>JACPIT010000013.1 GCA_016187945.1 Opitutia bacterium
TCCGGCTGGGGCTCGGCCCACGCCGTCTCGATCTGTTTGACCAACTCTTCTCCCAACAACGGAAAGGTGCGAGCCATCCGTCCATCTCAGCGGCTTCCGCCCGCCTCGTAAAGTCTATTAGCTAGCGGACGTTGGTATCATCTGGCCGCCGCCACCGCGTGAACTCGGGTAAACTAGATGGATCGGAATTTTTCCAAAGTTGGCTGACGTCGTCTGCCGCATCGATGTGCTGTAGAGTGAATACCAGCGCCGCGACAAAGAGGTATTCGATCTCCTCAATGTGCACCCCCAATGGAGCCCCTTCGTCAAGGCAGCCTGCATCGAATGCCTGCGCCGTATGGACGGCTGCATTCCGGAAATTCCACAACTGCGAGATCATTGCGGCGGTCGCCGGACCGGGCAGCAACGCCCCCAGCCGGCGAGAGAGTAGCTTAAATTTGTTGTCCTTTGTTGGGCCACAAACGAGCCCTTCGAGCGCGCAGAACTTGCAGATGAATTCCACTCCCCAGGATCCGCTATGCTGCCCGTGGCGAAACATCCTCAAAGAATGTCGGAGCTGTCGCGCCAATGGAGTCTGGGATCGGGAGTGTTGATCGATCGCAAACGAATAGAAGCGCACTATCCGCATCCGGAGCTGATCCTGCCGACTATCCCATTTAGCCGCGCTCTCCGCGGAACCGGCACGGTCCGCCCAATTCTGGCGTCGAAATACTACTAGGCGAAGATCTGCTTCTGCTTCGGGCGCGATCCAGGCTAAATCGGATACTACCGGCTTGATGTGTGCATTGCACACCGCGACTCCATCGATCATGCCTTCCAACCGATGGTGCGCCTCGCTGAGAGCGTCGAGCCGTTCACGACCTGGCACCTGTAGACCGAACCAAGTGAAGCGAGCAGCATCATAGTGCGCGAGAAACTCCAGGATGTGCGTCCGCTCCGAATCAAGCTGCCGTAGAGGGGCCAAAAACGCCTCATCAATGCGTCCGTTGAAATGCCACGGCCCGACCGTCCGGAGATTCTCAGGATAATCGCGCACAAGAAAGGCGACGTTCCAGTGCGACGAGGCCCCGTCTTTCGCTCCCGAATTGGTATTCATTGATAGTTACGGTGGCGTGGGCGGCCGGCTCGCGTTCATATCGAAGCCGTAATCACGTCCAAAGTTCACCGCAATGTCAGCGCCAGCCGAAACTGCACGATCTCGCCCAAGACCGCGTGGTAGTGCGCCTGCCAGGATTGCGCGAAGTCGTTCGCGAGGATCGGCTCCAGCGTCACGCCTGCGCTCGACCAACTCGCGCCACCGTCGATCGACGCCTCGACGCGATACTCCACGTCGTCCGTGTCGCCCGGCCGGCGATACCAGAGAAACCAGTGGTCATCGAGTTGCCCGGTTTCCGGCAAATCCGCCGCGCGCGCGACCACGTGCGGATCGAGGCCGAGCGCATACTTCGTCAGATTCGTGAGCCCGTCCGCCACACACACCGCGTCCGGCGCGCTCACGCGCGAGTCGGCCAGCTCGCTCGCCGAAAAAACCTCCGCCGCCCACGCCGCGTAGCCGCGCAGCGACTCGCGCACGCTCGACAGCGGCGCAGGCGAGACGACGCGATGCAGATTCTCACGGACGAATCCCGCCGGCTCCGCGCGAAAGCCTCGCAGCACGTCCGTGAGATTTTCCGCCGCGTGCATCGGCATTGCCGAAAGAACCAACAGCGCTCCGACAAAGATTCCCGAGAAAGACTGTCCGGGGTGGAACGCGTTGACCTCAACGCGTTCTGGCATTCGCGTCGCGGGAGCGGCGTCCGAGCGCATTGAGGTCAATGCGTTCCACCTTCGCATGTCCGGCGATTGCCCACGGATCATGGTCGCAGCTCAGCGCGTTTGCGCACCCGCGGCAAGCGCCGCGTCGTCGGTTGACGGTCCGGCCGGCTCGCGCTGGCGGACAACGCCGTTCGGCGCAACCTGTCTCGACCCCTTCCCCACTATGCCGCTCCCGTTCCGCCTCTTCGTTGCCCTCAGCGCGCTCTTCTTGTCCGCCGCTGCCGCGCCGCTCGTGGAGCGCCTCGACCGCGGCGTGGTGGCTGTGCCACAGGTCGGCGGGAAAAACTTCGTCAGCTGGCGCGTGCTCGCGTCCGACCCCGACGGCGTCGCGTTCAACGTCTATCGCACCGTCGACGCGGCCACGGTCCGGCTCAACGCCGCGCCGCTCGCCGGCCCGACTTGGCTCGTCGACGCCGATGCCCCGCTCGCGCACGCGACGACCTACACCGTCCGCGCCGTCGTCGACGGCCGCGAAATCTCCGCCGCCGCGACCGACCGCGGCTTCATTTTGCCCGCCGGCGCGCCGCGCGTGCCGTATCACGCGATCAAACTTCAGACGCCCGCCGGCTACACGCCCAACGACGCCTCCGTCGGCGATCTTGATGGCGACGGGCGCTACGAAATCGTCCTGCACCAAGCCGGGCGCGCCCGCGACAACTCGCAAGCCGGTCCGACCGATCCGCCGATTTTCCAAGCCTACACGCTCGACGGAAAACTGCTCTGGACGATCAACCTCGGCCGCAACATCCGCGAAGGCGCGCACTACACGCAGTTCCTCGTCTACGATTTCGACGGCGACGGGCGCGCAGAGTTCGTCTGCAAAACCGCCGATGGCACCGTCGACGGCACGGGCAAAATCATCGGCGACGCGAACGCCGATTGGCGCGAGCCCGCCGGCGGATCGGTTCCGACCTCCGATCACACCGGCGCAACCACGACGCCCGCCGGACTCGCCGCGCGCCTCGAAGGCCGCATCCTGCGCGGCCCCGAATACCTCACCGTGTTCGATGGCCGCACCGGCGCCGCGCTCGCGACGGCGCCTTACGTGCCACGCCGTCATCCCGAGACCGACAACCCAACCGCGGATCAGTTGAAATCTATTTGGGGCGACGCCTACGGCAACCGCTCCGATCGTTTCCTCGCCTGCGTCGCCTATCTCGACGGCACGCACCCGAGCATCGTCATGTGTCGCGGCTATTACACGCGCACTGTGCTCGCCGCCTGGGATTGGCGCGACGGCAAGCTCACGCAGCGCTGGGTCTTCGACTCCGACGACGGCACGCCCGGCAACGAGAAGTTCCGCGGTCAGGGCAACCACAACCTCTCCGTCGCCGACGTCGACGGCGACGGCCGCGACGAGATCGTCTACGGCGCGTGTGTGATCGACGACGACGGCAAGGGCCTCACCTCGACCGGCTGGGGCCATGGCGACGCGATCCATGTCGGCGATCTCGATCCGGAAAATCCCGGCCTCGAAGTGATGAGCATTCAGGAGCGCTTCGACGCGCAGGGCATCAACGTCCGCGATGCGCGCACCGGCCGCGCGATCCTCACCGTGCCGTCCGTGAAGGCCGACACCGAAGGCGGCGACAAAGGCGAAGGCCCCGGCCGCGGCAACGCCTTCAACATCGACCCGCGTTTCCCCGGCGCCGAAGTCTGGGCCGCCGGCGCCGGCATGGACGGACTCTACACGATGCGCGGCGAAAAATTTCTCGCGCACCGCCCGCGCGGCTTCCCGTGCAACTTCGGCATCCTCTGGGACGGCGACCTGCTCCACGAGCTGCTCGACCGCAATCGCATCGTGAAGTGGAACTGGAAAACCAGCGCGCTCGATCCGCTCCTCGTCGCGGACGAATGCGACTCGAACAACGGCACGAAGGCCACGCCCGCGCTCAGCGTCGACCTCTGGGGCGATTGGCGCGAAGAAGTCATCTGGCGCACGCGCGACGATCAGGAGTTGCACATCTACACGTCGACGATCCCGACGAAGCACCGCCTCGTCACGCTGATGCACGACCCGCAATACCGTCTCAGCATCGCCTGGCAGAACGTCGCCTACAACCAGCCGCCGCACCCGAGTTTCTACCTCGACGAATCCGTGCCGCTCCCACCGAAGCCGCGCGTGGAGTTTGCTCCGCGCCAGTAACGTTTTTCCGCCGGCGCAGCGCGCGAATCTCCAGCAATCGCGAGGAAGGCCGTGGCTCGGGCGTTACTCCGGCCGCGCCTCCGCGGCGCGGGAGAGCTCTTTCTCAATCGCACGGAGGAGCGCGCCTTCCTGATACGGTTTGGTGAGAATCGTGTGGACGCCGAGTCCGGACAAAATGCCGGTCGTCGCATCGGGGCTGCCCTCGCCGACCATGCCGGACGTGGCGATGATCGGCACTTGCGGCGCGAGCCGGCGCAGCTGGCGGATCAATTCGATGCCGCCCATGTGGGACATCATGATGTCCGTAATCACCGCCGCGATCGGAGTTGTTGCGCGTTGGAATTTTTCCAGTCCTTCGCGGCCGTCGGCAGCGGCGTCCACGGTGAATCCACGAACGCGCAGGATTTCAGTCGTGATTTCCCGGATCGCATCTTCGTCGTCGACGACGAGTATCGGGCGGCCGGCGCCTTGCACGAACGCGGGCTGCGACGGGCTCAGGCCGGGGTCGGCCGGCTCATCGGGCGCCGCCGGCAACAACACGCGGAATTCCGTGCCGGCGCCGAGCTTGGTATCCACTTGGACGACACCGCCGTGGTGCCGGACGATCCCGTAAACGGTGGAGAGGCCGAGGCCAGTGCCCTTGCCTATCGGTTTGGTGCTGAAGAAAGGCTCGAACATGCGTTCGACCACCTCGGGAGGGATGCCGGTGCCGGTGTCCCTCACCACCAGCGCGACGTAACGGCCGGGCGAGAGCACGCCCGTGGCGCGTGCTTCCTCGGGGCCGAGCACCACGTTGCGGACGGCGAGTTGAAGCAGGCCACCATCGGGCATCGCGTCGCGGGCGTTCACGGCGAGGTTGAGCACCACCTGGTGCAATTGCGTGATGTCGCCGCGCAGCGGCCAGGCATCCACCGGCAGTTCGCAGGTGGTCTCGATGTTGCGCGGAAATGTTTCCCTCACGAGACGCAGGATTTCCTTCATCAGGTGGGAAGTCTGCACCCGGACGGGCTGGCCCTCGTTCAGCCCGCGCGCAAAGGTCAGCACCTGGCGCACGATGTCGGCCCCGCGCTTCGCCGATTCCTCGACCAACTCGATCAACTGTCGCGCGTCCGTCTCGAGATATTTGAGCTTCAGCAGGTGGACGGAGAGCGAGATGGGGGTGAGGATATTGTTCAGGTCGTGCGCGATGCCGCTCGCAAGCAGACCGATGCTCTCGAGCCGCTGTGTCTGCGCGATCTGGGCCTCGAGTTTGCGATGCTCGGTGACGTCCTGCTTGATCGCCACGAAGTGCGTGGTGCGACCTGCGAGGTCGCGCACCGGGGTGATCGTCATCTGCTCCTGGTAGAGCGTGCCGTCCTTGCGCCGGTTGGTGAGTTCGCCGCGCCAGATCTCGCCGCGCGTGATCGTCTGCCAGAGGTCCGCGTAGAACGCGTCGTTCTGTCGGCCTGATTTGAGGAGACTGAGTTTGCATCCGATCGCCTCGCCGGCGGCATAGCCCGTCATCGCGGTGAACCCGGGGTTCACGAACTCGATCACGCCGCCGGCATCCGTGACGACCCACGCGCTGGGCGTGGCCTGGATGGCGGCGTTCAACAACTCGATGTGCTCCTGCGCGACGTGGGTGTCGGTCTGGTCGATCAGCAGCAGCAGGACGTGTTTGGTCCCGTCGTGACGGAAAGGAACGTGGCGCGTCTCGATCCACGCGCTGCGGCCCGAGCCGTTGTCAAAAGCGCCGACGCGCACCCGGCTGCGTTCGGAAGTGAGCGCCTCCCGCGCCGCCGCGAGCAACTCCGGACTCCGCCATGTCTCAAGCGCGCAGAAGTCCATTGCGAGCAGGCCCTCGACCGTCGCCCCGAAAATCCGCGCCGCCTCCTCGTTCGCCGTCGAGCAGCGCCCCGTCTCGTCGTAAACCAGCACGCCGATCGGGAGGTGCCCGATCAGCGCGCGGCGGAAATTCAACGCGTCAGACAGCGTCGCTTCGCGCTTTTTCTCCTCGGTGAGATCGGTGACGACGACGCAGACCGCCGCGGGCGGAGCGACCGACAGGCCGTTCAACGCCAGCCGCACCGGCAAGACGCCGTCGTCGCCCGTGGCGAGGGTCGACTCGCAACTGGTGCGGCCGCGGCGCGCCGCCGCCAACATTCCGGCCAGCGCCGGGCGCTCGCTCGGCGCGAGGCATTGTTCGAAGGCCGAGCCGACCACCTGCTCCATCGGCATCCGCACTTGCTCGGCGAACCGGCGGTTGCAGAACAGAACGATGCCGCTCTCGGTGAGCGTCAGGGCTCCCTCGCTCATCTCCTCGACGAACACGCGATAGTCGTCCATCGCGCCCGTGAGCGAATACAGCCGCGGCCCCTGCGGCCCCGCCACCACGAGCGCGTCGACCTTGCCATTGCGAATCGCGTCGAGCGTCTCCTCGGCCTCGGTCAACCGCGTCCGCAATGCCTCGAACTCGGCCTGCCATTGCTCCGGAAGTGTCGCGAGGTGAGGCATGGCGGATCAGCCCTCGTTTCCGCCGAGGTCGAGCGCGAGCAACACCCGGCGGGTGTCGGAGAGATCGCCGATCAACCGGCGCAAGGGCAACGGCAACTGCTTCACCAGCGTGGGCGCCACGATGATCTGCTCGCCTCGGGCGAGTGCCGGTTGTTGGTAAAGGTCGACCACGTCGAGGCGGTAGCGGCCCCTCAGCCAGCGTTCGCAGATCGCCTTGGTGTTCGCCACCGCGCGGCTCGACAACGGAGTCGAGCCGGTGACGTAGAGACGCAGAACGTATCTGCCGTCGCCGGTCCGCGACAGGATCGCGTCGACCGATTCCCGCGTCTCAGCCATGGGGCTCCTCCGCGTCGTGTTCGGTGGACAGCGGCGCGTCCGCGCGAAGATCGAGGCCGACCAGCACCCGCTCGGTGTTGGAGAGATCGCCGATGATCTTGCGCAACGGCGGCGGCAGCCGGCGCACGAGCGTCGGCACCGCGACGATCTGGTCACCCTGCGCGAGTTGAGGATTTTTCAGGAGGTCGATCACCTCGATCTGATAGCGATTCGAGAGATGCTCGTCGCAGAGGCGTCGGAGGTTGCGGATCGCGAGCACGGAGTGAGCGGTCGCGCCGGCGATATACAGCCGGAGCACCCAAGGCGACGGCGCCCGGCTCGCCATCGGGCGCGATCGTGCCGCCGGACGCGTGAGGCGGATTCTCATCGCGGATCTCCTTTCGCGACGATCGGGTGCCGATCGCGCGCCAGAGCGATCCGGTCGGCGGCGCGACGCGTGGCCGCCCGCTGCTCCTGCGCCAGCCAGCGTTGGAACTCGCCCTCATCGGCCGCGAGGTCCGCCTCGAGCGCGGCGATCTGCTGGTGCGCGGCCTCGCGCTTGCGCCGCAACGCGAGTTGCCGGCGCCGTTTCTCGGCCTCGCGGTCCAGCCGCTCGACGCGATCCAGCGCCTCCTGCCGCACGCGGGCGGAGCCGGCGAGCACACCGTCCGGCCCCACGTAGACGTCGACCAATTGCAGGCCGCGATCGGTGATCAGGAACTCGCGGATCCGGTTCGAGTGGGCGGTGCCGCGCGCCTTCAACACGTGCAGCCCGCGGTTGCGCTCGCCCTCGCTCTCGATGTCGCGAACGACGATCCACGTGTCCACCAGCGAGGACACCTCGGCGCGCGTCCACTCGAGCGATTCTCCGCCGTGCGTCAGACCGGTGAGCAGGGTCGTGACGCCGCGCAGCTTCAGGTAATCGATGATGCGCATGAGCGCCGTCTTCAGGTCGAAGGCATCGCTGGTGAACTCGAGGCTGGTGACCGGATCGAGCACCACGACATCGGGCGCAAACTCGGCGACGGCCTGCACCGTCTGCGCGAGGTGCATCTCGAGGCCGCAGTAGCTCGGGCGCACCGCGTGGATTTTCAGGCGGCCGCGCTTCAGCCAGTGCGCGAGATCGAGCCCGATGGAGCGCATGTTGCGGAGGATTTGCGGCGCCGATTCCTCGAACGCGAAATACAGGCAGCGCTCGCCTCGCGCGCACGCCGCGTGCGCGAAACTCGCGGCGAGGCTCGACTTGCCCGTGCCGGCCGTGCCGGTGACCAGGATCGTGCTGCCGCGGAAGAAGCCGCGTCCGCCGAGCATCGCATCGAGCCCGGCGACCCCGCTCGACACGCGCTCCGTCAGGCCGCCGTGCGTGAGCTGCAAGGAGGTGATCGGCCACAGGGTGATGCCGTCGTCCCCGAGGAGGAAGGGATACTCGTTGGTGCCGTGGGCCGAGCCGCGGTATTTGGCGACGCGGAGCTTGCGAATCGCGCCCTGGTCGGTGACGCGATGATCGAGGATGATCACGCAATCGGAGACGTATTCCTCCATCCCGTAGCGGGTGAGCAGGCCCGCGGAACCGCGTTCGCCGGTGATGAGCGCGGTAACGCCGCGGGCCTTCAGCCAGCGGAAAAGGCGGCGCAGCTCGGCGCGCAGGATCGCGGGGCTCGGCAGACCGGAGAACAACGCCTCGATCGTGTCGAGCACCACGCGCTTCGCGCCGACAGAGTCAATGGCGCTGCCCAGCCGAATGAACAGCCCCTCGAGGTCGTAGCTACCGGTCTCCTCGATCTCGCTGCGCTCGATGAACACATGGTCGATCGCGAGCTGCTTGGCCGCGACCAGTCGATCGAGATCGAATCCGAGCGAGGCCACGTTCTGGCTGAGTTCGCGCGCGTTCTCCTCGAACGCCATGAACACGCCCGGCTCACCGTATTGCCGGGCTCCTCGCACGAGAAATTCCATCGCGAGCAACGTCTTGCCGCAACCCGCCGCCCCGCACACCAGCGTTGCGCGGCCGGTCGGCAACCCCCGCGCGTGATTTCGTCGAGTCCGACGATGCCGGTCGGCGTCTTGGGCAACAACATGCGCCGCTCGCCGCGGGGGCGATCGATCGTTTTCGCCATACGACCGTCAACCGGCTCAAGCGAGCGGGCGGGCCGACCGGAGCGGGGCCGCAACACGGTTTTCACGGGGTGTCTGGATCGCGAAGCCTGATGATTTCCGCGACCCGAAGAGCTGCATTCTACCGGATAGCGCGTCCGGCGGCTGCGCATTTCTTGGCGATTCTCAAAATACCCCGCCGCGCTCCCGCCCGCCCGAGATCGAAGCAGCCCGCCTCACCCGCCGCCGCCTAAGCTGCGGCGGGGGTGGAGGCACGGCCGCAAATCGGCATCGCCGAAAACGCCGTCAGCGCGTCACGACCAGGCGGAAGAAGCAACTCGGCGTCGAACTCGTCGGATATGTCGCCCGCCACGTTTCGACGCCGTTGGCGGACGAAACGAGCGTGTGCGTCACGCCAGCGGCGTTCCACGTCGTGAGGTTCGTAGAGTATTCGACGGTGTAGACGATGTCGGGGCGATCCGCGGGGCGCGTGTAGGTGAACGTCCAGTTGCCCGCGGCGGTGCTCATCGCGGGCGCGTTCGCGGTGGAGTTGGCGCGCGGATCGGAGCCGAGCGCGTATTCGACGAGATTGGCGAAACCGTCGTGGTCCGGATCGGCGTTCGGACCGGAGATCGTGGCATCGAGCAGCTCGTCGGCGGTGAAGTAAGCCAGTCGCCAGGCATCGAACGTCGTGCCGACGACGAACGTCCGATCGACGTTCGGCGCGGCGAGGTAGTTTTCGTCGCCGGCCTGGCTCGCGCGCACCTTGATCGCGCCGCTGCCGAGCAGCGTGAGCGAGTCGCCCGCAATGGCCGCCGGGCCGGAAATCACCGTAAATACAACTCCGAGACCGGACGAGGCCGACGCGCCGAGCGCGAGCGGCGCCGTGGCAAACGGCCGATCGCCCGGCGCGGCGAACGCGATCGTCTGGCTGGCCTTCTCGATGGTAAGCGTGCCGGCGATCGCGCCGGCAAAACGGGCGTCAGTCACGGTTGCACTCACCGCATACGTGCCGGCGCCGATTGGCGCCGGCGACCAGCCGTTGTAGGTGATCACCACGCCAAGGCCTCCAGGATTCGTTGTCGCCGTGGCCGGTTTGGGCGTGCCGTCGAAGACGGCCGCGAGGTTCCCGAGCGAGACAACTGCGCCGACCTTGCCGACCGTGAAGGCGCGCTCAACCGCCGTGGCGGCGGCGTAGACGGCATTGCCCGATTGCAGAGCACGGATCGTGACCTGTCCCGCGCCCGACAGCGAGAGCGTGCCGCCGCTTAGCTGAGCCGGACCGGAGACAAGTTCGAAGGCCACCGGCAACCCGGAGCTCGCCGTCGCGGCCAACGCCACCGGCGAGGCCGAGTAGTCGCAATCCGGCAGCGCCGTGAACGTGATGTTTTGCGGCGTCTTTTCGTAGGCGACCACCGCGGTGAGACTCGCAGTGGAACCGTTGGCATCGGTGACGACCACCGTGTAGTTGCCCGCGGCGCTCGCGTTGAAGCCGCTCAGCCGCAGCGCGTCGGTTGCGGAACCGCTGCGGTTCGCGTTATCGGTGAGCGCCACGCCGTCCCGGCGCCATTCGTAGGCCAGGGAGCCCGTGCCGGTGGCCGTCACCCGCAACGTGATCGTCGCACCTTCGCGAACGTTTTCGCTCTGCGGGTGCGCGGCGATCGAGGGTCCGGCGACGGGGGCACCGGCGATCAGCGCCAGTCCGTGACGGCTGCCGGCGGCGACATCCAATGTCGGCCCGAGATCCGCGGGCGCGCCGCCGATTCCACCGCTCGTATCGCCCCAGGTCACCACCGTGCCGTCGGCTTTGACGGCGATGCAGTAGTCGACGCAGGCCCGGAGCGCGACGACGCCGCCGAGGGCTGCGGGCACGGAGGTCTGGCCCAACTGGTTGCGCCCCCAGGCCACCACGGTGCCGTCGGACTTCAGCGCGGCGCTGTGCGAAGTGCCGGCGGCGATGGCGACGACATTTTCCAGGCCCGCCGGAACGGTCGTCTGCCCGTAGGTGTTGTCGCCCCAAGCGAGGACGGTGCCGTTGGATTTCAAGACCAGCGCGTGCGCCCCGCCCGCCGCGACAGCCACACCACTCGGTGCGGCCGGCGGGGAGTAGCTGTTGCTGCCCCAGGAAATCACCGAGCCGTCGTCGCGCAACGCGACCGACTGCGTATAGCCCGCCGCGATCGCGATGACGCTCTTCGCGGAGGACGGGACGTTGCTCTGCGACGAGCCGTTGGCGCCCCACGCCACGACAGAGCCGTCGGCATTGAGCGCGAGATTGTGGAAACCACCGGCCGCGATCGCGACCACTGAGCTGAGTCCGTCGGGCACAGCGGTCTGGCCGAACGTATTGGCACCCCACGCGATCACGCGACCGTCGCGCAACAACGCCAGCGAGTGTCCATCACCGGCGCCGATGCCGATGGGATTCGACAAGCTGGCGGGCGGAGTCGTCTGGCCCCACGCGCCCAGGCCCCAGCCGCGAAGGCGGGTCGCGCCGTAATTCGGCAACACGAAGATCGTCGCGCGCGAGGTGCGATTCGCGGAGTCGGAGACTTCGAGCGTGTAGGCCCCGGCCTCGACGTTGGTGAAGCTGGGCAAGCTCAGCGTCGGCGCGGTGGCGCCTGCGATCGGCCGTCCGTCCTTCTTCCATTGGAAGCTCAATGTCCCCGCGCCGCTGGCGTCGAAAGCCAGTGTCACGGGCTGACCGAGCGCAGGCTGCAGGCGGGAAGCGCCGCTCGCGCTGAGCGTCGGGCCGCCGGTCGTCGCGATCGTCAGCGTCGCCGCCGCGCTTGTGACGCTGCCGACGTGGTTGCTCACGACGACGTCATAGCTGCCCGCGGTCGAAGCATCGACGTAGTAGAGCCACAGCGTGGCCGACGTCTGGCCGCTGATCGCGGCGCCGTTTTTACGCCACTGGTAGCTCAAGGGCGTGGGCCCGTCCGCCGCCACCGCGAACGAGTAGCTGTTGCCGAGTGTGGCCGCGACGCTGGCCGGTTGAGACGTGATCGCAGGCCCGGTGTCGTCCGCGGTGCTGCGCAGCACCATCACGCTGTTCCCACCCGCCATCAGCCGGTAAACGGTGCCGAGTCCGGCCGGCACCGTAGCTTGGCCGTAATAATTTTGGCCCCACACGACGAGAGTTCCGTCCGCTTTGCGTGCGAACGACGTCGACTCGCTCGCGGCGATCTCGACGACGTTGTCGAGGCCGGCGGGAATCGTGCATTGGCCGGAGGAATTGGAACCCCAAGCGGCGACGGTGCCGTCCGCGCGCAACGCCAGGACGTGCGAGCGGCCGAGCGCGAGTTTCGCCACGCGGCCAAGACCGACCGGCACGCTCGCCTGCCCGGCCGAGGTGTCGCCCCAGACGACAATGGCGCCATCGAGCGTCAAAGCGGCCGACGTTGCTCCACACGCCGCGATCGCGACGACGCCGGCGAGCCCGGCGGGCACCGCGGCTTGGTTGGCGGAATTGCTTCCCCACGCCATGACGGTGCCGTCGGCGCGCAGAGCGAGCGAGTGAGAGTCGCCCGCGGCGACCGCAATGACGTCCCGCAGCGACGCCGGAATCGCGATTTGGCCCGAGGAGGTGCTGCCCGCGCCGACGACGAGGCCGTTGCTACGGACCGCAAGAAGGTGCGTGCTGCCCACCGCAACGCGCACCACGTCCGTCACTCCGACATTCGTGTTGCTGAGGTTGTTGCCCCAGGCAGCCACGCTGCCGTTCGCGCGCACGACGGCCTGATTGTAGACGCCCGCCGCGCCATCCACGATATCGAGCAGTGCAGCCGGGGCGGTGCCGGCTATATAGCCCCAGACTCGCACCTGCGTCGGTCCGTAGGCGGGTTGCACAAACGTCGTCGCATACGCGCGGTGGCCATGCGCGTCGGTCGCCACGAGCGTGTAGGCACCGGCATCGGCGTTGCTGAAGTTCGCGATCGAGTAAGTCGCCTCCGTCGCACCGGCAATCGGGCGATTTTCCTTCTGCCACTGATAGCTGAGCGGGAGGTAACTCGCGTCGACGGTTGCCGTCAGCGTGACGGCGGCGCCCGGTGTGCCGGCCAATCGCTCCGGCGGTCGTTGGGTGAAGTTCAGACCGCTCTCCACCGCGAGTGTGGCGGCGGTGCTCGCAACGGAGCCGACGTGGTTGGAGACGACGACGTCGTAGGCGCCCGCCGCACCGGCGCTCACGGCATCGAAAATCAGAGACGCTGCGATCGCGCCCGGGATCGGCACGCCGTCTTTGCGCCATTGATAACTGAACGGCCCCACACCGGAAGCGGTGACAGAAAACACCACGCGATCGCTCACAGCCGCGATGGTGTCGGCCGGACCGGTCGCGATCGTTGGCGGCGCATCAGCGGACACGTCCCGCAACGCGAGCAGATGCCAGCCGTTGCTGTTATTCGCCACCGCGCGCAGGGTCGAAAATCCGACCGGCACGGCGGTCTCGCCGTAGGTGTTGGAGCCCCACGCGACCACACTGCCGTCGGACTTGAGCGCGAAGGAACTGTTCGCCGAGGCGCTGACCGCCACGACGTTCGTGAGGTTGTCGGGCACCGTGGCTTGGCCGGCGCTGTCGCCGCCCCAAGCGGTCACGGTGCCGTCGCTGTGCAACGCGAGCCAGTGACTCGAGCCCGCCGCGATCGCCGTGACATTGGTCAGATTACCCGGAATGGAAACTGTCGCGCCGAACGAGACGACGGTGCCGTCGGCCTTCAGCGCCAGCGAACCGCCGTTCGAGACCGCGATCGCCACCGCGCCAAGGTCCGCAACCGTCGTGCCGGAGGAACTGTAGATCGACCAGTAAGTCACTGCCCCGTCGGCGCGCAACACGGCGGCTATCGAGTCGCCCGCCGAGAGCGCCACCGCGTCGGTGATCCCGCTGGGCACGGTCGTGTAATTTCCCCAACTGCGCACCGAACCATCGTCGTGCAACGTGACTACCGAGCTGCCCGTCGCGGCCACGTCCACCACTCCGGCGATCGTGGCGCTCGCAGACGGAAGATAGCTGGGATAGCCCCACGTCGTCAGGGTGCCGTCGCGACGGACGACTGCGGAGGCCGCAGCGCCCGCACTGATTGCCACGGCATCGTTCAAGCCCGCCGGCACCTTGGTCTGGCCATAGTCGTAGCCGCCGGTTCGGCCGGCCCACGCGATCACCTGCGTGCGCGCGGGCGCGACGCTCAGCCACTGGGCGGGCGCGCGGCGCGGGCCGTTCGCATCGGTGATCGTGCAAACATACCAGCCAGCATCGGCCGGCGTGACGCTGTCGACGGCCAGCGTCGCCGACGTCGCGCCGACGATCGGTCGGCCGTTGTGGCTCCATCGATAGGAGAGAGCGCCGGTGCCGCTGGCGGTGACGGAGAAGCTGGCCGCACCGCCAGGCGCGGCGACGTTGCGGCGCGTGCTTTGCGCCGTGATCGTCGGCAGCGCGTTGACCGTGAGCGTCGCCGCCGCACTCGTCACGGCTCCCACGTGGTTCGTCACCACGACATCGTAGGCGCCGCCCTGCGCGACGGTGACGGCGCCCAGCGCGAGCGAGGCGGAAGTGGCACCGGAGATCGCGACGCCGTCCTTGCGCCATTGGTAGCTCAACGGGCCGGTGCCGCTGGCAGAGACGCTGAAGTTTACCGCGCCGCCTTCGGCGATTGCCGCCGACTGGGGAGACTGGGAGATCGTCGGCGCGAGGTCAGCGCTCGCGTTGCGCAGCGCCAGCGACCGATAAGTGGCCGTGGCGATCGCGAAGCACCCGGTGGCGTTCGCCGGCACGGTGGTTTCGCCGTAGCTCGAGTAACCCCAGGCCGCGAGCGAACCGTCGGCGCGCAACGCGAGCACATGGTAGCCGATCGCCGATACGTCGGTGACCGCGCCGAGATTGGCGGGAATCGTGAGCTGGCCGTTGTTGTTCGTGCCCCAGCCGGTCACGCTGCCGTCCGTCTTGACGCCGACAACGCAGTAATAATTCGGCGAGAGCCGGGCCATGCCGGATTGCGCCGACGCGGCACTGACCTGCGAATACGAAGTCGCACCCCACCCCGCGACCGTGCCGTCCGCTTTCACCGCGAGGGAGAAATTCTCGAACGCGGCGATGGAGACGACGTCGCTCAAACCAACCGGAACGGCCGTCGCGCCGTAGCCGGTGTAGCCCCACGCGACCACCGTGCCGTCCGATTTCAGCGCGAGTGCGTGCGACCCTCCCGCGGCGATCGCGATGACGTCGGTCACACCCGATGGCGGCACCAGCGTGGCATTGCCCGAATTGCCCCACATCACGACGGTGCCGTCGGACTTGAGCGCGAGCGCGTAGCTGCCATATGCGGCGATGGCCACAACGCCGCTGAGCCCGGCAGGCACATTGGTTTGGCCCGAGCCGTTGTAGCCCCACGCGGCAACCGTGCCGTCGAGCCGCAGCACGACGTTAAACGAACTGCCTGTGGCAACCGACACCAGCGGACCGGCGATTGTCGAAGGCAGTGTCTTGAGTGCGGAGCTGCCGCCGCCATCGCCGAAGCCGATCAACTGCGTCGCGCCGAATGCCGGCAGCACGAAACTGGTCCGCCGACTCGTGCGACCCAGCGCGTCGCTGATCTCGACGGTGTAGGCGCCCGCGTCGGCCGGCGCGAAATTGGCGAGCGAGTAAGTCGCCGCCGTCGCGCCCGCGATGACGCGATTGTTTTTCTTCCAACGATACGACAGCGGGCCATTCGCCGTCGTCGCGGCAACCGTCAGCGCGAGCGGCTGGCCCGGCGCGATCGTGAGGCGCTGATCCGAGCCGCCCGTGATCTGCGGCGGCACGTCGACCGTCAACGCCACCGCGGCGCTCGTGACACTGCCGCGATGGTTCGTGACCACGACGTCGTAAGTGCCGGCGTCATTCGCGGTGGCTTGGGCGATCGTGAGCGAGGCGGCCGTCGCGCCGGAAATGGGAATGCCGTTGCGTCGCCATTGGTAGGCGATCGGTGCCGTGCCGGTGGCGTCGACGGAAAACGTCGCGCGCATTCCAACGCCGACATTTTGCGCGGCCGGCTGCGTGGCGATCGCCGGAGCGGCGTCGTTCGCGCCGTTACGCAGCGCGAGCGCGTGGTTCGAGCTGGCCGCCATGCTCCAGACATTATCGAGGCCAGCCGGAACGCCCGTCGGCGCGCCGCTCGAACCCCACGCCGCGAGCGTGCCGTCGGGTTTGATCGCCAGCGACAGTCCAGGGGCCGCGGCAATGCGCACGGCGTTCGTCGCGCCGGCCGGAACGCTGGCCTCGGCCGCATAGCTGTAGCTGCTCCAGGCCACCACCGTGCCATCCGCCTTGCGGGCGAGCAAATGTTGCGAGCCCATCGCCAGATCGACGAAGCTCATGCCCGCCGGCGGAGCGAGACCGCGCAGATTCCCCCACACCACCACCGAGCCGTCGAGCAACAGCGCGGAACTGGATTCGGCGCTCGCGGCGATCGCCATGACATGGCCGAGACCAGGCGGCACGGAGCATTGACCGTAGCTGTTCGAACCCCACGCCACGACGGTGCCATCCGCGCGCAAGGCCAGGGAGTGCGAGGCCCCGGCAGCAATCCCGACGACATCCGTCGCAGCCGCCGGGACGGCGTAGCCGTAGCGGCCCAGATTCACGACCCGTCGGTCGGAGCGGAGCACGATCGCGCCGGCGATGTCGACGATGTCGGTCAAACCGGAGACGGCCAAACTCACATTGCCGGTCGCTCCCCACGCCACCACTTCGCCGTTGGCGCGCAGCGCGAACGAAAGGGAGTCCACGGCGCTCACCTTGACCGCGTCGTTCAGCGTCGGAGGCACATCGCTCTGGCCGCTGCTGTTGTTGCCCCACGCGCGCACCTGCGTCGCGACGTTCGCCGGCATCACGAAGGTCGTGATACGATTCACCAGACCCAAGCCGTCCGTGACTTCCAGCGTGTAGGCACCCGCATCGGCGAACGTGAACGAATCGAAATCCAGCGTCGCACTCGTCGCGCCCGCGATCGGCCGGTTGCTTTTCTTCCACTGGTAACTCAGTGCGCCGTTCGCGGAGGTGGCGGCGACGGCGAGACTGAGCGGCTGGCCGAGCGTCGCCGTGGTGCGCAGCGCCGGACGGCTGCTGACGGCCGGCGGCGACAGCACGGTGAGCGTCGCGGCGACGCTGCGGCGCGCACCGACGTGGTTGCTGACGATGACGGAATAATCGCCGGCATCCGCGTCAGTGAGCGCGCCGAGCGTGAAGCTCGCGCTGGTCGCGCCGGAAATCGCGACGCCGTCCTTGAACCACTGGTAAGACAGCGGGCCGGCGCCGGCTGCCGCGACCGAAAAGGTCTGGCTCGCACCGGGAGCACGCGTCGCCGGCTGCGGCTCGGAGGAGAGCGTCGGCACTGCGTCGGCGTTGGCGTCGCGCAGCGCGACCACGTGATCGCGACCGGCGCCGAAGCCAATCGCCGCGCCGAGATCGGCCGGGACGGTCGTTTCACCGTAGCTGCCCGTGCTGCCCCAGCTCCGGAGCGTGCCGTCGGGCGATTGCGCGATGGCGTAGGAGTCTGCGCACGACACGGCGCGCGCGGCGGCCGGAGCTCCGGTTCGATAGTAACCCCACGCAATCAATGAACCGTCGGCCTTGATCGCAGCGAGGACATTTTCCCCCGCCGCGATTTGCGTGACGTTGGTCAGCCCGTCGGGCACCGTGGCCGAACCCGAGGAAGTCGACCAGGCGACAACGGTGCCATCGGCACGCAGTGCCATGGCTTGGGAACCGCCCGCGCAAACCGCGACCGCTCCTTTGGCCGACGCCGGCACGGCGATAACGGTCGAAGCGGCACGCGGATCCCACGACACGACCTTCCCGTCGGAACACAGCGCGACGGCCGTCTCGCCCGCCGCGATGGCGATGACATTCGTCAGCGGAGGAACGGTCACCGTCGGAGCCGAAGAAGCATAGCTGTTCCGCCACCCCCGAACCGTCCCGTCCTGCCGCAGCGCCAGCGAAAAGCCGTCGCCGGCGGCGATCGCGACCACTTCGCGCAAGTCTGCGGGCACGGCATACGCATCGACGGTGAAGCGGCCCCAAGCCAGCACCGTGCCGCCCGCGCGCAGCGCCAGCGAATGGTAGAAACCCGCCGACACGGCGACCGCGTCATCGATCTGGGTCGGCGTCTCGACCGTCTCCGCGCTCTCGCCCCACGCGCGCAACTGCGTGCGGCCCGGGTCGGCCAGCACAAACGAGGTCACCCGCGTCATCACGCCATGCGAGTCGAAGATCTCGACGGTATAGGCGCCGGCGTCAGATACCGTGAAGGCCGGCAACGACAACGTCGCCGCAGTTGCCCCCGCCAACACGCGATTGTTGCGGCGCCATTGATAGGCCAAAGGACCATCCGCACTCGTCGCGGAGACGGAAAGCGTCAAAGGCGCGCCTGGCGCGACCACACTGCGCGCGGGCGGCGCAACGACCACCGCAGGCGGCGTCGCGACAGTGAGCGTGGCCACCGCACTCGGGACCGTGCCCGCCGGATTGCTGACAAGAACGTCATAGTCGCCGCCGGCATTGTCGGAAATGGCGGTCAACTCCAACTCCGCCGCGGTCGCGCCTGCGATCGCGGCCCCATTGCGACGCCATTGATAGGAGAGCGGGCGCGTGCTGGTGGCTGTGACCGAAAGAGTGTGTGCGCCGCCGCGGGCGACAGGGGAAGACTGCGGCTGCGCGGCGATGACCGGCAACGCGTCCGCCACCGCCGAGCGGGCGGCGACGGCATGGTAGCCGGATCCTATGGCCAGAGCGAAAAACCCGCCGACACCGCTCGGAACGGAGTTCATTCCGTAGCTGTCGCTGCCCCACATGACGACCGCCCCATCGGCTTTGATCGCGCCTGCGCTGTAACCACTCGCGGCAAACGCCCGCACGACGCCGAGGCCGACCGGAATCGCGAGTTCCGGGGTGACGGCTCCCCAATTGAGCAGCGTGCCGTCGGCTCGCAAGGCGAGCGAGTGATAGCCGCCGGCGGCGACCGCGGTGACGCCATTCAAACCCGCCGGCACCGTGGCCTGACCGCTGCTGTTATTGCCCCACGCGACCACCGTGCCGTCGGCGCGCAGGGCGAGCGCGTGTCCGCTTACCGCGATGGCGCACAGGTCGGCGGCTTCCGCCGGAACCCTGGCCACCGCATGGGTGGCATCGCCCCAGACCGTCACGGTGCCGTCCGATTTGAGCGCGACCGCGTTGTTGTCTCCGGTCGCGATGGCAATCACGTCGGACAATCCTGCCGGCACGGTGACTTGGCCGTAGTAGCCGTATCCCCAAGCGACGACTGTGCCGTCGGCTCGGAGGGCGAGAATGTGTTCCGCGCCGCCCGCGAGCGCGACCACGTCGCTGAGCCCGGCCGGCACATTGCGGATCGAGCCGCTTCCTGCGGTCCAAACCGTCACCGTGCCGTCGCGGCGCAGGGCCGCTTCGTAGTAATTGCCCGACAGCACGGCGATCACGTTTCCGAGACTCGCCGGCACCGGCCCGATGTTACCCGTGTTGCCCCAATGGACGACTTCGCTCGGACCGTAGTCGGGAAGCAGGAACGTTGTCGCGCGTCCCGTGAGACCGTTGGCGTCGACCGCCTCGAGCGTGTAGGCGCCGGCGTCGGCGTTGCTGAACTCTGGGAGCGTAAACGTGGCGCTCGTCGCACCTGCGATAGGCCGATTGTTTTTCTTCCAGCGGTAAGTGATCGGACCCGTCGCGGTCGTGGCCGCGCCGGTGAGTGTGACCGGCTGGCCGAGCATCGGCGCAAGACGCGTCGGCGGCCGGGTCGTGAATACCGGCGCAGGCGCGATCGTGAGGACCGCCGGAGCGCTCACGACGCTGCCAACGTGGTTGGTGACCACGAGTTCGTAGGTGCCGCCGGAGCTGGCAGCAATCGGAGCGACGAGCAGGGTCGGCGACGTCGCGCCTGCGATTGCCGTGCCGTCGCGCCGCCACTGGTAGGCGAGCGAACCGCTGCCGGTGGCGGCGGCCGTGAACGTCACGCGACCGCCCGGCGCAGCAATCGCGCTCTGCGGCTGCGCCGTGACGACCGGTGCGGTGTCGCTCGCCGCGCTGCAGAGCGCGAGCGCGAAGTTTCCACCCGCGGAGAATGCGTGCACGACGCCGAGATCGGCCGGAATGTTGCGCGCGCCCGAGGCCGTCTCGCCCCAGCTCAGGAATCCGCCGCCGCGCAGGCGGAGCAGCCCAAAATTCGTCCCGCACGCGAGCGCGACCGCTTCGGTGTTGCCGATCGCGAGCGCAGACGAACCGCTGCCCCAGACCGTCACTCTGCCGTCCGCGCCGAGCGCGCCGGAGGTGGCGCCGCCGGCGGAGATTGCGATCACGTCGCGGAGGGCGTCCGCCGCGGCGGTCTCCGCATAGGAAACCGAGCCGGCGTTCCAAGCCGTCACTTTGCCGTCGGTGCGCAGCGCCAGAAATTGCGAGCTGCCGGCGGCGACTGCGGTGACGTCGCTCAGATTGGCCGGCGGCGTGAGACTGCCGAAGCCGGAAGCCCAGATCGCGACCGTGCCGTCGGACGTGAGCGCGATGCTGCGACTGTCGCCGGCGGCAATCGCGATGACATCGCGCAGGCCGATCGGGACCGTGCCGCCGTTGCCCCAACTGAGGACGGTGCCGTCCGACCGCAAGGCGACAGAGTGCGTCGCGCCCGCCGCCACGGCCACGACTTCGGAGAGATTCGCCGGCACCACGGCGGCACCGTTGTTCGTGCCGCCCCAAGCGGCGACGGTGCCGTCGCGCCGCAGCGCGAGTCCGTGCGATCCGCCGGCCGAAAGAGCGAGAGCATCGCCGAGCGAGGCGGGCACGGCGAGCTGACCGGAGCCCGAACTTCCCCAAGCGCGCACGCGCGTCGGCCCACAATCGAGCAGCACAAAAACCGTGCGCCGCACGGTGAAGCCCAATGCGTCGGCGACCGTCAGCGTGTAGGCGCCCGCGGTCTGCTCGTTCACGGCCGGGATCGTATAGCTCGCGCCGTTCGCACCGGCGATCGGGCGGTTGTTCAACGACCAGCGGAAAGTCACGTCGTTCGCCGACCCGTTCAACGCGAACGTCAGCGTCAACGGCTGGCCGGCCACCACGACCTGGCGTGGCGTGGGCGCGGAAGCGAAGCTCGGCGGCGTTGCGACCGTGAGCATGGCGGCAGCGCTTGTCGTGGAGCCGACGTGATTGGAAACGACGACGTCGTAACGGGCAATGTCCACCGCGGTCGCGGCCGGGACGATCAAGCTCGCGGCCGTGGCGCCCGCGATCGGCGTGCCGTCGCGCCGCCATTGGTAGCGGAACGGCCCGGAGCCGCTCGCGACCACGCTGAACACCGCGTCGCGGCCGGTCGCCACGAGCGCGTCGACCGGCGGCGTGGCGATGGTCGGCGCCGTGTCGTCCGGGCCTTCGCGCAGCACAAACGTGCGAAAATCGAAGACGGCGATCGCAAACGCATTCGTCACGTCCGCCATCCCGGGCGCCTGCGCATAGGTGCTGTGGCCCCAGCCGACGATGCTCCCGTTCCCTTTCAACGCGATGCCGTGGTAGTAACCGAGTCCGACGTCGCGCGCGGCTCCGACGGAGCTTGGCACGGGCAGAGTGTAGCTACCATACCCCCACCCCACGATGGAGTCGTCCATGCGCAGTCCGAGCGCCGCGCTGGAATTGAGCACGACCTTTTTCAAGGACGACTGGCTGGCGGCACCTGTCACCCGCGAGTCGCTGCCCGGTCCCGACACGACGACGGTTCCGTCCAATTTCACCGCGGCGGCGACTCCCGAATTCGCACCGATCGCCACGACATCGCTCCAACCGGCAACCACGGCCGGCGGGGTTGGTGGCGGGGTCACGGTGGGGTCATTGATTTCGCTACGCGTCCAAGTGACGACGGTGCCATCGGCGCGCAACGCAAGGTGATAGTAATCGGCGGCGGCGATCGCGATCACTCCGTCGAGGCCGGGCACCGTTTCGACGGCCGCGTAGCCGCGGCCCCAGGTCGCAACGGTGCCATCGGCCTTGAGCGCCATGCTGCTGGCGCCCCCGGCGGCCACGGCGACGACGTTGGCCAGACCGTCCGGCACGCTCGTCTGCGAGGAGTCGTTCGAGCCCCACGCCACGACCGAACCATCGGCCCGGAGCGCGACGAGGTGCGACGAGCCGCTTGCGAACGCCAGGAGATTGTTGCCCGCGTTGTCGGGCGGGGTCGCGAGGTTCGCCGGGACGTCACCGAAGGCGAGAACTTGCGTGTGGGATCGCGCCGCCAACACGAACGAGGTCGCGCGAGAAACCACGCCGCGATTGTCGGTCACCTCCACCGTGTAAGCGCCTGCCTGATCGGCGGCGAAACCCGGCAACGACAACGTCGCACTCGTGGCACCGGCGATCGGACGATTGTTTTTCTTCCAACGATAGGACAACGGACCGAATGCCGAATCGGCCGCGACGGTGAGCGTCACGGGCGCGCCGACGGCGCTGACCACGCGCGGCGTGGGCGCGGCGGCGATCCGCGGACCCGTCGCGAGCGTCACCGTTGCGCCCTGGCTCGTGACAGATCCGGCGGGGTTGGAAACGACGACGTCGTAGGTGGCCGCGTCGGCGTCTTGCACCGCCGGGAGGACGAGCGCGGCAGCGGTCGCACCGGAGATCGCGGCGCCGTTCTTCCGCCACTGGTAACGCACCGGATTGAGGCCCGTCGCAACGACGCGGAAGATCGCCGTGTCGCCCGGCGCCACGGTGAGAGATGCCGGCTGTTGCGTGATGGTGGGCAGCGGCAACGACGACCGGTCGACGATCGCGACGCCGTGCGACGAGCCGAGCGCGAAGCCCACCACCGTTCCGAGGTCTGCAGGCACCGCGGCGATGCTCGAACCCGAACTGGCCCAAACGAGCAACTGGCCGTTGGGGCGCACCGCGGCGGACGCGCTCGCACCGCTGCCGATCGCCGTCGCGACGCCAGGCCCAAAGGAGCCGGCGGAGGAATTTTCACCCCAGGCGACGATCGAGCCGTCGCTCTTGAGCGCGACGGACTGATTGCCGCCCGCGCCGATCGCCACCACCCCGCTGAGATCGACCGGCACGGTGGCAGCGTTCACCGGATAGGAATTCCCGTTCGCCGCCCAGCCCCGAACGGTGCCGTCTGCGCGCAATGTCAGCAAATGCTCGCTCCCGCGAGCGATCGCGACCACCCCCGAACTCGCGACCGCGCCGGTGTCGACCACTGCGCCCGACGAAACGGACCAGGTCACGACGCGGCCGTCGGCCAGGAGCGCGCACGCCTGTCCATAGCCCAGGCCGATGCTGATGGCGTTACGGACGCTCGCCGGGACCGGCAGAGACGCGTAGCCGCCGCTCCACAGGCGCACCGAGCCGTCGCTCCGCAGCACCGCGGCCAAGTCGCCGCTCAGCGCCACCGCCGCTACCTCGCCCACATCCGCCGGCACGCTGATCACCTGGCCGCCGTAAGCATAGTATTTGCCCCACGCCACGACCGAGCCGTCGGCGCGCAAGGCGAGATTGCCGGCGTTGCCGGCAGCGACAGAGACGACGTCGTCGAGTCCGGCGGGCACGTCGGTTTGGCCGGAGTCGTTGGCGCCCCACGCCCGCACGGCGGTGGCGCCAGCCACGAGCACAAACGCCGTCGCGCGTGTCACGACCCCGCGCGTGTCGGAAATCTCCAGTGTGTAAGCGCCGCCATCGGCGCGCGCGACGCTCGGCAACTCGTAACTGGCCGCCGTCGCACCGGCGATGGGCCGATTGTTCCTCTTCCACTGGTAAGTCAGCGGGCCGTGCGCACTGGTCGCGGAAAACCCAAGCGTGATCGACGATCCGCTCGTCGCGAAGTAGCGGCGCACCGGCGTGCCGGTGAGGGCCGGCGGCGCGAGCACGTCGAACCGCACCGCATCGCTCGTCGTGCTTCCCATGTGGTTCGCCACGACGACGTCGTAGCTCCCGGCATCGCCGAGTTCGACCGGCGAAAGCGAAAAACTCGCGGCCGTCGCGCCGGGAATCGGCGTGCCGTCTTTGCGCCATTGGTATCCGAGCCGACCGGGACCGCTCGCCGCGACGCGCAGGGTGACCGTGTCCCCCGCCGTCAACGCCGCCGGTCCGGTCGGCTGCTCCGTGATCGTCGGAAGCGCATCGCCGACCGCGCGGCGCAGCACGACGACACCGCTGGAATATCCTGGCGCCGCCACGCTCAATGCCGGCGAAAGATTGCTCAGCGTGCCGGCGCCACCGCTACCCCAGCCTACGACGGAACCGTCGGCGCGGAGCGCATAAGAACGGCGTTCGCGCGCGTCAAGCGCCACGACCTCGGTCAGCCACGCCGGCGGCGTGTTTTCGTTCGACCAATTGTAGCCCCAATGCACCACGGTGCCGTCGGCTTTCAACGCGAGCGAAAAACCGTTGCCCGCAGCGATAGCCACAACGCCTGTGAGGCCCGCCGGCACATCGCAGGCACCATCGTAATTGTCGCCCGTCGCGACCACGGTCCCGTCGATCTGCAGCATCAGCAAATGCGTGCTGCTCGCAGCGATCGCGGTGACGGGCAGCGTCGGCACCGGCACGACCGCAAAGGCGCCGTGATAGTCCCACGAGTAAACGCGCCCATCGGAGCGCAGCGCGTAGGCGGTGGAAGTCGATCGTGCGGAGATGGCGATAACCCCGTCAAGCGCCGCAGGCACGGTGCCGATGTTGCTGTAAATCGGCGAACCCCACGCCACGACCTTGCCATCTGCCTTCAGCGCAAAACCGAAGGAATCGATCGGCTGCAAATCGACGAAAGGCAAAGTGGACGTCGGCAGCACGCCGGAAAAACTCGTGCCCCAGCCCACGGCCGCGCCATCGCGCCGCAGCGCGTATGCCGCGCTGTTGCCGCCGGTGCGCACCGCGATCGCGTCGCCGAGCGTCGGAGGCACGTCGGAGATGTAGCCGTAGTCGGTCCGCACCTGCGTCCGTCCCGGATCGAGCACCAGGAACGTCGTCGCCCGGCTGATGGCGCCACGCACGTCGGTGATTTCGACGGTGTAGGCGCCGGCGTCCGACGGAGCGGCCTGGCGGAGCGTCAGGTTCGGCGTCGTCGCGCCCGCGATCGGGCGGTTGTTTTTCTTCCACTGGTAGGCCAAGGGACCGTTTGCACTCGTGGCGCTCACACCGAAACGAACGTATTCGCCGGGCTGGGCGAGCACCCGCTGAGGCGGCGCGAGGGTGATTGCTGGCGGGGTCACAATTTCCAGCGCGACCGGCATGCTCGTCACTGCGCCGCGGTGGCTCGACACGACCACGTCGTAGGTGCCCGCGTCGCCCGCCTGCACGTTCAACAGGTCGAGCGCCGGCGAATTGCCACCGATGGCGACGCCGTTCTTGCGCCACGCGTAGGTTAGCGGCGCGGCACCGGTGGCGCGCACGTCAAACCGCACCGACTCGCCGACGGCGGTCACGACGGCGGCAGGCTGCTGCACGATCGCGGGCGCGCTGTCAGCGGCGGCACGCCGGATGAGCATCGGCGTGCTGCGTCCGCCATGAATCGCGAAGATATCCGCGAGATTGGAGGGCAGCTTGAAATACTCCGCCGAACTCGTGCCCCATATCGCGAGCGTGCCATCGGCGCGGAGCGCGAACGAGTAGTCCCATCCCGCGGCGAGGGCAGTCGCCGTCGACAGATCCGAGGGCGGCGTGCCGCCGGAACCGCTGCCCCAACCGACGACGGTGCCGTCGCTTTTCAACGCCACCGAGTGTCCGTTGCCGCCGGCGATCGCCACGACGCCGCCGAGTCCGGCAGGCACGCTGGATTGGCCGTAGGAGTTGCTGCCCATGGCCACGACAGCGCCGTCGAGTTTCAAGGCCAGCAGATGCTGCGAGCCCGCGACGATCGCGGTGACACCGGAAAGCTCCGCCGGCACGGCGGGCGCGGCGTTGCCGCTCCAGGTGCGCACCGTTCCGTCGGCGAGCAACGCGGCAATGAAGTTCTCGTTCGCCGCGATCGCAATCGCGTCGCGGAGCGGCTCGGTCGTTGCACCGGTGGTGCTGCGCCATGTCACGATCCGGCCGTTGGACCGCAGCACGACGAATCCGTCGTTCGTCGAGGCGGCGGCGACGGCATCGGCGATGCCGGCGGCGTAAGCGCGGGCGCCGACGGAGGCGTTGCCGCCCCACAGCGCGAGAGCGCCGTTCGCGCGGACCGCGATGGCGAGCGCGAAGGTGGACTTGACCTCCACGGCGTCGCCCAGATTCGAAGGGACGTTTTTCAGCCCACCGGAATCGTAACCCCAAACTTCGACTTGAGTGCTGCCTCGGGCGGGACGGACAAACGTCAGCGTGCGCGCCGTGACACCGTGCGCATCGGTGCTTTCGAGCACATAGGCACCAGCGTCGGCCGCGGTGAACGCGGCGCGCGAGTAGGTCGGCGAAGTCGCACCCGGGATAGGCCGGTTGTTGCGGAACCACTGATAGGCGAGCGGACCGTTCGCGGTGGTCACATCGGCCGCGAGCACCAGCGGCGCACCCACTGCGATCTCGGTGATGCTGGACGGAGCGGACGTCACAAGCGGCGGCGCCTCGATCGTCAGCGTAGCGGCGGTGCTCGTGACGGTGCCGACGTGATTGCCCACGACAACGTCGTAGGTGCCCGCGTCAGCGGGTTGGAGAGAGTCGAAGACCAGCGCGGAGCTGGTGGCGCCGGCGATGGGAGCGCCCCCCTTGCGCCATTGGTAGCTGAACACGCCGGGCCCGGTGGCGGACACGCGCAACGTGAGCGGTGCACCGATGCCGCCGGCGGCACTTTGCGGATTCGCGACGATCGTCGGAACCGCATCCGCAGTGGCCTCGCACAGTGCCACCGCGTGATAAGAACTGACCGCGATGCCCCGCACTGGACCGAGATCCGAGGGCGGAGTCGCGCCCGTGCCGGAGGTGTTCCAAGCGGTGAGCCGTCCGTCTTCTCCGGCCGCGAACGCGCCCAGTCCGCCGAGCGCGAGCAGGGAACGCTCGTCGAGCAGCGGCGGCGCCGCAAAACCATTCGCACCCCAGGCCACAATCGCACCGCCCGTCTTGAGCGCGAGCGAGGCGCCGTTGCCTGTCGCGATGAATCGCACGCCCGCGAGCGCCGGCGGCGGCGAGGCGGTCGTGCTACCCCAGCCCACGACGGTGCCGTCGGCCTTGAGCGCAAGCGAATAGGATCCGCCGGCCGCGATCGCGACGACATCGCGCAGCCCTGCGGGCGGCGAAAGCACATTGGAATTGGGCGATCCCCAAGTGGCCACGGTGCCGTCCGATTTGAGCGCGAGCACATGGTAGGAACCGGCTCCGATCGCGACGACATCGCGCAGGTTGGCCGGAACGGAAAGGATGTTGGCGCTCACATTGCCCGAGCCTGCCACCGTCACCGTGCCATCGCGTCGCAAAGCCGCCGTGAAATCATAGCCCGCAGCTATGGCGACGGCGTCGTTCACGGCGGGCACCACCTTCGTCGAGCCCCAACTCACGATCGAACCATCGGCCGCCACCGCCGCCGAGTGGCTGCTGCCGGCCGCCACCGCAACCATGCGGCCGAGGCCGGCCGGGACCGTCGATTGTCCGTAGGAGTTGTCGACGCCCCAGGTCCGGATACGCGTGATGGCCGGCGCCATGTTCACGAAAAACGGCGCGCTGCGGGTCGTGCCGATGGTGTTCGTGAGCACCACCCAATACGCCGCGAGGCCGCGTTCGGTGGCGTTGGCGACGTTGTAGGTCGCGCTCGTCGCACCGGCGATGGCGCGACCGTTGCGGAACCATTGGTAGCCGATCGCACCGTTCACACTGAAGCCGGTGACGCTGAGCGTGGCAGACCCGCCCGGCGTGAGCACGACGGACGGCGTCGATGCGGCCGTGACCACGGGTGCCGCGTCCGTGACTGTGAGCGCGAGCGTCGCCTGGCCGGTGCCGACGGAATTCGTGGCCGAGAGCGTGATCGAGAAGACGCCGAGTGCGGTCGGGCGACCGGTGATCGCGCCGGTGGTGCCGTCGATCGCGAGCCCCGGCGGCAGTCCCGTCGCGCCATAGCTGTCCGCGAAACCGGCGACTTGCGTCTGATAGCTGAAGAGATTGCCGACCCCGACGCTCGCCGCCGTGGCGCTGAGGACGACCGGCGGCGCCGCGACGACGCTCCCGGCGAGGGTGTATTGGCCGACGCTGCCGTAGGCCGCGTAACCGCTCGGCGGATTCGCGAGCGGCGTGCCGGTGCCGGCGGCCGTGACTTTCAAATAGTAGACGCCGGCCGCAACCGGATTGGCCGTCAGCACCATCGCGGATCGCTCGGCGGCGGAATCGTCGAGCGCGACCGCGTTGCCGGCGGAATCGAGCAGTTCGAGCCGCAAGTCCGAGTTGCCGTAGGCCACCGGCGATACGCTGAACGTGATCCGTCCCGCGGACGTGACGACGCGGTGAAAATGACTTTCCCCCGCGCCGAGCAACACATCGGTCGCACTGACGTCGTTGCCGGTCGTAGGCGCGTTGACGGCGGCGGCGAGAGAGGCGCCGACGACGTCGGTGCGGAACGCGAGGCGCCCGGCGATGATCGCGAGGTCGTCCTGCGGGTTGTTCGCGTCGTAGTAGTCGCCCTTCGACCACTGCGTCACGCTGCGGCTGTAGGGCGCGCCCATGATCGGCCCCCACGAGAGACTGCCGGTGCCGTGGCCACGGTAATAGGAGCTCGCGCTCGTGCCGTCGTGGGAGAGCGCGAGGTTGTGGCCGAGTTCGTGAGAGACGACATCGGCGATCGAAGCGGTGCCGGAAAGCACGTCGAAATACACGAAGACGGGCAAATGCCTCGCCAGGTCGACGCGGCCGAAGACGTCGAGGTAGGCGACGCCAGCCGACGTGGTCGCGGAGGGATTCGCCACGCCGTTGGCGTCGGTGGTTCGCGTGACGAGCGCGCGGAGCGTTTGCGCCGTGAAGCTCGCAGGCTCTTCCGTGGTCACATCGACATCGAACGGGCTGTAGTCTTCCGCGACGCGCTGCCAAACGTCGGCGATGGCGGCTTGCTCGGTGTCGTTGAACTTGGTCTCGTCTCCGTCGGTGTCGTAGGGCCGGCAGACGTAGCTGGCCACCGCGGGACGCGATCCTGTGGCGTCGTTCCAAGCGGTGCCCGTGACGGTGTGGCCGTTGAAATCGAGGTAGAGCACGCGCGACGCACCGGGGCGGCTATGGCGGACCGGCGGCGCGGAGACCGGAACCGACGCGGCGCTCACGGTCGGGCTGGCGGGCGTGCTCGCGGCGGACGCCGGTTCAGCGGCGGAGGTCGGACGCTCGCACTCGTAGTAGAGCGCGCCCTCGCGATCGGTGCCGAGTGCGACGACGTCGTTGCGCGGGATGTGCAGCCGCCCGAGAGCAGCGAGAGCGCGCTCGCGCGCAGTGGGCGAAAGCGCGAGCAGTTGATCGCGGAACCGTCCCGCCGGCACGTCGTCGATCGTCACGGGCCCGCGAGCGCCGAAAACGTGCGCCGCGAAGGCCGCGGGGACGGGAGCAGGTGGCATTGCGGGAGCGGCGGCCGGAGGCGGCGATGTCGGAGCCGGACGCTGCGCCGCTTGCTGCGGTGCAGCGGGGGTGGCGGCAGACGCCGTCGCAATCCGGAGAGGCGCGGACCCGCTGGAGCGGCGCGAGGCGAGTCGCCCAGCGAGAGCGAGCAGCGCAGCAAGGATGAGCAAGGGAACCAGACGCGACAATTTCATGGGGCGGGTTCGCGCAGGCGCGCGGACGGCTGGAGAGATTCAAAAAAGAACGCGTGGTGGCCCGACCGCGGCGACGGGGAGCGGTCGAACGGAACTGGCGCGCGCCGGAACATCGCAATCAGCGCGCGACGACGAGCCGGAGGAAACACGCCGGCGCGGAGCTGACCGGATAGGTCGCGCGCCACGTTTCGGCGCCGTTGCTCGACGAGACGAGCGTGTGCGTCACCCCGACGCTGCTCCACGTCGTGAGGTTCGTGGAGTATTCGACGGTGTAGACGATGTCGGAGCGATCGGCGGGGCGCGTATAGGTGAACGTCCAGTCGGTCGCCGTGGCGGACATCTGCGGCGCGTTCGCCGCGGAGTCGGCGCGCGGATCGGCGCCGAGCGCGTATTCGGTGAGGTTGACGAATCCGTCGCCGTCCGAATCGGCGTTCGGACCGGAGATCGTCGCATCGAGCAGTTCGTCGCTGGTGAAATGCTCGCGCAGCCACGCATCGAAGCCCATCGCGACGACGAAGGATCGATCGACGTTCGGCGCGGCGAGGTAGTTCGCGTTGCCGGATTGCGCGGCACGAATCGTGACGGTGCCAGCTCCCGTGAGCGTGAGCGCGGAGCCGTTCAGCGTCGCCGGACCGGAGACGACGGCGAAGCTGACGGACAAGTTCGACGAACTCGTCGCGCTGAGCGCGAGCGGCGTCGCGCTGAACGCTTGATCGGCGAGGGCGGCGAAGGAGATCGTCTGCGCGGCCTTCGCGATCGTGAGCGAATCGCTCGCCGTGCCTTGGTAACGCGTGTCGTCGATCGTGGCGGCGACGGCGTAGTTGCCGGCGTCGGTCGGAGCGGTGGGACCGCCGTCGTAGGTGAGCGTGACCGAAAGGCTGTCGGGGTTGGTCGTGGCCGTGGCAGATTTCGCGGTGCCGTCGTAGGTGACGGAGAGCGCGCCGAGCGTGACGGTCGCGGGAGCTTTCGTGACAGTGAACGTGCGATCGACGTTCGCGGCCGCGGCATAGGTGGCGTCGCCCGATTGAGCGGCGCGCACGGTGAGCGAGCCGGCGGCGGTGAGCGTGAGGCTGTTGCCCGAAAGCGTCGCCGAGCCGGAGACGATCGTGAAGCTGACCGGCAGACTCGAACTCGCGCTGGCGGTCAGTGTGATCGGTGTCGGGCTGAACGCGACGTCCGGCAGGGCCGCGAACGTGATCGTCTGGCTGAGGGGGGTGACCGTGAGCGCGGCGGCGGACGAGGTGGCCGAGCCGAAAGCGTTGCTCACGACGACATCGTAGCTGCCGGCGTCGGCGATCTGGGCGCTGGCGATCGTGTAGCCTGCCGCGGTGGCGCCGTCGATGGCGTTGCCGCCTTTGCGCCATTGGTAAGTGAGCGGCGCGGTGCCGTCGGCGACGACGGTGAAGGTGACGCTGGCACCGACGTCGACGGTCTGGTTCGACGGCGACTGAGAGATCGCCGGCGGTGCACCGGCGCTGGTGGCCATCGCGCTCGGCGCGCTCACACCGGCGGGATTCGCGGCTTTGACCCAGTAGTAATAAGGCGTCCCTGCCTGCGCAGTCGTATCGAGATAGGTCGGCAGCGACACGCGTTGAACGATCATTGTCGCGTCCGCCAGCGATGTGGTTGTGCCCCGCCAGATCTCGAACCGGCGCCAGCCCAAGGAAGCATTCCAAGTCACGCGGATGCCTGTGCCGCCGGCTTCGGCGACGGCCGCGAGGCCTGCGGGCGCCGTCGGAGCAACGATGGCTCCCGTCGCGACGGAGAGGAAACTGGTGGACGCGGTCTGCGTTCCGTTGCCGAGCTGACCGCGGTAGTTGAGGCCGGTGACGCGCAGGCTGCCGTCACTCACGGCGATCAGCGTGTGCAGGCCGCTCGTGGACAGGCCGTAGGCGTTACCCGAGAATATCTGCATCGGGTTGAGCTCGTCCGTCGTCGTGCCGTTGCCGTAGGCGCCCGCGTTGGCGCCCATAGCCCAGACCGTGCCATCGGTTTTCGTGACGAGGCTGGTGTTGCCACCGGCCGCAATCATGCTGACGCCCGTCGTAACTTGGAACGGAGTTAACACGCCGGCGGCACCGCCGGTGCCGCTCGTCGTGCCGTTACCGAGTTGGCCGACGCGATTATCGCCGGCAGCCCAGAGGGAGCCGTCCGATTTCAGGAACAGCGTGTGATTATCGCCGGCGGCGACCGCCGTGGCGCCGGTCGCGATCTGAGCCCAGCGGTCGGAATTCGAATTTCCGGTGCCGAGAGCGCCGTAGGAAAAGTAGCCCGCAGTCCACACCGTGCCGTCGTCTTTGAGCACCACCGCGTGACGCTCGCCGACTGCGACCGCCACCGCGCGGTCGAGCAGCTTTATCGGCGAGAGCTGGCGGATGAGCGAGCCGTTGCCCAGTTGGTTCCAACTGCCGCCGCCCATGCCCCATAAGGAACCGTCTTTGCGGATGAAATAGCTATTCTCCGCGCCAGCTCCCACCGCGGCGACGTCACTGGCGATGAGCACCGGCGTTGACCGATTTGTCGTAGTGCCGTCACCGAGCTGGCCGCTGTCGTTGCGTCCCGTCGCGTAGAGTCGGCCGTCCGCAGTGACGAACAACGTGTGCCACCAACCGGCGGCCATCGCGACAACGTCGTTGGCGATCAGAGTCGGCGAGGTCACTTCAACTACGTTTTGCCCCGCCGGGATCTGGCCGAACGCGGAACTGCCCGCGCCCCAGAGGCTGCCGTCCGTGCGGAGGAACAAGCTGTGTTCGCGCCCCGCCGAAACGTGCAAGACACCGTGAGGGACGGTGACGCTGAGCGTCGCCGCTTGCGAAGTGACCGAGCCGCTCGCGTTGGACACGACGACGCGATACACGCCGGAGTTGGCGACTTGCAGGTTCGTCAGCGTGAGCTGCGCTTGCGTGGCGCCGTCGAGCGTCGCGCCGTCTTTCATCCACTGATAGGACAGCGGCCCCGCACCGGTCGCCGTGACCGAAAGCGTCGCCGACAAGCCGACGTAGCTCTTTACGTCTTGCGGTTGCGCGGTGATCTGCGGCAACGCGGACAAATCGGGCGAGCCGCTATCGGAAGCGCCGAATGCGCCGACTCCGGCAGCACTCAGCGCGCGCACCCAATAATAACTCGTCGCTGCCGGCGCGGTGTAGTCGTAGTAGAAAGTCTCGCCCACCCACGCAGCGATGCGCGTGGCTTGCGCGGAGTTGTTGGTCGAGCCGCGCCAGACTTCGTAACCGGTCGCGCCGAGCACCGGCGACCAAATCACCCGCACGGCTCCGGTGAGCGCGGCGTCGGTGGCGCTGAGCGTCGACACCTCGCCGGGCACGGCGAACACACCCGGCATTACCGGGGACGCGGTTTCGTGTGCAGTGAACGTTCCGTCCGCGAGTTGGCCGACGGCATTTTCTCCCGCCGAGAGCACACGGCCGTCGGCCAACAAGTAAAGCGAGTGCGAGAGCAGACTCGCCATCGCCACCGGGTTTCCGGTGACCTGCACTGGCGTCGCGTCGCCGGCCACGCTGAAGATCGCGTCGGTGGAGCCCGCGCGCCAGAGTGTGCCGTCGTTCTTCACGAACCACGTGCGGCGATATCCTGCGAACACCGCGCGCACGCCCGTCGCGATTTGCACGGCCTGCGTGCGATCGGTTTTGTCGCCGGTGCCGAGTTGGCCGTAATCGTTGAGGCCGACGGTCCACAGCGTGCCGTCGAGCTTCAGGAAAGCACTGTGCTCTTGTCCCGCGACCACTGCCGCGACGCCCGCGGCGACTGGGACGAAGCTTGCGCGATTGGTGGTCGTGCCATCGCCGAGTTGGCCGAAAAGATTGCGACCGGCGGCAAACAGATCGCCGTTGATCTTCACGACTAACATGTGCTGCTCGCCCAACGCCATGTCGCGCACGTCCGTCATGAGTTGCTTCGGTTGCGGATTTGAAGCGAAGACATTGGCGCCGCCCATCGCGCCGTTGCCGGCGACCCAAAGCGTGCCGTCAGATTTGAGGAACAAGGTGCGTCGTTCCCAAGTGGCGACCTTGACGACGTCGGTCATGACCTGCACCGGCTGCGTCGTGGAGTTCGTCGTGCCATCGCCGAGCTGACCGTAGCTGTTGGAGCCCATGGCCCAGAGCGAACCGTCCGATTTGAGGAAGAAGCTGTGCCACCAGCCCGCGTAGATCGCGCGGACATCCGTAGCGACCTGCACGGGATTCTCCCGATTCGTCGTGGTGCCGTCGCCGAGCTGGCCGGCAGTGTTGTTGCCTGCGGCCCACAGTGTGCCGTCGCCGCGAAGGAAGAGGCTGTGGTAAGCGCCAGTCGCAACTTGCACGACTGCGGCCGGACCGGAAATCGCGAGCGTCGCCGGGGCCGAGGCAGTGCTGCCTGCGGCGGTGGTCACGGTGACCGAATACTCGCCGGTGTCGGCACCGAGAACATAGGGAAGCGTAAACGTGTCGGCGGTGGCGCCGGCGATCGGCGTCGTGCCCTTGAACCATTGATAGGAGAACGGTGGGGTGCCGGTGGCGGACACGGTGAACGTCACGTCGCTGCCGGCGGTGACGGTCTGCGAAGCGGGCGGCGTAACGATCACGGGCGGCGTGCCGTTGGAGCTGTAGCCGGTATCGGACGCGCTGAAACCAGTGGCGCCGGCGGGGTTCGCGGCCTTGACCCAGTAGTAGTAGGTCTGGCCCTGAACCGCCGTGGCGTCGAAATAGTAGGGCAACAAGACGCGCTGGGCGAGTTGCGTGGCGGTGGCCGAATTATCGACGGTATTGCGCCAAACCTCGAACCGGCGCCACGCCAACGGTGCGGTCCACGTGAGGCGAACGCCGTCAGAATACGTGCCATCGGAGGCGACGGGATCCGTCGGCGCGGAAGTGCTGGAGAGCGTGCCGGACGTGACGAGCGCAAGGTTGGCAACGGAATCACGGTGGCCGACCCCGAGCTGTCCCCAGTTGTTGCGCCCCGCGGACCAGAGCGAGCCGTCGGCCCGTGCCTGAAGAGCTTGGCCGGAACCAACCGCGATCGCGTAGACCGAGGAAGGCACGCTGATCTGCACGGGCACGCTGGAACTCGCTGTCGTCCCGTTGCCAAAGGTGCCGGCGTTGGAGCCCATCGCCCACAAAGTGCCGTCGGTTTTGGTGAACAGGCTATTGCCGTATCCCGCACAGATCAGGCTCACGGACGTCGCGACTTGGATCGGCGTGAGGCGATCGACGGATGTGCCGTCGCCCAAGGCAAAGAATGCGTTGTATCCGGTCGCCCAGAGCGTGCCGTCCGTCTTGATGAACAAGGAATGACCGCCGCCAGCGGAAATCGCGGTGACATCCGTCGTGACTTGCTGCCACGTGGTCGCATTCTGCGTGTTGCCCGAGCCGAGGGCTCCGTTGCCGCCGAAGCCGGCGGCCCAGAGGGTGCCGCCCGACTTGATCAGGAGGCTGTGCTGCGCGCCCGCGGAAACGGCGATCGCGTTGTCGGCGACTTGAACGGGCGACGAGCGATTCGTCGTCGTGCCATCGCCGAGCTGGCCGCTGTCATTGCGACCGGTCGCCCAGACGGTGCCGTCTTTTTTGATGAAGAGCGTGTGCTCCCCGCCGGCGTCGACCGCCGCGACGTTGGACGCTATCAAGATCGGTTCCGTGCGATCGATCGTCGTGCCGTCGCCGAGTTGGCCGGAGTTGTTGCTGCCGCGGCCCCACAATTTGCCGTCGCGGGTGATATAGACGGTGAAGTAGTCGCCAGCGGACATCTGCACGACGTCCTCGGCGAGCAACACGGGCACGGTCCAGACCCGGTCCACTCCCGCGCCCGGCGGGAGCGCGCCGTCGACCGCGCGGCCCATGCCGAACAATCGACCGTCCGTCCGCAGGAACAAGCTATGCGAGTAGCCCGCGGCGACGAAGAGCACGCCGTTCTGCGGCACCACGGCCACCGTCGCGGGATCGGAGGTGACGCTGCCCGCGATGTTGGTCAGCGCGACGCGGTAAACGCCGGCGTGGGCAGGCTGGATATTCGAGAGCGTGTAGATTGCGGAATCACTCGAGGTCAAACCGACATTGTTGCGAGACCACGCGAACGTCGGCGGCGTATTCGTGGTGTAGTCGACCGACAAAGACGGTGAAGTGCCGGCGATGAACGCGCCGCCGGCCGGTTGGGTGTCGATCACCGGCGCCGTGGCGATTTCCACGGCGGTGACGGAACTCGTCGCACTGCCCGCCGAGTTGGTGACGCGAACCCAGTAATTGCCGTTGTTCGCCGCTCGGAACGCCGGAATGGTCAACGTTGCCGCAGTCGCCCCGGAAATCGCGGAGCCGTTGAAGAACCATTGGTAGGTGACCGCGACAGGACTTTCCACCTGCACGGACAACTCGATTGCACCACCGCTGAGAACGGTGCGTGAAACTGGCATCGGTTCAATTACGGGCGGAGCGACGTAAACGTTGAGTGTCGCTTCTGCCGAAATCGCCTCCGTGGAACCGTTGCTCAAAACGCAGCGGAAACGGGTTCCGTCTTGTGGGAGAGAGGCCTTGGCCAACGTGAGCGTCGCCGCATTGACGCCCGAGAAATTGGTTCCCGGAACAACCGCAGTCCACTCCGAGAATCCAGCCGCGGAATATTGCCACTGGAAGGAGACCCCGGGACTCGAGGTAGCCACCGAAAACGAGGTGCCGGTGCCAGCAGCGACGTTGCGATTCACCGGTTGGGTCGTGATGGAGATATTCCCGCCTAGATCCGTGCTGCGCCAGATTCCATCGTCGGCGGCGACAAGTATCGTGTGGTCGCTGATGGCGAAGAAGCGCGATGAGCCGAACGGCAAGGGACGGCGGTGCCAGGAAATTCCGTCGGTGGAGTCGTAAAGCGCGTTTCCACCCAGAATCCAGAAACGTTCTCCATCGAACTCGAAGGTGGCTTCCACCGCGTCGAAGCCCGCCGGCTGGCGCTCGGTCCAGTTGAGACCATCGACCGAGGTCAGAATGCGCTCATAACCAACACCCACGAAGACGCCCCGCCCAAAGTGCATCCGGTTCACAAGGGCATCGGATTGTGTCGAAGCGGACCAATTCACCAAATTGGTGGACGTCCAAAGTTTCCAATCGGAGGCCACCACATATCGACCATTCCCGAAGGCGAAGGCGGTAAGATAACCATCGAAGCCGATCGAACGATTGGTCCAGGAAAGGCCGTCGGTGGAAGTAGCGAAGTTCCCTTTCGTGCCCAACGCCACGAGCATGCCATTCGCGAACTCGAATCGCGTGATCGTCCCCGAGAATCCCGCGATATCCGCGACCTGCCAATTCGAGCCATCGCTCGAATGCCAATATCGCCCGCCGAAATCCGCATCCGTGCAGAAAAACTTCCCCAAGGCGTAAAGCAGCCGACCGCCGACTTGGTCGCCGATTCCGGTTTGCGACTGTGTCCAAACAATGCCGTCGTCCGAGAAATAGTCGTTCCGCCATGATCCGGATGTGACGAATCGTCCGCCGCCCTGAGTCATACTCACCACCGAGTAACCGATCGCGGGCGCTCCGAACCGAGGTTCCCAGGTGAGAGCGTCTGTGGATGAGAACACAATGCCCCCTACCACCGCCCAAAAACGCCCATTGAATGCGTGGACCAAACTCATCTGCGTTTGCGCCGGCCCTGGACGCCACGTCCAACTCAGTCCGTCCGAGGACGTATAGTAGGAGAATGAACCATCCGTGATGCAGTAGATGCCGTTCACCCAAGCGATCGAAGGCGAACTGAAGAAAGTGGGTGGCTGCCTCTGCGTCCACGTCACTCCGTCGGACGACGTCGCCATCAGGCCTCCATCATGGCCAACTGCAAAGAACAACGAGCCGGCGCGCGTCACTCCCCCCAGCCAGCGATACGCATCGGACCCGCTGATCGTCAGCGATCGCCGCGTCCAATTAACGCCGTCCGGAGACGTCATGATGGCGGCCTCACCGCTGGCATCGCCACCCACACCCACAAAAAGCCCCTGATCGAAGCAGACTGCCTCTAGAGACACGTTGCTCCCGCCTGATCCCAAAGACGAGACCGACCACGACTGACCATCGCTCGATGACAACACACTTCCTGTGCGCCCGGGCCCGACGAGAACGAATCGGCCCGCACCAAACACTCCACCGCTAGTTTGGGCCCCGCCCGAATCGAAACGTTGGGCCCAATCCACGCCATTCGCCGAACTGTAGATGGTGCTGCTCGAGGAACTGTTTGTGGCACCCACATACATTCCGTTCCCAAAGGCCAGAGCCGTAGCTGCGGGCTGCCCCGGGAACCGCTGCCAGCTGAGACCGTCGGAGGAGGTCAGAGTGCCAGTGGACGTGAGAGCGCGAAGAAACCCACTGCCAAAATTCTCCAAACGCACCACCTGCTCGGCTTTCAGCCAAGGCGTCACCGTCACCGTTTCGCTGTCAACCGAACCGGAGCCATTGCTGACTCGCACCCAATACTTTTGGGCGACGGTCGCATTGGACGGGGTCAGGTAGCCGCCACCCGTAGCGCTCGAGATCGGTCGTGAAGTGTCGCCGCGGTTGCCGCGATACCACTGGTAAGTCAGCGGCGGCGTGCCGGACGCGATCACCCCGAGATTTGCCGTGGCACCCTCAACCACGTCGGCGCTCTGCGGCTGGGTAGTTATCTGGGGTGCCGCGCCGATCGTCACCGTGACGGTGGAGCTATTGACGAAACCGTCCGCATTGGAGATTCGCACCCAAAAGCGTGTCGTCTGCGTCAAAGCGCCCGTCGTAAACGTCGCTGAGATTGCACCGATGATTGGGTGAGAGGTGTCGCCGGCTTCGCCGAGATACCACTGAAAGGACAGGTTTGCTCCGGTCGCCGAAACCATGAGCGTCGCCGTCTGGCCGCTCGCCACCGAACGGTTGCTTGGACTTGCGTCGATCATCGGCGCGCTAAGCGGCATCGGGGCGCGCAGCCAACGTTCGACATTGGTAGATGCCCACCACGTCCCGCCGGCATGGAGAAAATTACTCACGACGCGGTAGCTGCCGCCGGCGTTCACCAGGGCACCGGGTGCTACCTGCCAAGTCCGACCGTCTAACGAGGTCAACAAGTCCCCCCCATGCGCCGCGAGGAATTGTCCGCCGGCAAACGCCAGAGCCGTGATCCCCGACGGATAGGTTCCGAACTGCCCCCACTCCGCTCCGTCCGCGGATCGCCACAACGTGCCGTCTCCGGCGTAAGCGACAAACACCCCGGCACCGAACACCACCTTGCGGAAATGTTGCGAGGTGGGGCGCGTGGTCAATTCGGACCACACCGCTCCATCGCTCGAAGTCGCGACGGTGCCCCACGGACCGACCCCAACGTAAAGGCCGTTTCCATAGGCGATCGACGCTACGACACTCCCATTGGAAATAGTGCCGCTCCAATTGATGCCGTCGGAGGATCGATAGATCGCGCCACCGTTCCACATCAGCCATTGGCCGCCCAGATAGGCTACTCCTGAGAATCCGGCAGTCTGCCCTTGACCTATAAAATTCCGCGCCGTCCACGTCACGCCGTCCGTCGAGGTGTAGTGCGTGTATCCACTGTAGGTGTAACTGTTGACGGCCACAAAGAGACCATTGCCGTAGGCCACGGCGCCGAGGGAGTAAGCGGACGGATTCACGGCATATTTCCAGTTCACGCCATCGTCGGAGTAGCGGGCGGCATTGCCGCTAACCGCCACAAAGCGACCCGCACCATAAGCCACCTCGGATGGAATGCTAAAGCCGAGACGCTGACTCCAGTTGGACAGGTCCGCCGACGTCCACAAACGGAACGACGCGCCGCTACCCGATGAGCCGGCCAGCGCGAAATAGGTGCCGTCGGCATAGCCAATCGCGTTCACCATGTTAGGCATCACCCCGGTTGGCACGGCCGACCACGTCAGTCCGTCGGTCGAAGTGCGGAACGACGAGTCGATCAGATGGTCACCCACTTGAAATGCCGCGCCGCCTCCCTCGCTGAAGATCGGTGCCGTCCACGTGATTCCATCCGCCGATGCCACCGCATATTTCGGCCCGCCGTAGTATTCCGAAACACCCATGGCCACGAACCGACCGCTCACAAACACTACTTGGTTGAGCGAACCGAACGCGTAGGTCGAACTCGAGAACGAGACAGAACAACGCGCCCAGTTGACGCCATCAGTCGATTGGTAAACGCGCTTGGTTCCGTCCGCCGCCGTGTATCCCGCCGCAACGAAGCGACCCGTGCCGAACGTCACTGACCGGAGCACGATATTTGCGTTTTGCTCCATCACGTAGCGCCACGCCCAATCGTTGCCGGATGTCAGCGTTAAGACTTTTCCGGAAACGCCGACAAACACCGTGACGCCGTTTCCGCGCGCGACGCTCGACAGCACCTCGCTCGACCCCGCATCGGCCAATCGGATTTTTGTCCAGGTCCGTCCGTCCGCAGAGGAAAACAGCTGTCCGCCCACGCCGCCCGCAACGAACCGCGTGCCGTCGTGCAACACACAGCGAAGGGAAGCGCTGGATTCGATTGTTCCCTTACGCCAATCGACTCCGTTCGATGAATAGGCTGCCGCACCATCGCCGACCATGACGTGCACGCCACCGCCGCTGGCCGTCGCGTAAAGATACGCGGTGTCGAAATACGGCTCAATCAAACCCCACCGTCCCACCGCCATCGTGTCGCTCAGCGCGATGTCTGCTCCGCTCACCACGCGCACCCAATAGCGTGCCAGAGAATCATCCTGCGCGACCGTCAATGTGTTTGAGGTTCCGCCCGACACCGGCAGAGACGTGTCACCACTCGCGCCGGCGAACCACTGATACGTAAACGGTCCGGTCCCGCTTGCCGTCACGCTCAACGTCACCAGCGAACCGTCGGTGTTCGCCGTGGCGGGACTGATCGTGACCAAGAAGGCCTGAACGGAGCACGTCGCACTGCGCGAAAATACCTGACCAAACTCATTTGTGACGCGCACCCGATAACTCCCTTGGTCACTAGACTGCGCCCCCGAAATCGTGAGCGTGGCGGTGCTGCTTCCGCTCACCCGTCCGCCATCGGCCAAAGGCTGATCATCTTTGAACCACTGATATCCCGTTGCGGCGCTCGCCTGCACGGAAAGCGAAATAGATGCACCCTTCGCCACCGCCAGATCTTGCGGCTGCTGCAGGATTATCGGCGGATCGATCGCGACTGCCGCAGCGAAAAACGCTTCGCCGGCCGCAACCAATCGCACATTGCCCAAGGTGGCCGGCACACCGGATTGCTCGCTGCTCGACCGCGCCCGAGCCAACACTTCGCCCGTAGATTTAAGCAGGATATAATGCGATGCGCGGGCAGACATAGCCACGACGTTATCAACACCCAATGGCGTGATGACCCCGCCATTGCCCAAAAGTTGGCCGGTGCCCGATAACGCCCAGATGCTGAAGCCATCTCCCGCCGCGAACACCGACGAACTCCAGCTCGTCACGTTCAGCTCCCCCGACGAACTCGATCCCCAAGCCAAGAAGCCGAGATCGGTCAGCACAAAGGTGTGACGCTCGCCGGCGGTAATCGCATACGTCGTGCGCAGGTTATTTGGCACCAGACACTGCCCGGATTCGTTCGCGCCCCACGCGACCACAGTGCCGTCATTCTTCAACGCCACGGAGTGATTACCACCAGCGGCCACTTGCACGACATTGGTCAATCCCGCCGGAACCGTTGCTTGCCCCGCCGAATTGCGGCCCCAAGCCACGACGGAACCGTCGGACTTGAGGGCAAGCATATGATCGCCGCCGGCCGCCAGCTGCACCACGCCCGAAAGCCCCGCCGGAACATTGCGTTGGCCAAAATCGTTCCGACCCCAAGCGACCACCGTGCCATCCGCTCGCAGCGCCGCGGCATGACCATTACCCGCGACCAAATCGCTCACGTTCTCGAGCCCAGCGGGCAAATCGGTCTGGCCCGACTCGTTTGCGCCCCAGGTCACGACGCGGTTCGGACGGGTCACCCGCACATGGAAAATGCGGGTGGTGCTGCCCGCCGAATTCGAAACGGTCACCGCATAATACCCTGAATCGGCCGGTGAAGCCGATGCGATTTGCAGCACCGAGCCCGTGAAACTGAGGAACGAATCATTATGGCGCCAAGAATAGGTGCCGCTCACCGTGGCCGTCGCGTCCACCACCAGTGCATCTCCACTACTGACCTGTATCGTCCGGAGCGGCTGCAAAATTTGAGGCCGCGCGATGACGGCGCCGATCGCCGCCGCACTCGTCGCCGTCCCGGCCGAACTCGTGGCAACTGCATCGTAGTTCCCCGCATCGTCAGGCGTCACACCCGTGATGCGCAGGGTCAACGAGGTAACCCCGCTGATTCTGCCGCCATCTACCAGCGGCACGCCGTTTTTCCGCCATTGTATGGCAGGCGTCGGCCGACCCTTCACCGAGACGGAAAACGTCATCGTGGCACCTTCGTTCACCGTCGCGTTAGCGGGCTGGGTTGAAAATGAGGGCGCGACAGGCGGAACCAGTGCCACGCTGCTGTAATTGCCCGCTCCCAATCCGTAAGCCATGGTGACGTCGGACGGAACGTCTCGTTGGCCATAGAAATTGTGCCCGAACGCCACAATCGTTCCGTCAGACTTGAGCGCCAAACTGTGGGACTGCCCCGCCGCAATCGCGACAACTCCGTTCAATCCTGCCGGGACCGTCGCTTGCCCATTGAAATCGAAACCCCACGCGACGACCGTCCCGTCCGTCTTCAGGGCCAAATTATGATCCCCGCCTGCTGCGATCGCCTTCACGTTGGCCAGACCGAAGGGCGGGGTTTGTGACGCGGCCGAGCTACCTCCCCACACCACGACCGTTCGATCCGCCAGCAATGCGATGCTGTGTTCTTCGCCGGCAGCGATTGCCACGACATTTTGAAGCCCCACCGGAACGTCGGTCTGTCCGCGACTGTTGGAGCCCCACGCCACGACCGTGCCGCCGGCCTTCAGGGCCAAGCAATGCTGCCCACCAACGGCCACGTCCACCACGTTGATCAGCCCAGCGGGCACTTCGGTCTGATGATAATAAGTTATTCCCCACACCACGACGGTCCCGTCACTTCGCAGTGCGGCGCTGGCGTTGCTGCGGGCCGCAATTCTGACCACGTTTGTCAGCCCGGGCGGCACGACGGCCTCCGCATGAGTAAGATCGCCCCAGCTCACGACCGTCCCGTCCGCTTTCAAACCGAGCGAGTGCACGACGCCCGCGGCAACTTGCAAGAAACCAGCCGCACCCGCCGGCGGCATCAGGTCTTGATACATGCTGTAACCCCAAGTCGCAGCGGTCGCGTTAGCGGGTGCCACCGTCACATAGAAAACCGACCGAGTTGAGCCACCGTCATTGGTAACCACCGCTTCATAGTAGCCACCGTCAGTCGCCGTCGCATTGAGCGTGAAACTTGGTGCCGTGGCGCCGGCGATATTTTGGCCATTGCGACGCCACTGGTAGTTGAGTGTGCCCGATCCGGTTGCGGCGACGTTAAACGTGGCGCTCTGTCCGACCGCGAGCGCACGCGAAAGCGGCTTGGTCGTGATTTGCGGGGGCGCCGGCAAAACGGTCAAGGTCGCCTCCACGCTGGTGACCGAACCCGCTACGTTGGAAACAACGCACCGGAAGCGATCTCCGCTCATCGAGAGAGCCTGCGCCACCACCGACAGCGTCGCAGTGTCGGCTCCCGAAAAATTTCCACCATTGGAAATGTCGCTCCATTCTCCGCTGCCACTCGCTGCCCGCTGCCAGCGGAATGTCGGAGCCGGTGAGCCGTTTGCTGACACGCTGAACTGCGTCGTCTGGCCAACCGTGATCGATTGGTTTGACGGCTGCGCCGTTAAGGTCGGCGCGCTGTCCGTCTGTCCGGGCGTAAACGAAAGATTCAGCACCACAATGCCCCACTGTGAATCCCAACCGCCGACCACGAAACGGTAGGTTGTTCCCGCCGTCACATTGAACGTAATCGCGCTGCGGCGCTCCGAGTCACTGGCGTCATCATTCGCCGCGAGTTGAGTAAGCGAGGCGACGTAATCTCCCGTGTAGGCGGCGAGGACCGTGTCGAAGTTCGTTCCGAGAGTGTTGATCGTGAGCGTGCCGTTCGACGGCGCCGTCCACTTCCACCAAATCGAAGCTCCGTCGTTACTGTGGCCGTGGTGCGGTTCGCCGGATTCTTTCGTCGCGCCGACGCTCGAGCCGGTGACGGTCGTGCTGCCACTGCTGAGGCTGATCGTCCAAGCACTGGCGAAATTATCGTTGCTCGGCGCGCTGTAGCCGCCGGGGCGACTGTAGAGGAGTTGTGCGCCGGTGAGGTCGTCGGTTTGCAGCGAGTCGATGTTGCTGACGTAGGCGTTCATGATTGCCGTTACCGACTGGCCGTCCTGATCGGGGTGATCGAGGCCCAGCACGTGGCCGAGTTCGTGGATCGCGACGCGGCGGATGTCTTCGGGCTGCTGAAGATTCCCGCGATAGGAATCCCAGGTCCACTTGCTGTTGAAAAGAATGTCCGACTGCGTGCGCTGGTAGGTGCCGTCGCCGCGCGCGTTCGTGGCGACCCACGAGAGCGTCACGGCGAGAGTGTTATCGCCGAAGTCCTGCGGCGGGTTGTCGGGATCGGTGCTGTTGCTGTAGATCTTCGTGTCGAACGCGATTTCGTTCACGCCGTCGCCGTCGCTGGCAAGGCCGGACGCGGCGATCGAGGGGGCGAACTGCACCTGCGTGACCTGCGCGTTCCAGGTGGTCATCGCCGCTTGCACGCTGCCGGCATAGCTGGTGCCGTCCTGCAGGTTTGCGGTCTGCGACATGCGGATCACGAACGGGATCGAACCGGCGTCCCAGGTGACTCGCGCGCCGCCTTGGCCGTAAATGAGATCGTAGCCGAACGCGCTGAGTGCGCCGCACGCGGCGAGCGCGAGTGCGGCGAGGAGGCGGAGAAAATTATTTCGCACGGCGCGCCTCCCGGATCTTCGTGACGAAGGACTGCGGGGTGAGCGCGTCGGTCTTGGATTTGAATTTCTTCTGGAGCGTCGCGGCGTTGCCCTCGGTCATCGGGGCGGCAACTTCGGCCACGTCGGACATCGGCACGTCGTTGCTGCGCGCGATGTATTCGTGCCCGGCGTCGTCGTGTCGGACGCGGTAGCGGCCGTGCATCACCGCGTAGAGCGGGAAGAAATTCCGGCCGTTGCCCTGGACGAAGAGGATGTCCTCGTCGCCTTCCTTGAATCGCGGCGCGCCTTCGACGCGCAGCTCGGTCGCGCCGACGCGTCCGCCCAGGCAGGTGAGGACGGGCTCGGCGGGCGGCTCGCCGGCGATGGTCTCGAGCACTTCGAGCGTGACTTTGGTGTAGATCAGCGGCGGTTTGCCGGGGCGCTCTTTCGCCTCGTAGACGAGGCGTTTGACGCGCGCGCGCACGATGTAGTCGGCGCCATTCACCAATTCGGCGAACGTCGGCGGTTTGACGGACGTGGCCTGCAGGGGCGCGGCAAGCGCCGACACTGCGGCCAGGACGAGAATGAAGCGGGCAAACATGAGGAGTTGGGCCGGCCGTAAACGGCTGGTTGATTTTCGGCTGCCGCAACACCGCCGGTTCGTCTCCCTCGCCGTCGGGGCCCATGTTGCGACTTCCGCCGCAAAAAAGGCATTTCCCCCATGCCATGGCAAGCCCGAGCTGGCCGGACCGAGACCCCCCCCGGCCCGGCGCGCTTCGGACTGCGATCCGCCTACCGCGTCACCATGAGTCGCAGGAAACAGTTCGGCGCGGAGGCGGCGGGATAAGTCGCGCGCCACGTTTCGACGCCGTTGCTCGTCGAGACGAGCGTGTGCGTGACGCCGCTCGCCGACCAACTGGCGAGGTTGGTCGACATCTGCACGGCGTAGGTCACATCGGCGCGGTCAGCGGGGCGCTGGTAAGTGAGCGTCCAGTTGCCGCTCGCCAGCGCGATGGTCGGCGCGCCGCTCGGGCTCGCCACCTTCGGGTCGAGACCGAGCGCGTATTCGACCAAGTTCGGCAAACCGTCGCGGTCGTAGTCGGCGTTCGGGCCGGTGAGCGCGGCGTTGGCGATTTCCTCCGGCGTGAAACGCTCCAGCAACCACGACGCGAACGTCGGCGCGACCACGAACGTCCGCTCCACCGGCGTCGCGGGGGCGTAGGCCGCGTCGCCCGGCTGCGTGGCGCGCACGGTGACGCTGCCGGCGCCGAGCAGCGTCAACGTGCTGCCGCTGACGCTCGCCGGTCCGGAAACGATTTCAAAGGCGACCGCGAGGCCGGAGCTGGCGCTGGCGTCGAGCGTGAGCGGCGCCGTGCCGAACGGCACGTCGGGCGGCGCCGCGAACGTGATCGTCTGAGCCTGCTGCGTCACGCTCACCACCGCGCTGCGCGAGGTCGCGTTGCCGTAGGTGTTGCTCACGACGACGTCGTAGGTGCCGGCGACGCTCGCGGTGTAGCTCGCGGCCGTGGCACCGGAGATCGCGTTGCCGTTGCGGCGCCATTGGTAGTTCAGCGTGGCCGCGCCGCTCGCCGTGACCGTGAACGTCGTCGTGCCGCCGCCGCCGAGCGTGGCGTTCGCGAGCGTGTCGGCGAGGATTTCGGGCGCGAGCGGCGTGCCTTGCAGCGAGACGAGGCCCGGGCGGTTCACGCCATCGTCGAGGTAAGTGAAACTGCCGACGACGACCAGGTGTCCGGTGGGCAACAGCACGAGATCGCGGAACGCGGTGCTCGACGTGCCGCCGACGGTGCCGGTGAACGAACGCGTGCCATCGAACGTCGCGTCGAGCGCGCCGTCCGGCTCGAATTGCAGCACGCGCGAGCGCGTGCCGGCCGCCTCGACGAAGTTCGCCGCGATCGCGATGCGCCCGTCGGGCCGCAGCACGATCGGCAGCGTGGAGCTGTTGAAGTTCGGCGTCGCGCCGAGGGCGAACGTCGGATCGACGACGCCGTTGGCCGTCAGGCGAGCCGCGCCGGCGCGAGCCACGCCGTCGACCGACGAGAATTGGCCCGCGATCAACAGTCGGCCGTCCGGATAAACGACGAGTTGATAAACGTTCGCCACGCTCAGGTTGTTGAAGCTCGTGTCGAGCGCGCCCGTCGCGAGGAAACGCACGACGCCGCGTCGCGCCGCGCCGCCCGCAGTCATGAACGGCCCGGCGACGAGCACGCGTCCGTCCGCCAGCGCACGCAGGACGAGCGGCGCCTGGTCGACGCCGCCGTTCGGAGCGAACGTCGGGTCGAGCGCGCCGCCAGCGGTGAGGCGCACGAGGTTTTTCGTCGCCGTGCCGCCAACATCGACGGTGAAGCTGCCGCCCACGTAGAGGCGACCGTCGGCGAGCGACGCCAGCGCGGTGACCGTCCCGTCGGCGGGGAGCGCCGCGGCGAACGTCGGGTCGAGCTGTCCGTCGGCGGTGAGACGCACGAGGCGCGCGACCGGCTGGCCGCCGAGCGTCGCGAACGTGCCCCACAGATAGAAACGTCCGTCGGCGAGCGGAGCGATGCCCGTGATCGAACCGCCCGTGGCGTTTAGCGCCGCGAACGCCGGATCGGGCGTGCCGTCGGCGAGCAAGCGCGTGAGGCCCGCGCCTGCGATCGTCCACCAGCGCCCGTCGCTCGCCGGCGCGAGGCCGAGGACGTTGGCGGCGACTCCGCTCGCGTGGAAGCCGAGACGGATCGCGCCGGAGCGCAGCGGCGTCGCGGCGGGACGCACCACGAGATTCACGAACGCCTCGGCGTAGCCCTCGCCGTTGGCGACGACGACGCGGTATTGGCCGGCGTCGGCGGGCTTCACATTCTTGAGCGCGAGCGAAGCGGTGGTGCCGAGCACCGTCGCGGGATCGGAGACTTTCGTCCAGGCGTAGGTGAGCGTGCCGCCGGGCGTGCTGGCGCCGACGCTCCAGGTGACGCTGCCGCCCTCGGGCAATTCGGCGTCGGCGGGCGCGGTGCCGATGACGGGCGTGAGCGCGTCGGTGAACTGCACCCACGCCGTCGCGTGCCGGACATTCGCCGTCGCACTGTTGGCGGCGCCGCCGATGCGACCGAAGTCGCCGACGAGGAGCACCTGGTTGCCGTTCGCGAGCAGCGGCACGACGCGCGTCGCTGCGCTGCTCGACGCGTAGCCGCGGAAGAACGCGCCGCGATAATTGTTGGCGTTGTTGAAGAGCGTGTCGGGCGTGCCGTCGGCGCGCAGGCGATAGATCGAGTTCGAGACGGAGGCGACGATGCTGCCGTCGGGCAACAGCAGCGCGCTCGTGTAGCCGGAGGTGAAGTTCGCCGTCACAGGCAGCAGCGCGCCGTCGGCGCCGAGCCAGGCGAGGCCGGTGCGCGTCGCGCCGCCGATCTGCGAGAAATTGCCGCCAACCAAGAGGCGCCCGTCGGACGCGGCGCGCACGAAATTCACGGTCGAGTTCGGCGCCGGCGCGAAAGTCGCGTCGAGACCGCCGCTCGCGTCGAGACGGATCAAGCGCGTGGCCGTGACACCGTTGTAGGTCGTGAACGCGCCGCCGACGATCACGCGGTCGTCGGCTTGCATCAGCAGCGTCGTGGGCGCGTTGCTGAGTCCCGTGCCGACGACGAAACCGGTGTCGAGCGCGCCGGTCGCGGTGAGGCGCGCGATGAATTGCCGCGCCGTCCCGGCGACCTGGCTGAACGAACCGCCGATCACGAGCTTGCCGTCGGAGGTGAGCGCGAGCGACGTGACGGTGGAGTTCGGACCGATGCCCGCGTCCCACGTGGCGTCGACGCTGCCGTCGGCGAGGAGGCGCGCGACGCGATTGCGCGCGAGGCCGTTGATCTTCGTGAACTGGCCGCCGAGGTAGATGCGCCCCTGCGCGTCGACGAGCGCGCTCGAGACGAGCGTCGTGGAGTTCGAGCCGGTGATGACCGTCGGCAATCCGCCGGCGAACGTGCCGTCCGCGTTCAAGCGGAACAGTTCGTAGTTCGCGCTGCCGTCGATCGACGAGCCGCTCGACACGACGAGCACACGGCCATCGGGCTGGGCGACGCCGAACGCGGCGGGCGTCTCGACGCGCGCGGCAGCGTTCAGCGCACCGAGCGCACCGCTGTAGTCCGTCGGCGCAATGCTCACCGTCGCGGGCGTCGTCTGCACGGTGCCTCCCGGCGTCGTCACCCGCACGGCGTATTCGCCGGCGGCGCCGGGGGCGGCGGCGCGCAGACGATAGCGCGACGCGGTGGCGCCGGCGATGGCCTGGCCGTCCTTGAACCACTGGAACTCCGCCCCCGCGGGCGCGAGCACCGGTGCGGCGAGCGAGAGGATGTCGTAGGGCTGCACCGTGCGATCCGCGAGCGAGCCGGTGATCTCGGGCGCGGTGGCCGCCGGCAGTTCCGCGCCGACGAGCGCGAACAAGCCGAGGCGGTCCGTCACGCCGCCGAGCGCCGCGCCGCTCGTGTTCGTCACGAGGATGCGGCCGGACGGCTGCACGATCACGCGCTGTGGCACGGTGCTGGCAGTCACCGTCGTGGCCGGCAGGTTGGCGAAGGAAGGATCGGGCGCGCCGCTCGGGAGAAGACGCACGATGCCGTTGTGGGCGACGCCGTCGCAACTACTGAAGACGCCGATGACGAGCAGGCGCCCGGCGCCGTCGACGGCCATCTCGGCCGCCGAAGGAATGCCGGACGCGATCGCGAACGCGCCCGGCGCGAACGCGGTGTCGAACGAGCCGTCGGGCAACACGTGCACGAAGCGCCGGTAGTCGGACGCGTAACCGCTCTGGTTTACGTCGCTCCAATTCACACTGACAAACAGGCCGCCGTCGGGAGACGCGGCGACGGTGTTGACGTATTCCGACTGACGCAGGATCGGCCCGACGAACGACGTGTCGACGGTGCCGTCGGCGTTCAGGCGCGTGAGCCAGTGGTTGTTGTTCGCCGCGTCGGAGAGCGTGCCGACCAGCCAGCGTTTGCCGCCGGGCGCGACGAAGAAACTGCCGCTCGGGTAGACGCCGGGGTTGAACGCCGCGTCGAGCACGCCGTCGGCGCTGTAGCGCACGAGACCGCTGCCGGTCGCGAGCAGTCGTCCGTCATCGAGCGGGATCGCGTCCGAGATCGAATCGGTCACGGTGCCGAACGTCGTGTCGAGCGAACCGTCCGCATTCAACCGCACGAGCGTGCGCGTGGAGCCGTCGACCTGCAACGCGCCGCCGAAGAGCAGCAGCTTGCCGCTGGCGAGCAGACGCAGGCCGGTCGTCGTGCCGCCGACGCGCGACGAGAGCGCGAAATCGCTGCGCACGACACCCGCCGCCGTGAGCGCGACGAGCGGACGCGCCGCCGACGCGCCGACCTGCACGTTGCCGACGACGTAGATGTTGTTCGCAGCGTCGCTGTAGAGCCGGCTCAAACTGCCGGACACCACGAGCCCGGCGCCCCACGCGAGATCGACTTCGCCGGGGCGGCCGCCGTTGGCGACGATGGCAACCTGCGTCGGTCCGGCGGTGAGCGTGGTCGCGCCTTTCGTGACGGTGACCGTGTAGGAGCCAGCGTCGGTCGCGGCCGCGCTCGGCACGACGAGCGACGGACCCGTCGCGCCGCCGATCGCCTCGCCGTTGCGGAACCACTGGTAACTCACCGCGCCATTCGCGCCGCGAAACGCCGGACGCAGCGCAAGCACGCCGCCTTGCGCGACGGTGAGAGTCTCGGGCAACGGCGCGAGCAGCGCGAGCGCGTCGGTGTCGCCGACGTTGACGTAGCTAACGCCGAGCACACTGACGCCGGCGATCGACGTCAGCGCCGAGCCGCCGCCGACCAACAAGCGGTCGCCGACGCCGAGCAACGCCAGCGGATTATTCCCGGCGGCGACGCTGCGATCGATGCCGCCGTTCGGCGTGAGCCGGAGAAGCTGGCTCGTCGTGAGCGCGTAGAGGCGGCCGGCTCCATCTTCCGCGAGGCGCCGCACGAGCGAGGTGGTCGCGACGCTGAAGCTGCGGTCGATCTGGCCGGTGCTCGTGAGCAACACGACCGGCGACGGTTCGCCGAGCACGACGTTTGCCTGACCGAAAACGAACAGCCGTCCATCGGCGGCGAGGTAGATGCCTTGCGGCGTCTGCTGGAAAGTCGGCGGCTGAAACGTCGCGTCGAGCACGCCCGCGGCGCTGAGGCGCGCGAGTCGCGTCGTGAGCGTCGTCGCGCCGATGCGCGTGAAGTTGCCCGAGAGGAGAATGCGGCCGCTCGAATCGATCTCGAGATCGCTGAATTCGGTGCCGTCGATGCCCGTCGGCGCGAACGTCGTGTCGAGCACGCCGGCGGCGCTGAGGCGGGCGAGTTTGTTGCGCGCGACGCCGGTGATCGACGTGAAGCTGCCCATGACGACGATCTGGCCATCGCTCTGGCGCGCCATTGCGACGGGCAGGCCGCCGGTGGTGTTGGTGGAATTGAGCAGCACGCTCGCGAGCGTGCCGGTGGCGTTGAGGCGCACGAGGTAAGCGGTCGTGCCGTCGCTCAGGCCGAGATTGCCGAGCACGAGGATGCGTCCGTCAGGTTCGACGATCGTGGCGTTGACGGACACGGCGTTCGTCGTCGAAAACGGCAGCGCGTTGTTGAACGTCGTGTCGAGCACGCCGGCCGCGGTGAAGCGCGCGAGGCCGCGGCGATTCACGCCGGCCACGGTGGTGAAGCTGCCGCTGGCAAGCACGGTGCCGTCGGCGGCGCGCGTGAGCGCGGTGACGTTGCCGTTGAAATTCGACGCGAGCGAAATGCCGGCGACGGGCGCGAGGGGATCGGCGGCGAAGAGCGAGACGTTCATCGTCGCAGTGGCCGAGCCGCTGCCGTTCGTGGCGGTGACAGTGTAGACGCCGGCGTCGGCGGCGGAGGCGCCGGTGAGGACGAGTTGCGGACCGATGGCGCCCGTGAGCACGCTGCCGTCCTTGCGCCACACGTAGGTGAACGGGCCCGCGCCGGTGAAGCGCGCGAAGAGCGCGAGCGTCGTGGCCTCGGCGACGGTGCGATCGCCGCTGCTGTCGACGAGCGACGGCGCGCCGGTGGGGGCGCCGTCGACGTTGAGGCGGACGTAGTTCGGTCGCGGTGAGCCGCTGAGGTAACCGGTGAGCGCGAGCTTGCTGCCGGTCCAGGCGAGGCGCGCTTCGCTCATGCTGTCGTAGCGGATCGCGCCGGCGCCGGGGAAATTCACGTCGAGCTGGCCGGCGGTGGCATCGACGCGCACGACCGGACCGACGGGGAAGCCGTCGAACATCGTCGAGGCGCTGCCGTCGAGCGCGAGATAGATAAAACCGTCGCTGCCGATCGCGACGGAGCGCGGCGTGCCGGACGCGCCAGCGGAGCGCGAGATGCCGAACGCCGTGTCGAGCACGCCGGTCGGCGAGACGCGTGCGATCGTCTTGCGCGGCTGACCGGAGATGCTGGTGAAATTACCGACGAGCACGAGCCGGCCCGCGCTGTCGATCGCGATGTCGGTGACCGTGCCGCTCGAGAAGCTGACGCGCGCAAAGGTCGTGTCGATCGCGCCAGCGGTCGTGAGGCGCACGATTTCCTCGACGCTCGTCGTGGTGTTGTAGCCGACGACGTAAACCTTGCCGAGATTGGCCGTGTCAGGCGCGAGGCGCACGAGGCGGAGGTTCGTGAGGCCGTGGGCGCCGGGCGCGAACGTCGTGTCGAGCGTGCCCGTCGTCGTGAGCCGCGCCACGCCGGCGCGCGCGGTGGAGTTCACGTTGGCAAAATAACCGACGATCACGAGCTTGCCGTCCGACTGGAGCACGGCGTCGAGGATCTGGTTGTCGGGCGTCGGCGCGTAGGCGGAGTCGTAGGCGCCGCTGGCGCTGACGCGGGCGATATAGTTGCGCGTCGTGATGCCGAACGCGTCCTCGAAGAGACCGATCGCGATCGCCTTGCCGTCGGACTGCACGAGGAGCTCGCGCACGTTGCCGCCGAAGCCGGTGCCGGAGGCGAACGTCGACGCGGGCAACAGCACGCCGTTGGCGTCGAATTTCCGCAGGTAACTGCGCGCGGGGTCGTGATAGTTGTCGTAGAACGACGCGATCGCGCTGCCGTCGCTCGCGAAGCCGAAAGTGGTCGAATCGCGCGGGAGCGGATCGGCCGCCCACGTGAGATCGAGGCTGCCGGGGCCGGTGCGCTCGGCGGCGACGGCGACGTTGACCGGGGTGGTTTCGACGGCGCCGTTGGTCGACGAGGTGACGCGGAGTTTGTAGGCGCCGGCCTCGCTCGCGCGGATGCTGCGCAGCGTGAGCACGGGCGACGTCGCGCCGGTGACCGTCGTGCTGTTCGTGAGCGCGGTGGTGCCGCGATACCACTGGAACGTGAGCGTGCCGCGGCCGCTCGCGAGCGCGCTGAGTTCCACGCGTGTGCCGGCGGCGACTTCGCTGAACGGCGCGACGGGCGCGGTGGCGATCGCGGGGGCTTGCGGCGGATACGAGCCGCTGAGCAGACGCATGAAGCCGTAGTAGCCGCCGGACACGAAGAGCGAGCCGTCGCTCAACGCGAAGAGCTTGTTGAAATTCGCTCCGCTCGCGCTCGGCGTCGCCCATTGCGTGTCGATCGCGCCGGTCGACGTGAGGCGCACGGAGCACGGCGCCGGCCAGCCGGAGAACGTGTCGAACGCGCCGAGCACGATCACGGTGCCGTTGTCGCTCGGCGCGACGGCGGCGATCGACGGCGTGTCGTAGAACGCGCGCACCGCCGGGCCAGTGCCGGGATCGAACGTCGTGTCGAGCGAACCGTCGGCGTTGAGGCGCGCGAGGCGGTTGCGCGCGGCGCCGTTGTAGGCGGTGAAATTACCGTAGGCGATCAGCTTCCCGTCAGATTGCGCGACGAGTCCGGCGATCGCACCGTCGGCGCGCGTGCCGCCCGCGAACGTCGTGTCGGTCGCGCCGGTGCTCGCGACGAAACGCGCGAGACGATTCACGGTCGCGCCGCGATACGCCGTGAAGTCGCCGGCGACGATCACGTTCGCGCCCTGGAGGACGATGCTGTTCACCGTGCCGTTCGGCCCGGTGGCGTCGCTCGTGGGCGCGAGCGTGGAATCGACGGTGCCGTTGGTGTTCAACCGCGCGAGGAAGCGCCGCGTCGTGCCGGCGACGGTGTCGAACCAGCCGCCGAGGAGAATCTTGCCGTCGGTCTGAAGCACGAGCGCATGCACGTCGCCCGTCCCGTAATAACCGGTGAGCGCGGTCGTCACCGGCGCGAACGTCGGATCGAGCGCGCCGCTCGCGAGCACGCGCACGACGCTGTAGGTCGTGCTGTTGGTCACGACGCTGCCGGCGACGACGAGCTTGCCGTCGGACTGGAGCGCGAGCGCGGACACGTTGATCTGCGTCAGTGCCGGCGCGAACGTGGCGTCGATCGTGCCGTCGGCGTTCAGGCGCGTGAGGAAGCCGCTGCCGCCGACGTAGAACTGCCCGCCGGCGGTGCGCACGACGGCTTGCGGCGGGCCGTTCCAGGCGCTCCAGGCGTTCGCCGCCGTGAACGGCGGCTTCAGCGCGCCCGGCACGGCGCTCGTGTCGAAGGTGAGCGCCACGGGTGTCGAGTCGGTCGAGCCGTAGGCGTTGGCGATGCGGACGTAGAAGGTCGCGCCGAAGTCGGTGTCGCCGACGTTCGCGACCGTGTAGCTGCTGCCCGTCGCGCCGTTAATCGCGGCGCCGTTGCGATACCATTGGTAAGTGAACGGCCCCGGACCGACCGCGCCGACGGTGAACGTCGCGCTCGCGCCGTAGCCGACCGCCTGCGCGAGCGGCGCGCCGGAGATCACGGGCGCGAGTTTCACGGTGACGCGCCAGCCTTGCGTCGTGAATTCGCCTGCGCCGTTGCTGAACGTGAGCGTGTAGAGCCCGAGATCGGCGAGGCCGGCCGAGGCGACGGAGTAGCTCGCGCCCGTCGCGCCCGGGAGGCGCATGCCGTCGCGATACCACTGGTAACGCAGGCCGGAGATCGCGGCGCCGTAGCTGAGCGAGAACGGCTCGCCGGGATTCACGTCGGCGGTGAAAATCTGGTCGCCGGGCAGCGAGAAAGTCGACTCGTCGCTCGCAAAGAGCACCGCGACGCGACTGCGCGCGACGCCGTTGTAGGAGGAGAACGTGCCGCCCGCGGCCACACGCCCGTCGGCGAGCGTGGCGAGCGCGTGCACCTCGCCGTTGAAACCCGCGGCGACGTCGAACACGGGATCGATCGTGCCCGCGGCGGCGAGCCGCACGAGCCCGTGGCGCTCGCCGCCGCCGAGGGTGCTGAACGCGCCGCCGACGTAGACGCGACCGTCCGCGAGCGCGGCGAGCGCGTAGACCGCGCCGTCGGCGCCGAGTCCGTTGAGGAACGCGGCATCGCGCGCGCCGCCGGTGTCGAGCCGCACGAGGCCGCCGACGGGCGCGCCCGCCCACGCAGTGAACGACCCGCCGACGAGCAGCTTGCCGTCCGCGGCGACGGCGAGCGCGCGCACGGGCTTCGAGTTATCCGCGCTGCCCGTGCCCACGTCGAAACCGCTGGCGCGCGCGCCGGCGGCGGTGAGTTTCACGACGCCGGGAGCGGCCGAGCCGGCGAAACTCGTGAAGGCACCGCCGGCAAACACGCTGCCGTCGCTGGCGCGCGCGAGCGCGAGAACCGCGCCGTTTGCGCCGGAACCGGCGTTGAAGGTCGGGTCGAGCGCGCCGTTCGCCTGGAGACGAACGAGTCCGCCGGCGGGCGTCGCGCCCGCGAACGTGAAGCTGCCGCCGACGAGCAGGCGACCGTCGGGCAAGCGCAGCACGACGTTGACGCCGGCGTTGAAGATCGGCGCGGCGAACGTCGCGTCGGGCGTGCCGTCGGGGTTGAGGCGCAGGAGGCCCGGTGCGGAGACGCCGTTGTAGCTGGTGAAGCTGCCCCAGAGGAGAATTTTGCCGTTGGCGTCGAGCGCGCCGCCGAGCACGGCGCCGTTGCAGCCGCTGGTGTAGGCGAACGTCGTGTCGACCTGGCCGTAGGCATCGATCGCGGCGATGCGCGCGCGCGCCGCGCCGGACAGCGTCGTGAAATCGCCTGCGACGACGAAGCGTCCGTCGGCGAGCGGCACGATCGCGTTGACAGTGCCGTTGGCGAGGGCGGCGCCGTTCATCGCGGATTCGAGTGCGCCGCGGCGGACGGGCGCCGCGTGGAAGCGCGCGAGGCCGTGGCGCGTCGCGCCGTCGATCGTCGTGAACGTTCCGCGCACGAGAATCTTTCCGTCGGGCAGCTCGAGCAGATCGAAAGGATAACCGCCCGCGACCGTCTCGTTCGCGAAGAGCGGGTCGACCGCGCCGTTCGCGCCGAGACGGGCGAGCGTGGAGCGCGGCTGGTTTTGCATCGCGGTGAACGCGCCCGCGACGAGCACGCTGCCGTCGGCGGCGCGGCGCGCGCGGTAGACGTAGCTGTTGGCGCCGGGATAAGGGTTGAAGGTCAGCGAAGTCGTGCCATCGGCGTTGAGCAGCGTCGTGCCGTTGAACGCGTAGCCGCCAGAGCTGGTGAAAATACCGCCGAGGAGAATCGTTCCGTCGGCGAGTGTCTGCACGCTGTTCACGCCCGCGCTGACGCTCGTGTTGGCGGCAAACGCGGTGTCGACGGCGCCCGCGGTCGTGAGGCGCACGACGTTCGCCTCGGCGGTGCCGCTGAAACTCGTGAACGCGCCACCGACGATCAGGCGCCCGGAGGCGTCGAGCGCGGCATCGGCGATCGTGCCGCCGGCCGGGCCGCTGCCGGGCGCGAACGTCGCGTCGAGCCCGCCAGCCGCGGTGACGCGCGCCACGCCGGCGCGCGCGGTGCCGTTGACCTGCGTGAAGGTGCCCGCGAGCGCCACATCGCCCGCGCTCGTCGCGAGCGCGCGCACGACGTAGCCGCCGGTGACGCTGAGAAAAGGCGAGGCGTAGCTCAGGCTGCCATTCGCGTCGAAGAGCGCGGCGCCGCTGCGGGTTTGCGAGCCAATCTTCGTGAACGGGCCGAACGCCCACACGCTGCCGGTCGGCAGTTCGACGACTTCGGTGATCTGGCTGTCGGTGTGATTGCCGGCGTAGGCGGCGAAGGCGGGGTCGATCGTCGCGTTGGGCAGGAAACGCGCGAGGTCTTCGCGCCGCGCGCCGCCGATCCAGTCGAACGCGCCCGCGACGTAGTATTTGCCGCCCGCGCCGGAGCGCACGGCGTTGATGTTCGGCGGAAACCAGAGACCGGCGTGGCTGTTGAACGACGCGTCGCGCGCCCCGGTGTTCGAGACGTGCAGCACGCCCGCCTGGCCGGAAACCGGGTCGAACATGCCGCCCGCGGCGAACACGCTGTCGTCCGCGCCGAGCGCGATCGCGAGGATGCGCCGGAACGACTGGCCGGGCCGGCTGAATTGCCACGCCGCCTCGGGCACGAGAAAACTTTCGTCGACGGCGTCGCCGGTGACGTTCACGCGGACCAGGCCGCGCGCGGCCGCGTTGTAGTTGTATTGGTAGGCCGGATAAAAATCGCCCGCGACGAGCACGCGCTCCGCGCTGTCGAGCTTCAGGTCGCCGATCGTGTCGTAGCCCGACGAGAACACCGCCGTCGCACCGAAGGTCGTGTCGAGCGCGCCCGCGGTCGTGAGGCGCGCGAGGCAGGCGCGCGCGGTGCCGTTGTAGGTTGAAAAGAAACCGCCGATCACCGGGCGGCCGGCGCTGTCGATCGCGATCGCGGTGACGTCGGAGTTGGCGCCGGTGCCGGGATTGAACGTCGAGTCGAGGCCGCCGGTCGCCGTGAGGCGGACGATGCGATTGCGCGCCGTGCCGTTGTAGGTGGTGAATTTGCCGACGAGAATCGCCTGGCCGTTCGACTGGAGCGCGACGTCCCACACGATGTCGTTCGCGCCGGAGCCGGTGACGAACGTCGTGTCGTAGGCGCCGGCGGTGGTGAGGCGCGCGACGCGATTGCGCGTGGTGCCGGCGAAGGTCGTGAACGCGCCGACGGCGACGATCTTGCCGTCGCTCTGGAGCGCGAGGCCGATGACTTCGCCGTTGAAGCCCGTGCCGGGGTTGAACGTCGTGTCGAGCGAGCCGTCGGCGTTGAGGCGGGCGATGTTGTTGCGCGCCGTCGCGCCGTAGGCGGTGAACGAGCCGCCGATGACGATCTTGCCGTCGCTCTGCACGGCGATAGAGCGCACGATGCCGTTGAGCGACGCGCCGACGTTGAACGTCGGATCGAGCGTGCCGTCGGCGTTGAAGCGCGCGAGGTAGGAAACCTCGCCGCGATCCGCGCGACTGAACGAACCGCCGACGATCACCTTGCCATCCGGCTGCGTCGCGATCCCGAGGCCGAGGCCGAACGCGCGCGCGTCCGCGTCGAACGCGACATCGAGATCCGCCGCGCGAGCGGGCAACACGAGCAAAGCGGTCAGTCCAGCGAGCAGCAAAAACGCCAACGCAAAGCGAACGGCACCGCAGGCCGCGTGGAGAAAGCGGGTAACCATGGCCAAATGGTTGCAACGCCTGAGGTCCGCTCAAGCGAGGCAGGGTCGGGGCATCCCTGATTTTTTGCGCGAACCCGGGAGTTATTCCGGTGCGCTCCGGAACCGAACGGCACTACGCACGCACGCTGCCGCCACGTGTCCGCCGTCAGCCGCACTCAGGCCGGAGCCCTCCCGCGAATGCATCAATCCGCCTTCAGCGCGACAACCCCTGCTCGCGCGCCCACAGCGCGGCGCGCACGATCAGCGCGTTCGCGTGCGGCAGGCCGAGCTTCTGTTTGATCGATTCGCGGTGTGTCTCGATCGTCTTGATGCTGACGCCTAGCTTCGTGGCGACTTCCTGCGTCGTGCAGCCGAGGCCCAGCTCGCGGAAAACTTGCAGCTCGCGCTCGCTCAGTCCGGCCACCTCGTGCTCGACAGCAGCGGCGGCGACCGGCGAACGCGCCGGCATCGGGCGGTCGAGCAACTGCCGCACGGCCGCGACGATCGGGCCCGGCCCTTCGCGTTTCGAGAGAAACGCGTCCGCGCCCGCTTGCAGCGCTTTCGGGCGATAGACCGCCTCGTCGAGAATCGAGAGCACGACCAGGCGCATCGTCGGGCAGTCCCGCCGCAGGTCGCGCAGGAGCTTCAAACCGTCGTCGCCGCCCAGCACGAGATCGACGATCGCCGCATCGGGCCGCAGCGTGCTGGCGCAACGGCGCGCTTCCATGCCGTCGGCCGCCTCGGCGCAAATCTCGAAATCGCGCTCGGCGCGCAGCACTGCTGCGACACCCGCGCGAAACAAAGGATGATCGTCCACCAAAAGGATGCGTGCTGCCATATCCGCCAATCGACACGAAACGTGCGCAGCCCGAAAAAACAAGAGCGCAGTGGGGCCCGACCGCGGAACGCGCGGTCGCCCGCGCGAGTTGTAGGAGCGGCTTTACGCCGCGATGCGGACGCGGCATGCGCTCCGCCGCAATCGCGGCGTAAAGCCGCTCCTACAATCTCTGCGGCCACAGTCTGGAGCCCCGCCCTACTCCGCCCGCACCCAGCGGCCGAGCGCGGCTTCGATCGCCACCCAGCCGGCGCGCAACGCCGCTTCGTCGCGCTGTTCCGCCGCCCGCACCACCGCTTCGCACGCATCGCGCAGCGCCGCATCGCCGACGGCGGCCGCGCTGTTCGCTAAATAGTGGGCGGCACCGCGCGCCGCGATCCACTCGCGCGTCACGACCGCCTGCGCGAGCGTCCGGCGGTTTTGCGGCGCCTCGCGACGGAATTGCCGCGCGAGCTCCTCCTGCCAGGCAGGCAACAACGCGGTCGTGGTCGCGAGCGGAGCGTCGCCGCCGCCCGCGACCGCGGCCAGCAGCTCGGCTTGCGCGACCGGCTTGGTGAGAAACCTCTCGAAGCCCGCCCGCAGCGCCGCCTCGCGCTCCGCCGCGCCCGCGTGCGCGCTCGCGCCGATCAACCGCAACTCCGGCCGCAGTTGCCGGAGTTGCGCCGCGAGATCGAGACCCGACTCGCTGCCGAGCGCGAAATCGAGCACCGCGACCGCGACCGAGCGATCCTCCGCCGCCGCACTCGCCGCCGCACTCGTGGCCGCGAGCGCGACGCGTGCGCCGGCACTCGTGAGCATTGCGGCAAAGAGTTCGCGCACGAGCGCGTTGTCGTCGACCACCAGCACGTGTTTTCCGGCGAGCGAGCGCGGCGCGATCCCGCGCGTTTCGCCCGCGAGTTCCGCCGGCTCACCGAGCACGCTCGCGCGGAACGTCGATCCGTGCACGCCGTCGCTCTCGACCGTCAGCGTGCCGTCGAGCGCGCGGCACAGCGCCGCGCTCAGCGCGAGGCCGATGCCGGCGCCTTCCTGGTGCGCCGTGCGCGCGAGGCGCGCGAAAGCTTGAAACAGCGTCCGCTGCGCGTCCGGCGCGATGCCCGGGCCGGTGTCGACGACCTCCAGCAAAAGCGCGACCACGCCGCCGCGCGGCTCCGCCCGCAACCTCACGTCGACCGCGCCGCGATCCGTGAACTTCACGGCGTTGCCGACGAGATTGAAAACGACCTGGCGCCAGCGTGCATCGTCGAGGCGCACGGCTGTCGGCACGGAGGCGTCGACGACGCATTGCAGCCGCAGGCCCTTCGCCTCGGCGCGCGGGCGGAGGCCCTCGACGACGCCGAGCACGAGTTGCCCCGGCGCAACCACGCGCGGCGCGAGGCGCAGCGTGCCGGCGTCGATAGCGCCGAGATCGATGAGGTCGTTCACCAGCCGCGTCATCAGTTCGCCGTGCTGCCGCATCGCGTCGAGCCACGCGGCGGATTGTGCGTCGCTCTCGACGCGCGCGCGGAGCAACTCGCCGTAACCGAGCAGGCTTTGCAGCGGCGTGCGCAGCTCGTGGCTCACCGTCGCGAGGAACGCCGATTTCACGCGGCTCGCCTCCGTCTGCACCGCGGCGTCGCGCTCCGCCGCCTCGCGCTCGCGATCCACGCGGCGTTGCAGCACGAGCGTCGCGCCGAGCAGCAGGCCGAGCGCGGTGACGAGTAGCGGGCCGGAGCGCCATTTGCGTTCGATGCTTTGGAAAAATTCGCGCTGCTCGAACTCGAGCCAGCCAAGCATCCGCCCGTCGGCGGCGACCATCGCCGCACGGCAAAAATACGGCCGGCCGATCTCCGGCACGGGCGAAACTTCGATCAGGTTGCGCGCGGCGGCCCAGTCCGCCTCGTCCGGCGGCGTCGCGCGGCGGAGCACTTCGACCACGCCGTCCGGCAGGTGGCGGCGGCTATCCGCGAGCACGAACACCCAGCCGCTGTTCACGACGACGATGCGCACGCGCTCGACGAACGGCGTGAACCGAAACTCGCGCGCCACGAGCTGCGAGAGCGCGTCGGTGAGATCGGCGAAACACCCCGGCAGCATGCGCGTCGCATCGCCATCCGCGCCGGGCCGCCAGAGCGGCGGCAGCGGCTGGGCCCAACGCTCGAGCAGGTCGGACCGGATGACTTGCGCGCGCGCCGCGGCACCGCGCAGGCGGTTTTGGTGGAGCTCGTGACGGTTGTCCCAGCCGACTTCCTGCGCGAACCAGAGACCGCCCGCCAGCCACGCCGCCGCGAGCGCCCACCACCCGCGCGGGATGCGATCGTGCGCCGTCGCTGCCGCCCGGCGCGGCGATTCGCGACGCACCACGAAAAACACGAGCGCCGCCGCGAGGCACTGGTAGAGCGCCGCGACCAGACCGAAGGCCGTCGGCGGCCCCACGCGCTGCAACTCGCCCGTCGCCGCGGCGACCGGACCGATCGTCGAGAAGAGCGGCCCCGCCGCGGCGAGCAGCAACGCAAGCTGCCCCGCCCGCGAGCGCCCGCGCGCGAGGGCGAGCGCCGGCAGCAGGACCGCCGCCGCCAGCGCCACGCTGCCGATCCGCGGCGCGAAAACATGCACGCCCGCCGCCGCGACGACACTGGCGGAAAATCCCACGCGCCACGCGGACGCACGCTCCCGCAGCGCCAGCCAGCTCCACGCGATCGCCCAACCGGCCGCGAGCGCGGCCAGCAGCCAGTCGCCGAGCAGCTCGACATCGATCGCAGCCGGCACGAAGTCGCGAATCGTGCCGGGTTTCAGGCGGCTTTGAAAGATGTCGAGATGCGGATTGAAAATGCCGAACTGCACCACCGCGCCGAGTGCGCCCGCCGCCGCGGCCCACGGCACCCAATCCCATGCGCGCTCGCGCGCCGCCCGACGCCACCACAGCAACGCCGTGAATCCCCAACCGAGCAACACGACGAACCAGACGTAATCCTGGTGAATCGCGAAGCGCTCGAACCACAGCGGCCAGTGACTGAGGTTTGCCATCGGGAGCCGGAGTGAACGCACGCCGCGCCAGGCGACGAGAGCAAAATCGCCGCACGGCAGAACTGATTACCTGGAGGTCGTAGAAGAGCTGGCCGCCAAGAAAAGCCGAAGACGCAGAGGGAGCTCGAGCAGGCTAAACCCAGAGCGCGCCGAGGCCGCGGCGCCGAACGGATGCAATTCGTGCAGAGTCGGCGCGGAGATGGCGCGACAGGCCCTACTTTTGCAGCGCGTGTTTGCGCCACCAGGCCCCCACGCCCCATGCGACGAGCGCGTAGCCGACGGCGGCGAGGTGCGCGCTTGTCGCGACTTTCACTCCGGGATCGTCGAACTCGATGAAGCCGCCGCCGTGACCGCCTTTCCAGATTTCGTAGCCAAGCTCGACGGCGTAGATGACGACGATCGCCGGCCAAAACCAGTCGCGCCAATCGCCGCGCCAGCTCCGCGCCGCGAGCAGGAGCAGCAGCCCGAGATTGACGGCGCTGAGTCCGGCGTAGCGCGCCATCGTCGGATCGAGCCAGTAGAGCACGCCGCAGATCGCCGGTGGCATGAGCAGGAGACCGACCCAGCTATCGCGCGGAAATTCGCGGCCGAGCGTGAAGCCGACGATCAGCAGCAACCCGCCGTCGGCGACGAAGTGCGGCCAGCCGAAGTGCACGATCTGGCCGGTCCAGATGCGCCACCACTCGCCGTGCGCCAGCGCCGTGCGATCGTAGACGAGCGCCTCGCGCCATTCCGGGCGGAGCTGCACGACCAGCGCCGCCGCGGCGACCGCGCAGAAGAACCACGGAGCGCGGAAACGGAAGCGAGCTTGCGGCGGGGGAGAGTCCACGGCGCCGTTGATGGCGGTGAGAGACGGCGCGCGCAAGCGTCGGAGCGCGGGAAGGCGCGGGGGCGCGCGAAACGTGCGCGGCAGCCGGCGGCAGTCGGCCGGGATCAGCGGGCGGAGGTTTTTCAGCCGACTCGCGTCGGCTGCTACGGGGAAGCGCGGCGAGCGCGGGCGATTTTTGCGTGGAAAACAAAAAGGCCTCACGCGCGGTGAGGCCTGGAATTCGTCCGCGAAGTTTCGCGTCGCGCGTCAGGCGCGGCGGCGTTTTTGCCAGGCGCGAAGGACGCCGGCGAGCGCGAGCGCCGCGAGGAACCAATCGCTCGGGGCGCCGCCGCCGCCACCGCCCGAACTCGGCGGCGTGACGGGCGCGTTCACGGTGAGCGTGGCGCCGTTGCTCGTGACTGAGCCGAGGCTGTTGACCACCGTGACGGTGTAAGTGGCGGCGTCGCCCGTCTGCACGTTGCTCAGGCTGAGCGTCGCGCTTTGCTGACCAAGAATTGGGCTGCCGTTCTTGTTCCACTGGTAAGTGGGATTCGGCAACCCGGTGGCGACGACGCTGAAGACGACGTTCCCACCGACGGTGACGGACTGGCTTTGCGGGTGCGTCGTAATGACGGGCGCAGCGTTCACCTGGCTGGCGGAAAACGTGGCGTTGAGCTGCACGCTGCCCCACTCGCCCTGCCAGCCGTCGACGGCGAGGTAGTAGGTCGTGCCGGAGGCCACGTTGAAGACGACGCGGCTGGTGCGCGGGCGGGTCTGCGAGGAATCTTCGGACGGGCTCACGACATCGTCGTTCGAGGCGAGTTGCGTGAGGGAGCCGACGGCGGAGCCGGTGTAGGCGCCGAGCAGCGTGTCGAAGTTCGTGCCGGCGGTCGTGACTTCGAGGCTGCCGTTGGCGGTGGCGGTCCATTTCCACCAGACCGAGGCGCCGCCGGCTTCGCTGGAGACGTGGTTGGGTTCGCCGGACTCCTTGTGAGCGCCCACGCTGGAACCGGTGACCGTGACGGTGTTGCTCGCGGGAATGGTGATCGCGGTGGCGTTGCCGAAGAGGTCGTTGGGCACGCCGATGGAAACGCTGGGATCGCCGTAGATGTAAGTCGCGCCGTCGATGTCGTCGCGCTGGAGCGCGTCGATGCTGCTGATGTGGCTGTTCATGATCGCGCTGACGGACTGGCCCCACTCGTCGGGGTGATCGAGGCCGAGGACGTGGCCGAGCTCGTGCAGGGCGACACGACGGATATCGAGCGCGCTGCGTGTGGAGCCGCGGTAGGAATCCCAGGTTTTTGCGGAGTTGAAGAGGATGTCCGACTCGGTGCGGCGATAGGTGCCGTCCGTCTGCAACGCGCCGCGATTGGAGAGCGTGACGGCGATGACGTTGGTGCCGTAGGCCTCACCGTAAACGGTCGACGAAAAGAATAGTTCGTTGATGCCGTTGTCTTCGCCGCCGTTGCCGGCGGTCGCGGTCGTGCCGGCAAACTGGGAATTGAGAATCACCTGGTTCCACGAGGTCATCGCGGCGACGGCGCTCGAGCTGTAGTTGGAGCCGTCGGACAGCGTGGACGAAGTGCCGAGCTTCACCTGCATCGGAATGCTGCCGGTGGCCCATTTCACGAGCGTCTGGCCGCTGCGGATAACCTCGTAGCCGGGCGCGAGCGCGCCGGCGGCGAGCGCAGCGAGGACGAGAGCGGGGCGGAGGAAAAATTTAGCGGACATTGTTCGCCCCTCCTTTCTTCACCGCATCCCGCGTCTCGCGGACGCTCTGGCGGAAATCCGCGGGCGTCAGCGCGTCGGAGGTTTTGATCTGCTGGCGCAGCAATTTTGCGGCGGCGCCCTCGGCGAGCGGCAGCGCGACCTCGGCGGTGGCGGAGAGCGGCAGGCCGTTGGCGCGCGCGACGTATTCGCGGCCGGTGGTCTTGTCGCGCTTGATCGGGTAGACGCCGTGCATGACGGCGTAGAGCGGGTAGAAGGCTTTGCCGTTGTCCTTCACGAAGAGGATGCTCTCGTCGCCCACGGTGAATTTCGGCGCGCCCTCGACCACGAGTTCGCCGCCGTCGGAGGTCTTGCCGCCGAGCATCGTGAGCACGACTTTCGCGGGCGGCGTGCCGGCGATGACGTCGGTCACCTCGATCTCGGCGAGCGTGAAGGGCACCTCGCGACCGTCGCGGAGGCGGATTTCGTTGGTGAGGCTTTTCACCTTGCCGCGAATCACGTAGTCGGCGTTCGCGGAAAGCTCGGAAAATTCCGGCGGGATGACGGAGGTCGCGCGCGCGGCCGCGGCGGCGGCCAGCAACATCGCACCTAGAGCGAGAATTCGGAGGGGGCGCATGGCTTTTTCGGGGTCGGCACGGAAGCGGATTGCGCTGCGCGCGCCAGCATCATTCGAGGTCGAGGATTGATTTACCGGAGGTTCACTCGGGCGGCGAGTGACCGGGCCCAACGGGGGAAGTTGACGTGGTTTTCGTCCGCCGCAAGTGCCGGATGTTCCCGGTGAATCGGATCGGCTGGGACGAGGGCGAAATTATCCGGGACGGACGCGGGCCTTGCCAAGCCGCCCGCCGGAGTTTCAACTGAAACTCTGCAACTTTTTGACGCGGGCCACGTCACACACGACTATTCACGCCCTCCCCGGCACCCCTGCATGAAGCACTTTTTCTTTCGCCTCGCCGCTTGCGCGCTCGTGCTCGCACCGACGTCCCTGCCGCTCCGCGCGCAAACGCCGCCACCCGGGCCCGCCGCCACCGCTCCCGCTCCCCTGCCGTCCGACGCCGTCGGCCCGCTCGATCTCCGCGAAGAGAGCATCGATCAGGTGATCGCGATGATCGAGCGCTTCACCGGCAAGACCGTCCTCCGCCCGCAAGCGCTCCCCGCCGCGACGATCACCGTGCATCTCAAGGAAACCGTGACGCGCGAGGAAGCCGTCCGCGCCCTCGAGACGCTGCTCAACCTGAACGGCGTCGCCATCACCCCGATGGGCGATCATTTCATCAAGGTCACCGCGCTGAACATGGCGAAGTCCGAGGCGCCCGAGCTTATCGACGGCTCGACGCTCCTCCTCGCGCCGAGCGGCCGCATCGCCAGCAAAGTTTTCCAACTGAACTTCCTCCGCGTCGCCGAATTCATGCCGCAAGTCGCCGGCCTGCTCTCGCCCAACACCGGCAGCCCACCCGTCATCTTCGAGAAAGCCAACGCCGCGCTCGTCACCGACTCGATCACCAACCTCCAGCGCATCGAGACGCTCCTCAGCCGCCTCGACCAGCCCGCGCTCGGCGGCCTCACGCCGAAGTTCTACACGCTGCACTTCGCCAAGGCCTCCGACGTCGTGAACAAGATGCGCACCATCCTCTCCGGCGCGCTCCAATCCCAGCTCGGCACCGCCACCACCTACAACGCCGACGACCGCACCAACCAGATCGTCGTCATCTCCGACCCGCGTCAGATCGCCTTCTTCGACGACCTCATCGCCAAGCTCGACGTCAAATCCGACCCGAATACCCGCAACGAGGTCATCTTCCTCAAGCACGCCACCTCGAAGGACGTCGCGCAAATTCTCTCCCAACTCGTCGCCGGCCAGAACAACGCCGCCAAAGCGCAAGAATCCGCGCGCCCGAACGTCATGCCCGCCGCCGCCGCACCCGCGGCTCCCGGCGCCGCACCCGCACCCGTCGCAATCGTGCCCACCGGCCTCACGCTCGGCAGCGAGCCGTCGAATCAGTTCAGCGCGCTGCTCACCATCTTCGCCGATGAGCGCAGCAACTCCATCGTCGTCTCCGGCACCGTCGACGACATCCGCCTCATCAACGACCTCGTCACCAAGATCGACGTCCTCCTCGCCCAAGTGCGCATCGAAGTCGTCATCGCCGAAGTCACCCTTGGTGACGAAGCCACCTCCGGCATCAGCGCGCTCGGCCTGAAGATCGACGGCGATAAACTCGTCGGCGGCTCGTTCGCCATGGCGGGCGCATCCAGCAGCGCGGTCACCGGCACGCGTCAACCCACCGGCGACCTCGACCTCGCCGCCGAGATTGCGCTCACCACGACGCCGCGCAAAACCAACGCCACCATTCTCTCCGTGCCGAGCATCATCACGACGCACAACAAGGAGGGCAAAATCTTCGTCGGCGAACAGCGCCCGGTCATCAGCAGCTACCTCAACGACACGAGCACCACCACCACGAGCTCCGGCTACCGCTCCAACGTTTCCTACAAAGACATCGGCATCGATCTCACCGTGAAGCCGCTCATCGGCAACGACGGCTCCGTCCAGCTCGAGATCAAGCAGGAGGTGAACGACATCCTCGGCGAAATCACGATCGACGGCAACCAACAGCCCCGCATCGGCCGCCGCTCCACCAATTCCTTCGTCTCCGTGAAGAGCGGCGACATCGTCGTGCTCGGCGGCCTCCAACGCACCTCGAAATCCAAGACCAGCTCGCGCCTCGGTCCGATTCCGATCCTCGGCGACCTGCTCGGCAGCCGCAAACGCGACGACACCCGCACCGACCTCGTGTTCTTCCTCCGCCCGACCGTGCTGACCAACACCGCCACCGATAACGTCTCGGCGCTCCAGCAGATCGACAAGCTCCCGGCGAAACAGCGCGACCCGATCCGCGAAGCCATCGGCCAGCCGCTGCCCGACCCGAAGAAGAAAAAATCCCGCTGACCATGCCCGCCACGCCGGCTTCTCCGTCTCCGAGGTGGAGCGCATTGACCTCAATGCGCTCAAACGCCCGCCCGTCCGCCGCACGCTCGAACGCGTTGGGGCCAACGCGCTCCACCTGACCATGTCCGCGCCCACTCTCGCCACGCCCGAATTCCTCCGCGACTGGCCCGACGCGGACCAGTTGCGCCAGCTCCGCGAGGCCCCGCGCGGCGAACGTCAGGAACTCCTCGCCGTCTTCCGCAACCTCGCCGCCGGCGCCGTCCTCCCGTTCCTCTCCGAACAAACGCGCCTGCCCGTCGTGCCCACGCTCGCCGCCGACGCCGATGCGATCGCCACGTTCCCCGCGCGCCTCGTGCACGACTACCAAGTCCTGCCGATTCGGATCGGCGACACGAAGCCCAACGCGACCTCGAAACCGAACGGCAACGGCAAATCGACCGACACGGCCAACGGCAACGGCGCCCCCGCCCCGCTCCACCTCGCCACTTCCTGGCCCCCCGACGACGACGTGCGCGACTGGGTCGCCGTCTTCACGCCGCGCCCCGTCCAGTGGCACCTCGCCGCCGCCGACCGCCTCCGCCAGCTCATCATCGAAAATTACGGCGTCGGCGCCGGCAGCATCGAAGACACCGACGAGCCCGACACCTTCGCCTCCGGCCAACAACTCAACATCGAAGCCGATGCCGACGCCGCCGTCGTGCGCTTCGTGCGCGACATCATTGCGCAAGCCATCGAGGACGGCGCGACCGACATCCATTTCGAACCGCAGGAAGGCCAGCTCCGCATCCGCTACCGCGTCGACGGCCTGCTTGTGCCGGTCCCCGTCCCGGAAAACCTGCTGCGCTACCAGGACGCCATCATCTCGCGCCTGAAAATCATGGCGCGCCTCAACATCTCCGAGAAACGCCTCCCGCAGGACGGCCGCATCAACTTCAAGGCCGGCGACAACGTTCTCGATATCCGCGTCTCCACGATCCCGACCATCTACGCCGAATCCGTCTCGCTCCGCCTCCTCAACCAGAAGAAGGAAGCCTACACGATGGAGCGCCTCGGCATGGACGACGCCGAGCAAGCCCTCGTCACGAACGTCCTCGATTACCCGCACGGCATCATCCTCGTCACCGGCCCGACCGGCTCCGGCAAATCGACTTCGCTCAACGCGTTTCTGCGCAAAATCAATTCCACCGACCTCCGCATCGTCACGGTCGAAGACCCGATCGAATACGAAGTCCCCGGCGCGAACCAGATGCAGGTCCGCCCGGAGATCGGCCTCACCTTCGCCAGCGCGCTGCGCCACGTCCTCCGCCAGGATCCCGACGTCATCATGGTCGGCGAAATCCGCGACCGCGAGACAGCCGACATTGCCATCCGCGCCTCGCTCACCGGTCACTTGGTTTTCTCGACGCTGCACACGAACGACGCGCCCGGCGCCATCACGCGCCTCATCGACATGGGCATCGAGCCCTTCCTCGTCGCCTCGTCGATCGAGCTCGTCATCGCCCAGCGCCTCGTCCGCCGCCTCTGCCCCGACTGCGCCAGCACCGAGCCGATCAGCCCGGTGAAAATCCGCGACACGCTCGCCATCCTCGGCCTCGACGCCTCGCTCGCCGAGGGCGTCACGCACGTCCCGAAGCCCTGCGGCTGCGAACGCTGCCGCAACACCGGCTACCGCGGCCGCATCGGCCTCTTCGAAATCCTCAAGCCCGACGAGTCGCTGCACGACCTGATCGTCCACCGCGAGTCGACGCGCGCCCTCGCCAAAGTCGCCCGCGAACACGGCATGCGCACGCTCCAGCAATCCGGTTGGACCAAAGTCATGGCCGGCCACACGACGCTCGAGGAAGTGCTGCGCGTCATCACGGTGGCGGAGAAATGAGGACGAAGTTGAGAGCTGAGAGTTCAGAGTTGAGAGACCCGAACCACCGACTCTTCGCACTGCCTTCTTCCGGCTGTCTGGCTCTCAACTCTCAACTCTCAGCTCTCAACTAGCCCGTGCCTCGCTTCGCCTACACCGCCCGCTCCGCGAACGGCCAGACCGTCGAAGCGACGCTCGACGCGCCGAGCCGCAAGGACGCCGCGCGCCTCCTCGCCGCCCGCGGCCTCCAGCCGGTGCGCCTCAGCGAGATCGGTGCGGCGGGCGCCGCCGCTGCGAAAAAACCCACCGCCGCGTCCGACGTATTGCCCACGCTCTTCGCCGAGCGCAGCTCGCACCGCGCGTTCGCCGAAAAGCTCCAGCTCCCGTTCTTCCAATCCCTCTCCGACCTCATCGGCAGCGGCCTGCCCGCCGGCGAGGCCGTGCGCTTGCTCAGCCAGCGTCTCCAGGAGCCGCAACTGCGCGGGCTCTGCACCGCGCTCTGGGAACGCCTCAGCGAGGGCCTGCCGCTCTCGCAAGCGATGGAGTCGCTCTCCGGCACGTTCAGCACGCACGCCGTCAACCTCATCGCCGCCGGCGAGGCCACGGGCAACCTGCGCGAAGTCCTCGAACGCCTCATCCAGCACTACACCGCGCAGCGCGAAATCCGCCGCACGCTCGCCGCCGCGCTCTCCTACCCCGTCTTCGTCTGCACGATCGCGGTCGGCGTCATTCTGTTTTTCATCTTCTTCCTCCTGCCGCGCCTGCAGACGCTGCTGAATTCCCTCGGCGGAAAAATGCCGTGGGCGACGCGCGTGCTGGTCAACCTTTCCGACTTCCTCATCCACTACGGCGTGATCGTGCTCGTCGGCGCGCTGCTCACCGCGGTGTTTTTCTGGCGCTGGCGCAAGAGCGCGAAAGGCCGCGTCGCCACCGACGCCGCGATGCTGCGCGCGCCGTTCGCCGGCCGCTTCGTCACCGCCGCCACCGTGCAGAATTTCGCCTCCACGCTCGCCGTGCTGCTCGAGAACGGCGTCACCACCGCCGAGGCGCTGCGCATGACCGAGCGCACGATCGCCAACCGCTCGCTCCAAACCGCGTTCCGCGACGCCACCAGCCGCGTCCTCGAAGGCGAAAGTCTTTCCTCCTCGCTCTCGAAGACGAACTGCTTCCCGCCGCTCGTGATCGACCGTCTCGCCGTCGGCGAGAGCACCGGCCAACTCGCGCCCAGCCTGCGCAGCATCGCCGCGTCGTATCAGGAAGACCTGCGGCGTCAGGTGAACATCCTCACGCAAGTGCTCTCGACCGCCGTGCTGCTCTCGGCGTTCCTCTTCGTCGCCTTCATCGCCTACGCGATCGTGAGCGCCGTCTACCAAGTCAGCGCGAGCTTCAAGTTCTGAGCTGAGCGCAGGCGGCGAACCGCCGACTCGCGTTTTCGACGGAAACGTGCATCTCATTTGGCCGATGAAAGCCAAGTTCACCTATTGGAAGGAATCTGACGGGAAGTATCTCGGCTATCTGAACTCGCACCCCGAGCATTGGACGCAAGGTGACGATCTGGAGGATCTGAAGGCTCACTTGCGCGACCTCTACGAAATGTTTTCGGCCGAAGACATCCCCGGCATCCGCAAGGAAGCCGAGCTCGAAGTCGCATGAAGCGGCGCGACCTCGTCGCGGAAATCGAGCGAGCCGGTTGCGTGCTGCTGCGCCACAGCGGCAGACACGATATTTATCACAACCCCAAAACGGGTCGCTCCGAACCGATCCCCCGGCATCGCGAGATCAACGAACTCCTCGCGAAGAAGATTTTGAAATCGCTGGTGCAACAAGCAACCTGAGCGGATGAAGCGCTGGATTTTCATCATCCTCTGTTTTTCGCAGGCGTCCTGCGCGCGAAACGACGGTAACTTGGTGCCCATCGAACGCACCGCTATCTTCCCGGCAGCTAAAGCCGCCGACTTGATCCGCACGGTCTGTTACGAACCACTCGCAGCGACTGACTATTGGACTCCCAACGCCACGGACATCGACGGTCTCGAGCAAACGCTCGCCGAGTTTCTCGACTCTCGCGGAGCCAACAGGAAGAAAGACTGGAGCACGTTTCGGCGTCAAATTGCGGGCGTTAAACGCGGCGACGAACGGTTGATTTTCATCTACTACTTTCGCTTCGATCAAGGAATTGAGGACGACTTGGTGAAGCGGAAGGAACCTCGTTACGACCCCGCCGGTTGGAGGAGTGAGCCTCACCTTGTGTTTGATGGTGGCGAGGAGTTCTTTCGCGTGCTCTACGATGTGAAGACGAAACGATTCATCTGGTATGAGTGCAACGGTGTCGCGTAAAGCTTCGTGAATTGCTGCCTCCCTAATATTCTCGCGCTCTTCGTCTCGCTATCTCCTACGCGATCGTGAGCGATCGTCTACCAAGTCAGCGCGAGCTTCAAGTTCTGAGCTCAGCCGGACTCATGCAGTCGGCCCCGATTTCCCTCCGAAATTCCAAGACTGAAAAATGAGAGGGCGGGCCAGCCCGCTGGCGGGCGCCCAAGGGCTCGCTCCCCACAGGCAACTGCATGATCCCGGCCGAGCGCAGGCCGCGAGGGCCCACGATGAGGTTGCCCGCACCTTGGCACCGATGCGCGCGGGCCGGGTAGCTGCGCTTGAGGCCGCCGGCCGAAAGCGCGGCCACGTTGTCGCTTCGCTCCAACGCGGCTATCCCGCATTCACAGTTTCCGACATTCTGAGCGGAACGTGAGAGTCCGCGCCCTACCCGCCTTCGCCCTTGAGGCGGGCGGCGGCCTGTGACTGTGTCTCTTCACGCCTCGCGCCTCTCTCACGGATGAACAACCCGCTGCGCAACGTCCTCGCTTTCATCATCGGCTTCGCCGTCGGCACGATCGTCAACATGGGGCTCGTCACGCTCGGGCCGCACGTGTTTCCGCCGCCGCCGGGCGTGAACATGACGAGCGCCGAGGGCATCGCGGCCGCGATGCCGCTGCTCGAAGCGCGACATTCCGTGTTTCCGTTTCTCGCCCACGCGCTCGGGACATTCGCCGGCGCGCTCGTGGCCTACGTGATGGCGACGAGCTATCGCGCGGCGTTCGCCTGGGCGCTCGGCGTGCTCACGCTCGCCGGCGGCATCGGGGCGGCGTTCATGATTCCCGCGCCGAAGTGGTTCGTCGCTCTCGACCTCCTCGTGGCCTACCTGCCAATGGCGTGGCTCGCGATCCGCCTCGTCACGCGCGTGACGGCGAAACGGGCGTGAGCCCGCGCGCGAGCTCAGGCGATCGGTTGTAGGAGCGGCTTTACGCCGCGATTGCTGCGATGCGCACGCCGCGCCCGATGGAATCGCGGCGTAAAGCCGCTCCTACAATTTCGCTGCGAGGATTTGAGAGTAGCGCGGTGCTTCAGCCCGCGCTGAAATCCGCCCGTGCGGGCTGAAGCACCGCACTACTCGGAATGCTTCGCCGCGCGCTCGGCGGCGAGGCGGGCTTTGCGGTCGGCGATTTTCTTCAGCAGCAACGCGCCGCCGATTGCGGCGGCGCCGATGATCGTGGGCGAGCCGCCGCCTCCTCCGCCTCCGCCACTCGAGGAACCGCCGCCACCGCTGCTGCCGCCCGAGCCGCCGCTGCCGGTGCCGCCGCCCGAGGTCGGGGCGCTCGTCATCAGGCCCAGTTCGGCGCGGCCGCCGAAGCGGTTGCTGAACGCAGGCAGCACGTAATCCAGGTCGCCCGCGCTGACGCCGAACCAGCTCAGCAGGTCGCGCGCGTATTCGTCGACCGCGATGCCGGGGATGAGGCGGCCCTGACCGGTATCGAAAATCGAGAGCTGCTGCAGGTCGGGATAGTAGCCCTGGTCCTTGTTGCCGGCGATGCGTCCGCCCGCGACCGAGCCGCCGAGCACGAACTGGTTGCCGCCCCACGCATGGTCGGAGCCGTTGCCATTCGACGTGAGCGTGCGCGCGAAGTCGGAGGCGGTGAAGAGCGTGACGTTGTTCTGCAGGCCGACCTCGCCGAGCGCGGTGTGGAAAAAGCCGACCGCCTGGCTGACGGTGCGGAGCATCGTGAGCTGGTTGTTGATGAGTTCGTCGTGGTGGTCCCAACCGCCGAGCTGCACGAAGAAGATCTGCCGCTTCACGCCGAGCTTGCCGTTCACGGAGGCGATCTTGGCGATCATCGCGAGGTTGTTCGCGAGCGTGTTGCCGGAGGGCACGGCGGTGCCGAGCGTCACGCCGCCGAGCGCGCTGGAGAACTCGTAGTAGGCGTCGACGGCGCCGGCCGTGTTGTCGCCGTAGGTTTTCTCGAAGAGGCTGCGGTAATCGGCTTCGAGCAGGCTGTCGGCCGCGGCGGTGCGCAGGGCGTTGAGGCTGTTTTTCGCAGTGGGATCGTAACCGCTGAGCGCGGTGGCGCCGCTCGAGGAAACCGTGTAGCCGAACGAGCGCTCGCCGGTGAGGAAGGTGTTCTGGCCGGAGAGCGAGATGAGCATCGAGACCATGCTCGGCGAGTTGAGCGACTTGATGATGTCGGCCGCGCGGCCGCCCCAGCCGATCGCGGTGCGCTGGTCGGGCATGCAGGTCTGCCACTGCTTGATCTGGTCGGCGTGCGAGTAGAGCGAGACGGGGCGGTAGCGGTTGGCCTTGTAGTCGGCGAGCGTCGTGGGGCGAACGAGCGAGCCGACGTTGGAGACGAAGGCGAGTTTGCCGGACGCGAACAGGTCGCGCACCTCAGTCATCGACGGGTGGACGCCCAGCGTGCGACCGCCGAGGTTCGACGGCGTGATCTGGAGGAGCGTGTCCTTCGCGAGCGCGAGGTTGCCGCGGGCCTTCGCGTAGGCGTCGTATTCGCCGCTCGTCGTCGGCACGAGCATGTTGAAGGAGTCGTTGCCGCCTGCGAGGAACAGGCAGACGAGGGCCTTGTAGTCCGACGTGGCGGTCTGCGCCGCGAGCGAGTTGGCGAGGCGGAGCGAGAGCAGCGTCGAGAGGATCGCGGTGCCCTTCACGCCGGCGCAACTGGCCTGGCCGAGGAATTCGCGGCGGGAGATCGGGTGCGGCGCGCTCATTTCAAGACGGCGTAATCGGGCGAGAGCGCGACGAGGTAGATCGCGAGACGTGCACGCTGCTGGTTGAGGTTGCTGCCGTTCGGGACCATCGCGGTCGTGATGCCGTTCACGGCGGTGAGAATCTTCGTGCGGCTGTCGGCGCTGAGTGTGCCGTGGGTGAGGAGCAGATCGAGGTTGTCGAGCAACGCGTCGGGGCTCGCGGCGAGCGACTCCTGCGCGGACAGGTCGAGGCGCATGTTGCCGGTGCCGCTCGTCACGAGCGTGTTCACGGCGTTGGGGAACGTGACGGCGGTGACCGCGTTGAGGATCTGATATTCCGGGCCGACAAGCCGCGCGTTCTGAATAGAGCCCGGCGGCTCGTAGTCGGGCGAGTAGAAGTTGAACACCGAGGGCGAGCCCAGCGGGAATTGGCCCATCGAACTCTCGGAAAACGCGCCGAGGTCGTAGGGGATGATCGTCGTGCTGGGGGCGAGCGTGAACTTGAAGGCGCGCAGCAGGTGCGTGACGCGCAGGAAGGGTTCGCGAAGCTTGCCGTGCTCGGGGTCGGTGAGCATCGCGGCGCTGCGCGCCTCGTTGTCGAGGAGGATGGCTTTCACGACCGCGAGCAAATCGCCGCGCACGCCGGCGCCGTTGTTCGCGAAGACGGCGGCGACGCGGCCGACGTAGGCGTCGCTCGGGTTCGACGTCACGAGGCGCTGGATGAGCAGGCGTGAGATGAACGGCGCGCAACTCGGATGTTCGATGAGATTGTCGAGCGCGTCGCTGACGTCGGTGAGGCCGGCTTGGTTGGCGGGGAGATTCGTCTTTCGCGCGCCGGCGTAGGCGAGCAGCGTTTTCGCGCCGGTGTCGTGCTGCGGCTCCCACATGCGCATCGGGCTGGTGTAATTCGCGGTGGCACTTGGGAAATCGGTGCGGCCGGAGCCGGTGCCGGTGTTGGCGGTGCTCTCGTCGGTGAACCCGGTGAAGACGCGCGCGAACTCCGTGATGTTGTCGTTCGTGTAGGTTTCGAGTGTGCGACCGGAGTTGTCGGTGACGTAGGTGCCGTCGGCGTTGAGCTGGTAAAGGCCGATGGTGAAGAGCTGCATCACCTCGCGCGCGTAGTTCTCGTCGGGGCGGGTGCCGGTGGTGGCGTTGGCCTTCCGGTTTTTGTAGTGGCTCAGGTAGCGGCCCATCATCGGGTGCCGCGTGACGTCGGTCATCAGCGTCTTGAAATTGCCGAGTGCATTTCGCGCGAGCATGTCCCACCAGGCCGAGGAGCCGTCGCTGGCGTTGGCGATGTTCGAGTCGGCGTCGGACACGACCACGATCTGGCTGAGCGCGTAGGCCACGCGCTGGCGGAGCTGGTCGGGCGCCGTCAGCATCACCTGCGTGCGGGCGCGGCGGTTGTGGTTCTTGTCGCTCGTGGTGAACGATCCGGCGGCGCGCGCGGCGGCGAGGATGTCCATCGCTTTCGTCTGCGGCTTCGCCGCCTGCGCGTCGATCCACGCGGCGTAGTTGTAGCCGAGCTGGCGAAGTTCGGCGATGCTGTCGGAGGTCGGCCCGAAAGTGGCCTGCGCGAGGAAGCGCGAAGCCTGCTCGTCGGCGGTGAGGTTCGTATCGGGCGACACGGCGGCGAATGCCGACACGGTCATCGCGAGGAAACACAACGCGCTGCGCAGCGCCGAGGGGGCCCGTTTCACGCCGCGCATCTTCAGTGCGAGCGTGCGCGGCTCAAGCCGCGAAACAGCGGACGGCGCGATTTAACAGATCTTGAGCATACCGGCTGAGGAACGGGAGAGGCAGAACCCAACCGGGAACGCAGCCGCGCGGAGTCGTTTTCTCGACCACGGACGTCACGGGGTGAGACGGATCGCCCGATGATTTTCTCTTTTCTGCGGGTAGGGCACGACCGCGAGGCGCGCCGAAACGTTATCGCGGCGGGCCCAGCGGTCCCGCCCTACCCCGGAGCGAGGGATGCGCGGCTTGCGCCTCCCGCGTGCGCCCTCACCGCTGCAGCTCCGCCGCGGTGACGCGGAAGGTGGCGTTGATCGCGCCGGGCGCGCCGCGGTCGGCGGCGAGGGAAACCTGTTCGAGACCGACGTAGGGCGAGCGCGCGGAGAGCGATTCGTAGAATTTCACCAGCGCGCCCATTTCCGCGCGGCGGAAACTCACTTGCGCCGAGTGAAAAGCGAACTGCGTCGTGCGTTCGCTGCGCTGGCCGGAAACCTCGGCCGTGAGTCCGGCCTGCGCGGCGAGCGTGCTCATCTCGGCGACGAGGCGCGTGCCGTTGAGCGTTTTCGCCGCGTCGAGCTGCGCGGTGGCTTTCGCGGCGCGCGCTTCGATCTCGGCGTGGTTCGAGAGCCAGAGCCGCTGCTCCTCGCCCGAGCTGCGCAGCGAGCGCCAGTCGGCGAGCCGCGCGCGCGTGCGGCCGGTCGCGCTGATCAGCCACACGATGGCGACGAGCGAGACGAACGCCACCAGCAGCGTCTTTTCGCGAAGATTGCGGGCAAAGAAGAAGCGTTTCACTTGGCACCTCCCGTTCCGGCGATGTCCCTGAGCGAGCCGTCCTTGAACGTCGTGACGAAGCGGAACGTCGTCAGACCGTCGCGCAGGCCGACGTTGGACACTTCGAGCGTGGCGACCTGCGGGAGCGCGCGCACGGCGGACTCGAACGTGCCGACGTTATCGGCGTTGGCCGACTGGCCCTCGACCTCGAGCGTGTCGCGTCCGCTCGTCGTCGAACGCGAGAAAACGATGCCGGTGGGCCGCACGGAATTGACGACCGCGAGCATCTCCATCGCGCGGAGGCGGCGCTGAGCCATTTCCTCGATGCGCGTGCCGAGGGCCTGCGCGGTCTGGATTTTCTCCACGTCGGGCGCGAGCACGCGCTGCGCCTCGCGCTGCTGGTTCAGCAGGATGCCGCCGAGGAAGAGCGCGAGTTCGAGCACGGCGGCGAAGGCGATGCAGCCGAGCGTGGTCTGCAACACGCGCCAGAGAAACCGGTCGCGCTGTTGCGTGGCGCGGCGCGTGGCGAGGACTTCCTTGTCGCGCACGTCCATCGTCGCGGCCGCGTTTTCGTCGAAGGCGGTGGCGAGCGTGCCGCCGGCGCGGCGGGCGACGGAAAATTCCCAAATCTGCTTCTTCGCGGCGACGGTGATCGGGCCGACGAATTCCTCCGTCGGGCCGAGGTCGCCGAGGCGCGCTCCGGCATCGGCGAGCAGGCGGTCGCGCTCCGCGGCTTCGGTCGCGGGCTCGACTTGGCGCGCGAGCACGAGTGCGGGCAGCGTGCCCTCGCCGTCCCAGGCGACGACGATGAGCGAGGCGCCGTCGCTCCACAGGCGCGCCTTGCGGTGCGTCGGCGGCTCGCCGAGCAGCGCCGCGAATGCCGGCAGCACGGCGGCGGCGCCGTCCCAGCCTTCGGCGGCGAAGCGCCGGCGGTGCGTGGCGAACACGAGCGCGCTGGCGCCGTCGGTCGCACGCAGGTAGCCGTAGAAGAGTTGCCCGAGCGCGAAAGGCGCGTGCATCTCGAGCGCGAGTTCGACCTGATCGGTGGCCTCGGCGACGGGATCGAGCGGGACGCGGCGCACGAAGAATGCCTCGGCCGGCAGCACGACGGTTTCGTCGAGCACGGCTTCGGGCGCAGCGGGGATGGAAGTTGTCGACATGTCAGCTCGTGGGACTCGCAATCGGCCCGGTTGGTTCGGCGTTCTCTGTAATCTCCAATACGGTGAAGGGGTAGTTCAAGGCTTTCCTCTCGGGCAACGGGGCGGTTTCGACGGTGCCGGGCTTCGCCGCCTCGGTGCGGCGCTGCGGGGCGGAGGCGTTCGTGCCGGCGGAAACCACGGCGCTCAACCGGTAAACCACCGCGCCCTGCCGCACGGCGACATTGATGCGGAGCGCCTCGATGTTGGTGCCGTAACGGTCGCCGCTGACGGCGGCGCCCATGACTGTGTTCGCCTCGGTGATGGAGCGAAAGACGCCGGTGTCGCCCTTCGGTTTCGGGCGCGCGCGGTAATCCTCGAGGGATTGCACTTCGCCGGCGCCGAGGCCGAGCGCGGTGAGCACCCCGGCGCGCGCGGCGTTCAGGTTCACCCGACGGAACGAGAGCAGCGAAACTTCCTGCCGAAATGAGTCGAATACCGGCGTGGGCCGTCCGGCGTCGTCGAAAAAAACGTGCTCGTCCAACTCGGCGGCGGCGAGTTCGCCCCACGAGCGGAGCGCGCGATGCGCGGCCTGGTAGGGCGGATCGGCGCGCGTGTAGTCGGGGACGTCGAGGTCGGCGGAGGCGTCCTTGGGCGCGTCGTGCCCCCAGGCGTGCAGCACGTGGCTGAGGTGCTCGGCCTGGTTGCGTTCGACGCCGGAGAATTCGAGCATGGTCTGAATTTCGGCTTCGCTCGCGTTGGGCAGCGAGAGTTTCGCCGACTCGTCCTCGAACGTCACCTCGACGTCGCGTCCCGCCACCGGCTCGAAGCCGCTGTCGGCGAGCGGATCTTCCCAACCTTCGGCGGGGCTGCGGAGCGCGCCGTCGACGGCGCGGAAGTCGGCGAGCACGGCGAGCGTCGTTTCCATCGCCGAGTAGGCGTCGGCGCGGAGGCTGCGGGTGTTGGCCGCGCGCGCATCGGCGAGCAGTTCGGTGCCGCTGCGGCGGACGAACGCGGTGAGGAGAAACGCCGCGAGCATGATCGTGACGAGGACGAGGACGATGACCGCACCGCGATCCCGCGCGCGCCGCGGCGCGCGGGAAATCCCAAAAGCCAAACGTCCAAAAGCCAAAGCAGGCCCCCGCTTCGAGGGCGAAGCAACAGACGCACACGAGATTTGGCGTTTGGAATTTGGCACTTGGAGTTTTTCAGTAATGCGGCAGCGGTCCCGGCGGCGGCGGGAGAGTCACGGTGGTTTCGGCCTTCAGGTCGTTGTGCGCGAAGCTGAGGCGCAGGCGTGCGGGCATGCGCCAGCGGCCCTGGTTGTCGCGCTGGAGCTGGTCGTAAACGCGCCAGAAGCTGCCGTCGCCTTCGAGGTATTCGTATTTCAGATCGGCGCCGAACGCCGAGAGCACGAACGCGCGCGGCGCGGCGTCGTCGAAATCCTTCTCGAGGCGCGACTGCCAATAGAGCATCAGGCCCTTGCCCGGCTGCTGCGTGAGCGCGCAAACGACGTCGGGCAACGGCGCGGTTTTCCATGGCAAGCGCGGGCTGCCTTGGGGAAGCTCGAAGGTGACGAGCGTCGAGCGGCTGCCGTTATCGAGCCGCACTTCGCGCGCGAAAATCGGGATGTCGTTCGAGACGGGCGGGAGCGCGGCCGTGCGGAGCATCGTGTCGACTTCGCGAGTGACGGCGCGCACGTGCTGCTCGAAGAGACGGCGCTCGGCGCCGACGCCCCAGATCTCGGCCATCGAGAAAACGAAATAGTTGAGCGCGATCAGCAGCGCGCCGAGGAGCGCGGTGGCGAGGAGGACTTCGATCAGCGTGAAGGCGCGGCAGCGAGGGTGGAGCGCGTTGACCTCAACGCGCTTTTCCGAAGCGAGAGTCCTTGAGCGCGTTGGGGTCGACGCGCTCCACCTCGCGCGATCGCGCGCGGCGCTCATTTCCTCGCCTCCTGCGCTTTTTCGTGAGCGGCGCGCCAGTCGGAGCGGAGCTGTTCGCGGCGTTGCGCGTCGCTCCAGGTGGGGCGGAGCAGCATCAGCGTCTCCGTGCTTTCTTCGTCGGCTTTCATCGTGCCGCCGCTGGTGCGCGTCGTGACGGTGACTTTGAAAAGGTCGGGCACGGGCGCTTCTTCGATCTTCGCTTCCCAGCGCAGGCGGCGATCGTCGGGCAGCGAGACGTCGCCGCCTTTCTCGACTTTTTCGCGCTCGGGTTCGTTGAGAACCTGGTCGTGGAGGAAGTCCATCGCCGAGCCGCCGACCGCGCGCTGGGCCACGGCGCGGTGGGCTTCGAGCGTGTTGGCGTAGGCGGCGCCGAGCACGATCGCCGCGAGGGCGAGGACAGCGAGAGCGACGAGGACTTCGATGAGGGTGAAGGCGCGGGACTGTAGCGGCGGTCTATGACCGCCGAGTGGACGGAGTCGGCGCTCGTAGAGCGCCGCTACAGAGAAGCGAGTCGCGCTCACGATCCGCCTTTCGTCGGCGCGGGGCTCAGCGCGCAGGTCCATGGATCGACGACGAGGAGGCGGGGCTTGGCGTCCGGGCTGGTCTTCACGCGGAGGCGGAACGGTTCGCAGGTGCCGTCGGGGAAAAAGCGCACGCGTTTGAGCGGCTCCTGCTGCGACTCGGTGAGTTCGCCGCCGAGGAGAATGCTCGTCCCCGCCTGCATCGGCAGGAGTTCGAGCGAGACACCGAGCGGCAGCGCGTCGCTGCGGACGGCGAACGCGCCGTAGACGAGCTGGCGTTTCTCGGTGTCGTAGCTGAGCTCGACGGCGCGGCCGGATTCGAGCGCTTCGGTGCGGGCGGCGAGCACGGCTTCGTTGACGAGTTGCTCGGGGCCGCGGTCGTTCATCTCGTCGAGAATCGAGTTCACTCCCGGGATGAACACGGCGGCGAACAGCGCGATGAACGCGAGGACGAGGAGGACTTCGACCAAGGTGAAGGCGCGCGCATCGCCTCTGCTCTTGCCCGATGGTCGTAGCGGAAGCCGTGAGGCTTTCGCCGCGCGCGGGCGGGCGAAATTCTGACGAATTCCGCTACCGTGCGCTTCGCGGCACCGACCGCCGGGCGCCGGCCAAGGAATCTCAATGGCGCGTCCGGTGTTCATGCAGCGCGGGCGGCGAAGGCCGGCTAGACCGGACCGCGGTCACCAATTGCCGACGTCGTCCTCGGAGCCTTCGGCGTGGTCCTTGCCGACGGAGTAGAGGTCGTAGCCGCCTTTGTTTTTCGTGCCGGGATAACGGTAACGATAAGGCTCGCCCCACGGATCGAGCGGGAGCTTGCCGCTGGGCGCTTCGATGTAGGGGCCGCGCCAGCGGTCGGCCTTGTTGGCGGGAGCGGTGACGAGCGCGGCGAGGCCTTCGGTGGTCGACGGGTAATCGCCGAGGTCCATGCGGTAGCGCGTGAGCGCGAGCTTCACCGTGTCGCGCACGAAGATTTTCGCGGCGGTTTCCTGGCCTTGGTCGAACACGCCGGCGGTGTTCGTGATCAGCACGCCGGCGAGCAGGCCGATGAGGGCGAGGACGAGGAGGATTTCGATGAGCGTGAACGCGGCGCGGTTTTTTCGCTGATTCATGGGGAAATTTTTAGCGCGGAGGCTGGTTGGGTGGCGGGGGCGGATTGGCGGGCGGCTGCTGCGCTTGCTGGCGGAGGGCGCGGCGGCGGCGGATTTCCTCGGCCACTTGCGCGAGGCGCTGCGCCTCGGTGGTGTTCGGTCCGGGGGCGATGGCGGCGGGTGCGCCGATCGCGACACCGGGCTGCGGCGTGGGCGCTTGCGGCGGCGGCACGGCCATCGCGGTGATGCGCGCAGTGCGGAGTTTCAGGCTCAGGCTGCGGCCCTGGTAATCGAGCGCCACCGTCTCGCTGTCGGCATCGTAGGACTTCACCTGAAACGCGTGGCCGCCCTCGTTGAGGCTGACCCACTCGGCGCGGCGGGAGCCGGTGTCGAGGATGCTGAAAAAACGTTCGCCGCGATCCACGAAGGTGCCGCGAAACTCGAGCGGGCCGGCCGCCGCGGCGGCTTGGCCGGCGGGCGTGGCGGAGCCGAAGGGCGAGTTTTGCACCAGGTTTTGCAGCGACGGCGAGACGGGCGCGGCGGAGGGTGTCTGAGCCAGTGCGGGCGCCACGAGGAGTGCGAGGAGGGGAAGCGATCGCATGCGGAGAAACGTTCGACTACGTTGCGGGGCTTTTGTGCCGGAGCAAGGCGCTTCGCGCCTGCGGCGCGAAGCGCCAGTTGAAGTTTAGGGGTTGAAGTTGAAGTGACGGAGGCGCGCCGAGGAGACGCACCCGGAGCAGGACCGGTTTCTTCAACTTAAACCTTCAACTTAAACCAGCGGCGCTGCGCGCCGCTACCACGCGTAACCGAGCGAGGAGGTCAGGCGCGAGTCGGAGCGGTAGGTCGGATCGGGGATCGAGTGGTCGTAGTCGAGCTCGTAGCGGAGATTGAGCGAGATGCGATCGGTCATGCGCGATTGGAGCGCGGCGTTGAATTTCACCCGGTAGTTTCCGTCGGACGGAGCGAACGCGACCGTCGAGCGGCCGCCGCGCGCGGACATGTTGGGCGAGTCGGCGATGAAGACCGTGGCTTCCTGCGTCAGCTTCAGGCGGTTGTTGAATTGCAGCGAGTAGTCCTGAAACGCGGAGCCGAGGAGCGCCGTGTAGTCTTCGTAGCCGTCGCGGGAGAGGCGCTGCACGACGGCGCCGAGGCCGACGTTCACCTGCTGTCTCGACGCGTCGATCAGCTTGTAGCCGCCGCCGAGCTGCTGCTCGACGCTGTAGTTGATCTGCTTGAGGTCGTCGGACGAGTAGGTCGTGAGCGACTGGGTGAAGAGGCGCTTGTTGAAATCGTGGCGCCAGCGGAAGTCGGCCACCTGGCGGTCGGCGGTGATGACGCCTTGCGCTTCGGAGCGCTGCGCAGTCGCGGTGGCGCGGTAGCTGTTGGAGCGCTTGTCGTGGCCTTCGATCGAGAAGCGTGCGGTGAGATCCGTTTTGGTTTTCGCGCCGTCCTGGGTGGCGTAGCCGAGTTCGATCTGGCGCGTCCACTTCGGGATGACTTTGTCGGACTTCGCGGCAGGCGTGCCGGCGGGGGCAGTCGGGACTTTGGCGATGGCGGCGGCGGTGCTCGGGCTCACGAGCGGAGCGAGCGCGGTGCGCGGAATTGTCAGGGTGCCGAGCTGGTCGTGGCGGATTTCGAGTTCGGCGTCGGTCTCGCGCACGAGGGTGCCGGTGAGGCGGTCGCCGTTGGCGAGCACCCAAGTGGTCGCGCGCGCCGGGACGACGAGGAGGAGAACAGGAACGAGGAGGAGGAGGGTGCGGAGTTTTTCCCGGGCGATCATGCAGTGAAAATGACGAGGCTGCGCGTTGGACCCCGCACGGTGCCAAGCGTTCGATAAAATCTGAGGAGCGCGCCGCCGGTGTGCGGCCGCTGAAACGAGCGGCGGCGCGTCTCTAGGACGCCGCCGCTCGGGTAAAAATTTACGCCGTCTTGCGCTGGCGGCCATTTTTCTGGCCGGTCACGACGAGGAGTTCCTGGAACCAGCGCGTGCGCAGGTCGAAATGCTTGCCGCCTTTCACGCGGGTGAACTCGATCGGGCGGAGGTGGCCGTTGGCTTCCTCGTCCTCGCCGATGAGACCGGAATCGCCGCGGAGCGCGCTCTCGACGGCATGCTCGACGCAACGCGCGATGAGGACGAGGTCCGCATCGTTGGCCGGGGCCGAGCGCGCGAAATAGCCGGACTTCTGCACGAGCACCTTCTCGGCGCCGATCATCGTGGCGAAGCGTTTGCCGAACCAGGAACCGACGTTGATCTTGTCGAGTTTCACGTGGCCGAACGGGTCGCGTTCGACGGACTCGCCGCGCGCGGTCATCTCGGCGATGACGGTGTCGACGCAGGCGCCTTCGGAGACGAAGAGGTTCACGTTGCCGAGGCGGTCCATGACGGCGCGGAGGCGGTCGGCCTCGGCGTGGAGATCGAATTCCATCTCGGGCAGGTAAACGCCGTGGATGCTCCAGCGGGCTTCTTCGAGGCCGAGGCCGGGGAGGAAGCGGCCGCCTTCGATGAAGCGGAGGTATTCGCGCGTCGTGGCGGCGGTGAGCCAGCCGGAGTGGCGGCCCATGATCTCGTGCACGATGAGCATGCGCGAGGAGGCGCCGTGTTCGCTGACGACATTCTGGAAGAAACGCGCGCCCTGCTCGGCGGCGGTGAGGGCGCCGAGGCTCTGACGGATCGGCACGATGTCGTTGTCGATCGTCTTGGGCAGGCCGACGACGGTGAGCTTGTAATTGTTTTTCTTCAGCCAGGCGGCGAGGTCGGCCGCGGCGGTGTTGGTGTCGTCGCCGCCGACGGTGTGGAGGATGTCGACCTTGTCCTTCTTGAGCTGGCGGGCCGCGACGGCGCGCGGATCCTGGCCTTTTTTGACGAGGCCGCGTTTGACGCAGTCGTCGACGTTGGTGAGGCGGACGCGGGAGTTGCCGATCGGGCTGCCGCCGTAGCGGCGGAGGATGCCGGCCTGGGCGCGCATGTCGGGCGTCACCTCGATGGAATCGCCGAGCAGGAGGCCTTTGTAGCCGGAGCGGTAGCAGATGATATCGATGTCCGGCGCAGCGGCGGTGTATTGGAGGATGAGTTCACCGACGGCTGCGCTCAGACAGGGAGCGAGTCCACCGGCAGTGAGAATGGCGACCTTGCGTGGCTGTTTCATGCGTGAAAAGGGTAACGAAAAAGGAATCGGGGGCGGTGGCGCCAGAAAGATTTCGGGAAATTTTCGGCGTGCGTGGGGCGGCGGAATTTCGAGGTTCTCCGTGGCGGCGGCAATGCGCGGAACGGGTAGCGCGGCGCGAGTTGCGTCATATCGGGCGCCGGTGGCGTCAAGGTGGAACGCGCAGACCTCAACGCGTCCGGGCGAAGAGCGGGTTGAGGTCGATGCGCTCCACTCCAACAAAAAACCGGCTGCGCGCGTGGGGCGCAGCCGGCTGAACTTGGCAAGAAATCGAGCAATGCGCGGCGGTCACGGGAAGCGTGGCCGCGCACGCGCGCGAGAGAGGTTACGTGTCCTGTTTCGCGAGGTCGCCGACCTTGGCGCCGGCGGGCGCGCCTTCGGCCGACGGGTGCAGGTAAGCGGGCTTGGACTCGCCGAAGCCGGGGACGTGCGGCGCGAAGTTCGGATAGGCTTCGTTGCCGTGCTCGCCGACGTCGAGGCCTTCGGTCTCTTCCTGCGCGCTGACGCGGATGCCACCCATGGCGAACTTGATCACATACCAGAGCGCCATCGAAATCGCGAAGGTGAACGCGCCCACGAGCACGATGCCCTTGAGCTGCGCGAGCGTCTGCTGGCCGGCGGTGAGGCCGGTGTCGAGCGCCGCGACGGTGTTGGCGATGGCGCCGTCGCCGTATTGCGCTTTGCCGTTGTAGAAAAGGCCGAGCGCGAGCGTGCCCCACACGCCGTTGGCGAGGTGGACGGCGAGCGCGCCGACCGGGTCGTCGAGTTTCACCTTGTCGAAGAACACGACCGCGAGCACGGCGATGACGCCGCCGATCAGGCCGATGATGGCGCCGGACTGGATGGTGACGAACGCGCAGGGCGCCGTGATGGCGACGAGGCCGGCGAGACAGCCGTTGAGGATCATCGAGAAATCGGGTTTCTTGAGGAGAATCCACGCGGTGACGAGCGCGCCGAGGGAGCCGGTGGCGGCGGCCATGTTGGTGTTCACGAGGACGTGCGAGATGGCCTTGCCGTCCATCGCGGCCATGGTGGAGCCCGGGTTGAAGCCGAACCAGCCGAGCCAGAGAATGAAGACGCCGAGCGCGGCGGAGGTCATGTTGTGGCCGAGGATCGGCTTGACCTTGCCGTTGACGTATTTGCCGAGACGCGGACCGAGCACGATGACGCCGGCGAGAGCGGCCCAGCCGCCGACCGAGTGCACGACGGTGGAACCGGCGAAGTCGCGGAAGTTGCCGAAGAACGCCAGCAGGCCGGACTCGCCCGGCGCGGAGCCGAGCAGGCCGCCGCCCCAGATCCAGTGGCCGGTGACCGGGTAGACGATCGCGACGAGCGCGAACGAGAACGCGAGGAATGCGCCGAACTTGATGCGCTCGGCCACGGCGCCGGAGACGATCGTCGCGGCGGTGCCGGCGAACACGAGTTGGAAGAAGAACTTCGCCCACAGCGGGACGGGGGTCCAGTTGATGGCGCTATAGACGCCGGCGTAGGTTTCCTTCGAGAAGGGATTCATCGCCGCGTAGGCGGAGCCGAGCGCGGGCGAATTGTCGGCGCCGCCGACGAAGAAAATGCCCTGCGTGCCGAACCACGGGTTGCCGTCGCCGAACATCAGGCCCCAGCCGAGAATCCAGAACGAGATCGTCGAGGCGGCGAAGACGATGAAGTTTTTCGCGAGGATGTTGACGGTGTTCTTCGACTGGCAGAGGCCGCTCTCCACGAGCGCGAAACCCGCGTTCATGAAGAACACGAGCATGGCGGCGACGAGCACCCATACGGTGTCGAGGCCCACGCGCATCGAGCTCAAATCGCTCATCGCGGGAACGGCAGCAGCTTCCTCAGCGCGCAAGGCGCCTGCGGCGCCGAGCGCGACAAATGCGGCCGCGAGCGCGGCCCATCGGGTCATTCTGGAGTATGTAGTCATAGGAGGTTATCGGGGCAGTGGAACGCGCAGGAGGGAATTCCCCTTGAGCACTGCTTGTGCCAAGGCGCGAAAAGCGTCCGCGCAGGGCGTGGCACGGGCCGCCTTCGCACGTCATAGCGTGGCCGCCGTCGCGCGCGAGCGGACCGAAGCGGCGATATTATCCTAAAAAACGCAGTTGAAACGCGGAGGACGCGGAGAGCACAGAGGAGAAACTCCGATCATCCTAAATTCCGCAGAAGATTAACCACTGACGAACACTCATGCGCACGGATGAATGAGACGGCCGAAAAGCGCAGCGTGAAGTGGCTCACCTGCCAGGTGGACGATCGCGGTGATCGCAAGTCTGCTTCGATGAGTGCTCATCAGCCTAAAAGCAGCAGTTGAAACCACGGATTTCACGGAGGGCACGGATAGTTCAAGACTTCGGCAGCGGAGCCGCTTCACCCAGCAGGTGAACGAAGATGGAGAGGAAGTTTTCCTGAAATAATTCCATCCGTGTAATCGGTGCAATCCATGGTGAGTTCTTCTGCGGGATTTAGGATCAGTGAAAATCAGTGGTTCAACTGCGCGTTCTAGGATCATTCCGCTCCGCGGCCCTTCACCTGACAGGTGAGTCCTTCCGCGGCCGGATTTTCCCGCGTGCTACTCCGCGGCCTCCGCGCGCTCCGCGTTTCAACTGCGGAATTTAGGATGATGTCGCCGTTCCCGCCGGCGAATGGCGCTCCGCGCAAAGCAGCCGCTGCAGTCCCAACGCTCGCCACAAAAAAACCGGCCGCACTCGCGTGCGGCCGGTTCCCATTCTGCTATGCGTTCCTGTTTCTGGATCAGAACACGACGGTGACGCCGAGCGTGACCCAAAGGTTCTTGTCCGGAGACGCCAGGTCGCCGGTGGTGTCGGTCCAGTGACCACCGAGCTTGACGGTGGCCTTGTCGGAGAGCTTCACGCTCACCGAGGCGTCGACGCCGTAGTATTTGTAGGTGTAGCCGCTGCCGCCGGGGAGATCGGCATCGCCGTCGCCGATGTCGTTGTAGCCGTAATAAACGCCGACATCGAAGGAGCCGTTGTTGATCGGCACGCTGTAGCCGAGATCGGCCTGGAGCGTGTTCGACTCGAATTTGAAGTCGTGGAACACCGTGAGTTTGCCGCTCAGCGGGCCGACGGGAGCGGCGAACGCGATCGAGCCCTCATACGATTTCTTGGCCTCGCTCAGGCTGGGCCGCGCGGACGGATAATAGTAGTAGGTGCCGCCGAGCGTGACGGAGGCGTTGTTTTCGAGCGCGAAGGCGTAGCCGGCGAAGAAATCGTATTCCTTGCCCTGCGCCCACTGGGCTTTCTTATCGCTCAACGCCTGGCTGGTCCAGACGCCGGCGGAAAACGCGCCTTGCGCGAAAGTCACGGAGGGCTGAAACGCCGAGTCCTGGTTCTTCACGCCGCGGAAGAAGTAGCGCGTCGTGTAGGTGAAGTCGGTCGTGACGGAATAGGAGGACTTGGCTTCCTCCGCATGGAGGCCGGCAGCGGCGAGGAGCGCGAACGCGGCGAACAGGGTTTTTCTCATGTTGGGTGTATTGCTTGTGTGTTTTTGCGTGGGTTTGGGGGCGACAGCGCCGCCCTACGCGATGAGAGAAAGCAACCGGTCGGCCAACTGCGCGCGTATGACAAGGATGGCGCCTTGGGGCGTGGCGCGGTTGGCATGGTAAGGCCGGCTTCAGCCGGCCCCAATGGTTTCCCGTTCGCAAACGCGATGCAGGCGAGCCGATGCGCATTGCAGGCGAACAAAAGGTAGCGCCGGTCTCTGACCGGCGAAAAGCACTCGCGTCTCGTGGTCGCGAGCGCGAGCGCGGCGCAACGCATCGATGCGGAGCGTGGGCGGAGGTATTTCGCCAGTCAGAGACTGGCGCTACTTTACGGCGGCGATGTCCTGAACGCCGCACTCCGCGCTCAGCCGAGCGCTTCGGCCGGGTGCTCGGCGAAAACTTGCACGGGCTCGTAGCGGTAGAACGGCTTCGGCGCGTCCGCGGTCGGCGCATTCGGCACGACTTTCCAGAACTGCTGCACGCTCGCGCTCCACTGTTCGAGGATGCGCTTCGCGTGCGGGCTGCCGGTGGCTTCCGCGTGGTCGGCGATGAGCCGGCGCAGCGACTCGCTCTCGTCGTCGTTCGACAGGCGCTCGAGCGTAACCATCTGGTTGTTGAACCGCTGCGGGAGCACGTTGCGCTCGTCGAACACGAACGCGAGACCGCCGCTCATGCCGGCGGCGAAGTTCAGGCCGGTGCGGCCGAGCACGACGACCGTGCCGCGCGTCATGTATTCGCAGCCGTGGTCGCCCACGCCTTCGACGACGGCGATCGCGCCGGAGTTGCGGACGGCGAAGCGCTCGCCCGCCCACCCCGCCGCGAAGAGCAAGCCGCCCGTCGCGCCGTAGAGGCAGGTGTTGCCGATGAGGACGTTCGTCTCCCACGCGAAGAGCTCGTCGCCGCGCGGACGCACGACGATTTCGCCGCCGCTCATGCCCTTGCCGACGTAGTCGTTGCCCTCGCCGGTGAGCGTGAGGCGCACGCCGGGGACGAGGAACGTGCCGAAGCTCTGCCCGGCCGTGCCGTTGAACTTCAGGTCGATCGTGCGCGGAGCGAGCGGGTGCTGGCTGCCGCGCAGGTAGGCGATCTGGCCGGAGAGGTGCGTGCCGAGGCAGCGCGATTCGTTCGTGACCTTATAGGTGCCGGAGAAACGGCCCGCGCGGCCCGCGATGACGTGGCGCGCTTCCTGGACGATGAGTTCGTCGAGCGAGCCCTCGGAGCCGAAACGCTCGTTGCGCTCGCGCGTGTGGTATCGGTCGAGCTGGCCGGTCGGGTCGACGTTGTGCAGCACGCCGGAGAGATTGAGGAAACGCGTCTTCGGATTCGCCGGGTCGTCGATCTGCTCGAGCAACTCGGGGCGGCCGATGACGTCGTTGAGCGTGTGCGCGCCGAGACGCGCGAGGTAGTGGCGGACTTCCTCAGCCACGGCGTTGAAGTAGGCGATGACGTTCTCGGGCTTGCCGCGGAACTTCGCGCGCAGGTCTTCGCGCTGCGTGGCGACGCCGACCGGGCACGTGTTGAGATGGCAGACGCGGAACATCGCGCAACCCGCCGCAATGAGCGCGCCGGTGCCGAAGTTGAATTCCTCGGCGCCGAGGATCGCGGCGATGACGATGTCGCGACCGGTCTTCATGCCGCCGTCGGTGCGGAGCGTCACGCGATTGCGCAGGCCGTTCATCAGGAGAACCTGATGCGCCTCGGCGAGGCCGAGCACCCAATCGGAGCCGGCGTTCTTGATCGAGCCGAGCGGCGAAGCGCCCGTGCCGCCCTCGTGACCGGAGACGAGCACGACGTCCGCGTAAGCCTTCGCGACGCCCGCGGCGATCGTGCCGACGCCGGACGACGAGACGAGCTTCACGCAGACCTTCGCGCGCGGATTCACTTCCTTGAGATCGAGGATCAACTGCGCGAGATCCTCGATCGAATAGATGTCGTGATGCGGCGGCGGCGAGATGAGCGTGACGCCAGGCACGGAGAAACGGAGGCGCGCGATGAGCGGCGAGACCTTGTGGCCGGGCAACTGGCCGCCTTCGCCGGGCTTCGCGCCCTGCGCCATCTTGATTTCGATCTCGCGCGCGTTGGCGAGGTATTCGGCGGTGACGCCGAAACGGCCGGACGCGACCTGCTTGATCGCGCTGTTGGCGCTGTCGCCGTTTTCGCGGAGGCCGAAGCGCTCGGGATCTTCGCCGCCTTCGCCGGAGTTCGACTTGCCGCCGATGCGGTTCATCGCGATCGCGAGCGTCTCGTGCGCCTCGGGCGAGAGCGCGCCGAGCGACATGCCGGCCGTGGTGAAACGGCGGCGGATGTCCTCGATCGGCTCGACTTCCTCGAGCGGCAGGCCGCTCGCCGGGAAACGGATTTTCAGCAGGTCCTTGATCGTGACCGGCGGATGCTCGTCGGCGGTCTGCGCGAAGACCTTGTAGTCCTCGGGCGCAGCGCCCTTGAGGAATTTGTGCATGCCGGCGACGACCTTCGGGTTCCAGCCGTGGAACTCGCCGTCGCCCTTCTTCGCGACCTTGTAGTAACCGTCGTTCGGCAACTCGGTCGCGGCGACCGCGGTCGACTCGGCCTCGGCTTCGGAGGCGGCGTTGCTTAGGCGCGGGAACGCGCGCTCGTGGCGGCGCAACAATTCCTCGGCGATCTGACGGTAACCGATGCCGCCGATCGGCGACGGCGTGCCGCCGAAGCATTCCTCGATGACTTTGCCGCCGATGCCGATGGCTTCGAAAATTTGCGCGCCGCGGTAGCTGGCGAGCGTGCTGATGCCCATGCGGGCCATCACCTTCATCAGGCCGGCCTCGAGCGCCTTCTTGTAATTCTTCTCGGCGTCGGCCGGCTTCGCGGGCGTGGCGAGTTTGTTTTGCGCGGCGAGTTCGCGGACGGTGGCGAGCGCGAGGTAAGGATTGATGGCGTTCGCGCCGTAGCCGCTGAGGCAGGCGATGTGGTGGACGTCGCGCGCTTCGCCGGTCTCGGCAACGATGTCGCACTTCAGGCGCAGGCCGGCGCGGATCAGGCGGTGCTGCACGGCGCCGACGGCGAGGAGCATCGGGATCGCGGCCTTGTCGGGCGAGAGGCCCTTGTCGGAGAGGATGACGATTTTCGCGCCCTGGTTTTCGACGGCGTTGTAGGCGCGGTGCGCGAGGTCGTGCACGGCGTTGGCGAGCGCGTCGGGTCCGGCGTTGGCGTCGAAGAGCACCGAGAGGCGCACGACGGCGTTGCGAAAGAGCGGGACGGCGTGGAGCGCTTCGAGCTCGTGGTCGAAGATCAGCGGCGACTCGAGCGTGAGCACGCCAGTCGGCGCGAGGCCGGTTTCGAAGAGGCTGATGCGCGGGCCGAGCGCGGCGCCGAGCGACATCACGGACTTTTCGCGGATCGAGTCGATCGGCGGATTCGTGACCTGCGCGAAGAGCTGCTTGAAGTAGCTGTAGAGGAGCTTCGGGCGGCGCGAGAGGACGGCGAGCGGCGTGTCGTCGCCCATCGAGCCGGTGGGCTCGACGCCGACGGCGAGCGAGCCGAGCACGAGGTCGAGCTCCTCGGTGTCGTAGCCGAACGCGAGCTGTTGTTGCAGCACGCTCGCCGAGTAGCTCGCGGGCGGCGTGATGACTTCGCTCTCGGGCGCGGTGGCGGCGAACTTCTGGAGATTGATCAGGTGGCGCGCGCACCAATCGCGGTAGATCGGCTTTTCGGCGACTTCCTTCTTGATGTCCTCGTCCATCAGCAAGCGCTGGCCTTCGAGGTCGACCGCGATCATGCGGCCGGGCCCGAGACGGCCGGACTGGACGACTTGACCGGGGAGGTTCGGCACGAGGCCGGTTTCCGAGGCGAGGAGGATGTGGCCGTCGTCGTAGAGCTTGAAACGCGCGGGGCGCAGGCCGTTGCGGTCGAGCGTGGCGGCGACGATCTTGCCGTCGGAGAACACGAGCGCGGACGGGCCGTCCCACGGCTCCATGAGGAGCGAGTGGTATTGGAAGAAGCCGCGGGCGTCCTCGCTGAGGCGCGGGTTCTGTTCCCACGCGAGCGGCGCCATCATCATCATCGACTGCAACGCGGAGCGACCGCCGAGCGTGAGGACTTGGAGAACGTTGTCGAAGCTCGCGGAGTCCGACATGCCCGGCTGCACGATCGGGTGCAGATCGGAGAAACGCGGACCCCACACGCCGCCGGCCATCGCACGCTCGCGTGCGTGCATGCGCACGCGGTTGCCGCGGACGGTGTTGATCTCGCCGTTGTGCGCCATGAGGCGGAACGGCTGCGCGAGATGCCACGTCGGGAACGTGTTCGTCGAGTAGCGCTGGTGGAAGATCGTGAACGCTGTCGTGTAGCGCGGGTCGCGCAGGTCGGGGAAGAAGCGGCGGACCTCGGGCGCGTTGAGCAGGCCCTTGTAGACGATGGTGCGCGACGAGCACGAGCAGACGTAGAAGCCGTCGAGGCGCGCCTCGCCGCAACGGCGCTCGGCGACCTTTTGCGCAAGGAACAAGTGGCGCTCGAAGTCGTCGTCGCTCGAGTCGTCGAGCCGCGCGATGATGGCCTGGAGGACGAACGGGCGCGTGTCGGCGGCCTTGCGGCCGAGGATCGAGTAGTCGGTCGGCACGTCGCGCCAGGCGACGAAGCCGAGGCCCTCTTCCTTCACGGCCTCGATGAAAATCTTTTTGATCTGCGCCTGCGCGAGGTCGTTTTCGCGCGGGAGGAAAAGCTGAGCGAGGGCGAGATCCTGATCGCGCGGCTGGACGCTGACTTTGGCGGCGACGAGGTGGGCGCGGATCAGCTCGTAGGGGAGCTGCGTCATGATGCCGGCGCCGTCGCCGGTGGAGGAGTCGGCGTCGATGGCGCCGCGATGCGCGAGAGCTTTGAGAGCGGTCAACCCGTGCTTGAGGACGTCGTGCGTGCGCCGGCCGTCGGTCCGGGCGATGAAGCCGACGCCGCAAGCATCGTGCTCGAACGACGGATCGTAGAGAGGCGAAGGTTGAACGTGAGCAGGAATGGGCATGCGCATAAGCGAACGGAATTCGCAGCAGTAATGGTGCCTCTGACTCGCCGCGCAAGTGACATAACCGGGAGGTTGCGTTCTAAGGGCGTGAAAAATTCGCGGGCGCTGGATCGCTGCGCACAGCGAGACTGCGAAATGTCAGAGTTTCAAAATACCTTCCACCATGGCTTCCTACATTCGCCGACGGGAAGCAGCGTGCGCCCATCCTTAAAACTGGCTGTGAACTTCTCCGGCTTGTGAACGGGCGAGTCGATTCCCTCGATGACTCCGTCACGAAAAGATTCCAACTGGAGAACTCGAAACCGTGCGTGCATCTCGACCGTCTCGCCTTGCGGCACACGGATAACGCAAAGCTGGTGCTCGCGACGACGTGTCCAGCGAGGAACTGCTATCGCACAGGAATCCTCGGACCAAACGAACGACGCGCTCGATTCGGGAAAGACCATCAACCAGTGCTCTTCGTCTTTGCGCCTGATCTTCAAGGTGCCACGCAGCGGTCCGCCCATGCAGATTTCCCCACCGTCTCCATCGAAAAACGCGACGTAACGGCCGTTAGGACTCTCTCTCGTCGCCGACCCCGCCCAAGGTGAAATCGCGTCACTCATCGGTCGATCGTCGTCCTGCTGCCTGCTGGATCCAGAGATAGCTCAGGTAACTTCTTCATTCTACGCCGACGTGCATACGCGACCGCTCTTCGGTGCGCCAGCTCTTGCCACATCGCGGGCAAACAAAAATGCCATCATACTTTTCTGGGTCACGTCCTTCGCCTTGCGTCATGAACGCACCGCAACCGGGGCAGCGCGCGTAACCAACCCAAATTCCAGCCACTACGAGACCGAAGAACCCAATCCCAACCGCCCACTGTCCAGACCTACCGAGAGCGGTGCGACCACTGAAGTTTTCCCAGCCAGCGGTCGCGGCACCAACGAGCAGGACCAATCCAGAAAGAGCAGCAAGGAGGCGCACCTTGAATGCATGGCCGGGGAGGATATCAGGTTCATTAGCCATTGGACGCTTTTCTTTGCGGAGCAGTGTTACGCAGCCCCCGAGAAACTTACCACGTGATCCATGCTCGGGACTGAGCGCGAGGAGACGCAGGCTGGCAACGGTTCAGAACTTTTACCCGTGCCGCACATCGTGTTTGATCGCCTATCTGATCTGTCGCTTCACATAGAAGCTCTCCTCGCCCGTTACCGGATTCACATAGACGGCCACAAGTTCCCAACCGTCTTTGCCGACCGCGTATAAACGGCTCCGGGCGGCCCCGTTGCTAAGCACTTGGTATTCGAAGGTCGGCCGATCCGACGAGGCGGCGCCGACTGTAAACGCGGCTACGATCAGGCCGATCGCAAGGACGGCCCAGAGATTCTTGTTCGGTTTCATGTGTATCCCTTCAGCAGCGAACTACGCATTCGCACGCGATGAAAACCTCACCGCAGGTGGCCCGTGACGTCGGAGCGTGGGCGAAGACGTCAGGGATTCAAGCGAGTGTTTGCGCGATCGTGCGTGTAGCGGCGAGCGCGGAGCGAGCCGAGATTCGTCGGGTCGCTGGCGCTCTCCGCTACGACGGCAAAGAAAAAGGACGCTCGGTGTAGAGCGTCCTTGTTGTCGCGGAGAGTGAATTTGGCCCGGCTGAAGCCGGCCCTACTTTTCGCTTACGGCAGGTCGGTGCTACCCATGAGATACCGATCGCACTCTCTGGCGACGGCGCGGCCTTCGTTGATCGCCCAGACGACCAGGCTCTGGCCGCGACGGCAGTCGCCGGCGGCGAAGACGCCCTTGAGGCTCGTCGTGAACTTGCCGTGCTCGGCCTTCACGTTGCTGCGCGCGTCGGCTTCGACGCCGAGTGACTTGAGCAGCGGTTGCTCGGGCCCGAGGAAGCCCATGGCGAGGAGCACGAGGTCGGCCTTGAGCGTCTTCTCGGTGCCGGGCTGTTCCTTCGGGATGAACTGGCCCTTGTCGTTGCGCTCCCACTTCACCTCGACGGTGACGAGTTCCTTCACGTTGCCCTGCGCGTCGCCGATGAATTTCTTCACCGTCGTCAAATACGTGCGCGGGTCGGCGCCGTATTTGAACGCGGCTTCTTCCTGGCCGTAATCGACCTTGAGGGTCTTCGGCCACTCGGGCCAGGGGTTGTCGGCCTGACGCTCGAGCGGGGGCTTCGGGAGAATTTCGATCTGCATCACGTGCTCGCAGCCGTGGCGGATCGAGGTGCCGACGCAGTCCGTGCCGGTGTCGCCGCCGCCGATGACGACGACGCGTTTGCCGCGCGCGTGGATCGGGGCCTTGTCGGTGCCGGAATCGAGCAGCGCCTTCGTGTTGCCGCCGAGGAACTCCATCGCGAAGTGCACGCCCTTGAGGTTGCGGCCTTCGATCGGGAGATCGCGCGGCTGCGTCGCGCCGGTGGCGAGAATGGTGGCGTCGTGCTCGGCGAGGAGTTTCGCGGCGTCGACGTTGCCGCCGACGTTCGCGTTGCAGACGAATTTCACGCCTTCCTGCTCCATCAACTGGAGGCGGCGTTGCACGACGTGCTTCTTATCGAGCTTCATGTTGGGGATGCCATACATGAGGAGGCCGCCCGGACGGTCGGCGCGCTCGTAGACGGTGACGGTGTGGCCGGCGCGGTTGAGCTGCGCGGCGGCGGAGAGGCCGGCGGGGCCGGAGCCGATGATCGCGATTTTTTTGCCGGTGCGGACCTTCGGCGGCTCGGGCACGACCCAGCCTTCATCCCAGCCGCGGTCGATGATCGAGACTTCGTTGTTCTTGATCGTGACGGGCGGGGCGTTGATGCCGAGGACGCACGAGCCTTCGCACGGCGCCGGGCACACGCGGCCGGTGAACTCCGGGAAATTGTTCGTCTTGTGCAGGCGATCGAGCGCCTCTTTCCAGAGTCCGCGGAAAATCAGGTCGTTCCACTCCGGGATGAGGTTGTTGATCGGGCAGCCCGACGCCATGCCGCCGATGAGGCGACCCGTGTGGCAGAACGGCACGCCGCAATCCATGCAGCGCGCGCCCTGCTGGCGGAGCTCCTTCTCGTCCATGTGCGGGTGGAACTCGTTCCAATCGTGCACGCGCTCGGCGGGCGTGCGGTCGACGGGCAGTTCGCGCAAATACTCGATGAATCCGGTGGGCTTTCCCATGGTAGAAAAGTTGAAGAGTGAAGTTGAAATTTAAGGGCTCGGTGGCGGGTGGGCGAAGCTGGGGCGTTAAGCTTAAACTTAAACTTCCAACTTCAACGGTGGGCGGTCAGTTGCCGCCCACTCGGCTGAGGTCGCGGGCGTTTTCTTCGAAGGCGGCCATGATGGCTTCGTCGCCGGTGAGGCCCTGGGCTTGCGCCTTCTCGATGCAGGCGAGCATGCGCTTGTAGTCCTTGGGCATCACCTTGACGAACTTCGGGACGTTGTTCGCCCAGTCGGCGAGGACGGCCTTGGCCTTCGCGCTGCCGGTGTAAGCGAGGTGCTTCTCGATCAGCGCGCGGACGGCGGCGATTTCCTTCGGGTCTTCGAGCTTCTCGATGCCGACCATCTGCGTGTTCACGTTCGCAACGAAGTCGCTGCTCTCGTTGAGCACGTAACCGACGCCGCCGGACATGCCGGCGCCGAAGTTGCGGCCGGCGGGACCGATGACGACGACGCGGCCGCCGGTCATGTATTCGCAACCGTTGTCGCCCACGCCTTCGACGACGACGTCGACGCCGGAGTTGCGGACGGCGAAGCGCTCGCCGGCGAGGCCGTTGAGGTAAACTTCCCCGGCGGTCGCGCCGTAGAGGGCGACGTTGCCGATGATCATGTTTTCCTCGGCCTTGAACGAGGCTTGCGGCGACGGGCGGACGATGAGTTTGCCGCCGGAGAGGCCCTTGCCGAAGTAGTCGTTGGCGTCGCCCTCGATCGAGAGCGTCATGCCGCGCGTGACGAACGCGCCGAACGACTGGCCGGCCGAGCCCTTGAAGTTCAGGCGAATCGTGTCCTCGGGCAGGCCCTTCGCGCCATGCTTCTTCGTGACTTCGTAGCTGGTGACGGTGCCGACGACGCGGTTGACGTTGCGGATCGGCAGCTCGGCGACGACCTTCTCGCCGCGCTCGATGGCGGGCTTGCAGATGTCGAGGAGCTGCGTGACGTCGAGCGAGCGGTCGATGCCGTGGTCCTGCTTGATCTGGCAATAGCGGCCGATCTCGCCGTCGACGTCGGGCGAGTAGAGGATGCCCGAGAAGTCGAGGCCCTTGGCCTTCCAGTGCTCGATGGCTTGCTTCGGCTGGAGGCGATCGGTGCGGCCGACCATCTCCTCGATCGTGCGGAAGCCGAGGCTCGCCATGATTTCGCGGAGCTCTTCCGCGACGAAGCGCATGAAGTTCACCACGTCCTCGGGGCGGCCTTTGAACTTGGCGCGGAGCGCCGGGTCCTGCGTCGCGACGCCGGCCGGGCAGGTGTTGAGGTGGCAGACGCGCATCATGATGCAGCCCGTCGAGACGAGCGGCGCGGTGGCGAAGCCGAATTCCTCGGCGCCGAGCAACGCGGCGATCGCGACGTCGCGGCCGGTTTTCAACTGGCCGTCGGTCTCGACCGCGATGCGCGAGCGAAGATTGTTCAGGATGAGCGTCTGGTGCGTCTCGGCGAGGCCGAGTTCCCACGGCAGACCCGCGTGCTGGATCGAGGTCTGCGGCGAGGCGCCCGTGCCGCCGTCGTAGCCGGAGATGAGCACGACGTCCGCGTGCGCCTTCGCGACGCCGGCGGCGATGGTGCCGACGCCGACTTCGGAGACGAGCTTCACGCTGATGCGCGCGTGGCGGTTCGAGTTCTTGAGGTCGTGGATGAGCTCCGCGAGATCCTCGATCGAGTAGATGTCGTGGTGCGGCGGGGGCGAGATGAGGCCGACGCCGGCGGTGGTGCCGCGGGTCTTGGCGACCCACGGATAAACCTTCGTGCCGGGCAATTGGCCGCCTTCGCCGGGCTTCGCGCCCTGCGCCATCTTGATCTGGAGTTCGCGGGCGTTGGCGAGGTATTCGGCGGTGACACCGAAACGGCCCGACGCGACCTGCTTGATCGCGGAGTTCTTCGAGTCGCCCAGCTCGTTGGTCCAGGTGTAGCGCGCGGGATCTTCGCCGCCTTCGCCGGTGTTGGACTTGCCGCCGATGCGGTTCATCGCGATGGCGAGCGTCTCGTGCGCTTCCTGCGAGATGGAGCCGTAGGACATGGCGCCGGTCTTGAAGCGGCGCATGATCGACTCGGCCGACTCGACTTCCTCGAGCGGGATCGCGTTGGCGGCCTTGAACTCGAGCAGGCTGCGCAGCGTGCAGAGGTTGCGCGACTGGTCGTTCACCGTGCGCGAGTATTCGCGGAACGTCGCGAAGCTCTCGGTGCGCACCGCTTTTTGCAAGAGGTGGATCGCCTCGGGCGTGAAGAGGTGCGCTTCGCCTTCGTTGCGCCATTTGTAGAGACCGCCCGCGGGCAACACGTGACCGTCGACGGGACGCTCCGGATACGCAGCGCGGTGGCGGAGGAGGACTTCCTGCGCGATGACGTCGAGGCCGATGCCGCCGACGCGCGACGGCGTCCAGGTGAAGTATTGATCGACGACGTCCTGGCGGAGGCCGAGCGCTTCGAAGACTTGGGCGCCGCGGTAGGACTGGATCGCGGAGATGCCCATCTTGGACATGACCTTGATGACGCCCTTCGAGGCGGCCTTCACGAAGTTGTAGCAGGCCTTCTTGTGCTCGATGCCGGTGAGCAGGCCTTCGCGGATCATGTCGTCGATCGTCTCGAACGCGACGTAAGGATTGATCGCGGAGCAGCCGTAGCCGATGAGCAGCGAGAAGTGGTGGACTTCACGCGCTTCGCCGGTCTCGAGGACGAGCGAGATGCGCGTGCGCAGGCCTTCGCGGATCAAGTAGTGGTGCAGGCCGGCCACGGCGAGCAGCGCCGGGATCGGCGCGTAGTCCTTCGTGACGCCGCGATCGGAGAGGATGATCACGTTGACATCCTCCTCCTCGATCATGTGGCGCGCCATGATGGAGAGCTCCTCCATGGACTTCGCGAGGCCCTTCTCGCCGCGCGTCGCGCGGAAGATGATCGGCAGCACGCCGACCTTGAGGCCGGGGAGATTCGTGCGGCGGATCTTGGCGAACTCCTCGTTGGTGAGAATCGGCCAGGTCAACTCGACGCGGCGGCACGCGCTCGGCGTCGGGTTGAGCAAGTTGCCTTCGGAACCGAGACGCGTCTCGGCGGAGGTGATGATCTCTTCGCGGATGCAGTCGATCGGCGGGTTGGTGACCTGCGCGAAGAGCTGCTTGAAGTAATCGTAGAGCAGACGCGGCTTGTTCGAGAGAACGGCGAGCGCGGAGTCATTGCCCATCGAGCCGATCGCTTCGACGCCGTCACGCGCCATCGGCGTGAGAATCATGCGCTCGTCTTCGTGCGTGTAGCCGAAGGCGATCTGGCGCTGGAGCAACGTGGCGTGATCCGGCGGCTCGATCTTCGGCGCCTCGGGCAAGTCGCCGAGGTGCACGAGGTGCTGCTTGATCCACTCGCGATACGGATGCGCGGTGCAGATCTCGCGCTTGATCTCCTCGTCGTCGATGATGCGGCCCTGCTCGGTGTCGATGAGGAACATGCGGCCGGGTTGCAGGCGGCCCTTGTGCTCGACCTGCTCGTCCGGGATGTCCAGCACGCCGGCTTCGGAGGCCATGATGATGCGGCCGTCCTTCGTCTGGTAATAACGCGAGGGGCGCAGGCCGTTGCGGTCGAGGATCGCGCCGATCTGCGTGCCGTCGGTGAACGCGATCGAGGCCGGGCCGTCCCACGGCTCCATGAGGCACGAGTGATATTGGTAGAACGCGCGGCGATCCGGGTCCATCGACTGATGGCCGGACCACGGCTCGGGGATCATCATCATCATCGCGTGCGCCAGCGGGCGACCGGTGAGGACGAGCAGCTCGAGGACGTTGTCGAACATCGACGAGTCGCTGCCGTGCGGGTTCATGATCGGGACGATCTTCTTGATGTCCTCGCCGAACAGCGGGTGCTCGAACAGCGCCTCGCGTGCGTGCATCCAGTTGATGTTGCCGCGGAGCGTGTTGATTTCGCCGTTGTGCGCCAGATAGCGATACGGGTGCGCGCGCTCCCAGCTCGGGAACGTGTTCGTGCTGAAACGCGAGTGCACGAGCGCGATCGCCGTCTCCATCAGCGGGTGCTTCAGGTCGGGGAAATAATTGTCGACCTGATCGGTCGTGAGCATGCCCTTGTAGACGAGCGTGCGCGCCGAGAGACTGGCGACATACCAATACTCCGCGCCGTCCTGCGTGGACGTGCGGATGACGTTGTAGGCGCGCTTGCGGACGACGAAGAGCTTCCGCTCGAAATCGTCGAGGCTCATGCCCGCCGGGCGGGCGATGAACGTGTGGCGCATGAACGGCTCGGTCGAACGCGCGGCGTCGCCGAGCGACGAGCTGTTCGTCGGCACCGTGCGCCAGCCGAGGAAATGCAGGCCCTCGGCCTGAACGGTCGCTTCGAACTTTTCTTCGACCTTGCGGCGGACGGTCGGGTTGCGCGGCAGGAAGATCAGGCCGCAGCCGTATTCGCCGGCGGCCGGCAGCGTGAAGCGGAACGTCTTCGCCTGCTCGGCGAAAAACTTGTGCGGCATTTGGATGAGGATGCCCGCGCCGTCACCGGTGTTCACCTCGGCGCCGCTCGCGCCACGGTGGTCGAGATTGCGCAGCACTTGGAGGCCGTCGGCGACGATCTGGTGCGACTTGCGGCCCTTGATGTCGACGACGAAGCCGACGCCGCACGCGTCGTGCTCGAACCACGGGTCGTAGAGACCCTGTTTGCCCGGCGGTCGCAGCGGGCGGCCGGACAGGCCGGCGGGAGAGGCGGAATGGGCTGAATTCGAGTCGGTGGACCGCGGAGTGCTCATGAGTGCTAGTGAAAATAAGGGCGCCCGCCCGGCGGTCGTAGGACACAGCCGGGGCACCAACGAGAGTGATGACCGGGACGCATGAAAAGTTGTGTGGAGATTCGGGGTAAGCCGTCCGGGATGAGCTCCGTCCGGCGTGAAAACGAAACGAGCAACCGGGATTACCGCGCTCCCCCGTGGCTGATGCAAGCAAGTGAAGCAACATAACCAAAATTAGGACACACTCGCGAATGCGGGTCGGAGTAGCGCGGCGGTGGCCTCTCGTAGCAGCCGACGTGAGGAGGCTGAGGGTTTATCGCGCGCCCTTTCCAGCCTCCTCACGTCGGCTGCTACATCGGGCAGGCGCGGGCGAGGCATCGGCAACTTCCGAATCCTCGCTCGCAGGAGCCGCGCAAATTCAGCTTCAGCCCGCACGCGTTCGCGGCCAACCTCCGCGCGTGCCCGACGCCCCCGATCCGCCGCGGAAAAACTACGCGTTCAAGCCGAAGGAGTTCGAACGCCTCAACGCGCCGCGACCGGACGCCCCGCCGTCGGACGCTCCGCAGCCGCACGCATCCACCGGCCCGAACGCCGCCACGCCCCCGAACGCGCCCGGCGCGTCGAGCGCAGCCGGAGCCGCGCACTCCCCCGCTCCGCCCGAGCCGCCCGAGCCGACGCCCGCCGCGAACGACGTCTTCGCGATCCAACGCGAGTTACGCGAACGCGAGATCGCCGCCGGCATGGACGAACTCGCTCCGCCGCACCGCCCTGTGCGCAGCCGCCGCAAACGCGATTACTGGCTCCTGACCATCCTGACGAACGGCGTGCTCCTTCCGCTCGCGCTCTGGGGCTACCGCACGCAAAACGCCGTGCTCTTCGTCTACTGCATCGCCGGCCTCGCGCTCGTGAACGCCGCGCTCACCTGGATCATGTGGGTGCTGATGGACGATTACTGAAGCAGTAGCGCGGTGCTTCAGCCCGCGCTGAGAGTCCGCCGGCGCGCGCTAAAGCACCGCGCTACCCCGAGCCCGCGCATCGTGAATTGTAGGAGCGGCTTTACGCCGCGATCCGTTCGAAGCGCCTGCCGCGCTCGGATCGCGGCGTAAAGCCGCTCCTACAAAAACGCGCGCACGCCACCTCGTAACAGCCGATTGACGTCCGCCGCACGCCCCGCCTCGCAGCCCCTCGCGCGCCTCACACCGCTTTCGCCGCCGGATAGCTGCCGAGCCACTTCACCAACGGGCACTGACGGCGCAGATCCGCGAGCGCCTTCTGCATCGCGGGCTCGTCGTAGTGACCGCTCACGTCGAGGAAGAAGATGTAATCCCACGGACGCAGCCGGCTCGGACGCGATTCGATGCGCGTGAGGTTCAGCTTGCGACGGTGGAACGGCGTCAGCGCCCGCAGCAACGCGCCGGGCTCGTGGTGCAGCGAGACGAGCAAGCTCGTCTTGTCGTGCCCGTGGCCGACAACGCCCGACGGCTCCCGGCCGAGAATGCCGAAGCGCGACGTGTTGTTCTTCTGATCCTGGATGCGCGAAGCGACCGCCGGCACGCCGTAACGTTCGCCCGCCAGACGCGGGCCGACCGCCGCCGCGCCTTTTTCCTTCGCCGCGCGTTGCACGCCGAGCGCCGTGCTATCGACGTCGACGAGTTGCGCGTGCGGGAGGTTGCGCTGCAGCCAGCGACGGCACTGCGCGAGCGCCTGATCCTTCGAGTAAACGCGTTGGATTTTTTCCAGCGGCTCGTGCGAGAGCAGCGTGTGCTCGATCTCGAGTTGCAGCTCGGCGACGATCTTCAGCGGCGTCTCGACGAACAGGTCGAGCGAGTCGCGCACGGAGCCCTCGGTGGAATTCTCGATCGGCACGACGCCGTAATCCGCTTCGCCCTTTTCGACGGCGGTGAACACGTCGGCGAGCGACGGCATCGGCCGGTAATCGACGCTCGCGCCGAACTTCTTCAGCGCGGCGGCGTGCGTGTTGGTCGCCTCGGGTCCGAGGTAGGCGATGACGAGCGGTTTTTCCAACGCGAGCGCCGCGGACATGATCTCGCGGTAGATCGCCTGGAGCGCCGCGGGCTTGAGCACGCCGTCTTTGTTCGCCGCGGCGACGCGGCGCAGCACGTCGGCTTCGCGCTCGGCGACGTAGATGCGGCCCTTCGCGCCGTGTTTCAGTTCGCCGATTTTCTGGGCGCACTTCAGGCGCGCGTTGAGGAGCTTCACGACCTGCTGGTCGATCGTGTCGATGCGCGTGCGGATGGCGGAGATGTCTTTTTTCATCGGGCGGAAGATTGTGGGCAGCGAGCTTGCTCGCGCCTCTTGCAGCGCCCGCAAGCGGGCTGCCCCACAAGAGACGCCGTATTATGAACGGGCGACGGCGGATTGAGGACGGAGCGAAGCGTAAAGAGCGCGGCAGCGTTTGACCAGTTCGGCAAGCGCCGAGGGTGTCACGGCCTGTTTCGGGTCGTCGCCGATGCCGTGCGATGGACTCACGTGCGCCTCGATGCACAGACCGTCGCAGCCGTAAGCGACTGCGGCGAGCGACGCCGCGGGCACGTAGGAGGCCTTGCCGACCGAGTGCGACGGGTCGACCACGACCGGCGCCCAGGTTTTCTCTTTGAGCAGCGGCGTGATCGATTCGTCGGGCTGGTTGCGGTAACCCTCGAGACCCGGCTGCGTGCCGCGCGGGCAGAGCATGACATTCGGGTTGCCGAAGGCGGCGATGTATTCCGCGGCGGAGATGAACTCCGCGAGCGGGCCGCTGTGGATGCTGCGCTTGAGCATCACGGAGGTCTGCGGGCGGCCGGCGATGGCGCGGCCGACCTGGCGGAGGAGCGAGTAATTGAGGGCGTTGCGCGCGCCGATCTGGAGCACATGCACGCCGGCATCGAGCGCGAGGTTGATGTGCTCGAGCTCCATGACCTCGGTGACGACGGGCAGGCCGGTGCGGCGCGAGGCGTCCATGAGGATTTCGAGCGAGCGCGCGTCGCCTTGGAAGCTGTAGGGATTCGTGCGCGGCTTCCACACGCCGCCGCGGAGGGCGTTGGCGCCGGCCTCCTTCACGGCCTGCGAGGTCTCGAGGTAGTAGTTCGGATTTTTCGGATCGATCGTGCACTGGCCGGCGATGATCAAGAGCTCTTCGCCGAGAGTGACGCCGCCGATTTTCAGGTGATGGTTCGCGAGGTCCGAGCGTCGATCCATCAGCTTGAACGGCGACTGGATGCGGTCGATGCGTTCGACGTAGTCGAGGCCCTCGAGGCGCGCGATCATCAGCTCGTCGCGCTCGTCGCCGACGATGGCGTAGATCGAGCGCACGGCGCCGATGATGGGCTGAATCTTGCAGTTGAACTCGCCGACGATGGTCGTGACTTCGCTAATCTGCTCGGGAGTGAGACGGTTGGCTTTGGGGAGGATCATGGGGAGTTTGGTCTGAGATTTTTCGTGGAGGGCTCGGCTCCTGCCGAGCCGCGCGGCCCGGCAGGAGCCGGGCCCTCCAAGGATTGATGTCGGTTTGAGGTTCTGTGCGCTGCGGATGTTGAGAGCTTGAAAAACAAAAGAGCCGCCCGGGATTGGGCGGCTCTGGTGCTTAAATCTGGTGAGTCAGTTTATGCTTCGGAGTCAGCCGCCCATGGTTCGCGGGGCAAAAAAGCCGGCGAACGCAAAAAAGAAATAGGCAAACGACTGAAGCATGTGCGCAGAGGAGTGGCGGCGGGGGCGCGGAGTGTCAACGGCGCGGTTTTGAGTGCGATGTCATATGCTTCACGCATCCCCCGGGCGCCATCGATCCATGAACTCCTGCGCGTTTCTTGATAGGAACGGCGCGATGCTCTGATCGGCTGCTTCGCCGGCGATATTCTCAAGGAAGCAGGTGTATGCAGCGGTTCGCAGAGTGGCATCATTCTCACACCGCCCAATCAAGGCGGCAATTGCCTGGATTTCGGCGACTGCCATCCGCTTGTGCCCGCTCCGAAAATAGTGAGTGAAGCTACAAAACACGCCACACGCGCTGAATGCGTCCTCTCCACCCTGGAAATAATTTTCTCCATCCCAGTAAGCTCGAAAGCCCGGCTGAATACAGACGATCTCTCCAAGAAGATCACGCGCAGTCATGGCGGTGACTTTGACTTCACTCCTCCAGCACCGCCCCCGTGCGCGCTTCGATCGCCCAGCGGTAGACCTCGACGTATTTCGGCGCACTCGCGGCCCACGAGAAATCCTGCGCCATCGCGCGGAGCTGCATTGCCCGAAACTCCGCCGGCCGGTCGTAGTAGGTCTCGCACGCGCGGCCGACCGCCTGATAGAGCGCGGCCGAGTTGGCTTCGCGGAACGTGAAACCGGTGCCGCGCTCCTGCCCCGGCTCGTAATTCGCCACGGTGTCCACGAGCCCGCCCGTCGCGCGCACGATCGGCAGCGTGCCGTAGCGCATCGCATACATCTGCGTCAGCCCGCACGGCTCGGAGCGGCTCGGCATCACGAACAGATCGCTGCCGGCCTGCACGAGGCGCGCGAGTTTCGGGTCGAAGCCGATCGCCGCGGCGATCTTGCCCGGGTAACGCGCGGCGGCGTTGCGGAACATCTGTTCGACGCGCTCCTCGCCGCTGCCGATGAGCGCGAATTGCACGTGCATGCGCTCGACGATGTGTCCGAGCGACTCGCCGAGCAGGTCGAGCCCCTTCTGGTGCACCAGCCGCGCCACGACGCCGTAGAGCGCCACGTGCGCATCGACGTTCAGCTCGAGCCGTTCCTGCAACGCCGCCTTGCAGGCCGCTTTGCCGGAGAGATCGGCCGCGGAAAAATTCGCCGTTAGCGCCTTGTCCGTCGCCGGATCCCACGCCGCAGCGTCGATACCGTTCAGGATGCCAATCACGTCACCCGAGCGGAAACCCAGGACGCCATCGAGCCCGAAGCCGCCTTCGCGCGTGCGCACTTCCTGCGCGTAGGTCGGGCTCACCGTCGTGAGTTTCGACGAGTGATAGAGGCCCGCCTTCATCATGTTCACGCTACCGTGGCTCTCGAGCGAATCGGCGCGATACTCGCTCATCGGCAGGTGCGAAAACTCCACGATGCTGCGCGGCGCGTAACCTTGGTGTTCGAGGTTGTGGATCGTGAAAACCGTCGCCGTCTTCCCGAGCGGCGTGTCGCGCAGCGTCGTGTTCAACATCACCGGCAGCAACCCCGTCGTCCAGTCATGGCAATGAATCACGTCGGGGATCCACCCGAGCTGCTCGCAGAGCGCCAGCGCCGCGCGGCAGAAAAACGCGAAGCGAAACGGATTGTCGGTCGACTCGCTGTAAACCTCCGGCCGCCCGAAATACCAGTCGTGCTCGATAAAATACGCCGGCACCGCCGTGCCCGGCAGCGTCGTTTCCCACGTGCGCGCCCAACGCGCCTCCGGCCCCACGTCGACGCCGAGCGGCTCCTCGCGATGCGTCCACTCGCCCACGCGCTTGGTCGACGCGTAGAGCGGGCACATCACGCGCGCGTCGTGGCCGAGCGCGGCGATCTCCTTCGGCAGCGCGCCGACCATGTCGGCGAGGCCTCCCACTTTGACGAAAGGCTCCACCTCGGGGGTAACGAACAGGACTTTCAGCCGGCGCATAGGAACGCCACTCAGGCCCAACGCCCCGCGCGTGCCGAGACAAAATTCGCCGCCACCTCGCATCCGGAAAATGGATAACCGAGCTCGCCGTCAGCGACCTCAAGGCAGGGCGGCGAGTCCCTTCGCCGCCGCGCCGCGCCAGGTAGGGCGAGTCGTCCCCGACGAGCCGCCGGCTCCGCCATTGCGAAACAGATTCCGCCCGGCGCCACGCATTTATTACCTCCGCGCAGGAACGCGCGCAACGCATTCGCACTACCTCGCCGCCGCCCGCGCCCGCTCCAGCAACTCCGCCCATTCCGACCGCTCGCCGCACACCAGCGCCGCCGCCGCCCGACCGCAAAGCGCGCCCACGATGTTGCCCGTGCCGCTGTAGCCGCCGAGCGCCCACACGCGCGGACGCACTTCCTCGAGCACCGGCAGCCCATCCGGCGTGTAGCCCACCGACGCCGCCCAGCGGTGCGTCACCGGCGCGTTCACGCCGAGATGCGCGCGCAGGAAGCGCTCGATCTTCTCCTGCACGAAATCCGTCGGCTCCGTCGACTGCGTCCACTCGTCCTCGAGCGCGTGATCGCGAAAGCCGCCGAGCGCGATCGAGCCGTCGGCGAGCTGCTGCCAGTATTCGTAGCCATAGCGCCAGTAAACCGCGCGCGGAAAACTCACCTCGTGCGTCGGCGCCGTGCCCAGCATTTGCAGTCGTGCCGTCCGCACCCGCGGCGCGAGCTCCGGAAAAATCCGCTCCAGCCGTCCGTCGACGGCGACGATTACGGTGTCCGCGATCACCGCGCCCGCATCCGACACGGCCTGGCCCGGCACGAGTTTCTTCAGCGGCGACTGCTCGAACAACCGCACGCCCTGCCCGCGCAGCCGCCGCACCAGCGCACGCACGCGCGCCAGCGGCTGAAACACGCCGTCCGTCGGCAGCAACAATCCCTCGCCCTCCGGTCCGCGATACCACTCCGCCACGAAACCGTCCGCCTGCAACGCCGCGAGGTGCGCGCGACAATCCTCCAACTCCCGCGCGCTCGCCGCGAGCCGCAGCGAGCCGTTCAGCTTGAACACGCCCGGCAACGCCGCCGCCTGCCGCTGGATTTCCTCGGCCGTCGCGCGGTAGATCGCCGCCGCCGTCTCGCGGCCGAGTTGAGCGACAGTCTCGTGATAAAACTTCGCCAACCCCGCGAGCACGAAGCCGCCATTGCGCCCCGCCGCACCGGCACCGGCGCCGCGCGCATCGATGCCGACCGCCTCCACGCCGCGCGCCCGCAACTCCTCCAGCGCCGCCAGCCCCGACCCGCCGAGCCCGACCACACACACGTCCGCGCGCACGACGCCCTCGAGTCGAGGCAACGGTTCCCACGGTGCATCATCCCAGATCGGCCGGTTCACGCCCGGCATCGTGCCCACCCGACCGCAGACTTCAAGCACCGCCCCGGGGCACTCCCGCCACCGTCATTCCCCGTCCGCATCGCCCCCGCCGCCGCCGCTCCCCTCGCGCGCATTTGGGGCTAATAAGCAACATTCGCCTTCGGCATGCGCTCCACCGTTTCGCCCCGGTCGCTCCGCTCTCCCTGCTCGCGCCCGCCCGGCAAATGCGAGCACCTCCCGGCAACCCACCGCACGCGTCCCGCACGCGTTCCGCGCGACTCACCGCACGCCTCCCGCACGGCTCATCGCCGCGCTTCTCCTGCAACTCGCCGCCGACCTCCTCGCGACTCGCCGCTGGCTTCCCCACGGCTCGCCGCGCCGCGATTTCCGCAGCCGCCCGCCCCAGCCGCTCGGGGCTAATAAGCAACATTCACTTCGGCGAGCTCCGCCGCGCGAGCCACAACAGCACCTGCAATGCGCGCTCGGCGTCCGGCATCGCGGTCCCGCGCGCGAAAAATTTAGAAACCTGCGAACGATGCAGCCCGAGTTCGCGCGCCAGCATCGCCTTCTCTCCACGCTTGCCGAGATGCGGACGGATTTCCTCGACCAACGCGTTCCACAGCGGCGTCTCGATGCCCGGCCGCAGCGTCGCGCCCCGGGAGCGCGGCTTGGCGCGCGTCCGTTTCCGCAACTCGCGCGCGAGGCCGACCGCCGCGTCGTCCAGCAACTCCACGAGAAAATTCGCCGTCCTGAGTCTGGCGGGCAGGGGCAGAGTCATTGTTGCTTATTAGCCCCAAATGGCGCGGGGGCGCCAGACAAATTGGGTTGCGGTCGGCGGGGGAGCGCGGAGCGTCGCGGGCATGCTGCCGCTCGAACTTCGCGACCGCGCTGCCGCGCTCGATGCCGCCGATTCGCTGGCGCGGTTCCGCGCGGAGTTTCATCTTCCGCGCGGGCAAATCTACCTCGACGGCAACTCCCTCGGGCTGCTCTCGCGGCCGGCTGAAGCGGCCGTGCAACGCGTGCTCGGCGAGTGGCGGGCGCTCGGGATCGCAGGCTGGGGCGAGGCGGGCGCACCGTGGATTTCGCTCTGCGAAACGATCGCCGCGCAACTCGCGCCGCTCGTCGGCGCGGCGGCGGACGAAGTGTGCGTCACCGCCTCGACGACGGGCAATCTCCACCAACTGCTCGCGACGCTCTTCGAGCCGACGCACGCATCGCGACGCGCGATTCTCGGCGATGAGCTGAATTTCCCCTCCGACGCGCACGCGATCGCGAGTCACCTGCGCCTGCGCGGACTCGACCCGGCGACGCACTACCGCGAGGTGCGCAGCCGCGACGGACGCACACTCGACGAGGCCGACATCGTCGCCGCGTTCGCGCCGGACGTGCAACTCGCCGTGCTGCCCGCGGTGCTGTTCATGAGCGGACAACTGCTCGACGTCGCACGCCTCACGCGCGAGGCGCACGCGCGCGGGATCGTCATCGGCTTCGACTGCTCGCACTCGATCGGCGCCGTGCCGCACGCGCTCACGGCCGATGGCGTGGATTTCGCGTTCTGGTGCTCCTACAAATATCTCAACGCCGGTCCCGGCGCCGTCGGCGGACTTTTTCTCCATCGCCGCCACCACCATCGCGCGCCCGGGCTCGCCGGCTGGTGGGGCGTGAAGCTCGACCGGCGCTTCGCGATGTCGCACACGCACGAGCCGGCGCGCGGCGCGGCCGCGCTGCACGTCGGCACCCCGCCCGTGCTGAGCGTCGCGCCGCTGCAGGGCGCGCTCGAGCTCTTCGCGGCCGCCGGCGGCATCGCGTCGCTGCGCGAAAAATCCCTCGCGCTCACCGCATGGCTGATCGAACTCGCCGACGCGCACCTCGCGCCGCTCGGCTTCGAGGTCGTCACGCCGCGCGACCCCGCGCGTCGCGGCGGCCACGTCGCGCTCGCGCATCCGGACGCGTGGCGCCTTTGCCAGGCGCTGAAGGCTGCGGGCATCGTGCCGGATTTCCGCCCACCCGACATCGTCCGTCTCGCACCGGCCGCGCTCTACAATTCCTACCGCGAGTGCCTTGAAGCCGTCGCGCGCCTCGCCAACATCGTCGCGACTCGCGCGCACGAACAATTCCCCGCCGCCCGCGGCAGCGTCACATGAACCTAAAATCAGCAGTTGAAACCTCGGATTTCACGGATGGCACGGATCGTTCAAGACTTCGGCAGCGGAGCCGCTCCACCCAGCAGGTGAACGAAAACGGAAAGGAAATTTTCCTGAGATAATTCCATCCGTGCAATCGGTGTAATCCGTGGTGAATTTTTCTGCGAAATTTTGGATGAAACTCCTCGACATCTCCCGTCCCATCCACACCGGCATGGTCGTCTGGCCCGGCGACACGCCGACGGCGTTCTCCTTCGCCAACACGAAGGCCGGCGGCTACTCGGCCAACGTCGGCCGGCTCGTCACGAGCATGCATGCCGGCACGCATGTCGACGCGCCGTATCACTTCGTCGACGCCGGCGCGAAGATCGACGAGGTGCCGCTCGACGCCTACGTCGGCCCGGCGCGCGTGATCGATGCCCGCGGTCGCGACGTGCTCACGCCCGACCTCTTCGCGGCGTTCGACTGGGCCGCGACGCCGCGGGCGCTCATCCGCACGGATTGCTGGAAAAACCCTGCCGAGTTTCCGCCCGGCTGGCCGCGCTACGCGCCGGAGTTGCCGGCGTGGCTCGGCGCGCACGGTGTGCGGCTCGTCGGCATGGATTTCCCGTCGGTCGATCAGCCCGACAGCAAAGACCTGCCGACGCACCACGCGCTCGAAACCGCGCGCGTGCTCATCCTCGAAAATCTCGACCTGCGCGCCGCGGAGCCCGGCGTCTACGAGCTGATCGCGCTGCCGCTGAAAGTCCGCGGCGGCGATGGCTCACCCGTGCGCGCGGTGCTGCGATGCGATTGATGCGTGGTGCGACGCGGTGACGGAGGCGGTCGTCGGTCGACGATCCCAGCCTCCTTACGTCGGCTGCTACGGAGCGGAGTCGACCGCGTTTCAGCGCGTGCCGAAAAATTCCCAGCAGAGCACCGCGGCCGCGGCGGAGACGTTGAGCGATTCGACGGTGTCGGTGCCGGGGATCTTCACGAGGCGGTCGCACGCCGCGGCGACGGCGGGCGCGATGCCTTTTTCCTCGTTGCCGAGCACGATCGCCGGCGGACGCGGCAGGCCGCGGTCGCGCACTTCGCGCGGCGAGAGCTGTGTGCCGCGCAGGCTCGTGCCGATGAGATAGTGACTGCGTTTCAGCGCCGCGCAAAATTCCGGCAGCGACGGCACACGGTAGAAATCCACAAATTCCATGCCGCCCTCCGCGACGCGATACGCTGCCTCGCTCGGCAGCGCCTGACCGGGCGCGTCGGGGATCGCGATCGCGCGCACGCCGAAATACGCCGCGCTGCGCACGATCGCGCCGAGGTTGTTGGCGTTGCTCACGCGGTCGAGGAGGAGCAGCGGCGCCTGCTCGCGCGCCCACGCGGCGAGCACATCAGGCGTCACGCGCCGCAGCGGACGCGCCGCGATCACCGCGACGATGCCGCCGTGGTGCACGGTGCCGGCGACCTTCTCGAGTTCCTCGGGCGGCACTTGCCGGTAGATGCGCTTGTTTTTCGCGAGGTAGGAACACATCTCGCCCGCGCGCTTGCCCGTCGGCGCATCGAAAAACAGCCTCAGCACCTCGCCGGGATGTTGCGCGAAAAGCGCGGACACGGCCTGCCAGCCGCAGACGTTGAGTTCGGAGGGTTTGACGGGAGCGGGTTTCATGAGCGGACGTCGCCGACGAGCGTGAATTCCTCGCGGTCGTGATACAAGTGGCGGATGCGGAGGTTCGCCGTGTGCGTCGCGAACACGCCGCCCGGCGCGCGCACGGTGCGCAGCAGCGCGAGCGGGTCGGTGCGGCCGAACTTGAAAATGATCACGAAGCGCCGGCACCAGCCGCGCTGCAGCCAGGGCGCGATCAGGTTCTCGAGCACGTGGTGCGGCTCCTCGACGAGGTCGCAGAACATCCAATCGAACACCTCGCCCGCGGGCGGCGCGTATTTGAATGCGTCCTCGCGCCGGTGCTCGATCAGCGGGTTGTCCAGCGCGCCGCCCTTGAGCGGGCCGTTGTCGATCGCCACGACGCGCGCGCCGCGCTTCGCCGCGCTGTAACTCCAGCCGCCCGGCGCCGCGCCGAGATCGCACACCGTCTCGCCCGCCGCCGGCTCGCGGCCGAGCACGGCGTAGGCTTCCTCGACCTTCAGATACGAGCGCGACGGCGCGAGCGGGTCGTCGGCCATGCGTTGCTGGCCGCCGCGCCACGCCGCGCGGCCAGCGAACATGCGGCCGAAATCCGCGAAAAACACGAAGAGCCCGCGCACCTGCCCCGCGCCGCGCGGCATCTCCGGCGCGGCGAGCTTCGCCACGCGGTTGAGTTTTTTCTTCAGCAGTTCGTGAAATGCCTTCTCCACGCCTGCGGTGCGCCGGCCAAGTCCGGGAATCTCCGCCGCCTCGCGGAACACGCACGGCCACGGCGCGTCGATCCGCTCGCCGCGCAGGCTCTCGAGAAAATAATCCGCGAGCTGCTGCGCGAGCGCGTTCACCGAATCGCCGCGGATCTCGCGCGGCGCGAGCAGCGTCAGGTGCGGAAAACACAGCTCGTCGATCGAGCGCGGCACCGCGTCGCCCGGCAGCGCCTCGGCGCCGGCCCAGCCCGGACCGGTTTCTTCCACGGTCAAGCCGTCCGCTTGCAACTCGCGGGCGAGCAGCGCTTCGAAGCCGTGTTGTCCGAGGAAGAGCATCCCGCCGAGTTTCCGTCATAGCGGAGGCGAGGCGACGAAAATCTCCGTGCAATCCCTCCGTCCGCCCGCTCACATGAGCCTCCCCATGCGCCAGCAAACCTCCGATCTCCGCATCCGCACGGCGCGACCGCTGTTGTCGCCCGCGATCCTCGAGGAGGATTTGCCCTTGAGCGAAGCCGGCGCCGCACTCGTGCATCGCGCGCGGCGCGAGATCGGCGACATCCTCGCCGGACGCGACGACCGTCTGGTGGTCGTGGTCGGTCCGTGCTCGATCCACGACCCGGCCGCAGCACTCGACTACGCGAAGAGACTCAAGCCGCTCGCCGATCGTTATGCCGGCGACCTGCTGGTCGTGATGCGCGTGTATTTTGAAAAACCCCGCACGGTCGTCGGCTGGAAAGGCCTGATCAACGACCCGGACCTCGACGGCAGTTTCATGGTCAACAAGGGCCTCCGCCTCGCGCGCAAGCTCCTGCTCGACGTGAACGCCGCCGGTCTGCCCATCGGCACCGAGTTCCTCGACACCACGCTCGGCCAATACTATGCGGACCTCGTCTCGTGGGCGGCGATCGGCGCGCGCACGACCGAGAGCCAAATCCACCGCGAGCTCGCCTCCGGCCTCTCGATGCCCGTCGGGTTCAAGAACCGAACCGACGGCGACCTGCAAGTCGCGGTTGACGCGATCGTCTCGGCGAGCCACCCGCACTGCTTTCCGTCCCTCACGCGCGAAGGCGCGCCGGCCGTGCTCGCCACCGCGGGCAATCCCGAGGGTCATCTCGTGCTCCGCGGCGGCAGCCGCACCGGTCCGAATTTCTCCGCCGAGCACATCGCGCCCGCCGTCGCGCTGCTGAAGAAAACCAGCGCGCTGCCGGTGGTGCTCGTCGATCTCAGCCACGGCAACAGCGGCAAGCAGCACGACCGTCAGGTCGCCGTCGCCGCGGACGTCGCCGGCCAGGTCGCGGGCGGCAGTCGCGCGATCATCGGCGTGATGATCGAGAGCAACCTCGTCGCCGGCGCGCAGAAGCACGAAGCCGGCAAGCCGCTCGTCTATGGCCAGAGCATCACCGACGCGTGCCTCGGCTTCGACGAGACGCTGCCGTTGCTCGAGCAATTCGCCGCGGCCGTGCGCCAGCGGCGCGAGCGCGCTTGACGCCTTTCCCGTCGCACCGGCGGCGACGCGGCGTGCGGCGGCGATTGCAGGAGCGGCTCTCTTGTCGTCCGAAGCCTTGGTGTAGGATGAACGCCGCGATTGCGGCGGTGCCCATGCCGCGCTCGGATCGCGGCGTAAAGCCGCTCCTACAGTGCACGCGAGCGGGGCGCTCGGAGTAGCGCGGCGCTTTAGCCCGCGTGGACGGATTTTCGGCGCGGGCTGAAGCACCGGCTATTGGTCGCCTATCGGTCGCGCGTGTCGGTCGGCAGCGAGGCGCCGTATCGGCCGATTGAAGTTCGCGCAAAACCCCGATGCGAATTCCGGTTGCGCGTCCCGCGGTCGCGCGCAGATTGCGCCGCGTGAGCGCCATCCCCGAGCCGCACGACGAACTGCCGCACCACCGCGCGGAGCGTTTCGCGCGCATCCGGCGCGTGAAGCAGATGCTCAAGTTCATGCCGCGCCGCGCGGTCATGCACAAATATCCGCTCATCGGCCGCTTCGCCGCGCTGGCCCGCAAACGCGCCTATCTCTGGTCGCTGAAGCCGCAGCACATGCGCCCCGCGCTCTACGCCGGCTCGATTCTTTCGCTCCTGCCGGTCATGGGCGTGCAACTGCCGCTCGCGCTGCTGCTCTCGCTCCTGCTGCGCGCGAATTTCATGGTGCTGGGCGGACTGCAATTCATCACGAACCCGTTCACGGCCGCCCCGATCTACTACGCGACGCATCAACTCGGCGCCTACGTGATCCGCCATGCCGGCGTCGGCGAATCGCTGCCCTCGGCCGATCCGAACGAGGTCGTCCTCCCCCTCAACGAACCCGTCGATCCCGCGCTCGTCGAGGCGTCGCCCGCCCCCGCGAAGTCAGCCGCACCGCGCCCGGCCATCACGCCGTCGCGCGCGCGCCGCATCGGCACCGCCATCAACGCGCTGATCCTCGGCGGCGTCATCAGCGGCGCCGCGCTCGGGCTCGTGCTGGATATTTTCTATCGCAACTACTGGCAGCGCCACGTGCACGCCCCACCGCGACGCCCGCGCCACCAACGCGGCCCGGAGCCACCCGACGGCACCAAAAATATCTGACCCCGGATGCGGCGGCCGAGTTCGATCATGCGAGCACGGGCCGCCGCACCGCGCGGCTCGTTGCGTTTCTCCTCGCCAGCGCCGCGCGCGCTTCGCACAAAAACGGACACATGCCTCGCCGGTCACCTGCGCTGCTTCTCTTTGGAGCCTTCCTGCTCGCCGCCGCCCTCGCGCTCGCACCGGGTTGCGCGAGCAAGTCCGACAAGAAGCCCGCCAAACCCGCCGCCGCCGCATCGACGCCGCGCCCGCCGCTCCAGGAAAATCTGCCACCCGTCATGCTCGGCATCGACGTGCTCGAAGCCTCCGGGTTCAAGGAAATCGCCGGCAAGAAAATCGGCCTGCTCACGCACGCCGCGGGCGTGAACCGTCGCGGCGAGCCGTCCTGGAGCGTGCTGCGCCGCGCGCCCCAATCGAAGCTCGTCGCGCTCTTCGCCCCCGAACACGGCCTCGACGGCACGATCAGCGCGTCGGTCAACTTCGCCGATTCGATCCATCAGCCGACCGGCCTGCCGGTCTATTCCGTCCACGGCAAGACGCGCAAGCCGACCAAGGCGATGCTCAAGGGGCTCGATGCGGTCGTGATCGATTTGCAGGACATCGGCTCGCGTTCCTACACGTTTGCCAGCGCGATGCTCGCGATGATGGCGGCGTGTTTTGAAAACGATGTCGAAGTCATCGTGCTCGACCGACCGAATCCACTCGGCGGCCTGAAGGCCGACGGCCCGCCGCTCGATGCGGAGCTCAAGAGCTACGTCGGTGCGTTTCGCACGCCCTACGTGCACGGCCTGACGCTCGGCGAACTCGCGCGCCTCGCCAAGGAACTGCCGCGCATGATGTATATCCCGAACGTCATCGACACACCCGACAAAGCCCGCGAGCGCGGCCGGCTCACGGTCGTGCCGATGCGCGGCTGGACGCGCGCGATGCGCTGGCCGGACACGGGGCTGCACTGGATTCCGACGTCGCCCATGGTGCCAAGCTATGAAGCCGCCGTCGGCTACGCGATGATCGGCCTCGGCACGCAGGACAGCGGCTGGACCTCCGGCATCGGCAGGGACTACCCGTTCCGCGGCATCCATTTTCCCAAGAAGACGCCCGACGAGATCATCCGCACGATGGAGGCTTACAAGATTCCCGGCGTGCGCTTCCTGAAAATGAACGGCCTCTCACGCGAAAACAAAGTCGTGCCCGGCGTCTACGTCGAGGTCGTCGACTGGGAAAAATGGCGGCCGACCGAAGTGTCGTTCTACATGCAGAAGCAGGGCGCGCTCTGGCAGAAGCTGAATCCCTACGCCGCGCTCACGACGAGCGAGGCGCGGACGTTCAACATCCACGTCGGCTGCGCGGCCTGGTTCGAAGCGCTGCGCAAGCAAGGCGGGCGCGTCGACGTGAGCCTGTTCCTCAAAAACTGGCAGGAGCGCGCCGCGGTTTTCCAGCAGCAGGCGAAGAAATACTGGCTGTATCCGTAGAGCGCGCATCCGCAGCGCGCGACGGCGCTGCGAGCGCGCGAACCGGTCTCGCCGCCATGAGCCTCCGCGCGGCATCTGCGGCATTGCGCAGCGGTCGCGCGATCGCATGCTCCGCCACGGCCCCCATGAACCTCGCCCTCCCCGCCCCTGTTCGTGCGCTGCTGGTGGCGTGCGCCCTGCCCGCCGCCGCGTGCGCGCAAATCACGTTCGCGTTCGACTATTCCCAGGAAGACGCCGGTGCCGGCTTCAACGACGCCACGCTCGGCGCCACCCGCAAAGCCGCGCTCCAATCCGCCGCCGACACGCTCAGCGGCTATTTCTCCGGCTACGCCGCGCGCACGGTCACGATTCGGGTCAACGCCTCGCTGAACCAGAACGCCGGCTTCCTCGCGAGCGCTGGCAGCCTGTATTTCACGACATCGAACACCTTCCAACCCGGCCTCGTCGCGACGCTCATCCAGACGGGCGTGGACAACAACCCGAGCTACCAAGGCGCGCTCACGTGGAATTTCGGCTACACGTGGGACTACGACGACAGCGTCGCCGGCGGCACCTTCGACTTCAAAGCCGTCGCGATGCACGAGCTGACGCACACGCTCGGTTTCGCGTCGATGATCAGCTCCAGCGGCACCAGCGACCTCGGCACCAATGTCTGGAGCACGTTCGACCAGTTCCTCACCGACGCCTCGGGCAACGCACTCATCAACTCCACGACGAAAGCCTACGCCGGCGGCTCGATCCTCTCCGACGGCTTCGGCAGCGACGTCTACTTTTCCGGCTCGAACGCCATGGCCGCCAACGGCGGTTCGCGCGTGCACATCTACTCGCCCGCCAGCTACGCCGCGGGCAGCAGCCTCAGCCACCTCGACACCGATTTCTTCACCTCCGCGGCCTATCTGATGGAGCACGCCGTCGCCGCCGGCGCCGCGACGCGCACGCTCAGCGCCATCGAACTCGGCATCCTCACCGACCTCGGCTACAGCGTCAGCGCCGTGCCCGAGCCGGGCACGTATGCGCTCGCCGCCGGCGCGCTCGCGCTGCTGCTCGCCGCCGCGCGGCGGCGGGCCGCGTGACGGAAAGCAGGACCGGCTTCAGCCGGTCCATCGGATCCGCGAGGCACGCTCACCGATCGCACGCGGCAACCGCCGCGCCCGTCCTGCAGGGCCGGCTGAAGCCGGCCCAGCTCACGGCGTCGGCTTCGCCGGGCTGTTCTTTTTCGCCCACTCGTCGTATTCGGCGCGCGGCATGAATTTCAGCGAGGCGCTGTTGATGCAGTAGCGCAGCCCCGTCGGCCGCGGACCGTCGTCGAACACGTGGCCGAGGTGCGAGCCGCACACGGCGCAATGCGTCTCGGTGCGCACCATGCCCCAGCTCTCGTCGGTCTCCTCGGCGACGAACGCCTTCTCCAGCGGCTGCCAGTAGCTCGGCCAACCGGTGCCAGAATCGAATTTGTGGCGCGAGTCGAAGAGCGGCGTGTCGCAACCGACGCAGAAATAGACGCCGTCGGCGTGACTGTCCCAATAGGCGTTCCGGAACGGCGGCTCGGTGCCTTGCTGGCGCGCGACGCGATACTGCTCGGGCGTGAGCCGCGCGCGCCACTCGGCGTCGGTGCGCTTCACCTTCGCCTTGCTCATATCGATGACGACCTTCGACGGCAGGCCGCACGCGGACTTCGCGTCGCCCGGCGGGCAGTAGGCGGCTTCGGAGGCGGGAGCGTCGGACGGTTTCGTGGATTTCATGGGCGGAGAAGTGTCGGCGAAAACAAAAGTGGCCGCGCCCGCGAGCGAGACGGCGGCGGCGGCGATGAGGGCGGCGTGGAGCGTTTTTTTCATCGGCGGAACGAGGCTAGTCAGAGGTGAAGGGGAAGCAAATGCCGGCCGAAGCCGAGACCCGTAGCAGCCGACGTGAGAAGGCTGACGCACGCGGCGCGAGCAACAGCCTCCTCACGTCGGCTGCTACGAGAGAGGCGAGCACGCCGCCGTTTATTCCACCCGGCTGCGGATCTTGCCGTCGGCGAATTCCGTCACGAGCGGCTGGCCGGGCTTCGCGTCTTTCGCGCGCGCGATCGGTTTGCCCGCCTCGTCGCGCACGAGGGCGAAACCGCGTTTCAGCACCGACTGCGGGCTGGCGGACTCGAGCCGCTTCCAGAGCGCCAACAACCGGTGCGACTCGAGCTGCACGCGCCGTTCGGGCGAGGCCGCGGCCAGCCTCGCGCGGGCATGCGCGAGTTGCTCGCGACGCTCCTGCGCGGCGTGCCGCAACGCCGAACCGAGGCGGTTCGCCAGATCGTCGACGCGCAACTGCCGCTGTTCGATCACCGCCTTCGGCGAGAGCAGCCGCAGCCGGCTGCGTGCGTGGTCGAGGTGCTGGCGCGCGCGTTCGAGGCGCGTGGCGGCGATGTCCTCCATCGCGCCGCCGGCGTTGAGCACGCGCTCGACGCACGAGAGATGCCGGCTCGAAATCAGTTCCGCCGCCGCGCTCGGCGTCTCCGCGCGCACATCGGCCGCGAAGTCGCAGAGCGTGTAGTCGATCTCGTGACCGACCGCGGAAATGACCGGCACGCTCGCCGCCGCCACGGCACGCACGAGAGGTTCCTCGTTGAACGCCCACAAGTCCTCGATGCTGCCGCCGCCGCGCCCGATCACGAGCAGGTCGAAAATCCCGAGCCGCTCCGCCACGCGCAACTGCTCGACCATCTCCGCCGCCGCGCCCGCGCCCTGCACCTTCGCCGGCAAGATCACCAGCCGCCCGACCCACTCGCGCCGGCGGAGGATGCGGATGAAATCCTGCACCGCCGCACCGGTGGGCGACGTGATGAAGCCCACGCTGCACGCCGCCAGCGGCAGCGGGCGTTTTTTCTCCGCGGCGAAGAGCCCCTCGTCGGCCAGTTTGCGCTTCAGCTTCTCGAACTCCTGCTGGAGCCGGCCGACGCCGTGGTCGACCACCGCGCGGACGATGAGCTGGTATTGGCCGCGCGCCTCGTAGACGTCGACTTCGCCGTAGACGAGCACCTGCGCGCCGTCGCGCAGCGCGACCGTCTGCCGCGCGGCGTCGCCGCGAAACAGCACGCAGCTCAGCTGCGCGCTCGCGTCCTTCAGCGAAAAATAGACGTGCCCGCTCGCCTGCGCGCGGAGGTTCGAGATCTCGCCGCGCACCCAGCCGGCGGGCAGGCCGCCCTTGAGCAACTCGCGCACGCGGCGCGTGAACTCCGCGACCGTCTGCACGCGGCCGGCGTCGTCATTCAGCGCCAGTTCGTCCGGTTTCACGCCGCCTTTTTGCGCCGCTCGTAATGCTTGCGCACGAGGTGCGTGCCGGCCGTGAGGGCCAGCAACGCGGAGAGGCCGAGCAGCGCGAGCTTGCCCTTGCCGTGCAGCAGCGCGTCGCCGAAGAGGATGAACGCGACGTTGAACGCCCACTGGATCGCGCAGGAGATCACCGCGTATTTCACGAACGGCACGCGCGCGAGACCGAGCAGGTAGTTCTGCGCGGGGAACGGCACGCCCGGTGTCACGCGCAGGAGGACGATGAGGTCGGTGGCGTCGCCCTCGGCCACTTCGGGCAGCTTGTAGCCGAGGCGCGTCACGAGTTTTTCCAGCAAGGGCCGGAACGCACGGCTGGCGAGGAAGTAGGTGCCGAGGACGTTCAGCGTCACCGCCGCGAGCGCGTAGACGATCACGAGCGGCATGCCCAGTTGTTCGCCGAAGATCGAGCCGGCCGTGAGTGAAAACGGCGAGAGCGGCGCACCGAACGCCGGCAACACGGCCATCGCGCCGAAGAACGCCAGCGGCCCGGCGTGCTGCACGATCTCGAGTCCGCGTTGCACCAGCGCCTTCAGGTCAACGCCGCGTAAAACCAACAGCGCCGCCACGCCGAGCACGGCCAGACCCGCGGCGAGCTTGATCAGCAGCGCGCGATTTTTTGGAGCGGGAGCGGAGGTTTCGGCCATCGCTCCACGATGCGCGGGCGGCTTCCGCGCCGTCAAGGCCGGAGCCTTCTTTGTTCTTCCCTCATCGTCTCCGTCCTCTAGCGTGCGGCGCACTGCCATGAAGCTTTCCGTCGTGATCCCGTGCTACAACGAGCGCCATACGATCCGTTCGATCGTCGAGGCCGTGCGCGCCGCGCCCGTGGCCGACAAGGAGATCATCGTCGTCGACGATTGCTCGACCGACGGCACGCGCGAAATCCTCCGCGCCGAGATCGAGCCGCTCGTCAGCAAGGTGATTTACCACCCGATCAACGCCGGCAAAGGCGCCGCGCTGCGCACGGGCTTCGGCGCGGCGACGGGCGACGCCGTGATCGTGCAGGACGCCGATCTCGAATACGACCCGCAGGAATACCCGCGCCTGCTCAAGCCGATCGCCGAGGGCAAGGCCGACGTCGTGTTCGGTTCGCGCTTCATGGGCGCCGAGGCGCATCGCGTGGTTTATTTCTGGCACATGATCGGCAACCGCTTCCTCACGCTGCTCTCGAACATGTGCACGAACGTCAACCTCACGGACATGGAGACGTGTTACAAGGTGTTCCGCCGCGACGTGCTGGCGAAGATCACGATCGAGGAAAACCGTTTCGGCTTCGAGCCGGAGATCACGGCCAAAGTCGCGGCGCTCGACGGCTGCCGCATCTACGAAGTCGGCATCAGCTACTACGGCCGCACCTACGCCGAGGGCAAAAAGATCGGCTGGCGCGACGGCTTCCGCGCGATCTACGCGATCGTGAAATACAACCTGTTCCGCTGAGAACGGCCGGACCGCTCAGAGGCGGAACTTCAGTTTGCGCATCGCGAACCACGTCATCCGCAGCAGCAGCCAACCGTGGCTGAAGCGCGAGATGTTCGTCTCGCCGTAAGTGCGATCGCGGTAGCGGACCGGCAGATCGCGGATTTTCAGGTCGAGGAGCGCGGCGCCGAAGAGCAGATTGAAATCGCCGAAGGGATCGAAATCGCCGAGCACGGCGATGCGACGGAGCAAGCGCTCGTAATCCGAACGCGCGATCATCTTCGTGCCGCAGAGGCTGTCCTTCACCGCCTGACCGAGCACGTAGGTCAGCGCGAGGGCGAAGAATTTGTTGCCGAGAAAATTCAGGAGACGCATCGCCTGCGCCTCCATCGGATAGACGAGCCGGCTGCCGTTGACGAATTCCGCGGCGCCCGACGTGAGCGCGTCGTAGAATTTCGGCAAATCCTCGGGTGGTGCGGTGAGGTCGCCGTCCTGGATCACGAGCACTTCGCCGCGCGCGGCTGCGAAGCCCGCGCGGACGGCGTCCCATTTGCCTTTCCCCGGTTGCTGGAAGGCCTGCACGAGATGCGGCCCCCGATAGGCGGCGACTTCGCGCTGCAGCACGGCCCAGGTGTCGTCGCGACTGTGTCCTTCGACGAAGACCACCTCCGTCCGCCGGCCGAGGGTCGGGATGCGTTCCAGCGCCGCCCGCAGGTTGCCGGATTCGTTGCGCACCGGCACGATGACGGAACAACTGATCTCGGCGGAAACCGGGCGCGGTCGACGCGGACGTGCGGTGATCCAGAGCGAGACGCCGAAGTGCCGCACCAGCGGCAGGCGCACCGCGACGTTGTTGAACAAACTCGAGATGACCGGCCAGTTGAAGGGAAAGAGCTGCGCTCGCTCGAACACGACGACCTCCCAGCCGCTCAACTCGAGCAAGTTGATCAGATCCTCGTGCGAGAGCCAGTTGCTCGGCGGCTGGGGCATCACGGCACCGAGTTTCTCGGCGGCGCGCAGCGGTCCGCGCCAAATCGTGTTCAGCGAAGTGAGGTGCAACCGCGTGCGCTCGTGCGCCGCTCGGTGGAGCAGTTGCAGCGCGCGCTGGATGTCGGTCAGGTAACCGGTCAGATAATCCAGCACGATATGGTCGAAGGTTTCGTCAATCGGCTCGGCCTGGATGTCGGCAATGCGAAACTCGAGACCGGTCTGCGCGCCATGCCGCGCGCGCGCTTTCGCGATCATCGCCGGGCTGAAATCGAGTCCCAAGCCGCGCGCGGGCGCCAGACCAGCCAGCAGGTCGCCGGCCCCGCACCCCGCTTCAAGCACGCGACTGCCGGCCGGGATATGGTGACGGAACTGGGCGAGAATCTGAGCGTGAAAATCGGCCTGCCGCGCGCGGACCGCCGCGTCGTTCTCCGCGACAAAATCGAAATGCGCGCGTTGGGCGGCGGTCGAAAACGAAAAAGGCGATTCTCGTGAACTCATGCGGGCGCGACAGATTGGGCAGCGCAACACCACGCGTCCAATCGGAATTACCCGTCGCAACGAACGCGGGAAATGGCTTCCCGGAGCGGACGATTTCCGGCAACGTGCCGCCCACCTTCCGCCCCCAACCGCCCGCGACCTATCCGACTCCGCGTGATCAGACCGAGTTCAACCCGCTCCTTCGCGTCGTTCTGGGCGGGGCTGGCGATTCTGGCCGCGCTTCTCTGGGTCTGGATCGGCTGGTGCCGTCTGCCCGCCTCGAGCTGGAACGACATGCGGCTCACTCCCGTGTTCATGGCGATGCAGGGCGTGCCCGTCTACACGCTGCCGGGCAGCGGCGTGCTGACCACGTGGATGTATGGCCCCGCTCCGCTCTGGCTCTGGTCGCCGAGCGTGTTCGCGCACGACGCGGTTTCCGCACTGCTGGTCGGCGGCACCGTCAACACCACGCTGACGCTGGCGGCCATCGCACTGACTTGCCTGCTGTGGCCGTGCGCCGGCGCCACGCGCCCGATCCGCCTGCTGGCACTCGCGCTCGCGTGCGCGCTGTGGCCGGAAGCCGCGTGGCGCTTCTTTCAGGCCGACAATGTCGTGGTCGCGTGCGGCCTGCTCGCCAATCTCGCGCTGGTCCACGCTGCGACGGAAGCGCGCGGACGCCTGTGGCTCGCCGCCTTCACGACCGCCCTCGCTCTCGCCAGCAAACAAAACGCCATCGGTCTGCTCGCGGGACAGTTGCTCTGGCTCTGGCACGCCCGGGGCGGACGCGCCGCAGTGGACCACGCCGCGCGCACCCTCGCGATCGGCGCCGTGCTGGCGGCGTTCGCCGTGGCTCAATTCGGGCTGCGCGAGCTGTGGTTCGGCATGATCACAGTGCCGTCGCGTCTGCCGTGGGCGGACGACCTCGGAGTGAGGGCCCTGGCGGTCTTGCCATTTGTGCTCCGCCAATGGGCAGTGCCCGGAGCATTACTCTGGCTCCTCCTCCGCCGCCGGCGCGAGCTCTCCCCGGCGCTCGGTCTGACCATCGCCTGCTGGGGCGCGACACTTCCGCTCGGGATCGCCGGGACTTTCACCACGGGAGGCACCGTCAATCACCTTCATGGTTTTCAATTCCTGCTGCCGTCAGCGGTCGTGGTGCTGCTGACCTGGGTCCACACGCATCTGACGCGAACCCTGGTGCTCGGCTCCTTGCTCACCTGCACCCTGGTCGTCGGACAAATTTACCGGGCGGCCGCGGTCCCGTTGCTCCCCGCCACGGCGCGCGAAGAACTCGCCATCCATCTCGCCCGCCGCAATCCCGGTGCGGTCTGGATGCCGTGGGCGCCCCTCGTCACTTATTTCGACGAAGGCCGCTTCGACCACGTGGAAGACGGTGTCTATGTGCGCTTCATCACCGGCTATCCGGTCTCGCTGGCGCAAATGCGGGAACACCTGCCGCCGCGTTTTTCCTCGATGGTTTTGCCCGCCGGCGACGCCGACTGGGCACTCGCGATCAAGCTCGCTCCGCCCTCGTCAAAGATGTGGGAAATCGGCAGTTGGCGCATCGTGCAGTGGACACCGGAACCCGTCCGACGATAAACACGCTTTCGTCCGAGCGCCGAATCCCCGATAAACGAGCAACTGTGAATCGCCCGCCCCAAGTCGCGATCGTCATCCCGGCCTACAACGAAACGGAGGTGCTGCCTCAGCTTTTCGCCCGGCTCGGCGCGCTGTTCGACGCCCATCCGGAGTGCGCGTGGCAGGCCGTGCTGATCGACGATGGCAGCCGCGACCGCACGGCGGAATTCATCCTCGAGCAATGCCAACGCGACCGGCGCTTTCGCTTCGTCGCGCTGTCGCGCAATTTCGGATTTCAAAACGCTCTGGCGGCCGGCCTCGCCCAATGCGCCAGCGTGGACGCAGTCGTCACGATGGACGCGGATTTGCAGGATCCGCCGGAGGTCATCCCCGAACTGGTGCGCGCGTGGCGCGAGGGTGCGGAAGTGGTGCTCGCCGTGCGGCGCTCGCGCCAGGAACGCGGTTTGCGGCGGGTCGGCTTCGATTTGTTTCACCGTTGTTTCGGCGCGCTGGCTGATCTGCCGATCGAGCGCAACACGGGGACGTTCGGCTTGCTCGGTCGCCAGGCGCTCGCCGCGTTCAACGATCTGCCGGAGGTTCACCGTTTTTTCCCCGGCCTGCGGTCGTGGGTGGGATTCCCGCGCGCCGAAGTTTACTATGACCGGCTGGAGCGCGCGGCGGGCACGCCCGCGCAAAACCTGCGGCGGCTCGTCCGCTACGGACTCGACGGCGTTTTCAGTTTCTCGCGGCTGCCGTTGCGGATGCTCACCTACAGCGGGGTCGCGGTCGCGGGACTCGGCTTCAGCGTCGGCGTGTTCTTCATCGTGCGGCGCCTGCTGGGCATCGAGATCGCGCAGACCGGTTTCACCACGCTCGTGACGCTGGTGCTTTTTCTCGGCGGAGTGCAGTTGATCGGCATCGGGGTGCTCGGCGAATACCTCGGTCGCGTCTACGATGAAGTGAAGCGTCGCCCCAGCTACATCATCAAACAGCGTGTCGGCTTCGAGTAGGACCATCGCCCGCTGCCTGCTGTTCGCCGCGCTGGCGCTCGCGCTCGCCCTGTGCGGCTACGCGCTGCTCACCACGCAGTTCATGGCCTACGACGACGAGGGCTACGTGCTCTTGTCCTACCGCAACTACGCGACGCAGGGGCACCTCTATCGCGAAGTCTTCAGCCAATACGGCCCGCTGCCCTATGTCTGGTATCATGCCCTCGCTTCCCTCGCGGGATTTCGATTGGACAGCGAACTCGTCCGCGCCGTGACGCTCGCCTGCTGGCTCGGCTGCGCAGCCGCGGCGGGGCGTTTTTTGTGGCAACAAACCCGGCATCGCGGCATCGCCGCCGGCGCCGCGGTGCTGACGTTTCTCGCCCTGCTGCCGATGATCGACGAACCGGGTCACCCGGGCGGCTTGCTCGCGCTGCTCTCCGCCGCGGGAGCTGTCGCTGGCGCAACCGCGCTGACTCGCGGCCACTGGCGCGGCTTTGCCGTGGTCACGGCCCTGTGCGGCGCCGCCATGCTGCTGTGCAAAGTCAACGTCGGGCTCTTCTTTCTGGTCGCGGCGAGCTCATGGCTGGCCCTGCACACTCGCTGGTCGCGCGGAAGCGCGGCGGTGACGTGGTCGATCGCGCTCGGCTGCGCGATCTCGCCGCTGCTGCTGATGCAGCAGCTCTGGCACGAGCGATGGGTGCGGGAATTCGGCTTCGTTTTTGCCGGCGGATCACTCGCGCTGTTGTTAGCGGCACTGCGGACACGCCGTGCCGAAGCCGGTGCGCGCGCCTGGCTCGATGCGGCGCTGGCCGTCGTCGCGGTCGTGTCGGCGGTCGTCGGGGCGGTGGCATTTCGCGGCACGACGTTTTCCGAGCTGTGGCAAGGCGTGGTGGCGGACCCTTTGCGCCATCCCTTGATCTACGCCCATGCGACGCACTGGCCGGCGATCGCTCCGTGGCTGACGCTCGCCGGACTGGGGTGCGCCCTCGTCCTCGCGCGGCGACGCGGCGAGTCGACGGGGATGATCATCGCCCTTGCGATCCTGCGGCTTGCGGCGCTCGCCGGTTTTCTGATCGTCGCGCTGCGCGCCGAGGGCTTTTCCCTCCCGCTGTTCGGTCTGCATTTCGGCGCGCCGCTGGTGTGGCTCACGGCGGTGCCGCTCCGCGACAGCTCGCCCGGTGAAAATCGCGCGCGGCTTTGGCTCGCGTGGGTTTTTTCCTGGCAAACGCTTCACGCCTATCCGGTCGCCGGCAGCCAGGTGGCTTGGGGCGGCTTTCTCTGGGTGCCGTTGGCCATCGCGGGTGGCTGGGAGGCGGTGCAGGTGCTCGGCGTGCACCTGTCGCGTCTCGCGACGCCGCTCCGCGTCCTCGGCGCGTTCGCCCTGGCGGTCGCGAGCGCGGTCGGTTTCGGTCGCATCGCTTCGACGGCCGCGCTGCGTTACAGCTTCCACGCACCGCTGGGAATTCCGGGCGCCGAGCACCTGCGGCTGAACGAGGATCAATCCGCCGATCTGCGCACGCTCACCCGCAACATCGAGGCGCACGCCGGCACGCTGTTCAGCTATCCCGGCATGTTCAGTTTCAACATCTGGACCGAGCGCCCCACGCCCACGCTCGCCAACGCCACGCATTGGTTCTCGCTGCTCGACGAGCCCCGCCAGCGAGCGATCGTCGCCCGGCTGGAAAACGATCCGCGCGCCGTGATCGTCGTGCAGCGGGCGCTGGTCGGCTTCCTCCTTTCTTCGGGCATCGACCTCCAGGGACCGCTGCACGACTACCTGACGGCCAACTTCGCGCCAGCGTTGCGTGTCGGCACCTACGAACTCTGGACACGGCGGGGCCGCTCGATCGCTCCGCTGGGCACCGCGCAATTTGTCGAAGCCGATCCCGCGGCGCCGCGACTGGTCGTCGTCGCGTCGCAAGCGCGCGAGATCGCCAGTGTCGAAATCCAGCCGTTGTTCGGCTGGTCGCCGCCCCTGCGCCGCCTCGCGCCCTCGGCGAGCGCGCCGTGGACGATCACGCGATTGCTCGCGGACGGCACCGCCGACTCCGCGTCCGCGAGCGTCTGCGCGCCAACGGCGATTTCGGGCATCACTCGCGTAGAAATCCCGCTCTCCGGCGGCACGGCGGACTGGCCGCCGCGGGAAATTCTGGCGGTCGCGCTGTTCGATCGCGCCGGCCGGCGCGTGGAAACGCTCCGCGTGATGCGCTAAGCTCGCCGCCGCGCGACCAGGATCAGGCTCACGCCGAACGGAAACGGCAGCGGCCACGTCGCCGGCGCGACGAAGAGTGCACGCAGCACTTTGTTCGCGAACACCGACGGCATACGGTCCTCGGCGCGCGGCGCGTCCTTCGCGGCCGGAAACCATTTTCGCCAGCGCCGCAACAGCCACACCGCCGGATAAGCGAAGACGTTCGTGTAATTCACGTAGACCAGCTCCCAGTCGCGCTCGCGGAACAGCCCGCGCAACTGCGGTCGCGCGTAGCGCCGGTAGTGGTGCAGCACCTCGTCCCAATCGCTCCACAGCGCCATGCTCGCCGGCACGGTCACGACCGCGAGCCCGCCGGGTTTGAGCAGACGGGCAAAACCGTCGACGACCGCCTGATCGTCCGGCACGTGCTCGAGCACGTCGAGCGCGGTGACGTATTCCAGCGACGCATCGGGCAAGGGCACGCGATCGCCCGCCAGACTCAGCACCTGCTCGCTGCGAAACTGCGCGCGCAGCAGCCGCAACGCTTCCTCGTGATCGTCGAGCACGAGCACGCGGCAGAGGGCCTCCATCTCCTTCGCGAAACGTCCGGTGCCCGCGCCGCAATCGAGCAAGGTGTCGTCCGGCCGCACCGGCCGCGCGCGTGCGATCCAGCGGCGCACCAGCTCGCGCTTGCCGGCGTAATACCAGTGCTCCGCTTCGACGCGCGCGAGGTTCTCGTATTCGGAGGAGTTCACGGCGGCTAGGTTGACGATTGTGCCGCCGGCTCCAAGCTCCGAGACGCATGACATTTCGCCGGTCCCTCCCGTTTGCCCTGCTCGCGCTCGCCGCGTTCGCAGTCATGGCGGGCCTCGCGGCGCGGCACACCGGCATCACGTTCGACGAACCCGCGCACGTCACAGCCGGCCGTGCGTATTGGCAGGCGCACGACTACCGCTTCCAGCCGGAGAACGGACTGCTCCCGCAACGGCTCGAAGGATTGCCGGCGGAGTGGAGTCACGAGCCGTTCCCCGCCGCCGGAAATGCATGGCGCGATGCCGACGTCTGGGGCGTCGCCCGCACGTATCTTTTCGGCCCCGGCGCCGACGCGATGCGCATCGTGTTTCCCGCGCGGCTGGTGAGCGTCGCGCTCGGCGTGCTGCTGCTGGCGCTCGCGTGGCGCTGGTCGGCTTCGCTCTGGGGCGAACGCGGCGGACTCGTGACGCTCGTGCTCGGCGCGTTTTGCCCGCACCTCCTCGCCCACGGATCGCTCGCCACGTCGGACCTCGCGGCTGCTCTCGGCTTCACGGCGGCGCTGCTCGCGTGGTGGCGTCTGCTCCATCGCGTGACGCCGGCGCGTCTCGCCGCCGCGGCGCTGGCGACGATGTTTCTCGCCCTCTCGAAGTATTCCGCCGCGCTGTTCGCGCCGATCGTCCTCGTGCTCGCGGCGCTCCGTCTCGCGAGACGCGCGGATTTGCCGGTGCGCTGCGGCGGGCACGTCTGGCGTTTGCGCGGCGTCTTTCGCGCGGCGGCGCTCGGAGGCGCGGCTCTCGTCGTGGCGTTGCTGACGTGGGCCGGCATCTGGGCCGGCTACGGCTTCCGCTACTCGGCCGCGCCCGGCGGTGGCGAGGCGCACTTCGCGATGCCGTGGGCGGAAGTGCTGATCGAGCACACGCGCCCGAGCGGATCGGTGATGGCGGACGGCGTCACCGCACGCGACGAAGTGGAGCTGCGGCCGGGGATCGTGCAACACGCCGTGCGCTGGGCGCGCGACCATCGCGTCTTGCCCGAGGCGTATCTCTACGGGTTGGCGTTCGTGGATCGCTTCTCGCGACACCGGCTGGCGTATTTCGCCGGAGAATTTCGCGAACGCGGTTGGATCGAGTTCTTCCCGGCCGCGTTTCTGTTGAAAACCACCCTGCCCGCGCTCGTCCTCGTCGTGCTGGCCTCGCTCGCGTGGAAGCGGCAGCCGCGGCGTGCGCGACTCGCTTATCGATTGGCGCCGCTCGCCGCGCTCACGGTCGCCTACTGGACCGCGGCGATCTTCAGCCACTTGAACATCGGGCATCGCCACCTGCTGCCGCTCTACCCGACACTCTACGTGTTTTGCGGCGCGGTCGCGGCACTCGCGTGGCGACGCTGGGGCGCACTCGCGATGGTTTTGGTCGCCTGGCATGTCGTCGACTCGCTCGCGGTGCGTCCGCATTACCTGACTTTTTTCAACGGCCTCGCCGGTGGGCCGGCGGGCGGCCATCGCTTCCTCGTCGACTCCTCGCTCGACTGGGGCCAGGGCCTGCCCGATCTGCGGCGCTGGCTCGATGCGAACGCCGGCAGCGCGCGCGTCTATCTCTCGTATTTCGGCTCCGACGAGCCGGCGCGCTTCGCTCTTCGCGCCACCCGCATCGGCGATGGTTATTTCGATCACTCGCCCTCTCGCCAGGTGCTGCCCGCGCTCGAGTCCGGCCTTTATTGCATCAGTGCGACGATGCTGCATCGCGTCTACACGCAGGTGCGCGGGCCGTGGTCGGACGGCTACGAAGCCGAATACCTCCGCCTCGCGCGCTGGGTCATCGCGCAACAAGCGAAACCGCTCGCCGAATGGCGCGGGTCCGACGGCAAACCGATCGACGATCTCAGTCGCAAACTCGAACTCTCCCGGCTTGCGCAACTGCGCTTCGGCCGCCTCTGCCGCCACCTCGAACGCCGCGCGCCCGATGCCGTCGTGGCGAACAGCGTGTTCGTCTATCGGTTGTCCGATGCAGAACTCGAACTCGCTCTCCGGATCGACCCGTAGCACTCGACGTGCGCTCGTCCTTCGCCGTGGCCGGCGGCGGACGATCACGGCGCCGCCGCGGCTTCCGGCAGCAGGTCGAAAATTTGAATGCGCGTGAAACGCGCCCAAATTTGCGCGGTGCGATCGAGCGCGACGACCTCCAGCATCCGCGGGCGATCGCTGACCGGCAGCTCGACCGTAAACAATTTCTCCTCCCATCCCGGCGTCATCGACCACCGCGCCACTGGCTGCCCTTCGACGCGGATCTCCAGCTCCAGATTTTGTCGCGACGGAGCGATATTCACGCCGCCGAGGCGCAAGCGAAGCGGCGTCGCTCGACCGGGACACAGGATTTGCGCGGTCGTCTGAGTCAGGTGCCGGAAGTCGAGCCTCCGGTGATCGACTTCCACCTGATCGAGCGTCGAAAATCCCGACGCCCAATCCCAGCCGCCAAATGCCGGCAACGCGTCGCCGAGCCCTGCCGCGATCACGCGATCGCGGCGCAGATAAAATCCATCTCCTTCGCTCCCCCCGACGAGGCGCCAGTCGCTGCGACCGAAGAAATCGCGATACAAAGCGCACGGCGCGCCCCAAGCGAGAACCAGCACCGCCTCCGGCGGCTCGGCGGCTAGACGGCCCGCCGGCGCACCGGCGAACACGATGCCGGGGACGGCCGCACGCAACGAGCGCATCAATGGATACGCCATGTCGTGCACGTTGTGCAGGTAGACGGTGCGGACACCCGCGCGTTGCGCCAAGTGCACGAACGCCGCGTCCCGCGCAGCCGAGAGCGGTCGCGCGCCGTAGTAGCCGCTCTCGCGCGGAACGGTCCAGAACGTCGCTCCGGTCCAGAGCGGGCGCAGATCGTGATCCGCACCCGGGAACCAAGCTGCGAGGGCGCTCGCCAATGCCGCGCCGCCGAGCCAGCCGCGCTTTCGCGCAATCAGCGCTTCCCCACCCGCCACCGCGGCGGCGGCGCCCAATGCGAACAACGGAAGCTGCAGCCGCGTCGCCCACGGTTGCCATTTCAACGCCACACAGAAGGCCAGCCCGCCCACGAGTGCGAAGGCGGCGAGCCAGCGCACCGGTGGCGCGCCGTCGCGGCGTCGGGCCAGGACGAGCCAGCAGAGGAGCGGCAAACCGAGGAGGAAATGCGCCGGAGCTCCGGCGATCATCTCCGCGGTCGGCGCGTAGTGCGGGTCGAATTTCGTGATCCAGAGCGTCGTGCGCGGATCGTCGATGTTCACGTTCAGCGCAGTGTGCGCGCGCCGCACGGCGGCCAGCCAGGCTTCGTTCCAACCCGCGATCGGTATGAGCACGTGCAGAGTCGCTTCGCGCAGGACATTCGAGACGACGAGGCCCGGAGAAAAACCCTGATTGAGCAGCGCGCCGCCTTCCTCCGCCCGATGCTCGCCCAGCGGCGAGCCATACCAGGCTTGGTTGCGCACGAAGAACGGCGTCATGAGCACAGCCCACGTCAGCGCGGCGATCGCGATCGGTTTCAACGCCGGGCTCCAACGCTCCTGCCATGCCCATTTCAGCAAACCCGCCGCGCAGAGCAGCGGCGCGTAGATCAGCGCCGTGGACTTGGTGAGGCAGGCGAGCGCGACCAACACACCCAGCTCGACCGCGTCGCGTCTGCGCGCTCGCGCCGCGCCGCTCGTCCAAGCGACGAGGCGCAACGCGACGAGCACCAGCAGGAACGTCACGAACAAATCGTTCTTCGCCACCGATGCCTCCTGATAGGCCATCGGAATCAGCAAACCCAGCGCGCCGGCCAGCAACGCCCCCGGGCGACTCGCCCCCAGCCGACGAGCGAGCACCGCCGAGCCCAGCCATAATCCCAGATACGCGAACCACTGCGGCAACGCCGACCAACGATCGTCGCCCGTCAGCGCGAGAAATTGCAGACCGGTCAGCTCGGCGAGCGGCGGCATCATGTTCTGCCGATCGTTGATGGTGTCGAAGGGATCGATCCCACCTTGCTGCAGCCACATCACCTGACGGGGAAGGTGGTAGTTGAGCACGTCGACCGTGTTGGGCGGATACGCGATCGCGCGGACCAGCGTCAGAGTCAGCAACATGCCGGCGACCGCGACCAAAGCCCATTCCACCGCGCCGCTCGGTCGAGGCCACACAGCGCGCGAGCGGCGCGTCCTCACGAGGTAGACTCCCGCACCCGCCGCCAGCGCCAGCCATATGATGCGAAGCGGCTCGACCCGCAACGCGCCGAACGCACCGAGCAGATTGCTCAGCACCCAGATGAAGAGGAGAAATTGTCCGCAGGCACGGAGCCCGGCCTCGGCGCCGCCGCGCCCGCCGCGGACGTTCCACCGGTAGACCGCGAGCCAGACGAGCGGTGGCAGCAAGCCGGAACTTTCTCTCAGGATTTCCATGCCAGCGCCCCCGATTGCCACCGGCGCCGCAGCCAACTCCACAGCATCCACGCGATCGCCACCGTCACGATCAGCACCACGACATGCATGATGGTCGCCAGCACGGCCAGCACGTGCACGCGCCACGTCTTCCAGTTTGCCGCTTCAGCCGCCGCCGCCATTTGAAATGTCGGCCACGCCAGCCACACCATGATGCCCATCAGCCAGCCCAATTGCCGGGCGGCGCGCGACGCATTTTCCGCGAACAGCACCGGCCAGATCAGGAAGAACAACACGGCGCGATACGCGTAGTTGAGCGCCGCCAGATAGCAGAAGACCCACGCGAGCCCGCCGATCAATGCCGCGCCCGTGCGCCAGCCGGCCGGCGCGATCGCCGCCGCGAGCTCGCCGCGCGCCCGCCAGAGCCACACCGCGCCCGCGGTCAAAGTCGGCACCGCCGCCATCAGGAGCCAGGCCCGCTCCTTGGCGAGAAGTGTCCACGCGAGTCCCGGCACCCGGATGCCGTAGGAAAAGACCGACGTAGGCTGCGGCGTGACACCCAACACCCGCGCGATCTCGACCCGCTGGAGATACCACATCGCCGCGAACACCACGGCGCCCAAAACGATCCACGCTCCGGAACGCCGGAGACCTCCGGAGAGCATCAGCAGCGCACCGAGACAGACCAGCGGATAGAATTTCAACACCGCGGCCAACGTGAGCGCGGCCCACGCGAGCACCGTGCCGACACGGTCGTCGCGCCCGAGTCCGATCGCCCCGAGCGTCAGCAGGAAGAAAATGATCAGATCGTTGTTCGCCCTCTCGATGCCGAGCAGCATCGGCGGGCACAGCAGCAACAGCGCCGTGCCAATCGCCATCGGCAGCGTGCGCGGAGCCATCAGAAAACTCGCGACCGCAACGAACGCGCCCACGAGCAACGCGCCGACCCACCACGCGTCCTCGGTCACCAAACCCAACCGGCCCACGAGCAGCCAGAGCGGCCCGTAGACGTGCGGACGCCCGAGCGGATCGAACGGATTGCCTTCGTAAACGTCGACGCCGCGCACATGCCCCTCCCCGGCCGCGAGCACGGCGCGGAGATCGAGGAAGATCGGCTTGAGCGAGAACACTCCCATCCGCGCGAACGCGTCGGGATGCGCGATCAGCGCGCTGATGCACGTCATCGCCAGCGCGACGGTCAGCAGAGTCCACTTCCAACGTTGCCACCTCGGTTGCATCGGCATTCGTCGGTTACGGTGGCAGCGGTCCCCAAGCGCTACGAGGCAGTTTCGGCGCGAGCCGGATTTCGCGCACGCGACTCAACCGCGCGATGTGAGCGCCGAAACGCCGCTCCGCGAGCGGCTCGAGCACGTAGGAATCCGGCAAGCGGTCGGCGGGATCGAGCTGGAATCCGTTGTCCGGCCCGAGCGGGCGCAGCGATTGCCCGACGATGATTTCGTCGTAGGTGTGGTGATCGAGATGGAATTTCACCTGCGCCGCCCGCCAGCGCGCGCGGGGCAGTTGCACGGACGAGATTTGCCGCGGCACCCAGAAGAGCGCGGATTTGTTGGTGATGACGAGGCGGCGCGCGGGCGGCAGCGCATCCACGATTTCGCCCTCCCAGGCGATTTCGCGCATCTGGAGATTGAGCTGCCAATGCATGGCGTTCGCCCGCAGCCCCGTCGTGAGATAGGCGAACAAGGCGCCCGTCAAAGCGAGCGTCAGGCCCGGTCGGCGCCAGCGCGCGGGCAGTCGATCGGTGGTGAGTGCAATGCACAGCGCGAGCAGCGCGCTGAACGGCAAGCTGAGCCGCGAGACGATCGGGTCGTCGAGTTCGCCCCAGTAATAAAACATCAGCAGGCCGAGTCCGCCGCAAATCGCTCCGCCGAACCACACCAGCGCGACAGCCGGCGGGGGCGCCGTGCGCCAGCCGCGCAATCCGCGCGCGACCTTGAACCCGAGCCAGGCCAGCGCCGGCAGACCGGCGAGGCCGAGCCACCACGAGTTCATCAACGTGCCGGAGAAATCGAAGAAGAACCGCGCCGCGTGGCGGAGATTGCCGAGGAAGAACTGCGCCGCGAAGCGCGCCTCGGCTCCTTCGCGCAGTTCCCAGAGCTGAGGCGTTCCCGAGAGATAGCTGTTGTGCAGCGCGTAGGGGACGAGCAACGCCGGCGCCAGCACGGCCGCCGCGGGCAGGATCGGACGCGACTGGCGACGCCAGCCTTCCAACACGACCAATGCGGTCGGCAAAATGTAGAGCGCCGATTCGTAGCGCGACTGCGCCAGCAGCACCGCCGCCAGAATCAGAGCCGCGAGGCGCGGCTCGTCGGGCGCGTCGAGGTAGAACGCCGCCAGCAACACCGTGAAGAGCAGCATCGCGAGATTGATCATCTCCATGCCGGCTCCCGTGGCGTTGTAGGCGAGAAGCGAAAACGCGCCCAGACACACCACCGCCACGCACGCCGCCGCATGCGTCATCAGCCGCCGCGCCAGGAAATAGAGCAGCGCGAGGATCGCCGGCATCAGCGCGGTGTTCAGCGCAAATGCGTTGGCCTCGCGCAGGCCGGTGAGATCATGCAGCAGCGAGACGAGAAACGCGAAAAAGATCGGGCGCTTGTCGAGATACGAGCCAACGCCGCGAAACGCTCCCTCGACGTCGTAGCCTCGCGTCATCGCGCCGACTTCGCGCACTTCGTGGAGATTCTGCGCGGTGGCCTGCAGCACAAACTCGTCGTAAAGCACCTTGTAGGTATACGGCGCCGTCAGCACCGCGACGGCAGTCAGCGCGACCACGATCGCCGCCAGCGCCGCGATCTCGCGCGTCGTCATCGCCGGCCGCTCCCGCCACCACGCCGGCGCCAGACGGAACCAGGTGAGCAACGCCCAGGCAAACACGAGCGCCATCGCGTAGTAGCCGTAGCGTTGCACGAGTTGGCCCGCTTCCGCGGCGGTGTGGGCGAGAAAACCGAAAAACACCGACACCACGGCCACCGCACCAAACAGCAACAAGCGCACCGGAGTGCGACGGCCTTCGTCCGGTCGCGTCGGCCGGCGATCGCGCTCATCGCCCGGCGCGGTGATCACGGCAGCTCCTTGATCCACTTTTCGAGGTATTGCGCCTTCGCTTTCTCGAGATCCTCTTTCGTCAGCGTTGGCCCCGCGGTCACCGGCGCGGCACCGTCGTGAGCCACGACGGCGCCCTTCTCCCGAATCGCCGTGATCCGGCTGATGCGTGCGAGATGGAGCGTCGCCACTCGGCGTTGCACGACCGGCTCCAACTCGAAATCGACACCGATGTCATCCGCGGGATCGATCGTCAGCGCGCCGGTCGTCTGATCGACGTTGAAGCGCTGGAAGACATACATCGCGGCGAAGCTGCGGTTGCGCAGGTGATAGGCGAGGCCGTCCTTGCGCGCGACCGCCTGCGCGATGGCGGTGGCCGGCACGCGATTCACGATCCAAAAGACCGAATCGCGATCGATGAAGAGATAGTCCTTCTGCGGATGTTCGCGGAGAAAATTCTGCCGCCACGCCATCTCGATCCCGGGAGTGTATTCCCAAGCGTAGGCTTGGCGCGCCATCGAGGGGATGCCTTGCAGCACCAACGCCAGCACCGCGGCGCCGCACGCCCATTGCCAGCCGCGAGCGGAGCGGAACATCCGCGCTCCCACCGCCACCGCGGCCACCGCCATCAGCAGGTGCACCGGCAAGCTGAGCCGGCGGATCACGGGATGGTCGAACTGCCCCCAGAAATACGCCATGAGCAGCGCGCCGATCACGAACCAGCCTACCGCGACGACGCCGAGCACCCAATCTGCCGACGGCGTCGCCCGACCGCCGCGCAGCGCCCGCGAAATCAGCAGCGCGAAAAACGGCAGCGCGGCGAGGCCGACCGCGCCGAAGAAGACCGAGTTCGGTTGGTAGCCGGAAACATCGAAGAAAAAGCCGAGGGCGTGTCCGAGATTGTCCGGCACGTAATGCAGAGCGAACGGCACCCCCGCCTCCGGCTTGCTGGCGAGTTCCCACGCCGACTGATTGGCCTCGAACACCCGGTTCTGCAGCACATACGGCAGCAGGAAAACGGGAGCGATGACGACCGGCCATGTCAGGATCACTCGCCCCGCCCGGCTCCAACCCCACAGCACCACGCCGGCGACCGGCAAAATCATGAGGACCGACTCGTAGCGCGCAAACGCCAGCAGGATGGCCGCCAGACAAAGCGCTTCCAGCGAACTCTCGTCCGGTGCGTCCGCGTAGCGCCACGCCAGCAACAGCACGACCGACAGCATCACGAGGTTGAGCAATTCAAATCCTCCTCCCGCCGCCTGCTGCGCCATCAACGGCAGTCCGCCGAACAGCAGCACCGCAAAAATTCCCGCCCACCGCTCGCGCGCGATGCGCCAGCCCAGCAGGTAGACCAACCCGAGAAACACGAACCCCAGCACCGTGTTCACATAAAAGGCATTCGCGGCGCGGTAGCCAGTGACGTCGTGGACCAGCGACGTCAGAAACGGAAAGAAGAACGGCCGTTTATCGACCACGCGATGCGTGAACTCGAACGGCCCGCGCACGTCGGTCGCGCGCGCCGGATAGGCGACCTCGCGCTCCTCGTGCATCACCATCGACGTGCCGAGCAGGAGCACTTCGTCCGCCAATATCTTGAAACCTTGCCGCTCGTGCGCGAGCCACACCCCGCCGCACAAGACGACGACGGTCACCGCTCCGTAGTCGCTCCGGCTGGGCCGCCAGCCAGTGACGACCGGCCGCACCACCACCCAGAGCGCCCGCACGAACAGCACGAAGGCCGCCAACATCACCCAATAACCCGTCTTGGCCACCACTTCGACGGCCGCCGTCGAGGGGATCAGCCACCTGCCGGCGAGCAAGGCGCCGCAGCCGAGGACGCCGATCAGCCAGACCCGCCGGTCATGCAGAATGAACTTCCACTGGGGCATAAAAAAGCCGTCCACGGAAGTGAACGGCTTGGCAAGCTAGGATGCTTAAAAGTTTCGCTTAATTGCTGTAGGTGATCGTGCGCGCACCAGCCACGCCCGTCGCCGTCACCGCCTGGCCTTGGACGATGTCCGAGTAGGTTTCGCCCGCCACGCGCGACACATTTTTGATGTATTGCGTGCTGTTCGTGCCGACGAGGTCGGCCGAGGAGGCGGAGCTGACGCCCTTCTCGAGGAAGTATTGGTCAGCCGCCGCCGAGATCTGGCGGAGATTGTTCGTGACCGCCTTGTCCTGCGAGCTGGCGCGAACCTTCTGGAACGCGGGGATCGCCATGGCGGCCAGCAGGCCGATGATGACGACGACGATCATGATTTCAACGAGGGTGAAGCCCTTGGTGGAACGATTCTGGGTATTCATGTGTATTTTTGGATTATTAATCACTCCGCGAAAAGTCCGCGGAATAACGGATATTAGGCCGAAAAGACCCGCTCGGAACAAGTCCAAATCCAGAGCCGCCTGCCTCCCCTCGCCGTGCGGCGAAGTCCGACAGCGCCGCGCTCGCGCTGCACTCCGTCGCAGCGCGGTTGTGCAATCTCCTGCGAAGCCCGTCACCGGGAATCGACGAGGGCTCCGGCGGAGATCGTCATTCAATCGACTGAGCCGGCTCAGTCGGCGTTCGTGAGAACTCCCAAAAAAAGACCGCTCCGGGGTGGAGCGGTCTCGAAGCGGAGGGAACGTCGGATCAGTTGCTGTAGGTGATGGTGCGCGCGCCGGCGACACCCGTCGCGGTCACGGCATTGCCCTGGAGGACGTCCGAATACGTTTCGCCGGCCACCGGCGTGACGTTCTTGATGTATTGCGTGCTGTTCGTGCCGACGAGATCGACCGACTGCACCGAGCTGACGCCCTTCTCGAGGAAGTATTGGTCAGCGGCCGCCGAGATCTGGCGGAGGTTGTTCGTCACGGCTTTGTCTTGCGACGAAGCGCGGACCTTCTGGAACGCCGGGATCGCCATGGCGGCCAACAGGCCGATGATGACGACGACGATCATGATTTCAACGAGCGTGAAGCCCCTGGAGGCGCGGATGTTTTTATTCATGGTATGACTGAGGTTTGATTTACGGCTCTGACGAGCGGGGCGCAGCTAAGCCATCCCTGTCGGCCGCGGCAAGGCCCCAACTGCAAAGGAAACGTAAAGTTCCGCGCGCTAGAGCAGCGCCGGGAGCGGCACCACCTGCGCGTCGCGCCACAAAAGTTCGAGGCGATACTTCTCGCGGTTCTCCGGCGTGAAGAGGTGCACCATCACATCGAACGCATCGACCACGGTCCAACCGCTGCCTTTGCTCGTGTCGATACCGAGGATTTTCGCGCCTTCGGCGTCGATAACCTTCTCGAGTTCGACGCGCAACGCGCGCAGGTGCGGATCGGAAGTCGCAGTGCCGACGACCAGAAAATCGGTGATGCTCGACAATTCGCCGACGTGGAGCACTTGGACGTTCTCGGCCTTCTTGGCGTCCAGGGCGCGGACGATCTGGGTGAGGAGCCGCGGATAGGCGGCGGCTTTCGACGCGGCGGGCTTGGGCGCGCGGGGGGCGGTGGTCTTCTTGCGCGGCGCCGCCGGCTTCCTGGCGGCGGGCTTCTTCGTTTTGCGAGTGGTCATTGCGGCGTCAGCGATAAAGTCGTTTCGCCTCGATGTAGGCGATGACTTTCTGCGGGCAAAAATAATTCAGCGACAGGCCGCGCTGGATGCGCCCGCGAAGCTCGCTCGAGCTGATCTCGATGAGATGGCCGTCACAACGATGCAGCACGAGGCCCGGGATTTCCGGGTGCGGCTTGGCGGGATGCTTCGGCCGCTCGAGGAAGATGAACTCGATAAGCTTGGCCAGTTCGTCGATGTCCTTCCACTTGTGCAGCAGCGGCAACTGATCGCCGCCGATGATCCAGTAGAGCTGGTCGCGCGGGAACATCGCCTGGAAATGCCGCACGGAGTCGATCGTGTAGCTGATGCCGCCCTTGTTCAGCTCGTAGTCTGAAATTTCCAGGCGGTGGTCCCACTCGATCGCGGCGCGCAGCATCGCCAGCCGATCCTCGGAGGTCGATTGCACATCGCTCGGCTTCAACGGCGCCTGCGCGGCCGGCACGAGGATCAGCCGGTCGAGATGGAATTGCTCCAGCACGTCCTGAGCGGCGATCAGGTGGCCGAAATGCACGGGGTCGAAGGAGCCACCGAGGAAACCGATTTTCATGCGCGGAGCGACACCTGTGCCCGCTGGCGCGAGCGCGCGCAAGGCGATTCCCGAGCGAGGAACGACGAAGATTTGCTGGCCTCCCATCGCGATTTGCAAAGTCTGCCCGCAGCGCCCGGGTGGCGGAATGGTAGACGCAGGGGACTTAAAATCCCCTTTTCGCAAGGAAGTGCGGGTTCGAGTCCCGCCCCGGGCACCATATTTTTTCGCGAGGCGGGAGAAAGGTGTCCGCCGAAGCCTCCGCGAGGGCGGACGCTCGCGGTAAACCGGAGCGAGCAAGACTGCGGAGGCTGCCGTCCGGAGCTTCAGCGCCGGACGGCCGACTTCGGCGCGGCCGCGCCGTCAGTTTCTTGTGAAACTGCGCGCTCCATCGCGCGGCCGTGCGTTCTCGGCGCGGCGCGGTCTCCATCGTCCTTGACCGCCGCGGCCTTCCCCGGAGACGCTGTGCGTGGTTTGGCGGGCGCTCCGTGCATCGCTGAACTACCTCGCGTGTCCCTTCCGCCCCAACGCTCCGCCGTTTCGTCGCGATGCTCTTTGCCGCCTCGCAGAACGGCGCTGATATGAAACATCGCGATCTCGTTTGTGCGAGTTCGGTCGCTTTGCTGTTCGTGGCCGCGACCTGGCCCGCTGCGAGCATGGGCATCGACACGCATCATGACGGCGTGATGCTGAAGCCCGCGCTGGATGTGCTTTCGGGCCAAGTTCTCTTTCGCGACACATTCAGCCAATATGGCGCGCTGACGACTTATTTGCATGCCGTGGTGCTGTGGTTTTCGCCGACGTTGCTCGCGTTGAAATGGTTCACGATCGCGGTCTACGGAATGGCGCTGTTTTTCCTGTTTTTGGCGTGGCGCACCTTCCTGCCGTTGTCGCTCACGATCTTCGCCAGTGTGCTTTTCTTTGTTTTGTTGCCGGTCTACGAACGGATTTGGGCCGGCGGCGTTACGGCACTGCTGCCATGGTCGTCGGTCGTCGCGCTGCTCTTTCAAGCCATCGGTTTGCTCGCGTTGCTGCGTCTCGTGCGGGGCGAGCGTTCTGTCGGCTGGAGCGCCGCGCTGGGGACAGCTTGCGCGTGCGTGTTTTGGTGTCGAATGCCGGTCGGCGTAACAATGGCCGGTGGCCTCGTGATCTGTGGGCTGTGCCTGAGTTGGCTGCGCGGCCGTCCCTCCCCCGAGACAGTCAAATGCACCGTGTTGCCCGCTTTGGTAGCTTTCACGGCGATCAACCTGGCCATGCTCGGCGGCATTCTGCTCAACGGCGCTGGCGGCGATTGGTGGTATCAGAATTTCGTGTGGCCTGGGAAGTGGGCGCAAAGCACCACCGGCCACGCCGCGCCGGTCACCTGGCGGGTGTTTTTCCCCGCACCGGAGAGCATCGCGCTGCTTCTGCTGGCGATCGCAACGGGCGCTGCGTCGGCGCACTGGCATCGCAGCGACCGCCCGAGCGTCCGTCGGATTGCCGTGGTCGCAGCCATCGGGTTTGTCGGCCTGTTGCTGTGGAAACGCGACGTGCTTTTCGCGCTTTTCGTCGCGCGCCAGGGCAGTTGGGCGGTGCTCGTGCCGCTGGCGATCGTCATCCAGGCGATCGTCGCCACGGTCCGCTGTTTTCGCGCCAAGGCCGGCAGTAACGACTTCGTGCTGGCCGCGGCTGGAGGCTTCGCCCTCACCTCGCTGCCGCAGTATTTTCCGCTCGCCGATCCGTGGCATGCGCTGTGGGCAATGGCGCCGGGCATCGGTGTGGCGGCGGCGGCGTTTGGGAAGTGCCTTCCCTGGCGGCCGGGCGTCGTCGCCGCCGCTCTCGCCGTGCTGCTCGTGCCGGCATTCGTTCGCAAAGTGCGGGCGGAGGTCCACGCCATCCGCAGCCCGTGGGTGAGGTTGACCGAGCCCGCTGTCTTGCGCGGCATGCGTGTGCAACCGGTCGATGCCCGTTATTTTCAGGCCATCACGGCAGCGATCAAGCGCGTGGTGGTCCATCGCCCCGATCTTTCCGCCGTCGTCGTTTCCGGCGATCCGTTGCCGCTGTGCCTCGTGCCCAATCTCGAAAATCCGACGCCGCTGTTCGTGGCCTGGCCGGGGCTGATCGACGCCGTTTCCGAACAGCGTCGCTGGAGCTATATCCACGCCGTGCGCCCGCTCGTAATTGTCCATAACGCCCACTGGGAGATCGTCGACGAGTTCTACCGCAAGGCTCGCTACGCGCCGCTGCTCTATTATCATGAGAACGCGCTGGAACTCGCCGCGCCGATCGAACTCCTCGAAGCCGCCGGCGTCCCGAAAGGCGGCATCCCGCTCCCGGCTGTGTCCCCATGAAGCATCTCACGATCGTCAGCGGCTGCTACAACGAGGCGTCCAATCTCCCCGAGTTTCTGCGCCGCGTTTGGGCCGTGACCGCCCGCTTTCCCGACTTCCAGTGGAACGTGCTCCTCATCGACAACGCTTCCACCGACGACTCGGAAAAAATCCTGCGTGCAGCCGCCGCCGCCGAGCCGCGCCTGAAGGTCATTTTCAACGCCCGCAACTTCGGCCACATCCGCTCGCCCTACCATGGCATCCTGCAGGCGCCGGGCGACGCGGTGATCTTCCTCGCCTCCGACCTCCAGGATCCGCCCGAGTTGATCGAGCAGTTCATTCCGCTATGGGAAAAGGGCGCGCAGGTCGTCGCCGCGGTGAAAAACGAGAGCGAGGAATCCCCGCTGTTTTTCCTCGTCCGCAAAATCTACTACCGCCTCGTCGCGCGGCTCGCCGATGTCGACCTGCTGCGCAACTTCACCGGTTTCGGCCTCTACGACCGGCGGCTCGTCGAATACCTGCGCGCGAGCGAGGATCCTTATCCGTATCTGCGCGGGCAGATTTCCGAGATCGGACTTCCCGTCACCCGTGTGCCGTTCGTGCAGCCCCGCCGCAAACGCGGTTTTTCGAAGAACAATTTCTACACGCTCTACGACATCGCGATGCTCGGCTTCACCAATCACACGAAGGTGCCGCTGCGCCTCGCGACGATCGCCGGGTTCACGATGGCGCTCTTCTGCTTTGGAGTGAGCCTCGGCTACTTGATCTACAAGCTGCTAAACTGGGAAAGTTTTCAGCTCGGACTCGCGCCGATTGTGGTCGGGTTGTTCTTCATCGGCTCGGTGCAGCTCTTCTTCATCGGCGTGCTCGGCGAATACATCGGCGCGATCCACACCAAGGTCACGAAGCGTCCGCTCGTCGTCGAGCGCGAGCGCCTAAACTTCTGAACTGCGCGACCCGGCCGGCTCAGCGCATTTCCTGCGCTAGCTGTTCCGGCGAAAGGAGGGGATACATCTCGTGCAGCGGCTTGGACTGCATCCGGCCGTCCTCGAGCCGCACCGAGGTCACACAGGGCACGAAGTCCTGTTGCTCGCCGGTGAATACCTCGCACAGCACCGGACCCTCGTGCGCGAGGAACCGCTGCATCAGGCCGCTCAGTTCGCTCCGTTTCGCCGTCGTCAAGTGGGGCAATCCGTAGGCCGCGCACAGCTTCGGCAGGTCCGGGAAACTCAGGCCGGATTTCACGGTGGTGCCGGAGTAATGCCCGCCGAAATAATTCCGCTGGGTGTTGGCGATGCACGAGTAGCCGTGGTTGTTAATGACGAGAATCTTGGCGTTCAGCTTGTGGTGCACGATCACCCCGAGTTCGTGGATGTTCGTCTGCAAGGAGCCGTCGCCCGTGATGCCCACGATCGTGCGCCCGGGAGCGCCCAAGCAGGCACCCGTTACCGCCGGCAACGTGTAGCCCATCTGGGCCAGCGCGCCGCTGAAGATCAGCCGCTGGCCGGGCTTGCTGCGAAACGCCTGGCCCGTGATGAAGAACGCGCAGCCGGCGTCGGCGATGATGGTCTCCTCGCCCCGACACGCATCGGAGAGCTGGTCGATCACGTCGTAATAATTCAGGTCGTCATCGCCGCGCCGATGCGCCTCGGCCGCCACCGGGTAGGTCTTTTTCCACCGCTGCGTGCGCGCCGTCCATGCCGCGCCTCCGAACCGGAGGTCGCGCGTGGTCGCGATCTCGTTCGCCGCGCGAATGAAGGCGCCGACGCAGGACCGGATCTTCGTCTGGATGCCCACCCGGGTGCTGTCGAGGACGGGCTGGTCGGGATCCACGTGGATTTTCCGCGCGGCGGGCGCGAAGTCCGCGAGTTCGTAGCCTGTCATCTGTGCCCGCACGCTCGAGCCGACGATCAACACGACGTCTGCCGTCTGGATGCTGAAATTCCCTGCGCGGTCGCCTTTGACTCCGGGGTGGCCGATGTAGAGCGGATGGTCGTGCGGGATCAGGTCGGCCGCCATCGGCGTCGTAACGACCGGGATGCCGAGCTTCTCGACCAGCCGCAAAAATCCAGCCGCTTCCTTGGCGCAGCGGATACCGTGGCCAGCGAAGATGAGCGGTCGTTGCGCCGCCAGCAGGAGATCCAGCACCTCGCCGACCTCGGTCCGGCTCGCGACCGGCACCGCCGGCGGTGTCTCATCCCAAGGGCGAAGCGTGGCGGGGTCGATCGGCGCGCCCTGCACGTCCACCGGCACTTCGAAGTAAACCGGGCCGGGACGACCGGTCGTGGCGAGGTGATAGGCCTTCTCCAGCTCGAAGCGGACCCGTTGCGGATCCTTCAGGAAAACCGCATACTTGGTGACGGACTGGACGATCGGCACCATGTCGATTTCGAAAGTGCCCAACTGTCGGAGCCCCACCTGGCCCGTGCCCCGGATCGTGTCGGACACCTTCGCTTGGCCGGCGATAACGATCAGCGGCGACGAATCCTGGTAGGCGCTGACGATTCCGGTGATGGTGTTGGAAGCGCCCGGGCCGCTGGTGGCGTAGCACACCCCAATGGACTCGCGCTGGCGGCCATAAGCCTCCGCCGCGAAGGTGCACGCCTGCTCGTGGTGGTTACAGATATACTTGAGCTTCTTGCGCCGACTGAGGGCGTCCTGTAGATGCATCATGCCGCCGCCCGAAAGCATGAAGGCGCAGTCCACTCCCTTTTGCTCCAGAAATTCGGCGATGAAATCGCCAACGCGAATCGTGGCCATAGCGGATGGGCTTACTTCTTCCCGTGCTTCGCAACGATCTCGGCCAAGGCCTCGGGAGCGATCGGGTAGAGATGGTCCTTTGCCGGAAAGGCGCCGGACCTGACCTCGGCCGCGTAGCTTCGCAGCGCCTCGGTGATCAGCCTGCGACCTTCGAGATAGCGTTTGGCGAACTTCGGCTCGATGTCGCCCACGAACGTGCCGAGCACGTCGTGCATGATGAGCAGTTGGCCGTCGAGTTTGCCACCCGCGCCAATGCCGTAGACCGGGATGGACAGGGCGTCGCGGATCATGCCGGCCGGCTCATCGGGCATGGCTTCGAGCAGCAGGAACGACGCACCAGCCTCCTCGACGGCCATCGCGTCGGCCAGCAGGCTGTCGTATTCCTTGAGATTCTTGCCGTAAACCTTGTAGCCCCCCTGCAGCGAGATGCTTTGCGGCGTCAGGCCGAGGTGCCCCATGACCGCGATGCCGGCATCCACGATTGCCTTGATGCGTCCGCACACCGCAATACCGCCCTCGAGTTTCACCGCCTCGCAACCGCCCTCGGCCAGAAAGCGGCTAGCATTGAGCACCGCCGATTCGTTGGAAAGCTGGTATGACATGAAGGGCATGTCGCCGATCAGCATCGCCGTCTTGACGCCGCGCGCGACCGCCTTCGAAAACTGGAGCATCTCATCCATCGTCACCGGAAGAGTGTTCTTGTAGCCGAGCATCGTCATGCCGCCGCTATCCCCCACCAGGATCCAGTCCATGCCGGCTTCATCGGCGAAAACCGCCGAAGGGTAGTCGTAGGCCGTGATCGCGGAGGCCGGGATACCCTTGCTCTTCAATTGGCGCAGGGCGCCGAGGTTCATCTTTTTTCGACCAGCGGTCATGGGCTTGTGGGACTTTTCGTCCGGCAGCCAGACGACAGGCCATTAATTCCCAATCCGCACGGACAGGACAAGGGGAATAACCGGCACACCGGGTCCGGCGCGGTCTTAAAACGTCGTTTTTACCGGTGCCAGGCCGCCGTGCGTCTGAGCGCATCGTCGAGGGGAATCCGCGCTTGCAGCCCCAATTCCTGTCCGGCGCGACGCACCGACGGCACATAACGCATCGGCACTGCTCCAGGCACTGCGTGTCGCGCGATCCTGATCGTCGCGCCCGGCGCGATCGTCGCGCGCACGCGATCTGCCGTCTCGGCGATCGTCAGCGCGTCGCCGGAACCCACGTTGTAGGCTCGGCCGTTTTCCGCGCGGAACAGCAACGTCCAGAGCCACACCGCCAGGTCAGCAGCATATAGATAGCTGCGCTGCGGCGTGCCGTCACCCGCCACCTGGATCGGCCCGCCGCACAGCGCATCGCCAATGAAATTGCCAACGGCAAAATGCGCGTCGAGCGGGAGGTGCGGGCCGACGAAGGCGAAACAGCGGGCGATCTTCACTTCGAATCCGCCAGCGGACGCGCGTTCGCGGCACAACTCCTCGCCGGCCAACTTTCCCTGGCCGTAACCCGTGACCGGACACGCCGGCATCTCCTCTGGAATATGCGTCACCTCCACGGGCTGGACGCCATATACCGCACCGGAACTCGTCAGGAGAAATTTGCGCGCACCGGTTTGCGCGGCGAAATCCAACACGCGGCGTGTGCCGTCAACAATGGCGGACCTGACCGGTTCGGGATCGGCGCCGGCCGGCGCGACGACGGTGTCGCCCGCGGCGTGGACGACGTAAGGGAACCGGCCGATCGGGAACGGAAACGATTTCACGTCGCCGGCGACAAATTCCAAATCGCCGCGCGTCGCCAGATGCGGCGCTTTGCGCGCGAATGCTTCCGGGCTCCGCGACAACACCGTCGCCCGCATCCCGAGCCGCCACGTGTCGTTCGCCCGCGCGAAACTCTCCAGCAGCCACATGCCGAAGAAACCCGTGCCGCCGGTGATGAAGAACCGCGCGCCAGCCGCGCCGCGCCAGAGTTCGCGAGTGTGCGCCAGCACGTGCTCGAGATCCTCGTCGGGCAGCGGTGGCAGCGGCGCGGTCATGGCCGGGAGCGGACGAACTCGTGCAGCACTTCGAGTTCGTAGGCGAGCATCGCCGGCGTCAGGCCGGGGAAAGTGCCGAGGAACAGCGCGCGCTCCATCAACTCGTCGGCACCGGTCATTTCGCCGGCAACGCGCAGCGCCTGCGGGCGCTCCCGACGCAACTGCACGAAGGCCGGTTGCCGCAGCAGATTTCCGCCGAACAGCCGGCGATGCCCGATCTTCCGCGCGTCGAGGTGCCGCGCGAGGTCGGTGCTCGTGAACGGCGCGTCCGCGCGCACCCGCAGCATGAAACCGAACCAGCTCGGGTCGGCGCGCGCGCCACTGTCGTCCCATTCGAACTCGCCGCGCTGCCAGCGGCGCGCGTGCGTCGGCAGCGTGAACTCGAAAAATCCCTCCAAGTCCGCGAGCCCGTCGCGGAGCGCCTGCCAGTGCCGCTTCCGCGCGATCGTGAAGCCGGGCAGCTTCCGCAATTGCGCGCGCCCGATCGCCGCCTGCAGGTCGAGCGGTTTCAGGTTATAGCCGAGATGGCTGTAGATGTATTTGTGGTCGTAGCCGCGCGGCAGTTCGCCGAGCTGCCACTGGAAACGCTTGCCGCACGTGTCGTCCTTGCCGCTCGCGCACCAGCAGTCGCGCCCCCAGTCGCGGAAGCTCTCCGCGTAGGTCTTCAGTGGCGGACGCTGCACGATGTTGACCGCACCACCTTCGCCCATCGTCAGGTGATGCGGCGGATAAAACGACTGCGTCGAGAGATCGCCCCAAGTTCCGGTGTAGCGCGTGATGTGCACGCCGTCCGACGGCAGCCCAGGCGAGTTCTCCGAGAAACCCAGCGCCTGCGCGCGCTCGCGCGGGAGCGAGTAGGTCGACCCGAGCGCGTCGCAGTTGTCCTCGATCAGCCACAAGTCGTGCCGCCGGCAAAACTCCAGCACCGCGCCGAGGTCGAACGGATTGCCCAGCGTGTGGGCCATCATCACCGCTTTTGTGCGGCCGGCGGCGAAGGCCGATTCGAGTTGGTCGACGCGCACGTTGCCGGTGACGGGATCGTTGTCGATGAACACCGGCACCGCACCGCATTGAATGATCGGCGCCACCGTAGTCGGAAAACCGGCCGCCACCGTGATCACCTCGTCGTCCGGCAGGAGTCGTCGCGCGGCGGGCAGCTTCGGCGAAGTCAGCGTGGCGACGGCAACGAGATTGGCCGACGAGCCGGAGTTCACGAGCAACGTGTGCTTCACGCCCAAGCCGGCGGCGAACTCCCGCTCGAATGCCTCGCCTTCGGGGCCGAGCGTCAGCCAGAAATCGAGCGCGGAGCCGACCGCCGCCGTCACTTCCTCGGCGTCGAACACGCGCGCCGCGTAGGGCACCGGAGTCGTCCCGGGCACGAACGGCGCGTCGTTCTCCTCGCTCGGGCGATTCGCGCCGTGCTGGAGTGCGGCGAATTCCCGCGTGAGTCGCAGGATCTCGGCTTTGAGCGCTTCGGCGGACGGTTTAGTCATGAGCCCACTCCACGCGGTTACTGCGCGCCGCTTCGACATACTCGTCGATCTGCCGGCGCGTCGCCGTCCCGGCGGCGGATGGCTCCGCGGCGACCTCGCGATACCACGCCGCCGTGTGCGCGATCGTCGTTTCAAAATCCCACACCGGTCGCCACCCGAGGACGCGTCGCGCCCGCTCGACGTCCAAGCCGAGCTGCGCCGCCTCGTGCACCGCGCCGGGTTCACTGCGTTCCTCCGCGCGCCCCGGCCAGTGTTTCAAGAATTCCGCAACCAGCGCGGCTACTGGACGCGCCGCGTCGGCTTCCGGGCCGAAGTTGAACGCCGCCCAATCGCCCCCGTCCGCTCCGACGCCGCGCAATCGTGCCGCAAGCCAGAGATAACCCGCGAGCGGCTCGAGCACGTGCTGCCAGGGGCGCGTAGCGTGCGGATTGCGCACCGCCACCGGCGCGGCGCGCTGCAACGCCCGCACGCAGTCGGGCACGATGCGATCGAGCGCCCAATCGCCCCCGCCGACGACGTTGCCGGCGCGCGCGGCGACGACTCGCACCGGCGAGTCCGCCGTCGCAAAATACGAGCGACGGTAAGCGGCCACTGCCATCTCCGCCGCCGCCTTCGAAGCGCTGTAGGGATCGTGCCCGCCGAGCGGCTCGTCTTCGCGGTAGCGATGCGGCCGGCCGTGATTTTCGTAGACCTTGTCGGTCGTCGCCACGACCACGGTGGACGGACGACCCGCGGCGCGCACGGCTTCGAGCACGTTGATCGTGCCCATGACGTTCGTCGAAAACGTCTCCACCGGGTCCGCATACGACCGCCGCACGAGCGGCTGCGCCGCGAGGTGGAACACAAACTCCGGCTGCGCCGCCTCGATCGCCGCGCGCACCGCGGCGGCATCGCGCACGTCTCCGCGCCGGTCGCTCACGCGCGCGGCGAGCCCCAGTTGCTCGAACAAAGCCGGCTGCGTCGGCAACGCCGGCAGCGCGAGGCCCGCGACGTCGGCGCCGAGAGCCAGCAGCCATTCGCACAGCCACGCGCCTTTGAATCCCGTGTGTCCGGTCACGAGCACGCGCCGCGCGGCGAACGCGCCCCCGAAGGCCGCCCGAGTTGGGTTCGCAACGTTCACCAGACTTTCCACGGCGCGCGGCCCTCCGCCCAGAGCCGATTGAGGTGCTGCGTTTCCTGATAGGTGTCCATCGGCTGCCAGAAGCCCTCGTGACGATAGGCGTTCAACTGCCCGTCGCGCACGAGTGACTGCATCGGTTGTTGTTCGAGCATCACGTGCGGGTCGTCGGAGAGGTAGTCGAACAATTTGTGCTCGCAGACCATGAAGCCGCCGTTGACCTGCGCCTGCTCGAACTGAGGCTTCTCGATGAACGTCTGGATTTTTCCGTCCCGGGCGATGCGCAGCGCGCCGAAGCGGCCGGCCGGGTGCACCGCCGAGATTGTGCAAACCTTCCCCGCCGTCCGATGCGAGGCGGTGAGCGCGGCGAGGTCGATCGTCGCCAAGCCGTCGCCGTAGGTGAGCATGAACGGTTCGCCAGCGGGGATGTAGCGTTGGATGCGCTTCACGCGCGCCGCAGTCATCGTGTCTTCACCGGTGTTCGCGAGCGTCACGGTCCAGTTTTCCTCGGCGTGGCCGTCGTGCACTTGCAACCGATCGTTCTGCCCGAGGCTGAGCGTGACGTCGCAGGTGTTCCACAGGTAGTTGCGGAAATAGTCTTTGATCATCTCGCCCTTGTAGCCGAGGCAGAGCACGAAATCGCGGCAGCCGTGGTGCGCGTAGATTTTCATGATGTGCCACAGGATCGGCTGGCCTCCGATCGGCACCATGGGCTTCGGCCGGTATTCGGTTTCCTCGCGCAACCGGGTGCCTTTGCCACCGCAAAGTATCACGACTTTCATCCGCTCAAGGAGGACAGATTTGATTTGGACTGCCCAACCAAATTTTCAGAACCGCGCCGCCGCCGCTGCCGTTGCGGCACGCCGCCGCGCCGTTTTACCCGGATTTGAAGCGCGAACGCCCGCACCCGGGCCTCGAGCCGTGCTCAGCCGGACTCATGCGGTCGCCCGCGAATTTCGCGAATTAGCGCGAATGAAAATCGTCGATCTCTGGGTCGATCGATCGGTGCGCTCGATTAAGCGGACGGGAGGGAGACTTGCCCTCTGAATTCGCGACAATTCGCGCCATTCGCGGGAGGTCCTCTGAATGAGCCGCGCTCAGAACACGACCTGCAACCGCGTCAACAACCGTCCACCGTCGTTCGCCGCGCCGGGCACGTGGCCGTCGAGATAATCGATCATCAGCCGCAGATCGTCGCCCTTGATGAGGTAGTTCAGGCCGAAGAGCGTCGTGTGATACGTGTTGCCGCCGATCGCTGTGTTCGGGTCGAACGCGTCGTAGCGCAGCACGCCCTGCAGCTTCCCGGGGACGAGGAAAAACGCCGCCGTCGCCTGCCAGCCTTCCGCATGCAGCTTCGCGCGCGGCGTGGCGTTAGCCGGCTCGAACGTCCCGCGCAGCCACTCCGCGCTCAGGTCCAGCCGCTGCCAGCTCCACTGCGCGTCGAGACCGCTCATCGCGCGTTTGCCGGTGAAGGAATTTCCCGTGAAACCGAAATCGTTCTTCGCGACCGCGACGTCCGTCGTCCACAAGCCGTCCGCGCCGAGCGTGAGTTTGCCCGCCGTCTTCGGCAGCGCCGGCGACCACGTCACGCGCGCGGATTTCTGAAACTTCGAGTTGTCGTTCGCGCTCACGTTCGCGCCGTTGCCGTTCGCCGCGACGACGTAGTAGCCGAGTTGCTTCTCGAAAAACGTGCCCGCGACGCCGAGCGACATCTGGCGACCGTCTGCGAGGCGATCGTTTGCGAGAGTGCGCTCGATCGCCACGGTCTTCGTGTCGCCCACGAGCGCCTCGGCGCCGAACGCGGGCTTGAGCTGGCCGAAGCGCACGTTCGCCGCCTCGTAGCGGTGCCAGTTGACGAAAATTTCGTTGCCGCGCGCGAGATTGCCGGTCGACGCACCGACCGTGTTGCCCTGGAGATCGAGCTCCGCCTTGAAGTCGAACTGCTCCGCGAACGAGCCCGCGACGAAGATGCGCGCCCGCCGAAAATAAAACCGATCGCGCACCGCCGCGCCGCCGCTCGCGAACCGCGTATCCGACGCCCGGCCGAATTCGCCCTGCGCCTGCAGAAATCCGCCCACGCTCAGGCTCGTCTCCTTGCCCGACGGCTTCGCGAGCACCGGCGCGGGCGCGTCTTTTTTCAGTCCGAGTTTGTCGCGCAGCTCCGCGTTTTCGCGCGAGAGCGTCTGCACTTTTTGTTCGAGCGCATTGAGACGCTCCTCGAGCGAGACGGGCGCGGATTGCGCGCGCAACGCGAGCGGCGCAGCGAGCATCAGGATCGGAAAAACGGAACGCAGCAGCATGGTGGAGGCGGCCGACCGTCGCAGACCGGAGCGGCGACAGCAAGCCACTCTCCTCCTACGACACGCCGGCGCCGTTCTGAAACGCCAGCCGGGAAATCCGCCGCGCACGCCGCACCTTTAGCACGACAGACCCCCTCATAACGCTCGCAACTAACCCGTTGCACCCGCGCCCGCCGCCCTCGACAGCGCGAAAAGCAGTGTCATAGGTTCCAGCCACCCCAACGGCGCGCGCACGCGTCGTGTCTTCACCGCCATGTCCATGCCTACGCCTGGTCAAAACTTCCGCGCCGCTCTCGCCGCCGAGTCGCCGCTTCAAATCGCCGGCGCCCTCAACGCCTACGCCGCCCTGCTCGCCGAGCGGGCCGGCTTCCGCGCGCTCTACCTCTCCGGCGCCGGCGTCGCCAACCACTCCTACGGCTGGCCCGACATCGGCCAAACCGCCCTCGCCGACGTCCTGATCGACGCCCGCCGCATCGCGCGCCGCGTCGCGCTGCCGCTGCTCGTCGACATCGACACCGGTTGGGACGACCCCGCCGGGGCCGTGCACGAACTCGCCCTCGCCGGCGTCGCCGCCGTCCACATCGAAGACCAGGTCGCCGCGAAAGTCTGCGGCCACCTCCCCGGCAAACACCTCGTCTCCACCGGCGAAATGGTCGACCGCGTCCGCGCCGCCGTCTCCGGCAAACCCGACGCGAGCTTCGTCGTCATGGCCCGCACCGACGCCGCCGCGAACGAAGGCCTCTCCGGCGCCATCACCCGCGCCCACGCCTACGTCGATGCCGGCGCCGACATGATTTTCGCCGAAGCGCTGCACACGCTCGACGACTACCGCGCGTTCACCGCCGCGATCGACGTGCCCGTGCTCGCGAACCTCACCGAGTTCGGCAAGACGCCTCTGTTCACCGTCGACCAGCTCCGCTCCGCCGGCATCGCGATGGCGCTCTACCCGCTCGGCGCCTCGCGCGCCGCCGCGGCCGCCGCGCAGGATTTCTACACCACGCTCCGCCGCGACGGCACGCAGCAAGCCGTCGTGCCGAAAATGCAAACCCGCTCCGACCTCTACACCACCCTCGGCTACACACCGCCGAAGGAAACGAGATAGCCCCGCGGATCACGCGGATTTCGCGGATCAGTCTATCCGCGTCCATCCGCGCCATCCGCGGAAAACATAACTCCACGATGAGCATCGATACCCCCGCCTCCGCTCAACCGCCCGCGCCGAAAGGCAAAAAATCCGTCGCGCTCTCCGGCGTCGTCGCCGGCAACACCGCCATCTGCACCGTCGGCCACTCGGGCAACGACCTGCATTACCGCGGCTACGACATCGCCGACCTCGCGCGCGAAGCGACCTACGAGGAGATCGCGCACCTCCTCATCCACGAGCGCCTGCCCAACCGCGCCGAACTCGCCGCTTACCAAAAACACCTCGCCTCGCTCCGCGGCCTCTCCGCGCCGCTGCGCACGATCCTCGAGCAACTCCCCGCGCGTTCGCACCCGATGGGCGTGTTGCGCACCGGCTGCTCCGCCCTCGGCGCGATGGACACCGAGCCCTCCGCGCCCGACGGCAGCGGCCCGAAAGATCCCGTCGTCGCGCGCCGCATCGCCGACACGCTCATCGCCTGCTTCCCGTCGATGCTGCTCTATTGGCACCACTTCGCCACGACCGGCAAACGCATCGACGTCGAGACCGACGACCCGACGATCGCCGCACATTTCCTCCGCCTGCTCCACCAACGCGCCCCGCAACCCTCGCACGTCCGCGCGCTCGATCGCTCGCTGATCCTCTACGCCGAACACGAGTTCAACGCCTCGACGTTCACCGCGCGCGTCATCGCCGGCACCGGCTCCGGCCTCTACGGCTGCGTCACCGGCGCCATCGGCGCCCTCCGCGGCCCGAAACACGGCGGCGCCAACGAAGTCGCCTTCGAAATCCAGCGCCGCTACCGCACGCCCGACGAAGCCGAGGCCGACCTCCGCGTCCGACTGGCGCGCAAGGAAATCGTCATCGGCTTCGGTCACCCGGTCTACACCGTCAGCGATCCGCGCAACGCCATCATCAAGGAAATCGCCCGCGAACTCTGCACCGAAGCCGGCACGCTCACGCGCTTCCAAGTCGCCGAGCGCATCGAGCAGGTGATGTGGTCCGAGAAAAAAATGTTTCCCAACCTCGATTGGTTCAGCGCCGTCGCCTACCACGAGATGGGCGTGCCCACCGCGATGTTCACGCCGCTCTTCGTCATCGCCCGCACCGCCGGCTGGGCCGCGCACGTGATCGAGCAACGCGCCGACGGCAAAATCATCCGCCCGTCAGCCAACTACACCGGCCCCGCCGACCGCCCGCTCCCGCCGCTGGCGCAACGCGCCTAATCTCTTTCCTCTTTCTCTTAATCTTTCTCCCCGCACCGAGTCGCCAGCAGGAGAAAGAGAAAGATTAAGAGAAAGAGGAGGGAATCCGCTGTTCGCGCAAACGCTCCCCGCCTACTCGCTACCCGCTACTCACTACTCGCTACTTTCCCGTCCCGTGTCCTCCCACATCTCCAACGTCCGCCCCGCTCCCGACCAACTCCTCGTCGACCTCGCCGACTACGCGCTCAACGCGCAGATCGCCAGCGACGAAGCCTACGACACCGCGCGCTGGTGCCTCGCCGACACGCTCGCGTGCGGCATCATGGCCCTCGCCTACCCGGCGTGCACGAAGCTCCTCGGCCCCGTCGTCCCCGGCACGGCGATCGTCAACGGCGCGCGCGTCCCCGGCACCAGCTACGAACTCGATCCCGTGCAAGCCGCGTTCAACATCGGCGCGATCGTCCGCTGGCTCGACTTCAACGACACCTGGCTCGCCGCCGAATGGGGCCACCCCTCGGATAATCTCGGAGCGATTCTCGCGACATCCGACTGGATCAGTCGCAATCTTGCGGCCGGCGTCCAGCCGGCTGCGTTCGGCTCTCAGCTCTCAGCTCTCAACTCTCAACTGAAGGTCAGGGACCTCCTGACCTTCATGATCAAAGCCCACGAAATCCAAGGCGTCCTCGCCCTCGCCAACTCCTTCAACCGCGTCGGCCTCGATCACGTCCTCCTCGTCCGCGTCGCCTCCACCGCCGTCACCGCCGCGATGCTCGGCGGCACGCGCGACCAAGTCATCAACGCCATTTCGCACGCCTGGCTCGACGGCTCCGCGCTGCGCACTTACCGCCACGCGCCCAACACCGGCTCGCGCAAATCGTGGGCCGCCGGCGACGCCACCAGCCGCGCCGTCCGCCTCGCCCTCATCGCGCTCACCGGCGAAATGGGTTACCCCTCCGTCCTCACCGCCAAGACCTGGGGCTTTCAAGACGTCTCCTTCAAAGGCAACCCGGTGAAACTCGCGCGCCCGCTCGGCAGCTACGTGATGGAGCACGTCCTCTTCAAAATCTCCTTCCCCGCCGAATTCCACGCGCAGACCGCCGTCGAGTGCGCCCTCCAACTCCACCCCGAAGTTCGCGACCGCCTCGACCAGATCGAGCGCATCGAGATGACGACGCACGAGTCGGCCATCCGCATCATCGACAAGACCGGCCCGCTCCACAACCCGGCCGACCGCGACCACTGCCTCCAATACATGGCCGCCATCGGCCTGATCTTCGGCGAACTCACCGCCGACCACTACGAGGACAAAATCGCCGCCGACCCGCGCATCGACGCCCTCCGCGCGAAGATGGTCGTCACCGAGGACAAGCAATACAGCCGCGACTACCTCGACCCGGAGAAGCGCTCCATCGCCAACGCGATCCAAGTCTTCTTCCGCGACGGCACCCATACCGAGCACATCGAAGTCCACTACCCCCTCGGCCACCGCCGCCGCCGGAAGGAAGGCATCCCCGTCCTCCAACAAAAAGCCCGCGACGCCTTCACCGCCCACTACGGCAAGGACAAGGCCGCGCAGCTCATGGCCCTCTTCGCCGACCGCACAAAACTCGAGACGATGCCCGTGCACGAGTTCGTGAGCGCATTCATGAAGTAAGCCTCACGTCCAACTCTCCTCTCCAGCAAGGCGCGGCTTCCCACCCGCGCTTTTTTCATGCACATCTACGGCACGGGCCAATTCTACTTTGCTTAAATATGAAACGGCTCCTCATTTTCTCCGCAATAGCTCTCGCCGCCGCCCTTGTGGCCATCGCCGGCGCGATCTGGCTCAGCGGCTCACACGGGCGCAAAGCTCTTCATAGCCTCCAAGGCACCTGCGAAGCGCGCATTGTTATCCAATTCGAGAACGATGATCCCGCGGTTTTCGACGGCTCACTACACTGTGGCGGACCGGACCCTCAAACTTACGCGAGAATGCTCAGCAGCAGCAAAATCAGTGAGCGCACAATGGCCACATTCTCCCCTGACGAACTCCGTCGCATATTCGGGAATAACTTCTTCCAAACAGGCCTCACCCCTTTCAGCGGAGTGCACGTCGAAACAAGCCGTGATGACCGACAGCTCCTTTCGATCAGCTCCAATCACTCTGATCCCGTCGCAGCACGACTCGTCGTCGAACGTCTCTACTCGGAGGTCATCAGGACCCAGCGCGATTTTCACTTGGACGCCAACGAGGACGCGATGCGACTCCTTCGCGACAAAAGAGCCGAACTGATCGCCCGCACGCAGAAGGCCGAAACGCAGATGAACGAAGCTCAACACTCCCACGTCTCCGCCGCGATGCGGGATGCCGAAATCGCCTTCGCCACCAGCCGCGAACTTCTGCGCAACATCGAAGACCGCCTCGCAACATCAGCAGCCTCAGCCAAAATAGTTCCTCCCTTGCCTTTTCACGTCACCGAAGCCCGCGTCACTAGCGGTCCATTTTGGAATCGAACCAAAACGGACTTCACTTCCGAAGTCGCACGCATGGAAGGGGACTCGAAGGGATCGTGGGTTGACTCTTGACTGGCTTCCGACGCGCGCCGCGCTCGACGCCGATCTTTAACCACGGATCGCACGGATCACGCTGTCAGGTTCATCCGTGTTATCCGAGCAATCCGTGGTTCATTGCTTCCCGCCCGCCCGCCCGCGGCACGCGCCTCAATCGCGATTTCCTCCGTGTCCTCTGCGTCCTCTGTGTTAAACGTCTTCCCCGCATGACCTCCGCCCGCACCGTCCTCGTCTTTGGCCTATATCTCCTGCTCGTCGGGCTCGGGTTGGCGCTCGCGCCGGATTCCGTGCTCGAGTTGCTCCGTCTCCCGCCGGCGCAGGATTTCTGGCCGCGCATCGTGGGGGTGTTGGCGCTCGTGCTCGCGTGCTACTACTTCGTCGCGGCGCGCGCGAATCTCCTGCCGCTCATCCGCGCGTCGGTGTTCATGCGCTTCGCGGTTTTCGGGCTCTTCGGCACGCTCGTCATCCTGAAGCTCGCGCCGCGCGAGCTGAACCTCGTCGGCCTCGTCGACTTCGCCGGCGCGCTCTGGACCGCCTTCGCCCTCAAGCGCGAGCGCGCCGCTTGACACGTCTCGTTATCGGCTTCTTATCGGCTTTATGAAGACGCTCACGGCCACCGAAGCTCGCAAGAACCTCACGCACTGGCTCAAGGCCGCCAAGAACGGGCAGGAGATCGGCATCGTCTACGGCGCCGACGTTTTCGCCCTGCGCCCCGTGCCAATCCAGGCCGCCGACTACGCGCAGCACGAATACGGAGCCACGCCCGAACAACTGGCGGGCTTCGCCGCGCGCACCGATGCCGAAATCGCCCGCGAGCGGAAATCCGGCCGCATGACCGTATTCAGCGGCAAGCTGCCCAAGCGCCGTGCCGGTTGAGCTGCGCCTTTCGAAACGCTTTCTCAAATCGCTCCAGAAGCTGAGCGACGAGGAACACGCGCGCGTCGAGGACGCCTTGATTCGCCTCCAAAAGATCTGGGGCGCGCCGCATCAACACACCGGCCTTTCGATTCGCCGCCTGCATTCCGGTTATTTCGAGTGCCGTGCCGGCCTGGATCTGCGCATCGTTTACCGCATCAGCCTCGATGGCCTCGAAATCGTCCTCGCGGGCAACCACGACGACGTGCGCCGCCTGCTCCGCAACGAATAGCCTCCCGCGCCCCGTCGCCCGGACGTCCCCCCATGACTTCCGGCTGCGACCATGACTTCTGGCGCAAGCAACGCCGTTGACCGGATCGCAGCAACTCGGCATCCATGAGCCTCGCATGAGCGCACCGCAGCCTCGCTTGGAAGACTTGCGCATTCACCGGGACAAAAACCCCGCGGCACCGCGCCGCACCGGCCCGTTGATCGTCGGTATCGCGGCGCTTGCCGTCGTCGCCGCCATCGCGTGGTGGCTCGCGCGTCCGAAGGCGCCCGAAGTCCGCACCGTCGCCGCGCGCGAAGTCGCCGCCGCCGGCCCGGGCGCCGTGCGCACCGTGCTCAACGCTTCCGGCTACGTCACCGCGCGTCGCGAGGCCACTGTCTCCTCGAAGATCACCGGCAAAGTCGTCGAAGTGCTCATCGAGGAAGGCGTCAAGGTCACCGCCGGCCAGCTCCTCGCCCGCCTCGACGACGCCAACACCCGCGCCTCGCTCCAACTCGCCCACGCCCAGCTCGACGCCGCGAAAAGCGCGCTCGAGGAAACGCGCGTGCGCGTCGGCGAGGCCGAGCGCGAGCAGACGCGTCAGCAGCAGCTCGTCTCGCGCGGCGTCGCCACCACCGCCGACTACGATCGCGCCGAGTCGACGACGAAAGCCCTCAACGCGCGCCTCGCGCAGCTCGCCACCGAAATCACCGTCGCCGAACGCGGCGTCGCGCTCTGGCAACAGCAGCTCGACGACACCGTCATCCGCGCGCCGTTCGCCGGCATCGTCACCTCGAAGAACGCGCAGCCAGGCGAGATGATTTCGCCGATGTCGTCGGGCGGTTTCACGCGCACCGGCATCTGCACGATCGTCGACATGGATTCGCTCGAGATCGAAATCGACGTCAACGAGAGCTACATCAACCGCGTCGCGCCTGGCCAGCCCGTCGAGGCCACGCTCGATGCCTACGCCGATTGGAAAATTCCCTGCAAGGTCATCGCCATCATCCCGACGGCCGACCGCCAGAAATCCACCGTGCGCGTCCGCGTCGGCTTCGACCAACCCGACGCGCGCATCCTCCCGGAAATGTCCGTGAAAGTCGCGTTTCGCGAAACCGCCGCTGGCGCCACCGCCGCCGCGAGCGCCGGCCCGACCGCGCGCAACGTCGTCGTGCCCGCCGCCGCGCTGCGGCAGGAAGGCGGACGCGATGTCGTGTTCGTCGTCGCGAGCGGACGCCTCGAACGCCGCGCCGTGACGGTCGCCGGCACGCGCACGGGAGAAACCGAATTGAGCGCCGGCATCGGCGCCGGTGAACGCGTCGTCGTCGAGGCCCCGGCGGGGCTGACCGACGGCGCCAACGTGACGGAGAAAAAATTATGAGCGAAGCAACTGCGAACAACGGCGCGCTGGTGCGCGTCGACGGCGTGGAAAAAATCTTCCACCGCGGCTCGGAGGAGATCCACGTGCTCTCGAACCTGAACCTGCACGTGCCCGCGGGCGAGTTCCTCGCGTTGATGGGCCCGTCGGGCTCCGGCAAGAGCACGCTGCTCAACCTCCTCGGCGGCCTCGACCGCCCGACGCGCGGCGCGGTGAGCGTCGCCGGCGAAAACATCGGCGACCTCTCCGACCACGAGCTCGCCGGCTGGCGCGCGCGGCACATCGGTTTCGTGTTCCAGCTCTACAACCTCATGCCCGTGCTCACCGCCGAGCACAACGTCGAGCTGCCGCTGCTCCTCACGCACCTCTCGAAGGCCGAGCGCAAGAAGCACGTCGAGACCGCGCTTGCGATGGTCGGCATGTCGCATCGCGCAACGCATTACCCGCGCACGCTCTCCGGCGGCGAGCAGCAGCGCGTCGGCATCGCGCGCGGCATCGTCACCGATCCGACGCTCCTGCTCTGCGACGAGCCGACGGGCGACCTCGACCGCAAATCCGGCGACGAGATCCTGAATCTCCTGCAAGCGCTCAACCGCGAGCACGGCAAAACGATCATCATGGTCACGCACGACCCGCACGCCTCGGCGCGCGCCGCGCGGACGGTTTACCTGAACAAGGGCCAGCTCTCGGCCCAACCGGTGTCATGAAAGCCGCACTCGAATTCCGTCCGCACGCGCCTCAGCAACCTGTAGCGGCGGTCTATGACCGCCGATTGGCTGCGTGGCGCTCGGCGGTCATAGACCGCCGCTACAGGGCACTCGCCACCGGAGGCTCCGCATGAAATTCCTCCACCTCATCTGGGGCAATCTACTGCGCAAAAAATTGCGCACGTCGCTCACGCTGCTCTCGATCGTCGTCGCGTTCGTGCTCTTCGGCTTCCTCTGCGCGATCAAGCAGGCGCTCGTCGGCGGTGTCGAACTCGCCGGCGCCGACCGCCTCATCGTCCGTCACAAGGTTTCGATCATCCAGCTCCTGCCCGAGAACTACCAGGCGCGCATGCTGCGCGTGCCCGGCGTCGCCGCCGCGGTGCACCAGACGTGGTTCGGCGGCATTTACCAGGATCCGAAAAACTTTTTCATGCAGTGCCCGGTCGTGCCCGAGGAATTCATGGCGATGTTTCCGGAGTTCATCCTGCCGCCCGAGCAGATGAAGGCCTGGCTCGCCACGCGCACCGGCGCGATCGTCGGCCGCAAGACCGCCGAACGCTTCGGATGGAAAATCGGCGACAAGATCCCGATCATGTCGCCCATCTGGATGCGCAAGACCTGGGAGTTCGACCTCGTCGGCATCTTCGACGGCCGCGAAAAAGGCACCGACACCACTGCGATGTTTTTCCGCTACGACTACTTCGAGGAAGTGCGCAAAGCCCAGCATTGGGGCCAGGGTCTCGTCGGCTGGTATACGATCCGCGTGAAAGACCCCGCCCAGGCCGCCGAGGTCGCGCGGCGCGTCGACGAGGAATTCGCCAACTCGCCCGCGGAGACGAAGACCGAGCCCGAGGGCGCGTTCGTGCAAGGCTGGGCCAACCAGATCGGCAACATCGCGCTGATCGTCGCCGCGATTCTCGGCGCAGTGTTCTTCACCATCCTGCTCGTGACTGGCAGCACGATGTCGCAGGCCGTGCGCGAGCGCATCGGCGAACTCGGCGTGCTGAAAGCCATCGGCTTCACCAACGGCCAGGTGCTCGGCCTCGTGCTCGCCGAGTCGTGCGCGCTCACCGTCGCGGGTGGCGTCGCTGGACTCGGTTTCGCGTGGCTCATCATCTCGCGCGGCGATCCGACCGGCGGCTTGCTGCCGATGTTTTTCTTCCCGCTGCGCGACCTGCTCATCGGCCTCGGCCTGAGCGTCGCGCTCGGCTTCGTCACGGGCATCCTGCCCGCCCAACAAGCCATGCGCCTCCGCGTGGCCGACGCCCTCCGGAGGATGTAGTAGCGCCGGTCTCCGACCGGCGTTGACATTCCGCCTACCACACCGTCGCTCCGATCACCCGCTTTCCTCTCCCCTTCTCTTTCACCCTCACTCTTCCCTCCCATGCTGAACTGGCTCTCGCAGATCGTCGCCATCACCCGCTTCGGGTTGATGAGCATCCCGCAGCGCCGCGGCTCCGTCGGCGCCACCGTCTTCGGCATCGCCGGTGTGGTCGCGGTGTTCGTCGGCGTGCTGTCCATCGCCGCGGGATTTCGTCGTGCCATGACGGCGTCCGGCTCGGCCGACTCCGCCATCGTGCTCCGCAGCGGCTCGGATTCCGAGATGGTCAGCGGCTTCGCTCGCCCCGAAACGCGCCTCATCGCCGACGCGCCCGGCGTGGCGCGCAACGACCGCGGCCCGCTCGCGTCCGCCGAGTTGTTCGTGATCATCAATCTCCCGAAACGCTCCACCGGCACCGATGCCAACGTGCCGCTGCGCGGCGTCGAGGGCGCGGCGCCCTCCGTGCGCGACAACCTGCAAATCGTCTCCGGCCGCATGTTCGAGTGGGGCAAAAACGAGGTGATCGTCGGCGCCGGCGCCGCGCAGGAATTCGCCGGCCTCGATGTCGGCGGCAAGATCAAGGTCGGCTCCGCCGAGTGGCCGGTCGTCGGCGTGTTCACCGCCAACGGCGGCGTCGCCGAGTCCGAAATCTGGTCCGACGCGAAAGTGCTCCAGGATGCCTACCACCGCGGCGACTCGTTCCAGTCGGTCTACGTGCGCCTCGCGTCGGCCGGTTCGTTCCAGGAATTCAAGGACGCGCTGACGACCAACCCGCAACTCAGCGTGAAGGTGCTGCGGCAGTCCGACCACTACGCGGAGCAATCCGAGGCGATGACGCGCCTGATCACGACGCTCGGCTTTCTGATCGCGGCCATGATGGCGATCGGCGCCGTCTTCGGCGCGTTGAACACGATGTATAGCGCCGTCGCCACGCGCACGCGCGAGATCGCGACGCTGCGCGCGCTCGGTTTCGGCCGCACCGCGATCATCCTCGGATTGATGATCGAATCGCTCGCGCTCGCTCTCGTCGGCGGCGCCGTCGGCGGCGGGCTGGCCTACGTCGCCTTCAACAATTTTCACGCCGCGACGATGAACTGGCAGAGTTTCAGCCAAGTGACGTTCGCGTTCGCCGTGACGCCGCAACTGCTCGGGCAAGGCGTAATCTGGGCCACGCTCATCGGCCTCGTCGGCGGCCTGCTGCCGGCGATCCGCGCCGCGCGCCTGCCGATCGCGAACGCGCTGCGCGAACTGTGATCATCCGCCGCCGCCGAAAAGGTGGAGCGCATTGACCTCAATGCGCTCGGCTCGATTCGGGACGAACCCTGGAGGGCCGAGCTCCCGCGAGGCCGCGAACGCGATGCGCGTTAACGGCCGCCGGCCTCGCGGGAGCTCGGCCCTCCATTCGCAGCCAAGTCAGTTCGGGAATGCAGGGCGAATTCGCCGTCGAACCGCTCCAACTTTGGCCCGGCTGAAGCCGAGCCTACTTCACCCGCACTCCTTCTCGATCAGCTTTTGCAGTTCGAACCGGTGGCACTGCGTCGAGTCCTCGGCGCAGTGGCAGAGCAGCGTGACGTTCTGTTCCTCCGATAGCTTCGCGATCAGTCGCAGCGTGAACTTCTGGCCGTGGTTCTTAATCGTGGCGTTGTCGCTGTCGAACACGGCGGGCGTAAACAGCTCCTCGCGGTAGCGTTTCAGGAATTCGCGCCACGTGATCTCCTCGGCGAGCACCGCCTTTAGCAGCTTCTCGCTCGGGCCGAGGTTCGCCATCCACACGTCGTAACGATCCGCCGGCAGCCCGCGGCCGCGGAAGCGCGCCACGAGCAACCGCAGGCCGTCGCTCGGCTCGATCGGCGAGTGGACGGATTTCGTTTTCAGCATGCCGCGCCCTCAGCTCGTCTTCGGCAACACGATCGCCGCCTCGGTCGCATTGCGCGCGCGGCGATATGCTTCGTAATCCGGCACGCGGCGCTCGTAGCTGCCGTGCATGAGCGGCGACGAGATGAGAAAATCCGCCGTCGCGCGATCGCACGCCGTCGGCACGTTCCAGACCGACGCCATGCGCAGCAACGCCTTCACGTCGGGATCGTGCGGCTGCGCTTCGAGCGGATCCCAGAAGAAAATCAGGAAATCGATCTTCCCTTCGACGATCATCGCGCCCACCTGCTGGTCGCCGCCGAGCGGGCCGCTGTAGAGTTTGTTCACGGTCAGGCCGGTCGCCGGCTCGAGGAGCGCGCCGGTCGTGCCGGTGGCCCAGAGCTCGTGACCGACGAGCGTGCCGCGATTGAACTTCGCCCACTCGAGCAGGTTCGTCTTCTGCGCGTCGTGGGCGACCAGCGCGATATGCTTCTGCGCGGGCATCGTGATCGTCTTGTAAACCATGCGGCGAGATTCACGCGCCGGCCGCTCGGCGGCAAGCCGGCGCTCCGTCACCGGGAAAATCGCCGCTTGACGTTTCTGGAACGCTCGTTCTTCTACATCGCATGCCCCGCGCCAAGGAGTTCGACGAAGCCGAAGTGCTCGACCAAGCACTGGAGCTGTTCCGCGCGCGCGGTTTCAAGCACACGTCGTTCAACGATCTCGTCGAGGAGCTCGGCGTCAGCCGTCAGAGCCTCTACGACACCTACGGCGACAAGCAGGCGCTCTACCATGCGGCGTTGAAACGCTATCTGACCCGCGGGCTCGACGGCATGCGCCGCAAACTCGAGGGCGACCAACCGGTGCGCGAGGGCTTCGCCGAGCTTTTCGACGCGATGATCGAAGGCCAGTGCTCGAATGGATCTTCCGGTTGCCTGATGGTCAATTCCATGGTCGAGCTGTCGCCGCACGATCCCGACACGCGCGCCCTTGCGCAGGAGCATGCGCGCACGCTCGAGGGTCTGTTCGCCTCGCGCCTCAGCGCGGCGCAGCGGCGCGGCGACCTCGCCAAGAGCAAAGATCCGGTCGCGCTCGCTCGTTTCCTCTACCACACGCTGCTCGGCCTCGCCGTCGCTTCACGCGCCCTCGGCGACAAGGAGAGCCTGCGCCAAACCGTCCGCTTAGCCTTGCAGGCGCTCGATTGATTTCCTTTTCGCCGTTTTGGAACGAATGTTCTACTTCACCCTTTCCATGAAAAACCAAACCCTCCTCATCACTGGCGGCACCACGGGCATCGGCCTCGCCACCGCACAACTCCTCGCGGCCGACGGCGCGCGTGTCATCGTCACGGGTCGCAACCCCGAGACCCTCGCGGCCGCCCGCGGACAGCTCCCCGCCACCGCCATCGTGGTCAAATCCGATTCCGGCAGCATCGTAGACGCTCAGGCGCTCGGCGCCGAGTTGTCGAAGCACGGCGTCACGCGCCTCGACGGCGCGTTCTTCAACGCCGGCATCGGCCAGTTCGGGCCGATCGAAGCCATGACGCCAAAGAACTTCGACGACATGTTCAACGTGAATGTCCGCGGTCTGTTCTTCCAGCTCCAGTCCGTGCTCCCGCTGCTCGCGAATCCCTCGGCGGTTTTGTTCAACGCCTCCGTCGTCGCCGAACTCGGGTTCCCGACCACGTCGATCTACTCGGCCACGAAGGCGGCGGTCGTCTCGCTCGGCAAATCGCTCGCCGTCGAACTCGCGCCGCGCGGCATCCGCGTGAACACGCTCAGCCCCGGCCCGATCAAGACGCCCATCTACAACAAGCTCGGCTTCCCGGCCGAAGCGCAGAAAGGCTTCGAGGACTCGATGGCCGCTCAATCGCTCTTCAAGCGCTTCGGCGAAGCCGACGAAGTCGCGAAACTCGCGCGCTTCCTCCTGTCTGCGGATTCCAGCTACGTCATCGGTGAAAACATCACCATCGACGGCGGCGTCCGTCTCACCTGATCGCCCGTAACTCTTCCACGCCATGCTCGCTGGAGTCATCGTCATCGCCGCCCTCACCGTTCTCGTCGCGCTCGAGTCGTCGATGAGCACCGACTGAGGTTCCGCGCCTTGCCGCGGTCGTCGCTCTGGCTACGATCGCGGCATGCCACGCTCTCGCCAACCGCTCTCGGCGCCCGACGCCGTCATTCCGGTGCGCGCGCTGGACTTCGTGATGTATAACACGAAGGACATGCACGGCACCCGCGCCTTCTACCAAAAACTCTTTGGCTTCCGACCCGGTGAGGAGTGGGAGGATTTCTGGAGCGAGTTCGCCACCGAGCCGCTCACGCTCTGCCTGAACGACGGCACCTCGCGCACCGACGACCCGAAGTGGAACTGGGAAGGCGCCGCCTGCGTCGCCCTCGCCGTCGACGACGTCCCCGCCGCGATCGCGAAATGCCGCGAGCACGGCGTGAAGGTTCTCATCGAGCCGGTCGAGACGCGCGTCTGCTGGATGGCGTGGATCGCCGACCCCGCCGGCAACCGCCTCTGCCTCCACTCGCGCAAAGACGGCACGGCAGGCTGAGCGTCGGCGCGACAGCGCGACAGCTCTGCGTTTGGGCAAATTGTAGGAGCGGCTTTATGCCGCGATTGGTTGCGTCGCGCGCGCCGCGCTCGGATCGCGGCATAAAGCCGCTCCTACAGTTTTCGCGAGCGCGGGCGGCGGCGTTTTTCAGTGCGTCGCGGGCGCTTCGGGTGTGGCGCTCGTGAAGAAGCGCACGACGTAGTAGGTCGCCGGTTTGTCGCCGGCGAGCCGCCAGACGAATTCCTGATTCGACGCCACGAAGAACAAATCGCCGGGGCTGACGCGGTGCGCCTCACCGCCGACCACCGCTTCCATCTCGCCGTCCTTCATCACGAAAAACTGCTCTTCCGGATGCTTGCCGCCGTGCGTCTTCGCACCGGGCCGCAGCGTCGTGACGTGCATTTCGAAGCGCCGCATCGTGCGCGTGGGGCCGTCGACGAGGTTGCGGCGATCGGTGTCGGGGGATGCCTTTACCGGCAGCTTGTCCCAATCCCACACGGTCGACGGCAGTGGCGTCTTGCTCGTCGCGTCCGCCGCCGGCTCGTCGCGTTTCGCGGGCGGCACGTAGAAACTCAGGACGAGATACGTCGCCGGTGTTTCGCCGATGTTCGTGACGCCGTGGAGATCGTTCGACGCCATGAAAAACACCGAGCCTTCGCTCGACGGCGTCTTCTTCTCCTCGAGCAGCGCCTCGAACCGGCCGTGCAGCACGATCATCATCTCCTCGCGCTCGTGCCGGTGCGCCGCGTGCGGCATGCGGCCGGGCAGCAGCGTCGTGCGATGCACCTCGAAGCGCGCGAGCGTGGGCGTCGCTTGATCGACGTAGTCGGCGCGTGCGCCGTTCGGCGTCGGTTTTTCCTTCGCCTCCGCCGCGTGGACGACGAACGAGCCACCGGCAATCATGTGCGCGACGCTGGCGGGCGTTTCGGCGGAGAGAGCGGTGGCCATGGCGACAGCGCAGGCGGGCAGGAGGAGGGGGACGCGACGGATCATTTTAAGAGGAGAAAACCGTGCGCACGGCGGCGGCGAGGTTCGCGGGCGTGCCGTGCAGCGCCGTCGTGAGGTCCGCGCCGGGCGGCGTGATCGGATGCGCGACGAAACCCTCCGGCGGTGTCGCGACGCGACCGGCGAACACGTGGACTTTCTTCCCGAGCGCCAGCGCGCGACGCGCGACCTCCCCCGGCGCTTTGCCGGCGAGCGAACTCGCGTCGAAACTCCCCTCGCCCGTTATCACGACGTCCGCCGCCGCGAGTCGTGCCTCGAGTCCGAGCCAGGCCGACACGAGATTGAAGCCGGGCAACAGCTTCGCGCCGGCCGCGCAGTGCAACCCGAACGCGAGCCCGCCCGCCGCGCCGCAGCCCGGCGTTTCGCAGAGCAGCGGATGCTTGCCGGCGTGCGCGCAGAGCATCGCGGCGACGCGGCCGGTCATATACTCGAGCCGCGTGAAATCCTCCTCGAGCAATCCCTTCTGCGGCGCGAAGACGCTCGCGGCGCCGAAGGTGCCCATGAGCGGATTCGTCACGTCGGTCGCGATGTATATCGGCGGGAGCGATGCGGCGAGCGCGCCGCCGACTCGCGCGAGCGCGGCCCAGGTTTCGGGAATGGGATTGGCGATCGCGGCCCCGTCCGCCGCGTGCGCAGTCAGGCCGAGCGCGGCGAGCGCTCCGAGGCCGACGTCGTGCGTCGCACTGCCACCGACGCCGAGGAGGATCGCGGAAACGTTTTCGCGCGCGGCGGCGAGGAGGAGTTCGCCGGTGCCGCGCGTCGTCGTGCGCCAAGGGTTGCGCTCGGCGGGCGGCACGAGGGCGAGGCCGGAGGCTTGCGCCATCTCGACGACGGCGACCGGCGGCGAATTTTCGATTTCGGATGGCTGAGGCCCTGCGGGCCGGACTCGATTTTCGATTTCCAGCAAAGCGCGAGCGGCGGAAGTGAGATTTGCGATCGGGACGATGCCGTAGGTCGCTTCGACCGGCGCGCCGAGGGGGCCGGTGACTTTTGCGCGGCGGAGCGCGCCGCGCGCGGCGCGCGTGAGCAGCTCAGCGAAGCCGTCGCCGCCGTCGGCGAGTGGGCAGAGGTCGAGTTGCCAGCCGGGTTGGACGACGCGCAGGGCGTCGGCGGCGACGCGACACGCCTCGGCGGCGGCGAGCGCATCCTTGAATTTGTCGAAGGCGATCAGCGCGCGCATGGGGGGATCGAACTCGGGAAACCTGGTTTGTCTGCGAGCGCGACGGCCGGTTCCGCGGCGGGCTTCAGCTCTTCGCCGCGAAGGGCGCGTGCGTCTCGCGTTTCAGCTCGCGCGTCATGAGCGCGTAGAGCGCGTCGGCGGGCTTTTTCCCCTCGTAGAGGATCGAGCGCACCTCGGCCATGATCGGCGCGGTGATGCCGCGCTGCTGGCAGAGGCCGTAAAACGCCTCCGTCGAACGGTGGCCTTCGACGACGGTTTTGCGACCGGCCATGAGTTCCTCGACGGATTTGCCCTCGCCGATGCGTTGGCCGAACTCGCGGTTGCGGCTCCAGGCGCCGTGGCAGGTCGCGACGAGATCGCCGAAACCGGAGAGGCCGTAGAAGGTCTCGCGTTGCGCGCCGAGCGCTTCGCCGACGCGGACCATCTCGGTGAGCGCGCGGGTGAGGAGCGCGGCCTTGGCGTTGTCGCCGAGCTTCAGACCGTCGCAAAAACCGGAGGCGATCGCGTAGATGTTTTTCAGGCACGCGCCGTATTCGGCGCCGGCAAGGTCGTCGCTGGTGTAGAGGCGCAGCGAGGGGCTGCTCATCGCGGCTTGCACGCGATCGACGAACGGCCCCGGCGTGCGCGCGGCGAGCACCATCGCGGCGGGCAGGCCGCGCGCGACTTCGGCGGCGTTGGTCGGGCCGGTGAGCGTGGCGACGTTCGCGCCGGGCAAGACTTCCGCCATCACCTCGCTCGGGCGGAGATGCGTGCCGACTTCGAGGCCTTTGACGAGGCTGATGAACAACTGGAGCCGGCGCGCGTCGGCGAGCACTTCCTTGATCTGCTCGCACCAGGCGCGCAACGCGTGCGACGGGCTCGCGACGAGCGCGACGTCGGCTTCGAGCAGCGCGGCGCGGAGGTCGGAGGTGACGGTGAGATTTTCCGGGAGCTTGATGCCGGGCAGGTAGTCGCGGTTCTCGCGCGCGAGCTGCATCGCGACGGCGTGCTCGGAGCGGCGCGTGACGAGTGCGGCGGTCTGCCCGCAGCGCGCGAGGTGCGCCGCGATCGCGGTGCCCCAGGCACCGGCGCCGACGACGGCGAAACGGACTGACGGTTCTTCAGCCAAGCAACGGGGTAGTTCAGCTCTTCAAGAAACCGGGAATCTTCTCTCCGGCGAACATGTTTTCGTAGGCTTCGCGCGCGTTCACGAGTTCGAAGCGCGCGCCGCTCACGAGCACCTCGGCCGGCATCGGGCGGGTGTTGTAGCGGCTGGCCATGGTGTAGCCGTAGGCGCCGGCGCTCATGAACGCGACGAGTTCGCCCTCGCGCACTTCCTGCAGCGTGCGGTCCTTCGCGAAACAATCTCCGCTTTCGCACACCGGGCCGACGATGTCGGCTGCGAGGGCCGCGCGGGTCGTGTCGCGCGCGACGGGCACGATCTCGTGGTAGGCCTCATACATCGCGGGGCGCACGAGGTCGTTCATCGCGGCGTCGAGGATGAAGAAGTTTTTCCCCTGACCGCGCTTCACGTATTCGATGCGCGAGACGAGCACGCCGGCGTTGCCGACGAGGAAGCGCCCCGGCTCGAGGAGAATTTTCAGACCGAGCGGCGCGAGCAACGGCTTCAACGCGGCGCCGTAAGCCTCGGGCGTGAGCGGGCGCTCGCCCTCGGGCTTCGCGTCCCACCAAGCGGCGTCGCCGCTCGCAAGCGCGTCCTGATAGACGATGCCGATGCCGCCTCCGACGGAGAAGTAGCGGATGCCGTAGAGTTTTTTCAGTTCCTCGACGAACGGCAGCACCTTCTGCACGGCCTCGACGAACGGGCCGACCTTCGTGAGCTGCGAGCCGATGTGCATCTGGACGCCCTTCAGCTCGACGTGCGGGTATTTCGCGGCGGCGGCGTAGGCGGCGGCGGCGGCCTTCAGCGGGATGCCGAATTTGTTTTCGCTCTTGCCGGTGGTGATCTTCGCGTGGGTGTGCGCGTCGACGTCGGGGTTGATGCGGATGGCGATGGGCGCCTTTTTGCCGAGCTGGCCGGCGAGGCGATCGATGCGCGCGAGCTCGGGCTCGCTCTCGACGTGGAAACCGTAGACGCCCGTCTCGAGCGCGAAGCGGATCTCCGCCTCGGACTTGCCGACGCCCGCGAAGACGCTTTCGCCTGGCGCGCCGCCGGCGGCGACGACGCGGCGCAACTCGCCGCCGCTGACGAGATCGAACGCCGCGCCGAGGTTCGCGAAGTGCCGCAGCACGGCGAGCGTGGAGTTCGCCTTCATCGCGTAGCAGATTTTCAGGTCGAGGTCGGCGAGGCTGGCGGCGAGGCGGCGGTAGTTGTCCGCGATGGTCTGCTCGCTGTAGACGTAGGTCGGGGTGCCGTGGAGGCCGGCGATCGTGGCGAGGTCGACGCCGTCGGCGTGGAGCTGATTCCCGACGTAACGGAAGTGGTGCATGGCGACTTGGCCGCGAAATTGGGCGTTTCGTGCGGAAAAACCACCCAATTCTTCCGCGGGCGGCGGGCGCTTCCGGCATAGTCGTCGCGATCTCGACGCGCGCGCGAGCCCGGCGCGAAAGGAAGCGCGGCTACTCGCGACGGTAAACCCTCGTCAAAGGTCGGAGTTTCTCCGGAAATCACTTGAAGGTGCGTGCGAGTTGGCGAATGAATGCGCACGTGAGCCGCTTCCTGCGTCAATTGCTGCAACGCATCCCGTCCCGCACTCCGCGGCGGCTGGATCAGCGGCTGCGCACGACGCGTTCGCGGCACGCGCAGTTCGCGAGCTTCCTCCAATCGAGCGGCTCGCGCATGCGGCACGTCGACACCTACGAACGCTCGTTGCAGCGCCGGCGGTTCGCGAAAGCGGTGTGCATGTGGGCGGCGGCGTTCGCGGTCGCCTGGGTCGTGATCGAGAGTGCGCGGGCGGTCTCGATTTTCTGAGCGGCGAACGCGGCGAACGCGCAAAGTAAGTTGCGCGCCACCGGCAGGGGCGCTTGTTTGCCCGCGTGCATATCGACGCCGAGCTGTATCCTTGGTTTTCCGTGGCCGCCATCGTGTGGGGGCTGCTCGACTGCTTTTTCGGCTACAAGGTTTTCAAGCTGACGATCGCGCTGCTCGGCGCGGTGGTCGGCGCGCTCCTCGCGCAAGCCGGTGCGCAGGCCGCGGGGCTCGGCAGCGGCGGAGAACTCGCCGCCCTCGTCGTGGGCGCGCTGCTCGGCGCGGGGCTGGCGTTCCTCGCGTATATCGCGGCGGTGTTCGTGGCGGGCTTCGGTTTCGGTGCGACGCTGGCGATGCTGTTGCTGTCGCATTTTCACCACATGGTCGCGTTGTTCGGCGCGCTCGTGGTCGGCGTGATCGGCGGCATCGCGGCGGTGAAGCTGCAGCGCGTGGTGATCATCCTGGCGACGGCGCTGATGGGCTCGTTTCGCGCGATCTTCGCCCTGATGTATTTCACGAGCCAGTTGGACTGGCTCTACTACTTCCGGCAGCCGCAGCAGATCCCGGCGGTGATCGACACGAACGCGTGGGTGTTCCCCTCGGTGCTCGTGCTCGCGGCGGTGGGAGCGATCGCGCAATTCGAGATCGGCGGAGGCAAGGGCAAGAGCAACGGCGGCAGCGGCGCGAAGAAGAAGGACAAAAAGGAAAAGCCGGCCAAAGAGTAACGCCTTGCCGCGCGCGCGGCCGGCGGCAGACTGCGCTTCCCCATGAAAAATACCCTGCTGGCGCTGTGCGCCGCCGTCGCGTTGGTCGTGTCGTTTTCCGCGTGCAGTTCGCAAATGCCGGTCGGACTCGGCATCGAGCTGGTGTCGCTGGACGCGGGCGCGGGCAAGGCCACGGTGCGCTACTTGAACCCGTCGGTCGTCGCCTATAACGTCGAGCACTCGTCGCACCGCGTGTTCCTCGACGGCAAGCTCGCCGGCACGATCGAGATCAAGGCGCCGCTCGGCATCCCGCAGCAGCGCAACCTGGAGCAGAGCGGGACGTTCGTGGCGGGAAAAGGCGCGGGCGTTCCGGCAGGCTCGGCGAGCTACCGACTCGAGTCGACGCTCACGCTCGTGCTCTACGGCGACAATTTGCAGACCTCGAAACTGAGCGGCAGCGGCACCGTGGTGCTGAAATAAAAAGCGGCGCCGGATCGCTCCAGCGCCGCTGCCCGAAATCCAGTCGCCCTCAGGCGGCGAGCCGGCCGACTCGCAGCGCGGAGTGACGGACTCCGAGCGGCGCCGGGAGGCGGATGGGCCGGGCAAGCGTCAGCGAACGATCCTCGCGGCTGTATTGCGCGAGCGTCCAGGCCGCGAGGCCCGCGGCGAAGAAGAGAGTGGAGAATTCGGCGGCGTCGAGGGCACCGCTCGCGAAGGAAACGAGACCGAAGGCGGTCGCGGCGAGGAAGGAGATCAGAGCGGTTTTCATGGGAGTGAATCGGTTGATGCCATGAAAACCCGGCAGCGGCGGAAAAGTTACAGCCGGTGACCGAACGGCTGAGGCGCGGGATGGACGGCGAGGGGCCGCCGCGCGCGCCGGGGACGCGAAGTCCGTCGATCTTCCACGCGCGCGAGGCTTCGAGGGCGTTGAGGTCAACGCGCCCCACCTACCGGCGGCGGACACCGGCGGTCAGTTTTTCGGGCGCGGGTTTGCCAGTTCGACGAGCGAGCGGATCGTGAGCTTGTAGTCGATCCAGAGCTCGACTTCGCGCTCGCTGGCGGCGCGCACCTGGATCGCGCCGTCGAGACCGGTCGGCATGATTTCGAAGCCGGCACTGAGGTTTTCCTTGAGGAAAGCGATGTCGGTGAAGATCGCGGCGAGCAGCTCCTTCCGGAATTGCTCGGGCCGCTCGATCATGAGGTAGACGGCGCCGTCGAGCACCTTGGTGTCGTTCGTCGCGGGGATTTTCGCGATCACGCCGCGCATGCGATCGACGAGCGCGAACAGGTCGGCGTCGGACGCGAGCGGCGCGACGACGGCGACGTTGGCGTAGGACGTGATGCTCGAGCGGCTGAAGATCGTCTTGCGGCGGGCTTCGCCGCGGAGCTGGATTTCGCGGCGCTCGAATTTCAGGCCGCTCTCGGCTTTCACGGCGCGTTCGAGCGCGCGGATCGCGAGCACGACTTCGCGGTTCTTGTCTTCGACCTTGTCGCTGGAGTTGACGATCGTGACGTCCATCACGACGGCGGTGGCGGGTTTGCGGAGCGTGATGGCGACGTTCGGGCGCGGGGCTTGCTGCGGCGTGTAGCCACGATCGGCGCTGCCGGTCACGGAAAACGAGCTGAGCTCGACGTAGTCCGACTCTTTGTCCTGGGCGAAAACGACGCTGGCGAGTGCAGCGATCAACGGGAATGCTTTGCGGAGAATTTTCATGGTTTGAGATGCGGCGGCCCGGAATCCGCGGTTTGAAGGAAGCGACCGCGATCGGCCCGGGCAACGTCGGATTGCCACGAGGGCACGTTCGAGCGCGCGAATCGCGAGCGTCACGGGCACAGCAGGACTGCGCCCCTACATCGCTTCGCTCGGCGCGCGGAAAAGGCACGGTCGCAAAAAACGGCGCAGCTTCGTGTGCTGCGCCGCAGGAAAACGGTCCGTGCCGCTCAGCCAGCGCCGCCGCCGGAGGCGTTGGAGACGGGACTGAATTGCGTCCTCACGACGGCGCGGAGGTATTCGCGGTTCAGGCGGGCGATGAAGTCGTGGGTGATGTTCTTCGGGCACACGGCGCTGCACTCGTATTGGTTGGTGCAGTTGCCGAAGCCGAGATCGTCCATCGTCTTCACCATCGCGAGCACGCGGCGCTCGCGCTCGGGCTGGCCTTGCGGGAGGAGCGAGAACTGCGAGACCTTGGCGGCGACGAAGAGCATCGCGGAAGCGTTCTTGCAGGCGGCGACGCAGGCACCGCAACCGATGCACGCCGCGGCGTCCATCGCGAGGTCGGCGTCTTCCTTCGGCACGGGAATCGAGTTCGCATCGGGCGCGGCGCCGGTGCGCACGGAGATGAAGCCGCCGGCTTGCTGGATTTTGTCGAAGGCCGAGCGGTCCGTCATGAGATCCTTTTGGATCGCGAAGGCGCGGGCGCGGAAGGGTTCGACGAGGATCGTGTCACCGTCCTTGAAGCTGCGCATGTAGGTCTGGCAGGTGGCGATGCCTTTGCCGGGACCGTGCGGCTTGCCGTTGATCGTGCAGGAGCAGGTGCCGCAGATGCCTTCGCGGCAATCGTGGGCGAAGGCGATGGGGTCCTCGCCTTTCTTCGTCAGCTCGTCGTTCACGACGTCGAGCAGCTCGAGGAAGGACATGTCGGGGTTCACGTCTTTGGCCGGGTAATCGACGAACTTGCCCGGCGCGGACGGACCGTCCTGACGCCACACGCGAAGCGTGACGTTGAAGAGTTTTTTGCTGGTGGTGTGAGCGACCATGAGAGTCAGCCTTTCGATTTGGCGGGAGCTGGTTTTTTGAGAGTGGTGTGGAAGCCCATCTCGCGGACTTCGTCAGCGGTGGGCGGCGTCATGAGTTCGCGGATGGCGTCGAAGACGACTTTGAACTGCGCGTCGTATTTCTTCTCGATCACGGAGAGCTTGCGCGCGAGGTCGGCATGGCCGGCGATCATCTGGCGCAGGCGGACGAAGGTGCGCATGATCTCGATGTTCACGGCGACGGCGCGCGGGGAGTTGAGTAGGCCGGAGAGCATGGCGATGCCCTGCTCGGTGAAAGCATACGGACGGGAACGCCGTCCACCATGGCCCGAACTTGAAATCACAGATTGTGATTTCAAGATGGCAACCTCTTGGTGATTAAGCTGAAACAGAAAATCATCCGGGAACCTTTCCGCATTTCTCTTCACGGCTTGGATCAAGGTGCGCAACTCCACGCCGTAGAGAATGGCAAGGTGCTCATCGAGTAATACCTTTTGTCCGCGAATCAGCAGGATGCGCGAATCCACGTGAGTGACCACTGAGATTTCGCCAGCAGATGCGGGGGACATGCGCGGTGATCTCGGCGATGATGTCACAATTTGTGATATCCTCTTGGGAAGTGGTGGCGGCGAAATGAGTCACTGAGGTCACAAACTGTGACCTCAAATTGGCTCACTTGTAGGACCGCACGCTCATCTTCGTGAACTCGTAGTTGAGCGGCTCGACGTTGCGGAGCGGGGCTTTGCCTTCGCCTTGGTATTCCCAGGCGGCGACGTGCGCGAACTTCTCGTCGTCGCGTTTGCATTCGCCGTCGGGGTGTTGGTATTCCTCGCGGAAGTGGCCGCCGCAGCTCTCTTCGCGCGTGAGCGCGTCGAGGCACATGAGCTCGCCGAGTTCGAGGAAGTCGGCCACGCGGCCGGCGTTTTCGAGCGATTGATTGATGGTCGCGGCGGAGCCGGGGATTTTGACGTTCTGCCAGAACTCCTCGCGCAGCGGCGGGATTTCCTTCAGCGCGCGCTCGAGGCTCTGCTTGGTGCGGGCCATGCCGCAGTTCTTCCACATGATTTGGCCAAGGCGCTTGTGGAAATGGCTGACGGGCTCCTTGCCGTTGATCGAAAGGAGGCGCTTCGTCATGTCGGTGACGTTCGCCTCGGCTTGCTTGAACTCGGCGGCGTCGGTCTTCGGGCGCGAGCCGGGCTTCTGGCCGGCGAGGTAGTCGCCGACGGTGTAGGGAATGACGAAGTAGCCGTCGGCGAGGCCCTGCATCAGCGCGGAGGCGCCGAGGCGATTCGCGCCGTGGTCGGAGAAGTTGGCTTCGCCGAGCACGAAGAGGCCGGGGATGTTGGACATCAGGTTATAGTCCACCCAGAGGCCGCCCATGGTGTAGTGCACCGCGGGGAAGATGCGCATCGGCGTCTGGTAGGCGTTCTCGTTCGTGATCTCGTGGTAGATGTCGAAGAGGTTGCCGTAACGCTCGCGCACGCCGGCCTCGCTGAGGCGTTTGATGGCGTCGGAGAAATCGAGGTAAACGCCGAGACCGGTCTCGCCGACGCCGCGGCCTTCGTCGCACATGCGCATGGCGGCGCGGGAGGAAACGTCGCGCGGCGCGAGGTTGCCGAAGCTCGGGTAGATACGCTCGAGGTAGTAGTCGCGATCTGCCTCGGGAATCGTGTTCGGGTCTTTCTTCGCGTCGGCGGCTTTCTTCGGCACCCAGATGCGGCCGTCGTTGCGCAGCGACTCGGACATGAGCGTGAGCTTCGACTGGTAGTCGCCAGAGACGGGAATGCAGGTCGGGTGGATCTGCGTGTAGCACGGGTTGCCGAAGCACGCGCCGCGCTTGTAGGCGCGCCAGATGGCGGTGGCGTTCGAGCCGCGCGCGTAGGTGGCGAGATTGAAGACGTTGCCGTAGCCGCCCGTGCCGAGGATCACGGCGTCGGCGCTGTGGCGCTCGATCGCGCCGGTGATGAGATTGCGGACGATGATGCCCTTCGCGTGACCGTCGACGAGAACGAGGTCGAGCATCTCGGACTGCGAGTAGAGCTCGACGGCGCCGGCGCCGACCATCTTCGAAAGCGCGCTGTAGGCGCCGAGGAGGAGCTGCTGGCCGGTCTGGCCACGGGCATAGAACGTGCGGGAAACCTGCGCGCCGCCGAAGGAGCGGTTGGCGAGGAGGCCGCCGTATTCGCGGGCGAAGGGCACGCCTTGCGCGGCGCACTGATCGATGATGTTGACCGAGACTTCGGCGAGGCGGTGGACGTTGGCTTCGCGGGCGCGGTAATCGCCGCCCTTGAGCGTGTCGTAGAAGAGCCGGTAAACGCTGTCGCCGTCGTTCTGGTAATTCTTCGCGGCGTTGATGCCGCCCTGCGCGGCGATCGAGTGCGCGCGGCGCGGGCTGTCGTGGAACACGAAGCACTTCACCTTGTAGCCGAGCTCGGCGAGCGTGGCCGCGGCGGAGGCGCCTGCGAGGCCGGCGCCGACGACGATGACTTCGTATTTCCGCTTGTTGGCCGGATTGACGAGTTTGATCGACGCCTTGTGATTGCGCCACTTGTCGGCGAGCGGGCCGGAGGGAATCTTGGAGTCAAGTTTGGCCATGGCGGGAAAGGTTCAGAGGTGGACGTAGCCGCTCAGCACCGCGATCGGGATGAGGGCGTTGAGGAGGAAGTAGGCCCAGGAGTAGGCCTTCGCGAAACCGTCGAGGCCGCGCGACCAGCTCTCGTTCTTCAGGCCGAACGTCTGGAACATCGACGAGATGCCGTGCGAGAGGTGGTAGCTGAGCAAGCCGACCGCGATGATGTAGAACACCGAGACCGGCACACTGCTGAAGCCCTGCACGACCATCTTGAAGACGTCGCGCACCATCGTGCCGTCGTGGAGCTGGTAGGTGTGCTGGCTCCACTCCGGATGCTGCGCGCGGATCGTGAAGTGCAGGAGGTGGTAAATGATGAACGCGAGCACCACGATGCCGGTTTGCGCCATCACCCGCGACGCGAGCGTGGCGCGGTTGGTCTTGTCGACCCCGTAGCGATCGGGGCGCGCGGCGCGATTTTCAAGCGTGAGCGAAATCGCCGCCCACACGTGCACGACCGTGCACACGAGCAAGAAGGCCCGGATCAGCCACAGCGCCGAGCCGAGCGACTCGAGGAAGTGCCCGTAGTGGTTGATTTTCTCCGGCGGGAGAAAAATCTGCAGATTGCCGATCAAGTGCCCCGTGACGAAGCCGAACAAAACGAGTCCGGTGAATGCCATGAGGAACTTTCGGCCAATAGAGGACGTGAAGAGCGAGCCGAGGAGGTTCATCGCGTAAAAAGAGTCGAAGCGCGTGGAGGGGTGACGCTGAAGCGGTCCGCAAGAAACCAACGCCCCTCCCGGATGTAAAGTGCGCCTCCCGAGGCGTGCGCACGCTCGACGGTTTATTAGGCCCCCTAACCCGCGCGAGAAGCCCGATGCCATCGGCCGGCGAAGCGCTCAAGTGCAGTGGCTCCCGTGTCGATACCCTCGCCAGCGGTTGAACTCTCCAGCGCCATGTCCTTTCCGACTCGGCCCACTTCTTTGCGTCGTGGGTGCACTGGCGTGCGCGATCACGGCACCGGCTCAGGTCGCCATCACCGGCGTCGACTACGGCACCACGACCAACGGCACCGATCGCACGGCCGACAATCTGACGTTTTTGAATCAGTTCGCCCCCGTCGACTACGTCGACTCGGCGCTCGGCACCTACAGCATCAACGGCTCGCTCGCGTCGTCCGTCTCCTTTCGCCGCAACACCAGCTCCGGCAACGCGAACTCCGCGAACGTCTACTATCAATACTCCTCGACCAATGACGGTAACGCCACCGTCATCGGCAAAGGCGATAGCTCGCCCACTCTCTCCGAGGTGATGCTCAGCGGCGATCTCTCGCAGGGTATCCGCAACCCGTTCGCGAACGGCACGAGCAAATACGAATCGAACATCGAGCGCATCGATTTCTATTTTTCCGGCGGCTACACGGTGCGCGAAGGCGACGCCATCGTCCTCTTCGACCTCGAGAACTACGGTGACCATGGCGATGGCTTTCGCATCGCCGCCTTCACAGGTGTCGGCACCGTCAACGGCGCGAGCAACGCGCCCACCGCTTACGCCAACTCCGGTTTGCTGATCGACCCCGGCGCGATGGGCGACCCGATCGCGACGCCCAATGGCACGAACGCCCGCTACCTCGTCTCGAGCACGACCGCCGGCGACAACCTCGCCAGCAGCCAGTCGCTGACTTCCCTCGACGCCAACTCCGGCACGCCGGGATCGAGCGATCTCTATCTGGTCGGCTTGCTCATCCGATTCACCGACCTCGGTCTTTCCGTCGGGCAGACGATATACGGCTACTCGCTGATGGCGGGGGATGTCTCGACATCGAGCGGCTCCGATTTGGTGAACTGGAACAACACCTTCGTCTACAGCACGACCACCGACTCGAGCACGTGGGGGAATGCTGACTTCGCCGGCTTCGGCGCCCAAATCGCCCGCCCCGTGCCCGAATCCCGCCTCTACGGCGCTCTGCTGTTCGCGGTTGGGGGAGCTCTGGCATTGTTTCAACAATGGCGACGAAATCTCGTAAACTCTTACGAAAAAGAAAATAGCAGCAACACCCGCGCGCGCCGAAATTCAGCGTCGGCCTGATCGTCGAGCACTTCGGCCCCAATTACCCCGGTAGATATAGGTGTTTTCACCTATTCAATTGACTCTGCCAAATGGCCGGGCATTGACTAGGGCCATGAATCCCAAAGGCTCCTGCCGCCGCCTTTCCCGCACGTTCCTGGTGTGCGCGGTCGCGAGCGCATGTGCCGCCCGATTGCTCGCGCAGACCGCCGTCACCGCAGTCGACTACGGCACCGCCACCGACACGACTAACCGCACCGTCGGCAACATCACTTACAACAACACCTACACGCCGGTGGAATACATCTCCACCGCGCTCGGAACCTACAACTTCAACGGCCCGCTCGCGAGCGCCGTCAATTTCCGCCGCAACACCTCGTCCGGAAACCCGAACAACTCGACCGTCTTCTACCAATACGCCTCGACGGGCAGCGGCACCGCGACGGTCCTCGGCAAAGGCGACAGTTCTCCCACGCTCTCCGAGGTGATGCTGAGCAACGACCTCACGCAAGGCCTGCGCAATCCCTTCGCGAACGGCTCCAGCAGCTCGCTCAACACGAACATGGAGCGCATCGATTTCTATTTCTCCGGCGGCTACACCGTGCAAGCCGGGGACGCCGTGGTGTTCTTCGATCTCGAAAACGTCGGCAACTTCGGCGACGGCTTCCGCATCGCCGCGTTCAACTCCGTCGGCACCGTCAACGGCGTCGGTAACGCTCCCACCGCCTACGCCAGCACCGGTCTGCTCGTCGCCCCCGACACCTTCGGCAACTCCGTCGCCACCCCCGACGGCTCCAACGCCAAATACATCCGCTCCACCACGACCAACGGTGACAATCTCGCCAGCAGCCAATCGATCGCCACGCTCGACTCCAACTCCGGCACGCCCAACAGCAGCGATCTCTACCTCGTCGGCATCCTCATCCGCTTCACCGATCTGGGCCTGAACGTCGGCGACACCATCTACGGCTATTCGCTCATGGCCGGCGACGTCACCGCGAGCACTTCGTCGGACCTGGTGAACTGGAACAACTCCTCCGTTTACCTCACGAACACCGACCCGACCACGTGGGGCAACATGGACTTCATGGGCTTCGGCGCGCAAATCTCGCGTCCCGTTCCCGAGCCGTCCACCTACGGCGCGCTCCTCCTCGGCGCGGGCCTCGCGCTCTTCGGCATTCGCCGCTGGCGCATGCACCGCGTGGCAACGGCCTGAGCTTCCCTCCGCACCTGGGTGCAATCGCGGGCGGAGACGGCGACGCCAGTCGCCTTACTTCGCGAGCGGCTTCAGCAACGCGAATTTCCCGCTCGCCGCCGGCTGAATGAATTTCCGGCGAAACAGCGTCACGCGCGCACCGTCACCGAGCACCGCGGCGATTTTTTCCGCGAAACCATCCGGCGCGACCGTGTCGGCCACGTATTGCAGCTCCCAACGCTGCTCGGAAACCTGCACGAGACTCCAGTGCCAGCATTGGAAATCTGCCGGCATCACCTGATCGATCTCGAACGCCGACACGACGGCGCCATCCGTGCGCGTGTGCAGATCTTTTTCGCGACCGAGAATCCGGTAGCCCGCCGACGTGCGGCGCACGATGTCGCCGGTGTGATATCGCAGCAGCGGCATCGCCACGCGATCGCGCGTCGTCACGTAGATCTGAAACGCCTCCGGATCGTTTTCGCGCCACGGCACGAGTTCGATGAAGCAGTTCGCATCGATCACGCGCAGGTTGTCCCGAAACGCGTCGCCGACGAAAAGATAACCCGCCTCGGTCGAGCCGTAGAGATCGACCTGCGCCGCGCCGGGGAACGCCTCCGCGATGCGCCGGCTGTGTTGCAGGCTCGCTTTGCCGTAGGTGAGGATGACCGTCTTCACGCTCGGCACCACGACGTGACGCTTCTTCAGCGCGCGCGCCAGCAACGAAAGATAAACCGGCTCGCCCTCGATCACCTCGGGCTGCACCGCCTGCAACTCGCGCGCGATGCGCTCCCACTCGCCCTCCGGAAACGCGAACGGATCGCTCGAAAGATTGAGATAAACCGTGCCGTCGAAATAGCGGTGCGGAAACGGATGATCCTCGTAGGGGCACAAATTGCTCGAGCACCCGACCGGCGCGAGGACGCACTTGCGATACGGGCGATCGACATACTGCGCGAGCACCGGATGCGCGAGGTAGGCACGACGCGTCTGCGCGTTCCACCAGCCGTCCTCCATCACGACGGTCATCGGTCCACTCGTGGTGCCGGACGTGTGTTCGTATTCGAACTTCTTCTGCGCGAAGCCGCGCTCGATCTCGCGGTAATCGGCGAAGAACGCCGTGTGGCCGCGCTGCACGATCTCCTGCTTCGTCAGCACGGGAATCTCGCGGTAGCAGGCCCACTGCAACGGCTCACGGTGCAGCGGAAACCGCTGCGGATAAAGCGGGCTGCGCTCGTAGATGGCGCGGATTTCGGTTTCGAGCGTCGCCGGCAGGCGACACTCGTCCACCTCGCCGAGCGTGTCGGGCGAGTTGGCAAACGCGGGCGTGGAGACGGCGCTTTCCATCGGGGATGGCGCAGTAAACCTGCGCATCCGGCAAAGTCAAACGGCCGGCCGAGCATATCTTCCGACGGAGGATTCAGGTGTTGTCGCCGCCGACCATGACACTTTCCTGCGCGGCCATTTCGGCGCGCGCCGCGTCAATGCGACCGCAGCTTTTCCCAGATCGGTCGGAACAGCAGCAGCCCGTCGAGCACGAGCGCATGCGTGATCTCGCCGCGAAACGCGCGCGCGTAAACCTCGTCAACCGGCAGCGCGAGAATTTCGAACTCCTCGTTCGGATCCCAGGCGAGTTCCTTCGTGCGGTGCGCGTTCTCGACGAGCACGAGATGGCAGCGATTCGTCTGCATCGCCGGATTCGGGTGCACCGAGCCGAGCATGCGCGCGTTTTCACCGACGTAGCCGGTTTCCTCCGCCAGCTCGCGCACGGCCGCCGTCACGGGATCTTCGCCCTTTTCCATCACGCCGCCGGGAATCTCGAGCGAGATGTCGTTCGTTCCGAAGCGGAATTGCCGCACGAGCACAATCTCGCGCGCGGGCGTGATCGCGACGACGTTCACCCAATCCGGCGCATTGATCAGAAAAAAATCCCGCGGCGTCGGATGCTGCGGGTGCTGAAAATCCACGCTCTGCACGTCGAAGATGCGCGTGTGCGCGACCGGGCGCGCTCCGAGTTTTTTCCAGCGCTGCGGTTTTTCCGAAGAACTCATGCGCGCACATAAGAGCCCCGCGCAGAGACTGACAAGTGACGAGTGCGCGCCATGCGGTCGCACACCCCGCCGCGCTCCGCTTTCCGTTCCGCCGAAAAGCAAAAAGCCCCCGCTCGCGCGGAGGCTTTTTCGGGAAACTCTGTTTTCGAAGAGTCGATTACTTGCCAGCCGGCAGCTTGATCTTCTGGCCGATGTGCATCTTGTTCGGATTCAGGCCGGGATTCTCGGCGAGGAGCGCGTCGACGCTCGTGCCGAACTTGCGCGCGATCTTGCTGAGACCGTCGCCCGCGGCGACCGTGTAGGTGCCGTCGGCGTTCTTCACGCCCGTCGGGGCGGCTTTGCCACCCTTCGCACCGGCGGTCGCAGCAGGCTTCTTCATCGCCTCTTCCATCTTGGTGAGCTGCGCCTGCATCTGGCCGATGCTCGCGCTGACTTTGTCGAACGCCCCTTGGATGCCATCGCGCAAGTTCTTGAGATCGGTGGCCGCCGTGTCGGCCTTGGAAGAGGCCGAGCGGACCTCGTTCTCGATCGTGGCGATCTTGGCGACTTCATCGCCTTGCGTGGCCAAGGTCTTCTTGACCGTGGAAAGTTGCACGAGGGCAACGATGGCCAAGAGGAGGCCGATGACGCCGGTGAACGCACCGATCATCGGCACGATGTTGCTAGAGCTGGAGCTGCTGTCGCGGGAAAGAGTGTCCATTTGGTGAGAGATTGAGAAAACTTGTGTAGGGAGCGCTTCCGAGTGAGGCAAGAAGCATTTGTTCACGAAATGGCCGCCAAAGCCGCTGACCTTCCGCCACCTGCACAAACCCGCGGCATGTCCGCCAAAAAGCGAGCACGCCAAACCCGTCCCGGCTTGCCTGTCCGGACCGGCAAGCCGGCTCAACGCGCGCGTTGACAGTCGCCGGAAAGGCTCGTCCTCTGTCGGCCATCAACGGGGTGTAGCTTAGCCTGGTAGAGCGCCTGGTTTGGGACCAGGAGGTCGAGAGTTCGAATCTCTCCGCCCCGACCACTTTCCGGAGCTGACTTCCGGCTTGCGTCGATCGACGGATCAAGCCCTCCTACGCGGCACGGGCCTTCATCGCGATGAATGCCCGTATTCTTTTTTTGGCCTTGGCGCTGACCTCCGCGGCTACTGCGCCTCGCGCGCAGGCCCAACTCGTCACTTACACGTTCGGATCCAGCGCCTCGCCGACAACCGCCGCGAACTCGGTCGCAACCAACCTGGGTGCGAGCGCATTCTCGGGCAGCCTCGGTTCGCCCACCACCGGATCAGGAACACCCGTTTATTCGGCAGGGAGCGGCGGCAGTTTCTTTACGGCCTCGGCATGGACCGGCTCGGCTCCGGGAAGCAACTACTTCGAGTTCACGCTGACGCCGACGAACGGATACCGGTTCGACGTAACCTCGATCTCCTTCGGGTATCGCGCCACGGGCACTGGCCCCACCGCTATCGCCATCCGTTCGACCAACGACGGCTACGCCTCCAACCTCGCGAGCAGCACGCTCACAAACGACGGAACTTGGCACGCGAGCGGAGCGATCTCCATCACTCTGTCCGCGTTGTCGTCGGCCACGACGATTCGCGTGTATGGTTCAGGCGCATCGGCGAGCGGTGGCACGCTACGCCTCGACGATGTCACGCTCAATGGCACGGTCTCCGCCGTGCCTGAGCCGGCTGCCATCGCCGCATTCGGCGGGATGGCAGCGCTCCTCGCCGTGATCGTGCATCGCCGCCGCCAGCGCTTCGCGACCAAGGTCTGAGCGATCCATCCTCGCTCATTTCACCCGCTGAATCTTCGGCGGCTGTGCACTGCTTTTTCGCGCATCGCGTTGCGGCAGTTACAAACGCGCGACTTGCCACACTTCTATGTGTTCTAGTAACCATAGAACACCGTGCTGCCTTTCTCCGTCGAGTTCCGTCCCGGTGAGCCTGCTTCCGAGCAGGTCATCTACGCCGTGAAGAAGGCGCTCGTGTCGGGGCAACTCGCGCCGGGCGACCGTTTCCCGTCGGTGCGCGTGCTCAGCCAGGAGTTGCGCATCAACCCGAACACGGCCCACAAGATCGTCGCGGCCCTCACCGCCGACGGCGTCCTCGCCGTCCAGCCCGGCATCGGCACGATCGTCGCCGCGCCCGTCACCGGTTCGCTCGTCGATCGCACCGCGCTGCTGAACGACGAACTCGAGCGCCTCATCGTCGAGGCACGCCGTCTCGGCGTGAACGAAGACCAGGTGCTCGCCGCCGTCCGCAAGCACTGGCGCAAACTTTCTTAGCCCATGAACGCCATCGAATGCGAGGAGCTCACGCGCCGTTTCGGCCGCACGATCGCCCTCGACCGCCTCACGCTCGCCGTGCCCGCCGGCAGCATCTTCGCCCTGCTCGGCCCGAACGGCGCCGGCAAGAGCACCACGCTCAAACTCCTCCTCGGTCTCCTGCGCCCGACCTCCGGCCGCTCGCGCGTGCTCGGCCACGACAGCACCGCGCTGCGCCCCGCCGACTTCGAGCGCATCGGCTACGTCACCGAGGAGCAGATCCTCCCCGACTGGATGACGACTGCGCAGCTCCTCGCGTTCTGCCGTCCTCTCTACCCGCAATGGGACAACGCCCTCGCCACGCGCCTCCAACAACTCTTCGCGCTCCCCGCCGATCGTCCGCTGAAAAAACTCTCGCGCGGCATGCGCATGAAGGCCGCGCTGCTCTCCACCCTCGCCTACCGCCCCGAGCTGCTCGTGCTCGACGAACCGTTCAGCGGTCTCGACCCGCTCACGCGCGACGAGTTCGTCCAAGGCCTGCTCGAACTGCCGGGCGACGACCGCCCGCGCACCGTGATCGTCTGCACGCACGACATCGACGACGTCGAACGCCTCGCCGACCGCGTCGGCTTCCTCACCGAGTCGCACCTGCTGCTCAACGAACCCGCCGACGATCTCCGCGCGCGTTTCCGCCGCGTCGAAATCCTCGGCGACGGCGCCGCCGAGCGCGCCGCGACGCATGCCACACCCGACTGGCTCGCGCTCGAAAAACCCGCCGCGCACACGGCGCGTTTTGTGCACCGCGCCTTCGACGCTTCGCGCGCCCCCGCGGAGCTCGCCGCGCAATTCCCCGGCGCCCGCATCGACTTCCGCCCGCTCACGCTCCGCGAAATCTTTCTCGTCCTCGCCCGCCAAACCCGCACCGCGCAGGAGGCCGCATGAAACAAGTTCTTCACCTCGCCAAGAAAGACCTCACGCATCGTTGGCTGCTCGCGCTGCTTGTCGTCCTCACGATCGTGCTCGATGCGGGCGACACGCGCTTCGGACTGTTTTCCACCTCTTACCGACAGGTTTTCGACGGACTGCTCGGTTCGTTGCTCAAGTGGCCGCTTTGCTTCCTCTTCATTGCGGCCATCGTGCAGGATGACAAAATCGTAGGTGTCGCGTCACATTGGTTGACGCGACCGATCCATCCGGCCGCGCTCTTCGCATCCAAACTCCTGACGACCCTCGCCGTCGTCGTTATTCCTCAAACGCTGGCCCACGGCGCGAACGCCCATTTTCTCGGCCTCGAAGGCGGCGACATCCTGCTCGTCGGTGGAGAAACATTCTGCATCGCGCTGGTGCTGGTGATGACCGCAATCATGATCAGCGCGCACACCCGATCGATCCTCGAGGCCGGCGTGTGTATTTTGTTCGGCCTTCTCGGCTACATGGCGGCGATGACGATCTGGTCCGACCTCCCCGCGGGCGTGCGCAGCGCGATCCCCTACGCCTCGAACATCTCCGGTGCGTCGCGCCTCGTCGTGGCCTTCGCGTGCGGGCTTCCCGCTGCGGTCGGCCTGACGATCCTTCACTACCACCGGCGCTCCCGCACCATTGCGCTGACCGCCACCGCGGCGGTCGGGACGCTGATCTTCGCGGTTGGACATCAGTTCCCTTGGGAACTGGTCGCGACTTCCACCTTCGCCAAGCGCCCGCAAGCAAAAGCTCCCGGGCCGGACTACGTGCCCAGTCACATCGAGATCAACGCCAGCGGCGACGCGCGCTTCAGCATGGGAGAATTCCTCTACAATCCCGACACGCGCACCAGCAAGCGGGGACGCACGGTGACCGTTCGCGCCAAGTGCATGCTCGACCACCCGGATCGTGTGGTCCGCAATTCTCGCGTCACGAGCACGCTCACCTTTCCGGACGGCTCGCAGAGAAAATTCGCTCCCGTCCTCGCATCGCTTGATCGCGCCGTGTCGCAACAAACCTTGCGCGCCGGGCTGGGCATGCCCTCACAAACCGAGACGGTGACCACGCCGCTCACTTTACTCGGGCTCCCCTACGGCGCGCCTGTCTTTCAGCAGCCCGCGCAAGTTTCGGCTGAACTCTCCTACGAGGAACACGCGGTTCGTCTCGTCGCGAAGTTTTCTCCCGACAAAGATATCCTGTTCCGCGCGGGCTACGTTTACCGCGCCGCCCGGCCGGAGTATCGCCCCCGCGAAGGCGATTTCGCGCTCTCGCTTCGGCTGCTCACGCAGACCAGCTTCCTCCGCCCCGACGGCTATTTTTCGGCTGACGCTCCACAGCTCTGGAACCTCGGCTTCGTGCTTCATCATCCGCGGCTGCACGAATACGGCGTCAGTGCGCGCCAAAACTACGGCAGCAGCAACTCCGTGGGGCAGGTCCGCATTCATCGCGCCGAGTTCATCTTCCGCAATCGGCTGGATCAGGCCGGCAAGGTGATCGGCGAGATTACGCCGGAGTGGCTCGCGGAAGCGGAAGTCCTCGTTTTTCGCACCCAGTTTCTCGGCATGGCCCACCAGACGATCGCCATTCGCGACCTGACCCTTCCTCCCGAGGGACAGACCACAACGGACATTTGGTAGGCTTCCACCTACGGCGTCTTTCTTGTCGCCCGCGCCGGCCGGTTGCGTAGCGTCCGCGGCATGTTGCCCCGTATCGTCTCCACGCTCGCGGCGCTCGTGTTCGCCGCTTCGTTCGCCGCCGCTGTTTCCGCCTCCGCCGCCGAACTCTCCGCTCAACAAAAAGCCTGGCTCGCCCAGGCGCACCGGCACGAGAAGGCCGGTTGGATTTATCTCCACATCGAGGGCGAGCCGCGCGCTCGCGGTTTCCAGCACGGCTACTTGCTCGCGCACGAAATCGCCGAGGGCATCCGCGTCACCGCCGCGCAGTGGGAGCACGACAGCAGCTTCGACTGGACGTGGCTCAAGGAGCAGACCAACGGCTTCATCTCCAACGGCGTCGATGCCGAGTGCGCCGCCGAGATGGAAGGCATCGCCGAGGGCATGAACGCCGCTGGCGTCGCCACCACCTACGCCGACATCCTCGCCTACAACGCCTCCATCGAGACCACCGGCTATTGGTGGCCCGAGGTCTCGTCGAAGTTCTCCGGCAGCGCCACCGTCGTCACCGTGCCGAAGGAAATGTGCTCCGCGTTCATCGCCACCGGCCGCATGACGCGCGACGGCAAAATCGTGCTCGGGCACAACACCATGTCCGACTTCACGCTCGCGAACTACAACGTCGTGCTCGATCTCGTCCCCGCCCGCGGCCACCGCATCCTCATGCAGACGCAGCCGGGCTGGATTCACAGCGGCACGGATTTCTTCCTCACCGACGCCGGCCTCGTCGGCTGCGAGACGACCATCGGCAACTTCAAAGGCTTCTCCGAAAAAGGCACGCCGGAGTTCATCCGCTTCCGCCGCGCCACGCAGGACGCCGGCTCGCTCGACGAGTGGTGCGAGATCATGAAGCGCGGCAACAACGGCGGCTACGCCAACGCCTGGCTCGTCGGCGACGTGAACACCAACGAGATCGTCCGCCTCGAACTCGGCCTGAAATACATCGGCTTCGAACGCACGACGGACGGCTACTTCATCGGCTCCAACATCGCCGAGAACCTGAAAATCCTCCGCCTCGAAACCGAGACGCACGACACCGACATCCGCACCTCGCCCGTCGCGCGCCGCGTGCGCTGGAAGCAACTCATGAAAGCCAACGTCGGCCAGATCGACGTCGCGAAGGCGAAGGAGTTCGAGGCCGACTGCACCGACGTGTGCTTCGACACCACCGACCGCCCCGCCGCGCTCGGCCTCAACGCCCGCGGCGATCTCGGCACGCAGCTCATCAACCCGCACCGCGAACCCTTCAAACCCGCCGGCACGTGCGACGCGAAGGTCGTCGACGCCGCGATGGCGAAGCAGATGAAATTCGCCGCCCGCTGGGGCTCGGCCGACGGCGTCGCGTTCGACGCGGAAAAGTTTCTCGAAGCGCACCCGCAATACGACTGGATGACCGGCATCCTCCAGAGCCGCCCGAGCCAGCCGTGGGTGGAATTCAGCGCCGGCGAGAAGTAGCGCGGTGCTTTAGCCCGCGCCGGAGCGCCTTCAGCGCGAGCCAAAGCCTCCGCGCAACCCCAAGCCCGCGCAGCGTGAATTGTAGGAGCGGCTTTACGCCGCGATTGCTGCGATGCGGTTGCCGCGCCCGAACGAATCGCGGCGTAAAGCCGCTCCTACACTCCGAGCCCGCGCCGCCGCTTCACTCGTTGCGCAGCGCCACGACCGGATTCACGCGCAACGCCCGCAGCGCCGGCACCAGCGTGGCGCACGCGCCGGCGGCGCCGAGCGCGAGCACCGTGCCGACGAACGTCCCCGGGTCGTGCGGGCTCACCGCGTAGAGAAATCCCGCGAGCAACTGCCCGGCGAAATACGACGCGCCCAGCCCGAGCACGAGACCGAGGCCGAGTTGCCAGCCGCTTTGCCGCAGCACGAGTCCGAGCACGTCGCGCGGCGTCGCTCCGAGCGCCACGCGCACTCCTATCTCGGAGGTGCGTTGCGCGACGGAGTAGCTCATCACGCCATAGAGGCCCACGCCTGCGAGCACGAGCGCCACGGCGCCGAACACGCCAAAAATCCAAGCGATGATCCGCTTCGAGAAGCGCGCCTCGTCGAGCATCTGGTCGAGCGTCTGCGCGAAATAGATCGGCAAGTCGTCGTTCAGGTCGCGCACCGCTTTCCGCAACACCGGCGCGAGTGCCGCCGCGTCGCCGCCGCGCGCCTTCGCCAGCACGGTCATGCGCCGCACGTCGTCCGCTTGCGTGAACGGCAGGTAAGCCTGCGGTCCCGGTTGCGAGTTGAAGCGCCCTTCCATGATCGGCGTCACCACGCCGACGACCGTCACCCAGCGCTCCTCCTCGCCCGGCTTGCCCGCGCCTTGGCGGAAGCGACGTCCGAGCGCGCTCTGGTTGGGCCAGTATTTTTCCGCAAAGGCCGTGCTGACCACCGCCACGCGCGTCGAGTCGGCGGAGTCCGCGTCGGTGAAATCGCGCCCCTGCCGCAGGCCGATGCCGAGCGTGGAGAAAAAGTGCGGCGCGACCGCCTTGAAGCTCGAGGTGAGCGGCGGCTGGCCCGCCGGCTCGGGCGCGCGGCCCTCGATGAGGATCGGAGAGCTGTTGTCCCACGTCGGCTGCATGTCGGTGAGCGTGAAGTCGGCGAACTCCGGTCGCTCGCGCAGCCGCTCGATCAGGCGCGCGAAAAACTGTTTCTGTTTCGCGACGTCGTCGTATTCGCGATCGAGCAGCGCCACGCGGCCCGAGTAGACGCCTGCCGCGGTGAAGCCGAGCGGGAGCGATTGCGTCTGGATCACGCTGCGGATCGTCAGGCCGGACAACACGAGCAGCAGGCACGACAACGCGACCTCGCCCACGATCATCAGCCGCGAGAAACGTCCGACCCCCGCGCTGGTCGAGCCGCGGCCGGCGTCCTTCAGCACGGAGTTCAGATCCGGCCGCGAGTGCCGCCACGCCGGATAAAGCCCCGCGAGCAAACACGACGCGCCCGCCAGCCCGACCGCGTAGAGCAGCGCCGCGCCGTCGAGATCGAAGTGCATCCAATACGGCGGATGCGCGCTCACGACCGCGCGACGGAAAATTTCCAAACTCCCCGCCGCGATGCCGCAACCGAGCACGGCGCCTGCGAGCGAGAGCAGCAGCGTCTCGGCGAGCAGCAGCCGCACGACGCGCGCGCGGCCGGCGCCGAGCGCGGCGCGCACGGCGAGTTCCTTCTCGCGCACGGCGGAGCGCGCGAGGAGCAGGTTGCCGACGTTCGCGCAGGCGATGAGCATCACGAGCAGCACCGCGCCGAGCATGACGCCGAAGAGCTGCCGGTCCTCGTCTCCCGAAAACCGCTCGAAGAGCACCGTCGCACCGAAGCTGATGCCGCGATTCGTGTCGGCGTGGTCCTTCACGAACTGCGCGCCGAACGCGGCGACTTCGGCGTTCGCCTGCTGGACGGTGACGCCGGGCTTCAGCCGCCCGAAGATCGTCAGCCCGCGGTCGTCGCGCTTGTCTTTCAAATACAGATCGCGCACCGGCGTGAACGCCCCCGCTTCCTCCGGAAAACGAAAGCCCTCCGCCGCCACGCCGATCACCGTCGTCCATTCGCTGTTCACCTTGATCTGCTGCCCGACGATCGCGGGGTCGGCCTTGAAGCGATTCGTCCACAGCCAGTGCGTGAGCACGATCGTGCCCGGGGCGCCGGGTTTGTCGTCGTCTGCCGTGAACCAGCGCCCGAGCACGAGCGGCGCGGGGAGCATCGTCGTGCCGCTCGCCGACATCACCGTGCCCGCGATGCGCTCCGGATCGCCGCCGGGGCCGCTGAGCGTCGTGGTGCGGTCCATGTAGACCGCCACGTCGACGAGCGAGCGTTGCCCGCGGCGGAATTCCTCGAACTCCGGCCACGACATGCCAAAGCGATCGCGCGGCTGCGCCTCGTTGCGCCCGGTCACAACGACGAGTCGCTCCTGCTCCGGAAACGGCAGCCCGCGCCACATGATCGCGTTGATGATGGAAAACATCGCGGTGTTGACGCCGATGCCGAGGCCGAGGGTGACGATCGCGACAACACAGAACAGCGGACTCTTCGCGAGAGTCCGCAAGGAGAGGCGGAGATCGGAGAACATGGGGAGCGTGGGTTTCATCCAGCACCCGCGCCGCTCCTGAGAAGTTGCAAAAACTCTCCGGCTTCCCGCGCCGCCCCGCGCGCGCCGGCGAAACACGAGCCGCCGCCTGCGCCCCTACCGCTCTCCGGCCCGCACCATGCGCGCGATTTCGTCCTGCGCCGCCACGCGGGCCTCGTCCACCGAGCGAGCATCAAAGATCGCCAAACCCACAGCGCGCACCGCTTCGTCGCGCCGATGCGCGCGCACCTCGCCCCAACGCTCGCGCCACGTCAGCATCATCGCGTCGCCGCGATAATTGGTCGGCGCGGCCGCACTCAGACTCCACGTCAGGTAGAAAAACCAAAACGTCTCACGCCCGCTCGCGAACTCCGTCACGCGAAACGGCAACCGCGCGCCGCCCGCTTCCACCGCGAGATCCGGCAGCGTGCGCACGACGCGACTGCCCGCGGCCGGCAGACACACGCCGGGATGATGCGAGGCGAGCACCAACGCGCCGGTGTGCGCCGTGCGCCACTCCACCACGTAACCCGCGCGCCGCCGGCCATGCGCGTCGCGCCATTCGCCGAGTTGATGTGCATCCTCTCGCAACAGCTCGTGCATGATCGGCGTAAACTCCGGCGCCACAAACTCCCGCGCCCCGCGCCCGAGATCCACAGTCCACCGCTGCGCCGGCGCACGCTCGTCCGCGCCACGAAACCAACTCCACGCCACGGCTTCCACGACGACGACTCCCGCCAGCGCCACTGCCCCGAGCCGCCACGCACCCGCGCATCCTCCGACGCGTGCCGCGGCCGATTCCCGGCGCGCGCCGCCGAGTCCGCGCCAGATCGCGAGCCCCGCCAGCGCGCCAAACACGAGCAGCAATTCACCCGCCGCCGCCGGATCGTGCCAGCGCGCTACCGCCGCCACGCCGCCCTGAGCGCAAGCGGCGGTCAACGCCGCTAGCCGCGCCGTGTTCGCGACCACCGCCACCGCCACGCCCGCCAGCACCCAGCCGACGCGTCGCGCGGCGGAGTCGCGCCGCAATTCGCCGATCGCGAGCCCCACCACCACGGCGGCCTGCAGCGAGCGGATGCCGCCGCACGCCTCTTCCACGCCGATCAATCCCTGCCGCAACTCGATCACCGTGCCGTTCACCGCCGCCGGTTCGCCCAACAGCGAAAATATCTCCGCGATGAACTCCGCCGTGCCACGCCGCAGCGCCTCCATCGCGTCCGCCGTCACAAACGCCGGCCACGGCAGCGCGACCAACGGGAACGCCACCGGAAACGCGAGCGTCCGCGCCCGCGACCGACCCCAGCCGCGCGCGACGAGCAACAACGCCAGCGCCACCCACAGCCCGCTCGCCAGCCACTCCGCCGCCGGCCAACCGGGAAACGCCGCGAGCAGCAATCGCAACGGCACCAGCGCCGCCAGAATCGCGAGCGCGACCGCCACGCTCGCGCCCTCGCCTGCCCGCGCGCCATCCGCCGCGCCGCGCCAGCGCTCGCGCGCGAAATACGCCGCCAGCAACGGCAGCGCAACCCAGCCCCAGGCGCCGCCCGCCGCCTCGAGCGCGCGCCACAGTTGCGCGAGGGCCGCGACCGCGACCGCGGCGAACGCCAGCCATAACCCGCGTCGCTCGATCGCCGCGTTCACGGCCGGAGCAATTCCTCGGCGCGATCGAGCAACGCCGCCTCCTCGCGCAACAGCGCCGTGCGCGCCGGCGCGTGCCGCAACACCTCGCGTGCCTCTTCGCGCCGCCCCGCTGTCGCGAGCACGATCGCGAGATACGGCGCGCGCGCCGGCATCGCGCGCTCCGCTGCGGGCAGTTGCGCGGCGAGCGCCGCGGCATCCACGGTCTGCCCGAGCTGCCAGAGCACGAACGCCTGATTCGTCACGTAAAACGGATTCGCCGGATCGCGCCGATAAAGCGTCTCGAGCACGCGCGTCGCCTCGTTCGGTGTGCGCGTCGGCGCGACCAGCAGACTCAGCAGCGCCCAGTCCTGGCTCTCGTTGCCCAGCTCGCCGCCCGCCTCCTTGCGCGCGCGCAGGCACTCGAGCAGTCCGGCGCTGTCACCCTCGGCGCGCAGCAAACTCACCCACTCGCGATAAGCCGCCGCGTCCTCGGGAAACTGCAACACGAGCGTGCGCAACGCCTCGCGCCGACCGCGCGGCCACTGCCACGCCGGGGCGAGGCGCAGAAGCGCGCGCAGCGCCGGGGCGGACGCGCGCGCCTCCTCGACGGCTTGCGTCCAGATGCGCGTCGCGCGCGCGGTCTCGCCGATCGACAGCGCCAGTCGGGTCGCGAACGCGAAATCTAGGCAATCCGCCGGCAACGCCCCCCACGCGCCGGCGGCGAGCAGCGCGCGCAGTCGCGCCCACTCGCCGCACGCGAGCGCGAGATCCGCACGCGTCGCCCGCAGCGCCGGCTGATCGGCGAGCGTCGCCGGTTGGGCGTCGATCCACGCGGCGGCTTCGGCGACGCCCTCCTGCACCGCGAGCCAGCGCGCGTAGTGCGCCGCCGCGGTCGCGTCGACCGCGGCGGCTGCGCGGATTTTTTCCGCAAGCGCCCTGTCGAGCGGCGCGGTCGGGCGGCTCAGTTTCAGCGCGGCCGCCGCATCGAGCCAGTCGCCAAGTCCGGCCGTGGGTGAACGCGCAAGCGCGGCGCCGATCTCGCCGGCATCGAGCGGATCGCGGCGCGCAAAGGCGTCGGCGAGCAACACGCGCAGCGCCGGCACGGCCTGCACGGGCGTTTGCGCGAGTGCCTGCAACTCGGCGCGCGCCGCGCGCACCCGCGCCGGATCGCGCGAGCGCAATTGGACGGTCGCGTGCAGCAGGCGGATTTCGGGCGTGAGCGCAATGCGCGCGCCGAGTTCGCCGAGCAGCACGTCGGCCTCGCCATTCGCGCCCTCGAGCAGCGCGAGCGCGGCGGCCACACGCAGGTAGTCGGCAGTCTGTTTTTGCTCCGGCGTGCAACCGGCGAGAGCCAGCCGCGCGGTCGCGCGGTCATCGAAGCGCAACGCCGCACTCGCCCACGCGAGGCGCGCCACAAAATCTTCCGGATGGCGGCGCCACAATTCCTGCCGCACGGCGACGGCTTCGGGCGAACCGCCGCGCTCGTAATAATCCGCGAGCGTCGCCAACGCGGCATCGGTGACGCCACCGCGCAATGCGGTCCCGAGTGCGAGACGCGCACCGGCGAGGTCGTTCTGCGCGAGAAAAGCGCGCGCCTGGTTCAACGCGCGGCTCGCGCGCCAATGCTGGTAAGCCGGTCGGCCGGCCCACGCGCCGAGCGCGAGCACGGCGAGCGTGGCCAGCACCGCGAGAGGGAGGATCTGTTCGCGATCCCGCATGTGCTCGTAGCGGCCGCGGAGCCACGCGCGGACGGTTCGCCGGTTCATCGCGACCCCTCCGGGCGTGCGAGTGCGGCGCGTTCGGGTTCGAGCGCTTGCCAGGCGGCGAACGCGGCATTGCGGCGCGCGTCGTTTTCGCCCGCCGCGAGCGTCCAGAGTGCGTAGTGCCGGGCCAGCGCCGCGTCGCGTGGCGCGGCGGCCGTCGCGGCGGCGTAGGCGAGGCGCGTGCCCGGCGCGTCGCCGAGCGCTTGCGCGAGACGCGCGAGCGTCGCGGCGTGGCCCGAGCCGGCATGCAACGCGAGCAGCCACAGATCTTCTGCGACGGCAGGACGGTTTTTCGCCGTCGCCCGATGCGCCGTAAAAGCGAGGTCGACGGCGTCCGCCGGCAACGCGCCCCACGCGCCGGAGCGCAGGAGCGATTGCGCGAGCGACAGGTCGCGGCGCGCGAGCGCGAGCGTGACGCGGCGGGAATTTGCGAGCGCCGGCGCGAGCGGGTCGAGTTGGGTGAGAGCGGCGCGTTCGTCGCCTTGCACGGCGAGCAAATCGGCTGCGGCGGTCGCAGCGGTGTTTTCAGGCGGAATCGATTCGGCGGACGCGGCGCCGGTGAGCGCGAGCAGGCGGCGGGCGTCGTCCCGGTGGATGCCGGCCTGCTGCGCGGCGACGCGCAAGGTCTCGCCGGCCGCTTCCGCCGCAGGTGTCGTGGCAGGACGTTCGAGCAGCACCGCGCCCGCGCCCGCGAGTCGCGCCGCTTCAGGCTCGGCGAGTTCTGTGGCCGCGGGATCGCCGGCCCAGCGGCCGAGCGCCGCCACGGCCACGTGCTGCCGCGCGGCGCGCGGCAGTTGATCCCACCATCCGCGGGCCTCGGCGCGAGCGTCGTCGCGCCAACACGCGGCGAGCAGATCGGCGACGAGCGTCACGTCGTCCGGATCGGCGAGCGCGGCGGCGCGGAGGAGTTCGCGTGCGCCGGGAGCGTGAGCGGCGGCGAGGTAGCGGCCGGCGACGGCCCAGAGGGCGGGTTCGGCGGGGAAACGTTCGCGCGCGCGCCGGGCGGCGTTGAGGCGAGGATCGACCGTCCGCGCGGCAGCGGGCACGGCGCGATGCCGCTCGGCGCGCTGGCGCAGCAAGAGCCAAGCACCGAAAGCGATCACGGCGACGCCGGTCACGGCCCAAAGCACGAGCGCCCAGCGGCGGGCTTCGGGCCACTGGCTCGCCCAGCGGCGAAAGAGGCGGATCGGGTGCATCGCGTCGGAAGCAAAGCGTCTCGCCGGAGCCGCGTCAGGCGAATTGCGCGGCACTGCGCGCGCGCCGCGAATGAGCTGGAAATCCGCTGTCGGACGGGTCGGGCACTGTCTGGCAGGGCCGCGACCGAACCGGATTCCCGTCGGCGCCGCCGCTCATGCCGCTTGGCGGCGTTTTTCGCGGAGGAGCACGAGACCGCCGAGCAGCAACACCGCGCCCACCGACATCGCGACGGCACTTGCTTCGGGGACGGGTTGGACGGCGCTGGTGGCTTGAGTGATGTTCACTCCCGATTGCCAGGTGAGTGAGCTGCCGGCGATGAAGTCGGAGGTGTGCGTGCCGCCTTGGATGTCGATCGCGCCGTTTTCCGCGAGGAAGATGCCTTGGGTGTTCGAGTGACCGGTGGTGGTGAGCTGCGCTCCGCTGCCGATGAGATTGAACAGCACCTGGCTCGCGGAAATGCCGTCGAGCACGATGTCGGCGCGACTGAGGTTGTTGCCGCCGCCATAGATGTTGAACACGAAGGTGTCGCTCGCGGTGCCAGAGAGGGTCAGCGTGGTGTTGGCGATAGCGAGACTCCCGGAGACGCTGTAGACGTTGAGGCCGCCGTTGCCGGTGAAGGTGCCGCCGGTGATGCTGGTGAGGTTCTGCGTGGGCGTGAGGCCCGCGTAATAGCTGGCGGCCGTGTGCGAGTCGGCGATCGCCTGCGTGACGAGGCTCGAGGGCTGCACGATGCCGCCCGTGGCGCCGCTGCCGCCGCTGATGGAGAGCGTCGCTCCCGCGCCGGCGTAGATCGTGCCGTCGATGACGGAGCCGCCGCTGAAATCGAAATTGCCGTTGGGCCCGATGCCGACGTTACCGGTGATCTCGGTGGTCACCTTACTGATCGTGTAGGTGAAGGACGAACCGCCCATCTCGAGGCCCGCGAAATTGGCTGCGGCGCCGAGATCGATGAACTGCGCACGCGCCGCGGCCACGCCCAGCAGCAGGGGCGCGATCAGGCAGGCGCTGAGACGGCACGGCAAAAAGCTCATCAACGAACCAAGTATATAGGTGTATCACCCTATCGGCACAAGGGATATTCGGCTGAAGCGCCAATCCCGGCTATGACGCGGCAGCGGCGAAACTCGTATCTAATTCTGCGATTGCGTATTAGAACTGAGCCACCGCCACGACGAGTCCGACAATTGCCCCAAACGCGGCGTGTCCCGCCACGTGACTCAGACCGACGAGCAGGTCGGCTTCCTTGAATTCTTCGAGCGGATGCTGGTCGGCCACGACCCACACGATCATCAACGCGACGACGATCCCCTGAAACGTCGCCACGCCGAGCCCCAGCATCAGGCTGTTCGGCAGGCGCGTCATCCCGAGCGTCACCATCAACAGCACATAAACCAGCGCGAAACCGAACGCTGCCGTCGCGTGCACAACGAGCCCGACGCGATACGCGTGCTCGCGCGATTTCGTGATCAAGCTGCCGAGCGCGAGCACCATGTCGCCACGCGCGAGCCCGGCGCGCGAGATCAGCCACATGACGAATTCCATGGCCGCGCCACCGAGCGCGCCGGCGACGAGCGCAGTGATTAGGTATTTCACCAGAAACAGCGACATGAGACCTCCGTGGACGAGGTGGACTGGGCCCGTTGCGTGGCGGGCGCGGCTAATGTCTCCATTCGCGGCGAAACCGCCACTGGAAACTTTCCGCACGCGCCACCCTTCCTGTAGCGGCGGTCTATGACCGCCGAGTATCCTATTCACGCGTTCGTCGGCGGTCACAGACCGCCGCTACAGCCACAGCCCAGCGCCGCCCTCACCCTTTCCGCACCGTCAGCACCGGGCACGGCGCGAGCCGCAACACGCGGCGCGCCGTGCCACCCTTGAACAACCGGCCGAGACTCGCGCTGCTCTCCGCCGCGATCGCGAGCAGATCGGCGTGCAACAGGCGCGCGGTCTCGAGGATTTCCCTCGCCGCGTTGCCCTCGCGCACGACGGTCTGGTCGATCTGCGCCTCCGGCAAAAACTGGAGCGCGGTCTCGCGCAGGCGCCGGTGCGCCGCCGTCAACCGCGCCGCCGCGGCCTTGGCATCGCGCACGGGTTTCTCGAGCACATGCAGCAACACCACGCGCGCGCCGAACCGCGCCGCCACGGGCGCCGCGTAGCGGAGCGCCCGGCGGGACTGGCCGGAAAAATCGAGCGGCACGAGGATGCGCCGCAGGCGCGGGTAGCTGCGTTGCACGCGACCGAGCACGTCGTCACGGGCGGATTTCGAGGCGGTTTTCATACGAAAAAAACGCGACCGCCGCACACGGCTGCGGGAGTTTGGTCCGATGCCGCCGCCGCTTGTTCCCGGCAAAAATAAAGCGGGTGAGGCTCGTAGCTGCCTCACCCGCGATCACCCCGGCGCGACCTGGTTCAGTGTGCGGCCCCCGCAGGTGCGGGCCGTTGCCGCGTCGCGCCGCCGCCCGACGGGCCTTCGCGTCCGACGTCTGGACTCGTCGGAACTCGGGAGGTGTTCAGCAGGCGGGCGGCGGACATGGCAGTTCAACCGCACATGCGCAGAAACCGCGTCGAACGGCTCACGCAGCGCGAAAAAAACGCCACCCTCCAGCCGCTGCAACGCCCGCGTCCCGCCTGCCTCGAAATGCAACCGGACGAGGCGGTCGTCGCCGGCCCTGGCGGCGACTCGACCGTGGATGCGAGCGACGAGGATCCTATCGAGCCTCGCCGATCGGGCCAATGGGCAGGGCGCCACCGCCGAGGCATCGCATTCGTCGCCGGCCCGGTGCGCCGAGAACGCGATATCACTTTCGCAGCGGAGCGGGCCGCTCGCCCTACCTGACGCAATGCCGCCGCCAGTCGGTCGCGCGCGTCTCAATAGTCGCCGCGGGGACGGCGGCGACCACCCGCGCCTCACCGCCACTTCGCCGCTTCGTCGTTGCGCCCGAGCGCCGTGTAGACGCTCGCGAGCGCCGCGCGAGCCTCCGCGAGATTCTTCCGCCACGAATCCGTGCCGCGATCGCCTTCGGGCAACTGCATCAAGCCGTCGTGCCACTGCCGCAACACCGGCTCCGCCTCGCTCGCGCGGCCCTGCTCCTGCAGAAATTTTCCGAACGCTCCCGCGATCACGAGCGTCTCGCCGTGGAACTTGCCGAATTTTTCCTGCCAGCGCGCGAAGACTTCCCGGTAAAGCTGCTCCGCCTCCGCCGTCTCGCCCGCGCCCGCCCGCGCCTTCGCGAGCTGGAACGTCGCGTTCAGCGTGTTCGGCGCCGCCGGCCCGGCCGTCTCGCGAGCGGCCGCGATCGCGGGTCCGAGCAGCGCGATGGCGGCCGCCCACTCCGCGCGCTCCATCGCGATGCGCGCTCGGAGCACGGTGGCGTTGACGGTGTCGGCGTAACCGGGACCGAAGCGCTTGCGCAGCACCGGCAGCGCCTCGTCGAAGAGCCGCGCGGCTTCGTCGAGCTGGCCGGTCTCGAAGCGGATCGTGGCCAGCGTGGTTTGCGTGTTCAGCGTCGCCGGGTGCTCCGGGCCGAGTTTCTCGCGCAAGGCGCGATGCGTCGCGACAACGAGCGGCTCGGCCGTCGCGAAATCGCGCAGGCCGACGAGGATGTTGGCGAGGATCGTCGCCGCCGAGAGCGTCTGCGGATGCTCGGGGCCAAGCAAGCGCGTGCGGATGCCATGCACGCGCAACGCGAGTTCCTTCGCGGCGGCGAAATGCCCGAGCTGCGCGTCGATCGCCGCGAGGTTGATCGCGGTCGGCAGCGTGTTCGGATGCTCGGGGCCGAGCACGCGGTTCTTGATTTCCAACGTCTCCGCCGCGAGGTCGCGCGCCTCCTGCAAGCGCCCGGTCTCGACGAGCACGACGGCGAAGTCCGACATCGCGCCGAGCGTGACCGGATCTTCCGGCCCGAGCACGCGGCGCGCGTCCGCCAGCGCGGCCTTCATCAGCGGCTCGGCTTCGCGGTAGCGGCCGCGGTAGATCAGCTTCGGCAGCGTGACGCGCAACCGCACCGCCTGCGGATGATCGGCCCCGACGGTCTTTTCCCAGCGCGCGAGCGTGTCGGCGCCGAGTTTCTCCGCGTCGTCGAGCTTCGCCGACAGCCGCAGTGCGTTGAAGAGTTTCGTCGCCGCCGTGAGCGTCTGCGCGTCGTCGGAGCCGAGTTGCACGCGACGGAGCGTCAGCGTTTTCTCGAACTGCGCGCGCGCGGCGGCGTAGTCGCCGAGCACCTCGTAGGTGTCGCCGATCGTCTCGCGCAGATCGGCCTCGACGAGCGGCTGCTCGCGAAAACGCCCGTCGACGCGCGCCGCGGCACGATCGAGCACAGTGCGGAGCTTGATGTCGCGGTCGGCCTGGTTTTCCGGCGAGGCCTGCGCGAGCAGATCCTTGCGCAAAAATTCCGCGATCGCCCGGCTCGACGCCGCCTCGCTCGCCGCGACGCGCTCGGCCTGCTCCGCGCGGGCGCGGGCGGCGGTTTCGGCAGTGGCGCGCTGGGCGGCGAGTTGCTCGGCGCGCTGCGCGCGGACGGCTTGCGCGCGACTGACGACCGTCGCGGCGACGAGCGCCGCGAACACCAGCGCGCCGGCCGCGAACGCGGCGCGGTTGCGCTGCACCGCTTTTTGCAGGCGGTAGAGCTGGCTCGGCGCGGCGGCGGTGACCGGCTCGTGCCGCTGGTGGCGGACGAGGTCGCTCGCCAGCGCGTTGGCGGTGGCGTAGCGGCGCGCGCGGTCCTTTTCGAGGCAGCGCAGCACGATCCAGTCGAGATCGCCGCGCAACTGCGCTCCGAGGCGCGCCGGCGTCGTCGCGCGCATCAGCGCCACCGTGCCGCGAGTCTCCGCGCCGAGCCGCCCGAGAAACAGCGACGGCCGCACGGCGTCGGTCTCGCGAATGCGCCGGCGCAGCTCCGCCACGTCGGCCACGCTGCCGGTGTCGTGCGGCGTGCGGCCGGTGAGCAATTCGTGGAGCACGACGCCGAGCGCGTAGATGTCGCTGCGCGTGTCGAGATCGGCGTCGCCCGCGACTTGCTCGGGGCTCATGTAGCCGGGCGTGCCGACGAATTGCGCGACCTGCGTGACGGCGGGCGCACGCGCGTCGGCCGCGGTCGCTTTGGCGATGCCGAAATCGATGATCTTCGGTCGCGGCACGCCATCGGCGACGGCGACGAGGATGTTCGACGGTTTCAGGTCGCGGTGGATGACGCCCTTCTGGTGCGCGTGCTGCACGGCGTGGCAGACCTGGAGAAACAACTCCAGCCGCGCCGCCACCGGCAGCGCGTGCTCGTCGCAATAGCGCGTGAGCGGCACGCCCTCGACCAGCTCCATCGCGAAATACGGCCGGCCGCGCGCGGTCGCGCCGGCGTCGAACACCCGCGCGATGCCGGGATGGTCCATCAGCGCGAGCGCCTGCCGCTCGGCGTCGAAACGCGCGAGCACCTCGCGCGTATCCATGCCGGGCTTGATGACCTTCAACGCCACGCTGCGGCGCAGCGGCTCGGCCTGCTCGGCGCGATAGACGACGCCGACGCCGCCCTCGCCCAGCCGCGCGACGACCGTGAACGCGCCTACTTTTTCGCCGGCGAGATTTTCCACTTCCGCGGCGCCGGCGGGCGCCGGCCGGCCGAGCGCGGCGGCGACGGCCTCGCCCGCGGTGTCCTCGAGAAAACCCTCCGTCTTCGGGTGCAGTGCGAGGAGCATCTCGACGCGCGCGACGAGCGCGGGATCGTTCGCCGCGGTCGCACGCAGAAACGCCGCGCGCTCCGCGGGCGGTTGGGCCAGTGCGGCGGCAAAGAGAGCTTCCTCGCGTTCAACAGAGCCAGGCATGGGGCGTCATCGTCTCAGGCGGAAAATCGGACGCGAACGGCTCAACGAACGGGCGGAAGCGCCCGCAAAAATCGCCGAATAGCGGAAGATGCGCCACGGCGGTGTTGTTCGGGTGGCGCGTGAGCTTCGCGAACGGCGCAGGCGGCACGAGCAGCGTGGACGGCGCGAGCGGCGTGGATTTTCCAATCGAGAATTGCCTGAAGAAGCGACGCTGCGTGAGGTAGGGCCGGCTTCAGCCGGCCCCAAGGATTTTCGCGCGCGCACGGCCCGGTTGAAACCGGCCCTACGCCCAAGGGCTTCGTCACTTCGTTCGGCGGGTCTCAAGTGCCGGGGAGGCTGGCTCGCGTTTGTTCGGCGCCGGGCGCGGCGTCCTGCATTTCGCGCAGCAGCCAGACGCGCGCGAAGGTCCACCAGCGCTTCGCCATGGCATGCGAGATGCCCTGCGCCTCGGCGACCTGCTCGAGCGTGAGGCCGGCGAAATAACGCAGCTTCACCAGCTCGGCTTTTTCCGGCGCCTCGGCCGCGAGGCGGTCGAGCGCTTCGCTGAGCGCCACGAGGCGGTCGTCGGGCAGGGCTTGCGGCAGCTCGAATTCGTCCAGTGACACGCGCTCGGCGCCGGCGCCGCGACGGGCGGCCTGGCGTTGACGCGCGCGGTCGATCAGGATGCGGCGCATCGCCTCCGCGGCGGCGGCGAGGAAGTGCCGGCGATTTTGCCAGGCGGGCTGATCGTCGCCGCCGAGGCGCAGCCAGGCTTCGTGGACGAGCGCCGTGGCTTGCAGCGTGTGGCCGGCGCGTTCGCGGGCGAGTTTGGCGGCAGCGAGGCGGCGCAACTCGTCGTAAACGCGCGCCATGAGTTCGTTCGCGGCGGCGGCATCGCCTTCGCGCACACGTCCGAGGATCAACGTGATTTCGCCCACGGCGCGCGAGGATGCGCCCGCGCGCGAACGGCACAAGGCGCAATTGCTCCGGTGACGCGGCGGCGTCCGGCGCGACGGCGCGCTTCCCGGCGGCAGCGCAAGGCACGGCGAACCGCGCCGCAAGCCGCGCCATGCCTGCTCCGCGAAAAACGGCTGGCGCTCCGCGGCGCCCCGCGCCGATGCTGCGCGCGTGAATCCGCTCGCCCTGCTCGCGCCGCTCTTCTTCGCGTTCGAGTTGTGGCAACTGTTCGTCGGCGAGCGCTACCTCGGCATCCGGCGCATTCGCGCCAACGCCGACCCGCGCGAGCTGCCGATGGCAAACTGGATGGCGATTCTGTGGGCCGGCGGGCTGGTCGTTTATTTCGTCTGGATGGCGTCGCTGCTCCTGCACCCGATCGGTCGCGCGCAGGGCGCCGTGCTGCTCGCGACCAGCGCGATCGGCTACGCGCTGCGCTCCACGGCGTCGCTGAAATGGACGCTCGTGATCCTCACGTTCGAGGGCTCCGTGCGGATCGGCATGCTGCTCTCGCTCGCGATCACGACGTGGCGCGTGCTGATGCGATAGCGCTGTAGTGGCGATCTCCGACCGACGACGATCGTCACACCGCGCGCTTTCGGCGGTCGCAGACGCCGCTACGGGTGTCGCGCGAGGCGGCCACCTACCCTTGCATCCGCTTCGGCGCCGGACCGCCGCCGGACGCGACGAAAAATTCCTGCGCCTGCGCGAGCAGCTTCGCGTATTTGCCGTAGTCGCCCGCCCAGGAGTTCGGCACGCAAACGCGCTTGATGACGCCTGAGCCGACCTTGTCCGGCGCCTCGCGATCCGGCGTCAGCTCGACCGTGAATTGCGGATTGTGCGTGTGCACCACGTAGTGGCGCTCGGTGTCGCGTCCGTCCCGATCGATGCGCACGAAATGCGGGAAACTCATGGGAACGCGGCGACGATGCCGCGAATCGCCGGCGGCACAAGGGCCGATTTCACTCGGGAAACGGGCCGGTTTAGCCTTGTGATGCGCCGCGCTCCGAGGGAAAACGAGCCCAGCGCGCGAAATCGCCCCATGAATCTCGAACCCGCTCCCCGCCTGCCGAAGTGGATCTTTCTCGCGATCGACGCCGGCCTCCTGCTCATCGCGTTCGTCATCGTTTATTTTGCCAAGGATCCTTACGCGCCACTGCCGTTCGTCAGCGCGGTGCTATGCGCGGCCCTCGCCGCCTTGATCGGCCTCGTGCCGTTCCTGATCGATTTCGCCGCCGACACCGCCGAGGCGGTCCAGCGCGAGCGCGAGCGCATCAACGAGCAGGTCGCGCGTCTCCACGCCGCCACCGAAAGCCTCGCGCGCGCCGCCGCGCAAATCAAAGCCGTCGAGGAAGCCGTGCACAAATCCGCCCGCGACGCCGAGACGCTGCCCTACCGGATGCAGGAGAAACTCGCGGAATTCAACGAGACCCTCGCCGCCAAGGAGGAGAACGACCGCGAGGCGCTCGAAACCGAACTCGAGGAACTCCGCGCCGCCAACAGCGACCAGCTCAAGAGCACCGCGGAAAAGATCTCGAAAGCCGCCGCCGACTGGTCCGCGCTCGAAACGGCCACGCGCAAGCAACTGGCCGCCGCCGAAGCCGCGCTCGCGAAATTGCAGCACGGCTCGAGCGACGCCGCGACGGAGTTCCAAACCAAAATCTCCACCGCCCTGAAGGAACTCGACGCCAGGATTTCCGACCTGAAACACGCCGCCGCCAGCGTGCCGACGACGATCGCCGTCGCCGCCGCCCCGGCGCCGATTGCGCCGGTAGCGCCGGTAGCGCCGGTCTCAGACCGGCGAGACGAAACCGCTGCCGCGCCCGACGCCGGTCAAAGACCGGCGCTACCGGCCGAGCCGCTCGCCACCACGCCCCCGCCCGCGGAAGCCGAGACCGAAATTTCCGCCGCCATCGCTGTGAGCGAACCCGCTGCCACCGAAATCGCACCCGCCGCCGAAGCGCCGAAGCCGAAGAAACCTCGCGCCCCGCGCAAGCCGAAGGCGGACGACACGCTCCTCGCGATGTCCGCCGAAGCGTCGCCCGCCTCCGTCGCGAACGGCACCGAGCACGCTGCGGCTTCCGCGCCCGCACACTCCGCGCCCTCGCCCGCGACTGAACCCGAACCGCCGGCGCCAGCGCCAGTCGCCGACGAGTCGATCGCGTCTTCCGCCAGCGACGAGTCCGCCGCGACATCCGACGTCGAATCCTCGACCTCATCGGACGGCGCCACGCGCCTCCTCGCGACGGCCTACATCGGCATCGGCAATAAGCTCTTCATCCGCGGCGATGGTCCGGGCCTGACGTGGGATCGCGGCGTGCCGATGCAGTTCGTCTCGATCGGCAAGTGGGGTTGGTCGACGCAAGACGCCGCCGGGCCGGTGCGCTGCAAACTCTACAAGAACGACGACCTCGCCTCGCTCACCGGCGAAATCCTCCTCGAAGCCGGCCGCCACACGGAAGTGACGGCGCTGTTCTGAGTAGGACCGGATTCAGCCGGTCCAGATGGATGTTGTCCGCAAATGAGGCGGGCGAGCGAGGATCGCTTTGAACCGGCTAAAGCCGATCCCACTTTTCAATAATGCGGCGGACGCTCGTCCGCTTCCGCCGCGTTGTCGCTGAGCGGCGAGCCGCCGCCGCCGGCGCTTTGCGCCCGGAGCGTGGCAAGTTCGGCTTTCACCCGCGCGAGGGCCTCGGTGAGTTCGAGCATCGCCTTGTCCTGCGCGGCGACGTGGCGTTGCAGGTGCGCGTAGCGCTCTTCGAGGCGCGTGAGTCTCTCGGCGTCGGTCATCGGACGGAGAATGTGCGTTGCGCCGCGACCCGCCAATCCCAGAGTCGTCGCCGATGCGTTTCGTTTCGTGTTTTTGTCTGCTCGCCGCGCTGGCATGGCTTTCCGGCTGCCAAAACGGCGCGATCTCCGCGGCTCCGCGCCCGAAGGACGAGCTGCTGATCCTGGTCTCGATCGATGGCTTCCGCTGGGACTACATCGACCGTTACGACGTGCCGACGCTCCGCCAACTCGCGCGCGACGGCGTGCACGCGCGGCGCATGACACCGTGCTTCCCGTCGAAGACGTTTCCGAATCACTACACGCTCGTCACCGGCCTGCGCCCCGAGACGCACGGCATCGTTTCAAACTGGTTCTGGGATCCGGCTTTTGCCGAGACCTTCGGCATGAGCAAGGACGCCAGCAACACGGAGGCACGCTGGTGGGACGCCGGCGAGCCGGTCTGGATCACCGCGGAGAAACAGGGCGTGCGCAGCGCGTGCTTTTTCTGGCCCGGCTCGGAGACGGACATTCGCGGCGTGCGGCCGTCGTTTTTCCGAAAATTCAACGGCAAGCTCACGAGCGACCAGCGTGCCGATGGCGTGCTGGCGCTGCTCGACCTGCCGGCGGAGCGGCGGCCGCGCTTTTGCACGCTGTATATCGACATCGTCGATCACGCGGGGCACAACTTCGGCCCGTTGTCGCCGCAAACGGCCGCCGCCGCACATGAAGCCGACGCCACGATCGCGCACCTGCTCGCCGGACTCGCCGCGCGCGGGCTGCGCGAGAAGACGAATCTCGTGCTCGTGTCCGATCACGGCATGTCCGAGTGCAGCCCGGACCGTGTCGTGTTCGTCGAAGATTTGATGGACCCCGCGAAGGTGCGCATCGAATCCACCGGCCCGAACGGCGGCGTGCGCCCCCTGCCCGGCACCGTTTCCGCCGCCGAACTCGCCGCGAGCATCCGCGCCAAGGCTCCGCCGCAACTGCACGTCTACCTGCGCGACGAGATGCCCGCGAACCTCCATTACCGCAACAATCCGCGCATCCCCGACGTGATGCTGGTGATGGACGACCACTGGAACATCGAGAGCAAGATCGGCTGGCCGTCGCGCCGCGCGACCTACGTGAAGGGCAGCCACGGCTGGGATCCGGCGACGCCGAACATGGGCGCCCTCTTCGTGGCCAACGGCCCCGCCTTCCGCCGCAGTCGCGAATTTGCCGAGGTGGAAAACATCCACGTCTACAATCTGCTGTGCCGCGTCCTCGGCATCGCGCCGGCGCCGAACGAAGGCGACAACCGCCTCGTGCGCGAAGCGATGAAGCGCTGAGTCGACTCAGGCAGAAGACCGCCCGCGAATTGCGCGAATCGTCACGAATCCAGAGGGGAAATTTCCCACTTTCCCGCTTTGTCGAAGGCATTGAACGATCGCTCCCCGAGATCGACGATTTTCATCCTAAATTCCGCAGAAGATTAACCACTGATGAACACTCATGCACATTGATGAATGAGAAGGCCGAAAAGCGCGGCGTGAGGTCGCTCACCTGCCAGGTGGGCGATCGCAAGTCTGCTTCGATGAGCGCTCATCGGTGAAAATCAGTGGTTCCACGGCGCTTTCCAGGTTCATCCCAAAAAAATCGCAGTTGAAACGCGGAGGACGCGGAGAGCACAGAGGAGAAACTCCGATCATTCCGCTCCACGGCCCTTCACCCGGCAGGTGAGTCCTTCGGAGGCCGGATTTCCCCGCGTTCCACTCCGCGTCCTCCGCGCTCTCCGCGTTTCAACTGCGGAATTTAGGTTCATTCGCGACCATTCGCGCAATTCGCGGGCGGGCTTCTCTTCTGCAGGAACCCGGCTGAACGCGAGCGCCGGCGCCGCGCTCAGCTCACGCGATCGACGCGCGGTTTCGCCGGAAAGCTCGCGGGCAGGGGCACGCCCATCTTCTCCAACTGCGGGCGCACGACCGTCTCCATGCAATCGGGGCAGACCGAATGCGAAAACTCCGCCCCCGTGCGCTCGTTGAAATACTGCTCGATGCGCTGCCAGTAATTCCGGTCGTCGCGGACCTTTTTGCAGTAGCCGCAAATCGGCAAAATCTCCTCCAGCTCGTGCACGCGCCGCGTGAAGCCGAGGATGCGCTCCGCCACGCGCAGCCGCATCCAGAGATCGTGCGCGTGCACCGGCTTCAGGAGGAAATCGTCCACGCCGGCATCGGCCGCGAGCTGCTCGTTCTGACGCGAACCCTCCTTCTGCGAGCAGAGGATGAAATAAACGTAGTCCGGACCCGTGCGCACGCGGCGGCACAGTTCGAGGCCGTCGATTCCCGGCATCATCCAGTCGGAAATGATCACGCGCACGCCGCTGTCGACGAGCAGACTCAGCGCTTCGTCACCGTTCGCGGCCAGCACCGGATCGTGCCCCAAGGCCCGCAATTCCGCTTCGAGATGCAACCGCGCGATGGGGTCGTCGTCGACGAGCAGGATTTTCATGACCGGAGGAGATCGAGGGCCTTCTCAACCCGTTTCCACTCTCCGTGCAAGCGTTCGGATTCCGCCGCGACCGCCGCCCAATCGCGGTTCCGCGTCGCGCGCTCCAACGCCAGCGCCGCCGCACGCATCTCGAACGCGCCGATGTGCGCGCAACTCCCCGCGAGGCGGTGCGCGAGCAATTCGACGGACTCGGCATTCTTCGCCGGCAACGCGACGCCGAGCTCGCGCAGCACTTCCGGAGTGGTCTCGCGGAAAAGCGCGACGAGTTCGTCGAGCAGTTGCGCGTGTTTCCGACCGGGGATTTCGCGGAGCTGCGCGATCTGTTTCTCGTCGAGCACGGTCGTCCACTCCGCGGCGGCCGGTTTGGGCGCGACGACGACGTCCGCACACTCGAAGCCGCAGGCCGCGAGCGCCGTCCGCAGCTCGCCGGCGCGCAGCGGTTTCGAGACGTATTGATCCATGCCGGCGGCGAGGCATTTCGCGCGGTCGTCCGCCATCGCGTAGGCCGTCAGCGCAATGATCGGGATGCGCTCGCTGCCCGGCGCCACGCCCGCGCGGATTTTTCGCGTCGCGGTGTAGCCGTCCATCCGCGGCATCTGGCAATCCATCAGGACACCGTCGAAGCGCACCGCCGCGAGCGCTTGCAGGGCCGTTTCGCCGTCTTCGACGATCTCGCAACTGTGCCCGAGCTGCTCGAGCAGCGAGCGCACGACGAGCCGGTTGGCTTCGTTGTCCTCGGCCACGAGGAAATGACGTTTCAACGGCGCGCGGGCCGCGACCGCGGGCTCGGCGCGGCGCGCCGGCTCCAGCGCTTCGCCCGTCGATCCGAAATCCAGCTCGAACCAGAACAACGAGCCGCGGCCGAGCTCGCTGTGCAGGCCGATCGTGCCGCCCATCAATTCCACGAGCTGCCGCGAGATCGCGAGGCCCAGGCCGGTGCCGCCGTGGCGCCGCGTCGTGGAGCCGTCGCCCTGCACGAAGGCCTGGAACAGCCGCGCCTGCTCCGCCGGCGCGATCCCCGATCCGGTGTCGTGCACCTCGAACCGCACGCGGCGCGGCGCGTCGGGGAACGCCCGCACCCGGACCGAAATCTCGCCCGCATCGGTGAATTTGACGGCGTTGCCCAGGAGATTCGTCAGCACCTGGCGCACGCGCACGTTGTCGCCCCGCACGCGCCGCGGCACGTCGGCCGCCACCGCGCAGCTCACGCGCACCTGCTTCAGTGCGGCCGGCGGCGAGAGCAGCGCGACGGTCGCCTCGACCAATCCCGGCAGGTCGAAGTCGCCGGCTTCGATCTGCATCTTGCCCGCCTCGATCTTGGAGAAATCGAGAATGTCGTTCACGATCGTCAGCAGGCTCTCGGCGCTTTTTTGCACGACTTGGGCCATCTCGCGCTGATTGGCGTCGAGGCTGGTGCCGAGCAGCAGGTCGGTCATGCCGATCACGCCGTTCATCGGCGTGCGGATTTCGTGGCTCATGTTGGCGAGGAACTCGGACTTCAGGCGCGACGCCACGAGCGCCTGGTCGCGCGCCTTCGCCAGCGAGTCGAGCAGGCGTTTCTGCTCGGTGATGTCCTCGATCTGGGAGACGAAGTGCACCGGCGCGCCCGCGGCATCGCGCACCAGCGAGGCGGTGAGACGCACCCACACGATGCGGCCGTCGGCGTGGAAATAACGCTTCTCCATCTGATAGTGGGTGCGCTTGTTCTCGATCAGCTCCTGCACGTGTGCGAGGTCGGCGTCGAGATCGTCGGGATGCGTGATGTCCTGGAACGTGCGGCGCAGCAGCGTCGCCTCGTCGTAGCCGACGATGGCGCAAAGCGCCGGGTTCACGCGCAGCCAGCGCCCGTCGAGACCGACCAGCGCCATGCCGATGCCGGCGTATTCGAACGAGCTGCGGAAACGCTCCTCGCGCTCGCGCAGGGCGGCTTCCGCGCGCCGGCGCTCGGTGATGTCGCGCACCACCGCCAGCACCTGCGCGCCCTCGGGCGTCTCGAGCGGGCTGAGCATGATGTCGACGGGGAATTCCGTTCCGTCCTGCCGCACCGCGTGCAACTCGAGGCCCGCGCCCATCGCGCGCGCCCGCGGATTCTCGAAGTAGCGCGCCAGGTGCACGCCGTGCCGCGCGCGAACGACCGGCGGCAAAAGCATGTCCAGCGGCTGCCCCGCCAGCCGCCCCGCCTCCCAGCCGAAGAGCGACGACGCCGGCGCATTCGTGCGCACGATGCGACCGCGCCGGTCCACCAGCAGGATCGCGTCCGGCGAACTCTCGAACAATTGCTGGAACAGCCGCTCGCTCTTCTGCAGCGCCGCCGTGCGCTCGCGCACGCGCTCCTCGAGCACCGCCGCGGCTTCCTTCTGGTCGTGGATGTCGGTGTTCGTGCCGAACCACCGCAGGATCGCGCCGTTCGCATCGCGCAGCGGCGCGGCCCGGGTCTTGAACCACCGGTATTCGCCATCGTGCCGCCGGATGCGAAACTCCACGTCGAAATCCGCCCCGCCCGCCACCGCCTCCCGCCACGCGCGGGTGGCGGCGGCGCGATCGTCGGGATGCACTTGCTCCGCCCACGTGTCGCCGAGTTGCGCCGTGTGATCGCGCCCGGTGTAGTCGCGCCACTGCGGCCCCATCCAATCGGTCCAGCCGTCGGCGGTCGCGGTCCACACCAACTGCGGCAGCGTCACCGCCACCGTGCGATAGCGCTGCTCGGCCTGCGCGATCTCCTTGAAAGCCGCGTGCAGCTCCGCCGTGCGTTCGCGCACGCGCTGCTCGAGCCGATCGTTGGCCTCGCGCAACTCGGACTCGGCGCGCTGCCGGGCCTTCGAGGCGCGAAATTCCAGGCTGAACGCCAGCGCGATCAGCAGCAACGCGAGGGCGCCCGCGCCGAGCTGCACCTTGCGCGAGCCGCGCTCGGTCTTGGTCCACTCCGCTTCGCGCAGCGCCAGCAGGCGGGTTTCCTCGGCGCGGATTTCGTCGGCCAGATTCACGAGCGCGCTGCCGCCGGCGCCCGGTTGCTCGCTGAGCAGACGCTGCGCCGCGGCCTGCCCCTCTCCATCGCGCACGCGCACGAGTTCCCCGGCCGCGGCGATCTTTTGCGCCGCCAGCCCCTGCAGGCGCGCGACCCGCTGCGACTGCACCGCATTGTCCGCCACCAGTTCGCGCATCTGCGCCACGCCGCCCTCGAGCTCCGCGCGATGATCGCCCACCCGCGAGCGGAACGAGTTCACCCCCGTCAACGCGTAGCCGCGCGCCGAGGATTCCATGCGCGCCACTTCGGCGACGATGCGATCCATCGTGCCGCGCACGATGTGCGAGTGCACCACCGACCGCGAAGTGTCGAGCAACTGCTGGTGGCTCGCCAGCGTGATCGCGCCCACGACGAGGATCAGTCCGCCAGCCGAGGCAAACAGCGGCAGCGAGTGCGCCGTCGAACGCTCCAGCGCCGGCGCGCGCCGGATGCCCCACCACACCACCGCGCCGCCCGCAACGAGGAACGCCACCGCCGTGTGCACCGCCATCCCGGTGAAACGCCACCACACCGACGACGTCCGCAATCCCACCAGAAAACTGCCGAGCGCCAGAAACGCCACCGCCACCAGCAGCGACGCCAGCACCGAGAGCGTGCGCGTTCGCGGACGCCGCGCGCCCATCAGCAGCAGGCTCGCGCCCAGCACCGCGAACGATCCTGCTGCATTCGGCGACATCCGTCCGTCGAACCGGTAGCCCGTTGAAAATTTTCCCGGTTCGAACCGGAACGCCGCCAGCGCCAGCGGTTCCGCCAGCGCATACAACACGAGCGTGCCTCCGCCCAACAGCAGCAGCAACGCGCCGAGCCCGGCCGCCGCGCGCGCCCGGCCCAGCCCGTGCGCCACCAGCGAAGCACCTCCGAACAAAAATCCGATCGCCGTGACGAACGCCATCGGCACTCCATCCGGCAACACGGTCACCCACGCCTTGTGCCCCGTGAAGCGTCCGAGCAGGACAAAAACGCTCAACGCGACGAGCGCACCACCCGTCGCGAGCAACGACCGCCGGAGAACGTTGTCAGGCGGAGGCGAGTTCACGAGGCAGACGCTAGGCATCGACCCACCGCTGGCCAGACTTTAGGCGCCGAGCTCAAATTTCGCGGCAAACGCGTCGGCGAATCGGCATCGCGCTCGATCAGGCGCCGCCGGACAACTGCGCCCGCAATTCCGCGACGCTCGCCGCCGGCTGCCGGCAGGTGAACTCTTCGCATACGAACGCCGTCGCGCGCCCGTGCCGCGGCCGCATCTCGGCGAGATACGGCCGGCGCGCCGCCAGCCAGCGCTGCGCCTCGCCGCCATCCACGTGCAGCAAAGCGCGCCGCGGCCCGAGTCGCTCGTGCACCACCGCGATGAGCGCGCGAAACTCCTCCGACTCGCGCTCGCCCGCGAACACCACCGTGCGCGGCGGCTCGAGCAACAGTTCCACGGCACAAAGCATCTGCGGCAACGCATGCGGATGGCCCGACCAATGCGCCCGCAACGCCCCCACCGTCGCTTCCGCCCGCTCGCGGCAGGAGAGATTCCCGGCTCGATCCTCCGTCTTCCGTCCTCCGAGCATCCAGTCGAGGCGCACGAGATTCATCGCGGCGATCGAGCCGGCCGCCGGCTCCGCTCCGTCGTAATCCTCCTTCAACCGCACGAGCACGCTCGGGTCGTCGGCGCGCGAGTTGAAATAGCCCCCGCGCTCCGCGTCCCAGAAAATCTCGTCCATGCGCGCCTGCAACCGCTCCGCCCATTGCAGCCAGCCCACGTCGAACGTCGCCTCGTAGAGATCGAGCAGCGCTTGCGCGAGAAACGCGTAGTCCTCCGCAAATGCCGGGATGTCGCTCCGCGTTTCGCGCCACGAGCGGAACAGCGTGCCACTCGCGTCGTCCCAAAGTGCCGCGCGGATGAACTCCGCCGCGCGCACCGCGGCCGTGAGGTAGGGCGAGTCGCCCCGGCGAGCCGCTCCGTCGAGCACCGGCGCGCCCTTCGCCAGCGCGGAAATCATCAGGGCGTTCCATGCGGTGATGACCTTGTCGTCGAGATGCGGACGCGGACGCTGCGTGCGCACCGCGCGGAGTTTCTCGAGACAACGCACGAGCGTCTCCGCCGCGACGCCGGGTTCGAGTTTCAAGTCCGCCGCCGTTTGCGCGAGCGGACGCCGCTGCATGAGCACGTTTTTCCCCGTGAATTCGCCGTGCGGATCGTGGGCGGGATCGACGTTGCCGCCGGCCTTCACGCCGAAGTGGGCGCAGAAAAATGCCGCGTCCTCGCCGAGCGCCGCGTCGATCTCGTCCTTGGTCCAGACGTAGAACGCGCCCTCGGCGTGCGCCGGCTTGGCTGGCAGGGCGAGCCCTCCGGACGAGCCGCTGCGCGCAGCGCGAGCCGGCTCGTCGGGGACGACTCGCCCTACCGCCGCCAGCGTGACTGCGCTATCCGCGTCCTCGGCCGAGTAGAACCCGCCGCGCGGACTCGCCAGGTCGCGCAGCACGTAGTCGAAGATGCCGCGCGCCACCCACGCGTAAACTTCGACGCCCGTCGCCTGCCGCGCTTCGAGGCAGTTCAGCGCGATCTGCGCCTGGTCGTAGAGCATTTTCTCGAAGTGCGGCACGTGCCACTGCTCGTCGACCGAGTAGCGGTGGAACCCGCCGCCGACATGGTCGTGGATGCCGCCCTCCGCCATGCGCTGAAGCGTGAATGCCGCCATCTTCACCGCTTCGCGGCCGGCCTCGGACCCGGCGCCTTGGAGCGCCGCGACGCGGAAGAGGAAATTCAGCGTCGCCGCGCGCGGGAACTTCGGCGCGCCGCCGAAGCCGCCCCAGATCGGATCGTGTCCCTCGTAGAAATACTGGAAGCATCGATCGAACGCCGCGCCTGCCGCTTCGTGCAAGGGCTGCGGCGTCTCCGGCGCGCCGTCCTTGAGCTCGCGGGCCGGCCCTTCGTGCGCGTAGCGGCGGAGCGCCTGCACGACTTCCTCGGCCCCGGCTTCGATTTTCGCGCGCTCGTTTTGCCAGTGTTGCGCGATCGCGTGGAGGAGCGTGACGAAGCCTGGCCGGCCATGCCGGTCCTCCGGCGGGAAATACGTGCCGCCGTAGAACGGTTTCCCCTCGGGCGTGAGCCACACGCTCATCGGCCAGCCGCCGTGCCCGGTGGTTTGCTGCACGTAAGTCATGTAGACGCGGTCGAGGTCGGGCCGCTCCTCGCGATCGAGTTTGATCGAGACGAAGCTGCGATTCAGCACGTCCGCGACCGCGGCGCTCTCGAACGATTCGTGCGCCATCACGTGGCACCAGTGGCAGGTCGAGTAGCCGATGCTCAGGAAAACCGGCTTCTGCTCCGCGCGCGCCTTCGCAAACGCCTCGTCGCCCCAAGGAAACCAGTCGACCGGATTCTCCGCATGCTGGCGCAGGTAGGGCGATTTCTCGGCCGCGAGACGATTGGGCATCCCGGGGAAGCAAACCCGGGCCGTCGCGAAGGCAACCCCGGGGTTTACTCCGGGCAATGCGCCGCTCAAACGGACGGTTGACGGCCGCGCGACCGCCCGACTCACTCGCCGGTTCTCCATGCTGACCCTTGCCGACGTAGCCAAGTCCTACGGCACCCGTGAACTGTTTTCCGAGGTGTCGCTCTTCGTCGCGCGCACCGATCGCTACGGCCTCGTCGGCCCGAACGGCGCGGGCAAATCCACGCTCTTCAACCTCATCCTCGGCGAGGAACAGCCCGACGAGGGCATCATCGAGTGGGAGCGCGGCGCGGATTTCGGCTTTCTCCCGCAGGAAAGCGCGCCCGTCGGCGAGGAAACCGTTCTCCAGATCGCCACGAGCGGCAAGAAACTCGTTCCGGAAAACGACGACGATTACGACATCGATTGGACGCTCGAACCGCGCGCGAAAAAGATCCTGGCCGGTCTCGGCTTCCGCGAGGAGGACCACGACAAGCCCGCGAAGTCCTTCTCCGGCGGCTGGGTCATGCGCGCGCACCTCGCCCGCCTCCTCGTCAGCGAGCCGGCGCTGCTGCTGCTCGACGAACCGACGAACCACCTCGATCTCGAAGCGCTGCTCTGGTTTCAGGATTACCTAACGCGCTACCCCGGCGGCCTGCTGATCATTTCGCACGATCGCGAATTCCTGAACACGCTCTGCACCGGCATCCTCGAGCTGAAAGGCGGCACGCTCAACCGCTACACCGGCAACTACGACGACTACCTGAACGAGAAAGACGCGCGCAAAGAGCAGCAAGCCGCGCTCTTCAAGAATCAGCAGCGTGAAATCGCGCACCTGCAGAAGTTCGTCGACCGCTTCGGCGCGAAAGCCTCGATGGCCTCGCGCGCCAAGTCGAAGGAGAAGCAGATCGAGCGCCTCAAGGAAGTTGCCGTCGAGGAGCCGTGGGAAGACCTCAAGAAAATCAATTTCCGCTTCCCGCAACCGCCGCGCTCCGGCCTGAAGGTCATCACGCTCGAACACGTCCAGCAGGCCTACGGTGACCACGTCGTCTACCGCGACCTGAACTTCGAAGCCGAACGCGGGCAGCGCATCGTGCTCGTCGGCCCGAACGGCGCCGGCAAATCCACGCTGCTGAAAATCCTCGCCAGCGTCATCCCGATCCAGGGCGGCACGTGCGAACTCGGCAGCAACGTCGTGCCCGGCTACTTCGCGCAGAACCGCGGCGACAATCTGAACACGGAACTCTCCGTGCTCGAAAACGTGATGGAGCTGCGCACCGCCGAGAACCAGCTCACCGAGCAGCAGGCCCGCGCCGTGCTCGGCGGTTTCCTTTTCCGCAAGGACGACGTCTTCAAACCGGTCAACGTCCTCTCCGGCGGCGAGAAATCCCGCCTCGCCCTCGCCCGCCTGCTCATCAATCCGCCGAACCTCCTGTTGATGGACGAGCCGACGACGCACCTCGACATCCCGTCGATCGACGCGCTCGTCAACGCGCTGAAGAACTACGAAGGCACGCTGCTCTTCATCAGCCACGACGTGTATTTCATCCGCCAGCTCGCGCAAAACGTCCTGCACGTCCACAGCGGCCGTCTGACGCCCTACGCCGGCAACTACGATTACTACCTCGAGAAATCCAAGGCCACGAGCGCCCGCGCCGCGCTCACGGCGGGCTTCACGGACGCCCGCCCGGTTCAGAGGACCGAGGACCGAGGGCAGAAGACGGCCGAATCCGCGATGCAGCCGAAAGTGAAGAAACCTTCGCCGAACGATCTGAAGAAGCTCCGCATCGAAGTCGGCAAGCTCGAGCAGCGCGTCAGCGAACTCGAGGCGAAGCAAAACGAACTCACCGCCGAACTCGAAAAGCCGGAGACCTACACGCACGCCGGCAGCGCACAGCATTTGAACCGCGAGCTCACCACCACGGTCGACCTGCTGCACGCCGCGACCGCCGAGTGGGAAGCCGCCGCCACGAAGCTGAGCGAGTTCGAGAAGCTCGCGAACTGAGCAGCAGCGCAGGCTGAAACACCGCACTACCCCGAGCCCGCGTCCGCGTGAACTGTAGGAGCGGCTTTACGCCGCGACTCGTCCGGACGCGGCGCGCGCATCGCAGCCATCGCGGCGTAAAGCCGCTCCTACAATTTCCGCGAGCGAACGTGCCAAGTAGCGTCGGGGCCAGCCGGCAACGAACACCGGGGCCGGCTGGAAGCCCACGCCACTTTGCAAAATCGAAGAGCCCGGGCCATCCCAAGCCCGGGCTCTTCTTGAGTCCGCACAAAATCGGCGGCGGCGCGCACACCTCACGCGCTGCGACGATTCGATCCAAACAGACCCGCAAAAGGCACTTCGTTGAAACCGAGCCGGATTCCGAACGGCGCCACGCTCGCCGGCTTTTTGGCTTCCGCCGGCGGCGGCGCGAACGCCTTCACCTTCAGGTCGCGCTCGCGCATGTCCACCCACGCCTCGCGCTGTTTGAGCGCCTCGGCGTATTGCGCGAGCGCGGTTTTTTCTTCGCGCATCGCGATGCGGTCGTCGGTGAGCGCGCGGCGCTCGGCTTCCAGCAGCGCGCGTTGCCGGGAAAGTTTTTCGCGCTCCACGTCGACATCGCGCGCGTTGCCGGTGAACGGCGCCACGGTCGCGCCGACCGGTGGCTGCGTGCCGCGCAGGCGCGCCTCGTAGTGGCGGAGGTTCTGCTCCTGCTGGCGCAGGGCTTCCATGTCGGAGAAAATCTGCTGACGCATCTTCTCGAGCTGCGCGATTTCGTAGCGCAGGTGATCGGCCGGGGTCGCGTTGTCGGTGGTGTTCATGGGCGTTGTCGGTGACTGACGACTGCAGCGTAGCGCACTTGGTTCCGCTCGCCTAGAGGCGCGGCCGGTTTTGACGGCGCGTTTACGGCGCACCGGGGCTTTTGACAAATCGTTGCGGGAAAGTAGGGCCGGCTTCAGCCGGCCCGAGGGAATTTCGCTCGCGAATCGCATTCGCGAGCGCCGCCGCATTTTTGGCGCCGGTCGAAGACCGGCCCTACCTCACGCGCGGAACATCACGTCCTCGCGATTGAACATCTTCACGCACGCAACGAGCGCGACGATCGCATAGAGGCACGACGAACCGAAGATGAGCGCGATGTAATTCCAGTTCCACGTGCCGGAGAGCATCTCCTTGCACACGAGCGAGAGATTCAAAATCGGAATGAGCGCCGTCTTCGCGCTCAGCTCCATCCCCGGGAGCATGCCGAATACGGCCGGGATGATCGCGAGGAGAATCATCGGGCCGGCGTAGCTCTGCGCCTCCTTGTAGCTCTTCGCGAAGAGCGAGACGGTGAGGAGCAGCGCGGCGAACAGGATCGCGACAGGCGCCACCATCGCGAAGATTCCAACGAATCCCGCCGGATCAAATGTCGGCATCGCCGCCGCGGCCTGCGCTTTTCCCGAAGACGCCGCCGCCATGCCGGAGCCGCCGAGGAACAACCGTCCGCCGACACTCGCGGTCACCGCCATGGACGTCATCGAAAACACTATCGTCGCGACCGAAGCGGTGAGCACGGTGAGAAATTTGCCGAACACGATGTTGATGCGGGCCGTCGGGCTGCACATCAGGGTCTCCATCGTGCCGCGCTCCTTCTCTCCGGCGGTGAGATCCATCGCCGGATACATCGCTCCCGAGAAACAGAGGATGATGATCAGATACGGAATGAAACCGCCGATGGTCGCACCGCCCACCTTCTCCGGCGGCGCGACGTTCTGCCGCGCCATGTCGAAAGGCTTTGTAAACTCCGGCGGCAGGCCGCGCTCCCGCAGACGCTGATCGAGGATGCCGCTGCGATATTTTTGGAGGAACGATTCCACGTCGCGCGCGCCGATGCCGGATTTGATCTCACCGTCGTAGAAGAGGATTTTGGCTTTCGGCGTCTCGCCGCGTCCGATCGCGGCGTCGAAGTCGTTCGGCAATTCGAGCGCGACGCGCAGTTTTTTGTCGGCGATACGCTGCTTCACATCACCCGACTCGGGCACGACGCGGAACTTCTTATCGGCTTTCATCGCACTCGTCAGCGCAGGCGCGCCGGCGGCATTCACGATCATCACGCTCGTGCCTTCGTCCTGCGCCTGGCGGATGATTTTCGACATCACGGTGCCGAAGCCGAACATGATGAGCGGCATCACGACCGTCGGGATCACGATCGTGGAAATGATCGTGCGCCGGTCGCGCAGTTGGTCCTTCAGCTCCTTCTTGTAGACGACGAAAATGTGTTTCCAGTTCATGGGCGGCTTGGTTCAGCGATTGAGGGCGGCAGCGACGGCGACTTCGCCACCGACGGCTTTCACGAAAATCTCTTCCATGTCCTGCTCGCCGTAGCGGGCACGGAGCTGTTCGAGCGACCCTTCGGCGACGAGCCGGCCGTCGTGGATGATGCCGATCGTGTCGCAGAGTTTTTCCACCTCGCTCATCACGTGGGTGGAGTAGATGACGGTCTTGCCGCGCTCGCGGCAGGCGCGGACGAATTTCACGATCGAGCGCGCGGTCATCACGTCGAGGCCGAGCGTCGGTTCGTCGAAAATCATCACCGCCGGATCGTGCACGAGCGTGCGCGCGATGGAAGTCTTCTGCTTCATGCCGGTGGAGAACTTGTCGCAGCGGCGATCGAGGAAGTCGTGCATGTCGAGTTCGTGCGCGAGCACGTCGATGCGGGCGCGGATGGCGGGATCGTCCATGCCGTTGAGCCGGCCGAAATACGCGATCATCTCGCGCGCGTTCAGGCGACCATAGAGGGCGGTGCTGGCGGCGAGGAAGCCGACGTTGGCGCGCACGCTCTCGGGCTCTGCGACGACGTCGTGACCGGCCACGCTCGCGGCGCCGCTGGTGGGTTTCAGCAGCGTGGCGAGGATGCGCAGCGTCGTGGTTTTGCCCGCGCCGTTCGCCCCGAGCAGGCCGTAGATCTGGCCCGGCCGGCATGTGAAGGAGACGTCGTCGACCGCGGTGATGGTGCCGCGTTTCTTGTCTTTGAAGGTCTTGGTGAGGTGGCGGGCTTCGATCATGGGGAGGAAGGGATTGGCCCACGAAACACACGAAACGACACGAAAAAGAAATCGGGGAAGGCCGGGGGCGTATTCGTGTCCATGCGTGTGTTTTGTGGGCAGTTCAGAAACGCACCCGCTCGCGGGCACGACGAAATCAACACGTTCTCGGCTTCGCCACCCACATGGCGGCGGCAACGGCGACGCCCAATGCGACGCCCGTGGCGAGTCCGTTGGAAACCGTGAACGCGACACCGATCGCGAGCGGCGTGACGATGCGGGAGATCAAGAGGCAGTTTTTCATGTGGAAATCAGAGGCTCATCCGCTCGCGAAAGTCCTGCGCCTGGCGGCGGGAGAGTTCGACCTTGAGGCCGCCTTTCAGGCGCACGAGCAGGCCGCCGCTGAACCATGGCTCGATGCCTTCGACCCAGGCGAGGTTGATGACCTGTTTGCGGTTGGCGCGGAAGAAATGCTTCGGGTCGAGCCGCTCCTCCATCGCCGTGAGCGAGCGGAAGAGCTGCGGCTTGTTGTCGTCGAAGTGCACCCGCGTGTAGTTGCCCTCGGATTCGAGCAGGCGGATGTTTTTCACCGGCACGAACCAGCAGTGGTCCCCTTCGCGGACGAAGACCTTGTCGTCGAGCGAGAGGCGCGTGCGCGGCGCACTGTCGCCGCCCTCGCCGTTTTTCGCGGTGGCGCGCAGGCGGAGTTTTTCGAGCGAAGCGCCGAGGCGGTTTGGGTCGACGGGCTTGAGCAGGTAGTCGAGCGCGTTGAACTCGAAGGCCTTCACGGCAAACTCGTCGTAGGCGGTCGTGAAAATCACCAGCGGCATCGCGCCTTCGAGTTTTTCGAGCAGCGTGAAGCCGTCCGCGCCCGGCATCTGCACGTCGAGGAAGAGCAAGTCGGGCTTCAACGCGGCGATCTTCTCCAGCGCGTCGTCGACGTCGGTGGCTTCGCCCGCGATCTCGATGTCGGTGTGGGCCGCGAGCAGGCGGCGGAGTTCGTTGCGAGCGAGGCGCTCGTCGTCGATCAAGAGGGCTTTCATGAGCGATTGGCGCAGGGGATCGTGACCGCCGCGGTGACGACGCCCGCGGGCTCGGCGGTGAGCGAGAGGCGCGCGCGACCGCCGAAAAGCAGCTTCAGCCGCTCGGAGGCGTTGCGCAGGCCGACGCCGGTGGACGAACCCGCGCGCGCGGCCGCGGTGCTCGCGGGAGCGGAAAGATCGCCGGGATTCGTGACGCGGATCGTGAGTTCGCCGCCGGTCAGCTCCGCCGAGATCGCGATCTCGCCGCCGTCGCGGCGCGGGCCGATGCCGTATTTCACGGCGTTTTCCACGAGCGTCTGGAGCAGCATCGGCGGCACGCCGCAAGCGCGCGCGTCCTCCGCGATCGCCCAGCGCACGCGCAGGCGCGACTCGTGGCGGATTTGCTCGAGCGCGAGATAATCCTCCACGATGCGCAGCTCGTCCTCGAACGGCACGGTCTCGAGCTGGCCGGACTGGAGCGAGTAGCGGAGCATGTTGGCCAGGCGCGTGACGGCCTCGCGAGCGCGCGGTGCATCCTCGTCGATGAGCGCGCGCAGGCTGTTGAGGGAGTTGAAGAGGAAGTGGGGATTGACCTGCGATTTCAGCGCACGGAGCTCGGCCTCCTTGGCGCTCGCGGCGAGGCGGAGCTGCTCGACCTGCATGCGTTGGATGCGCTCGAAGATGTGGTAGAAGAAATACGCGCTCAGCCAGCCGAGCAGCATCACCATGCCGTTGATCCAACTGAACACGAACACGAGCGTCGGGCTGACGTGAGAGGGCCAGGGCAGGCGCACGATCCCGTAGCAGTAGCCAAAGCCGATCGCGCTCCACAAAAACGACAGCACCGCGCCCATCACGACCACGCGCGGCGCGAGCGCGCGCCAGCCCATCTCCTTCCACCCCCGGCGCGACATGAAGGGCCGCGCGTAATGCGTGAGCACCAGCCCGAGCAGCGCGATCATCACGTAGAGCGCCGCTTCGGTGAGCGAATCGCGGCGCATCGTCGTCGTGGTGCCGGCGAAGGCCTTGGAAAATCCGAACTGCATCGCCAGGAACGCCCCCCATCCACCGACCTGGGCGACGACGTAGAGGCGGCGCTTCGCGCGCTCGAGTTTGGCAGCAGTATCCACCGGGGCGTTTGTTCCCCACGAGCGAACCACGCCCGCCGGCGCAGGCGCAAGACCGGGCGCGATCCGTGGCGCGCTGGAAAAGGTGACCGACATCACCGGCAACCTAGCCGCGCCCCCGCGGCGCACACGCCGCATTGGACGGGCGGTCACGCCTCGCGATGAGCGGCGCCCCCGTGAAATCCCTCAGTGCGATCGCGAAAAACCCATCAACCAGGCGGGCGGCCCGGCCGGCATGGGAGATTTGAGGTGCATTGCCGCGCGCCGATTGTCTAGGCTCGGCCTCCGTGCTACCCCGCGTCGTAATCGTCGGCAGCTTCATGCAGGATCTCGCGTTTTTCGCGCGGAAGTTCCCGCAGCCCGGCGAGACGGTGGTGGGCGAGTTTCGCTCCGGACCGGGCGGCAAAGGTTTCAATCAAGCCGTCGCCGCCAGCCGCGCCGGCGCACCGACGCTCTTCATCGGTGCAGTGGGGCGCGACACCTTTGGCCAGTCCGCGAAAAAATTCGCCTCCGCCGTCGGTCTGCGCGCGCAGTTCATCGAAAAACACAAATACGCCACCGGCACCGCCGGCATCACGATCGACAGCAACGGGCAGAACCAGATCGTCGTCGCGCCCGGCGCGAACATGGCGCTGCACAAGCAGGACGTCCCGCTCGGTGCGCTGGCGAGCGCCCACGTCGTCGTCTGCCAGGGCGAGTCGGATTACCTCATGGTCGCGCACGTGCTGCGCCACGCCCGCAAGGCCGGCGCCGTCACCGTGCTGAACCCCGCGCCGATGCGGGCGGAGTTCGATGTCGCGATCCTGCGCCACGTCGAGGTTCTCATCCCGAACGAGTCCGAGTTCGTCACGCTCGTGCGCCAGCATTCCGGCTGCGCCTCGCTGCTGCGCACCGCCGCGTATCGCGAGCTGGGCGAATTCAACGAAGCGACGCTCCACGCACTCAAGGCCGACGCGCTGCACCGGCTCTGCCGTTGCCTGCAAGTGCCGATCGTCATCCTCACGCTCGGCGCGCGCGGCTGTTTCGTTTCGCAACCCGACGCCCACCTGCGCATGAACGCGCACCCCGTCGAAGTCATCGACTCCACCGGCGCCGGCGACGCCTTCGTCGGCGGCTTCGCCGCGGGCCTGGTGAAGTTCAAGAAGAACGTCGTCGAAGCCGCGCACTACGCCAACGCGGTCGCCGCGCTCGCCGTCATGCAGCCCGGCACCGCCGAGGCGATGCCGAACCCACGCGAGATCGCGCGCTTCCTCCGCGAGCGCGCGCACGCCGTGCGGTAGGGCCGGCAACGGATCGGCTCCACGGACGATGCAGACTCGGTGGAGGGCCGAGCTCCCGCGAGGCCGCGATAAAGTTGCCGCCTTCGCACGCCGGCGGCCTCGCAGGAGCCCGGCCCTCCATTGCGTTCAACCGCTGCTTTCTGCTCGTCCGGTTGCCGCGCCAACGTCCCCTTGCGCGCGGTGCGGTAGGGCCGGCTTCAGCCGGCCCCGGCGGATGCGCGGTCGCGGGTTGCGGAGGCGAACGCGGCGCGAGCTGGACCGGCTGAAGCCGGTCCAACCTTCCCGCTCGCGCATTCAGCCGCCAAACGCCAACGCCCCTCTTGCCCGCCGCGCGCGAATTCCGCAACGTCGCCCCGCATGCGTCTCGCCTTCCGCGCCAAGCTCTATCGCGTCTCTCTCGTCCGCTGGGTTGATTTGCCGCGCAAGATCGTCGCCGAACTCGCGTTGCCCGACGCCGACATCAAGGGCGGCGGCCGCGGCTGGAACGCGATCCTGCGCTTCAACGACGACATCGACCGCGTCACGCTGCTCCCCGGCAAACCGGGCAAACTCAAACTCGCCTTCAAGGTCGAGCTGCTGCGCGCCGCCGACGTCGACGCGGGCGACACAGTCGAGTTCACGCTCGAACCCGACACCGCGTCGCGCGAGCCCGATCTGCCGGAGGAGATGCGCAAAACCTTCCAGGCGCGCCCCGAACTCGAGCAGCGCTGGCTCGCGCACAGCGTCGCGCAGCGTCGCCAGGTCGTGCGCTACATTTTTCAGACGAAGAGCGCGGAGGTGCAGGCGAGACGTAGCTGGATTTTTCTCGAGCGACTCGCCGAGACCGGCTCGCTCAGCGGCGACGACCGCGCGAAGTGACGCCGCACCCCCACGCGGGGGCGGTTGCGATCGCGATTGCCGCCGCCGCGCGCGCTGGAAAAATTCGTCCGGAAAATATCCAGTCTGGGGCTTGCCAGCGTCATCAGGTGGCGCAGCCTGACAGGAGCGCGGCCACCTCCGCCCTGATTCCCCCACGCATGTCCCCGTCCGACTCCATCCCGTTGCCCGCCACTCCCGCCGCCGAGACCGCCCACACCCGCCCGCGTTTCGCGCCGGCCGACGGTTTCCAGGCGGAACTCCGCCGCCGCGTCGACCATTTCTTCGCCCGCACGCGCCGCAAACCGCGCGACAACGCCTCCATGTATCTGAAGACCGCCGTGATTCTCGCGGTGTTTTTCGTCAGCTACATCGTGCTCGTTTTTCTCGCCGCCAACACGTGGCACGCGATCGCCGCGGCGCTCCTCCTCGGCGGCGCCGCCGGCCTGATCGGCTTCAACATCCAGCACGACGGCTCGCACCTCGCCTATTCCGACCGGCCGTGGATGAACAAGCTCACCGCCATGTCGCTGGATCTCATCGGCGCCAGCTCGTATCTCTGGCATTGGAAACACGTCGCGTCGCACCACATCTACGTGAACATCACCGATCACGACGCGGACGTGGATCTCGGCGCCTTCGCGCGCGTGACGCCCCATCAGCCGCACTATTTTTTCCATCGCGCGCAGCATTTCTATCTCTGGGCGCTCTACGGTTTCATGACGATCCGCTGGCACCTCTACGGCGATTTCCGCGACCTCGTCACGCGCGAGATCGGCGGACACGAGTTTCCGCGCCCGCGCGGCCGGGAGCTCGCGATCTTCATCGCGGGCAAGGTCGTGTTCTTCACCCTCGCGTTCGCGCTGCCCCTGATGCTGCACACGTGGTGGAAGGTGCTGCTGTGCTACGCACTCGTCGCCGGCGTGACCGGCATCGTGCTCAGCATCGTGTTCCAGCTCGCGCACTGCGTCGAGGAGGCGGACTTCCCGATGCCCGACGAGGCCACGAATCGCATGGAAGACAACTGGATGGTCCACCAAATCCACACGACGGTGGATTTCGCGCGGCACAGCAAATTGCTGTGCTGGCTGCTCGGCGGCCTGAATTTCCAGGTGGAGCACCACCTGTTCCCCAAAGTCTGCCACATCCACTACCCGGAAATTTCCAAGATCGTCGAGGCCACCTGCCGCGACTTCGGCGTGCGCTACAACGAGCACAAGACCCTCTGGGCCGGACTCGTCTCGCACTACCGCTGGCTGCGCCGGCTGAGCCGCGCCGACGCCTGAGCGGCCGGCGGCGTTGTGAGAATCGAACACCTCGCTCTCTGGACCGACGACCTGGAGCGCGCGCGACGTTTCTACGAAGCGCATTTCGGCGCACGCGCCGGCGCGCTCTACCGCAATCCGCACACGGAGTTTCGTTCGTATTTCCTGACCTTCGCGAGCGGCGCGCGGCTGGAGCTGATGCAGCGCCCGGATGTCGCCCCGCGCGCGCACGACGACGGACGCGAGACGCTCGGACTCGCCCACTTCGCGGTGTCGCTCGGCAGCGAACGCATCGTCGATGAGACCACTGCATCTCTGCGCGCGGCCGGTGTGAGCGTCGTGTCGGAGCCGCGACGCACGGGCGACGGTTATTACGAGAGCGTCGTGCTCGATCCCGACGGCAACCGCATCGAACTCACCGCCTGATCGTGGCGCGCGTCAAACCCATCCTGATCGATCGTCCATCCGCGTCGCGCGGGCGGGCGGGCGAGATCGCGGCGATGCTCAATCTCGGCCCGAAAACCGCCGCGTGGCTCGACGCCGCGGGCATCCACACACGCGCGCAGGTGGCGAAGCTCGGCCCCATCGGCGTCTGCCGCCGGCTGCTCGAAACCGGCCGCCCGGTGAGTGTCTTGATGGCCTACGCCGTCGAAGGAGCGCTGAGCGGCACGCACTGGAACGCACTGCCCGCCGAGACGAAACAGGCGCTCCGCGCCGAATTCGCCAAGATGCGCGCGGACGTGCGACGCGGCCGCCAATTGTAGGAGCGGCTTTCCTGTCATCCGAAGCCTTGGCGAAGGATGAACGCGCGATTGGTTCGCAGCGCGCGCCGCGGTCGAATCGCGGCGTAAAGCCGCTCCTACAGTTGCCCACCGGCGCCGACGTTCGGGCTGACTGTATCGCTCGTTCGGCGCGAACGGCACACGCGAGCGCGTCGCGAGGCGCAACAGCGGCCGAAAACGCAACCGCCGCTGGAATTACGACCGCGCGTAGCTACGGTCCGCGCACCATGAAACTGATCGACCACGAATCAGACACCCGCGCAACCACCCGCTTCGACCCGCAGGCCAATCCACCCGCCGCGACCGCGCATCGCGAGAGCTGGCTCAACAAGCTCGCACGTCACCTCGGCGCCGCGCCGGTGGATCACGTGATGATCCCACCGGCGGCCCTCGCGCCGGAGAGGTGCGGCCGCAGCAAGTAGGGCCGGCTTCAGCCGGCCCATCGGAATGTCTTTTTCCACACGAGACGCGCGAATCACATCCCACTGGGCCGGCTGAAGCCGGCCCTACTCCACGCAACGCGGCGTGATCGGTAGCGCCGGTTTTCAACCGGCGGCATTGAACCCTCGCCCACAAAGGACACCGGCGAGCCACGTTCGACTCGGCCAGTCGAAGACTGGCCCTACTCCACGCAGCACGCGTCTCAGTTGTTCGGGATGAAACCTTCCGGCTTCGGCTCGTAGAGGCTGCGCGCGTAGAGCGGCACGAATTGCGCGATGCCGAGCGCGCCGAGCAGGAACAGGTCGTCGCGATACGGCCCGCCGAGAAAAATGCCGAGCAAGCTGCACGCCTCCGCCAGCGCGCAGCCGACGATGAACACCACGAACGCCTTTTGCCCGTCCGTGTAGCGCGGCAGCACCAGCCAGCGAATCACGATGCTCACGAACAGCGGCACGAGACCGACGAGGTTGTGAAACGGATTCGCCGCCGCCGGCCGCATCGGCCCGCGACCGAGTTGGAAGTAGATCACGCACACGCCCGCGAGCAGCGAGCCCCAGATGATCCACCAAACCATCAGGCGCTGGCGGACCAATTGCGCGTCGGGAAGAGGAGCAGCGTTCACGCGCCGACGGGGTGCCAGGTGGTCTTGAACTCCACGAAGTCGCGGATCTCGTAAAGGCTCTGCGCGTCGTCCGAGAGCCAGTTGATGGGTTCCTCGGCTTTCAGGAGTTTCACGCGCTTCACGCTCTCGGCGGCACCGAGCTTGAGCGTCTTGCGGTCCTCGGGACCGACGACGCCGGCAACGGCGCGGAGGTGCGTGTGCGTGGCCATCGTCGGGACGATCTCTTTGCGGAAACCGGTGAGGATGTTCACGACGCCGCCGGGCAGGTCGCTCGTCGCGAGCATTTCGCCGAGCACGATCGCGGGATACGGCACTTTTTCGGAGGCGAGCGCGACGACGGTGTTGCCGCTGACGATCGCGGGCACGACGAGCGAGAGCAGCGGGAGCAGCGGCGGCAAGTCGGGCGCGATCACGCCGATGACGCCCATCGGCTCCGTGACGGTGAAATTGAAATGCGGCGAGGCGACGGGGTTCACGTTGCCGAGGACCTGCTCGTATTTGTCGGTCCAGCCCGCGTAGTAGATCAGGCGATCAATGGCGGTCGCGACGGCTTGCGCGACGAGATCGGGCGGGCCGCCGAAGACGGTGTGCGCCTCGATCATTTCCGCTTTGCGCGCCTCGATCATCTCGGCGAGGCGGTAGACGATCTGGCCGCGGTTGTAGGGCGTGCGTTTGGCCCAGCCGGGGCCGGCCTTCGCGGCGGCCTCGACGGCGTTACGCAGATCCTTGCGCGTGCACTGCGGGATGTTGGCAAAGAAGGCGCCGGCGGCGTCCGCGATCGGGAACACGCGGCCGCTCTCGGAGCGGATGAACGCTCCGCCGACGTAGCACTTGGGCGTTTTGGTGACAGGCAGACGGGACATGGGGACGAAAGTTGTGGGTTGGTCGTGCGCGGTTTCAGGAAAGGGAGGAAAGCTCCAAGCTCCAATCTCCAAGCTCCAGAGAAACACCAAGGCCGGAAATCTTTAACCAAAGAGACACGGAGGCACAAAGGTTCAGCCGAGGATTTCTCAGTGTCTCTGTGCCTTTGTGGTTCATCTGGTCTGGCATCTTGGAAGATTGGAGCTTCGTTGGAGCTTGGAGCTTCCGCCGCCGTCAGGCGGCGGCGTTTTCGTCCTGGAGGTAGCTGACCTCCTTGTAGCGGAGGGCGATGAGGGCGAAGATGACGGACGCGACGACGGCGAACGCGGCGAAGAAGTTGTAGTAGGCGGCGCCGTGCAGCTTCGAGGTGCCGTCGGGATTCGCGATGAAGAACTGCACGAGCGCGGTGAACAGATTGCCGCCGGAAATCGAGAGCAGGTAGAGCGCGTTGACGACCGCCTTGAGGTGACGCGGCGCCTGCGTGTAGGCGAACTCGAGGCAGGTGATCGAGGTCATCACCTCGCCCGCGGAGAGCAGCAAGTAGGCGGGCAGTTGCCAGCCGACGTTCACCTTCACGCCCGCGGTGAGGCGCGACTCGATCCACGCGCTGATGAGGAACGAAATGCCGATGGTGAAGATGCCGAGGCCGATCTTGCGCAGCGGCGTGAGTTTCCAGACCGCGTTGAGCGCGGGGTAGATCGCGTATTGGAACAGCGGAATCAGCGCGAGGATCATGATCGCGTTGACCGCCTGCATTTGCGACGAGAGCAACTCGACCTGCCAGCCGAAGAGATTCAGGTGACGCTCCATCTTCTCGGCCTGCAGCACCCACTCCCCACCGCTCTGATCCCAGAGCGACCAGAACACTGCGACGAACACGAAGAGGATCGCGAGGCGTCCGAGCGCGGCGAGGCTCTCGCGGTTGAAGGTTTCCTCGACGAACTTCTTCCCCTTCGGCGGGAGGTGCACGAACTTGTAGCGGCCCGACCAGAAAATGAAGGTCGCGAGAAACATCAGCACCGCGGGCAGGCCGAACGCGGCTCTCGGGCCCCAGTTTTTCAGCAGGATCGGCGTGAGCGAAATCGAGAAAAACGAGCCGAAGTTGACGGCGAAATAAAACCAGCCGAACGCGCGCGAGACGAGGTGTTGGTTGTCCTTGCCGAACTGGTCGCCGACGTTCGACGCGACGCACGGTTTGATGCCTCCCGCACCGAGGGCGATGAGGCCGAGGCCCATGAAGAGACCGAGGCGGGTGTCGTCGCCGGCAAGGAAGACGCAGCCCGCGCAATACACCATCGAGATCCAGAAGACCGTGCGATACTTGCCCCACCAGATGTCGGCGACGAACGCGCCCATCATCGGGAAGAAGTAATTCGAAGCGAGGAACAGGTGATACCAGCCGTTGGCCTCGTTCTCGTTCATCGGCGCGATCGCGCCGGCGCGATTGCGCAGATACTGCGTCATGTAGATGACGAGCACGGCGCGCAGGCCGTAGAAGCAGAAACGCTCCGCCGCCTCGTTGGCGACGATGTAGGGGATGCCGGGCGGCATCTTGTCGGTCTTGATCGGAGTGGTGCGGAATGCTTCGGCCATGGGGAAATTAGCGGGCGTTGCTGACGTGGCGGGGCGGGGTGGAAAGCTCCAAGCTCCAACATCCAAGCTCCAGAGAAACACCAGAGCCGGAAAATTTGAACCACGGAGACACGGAGGCACAGCGGTTCGGACGAATCGTTGGTGTCTCTGTGCCTTTGTGGTTCATGACTGGGACGGAAGGCTCAGCGGCGGAAGACGAAAGCGAGGATGAGCGCGAGGACGAGAAGACCGGCCACGATCGGCCAGATGATGCCGGGCGCGCGTCGCGACGTTTGCGTCGACGTGCGTCCGTCCTCGAACGCCTCGTCCGGCAAATCGAGTCCGTCGTAACGCGTGTCGTCGGTGTTCCAACCCGAGTGCTCGTCGGCACCGCATTCCGGGCAGGCGCGAGCGGCGCGCGGCACGGACGCGCCGCAGACGGGGCAGGTTTCGGGAGGGGTGGCACGCGGCGACATCAGGAACGCGTGAAGGGAGAAAGCTCCAAGCTCCAACATCCAAGCTCCAGAAAAATTCCAAGGCTCCAAACTTTGAACCACAGAGACACGGAGGCACAGAGATCAAGAAGAGCCCTTTGTGTCTTTGTGCCTTGGTGGTTCATCCGGTTCGGTGGATTGGAAGATTGGAGCTTCTCTGGTGCTTGGAGCTTGGATGTTGGGGCTTCCGGCGCGTCACGCGCCGGCGAGCTTGCAGTAATCGAGCAGCCCCTGGCGGCCCCCTTCGCGGCCGAAGCCGGATTCCTTGTAGCCGCCGAAGGGCGAGGTCGGGTCGAACTTGTTGTAGGTGTTCGCCCAGACGACGCCGGCTTTCAGCTCCGTCGACATCTTTAGGATGCGCGAGCCCTTGTCGGTCCACACGCCGGCGCTGAGGCCGTAGGCGGTGTTGTTCGCCTTCTCGATGGCTTCGTCGACCGTGCGGAACGTCAGGATGCTCAGCACCGGCCCAAAAATTTCCTCGCGCGCGATGCGGTGGCTCATCGACACGCCGGAGAAGATCGTCGGGCGGAAATAAAATCCCTTCGTCGGCAGCTTGCAGCTCGGCTGGAAAATCTCCGCGCCTTCCTTCACGCCCGCGGCGACGAGTTGCTCGATCTTCTTGAGCTGCTCGCGCGAGTTGATCGCGCCGATGTCGGTGTTCTTGTCGATCGGATCGCCGACGCGGAGCGTGCGAATGCGCGTCTTGAGCTTCGCGAGCACTTGCTCGGCCACCGGCTCGTGCACGAGCAGCCGCGAACCGGCGCAGCAAACGTGGCCCTGGTTGAAGAAGATGCCGTTGACGATGCCTTCGACGGCTTGGTCGAGCGGCGCGTCCTCGAAGACGATGTTCGCGGCCTTGCCGCCGAGTTCCATCGTCATCTTTTTGTCGGTGCCCGCGAGCGAGCGCATGATGATCTTGCCGACCTCGGTCGAGCCGGTGAACGCCACCTTCACCGCCGTCGGGTGGCCCATGACGGCCGCGCCCGTGTCGCCGAAGCCGGTGACGATGTTCACGACGCCCGGCGGCAGGCCGGCGTCCTGGAGGATCTCGGCGAGCTTGAGCGCGGTGATCGAGGTGGTCTCGGCCGGCTTGATGACGATCGTGTTGCCCATCGCGAGCGCGGGCGCGAGTTTCCACGCGAGCATCAGCAGCGGAAAATTCCACGGGATGACCTGCCCGACGACACCGAGCGGCGCGACCTTCCGGCCCGGTGCGACGTAGTCGAGTTTGTCGGCCCAGCCGGCGTGGTAGAAGAAATGCGCGGCGGCCATCGGCACGTCGAAGTCGCGCGATTCCTTGATCGGCTTGCCGCCGTTCAGCGTCTCGGCGACAGCGAACTCGCGCGCGCGGTCCTGCAGCAGGCGCGCGATGCGGTAGATGTATTTCGCGCGCTCCTTGCCCGGCATGCTGCCCCACGTCTCGAACGCCTTCGCGGCGGCGGCGTAGGCGGCGTCGACGTCGGCGGCGTTCGCGTGCGGGATCTCGGCGAGCTTCTTCTCGTTCGCCGGATTGATCGTGTCGAAATACTTGCCGCTCTTCGGCGCGACGAACTCGCCGCCGATGAACAACTCGTAGCGAGCTTTCAGCTTCGGGTCGGCGGTCTCGGGCGACGGGTCGAATTCCCAGAGGTCGCCGAAGATCAGCTCGGGCAGCGGGCGGCCCTGCGAGCGCTTGGTGGGACGGGCGGATTTCTTCTCGGTCAGAGTGGGCATGGCGGAAAGGTTTTTGAAACGCGGAGGACGCGAAGAGCGCGGAGGGGAGGAAAAACTCGGAGTCTGCTTCGCGCCCTTCGCGATCTCCGCGTTTAATGCTTTTGATTCGTTAGTAAGACTCGGCGGCTTCGCTGAAGTAGTAAGGCGCTTGGTAGGCGCCGGTCTTTTCCTTTTCGAGCTGGCGCAGCAGGTCGTTCAGCAGCGACGACGCGCCGAAGCGGTAACGCGCGTTGTTGAGCCACGCGTCGCCGAGGGTCTCTTTCACTGCGATGAGGAACGTCAGCGCCTGCTTCGCCGTGCGGATGCCGCCGGCGGGCTTCATCGCGATCGCGACACCGGTGTCGAGGTAGTGATCGCGGATCGCCTCGAGCATCACCTGATTGTTGCCGAGCGTGGCGTTGAGCGAGGTCTTGCCGGTGCTGGTCTTGATGAAATCGCCGGGGCGGATCGCGCGCATCGCGATGAAGGAGGCCGCGCGGATGTTGTCGTAGGTTTCGAGTTCGCTGACTTCGAGGATCACCTTGAGCGTCGCCGCGCCGCACGCCTCGCGCACGGCCGCGATCTCGTCCTGCACGAGCCGAAACTCGCCCGCGAGAAACGCGCCGCGGTTGATCACCATGTCGATCTCGTCCGCGCTGTCCTCGACGGCCGCACGCACTTCGGCGAGCCGCGTCTTCAGCGGCGCCTGGCCGCTCGGGAACGCCGTCGCGACCGACGCGATGCGCACCGCCGTGTCCGCGCCGAGCGCGCGACGCGCGTGTTTCACCATCGATGGATACACGCACACCGCGGCGACCTGCGGGCAGTCGAGGCCTTCGTGCGGGCTCAGCGCCTTCTGGCAAAGCGACGCGACTTTGCCCGGCGTGTCCTTGCCCTCGAGCGTCGTGAGATCGACCATCGAGACGGCGAGTTTGAGCCCTTGGACCTTCGAGGCTTTCTTGATGCTGCGCGTGCCGTATTTGGCGACGCGCTCCTCGATCCCGACATGATCCACCGTGCCGATTTCGTTGAACAACCGCCGGAAGGCGGCATTCCCAGAGAGTGACATGATGCGCGGACTATCCGGGGCTTCCCCTCTGAAAACAATGGCAAAGTCATACGGCGCGGCCGTTGCCCTGCTCGCCGCGACGCTCGTCGCCGACGCGGTCGAATCCACGCGTGCTGCCGCGCCGTTTTCCGGCTCGCCGCAGGCCGTCACGCTCGCCGAACCGCAAGACCGCGAAGCCAGCGGGCTCGCCGCTTCGCGCCGCACGCCCGGCCTGCTCTGGGTGCACAGCGACAGCGCCCGCGAGCCGTTGCTGCATGCGGTCGCCGCCGACACCGGCGAACTCCGCGGCCGCATTCGCGTGCGCGGCGTCACCAACGTCGATTGGGAAGACGTCGCGAGCTTCGAGCGCGACGGGCAAGCGTGGCTCGTCGTCGGCGACATCGGCGACAACCACGCGAGCCGTCCGGCGATCCTGCTCCATTTTGTCGTCGAGCCCGACGCCGCCCAGCTCGCGCCAACCAAGGAAACCGAAGTCGTCCCGGCCTACACGCTGCGCGTCGTCTTCGAGGATCTCGCGCGCGACTGCGAATCGCTCGCCATCGACGCACGCGAAGGCGCCGTCTACCTGCTCTCGAAGCGCGAACCCGTGCCGCGCCTCTATCGCCTGCCGCTCGGGCCGAGCAACTCACTCGTGGTCGCGCGCCGCGTCGGCACCGTGCCGCACTTGCCGCAGCCGGATTTTCTCCAGCGCCTCCTGAAAACCCCGGGCGGCCGCTACCGCGGCGAGCCCACCGCAATGGACTTCGCGTCCGACGGCTCCGCCGCCGTCGTGCTCACCTACGGCGACACGCTGCTGTTCCCGCGCGCCGCGAACGAGTCGTGGGCCGAGGCCCTCGCGAAAACCCCGCTCGTCCTCGCACCACACGATCTGCCGCAAGCAGAGGCCGCCTGCTTCAGCGCCGCTGGCAACGCGCTCTATGTCGCATCCGAGGAATCACTCCGCTTGCTGCGCTACGACCGCGCGCGCTGAACCGGACTCATGCAGTTGGCCCCGATTTCCCTCCGAAATTCCAAGACTGAAAAATGCGAGAGTGGGCCAGCCCGCTGGCGGGCGCCCAAGGAGCGCGAGCAAGCTCGCTGGCCCACAGCCAACTGAATGATCCCGGCAAGTCGGACCAAGCAGCCGTCCGCGAATTCCGCGAATGCACGCGCATCAAGGCTTCGTCGCCTGAGGTAGGGCGGGACCGCTGGGCCCGCCGGGAACGTGATGCCACGCCCGCGGCGCGCCCGGCGGTCGCGCCCTACCAGGGACGCCACCTCCGTCAGTCCCTTTCGCTACTCCGGTAGATTTTGCATTCGCGGAAATTCGCGCGATTCGCGGGAGCCCTTCTGCACGCAACCGGCCAAGCGCGCGGACTTGCGAGCCGCGCACGGGCATGCATCGTTGCCGCCGATGTCCGACGCTCCGACGCCCACGCCTGAAATCACCGAGCCGCAAGGCGAGCTCGTCATCCGCACGATCGCGATGCCGGCCGACACGAACGCCAACGGCGACATCTTCGGCGGCTGGCTCATGTCGCAGATGGACCTGGGCGCCGCCATCGTCGCGAAAAACCTCTCGCGCAGCCGCGTGACCACGGTCGCGGTCGACGGCATGGTTTTCCACAATCCCGTTTACGTCGGCGACATCGTGAACTGCCACGCGCGCCTCCTGAAAGTCGGCCGCACCTCGATGCGCATCGACATCCAGGCCTGGGTGCAACGCGGCCAGGACGGCACGCTGCTGAAGGTGACCGAAGGCATCTTCACCTACGTCGCCATCGACGACAAAGGCCGGCCGCACCCGGTGCATCGCTGATGAACGCGCCCTGCTCCGCGTCTGGGAAACTGATTTCGGTAGCGCCGGTCTCTGACCGGCGGATCGGACGCGGCGTTGCCCTCGTCGCCGGTCACAGACCGGCGCTACTCCTCTCCGCGTTCGTCGCGTCGCTTTTTCTCTTCGCCGTCGCACCCGCCTTCGCTCAACGCACCACGCTCGCCGACGGCTTGAAAGCCGCCGTGCTCCGCGCCGACGAGACGCGCCTCTACGCGATGCTCGCCGCCGACACCGGCGCGCTCGACGACATGCTCGCGGCGGACTGCCTCTACGTGCACTCGACCGGCGCCGCGCAGACGAAGGCGCAACTCCTCCACGCCCTCAAAACCGGCACGTTCAAATACACCTCGTTGCGCTACACCGCGCCACCGCTCGTCCGCCTCTACGGCGGCGAGGCCGCAGTCATCACCGGCACGATGCAGCTCGAAGTGCAGCTCCCCGACGGCAAGTCCGCGAAGCCCACGGTGGTCGTCACCGCCGTCTATGTGATGCTCAACGACCGCTGGCAGCTTGCGTCGTATCAATCGACGAACGCGCCGGCGAAGTGATGCCGGAGCGGCAAATTTGGAGAACCGAGTTCCCGCGAAGCCGCGAACATCACCTCAGGCACACGCCGAACGCCCGCGCGGAAGCTCGGCCCTCCATCCGAGTGAAGCCGTTCGCTCGAGTGCGAGTCGCGAGTCCCGCCCTCCCTTTCCACGCATGAACCTCCTCGTCCTTTCCACGAGCCTCAATCCCGAGAGCAACAGCCGGCTGCTCGCCCGCGCGGCGCACGCCGAGCTCACCTCCGGCGGTCACGCCGTCACGCTGCTCGATTTGCGCGATCTGCCGCTGCCGCTCTGCGACGGCGCCGGCGCCTATCGCCACGAGAACACGGCGAAAGCGCGCGCGCTCATCGCCGCCGCCGACGGCATCCTCGTCGCCACGCCGATCTACAACTACGATGCGAACGCCGTCGTGAAAAACCTCGTCGAACTCACCGGCAAGGCGTGGGAGAACAAGATCGTCGGCTTCGCCTGCTGTGCCGGCGGCCACGCGAGCTACATGAGCATCATGGCGCTCGCGAACAGCCTCATGCTCGACTTCCGCTGCACGATCGTGCCGCGCTTCGTCTACGCCACCGAGGGAGATTTCTCCGGCGAGACGATCGCGAACGCGGAGGTCGCCCGCCGCACGCAGGAACTCGCCACAACCCTCGCACGCTACGCCGCGGCGCTGAAGTAAGCTCCCCCTCCGACGCGAAAAGTAGCGCGGTGCCTTCAGCCCGCGCTGAAAGTCCTGGGCGCGAGCTCCAGCATCGCGCTACTTCAAGCCCGCGCTCGCGAGCACTGTAGGAGCGGCTTTACGCCGCGATTGCTGCGATGCCCATGCCGCATCCGAACCAATCGCGGCGTAAAGCCGCTCCTACAAAAACCCGCCCTGCGGCCCGCGTCACCACGTCGACGCAAAACAGTTTCCGCCATAACCCGCCGCGCAGTGCGCGGCCTCGTTGACGGATGGCGTTGCCTGCCGCACGTTCGCGCCCTTGGCCCTCGCACCTCCACATCCCGAAGCCCGCCGCGGCGCCGTCGCCGCCGTCAGCGCATTTGTCGTTTGGGGCATCATCCCGATCTACTGGAAGCTCCTGACGAACATCGCGCCGGTCGAACTCATCATGCACCGCGCCGTGTGGTCGCTGGTGTTTCTCCTCGGCGTGCTGCGCTGGCAGGGACGGCTCGACAGCGTGTGGGCCGCGTTTCGGTCGCGCCGCACGCTCGCGTTCAACCTCGCGACCGGCACGCTGCTCATGGGCAACTGGCTGACGTTCATCTGGGCGGTGAACACCGGCCACATCCTCGACTCGAGCCTCGGCTACTTCCTCGTCCCGCTCTTCAACGTCGCGGCCGGTTTCGTGTTTTTCCACGAGCGTCCGCGCCCGCTGCAATGGCTCGCGATCAGCCTGGCCGCCGCGGGCGTGGCTTGGTTGCTGATTCGCGTCGACCACGTCCCGTGGGTCTCGCTGCTCATCGTCGCGACGTGGAGCGGCTATGGTTTGATCCGAAAAAAATCCCCGATGGGCGCGCTCGACGGTCTGACGGTCGAAACGCTGCTCTACCTGCCGCTCAGCGCCGGCTACCTGATCTGGCTCGCGGCGCGCGGCGAAGGCGCGCTCGGCCACGTGAGCGCCGGGGAACACGTCCTCGTGCTCTGCTGCGGTTGGATCACCGCGATCCCGCTCGTGTGGTTCGCCTACGGCGCCGTGCGCATCCGCCTCACCACGCTCGGTCTGCTCCAATACATCGCGCCGTCGCTCGCGTTCCTGATCGGCTGGCTGGTCTATCGCGAGCCGTTCGACGCGCTGCGCGCCGTCGCGTTCGGCCTGATCTGGTGTGGCCTCGCGTGCTACAGCGCCGACAGCGTCTGGGCGCAACGCAAGGCGATCGTCGGGTAGCGGGCGCGCCGCGCGGCGCGGCGCGAAGCTCCAAGCACCAAACCCCAAACTCCAGAGAAACTCCAAGGAGCAAAACTCCAAACCTCACCACAGAGGCACAGAGGCACCGAGCGGGCTTCGAGGCGCCACCCGTGCCTTTCTTTGTGCCTCTGTGTCTCTGTGGTTCACTGTTTTTGGAGCTTGGAGTTTCTCTGGAGCTTGGAGCTTCCGGCAAATGTCCGGGAATTTTCCCGACTCATTCCGGTTTGCGTGACCCGGGCGCGCGCGCGAACGTCTTCACCGTCGCATGAAAAACCCCGTTCGTCGTCTCCTCGCCGCCGCGACGCTTGCCGTCGCGGCTCTCGTCACCCTCGCGCCGCTCGCGCGCGCCTACGATCCCAGCGTCGGCGCCCCGAAGCACGGCAACGCCCGCTTCTACGAGCTGCACGCGCAGCACTTGAAGCGCGCGAAGGAGCCGATGCAGCTCCTTTTCCTCGGCGACTCGATCACCGAAGGTTGGGGTAAGGCGCCCGAGATATGGAAGGCGAACTACGAAAAATACCAGGCCGCGAACTTCGGCATCGGCGGCGATCGCACGGAGCACGTCATCTGGCGCATCGAGGACGGCGTGCTGAAAGGCGTGAAGCCGAAGGTCGTCGTGCTGATGATCGGCACCAACAACTCGAGCGAACACACCGGCGAGCAGATCGCCGCCGCCGACAAGAAGATCGTCGAACTCATCCGCGCGAACATCCCCGAGGCCAAGGTGCTGCTGCTCGCGATTTTCCCCCGCGGCCCGCGCAAGGACAAGGACGGCAAGCTCGTCGACGACGGCGTGAAGCGCATGCAGGCGATCCACGAAGCCAACGCGCTCCTCGCGAAGCTCGACGACGGTCAGCACGTGCGCTTCCTCGACATCGGCGCGAAATTCCTCGGCGCCGACGGCAAGATCCCCGACGCCATCATGCCCGACCAACTGCACCCGAACGCCACCGGCTACCAAATCTGGGCCGACGCGATGCGCCCGCTGCTCGACGAGATGATGAAGTGAGGCAGCCGTAGCGCGGTGCTTTGGCCCGCGCCGAAGGATTGTCAGTGCGGGCTAAAGCACCGCACTACCTCCCCCCCCCCGCGCTCGCGAGAACTGTAGGAGCGGCTTTATGCCGCGACTCGTTCGGGCGCGGCATACGCTGCGGTGCAATCGCGGCGTAAAGCCGCTCCTACAACTTCCGCATCGCGCCGGTGCGTCCGGCGGTCGCACCGCTCAGTTCGCCGGCAGATCCTTGCCGAAATCGAGCAGCTCCATCTCGAACACCAGCGTCGCGCGCTTCGGGATTTTCGGCGGATTGCCGCGCGTGCCGTAGCCGAGTTCGTAGGGGACGATGAGCAGCCACTTCTCGCCCTTGTGCATGCGCGTGAGCGCTTGGTCCCAGGCCGGAATCAGCTCGTCGCGGCCGACGCGCGGGCGGAACGGATGCGCCGGATCGAGCGATTGATCGAACACGGTGCCATCGAGCAGCATGCCCTTGTAGAGGACCAACGCGCGCATGCCCGGTTCGGGCGTCGCGCTTTTCTGGTCGCCCTCCTTCAGCACGATGATGCGCAGACCCGTGGAGGTCTTCTTGGCGTTCGGCCAGCGGTTCTCGACCACCTCGAGATCCTCGGGCGGCAGGCGCTCGCGCTGCGCGAAGAGCGGCGAGGCGCTCACGAAAACGAGGCTGACGAACAAAAATGCGAAACGGCGGAGGACAGGGCTCATGGTTTCTTCGACGGAGTGGCAGGAAGATTGACGCGGAACACTACCGCCGGTTCCTTCGCCGTCGAGGATTCATCGCTCGACGCGGCCGGCTTCGGCGCGGCATCGGTTTTGACGGTCGGGATCGTGTCGAGGTCGGCGACGCCGGCCGCGACCGGTTTCGCCAGCGCCGACGTGGCGGTTTTCGTCGCGGGTGCGAGAGTCACCGCGCTGTCTGGCGCCGGCGCGATCTTCGCCGGCGCGGCCGCGAAGCCGCGTTCGAGCATCTCGATCATCTTCAGGTCGCGCGCGCGGCCTTTGTCGACGGAGCGATTCGGGCCAAAGGAGCCCATGATCACCGCCACGATGCGGCGGCCGTTCCGCTCGGCGGTGGCGCTCAAGCAGTAGCCCGCGGCCTCGGTGTAGCCGGTTTTCAAGCCATCGACGCCGGCGATCTTGCCGAGGAGCTTGTTGTGGTTGTCCATTTTCATCGGCCCTTGCGCACGTCCGAGGCCGAACTGGCGCTCGCGGACCGAAGTGTATTTCACGACGTCGGTATGCTGGACAAGATAGCGGCAGAGCTTCGCGAAATCGCGCGGCGTCGTGAGATCGCCCTCGCTCACGCGGCGGCTCGGCGGCGGCAGGCCGTGCGGCGAGCGGAACGTCGTGCCGTTCATGCCGAGGGAGCGGGCCTTGGCGTTCATCAGTTCGACAAACGCTTCGACCGAGCCCGCCGCGGTGCGCGCGAGGGCGTGAGCGGCGTCGTTGGCCGACTGGATCATCATCGCGTAGATCAACTCCTCGACGGAAAATTTCTCGCGCGGATCGAGATAGACCTGCGTGCCGCCCATCTTCGAGTCGGTCGCGTCGATCTGAACGATCGTCTGGAGCGTCAGCGAGCCGTCGGCGAGTTTGTCGTGCAGCACGGCGAAGGTCATGAGCTTCGTCATGCTCGCGGGCGGATTGGTCACGTCGGCGTTGTCCTCCCACAGCGACTGGCCCGTGGCGGCATCGAGGACGATCGCGCCGGTGTAACTGCCGGGCGACGGCGTGGCGTGTTTGGTGGTCTTGCCTTTCGCCTGCGCGAGCGACGCGCCGGCGAGCAACGGAACGAGAAGTAACCGGAACCAGAGTTTCATGAAAATAGTGCGCGCAAAAGAGCCTCGCGAAAACCGCGATGCAACCGAAAACCCCGGCGCACGCACGCATCCCACGCGCCCCTTTGCCGAGCGATGCAAACCCGGTTTGTAGTCTAATAGACTACAAACAGGATCGGTCGCGCTTCGCCTCGCCCGGTCGCCGCGAGTCGTCGCTCTACGGCGCAGTTGCCACCTTCAGTCGGAAAAAAAGCGCCGGCGTGCCGGCGAGAGGATGGCTGGCGCGCCAGGTTTCCGTTCCGCCCGTTGCGGCGATCCGCTCGTGGGCGACGCCGGCCGCACTCCACGTGGCGAGATCGGTGGAGACCTCGACGACGTAGATGAGGTCGGTGCGGTCCACCGGGCGCGTGTAAGTGAATATCCAATTCGCCGCAGCGATGCTGGCGACCGGCAGGCCCGCGACGTCGGCGATCTTCGGTTCGAGGGCGAGGGCGTATTCCATCAAGTTCGGCAGCCCGTCGCCGTCGGGATCGGCCTGGGGGCCGCTGGCGGCGAGGTTCGCGAGCTCGGTGGCGTTGAAGCGGGCGGCTTGCCACGTCTCGAACGCCGATGCGGCGCGCGCGAAGACCACCGGTGCGAGAGCGAGGCTGGCCAAAGGCGTGCGATAGATGGCGGCGCCGGCGATCGCCTGATCGCCGCTCAATCCCGCCGGATAACGCAACGTAAACGAGAAATTGCTGGAGCCCGTGCCAAACCCGCTCGAGTAGGCCCACTCGAGCGCCCCGGTGGTGCCGGGCTCGGGCTTGATCGCAGGCTCTCCCACTCCACCCTCGTAGGACCAGCCGCTCGGCAAATCGATTTGGAATCCGAGAGACGTCGGTTCGTTTCCGTAGGCGATCGTCGCCGTCAGGGTCACCGTGCCGCCGGCGGCCGCGTAAGTCGAAGCGTTGGTCGTGAGTGTGGCCGATGGCGCGACAGCGTTGACCGTGAGCAGCGCGGAGGTGGACGGCACGTCGGCTTGCACGGCGTTACTGGCGAGCGTGCGAAAACGGTAGCCGCTCAGGCCCGTCGTGGCCGCCGCGACCGTGAGCGTGGATTGAGTGACGCCGCTGAAGTCGCCGCCTTCGGTGAGGTTGCTCCACGTCTGCCCGTCGTCGGTGCTGTATTGCCACCGCAAGGTCGGCGCCGGAGCGCCCTCGACGACTACGCTGAACGTCGTGCCGCTGCCGGCGGGCACGATTCGATCTGGCGGGCCTTGTGTGTAACTGGGCGGCGCGGCCGGAGGAGCCGAGACCGGCGCGAGCGTCACGGAGGCGATGGCAAGGTTGATCAGCGGCGAGCGGTAAACTGCCGACGCGGCGACAGTCTGCACGCCACTCAACCCGGCCGGGTAACTGGCGGTGAAATCGAAACTGCTGGCGCCCACGCCGAAGCCGCCGGTGTAGGCCCACTCAAGCGTGCCGGTGGTGCCGGCGTCGGGTTTGATGCTCGGCTCGCCGGTGCCGCCGGCGTAGGTCCACCCTGCGGGCAACTCCACTTGGAAACCCAGCGCGCTCGGCGTGCCGCTGTAGGCGATCGTCGCAGTGAAGGTTACCGTGCCGCCGGTCGCCGAGAGCTGGCTGGTCGTGGTGGTGAGCGTCGCCGTCTGAGCGCCGGCGGAGCCGAAGCCGCCAGCGAACGCCATCGCGAAAAACAATCGTCGAAGCGGCACGGCAAACAGAGGCGCGAGCGTCACGGTTCGCTGAGGTTCAACGGCGCAGGCGTCAGCGTCTCCACTCGTCCGTTCGTGCGTGCGACGGCGCTGGCGGCGATCTTGGCGCGTCCGGCGGCCGCGGGATAGCGGACCGTCAATTCGAAGCTCGCCACGTATTCGGGAACGTTGACGTAAGCGAATTCGAGCTCTCCCGCGCTGCCGACAGCGGGTGCGATCTGCGGCGGAGTGCCTCCGCCGATTTTTTCCAGCGTCCAGCCTCGCGGCAGCGAGATCGTCCAACCGATCGCGCCCGGGCGCTCGGAATAACTGACGACCGCGAGCAACCGCAGCGTGCCGCCGGCCGGAACGAGCGCGCGCTCGTCGGCGGTGAACTGCGCCGATGGCGCAGCGTCGGCGATGGCGAGGAGCGCCACGCCGATGAGCGAGGCCCAGAGAAGTTTTGCGGAAGGAGTCATGCGAGGGAGTCGTCGTGCGCTCTCACGCCGCGGGGCCGGGTGCGAAGCCGTCTTCGGTGCCCGTTTGCGCGCGGTATTGACCGGTGCGCGTGGTGCCGGAGCGGTAATTGTAGATTTCGATCGCACGCGTGAGTTCGAGCAGGCTGAGCTTGCCGTCGTGGTTCGTGTCGGCGCTGTGATAATGCGCGAGCGTGACGGACGCGTTCGCGGCGCGATTCGAGTCGGGAGCAAAACCGTCTTCGGTGCCGTCCTGCACTTGGTAGCAACCGGTGCGCGCCGTGCCGCTGCGGGTGTTGTAGAGTTCGATGACGCGCGTGAGTTCGAGCAGGCTGATTTTCCAATCCTTGTTGGTGTCGGCCGCGTGATGAATCACCGGGTGAACGGTGAGCGGATCGGGAGTGGCGAGCGCCTGGATCGGACTGCCGCCTTGGCGCACGATGGCGAGCGCGGCGAGCGTCTTGTCGCCCGTCGCGGACGCGGGGACGTTTAGCGTGTAGGTGAACGCGACGGGACTCGCGGGAATCGAGGTCCACGCCCACTCGAGCAAATCCGTCGTGCCGGCCGACGGTTTCACGTCGCCCTCGCTGCCGGCGCCGGAAGCGTAGCTCCACCCGGCAGGCAGGAGCACCTGCCAGCCCAATCCGGTCGCGGTGCCGGTGTAGGTGAGGGTGTTGGAGATCGTGACCGTGCTGCCGGGCACGTAGCCGGGGCCCGCCACGGCGTGCGCGGCGGAGGCGTTGGAACTGCCGGCGATCCCTGTGCCGGAGACCGGCGTGGCCGCCACGCCGTCGGTGGCGTCGGAGTTCACCGAAACGCCTCCCACGTAATGCGCATCGGCACTGGGCGCGAATGTCACGGTTACCAGTTGAAAAGCGCCTGCCGCGATGATCCCCGCGGACCAGTTGCCTGAATATCCCTCCGGATAAGTGATGCCCGCCACCGTCAGGGAGCTATTGCCGGCATTGCTGATGGTCAGTTGCGCGGTGCTGGTGCTTCCGATCGCGACCTCGCCGAAGACGCCGTTGTTGGACCAAGCCAGACTGATGAGGCGGGAAGGCGTGAAGGGACTTTGGGTGAGAGAATGCGCCTGCCCTCCGACGCTGATCGCGGCGGTGCGACTGACCGTCGCGGGATTGGCGCTGACGGCGACGACGATGCTGCCGTCGCCAGAACCGCTGGCCGGAGAAACCGTCGCCCATGTCTGGTCGGAGGCGGCCGTCCAAGTCGTGTTGGCGGCAACCGAGATGGTGTAGCTATCGCCGGCAGCGGGTGCCGTGTGCGCGCCAGGGGAGAGCGAGATCACCGAGGGAACGGTAACAGAAATCGGAGTCGTGGTCGGGTTGCCGAGGCTGTCTGTCGCAACGATCGAGATCGCATGCGCTCCGGCACTAACGGGGATTGTCGCCGTCCAGTTGGCGGTCGCGTCGCCGCTCACGGGCAGGCCGGTGGCGGCGGCGCCGGCGACCTCGACGCTCGCGACGCCATTGCCACCGCGGCCGCTGTCAGAAGCCGTGCCCGAAACCGTGACCGATTTGCCGTTGGTCGCGACGACGGCACCGCCGACCGCGACGTCCGGACCTTGCGTGTCAGGAGGGGGCACGACCGCGAAACTCGCGGTGTAGGTGGCGCCGCCGACAGGGACGACAATCTGCCGCGGGTTGGAAGTATTGCCGTCGGCCCAGCCCGTGAACGTGTAGCCCGCGTTAGCAGTTGCGGTGAGGGTTTGGGTGGAGCCGACGGCAAAGGTGCCCGTGCCGGCGACGGTGCCGCCCGCTGAAGGATTGGCGACGCCGGTGATCGTCGCGTTTGTCGGCACGGTGGGAGTTTCGAGTCGGAAATTGTCCAATTTCTTCGTGCCGTAAGTGTGGAAACCGAGCTTGCCGGCACCGTTTAGCCACGTGTCCGTGAATGCGAGAATCTCGGTGCCGTTGAGCAGCACTCTGTAGGCGGCGCCCGTTTTGGTGAGTGTGGCCGTGTTCCATGCCGACGGATTCCAGTTGATCGGGACCGTCCTCTCCAAGCCGACCGTGTCCCAAAAACTCGTCCACCGACTGACTGACACGTCGACGGTTGTTCGCGGCCCAACCGTCCAATCCCATTGGGCGTAACCCAAGGTGATGTTCAATTTCGACGACTCATTGACCCAAAGCCCGAAACCCACGTTAGCCGATTTGAACGCAGGATCGGTCAGGTCGTTTACCACGGTAAAATCCACCGACGCCGACCAATCTCCGGACGGCTGATTGGCATCGTTCAAGAGGAGAAAACCCTGCGTATTGAAACTCGAGCCGGCACCGATCGTGTAATCGCCAATCAAGTTGCCGTTTTGAATCTGCCACGAGGCTCCCGCGTCCGACGGCATCGCCGTCCATCCGCTCAGAGTGCCGGAAAAATCGTCGGCGAAAAGCACGTGGTTTTCGGTTGGGGTCGTGAAGTTGATTTGATCGCCGTAGGCAGTGCCCGCGAAGTTTGTCGCGAACGCGCGCACATAGTAAGTCGTGCCGGGACTGAGCGGCCCGTTCAGCACCGTCGAAAAACTCCCGGTCCCACTGCCGACCGTCACGAACGTCCCGCTCGATGTCGTGGGATTCTGCGCGGTGCTGTAGACGATGCCGCGCTGCGTCACCGTCGCGCCGCCATCCGAAGTCACGTTGCCGCCGAGAGTCGCTCCGGTCGCGTTGACGCTGCTCGCCGCCGTCGTCGTCACCGTCGGCGACGTCACCGGGATCGAGGTCGTGAAGTTGATTTGATCGCCGTAGGCAGTGCCCGCGGAGTTCGTCGCGAACGCGCGAACATAGTATGTCGTGCCGGGACTGAGCGGCCCGTTCAGCACCGTCGAGAAACTCCCCGTCCCGCTCCCCGCCGTCACGAACGTCCCGCTCGAAGTCGTGGGATTCTGCGCGGTGCTGTAGACGATGCCGCGCTGCGTCACCGTCGCGCCGCCATCCGAGGTCACGTTGCCGCCGAGAGTCGCTCCGGTTTCGGTCACGTCACTCGCCGCCGTCGTCGTCACGGTTGCGACCGCGCCCCAAAGATTGCCGACGGCGAGCAGGACCGTCGACGCGAAGCAGATTCGTCGAAATTGCGCGATACGTGGGCTCCATCGAAAACATAAGGTCACGTTCCCGTATTGTCCGCTGCGCGGATTTCTTACGGACGCATCTCTGAGCAGCGGAGCCCCAAAGGTTTCGCTGCCTCTACGCCACAAACACGATCACGCGGCCGCCCACTTCGATCACATCCCCGTCGCGCAGCGGCGCGGGGGCGCCGAGGCGGCGGCTGTTGTGGAAGGTGCCGTTCGCCGAGCCGAGGTCGCTCACCCAGGCCACGCCGCGCAGCATCGTAACCTCGCAATGCCGCCGCGACACACGCGGGCTAGAGAGCGTCAGATCGCAATCGGCGGCGCGGCCGATCACGAGCTTCTCGGGCAAACCGCACGCCCGCACCTCGCCGTGCTCGCCGCGCCAAAGCAGGCACGGGCCGCGGACCACACCCGCCGGGGCGTCCGCGACGATGCCGGCAACGAACTTCAGCCGATCGTAGAGCGCAGTCGACGGCACGGTCGGCCGGAGCGTCCGGCCTTTCTCCGCGAGCCATTCTTCGTCGAGTCGAGCCACAGGCCTGTATTGCCTCGCGAGGAGCGTTCTTACGAGCGACCGCCATCGATCCCCGCGTCGCGCATGCGCCGGTCGACGTCGGTTCGCAGGCGGCGGATCAGCCGGTTCTTGATCTGATAAACCGCGTTTTCCTTCAGGCCAAACGCCTCCGCCACTTCCGCCACCGGACGGCTCTCCACGACATAGGCGCGAAACACCGGCCACGTCGTCTCCGCCAGCGCCGGATCCGCGGCGAGCCGCGCGAGCGCGTCCTCCATGGTCGCCTCGCGCCAGCGTTCCTCGGCGGCGTGCTGCGCGGCACGGAGCGTTTCGGCGGGCAAGACGTCGTGCAAGGCGCGCTGCCCCCACGGATCCTCGCTGTCGAGAGAAACGGCCGGCTCGCCCTTCGCGCGACGCATCGCCGCGAGGCTCTTGCGATGCACGATCGTGAGCAGGTAATTCCGAAACCGGCCCCGACCGCGATCGTAGTCGAACTCCGGCAACTGTCGCATCAACGTCACCATCGTCTCCTGCAGCACCTCCTCCGCCCGGTGCTCGTCCAGCCCGAGCTTCTGGGCGTAACGCAGGATCACGGCTCCATACGCGTGGAAAAATTCCCGCCACGCATCGTGCGCGTCGGCGCACTTCACGCGATCCAACAGCGTCTCGTTCGTGTCGATCATCGGGGCGCACCTATTCCTCGAGCGCCAACTCGGCCGAGTCAACGCCCCGCACTGTCACCGCCGCGATGTCCTCGGGACGGAAATCCGCCAGCGCCACATCTTCGTGAAACAGCGCCGTGCGCCCGACAGCGCTGACTGCGCGGAACGAGAGTCGCTCGCGCCGCACCGTCAGGGTGAATTGCAGCGGCGCATAACTGGCGGGCACCTGCCGCGACACCTGTGGCGCCGCGGCGTCGCCGACCGCGACGGCGAAACTGTCTCCTCCACCGACCTCGCACGTCGCCGCCAGCACGCGCCCGTCGCGCAACCGCAACTCGACCCGCAACCTCACCGCGGCGCCCTCGCGCTGCAATTCCTTCCGCCACTCCACCGCCAGCGCGTCCGGCCCGGTCGCGAAGCGCCGCTGCACGTCCGCCGCGCCCGCCGCTGGCGCGAGCGTCTCCCGGCGAGCCCGCCGCGCGGGCAGCGTCGCCAGCGCGCGGAGCTGGACACCATGCCACGAACCCAGCGCCAGACGGAGCCCGCCCAGTTCGTCGTGCACCTTGAAATAATCCGGCCGGCGCCCGTCGAACGACGTGACAAAATACATCCGCGGCGGCTCCGGCGAGCGCTGCCCCGCCCGCTGCACGGCGACACTCTCCGCGTTGCTTCCCGCGATTCCCAACTCGCCGAACAGCGCGCCGATGTCGTCGGCGTGCCAGCGGCGCAGTTCCTCCCAGTCCGTCAGCTTCGCCGCCGGTCCGAATTCGTTCCGCACGGCCGCCGTCAGGTCCGAGGTGTCGGGATAAGTGCCGTGCGTGATCGCGAAGCGCGGCGGCGAGGTCGGATCGGCGAGCGCGGTGATCTCCGCGGCGCCCAGCGCGCGTTTCCACAGGCGCAATTCGTCCACGGCGCCGTAAAATCGATTCGCCGCAAACTTGTGCGCGTAGCCGACGAGCAGTGTCGCGGCGGCGGACGCCGGAGCCGCGCGCGATTCGCGCAACGGCGCGCGGGCCGCCTCGCGTCCGTTGACATACGCGCGCAGCTCCCGCCCGTCGCTCGTCACGGCGACATGGCTCCACTCTCCCTCAACCAGACGAACGCTCGTCGCGACTTGGTCCGGTGCATCGACCTCCGACACCCCGTGCAAAAAAGCCACGCAGCCCATGTTGAGCGCCAGCGTCCAGTAAGGCTCGAACTGCCGCGCCGGCGCGCAATGCAGCAGCGTGGCGGTTTGCTGCGCGCTCTCCGAACGCACCCACAACGCCACCGTGAAAGGCTGGTTGCCTTCCCAGGCGAGCGCCGGACTCGGATCGCTCCCGAGCGCGGAATTGCCGTTCAGAAACATCGCGCGGTCGATCCGACCATGCCGATCCGTCGTCGGCATAAAACGACTGCCGCTCAGCGGCAGTTGCCGGCCCGAAGCCTCGCTCCCGTCGCCGTCGAGATTCCACGCGGCGAACGCCCGCGTCGCGTCGCTCGGAAAAACAGCCGGAGCGCCCGCCGCCGTTTTCGGCGGAGAGTCGCTCCGTCGTCCAAAATTCCGCCACCCGAATAGCCCCGCGACCGCAACGAGCGCGATGGCCAGGAACACAAGCCTCGCCCGCCGGAGATTCCCCCGCGAGCCGCGCACCGCTGCAGCCGACGGACCGGAATCCGTGAGACGCGCGGCCAGTTCGCCCGCGCTCACCGGGCGCTCCTCCGGCTGCTTCGCGAGGCACGCCGCGATGGTTTTCTCCCAAGCCTCAGACACCGAACCGGCCGCACTCACGCCGAGTTGCCGGCGCCGTTCGGCGATGGTGTCGGGGCGCCGCCGTTCGATCTGCGCCGCGACGTTGCCGGCGTGGAACGGCGGCTTGCCCGTCAGCAATTCGTAGAGCGTCGCGCCGAGCGCGTAGATGTCGTCGCGCGGCGTCGGCGGCTCGCCGAGCGCCTGCTGCGGGCTCATGTAGAGCAACGTGCCGCCCGTCGTCGCGAGCTGACTGACCCGCAGCATCGACTCGCCCATCGCGCGCGCCACGCCGAAATCCGTGACTTTGATGCGGCCCTCGCGCGTGAGCATCACGTTCGACGGCTTCAAATCGCGATGCACGACCCGCGCCTCGCGATGCGCGTAATCGAGCGCCGCGGCGAGCTGTCCGAGCCACGGCGCGATGTCGGCCGCGTCCAGCACTTGGGCCGGCTTCGCCAGCCGCACTTCCGTCAGCGTGCGACCGTCGATCGCCTCCATCGCGATCGCCGCGCCGCCGGCATCTTCGATGAGATCGTGAATGCGCACGATGTTCGGGTGCGTGAGCTGGCGCGCGCGACGGGTTTCCGCCTTCAAGTCAGCCAGCGCCGCCGGATCCCAGCGCACGAGATCCGGCAGGAACTTCAGCGCCACCTCCTCGCCGAGCGATTCGTCGCGCGCGAGCCAGACGACGCCCATGCCGCCGCGCCCGAGCGGCCGCACCAACACGAAACGCCCGAAATGCCGTTGCTCCGCTGCCAGACCGCGCACGGTCGGTTCGTCTCCGGAAGCTGGCGCCGCACCGCTGCTCATTGCCCCGGTCAGCAAGCCCGGCGCGCGCCACGCTGTCAACGGAACCGGTGCGGCCCGCTCCGCTTGGGCGATGCCACGGATTTCTTACGCACGCGTTGCGCCACCGGAAAACTAGCTTACTTGCTCTGACCGGCCCGATGCCTGCTCGTGGCAGGCGCACACACCGTCACCCCCGCAATGCGAATCCCGCCTGCCCCCGTCGGCGCGGTCGCGCTCTGCGCCGCCATCGTCGCGGCGGCTCGGCCCGCCCATGCTCCTCTTCAACTCGATCCGTTCGAGGTCACCGGCACCCGCCTGCCGCGCCCGATCTCGGAGTCGCCGGTCGGATTCGTCGTGCTCGACCGCGCCGCGATCGACCACACCGGTCGCGCCAACCTCTCGGAAATCCTGCGCGAACTGCCCGAACTCACCAGCACCGGCATCACCGAGAACGTCGCCATCAGCGGCACGCACGGCGCCACCGCCGCCGATCTGCGCGGCCTCGGCGCCGGCTACACGCTCGTGCTCGTCGACGGCCGGCGCGTCACGTCCAGCGCGAATGCGTTCGACGACGTCGTCTTCGTCGACCTCAACCGCTTCCCGCCGGACGCGATCGAGCGCATCGAGATTCTCAAGAGCGGCGCCTCCGCCGTCTACGGCGCCGACGCGGTCGCCGGCGTGATCAACCTCATCACCCGCCGCGGAGCACAGGGCGGCGAATGGCGCGTGGCCTACGCCAACGCATTCGCGACCGACGCCGCCGAGTTGGACGCCAGTCTCGTGCAAGGGGTCACGCGCGGTGCGTTGAGCCTGTCGCTGAACGCCAGCTTGTTCCGCCGGCACGCACTCGCGAACCGCGACCGCTGGTTCTCGCGCACCGCGAACCTCGCCCCGCGCTTCGCCGCGACCTACGACTATTTCGCCCACCTCTCGCCGGCCGAACTCGCGAGCTACGACGGCCGCTCGCTCAACGGCCCCGTCTCCCGCATCGCACTCGTCGCAGGCCAAATCAACGGCCAGAACGGCGTCGCCATCCCCGGCCTCGCCGCCGGCGAGCCGATCGTCGCGCTCCCCGGCACCGGCGGCACCGCCGCCGGCACACTCGCCACCGCTTCGCCCGGCATCGCCACGCCGTATCTCCAGCCGACCGGCGGCCGGTTCAACCCGACCGCTGCCGCGAGCTTTGTCGCGCAGCAGCTCACGCGCACCGACGACACCGCGCGCAATCTCTACAACTACAACCAGGACGAGTGGCTCGTGCCCGAAGCGACGCGCGCGGGCTTCGGCCTGCGTGCCGACTATCTCCTGTCCGGCGGACAGACGCTGTTCGCCGACGCCACCGTGCAACGCAACCGCTCGCGCACGGAGTTTTTCGCCGCGAGCTTCACCACCACCGTGCCGCGCACGAACTACTACAACCCGTTCGGCGTCGATGTCGTCGCCGGCTGGCGCCTCGTCGAAACCGGCCCGCGTCGCTCGCTCGTCGAGGACGATTCCTGGTCGCTGCTCGCGGGCCTGCGCAGCGCCGCCTGCGCGCGTGTCGCGTGGGAAGTCGCCGTCGCGCACAGCGCCGACGAGTTCGTCGACACCCTGCAAAACGCGCTCGTCGCCTCTCGCGCGCTCGCCGCGCTGGCGCGCACCGACGCCAGCGCGCTGAATCCGTTCGGCGGCGAGACCTTTCGCCACGATCCGGCGCTGATCCGTTCGCTCGTCACCGCGACGTGGAACGGCGGCAGCACCAGTCTGAGCACGGTCGATGGCCGCGTCGCGGGCACGCTCGGCGCGCTGCCCGCCGGAGCGATCAGCGGCGCCGCCTACGCGGAGGCGCGCCGCGAGCGCTTCTCGGCCGCGAGCGATCCACTCAGCCAGAACGGCGAGTTGTTTGGCCAGGGCCAGACCGGCGCGCCGAGCGCCTGGCAACGCGAAGCGAGCGCGCTCGCCGCGGAGCTGCACGCGCCGCTGTGGTCGGCCGCGCCGGCCGGCGGACCACCCCGGCTCGCGTTCGAGGCCGCCGCGCGCTGGGAGCAATTCGAAGGCGGCTTCGCGAGCGGCGCGAAGCCGAGCCTCGGACTCGTGGCGCGACCGCACGAGGCGGTCGTGCTGCGCGCGAGTTGGAGCGAGACTTTCAAAGCCCCCACGCTTCCACAGCTTTTCGCGCCGCAGAGCGAAGGCTACGTCAACAGCCTCATCGATCCGCGCCGGCCCGGCGCATTGACCGGCGATCCGACCGACGGTCCCAACGTCTCGCGGCTTGTGCGCAGCGGCGGCAATCCCGCGCTCGGCCCGGAGCGCGGCCGCGTCACGCAGTTCGGCGCCACGTGGTCGCCGCGCGGAGCGCTGGAGGGCCTCGTGGTCGAGTGCGCGAGGTTCCACTACGAGTTGGACGACGTGATCGCGAATATCGGACCGACTCGCGTGCTGAGCGACGAACTTGGCGCCCTCGGCCGCCTCGTCGAGCGCGAGCCGGGCGCAGAGACCTACACCAACACGACCGGCGCGCCGATCGACATCCTCAGCGGCCCGAACGGCGGGACGCGCGCGATCGCTCCCGGCGCCAGCGCGACCGTCCCGGGGCGGCTTCGTCGCATCGACGTCTACACCATCAATCTCGCGCGGCGGCGCTACGCCGGCGCCGACATTGCCGCGCACTACACGGCCGATCTCGGCGGCGCCGGCCGCGTGATGTTCGGTGCGGGCGCGACCTACGTCGACCAGACGAGCTACGCCAACGACCGCTACAGCGCGTTCGTCAATTCCGCCGGCCAGCCGGGGAGTCCGCGCTGGCGTTCGCGCGCGACGCTCGATTGGTCACACGACACGTGGCAAGCCGGCGCGACGTTCCTCTACACGGCAAGCAGCGGCGATCTGGCAACGTGGGGCTCGTATCTGAAGCCCTATCGCGTCGTGAATCTGCACGTCACCTACACCTCGCCCCGCTCGTCGTGGCTGCGCGGGATGCGCATCGCGATCGGGGTGGACGATCTGCTCGAAGACGATCCGCCGCTCGTGAACGACCCGCCGATCGGTTACAGCTACTCCGCCGTCGCGCGCCCCCAGGGTCGGAGTTGGCGCGCAGCGCTTACACAAACGTGGTGAAGCCGACAACGCGGGCGACATGCATGTGCGCCAACAGAGCGGCGCAAAACCGCGACGCCACCGAAAATCCCTGGGCGACACACACCTTCCCGTGCCGATCTGTCCTAGGATGCAAACCGGCTTTGTAGTCTAATAGACTACAAACAAAATCGTCTTCGACTCAGCCCGGGCGACGAGCGGGCGTCAATCGATCGAGCGGACCGCGGGGTGTTTCGCGATCAGCGAGAGGGCCTGGCGAAGGAGCGTCTTGCCGGGCTCCATGCGGTGCCAGGGCGACGCACCGCTCGGGTGCGGGAGCGGGATGCAGTCGAGCGCGCGGCCGCGGTGCTCGATGCGGAATTTTTTCCCGATGATGTCGTTCAACGGCGCCGGCGACAGGAAGCGGGTGATCGCGAGCTTGCCGACGGGGAGCACGAGGTCGGGTTCGAGCAAATCGAGTTCGGCGTCGAGCCAGCGGCCGCAGGCGGCAATCTCGTCCTCGTCCGGCACGCGGTCGCCGCCGGTTTCTTTTTTGCCGGGGAAGCAGCGGCACATCGCCGCGAAGTAGAGGCGGTCGCGCGTCTCGTCCTCGGTCCAGCCGAGCGCTTCGTTGAACCACTTGAAGAGCGTCTTGCCCGCGGTCCAGGCGAACGGCCGGCCGCGCACGGGCTCCTTGTCGCCGGGCGCCTGCCCGACGAGCAGCACGCGCGACACGACGGGGCGGCCGACGACAACCGGTTTGTGCATGCGCGGGCAGGCGCGGCACGCAGCGAGACGCGCAAGGTGTTTTTGGACGGCGGCGACAGTGGGCGCGGGCATGGTGGAACGCGTCGAACACAACGCGCTCGGAGCGGCTTGAGGTCAAGCCGCTCCACTTTCAGCAGGGCTGCACGTCCGCGCAAAAAAAGGCGCACCGTGGTGCGCCTTGAAAATGGGAGAGCCGGAGTCGCGTTCAGCCGCGGCGACCGCGGAACTGGAAGGCGACTTTGCCGCCGTTGCTGTCGCGATTGGCGTGACCGCCGCGGAAACCTCCGCGCTGTCCGCCGCCGCCGCCACGATGTCCACCGCCGCGGTGACCGCCACCTTGCTGGCCGCGCGGCTGCTTGGGCTGGGCGACGCCGAAGGGCAGATAGTCGAAGCCTTCGAGACGGAGCTCGGGAATTTTCTGGCCGATGAAGCGCTGGATGTCGCGGATGTCGTCGGCGTTCTCAGGCGTGACGAGCGTGAAGGCGTCGCCGACGGCCTGCGCGCGGCCGGTGCGGCCGATGCGGTGGACGTAGTCCTCGGGATTCTCCGGCACGTCGTAGTTGATGACGTGGGTGACGCCGGCGACGTCGATGCCGCGGGCGGCGATGTCGGTCGCGACCATCACTTCGTATTTGCCGGATTTGAAACCGGCGAGCGCCTCGATGCGCTGGTTCTGCGAGCGGTTGGCGTGGAGGACGGCGACGCTGTGGTTCGCGGACTTGAGCTTGCGCGCGATCTTATCGGCGCCGTGCTTGGTGCGCGAGAAGACGAGCACGCTGTCGAAATCGGTTTTCGCGAGCAGCGCGACGAGGAGGTCGAACTTTTGCGCGAGCGCGACCGGGTAAAGCGCGTGATTGATCGAGCGGTTGACCGAGCGGTTGACGCCGACTTCGACGCGCTGCGGATTGCGAAGCGCGAAAGAGGCGACGGCTTGGATTTCCGGGGGCACGGTTGCGGAGAAGAACAGCGTCTGACGCTCGCGCGGGCAGCGGCCGATGATGTCCTTCACGACAGGCAGGAAGCCCATGTCGAGCATGCGATCGACTTCGTCGAGGACGAGAATCTGGATGTCGCGCAGGTTGATCGAGCCGTCATGGACGTAGTCCATGAGGCGGCCGGGGGTGGCGGCGATGATGTCGACGCCTTTGCGGAGTTCGCTGCGTTGGAGGCCGTAGCCGACGCCGCCGAAGACGGCGACGGTGCGCAGATCGGTGAAGCGCGCGAAATCGCGGAACGCGGTCTCGACTTGCGCGGCGAGTTCGCGCGTGGGCTCGAGCACGAGCACGCGGGGCTTGGCGGCGTGTTTGCCGAGGCGGGAAATGATCGGGAGCGCGAACGCGGCGGTCTTGCCCGTGCCGGTTTGAGCGGAGCCGATGAGGTCGCCGCCGCCGAGCACGACGGGAATCGCGCGGAGCTGAATGGGAGTCGGGTCCGTGTAGCCGGCAGCTTGGATGCCGCGGAGGACGGGCTCGGAGAGATTGAGAGCTTTGAAAGCCATGGGAGGAACGAACCACTAAGGCGCACTAATCGACGCTAATGGAGACGCGGCATCGCGGAGCGACGGACGCGCAGGGGCGTTGCGGAAAAAATTCGCGCAAACGCGGATGATGAAAACGGCGACGACTAGCGAGCTAGCGGATGAGTGATTCGCCTGGATAAACAAAAGGGCGGAGCCACGCGGGCTCCGCCCCGAAAGTCAGTCAGTTTGCGCGAGGCAAACGGTCCGCTTAGTAACGGTCGCGACCGCCACCGAAGCCACCGCGATCGCCACGGTCGCCACCGCGGCCGCCACGGCCACCGCCGAAGCCACCGCGACCGCCGCCGCCGAAGCCGCGACGCTCGCCGCCGCCGAAGCCGCCGCCAGCCGGACGGTCTTCCTTCGGGCGGGCTTCATTGACCTGGAGGGCGCGGCCATCGAGTTGGACGCCGTTGGTCTTCTCGATCGCGGCCTTCGCCTCTTCGGGCGTGCCCATCGTGACGAACGCGAAGCCGCGCGGGCGGCCCGTGAATTTGTCCATCGCGACGTAGATGTCGGAAACGGTGCCGAACTGCTCGAAGTGCGCGCGGAGCGCTTCTTCGGAGGTCTGGAACGACATATTGCCGACGTAGAGTTTGGAGTTGCTCATGTGATGAAATCGTTAGGGGCCTTCGTTCCGCTGCCAGTCCGTTCCCACTGTGGGTTTCAAATCATCACTTAAGCCAAAGCAGCTCAGCCAACGACTCACCAGATCCTGTCATCTAACTCGAAAACTCTTAACGAACGGCGGACAGAGTCCACGGTCTGGGAACGAACGCAAGGGCAATTCCGTCGGAGAAATCCCTAAGCACTCGCCGGGAGCGGCTTAGGCGCGATAAACTGAAACCCAACTGTCGCGAAGCGCGCTTCATAAAAGCAGAAGGCGTCCCGAGCGAACGGGACGCCTCGAAAAATCATCCCTCAGCGCAGGCGCTATTTCTTCTTGGCGGGAAATTCCCGGCGCATCCAGTCGTTGAGCATATCTTTGTCCCAGCGGAGCGGGTCGCTCTGCGGGAACGCGATCGAGGTCATGAAGCCGAGATTGCTGAGCTCGCGATGACCTTCGGCGGCGACGGTGCCGTCGGCATTGATCAGACGGAAATCGAGCTTCATGCGCGGAACGTAGATGTCCTTCACGATGCGGATGTCATCCGCGCGCGGACCGCGCCACGGCTCGAAGTCGCCGGCGAGGTCGATGTCCTTGAACTTGATCTCGACGCGCTGGCCGGGAGCGAGGCGCGAGGCGAGGCGATCCTGCAAAAATTCGCGGAATTGCGACATGAGCCCGTCCTGTCCGTAGTCTTTTGACGAGTAGCTCTGCGTGAAGTCGGTGAATTCAGCCGGATTGTCGAACGTGACGTCGACGGGCGAAGCGGGCGCAGCTTTCGGAGCGGAGACGGCAGCCTGGTCGGCAGCGGCAAATGCCAAGCTCGCACCGCACAGCGCTCCCGCGAGGAGTAAGAATGGGCGCAATGCTTTCATGCGGGCACAATGGCTCATTTGGATGAAATTTCCAGCGGCATCTCTTCGTTTCAGTAACAGAACCGTTATGGGCCGTTGGAAGAATGAGACACACGATTTGCTTGCGGGACCAATGACGTTGATTCCATTCAACGGCCATCCACGTGCGCTTCCGCGCAGGTGGAACAATTTCCGCTACAACGTGCTCTGACCCAGCACCGCCACGCACCAAGCCATGTTAGTCTCCGTCATCATTCTCGCGCTGCTCTCCCTGCTCGTCGCCACCGAGCCGGAGAGTTGAACCGGTTTACCCGACTTCCGCCGCCTACGATCAGGATTTCGTCCCGCCTATTTCCGCAACACTCTTCCGGGCCGCCTCGTGTGAGGCGGCTTTTTTGCGCTCCGGGCCGCCTGCGGCGGTCGCGCGTGGAAAATAGGGGAAATTCTCTTCGGGCCAATTGGCGGCTTGCAGCGGCTCGCGCCCGCGGTTTCCGTGCCGCCCTCACCTCTGTCGCTCTCGCATCGTGTCCTCTCTCCACGCCTCTCTGCGCCGCATCGGCGCCTCGCTTATTCAGTGGGTCGATTCCGACTACACGCTTGAATCCCCGGAAACCATCCGCGCCCAACCCGATGGCGTGAATCTCGTCCGCTGCATCCCGTTTATCATCCTGCACCTCGGCTGTCTCGGCGTGCTCTGGGCCGGCTGGAGCTGGTTCGCCGTCTGGGCCGCCGTGTTTCTCTACGTCGTGCGCATGTTCGCCGTCACCGGCATCCTGCACCGCTATTTCTCCCACAAGACCTACAGCACGTCGCGCTTCGGCCAATTTCTCCTCGCGCTCTGGGCCGGCACGACCGTCCAACGCGGCCCGCTCTGGTGGGCGTATCATCACCGCCACCACCACCTGCACTCCGACGACGAAGAGGACGCCCACTCGCCGCACGTGCACGGCTTCCTCTGGTCGCACATCGGCTGGATCACCTCGAAGCGCAACTTTCCCACCGACTACACGAAAGTCAAAGACCTCACCAAATACCCCGAACTCGTCTGGCTGAACCGCTTTGACATCGTCGTCCCCGTGCTCTTCGCGCTCGGCCTCTTCGGTCTCGGCGCGTTGCTCGAGAGCGTCGCCCCCTCGCTCGGCACCAGCGCCTGGCAGCTCCTCGTCTGGGGCTTCTTCATCAGCACCACCGCGCTCTTCCACGGCACCGCGTCGATCAACTCCTTCACGCACCTCTGGGGCAAACGCCGTTTCAACACCACCGACGACTCGCGCAACAGCTTCATCCTCGCGATCGTCTGTCTCGGCGAAGGCTGGCACAACAACCACCACCGCTACCAGTCCGCCACCCGCAACGGTTTCTATTGGTGGGAAATCGATCCGACCTACTACGGCCTGAAGGCGCTCTCGTTCACCGGCTTCATCTGGGGCCTGAAATCCGTCCCGAAATCCATCTACGAAGAAGCCGAGCGCAACGCCCACCACGACACCATCCGCCGCATGTCGCTCTCCTCCGTGCAGGACGAGATCAACACGCTCAAGCGCGTCGTCCCCACCGCTGCCGCCATCGCCCTCGCCACCGTCAACTCGCCCGAAGTCGCCGCGCAGATGCAGAAAAAAGACGGCCCCGCGATCCACAAGGACGTCTCCGAACTCGCGCAACAGCCACCCGCGACCTCGCCGAAAAACCAAAACCCGCCCGTCATCTAGGTAGCGCCGGTCTCCGACCGGCGAAAAATTCCCTCGCACCACGAAGGCGTCGCGACTTCACCGCACCGCCCGCTTCGGAAAACCAAGCCCCGCCACCCGCGGGGCTTTTCTTTTTTCCACCGCGCCATCGACCGACGGACGCGGTCTTGGCGCGCCCCTCGCCACCGCCCGGCGCACTTCTCGCGCTCCGAGCGCGCGCGGCACACGCAGGCGCAGCGCGCGCCGCGAGGCTGCGCCGCTACAAACCGGCCACGCCGCGCGCACCTTGCGCCCCCGCCGATTCTGCGTCTGTTGCGGTATAACGAGCGTTCGCCAACCGTCGCGCCACCGCCGCCGTCGCCATCGCTCTCCCGTCGCCTCCACGCCATGAGTTCGCCCAAAGCCGCTGCCGCTTCGCCACTCGCGCGCGACAATTCCCGCTCCCCTTCCCTCGCCGAGCGCGTGCTGCTCGATGCCTTCGCGAAAATGCCGCGCGGACAACTCCGACTCGAACTCCCCGACGGCACCGCGCGCACCTTCGGCGCCGCCGCGCACGCCCCGCGCGAGATCGCACCCGGCGTCACCGACGCGGCCGTGCTCCGCGTGCGCCGTGGGCGATTTTTCCGCCGCTGCCTCCTCGGCGGCGACATCGGCTTCGCGGAATCGTTCATCGACGGCGATTGGGACACCCCCGACCTCACCGCGCTCATCGGCTGGTTCGTCCTCAACGTCGAACACGCGCCCACGATGTCCGGCTCGGAGCGCGCGAAAGACACCGCTCTCCACCTGCTGCGTTTCGCTCATCGCCTCGGTCACCGGCTCCGCGCGAACACCCGCACGACCGCCCGCCGCAACATCGCCGAGCACTACGATCTCTCGAACGACTTCTTCGCGCTCTGGCTCGACGAGACGATGACGTATTCCTCCGCCAAGTGGGAGCGCGCCGACGCCGCGCTGCGCGACGCGCAGATCGCCAAGAACGACGCGCTCTGCCGCAAACTCCACCTGCGCCCGACCGACCACGTGCTCGAGATCGGCACCGGCTGGGGCGGCTGGAGTCTGCACGCCGCGCAAAACTACGGCTGCCGCGTCACGACACTCACGATCTCGCAACAACAACACGACCTCGCCGTGCAGCGCATCGCCGCCGCCGGCCTCGCGGACCGCGTCGAGGTGCGCTTGCAGGATTACCGCGACGTCCGCGGCCAGTTCGACAAGATCGTCTCGATCGAAATGCTCGAAGCCGTCGGCCACGAGTTCCTCCCCGCCTACGCCGCCGCGTGCGCACGCGCGCTGAAGCGCGACGGCCTCGTCGCTCTGCAATTCATCACCTGCCCCGACGCGCGCTACGCCGAGTTCCGCCGCGGCGTGGATTTCATCCAGAAGCACATCTTTCCCGGCTCGCTCCTGCTCTCGGCCAACCGCCTCAACGATCTCTTCGCCCGCGCCGGCGGCTTCGTCCTCCACAACCTCGAAGACCTGGGCCGCGACTACGCGCGCACGCTCCGCACGTGGCGCGAGAACTTCACCGCGCGCCTCGACCGCGTGCGCGCGCAGGGCTTCGACGAGCGTTTCGTCCGCAAGTGGGACTACTACCTCGCCTACTGCGAAGCCGCCTTCGCGCTCCGCAACATCTCCGTCGTCCAAACCGTCCACACGCGCCCGAACAACCTGTCGTTCTGACGCGCGCCCGAGCGCCGCCGCGTTCAGTAATTCGGCCAGATGCCGGGCGTGATGAGTTCGAGCAGGTGGCCGTCCGGATCGCGGAAATACAAACTGCGTCCGCCGCGCGGCCAGTGCGTCTCGCCTTCGATCGCGACGCCGGCGCTGGCCAGCTTCTCCTTCCACGGCTCGTAACTTTCGTGCGTGATCGCGAAGCCGATGTGGTGCGGACCGTGGCCGTCGTGCGGCGGGATGATGCCGCCCGGCACCGCCGTCGGCACGAGCGTGGCACCGCGCCGGAAGAGCAACAGCACCTGGCGACCGCCGGGATTGAAGACCGCGAAACGCTCGCGATCGCCGCCCTGCGCCGTCAGGCCGAGCACGTCGCGATAAAAGGCGACCGCGCGTTCGAGGTCGTCGACGTAGAGGATGGTTTCGACGATGCCTTCGATGCGCGGAGTCGGTTGCATGCGGCCAAATCAGCCGGTTTTCGTCGAAGCGCAATCCTTCGCTCCACGCCCGCGCCGCCGCGTGATCAGAGCAGCACCAGCGCGATCGCACCGATCATCAGCGCCGCGCCGACGAAGCGGAAGCGCAGCACACCGGACGCGAGGTGCTGCTCCGTGCTCGCGAACCAGTGGCCGATCGCCCACACCGCGAGCACGCTGAAGAGTCCGCGCGCGCTGTAGACGATGTTCACCGCCGTCGCCCCGCCCCAGATGCCGAGCGTGAGCACGATGCCGGCATTGTTCAGCGCGAGCAGCAAGCCGCCGATGGAAACCCAACGCCATGCCGCGGCGTCGAACGCCGCGAGCGGCGCGCTGAAGAAGGGCACGAACGCGAACGAGTAAACGCCCACGAACAGAAACATCGCCGGAAAGTAACTCGCCGTGCCCCACGCCGGCACCCACTTCTGCATCAGCACATCGCCGAGGCCGTAGGCGAGCGCGCTGGCCGTCGCGAGCGCGACGGCCGTGCCGACCTGGCGACGCTCACCGCGCTTTTCGCCGGCGTGCAACAGCGCGACCGCGCCCGCGCTGAGCCCGGCGCCGAGCCACCATTTGAGCGGCACATCGCCCACGCGCAGCAGGCTGCTGAAGAGCGCGACCATGATGACTTTCGTGCCCATCACTGGCGTCGTCACCGACACGTCGCCTTTGCTCAGCGCGAGGAAGATGAAAATCTGCCCGCCGAGGAAACACAGTGCGGTGACGGCGGGTTGCCAGTAGTCTGCGAACGGGTGCAGCCGGCCGCCCTGAAGAAACCACCACGGCAGAAACACCACGAACATGATCCAGTTCGCCACGAAGCTCGTGCGCCAGACGCCGACGCCGAACGCTGCGGCGCGTTTGATCGTGAGCGCCGCGAGCACGTAGAGCAGGGCGCACGCGAGCGGGATCAGGAGATGCAGCGGAAAATTCACGCGAAGAAAACCAGCAAGCCGGTTCGCACGCGCGCACGCAAACCGGTTCGTCGTCGCCGCCTTGCCGCCCTGTCTTCTCGCCGCCGGCTCGCCGCAGCAGCCGTCACTCGGCTGACGAAGGGCGGCGAGCAGATCGCGGCGCGCGGATCGCGGCGCGGGGTTTTCCTGTAGGAGCGGCTTTACGCCGCGATTCGAGCGCGGCGCGCGCTGCGAACCAATCGCGGCGTAAAGCCGCTCCTACAATCACGCGTGCGGGGCCTTGGAGTAGCGCGGTGCTTTAGCCCGCGCCGGATAATTCTCAGCACGGGCCGAAGCACCGCGCTACCTCGGACTCACAGCAACTGCTTCACCAGCGCCTCGTAGTCAGCGTGCGGCATCGAGCCGGTTTTCTGGTGGCGGATGTTGCCGTCGCGATCGATGAGGAATGTCGTCGGGATCGCGTCGAAACCGCCGAACGCCTCCCCGAGCGCGCCGTCGTCGCCCATCGCGACGAGGTAATTCATGCCGTTCTTCTCGGCGAACTGCTTCACCTTGGCTGCGCCGCCGCGATCGACCGAAACACCGACGATCACGAGGCCGTCTTTCGCGTATTTCTTCTGCAGCTCGATGTAGCCCGGAATCTCCGCGACGCACGGACCGCACCACGTCGCCCAAAAGTCCACGACGACCACCTTGCCCTTGAGCGATGCCGCGGTGATCTCCTTGCCGTCGATCGTCGTCAGCTTGAAGTCGGGCGCCTTGCCCACGACGGGCAACGCATTCTTCGCCACCGCGGATGCGGCGCCCGCCGCCGAGCCGGAAGCGACCGATGCCGTCGACGAACCGGTTTGTTTGCCGCAGCCGGCGAGCACGGCCGCCGCAGCGAGGAGTGAGATCGAAAAGGCGTGGCGCATACCTGCGTAAGAGCCCCGGCCCCGCGGGTTGTTCCCGGAAAACTCCGCGCGCGGCCGGCTCACGCGACGACGGGCTTCGGCGCCTCGGCGACGGCGAGTTCGCCGCTGAGCGTCTCGATGAATTTCTTCATCGCCGGCGTGAGCACGCGGCCTTTGCGGTGCAGGATCGCGAGCGGACGGGTGAACTCCTTGCCCTTGAATGCGATCACGGCGAGCGTGCCCTGCTTCACTTCCTGGACGACGGTCGCTTGCGGCACGATGGCGATGCCGTGGTCGATCTCGACGGCGCGTTTCACGGTCTCGATGTTGTCGAACTCCATCACCGGCGTGATCTCGAGCTTGTTGTCGCGGAAAATCTGATCGACCGCCTTGCGCGTCGGGATGTCGGGATCGAAGCCGATGAACTTGTGGCCGGCGAGCGTCTTGAGGTCGGCTTCCGGTCCCTTGGCGAGCGGGTGGTTCGGATGCGTGATGAGCACGAGGCGGTCGTTGCGAAACGGAATCGTCTCGATCTGCCGGAGCTTCTGCGGAAACGCGACCAAGCCGAAGTCGACCGAGTTGTGCAGGATGTCTTCGTAGACGAGATTCGAGCGCCGATACTCGATGCGCACGTTCACCGAAGGATAGTCGTGCAGGAATTTTTTGATGTAGGGCGGCAGCTCGTGCAGGCCGATCGAGTAGATCGTCGAGATGCGGATCGTGCCGCTGATGACCTTCTTCATCTCCTGCAGCTCGCTGAGGAGCTTCTCGTAGACGTGCAGGATCTCCTTCGCCGCGTCGTAAATGCGCTGGCCCTCGCGGGTCAGATTGAACTGCTTCTGCGACCGGTCGATCATCAGCGTCTTGAAATTGCGTTCCATGGAACGCGCTTGCTGACTGACCGCGGATTGCGTGATGCCGTTCAACTTCGCGGCCTTGGAGAAGCTTTTTGTCTCCACGAGGTCCGCGAAAATCTTGAAGTTTTCGATTTGCATGGCGGCGAAATGGAGCACCCGTATAAACGGCCCTTATCTGCAATCCAATCTAAAAGCAGACCTCATAAATGTTTATCGATTTCGAGACCTTTCGCGACCGCGCCGATAAGCTGCGCGCTCTGATGGCCGACGCCGCGCGCGCCGCCCGCCGCGATCCGGCCGAAGTGGTGCTGCTGCCGGTCACGAAGACGCATCCTCCCGCCGCAGCGGAGTATGTCGCGCGCTACGGCCTCGCAGCAGTGGGCGAAAACCGCGTCCAGGAAACTGTCGAGAAACGCGCGCAGGTCGCCGCCGCGCTGCGCTGGGAGCTGATCGGCCACCTCCAATCCAACAAGGCCAAGCTTGCCGCGCAGCACTTCGACCGCGTCCAAAGCGTCGACAGCGAAAAGCTGATCAACCACCTCGATCGCGCCGCCGGCGAACTCGGTCGCGTGCTGCCGATCCTGCTTCAAATCAACGCCGGCAACGACCCCGCGAAATTCGGCGCCGAGCCCGCCGACGCTCCGCGCCTGCTCGACGCCGCGCTCGCGAAGAAAAATTTGCACGTCGACGGCTTCATGACGATCGCCCCCCTCAGTGCGACATCCGAGGAAACCGCCGAGCACGCGCGCCGGACATTCGCGAATCTCCGCACGATCCGCGACGACCTCGCCGCGCGCACCGGCTTGCCGCTGCGCGAACTCTCGATGGGCATGTCCGGCGACTTCGCGCTCGCGATCGCCGCCGGCAGCACGCTCGTGCGCGTCGGCACCGCCCTCTTCGGCACGCGCGAGTAGGGCCGGCTTCAGCCGGCCCCTCAGCGCCCGCGAGCGCGCAGCCAGTCCGACTTCAGTCCGGCTGAAGCCGACCCTACCTCGTCGCCCGCGAGCGCGCGTCGCAGCCTTCCCGCGCGCGATCACGGAACTGTCGAAGTGTGTCCGCGGTCGCATTCCTCGTTGCCACCGCCGGGCAATCGACTTCGCTCCGGCTCGTGGAAACGCGGATGCTCACCACGGCCGAAAAAGACGCTCTCCTCGCGCTGCTCGACGACGAATCCGCCGGCGTCCGCCAGGCGTTGCTCGCCCAGTTCCTCGCGCTCGGCGATGAAGGCCGCGTGTTTCTCCAAGGCGTCGCGCGCGGCCCCAACCGCGTCGCCGCTCTCGCCGCCGCCTGGTATTTGCGCGAACTGAAATTCAGCGACCCGGTCGCGGAATTCCGCGGCTTCATCCAGTCGCTCAATTACGAACTCGAGACCGGCGTGCTCCTCCTCTGCCGCACGGTGAATCCGTCGCTCGATGTCACCGCGATCTGCGCGCAGCTCGACGCCTTCGCCGCCCGCGCACGCAAGCTCATGCCGCGCGCCGCCACGATGCGCGCGCAAGCGCGCGTGCTCAACCGCGTGCTCTTCGAGGAATATGGCCTGCGCGGCAACGTCGACAACTACACCGACCCGAAAAACAGCCTCCTCGACCAAGTGCTCGCACGCCGCGTCGGCATCCCGATTTCGCTCTCGATCGTCTACCTGCTCGTGGCGCATCGCATCGGCCTGGACGTCGAACCAGTCGGCGTCCCCGGACATTTTCTCGTCGGCGGCTACGAGCCGGAAGGTCCGTTCTTCGTCGACGCTTTCAACGGCGGCAAACTCCTCTCGCCCGAGGACGTCTTCGATCGCATCCGCTCGCTGCAACACACGCCGCAACTCGCCGACCTCGCGCCGACGCCCGTGCGCGAAGTGCTCAGCCGCGCCTGTCGCAACCTCGCCAATCACTACGCCGCGGCCGACGACGCCGCGCACGCCCGGCTCTTCGCCGATTTCGTGTCCGAGTTCGACGCCACCTACGAACGCCACGCCAGCCCCTGAAGATAAATCTGGGCCTCGGTCGCGTTTCCGCCCATGCACGAGGGCTGCATGAACAGTTGGACCGGCGAAACCATCCTGACGCTCGACCACCTCGCCGCGTGGTCGTTTGACGGCACGCCGCTCGCCGTCCTCGGTCACCCGATCGCCCACTCGTTGAGTCCGCGCATGCACAACGCCGCGCTGCAGGCGATGTCCGCCCGCGACCGCGCGTTCGCGCGCTGGCGGTATTTTCGTTTCGACGTTCCGCCGGAGCGCCTCGCGGAGGCGCTGCCGCGACTCCATGCCGCCGGCTTGCACGGGCTGAATCTCACGGTGCCGCACAAGGTGCTCGCCTTCGATCTCGTGGCCGAAATCGATCCCACCGCTCGCGCCATCGGCGCGGTCAACACGCTCCGCCGCACCGCGGCAGGCTGGCGCGGATACAACACCGACGGCTATGGCCTCGCCACTGCGCTGCGCGAGGAACTCGGCGTCGCATTGCCCGGGGCGCACGTGATCCTGCTCGGCGCCGGCGGCGCCGCCCGCGGCGCCGCGGTCGAATGCCTCCGCCAGGGCTGCGCGTCCCTCGCGATCGCCAATCGCACCCGCGCCAATCTCGACGCACTGCTCGACGCGCTCCGCCCTCTCGCCGGCGCCGCGGAGTTGCGCGGTTTCGATCCCGCCCATCCGCCCGCCGATCTTCCCGCGAACGCCGTGCTGGTGAACGCCACCTCGGCCGGCCTGAAGCCCGGCGAGCCGCCGCCAATCGCATTGCGCGACCTTCCGGCCGGCCTCAAGGTCTACGACATGGTCTACAACCCGCCGCAAACCGCGCTGCTTCGCGAAGCGGCCGCGCTCGGACTCGCCCATGCGAATGGGCTGTCCATGCTGGTGCACCAAGGCGCCCGCGCGCTCGAAATCTGGACCGACACCGCTGTGCCCGCCGACGTCATGCGCGCGGCCATCGCCGCCCGATGAGCGCATCGACCCTCCACGAGATCGCCGCCGTCGCGCCGTGGTTTTTTCCGACCTGCGCGTTCGTGTTCGGCGCGTGCATCGGCAGTTTTCTCAACGTCTGCATCTACCGCCTGCCGAAAGGCGAATCGATCGTCACCCCGGGCTCGCACTGCGCGTGCGGCCGGCCGATCGCGTGGCACGACAACATCCCGATCCTGAGCTGGCTGATCCTGCGCGGGCGCGCGCGGTGCTGCGGGCGGAAGTTCAGCGTCCGCTATCCGGCCATCGAACTCGCGACGGCGCTCCTGTTCCTCGCGTGCTGGATGCTGTTCCCGCCGGCGAAAGCGGTCGCGGGCATGGCGCTCGTCTCGATCGTGATTTGCGCGACGTTCACGGACCTCGACGGCATGATCATTCCCGACGCGTTCACCGTCGGCGGCGCGGTCGCGGGCGTGGCGCTGTCGCTCGCGTTGCCGGCGCTGCACGGCCAGCAGCACGAACTCTACGCGGTCGCGAGCCTGCGCGCGGGACTCGACGCGGTGCTCGGCTTGTTCGTCGGCTCCGGGCTCGTGCTCTGGATCGCGTTGATCGCAGAGGCGGTGCTGAAGAAGGAAGCGATGGGCTTCGGCGACGTGAAATACCTCGGCGCACTCGGCGCGTTCGTCGGCTGGCAGGGCGCGGTGTTCGCGATGTTCGGCGGGGCGATTATCGGCTGCGTCTGGGTTCTGTTCGCTCTGCTCTGGCAAAAATTCTCCGGCAAGCCGCTCGGCGGCGCGCGACTCGAGACGCCCGACGGCCTACCGACCGAGCAACTCGGCCTCGGCGTGCACGTGAGCTTCGGGCCGATGCTCGGCGTCGGCGCGCTGCTGTATTTCTTCGTGCTGCACCGCTGGGTCGACGCCTACTTCGCCAGCGTGCGCTTCCTATTCTGACGGCGGAGCCGGCGGCGACGGCTCGAAACCCGGCGGCGTTTCGCCGCGGCGGCCGTGCGCCATCAGCGTGAGCAAGTGCTCCATCGCCGCCACGCGCGTGAGGCCGCGCTCGGCGGCGAGTTGATCGGCGCGCTTCTGGAGCTGACGCGCCATCGTCTCGGCTTGTGCGTCGGTCGGCGCGCCGAGGCGCCGGCAGAGCTGCGTCAGTTGCGCGAGTTCATCCATGGCGGAGGCGAACCGCGCGACCGTCCGCCAGCGCGAGCGGCGCGGCGCGGTCGAGATTCACGAGCGAGAGCATCGCCATCGCCACGAAGCCGGAGCCGACGCGCGCGCTCGAACGCGTCTCGCCGACCTGCTTCTCGCCTTGTCGCAGCGGCGTGTGCGGCGCGGGCGGCGCGCCGTCGCCGGCGATCACGAACAGCCGGCGGCGCACTTGGCCGAGGTTTTTCAACCGCGACATGACTTCCTGACCGAGATAGCAGCCCTTCGTAAAGGAGATCGCGTCGGCCTCGAGCCCGCCTTCGTTGGGCAGGTCGTTCGCCCCGAGGTCGTCCGGCACCGCCGGCAACGCGCTGACGATGCGCTCGGCCTCGGCCGAATCGCGCGTGCCGCTCACGGCACCGACAGCGCTGAACACGCCCGCCAACTCCCCCGCATCGGGCGCAAGGCAGACGAAATTGTCGCCCGCCGAAAAGCGCCCGCGAAACACGACCGCCTCGCCCGCCCGGACAAACTCCGCCGCCCGCGGCGTCGCGCCGAAGCGTTCGCCGACCGCCGCCGCCGCGCCCGCCCCCCAAATCGCCACGGCGCCGTGCACCGCCGTCACGTCGGCGATCTCGACTTCGTCCGCGATCAAGTAGCTCTCGAGCCGTTCGCGAAGCGCGACCGCACCGCACCGCGGCGCCCAGACCAGATGATCCTGCTCAGCCAGCCGCAGCACGAAACTGTCCGCCACCACCTTGCCCTTTTGATTCAGCCAAAGCCCATACGAACACGCCCCCGCCGGCCGCCGGAGATCCTGGGTGAACTGACCCTGGAGGAACGTATTAGAATCAGGACCCCTAATGCGGAGCGCGGCTGATGGCGTCTCCAAGTCGCTGATTGGCAACGTTTGCAAGGCAGTCCTGACCGGGTTCTCGTCCATGCGTTAATTGTGACGGGCAAGTAACTTTTATCGAGTGACGACCGTTTGATTTGACGGACGGTCGGAACAAACTACCTCGTAAGCAATCTCACTTTTCGCTTCTCCCGCCTAGCGGGAGTTTTGGGGTAACTAAGAAAGCAATGGCGGGCCGCTTAGGGGTAGGCGGCCCGCCTTTTCTTTTCCTGTCAAAAGGTCAGCGGCCCGTTGCCTCGCGGCCCCGGCGCAGCCCAAGCTGCGGGATGCATCGCACTTCGGACATCAACGTCCTCGAGACCCGCGCCCTGCCCTCGCCCGCTCAATTGCTGGCCGAGCTGCCCAAAACCGAAGCTCAGGCCGAGCTCATCGCCCGCGCCCGGCAGGATATCCATCGCGTGATCTTCACCGACGACCGCCGCTTTCTCTTCGTCGTCGGCCCGTGCTCGATCCACGACCCCGAGGCCGGTCGCGACTACGCCCGCCGCCTCGCCGCCCTCTCCCGCCAAGTCGCCGATCGCATCCTGATCGTGATGCGCGTCTACTTCGAAAAACCACGCACGACCGTCGGATGGAAGGGCCTCATCATGGACCCGCACCTCGACGGCTCGCACGACATCGCCGCCGGCCTGCGCCTCGCCCGCACCTTCCTCCGCGACGTCCTCGACCTCGGCCTGCCCACCGCCACCGAGCTGCTCGACCCGATCACGCCGCAATACATCGCCGATCTCATCTGCTGGTCCGCGATCGGCGCCCGCACCGCCGAGTCGCAGACGCACCGCCAGATGGCTTCCGGCCTCTCGATGCCCCTCGGCTTCAAAAACGGCACCGACGGCTCCATCCAGACCGCGATCAACGCCATCCGCGCCGCTTCGCACCCGCAGACCTTCCTCGGCATCAATCTCGACGGCCGGTCTTCCGTTATCGTCACGCGCGGCAACCCGAATTGCCACGTCGTCCTCCGCGGCGGCACGGGCGGCCCGAATTTTTCCCCCGAGCACATCGCCCGCACCGAACAGCTCCTCAGCGCCGCGAAACTCCCCAAATCCATCCTCGTCGACTGCTCGCACGACAACTCGTCGAAAAAACCCGAGCTCCAGCCCGACGTCCTCCGCGACATCCTCGAGCAAATCGCCAACGGCAACACCTCGATCATGGGCGCCATGGTCGAGAGCAATCTCGGCACCGGCAATCAGCCCTTCCCCCAGCCGCTCGACCAGCTCCGCTACGGCGTCTCGATCACCGACGGCTGCATCGATTGGGACACCACCGAGCGACTCGTCCGCGAAATCCACGCCGCGCTCGCCCCGCGCTTCGCCTGACACACAGTTTGCCCCGCTCGGAAGGGCATAAAGTAGTTCCCCTGCCCGATCGACGACAGCCGCTTAACTCTCCCGCTCGCCAAACTTCGCGCGTGTTTTTCCCCTGATTCGTGGTTAACTCGCCCCCCTCTCTATGAAAGCCCCTATCCGTGTCGCAGTCACCGGCGCCGCCGGCCAAATTGGTTACTCGCTCCTCTTCCGCATCGCCTCGGGCGCGATGTTCGGCCCCGACCAGCCGGTCATCCTCCAGCTCATCGAAGCGCCGATCGAGAAGGCGCTGAAGGCCCTCGAAGGCGTCGCCATGGAACTCGACGACTGCGCCTTCCCGCTCCTCAAAGGCATCGTCCAAACCTCCGACGCGTCCGTCGGCTTCAAAGACGCCAACTGGTGCCTCCTCGTCGGCGCCAAGCCGCGCGGCCCCGGCATGGAGCGCGCCGATCTCCTCAAGGACAATGGCAAGATTTTCATCGCCCAAGGCCAGATCATCGACGCCGTCGCCGCCGCTGACGCCCGCATCGCCGTGGTCGGCAATCCCGCCAACACGAACTGCATGATCGCCGCCTCGCAGGCCAAGCGCCTCCCCGCCGAGCGCTTCACCGCGATGGTCCGCCTCGACCAGAACCGCGCCCAAACGCAGCTCGCGAAGAAAGCCGGCGTCGACCTCACCGAGGTCAAAAACATCTTCATTTACGGCAACCACAGCCCGACCATGTTCCCGGCCTTCGCGCACGCGACGATCTCCGGCAAACCCGCCGCGTCCGTCATCAACGACGACGCGTGGCTCCAGGGTCCGTTCTGCGAGACCGTCGGCAAGCGCGGCGCCGCCATCATCGCCGCCCGCGGCGCCTCCTCGGCCGCCTCCGCCGCCAACGCCCTCGTCGACCACGTCCGCTCGCTCGTCACGCCCGGCGCGATCCACTCCATCGCCGTCAAATCGAACGGCCACTACGGCTTCGACGCCAACGTCTGGGCCGGCATGCCCGTCCGCACCACGACGCCCGGCAGCTACGAAGTCCTCACCGGCTACACGATGGACGACTTCGCGAAGTCCAAGCTCGCCGCGACGAACAAGGAACTCGTCGAAGAGCGCGCGTTCGTCGCCGAGATGATCAAGTAACCCAATCTGTCATCGCGAGCCCGCGTCAGCGGGCGTGGCGATCCAGTTGACAATTCCACGGCGGCCACCCACGGCCGCCGTCTTTTTGCCCCTGTAGGAGCGGCTTTACGCCGCGATTCGGACGCGGCGCAGGCCACGCAACTGATCGCGGCGTAAAGCCGCTCCTACAACAGCCCCGCCAGCACGCGATTCTTCGTCAGCGCGAACGCCGCGCGCACCGCCAAAAACTCCCGCGCCAGCTCCCGAGGGGAGCCGTTGCGCGCGAAACGCATCTCGAGCGTCGTGCCGTCGCAAATCACTTCCGCCGCCACACCCTCGACCGACAACACGCAGTGCGCGCAACTCGACGGGTAGTCCACCCGCAGCGTCGCGCCGCTCGGCAGCGCCTCGATCGCATCGATCACCGCGTCGACGCGCACGCCCTTGCCGAGTCCGAACACGATCCCGCCGAACGCACCCGCGAACAGCTCGTCCAGCTCCGACCGCTCGAGCACTTCGGGCGTCGCGAGACTGTGCAACGTGCGCGTGAGGACGAACTCCGTCGGCTCGCTCTCCGCCAGCGCGTAGCCGATCTCGTAGACAAGATCGCGAGCCGTCAGCACCGCGTGCGGGCTCGCGACGCCGAGCGACAGCTCCGCGCGCTTGTAGCCAAACGCCGCCCGCACGCGCTGAAACATCGTCTCGCTCTCTTCCGCGAGTTCGCCCGCGCAAAGTTTCGCGAGAAATGCCGACGTCGCCGCGTTCACCGCGTCGGGCAGCGTGTGATGCTGCTTCCGAAAACCGCCGAGGTTCTTCACCGCGCCACCGCTGCGCCCCACGAAACTGATGCGCGAGACCGGCGCGGCAGAGTTGGTTTTCGATTTCGACACGCGCGCAGTCAGGCAGGCCGCGCCACGTGAGTAAAGAGCCTCGAAGGCTCCCGCGTTTCTCATCGTTGCAGCTGTCGTCAGACGGCTGGCCACGATCGTTCGTCGGCGCCAGCGCCTTCGCTCCACTTTTCCTTCGCGCAAAAAACAGAGGCGGCGGTCCTGCGAAGGACCGCCGCCGGTTGCTTACCCCTGTTGCTTGCGAAAATTTCAGACCGGGATCGGCGGCGGAGCGTTGCCCGCCGTCGGGGTCGCTGTCGGCGTCGGCGTGCTGCCGGAGCGCGAGAAGAGCTTCACCAGTCCGATCACACAGAGGACCGGAATCCAGATCGGCGACAGCGCCACCGCGAACGCGATCACCACCGCGACCAGCGCTGCGAGGAGCGAGAGGCCGACAGCTCCGAGCACCACGGCCGCGATCAGCCCCGCGAGAGCCGCGACGAAGAGGATCGGGCTCAACTTGATCGCCACGATCAAGAGCACCGCGGCGAGGAGAACTTTGAGGAAAGTATTCATGCCTCAACAACCCGGCTCGCCGAGAAAAGTTGCAGCGGGCACGCCCCGCCGGTTCAAAACGTCGCGTGAATCCGCCCGTCCCAGTCGTTTGCGCCGTCATCGAAAAGGACGGACTCATCCTGCTCGCCCAGCGCCCGCCGAATAAACTTCTCCCGCTGAAATGGGAATTCGCCGGCGGCAAGGTCGAGCCGGGCGAAGCGCCCGCCGCCGCCATCGTGCGCGAAATCCGCGAGGAGCTCGGCTGCGCGATCGTCATCGAGCGCGCGCTGCCGCCATTCACGCACGACTACGGCCGCGTCGTGATCGAGATGATCCCGTTTGTCTGCTCGCTCGCGCCGGGCACGACGGAGCCGCACCCGCACGAGCACGTCGCCCTCGCCTGGGCGCCACTCGACGAACTCGCGCGCTACGATCTCGCCGCCGCGGACTTCCCCGTGATCGACGCCTACCGCGCGACGCGCTGAGCGCATCCGCAATTGCTAAGGTAGGGCGGGACCGCTGGGCCCGCCGCGAACGTGATACCGCCCGCGCGGCGGGCCCGGCGGTCCCGCCTTACCCCAGGCCTGTGCTCCGCGCACAAGTTGAATTGCGCGAGCGAGCCCGCGTCATAACGTAGCGCCTTCCCCATGACCACCCCCGCCAAGAAGCCGTCGTTTCGCTGGGAAGATCCGTTCCTGCTCGAAGACCAACTCACCGAGGAGGAGCGCATGGTGCGCGATTCCGCGCGCGATTTTTGCCAGGGCCAACTCATGCCCGGCATCGTGCAAGCGAACCGTCACGAGAAATTCGACCGCGGCATCATCACCGGCTTCGGCGAACTCGGCCTGCTCGGCGCCACGATCCACGGCTACGATTGCGCCGGCGTCAGCTACGTCGCCTACGGCCTCATCGCACGCGAGGTCGAGCGCGTCGACTCCGGCTATCGCTCCGTCATGAGCGTGCAGTCCTCGCTCGTGATGTTCCCCATCCACGCCTACGGCAGCGAGGAGCAGCGCCAAAAATTCCTGCCGCGACTCGCGAAAGGCGAGCTCGTCGGCTGCTTCGGCCTCACCGAGCCCGGCTCCGGCTCCGATCCCGCGAGCATGTCCACCCGCGCGCGCCGCGTCGCCGGCGGCTACAAGCTCCGCGGCACGAAAACCTGGATCACCAACTCGCCCATCGCCGACGTGTTCGTCGTCTGGGCGAAGGACGACGACGGCGAGATCCGCGGCTTCATTCTCGAAAAGGAAATGGCCGGCCTCTCCGCGCCGAAGATCGAAGGCAAATTCTCCCTCCGCGCCTCGCCCACCGGCATGATCGTGATGGAGGACGTCTTCGTGCCCGACGCGAACCTGCTCCCGAACGTCAAGGGCCTCAAAGGCCCGCTCGGCTGCCTCACGAAAGCGCGCTACGGCATCGCGTGGGGCGCGCTCGGCGCCGCGGAATTCTGCTGGCACGCCGCGCGACAATACACGCTCGACCGAAAACAATTCGGCCGCCCGCTCGCCGCGAACCAGCTCATTCAACTCAAGCTCGCGAACATGCAGACTGAGATCGCGCTCGGTCTCCAAGCCGTGCTCCGCGTCGGCCGCCTGATGGACGAAGGCCGCGCCACGCCCGAGATGGTTTCGCTCGTGAAACGCAACTCCTGCGGCAAGGCGCTCGACATCGCCCGCCTCGCGCGCGACATGCACGGCGGCAACGGCATCGTCGACGAGTTCCACGTCATCCGTCACATGATGAACCTGGAATCGGTGAACACCTACGAAGGCACGCACGACATCCACGCGCTCATCCTCGGTCGCGCACAGACCGGCATCCAGGCCTTCGGTCCGGAGTAGGCGGAGCGCGTTGACCTCAACGCGCTCGATGCGTCGTCTCGCGGCGCAGATTCAAGAACGCGTTGAGGTCAACGCGTTCCACCCTGGGCACCGTCGTCTGCACGAAAAACAAAAGAGCCGACCGTGGCCCCCGGTCGGCTCTCGAATATCGGCGGATGCCGAGAGGCTTACTTGCCGCTCTGGTTCTTCGGCACGACGACCGCGACGGTCGACGTGCTCGTGTTGCCGGCGGCGTCCTTCGCTTCGACGGTGATCGTGTAGGTGCGGCCGTTGCCGTTGCCCGAGCGCTCGGCGCGCAGGTTCACGGTCATGGCGCCCGTTACCGCGATGTCGTTTGCCGTGTCACCGTCGCCGAGACCGTTGTCGGGCTCGCTGCTGGTGACTGAGACGATGCGATACGTCACGGCGCCGCCGGCGTCCGTGGCGCTCGCGGAGACGGTAACGGCAACCATCTTGTGATTCGGCGGCCAGAGCGCGGGCGCGTTCGTCGTGACGCTCGTGATGACCGGCGCTTTCGTGTCGCGCACGGTGACCGTGAAGTGGCCGGTGCTCGCGTTGCCGGCGGCGTCTGTGGCCGTGACGTTCACCGTCGTCGTGCCGAGCGGGAACGTCGAGCCGGAGGCCGCGCTGTAGCTCAGCGCGGCGCCGGTGGCGTCGGTCGCCGTCGCGGCAAAGGTCGCCGAGGCGCCCGCGGCGCTCGTTGCTTCGAGGGTGATGTTCGCCGGAACCGTCAGGACGGGCGCGGTCGTGTCGGCGACGGTGACGGTGAACGTCTTCGTCGCGACGTTGCCGGCCGCGTCGGTCGCGGTGGCGGTGACGGTCGTGGTGCCGAGCGGGAAGATCGAGCCGGATGCGCTCGACAGCGTGACGGACACGCTGCCGTCGGTGTCGTCGGTGGCGGTCGCGGTGAAATTCACGGGCGCACCCGCGGGGCTCGTGGCTTCGGCAGTGAGGTCGCCGCTGATCGCGATCACGGGCGCGGTGTTGTCGACGACGTTGCCAGTCACGGTGAACGTGAAGGTTTTCGTCACCACGTTGCCGGTGATGTCCGTGAGCGTGAGCGTGCCGGTGTAGGTGCCGCCGGCGACGAACGTGTGCGTGCCGGTGATGGTGCCGGTGCTCTCGTCGACGACGCCGGCGGAGTTGCCGAGTCCGCTGCCCCACGACCAGACGGCGGTGTGGTGTTCGCCCGGGTCGGGATCGCTGAAGCTGGCCGTGAACGTGAGTTCGGTTTCCGTCAGGCCGCCGACGGGCGCGGTGATCGTGCCGATGGTCGGCCCGTGCGGCAGGCCGATCGCGAAGGTCGAGAGGCCGGGCGCGGTGCCGGAGATGGTGTTGTTCACGGCGTCGACGCCGGTCGTGATGTCGATCCACGTCTCGGTCGGCTTGTCGTAGTAGAACAAGTGCAGGGCGCCCTCGAGTTCGGGCGGGATCGTCGACGCGTCGTAGCCGACCGTGACGTCGATGTAGCCGTCGAACGTCGCCGTCGTGCTCGCGCTGTAGTAAACCTTCGCGCCGTTGCTGGTCAGGTTGGAATAACCGCCGGGCAGCGCGGGGCCGACGGGCAGTTGCGAGACGGTCGTGACGCCTTCGGTCGTGACGTGATCGAACTCGAGCGTGACGCCCGCGCCGGGGGCGACGACGACGTCCGTGCCGACGGGCGTGGGGAGCGGGGCCTTCAATTCGATCGTGAAGCTGCCGAAGCTGACGTTCGAGCCGTCGACGTAGCCGTAGGCTTGCAGCGTGTAGGTGCCGGGCTCGCCGACGACGCGGACGCGGGGCTTGGCCTGCGCGGCGCCGTAGAACTGCGCGTTGACCGAGGTGTAGCCGAGCCACTCGCCGGACGGCGAATACTTGTAGGCGTAGCCCCAGATGTTCGGGTAAGAGATGAGCGTCTCGCTCGTCGCGCCGGCGGGCTCGACGACGTCGAAGGTGAACTCGGTCTGCGTCGTGTTGAGCTGGAAGGCCGGCAGCGTGACGTTGTCCCCGGCGGCGAAGGTCGTCTGCGCGCGGTTCGGCGCGTAGTTGGTGATCGAGAAGTAGCCGTCGGAGGCGTAGTTCGCCAAACTGATTTGCGAGAACGACCACGTGCCCGCCGTGACCACCGGCGAGAACGAGCCGGCGTTCAGCGACGCGTAGCCGGATGCGTTGTCCGGGCCGTTGCCGTAGAGATAGCCGGACGAAACCTTGTCGGCGCTGAGGAAGCCCGTGAGCGAAAGTCCCATCTTCGCGGTCGCGAGATCGTGTTTGAAATCGACCGTCGCCACCGAGTCGGCGGCGAGGTCGAAGTTGCGATAGAGATAGAGCGAGCTGTTCGGGAAATTCGCGTAGGCGTAAGCGCTGTAGTTGCCCGCCTGAAGGTTCGTGAACTGGAACGCGCCGTTGCCGGACAGGCTGGTCGAATAATAGGCGTTGCTGCCGTAGAGCGAGATTTGCGCCGAGTTGAGCGCCGGTCCGCCGCTAAGCAGCAGCGTGCCCTGCACCGTGCTCGAGACGAACGCTGCGTCGACGTTCCACGTGACCGAGGCGCCGCTCACCGGGACATCGACCGAAGTCGAGGGCAGCGCGACCGTGGACGATTGTCCTTCGGTGCTCTGCAACGACGCCGTGCCGTAGACCGTGACGCCGTGCATCGGCAACACCGTCACCACACCGGTCGACTGCGAGTAGGAGGAGAAATTCACCGAGCCGTCGTTGCCATAGGCCTGCAACGTGCCGACGGAACTCAGCGTGCCGTGCGCCACCTGCACGTCCGCGCTGACGTGCGCCGTGGCGAGCGAGTAGTTCTGCGCGACGGTTTGGTTCGCGCCCACGCTGACGTTTTCCGCGGTGTTCACGGAAAATTGCGCGTAGCTGCCGTTGCTCGTGGCGAGCGCGACGTTGAACGAGAGCCGCCAGGTCTTGCCCGCCGGAACGACGATCGAAAACGTGTTTCCGTTGAACGAGCTGGAGGCCGAGCCCGAGCCGTCAATGGCGGACGCGGAGACCGAGCCGCTGTTGATCGTGTCGGAAGTGAGCGTGATCGAACCGGTGATTTTTCCGGGGAGGAGCTCCACCGTGTCGGCGGAGTAGGCAAGCGTCGCGGCAAAAAGAAATGCGGCGAGCGCACGGAGCATTCGTGTGGGCATGGGCGTGTGGGTTCGAGAGGTGAGCTACCAACTCGTTGGGCTAAGACCCTCCACGCGCAACTGAAGCGCGCTGTGACCAACAGCACGTCCCGCGTGACCAACGACGCGCCGCGCCGGCGCGGCAGTCTGTTCAGCGCCGACGGTGAGGGCTTCCGGCCCTAGCGAGCGGCGCGCCGGTTTTTCGCCATTGTTTCAACCGGCGGTGGACGCGCGCGGGACGGTCTGCAATCTTCCGCGCGCCCCAATGACTCGCGTCCTTATCGTCGACGATGACGTTCTCGCTTGTGCGTATTTGCGCCAACTGCTCGGCGCGCACGCCGACATCAGCGTCGTGGGCGAGGCGACGTCGCTGACCATGGCGCGCGACTTCCTCGCGCAGACCGAGTGCGATCTTATCTTTCTCGATATCCTGCTCGGCGACGGCAGCGGGTTCGACCTGATCCCGGACGTGCCGTCCACGACGCGCGTGATCATCGTGTCGACGCACGAGCAGTTTGCCGTGCGGGCGTTCGACATCAACGCCCTCGATTACCTCGTGAAACCGGCGACGCCCGTCCGGCTGAGCGCCAGCCTCGCGCGCCGCGCGACGGCGGACGCAGTCGCGCTGCGGTTCGCGGAGACCGTTCACCTGCGCGACGGCAACCACGCCCGCATCGCGCGTATCGCCGAGATTTGCGCGATCGAAGCCGAGGAAAATTACTCGCGCGTGCACTTGCTCGACGGCTCGAGCATCCTCGTGCGACGTCCGCTGAAAGCATGGGAGGCGGATCTGCCGTCCGCGCACTTTCTCCGGGTTCACCGCACCGGCATCGTGAACCTCTCGCACATCAAAAGCTACCGGCGCGACGCCTCCGGCAGCGTCATGATCGACGTCGCCAATCTGCGGCAACCGGTGCCGGTCGGCCGCACGTATTGGCCCGCCGTCAAAGCGCGCCTCGGATCGGAGGTCGGCTCCGCGACGCCCTTCCCGCCTGTAGCGAGCACCAGCGGCGCGACGCAACTCGCGGGACATTGAACAAAGTAGGGCCGGCTTCAGCCGGCCCAGTTCGGTCGACGCGCGCGGACGTTTCCCGCAAAGAACATCGCAGGCGGGCCGGCTGAAGCCGGCCCTACTCACAGCACCTTCGCCTCGTCACGCAACTTCGCGATCAGCTCGTCGACCGTCTTCACCTTCACGCCGGCTTTGCGACCAGCGGGTTTCTCGAGCTTCAGAATCTTCGTGCGGCTCGCCGCCGCGACACCGAGCGCGTCGGGCGTCGTTTCTTCGAGCGGCTTCTTCTTCGCCTTCATGATGCCGGGGAGCGAAACGTAGCGCGGTTCGTTGAGACGGAGATCGGCCGTGAGCACCGCCGGGAGCGTGACGCTGAGCGTCTCGATGCCGGCGTCCGTTTCGCGCGAGCAGCGCGCGGCCGTGCCCGAAATCTCGAGCTTCGACATGAACGTCACCTGCCCGACGCCGAGCAGCGCCGCGAGCATCTGCCCGGTCTGGCTCGAATCGTCGTCGATCGCCTGCTTGCCCATGAGCACGAGACCCGGCGCTTCCTTTTTGTAGACAGCGGCGAGCACCTTCGCGACGGCGAGCGAGTCGAGCGCGGCGGAGTGCTTCACGAGGATCGCGCGATCGGCGCCCATCGCGAGGCCGCTGCGCAACTGCTCGGCGCACTCGTCGCCGCCGATCGTGACGACGACGACTTCGGTCGCCGCGCCCTTCTCTTTCAGGCGGAGCGCTTCCTCGAGCGCGATGGCATCGAAGGGATTCACGGCGAACTTCACGCCGTCGCTGTCGATGCCGGAGCCGTCCGCGAGGACGCGGATCTTCGTGTCGGGATCGGGAACGCGTTTGAGAGGGACGAAGATTTTCATGCGAGAAGAAGGAGAGATTCAGCAGCCGGGTAGCGGAATTCGTCAGAATTTCGCCGCTGCGCAGCAGAGCGAAAGCCTCACGGCTTCCGCTACGAGAGCGTGACGGCGGCGAAACGAAAGTTTCATTTCGCAGCAATCAGCGCCGGATAGCTGCCGACGGTGCCGAGGCGCGCGGCGATGCGACGGCGCATCGCGACGGTGTCGAGCGGCGTCCAGCGAAGCATCTTGCGCGCGAGGCCGAGCTGCATCTTGAGCTCCTCGCCGCTCGCCATGTGCGCGATGGCGTCACGGGCGCGGTTCTCCATGCGAGCGACGGAGTCGTTGACCCAGATCAGCGCGAGGTCCGCGTGCACCGCCGCGGCGGCGCCGGCGCGAGCGCGGGCCTTGAGCGCGCGCAGCACGGCGCTTTCCCCGAGGAAGAGGTCGATGCAAATGTCGCTCAGCACCGCGAGGACTTCCTGCTCGTGGATGATCTTGTCGCCGAATTTCTGGTGCGCGCCGCCGAAGAGCAGCAGCACGGCTTTCTTCGCCCGGCCGAGGAGGAACTGCGCCGTGGCGAGATCGTCGCCGGACTTTTCCGAGGGCGGCTCTTTCTGCGCATCGGCAAAGGCGGACATCGCCGCCGCCATGAGCGCGAGTTTTCCCTTCGCGGCGCGGCGCAGCAGGTTTGTCGGGATGAACAGGCGGTTGATCTCGTTCGTGCCTTCGAAAATGCGGTTGATGCGGGCGTCGCGCGTGGCGCGCGCGGGTGCGAACTCCTCGGTGAAGCCGTAGCCGCCGTGAATCTGCAGCGCCTCGTCGGCGACGAAGGTCAGGATCTCCGAGCCCGCGACCTTCACGGCCGAGCACTCGAGCGCGAACTCCTCGATGGCTCGGAAGTAACCGGGCTTGACGGTGTGCACCATCTCGCCGGTCGCTTTCACGTCATCCATCTGCTTCGCCGTGCGGTAGAGCGCCGACTCGATCGCGTAAACGCGTGCGGCCATCTCGCCGAGTTTGTGCTGGATCAGGCCGAACGACGCGATCGGCTTGCCGAATTGCTGGCGCTCGCCGGCGTATTTCACGGCGGTGCGGATCATGTCCTTCGCGCCGCCCATCGTGCCGGCGCCGAGACTGAAGCGGCCGAGATTGAGAATGTTGAACGCGATGTAGGCGCCCTTGCCGACTTCGCCGAGAACGTTCTCCACCGGCACGGGCGTGTCCTCGAGAATGACGCGGCGCGTCGACGAGGTTTTCAAGCCGAGCTTAAGTTCCTCGCGGCCGGTCGAGACGCCAGGGAACGTCTTCTCGACGATGAACGCAGTGACGTGCTCGCCGTCGACCTTGGCGAAGATCACGAACACGTCCGCCCACGCGGCGTTGGTGATCCACATTTTCGCGCCGTTGAGGATGTAGTGTTTCTTGTCGGGCGAGAGCACGGCCTTCGTCTTCATGCCGAGGGCGTCGGAGCCGGAGCCGGCTTCGCTCAAGCAGTAGGCGGCCATCCACTCGCCGGTCGCGAGCTTCGGAAGGTATTTCGCTTTTTGCTCCGGCGTGCCGAAAAACGTGATCGGGCCGGTGCCGATGCCGCTGTGCGCGCCGCACGTGATGCCGAAACCGGCGAGGCGACTGAGCTGCTCCGCGACGCCGACCGCGGCGACTTTGCCGAGATCGAGACCGCCGTATTCCTCAGGCACTTCGAGCGAGAGCAGACCGAGTTCGCAGGCCTGGCTGAAGACTTTCCGCGCGAGGCCCTCCTCGCGGTGTTCGAGCGCTTCGAGGTGCGGGAGGACATCCTTGTCCATGAACTTCTCGGCCGTCGCGGCCATCTCGCGTTCGTCGCCGCCGAGATCTTCAGGAGTGAAAACGAGATCGGGCTTCGTCTCGGCGAACAGGAAATTGCCACCAGTCAGGTGCGGGGGGAGTTGTTGTTCAACCATGGGAGTCGGGGGTTAAGAGTAGCGCCGGTTTCCAACCGGCGTGGTTAGAGGTTGTTCGCCGGACGCGACCGAGATCGTGCGCTGAACAACGCCGGTCGGAGACCGGCGCTACGCCGAAGGGCTGCGAGAATGGAAACCAGATCGCTCATGGGGCGGGAGCGGTTGGAGTCGCTGGTGTTGGCGGATTGAGCCCGAGGCGCTCGACGAGCAGCTCGGCGATGTCGAGGACGCGTGCCTCCGCGCCGTTCGCGGCGACGCCGTCGGTCATCATCGTCAGGCAAAACGGGCATCCGGTCGCCACCGTCTTCGCGCCGGTGGCGAGCGCTTCGCCCGCGCGCTGCGTGGAGACGCGCTGCTTCGGCTCCTCTTCCATCCACATGCGGCCGCCGCCGGCGCCGCAACAGGACGTGTTGGCGCGGCTGCGCTTCATTTCGCAGAGCGATTTGCCGCCGATCGCCGTGGCGAGCACTTCGCGCGGGGCTTCGTGAATGCCGTTCACGCGGGCGAGGTAACACGGATCGTGGTAAGTCACGTCACCACCAAACTCCGTATTACGGAGTTTGGCATCGGGCGCAGCAGGCAATTTTCCGGCGCGGATCAGCTCGGCGAGGAGCTGCGTGTGGTGCACGACTTCGTAGTGACCGCCGAATTGCGCGTAGTCCTTCAGCAGCGCGTTCACGCAATGCGGACAGTGCGCGACGATGCGCTTCACGTTGTAGCGGTTCAGCGTCTCGATGTTCGCCGTCGCGAGCTCTTGGAAGAGAAATTCATCGCCGAGACGGCGCGCGGAGTCGCCGGTGCATTTCTCTTCCTTGCCGAGGATGGCGAAATTCACGCCGGCGTGCCGGAGCAAGCGCACCATCGCGCGAGCGACGCGTTGGGCGCGGCGGTCGTAGGACGCGGCGCAGCCGACCCAGTAGAGAATCTCGAAGGACGGATTCTCCTTCACGGTCGGCGCAGCGGGAAGTTCGGCGGGCGGGGTCATTTCGAGTTCAGAAAGCGTAGCGGAATTCGTGAGAATTTCGCGGCGTCGGGGCTTGGCGAAAGCCTGACGGCTTCCGCTACAGGCAGAGAGTCGATGCGCGTGCTCATGATTTCGGCGTAAGCGCGTCGGTCCAGTTCGTGCGCTCGGCGGCGGGGAGGCCCCAGGGGTTGGCGTTCGACTGCATGCGCCGCAACGCGGTGGCGGCGGTGCCGCTGAGCGCGCCTTCGGCGACGAGGTGACGACGCAGTGTGAGAATGAACGTGAGCTGGTCGATGCGCACCGGGCAGGTGTTCACGCAGGCGCTGCATGCCGTGCAGCTCCAGAGCGTCTCGGGCGCAATCGTCGCGCCGTGCAACGGCGGCACGTCGGCCTCCTTGCCGGCGGTGAGCGCCGCGGCGGTTTTCTCCATCGCGCCCTTCAGGTCCTGCACGACGCGCTTCGGCGAGAGCGGCTTCGCGGTCGCGAACGCCGGGCAAACTTCCTCGCAGCGCCCGCATTCCATGCACGCGTCGAGGCTGAGCAGTTGCTGTTGCGAAAAATGCCGGATGTCCGCCGGGCCGACGCGGCCGGTCGCCTCGACTTCCTCCATCGTGACCGGCGGCATCACGCCGAGCACGGTTTTCGTGAGGAAGATATTCGCTGGCCCCGCGATGAAGTGGAACAGCCGCGTGAACGGGATCGACGCGATGAAGCCGAACACGAGGAACGAGTGAATCCACCACACGATGAAGTGCGAATGCCGCGCCTCCGCCTCGCCGAGGTGCAGCCAGCCCGCGAGCCAGAGACCGACCGGCGAGCAGTCCGCGCCGATGCCGGTGGGTTGTTGCCAGAGGATGCGCAGCGCCTCGACCACGTAGCCAGTGACGCCGATGGCGAGGAACGCCAGTAGCACATACCAATCGGTCGCGCGATGCCCGAGCGACGGCGGTTTCACCATACGCCGCGCGAGGAAGAACAGCGTGCCGACGAGGAACAGCACGCCGAGCACATCGAGCGTGAATTCGTAGACGATGTAGTAAGTGCCTTCGTGGAACTTCAGCGCGTGATGGAGGTGCGAGAGAACGTTGTCCGCCTCGAGCAGCACCGTGCCAACGAAGAGCGCCATGAAGCCGACATACATGCTTACGTGCGCCACCGTGCCGACGCCGTGGCCGAACACGCGCTTCTGCGCGCCGGCATCGATCGCGACGCGTTTCGCGCCCCCGCGGAGCTTTTGCCAAACGGCCGCGACGCTGCCGGCGAGGAGATCGCGCGCGTTGATCGACGTGCCGAGCTGCCAGAGTTTCACGCGACGCCATACGCCCCAGCAAAAAATCGCCACGCTCGCCGCTGCGAGGGCGTAGAACGCCAGTTGCGACGACAGCGGGATGTTGCCGAAGGTTTCGCGAGTGGGAGTCATGGCGTGACCGCAAACGATAACGCGGGTAGGGCGGACCGGCCCGGTCCGCCGAGAATGTGATGCCGCGCACGCGGCGGACCGGCCCGGTCCGCCCTACCCCACGCAGAGAACTCTACCTCGGGAGGCTGCATCGCTAGCGGCTCACTTCTTCAGTTTCTGAATCAGTTCGGGAACGGCTTCGTAGACGTCGGCGACGAGGCCGTAGTCGGCGATTTCGAAGATCGGCGCTTCGGCGTCCTTGTTGATCGCCGCGATCACCTTCGTGTCCTTCATGCCGGCCATGTGCTGGATCGCACCGGAGATGCCGACGGCGACGTAGAGGTCGGGCGCGACGATTTTGCCGGTCTGGCCAATCTGCAGCGAATTCGGCGTGATGCCCGCGTCGACGAGCGCGCGCGACGAGCCGACGGCGGCCCCGAGCGTGTCGGCGAGTCCGCCCACGAGCCGCTCGAAATCCTCGGCGTTCTTCAGCGCACGTCCGCCGGAGACGATAATGCGCGCCTCGGTGGCGTCGGGTCGCGCGCTCTTCTTCACCTCGCGATTTTCGAAGGTGGCGAAGCACGGGAGTTTCGCGGCGTCGACCGCAATCGCCTCGACCGGCGACTGCGCGTCCGTCGCCGGCGCTGCGGCGAACGCCGCGCTGCGCACCGTGGCGAACTGGATGTCGCCTTCGAGTTGAACGGTGGCGATGACGTTGCCGGCGAACATCACGCGGCGGAACGTCAGCGCACCGGACGCTCCTTCCAAGCCGATGACGTCGCTGACCATCGCGGCGTCGACGAGCGCAGCGGCGCGCGGGAGGACGTCTTTCGCGAACGTCGAAACGGCCGCGAGCACGAGCTTGGCCCCGCGCGCGCGCACGACGTCGGCGGTGACGGCGGCGTAGCGATCGGCGAGCGGTTGCGCGAGGTCGGCGTGGTCGGCGACGAGCACGGCGGCGGCGCCGGTGCGGCGGAGCGCTTCGGCTGCGGCCGCGATGCCGGAGCCGAGCAGGAGGATGTCGAAGGGCGCGCCGGCTTTTTGCGCGGCGGCAGCGGCGGCGAGACTCGCCGTTTTCAGAGTGCCCTGATCGTGTTCAGCAATGACGAGCGTGTGAGACATCGTGGAAGAAGTCAGCGGGAGGGGTAGAAACGGGCCTGCGATTGGGCCATATGACGCAGCTTCGCGCACGGCTCAAAATACGGCGCCACGTCCGTTTGAAGTTTCTGTAGTTGGGCTACAACGTCCGCTACTCCGCGCGTGTCGGCGTAGCGCAACGGGCCACCGCGAAACGGCGCCCAGCCCGTGCCGAAGATCATGCCGAAGTCCACGTCCTCGGGCGCGGACACGACGCCTTCCTCGAGCACACGCGCCGCCTCGTTCACCATCACGAGCACCATGCGGTCGCGCAGCGTCGCGTCGTCTTGCGTGCGGCCTTTGCCGTTCGTCTGGAGAAACGCGAGTTGGTCGTTCGGCGATTCCTTCGCGCCTTTTTCCTTCGGGAAAACGTAGAAGCCGGTGCCGGTCTTTTTGCCGAGCCAGCCTTTCTCGACCATCTGCACGAGCGTGTCGTTGATCGGAACGGGCTTCGGTAAACGATTCTGCAGATCGACCGCGACATGTTGTGCGACGTCGAGGCCGACCTCGTCGGTGAGACGGAGCGGTCCCATCGGCATGCCGAAATCGAGCATGAGCCGGTCGAGGCGCGTGACATCGACGCCCTCGTTGAACAGCCGCACCGACTCGACCATGTAAGGCAGCAGGATGCGGTTCACGAGGAAGCCGGGGCTGTCCTTCACGAGCACGGGCAGCTTGCCGATCGCCTTCACGAACGTCAGCGCCGTATCGAGCGCGGCGGACGACGTGCGCGGGCCGCGCACGATCTCGACGAGCTGCATGCGATGCACGGGATTGAAGAAATGGATGCCGACGACGCGGGTCGGATCGGCGAGTCCGCCCGCGATGGCGTCAATCGAGAGCGCGGAGGTGTTCGTCGCGAGAATCGTCTGCGGGCCGACGCGCTGCTCGAGCTGCGCAAAAACCTTCTGCTTTAGGTCGAGCTTCTCGACCGCGGCTTCGATCACGAGATCGATGCCGGCGAGCGGCACGTCGGTGGCGACCGGCGTAATGCGGTCGAGCGCGGCAGTGGCCTCGGCTTGCGTGAGCTTCTTTTTCTTAACGGCGTCCTGGTAGATTTTCTCCGCGGACTTGAGGCCCTTCGCGAGCGCCTCGGGCGCGACGTCTTTGAGGATCGTCGGGTAACCGCGCGAGCTGGTCCATTGCGCGATGCCCGCGCCCATGACGCCAGCGCCGATCACCGCGACGCGTTTCACGGAACGCGCGGCGCCGTCGGCGTCGCCGGCCTTCAACTTCTTCGCGCGCTCCCGCAGGTGGAAAATGCTCATGAGGCTGTGGCACTCGGGCGTCTGCACGAGGCTGAGGAACGCCGCTTTCTCGATCGCGAGTCCGGTTTCGAGCGGCTGGCCGAGCGCGCCGACGGCGGCGTCGATCGCCTTCAGCGGCGCCGGGTAATGGCCGCGCGTTTTCGCGAGCACGTCGGCGCGGGCTTTGCGCACGACGAGCGGGCGCAACAACGCGGAGTTCATCAAGCCGGACGGCGACGGCGTCGGGCGTTTGCCTTTGGCGAGTTGTTGGCGCGCGGCGGCGACGAGGTATTCGGGATGCGCGACGTCGTCGATCATGCCGATCTTCTGCGCCTGCTGCGCGACGAGCTGCTTGCCCGTGAGAATGATCCCGAGCGCTTGCGGCAGGCCGATCAGGCGCGGCAACCGCACGGAGCCGCCCCACGCGGGCAGGATGCCGAGCTGCGTTTCGGGCAGGCCGATCTTCGTGGATTTGTCGGTCGAGCCGACGCGCCAGTCGCACGCGAGCGCAAGTTCGCAGCCGCCGCCGAGACACACGCCGTTGATCGCGGCGACCGACGGAATCTTGAGTGCCTCGAGTCGGCGGAAGACGCGGTGGCCGAGATCGACGATGTCGCCGAGCTGCGCGACCGTCGCGCCGGAGAACGCGTTCAGGTCCGCACCGGCGACGAAGATTTTCGGCTTCGCGCTGACGAGCACGACGCCCTTGAGATCGCCGCGGTGCTCGAGCGTGGCGAGGTGCGCGTCGAGTTCCTTGAGCGTGGCGACGTCGAAGACGTTGGCGGTGGAGTTCTGGCGGTCGAACGTGAGCGTCGCGACGTGTTCGCGATCGACGGTGAGTTCGATGTTGCCCGTGCGAGCAGGGCTGCCGGGCGCGGCGGCGGAAAGGGCGGGGGCGGGGTTCATGAGAGAGCGGTCAAGCGAACGACGGAGTAGCGGAACGCGTGAGCGTTTCGTGGATCGAGGCGGGCGAAATTCTCACGAATTCCGCTACGGCAAAGAGGGGCGTTCATACGACCTCCACCCAGAGGGCGCCGCCTTGGCCGCCGCCGATGCAGAGCGAGACGACGGCGCGCTTGGCGTTGCGGCGTTTGAGTTCTTTTAACGCGGTCAATACGAGCCGCGCGCCCGAGGCGCCGACGGGGTGGCCGAGCGCGACGGCGCCGCCGTTGACGTTGAATTTTTCGGGCGGCACGACGCCGAGCGCGCGGTCGCGGCCGAGGTGTTTGCGCGCGTAGTCGTCGGACGCGGCGGCGGCGCAGCAGGCCATCACTTGCGCGGCGAAGGCTTCGTTGATCTCGATCAAGTCGGCGTCGGCGAGCGTGAGGCCGGTGAGCTTTTCCGCCTTGGCGATCGCGTAGACCGGACCGAGGCCCATGCGCGCTGGCTCGCAGCCGGCGTAGGCGAAGCCGACGAGTTTGCCGAGCGGCGTGAGGCCGAGGCGCTTCACGCCGGCCTCGGTGGCGACGAGCAACGCCGCGGCGCCGTCGGTGACTTGCGAGGCGTTGCCGGCGGTGACGGTGCCGCCGCGTTTCTCGAAGACGGCCTTCAACTTGCCGAGCGCGTCCATCGTCTGGCCCTCGCGGATGCCGTTGTCGGCGTCGACAGCGGCGGCCTCCTTGCCTTTGCGCGGGTAAACCGGAGTGATCTCCTCCTTGAACTTCGCGCGGGCCGCTTCGGCTTTTTGGTGCGAGCGCAGCGCAAACTCGTCTTGCGCTTCGCGCGAGAGTCCGAAATCGCGCGCGAGCAACTCGGTGGTCTGGCCCATGCCGAGTCCGCACACGGGGTCGGTGAGGCCGAGCATCAGCGCGATTTTCGGGGCGAAGAGATCCTTCGGGCGAAACGCGGCGAACGCGCCGAGTTTTTGGCCGAGCGACTTGGCTTTGCCGAGTGCGGCGAATTTCTTCACGGCGCCCTCGTTGTAGATGAGCGGGTAATTGCTCATGCTCTCCGCGCCGCCGACGACGAAGATGTCGCCGCGACCGTTGGCGGCTTTGTCGGAGGCCTGCGTGATCGCTTCGAAGCCGGAGGCACAGTTGCGCGAGACGGTGATGGCGGGCACCGCTTCGGGGATGCCGGCGCGGAGGGCGATCACGCGAGCGACGTTGGCGGCGTCGACGGGGTTGCCGACGCAGCCGAAGACGACTTCGTCGATGATCGCCGGATCGAGGCCGGTGCGCGCGAGCAGTGCCGCGGTGACGGTGCGGCCGAGTTCGGCGGCGTCGCACGCGGCGAGCGTCGTGCCCATTTTGGCGAACGGCGTCCGCACGCCGTCGACGATGTAGAGGGGGGCTTTCATGGGGAAGAGGGCGTGGAGAACGCGACGGGCGCAGCGTGCGGGCGAAGTAGCGCCAGTCTCTGACTGGCGTCGGAGAGCGCCCGCAGCGTTTTCGCCGGTCGGAGACCGGCGCTACGACGTGCCGCGCAGATGAACGATTTTGATGCGTGAGCGCTCATGACTTCACGGTTTCCGGCTTCATCGCTGCGGCAGCGACCGGCGGCGGGCGATGGGGCGCGGCGGTGGATTTCGGGCGATTGTCGACGACCTTCTGCTCTTTCAGCGCGACGCCGACTTTCTGGAGCGTGCGCATTTCCTCGGCCGAGTGGAAAACGATTTTGTTCGGCCGGATTTCGAAGTGCGAGTGCAGCATGTTGCTGATCTGCGTGCGGAGCGCCTCCTCCGGCAGTTCGCTGGCGCGAGTCACGTGCAGGTGAATCTCGTCGAGATCGAGCGGATCGTCGTTGGCCTTGCGCATCTCGATTTGCCACGAGCCGATGGTGCGCAGGTCGTCGAGCGCGTGCTCGAGTTCGTTGAAGTCGATGATCGTGCCCTTGACCTTCTGGAAGCGCATCGAGCGGAAGTCGGAGACGCGCGAGATGCGACCGAGGAGGCGCGGCATGCGTTGGCCGCAATACGGACACGCCTCGTAGGTGAGGCCGTGCTCGATGAAGTCGCCGGTGCGGTAGCGGAGCACGACGGTGCCGCGTTGCTCGAGCGGCGTGTAGACGATCTCGCCGCCGGTGCCGTCGGGGACGGTCTTGCCGGTGTCGGGGTCGATCACCTCGAAAATGCCGAGGTCGGGAAACAGGTGGTAGCCCGACGGCGTGTGTCCGGGTGGGAACGGGCACTCAGCCCACGCGAGCTTCGCCTCGGTGAAGCCGTAGGTGGCGACGACTTGGACGTCGGGGGAGCCGACTTGCGCGCAGAGTTCGGCGAGTTTGCGGCGCGTGCCGTCGGCGACTTTTTCGCCGCCGAGGAGGACGCACTTGAGGCCCTCGATCCGCAGGCCTTCGTTCACCGCCTCGCTGAGCACGTGGTAGACGAAGGTCGGCATGCCGGTGATGACGGTCGGCCGGATTTTCTGCATGGCGCGGAGGTTGCCCTCGGTGCCCATGACTTTGCCGCCGCCGGTCGAGAGGCAGAAGATGTTTCGGTCGATGCCGGAGTAGAACATATACCAAAACGCCAAGTGCGGCGCGAACGGGAACATGTTCAGCATGCGATCCTCGCGGGTGCGGCCGCCCAGGTCGGCGATGCGACCGCTGCCGATGCCGAGGTGGCGAATGTCGTGCTGCGTGTAGAGGAAGGCCACCGACTCCGTCGAACGGCCGGTCGTGGCCGTCATGAACGTCGGGCGCCACTCGCGATCGAGTTCCTCCTTCACGCGCGCCGGGCCGCGGAGCAGCGCACGCAGGATCGTCGAGGGGCGTTTGCGCAGGACGGCGGGATCGGGCTTGAGCACGAACTCGAGCGAGCGCCGCGGGTTCTCGGCCGTCGGCAACAGGTCCTCCTTGGTCGTGAACGGCAGTTTGGCGAGATCGTCGAGCGAATGGACATCGTTCGCGGTGAGCTTCGCCTCGGCGAAGACGCGCTGGTAATGCTGCGAGAATGGCAGCACGCAGTCGCGGAGGTAGCGGTGGAGTTTCTCACCCTGGAGCGCGCGGACGCGGTCGTGCTCAAGGCTGTTCCAGTGAGTCGTCAGTTGGGAGGGGGACATAGCGGAACGGCGCCAGAGCGCGCGTTAGGGGTAGTTCGCAAGCGCACCATGCGTAGCCGCTTAACTTGTTCAAGCGAAAATTCGCCATTGACGAAAACATTCCAGCCGGTTCGCTCCAAGCGTAACTTACTTGGCTTGTCCGTGGTCACTGACGAATGTCCGAATCCTGGAAAATCAAACTGCTGCGCTGGCGCTTCAATCGGTATCCCGCTTACCGACAGTCAGGCGCGCGCGTGGTGCACATCGCGGAGGATTTTCGGGAAATCACCGTCCGGTTGCCGCTGAACCGCAGCACCCGGAATCTCCACGGCACCATCTATGGCGGGGCGATGTATGCGGCCGTCGATCCGCTGCACGCCGTCATCGTCGCGACGCATCTCGGGCCCGACTACCACGTGTGGATGAAGTCCGCGCAAATCGACTTCAAGCGCCCCGGTCGCGGCGACCTCTTCGCCCATGCCCGCGTCAGCAAACACGAGCTCGACGAAATCCGCGACGCGTTGAAGCACACCGCGAAACTCGACCGCGTCTTCACGCTCAACCTCGCCGATCAGGCCGGCAACATCGCCGCGCATTTCACGCTCACGGTGCACATCAAGCGCCGCGGCGCCCACGAAGCCCCGATGGAGGAACTCGTTTTCACCCGATAAAGAACCTCCGAGCGAGCCGCCCAAAATCCCAACGCGACCGCGATGCATCCTGAAACGCTTTTCACTGTAGGAGCGGCTTTATGCCGCGATACGAACGTCGCCACGGCTTCGAACCCGTCGCGGCGTAAAGCCGCTCCTACATCCAATCCACCGCACTCTTCCGGTCATCGGCCCCTCAACGAATGAATGCCGCTCCCCTGCCCCTCGCCGACCAAGTCGTCTTCATCACCGGCGCCAGTCGCGGCATCGGCCGCGCCATCGCCCTCGCCGCCGCCCGCGCCGGCGCACACCTCGTCATTGCGGCCAAGACCACCGAGCCCCACCCGAAACTCCCCGGCACGATCCACAGCGTCGCCGACGAAGTGCGCGCGCTCGGCCGCGAAGCGCTCCCGCTCCAACTCGACGTGCGCGACGAGATCGCCGTGCAGGACGCCTTTGCCGTCGTGGCGAAAAAATTCGGCCGCCTCGACGCGCTCGTGAACAACGCCGGCGCCATCTCGCTCACCGACGTCGAGAACACGCCTGTGAAACGCTTCGACCTCATGCAGCAGGTCAACGCCCGCGCGCTCTTCGTCTGCGCGAAAAACGCCCTGCCGCTGCTCCGCGCCGCCGCGGCGCGAAACGGATATGGCGGACACATCATCAGCCTCTCGCCGCCGCTGAACCTCAACCCGCGCTGGCTCACGCCGCACGCGCCCTACACGCTCTCGAAATACGGCATGACACTGCTCGCGCTCGGCATGGCGGGCGAATTCGGGCGCGATCGCCTCTCCGTTTCCACGCTCTGGCCGCGCACCACGATCGCGACCGCCGCCATCGAATTCGCCGTCGGAGCCGAACTCATGAAATTTTCCCGCACCGCCGACATCATGGCCGACGCCGCCCTCGCGATCCTCACCACGCGCGACGGCTCGCTCAACGGCCGCTGCCTGCTCGACGAAGATCTGCTCCGCGAGCGTGGCACGACCGATTTCGCGCGCTACGCCGCCGATCCGGCCCACGCGGACCGACTCTACCCCGACCTCTTTCTCGATCAGTAAACCCGAGAGCAATTCTGCGCATCACGCAAAATCGCGCCCAACACTCACCTCTCCCATGCGCCCCCTCGCCGACATTTCCGAATCCGCCGCTCCGGCCAAGTCGCCGCATAGCGAGCAAAACCTCCGCTTCATCCTCGGTCTCAAGCTCAGCCAGCTCCGCAAACAAAAAGGGCTTCCGCTGAAGGACGTCGCCGCGCGCGCCGACCTCGCCATTTCCTACCTCAACGAAATCGAGAAGGGCAAAAAATACCCGAAGCCCGAGAAGATCCTCGCCCTCGCGAAAGCCCTCGGCACGACCTACGACGAACTCGTCTCGCTCCAACTCGGCGAGAAACTGCACCCGCTCGCGGGCGTGCTGAAATCCGGCATTCTCGAAGAGATTCCTCTCGAAGTTTTCGGTCTCACGCCGACCGGACTGCTCGAGATGATGTCCGCCTCGCCGGAGAAGATCAGCGCGCTCTTCGACACCTTCGTGAAGATCGCCCACCGCTTCGACGTGACGATCGAACATCTGCTCCTCGCCGCGATGCGCTCCTATGTGGAGCAGCACCAGAACTATTTCGAAGACATCGAACTCACGGCGGAGAAATTCCGGAAGGAGAACGAGTGGGCCCGCACGCAAACGCCCGATCTGGCTCGTCTCCGTGAGCACCTCACCAAACGCCACGGTTACACGATCGACGATGCCACGCTGCCCACGCGCACCGATTTGCAGGAGATGCGCGCCGTCACCTTCGGGGGCGAAACGTCGCGCCCGCGGATGTTCCTCAACTCGCGCCTCTCGCTCTGGCAACAGGCCTTTCTCCTCGCCCGCGAGATCGGTTACCGCGAGATGGATCTCGTCGAGCCGATGACGACTTCGCCGATCGTGAAGGTCACCTCGTTCGACCAATTGCTGAACAATTTCCGCGCCTCCTACTTCGCCGGCGCGATGCTGCTCGACCGCCACCTGCTCGTCTCCGACCTGCGCCAGTTCTTCGCCCGCACGCAGTGGGACGGCAACATGCTCGTCGCGATCAATCGCCGCTACCAGGCGACGCCCGAGATGTTCTTCCACCGTCTCTCGCAGATCGTGCCCCGCTTCTTCGGCCTCGAGCAGATGTATTTCGTGCGCTTCGACCACACGCGCGGCACGACCGACGTGCGCATCGGCAAGGAACTCCACTACCAGCGCATGCACGGCACGCACAGCGTCGGCGTGAACGAGCACTACTGCCGCCGCTGGGTGTCGCTCCGTTCGCTCCAGGAACTCGACGCCCGCCGCGCCCGCGAAGGCTCCGCGCTGATCGTCGCCGGCGCGCAACGCTCGCGCTTCTACGCGACGAACGACGAGTATTTCTCCATCTCGCTCGCGCACCCGCGCTCGGCCAACGCCGAGATGAACTCGTGCGTCACGCTCGGCTTCCTGATGAACGACGCGCTCAAGAAGTCCGTGAATTTCTGGAACGACCCCGCGCTGCCCACGAGCCAGGTCGGCGACACGTGCGAGCGCTGCGGCATCGCCGACTGCGAGTCGCGCGCCGTGCCGGCGATCATTCGCCAGCGCGAAGACCGTCGCACGCGCCAGCTCGCCGCGCTCGCGCAGTTGCAGGTCGAGCGGTGAGGGGGCGGTTCGAGCGAAACCGTAGCGCGGTGCTTCAGCCCGCGCAGAAAATCCTCCGGCGCGGGCTAAAGCACCGCGCTACCCCCAGCCCGCGCTCGCATGAATTGTAGGAGCGGCTTTACGCCGCGATTGGTTCGAACGCGGCGCGCGCCTCGCAGCAATCGCGGCGTAAAGCCGATCCTACACACACGCTCCGTGAGTAGGGCCAGTCTCTGACTGGCCCAAAGGACTCGCGCATCGTCCGGGCCGGCGGAAGCCGGGCCTACTTTCCGTTGCGTTTCCTCGGCGTGTAGAACGCCTGCACGGCGAAAACCATCGGGATGCCATCCTGGCTCTGCGACATTTTCGCCGCGCAACCGAGGAAGCGCAGCTTCGGGTTCACGATGTTCTCGCGATGGCCGGGCGAGTTCATCCAGGCCTCGACGATCGCGCGCGCGAAACTCGCGTAGGTGTGCGTCCGCACCGGCTCGCCGTTGCGCGCGTCGCGGAGCGTGCGGTCGTTCTTCAGGTAGTAGATGCTGCCGCCCGACGGCACGTCGTAGATGGAAATCTGCGCGATGTTCTCGGCCACGAATTCGGGATTCAGTCCCGCGAACTTCACGCGATCGAGCGGCGTGGCGATGAGCGGAAAAGGATTCGTGTGACCCGGCGGACGGAACACGGAGCCGATCTGCGCTTGGGTTTCCGCGGCGGTGTCGAGCTTCGGTTCGGCACCAAACGCCTTCAATCCGAGCTGCGCGCGCACGCGGTTCGTTTCCTCGAAAATCGCGCGCGCCAGCAATCGCTCGTCGAGGCTCGCGGGCTCGATCGTGTCCGGGAGCTGCGCCGCGAAACTCGTCGCGAACGCGAGAAGCGCACAGAGCGCAGCGGCGGAGCGGAGCGTGGCGTGAAGCATCGCGCGAGCACGAGACGGCGGATTCGCGACGGTGTCAAATCGCGGCGATCCGCCGAGTAGCCGCGTTGGAGCGCGGCGACAACGCGGCACCTGTCCGGCCGCGTTTGCCGCAATCTCGCTCGCTCGGAACGCCTCGCAAGGAACGGCGATATTATTTCGCCGCTCCGACCGAACAACGCGTCGCCATCCGCGGGCGGACGGCGGCGGCGCGGTGCATGCGCTCCACGCCGAAACGAAGAAAGCCGCGCTTGCGCGCGGCTTTCATTGCGTAGTTGGACGGCGACCTATTTGCCGCCCAAAGCCATGTCTTCCATCAGCGCGAGCGCGGTGGCTTCGGCGATGTCGTGGACGTCGAAACGATTGATGATCCGGCCGGCGTCGCGGTCCTTGCCGAGCACGTCGCGCGAGCTGGCCTGGCCGATGATCGCGGAGTCGCTCAGGCGGATCGCGGTCGCCTGGATATCGGGCACGACGGTCGTCTGGTCGCCCGAAACTTTCGGCAGCAGCACTTCGCGGCTCGAGATGAGCACCTCGATCACGACATCGGCGACTTTCGCGAGCGCTTCGCGGTCCTTGCGCGCCTGCTCGTTGCCGGAAGCGGTGAAGTGATCGAACGGCTTGTCGGCGAGCAGCGACGCGGCAACGCGCTGGTCGGCAAGCTGCGCGCCGGCGGCGCGGAACGGACGACCGAAGAGGCGCTCGACGTCGCGCACGGTCTGTTTGTCGGCGAGCGTTTCTTTCCCGGTGCCGCTCGCTTCGTAAGTGTTCTCCGCCGAAACGTGCTCTTTCGTGGCGCTCGTCGTGCCGCGGCCGGCGGTCGTGGCGACGACGCTGCCGGGCTGCGAACCGGAGTTCACGTTCACCTGCACTTGGGGCGTGTTCGTCGGCTGCGCGGGCGCGTCGACGTCGCTCTTGGTTTCGGCGCGATCGGCCTCGGTGCGCTCGGTGCGTTTGGTGATCTTCAGGCCGGAGTTGGCGTCGACGAGGTCGCGGTTGATGTAGAAAAGCAGCCGCGGCTTGCCTTGCTTGGCGTAGGCTTCGGCGAATTTGTCGACGACGGCGCGGGCCTGATCGGGTGGGATGATCGAGCGGTTTTCCGGCGCGTAGAGTCTCTGGCCGCTGTCGGTCGGCGCGAGCGAGGGCGGCGTGTTGGCGGGCAACTGCTGGACGACCGGCGGACGCTCGCCGGCGGTGGCGGGCGATTGGTTTTGCGCGAGCGCGGCGGTGGCGCCGGCCGACGCGAGTGCGAGGAAAACGAGTGTGTGTTTCATGGCGGAGCGGCGCGGCTCAGCGCGCTTGGCGGACGGCGACGGTGTATTTGCGCGCAGCGTTGGTGTGCGCGGTGAAGCTCACGGCTTCGGTGGCGTTCTCGCCGAGGATGAGCGTTTGCCACGGCGTCTCGTCGCCGGTGGAGAAGCCCGCGTCGTCCTTGAACACGCAGCGGACCTGCACCTGGATGCGGCGGTTCTCGCGGTTCTTCACGTTGGCGACGACCTGGAGGCGGCCGTCTTCGCCGACGCGTTCCTGGAGACCGGTGCAGGTGACGGAGATCTGCGTGGGGCGGTCCATGAGCACGAATTTCTCCGTGCTCTCGAGCGTGTAGCGCGTGGTGTCCTGCGGGAGAAACGGGCCGGGCTCATGCTGGCAGCCCGCGAAAAACGCGGCGGCGGTCAGCGCGGCGAGGCAAAGGGGCGTCTTGACGGTGTTCATGTCTGGTCGACTGGTGTTGAGGAGTTGGACAGCGCCATCGGGGAAAGTTCACCCTCCGGCGGGGTTTTTTGCTAATTCGCTGAGAAACACGACGGTGTCGCGGTCGCCCTCGGCGGGGACGTGGATCGTAAATTCCCGCGTGTGCGCCTCGAGCACGCGACCGTCGGCATCGAGATACTCGATCTTCGCGGCGTGGTCGCCGGCGCGCAGGCGGAGCGCGGTGAAGCCGAGGTAACGCGGCAGGTTGTCCCAAGCGCGGACGTCGGCGCGCGCGACCGTGGCGGCAGAGAGAATTTTGCCGAAGGCGCCGATCGCGGCGAGCGCCAGAGCCGTTTGGTCGGAGCCGCGGCCGCTCTCGCCTTCGGCGCGTTTGCGTTCGGCCTCGCTGTGCGCGATCGCGGCGCCGATGAGCGAGAGGTCGCCGACGGTGTCGGCGGTGCCTTTGAACACGGCTTTGTTGCCGAGGATGTAATCCATCACGCGGCCGCCGCGCGTCGTCGCCTGGAAATAGAGGTCGTCCCACGGCGCGAGCGCGGCCGTGCGGCCATCGACGAGCAGGCGCGCGCTCGCGGCGGCGGATTGCGGCTCACCGAAGCGCAATTTCTCGCCGTATTCACCATCGGCGAATTTCAGCGGGCCGCGGCCCCACTCGGCGAAGACGAGGACGTTGTCGTTCTTTTCGTAGGCGGGGAGTTTGTGTTTCGCGCTCTTCTCGGCGCGCGCGAAGGCGTCGCTGCCGTCGGCCGCGAGTTTCGCGCTGGCAAGCCCGTCGAGATAGTCGAGCAGCACGTAGTCGGCGCGGTAATCGCCTTCCTCGGCAACGCTGTCGAGGAGTTGGCCAGAGCGAAAACAGGCGCGCGCGTTGTCGGGCTCGCCGTCGCGCCAGTAGAGGATGGCGCGATAGTAATACGCCATCACGCGCTCGTAGGGCTCGCCGATGAAGGTTTTGCGCTCTTCGCCGGACCAAAGGCTGCGGGCGCGCTTCGCGTCTTCGCGATCGGCGAGGATGCCACCCATGGTGAGAATGGCGTCGTCGAAACGCTGTTTCGCCTCGTCGTATTCGCCGGCGCGGAGGGCGGCGAGGCCGAGGCGGTATTGCCAGAGAACCTTGTCGCGCACGACGGTGCCGGCCAGCTTCGGGTCGTTGGTGACGAGCAGTTGGTCGGTCGGCAGCGCGGGGCCCACGCAGCCGGCGAGAGAGACAAGAGCGGCCACGAGCAGGAGCGCCCGTGGCCAGATGAAACGGAGACGCGACATCGCGCGAAAGTGAGCACGGCAAAACGCCGCGCGTCACGCTCAACGATACGCGGCGTCCTCGAGACCCTGTTTCTTGATCTCGGCGGAACTCTCCCAGACGATCTCGCTGGTGCGCGCGTCGGTGAGGCGGAAGGTGTAGAGCACGTAGTCGCTCACGCCTTGCGACGTGCGCGTGGTGAGGCTCTGGAGCTTGCCGGTCAGGAAGTAATCGGCGCCGCGGAACTCGACGACGTTCGGGTCGGCGCTGGCGGTGACTTGGCCGCTCATCTTGAGGTCACGCTCGCGCTCGAGCGTCTTCATCATTTCGCGGTCGAGAAAGCGCACGTGGCCCATCGCCTTTTCGTTCAACTGCGAGCGGATGCGCGTGAGGAAGATGTCCTTGTTAATCGGAAAACGCGTCTCGTTCACGACGGGCTCGAGCACGACGCGCGGGGTGACTTTCGCGCTGGCGATCTCGGGGATGCCGAGGATGCCGCGCGACATCTTGTCGGTGACGGCGACGAGATCCTGGGATTCGACGCCGGTGCCGGCGACGAAGCCGCGCTCATCCGGGCGCATTTCGGTGACGGGGACGCCGTTCGGATTCTGGACGCCGCCGTAGGGCTGCTGGCAGCCGGCGAGAAACGCCGCGCCGAGGGCGCACGAGGAAACAAGGAGGAGACGAGGGTTCATGGGTGCTTGGTGAAACAAAATTCGGAGCGCGGGGCGCAAGGCGCGAGCGCGCGGCTCAGCGGCCGAACAGGCCGTTCGCGCTGCTCATCGGCGACGAGTTACCGTAGTAATTATTGATGATCGTCACCTGCTGCGGCTGCTGTTGCTGCTGCAACGGCTGGCTGGCGGTGGCGACCTCGGGCTCGTAGTAGCTGACCGGGCGCACGCGGCGATACGACGGCCGGTAGTAAGCCGCGTCGCGCGTCGAACCGAGCACGGCGCCGGCGAGAGCGCCCCAGAGCGCGCCGCGCCCGCCGTTGCCGCTGCCGGTGTTGTTGCCGATGATCGCACCGATGCCGGCGCCGAGCAATGCGCCGCCGAGGGCACTGTCGCCGCTGCCGTAGTAGCCGGTGTCGTAATAGCTGCTATCGTAAGAGCGGTAACTCGGATAATCGTAGGCGTAGCGCGGATAATCGTAGGAGCCCCAATAGTAGCTGCTCGGCCAGACCGTGACCCGCGGGTAATAGGAGTAGTAACCGTGAGGCCGGTAGCCGACGCGGCGATAGCCGTAGTCGTGGTGCCGGTAATCGCGACGGCCGTAGTAACCGTAGTCGTAGCCGACGCCCACGTGCACGCGCGTGCGCGAGTCGCCGCGCCAAGCCGAACGCGAGCCGTTCGCGTCGTCCGCGGCCGCGCCCAACACCGCGCCGGCGGCGGCGCCGATCAGCGCGCCCCTGCCGCCGTTACCGCTGCCGCTGTTGTTGCCGATGATCGCGCCGGCGACGCCACCGAGCACGGCGCCGCTGACGGCGTTCGGACGAAAGGTCTGGGCAGAGAGCGACAGCGCGGTCGCGCCAAGCAAAGCGAGAGCGAGGAGCTTTTTCATGATGGGTGAGGGCCGACGGATGGGACACATACCCTAGGGAAGAGTTTCACGGAGAATCAACTGGCGAGCGGCGGAGACGTCGTGACAAAGCCCGCAGTTGCGCCCGCGTCCGCGCAAAGCTACTTCGATTTTCCGGCAAAACAACCACTTAGCCCACGTGATCCGCGGCACTTTCGACCTTCCTGTCCTCTTCGACTACGGCGCGACGTTCGCGTTCGGGCTGTCCGCGGCGCTGGCTGGGATCAAACGCCACTATGACATCGTGGGCGTGCTCGCCTTGGCGCTCGTGACCGGCCTCGGCGGCGGCGTGCTCCGCGATGGCTTGTTTCTGGCGCAAGGCCCCACGCCGCTCCTCACGAACCCGCGCTACATCCAGCTCATCGGCGCGGCGGTGCTGTGCGGCATCTTGTTCGGTTCGCGCATCCACCATTTCGCGAAACTCATCGCGGTCGTCGACGCGCTCGGCCTGGGCGCCTACGCCGCGTTCGGCGTGCAGAAATCCCTCCACGCCGGCCTGTCGGCTCCGGCCGCCGTGCTGGTCGGCGTCGTCAATGCCGTCGGCGGCGGCGTGCTGCGCGATCTGCTCTGCCGCGAGGAGCCGCTCGTGTTCAAGCCGGGACAATTCTACCTGCTCACCGCGCTGGCCGGCGCGGTGACGTTCGTGTTTTGCAGCGTGAATCTCGAGATGTCCGCCAATCGCGCCGCGATCGTCGCCGTCGTGCTCACCTTCGTCTTTCGCGCGCTGACCATCCGCTTCAACTGGCGCACTGCGCCCGTTTCCTCGGGCAGCATTTTCGAGAACGATGAATCGCCGCCGCCGGCCGCCGGCGGCGGAAGCTCCAAGCTCCATCCTCCAAGCTCCAGAGAATAACCAAACGGGGCAAGGGCCGAGCCGTGACGTCAGTAAAGATCCCCGGAGCAAGCTCCGGGGCATTTGAAAAGACCTCTGCAAACCCGTTCGAGCCCCATGCAATCCACACTCAATCCCGTTCTGCCGACCAAGCCGAAGCAAGCTTCAGGGTATCGGACCCACAGCGAATGAATTTGGAAATTTGATTTTCTGAGTTTCACTGGAGCTTGGAGGTTGGCGCTTGGAGCTTTCCCCTCCTCCGGATTCCCCCCTCGGGAAATTCCCCGCCGTTCCGCGCTACACGCGCCGGGGCTCCAAGGTTCCGAGGGATGAGCGAGTAAATTTTCGGGACGAAGCGAACTCTGCCGCGCTCCCCGCAGTCGCAGGCACCGAACCCTGAACCTCAACCCAGGAAACAACCATGAATACCACCACGCTACGTTGCCTCCTCGTTGTCGCTTCGGCCGCGGCTCTCGCCGCCTCCGGCTCGGCTCAAGTCCTCAATACCGCGACGAACGCCGCCGCGAACGCTCGCGCGACGCTCCCGCCGCCGCCCCCGCCTCCTCCGCCGCCGGCCGTGACCGCCTCCACCGCGGCCCAAAGCGCGGCCGCCACCGCCGCGACTGTGCGCGCGCCCATCGTGCCGCCCACCCAAGCCGCCACGGCGACCGCGGGCACCGTCGGCGCCACGGTCTCCGCTTCGCATCAACCGACAGTCGTCGGCAGCGCGAACGCCTCGACCACCGGCCAGCTCCACGGCGCCGCCGGCCTCGATGTTGCCGCGACGCACGGCATCAACGCCACCGTGAACTCGGCCGAAACCACGGCCGCGATCCAGCAGACGGCGTTCGCCGCGCGCGACACGCTCTCCGCTCAGATCGAGGCGAAGATCGACGCCAGCGCCCAAGCGCTCGCCGCCGCCAAAGCCCACGCCGAGGCCTCCGGCGAACACGCCCGCGCCGAGTTCGCCCGCGCCATGCGCGACGTGCGCGCCAAGGAAAAGGAACTCCGCTCCTCGCTCCGCGCCGCCGTGAAGGCGAAGAAGGAAACCGCCTGGGGCGAAGTGCAGTCCGAACTCGCCAAGGATTACTCGGCCTACGCGACCGCCGTCGTCGCCGCCGAAGCCGCCGCCAACGGCAACGCCTCCGCGAGCGAGGCGCCGAAGTCCTGACGACGAATCCCGGCACGCGAGCCGAAACGGGGTGGCGAAATTCGTCAGAATTCTCGCTGCCCGCCCGGCGAAAGCCTCACGGCTTCCGCTACGCACCATTCGCCGCCGAGACTCCGCGTCTCGGCGGCGCTCTCTCCCCTCCTTCCGACACCATGAAAAAGCTCCCTTTCGTTCTCGTTCCTCTCGCGCTCCTCGCCGGCGCGTTGCTCGCGCAAACCACCACGCCCACGCCGCCGCCCTCGGCGCTGACCGTCGGCACCGGTTTCGACTACTCGCGCGGCAGCTACGGCCTCGCCACCGACACCACCGTCACCTCCGTGCCGGTGGAGTTTTCCTACGAAGGCGGCCCGTGGATCTTCCGCGCGTTCACGTCGTGGCTCACGATCAAGGGCCCGTCCGCCGCCGCGCTCACCGGCGGCGCCGGCAACCTCACGCGACCCACGAGCGCGTCCGAATCCGGCGTCGGCGACGTCTACCTCGATCTCACCTATCGCCCCGACGCGATCAGCGACGGCTGGCACCTCGATCCGACCGTCCGCGTGAAACTGCCGACCGCCGACGAAGACCGCGGACTCGGCACCGGTGAAGCCGACTATTACGCGCAACTGACCGGCTACCGCACGTTCGGCAGCGTGACGCCATTCGTCACCGGCGGCTACCGCATCCTCGGCGACAGCGATCGCTACCAACTCCGCGACGGCGCCTACGGGTCCGGCGGTGCGCACTTCCGCACCTCCGATCGCACGGTGCTCACCGCATCGCTCGACTGGCGCTCGCGCGTCGTCGACGGCGGCGACGCCGGCACCGAAGCGACCGTCGCCGTCACGCACGACCTCAACGACCGCTGGCGCCTCTTCGTCTACGGCCAAAAAGGTTTCACCGATGCGAGCCCCGACGTCGGCGGCGGCATGCGCCTGAGCTATCGGTTCTGAGCGGCACCGGTAGTGCGGTGCTTCGGCCGGCGCTGAAAAAACTCTTCAACGCGGGCTAAAGCACCGCGCTACCCCAGGCCCACGTTCGCGTGAATTGTAGGAGCGGCTTTACGCCGCGATGGCTGCGAGGCGCATGCCGCGTCCGGATCGCGGCGTAAAGCCGCTCCTACAAAAAGGCATTCGCGCTCGCTTCACTTCGCCGGCGCTTCCGCTTCGTCACCCATCGCGTGCGCTGCGGCCGGCTTTCTCCGCGCCGCGAGCCAGCGCGTGAACTTGTCCATGTAGACGTAGATCGCCGGCGTGATGTAGAGCGTCAGCGCTTGCGAGACGACGAGGCCGCCGACGACCGCCAGGCCCAACGGACGGCGCGAATCGGCGCCGGCACCGAGGCCGAGCGCGATCGGCACCGCGCCCGCGAGCGCCGCGAAGGTCGTCATCATGATCGGCCGGAAGCGCACGAGACATGCCTCGAAGATCGCCGCTTCCGCCACGAAGCTCGCGCCCTGCTCGCGCTCTTTCGCGATCGCGAAGTCGATCATCATGATCGCGTTTTTCTTCACGATGCCGATGAGCAGGATCACGCCGACATAGCCCATCACGTTCAGCTCCTCGCGGAACGCCCAGAGTGTGAACAGCGCGCCGAAGCTCGCCGCGGGCAGACCGGAGAGAATCGTCAGCGGGTGAATGAAGTCCTCGTAGAGGATGCCGAGCACGATGTAGATCACGAGCACCGCGACGACGAGCAACAGCAGCAGCCCCTTCGTCGACGAGGCGAACGCCTGCGCCGAACCTTGGAAACCGTAACTGATCGTCGCCGGCAGTTCCTTGCGGGCGAGTTCGCCGACGACAGCCGTCGCTTCACCAAGCGAGTAGCCGGGGCGCAGGTTGAACGAGATCGTGACCGCGGGGAGCTGGCCGAGGTGGTTGACAGTGAGCGGGCCGACTTCGCGACGCAACGCGGCGACGGTTTCGAGCGGCACGAGTTTGCCGGTCTTGTTCTTGATGTAGATCAGCGAGAGCGCCTCCGGGCTCTTCTGAAACTCCGGCGCCGTCTCCATGATGACGTAGTATTGATTCGTCGGCGTGTAGATCGTCGAAACCTGCCGCGAGCCGTAGGCGCTGTAGAGCGCGTCCTCGATCTGCTGCGGCGTGACCCCGAGCGCGGCGGCGCGATCGCGGTTGATGTCCACGCGGAGCTGCGGGTTGGAGATTTGCAGGTCGGAGTTCACGTCCTGCAGGTCGTGCAGCTCGCGCATTTTTCCCTCGAGCTTGCGCGCGGCGCCGTAGAGTTCGTTGAGATCGCTGCCGAACAGCGTGAGCTGATACAGCGCCTTCGTGAGCGAACCGCCGAGGCGGATCGGCGGCAATAGCTGCGGGTAAACTTTCAAACCGGGCACGACCGCGAGTTGCTGGCGCAACTGCTGCGCTATCACCGCCGCGTGTGCGCGCTGGTGGCGATCTTTCAAAATGATGAAGAAGCGCCCTTGGTTGCTGTTCGTCGCCGATGGGCCGCCGCCGATCGCGGACATGAACATCGTGACGTTCGGGTTCTTCGCGATGATCGCAGCCGCGGCCTGCTGGTGCCGCGTCATCTCGGCGAACGACACGTCCTGCGCCGCCTCGGTGAACGCGAAGATTTGGCCCGTGTCGTCCGTCGGGATGAAACCCGTCGGCAGCAGCCGCGCGACGACGACCGTCAGCACCGCCATCAACGCCGCGACGCCGATCGTGGCGAGCCGGTGCCGCAGCGCGAACCGCAGCGTCCGCTCGTAGAAATCGCGCATGCGATTGAAGAAGGTCTCGAACGCCTCGTAGACGCGGCCGTGTTTTTCCACCGAGCCGACCGGATGCGGCTTCAGAAAACGGCTGCACAGCATGGGCGTCAGCGTCAGCGAGACCACGCCCGAGACGAGAATCGACGCCGTGATCGTGACCGCAAACTCGTGCAGCAGGCGCCCGAGGATGCCGCCCATGAAGAGCACGGGGATGAACACCGCGACGAGCGACAGCGTCATCGAGAGAATCGTGAAGCCGATTTCGCTCGCGCCCTTGAACGCCGCCTCGCGCACCGGCATGCCGTGCTCGGTGTAGCGGACGATGTTTTCGAGCATCACGATCGCATCGTCGACGACGAAGCCGACCGAGAGCGTGAGCGCGAGCAGCGAGAGATTGTCGAGCGTGTAGCCCGCGAAATACATCACGACGAACGTGCCCGCGAGCGCCATCGGGATCGCGATGCCGGGGATGACGGTCGCGCGGACGTTGCGCAGGAACACGAAGATCACGAGCACGACGAGGGCGATGGCCAGCGTGAGCGTGAACTGCACGTCGCTCACCGATTCGCGAATGCTCTCCGAGCGATCCGCGAGGATGTCGAGCTGCACCGAGGCCGGCAGTTGCGCCTTGAATGCCGGCAGCAGCTTGCGGACGCGATTGACGACTTCGACGGTGTTCGTGCCCGGCTGGCGTTGCACCGCGAGCACGACGGAGCGGTTGCCGGCGCCGTTGCGGTAGAACCAGCTCGCGACGCGGTTCTCCTGCACGCTGTCGATCACCTGCGCGAGTTCGCCGAGGCGCACGGGCGCGCCGTTGCGATAGGCGACCGCGATGTTGGAAAATTCGCCGCTCGTCGCGAGCTGACCAGTCGCGACGACCGTCATTGCCTGCTGCGGACCATCGAGCACGCCGGTCGGCAGATTGACGTTGTGCGCCGCGAGCGCGGAGCGGACCTCTTCGAGGGCGATGCCCTTCGCCGCGAGCGCGCGCGGATCGAGGCGGACACGCAGCGCGTATTTTTGCGCGCCGAAGATCTGGACCTGCGCCACGCCGTCGACCGTGGATATGCGCTGGCCGAGGATGGTGTCGGCGTATTCGTTGACGACCGACAGCGGCAGCGTCGGCGACGCGAGCGCGAGATAGAGGATCGGTTGGTCGGCCGGGTTGGTTTTGCGGAAGGACGGCGGCGCCGGCATGTCCGTGGGCAACCGGCGTTGCACGGCGGCGATGGCGGCCTGCACGTCCTGCGCGGCGGCGTCGATCGTGCGCTCGAGCGAGAATTGGATGGTGATCGACGTCGACCCGAGCGAGCTGGTCGAAGTCATCGAGTCGATGCCGGCGATGGTGGCGAATTGCTGCTCGAGCGGCGTGGCGACGGCGCTGGCCATCGTCTCGGGCGTCGCGCCGGGCAGGCTCGCGCTGACGACGATCGTCGGGAAATCGACGTTCGGCAGATCGGAGACCGGCAGGAGCTTGTAGGCCATCGCGCCGAAAATGCAGAGCGCCGCCGTGAGCAGCGTCGTCATCACCGGTCGGCGGATGCAGAGAGCTGAGAGGTTCATCGCTCAGTCCTCGTGCGGCAGGCCGTCCTGAGGTGGAGCGCGTTGACCCCAACGCGCTGTTCGGCCCTCGTTCGCGAAAAGCGCGTTGGGGTCAACGCGCTCCACCCTCGATCGCATCGCTGCGGCGATTCGTGTGTATTCGTGTTCATTCGTGGTTTCTTCCTCTTTTGGGCTCAGTCCTCCTGCGGCGCGGCGTGGGCCGGCGCGGAACCGCCGCCCGGGGTCTCGTTGGTCGCGAGCGTGGCGAAGTCGACCTTCACGCCCGGCAGCAGGCGCAGTTGCCCGTCGGTGACGACGGTCTCGCCGTCGTTCACGCCGGTGGCGAGCAGCGTGCGGTCACCGTCGGTGCGCACGACCTTCACGCGGCGCAGCTCGACGGTCTTGTCTGTCTTCACGACGTAGAGCGTCGAGCCGTCCTGAGTGGTTTGCACCGCGGTCGTCGGGACGACGAAGACGCCGCGCGTCGTGTCGACGAGCGTGCGCACGTGCACGAATTGTCCGGGCCAGAGCGCGCGGTCGGTGTTTTCGAAAAACGCTTTCAGCATCACGGTGCCGGTCGTCGCGTCGACGGCGTTGTCGACGAAACCGAGTTTGCCGTCGGTGCGCTTCACGCCCGAGGCGCGCTCGGTGACGGCCACGCGCGCAGAGTCGTCGCTCATCGCCGCGCGGATGAGCGGCAGCGCCGTCTCCGGCACGGTGAAACTCACCGCGATCGGCGCGAGTTGGTTGATGGACACGATCGACGTGCCCGCGTCGTTGGCTTTCACGAGCGCGCCTTCGTGCAGCAGCAGTTGGCCGGCGCGGCCGGCGAACGGCGCGCGGATTTGCGTGTAGCCGAGCTGCAACTCCGCGTTGGCGAGCGCGGCCTCCTTGGCCTGCACGTCGGCCTTCGTCGTCTCGGCGCGCGTGAGGTATTGCGCATAGGACTCCTTCGAGATCGCCGACTGCTGGTCGAGGTGCGAGTAGCGCTCGGCGTCGATGCGGGCCTGCTCCGCCTGCGCCTTCGCGGTGGCGAGCGCGGCGCGGGCCACGAGCACGGCGTTTTCGAAGGGCCGGCGGTCGAGCGTGACGATGAGATCGCCGGCGTTCACGTCGTCGCCTTCCTTCAGGTGCACGGTCGCGATGATGCCGTCGACTTGGGACTTCACCGTCACGGCGCGCAACGCCTGCACGTTGCCGATCGACTCGATCCAGCGCGGCACGTCGGCGCGCTCCGCCTTCGCGATCTGCACCGGCACGGCGGGCGCGCCACCGGCGCGGGCGGCGGAATCTTTTTTGCCACAACCGGCGAGCAAGCCGAGCGCGAGCGCCGGCACGGCGGCGCGATGAACAAAGCGGAAGACGGACGTTTTCATGCGGAAGAGGAGCTGCGCTCGGCATCGGCGCCGCGCAGGCGAACGAGGTTGGAGCGGATGCGCGCGAGGTCCTCGATCAGCGCGTGCACGCGGTCGGCGGGCAGGCCTTCGAGGTAATCGGCGCGGAGTTCGTCGGCGAGGTCGTTGAGTTTCGCGACGACGCGGCCGGCGCGCGCCGTCGGATAAAGTCGGTAAGCCCGCGCGTCCGCGCGATCGTCGCGCCGCTCGATCCAGCCGGCGCGTTCGAGGCGCTCGGCCTGGCGGCTGACGCTGATTTTCTCCATCTGCATCAGCTCCGCGAGCTGGCTCTGCGTGAGGCCCGGCTCGCGCCCGAGATAGAAGAGGAACATCCACTGCGCGCGCGTGAGCCCGAGGTGCTTCACCCGGCGGTCGAAGACGCGCCGCACCTGCCGGTTGATGTCGGACAACAACAGCGAAATGCGACGAGCATCGGTGGCGTGGACGGCGGACACAGGCGGAAACCGGTAAGCTAGCTTACTATCGGAAGCAAGGACGACGGTGGACGAGGCTCCGCAGTTACATTTCTCGCGGCCCGGCACCGCAGAGCGGCCAAACGTTCAGCCGCGCCTCCGCCACCAGCCAGCCGCCGACCCAGCCGCCGGTCGGCAAGCCGCCGTGGTCCACGCGAAACGCTGAGCTGGTTCCCTCGGGAATAATTCCGCCGCGCCCGCGCTCCCACGGGCGCATGAAACTCCGTCACCTCTTCGCTGTTTTCCCCGCCGCTGCCCTCGCCGCCTCCGCGGCGCTCGCGCCCTCGGTCGATGCGACGCGTCCGCTCCCCGTCGGGAGCCGCACGCCCGATCCCGTCATCCGCACGATGACCGGCACCGAGACGACACTGAGCCAGCAACTCTCCGCCAAGCCCACCGTGCTCATTTTCTACCGCGGCGGCTGGTGCCCGTATTGCAACAAGCACCTCGCCGCTCTCGCCGACGCCGAGCAGGATCTCCTCCAACTCGGCTACCAAATCGTCGCGATCAGCGCCGACGCCCCCGCCGGTCTCCAGACCACGAGCGAGAAACAACATTTGAAATACCGCCTCCTCTCCGATCGCGACATGGCCGCCTCCGCCGCCTTCGGCGTGGCCTTCCGCGTCGACGCCGCGACCGTCGCGAAATACCGCGACTACCAGATCGATCTCCCGCCCGTCCCCGGCGAACCCGACGCGCGCTGGCTGCCCGAGCCCGCGGTGTTCCTGATCGATCGTCACGGCGCGATCCGCTTCGTCCACGCCAACGCCGATTACCGCGTCCGCATCGCCGTGCCCGAGCTTCTCGCCGCCGCCCGCCAGGCCCGCGAGTGACCGGCGCCCGGCCGCGTGCGCGCGCCGGCGTAAATCGCCGCTGATATTCCGCGTCAGAGCCTCCGCGGGGCTTGCGGCGGTCCCCCGGCTGCGGCAAAAGTCGCCAACTGACTTTTGCCATGAAGCTCTCCCGCGTCCTCCGCCACGCCTTCCTCGCGTCCGCGCTCACCGCCGGCCTCTCCGCCGCCGAAGGCGACCTCGCCGCGCTCCGCGCCAAGGCCGAAAAGGGCAACGCCATCGCGCAATACAACCTCGGCCTCACCTACGCCGAGGGCCGCGACACGCCCGTCGACCGCGCCGAGGCCTACGTCTGGCTCTCCCTCGCGCTCGAAAACGGTGCCCGCGGCCGCGCGCTCGACAGTCTCACCGCCCAACTCAGCGCCAGCGAACTCGACGCCGCGAAGGCCCGCCTCGCCGAACGCCGCGCCGCCCTCGGCCGACCCGCTCCCGCCGCCCCGTCCAGCGCCAGCACACCGACCGCCGACGCCTCCGCCGTCGAACGCGAACTCGCCCAAGCCAAGGTCGACAAGCAACAACTCAGCACCGAACTCGCCGCCGCCTGGAAGGAAGCCGATCAACTCAAAGCCGACCTCGAGAAAACCAAAGCCGCCGCCGCGCCCGCCCCCGACGTCGAGCAGCTCCGCCGCGAACGCGATTCCCTCTCCGCCAAGATCACCGAGCTCGCCGGCGACGTCGCCACGCTCCGCGCCGATCGCGAACGCCTCCAGAAACTCGCCGCGCAAGTCCAGCGCGACGTCACCGACGCCCGCGAGACCAGCCGCGCCTACCAGGAGCAAGCGCGCATTTCCGAGATGCGCATCGGCGAACTCGTCCGCCAGACCGAGCAGCTCAAAGCCGAGCTCGACCGCGCCAACCAATCCATCGCCGCCCTGAAATCCCCCGGCCCCAACGCCACCGTCGAAAACGCCGCCCTCCTCCAAAAAACGCGCGAACTCCAGGGCGCCCAAGCCGACCTCGAAAACGCCCGCGCTGCCAACGAGCAGCTCAGCTCCGCTCTCGCCAAGTCCAACACCGACCGCACCGATCTCGAAAAAATGCTCGCGCAGGCCCAAAGCGCCGCGCTCCTCCTCGGCAAACACGTCGACGAACTCAACGCCGAGATCGCCCAGCTCAAGCAAGCCCCCGCGACCGCCGCCTATCCCGACCTCCGCGCCAAAGTCGGCGAACTCGAGCAACAACTCGCCGCCGCCCGCAACGCCACGCCCGCGTATCCCGACCTCCGCGATCAAGTCGCCGAACTGCAAAGCCAGCTCTCCACCGCGCGCGCCACCGCCCCGGCTTACCCGGACCTCCGCCCGCGCGTGAGCGAACTCGAGCAACAGCTCGCTTCGGCCAACGCCCGCCCGAGCGCGCCGGCCTACCCGGATTTGCGCGAACGCGTCAGCGATCTCGAAACCCAAGTCACCGCGCTCCGCAATGCCCCGCCCGCTTACCCGGACCTGCGCGAACGCGTCGCCGATCTCGAGGCGCAAGCCCGAGCGCTCCGCAACGCGCCGCCCGCTTACCCCGATCTCCGCGAGCAAGTCGCCCAGCTCCAAACGCAGCTCGCCCAACTCGTCGCGCGACCGAGCGAGCCGAACTATCCCGACGTGCGCGAGCGCGCCGCCGCCCTCGAAGCGCAACTCGCCGAGGCCAACCGCCGCGCCGACACCCTCGACACCCGCGCCACGACTCTCGCCAACGCCAAGACCACCCTCGAAAACGACCTCGCCACCGTCCGCTCGCAGCTCAGCCGCAGCCAGCAGCAGGCCGACATCTTGCAGGAAAGCTCCGACAAGCTCACCGCCGCGAATCGCACGCTTCAGGACCAACTTGCCGCCGCCACGAATCGCCCCGCCGCCCCTGCGTATCCGGACCTCCGCGAGAAAGTCGCGCAGCTCGAGCAGCAGCTCGCCGCCGCGCGCGACACCACGCCGGCCTATCCTGATCTCTCCGGTCGCGTCGCTCAGCTCGAGTCCGCTCTCGCCACGACCCGCGCCCAACTCGCCGCCGCGCCCGCCTACCCGGACCTCCGCGAGCGCGTCAGCGAACTCGAGCAACAGCTCGCCACCGCCGCCGCCAGCGCCCGCCCGGCCGCGCCGGGTTACCCCGATCTCCGCGAGCGCGTCTCCGAACTCGAAACCCAACTCGCCGCCGCGAACAGCCGCCCCGCCGCCCCGAGCTATCCCGACGTGCGCGAGCGGGTGAACGAACTCGAGGCGCAAGTCGCCGCGTTGCGCAACGCGCCGCCGGCCTACCCGGATCTGCGCGACCGCGTCGCGCAACTCACGCAGGAACTCGCCAGCCGCCCGGCCGCGCCGAGTTATCCCGACCTGCGCGACGAAGTCGCCGCGCTCCGGCAGCAGCTCGCCGCCGCGCGCGACACCACGCCGGCCTATCCTGATCTCTCCGGTCGCGTCGCCCAGCTCGAGTCCGCCCTCGCCACCACCCGCGCCCAACTCGCCGTCGCGCAATCCCAGCCGCAAACGACTTCTTCCGCGCCCGCCGAAAACGTCGACGAGCTGAAAGAGAAACTCGCCACCGCCGAAGACAAACTCGCCACGGCGCTCAACGGCTACTCGCAACTTCGGAAGGATTACGACGCGCTCGAAGCCAACACCGCGAAGTCCGCCAGCACGCTCACCACGGAAAAAGACTCGCTTACCGCCCGTCTCGCCGCCGCCGAAGACACCGCGCACAACGCCCAAACCGAAGTCACCCGCCTCACCGACGCCCTCGCCGCGACGCAGCGCGGCAGCAGCCAAGCCGGCACCGAACTCGCGTCGGCCCGCGCGCTGCTCCAGCAATTGCAGGGCACGAACGCCGTGCTCGCGCAGGAAAATTATCGCCTGAAAGCCGCGCTCGCCAACGACCCCGCCGCTCGCCGCGCCGCCGTCACCGCCGCCGCGGCCAGCGTCCGCACGCACACGGTCGAGGCGGGCGACTCGCTCTCTAGGATCAGCCAGCGCTACTACGGCTCGCCCAGCCGCTGGCAGGAAATCTATGCCGCCAACCGCGACCTGATCGGCCCCCAAGGCCAGCTCCGCATCGGCCAGGTGCTGCGGATTCCGTGACGCGGCGCCCGTTCAAGTTGGAAGTTTAAGTTGAAGTGAAGCCACACGGCCCTGCTCGCGCACGCGAACGGTGCGCCGTCCGCCTTTCGGAACGGCGATATAATATCGCCGCTCCTTGCGCGGCAGAGACGCTTCACGCCGCGCCCCAGTAGCCCGCGCCGTAGCGCGGCGCCAGTGGAAGTTTAAGTTGAAGTCAACCGGCGCTGGCGCGCAGCGACCACGCGCCCTCCCTCGCCGCTCCGCCACTTCAACCCAAACCCTAAACCTAAACCGGCGCGCGCAGCGCGCCGAATTTCAACCGGCATGCGCAGCGTGCCAAGCCACGCACCCCGCGAGCGCCACGAGCGACGTCAGCACACTCGCCACGATCGTCATCGAGGCGAGTTGCTCGTCGCCCTTCATCTCCACCGCCATCGTGTAGGAAACGATCGCCGTCGGCGACGCCGCCAGGATCATCAGCAAACTCGTCTCCGCCGCACCGAGCCCGACCACGCGCGCCGCGCCCCACGCGAAAAGCGGACCGCCGATCGTCTTCACCAGCGCCGACGCCACCGGCGCGCGCCACGCCGCGCCGAAACGCGCCGTCACGAGCGAGCCACCCACGCCGAGCAAACCGAGCGGCAGCGCCATCTCGCCGAGCGCCTCCATCGTCTGCGCGATCACGTGCGGCAGCGTCCAGCCCATGACGGCAAACCCGATGCCCGCCAGCGTCGCCAGCAGCGGCGGCGTCACCGCAAGCTGCTTCACGATCGGTTTCATCGCGCGCCAGCCGAACGCGTGCTGACTCGCCACGAGCACCACAACCGCCCCGAGGTTGTAGACGACCATCGTCGGCGCCACGACGAGGATCGCCGCCGAGCGCAGCGGCAGCCCGTCGAGCACCGGCACATTCGGCAGCGCGAACACGATCGGCAGGCCCACGAACGCCAGATTACCGCGAAACGCGCCTTGCACGAACGTCCCCATCGCCGCGCCCGGCACGCGCAACAGCATCGCCACGACGTAGCCCGCGACGATGCCCGCCACCAGCACGAGCCCCATCGCCGCGAGCAATTTCTCGGCCCCCGCCGCCCGATGCAGCGACGCTACGAGCTGGCTGAACAGCAACGCCGGCAACCCGAGCCAGTAAGTGACGCGATTCGCCTCACGCAGAAAATTCGCCGACACGAACTCGCTGCGCTGCATCCACGCGCCGAGCGCGATCATGAGAAAAACCGGAGCGAGTGCATTAAGCACGAGCATGCGCGCGACTGTGCGGCGCGGCTCGCGATGCGTCCACGCGGAAAAGGCCGCGCGGCGAACCGAAGCAAGCACGACCGCCTTTTTGTAGGAGCGGCTTTATGCCGCGATCCGAACGCGGCATCCGCCACGCAACCAATCGCGGCGTAAAGCCGCTCCTACAGTTCCCGCGAGCGTGGGCTCGGGGCAGCGCGGTGCTTTCCGCCCCCTCCGCCGCCGCGACTGCGCCGCATTTTCCTTTGGCGTCTCGCGCGCAACTTGGTTCGTTGGCGGCATGTCGACGCACTCGATCGCATTCATCGGCACCGGCGTGATGGGCCGCAGCATGGCGGGCCACCTCCAGAAAGCCGGTCACACGCTGCACGTGCACAACCGCACGAAAGCAAAAGCCCAGACGCTGCTCGACGCCGGCGCCACGTGGCACGACGCGCCCGGCAGCGCAGCGGCACAGGCGGACTTCGTGTTCACGATCGTCGGCTTCCCGCGCGACGTGGAAGAGACTTACTTCGGCCCGCGAGGCGTCCTCGCGCACGCGAAGCCCGGCACGGTCGTCGTCGACATGACGACGTCGAGCCCCACGCTCGCACGTCGCATCGCCGAGGCCGCCGCGGCGAAAGGCTTGCTCGCGCTCGACGCGCCGGTGACCGGCGGCGACGTCGGCGCGCGCGAGGCGCGGCTGGCAATTCTCGTCGGCGGCGCGGAGGCGGCGTTCGCGCGCACGCGGCCGTTGTTCGAGCTGATGGGAAAAAATATCGCGCTGCACGGCGGCCCCGGCGCCGGCCAGCTCTGCAAGCTCGCGAACCAAATCGCGATCGCTTCGAACATGATGGCGTGGTGCGAAGCGCTGACGTTCGCCAAAGCGGCGGACCTCGACCCGACGCGCGTGCTCGAAAGCATCGGCGGCGGCGCGGCCGGCAGCACGGCGATGAACGTGCTCGGTCCGCGCGCGCTGCGCGGGGATTTCGCGCCGGGCTTCTATGTGAAGCATTTCATCAAGGACATGAAGCTCGCGCTCGAGACTGCCGCGGAGCTGAAGCTCGATCTGCCCGGCCTCGTCGCGGCGAAAAAGCTCTACGACGAAGTCGCCGCACGCGGCTGGGAAGATTGCGGCACGCAAGCGCTCTGGCGGCTGTATGCGGAGCGGGCGTGAGGTTGCGATGAGAAGGTAGGGCGAGTCGTCCCCGACGAGCCGCGAACGTGGCGACGGCTCGTCGGGACGACTCGCCCTACCATGTGCCCGGTGCACCGACGTGTCCGGTGAGGCGGCATTCGACGGAGTGAGCGCGTGAACGCGCCATCAGTCTGGCGGGGCTGCCTGATGTAGGAGCGGCTTTACGCCGCGATCCGGGCGCGGCGTGCGCACCGCAACAATCGCGGCGTAAAGCCGCTCCTACAATTTCCGCGGACGTGGGTTCGACGTAGCGCCGGTCTCTGACCGGCGTGTGGCGCACCACTCGGGGCCAATACTCGCGAGCGAATGCCCATTAGGCCGGTCACAGACCGGCTCTACTGCACGCTGCGACTGTTTTCCGTCAAATCTCCTTCGGCTCGAGCATCGCCAGCCCGCGCATCGTCGCGTCGGTGACGGCGCGGAACGTCCACTTGCCTGGCCAGTCGCGGCGCAGGATCACGTCGAGGCGGTCGGCACCGCCGGAAACTGCGACGTTGTGCAGCAGCGGCGTTCCGGTCGCAGCGAGGAGCGGCAGGCGATCTGCGCTGGCGCGGATCAGACTTTCGACGATCGCGGAAAGCATTTGCTCGCGCGTGCTGGCGAGCGTGAGGCCGGTGAAGGCGCCCTGGCGCTGGACGATACTCGTGCGCTCGCCCGCCAGGTAGGGTTCGAAGCGCACGGAGCCCGACGCTTTCGGGCCGAGTTTGGCAAGGCGGCGGAATTCCGCCTGAAATTCCGCGATCGGCATCGTGGGGCACATCTGGTCGCGCACCCAATAGATCGCGGAGGCGACGGCGGCGAGGGTGCTGACGTGGAGAAATTTTTTCTCGATGCCGAGCGCGCGCGTGAGAAGGCGCGGGTGCGGTTTCGGTTTGTCGGTGCAGAGCGCGAGCACGTCGGTCGAGCCGGTGACATTGAATAGCTGCCCGACTTTCGCACCGGCGAGGATCATGCCGGCGCTGCCGTCCATGAGGCCGACGAGCATCGGCGTGCCGGCGCGCAGGCCGAAGGCTCGCGCGGCTTCGGGCGTGATGCGACCGCCGATGCGGTCGGCGTCGTGCACGTCGGGCAGGAGTTTTTTGCGCACGCCGAGGTTGGCGCAGAGTTCGTCGCTCCAGCCGTCGAGCGTGAGCGTGCGGTAGAGGCCGGTGAAGGACGCGTTCGACGGATCGGTGACGCGCGCGCCGGTGAGGCGGCGGTGGAGAAACGTGTTGAGATGGCCGACGAGGTCGGCGCGGCGCAGGCGTTGCGGCTCGTGCTTTTGAAACCACGCCCAGGTCGTCGAGCTGATGCCGCCGGGAAACGGGCGGCAGCCGCAGGTGTGCAGGTGCGCGTCGGCGCCGAAACGCGCTTCGATTTCTTCGGCCTCGGCGACGCTGCGGCGATCCTGGTGTGTGACGATCGGCGTGAGCGCGTTGCCCTTCGCGTCGAGCGCGACCCAGGCCGGGCACATCACGGCGAGGTGGATGGCGTCGACGGTTTTCGCTGCGCCGTTCAGTCCGGCGATGGCGTGGCGGACGGCGCGGAGGAGTTCGTCGGGGGCGACCTCGACCTTCGGGCCGTCGCAGCGGGATTTGAAGAACGCGCGCGGAGATTCCGCGAGGACGGTTTTGCCGCGGAGGATGCCCGCGATGACCGAGGAGGAGCCGACATCGATGCCGAGGATCGTTGCCATGGCGCGCATGCTAGCGGAGCGCGTGACGCGTGCAACGCTGGGACAGGGCGCATCGTTGCCGGAGAATGGATCCTCGCGTCGGGCGGGTCGCGAGTGAGGCGCGCGCCGCGGGCGGACGTTTTCCAGGGGAGACGGCCGCGGATCACGCGGATGGTCGCGGATCACGTTTCGGAGGTGCGGCACAGTTTCGCGGCGCTCTTGGGGTGCGACGGTTCGAGGGCGCCGCGAGACTGCGCCCCTACAAAAACGACTCGGCGCGCGGGAGAACCGGCTTCAGGCGGCAGGGGAGAGACTCGCTCGCGAACTTGGCCGCGAGCCACACCGAGCGGGTCCGGCTGAAGCCGGACCTACGGCGTCGCGGCGCGTTTAGGCAGGAGCTTGATGCCGAGCCAGCCGGCGAAAACGACGGTCGCGAGGTTCGCGAACCAGAACCAGACGGGATGCGGCATCGCAACGAGATTCATCAGCGAGGCGATGAAGAAGAGGCCGGTGACCATGACCGCTTGGCGCGGGCCACCATCGAAGGAGAAGCGGCCGGCGACGTGCGCGCCCACCGCGACGCCGACGAAGTAGCCGAGCAACATGAAGAGAAACGCGCCGACGGGGAGCGCTTTGAAATACGCGGCCATCGCAGCGGCGTCCCGCGTGTTCAATTCGGGCGGCAACGGATAGAATGCGCGCTGGCTGATGCCTTGGATCGCGAAAATCAGCAGCATGCCGGTGAGAGCGCCGGCGAGGGCGGCGAGGGTGTTGCGCAGGACTTCGTGCATGAGCGAGAGGTGTGCGTGGAGCATTGGCGGCGCGCGCGGCGAGTAAAGCCGCGTTTGGGGCGCACCCGACCGACGCCACGCGGCTACGGCGTCGAGCTGACGACGAGCGCCGGCTCCGCGGCGCGCTTGCGGAAGATCGGCTCCTTCACCCGAATGCCCGTGCGGTGGACATCGAGCAGCACGGCGCTGATCGGCACACCGGCGGAGGCTTTGCGAGCAAACGCGTGCGCGGCTTCGAGCGGATCGAGCGGCGGCGGGCCGTGCAGCAGACGTTCGACCTCCACGTCGGCAGGGTCGTAGAGGTAGTGCTTCCTTCCGTATTGGTAGAACAGGATGGTGTGACCCACGGGACCGTCTGGGCTGTTGACGTAATAGGTGAGGAGTTGGCCGTGGCGCGGCGGGCTGAGTTCCTCGAGCCGACGCCAATCCAGCAGGCAGTAGAGAAAACAGCCGCGCGGGAGCTTGTTGTTGCGGAGCAAATTCAGGGGCGGCTCGTCACCGGTCGTGTCGACGACCTGGTCGAATCCCGGATACAGCGCGCGGACCAGGGCAGGAATGTTCTGCTTGTCCTCGCCGACCTGACCGAATTTTTGCGAGAGACTCTGGGTGCCCTCGGTCTCGGTGTAGAACCACAGGATGCCCTCGAACTCGAATACCAGCGCATGAAACTCGGCCGGGTAGCGGTGCGTGGGCGCGGCGTTCTCGACGTGCACGACGCGCGACCAAGTTTCGTGGCCGAGCAGCCGTCTGGCCCAGAAGGCGGATTCCCAGCTACCCGCACGCGCCGTCGCAACGCCCAGAAGGGCGACCGTGAGCGAAACCAGCAACCGGCACCGCGACATGCCGGGAATATAGCCGGACTGGGCGCGATGGTGAGAGTTTTTTCGACGAATCGCCTGCGGTCTCCGACGAAGCGGGCCGGTTGCCGGATGAATGTCGGGGCAAAAAAAGAGCCGGGCGGTGAAGCGCCCGGCTCGATTTAACACACACTGACAACAAACAAATCAGAACTCGCGCGAAACGCGGACATACCAGAACTGCGGCTCGATAATCGCGATGCCGGCGTTGTAGCCCTGGCTGGCGGGAAGGTAGCGCGGGGGATCTTCGTTGAAGACGTTGCGCACACCGACGGTGATACGGGTCTTCCAGAACCCGGCGTAGCTGACCTGCGGATTCACGATGAACTGCTGCTCCTGCTTCGGCGTGATGTAGCCGGAGACGATCGTGCTGGAGGGCATCTCGCCGAGATAGTTCACGAACACGGAGGCGGCCCAGTCGCCTTTCTTCCAGGCGGCAGTGAAGTTGCCGCGCCAGAGGGCGGAACCGTCGGTGCCATCGAGGTCGGTGACGGAGGAGACGCCGAGCGAATTGATATTCTCGCGCTCGAACGTGGCGACGTAAGTGGCCTCAGCGCCGAAGCGGAACTGGCCGAGCTTGGCGGTCTTCCAGGTGTAGGAGATGCCGAAGTCGTAGCCTTCGTAGAGCTGCTTGCTAGAGTTATACCAATCGGTGCTCACGTAATCGATGATGCCGACCGTATAACCGGCGGCGGCTTCGGCGGCGGTGAGCGGCTTGCGCACGACGCGGCCGGCGGGAAGCGTGAGTTCGTTGTTCAGCGTGAACGTCGCGCTGTCGCGCGTGATCAGACTCTTCTGATCGAACTTGAAGTAGCCAGCTTCCATCGTGAGGCCCTTGAGCGGACCGGTCGGCACTTCGATCACGGTCGAGATCGAACTGGTGTTCGTCTCTTCGGGTTGGAGATCCGGATTGCCCTTGCCGAGCGTCTTGATCTGAGCCGACGGCTGATCGGGACGGCGCGGATCGAACACCGCGCTCGAAGTGAAGCTCACGGAGCCGGCGCTGTAGAGATACTGGAGGTCCGGCGCACGGAACGACTGCGAATAGGAGCCGCGGAGCATAAGCCACTTGGTCGGGCGGTAGGCGATGGCGACCTTCGGCTTGGTCGTGGTGCCGAAGTCCGAGTAGTCCTCGTAACGCGCGGCGAGCTGCGCCTCGACGGCGCCGATCGGCGAGTTCTTGGCGAGGATCGGAACGCTCAACTCCGAGTAGAGCGAGGTGACGTTGCGCTTGCCGGTGTAGCCGAAGCCTTCGGAGCCACCGACCACATTGCCGTTTTCGTTTTCGAGCGTGCGAACGTCGACGATGTTTTCCTTGCGGAACTCGGTGCCGACCGCGACGCCGACCTTGCCCGCGGACAGATCGAAGAGTTCGCCGTTGGCGCTGAGCTCATACATGTTGCTCGTGAAGGTGGTCTTCGTCGGGTTGCTGCCGGAGTAGTAGTCCGTGATCAGCGGATCTTCGGCGCCGAACGGGTTGGCGTAGCGTTTCTGGCCGTTGATGACGACGCCGTTGAGCGCTTCCTGGACGCGGCTATCGAACGCGGTGCCGGGCGAGGCGTTGTAGAAACTGCCTTGGGCATACATCGCGGAGGCCTGCCACGCCCAATCGTTGGGCAGCACGCCCTTGAGACCGGCAACGAGACGCGGGTAATCGGATGAGGTGTCGTTGACGCGCGCACCGGCGTTCACGAGGCGGAAGGTGCTGAGTTCGATGGTCTGCCCGGCGGAGCCGAAATAGCGCGTGCCATACGGATTGTAGGGATTGTCGGCAGCGACGACGAGGCGGCCGTTGGTGCCGGCGCCCTTGTCAGTCGTGGTGAACGGCGAAGGAGCGGCGTGATTGGTCGCGGTGATGCGACGGTAGAACAGGTCGGCGAAGCCACTGATCTTGTCCGTGAAGTCATGGTTCACGTAGAGCTGGAAACCGAAGTTGGCCTGCTCGGGCGACAGCCAGGTGTCTTGCTGGAAGTCGTAGAGGCCGGCGCCGGTGGCACGGGAAACGGCCACGGCGTTGGCCGCCTGCGGGTCGGTCGTCGGGTTCAGGTAGGTGCGAATCGTGTTCGTGCCCGGGAGGAAGAAACGGGACGGGAACGTGCTCGAGGAGCGCCAGTCGATGCCGGTGATGGTCGTGTCGGCATCGTCGGTTTCGACTTGGCCGGTTCCGCTCGTGTTGTTGCGGATGTCGGCGGTGCGCGACCACGAGTAGTCGCGGTCGGCGATCGCGTTGCGCTTATAGATGTCCGCCATCGCGGTGATGCTCGTCTTGTCGGTGCGAGCGCCGGCGATGATGAAGGCGGAGGTTTCGAGCGAGTCGTTGCCGAAGGTGTTGCCGACGGAGACATCGACGCCGACGCCGGTGTAGTCGCGCTTCAACTTGATGTTGAGCACGCCCGCGACCGCATCGGAACCGTAGATGGCCGAGGCGCCGTCCTTCACGATTTCGATGGCTTCGACCGCGGAGGCAGGAATCTGGCGGAGGTCGACGACCGTCTGGAAACCGTTGAAGGTGCCCGCGCCCGACGGAGCCGCACGACGGCCGTTGATAAGGACGAGCGTGTTGTTGTTGCCGAGACCGCGAAAGTTGACGGTCGAGGTGCCGGAAGCGAAACCGGTGCTCGAGCTCAGCGGCGTGATGGAAGCGCCCGTGTTGAACGGCATGGCGCGGAGCGCGTCGTCGACCGTCGAGAAACCCGTGGACTGGAGGCTTTCCGACGTGATGCGCACGACCGGGCTCGGCGTCTCCGCGTCGACGCGGCGGATGCGCGAGCCGGTGACTTCGAATTGCTGGAGTTTGACGGTTTCGTCCTGCTTCTGGGCGTCGCTCGTCTGGGCAAACCCAGGAGCCGCGGCGAGGACGGCGATCAGCGCGCTCAAAACCGAGGCGCCCGCCATCCGCGAGGGATGCGAGGTGTGGATGTTCATAGTTTGGTTGGTGGCCGCGCGCGCAGGGCGCACGGCGGCATCTCGCATTGAACTCCGGTGCGCGTCAGCGGACAACGCGGTGTCGATTCACCCTGCGCGCGCTACGACGAACGCGGTGAAATCTCCGCCAAGCGCGGCGAAGTGCCGCGCGCGCACGACAAGAAACGAAGAAGCGGCGCCGCGGCGCTCTCCGCGGGACGAGTTGCCGCCGGCGAACGCGCACGCGGACCAGAATTGATCCTAAATTCCGCAGAAGATTAACCACTGATGAACACTCATGCACACCGATGAATGAGAAGGCCGAAAAAGCGCCGCGTGAGGTAGCTCACCTGGCAGGTGGGCGATCGCGGCGATGCAAGTCTGCTTCGATGAGCGCTCATCAGTGAAAATCAGCGGTTCAACTGCGCTTTCTATTGAGTCTCGCCGATCAGGCTGCCGGGTAGGGCGCACCGGCCCGGTGCGCCGCGACAACCGCAACACGCTCGCGGCGGAGCGGGCCGCTCCGCCCTACCACCGACAAATTGCACGTCAGTCTATTGGGCGAGCTCCAATAGGTTGATGCACGCGCGCGCCGGAACGGTCGACGTCAGGCGGCGAACGCCGGGAGGCTGCCGGGGGTGATGCCGTGCGCTCAGCCTCCTCACGTCGGCTGCTACGTCGGGCAGGGCGAGCACGGCGCGTTCGGGGAACGCAGCCGCGTCTCCCGGCGGTCGTAGACCGCCGCTCCAGGGGCGCTCGCGGGCAGGCGCGAATGCCTTTACTTCAGCCGGTCCAGCACGCCGCGGTAGCTCGGGCCGATGGGGAGCGCCGTGCCGTCGTCGAGTTCCATGCCGTGGCTGCGCGCGAGCATCGGCATCACGCGGCGCACGCAGTTCAGGTTCACGATCGTGCTCTTGTGGATGCGGACGAAGAGCTCGGGATCGAGCATCTCCTCGATCTTCGTGAGCGTCATGCGGACCATCAGGCCGCGCTCCTTCAGGTGCAGTTTCACGAAGTCGCCCTGCCCTTCCACCCAGCGGATGTCGGCTTGGTTGAGAAAATGGAGCTGGCCGTCGGCCTTCACGACGAGGCGCGAGAAATCCACCGCGCCCGGCGCGGGCGCTTGCGGGGCCGGTGTCGCCGCACTCTGCAATTTTTCCAGGAGCGCGCGGAGCGCCTGCTCGGTGGCGCCGAAGGAGCCGGCGCGGATGCGGCGCTTCGCGCGATCGAGCGCCGTGTGGAAACGCTGGTCGCTGTAGGGCTTCACGAGGTAATCGATCGCTTGCAGCTCGAACGCGCGCAGCGCGAACTCGTCGTAGGCGGTGACGAAAATAATCTCGGGCCGCTCGCCGGCGGGCAGCTTGTTGAGCATCTCGAGGCCGGTGAGGATCGGCATCTGCACGTCGAGGAACGCGAGGTGCGGACGGAGCTTGCGGATCATCTCGATGCCGCGCTCGCCGTCCGTGGCTTCGCCCACGATCTCGATGTCGCTCTCGTTTTCGAGCAGGGTGCGCAGGGCGCGGCGGGCGGGGCGCTCGTCGTCGACAATGAGGACGCGGATTTTTTCCATGGGGTCAGGCGTGGCTGGGAAGGCCGGCCGCTTGCAGGGGCAGCTCGATGCTCACGAGGCAGCCTTCGGGGTTGCTGAGATCGTATTCGAGGCGGTGGGTCGGGCCGAACGCGCGTTCGAGGCGCGCGCGCGTCGCTTGCAGGCCGATGCCGTGGTTGTCGCGCTCGTCGGCTTTGCGGCCGCCCTCGGCGGGATCGTTGAACACCTCGAGGCGCAGCCGGTCCTCGCCCACGCGGCGCGCGGTCACGCGCACGCGACCGGGATTGCGGCGCTGCGCGATGCCGTGCTTCACGGCGTTCTCGACGAGCGGCTGAAGAATGAGCGTGGGCACGAGGGCGTTGAGGCAATCCTCGTCGGCGTCGAAGTCGGTGATGAGTTTCTCCTCGAAGCGCACTTTCTCCACCGAGAGGTAGCACTGCGCGTAGTCGAGCTCGCGCCAGAGTTCGATTTCCTGGCGGCCGCCGTTGGCCATGAGCTGGCGGAGGAGCTGGGAGAGGAGCGCGATGGCTTCGACGGCTTTCTTCGAGTCGCCTTCGCGCATGAGCGACGAGATGGCGTTGAGGGAATTGAAGAGGAAGTGCGGTTGCACCTGCTGCTTCAGCGCGGCGAGCTCGGCGCGGACGAGCTGCGTGTGCAGTTGCTCCTCGCGCAGCGTCGTCTGGACCTTGTGGTTGACGAGGTCGCGGACGTAGTCGGCGGTGACGACGATCCAGTAGATGTAGAAATCGATGAACGAACGCGCGCTGAGCATGCCCCAGATCGCGTCGACGCCGTAGTCTTCGACATGCCACCAGCCGAACGTCACGTTCAGCGCCCACAGGCGCACGATGTTGCACCACGCGAGCAGCGTGAGCGCCGCGAGCACGTGCAACGCGCCGCGCAGGACGATGCTCTGGTGCCGCTCGTGCAGACGCTGGCGCAGCATGAACAGCGCCGGGGTGAGCAGCGCCCAAAGCCACGCACGATACATTTGCGCGACCCACAACACCACGTGCCCGCGCGGCGAGTCGGGCATGTGCGACAGACTGATGTAAGTCTGGAGCGACAGCAGGACGCCGACGGCGGTCCACACGCCGAAGATGAAAAGCCAGTTATGCCGTCGTGGTGCAGACACGGCGGTCGTAAACCCCGGGCGCACCGGGAAGGCAAGCCCCGGAACGGACGCGACAGGCACGTCCGCCGCAAGCGCGGCGGACTTGGCCGGACTCGGGCCCGCGTTCGTCGTGGCTTTTTCCGTCTTCGTCGAAAAAACGACGCCGTGCCGCGGCGCTCAGTCGCCCCAGCAAATGCCGAGGGCGCGACCGCAGCGGATCAAGTCGCCGTCCGGCGGCACCGTCTTGAGCTTGCCGACGGCGTCGGCGATCGGGATCGAGATGATGTCGGGAGCGCGGGAGGCGACCATCTGGCCGTAGTTGCCCTCGTCGATGAGGTTCACCGCGTGAGCGCCGAAGCGCGTGCAGAGCAGACGGTCGAACGTCGTGGGCACGCCGCCGCGCTGGAGGTGACCGAGCACGCAGTTGCGCGTCTCCTTGCCGGTGCGGCGACCGATCTCGTCGGCCAGGATCGCGCTGACGCCGCCGAGGCGGGCTTCGCGGTTCTTTTCCTCGGGACCGGCGTGCGTGACGAAGTCGCCGCCCTTGAGGCGGGCGCCCTCGGCCACGACGACCATCGTGAAGTGCTTACCCTCGGCCTCGCGCTCGACGATCTTGCGCACGATGCTTTCGTAGGTGAATTCGATCTCCGGGATGAGCACGACGCTCGCGCCGCCCGCGATGCCCGAGTGGGCCGCGATCCAGCCGGCGTAACGGCCCATCATTTCGACGACCATGACGCGATTATGGCTCTGCGCGTGCGTGCGCAGGCGGTCGATCGCGTCGGTGGCGAACGACACCGCGGAGTCGAAGCCGAACGTCACGCTCGTGCCGTCGATGTCGTTGTCGATGGTCTTCGGCACGCCGACGATCGGGATGCCGGCGCCCATGCACTGGAGGCCGATGGAGAGCGAGCCGTCGCCGCCGACGACCACGAGCGCACGGAGGCCGAGCGCGTCGAAATTGCGTTTGGCCTCGGCCAGGACGGCAGGATCGATCTCGCGTTTTTCGCCGTGGCCGGCCTTGGCGACGAAGCGGCCCTTGTTGGACGTGCCGAGCACGGTGCCGCCGAGATAGAGGAGGCCGTCCATCTCCTGGTAATTCATCGGACGCGCCTGGACGGGCGAGAGGAGGCCGTCGAAGCCGCCGTAAATGCCGAGCGTTTCCCAGCCGCGACGGTCGGCGGCCTTCACGACGGCGTAGATCACGGCGTTCAATCCGGGGCAATCGCCGCCACCTGTAACGATACCGATGCGTTCTTTCATGCGTGGTAGAGAGGTTGAAATGGATGAGAGGTGAGACCTGCGGGGGCAGGAAAGCGCATTCAATCCAGCCGTCCCCGCCGCTCAACCCCCAACTGTGTGCAAAGGTGCGCGCCGATGGGCGAAGTCTGCGCATCTGTTGCGCGCGCGCGGCGCCACGAGCGCCGAAAGCTCCTCGCCCCGCGGCGCTTGCAATTTTTTGTCGGGCTCGTTGGCGGTCGGCGCACCGCCGCCGCGTCTATTTTGCCCGTCCAACGATTCCGCGGAGGACGTGGGGGGAAACGAACTCCCGCGAGGCCGATCCGCGGGACGAAAACCGTGAGCGGCTCTCAAACCGCACGGTCTGTCGGGCCGGCGCTTGTCGCCGAGCCGCGCGGCGCTCGAGAAGCGGCCCGCCGACAAGCGGCGGCCCTACAGCAACTGCATCACTCCGCCTCAGTGCGCTTTTTCTTTCGCCCTGTAGCAGCGGCCTATGACCGCCGAGGTGGAGCGCGTTGACCTCAACGCGCTCGTTTGTCGCCGTGCCTGCGGCAACAGGCAGCCTGCATGCACCACAATTTTCGTGAGCGGCTCGGCTCAGTGCGCGTGTGCCTCGTCTCCGCCGTCGCCCATCCCGGGCGGGCGGATGGCGCTGCCGTAGAAGATCGCGTTAAAGAACACGCGGTTGCCGCCATACCAGAAGCCGCGGAAGTTCGGATCGTCGGGCATCGCCACCACCGCGCCGCGACCGACCGCGAGCGCGACGAGCGCCGCGGTGTTCGCGAGCGCGGTCTGGTTCGCTTCGGAGATGAAACCGGATTGGAGCGGCTTCGCCGTGTAGACGGCGGGCGTTTCGTAGGGCGACTTCGCGGGTTTGAGGAAGATCGCGTTTTTCCGGAAGAACGACACGCGCTCGTCGCTGAAGCCGTAGCCGAGCGGGTGCGTCGGATCGATCGAGGCCGCCACCACCGCGCCGGCGATCAACTTCTGCGCCTCGCGGTCACCCGCGGAGGCATAGGCCTGGCGCGCGGCGCCGCCGCGCTCGTCGGCGGACGCGACTTGCTGATTGCGACCGCCGGTCGTGGGGGCGACGTCGGGCGCGCGACCGCCGGCGAACTCAAGGGCGGCGATCTCCTTCTTCACCGCCCAAGTCGCAGCGCGGCCCATCAGGACAAGCGTGCCCCCTTCGCGAACCCACCGCTTCAGGTTCGCGACAGTGGCGTCGCTCACCTCGTCGTCATAGCGGCCATCGGCGAACACGATCGTCGTGTAGCGCGCGAGATCGGCGCGGCCGAGTTGCGCCACGTCGAGGAGCGTCGGCGTGAGGCCGACGCGTTGATCGAGCACGTGCCACGCCGCGCCGATGTCGTGTGGGTCCACGCCGCCGCCGCAAATCAGCGCGACGCGCGGCGCGGGCAGCGTCACGAACGAGGCGCTGCCGAAATCCACACCCTTTGGCGTCAAGCCGGTGCTGCACGCGTAAACCGTGAGCGCGTCCTCCTTCACAATCGTGTCGATCACCGCGCGGATCGCGGCGGCGCGCTCGGGTTGCTGGCCGACCGGCACGAGAATCGCGCCGTAGCCGAACGCATGGCGCGCGCCGTCGGCGTCGATCGCTTCGAGCGGCGACGTGAGGCCTTTCACGCGCACCCCGGCCGCGTGGAACCGCTGCAGCGCGCGCGGGGCGAAGTAGCCGTTCCAGTTGAAAAGGTAGGCGTAGTTGCTGTGACCGCCGACCAGTTTGCCGGCGGGAAATTCCGGCGCGCCGATCGGCTCGCCGGCGGCGGGCGCGCGGTCGAGTTCGGCGTAAGGGAGATTGTAGGCGAACGGGAGCGTCCACGCCGAAACGTCGTAGAACACCGGGTCTTCGAACGTGGTGCGTTTCACGAACATCTCGGTGAGCAGACGGAATTGCGGCTGGTTCGTCAGCGCGACCCACGCCGCGCCGCGCTTGAAGGTGCGACCGTCGGCCGCGACGTCCTCGGCGAGCGGACGCACTTCGATGTGGTGCTGCGCGAGCAGCGAAAGGAACGCCCACGCGCGCGCCGGATCGCCGTCGTCGCCGAAAACGTAGGCCTTCACCTTGCTCTTCGCGGCGAGCTCGGCGGTTTCGCGCGGGAAATCTTTTTGCAGGCCGAGCAGCTCCGTGCGAAGCGCGACAGACGCGTCGAGCGAGCTGAGCGACGAGAGCACGTGATTGCGAATCGCGAAGGCGAACGTGAGCACGCCGTTCTCGCTCTCCTGCGCGTGGCCGCGCGCGCTGGCTTGCTCGAAGAGAATGCCGATCGTGCCGTGCAGGTCGGGATACGTGGAACCCTTGCCCGGGTAGAAATCGTCGAAGCCCTGCTCGCTGTAGTAGAAGATGCCTTTGCCATCGAGCGCGCGCTCGTGAAACGCGGCGACCTTGGCGGTGAGCTCGAAAACCTTCGCGGGCGAGCTGGGGTTGTTGCGCGTCGGCACGCCGGGCTGGAAGAAGAACGTGCCGTTCGTGCCCATCTCGTGGTGGTCGGTGAGGAGGTTCGGTCGCCAGCGGTGAAACAGCGCGGCGCGCGCCTGCGCCTCGGGGTGCACGAGCGGGAGCCAGTCGCGGTTCGGGTCGAACCAGTAGTGGTTGAACCGGCCACGCGGCCACGCCTCGTTGTGCTCGCGGTCGAGCGGGTCAATCGAAGGCGCGCCGAGCGAGCGGTGTTGGTTGAACCACTGGGCGGCGCGATCGCCGCCGTCGGGATTGCGCTGCGCCTCGACGAGTACGACGGAGTGCTTGAGCAACTCGGCGACTTTCGCGTCCTGCGCGGCGGCGAGATAGTAGACGACGAGCGGCATGGCGTTCACGCCGCTCGGCTCGTTGCCGTGGATGCTGTAACCGAGATCGACGACCACGGGCATCTGCGCGACGTCGAGCGCGGCGTTTTTCGCCGGATCGAAGAGCGCGAGGTGCTCGGCGCGGATCTGCTCGAGGCGCGCGTGGTTTTGCGGGGCGGTGATCGTGAGCAGGACGAGCGGCTTGCGCTCGGGAGTGTAGCCCATGATTTCGAACTTCACGCGCTCGGGCGCGGCGGCGGCTACGGCGCGGAGGTAGGCGGTGTTGAGTTCGCTGCGGAGGTGCCAATCGCCGACCTGGAAGCCGAAGAATTGCTCCGGCGTCGGCACCTTCGGGTCGTAGGTCGTGCCGGCGGGCAGGTAGAAATCGAGCGGCACGCCGGCGCGGAGCACCGGAGCGGTGAAACAGAACAACGCGAGCGCGAGGAGGAGCAGGCGGCGAAGCAACATGGCGGCTACGTTGCACGTCGCGGATTCTCGCGCCACTCGAAATCGATGAAGTGGAAATGCGTCGCGGGCGCTCCGCCGTAGCGGAAGCCGTGAGGCTTTCGCCCGCACGGCCCGGACAGGCCGCGCGAAATTCTGACGAATGGCGGAACCTCGCTGCGCTCGGACCCGCTGCTTCGCAATGCGCTGGCCAAACGGGCGGCGCTGCGTAGAACTCGCGCACCCTCCTCCACCATGCGACGACTTCTGTTCGTGTTCGCTTGCGCCGCGCTCTCGCTCGGCGCGCAGGAAAAATCTCCGGCGGCGTCCGCCCACGCCACCGCCCACGCCACCGCACCCGCCGCCCCGGACACCGCGCTCCCCGACGGCCTCTACGCGGAGTTCACGACGCCGCACGGCGCGTTCGTCGCCGAGCTGTTTTATCGGCAAACACCGATGACCGTCGCGTCGTTCGTCGGCCGCGCCGAGACCGGCATCGCTGCGCGCGACGGCAAACCGTTTTTCTCCGGCCTGACCTGGTATCGCGTCGTGCCAAACTTCGTCGTCCAAAGCGGAGATCCGATCCGCAGCGCGATGAAGCCCGAGGCGAAGTCGACCGACGCCGACGACGAGGCCGGCCACCCGTTCCCCTTCCCCGACGAGATCGTGCCCGGCCTGCACCACGACGCCGCCGGCGTGCTCTCGATGGCCAACGGCGGCCCCGACACGAACAGCAGCGAGTTCTTCATCACGCTGCGCGACACCGGCCGCCTGAATTACCTGCACAGCGTCTTCGGCCGCGTCGTCCGTGGCGTCGAGTTGCTGCCGCAGATCAAACAGGACGAGTCGTTCTCGGTCAAAATCCTCCGCGTCGGCGCGGCGGCGAAGGCGTTCAAGACCGACCAGATCGCATTCGCGCAGCTCGTCGACGCCGCGAAAAAATACTCCGCCGCCCGCGAGCCCGGCCCGGCGGCGCACTTCGACGATCCCGACAAGCTCCTACCGCAAGACGTGCCGCGTGCGCAAAACTTCAACTACAAGCTCGCCAACTTCGAGCGCTTCACCGGCCGGCGCATCGTCGCCCGCGTCTTCGCCAAATCGCCCAGCGCAGCCGAAGACGCGCAGCCTGGCGCCTACATGAGCGCGCTCGCCAAGAAACTCGGCACCGACCGCGCCGGCGTGCTCGCCGTGTATTTCGCCGACGAGAAGGACTGGCGCATCTGGTTCGGCGACGAAGTCGTGAGCACGTTTCTCCGTCGCCCGGCGACCGCGGCCGACCTCGTGCCCGACGGCCCGCTCCACCAAGCGAAAATGGCCTTCATCGACGCCGCCGTGACCCGCGGCGACGCCGACTACGCCGCGCAGCAAAAAGCCGCGCCCGCCGATCACCAGCCGCCGCCCGCGCAGCACTTGAAACTTCAAGTCGACTGGATCGTCGACGGCCTGATCGACGTCCTCGAACCGAAAAAGTAGGGCCGGTCTCCGACCGGCCAGGAAGGACGTCCGCCGTCGACCGCACTCTCGTCTCCCATCTCTCATCTCCCCCACACCATAACTAACCGCGTGCATCCTTGGGCCGGTTGAAAACCGGCCCTACTTCACGCACCGAACACCATGCCTCCCGCGTCACTCCGTTTTCCTGCCCTTGCCCTCGCTCTCGTCGCCCCGCTCGCCGCTCTCGCCGGCGCGCCGGAGTTGCGCGACGCCGTCACCGCAAAAGTTGCCGCCGAATATCCGTCACTCGACGCGATCTACCGCGACCTGCACACGCACCCCGAGCTCTCGTTCGTCGAGAAGCGCACCGCCGACCTCCTCGCGCAGCAGCTCCGCGCCACCGGCTTCGAGGTCACCGAAGGCGTCGGCAACACCGGCGTCGTCGCCGTCCTGAAAAACGGCGCCGGCCCGACGCTGATGATCCGCTCCGACATGGACGCGCTGCCGATCAAGGAGCAAACCGGCCTGCCCTACGCGAGTCAGGTCACGATGGCCGACCTCGCCGGCAAAACGCAGCCCGCGATGCACGCGTGCGGTCACGACACGCACATCACCACGCTCATTGGCACCGCGCGCACGATGGCCGCGTTGAAAGATCGCTGGTCCGGCACGCTCGTGCTCATCGGCCAGCCCGCTGAGGAAATCGGTGGCGGCGCCCGCGCGATGTTGCAGGATGGACTGTTCACGAAATTCCCGCGACCGGACAACGTGATCGCGTTCCACGTCGGCGGCGATGCGCCCGCCGGCCAGATCGCGACGCTCGAAGGCCCGAGCTACGCCAATGTCGATTCGATCGACATCCTCGTGCGCGGCATCGGCGGCCACGGCGCGCGCCCGCACTCGACCCGCGACCCGATCGTCATCGCCTCCGAAATCGTCCTCGCACTTCAGACGATCGTCAGCCGCGAGCTCAAGCCCGGCACGCCCGCTGTCGTCACCGTCGGCGCCATCCATGGCGGCACGAAGCGCAACATCATCCCCGCCGAAGTGCGGCTCGAGCTGACGCTGCGCAGTTACAGCGACGAAGTCGCGCAGCACCTGATCGCCGCCATCAAACGCATCGCGGAGAACACCGCCCGCGCCGCCGGTGTGCCGGACAATCTTTTGCCCATCGTCACCACCGCAGAAAAACGCACGCCCTTCGCCTACAACGACCCCGCGCTCACTCGCCGCCTCGCCGGCGTTTTCGCGCAATGGTTCCCCGCCGAGCAGCTCACGACCGGCGAAGCCGGCACCTACGGCGAGGACTTCGCCGAATACGGCCGCACGCAGCCGCGCGTGCCGATCTCGATTTTCTGGGTCGGCGGCAGCGACCCGAAGGTGCTCGCCGACGCCGCCGCCAAGGGCCAGCTCGCGCCGTCCAACCACAGCGCGTTTTGGGCCCCGCTGCCCGAGCCCACGATCAAGACCGCCGTCACCGCGATGAGCGCCGCAGCGCTGGATTTACTCGGGAAGAAGTAGCGATCTCGCGTCCGTGACGAGGCGGCGAAAGCCTCACGGCTTCCGCTACCACGCGTCGCGCGTCCTCCGCCTCGTAGCGGAAATCGTCAGATTTTCGCCGGTGCTACGGTGCGATCTGATCCTCGCCGCGCTCACTCGAAATCCTCGGACCTTCGCCCTCCGCAGAGTCCTTCGTAGCGCCGTCCGTAGCTTCCTCCGTAGCCTCCTCGGTAGCGGAAACCGTAAGGTTTTCGCCGCTCCCGCCCGCGCCATCATCGCCGAGCGCCGCGTAGATCCGCCAGAACACGTCCCAGAAATCTTCGCATCGCGGGTCGAGGTCCGGATAACCGGGAACCACCGCCCCCAGAAACGGATACTGCCGCCACTCCGCGACCAACCCGGCTCGCACCGGATTCTCCCATATATAGGCCGCCACCGCCATCACCGCGCCACGTTTCCGCTCCTCCTCGCGCAGCACGTGATCGTAGCCTTGGCGCTGTAGTCTAAAGCCGTGGTGCTTCAGTTCCGCATTCCACGCCGTCCGCAGCAAACGCGCGCCGAGCGGCTGATTGCTCCGCTCTGCCACTCCCGCCCAAAGGAAGTGCGCATGGTCCGGCATGACGCAGTAGGCGGGACAAACGATGCCGTAGCGGCCCAACGCGTCGACGAGCACTTCGCGAATTCGGGCGTGACGAAGCGAATCGAGCCAGCCCGTCGCGCGGCGATCGACCGTCATCGACCAGTGCACCCAAGCCCTGCCGCGATACCACTCGGCCGGAAGACGCGGCAATCGGGCATTCGGGCCGTCGCGACGCTCGCTCATAAGCGAGGAGCGACCCCCGTCCGTCGGTCGTGCGCAAGTCTGCGAGCAGGCGGCGAAAGCCTCACGGCTTCCGCTACGATGCGTCGCGCGCTCTGTCGCGACCGCACGTCTTCCGTAGCGAAATCGTCAGATTTCGCGCCGTCTCGTAGCGGAAATCGTCAGATTTTCGCCGTTCGAAGTCAGATTCCAGCCGCGCTCGTCGCTCAGAGCAGCTCGGACCGGATCTTCAGTTTTGCCGCCGGCTCCGGCTCGTCGAGACGGCTCGCCCTACCGACCGTTCGGTTTCCCGCGAATGTTCCCGTGGAGGCGGGGCGATCAGCTTCGCGCGTTCACGGCGCCGTCGCTCAGCGCGCTCCACCGTGGCGGCGCAGACTCAATCCGTAATGCCACGGCGGCAGTGCGAAGCTCGGTCCCGCCAGTTCGAGGAAACCCGTCTCGCCACCCCACGCCGCAATCTGTGCGGGCGTCGGCCGGATCGCGGCCGGTGGGCCGCGCGGCGTGTCGAGATCGGTGCGCCAGTGGATGACAGCGACGATGCCGCCCGGCCGCACCGCCTCGGCGGCCGCGCGCAACAACGCGACGGGTTCTTCGCCGTGCAGGATGTTAAAGAGCAGCACCGCGTCGCACGCACCGGCGGGAACGCCGAAACCCGTCGCAAGCACGTCGCGCGTCGAGGCCAGGACATTCGCGACGCCGGCAGCGCGCGCTCGTGCGAGCGTCTGCTCGACCATCGCGGGCTCGATGTCCACAGCGTGCACCGTGCCCCGAATCCGCCGTGCCAGCGGAACCGTGAACGTGCCGTAGCCGCACCCGAGTTCGGCGACGTCGCCGGTCTGCGCTCCGAAGCCGAACGCATCGAGGATCCCCGGCACATCGAGCAGGGTTTCCCAATAATCCTGGGGCGGCATGCCGCTCTCGCGCAGTTTCACAGTCGGGAAGTTAGCATTCTGCCGGATTCGCGCACAACCTCTTCCGTCACTAGAGCGAATTCAGAAAAAGTGTAGCCGCGCGCGAGCCCGTGGCGTTCCGAGCGAAGCGGGATTCTGCCAAGCACGGCCCGGGTGAAACCACGTTGTCGCTTCGCTCCAACGCGGCTACGCTTTTCTTGAAGGTGCTCGAACGCTCCGCCAGTGGCGCGTTGGCGCAACTCGCGCGATGCCGGTGCTCAACTCGACGCGGTCGGGAAGCGCAGAGTTGCACGCGTCCCCCGCCCGGGCGTGCTGGCGATCTCCGCCGTGCCGCGGTGCAGGCGCATGATGGATTGCACGATCGCCAGGCCGAGCCCCGCGCCTTTCGCGGGATGATCGCGGGTCTTGTCCACTTGATAGAAACGCTCGAAGACCCGGCCGACGTGCTCCGGCGGGATGCCGGTGCCGGTGTCGGCGACGACGATTTCCACCTCGCCGGCGACGAAGCTGCGCGCGGCGAGCGCGATCGTGCCGCCGGCCGGCGTGTGCTTGAGCGCGTTGGCGAGCAGGTTGCTGATCGCGCGGCGCACGAGCATCGAGTCGGCCACGAGTGTCGCTTCGCCTTCGCACGTCACCGTCACCCCTTTTTCGGCGGCGAGCGCATCGTAGAATTCGCGCACGGCTTCCATCTCGGCGCGCACCTCGAAGTGCCGGCGCTCGACTGCGGCGTTGGCATCGTCGGCCCGCGCGATGAAAAGCAGGCCGTCGATCATGCGTGAGAGTCGCTCGTATTCCTCGAGACTCGACGCGAGCGCCTGCTGGTATTCCTCGGGGGTGCGCGCCCGCGCCAGCACGACCTCCGCCTCGCCGCGGAGGTTGTTGATCGGATTGCGGAGCGCATGCGCCATGTCGCCCGTGAACTGGCTCAGCCGGCGAAAGGAGTCTTCGAGCCGGTCGAGCATGCCGTCGAATTCCTGCGCCAGCAGCGTCAACTCCGCGGGCCATTGCGTGGAGGAGAGGCGGGCGGCGAGGCGATTGGCGGTGACCTGATGGGCGGCGTGGGCGATGCGCACGACGGGGCGCAAGCCCGCGCGCGCGACCCAGGCGCCGATCAACGCGGCAAACACGGAACCGGCGAGGAACGTGATCACGAGGTTGAGGCGGTAGCGCCCGAGCAGCTCAGCGTTGTGCGAGACGTCGAGCGCCACCTGCACGACACGCAGCGACGGCACGGCCTCACCGGTCGCGGCGCGGGCCGAGGCCATCAGGAACGCCCGACCGTCGCCGGTTTCGCGCTCCTCCGGTCCCATCTGATCGACGCCGGCTTTCGGCACCGGAAACGCGGCTGCGGGCACGGCCGCGGCCATGCCGGGAGTCTCGACCAGCGTGCGGCCGTCGCCATCGATCACGCGCAGGAAGTAGACGAGCGACCCGGCCTCGCCGGCTTCGTGCTCGATCTCGTTGCGCAGCAGCTCGGGCGCGTTTCCGTTGTCGCGCAGCAGCACGCGCAGGACACGCAGCTTGCTGGAGACGAGCGCGCGATCCTGCGCGACGAGGCTGCGGGAGAGTCCGAAATAAAGAAAGGCCGACGACACGGCGAGCAGCAGCGCCGTGCAGAGAAAATAGAGCCGCGTGAGCCGGCCGGCGATCGACCACCGGCGCGCGAACGCGGCGCGCCACGCGGCGGCAAATGTGCGGTCACGCTTCATCGATCACGTAGCCGACGCCGCGCACGGTGCGGATGAGTTTTTGCGGGAACGGGTCGTCGACCTTCGCACGGAGGCGGCGCACCGCGACATCGACGACGTTGGTGTCGCTGTCGAAATGCATTTCCCAGACGAGTTCGGAGATCAGCGTGCGCGAGAGCACTTCGCCGCGGCGCCGCACGAGCAGGGAGAGCAACGCAAATTCCTTCGGCGTCAGGTCGAGTCGCTGGCCGGCGCGTTCGGCGCGGTGGCGCACGAGATCGAGCTGCAAATCCGCGATCGCCGCCGTCTCCGCCTGGCGGGTCGGCCCGCGGCGCAGGATCGAGCGCGTGCGCGCGAGCAGTTCGGAAAACGCGAACGGCTTGACCAGGTAATCGTCGGCGCCGAGGTCGAGCCCCTTCACGCGCTCCTCGATTTTGTCGCTGGCCGTGAGGATCAATACCGGCACCTGCCGGCCGGCGCGGCGGAGCGATTGGAGGATCGACCAGCCGTCGCGACCGGGAAGCTGGATGTCGAGGATGACGAGGTCGTAGGCCTCCGTCATCGCGAGGTGGAGTCCGTCCTCGCCGTGATGCACGACATCGACCACGTGGCCGCTTTCCGACAGGCCTTTCTTCAGGTAGTCGGAGGTTTTTCGCTCATCTTCCACCACCAGGATTCGCATCGTCGCTGGCATAGGGCGGGAGTTTTTGTGGGACGAGGATTTGCGGCGAAAACCGCCAAGGACGCGCAGGTTTCGCCAAAGGCTGCGTGAAAAAAAGCCAGCGCGGCGAGCACCACCGCGCTGGCGATTGCAAACACACCAAGTGAGCTGCTTCAGAATGCCCAGGTGACCTGGGCAAAGAGCTTGTTGTCGGCGAACTTCGTCGTGCCGGCCGTGCTGATGCTGCCGCCCGAATACGAGACCTTGTTGGTGTATTCGAGGTTCACGCGCACCGCCGAGTTTTGCGTCTGGAAGGCGAACAGGTTGAGGCCGAGCGTGACCATCTTGATCTCGTTCGTGCCGATGTCGGTGTTCGGATCGAGGTAGTCGTAGCGGAGCGACACGCCGACGCTGTCGGTGAAGTTGTAGTCGAGCAGGCCGTAGTAGCCGCGGTTCGTCGCTTTCGCGAGCGAGGCGTTGTAGGTCTCCTCGCCCATGATGTAGACGCCCACCAGGCGCCACTTCTCGCGAATGAAGCGGCCCATGAGCGCGGTGCGGTGGAAGTCGTCCTTGTAGAGCAACGCGGTCGAGTAGTCCTGCTTGGTCGTGTAGTTCGAGAACTGGCCGTTGTAGTGGAATATGCCGACGCCGGACTCGTGCTCGTCGAAGTTATAGAGGGCGGAGACGTAGAGATCCTTGTGCGAATCGGCGTCGATGGAGTTCGTCGTCGAGGTGTCGGAGCCGTTCACGATGCCGGCGGCGATCTCGTAGTGCTTGCCGACGAGCGTCGCGTCCATGCCCTGCTGGCGGCTGAAGAGACGATAGGTGTTGGAGCTGCCGGCGAGCGCTTCGTTGAGCGGCACGGCGCGTTGCTCGATCGAACGGGCGCCGACACCGAAGACGTGGACGATGGCCGGAAGGATTTCGCCGGCGCGGACGGCGACGAACGTGCCGCTGGCTTCGTCGATCGGGTGGTTGTATTGGATGAATGCCTCGGCGAGCTTCTTGCGCGCGCCGTCGCCTTGGGAGACATTGGCGCCGGACGTCGAACCGGTGTTTTCGCTGAGGTAGAGTTCGGTGAAATACGAGAAGCGATCGGCGATGGCACCGCCGGTGTAGAGCGAGAACGAGTGCTGCTCGAACTGCGTCTTCGGCTTCTGGGTGTTGGCGTTGCCGGTGCGGGCGCCGTCGAGGTCGTCGTAATATGCGCGGCCCTTCCACACGAGGCTGAGGAAATGGTCCCACTTGAGGTCTTCGCTCACCTTGAGCGGCTCGGCCCGGTGGCCGTTCTTCAGAAATTCCAGACCGGTGGTGTTGAGTTGCCAGGTCGGGGTGGCGTGGCAGGCGTTGCACGACGTGCCCGCTTGGCGGGACCACGCCGGAATGGCAAAGGTCGTCGCCGGCGCGAGAAGCGCGAGCGCGAGCAATGCGAGGGAGGTATTCGTCTTCATGGTTGTTCTTCGGTTGGGGAGTTATTTGCCGTGGTTCGGGAAATCCTTGAGCCAGGACAGATCGATGTCCTTGGCTCCCTTGGCGGCCTTCTGGTCGAGCAGCCACTGGCCGCGTTCGGTGAGCGGTTTGCCGTGGTCGTCCTTCTTGGGCTTCTCGTCGACGTGGCAGGCCGTGCACGCCTTGATGGCGGCGTCGTATTTCTGGGCTTTCTTGTTCCAAGCGAGCTTGGCTTGGACGGGAACGGCGAGCGCGGTGAGGAGCGCCAGCGCCGCGGCGAACGGGCCGAGGTGTCGGGGTTTCATGGCGGGGCGGGTTCGGGTGAACGGGAGCGCTCCCGCCTCGGCGCGCGGCGAGCGAGGCCCGCGCGGCGCGATCGACGAGAGACGGTTCCCGGATTTCATGCGGCGAGTATGCCGCGCCGCGCCCGACAGAATCATGACGCGCGGATTACGTTTTCGTCATCCGGGGCGGGAGCGCACCGCGCGCGCCCGACCGGAAAACGAAAAGGCCCGCGCCGAGACGCGGGCCGGAAGAGCGGAAACTACAGCGCGTCGCAACGCGCCGCGCTCAGAGCAGTTCGGGCAGGATCTTCAGCTTGCCGTCGGCGCCGACACGCAGGCGGTCGCGCGCCATCTCGTGCGCGATCTCGCGCCACGTGATGTCCTTCGCGCGGTGCGAGGCGCGGCGGGCGAACATCTCGTCGATGTTTTCCGTGATGATGCGCGTGACGACTTTCTCGATGAACGCGCGGCCCGTGCCGTCCTCGGCCATGACGCGCGCGCGGAAATCGGCGTCGACGTCGGCCTTCGCCTCGATGAACGCCGCGGTGACGCCGCCGGAGTTCACGATGAAGTCCGTCAGGCACACGATGCCGCGACGGTGTTGCAGGAAGTATTCGCTGACGAGGTCGGCCGGATTGTTCGCGCCCTGGAGCACGATGCGCGTGTGGATGTGCGGCGCGTTTTCCGGGTGGATCGCGTGCGGACGCGCGGCGGGCACGAGGATCGTGCACGGCATTTCCATCAGGCGGTCGAGATGCTCGCCGTCGAAGCGGTGCTTCACGGAACCGTTGTAGGCGGCGAGGCCGTCCTTCGTTTTGCGGAGCGCGAGCAGTTGCGCGACGTCGAGGCCCGCGGGGTTATAGAGGCCGGCGTTGATATCCGAAGCGCCGACGATGCGCGCGCCGAGCGCGGCGAGTTTCTCGGCGATGGGTGCACCGACGTTGCCGAAGCCCTGCACGACGACGCTCGAGTCCTTGATGCGGAAATCCGGGATGTGTTTCTCCGACGCGACCGCCGCCGCGAAGAGCCCGTGCGCGGTGATCGCCCATTCGTCGAGCGGGAAGCCGCCTTTCGCGGGCGGCCGGCCGACGCCGCCGCGACCGTGGTTGGCCGCGCCGTTTTTCTCGGCGAACACTTCGTAGATCGTCTGCATGTCCGTCTCGTTCGTGCCCATGTCGGGGCCGGGAATGTATTCCGGGATGCCCCACAGCGCCTCGGCGAGCATCGCGATCAGCGCTCTCTTTTCCTCGGGTTTGTCGGCGAAATAGCGCGGCTCGACGCGCAGGCCGCTCTTCGCGCCGCCGAGTGGCAGCATCGCGGCGGCGCTCTTCATCGTCATCGCGGCGGCGAGGCCGTAGACTTCGTCCACGCTCACGTCGGGCGCGAGGCGCACGCCGCCGAGGCCGCGGCCGCGCACGAGATTGTCCACCGCCACGAAACCCCACGTCGCGTCGTTCGCGGGATCGTGGATGCGGTAGATGCACTCGGGCCCGAACTCGTTGCGGGCGATTTTGAATCGTTGTTCGATCGCTTCGCCCTTCACGGCCTCGGCGACGAGGCGGCTGGGCAGGGTGAAATTTTGCATGGTCGGATTTTTCGACGACGGAACGCCAACCCAAGGGGAAAACCCGTGCGACGCTCAACCATGAGGCGGCCAAACCGTGCAATTATCGCGGCGAATAATCGGCAATTGGCTCTTTCTTCCCATTGCGAATCGGTGCACCGTCGCGGCCGGTCTCCTTTTTTCATGCGCAAATTCGGCATCCTCCTCATCCTCGGCGCCGTGCTCGCGTTCATCGCGTTCCAGGCGCGCAGCGGCATTTTCCGGCGCGCCAATCCCGGCAAGCCCGCCAATAAATACGTCCGCGAGCAGCAGGAGGCGCAGGAGCTCGCGCCCGAGGATCTCGCCGTCATCCGGCAGAAATACGCCGACGCGACCGTCACGCCTTCCGGCTTGCGCTACCTCGTGCGCCGCGAGGGCGCGGGCTCGCCGCCGTCGTTCGGCGCGGAGGTCGTCGCGCATTATCGCGGCACACTGATCGGCGGCGTGAAATTCGACAGCAGCTACGAGCGCGGCGAGCCGTTCGCCTTCCGCGTCGGCACGGGCGCGGTGATCAAAGGCTGGGACGAGGCTTTCGCGCAGATGAAAAAAGGCGAGCAGCGCACGCTCATCGTTCCGTGGTGGCTCGGCTACGGCGTGCAGGGCAAAGGCCCGATCCCGCCGCGCGCCACGCTGGTGTTCGAGGTCGAGGTGGTCGACATCCGCTAGCCCGGCGCGGCTGACGCCGTAGCGGAAGCCGTGAGGCGTTCGCCGAGACCGCGCGAAATCCGAACGGATTCCGCTACCGTGCGCGCCACGCACCCGCGCCGGGATTTTAGCTCGCCGCACTGCACCGGCCACGCCCAACTGTCGGCGTGACTGCCTCTCGGTCACCGGCCCCGCTCTCGTCCCGCTTCCGCCCGCGCGACACCTTGCGCCTGCGCCTGGCGCTTTTCTCGCTCGCGCTCCTGCTCCCGCTGCTTGCGCTGATCGCGCTCGGCATTCGCAAGAAATTCGTCGACGACCGCGCCGCCGCCGCCGAGCGCCTCCACGTCCAGCGCGTCATCGCCGAGCAGGCGCTCAACAACTACCTCGAACTCCTTCGCCGCAACCTCACCGAGCTCGAGTCGATCGTGGGTTTCGCCGACTTGAGCTCGCCGACCGCGCACGAGCAGTGCCGGCAGTTCCTCCGTCTGCATCCGGAGTTCATCAACATCGCCGTCGTCGATCGCACCGGCACGCTGCGTTTTTCCACGGCATTCCCGATCGCGAATCCGCCGCAAAACTACCGCGCGATGCCCACCGTCGCCGAGCAGCTCGGCACGACCGCGTTCAACCTCAGCGCCGCCGCGCGCGGCCTCACCACCGGACGCTGGGGCTGCGTGGCCGCGCTCCCGCTCCGGCGCGATCCCGACTTGCTGTTGTCCGCCCCCATCGATCTGAAGGCGCTCTCGAAACTGCTCTTCTTCGGCCCCGACACCGTCGAGCAGATCGTCACGGTCGTCGATCTCCACAACACCGTCGTGCTCTCGTCCTACACGCCCGAGACGCGCATCGGTGAAATCCGCCCCAGCGGCTCCCTCGTGCGCGAGCGCCTCGCCGCCGGCGCCAACACCGGCGAGTTTGCCGGCGTCGACGGCGTGCGCCGCACCTACGACGCCGCGGCGATCACGCTCGCGGATTGGACGCTCACCGTCGCCGTCCCGACCGACAGCGTCTATGCCGCCGCGTGGAAAGATGCGCGCAACTCCATCCTCGCGGTCGCGCTCGTGCTCTTCGCCGGCCTGCTGCTCATCCGCCTTTATTCCCAGCATCTGCTCCGGCCCGTCTTCGCTCTCGCCAACGCCGCCCGCGATCACGCCGCCGGCCAGCGCGAGCGTCTCGCTCCGATCAAGGGCCCCGAGGAAATCGCCGACACCGCGCGCGCGTTCAACGACATGGTCCGCGCTCGCGATCGCGCCGAGGCCGGCCTCGTCGAGAGCGAGCTGCGCTACCGCACCATCGTCGAGCAGACCGGCCAGATGGTCTACGACATCGATATCGCCACCGGCCGCATCCAGTGGTTCGGCGACGACGCCATCGCCAACATCACCGGCGACACGCCCGAGGCATTCGCCGCCGTCGACGGCGACGCCTGGGTCGAGCGCCTGCACCCCGACGACCGCGCCGGCGTGCTCGGCCTCTACGAACGCTGCCTCGCCACCGCGGAGCCGTTCATCACCGAGTATCGCTTCCGTCACCGCGACGGATCGTATCGCTTCATCGAAGACTACGGCGTCATCCTCCGCGACCCCGCCGGCCAGCCCGTGCGCATGCTCGGCCGCATGAGCGACATCACCGCGCGCCACCGCGCCGAGACCGCCTTCCGCGAAAACGAGGATCGCCACCGGCTCGTCACCGAACAAACCGGCCAGCTCATCTACGACCTCGATATGCGCACGCGTCAGGTCCGCTGGTTCGGCAGCGCCGCCGCGCAACAGATCCTCGGCTGCTCGCCCGAGGAAATGTCCCGCCTCGGCGTCGACGGCTGGGCCGCGCGCCTCCACCCCGACGACCGTGCCGCCGCCATCGCGCGCCTCGAACACTCGATGGTCACCGGCGCGCCTTGCCAGGCCGAGTATCGCCTCCGCCACCGCGACGGCTCCTATCGTCTCGTCGAGGAACGCGGCGCCGTTTTGAGCAAGCCCGACGGCGCGTTCTACCGCATGGTCGGCCGCATGACCGACATCACCGACCGCAAACGCGTCGAAGCCGAGCGCACCCAAATCGAGAAGAAGCTCCTCGAGACGCAGAAACTCGAGAGCCTCGGCGTCCTCGCCGGCGGCATCGCCCACGATTTCAACAACCTCCTCACCGGCGTCCTCGGCAACGCCGGCCTCGCCCGCCTCGAGCTGCCCGCCGATGCCGCCGCGCGCGAACAGATCGACCAGATCGAGCGCGCCGCACAGCGCGCCGCCGACCTCTGCAAGCAGATGCTCGCCTACTCCGGCAAGGGCCGCTTCGTCGTCCAGGCGCTCGACCTCAACGAACTCATCGAAGACTCCCTCGGCCTGCTCGCCGTTTCCATTTCCAAGAAAGCCATCCTCCGTTTCAACCCCGGCGCGCAGCTCCCGTCGATCCAGGCCGACACCACCCAGCTCCGCCAGATCGTGATGAATCTCGTGATCAACGCCTCCGAGGCGCTCGAGGACCGCACGGGACAAATCACGCTCAACACCGGCGCGCTCGTCATCGACGAAACCTACCTCGCCACCGCGCAATTCACCGGCGACCTCGCGCCCGGTCCCGCCGTGTTCCTCGAGATCAGCGACACCGGCTCCGGCATGTCGCGCGAGACGCTCGCCCGCATCTTCGATCCGTTCTTCACCACGAAATTCACCGGCCGCGGCCTCGGCCTCGCCGCCGTGCTCGGCATCGTGCGCGGCCACAAAGGCGCGATCAAAGTCTACAGCGAACGCGGCGCCGGCACGACGTTCCGTCTCCTTTTCCCCGCCACGCGCGACGCCGCCCAACCGCTCGCGCGCCCCGCCCCGGAGCGCCCCGCGTGGCGCGGCTCCGGCTGCGTGCTCGTGATCGACGACGAAGAAGCCGTCCGCCACGTCGCCGCCGGCATCCTGCGCGCGCTCGGCTTCGATGCCGACTCCGCCTCCGACGGCGCCGTCGGCATCGTGCGCTTCTCCTCCGCGCCCACGCGCTACGTCGCGGTGCTGCTCGACCTCACGATGCCGCACGTCGACGGCGAAGAGACCTTCCGCCAGCTCCGCCTGCTCCGCCCCGACGTGAAAGTGATCCTCATGAGCGGCTTCAACCGCGTCGACGCGGTGAACCGTTTCGTCGGCAAAGGCCTCGCCGGCTTCATCCAGAAGCCCTTCCAAGTGGAAACCCTGGCCTCCGAACTCCGCCGCGTGATCGACGAAATGCCGAAGGCGAACTGACGCGGGAACGCAGCGCGACGCGCCCGGAGCGACGGTGCATCGCAATGGCATTCGGGAGAATTTCGCGACGCGCTCTCGCGGACACCTCGCTGCTTTTGCCACACAATCCGCGACGCTCGCTATTCCCGCCGCGCCGGATTTTTCTTCCGGTAGAGAATGTGCCGGCGCAGCGGGTGGCCTTCGGGCACTCGCGGGTGATCGAAATCCTCCGCCGGGTCGCGCGTGAGACCGAGCCGCTCCATCACGCGCCACGAACGCTCGTTGGCGAGCACGGTGAACGAGACGATCTCCGGTAGCTGCAAGGTTTCAAAACCGTAGCGCACCGCCTCGCGCGCCGCGGCGGTCGCGATGCCGCGACCCCAGAATTTCCGCCGCAACCGCCAGCCGACCTCGACGCACGGCGTGAAGTGCGCCGTCCACGGCGGCGGATTCAGCCCGGTCCAGCCGGCGAGCTCTCCGTCGACTTCCACGGCCCAAAGTCCCCAGCCGCGCTCCGCAATAGCGCCGCGAATGCGCGCCAGCGCCGCCGCCGACTCGTCGCGCGTGAGCAGCGCCGGCATGTGCCGCATCACCTCCGGATCGGCGTTCAACTCGGCGAACGCGTCGAGATCGCTGTCGCGCCATTGGCGTAGCGTCACGGGCGGGGGCGTGGTCATGCGCGGAGATTGGCGGACGAAAGCTGGTAGGGCGAGTCGTCCCGACGAGCCGCGCGAGCAATAATCGAAGCGGCTCGTCGGGACGACTCGCCCTACCTCCGGCAAAACCAGCCGAGTTCCATCCAGGTGCGGAACCAGCCTTGCACGGTGGCGGCCCAATCCTCGCGCGGCTTCTGCGCGCGCGGGATGCCGGCGGCGAGCGCGCGGTCGAGCGGCTGGCCAGCGCGAATCGCGACGAGGATCTTGAACGCGGCGGGCTCGAGTCGCTTGAAATAGATTTTCCCCTCGTGGCGATGCACGGCGACGCGACACGGCTCACGCCGCGGACGCGACACCTTCACGTCGGCACGCACACGCAGCGCCGTGGGCGCGTTCGAGGTGTCGCCGCGGAGGAGCGCCTCGCGTTTGCGGATCGCGATCAGAAAATCGTCGACCGGGTAGCGCAGCTCGAGGAGTTGCAGATAAGGCTGAAGATTCAGCCGCAATTTCGCGGGATTGGCGTCGAGCAGGTCGTCGATCGTGAAGACCGGGAACGCCGCGCCGTCGTAGACCTCGACCTGCGCCCACTCGAAGCGCGCGATGTCCTCGCACAGGTCGGTGTGCGGCGCGGTCCAGCTCGGCTCGGCGCGGATGAAGGTCGCGAGGCGCTGCGGCAGATCGCGGAGCGTCCAGTATTTCGACGGATGCTTTTGGAGAAACGCCTCCGCGAGCCGCATGAAACGCCGCTCGCCGAGCGCGGCGCGCAGGCCGGGGCAATCCTCGTGCAGGCTGTCGAGCACGCGGAACCAATACATGCGGTTGTAGATTTCGAGCCGCTCGAACGCGGTGAGGCGATCGTTCGCCTTCGCGATTTGCGCGACGGCGCCTTTCGTCGCGCGACCGTCGCGCAGGCGCGGCGCGGTGCGGTTGGCGCGCGTGAGCGGGTTCATCACGACCGCGAGCGTGGCGCGCTGAAGCTCGCGCAGCTCGGCCCGCGAGCGGGCAGTGAGAGTAGCGCCGGTCTTCGACCGGCGTCGGGGGGGGGGAGGAGCGGGCGAGACGAGCGCCTCTGCGATCGAAGCCTTCGCTCGCGACGAACGTTGTTTTCGCCGGTCGGAGACCGGCGCTACTTTTTGCGCGCGCGGCATGGGTTACCTTCGCGGCGCGCCCAGCGGTCGCGCCCTACCCGCGGCAGCTTGCGCGGCGCGCGCTTCGGCGATGTAGGCGTTGGCCTTCAGCGCCTCGTCGTGCACTTCCTGGAACGACGGGATCTTGTCGTCCCACTCGAGCAGCGTGGCGGTGACGCCGCAGAGCTTCGTGGCGTGCGCATACATCTTCCACACGGGGTCGAGGACGGGGTGGTCGTGCGTATCGAGGATGTATTTCTCGAATTTCGTGTGTCCGGCCACGTGCATCTGCGCGACGCGGTGGTGCGGGAGGTTGTTCAGGTAATCGTAGGGATCGAAGCTGTGGTTCTTCGACGAGACGTAGATGTTGTTTACGTCGAGGAGAATTCCGCAATCGGCGCGCTCGACGACTTCGCTGAGGAATTCCCACTCGGTCATCTCGGAGGCGTGAAACTCGGTGTAGGAGCTGACGTTTTCGACGGCGAGCGGCAGCTCGAGGTAGTCGCGCGCGTAGCGGATGTTCGCGGCGACGTGCTTCGCGGCGGCGAGCGTGTAGGGCATCGGCAGCAGGTCGTGCGACACGGTGCCGTCGACGCTGCCCCAGCAGAGGTGATCGGAAATCCAGGGCGTCTTCGTGCGCTTCGTGAGCGCCTTGAGTTTCTTCAGGTGCTCGCGGTTGGGGAAATCCGTCGAGCCGAGGTAGAGCGACACGCCGTGCTGGACGACCTTGTATTGCGCGAGGATGCGGTCGAGCACCTCGAGCGGGCGGCCGCCGTCGACCATGAACGTCTCGGAGATGATCTCGAACCAGTCGACCGTCGGCTTCTCCGAGAGGATGTGGTCGTAGTGCGGCACGCGCAGGCCGATGCCGATGCCGTAGTCGGTGTAAGCGTTGAACTTATTCGCAGGCATGCGTGATGGAGCGGGCAGGAGAGCGGGCTTGGCGCTGCGTCCGGAGCGTAGCGCGGGCGCAGGGCGAAGCAAACCTTCCGAAGAAAGGAGACCGACGCACGAACGCGTCGGCCTCCGCGGAGATACACCTTAAAAGCCGGAATCAATCCACCCGGCGTGGCGCGGCTTACTTGGCCGGCTCGGACTTCTTGTCGTCCTTCTTGTCGTCTTTGCCCTTGCAGCCGTCCTTCGACTTGCAGCCATCCTTGCCCTTGCAACCGTCCTTGCCCTTGCAGCCGTCTTTGCCTTTGCAGCCGTCCTTGCCTTTGCAGCCGTCTTTGCCCTTACAGCCGTCTTTGCCCTTACAGCCGTCCTTGCCCTTGCAGGAGTCTTTGCCCTTTTCGTCACCGACGATTTGGGTGCCGGGGTTGACGTTGGTGGAAGCGGAGGCCTTCAGGGCGAGGGCTCCGGCGTAGAGGCCGGCGATGGCGGCGGCCGCGATGATCGTGCGGGTGGATTTGTTCATGGTCGTGATTACGGGGTTCTAGTTTGTCGACCGCCGCGCGGCACCGTGCCGGAGCGATCAGCAAAAGCGTGGAGTAATTGGCGGGTTTGAGCCGTGGAACGTGGAGTTATTCCCGGAAAGTTACGGGTCGCCGGCGCGGACGGATGCAAAATTTCCCGTCGTCCGCCCAGACCGCCACGGCGAAACGACGCCCAACCGCCGCGCGACGACGAATCAGGACTTCGTCGCGACGAAACTCCGCTCGATCGCCCCGAGCAGTTGCTGGATGGTGAACGGCTTGGACACGACCTCGACCGGGCGGGCCGGGTCGAGCTTCCCGATGATCTCGGCCGAAGTCAAATGGCCGCTGATCACGACGGTCGGATACGCCCGGCCGAGTTTCCGGAGCGTCTCGATGAACGCGAGGCCGTCCATCGTGGGCATCAGCAAATCCGTGACGATCGCGTCGATCTTCGCGGTCGGCTCGCGCAGGATCGCGAGCGCTTCCGCGCCGTGGCGGGCGATGCGCGTGCGATACCCGTGCGTTTCGAGGAGCGCGACGATCGTGCGCGCGATGTTCGGTTCGTCGTCGACCACGAGCACGCAGCGCCCCGCGCCATCCTGGACGCGGTCGTCGCGACCGCCGTCGTCCTTCGCACTCGCGGCGAGTTCGGGCAGGTAGATTTTGAAAGTGGTGCCGGCACCGGGTGCGCTGCGCAATTCGATGAAACCGGCGTGGCCGCGCACGATGCCGCTGACGGTCGACAACCCCAGCCCCGTCCCCTCGCCCACCGCCTTGGTCGTGAAGAACGGTTCGAAAACGCGCTCCTGGTTCTCGAACGGAATGCCGCAACCGGTGTCGGCCACCGTCAGCACCTGGAACGTGCCTGCGCGCGCGCTCGTCAACGTCTTCGCCTGTTCCACCGAGAGCGTCGTGCGCTCGAGTCGCAGGGTCAGCCGGCCGCCGAGCGGCATGGCGTCGCGCGCGTTCACGCAGAGATTCATGAGCACTTGGTGGAGCTGCGTGGCGTCGGCGCTGATCACCGGCAGTTTCGGCGCGAGGCTCATCTCGATCGTGATGTTCTTGGGAAACGTCTCGCGCACGATCCCCGCCATGGCGTCCACCATCATCGCCAGCGCGACCGGCTCCCGCCGCGCGTCGGACCCGCGGCCGAACAACAGCAGTTGCCGCAGCAAATCGCTGCCGCGATGCGCGCTGGCCTCGATCATGTCGAGGAACTTCAACGTCGACGCATCCTGCGGCACCTCGCGCATCAGCGACGGCAGCACGAGCACCGGCGTCAGGATGTTGTTCAAGTCGTGCGCGATGCCGGTGGCGAGCCGGCCGAGGCTCTCCTGCCGCTGCGCGTGCAGGTATTGTTTCTCCAGGTCGCGCTGGTCGGTCACGTCCTGCTTGATCGCGATGCAATGCGTGACCTTGCCCGAGGCATCGAGCAGCGGCGTGATCGTCACTTCCTCGGTGAACGTGTGGCCGTCGCGGTGGTAGTTGAGAATCTCGCTGCGCCACACGCTCCCGGCGGAAATCGCCGCCCACATCTCGGCGAAAAACGGATTCGCGCGCTCGCCCGTGCTGCAAAACGCGCCCACGCGCCGCCCGCGCACCTCGGCCAGACTGTAGCCGGTGAGGCGCGAATACGCCGCATTCGTCCACAGCACGCGGCCGTCCGCGTCGGTGATCACGATGGCGTTGGCCGCCGCTTCGAGCGCCGCACCGCGCAGCGCGAGTTCGTCGTGCGCGCGCTTCATTTCGGTGAGATCGAACGCCACGAACGTCACGCCCTCCACGCGGCCGGCCGGCCCGACATGCGGCGTGTAGGTGGCCTTGACCCACCGCCGCACTCCGTCCGCGAACGGCACCTCGTTCTCGAAGCTCACGATCCGGCCGGCAAAAGCGGCCTCGAGATGCGGCTTCACGCGCGCATGCAGCTCCGGGCCGGTGAGGTCGACCAATCGCTGCCCGACAATCTGATCGAGCGGCCGCTGAAACCACTTTTCATACGCGCGGTTCACCCGCACGTAGCGGTAGTCGGGGCTGATGTAGCTGATGAGCGCCGGCACGAGATTGGCGATGGTCTTCAGCTCGCTTTCGCTGCGCTGGAGCGCCGCGGTCTGCGCGCGCGAGCGGAGCAGGCGCTCGCGTTGCCAGCCGAGCAGAATCGATGCGACCACCAGCGCCGCGGAGAGCGTGATCAGGCTGTAGACGAAATATTTCATCTGCGACCAGCGATACGGCCGCGACTCGCGCAGCGGGCCGACCCACCGCTCGTAGAGCACCGCCTCCTCGTCGGCGCGCGCGAGCTCGACGATGCCTTCGTTGATTTCGCGTAACAGCTCCGGCGCGTCTTTGCGCACGGCGATGTGCATTTGGTAGGGCGAACTCGGCAGGCGGACGCGGCTGCGCTCGAGCGATGCGCCGAACTCCGACGTGCGCAGGTAGTGGTCCATGATGATCGCCATCAGCACGAACGCATCGCACTTCCCGCTCCGCACCGCCTCCGCCGCCGCGCGCCGGCTGGGCACCGGAACGAGCTCCACTCCCCACGGCTGTGCGGCGAGGAAACGATGCGCCACCGATTGCTCGAGCGCCGCCACGCGCTTGCCGCGCAAATCCTCCAGCGTCCGCAACGGGCTCCCGCGCTTCACGTAGACGCCGGCGTCGAGCGACAGCGTCCGCACGCTGAAATCCATATACTCCGCCCGCTCGGGCAGGTAGCCGACGTTGCCCAGCAAATCGAGTTTGCCCGCCCGGAAATCCGTCAGGACTTCCGGCCACGACTTCATCACGATCTCGAGGTGCAGATTACGCCGCTGCGTCACGGCGCGCACGAGGTCGACCGCGTAACCTTGCGGCTCGCCCCGCGGATCGCGGAAGGAAAACGGCGGCCCGATATCCTCGAAACCGGCACGCACGATCCGGCCGCTCCACCCGGGCGCCGGCTCCGGCGCGGCTTCGGCGCTCGGCCCAACCAAGCTCCACACGACGCAGCCGATGATCCAGCCGCGCCGGACCGCCGCTGCACCGACCGTGGCGAAGGTGGCCCGCATTGGCGGTATTCTCGCGCGCTTCCACCCGAAACGGGAGCGTCAACCCTGCACGTTTCTTGGCAAACGCGCCGCGTGGGTTGCCCTGTCCTCGCGCGCTCGGCTCGCTCGGCGCTCGCCGCCGCATCGATCAAAACGGACCGGGCCGCCCGCGCTCAGACGATGCGATCGATCAACGGGAGACCGCTCACGAACCGTTGCAGGTTGCCGGTGAAATGCCGCACGAGACTCTCGTCCTGCTCGCGATGTCCGCCGGCAAGATGCGGCGTGAGGTGGCAGTTCGGCTCCGCCCACAGTGGATGCTCCGGCGGCAACGGTTCCGGATCGAGCGCATCGAGAAACGCACCGCGCACCTGCCCGCTGCGCAGCGCCGAGAGCAACGCCGTCTGATCGACCGTGGAGCCGCGACCGATGTTGTAGAAAAACGCGCCGCGCCGGAGCTGCGCAAAAAACACCGCGTCGCAAAACCGCCGCGTGCCCGCCGCGTCCGGCAGACAGTTCACCACATGGTCGGCGAGCGGCAGCACGGTGGCCACGTCGGCTTCCCGGACCATCTCGATACCCTCGTCGCCGCGCGGCGCGCGGCGCACGCCGATCACCCGGCAGCGGAACGGCGCGAGCAGATCGCGCAACCGCGCGCCGATGGCGCCGTAGCCGAGGATCACGACGGTTTTCCCCTGCAGCGTCTCGATCGAGTAGCGCCCGTCGGCGTAATTCCACTCCCGCGGCCCGAGTTTGTTCACGACGTAGCGCGGCAACTCCCGCGTGAACGCCAGCATCGTCGCCAGCGCGTGCTCGGCGCAGGGATCGGCGAACACGCCCGAGGCGTTCGTCACCACCGTGCCGCGCGCGCGCATCGCCGTGCGGAAATCGTCGCGATCGTAGCGCGTGTAGCCGGCCGTCGACAGCGCGACCCAGCGCAATTTCGGGCAGCGCATCGCCTCGTCCGGATCGGGCTGGCCGTAGGCGATGTCCGCTTCCGCCAACGTCGGATCGGGTTCGCCCGGCGTGAGCACCGAGCGCGAAGACTTTGCGGACTGGATGACACGACAACCGAGACGAGCGAGGCTGTCGTAGAAAAGTTCACGCGCACCGGGGCGGAGCTCGTGGTTGGCCCAAACCGTGAGACTCATTGCGGAATTTGGAAAAAGATGCGCCATAACGACCACGCCGCACCGCCGCCGCAAGCGCGAAGCTGGACATAGGTAGAAGGTCCCATGCGCACCCCGACTTCATCGCAAAAAACACCGCGTTCGTCGTGCGGCATCGGTGTTTTTTTGCCACGCCCGAACGTTTCCGAGAATCCCGCTGCGCGGCCGGTGCGCTCCGGCGACCTTGCGTCGCCGACGCGTTTTCGACATGCGTCTTCCGCGGGCCATCTCTCATGCAAGCACTCCTCGTTCTGCTCGTCCTCTACCTGATCGCGGTGCTGGTCGTGTTCCCGATCTGGGCCTTCCTCCGCCTCAGCGGCCGCGACGAAGAAAACGAAAAACTACGCCGCCGCCTCGACTGGCTCGAAGCCGAACTCCCCAGCCTGCGCAAAATCGCCAGCGCGCCGCGCCCGGCCGCGCCCGTCGCCACACCGACGCCTGTCGCACCCAGTTCACCCGCGCCGGCACCCGCGAAAACCGAGCCGCCCGCTCCGCTCGCGCCCGCCGCACCCGCGGTCGTCGCGCCCGCAGTGTCCATCGCGCCGCCCGATGCCGCCGACACGCCGCCCCCGCTTCTCCCGCGCCCCGCGCTCGCGTCGTCGCCGTCGCCCGCACCCTCGCCGCTCGAGCAAGCTGCCGCGTCCGCTCCGCCGCCGGTTGCGCCGTCGACGAGCGTGAAATACCCCGAGCCCTCCCCGCGCGGTCCGATCTGGGAACGCGCCGGACTGAATCTCGAGCAGTTCATGGGCGCGAAACTCTTCGCGTGGCTCGGCGGCCTCGCGCTGTTTCTCGGCGTCGCGTTCTTCGTCAAATACTCCTTCGAGCACGATCTCATCCCGCCCGAAGTGCGCGTCGCGCTCGGCTTCCTGCTCGGCGCCAGCCTGATCGTCGGCGGCCTGAAGCTCGACCGCGAGCGCTTCCGCATCACCTGCCAGACGCTCGTGGCGACCGGCGTGGTGTCGCTCTACGCGGTGACGTTCGCGTGCAACTCCGTCTACCACTTCGCGTTTTTCGGACCGCTCGCGACGTTCGCGCTCATGGTGCTGATCACCGCCGCGGCCTTCGTGCTCGCGGTGCGCCTCGAAGCGCAAGTCGTCGCGCTGCTCGGCATGCTCGCGGGCTTCCTCACGCCGATCCTGCTCTCGACCGGTCAGGACAACCCGCCCGGCCTCTTCGGCTACCTCGCGCTGCTCGACGCCGGCCTCGTCGCCGTGGCGCTGCATCGTCGCTGGCTCTACCTCGTGCCGCTCGGCGCGGGCGGCACCGTGCTGATGGCGATCGGCTGGGCCGACAAATTCTACACGAGCGAGAAAATGCTCACCGCGGCGACCGTGTGTCTCGCGTTCAACGCGCTCTTCTTCGCCGCCAACGAGGTCGCGCGCCGCCGCGGCATCGTCGATCGCCTCCTGTCGTGGACCGCTGCCGCGCTGCCAATCGTCGCACTGGGCTTCGGCTTCTTTTTCCTCTTCGAAAGCGTCTCGACGGTGCGCGCGCCGCTCTTCCTCGCGCACGCGCTGCTCGCCGACGCGTTCTTGCTGGCGCTCGCGTGGCGCGACGAAACGCTGCCGCGCCTGCACTTCGCGGCGGGTGGTCTCGCGTTTCTGCTGCTCGCGACGTGGAGCGCCGGCCAGCTCCGCGACGCCGCGCTGCCGTGGGCGCTCGCCGCCTATCTCGTCTTCGCTGGCGGGCACACCGTCTTTCCGCACCTGCTCGAACGCCGCCGACCCGCCGCTGCGCCGGACCTTTGGTGCCAGCTCTTCCCGCCGCTCGCGCTGCTGCTGATGCTGATCCCGCTCAACCGGCTCGACGAGACGTCGTTCCTGTTCTGGCCGGCCATCCTGCTCGTCGATCTGCTCGCCATCGGCCTCGCCGCGCTCAGCGCCTCGCTGCTCGCCGTCGGCGCCGTGCTCGTGCTCACGCTCTGCGCCACCGGCGCGTGCCTGTTCAAAATCCCCGCCGGTGCCGTGCTCGAGCCCTCGCTGCTGCTCGTGATCGGCGCGTTCACGGTGTTTTTCTTTGGCGCGGCGTTCTGGCTCGTGCGGCACCTCGGCGACCGCCTGCCAATCGTGCGCGACGGCCTCGGCGGCGTGCTCGGCGACACCCGCGTGCAACTGCCGGCGTTCTCCGCGCTGTTGCCCTTCGTGCTGCTCATCATGGCGAGCGCGCGGCTGAGCGTGCCGGATCCGTCGATGCTCTTCGGCCTCGCGCTGCTGCTCGTCGTGCTGACGCTCGGCGTCTCACGGCTCATGCTGATCCCGTGGCTCCCGGCCTGCGCCCTCGCCGGCGCCGCCGCGCTGCAATACGCGTGGCAGGCGCAGCACTTCGCCGCCCCCGCCGCGATCGTGCCGCTGGCGTGGCACGCAGGTTTCTACCTGCTCTTTCTCGCGTTTCCGTTCGTGTTCGCCCGGCCGTTCGCTGCGCTCACCGGCCCGTGGGCCGTTTCGGCGCTGAGCGGCGTGGCGCATTTCTACCTCGTTTATCGCTGGGTCGAAGTCGCGCAGCCAAACGACGTCATGGGCCTGTTGCCCGCGGCGTTCGCCGTCGGCCCGTTGATCGCGCTGGCGTTGCGCGCCAATGCGCCCGCGAGCGACGAGGCAGCCACCGCCGCCCGTCTCAACCAGCTCGCGTGGTTCGGCGGCGTGGCGCTGCTGTTCATCACGCTGATCTTCCCGCTCCAATTCAGCCGGCAGTGGCTCACGGTCGCGTGGGCGCTCGAAGGCGCGGCGCTGTGCTGGCTCTTCCATCGCATGCCGCACGCCGGCCTGCGCGCCGTCGGCGTCGCGCTGCTGCTCGTCGCGTTCATCCGCCTCGCGCTCAACCCCGCGGTGCTGAGCTACCACGTGCGCGGCGACACCCCGCTGTTCAACTGGTATCTCTACGCCTACGGCCTCACGATCGTCGCGCTCGCCGCCGGCGCGCGCCTGCTCGCACCGCCGCGCGATCGCGTGCTCGGTTCGAGCGCACCGCCGCTGCTCACCTCGTTCGCGATCGTGCTCGGCTTCCTGCTGCTCAACGTCGAGATCGCCGACTTCTTCACCGCACCCGGCGCGCGCGTGCTGAATTTCCAGTTCCGCGGCAATTTCGCCCGCGACATGACCTACACGATCGCCTGGGCGCTCTTCGCGCTCGGCCTGCTCGCCGGCGGCATTTGGAAACAACAACGCCCCGCGCGCTACGCCGCCCTCGGCCTGCTCAGCGTCGTGCTGCTGAAACTTTTCTTCCACGACCTCGCGCGACTCGAGGCGCTCTACCGCGTCGGCGCGCTCTTCGCCGTCGCCATCATCGCGATCCTCGCCTCGTTCGCCTACCAACGCTTCCTGCCCGGCAATAAAGAGCCGCAGGACACGATCCCCGGCGCCTGAGCACGCGTTCCACCCGTGGCTTGTGTCTCCGCCTCCCTTGTAGGAGCGGCTTTACGCCGCGATTGCCCGAAGCGCATGCCGCGCTCGGGTCGCGGCGTAAAGCCGCTCCTGCAATTGTCCCGATCAACGCGCGCTTCTGCGCATCGCTCTAATCCGATGAAAATCCTCCCGCGCCTCCGACTCGATTTGTTCGCGCGCCTCGCCGTCTCGGCCGCATTCGCCGTCGCGTGCTTCACCGCCACGAGCGCCGCGCTCGTGCCCACCGAGTGGTCGCACCGCCAGCCGCTCGACGTGCCGCGCGCCGGACTCGTGAGCGCGGCGCTGCCCACCGCGACGTTTGAGCACGCGCAACCCAATCTCGCCGACCTCCGCGTCGTCGACGCCAGCGGTCGCGAAGTGGCCTACTGGCTCGACGGCCAGCTCCACGCGCGCGCCTCGCTGCCTACCGAGCCGTCGCCGTGGCGATCCGTCGCGTCGTTCCGCAGCGAACGCGCCCGCGAAGGCATGCAGCTCGTCATCGCCACCGGCGTCGCCGGTCCGCTCGATGCACTCGAACTGCAAACCGCCGCGCCGTTCTTCCTGCTCGCGGCGCACGTCGACGTGTCGAGCGACGGCCAGACTTGGGAATCGCTCGGCGCCGCGCTGCCGCTCTTCCGCCAATTCGGCGCGGAGCAACTGCGCGTGCCGCTCGCGCGCCGGAAAGCCGCGTTCGTGCGCGTGACGCTCGACGATTTCCGCCTGCGCGACGTCGTCTTCACCGGCGCCCGCGCGCTGCCGTCGCCAAGCGCCGCCGCAGAGCCGGAGCCCGTCCCCGTCGAAACGAGGCTTGTGCGCCGCGAAGAGTTCGCCGGCGAAACCGTGCTCACCCTCGAACTCGCCGCGCCCCACGTGCCGCTGGCACGCCTCGCGTTCGACGCTCGCGACGCGGTGTTCATGCGCCGCGTCGTCGTTGCCGTGCGCGAAGTCGCCGGCGAGAAAACCGTCGAGCGCCCCCTCGGCTCCGGCACGATCTACCGCGTCGCACTCGACGGTGCCGAAGCGCGCGCCGAACTCGCGGTGCCCATTGCCCACCCGCCGGGCGCGCGCGAAATCATCGTGCACGTCTTCAACGGCGATTCGCCGCCGCTGACGCTCGACGCCGTGCGCGCCGCGATGCGTCCGCTGAAGCTGCTCTTCGTCGCCCAGCCCGGTCCGCACTTTCTCCTCACCGGCAACGCGCAAACCGACGCCCCGCGCTACGACCTCGCGGCGTTCGCCGGCGAGCTGCGCCGCGCCGACGCGCTCGCGCTCACCGCGGGCGATCTCGCAGCGATGCCCGACCACCGCCCGCGCACCACTCTCACCGAGCCGCCGTTGCCCGACGTGCCGCTACTCGGCGGCGCGATCGACGCGAGTGCGTGGACCTACCGCCGCGCCGTTCGCATCGCCGCATCCGGCGTGCAAGAGCTCGAACTCGATCCCGCCGCGCTCGCGCGTTCCAGCAGCGCGCTCGCCGACCTGCGGCTCGTGCGCGACGACCACCAAGTGCCCTACGTGCTCGAGCGCCCCAACCTCTCTCGCGCGCTGCCGGTCGAGCCGATCGTCGTCGCCGATCCGAAACGCCCGAGCGTCAGCCTCTGGCGCGTCGCGCTGCCGTTCCCGCACCTGCCCGTGCAGCGCGTCACGCTCACGACCGCCGCGCCGTTGTTCGAGCGCCAGTTCCGCGTCTTCGAGAAATTCACCGACGCCAACGGCCGCGAGAGCGAGTCGATGCTGGCAAGCGGTGCCTGGACGCGCACACCCGCGCCCGGAGCGCCGACGGCGCGCACCTTCGAACTCAGCCGCGCGCCGCAGACCGACACGCTCTGGATCGAAACCGACAACGGCGACAACCCCGCGCTCCCACTCGGCCCTGTGCAGATCGTCCATCCCGTCGCGCGCCTGATTTTCAAAGCCGACACCGCTGACACGATCGCGCTGCTCCACGGCAACGACACCGTCACCGCGGCGCGCTACGACCTCAGCCTGCTCGCGCCGAAGCTCCTCCACGCCCATCGCGAAATCGCGACGCTCGACGTCCCCGGTCCCGCAGCGAGCGAGCCGCTGCTCACGCGCCTCTCGCGTCTCGGCACCGGCCGTGCCGTTTTCTGGGCGGCGCTAGCGGTGCTCGTGATCGCGCTGCTCGTGACCGTCGCTCGCCTGTTGCCGAAGCCGCCGCAAAAGTAGCGCGAAAGTAGGGCCGGTCCCCGACCGGCGAGAACGCGGCGTGCATCCTTGGGCCAGTCGGAGACTGGCCCTACTCACGCTTCGCGCGAGGGGGGACGATGGAGCATTTTCCAAATGAATGCCGCCGCGTGCGGTAGGGCGGGACCGCTGGGCCCGCCGTCCTGCGAATGCACACCCTGCGTTCCTCGCGGCGCGCCCAGCGGTCGCGCCCTACCGATTGCGCCGCCCGCGTCATTCTTTCCGGTAGTCTTCCAATGATCCTAAAATCAGCAGTTGAAACCACGGATTTCACGGATGGCACGGATAGTTCAAGGCTTCGGCAGCGGCGCCGCTTCACCCAGCAGGTGAACGAAGATCGAGAGGAAGTTTTCCTGAGTTAATTCCATCCGTGGAATCTGTGTAATCCGTGGTCAATTTTCCCGCGGAATTTAGGATAATCCGCACGCAGTGTGCGCTCTCGGTCAGACGGACGTTGAGTCTGTTTTTGCGCCTTCTTGCACCTCTTTGCGGCCAAAAACAAAACGCCCGCGAGGTGCATCGCGGGCGGAATCGGTTGAAGGTGGATCGGGTGGCGGATTTGACGGCGGGCGCGGGGCGGCTCGTCGGGGACGACTCGCCCTACCTTTTCGCAACAGCGCGCGTCCGTGGTCGCCGATGGAACGACGCAACCAAGGAGCGGCGGCGAGGGGACTCGCCGCCCTACCGCCGGCAGCGCAGCGCGCTCACCAGATCTTCGCGCGCTCTTCCGGCTTCTTCCACATCGGGTCGCCTTCCTTGATGCCGAAGGCGTCGTAGAATTCCTGCACGTTCACGAGCGGGCCGTAAGCGCGGAATTCGCCGGGCGAGTGCACGTCCGCTTGCAGGTAGAACTTCATGCGTTCGTCGCGCGTCTTCGTTTTCCAGACCTGCGCCCACGAGAGGAAGAAGCGCTGCTCGGGCGTGAGCCCATCGATGAGCTTGCGCTCCTTGCCGACGAGCGAGCGCTCGAGCGCTTCGTAGGCGATGGAGACGCCGGCGAGGTCGGCGATGTTTTCGCCGAGCGTGAGCTGGCCGTTGACCTTCAGACCGGGCAGCGCCTCGTAGGCGCCGAATTGGTTCACGAGTTTGTCGGAGCGCGCCTTGAATTCGGCGGCGTCCTTCTCCGTCCACCAATCCTTCAAGTTGCCCGTCGCGTCGTAGAGCCGGCCCTGGTCGTCGAAGCCGTGCGTGATCTCGTGGCCGATGACGGCGCAGATCGCACCGAAGTTCACCGCGTCGTCCATCTCGGCGTCGAAATACGGCGGCTGCAAGATGCCGGCGAGGAACACGAGCTGGTTGGCCGAGGGCTGGTTGTAGGCGTTGACCTGGTGCGGCGAGGCGAGGAACTCGTCGCGGTCGAACGGCTGGCCGAATTTCGCGAGCTGGCGCTTCACCTCGAAGTAGGAGGCGTTCCAGACGTTCGTGTAGAAACTGTCGCGCCCGATCGTGAGGCCCGAGTAGTCGCGCCACTTCGGCGGCGCGCCGACCATGACGCGATACGCGGCGAGTTTTTCGAGGGCCTTGGCCTTGGTGCCGTCGGTCATCCAGTCGAGCTGCTTGATGCGGTCGCGCAGCACGTCCTTCATGATCGCGATCATGCCGTCGAGGCGAGCCTTCACGGCGGGCGGGAAATAGCGCGCGACGTAGAGCTCGGAGATGGCATAGCCGACCTGGCCGTCCATGCGCTTCGCGACGCGCTGCCAGCGCGGCTCCTGCTGCGGCGTGCCGTTGAGCACCTGGCCGAAGAAACGGAAACTCTCGTCATCGAACGCCGCGGCGAGGAACGGCGCGGAGTCCTTGATCGCGTGGTAGCGCAGGTAGACCTTCCAGTCCGCGAGGCGCGGCTCGAGCATCGTGCCGAGCGTCGCGAAAAACTTCGGCTGCATCACGATGATCTCCTGCTCGCTGGCCGGAATCTCGGCGAGGGTCAGGTAGCGTTCGAGCGGGAAGCCGGGCATCGCTGCGGCGGCCTCGGCGCGCGTCATCTTGTTGTAGTTCGCGAGCGGATTGCGAAGCTCGGTCGGCGGCTTCGAGACTTCTGCGAGTGCCTTCTCGAGCGCGAACACGGTCGCCGCATCGGCCTTGGCGGCCTCGGGCGCGGCGCCGGCGAGCTCGAACATCTTCGCGACGTGCACGACGAACTCGTCGCGGAACTTCGCATACTTTTCGTCGAAGTAGTAATCGCGCGTCGGCAAACTCAGGCCGCCCTGCGCGAGGTAGAAGCGGATCTTCGAGTTGTCCTTGAAGTCGGCGTAGATGGCCGTGCCGAAGAGCGGCCCGCCGATGTGATTCTGCGCGTCGGCCACGGCGGCGATGAGATCGTCGACGCTCTTGATCGCCGCGATGCGGTCGAGCGTGGGCTGGAGCGGCTTGATGCCGGCCGCATCGATCGCGACCGTGTCCATCGCCGAGGCGTAGAAATCGCCGACTTTCTGCGGCGTGCTGCCGGGCGCCCCGGATTTCGCGGCGGCGTCTTCGAGGATCTGGCGGATGCGCGCCCAGTTGTTTTCGCCGAGCATGTCGCCGGAGCCCCAGCGCGCCTTGTCGGCCGGGATCGCGGTGCGCGTGGCCCAGCCGCCCCAGGCGTATTTGGCGAAATCGACGCCGGGCGACACGGAGCGGTCCATGTGCTCGACGGAAAACTTCAGGTCGCCGGCCGGCACGATCGCGGCGGCGGCGATCAGCGGCAGGCACAACGCCGCGCCGAGCGCGGCCAGGGAGAGGCGAGGATGGTTCATGAAGCCGCGACGCTAGGCGCGCCCGGACGAGCAGCAACGCCGCACTGACCAGCGGGCAAATCGCCACGACGAACGCGGCAATCCGCAAGGCGGGCGGTGGCCGTAGGGCCGGCTTCAGCCGGCCCATGGACTCTCGTTCGCGGACGGCGTTCGCGAGCCCGGTCGAACAGGCCCGGTTGAAACCGGCCCGGCCGCGCCTCTGCGTAGTTCTGCGTAGAGGCGATGCCAGCGGCCGCGCGCGCGTTGACCGCCAGCAGGGGCCTCACCACGCTCACGTCATGCCGTCCCCGTTTCCTCGCGCACGTCGCAAAGCCGCCGCGTGCGCAACGGCTTTGCTCGCCCTCGTCGCCCTCGCGCGCGCAGCGGATGCGGGTTTCTTTCATCCGGAGGCAGGCCGCCTGATGGTTCGGGCTTTCTCTGCCAGCGAATACGGCACCAATCCGCAGGTCTGGACCATGATCCAGCGCACAGACGGCGTGCGGTATTTCGGGTGTTACGGCGGTATCGCTGAATTCGACGGTTCGACATGGCAGGCGCTACACTCAGCCCTCGGTTCGTTTCGCGGGTTCGCGCAAACGCCGGATGGACGGGTCTATTTCACAGCGACCAGCGACGTGGGCTGGATTGACCACGCCCCCGACGGTTCGCTACGTCTGCAATCGATCCTGAACGCCTTGCCCGCAGAGGCGCTGCCCGCCGGGCCCTTTGCAGAATTGGCCACTATCAGCGGTACGCTTCACCTTTCCACGACCAAGGGTGTCGTGCGCTGGAATGGACACGCCGTCGATCGCTTCTGGCCCATGCCTGGCACGCGCACGCCGCGCCTGAATCTCGTCGGGGACAAGCTCTGGTTCCGCCGGATGGGCACCGCCGAGATGTTCGAGCTCCGCGGCGATGAATGGGTGAAGGTCGTCGACGATCCGACACTAAACGGCAAACCCGTGCAATTCGTGGTCAGCGCTGGCGATGGCGCGCCCGTGGTTGGGGTCGAGCCCGGCGGGCTCTTCCGCGTTGGACCGGACGCTCGGCTTGTGCCTTGGTCGACGCCCGCCGACGCGGTCCTCAACCGCGCCCAACTCTATTCCGCCGCGTCGCTTCGCGACGGGGCAATCGCGATCGGCACCTTCAGCGACGGTCTAGTTTTGATTTCGCCAGACGGCCGCCACGCCCGCCAAGTCACATTGCGCGATGGGTTGCCGAGCAATGTCGTCCAAGGCATCGGCACCGATCGCGACGGCCGGGTGTGGCTGGGCACCTACAACGGCATCGCGACCTTCGAGTGGCCGAGCGTGTTCACCGTTTTCGACCAGCGCGACGGCGTCGACGCCGCGATGATTCGCTCGATGTGCCGCTACGACGGACGTGTCGTCCTTGGCGGCATTGGCGGCGTCGCATCGATCGAGCCGCGCGTGACCGGAGGGATCGACGCAACCCGTGTGGTTCGATCCACCGCACTGGAATCCGTGAACTCGTCCCCCGTGCAGCACTCCAGTGGTCTCATTCATGGCGGACCAGGTGGATTGAAGACCCTGCGCGACGGGAAACCCGTCGTCCTTCTCTCTTTCGACGACAATCTCATCTTTCTCGAACCCACGCCCGAAAATCCCAACCGCCTGCTTTTCGCCGGACAAAAAGGGATCGGCAGCGTGCTCTATGAAGATGGTCACTGGCGCCTCGAGGGCTACGCCGCCGACTACGGCCAGGTCTCTATCATCGTCCGGCAGACGGCGGACGGCACCGTCTGGACCCGAAATGCAGCCGGCGAGGGTTATCGGATTCGTGCCCCCCGCTTGCCTGGCGGAGCGCCGGATTGGACGCATGCAGAGATCAAATCCTTTTCCACTATTCCCGGCTGGCTGAAAGAGAAGAGCGTCGAGTGGGCCATCGTGAACACTTCGGCGGGCCTCACGGCGATGACGCCTTCCGGTATTCTGGTCTACAACCCGCACACGGAGAGCTTCGAGCCCGACCGGCGCTTCGCGCACAGTCAGTGTCCGTCGGGTGTCTTGTTCACCTTGCTCGACGAGCCGGAGGCTATTTGGGGAGTGGTTTTCCCAAACGGGCGCCGGCCCGGCGGGCGGAATGCCATGGGCCGCTTCGTCTTCGCGGACGATGGCAATGCCCGTTGGATACCGCTTCGCGATGAAATTCCGCAAACACTCGGAGCGCTCGCCGCCCACGATGTCATTTTCGATCCGCTCAACCCCAATATCTACTGGTTGCGCGGCCTCGCTTGCATCATGCGCCTCGATCTCGCCCGCCTTAATGTCCCTCCACCCCCGAACGCCCCATTGCTCCGAAGCATCCGTCGCGCTGATCAACTCCTCGGATTACCGACGCCCGACGCCGCTCTCCGGCTGCCGTGGGTGCGCAGCGCCTTGATTTTCCAAGTTGCCGCGCCGCTCTCCGGTCTCGGCGAAGTGCGCTGTGAGACGCGGCTCGTCGGCTGGAATGACCAGTGGACCAATCCCAGCGCCCTGCTAGCTACCACCTACACCGGCCTTGCGGCGGGAAACTACGTTTTCGAAGTGCGCGAGCGAGACGCGCAAGGTCGTGCCGGACCCGCACTGCGAGTGCCGTTCACGATCCTGCCGCCGTGGTGGCAAACGCCGTGGGCTTGGATCGGTTACGCCGTCGCAGTTGGCGCGCTGTTTGTTCTGGTCGTCCGCTGGCGCCTCGCCGCCGCGCGCCGCGAGCAGGTCCGCCTCGAATCGCTCGTGCAGCAGCGCACCGCCGAACTCGCCACCGCGCGCGACGAGGCCGAGGCCGCCAGCCGCGCCAAGAGCACCTTTCTCGCCCACATGAGCCACGAGCTGCGCACGCCGCTGAACGGCATCATCGGCTACGCCCAGGTGCTGCTCAAGGACGCCGCCGTCGCCGGCCGCCAGCGCGAGCGCGTCAACATCGTCCACGCCAGCGGCCAGCACCTGCTGCGCATGATCAACGAAGTGCTCGATTTCTCGAAGATCGAAGCGGGCAAGATCGAGCGCAACGACGCGGCGTTCGCGTTCGAGCCGCTGTTGCGCGAGCTGACCGTCGCACACGAGAGCACCGCGCTTGCACGCGGACTCACCTTCGTCCTCGCCGCGCCTGCCGATCTGCCGCCGCGCGTCGTCGGCGACGCGCAAAAGCTCCGCCAGATCCTCGACAACCTGCTCTCGAACGCCGTGAAGTTCACGAAAACCGGCCGCGTCACGCTGCGCATCGAGCGCGCGAACGACAGCGCGACCGCCGACCTCCCCGTAGCAGCCGACGTCCGTCGGCTGGCGAAGGCGGCCCACGCCGCGAATCCCGGCGGACTCACGTCCGCTGCTACGTCGGCGAGCGCACCCGCCGCGACGAATGCGCCGACGAACGCGAACGCCGACCGCTGGCGCCTCACCGTCGCCGACACCGGCGTCGGCCTGAGCGCGGAGGATTGCGCGCGGCTTTTCCAACCATTCGAGCAGGCGCGCACCAATCGCCCCGCCGAACCCGGCACCGGACTCGGCCTCGCCATCACGCAACGCCTCGTCCGCCTCCTCGGGGGCGAACTCGTCGTCGAGAGCGCGCCGGGGCAAGGCAGCCGTTTCTCGTTCGCCATCGCCCTGCCCGCCGCCGGACCGTCCGCAGACAACACCGGACCGGTGCGCTCGCTCGTCGGCTACGCCGGACCGCGCCGGCGCGTCCTCATCGTCGACGATCATCCGGTGAACCGCTCCCTGCTCGTCGATCTGCTCACGCCGCTCGGGTTCGGCTGCGCCGAATTCGCCAGCGGCGAGGAAGCGCTCGCCGCCGACTCCGCCGCGCTGGCCGCCGATCTCGCGTTCATCGACGTGAAGATGCCCGGCATCGATGGCCTCGAACTCGCGCGCCGGCTCCGCGCGCGCGCCGACACGGCGCGGCTGCCGATCGTGTTCACGTCCGCGTCGGTGCTCACTTTCGACCGCGCCGCGGCCGCGGCGGTGGGCACGCCGCATTTTTTGCCGAAGCCGTTCGCCGCCGAGCAGCTCACCGAGGTGCTCACGCACGTGCTCGCGCTCGACTGGCGCCACGCCGAGCCCGCCGCCGTCGCCAGCGCCGACGCCGCGCCGGTGCCGGCCGAACTCGCGGCGCAGTTGCGCGTCCTCGCGGAGAGCGGCGACATCGCGGCCCTGCGCGAGGCGCTCGCCGCGGCGCGGCGGGAACATCCGGAGAACTTGACGCTGTCGCAGATTGAAACCGCCGCGGCTTCCTACCAGCTTGAGCGCGTTCGCCAGTTGCTCGCCCCCGCCTCGTGAACAAAGCCCCCACCGTCCTCGTCGTCGACGACACGCCCGCCAACCTCGGCATCGTGCTCGAATCCCTGCACAGCGCCGGCCTGCGCGTGCTCATGGCCGAGAGCGGCGCGCGCGCGCTCGAGCTGCTCGTGCGCCAGCCGATCGACCTCGTGCTGCTCGACGTGATCATGCCGGGCCGCGACGGCTTCGCGACGTTCGCCGACATCCGCGCCCGCGCCGAGTGGGCGGACATTCCCGTCCTGTTCATGACCGCCGTCGACGACCCCGCGCAAAAGGTCAGCGCACTCGAATCCGGCGCCGTCGACTACATCAGCAAGCCCGTGCACCCGCCCGAAGTGCTCGCGCGCGTGCGCACGCACCTCGAACTCCGCGCCGCGCGTCGCGAACTCCAGCGGCAAAACGCGAAGCTCGAAGCCGAGATCGCCGTGCGCCTCGACGCCGAGGCGCAGCTCGCGCATTCGCTCGACCGCGCCGTCATCATCGCCGACGGCGACGGCCGCGTGGTCTTTCAAACCCTCGCCGCCACGCACCTCCTGCACCGGCACCTGCCGCAGCACGCCGCCGGCCGCTTGCCGGCGGAGCTGCTGAACGGCGAGCGCGTCGCCAGCGGCGCTGGCGCGCTCCTCGTGCAGCGTTTCCGCGGGAACGGCGGGGAACCGATGCAGGTCGTCCACCTCGCCGAGGAGTCGGCGCCGCCTGGCCCGGCGGATTTGGTTTCGCTCGGGCTGACGCCGCGACAGGCGGAGGTGCTTTACTGGATCGCGCAGGGCAAGACGAACGGCGAGACCGCCGTCATCCTCGGCACGAGCCCGCGCACGATCGACAAACACGTCGAGCAACTGCTCGAGCGCCTCGGCGTGGAAAACCGTCTCGCCGCCGCCGCGCGAGCGAATGACGTGCTGCGGCCGGTGGCGCGGTGAGTAGCGAGTAGCGCGATACGACGGCAAGCCAGGTAGCGCGGTGCTTCAGCCCGCGCCGACGAACTCCCAGCCGCTGGCAAAAGCACGGCGCTACTCCGAACCCACGCCCGCGAAAATTGTAGGAGCGGCTTTACGCCGCGATATGAACGCGGCGCTCGCAACGCCGCCGGTCGCGGCGCAAAGCCGCTACAACCCTAGAACGCGCAGTTGAACCGCTGATTTTCACCGATGAGCACTCATCGAAGCAGACTTGCATCGCCGCGATCGCCCACCTGGCAGGCGAGCCACCTCACGCCGCGCTTTTCGGCCTTCTCATTCATCCGTGTGCATGAGTGTTCATCAATGGTTAATCTTCTGCGGAATTTAGGACAACTCGCGCACGCGTCAGCGTGCGATGGCGTGCCGCGTCCGCCGCCGCCACGCCGCCACGCCCAGCGCGCCGATGCCCGCGAGCAACGCATACGCGCTCGGCTCGGGGACGGCGGAGGCGATTTGCGTCAGATAAATGCCCGACCCACCACCGACGTAGAAAGCACGGAAAGCGACGTAGCCGTCGGCGAGACCGTTTTCCGACAGGCTGAACGACGACAGTGCGTGTCCTTCAAGCATGTCGCCGGTGTCGATGATCTTCTCGACCGCGCCGCCGCTCGCGAGATAGATGCCGGAGCCGCCGGTGAAGCTGCCGAGGAAAGTCACGTTCGCACCGGAGATGTTCGGGCTGCCCAACGCGATGAAGTTGCCCGCCTGACCGGGCGCAGCAGTGTTCAGATCGACGAGCCTCGCGATCGCGCCGACGACGAGATCGGTCGTGAAAATGCCCGCGCCGCCAGAATACGCGCCGCGGAAAACGACGCTCGTGCCGCTCAGGTCGATCGGACTGGTGAACGCGGTGAAATTTGTGGCGAGTCCCGGCACGACCGTGCCGGTCGAGGCGAGCGTGACGAGTCCGGCGCCGGGCGTGTAGCCGCCGAGCATCGCGCCGGGATTCGTGCCGCCGGTGGTCGTGCCCCAGAAGGCGATGTTTCCTCCATCGACGTTGAGCTGCGAACTCCAGCTATAGCTGCCGCCGATGCCGGGGACGGTCGAGGTCTTGTCGGCGATGCGCGTGAGCGTGGTGCCGTCGGAAACGTAGATGCCTTGCTGACTCGACGTGCCCGAGGCGATGAAGGCGTAGTTCGTGCCGGAGACGTAGCCCGTGCCGAAGCCGCTGAAGTTGCCCGTGCCGCCGGGGATGGCGGTCGTGGTGTCGGCCACGCGCGTGAGGCTGCCGTTCGCGTAGGCATAGAGGCCCGCCTGGCTGTTGGCGCCGTTGCCGCGGAAGATGTAGCGCCCGCCGTCGAGCCCGTTGCCGAAAAACGAGAAGCCGGTGAAGTTGCCGGTGCCGTTCGGGATCGCGGTGTTGAGGTCGGCCATGCGCGTGATGTTGCCTCCGCTCGCGAGATAGACGCCGTTGTTCGTCGTGCCGTGGTTCTCCATGAACGCGACGTTGCCCTGTGAATCGACGGAGAGGGCGTTGCTGAACGAAGAGAAATTCCCGGTGCCGTCCGGCACGGCGGTCGTCGTGTCGGCGATGCGCGTGAACGAGGAGGATTGCGCAAGCGCTCCGGTGGCGCCGGCGGTGAGACTCACGAGGAACAGGAGCACGCGCTTCATGGGCGCAGCCTAGCGCGCCGCGGCCGCGGGCGGAATACGCAGAGCTGCGTAGAGCGGCGGCGGCCCCGGGCGAAGCGGACGAACGGCGATCGGGGTAGCGCGGTGCTTCAGCCCGCGCGCGGGAAATTTTCAAACGCGGGTTGAAGCACCGCGCTACTGCAAACCCTCGCGCGAATACTGTAGGAGCGGCTTTACGCCGCGACCGGCCGCTGACGCGAGGAGTGCCGGTCGGGTGTAAGGCAGGGCCAGTCTGTGACTGGCCTAGTTGGGCGACGGTCGCGCGTGTCATCCGCGAGCGTTGATTCAACGGATCCGGTCGGAGACCGGACCTACGCCGAAAGGTCGCGCAACCCTTTTCGCGTTCGCATCGCGGCGTAAAGCCGCTCCTACAACCGGACCACGCAACTACGCGGAGGATCACCCGAGAATCTTTTCGATCTTCGCCAGCTCCTCCGCGCCGAGCGGCGGCTGCGCGAGCGCGCCGTGGAGATCGTCGAGCTGCGAGACTTTGCTCGCGCCGATGAGCACGGTCGTGATTTCCGGCCGACGGAAGAGCCACAGCACCGCAAGCTGCGCGAGCGTGGCGCCGCGCGCGACGGCGATGTCGTTCAGCGCACGGATTTTTCCGAGCAACTCCGGCGTGATACGCTCGCTCGGCAGGAACGGCGACACGCCGCGGCCCGCGCGCGAGTCGGCCGGGATGCCGTTGAGGTAGCGGTTCGTCAGCAGGCCCTGCGCGAGCGGCGAGAACGGGATGCAGCCCGCGCCGACTTCCGTGAGCGTCGGCAGCAGCTCCGGCTCCACCCACCGCTCGAACATGTGGTATTTCGGCTGGTGGATGAGCAGCGGCACGCCGAGGGACTTCAGGATGGCGGCGGCCTCGCGTGTGCGTTTCGCGTCGTAGTTGGAAATGCCGGCGTAGAGCGCGCGGCCGCTGCGCACGGCGTCGGCGAGCGCGCCCATCGTTTCCTCGAGCGGCGTGTCGGGATCGGGCCGATGCGAGTAGAAAATGTCGACGTAGTCGAGGCCCATGCGCTTCAGGCTCTGGTCGAGCGAGGAGAGCAGGTATTTGCGTGAGCCCCACTCGCCGTAGGGACCGGCCCACATGTAGTAACCGGCTTTGGTCGAGATGATCAGCTCGTCGCGGTGCGCGGCGAAGTCGTCGCGGAGCAACTTGCCGAAGTTCTCCTCCGCGGAGCCGGGAGGAGGGCCGTAGTTGTTCGCGAGGTCGAAATGCGTGCAGCCGAGATCGAATGCGCGGCGCAGCAACGCGCGCTGATTCTCGAGCGCGTCGACGTGACCGAAATTGTGCCACAGCCCGAGCGAGAGCCGCGGGAGTTTTAAGCCGGAGCGACCGCAGCGCGCGTAGCGGCCGACTTCGTAGCGATTCGGGGCAGGGATGTAGGGCGAGGCAGACGACATCGTGCCCGCAGCGTGAGCCGGCGACGCGCGCGGCTCAACGGGGAAGTCGCGGCGTGACGCGCGGACGGTTCGAAACGGACGGAGGAGTGGCCACAAAGAGGCACAAAGGGTTGCGACCGCAGCGGTGAGTTTTCCTGAGCGCCTATAGGCGCCGGCAAATTTGGGCGAGCCGTCGGGTTCTTGTGCCTCTTTGTGGCCAAAACTTCGAGGTCGTCGCCGCCGCCCCGGCGGCGACAACGAACGGGGCAAACGCCACGCACGTCCTTGGCCTCGCCAGTGTGGCCGGCACGCCGACCTGCCGCCCCACTTGACTAACAGGCCTGAAAGTCTAGCCTGTTTGCCATGAAAACCCACGCTTCCACCGTCGGAGCCTTCGAGGCCAAAAACCGCTTTTCCGAGTTACTGGAGCGCGTTGGACGCGGGGCCGAGATCACCATCACGAAGCACGACTCACCCGTGGCGCGCCTTGTGCCTGCAGGCACCGGGGCGAATTCGGCTCGCCTCAAGGCGACGGCCGAGCTGAAAATGCTGCGCAAGCGCTACGACCTGCGCAGCCTCAATGCGCGTGAACTGATCGACGCCGGCCGCCGATGAAGGAATTCGTGCTCGATTGCTCCGCCACGCTGCCGTGGGTGTTCGGCTCAGAAGCGACGAAGGTGACCGATGCCCTTCTCGACCAACTCGCGCGCGGCGCCAAGGCATGGGTGCCGGCGCTGTGGCATCTGGAGCTGGCCAACGTGCTGCTGGGGGCCAAGCGCCGGAGCCGCATCGATCAGGCCGGCATCGAACAGTTCCTCGGTGCACTCGCGCTCTACGATATCGCGGTGGACCCCGACACCATGACCAATGCATGGGCGAAATCCCTCTCGCTCGCCGAGAGCTACGACCTTTCGGTTTACGATGCAGCCTACTTGGAACTCGCGCTCCGCCGCGGCCTCCCGCTCGCGACCCTCGACACCGAACTCATAGCCGCGATGAAGCGAGCTGGAGGGAGGCTGGCGCTGTGAAAACACCGGGGCGCAAGGATCGACGAAAAGACGCCTACTTTCGGCGCGTCGCATATGTGCTCGGTGCATGTCAACTCGTGGAATTCGAACTCAAGAGCTACATTGCTGAGGCGCTCGAACTCGCTCGCAAGTGCGCCGACGGACGCGTGCCGTTCAAGCTGCATGGCCGCGACTACGCAAAGGAACCGCTGGGAAGGCTGATTCCGGGGTTCAAGAAATTGAGCGACTGCCCGGCACTCGTGAAGCAGCTTGAGAGCTTCTGCGCGGAGCGAAACTTCATCGCCCATCAGGCGCTCGCCTCATGCATTGATCCGGACGGTGATTTTGATTTTGGCACCTCAAGGAAGGAAGTGGCCCGACTCGCTAAGATCGAAAAGGAGGCCAAGTCGCTGGTTGAAGCGATCCATGCCGAGGCCCTGAAATTCAGAGCGCAGTTGGATTTTTACGATATGGACCGCGCCCAAGCGTCGTAACAGCGCTTGGGCGGCGTCATTGTGCGGCGACGTAGCACAGACCTCCGGCATTTGCGCAGACCTTGCTTACACTTTTTGTGCAGAGGTTGTTTACACTTTGCTCGAGGGCATCATGCCCTGGACAACAGTGGATCGAGTGCAGCAGCGGCGGCGTTTCGTCGCCTGGGTGCTGCAAGGCCAAAGGAGCTTTGCAGCGGTGTGTCGGCAATGTGGGATCAGTCGCGCTTGCGGCTACAAGTGGTGGCGGCGCTTCCGCCGCGAGGGGGCACGGGGCTTGCGCGATCGCTCGTCGCGTCCGCGGGTCGCGACGAGCCTGGCGGCCCGGTGGAGCGCGCGGGTGTTGGCGGTGCGGCGTCGCTTTCCGAGTTGGGGCGCCCCGAAGATCCGGGCGTATTTGCAGCGGTGCAGTCCGCGGGGGAAGCTGCCGGCGGTCGGCACGCTCGGACGTTGGTTGCGCCGGGCCGGGCGGGTGCGCCCGCGGATCTGCCGGGCGCGACGGGGACCGCGGGTGCCGGCGCCGGCGGCCGCGCGGGTGCAGCGGCCGAACGATTGTTGGACGATGGATTCCAAGGGAACGTTTCGCACCGGGGACGGACGTGGGGTGCGGGCGCTGACGGTGCGGGATGCGGTTTCGGGGTTTGTGCTGGCGGTGCGGCATCTCGCGCGGCCTTCGGAGGCGGCGGTGCGCGCGGTGTGTCGACGGCTGTTCCGTCGTCACGGGCTGCCGCGGGCGGTGCAGGTGGACAACGGGACTCCGTTCGGCGGGACCGGGCCGTTGGGCTTGTCGCGGCTGAGCGCGTGGTGGCTGCGGCTGGGCGTGCAGGTGCGGTTTTCGCGCCGCGCCTGTCCGCAAGACAATGCCGCGCACGAACAGATGCACCGCGTGCTGCGGCGGGAGACGGCGCGACCGCCCGCACCCAACGTGCTGGCGCAACAGCGGCGCTTCGATCGGTGGCGGCGGCGCTATGATACCAACGTCCGCTAGCTAATAGACTTTACGAGGCGGGCGGAAGCCGCTGAGATGGACGGATGGCTCGCACCTTTCCGTTGTTGGGAGAAGAGTTGGTCAAACAGATCGAGACGGCGTGGGCCGAGCCCCAGCCGGA
>JACPIT010000001.1 GCA_016187945.1 Opitutia bacterium
CGACGCCGCGCACGTCGGCCTGGCCGCCAAGCTTTCCCTCGGTGCCGACCTCGCGCGCCACGCGTGTCACTTCCGACGCGAACGAGTTCAGCTGATCCACCATCGTGTTGATGGTGTTCTTCAGCTCGAGAATTTCGCCCTTCACGTCGACGGTGATCTTCTTCGAGAGGTCGCCGTTCGCGACGGCCTTGGTGACGTCGGCGATGTTGCGCACCTGTCCGGTCAAGTTGCCGGCCATCGAGTTCACGGAGTCGGTGAGATCCTTCCACGTGCCGGAGACGCCGCGCACATCGGCCTGACCGCCGAGTTTGCCTTCGGTGCCGACCTCGCGCGCCACGCGTGTCACTTCGGAGGCGAACGAGTTGAGCTGGTCGACCATCGTGTTGACCGTGTTCTTCAACTCGAGAATTTCGCCTTTAACGTCGACGGTGATTTTTTTCGAGAGGTCGCCGTTAGCCACGGCGGTCGTCACCGCGGCGATGTTGCGCACCTGCGACGTCAAGTTACCCGCCATGAAATTTACGTTGTCGGTGAGATCCTTCCATGTGCCGGCGACGCCGGGCACGTCGGCCTGACCTCCGAGTTTGCCTTCGGTGCCGACTTCGCGCGCCACGCGCGTCACTTCGGAAGCGAACGAGTTGAGCTGGTCGACCATCGTGTTGATGGTGTTCTTCAACTCGAGGATTTCGCCGCGCACATCGACGGTGATCTTTTTCGAGAGATTGCCGTTCGCGACGGCCGTGGTGACGGTCGCGATGTTGCGCACCTGTGCGGTGAGATTGCCGGCCATTGAGTTCACCGAGTCGGTCAAATCCTTCCACGTGCCGGCGACGCCGGGCACCTGCGCCTGGCCGCCGAGCTTGCCCTCGGTGCCGACCTCGCGGGCGACGCGCGTCACTTCGGAGGCGAAGGACGAGAGCTGGTCGACCATGATGTTCACCGTTTTCGCGATGCGCAAAAACTCGCCCTCGAGCGGGCGGCCCTGGATTTCGAGGGCCATGCTCTGCGACAGGTCGCCCTTCGCGACGGCGCCGATGACGCGAGCCATCTCGGAGGTCGGATGCACGAGGTCGTTGACGAGCGAGTTGACCGACGAGATGGCGTCCTGCCACGCGCCGGAAACTTTGCCGATGTTGGCGCGCTGCGAAATCTGGCCCTGTTTGCCGACGTTCTGGCTGATGCGGTCGAGTTCCTGGACGAGGCGCTGGTTAATTTCGACCAGCGCGTTGAACTCTTCGGCAATGTCGCCGTCGGCGCCTTTCAAGCCTGGGGCCATCCGCACGGAGAAGTCGCCGCGACGGAGGCTGGAGAGAGCGTTGGCGAGTTGCTTCCTATCAAGCCGTCGTGCGGGCGGCGGGATCGTGACCGAGACCATGGGCAGGAGGAGTTTTGGCGCGTGACGCCGGACGAAGAGCCGGACGCGTCGCGTGGCCGTTTCAGGAAAACAGGGCTGGCGTCGGAATGAAACGCGCGGACCCGAGCGCAAGGGAAGCCGAATGGCCGCGGAACTTCCCGGTGCTGGCCTAGGAACGTCGCCTATACCCCTCCGGGCGATCTCCGATACTACGTGCCGCGGGCAAACGGGACGCGGACGCGCTGCAGCAGCACGAATGCGAGTAGCAGCGCGCCCACGACGATCCGCATCCACCACGAGCTGAGACGCCCGTCGAAGAGGATGGCGGCTTGGATCGTGCCGAAAATCAGCATGCCGAGCACGGTGCCGAAAATGTGTCCGCGTCCGCCACGCAAGAGCGTGCCGCCGATCACGACGACCGCGATCGCGTCGAGTTCGAGGCCGATGCCCATGCTCGGGTTGCCGGAGCCGGTGTAGAGCGTCGCGACGACGCCCGCGAGCGCCGCGCAAGCGCCGTTGAGCGCGTAGACGGCGACGCGCGTCTTGCCGACTGGCAAGCCCATGAGCGTGGCGGATTGCTCGTTGCCGCCGATCGCGAAAAGCGTGCGCCCGAACTTCGTGTGATGCGCGAGCACGTAGCCCGCGAGCATCACCGCGGCGGCGATGAGCACCGTCGACGGCAGACCGACCGGCCCGAGCGTCAGCTCAAACGCCGAGAGACCGTCATACCACGGATGCGTGATGCCGACCGACTCTGTGTTCAACCAGAACGCCGCGCCACGCATGAAGAACATGCCCGCGAGCGTCACGAGAAACGCAGGCAGTTTGAAGAGCTGCATCAGCAGTCCCATGCCCGCTCCGAAGACGAGACCGATGGCCACCGCCGCCGTCCACGCGAGCCACGGCGCGACGCCGTGCCCGCCGATGAGCGTGGCCGTGAAGATCGACGAGAAGCCGATCACCGAGCCGACCGACAGGTCGATGCCGCCCGCGACAATGACGAGCGTCATGCCGATGGCGGTGATCGCGAGAAAGGCGTTGTCGGCGATCAAATTCACCGCGAGCCGCGTCGAGAAAAAGCCGTCGTAGAGGCACGACGCGGTGACGAAGAGCGCGGCGAAGATAAGCCCCGTGACGAATAGCGGCGAGGCGAGCAGACGCTTGAAAACATTGGGTTTCACGCCACGCCTCCTTTCCGGCCGAAGACGCCGCGCAAGCGCGCGCGGAGTTCTTCCGACTGAATCAGGCACACCGCGACGATCACGATCGCCTTCGGCACCGGCGCGATCGCAGGCGGCACACCGCGATAATACATCGTGGTCGCGAGCGTCTGGATGAGGACGCTACCGAGGAACGTGCCGAGCAACGTGAAGCGTCCGCCGGTGAGCGCGGTGCCGCCGACCACGACCGCGAAGATCGCGTCGAGTTCGGCGTTTTCGCCGGCGCGGTTGGCGTCGGCCGCGCGGATGTTGGCAGCGGTCAGCGCCCCGACGAAGCCGGCGCACACGCCGCAGAACACGTAAGTCAGCGCCTTGATGCGCTCGGCGGAAAGGCCGACGAAGCGGCTGGCGGTTTCATTGTCACCGACCGCCTCGATGAAGAGTCCGGCGGCGGTTTTCCGCAGGAAGAAATGCGTCGCGAGAAACGCCGCCGCGACGAGCAGCGGCGCTACCGGCAGACCGAGCAGATAACCGTTCGCGAGAAACTCGAAGCCCGCGTGCGAAAAGATGATCACTTGTCCGCCGGAAATGAGCTGCGCGATACCGCGGCCCGCGACCATCAGGATCAACGTGGCGACGATCGGTTGCAGGCCGATACGCGCGACGAGCACGCCGTTGATACCGCCCGCCAGCGCGCCGACGCCGAGAGCCGCGAGGAGCGTGAGGACGAGCCCGCCGCCTTGGCCGAGCACGAGGGCGCAGACGGCGCCCGCGATCGCGACGACCGAACCGACCGAGAGATCGACACCACCGGTCGCGATGACGAGCGTCATGCCGAGGGCTAGGAGCGTCGTGCGCGAGCCTTGAAGCAAGATGTCGATCGGCACGCCGTAGAGGTGTCCGTCGCGCCAGCCGAGTTTCAGAAAAGCGGAGTCTGCGAATAAATTCACCGCGAGGAGCGCAACGATGCCGGCCAGCAGCCACGCGTGGTGACGCAGGTTCGAGCCGGAGGAGGTGGGGCGGGCGTTACTCATGGCCGGACATGACGCGCATGAGTTTCGCGGTGGTGAGCTCGGCGCCGGCGGGGACTTCGCCCGCGAGGCGGCGCTCGCGCATGACGAGCACGCGGCCGCAGGTGCGGACGATGGACTCGATTTCTGAAGAGATGAGCAACACCGACAGACCTTGCGCGCGGAGCTGCTCGACGAGCGCTTCGATTTCGGCCTTCGCGCCGACGTCGATGCCGCGCGTCGGTTCGTCGAGGATGATGAACTCGGGTTGCGTCGCGAGCCAGCGGGCGAGGAGCACCTTCTGCTGGTTGCCGCCGGAGAGATTCTTGATCGGCGTTTCCGCGTCGGCGGTCTTGATGCGCAACGCGGCGACGTAGTGCGCGCAGAGTTTGTCCTGCTCGGCGCGGCTGAGCGCACGCCAGAGGCCTTGCTTGGCTTGCAACGCGACGATCAGGTTCTCGCGGACGGAAAGGTTGGGCAGGATGCCCTCGGTCTTGCGGTCCTCGGAGCAGAACGCGAAGCCGAGTTTCACGGCGTCGCGCGGGCTGGCGATGCGCACGGCGGCGCCTTTGTGCTGGAGGGTGCCGGCGTCGGCGCGGTCGATGCCGAAGAGCAGGCGCGCGGTCTCGGTGCGGCCGGAACCGAGCAGGCCCGCGAGGCCGGTGACTTCGCCGCGGCGCAGGGAGAAACTGGCGGACTGCACGGCGCCGCGCCGCGCGAGAGCGGAGGCTTCGAGCAGCGGCGCGCCACCGGTCGCGGCGGTCGGTGTGGGGCCGTCGGTGCGGCCAGCTTCGTCTTTCACCTCGTGGCCGAGCATGTGGCTGACGAGTTGCAGGCGCGGCAATTCAGCGGCGGGAAACTCGCCGACGAGCTGGCCGTTGCGCAGGACGGTGATGCGATCGCTGAGCGCGTAAACCTGGTCAAGGAAATGCGTGACGAAGACGATGCCGAGGCCTTGCGCGCGGAGCTGGCGCATCACGTCGAAGAGTTCCGCGACTTCCTTTTCGTCGAGACTGGCCGTCGGCTCGTCGAGCACGAGCAGGCGCGCCTTCAGGTCGAGCGCGCGGGCGATGGCGACCATTTGCTGGAGCGCGACGGAGAGCGAGCCGAGCTCGGCGTCGACGTCGCATTCGATCTCTAGTCGCGCGAGCGCCTCGCGGGCGTGGCGGCGCAGCGCGCGCCAGTTGATGAAACCGAAGCGGCCGGGCTGGCGCCCGAGGCCGATGTTTTCCGCGACAGAAAGCGACGGGATCAGGTTCACCTCTTGGTAAACCGTGCTGATGCCGGCCTGTTCGGCGTCCTTCGGCGACGATGGCGTGAGGCGCTGGCCGGCGAGCGTGATCGTGCCGTCGTCGGGCGTGTGGACTCCCGTGAGAACCTTGATGAGCGTCGACTTGCCCGCGCCGTTCTCGCCCATGAGCGCGTGGATCTCGCCCGCGCGCACGGCGAAATCGACGCCGCTCAGCGCGGTGACGCCGCGGAAGCGTTTGGTGACTCCCCGAAGGGCTAGAAGCGGAGCGGACTCAGGCAAGGGAGGAGCGGGGAGAAGTAACAAGGATCAAGGGACAAGTATCAAGAGGACCGCGCGGACCGCCGAGTTCTTGTAACTTGTAACTTGTAACTTGGAACTTGTCACTTGCCACTTGGCGCGGTGCGTAGCGCAGCGCTCAGTATTGGCGCGTCGGGAGCGCCGTGGCGGCGTTGGTCGCGTCGAAGAGTTCGTCCTTGTTGAAGGCCTTCTTCGGAACGGATTCGCCGGCGAGGATCTTCGCGACGGTGTCGTAGACCTTCGGGCCGAAGAGCGGGTTGCACTCGACGGTGCAGTTGAGGCGACCGTCAGCGACGGCCTTCACGGCCTCGCAAATCGCGTCGATGCTGACGATGACGATGTCCTTGCCGGGCTTGAGGCCGGCTTCCTCGATGGCTTGCGCGGCGCCGAGCGCCATGTCGTCGTTGTGCGCGTAGACGATCTGGATGGCTTTGCCGTGTTTCTTGAGGAACGCCTCCATGACCTGCTTGCCGCCGCTGCGCTCGAAGTTGCCGCTCTGCGAGTCGATGATCTTGAGGTCGGGATAATTCTTCAGCGCGTCGGCGAAGGCCTTGCGGCGCTCGTTGGCCGGCGCGGAGCCGGGCGTGCCCTGGAGTTCGACGATGGAGCCTTTGCCTCCCGTGTGCTTCGCGAGCCAATCGGCGGCCATGCGGCCTTCCTCGTAGAAATCGGAGCCGATGAAACAGGCGAACAGCGACTCGTCGGCGGTCGCGATGTTGCGGTCGGTGAGGATCACCGGAATCTTCGCGCGCTTGGCCTCGCGGAGCACGGGGTCCCAGCCGGTCTCGACGATCGGGGCGATGACGATGGCGTCGACGCCTTGGGTGATGAACGAGCGGACGGCGCGGATCTGGTTCTCCTGCTTGCCTTGGGCGTCGGAGAACTTGAGTTCGATGCCGCGCTTCGTCGCCTCGGACTTCATCGATTCGGAGTTGGCCGTGCGCCACGCGCTCTCGGCGCCGGTTTGGGCGAAGCCGATGCGGAGCGGTTTGGCAGCGAGCACGAGCGGCAGCGCCAGCGCGGCCAGGAAGACAGTGCGGAGGGATTTCATGGGGGAGAGTGGGGTTGAAAGACCTGCTTCAGGAACGAGACGTTCGCAGTAAAATTGTAGCGGACATCGGTTGCACGTGCGGCGTTCCTTGACCGTTCGATAACCAGCCAACCACGCCAGCCGATTTCGTCGAGCGTGCGTTTGATCGCCGGCAAATCCACCTGCGGGTCCTGCTCGAGCCAGTGGCCGTCGGTGTTCGAGGCGTGGATCTGCACGATGCGGTCGCGGCTGAGCGCGCGTAGTTCGGCGTGGATGTCACGGCCGTTCTGAAGCGCGTTGGCGAAGTTAAAGTAACTCTTGATTGCCGGGGAACCGATTTCGTCGAGCAGCGCGGCTTCGGCGTGGGCGTCGAGCGACGTCTCGATTCCGATCACGACGCTGGCTTTCGCGGCGCGCGCGCCAGCATCTCGCAGGCGAGCGACAACGGTCGGGCGCAGCTCGGGGCGTTTCGCGAGGTCGCCTTGCACGCCGAGCGGCAGAAAGAGCACGCGCACGCCGAGCGCTCTGGCGGTGTCGATCGCGTCCTGCACCATGCGATCGACGCCGTCGCGTTCCGCGAACGACTGCGCATAGAAGCCGGACAGCGCGATCGAGCAGATCTGGAGGTCGTAGCGTTTCGCCTCGGCGAGAAACTGCGTGCGCACGGTCGGATCGCCGAGTTTGCTGTCGAACGTCGGCCGGTTGCCGAGGCCGCCCATATCGACCTCCACGCCATCAGCGCCGAGTTCGCGGGCGAGCTTGAACGCCCCGAGTTTCTGGCGCTTGAGAATCATCCAGTCGCAGACGCCGACGCGGTAAGTGGGCGCGGGACTGGAGGCGGGCGCGTCGGCGGAGAAACCACTGATGGTCACTAATGAGACACTAATGAACAGCAGGATTAGTGAGGTTTTAGTGACGATTAGTGGTTTCATTCTGGTTCGTCAGTTCGCGCGGAGGGACTCGATGCGGATGTCCGCGGCGGTGAGCGTCAGCGCGACGGTGTAGTCGCCGGCGTTCATGCCGATGCCTTCGATGCGCACCTCGCGCGTTTCGCCGGGGCGCGTGGTGGGCAGGCGCACGAGGCGGTGCGCGACGAGCGAGCCGTCGGACGCGAGCACGCGGAACTCGATGTCGCGCGTCTCGCCGGGATTGGCGTAGCGCAGCGCGAAGTCGTGGTTGCCGCCGAGACCGAGCTGGATGGTCCACGAGAGTTCGGCGCCTTTGCGAGTCGCGGCTTCGGCCGCGTAGGTCTGCCAACGAGCGGAGTCGTCGGTAACGCTGCCGAGCGACGGCGTCCGCGCCGGCGCGACCGGAGTGAGTTGTTGTGGGCGCGGAGGTTTGGCGGAGGGATCGCGCGTGGCGATCGCGATGGCGGAGATCACGGCTTGGTAGGAAGCGACCCGAGGGAAAGAAACCACGAGGCGACCGCTCTGCGCGCGGGCGGTGAGCACTTTCTTCACGGCGTGCGCGTAACCGGCCTCGGCCCAGAGATCGACATCGCGCAGCAGCGTCTCGCCGTTCACGGCCACGTCGAACAAGCGCCAGCCCTTCGCGTCGCCGCCCCCGCGGCCATACCACGGTTCGGCGAAGTAGAGTTCGACGCGGTGCTCGCCGTCGGGCACGGCGAACTCGTAGCGGAGTTTCTCGCGGCCGTAGCGGTAGGTTTGAAAGAGCGTCTCGTCGCGCGTGCCGCGGATCGGTTCGTAGCAATCGCGCTGACTGCCGAAGCGCGGCGGCAACTCGGGATAATCCGCGGCCCACGAGTGCGAGCCCCAGGTGTCGGCTGAGGATGGGGGCGCTGGATCGGGGTGGAACGCGTTGACCTCAACGCGTTCTGAGCGCGTTAGGGTCAACGCGCTCCACCTTAGATCGCGATCGGCGAACCAAGTTTGCCCGTGCGAGTCGACAAAGTCGGGGCCTCCGCAGTTCACGTGGTAGAGGTAGTTCCAGCCGAGCTCGCCGCACGTCGATACGGTTTCGGGACCGACGAGCGCGGCGTGCTCGGCGGCGGGAGCGGGCGGCAGGTTGCGAAGGTAGATCGCATCGCGCGCGACGGTTTTGCCGGCGACGCGGCCTTCGGCGTAGAGGAGGTTTGTTGCGATCTCGACGTCGTCCCAACGGAACGGGGCGCCGGGGCCGCCCTGCTTGCGGACGCCGAGCGAGCGCGTGCCGAAGCCGTTGAAGAGTTCGACCTCGTCGCAGTTCGAGTAGACTTCGAGGCCCCGTTTCACGCCGGGCGCGTCCCAGCGGTCGGGCCAGGTGTGCGAGACGATATAAACCACCGGGTCCGTCTTCGGCGCGTAGCTCGCGCGGTAGAGGAAGAACGCGTCGGTGGGCTCGCCCCAGAGTGTGAGCAGGCCTTTGTTGTTGGCGGGGCCGAGGCGGTCGAGTTCGGCCCAGCCGTCGGCGCCTTGCTGGCCTTTCGAGCCGATGGCGCGTCCGGGATTTTCATGCGTGGCGAAGAGCCAGTGAAAATGCCCGGGCACTTCGGTGCGCACGGATTCGGCGAGGCGGATCTTCGTCGCGAGCAAGGCATCGGCGCGCGACTCGCTGCGCACGCCGTCGGCGACGAAGCCACCCTCTGAGTGCAGACCGAGGCTGCGCCACGCGCCGTATTCGCCGATGAGGCGCTGGCGGCGCAGGTCGGCCGCGTAGTCAGCGGGATCGCCGCCGTAGGTGCCGGACCAGTTTTGCGGGACGTTCCAGTCCGTGCCCTTGCCGCTGTTGCAGGTCGTGACGAGGCGCTGCGACGACGTCGTCGGGTCGAGTTCGCGAATCAGCGCCACGCACTCGGCGGCGAAATCCGCGGGCAACTTGCTCTCGTTGGCGAGGCCCCAGAGGACGAGCGACGGGCTGTTGCGGCGCTCGCGCACCCACTCGCGGAGGAGCTGCTTGAAATTCGCGCGGAACGCCGGCGTATCGAACCAGATTTGCGCGGCGAACTGCGGCCACCACAGCACGCCTTCGCGGTCCCAGTAGTCCTGATAGCGGAGGTTGTGCGGCTGATGCGCGTCGCGGAAGGCGTTGAAACCGGCGGCGCGAATCTGCCGGACGCGCGCGCGAATTTGTTCGGCGCCGAACGCGTGCGACGCGCCGAGGTTGTGCTCGTATTCGCAGGTGCCGTTGATGAAGGCCGGCTTTCCGTTGAGCAGGAAAGGCGCGGGCAGTGGCGCGTCGGGCGCGGGCCAGTGGATGGTGCGGATGCCGAAGGGAGTCTCGACGCGGTCGAGCACGCGATCGCCGTCGCGGATTTCGGTGATAAGGCGGTAGAGTCGCGGGTGTTCGAGCGACCACAGCTGCGCGGTGGCGAGATTGAGGTCGGACGAAAACGTGGCGGCGTCGCGAATCGTCTGCGTGCCGCGATCGTTCAGCACCGGTCGGCCGTCGGGATCGACGATGGTGTGCGTCACCGTGAGCGCGCGTTCGGCGCCGTAATTGCGCACCTCGGTGTGGACGTGCAGCGGCGCGCCGTGCTCGCCGGCGTTCGCGTCGTTCCAGACGTGAATGCCGAACGGCTCCACGCGCACGTCGTTCGTCGTGACGAGCGTGACCGGACGAAAAATACCCATCGGCTGGCTGCCCTCGGAAAATCCGGGCGCGGTCGAGCAGCCGCCGCAAACCCAGGGTAGATCGGTGATGCCGGCGGGATGATCGGCACGGACGGCGAGGACGTTGCCCGCGCCGACGTGCACGAGATCGGTGACGTCGAGCGTGAACGTGGTGCGTCCGCCGGCGTGTTGGCCGGCGAGCCTTCCGTTCACCCAGACGGCGGCGTAGGAGCCGACGCCCTCGAAAAACAGAAACACGCGTCGACCGCTCTCGCTCGCGGGCACGTCGAAACTGCGGCGATACCACGCGACGCCGTGACGGTTGCCGTGCCCGAGTCGGCGCAGGCCGGCGTAGTCGTCCCAGTTGTGCGGCACTGCGACGGGCTGCCACGCGGAATCGTCGAACGCGGGTTGCTCGAAGCCGGCGAATCGCGGGTCGTTGGTATCGGCGGCGGTCGAGCGCCAGCCCTCGTTGAGGGGCCATTCGCGGCGCGGGGAGTCGGTGAGTTGCGCGGTGGCGGCGGCGAGCGAAACGAGAAAAGACAGGGCAACGAAGGTGGAGCGCATTGACCTCAATGCGCTCAAAAAATCGCCGCAGCGTGGGTAGCGCCGGTCTCTGACCGGCGGAAGGGAGGCGTGGCGTTTCGACGCCGGTTGGAAACCGGCGCTACGCCAAAGGGCGACGCAGCCGACGAGCGCGTTGGGGACAACGCGCTCCACCTCGGAAATACTCACTCCGTCGCTCACGGTTGGTCGAGCAGGCGGATCACGAGTGAGCCTTTCAGTGGCCCCGTGATGTTCTGCGGCTGGCCTTGCGGGCCGAGGTTCGAGGGCTCGGAGTTTTTCGTGCCGATGGCGGGAATCACTTGGTAGACGCCGAGGCCGAGTCGCGGGAGGATGAGCACGGGGTTGTTCTTGCCGTCGCGCGGCGCGTAGACGCCGACGAAGGGCGAGCCGCCGTCGTTAAGGAACGCGAAGCGGCCCTCGGTCGTCGTGAACGCCATCCATTCCCAGCGCGAGAACCAGCCCTTGAACTCCGGGTAAGTCCACGAGATGCCGGGGACGGCGTCGTTGTAGTCGACGTCCCAACGACCGAGCGACACGCCCTTGAGGCGGTTCTGCCAGACGCGATACGGGCCGGCGCCGAACCACTCCTTGGATTTCATTTTCTCCTCGGGGTAATCGAACTCGAGGCCGAGCAGGTCGACGAGGCCGGGGCCGGCGAATTCGTAGTCGAGGCGCACGTCGCCGTCGGGCGAGATCGTCCAGCGCATCGAGCGCACGCCGCCGTCGAAGGCGGCGGTGACGATGGCGCGGTCGCCATCCATGCGCGAAGTAAACTCGACGAGCTTGCCGACCGGCGCCGCGAGCGGCTCGAGCAGGCGGTTGTTGCGTTTGTAGGCGACGAGACGGGGACCGCGTGCGAGCGAGATGCTGCGGCCGTCGCGCTCGAGACCGGCGAGCAGGCCGGTGGTTTTGTCGAAGCGCACGGCGTTGCGGCCGGAGGTGGCGACAATTTCGTTGCCGCGCTCGGCGAGGGTGACGGCGGCTTTCGCTTCCTGCGCGTGGCCGATGGCGGCGGCGCCGCTCTTCCAGCGCCACGACCACGTCCACAGTTCGCGGGCGCGGGAGTCGATCGCGGTGACGTAGAGCACGTCGGCATCGCGCCAGTCGGCGGGCAAGGGGAGTTTCAGTTCGCCGTCGGTGCGAGCGGCGAGGTCCGGGCCGGCGAAGCGGCCGTGCCCGAGCAGCGTGCGATGAAACATCGGCGCGCCGGGCGGAGCGAGTTTCAGCAGGCGCCACTCGAACGTGACGGACGAGAGACTGAGAAAATCGTAGCGGTTGCGCACGGGCAGCGTGCCGGCGAAATCGGCGGGCAAGTCGCGCAGCGGAATCTGCACGGGCGACCAGATTTCGCGCACGGTGTAGAAGCTGCCTTCCTTTTCGTGGCGCGGCCCGAGCAGACCGTCGGGCGCGAGGTCGCGCCGCGAGTCGAGTCGTCCGCCCTCGTCGGTGCGTGCGACCGACTCGTCCATCCACGACCAGAGGAAACCGCCGGCGGCGTGCGGCTTCTCGCTCATGAGCGGCCAGAAGTCGTCGAGTCCCGCACCGTGACCGCCGTCGAAGAGACCGTGGAGAAACTCCGTCGGCATGAAAATGTCGGGGCCGTTGGCGTAGCGCTGCGTGTCGGCGTATTCGCGGTAGTGTTTCGTGTTCATGCCGCGGAACGACTCGGCCCACGGGTGGAGCACGGGGCGTTGCTGCGGGTCGTGCCGGGCGAACTCGTCGTCGTTCTCCGGATTTTCGCCGCCCTCGTTGCCGTTATCCCAAAAGAGAATGCTCGGGTGGTTCACGTCGCGCGCGAGCATTTGCGCGATGAGGCAGCGGCCGGTCGGCGTGTCGTAGCAACCCTGCCAGCCGGCGAGCTCGTCGAGCACGTAGACGCCGGCTTCGTCGCAGAGGTCGAGGAACTCGGCGTCGGGTGGGTAGTGCGACATGCGGACGGCGTTCATGTTGGCCTCCTTCATGAGGCGAATGTCCTCGCGGTGGCGCTCGGGAGAGAGCGTGCGGCCGGTGTCGGGCCAGAAGCTGTGGCGGTTGGCGCCCTTGAGCACGATCTTGCGGCCGTTGAGATAGAGGCCGTCGCCGGGGCGCAGCTCGAACGTGCGGAAGCCGAAGCGCTGCGTGATCGTGTGGCCTGACGGCGCGAAGGTGCCGGCGCGCAGCGTGACGTCGACGAGGTAGAGATTGGGCGTCTCGGCGGTCCAGGTCGCGGGCGAGGGGATTTGGCCGCGGAGTGTGACCTGCTTCGAGCCACTCGGGACCGCGGCGGAGATCGGTGCGCCAATGGGATCGCCGGCGAGCGTCTTCACTTGCGCGACGACTTCGTTGCCGGCGGGGAGATTGCCGCCGAGGAAGACGTCGACGCGAAACGCGCCGTCAGCACGCGCGTCGATCGCGACGCGGTCGATGAACTGCATCGGCAGCGCCTCGAGTCGCACGGGGCGGAAGATGCCGCCGAAGTTCCAGTAGTCGCCGATGCGCTCGGCGCGGTTCACGCTTTCGTTGGCGGAGCGTTTGCTGACGGTGACTTCGAGCTGGTTGGGGACGTCGAAGCGGAGCTTGTCGGTGATGTCGTAGCGAAACTGGTAGAAACCGCCCTGGTGCACGGGGCCGGCGAGTTGGCCGTTGAGTTTCACTTCGGTGTCGGTGAGCGCGCCGTCGAACACGAGACGGACGACGCGGCCGCGCCACTCCCTCGGCACGGTGAACTCGCGGCGGTAGATGCCTTGTTCGTCGGGCGCCTTGGGCATTTGCGGCATGCGTTTCGAGGGGCGCGACTCGACGCCGTATTCGTAGGTGCCGAAGCCTTGCTGTTCCCAGCAGGACGGCACGGCGATCTTGGACCACACGCCGCTGTTGCGTCCGCCGGTGCAGAAGAAATCCCACGTGACGGCGTCGTGGCTGCCGGTGCCGGAGAGGTAGAGGGACTCCGTTTGGAGCGTCGATGGCGACGCTCCGAACGAGGAGAGAGTGAGGGGGAGCGAGAGGAGGGCGGCGAGAAGGCACATGGGAGAACGCGAAAGGATCGATCTTTATTGTGACTGTAGGGCCGGCGCTGGTCGCCGGGCCGGTATGGTGCGAGCGTCGACGGCCCGGCCACAAGGGCCGGCCCTACAGTTCTGGGTGAGGTCGACGGGGCGGGAGTAGGGCCAGTCTGTGACTGGCCCAAGCGCAGCGTGGCGTTTTATGGGCCGGTTGAAAGCCGGCCCTACTTTCGGAGCGGAGATCATGGCTGGATGATGCCGAGAATGGCGAAGGCGCCGGTGCCGCGCACGTCGAGAGTGTGCGTGCCGGCGGGATAATCGAACGCGTGGACGTTCAGCGGTGGGAGCGAGTCGAACTCGACGGCGCGCACGATCAACGCTTCGACGCCGCCGCGTTCGCCGGCGGTGGCGTCGGTTTCGAGTTCGGGCGGCTTGCGCCATTCGGGGCCGTTCGCCTGAAAATAGCCGACGAGCACGCGCACGGGCTTCGCGCACGAGAAGCGGAGCGCGAGCGGCGCGGTGGCGTCGCGTGTCGCGGCGAGCGAGAGTTTGATGCCTTGCAGACCTTCGAGTTCGGGCGCGGTGGTCGTGATGACGGCGTGCGAATCGCTGAAGGCGGTGTTGCCGATCTGCACGGTGAACGTCTCGAGGCCGGGCGTGAGCAACTTGAAGTCAGCCGGGGCGAACGGTGCATGCGTGCGCGTCGCACCGGGATTCTGGAGCGCGGCGACCTGAGCGCGGAAATCGGCGAGCTCCTTTTCGTAGACGGGCAGCAGTTGCGTCCAGTGATAGTTCGCGGCTTTGCCGCTCGCGCCGCCGGGCAGCGGCACGCGGCGCTGGGCGGTCTGCATGGAGTTGGCGGCTTTGTAGGTGGCGGCGGTGAGTCGGGCGAGTTCGCGGAAATGCTGGGTGCTGAGTGCGAGCGCCTGCTCGGCGCGCTGCATGTGCGCGAGCTTCTTGGTCCGCTGATAGCGTAGAACTTCGAGCGCCGCGGTGGCCTTCTCGCCGTAGAAGAGCGAAAGCGCGCGGATGCAGACGATGTCGTTGTAGAGGCGCTGAAACTCAGCGAGGTTCTCAGTCACGAGCGGCGCGGCTTCCGTGATGGCGGCAACGGCGCGCGCGGAGAATTGGTCGATCTCGGCGACGATCTGCGGCGGCGTCTCGCCCTCGTGCGGCAGGCCTTTTGCCTCGCGGGCGGCGAATTCCTTGAGGCGTTCGCCGGGGGGCGATTGCGATTCCCAGAGCTCGGGAAACTCGCGGTATTTTTCCGGGCGGACGAGTTGGTCGAGCGTCATGCCGAGCGACATCGTTTGGCGGTTGCCCTCGGTGATGCCGAAGCGGCGCAGGATGCGCGGCGCGCATTCGCCGGCGGCGTTGTAGGCGTCGAGGATGGGCGCGGCGGCTTCGCGCGAGCCGTAGTGCTCCGCGAGGCGGCCGATCCAGTGGTCGCGCTCCGCGAGGGCGGGGCGGTCGGGATTCCAGGCGTAGCGGGCCCAGGCTTCGAACCAGATCCAGTCGCGTTGCCATTGGTTGAGTGCGCTGGCCGATCGGTAGGGCGAGTCGTCCCCGACGAGCCGCGGCGCCGATCGGAGCGGCTCATCCGGAGGATTCGCCCTACCTTGAGTCACGACGTCCGGCGAATATGGCCAATCCCAGTAGAAGAGCGGGTAGAGGTGCAGGCCGCGGGCGCCGAGGCGGTCGCGCATCGCGACGACGGATTTCTGAATGAACTCGGTGGCGCCGTAGCGGAACGGTTCGAGGTTCGCGAGGATGTGGACGTTGGCGATGTGCGTGGAGCCGAGGCGGCTCATCGCGAGGTGGAGTTGTTGGCGCACGCCGCGCGGCTCCCACGTGGTGAGCGACTCGCCATTGAATTTCGCCTCGGTGTAGAGATTGCGGTAAACCTTCAGCGCTTCGGGCATCACCTTCGTCGCGTCGGTCGCGTGGGTGCGCAGCACGATGGGCGGCTCTTCGGTGAGACCGGCGGCGGCCATGCCGTCTTTCACGCCGGGGAGGATGACCTCGGTCATCCAGCGCGTTTGCGTTGCTTGATCCTGCAACGCCTCGCCGAGGCAGGACATGAGGCCGACGTTCGGAAACTCGCGCACGAAGGCGGCGATGGATTTGCGCGTGTAGTCGGCGGCGAGGTCGTTCCAGGCGCCGAGTTGCGTGGAGAGTCCGTGTTTTTCGGCGAGCGGTTTCGAAAGGAGGATGCTGTAGAACTGTTGAACGAGCCAGATGCCGCGGCGGTCGCACTCGGCGGCGAGCCAGCGGAACATCTCGACGTTGCGCGCGAAGGTTTCCGGCGGGACTTCGAGCGCCTCGGGATAGTCGGGCAGGCGCACGAGCGAGGCGAACGGGTGGCCGTTCCAGAGGTAGAGCGTATTCATTCGCAAGCTCGCGAGGTAGTCGAGGTATTCGGTCCAGTAGGCCTTGTCGTAGAAGAACGGGAATTCCTCGGGTGTGTAGGGATACTCGTAGACCTTGCGGCCGGGGAGCAGGTAAGTCTTCTGCATCCCGATGCACGGGCCGCGCAGGACGAATTGCGGGGCGTCGGCGATGCGCTGCGGGCTTTTGAGCCAGCCCGCGCGCACGCGGTCGGCGAGTTCGAGGCAGCCGTAGAGGGCGCCGGAGTCGTCGGCACCGGTCACCGTGATCGTGCCGTCAGCGCCGGCGTCGATCGTGAAGCCTTCGGGGCGAGCGGTGACCGCAACGACTTTGATGACGATGTGCGGCGCGGTCGTCGGCAGTGCGCGTTCGAGTTGTTCGATGCCGTAGCGGATGCGCGGCGAGGCGCCTGCGGGCATTTCGATCGCGGCGCGCGCGGCGATGGCGCAACAGAGGACGGCGAAGACGAGCCCGAGGCGCATGATCACAGGGCGGACGCGATGCGGCGGCGTTGTTCGCGCCAACCCCAGACGGTCAGGCCCGCGGGAGCGCGCGGTCCGGGAATGACGAGGCTGGCGCCGTAGCCGATCACGATGACGAGGAGATGTCCGATGACGCCGATGAGCACGCCGTTGAGTTTGAAATTCCACGCGCCGAGGTCGAGGACGGGGGTCTTGCCCGAGGTGAACGTCGCGTAACCGGTGAACACGATGCACGCAACGATGCCGACCCACAGGCCGCGCAAGTGCGCGCGCGTGCTGAGAAACGCCAGGGCGAACACGCCGAACAAGCCGCCGGCGAGGATCGACGTGGCGGTGAAGTAGAGCGAGAGCGCGGTGCCTTGCGTGCGCGCGAGCCACAGCGCGACGAGCGTGCACAGCGCGCCGGCGATCGCGACGATGACCTTGCCCATGAAGAGGCGCTCGCGGTCGGTGGTGTTCTTGCGCAGCTTGGCGTAGAAGTCCTCGACGCCGACCACGGCGAAGCAGTTCAGGTCGGACGAGATCGTCGACATCGCCGCCGCGAACAGCGACGCCATGATGACGCCCGCGAGCCCCGCCGGGACGTGCGTCGTGAGGAAGTGCGGGTAGAATTGATCCGGCTTCACGATGTGCGGCGGGAGAACTTCGCCGGAGAGCTTGTAGTAACTCCACGTCAGCGTGCCGATGAGGAGAAAAAGCGCCCACACCGGGATGCAGAGCAACGCGCCGAGGCCGACGCCGCGGATGGCCGCGCGATCGTCCTTCGCGACGAGGTAGCGTTGGATGATCGTTTGGTCGGCCGTGTATTTTTGCAGATACCAGAAGAAGCCGTAGGCCGCCATGACCCAGAAGCTTTTCGCGGTGAAATCGAACTTCAGGGTGCCGAGGTCGAATTTGTGATTTTCCCACGCGAGTTGAAAACCCGCCGCCGGACCGCCCGGCATCAAGTAGAACAGCGTGCCGAGGCTGATCGCGATGCCGAGCCACATGATGAAGCCCTGCGCGACGTCGGTCCAGATGACCGCCTCGAGTCCGCCGGCGTAAGTGTAGATGACCGTGACGACGCCCGAGGCGATGATGACGGCCGACATGTCCCAGCCGGTGAGGCTCTGCACGGTGAGCGCGACGAGATAGAACACGAAGCCCATCTTCGAAAAATGCCCCAGCGTGAACCCGAGCGAGGTGTAGAGCCGCACGCTGTAACCGAAGCGCTTTTCGAAATACTCGAATGCGCTCATGCGCACGACCTCGCGGAAGAACGGGATGATCACCGAGCCGACCAGCACGAGGACGATGACCACCATGAAGCCGGGCACGAGTTCCGCCCAGTTGCCACCGAACGCGCCGCCGGGATACGCGACGAAGGTGATGCTGCTGATCAGCGTCGCGAAAATCGAGACGCCCATCGCCCACGCCGGAATCGAGCGCCCGGCGACGAAATAATCCTCGGTGGTCTTTTGCCGGCGCGTATAGCGCAGGCCGAGCCAGAGCATGGCCGCCATGTAGGCGATGATGACCGCGAGGTCCAACCAGCGGAGGGAATTCATTGGGGAGGTGACGAACAGCGAAAGCTAAGGGGACGGCACCGGCGTGAGCGTGACGTCGTCGATCAAGAAGGAAACTGCGGGCGCTTTCTCGTCGGCGCCGGGCAAATCGCGTCCGCCGAACGGACGCGTGCGCGCCGGACCGGTGCGGAAGGAGAGTCGCTCGACCGTGCGTGTCGCTTCGGTGGGACCGATCGCGCGCGGCGTGGCAGGTTGGCCGTTGATCGAAAGATCGCCGCGATCGGAGGTCGGCTTCGGTGACGCGTCGTAGGCAAACGTGAGCCACTCGTCGGCGCGGTAGGCGCCGTTGTCCGTCCACACGCCCTCGTGCGACACCCACACGCGGCCGTCTTCGCCGAGCGCGAGCAGGAGCTGGCGATTGCCGTGTGCGTCGGTCAGCTCGATTTCGAGACGCGCGTTGGTCTGGCGCGCGAGAACTCTGAATTCCGCTTTCAGGCCGTGCGTCTCCGGGAACACGCGGACGGCGCGGGCGTAGTCGCAGGGATCTTCGTCGCGGAGTTCGAGGGCGTGGCCAGACGACGGATGTTGGCTCGTAGCGGAACGCGTGAGCGTTTCGCCGGGCGAGGCGAAAGCCCCACTGCTTCCGCCACCGGCCGAGACGACGCGCACGGGCGCCCAGAGCGGGCTGTAGATGTTCCAGGCGGGCGGCGGCGCACCGACGGCATCGGCTTCGAAGTCGTCGCGCACGGGCGCGGTCGTCGCGCCGACGATCGGCGTGGGCACGCGCGCGATCCAGATGTCTTCCTTGTTGACGGAGTAGGTGACCCACGTGGCGCGCGCGTGGTCGGGCGGCGTGCCGTTGCCTTCGGCGATGGTGCGGACGTATTGCGGGCCGAGGTTCTTGAAATTGCCCGCGAAGCGCTGATCAGGCGTCTCGCTGTGCACCGCGAGGAGCTGCGCGAAATGCTCGCAGTCGTCGCTCGTGATCACGGCGAGCGGGAAGCGCAGACGATTGGTCGGATTAAGGAACAGCGCGAAGCGTCCGTCGCCGGTGCGGGTGAGCGCGTATTTCGAAGCGTTGTTCGGGAGATTCGTGCCGAACTGTTTCTCGGTCCACGTGCGACCTTCGTCGCGGGTGAGAGCGACGAGCGCGTTTTTCCAGACGCCGAGCACGGCGCCGTCGGGACGGTGGACGAACGACAGCGCCTTGCCGCGCACGGTGTAGAAGCCGCTCTCGTCGAGCTGGTCTTCCTCCCACCACTGCGCGGTCATGAGTTTGTTCCCGAGCAGCGCGTCGCACGCGGCGACGAAGCCCCGGTCGGGCGACGCGGTGTAGAGCGGGTAGGGCGGCGTGAAGGCGGCGAACGCCTGCTTCGCGTTCAACCGGATGAAATAGATCGGGCCGAGCGTGCCGTCCTCGTGCACTTCGCGCACGGCGCGGCCGATGCCGGTGCCGTCGTTGGGCTCGGGCGGCTTCCCGTAGAACGCCAGCGCGAGCAGCCGGCCGTCCGGCGCGACGTAGAAGCCCATGCGTTGGTGCGCGAGCGTCTGCGTGCCGTCGGGCAGCGCGAACGGCGGGAAGATCACGCGCGGCGTATCCCACGTCACGCCGTCGGCGGAACTCGTGAGCCAGGTCGAGCCGGCGCCTTGGTGTTCGCCGACGGGATTGCTCAAAAACTCGACGTAGAACTTGCCGCGCCACCACGCGAGCATCGGCTGATGAAAATACGTGTGGCCGAGCTGATCGACGTTGGCGGGATGCGTGCGGTTGGCGCGGTAGATTTGGATGCTCTGCACGCCGACGACCGGCCGCAGCCCGCCGTCGGCGGTGGATTCGGCGCGTTCGGGGCCGGTGAACACGAACGGCGGCGTGGAGGGCGCGGCGAACGCGGTCGTGATCAGCAGTGCCGCCAAAGGTAGGGCGAGTCGTCCCCGACGAGCCGAGCGCGCGCGAGCGGGCAGCGGCTCGTCCGGAGGACTCGCCCTACCTTTGGAAACGCGTGCGACGACGGAGAGCATGATCGGAAATTACCGGGCGATCGCAGGCGCGGCTCGGTTCTTCGCCATGCGGGCGGCGAGTTTGATGGCTTCGATCAGCGAGCGCGGGTCGCCGCGGCCGGTGCCGGCGTTGGCGAAATCGGTGCCGTGCTCGACCGACGTGCGGACGATCGGCAGGCCGAGCGTAACGTTCACGCCGCGCCAGATGCCGAGCATTTTCGCGGCGACGTGGCCCTGGTCGTGATACATCGCGATGGCGGCATCGAATTCGCCTTGCAGCGTGCGGAAGAAAATCGTGTCGCCGGCGAACGGTCCGTGCGCGTCGAGGCCGAGCGCGCGAGCCTGCGCGATCGCGGGCGCGATGAATTTCTCTTCTTCGTCGCCGAACAAGCCGCCTTCGCCGGCGTGCGGGTTGAGGCCGGCGACGGCGAGGCGCGGGTGCTCGATGCCGAGGCGACGCACGGCGTCGTGCGTAAGCTGGAGCACTTTCACGATGCGCTCGGGGCGCACGCGGTCGATCGCCTGGCGGAGCGAGACGTGAGTCGAGACGTGGCTGACGCGAAGTTTGTCGGCGACGAGCATCATCGTGGCGCCGGGGGCGCCGCAGAGATGCGCGAGCAGGCCGGTGTGGCCATCGAAGTGATGACCGGCGGCGTTGAGCGCGGCTTTGTTGATCGCGGAGGTGACGATCGCACCGACTTCGCCGGCGAGCGCGAGTTCTGCGGCGCGCTTGATCGATTCGTAAGCGGCTTGGCCGCACATCGGGTCGACGCGGCCGAGCGCGTGGCGCGCAGCATCGATGTTGGCAAGATCGAGGATGGCGACGGCGTCGCGCGCGACCGCCGGTGCGTCAGCGGCGGCGGTCACGCGGCGGATCGGCAGCGCGGTGCCGGTGAAACGTCGCGCGCGTTCGAGCACGCCGGCGTCGCCGACGACGAGCAGCGAGCCGAGCGCGCGGACTTCCGGTTGCGCGAGGGCCTTCAAGATCAGCTCCGGGCCGGTGCCGGCCGGGTCGCCGAGGGTCAACGCAATGATCGGCGCCGGACTCATCCCGCGGCGACTTCGATCGCGGCGAAATGGCGCCGCAGGCTCACCGGCCACGGATAGCTGCCGGGTTTGGTGGTGATGAGAAACTGCGGCGCCTCGGCCGGGCGCAGCGTGACGACGCCGGGGCCCCAGACGTGGACGACTTCGAGCCGGTGCCAGCCGAGCGACTCGAGCACGAGCGCGGTGGTGGTGCCGCCGGCGATGAGCACGTGATTGAACGCGCGCGAAGTCCGCAGTCGTCGCACGAGCGAGAGGAACAGGCGGTTGATCGCTTTCGACGAACCCTGGCCGTTTTTCGCGGCGACCTCGATGAACACCGAGACGAGTTTCGCCGCTTTCAAGTGCGCGAGCGTTTCGGCGGTGAGCGGCGCGGGCTTCGGGAGCGAATTGGGTTTGAGAGCGATGCGCGGGCCGGGCAACGGCGTGATCGGGTCCGTCGGCGTGGCGGTGCCGCTGAGCATGAGCGTCGCGCCCATTTCGGGCGGAGCCGAGTGGGCCACGCGGCGGCCGGCGCGCTGGTGATGCAGCCACATCCGAAAAAAATCGGCGCCGCCGGCAGGAAAAATTTCCGCGTCGAGGCGCGACGCCCAGAGCGAGACATCGGCGGGACTGCTGGCTTCGCCGACACTGACGCCGCTCGCGGATGGCTCTTCGGCCGGATGGTAGCACTTCACCGGAAAGCTGCCGTCGGCCAGGAGGCGATCGACGAGACAGGTTTTGCGCGGATGATGCGGCTCGCGCGCGAACGCCGTGCGATGCAGCGGCACGCCGCCGATAAAATAGCGGCCGTTGTTGATGATGCGTCCGAGCGACGGATTGCAGGGCACGAGCAGCGTGCGCTTGAGGCCGAGCGCGTCCATGCACGCCTCGATTTCGGCCATGACGTTGCCGCGGAGGACGGAGTCGACCTTTTTGAAAATGCCGGCGTTCGGGATCGCGCGGAGGCGGCGGGCGAGTTGCGCGACTTTGCGCGCGGCGGCGGCGGGAGTCGCGAGGCGCGTGCCGCTGTCGCACACAATCACGTCGGCGACGATGCGGCGGCGCGGCGGTTCCGTCAGCACGACGGCGCGTAATCCGGCTTGGTGGGCGAGCGCCGCGAGTTCGGCGGCACCCGTGAGGTCGTCGGCGATGACGATGAACGGCAGGCGAGACATGGGAATCAGGTGAACTGGGCGAGGCGGGCGCAAACCGCGGCGCGGTCAGGCGACTCGAGCGGGGTGAGCGGAGAAAACATCGTCGGGCCGCACAAGCCCGCACCGTCGCAACCCGCTTTGAGCGCGGCAAGCGATTGTCCGAGCGAGCGGCCGGGTTGGTAGAGCGCGGCGAAAGCGTCGGTCTTTTGCTGGAGCGCGTCGACGCGCGGCCAATCCTTCGTTTGCGCGGCGCGGTAGAGATCGCGCCAGAGATCGGGGTGCAGGTTGCCGGAGCTCGGCACGACGCCACGGAAGCCGAGCCGCAACGCCGCGGCGCTGTGCGCCGCGACGCCCATGAAGAGTGCGAAATCCGCGCGTCCTGCGAAGCGCTCCGCGACGGCCTCGCGGCGGCCGGGCGTGCCCTCGGAGTCCTTCATGCCGAGGATATGCGAGTGACGGCTGAGCACCTCGATCACGTCGAGCGGCACCGACATGCCGGTCGTGAGCGGCATGTTGTAGAGATAGAGCGGGCCGGCGATGGCGTCGGCGAGTTGCGCGAAGTAGCGCAGCATCTCGACCGGCTCGAGCTTGAAGTAGTTCGGCAGCATCGCGACGACCGCGTCGGCGCCCGCGCGCAAGTGCTCGCGGCCGAGCGCGACAGCGTTTTCAAAACAGTTGTGCGCGACGCAGGCGAAGACCGGGACGCGGCGCGCGGCCACGCGCACGGCGATCTCGACGAAGCGGCGGCGCGTGTCGTCGGTGAGCGAGGCGACTTCGCCGGTCGTGCCGGCGACGAGCATGCCGCAACCATGGTCGGCGACGTGCGCGACGAGGCGCTCGGCCGCGGCGGCGTCGAGACGTCCGTCCGCGGTTGCGGGCGTGACGAGCGGGACGATGACGCCGTCGTGGGGCGGGGCGGATTTCATGCGGAGTAGGCGGCCTGGTAGATCGCGACGGCGTCGTCGCGCGAAACGGGGCGCGGGTTGTTTTTCAGGAGGCGCGTGACGAGCAGGCCGGCCTCGGCGAGTTGCGGGAGCTTCGCGCTCGGGATGTTGTGACGCGCAAGGCCCATCGGCACCCGACACGCGGCGAGCAGCGCGCGCAGACGCTCGGGCAATTGCGCGGCGGTGCGGTGGTCGTCGCCGAGATCGGGCGCGCCGAGCGCGCGCGCGAGGGCGGCGTGGCGCTCGGGCAACGCGGAGCAGTTGAACGCGACGACGTGCGGCAACATCAGTGCGATCGAGAGGCCGTGCGGCAGGTGGTGTTCGCCGCCGAGCGGGTAGGCGAGCGCGTGCACGCCGTTGGTGTTCACCGGGCCGAGACAGAGACCGCCGTAGAGGCTGCCGAGCGCGACGGCGGAACGGGCAGCGATGTCGTTGCCGTCCGCCACGGCGCGCGGGAGATTCGCCGCGATGAGGCGGACGCCTTCGAGCGCGTGAAGATCGACCGTGGGATGCGCGGAGAGATTCGCGTAAGCTTCGAGACAGTGTGCGAGCGCGTCGATGCCGGTGGTCGCGGTGAGCGCGGGCGGCAGCGAGCGCATCAGTTCGGGATCGATGATCGCGGCGTCGGGCACCAACACGGGGCTGATGACGGCCTTCTTCGCCTGGGCGGTTTCGTCGAGCAGAAGTGCGTTCGGCGAGACTTCGCTGCCGGTGCCGGCGGTGGTCGGCAGGCAAACGAGCGCGGTGCGGCGCGGCGGCACAAGACCGGAACCGAAGAAGTGGCTGATCGGTTCGCCGCGGTCGTGCAGCGCGGCGGCGAGCTTCGCGACATCGAGCACGCTGCCGCCGCCGAGGGCGAAGACCACGTCGGGAGCGACGGCGTGAGTGCGACGGCGCAGATCCTCGCACGACGAAACGGTCGGCTCGAATGGCGGCTCGAGGAAAATTTCCGTCGCGACTCCGGCGCCGCTCAGGGCGTCCGCGAGTGCGCGCGCCGCACCGGAGAGAGCCGCAGTGCTGATGATCAGTGCGCGGCGATGATGCCCTCTTGAGAAATCGAGCACGGCGCCCGACGCGCAACCGGCACCGAAGGCGATGCGCGCCGGTTGGAGCAAGGTGATCGGTCGCGGCGCGTTCATGGCGAGCGACGCGCGCGCCGGGCGACGCGCAGCGCGCGGGAGCAGGCGGGACGAGTGGGGTGTTGGCGAAACATGGCGAACGCGCCCGCCTCTTTTCGCGAGGCGTGCACCGATATCCACTGACCACGAATTGGGCGATGGCAATGGCGGAACGTGACGGTTTCCCGAGTGGAAAAATAGTCCGCCTGCCGGCGCTGGCTGCGCGGCGATTCTCGGGGAATTTCCGGGGCGCTTGTGTTAGTCGCTGAGTTCCTGCGATTCGGGGGACGATGCGGCGTGGCGCCGGCGAATCGGCTGCGGGAGAGGCGGTGCGGGTGCATTACGATTCCGAAAGAAATATTCCTGCCGCCGGGAGTAATTCCGGCGACGCTTCAGTAGGATGCTGCGTTCAGCGTCCGGCCTCCGGTTGCTGCGGCACGCGTCTGGACATCGCGGATGAAATGCAGACGCTCCTCCGCACGTCTTGGCTGGTGCCGATTTTCGCTGTGCTCTCCTTGAAGTTACCCCGTTTCATTCTCGTCCTGATGCTGGCTGCCGCGAGCGTGCGGGGCGTGCGCGCCGAGGAGACGGGCGATCCGATCGAACGGCACGTCGCGCGCTTCAACGCGATGGAGGACGAAGGGGTGGTCAACGCCGTGCCGAACGCCGACTCGGCGGCGTGGCTGCGGGCGAACGTGCCGGCGTTCACGTGCGCGGAGGCCGACGTCGAGGAAATCTACTGGTTTCGCTGGTGGTCGCTGCGCAAGCACCTCGCACGCGACGCGACGAGCGGGCGCTGGGTGTTCACGGAGTTCATCACGAAGCCGCGCCCGATCAGCAGCGCGCTGGGACATCATTTGATGGAGTTGCGGTGGTTGCGGGATCAAGGCGTGGTCGCGGATTACGTGCAGTATTGGCTTCACGGGAGTAACAGCCGCTCGCAGCCGCCTCTGCACAAATATTCGCAATGGCTGGCCTACGCCCTGTGGCAGCGTGCGCTCGCGACGGGCGACGTGAAGGGTGCGGCGGCGCTGCTCGGCGACCTCGTCGCCGATTATCGCGTTTGGGAAAAGGAAAACGGCCGGCCCGACGGGCTTTTTTGGCAATACGACGTGCGCGACGCGATGGAGGAATCGATCAGCGGCGGACGCAAAGTGAAGAACGTGCGCCCCACGATCAGCAGCTACATGTTCGGCAACGCCACCGCGATCGCCGCGCTCGCGCGTGCGGCCGGGCGCGAAGAGATCGCGCGCGAGTTCGAGGGAAAAGCCACGACGCTGCGGCGACTGGTGCAGGAAAAGCTGTGGGACGCGGAGCGCGTTTTCTTCACGTCGCGCACCGAGTCGCTCGAACGCATTCCGGTGCGCGAGCAGATCGGTTTCATCCCCTGGTATTTCGGCCTGACCGAGAGCGGCCGCGGCTACGAGGCGGCCTGGAAGCAGCTCACCGACGAACACGGTTTCAAAGCGCCGGCGGGCATTACGACCGCCGAACGACGCGATCCGACTTTCCGCACGCGCGGCATCCGCACCTGCGAGTGGGACGGAGCGGTGTGGCCGTTCGCGACCTCGCAAACGCTCACGGCGCTCGCGCGCGTGCTGCGCGAATATCCGCCCCAGGACGCGATCAACGCGCGTGATTACTTCGACGCGTTCCGGACTTATGTGCGCTGTCAGCGCTACGACGGTCGGCCCTACATCGGCGAGTATCTCGACGAAAAGACGGGCGAGTGGATCATGGGCGCGAATCCGCGCAGCCGTTTCTACAACCACTCGACGTTCGCCGATCTGCTGATTGCGGACGTGATCGGACTGCGGCCGCGCGCGGACAACACGATCGAGGTCGCGCCGCTGTTGCCTGCCGACGCTTGGGCATGGTTCCGGTTGGAGCGCGTGCGCTACCACGGTCACGACATCGCGATCGAATGGGACCGCGATGGCACGCGGTTCGGCGAGCAAGGCTTCCGGCTTTTCGTGGATGGCAAACTCGCTGCGAGCGCGCACAATCTCGCGAAATTGACGGCCCAATTGCCCGCGCCATGACCTCGCCGATCGCTTGCCGAATTTCGTTTGCTGCGCTGCGCTTCGCGGCGCTGGCGCTGATTCTGCCGCTCGCCGCGCGCGCCGTGCAGCGTCCGCCGGCCGTGCACGAGGCGAATGGGAAACTCGAATACGTCGTCGAGGCGAACGGCGATCGCGTGCCGGATTTTTCGAGCGCGGGCTACGCGGGCGGCGGCGTGGCGCTGCCGCTCGTCCCGGCGCGCTTGTCGGTGGCTCCGGCGGAAGGCGACGATGGCGCACGGATTCAGGCGGCGCTGGACTACGTCGCGAGTTTGCCGGCCGACGCGGACGGTTTTCGCGGCGCGGTGCAGTTGTTGAAAGGGCGTTACGAATTGTCGGGTCGGCTCACGATTCGCGCGAGCGGCGTCGTCTTGCGCGGCGGCGGTGACGCGACAGTGCTCGTCGCCGTCGGGACGGATCGGCGGGCATTGGTTTCCGCACGGGGCTCAGCGCATCGCGAGGTCGGCGCGGCAGTGAACCTGAAGGACCGGCGCGTGCCGGTCGGCGCGCGGCAACTGACGGTCGGGAACGCGAGCGGATTTCGCGTCGGCGACGCGGTGGCGGTCAGCCGGCCGGCGACGCCCGAGTGGCTGCACGCGCTCGGCATGGATGTGGCGCCGGCGCGCCAGCAATTCGCCTGGAGGCCGGCCGCGATGACGCTGCGGTGGGAGCGGACAATCGTCGCGCGCGACGGCGGCACGCTCACGCTCGACGCCCCGATCACGACGGCGCTCGACGCGACGTTCGACAGCGCGACGGTCGCGGTCGTGAAATCCACCGGACGCCTGCGCAAGGTCGGCGTGGAGAACCTGCGGTGCGAATCCGCGTTTGAAGCGAGCAATCCGCACGACGAGCAGCACGCGTGGGAAGCGGTGCGCTTCGAGCACGTCGAAGATGGTTGGATCGCGAACGTGACGGCGGCGCATTTTGCGGGATCGACGTTCGGCATCGGCGCGGGTTGCCGGCGTGTCACGGTGCAGGATTGCGCTTCGATCGCGCCGGTCTCCGAACTCGGCGGCTATCGTCGGGACACGTTTCACACGAGCGGCGAGCAGACGCTTTTTCTGCGCTGCCGGGCCGAAGACGGTCGCAACGATTTCACTGTCGGCTATCTTGCGGGCGGGCCGAACGTTTTTCTCGAGTGTCGCGCAGAACGCAGCACCGGCTTCAGCGGCTCGATCGGCAGTTGGGCGTCGGGCATTCTCTTCGACAACGTCACGCTCGACGGCGGCACGCTGGAACTGAACAACCGCGAAACGTGGAACCAGGGTGTCGGCTGGGCGGCGGCGAACTCGATGCTCTGGCAATGCTCGGCCCCGGTCGTGATCTGCCGCGCGCCGCCGACGGCGCAGAATTGGGCCGACGGCGTGTGGGGGCAATTCGTGGGCGACGGCTACTGGAGCGAGGTGAACGAATTCGTTCACCCGCAAAGTCTCTACCGAGCGCAGCTCGCGGCGCGGCGCGGCGCGGCGGCGCTCGCCGCGTTGGCGCCGCGCGATTACGCATCGGTGCTGACGACGCGTCCGCTGGCGGAGGAAATTTCGACCTTGGGCCCTTTGCTGCCGCGTCCGGCCGCCGGCAAACCGCTCGCGCTCAAGGAGAGCGTGCTCACGGTCGGCGGCGAGCGCTTGGACGGACGCGAATGCGACATCGCGTGGTGGCGTGGCTTTTTGTTGCCCGGTGTGGAAGACACGCGGCCGGCGCTCACGCGTTTTGCTCCCGGCAAGATCGGGCCGATCCACACCGACGACCTCGACGAGCTGACCGACCGCCTGGCGGCAGAGAAACAGGTGGTGCTGCGTCATCACTACGGGCTGTGGTATGACCGGCGTCGGATGGATCACCAGCGGATGCGTCGCGCGGACGGCGACGTCTGGCCGCCGTTTTACGAGCAACCGTTTGCGCGCAGCGGGAAGGGCGCGGCCTGGGACGGGCTGAGCCGCTACGATCTGACGCGCTACAATCCGTGGTATTTCTCACGCTTGCGCGAGTTCGCCGCGCTCGCGCGCCAGAAGGGGCTCGTGCTGGTGAACGAAATGTATTTCCAGCACAACATTCTCGAGGCGGGCGCGCATTGGGTCGACTCGCCCTGGCGTCCGACGAACAACATCAACGGCACGCATTTCACGGAGCCGCCGCCATTCGACGGCGACACGGTGAAGATGGCGGCGGAGTTCTACGACCTGACCGATCCTGTGTATCGCGCGTTGCACCGCGCCTACATTCGACAGTGTCTCGCGAACCTGGCCGACCAGCCGAACGTCATCCACACGCTCGGCGCCGAGAACAGCGGTCCGCTGCACTTCATGCAGTTCTGGCTCGACGTGGTCGCGGAGTGGGAGCGGGAGACGGGCAAGCATCCGCTGATCGCGCTCAGCGCGTGCAAGGACGTGCAGGACGCGATCCTCGCCGATCCGAAGCGCGCCGCGGTCGTGGACGTGATCGATTTCACTTACTGGTTCCGCACGGCCAAGGGCGACGAGTTTGCGCCGACCGGTGGCACCGATCTCGCACCCCGCCAGCATCAGCGGCTCTGGAAAAAAGGCCGGCCGAGCGCCGCGTCGATCGCCGCGATGGCCGCGGAGTATCGCGCGAAGTTCCCGGGCAAAGCGATCCTCACCAGCCTGCCGGAAGCGGGCACCGTTCAACCGTGATCCGTTTTCTGAACATGAAATCCATCCGTTCGCGTTTCCTCTGTCTCGCTGTCCTCCTCTGCGGCGCCCTGTCGGTTTTCGCGGCGACCTCCGCGACGGTCGAGAAATGGGGTGTTTTCGAACTCGAGTTGAAAGGCCCGGAAGACGGCAATCCGTTCGTCGACGTGCGGCTGAGCGCAGTGTTCACGAACGGCGCGACGACGCTCGAAGTGCCGGGCTTCTACGACGGCGACGGCGTTTACAGGGTGCGCTTCATGCCGAGCGCCGTCGGCGAGTGGCGTTACGAGACGAAGAGCAACCGCTGGCCGCTGACGGGCAAGCTCGGGTCGTTCACCGCGACGGCGCCGTCGAAGGGCAATCGCGGGCCGGTGCGCGTGTTCAACACGTTTCATTTCGCCTACGCGGATGGCACGCCGTTCAAGCAGATCGGCACGACGATCTACAACTGGCTCGACACGCCGGAAGAGGTGCAGGAGCGGACGCTGCAGACGCTCGCCGCTGCGCCGTTCAACAAGGCGCGCATGCTGATTACGCAGCAGCCGAATCCGTATCAGGGCAAGTTCGCGCCGCCGCGCTGGCCGTTCGCGGGCAGGCCACCGCACGCGTGGGACTTCACGCGTTTCAATCCGGATTTCTTCCGCCACTACGAGCTGCGCCTCGCGCAACTGCGCGACCTCGGCATCGAGGCGGACCTGATTTTGTTCAATCCCTATGGCAAATGGGGCTTCGAAACGATGGACGCGGCGAACGAGGAACGCTACGTCCGCTACGTCGTCGCGCGCTTCGCGGCGTTCCGCAACGTCTGGTGGTCGCTCGCGAACGAGTTCGATTTTCTGCGCACGAAAACGATGGCCGACTGGGACCGGCTCGGCGCGCTCGTGCAGGCGTGCGATCCCTACAACCACCTCCGCTCGATCCACAACGGTTCGCTGCTCTACGACCACAACAAGCCGTGGGTCACGCACGTCTCGATGCAGAACGGTGCCGCCGTCGAAGAGTCGGGCCGCGCCGAACTGTATCGCGACGTCTGGCGCAAGCCGGTCGTCTACGACGAGGTGAAATACGAGGGAAAGAGCGAGTATCGCTGGGGAAATTTGTCGGGCGAAGAAATGGTGGACCGCTTCTGGTGCGGCACCGTCGCGGGCACCTACGTCGGCCACGGCGATTATTTCTTCACGGTCAGCGAAGACACGTTCACGTCGTTCGGCGGCAAGCTGACGGGCGTCAGCGCGCCGCGCCTGGCGTTTCTCCGAAAAATTCTCGAGGATGGTCCGCCGCAGGGCCTCGATCCGATCGACAAATGGCAGGACCCGAACACCGCGGGCGTGCCGGGAATCTACTACCTCACGTATTTCGGCCGCGAGAAGCCGACGGCGTGGACGTTCCAGCTCTACAAGAACGGCGTCGTCGACGGCCAGCGATACAAGGTCGAGGTGATCGACACGTGGGCGATGACGATCACGCCGGTCGACGGCGAGTTCGTGACCAGGAAGCTCGACAACTACCATTTCGACGCGAACGGCCGCAGCGTCGCGCTGCCCGGCAAAGCCGGCATGGCGATCCGCGTCACCCGCCTCGGCGCGGACGGCAAGCCGGTGAAAGTCGAACTGCCGACAGATTGAGCATGCTCACGCATTTCTTTCGGAGCCTGGGTTCGGGGTGGAGCGCGTTGACCTCAACGCGCTCAGGCCCGGAGCGTCTTGGGGTCAAGCCGCTCCACCTCGTGCTGTGCGCGCTCGCACTGATGTGTGCGCCGTTTGCGCGGGCGGCTGACGGGGAGCCGCTGCCGGAGACCTGTTTCCTCTTCGCCTATTTCTATCACGACAAGGAGGCCGATGGCTTCCGCCTCGCGTGGAGCCGCGACGGCCATGCGTTCGAGATGTTGAACGCCGGCAAGCCGCTCCTCACACCGACCGCCGGCGAGAAGAAAATCATGCGCGATCCGTGCCTCTACCGCGGACCGGAGGGAACATGGCATCTCGTTTGGACCACCGGCTGGACGGGTCGCGACATCGGCTACGCGTCGTCGCGCGACCTCGTGCATTGGTCGGAGCAAAAAACGCTGCCGGTGATGGCGCACGAGCCGCAGGCGCAGAATTGCTGGGCGCCGGAGATCGTGTGGGACGACGCGCGGAAGCGTTACCTGATTTTCTGGTCGACGACGATCCTCGGCCGTTTTCGCGAGACCGAACTCTCCAACAAGCGCCCGGAGCGCAACCACCGCATCTACGCGACGACGACGACGGACTTCGTCACCTTAGAGCCGACGCGTCTTCTCTACGACGGCGGCTTCAACACGATCGACGCGAACCTGCTGCGCGACGACGATGGCCGCTGGCTGCTGTTTGTGAAGAACGAGACGGTGCAGCCGAAAACGGAGAAGAACATCCGGATGATCCGCGGCAAGAGCGCCGAGGGGCCGTGGAGCGAGGCATCGCCGCCGCTGACCGGCAACTACTGGGCGGAGGGCCCGGCAGCGATCAAGGTCGATGGCGAATATCGCGTCTACTTCGACAAACACATGCTCGACGCCATCGGCATGGTGCGCTCGCGCGATCTCGTGCACTGGGAGGATGTGAGCGAGCGCGTGAAGATGCCCGCGCACGCGCGCCACGGTTGCATCGTGGCAGTCTCGCGCGCCGAGATGGAGAAACTGCTCGCGGTGTGGCCGGTCGCTTCCGCTCAGCCCTGACGTCATGCCCGCGCACCGAAACTACAAGTGGGCGGTCGTGGGCATGCTGTGGTTCGTCTGCTTTTTCAATTACGCGGACCGGCAGGCCATCTTCTCGGTCTTCCCGCGGTTGAAAACCGAGTTCGGTTTCGACGCGGTGCAACTCGGCATCATCGGTTCGGCCTTCGCGTGGGTTTATGCCGCCGGAGCGCCGCTCGCCGGCCTGATCGCTGATCGCATGTCGCGCAAGGTGCTCATCCTCGGAGGGTGCGTTTTCTGGAGTGGCGTGACGATGTTCACCGGCGCCTGCACGCAGTTTTGGCAATTCGTCACGGTGCGCGCGCTCGAGGGCTTCGGGGAAACATTCTACTTTCCCGCGACGATGTCGCTCGTGAGCGATTACCACGATCGCACGACGCGGTCGCGCGCGATGTCGTTTCACCAGTCGAGCGTTTACGCGGGCACGATCGGCGGCAGTTGGCTTGGGGCGTGGTTCGCCGAGGAGATGGGCTGGCGCGTCGGATTCTTTTTCTTCGGCGGCGCCGGCCTGGTGCTCGCGCTCGTGCTCTGGCGTTTCCTGCGCGAGCCGGTGCGCGGCGAGGAGGAAGCAAAACCGACCGAGCCGGCACCGAAACCTGCCGGCGTGCGCGAGACGCTGCGCGGCATTTTCCGGACGCCGACGGCGGTGCTCCTCATGCTCGCCTTCTTGGGCGCGAATCTCGTCGCGACCGTGTTTCTCACCTGGACGCCGACATTCCTGACCGAAAAATTCCATTTTCGGCTCACGACCGCCGGCTTGTCCGGCTCGGTGTTCATCCATCTCGCCAGCGCGCTGAGCGTGCCGCTCGGCGGCTGGCTGGCCGACAAACTCGCGCGGCGCCTCGCGGGCGGGCGCGTGTTGGTGCAGGCGATCGGGCTCGTCGTCGGCGCCGGCTTCGTGACGCTGGTCGGGCTCACGACCGATGTCCGCACGCTCCTGATCGCGATGACGATCTTCGGTCTCTGCAAGGGACTCTACGACGCCAACATCTTCGCCTCGCTCTACGACGTCGTCGAGCCGCGCGCTCGCGCCACCGCGGCGGGAATCATGAACACAGTCGGGTGGGGCGGCGGCGCGCTCGGCCCGATCGCGGTCGGCGTCGCGACGAAATACGGCCGCCACGCTCGCGACATCGATAACATGAGCGAGGCAATCGCATTCGGCGGCGCGATCTACGCCGTGAGCGCCGCGTTGCTGTTGCTCGCGGTCTTCGTCTTCGCGCGCCGGGACGTGGCGTCTGCGCCGCAACCTGAGTGATGAAAAACGAAATGCCCATCGAACGGAAGTTTGGGGTAGGGCGGGACCGCTGGGCCCGCCGTGTGGGCGGCATCACGTTCGCGGCGGGCCCAGCGGTCCCGCCCTACCACAATGTCGGATTCTTCTTCGCATGAAATCGCTCTTCGCACTCGCCCTTCTGCTTCCCATTGCCGCCTCCGCCGCGCCGACCGACGTCATCGTGCGCTCGGAATTCATCTTCGAAAAAGCGCCATATCCGTCCTGTCATGCGTCGACGATCGCGGAGGTCGGGCCCGGAAAACTCGTCGCGGCGTGGTTCGGTGGCACGAAAGAGCGCGCGCCGGACGTCGGCATCTGGGTTGCGCGCTGCGTCGACGGTCGGTGGACCGAAGCCATCGAAGTCGCGAACGGCCTGCAGCCCGATGGCAAACGCGAGCCCACTTGGAATCCCGTGCTCTTCGCTCCGCCGGACGCGCCGCTCTTCCTTTTCTACAAAGTCGGTCCTTCGCCTTCGAAGTGGTGGGGCGTGGTCACGACCTCGGCGGACGGCGGCAAAACGTGGAGCAAGCCGACGCGTTTGCCCGAGGGCATTCTCGGGCCGATCAAGAACAAGCCGGTCGTGCTCGCGGACGGCACGTGGCTTTCGCCGTCGAGCACGGAGGGCAACAAGGAGGGCTGGCTCGTGCATTTCGAGATCTCGCGCGATCGCGGCGCGACGTGGGAACGCACGAAGCCAGTGCCGCAGGGGCCGCATTTCGACGCGATTCAGCCGAGCGTGCTCTTCCACGCGGACGGTCGCTTGCAGGCGATCGCGCGCACGCGCCAGGGCGTGAACGCGCAGACGTGGTCGAAGGACGGCGGGAAAACCTGGTCGCCGCTGACCGCCATCGATCTGCCGAATCCGAATTCCGGCACCGATGCCGTGACGCTTGCCGATGGCCGGCAGTTGCTGGTCTACAACCACAGCGGACACCGCGCGAACGAGGCGAAAGGCGATCGCTGGCCGCTCGACGTGGCTCTCTCGCGCGATGGCGTGCATTGGCAACGTGTGCTCACGCTCGAGACCGAGCCGAACAAGGCCGGCTATGCTTACCCGGCCGTGATCCAGACGCGCGACGGCCTTGTGCACATCACCTACACATGGGACCGCACGCGCATCAAACACGTCGTGCTCGATCCGACGAAGCTATGAAGGCGCCGTCTCGTCTGAGGCTCCGGAGGTGGAGCAACTTGACCTCAAGGCGCTCTTACTCGAAGCGCGTTGGGGTCAACGCGCTCCACCTTCTGCTGCTCGCGTTCGTCAGCCTGTTTTTTGTCGCGCCGGCCTCCGCCGCGCTGCGGGTAGTGAATCTGAAATGCGAGCACGCCGTCGATCCGCTCGGCGTCGACGCCGCCACGCCGCGCTTGAGCTGGCAACTGTCCGACGACGACTCGGCTGCGCGCGGCTCGCGACAGACCGAGTGGCAGGTGCTCGTCGCATCGACCCCCGAATTGCTCGCTGCCGACCGCGGCGACCTCTGGGACAGCGCCCGTGTGGCGTCATCGCAGACGGCGTGGATCGGTTACGCGGGCAAGCCGCTCGTGAGTTCTCAGCAAGTTTTCTGGAAAGCGCGCGCCTGGGACGCAGCCGGTGCCCCGACGCCGTGGAGCGCAACCGCGACTTGGACGATGGGCGTGCTGCGCGCCGAAGACTGGCACGCACGGTGGATCGAGGCCGCACCGAACGCCGAGGGCGCGCTGATGCGGCACGAGTTCATGGTGAAACCCAGCCTCAAGCGCGCCGTGCTGCACGTGTCCGGCCTCGGGCAATACGAGGCGTTTCTCAACGGCGCGAAAGTTGGCGTCGATCTGCTCACGCCGGGCTGGACCGATTACCGCGACACCGTGCTCTACGACACGCACGACGTCACCGCGCAGCTCGCGCCGGGCGCGAACGCCATCGGCCTCGCACTCGGACGCGGCATGTATCACGTCGAGCGCAAGGATGGGCGCTTCGCGAAGTTCACGAGCGACTTCGGCGAGCTTCGCGCCATCGCGCAGCTCCGGCTCGAATACGCGGACGGTTCGGTCGAGTTTGTCGGCACCGACGAAACCTGGCGCACGCATCCCGGTCCGATCACGTGGTCGAGCCTCTACGGGGGCGAGGACCACGACGCACGACGGCTGCCGGCGAACTGGAGTCGCGTGGGCGCCGCGGGTGACGGCTGGATGCCGGTGAAACTCCCGACGGCGCCCATCGGCGCGCTGCGCTGCGCATCGTTCGCTAACGAGCCGCTGCGTGCGATCGAAACGCGCGAGCCGGCCAGCGTGCGCACGCTCGCGGACGGTGCGGTGCTTTTTGATTTCGGACAGAATGCGTCGTTCATGCCGCGTCTCACGGTGAGCGGCCCGGCTGGCTCGACCGTGCGGCTCGTGCCCGGTGAGGTGGTGAAGGAAGACGGCAGCATCGAGCGCGGCACGATGGGCGGGGCGCATCGCGGCAGCGCGTGGTGGCAATACACCAAGGCCACCGACGGTGAGGAGACCTGGTTCCCGCAGTTCTACTACGTCGGCTCGCGCTACGTGCGCGCGGAGCTGAAGCCCGCGGCGCCCGGCGGCGCGACGCCGAAGATCGAGCGTTTGCAGATGGTGATCGTGCACGCGGCGGCCGAGCCGGTCGGCGAATTCGCCACGTCGAATCCGCTGCTCAACCGCATCCGCGATCTCGTGCGGTGGGCGCAGCGCTCGAACCTGGTCTCGATCCTCACGGATTGCCCGCATCGCGAGAAGCTCGGCTGGATCGAGCAATTCCACCTCAACGGTCCGGCGATTCGCCACGAGTTCGACGTCACGCGCACCTACGCCAAAGGCATGCGTGACATGGCGGAGGCGCAACTGCCGGACGGTCTCGTGCCAAACATCGCGCCCGAGTTTGTGGAGTTCAAAGGCGCGTTCCGCGGGGCGGCAGAGTGGGGCGCGGCGTTCCTGCTCGTGCCGTGGCAGCAGCGCGACTTCACCGGCGACGAATCGCTACTGCGCGAATTTTATCCGGCGATGCAGCGCTACTTCGCCTACCTCGAGACGCGCGCGGACCACGACATCCTGAGCGATGGTCTCGGCGACTGGTATGATTACGCGATCAACAGTGGCAAACGCGCGAACCTGACGCCGCCTCCGATCACGGCCACGGCGTTCTTCTACGACGACGCGCGCACGCTCGCGCGCACCGCGGCGTTGCTCGGCAAGCCGGACGACGCCGCGCGCTACGCGGCGCGGGCCGAGGAAATCCGTCGCGCTTACGTTGCGAAGTTCCGCCGCGCCGACGGTCTCTACGGCACCGCGTCGCAGGCGTCGCTTTGCATTCCGCTCGTGATGGGACTCGTGGAGGAGCGCGACCGCGCGGGCGTGCTCGCGGCGTTGATTCGCGATGTGGAGGAAAAAGGCTACGCGAGCGCTGGCGACATCGGTTTTCGCTACCTGTTGCTCGCGCTTGCGGAGGCCGGACGCGACGACGTCATCTATCGCCTCGTCAACCAGGACGAGAAGCCCGGTTACGGTTATCAGCTCAAACTCGGCGCGACAGCGCTCACGGAGTCGTGGCACGCGTCGCTCGGCGCGTCGCACAATCATTTCATGCTCGGGCAAATCACGGAGTGGTTCTACGAGCGCCTTGCCGGCATCGCGCCTGATCCGCAGCGACCCGGTTTTCAGCACGCGATCATCCGTCCGCAGCCGGTGGGCGATTTGGCGTGGGTCGAGGCGACGCAACGCACCTTGCCGGGCGAATATCGGATGCGGTGGGAGCGAGGTGCGGAAAAGTTAGCGCTGCGCGTCACTGTTCCTGCAAACGCGAGCGCCACGGTCTACCTCCCGACGCGCGACGCTGCGGCGATCCGCGAGAGCGGCCAGACTCTAGGACAGACTGTGGGGGCAAAATTCGTTCGCATCGAAGGGGACCGTGCGGTTATCGAAGTGGAGTCAGGCGTCTACTCCTTCGAAACCCCATGGTGAAGTTTTCGGTCGTGTTGTTGCTCTCTGCCGTTGCGGCGTCGGCCCAAGTCGATTGGCTGCCCGCGGGATTGCCGCCGCCCGCGAAAGACGGACCGACGCTGTGCGTGCGCGACTACCTCACGCCGGAGCAGGGCGACGCCGTGCTCCAAGCGGCGACCAAGCAATTCGACACGCGCGCGACGTGGGCGTCCTATGCCGACGTCGCGCGCCGCAAGATCCAGGAAGGCGCCGGGCTTGCGCCGTGGCCGCGACGCACGTCGCTCAACGCGATGTTGAGCGAGCCGCGCGTGCACGACGGCTACACGGTGCAGAACGTGATGTTCGAGCCCGTGCCCGGCGTTTACGCGTGCGGAAATCTCTACCGCCCGATCCGGGCGCCGAAGCGTGCGCCGGCGGTGCTGGCTACTCACGGTCACACGAGCGGGGTCGATGCGCCGACGGATTGGGCGCGACACGGACGATTTCACGAGAGCGTGCAACGTCGCGCGGCGACCTTGGCGCGGATGGGCGCGGTGGTGCTGACGATCGACCTGTTCGGCTACGGCGACTCGCTGATGCAATTCGGAGCGGCGGCGCACCGGAGGCCGTTTTCGCTGACGATGCAGCTTTGGACCAACCTGCGCGCGATCGATTTTCTCGCCTCGCTGCGCGGCGTGGACAAGGACCGCATCGCGGTCACGGGCGAATCGGGCGGGGCGACCGAGGCGCTGTTGCTTACCGCGCTCGAACCGCGCGTCGCGGTGACTGTGCCGGTGGCGATGGTGTCGTCGTATTTCTTCGGCGGGTGCCCGTGCGAAAGCGGTCGGCCGATTCATCGCAGCGAGGAACACTTTGCGAGCAACGCGCTGATCGCCGCGCTCGCCGCGCCGCGACCGATGCTCGTCGTGTCGGACGGCGGCGACTGGACGCAGTTCACGCCGAAGAGCGAGTTTCCGTTTCTCCAACAGATTTACCGGCTCTACGGCGCCGAGGATAAAGTGGCGAATGTCCACCTCGCGGCCGAAGGGCACGACTACGGACCGTCGAAGCGCGTGGCGATGTATCGCTTCATGGGCGCGCAGCTCGGCTTGAAGGAAGACTTCGACGAGTCGCACGTCGCGCTCGAGTCGCCGGACGCGATGCGGGTGTTCAAGACGCCGGAGGAAATCCCCGCGACGGCGCTGCGCACCGCTGAAGCGGCCGAGGCGGCGCTGCGCGACCTTCAGCGCTGAGGCAACGGCACGTCGGATTCCACGACATCAATTTCCTTCAGTTCGACACTGTAGCGGTAAAGGTGGGCGTTGAGGAACGATTCGATGGCGCGAAAGGTCGCGGCGAGAGCGGCGGGGCGCGCGGCGCGCACGTCGTCCGATTCTTTTCGCAACTCCACCATGGCGCCGCATCGACGCAACAGCTCCGCCGCCCCGAGTGCCGCACTGTGCGACGGGAGGGGCAGCGGGCGCTGGGGCGGACCGGGCCAGGAGCAGACGAAGAACGCGCAGTCGGACACCCGGCTACTGGCCACGAGGTCTTGCGGGGAGAGCAACTGAGGTGACTCGGAGTGATCGTGGCCCGTGACGGGCTCCGGCAGGACGGCGACCACGGCGCGGTAGGAGCGAGCGGGACGCGTAGCGATGGACAGCGCGCGGGCGGCGCCGGATCGCTTACCAGCGAGAGCGACCGAGCGGCGACTGACCGGATAGTGTTCGGCGAGCAGATCGATCGTGCGTGCGAGATGGGCCGCAAGAGCATCGCGATCGGCGCCGAACGTCTTGGTCTCATCGATCACGGCGACAGCGAAGCCGAACTCCGCGAGCGCCTGCACTTCCGGCCGGTAGCGACGATCGGCGGTGCGGCCGGGCAGGTCGGCCATCCAAATAACGAGCGGAGCGCGGCGGATGCGTGGGTCGACGGGAAAAACCAGCAGTCCGCTGGCCGGTGCGCCGCCGTCGTCGCTGGGAAAGACGAAATTCTCGGTGCGCAACGCGCGTTGGCCACTGTCCGTGGTGCTGCGCCGCAAGAAGTCCCACACCCGGTTGCTGGCCGGCTCGTGCACGATGAATCCGCCGGGATCCGCGACGCTTTGGGCGAGATACAATGCGCGATCGCCCGAGTCGGGGCGATCGCGCCGCAGATCGAGTTCGTGCGCGGGCAGCAGGGTGCGCAGACGTTCGCGCGAATCACGTTGCGCGGCACGCGCGGTCGCCCGCTGCTGTTGGTAGATTGCCGTCACCCGCCGAAGTTCCGTCCGGTCGATGGTGCGCGGCTTCGCGCCCGACGAGACGATCTGGATCACATCGTCGCCTTGCTGCACCACGATTTCGTGCGGATTTTCGGGGTGGACGAATAGCACCCGCAGATTTCCGGCTGCTTCTTTTGCGTCGTGGATTTTGCGACACTGCCCGGTGACGCGGTCGATCACGTGGAGGACGCCGCTGCGACCTTGCTGACCGTTCCCTCGCACGACGAGAAACTGGATGTTGGTGAGCACAGCGACTTGATCATCATCCAACCAATCCAGCCAGCGAACTTCGGCCGGCTCGTGGAAGAACCCGGGTTGGTGGAACGTCTCCGCGAGGGAATCCGTGGCGGCGAGTGCCTTCGTGAGCGCGTGGTCGGGCGTATCGACAGCGGCCGTCGGCACGGAAACCGTATCCCCGTCGCGCAGCGTGTAAGCGACGTAGCGGCCGTTGGGCGAGAGTGCGGCGCGATCGATGCGAAAGGGAGAAAAAATCTCGGCGAGCCGCTGGTCGGTAATGGCGCCGTGCAGACTGGCGAGCAGAGCGAACATGAGCACAGCGGTGCGCATTGCGGGGACAGTAGAACTCTGAGGTGACGGAGCGAGGATCTAGTTCCCGCCGCCAGAAAGCGGGTGCGAACGGCGACTACGGCTGGCGCTGCGGTTTCAACTGCGAGTCGAGCAAGATGCTCTCTCCGCTTGCGAGAGAGAGGGGTGACGTTGCGTTCGCAAAGCGGATTTCGGCCCGGCGGCCGAGGATCGAGTGGACTCTTGCGGTGGTGAGCACGCCGTTCGACCACGCGAGGTCGATGATGAAGCCGTCGCGCGCGCGCAGGCCGCGCACGGAGCCGGTGGGCCAGATTCTCGGGAGTGCGGGGAGCAGGTCGATGAGCACCGTGCCGTCGGGCGTGCGTTGGTGACTTTGGAGGAGCATTTCGGCGATGCCGGCGGTCGCGCCGAAGTTGCCGTCGATCTGGAATGGGCCGCAGAGGTCGAAGAGGTTTGGTAGCGTGCGCTTGGCGAGGAGCAGCGAGAGTTGGCGGTAGGCCATTTCGCCGTCGCCGATGCGCGCCCAGAGCGGAATGCGCCACGCGTAACTCCAGCCGGTGCTGCCGTCGCCGCGCCATTCGAGGAGCTTTTTCGCGGCGGCGTAGATCCGCTCGTCACGCGTCGGAGCGATGTCGTCGCCGGGGTAGAGCGCCCAGAGCGGCGACATGTGGCGGTGGTTGTTGTTCGGCACGTCGACGTCGTCGAGCCACTCTTGGAGTTGGCCGTGTTGGCCGATGAGGTCGGGCGGGAGTTGTTTCAGTTTCGCGTCGAGCTCGGTGGCGAAGTCGGCGTCGCGGCCGAGGAGCCGGGCGGCGTCGCGTGTGGTGCGCCACAGGGCGCGGATGAGCTGCGTGTCCATCGTCGGGCCGATGGTCATCGTGCCTTGCTCGGGCGAGAACGAGGGCGAGGTGACGAGCCAGTTGTGTTTCGGCTCGCGCACGAGGCTGTCGACGAAGAAGAGCGAGGCTTCCTTCATCGCGGGGTAGGCGCGTTGCGCGAGGAAGTCGCGGTCGCCGGTGAAGAGGTAGCGCTCCCAGAGGTGCCAGCAGAGCCAGGCGCCGCCGGTGGGCCAGATGCCGTCGATGTTGTTGATCGGCGCGGTGCCGCGCCAGAGGTCGAAGTTGTGGTGGAGAACCCAGCCGCGCGCGCCGTAGAGTTTTTGCGCGGTGCGCGCGCCGCTGACGCGCATGTCGTCGATCGCGGCGAAGAACGGTTCGTGGCATTCACTGAGGCCGGTGGTCTCGGCGAGCCAGTAGTTCATCTCGAAATTGATGTTCGTGGTGTGTTTCGACTCCCACGGCGGATTGAGCAGCTCGTTCCAGACGCCTTGGAGATTCGCGGACTGCGAGCCGGGGCGGCTGCTGGCGATCAGCAGGTAGCGGCCGTAGGCGAATTCGAGCGCGGCGAGCGCAGGATCGGCGTCGATGTTGCCGGCGGCTTTGGCGCGGTGGACGCGTTCGTCGGTCGGGAGTGCGGCGGCGGGCGTGGTGCCGAGATCGAGCGTGCAGCGGCGGAAGAGTTGCCGGTGATCGACGAGGTGGCGGGCGCGGAGATCGGAATAGGAGCGAGTCGAGAGCGCGAGGAGGTAGTCGGCGCAGCGCTCGCTCGGGTCGGCGGAGATGTCTTGGAAATTTTTGAAGCTTGTCGCGGCGACGAGGCGGAGCGTCGCGGTGGTGGCGCCGGTGAGCGTGAGCGAGTCGGCGGTGGCGGTGACGGTGCCGCCGTCGTGTTCGACGGTGAGGCGCGCTTCGAAGCGGAGGCCGTCGGGTTGGACGCGGCCGGTGAGCGTGAGGGACGGCTGAGAATCGCGGCGTAAAGCCGCTCCTACAGCGGACTCTTTATGCGGGGAGTCGAGTTTCACGGAAAACGTGAGCGCGCCGGGTTGGCTGGCGGTGAGATGGACGACGATGACGTTGTCGGGATAACTGGCGAACGCGGTGCGGGTGAAGGTGACGCCATCGACTTCGTAGCGGGTGGTGGCGAGCGCGGTGTCGAGGTCGAGTTCGCGGCGGTAGTTCGTGGCGCGATCGTGTCCGGGAAAATGCAAACGCACGTCGCCGAACGGCTGGTAGGCTTTTTGCCGCACGGGATCGCTGAGAACTTTCGCGCGCGCGAGCGTTTCGGCGGCTTTCACGTCGCCGGCCGCGAGGAGGCGGCGGACTTCCGTGAGCGCTTCACCGGAGCCGGCGCGGACGTAGTCGTGAGGTTGGCCGGTCCAGAGCGTGTCTTCGTTGAACTGAATGCGCTCGTCGGCGGTGCCGCCGAAGACCATCGCGCCGAGTCGGCCGCTGCCAATGGGGAGGGCTTCGTCCCATTTCGCGGCGGGGTGGGAGAACCAGAGCGCGCTGTGTGCGCGCGTTGAAGTTGAAGGTTTAAGTTGAAGGGAGGATTCGGCGGCGTGGAGCGGCGACGTGAGCGCGAGGAGGACGGACGCGACGAGGAGAAGGCGCGGCAAGACTGTGCCCATGCAGGGAGTTCGTTCGGGTAATGCGAACGCGGCGAGGTCGAACATCGCTTTGAAGATGCGGTTGGAACGCGGAGGGCGTCGAGGGTGCAGAGGAGGTTGCGATGTTTTCACACGAAGGCAGCAAAGGAAGCGAAGCGCGGAAGAGTCGGGCGACCTTCGCGGGCTTCGCTTCCTTCGTGCGGTGTTTCGATTCGCCCGTTGGAGACCGGCGCTACTTCGCGAGCGGGTCGACGTTGTTCTTCAGGTCGGTCCAGTCGGTCCTGGGCGCGCGCGGGTCGAGGCCGTAGATGAATTTCTCGATGTTGGTGTAGCCGTCGCCGTTGGCGTCCTTGATCGCGTCGGAGGCGTCGTGCGGGTTGAGGCCGTGTGCGATTTCCCAATCGTCGGGCATGCCGTCGGCGTCGCTGTCGACGTAGGGCGTGCCTTTGTATTCGGGATAGCCACCGACTTCGCGGGGGTCGGTGATGAAGCCAAGCGGAACGAGTTCGCCGAGCTCCTTGGTCCACTTGTCGGCGTAGCCGTAGAGTTTCGCCTTCGCGGCGGTGTCGGCGGCGATTTTCGCCGGCGCGACGATGCCGGTGCGGACCGCGTTGAGGATGCGCTCGTCGACGGCGTCGCGGCGCGGGAGCGTGGCGCCGACGTTGGCGAGCACGAAGGCGTAGGCCTCTGACGCGCTGGTGATCGGGAGCGGAGCATGCGGGAACGGCGCGTCGACGCGGATTTTGGCCAGCGTCTCGTTGAGCGCGTGCTGGCGGACGTCGGGTTGCACGCCGCCGTCCCAGTTATCGCGGGTGACGCGCGCCTCGCCTTCGACGACGTTGCCGTTCACGTAGGCTCGGCCGAAGTGGTCGACCACCGTCTTGCTGCGCTCGGACTCGGGCTTGAGCAGGCGGTAGCGGACGTCGTCGTGCGGCGTGCCGGGGCCGGGTTTGAAGTAGTTGTTGAAGATGTTGAACTGGCTGCGGTGGTCGCCGCCGTCGACGGTGCGGTGGCGCCAGTTGAAGAGCACGTTGTTCACGAACGTGAAGTCGCCGAACATGCCGACGCTCGGATTGCGGCCGGTGTTGCAGGCCCAGAGGTTGTGATGAAACGTGCTGTTGAGCCCGCCGATGGTGGAGCCGAAGGCGTGGTGAAAGATGTTGAGCGATTCGGAGGAGATCGAGTTCTGGATGGTGACGTTGACGGTCGGTAGCTTGAGGGCGGGCGTGTTCGGGTCGCCGTCGTGATCGAACATGTGGCGATACATCGAGATGTTTTCGTCGAGACTCCACGACGCGGAGACGTGATCGATGATGAGATTGCCGATCGGATTGCCGCCGAGGGAATCGTCGCGGTCGGCCGGATCGGTCTTGCCGCGGCGGAAACGCAGGTGGCGGACGACGACGTCGTGCGTGTCGATCTGCACGGTGTCGCCGGCGATGCACACGCCGTCGCCGGGCGCGGTGTTGCCAACGATGGTGACGTAGGGCGCGCGGATGCTAAGGCGGTCTTTGAGGCGGATGATGCCGGCGACGTTGAAGACGATGATGCGCGGACCGGCTTGCTCGCAGGCGTCGCGGAAGCTGCCGGGGCCGGAGTCGTTGAGATTCGTGACGACGATGACTTTGCCGCCGCGGCCGCCGAAGGAATACATGCCGCCGCCCCAGGCGCCGGGGAACGCGGGGATTTTAGCCTGTGGGAGATCGGAGGGTTTCGCGGCGCCGGGCAGGTAGGGTTTGCCCTTCGCGGCCCAGGCTTGGATCTCGGGCTGCGCGCGCGCCCAGGCTTCGTCGGAGAGGCGATCGGTGACGGCGGTCTCGGCCTTGGCCGCGGCCATGATGTCGGACGGGACTTTCGGGTAACCTTGCGCGAGGGCGACTGCGGCGGCGCTCGCGAAGGCGAGGACGGCGAGTGGGGAACGGGTGGAGCGGTGCAGCTTCATGGTGACCGGAGTGTGGTGGTTATTTGCCACCGCCCGGGGGAGCGCGGTGAAGGAGATTTTTCTCGGCGGCCTTCATGTCGTAGCCGGCCTTCGTGAGGTAATTGTTGATGCGTCCCTTGTATTTGCCGAACCACGCGTGCTTCTCTTCGGAGGTGTTCGCGTCCATCGCGTGTTCGCGCGCTTCGGTGAGCCAGGCGAGGATCTGCGTTTTCTGCTCGGCGGTGAGGTTGGGCAACATTTCCTGATAAACGCGGAAGGTGAGCGGGAGCACGCCGTAGGTCATGCCGTCTTTGACGCCGTCGATCTGCTCGGGCGTGAGCTCGGCGGCGAGGGCGGCGAGAAATTGGGCGTGGAGTTCGGCGAGGTGGGCGTCGGTTTTCGCGAGGACTTCGGCGCGGCGCGCTTCGGCTTGGGTTTTATCAGCGGTTTCTTTCGCGAGTTTCAGACCGTTGTCGCGCAGTTGGTGAATCGGGCGTAGCGCGTCGTATTGGCGGGCAATGAGGTCGCGAACGCGGGTGGCCTTCGCGGCGTCGTTGAGATGGAGCGGGCCGACGATTTTTTCGGCGCGCTGCACGAGTGCGGGAGCGGGCGGCGGCGGAGCATCGGCGCGGACGAGCAGTGGAAGGGCGGCGGCGAGGACGAAGCAGCGAAGGCGGAGCGAGAGCATGGAGAACAAGAGACGAAAATCGCGCGTGAGACGCTACGGTAGGGCGGTGGTATTCTGGAAAAAAGGCCCGGTCCGTGAAAGACCGGGCCTTCCCCTAGCAAACGTTATGAACCCAAATTACCAGTTGCCGCTGACGCCGAAGGTCCAAGTGACGCCGAAGCGACGGCGGTCGGCGAGTGATGCGTAGTCGGGCAGTTGGCCGCCGTCGTGGCGCCAGACTTGATCGCGTTCGCCGTTGAAGATGTCGCGACCGCTCAGGAACAGGCTGTAGTGCTTGCTAAGCATGTAAGACGCGTTGAGGTCGATGCGCGATTCGGCCGGTTGAATCTTGCGGAATATCTGGCCGTTGACGGTGAGACGCTCGCCACCGATTTCGTTGTCGTTCTTGTAGGTTCCCCGCAGTTGGACGGTCAGGCGGTTGCCGGCGTATTGCAGACCGGCGCCGCCGGAGCGATTCGAGCGGAGCGTAACCGTGTTCACGGAGGGCGTGATGACGACCGTCGTGCCGTTGGGATTTGTGAGGGTGTAAGGCGCGGGAGCGTCGGGCGTGGGGAAGTCGGTCATCGAGTAGCTGACGAAGCCGGAGACGCGGCGTCCCCATTTGCCGACGAAGCCGAGGTCTTGGCGGACTTCAAATTCCCAGCCCGATGTCTTCTGCTTCGTCGTGCTGTTTGTCGACGTGACGACGCGCCACTCGCTGTAATCGCTCCCATCGAGGCCGAGGGCGTTCATGACGGCGTCGAATGCGGGCGAACCGGCGTAGGTGGTGAAGTTCATCGTCTGGTTCGTGATGCTCTTCGTGTAGTAGCTGACGGTGAACTTGCCGCCGTTATCGGTGAAGTAGGACGCCTCCATATCCCAGTTCTGTGCGGTTTCAGGCTTGAGCGCGGGGTTCGCGACCTTGATCTCGCCGATCGCGCCGTTGTTGGACTGCTGCTCGGTGGAGGTGAATTCGTTGAACGAGAAATCGTTGGTGCCGGAGACGACACCGCCCGCCGCTCCGGACTCGAGGCTTTGGAGTTTGAACGACCGCGAGTAGGCGAGCTTCAGATCGATTTTCTTGGTGAGCTTGTAGGCGGTGTTGACGCTGTAGGACGGGTCGCCGGTGACGTGCTGGTTAACTTCACGTGCCGCTTGGAATTGGAGCATGCGGGCGCGAAGATCGCGGACGCCACTGCCGGTGGGGGGGCCATACGGAACGGTCGGGAAAGCGATGCCTTTCGAAGTGAGCAGTGCCCGGAGCGCGGTGCCGGTGGCATCGTTGGCGAAGAGCGGACGATTCGTGGGTTGGGTGATCACGACGCCGTTTTCGACGCGACCGTTGCCGATGCTCGTCTGGATGCCGTTGGGCGCGAGTGTCGGGTCGGTGAAGATCGAGCCATCGGAGCTGCGAACGAAATCCCACTTGCCGTCCGTGAACGGGGTGCGACCGACGCGCCCCTTACGCTCCTGACGCATACCACCGACAATGGAGAGGCGACCGTCGAAAAACGAGCCATTGGCCATGGCATACCAGGCATCGATCGTCTCGTTGAGGTTCTTCTGCTGACCGACGAAGCTGTTGTAGTTTTCGACCCGAGTGTTGGTCGACTCGTCGAAATCGGGCACGTAGAAAATGTTGTTCGCCGAGTTCACTTCGTAGAGCTTGTAAGTGGAGGCCCACTGCTGGGGCGCGAGGCCGAAGCCCGGGGTGACGCCTTGATAACTGGAATCGAGGATGTCGGCGACGGTGTAAGAAGAGCCGGGCCGGAGGATCTGGCGGTAACCGGTGCCGCGTCCGGACTTCATGTTGCGATCTTCGTCATGTCGGTAGCCCGTCTGGACAACGATGCTGTTGGAGCCGAGCCACGGAATGAAGTCGAGCGGGCGGGAAACATCGATTTTATAGAGCCCGATCGTGCGTTCGTTGTGCGATTCGCCAGACTTGGCTGTCGTGCCGTCGAAAACCCAGTTGTTGAGCGCGGTGTAGTCGAGCGGGAGATTGGTCGATCGAGTGAACGTTTCCGCGCGGTTCGGGATACCTTTATCGAATCCGTAGAGCGCGACTCGCCCAGGATTGAGGTTAAGGTTCACCTCTGAGAAGTGACCGTTTTCTTCGTCTTTGAAATCGCTCTTTGAAACCGAGTAGCTGCCTGCCGCGTTGATTTGGAAGCCCCAGAAGTTCGCGTCGTATTGGAGCTGTCCGCTCAGCGTGTCGCCGATGCGGTCGCGTGTCGTCACCGTCATCGCAGTGGTGCTATTGGACGTCGTGCCGACGACCTGAGTGCCGTCCCAAGTCGCGCCGTTGGCGATGGCCGGGCGGAAATCGAGTCGGCGGTTGGCTTCCGCTGTCTCGTAGGTGCTGTATTGGACGTTGGCGCGGATCGTCTGATTCGGAGTGGGGCGCCAGTCGACGCGGAAGTTGCCCGAGCGGCGCTCGGTCAGCATCGGCGAGTCGGTGATCTGATAGCGCGTCAGCACCGGATTGGCGATCGAGCTCGCTTGTCCGGCGGAATTCGTGAATGCGCCGTTCTGAAAATTGGTGGCTTGATTGTTGTTCCACACCGGCTGCGCGCGCCAGGTTTCGGAAAACTCCTGGGACCAGGCGGCGGAAGCGGAGATGCCGAAATTTTTGGTGACCGGGTAGGAAACGGATCCGTCGAAGCCGGGCGTCGTCTTGTAGGTCTTCTTGTTGACCGGGCCGGGAGTCTTCTTGAAGAGGTCGGACTGCATGTCGTTCCAGTTGAAAAAGAGGCGGCCGCTGTAGGTGAGCTTCGGGAATTCGAAGGCGTTGCGCGTGACGAGATTCACCTGTCCGCCGATGGAGTTGGCGGGCATGTCGGGCGTCGCGACCTTGATAAGTTCGATGCGAACCGCGTTGTTGATCGAGAGTTGGTCGAGGCCGACTTGCCGAGTGAGGTTGCCGGGCAGCGTGCTCGAAACGGGCAGGCCATCGATCAGGATGGCGGTGTCTTCAGGACCGAAGCCGCGGACCGAGATACCGTTGGCCGCGTTATCGGCGAAGCCCTGGTTGTTGCCGCCGGAGGCGCCGTAGTCGAGTTGGACGCCGGGGAGAAATTTGACGAACTCGCCCACGTTGCCGCTGGGCACGTAGCCGAATTGGTCCGTCGCGACGACGGTCTTGATGTTAACCGCGTTGCGCTCCTCGGCTGTCGCGGTCGCGCGCGCGTTGCGGTAGCGCTCGGCGTTTACCACATAGGGGTCGAGTTCGAGCGTCTTGGCACCGTCGTCTTTCGCGGCCTGCTCGCGGAAACGGAGGTCGTGAATCGTGACTTCACCGGCAGTGACCGTCACGCGGGTGACGATGTCCGACTCGCCGATGTAGCTCGCACGCATCTCGATCTCGCCCGCGGGAACATTGGCGAACTCGTAGTCGCCATAGGAATTCGAGACGACCTGCTTGCCCGAGCCGGCGAGACGGAGCACGACGTTCTCGAGCGTGCGGCCGTTCGTGGCGTTGGTGATCGTGCCGCGAATCGTGCCCGTCGTCGGGGATTGAGCGGTGGCGGAGGCAGCGAGGAGCGTGGCCGCGAAGGCCATCGCGAGGACACGAGTCAGGCGGGAGCAAAAATGAAACAACGCTCCGGCCCGTGAGGGTGGTATGCAGCGCATCGGTGTGCAGGGTTTGAGGGGTGATGGACACGCGAGCGGGATTCTCACGGTCCTTGGGTGTCGCCGTTATACCATGAGCGGGCACCTGATTCTCCCGACTATAGACCGAAATTTGCCTAGTTCCTAAGTTCAAAAATGAGGAACAGGCAACAACCCCGGATCTCGCCGCCGAGCGGCCCGAGGCTATTTGGCGGAAGCCTTCACCTCGCGCACTTCGCCGGGCTTCACCTTGTAACTGTAGATGTGGAGGTTGAGGAATTCTTCGACCTTGGCGAAGGTGCCGGCGCGGGCGCGCGGGAGGCCGCGCGTGTAGTCCGTGGGCAAATCGGCGAAATCAACTTCAGCATTTTTCTCCGCCGCTGCCGCAAACGCTCGGGCGGCGAGGTATTGGCCGCGGCGCAGTTCGCCTTCGCGTCCGGGGAACGAAAGCAGGAGCACCGGTTTCTTGATTTGCTCCGGATGACGACGTAGCGGAGCGGCATCGAGCCGCGCCGCGTCGCCGAAAGCGCCGCGCACGAGCTGCGGAAACGCGGCGCCCTCGTTCCAGTATTGCTCGCGCAACCAGCTCTGGAGATCGATTGGAGCGTCCATCGCCACTGCACAGCGGAAACGCTCCGGGTGATCCTGCAGCGCGCGCAACGCGATGAATCCGCCGTGGCCGCGCCCAAACAGCGCGACGCGATCGCGATTCACCTGAAAACGTTTTTCGAGCTCGTCGATCGTCCTGAGAATGTCGTCGATCTGCACGAGGTCGTAGCCGGCTTTCAGTGCGTCGCGGTGCTTGATGCCGAGGCCCCACGCACCGCGGCCATTGATCTGCACGACCGCGAAACCCATGTCCGCGAGCGCGTGAATTTCAGTGCGGAAATTCGAGCTGACGCGCTGCCACGGCACATCCGGGCATACGATGACCATCGGATACGGCTTAAGGCGAGGCGTCGTCGGCACGGTGACGAGACCGGTGATGAGCGCTCCGTCGGGACGCGCGAAATAGAACGGCACCGTCGCGAACGTGCGCTTCGCATCGAGCCACGGCGCGCGGCGTGCGAACTGCGACAGTTTGCTCTTCTCGCGATCGTAGACGAAGAACGCGCCGCCGTCGGCGGGCCCCTGCGTGGCGACGATGAAGCGACGGCCGGAGGTGTCCCAATCGACGATGTCCACCGCGAGGCCGGGGAGGAGTTTCTCGAGCGTCGCCTGCGCGTCACGCCACTCGGGACGCAACCACGCGGTCGTGCGCATCGCGGCCTCGTAGCGAATGCCGGCGAGTTCCTGGGTGTGCGGGTCGAAGACGAGCGTGTCCGGCGGAAACGCGTCCGTCGGAGCGCCGATCAGATCGAAATGAAGGTTCTCGAAGGCGACCTTGCCGGTCTGTCCGGTGGACAAATTACGACTGTAAACGGCAAATGTGTCGCGCCCGCGATTCGAGGCGTAGAAGAGCACGTCGCCGGTCGGATCGAAGCCGAGCGGGAGTTCGCGTTCACCGAAGAAATTTTCCGGCGAGATCGAAAATTCGCCGGCCCCCATCGTCTGCGCCAGCGGCTTGCCCGCGCCGCCGGCCTTGCGCCCGAGGTAGTCGTAACGCAGCGGAAATTTTCCGAGCACCGAGTTCGGAATCGTGATGCGGAGCAGGCCTTGTTGGTCCAAAAGAAAATCGCGATCCTCGCGCACCTGGTCGCTGGCGATCAGGCGCAGCTTCCCCGTGCTCGCGTCGGCGGAGAAGAGTTGGAGAGAGCGTGACGAACCGGTGCCGGTGGCCAGCAAATGCACCGCGCCGGCGCGTTCTGGATCGAGCCGGAGCACGCGCAACGTCCGCGGCACGGCGCCGGGACGCTCCGAGACGATGTTCGCCGCGGCTTCTTCGGGCGTCGCGAGGTTCGCTGTGTCGGCGGTGACGTCGTTGCCGAATTTGCCGCCGGAGGTATCGGTCTCCATCGGACGATCTGGAGTGTTCACGCGTTGCTCGAAAGAGCGATCGGCGCGATCGATCGCGAACCGCTCGACCAGCGGCGATTTCGGCAAATCGAGTTGGCTGTCGCCGAGATCCTTCGGGCTGACGAGCACGCCTGCGTTTTTGCCGTCGACATCGAAACCGAGCACGACGCCGGAGACGCTCAACCAGCGCGGCGGCATGCCCACGGCGGTATCGGTGGAGCGATTCGTCTGAATCACGAGCCGCTCCGGCGTCGCCCACGCCATCCAGAGGATGCGCGCGGGCGTCTTCTCGAATTGGTGGGCGATTTGGGCGGGCGTCGATGTCGCGTCGTCCGCGACCACAACCTTCGCGCGCGCGGCGTCGGGATGATCGAGATCGGCGGTAACGACGTAGAGCTTATCGTCTTCGCGGATCGAAAACGCGAGGAACCGGCCGTCGGGCGAGATCGCGGCCCGGTCGGTGCGCAGCGGCTCGAAAAAGTCGTTGAAACGCGACGCGTCCGGCACGACCGGCGGCGGCAGCGCAGTTTCGGGCACGCGCGTCGCGCGGGTGATCGGCGTTTCGGCAAATTCCTGAGCGTGGACGACGCTCGCGCACGCGAGCAGCGAAAACAGCAATAATTTCATTGCGGCGGGGCAGGGGATTTTTCCGGAGACGGCGCGGGCCCAGTCGCGGCTGCTCCGAGCCGCGCGCGCAGATAAGAAAGCAGTGGATCGAGAACTGCCGGCGCCAGCGGCACGCGGTGGCCGCGCGGTTCGTCTTCGGGGAAATAGACGTAGGGCGACTGCAGCGCGTCGAGCCGGCGACGCAGCACCGCCATCTGATGCAACGCGTCGGGCGACTCGGTCGCGTTGATGCTGAGAAAGAGCGGCACCGTGGGTGCGCCGAGGTAGTCGAGCGCGCCCTGTGCGCGCCACGCGTCGCGATGCGTCGCGCGCTCACCCCACGTTTTCACGTATTTCGGGATCATCGGATCCTCCGGCCGCAAATCCAGGTAAGTGAAGCGACCCGACAAGACAACTGCGCCCTGCACCTCGCTCGAAACGTCACGATGCTCGCCGAGCGTGTCGAACTCCGGATGATCGCGCGTCGTGACGAGCATCAGCGCCATGCCGCTGCCGCGCGAGAAGCCCACGGGCACGATGCGTCCGTCGAGCCCAAGCGCGGCGCCTTCCGCGCGCAACGTGCGCACCGCCGCTTTGACGAGTTGCGCGGAAAGCGGCATCGCATCGAAGCCGCGGTAGGGCGCCCGGACGGGATGATCTGCCATCGCAACGGCGTAGCCCTCGGAGGCTGCGCCTTCCAGCAGCGTGTCGGTGCAGAATTGCAGCGAGTTGTTTCCCATGCGCTCGGCGTTGTCGCAGGAGAATTCGAGCAACGCGCCGACCGGGCGCGCCGGCCGGCTCGGATAAAGGACGTCGAGCGCGACTGTGCGCGTGCCGTCGTGAGCGAACATGACATTGCGTTTCAGCCGGTGGCCGGCGGGCACGAAGTAGATGTGCGCTTGGTCGAGCGCGCGCTCCCCGAGCCACGTGCCGTGAAGCAACTGCGTGCGTAGCGCGGCGAGGTCGCGGTTGAGGTGCGGCCAGCGCGCGCGTGGCGCGTGCGCGTAGTCGAGCACGGCGACGAGAAAGCCGTCGCGGCGAAAATCGGCGACGATCGACTCGTCGCTTTCGGTGCCGGCGCGAGGCGCCGCGAGATTTTTCAGGTAGATGACGAGCGGAGAACCTTTCGGTCCGGCCGACGCGTCCGCGGCGGCGGCGATTGGCGCCGGCTCGAGCAGTTCGACGCTCACCTCGCGGTCGAGGGCACCGCTATACCAACGCAGCGGCGAAGCCGCGCACGCGACGCAGGCCCAGCCGGCCCCGAGCAGCGCAACGCGCACCACGCGGGCGGAGTGGCGAATCAGAGAGGAAATGGACACAGAAATGTTCGACCGGACTGAGTGCGGGGGTTGACCTGCGTATCTTCTTACCCAAATTTTCCCGGCCAGACTACCCGTTTCCCTGTTGTTACTGCCGCGTTTCTAAGACTTGCCCTACGTCTCCTTCGATCCCGACCGCCCCGACTTCACGCCGTATGGATTTTCGTGCGTGCACTGGACGCCTTCGCCCATGCGTCGGCCGGACCATCACAACGAGATCGAGCTGAACCTCCTCACGAAAGGCTCCGTCACCTACCTGCTCGGCGGCCGCAAGGTGCGGCTCGACGCCGGCTCGCTCAATGTGTTCTGGGCGGCGATCCCGCACCAGATCGTCGATTTCGCGGACTGCACTTCGTATTTTGTCGCGACGATTCCGCTCGCCTGGTTTCTCCAGTGCAAGCTGACGGACCGTTTCGTGCAGCCGCTGCTGCGCGGCGAAGTGCTGACGGAAAACCTCGGCCCGCGCGAGCGGCACGACATCGACCTCTTCGCGCAATGGGAAACCGATCTTCAGCAACCCGACGACGAGGTCCGCCACGTCGTGATGCTCGAGATGGAGGCGCGCTTGCGCCGCATGATCGGCACGTTGCCGCTCACCGCGAGCGCGGCGGCGCCGAAGGCTAAGGCCCGCGCGACGAATCTCCACGGCGGCGAACTGAACAAGGTCGAGCAAATCGCCTGTCTCATCGCGCAACGCTACACCGAGCAGCTTACGGTGACGGAAATCGGTCGCGCCGTCGGGCTGCATCCGAACTACGCGATGGGCCTCTTCAAAAAAGCGTTCGGCACCACGCTGCTCGATTATCTGATGCACCACCGCATCTCTCACGCGCAGCGTCTGCTCGCCACCACGGACGATAAGATCGTCGAGGTGGCATTCGCGTCGGGCTTCAACTCGATCAGCCGTTTCAACGAAACTTTCCGTCGCGCCTGCGGCTGCACGCCGCGCGAATACCGCGTGCAACACGCGATGACGGAAAACCCGAAGAAATGAAAACGCTGCGCGCGCTCGCGCTCGGTTGGATTCTTGGCGTCGCGTTCGCGCATGGCGGCGAAATCTGGGTTTCGCCAGCGGGCAACGACGCCGCGGCCGGCACACGCGAAGCGCCGCTTGCGACCGTGCACGCCGCGTTGCGGAAGGGACGCGAGTGGCGCCGCCTGAAAGCGCCCGACGCAACCGACGGCGTGAAAATCGTCCTGCGCGGCGGCACCTATTCGCTCTACGAACCGATTTTCATCCGCCCGGAAGACGGCGGCACCGCGGCGAGCCCGACGACGATCGTCGCAGCCGGGGGCGAGCGACCGGCCATTACGGGCGGCGTGCGCATCGAAGGCTGGCGCCAGCTCGAGGCCGCGCCGGCGAGTCTCCCGGCGGTGGCGCGGGGAAAGGTTTGGATCGCGCCGCTGCCGAGTTTCAACGGCCGTGTGCTGGAGTTTCGCCAGCTTTGGGTGAGTGGGACGAAGGCGATCCGCGCGCGCACGCCGAACGGCGACGCGATGGAACGGCTCGCGAGTTGGGATCGCGCGGCACGCGTTGCCGGTTTGCCCGCCGCGATCGCTTTGCCGGACGATCTCGCGGGCGTGGAGATGACGCTGTTACAGGCGTGGGAGATCGCTGTGCTGCGTCTGAAATCGCGCCGCCTCGACGGCGAGGGGGCGCGCGTGCAGTTCCACGACCCGGAGAGCCGAGTGCAATTCGAGCATCCGTGGCCGCAGCCGCCGATGCCAGGGACGGATGGCAAAAATGCTCCGTTCTTCCTCAGCAACGCGCTCGCATTTCTCGACGCGCCCGGCGAGTGGTTCGCGGATCAGCGCGCCGGCCTGCTCTATTACTGGCCGCGCAACGGCGAGGATCCGGCGCGCGTCGACGCGATCGCACCCGCGCTCGAGACGCTCGTGCGCATCGGCGGCACGCTCGACCGGCCGGTGCAACACGTGACGATCGAAGGTATCGAGTTTGCGCACACGACGTGGCTGCGACCGTCTTGGCTGGGACACGTTCCGCTGCAGGCGGGCCTGTTCATGATCGATGCGTATTCGCTCAAGCCGAAGGGCACGCCCGACTGGCGCAGCCTCGATAATCAGGCGTGGCTCGGGCGCCCACCGGCCGCGATCGAGGTCGAAGGCGCGCGCGACGTGCGCATCGTGGATTGCGCGGTGCGTCACACCGCCGCGAACGCGCTCGATCTCCGCGCCGGTGTGCACGACAGCGCGGTCGAAGGCTGCGCCCTGCGCGACATCGGCTTCAACGGCGTGATGCTCGGCGCGTTCGCCGCTGGCGGCGCCGAGGCGCATTTGCCCGACGATCCGGCCGACGACCGCGCGACGACCGCGCGCGTGCGCGTGGCGAACAACCTGGTCGACGACGCTGCGAACGAGGACTGGGGTGGAGTGGGGATCATCGCGGGGTTCGTGCGCGACACCGCGATCGAGCACAACGAGGTGCGCAACTGTTCCTACACCGGCATCAGCCTCGGCTGGGGCTGGACGCGCACCGCGAACGCGATGCGAAACAACCGCGTGCACGCGAATTTCATTCACCGCGTCGCCACGCGCACGGCCGACAACGCCGCCATCTACACGCTCTCGGCGCAGCCCGGCACGATCGTGAGCGAGAACGTGGTCGATGCGATCGCGATGAGCCCCTACGTGCACGACGCGGACCACTGGTTCTATCTCTACACCGACGAGGGCTCGTCGTTCATCACGGTGCGCGACAACTGGTGTCCGGCGGAAAAATTTCTTCAGAACGCGACGGGCCCCGGCAACGTCTGGCAGAACAACGGCCCGCAGGTGAGCGACGCGATCAAGGCGCGCGCCGGCCTCGAGTCCGCATGGCGAGAGCGACTCGCCGGCGAATCGGCCCGCTGAGGAAACAAGCAGTCCGCTCCCGACGCAGCGTGTGCCTTCGAGCGCCTTTCACTCGGGGTAACTTAGGATACTGGAACTTTTCGCGGGAAGACCGGAGGCCCTTAGTGGAATTGTTCGGTAAGGTGCGCCTCGTCACCTCAACCCCACGGTCGCGCGCCCGCGGTGCGACTCGAACTTCACGATCATCACGAGCGTCAATCCTCGTCCCGAAGCCATGCGCTTGGCTTGGACAAATTCCACTTAGCGTCACGCCCGCGCGCGAGCGGACGGCCGTTTCGCCAACGGTGCCGCTCGCCTGGCTGCTCTCGAAAATTCCACGCGTTTTCTGTTCTCGCTCCCGATTTCGACGGAATCCCCCGGTCCGTTCCCAACCCACGAATCAACCCCAAGCATCGCCGTCCTCCCGTGCCCCACGGTGCGGTTCGCGGCGGTTTTCTACCATGCAAATCGATCCGTCATCCGTTCGGAGGATTGCGTTCGCGTCCCTCCTGTTGACCTCGCTGCTGCCGGCATCGGCGCAGCTCGCTCCCGTCGAGCCGAAGGAAAATCCTGCGCCGGCGACGAAAGACGAAAAAGTCTTCCAACTCGAAACCTACAAGGTCACCGGCCTGCGCGCGAGCCTCGCGTCCGCCGCGGAGATCAAGCAGTCGAACCTGCAACTCGTCGACTCGATCGTCGCGAGCGACATCGACAAGCTGCCCGACATTAACGTCTCCTACGCGCTCTCGCGCATCCCCGGCGTGCAGCTCGCGCACACGTTTTCCGGACTCGGCGGCAACGGTGCGGTGACGATCCACGGCCTCAACCAAATCGTGAACACGCTCGACGGCCGCGAGGTCATCACGCCCGGTGGCATCGCCAACGGCACGGCCGGCGTCGGCGTCGGCCAGCGCACGTTCGACTACTCGCAAATCCCCTCCGCGCTGATCGCCGGCATCGACGTCTACAAAACCTCCGCTGCGAACCAGATCGACGGCGGCCTCGGCGGTCTCGTCGACGTGCGCACGCGCAAACCGTTCGATTTGCCCGAAGGTTTCGGCGTCGGCGTCACGGCGGGCACGACGTATTCGACGCTCAAGGACGGACTCGCGCAGAACTACAACGTCTTCGCGAACGCCTCGAAGAAAACCGACTTCGGCAGGATCGGCGTGCTCGTCGCAGTGAGCGACATCACGACGCCTTGGCGCGAAGACGCGATCGGCGTCGGCAATCCGACGCCCAACAGCACCGTCACGACGGGCGTCGCGACCGCACTGAGTTCCGCGGGCTACACGAACAGTTCCGCCTACGGCGAGTTCAAGACCCAGGGCTACAACATCGTCCTTCAATGGCAGCCGACGAAAAAACTGTCGCTCTATGCCGGCTACAATCCGAACAAATGGCGCAACATCCAGGACACGGTGCAGTTTTCCACCTCGCATCCCGTCGCGGCGACGCAGGCCGGTTCGGGCGTGATGTTCGACGGCAGCACCACCGCCGTCCGCCGCGCGACATTTCTCAACACCACCGCGACTGCCTACGGTCTGATCCGCGACCTCCAGAACAAACTCGACATGTATAACGTCGGCGGCCGCTACACGACCGGCGACCTCGTGGTGAACTTCGACGCGAACCGCTACACGAGCTCGAATCGCTTCTACAACAACCTCGTCTTCGCATCCGTCTCGATCCCGTCGCTCACCTACGATCTCGGTGGCGACATCCCGTCGATCTCGGTTTCCGGTGTGAGCCTGATGGACCCGAGCGTCTACCGCCTCTCGCAGGTCAACTACCGCCTATTCCCCTCCAACACCGAAGGCAAAGCCGTGCGCGTCGACGGCGAGTATAGTTTCGCGAAAGGCTTCCTCTCGAAACTCGACGCCGGCGTCCGCTACGCCACGACGACGAGCGACAACCTTCCGACGGGGCTCTTCCTCGGCTCGTTCTCGATCCCCTCGTCGGCGAATTCGCTCAGCCAATACCCGAACCTCTGGCGCCCGTCGCCGATCCAGAACATGTTCTCCGGCTACAGCCAGCCGCAGATCCAGCAATTCTGGGCGTCCGACACGCGCATCATGCGCGACGCGAACGCGCTCTACAAAGCCTACAACGCCACGAACACTCCGGACACTTCGGCGACGGTGAATCCGCTCAGCCTTTTCGACATCAAGGAAACCACGACCGCGTTCTACCTGATGCCGCAATTCTCCGCGCAGCTCGCCGGCTACCACATCGACGGCAACGTCGGTCTGCGCGCCGTGCAGACGAAGGAAGACCTGAAGGGCTACAAGGGTGCCAGCGCCGCCACCGCCGTGCCGCTCGCGCTCGCGAGTTCGTATTGGGATTACCTGCCGAGCTTCAACGCGCGCGTTAAGCTCACCGAAAAACTCTATCTCCGCGCCGCGGCGTCGAAGACGATCACGCGCCCGACCTTCGGCTCGCTCTCGCCGTCGCTGACGCTCAACGCGAATCCCGTCGACCCGAACCTGAACTCCGGCGCGCAAGGCAACCCCGACCTCAAGCCCGTTCGCGCCACGAGCTACGACCTCTCGCTCGAGTATTACCCGAACCAATCCGACGTGTTCTATCTCGCCGGTTTCCGCAAAGACGTGACCGGTTTCATCGGCAGTTTCTCGGAGCCGCGCACCTACGACGGCGTCACCTACCTCATCCGCACGTCCAAGAACCTGAATCCGGCGAAGATCAAAGGCGTCGAATTCGGCTTCCAGCATTTCTTCAACTATCTCCCCGCACCGTTCGACGGCCTCGGCCTCCAAGCCAACTACACCTACGTCGACAGCTCCACGCCGACGACAGTCTCCGGTGTCGGCACGCCCGTGAACGCCCCACTCACGAACCTCTCGAAGCGCAGCTACAACTTGATCGCGATGTATGAGAAAGGGCCGTTCTCCGGCCGCATCGCCTACAACTACCGCTCCGACTTCGTGACCGGCTTCGCCTACTTCGTGAACACCGGCCTGCTGAACCAGGTGATGCTCGGCTACGCCGATCTCGACGCCTCGGTGAACTACAGCCTCACGAAGAATGTCCAGATCGCGATTCAGGGCGTGAACCTCACGAACGCGCTCCGCTATCAAGCCTATGGCTCGAAGCAGTTCCCCTCGAACATCTACCTCGATGGCCGCCAACTGATGGCGAGCATCACGCTGCGCTACTGAGCGCCGCTTTCCGAAAAGGTGGAGCGCGTTGACCTCAACGCGCTCGGAGCGGATTGGAGACAATCCGCTCCACCTTCCGCCGCCCGCGCCGCTCGGCGGAGTGACGTTTTCGTCCGCTGCTCGGCGGTAGGTGGCACACTCACCGCGCTCACCGGAACGGCGATATTATATCGCCGCTCCATGTGACTCGCCGCTCGGCCGCCACGTTACTCCTTCGGCGAGCGCTCCGTCTCCGACGTTTCGTGTTCCACGCGGTAATCCCGCGGCGTGCAGCCGCACGCGTCGCGGAACGCCTCGTTGAAGCGGCTGATCGAGTTGAAGCCCGAACTGAACGCGATATCGACGATCTTCTCGTCCGTCGTCGCGAGCAGACGCTGCGCGTGCGACACGCGGTGCCGCGTGATGTAGTCGATCAACGTCGTGCCGAAGGTCTTTTTGAACAAATTCATCGCGTAGTTCGGATGCAGGCCGACGGCCTCGCTGATCTGGGCGACGGTCAACTGCTCCGTGTAGCGCTGCGCGACGAGGCAGGCCATCTGCTCGACTTTGTTGAGACCGCCCGCATGCAGCGACAGCCGCTGCTTCTTTCGCGCTTCGGCGCTCGCGGGCAGGCGCGATTCGAGTCGCCGCAGGCGCGCCTCGATCTCGAGCATGACGATGTCCTTCACCTTGGCGTTCGCGTTCTCGAGGTCGTGCTCCCACTGCGCGAACAGCGCTTCGTCGAACGCCGCGCGACCGTCGGTCTTTTCCATCAGCACTTCGCCCTGCATGAGCCGCTGGATGAAACGCTCGGACAAGCGACACTGGAGAAACCACGAGAGCGGTATCGTCGCCACGAAGTATTCCGTCTGCAGTCCGAAATCGACGATCTGGTGCGGAATCGCCGCCCAAAACGCGCTCAACGTCCCGGCGGGCAGCCGCACTTTGCGCCCGCCGAGCAGGTAGATCACCCAGCCGGACTGCAGCAGGTTGATTTCGATTTCGTTGTGGTGATCCGGGCGTCGCATCGGCGACGGATTCCAGCGCACGCAGGTGAAGCCATAAGGCGTGAAATCAGGACGGTTGGGGTCGAATTGGACCATCGGGAGCGGCTTAGGATTCCGGCAAATTTAGGCGCAAACGCGGAAGAACCTAACCGGAAGTTAGGATAGCATTTTCTCGCCGGTCAACGGTGGCCGCACGCACCCCGACATTTTCCTTCTCCTCATTGCCCCCGATGACGCGGGCCCGACCTCGCGTCGCTGTTAACATGAAAAAATCCTCCGTGACGCTCGGCGTCATCTTCGGCAATCGCGACTTTTTCCCCGATCGCCTCGTGCCCGACGCGCGGGCCGACATCACGAAACTCTTCGGCGAACTCGGTCTCGAAGCCGTCATGCTCGACGCCAGCGCCACCAAGCTCGGCAGCGTCGAGACGCACAACGACGCGCGCAAATGCGCCGAACTTTTCCGCCAGCAGCGCGACCGCCTCGCCGGCGTGCTGGTGTGCCTACCGAACTTCGGCGACGAGAAGGGCGTGGCCGACACGCTGAAGCTCGCCGGCCTCAACGTCCCCGTGCTCGTGCAAGGTTACCCCGACGATCTCGACAAGCTCGACGTCGTGCGCCGCCGCGACTCGTGGTGCGGCAAAATTTCCGTCTGCAACAATCTCCGCCAGGCCGGCATCGCCTACACGCTCACGACGAAGCACGTCGTCCACCCGAGCGATGCTTCGTTCCGCGCCGACCTCGAGAACTTCGTCGCCGTCTGCCGCGTCGTGCAGGGTCTGCGCAAGGTCCGCATCGGCGCCGTCGGCGCGCGCCCGGGCGCGTTCAACACTGTTCGTTACTCCGAAAAAATCCTCGAGCGCAACGGCATCAGCGTCACCACGGTCGATCTCTCGGAAATCCTCGGCGCCGCCGGCAAGCTCGGCGACAAGGACGCCAAACTGGTCACGAAGATCGATGAAATCCGCGCCTACGCCAACGCCACCGCCGTCCCGCCCGCCAAGCTCGCGCAGATGGCGCGCCTCGGCGTCGTGCTCGACGATTTCGTCGCTGCCAACCACCTCGACGCGACCGCCATCCAGTGCTGGACCTCCCTCCAGGCGAATCACGGCTGCAACGTCTGCACCTCGATGAGCATGATGAGCGAGCAGTTCCTCCCGAGCGCCTGCGAAGTCGACGTCACCGGCGTGCTCACGATGTATGCGATGCAGCTCGCGTCCGGCTCGCCGAGCGCGCTGGTCGACTGGAACAACAACTACGGCGCCGCGGACGACAAGTGCGTCCTCTTTCACTGCGGCAACTGGGCGAAATCGTTCCTGCCCGACATCAAGATTCTCAACGCACCCATCCTCGGTTCGACCCTCGGCGTCGAAAACACCTGGGGCGCGCTCGACGGACGCACGCCCGCCGCGCCGCTCACCTACGGCCGCATCACGACCGACGACGTCTCCGGCAAGATCCGCACCTACGTCGGCGAAGGCGAACTGACCAACGACGAGCTGAAAACCTTCGGCAACCGCGCCGTCGCGCACGTGCCGCAACTGCAGAAGCTCATGCGCTACGTCTGCCGCGAAGGTTTCGAGCATCACGTCGTGATGAACGCCTCGCGCAGCGCCGGCGTGCTCGCCGAAGCGTTCGAGCGCTACCTCGGCTGGGAAGTCTACCGCCACGGCGCGCCGCAGGAGTGACATGATCGCTTTCCGCAAAACGGTTTGTCCTCGCGAGGCGCGCAACGCGGGCCGTGGCGATCCAGCGTTCCTCGTGGCAGCGTCGCGTGTCGCTCCGACCCTGAGCCCTCTCGCATGACCGACCGCGACCTCGCGCTGAAATCGTTCGCGCTCCGCCGCCGCATGCTGCGCCTCATCCACGAGGCCGGCGCCGGGCACACCGGCGGCGGGCTGTCGTGCCTCGACATCCTGAACGTGCTCTACCACCGCGTGCTCAACGTCACGCCCGAGACCGTCGATTCGCCGACGCGCGACCGCTACGTCCAGAGCAAGGGCCACTGCGTTGAGGCGCTCTACGCCGTGATGTCCGATCGCGGCTATTTTCCCGACGCCGATCTCAGCACGGTCTGCCACTACAAGTCTTACTACGTCGGTCATCCCACGCGGAAAATCCGCGGCATGGAAATGAACACCGGCGCGCTCGGCCACGGTCTGCCGATCTGCCTCGGCATGGCGCTCGCCGCGAAGATGGATGGCGAGGCGTTCCGCGTTTTCACGCTGCTCGGCGACGGCGAACTCGCCGAAGGCTCCAACTGGGAAGCCGCGATGGCGGCTGCGCACTACGACTTGGACAACCTTGTCGCCGTCCTCGACCACAACACGCTGCAGATCACCGGCCACACGCGCGACGTGATGTCGAACGAACCGCTCGACGAGAAGTGGCGCGCCTTCGGTTGGGAAGTGCGCGTCGTCAACGGCCACGACTACGCTGAACTCACCGCCGCGCTCACGACGCCGCATCCCGGCAAACCGCTTTTCGTGATCGCGAACACGGTGAAAGGCAAAGGCGTCAGCTTCATGGAGAACGTCGGCAAGTGGCACCACGGCGTCCCGAGCGATGCCGAACTCGCGCAAGCCCTCGCCGAACTCGACGCCGCGGAAAAGAAATTCACGGAGAACACCGCATGAACGACGCGACGCTTCACGCCGGAGGGCCCGCGTCCCCGCGGGCCGCGACCGTTACTCCGCCCACGCCCTTCGGCCCGCGAGGACGCGGGCCCTCCCCGGAGGCCGCCCGATGAGCGCGCCCGCCCCGTCGATGTTCACGCCCGCCGCGAAGGCGCAGGCCGAGAAACTCGGCCTGCGAAAAGGGCGCGCGAACCTAGAGGAGTTCGCCGACACCCTCCAAGCGCTCGCCACCGCCGACCGGAACATCATCGCCGTCACGTCGGACTCGCGTGGCTCCGGCAAACTCGCGCCGTTCGGCAAGGCGCTACCGAAGCAGATCGTCGAAGTCGGCATCGCCGAACAAAACCTCGTTGGCATCACCGCCGGTCTCGCCGCGTGCGGCAAGAAGGCGTTCGGCGTTTCGCCGTCGTGCTTCCTCACGGCGCGCTCGCTCGAGCAGATCAAGAACGACGTTTGCTACTCGAACGTCCCCGCCGTGCTCGTCGGCATCAGCGCCGGCGTCAGCTATGGCGCGCTCGGCTCGACGCACCACTCGCTGCACGATTTCGCCGTCCTCCGCGCGATCCACAACGTCACGATCATCGCGCCGGCTGACAATTTCGAGACACGTGAAGCCGTGCGCTACGCCGCCGCCGCGAAGCGCCCGGTGTTTCTCCGTTTCGGCAAAGCGGCGATGCTGGATTTGGCGATTGAGCCGGCATCGTTCGAGCCCGGACGCGCTCGCGTGGTGTTCCCTGTGGGAGGGAGCTTGCTCCCGACTTCATCGGGAGCCGTCGCGAGCAAGCTCGCTCCCGCACACGACGTCGCGTTTCTCGCGAGCGGCGAGACCGTCGTGCACGCGCTGCTCGCCGCCGCCGCGCTGGCCGAGCAAGGGGTTTCCGCGCGCGTTCTGAGTTTCCACACGATCAAGCCGCTCGACACCGCCGCCGTGATCGCCGCCGGACGCGAGTGCCGTGCGATCATGACAGTCGAGGAACACATGGTCGCCGGCGGGTTAGGAGAGGCGGTCGCTTCCACTCTGCTCGAAGCCGGTCTCGCGCCGCATTTCAAACGCATCGGCTTCCCCGACGAGGACACTGTCACTGGCGCGCAAGCCGATCTCTTCCGCCACTACGGCATCTCGATGGAGGGCCTCACCGATGCCGCGCTCGCGCTGCTTCAACGGTAGGGCGAGTCGTCCCGACGAGCTGTTTTCTCCATGCCGCTGATTCTCGCCGTCGACCAAAGCACCTCCGCCACGAAGGCGCTGCTCTTCGCGGCCGATGGCCGCCTGCTCGACAAGGAGTCGCACGACCACGCGCAGCACTACCCGCAGCCCGGCTGGGTCGAGCACGACGCCGAGGAAATCTGGCAAAACGTCCTCGCCACCGTCCGCGCGTTGCTCGCGCGCCACGCGTCCGAGGTGAACGACATCCTCGGCCTCAGTCTCACGAACCAGCGCGAGACGATTGTCATCTTCGACCGAGCCACCGGCCGCCCGCTGCACCGCGCGATTGTGTGGCAGTGCCGCCGCAGCGAAAAACTTTGCGCAGAAGCCATGGCATTCGGTCACGACGAACTCGTGCAATCGCGCACCGGCCTGCGCATCGATCCGTATTTCTCCGCGTCGAAACTCCAGTGGCTCGTCCGCGAAAAGCCAGAGCTGCGCGCAAAGCTCGAAAGCGGCGAAGCGCTCATCGGCACCATCGACGCCTACCTGATCTACCGCCTCACGGGCGGCGCAGTCTTCGCGACCGATCACACCAACGCCAGTCGCACGCTGCTCTTCGACGTGCGCCGCTTGCGTTGGGACGAAGAGCTGTGCGCGCTCTGGCAGGTGCCGCTGCGCGCGCTGCCCGAAGTGCGCGAGAGTTTCGCGACGTTCGGCACCACGACGCTCGACGGCCTTCTGCCGCGCGCCGTGCCAATTTGCGGCGTGATGGGCGACTCGCAGGCGGCGTTGTTCGCACACGGCTGTTTCGCGCGCGGCACGGCGAAAGTCACAATGGGCACCGGTTCGTCGGTGCTGCTCAACATCGGCAGCGAGTTTCGACGCTCGTCGCAAGGCGTCGTCACGGCGCTCGCGTGGGTGCGAAACGGCGCGCCGGTTTACGCGTTCGAAGGCATCATCATCGCGGCGGCGTCGACGCTCACCTGGCTGCGCGACCAGTTGAAGCTCGTCGACACGCTCGACGGCATCGAGGCGATGGCGACGGAATTGCCGGACAACGGCGGCGTCTATCTCGTGCCGGCGTTTTCGGGTCTGGGGTTGCCGTATTGGAAGGCCGATGCGCGCGCGACGATCGTCGGCCTGACGACGCACAGCGATCGTCGCCACGTGCTGCGCGCGGCGCAGGAATCGATCGCGTTCCAGTTGCGCGACGCCTTGAAGGCGCTGCGCGCCGACGCCGCGCTCGAAGTCCGCGCGATCCACGCCGACGGCGGGCCGACCGCGAACAAGTTTCTCATGCAGTTCACCGCCGATGTGACGGGGGCCGAGTTGCGCCTCGCGCCCTTCGCGGAGTGTTCGGCGTTCGGCGCAGTGAGTGCGGGTCTGCTCGGGCTCGGGGTATTTTCCTCGCTGGACGAGCTTGCGACCTTGCCGCGAGCGGGTCTGGTTTATCGACCGAAGATGGATGCCGACCGCGTCGCCGAACTTGCGCGCGGATGGCAGCACGCCGTTCAGCAAACGATTTTCCCCCGAGAACCCTGATCGTCGGTTTCCACGCATGAAAAACTCCGCTGTTCTCGCACCTTTGTCACTCGCTCGAATTCTCTTCGTCGTAGCGGAAGCCGTGAGGTTTTCGCGTTCGGGTATCGGCGAAATTCTCACGAGTTCCGCTACTCCGCTTCGTTCACCGTGTCGCCTGCGGTGCGGAATCTACGGCCTCGTCTCGCTCCTCGTGCTGTCGTCCGCTGCGTCGGCGGCCAGCAGGGCGCTGATCGACACCACGCAATCGCCGCACGCGGTCATGTATATGCCCGATCTCGGCGACGTCCGCTGGCACGGCGGTCTGCTCGGCGAACGCTTCGAGGTCGCGCGCACGACGATGGTGCCGCACATGGGCGAACTGATGAGCAACCCGGCGACGAGTCCCGCGTGGCGCAATTACCGCATCGCCGCCGGGCTGGAGCAGGGGAAGTTCTCCGGCCCGCCGTTCAACGACGGCGATTTTCTCAAATGGTTCGAGGCGCTCGCGCAGGTTTACGCGGTCACCAAGGATCCCGCGATCGACCAACAGATGGACGAGATCGTCGCGGTCGTCGCGAAGGCCCAGCGCGAGGACGGCTACCTGCACACGCAGACGATCATCCCGCAGCGCGCCGGCGAAAAGACGAAGGAGTTCGCCGATCGTGAGCACTTCGAGACCTACAACATGGGTCACCTGATGACGGCCGCCTGCGTCCACTATCGCGCGACGGGTAAGACGACCTTGCTCGATTGCGCGCGCAAAGCGGCTGACTATATCGACCGCCTCTGCGCCGAAAAACCGCAGGAGCTCGCGCGCAACGCCATCTGCCCTTCGCACTACATGGGCGTGGTGGAGCTTTATCGGGTCACCCGCGAGCCGCGCTACCTCAAGCTCGCGCAGCAACTCATCGAAATCCGCAGCCTCGTGCCGCCGAACGAGGGGAGCGACCACAACCAGGATCGCATGCCGTTTCGCCAGATGACGCAGGCCGTCGGCCACGCCGTGCGCGCCAACTACCTCTACGCCGGCGTCGCGGACGTGTTCGCCGAGGACGGCGACAAGACGCTCCTCAAAACGCTCGAGACGATTTCCGAAAACGTCGCCGACCGGAAGCTCTACATCACCGGCATGACCGGCGCGCTCTACGACGGCGCGTCGCCCGACGGCGTCGACTACACGCAGCACAAATACATCAAGACCGTCCACCAGTCCTACGGCCGCGATTACCAGCTCCCGAATCTCACCGCCTACAACGAAACCTGCGCGACGATCGGCTACGGCATGTGGCTCTGGCGCATGCTCGCCGTCTCCGGTGACGCGGCCTACGCGGACCTCTTCGAGCAGACGCTCTACAACGGCATTCTTCCCGGCATCAGCCTCGACGGCACCCGCTACTTCTACGTCAACGCGCTGAAGAAACTCCACGACTTCGACGTGCCGCTCCGCTGGTCGCGCACGCGCGAGGCGAACATCCCGGTGAGCTTCTGCTGCCCGCCGAACGTCGTGCGCACGATCGCCGAGGCGCACAACTACGTCTACGCGCTCTCCCCGGACACCGCGTGGGTCAACCTCTACGCCGCCAGCACGCTCGACTCACATTGGCTCGACGGCACGCCGATCAAGCTCCGCCAGGAAACCGATTACCCGTGGGCCGGCGCCGTGAAAATCGTCGTCGACGAAGCGCCCGCTCGCGACGTGACGCTGAAACTCCGCGTCCCCGGCTGGCTGCGCGCCGGCGCCGCGACGCTCCGCGTCAACGGTCAGTCCGCATCCGTCGCGCTCCAGCCCGGCACCTACGCCGACGTGAAACGCACCTGGCAGAAGGGCGACGTCGTGCAGTTCGACATGGAGTTCAAACCGACGCTCTGGGAAGCGAATCCGCTCGTCGAAGAAACCGTCGACCAAGTCGCGATCAAATACGGCCCGCTCGTCTACTGCGTCGAATCGAACGACCTGCCCGCTGGCGTTAAGCTGAAGGACGTCGCGCTCTTTCTGCAAAAGCCCGCCAACTTCACCGCGCAGCGCGAGCAAATCGCCAACGCTTCCGTGCTCACGCTCACGTTCGACGCGCTCGCGTTGCAGCGCCCCGAGTGGAACGGCAAGCAGCTCTACCGCGAAATTGACGGTCAGGCGCCGCGCACGATTGCCGTCAAAGCCGTGCCCTACTACGCGTGGGGCAATCGCGGCGATACCGACATGACCGTCTGGCTTCCCGCCCGCTAATCCACGTTCCCCGCAACCCCGCAAACCCCATGAGTCAAGTCACCTCACCCGTCTCCGCCGAGCCCGCGCACGGTGCCGAGCACATCACCGCTCAACAATGGAAATGGTCCGCGCTCGCGGGCATGGCGTCGTATCTCGACGCCGGTTCCATCGTCGCACTTGGCGCCGGCATGGCGTTGTTCAAAAAAGAATTTGGCCTCAGCGACGGCATGGTGGGCGCGCTGGCCGCCATCGGACCGAACGCGATCGGTTGCGCCATCGGTGCTTTCCTCGGCGGCTGGCTCGGCGACAAACTCGGCCGCAAGCGCATCTACCAATACGACCTGATGGTCTATGCGCTGGGCATTCTGATCATCGCGCTGTCGGTGAATGTCGCGATGCTCTTCCTCGGCACCTTCATCGTCGGCGTCGCCGTCGGCGCGGACGTGCCGACTTCGCTGGCGCTCGTCGGCGAGTTCGCTCCGGCGAAAGCGCGCGGCAAGCTGCTCGGCTTCACCCAAGTCGCTTGGTGTCTCGGTCCGGTGATCGTGTTGTGGCTCGCCCTCGCGCTCGCGCCGCTCGAAATGCTCGGCATCCGCATCGTTTTGCTGCACCTGCTCGTCGTCGCGATCGTGACTTGGGCGCTGCGACAGGGACTGGCGGAGTCCGCCCGCTGGAAGGAAGCCGTGAAGTTTGGCAGCAAGAGCCTCGGCGAGCTGTTCTCGGGCTCGAACCTGCGCGCGCTCGTCTGGACCGCGACGATCTATCTTTTCTGGAATCTCGCCGCGGGCACGGCCGGCATTTTCAATCCCTACATCTTCAAGACGCTGAACGTCGCCACCCAGGCGCAGAGTGTCGGGCTTTCGAGCATGTGGTTTGTGATTACGATGATCGTCACGGTCACCGTGTTCATGAAATACGCGGATCGCAGTCACGGAATCCGTCGCGGGCTCTGGGGAATCGGTGCCGTCCTGCAGATCTCCGCTTACGCACTGTTCCTGCTGCTGCCGTTCACCGTGCCGGTGGTCGTGGCGAACATCGTGCTCTTCGCCGTCGGTTGCGCGCTCGCGGGCGAGGCGACCTACAAGGTTTTCAGCCAGGAGCTCTTTCCGACCATGCTGCGCGGCACCGCGCAGGGCGTCACGTTCGGCGTCGCCCGCACCGTGCTCGGCTTCTGGAGCTTCTTCGTCCCGATCCTGGCCAATACCGGCATCAAACCGGTCGCCGCGCTGCTCACGCTGTTCCTCGCGATCAGCGGCGTCGTCGGCTTCTTCTGGATGCCCGACACCTCCGGCAAATCGCTCGAGCAGATCGAAGCCGAGCGCGCCTGATGGCAGAAGCTCCACGCGCCAATCTCCAAACTCCAATGAAAGTCCAAATTCCAAACTCCATTTGAGGCTTGGTGCTTCTCTGGAGTTTGGAGCTTGGAGCTTCCGTCGGCCGATGTCCGTTTCTCCCACTCAACTCACCGCGCTTCGCTGCGAATACCTCGTCGATCCGCTCGGCATCGACGAAACGAGTCCGCGTCTGAGCTGGCTGCTCGAAAGCGACCGCCGCGGCGCGCGCCAAGTCGCGTATCGCGTCCGCGTCGCCTCGACGCCGGAAAAACTCGCCGCACGCGACGTCGACCGCTGGGACAGCGGCCGCGTCGACAGCACGCAGACCGCGCACGTTGCCTATGCCGGCCGCGCGCTGCGCTCGCGCGACGCCTGTTACTGGAGCGTCGAAGTCTGGGACGAAACCGGCGCCAGCGTCCGCTCCGCGCCCGCGCATTGGACGATGGGCTTGCTCGACCGCGGCGACTGGACGGCGAAGTGGATCGCCGCCGCCCCGGAGATCGTTGCGGGCGATCCCGAGGCGATGGCTGCCACGCTGACGGAGCCGGGCACGCCCGCGGTTTTCCGTCGGGATTTTCAAGTCACCACCGCCGTCAAACGGGCCACGCTCTACGCGACCGCTCGCGGCTTGCTGGAACTTCGCGCCAACGGCCAGCGCGTCAGCGACGACCTCTTCGCGCCGGAGTGGACCGACTATTTCAAACGCATCCACTACCGCACCTACGACGTGACGACGTTGCTCGCCGCGGGCGCGAACGACCTCACCGTCACGCTCGGCGACGGCTGGTGGTCGGGTTTTGTCGGCTGGCAGGAAACGAAAGGCCGCTACGGTTCGCTCGAAAACAGCCTGCTCGTGCAACTCGAGATCGAACTCGCCAGCGGCTCGTGCGTCGTCGTGGGCACAGATGGCACGTGGCGCTGCGCCACCGGCCCCATTCTTTCGTCGGACCTGCAAATGGGCGAAGTCTACGACGCCCGCCGCGAAGCGAGGGTAGGGCGAGTCGTCCCCGACGAGCCGCCGTTCGTGGTCGCGCGGGCAGTCGCTTGCCCGCCGCAGATCGACGGCGCGGAAGGCACTCCGCGCCCCGCCGTCTGGCTGCCGGCCCGCGAAGTCGCCGCACCCGACGCTCCGCTCGTCGCGCAGCGCAGCGAGCCCGTGCGCATCACGGAGACGCGTGCGCCGGTTTCCCGCACCGAAATCAGCCCTGGCGTCCATCTCTACGACATGGGCCAAAACATGACCGGCTGGATTCGGCTCACGCTCGCAGCGCCCGCCGGCACGCGCGTGCAACTGCGCCACGGCGAGCGCCTGAATCCCGACGGCACGCTCTACACCGCCAACCTGCGTCGCGCGAAGGCGACCGACGTCTACGTGTGCCGCGGCGGTGGCACGGAAATCTTCGAGCCGCACTTCACCTTCCACGGTTTCCAATACGTCGAGCTCACCGCGACCGCCTCGGACAACTGTAACCTATTAGGTTACACTTTCGCACCCACGCTCGAGACGGTCACGGGGCGCGTCATTCACTCGGCGACACCGCCGGCGGGACATTTCGAGTGCTCGCACGCGGGCGTGAATCGCCTATGGCTGAACGGCGTCTGGTCGCAGCGCGACAATTTTCTCTCCGTGCCCACCGACTGCCCGCAGCGCGACGAGCGCCTCGGCTGGACGGGCGACGCACAGGTGTTCTTCCGCACCGCGACGTGCAACATGGACGTCGCGGCGTTCTTCACGAAGTGGATGATCGACGTCGAGGACGCGCAGACGCCGGACGGCATTTTCCCGGACATCGCGCCGCGCCTGCGCGAGGACATTAACTGGGTCGGTCTCGGTAACCTCAGCGGTGCCGCGGGCTGGGCCGACGCGGGCATCATCATCCCTTACACGTTTTGGCGGGTCTACGGCGACCTGCGCCTCGTCGAACGCCACTGGGGCGCGATGGTGCGCTGGCTCGACTGGATCGAGCGCCACAACCCGAACGGTCTTCGCCTCAACCAACTCGGCAACAACTACGGCGACTGGCTCTGCATCCCGAGCGACACCTCGTTCGGCACGCATTCGCCGATGAAGAATCTCCTCGCGACCGCCTACTGGGCCGACGACGCCGCGAAGATGGCGCGTCTCGCCCGCGTGCTCGGCCGCGACGCCGAGGCGGCGCGCTTCCACGCGATGTTCGAAAAAGTGCGCGCCGCGTTCCAAGCCGAGTGGGTGCGCCCCGACGGTCGCATCGCGGTCGAGACGCAGACGGCTTGCCTGCTCGCGCTCGCGTTCGACCTGTTGCCGTCGCACCTGCGCGCGGCCGCCGCCGAGCACCTCGTCGCCAACATCCGCTCTCTCGACTGGCATCTGAGCACCGGCTTCGTCGGCATCGGGCATTTGAATCCGCAGCTCACGCTCGCGGGGCGCGCCGACGTCGCCTACCGGCTGTTGCTGCAGGAAAGTTATCCGTCGTGGCTCTTCCCCGTGCGGCAAGGCGCCACGACGATCTGGGAACGCTGGGATAGCTGGACGATCGCGGGCGGGTTCCACAAGGACGGCATGAACTCCTTCAATCACTACTCGCTCGGCTCCGTCGGCGAGTGGCTGTTCCGCCACGTGCTCGGCATCGAACTCGACCCGGAGGTGCCGGCCTATCAGCGCTTCGTGCTGCGGCCGTTCGTCGGCGCCGGACTCGACTTCGCGCGGGGCAGCTATCGCTCGATCCACGGCGAAATCCGCAGCGCGTGGCGACGCGACGGAGCGCGTTTCGAGTGGGAGGTCACGATTCCGGCCAACACCGGCGCGAGCGTCTTCATTCCGTGCGCGCCGAATGCCGCGGTCGGCACCGACGGTCTTGCGATCCTCGAGCGCACGGACGCCTACGCGCTCTGCGAAGCGCCCGCGGGCAGCTACACGTTCACGAGCATCGTCGCCGTCTGACATGGAGCGCGTCACCGCCACCTACCTGATCGAAACGCCGCTGCCGGTCGAAAAGGCCGCCGCGACGCTCGCGGGCGAGCAATCTTCCGGCACGTTTGTCGCCGTCCCCGGCGAAACCGAGGAACTGAAGCAGCGCTTCGCCGCGCGGGTCGAGTCGATCAAGCCGCTCGAGTCCGTCGCCGCGCCCGCGATCCCGACCGGCCGCGCTCCCGCGCCGAGTTACCAGCGCGCCGAGGTGAAGGTGTCGTGGTCGATCGAGAACTTCGGCACGAATCTGCCGACGCTCGTCTCGACGCTCCAAGGCAACCTCTACGAACTCGCGCAGTTCTCCGGCCTGAAGCTGATGGATTTCGACGTGCCGCCGTCGTTCGCCGCGAAGTTCCGCGGCCCCGCCTTCGGCATCGCCGGCACGCGCCGCCTCACCGGCGTCGAAGCCCGCCCGCTCATCGGCACCATCATCAAGCCGAGCATCGGTCTTTCGCCCGCGCAGACCGCCGAGATGGTGCGCGTGCTCGTGGAAGCCGGCATCGATTTCGTGAAGGACGACGAGCTGATGGCCGACCCGCCGCACTCGCCGTTCGACGCGCGCGTCGACGCGATCATGCGCGTCGTCAACGACCACGCGCAGCGCACCGGCAAGAAGGTGATGTTCGCCTTCAACATCAGCGACGAACTCGACGCCATGCAGCGCCACTACGACAAGATCGTCGCGAGCGGCGGCACGTGCGCGATGATCAGCGTCAACAGCGTCGGTCTCGCCGGCACAAAAAAACTTTGCGATCGCGGCCAGATGGCGATCCACGGCCACCGTAACGGCTGGGGCATGCTCAACCGCCATCCGCTGCTCGGCATCGAGTTCTCCGCGTTTCAAAAACTGCAGCGTCTCGCCGGCGTCGACCAACTCCACGTCAACGGCATCGCGAATAAGTTTTGGGAAAGCGACGACTCGGTCGTGCGCTCGATCGCTTCGTGTCGCGCCGCCGAACCGCTCGGCAAACCGGTGTTGCCCGTCGTCTCGTCCGGCCAGTGGGGCGGCCAAGCGCCCGAGACGTGGCGTCGCACGCAAACCGTCGATCTCCTCTACATGGCGGGCGGCGGCATCCAGGCGCACCCCGACGGCGCCGCAGCCGGCGTGCGTTCGCTTCAACTCTGGTGGGAAGCCGCCGTCGAAGGACTGACGGTCGAGCAGGCCGTCGCCAAGTATCCGTTGCTCGCCAGATCGCAGGCGAAGTTCGGCGTAGCGCCGGCTTCAGCCGGCCCCAAGGACTCGCGCTAATCCGACTAGACCGGCCGAAGCCTGCCCTACCCACGCACCGTGACTTCACTCGCTCCCGCCCAACTCCGCCTCGCGTATTTCGGCGATGATTTCACCGGCTCAACCGACGCACTCGAATTCCTCGCGCGCGCCGGCCTGCGCACCGCGCTCTTTCTCGAACCGCCGTCGCGCGAGCGGCTGGCTGCGATGCCGCCGCTCGACGCCGTCGGCGTCGCCGGCCTGACGCGCTCGCTGCCGCCGGCCGAAATGGAAACGGTGTTACGACCCGCGTTCGCCGCGCTGCGCGGACTGGCTCCGCGCCACGTGCACTACAAGGTGTGCTCCACCTTCGATTCGTCGCCGCAGATCGGCAGCATCGGACGCGCGATCGATGTCGGCGTCTCGATTTTCGGCGGGCGCTACGTGCCGCTCCTCGTCGGTGCGCCGGCACTCGGGCGCTATTGCGCATTCGGAAATCTTTTCGCGCGCATGGGCATCGGCAGCGACGGCGAAATTTTTCGCCTCGATCGCCACCCGTCGATGAGCCGCCATCCGGTCACGCCCGCCGATGAGGCGGACTTGCGGCTGCACCTGGCAAAACAAACGGCGAAACGCATCGGCCTCTTCGACGTGCTGAAGCTGGACTTGCCCGCCGGCGATGCGCACGCCGCGCTCGAGCGTCTCGTCGCGGGCGGCGCGGAGATCGTGCTGTTCGACGTGATGCGCGCCGAGCAACTGGCGCGCATCGGCGCGCTGATCGATTCGGCCGCGGGCGACGCGCCTGCGTTCTCTGTCGGCTCGTCAGGCATCGAGATGGCGCTCGGCGCGCATTGGGCGGAGCAGGGGAGCGTGCGGTCGCGCACCGACTGGCCACCGCCCGCCCGCGTGGACCGTATGCTCGTAGTCTCCGGCAGTTGCTCGCCGGTGACGGCGGGACAAATCGATTGGGCGCTCGCCCACGGTTTCGTCGGTGTGCCGCTCGACGCGCATACATTGGCGATCGATCCGGCGATCGCGGCGGCGCGCGAGGCGCTCCGCGCTGGCAAAAGTCCGATCGTTTTCACGGCGCGCGGTCAGCAGACCGCTGCGCCGGCTCCAGCGGCCAAGCTCGGCCGTGCGCTCGGGACGATCTCGCGCATACTCGTCGAATCGGAATCGCTCTCTCGCGTGCTCGTGGCGGGCGGCGATACGTCGAGCTACGCGGCGCGCGCGCTCGGCGTCGAAGCTGTCGAAATGATCGCACCGCTCGCCCCCGGCGCGCCGCTGTGTCGTGCGCACTCGACAAGTCGCGCGGTTGACGGCCTCGAGGTGAATTTCAAGGGCGGCCAAGTCGGCGCGCCCGACTACTTCGGCGCCGTGCAGCGCGGCGCGCTCTAAATTTTTCCATGAAACGCAAGACGCTCGCTCTCGTTCACACCTCCGCGACGCTCGTCCCGGTTTTCCAACAGCTCTGCAAGGCGCAACTGCCGAACGTCGACACGTTCAACATCGTCGACGACAGCCTCGTGCGCGCCATCGGCGCGAAAGGCGGTCTCACTGCCGACATCGCGCGCCGCGTGCAGTCCTACATCACCTCCGCCGAGGCGGGCGGCGCAGACTACGTGCTCGTCACCTGCTCGTCGATCGGGCCCGCGGTCGAGGCGTCGGCGGCGTTCTCCGCCGTGCCGGTGCTGCGCGTCGATCAACCGATGGCGGATCAGGCGGTGCAAACCGGTCGCCGCATCGGCGTCATCGCGACGCTGCCGACGACGCTCAACCCCACCAAGGATCTCGTGCAGCGGCGTGCGGTCGCGGCGGGCAAGTCGATCGAACTTACCGCGGTGCTGGTCGAAGGCGCGTTCGAAGCGCTGATGTCCGGCGACGCGGCGAAACACGACGCACTGGTCGCGACCGCGCTGCGCACGCTCGCTTCGCACGTCGACGTGATCGTGCTCGCGCAAGCGTCGATGGCGCGCGTGGTCGAGACGCTCGCGCCGGAAGACCGCCGCATCCCGATCCTCGCCAGTCCGCCGCTCGCGATCGCGCACCTCGCGAAGGTGCTTTCGTAGCGCAGGCGTCCCGCCTCCACTCCGAAAGAGCAGGCGAGACGCCTGCGCTACTTTCTACCCCGATTCCCCATGTTCGTTTTCCGGAAATTCTGTCTCGGTCTCGCCGCCGTCTCGCTGCTCGCGACGTTCGCCAGCCTCGCGCTCGGCCATGCTGCCGTCTGGTCGCCGGCCGCGGTGCTTGCGGCCGTTTCGCTCGCCATCGGTCTCGGCGCGGTGCCGTCGCTCAAAGGCTACCAGTTCACCGCGTGGATCGTCGCCGCGGTCGTGGCCGCGATGATCTATCCGAACGCGTTTCTGAAAGTCGGCGATTTCGATCTGCGCAACAAGTGGCTCATCCTTCTCGTGATTCAGACCGTGATGTTCGGCATGGGCACGCAGATGAGCCTGCACGATTTCTCCGGCGTCGTGAAAACGCCGCGCGGCGTGCTCGTCGGCATCATCTGTCATTTCTCGGTGATGCCGCTCGTCGGCTTCGGGCTGACAAAGCTCTTCGCGTTTCCGCCGGAGATCGCGGCGGGGATCATTCTCATCGGCTCGTGTTCGAGCGGCCTCGCGTCGAACGTCATGGCCTATCTCGCGCGCTCGAATCTCGTGCTCTCGGTTACGGTCACGGCGATCACGACGCTCGTCGCGCCGTTCATGACGCCGCTGCTGATGAAGCTGCTCGCGGGGACGCTCGTCGAAGTAAAGTTTCTCAACATGATGATCGAGATCATCAAGATCGTCATCGTGCCGATCGCCGCGGCGCTGATTCACGACCACCTGAAGCACATCGCGGCGTCGAGCTACCGCAAGTGGGTCGTCGCGCAACTCGTCGCGGCGGCGGCGGTGATCGGCATCTTCGTCGCGCACGACCGTCCCGAGGTGACGGCGCTGCCGGCCAATGCCCAACTCGCGTTCGAGCTTGCCGGCTTTCTCCTCGCGTCGATCCCGGTCGGCGTCGCGTATCACCAGCTCACGCGCCTGCTGCCGAAACTCGATGCATGGATGCCGCTCTTCTCGATGGCGGGCATCGTCTACTTCACGACCGTGACGACCGCAGCGGGCCGCGACAATCTGCTGAAGGTCGGCGCGCTGCTCTTCGTGGCATCGGTGATCCACAACGCTGCCGGCTACTTTTTCGGCTACTGGCTCAGCCGCGCGGCTGGGCTCGACAAGAGTTCGGCGCGTTCGGTGGCATTCGAGGTCGGCCTGCAAAACGGTGGCATGGCGTCCGGCCTCGCGGGTGCGATGGGGAAACTCGGCACCGTCGGTCTCGCGCCGGCAATTTTCAGCCCGTGGATGAACATCTCCGGATCGATCCTGGCGAATTTCTGGCACAAGCGTCCGCCGGACGATTTGAGGTAGGGTGGACCGGCCCGGTCCGCCGAGGGCGTGATGCGATATTCGCGGCGCACCGGGCCGGTGCGCCCTACCTAACGTTCCCGCGTGGCTAACTCTGTTTCGCCGATGCGCGTTTCGTCACGCGCTTCACCGTCTTCCCCGGCTGCCACGAGGCGCCGATAAGCGTCGCACGCGGATAGGACGGCACGCCGCACTCGTTGTTGTGGAGATGGCTGATCACCATGTCGACGGCCGCCTCGCCGGTGCGGCCGTTGTGCTGGTCCATGCCGGCCCAGTCGCGATCTTCGGCGCGGCGCTCGAGTTGCAGCAGCCCGATGTCGTGCGGAATCTTGAGGCCGCGTGCTTCGATCAGGCGGCGGACAAAACGGTAGAGAGTGAACACCACATCGGGTTTCTCGCGCTCGAGCCACGCGTAGAATTCCCGCGGATCGTTGCGCGCCGCCTCGACCGCGTAGAACGGTGCGACGCGATCGGCCGCGGGCAGGACTTGCTGTCCGATCATCATGCCGGACGTGAAGCGTCCTTCGACGAGCCGGTCGATGCGCTCGTCGATGACGAGCGCCGGACGGCGATAACCAAGCGCGAGCGCGCGCTCGCACGCCTGGAGCACGAGCGCGTGGTGATCGACGCAGCAAAACGACAGCGTCGGCTCGTGCGTGCGCACGCCGGTGACGACGCAGGCGTGCGCCTGCCAGGTGCTGGCGAAACGCTCCGGCAGGCGGTTTTCCTCCATGAGGCCGACGACGATCACGCCGCGAATGCCGCGCGCGCGCAGGATGCGGTTGAGGCGCGTGCCGTCGAGTTGCGGATCGTGCAGCCAGAATTCGTCGATGCCGTAGCCCTGCGCTGCGGCGCGGCGACGGATGCCGGCGACGTAGGTCGGGATCGTCGGGTGCGACTTGAAGGCGTCGCGCTCGCGATGGGCGTTGAGAACAGCGAGCGTGTGTTTCGATTTTCCCTGGGCCTGCTTCCGCAGCTCGGCCATGAGATGCGAGACGACGGGGTTGCGGGCGTAGCCGAGGCGTTGCGCGGCGGCGTGCACGCGCTCGCGGGTGGCGAGCGGGATTTGCGGATCGTGACGCAGCGCGAGCGAGATGGTGTTCTTGGACACCTTCAAATCGCGCGCGAGCGTCGCCATCGTGACGGAAGCCATGCGCGACGACCAAGGCACACAGAGGCTTGACGGTCAAGTGCCGGGGCCATCGCTCGAACGGGTGAGGCAACTAGGCTCTGGCCGCTGTTCCCCTCACCATGGCCAAAGACGTTTTCTCCATCGGCATCGACTACGGCACCAACTCGGTTCGCGCGCTCGTCGTGCGCTGTCGCGACGGCAAAGAGTTCGGCTCCTGCGTCGTGAATTATCCCAGCGGCCACCAAGGCGTGCTGCTCGATCCGCGCGACCACAATGTCGCCCGCCAAAATCCGGCCGACTACCTGCTCGGTCTCGAGAAATCCGTCAAGGGCGCGCTCGCGCAGGCGAAGAAGCAGCGCGGTTTCTCCGCGGCGCAGGTGATCGGCCTCGGCGTCGACACGACCGGCTCGAGCCCGATCCCGGTCGACGCGAAGAACGTCCCGCTCGCGCTCGACAAGAAGTGGGAGAAAAACCTTAACGCGCAGTGCTGGCTCTGGAAGGACCACACGAGCTGGCGCGAGGCGGCGAAGATCACCGAACTCGCCGCGGCGCACCGCCCGCAGTTCATCGCGAAGTGCGGCAACACCTATTCCTCCGAGTGGTTCTGGGCGAAGCTCTGGCATTGCCTCAACGTCGACCCGAAACTGTTCGCCGCCGCCTACTCGTGGGTGGAGCTGTGCGACTGGATTCCGTCCGTGCTCGCGGGCGTGACCGATCCGCGCGCGGTGAAGCGCGGCGTGTGCGCCGCCGGACACAAGGCGCTCTACGCGGAAGAGTGGGGCGGTTTGCCCGACAAGGAATTTCTCGCGCTGCTCGACCCGCAGCTCGCCGATCTGCGCGACCGTCTCTACGAGAAGGCGCACGACGCGAGCGAGTCCGCCGGCAATCTCTCGCCCGAGTCGGCGAAGATTCTCGGGCTGCCCGCAGGCATTCCGATCGCGATCGGCGAGTTCGACGTGCACTACGGCGCGATCGGCTGCGGCGTCGCCGAAGGCACGATCGTGAAAGTCATCGGCACCTCGACGTGCGATTGCGGCGTCGTTTCCGCGGCGAAGACCGTGCCGGACATCCCGGGCATCTGCGGCATCGTGAAGGGCGCGATCCTACCGGGTTTCTACGGCATCGAGGCGGGCCAGAGCGCCGTGGGCGACATCTTCAAGTGGTATGTCGAGGGCGTGCTGAAGGACGTGAAACTCCACGCCGCGCTCACCGCCGAAGCCGCGAAGCTCGCGCCCGGCCAGAGCGGCTTGCTCGCGCTGGATTGGAACAACGGCAACCGCACGATCCTCGTCGACCAACGACTCACCGGCTTGCTCGTCGGCCAAACGCTCTACACGACGCAGGCGGAGATTTACCGCGCGCTGATCGAAGCGACGGCGTTCGGCGCCCGCGCGATCATCGAGCGCATCAAGGAATACGGCGTGCCGATCGATCGCGTCGTCTGCGCCGGCGGCATTGCGGAGAAAAATCCGCTGCTGATGCAGATTTACGCGGACATCACCGGTTGCACGATGCTGGTCGCCGGCTCATCGCAAGCCTGCGCGCTCGGCTCGGCCGTCAGCGCCGCCGTGCTCGCGGGCACGCACCCGGATTTCCCGACCGCGCAGAAGAAGATGACCTCGCTCAAAAAGGTCGCCTACAAGCCGCGCGCCGCCGCGCAGAAAACCTACGACCAGCTCTACTCGCTCTACCGCCAGCTCCACGACAGCTTCGGCGGAAAGAACAAGTCCGCCGACCTCAGCGGCGTGATGAAGGAACTGCTCACGATCAAGGAATCGGTGAAGTAGCGCCGGTCTCCGACCGGCGTCGGCCAGTCGCAGACTGGCCCTACCTCCCGCTTCGCCGCTCTCCCTCTACTCGCTACTCACTACCCGCTACTCGCTACTTCTCCCTCCCATGTCCGTCATCAATCTCTCCACTCCTGAAATCTGGTTCGTCTGCGGTTCGCAGCACCTCTACGGCCCCGGCCCGCTGAAGCAGGTCGCCGCCAACGCCCAAGCCGTCGTCGACGGCCTCGTGAAATCCAAGCGCCTGCCGCTCCCGCTGAAATTCAAGGCGCTGCTCGTCGACTCCGACCAGATCGCGAAGGTCTGCCTCGAAGCCAACGCCGACGCGAACTGCGCCGGCCTCGTGCTCTGGATGCACACGTTCTCGCCGTCGAAGATGTGGATTCGCGGCCTCACGTCGCTCAAGAAGCCGTTCCTGCACCTGCACACGCAGTTCAACCGCGATCTGCCGTGGTCGACGATCGACATGGATTTCATGAACCTCAACCAGGCCGCCCACGGCGACCGCGAGGCCGGGTTCATCCACACGCGCCTCCGCCTCGGCCGCAAGGTCGTCGTCGGCCATTGGAGCGACAGCGAAGTGCAGGACCGCATCGCGGCTTGGATGAGCGCGGCGCACGCCTGGCACGATTGGCAGGGCGCCAAGGTCGTCCGCTTCGGCGACAACATGCGCTACGTCGCCGTCACCGAAGGCGACAAGGTTAGCAGCGAAATCCGTTTCGGTTTTGAAGTGAACACCTACGGCGTCGGCGACCTCGTCGCGAAGGTCAACGCCGTCAGCGACGCCGACATCGGCGCGCTCTGCGCCGATTACGAAAAACTCTACACGGTCGTTCCCGCACTCAAGAAGGGCGGCAAGCGCCACGACGAGCTGCGCTACAGCGCCCGCCTCGAGCTCGGCATGAGCGCATTCCTCTCCGAAGTCGGCGCGAAGGCCTTCACCGACACCTTCGAAGACCTGCACGGGCTGCGCCAGCTCCCCGGCATGGCCACGCAACGCCTGATGGGCGCCGGCTACGGCTTCGGTGGCGAAGGCGACTGGAAGACCGCCGCACTCGTCCGCGCCATGAAGGTCATGGCCGGCGGCGAGCGCACCTCCTTCATGGAGGACTACACGTATCATCTCTCGCCGAAGGGCCACCAAGTGCTCGGCGCGCACATGCTCGAGATTTGCCCGTCGATCGCCTCCGGCAAGCCCGCCGTCGAGGTCCACCCGCTCGGCATCGGCGGCAAGGAAGACCCGGTGCGCTTCGTGTTCGACGCGCCCGCCGGCGAAGCGCTCAACGCCTGCCTCGTCGACCTCGGCAACCGTTTCCGCCTCGTCGTGAACGAAGTCAAAGCCGTGAAGACGCCGAAGCTCCCGAGGCTCCCCGTCGCGCGCGCCGTGTGGGAATGCAAACCGGACTTCAAGACGGCGTGCGCCGCGTGGATCTACGCCGGCGGAGCGCACCACACCGGTTACAGCTACGTCGTCACGAGCGAAATGCTCGAAGACTTCGCGACGATCGCCGGCGTCGAGACGGTGCACATCAACGCCGACACGACGCTCCCGCAACTCAAGCAGGATCTCCGCAACAACGAGGTATACTACCACCTCGCCCAAGGCATCCGCGTCTGATTCAAGCAAGGTAGGGCGAGTCCTCCGGACGAGCCGCGGCTCACCGAGACGGTTCGCCCTACCATTTCCGTCACCATGCTCACTGAACTCAAACGCGAAGCCTACGAGGCCAACATCGCCCTGCCGCGGCACGGGCTCATCAATCTGACGTTCGGCAACGCCAGCGCGATCGATCGCGCGAAGGGCGTTTTCGCCATCAAGCCGAGCGGCGTAGCTTACGCCGACCTGCGGCCCAAGGACATGGTGCTCGTCGACCTCGACGGCAAAATCGTCGAGGGAAAACTCAACCCGTCATCCGACACCCCGACGCATCGTCGGCTGTTTCTCGCTTTCGCGGACATCGGCGGCGTCGTGCACACGCACTCGTCGCACGCGACCGCCTTCGCGCAGGCCGGCCGCGAGATTCCGATCTTCGGCACGACGCACGCCGACTATTTCTACGACAACATTCCCGTGACGCGGAAGATGACCGTGAAGGAAATCGGCGGCGGCGCCTACGAATGGGAGACGGGCAACGTGATCGTCGAGCGCTTCAAAAAACTCGATCCGCTCGACTCGCCCGGTGTGCTGGTGAACCGCCACGCGCCGTTCACGTGGGGCAAGACGGTCGCAAAGGCGGTGGAAGTCGCCGTGGCCGTCGAGTGCATCGCGCACATGGCGCTGATGTCGCTCACGCTCGAGCCAAAGCTGAAAACGATCGAGCCCGAGCTGCTGAACAAGCACTTCAAGCGCAAGCACGGCCCCGGCGCCTACTACGGGCAGAAGTAATCGCCCGAATTGATTGACGGTTTGAGGTGGAGCGCGTTGACCCCAACGCGCTCGAACGCGCGACCGGCGGCGAGAGTCTCCGAATGCGTTGAAGTCAACGCGTTCCACCCGTCTCAATCGCACGCGCGCAGCCCGCTCGGACCGCGACAGCACATGACCCGACGGTGGGCATGCGTTCGCCGCGCCTTACGAAATCGGGGACGCTGCGGGATTTCCCGGAAGCTTTTCTGCCGGCACTCGGGTAGACTGCGGGCGCTGTCCGCTATGCTCACCCCGCGCTCGTTTTGCGTTTTGGTTGTTGCCTTCACCCTGTGGATACAGGCCCTGCCGGGCGCGGCGGCCGCGACGCGCGACACGCTCGCGGACGAGTTCGCGCGTCCACCCGCCTCGGCGAAACCGCGCGCGCTTTGGTTTTGGATGAACGGCAACGTCACCGCCGACGGCATCACCCGCGACCTCGAAGCGATCGTGCGCGTCGGTTTCGGCGGCGTGATCGCGTTCGACGGCAGTTCGTATCTGCCCGCCGGTCCGGCGAGCTACCTGTGGCCGCACTGGCGCGAGCTGATGGTGCACGCGATGAAGGAGTCGGATCGCCTCGGACTGAATTTCGGCATGCACAACGCCCCCGGCTGGTCGAGCAGCGGCGGCCCGTGGATCGCGCCCGCGCTCTCGATGCAGCAACTCGTCTGGACGGAGACGACCGTGCAGGGCGGGCAACCCGTCGAGCTGGCGCTCGCTCAGCCGCAGACAAATCTCGCCTACTACGCCGACGTGCGAGTCGTGGCGTTTCCCGCGCTGCCTGGTGAAACCGTGCGCTACGAGGACGCGATCGCGTCGCTCGCGCGCGCCGACGGCACGGCGGAGGACTTCGCGCGATTCAGCGACGGTCAACTCGGCACGGTGCTCGCGCTGACGGAGAAGCAACCGCTCACGCTCGAGTTCAAGGAGCCGGTCGAACTGCACGCGCTCACTGCCTGGCCGAGCGCAAGCGGCGGATTCCCCCGGCTGCAAGTCGACGGTTCGCTCGACGGCACGAGCTACACGCCGCTCACGAACGTCGCCGCACCGGCCCGCCACGGAATCGTCGGCCCGGCGGTGCGCAATTTTGATCCGCGGCGGGTGAAGTTCGTTCGCCTCACGCCCGCGAAGACGGGTCAGATCGCCGAGTTCGTGCTGCATCGCTCGCCGCGCATCCGCGATTGGGCGGCGAAGGCCAATTTCGACTATCGCGTCTCCGGTCAGCTCGCGCTGCCGCCGGATGCGGCGGCCGGCATCCGACCGGAGTCGGTCGTCGATCTCACGCCGCACGTGCGCGACGGCACATTGCGTTGGGACGCGCCGCCGGGCGCGTGGACAATTCTGCGCGTCGGCCACACGAGCACCGGCAAGGAGAACGTCGCGGCGTCGGCGGCCGGGCGCGGCCTCGAGTGCGACAAGCTGAATCCGGCGGGCGCAGAGTTTCATTTTCGCCACGTGATCGAGCAGGTGCGCGCCGACGCGGCTAAGGCCGGCGCGACAGGCCCGCAGACGATCGAGGTCGATAGCTACGAGGCGGGCATGCAGAACTGGACGGCGAATTTCCCCGCGGAGTTCGCGCGCCGCGTCGGCTACGATCTCACGCCGTTCTTGCCCGCGCTGTTCGGGCGGCCGGTCGGCAGCACGGCGATCACGGAGCGCTTTCTCTTCGATTTCCGACGCGTGCAGGCGGACATGATGGCCGAGCTCTACTACGACAAACTCGGCGAGCTCACGCGCGCGGTCGGCATGCGCTACTACGTCGAAGGCTACGGCGCGGGAAATTTCGACGAACTGCGCGTCGCGGGCGGCTCGCCCGACGTGCCGATGACGGAATTCTGGAACCGCACGCCGTGGACGCCGAACCGCGCCGTCAAGATGGTGACCTCGGCCGCGCACGTTTACGGCAAGATGACGGTCGCGGCGGAGGCGTTCACCGGCGAAGCGCAAACCTCGCGCTGGCTCGAGTATCCTTACGCGCTGAAAATTCTCGGCGACGACATGCTCGCGCAGGGCGTGAATCAGCTGATCTTTCACCGCTTCGCGCATCAGCCGCATCCGGACGCCGCGCCGGGCATGGCGATGGGGCCCTACGGTTCCCACTTCGATCGCACCAACACCTGGTTCGCGCAGGGCGCACCGTGGCTGAGCTACCTCGCGCGCACGCAGAATCTGCTCCGGCACGGCACCTACGTGGCCGACATTCTCTATTTCAGCGGCGAGCGCGCGCCCGATCCGTCCTCGATGGCGCTGCCGGTCGTGCCGCTCGGCTACACCTACGATTTGGTGAACACCGACGTGCTGCTGAACCGCGTGCGAGTCGAGAAGGGCGACTACGTGCTGCCCGATGGCGGTCGCTACAAGCTGCTCGTGCTGCCGCCGGACTCGCGGGCGATGCGGCCCGCGTTGCTCAAGAAGCTGCGCGCGTTCGTCGACGCGGGTGCGACGCTCGTCGGACCGCAGCCGCAGTTTTCGCCGACGCTGCAAGGCTTCCCGCAGAGCGAACGGGAAATGCTGCGTGAGGCGCGCGAGTTGTGGACGAATTCGCGTGTGCTGGCGAAAGCCACGATCGCCGAAGCTCTGCGCACGCGCGGCGTGGCGCCGGATTTGACCTACGTCGGTCGCCAGCCGGACGCAGCGCTCCCGTGGCAGCACCGGCGGCTCGCGGACGGCGACTTGTTCTTCATCGGTAATCGTCAGCGCCGCGTCGAAGAGGTCGTCGCGTCGTTTCGCGGCATGGCCGGCAAGCAGCCGGAAATCTGGCGCCCCGAAACGGGTGAGCGGAGCGATGCGGTCGTGTTCGAGAGATTCGAGGATCGCGCGCTCGTGCCGCTGCGACTCGAGTCGGGCGAGTCGGTGTTCGTGTTGTTCCGGCGCGACGCGTCGAGCGGCGCGCGCAACTTGATGAAGGACGGGCGACCGGTCCTGACGACGCAGGTGCCGGTGGTGCGACGCGAGGTGCCGGCGCACGATTTCACGATGGCGATCTGGGTGAAGCCCGACACCGACCTGCGCGTATTTCCGTCGGAAAGCACGGACGGCCGAATCGACGAGGTCGGAAAGTTCTACGCGATTCCGGCCGACCCGGGCGACGGGCGTTTCGGCGCCGGTCATGCAACCGCCGGACTCGCGGTGGGGCGCAACGGCATCTTCGTCGTCGAGCGCGCGCTCGAAACCTGCCCGGCAGTGCTCGCGTGGCCGAAGCCGGTGTCGGGCTGGACGCATGTGGCGGTGGCTTATCGCGCCGGCAAGCCGCAGCTTTTTGTGAATGGCGAACTCGTGCGCGAAGGACTCGTGTCAGGCAAGGTCGTGCACTCGGGCGTCGGCTCGCCGATCCCGCCGGTCGACTACATGCTGCACTTCCCCGGGATCGAGGCGCTGACGCGCGCGGCCAACCAGTCGCCGCCGCCGTCGCGTGGGCAGGTGTTCTTTTTCGAAGGCAATTTCGTGCCGGCGCAGGAGTTCAGTTGCGCGCTCACGCCGGAAGAGTTGAAGTCGATCGTCGCCGCAGGCGTGCCGGCGCCGAACCTCCCGGTCGTCAGCGAGGTTGGACGCCGCGAGGGACGGGCGACCGCTCTCGTGTGGCAAAGCGGTCTTTATGCGTTCGATGATCGCAAGGGCGAAACCGTGCAGGTGACCACGCCGCGAATCGTCGACGGCGCATGGCACGTGAAATTCCAGCCCGGTCGCGGCGCGCCAGATTCGATCGAGCTGCCGACGCTCCAGTCGCTGCACCGGCACGAGAATCCCGGCGTGAGATTCTTTTCCGGCACGGCGACCTACTCGCATTCGCTCGAAGTGCCGTCGGATTTTCTCGGCGTGGGCAAACGCGTGTTGCTCGATCTCGGGCGCGTCGAAGTCATTGCTTCCGTCCGAGTGAACGGGAAGGAGGCCGGCACGGTGTGGAAGGAGCCTTATCGCCTCGATGTGACCGATATCGTTCGCGCCGGGGAGAACGCGCTGGAGATTGCGGTGACGAACCTGTGGACGAATCGGCTGATCGGCGACGAGCTTCTCCCGCCGGAGAACGACTACGGCATCCGCGACGAACAGGGCAACGACCCTCGCGGCATCGTGCGCTTGCCCGAGTGGTATCGCGAGGGGAAGCCGAAGCCGCCCGGCGGACGAGTGACGTTCGCGACTTGGAAATTCTACGACAAGGACGAGCCGCTGGTGGCCTCGGGGTTGCTGGGGCCGGTGCGGCTGCTGAATCCGGTGCGCGTCACGTTCGCCGAATAACGAGCGGGAGCGAGTTGCCGAGCGCGCGATCATCGCACGCGCCGTTTGAAACCTGTAGGAGCGGCTTTACGCCGCGATTCGGACGCGGCGTGCGCAACGCAGCAATCGCGGCGTAAAGCCGCTCCTACAGTTCACGCGAGCGGTGGCTCGGGGTAGCGCGGTGCTTTAGCCCGCGCGGAGAGCTCGAGGCGCGGGCTGAAGGCACCACGCTACTTGTCAGCCGCGACGCTGCTTTAGCTGATCGAGCATAACGGCGGCGAGGAGGATCGCGCCGCGAACGATGTATTGGTAGAACGAGTCGATGTTCAGCAGATTCATCGCGTTCTCGACGACGCCCATGATGAACACGCCGGCGATCACGTGACTCATTTTTCCCACGCCGCCGGAGAGCGAAACGCCGCCCAGCACGCAGGCGGAGATGATCGAGAGCTCGCTGCCCTGCGCGGTCTTCGGGTCACCGATGCCGAGGCGCGCGGCGAGCAGCACGCCGGCGAGCGAGGCGACGAGCCCTTGCAGCGTGAAAATGATCACCTTCACGCGCGTCACGCTCACGCCGGCGAGGCGCGCGGCCTCCTCGTTGCCGCCAATGGCGAGCGTGTTGCGACCGAACGTCGTTCGTTGGAGGACGAAGCCGAAGAGCGCGAACAATCCGAGGCAGACCCAGACGGGAAACGTGATTTGAAATACGATCGCGCCTGAAGAGTTCGTGATCACGGGAAACGCAGCGCTCGCGAGGTTGAGCAGAGCGTCGTTCGCGATGCCGATCGACTTGCCGTCGGCAAATACGAACGCGATGCCGCGCACCATCATCATCGTCGAGAGCGTCGTGATGAGCGGGTTGATTTTCAGGCGGGCGACGACGGTGCCGTTGACGAATCCCACGAGCGCGCCGAACGCGAGCGACGCCGTTAGCGCGAGGAAGAGGTTGTTCGTTTCGCGGAGGATGAGCGCGCACAGCACGCCGCCCGCAGGGATGATCGTGCCGACGGAAAGATCGAAATTTCCCGACGCGAGACAGAACAGCATCGTGGTGGCGACGGTGCCGACCATCGAAACCTGCAGGAGCAGGTTCATCAGGTTTTCCGGCGTGCCGAAGCCGCGGACCGTGATCCAGCACACGACAGCGAGGGCGATCAGCACGAGCGTCATGCCGCCGCGGTCGAGCAACGTGGCGGCGAAGGAAGGAGCGGAGGATTTCGGCGCGGAAGTCATGAGGCGCTCGGAGTGTGAGACGTTGGGACGGAGAGGGAGAGTTCGGTGCTTCGCGGAAAGTGTAACCTATTAGGTTACATTTTCGCGGGTGCGGTTTCTTGGGGAAGGGCGAGGGAGAGGACGCGCTCGGGCGTGGCTTCGGCGCGGTCGAGGACGGCGGCGAGCGCGCCTTGGCGCATGATCGCGACGCGGTCGGCGAGGCCGAGCGCTTCGGGCAGATCGCTCGAAACGAGGACGACGGCGACGCCTTCGGACGCGAGGCGCGTGATGATGCGGTAGATTTCGCTCTTCGCGCCGACGTCGATGCCGCGCGTCGGCTCGTCGAGCAGCAGGACGCGAATTTTGGTCGAGAGCCAGCGGCCGAGGATGACTTTCTGCTGGTTGCCGCCGGAGAGATGCTTGATGAGCTGCTCGACCGACGGTGTGCGCACGGCGAGTTGTGCGACCTTGTCGGTCGCGTTCTCGCGTTCCCAGCGGCCGTTGACGATGCCGCCCCAACGCGTATGCGGCGCGCGGATGCCGAGGTTGCAGTTGTCCTGCACCGAGAGGATCGGAACGATGCCTTCGCGTTTGCGATCTTCGGTGCAGTAGACGATGCCGGCGGCGATGGCGTCGGCGGGCGCGGCGATCGAAATGGGTGCGCCGTGAACGGCGACGGTGCCCGCCGTGGCGCGTTCGGCGCCGAAGATCAGTTTCAGCAACTCGGTGCGTCCGGCGCCGACGAGGCCGAACAGGCCGAGAATCTCGCCTTGTGTGACGCGGAGCGAGACGGGTTCGCGCACGCCAGGTCCGACGAGACCGCGCACATCCAAGCCGACCGCGCCGTGCGGACGCGACTTGTAGGCGTAGACGTCGGCGATGTCGCGACCGACCATGTCTTGCACGAGCCGCGCCGGAGTGATTTCCGCGAGTGAGTCGTAGGTGCGCACGTGCTTACCGTCGCGCAGGACCGTGCAGGCATCGCACAAGGCGAAGACCTCCTCCATGCGGTGCGTGACGTAGAGGATCACGCAGCCTTGCGCGCGGAGTTCGCGGATGACGGCGAAGAGTCGCTCGATCTCGCGGACCGAGAGGCTGCTCGTCGGCTCGTCGAACGCGATGACCTTGGCGCCGCGACTGAGCGCCTTCGCAATCTCGACCATCTGCCGTTGGCCGATCGGCAAGCGCGCGAGCTTCGTGTCCGGATCGATTTCCTCGCCGAGTCGCTGGAGCAGGACGGCGGCTTGCTGGTTGAGTTTCTGGCGATCGATGACGCCGCCGCGTTGCGGCAAATGGCCGAGGAAAATGTTCTCGGCGACGGTCATCTCCGGCACGAGGTGCAACTCCTGGTAGATCACCGCGACGCCGGCGGCGAGGGCGGCCGCGGCCGAGTGAAACTCGTGCGCCCGGTTGCCGATCATGATCTGGCCGGAAGTCGGGCGATGCGCGCCGCTGAGCGCCTTCAGCAGCGTCGATTTGCCGGCGCCGTTCTCGCCCATGAGCGCATGCACCGTTCCTTCCCGCACGCCGAAGGAGACCTCGTGCAGCGCCGTGACGCCGACGTAGGTCTTCGTGACCGAAGCGAATTGGAGGAAGGGCGTCACCGAGGGTGGAACGCGTTGACCCCAACGCGTTCTGGCGCGAGCGCGTTGGGGTCAACGCGCTCCACCTGATTTCCGAACATTGTGGAATGGTTCCTCAGAGGATGCCTTCGCGCTTGAGCACCGCTTCGAAATTCTCGCGCGTGATGAAGATGCCGGGCGTGCGCGTCTCGAGCGGCGGAGCTTTGCCTTCCTTTACCCAGACGTGGAGCAGGCGCGCGGTCTCGTAGCCTTCAAACGGCGCGGAAACCAGCATCGAGCCGAAGAAACCGGTCGGTTTGGGTTTGCGGAGTTCGTCGATGCAATCGGTGCCGTTGATGCCGATTCCGATCACGGTCTCGGAGTTGAAACCACGGCCTTCCATGGCGCGCACGGCGCCGAGCACGGCGTTGTCGTTCATGCCGGCGATGAGCCAGCGCTTGATGCCGCCCTGGCGCGTGAGCAGCGAGGTGGCGGCGTCGAAGCTGCCGGGGATGTCGGTCGTCTTCTGCGGCGCTTTGAAGATGCGCGCGGCGGGGAAACCGGCCGCCTCGAGCGCGCGGCGCGCGCCTTCGGTGCGTTCGCGGGCGGTGTCGAGTTCCTCGAAGGTGATGAGGCACACGCCGGTCTCCTCGAGGTTCCAGCCGCGCTTCTTCGCTTCTTCAAAAAGCGTCTTGCCGACGGACTCGCCGATCTGCGACGCCGACATGCCGAGGTAGGGGACGTCGGTCATGAATTTGCCGTCGGGCAGCACGAACATGTCGTCGACGGTCACGACCTTCATGTTCTTCTGCTTCGCGCGCGCCATGATTTGCGGCCCGAGGCGGACGTCCGGTGTGCAGATGACGAAGCCCTTCGCACCGACCACAGCGAGATTGTCGATCGCGCCCATGACCTTCTCGCCGTCGGTCGTGCCGTATTTGAGCAATTCGAAGCCGTGTTCAGCGGCGGCCTTCTCGGCGCCTTTCCATTCGAATTGGAACCACGGCTCTTCGGGCTGCTTCACGAGGAAGCCGAGTTTGATCTTTTCGGCGGACGCCGCGGTCGGAGCGGATTTCGCGGCCGTGTCCGACTTCGGACCGCAACCGGTGATAGCGAGCGCGCAGCCAACAGCGGCGAGGAGAAACGCGGGGTGGAGTTTCATAGGCGGGAGCAAAGAGTGGATTCCGGGGCGCGCGATACGGCGCTTACTTGACCGTTAGGAACCGAGGCCCCGACCGCAATCGCGGACGCAGTCCGCCACTGGGCGCTGAGCGCGTCACGGTTTGAACACGAAGGCCGACCTGTTGGCGTCGGGGAACGTCACCGGCACGGTCGTCGCGCCGTAGCGGAGCTGCGTGCCTCCGCCGCCGGTGCTGCGGACGGTGGCACGGGTGAGCTTGCCGGCGCGCCACTCGAGGTCGACTTCGTAGCCGCCGCGCGCGCGCAGGCCGGTCACGCTGCCGTCCGGCCAGGCGGAGGGCAGCGCAGGCAGGACGACGATTTCCTCTGGCGTGCTTTGCAGGAGCATCTCGGCGATGGCGGCGGTGCCGCCGAAGTTGCCGTCGATCTGGAACGGCGGATGCGCATCGAAAAGATTATCGTAGGTGCCGCCGCTCCACTGCTTGCTCGCGGTCTGCGCGGTGGCGGGACGCAGCGCGTTGCGGAGGAGCCGGTGCGCGCGGTCGCCGTCGCCGAGGCGGGCCCACATGCCCATCTTGTAGGCGAGGCTCCAGCCCGTGCTCACGTCGCCGCGGACGTCGAGCGTTTTGCGGGCGCCGGCGGCGAGCGCGGGCGTGCCGTGCGGCGTGATTTCGTTGCCGGGAAAAAGGCCCCAGAGGTGCGCGATGTGGCGGTGCTGCGGGTCGGCTTCGGGATACTCCTGCTGCCACTCGAGCACACGACCGTCGGAGCCAGGGCGCGTCGGCGCGAGGCGAGCGCGTTTGGTTTTCAATTCGGCCCGTAATTCGGGGTCGGTGCCGAGCGTTTCGGACGCGGCAATGCATGCGTCGAACAAGTAGCGGAGAAGCTGCATGTCGGCCGTCGGACCGAGGCAGACATGCGCGGGTTTGCCGTCGAGCAGGAACGCGTTCTCGGGCGAATTCGACGGCGCCGTGACGAGGAAGCCGCTTTTCGGATCTTCGATCAGCATGTCGAGGTAGAACAGCGCAGAGCCTTTGAGTGTCGGCCAAGCGCGGGCGAGGAATTCGCGATCGCCGGTGAAGAGGTAATGATCCCACAAATGCTGACAGAGCCACGCGGAGCACGAGACGGTCGAGCCCCAGCTTGCCGACTCGCCGGGCGAGGTGAAGCCCCACGGGTTATTGAGCAGGAATGCGACCCAGCCGCGCGCCCGGTAGTAGGCTTGCGCGGTTTTTTTGCCGGGCTCGATGAGCGAGTCGACGAGGGCGAACAACGGCTGGTGCAGTTCGCTAAGATTCGTGGTCTCGGCGGGCCAGTAATTCATCTGCACGTTCACGTTCGAGTGCCAGTCGCCGTTCCACGGAGTCTGGATCGAATCGGCCCAAATGCCTTGGAGATTCGCGGGCAGGCCGCCGGGACGGGACGACGAAATGAGGAGGTAGCGGCCGAAGTTGAAGTAGAGCGCCGCCAAACCCGGATCGGCCGCGCCGCTGTGAAACGCACTCAGGCGCTCGGGGGCGGGTCGCGAGGCCGCGGCCGCGTCGGGCTCGCCGAGCGAGAGCGAGACGCGATTGAAGAGCTTCTGGTAGTGCGCGACGTGAGCCTGGCGCAGCGCGGTGAAGTCGGTCCTCAACGCTGCGGCGAGATCCACTTCGGCAGTAGCGCGCGGGTCGGCGACGTCGCGACCAGCAAAACTACGACGTTTGATGTCCGTCGCGGCGGTCACGAAAAGGAGAACTTCGTCGGCTTGTCGCACGCGGACGGTCGCATGGTCGATCATTTCGACGCTACCGCCTTGCGCGCGCACTTCGAGGCGGGCGGCGTAGCGGACGCCGTTCGTGCCGTTGTAGCCGTCGTTGAGTTGCCCGTGCATCACCAAGCCGGATTTACCGACGGCTTCGATCGTGGCGCGTTCAGTGCGTGCGAGTGTGGCGTCGAGCGAGAGTTTGCCGGGCTGATCGGCGCTGAGACGGAGCACGAACGCCTCGGCGGGCTGGCTGACGAAGCCTTCGCGGGTGAAGTGCACGCCGTTCTGTTCGTAGGTGAGGCGTGCCACCGCCTCGGCGAGGTCGAGCGTGCGGCGGTAATTGGTAGCCGGCGCTTCGGCGCCGAGAAACTTCAGGCGCAGATCGCCGAGCGTCTGGTAAGAACCATAAGGCACGTTCGCGCCCGCGCCTCGGCCCGAGCCGGCACCCGCGCAGGTGAAATTGGCGTTCACGAGCGCTTCGGCTTCGTGATTTTTGCCTTCGAGGAGCAGTCGGCGAATCTCCGGGAGCGCTTGGTGCGCATCTTGGCGGTCGGCGTCCTCCGGCGAACCGGACCACATGCCGGACTCGTTGAGCACGATGCGCTCCTCGGTGACGCCGCCGTAAAGCGAGGCGCCGAGGCGGCCGTTGCCGAGCGGCGACGACTCGTAGAGCCTCTGGCCGGGCGCGGCGAGGAGGACGTAGCGGGATTCGTCGCGCGGGGTGGCGAAAGCGATCATGGCGCAGGTGAGGGGAAGCAGGACAATCGCAGGGAGTTTCGTTTTCATTCGGGTGCTTGTCCGACTGTAGGAGCGGCTTTACGCCGCGATCCGGTGCGAGGGCGGCGCCACGTTCGTATTGCGGCGTAAAGCCGCTCCTACAGGGCAGAGATGGGGAAATTCATTTTGCGGAGGAGCGCAGGTCTTTCGAGGTGGCAAGCGCGATGACGCGGCCCTCGTTGCCGACGGCGCAGTAGAAGTGATAGACGACGCCGTCGTGTTTCAAGACCCACGGCTTGTGCGCGAACTGTTTGTCGTAGGGCTCGCTCGGGGCAATGAGGTGCGGGCCGTCCCATTTCGTCCAGTGCACGAGATCGTAGGAGCACGCGAACGTGTCGAACGCGCCGGGTTTCCAGAACGCGCCGAAATAGAACATCACCCAGACGTCGCCGATGCGCGCGAGCTGCGGATCGCCGCTGATCGCCCACGGCGCGGCGCCGATGTTGGCGACGACCGGACCGTGACCGAAGCGTCGCCACGTGCGCAGGTCGTCGGAGATGGCGAGGCCGATCGTCTCGACGCCGTAGGGCGCGGATTTGCCGTTGTAGAACATCACGAACGGTGCGCCGAGCGTGCGCTGCTCGTCGCGGACGACCGCGCTCTTGTAGAGCGTGACGTGCTCGAAATCGCGCGCGTCGCGCTGATCGGGCGCGAGCACGGGATTTTCCGGCAGGCGCGTCCACTCGCGTGGGGCGGCCGGGTCGTCGGTGTGCGCGAGACCGATCGCGAGCGGGTCGGGCTCGTAGCCTTGCTGCGCGCCGCCGAGGTAGGAAAGCCAGTAGCGGCCGTCGTGCTGGGCGAGTTCGTGCGTGCCGTCCCAACGCGGATCGTAGAGAGCGAGGCCGCCGTCAGCTTGCCAGGCGTCCCAGGTGTGCCGGCGGAACGAGAGGATCGGACCGAGTTTTTCCCAATGGAGCAGGTCGTCGCTGCGCGCGAGGTAGGTTTGGTAGCCGACCTTGTCCTTATTCGCGACGTAGACCATGAACCAGCGGCCGCCGTGGCGGAAGACGTTCGGGCAGTCGACGAGTTCGCCGGGCTCGCCGCGGAGCACGACGCCATATTTGAACGGCGTTTTCACCTCTTCGTAGATGCGCTGCAGCGCGGCCGACGAGACGAGGCGCGGTTTGCCGGTTGGGAAGGGGACGATGTCGGGGCGTTCGGCGGCGGAGGCGGCAGTGGCGGCCAGGGTGGCGCTGAGAAACAGATTGGCGAGGCGGAGAAGTAGCGCCGGTTTCCAACCGGCGTCAGGAACGCTCGAGTGTCGGCGCGAGAATGCGACCGCGGTGTCGCTCGCCGTGGGCGATTCGCCGATTGCGATCCGCCGGTCGGGGACCGGCGCTACTGGCGAAGGGCTGCGCATGCTCCACCTAGACGCGTTCCAGCGCGACCGAGTTCGTGAGCGCGCCGATTTTTTCGATCTCGATGGTGACGCTGTCGCCGGGACGCAGCCAGCGCGGCTCGGGCTTTGCCGCCATGCCGACGCCTTGCGGCGTGCCGGTAAGAATGACGGTGCCAGGGAGGAGCGTCGTCGAGCCGCTCAGGTATTCGATCAGCGCGGGGACGTCGAAGATCATGTCGGCGGTCGTCGAGTCCTGCACGCGCTGGCCGTTGAGCGTCGTCGAAATCCGGAGCGCGTTCGGGTTCGAAATCTCGTCGGCGGTAACGAGGCGCGGACCGAGTGGGGCGAAGGTGTCGAAAAATTTGCCGCGGCACCACTGGCCGCCGCCGAGCTTGATCTGGTGGTCGCGCGCGGAGACGTCGTTGGCGCAGGTGTAACCGAGCACGTAGTCGAGCGCGCGGGCGCGGCCGACGTTTTTGCAGGGCTTGCCGATCACGACGGCGAGTTCGCACTCGTAGTCGACCTCGCTGCTCGCGAGGTGCGTCGGAATCTCGATCGCATCGCCGGGGTGCTGGAGCGTGTTGATGCCTTTGACGAAGAGGATGGGACGCTCGGGAATCTTTGCGCCGGTCTCGGCGGCGTGCTGGCGGTAGTTGAGGCCGATGCAGAGAATCTGGGTCGGCGCGACCGGCGCGAGGAGCTTCGCGATGTCGGCGCGTTCGGCGGTGAGGCGCGGCGCGGCGTAGATGTCGCCGTCGAGGCGGAGCGCGGAGCCGTCGGGTTGCTCGGCGCCAAAATGCGCGCGGCCGTGCGAATCGAGGTAGCGGATGATTTTCATGAATTACTTTCCGGCGCTCCAGCCGCCGTCGATCATCAGGCAACTGCCGGTGACCATCGCGGCTTCGTCGCTCGCCAGGTAGAGCGCGGCGGCGGCGATTTCTTCGGGACGCGCCATGCGGCCGGTGAGTTGGGTGGCGGACATGTCGCGGTAGGCTTGCGCCGGGTCGGGATACTCGGCGATGCGCGCCTTCACGAACGGCGTTTCGACGCGGCCGGGGCAAACGGCGTTGAAGCGCACGCCGGTGTGCGAGTGGTCGAGGGCGAGCGCCTTGGTGAGGCCGACGACGGCGTGTTTCGTGATCGTGTAGGCGAGGCGGTCGCGCACGGCGAAGACGCCGCCGATCGAGGCGATGTTGACCACGCTGCCGCTGCCGCGCGTGAGCATCGCAGGGACGAAGGCCTTGCAGAGATTGAAGGGGCCGCGGACGTTCACGGCGTGGAGGCGGTCGAGGTCGGCGGCGGCGGTGCCGAGCAGATTGCCGACGTGGCCGATGCCGGCGTTGTTCACGAGGATATCGACCGCGCCGAGTTTCGCGGCGAGCGCGAGGGTGTCGGCTTCGCACGAGACGTCGAGCGCGGCGAAATCCGCTCGCCCGCCTGCGTCGCGGATTTGCGCGACGGTGGTTTCGCCGGCGGGCGCGTCGCGATCGACGACGATCACGCGGGCGCCGGCGCGCGCGAGCGTCTGGGCGATAGCCTGGCCGATGCCGGAGCCGGCGCCGGTGACGAGGGCGGTTTTCGAGGCGAGGTTAAACACGGTAGAGGCGTTCGGCGTTGCGATGGTAGAGTTTCGCGCGCTGCTCGAGCGTGGCGTTCGCGGTGAGCGCGTGTGTGGCCTCGACCCAGCGCGCGAGCGGCGCGGAGAGCGTGCACACCGGCCAGTCGCCGCCCCAGACGAGCCGGTCCCAGCCGAAGCAGGCGACGGCGTGCTCGAAATACGGTCGCAAGTCGTCGACCGTCCACGTGGCCGCGTCGGCGTAGGCGACGAGGCCGCTGATCTTGCAGTTGACGTTGGGCAGTTCCGCGAGACGAGCGAGGCCGGTGCGCCAGGGTTCATCCATGCGGGCCTTCACGTCGGGCACGCCGACGTGGTCGACGATGAACGTCACCTGCGGGCAGCGTTCGACGAGCGCGCGGATATTGGCGTGCTGGCGCGGGAGCGCGCAGAGGTCGAACGTCAGGCCGAAGTCGGCGAGCAGGCGGACGTTTTCGGCGAAGCGCGGTTCGAGACAAAGATCGTCGCGCACGACGTGCAGCACGCGACGCACGCCGCGGATTTTCGGGAGCCGGGCGAGCGCTTCGAGGTGCGCGCGAAAGCCGTCGCTCTCGGGGCGGCCGCTCGCGACGATGCCGGCGATGAGCGGATTCGCTTCGGCGAGTCGCTGGATGTGCTGCACTTCGCCGAGCTGGTGCGGATCGTCGACGTCGCACTCCATGAAAACCGTCTTCGTGATGCCGGTGCCGGCCGACGCGGCGCGGTAATCGTCGAGGAGGAAGCTGCGGTTGAGCGCCGGAAGGCCTGCGCACCACGAGTAGGGGAATTGGCGGAGATCCCAGAGGTGTTGGTGAGTGTCGACGAGATGCATGGCTCAGTGCGCGCCGGGCAACGACGCGAGATGGTTGCCGTAACTGATAAGGCCCACGGCGCCGAGGAGCAACGCGATGGCGGTTGATATCATCCATTTTGTCGCGCGTCGGCAGGAGGTCCATTCGCCGATCGCGACGCCGAAGCCGCAACTCAGCAGGATCAGGATGATCATGTGAATCGCCCAGCTCGAAAATTTGAAGTCGCCCATGCGCACGTGCCCGAGGCCGTAGAAGAAAAATTGCAGATACCAGAGCAGGCCGGTGAGCAGCGAGAGCGCGTAGTTGCGCACGAGACTGGCGCCGCCGGCGGAGGCGAACTCGCCGGCGGAGCGATCGCGCGCGATGAGGAACAGGCAATAGAGCAGCGTCGTCGTGAACGCGCCGGTGTTGGAGAAAAGATAGATGACGTTGCCCTGAAAATTTCCGGCGCCGTGACGCGCGGCGACGTCGGCGACGGGTTGTCCCGCGGCGAGCGAGAAACTGAAAACCGCCGACAGCACTCCGGCGAGCAGCACGATGGGCAGGCCGACGCGCGGGTTGAACGCCGAGGCGGCGCCGTCCGACTTGATCTCGCGCTCCTTGCGGAAGCCCGCGAGGCCGGTCACGAGCATCGCGCCGCCGCCGAGCAACACGCCGGCGACGACGTAGATGCCGGCGGTGCTGACGAGCGTCGCGCCGAGCGTGCCGGCCATGATCGGCGGCAACAGCGTGCCGAGCACGCACGAGACGCCGATGGCGATCGCGTAGGTGAGCGAGAAGCCGATGTGGCGGATGGCGACACCGAACGCGATGCCGCCCACGCCGTAGAGCACGCCGAGCAGATACGATTTCCCCATGGCGGCGGCGGGCGCTTCGCGGAGCACCGCGCCGAGCTCCGGAATCGTGAACCACGCAAAAATCCACGGGAGCACGAGCCAGCAGCCGGAGGCTTGCGCGAGCCAATAGGTCTGCCAGCGCCAGTTTTTCACGTAACGTTGCGGCGCGTAGCAGAGCGCGGCGGCAGCGGCGCCGATCGCGTGGAAGGCGGTGCCGAGCAGGGGTGCGGCTTCGGGGTTCATGCGTGGGGTGGCGGGGTGGAAATTGGACGGAAAGGCGAGCGGAGCGGGAGGTCGCGCGGTGCTTCAACCCGCGCTCGGCAGTGCTCGGCGCGGGCTGAAGCACCGCGCTACTGCCGGACGTCGATGCGGAAATCGGTCATACTTGAAGGCGGAACTCGGCCTGAATCTCGCGCGTGTGCTGGCCGACGCGGGGGGCGCCGCGGGGCGATTTGAACAACTGGCCATCGATCCGGATCGGACAGCGCGTCGTCGCGAGCGTCGGGCCGTCGTCGCGTGTGACTTGTTGCACGAAGTCGAGCGCCTTGAACGCGTCGGTCCGCCAGAGGCGATTCCAGTCGAGCACCTCGGCGCACCAGTAGTCGGCGGGCTCGAGGCGGTCGAGCCAGTGGCGTGTCGGCTTGGCGGCGAGGTGCGCGGCGATGAGACGCTTGATCTCGTCGCGGCGCGTGAACCACGTCGGCGGAGCGGAGAATTGCGCAAGCGCGGGCAGCTCGAGCAGCTCGCCGAGTGTCACGATCGAGCCCATGGCGAGCGCGAGGAAGCCGTCCGCGGTGGCGTAGATGCCGTAGGGCGCGCCGAGGTAGGCGTTGGCGTTGTTGATCGCGCTGCGCTCGGGGCGCTTGCCGCCGTCGTTGAGGAAAGTGGTCGTCAGCTCGAATTGCAGATCGAGGATCGACTCGAGCAGGCTCACCTCGACGAGCGCGCCTTGGCCGGTGATGCCGCGGCGCACGAGAGCGGCGAGGATGCCTTGGACGAGATGCGCGCTGGCGGTGAGATCGGCGATCGAGAGGCCGAACGCCAGCGGCGGCTGGTCGGCGTTGCCGTTGAGCCACGTGAGGCCCGAGACGGATTGCGCGAGCAGATCCTGGCCGGGCTTCTCGCGCCACGGGCCGTCGCCGTAGCCGGTGACGACGCCGTAAACGAGCCGCGGATTCAGCGCGCGACAGGCGTCAGAGCCGAGGCCGATGCGCTCCATGACGCCGGGGCGGAAATTCTGGATCATCACGTCGGCGCGCGCGACGAGCCGCTTCACCGCCGCGAGGTCGGCGGGATTCTTCAGATCGGCGGCGAAGCTCTGCTTGTTGCGGTTGATCGAGTGAAAGAGCGTGCTGTCGCCGTCGAGCGAGAGGTTCGAGATGTAGAGCTGGCGGCAGATGTCGCCGGTGCCGGGGCGCTCGATCTTGATGACGCGCGCGCCGAGGTCGGCGAGGCGCGTGGCGGCCCACGGCGCGGCGAGGAACTGTGCGAAATCGAGCACGAGGAGGCCTTCGAGCGGTTTCATGCGGGAATCGCGCGGACGCCGACGGACGCGTCGCGATAAAGGCGGTTGAGGTGATCGATGGCGCTCTCGGCCGGCGTCTCGCCGCGCAGCGCCGCGTGAAGGACGAGCGAGGCTTTTTCCTGAAAGCCGATGTAGCCCGGGAAGTGCGGGCGCACGAACGCGCGGTCGAGCGCGGGCAGCGTGCGCGCGAAATAGTCGCCGGTGTCGCGGTTGTTCGCGGCGTCGAGCCATGCGCTGCGGTAACCAGGCTGGCCGCCGCTTCGAGTGTAGAGCGTGCGCTGGATCTCGCCCGACGCGACGAACTCGGCATACGCGAGCGCGGCGGCGCGGTGACGCGAAAACGCCGACACGGCGAGGCCGGCGCCGCCGAGCGTGGTGCGGAGCGGCGCGCCGTGCAGCGTGGGCGGCTCGCCGAAAGCGAGGCGATGCGCGGCGAAGCCGGCGCGGGCGTAATTCGAGTAACCGTAGGCGAGGGGGCAGTAGGCGAGACGCGTGTTTGCCGCGGAGGCGACGAGTTCGTGCGAGGCGATGGGATTGCGGTGCCACGCCTCGGTGTCGCAGAGCGAGAGGAGTTCGCGCAGGCGGTCAAGGGCCGCGAGCGAGGTTTCGCTGGAGGCGACGCACTGCGTCGTGGCGAAGGGCGTTTCGCCGGCCGCCAGGCAGAGCGTGTAGAAATTCATCAGGCAGTTGATCGGCGCCGCCGGCACTTCGACGTGGCCGCGACGAGCGAGCGCGAGCACGTCGTCCCACGACCGCGGCACGCCGGCGCCGAACTGCGCGAGCAAGTCCTCGCGCCAGAACGCGACCGGAGTGGCGGCGTCGATCGCGAGCGCCCGGTGATGGCCGCGATACAGGTAGCTCATGTGCGAGCCGCCGACCGCGTGTGCCGCTTGATCGGCGAGGAACGCGACCGGCAGATGTTCGTCGAGCGGGAGGATGGCGTTGCGTGCGCTGACCTGCGGGATGCACGGATGGTCGAGCACGATCAGGTCGTAGTCCGCCGCGAGTTTCTCGACGGGAAAATCCTCGAACGCTTTCAACGAGCGTTGCTCCCAGTGAATCGTGATCTCCGGATGCATCTCGTGAAAGCGTGCGGCGGTCGCGGCCATCGGCGCGTAGCCGCGGGGGTGGTTCCAGGTCATGCCCCGGAGTGAAATCGGTGCGGTCATCAGAAATTCGGGATCGGCGTCGCGCCATCGGCGCTGGATTGGTAGGCGGCCTCGACGACCGCCATGGTGCGAAACGCGTCTTCGACGCGCGTGGGCAGCTCGGTCGTCTCGCCGGCGGCGTAGCGCTGGAGCGATTCCATCGTGCCGATGAACGCGTGGGGGAACCACGACCCTTCGACCGGAATCTCGCGCCATTCGCGCACCGTGTCGCCCGGCGCGACCGAGCAGACTTCGAGCACGTCGCGGCCGCCGCGCGGGTAGTCGAGGAGGAGGCCGAGTTGCGTGCGGATGGCGCCGCGCGTGCCCTCCCATTTCACGTAGCTCTCCTGGTGGTGCGGACCGAAATCGTGCGCGTGGTTCGTCGTGATCGTGGCGCGCGTGAAATCGCCGTAATCGAGCGCCATCGTCGTGCGCGTCGAGGCGAGTTGCGGCGTCGACGGGTGGCGCACGGTCTTGGCGTAGACGCCGCGCGGTTCACCGAGGAACGAGCGGATCAGGTCCACGTAGTGAATGCTGTGGTAGAGAATCTCGAGGCGTGGCGACGTCGCGAGGAACGACCAGAGGTGCCACGGCATGTGGACGGTCACGCGCACTTCGACGTCGTGCAGTTCGCCGATCGCACCCTCGGCGATCAGCCGGCGTGCGGCGGCGATCGCCGGAGCGAAGCGCAATTGGAAGTTCACGGCCGCGCGCAGGCGCTTCGCCCGACACAGGCGCAGCAGTGCGCGAGCTTGCGCGAGGTCGGCGCCGAACGGTTTCTGGATAAGCACGGCGGCACCGTCGGGGAGCTCGCGCAGCACGGATTCGATGGCAGTCGCAGGGACGGCGACGTCGTAGATCGTCTCGGGCGACGACGCCCGAATTGCGGCGGCGAGCGACGCGTCGACGCGCGGGAGGCCGAAGTCGGCGGCGAGTTGCATGGCCTTCGCGGAATCGAGATCGACGACGCCGGCCACGGGGAAGCCCGCGAGGCGGTAGGCGGGCAGATGGGCGTCGCGGACGATGCCGCCGGCGCCGACGAGCTGAATGGGGTAGGGGTGGATCAGCATGAAAAACGGAACCGCGGGTGGCCGAGCCATTTTTTATTTGCAAAACGAGATTTTATTAGCAAACACAGCGCAAGTCCAAAATGCCGAAGACCCCAAGCTACCCCGTGCCGGCACTGGAAAAGGGGCTCGATGTCCTCGAGACGCTCGCTGCCGCCGCCGTCCCGCAATCGCTCGCGGAGCTCGCCGCGGCGCTGGAGCGCAGCAGTAGCGAATTGTTCCGCATGCTGAATTGCCTCGAGCAGCGCGGCTACATCACGCGCGAGCCGGTCTCCGGGAAATACGCGCTGACCTTGAAACTCTTCAGCCTCGCGCACGCGCACTCGGTGATCGAGAAGCTGCTGCGCGCGGCCGGCGTGCCGATGCAGGAGCTGACCGCAAAGGTGCGCGAGTCCGTGCATTTGAGCGTGCTCGAACGTGACCGTCTCCTCGTCGTGGCGCAGCAGGAAAGCCCCGAGCGCGTGCGGCTCTCGATCGAAGTCGGCGGCGAATTCGATCCGGTCGCGACGGCGTCGGGGCGTTTGCTGCTGGCGTTTGCGACCGACGAGCAACGCGCCCAGGCGTTCGCCGGATCGCCAGCATGGAAGGCGCTCTCCGCACGCGCCCGCGCGGCGCTGGTGGAGACTTTGGCCGAAATCCGGAAAACCGGCCTGTCGTTCGCGGAAAGCGAGACGATCGAGGGTGTGCGCGACGTCGCCGTGCTCGTGGGCAATCCCGCGAGCGGCGTTCTGGCTGCGCTCGCGATCACGCGGCTGCTCCGCCGCGGCCAACGCGGCGACGAAACCGCACTCGTGGCGGCGATGCGCGGCGCGGCGAAAGCGATCACCGGATCGCTCGGCTGGGAGGTGGCGGCATGAAGGCGCAATTTTTCGAGGATTACGTCGTCGGCGTGCAGCGCACTTCGACCGGGCGCACGATCACCGACGCCGACATCGTGCTGCACGCCGGCCAGACGGGAGATTTCTATCCGCACCACATGGACGCGGAGTGGTGCAAAACGCAGGACTTCAAGCAGCGGATCGCGCACGGCACTCTGGTGTTCAGCGTCGCCATCGGTCAGACCGCGGGCGAGATCAACCCCGAGGCGTTCTCCTACGGCTACGATCGCGTGCGCTTCATCCGCCCGGTCTTCATCGGCGACACGCTCACGTCGCACTGCACGGTGAAGGATCGCCGCGATGACCCGAAGCGCCCGGCGTTCGGCGTCGTAGTCGAACTCGTCGAGTCCCTCAACCAGCGCGGCGAGACGGTCCTCGCGGCGGAGCATCTTTTGTTGGTCAAACGTCGTCCACTTTCCACGCCTACGACGTCCTGAATCCGGACATCTTTGCCGAAACCAAAAAAGTCCACCGCTCGCGCGTCCGCTTTCCCTCGCGGGCACGCGGCGGGAGGTCTACGCAATGCAATCGAAACTGAAGCTGCGCCGGGCGACTGGGCACGGCACGCTCATCTCTCTCGGATCGATCGCCGTGACCGCTCAGTCATCAACCTCCCCAGAACGCCTACATCGACGACCGACAAATCAGCGCCGCCGTAACCTACCGCTTCTGACGTTCGTCTCGTTCACCTCAATTTAGTTCGGGGGAACTAAAGGCCCCGGATTCTGGCGACCGCACTCGCTGGAGTCCGGGGTCCATTTTTTGGAGCCGGACGCTCGTCCGCGAAGCAGTTCACGCCGCGACGATTTGCCTTAGCGCGGCTCTTGGCCCGCGATGAAAAATCAGCCAGCGCGAGCTGAAGCTCCGCGCTGCCTCCGAAAAAGAAAACCGGCGCGCCACCCCCGCGGCGCGCCGGAATCCTCCCGACCGTCGCCAGCATAGCGAATCCCGCCGCCGCGTTCCATCGGTGCGATGATCTTTCGCCTACAGAAAATGCCCCGCGCTCACTCGCGCTCGGGACGTTCTCCCGGACGCCGCACGCGTTGGCGCAATTGCTCCCGCCAATGCTGCGGCGCGATGCCGTAGGCTTGCTTGAACGCCGCCGAAAGATGGAACGCCGAGCTGAAACCGAGGCGCGCCGCGATGTCGTCGAGCGTCGCGTCGCCGGCCGCCAGCAGGCGCCGGGCGCGGGACAGCCGCAGGTGCACGACGTAGTTCCAGGGCGAAAAACCGGTCTGCGCCTTGAACTCGCGGCGAAAATGCGAGTAGGCGACGCCGAGATTTTTGGCGAGCGCCTCGACGTTGATCGCCTCGGTGTGGTGGTCGGCGAAGTAGCGCTCCGCCTCGAGCACCGCTCGCACCATGCGCGCACGCGCCGGCGCCGTTTCCCCTGCGCGCGACCACGCGGCGAGGATGCTCAGGGCGAACGCAGACATCTCCGGATCGAAGCCCGGTCCGGCGCGCCGCGCGTGTTGATGCAGCGTGTCCATCGCCGCATCGAGCCCCGCCGCCAGCGCTCCGGGGCGGATCGCACCCTCGACCGCGAGCACGTCGGTCTTCCGCAACGTGTCGACGATCGGCCCGCGCAGCTCGGCCCAGCTCTCGGACCAACCCGTTTTCGCATCCGGGCGGTAGCGATGCCAGAGTCCCGGCAGGAGCAGCAGCGCCGTGCCGGTTTCCAAAGTGCGTTTGCCCAACTCGCGCGACTCGAACGTCCCGCGGCCCGACGTGATCAGCACGATTTGCAACGCGTCGAGCACGCGCCCGTGGGACCAGTCGAAGTGGTGATCCGCCGGATGCTGGTGCGGCGGGTAGGGCGCCCCCGGCGACACGTCGGCGAGACCACACGCCGCGACACCGATGCCCCAACGCGCGATGTCGGGATGCTCCGGGAAATAGCGGAAGTAGTCGGGCGACGGCTTGGGCATTTCTTGGATGCCAAAGATCAGCCCGGATATTCCGCAGCGCAAGCCTTTGCCATACAGTAACTGCACCCGCGATTGCGCGCTGGTCACCCCGGCCGTTTCGGCAACACTCCCGTTCGCGTTTATGCTGCACTCCAAGCTCCTTCGGCTCCGCCTCGCCGCCGCGTTTTTCCTTCTCGTCGGCGTGACCATCGCGAGCGCGCGCGAACGCTACGCCTGGGACGCCCAATGGAAATTCCACCTCGGCGACGCCCCGGGCGCGGCCGCCGCCGATTTCGATGACGCGGCGTGGCGAAAGCTCGATCTCCCGCACGATTGGAGCATCGCGCTGCCGCTCGACAAGGATGCGCCCTCCGCGGGCCATGGCGGATTTTTTCAGAACGGCATTGGCTGGTATCGGAAAACCTTTCGCGCCGCCAAGTCGTGGCGCGGTCAACTTGTCACGCTCGAGTTCGACGGCGTGATGATGAACGCCGAGGTGTTCGTGAACGGTGTGGCGGTCGGGAAGCACGCGCATGGCTTCACGCCGTTCACGGTCGATCTGACGCCGCATTTGAAACTCGCCGCGGAAAACGTCGTCGCCGTGCGGGTCGATCACTCGGCGCAACCGACGGCGCGCTTCTACACCGGCGCGGGCATCTACCGGCACGTCACGCTGCACGTCAGTGCGCCGGTGCGCGTGGCCGCGGACGGCGTGCTTGCGGTGACCAGCGCGCTTTCGTCGACTGAAGCGACGCTCGCCGTCGAGACGACGCTCGCGAATGCGACGGCGGCCGAACGGAAAATTTCGGCGGAAATCAGCATCTTCGATGTCGCCGGGAAACGCGTCGCGCAGGTGAAGACGCCAGCGACCGTCGCCTCGGGCACGGAGTCGCGTGTCAGCACCACGGTGAAAGTCGCGCAACCGCAGCCGTGGTCGCCTGCGACCCCGACGCTCTATCGTGCCGTCGTGCGCCTCACCGACGGCAACGAGCTGCTCGACGACTACTCGACGCTCTTCGGCATCCGCACGCTGCGCTGGTCCGCGGAGCGCGGCCTCGAATTGAATGGCGCGCCGATCAAGCTCAACGGCGGCAACGTTCACCACGACACCGGCATCCTCGGCGCCGCCGCCTTCGATCGCGCCGAGGAGCGCAAGGTGGAACTCTTGAAAGCGGAAGGCTTCAACGCCGTCCGCACCGCGCACAATCCGCCATCGCGCGCGTTTCTCGATGCCTGCGATCGCCTCGGCCTGCTCGTGATGGACGAGATTTTCGACGGCTGGGCGAAAGCCAAAACCAAACACGACTACCACGAACTCTTCGTCGCCGAGTGGTCGCGCGACGTGGAGGCGTGGGTGAAGCGCGACCGCAATCATCCGTCGGTCGCGATCTGGAGCATCGGCAACGAGATGTTCGAGCGCACGAGCGCGGAAGGGCAGCGCATCGCGCGCGAACTCGCCGATCGCGTGCGCACGCTCGATCCGACGCGCCCCGTGTCGGCCGGCGTCAACGGCGCGGGCAAGGGCGGCAAGTGGGAGCAACTCGACCCGCTCTTCGCCTCGCTCGATATCGCCGGCTACAATTACGAACTCGCCGCGCAGCACACGAACGACCACGCGCGTCTGCCGAACCGCATCATGATGGCGACCGAGTCGTATCAGACAGAAGTCTTCGCGAACTGGACTATCGCGCAGGCGCAGCCGCACGTCGTCGGCGATTTCGTCTGGAGCGCGCTCGACTACCTCGGCGAGGCGGGCATCGGCCGCGTATATCTGCCCGACGAGCCGGCGCTGAAACATTGGGAGGGCAACATGTGGCCGTGGCACGGCGCGGCATGCGGCGACGTCGACCTCATCGGCGGGCGCAAACCGATTTCGCACTACCGCAACATCGTCTGGGATCGCGGCGAGAAACTCTACGCCGCCGTCATCGCGCCGACGCCCGACGGTCGACCGTGGAACGTCACGCCATGGTCGCTGCCGCCCACGTTGCCGAGCTGGACCTGGCCGGGCGGCGAGGGCAGGGCGCTGAGCGTCGAAGTCTACTCACGCCACGAGCGCGTGCGCCTCGAGTTGAACGGACGATCTCTCGGCGAGCGGCCTACCGATCGCGCGCACGAATTTCGCGCCGTCTTCAACGTGCCCTACGCGCCCGGCGAACTCGTGGCCATCGGCCTCGACGGCGACGGCGAGGCCGAACGCTTCACGCTCCGCACGGCGGGCAAGCCGGTCGAGCTGCGCGTCACTCCCGACCGCACGCGCCTGCGTCCCGGCGGTCAGGACTTGCTCTACCTTACGATCGAGGCGGTCGACGCGAACGGCGTTTGGGTGCCCAACGCCGATCAGCTCGTGACCGTCGAAGTCTCCGGCGCCGCCACGCTGCTTGCCCTCGGCAACGCCGATCTCACCTCGAAGGAACCCTACCTCGGCCCGAAGCGCTCGCTCTTTCAAGGTCGCGCGCTCGCCGTCGTGCGCTCGCGCGAAAAAGGCGGCGAAGTCGCCGTCCGTGTGTCCGCTCCCAAACTGAAACCCGCCACGCTGAACCTGCGCGCCGCCGCGCGCTGACCAAAATGAACCGACACGGGCACGAGGAGGTCTTGGCCACAAAAAGGCACGAAGAACCACGACCCGCGGACTCTGCTTTTCGTGCGTTTTTGCGCCCTTTGTGACCAAGCTCTTCGTGGATTGGGTTTGGTTTCGTCCTGCTAAATTTCTGCCGCCCTCATGAAATCGCTCCATCTTCTCTCTTCGGTTTTCTGTCTCGCCGCCCTTGCGCTCGTCGCGCGCGCCGCGAACGTCCCGCCGCTCATGTATGGCGCAGCCTGGTATCCCGAGCAATGGCCCGAGGCGCAGTGGGACGCCGATCTCTCGCGCATGCAAGCCGCCGGGCTGAACATGGTGCGCATCGGCGAGTTTGCCTGGAGCAGCCTCGAGCCCTCCGAAGGAAACTACCAACTCGACTGGATGGAGCGCGCCGTCGCCGCGGCCGCGCGGCACGGCCTCGTCACGATCGTCGGCACGCCCACCGACACGCCGCCCGCCTGGCTGACGACGAAGTATCCCGAAGTGCTGCGCGTGAGCGAGGACGGCAAGCAACTCCAGCACGGCTCGCGCCGGCATTTTTCCACCGCGAGCGCGAAATATCGCGAACTCTGCGCGAAGATCGTCACGCAACTCGCGCAGCATTTCGGCAAGAACCCGAACGTCGTCGCGTGGCAGATCGGCAACGAGTTCACCGAAGATTCCTTCGACGACGAGGCGCGCCGCGGCTGGCACCTGTGGCTCGAAAAGCGCTACGGCTCGCTCGACCAGTTGAACAAGCACTGGATGACCGCGTATTGGAGCCAGACTTACAGCGAGTGGAGCCAGATTCCGATGACGACCGGCCGTGCGAATCCCGGCCTGCTGCTCGACTACAAACGCTACGTCACCGACACCTGGCTCGCATTTCAGCGCAACCAGATCGCCGTGCTCCGCGCGCATGTCGAGCCGCGCCAGCTCATCACGACGAACCTCGGCGGCGTGGGCTGGGCGAACCGCTTCAACCGCCAGCTCATCGCCGCCGACTACGACGTCATCTCGTGGGACGAATACCTCGGCGCCGGCTATGCCGACAGCTCGCGCAACGGCACCGGCCACCTCGATCCCGACCGCAGCGGCTCGACGCACGACCTCGTGCGCGGTTGGAAACAGAAAAATTTCTGGGTGCTGGAGATGCCGCCCGGTTTCGTCGACTGGTCGAGCGTCAGCAACTCGCTCGATCGCGGCGAGACGCGCGCGATGGCGTGGCACGCCGTGGCGCACGGCGCGGACTGCGTCGCCTACTGGCAATGGCGCAGCGCGCTCAACGGCCAGGAGCAATACCACGGCTCGCTGGTCGGCCCCGACGGCGAGCCCGTGCCCGTCTACGCCGAGGCCGCCCAAGCCGGTCGCGAGTTCGCGAAAGCGGCGCCGGTCATCGCCGGCACGTCGCCGGTGGCGGAGGTCGCGTTGATCCACGACTACGACAGCCGCTGGGCGATCGACTTCAACCGCTTCAGCAACCGCTACGAGCAGCTCGAGGTGCTGCATAGTTACTACAAGGCGCTGCGGCAGCAGACGCAGTCGGTCGACATCGTCACGCCCGCGATGGACCTCGGCCGCTACAAGCTGATCGTCGCGCCGAGCCTGAATGTCGTTTCCGCCGAACTCGCCGCCAAGCTTTCCGCGTGGGTGGAGCAGGGCGGCCACCTCGTGCTCGGCCCGCGCACGGGCATGAAAAACGAGTTCAATGCGCTCAACACCCAGCGCCAGCCCGGCCCGCTCGTCGCTACGCTCGGCGCGCGCGTGGAGCAATTCTACGCCTTGCTCGAAGACGTGCCCGTCGCCGGCGAGCGGGGGAGCGGCAAAGCGACCGTCTGGGCGGAAACGCTCGCGCCCTTGTCCGCGGATCGACTCTCAACTCTCAGCTCTCAACTCTCAACTGCTGCCGGCGCTCCCGAAGTCCTGCTGCGCTACGGCACCGGCAACGATTGGCTCACCGGCCAACCGGCCGCGCTTCGCCGTCGCGTCGGCCAAGGCACGATCACTTACCTCGGCGCCGTCGTCGACCAGCCGCTCATGCAGACGCTCGCCAAACAGTGGATCGCGCTCGCGAAAATCGATTCACCGATAATCGCCGTCCCCGACCGCGTGAGCGTCGGCCGCCGCGTCGCCGCCAACCGCGAGGTTTTCATCCTCACGAATTTCGCCGCCGGCCCGCAGGAGATCGCGTTGCCCGCGCCGATGACTGACGTGCTCAATGGCGGTGAAGTGACGAACGTAAGCCTGCCGCGCTACGGCGTGGCGGTGCTCCAGCGGCCGCTGACCACGAGGTAGAGAAGGGCAGTCCCTTCTCGCCTCCGCGACTTCCGCTTCCAGCACCGAGCGTCGTAATCGCACAACACAACGTCATCGGGACACCGTGATTTCCCGGCGCGAACGTCGAAATTTCCCTCATGCACCGCCTTCTGCCTCCTCTCCTTCTGCTCATCCTTTCGATTTCATCGCGCGCCGCTGAATCAGAGACGATGCCCGTCCTCGATCACGGCGCCACGGTGCTGTTCATCGGCGACTCCATCACCGACGCCGGTCGCGCCCGGACCGGCAGCGACTACAACCACACGATGGGCCAGGGCTACGCGTTCATCATTTCAGCCACTCTCGGAAACCAACTCGCCGAGCGCGATCTCACCTTCATCAATCGCGGCATCAGCGGAAATCGCGTGGGCGATCTGCGCAAGCGCTGGCAAGCCGACGTCCTCGACCTCAAACCCGACGTCCTCAGCATTCTCGTCGGCGTAAACGACACGCTGGCGAAAGACGCCGGCTCCGCGGAGGAGTTTGAGCGCATCTACGACGAGTTGCTCCACGACACCCTCGCGGCATTGCCGAAGGTCCGAATCGTCCTCGGTGAACCGTTTCTCCTCCCGGTCGGCAAAATCAAGGACGGCTACGTCGCCAGTTTTGCGGAGTTGAAAAAACGGCAGGACGCCGTCGCGCGGCTCGCCGCGAAATACCAGCTTCCGTTCATCCGCTACCAGGCGGCCTTTGACGAAGCGTGCGCTCGCGCCCCCGCCGACCATTGGTCTTGGGACGGCGTGCATCCCCACTACGCCGGCCACGCGCTCATGGCCGACGCCTGGCTCCGCACCGTCGCGGCTCTCCGGCCAACCGATTGACCGCGAAGCCCGCCAAATCATCCAAGTGCTCTTCGGTGTCGTCCGGGCGAGACATCAGGGAGGAACCGTCCAGTATCTTTCTTTGCCAAAGGCGCCGCAGCTCAGACTTCGTCAAGTTCCGTAATCCGCAGCTCTCTGACGGCGTGGTCCGCCCAGAAGCTGATATGCCAATCCCCAACCATCAGGTGCTGAATTTCCCGTCCGTCGGTTTCGCGCGTTGAATAGTCACCAAGTTGGCTCGGGAACTCCGAGAGTTGAAAGAGCAATCGCAAAACTTGTCTTTGCTTCGAGCGCGAGAGACCAATCAGGAACGAGGATGCTTTGCTCGAAAGGACCGGGTCGTAGCTGGTCGGCTTAGGCATGCCCGAGCTGCTTCGCCAAATCTTTGAGTCTGACTTTCTTTCCGGCGTCCATTTCACGCATCGTGCGCGTCGCTTCCCGCCTGCCGGCCGCCGACTCGTGCTTCAGCCTGAGTAAATACGCGGAAACCATCCTGCGATCCGCCTCGGAAAGCTTCGAGAGTCGTTGCTTGAGGTCGAGAATAGCGGATGCCGTCATGGCGCGAAACTAACTTCGTCGGCACATTCGTCAAGGGAGCGCGTTCCCGCAGCCCTCTACACGCTTACGGTCGCAGTTCGAGAGACTTCGTGGCCGGGCGATTGATCTTCACCGGCCACTCGTCCGTGCGGAACGGCACGGCGGGCAGGCCGACGCGGTTGAGGAGATTCGGTGTGGCGATCTCGTGCCAGGCGAAGCGGGCGGCGACGGGCGCGGGCACGTCAGGGCAGGTGAGGGTGATCGTGTTCTCCTTGATGACGGCGGTCGCCGGATGAAACACGCGATCTGCGCCGGCGACGACGAAGTCGGTCGGCGGCAGGCGATCGCGCGTGTGCAGGCCTTCCGCGTGCGCGTAGGTGAGGACGATGGTCGCTCCGTCGACCTTCCAGCTCGCGAGCGTCGGACCGCGCGCCGCGACGGCGGTGCGACCAAAGGTTTCGTGCAGCGCGAGTCGCGCGAGGCGGTCGCCGACGACGCGTTTGTTGACGGGGTGGATGTCGTGCAGGTCGTCGACGCCGTCGCTGATGACGGCGTAGCCGGTGTGCGGCGCGGAGAGCGCTTCGATCTGCGCCTGCCAGAAACGCGGGAGCGCTTGGTCCGTCGTGCCGAATTTCTCCCACTTCGAATAGTCGAATGGCGCCAGCAGCACGCCGTAGAACGGTGCGTCGGCGTTTTCCCACGCACGCCGCCAGTGCGCGATCAGCGTCGTGAGCTTGTGCGCGTAGCGGTCGGAATCAGGCACCGTGCAGTTCGTCTCGCCCTGATACCAGAGGAAGCCGCGGATCGCGAACGGCGCGTAGGGTCGCACCATGCTTTGAAAGAGCTCGGTCGGCTGCACACCCGGAACCCACGCTGGGTAGCGCTCCTTCTCGAGACCGGCGAGTTGCGGATCGGCGAACGCCTCGGCGGGCAACCACGCTTCGATCCGCGTGCCGCCGAAGCTCGCGTGAATGATGCCGACGGGCACGCCGAGCGTCTGCTGCACGTTCCGACCGAAGAAGTAGGCGGCCGCGGAGAAATTCGACTCGCGCAACGCCTCCGGCGAGCACGGCAGCCACCGCAACACGCCCGGTCCGTCCTGTTTCAGATCGGTGCGCGGCACCTGAAAGAGGCGTAACAGCGGATAATTCGCCGCCGCGATCTCGAGGTCGTAGCCGAGCGTCGGCTTCTGGCCTTTGCGCTCACCGAGCGGCTTCTCCATGTTCGACTGACCCGACGCAAACCACACCTCACCGACGAGCACGTCGGAGAACGTCAGCGTGTTCGTGCCGCGCACGGTGAGTTCGCGTGGCGCGGCGCTCGTCGCGAGCGGATCGAGCGTGACGCGCCACGTGCCGTCGGGCCGCGCGGCGATTGTTTTCGTTTGTTCGGCGAAGGCGACAGTGACCCGCTCGCCGGGCGCGGCGGTGCCCCAGATCGGCACGGGACGCTCGCGTTGCAGGACCATGTGATCGGTGAAAAGCTTGGCGCAGCGCACCTCGGCGTGCAGTGCGGACACGAACAGAGCGACAAGGCCAAGCGAGAATCCGCGGCGAAGAAGAGCAGGGGAGATCATCGGAAGCAGACCGCCGCGGGGGAGGCGCCGCCGGCTCGGATTGAACCGCGAGGCTCCACTTTGGCGATCCGAAACCCGCAAAATTTCGGGAGCACATTCTGTATTCCAAAGATCATTGCCCGGATTCTCGGCGGTGGCTCCACACTGTAGACTTTGCGCCTACGCTGTCCCCATCACCCCGCCGCGCCGTCGGCAAATGCTGCATCCTCATGACTCGCTCGCTCTACGATTCCGCCCGTGAAACCTACGCCGCGCTCGGCGTCGATACCGAGACCGCGCTCGCGACGCTCGCGCGCACGCCGATTTCGCTGCACTGCTGGCAAGGCGACGATGTCGGCGGCTTCGAGCGCGCCGGCGCGACGCTCGACGGCGGCGGCATCCAGGCCACCGGCAACTACCCGGGCAAGGCGCGCACGATCGCCGAACTGCGCAGCGATCTCGACGTCGCGCTGTCGCTCATCCCGGGCAAGCACCGCCTCAACCTGCACGCGATCTACGGCGACTTCGGTGGCAAGAAGGTCGACCGAAACGCAATTGGCGTGGAGCATTTCCAAAGTTGGATCGACTGGGCGAAGCAGCGCGGCATGGGACTCGATTTCAACCCGACGTGTTTCTCGCACCCGCTCGCGAACGACGGGTTTACGCTCTCGAATCGCGATCCCGCCATCCGCCAATTCTGGATCGAGCACGCGATCGCGTGCCGCCGCATCGGCGCGGCGATGGGCCAGGCGCTCGGCACGCCCACGGTGACGAACGTCTGGATTCCCGACGGCCACAAAGACCTTCCCGCCGACCGCAAAGGCCCGCGCGAACGTCTCGAGCAGTCGCTCGACGCCGTGTTCAAGGAGCAATTCGACGAACGCGTTCACCGCGACGCCGTGGAATCGAAACTCTTCGGCATCGGCTCCGAGAGCTACGTCGTCGGTTCGCACGAGTTTTATCTCGGTTACGCTGTCACTCGAAAAAAAGTCCTCTGCCTCGACATGGGCCACTTCCACCCGACCGAGTCGGTGGCCGACAAGATTTCCTCCGTGCTGCAATTCGTGCCCGGTTTGCTGCTCCACGTGAGTCGCGGTGTCCGCTGGGACAGCGACCACGTCGTCCTCTTCGACGACGTCACGCGCGCGCTCTTCGAGGAACTCGTCCGCGGCGGCTTTCTCCCGCGCACGGCGATCGGCCTCGATTACTTCGACGCGAGCATCAACCGCGTCGCGGCGTGGGTCATCGGCACGCGCAACGCGCAAAAGTGCCTGCTCGCCGCTCTGCTCGAACCGTCGCAGCGCTTGCGCGATCTCGAAGCCGCCGGCGACCACACGGCGCGCCTCGCGTTACTCGAAGAACTCAAGACGCTCCCGCTCGGCGCGATCTGGGAGGAACACTGCCGTCGCGCGAACGTCCCGGGCGACCGCGCCTGGCTGCCAGTTGTGACACGCTACGAGCGCGAAACGCTCGCGCAGCGTCGCTGATTCGTTTCAGCTCGCCGGTCTCCTCTTTTCTCCTCCACGCATGGCCTCCTATCAATTCGTCAACTATCTCTGGGACGACGCGAAAGCCGCGTCGCTCGATCCCGTCGCGCGCCTCGTCTATCGCTCGAACCTCCTCGGCAGCGACCAACGCATCACCAACACCGGCGGCGGCAACACGTCGTCGAAACTCACCGAGAAAGACCCGCTCACCGCTCAACCGGTCGAAGTGCTCTGGGTGAAAGGCTCAGGCGGCGACCTGCGCACGAGCACGCGCGAGAACTTCTCGTCGCTCTACCAGAGCAAGCTGCTCGACCTCCAGAAGCTCTACGCGTCGCGCGCCGACAAGGGCCTCAAGTCGCCCGCCGAGGACGACATGGTCGGCATGTATACGCACGCGACGTTCAACCTGAACCCGCGCGCCTCGTCGATCGACACGCCGCTGCATTCGTTCCTGCCCGGCAAGCACGTCGACCACATGCACCCGAACGCGATCATCGCGATCGCGGCCTCGGCGAGTTGCGAGAAGCTCACCCAGGAAATCTTCGGCGGCCGCATGGCCTACGTGCCGTGGATGCGCCCGGGCTTCGAACTCGGTCTCGCCATGCAGAAGATCGCGCGCGAGCAGCCGAACGTCCGCGCCATCATGATGGGCCAGCACGGCTTCATCTCGTGGGCCGACGACGACAAGCAGTGCTACACCGACACGCTCAATTTCATCGAGGAAGCCTCCGCCTACATCGAGAAGGCCTACGCGGCCAAGGGCGGCGACGTTGCGGCCTTCGGCGGACAAAAATACGCCACGCTCGACGAAGCGAAGCGCCGCGCGACGTTTGCCGCGATCCTGCCATGGCTGCGCGGCCAGGTTTCCAAGGAGAAGCGTTTCATTGGCACCGTGCAGGACGATGCGAAGATCCTGCGCTTCGTGAACTCGAAGGACGCCGCGCGTCTCGCCGAACTCGGCACGTCGTGCCCGGACCATTTTCTCCGCACGAAGATCAAGCCCCTCTACGTCGACTGGAACCCGCAGACGGAAACCGTCGCCGAGCTGAAAGCCAAACTCGCCGCCGGCCTCACCGCCTACCGCGCCGACTACGCCGCCTACTACGCGGCCTGCAAACACGCCAACTCGCCCGCGATGCGCGACCCGAATCCGACGGTCGTGCTCATCCCGGGCCTCGGATTGATCGCGTGGGGCAAGGACAAATCCGAGTCGCGCGTCACCGCCGAGTTCTACAACTGCGCCGTCGAAGTCATGCGCGGCGCCGAGGCGATCGACCGCTACATCGCGCTCCCGCAGCAGGAGGCGTTCGACATCGAGTATTGGCTGCTCGAGGAAGCGAAACTCAAGCGCATGCCCGCCGAGAAAGAGCTCGCGCGCCAGGTGATCGTCGTGATCGGCGCTGGCTCCGGCATCGGCAAGGAAACCGCGCACCGCCTCGTGAAGGAAGGCGCACACATCGTCGCCGTCGACCTCAACGAGGCCGCCGCGCAAGCGACCGCGAAGGAGATCGAGGCTAAATACGGAGTCGGCATCGGCGTGGCCGGCACCGGCGTTTCCAACTGCGGCCCGGCCGTCGGCCTCGCGGCCAACATCACCGACCGCGCCTCCGTGCGCGCGATGCTCGACAACGTCGCGCTCGCTTACGGCGGCTTCGATTCCATCTGCGTCACCGCGGGCATCTTCGTGCCGAGCGACACGTCCGGGCACATCCCCGACGACAAGTGGGCGCTCACGTTCGCCATCAACGTCACCGGCAGCTACGTCGTGGGCGACGAAGCCGCAAAGACGTGGAAAGAGCAGGGGCTGCGCGGCAATCTCGTCTTCACGACTTCGGCCAACGCGGTCGTCGCGAAGAAGGGCTCTGTCGCCTACGACACCTCGAAGGCCGCTGCGAACCACCTCGTGCGCGAACTCGCGATCGAACTTGCGCCGCTCGTGCGCGTGAACGGCGTCGCGCCCGCGACGGTCGTGCAAGGCTCCGCGATGTTCCCGCGCGACCGCGTGATCGGCTCGCTCGCGAAATACAACATTCCCTACACCGACCACGAAGCGACCGAGTCGCTCGTGAAGAAGCTGGCGCAGTTCTACGCCGACCGCACGCTGACGAAGGCGCCGATCACGCCCGCCGACCAGGCCGAGGCGTATTTCCTCCTCGTCTCGCAACGCCTCAGCAAGACCACCGGCCAGGTCATCACGGTCGACGGCGGCTTGCACGAGGCCTTCCTGCGCTGAGGCGCGGGAAGGAAGCTCCAAATTCCAAGCACCAAGCTCCAGAGAAGCACCAAACCTGAAAACCACAAAGACACGGAGACACGAAGAATACGCAGGAGCGGAGTTTTCTCCGTGCCTTCGTGTCCCTGTGGTTGCTCCGTTTTTGAGGGTTGGGGCTTCTCTGGTGCTTGGAGATTGGGGCTTGGAGCTTTCCCTTTCATGAACTCCTCCTGGCTGCATCCTCGCGAACAACTCGTTGCCACGATGGCGCGCATCTACCGCCATCGCATGACGACCACCTCGGGAGGCAATCTCTCGATTCGCGACGAGGACGGCAGCATCTGGATCACGCCGTCGCGGGTGGACAAGGGCAACCTCACGCCCGCCGACATCGTGCGCGTGTTCCCGGACGGGAAGCGCGAAGGACTGCATCCGCCGTCGTCGGAGCTGCCGTTCCACGCGGAGATCTACCGCCGCCGCCCGGACCTGAAGGCGATCGTGCACGCGCACCCCGGCGCGCTCGTGGCGTTTTCCATCTGCAGAAAACTGCCCGACACGCGCGTGCAATCGCACGCCTACTCCGTGTGCCGCCAACTCGCGTTTGCGCCCTACGCGTGCCCGGGCACACAGGAACTCGGCGACAACATCGCCGCCGCGTTCGCGACCGGCGCGGCCTGCGTGCTCTTGGAAAACCACGGCGTCGTCATCGGCGGCTCCGATCTGCAGGACGCGTTCCAGCGGTTCGAGACGCTCGAATTCGTCGCACTGACGCTCTCTCGCGCCGCGAGCCTCGGCGAGATTACGACGGTGCCCGCCGACTCGCTGACGGTCGAGACGGCGCCGCTGCTGCCGGCGCTCGATCCGGTGCCGCCTCTCACCAATCGCGAGCGCGAACTGCGTAGCGATATCTGTCGCTTCGTCCGCCGCTCTTACGAACAGCGTCTGCTCATCAGCACGGCCGGCGCGTTTTCCGCGCGACTCGGCGCCGACGATTTTGTCATCACGCCGCGCCGCCGCGACCGCCTTGAACTCACGCCGCCGGGTCTCGTGCGCGTGAAAGGGGCGGCGTGCCCCGCCGGACAATCGCCGAGCCGCACGGCGCGGTTGCACGCCGAAATCTACGCGCGTCTCCCGGAAGTCGGCGCCATCATCAACGCCCAGCCGGCGCACGCTTCGGCGTTTTGCATGACCGCCGCGCAACTCGACACGCGCACGATTCCCGAGAGCGCGCTGGTGTTGTTCGAGGCGCCGAAGCTGCCGTTCCTGCGGCTCGTCGAGGACGCCGCCGAGATCGCGAGTCACCTTTCGCTGAAGCAAACGCCCGTCGTGCTCATCGCCAACGAAGGCGTGCTCGTCATCGGTCGCACACTGCTCGAAGCGTTCGATCGGCTCGAAGTGCTCGAAGCGACCGCGGAGGCGTTGCTGCTCGCCAAGCCCGTCGGCCCGCTCGTGCCGATGCCCGACAGTGCGATCGCGGAATTGCGCCGCATCTTCGGCTGATTTTCCCATGGCCAAAACAGTTCATTGCGCAGCCATCGACCTCGGTGCGACCAGCGGACGAGTGATCGTCGGCACGTGGACCAATCACCGCCTCGAACTCACCGAGGTGCACCGTTTCACCAACCAGTTCCGCTCGCTCGGCGCGAACGACTACTGGGATCTGCCGTATCTTTGGAGCGAGGCGCGCGCCGGGCTGCTGAAAGCGAAGGCGAAATCCCCGAAGCTCGCTTCGGTCGGCTGCGACACCTGGGCTGTCGACCACGTGCTCGTCAACGCCGCCGGCCGCCCCGTTTATCCGGTGCACGCCTACCGCGACAACCGCACGCAAGCCGCCTCCGCCGCGCTCGCGCGCCGCGGCTTCGAGCGCGTCTACAAGCTCACCGGCGTCCCGAATTATTCTTACAACACGAGCCTGCAGCTTCAGGAAACGCTCGCGGCCGCGCCCGGCATCGCGCGCACCGCGGCGCGCTGTCTGTTCATCCCGGACTACTTCAATTTTCTGCTCTCGGGCAAAATGGAGAACGAAATCTCCATCTGCAGCCACGCGCAACTGCTCGATGTGCGCGGCGACGACTGGTCGCCGGCCGCGCTGAAATCCTTCGGCATCCCACGGCACTGGTTCTCGACGCCGGCCAAGTCACCGCGCCGCCTCGGTCGCGTCACCGGCCTCGCCGAACTCGCGGGCGTCGAGACCGTGCTCGTGCCCGGTCACGATACCGCCTGCGCCTTCGCCGCGATGCCCGCGGCGCCGGACGGCTCCGATCTCTACCTCAGCTCCGGCACGTGGTCGCTGCTCGGTTTCGAGAGCGATGCGCCCGTGTTCGGCGACGAGGCGCGCGCCGCCAAGATTTCGAACGAGCGCATGGGCGACGGTCGCTACCGTCCGCTGCGCTCGTGCCTCGGGCTGTGGTTGCTCGAGAAGACGCTCCCGGCGTTCGACGCGCACCCGACGAATGCGGCGCAATGGAAGAAACTCATCGCCGCTGCCGAGCAAGCGCCCGCACCGACGCGCCTGATCGACGTCACCGACGCATCGCTTTTCAACCCGCCCGACATGCGAGCGGCGATCGACGCGCAGCTTCGCAAAAACGGCGCGCGTCCGCCGCGCAATCTCGAGGGCTACGTCCGCGTGATCTGCGATTCGCTCGGCCGCGGTCACGCCGATGCTGTGCGGACGTTCGAGCGGCTGGCGCAGCGGAAATTCAACCGCATTCTCATCGTCGGCGGCGGCTCGAAGAACCGTCTGTTGTGTCAGGCGACGGCGGACGCGAGCGGCTTGCCCGTCGTGTCGTATTCACTCGAAGGCACGGCCGTCGGCAACATTGCCAGTCAGCTTATCGGGCTCGGCGCGGTCCGTGATATTCACGTCTTCCGCGCCCACCTGACTCGCCAACTCGCAGCCACCGTCTACACTCCGCGTTCCTGATGCATGCTCCCGTTCGTCCTTCGCCCTTCGCGCCCGGTGAGCGGCCGAAAATCCAGTTGATGGCGACTTGCCTGTGCGACGCGTTCTACGACGATGTCGCGCGCGCCACGGTCGAGGTGCTGGAGCATCTCGGCGTCGAGATCGAGTTTCCCGAGGGCCAGACCTGTTGCGGCCAACCGGCGTTCAACGGCGGCGATTGGCCCGCGTCGCGCAAAGTCGTGCGCCACGCACTGCGGACGTTCGCGGGCGACGCGCCCGTGCTGCTCCCGTCTGGTTCGTGCGCCGCGATGCTGCGGCACGGAACGTTGCTTGAATTTGAGAAGGAGAGCGATCTGCCCGCGGTGAAGGCGCTCGCGGCGCGCACGTGGGAGTTCGCCGATTTCGTCGTCAACGCCCTCGGCGTGAAGACGTGGCCCGGCCGCTATGAGGCGACGATCGCGTTCCACCGCAACTGCCACAATCGCGGCACCGGCAGCGAGGCGGCGTCGCTCGCGCTGCTCGGCTCGATTGCCGGCGCGAAGGTTGTGCCCTTCGGCGAGCAGGAGCAGTGCTGCGGCTTCGGCGGCACGTTCTCCGTCGCGTTCCCGCACGTCTCATCGAGCATGGGCACGCTGAAACTCGAACACATCCGCGCCGCGGGGCCCGACGTGCTCGTCTCCGGCGACATGAGTTGCCTCATGCACATGGGCGGCCTCGCCCAGAAAGCCGGCCAGCCGATCAAAACCCAGCACATCGCGCAGGTGATGCGCGACGCGTTGAAAGACGGAGGGCTGCTTTGAATTTCAACTGTAGGAGCGGCTTTACGCCGCGATCTGCCCGCGTCGAAGCGTGCGCAACAATCGCGGCGTAAAGCCGCTCCTACACCCCGCACACCATGCCTCGCCAACTCATCGACCAAGCCGCCGCGACGCTGCCCGCTGACAAGCGCGTCTCGGTTTACCAGAGCACGAAGGCGACGCACGAGAAGCGCACCAAGCTGCTCTTCGACCAGTTCAACGATCCCGACTTGCTGCGCCAGCGCGCCGGCGAGATCAAGCAACACGTCATCGAAAATCTCGACGCGCTGTTGCCCGCCGTCGAAGCGAAGCTGAAGGCCAACGGCGCCTACGTGCATTGGGCGTCGACCGGCGAGGCGGCTTGCGAAGCCGTGCTGCGCATCATGCAGGCGCGCGGCGCCAAGAAGATGGTGAAGGCGAAGACGATGGTCTCCGAGGAGATCGAACTCGCGCACTACCTCGAGAAGCACGGCATCGAGGCGCTCGAGACCGACCTCGGCGAGTTCATCGTCCAGATCGACAAGGATCACCCGAGCCACATCGTCCGGCCGATCATTCACAAGAACCGCCGCGAAATCGCGACGAGCTTCGAGCGGGAGGGCCTCGGCGCCTACAACGACGATCCCGAGACGATCACGCGCCGCGCGCGGCAGTTTCTCCGCCACAAGTATCTCCAGGCCGACGTCGGCCTGACCGGCGCGAACTTCGTCTCGGTCGAGAGCGGGCGCATCGTGCTCGTGACGAACGAGGGCAACTCGCGCTTCAGCCTCGCGGCGCCGAAGGTGCACATCGCCCTCGTCGGCATCGAGAAACTCGTGCCGCGCGACCGCGATCTCGGCGTGCTGCTCAACCTGCTCGCACGCTCGGCCACGGCGCAGCAGCTCACCGTTTACACCGAGTTCATTTCCGGCCCGAAAGCGCCGACGCAGCCCGACGGCCCCGAGGAGATGCACGTCATCTTCGTCGACAACGGCCGCACCGACGTCCTCGCATCCGAGTGTCGCGAAATCCTCCGTTGCATCCGCTGCGGCGCGTGCCTGAACGTCTGCCCGGTTTATCGCCAGGCGAGCGGCCACGCGTATCGCAGCGTCTACCCGGGGCCGGTCGGCGCGGTGCTCTCGCCTCTGCTCGCGGGGAAGAAATTTCCGGAGCTGGCTGATCTGCCGAAAGCGTCGTCGCTCTGTGGCGCGTGCAACGAGGTGTGCCCGGTGAACATTCCGATTCCCGATCTGCTGTTGCGCCTGCGCGAAAAAGGCAAACGCGAGGGCGCGCCGCTCGCCTCCGTCGGCACGCCGCCGATGGGCGCGTGGGCGTTGATGGCCTCGCAGCCGACCGCGTGGAAGGCCGCGCTCTTCGGCGGCAAGGCGCTGAATTATCTGCCGACGAAACTCATTCCTGTGCCCGCGCTGCGTGCGTGGGAGGAAAAACGCGCGCTGCCCGAGTGGCGCGGCGGCGAGTTCAGAAAGTGGATGAAGAGTCGGAGTAAACCACAGAATACTCAGAACACACAGAAGGGACGCGACGCATGAGCTTCTGTGTCTTCCGTGTTTTCTGTGGTTCTTTCCGATTCGGGGGCATCCCCGAATTGATGGCCGCAAAAAGACAGATCGAGGCGGCGATTCGCGCGTTCGCGGTTTGCCCCGTAGGACCGGCTTCAGCCGGTTCATCGGAATGCGCGAATCCAACAGGGCCGGCTGAAGACCGGCCCTGCAGTAGCCAGACTTTGTGTTTTGCGCCTTCTGCGCCTTTTGTGGCCTCTGCCGCCTTGGCGTTTTCGTGCCTCTTCGTGTTTTTCGTGGCCAACCTCCTTCGATGAATTCCGATCGTGAACAGATTCTCGGCCGCGTGCGCGCGGCACTCGCGCCTCTGGCGGAGCGTGCCGCCTTGCCCGATTGGGAGCGCGATCTTGTGCGCATGCGCCAGATGCAGGGCATCACCGATCTCGCCGCGACGTTTTGCGCGCGCCTCAAGGGCGTGAACGGCACGCCGCTGCAATCGACGGCGGAACTGACGGACTTGCTCACGAAGAACGGTTGGACGCGCGGCTATTGCGATCCCGTGCTGCTGCCGTCGCTCGACGCCGCGCTCGCCGGCCTGCGAGTGGAGACCAGTTACGACCGCACGCGCGTTGACGACTACGCGTTCGGCATCACGCGCGCCACCGCAGCGATCGCCGAGACGGGCACGGTCGTGCTCACGGATCGCGACACCAGCACGCGCCTCGCGGCGCTGGCACCCTGGGCGCATATCGTCGTGCTGAAACGAGCCGACATTTTCCCGGACATCCCCGCCGCGCTCGCTGCGTTGCCGGCGGATCCGAACATCATCTGGGTTACCGGGCCGTCGAAGACGGCGGACGTCGAAGGCATCTTGATCGAAGGCGTCCACGGCCCGGGTGTCCAGGCCGTGCTGTTGGTGTAGCACGGTGCGTGGCGTGGAGGGGCGATATCATATCGCCCTTCCAAAGGCCGGAAGGCAGCGCTACTTAGCGAGTGCGAACTCCAGGTGCTGCGCGAGCGCCTGCGTTTTGACGCCGTAGAACTCGGCGAATTCGCGGATCGCCGACGCGCGTCTCTCCCGAGCGGGCTCGTCCTCGGCATGGGAGCGTTTCGTCGCGGCGATCATGAGATTTTTCGCGGTGTGCTCGGTCGAGATGAACTCGAAGACCTTCGTCTCGTAGCCGGCCCATTCGAGCAGCAGCGCGCGCAGCGCGTCGGTGGCGAACTCGGCGTGGCGTTCCTGGAAAATCCCGTGGCGCAACGCCGGCGCGAGCACGGGGGCGGCGCGGAGTTGCGGGCGGAGTTCCTTCTGGCAACACGGCGCCGTGACGATCAGCGCGCTGCCGGCGGCGAGGCCGCGGGCGATCGCGTCGTCGGTTGCGGTGTCGCAGGCGTGGAGCGCGATGAGCACGTCGGGCGCCGGAATCGTGGCTTCCTGAATCGTGCCGCGGACAAACGAGAGTTTCTCGCGGCCGGTTTCCTGGGCGAGGCGGTTGCATTGCTCGACGAGTTCGGGGCGGAGTTCGACGCCGCAGACGCGCACCGAGAGTTTCGCCACGCGGTCGAAATAGTCGTGCGTCGCAAACGTCAGGTAGCCTTTGCCGCAACCCATGTCGGCGATTTCGAGCGGCCGGCCGTGCGGCAGCGTTGCGCTGGCGACGAGGTGGTGGAGGAGCTCGACGAATTTGTGAATCTGCCGGTGCTTGTCGGCCATGCCCTCGCGCACGACGCCGGCGGAGTTCGTGACGCCGAGCGCGTGCAGCCAATCCTGACTCGCGGCGGGCAGCAGGCGCGCTTTCGTGCGATCATGCGCGGTGTCGCTCGCGCCGGGCGCGGTTTTCGCGTCCTTGCCGAACGTCAGGCGCGGTTCGCCTTTCTTGTTGAACTCGAGCTGCACGGTGCGCGGGCCGATGAAGAGATGTGCGCTGTGGAAAATCGCGCCGACGAGCCGGCCGACCTCGATGACGCCGTCTTCGGGCGCGACGTTTTTGGTGAGGTCGCGCGTGTCGTGCCGCCAAAGGAAGCTGAGGTGCGGGCCGGATTTCAGGCGCACCGGGCGCACGTAGACGTTTTGCAGCGTCGCGTCGTCGCCGCCGCGCGGCTTGCCGAGCGTCAGGCGCGTGAACGTGCCTTCGCGCACGCTGCGGTCGAGCAATTCGAGAAATTCGGCGACTTCGGGCGCGAGGCCGGTGGACATGCCAAACGGTGCGCGAGACGGACGATGCCCGCAAGCGTGGTGTGCGCGGTGGTGGCGAGCCGGCAGCGTGGAGCAGGGCCCGTCTTTGATTGGCCGGTTTGGAGCAGGCGCGGCGTGATTCGCGCATGGCGCTCGCAAACGGGGGCGCTTTCGGCCGGTCGGAGACCGGCCCTACCTGGCGCGGCGGTGACGTTCGCGCGAGGCGACTGGCCCGCCTGCCTTCAGCCGAGCTTCTTAAGCGCCTCGATGGCGTTCTTGAAATTCGGGTCGACGCGGAGCGACGCTTCGTAGGCAGTCTTGGCGGCGGTCTTGTCGCCCTGCTTCTCGAGGATGTTGCCGATGCGCCAGTGCACTGCGGCGTGGGGCGGCTGACCTTGGGGCGGCGTGAGCGTGAGGCATTGTCGGAGCGTGGCGAGGCCGCGGTCGAGGTGCTCGCCGGTGATCGCGGCGAGGCGGCCGACTTGGTAGAGCGCTTCGTAGTCGTTCGGCGTGTCCTTCAGCACGTCATCGAGAAGGGCGAAAGCCTCGGCGTATTTCTTTTCCGCGAGATAGAGCGTGGCGTAAGCGGCGCGCCCCTGAGCCGGATCGAGTTTCTTGATCTCCTCGGCTTGTGCGTAAGCCTTGTCGATGCCGCCGCCGACGATGCTGGGGGCCTGGAGACAGAACTGCATGACGCTGGCGCGCGCGAAGATGTTCTTCGGATCGAGCTCGACGGCTTTTTCGTAGGCGGCTTTGCATTTTCGCGCCCAGCCGAGTTTGGAAAACAAGCCGGACTTCTGCGCGCTGACGCCGTAAGCGTCGCCGAGCGCGCGCTGGTATTCGCTGTTCGTCGGCGCGAGCGCGGTGGCTTTCTCGAGTGGAGCGACGGCGGTGTCGCCTTTGTTCTGGTTGATCAGCGAGAGGCCGAGCAGGTAGTGCGCTTCGGCGTCCTGCGGTTGGGCGGCGATCGCCTTTTCGAGCAACGGCTGGGCGGCAGCCCAGTGTCGGCCGTCGATGAGACGTTTGATCTCGGCGCGATCGGAATCTTCCGTCGCAGCGAGCGTTGAAACAGTGAGGAGCAGCGCGGTGGCGCAGAGGGCGAAGGGGCGGAGCATGCGGTTTAGAACGCTTCGAGGTCGGAAGGTTTCCGTCAAACTGTCACTGTTCGGCGCGTAGGGCCGAGAGCGGATCGACGCTGGCCGCGCGCCGTGCAGGGAGCCAGCAGGCGAGCGCGGCCACGCCGAGCAGGAGCAGCGGCACGCCGGCGTAGATCAGCGGGTCGCCGAAGGCCACGCCGACCAGTCGCGGCTGGAGAACGTAGCCGAGCGCCAGCGCCGCGACCCAGCCGAGCGCAGTGCCGACGAGGACCACGCGGAGACCTTGCCAGATCATCAACCGGACGACGCACGACGGCGTGGCGCCGAGCGCGAGTCGCACGCCGATTTCCTGGACCCGTTGCGCGAGCGAATACGCGATGACCGCGTAAAGGCCGATCGCAGCCAGCGCCAGCGCGAGCGGGGCGAGGAACGACAGCATGCGCGCCGGCAGGCGCTGGAGGACGAGGTTGCTGTCGACATTGGCCGCCAACGTGCGCGGCTGGATGAGCGCGATTTCGGGGTCGAGGGCACGCACGACTTCCCGGATCGAGCCGAGAGCTGCGCGCGGATCGCCTGAAGTCCGGATGTGCAGCGTGGGACTGCCCGCGGGTTGGCGGCGAAGGCTGAGCCAGGTCATCGGCTGCGGCGCTTCGCCGACGCTTTCGTATTTCGTGGTCCGCACGACGCCGGCGACGATGAACCAAGTATCGTTGATGATGAATTTGCGGCCGACCGGAGATTCGCCGGGCCAGTAGCGCTGCGCCATTTCCTCGTTGATGACGGCGTCGAGCGGCAGGTCTTTCCGGCTGAGAGGGGCGATGTCGCCGCCCTCGACGAAAGTCACGCCCATGGTGGCGAAGTAGCCCGGCGTCACGTCGAAGTAGAGCGCTCGGCGGTTCGGATCGAACGGACGCCCCGCGATCGCGAACACTCCGGTCGCGATGCCGTGGGTGGCGAGCGGAACGTTGTTGGCGGCGGCGGCCGAAATCACGCCCGGCGTCTCGCGCAAGCGGCGGAGCGCCTCTGCGACGAACGCGTGGCTGCGCGCCTGATCGTAGCCGCGACCGCTGAGATCGACCGTGGCGAGCATCACGAGCGTGGTGTCGTAACCGGTCTCGGCACGCAGCGAATTGCGAAAGCTCTGGAGATAAAGCGCGGCGAGAACGAGGACGACGAGAGCCGTCGCGACCTCGAGCGCGACCAAGCCGTCGCGCAGCCAATTGCGCCCCGCCACCGCGCCTGAGCCGCCACGCAGCGCGTGCAGCACATCGGCGCGCGCGAGCTGCGCCGCGGGAGCGAGTCCGAACAGCACGCCGCACCCGAGCGACACGAGGGCCGCGAAGGCGACCGACGTCGCATCGATCTCCGGCGTGAAGAAGATCGGAGCGGCATCGACGGACGGAAGCGGCAGGTGCCCGATGATCTCGACACCCCACAGGGAGAACAGCAGGCCGGCCGCGCCGCCGAGGAGCGCGAGCAGAACGCTTTCACCGAGAAGTTGAACGAGGATGCGGGCGGGCGCGCCGCCGATGGCGAGACGGATGCCGATCTCGCGGCGGCGCGTGGTTGCGCGAGCGAGGAGCAAGCTCGCGCTGTTGACGCACACGACCGTCAGGATCAGCGCGGCGAAAACCTGAAGCGTCGCGAGCGAGGCAACGATGACCTGGCCGCCCCGCGGCGAGCGCCAGAGCGGGAGCATGCCGTAGGCGAGGCCGCGGTTGGTTTCCGGGTAAGCGTCGAGGAGCTTCTTCGCCGCCGCGTCGAGTTCGCCTTGGACTTGTGCAAGCGAGACGCCGGGGCGGAGCTGCGCGAGCATCGTATAAGTGCGCGCCTTGCGGGCCGTGAGCTCGTCCGACGCGGGCTGCAGTAGCGGCATGAGCGTCGCCGGCAGGAAAAGATCGAACGAGAGCGCGTTGTAGCCGCCGCGGAAGTCGGGAGCGGAGACGCCGACGATCGTGAGCGTCTGGCCGTTGAGCCGGAGCGTTCGGCCGACGACGTCGTCGGCGCGATGGAATTGTTTCCGCCAGAAGCCGTCGGAGAGCACGACCACCGGCGCGCCGCCGGGACGGGCGACCTCGTCTGACTTGAAAAAGCGGCCGAGTTGGGCGCGCACGCCGAGAACGTCGAAGAAATTTCCCGAGACAAACTCGCCGTAGACGCGCGCATCCCGCTCCCCATCGCCAAGAGAAAACGAGCGCGGGCGTTGCGCGGCGACACCTGCCAGCGCCGGGACAAGTTCGCGCAGTTCTCGATACTCGGTCCACGAGGTCGTCACCCAGTTGCCGGTGTCGTCCTTGACCTCGAGCGACATCAGGCGCGGCGCCTCGGCACCCGGCAGCGGGGCGAACAGGGCGCTCTTCAGCCAACTGTAGATGACGGTGTTGGCGCCGATGCCCGCACCGAGCGAGAGGACGATGACGGCCGAGAGAAACGGCGTGCGCGCGAGATTGCGCAGGAGGTGGCGAAGTGAACCCATGGCTCGATGCGAGAAGACTACTCCGCGCGCAGCGCGTCGAGCGGGTTGACGCGGGTGGCGCGCGCCGCGGGGACGAGGCAGGCGAGCGTCGCGACGATCGCGAAGAACGCGGCGACCGCGGAAAACACGAGCGGGTCGAACGGCTGCACTTGATAGAGTCCATCCTGGAGCAGCCGGCTCGCAGCGAACGCGCCGAGGAGGCCGAGGGCGAGGCCGCTGCCGACTTGCGTGGCGCCGGTGCGGAGCACGAGACCGAGAATGCTCGCGGGGCTGGCGCCGAGCGCCATGCGCACGCCGATCTCGCCGGTGCGCTGCGTGACCGCATAGGCCATCACCGAGTAGACGCCGACCGCGGCGAGTAGCGCGGCGATCGCCGCGAACGTGAGCAGCAGGGCCATCGTCACGCGTTGGACGCCGATGGACTGCTCGACGAGCTGCTCCATCGTCTGCGGCTGCGCGACGGCGAGCGTCGGATCGATTTCCTTCACGAGACGGCGGAGAACCGGAATGACGGTCGACGCGCTGAGGCCGGGCCGGGCGACGGCCACCACGTTCATGAACGCGCCGGCGCGTTGGAGTGCGGGAATATAGATTTCCTCCGGCGGCGGCGCGGCGAGTCCGGCGGCCTTCACGTCGCGGATGACGCCGACGATGCGGTTTTTCGTGGCGGAGTTCGGACCGTTGAGCAGCACGTGGTCGAGCGCGGACTCGCCGGGGAAAAGTTTCTTCGCGAGCGTCTCGTTGATAACGATGACGCGTTCACCATCCGCGCGGTCCTGCGCGTTGAAGAAACGGCCCTCGAGCAGACGGATGCCCATGGTGTTGAAATAGCCGACGGAGGCGAAGCGCATGTTGGCGAGCGATTGCTTCGTCACGTCGGGAATCGGCCGGCCCTGCACGGCGAAGGGGGAAATGAAGCCCGCCTGCGTGAGCGGCATGCCGAAGGCGACGCCGCCGCCGGCGAGTTCGGGGGCTTCGTCGATCTTCTGCTGCAACTGGCGGTAGAATTCGCGGTTCGCCTCGGGCTTGCCGTAGCGCGCGGCGGGCAGATTGATCTGGCCGAGCGCGCGCCCCTCGACGGCGAAGCCGAGCGCGGAATTTTGGAGCTTGTAGAAACTGAGCACGAGCAGACCGGCGCAGATGAGCAGCGTGAGCGACAGCGCGACCTGCGCGACGACGAGGAAATGCCGGAACGCTTTCGCCGCCGTGCCGCCGCCGGCGCCGCGCGTGTTGTCCTTCAGCACGGTGCCGACATCGGTGCGCGACGCCTGCCACGCCGGATAGACGCCGATCAGAACGGCGGCGGCGAGCGCCGTGCCGAGCGAGAACGCGAGCACGAGCGGATCGAGCGCGATCTCGTCTGCGCGCGGCAATTGCGGACCGGCGATAACCTGGATCGCGCGCAGGCTCCACCAGGCAAACAGCACGCCGAGGACGCCGGCTGCGCACGTGAACACGGCGCTCTCGGCGAGGAATTGCCGGATGACTTCCGCGCGACGCGCGCCGAGCGAGAGACGGACGGCGATCTCCTTTTGTCGCGCGCTCACGCGGGCGAGGAAGAGGTTGGCGATGTTCGCGCAGGCGATGAGCAGCACCGCCGCGACGGCGCCCGCCAACGTCCAGAATGTGCGATCGAGATTGCCGAGCACCTGCTGCGTCACGGTGCGCAGCTCGTTTTCGTTTTCTGCATCGACGTGATTCGGGCGGTCGGCGCGGAACTGCTTCGCCATCTCGTTCACGCGGAGCTGGGCCGTCGGCAGGGAAACGCCCGGTGCGAGACGCGCGATCGCCTGGTGGACGATGCCGTTGTCGCGATTCGCCTTCGGGAAATACGGCAGATCGGCCGCTTTCGGCACGACGACATCGGTGCCGTTGAACGGCAGCGGGAGATCGGGCAGCACGCCGACGACTTCGCGGCCCACGCCGTCGATCTGCACGACGCGGCCGAGGATGCGCGGGTCGGAGCTGAAGCGCGTTTCCCACAGGCGGCGGCTGATCATCGCCACGTTCGGGCCGGCGTCGGAGTCTTCTTCGGCGGTGAAATTGCGGCCGCGGATCGGTTGCAAGCCGAGGATCGGCAGGAAATTCGCGGTGACGTGCCAGCCGTTCACCTGCTCGGGTTCGCCGCGGCCCTCGGTGAGCGTGAAGCTGTTGCTCGCCGACATCGAGACGTCCTGAAAGACGTCGGTGCGCTGCCGGTAGAATTCGTATTTCGCCCACGAGAGCGCGGGCGCCTCGAGGTTGCGCGTCGCATTCTTGGCCCAGACGGAGACGAGCGTCTCCGGGTGCGGATACGGCAGCGGCCGCAGCACGACGGCCTGCAAAACGCTGAAGAGCGCGGTGCAGGCGCCGATGGCGATGGCCATCGTGAGCACGGCGACAAGCGTGAAGCCGGGAGTTTTCGAAAGCGAACGGAAGGCGAAGCGGAGATCGGCGAGCATGAAGAAAGGCCAGAGAGGCGAGTGAAAAGTAGTGAGTTGAGAACAAGGGGGCGGCCGGTAGATCGCTCGTCGCCCATCGCTGGTCATCGGGTATTATTCGGTGCGGAGCGCGAGCATGGGATCGACTTGGGCGGTTCGGCGCGCGGGCAGCCACGCGGCAAAGCCGCAGACGGCGACGACGACCGCGCTCACTCCGAGCAACAGCAGCGGATCGCGCGGGTTGCTCTCGAAGAGCAGGCTTTCGAGCACGCGGCCGGCTCCGAAAAATGCGAGCACGCCTGCGCCGAGCCCGAGCGCGACGGCGGGGAAATACTGACGCACGACCGTCCGCGGCAGCGACGCCGGCTCGGCCCCGAGCGCGAGGCGCACGCCGAATTCCCTGCGCCGACAGGCGACCGCGTAGGCGACGATGCCGTAGAGGCCGAGAGCGGTGAGCGCGGTGGCCACGCCGGCGAAAGAAGTCGTCAGGGCGGTCTGGAACCGTTGCGGCGCCACCGCGCCGGCGGCGATCGCCTCGAACGGGCGCGTCCACGCGATGGCGACGTCGGGATCGGTAGCCTGGATCGCACGGCGAAGCGTGGCGGCGGACGGCAGACTCGCGCCGCGCGGACGCAGCACCAGCCGCGCCCGATACGGCGGCCAATCCGTGTAGAGGCGGTAGAGCGTCGGCGCGGGCTGCCGGTCTGCGTCGGCGCGCACATCGGCGACGACGCCGACGACCGTGGTTTCGGTTTGGCCATCGCGCGTGATGCGGCGACCGACGGCGTCCTGCTTCGGAAAGAGCGTTTGGGCGAGCGACTGCGAGAGAATGACGGCGTCGTGGCCACGGTCGCGCGGATCGAGCGTGCGGCCGGCGAGGATCGGCAGGCCCAACGCGCGGAAGTAGTCGCTGCTGACGAAACGGATGTTCGCTGCAGGACGTTCCGCGGGCGCGCGGCCGTCGCCGAGCACCCAGATTTTGTCGATCCACGTTTCGCCTTGAAGCGGCAGCTGGTTGGTGAGCGCCGCGGATTCGATCTCAGGCGACTCGGCGAGCCGCTCCAGCAAGCGCGCGTAGAACTGACTGCGTTGCGCGTCGGCCGAGTATTTTTCTCCCGGCAGGATCACCTGCGCCGCGAGCACGTGTGTCGCGCGATAGCCCGGGTCGACCCGCAGCAGACGCGAGAAACTCTGGATGAGCAGCGCCGCGCTCGCGAGGAGCACAAAGCTCAGCGCGATCTGCACCGCGACGAACGTGCGGTGTTTGCGGTCGGTGCGGCCGCCAGCGACGGCACGCGCGTGGTCGATCGCCGCGCCCGGCGGCTGCGCGGCGAGTTGCCAGGCGGGAACGATTCCGGCGAGCAGGCCGCACAGGGCGGCGAGACCGAGCGCGAATCCGACGATGCCCGGGTCGAGCGCCACTTCGCCGACGCGCGGCAGGTTGGCCGGCGCGAAACGCGGCAGCGCGGCCACCGCGTAGTTCGCGAGCAGCAAGCCCAGCCCACCGCCGAGCGCGGCGATCGCGAGCGGTTCGAGCAGCGCGAGGCGAAACACACGCTCGCGACTCGCACCGAGCGCGACCCGCAGGGCGATTTCGCCACGGCGCCGCTCGGCGCGGGCGAGAAGCAGCCCGGCGAGATTCACGCAGCCGATGAGCAACACGGCGCCGACCGCGCCCATCAGCAGCCAGAGTCCGGTGCGACTCTGGCTCACGATGCTCTCGTGCAGCGGCGTGAGAAAACCGCGGAGCTCGGCGGACTCGCCGGCGTCGCGCGCGATTTCGGCGCCGAGCGTGTCGAGTTCGCGCGTGGCGGCGGCGGCGTCCACGCCGGGCGCGAGTCGGGCGAAGACGGCGTAGTTGTGGCGGCCCCACTTTTCGGCGAGCTCCTCCGGCGCGAAAACGAGCGGCTTGATCAAGTCCGGCCCCGCGTAGCCCGCGGGAGCGATTCGCAGCGCGTCGAGCGCGACGACTGGCGGCAACACACCGATGATCGTGTGCGGCACACGATCGAGCGTGACGGTGCGGCCGAGCACCGCGGGATCGGCGTGAAATCGTGCGCGCCAAAGCCGATCCGACAGCACGACGACTTTCGACGCGGCGGCGTTCTCCTCCGCCGCGGTGAACCCGCGTCCGAGGCTCGGTTGGATGCCGAGCGTCGGCAGGAAGCTGGCCGTCGCTTGCGTGAGCGCGACGGGCGTGGCGCCGTCGGCGTCGTTCAACGCGACGAGGCTCGGGCTGGCGATTCCGAGTCCGGCGAACGAGCGCGCGCGTTCGTGCCAGACCTGGTAATGGGCCGCGTTGGCGGGCAGCGGCTGCGACGTGATCGAGGGAGCGAGTTCACGGATCGTCACGAGACGGTCGGGCTCCGCCAGCGTGAGCGGACGCAGCAACACCGCGTCGAGAATCGAAAACATCGCGGTGCCCGCGCCGATGCCGAGCGCGAGCGTGGCGACGGCGACGAGCGTGAAGCCCGGTGCTTTTGCGAGCGAACGAAAGACGAAACGGAGATCGGCGAACACAGGTGGAAGCGATGGGGTGAGGAGGAGAAGCGATGAGTTTTGACGGCGGGCGGCGAAAAGATCACTGGCGCTCAGCGCTCGCCGCCGCGGCTTATTCCGAGCGCAGCGCAACCATCGGATCGACGCGCGTGGCGCGCAGAGCGGGCACGAAGCAGGCGACCGTCGCCACGGCGGACAGCAGCAGGATAACGAAGCCGTAGATCGTCGGGTCGAAGCGATCGACGCCGAAGAACAGACCCGAATACGCGCCGGTGAACCAGACCACGAGCGCGAGCGCCGAGAGCAGACCGATCGCGAGACCGAGGCCGAGCTGACGCCCGCTTTGACCGAGAACCATCGCGACGATCTGGCGACGGTCGGCGCCGAGCGCCATGCGGACGCCGAACTCCTGCGTGCGCTGGCTGACGGAGAACGCCATCACGCCGTAGACGCCGACGGCGGCGAGCAGCGTGGCGACACCGCCGAAGAGGCTGAACATCGTTGCGAGAATTTTGTTTTGCGCGAGAAACTCGTCGTGGCTCTGGCGCGGCGTGCTGACGAAATAGAGCGGCAGGTTCGGGTCGACGGCGGCGACGGCCTTGCGCAACGCGGCGTCGATCGCGTGGGGCGAGCCGCCGGCGGGACGCGCGAGAATCGTCGCGAAGGGTGGGGTGATGACGTTCAGTGGAATGAACATGCCGACCGTGTTTACCGTCGGGCTGAAGGGCGGAGCGAGCATGACGGTGTCGTGTGTCACGCCGACGATCGTGCGCCACGGACCGGAATTTCCGGCGGCGAACGGGCGCACCTTGCGGCCCAGCGCGGCGGCGGGACTGCCGAAATTGCGCATCGCAAAAGACTCGCTGACGACAGCGACCGGCTGGCGCGCGTCGTTGTCGTCGAGCGTGAAACCGCGTCCGGCGACGAGCTTGAGGCCGAGCGTGTCGAAGTAGCCTTCGCTGACGTTTTCAAACGAGCCCTGCGGACGGTCGCGCTCGGTAGCGTAGGCGACGCCCTCGACTTCGTAGGGGCCGTTGCCGCCGGTGATCATGCGGAACCGCGACGTCACTGCGGCCGACGAAATGCCCGGCGTGGCGCGGAGCTGGCGCAGGACACGCTCGTAGAATTTCTTGCGGTCCGCCTCGGTCGGATAGTCGTCGGTCGAGAACAGGCCGACGCGCGCGCTGAGCACGGCGCCGGTGTCGTAGCCGTAGTCGATGCGCTGCTGGTTGACGACGGAGCGGATCACGAGCGTGGAGAGCACCAGCAGCGCGCAGGCCAGGCCGATCTGGCTGATGACGAGACCGCGCGTCATGGCATTTGCCGCGCGGCTGGTGTTGCCGCGGCCGGCGTCCTTGAGCGCGTCGGTGGCGTTGGCGCGCGAAGCGAGGAGGGCGGGGAGCAGTCCCGAGGCGATGGCGGCGAGCGAGGCGATGCCGGCAGTGAAGGCGAACACGCGCGGATCGACGACGAAGTGAATCCAGAACGGCGGCGGCGGTTGCTGGATCGCGAGCGCGGCGTTGAAGAAATCGATCGCGGAGACCGAGAGCACGACGCCGGCGAGCGCGCCGAGGCCGGCGAGCAGGACGTTTTCGGTCAGCATCTGGCGCACGAGCCGGCCGCGCGTGGCGCCGAGGGCGTTGCGGACGGCGAGCTCCTTGTGGCGCAGCGTCGTGCGGGCAAACTGCATGTTCATGACGTTCACGCAGGCGATGAGGAGCACGCCGACGACGGCGCCGAACATGATGTAGAGCATCATGCGCTGATTGCGACCGACGAAATTCTGGATCAGCGGGCGAATCGACGCCTCGGTGAAGAGCTTGTTCGTGTCCGGGTAAAGGCTGGCGAGGCGGGCCGCGATGCCGTTCCACTCGTAGCGAGCCTGGTCGAGCGACACATCGGGCTTGAGGCGCGCAAGGATGCCGACGTTCGGCGCGGCCGCGAGGCCGAGGCCGGCGGCGACTTGGAAATTTCGCGCGGGCGGTGCGAAGGTGTTGAAGAGCGGCAGCCAAATCTGCTCCTGCTGCGGGAAGGCGAAGCCCGCCGGCATCACGCCGACGATCGTGGCCGCGCGACCGTTGATGCGCACGGCTTGCCCGAGAATGGTGGGGTCGCCGTTGAACTCGCGTTGCCAGACCGCATGGCTGATGAGCGCGACGCGCGGCGCCTCGGGCGTGTTGTCGGCCGCGGTGAAGTCGCGCCCCATCGCGGGCCGCACGCCGAGCACGGAGAAGAAGTTTTCCGTGACGTAGGCGCCTTGGAGGCGCTGCGGCGCGTGCTGGATCGTGATGTTGACCGTCGAGAGATTCAGGTAGGCGGCGAGACCGGAGAACGATTGCTGCTGATCGCGCAGCTCGAGGTAGTCGGCGGGCAGGAGGCCCGTGGTGACGTCCGGCGGCTGTTTTGGGTCGCGCCATTGCAGATCGACGAGTTGCTCCGAATGTGGGAACGGCATGCCGCGCAGGAGCACGCCGTCGATGACGCTGAACATCGTGGTGACGCCGGCGATGCCGACGCCGAGAACGAACAGCGCGAGCGCGCAGAAGGACTTTTCCTTGAGCAGCGCCCGCGTGCCGACGCGAATATCCTGGAAGAAGGCTTCGAGTATCATCGTGGTGCGGGGAGGGGAAAAACGGGCGCGGGCGGTCACTCCGCGCGCAGCGCGATCATCGGATCGACGCGGGTGGCGCGGCGGGCGGGGACGAGCACGGCGAGGAAGGAAACGACCGACAGCAGCAGGGCGACCGCGATGTAAGTCGGCGGGTCCGACGGCTGGATTTGCAGGAGGAACAGCCCTTGCGAAATCTGGGTGCCGGCGGCGAGAGCGGCCGCGAGCGCGCCGCCGAGGCCGACGAGGAGGCCGATGCCGAGTTGCCAGGCGCCCTGGCGGAAAACCATGCCGAGCACCTTGCTCGCGTCGGCGCCGAGCGCCATGCGGATGCCGAATTCCTGCGTGCGCTGGTTGACCGAGAAGCTTTGCACGCCGTAGAGGCCCGCGGCTGCGAGCACGACGGCCACGACGCCGAACACGCTGAACATCGCCGCGATGATGCGGTTTTGCCCGAGGAAACCGTCGAACGACGTCTTCGGCGTCTCGACAAAATACGGTGGCAGATTCGGATCGATGCGTTGCACGACCCCGGCGACGGCACGAGCGAGCGATTCGCCACGCAGGCCGCCGCGAGGCTTGGCGACGATCGTGCCGAACTGCGGTGCCTGCGCCTGCGGTGCGGCGGGGCCGAACGCGGTCGCGAAGAACGGCACGTAGAAACCGGCGTTGTCGTTCTGCGTGTTGAAAACGGCGAGCATGCGCACGTCGGTCACGACGCCGACGATGCGGCGCCACGGGCCGGCATTAGAGCCGTTGGGCGCGGTGGTGCGGAAGCGGCGGCCGACGGCGCTCTCGTTGCCGAAATGCTTTTTCGCGAACGTCGCGTTCACGACGGCGACGGGGTCGCGCTGGTCGGAATCCTCGTCGGTGAGATAGCGGCCTTCGACGACCTTCTGGCCCATCGTGGCGGCGAAATCGGCGCTGACGTTCTCCGTTTGCGCGATCGTGCGGTCGCTGTCCTTCGCATATTGCTTGCCCTCGATCTCGATCGGCCCCTGGCCGGAGAACACCATGCGGAAGCGTCCGGTGAGCGCTGCGGACTCGAAGTCGGGCGTCGCGCGGAGTTCGCGCACGAGTTTTTCGTAGAACGCCAGGCGCATCTCGTTGTTCGGATAATCGCCTTCCATCAGCCCGAGTCGCGCGCCGAGGAGGCCGCGGGTGTCGTAGCCGTAATCGAGATTCTGGGCGCGCAGGATCGACTGCACCTGGAGCAAGCCTGCGACGAGCAACACGCTCGTGACGACGATCTGAAACACGACGAGCGCGCGTGTGATGAGTCCGATCGCGCGACCGGTCGTGCCGCGGCCGGAGTCCTTGAGCACTTCGGTGGCGTTGGCGCGCGAGGCCATCCACGCGGGCAAGAGGCCGGAGGCCACGGCGGCGACGACGGTCGCTACGACCACGGCGAGCAGGACTCGCGGCTCGATGTCGAACGTCATCCACGACGGAATCGGATTCGCGAGATTCTTGGCGGCGGCATTGAGCATGTCCGTCGACCAAAACGAGAGCGCGACACCGAGTGCCGCGCCGATCGACGCCAGCAGCAGGCTCTCGGTGAGCATCTGGCGCAGCAGGCGCACGCGACCGGCGCCGAGCGAGGAGCGGATCGCGAATTCCTTGCTCCGCAGCGTCGCGCGGGCGAACTGCATGTTCATGACGTTGACGCACGCGATGAGCAGGAGGCCGACGCAGAACGCGAGCATCGTGTAGAGCGTCTGCTTGATCTGCGGGCCGGTGAACGACTCGATCGCGGGCCGCACGTAGCCCATCGAAAATTGCTTGTTCGTGTCGGGGAACTGCTGGGCAAAACTCTTCGCGATCGCGTCGATTTCGTCCTGCGCCTGCGCGATCGACACGCCCGGCTTCAGCTTCGCGATGATGGCGACGAAGTTCACGCCGCGGTCGTTGCGCGGGCGCGGCGGGAAGGAGGAGTTGACCGGAATCCAGAGCTGCTCGTTGTTCGGAAACTGAAATTTCGGCGGCATGATGCCGACGACCGTGGCCGACGTGCCGTTCACGCGGACCGGTTTGCCGATCACGGCCGGGTCGCCGCCGAAATCGGATTTCCAAAGCGCGTCGCTCAGGATGACCGCCTTATCGACGCCGGGCCGGTCCTCCTCGGGCAGGAAGTCGCGACCGAACGCCGGCTTCACGCCGAGCGTGCGGAAGAAATCCCACGAGATGTAGCCGCCGGTGTAGCGGCGCGGCTGGCCTTGGTAAGTGACGTTGACTGTCGAGCCGTTGAGATAGCCGGTGAACGCCTCGAACGACTTCAGGCCCATCTCGCGGAGCTCCTTGTAGTCCATCGTCGTCATCCGCGCATTGAAGTTGCCCGGCTGAAAATTCGTCGGGTCGACGAGTTGCACGTCGACGAGCCGATCGGAGTCGGGAAATGCGAAGCCTCGCAGCAGCACGCCGTTCACGACGGCGAACTGCGTCGCAACGCCGCAAATGCCGAGGGCGAGCACGGCGACGGCGAGCGCGCAGAAGCCCCGTTCTTTGACGAGCACGCGCAGGCCGACGCGGATGTCCTGGAAAAATGACTCGAAAAACATGACGTGGAGGGGTTCAGAGGGTGACCGAGAAAATGAAAACGTCGCGCGGCGCCGGCGTGGCGGTCGGCGACTCGAAAAGATTCCAACCGGCGTTGCCGACGACGTAGTAACGCCCGTCGTGCAGCCAGCCGCCCGCGAGATCGTCGAGACGCGGCTGCGCGGCGGCGAGCGCGGTCGCGGTCCGCGCTTCGCCGGCCTCGTCGAGGTCGATGCGCAGGACGCGGGACGGCGCGACGCCGTTCTGCACGGCGACAAGCGCGCGGCCGGTGCAGCGCAGATCGTCGATGCCGAAGAACGTCGCGTTGACTGGCGCGCGGAGGAGGCGCGGCGCCTTGCTCGCTACGTCGATGCGCCAGATGCCGTTGGCGTAATCGGCGACGTAGAGCGCGCGACCGTCGGCGGAGAACGCGAGGCCTTGGAGCGAAGCGAATTGGTCGCTTTCGAGCCACGCGTCGGCTTGCGTGGCGCCGGGTGCGACTCGCCAGATGACTGGCGCAACGCTGTCGGTTGCGAAGACACTGCCGTCCGCGGCGAGCGCGAGGCTGCCGAGCACGTGCGAGCGCTCGGGCGCGGAAAGTTGCAGCGCGCGAACGAACGCGCCGTTGGCGAGATCGTATTCGGCGAGAAACGCCCGGCCTTGCTCGGCGGCGCTGGCATTTTTCACCTCGGGCGCAGCGGCGACGCCGGCCCAGAGCCGGCCGTGCTGTTCGTCGAGAGCGATACTGAAAACACCGAGCAGACCGTCGCGCACGCTCGAAAATTCGCGCAGCGTGCCGTCGGCTTCGCGCGTCCAGATGCAGCGATTGCGCACGTCGGCAAAGAACCAGCGACCGTGCGAGTCGGCGACGGCGGTCTCGATAATGCCATCGCGCGCGGGCAGGGTGAACGCGAGCTCAGCGCGGCCCTGCGGTGTGGCGTTGGCGGCGAACTTGGCGCAGAGCGCGGGCCACGTCGGGGCGGAGGAGAGCGGAGCGAGCGCGGGGTCTTTTGCCGGATCGAACGCGAAACCGATGCGGGCGAGATTTTCGAGCGCGGCACAGGCGGCGTGGGCGTGCTGTGCCGCGACGTTGACGCGCGCGATCTCGAGCAGCAGGCGCGGATAATCCGGGCGCAGGGCGCGCGCGGCTTCGAGTTTTTCGAGGGCGACATCGAGCTGTCCGGCCTTTTGCGCCGTGGCGGCGTCGCGGAATAGCAGGCGCGTCGGCGGCTCGGCCCACAGCGCTATCGTGACGGCGCAGGCGACGATCAGGGTCAGCAAGACGCGCGTGTGGACGCGGAAATGGAGCGAGTGCGTGGCAAAAAGCACGCGGGCATTTTGCATCCTTTGTGCCAAGGCCAGCGCGCGGCTCTACGCGCTGGCGCAAAGTGGTTTAGGCAAATCGTCTCACGGCCACGCGCCGCGCGCTGCTCTGAAACCGAAATTATGGCGTCCCACGAATGGGATGGGCGGAGTAGCCGAACCGGTGGGGGTTCATCGATGCGGCGGCGCCAAAACCGGAACGGCGGTATGATATCGCCCCTCCCTGCACGCGATGCGGCCCGGTCGGGCAGGTGCGACGGGACCACTCCGACGAGAGATCAACGTCGGGGCGTAAAGCCCCTCCCACCGAAAACTACTTGGCCGCACGCAAGCTCAGGCCGCCGTTGACGGAATCGAGCACGACCTCCGCGCCGCCGCCGTTCACGGTGCCGTTGAGGTGGCGCCGGCCGGATCTGGCGATGGTGATCGGGTAATCGCACGAGATGCTGCCGTTCACCGAGTCGGCCTTGAGGGTGAACGCGGCGTCGGCCGGCAGCGTGGCGGTGCAGGAACCGTTCACGGTATCGAGCACGATGCGGTCGGTCGGGGAAATCTTCGCAAATGTGGCGCGAATGGAGCCGTTGACGGTGTCAAAGCGGCCGCCGGCGGCTAGGCCATCGGCTTCGATCGAGCCATTGACGGAGTCGAGATCGACATAACCCGTCACGCCGCGAACGGAGACGTCGGCGTTCACCACGTCGATTTTCTTGAGCGAGGCGCCGGCGGGGACGCGGAGTTTGTAGCGAACTTCGGCGCGGTTGAACGAGAGCGAGAACCACTTCTTCTCCAGCTTCGTCTTGATCGCGATACGAGCAGGCGAGGCGTCGACGACGATCTCCATGCGTTTCAGACCGGCCTCGTCGGAGGCGATTTTTTCGGCTTCGACGCTGATCTCGTTTTTGTCCCAGCCGACGATCTCGACGGTGCCGTTGACGCTGTCGAGCGACACCGTGCCGTCGGCGTTGAGCGGGTAGGTTTGCGAAAATTTCTCCGTGACGGTGGCAAGCGCCGCGCTGGTGAGCGCGACGGCGGCGAGAAGGACGGCGGGGAGGCGAAGAGCGGAGGAGGTCATGTGGGAGAATGGAAAGGGGACGCGCGGGTTCTTCGACGCCGCCCGAAGACCGGCGCTAATTAAGAGCGGGCGCGGATGGAGAGCGAGCCGTTCATCGAGTCGAGCGAGAGCGAACCTTCGCCCTTGCCGAGCGATCCGCGGAGCGAGCGGCGCGAGGATTTTTCGAGCGTCATCGGCAGATCGCTGGAAACGCGGCCGTTCAGCGACGAGGCTACAACGTGGGCGTTGGCGTCGGCGGGCACGAAGACCTCGCACTGGCCGTTCATCGTATCGACGCTGACCTTCTGTCCGGCGGCGAGGCGGTCGAACGAGGCCACGATCCGGCCGTTCATGGTGTCGAGTTCGGCGTCGCCCACGAGGCCGACGGCGCGGATGCGGCCGTTCATCGTCTCGAGTTTCACGTGAGCGCGAACGTTCTCGGTGGAGATGTTGGAGTTCATCGCGTCGACCTTGAGGCGCGCGAGCTGGGCGGGGACGCGGATCGTGTAGCGGACGGCGCCGAAGCTGTCGCCGTGCCGGCGCCACCAGGACTCGTCGTCGCGCTTATGGTGCTTGGTCTTGACGGAGACGTGGTCGGCGGAGGCATCGACGACGATTTCGATCTTCTTGAGGTCGTCGCCGTCGCGGGCGGATTTCTCGGCCTCGATGCTCACCTCGGCTTTGTCCCAGCCGACGATTTCGACGTCGCCGTTCAGGTTGGTGACCGACACGGTGCCGTTCGCGGACAACGGGTGCGTTTGGCTGAATTTTTCCGTCACTTTCGCCGAGCCGGCGGTGACGAACAGGGCGGCGGCGACGAGGAGCGAGGGCAGGCGGAGCGAGGAGAGCGTCATGGCAAAGTGTCGGTTGCTCCCTGAATACCCGCGTCGGCCGGCGAAAGTTACAGGATTCCGCGCATGGGGACGGCCGAAACACGAGGTGGAGCGCATTGACCTCAATGCGCTCGAACGTTCGCTCCGCAGGAGAGGCGCTCGAACGCGTTGAGGTCAACGCGTTCCACCTTTCAAGCCGATGCCAAGAGCGATACGCCTTATTCCGCCCGCAGGGCTTCGAGCGGGTTCACGCGCGTGGCGCGGACGGCCGGCAGCCAGCAGGCGGCGAGAGACGCGACGGCGAAGGCCACCGCGGCCCCGCCAAACACGAGTCCGTCGAACGGCGCGATGTCGACGAACAGCGCCGCCATCGCGCGGCCGACGCCGAGCGCGAGCAGAAGACCGCAGCCGATGCCGCTGAACGCCACCACCGCGCCCTCGCGCAGGATCATCGTCCGCACGGCGCCGGGCCGCGCGCCGAGCGCCATGCGCACGCCGATCTCGCGCGTGCGCCGGGAAACCGAGTAGGCCTTCACGCCGTAGATGCCGATGACCGCGACGAGCATCGACGCGACGCCGAAGAATCCGAAGATGTTCGACGCGACGCGCGACAGCCACGCGTCGACGTTCGATGCGACATGATCGGCGAATGGCTGCACGCCGAACACCGGCAGGCCCGGCGCGGCCTCGCGCACGGCGCGCCGAATCGGATCGAGCGCGGCGAGGCCGGCGGCGCGGGTGTTGGCCGCGAGGCGCACGTGGAAGAAGGCCTCGTTGCGGAAGCCAGCCGCGAACGGCACGTAAATGTTGCCGCCCTCGTCCTGCCGATCGAGATCGTCGCGCACGGAACGGACGACGCCGACAATCTCCATCGCGGGTGCGGCGGCGCGGGACGCGGCGTCGTCGGCGTCGGCGAATTGCACACGTTGTCCGAGCGCGTCGCCATCGGGCCAGAGACGCCGGGCGAGCGTCTCGTCGATGACGACGACGGCAGACGCGCCGCTGGCGGACGCCTCGGCGGACGTGAACGCGCGACCGCGCACGAGCGGCAAGCCGACGGTGGAAAAATAGTCCGCCGTGACCGCGTTCCAACGACCGGAGTAGGCGCGTCCTTCGGCGGCGTTCGCGGGTTTCGCGTCTGCGGCCGGCGCGATGCCGGCGCGGCGGACCGCGCGGGTGGAACCGTTCAGTCCGAAAGGCACGATCGCGGCCGTGCTGGCCGATTCGACGCCGGGCAACGCGGCGAGCCGCTCGCGGACGGTGGCGAGCAACTGGCGTCCCTGCGTCTCGTCGTAGCCGCCGAGCGCGGCATCGACCTCGACGAGCACCGTGTGATCCGCCGCCAGTCCCGTCTCGGTGTCGGCCAGACGGAGCGTCATGCGCACGAACAGGCTCGCGGCGACCAACAGCGCGAGCGAGAGCGCGATCTGCGCGACGACCAGCGGGTGACGCGGCAGCCAGCTCCGTCGAGGCGCGTCGGCATCGCCGCCGACTCCTTTGAGCGCGAGGAACACGTCGGTGCGCGACAGTTTCAGCGCCGGGCCGAGCGCGAAGCCGAGCGTGGCGAGCAGACAGAACACGCCCGTCGCACCGGCGACGACCGGCGCGGCCTGTTGCGGCAGGAACAGCGAGATCGGCAGCCGCTGCTCGATGGCGGCGGCGAGCCAGTCGTTGGCGGTGGCGGCGAGAGCGAAGCCGAGCGCACCGCCCCCGAGCGCGAGCAAGCCGCCCTCGGTGCAGAGCTGGCGCACCAGCCGCGCGCGCCCGCCGCCGAGCGCGAGGCGGATGGCGAACTCCTTGCGGCGCGCGTGACCGCGGGCGAGGAGCAGACCCGCGAGATTGAGGCAGACGACGAGCAGCATCGCGCCGGACAAACCGAGCATCAGCACGCCCGCGAGCGCGACGGCGGTTTCGTTGCGCGGCGTGCTGCTCGTGCCGAGACGCGGCACGGGGCCGAGCGCGAGGGTCTTGTCCTTGAACTCGACCGGAAAATCCCGTTCGAGCGCGGCGCCGAGCGCCTGCAACGCGCCGCCGGCGGATTCGGGCGCGACGCCCGGAGCGAGCCGTGCGACGAGCACGAGCGGGTAGAAGTCGGCGCGTTCGAGTGTCCGGCGGTTGCCGTCCTCGCTGCGGGTGTCGAGGAGCGAGTAGACGCCGAGGGGAAAATAGAACTCGGGTCCGACGAGCATCGTCGTGCCGCTGAAACCGTCGGGCGCGATGCCCACGATCGTGAAGACGCGCTCGTTGACGCGGACGGTCGAGCCGACGAGATCGGGCGCGAAGCCGGTCTTGCGCCAGAACTGGTAGCTGGCGATCGCGACCTCGACATTGGCGCCCGGGCGCTCCTCGTCCCCGGAGAAGGCGCGTCCGCGCGCGAGCGGGACGCCGAGCGTGGAAAAATAGTCCGCGCTGACGAGCGCGGCGAGCGAGCGGCGCGTGACGCCATGCTCGTTCACGCCGACGAGGAGGAATTTTTGCGCGATCACCGACGCGAAGAGATCGGTGCGCGGCGCGATGTCGCGGTAGAGCGGGTAGGAGAACGCGCGGTAGTCGGCCGGTTCCTTGCGATCCTGCGTGTAGAGCTGGACGACGCGATCGGGCTCCGCGAACGGGCGCGGGCTGAAGGCGACGGCGTAGGCGACGCTGAACACACCGGTGTTCAGGCCGATGCCGAGCGCGAGCACCGCGATGGCCGCGAGCGCGAAACCGGGCGAACGAGCGAGCAGGCGCAAACCGAGTCGGAGATCTTGGAGCATGGGAAAGTTCGCCGCGGATGGCGCAGCGGGACCGGCGGGTGGGGGAAGCGCGGCGGTTATTCCGCGCGGAGCGCGTCGAGCGGGTTCACGCGGGTCGCGCGCACGGCCGGCAGCCAGCACGCAGCGAGCGACGCGATCGCAAACGCCACCGCGGCGCCGCCGAACACCCACGCGTCGAACGGCGCGATGTCGACGAACAGCGCCGCCATCGCGCGCCCGACGCCGAGCGCGAGCAGAAGACCGCAGCCGATGCCGCTGAACGCCACCACCGCGCCCTCGCGCAGGATCATCGCGCGCACTGCGCCAGGTTGCGCGCCGAGCGCCATGCGCACGCCGATCTCACGCGTGCGCCGTGAAACCGAGTAGGCCTTCACGCCGTAGATGCCGACGACGGCGACGAGCATCGAGACGAGTCCGAAGAAACCGAACAGCGCCGAGCCCACGCGCGTCATCCACGCTTCGAGGTTCGACTCCATGTGCTGCCGAAACGTTTGCACCGAAAACACCGGCAACCCGGGCGCGGCTTCGCGCAGGGCGCGACGGACCGGATCGACGAGCGCGGCGGCCGCGGCCGGCGTATCGACGGCGGGCCGGAGATGGAAATGGACGTTGCTCTGAAAACCCTGGGCGAACGGCACGAAGATCGTCGTGCCCGGCTGCTTCTCGCCGAAGCTGGCGCGCGTCGACTTCACGATGCCGACGATCTCGACGGTGCGCGAATCGCCGGCGCGGGCGGCGATGTCCTGCTGCTCGCCGATGCCGCCGCTGTCGCTCGAAGCCGCGCGCTTCGCGTCGGCTTCGGCCCACTGGAGGCGCTGGCCGAGCGCATCGCCGTCGGGCCAGAGTTTGCGCGCGAGCGCCTCGTCGACGATCGCCACCGGCGGCGTGCCGGCGCCTTCGGTTTCAGCCGCGGTGAAGGCGCGGCCGCGAAGCAGCGGGATGCCGAGCGTCGCGAAATAGTCCGCGCCCACCGAATTCCAGCGCGCGCGAAACGCCAGTCCTTCCGCCGCGGTGGCGGGCTTGGCTTCGGGGCTCGGATTCACGCCCGCGCGTTGGACGGGGCGGTCGATGTTGACCATGCCGAACGGGACGATCGCACCGATCGAGGCGGACTGCACGCCGGGCAACGCGGCGAGGCGTTCCTGCACGGCGCGGTAGAGATTGCGGCTCTGCGCCTCGTTGAAGCCGCCGAGGCTCGAGTCGAGTTCGGCGACGATGGTGTTGTCGGCCTGAAAACCGGTTTCGCTGTGCGTGAGGCTCAGCGCCATGCGCACGAACAGGCTCGCTGCCACGAGCAACGCGAGCGAGAGCGCGATCTGCGCGACGACCAGCGGGTGCCGCGGCAGCCAGCGACGGCGCGTGCCGCCGGCGTCTTCGCCAGCCTGGCCCTTGAGATCGGTGAGCACGTCGGCACGCGACAATTTGAGCGCGGGCCCGAGGGCGAAGAACAGTGTCGCCAGCAGGCAAAACGCGACGCTGGCCCCGACGATCGCGGGCGAGAGATTCGACGACAGGACGAGCGTGATCGGCAACCGCAGCGTGAGTGCGGCAGCGAGCCAGTCGTTCGCGGTCGCGGCGAAAACGAAGCCGAGTCCGCCGCCGGCGAGCGCGAGCAAGCCGCCTTCGACGCAGAGCTGGCGCACGAGTCGCGCGCGTCCGCCGCCGAGCGCGAGGCGGATCGCGAACTCCTTGCGCCGCGCCTGGCCGCGCGCGAGCAGCAGTCCGGCGAGGTTCAGGCAGACGACGAGCAGCACCGCGCCGGACATGCCGAGCAGCACGACGCCGAGCAGCGCGATCGTCGTCTCTTCGCTGGGCGAGGTGCTGGTGCCGAGTCGCGGCAGCGTGCCGAGTGCGACAGTCTTCTCCTTGAACTCGACCGGGAAATTCCGCTCCAGGCCTACGCCGAGCGCGTCGAGAGCGGCGCTGGCCGACGCGCGCGAAACGCCGTCGGCGAGACGTGCGACGATGAAGAGATTGTAGCTGTCGGCGCGCTCGAGCGAGCGCCGCTTCGCGACGGCCTCGAAGTCGTTGCTCAGGCTGTCGAACAGGCTCAGCGGGAAATAGAGTTCGGGGCCGAAGAGCATCATCGTGCCGCTGAAACCCTCCGGCGTGATGCCGACGACGGTGAAAAGACGTTCGTTGATGCGCACGGTCGAGCCGACTAGGTCCGGTGCGAAGCCGGTCTTGCGCCAGTATTGATAGCTCGCGACGACGACGGTGGCGTTCGCGCCCGGGCGCTCTTCCGCCGGCGTGAAGGCGCGGCCTTGGAGCAGCGGGACGCCGAGCGTGGCGAAATAGTTCGCGCTCACGATCGCGGACAGCGAGCGGCGCGTCTGACCTTTTTCGCCGATGCCGACCATCGTCAGATTATGCGCCATCACGCTTGAGAAGAGATCGGTGCGCGCGGCGATGTCGCGGTAGAGCGGATACGAGAAAGCGCGGTAGTTCGTCGGCTCCTTGCGATCGTGCGTGTAGAGCTGCACGATCTGCTCGGGCCGGGCGAACGGGCGCGGGCTGAACGCGAGCGCGTAGGTGAGGCTGAACACGGCGGTGTTCAGCCCGATGCCGATCGCGAGCACGGCGATGGCTGCGAAAGTGAAGCCGGGGGATTTGGCGAGGAGACGGAGGCCGAAGCGGAGGTCTTGGAGCATGGGAGGGAGGAAACGGCAACGAGCGTGAAAGTGCGCGGCGGGCGAGCGGGGTGGCTAAGCTCCAAGCTCCAACATCCAAGCTCCAAGAAACCTCCAAACGCCGAGCGCGGGAGGGAGTCGGGAGAGGAGATTTCGGTGTTGGTGTTTCATTGGGGTTTGGAGCTTGGAGCTTCCCGCGGCTGCGCCGCGGGTTTATTCGGCGCGTAGCGCCGTTGTCGGGCTGACGCGGGTGGCGCGGCGGGCGGGGAGGAAGCAGGCGGCGAGCGTCGCGGTCGTGAGCGCGAGCGTCGCGACGCCGAGCGCGATCGGATCGGCGGGGCTCACGCGGTAGAGCACGCTCGCGAGCACCTGGCCGACGAGGAGCGAGAGCACGAGACCGAGGGCGACCGACACGGCGGTTTGCAGCGCGCCTTGTTTCATAATGAGGCCGAAGACGTCGCTGCGGTCCGCGCCGAGGGCGATGCGGATGCCGATCTCGCGCGTGCGGCGCTCGACGGCGTAGGCTTTCACGCCGTAGACGCCGACCACGGCGAGCGCGAGGGCGATGACGCCGAAGAGGCCGAAGAGCACGGCGCCGAGGCGCACGATCCAGAGCGTGATGCTGCGCTCGAGCAGGGCGGTGAACGGCATGAGTTGAAGGAGCGGCAAGGCGGGATCGACGCGCCGCAGTTCGGTGCGGAGCGTGGCGAGTGCGGCGAGGACGGCTTGCGGATCCTGCGTGGCGACGCGGGTGGCGAGGTAGACGCTGGCGTTGTAGCGCTGGGCGAGCGGGAAGTAGACGCGGCGCGCGGGACCGGCGCTCTGGTTGTCGGTGAGGTCGTGGCGATGCGCGGAGCAGATGCCGACGATTTCGAGTTCGTTCACGGAGCCGTCGGTGGGCGGCTGGGTGAACTTTACGCGTTGGCCGAGCGCGTCGCCGTTCGGGAAAAGTTTTTGCGCCATGCCTTCGTCGATGATGACGACCTTCGGCGAGTTCTTGTCGCGCGCCTCGGTCTCGGTGAAGTCGCGGCCGCGGAGAATTTTCACGCCGATGGCGCCGAGGTAGCCGGGCGTGATGCCGGCTTCGACGCCGCTCGCGCCGGGGCGCGGGGCTTTCGGATCGGTCGTCACGGGCATCGGTTCGCTGGCGGGCATGAGGCGCGTGGCGTTGGTGATGTTGCCGTAGGGGATGAGCGTCGTGTAGCCGGCGGACGCGACGCCGGGCAGCGCACGCACGCGGTCGGCGAGGGCGGCCATGCGGCGCAGGCCGTCCTGTTGCGGCGTGTTGGTGAGCGAAAAATCCATTTCGGCGAGGATCGCGCCGCGCGGCTCGAAGCCGGTGTCGAGGCCGCTGGCTTTCAGCGCGCCGCGGAAGAACAGGCCGGCGCTGAACAGCAGCACGAGCGAGAGCGTCATCTGCGTCATGACGAGCAGGTGGCGCGGGGCGAAGAAGCGGTTGAAGCGTCCGCTGGCGGCGGATTCGGCGCCGTTGGCCTTGAGATCGGTGACGACGTCGGTGCGCGCGGCCTTGAGCGCGGGTCCGAGGCTGAAGACGAGCGTCGAGAGCACGCAGAAGACGATCGTCGCCGCGAGCACGCGGCCGTCGGGCGCGAGGCCGCCGGCGAGGGTGAAGTTCATCGAGCTGAGCAGCGCGGTGAACGAACTTTCGAGCAGCGTGTTCGACCAATAGCTGAGCGTGAGGCCGGCTGCGCCGCCGAGGAGCGCGAGCAGCAGGCCCTCGATGAGGAGCTGGCGGACGATCTGGCCGCGGCTCGCGCCGATGGCGAGACGCACGGCCATCTCGCGAGCGCGGGCGGTGCCGCGCGCGAGGAGCATGTTGGCGAGATTGAGCGACGCGATCAGGAGCACGACGCCGGCCATCGCGAGGAGGAGCGTGGCGAGCAGGCCGATCGAGCCGTCGCTTTCGGGCGTGGTGCTGATGCTGAATTTGCTCGGCACGGTGAGCTGGAGTTCGCGCGTGCCCTGCGTGTCGGGCGGCTGCAGCGCGGTGAGGCGCTGTTCGAGGACGGGCAAGCGCGCTTTGGCGGACTCGATCGTGAGGCCGGGGGCGAGACGCGCGTAGACGTTGAGCGTGTAGTTTTTCAGCGCGGCGAGGGCGCGCAGGTCGGTGCCGTCGCCGAACGCGGCGGCGATTTGGGAGAACACGCCGGTCGGCAGCCAGACCTCGGGCGCGATGAGCGCGCTGACACCCGAGAAGCCTTCGGGCGCGACGCCGATGACGGTGTGGGGCTGGTCGTTCACGCGCAGCGTGGAGCCGACGAAATCGGCGCGACCGCCGAGGCGTTGCCAGAGGGAGTAGCTCGCGACGACGACGGGCAGGTTGGCGTTGGGACGCGTTTCGTCGGCGTTGAAGAAGCGGCCGGCGGCGGGCTTGGCGCCCATGAGCGGGAAGAAAGTGTCGGTCGCCATGAACACGAAGCTGCGGCGCATCTCGCCCGGCTCGCGGCCGATGCCGGCGAGGGCGAAATTCACGGCGGCGACCTGCGTGAACACGTCCTTCGCCTCGAGGAGCGCCTGGTATTCGGTGAAGGAGAACTGGCGATAGTCGCGCGAGGCGTCCTTGCGCGCGGAGAAGACGCTCACGACCTCCTGCGGGCGCTCGAGCACGACGGGTTTAAGCAGCAGGCCGTTGACGAGGGAAAAGATCGCGGAGTTGACGCCGATCGCGAGGGCGAGCGTGACGATCGCGATGGCGGTGAAGCCGGGGCTCTTGACGAGGAGGCGAGTGGCGAACCGGAGGTCGTGAAGCAGCGTGGACATGGCGAGGCGTGGGTGCGTGCGAGGAAATCCGCGGGACGGATTCCCGGGACAACACGGCGCGCGCGCGGGAAGTTGCGGAAATTTTTCGGTGGAGCAGGGACCGCGAATGGACTCGAAAGCGCGTCAAGGTGGAGCGCATTGACCTCAATGCGCTCGGACGTTCGTTCGGCGGCGAGAACCGAGAACGCGTTGAGGGCAACGCGTTCCACCACGGCCGGCCGAACGCGCGAGTCCCGGTGCAATCTCGGCGGAGGTGGAACTCTCGCCACGAAGGTTGCGACCGCGGGCAAAAATGGCAGGGGCGCCTCACGGGCCAGCGAGACGCCCCTGCTTTCCGATCGAGTGACGTGGCGCGTCGTCGGAAAACGGTCGGCGAAATTCAGGTCGTTTCGCGGCGATCCCGCCGCGAGGGCGACGTGGTATCGTGGGGCGGCGTGCGGAAGGCTTCGGCGAGACAGATCGAGACCGTGCCGTGGCCGCTCTGAAAACCGGGTGTGTTGAGTTGGTTCGCGCCGGCGTTGAACGAGCCCCCGCCGCCGCCCGCGGGGCCCATCTCCGTGCCGCCGCCGCCGCCGCTGTAGCCGCCGCCGCCGCCCGAGCCGTGGCCGAAAAACGAGCCGCCACCGCCACCGCCCCAGCCGCCGTCACCGCCGTGAAAGCCGCCGTAGTTGGCGCCTTCGCCGCCGCTCCAGTGGGCGCCGCCGCCGCAATGCGTCGGCAACGAGCCGCGCGCGCCGATGCCGCGCCAGCCAGCCCCGCCGCCGCCGCTGTAATGGAAATTGGCGACATCGGTCTGGCCGCCGTAGCCATCGGTGCCGCCCTCGCCGCCGCCCACGCCGCCGTCGGCGGTGATGCGACCGTCGCTGCCGCCGCCGCCGCCACCGCCGCCCGCCGCGAGCAGCGGAAACGCCGGGCGCGCCCCGCTGTCCGCGCAACGCCACACGAACGACCCGCCGCCGCCGCCACCGGCTGCGTGTGCGGGTTTCACGCCGGACTCGCCGCGCTGGCCGACGACGATATTCAGCCGCTCGCCGGCGAGGAAACGAAACAGTCCGCGCACACGCGCGCCCTTGCCGCCCGGGCCTCCACCCGCGCCGCCCTGCGCGCCACAGGCCTCGATGACGTAGAGGCCGTCCTCGGGCACGACGAAGGTTTGAACGTGGCGCAGGGCAGGAAAAACGAGGAGCTGGGAGTTCATGCCGGGGAATCGCGGAAGGTGACAGGTTGACCGGCGCACCCGACCGAACGGGGCGTCGAGTGCACATGCGCGATTCCGCGGCGAAAGGGGCCACGGCATTTCCGCGCAAGCGGCAAACTGCGCGGAAAATGAAAAGGCCGCTCATTTGAGCGGCCTCGAAAATGCCGAAATGCGAGGAGAGTTACTCGTCGATCTCGATTTCGACCAGCGGATCGATCAACCCGATGTTTCCCGTGGCAACTTCCTGCACGACGATGAAGAACTCGAAGCTGTCGTTGCGTGTGGCGCGGCAGTGGAAGTTGACGGTGTTGCCGGAGACTGCGCGGCTGGCGAATGTGTTTTCACCGGACGGATCCTTGGCGGCGGTGGTGGGGGAGCCGAGTTGTTGGAACGAGACGCTGAGGGGGCGATAGGCACGGCCGTCGCTGGAGGCGATGGTGATCTCGAAATCGGTTGCGGTTTTGCAGACGAAGGTGGGCATGCTTTCGCGGGTTACGAGTCGGACCGTCGGGTGAGGCGTCATCGCCACATCGGCGTCAACGTAACTGGTGGTGGTTGCCACAGCCAGCGGGCGGAATTTGGTGATCGTAAGCGTGGCTTTCACGACTTCGCCGGCTTGAATGAGCGCGGGAGTGAGGGCAAGAAACGCGAGGGCCGCAATGCGTAGGAGGAATGTTCTCATGAGTAGCTTTCGATTTTGGGTTTCGCGAGTGGCCCAACCACCGGGAGTCGGTGGTAACCCGCGCACGCAGCTTGCCCGATTTCAGCGGGGGGGGGGGCAAGCGATTTTTGGCGAGGACGCGCAAAAAGACCGACCTCTAGGGAGGTCGGTCAAGGCGCCAGTTCGGGGGACAGAGACTACTCGTTGATTTCGATTTCGATCTCTGGATCGATCAACCCGATGTTTCCGGTGGCTACCTCCTGCACGAGGATGACGTAGCTATAGTCGATATTGTAGTAGTCCGGATCGCAGGAGCAGATGACGGTGGCCTGGCCACCGGTCGGGTCGCGCTCGACCTCAACGCCGGGAAATTGCAGGCGTCCGGCACCGCCGTTTGGATTCACAAACGAGAATCCAATCAGGACATAGTCGGAACTCGGTAGTTGGTATGTGAGACAGACACTCCCGTCGTAGCCTGCAGGCACCGTGATGACGATCTGCTCGCCGTCGCCAGAAAAAACAGGGGTCTGCGGTTGCGGCGAGGTGTTGATGGGCGCAGCGATGGTGGCGTCGATCGACGGGCTCTCGGCGATGGTGCCGTTCATCGGCACGAATTGATTGATGGTGAGTTGGACGGTGGCGGTATACATGGGACGGACAGGTTGACTAAGGGTTGAGGCGCAGCGTGCTAGCTGCGTCAGGATCAATCGGCCGGTAGCCGCAACGCTTGAGCGTTGCAACCAACGGCCGGGCGGAATCTTCACGGCCGAGTAGCACCAGGGCTTGCGCGAGCGGATCGAGCACGCGCCAATCGCGCGAGCTAGTCGCGCGGGTTTCAAACATCGTGACTACCTGGAGCCAGCTTCTCCTTGATATCTCCGTGTGTCCCGCCCGCTCCTCAATGCGTCCATTGAGCAAGCACGCGCGCGCAAATTCGCCTTCGATCGTGCTGTCAACGTTGGCTCCTGCGGTAAGCGGCGCTAGCAGGGAGATCGCGCGTTTGGTCAAATCCAAGCCCTCATTCGGTGGACACTCTGGCGATCGCGCTTCCGTGAATAGTGCCAACGCCAAGCAACGCAAAAGCGGGCGCGATTTCGGCTGCTGGACCACGAGTTCGTCGATTTGCAGGCGCAGCATCCTAATTGCAGCAAAAGTTCGAGGCCGTCCTTGGAATGCGAGCAAAGTGTCCCGCTCCAGTTGCATCGTCAGCCTAACAGACGACCACTGCTGGTTTCCTGGATCCGATAGAGGGTCGGAAGAGAGTAATCCGATTGCCTCCTCAAGGTGCCCCATCGCCTCTTCCGGCTGTCCGGTGATCGATAGAACCCGTGCGATATGCCCATGACACTCGGCCAAACGGTAGCTCCACTTAGCGACGGCGCTTTGCTCGCTGCGCAATGCGCCAAGACGCGCCGCCATATCACTGTAGTCTCGTAGAGCCTCTCGGTAACGGCCGTCCTTTTCGGAAACGGAGCCTAGCCACCCGATCACTTCAGCGAGTTTCCCTTTTATTGTTGAGTCAGTAGGATTGCTCGCGAGCTGTTCGCCTAATATTTCGCGCTCCGCGCGGAAGCCCTGTTCGGCGGCCGCAAGTTCGTTGGCGTCATAGTCGGCGACTGCTAGATTCCACCTTCCCGCGACGACTTCCGCTATGGCACGGCGGGTTGGACCTTCGAGCGCATGGAGCGCGAGAGCGGAGTCGCGGTAGCGCGTGAGCCATGCTCGCGTCGTCGCGAAATCTCCGCGGCGGCGGGCGGCGAAGCCGATCCAGAATTCTGCCTGCGCGCGCTCGAAGAGCATGTCGGCGTTCGCCGGATGGCGGGTGACGAGCGCGGCGGTGCGCTGGTAGGCCGTCTCGAAGGCGCGCACGGCGTCGTCGTAGCGCGCTTCGTCGAGGCGGATCTCGCCGATCTGCGTGAGCGCGCGGGCCTGTTGGTTGAGCGCGGTGTCGGTGAGGTCTTTCGGGTCGAGCGCGGCGAAGTGCGCCATGGCTTTGTCGCCGACGGCGTCGAGCAGGCTGAGTTTGCCGATCTTCTTCAGCTCCGAGCGGAAATCGCCGAGCATGAACGTGAGCAGCGACTCCGCTTGCTCCTGGCGGCGCTGGGCGTCGGCGCGCGCGACGGCTTCGGCGCGTTGGGCGGCTTGCGCGGTGTCGCGCTCGGCGCGGGCGACGGCTTCGGCGCGGCGCGCGCGGTCGGCTTGGACGAGGCTGACGATGGTGCCCGCGACGAGCGAGAGCGCCACGGCCGCGCTGGCGCCGACGGCGAGCCGGTGGCGCGAGACGAATTTCCGCGTGCGGTAGAGCGCGTCGGGCGGGCGCGCGGTGACGGTTTCGCAGCGCAGGTGGCGGCGGACGTCCTCGGCGAGTTCGTGGGCGGTGCCGTAGCGACGGGCGCGGTCCTTCTCGAGGCAGCGCATCACGATCCAGTCGAGATCGCCGCGGAGGACCGAGGTGAGTTGCACGGACGCGGCGCCGCGGAGGCGGGCGACGGTGTCGCGGTCGACGGCGGCGAGGGTGGCGAGGCGCGTGGAGGGGCGCGGCGGGTCGACTTCGCGGATGATGCGGCGGATCTCGGCGACGCCGGCCTGGAGGAGCGATTGGGGGTCGTAGGGCGGCCGGCCGGCGAGCAATTCGTAGAGGAGGACGCCGAGCGAGTAGACGTCGCTCCGCGTGTCGATGTCGAGGTCGCGCGCTTCGACTTGCTCGGGGCTCATGTAGGCGGGCGTGCCGACGAGTTGGTCGAGCTGCGTGACGAGCGTGTGTTGCGCGAGGCGGCCTTGGGTGGCCTTGGCGATGCCGAAATCGATCACCTTGGGCATCGGCGTGCCGTCGTGCATCGCGACGAGGATGTTCGACGGTTTCACGTCGCGATGGATGATGCCCTTTTGGTGCGCGTGCTGGATCGCGAGGCAGACGCGGGCAAAGAGATCCAGGCGCTGCTCGGTGGTGAGGCGGTGCTCGTCGCAAAAGCGCGTGATCGGCAGGCCGTCGACGAACTCCATCGCGAAAAACGGCCGGCCGGTGGCGGTCGCGCCGGCGTCGAACACGCGGGCGATGCACGGGTGGTCCATCAACGCGAGCGCCTGCCGCTCGGCCTCGAAGCGCGCGATGACTTCGCGCGTGTCCATGCCGAGCTTGATGACTTTCAGCGCGACGTGACGGCGGAGCGGCTCGGTTTGCTCCGCGAGGTAGACGACGCCGCAGCCGCCTTCGCCGACGCGGCGGACGAGCGCGTAGGCGCCGATGCGGTCGCCGATCTTCTCTTCGGGCGACTCGGGGCGGGGGACGGCGGGTTGAGCGAGAAAATCGGCGCGCGCGACGGCGTCGGCCGCGAGCAGCGCCTCGACGCGGACGCGTTGTGCCGGGTCGTCGGCGCACGCGCGGTCGAGGAACGCGGCGCGTTCGGCGAGCGGGAGGTCGAGGGCGTCGGAGAAGATTTCGTCGTCGGGGCGGTTCAAAGGCGGGGCGCGAAGGACGCGAGAGAGGTTGGGCGTGCTCTCATGCGCAGATTTTCAGCGAAAGGGGACAGAGGCAGAGGATTTGCCCACGAAACACACGAAGAGACACGAAAGCGCGTCGCGGTTCAGCACGATGCGACGCGAGGGAACTCGGGCTAGGGCTTCCGCTGCGGACCGAAGCTTAGAGAGACGGAAACCTTTCGTGTCATTTCGTGTGTTTCGAGGGCAAAATTTCAGCCGCGCAGGCGTGTGACTTCGTTGAACAGCCAGGCGCGGGCGTAGGCCCAGTCGCGTTTGGCGGTGCGGTGCGAGATGCCGAGGGTGTCGGCGGCTTCTTCGAGGGTGAGGCCGCCGAAATATTTCAGTTTCACGAGTTCGGCTTTGCGGGCGTCGTGACGGGAAAGGGCTTCGAGGGCGTCGTTGACGAGAAGGAGTTCGTCGTCGGTGGTCGGCGCGGCGAGGTCGAAGCCGGTGGCGTCGGCGCTGACTTTCGTCGCGCCGGCGCCGCGGCGGGCGGCGTTTTTGCGGCGGGCGTTGTCGATGAGGATGCGGCGCATGCTCTCGGCCGCGGCGGCGAAGAAGTGGCGGCGGTTGGCCCACGCCGGCTGAGCGTCGCCGCCGAGGCGCAGCCAGGCTTCGTGCACGAGCGCGGTGGGCTGCAGCGTGAGGCCGGCGGATTCGCGCGCGAGCTTCGCCGCGGCGAGGCGGCGAAGCTCATCGTAGACGAGAGCCAGCAGTTCGGCGGGCGTCGCAGAGGCAGGCAGCTCAGACGGAGGCAGCGGATCGGCGGGATTCACCGGGCGCGACACTGGAGCGCGCTGTGCGCGGGCTAAACTAAAAAATGCCGATCGGCCGTCGATCGCGAGCGCCGGAGCGCGGCATTGCAAACGGTTGGGCCGACTTCAGCCGGTCCGAGAACGTATGATTGCGGTCGCGCTTTGGGGCCGGCTGGAGTCGGCCCTACGTCGAACTGACGACGCGAATCGCGGCGTAAAGCCGCTCCCACAGCGGCGACTCGCCGCCGGCGCTCGTCAGCCGCGGCCGCGGGTCGGGATGGCGGCCCACTTCGAGAGTTCGCGGTGGAGCTTCGTCACGCGCTCGACCTGACCTTTCGAGGGGAAACGCTCGTAGAAGCCCTCGTTGCGGAATTGTGCGATCTGCTCCGTCCACGGCGCGAGGCGTGCGGCCCAGCGATCGACGCGGCCGTCGGCGGGCTCGGCATCGGCGGCGCTGAGGTCGGCGCAGACGCGCAACATGGCTTTCAGCGCGACGGGTTTCGTGACCATGTAGCCGCTGTTGCCCCACGCTTCGCCCCAGACGCGCGCGGCGGCTTTGAGGAAGTCGCGGACTTGCTCGTAATAGCGGAGCGCGGCGCGCTTGTCGGTGCCGGCGGGCTCGATCTCCTTCCACGCGAGTTTCACCCAGCGATGGATTTCGTTAAAAAGTTCGGCCTGGAGAATCCATTTTTCCTGCTTGGAGCGGCCGCCGAGACGGTTGATGCGGTATTGGAGCGGGCTGTCGTCGGCGCGGTAGAGCTGCTCGGCGATGTGGGCGGCGAAGCGGCGGTCGGGCTCGGCCCAGGAGACGCGTTCGTAGAGGTCGATGAGATGGCTCTTGTTGATGCGCGTCGGCGTGGAGTTGATGATGACGAACATCTCCGTCGCGAAGTCGTCGCTGCGTCCGTCGAAGATCACGCAGGGCACGTTGATGTTCTTCGCCTCCTCCGGATGCGTGCGCATGTAGAATTCGAGGGCGGCGAGCCGGTGCTGGCCGTCGATGACGAGGAATTTCTCCGCGGGCTCCTGCAATTTGCCGATGCCGGAACCGTCGCTCCACGCGTCGAAGCCGAGCGTCTGCGGCGTGAAGAGCAGCACGGTGCCGGGGATCGGCGGCTGCGTGACGGCGGTCTCGTAGAAATTGCGGATCGCGCGAATTTTCGGGCGCGACATCTCGCGCTGGAACGCCTGGTCGCTGCGCTCGACGCGCGCGATGAATTGCGCGACGTCGTCCTCGGCGGGCAACTCGTCGGGCTTAATCTGCGCGCCGGCCTCGTCGTAGAAGCGGCTGATGAAGCGGATTTTTTCGAGGAGGCGGTCGGACGGGTAGGAGGCGAAGTAGAAGCGGGCGTCTTTCTGGCGAATTTGAGTGGCGATGAGGCTCATGGGAAGGCGAGGGCGGGTTGAGGAAAGCGCGCCGGGAACCGCGGCGCGCTTCGGATAATACCGATCCGACTCCGGCCGGCAAGTGACGTTCCGGGAGAATCTGCGTGGCGCGGCGTTTTTCGCCGCGGTTCAGTAATCGGCGGGCTCGTCGCGCGCGTGGATTTGGGCGGCGTCGACGGCGAAGAGTCGCTCGTGGCCGTCGTAGGGCTGGAGTTCGTGCAACGCGAACTCGACCCGGCCGGCTCGCGCGAGCGGGAGCGCGGCGAGGTGTTCGCGGGCCGAGACGTAGCTCGGACATTCGAGGATCAGAACCGCGTGACGTTCGGGCGTGGTGAACCAGATTTCGCGAACGACGCCGGATTTTTGCAGATGCCAGACGGCGGCGGCTTCCTGGCGGAGCAAGTCGGCCAGGTCGGACCGCGGAAGGACGGGGAGTTCCCGTTCGAGAGCGAGGTAACGCATATGGAAAAGGGCGGACGGCGAACGAAGCGGCCGGTTCAGCTCGGCGGCGGCGGCGGCGCGGAGCCGAAGGTGCCGTCAGCGCGCCGGTGCAGCAGGATCGTGTTGCCGTCAGGATCGCGAATCTCGAAGGCCCGGCAGACGCCGTAGTCCTGCGGCGCTTGGAGAACGGTCGCGCCGCACGCGATCAAGCGCGCGTGCGCCGCATCGATGTCGTCGACGGCGAGCGCCAGCTTAGCGCGGCTGGCGGCCGGCGCGGAGGCGGCGCCGCCTTGGAGGACGAGGGTGACGTTGCCGCAGTCGAACTCCGCCCAGCGCTCGGGTTCTCCGTAGGTTTCGAGACGCAGGCCTAGCACGTCGCGGTAGAAGGCGACGGCGGGGGCGATCGCCCCGACCGGGTGGAGAATGAAATCGACACCGCGAATTTTCATGAGACGGCGCTGGCTGGCGCGGCGGTCAGTTGGCGGCCTTGATGGTCGCGAGCTGCCGCAAGGCGCGCAGGCTGCGCGGGGATTTCACGACGAGACGCAGGCCGGTGCCTTCGGGATATTTCGGCGCGCCGTCGAGAGCGGCGACGACGGCGCGCGGCAGCTTGGCGGCGCGTGCCGCGGCGACGGCTCGCGCGCCGAGGATGAAGAGTGCCGCGAATTCGCCGCGGCCGGGCGAGAGCCAGACGATCGTGCGCTTTTTCTTCAGCATGCGCAGCGACCAGCCCCACTTGGGCGAGTGCGTTTTCCAGACCTGCGAATCCGCGATCTTCTCGCGCACGAGGGTGGCGCGAAATTCGTCCCAGACGAATTTCGCGGAGCCAAGCGCGACGGCGACGCCGGCCTCGGTGGGAGGCACCGGGCAGTTGACGAACGCGTTCTCGGGCATGGCGAAATCAGGACGAGGATTGCGGAGGTTTCGCGGCGGCGGACGGTTTGAACGACAGCTCGACGGTCATCTGCGTCCACACGGGTTTCTTGTTCGCGGCCATGCGGCCGGGCTCGAATTTCCATTGGGAGACCGCCTCGACCGCCGCGGTGGCGAAGGCGGCGGGCGGGCCGAACATCGCGGAGGCGTTGCGCACCGTGCCGTCGGCGGCGACGAGGAACGCCACGTAGATCCGGCGCTCGCGGGTCTCGTCGACTCCGACCGGATAGACCGGCTCGACGCGCTGGACCAGTTGCGGCGGCACGTGGTCGGGCTCGGGCGTGGGCATCGGCGGGAACGGCACAGGGTCCGCGGCGCGGAGCAGTGACGCCGTCGCGGCGAGCAGCAGGGCAAATACCGCGGCGAGGCCGCGGGTCGGGTGGGAGGTCGAGTTCATGATGGGAGAGAAAGCGGTTGGCTCGCTCACTCGGCGCGCAGCGCCTCGATCGGGTCGACCCGCGTCGCCCGCCAGGCCGGGAGCCAGCACGCCAGCACGGCGATGAGCGCGAGCAGCCCGCACACCGAGCCGAGCACCACGGGATCGAGCGGATGCACGCCGTGCAGAAACGCCGTCAGCAAACGCGTGACCGCGACCGTGAGCAAAAGACCGACCGCGATGCCGAGCGCAGCGAGTCGCAGACCTTGACCGAGCACGAGCCGGAGCACCCGCCCCGGGGCGGCACCGAGCGCGAGGCGCACGCCAAATTCCTGCACGCGCTGGTTCACGGAATAAGCCATCACGGCGAAAACTCCCATCGCAGCGAGCAGCAAGGCGACCGCGCCGAGCAGCAGGAGGATCGTCGAGGCCAGCCGTTGTCCGAAGAACGCACCCTGCACATGCGCGGTCATCGGCATCGAGCCCCAGAGGTCGACGCCGGGATCGAGTTCGCGCACGGTGCGCCGCACCGCGCCGGTGGCGGCCGCCGGATCCTGGCGCGTGCGCACGCAGAGACTCAGATCGAGGTCGGGGACGTATTGCGTGTAGGGCAGGTAGAAGAACGGCCAGGCCGCTTCGTCGAGCTTGTTGTATTTGCCGGCCTTCGCGACGCCGACGACGGTGCGCCACTCGCCGGCGACGCGGAGGCGACGGCCGACTGCGTCCTGCCCCGGCCAGAATTTCCGCGCCAAGTGCTCGTTGACGATCGCGACGCGTGGCGCCGCGCCGTCGTCCGTGAGTCTGAAATCGCGACCGGCCACGAGCGGGATTTGCAGCGTCGCAAAGTAGCGCGGCGAGATCACGGCATACTCGTAGGTCGGATTTTCGCCCGGCGCGCGCACGTAGCCCTCGACGTCGATGCCGTGGCCTTTGCAACCGGCGAGGCCGAGCGGCAGCCAGCTCGCGAAACTCGCCTCCTCGATGTCTGGCAATCCGGCCACGCGCTCCTGCAACTGGCGGTAGAAGACGCGGCCCGTCGCTTCGTTGTAGCCGTTCATGCCGAGCTGGAGGCCGGCGATCAGCACGCCGTCCGGGTTGAATCCGAAATCCGCCTGCCGCGCGCGACGCAGCCCTTGCAGGCAAAGCCCCGCGCTCACGAGCAGGACGAGCGCGAGCGCGATCTCCGCGATCACGAGAGCGCTGCGGACGCGATGATGCGCCGGCCCGCTCATGCCGGAGCGGCCGCTTTCCTTGAGCGTGTCGTAGAGCCGCGGTCGCGTCGCCTGCCACGCGGGCACGAGTCCGAAACCGAGGCCGGCGACGAGCGTGAGGACCAGTGCGGCGACGAGCGTGTCGCCATGCAGCCCGCTCGCGAGCGCGACGGGGATTTGCACCGGCGGAACAAACCACGCGAGACCCTCGATCATCCAACTCGCGAGCAAGGCGCCGGCCGCGCCGCCGAGCAGCGCGAGCACGACGCTTTCGATCAGCAGCAAGCGGACGATGCGCGCCCGGCTGGCGCCGGCGGCGAGCCGGATGGCGATTTCCTTTTGCCGCGTCGCCGCGCGAGCCAGCAGGAGATTGGCGACGTTTGCCGCGACGATCAGCAGCACGCCGAGGCTGACGACGAGCAGGAGTTTCAGCGGCGCGCCGAGCACGGCCTGGGCGCCATAAGGGCAATCGGCGTAGTCGACGACGCGATGGTGCACGCCGCGGTTCGTCTGCGGAAAGGTCTCGGCGAGGTGCGCGTCGAGTGCGTCCACCGCCGCCTGCGCCTGCGCGAGCGTGACGCCCGGCTGGAGGCGCAGGGCGTTGTGGAAACCGCGGGCCTGGCGCGAGGTGATGAAACCGCGGTTCCAGTTCGCCACCTCGCTCACCATCGACACCGGCGCCCAGAATTCGCAGCTCACGCCGGTCATCGTGCCGGAAAATTCCGCCGGCACCACGCCGACGATGGTGAACGCGTGGCGGTTCAGATCGACTGTGCGCCCGATGACCGACGGATCGGCGTTGAACGCGCGGCGCCACAGTGTCTCGCGAATGACGAGCACGGGATTGCCGCCGGGGCGTTGGTCCTCATCGGGCAGAAAGGTGCGGCCGTGCAGCGGGCGCACGCCAAGCAGGTCGAAGAAATTCGCCGGCGCCAACTGGCCAAAAATCCATTGCGGCGTGCCGTCGACGAGCAGCGACGCGGGAGAAATCTGCGTCGCGACGCCACCGAAGAACACGCGGTCGAGCGCCGCGAAGTCGCGCAGGTCGAGATTGGAGACGTTGCCGCCGCCCTGATTCGACACCAAGGCGACGAACCCGCTGGGGGCCGCGACGCCCGGGATCGGCCGCAGCAACACCTGCCGCACCCAACTGAGGACCGTGGTGTTTGCGCCGATGCCGAGCGCGAGCGAGAGGACGACGACGGCGGTGAAGCCGGGAGACTTGGCGAGCGAACGGAGCGCGTAGCGGAAATCTTGCATGCTGGTGGCGAGCGGGCCGAACCAGCGTGGAATAGTTCGAGGGCCGCAGAAGGGTTAGCGGAGATCGACGGAAGTGTCGACTATTTGGTCGCACCCGGCTCTGCATCGCGCATGCCAGCGCGCCGCGGCGGCGCGTCTCAGAGCGAAACGCCGGAAAACGTCCGCCGCGCAACGCGCCGGACATTCCCGGAAACCCAAAGCTGATTTCCCGTAATCGGGACGCCTACTCGGAGCGGAGCGCTTCGACGGGATTGATGCGGGTGGCGCGGTGCGCGGGGAGCCAGCTCGCGACGAGGCCGATCGTCAGCAGCACGACCGAGACGATCGCGAGGCTCGGCACGTCGAAGGCCGAGACGCCATAGAGCACGCTGCTCATCAATTTGCCCAAACCTGCCGCCGCGAGCAGGCCGACGCCGAGTCCGATGAAGGCGAGGCGCAGGCCTTGGCCGAGCATGAGTTGACGCACGGCGCCGGCGGTGGCGCCGAGCGCCATGCGCACGCCGACTTCGCGCGTGCGCTGGGCGACGATGTAGCTGAGCACGCCGTAGAGTCCGATCGCCGCGAGCAGCAGCGCGATGCCCGCGAACACCGCGAGCAGGCGAAGCATCACGCGCTCGTTGGTGACGGACTGGTCGAACAATTCGTCCATCGTGCGCAAGGCGAAGACGGGGAGCGTCGGTTCCAGATCGTGCATCGTCCGCCGAATCGCGGCGGCGAGCGACGCCGGGTCTTGCTGGGTGCGAAGCACGAAGCTCACGACCGTCGGCGGCGTGCGGCGATACGGGTAATAGATTTGCACACGCGTGTCCTGACCGAGGCCATAGTTCTGCACGTGGCCGACGACGCCGACGATCGTGGAGTAGGCGGGCGGCTGGCCCGGCATGCCGAAGTTCACGCGTTTGCCGACCGGATCCTGGCCGGCGAAGTGCGTTTCGGCGAACTTGGTGTCGATGAGGATCGTGCCGGGATCGTCGGCCTTCTCCTGATCGGTGAACGTGCGGCCGCGCAGCAGCGGAATGCGCATCGTCTCGAAATACGCGGCGCTCGCCGCGTTGTTTTCCGTCGACGGGCGCTTGCCGGGACCGGGCTCGGGCTCGCCTTCGATGAGGTAGGAAGTCTGGTTGCCGCCGCCGGAGAGCGGCAGGGGATTGGTGAGTGCGACGTGCGTCACACCGGGCAAACGGCCGAGCTCCGCGAGTGCACGATCGATGAGCTGGGCGCGTTTGGCGGCGTCCTGCCAGTCGCGTCCCGGCATCACGTAGCCGAAGCTGACGATGCGCTCGGTCCTCAGGCCGAGGTCGGCGCGGTAGAGGTTGTAGATCGTGCGCATCATGAGGCCCGAGGCGAAGAGCAGCATGAGCGTCAGCGCGAACTCGCCCGCGACGAGCACGGAGCGCCAGCGGGCGTTGACGGCGCTGCCGCTGCGGCCGCCGGCGGCGAGCGCCTCGTTGAGGTTGACCTTCGTGCCGGAGAGCGCGGGCACGAGGCCGAAGAGCACGGTGGTGCCGACGCCGATCAGCGTCGAGAGGCCGAGCACGGTGAAATCCATCGCGACCTGCGTGACGAACGGCGAATTGGCGGGGATCAGGGTCTTGATGCCCTGCATGACGCCGTAACCCGCGAGCAGACCCAGTGCCGTGCCGGCGAGGCCGAGCAGCAGGCTTTCCGTGAGCACGAGGCGGATCAACCGGCTGCGCGCGGCGCCGAGAGCGGAGCGCACGGCGAATTCCCGCGAGCGCACGGCGGCGCGGGCGAGGAGGAGATTCGCGACGTTGGCGCAGGCGATGAGCAGGACGCCGAGCGCGGCGGCGAACGAGATCCACACCGCGCCGCGCTGCTGGCCGACGACGCGATCGACGAGCGTCTGCATGTTCACGGAGTTGCCGGTGTTCGATTGCGGGTATTGCTCCTCCAGTTGCTTCGCGACGGCTTTCATGTCCGCTTGCGAGGCCGCGAACGAGACGCCGGGCTTCATCCGGCCGATGCAGTAGAGCCCGGGATGGCTGCCGCGCTGCGTCATCGAATCGCCGTTGAGACCGAGCGGCACCCAGACGTCGGGCCCGTTGGTCGGAAAACGGAAATCCGCCGGCATGACGCCGACGACGGAATAGATTTCGCCGCTCAGCGTGATCTTCGCGCCGAGCACATCGGGACGCGCGCCGAGCGAGGTTTGCCAGAAACGCTCGCTGACCAGCGCGACGCGCTCGGCGCCGGGCTTGTCCTCGTCGGCGCGGAACCAGCGGCCGAGCTTCGGCGCGACGCCGAGGGCGGGGAACATGTCGGCGGAAAACATGCCGCCGGTGACGCGTTCCGTTTCGGCGGCGCCGACGTAGTTGAACGCCTGGCCGCGAAACGCACCGAGGTGCGTGAAGCTCTTCTGCCGCTCGCGCCAATCGAGGTAGTTGGGGTAGGAGACCGACATGTTCGGCACCTGCTGCGAGTATTCGCCCATGAACACCAGCTCCTGCACGCGCGGCAGCAGGAGCGGTTTGAAGAGGAGAACGTTCAGGAAACTCAACACGCCGGAATTGGCGCCGATGCCGAGCGCGAGCGTGACGATGGCGATGAGCGAAAAGACCGGGGTCTTGAGGAGCGAGCGCAGGGCGAACTTCAGATCGGAGAGCATGGGGGGCGTGGGTTGAAGGGGAGTTCGTCGGCCAGCGCCGCGGCCCGATCGGGCACGCGACCATCCCGGAGCGCCACGGGGCGCGACGGGCGAGTGTTGTGCGAAAGAACCCGGAAAACGCGCCGCGGTTACAACATTCTTGCGACCGACGTGCAGTCGCGTCCGACCAATCGGCGCGAGGCCGCGACGGAACGCGAGGCCACTTTGACAGCCTTGCGGCTCGCGCGGCCCGGCGAGCGCGACAAGCATCGCGCGCTCACCCCGTTTCCTCATGCGTTCCCCCGTCGCTCTGCTTTTGTTGCTCTGGACGAGCTTCCTCGCCCTGCACGCCATCGAAATCGCGCCGCTCGCCACCGGCCCCTACGCCGTGGGCAGCACGAATTTCGAGGCCGACGAGCCGAAGGACGCCCCGATGCAGGACTACCTGATCGCGACCGGCGGCTGGCTCAGCCGCGAACGCTACGTCGCGCAGTTGTTGAAACATCCGGACGCGGTTTTCCGCACCGAGGCGAAGACGACGAAAGGGGAGGCGTTTCCCGTCGTGTGCTACGTGCTCTATCCCACGCCGACCGACAACCCGCGCGCCGCCTACACTTTCCCCTACGCGAACACCGGCGACAACGTCTTCCCGCACATGCAGCGTCCCGGCGAGAAACCGCTCTTCGCCGAACCGGGCCGGCGCTGGCCGGTCGTCCTCGCCTCCCACGGCTACAACGCGCACGGACTCTGGGAGGTCGACCGCTGGAAGCGCCTCGCGTCGCACGGCTACATCGTCGTGAGCATCTTTCACGGCGACGGCCGCCAGGGCTGGGGCGAGAATCACGAGCGACGCCCTCTCGCGGTGAAAGCCGTGCTCGATCGCCTGCTCGGCGATCCCGATTTCGCCGCCGCCATCGACGCCGAGCACATCGGCGTGTCCGGCTCGAGCTTCGGCGCCTACACGATCCTCGCTTGCCTCGGCGCGAGCGATCCCGCGACCGGACGCGCCGAGTATCTCGACCCGCGTTTGAAAGTCGGCGTCGCCCTCGTGCCCTACGCCGGCGGCAACATGGGGAAATTTCCTTTCGGCGAAAATTTCGCCGGCCTGCGCACGATGACGAAACCCTACCTGGCCCTCTACGGCGGCGACGATCGCGCCGACTACGTCGTCGCCACCACGGCACGCTGCGGCGGCGAGACGATGGCCGTCGTGCTGCCGGGCGAGAAACATCTTCTGAGCAAGGACGCTTGGAACGACGTGCCGACGTGGGAGATTCTTTTCTTCAACGCCTGGCTGAAGAACGACGCCAAAGCTCGCGAGCTCCTGGCCGGCGATCTTCACGTTCGCGGCGGCGTCGACGACCACCTCACGCACCGCAACGGCCACGCCGTCGCCCGATAGCTGATTTTCGCCGTGGAGCGCCGGTCGGCGGCAAGCGCGGTCCGGATCGCGCGTCGTGGTTCGTTGAATCGGGGAACCCGATCAAATCGCATCGTTCTCAACCCCAAACCCAAATCCACGCATGTCCACGAATACCGTCCGCCTCCACCGCATCCTCCGAGCCGCGCCCGAAAAAGTCTACCGCGCGTTCGTCGACGCCGACGCTCTCGCCAAATGGCTGCCGCCTTACGGCTTCACCTGCAAAGTCCACCAGTTCGACGGCAAAGTCGGCGGCACCTTCAAGATGTCGTTCACGAATTTCACCACCGGCAAGTCGCACTCCTTCGGCGGCACCTACCACGAACTCGTCCCCGGCCAGCGCGTGCGCTACACCGACAAATTCGACGACCCGAACCTGCCCGGCGAAATGTCGGTGACCGTCGCCCTCAAACCCGTGCTCTGCGGCACGGACATGAGCATCGAACAATCCGGCATCCCCGCCGCGATCCCGGCCGAGATGTGCTACCTCGGCTGGCAGGAGTCGCTCCTCCAGCTCGCGCAAGTCGTCGAGCCGGACATCCCGCAGTAACGCGCCGCGCGACGCTGCGTGCAGCACGACGTCGAGCGCGCCCGACCAAGGGCGCGCAGTCAGGGCGTGACGTCGCGCAGTTTCCGGTGTCCGCTGTCGGCATGGGCACCGGCGGATTCACACCAGCGGAAGAAAAAATCCATTACGCGACGGCGGACACGATGCGCCGCAAGCTCGCGAAGGTGCGCGATCCGCGCGAATTGCTCGCAGCGGTGCGTGGGGCGTTCGCGGGTTTCGAGCGCGCCTACGCGTCCGCCCCTGCGGCGGCGCGCGCGGCGGTCGTCTGCCGGGCGGGATGCGGCACCTGCTGCCACAACGACGTCGCCGTGCAGGCGCACGAAGTTCTGATCGCGGCGGAGCACATCCAGAAAACCTTTCCACCAGTCGAACTCGAGGCACTGATCGCGCGCGCCGCGGCGCACCGCGAGGCCTACGCCGCCAAACGCGATCGGCCCGCCGGGCCGCGACCGCAGACGCCGTGCGTGCTGCTGCGCGACGGCAGTTGCTCGATCTACGAGGATCGCCCGGAGATTTGCCGCGCTTACCACAGCAACAACGTCGCCGGTTGCATCGAAAACCTCGCGGTCGGTTACGAGCAGGTGAACGTGAAGATCGAAGGCCTGCGCGGGCGGATGTTCGCGGTGATGCTCGGGATCGACGCGGCCGTGGAGGAGGCGGGCTTCGACGCGCACGCCTACGATTTCGGCTCCGCACTGCACGAGGCGCTCACGAACAGCCTGTGCGCGATCCGTTGGCAGCGACGCGAGACGGCGTTCCCGGCGTCGTGTTGGGAGACTTCCGAGGAGCCGAGCGACGTTTAACCTAAATTCCGCAGAAAATTAACCACTGATGAATGAGCAGGCCGAGAAGCGCGGCGTGAGGTCGCTCACCTGCCAGTGGGGGATCGCGGCGATGCAAGTCTGCTTCGATGATTGCCCATCAGTGAAAATCAGTGGTTCAACGGCGCTTTCTAGGTTTAAGCGAACGCATGCGCGGAAGAGCGCCTGCGAATAGCGCGAAGGGTCGCGAATTCGGAATGCGAAAACGCCGCGCCGGTGCGGGCGACTCCGGCTCAGCGCGTCGCGACCGTGATGCCGGGACCGATAATCGTCGTGCCCGCGGTGCGGTTCATGAGTCTCACACCGCTGGCACTCTGCGGAAAACGACGGCTCTTGGCGACGGCGTGAGGCTCGTTGGGGGATCGGATCGCTCGCGCATTTCGTGGAGAAGAGATCACTTCTTCCCGGCGCAGTTGAACATCCACTTCACGCCGAATTTGTCCGTAAGCGTGCCCCAGTAGGCGCCCCAGAACATGTCTTGCAGCGCCATCTCGATCTTGCCGCCGGCGGCAAGTGCAGCGAAGAGCCGGTCGGTCTCGGCGCGCGTATCGGGCTCGAGGTTGATGTAGACGTTGTTGCCGATGTTCACCGTGAAGCCCATCGACGGCGGCGCATCGGAGCCCATGAGCACGTGGCCGCCGATCGTCGGGAGCGCGACGTGCATGACGAGTTGCTTGTCGGCGTCGGACAGCGCGGGGGCGCCCGGGCAGGGCGGGCCGTCCGTGAACCGCATGATCGGACCGGCGAAGTCGGTTTTGAAAACCGACTTGTAGAAAGTGAACGCCGCTTCGGTGTCGCGGGCGAAGTTCAGGTAGGTGGTGACGCGAGCCATCGGGAGGGAGGAATTGGAGGTTGATGTTGGCGCGGCAGGATGCCGTTCCGATACCTTGACGGACGAGTTCGACGCCGACGGACACGGCTGCGCTCGATTCGCGAAGGAAATCGTGCGGTCGCGTCCTCGATCCGTCCGAGCCATGGAAAAATATCCCGGCGACGCATTGTGCTTGGCGGCAGAGCGTTCATGCGCGATGGCACGCCGCCTCGGAGAATTTCTGAAAGAAGAGGCAGACGCGGGCCGTTCCCCACGCGCAGGCTGCCCGGGCCAGAGCATCTTGCTACCTCAACCTCAAAACCCACGGAGGATAGCGAAATGAGTTCGTCGTTCGATCACCCCACGTTTGGACCTTGTGAGCCAATACCCGGATTGCTGGCAATCCGTTGGAAGACATCCCTGAGTCGCGAAAAACTCGCGGAAGCCCTCAACGCCCACTCGCTGCGGCCCTCGGCCGCCGAGGCGCGTCCCAAATCGCCGAGCCGGCGCGACCCCACCGGCGCCACGGTCAACCAATCCACCACGCTCTCCTGGGCGACGACGACGGGCACGTTCGCCGAGGCGGCGAGCCGGCTCGCGGGCAACGACGATGTCGCCTGGACCTCGCCCGTCTACCGGGCGCGCAACGCGAGCGGCGGGGAGCGCTCCTACTTCGCCGTCGATCCGACGGTGCTGATCCTCAGTTCCGCCGCGGCGAATGCCGTGGACGTGACCGCCCTCGACGCCTCCCTCGCGCCTGACGAACAACGCACGCGTCTGATGAAGGGTTTCACCGTCTACACCGCGCCGAACGGCAACGCTCCCGAACTCGCCGGACGCTTGCGCGACCTCGCCGCGCTGCGCGGTCTGCCCAACGCCGTCAGTCTCCAGAACCTCCCGTATCTCGCGCCCACGGCAGGTTGCGGCTGCAGTGGCGGCGGCGGAACTCTCGCGCAGCCGGAACACGTGCACTGCGGCGTGGCGCTCGCCCCGCACACGCCGAACGACCCGCTTTTCGCCCAGCAATGGGGTCTGCAGCGCATCAACGCGCCGAGCGCCTGGCCGATCACGAATGGCGATCCCAACATCGTGATCGCCGTCCTCGATCAGGGCGTCGACCTCACGCATCCCGACCTGAATCTCTGGCCCATTTCCTACAGCACGATCACGCACACCTACGACGGCAGTTCGGTCGGCAATCACGGCACGGCGTGCGCGGGCATCATCGGCGGAAAGATGGACAACGCCGCCGGCGTCTCGGGCCTGGCCTCCGGCTGTCGCGTCATGGCGATCTCCACGAACTTCGCTGACACCGAGGTCGCGGAGGGCCTTTATTTCGCCGCCGACAACGGCGCCCGCGTCGTCAGCATGAGCTTCGGCGTTTATCCCTCATGGATGGTCTGGAACTTCGCGATCATCGAGGCGGCGCTGCAATACTGCGCCGACAAAGGCGTCGTGCTCGTCGCCGCCACCGGCAACGAGAACCTCGGCGTCGCACGGTTTCCCGCCACCGATCCGCGCACGATCGGCGTCGGCGGCTCCAATCGCGACGACGTCCGCAAGAGCGTGGGCGATGCCTCAGCCGAGAACTGGTGGGGCGCCTGCTATGGCCAGGACGTCGATGTCGTCGCTCCGTGCCTCGAAATCCCCACCACCGACCGCCTCGGCGGCCTCGGTTACACGGGCACCGACTACGATCCGACATTCAATGGCACATCCGCCGCGACGCCGCACGTCGCCGCCGTCGCGGGCCTGATCCTGAGCGTGAACCCGGAGTTGAGCGCCACCGCCGTCTGGAAGATCATCGGAGAGACGACCGACAAGATCAACGCGGGCAACTACGTCTACGCGCCGACGCCGGGAAAGCCCTACGGCACCTGGACGGCGGAAGTCGGCTACGGCCGCATCAACGCCGAACGCGCGCTGCTCGCCGCCGGCCGTTGCCGCGAGCGCTGCGGATCGGAGGGGCCTTGCGAGGTGCATCCGCCGCGCCCCGAGCCGTGTTGCGTCAGCCCCTGCGATCCGCCGTGGCGGCGCGACGAGCAGTGCATGATCTGGTATGAGAACAAATACTTCTCGGTTCCCCTCAACGAGGAGGGGCGCGGCACCGGTTTGCTCCAGTTCCGCGTCACCTACGAACACCGGATGTGCCTGCTCGGAAAACAGCACGGCCCGCTGCTGTTCACGACGACGTTGCTGCCCGGCGAAACGATCCGGCTCTACCACAGCGAACGCTATCGCCGCATCACCTCGACGCAGCAGCGTTACTCCGTCCAAACGACGTTCATGCAGTTCCTCTCCACCGTCCACCAGTCGCGGATGTCCAACTCCGTCGATTTGCTGAACGATCGCCTCGTCAACATCAAGGGCTCGCAGTCCGCCTCGGTGGGCGGCGGCGTCTTCCTCGGCATCTTCAGCCTCGGCGGCGGCGCCGAGGAATCGACCTCGCTCTCGGTGACGAGCCACACGGCGCTCGCCGTGCACAGCGCGTCGGACACGTTCAACCAATCGATCCATCAGGCCTCGCAACTGACGCGCGCCGAGCGCTCCATGGTTGTCAGCACCTACGAGGAACGCGAGACGCAGGACACCTCCGTGCGCACGCTGCACAACGCCAACGAGTGCCGCGCCGTCACGTATTTCGTGCGGCAGGTGATGGAGCTCTACGCCGTGGCCACGCGCGTCTCGGACGTGTCCTATCGCATCCTCGCGAACGCCGTTCCGCCGGACTGGCACCGCCTGGACGACCTCGGATGGCTGCCCAACGCGACCCAGCAACACGTCGCCAAGATCGCCCGACTGCTGCCACGCGTGGGCCAGGTCACCGAACAGCCGCGACCGTTGTCGCTTCCGACCGACGGCGTGGTCTACGACCCGGAACTGGCGCATTGCTGCTCGTGCGAACCCGAGCGCGCGGCGGCCATCGGCATCCGTCTCGAAAAGGAGAAGGCCGAGGCGTTGAAAGCCTGCCTCGAGGCGCAGTTGCTCCAGGTCGAGCTCGCGCGGCGGCAAAAGCTGCTGCAGCGAGGCGAACTCGCGCCGTTCGCGCCGGTCGTGGAGCCCGCGCCCGGCGGCTGAACCGGCGAAAAGAAATAAAACGGAGTGCCGGCGCGGCGAAAGCCCGCCGGCGCTTCTGCGTTTGCCCGTCGTTTGGGCGCCGTGCCCGTGCGAGTGCGCTCGCTCACCTCGCGCCCGACACGACCGCGCCCGTGGCGGACACGGCGTGCGACGCCGGAGAAGTTGCCGCGATGCTTCGCGACGGGACAAAATAAAACCCGGCGCACGCAGGCTGCGCCGGGTTGGGGGAACCAGAGCGGCGACGCTCGGCGCGTCGCCCTGCGGGATTCGTCACTCGTCAGTTGGCGGGCGTGACGGGGACGTTCTCGACGTTGTGGTTGAAGTAGCTGAAGCCGCCGCGGCCGTTCCACGCGTTGTCGATCGCGAGGTGCGCGGAGAAGTCCGCGAGAAAACTGCCGATCGCGGGCGGCGGCACCGAGTAGACATACTGGCCTTGGAGCGCGACGATCTGCGTCACCGGGCCCAGGCCCGTCTTCCGAATCACGCCGTGGACATTCGGGATGACAACGCGGTTCTGGGGCGGGGCAATCGCTTGCGTGATCTCGACGGTGCCGGAGACCGAGCCGGTCGAGGGCACAACGACGAGGCTGTAATGCATGATCGGCGCGCCGGGCGTGCCGACGTTCCCGACGGTTCCGCGGGCGAGGTAGGCACCGATGAGGGTGCTGGGTTGTTCTGCGACAGTTGACATGAGGATTTTCAGTTGGGGTCCTACTCGTGTGGCTTTTCGGATACGCCCCGTTTTTCGGTGGTTGCTGGACTCCACACTACCCAAGCGTGAAACGAGACGCCGACGTGCCATGCCGGAGCACTGGCGTTTGTAACCCTGACCGCCAAACCGGTCCGCGCCGCCGTGTCGTTCGATTGTTCGCCTCGCGAAAGAACCGCATCGCGGGGTGGCGGTGCTCGCACCGGAATCGGTCCCGAGTCGGTGACGCGCCGTTCGTGCGTCGGGAAAACGAGGATGGAATTTTGCGCGGCAGCCCGCTTACCTCGCCGCAATCATGTCACGTGAGCGCGCGGCCGGGTTTCTGCTCGTCATCATCTACCTCGGCTTCATCAGTCTCGGGCTGCCCGACGGCACGCTCGGCGTCGCCTGGCCGGCGGTGTATCCGGAACTCCGGCTGCCGGTCGGTCTGGCCGGCGTGTTGATGCTCGTCGGCACACTGCTGACGGCGACGGCGGGATTCTCCAGCGGCTGGGTCGTGGCGCGCTTTCGCACGGGGCCGGTCCTCCTCGTCAGTTGCCTGCTCACCGCGAGCGCAATGCTGCTCCTCTCGCGCACGCAGAGTGCTTGGATGTTGTTCGCGGCCGTGGTGCCGCTCGGCTTGGGCGCGGGCGCGGTCGACGCGGGGCTGAACGGCTATGTGGCGCGGCACTATTCCGGACGACACATGAACTGGCTGCACGCGTGCTGGGGCATCGGCGCGACGACCGGCCCGCTGCTGATGGGTCGGGCACTCGCCACGGCGCACGGTTGGCGCGGGGGATACCTCTGGATCGGTTTGATTCAACTCGGGCTGACCGTGCTGTTCTTCGCGACCCTGCGGCTCTGGGAAAAAGTGCCGGCGCACGCGGCGACGGGCGCAAACGAGACGAGCGCGACCGCGCCGACGCGTGCCGCCAACTCGCCCGAAGGCTGGCTCTCGGCGGCGATCTTCATGCTCTACACCGGCGCAGAGATCAGCATCGGGCTTTGGGCCGGAACCATTCTTGTCGCCGAGCGAGGACTCACGCCCGAGCGCGCAGCGCTCTGGGCGGCGGGCTACTACGGCGCAATCACGACGGGGCGCGTCGCGGTGGGCTTCATCCACGGTCGCTGGACCAACCGGACGCTCGTGCGCGCGGGCGCGTTGCTCGCGCTCGTCAGCGCGCTCGGTTTCGCCTGGGGCGGCTCGGGTGCGCTCGCGGCCACCGCGCTCGCGTTGATCGGACTCGGATTCGCGCCGGTGTATCCGGGATTGATGCACGAGGTTCCGCGTCGCTTCGCGCCTGGAGCCGTGCAGACGGTCATCGGTCGCCAGTCCGGCGCAGGCGCACTCGGCGCGGCGGTTTTCCCGGCGGTGGCGGGCGCGATCGCCCAGCAATCGGTCGGCCGAGTCATCGTCCTCGCGATCGGACTGATCGTGGTTCTGGGGCTGGCGATCGCGTGGCTGGATCGGCGGACTTGAGAATAGGATCCGATACGACTCATAGGACGGATGGGGCGGATTCGGGCTTAAGCGCGCAGGTGCGCATGGCTGAGGTAGTGACACGGGCCGCTACACGTGGAGACATCGCCATGGCCCAGAATTCGTCGGAAGGTTTTTTGCTGCCGCGGGGCAATTACCGGGAGCTGCTATCGTTTCGAAAGGCGGAGGTGGTGTATGATCCTAAATTCCGCAGAAGAACTCACCACGGATTGCACAGATTACACGGATGGAATTATTTCAGGAAAACTTTCTCTCCATTTTCGTTCACCTGCTGGGTGAAGCGGCTCCGCTGCCGAAGTCTTGAACTATCCGTGCCATCCGTGAATCCGTGATTTCAACTGCTGATTTTAGGATGATCTCGCCCGGGTATTCTGCGCGCGCTTTCTCAAGCGAGGCGATCGCACGACCGATCAGATGGTGCAGGCGGCGCGCTCCGGAAAGCAGAACATCGTTGAGGGTTCGAGAGCCGCGCGCACATCTACCGAGATGGAGATCAAACTCACCAATGTGGCGCGGGCGAGCTTGGACGAGCTGCTGAACGATTACGGCGATTTCCTGCGCAACGAGCGCGCGGCCTGGGACAAGAATTCTCGTGAAGCGCGCTATGTGCGGCGGCTCGGCGGCAAGCCGGAGATGACGTTCGAGGATATCCGTGAATTCGCGGAGACGCGGCCGGGATCCGTGATGGCGAACATCGCGCTTTGCCTGATCCACCAAGCGAACTTCCTGCTCGATCGCCAACTGCTGCGGCTGGAGCAGGATTTCTTGAAAGAGGGCGGGTTGCGCGAGCGGATGATGCGGGCGCGGTTGGAGAGCCGGAGAAAAGGACAGATCCTAAAGGACACAGGGGCCTATAGGATCTATGGGATAACGATCAGCGGCGCGTGAAACGCCACCCGCTTCAGATTGAGGCCAGGATCGTATTCAGCGTCTCGCTCGGGCGCAGCGCCGCGACGGCTTTGGCGTCGTCGGGCTGGTAGTAGCCGCCGATGTCGGCGGGCTTGCCCTGGACGGCGAGGAGTTCGGCGACGATCTGCTTTTCGTTCGCGGCGAGTTCGGCGTAGACCGGCAGGAACAGACGATGCAGTTCCTCGTCGGCGTGCTGGCTCGCGAGCGCCTCGGCCCAGTAGAGCGCGAGGTAGAAATGGCTGCCGCGGTTGTCGATCGTGCCGAGCTTGCGGCCGGGCGACTTGTCGTTCTCGAGGAACTTGCCGTTCGCGGCGTCGAGCGTGTCGGCGAGGATTTTGGCCTTCGCGTGCTTGGCGACGATGCTCAGGTGCTCGAACGAGGCGGCGAGCGCGAAGAACTCGCCGAGCGAATCCCAGCGGAGATAGTTTTCGTTGAGAAATTGTTCGACGTGCTTCGGCGCGGAGCCGCCGGCGCCGGTCTCGAACAGGCCGCCGCCATTCATGAGCGGGACGATCGAGAGCATCTTCGCACTCGTGCCGACTTCGAGGATCGGGAAGAGGTCGGTGAGGTAATCGCGGAGGACGTTGCCGGTCACGCTGATGGTGTCCTTGCCGGCCTTCAGGCGCTCGAGTGAGAACTTGCAGGCTTCGGCGGGAGCGAGGATGCGGATGTCGAGGCCGGTGAGGTCGTGTTGCTTCAGGTATTTTTCAACCTTGGCGATGATCTGAGCGTCGTGCGCGCGGGTCTGATCGAGCCAGAACACGGCGGGCGTCTGGCTGAGGCGCGCACGAGTGACGGCGAGCTTCACCCAATCCTGGATCGGGGCGTCCTTCGCCTGGCAGGCGCGCCAGATGTCGCCTTCGGCGACGGTGTGTTCGATGAGCGTTTTGCCCGACTCGTCGACGACGCGGATCGTGCCAGCGCCGGGTGCGACGAAGGTTTTGTTGTGCGAGCCGTATTCCTCGGCTGCTTGGGCCATGAGGCCGACGTTCGGGACGGAGCCCATCGTCTTCGGGTCGAAGGCACCGTGCTGTTTGCAGAAATCGATCGTGGCCGCGTAGACACCGGCGTAGGCGCTGTCGGGAATGACGCAAAGCGTGTCGGCGAGCTTGCCTTGGGCGTCATACATCTTGCCACCGGCGCGAATCATCGCGGGCATCGAGGCGTCGACGATGACGTCGGAGGGCACGTGGAGATTGGTGATGCCTTGGTCGGAGTTGACCATGGCGACCTGCGGACCGGCGGCGTAGGCCGCTTTGATATCGGCTTCGATCGCGGCCTTCTGGTCGACGGGTAGTTTCTGGAGCTTCTCGACGAGGTCGCCGAAGCCGTTGTTCAGGTCGACGCCGAGCTCGGCGAAGGTCGCAGCGTGCTTTGCCAGGAGATCCTTGAAGAAAACGCGGACGCAGTGGCCGAAGATGACGGGGTCGGAGACCTTCATCATCGTCGCCTTGAGGTGCAGCGAGAAGAGGACGCCGTCTTTCTTCGCACGGGCAATTTGCTGCTCGTAGAATGAGACGAGCGCGGCCTTGCGCAGGACGGTGCCGTCGAGGATTTCACCGGCCTTGAGCGCGAGTTTCGGGAGGAGAACTTTCGTGGCGCCGTCCGTGGCGACGAACTCGATCTTCGCGGTCGTGGCGGCAGCGAGCGTGACGGACTTCTCGTTGGCGAAGAAGTCGTCCGTGCCCATCGTGGCGACGGTCGTCTTCGAGTCGGGCGACCATTTGCCCATCGAGTGCGGGTGGGCGCGCGCGTAATCCTTCACGGCCTTCGGTGCGCGGCGGTCGGAATTGCCTTCACGGAGGACCGGGTTGACGGCGGAGCCCTTCACCTTGTCGTAGCGCGCCTTGATGTCTTTCTCGGCATCGGTCTTCGGCGTCTCGGGATAATCCGGCACCTTGAAGCCGTGCGACTGAAGCTCGGCGATGGCCTCCTTGAGCTGCGGAACGGAGGCGGAGATGTTCGGGAGCTTGATGATGTTGGCCTCGGGCTTGAGCGTGAGCGCGCCGAGTTCCGCGAGGTGATCGCCGATGCGCTGCTCGGCCGGAAGGCGGTCGGAAAACACCGCGAGAATGCGGCCCGCGAGCGAGATGTCGCGCGTCTCGACGTTGATGCCGGCGTGTTTCGTGAACGCCTGCACGATCGGCAGCAGCGAGTAGGTGGCGAGCGCGGGCGCTTCGTCGGTCTTCGTGTAGATGATGGTCGGCTTCGAGGCGGACATGGTGGTGGAGAAAAGGCGGACGGTGAGCTGGGGCGGTCCGCAGGGGAGCGCGGGCCGCCGATGTGAAGCGAGCACGTTAGGGCGGCGCGCGGAGGCCGGTCAAAGGCTTTTCCCACGCGTCCCTTGTTCAGAGGCGCGGGTGATATTTTCGAGCCTCGCTCGTTAAGGCGGGCTGATGGGGCGAGCCTTTGGCCGCGTCGAAATGCAGGGCCGAAACGCGTGCGAATAGGAGCGCCGCCACCACGACGCGCAGGCCGGGACCGAAGCCCAGCGCCCGTGGAGTTCCCCGGCGCGTCAGGTGCTCCCGATCGGCCCCACACTCTCGAAACGCAGCACCGGTGCCGCCACCGCGCGAGAGGCGGCGAGGGAAACAGTGAAGCACGCTTCCCAGTCGTTCAGGCCGTCGGGATCGACGAGCACTTGGGCGATTCGCCAGACATCTCCGTCTTCTGCGAGATGCGTGTTGAGCGCGGAGCGGCCCTCCGGATCGAGACGGAAACGACCGCGCGCGTCGAAGTAGGCGTGGAAGGTTTTCTCGATGCGGCGGGCTTCGGCGAGGCGCGCGGCCTCGGGCGAAGGTTGCGCGGGATCGGTGGGGCCACCGTCTGGGAGTTCGCGGCCGGCCCAGCGGTCCGGCCCTACCTCGAGCCGAGCCGCCGCGGCATCCCAATCGCGCGAGGCGACGTCCTGCAGAAAACCGAGCACGTCGATGCGCACGAGCCGCTTGAATGCCGCCGCGTCGCGCGTGACGTCGAACGTGGTCGGGCGTGCGGGTTTGTCGGCGGTCTCGGCGGCGACGAACTCCGGGTTGCGCAGGCGCTCCCATTCCTCGAGCAGGCTGGAGTCGATCGCGCGGATGAGTTCGCGGAAGTAGTCCTCCATTTCCACGACGGCCTCCGTCTTGAACGACTCGGGCACGGTCTGCGACAGCACCTTGAACGTCTGCATCAGGTGACGCAGCAGCAGGCCCTCGCCGCGTTCGAGGCCGTATTCGCGGATGTAGTCGGCGAACGACTGGTAGCGCTCGAACATCTCGCGCGCGATCGACTTCGGCCGGACGTTCTCCTGCTCGATCCACGGGTGCGCGGCGGCGAAGGCGTTGAAGGTGTCGTAGAGGAACTCGCGCTTCGGCTTCGGGTGCTCGGTGATTTCTTCGAGCTTTTCCATGCGTTCGTCGTAGGGCACGCCGGCAGCCTTCAACTCGAGGAGTTTCGCCGTCTTCAGTTTGTCGACCTGCTTGCGGAGAATCTGGTCGGGATCTTCGACGATCGCCTCGCACAGCGTCAACACGTCGAACGGATAGTCCGCGCTCTCGCGGTCGAGCAGCGGCAGCGTGTCGATGAGGTAGAGCGAGAGTGCTTGGTGGAGAGAGAAATCGTCCTGCAGTTCGACGTTCACCTGGAGGCGCCGACCACTGAGCTGACGCGGAATGATCTTCACGATCTGCCGGTCGATCAGCGCGCGGAAGAGCTGCCAGCCGCGGCGGCGCAGGGCGTTTTTCTTCGTCGGCGTCTCGTGGCAATCGCCGATGAGCTTCTGCATCGCACGGCAGCCGTCGGCATCGCGGCTGAGCACGAGCAGCAGCATCCCGTGCGTGACGCTGAAGCGCGACACGAGTTCTTCGGACGGCGCTGTCATCAGGCGCTCGAAGGTCTTCGCGTCCCAACTCACCGTGCCTTCCGGCGCGCGCGCTTTCACCAGTTTCTTTTTCTTCGCGGGATCGGCGGCGGCTTTCTCCTCGGCGCGCTTGTTCTCGATGACGTGTTCGGGCGCTTGGACGACGACGTAGCCCTTCGCGTCGTAGCCGGCGCGGCCGGCACGGCCGGCGACCTGGCGGAAATCGCGGACGTTGAGCACGGCGGCTTTCTGGCCGTCGTATTTCCAGAGCTGCGTGAAGACGACGGTGCGGATCGGGACGTTGATGCCGACGCCGAGCGTGTCGGTGCCGCAGATGAGCTTGAGCAGGCCTTTCTGCGCGAGCTGTTCGACGAGGATGCGGTATTTCGGCAACAGGCCGGCGTGGTGCACGCCGATGCCGTGGCGCAACCAGCGCTTCATCTCGCGGCCGTAGGGGCTGTTGAATTTCGCGCGCTCCAACTCGGTCGCGAGCGAGGCCTTCTCGTCCTTCGAGCAGATGTTGAGGCTCATCAGCGCTTGCGCGGCTTCGGAGGCGGCGCGTTGCGTGAAATGCACGAGGTAGATCGGCGCGCGTTCGGCGGCGAGAAGGTCGGCGATTTTCTCGGCGAGCGGCGTCTCGGAGTATTCGAATTCGAGCGGCACCGGCCGGCGGTCGCTGCGCACGGTCGTCGTCGGCGCGGCGGTGAGCTTCGTGAGTTCGCGTTCGAAGAATTCCGTCGAGCCGAGCGTCGCCGACATGAGCAGGAAGCGCGATTGCGGCAGCGTGAGCAGCGGCACTTGCCAGGCGTAGCCGCGCTCAGCGTCGGAGTAGTAGTGGAACTCGTCCATGATGACCGCGGCGATCTCCGCGCGGTCGCCGCGGTGCAGCGCCATGTTGGCGAGAATTTCCGCCGTGCAGCAGAGGACGAGCGCCTGCGGGTTCACGGAGGCGTCGCCGGTCATCATGCCGACGTTCTCCGGGCCGAAGTCGCGGCAGAGGCTGAGGAATTTTTCGTTCACCAGCGCCTTGATCGGGCAGGTGTAGACGGAGCGCTGGCCGGCGCAGAGCGCTTTGAAATGCAGCGCGGCGGCGACGAGCGATTTGCCGGAGCCGGTGGGCGTGTTGAGGATGACGTTGTGGCCGGCGAAAAGTTCGAGGATCGCCTCCTCCTGCTCCGGGTAGAGCGAGATGCCGCGCGCGCTCATCGCGGCGAGAAACCGGTCCAGCACCGCGTCGGGAACGGTCAATCCCGGTGTGGGGGCGAGGGGAGCGGTGGCGGTCGGCGGCAGCGACATCGCTCCAGCACGACGCCTCGCCGAACGCGAGACAAGCTCCGAGCGGGACGCTCAGGGCTCATCTCAGTTTCTTGCATCCTGTAGCGGCGGTCTGTGACCGCCGACTGAGTGGGCGATGCGTTCTCGGCGGGCATAGACCGCCGCTACAAGAAGGTGATATGCGCTCGGACGCTCAGCGACGGCGCGGACGGAACGGCACGCGCGGCACCAGCGGAAAGAGTTCCTTCGGCTCGTCGGCAACGTTGAAGACCTTCGGGCGAGATGCCGAGGGCGGCGCGGCGAGCGGACGCCGCTGGGACGCACTGGGCGGCGGAGCGGATGGCACGGGCGCGTCGGGGTTTTGTTGCGCGGCGAGCTTGGCGCGGAGCTTGTCCTTTTTGTTCGGCCGCTTGCCCTTGATGCCGCCGGTGGGGTTGGGCGTGGGCACTTCCAACTCGACCGGTTCGAAACCGGCAATCTGTTCGCGCTCGAGCTGCAACCCATGGCGCTTCTCGATCAGCCGAAAATGCGCGTGCGTGTCGGCGGTGACGAAGCTGATCGCGACGCCGCTCTCGCCGGCGCGGCCGGTGCGGCCGACGCGGTGCACGTAGTCGGTGGGCGAGCGAGGAAGATCGTAGTTCACGACGGCCGGCAGTTCCGCGATGTGCAGCCCGCGCGCGGCGACGTCGGTCGCAACGAGCACTTGGAGTTGGCCGGCCTGGAACGCGGCGAGATTGGCGGTGCGGGCACCCTGGCTGAGTTCGCCGTGGAAAGGCTCGGCGCGGAGACCGGCCTTCTGCAGTTTGTCGGCGACGTGTCCGGCGGTGTATTTGGTCGCGACGAACACGAGCACGCGCGACCAGCCGTGGGTTTGGATGAGGTGACGCAGGAGCTGCGTGCGTCGTGGGCGATCGACTTCGATGGCGCGCTGTTGGATCGACGCGACGGGCGCGGAGGACTGCGTCGGCGCGGCCTCGGCTTGCAGGCGCACGGGATCGCGCAGCAGTTGCGCCACGAGCGTCTCGACCGCGGGCGGGAACGTCGCGGAGAAAAGCAGATTCTGGCGGCGCGCTGGCAACAGACCGACGATGCGCGCGAGTTCGTCCGCGAAACCCAGGTTGAGAAGCTGGTCGGCCTCGTCGAGGACGACCGTCTCGACGCGGGAGAGGCGCACGGCGTTGTGGTCGACGAGATCGAGCAAACGGCCCGGGGTCGCGACGACGAGGTCGGCTCCGCCGCGGAGCGCCATCATCTGGGGATTGATCGAGACGCCACCGAAGGCGACGACGGTTTTGAGCGGCACCCGCAGGTGGCCGCCGTAGGACGCGATCGAGGCGTCGACCTGCGCGGCGAGTTCGCGCGTCGGCACGAGGATGAGCGCGCGGACGGGAAGCGGCGGCGAGATCGGAACCGCGGACAGCCGCTGAAGCAACGGCAGCACGAACGCGGCGGTTTTGCCGGAGCCGGTTTGTGCCGAGGCCATGACGTCGCGCCCCGCCAGCACGGCCGGAATCGCCTGCGTCTGGATCGGAGTGGGCGCAGCATAATCGCGCGCGGCGACAGCACGGACGAGCGCGGGATCGAGCCCGAGAGAGGAGAAAGGCATCGCGCGAACATGGACGCAGGTGGCCGCTGAACACAAGACGGCGTGCGCCCCGGACCTACCCGCGCATGCGCTTCCTCTGGCGCGACGGCATGCCGGCGCGGCTAAGCCAATCGCGACATGCGGCGGTTCGATTCCGGAAAATCCACTCCCATCGCGAACCAGACAAGCAAGCCGATCGGCACAGCGGCCGCGGCGGCGAGGAAATTGAAACCCGACGCGGCTGGAACGTTCGGCGTCGCCACCGCGCTCAGGCCGATGCCAACGAGGAAACAGCCGAGCGCGAGCCATTGATAGATGGGCAGCCCGGCGATGCGGACCGTCTGCGGCTCGCCGCGGTAGGCTTCTTCCACGAATCGCGCGCACGTGCTGAGGAGCAAATAGGCGCCGACGATCAGGCCGGTTTCGGCGCGCTCCCACCACAGCCGCGCGAGCAGGCCGACGATCGCGACGTTGCCGAGGATCGAATAGAGCGGCGTCGGGTAGATCGGCACGCCGGCAAGTTTCGCGAGCTTGCAGACCCGCGAAAGCGGCTGACGGTAAGCGATGCCCCAGAGCGGTTCCGCCGCGGGCCGACCGTGGCAACAGCCTTGCGCGAGACAACGCAGCCGGCCGATCGCCTGGATGACGGGAGCGGCGACCGCGTAAGCCGCGCCGATTTCCCAGCCGTGGCCGCTCCACGCGTGCACGAGCAGCACGCCGAGCGCGCCGCCGAACAAGCCGCCGAAATAACCGAACGGGCGCGAGAGCTGCGACGAGGCTTCGAGCCATTGCCCCCACGCGCCCGCGCCGAGCAGCGCGCAGAGCGCCACGAAAGCGACTTCGCCGACGAAGGCGCGACCGAGTAACGAGCCCGCGACGGCGACACCGGTCGCCGCGGCGAGCCCGACGTAGGCCCCGTGATTGATGATGCGCACCGGACCGATGCGCCAGTCGCGCCAAAAATTCGCGACGCGCTCGCTCGCGTTCCGCAGCAGTCGCCAGAGCGCGAGGCGACGACGCACGGCGCGGAAGACCAGCAGTCCCGCGAGCACATCGAGCGACGAATGAGCGCCGGTCGTGACGCAACTCACCACGATCGCGACCGCGACCGTCACTGCGGCCGGTTTCCCGATTCGCTGCCTCCAGGGCGCGATGGTGGCGAGCGCCCAGAAAACGTGAAACGACGGCAGAGCGCAGGCGTTCGTATCGAGGTCGCGGTCAGCTCCGAGTGCGGCGCCGAGGAAGCTGGAGAGATCGACGGCGCGAGGCGTGGCCACGAAGGGAAACGCCAGAAAACACCAGCCGATGATCGCCGTCGCCCACAGGGCGCTCGCGGTGAATTCACGCAAGGCGGACTGCGTGCGCGCGACGAACGGCGCCGCGCCGATCCAGGCGTAGGCGCCGAGATAGAACACGGCGGAGGATTCCCACACCGGCCAATTCCGCTCGAACGGCAGCATCGTGTCCACCGGCACGCGCCCCGCGCCGATGACGGCACACGCGCGATAAACGATGAACCACGCCCCGAACGCGAGGAACACCGCCGCGAGACGCCCCGCGAGCGACGGGGCGTCCTCGCGATTCGCCGGCAGCGCAAGCCACGGCGTGGGGCGCGTCGCGCCGAAACGGCGTTGCAGATCGATGCGCTCGTAGCCGATCACCAGAGCCACCAGCGCGAGCCACACGACGGGAGTCACGATCCAGAGGCCGCTCGCACTTCCCGCGAAAACCGCCGCGCCCGGCACCGCCAGCGCGAAGCCGACATAGATCGGATGCGGCACGCAGGCATAGGCGCCGGACGTGACCAGCCGCGGCGGCGGAAACGCGTTCATCGGCAACCCGCCGCCGCGCCGCCACAGATCCCACATGGCGCGGAGCATCAAGGCCACACCGATCGCCGCCACACTGCCGCCGATCAGCGAAGATTGGAGCCGCGGAAGGTAAAGATGCGCGTCGAGGCGTCCCGCCCACCAGGCCAGCAGCAACGGCACGCCGACGCAGAACGCGACACCATAGAGGAGACGACCGAGAAGCGGGTTCATTGAAAGCGCACGAATTCGTGAATCGCCCAGCCGTCCGTCGGTGTGCCGTCGTCGGCGCGCAAGGTCGCGCGTGAGCACCATTTGGTTTCCTCGTAAGCGCGAATCTGCGCCGGCAGCCAGCGCGCGACGCGTGGCCAGCGGTGGAAAACCGTCTCGTCGAGGCGGCCGCTGCGCAGCACGCGCCGCGAGGTGAAATCGATCCGCCCTTCGCGCCAGACGACGGCATCGGGCGAAACGGCGTGCAATTCGCGCGACTGTCCGCCGTGCCAGAGCCAGTTGCGTTGCGTGTCGTGTTCCCAGGCGATCCAGACGACGCTCGTCTCGGCGTTGACGAAGCGCCCCCAGTGCAGCGAGTCGATCGGCAGATGCCAGGGCGCGATCGTCATCCGTATCCGTTCGGCGTAACCCAAACCCTGGAACTGCCGCTCGCCGACGCGCAACGTCACCTGAGCGCGCGGCGCGAAATTTTCCCACGACACGGCGCCGCTCGCGCCCGACCACAGGGTCTGCGCGATGGGTTGCGTCTGACTGCGCCAAATGCCGGAAACGGCGAGCGTCGGGCAATTCCATTGCCAGGCGCCGTCGACGAGAGCGGGGAGTTTGCCGCGCAGTGTGCGGATCTGCGTCGGCGGCTCGTTCTCTCCCGGCCCCCACATCAACAGCGCGGCCGGCGAGAGCGGCAATCCGACGCCCGCGAGTTTCGTGGCGTAGCCGATGCATCCGCTGCCGTCCGCACACACGACGTCGAGATAGAATTTCTCCACGTTCAAGCGACCGAGCTTCCCACGGCCGGCACGAAATGGGAATCCCATTCCACGGCAGGAAATCGCGCCTCGCGTCCGCGGGGCGGTTCGCTTGCGTCGAGGGCGTGAGTCGAGAAATGTGTTACCGCTGCTTCTGGCCGAAGGCGCTGTGTTGGTGCCCGACGTTGCGCGCCATGCCGACGCGGACGCGTTTCGTGTTCCTGATGCATCCGAAGGAATTCAAGCAGGAGAAGGCCAACACCGGGCGGCTGACGCGGCTTTGCCTCGAAAACAGCGAGCTGATCATGGGCCTCGGCTTCGATAGCGACCCGACGGTGCAGGCGCTGATCGCCGATCCGAGCAATTTCCCCGTGCTACTCTATCCGGGGCACGAGGCGCTGAATCTGTCGACCGCGAGCGTGGGCAATGTTGACGCGTTTCGGGAGCGGCTCGGCGCGCGACAACTCGTGGTCTTCCTGCTCGACGCCACCTGGGCCGGCGCGCGGAAAATGCTGCGACTGAGTCCGAACCTGCAGCGGTTGCCGCGCGTGATGTTCACGCCGACCGCCCCGAGCCGCTACGTGATCAAACAGCAGCCGCAAGAAGGCTGCCTCTCGACGCTCGAAGCCACGCACGAGCTGCTGCTCGCGCTCGAGCGCAGCGGCCTGGACGCGTATCCGGACCAGGCGCAACTGCTCGACGTCTTCGCGCGCATGCAGGACTACCAGCTCAAGTGCGCGGCCGATCCGGAGCGGCCGGGCTATCGGCGTCGGGCTTACAGCGCGCCGGAGGAGCGTGTCGGGCCGCGCGGACGCAGCGGCGAGCGCCGACAGAATTATCTGAAACGGCCGCTCGGGTGACGGCGTGCGAATTCCTTACGGGTGGAACGCGTTGACCTCAACGCGTTCGTGCGATGAGCGCATTGAGGTCAATGCGCTCCAGCTCAGCCGCGGACGACGAGCGTCTGGCCGTTGTAGCTTACGCGATCGCCGGGGACGATTTTCTTGCCGCGCTGCGTTTCGGTCGCGCCGTTGAGCGAGACCTGGCCGGCGCCGATCACTTGCTTCGCCTCGCCACCGGTGCCGACGAGGCCGCCGAATTTCAGCAGTTGGGCGAGTTCGATCGAATCGCCGCGAATCGCCACTTCCGTGGACTTGGATTGGTCCGCCATGGTCAGCCGATCTTCAGCAATTCGACTTCGAACACGAGAGTCGCGTTCGGCGGTATGGCGCCGGGGAAGCCGCGCGCGCCGTAGCCGAGGTGCGGGGGGATCGTGAGCTTCACCTTGTCGCCGACCTTCATCGTCGCGACGCCCTGATCCCAGCCGCCGATCACCTGGCGCATGCCGAGCGCGAACGTGAACGGCTCGTCGCGATCGCGCGAGCTGTCGAACTTCCGGCCGTCGGTGAGCCAGCCCGTGTAGTGAACGGTCACGAAATCGCCTTTCTTCGGCGACGGACCGCTGCCGGCGGTGAGAACTTCGATCTGCAAATCGGAGGTGGACATGCGGCGACGTTGGGCGAAAGCGCAGGCGAGACAAGAAGCGACTTGCGCCGTCCGGGCGTAATACATAGTTTTACCGCATGATCAAACGCATCACCAAGGTCGGCAACTCGCAGGGCATCATGCTGGACGCGGCTATCATGGATTTGGCGCGCCTGAAAGTCGGCGACGAGGTGAACCTCACCGTGCACGAAGGCGGCGCGATCTACCTGACGCCGGTGCGGCCGGTGGTAACGCCGGAGGAGGTCACGGCAACGATCAAAGGGGTCATGAAGGACTACCAGCGCACGATGCGCCGCCTCGCATGAGCGCCGCGAATGAGGAGTGCTTCCACCTGACGGTGGAGATCGTTGAGGAGATTCACGCCGCAGCGATTGCCGATTTCGGCGGGTCCGACGGGTTGCGCGATCGCGCACTGCTGGAGTCAGCGGTCGCAGCTCCGCAAGCGACTTACGGCGGCGATTCGGTGTATGCCGATGTGCCGGAAATGGCCGCCGCCTACTTGTTTTATCTTTGCCGCAATCATCCGTTCATCGACGGCAACAAGCGCGCGGCGCTCGGTGCGTGTCTGGTTTTTTTGCGCCTGAACGGCATCCAGCCAGCACCAGACGGGCCAGAGTGGGAAGCGCTCACGCTCGATGTCGCGGCCTCGAAGCTCGATCGCGACGCGACGACGGCGCGCCTGCGCGCGCTGCTGCCCGGTCCCAAAAAACCGAAGCCGCGCGCGAAGCGGAAGAAGTAGCGCCGGTCTGTGACCGGCGGGCTTGATTTGGTGCGCGAGTCTGACTGCGAACGAGTGTTCGTGGTCGCCGGTCGGAGACCGGCGCTACCCCAGCAGCGTGAGCGCGATGCCGGCGAGCACGCCGAGCACGGCGGGGAGTTTTTGCAGGCCGTTCTTCTCGCCGAAGAGCCACAAGCCGCCGGCGAAGGCGACGAGCGTGCTGCCGCGGCGCAGACTCGACACGAGCGAGACGAGCGCGTCGGGATTGCGCAGGGCGTCGAAATAGAGGAAATCCGCCACGAGCAAGCCGAACGAAATGACGAGGATGCTCCAGCGCCAGTGGAAAACGTTGCGCTGCCAAAGCCGGAATTTCCACGCGAGCGCGAGCGGCAGAAAGAGCAGGGCGAGGTAGATCGCGAACCATGCCTGCACCGTGGCGGCGGTGAAGCCTTGGCGGCCGAGCAGGAATTTGTCGTAGAGCCCGCTCAGCGCGCCGGTGAGCGTGCCGCCGACGAGCCACCAGATCCATTTGTCGCGATGGAAATGAATGCCCTCGCGCGCGCCGGCGAAGCCGAGACCGACGAACGACGCGAGCGTTACCGCGACGCCGAGCATTTCGAGACCGCTCGGACGCTCGCCGAGCACGAGCAGCGCGCCGAGGAGCGTCCATACGGGACCGGTGGCGCGGATCGGCGAGGCGATCGACACCGGCAGATGTTTCACGGCGAAGTAACTGCAGACCCACGACACGCCGACGATGAGCGATTTCAGAAAAATCTGAAAATGCTGCACGCCCGTCATCGGTGCGACGTGCAGAATCGCCGGCAACGCGCCACCGCCGGAGCCGGCACGATCGATCGCGATCAGCGCGCCCCAGACGGTGGCGCTGCAGAGGTTCGCGAAGAAGAGGACGGGCAGCACGGCGTTGTCGCGCACGGCGTGTTTCGTCCCGAGGTCGTAGAGACCGAGGAAGAAGGCCGAGAGCAGCGTGGCGGCGACCCAGGGGATCATGGGCTGGCGTTCGTGGGCAGCCCGCTTGCGGGCGCGGATTGGGCGCGCGCGAGCGCGCTGGCCCACGGAGCTGCGTGGGCCGCGCTCACTTCTTCTTGTTCAGCGCGGCCGAGAACCAGTCGGAGTTGAGCGATTGGTTGGACTTCGGGAGCGGGGCGGGGGCGCGATTGAAACCGCCTCCGCCGCCGGGACGCGGGCCGTTGCCGCCACCGGGGCGGGCGCCGGCGGTTTGCGGCGTGCGCGGGCCGAGCTGCGGGTTGCTGCGCATCGAGAGGGCGATACGGTTGCGCGGCAGATCGACCTCGGTCACGGTCACCATGACTTTCTGGCCGGGCTTCACGACCTCGGCGGGCTCTTTCACGAAGGAGTCGGCGAGCTGCGAGACGTGCACGAGGCCGTCCTGGTGAACGCCGACGTCGACGAACGCGCCGAACGCCGTGACGTTCGTGACGATGCCGGGGAGTTTCATGCCGGGCTTGAGGTCCTCGGGTTTGCTCACGCCTTCCTGGAAACTGAACGCTTCGAACTTCTCGCGCGGGTCGCGGCCCGGTTTGGCGAGTTCGGCGAGAATGTCCTTAAGCGTCGGCAGGCCGACTTCGGCCGTGACGTAGCTCTCGAGCTTGATGCGCTTGCGGAGTTTCTCGTCGCGCATGAGGTCGGCGACGGTCGCGCCGAGATCGGCGGCCATTTTCTCGACGAGCGCGTAACGCTCAGGGTGCACGGCGCTCGAATCGAGCGGGTGCGCGGCGTCGCGAATGCGGAGAAAGCCCGCGGCCTGTTCGAAGGCCTTCGGGCCGAGGCGCGGGACTTCGAGGAGCTCGGCGCGTGACTTGAAGGCGCCCTTCTCGTTGCGGCGCGCGACGATCGCGGCGGCAGTGGCGGCGTTGAGGCCGGAGACGTATGAGAGGAGCTGTTTCGAGGCGGTGTTCACCTCGACGCCGACGCCGTTGACGCACGAGACGACGCGGTCGTCGAGCGAGCGCTTGAGGGCGGACTGGTCGACGTCGTGCTGGTATTGGCCGACGCCGATGGATTTCGGGTCGAGCTTCACGAGTTCGGCGAGCGGGTCCATCAGACGGCGGCCGATCGAGACGGCGCCGCGGACGGTGAGATCGTGATCGGGGAACTCTTCGCGCGCGACTTCGCTGGCGGAGTAGATCGACGCGCCCGACTCGTTGACCATCACGACGGGGATCGACGGCGGCAGGCCGAGCGTGCGCACGAAGGCTTCCGTCTCGCGGCCGGCGGTGCCGTTGCCGATGGCGATGGCTTCGACTTTGAAGAACTCGACGAAGCCCTTGAGCTTGTCCTTCGCCTCGGCGGGCGAGCGGTCGGGGAAGATGACGTCGTTGTGCAGGAGCTTGCCCTGGCGGTCGAGCAGCACGGTCTTGCAGCCGGTGCGGAAGCCGGGGTCGATCGCCATCACGGCGCGCTGGCCGAGCGGCGCGGCGAGGAGGAGTTCGCGGAGATTTTCGCCGAAGACTTTGATCGCAGCCTCGTCGGCGCGCTTCTTCGACTCGATGCGCATCTCGGTCTCCATCGCAGGCGCGAGGAGGCGCTTGAACGCGTCCTGGGCGGCGAGGCGGACTTGCGCGGCGGCCGGCGAGGTGTTTTTCGCGAAGTGCAACTCGACGACGGCCTGCGCGGCGAGCTCGTCGGGCAACGTGACGCGCATGATGAGGAACGACTCGTTCTCGCCGCGGCGCATGGCGAGGATGCGGTGCGACGGAGCCTTGGCGAGCGGTTCGCTCCAATCGAAGTAGTCCTTGAACTTCGCGCCCTCGGTTTCCTTGCCATACATCACTTTCGAGGAAACGACGGCCTGCTCCCGGAAAATCGTGCGGAGCTTCTCGCGCACGGTGGCATCGTCGCTCATGCGTTCGGCGAGGATGTCGCGCGCGCCGGCGAGGGCTTCGTCGGCGGTCTCGATCTTGCCTTTGGTGTTCTTGCCGTCGTCGAGGGTGTATTCGTGGCCGACGAGCGCGGCGGCCGCGGCGGCGATGTCGCTCGCCGGGTCTTGCGTCCAGATGAGTTCGGCGAGGGCTTCGAGGCCTTTCTCCTTCGCGATGGTGGCGCGGGTGCGCTTTTTCGGACGGAAGGGCAGGTAGATGTCCTCGAGCTGGGTGAGCGTGTCGGCGGCGCCGAGGGCGGCTTTGAGCTGGTCAGTGAGGAGATTGCGCTCCTGAAGGGAAGCGATGATCGCGCCGCGGCGGGCGTCGACCTGCTCCATGCGTTCGAGGCCGTCGCGGATGGCGGTGACCTGCACCTCGTCGAGTTCGCCGGTCACCTCCTTGCGGTAACGCGAGATGAAGGGCACGGTCGCGCCGCCTTTGAGGAGCTGCGCGGTCGAGGCGACCTGATGCACCTTGAGTTTCAGTTCCTCCGCGAGGCGGAGCACGTGGTCGGGATTGGGAAGATCCGGAGTGGCGGACATGCGAGTGAACTGCCGAGTTCAGCACCCGCGAAAACGCCAGCAAGGGGAAAGTCCCCGCGGCGTTATTTTGCTCGCGTGGCTTTGCGTCGCGAGGCAGGTGCGGTTGCGCGCGCGGCACGCAGGGTGCGGCGACCGTAACCGGGCCAGCGTTGGCGCGCGGCGGCGAGCAGCGGGTGCGCGTCGGCTGTAATCTCGGGCGGCGGATCGGGCCGAGCTTCGCGCCGAGCGCGAGCACGCAGGAGGCGGAAGAAGTTGGCCCGCGGCTCCTCAGGTTCGTTGAGGCGGAGGAGGTGCGTGAGGTAGCGACCGCCATTCACGGAGAACATGAAATCGTCGGACGTCTCGTCGTGCCAGCGGCGGTAGTATTCCGGACGTTGGAGCGAGTGGAACGAGCAGTTGATCTCGACGGTGTGCACCTGACGCAAGGCGCGTCGCTCGCTCAATCCGGTGCGGAGGTGTCGCGATCGGACGGCGACGGGGGCGGGACGAGGCCGCCCGTGACGGTGCGAAAGGCGTCTTCGGAAATGCCATGGCTGACATCGAGTCCGAAGCGGTCGTGGAGGTAGGCTTCGATCGAGAGCCACTGGCCGTTGTGCCAGAGTCGGCGCGTCCAAGCGCACATGCGGACGGGCGTGCCGCGTTGGGCGATGAAGGGCGAGGCGCTGTTCTTCAGCTCGTCGATCTCGCGCAACGCGCGCACGGCTTCGAGCCCGGCGCACGTGGCGTCGGCGAGGGCCTGGAGCCAGTCAACCGTGGCGCGATCGGGTTCGCGCGGTTCCGCCCAATAAACGCCGATCGCGCCGAACGGCTCGCGGCTGCGGATCGGCACCATCACCAGCGAGCGCACGAAGGTGGCGCGATAGGCGTCCTGCGGCACGCGCACATCCGTGCGCACGTCGGGGATCACGACGGCGGCGCGATGCTGCATCGCCCAACCGCTGACGCAGTGCGCCATCGGAAAGCGGCGCCCTTTCCAAAGCGGGGCGATGGCGTCCTCGTCGACGTAGTAGCACAGATCGCCGTCGGGCAGGACGAAGCTCGCGCCATCGGCGTTCGCGCCGACGCGCGCGGTGTGTTTCACGATCTCGACGATCTCGCTGACGGTCCGGCAAGTCGACAGGCGTTGCACCGCGTCGATGAGCAGACGCGCGCGATCCTCCGCAGGCGATAAGGTGACGGGCATTGCGCTGGGGAACACCGGAAAGATACCTCCTTTCCTCGAGTCGCGATAGAGGGAAATCGGGATTTCTTCCCGATGGCGGATTTTTGCGGCTGGTGTGGTGCGCCGCCCGACACGGCGGCTCAGGCAACCACCGCGATCTGGTTCTCCGCTTTTCGCCCGCCGACGTCGAGCAGCAGCACGTCGCCTTGCTTGCGGCCCAGCAACTGGCGGCCGAGCGGCGACTGCGGGGTGACGACCATCACGGACCCGCCGTCCACGGCCACCTCGGTGCCACCGGCGCGCGGGCCGATGAAGTAGCGGGATTTACCCGCCTTGCCTTCGAGCGTGACGAGCGCGCCGAGGCCGATCGGGTCGGCGGCGGCGAAATCGCGGACGGGGAGCACGCGAAATTGCGCGACGGCCTGTGCGGCTTCTTCGGCGGCCTTCGACTGGCCGTGGGCGAGGTAGGAGGCCTCGAGGCCGCGCGTGTCGTATTTGTCCTCGGCCTTATTCTCGTCGTCCGTCGCCTCGGCGTGCGTGGCGAGGGCGGCTTGGGTCATCGCTTCCAACTCGGCAGTGAGGTGGGCGAGGAGTTGATCGAGCAGAGCGCGTTTGGTCATGCGGGAAGTCGTGGGGCGACGGCGGGGAAATTTTCAGCGCGGTTCGTCGCCGTAGATCGCGACGACGGGCGGCTGGCCGGCGATGTGGTAAGCGCGATACATGCCTTCGGAGTTGAAATCGGTCATCACGTTGCCGCGCGCATCGATGCCGATCACGCCGCCGTCGCCGCCGAGTTTGGCGACTTTGGCGAGGGTCGCGGCGGCGGCGGCGCGCAGGTCTTTGCCCTGGTATTCCATCTGGGCGGAGATGTCGTGCGCGACGACGCTGCGGATGAAAAACTCGCCCCAGCCGGTCGAGCTGACGGCGCAGGTGGCGTTGTTGGCGTAGGTGCCGGCGCCGATCACAGGGACGTCGCCGACGCGGCCGAATTTCTTGTTCGTCATGCCGCCGGTAGAAGTGCCGGCGGCGAGGTCGCCGTGCTGGTCGAGCGCGGCGCAGCCGACAGTGCCGTATTTTTGCTCGCGCTTGAAGTGCTCGTCGCGGAGTCCACCGGGCGAGGCGGGACCGAGGGGGACGGAGGCGGTGCCGTTGTCTTTCTTGGCTTCGAGTTGCTTGGCGCGCTCGAGCTGTTGGCGGCGAAAATCGGTTTGGAAATACTCGCGCGGCGTATGCTCGTAGCCGAGTGACTCGGCGAATTTCTCCGCGCCGTCGCCGATGAGGAAGACGTGCTTGGATTTCTCCATGACGTCGCGCGCGAGGTGCAGCGGGTTTTTGATGTGTTGCACGCCGGCGATGGCGCCGGCTTGGAGCGTGGCGCCGTTCATGATCGCGGCATCCATCTCGCAGAAACCGTCGGCGTTGAGCACGGCGCCCTTGCCGGCGTTGAAGAGCGGGGAGTCCTCCATGACCGTGACAGCGGCGATCACGGCGTCGAGTGCGGGGCCGTTTTTCTCCAAGACCGCATAGCCGGCGTCGAGCGCGCGCTGGAGCGTGGCGCGGTATTCGGCGTCGAGTTCGGGCGACATGGCTTTGCGCTCGATGACGCCGGCGCCGCCGTGGATGACGAGACCGAAGGGTTTCATGGGCGCGGAGGTTTGCGCGAGGGCGGAGGCCGCGGACGCGAGCAGGGCAAACGAGAGTGGGAGTTTCATCGTTCTTCGCGGCCCGGCGGGAGCCGGGCCCTCCAATTATTTGGCGAGGCCCAAGGCACTCAGAAAAAACGCGTAGTCGCGTGCGGTGTCGTGCAGGGCGTCGTAACGGCCGGAGGCGCCGCCGTGACCGGCGCCGAAGTTCGTGTGGAGAAGCGTGGCGGTTCCTTTCGCTTGATTGAGCGTGCGGAGCTTCGCGAGGTATTTGGCGCCTTCCCAATACGGCACCTGGCTGTCGTAGAACGAGACGTTGACGAGGACGTTCGGGTAGGAAGCGGGCTTCAGGTTGTCGTAGGGGCTGTAGGCGCGCATCCAGAGGTATTGCTCGCGGATGTTCGGGTTGCCCCACTCGACGTATTCCTCGGTGGTGAGCGGGAGCGTGGCGTCGAGCATGGTGTTGAGCACGTCGACGAACGGGACGACGACGAGCGCGGCCTTGAAAAGATCGGGACGCTGGTTGAGCACGGCGCCCATGAGCAGGCCGCCGGCGCTGCCGCCGGAGGTGACGAGTTGCGTCGGCGTGGTCCACTTGTTGTCCACGAGCCACTGTGCGCAGTCCACGAAATCGTTGAACGTGGTCATCTTTTTTTCCATGCGGCCGGCTTCGCGCCACTCTTCGCCGAGTTCGCCGCCGCCGCGGATGTGCGCGATGGCGAAAACGACGCCGCGGTCGAGGAGGCTGAGGCGGTTGCCACTGAAAGTGATCGGCATGCTGATGCCGTAGGAACCGTAGCCGTAGAGCCAGAACGGTTGCGGCTTCGAGCGGTCGATGTCGGCGCGGTAGACGATCGAGAGCGGCACTTTCACGCCGTCGCGCATCGTGGCCCAGATGCGTTCGGCGCGGTAGTTTTTCGGATCGAAGCCGCCGAGGACTTCCTGCTGCTTCACGAGCGTGCGCTGGCCGGTGGCGAGATTGGCGGAGAACGTCGAGCGCGGGCGGACCATCGACTGGTATTCGAAGCGGAATTCGTCGGTGTCGAACTGCCAGTTGCTGCTCTCGCTGACTTCGTAGGCGGCCTCGGGCATGTCGAGGCGGGCGGATTTGCCGTCGGCGAAATTGTAGACGCGCAGGTGCGGCAGGCCGTTCTCGCGTTCCTCGATCACCAGGTAGCGTGCGAGCGGGGTGAGGCCTTCGATCTTCACGGCCGGGTTGTGGGGGATGACGTCCTCGGTCTGCGTCGGGGCGGACTCGGGCGCGCGGACGACTTTGTAGTTCTTCGCGTCGCGGTTGGTGACGAAGTAGAAATGGTCGCCGTGGTGCTCGGCTTGGACTTTCACGTCTTCGATGCGCGGTTGGAGCGAGCGGAAGGCACCCTTCGCGTCGGCGGCGGGGAGCGCGAAGACTTCGGCGGTGACTTTGCTCTCGGCGGTGCTGAAGAGCCAGCGGCCGTCCTGCGACTTGGCGACGTCGATGTTGTAGAGTTCGTCGTTTTCCGTGCGGAGCAGTTCGTGCGCGGCGGCGCTGAGCGTCCAGCGGTGAAGTTTGTCGGAGCGTTTCGCTTCGTTTTCGGTGACGTAGTAGAGGACGTCGTGGCCGGCGCCCCACTCGAGGTCGGCGACCTTGCCGATTTGTTGCGGGACAAGTTGCTTTGTCGCGAGGTCCATGACGTAGACCTCGTATTGGCGGTAGCCGGTCCAATCGATCGAGTAGGCGAGACGCGTGCCGTCGTCGCTGACGCGGTAGTGGCCGATGGCGACGTAGGGTTTGCCTTCGCCGAGTTTGTTGAGGTCGAGGATGATTTCCTCGGCGGCGCCAGGCAGATCGGCGATGCGGCAGAAGATCGGATACTGTTTATCCTTCTCGGTGCGCGTGTAGTAGAGCCAGCCAAGGTAGGGGACTTTCGCGCCGGTGTCGTCTTCCTTGATGCGCCCGCGCATTTCCTTGAAGAGCGCGGCGCGCAACTCCTTCGCGGGCGCCAGCGCGGCCTCGGTGTAGGCGTTCTCCTGCTCGAGGTAGGTTTTCACCTCGGGGTTCTCTTTTTCGCGGAGCCAGAAGTAGTCGTCGATGCGCTTGTCCTCGTGGACGGTGACGTCCTTCGGTTTCTTGGTGGCGACGGGGGCCTTCGGCGTGGCGAGGTCGAATTGGGCGGGAAGCGAGACAGCGAGCATAAGCGACAGAACGAGCGTGGCGGGGGATTTCATGCGAAAAGTTTGCGGGTCAGCGGGCGGCGCCGATCGTCTTCGGCACCTGGATGCGGTTCGCCAGCTCGACGAGTCGCGCGCGGAGGATTTCGTTTTCCTGCTCCGGGGTCTTCTGAAACGCGGAGCGCTGTGTGACGCGCTCGGCGAGCTCGGAGGTGAGGATGAAGATGCAGTTGTTCTGGACGAAAACCAGCGTGCCGCGCTTGGCGACGGCGGGGGCGTTCGCCGGGGCGTCGAGCACGCTGGCGCGCGACTCGAACGCCGAGCCGCCGGGCAGGAGCGAGAAGACGAAGAGCGCGCCGTCGCGGAGCTGCGGGCTGTAGAGGCTCGCCTCGTTGCTCGCGCCGGGGAAGCGCTGGGCAAAATCCGGGAAGACGAATTCCTTGAAGAAATGCTCGAGGTAGTCGCGGATGCCGCGCGTATCGAGTTCCCACTTGTTCGACAGATCGAGCGGGAAGCACGCGACGCTCACGTGCGTGCTCACGGGGTCGTCGAACGTCACGACGTTTTCCGTGTCGTGAATCTGGCCGCCGAGCTCGGGCAGCACGGGGATCGTCATGCGAAACCGGCCGGCCGGCGCGACGTAGTGGGTGCCCTTGATTTCGCCGTAGAGCGACGGCGGAGGCGTGGCGACTTGGGCGCGCGCCGACGCGAAGGCGAGCAAGCCGAGGCAGCAGGCGGCGAGGCGGCGGATGCGCGTAGTGGGGACCACGAAGCTTTCGACTGTGCGGGTGCGGAGCCGGATTTCAAGCGCGGGCATGACGGGAGGGGATGGCGGTCGGAAAGGCCGCGCGACGGGCCGCGCGCGACGGAGCGACCGAAGCGTTAGACGCGCAACCGCTGCCAGAGTGCCACGGGAATCTGCTCAGGCCGCGCGCGGGCATCGAGGCCGGCTTCGGGCAGGAGCGCCAGCCACGCGGCGCCGCCGTCGGACAATTTGCCGCGCAAGAGCGAGCCGATCTGCTTCCGCCGCTGCTGAAAACACTCGCGAATCACCCGTTTCACCGCCGGCGCGAAGATGAACGGCTCCGGGCGCCGCGCGAGGTTGAGCAGGTAGGACTCGACGTCGGGTGCGGGGAAAAAACACGAAGCGGGAACCTTGTGACCTCGGTCGGTCAGGAAGGCCGACTGCACGAAGATTGAGATCGCGCCGAACTGTTTCGTGCCCGGCTCGGCGACGTAGCGCTGGGCCGCCTCCTGCTGGAGCATCAGGACCATGCGCTGCGGCAGCGGCCCGCCGAGCACGGCGTCCATCCATGGCGTGGAGATCGCGTAGGGGAGGTTGGCGACGATCTTGAAATTTGCCGCGCGCTCGGCCGGCAGATCGGCGATCGGGTGCGCGACGGCGTCCTCCTCGATCAGGTGGAGTCTGCCCGGATGCTCGACCGCGAGCGTGGCGCGCAGGTGCGCGGCCATCGTGGCGTCTTTCTCGACGGCGAACACCTCCGCGCCCGCCGCGAGCAGCGCCGAGGTCAGCGTGCCGAGGCCGGGGCCGACTTCGACGACGGTGTCGCCGGGCGCGACCGCGCCGAGCTCGACGGATTTGCGGACGATGTTGCCGTCGACGAGAAAATTCTGCCCGAGAAAACGCTTCGGCGAATGACCGAGGCGCGCGAGGAGTTCACGAGTGCCGGTGAGCGTGAGCGGCATGCCTCAAGGCTTGCGACCTTCGTCGACGTCCCAGAACTCGAAGAACGTCCGCAAGTCCGCGCGATGGCCGACGCCGGATTCGGCTTTCTGCTTCTCGAGGACGGGCGTCGCCTGGTCGTTCCAGCCGCGTTTGCTGACGAAATCGTTCCAGATGATGACGTCGTCGGCGTTGAGGCGGCGGCCTTGTTGCGCGCACCACTCGAAAACCTGTTCGTCGCTCGAGCCGGCGAGCGTGAAGTCCTTGAGCACCGCGTAGTCGACATGCAGAAAATTGCACAGGCGGCTGTCCATGCCCTTGCCCATGTTCGGCAGGTATTCGTCGCGCAACTCTCCGCGCGCGTGCTTGCGGATCTTGTCGAGCATGCGGCCGAAGTAGAGGAGGCCGCCGACGGGCGTGCGCGGTTCGCAGGGAAATTGTTTGGTGGTGCTCATGCCGTGGAAAATTCGTGGATCAACACCGCCGGGTCGTCCGCGCGCATCAGCGCCTCGCCGACGAGCACGGCTTGCGCGCCCGCAGCGCGGACACGCGCGGCGTCGCGTGCCGTGAAAATCCCGCTCTCGCTCACGGCGATGACGTCCTTCGGAAATTGCGGGATGAGTCGCTCCGAGAGCGCGAGGTCGCACTTGAAGATCGCAAGGTCGCGGTTGTTCACGCCGATGATCGCGGCGCCGTGTTTCACGGCCCGCTCCAGGTCTTTCTCGTCGTGAATCTCGAACAGCGCGGCCATGCCCGCGGCCTTGGCGCTGGCGTGGAGTTGAGAAATCTCCGAGTCGTCCAGCGCGCGCACGATGATGAGGATCGCACTCGCGCCGGCTTCGCGCGCCTGCAGCACCTGCACCGGGTGCACCATGAAATCCTTCCGCAGGCACGGCAGCGCCGGCACCTGCTGCTGGAAAAACTGCGTGACCTCCTCGAGGTCCGTCATGCGGCCGCCGAAGAATTTCTCGTCGGTCAGCACCGACAGCGCGCTCGCGCGGGCGGCGAAGTAGCGCTTGGCCTGATCGACCGCCCGCGTGTTCTCGCTGATCGCACCGGCGGAGGGCGAGCGGCGCTTGATCTCGGCGATGACGGCGAGCTTGCCGTCGCCGCGGCGCAGCGCGGTGGCGAACGACGGCACGGGCGGCCGCGAGCCGTTGAGGCGCGCCAATTCCTCTTCGAATACCGGTCGGAGGAGCGGAGCGATTTCGCGCCGCTTGTGCGCCATGATTTCGGCCAGTTTGTCCATGAGGGAAGCACCACGAAACAGACGAAACCCACGAAAAGGAACAGAAAATTCCCCGGCTTTTTTGGTGTATTTCGTGTCTTTCGTGGTTACTGCAAACGCCTCAAATGAGCGCCATCGACGACTTGCGCCGCACCATGGCCCGCCTCCGCGCTCCGGACGGCTGCCCTTGGGACCGCGAGCAAACCCACCAAACCCTCGCCCGGCACCTGATCGACGAATGCAGCGAACTGCTCGACACGATCGATCGCGGTGATGTCCCGCACATGCGCGAAGAGCTCGGCGACGTGCTGCTCCAGGTCGTGTTTCACGCGCAGCTCGCGGCGGAGCGGGGCGATTTCGACTTCGACGACGTGGCACGCGAGATCAACGAGAAACTCGTCCGCCGCCACCCGCACGTATTTGGCGATGCCACCGCCGGCAACGCCGACGAGGTGATCGACGTGTGGGAGGGCATCAAGGCGCAGGAGAAAGCCGCCGCGGGAAAGAGCGAGTCGCAAGTTTTCAAGAAGCTGCCGCCGCGGCTCCCCGCACTGATGTTCGCCGAGGATCTCGCCAAGCGCATCGAAAAACAGAAGCTGCCCGCGGATGGCGTGGTCAACGCGGCCGCGATCCAGCGCCGCAGCGGCGCGCTCACGTCAGATGCGGTCGGCCGTGAACTGTTCGAGATCGCCGCGGCGTGTCGCGCGCGCGGCATCGATCCCGAGATGGCGCTGCGTCGCGAGTGCGATCGCGTGATGCGCGAGGTCGAGGCGCGAGTGAGCGCCGGGGCCTGAGCGCGATGGTCGAAGACACCCCAGCGCCCGCGCCGAAAATCCCGCCCGAGGTGGCGGGCGAGTGGCTCGAGCCATTTCTGGATTTCCTCGCGAAGGAGCGGCGCTACTCCGCCTACACGGTCCGCAACTACCGGCAGGCGTTCGAGGATTTCTATGCCTGGGCGCAAATCGACGCACGTTGGCAGCGCGGACTTGCCGGGCTCACGACCCGCGACATGCGCGACTTCGTGATCGAAGGGCAGCGGCGCTTCAGCCGCCGCACGCTGCACAATCACGTGTCCGGCCTGCGCATGTTCTTCCGCTACTGGCAGCGTCGCGGTCGGCTCGCGCGAAATCCATTCACGGGCGTGCCGCTGCCGAAACTCCAGCAGACGCTCCCGAAATTTCTGACCGAAACCCAAGTCACCACGCTGCTCGCCGGACCGCAGAAACTGCTCGAGCGGGGAGAGGCGGACAAATTCACGGCCTGGCGCGACCGGCTCGTGCTCGAACTGCTCTACGGCGGCGGATTGCGTGTGAGCGAGCTTGTCGGCCTCAACTACGGCGCGATCGACTTCGGCGCCGGCAGCGCGCGCGTGCTCGGCAAAGGCCGGAAGGAGCGCATCTGCCCGCTCGGCGCGGTCGCGATGGCGGTGCTGCAAAAATTCCGCGACGACTTCGATCCGGCGGCGAAACCGGGCAGTCCTGTGCTCATCACCCCGCGACACGAGCGCCTGACCGTGCGCGCCGTGCAACTGCTCGTGAAGCGCTACCTCGCGCTCGCCGAGCTGCCCATGGATCTCTCGCCGCACAAGCTCCGGCATTCCTTCGCCACGCACCTGCTGAACTCCGGCGCCGACCTGCGTGCGGTGCAGGAACTGCTCGGCCACGCGAACCTCGCGACGACGCAAATCTACACGCACACGAGCGTCGCGCGGCTGAAAGAAATCTACGCCAAGGCGCACCCGCGGGCTTAGGACGGACGTTTCACCCGCAGAGCGAAGCACGCGACGCGGCGTGGTAGCGGAATGCGTGAGAATTTCGCCGCTGCCGAGGCGCGAAAACCTCACGGTTTCCGCTACGCCGTGAAATGTCCGCGTTGGGACGGGACTCCCGCGTTCACTGCAGAACGTCCCCGCCGCCGCGCGAATGGCCGTGGCGCCGCCTCTTGGGTTTCCCGGACGAAAAGTGACTCATCTGAGCTATCTAGCGCGCAGGAATACTCCTTATTTTGTCGGCCTAACTCACTATTTTATAGATAATTAGTGCTGTTTTAGCAGAAGTGCGGGCGGATGATACGCCCCTCCGATAAAGCTGCGAAGGTCTGCCGCGTTTTGATCGTCGAAGACCATACGATGCTGAGCCAGTTGTTTGCCGAAGTGGTTAACTCGCTGCCCGGTTTCGTGGTGGTCGGCCGATCCTTCGGCGAGGCCGACGCGCTGAGACTCTGCGAGCAACACAACCCGGACGTGCTGATCCTCGACCTCGTGCTCGCCGACGCCTCGGGGCTCTCGTTGATGAGAAAAATCCGGGCGAAGGGCCCGCTGCCGAAGGTGCTCGTGTGCTCCGGCAATCTGACGCCGGAAATCGTGCGCGAGGCGCTGGAGATCGGCGCGGTCGGCCTCGTCGACAAAACGGCGCGTCTCGAGGAGTTCCGCTCCGCCGTGTTTGCCGTCGCGGAAGGGCGCACCTATTTCGGCTCGGAGGTCGCGACCATGCTCAAAGGCCTGGTGATCGAACAGCCCGCGCCGGATCTTCCGCGCCCGCGTCCGTTGACACGCCGGGAGCAAACCGTGTTGAGCTACGTCGTCCAAGGGCTGACCTCGCGCGAGATCGCGAAGGCGCTAGGCGTCAGCTTCTACACCGTGGCCAACCACCGCAGTCGCCTGCTGCGGAAATTCGGCCTGCACCGCGCCACCCAGCTTCCGCTCTACGCGACGCGGCGAAACCTCCTGCCGCGATCTGCGGCCGTCCCTCCGAAAGAATGAGTCGCATGCCACCCGATTCCGCCACCGCATCGTCCACTCTCAAGCCGGCCGCCGGCTCCGGTCGCTTCTCGGCGCTGCAAGGCGCCGCCAGCATCGCGCCGGAGCGGCTGCGCGAATTGCAGCGTCTCGTCGCGCAAGGCGAACTCGCGGCGTCGGCCGTGCACGAGATCAGCAATCTCATCACGCTCGTGCTGCTGAACGCCGGGTTGCTGCGCCAGAAGCACGGCCAGGAACCGGAGATCGCCCGCTACGTCGATCCGATGCTGCATGCCTGCGACGCCGCGAGTTCGCTCTGCGGCCAGTTGCGCAACTTGTCGCGCCCGCCCGAGGCCCAGCCGCGCGAGTTCGACCTCGTCGCGCGGGTGCAAGACACGCTCCGCCTGCTGCAACAAGTCCTCGCGCGCGAACTGGTCTGCGCCCTGCCGTCGCTCCCGCTGCCGGTGTTCGCCGATCCGGCGCACATCGACCAAATCCTCATCAACCTCGTGCTGAATGCGCGCGACGCCACCACCGAGGACGGCCGGATTGTCGTCCGCGTCGGAGCGGTGGGCGAGGCCGCTCCGCATCGCCAACCGCGGTTTCTCGAAGTCGAGGACAACGGCCGCGGCATGGACGCGAACACCCAGCGCCAGCTCTTCCGTCTCTTCTTCACGACGAAACCGGCCGGTCGCGGCTCCGGCATCGGCCTGGCGACGGTGCAATATCTCACCGAGCAGTCCCGCGGCACGATCGAACTCGACAGCGCGGTGGGCCGCGGGACGCGCCTGCGCATCGTGTTCCCGCCGCCCGAAGTGCCGCATGCCGCCCCGACATGAACGCGTCCGCTTTCAACTTCCCCGCGCGATCACACGAAGAGCCGGCGATGATCGCGCCGCAACCCACCCGGATGTCGCTCATCCAGATCGTCGAAGACGATCTCCCGCTCGCCGCCACGCTCGCGGCCGGACTCGAGTCGCGCGGCTACCGCGCCGTGTGCTCCGCCAACGCCGCCGACGCGATGGAGCAGGCGCGCCGACAGCGGCCCGATCTTTTGCTCTGCGACATCAACATGCCGCGGCGAAACGGGCACCAGCTCCTGCGCGATTTCCGCGCCGATCCCGCGCTCGCCGATTGCCAGATCGTCCTCATGACCGGCAATGCGATGCACGCGCAGCCCCGCGCGGGGATGGACCTCGGCGCCGACGATTTTCTCCTGAAACCCTTCACGCTCGACACGCTGGCGAACTGCGTCGCCGCACGCCTGGAGCGCGCCGGACACCAACGCCGCGCCGAGGAAAGGCTGCTGCGCGAGCTGCGCGCGAGTCTCGGCGAAACCCTGCCGCACGAACTGTTCACGCCGCTGGGCGGCATCATCGGATTTTCCGAAATGCTCGCGGAAGAATCGCGGACGAAAAACCAGGACGACGCGCACTCGGCCGCCCACCACATTCTCCGCTCGGGCGAGCGCCTCCACCGCACGCTGCGCAATTACCTCGCCGTGCTCGGACTCGGCGCCGGCGACTCGAACAGTTCCGTGGAAACGCTCGCGGCCGCCTCGGTCGGGCAGGTGATCGCTCGCGGCGTGCGCACGGCCGCCGTGCGCCGCGAACGCACGGCCGACGTCGTGCTCGAACTATCCCCCGCGCCGCTGCGAGCGACCCCGGACGATCTCACCGTGATCGTCGACGAACTCACGGACAACGCGCTGAAATTTTCCCCGCGCGGCAGCCCGGTGCGCGTGAACGTCGCCGAAGATGCGGGCCGCTTGACGCTGACCTTCATCGACCGCGGCCGCGGCCTGACCGCTTCCCAGATACAGGCGATCGGGATGTTCCGGCAGTTCGACCGACGCAAGTTCGAGCAACAGGGACTCGGCCTCGGGCTCGCGGTCGTCCGGCAGGCCCTTCACCGCCTCGACGGCGAACTGAAATTCGCCAGTGCCGTGGGCGAGGGCACGACCGTGCAAGTCCACCTGCCGATCCACCGCCCGCCGGCCGAGGACGGCCGCTAGAGCCCGCCTCGTGTCGTCAGGACAGGCTGCCTGGACGGTGCCGCCAGCGTGCGTTACTGCCGGTCCGCGGGGCCGGCGAGGCGGATGCCGCGCGGCTCGATCACGATGCGGCGATCGCGATAGAGCGCGCCGATGGCTTGCTTGAACGCTTTTTTGCTCACGCCGAACGCATCGCGGATTTCTTCGGGAATGCTGTTGTCGCCGTAAGGCAGACTGCCGCCTTTCGCTTCGAGTGCGGCGAGGATTTGGTCCGTGAGCGCGGCGATGCGCCGATAGCCGGCTTTGCCGAGCGCGAGGTCGAGTTTGCCGTCGGGCCGGATCGCGCGGATGTAGCCTTCGACCAACTCGCCGATCGCGAGGGTGCGCCCGCCGAGGTCCGTGTGATAGAGCAGGCCGGTGTGCGCGTTGTTCACGACCATGTTGTAGCCGATCGGGCTGCGGCTCGCGACCAGCAGGCGGACCGATTCGCCTTCGTGGTAGGGCGCGGGTGTCTTGTTCAGGAAGCGGTTGAAGCGCGCGGTGGCGATCAGGCGGTCCGTGTGCGGATCGACCATCACGCGCACGACGATTTTGTCGCCTGGCTGCACCGGGCCGGACATCTCGCGAATCGGCAGCAGAAGGTCTTTCTCCAGGCCCCAGTCGAGAAACACGCCGATGCGCGGCGTCAGGCTCACGACGCGCAGCGCGGCGCACTCGTCGGCGTAGGCGAGGGGTTTCTCGGTCGTCGCGACGAGCCGGTCCTCGGTGTCGCGGTAGATCATCACGTCGATCTGATCGCCGGGTGTCGTGCCGGCCGGGATGTAGCGGCTCGGCAGGAGAATTTCGCCGTGACTGCCACCGTCGAGGTAGTAGCCGGGCGTCGCGAAACGCACGATGCGGAGCCGGTTGAGTTTGCCGAGGAGAGCCATGAAGCGGCGACCGTGAATGGTTTTCCCGGGAATAGGGAGCGAATTTCGCGCGGGATCGAGTCGTCTGGCGTAGCGGGGCCGTGAGGCTTTCGCGAGGCGCGGATGGCGAAATTCTAACAAATTCCGCCACGACGCCGCCGGAACCCTGTGTCCCGCGCGCAAGAAATGCCGACTGCGCGACCGCCGCTACTTCAGCGGCAGGCGGCGGGCGACGCTGTTGCCGGATTTGTCGTAGAGCGTGATCTCGACCGAGGTCGCGCCGGAGGCTTTGGCGTCGAGGAACTCGGCGACAAAGGTCTCGCGACGGCTGTCGAGGATGCCGTCGGCCGGTTGTTCGAGCGTGGCGCGCGCGCCGTTGTTGAGCACGAACTCGGCGCCTTCGAGCAGGCTGAGCGCGTCTCGGCCTTCGATGCTAACGCGCCAGGCGCCGGCGACGTGTTCGACATTGGCGTCGAGGATTTCGGGCGGCGTGCGGTCGACCGTGAGGTAGTCGGTTTCGAAGGTGTAGCTGAGGCGTTGCGCCTCGGGGCGCGGGGCTTCCTCGCGGGCGATCAGCCGCGAGCGATAGCGACCTTCGGGCAGATGGCCGATGTCGAATTGCACGTAGGAATCCGGCGTGTCGATTGCGAGGTCGGTCCACTCGTCCTTGCCTTCGGGACTGATCGAGAAGGTCGCGGCGACGTTGTCGTCGTCGGCGTCGGTGAGCGTCCAGTAAACGATCTGCGCGCCGGGCGCGGGGACGACCGGGCTGTTGAGCAGGCCGCCTTTGCGTTTGCCGCTGCCAACGTCGTCCTTGCCGTCGCGCTGGCTCGGGAAGAGGAGCTGGCCGAGCGTCATGCTCGGGTTGACGGCGCCGGTCTCGGGCACGGGCACGAGGCCGAGGTTGGCGGGGAAGATGCGGAAGTCGGTGAGCTGCGGGCGGCGATTCTGCGGGAGGTAGAACAAAGTCGCTTTGTCGATCGATGGCTCGGCGCCGAGCTTGAACTGCCACGTCACGCGGAGCTGCACGTAGCGGCCGCGCAAGCCGGGCGCAAACCAGCCGCCGTCGGTGAGTTTCAGATCGGTCCACGGACCCCAGCCTTCGAGTTCGTCGCTGCCGAAACTCGTGCGCAGCGCGACGCGCACGCGGTCCGCGGCGGCGTCGTCGAGGCGCGAGAGGCGGAGTTGGCCGAGGTCGGCGGCGACGCCGAGGTCGAGCTTGCGCGTCTCGAGCGAGCGGTCGACCGATTCGGCGAAGTTGAGCTGCGAGAGACCGCCGGCGTTGTTGCGGAGCAGATGAAACGTGCCGCTGGCGCCGGCGTGGCTCGGGAGAATCGCGTTCACTTGCGCGGAAGCGACGGCGCCGAGGTTGAGGCTGCGGCGTTCGCCGGGGGAGTAAGCGACGATTTCGCCCTGCTCGCCGCCGCTGATGAGCACCCAGCGGACGTTCGCGTCGTCGCGCCACGCGAGGCGGTAGAACGCGGTGTTCGGGCGCGAGACGACGGTTTCGGGGAGCGCGTCGGTGGGGAAATAAACGAGCTGTGCGCGGCCGGTGAATTTTTCGGTGCGCGCGGGATCGTTGTCGTTCGCCTCGTCGGGCTTCGCCGCGGCGGCGGGCGGCGTGCCGGGCGTGCGATTCACGCGCGCTTCGCCCGTGGTGCCGGAGAGCGTGACGGCGGCGTAGAACGCGCCGTCGCGATCGGCGAGGAGGTCGGTCACCTCTGCGTCGCGATTTTCGAGGAGCAGCAGCGGCGCTCCGCCGGCGGCGGGGAACGCGTAGACGTTGCCCTTCGGCGAGGAGCCGGCGATGACGCGGCCGTCGGCGAGCGGGAGGAGACGGCGGACGTTGCGGTCGCGAATCTCGCCGAAGAGCGTCAGGCCGTGTTTCGCGAGGTCGGCGGGCGCGGTGAGCTTGGTTTTCGCTTCGCCGGCGGCGGCGAATTTCTCGAGGTCGACACGATAGACGCGGCCGGGATTGCCGGTGGCGACGAGAGCGGTCGGCGTTTTTCCCGGGAGCTTCACGATGTCGAAAACCGAATCGGCGGGCAGCACGGCGGAGGCGACGACTTTGCCGCCGCGCACGAGTGACAGCGTGCCTTGGGGCGACGTGCCGGCGAGGAACGCATCGCCGTCGAGCGCGCAGAGGGCGAAGACGTGCGTCGCGTCGAGGTCGGCGGCGAGCTCGGGTTTGAAGTCGGTGCGCACGTCGGTGTTCACGCGAAAGATTTTTCCCTCGGGGCCCGTGCCGACGAGCCAGGCCTTGTCGTCGCCGGCGCGCACGAACGTCCAGAGCAGGTCCGCCGGGATCGCGCCGGGCAGATCGCGAAGCGTCGGTCCGACGAGCAGGCGGCCGTCGGAGCGGACGGCGAGCGCCTTCAGGTTGCGGCTCGGGACTTCGCGGTAGAAATCGATCTCGAGCGATTTCGAGAGCGGGTCGGCGGAGAGCGTGGCGGCGGCGGCGAGAGCGAGCGCGAAAACGGTGAAGAGGCGCATGGGAAAAGTAGCGCCGGTCTCAGACCGGCGGAGCGAATAGCAAACAACGCCGGTCGAAGACCGGCGCTACGACAGGCAGCGGACGCGGGAACTCATCCATTTCAATCCGTGATCTTCAACGGACGGCGCGCGTTCGCGCTGAAGAGGCGGCCGGGGAGCAGGTGCGTTTCCCAGAGCGGGACCGCGGCGTCGCGGCGCTGGTAACGCGAGGCGTCGGCCGAGCGCGCGATGCGCTCGAACGAACTCGGCAGCTCGACGGTCGTCGCGGTGTTGTCGGTGAAGAGGGCGGTGCGTTCGACGACGGCGAGGTAGAGCCCGTCGGCGTCGCGCGCGTCGCGGAGCATGCCGAGGTATTCGTCGAAGTTGCGGAGCTGGTTGACGCTCACGGAGCGCGAGCGGCCGGTGAGTTCGTCGAGCTGGCGGCCGTTGGCGAGGACGACTTCGAGTTCCTTGCCGGTCCAGTCGGCGGGGACGGGAATTTCGACGGTGTCGATCGACTTGTCGGCTTGGAAACCGCGCCAACTGATCGTGGCCGTGAGCTTTTCGCCGGCGGCGGCGGTGGCGCGGGAGACTTGGAAGAGTTCGACGTAGCCGACGGGCGTCTCGCTCGTCTCCTCGACGGCGAAGCGGATTTTTTCCGGGAAAGTGCGCTCGTAGGGATTGAAGAGCCACTGCTGGAGATTTTGCGTGAACTCGCCGACGCCCTGCGCGAAGCCCTGCGGGCCGGGATAGAGGCGGCTGAACTCGACCGGCTCCCGGCCGGCGTATTCGACGGTGGCGCGAAGGCGGAAGCCGCGCGTGAGACCGGCCTCGTTGGAGCCGAGCACGGCTTGCGTCAGGCCGGTGGCGGCGATCGCGGGAAGCAGCATTTCGTGCTGAATGACGGAGAAGTGGAGGCTCTTGCGGTTGAGGCGCGCCGGGAGATCGATTTCGACCGGGACGAGATGCGGCATGCGGCCGACTTCGCCGTAGATCGCGGAAAGGCGGTCTTGGGAAAACGTGCCGATCACGCGGCCGGTGTTGGCGACTTTGATCGAGTTCAGCGTGCTCGGGAGGATCGTGACGATCTCGGCCTCGGCCATCGGCACTTCGGTGGCGCCGAGCGTCATGAGCGGGTGACCGAAGGCGAGGACGTGCGCGCCGTCGACGTGCGAGACGGTGCCGCTCGCGGCCATCGTCACGTCGCCGACGGCGAGCGCAGCCGCGACGACGCCGCCGGGTTTCAACTCCGGCGCGGGCGCGTCCCTCGTCTCGGTGGCGGCGGAGCCGAGATTGCCGCCGAGCGTGTTCGCACTGAGGCCGAGCGCTTCGAATTGTGGGGCCATCACCTCGGCCACTTGCGGCGCGATGCCGCCGAGCGAGAAGACGGGACGGAAAGGTTGAAAATCGCCGCTGCCGCTCGCGCGTTGCGCCGGGCGATCGTCGCGCGCGCGCGGGCCGGATTTGACGGGAATCGGCAGCGTCGTCGCAGGCGCGGGCAGGCTCGCGGGGAGCGCGCTGACTTCGAGCATGTCGGCGATGGGGGTGAAGCCGGCATAGCGGACGGTCTCGAAGCGTTGGATCTGGTAGGAGAGGACGCCGACGATTTTGCCGTCGATGTAGAGCGGGCTGCCGCTCATGCCGGCGACGGCGCCCATCGGCTGCACGCGCGGGTCGGTGAGTTCGCAGAGGATGAGGCTCTTGCCGGGGCCGAGCGCGTTTTGGAGCACGCCGGTGACTTGCACGGCGAACGGCTCCGACTCGGTGCCGCGGAAAACGGTCCAGACTTCGCCCTTCATGCCGGGATGCAGCTCGCTCAGCGGGAGCACCGGGGCGTTGGCCGGCTGCGCGTGCGCCGCGAGAGCGAGGAGCAACGCGGCGACGACGAGTGCGCAAGCGTCGGCGGCGGTGGCGTGGAGGCGGAGAAAGCGCATGTTTGCCCTAAATAACGGCACAGGAGTGCCGTTTCTTAGAGCGACGTAAGGGCCTTCGAGATGACTTCGCAAGCCCGCGTAATTGCTTTTCCTTCGTGCGCGGTGCTGAGGAACCACGATTCGTAGGCGCTGGGCGGCAAATAGACGCCGCCGTCGAGACACGCGTGGAAAAAACGACCGAAAAGTTTCGCGTCGGACGTCAGTGCCGTCGGCATGTCGCGCACGGGCGTGGGCGTGAAAAACAGGCTGAACATCGAGCCGACTTGCGGCGCTTGCAGCGGGATGCCTTTCGCGGCGGCGGCGGATTTCGCGGCGTCGACGACCTGGCGGCCGAGCTCGTCGAGGCGCGCGTAGGGGTTCAGCTCGTCGAGCATCTTGAGCGACGCGATGCCGGCGGCCATGGCGAGCGGGTTGCCGCTGAGCGTGCCGGCCTGATAGACGGGGCCGAGTGGCGCGAGGTAGTCCATGATCTCGGCGCGTCCGCCGAAAGCGCCGACGGGCAGACCGCCGCCGATGATTTTGCCGAGCGTCGTGAGGTCGGGCGTGATTTTTTCGAGTTCCTGCACGCCGCCGCGCGCGAGGCGGAAGCCGGTCATGACTTCGTCGAAGATCAGGACGGTGGCGTGCGCGGCGGTGATTTGGCGGACGAACTGAAGGTAGCCCGCGTCGGGTTTGATGAAGCCGACGTTGCCGATGTAGGGTTCGAGGATGACGCACGCGATCTGGCCGGAGTTCGCGGCGAAGGCGGCTTGGAGCGCGGCCTGGTCGTTGTAGGGCAGGACGATCGTCTCGCGCGCGAAGGCGGCAGGGACGCCGGCGCTGTCGGGGTGGCCATGCGTGAGGGCGCCGCTGCCGGCGGCCACGAGCAGCGAGTCGCTGTGGCCGTGGTAGCAGCCGGCGAATTTGATGATCTTGTCGCGCTTCGTGTAGCCGCGCGCGAGGCGGATGGCGGACATCGTCGCCTCGGTGCCGCTGGAGCACATGCGGACTTTCTGGATCGACGGGAAAAATTTCACGATCAGCTCGGCCATCTCGACCTCGAGCGGATTCGGCGTGCCGAACGACGTGCCGCGCTCGAGCGCGTCGGCGATGGCGGCTTTGATGCGCGGGTGGTTGTGGCCGTGGATCGCCGGGCCCCAGGTGCAGACGAAGTCGATCAACTCGCGTCCGTCGGCCGTGGTGAGCGTGGCGCCTTGCGCGGAGCGGGTGAAGAACGGCGCGCCGCCGACGGAGCGGAAGGCGCGCACGGGGGAATTCACGCCGCCGGGGATGAGCTGCTTGGCGCGTTCGAAGAGTTGGTCGGAGGGGGACATGCGGGATGGGAAGGCGAGGGGACCACTAATGGACACTGATGAGACACTAATTAGGTCAGAGCACCATGCGCTTCCATTCAAGCTTCGGGAATGCGCCAAAATTGACGAGATAGCCTACTTTCTTGCGCGTCGCCTTCAGGTAGTTGAGCAGTTGCGCATCGTGCTCCGGTGCGAGCGCGCGCACGGCTTTGAGTTCAACCACGATTTCGCCGACGATGATTAGGTCCGCTTGGTAACGTTTCTGAAGCGGTCGCCCTTTGTAGAAAATGGGCAAGGTCGGTCGCGAAACGAAAGGGATACCACGATCGATCAACTCGAACTCGACACTCTCGTGGTAGACCTCCTCGAGAAATCCGTTCCCCATCTCGTTGTAGACGGCAAAAGCAGCCGCCATGAAATCATACCCTTCTTGCTGAAACAGGCCATTCGCGCTCATAGGTTCTCCTCATTAGTGGCCCGTTAGTGTGGATTAGTGGTTTCCTGTCCGGTGACCGAAATTCAGCTCACGTATTTTTGCACGATCGGGATGCGGCGGCCGACGCCGAAGGCGAGGGGGGTGATCTTCAGGCCGGGGGCGGCTTGCTTGCGTTTGTATTCGCTGAGGTCGACCTTGCGCACGACATCGTTCACGACCGCGGACGGGAATCCTTGTGCGACGAGGTCGGCGCGCGAGCGGCCGTCCTCGACGTAGCCTTTGAGGATCGCGTCGAGCTGATCGTAGGGCGGCAGGCTGTCCTGGTCCGTCTGGTTCGGGCGCAGCTCGGCGCTCGGGGCCTTGTCGATCGTGTTCTGCGGAATGATCTCGCCGTTGCGATTGATCCAGCGGGAGAGGGCGTAGACCTGCGTCTTGAACACGTCCGAGATGACGGCGAGGCCGCCGCACATGTCGCCGTAGAGCGTGCAGTAACCGACGGCGATCTCGCTCTTGTTGCCGGTGGTGAGGAGGAGCGAGTTGAACTTGTTCGACATCGCCATGAGCAACAGACCGCGCGCGCGCGCCTGGATGTTTTCCTCGGCGATGTCGCGTGCGGTGCCGGCGAAGAGCGGCGCGAGCTTCTTTTCCGCTCCGGCAACGACGTCGGCGATCGAGACCGTGTGGAAATGGATGCCAAGGGCGCGCGCGAGCGTGGCGGCGTCGTCTTTCGAATGCTGGCTCGAAATGACCGACGGCAGGCTGACGCCGGTGACGTTTTCCTTGCCGAGCGCTTCCGCCGCGAGCACGGCGACGAGAGCGGAATCGATGCCGCCGGAGAGGCCGATGAGCGCTTTCTTGAAACCGGTCTTGTGCGCGTAGTCGCGCACGCCGAGCACGAGCGCGTCGAACACGTCGGCGAGTTCCTCTTGATCGTAGGTCGAATGTGCGGCGGTCGGCGCGGGCGCGGGCGCCGCGGCGAGATCGACAACGTGCAACTCCTCGCGAAACGCCGCGAGCCCGCCGAGCAGCCGGCCGCCGGCGGCGCAGACGATGCTGCGGCCGTCGAAGATCAGCTCGTCGTTTCCGCCCACGGAATTCACGTAGACCACCGGCGCGCCGATGGCGCGCGCCGTGTCGGCCACAAGCGTCTCGCGCACGCGGCCCTTGCCGCAATTCCATGGGCTCGCAGAGAGATTGAGCAGGAGGTCGCAGCGCTGAGTCGCGAGTTGGGCGACGGGCGTCTGCGCGCCGTAGAGGCGGCGCGTGGAGATCATCTCGTGCGTCCAGATGTCCTCGCAAATCGTGAGGCCGATGCGCCGCCCGCCGAACTCCACGATGGTCGGCGCGCTCGCCGGCTCGAAATAGCGGTCCTCGTCGAACACGTCGTAGGTCGGCAGCAGGCACTTGTGCGCCGAGTGGAGAATTTCCCCGCGGTGGCAGAACGCCGCGGCGTTGAACGCGGGGCGGCCGTGGCCGGTCTGGTTCGCCTCGACGGTGCCGATCACCGCCGCCACATCGCCGATCTCGGCGGCGATGGCGCGAGTGGATTCTTCGACGTCGTGCACGAAGCGCTGCTTGAACAGCAGGTCGCGCGGGGGATAGCCGCAGACGATCAGCTCCGGGAACAGCACGAGTTCGGCGCCTTGGGCGACCAGGGCGCGGTAGGCGTCGAGGATGCGGCGGCGGTTGCCCGCGAGGTCGCCGACGATGGTGTTGAGCTGGGCCAATCCGATGCGCATGCGGCGTGCAACGTTGGCGGCGGCCCGCGCGACTGCAACCCGAAGCTGCCACTTCCCGCTAGCCGCGCGCCGAAAAGCCTGCCAACTGTGCGGCGTGTCGCGTCTCATTCTTGCCTCCGCCTCGCCTCGCCGCCGCGAATTGCTCGCGCAGCTCGGCGTGTCGTTCGACATCGTGACGGCCGCCGTCACCGAGCACGAGGCGCACGACTCCGATCCGCGCCACCTCGTGCAACACAACGCCGCGATCAAAGCCGAGTGGGTGAGCGCGCGCCATCCCGAGGCGCTCGTGCTCGGCGCCGACACGACAGTGTGCATCGACGGTCACGTGCTCAACAAACCGGCCGACCTCGCCGACGCGCGCGCGATGCTGCGGCGGTTGAGCGGACGCGCGCACTCGGTATTCACGGGGCTCGCGCTGCGCCGCAGCGCGGACGGCTGGCGCGCGGACGCGATCGTGGAGAGCCAGGTGACTTTCAAACCGCTCGAGGAGGCTTCCATCACGGATTATCTGGCGCGCGTCCACACGCTCGACAAAGCGGGCGGTTACGCGATCCAGGAGCATCCGGAGCTGATCATCGCGTCATACTCGGGTTCGTTGACCAACATCGTCGGCCTGCCGGTGGAAGAAACCAGAACACTTTTGACTCGCGCGGGTCTGATGCGCTGAATCCGCCCTCGACACGTGCCCACGTTGACCCAATCCCCGCGCCCCGCCGCGCCTTCCCGCTCCGAATTCCCCGGAAAGGAATCCGGCAGCCGTTCCATCGCCATCGGTGTTCTGGGCACGCTGCTGTTTCACATCCTGCTACTCTGCCTCGCGCCGCTGATTCCGATGGAGAAACTGACGGGCGTGCAGACGAGCTTCGATCTCGCGAAGGCGAATCAGGGCAAGGAATTCAATTTCGAGCTGACGCCCGCCGAGCAGCCCAAGCAGCCCGATCCGTTCAAGTTCGTCGAAACGAATCCCGACGCGCCGGAAAACACGCCCGACAAAACGAACAATTTTTCCAACCGCAACCAGCAGTCCGCGCAGAAGGAAAAACCGGCCGAGATCGATCCCGAAAACCGCCCGAGCGTGAAAGGGCAGGACGAGATCAAGAACGAGTCTTCGATCGTCTCCGGCGACATGGCGCGCCCGCAGGAAGGCGCAGCCGTCACCGCAATGCAGAACGCGCAGGAAAACGCCACGCCGCAAGCCGCCCAGCAGGCGCGCGCCGAGCAAGTGCCGTTGCAAGGGACGGAGAAGATCGAAGGCAAATCCGAGGACGGCGTCGGCAGCAACATCTCGCAAAGCCAGAGCCCGTCGAACCAGGCGGAAAAATTTCTCGAAGGCGCCAAGAACGGCAAGAGTGCGACCGGCGGCTTGACCGAGAGCGCCGAAGTCGAGGCGCAACGCCCGAAACCGAAAGCGCGTCCGCGGCTCACGCAAGCGCGGCCGAACATCCTGCAAAACCGCATCGCCGGCGTGCAGAACATCGGCATCCTCGGCATCGACGCGCGCTGGAGCGAATACGGCGAATACATGCAGGAGTTCATCGAGATCGTGCAGGCGTCGTGGTATTCGATTCTCGACGAGTCGCGCATCGCGCCGAAGTCCGGCACGCACGTCTTCGTCACCTTCACACTGAACTCCGACGGCGAAGTCTCGATCGTCACCACCGAAGAAACCGCCGGCAAACAAGGTGTCTACGCGTGCACCAACGCACTCACCGTCCGCCAGCCTTACCGCAAGTGGACCGATCAGATGATCAACATCCTCGGCAAGCAGCAGACGATGACGTTCAGTTTCTATTATCAGTGAGCGCCCCCGCCGCAGAATTCTGGACCACGCTCCCTCTCGGACCGGGCGTTGAACTCCTGACCAGCGACTCGAACGGTCTCGCCGCGTTCAACAAACCCGCCGGCGTCCTCTCGCACCCGAACGATCGCTACGACAACCCGCGCTCGCTCCTCACGTGCGACTACAACGCGCGCGACGAATGCTGGGTCTGGCAGGACGACACCGGCGCGGAGCAACGCCTCTGGCTGCTCAACCGCCTCGATAGCGCGACCTCGGGCGTGATCCTCGCGTGCGGCAACGCCGAGCTCGCCCGCGCGGCGAAAGAACTCTTCGCCCGGAAGAAAATCCGGAAAATCTACGCCGCACTCGTCTTCGGCAAACCGTCCGAGCGAAACCAATTTTGGCGCGATCTGTTGACGGTCGAAAAGCGCGGCGGCCAGATTCGCACGAGTGCCGGAGCCGGTAACATCCCGGCGGCGACGCAGTTCAATTTCGTCGACCACAAGCAGGGAAATTTCTCGACGTCGCTCGTGAAACTCGAGCCGCACACCGGCCGCAGTCACCAACTCCGCGCGCAATGCGCGAAGCGTCGCCTGCCGATCGTGGGCGACCAGACCTACGGCGACTTCATGCTCAACCGCGAGTTCACGCGCCTCACGCGCGAGAAGCGGCTCTTTCTCCACTCGCAGGAAACGAACTTCGCCTACGAATTCGCCGGCGCCAGCCACTTCTTCCGCGCCACCGCGCCACTCCCGCCAGAATTCACGCGGAAGTATTGAGCGGGCCCTCCGACATCGAGGTAGTAGGAATGGACTCGCGTCGTTCGGCTATTCGGCGACGATTGCGACCCGGGCCGCTCGATGACTGAAGACGCATCGTCCGCATTGCCTGATCGCCGCCGCCCGGTGCATTTGCCGCTGCTCGACGCCGACACCCGGTCCAACCTCGTGTTTCTCACCGTCTGCACAAAGGCTCGGCGGCCGCTGCTCGCGAACGCACGACTGCACGAGATTCTGCGCACGGAATGGCAAGCCGCCGGCAACTGGCGCGTCGGACGCTATGTTGTCATGCCGGATCACGTGCATCTATTCTGCTCACCGGGCACGCTGCCGGCCAGCGGTCTACGCGCCTGGGTGGGATACTGGAAGCGGCTGGTGACGCAGGCGAGTGGCGAGGAAATCTGGCAAAAGAATTTCTGGGACACGCAGCTTCGCCGGCACGAAAGCTACGGCGCAAAGTGGGAATACGTGCGGCAGAACCCGGTGCGGGCCGGGCTCGCCTCGCGAGCGGAGGGCTGGCCTTATCAAGGCGAGTTGAACACGCTGTATTGGCTGGAATAACGCGGAGGGCCCGCGTCCCCGCGGGCCGCGTTTCGCGCGCGGCAAAGGATCAACCCGTTCGCACGACAGGACGGCTTCGGAAATTTCGGCCCGCGGGGACGCGGGCCCTCCCATCACAGCAGACTCAACTGCGAATCGTCGCTCGGCGTGACCGTGATTTTCTTCTTCGGTTTCGCCTGCGGCGCGGCGGGCAACGTCACCGTGACTTCGTCAGACTCGAGCTGAGTCAGGATCGTCTTCGCGCGGTCGATCACCGTCAGCGGCAGGCCGGCGAGGCGGGCGACTTGGATGCCGTAGCTGCGATCCGCCGCGCCTTCGACCACCCGACGGACGAACACGATGTCGTCGTTCCATTCCTTCACCGCGACGGAGTAGTTGCGCAGGCGCGGCAGGTGTTTCTCGAGCTGCGTCAGCTCCTGGTAATGCGTCGCGAACAGCGTGCGCGGTCCGCGATCGCTCGCGCGGTGCAGGTGCTCCACGACGGCCCACGCGATCGAGAGGCCGTCGTAGGTCGAGGTGCCGCGGCCGATTTCGTCGAGGATGATGAGCGAGCGGTCGGTGGCGTTGTTGAGGATGTTGGCTGTCTCGTTCATCTCGACCATGAACGTCGAGTTGCCGCGCGCGAGGTCGTCGCTGGCGCCGACGCGCGAGAAAATCCGGTCGACGAGTCCGATGCGGCAGGCCTTCGCGGGCGCCCAGCAGCCGATCTGCGCCATGAGCGTGATGAGCGCGACTTGGCGGATGTAAGTCGATTTGCCGGCCATGTTCGGGCCGGTGATGAGGATGATCTGCGCGTCCGTCGCGGAGAGCGCGCTGTCGTTCGGCACGAACGTGTAGCTGCCGGCGAGACCGAGGCGCTCCTGTTTCATCATCTGCTCGACCACCGGGTGGCGGCCGTCGGTGATCGTGAGCGAGTCGCCTTCGTCGAGATCGGGGCGGCAGTAATCCCACTCGCGCGCCAGCACGGCCCAGCCGCCGAGCACATCGAGTTCCGCGAGCGCTTCCGCTGTGCGCGTAAGCGCGGCCGCTTCGGCGAGCACGGCGCCAACGAGGTAGGCAAACAGCTCTTGCTCGCGCGCCAGGGATTTTTCCTCGGCGGAGAAGATTTCCTTTTCCTTCAGCTTGAGGTCTTCGGTGACGTAGCGCTCGCCATTCACCGTCGTCTGCTTGCGCACGTAGTCGGCGGGCACGAGGTGGACGTTGGCCTTGGTGACTTCGATGTAGTAGCCGAACACCGACGTGAAGCGGACCTTGAGGCTCTTGATGCCGGTGCGTTCCTGCTCGCGGCGTTCGAGTTCGGCGAGCCAGCCTTTGTTGTCGGTCGTGAGGCTGCGCAGGCGGTCGAGCTCGGCGTCGTAGCCGGCGCGGATGTAGTTGCCGTCGGCGAGGTCGTTCGGGAGCTCGTCGGCGAGCGCCTGGCCGAGCAACTCGCGCAACGCCGGCAAGTCCGTGAGCCGCGCGCGGATTTTCGAAATTTCGCCGCCGTGGCTGCCGACGAGGTGCGAGTCGAGCAAGTCCAGGCACGCGATGATCGCCGGGATTTGCGCGAGCGTGTCGCGCACGCCGCCGAGTTCGCGCGGATTGCGCAGGCGATTTTGCAGGCGGCCGAGGATGCGCGGGATGTCGCGCACCTTGTTGAGCAACTCGCGGACGTTCGCGAGGTCGCTCGGCTGCGCGACGAACTCGCCGACCGCCGTCTGGCGGCGGCGGATTTCCTTCACGTCGAGTCCCGGCGCCGCGAGCCAGCGCTCGAGCAAGCGCGCACCGGACGCGATCGTGGTGCGGTCGATCGCGCCGAGGAGAGAGGCGTCGCGCGTGCCGCGGATCGATTGAAAAATCTCGAGGTTGCGCAGCGTCGCCGGGTCGAGCAGCAGAGTCTGTGCGCTGCGGTATTCCTGGAGCGAGCGGAGATTCTCGGGTTTCGCGCAGAGGTTTTCCGTGGCGTAGTGGACGACCGCGCCGGCCGCACCGAGAGCGGCGTGGGTGTGGGCGAGACCGAAGCCCTGGAGGTTCAGCACGCCGAGCGCGTCCATCACGGTTTTCGCGCCGCCTGCGACTTCAAAGTGGTAGCCGGGCAACTCGGTGATGAGTCGCTCGGCGCAGAAATGCTGGAGGTTGTGCGTGACGTGGTCGTCGTGCGGCGCGGCCTTCCACTTTTCGAGATCGCCTTCGATCAGGACGAGTTCGGCGGGATCGAGCGCGGTCAGGACGGGCAGGAGGTTCTCGGGGCGGGCGTCGGTCGCGACGCGGAACTCGCCGGTGGAGACGTCGAGCCACGCGGCGTGCAGGCCGTGCTTGTTCAGCTCGAGGGCGCAGAGGTAGTGGTTTTTCGCGGCGTCGAGTTGGTTCGCGGCGAGCGTCGTGCCGGGCGAGAGGATGCGCGTGAGCTGGCGCTTGACGAGTTTGCCGGCCTTTGCGGGTTCGGCTTGGTCGCAGATCGCGACTTTTTTCCCGGCGGCGAGCAGCTTGGTGACGTAGTTGTCGGCGGCGTGAAACGGGATGCCGGCCATCGGGTAATCCTGGCGCTTCGTCAGCGTGATGCCGAGCAGGCGCGACGCCATCTCGGCGTCCTCGTAGAACATCTCGTAGAAATCGCCGAGGCGGAAGAGCAGCAGCGTGTTCGCCGGGAGGCCGCGTTTGACCTCGAAATATTGCTGCATCATCGGCGTGAGCTTTTCGGACGACATGGAGCGCTTTTCTTGGACGACGAAGGCGGGGAGGGCACGAAGAAAATCGCACCCAGGGTGAGGGCGACTTCGCGCTGGTTTCGGGGCGGTTCGTGTGCTTCGTGGGAGGCGTGGTTAAGCTCTTCCATGTCGATCTCGGTGGCGCCGGCAAACCGCCCATGCTCGTCCTGCACGGGTTGCTCGGCTCGTCGCGCAACTGGCAGACCACCGGCCGCGACCTCGCGGCGCATTATCACGTCGTCGCGCTCGACGCGCGCAATCACGGCCGCTCGCCGCACGCCGACGGCATGAGCTACGAACTCATGGTCGACGACGTGCTCGCGTGGATGGAGGCGCAGGCAATGCCACGCGCGACGATCGTCGGCCACAGTATGGGCGGGAAGATCGCGATGCTGCTCGCGTGCCGGCATCCGGACCGCGTCGAGCGGCTCGTGGTCGTGGACGTCGCGCCGCGCGACTACAGTTGGCAGGGACATCGCGCGGAGTTCATGGCGATGCATGAGCTGAACTTGGCCAGCCTGCAGTCGCGCCAGGAAGCCGAGATGCGCTTCGAGGCGCGCGTGCCCGACCTCGGCATGCGAAAATTCCTCGCGACCAATCTCGCGCGCGACGACGCGGGCGATTGGTCGTGGGCGATCAATCTGCCGGTGCTCACCGAAGCGCTGCCGCGCCTCGAAAAGGATGCGCTTGCGCCCGACGACCGCTACGAAGGTCCGACGCAGTTCATTCTCGGCGGTCGCTCGCGCTACGTGCAGGAGAGCGACCACGACGCGATCCGGCGGCATTTTCCGCGCGCGACGCTGAGCACGATCCCCGAATCCGGCCACAACCCGCACATGGATTGTCGCGCGCAATTCGTCGAGCTGCTGCTCAGACCGGCCGAATAACGGGCCGCTCGAGAAAGCCGCGGGCGGTGGACTCGGAGGCGATTATTCGTCCCGCCGCGTGCGCTGGCAGCCCGTTGCACCGCCGGCCGGCCCGATGGCGGGAACATAAGGCGCGACATCGCGGCCTTGCCGTGCATACTACAGGCGAAAGCCGGAGCATTCGGGCCGATGATCCGGAGCGGAGCGGTAACCCCGTTGCGACTGTTCGATGCATCACCGAATCCCTCGTTGGTCGGAGATCGGCGGCCCTTGGCTCGCTGCGGTGAGTGACTCTGCGCCGCTCTTCAGGTCCGGCGCCGCTCCTCCCGCGGCGTCGGTTTCCCCTCCTGGATCGCTCGGATGCGACCGAGCCAACCACCTCGCTTCGGTGTTGCCCCTATGAAAACCATTCACTCCCGCGGAAACGGCGACCACGCAGCCGGCGTTGCGCACGACGAGTTCGCCTCGTTTTTTCAAAACATCCTCGAGTCCTCCACGGAGTATTCGATCATCGGCAAGGATCTCGACGGCGGGATTCTCCTCTGGAACGAGGGTGCGCGCCGCATCTACGGCTACGCACCGGAGGAGGTCGTCGGCAAAGCCAACTCCTCGATCCTGCACACCGCCGAGGATATCGCCTCCGGCCGGCCCGCCCAGATCATGGCGTCCGCGCTGCGCGACGGCAAATGGGAGGGCACCATCACCCGCGTGCGGAAAAGCGGCGAGCGGTTCACCGCACGCATGGTCATCACGCCGCGCCGCGACGCCGATGGCCTGCCCATCGGCCTGCTCCTCATGTCGAAGGACATCACCAACGAGCAGCGCTTCGCCGACGAGTTGCGCCGCGCGAAGCTGTTCGACAGCGCGATCGTGGGCAACGCGCAAGAGGCGGTCGATTTCATCACCAACATCCTCGAGTCCTCGACCGAGTATTCCGTCATCGGCAAGAACCTCGACGGGAAAATCCTCCTCTGGAACGAGGGCGCGCGCCGGCTCTACGGCTACGAGCCCGAGGAGGTCGTCGGCAAGGCCAACTCGATCATGCTGCACGCGCCGGAGGACGTGGCGACCGGCAAGCCGCAGGCGATGCTCGAGACCGCCCTCAGCACCGGCAAGTGGGAGGGCACCATCCCGCGGCTCCGCAAAAACGGCGAACGCTTCACCGCGCGCGTCGTCATCACGCCGCGCCGGGACTCGACGGGCAAGGCGATCGGTTTCCTGCTCATCTCGAAGGATATTTCCGCGGAAATCCGGCTCACCGAAGAGCTGAAAGCCGCGCAGTTCTACGCTCGCTCGCTCATCGAGGCGTCGCTCGATCCGCTCGTCACGATTTCGCCCGACGGCAAGATCACCGACGTCAACGACGCCTCCGCGCAGGCGACCGGCATTTCGCGCGAGAAGCTGATCGGCACGGATTTCTCGGACTACTTCACCACCCCGGACAAGGCGCGCGAAGGCTACCAGCAGGTCTTCTCGCAGGGGTTCGTGCGCGACTACCCGCTCGCCATCCGGCACACGTCCGGCCGCGTCACCGACGTGCTCTACAACGCCAGCCTCTACCGCGACGAGCGCGGCAGCGTGCTCGGCGTGTTCGCCGCCGCGCGCGACGTGACCGATCGCAAGCAGGCCGAGGCGCGTCAGCGCATCGCCGCCGCTTACGCGCGCTCGTTGATCGAGGCGTCGGTCGATCCGCTGGTCACCATCAACGCCGACGGCAACATCACCGACGTCAACCAGGCGACCGAGCTCGTCACCGGAATCCCGCGCCAGCGGCTGATCGGCACGGATTTTTCGGACTACTTCACCGAGCCGGTGCGTGCGCGCGAGGGCTACCAACAGGTGTTTTCGCAGGGATTCGTGAAAGACTATCCGCTCGCGATCCGCCACAGCTCCGGCCGGCTCACGGACGTGCTCTACAACGCGAGCGTCTACAAGGACGAGAAGGGTGCAGTCATCGGCGTGTTTGCCGCGGCGCGCGACGTAACCGACCGCAAGATGGCCGAGGAACTCCAGCGCGCTTCGTCCGCCTACGCGCGCTCGCTCATCGAGGCGTCGCTCGACCCGCTCGTGACGATCAGTTCCGAAGGCAAGATCACCGACGTGAACGACGCCTCCGTCGAGGCGACCGGCGTGCCGCGCGAGCAACTCGTCGGCACCGACTTCTCCGACTACTTCACGGAGCCGGAGAAGGCGCGCGAGGGCTACCGCCAGGTGTTCTCGCGCGGCTTCGTGCGCGACTATCCGCTGGCGATCCGGCACGCGTCGGGCCGCGTGACCGACGTCGTCTACAACGCGAGCGTGTTCAAGGACGACAAGGGCAAGGTGCTCGGCGCGTTTGCCGCGGCGCGCGACATCACCGCGCTCAAGCAGGCCTCGCAATACGCGCGCTCGCTGATCGAGGCGTCGCTCGACCCGCTCGTGACGATTTCGCCCGATGGCAAGATCACGGATGTGAACGAAGCCTCCGCCGTCGCGACGGGCTTGCCGCGCGAGAAGCTCATCGGTCGGGATTTCTCGGACTATTTCACGGAGCCGCAGAAAGCGCGCGAGGGCTACCAGCAGGTCTTCTCGCAGGGCTTCGTGCGCGACTACCCGCTGGCGATCCGGCACGTCTCCGGTCACGTGACCGACGTGCTCTACAACGCGAGCGTCTACAAGGACGACAAGGGCAAGGTGCTCGGCGTGTTCGCCGCCGCGCGCGACGTGACCGACCGCAAGCGCTTCGAGCAGTCGCTGCAAAAGGCGAACCGGCTCAAAAGCGAGTTCCTCGCCAACATGTCGCACGAGCTGCGCACGCCGCTCAACGGCATCATCGGCTTCTCCGAGTTCATCATCGACGAGAAGGCGGGAAAGATTCTGCCCAAGCAAAAGGAGTATCTCAACGACGTCCTCAACAGCGGGCGCCATCTGCTCCAGCTCATCAACGACGTGCTCGACCTCTCGAAAATCGAGGCCGGCAAGACCGAGTTGTTCCCGGAGGAGTTCCTGGTCTCGAAGTCCGTGGCCGAGGTCTGCTCGGTGGTCTCGCCGCTCGCCAAGAAGAAATCGATCGTCATGAACCAGCGCATTTCGCCGGAGATCGACCAGGTCACGCTCGATCAGCAGAAATTCAAGCAGGTGCTCTACAACCTGCTGTCGAACGGCGTGAAGTTCACGAACGACGGCGGCCGCGTGGACATCATCGCCGAACCCGACGGCCCCGGCCGCCTGTGCGTGCAGGTGCGCGACACGGGCGTCGGCATCAAGTCGGAAGATATGGGGAAGCTCTTCGTCGAGTTTCAGCAGCTCGACTCGAGTCTCGCACGCGACCACCAGGGCACGGGCCTCGGGCTCGCACTCACGAAGAGGCTTGTCGAACTGCAGCACGGCACCATCACGGTCGAGAGTGAGGTCGACCGGGGCAGCACGTTTACCGTTATTTTGCCTTTTGGCACGGAAGGAACCGCGCTCCGTTCATGAAACCGCCCGTCACAATCCTCGTGGTGGATGACAATCCCACGAACCTCAAGCTGGCCGCCGATGTGCTCGCATTCGAGGGCTACACCATGCTGCGCGCGCACGACGCCACTGAAGCGCAGGCCGTGCTCGCGCAGACGCTGCCCGCGCTCATCCTCATGGACATCCAGATGCCCGGCATGGATGGGCTGACGCTCACGCGGCTGCTGAAGAAAAATCCCGTTTACGCCGCCATCCGCATTGTCGCGCTCACCGCCTTCGCGATGAAGGGCGACGATCGCAAGGCCTACGAGGCCGGCTGCGACGGCTACATCAGCAAACCGATCGAAGCCCGCAAACTGCCGGGCCAGATCGCCGAGATTCTTCAACGCGTCCAATCCCCCCAGGAAATCCCATGAAAATCCTCATCATCGAAGACGATCCCGTCAGCCTGAAACTCGCCAGCGAAGTCCTGCAGACCGGAGGCCATGTGATCATGCTCGCGGCTTCGGCGGATCAGGCGATCCGCTCCATCAACGCGGTCTTGCCCGACGTCATTCTGCTGGATTTGCGCCTGCCGGGCATTAAAGGCCTCGGCGTCGCGCGGCAATGCCGCGAGGAACCCGCCACGCACGATGTCCCAATCATCGCCGTCACCGCGTTTTCGAACGACTACGGAAGGGCGGACGCGCTGAAGGCCGGGTGCGACGCCTACCTCGTCAAGCCCATCAACACCCGCACGCTGCTGCAGCAAGTCGAGGAAGTCGTCGCCACCAAGGCCCGCACGACCGCTGCGACCCTCAGGCCGTGAATATTCTCGTCGCCGACGACCACCCCACGAATCGAAAACTCCTTCGCGCCCAGCTCGAGGCGAAGGGATTTGGGGTGACCGAGGCCGCTGACGGTGTCGAGGCGCTGCAAATCCTCGCGGACGGCTCCTTCGACGCCGTCATTTCCGACATTCTGATGCCCCGAATGGATGGCTACCGCTTCTGCCACGAAGTGCGCAGGAGCGCCGCGTGGTCCAGCCTGCCGTTCATCCTTTACAGCAGCACCTACAACTCTCCCGCGGACGTGAAGCTGAGCAGCACCGTCGGGGCCAATCAATTCATCGCCAAGCCAGCGCCCGTGGATGCGCTCGTCGGTGCGTTGCAGCTCGCGATCGGACGGCGCGCCTCCCGGTCCTCGGAACTGCCTGGCGAGACCACGGTGCTCAAGCAATACAGCGCGGTGCTCGTGGCCAAGCTGGAGGAAAAGAACCGCGAACTCCAGGAGACGCTCGAAGTCCTGCAACGCGCGCATGATCGGATTGCGGGGTTGAACGCCGAGCTCGAACGCCGCGTGGCGGAGCGCACGGCCGAGCTTTCCGCGGCGAACACCGTCCTGCAACGTGCACTCGACGAGGTCAAACAGTTGTCCGGACTCATCCCGATCTGCGCCGGCTGCAAAAAAATCCGCGACGAAAAGGACTACTGGCTGAGCGTGGAGGCCTACCTCAGCGCCCACACGCACGCGAAATTCAGCCACGGACTGTGCCCCGATTGTTACGCCCGGCAGGTGGCAGACATCAACCGGTTGCTGAATGGCCCCCCGCCTGCAATGTCATCATGAAGATCCTCGTCGCCGACGATCACGCCACCAATCGCAAGCTGCTCGGTATCCAGCTTGAGGCGGAGGGACACACGATCCTCGAGGCCTCTGACGGTCGCGAAGCACTCGCGTTGCTCGAACGCGAGACGGTCGACGCGATCATTTCCGACATCCTGATGCCGAACATGGACGGCTTCCTCTTCTGTCACGAGGTCCGCCGCAACAAGAAATGGCACAACGTCCCCATCATCATCTATACGGCCACCTATACCTCACCGGGCGATGAGAAGCTTGCGCGGATACTGGGCGCGGACAAATACCTGCGAAAACCGAGCACGCCGGGAGAGATCATGGCTGCGCTGCATGATGTCACGCGGACCGGGCTTTCGCACCAGCCAGCCCCGGCCGAAACGATGGACGAACTCACCGTCATGCGGGATTACAACGCCCGGCTTGTTGATAAATTGGAAGACAGGAACATCGAGCTCGAGAGTGCCACCGCTAGATTGGAAAAGGAGAAGGATCGCTTCCGTCAATTGGCCGACCACATCGACGAACTGTTCTGGGTGATGGCGCTCGACCGCCGGGAATTGCTCTATGCGAGTCCAGCCTATGAAAAAATCATGGGACGCCCTTTGCGCGAACTTCAGGCCAAACCGGCTGTTTGGTTCGATGCGATCTGGGCGGAGGACCGGCCGCTCGTGGTAGCCAGTCTGGAGCGGATCGCGGCGGGTGAGAACACCCAGCTCGAATGTCGGATCGTGCGGCCGGATGGCACGCTTCGTTGGGTCCGCAGCCGGGGCTTTCCCGTGCGCGATGAAGACGGGGCGATCAGCCGCTGCGTCGGCATTCTGTCCGACATCACCGAGCGAAAAGTGCTGGAGGAAAAATTTCGCCGAGCCCAGCGGTTGGAAGCCATCGGCATGTTGTCCAGCGGTGTCTCCCACGACCTGAACAACATCCTGGCGCCGATTCTCATGGCCGCTGGGCTTCTGAAGGCGAAACTGACCGAACCGCGCGACCGCGATATCCTGGCGTTGGTGGAGCGGGGGCGCAGCGCGGCGCGAGCGTGGTCCGGCAATTGTTGGCTCTCAGTCGAGGCGCCGAGGGGGCGCCCATCAGCCTCCAGCCGCAACACCTGATCAAGGAACTGGTGCATTTGATGGAGGAGACCTTCCCGCGTAACCTTACGATCGAGCACCACGCGTCCGCCGGAGTTTGGAACGTGGTGGCCGACGCGACGCAACTGCACCAAGTGCTGTTGAACCTCTGCGTCAACGCCCGCGACGCCATGCCCGCCGGCGGACGGTTGTCGCTCACCGCGGAGAATCGGCAATTGGAAGCGGCCGAAACCCGATTCCAAGGCGGCGCCGAGCCGGGCCCCTATGTGGTGCTGACTGTCGCCGACACCGGTTGCGGCATCGCACCGGAAATCACATCCAAGATCTTCGATCCCTTCTTCACCACCAAGCCCCCGGGCATCGGCACCGGACTCGGCCTGGCCACCGTCATGGACATTGTCGTCCACTATAATGGATTCGTGACCGTGGACAGCGAACCCGGGCGGGGCACGACGTTTCGGGTCCACCTGCCAGCGACGGCGATCGCTGCCGACGCGACACCGAGCACGCCGGCGGCCCCGATCACCGCCGGACGAAACGAACTCATCCTGATCGTCGATGACGAGGCGTCCATCCGGGAGACTCTACAGTTGATTCTCGAAGGTCATCGCTACCGGGTGTTGACCGCCGTCAACGGCGAGGAGGCGATCAAATGCTTCCTCCTGCATCGTGGCGAAGTGCGGGCCGTGGTGGCTGACGTGATGATGCCCGTCATGGGCGGAGTGGAAATGATCCACGCGCTCCGCATTCTTGAACCCGGCCTCAGAGTGATCGCCACCAGCGGGCTGGAGCAGGCGAACGCCTGCCGCGACATGGCAGCATTGGGCGTCACGGAATTTCTGGCCAAACCGGTCACACCTCTGCTGCTGATGGGGGCGATCGCCCGGGTGCTGGCGAAGAGCGCTTCCGAAACGCGCGCGTCACCCGTCGTCGCCTGAGGAGCGTTACGACCACGGCGCGATCCGCCGGCGTTTTCCGCAAGCGCCGCGTGCGTGCCTGCGGTGCGGGAGTAGGGCCGGTCTCCGACCGGCGTTACTCACACTTCCGCCACCATCGGCAGCACGCCGCCCTTTGCCACTGCGTCGCGGCTGCGCTGCGCGTGGGGCAGCCAAGAACGCTTACGCCAGCGCTGAAGCATGATGAGGCCGCGCGCCCATTCCTCGACCATCATCGCGATCCAGACGCCCGGCAGACCCCACCCGAGTTTCAAGCCGAAGAGCCAGCACAGCGGCACGCTGAAGCACCATTGCGAGAAGATGGCGATCGAGATCGGGAAGCGTGCATCGCCCGTGGCGCGAAGCGCGTTGATGATGACGATATTCAGGACGCGTCCGGGTTCGTAGGGAATCGAAAGCCGCAGCAACAACACGCCGCCCGCGATCACGATCGGGTCGTGCGAGAACAGGCCCAGGAGTTGCGAGCCGAACAGCGCCACCGCCACGATCGCGGTCGTCGCGATCGCGAAGCCGATGCGCACGCTTCGCAGCACCTCACGATACGCCCGGGCGAAATCGCCCGCGCCGACGAGGCGGCCGACGTAGAGCTCAGTGCCGAGGCCGAGCGCGATCGAGAAGAGGATCACGAGCAACTGCACCTGCCGCGTGTAAGTCATCATCGCCAGACTCTCGGAACCCATGCGCGCCACGAAGCTCGTGATGACCATCAGCGATACCCAGTAACTCATGTGCTCGCCCGCCGCCGGCAGGCCGATGTGCAGGATGCGTTTGATGCGATCGAGGTTGAACTCGACGAAATCCTTCGCGCGCAGCATCAGGTGCAGGCGGCGATCGAGCAGAATCCACAGGATGACGCTGGCGACCACACGGCTGAAGACCGACGCCAGCGCGACGCCGGTCACGCCCATCTTCGGCGCGCCGAACAGCCCGAAGAGCAGCACGCAACTGCATGCGATATTGATGATGTTCTGGAGCGTGGTGACCACCATCGCGTCGCGCGTGTGGCCGTGCGCGCGCAGCGACGCGCCGAGCGAGACGTTCATCGACTCCATGAACAGCGTGCCGCCCATCAGCGTGAGGAACGGCCGCGCGTGCACCATCAACTCGTCCGGCAACTGCATCAGCCGCAGCAACGGCGTCGCGCACGTGAACGCCACAATGCTCAACACGAGACCGATCCACGTGTTCACGGCGATGGCGGTCGTGACGATCTTCTCCGCGCCCTTCGCGTCGCCGGCGCCGACGTGATGCGTGATGACGACGCTCGCACCGACGCCGATGAAATTGAAGCAGATCAGCGCCAGCACCACGAACTGGTTGGCGACGCCGAGCGCCGCCACCGCGCCGTCCGAGACATGGCTGACCATGAACGTGTCGACGACGCCGATGAGAATGCGCAACGACTGCTCGATGAAGATCGGCCAGGCGATCTGCAACAGAGTCGGCGCCGGTTTGGTGCTGGTTGAGTTCATCCCGCGGGAGAAACCACAGACAGCCAGCGCCGCGCCAAGACAAGGCGAATTCCCGTCAAGGGGTAGAGCGCGGACGGACGATCGTCGGCGCGGAGCGCTTTCGGTGTAGCAGCCGACGTGAGGAAGCTGGCGGGAGAATCGCGCCCGTCGACTCCAGCCTCCTTACGTCGGCTGCTACGACCAAAGCACGATACGGCCGGACGTCGCCGGCGGTCCGGTTGTAGGAGCGGCTTTATGCCGCGATTCGGACGCGGCGCGCGCTGCGCAGCAATCGCGGCGTAAAGCCGCTCCTACAGTTCACGCTGCGATCGCTCGGAGTAGCGCGGTGCTTCAGCCTGCGCCGGGCGATTTTCGACGCGGGCTGAAGCACCGCGCTACCGCCGGCTCCATATCCGCAGCGAGCTCAGCAGGAAATTCTCCAGCGCAGCCGCTTCGTTCAGGTTCAGGCGCAGCAGGCCGACGTCGTGCTCGAGTTGCGCGATCGCGGCGACCACCGCGCGACGCGCGACTTCGTCGCCAGTCGCGAGGCGCGCTTGGGCGAACTGCCGCGTCGCGTGTTCGAGTTCGGCGAAGAGTTTCAGACGGATGCCGTTCGTGATGCCGGTCTGGATCGCGTCGACTTCGTCGTCGTCGAGATCGTCGGGGAGTTTTTCCTTCTGCTGTTTCCACGCCTGGTCGGTGGCGGCGGAAAGCACGGCGTTGAAGCGCGTCACGAGGCCGTAGACGCTGAGCACCTGGTCGGCGACGGCGCGTTTGTCGGCGGCGCCTTCGGCGAGTTTGCCGAGCCACGCGGCGTAATCCGCCCGGGCGGACTTCCATTTTTCGACGAGGTCGGGCTCGCAACCGGCAAGCGCCTCGGCGCCGGAGTCGGTGAAGCGGAAGTGCAGGCAGCGGCTGCGGATCGTCGTGAGCAGCGAATAGGGGCGCGTCGTGAGCAGCAGGATCGCGGTGCTCGCGGGCGGCTCTTCGAGCGTCTTGAGGAAAATGTTCGCCGCGGCGACGTTCATGCGGTCGGCCTCGTAGACGACGGCGACTTTGCGGTGCGAGACTTGTGGCGAGACCTGGATGCGGTTGATGAGGTCGCGCGTGGCGTCGGCGCCGATCTGGCGCATTTTGCCGGCGGGGCGGAGCGCGAAGAAATCCGGGTGGTGCTTCGGCGCGAAATACTGGCTGGGGTCGCGCGGATCGTTGAGCAGGCGGTCGGCGATGCCGTGGGCGACGTTGGCGAGCGTGCCGAGGTTCTCGCCGTGGAGCAGCAGGCTGTTGGCGAGGCGGCGGCGCTCGATGGCGCGCTCGATCACCGACACGGCAGGCGTGCCGACGAGGGCTTCGGGCCAGGGAGTTGGTGCAGCGGAGGACAGGGGAGGTCGGAGGACGGTGGACTGAGGACGGAGTGCGAAAGCTGAGATCGGAGGCTCGCGGCTTGTTGTAGGAGCGGCTTTATGCCGCGATTCGATCGCGAGGGCGGCTGCGGTCGCGGCGTAAAGCCGCTCCTACAGGCACGCACCGATCGCCGAGCGCATCACGCCGGCTGGAGATCGAGGAGGCGCAGTTGCACGGCGCCCCAGATTTGCTCTTCGAGGGCGTTGGGCGATTGGGTGCCGTCGATCACGACGACGCGCTCGGGCCATTGGCGGGCGAGGAGCAGGTAGCCTTCGCGGACCTTGTCGTAGAACTCGATGTTCTCGCGCTCCATGCGGTCGGGCAGGTCGGAGGCGCGCTGGCGGACGCGTTGCAAGCTCACCTCGGTCGGCACGTCGATCACGATCGTGAGGTGCGGCATGACGTTGCCCACGGCGAAGCGGTTGATCTGGTTCACCGGGTCGGGCGCGAGGTTGCGCGCGACGCCCTGGTAGACGGTCGACGAGTCGAGGTAACGATCGCTCAGCACGACGGCGCCGCGGAGGAGGGCCGGGGCGATGACTTCGCGGACGAGCTGCGCGCGGGCGGCGGTGAAGAGCAGCAGCTCCGTCTCGGCGCACATCTCGTCGCCGCGGTGATTGTGGATGAGAATGTTTCGGATCTGCTCGCCGATCTCGGTGCCGCCGGGCTCGCGGGTGGCGACGACTTCGCGGCCGAGTTTCTGGAGGTGTTCGGCGAGACGGGCGATCTGCGTGGATTTGCCGGCGCCCTCGGAGCCCTCGAACGAGATGAGTTTGCCGGCGAGTTTGTTCTTCGTGGCCATAAAATTGGGAGTGCCGGATACGAAACCTTTCACGCCGATTCTCGGCAACCAGAATTCCGTGCGCCAGCGGGAGGAAACCCCTTGATTGCGCCGGAGAATCGCGCCAACACTCGGCCCGTCATGCTCAGCCTTGCCTCGGCTCCGCTTTTTCTCGCCACCACCAACATCGTCGAAGTCTTCGCCCGCTGCGATCCCGTCGGACAAGTCATCACCACCGTGCTGCTGATCTTCAGCGTGTTCGCGTGGTCGGTGATGCTCGGGAAAAACTCCGAGCTGAACAAGCTGCGCCACCGCAATCACCAGTTCGAGCAACGCCTCCGCGAAGAGCGCAAGCTGCTCGATCTGCCCGAGTCGTTCCGCAACATGCGGGCGATCCCCTACGCGGACCTGTTCGCCGACGGTTCGGAATCCTACTGGCGCGCCGCCGCCATCGGCAAAGAGAAGGGCGACGACTCGCTGCACGCGCGCCTCGAGCACGCGGAAAACGGCATCGCCCGCGCGCTCGCGCGCCAGGTGCTCCGCTACGAGGAGAACATGGTGTGGCTCGCGACGATGGTCACCGTCGCGCCGTTCATGGGACTGCTCGGCACCGTGTGGGGCGTCATGGAGGCCTTCAGCGCTGTCTCGGTCATGCAGACCGCGAGCATCCAGACGCTCGCGCCCGGCGTCTCCGCCGCGCTCCTCACGACGATCGCCGGCCTCGTGGTGGCGATCCCGTCCGTCGTGGGCTACAATGTCCTGTTGAACAAAACCAAGACGCTCACGACCGAGATCGAGAATTACGCGAGCTCGCTCGCCGACCGCATCGAACTCGAGATGCAGAAGTAAGGGAGCAACCGCCATGGCCCGCACCTTCCGCCGCCCGCGCGCTGCGCATCCGATCTCGGAGCTGAACGTCACCAACCTCATCGACCTGGCGTTCACGCTCCTGATCATCTTCATGATCTCGACGCCGCTGATCCAGTCGGAGCAGACCGTCGCCGTTAACCTGCCCGTGGAGTCGAAGAGCGAGCAATCGCGCCCGGACAAGGATACGCGTTTCGAGACGATCACGATCAAGTCCGACGGCACCTGCACGCTCGCCGGCAAGACCGTGCTCATCGCCAATCTCAAGAAATCCCTCGCCACTTACGCCGCCGAGGCGAAGCCGCCGGTCTTCCGCATCCGCATGGACCAGAAGGCCACCGCGCAGCACTTCATCAGCGTCATGGACGCGCTGAAACAAAACGGCCTCTCGAAAATCACCTTCGACACCCAGACCGGCTCCTGAGCGCCGATGCGCGCGAACTCGCCCAGTGCCATCTTCGCCTCGCTGCTGCTGCACGCAACGGTGGCCGGGATCATTGCGGGACTTTCGTTCTACATTGCGCAGGTGCAGCAACAGCAGCGTCCGCCGGTCATCTTCGATCTCGTCGCCGGTCCGCCGACCGCGCCCGAGCAACTCGTCGCGCCCGCGCTCGGCAACACGCTCACGGCGCCGAAGGTCGCGCCGAAGATTAACGAGCCGATGCGCCAGCCGGAAGTCGCGCCCGAGCCCGAGCCGGAGCAGACGGTCGAAACGGTGAAAGCCGCGCCGGTCGAAGAATCCGTTCCGACGCCGCCGAAGGAAACGCCGAAGCCGAAGCAAAAGGTGAAGGAAGTCCCGAAGCCGAAACAGCCGCTCTCGAAGGACGCGAAGGCGGTGGCAAACCAGCTCGACCGCAAGCGGATGGTTTCCTACCTGAACGAGAAGAAGAAAATCGACCGCGAGATCGCGAAGCAGGAAGCCGCCCGCCGAGCCGCCGAAGCGCGCGCCGCGAAGGCCGCCGCCGGCGTGAAAGGCGTCGACGTCGAAGGCATCCGCGAAGGCGTCATCGGCGGCTCGCCGACAAACAAGAAAGGCGGCGGCAGCGGCAAAGCGCTCTCGCGCGAGGAAGCCGACGCGTTGCGCGTTTATCAGGCTCTGCTGAAAAACGAGCTGCAGGGAATCTTCGACGAATTGAAACCGACCGGCCTGGCCGACTCGCTGAATGCCGACGTGTCCTTTCTCGTCGCTGCGAGCGGCGAAGTGGGCAACGTGCGCATCACACGCTCGTCGGGCAATGCGGAGTTCGATCAAGCGGTGCTCGCCACTTTCCGAAAACTGGTGTGGAGCAAACGCCGCCCCGACGGACGCAGCAACACCTGGGAGCTGACGTTCCGCATGCGCGACCTCGACTGAGGATGGCGACGGAGCGCGGTGCTTCAGCCCGCGCTCAGCATTTCCGGCGCGGGCTACAGCACCGCGCTACTCCAATCCCTCGCTCGCGTGAACTGTAGGAGCGGCTTTACGCCGCGATTGCAGCGAGGCGCATGCCGCGTCCGAATCGCGGCGTAAAGCCGCTCCTTGTTGCTACAAGTTCAACACCTCTGGCGTTGCGCCGCGCGCCGCTCTCAATCCGCTCGCAGCGCCAGCAGCGGATCGAGCCGCGACGCGCGGCGCGCGGGAATCCAACACGCCAGCGTGGCCGCGCCGAGCACGGCCACGGCGCCCAGTAGCAATGGCACGACGCTGAGTCCGTCCATCCCGTAGACGACCGATTTCAGCAGCGTGCCGCCGCTGAGCACGCCTGCGGTGCCGATGAGCAGACCGATCAGCACCCAGCGTCCGCCTTGCAGGAAGACGAGGCGCAGGATGCTCGCCTTGCCCGCGCCGATCGCGAGGCGCACGCCGATCTCGCGCGTGCGTTGCTGCACGAGGTAGGAGAGGGTGCCGTAGAGTCCGACCGCGAGCAGGCCCAGCGCGAGCGTCATGAATGCGTTCACGAGTCCCGCCATCGTCCGCTGGCCGCGCGTCGAATCCTTCACGACCCGCTGCAGCGTGCGGATGCGCTCGACGCCGAGTTCCGAGTCGAGCGCCGCCACCTGCGCACGCAACGCCGCCGTCAGCGCAGCCGCGGGTTGCTGCGAGCGAATCAGCACGTAGAGCGAGCGTCCCCAGTGACCTTCGGGCGTCGTATACATTTCGGGTTGGACCTTGTCGGCGGCGCTGAACTGGCGCACGTCCTCGACCACGCCGACCACGCGCACCGTATACCACGGCTTGCCTGGATTGTTGCCGCGGATGAGTTCGCCGAGCGGATTCTTGTTCGGCCACGCTTTCGCGACCAAGGACAGATTCACCACGACGCCGCGCACGTCGCCGATGCGATCCTCGGCGTTGAGCATGCGGCCTTGGATCAGCGTGAGTCCCGCGGCGGCGAAGTAGTCCTCGGTCACCGACGAGCGCTCGACGAGCATGCGGCGTTGCTTCGGATCGTAGGTCTCGTCGTTCACGAGCGCATTCGTGTTACTGCCGCCTTCAAGCGGGAGTTTCGACGTGAGACCGACGCTCACGACGCCCGGGAGGCTTTTCAAGCGCTCCTCCAGCGCGCGCCAGAAACGAACGCGATCGGCGTCCTCGTCGTAGCGCTTGCCGCGCAGGTTCACGCGTCCGACGAGCACATTGTCCGTTGCGAGCTGTTGGTTCTCCTCGAGCAGCTTCAGGTAACTGCGGGAGAAAATCGCCGCGCCGTTCGCGAGGATGAAGGCGAGCGCGATCTGCCCGATGAGCAGGCCCTGGAGCAAGCGGTGGCGCGACGAGGTGCTGTTGCGCGAGTCGCTGCGGATCACCGAGGCGAGTCCGATGCGCGAGCCCGCCAGCGCCGGGGGCAGGCCGGCGATCAGCGCCGTCAGCACGGTCGCCCCGAGCACGAAGAGCAGCACCGGCGCGTCGAGGGCGATGGCGGCTTTGCGCGCGGCAGTCGTCGGCGCGATGACGCGCATGATTTGGATGCCGCCGAGCGAGAGCGCGAGTCCGAGTGCGGCGCCCGCGAACGCGATCGCGAAACTCTCCGCCAGGGCGAGCCGCACGAGCGCACCGCGCGTGGCGCCGAGCGCGAGCCGCACGCCGAACTCCCCGGCGCGCCGCGCGCCGCGAGCGAGGAGCATGGCGGCGACGTTCGCGCACGCGACGAGCAGCACGAGAGCGACGGCGGTGAAGAGCACCCAGCCTTGGCGTGCGGTGTTGGCCGTCATCTGCTCGTGGAGCGAGATGACGAGAAGCGGCTTCCGCAGGTTGCTATCCGGATAGGTTTCCGCGAGGCGCTTGCCGAGAGCTTTGGCCTCTGCATCGGCGGTGGCGACGGCGACACCGGGCTTGAGCCGGGCGAGCCCGCAGAGCCAATGCGAGTCGCGCTGGAGTTTCGCCGGATCGAACTGGAGCGGCAGCCACACGTGGCAGTCCGTCGTTTGCAGCCACGGCCCGGCGAACTCGAAGTCCGGCGGCATGATGCCGACGACGGTGACGTTGCCGCCGTTGAGGCGGATTTCGCGGCCGATGAGAGCGGGATCGCCGGCGAAGGATTGTTGCCAGAGCGAGTAGGAGAGGACCGCGACTTGGGGCGCGCCGAACTTGTCGTCGTCCGCCGTGAAGAGGCGCCCGTGCAGCGGTGCGACGCCGAACGCGCGCAGCACGCCCGAGGTGACGCTCGCGCCGGAGACCGCCTGCGCGTTTTCCTGGCCGACGTTGAACGACTGCGGCGTGTAGACGCCGAACTCCGTGAAGCATGTCAGCTCCTTCTTGAGATCGGTGTAGTCCGCGGACGAGAGCGGCCACTGCCGGTCGGACCACACCATGGCGAGCTGCTCCGGTGAGGGATAGCGCAGCGGCGAGAGCACGAGCGCACGGAGCGTGCTGAACATCGTTGTCGTCGCCGCGAGGCCGACGGCGAGTGTGAGAACCGCGACTGCGGTGAAGCCGCGCGATTTGAGGAGGTTTCGGACCGCGAGCCGGAGATCGGAAAGCATGGCTGGCTCAGATAACCCCGCTGGCGCGGCGCGGTTTCTAAAAATCCTCAAAACCGCGCGGCATGCCCGCACCCAGCGCGCGCCGGAAAAGCAGAAACCCGAGAGGCCATGCGGCGCTCTCGGGTTTCGTTAACTTGTTCAAAGGCCGCGATTCGCGGCGGGAAAGTGGTGGACCCGATCAGGTTCGAACTGACGACCTCCTCAATGCCATTGAGGCGCTCTGCCAACTGAGCTACGAGCCCACAAAGAACGGTGAAGGGCCAAAAAGTAAGCTTTGCCGGGCGAATGCAAGGCCTTTTTGGAAATGAGGCGGAGAACTAGTTCGGACCGTGCAAAATCAGCGGCGGAGGCGGCGGCGAAGGGTCGTCGGGGTTCTGCGGCGGCGTGGCGGCTTGCGCGGCCGCGAGGCGCTTCGCCCAAGCGGCCCAGTGCTCCGCCTCGCGCTCGCGGCGGAGCAGCAGGCGATACTCGGCGTCGCCGGCAAAGAAAATGAAGATGAAGAGCACGGTGACGAACGGGTTTTTGAAATAAACCGCCGCGACACACGCGAGCACGCCCGCGAGGATCTTGCCGATCAGCGCCGCCCAATACGTGGCGCGCAGGTAGTCGAGCTTGCGCGCGAGCAAGGCGCGGAAGATGCGTCCGCCGTCCATCGGGAACACGGGCAGGAGGTTGAACGTGCCCATGATCGCGTTCCAGTAGAGCAGGAGATGGCCGACGCCGGTGAGCGAGTCCTCGAACTCCACGTGCAGCGGAAAGCCATGCGGCAGGCCCAGCGCGACCACCAGCACCGCCACGATGGCAAAATTGACCGCCGGCCCCGCCGCCGTGATGAGCAGCTCCGCGCGCGGTTGGCGCGGGATGCGATCGAATTCCGCCATGCCGCCGATCGGCATCAGCAGGATGCGAGGCACTTGCACGCCGTAGCGTCGCGCCGTAAGCGAGTGGCCCAGTTCGTGCAGCACGACGCACACGAAAAATGCCACGACGAGCAGCATATTCACCACCGCGCCGAACCAGCCGCCTTCCGTCCAGCCATCGTAGCCGACGTAGGCGAGCAGCAGCAGAAAGCTCACATGCATCGCGAGCTGTATGCCAAACACACGGAACAGATTAATTGACCAGCCGAGCATCGGGTCTAAGTAGAACCATCGCTCTCGAAAGCGCTAACACAATCCATGTCCACCGACGCTCCAGCACCGACCATCCTCGTCATCGATGACGACACCGAGGTGCGCTACTCGCTCAACCGCGTGCTCAGCTCGCAACGCTACCGCGTGCAGGAAGCCGCGAGCGGCGAGGAGGGCGTCGCCGCGGTGAAGAAACAGGCGCCGGACGTCGTGCTACTCGACAACCGCATGACCGGCATGACCGGACTCGAGACGCTCCAGCACATCCGCGCGGCGAGCCCGCGGCAGTTGGTGATTTTCATGACGGCCTACGGCACGGCGCAGACCGCCATCGAGGCGATGAAGTTCGGTGCCTACGATTACGTCGTAAAGCCGTTCGATCCGCCGAAGCTCATCGCGCTCGTCGAAAGCGCGCTGCGCACGCAAGCCGACAGCAAGTCCGCCAGCGCCTACCAGCCGGTCGTCAACTCCGACGAACACAAGGAAGGCATCGTCGGCACATCGCCCGCGATGCAGGAAGTTTTCAAGGCGATCGGCCAATTCGCGGCCTCCGACGCCTCGGTGATGATCACGGGCGAGAGCGGCACGGGCAAAGAACTCGTCGCGCGCGCCATCCATCGCCACAGCCACCGCTCGGCGAAGCCGTTCGTCGCGGTCAACTGCGCGGCGATTCCGGAAAACCTGATCGAGAGCGAACTCTTCGGTCACGAGCGCGGCTCGTTCACCGGCGCCACGGCACAGCGTCTCGGCAAATTCGAGCAATGTGACGGCGGCACGATCTTCCTCGACGAAATCGGCGACATGACGCCGACGACGCAGACAAAGATTCTCCGCGTTCTTCAGGAAGGCGAGATTCAGCGCGTCGGCGGCGTGGAGACGATCAAGGTCAACGTCCGCGTCGTCGCCGCCACAAACAAAAATCTCGAGGTGCTGGTGCAGGAGAAGAAGTTCCGCGAGGATCTCTACTACCGCCTGAACGTCGTGCGCGTGAAGCTGCCGCCGCTGCGCGGCCGCGTGGAAGATGTGCCGCAGATCGTGGATTTCTTCCTGCAAGGCCTCGTAAAGGGCAAGAAGGCGAAAGCCCGCAAAGTCTCGCCCGAAGCGCTCGCGCTGCTCTGCCGCTACCGCTGGCCGGGCAACGTGCGCGAACTCGAGAACGTCGTCTACCGCAGCGCCGTCGCCGCGACGGGCGATGCGATTTTGCCACGCGATTTGCCCGACGAAGTGCGCCAGGCGGGCGAGCGCGAAGACGCGGCGCTGCCGCCCGACTCGAGCACGACGGCGACTCCGGCCGCGAGTGAGGCTCAAGCCGCGACTGCCGGCACCGTCGATTCCCTCGAGCAACTCGCCGCGCGCCTGCTCGCCGCCGTCGCCGCCGCGCATCCGGGGCAAGAGCGCGAGACGCTCGCGACGCTCCTCGGAGACAAATTCCCCGCCGCTGACGAAGCCGCGCCGAAGAAAGCGCGCCCGAAGAAAGCCTGAACGAGCAGGCCGTAAAGAGAGTAGCGCGGTGCTTCAGCTCGCGCCGGAAATGCTGAGCGTGGGCTAAAGCACCGCGCTACTCCAATCCCTCGCTCGCGTGAATTGTAGGAGCGGCTTTACGCCGCGATTGGTTCGACGCGCGTGCCACGTCCGAATCGCGGCGTAAAGCCGCTCCTACAATTTTCGCTCGCCGAAATTTGCGTGCGGACGCGCGCGCTTACTTCCGATCGCCGTAGCCCTTCGGCTTCGCTTGGTGCCAGCGCCAGGCCGTCTCGATGATCGGCTCGATGCTCATGAACTTCGGCGTCCAGTTGAGTTCGGTCTTCGCCTTCGTCGAATCGGCGAAGAGCGCGGGCGGGTCGCCGGCGCGGCGCGGCGCGTAGGCGACGGGCACCTTGAGGCCACTGACTTTTTCGACGGCGTTGATGACTTCCTTCACGGACGTCGGCGTGCCGGTGCCGAGGTTGTAGAAAAACTGGGAGCCGGGCGCGGCGAGTTTCTCGAAGACGGCGATGTGCGCGCGGCTGAGATCGTCGACGTGCACGTAATCGCGCAGGCAGGTGCCGTCCGGCGTCGGATAATCCGTGCCGAAAACCTGGAGGGCAGGGCGGAGGCCTTGCACGGCGCCGATCGCGAGCGGGATGAGATGCGTCTCGGGCTCGTGATCTTCGCCGATCTTGCCGTCCTCGGAGGCGCCGGCGGCGTTGAAGTAGCGGAACGCGGCAAAACTCAGGCCGTGGGAGCGGGCGAGGGCCTTGAGGAGATTTTCGACGTCGAGCTTGGTCTGGCCGTAGGGATTGATCGGCGCCTGTGGCAGATCCTCGGTGATCGGCAAGCGCGCGGGCACGCCGTAGGTCGCGCAAGTGGACGAGAAGACGAATTTCTTCACGTCGTGCTTGAGCATCGTCTCGAGCAGCGTGAGCGGCGCGGCGAGGTTGTTGCGGTAGTATTTGATCGGATTCGTGACCGACTCGCCGACGTAGGCGTAGGCGGCAAAGTGCATCACGACGTCGATGCGGTGCTCGGCGAACACGCGTTCGATGCCGGCCGCGTCGCCGAAATCGACGTCGTAGAACGGAATCTCGGGCGCGACCGCCGCGCGATGACCGTAGACGAGATTGTCGACGACGACGGGTTGATGACCAGCGGCGACGAGCTGCCGCACGCAGTGACTTCCGATGTAGCCGGCTCCGCCAGCAACGAGAACTTTCATAGGGCGAGTCAGGTTTCTATTGGGGTTGCTTTCCGGGTGGCTAGGCAATTCCGTGTCCATTTTCCTGTATCGTCACATGAAGCAAACGCGCATCGTCATCACCGGAGTCGGCCTGACCGCACCGAACGGCAACACGCTGGCCGAGTTTCGCCAGAATCTCCTCAACGGCGTCTCGGGCATCACGACCGTCGACGTGCGCTACATGGGGCGTTGGCCGGCGGGCATGTGCACGTTCGATCCGCTGAAATACCAAAAGAAGAAGGACGTCCGCATCGGCACGCGCGCGGGCAGCATCAGCGTCTACTGCGCCCGCGAGGCCCTGGCCGACGCCGGCGTGAACCTCGACACGCGGGACAAGAGCCGCGTCGGCATCTACGTTGGCATCACCGAGCACGGCAACGTCGAGACCGAGAACGAGGTCTTCAACATTTCGCAGTTCAAATACGACACGAAATTCTGGACGCACCACCACAACCCGCGGACGGTCGCGAACAACCCGGCCGGCGAAGCGTCGCTCAACCTCGGCGTCACCGGACCGGCTTACACGATCGGCGCCGCGTGCGCCGCGGGTAACATGGGCCTGATCCACGCCGCGCAGATGCTGCGGCTCGGCGAAGTCGATTTCGCGATCGCCGGCGGCATCAGCGAGAGCCCGCAGACCTTCGGCATTTTCGCCGGCTTCAAGAGCCAGAACGCCCTCGCGTCGCACGCCGACCCGACGAAGGCCAGCCGTCCGTTCGACAAGGCCCGCAACGGCATCGTCATCTCCGAAGGCGGCTGCCTCTACATCATCGAGCGCCTCGAAGACGCGCAAGCGCGCGGCGCCAAGATCTACGGCGAGATCGCCGGCTACTGCGTCAACTCCGACGCCACCGACTACGTGTTGCCCAATCCCGAGCGTCAGGCCGAGTGCGTGCGCAAGGCCCTCGCGCACGCCGGCATGACCGTCGACGACATCGACATCGTGAACACCCACGCCACCTCCACGCCGCAAGGCGACATCCAGGAGTGCCAGGCCATCGCGGCCGTGTTCAAGGACCGCAAGGAGCCGGTCGCGATCAACAATACCAAGAGCTTCATCGGCCACGCAATGGGCGCCGCCGGCGCGCTCGAGCTGGCCGGCAACTTGCCGAGCTTCGACGACCTCGTCGTTCACCCGACGATCAACGTCGATGAACTTGATCCTCAGTGCGATATCCCGGGATTGGTCATCAACCAACCGCGGGCGGTTAAACGGGTTGACGCCATCCTGAATAACTCCTTCGGTATGCTCGGAATAAATTCCACTCTGATCATCAAGCGATTTACTGCCTGACCTCACCTCTGCACACCATGACGAAAGACGCCTGCAAGAAGCTGGTTATCGACATCATCTCCGACATCGCCCCGGACGAGGATCTCTCGGCCATCAAGCCCGACGTTCGCCTGCGTGACCAGCTCCAGCTCGATTCGATGGACTTCCTCGACATCGTCATGGAACTCCGCAAGCGCCACGGCATCGAGGTTCCGGAAGCTGACTACATGCAGCTCGCCTCGCTCGATAGCTGCGCCGACTACCTGACGCCGAAGTTCCAGGCCAAAGCCTAAACTTCCAGCGCTCGGTTCCTTTGTAGGGCGGGGTCGCTGACCCCGCCTTTTCGTTTTCACACCAAGATCGCGAAGACAGCAAAGTTGCTCCGACTCTTTGCGCCCTTTGCTTCCTCCGCGTAAACCCGAGCGATCCTTGGCCATTCCGGTGAAAGCCTCTCACTACGACGCAGTCATCATCGGTGCCGGCATGTCCGGCCTCGCCGCCGGTATCCGCCTCGCGCATTTCGGCAAGAAGGTCTGCATCTTCGAACGCCACAACGCGCCCGGCGGTCTGAACAGTTTCTACAGCATCGCCGGCCGGAAGTTCGACGTCGGCCTGCACGCGATGACCAACTTCGTGCTGCCGGGCGTCAAAGGCACGCCGCTCACGAAGCTCCTGCGCCAGCTCCGCATCGACCGCGAGGAATTCGCGCTCTGCCCGCAAAAGCAGTCGAAGATCGCCTTCGGCCCGCGCGGCGAGACGAAGCTGAAGTTCACGAATGACTTCGCCGTGCTCGACGCCGAAGTGCGCGCGAAATTCCCGCGCGAAGCGGACGGGTGGGGCGCTCTCGTCCAGCTCGTCCGCACCTACGACGACGTCTCGCTCGACGCGAGGCCCCGCTCGGCCCGCGCAGTCGTCGCGCAACACCTCCGCGACCCGCTGCTCACCGACATGCTGTTCTGCCCGGTGATGTATTACGGCAGCGCGCAGGAGCGCGACATGGAGTTCGGCCAGTTCGTGATCATGTTCAAGGCGCTCTACCTCGAAGGCTTCGCCCGGCCGCTCGACGGCGTGCGCGTGATCATTCGCGTGTTGCTGGAAAAATTCCGCCAAGCCGGCGGCGAGCGCCGCATGAAGTGCGGCGTCGCGCGCATTATCGAGTGCGACGGTCGCGCTGCCACGCTCGTGCTCGACGACGGCTCGGAAGTCACCGCCGACCACGTGATCTCGTCCGCCGGCTACCCGGAAACGATGCGCCTTTGCGAGCCCGCGCACACCGCCGAAGCCGACGCCAACACCGGCGCGCTTTCGTATGCCGAGACGATTTCCGTCTTCCGGCAACCGCCCGCGACGTGGGGCTGGGGCGACGACACGATCATCTTTTTCAACGACTCGGGAAAATTCGCCTACGAGCGCGCCACCGAGCCGGTCGACTTGCGCAGCGGCGTGATCTGTTTCCCGAACAACTTCGCGTATCCCGACGGCGCGGACCTGCCCGAAGGCCTCCTGCGCGTGACCTGTCTTGCCAATTACGAGCGCTGGGCGAGCCTGCCCGAAGAAGCCTACCAAGCCGAGAAACGCCGCTGGTTCGACGCGATCCAGCGCAGCGCGCGGCGCTTCCTGCCTTCGGTCGACGATGCCGCGCTCGCCGCGAATCTGCTCACGACCGACATGTTCACGCCGCGCACCGTGAAGAAATTTACCGGCCACCTGAACGGCGCGATCTACGGCGCGCCGCGCAAAATCCGCGACGGCCGCACCCACCTGAGCAACCTCTACCTCTGCGGCACCGACCAAGGTTTTCTAGGCATCGTCGGCGCCATGCTCAGCGGCATCTCGATGGCGAACTACCACGTGCTGCAAGGGAAGTAGCGCCGGTCTCCGACCGGCGTCGGTGAGTTGCGATCCTCGAACGCGCCCAAGTGGTAGAACAGCAGCCGTTCGGTTGAAGAGCGAAACATGCCCAATTCGCACCTTCAACCCGCGCGTTCCGCCTCGCCGGTCGCAGACCGGCGCTACTGCCAAACTTCCCGGTTGCCCTGCCTCGGCGCGCACTCTTACTTGGGCCGCTTTCATGGCCTACGACTGGCTCAAAGGAATCCACGATCACTACGACGTTATCGTCATCGGCAGCGGCCTCGGCGGCCTCACCGGCGCCAACGTGCTGGCCAAGTGCGGGCACAAGGTTCTGTTGCTCGAGCACCATTACCAGCTCGGCGGCCTCGCGACGTGGTTCACGCGCAAGGGCGGGCACATCTTCGACATCTCTTTGCACGGTTTTCCGCACGGCATGATCAAGTCCTGCCGCAAGTATTGGAGCCAGGACATCGCCGACGCCATCGTGCAGCTCAAGGGCGTGCGGTTCATCAACCCGCAGTTCCAGATCGACACGACGTTCGACCGCGACGACTTCACGCGCCAGCTCATCGAGACGTTCAAGATCCCCGTCGAAACCGTGGAGAAATTCTTCACGGACCTCCGCGCGATGAATTTCTACGACAACTCGACCGAGACGACGGGCGAGATGTTCGAACGCTATTTTCCGGGCCGCGACGACGTGAAGCGCCTGCTCATGGAGCCGATCGCCTACGCCAACGGCTCCACGATGGACGACCCGGCGATCACGTTCGGCATCGTGTTCTCGAATTTCATGAGCAAGGGCGTCTTCACGTTCCAAGGCGGCACGGACGTCCTCATCAAGCGCATGGCGGAGGAGCTGAAGAAGAACGGCGTCGAGATTCGCAAGCACGTGCTCGTCGAAAAAATCCTCACCGAGGAAGTCGACGGCCGCAAACGCGTCACCGGCGTCGTCGCCAACGGCAAGACGATCCGCTGCAGCGCGGTGCTCTCGAATTCCAACATCAAGAACACCGTCCTGCGCATGGCGGGCGAGGATAACTTCGCGCCGGATTTCGTCGCCGCGACGAAGGCCGTGCGCGTGAACAGCAGCTCCTGCCAGGTCTACCTCGGCATCAAGAAGGGCGAGACGCTCCCGCACATCGGCGACCTCGTGTTCACGTCGGACGAGCCGAGGTTTTCCAGCGAGAAGCTCGTCGATTTGCACACCACGAGCCGGACGTTCTCGCTCTACTATCCTGACACGCGCCCCGGCAGCGATCGCTACACTGTCGTCGTGTCGATCAACGCCCGCTATCAGGATTGGGCCGGCATGTCCGACGAGGACTACGCGAAGCACAAGGAGCGGCTCATCGAGGAATCGATCACGTCGCTCGAGCGCTTCATCCCCGACGTGCGTGGCAAGATCGAGTGGAAGGAAGCCGCCACCCCGCGCACCGTCGAATACTACACGAAACACTGGCACGGCACGTCGTTCGGCACGAAGTTCGAGGGCCTGAAAATCTCGATGGATCTGCCGACGCAACTGCCCGGCCTCTACCACGCCGGCTCGGTCGGCATCATCATGTCGGGCTGGCTCGGCACGATTAACTACGGCGTGATCGTCGCCAACCAGATCGACAAGGCCCTCGCCGCGTCGAAGCGCACCGCCGCTTGAGAACCGCCCGCGAATCCACGCGAATGTCCGCGAATCAAACCCATCGCTGTAGGGCCGGCGCTCGTCGCCGGGCCGCGATCTCGTTGACAGCCGAAACGCCGGTTGCGCGATTCGCGTTCATTCGCGCCCATTCGCGGGCCACCGCCTTTTCCACTCTCTCCCTGTGAACGAAGTCGAGAAACTCATCCCGCACCGCCCGCCGTTCCTGTTCGTCGACGAGATCGTCTCGCGCACGGACACCACGCTCGTCTCGCGCCGCACCTGGCGCGCCGAGGAGGATTTCTACAAGGGCCACTATCCGGGCGCGCCGATCACGCCGGGCGTGCTGCTGTGCGAGGCCGTTTTTCAAACCGGCGCGCTGCTCCTCGCGGGCAAATTCAACACCGGCGCCGGCAAACCCAACGGCGTGCCGCTCCTCGCCAAGGTGGAAAACGTCCGCTTCCGCACGCCCGTCTATCCCGGCGACACGATCACCATCGAAGTGAAGATCAACGAAGTCGCCGGCGGTTTTTATCTGATGTCCGGCGCGATGAAGTCCGGCGACAAGCGCGTGCTGAACGTCGATTTCTCCGTCGCGTGGAAAACGCCCGAGGGCCAGCAGACGACCGCATGAATCGGCGCGGGCATTTCTCCGTCGTGGGCCAGCGCGCTTGCGCGCGCCTTATCCACGCCCGCAACGTTCCGGCCCGCGCAAGCGCGCTGACCCACATTGCGTCATGACCGATTTCCTCCAAGTCGCGGGCAAAACGTTTCTCGTTCAAGGCGTCGCCAACAAGAAGAGCGTCGCCTGGCTGATCGCAAAATCGCTCGAGGAGCAGGGCGCTCGCGTCGTCTACGCCGTGCGTTCCGAGGGGCGCAAGAAATCGCTCGAGGCGTTACTCGCCGACCGTCCGGTGTTCGTGTGCGACGCCGAACAGGAAGGCGCGTGCGACAAGCTCGCCGCCGAGGTCGCGGCCGCCGGTTTCGCGCCGCTGCACGGCCTCGTGCACTCGATCGCGTTCGCGAACTACAGCGAAGGTTTCAAAACGTTCGCCGAAACGAAGCGCAGCGATTTTCTGCAGGCGACCGCGATCTCGGCGTTTTCGCTCGTGGAACTCACGCGCGCATTCAAGCCGCACCTCGCGCGCGATGCGTCCGTCGTGACGATCGGCATCTCGTCGTTGCTCGTGACGCCCGACAACTACGGCTACATGGGCCCGATCAAGGCCGCGCTGGAATCGTGCGCGCGTTTCCTCGCGAAATCGCTCAGCGCCGACACCGCGATCCGCGTGAACGTGCTCGGCAGCGGCCCGCTCAAGACGAGCGCGTCGGCCGGCATCCCCGGCTATCTCGAGAGTTACCTCTACGCGGAGAAAATGACGTTCCGCAAACGCGCGCTCGATACGCAAGAGGTCGCGAACGTCGCCCTGTTTCTCCTCAGCCCGCGCAGCAGCGGCGTGAACGGCACGACACTCGTCGTCGACGCGGGACTCGGTTCAAACTATTTCGACAAGGACATCATTCGCCTCGCGATGCGGCCGGAGGCGCCGACGGCGCAAACGCCAAATTCCAAAACCCAGACGCCAAAGTGAAAGACTCAGAGACTCAGCAGATTTTGGCGTTTGGAATTTGGCGTTTGGGATTTCGAAAATGAAGTTTTCGCGCGCCTGCATTGAATCCATCGCCGCCGTCGAGCCGGACGAAGTCTGGTCGTCAGCCGACATCGAAGCGCGCCTCAAGCCGATGTATGAGCGCCTGCGCCTGCCAGAAGGGCGTCTCGAGCTCATGTCCGGCATCCGCGAGCGCCGCATGTGGCCGGCGGGCACGCGTCCTTCCGACGCCAGCGCTGCGGCCGGACGCAAGCTGCTTGGCCTTTCGAAAATTCCCGCTGCGAAACTGCAGGTGCTGATGCACAGCGCCGTGTGTCGCGACATGCTCGAACCGGCGACGGCGACGTTCGTGCATCACAAAATGGGACTGAGCGGCGCCATGCAGGTGTTCGACGTCTCGAACGCGTGCCTCGGTTTCCTCAATGGCCTCGTGCTGCTCGGTTCGATGATCGATGCCGGCCAGATCCGCGCCGGCATCGTCGTCTCGGGCGAGAACGGTCGTCCGCTCGTCGAGCGCACGATCCAGCATTTGCTCGCGGCCAATCTCGATCGCAACGCCATCAAGCCGTTCTTCGCGAATCTCACCATCGGCTCGGCCGCCGTCGCGGCGGTGGTGTGTCACGAAGACGAGTTGCCCGCCGGTGCGCCGCGGCACCGTCTGGTCGCGGGTGCCGCGCTCGCCGACACGAGCCACAGCGATCTTTGCCAAGGCGACAGCGCGGGCGACGGACTCGCGATGGAAACCGATTCGGAGCAATTGCTCATCGCCGGCGTGGAGGTCGCGCGTCGCACCTGGGCGGATTTCAAACGCGAGAGCGGCTGGAACGAGACGACGCCCGACCGTTTCATCTGCCACCAGGTCGGCAGCGCGCACCGCCGGAAGCTCTACGAAACGCTCGGTCTCGATCTCGCGAAGGATTTTTCGTCGTTCGAGACGCTCGGCAACACCGGTTCCGCCGCGCTGCCGACGACGCTCGCACGCGCGGCCGAGCAGGGCGCAGTGTGCGCCGGTCAAAAGGTCGCGCTGCTCGGCATCGGCAGCGGCATCAACAGTCTGATGCTTGCCCTCGAATGGTAATGCACAAGACAGGCCGATTCCATTGTAGGGGCGCAGTCTTGCTGCGCCCGTCATTGCCTCGGGCGAAACTAGCCCAGATATTTCACGGCGTAGCGGAAACCGTGAGGTTTTCGCACCTCAGCAGCGGCGAAATTCTCACGAATTCCGCTACCACGCTGCGTCGCGCGCTGCGCTCTACGGGTGAAATAGCCGGGCTAGGGCGCAGCAAGTTTGCGCCCCTACAGGTAGAACAGGAGCACGTTTATGCCTGATTCGCTCCCGGACTGGCTGCGGAAATTGTATCCGTTCGAGCCGCAGCGCTTCGCGACGGCCGCAGGCGAGATGAGCTATCTCGACGAAGGTCCGCGCAGCGACGAGGCGGTCGTGATGGTGCACGGCAATCCGACGTGGTCGTTTTTCTACCGCGACGTCGTGCTCGCTTTGCGCGGTCAGATGCGGTGCATCGTGCCGGACCACCTTGGTTGCGGCCTCAGCGACAAGCCCCAGCAGTGGGACTACACGCTGCCAAATCACATCGCGAATCTGCGCGCGCTGCTCGATTCGCTTCGGCTGAGGAAAATCCATCTCGTCGTGCACGATTGGGGCGGTCCGATCGGGCTCGGCGCGCTGCTGCCACAGCCGGAGAAGCTCGGACGCGTCGTTATCCTCAACACCGCTGCGTTCGCCGACACCGTCGTGCCGCTGCGCATCCGGCTGTGCCGCGCACCGCTGATCGGCGAGGTGATCGTGCGCGGCTTCAACGGCTTCGCGTGGCCAGCGACGTGGATGGCCGTTTCGAAGCCGCTGCCAGCCGATGTGAAGCGGGGTTTTCTGTTTCCTTACGATTCGTGGGCGAACCGTATCGCGACGCACCGTTTCGTCGTGGACATCCCGAGCGGGCAGGGCAGCGCGTCCGACCGCGCGCTCGCCGAGATCGAGCGCCGTTTGGCAACGCTGCGCGAACGCGACGTGACGCTACTCTGGGGCGCCGACGATTTCTGCTTCAACCGGCATTATTTTCATCGTTGGAGCGAACTGTTGCCGGACGCGCCGAAGAGTCTGCTAGCCGGCGTCGGTCACTACCTGATCGAGGACGGCGGGGCGGAAGTGGTCGGGCGGGTCAGGCGCGCCGTTTTGGGAGACATCTGAACCTCGTTTTCAGAGGGGATTTCGTCTTCGTTTAATTAGAGACATAATGCTTATTGTGCGATGACGGCCAAATAAACCGGCTATGAGGAACGGCTTACAAGTCGTGTCTTCCTCGAAAGTTCCTCAAACCATCGCAGATAGCGCCACTCTTGCGCACCCCGCAGACGGAGCAAGCGCCCCGTCATTGGCACAGAAGTTGAACCGCTCGCGCCGTCCGCGCAGGCGGGCGCTCTCCGTCAAACTGCCTCACCTGTTCATCCACGAGTGGGAGGAAAAGTTTGAGGCGTTGATTGCGGAGCGCTCGCCGCACCCGCACGCCTGCTATCCGAATTTTGCGTGTTGGCTCGGGGCACAGATCACCGAAGGCCAGCGGATGGATTCGGGTTCGTTCGAGGCCCTTTTGCATGCGGTCGCGCGAATCTCCTACAACGACGGCTTCCGCGACGGCCTCCGCCACCGTGAGCAGCCTTCGGAAAAATTGTCGCCTAGCGACTGTCCGCCCGCCCGCGTTGAGGAACCGGGCGAAAGCGCGGACCGCCAAACGACCGGTCTCGGCGTTACGACCGCCGGGGCCGGTCAACCGGAGGCGCGGACGTGACCGTGCAAAATCCGCTGCAAATCGCCAAGGAACCCGCCGCAGCGGTTGCGGCGCAGCCGCCCCGCGCGGCGGGTTCCCTTGGTAATAATGCGGATTTTGTCCTCACCCCGTCAGCCGGGTGTTGCGCATCAGCCACTTGCGAAAGCGAAAGCCCTGCAGTCGATTCGCCCGTTTTCGACATTCACTCGGTTTTGCCCCCGCCGGGGACGGTCAAAGCGTGGTATCAGCGGAGCGTCGCACGCGATCTGCTGAAGTCCCACGGCATCACGCGGCGCATGCGTTGGTGCGGCTCGCGGATTGCTCGTGGGCATGATGGCGTGAACGTCTACGCGCGGCCTGACCGTGCTTATGGTCGCCTCGGCGGGGTCTGCGTTTGTGGGCAGTCGATCTGCTGTCCGGTGTGCGCTCCGCGCATCGCGGCGCGTCGTGCCGAAGAGGTCGCGCTGGCGTATCAGCGGGCCATGGATGCCGGCTGGGAGCCTCGGCTGGAGACGTTCACGAAGCCGCACGTTCTCGACCGTTCCCCGCGCGCGCTGCTGCGCGAGTTCGAGAAGTTCTCCGACCTTTGGCGCTCGTTTCAGAAGAACGCCGACCGGCGCGAGCGCGGCACCGAGGGCCATCACCTCGCGCGCGAAATCACGTGGGGTGATCGCAATGGCTGGCACTACCACCACCACCGGCTGCGGTATGATCGACCGGGCAGCTACGACGCTGACCGCTCGCGCGCGCAGTGGCTTGCGACGTTGGAAGGCTTCGGCCTGCGCACGGAGGGCGCGGATGAACACGCCTACGACTGTGAGCCCGTGACGAGCGAAGCGGGCGCGCGTTACTGCGCGAAGCTGTCAACGTCGGTCGAAGCTCAGGCGCGCGCGATCTCGTCTGAGGTCGCGTCGTCGGCGACGAAGGGCCGCAACATCAACTCTCTCCTTGCGGACTACATTCGCGGCGATCTGCAAGCGGGCGCGGTCTGGGTGAACGGTGCGGCGTGCGTTACTGCGACGAAGATTTCATCCGTCCGTTGGTCGCGTGGCCTGCGCTACAAGCTCGGTCTCGACGTGGAAAAAACTGACGCGGTGCTCGCGCAGGAAGAAGTCACCGCAACGGACGAATTTCTCGGCTCGCTCAATCCGACGCAGTGGCGCGGCGTGCTCGCGCTCAAAGCGGAGTTCGCGCTGCTGTGCGCGGCGAATCGTGGCGGCGATGCCGTGAACGAATTTCTTGCCGGGCTCTCGCTCGGCCAGCTCAACGACGAAGACCCGCATCGTCTTTGGACTGCCCAACGCAAAGCGGGTCATCCCGGAGATTAATCCAATGCTAGTATTCAAAGCGTCGCAGGTCATCGCCGCCACGGCGGTCTCGAATAAACCCTACTCGTTCGAAGACGAGCGCGGCAAAACCAAGTCCGGCACGTCGATTTATTCGGACGTTACCGTTCTCTCCGCAAACGGCTCCGTCGCGGTGATTCGCATCAAGGGCAAGACGGAGGAGGAAGTGAAAACGCGAGTCGCGAAGTTGGCCGTCGGCAAGTCGGCCGAAATCGAGATTCGGCCCGACGAGAGCACGCGCGGTGTGTGCATCCTTAACGCGATGTGAGGTGCGCCATGACCTCGGATAAATACGGAGAGTTGGCGCAGGACTACTGCGAGCATCACTCGTTGCCTCACGAGTCCGGCTACGTGCTGTTCTGGCGCGGTGAGCCGTTTGCTTGGTCGTCGGCGTTGCGTCCGGAGATGTTTGTGCCGGGCGTGGTCGCGTGCTCCGCCGACGGTTTCCTCCTGCTGCTCGCGACGGGCGGCAATGCCGATGACGGTGCGCGCGAGTTCCGCTCTTACGACTCGGAGGCGTCATGACACGCGAAGAATTCCACAAGCTCGCGAGGATGGATGCTGAGGAACTGCAGTTCGTTCTCGGCGTCGTCGAAGCGAATCGCGCCCGCCTCCTCGGCGAAACCGTGAAGCTAGCCGATCAACTCGCGGAGTGCGTGGAGGACATCGACCTCCTGCGCGAGCACATCCGCACGCGTCGCCGCGAACGGCAACTCGTCATGCTCTGACATGAGCATTCTCGACCTCCATCTCGCAGTTGTGGCGCAGTTCCTCGGCCTCGGAGTCGCGGTCTATGCGCTGTTCTACGGCGCGGGATGGCTGGTCCGCGTCTTCCGCGTGTTCGCGGAGGACGATTGATTTTCGCCCACTCGGGCAAACGTCACGGTGCAGTGCCTCGGGCCCCGCGATGAATTTCAGAGGCAAATCGAAAGGGAAAAGGAAATGAACCTCGTCGTTGCTACGATCGATCTCACCGCCGTCACGGACGGCGTTGGGGAACTGAAAACCGCGCTGCTCGCGGCGGCCGCTCTGGCCATCGCGGCGGGCCTCGCCGTGTTCGCCGTCAAGTTCGGCGGCAAGTGGGTTGTGAAGGTGTGGAAATCCTTCGCGAGCTGACGCCCTCTCCCCTCGCCTCGCGGTCCGCTGCGGGGCGAGGGGAAACTTTTCTCCGTGAAAATTCGCACTCTCGTCGTCGTTGTCCTGGCCGTCGTCGCTTTCGCGGTCGCGTCGCGTGCCGCGGTCTTCGAGTTCAAAAACGCGGGTCCGTCAGGTGGCCCGGTGATTTACGTCTACGGCGATGTGACGCCCGACGGTGCGCCGGTGTGGCCGTTTTTTCGCGCAGTGCTCCCGGGCGAGGTCGTTCGTGACGTTTGGGACGGCACCGGCTCGTATAATTTTTCGGTTCTGGGGATCGATGCGAACGGCGACACGAGCGGGGTGCAGACCGGTGTTGTTTCTGGCCCCTTCGACGAGACGAAGCGCATCAGCGCTTGGTGGACTTTCGGTGCAACGGTTACCAGTGCGTCCTTCGGTGAGACGAACGAGAGCCAGTTGAGTTCTTCGGAGCGTGCGGACCCGATTGAATGGTCTGCGGTGTTCGCGGCCGCTGTGGTCGCGTGGTTCGTGATGTGGTGCGCGCGCGCGGGAGCACGTGATGGCGCGTCGGAGTGATCCTATGAAAACTCGAATTCGCTTTCTCCTGGCTGCGCTCTTTTCGCTCGCGCCGTTGTGCGCGGTCGCCGTCGTGCAGCAGACTCTCACCGGCACGGCCGGGACGTCGTTCACTTTCGCGTGGGACGGTGCGACGCTCTCGCTCTCCGGCGAGGCGCATGACTATAACTCGGCTGACTATAGCGCCGACGGTTCGTCGTGGAGCTCCTTCTCCGCCGTGCCGCAGAGCGTGCCGTTCTCGGCAGCGAAGGCCTACATCCGCATCTCGCGCAACGGCGGGACGCTCGCCTCCTCGTCGATGGACAACCCGGCGAACGCGCAGAAATACAAAGTCACGGTGAGTCTTTTCAACTCTCACGACTATCCGGTTTCCTACAAGCTGATGCAGGGCACGACGGTTCTCGGGCAGGTGACGCTCTCTGCACATGAAGGGCTGATTCAGAGTTTCATCACGGACAACCCGGACCCGATCACCGTCTTCGAGCAGGTGAGCGGTATCAGTTATGACGGCGGTCAGTGGATTGCGGTCGAGGGCGCGGTGCACGAGTCGGCGGTGAAGACCGCGACGCCGACTCTGGTCCCGAACGACACGACGCCGGTCAACGAGACGATCGTGCCCGAGGATGTGAATTTGCCCGATGATATTTCGCCGACTCCCGCGCCCGAGTCGCAGCCAGTGTGGAAACCGCGTCCGTCCGGTCCGTCGCCGACGTGGACACCGTCGACGCCGAACACCGATCCCGGTAACCAGACCGATCTGCTCACGAATGCGACCTACCGTCAGGGCATCGAGAATATTATGACGGGTCAGGCGGCTTTGGTGCAGGGTTCGGAATACCGCGAGGGCACTGACAAGATCGTGTCCGCCTTAAACGGCACTGCTCTGACGCCGCCGGCGGAGCTGGCTGCGCTTGATGTCGTCGATCTGAATCAGAAGACGGTTGCGTCGAAGCTCCTGAGCAAACTGCCGACGGCTCCGACTGTGGAGACGCCGGGCACGGTCACGCAATTTTCGGCGACGGTGAAGGTGCCGGGTATCCAGGACGAATACGCGTTGGCGTTCGATCTCGCCGACTACCCGGCAGTCTCCGTTTTCCGAGCGCTCGTTCTCGCGGCACTCTCGCTCTCTTTTTTCTTTCTGACCCTCAAAGCCGTTAAGGAGGCATTCGCATGATCGCCGCTCTGAATTGGATAATGACGTTTCTGAGGAACACGAATCCCGTCGTTACGTCGGTCTTCGTCGGCGCGTCCGCCGTCGGGACCGTCTGGCAGCTTTTCAGCTCGCTCTGGCCGACGCTGTTCGCGCGCATCGACGCGCTGACCGTCAACGCGACGGGTGGCGCGCTGTCGTTCCAGCCGTGCGGGCTGATCAACGCGATTTTCCCCCTCGCGGAACTGCTCAACTTCCTCGTCGCCTACGGTGCGCTGCGTCTCGCGGCCGCGGGCATCCGCATCGTGAAGAGCTTCGTTCCCACGATCGCGTGAACGGGAAAATCTGGGCAGTCACGGGCACGCTCGGCGGCGGCAAGACGACGTTCGGCGCGGAGGTGGGGCTTATTCACCAGCGCGGCGGCGGGTGGATGTTTACTAACGTCGCTTTTTTTGCGGACCGCGTCCGCGACTGGATGGCGTCTTGCGGTGTTCGGTTCGATCCTTCGCGGCTCGTCATGCTGACGGGCGAGCTTTCGGAATTTCATAAGCAGGTTTTTCGCGGCACGCCGGAGCAGCCGGTTCTTGTGCTGATTGATGAAGCGTCGCTGGACTTTAACGCGCGCGACTATCGAGACACGAGTCGCGACCTTCTCGCTTTTGTGAACTTCGTTCGGAAGCTCGACATTCACCTCGTTTTCATCACGCAGCGTTTCGAGGATTTGGACAAACAATTCCGCGCACGCGTGGCGGAGCTGTTCGTTTGCCGGAACATGAAGGCCCTGAAAATCTGGGGCCTCATCCCCTGCCCGCTCCCGTTCTACTTTCGCGTTCGCTTCGACAACACGCGCGGCAACGGCCGTCCGGTGAAGCTCGACAGCGAAGTGGTGTTCCGTTCGTGGGCGTGGGGGCTCTTCGACTCGAACGCGCTCACCGGAAAAGGACACGAGCAATTCTTGGCGATGCAGACCGCGCACGCATCGCCCCTCGAAAAAATCGAACGGCCGGCGAAATCGTCGGCATCCCCGCTATGGCCCTACCTGTTGGCCGCGTTCTCCGCGGTGCTCTTCTCTTCGTTGTAGCCTCCGCTGCCGGTGCAGCCGTGGCGCGATTCTTTCCGCGTTCAGAACGCGCGCCGGACGCGGCGAGGGTCACGACTACCCCCGCGGCTGCGAACGCGCCACGAGGCGAAAGCGCGGCCGCTGCTGTGCCCGCGGCCGTGAAGGCACCGGAGCCGGAAGTCTGGCCGGTGGGTCACATCGTTCGCGGTTCGCGCGTCATTGTGCTGATGTCGGACGGCACCCGCCGGACGGAGCGCGACCGCGAACTCGAAGCGGTCGAAATTAACTCGGTGACTTTGAGCGGGCGCAAAATCTATCGACGCCCGCACCCGGGGTCTGGGGCCGGATCGGCCCCAGTTAGCTCGGACGGCTTGCCGCCGAGCGTAGTCATGCGGGGACAGACCGGCCGACAGTCGGCCGCGGGGACGGACGCCGACGGCACGCGGGCCGTGCGCCCCTCCGCGTCCCCCGCTCCGTCAACAGCCACCTTCACGCACGCAGGCGGCACCGTGACGCCGGCGCTAGCCGAGGACTCGTCTGCGTGGTATGTCGATGCCTACGGCGTCAGTCGGCTGCGCGAGAAGCCGACGTTCACCGGCTTCGGCCGCAGCGACGTTTCCGAGGCCCGTAAATGAGTCTGCCGCGCTGGAGGTGGGTGCTGACTACCCCCGCGCCGTCCGAACGCTCTGATGTGCCCGCAATCCTGCGCCAGTGGCATTCGGCGTCGCGTCTTGGTCTGCGTCTCGCGTCGCTGGAAATCGACGGCGTGCCGGTGGACGCGCGACAACTCGAGTTGCTCAACGACTGGATAGGCGTCGGCGGCGCGTTCAACGCCTCGCGGCAGAATTATTTCGAGGCGTGGGCGCGCCTCGATCGCGTGCTCAAGTCAACTTACCGGCGGCCTCGTCCGTCGGGCGGCCGGGCAGGCCCTTGAGGATTTCGGGCGGAAGCGACGTGAGCGCGGTCAGTGCGTGCCCGCGTTTCACCCGGCGAATTTGGCCGAACCACAGTTGCAGGTAGCCGGAACGATCGACCCCAGCTTCGCGCGCGAGTAGGTCGAAATCGCGGACGGCGTCGGCGTCGATGCGGACGACGACGGTGGTAGTTGGTGGCTTAGGCGGCATTAGCGGAGTTTAATCGATGGGAATCCTACGGGAAACCCCGATGTTTTGAATCGACTTTGTTGCGTCGTATCACAATTGAATACGACGCTGTTGGAACGTCCAGATTGCTTATTGTGCGCTACAGCAAAGGCAAATCCGCGCCATCGAAATCCCACCTGGATCTGCATTGTGGATCGGCGTCGGCTCTCGCTTGGCTTGCCAGATCGCTCCTCGTCTCGCCGGAACTTTCGCGCGCAGTTTTGCCGTAGCCCTTTCCCGGAAATCCCACCGAGCGAATTTCTGGGCGCGGCGTTGCAGTCGCCCTGCTTTGGGTCAAGGAATGCGCCAAAAGATTTCTCAATCCGTGCGCAGTCAGCGCACCGCGGTTGCGCGATAGTTAGCCACGTCGACCGCGCGCGCATCCAGCTCCGCCGGTCTGAGGCCGTTCCCCTCGCCACCATGAACACCGTGCGTGCGATCACCGCCTGCCATGCGGCGCGATTTCTTGTCGTTGTCCGCACCTGCACGTCGCGCGTCCCAACCCGTCCACGATTATGAGCACAGCGATTCTCCACACCACCGAACTCGACCTCGATCTTTCGGACGCACGGCTCGAGGCCGAGTTCTCGATTCCGCCGAACGCCCTCGGCTTCGTCATCTTCGCCCACGGCAGCGGCAGTTCGCGGCATACTTACCGCAACTGCGATGTCGCGGCTCATCTTCAGTCCGTCGGCTTTGCGACGTTGCTGTTCAATCTTCTGACTCGCGCCGAAGAAGCCCAGGAATGCATCGAACCGCGCCTGCGCTACGATGTGCCGTTCCTCGCACGCCGCCTCGTCCTCGCCGTCCGATCGCTGCAACAGCACCCGGCAATCCAAGGTCTGCGCTTCGGGCTTTTCGGCGGCAGCACGGGTGCGACGGCGGCCATCATCGCCGCCGCGCAGATGCCGGAGTTGATCGACGCCGTCGTCTCGCGCGGCGGACGCCCCGACCTCGCCGGCGACGCGCTTCGACGAACTCTCGCGCCGACGCTGCTGCTCGTCGGCGGCTGGGACGACGCGACGCTTCAGGCCAACCGTGCCGCGCTCTCGTTGATGCGTTGCGAAAAACACCTCGAAGTCATCCCCCAAGCCACGCACCGGTTCATCGAGCCGGGCGCGATTCCGCGCGTGGCCGAGCTCGCCGCCGCGTGGTTCCAGACGCACCTCGCGCGTCCGCCTCTGCCGTCGCGTGCCAGCATCGTCACTCCGACCGATCGCAGTCTTTCAACACCGTGAACCTCTACCCGCACTTCCGCATTCTCCAACGCACTCACCCGCGCCGCGCATGCACGCTCGAGCTCTCGCGCGACGAACTGCGCAAAACCTGGAACGTCCCACACGGTCCGCCGCTTCATCCGCACGAGCGTCACCTCGCCGTCGAACTCGCGGGCGATCCGTCGGCGTCGCCGACGGTCGCCGGTTGCTGGGATGCCGGCCCTGCCGAGGTCCGCAAATGGACACCTCGGCAGATCGTCGTCGTGCTGCACGGGGCCAAGCTCCGCGGCTGCTTTTCCTTCGTTCGTTTCCGCAACACCGGCCAGCCGCATTGGCTCTGGGTGCGCGTGACACCGCGTGCGCGCACACCACGGCGCCGACCCGCTCTGGCAAATCTCACGCCATGAACACCACGCTTTCCACTCATGTTTTTCGCGACCGGCAGCACGCCGGCGATCTGCTCGCCAGCCGTCTCCAGGCGATCGCGCCCGCCGGTTCCGCCATCGTGCTCGGCCTGCCCCGCGGCGGCGTGCCGGTCGCCGCGGCCGTCGCGCGCAAGCTCGGTTGCCCGCTCGACGTCATCGTCGTGCACAAGCTCTGCGTGCCCGGCGACGAGGAAATCGCGTTCGGCGCGCTGGCCAGCGGCGGCGTCGAAATTCACAACGAGGACATCATCTCCTCGTTCGGTCTCCCGCCGCACACGATCGGCCGCATCGCGACGCGCGCGCGCATCGAGCTCGCCCACCGCGAGCACCTGGTGCGCTGGGCACGGCCTCTCCTCGCGCTCCGCGATGCGCTCGCCGTCATTGTCGACGACGGCATGGCGACGGGCGCCACGATGCGGGCGGCCGTGTGCGCCGCGCGCTGGCGGGGCGCGGCACGCGTGATCGTTGCCGCTCCGGTGGCCGCACACGAATCCGTGGAACGTCTCCGCCAGGACGCCGACGCGGTCGTTTCCGTCATCGAGCCGGACCATCTACTCTCGGTCGACGAATTTTATGCCGATTTTTCGTCGACGACGGACGACGAGGTGCTCGCGATCCTGCGCGCGCAGCCGTTCGGCGTCGGACACGTGGAGGAGGATCCGCTATGAAAAAGACGATTCTGGTTCCGGTGGGCCTTTCGGAAGCCACCGTGCAAGTGTGCAAAGCCGCGCGCGATCTCGCTCTCGCACTCGATGCCCGTCTGCTGATCGCACACGCGCTCGAGGCCGAGCCCTTGGTGAATTCCTACTACGCGCTCTCGGCGTTTGAAGTCACCACGTTCACGAACGACGTGCGCCGCCGCACCGCCGAGAAGATGCAGTCGCTCGGGCGCTGGTTCCGACGCAGCGTGCCGCAGACGAAGATCATCGTTCATACCGGCGCCGCGGCCGCGACGATCCTGCGCATGGCGCGCCTCGCTCACGTGGACTACATCGTGCTCGGCTCGCACGGTCACACCGCCGCCTACGAACTGCTCGCCGGCAGTGTGGCGCATGCCGTGATCCGCCACGCCCCCTGCCCTGTCGTCCTCGTTCCGATCGCGCCGCGGCCGAAACGCATTGCGGCGGCGACTCCGGCTCAAGCTCGCGTGGAACTCGCCGGATACCGCTGAAACGACCCCTCGCGCTTGGAAAAATCCTCGCCGCGATCGCCTCGCGAGTTACTTGGCGAGGCCCCAGCGGCGCGTGAGCGGATAGTAGATGAACAGCGGTTTGCCGACGACATCCTTGTTCGGCACGAAACCCCAGTAACGGCTGTCCGCGCTCTCGGGCGAGTTGTCGCCCATCGCCATATAGTTGTTCGCCGGCACTTCGGCGACCTTGCCGACTCCGAGAAGACCGATGTTGGTGTAGCCGCGGTAAAGGCCGCGTCTCTCGGCGTTCGCGACGAACGCATCCGCACCCGTGATCGGCGCGCCATTGCGGAGGAGTTGGCCGGCCGAATCGACCGTATCGTTCGCCCCATCGCGAGTCGGCTTCGGCACGCGCACTTCGAGTCTGTCGCCGGGCGTGCCGACGAGGCGCTTGATGTAATACTGGCGGATCTGTTCGCCGGTGTTCCGGTCCTTCATGTCGGGCGCGTCGATGTTCTCGGTCTTGAACACGAAGCCCTGCCCGACTTTCGGCGGGAAGAAATTGTAGGTGACGCGATCGACAAACAGCAGGTCGCCGGTGAGGATGTCGAACGAAACGATCGTCTCGCCCTTGCGCACTTTTTTGCCGATCGGCAGCAGATTGATGCGACGCTCATGCTCGCGGCCACCGGAGCTGAAATACATCGTGGCGGTTTCGGGTGCGGGATGCAGCCGGATCTGCTCGCGCAGTTGCGCACCGAACCGCGCCGGCTTGCCGAAGCCGAAGGCGTCGTCGAGCACGCGTTCGAAGCCGAAGTCGCCGGGCGTCTCGAGGCGCACGGGCGTGCCGTCCACGAAAAAGGTGTATTCGCGGCGCGTCGTCGGAATCACGCCGAGCATCCGTCCGGGTTTGATCGAATACGGCATGCCGTATTCGCCGTTCGTGTAGGGAACGACGGGCACCATCACTTCGCCGTCGGCGGGCGCTTTCAACTCGTAGTGCGTCGCGCCGAACGCGAGGAAGCGCCCCACCTGCGCGAGCGTGCCGTGCTCCTCGCCGGGCCGGATCAGCTCGTGCGTCATGCCGTAGTAGGTCGGCCACATCGAGTTCGTCGGAATCTTGAACGGCTGCACGAAATACGCGCGCAGGCCGAGGATCACGATCGCGGCGACGAGGAGAAATTCGACGTTCTCGACGAGCGACGACGTCGGATAAATCCGACCGCCGGTCTGGCGCAGGACGTCTTCGAGTTTCTCGATCGCAATCTTGAGCTTCGAGGCATCGGCCTTGTCTTTGAGGCGGAGCTTGAGATCGCCGGTCGCGGCGACGAGTTGCTGCACTTGCGCGGCGGGGAGCAGGTCGCGACGGAAGTGATAGACGCGCTCGGCGACTTCGAGCCAGTTGGCGGCGTGGCGCCGCATTTTCTTTTCTTCGGAGAGGAGGAAGTCGAACACGGCGGGGGAAAGCGGAGTGGCGGCGAACTCAGTTGTTGGTCTTTAGAACCTGAATAAAGGCGTCTGGAGGGATGGAAACTTTGCCGATCTGCTTCATCTTCTTTTTGCCCTCCTTCTGCTTGTCGAGGAGCTTGCGCTTGCGGGTGATGTCGCCGCCGTAGCATTTCGCGGTGACGTCCTTGCGCATCTCGCGGACGTTGTCGCGCGCGATGATCTTGCCGCCGATGGCGGCTTGCACGGCGATCTTGAACATCTGCGGCGGGATGATGTCGGCGAGTTTCTCGCAAAGCGCGCGGCCCTGCGTCTCGGCTTTCGAGCGGTGCACGATGCTCGCGAACGCGTCAACGGGGTCCTGGTTCACGAGGATTTCCATCTTCACCAGGTCCGAGGCGCGATACTCGCCCAACTCGTAATCCATCGAGCCGTAGCCACGTGTGATGCTCTTCAGGCGGTCGTTGAAATCGACGAGGATTTCGTTCAGCGGCAGCGTGCAGGTGAGCATCACGCGGTTGGAGTCGAGCGTGTCGGTGTGGTCCACCGTGCCGCGTTTTTCCATGATGATGTTCAGGATGTCGCCCATGAACTCATTCGGAATGTGGATCGAGGCCTTGATCGTCGGCTCGCTGATTTCCTCGATCGACGCGGGATCGGGCAGATTGACGGGGTTGTCGATTTCGATCTCGTCCTTGCCGTGCGTCTTCACGCGATAGACGACGCTCGGATAGGTGGAGATGATGTCGACGTCGTATTCGCGGCGGATGCGCTCCTGGATGACTTCCATGTGGAGCAAGCCGAGGAAGCCGCAGCGGAAACCGAAGCCGAGCGCGACAGACGATTCCGTGGCGTAGATGAGCGCGGAGTCGTTGAGGCGGAGCTTGCCGAGCGCGACCTTGAGTTTTTCGTAGTCGTCGGACTCGAGCGGATAAAGGCCGCAATAAACCATCGGGCGCACTTCCTTGTAGCCCGGCAGCATGTCGGTCGCGGGCTTGTTGGCGTGCGTGACGGTGTCGCCGATCTTGATCTCGTCGGTGCTCTTGATGTTCGAGACGATGTAGCCGACGTCGCCGGGGCCGAGATGCGAGACCTTCTCCATCGCCGGACGGAACACGCCGACTTCCTTCACTTCGGAGCGCTGGCCGGTGCTCATCAGCATCATCATCTCGCCAGCTTTGATCGTGCCCGAGAACACGCGGGCGTAGGAAATGACGCCGCGATACGAGTCGTATTTCGAGTCGAACACGAGCGCCCGCAGCGTCGGATAATCCGTCCAGCGCGGCGCCGGCACGCGAGTGACGACGGCTTCGAGAATGTCCTGGATGCCGATGCCAGCCTTGCCGCTCGCGAGAATCGCCTCTTCGCCCGGGATCGTGAGGATGTCTTCGAGCTGCTTGATGCAGAGTTCGAGGTTCGCGCTCGGCAGGTCGATCTTGTTGATGACCGGGATGACCTTGAGCCCCTGCGCGAAAGCCAGGTGCGCGTTCGCCACGGTCTGGGCCTCGACGCCTTGCGCGGCATCGATGAGCAACAACGCGCCCTCGCACGCAGCGAGCGAGCGCGAGACTTCATAAGAAAAGTCGACGTGGCCCGGCGTGTCGGTGAGGTGGAGCTTGTAGATTTTGCCGTCCTTCGCCGGGTAGTTCATCACCACCGGGTGCATCTTGATCGTGATGCCGCGCTCCTTCTCGAGATCCATCGAGTCCAAGTGCTGGTCGGTCATCACGCGCTTCGTGATGGTGTTGGTAAACTCGAGCAACCGGTCGGACAGCGTCGTCTTGCCGTGATCGACGTGCGCGATGATGCAGAAATTTCTGGTGAGCAAGTCGGCCATTTAGGCGGGGAGTTCGGAGAGTTCGCTGAACGATTTCACGCCCCACGCCTTGTCGGTGCGACGCGCGAGGCCGGCGAGGACGCCGCCCGGGCCGCACTCCCAGAATTCAGTGACGCCCGCCGCGACGGCGCTGCGCATGCAATCTTCCCAAAGGACGCTCGACACCACCTGTTTGACCAGCGCCTCGCGAATCTGTGCCGGCTCGCTGACCGCCTGGCCGGTGGTATTGGTGAAGACAGTGAACGCCGGACGATTGAACGCGACGCCTTCAAGAAATTTCGCGAACTCCACGCGCGCCGGCTCCATGAGGCGGCTGTGGTAAGCGCCCGCGACGTTCAGCGGCATCACGCGCTTCAGACCTTTGTCCTTCGCGGCCGCTACGAGTGCTTCCACCTTGGCCTTTTCGCCGGAGACGATGATCTGGCCGGGCGCGTTGAAATTCGCCGCCTCGATATCGAACTCGCGGCACAGCTCGTAAACCTTCGCGCGCTCCTCGCCGATGATCGCGGCCATGCCGCCGACGCTCTTCTCGCAGGCCTGCTGCATCAGCTCGCCGCGTCGCGCAACGACCTTGAGACCGGTCGCAAAATCGAAGACCCCCGCAGCGGTCAGCGCGGTGACTTCACCGAGACTGAGGCCGAGCGCGAAATTCACCTCGGGCAACTTGCCGCGCTCTTTCAGCGCCGCGAGGACCGCGAGGCCGTGCACGAACAAGGCGGGCTGGCACACTTTGGTCTGCGTCAGTTCGGCGTCCGGACCTTCGAAACTGAGTTTCGCGAGATCCCACCCGAGCACTTGGTTGGCTTGGTCGTAAAGCGCGCGGGCCGCCGCCGAACCGTCGTAAAGCGACTTGCCCATGCCGACTTTCTGGGCGCCCTGCCCTGCGAAAAGAAGTGCCAATGACATAGATGAAAGGGGCCGGTTAAACCGGTCCGCCGCGACGAATCCAAGCCCTAAAATTTTTTCAACTGCGGGAAGTATTTTTTATCCTCTGCCGGCGGCGGCGGCAGCGTCTGCTTCAGGTCAACCTTGGGGCGCTCCGGCAAGTCGTAGATCGTGCTCGCCGGCGTCGGGAGCGGCGGCGCGCCGGGCGCATTTTGCACGTCGGCCGGCGGCGCGCGCGTCTCGGCGGGCTTCGGCGCCTCGAGCGCGGGCAAGCCGAGCGCTTGCACGAACGGATTCGTCGCAGCCGCGGTCGCGCGCGGAGCGTCGGCTGTCGGCGCGTTGGGCGAGCTGCCGGCGGGCGTCGCACCGGGTCCGACGGCGGGGGCGGCGAACTCGCTCGTCCCCTCGCTGCGGAACGCGTCTTTCAGCGCGTCGCGCACGGGCGAGTTCGCGAGCCAGTCTTTCATGAACGGCGCAAACGGGTCGTCGGCGGCGGTCTTGAGTTCGCCCACCCGGCCCGGTGCACGCGCGTCGAGTTGCTTCGCGTCGCGCTCGGCGCGTTGGCGCTCGTAGACGCGCAGGAAGTAGTCGGGATCGTTTGGGTCGAGCGGCTTTTCGTCGGCGCTCGCGCTCCCCTTCCGGTCGGATCGCCGAGCGCCGACGCCCGTCGACGCTCGCTTGCTTTCGAGTTTGTCGTAGCCGTCGAGCAGCCAGTTTTTCTGCCCCGCGCGTTTCCCGTTCTTCGCGTCGCCGTCCTCGCGCTTCGGAGCGGGCAGGTCGAGTTCCTGCCCCGGCGTGTTGAGCGCCGGCAAGTCGAGCTTCGCTCCGCTCTGCGTGCCCGCGTTCCGCGCGGCTTCGTCTTTTTTCAACGACTGCAACTGCTCCTTCGTGTGCGCGAGCGGCGCATTCGGGTCGTCCGCCGCGAACGCCAGCGCGGCGGCGCCGAGTGCGGCAACGACTGCGAAGCGGCGCGTCACGTCTTGAAGAAGATGCCCTTGAGATTCATCTCGAGCGCCGGCGGGTTCGGCGAGAAACGCAGACCGTCGGCCTTGCTGATTTTGCCCTCTTTGATGAGGCGATAGAGATCCTTGTTGAACGACTTCGACATGCCGTCGGCGCCGCCGTCGAGCAGTTGCTGGATCTTGTCGTTCTGCCCCTCGAGGATGAGGTTTCGCATCGTCGCGTCGGCGACCATGATTTCGTGCGCAGCGAAGCGTCCGCCGCCCTCGAGCGCCGGGACGAGCTTTTGGCAGATGAAGCCGCGGAGCGAGCCCGCGATCTGCCGGCGCGCCTGCGCGATCTGCTCGGGCGGAAAGAACTCGAAGAGGCGCGTCAGCGATTGCGCGACGGTGGCGGCGTGCATCGTCGAGAAGACCAAGTGGCCCGTCTCGGCCGCGGAGATCGCCGTCTCGAACGTCTCCTTGTCGCGCATTTCGCCGATGAGGATGATGTCCGGGTTCTGGCGCAGCACGGATTTGATCGCCATGCCGAAGTTCGGCACGTCGATGCCGATCTCGCGTTGCTGGAAGACGGACTTGTCGTCGCTGAAGGTGTATTCGATCGGGTCTTCGATCGTGACGATGTGTTTGTCGAGGTTCTGGTTAATCCAGTTCATCATCGCGGCCATCGTCGAACTCTTGCCCGAGCCGGTCGCGCCGCACACGAGCAGGATGCCGTCTTTCGACTGCGCGAGCTTCACGAGCACGTCCGATTCGATCTTCAACTCCTCGAAAGTCGGCGGTCGGCTCTTGATATGACGCAACACGATCGAGACCGTGCCGCGCTGGTGAAAGCCGTTCACGCGGAAGCGCCCGACGTCGTCGGCGGCGTAGGCGAAGTCGCATTGGCCGTCCTTTTCCCAATTGGGCCGAAACACCGCGGGCACGTGCTCGCTGACCCAAGCATCAGCCTGCTCGTGGGTAATCGGGTCCATCTCCACCGCGCGGAGCCGTCCGCCCATGCGCAGATAGCCGGGCTTGTTCGACTTTATGACGATGTCGCTCGCGCCGCTTTCGACGGCGAGCTTCAACAGATCGTTCATGATTTCCGTGTGAACCGTTGTGCTCATGGGGAATTTTGGGCGTGAACCGGCGGCGAAGCTTGTTTTGCCTACGGACTTCTCGAATCGTTGAGACAACTTTCCATGAAGTCCAGCCGCCCCTTCACCGGGACCATCACCGCCCTCGTCACGCCGTTCAAGAATGGCGCGGTCGCCTACGACGACCTGCGCTCCCTCGTTAATTTCCAGATAAAATCCGGCATCGACGGCATCGTCTCGGTCGGCACGACCGGCGAGTCGCCCACGCTCGATCACGAGGAGCACCTCGAGGTCATCCGCGCGACGATCGCCGCCGCACGCGGTCGCACGCCGGTGATCGCCGGCACCGGCTCGAACTCCACGAAGGAAGCGATCCACCTCACCGAGGAATCGCACCGCGCCGGCGCGGACGCGATGCTGGTCGTCGCACCCTACTACAACAAGCCGACGCAGCAGGGCATCTTCGAGTATTTCTGCGCGATCGCCGACGCGACCGACAAGCCGATCATCCTCTACTCTATCCCCGGCCGTTGCGGCATCGAGGTCGGCGTGCCCGTGATCGAAAAACTCCGCGCGCGCTACAAGCACGTCGCCCACGTGAAGGAAGCCGGCGGCTCCGTCGATCGCGTTGACCAGATTCTCCAGGCGTGCGGTGACTCCGTCACCGTGCTTAGCGGCGACGACTCGCTCACCCTGCCCTTCATGTCCGTCGGCGCGAAAGGCGTGATCTCGGTCGCGTCGAATCTCTATCCGAAGGAAACCGGCAAGATGGTGCACCTCGCACTCGACGGCGAATTCGCGAAGGCCCGCGCGCAACACCGCAAGCTCTACGCGATGTTCAAGGCGATCTTCATCGAAGCGAACCCGGTGCCGATCAAGGCCGCCATGGCCCGCGCCGGAGTCATCGCCTCCGAGGAAGTGCGCTCGCCGCTCTGCCCGCTCCTCGACGCGAACCGCGCCACCCTCTTCGGCGTGCTCGACGCACTCGCCGCCAAGAAGTGAGCACGCCCCGCCTCATCATCAACGGCGCGAAAGGCCGCATGGGCCACGCGCTGCTCGCCGCCGCCGCGGACTTGAAACTTCCCGTCGCCGCCGCCCTCGATGCCGGCGACGACCTCGCCGCCGCCCTCGCGCTTGGCGACGTCGTGGTGGACTTCAGCGCGCACAGCGCCACCCACCGCGTGATCGAGCTCGCCGCGGCGCAGAAAAAGGCACTCGTCATCGGCACGACCGGCCACTCGGCCGAAGAGAAGAAGAAACTCGCCGCGCTCGCGGCGCAGGTGCCGACCGTCTGGGCCGGCAACTTCTCCGTCGGCGTGAATCTGCTCTTCGCCCTCACGCGCCGCGCCACCGCCGTGCTCGGCGCCGACTACGACACCGAGGTCGTCGAGATGCACCACCGCTTCAAAAAGGACGCCCCCAGCGGCACCGCCGCGCGCTTGCTCGAGATCATTCTCGAAGAGCGCAAGCTGGCCGCGGCCGACGCGCTGCGCCACGGCCGCTCCGGCATCACCGGCGAGCGCAAGCCGACCGAGGTGGGCGTGCACGCGCTGCGCGGCGGCGACGTCGTCGGCGATCACACGGTCATCTACGCCGCGCTCGGTGAACGCGTCGAACTCACGCACAAAGCGAGCGACCGCCAGATTTTCGCTCGTGGCGCGCTGCGCGCCGCGCAGTGGATCGTTGGCCAGAAGCCCGGCGTCTACGACATGCAGGACGTCCTCGGCCTGAAGGATTGAAATGATCACGCGCATCACCGGCACGCTCGTCAGCGCGACTCCGTTGCACGCCGTCGTCGAGATCGGCGGCCTCGCCTACGAGGTGCACGTCCCGGTGACGACGGCCGAGCGACTCCCCCAGCCTGGCCAACAAGCTCGCCTCCACACGCTCGTCGTCTATCGCGAGGATTCGCAGACGATGTATGGCTTCGCGAGCGAGGAAGAACGCGATTTCTTCCGCCTGCTCGTGGAGAAAGTTTCCGGCATCGGCCCAAAGACGGCGCTCAGCATTTTCAGCAAGCTGTCCCTCGCCACGTTGCAAGGTGCGATCGCAAGCGGCGACGTCGCACTCCTCGCGAAGTGCCCCGGCATCGGCAAGAAAACCGCCGAGCGGCTGGTGATCGAGCTGCGCGATAAACTCGGCGCGATCGGCGCGACGGCAAACGCACCGGCCGCCAGCGATGGGGCTGCGGCGCCGGCCGACAACAAAGTCCGCGACGCGGTGCTCGCGCTCGTCGCACTGGGCTACAAGGCCGCCGACGCCGACAAAGCGGTGCGCCAAGCGTGGGTCGCGCTCGGGCCGACCGCGAGCACCGAGGCGCTCATCAAAAAAGCGCTGGGCTGACGGTAACGCGCGGACTCGGCTCGTCGCCGAATCGACAACGCGCGCAGGAGTTGCAAGCGACGGCTCGTCGAGACGACTCGCCCTACCTCGCGCAAAATGAAAAACCCGCGTCTTGCGACGCGGGTCGGGTAACGAAGTGCGTGCAGCGCTTAGCGCTGGAATTGGAAGGCGGTGAACTCCGTCTGCAGGCGCGGATTTTTGCGGTTCTGCACGTTCGTGCGATTTTGCAGGCCGTTGCGGTCGTCGAACACCCCGTCGTCGAACAGCGAGTTCAAGCGCGGTGCGGCGGTGCCGTTCTGCAGCGAGAGGAGGCGATCTTCTTCCTGACGAAGTGAGGCGAGGATCGAGGCGTAGTCGCGCTGCGCAAGAGTCTGATTGACCGTTTCGGCGTGGCGCGGCGTTTCTTGGATCGCCGGAGCAGGTGCGGGCGCGGGTTGGGCGGCCACGGCCACCACCGGAGCAGCCGGCGTGGTCTTGGCAGCCGCGAGAGTTGGCAGCGAAGAATCGGCGTCGGTCGCGTCCGAGCGGATAACCGCCACGAAGGCGATGCACGCTGCGGCGGCGAGGCCGCTGGCCGCGTAAACCCAGCGCAAGCGGCGCTGGCGGATGCGCCCCTGGATGTGCGCGATGCTCGCGGGTTGGCGAACCGGTTGGCCGGTCTGCTCGGAGTGCGCGCGGAAGCTGTCGTAGACGAGCTTGGTGGCGCGATGCATCCGGCAGTATTGGAGGTAAACCTGGCGGCGGCGCGGATTGCTCTGAATTTCGAGCTCCAGTTCGGCGGCCTCGGCCGGCGAAATCTGCCGGTCGATGTAGAGGTTCACCAGTTCGATGAAACGTGCGTCCTTCATTGCTGAAATTCCTCCCCTAGTTTCTCGCGCAGGCTCTCGCGAGCGCGAGCGATGCGGCTTTTGACGGTGCCAACGCTGATGCCGAGGATGTCGGCGATTTCTTCGTAAGAAAGATTCTGAACGTTGCGCAGGATCAGAATCTCGCGGTGCTTCTCGTTGAGTTCCTCCATGCACTCGGCCACGCGGTTGACGAATTCCTGCGTGACGGTGGCGTCTTCGGGAGTTTCCTGCTCGGCGGGGATGAGTTCGGCGATCGTGGTGTCGTTGTCGGCACCAAGCGGGGCGTCGAAAGAAATCGATTGATCGCGCTTGCGCCGCCACCAATACCAGTAGCGGTTGCGCGCGAGGTTCGTGGCGATCTGGTAAAGCCAGGTGGAGAACGCGGACTCACCGCGGAAATTCGTCAGGCCGCGGTGCGCGCGGATGAAGGCGTCTTGGGTGACTTCCTCGGCGTCCTGCTGGTTGCGCAGGAGCTGGTTCACCATCGCGTAGATGCGATCCCAATAACGCGAGACGAGCTGGTCGAACGCGGCGGAGTCCCCGCCTTTGAAGCGTTCCACCAGCATGCGGTCCAATGCGACTTCCTGGGCTTTGGCTGTCATGTGCTCAGGCTCGTTTGGATTTGGAAAGTCGTGAATTGTTCCCACAGAAATTTCTCCGAGGCGACATGGTGCGTTTTTTCCGCGCCACGCAAGATGAGGTTGCGGCTACGCTGCGCGGACGTGCGTCCGTTGCCAAATAATTCTTGCGTTGCCGCCCAACTGAAAAAATAAACTGCGCGCTTCACCGGTTCGGGGGTCGATAGCTCAATGGTAGAGCAGCGTCCTTTTAAGTCGTTGGTTCTGGGTTCGAATCCCAGTCGACCCACCACCTTTCAAAAATTTGTGAAGCCGGGGCGGGAAAACATCCGGGTTGTGTTTTCAGGTCTGTTTGTCTTACCTGCGCCGAGTTTTACCTAACCACGCCCTAGGCAAATTTCTCATCATCACGTGGCCACGTCCCCTCAAGTGAAACGCATTGTTATCGTTGAAGATCAGACCGCCATCCGTGAGATGCTCGCGGAAATCCTTCGGATCGACCCAAGTTACAAGATCGTCGGCGAGACCGGCGACGGCCAAGCCGCCTGTAACCTCTGCCTCGACCTCAAACCCGACGTGATCGTCCTCGACGCGCGTCTGCCGGGCTTGAGCGGCGTCGACATCCTCCGCCGTATTGCCAAGCAGCTCAAGAACACGCGCGTGATGGTGTTCTCCGGCTACGAGAGCCCCGCGCTCGTGCGCGAGATGCTCGAAGCCGGCGCCCATGGCTTCGTCGAAAAAACCGCCGGCCTCACGGAATTCAAGAAGGGCCTCGAGACCGTCGCCAACGGCGGCACCTACTTCGGCCCCGGCGTCGCTGCGCTGTTGCGCAACGTCGTCGCGAACAACTCGCCCACTTCCGGCGCCGACCTGCTCACCGATCGCGAACGCGAGATTCTCAAGCTCGTCGCCGAAAGCCACAGCACGAAGGAAATCGCTCAGAAGCTCGGCATCAGCGTGAAGACCGTCGACAACCACCGCACGAACCTTATGCGGAAGCTGAACCTGCACGACGTCGCCAGCCTCACGCGCTACGCTCTCGAAATCGGTTTGATCGATCATCGCACCCAAGCGTGGGTGTGATGACAGCGCCAGCGGGGTTTTATTTCTTGCCGCCCTCTGGGGGTTAATCGATAACTCGCGCACTCTCCGTCCTTTTTCCATGAAGCATCTCAAGAAGTTCCTCAGCGTCGCGCTCGCCGGCACCGTGCTGCTGCTCGCGGCCTGCTCCAAGAAACCGGTTCGCGATCCGAACGCGCTCGCGAATCAGACGGGCAACACCATCGATCCCAACTCGGTTGCCATCCCGCAGGATCAAGCGCCGAACACCGATCTCGTCCCCCGCACGGCTGAAACCCCCTTCGGCAAGAGCGTCGTGGAACCCGTCTATTTCGACTTCGATCGTTCCGCCGTTCCGGAGCGCGAGCGCGCGAAGGTCGAAGCCGCCGCCAAGTGGCTCAAAGACAATGCCGACAAGCGCCTCGTCCTCGAAGGCCATTGCGACTGGCGCGGCACCGCCGAATACAATCTCGGCCTCGGTGACCGTCGCGCGAACGCCGTCCGCCGCTACCTCGAACACCTCGGTGTCGATTCGAAGCGCCTCGAAATCCTCTCGAAAGGCTCGACCGAAGCGAAGCAGACCGGTGGCGACGCCGAATGGGCGAAAGACCGCCGCGTCGACTTCATCGAGTTGACCAAGTAACGCGTCTCGCACGCACCTGATTTCCAAGCCGCGGTTCGCCGCGGCTTTTTTGTTTCCTGTAGCGGCGGACTATGATCGCCGGTCGCGCGCGGCACTACGTTCGCCCGGCGGTCATAAACCGCCGCTACAGAGCGGACGAGCGAACGCGCAGGGAAAAACAAAAGCGGCGCCTCACGGCGCCGCTCGGAATTCTTCTCTTGCGCGAACGTCTCGCGTTCGCGCGCATTCGGACGTTAGCCTTTCGCGAGTTCGGCGAGCACGCGTTTGCTCGTCTCGATGCCCTTTTTCATCACGCCGAGGTGGAAGCTCTCGTTCGGCGCGTGGAGATTATCCTCGGGCAGGAAGAGGCCCATCATCACCGCGTCGAGGCCGAGCACGGTCTTGATGTCGGCGATGAGCCCGACGCTGCCGCCCTCGCGCAGGTAGAGCGCGGGCTTGCCCCAGACCTCCTTCGTCGCCTTGTCGAGCGCGCGGAAGCACGCGGCGAGTTTCGGCGACTGATTCTTCGGCGTGTTCGAGCGATCCGGCGGGATCACCACGTAAGGCGTGGCCATGTGCTGCTCGGTGATCTTGATCGTCACCCCTTTCGGGCAGCGCTTCTTCACCGCGTCAACCACCAGCTTCTTCATGTTCTCCGGCGTCTGGTTCGGCACCAAGCGGCACGTGACCTTCGCCGAGGCCTTGCTCGGGATGACGGTCTTCGTCCCCTCGCCCTGGTAGCCGCCGCTGAAGCCGTTGAACTCGAGCGTGGGCTGGAAACGGATCGCCTCGAACGGCGTGTAGCCGGGCGGCGTGTGGAATTTCGGCACGCCGAGAAATTTCTGGTAAGCGTCCTTCTTCATGCCCGCTTTCTTCAGTTGGGCGCGCTCCCAGTCCTCCGGCTCGACGACCTTCTTGTAGAAGCCCGGGATGTTCACGCGACCGTCCGGCGTATGCAGCGAGGCGCAGAGCTCCGCGAGGGCCTGCAGCGGATTCATCAGCACGCCGCCGTGCATGCCGGAATGCAGGTCCATCTTCGGGCCGGTGAGTTCGATCTCGAACGCGAGCATGCCGCGCAACCCGACCGTCACGACCATCTGGTCGGGCGACGGGATGCCGTTGTCGGACATGAAAATGAAATCGCCGTCGAGGCGGTGCTTGTTCGCCTTGAGGAAGCTCTTGAAATTCTTCGAGCCGATCTCCTCCTCGCCCTCGACGATGAAGGTGATGTTGAGCGGCAGATTCGGGTTTTCCTCGAGCAACTGGCCGACCGCCGTCACGTGCACGAGCAGCGGGCCCTTGTTGTCGGCGGTGCCGCGGCCGTAGATGCGCTCGCCCTTGATCGTCGGCTCGAACGGCGGCGTTTCCTTGCCCCACTTGTCGAGCGGATCGGGCGGCTGCACGTCGTAGTGGCCGTAGATCATGACGTGCGGCGAGGTTTGGTTGACGATGCGCTTCGCGACGATGACGGGGTGCAATCCCGTCGGCACGACGTCGACGCTGAAGCCCATTTCCTTGAACAAAGTCGTCAGAAAATTCTGCGCTCCGACCATGCCGTCCTTGAATTTCGGGTCGGCGGAGACGCTGGCGTGACGAACGTATTCCTTCAGTTTTTCAACGGGGTCGAACATGCGCGCAGTGTGCGCCGACGCACGCGATGCGGCTAGCCGAAACCATTGGGCCGAACGACTAGTAGGTCTCTCGGGGACAACAGTAGCCGCACCCGCAAGCATCTACGCGCCCACCCTGCCCGCGCGCGGCGGCGTTTTTCCGCTTCCGGGGGACGCGCGCTTTTTGCAGCGTCGCGTGTGCATCTCGATCTGGTCAGCGGTCTCCTTTGGTATGTCGTCTTTCTGTTCTCGACGGTTTGTCACGAAGCGGCGCACGCGTGGAGCGCCCTGAAACTCGGGGACGACACCGCCGCGCGCGGCGGGCAGGTCTCGCTGAGCCCGTGGCCGCATGTGCGGCGCGAGCCGTTCGGCATGGTGGTGGTGCCGCTGCTTTCGTGGTTCGCGGGCGGCTGGCTGCTCGGCTGGGCCAGCGCGCCCTACGATCCGCAATGGGCGCGCCAGCACCCGCGCCATGCCGCGCTCATGGCGCTCGCAGGCCCGGCCGCAAATCTCGCGCTCGTCCTCGCCTGCGGGTTGCTGCTGCGCCTCGGCTACGAGTGGCACGTCTTCGCGCCGCCGCTGAAAGTCGCCGCCGCGCGCCTCGCCGTCGGCGTCGATGCCGGCTGGCCGGAACTCGCCGCGCAGTTTCTCAGCATCGGCGTTTCGCTGAATCTCCTGCTCTTCCTCTTCAACCTCGTCCCGCTGCCGCCGCTCGACGGCAGCAGCCTGCCCTTGCTGTGGCTGTCGCCGGCCAGCGCCGAGCGTTATCAAAACGCGCTGCGCTCGCCCGCCTTCGCGATGCTCGGCATTTTTCTCGCCTCGCGCCTGGTCTCGCCCATCTTGCCGAAGCTGCTGCTCGGGGCCACGAGCGTGTTGTATCCTTCAATCCGTTTCCACTGATGAAACTTTTCCGCCCCTTGCTGCTCGCGGCGTTCGTCGCCGCCGTCCGCCTCTTCGCGACCGCGCCGGAAGATCCGACCGCACAACTCGCCGAGATGCGCAAACTCGCCGACGGCCTCCGTCCGCAATCCGGCAAAGTCATGCTCCACGGCGGACTCGCCGAACTCAACCTGCCGAACGAGTTCCGCTTCCTCAACGCGGACGACACCGCGACCGTGCTCTCAAAAATCTGGCGCAACCCGAAGAGCGATTCGCTTCTCGGCATGATCGTCCCGGCCGGCTTCGACCCGATCGACGACGAGACGTGGGCCGTGGTCGTCAGCTACGAAGAAGACGGCTACGTGAACGACGACGACGCCGCGAAAATCGACTACGCCGAACTCATGGCGAAGATGAAAGTGGGCGCCAGGGAAGCGAACGAAGAGCGCCAAAAGGAAGGCTTCGTGCCGATCGAGATCGTTGGCTGGGCCGCAACGCCCCGCTATGACGCTGCCGCGCACAAACTCTATTGGGCGAAAGAAATCAAGTTCGGCGACGAGGCCACACACACGCTGAACTACAACATCCGCATGCTCGGTCGCCGCGGCGTGCTCGTGCTCAACGTCGTCGCCGGCATGCCGCAGCTCGCCGACGTCGAGAAGGCCACGCCCGCGCTGCTCGCGATGGTCGATTTCCAACCGGGCCATCGTTACGCGGACTTCAACGCCGACACCGACAAGACCGCCACCTACGGTATCGCCGCGCTCGTCGCCGGTGGCGTCGCGGCCAAGACGGGACTGCTGAAAGCGCTCTGGCTCGGCATCCTCGCGTTCAAGAAGTTCATCATTCTCGGGCTCATCGCGCTCGCCGGTTCCGCCAAGAAAATTTGGGACTGGATTCGCGGTCGCGCGGCGACCGAACCCTCCGTCGCCACCGCTACGCCGCCGAGCGATCAGCGACCGCCCACGGCCTGACGAGAAAAGAAACACTCGCTGCGAGACTGTAGGCGCGACTTTACGCCGCGACCGGCTGCGAAGGGCACGCCGCGTTCGGATCGCGGCGTAAAGCCGCTCCTAAACCCAGACCGAGCCGGTCCACGCAAAACCCACCGCAAAAAATGGCCGATGAAAACCGGCCCTGCTCGCTGCTCGCTCAGTGTTTGAAGTGGCGGACGCCGGTGAAGACCATCGCCATGCCGCGTTCGTCGGCGGCTTTGATGACTTCTTCGTCGCGGATCGCGCCGCCCGGCTGGATCGCGGCCGTCGCGCCCGCATCGGCGGCGGCCAGCAGACCATCCGGGAACGGGAACAGCGCCTCGCTGGCCACGACCGAGCCCTTCAAGTCGAGTTTCGCTTCGCCGGCTTTCCACACCGCAATGCGCGAGCTGTCGACGCGCGCCATCTGACCGGCGCCCACGCCGAGCGTCTGCTCGCCGCGGCAATAGACGATGGCGTTCGACTTGACGTGCTTGCCGACCTTCCAGCCGAAGAGCAGCGACTCCCACTCCTCCGCGGTCGGCTGGCGCTTCGTAACGACCTTGCAGCCGGTGATCTTTTCCATCGAGCGATCGCGGTCTTGCACGAGGACGCCGCCGACGACCGAGCGCACCTCCTGGAGCGCGTCGGCGCCGATGCCGCCCTTCGCGATCATCAGGCGCAGGTTTTTCTTCTTCGCGAAAATCGCGAGTGCCTCGTCGCTGAAGCGCGGCGCGATGATGACCTCGGTGAAGATGTCCTTGATCTGCTCGGCGACGTCCTGCCCGAGCGTCTGGTTGACGACAATGATGCCGCCGAACGGCGCCTGGCGGTCCGTCGCGTAGGCTTTTTCCCAGGCGCCGAGCAGCGTGTCCGCACTCGCAACGCCGCAGGGATTCGTGTGCTTGAGGATCGCGACGGTCGGCTTCTCGAATTCGCCGATCAGGTAGGTCGCGGACGTGATGTCCAAAATGTTGTTATACGAGAGCTCCTTGCCCTGGAGCTGCTGGAAGTGCTCGTGGAACGTGCCGTAGAGCGCCGCCTTTTGGTGCGGGTTCTCGCCGTAGCGGAGGCTCTGGGCCTTCTTGAGCGAGAGCGTGAACGTCGCCGGGAAACCGCTCAGCGCCTCGAGATCGGGCTCGTCCTGCTGCGTCTCGAGATACTTCGCGATCGCGGTGTCGTAGGCGCCGGTGCGCTGGAAAACCTTCAACGCGAGCTTGCGGCGCAGCGCCTTCAATTCCGCGCTCCCCTCGCCCGCGGTCAACGCGGCGAGGACGCCGTTGTAGTCGGCCGGATCGCAGACGACGGTGACGCTCTCGTGATTTTTCGCCGCGCTGCGCAGCATCGACGGGCCGCCGATGTCGATGTTCTCGATCGCCTCCTCGAATTCGACGTGCGGCTTCGCCACGGTCTGTTCGAACGGATAAAGGTTCACGACGACGAGGTCGATGAGATCGATGCCGTGCTGTTGCGCGGCATCGAGGTGGTCAGGCTTGTCGCGCCGGCAGAGGAGGCCACCGTGGATTTTCGGATGCAGCGTCTTCACGCGCCCTTCCATCATCTCCGGGAAACCGGTGTGCGCGCTCACCTCGGTGACCGGCAGGCCGGCCTCCGCGAGCAGTTTCGCCGTGCCGCCGGTCGACAGCAGCTTGTAGCCGTGTTGGCGGACGAGAGCCGTGGCGAAGTCCACCAGGCCGCGTTTGTCGGAGACGGAAAGAAGCGCGAGCTTAGCCATGAATCTAGGGACGTGCCCGCCGCGTAGGCTGGCAAGCGGGAAAACCAGCCGTGACACGGCGGGAAAGCACCAAGCACCAATCTCCAAGCTCCAGAGAAGCTCCAAACATCGAAACTCGAAAACTCCCGCCGATCGTGCCGCGTTCGCGCATGGGGCGCGCGGAGCGTGCCACCTACCTTGCGAAGAGCCGGAACACCCATTCGGTCGATGTTCGTCGATGCTCGACGATTGGTGTTTCTCCGGAGCTTGGAAATTGGTGCTTGGAGTTTCCGCGACGCGACGCGGCGCGGCGGCTAGGTGCCGGAAATTCCCACGACCGCGCCGGTCGCATTCACGTCGATGCGCTCGGCGGCCGGCGCCTTCGGCAGCGCCGGCATGCGCATCATCTGGCCCGTGAGCGCGACGACGAATCCCGCTCCCGCCGCCAGCTCGAAGTCGCGGACAGTGATCTTGAAGCCGCGCGGCCGGCCGAGCTTCTCGGGATCGTCCGTGAGCGAATGCTGCGTCTTGGCCATGCACACCGGCAGTTTCCCGAAGCCGGCGATCTCGAGGAGGCCGAGTTTGATCTCGGCGGCCGGGAGAATGTCGACGCCATCCGCGGCGTAGAAGCGGTCCGCGATCGCCTCCATCTTTTCGCGAATCGGCTGGTCGTCGCGATAAGTGAACTGCAGCGGCGGCGTGCTCGACAGGATCGAATGCACGACCGTCTCCGCGAGCACCATGCCGCCCTCGCCGCCCTGCTCGAACACGTCCGAAACCTCGCAGTTCACTCCGAGCGCGTGACAGAACGCGCGCACTCGCACGAGTTCGTCGGCCGCGTCGGCCGGGAACCGATTCAGCGCCACGGTGACGGGGCGGCCGAAGTTTCGCGCGGCGCTGACGTGCGCCTCGAGGTTGGCGAGGCCGCGCTCGAGCGCGGCGAAGTCTGGTTGCGCCAGCGCGTCCGCTTTCGCTCCACCGTGGAGCTTGAGCGCGCGCACGGTCGCGACGATGACGATCGCGTCCGGATTCAGGCCGCTTTGCCGGCACTTGATGTCGATGAATTTCTCTCCGCCCAGATCGAACGCGAAGCCCGCCTCGGTCACGACAAAGTCCGCGTGCGCGAGCGCCAGGCGGGTCGCCAGGATCGAGTTGCAGCCGTGCGCGATGTTGCCGAACGGCCCGCCATGGATAAACGCCGGCACGCCTTCGACCGTCTGCACGAGATTCGGTTTGATCGCATCGCGGAGGAGCGCGAGGAGCGCGCCCGTCGCCTTGAACTCCGCGGCGCGCACCGGCACGCCTTCGGTCGTGAAACCGATCACGATGCGGTCGAGCCGCTCGCGGAGGTCGGGCATCGACTCGCTCAGGCAGAGGATCGCCATGATCTCAGAGGCGGCCGTGATGTCGAAGCCGCTGCGGCGCTCGCCCGCTTTCGCGCCGACGTTGACGACGATGTTGCGGAGCGCGCGGTCGTTCACGTCGAGCACGCGTTTCCACAGCACCTGCGTCGGCGTGAGACGCGTTTGCTTCAGGTAAAGCTGGTTGTCGATGATCGACGCGAGGAGGTTGTGCGCCGAGGTGATCGCGTGGAAATCGCCCGTGAAATGCAGGTTGATGTCCGTGGCGGGCTGCACCGTGCTCCGTCCGCCGCCCGTAGCCCCGCCCTTGCGGCCGAACACCGGCCCCATCGACGGCTGGCGCAGCGCGAGCGCGGCGCGCTTGCCGAGCTTCGCGATGCCTTGCGCGAGTCCGATCGACGTCACCGTCTTTCCCTCGCCCGCTGGCGTCGGCGTGATGGCCGACACCAGAATTAATTTTCCGCGCGACGGCTTGTTCTCGAGTGCCTCGAGCGCCACCTTCGCCTTGTCATGGCCGAAAAGCACCAGATGCTTTTCCGCGATCCCAATCTCCCTCGCGAGTTCCGCGATATTCTTCATGGGTTCCTCCGGTAAACTTATACAACCTCGCCGCGAAATTTCGCTCAACGCCTAATGCCTGCTGCCCCTCTGGAATTACCCGGACTTCGCGTCGAATTAGATAAACTCGTCTACCGGCGCGGCGAAGACCTGCCTCCGGATCGCCCGCACGCGTTCATTTATTACCTCACGATCCACAACGATGCCGACCGCGCCGTGACGCTCCTCGGCCGCAAATGGGTCGTCGAACACGACGACGGTTCGCGCCTGGTGATCGAAGGCGATCGCATCGTCGGCGAGACGCCGCGCCTCGCTCCCGGCGAACATTTTTCCTACAACAGCTATCACGTCACCGCGACCGACGCGCGCGTCTACGGCAGCTTTCATGGCCTCGACGAGTTCGGCGCGCACGTCTTCGTGCGCATCCCGCCGTTCGCGCTCGAAATCCCGCCGGAGTGAGCCGCGCGCCCCACCGCTAACGCGGAAAATCGCCCGCGCGCTTTAACTTGCGCTCGTCGGACGCGTGCGCCTCCTTGGCAGGTCCGTAATGAAGCTCATTGACCTCAATCGCGACGGCGGCATCGGCGCCAATTCGCTCTACTGCCAGCTCGGCGATTTCCATTTCGTCATCGATAGCGGCCTGCACCCCAAGCAGGTCGGCCGCCAGGCCGCGCCCGACCTCACGCCGTTGCGGGACGTCGACCTGGACCTGATCATCATCACGCACTGCCACCTCGATCACATCGGCTCGCTGCCGATCCTCATGCGCGAACACCCCGGCGTTCCCGTGGTCACGACCCAGCCGAGCCGCATGATCATCGACCGCATGCTGCACAACTCCGCCAACGTGATGGTGCGCGAACGCGAGGAGAAAGGCGTGATGGACTACCCGCTGTTCACGCACGAGGAGATCGATCGCCTCATGCCGCGCCTGCACGCCCACGGTTTCAACAACCCGAAAAAATTCTCCGGCAAGCGCGACGAGATCGAATTCACCTTCTATCCCGCCGGTCACATCGTGGGCGCCGCGGGCGTCGAGATCGTCCACAAGCACCGCCGCATCTTCTTCACCGGCGACGTGCTCTTCGAGGCGCAGCGCACGATCAACCCGGCCAAATTCCCACGCACGCACGCCGACACGCTCGTCATGGAAACGACGCGCGGCGCCACTGAGCGCCCCGCCGACCATTCGCGCCTGCGCGAAGTCACGCGCTTGATCGATACGATCAACGAAACGCTCCAGCGCGACGGCTCGGTGCTGATCCCGGTCTTCGCCCTCGGCCGCATGCAGGAAATCCTCGCCGTGCTGCATGACGCGAAGAAGTTCGGCAAACTCGTCGAATCGCCGATCTTTGCCTCCGGCCTCGGCATGGACCTCTGCGACTACTTCGACGAGATCGCGAAGAAGACCGGCCAGGTGCACTTCACGCGCACGATTCTGAAAGACCTCGGCGTCCGCAAAACCCCGCGCGATCTCCCTCCCGGCAAACAGCCGCCGATGCAAGGCATCTACGTCGTCAGCTCCGGCATGGTCGTGGACAACACGCCGTCCTACGTGCTCGCCTCCGCTCTCGCCGGCAATTCCAAGAACTCGATCTGCTTCGTCGGCTACTGCGACCCCGACACCGCCGGCGGCCGCCTGCTCGCGGCGAAGAAGGGCGACGAGTTCCTCTTCGAAGCCGCGAACGTGAAGACGAAGATCCGCTGCGACATCGAACGCTTCGACCTCTCCGGCCACGCCGACCGCGAAGAGTTGCTCCGCTTCGCCATCGACACGAACCCGCGCTCGCTCGTCGTCACCCACGGCGACCCGCCCGCGCGCGCGTGGTTCATGCAGCAGCTCGCGGAAAAGCTTCCCAAAACGAAGCTGCTCGATCCGACGCCGCTGCAGGAGTATCGAGTTTAGTTATCGTCCGAGCACTTCGTGCAGCTTCGCCACCATCGCGGCGTTGCCGGCGAGGTATTGGACGCGCGGGCTTTTCAGCCAAAATTCCTTCAGCGGAAACGGCGTGGGCGTCAGGTAGTCGATCGTGCCGCCGCCTTCCTCGATCATAGCGGCCGCGGCGGCGATGTCCCAGAGCTTGTTGTTGTGCTCCACGACGCCGTCGAGATGACCGACCGCGCAATACGCCAGGTGCAACGCGCTGCTGCCGAGCCCGCGAATCTTGAAGTTCTCGATGATACGCTTGCCCTCGGCGGCGTAGCCTTTTTCCACCGGCGAATGAAACCCGATGAGGCTGTGCCCGTGCGGTGCCTCGGGCGCGACGCGCGCGGGCTTGCCGTCGTCCCACAGGCCGCGGCCCGGGCCGCCGTGCACCAACACGCGACGCGCCATGTCGTAGATGACGCCGTAAACCGGCACGCCGTTTTCCAGCAGCGCGAGCGAGATCGAGACGTAGATGATGCCGTTCGCGTAGTTGTTGGTGCCGTCGATCGGATCGAGAATCCAGCAGTAGCGCGCGGTGACCGGAATCGGCTGGTCGGTCACGGCCAGTTCCTCGCTGAAAAACTGGTCTTCGGGAAACTGCTTCGTAATCGCCGCCTGGATGGATTCGGAAATCGCGATGTCCACCGGCGTCACGCGCGTGCCGTCGTATTTCAGATGCGCCTTCGTGCGGCCGAACTCGGCGTGCAGGCGACCGGTCTCGGCGAGCACGGCGGCTTTGGCGGCTTCGATGCGGGAGTCGATGGCGGAAGACATTCCGGGCAAAGGAACACGAGAACCGGGAAGAACCAAGCGCAGAGTGCGGCAGGGTGGAACGCGTTGACCTCAACGCGTTCTGAGATTTCCGCCGGCGGACGGACGTTTGAGCGCGTTGGGGTCAACGCGCTCCACCTCACTCGTAATCGTAGAGCTTCGGATCGCGCGTCGGCGGCGGGCGCCGCACTTTGAACTTCGCGCGGCCTTCCTTCGGCTCCGCCTGCTTCTCGGCGCCGGGCATCGGGCCGTCGCCGTAGGGATCGCCCTCTGCCCCACCCTCCGGTCCGAACGCGTCGCCCATCTCGGCCTCGAGCGAATCCGGATCGGCGCCCTCTTCGAGTTTGCGCACGGCGTCCTCCATCGGCTCGTCGAGCTTTTCGCCGCTCAGCTCGGCCATGCGGCGCATCATGCGCGCCATGGCGCGCGGGTCGTTTTCGTCGACGTTCGAGAACTCGCGCTCCATCGCGCTCATCGCCGCTTCCATGCGCGCGTCGTCGGTCGCGTCTGCACCGGTTGGTTCCGTCTTCGGTCCTCCGTCTTCCGTCTTCTGCTTCGTGCCGCCGACCGAGAAGGCCGAGAGGAGTTTCACCATCCGCGCCTTCGGGTTGTCGGGGCAACGCGGCGTGAGTTTCCCCTGCGCGAGCGTCTTCGCGAAGAACGAGTAGATCTTGTGCGTGTCGGGACTGTAATACTCGTAGATGGGCATGGCTTGAACGCCTCCACGGATTGCGCGCTTCGGCGCGGTTTCAAATCCAAACTTACGTCCCGAGCGTCGGCTCCTCGTAGCGGAATTCGGCAGAATTTCGCGCTTCGTGGCCCGGGAAAGCCTCACGGCTTCCGCGACGCGGGACATCAGCTCTGCCCGCCGAGTTGGTGGCCGCGCTTAACCGTCGGTTTCTTGCCGGTGTTGAGCTTGTCGAGCACGGCGGCCAGGCGGCGCTTCTTCTCGTCGGTCTGCGCAAACATTTCCAACTGCGTCGCCGGTTCCTCGATCCCGGAGAACCGCACGCTCACGAGCCGCAGTGGCCGCCGCTTCGTCCACGCGGCTTTGAGCAACGGCGCCACGAGCGAATAAAACGGCGCCTCGAGGTCCGACGCTTCGCTCAGGCTCCGTCCGCACGAGCTGTCCTCCATGCCCGGGTAACGCACCTTCACGGTCAGCGTGCGCGCGCGTTTGCCGTCGGCGCGGATCGACGGCATCAAGTCGTCGATCATGCGCTTGGCGATCCGCTCGATTTCGGCGAACTCCCAGATGTCCTCCCCAAACGTCTCCTGCTGCGAGTAGGACTTCGCGTCCTCGTGGTCGACGTGCACGACGCGGTCGTCTTCACCGCGGGCCATGCGGAGAACCTCGTCCGCGAAATTGCCGAAAGCTTCTTCGCGCTCTCGCTCCGTCAGCGCCAACACATCGCGGACGAGCTTGAGACCGGACGCCTTGAGGCGCTCCTCGGTTTTCTTCCCGATGCCGGGCAGCACGCCGATCGAGAGCGGCGCAAGGAACTCGGCCTCCACGCCCGGCGGCACGACGGTGAAACCGCGCGGTTTGCGAGCCTTGCTGGCGATGGCGGCGACGAGTTTGTTCGCGGCGATGCCGAACGAGGTCGGGATCTGCAACTCGTCCCAAATGCGCTGCTGCAACGCACGCACGCGCGTCTCGATCTCCGCCGCGGTCTTGAAGCCGCACATCGCGAGATCGAGATAACCCTCGTCGATCGAGTTGCGTTGCACGAGCGGCGTGAGCGTTTCGCAGAGGTCGAACATCTGCCGCGAGACCTTGCCGTAGAGGCCCGACGTGTGCGGCAGCATGATCAGACCCGGACAGACGCGCAGGGCGAGCTTCGTCGGCATCGGCGTGTAGACGCCGGCGGCGCGCGCTTCGTAGCTCGCCGAGGAAATGATGCCGCGCTCACGGCCGCCGACGGCGGTTTTCTTGCCGCGCAATTCCGGTCGCAACGCCAGCTCGCACGACACGAAGAACGCGTCGGCGTCGAGGTGGACGATCGTCGGCAGGGCCGGTTTCGCGGCAGTGGTCGGCAGGGCGCGAGTCACGTCGGCAGTTTTGGTGCAAATCGCGCGCGTGCAACTCCGCGTGCGCGGCCGGCCGCGCGGGTTCGCGAGGTAGCGCGGTGCTTCAGCCCGCGCCGGACGTCTCTCGGCGCGAGCTGAAGCACCGCGCTACTCCAAACCATCGCTGCGTGAACTGTAGGAGCGGCTTTACGCCGCGATTGCTGAGATGCGGCTGCCGCGCTCGAACGAGTCGCGGCGTAAAGCCGCTCCTACAATTCCTACAGACCGAGGTGGCGGCGCATCGCGATCTTCTTGATGTGCTCGGGCGTGTGGCGCTCGACGAGTTCGCCGAGGGTTTCCGGGTCGACGGTGGTCGAGGCGATCACGAGTTCGCGGTCGTTGACGACGGCGACGCAGATGTCGATCGGGTCGCCTTCGTCGAGATCGTCGGGCACGTAGATCAACACGGCCTCGGCGCCCGCACGCTCGGAGACGCCGACAAGGCGCGTCCAACCGCGCTTGTGCATCGCGCGATCGGTATCGACGAAAAGCTGCTCGCGCGACCAGTCGCTGCCATCGTTCGTGCGCGTGTAGACGCCGACGCTGGCGTGTTTGACGGCGGCGAGGGCGAGGCGCGCGTCGGCGGCTTCGGGTTTGCGCACGAACAACATGCCGGTGCGCACAGCGCCGATCGTGAGGCGGCCGACGCTGCACTGCACCTTCGTGTGCCAGTCGGCGTTCGTCGCGATCATCACGTGCCGACGGAGCGCGGCGGCGTCACGGTCGAGCGTGACGAAGCTCAACACAACGAGCGCCAGGATCACGAACGGCGCGAGGCAGAGACCGAGCACCCAAGGCCAGATGCGGCGGCGGCGCGGAGCCGCGGGGGGAACGGGGGCGGCGGCGGGCGATGAAAGTGGCGAGTTCATTCTAAATATGAAGCGATGAAGCGAGCGGGTGTCGCAGTAGGGCCAGTCTGTGACTGGCCCAAACGGTGCGGAGCGGAATGAGGCCGGTCACAGACCGGCCCTACCTTCAGGCTTTCGCCTTGGCTTTGATCTTCACGTGGCGGAGCGGCTCGATGTCGTATTTCTCGGCGAGCGCGCCGATCTTGTCGGCGCTGATGCTGCCGACGATGTTCACGAAAACGGCTTCGCCCTTGTGGTCGATGACGGTGACGACGAGTCCTTCGATCACGTCTTCGCCCTTCATCTTGGCGAAAATCGCGACGTCGTCGCCCTTGTTCTCTTCGCGCACGGTGACCATGCGATGCCAACCCGCTTTCTCGAGCTTGGCGCGGACGGCCTCGATCTTCTCGACGTTGGCGGCGCGATTGGCGTCGTCCAGGCCGACGACATTGACGCGGATGCGCTGGATGTCGCCCACGATGTCGGCGGCGTCGGCGTCCTGGTGCTTGGCGATGCGCGCCGCGAACTTGAGCATCGCGGGCGAGAGGTTGACCTCGACGAACTGGCCCTTGGCGGACGGCAGCAGTTGGCCGATGTCGACGAAACCGGAATCTTCATCGGCGGCGAACGAGGCGGTGGCGAGGGCCAGCGACACGGTCGCGGCGGCGAGGAGGGAGCGGAGGGAGACTTTCATGGCGGAGTTGGTTGGGAGGGTTGTTGGCCGGATGCTCCCAACACCCCGCTCCGCGCGTCGAAGTTGCGGGAAAGTGCTGCCGCGCGAAAAAGAAAACGCGGCCCCGCCGGTGGAGCCGCGCTTGGTCGGGACGGCGGCGATGCACCGCCGTCCGAGAGGTGACACCGCAACCTAGTAACCGCGTCGGGCCGACGCGCGGGCGCGGAGATTCGCGCGCTCCTCGTTGGTCAGGTAGTCGGTCAAGTTGCCGCCACGGCCGGAAGCGCGCGCACGAAGCGTGTCCATTTCGCTCTGCGTGAGCAGCGAGAGGTAGTCGTTGTCGGTGTAACCGTAGGAATCGCGCACGTCGTAGCTCGAGCTCGAGCCCGCGACGCGGTCTTGTTGTCGTCCGATCGCGCCGCCCGCGAGGCCGCCGGCGGCGGCGCCGAGCGCGGCGCCCGCGACGGTTTCACCCGATTGGTGGCCGATGATTCCGCCGATGACCGCGCCCGCCGCCGCTCCGGTGCCGGCGCCCCGCTGAGTGTTGGGCCCCATGCTCTCGCAACCGGCCAGCAACACACAGCTCAGGGCTAGAATGGAAGGAATTGTTTTCATGCGCCGTGCGCTCTGCATCGGCGGTGCCAAACCGACCGCGCGCACAAGTGCTGCGCCGGCGCGGAGTTTGCCGTCGCTACGGTTCGACGCCCGCCAGCGCGCGGCGGGTTTTGCAGTGCGCGCCGTCGCAAAATGCAATGCGGGCGGCTGAAGTTGTAGGAGCGGCTTTACGCCGCGATACGCTGCGTGGGCGGCATCACGTTCGAATCGCGGCGTAAAGCCGCTCCTACAGTGCAGGCAGACGCGGGCTGAAGCACCGCGCTACTTTTCGCGACGCCACGCGCGCAGCGCTTCGCCGGTGAGCGAGCGCGACTCCCCTTCGATGCCGGCGCGCGTGCCGGCGTAGACGATCTCGCCGCCCGCAGGGCCACCGCCGGGGCCGAGATCGATGAGCCAATCCGCGAGCGCGATCACGTCGAGGTTGTGCTCGATGATCACGACCGTGTTGCCGGCATCGCGTAGCTTGAAGAGCAGGTCCATCAACCGCTGGATGTCGGTCCAGTGCAGTCCGGTCGTGGGCTCGTCGAGGATGTAGAGCGTGCGCCCTTGCTCGCGTTTGCTCAGCTCGAGCGAGAGCTTCAAGCGCTGCGCTTCGCCGCCGCTGAGCGTCGTGGCGGATTGGCCGAGCCCGAGGTAACCGAGGCCGACGGCGTCGAGCGTCGCGAGTTTTTCGGTGATGCGCGGGATGGCGCGAAACAACTCCATCGCTTCGCGCACGGTGAGGTCGAGCACGTCGGCGATGTTCTTGCCGTGGTAGCGCACCTCGAGCGTCTCGCGATTGAAACGCCGGCCGTCGCAGCTCGGGCACGGCGCAAACGCGTCGGCCATGAACTGCATGTCGAGGCGGATTTGCCCGTCGCCCTGGCAGCGCTCGCAGCGACCGCCGCGGACGTTGAAAGAGAAACGGCTCGCCTTGTAGCCGCGCACTTTCGCGAGCGGGAGTTGCGCGAAGAGATCGCGCAGCAAATCGAGCAGGCCGACGTAGCTCGCGGGATTCGAGCGCGGGCTGCGACCGATCGGCTCCTGATCGACCTGCACGGTCTTCTCGAAGTGTTCGAGGCCGGCGAGGCCCTTGTGTTTGCCGGGAAGCGTCTTCGCGCCGTTCAGCTTTCGCGCCGTAGCGGTGGCGAGAATGTCGTTCACGAGCGAGCTCTTGCCCGAGCCGGAAACGCCGGTGACGCACGTGAGCAAGCCGACGGGAAAACTCGCGTCGACACTCTTCAAGTTGTGCTCGCTCGCGCCGCGCACGGTCAGCCAACGGCCATCGGGTGCGAGTGTCTTCGCGTCTTTGGCGACGCCCATTTTCCGCGCGAGATACGGGCCGGTGCGCGAGGCGGACGCGGGGAGTCTCGCGCAATCGGCCGGCGTGCCTTGAAAAAGAATCTCGCCGCCCTCGCGGCCGGCGCCGGGGCCGAGTTCGATGAGTTGGTCGGCGATGCGCATCGTGTCCTCGTCGTGCTCGACGACGACCACCGTGTTGCCGCGGTCGCGCAGGTCGCGGAGTGTGGCGAGGAGTTTCTGGTTGTCGCGCGGGTGCAGGCCGATGCTCGGCTCGTCGAGCACGTAGATGACGCCGACGAGGCCCATGCCGAGCTGCGTGGCGAGGCGCACGCGCTGCGACTCGCCGCCGGAGAGCGTGCTGTATTCGCGGTCGAGCGTGAGGTAGCCGAGGCCGGTTTCCTGGAGAAAATGCAGGCGCTGCTCGACGCCTTCGACGACTTCGCGCACGGCCTCGTTGCGCGCGATGAGCGTCGGCGCGACGCCGCGGGTGAACGCGAGCGCATCGTCGACGTCGAGCGCGGTGAAGTCGGCGTAGCCTAGGTAGCGCCGGTCTTCGACCGGCGAGGTTTGAGGTTGAGCTGGCCTCGCGATTTCGGAAGTGGCGGACGTTACGCTCGTCGAGCTGGGCCGGTCGGATACCGGCCCTACTTGCACCGCCGCGCTGCGCGGGTTCAGACGCGAGCCGCGGCACGTGGGGCACTCACCGCTGACCATGAACGTCGTCAGGCGCGCGCGGAAGCCGTCGCTGTCGGTTTCGCGGAAGCTCTCCATCAGGTCCGCCACGACGCCGGGGAACGGCATCGCGCGCGCCTCGCGCATCCGGCGGAGCTTGAAGCTGAACAACCGCTCGTCCGCTCCGTGCAGGATCAGGTCGCGCGTCTCCTCCGGGAGTTTTTTCCAGGGCACGTCGGGATCGAACGGCAGTTGCTCGGCGAGCTGCTTGAGGAGCGCGTTGTGTTTGATGATGAGATTTTTTCCGCCGATGCGCCACGGCTTGATCGCGCCCTCGCGCACGGATTTCTCCGGATCGGGGATGACGAGCTCGTCGTTGAAGGTGAGCTTGCGCCCGAGTCCGCCGCAGTCGGGGCACGCGCCTTCCTTGTGGTTGAAGGAAAAATGCCGCGGCGTGAGCGGCTCGAAGACGTCGCCGCAGACCTCGCACGCGAGATTCTGGCTGAGCGGAATCTCGCGCCACGGCGTCTCGGCGTTTTTTTGCACGAGCACGAGCGCGCGGCTCTGGCCTTCGCGGAAGGCGAGTTCGAGCGAGTCGGCGACGCGGCTGCGCTGGTCGGCGTTGAGCACGACGCGATCGATCACAAGTTCGACGGCGACCTCGGCCGCACCGGTGGGGACGAGACGCGGTTCTTCGAGCGATTTGACCTCGCCATCGATGCGCACGCGCTGGAAGCCGCGCTGGCGGAGCCGCGGCATCTCGTCGCGCAGGACGGACGGCTTCGCCTTCATGAACGGCGCGAGAATGAGCGCGCGCTCGGCGGGCGCGTCGCGGAAGAGTTGAGCGATGCAGTCGTCGAGCGAGCGCTTCACGACGCGACCGCCGTCCTTCGGGCAGCGTTGCTCGCCGCAAAGCGACCAGAGCAGGCGCGCGTAGTCGGCGACTTCGGTCACGGTCGCGACGGTGCTGCGCGGGCCGCCGACGCCGGTGCGTTGCTCGATCGCGAGCACGGGCGAGAGGCCGTGGATGAAATCGACGTCGGGCTTCTTGAGTTGCTCGAGGATCTGGCGCGCCTGCGCCGAGAGGCTCTCCATGTATTTCCGGTAGCCCTCGGCATAGAGCGTGTCGAACGCCAGCGAACTTTTCCCGGAGCCGCTCGGGCCGGTGACGACGACGAGTTTTCCCCGGGGGATGCGCAGCTCGAGATTCCGCAGGTTGTGCTCGCGGGCTCCCTTGATGTGAATGTGCGGGGCTGCGTCCATGGGCTTTCCACGGTTGCCGATTCGCCCGGAACGTCAAAACGCTAATGGCGAAACCAAACCGCTGCGCCTCCGAGGATTAAGTCTTGAAGTCATAAACGAAACGCCGCTTCATCCGCGCCGAACCCAGCGAGCTGCTTCGCTCGCGCTGCACCCCAAGAAATCGTCACCCCCAGCCCCTCCGCGTGAGGCGGCAGTGTTTCCCATCGCTATGAACCCAAGCAAACCCATGCATCGTCGTCTGCGCTTGCAGGCGATTGCCGCTCTGACCGCCGTCCTGTGCGTCGTGCCCGCCTCGCGGGCCATCGTGCTGGATTTCGGCGAGGTCAAAGGGCACTTCGACACCACGCTGTCGGTCGGCGGACTCGTCCGCCTCAATGCTCCCAGTCCCGAACTCTACGGCATCTCCAACTCGGTCAACGGCGTCGCCGGCAAACAGCGCTCGGTGAACGCTGACGACGGCGACCTCAACTACGGCACCGGCCTCGCCTCGTTCCTCGTGAAAGCCAGCCACGACCTCGAGTTGAACTACAAGAACTCCGGCCTCTTCGTCCGCGGCTTCTATTTCAACGATTTCGTCAACACGAACGGCCAGCGCAAGAAAGCCGCGCTCTCCGACGAAGCCCTGCGCATCGTCGGCGAAGGCGGCGAACTCCTCGACGCCTACGTCTACTTCAAGCCCACGCTCGGCGACATGCCCGCGCGCTTCGCCATCGGCAAACAAGTCCTGAGCTGGGGCGAAAGCACCTTCATCCCGAACGGCATCAACTCCGTCAACCCGATCGACGTCGCGAAACTGCGCACGCCCGGCTCCGAGTTGAAGGAGGCGCTCCGCCCGCTCAACATGATCTCCGCGTCGCTCAGCCTCACCGACAAGCTGACGATGGACGCGTTCTACCTCCTCGATTGGGAACGCACCCGCGTCGACCCGCCCGGCACGTATTTTTCGACGAATGACTTCGTCGCGAAGGGCGGCTCGAAAGTCTACCTCGGCTTCGGCGCGATCAACGACGGCTCGTCGCTCGGCGCGATTCTCCGCGGCACCGACAACGAGCCCGGCACCTCCGGCCAGTGGGGCCTCGCGTTCCGTTACCTCGCCGAGAAACTCAACAACACCGAGTTCGGCTTCTACTACATGAATTACCACAGCCGCCTCCCGGTCATCTCGGCCCGCACGCCGACGGTGCCGGTGAACGGCGCGCTCGCCGCCTCCGACTCCGCCGTGGCGCTGCAGGCCAACGCCGCCTTCATGACCAGCCTCGCCACCGCCGTCGGTGGTGCGGCCAACGTCCCCAGCGCGCTCACCACGCTCATCGGCGCCACGCTCACCGGCGTGCCCGCCAGCGCATTGCCCGCGACGCTCCAGCCGTTCTACGCGACCGTCGCCGGTGTCACCGGCCAGCTCGCTCAGCGCGAACTGCTCAAATCCGCCGCGACCGGCAACTACCTGATCGAGTTCCCCGAGGACATCCATCTCTGGGGCGCGAGCTTCAACACCAACATCGGCGGCATCGCTCTCCAAGGCGAGCTCAGCTACCGCAACAACCAGCCGCTCCAGGTCGACGACGTCGAGTTGCTCTTCGCCGCGTTGTCGCCGCTCAGCTCGCGTTTCTCGTATAACCAGCTCGGCACTTTCGGTCTCAACACCTACGTCCCCGGCTATCGCCGCCACAAGGTCTGGACCGGCCAGATGACCGCCACGAAAGTCGCGCGCGGCATCTTCGGCGCCGATCAGACGACGCTGATCGCCGAAGTCGGCTACGTGAACGCCGACATCCCGAACCCCGGCACGCTCCGCTACGACGGCCCCGCGACCTTCGTCGGCGGCGACGTCAACTACATGACCCTCTCCGGCAGCAACGCCTCCGGCGTCCAGCCGCTCTCCGAGCCGTCCAGCGCGTTCGGCACGAAATTCTCCTGGGGTTACCAACTCGTCGGAAAACTCGACTACAACAACGCCTTCGCCGGCGTGAACGTCTCGCCGCTCGTCCTCTTCGCGCACGACGTCACCGGCAACACGCCGCTCCCGCTCGGCAACTTCCGCGAAGGCCGCAAGACCGCGACGCTCGGCGCCGACTTCACGTTCCAGAACGCGTGGTCGCTCGAAGTCCGCTACGTGAACTTCTTCGGCGCCGGCCGCTACAATCTCCTCGGGGATCGCGACTACGTCTCCGCCACGCTCAAATACTCGTTCTAACCGGCGCCCCACCCCAGCCCATGAAAACCAAAGCACTTCTGTTCTCCGTCCTCGGTTCTCTGTCCTCGGTCCTCGTGGCCCAAGCCGCCCTTTCGCAGGCCGACGCCGATCGTCTCGGCGCCGACCTCACCCCGCTCGGCGGCGAGAAGGCCGGCAACGCCGACGGCTCGATCCCCGCGTGGGACGGCGGCATCACCACGCCGCCCGCCGGCTACAAACCCGGCATGCATCACCCCGATCCGTTCGCAGGCGAGCAACCGCTCTTCACGATCACCGCGGCGAACGCCGACCAATACGCCGGAAAACTCACTGCCGGCCACGTCGCGCTCCTCAAGGCTTATGCGGACTACAAGATGCCCGTCTACGCCTCGCACCGCACGGCCTCGAACCCGCAGCGCATCTACGACGCCACGAAACGCCACGCCACCACCGCCTCCCTCACCGAAGGCGGCAACGGCATCAGCGGCTCCGTCGTCGGCATTCCGTTCCCGATCCCGCAGAACGGTCTCGAGGTGATCTGGAATCACCTGACGCGCTACCGCGGCATCGCCGCCTCGCGCACCATCAGCCAGGCCGCGCCGCAGCGCAACGGCAGCTACACGCTCGTCGATTTCGACGACGAGTTCCTGTTCAACTACTGCCGCGACGACATCCCGGAAACCGAACTCGCGAAGCAGGTCGTTTCCGACAACGTCCTGATCTACTTCAAGCAGGCCGTCACCGCCCCCGCCCGCCTCGCCGGCTCGATCCTGCTCGTGCACGAGACGATGGACCAGGTGAAGGAAAAGCGACGCGCATGGCTCTACAACGCCGGCCAGCGCCGCGTCCGTCTCGCCCCCTCGATCGAATACGACAATCCCGGCACCGCCGCCGACAACATGCGCACGTCGGACCAGTTCGACATGTTCAACGGCGCCCCCGACCGCTACGAGTGGAAGCTCGTCGGCAGACAGGAAATGTTCGTCCCCTACAATTCCTACAAGCTCCACAGCGACTCGCTCAAATACGACGACATCCTAAAGCCGCTGCACATTAATCAGGATCTCACACGCTACGAACTGCACCGCGTCTGGGTCGTCGATGCCACGCTCAAGCCCGGCATCGGCCACGTCTACGCGCGCCGCACGTTCTACGTCGACGAGGACAGTTGGCAAATCCTCGCCGTCGACCAATACGACGGCCGCGGCCAGCTCTGGCGCGTCTCCGAAGCGCACTGCATCAATTACTACGATGCCCTCACGTTCTGGAGCACGCTCGAAGTCCACACCGACCTCATCGCGGGCCGCTACCTCGCCATCGGCTTGGACAACCAGAACAAGATGTATGACTTCACGCTGAAGCGCACGCCGGCCGACTACACGCCCGCCCGCCTCCGCATGGAAGGCGTCCGCTAACCGCCAAGAATTGCGCAAGGGCGGCCACGATGCGGGCCGCCCTTTTGCTTGCCCGCCGCGCCCCACGGCAAATCATCGCCCCATGTCCCCGCTGTTTGCTGTAGCGGCGGTCCGTGACCGCCGACTCACGCGACTCCTCGCCGCGACGTTCACCCTGCTCGCCTCCATTGCGGCAGCCTGCGCGTTCGCCGCCCCCGCCGAACGCTCCGAGCCTGCCCCACTCGCTGCGAAATCGCTCCTCCTCGACGTCACGAAGGCCGGAGACAACTTCGTCGCCGTCGGCGATCGCGGCCACGTCCTGATCTCGAGCGACGACGGCAAAACCTGGTCGCAAAGCATCACGCCCACCCGCGCCATGCTCACCTGCGTCAGCTTCGCCGACGCTCAGCACGGCTGGGCCGCCGGCCACGACGGCGTCATCCTCGCCACGAGCGACGGCGGCATCACCTGGACCCGCCAGGACAACGGCCAGGAACTCGACACCGTTTACCTCGACCTCCTCTTCACCGACGCCAACCACGGCTTCCTCGTCGGCGCTTACGGCAAATTCCTCGAAACCACCGACGCCGGCAAAACCTGGACGCCACGCAAAATCTCCGACGAGGACGTCCACTTCAACCGCCTCACGCACGACGGCGCGAACGCCTTCTACCTCGCCGGCGAGAGCGGCACCGTGCTCATCTCGCACGACGGCTGCCGCACCTGGATGCGCTCGCCGCTCGAATACGAGGGCTCGCTCTACGGCGTGCGCCCGCTCAGCGGCGGCCTCCTCGTCGCCTACGGCTTGCGCGGCCGCATCTTCGTCTCCACCGACGACGGCGCGTCGTGGCAGCCGCGCGACACCGACATCAAGGTGCTCATCATGTCCGGCACCCGCCTGCGCGACGGCGTGGTCGTCCTCTCCGGCCAGGGCGGCAATTTCTTCATCAGCCGCGACGCCTGCCGCACTTTTCACCACTGGAAACCCGATGATTTCGGCACCAGCGTCGCCGACCTGACTGTCGCCACCGACGGCACGCTCATCACCGTCGGCGAGGCCGGCGCGGTTCGCATCAAAATCCCGTGACCATGCTCGCTCGCGTTGAGGAAATCGTCTTCCGCTTCCGCCACGTCACCGTCGCGGCCTTTGTCGTCGCCACGCTCGCGCTCGGCTGGTTCGCCGCCAAAACGCACGTCGACGCCAGCTTCACCAAGCAGCTCCCGAGCGACCACGAATACATCCAAAACTTCAAGAAATACCAGGAGCAGTTCGGCGGCGCCAACCGCGTCGTCATCGCCCTGATCGCGAAAAAGGGCGACATCTTCACACCCGAGTTTTTCCAAACGCTCAAGACCGCGACCAACGACGCCTACTACCTCCCCGGCGTCGACCGCTCGCAGGTCACGTCGATCTTCACGCCGAACGTCCGCTACATCGAAGTCGTCGAGGAAGGCCTGACTGGCGGCAACGTCATCCCCGCCGACTTCGTCCCTACCGCCGCCGGCCTCGAACGCGTGCGGCAAAACATCATCAAATCCGGCCGCGTCGGCATGCTCGTCTCGAACGACTTCACCGGTGCCGCCATCATCGTCCAACTCCTCGAAGTCGATCCGCAGACGGGCAAAAAACTCGTTTACGCCGAAGTGGCCGACGCGCTCGAAACGAAGATTCGGCAGAAATTCGAGTCCGACACCTTCGGCGTGCACATCATCGGCTTCGCCAAAGTCATCGGCGACGTCACCGACGGCGCACGCGGCGTGCTGCTCTTCTTCGGCGTCGCGATCGTGCTGACAGCGTTCCTGCTCTACTACTTCTCGCAGTCGCTGATTCTCACGATCCTGCCGCTCATCACGTCGTTTTGCGCCGTGGTCTGGCAACTCGGTATTCTCAACCTGCTCGGCTTCGGCATCGACCCGCTGTCGATTCTGGTGCCGTTCCTCGTCTTCGCGATCGCGCTCAGCCACGCGACGCAGATGCTCCGCTCATTCCGCTACGAATACAACGTCGGCGGCACCGAGATGGTCGCCGCGCGCGCGTCGTTCGCGAATCTCTTCATCCCCGGCACCGTCGCGATCCTCACCGACACCGTCGGTTTTCTCACCATCTGGCTCGTGAAGGTGCCGATCATCCAGGAGCTCGCCATCACTGCGTCGGTCGGCGTGACGCTCATCATTCTCACCGACCGCTTCATGCTGCCGGTGCTGCTCTCCTACACGAGAATGGCGCCGGACTTCCGCCGTCGCGTGAACTTCCGGCGCTTCGCCCTCCAGCCGACGTGGCGCCGGCTCGTCAATTTCACCACCAGCCCGAAATCCTCCCTCGTCATCGTCGCCGTCGCCGCCGCGCTCTGGGGCTTCGGCCTCTATAAAGCCAAACAGATTCGCATCGGCGACATGCACGCCGGCGTCCCGGAGCTCCGCCAAAGCTCGCGCTACAACCAGGACACCGCCGCGATCACGAGGAAGTTCAGCATCGGCGTCGACGTCATCACCGTGATCGTAGAAACCGTGCCCAACGGCGTCATCGAGCATGACATCATGTCGCTCGTCGACCGCTTCGCCTGGCACATGCGCAACGTCGAAGGCGTGCAGTCGACGATGGCGATCACCGACCTCGCGCGCACGATCAACGCCGGCTGGAACGAAGGCTCGCTCAAGTGGCGCGTCATCGCCCGCAACCGCGACGCCCTCGCGCAATCCGTCTCCCCCGTCGAAACCTCCACCGGCCTGCTCAACAACGACGGCAGCGTCATCCCGGTGATGATCTACCTGCGGGACCACAAGGCCGAGACGATCCAGCGCGTCATCGCCGCCGTGAAGGACTTCCGCGCCGCGCACCAAAGCGAGCGCGTGAAGTTCCAGCTCGCCACCGGCAACGTTGGCGTCATGGCCGCCACGAACGAGGTCGTCGTCGCCGCGCAGTTCCCGATGGTGATGTGGCTCTACGTCGCGATCATCGTGCTTTGCCTGATTTCATTCCGCTCGTGGAAAGCCACCGTCTGCGTCGTGCTCCCGCTCATCATCGTCTCCGACCTCGCCTACGCGCTGATGGTTTTCCTCGAGATCGGCCTAAAAACCTCGACGCTCCCCGTCGTCGCCCTCGGCGTCGGCATCGGCGTCGACTACGGCATCTATCTCTGCTCCGCCCTGATGGAGCGCATGGAGAAGGGCGACTCGCTCGAAGACGCGATCTGCTTCGCCTACGCGACCATGGGCACGTCGGTGGTGTTCACCGGCCTCGCGCTCTCGATCGGCGTCGGCACCTGGGCGATCTCCGCGCTGAAGTTCCAAGCCGACATGGGCGTGCTCCTCGCATTCATGTTCCTCGTGAACATGCTCGGCGCGATGCTGCTGATGCCCGCGCTCGCCACCTGGCTCTTCCGCGCCAAACGCGGCCCCGCCCTCACGCGCCCACCGTTTCCGATGACGAAGTAACGTCCGGAACGGCAGCGGTAGGGCGGCGAGTCCCTTCGCCGCCGGCCCCTCGCGGCGCGGAACGGAATCCGCGCCCTACCCTCAACGCCTCACTCGCTCCGCAACGTCACCGCGGGGTCGACGCGCGCGGCGCGCCGGGCCGGCGCCCAGCAGGCCAGCGCAGTCGTCCCCAACAAGAGCGCGATCACGCCCCCGAAGACCAGCGGCTCCACCGGCGCGAGGCCGAAGAGCACTTTCGAAAGTCCCAGCCCGAGCAGCGCCGCGATCACCACCCCGGCGACCGCGCCGATCGCCGACAAGCGCATGCCCTCGCGCACGAGCAGTCGCACGACGCGACGCGGATCCGCGCCGAGCGCCATGCGGATGCCGATCTCGCGCGTGCGTTGCGCCACGCCGAACGCGACCACCGCGTAGAGCCCCATCACCGACAGCAGCAGCGTGATGCCGCCCTGCACCGCCGCGATCGTCATGCCCATTCGCAGCGGCATCAGCGCGAACACGCTGTTCCCCATCAAATCTTCCATCGTGCGGACGTCGTAGATCGCCAGGTGCGGATCGATCGCAAGCAGCTCCGCGCGCACCCGCTTCGTTTCCGCGGTCGGCTCGCCGGCCGTGCGCACCACGAGCGTCACCGGCGAAACGGTTTCCTGCGCGAGCGGAACGAAGAACGCCGGCGACGGCGGTTCGGAGAGCATCGCGTATTTCGCGGTCTCGACCACGCCGACGACTTCGATCCATGGCCCGTCTTTCCACGGCCGAAAGCGTTTGCCGATCGCGTCCTGCCCCGGCCAGCACGCGTCCGCCATGGCGGCATTGATGACGGCCACGCGCGGCGTGTTCGGCTGGTCCGCCTCGACTACCGTCCGACCGCGCCGCAACCGGATGCCGATCGTCTCGACGAACCCCGGTGAAACCATCGAAATTTTCGCCGGCATCACGCCGTCCTTGAGCGACGGCGGCGGATTCTCCGGATACGTCTCGCGCGCGTTGATCTGGTTGTCGAACGGCATGTGGGTCGTGAGCCCCGCGGCTTCGACGCCCGGCAACGCCTGCAAGCGCGCGACCACCTCGCGATTGAAAGTGCGCCCGCGCTCGTCCGAGTAGCCCTGCAACGCCGAATCGTAGGACAGCATCAACAGCTTCTCCGGGCGGAAACCGAGCTCGACCGACTGCACGCGCCGCAAACTCTGCATGAACAGTCCGCCGCAAATCAGCACGATGAGCGACATCGTCACCTGCCCGATCACGAGCATGTCCCGCAGGCGATGCCGGCCGCGACCGCCGACCGCCCCATCCGGACCGCGCTTCAGTTGCGCGACCAGATCGATGCGCGAAGCCCGCAACGCCGGCAGCAACCCGCTCGCCACACCCGCGATCAACGACACCGCCACCACGAACAGGTATCCTTCCCAACCCGGCCGCGCATCGACCGTCACCGGGATGTCTCCTTGCGGCGTGAAACGCTGCATCGCCGCGCCCATGACGTTCCCCAGGAGCCAGCCCACCACTCCGGCAATCGCCGCCAGCACCACACTCTCGACCAGCAACTGCCGCATCAGCCGCGCCCGACTCGCCCCGAGCGCCGCGCGCACCGTGAGTTCGCGCTGCCGCGTCGCCGCGCGCGCAATCATCAGATTCGCAACGTTCGCGCACGCCGTGAACAACACCAGCACCACGATGCCGACGAATAGCGCCAGAAACACCGGCAAAAACTCGGACACGCTCGGGTCCGGCCGCGCCCGGCTCTCGAGGACCACCATCGAGCGATAATTTCGATGTTCGCCCGGGTAGTCTTTCGTCAACTGCCCAAGCATCAACGCTGCCTCCGCACGCAGGTCGGCCAGCGTCGCTCCAGGCTTGAGTCGCCCCGTCACGCGCCAGCTCGGCGCGCCCCGCCAATCGACCAGCCCCGCCACACTCGGACGGAAAGTGTCGATCGCGCTGGCCGGCACCCACGCGCTCATCGCCAGCATCGAATGAAAACCATGGAACCGCGGCTGTGCGACGCCGATCACCGTGAACGGTTGCCCGTTCAACCGCACGACGCGTCCGACCACGCCGGGGTCGCCGCCGAGCCGGGTTTGCCAATAATCGTGCGCCAACACGACGACCGGCGCGCCGCCGTGCGCCTCGCCGTCGGAAGGCAGCAGCGTGCGCCCGAGCGCCGGTGCGACCTCGAGTGCGGTGAATGCGTTCGGCGAAACCACCTCGACCCACGTGCGCTGCGCCGCGCCCTGATCGATGCCGACATTGGCCGGCGTCGGCATCGAAGCTACGAGCGCCTCCACGCTGCGCAGCCGCTCGCGGTAATCGCGATAATCCGGATACGACAGCCCGATCGGGATCGTCATCATGTCGGTGCGATGCAGCAGCACCACGAGCCGCTCCGCCGCCGGCAGCGGCGACGGCCGCAGGAAAAACAGATTCACCATCCCGAACAGCACGTTGTTCACCGCGATGCCGAACGCCAAAGTAAGCACGACGACGATCGCGAAACCCGGCGATTTCGCGATCTGCCGGAACGCCGTGCGCACGTCCTGCCGCAACTCGTCGACCCACCGCCAACCGCGCGCCTCGCGCGCCCGCTCCTGCACGCTCGCGACGTTGCCGAACTCCCGCAGCGCCGCGTAGCGCGCGTCATCGGCGCTCAGGCCCGCCGCGCGATGCCGCTCCTCCTGCATTTCCAGATGGACGCGCATCTCCTCGGCCATGTCTTGCTCGGCGCTCTTCCGTTTGAACAGTTCCGCTATCCGTCGCACGATTTTCATGAAAAGAGTTTCAGTCCTGGGTCGGAGCGATGGCGCGCATCGTTCATTCTGCCCGCAACGCGAGCGCCGGATCGATCTTCGTGGCCCGGTGCGCGGGTAACAAACACGCGACCAGCGATACCAAGCCGAGCACGGCCGCAGCGATCGCAAGCGTGGGCAGATGCAGTGCGGGAACACCGAAGAGCAGACTCCGCATCGCTTCGCCGGCGAGGATCGCTCCGAGCAGTCCCAAGCCGACGCCCAACAGGAGCAACCGCAAGCCGAGCGCGAGGAACTGTCCCCGAATTTGCTCCGGCCTCGCACCGATCGCCAGACGCACGCTGATCTCACGGTGCCGCTGCGAGACCGCATAGCTGAGCACGCCGTAAGTCCCGATGGCGGTCAGCAGCAGCGCCGTGAACGCGAATACTCCGCTCAACAACGCCGGGGAGCGACGCGCCATGAGGCTGTCGGTCACGCGCGCGTCCATCGACCGCAACTCCTCGATCGGCAGATCCGCGTCCACCGACCGCACCGCGCGGCGCAACGTCGCCGCCAGCGCTTCAGGCACCAGACTCGTGCGGATCGTGACGAACAGGCGATTGTCCGGCTGATAACGGAGCGGGAAATAGACGGCGCCGATGGCTTGCTCTTCGGTCACCGCGGCTTGTTTCACCGCGCCCACCACGCCGACAACCGTGAAAGCCTCCGCCTCGGGCCCCTCCGTCGAGCCCTGAAACAATTTCTGGCCGAGCGCCCCGCCCTGCGGCCAGTTCCGCCGCGCGAAATCCTCATCGACCACGCACACTCGCTCGGCCCGGTGCGAGTCGTCCGCGGACAGGACGCGACCTTCCCGCAGCGAAATGCCAAGCGTCGCGAAGTAGTCGCCGGTGACGCTGTAGGAATAATTACCGCGCGGCGATTCGCCGGGCTTGAGCGGGTGACCCTTCGCGGTGGCGGCGCTCTTGCCGTCGTTGCCGTCGAGCGGAATACGCGTGCTCAAACCGGCGGCCAGCACGCCCGGTTGGCGGCCGATCTCGGCGAGCAACCGGTCCGCGAAGGCGATCTGCGCGGAACCGCCCGGATAATTTTTCGCCGGCAGCATGATCCGTCCGGTCAGGACGCTGTCGGCGCGAAAGCCCGGTGCCGCCGCGAGCGCCTGGTGCAGGCTCAGCCCGAGCAGCCCCGCGCCGGAGAGCAGCACGAATGCAAAAGAAATTTGCGCGACGATAAAACCGTGCCGCAAGCGTTGCGCCGCCCGATTGCTCGTGCTGCTGCGCGACTCCGTCTGCATCGCACTCGACAGATGGGCGCGCAGGTTCAGCCACGCGATCGGCACAGCCATGAAAATCCCCAACACTCCGGTGGACGCGAGGGCGATGACCACGAGCCGACCGTCGAACGCGATGTCCGCTCCGAGCGGCAACTGGCCGGCTCCGACGGTCGAGAGCAGTCGGACCCCGCCGGCTCCAATGCCGAGGCCGAGCAACCCGCCGAGGAGCGCCAGCAGCGCCGTCTCGGTCACCACCTCGCTCAAAACGTGGCGCCGGCTTGCGCCCAACGCCTGGCGCACCGCGATTTCCTTGGCCCGACCGCTGGCGCGGATCAGGAGCAAATTCACCAGATTGACTCCGCCGATCACGAGCAGGAGCAGGCCGCCGGCTTGCATCAGCAGCAGCACCGGGCGGATCGAGGCCACATGGTCCGCGCGCAGCGGCACCACCAACGTCCGAAAGCCGGCATCGGCCATCATTTTCGCCTCCGGCGCGCCCTTCCCGACGAGATCGTTGTGCCGCTCGATCAGTCGCTGCGCATCGACCATCGTGAAACCGGGATTGAGGCGCGCGACGAGATTCGTCGCGCCACCGCCCGAATGCCGCTGCGTGGGGCTGCGCTGTTCGATCGTAGAGACGAAGGGCACATACAGGCGGGCCTCCGACGACAGAAACCGGAAACCCGGTGCGAGAACGCCGACCACTTTCCGCATCCGTCCGTCGACGCGGAGCTCACGTCCAAAAACGGCCGGATCGGCGTTGAAATGTTGCCGCCAGTAAGCGTCGGTGAGAACGACCACGTCGTCGGTCCCGGGCGTTGTCTCCGGCTCCGAAAACGTCCGCCCAAGCACGGGCTCACGCCCAAGAACCGAGAAAAACTCCGGCGAGACACTCGTGACGATCTCGTGCTGCGTGGAGCCAGTCTCACCGACAATCGCCGCGCCGTTCCGGTAGAGGGCCAAGTTCGCGAACGCTTCGATCTGACCGCGACGCTCGTAGTAATTCGCGATCGAAGAGCCGTCGCGGTCGACACCGGCTTTCGGGTAAGTGTTGAACATCGTCACGAGCCGGTTCGCGTCGGGGAACGGCAGCGGACGCAGCAACACCGCATCGACGACGGCGAAGATCGCGACATTGGCGCCCAGGCAAATGCCGAGCGTCAGCAACGCCGTCGCCGTGAAGCCCGGACTTTTGACCAGTCCTCGCACCGCGCGGCGCAGATCCTTCGCCGAGTGATCCAGCCACAGCCACCCGCGCGCCGCGCGCGCGCGCTCCTGCACGCTGGCCACGTTGCCGAACTCCCGCAGCGCCGCGTAGCGCGCCTCGTCCGCGCCCATCCCCGCCGCACGATTGCGCTCCGCGGCCAGCTCGAGATGCAGACGCATCTCCTCCGCCATTTCGGCGTCGAGTTTCTTCTTCCGAAGACGAGTCGAAAGCTTGCGCAAGAAATTCATCGGTAGATTTGGATTCAAAAAATCGGATTCCCCAGTCCTCACTCGGCCCGCAACGCCACAATTGGTTCCACCTTCGCCGCACGGCGCGCCGGCAACCAGCACGCGATCAGAGCGACCACGCCCAAAAAGAGTGTCACTACCGCGAAGACCGCACACCGAAACGCCGGCGGCCCGGCGAAATCCGCCCCGGGCATCACCTTGCTCAGCAGCACGGCAAACGCGGCCCCGCCAGCCAGACCGAGCACTATGCCGAACGCGACGAGTCGCATGCCTTGCCGCACAAAAAATCCGGTCACCCGATCCGCCGTTGCGCCGAGCGCCATCCTCACGCCGATTTCGCGGGTTCTTTGATTCACGCCAAACGAAACCACGCCGTAGAGTCCGACGGTGGCCAGCACCAGTGCGAGTGCGGTCAACGCGCCGCTGATCGACGCGAACGCCCGGTAGGGCCACAGCCCCCGATCAACGACGGTTTCGAGCCGTTCGGCGAATTTCAACGGAATGCCCGCCGCCGCAGCCGTGTTTTCCACGCCACGCAAGACCGACGTCGAATCCTTCTCCACGCGCACCAGAATGCTGCCGGCGGTGACCTTGGGCGGCAGCGGCAGCAGCATGATGTCCTTGTTCTGGCTTCCGCCCCAGTTGCTCATGAAATCGCGGCTTACGCCGATGACCTCGCATTCGCGGTAGCCTTGAATCGGCTCCGTAGCTCCCGCCCACGTGCGCTGCACAAACATGCTGTCGTCGACGGAGAGCACCTTGCCCAGCGCTTCCTGGCCTGGCCACAAACGCTGCGCGGCCGACTCGCTCACGATCACCACCTGCGCACCTCTCGAAATTTCCTGCGGCGTGAAGGCGCGTCCGCGCACCACCGGCACGCCGAACGACTCGAAAAAACCCGCCGACACCCGATTGTGGGAAATTCGTGTGGGTTTCTCGCCAGCCACCCTCACCGGCACCGAGCGAACATTGTCGCCCGGCTTGCGTAACGGAATATCCGCCACGAGACAGGCCGACACCACGCCGGGCAGCGTCCGCAGCGCCTCGACGGCTCCGAGCATGTCTTGCGCATACGAGGAGCCCGCAGCTTCAACGGAGGAAGGTTTGAGCATCACATAAACCCCGTCCATCGCGAAGCCCGTGCTGCTCGCGCGAGTCCGCAACAACTTTCCCGTCATCAATCCGCACACCGCGAGCAAGGTGAGACAAGCCGCAACCTGGCCGACGAGCAGCAAGGCGCGCAACTTCGCCGGAGTGACGTTCCGGCCAAACGCCGTGCCTTCGCTCTTGAGGGCGAACATGCCATCGCGTCGCACGGAGTGGAGCGCCGGAGCCAGTCCAGCCGTAAGTCCCGCGACGATCGCCAGCAACGCGCCGAAGCCGATAATGCGGGAATCGAGGCCGATCTCGATCGTGGATACAAACGCCTGTGCCTTGGGCTCGGCGGCGAGTGCCGACACGAGCGCGGGTTTGAGCGCCTGTAGCGCCCACATCGCCAGCACCAGCGCCGCCGCCGCGCCCAACGCGCACAGCACGAGATTTTCGGCAAAAAGCTGGCGCACGAGGCGTCCCCGTCCCGCGCCCAGCACCAGGCGCACGCCGATCTCGTGCTGTCGAGTAACCCCGCGGGCGAGGAGTAGATTGGCCACGTTGAGGCAGGCGACTACCAGCACGAGAACGAAGCCCAGCAAGACCGGCGACATCGCGACGGCCAACTCGCGATTGAGCCCGGTGTTCAGAATCCGCATAGCCGGCAGGAGCGACACCGCGTTAGCCCGACGCTCCTCCGGGAAGCTGCGCGCGAGACGCTGGGCAATGACCTCGAGGTCCGACTGCGCCTGTGGATACGTGACACCTTCGCGGAGGCGCCCCGTCAAGGAAACCAGATGCTTCGACCGGTCGTTCAACGACAATGCTCCCGATCCGATCGGAATCCATCCCACCGGAGCCAGCGGCGACTGGCCGACGAAGCCCGGGCCCGCCACGCCTATGATCGTGTAAGCCGAGCGCTCGCCCGGCCGTTGTTGAATCACGAGGACGCGACCGAGCACGTGTGGATCGCCTCGCAGCCGTCCCTGCCAAAACTGATGGCTGACGATCATCACCGGGCGACCTGCGTGCACCCCGGCCTCCTCGGGTTGGAAGTCGCGGCCCATGGCAAGTTCAGTGCCCAGCACGGGAAAATAGTTGCCCGACACTGCTTGCAGCACGGCCAGATCGGACCGGGCTTCGCCGGGCGCTTCCACTTCGAGCGGAGCTTCATCGAGTAGCTTCACGCCGATTTCGGTCACCGCTACCAGATCGGAGAATGCCTCGGTTTCGGCGCAATAATCGAGATAGTCTGCATATGAAAAGCGCGGATCAGCTCCACCGCGCACCCGCTCGTTGCGACCACGGATGTCAACCAACTGGTCTGATTCGCGCGTCGGCAGCGGCCGGAGCGCGAGGATATCGTAGACCGCTAACAAGGCCGCATTCACCCCAATGCCGAGCGCCAGCGTCACGACCGCGGTGATGGTCACGCCCGGCGTCCGCGTAAGTTGACGGCAAGCGTAGCGTAGATCCTGGGCAAATTGCTCCAACCACACCCACCCGCGCGCTTCGCGCGCCCGCTCTTGCACGCTCGCGACGTTGCCGAACGCGCGCAGTGCCGCGTTGCGCGCTTCCTCCGAGCTCATCCCCGCCGCACGGTTGCGCTCGGCCTGCATCTCGACGTGCGCGCGCATCTCTTCCGACATGTCGCGCTCGTCACGCGACCGCCGCAGAAATCGCCCAAGTCTCCGTATCAGTTTCATGAAAAATTTCCTGCTCGCTCTTATTCCGCGCGCAGCGCAACCGCCGGATCCACGCGCGTCGCCTTCCGCGCCGGCCCCCACGCCGCCGCGACCGCGGCGCACGCGAGCATGCCCAACGCGAGCGCGAGCGTCGCCGGATCGCGCGGACTGACCTCGTAAACCTGCGTCGCCAGCAACGGCGCACCCGCCAGCGTCACGGCCAATCCGATCGCCGATCCCAGCAGCACGAGCCGGCCGTTTTCCCACAGGATGAGGCGCAGAACCCGGCCGGTGTCGCCGCCGAGCGCCAGGCGAATGCCGATCTCGCGCGTGCGCTCACTCACCGCGAACGACGTGACGCCGAACACGCCGAGCGCCGCCAGCGCGAGCGCCAGCACCGCGAACGCGCCGATCAACTGCGTGGTCATGCGCTCGTCGCCCACGCTTTCGGCGACCTGCTCCTCGAGCCGTCGCACGCCGAAAACCGGCAGCGTCGGATCGAGTTCGCGCACCGCGTCGCGCACCAGCGGCGCCAGCGCCTCCGGCGGTCCCGCCGTCTTCACGACCAGCGTCATCGACCACCACAACGTCCGATAGCCGGAGAAATAAAATCCCGGCGCGGCCGGCAGACCGGGATGCCGGTTGCGCACGTCGCCCACGACGCCGATCACGGTGGACGGATCGTCGTTGCCGCCGCCCGGATTGATTTGCCGCCCGATCGGATCCTCGTCGCCCCACAAGCTGCGCGCGAGCGTCTCGCTCACGACGACGACTTTGCCGGCGCGCCGATCGTCGCTGGGTAGAAAAGCGCGGCCGCGCACGAGCGGAATTCCCATCGCGGCAAAGGTGTCGTCGCGCACGATGCGCCACTCGGTCTGGATCGACTGCCCCGGCGCCAGCCGCGACGGCCCGATCGGCACCACGTGCACGCTGGTGTTGAAGCGCTCGAGCGGCAGCCCGCTCGTCAGCCCGACCGCCTGCACGCCCGGCATCGCCTTCACGCGCTCGATCAGCCGCGTGTAGAAAGTCTGCTCGTCGCGCGTCGGCGCCAATTTCAGCGTCAGCACCTGTTGCGGCCTGAAACCGATCTCGGCCTGCGCGAGATTGCGCAAGCTCCGGAACAGCACGCCGGCGCTTGCGAAAAGCACGAACGACAGCGCGATCTGCACCACGACGAACGCGCGCAGCGAACGGTGACGCCCCGCGATCGTGCGCGCGCCGGCGTTCAGCGCCACGTGCCAATCGAGCCGGCGCATCCGCCACGCCGGCGCCACTCCGGTGAGCGCGCCTACGCACAAACTCGCGCCGACCGCGAACAGCAGCACGCCGCCGTCGAGCGACACCTCGTCGGCGCGCACGAGCGTCGCGGCGAACGGCGAGGAGTGCCACGCATCGATCAGCCAATACGCCAGCAACACGCCGAGCACGCCGCCCGCCACCGCGAGCACGAGCGACTCCGTGAAGAGCTGCGTCGCGAGCCGCGCCTTCGAAGCGCCGAGCGCCGCGCGCACGGTCAGTTCACGCTCGCGTCCCGCCGCACGAGCCAGTTGCAGGCTGGAGAGATTCGCACACGCGTTCAGCAGCAGCAACCCGACCGCGCCGAGCAGCAGCAGCAAGCCCGCGCGCGTTCCTTCGCGCACCAGGATCGCGTCCAACGGCGAAACGCGCACGCCCCACCCGGCATTCGACTCGGGGTAGGCGCGCGCCAGGTCCGCCGCGATCGCCGAAAGTTCCGCGCTCGCCTGCTCGATGCTCACACCCGGCTTGAGCCGACCGATGACGTCGAGATCGTGACCGTCGCGCTCCTCCACGCGGAGATCGGCCGCGAGCGGCGTCAGCACATAGTCGCGGTCGGAAATGCCCGGCTCGCGCGCAAGCACGCCGACGATGACGCGCGGCTGGCCGTGCAACGTGATGCGCCGTCCCAGCACGCTCACCTCGGCGTTGAACCGCCGCCGCCACAGACCTTCCGACAACAGCGCCACCGGCGCCGCCTCGGGTCGGTCCTCCTCCGCGCGAAACGCGCGCCCGTGCAGAAGCCGCACTCCCATGACCGCCATGTAATCGCTCGACGCCTGGCGAACGGTGACTTGCTCGGGTTCGCCGAGTTCGTCGACGAGGTTCATCGCCCGCGTGCGCACCGCGCCGAGCGCCGCGAAGCTCCCGCTGCGCGCGCGCCAGTCCACGAAGTTCGGCACCGACACCGAGAAGAACGGCACGTCGCGCGCGAGATTGGTTTCCTGGACGATGACGACGCGATCCGGCTCCGGGATCGGCAGCGGCCGCAGCCACACGCCGCGCACGATGCTGAAGATCGCCGTATTCGCGCCGATGCCCAACGCGAGCGTCAGCAAGGCGACGCCGGTGATCCCGGGCGATTTCGCCATCTGGCGGAGCGCCTGCCGCACGTCGCGGCAGAAATTTTCGAGCAACCAGGCCGTGCGCGTCTCGCGCGCCTCCTCCTCGATCCGCGCGCAGTTGCCGAACTCCCGCTCGGCCGCCCAGCGCGCCTCGCGCGCGCTCAGGCCCGCCGCCAAATGTCGCTCGACGCGCATCGACAGATCGTGCTCCAACTCGGCCTTCATCTCCGCTTCGCGGCGGCGACGTTGGAGCGACCCAAAAATGCGGCGGAGCCAGTGCATGGTCACGCGGAGCCGAGCACGAGATTGATCGCCGCCGAGACCCGCGCCCAGTTTTCCGTCTCCTCCGCGAGCTGCTTCCGACCCGCGGCGGTGAGCGAGTAGAACTTCGCCTTGCGGTTGTTTTCGGAGACGCCCCACTCCGACTTGATCCAGCCCTGATCCTCCAGCCGGTAGAGCGCCGGATAGAGCGAGCCCTGCTCCACGAGCAGGACGTCCTTCGACATTTGCGCGATGCGCAGCGAAATCCCGAAGCCGTGCATCGGTTCGAGCTGCAGCGATTTCAGGATCAGCATGTCGAGCGTCCCCTGCAGCAATTCCTGTTTTTCGTCTTTGGCCATGAGGTCTCTCCTAGATTATCTAGGAGAAGAGCAGTGCTCTCCTAGACCGTCAAGGGGAAAGAAAAATCGCCGCTCCGTTCCACTCTGTTTCCTCTGGCCACGCCAGGGCGCGTCGCTTTCCTCGCTGCATGGCCGCGCCGGACGACACCCCGCTTCTGACTCCCCCTCAACGCCGTCTCGTCGGCACCGCGCTCGGTTTCGCCGCGATCGTCGGCATCTTCGCGCTGGTGATTTTCAGCCTGCGCATGCTCGGCCTCGTCGCGCGGGAATTTTCCGGCGTCATCTGGCCGATCGCGACCGCCGGCATCCTCGCGCTGATTCTCCAGCCGTTCGTGCGCTTCCTCGAAGTTCGCCTGAAGCTCCGCCGTCTGTCGGCGGTCATCGTGCTCTACGGCGTGGTCGTGCTCGCCGCCGCCGGCATCGTGCTCGCCATCGCGCCGGCCGTGATCGGACAGATCATCGACTTCTTCAACTACCTGCCGACGCTCTGGCAGCACGTCGTCACCTGGAGCGGCCAGCATTTCCCCGAGTGGCTCGCCACGTTCCGCAAATACTCCGACGTGCCCGCGGTGAAGAACGCGCTCGCCGCCCTCACGGCGCAGGCGCAGGACTTCGCGACGCACCTCATGCCGTCGCTGAAACAGGCGGGCGCGGGCCTGTTCGGGTTGTTCGGCGTCGTGGCGTCGCTCGCGATCGTGCCGGTCTATTTGTTCTTCTTCCTGATGGCCGACAGCCGCGATCCGACGCGCCGGATCGCGGATCACCTCGTGTTTCTCCGTCCGCCGCTCCGCGACGACGTCGTGTTTCTCGCGCGCGAATTCATCGGCATCGTCGTCGCGTTTTTCCGCGGACAACTGCTCATCGGCCTCATCATGGGCGCGCTGCTCGCCACGGGCTTCTCGATCGCCGGGCTGCGCTTCGGCCTCGCGCTCGGCATCGTCATCGGCCTGCTCAACATCGTGCCGTATCTCGGCTCGATCCTCGGCTTGAGCATCGTGCTCCCGCTCGCGTTGCTGCAGCCCGAAGGCGGCCTGTGGCTCGTCGGCGCGTGCCTCGGCGTGTTCGTCGCCGTGCAAGCGATCGAAGGCTGGTTCCTCACCCCGCGCATCATGGGCCAGCAAACCGGCCTGCATCCTGTCGCCATCATCTTCGCCGTGTTCTTCTGGGGCGAAGCGTTCGGCGGCATCCTCGGCATGCTGCTCGCGGTGCCGCTGACGGCGTTCTTCGTGACGGCTTGGCGACTTGTCCGGAAAAAATATTTCAGTGCAGACGCGCCCGCCGCAGCCGACGTTTGACCGTCGGCCCCCCGCGCCTACCGTCCGCGCATGTCCTGGGAGGTGCATTTCGATCACGGAATCTGGCTGCCGCAAATCGGCTGGTGGCTCGACGCGCCCAAATCCACGCCGCGTGCCATCGTCACCCACGGCCACTCCGATCACATCGCCCGTCACCGCGAGATCGTCTGCACGCGCCCGACCGCGCGCTTCATCCAGGAACGCCTGCCCGGACGCCGTGAGTTTCACGTTCTGCCCTTCGGCCAGACGGAACAACTCACCCTCGACTGCACCGTGACGCTCCTGCCCGCCGGCCACATTTTCGGCTCGGCGCTGGTGCTGCTCGAACACGCCGTGCACGGCACGCTTCTCTACACCGGCGACTTCAAACTTCGCGGCGGATGCGCCGCGGAAGCCTGCGCCATGCCGCGCGCCGACGTGCTGATTACCGAAACAACCTTCGGCCTCCCGCGCTACGCGATGCCGCCCGCCCCCGACACCGAGCGCGCGATCGTCGAGTTTTGCCGCGCCGCGCTCGCGGAGGGCGTCACGCCCGTGCTTTTCGCCTACGCGCTGGGCAAGTCGCAAGAACTGTTGCGCCTGCTCGACGCCGCCGGCCTGCCAGTCGCGATGCATCCGCACGCCGCGAGGTTCGCGCGACTCTACGCCGAACTCGGCAACGCGATGCCGGCGCACCGCACGCTCGACACGCAGGGGCACCGCGGCCACGTCGTCATCGCTCCCGCCGGCGACGCCAGCCTCAACTACATCCACCCGAAACGCACCGCGGCGGTCACCGGCTGGGCGCTCGACACCCACACGCGCTACCAACTCGGCTGCGATGCCGCGTTCCCGCTGTCCGACCACTCCGACTTCAACGAGCTCCTCGCCTTCGTCGACGGCGTGCAACCGCGCACGGTTTACACGGTGCACGGTTTCGCCCGCGAATTCGCCGCGACGCTCCGGCAGCGCGGACTCGACGCGTGGGCGCTCGGCAAGGGCAACCAGTTGGAACTTTCCTTGTAGCCGCCGGACTCACGCTTCACGTTTCGCCCCGTGTTCTCCCGTCTGTTCCTCCTGCTCGTTCTCTCGTCACCGATCCTTCGCGCCGCGCCGTTCACCGGCATGGTCGACGGCGAGCGGTTCACCTACAAGGTCGGCTTCGCGATCTTCCCGCACGCGGGCGACATCACCATCTCGGCCATAGCCGAAAAATCCCCGGAGGGCCGCGCGCTGATGCGGGTCACGACCGAGACGGCCTCGCGCGGGATCGTCCGCGGACTCTACGAATTCGACAACACCGCCAACGTGCTGATCGACGTCGCCAGCGGTCGCGCGCTCTCGATCCAGGAAAGCGGCGAAGATCCGAAGCGGAAAACCGACACCGCCACGACTTTCGATTACGAGAAACGCATCGCGCACCACGTCGATCGCAGCCGTCCCGAGCGCACGGCCGACGTCACGATTCCTGCCGGCGATCCGATCGATCTCATCAGCGCGCTCGTGCAGACGCGCGACTGGAACCTGAAGCCCGGCGAAAAACGCGACGTGCTGATGGTGTTCGGCCGCGATCTCTATCCGCTCTCGATCTACGCGGAGGGCTACGAGGACGTCCGCACACCGATTGGAAAATTCAAAACGCTGGTGCTCGTCCCGCGCATGGAAAAAGACCCGAAGGGCCTCTTCAAGAAAGGCGGCGAGATCAAAGTCTGGATCGCACAGGACGGCTCGCGTTTGCCCGTGAAGATGCAGCTCAAACTGAAATTCGGCACCGCGTCGCTGCTGATGACGAAATACGAAGCGTCGGCGAAGTAGGACGCGCCCCCTAGTCATCCGTCGCAGCCGCCGTCAAGCGGCTGGCGAGCGCCGGCGTCTCCCTCAGCCGACTCACGTCGGCTGCTACGACGCAGCGTGCGCCGGCGAACTCACTCGCGCGACGGGCCGTTTGAGATTTTCCAGCGCGATCCGAAACCGCCATGGCTTCGCTGCCCAGATTGGTCCCGCGTAGTCGACTCCGACGCGCGGCCCCGAGATCACGTGCCGCGGCGGTGCGACGATGCCGTGGTCCTCGAGATGCAGGCCGCTCTCCGGCGCCGCCGGCTTCGCGTTCAGCGCGCGATCGATCGAAAGTTGTTTCGTCACGCGCCCCGGACCGATCGCACCTTCGACTCCGCGAATCAGAATCGCCGCGGGATGCCCCGCCGGGCCGGTCACGAGATTGAGCATCTCGTGAATCCCGTAGCACAGGTAAACATACCAGATGCCGCCTGGCCCAAACATCACCTGCGTGCGCGGCGTGCAGCCCTTGCTCGCGTGACAGGCGAGATCTTGTGGACCCACATAGGCCTCCGTCTCAACGATTACCCGTTCCACTCGCGCGGTCGGCGTCGTGCGCACGAGCACCTTGCCGAGCAGCGCCCGCGCCAGCGCGACGGTGCCGCGGCTCTGCCATTTTTCGGGCGAAATCACGCGCGTCATCTTCGTGATTTGACGCGGCGCGGAGCCTTCCGCAAGCTGCGCCTCGTCAGCGCGAAGCCAATTTTCACTCGGGAAGTCGCGAAGTGAAAATAAATCCTTGCACACCCTCCGGGCGCTCCCCTTATTTCGGCCCTTTGAATTTATGAAAGCCACTATCAAGACACAGGGCAAACAGTTCTCCGTGAGCGAGGGCGATATCCTCGTGGTGAACCGCTACCCCAAGACCGAAGCCGGCTCCACGGTGGAAATCACCGAGGTCCTCGCCGCTGGCGAAGGTGACAACTTCAAGGTCGGCACCCCGTTCCTCTCGGGCGCCACGGTCAAGGCCAAGGTCCTTGAAAACAAGCGCGGCAAGAAGGTCGTCGTCTTCAAGAAGAAGAAGCGCAAGGGCTACGAGAAGAAGCGTGGCCACCGCCAAGAGCTTTCCGTCATCAAAATCGAATCCATCAGCGCCTAAGGAACCACTGCCATGGCACACAAGAAAGGTCAGGGAACATCCAGCAACGGCCGCGACAGCCACTCCAAGCGTCTTGGTGTGAAAGTTTTCGGCGGCCAGAAGATCCTCGCGGGCGGCATCATCGTCCGTCAGCGCGGCTCGAAGCACCACGCCGGCGACGGCGTCGGCATCGGCCGCGATTGGACGCTGTTCGCGCTGCGCGACGGCACGGTCCAGTTCGACAAGGCTCACCGCAAGGTGAACGTCGTCTAAGGCCGACTTCGCTAATTAACTTTCAAGGCGCACCGCTCGGTGCGCCTTTTGTTTGGCCGGGCTTGCCGCGCGCGTCCCCCTCGCCCACTTTTCCGAACGTGTCGTCCGATCGGCTCAACGAACTCCGCCGCCAGCGCGCACTCGTCCAGCAACACCTCGAGTGGCTCGAAGCGGAGATCGCCGCCGCCGAGAACAAGACGCGCCCCACCGCGCCGATCCGCGCGCCGGTAACGCCACTCGCGGCACCCGCAGAGGCCGCCGCGTCGCCCATCGAATCGATTTCGCTGCGCGAAACGCCCGCGACGCCCGATCTCGACGCTCTCGTCGCCGCGCAAAACTCCGCGCCCGCCAATTCCGTCGCCGAAGTGAAACGCGGCTGTTTCATCGCGTTCGCTGCTCTCTTCGCCGTGCTCGGCCTCGCCGTTTACGGCCTCTATCTCTACTCGAAGAGCAGGCACTGAGCCCGGGCTGGACGCACGACGCCGCACTGCATCGTTGCGCCGTCCCCGCTTGAGCCGCTAGCACTGTCCGCGGATGCGCTTCTACAAATACCACGCCCTCGGCAACGACTACCTCGTGATGGACCCGGCCGACTACCCCGGCTTGACCGCGCCGAACTACGACCATATCCGCGCGATCTGCCACCGCAACTACGGCGCCGGCTCCGACGGCATCCTCTGGGGTCCGATCCGCTCGACGCGCGCGCCGTTCGGCCTGCGCATCTTCAATCCCGACGGCTCCGAGGCGGAAAAATCCGGCAACGGTCTGCGCATCTTTGCGCGCTACCTGTTCGACCGCGAGAAAGTCGGCGACGCGCCGTTCACGATCGAGACGCCTGGCGGGGTCGTCGACGTGCTGATCCGCCACGGCGGCAAACTCATCACGATCGACATGGGCCGCGTCTCCTTCACGAGCGAAAAAATCCCCGTCGCCGGTCCGCTCCGCGAAGTCGTCGGCGAGAAACTCGCGATCCAGGACCGCGAATTCACCTTCACCGCCGCCACGATCGGCAATCCGCACTGCGTGATCCCGCTCGGCGAAATCTCCGAGACGATCGCCCGCCGCTACGGCCCCGACATCGAAACGCACCCGAGTTTCCCGAAGCGCACGAACGTGCAATTCCTGAAAGTGATCGATCGCGCCAACATTCAGATCGAAATCTGGGAACGCGGCGCCGGCTACACGCTCGCGTCCGGCAGCAGTTCGAGCGCCGCCGCCGCCGCCGCGCACAGGCTCGACCTCGTCGACCGCAACGTCACCGTGCACATGCCCGGCGGCCATATCGGCATCGAGATCGGTGACGAATTCGCGATCCGAATGACCGGCCCCGTCACCCGCGTCGCCGAGGGCACGCTGCACGAGGAGCTGTTCACGACGAAGGTTTGAGGGCGGTTGCGCGGAGCCACGGTCGTAGCAGCCGACGTGAGGAGGCTGAGATTGAGGCGAACGCGCGGCACAGCCTCGTTACCTCGGCTGCTACGACGCTGCGCGCATTTCTACCGAATCGATCCGGTTGAGCCGCCGCCCCGGAACGGCGATATCATATCGCCGCTCCTTCGTGTGCGCCGCGCTCAGTATTTCACCGAGCAACCGTAGGGCTGCGTCGAGGCGTGCGTGACGGCCTTGCCGCTCTTCAGCTCGGCGAGCGCCGTCGTCACGTAGTTCGTAGCCTTGGCGATGTCGCCAGCGTTCGCCGAGCGGATGCTGTCGATGCCACCCTGATACGCGAGCGTGCCGTCGGGCGTGATGATGAACAGGTGCGGCGTCGTGCGCGCGTCGTAGAGCTTGCCGACTTTGCCGTTCTGATCGCGGAAATACGCCGTGGCGCTCGCGCCGACGCGTTGCTGCCACGCCTTCGCTTTCGCGGCGTCGTAGTCGCCTTCCTTGCCGGGCGCGGCGGAATTGATCTGCAACCACACGACGCCGTCGGCCAGCGCGGCTTTCTGCGTGTCGGGCAGGTTCGTCGATTTCTCGTAGTGTTTCTTCACGAACGGGCAGTCTGGGTTCACCCATTCGAGCACGACGGTCTTGCCTTTGAACGACGCGAGCGTGTGCGTCTGGCCGTTGAGGTCCGTGAGCGTGAAGTCAGGCGCGAGTTTGCCCACCTCGAGCGAGGCGTGGGCGAAAACGGCGGCGGCCAATGCCACCGCGGCGGTCAGGAAGGAGATGACGCGTTTCATAGGGTGCCGGGAACGAAAACCGATTTTGTCCCCACGTCAAAACCGGCGCGATCAAACGCGCACAGCTTTCGGCCAACCGCGGCAAACAATGCGCCTTGCCGCGTTGGTCGCGCGCCGTAGCGTCGTCACAGCCGTCGATGCGGCGGCTCGATGTCGACTCCTGCGCCCTCTCCTCCTGCCTCTTCGCGCGCCTGGCTGCGTCCGCCGGTCCTGTGGGTTAGCCTGCCGCTGCTCGGGTTCACCGCCGCGTTCGTCGCCCGACTCTGGGGCGAATGGACGAGCAACCCGGACCTCTCGCACGGCATTTTTGCGCCGGTGATTTTCGGCCTCCTGTTGTGGGAAGGCGCCCGCCACGGAACCTCGCGCTGGTTGCCGCACTCGCGCCTGCTCGGAGCGGCCGCTCTGCTCGTGACGGCGCTCGGCGTCGCGCTGTTTGCGGCGGCGGGTTTGCTGGCGGCGACGGTCGGCTGGGCGCACGCGCTCGTGAGCTTCGTGCTCGCCACGGCGCTCGTGACAGTCTGGAGCGGCGCGCTGCTGATCCTGGCGAGCAATCGCGTCCGCGCACTGCCGTTCAACTGGACCGTGCTCACCGCCATCGGCCTCTGGCTGCTCGCCGCGCCGTTGCCCGATGGCACTTACCGCCGCGTGATGCTCACGCTGCAACACTCCGTGACCTCCGGCGTGCTCGACTCGCTGCACATCCTCGGCATCCCCGCGCGGCAACTGGGCAACGTCATCGAGCTCGCCAACACCAGCGTCGGCGTCGAGGAGGCGTGCAGCGGCATCCGCTCGCTCATCTCGTGCCTCTACGCCGGATTTTTCTTCGCGGCCTGGCTCGTGCGCGGCGCGGTCCGGCGGACCGTCCTTATTCTCGTCGCGCCGGTGCTCGCGATCGCGATGAACTTCATCCGCTCTCTCGCCCTCACGCTCATGGCCAACGCCGGCACCGACATCGCCGGCTTCTGGCACGACGCCACCGGCTACGCGATCCTCGGCATCACGGCGCTCGCGCTCGCCGGTTTGGCCAGCCTGCTCGGCTCGCCTCCGCGGGAAACGACCGCGCCCGCTTCGTCCCAACTCGTCGCCGCGATGCCGCGCGCGTGGTTGGGCAGCTTTGCGGCGCTCGCTGCGACCGCGTTGGCGCTGGCGGTTTTTTTCACGACGTATCATCGCCGCCCACCGTCCGCTTCGTCCTCCATCGCCGCCGCGGTCGAGCCGGAGAAGCTCATCCCGGAAACCGCCGCCGGCTGGCACGTCGAGACCGCGCGCGATCTCTATCGGTTTTCCGCCTTGCTGCGCACGCGCCAGCTCGCCGAACGCAGCTATTTCCGCCGCACGCCGGCGGGCTTCACGCAGATCACGCTCTACGTCGCACATTGGGCGCCGGGGGAAGCGTCGGTCAGCAGCGTCGCCGCGCACACGCCGGATGCCTGCTGGCCCGGCGGCGGCTGGGCGGTCGGACGCGTGCCCGACCCGCAAGTGCGCCTTGAGGTCGGCAGCCAGCGCCTGCCGACCGCCGAGCACCGCTTCTTCACCCAGGGCGCGCTGCCGCAGCACGTCTGGTTCTGGCACATCTACAACGACCGCCCGATCAACTACCGCGATCCCTACTCGGTGCCCGCACTCTTCGAGATCGCCTGGCGCTATGGTTTCCGGCGCGATGGCCACCAGTATTTCGTTCGCTTCTCGAGCAACCAGCCGTGGGAAAAAATCTCGCGCGAACCGCTCGTGCAGGAAATCTTCGCCCGCCTCGCCGCGATCGGCATCTCGCCATGATTTTCTCCACCACGAAACAGGAACGGAAAATCCTCGGCTACGTCGCGCTCCTGCTGGCGCTCGGCCTCGTGAGCCTGTGGCTGCTCTGAGATGCAGAAACCGTATTGCTCCGCCGCGCCGGTCCTTCAAACCTGCGTCCGTTCGTCCGTTTCGTTCGTAGTCCGATGAAATGTCTCCGGCCAACGTCTGCGCGCTCCCCTCTTGCTGGCAAATCGGCGAGCGGGACGCGCCTGCCCGCATGACGCTGGCCGCTTCCACCGATGCCACAGGCGACCCCGCCGCGGAACACCGCGCGCTCGCCACCGCTCTCGCCCGCGGCGACAAGGCCGCGCTCGCGCGCCTCTACGATCTGCTGGCAAAGCCGCTCTACTCGCTCGCCCTCCGCATCACGAACGACGGCGCGGAAGCGCAGGACGTCGTGCACGACGCCTTCCTCCAACTCTGGAACCGCGCCGCCGACTACGATCCCGCGCGCGGCAGCTATTTCTCCTGGGCCGCCACGCTCACCCGCAACCGCGCGCTCGATCGCGTCCGCACCCGCCAGCGGCGCTCCGAGATCGTCCACTCCGCCGCGCCCGACATCCTGCCGGCCGCGAACGACGATCTCGATTCCAGCGAGAACCTCTGGCTCCGCGAAAAAGCCACCGCCGTCCGCGCCGCCCTCGGCTCCCTGCCCGCCGAACAAAAAGGCGCCATCGAACTCGCCTTCTTCGGCGGGCTTACCCAGCAGCAAATCGCGGAAAAACTCGGCGAGCCGCTCGGCACCGTCAAAGCCCGCATCCGCCGCGGCCTCCTGCGCCTGCGCGAATCCCTCTCCTCCCGCCTATGATCGACGAACGCCACGAAGAACTCGCTGCGCTCTACGCCGTCGATCTGCTCGACGGCTCCGAGAAAGCCGCCTTCGAAGCCGAACTCGCACGCCACGCCGAGTTGCGCGCCCTCGTCGACCAATTGCGCGAATCGAGCGCCTCGCTCGCGCTCACGGCGCGCCAGGTCGAACCGCCCGCGGCGCTGAAGACTCGCCTGCTCTCCGCCATCGAGGCCGGCACCGCCCGCGCTCCCGCTGCGGCGCCGGACTCGCGCGACAACGTCGTTCCGTTCCCTCTGGCGCGCGCGCTGCCGTGGGGCGTCGCCGCCTGCTTCGCCGTCGCGGCCGCATTCCTCGGGCTGCGCACGATTTCGCTTCGCTCCGAAAACGCCGCGCTCCGCACCGAGCGCCAGCTCGCCGAGGTCGCCTGCCAGATGGCGCAAAATCAACTCGGCGAGCGAACGCTGCTCGCGGAGAAAATGATCGCCGACCTCGGCGCCAAGCTGCAGCGCACCGAGGATCTCAGTCGCCTCAAGATCACCGCCCTCGCCTCGCTCCTCGGCAACACGCCCGAGGCGAAAGCCATCGCCGTCTGGGATCCCGAGCAACAGAGCGGCCTGCTCACCGTCGAAAAACTCCCCGCGATCGCCGCCGAACAGGACTACCAGATTTGGGTCGTCGACCCGCAATACGCGGCCCCGGTCGACGGCGGCGTGTTCAAGCCCGACTCGACCGGCCGCGCCACGCTTACGTTCAAGACCGGCAAGCCGATCCAGAAAGCCGCCGCGTTCGCCATCAGCCTCGAGAAGAAAGGCGGCGTTCCCAAAGCCGAGGGCCCGCTCGTCCTGCTCGGCAAGCTGTGACCGCAGCCCGCACGACGCGAGTGGGTCGCCGAGCATGCGCGCCGTCGCGCTGGCGAGCATAATTTTCCCCAGCGGAAGTTGGCTCTTGTCACTCGGCGGACCGCCCGAAGACTCGCGCGCGTATGATTATCAAACCGAAGGTCCGCGGCTTCGTCTGCGTGACTGCGCACCCCACCGGCTGTGCCGCCCACATCCAGGAACAAATCGACTACGTGAAGTCGAAGGGCCCGATCCAGAACGGCCCGCGCAACGTGCTCGTGATCGGAGCGTCGACGGGCTACGGCCTCGGCTCGCGCATCGCCGCCGCGTTCGGTTCCGGCGCGAAAACCCTCGGCGTATTCTTCGAACGCCCCTCCGAGGACGGCCGCCCCGCCACGCCCGGCTGGTATAACACCATCGCTTTCACCAACGCCGCCCGCGCCGCCGGCCTCTACGCCGCCAACCTCAACGGCGACGCCTTCTCCGACGACATCAAGAAGCAGGCCCTCGAGATCATCGCCCGCGACATGGGCCCGATCGACCTCGTCGTCTACTCGCTCGCCTCGCCCCGCCGCACCCACCCGCGCACCGGCGTCGTGCACAAGTCCACGCTCCAGCCCATCGGCGCCCCTTACACCAACAAGACCGTCGATACCGACAAGGGCATCGTCAGCGACGTCACGATCCAGCCCGCCGACGAAGCCGGCATCGCCGACACCATCGCCGTCATGGGCGGCGAAGACTGGGAAATGTGGATGCAGGCCCTCGGCGACGCCCAGCTCCTCGCGCCCGGCGCGACCGCCATGGCCTACTCTTACATCGGGCCGAGTCATACCTGGCCGGTCTACCGCGACGGCACCATCGGCCGCGCCAAGCTCGATCTCGAACGCGCCGCCCGCGCCATCGACGCGAAGCTGAAAGCCCACGGCAACGGCCGCGCCTTCATCTCGGTGAACAAAGCGCTCGTCACGCAGGCCAGCTCCGCGATCCCCGTCGTGCCGCTCTACATTTCGATCCTCTACAAAGTCATGAAGGAAATGGGCCTTCACGAAGGTTGCGTGGAGCAGATGCAGCGCCTCTTCGCCACGCAGCTCTACAACGGCAACCAGCCCACCTTCGACAGCGACGGCCGCGTGCGCGTCGACGATTGGGAAATGCGCCCCGACGTGCAGGCCAAGGTCGCCGCGATCTGGCCGCAGGTCACCACCGAGAATCTCCCGCAGCTCACCGACATCGCCGGCTACCGCACGGAGTTCCTGAAACTCTTCGGCTTCGGCCTCCCCGGCATCGACTACGACGCCGACGTCGAGCCGCATGTGCCGATGCCGTAGGCGTCGGAAGCTCCAAGCTCACAAGCTCCAACCGCCAGTGAATCACCAACGGTCAGGTTCGCCGGCCTTGTGATTTGAATCCGATGTTTCCTTGGAGCTTGGATGTTGGCGCTTGGAGCTTCCACGAGCGATGCGAGTGTTAATCCAACGCGTCCGCTCCGCCTCCGTCACGGTCGACGGCCGCATCACCGGCGAAATCGGCCGCGGCCTGCTCGTCTTCCAAGGCATCGCAGCCGACGACACCGCCGCGGACGGCGAGTGGCTCGCGCAAAAACTCGCGAAGCTGCGCATCTTCGAAGACGCCGACGGCAAGATGAACCTTTCCCTCGCCGACCTCGCCGCTAGGGCTCCGTCCTCGCCTGCCGCGAAGCGATTGGACGAGCCTCGCCAGAGTCCGCAGGACGACGGCGGGCGCCCGCTGATTCTGCTCGTCAGCCAGTTCACCCTGCACGCCAGCACCGCAAAAGGCACGCGCCCGTCCTTCAACGCCGCCGCGCGCCCGGAAATCGCGCGACCGCTCTACGACCTTTTCCAGCAGCAGCTCGCCGCCGCGCTGGGCCGTCCGGTCGCCACGGGCGAATTCGGCGCGATGATGCAGGTCACGCTCGTGAACGACGGCCCCGTGACGCTCCTCATCGACTCGAAGCAGCGCGAGTGACGCAGCATCGCCCGCGACCGAGAACTCCGCCACTGTGTAGGAGCGGCTTTACGCCGCGATTGGTTCGATGCGCATGCCGCGTCCGAATCGCGGCGTAAAGCCGCTCCTACAATTCACGCAATCGCGCTTCGCTGCCTCACCGCAGCCACGCCTTCACCTCGTCGCCTTTCAAAATCGTGCCCGTGTATCCGAACGTGCCGTGCTCGAGGATTTCCCGCGCCGCCGCGTCGACGCCGCTGAGCGCCGCGCGGTAGAGCGACGCCGCGAGACTCACGCGCTTCACGCCGGCCGCTTCGAGATCGCGCAACGTGAAGCCCGCGCCCGGGATGCTCGCCATCAGGTTCACCGGCTTCGTCACGGCGGCGCACACGCGCCGGATGTCGTCGAGGCTGCGCAGCCCCGGCGCGAACAGCACGTCCGCGCCCGCCGCCTCGTAGGCGCGGAGGCGCCGGATCGTCTCCTCCACGCCGCCGCCGCCATCGTGGAGCAGGTTCTCCGCGCGCGCGGTCACCACAAACGGAAACCCGAGACTGCGTGCCGCCGCCACCGCCGCGCGCACGCGCTCCGCCGCGAACGCCACGTCGAACAACGGCGCCGCCGCGTCGCCCGTGAAATCCTCGATCGATCCGCCGACGAGCCCCGCCGCCGCGGCGAGCCGGATCGTCTCCGCGACCACCTCCGGTTCCGCACCGAAACCGTTTTCCAAGTCCGCGGCGACGGGAATATCCACCGCGTTCGCGATCAGGCGCGCGTGCGCCAGCGCCTCGTCGCGTGTGATCGTATTGTCCGCCTTCCCCAGCAGCGCCGCCGCGGCCGCGCTCGACGTGGCGAGCGCGCGAAAGCCCCGTGCCTCCAACAGACGCGCCGAGACGGCGTCCCAGGGATTCGGAATCACGAATGCGCCGGGCGCCTCGTGCAGTTCGCGGAATCGGCGGGCCTTGTCGTTCTGGCGGGTGCTCATGCCGTGTTTCTTTCGCGCGCGTTCGCGCGAGGCGAGCGGCAATCGCGTCCCACACCGGCACAGCGCCACGCTTTTCCGCGGCGGCGCGCGCGACTGCTCCGTGGACATTTCGCCGCCGAGTCGCTTGCCTCCGGTCATGCGTTCCCTGCCCCTTCTCGCGCTCGCGACCCTCGCATTCGCCGCTCCCGCCTCTGCGATCCGCGCCGACGACGACGCCCGCCTCCAGTATTTCCGCGACCTCGCCGAGACGCGCAACTTCACCCTCGGCCGCCCGGTCTCGCCGAAACTCACGCCCGACGGCGAGCACGTCATTTTCCTCCGCGCGCAGTCGCGCAACCCCACGCTCCGCCTCTACGAGTTCGCGGTGGCCGACGGGTCCGAGCGCGAGTTGTTCTCGCCCGAGCAGATCCTCGCCGGCAACGAGGAACACCTCACCGCCGAGGAGAAAGCGCGCCGCGAACGCCAGCGTCAGAGCCTCCGCGGCTTCACCGCGTTTGAGTCGTCCAAGGACGGCGCGAACCTGCTCGTATCGTTGTCCGGCAAACTCTACGTCGTCGAGCGCGCCACGGGAAAATTCACGGAGCTGACCGGCCGCAACTGGATCGATCCGCGCTTCTCGCCCGACGGACGCTTCGTCGCCGCCGCGCGCGAGCGCGAGCTCTTCGTCATCGACCTGGCCACGAATCGCGAACGCTCGCTCACCACCGGCGCCACCGCCACGCTCAGCCACGGCGTCGCCGAGTTTGTCGCCCAGGAAGAAATGAACCGCGACGAAGGCTTCTGGTGGTCGCCCGACTCCACGACGCTGCTTTATCAGGAGACCGACGAGAGCGAGGTCGAGACGCGCTACATCGCGAACGCGCTGCATCCCGAAGAGCAACCGATCACGTTCGCCTACCCGAAAGCCGGTTCGCCGAACGCGCGCGTGCGTCTCGGTCTCGTGCCGGTCGACGGTGGGCCGACGACTTGGTTGCAGTGGGACGCCGCGCGTTTCCCCTACGTCGCCCGCGTCAACTGGTCCAGCCCGCGCGCACCGCTCACCGTCCTCGTGCAAAACCGCGAGCAAACCGAACAAGCGCTGCTCGCCGTCGACACGCGCACCGGCGCGACAACCGAGTTGTTGCGCGAAGCCGATGCCGCCTGGCTCAACCTCGACGCCGACAGCCCGACGCCGCTCTGGACGCGGGACGGCGCGCGCTTCCTCTGGACCACCGAGCGCCGCGGCGCCTGGCAAGTTGAGTTGCACGACGCCTCGGGGAAATTCCTGCGCGAGCTCACGCCGCTGACTTTAAGCCTGCGCAATCTCGTCGGCCTCGACGAAACGAGCGGCGTGATGTTCGCGCGCGGCAGCCTCGACTCCCGCGAGGTGCACCTCTGGCGCTTCCCGCTCGCGGGCGGCCCCGGCACGCAGCTCACCCGCGACGTCGGCCATCATGCCGCCAGCATCGGCGAGAACGGCTCGCGCCTCGTGCACGCGCTCGATCGCTTCAACGGCACCTACGGCGTCGAAGTCATCGACGGCGACGGCCGCTCGCTCGCCGTGCTCCGCTCGGTCGCCGAAGCGCTGCCGCAGCGGCCAACCACCGAATTGACGCTCGCGAAAAACGCCCCCGCGTTCGACGCCGCAATCACGCGCCCGCGCGACTTCGTCGCCGGTCGGAAATACCCCGTGATCCTCTCCGTCTACGCCGGCCCGACAGCGAAGCGCGTCAACGCCACCATTCGCGACTACCTGCCCGACCAGTGGATGGCCGATCAGGGTTACATCGTCGTCCGCCTCGACGGCCGCGGCACGCCCTGGAAAGGCCGCGACTGGGAGCGCGTGATCAAAGGGAACTTCATCGACATCGCGCTGCACGACCAAATCGCCGGCCTCACGGCGCTCGCCGCGCAATATCCGGAACTCGACCTCTCGCGCGTCGGCGTGACCGGCTGGTCGTTCGGCGGCTACTTCAGCGCGATGGCGACGATCCGCCGCCCGGATTTCTTCCGCGCCGGCGTGGCCGGCGCTCCCGTCGTCACGTGGGAAAACTACGACACGCACTACACCGAGCGCTACCTCGGTCTGCCGCAGGCGCACCCGGAGGCGTATCGCGTCAGCGACGTCACGACCTACGCCGCCGAACTGCGCCGCCCGTTGCTGCTCATCCACGGCCTCACCGACGACAACGTCTATTTCCAGCACACGCTCCAGCTCGCCGATGCGCTCTTCATGGCCGGCAAGCCCTACGAACTCCTGCCGATGCTCGGCACGCACATGGTCAGCGATCCCGCCATCAAGCTCCGCCAGCAGCAACGCATCCTGGAGTTCTTCAATTTGAATTTGAAAACGGCGCCGTAGAACCGCGCGCCGTCCGGCTCCCCGAGAAAAGTCCGTCCGCGCCGTCGGGAAATTTCCGGCAATCCGTCCGGCGCAGGGCTCACTCCTTGCGCTGTGCGGCCGCCGCGAAATCCTGCTTCGGGCGTCGCTCGCGCGCCGTCCGCGATCCGATGCGCTCCACCCCAATCCCCATTCGGCGGAGACTGATGGCGATGCTCCTCGCCACCGGCGGCTGCGTCGCAGTGCTCACCTGCGGCGCCTACTACGTCTACGAAGTCCTCACCGTTCGCGAGGCCGCGCGACACGAGCTGATCGTCCTCGGCGACATCGTGGCCGGAAACAGCACCGCCGCCCTCGCCTTCGACGCCGGCGACGACGCGCGACTCATCCTCAGTCACCTGCGCGCCAACCCCGATCTGGCGCTCGCCGTTCTCTACGACGACCACGACAAAGTTTTCGCCGCCTACCGCCGCGACAAAGCCTTCGTTCCGCCCGCCGCGCCCGGACCGCCCCGCGTCGCTTACGAGGGCGAGCGGCTCGTCCTCGTCCGTCCGGTCGCGCAAAGCGACAAGCGCCTCGGCACCCTCTATCTCGAATCGAGCCTCGAACTCCTCTATGAGCGCATCCGTCTCTACGCCCTCACCGCACTCGCGATCGTCGGTCTCTCGTTGCTCATCGCCTACCTGCTCGCCCGACGTCTTCAGCGGCAAGTGTCGGAGCCGATCCTCGCTCTCGCCGGCACGGCGCGCGCCGTCTCCGACCGCCACGATTACGCCGCGCGGGCAGCGCCGGCCGAAGGCGCGGAGTTCGCGCTCCTCACCGAAGCGTTCAACCACATGCTGGGGCAAATCGAGGCGCAAGATCGCACGCTGCGCGACCGCGAGTCGCTGCTCCGCGCCGTCCTCGATTCCTCGCTCAACGCCATCGTCGTCACCAACGCCGCCGGCGCGATCGTCGACTGGAACGCGCGCGCCGAAAAAATGTTCGGCTGGACCAAGGACGAAGCGCTCGGGCGCAAGCTCGTCGACACCACCGTGCCGCTCGCCGCCGAGCAATTCAGTCCGTTCACCGATGCCACCAGCGGCTCTCGCGCCGCCTGGCCGGTCGAGTCGCTCGCGATGCGGCGCGGCGGCGCGCGCTTCCCCGTGGAAATCGCGGTGCGCTCGTTGCGGGTCGGCAACGAACTCACGTTCTGCAGTTTCATTTCCGACATCACCGACCGCCGGCGCGCGCAGGAGCAACTCGCGCAACTGAACCGCGAACTCGAGCAGCGCGTCTTCGAGCGCACCACCGAACTCGCCGCGGCGAACAAGGAACTCGAGGCGTTCTCCTACTCGGTCTCGCACGATCTCCGCGCGCCGCTGCGCCACATCGAAGGCTTCGCCAGCCTGCTGCGCGAACACGCGAGCGGCAAACTCGACCCCACTGCGGAAGATTTCCTCCGCCGCATCGGCGCGTCGGCGAAGCGCATGAGCAAACTCATCGAAGACTTGCTCGTGTTCTCGCGCCATGGCCGCGTCGAGTTGCGCCACGAGCGCGTGGAGTTGCCCGAGTTGATCGACGAAATCCGCGCCCGCCTGACGAGCGCGGAGCCGCGCCGCTCGTTCCGCTGGACCGTGCAGCCGCTTCCCACCGTGTGGGGCGACGCGTCGCTGCTCCACCAGGTTTTCTTCAACCTCCTCGACAACGCCGTGAAATACACGCGCCGCCGCGAGCACGCCGAGATCGAGATCGGCACCACCGCGGACGACAGCGGCGAAGCGACTCTCTTCGTGCGCGACAACGGCGCCGGCTTCGATCCGCGCTTTCAGGACCGGCTTTTCGGCGTTTTCCAACGGCTGCACAGCGCGGACGAATTCGAGGGCACCGGCGTCGGCCTCGCGATCGTGCGCCGCATCGTCCAACGTCACGGCGGCCGCACGTGGGCGGAGGGCAAGCCCGGCGCCGGAGCCACGTCTTTCCTGACTTTGCCGCTCGTGCCGCCCGGCACCGCCATTCCCTCTTTCCGTCCGTATCAGCAGCATGTCTGAGACGTTCCACCCGCCTCTTCCCGTCCTCCGCGCGGCGCTCGTCGCCAGCGTCGCCTACGCTGCGGCGCTGTGCTTCCCGCCGGGCGCCTCGGCGAATGCCGGCGCGCCGACGCCGCTGGAGCTACGCGCGGCGTTCCTGCTGAATCTCGCACGCTTCGTGCGCTGGCCCGGAGCGACGCCCGGCGAACCGGATGGCACGTTCGTGCTTGGCTATTTTCAGGCCGACCCGATTGCCGCGCCGCTCCGCCAGATCGTGCAGGGAGAATCGATCGCCGGCCTGTCGATCGAACTGCGCGAACTCCGACGCTACGACGATTTCTCGCGCTGCAATCTCGTCTACGTGGGCGACACCCTCCGTTCGGACGTGGTCCGCGCCATCGGGCGGCAACGTGTCCACCCTGTGCTGTTTGTCGGCGACAGCTACCGTCTCCTTTCCGTCGGCGGGCACGTCCAATTTTTCCAGCAAGGCGGCCAGGTCCGCCTGCGCATCAGCCCCGAAAATCTCCGCAGCGCCGGCCTCGTGCCCGACTCCCGACTGCTGCGCGTCGCGACGACGCGCTGACGAAGCCTTGTGGAAGCGACTTAGCGAGAACCCGCCGTTACGCGGTCGTCGTTTATCGGAGCGGGTGAAGCGCCTGCCACTGCGGCGCCGATCGTCACTCGTCGGCGAAGCGCGGGACGGTGGCGGGGCGGCCGTTGTCTTTCGGGCCAAGTTGCAGAATGAACGGCGCGGCGACCTTCGCCCACTCGACGGGCTTGGCGTAACTGCTCGCGCTGTCGGCCCAGGCTTGGCGTAGCATGTCGGTGTCGATCACGCCGGGATTGAGCGGCACCGCGGCCAGACCGCTCGGCAGTTCCTGGGCGAGCGCCTGCGTCAGGCCTTCGATGGCGAATTTCGACGCGCAATACGGGGCGACTTCCGGCGACGTGCTGCGACCCCAGCCGGAGCTGAGCGTGACGATCGTGCCACGGCCGCGCGCGATCATGTGCGGCGCGAAATGGCGGATGACCGTCGCCACGCCCTTCACGTTGACGTCGATGAGACGATTGAACTCCTGCGCCGGCACTTTCCAGAGCGGCGCGGGCGTGTTCATCACGGCGGCGTTGCAGATCAGGATGTCGGGCGCGACGTCCGGACCGCAGAGCTTCGCCGCCCAGATCGAGACTTTGGTTTCGTCGGTCACGTCGACGACGGAGAAATCGTGTGGCGCCGGATGCGTGAACCGCAGATCGAGAATCTCCGCGCTGCGTCCGCAGCCGGCAACGGTATGGCCATTCGCGATGAACCACTCAGCCAACGCGCGACCGAGCCCCTTGGTGACGCCGGTAATGACGATGAATTTGCCCATGCCTGCGACGCTGGCGAAGGCGGGCCGAGGCGCAAGCGAACGGTAGTAGCGCCGGTCTCCGACCGGCGGCGTTGAACGCGACTCCCTGGTTTCGGCAGCGAGGGTTGGCTGAACTCCGCCGGTCAGAGACCCGCGCTACTTCACCGGCTCTGCAGCCGGATCTTGTTCAGGCCGTTCTTGCGGCAGATGTCCATCGCGCCGGTGATGTGGCGCAGCGGCGTGTTCTCGTCGGAGCGGATGAGCACGGTGACGTCCTTGCTGATGCCGCCGAGTTCGTTGACGAGTTTCTCGAGCTGCTCGACGGTGACCTTGCTGCTGCGCGCGCCCGACTGGAAGGTGAAGTCGCCCTCCTTCGTGATCGTGATCGTGATCGAATCCTTGAGTTCGCTTTTGCCGGCCGTCTCCACTTTCGGGAGCGTCAGGTTCATCGTCGAAACGGATTTGAACTGCATCGTCACGAACGCCGTAAACACGAGCATCACGAGCACGTCGATCAACGGCACCAGGTTGATTTCCATGCGGCGCCGCCGCTTTCGGTAGAGCCCGCTCATTTCGTTTCCACAGTCTTCTGCGTGAGCAGGCGCTCGAGGAGCAGGTCGATCTTCACCGCGTAGTTCTCCACCTTGCGTTGCAGGAAACCGCCGGGGACGAACGCGATCATCGCGATGATCAGGCCGAAGAGCGTCGCCGAGAGCGCGAACGTCACGCCTTGCATGAACGGCGCGGGCTCCGGCACGCCGGCGGGGCCGACGCTGCGGAAGACGTTAATCAGACCCCAGACGGTGCCGGTGAGGCCGAGCAGCGGCGAGGTGATGTAGATCACATCGAGGTAAGGAATGCCGCGCTCCATCCGGTTGATTTCGAGACGGGCGAAGGCTTTGATCGCGTCCGGATCGTTGCGGTGCGTCTCGGCGTAGGCGACGATCCGCGCCATCACGGAGTGCCGCCCGCTCTGCACCGGTTTTCCCTCCAGGATCGCGTCGACCAAATCGTCGGGCAGGACGGCGTCCTTTCGCAGGCCGTAGGCGCGCTCGGCAACGATGAACACGGCGATGAAGGAGCAAATACCGAGCGGGTAGATCAGGAAGCCCGCTCCGCGAAGGAGGTCGAAAAACATAGAGAGATTTGGAGTGAACCGGGCGGTAAGACTCGCACAAGCAGGAAAAGGTTCATCTTTCCCGTCGGAAATCTTCCTATGACTTTCCGCGCGCCGAGGCGGTGGCGGTTTTCAGCGGCTTCTCCGCAGTTCGGCGGCGAGCCGGTCGAGTTCGCCTTCGATCTGGCTGCCCTTCTGCACGCGCAGCGTGCGGCGCGCGCGGTCGAGGGCGTTGAGGGCGTTCGCAATCTCGCCGCGCTGGCGCAGGTGCGCGACGAACGGTTGCACGATCTTGTCGAAGAAATCGATGCCCGCGCCGCTGCCGTAGGTATCAAGCAGGCGTTGATAGGTGCGAAACTGGGCTGAAGCGTCGTCGGACTGGAGACTGCGCTGGAGCATCTCGGCAGCCTGTTGGTAGCTCAGGTCGACACGATCGGCCTGGTATTTCTTCACGAGGCGCTGCTCCTCGACGGCCGCGACACTCGCTTCGCCGCGTTCGCGAAGGCTGGCGACCAGTTGGCGGCCGAACGCGACCTCGAGATCCGGATAGCGACCGAACGCGGTCATCGCCTCGCGCAACGTGCCTTCGCGCTCGCGCACGTCGACGGCGGCAGCCTTCTGCGCGGCGAGGAGCACCTGCCACGCACGCAGGTTGCGCCGCTCGCGATTGACGGCCTCGCGCCCGGCGCGGACGGCAGCGGTCGCGTTGCCGATGCGGAGATACTCGGCCGCGAACGCGGCATGAATCTCCGAAAGCTGGAAAAGCGGCAGTGCACGGAAGCGCTCCGAAACGAACGCGAGTTCGTGATCGCTCATCTCGCGCCACGTCTGCGGATCGCGCACGAAACCGGCGACGAACTTCTGCTCGGCGTAACGACCGGCATCCATCACCCAGCCGGTCGGCGAAAGAAAACCGAACCACGCGTGCCGCCCGTCGAGTCCGGCGCCACGGAAAAGCAGCGTCGGCGCGCCCCGCGCCTTGCCGACTTGCGCCGCGAAATACGCCTGATCGACACAGATGCCGCCGTCGCGGAGGATCGATTGCAGGGTGTAGTCGCGTCCGGGCCAGGTGAACTGATTGTTCGTCAGGCGATCCTTGCGGTAGCGGACCATGTCGTAGGCTTTCGCCAGTTCGGAGAGCGGCGGCGTGACGTTCTGCCGCGCCCAGACCAGCTCGGCGAACGGCGTGCTGGTATCGACGACGAACTTCAGCTCGCTCGCGGGCAGGCGCTTCAGCTTGTGCGCGGCGACGTTCGCGCGATCCAGTTTCGTCCAGTAATCGAACGCCGCCACCGGCTCCGGGAGGCGACGCGGTAGCAGCGCCGCGCTCACCTGCCCGTGCGGCCAATCGGGCGGCGGCGGCACGTCGTAGACGATGGCGATGGCGAGCGCGAGCGAAGCGTAGTCGGCGAAAGCCGCCGCGTTCGCAGTGTGGAGTTTTTGCAAAATCGAGAAGACGTCGATCGGGTTGTCTTGCTCGGAAAGCGTCGCGAAAAACTCCTGCGAGAACGCGACGTTGCCGACGAGCCAGCGTTGCAGTTCGGGCGTGAGTTCGCCGCTCAACGAGCCGGGAGGCAGCGCGTAGCTGAGCGGCATGTTGGCGTGCGCGCCGCCGGCGGCTTCGATGCCGTGCAGCCAGTTTTCGAGCGCCTGCCGCCGCGGGGTGCCGAAGAGATGCGCCCAGCGGTAAAGCAAATACCACGGTGTCGCGCTACCGGGCTCGCGCTCGTAGGCAGCGAGAGCGGCGGCGCGCAGCGCGGGGACGGAGCGCCCCCAGCCTTCGCGCGCTGCGGAAGCGACGAGGGCGTCGAGTCGCGCGGCGGCGGGCGGACGCGCGAGCTCGTCGGCGGGGACGGCGGTGTCTTGCGCGCGGAGCGGCGCCGCCGCGAACAGCACGAGCACCGCCGCCCAGGCTTGCGCAAAACGGAGAGGCGGGCGTCGCTGTCCCTCGCGGCGCGCAGCGAGCGGTAGGGCCGGCTTCAGCCGGCCCAGGGCGGGTTGTGCTCGCGAGTCGGGCTCGCGAATGGGCGCGCTACTGGGCCGGCTGAAGCCGGCCCTACTGCCGGAGGGCGAGCGCGCGTCGATGGGCACGCGCGAAGCAAAGCTGCACGCGTGGCGCGCGACAACAAAAAGCCCGCCGGGGTGCGGCGGGCGGAGAGAGTAGTGCGGTGCTTGGGCTCGCACGGGGGATTTTTAGCGCGGGCTGAAGCACCGCGCTCCCCCCCCCAGGCGTTCGCAGTCGGTTCGTCAGGGTGACACGCCGGTGTCGGCGGCGGGCGCCTTTTGTTTGAACTCCAGCTTGTCGCCGTTGCGGATGACGAGGATCGGGTCGCCCTCCTTCACGTCGCCGCGCAGCATCGCCTCGGCGAGCGGATCCTCGAGGAAGTGCTCGACGGCGCGGCGCAGCGGACGCGCACCGTATTTTTCGTCGTAGCCTTTCTCGATGAGGAGGAGCTTCGACTCGGGCGAGAACTCGAGCAGGATGTGTCGCGCCGCGAGCCGCTTGCCGACCTTGGCAACTTCGATGTCCACGATCTTGATCAGCTCTTCCTTGCCAAGCGGCTTGAAGACGACGAGGTCGTTGATGCGGTTGAGGAACTCGGGCTTGAAGACGCGCTTGGCCTCCTCAAGCACCTTTTCCTTGAGCTTGTCCTGGTCGTGGAAGTCCGACTTCGCCGCGGCGGCGAAGCCCATCGTCGTCTGGTTCTGGATCAGCTTCGCGCCGACGTTGGTCGTCATCAGGATGATCGTGTTGCGGAAATCGACCGTGCGGCCGAGCGAGTCGGTCAGGCGACCGTCTTCGAGAATCTGCAACATGAGCTGCACGACGTCCGGGTGCGCCTTTTCGATTTCGTCGAAGAGCACGACGGAATACGGGCGGCGGCGGACGGCTTCGGTGAGCTGGCCGCCTTCCTCGTAACCGACGTAGCCCGGAGGAGAGCCGATGAGGCGCGAGACGGAGAACTTCTCCATGTATTCGGACATGTCGATCTGCACGATCGCGTCCTGCGAGCCGAAGATCTGCGCAGCGAGTTGCTTCGCGAGCTCGGTTTTGCCGACGCCGGTCGGGCCGAGGAACATGAACGAGCCGATCGGACGGCGCGGATCCTTGAGGTCGGCGCGGCTGCGGCGCAAGGCGCGCGCGATGGCGACGGTGGCCGGATCCTGGCCGATGATGACTTTCTGGAGTTCCTGTTCGAGAATGAGGAGCTTTTCGCTCTCCTTCTTCTCGAGGCGGCTGAGCGGGATGCCGGTCCACTCGGAAACGACCTGCGCCATCTTCTCTTCGTCGACGACGATGCGCTGCTCGTCGCGGGTCTTCTTCCAGTCTTCGACCATCTGCTCCTGCTTGGAGCGGAGTTGCTTTTCCTTGTCGCGATACTTCGCGGCTTCCTCGAAGTGCTGGGCAGCGATCGCCTGCTCCTTCTGGGCGCAAACGTCGTCGATCTCCTTCGTCATGCTTTCGATCTCGGGCGGGCGGTTGAGCGAGCTGATGCGCGCGCGCGCGCCGGCCTCGTCGAGGACGTCGATGGCCTTGTCGGGAAGGAAACGACCGGTGATGTAGCGATCGGAGAGCTTGGCGGCGGCCTCGACGGCCTTGTCGGTGAACGTCGCCTTGTGGTGCTCCTCGTATTTGCCGCGGATGCCCTTGAGGATGATGATGGTGTCGTCGACGGACGGCGGCTCGACCTTCACGCTCTGGAAGCGGCGATCGAGGGCGGAGTCCTTCTCGATGTATTTGCGATACTCGTTGAGCGTGGTCGCGCCGATGCACTGGAGCTCGCCGCGCGAGAGCGCGGGCTTGAAGATGTTCGAGGCGTCCATCGCGCCTTCGGCGGCGCCGGCGCCGACGATGGTGTGCAGCTCGTCGATGAAGATGATGACGTTCTTCGAGCGCTTGATCTCGTCCATCACGGCCTTGATGCGCTCTTCGAACTGGCCGCGGTATTTCGTGCCGGCGACCATGAGGGCGAGATCGAGCGTGATGACTTTCTTGTCGGCGAGGATTTCGGGGACGTTGCCCTTCGCGATTTCCTGCGCGAGGCCTTCGACGATGGCGGTCTTGCCGACGCCGGCTTCGCCGACGAGCACCGGGTTGTTTTTGGTGCGGCGGCAGAGAATCTGGATGACGCGGCGGATTTCGTTCTTGCGGCCCACGACGGGATCCATCTCGCCCTTGCGGGCGAGCTCGGTGAGGTCGCGGCCGAACGCCTTCAGCGCGGGCGTCTTGACCTCTTTCTTGTCCTCGGGGCTGGAACGCGACGAGGTCGGCTCGTCGCCGCCACCCGCACCGCCGGCACCGGCCGCGCCCGCACCGCCGCCGGTCTCGCCGCCCTGGCCGGCGGAGAACTGCGGGTCGAGTTCGCGGAGGATTTCGTTGCGGGTGCGTTCGATGTCGATGTCGAGCGACTTGAGCACGCGCGCAGCCACGCCTTCGCCTTCGCGGAGGAGGCCGAGGAGGATGTGCTCGGTGCCGACGTAAGAATGGTTGAGGGCCTTCGCCTCCTTGCCGGCGAGCGCGAGAACTTTCTTCACGCGCGGCGTGTAAGGAATGCTGCTGGCCGGCGTCTTGGTTTCCTGACCGGTGCCGACCTGCTTCTCGACTTCACCGCGGACGGTTTCGAGGTCGAGGCCCATCTTTTGCAGCACGCTCACGGCGACGCCTTGCCCGAGCTTGATGAGGCCCAGCAAGAGGTGCTCCGTGCCGACGTAGTTGTGGTGGAAGCGGTCGGCCTCCTTGCGAGCCAGCGCGAGAACCTGTTGTGCGCGCGGCGTGAAATTGTTCATGGGTTCCATGGGAGCGTTGGGCGTGAAATCGGTTACTTGGTAGCGTTACTGAAGTCCGGACCGGGCACTTTGGCAAATTCCGCGCGGAGCAACTCGCCGCGCGAGACGTCGCGCTGGCCGGCTTCCAGCGAACCTTTGAGGGCGTTCTGGATGTGGCCGGGCTGGCATTCGATGAACAGGCGATCGACGATCGCGCGCTGGGTGTCCGGGAAAATGCCGAGGTCGATGCCGAGACGGATGAGCGAGAGGAGGTTCATCGCCTCGCCCGAGTTCAGCAGGAAACCGTGCTGGAGGATGCCGTAGGCGCGGCCGATCTTGTCGAAGAGTTTCGTCTGCTCGCCTTCGAGGAGTTTTTCCCGGGCGTTCAGCTCCTGCTCGATGATCGTGTTCAGGACGCCGGTGAGGTGCTTGATGATGTCCTCTTCGGTCTCGCCGAGCGTGGTCTGATTCGAGATTTGGAAAATCGAGCCGCTGGCGTCCGAGCCTTCACCGAAGAGGCCGCGGACGGCCATGCCGAGCTGGTTGACGGCGCGCACGACCTTTTCCATCTGACCGGAAATCACGAGCGCCGGCAGGTGCATCATGGTCGAGGCGCGGATCGCGGTGCCGAGATTCGTCGGGCAGGCGGTCAGGTAGCCGAGCTGAGGATTGAAGGCGTAGTCGAGGTGCTCTTCGAGCTCCGTGTCGAGCGAGTCGATGGTGTTCCAGACTTTCTTGAACTGAAATCCGGAGCGCAGCACCTGGATGCGGAGATGGTCCTCCTCGTTGATCATCACGACGCAGGATTGGTCCTTGCTGATGACGATGCCGGAGCCGGCCTTGGCGTGGCTGAGCTCGCGGCTGATGAGATGGCGCTCGACGAGGATCTGGCGTTCGAGCTCGGAGAGATCTTCCACGGCCATCGCGAGCCCGCGCTTCATTTGCGGGAGGGCCGAGACGGCTTGGAGGCAGGCGGCGAGCACTTCGCGGCGCTGCGATTCTTTCGCCCAACCGGGAAATGGCATGCGCGCGAGGTTCCGCGCGAGGCGGATGCGCGTCATGAGCACGACTGCGCTCTTGTTGGCCGACGGGTCGGTCAACTCGGATGAAGAGGCGATAAGGTCGTTGATCTTCATCTCAGTTTTGCGGCTGGCGCGGCTTCTTGCCGACGGCTTGGCGGACCTGCGTGATCTCATCGCGGTAACGCGCGGCGTCTTCGTAACGCTCGGATTTGATGGCTTGGTCGAGTTCGGTCTCGAGTTGGGTGAGGCGCTCGTAGAGCGATTTGCGTTCGATGGCCTTTTGCGGCGTCTTGCCGATGTGCGCGGTGCCCTTGTGCATGCTGTCGAGCACGGGCTCGAGCGTCTCGGCAAAGGCCTCATAACAGGCCGGGCAACCGAAGCGGCCGGTTTTCTTGAAATCCTGTTGGGTGAAGCCGCACACCTCGCAACGCAGGTCGCCGCGCGGCTCGGGATTGAGCGAGGCTTTCAGCAGGAGGTCGGCGAGCGAGAAGCCGCTCGGGTCGGTGACGCCCTTCGCTTGGGCACACGCCTCGCACAGGTCAACCTTGTGGATCTTGTTGTTGACGATTTGGGTGAGATGGACCGTGGCCGGCTTCGAGCACAGGTCGCACTTGAGGGAGTTGGCCATGAAAATTCGTGGAGGTGACCGAGGAGAAACCGAACCCGCCGTTCATTCCGGATGCCCGGCCGGATGGCTTTCCTCTGGCAATTGTGAAAATGCCCAAACTCATTCGGGAAGCAAGTGCGCAGTCCTCCCCGCGTGCGGCATCGTAGCGGCGAGTGCGAGCCTGCGCCATCGGGTGTGCACCCCGCCGGCGTTGCGCGTGTCCGGGGCCGGTTTTCGCCGCTCAGATTTTCACGCCTTCGCGCGTGACGCGTTGGCGGAACTCGGCGAGCAGTTGGTTCGTGATCGGGCCGGGTTTGCCATTGCCGATGACGCGGCCGTCGAGCTTCACGACGGGCACGACCTCCGCGCCGGAGCCGGTGAGGAAACACTCGTCCGCGCACCAAACGTCGTAGCGCGTCATGTTCTGTTCGACGAGCGGCACACCGAGGGAGCGAGCGATGTCGAACATCGTGTCGCGCGTGATGCCCTTCAGCGCACCCTGGCTGGCGGACGGCGTGTAGATCGTGCCCTTGTGGACCGTGAAGATGTTATCCGCCGTGCACTCGGCGACGTAGCCCTGGTCGTTGAGCATGATCGCCTCGAGCGCGCCGGACTGCTTCGCCTCGATCTTGCCGAGGATGTTGTTCACGTAGTTCAGCGACTTGATCGTCGGCGGCAACGCGGCCGGGTTGATGCGGCGCGTGGGCACGGTGACGATCGCGAGGCCGTTGTCGTAATACTCCTTCGGGTAAAGCTGGATCGTGCTCGCGATGATGAACACCGTCGGCTTCGGACACAGCCACGGCGCGAGCCCGAGGTCGCCGGCGCCGCGCGTGACGACGAGGCGAATGTAGCCATCGGTGAGCTTGTTGCGGCGGCAGGTTTCGCAGGTCGCCTCGATGAATTGCTCACGCGTCAGCGGCAGGTCGAGCAGCAGAGCCTTGGCGGAGTATTCGAGGCGCTCGAGGTGCTCGACGAGGCGGAAGACGTTGCCGCTGTAGAGTCGGATGCCCTCGAAAATGCCGTCGCCGTAGAGCAGGCCGTGGTCGAACACCGACACCTTGGCCTCGGTCGAGTCCACATACTTGCCATCCAAATAGACGATCATGCGCCGAACCAAACCACACCGCGTCACAAAGGCGAGAATCGGCTTGCGGTATTAATTACCTATGACTCGACTGCGACCCTCTCTGTTATGCTTTTTGGCGACCGCCGCACTGACGCAGGCTTCACGCTCATCGAGCTGCTCACGGTAATCGCGATCATCGGCATCCTCGCGGCCCTGATTTTTCCGACGATCGGCAAAGTCCGCGAAACCGCCCAACGCACGGTCGACGCCAACAATCTCCGCGAGATCGTCAAAGCCGCGCAGCTCTACGCCGCCGACAACAACGACCGCCTCCCCGACCCGCAGGCCATCGCGACGCAGTATCCCGGTCTCGGCCAAGGCCCGTTCGCGTGGGCCGGCATCCTCGCCCAACGCGGCATCCTCAAGGATCCGACATTCTACTTCGCGAAAAACGATCCGCAGTTCAACGGCACCTACCCGACTGCGATCGTCAGCCCCACGGGCAACACCACGCTCGACTCGTCCTTCACGACGAACCGCGTGCTCTCGTTCGAATTCGTCGGCGGCCTCCGCATGAGCGACGGCCCGACGGTCCCCGTCGCGTTCACGCGCGGCCTCCTCGCCACCGGTCTGTGGAGCGCCGAGAGCGGCGCCTACAAGGACGCCGGTGGCCACATCGCTTTTCTGGGCGGCAACGTCCAGTTCTACCCCAACACCAGCGAGGCCGCCAATCAGCTTACGCTGAACAACGGCCAGAAGGGCAGCAACGTGCTGCAGGCTCTGCCCTTTAACCCCACTGCAGCAAGCAATCCGAGGGTTTACGCGACGCCCCCGGCCGGTGTCGGCACCCTAGCCGGCACTCCCGCCGTGCGCGCCTCCTAGATCCGTCAGAAGTCAGCACAGACCCGCCATTGCTTTCGGCTAAAAACAAAAGCCCGGCCCGCACAGGCCGGGCTTTTTTCTTTCCCCACCGCCTGCGCGCCACCTACCGTCTCGCCCGCCGCGCACACTTCGTTCCGGGCCGCCACGGGGTGAACGCCGCCTGCCGGCCGAGCGTGGCGCCTGCCATCGTCGCGCCATCACACTCCCGTTCACTTTCCCTTTCCCTCTCCCCTTCACTCCCGCATGTCCGCCGCTCCCACCTACGTCATCGGCCACAAGAACCCCGACGCCGATTCTATCTGCTCCGCGATCGCCTACGCCGCCTTCAAGGAAGCCGCCGGTCAACCGGGCTACGTGCCGGCCCGCTGCGGCAACTCCAACGCCCGCATCGACGCCATCCTCGCGCGCTTTCGCACGCCACTCCCGCTCTACCTCGCCGACGTCCACCCGCGCGTCGACGACGTGATGGTGAAAGACGTCCATAGCCTCAGCGAAACCGCCACCTGCGCCGAAGCCCTCGAATTCATCGACCGCTACAACCACCGCGTCGTCCCCGTCGTCAGCGCTGACGAAAAACTCATTGGCACCATCAGCACGCCCGCGCTCGCCCACGCGTTTCTCCCGCAAATCTCCGAGCCGAAACGCATGCGGCTCGTCAACGCCGACCTCGCCTCGATCGCCCGCACGCTCCGCGCCGAAGTCGTGCACCTCGGCGCCAGCCCCGACCTCGTCGAGGAACTCTACGTGCGCATCGGCGCGATGGACATCGCTTCCTTCTGGCGCCTCTCGCAGGCCGAGGGCATCCCCGCCGAAAAATCCATCATCGTCGTCGGCGACCGCAGCGACATCCAGCAACGCTCGATCGAACTCGGTGTGCGTCTCCTCGTCATCACCGGCGGCAAACGCGTGCACCCGTCCATCGCCGACGCCGCCCACGCGCGCGGCATCGCGCTTTTCATCAGCCCCTACGACTCCGCCACCACCGCCTGGCTCATCCGCACCGCCAGCCGCCTCGCCCCGATCATCGATCGCACGTTCGCGACCGTGAACGCCGACAGCCGCCTCGCCGACGTCCGCCGCAAAGTTGGCGCGTCCGCCGCGCCCGCGTTCATGGTCCTCACCGACGACGGCCGCCTCGCCGGCATCCTCACGAAAACCGACATGCTCAAACCCGTGCCGACGCGCCTCGTGCTCGTCGACCACAACGAGCTCACCCAAGCCGTCCCCGGCGCCGACGAAGTCACGATCACCGAGATCATCGACCACCACCGCCTCGCGCCGATGGCCACGCCGCAACCGATTTTCTTCCTCAACGATCCCGTCGGCTCCACCTGCACGATCGTCGCGGACCTCTTCCGCCGCTACGGCCTCAAGCCCACGCCCGACCTCGCCGGCCTCATGATGTCCGGCCTCATCTCCGACACGCTCCTTCTCCAGAGCCCGACCTCGACGCCGAAGGACGCCGACATCCTCGCCTGGCTCGAATCCCACGCCGACATCAAGGCCAAGGCGCTCGCCGAACTCATCTTCAGCTCCGGCTCCGTCATCCTCGCCAGCCCGCCCGCCAAAGTCGTTCGCTCCGACTTCAAGATCTACGACGAGGAAGGCACGAAGTTCTCCGTCTCGCAGGTCGAGGAACTCGGCTTCGACAACTTCTGGGCCCACGCCAAGGAAATCGCCGCCGCCCTCGCCGAGCTCCGCGACACCGAAAAGCTCAACTTCGCCGCGCTGCTCGTCACGGACATCAACACGCAGAACTCGCTCCTCCTCGTGAAAGGCGAGCCCGAGTTCATCCGCAAGATCTCCTACGCCCACGTCGAGCAGGACGAAATCTTCGACCTCCCCGGCGTCGTCTCCCGCAAAAAGCAACTCATCCCCTACCTCACGAGCTTGCTGCGGGAGATGCGGGGGTGAACGGTTCGCCTATGCCACCTGTCGATCCACGAATCGCAATTTGGAATACGCTGCACGACGGCGAAATTACGGTCGTCCGTCAGACCAACGACCGCGTGGAAATGTTCGTCAACGTTCCCTATATCCGGGAACGAATCGAACCTCTCGGCGACTCGTTCCGCATTTCGCTTCGCGGTTTTCGCTCGTTCCAACTGACCGACGCAGATGGCAAAGTTCAGAGTAGTGCTTTGGTCGATCTTTCGCGCAGCGGCATCGAGATTTTCTCAACGGAATCGACCGCAATGCCGGTGAAGGTCGCGACGACGACCGGTTACTTGATTTTCGACTTCGACGAGCTCGAAATACATCTCGATACGGGAGAGCGCGTTTCCTACGAGACGGTGTTCGCAGCCTCCTCGGACTTCTGGGACGAATGGGAAGCGCGCGCGAACGCCGCTAAGAATTCGCATTAACCCGACCTCCGTAATGCCCCCGGCTAACAAGCATTCACGCCACTTGTCTCGCGCCAAACACGAGAGCCCCGAGTGGCAGAAAGAAATCTCGCGCCGCATGCGCGAAATGGATGCCGGAAAGAAAGTCACACTCGCCGAACTGAAACGGCGAATTGCAGCGTCCGGACTGTAGGGCCGGCCCTTTTGGCCCGGCCGCATCGAACGTGATCGCGGCCCGCCGACAAGCGGCGGCCCTACAATTCGTCTCTCGCGCAGATGGGTGTGCGTTCCGCTAACTGCGCCATTGCATCCCGGCGGCGGCCTCCGCAACGTGACGGCTCCTATGTCCGCCGAGAACACGTCACCCGCCACGCCCACGCCCGCTCCTAGCGACTTCATCCGCGACCTCGTCGCGCAACACGTCGCCGAGCAGCGTTACGCGAAGATCGTGACGCGCTTCCCGCCCGAGCCCAACGGCTACCTCCACATCGGCCACGCGAAGTCCATCTGCCTCAACTTCGGCATCGCCCGCGAAAACAGCGGCCAGTGCAACCTCCGCTTCGACGACACCAACCCCGTCAAGGAGGACGTCGAATACGTCGACTCCATCACCACCGACGTGAAGTGGCTGATCGACGGCTGGGCCGACCACTGCCTCGGCTTCAAGGCCAAGGGCGCCACGCCCGCGCCGCAGACCGTGAACGGCAAACCCGATTTTCACCTGCCCGCCGTCGATCCCGCGCAGATCAAGTCCCACCTCTCCGGCGACAAGGTCGAGCCGTTCTTCGCCTCCGACTATTTCGCGCCGCTCTACGACTACGCGCTCGAACTCATCAAGCGCGGCAAAGCCTACGTCTGCGACCTCACGCCGAAGGAGACCGACGAATACCGCGGCGCGCCCGACAAACCCGGCCGCAACTCGCCCTACCGCGACCGCTCCATCGAGGAGAATCTCGACCTCTTCAAGCGCATGCGCGCCGGCGAATTCCCCGACGGCGCCCGCACGCTCCGCGCGAAGATCGACATGGCCTCGCCCAACGTCTGGCTGCGCGACCCCCTGCTCTACCGCATCCGCCACGTCGCGCACCACCACGCCGGCAGCGGCTGGTGCATTTACCCGCTCTACGACTACGCGCACTGCCTCAGCGATTACCTCGAAGGCATCACGCACAGCGTCTGCACGCTCGAGTTCGAGGTGCACCGCCCGCTCTACGACTGGATTCTCGAGTCGCTCGACCTCCCGCGCCCGCTCCCGCACCAATACGAATTCGCGAAACTCAACCTCGCCTACACGCTCGTCTCGAAGCGCAAGCTCCTGACGCTCGTGAACGAGAAAGTCGTCACCGGTTGGGACGACCCGCGCATGCCCACGATCTCCGGCCTCCGCCGCCGCGGCATCCCCGCGCCCGCGCTCCTCGAGTTCGTCGCGAGCGTCGGCGTCACCAAGGCCGACTCCGTCACCGAAGCCGCCGTCTTCGAGAACATCGTCCGAAATCACCTCAACGCGACCGCGTTCCGCCGCCTCGCCGTCCTGAAGCCGATCAAGATCGTCCTCACCAACATCCCGGCCGGCGAAGTCATCCTCTGCGACGCGACCAACAACCCGCAGGACGAAACGCCAACCACGCGCAAAGTCTCGCTCACGCGCGAAGTTTTCATCGAGTCCGACGATTTCGCCGAAGTCCCGCCGCCGAAATATTTCCGTCTGAAACCCGGCGGCGAAGTGCGCCTGAAATACGCCTGCATCATCAAGCTCGACGAGATCGTGAAGGACGCCTCCGGCGCGATCACCGAGCTGCGCTGCACCGCCGACCTCACCACGCGCACCGGCCAGCCGAACTCCGACCGCAAAGTCAAAGGCACGATCCACTGGGTCAGCGCCGTGCGTTGCGTCGACGCCGAGGTGCGCCTCTACGACCGCCTCTTCACCGTCCCCGAGCCCGCCGCCGAGGAGGATTTCCTCAAGGTCGTGAACCCGAAGTCGCTCGAAGTCGTCACCGCCAAACTCGAAGTTGCCCTCGGCACTGCAACGCCAAACGAGCACTTCCAATTCGAGCGCCTCGGCTACTTCACACTCGATTCGAAAGACTCGCGCCCCGACCACCTCGTCTTCAACCGCACGATCACGCTCCGCGACACCTGGGCGAAGTAATCCTCCTCTCTTTGGTGGGAGGGACTTTTATGCCCCGACGCGCAGCATGCATCGATTTGTCGGCCACAAAGAGGCACGAAAATACACGAAGAAGTCGGCTTTATTTTTGTGCGCCTTTGCGCCTTTTTGTGGCCAAGTTCCCCGTTGATTGGGCGTAGTCGAGTAGCCGCCGTGCACCTTTCCGCATAGTCCGCGTTTCCCGGCCTTTAATTAGTGTTCATTCGTGTCCATTAGTAGGCGCCCCTCCGTCTCCGTCCCCGATGAATCCGCTCCCGCAACTCGACGCCATCGAAGCCCGCGTGCTCGGCGCACTCATCGAGAAGGACCTCACGACGCCGGACTACTACCCGCTCTCGCTGAACGCGCTGGTCAACGCCTGCAACCAGCTCAACAACCGCGAGCCGGTCATGACGCTCGGCGAGCCCGAGGTCACCCGCGCACTCGACAAGCTCCGCGACAAGCGCCTCGCCGTCGTCATCACCGGCGGCGACAGCCGCGTGCTCAAATTCGCGCACAAGGCACGCGAGGTCTTCGAACTCTCGCGTCCCGAAGTCTCGCTACTCTGCCTGCTGCTGCTCCGCGGTCCGCAAACGACGGGCGAACTGCGCGGCCGCAGCGGTCGCATGCACGAATTCGCCGATCTCGCCGACGTGCAGGCCACGCTCGGCCGCCTTGCCAATCGCGAAAATCCCGACCAGCCCGCGCTCGTCACGCTGCTCCCTCGCGCCCCCGGCACGAAAGAATCGCGCTACGCGCACCTGCTCACCGACCCGCCCACACCGTCAGGTAGGGCGAGTCGTCCCGACGAGCCGCCCGCCGCGTCCGCGGTCGACTCTTATAGCGCGCCCCTCTCCTCCGACACGGTGCACCTCGCCCAGCTCGAGTCCGACAACGCCGAGCTGAAACGCCAGCTCGCCGACCTCCGCCGCGAGTTCGATGAGTTCCGCAAGAAATTCGAGTAAGTAGCGCCGGCGTCCCGCCTGCACCGAACGTCAGAGGCAGCTTGCAACCCTCGCTACTCGATCTCCACCGCGCCCTCGTCCGCCGTCGGCTCCTCGAACTTCGCGCGAAACAAATCCCACGCCGCGCCGTTGATCTCGAACGCGGTCCTAGTGCCCGCCGCCGTCCGCTCGAGCGTGCGTCGCCGCGCCACGTCGTCCGCGCACCGCATCCGATAGAACACGCACGCCGCGCCGATCTCGCCTCCGCGCCGCCGCGCGTCGTCGCGTTCCGCACGCGTCCAAAATCCCCAATCGAGAATCACGTCGCGCCCGTGCGCGATCTCGCCCGCCGCCTCGCGCCACAATTCCTCCGTCACCGCCGCCGCGAAGCGCGTGAACTCACTCTCCGGAGGATTCGGGCCGTGCCGCGCGATCATGCGCTCGTCGTGATTCAGCACCACCGCGCTGCACTCGGCCGCGAGCCGTCGCGCCCACGTCGTCTTCCCCGAGCCCGGCAACCCGCAGAGCAAATGCACCGTCGCCTTCCGTCGTGCCGCGTGCTTCGGATTCATCGCCCGTATCGAAACACGATTCGCATCCTGGATCGAGGTGGAACGCGTTGACCCCAACGCGCTCTCGCCCGAGCGCGTTGAGGTCAACGCGCTCCACCTCCAATCAGCAATTGATCAGAACGTCACCAAACCTTGCGCGTGCAGCTCGCCGCCGCTGCGCACCGCGAAATTCGCCGCGCCATCGTTCGTGCGCTCGACCGCGACCTGCACGGAGGAGGTCGTCGTCGCGACTTCCTTGAGAAACTGCATCTCGATCCGCCTCGGCCGCACCGGAAGCGCCTGCCGGCTCAGCGCCGTCTGCAGGCAGTCGAGATACGCCGTGTTGTTCAGGTGCGCGTTGCCGTCGAAGTCCGAGTAGCGCAGCGACACTTCGGTCACACTCGCGGCATCGCTCAATGACTCGAAGCGAATTTTGTCGAGGTCGGGCCGGAAGACTGCCGCCTGTCCGACGGGAAACCGCTCCGCCAGCTCCGTCGGCACGCGCGTCAGCGATTTCGTCCGCAGATTGATGTAGAGCCAGAGCGTCGAGGCCGAAGCGACCAGTTCCTCGCCGCAGTAGAGCCGCAGATCGCGATAGCCGCGGAAGCCGCGAATGCCGGCGGACCACGTCACGAGTTTCACGCGCTCCTCGTAGCGCGGGTAGCGCGTGATCTCGACCGCAACGCGGTTCAGCACCCAGCTCTCGCCATGCGCCGCCATCGCCTTCGCGCCGAGACCGAAAAGGTCGGCGTGCTTGATCGCGCCCTCCTGCAGTAGCTTGAAGACGCCCGCCAGCGTCAGCACCTGATCGCGATCGACGTCCCAGTAGGGCACCGTAGAGGTGAGCGTGAATTGTTCATCCAGAGCACCAAGAACTCCGGATTCGCTCGGCGGTTCAACATCGGTCTTTTTCACCCCTCGGGACATATGAGCGGCAGCGGCTTGTCGCGTAGCCGTCGGTAGATTCTGAAATGGGCCCGGTCGGTCGTCAGGACTTTGGCGAAGGGATAGATTTCCGAAAGTCTGACCACGGCGGCGTCACAAAAATCCATCTGGGGATACTTCGCTGACAGCGCACGAATATGGCTGACGTGCTCGGGCAGCAACTCGACCACCTGCAATGCGCCTGCCTCCACCATTCCGTAAAGACGATCCAACGACTCGCGGGAAGACCCCAACAGCCAAGCCGCCTCCGCGATCACGGCCTCGCAGGTCAATAACGGAGGAGAAAGATCCTCGAGCGTCGCCACACTCCATGAATGCCACTGGTCGTGCCGATTGATCCAGCCGACGATCGGACCCGTGTCTGCGATGAAATCAGCCACCGAAGCCCTCGCGGGTGGAGAGATCGCGCGGACCTTGATGCACTCCCTTGGCCTGTGCCGCCAGTTCGCCGAAGGTCTTTGTCGGCTTCGCCGTTAGGATGAACTTCTCACCCGTTCGGTCGTCGACAATTTCAACCGCCCGACCTTTGCGAGCGGCGGCCTTCGCCTTCGGGAACGCGCGAGCCAGCGAACGCGTCGAGAGTTTCATGCCAGAAACCATGTGTTCCACCGCAGGCCTGTCAAGGCGCCGCCCTCCTCACGCCGCCGCGAACTTCTGCAGCCGCGCCAACACGCGCTCTTTGCCGAGCACGCGGAAGATGCTTGTGATGCTCGGGCCGGCGTTCGTGCCGGTGACGGCGAGACGCGCGATGCCCTGATAGTCGCCGAAGCCGAGCTGCTTGCTGTCGGCGAGCGCCTTCAGCGCGGCTTCGATCGCGGCGTCGCTCGAGAAATCCATCGCGGGCAGCGCCGCGATCAGCTCGGCGAGGCGCGCCTTCGGGTCGCCTTTGGCCATCAGCTTGTCCTTCGCCTTCGCGTCGATTGGGAAATCCTCGATGAAGAAATAGACCGTGTAGGCCGCGAGTTCGTCGATGGATTTAATCTTCGGCTGCGCGAGCAGCATGATCTCGCGGAAGTAGGCGTCGTTCGCGAGCACGGCGGCGCCGGTCGGCTGCTTGGCGAAATACTCCTTCGCGAGCGCGAGGAATTTCTCCGCCGGCAGCTCGAGCAGATACTGCATGTTGAGGTTCGCGAGCTTCTTGTGGTCGAACTTCGCGCCGCTCTTGTTCACCGCCGGCAGGTCGAAGAGCCGCACGATCTCGGCGATCGGCATTTTCTCGCGGTCGTCGCCGGGGTTCCAGCCGAGCAGCGAGATGTAGTTCACCAGCGCCTCGGGCAGGAAGAAGCGCTGCTGGTATTCCTCGATCAGCGCGCCCTTGTCGCGTTTCGACATCTTGCCCTGGCCCATCTCGGGCGATTTCAGGATGAGCGGGATGTGCGCGAAGATCGGCGGCGTCACGCCGAAGCCTTCGTAGAGACGCACGTGTTTGCTCGTGTTGGAAAGGTGGTCCTCGCCGCGGATGATGTGCGAGACCTGCATCGTGATGTCGTCGACGACGTTCACGAAGTGAAACACCGGATTGCCGTCCGAGCGGAAGATCACGAAGTCCTCGTCCTCCATGCGCTCGACGCGACCGCGGATCTGGTCGTCGATCACGACCGGATCGCTTTTCACTTTCTCGACTTCCTTCTTGCGGTGCTCGTCGAAGGTCTTGTAGCGCTCGCCGAGCATCTTGAACCAGATCGCGCCGTCCTTCTCGTAGGCGCGGCCGTTGGCGAGGAGTTTCTGGAGATACTCCTTGTAGATGTGCGCGCGCTGACTCTGGCGATACGGGCCAAAGCTGCCGCGCTCGCCGACGCCGTTCGGATTCGGGCCCTCGTCCCAATCCATGCCGAGCCACGTCAGGCTGTCGTAGATCAAGCGGAGGAATTCCTCGCTGTTGCGCGCCTGGTCGGTGTCCTCGATGCGCAGGATGAACGTGCCGCCGGTGTGGCGGGCGTAGAGCCAGTTGAACAACGCCGTGCGGGCGCTGCCGATGTGGAAAAAGCCCGTCGGGCTGGGTGCGAAGCGGACACGAACGTTCGACATGGAAAAAGGGAGAACCACGAGCGAACACGATGAAGCACAAATTTCCAAGCCCGCTTCGTTTCGTGTTTCCTCGGCACGATTTCCGGCTTCTTTGCCCGCAGGCCATCATGCCCGCTTCGCTCCCGCTCGACCCTGCCGAGTTCATGCCCCGCTTCGATGCTGCGGCGCGGCAGTCTGGTTTCGCGGCTGAGCATTTCGGCGAAATCAACGGCCACGCGCTGATCGCCTACACGAAACTCGCGCCCGCCTCCGCCGAGGCGCCGCGTGTCTACGTTTCTTCCGGCATGCACGGCGACGAGCCGGCGCCGCCGTGGGCGCTGTTGCAGTTGGTCGAGAGCGGATTCTTCGACGCTCGCGCGTCGTGGTTCCTTTGCCCGATTCTCAATCCGACTGGACTCGCGCTCGGCACGCGCGGAAACTTCGCCGGCGTCGATCTCAACCGCGACTACAAGCACCCGACCTCGGCCGAGATTCGCGCGCACGTCGCCTGGCTCGAGCGCCAACCGGATTTCCTCGCGACGTTCTGCTTGCACGAAGACTACGAGGCGGCCGGCTTTTACCTCTACGAACTCAACCCGGACAACCTTCCGACGCTCGTGGACGTCGCGCTCGCCGGTGCGGCACAGCACTGTCCGATCGAGACTGCCGCGATCATCGATGGACGCGACGCCTCCGGCCCCGGACTGATCCGCCCGGTCAGCGACCCGCTGCTGCGCGACTCGTGGCCCGAGGCGATCTATCTTCGCCACGAGCACACGACGCTCAGCTATACGTTCGAGACGCCGACCGCACTGCCGCTCGCACAGCGCATCGCCACGCAATGCGCCGCGCTCCGCGCCGCGATCGATCGGCTGCTTATTCCGGCCTAGACGGTGCGGCGAACGTCCGCGCGACGAACGCGTCGATCAGCGCCTGCGCCTCGGTGGTGGGCAGCGCCATTTTCCGCTCGGCGAAGCGCGCCAAGTCCGCCGGCCACGGCGCGGTGAGCAGGTAATCCATGTGCGCTGGCCGCAGATCGATGGCCGCGCAGTGCAGCGCCTGACGCGTGAGCGACAGTAGCGCGCTGTGTCGCGCCGTCCAGCCGTGCTCCGCGAATTCGAGGTAGAGCGTCGGGTCGGGCCCGTAGAGTTTGTCGCCGACGACCCGTCGCCCTAGCCACTCGGCATGCGCGCGGATCTGATGCTTGCGCCCGGTGAGCAGTTCGACGCCGACGAGCGTGTAGCCGCCGCGCGCGATGAGCGGATGAAAGATCGTGCGCGACTCCTGCGCGCCTTCCGAACCGGAAGGCACCACGCGCTGCTTCACGGTGACGTTGGCGGTCGGATCGGGACCGAGCGCTTGATCGACGGCGACGGGCTCCGTCAGCTCGCCCTCGAGGATCGCGACGTAGGCTTTGCCGATGAGCCGTTTGCCGATGGCCTTTTGCAAGCGGCTGCCGGTCGCCTCGTCTTTTGCGAGGATAATCACTCCAGAAGTCTCGCGATCGAGCCGATACATGAGACGGATGGTTTGCAGTCCCAGCCCCTCTCGCACCGCCCCCGCGAGGCTCGACCACGGTCCGTTTTTCGACGGGTGGACGACCAGCCAGCCGGGTTTGTCGATCACCAGCAGCCGCGCATCCTCGAAGCGCACCCAGCCGGGCAGGTCCGCCGGGTTCACGAGCGGCGCTTCGGGCGGTGGCAACGGCTGGTCGTCAAGTAGGGACATGCGCGGGCGTTCAAAATTATTGTGCGTAATAGTCGCCGCCGGGAGGTTGCCTCCGCACCGGCATGGACTATGCGTGTGCGTGTCGAATGAAGCACTTTCCCACAAGGAAAGAATGGCCGGCCCAAGCGGGCGGCACCGTCGACAAACTGCACCCCGCCGAGAGGGACTCGGTCGTCGTGCTTTTCTCCAACCAACAAAGGATACCCATGAATAGCTCCAACGGCTCCCACGAAGTAATCGTTACCGGCATTCACCTCGAACTGACCCCGTCCCTGAAATTCTACGTTCGAGAAAAAATGGAGCGATTGTTTCGACACGAGAGCCACATCGTGCGCGTGAAGGTCGAGCTCGAATGCGACCGTCAGCACGATCGCACCAGCAAGTTCATCGCCAAGGCCCACGTCCAGCTCCGCGGCCCCGATATCAATGCCACCGTCAGCTCGGAGGATTGCCACAAGTCGATCGATCTCCTCGTCGACAAGCTCGACCAATCGGTGCGGAAACGTCACGGCCTGCAAAAAGACAAACGCAACCACCCACACGCCGTCGAGTGGCAGGACGTCGAGCTGCCCAAAGCGATCTGACGCGCCGCGCGCCACATCTCGCACTCGCGCGAATTCCGAGCCCGCCCTCCCGGCGGGCTTTTTGTTTTTGGTCGGGCGAAACGGCAGGAGTGGCTCTACGCCGCGACCGGTTCGGCACCGGAACGGCGATATTATATCGCCGCTCCTCGGCAGCGCCCCGTTTCGGACTCGCGATGCAGAAGCGTTCCTCCCATTCGACCAAGTCCGGACCGAAAAATAGAAAGCGCACTTCCCCGCCGACCGCTTCTAATGGTCCGAACGGCGTAAGCCTTTTCGGTTTCCAAAACCGCCGCACCGGAGTTCTATGACACGACCCTCTGCTATGCCCGGCACGCTTCCCCTCTCCGGCCGCGATCTCACGCTCACCCGTTTGCGCCGCGCCATCGCCCGACGCGAAAAGCTGACGCTCACCGCCGACGCCCGCCGCCGTGTCCGCGCCTCGCGCGCGATCGTCGACCGCCTCCACGACGACCCGACGCCGCACTACGGCATCAACACCGGCTTCGGCGCCCTCGCCCACCAGCGCGTGCCCGCGGCCGATCTCGAGAAACTCCAGGAAAACTTGATTCTCAGCCACGCCGTCGGAGTCGGTGACGAAGTGCCCGCCGAGATCGTGCGCCTCATGCTGTTGCTCAAAGTCAACGGCCTCGCCGTCGGCATGTCGGGCGTCACGCCGCGCGTCGTGGATACGCTCATCCGTTTCTACAACGAGGACGCGCTGCCCGTCGTGTTCACGAAAGGTTCGCTCGGCGCCTCCGGCGATCTCGCGCCCCTCGCGCATCTCGTGCTGCCGCTGCTTGGCCTCGGCGAAATGAATTTCCGCGGCCGGCGCCAGCCCGCGCGCGCGGTGATGAAACAGCTCGGCCTCGCACCGTTGAAACTCCAGTCGAAGGAAGGCCTCGGTCTGATCAACGGCACGCAATTCATGTCGGCCTACGCCGTGCATTGCCTGCTGCGCGTCGAAAACCTCTGCACGACGGCCGACATCGCCGCCGCCACCACGATCGAAGCTGCCCGCGGCAGCGCCGCGCCGTTCGACGCGCGCATCCACGACGCGCGACCGCATGCCGGCCAGCGCGACGCCGCGCGCAACGTCCGCGCTCTGCTCGCGCGCTCCGAGATTCTCCCGTCGCACGCGCATTGCGGCAAGGTGCAGGATCCCTACTCGCTCCGCTGCGTCCCGCAGGTTCACGGCGCCGTCCGCCTCGCGCTCACGCACGCGCGCGACGTCGTCGAGACCGAGATCAACTCCGCCACGGACAACCCGCTCATCTTCGACAACGGCGACGTCGTCAGCGGCGGCAACTTCCACGGCGAGCCGCTCGCGTTCGTCATGGATTACCTCGCCATCGCCACCGCCGAGCTCGCGTCGATTTCGGAGCGCCGCATCTACATGCTCCTCCACGGCGACACCGTCGGCGACCTGAAAGTCCCGAAACTCCTCATGAAAGACACCGGCCTGAACTCCGGCTTCATGATCCCGCAATACACCGCCGCGGCGCTTGTCTCGGAAAACAAAGTCTTCGCGCACCCCGCGTCCGTCGATTCGATCCCCTCCTCGCTTGGCCAGGAAGACCACGTCTCGATGGGCTCGATCAGCGCCACGAAGCTCCTCGAAGTCGTCAAGAACACCGAGACCGTGCTCGCGATCGAGTTCATGTGTTCCGCGCAAGGCCTCGAATTCCTCCGTCCGCTTAAAGCCGGCCGCGGCGTCGAAGCCGCCGTCGCCGCTGTGCGCCAAGTGATCCCCTTCGCCCAAGCCGACCGCCTCTTCCACAACGACGTCCAAACCGCCCTGAATCTCGTCCGCAGCGGAGAACTGATCACCGCCGCGGGAAAAGCCGCCGGCAAACTCTGCTAGGTAGGGCGAGGCGTCTCGCCGAGCCGCACCACGGCTCACCGGGACGGTTCGCCCTACCTCGTGCGTCCCCACCACCATGACTCAATCGAAAATCGAGAATCGAAAATCGAAAATTCGCGAGGTTCGCGCCCCGCGCGGCCCCGAACGCACCTGCCAGACCTGGGCCGCCGAGGCCGCATTGCGCATGCTGCAAAACAACCTCGACCCCGAAGTCGCCGAGCGACCGCGCGACCTCGTCGTCTACGGCGGACGCGGCAAAGCCGCCCGCAACTGGGCGTGCTTCGATGCCATTCTCGCAACGCTGCCGAAGCTCGCGCCCGACGAAACGCTGCTCGTCCAATCCGGTAAACCCGTCGGCGTCGTGCGCACGCACGTCGACGCCCCGCGCGTGCTCATCGCCAACAGCAACATCGTCCCCGCTTGGGCGACGCAGGAGCGTTTCGACGACTTCGAGCGCCGCGGCCTCATGATGTTCGGCCAGATGACCGCCGGTTCGTGGATCTACATCGGCACGCAAGGCATCCTCCAAGGCACCTACGAGACCTTCGCCGAGTGCGGCCGCCAGCATTTCGGCGGATCGCTCGCCGGCCGTCTCTGCGTCACCGGCGGCTGCGGTGGCATGGGCGGCGCGCAACCGCTTGCGATCACGATGGCCGAAGGCACCTGCCTCATCGCCGACGTCGACAAGTCGCGCCTCCAAAAACGCGTCCACGACCGCTACCTCGACGAGATCGCGCCGTCGCTCGATGAGGCGATTGATCGCGCCATGCTTTATTCGGAGCATCGCAAGGCGCTCAGCGTCGGCGTCGTCGCCAACGTCACCGATCTGCTCGAGCGCCTGCTTGCGCGCAAAATCCAGGTCGACGTGCTCACCGATCAGACTTCGGCGCACGACCCGCTCGTCGGTTACGTGCCGGTCGGCTACGACCTGAAAGCCGCCGCCAAGCTCCGCAAAGCCGACCCGAAGAAATACCAGAAACTCTCGCTCGCCTCGATGGCCCGCCACGTGAAGGCGATGCTCAAGCTCCAGCAGCGCGGTGCGAAGACCTTCGATTACGGCAACAACCTCCGCCAGCACGCGCTCAACCAAGGCGTGAAGCGCGCGTTCGATTTCCCGGGCTTCGTGCCCGCCTACATCCGCCCGCAATTCTGCCTCGGCCGCGGACCGTTCCGCTGGGTCGCGCTCTCCGGCGATCCGGCCGACATCGCCGCGACCGACCGCGCGATCATGGAGCTCTTCCCCGAGGACCAGGCGCTGCACCGTTGGCTGAAAATGGCCGGCGAGCGCGTCGCGTTCCAAGGCCTGCCCGCGCGCATCTGCTGGCTCGGCCTCGGCGAACGTCACCGCGCCGGTTTGCTCTTCAACCAAATGGTCGCCGACGGCCGCGTGAAAGCGCCGATCGTCATCGGCCGCGACCACCTCGACTGCGGCTCCGTCGCCAGCCCCAACCGCGAAACCGAAGCGATGAAGGACGGCTCCGACGCCATCAGCGACTGGGCGATCTTGAACGCGATGGTGAACATCGCGAGCGGCGCGTCGTGGGTGAGTTTTCATCACGGCGGCGGCGTCGGCATCGGTTACAGTCAGCACGCGGGGCAAGTCATCGTCGCCGACGGAACCGCTGACGCCGCGCGCCGCCTCGAACGCGTGCTCACGAACGACCCGATGATGGGCGTCTTCCGTCACGCCGACGCCGGCTACGAGCAAGCGCAAGACTGCGCCGGGCGCCTGAACGTCCCGATCCCGATGAGAAAACTGTAGGAGCGGCTTTACGCCGCGACTGCAACGCACCCGAAGCCATCGCGGCGTAAAGCCGCTCCTACAACAAACGCGTTTTCTCCAAACATGCGCCCGATCCCCCACCTCCTCCCCGCCCAATGGCCCACCGACTTGTCGCGCGCGCGCTTCGCCTCGACGTTTCGCGCCGACAATCCCGATGGCTGCGCGATCGCTCTGCTCGGCATCCCCGACGATCGCGGCGTGTGGATGAACAACGGCCGCCCCGGCGCCGCGCGCGGTCCGGCCGCGTTCCGCGAAGCGCTCTGCCGTTACGGCGCCGCCGATCCCGCCGCGGGCGAACTGCCGCGCGTGTTCGACGCCGGCAACGTCGAGGTGTCCGACTCGCTCGAAGAAACGCATCGGCGCGTCACGATCGTCACCGGCGCTCTGCTCGACGCTGGACTCTTTCCCATCGCCGTCGGCGGCGGACACGATCTCACCTACCCGTTCGTCCGCGCCGTCGCCGCGCGTTTTCCGAAACCCGTCGGCGTCTATTTCGATGCGCACCTCGATGTGCGCGAGACGACCGGCTCCGGCATGCCGTTCCGGCGTCTCGTCGAGGATTGCGGCGTGAAGCACCTCCACGTGCACGGCCTGCGTCCGCTCGTGAACTCGCGCGAGCACTTCGGCTGGTTCGCGTCGCACGGCGGCATCACGCATCCCGATCGCGCGAAGGTCGCGCTGCCGAAGGCGAAACACCTCTTCGTGAGCTTCGACCTCGACGTGCTCGATGCCGCGCAAGCGCCGGGCGTCAGCGCGTTGAATCCGTCGGGCTGGTCGGTCGCCGACGCCGAGCGTTGGGTGCGCGCGTGCGGGGCGAACCGCACGGTGCGGTGCTTCGACCTGATGGAACTAAATCCCGCCCACGACGTCGGCGGCCGCACCGCCCGCATCGCCGCGCACCTGTTCCTGACTTTCCTGCTCGGCTTCGCGAAACGGTGATGCCTATCGTGTCCCGTCTGTAGGAGGGCCCGGCTACCGCCGGGCCGCGGCTCAGCAGGAGCTGAGCCCTCCATTTTTCCGATGCCCTCCCTTCTCTTCCGCAACGCCCGCCTCCTCACCCTCGCGCTCCCCGGCCAGACCGGTCCGCGCCGCGGCAAAGCCCTTCGCGAACTCGGCGTGCTTCCGCACGGCGAGGTGCTCGTCGCCGACGGCAAGATAGCCGCTGTCGCCGAAAAGGTCGACGCGCCCGCCGACGCCGAATTGATCGACGCGGCCGGGCGCGTGCTGATGCCGGGTTTCGTCGATTGCCACACGCACGCCTGCTGGGCCGGCGACCGCCTCGACGAGTGGGAGAAGAAACTCAACGGCGTTCCCTATCTCGACATCCTGAAAGCCGGCGGCGGCATCTACGCCACTGTCCGCGCTGTCCGCGAAGCCACGCAGAAGCAGCTCGCCGCCTCGTTGCGCGAGCGCCTCACCGAAATGCTCCGCGGCGGCACGACCACCGTCGAGGTGAAGAGCGGCTACGGACTGAACACCGAGGCAGAGTTAAAGATGCTCCGCGCCATCCGCCGTGCCGCGAGCGACTGGTCTGGCACCGTCGTCGCCACTGCGCTGCTCGGTCACGCCACCGAAGGCGATGTCGAGGACTACTCGCGCATGGTCACGAAGGAAATGCTCGCGGAAGTCTCACGCGAATTTCCCGACATCGCCGTCGACGCCTTCTGCGAGAAGGAAGCCTGGACCGTCGAGGCCTGCGTGCGGTTCTTCGAGAAAGCGCGCAAGCACCACCCGATCCGCGTGCACACCGACCAATTCAATTCGCTCGGGATGATTCCCGAGGCGATCCGGCTGCACGCGCGCAGCGTCGATCACCTCGAGGCCGCGTCGAAGAACGACCTGACCGCGCTCGCCGAGTCGAACACCTTCGGCGTCGTCCTGCCGTGCACCGGGCTGCACACCGACCAGCGTTTTGCCAAAGCCGGATTCTTCGCCGATCGCGGCGGCGCGCTCGCGCTCGCGACGAACTGCAATCCCGGCTCCTCTCCCACGCACTCGATGCCGCTGGCGATCGCGCTTGCGGTGCGCTTCTGCGGTCTGTTGCCGGCGGAGGCGATCGTCGCCGCAACCTACAACCCTGCGCAACTGCTCGGCTTAACCGACCGCGGCTCGATCGAAGTCGGCAAGCGCGCCGACCTGCTGTTGCTCCGTCACAAAGACGAACGTCAACTCGCCTACGAACTCGGCGGGAATCCGGTGGACGTCGTAGTGTGCGGTGGCGCGCGCGTGCAGTAGCGCCGGTCTGTGACCGGCGAGTGAGAACTCCGTTTGCAGATCCCGGCACGCGAGCGCGGCTTCATTTCGCCGGTCACAGACCGGCGCTACTTCAATACCCGGCGGCGTCGTAGGGGCCCTGTCCGCGGCCGTAGATCAGGATCATGCGCTCGAACGTGCACACGAGGCGGCCATCGTGGGTCTTCGCCGTCGTGCGCACATGGATGATTCCCTGCCCCGGACGCGATTTCGACTCGCGCTTCTCGAGCACGGTCGACTCCGCATAAACCGTGTCGCCCGCCAGCACCGGGCCGTGAAACTTCACGTTCTTCCACGCGAGATTCGCGACGATCTTCGAAAATGTCTTCGTCATCATGCCGGTCATGACCGCGAGCACGTGCGTCGGGTTGATCGGCAGCGGCTGGTGACTCACCTGCGAGTGAAAGCGCAGGTCCGTCAGCGCCGGCGACTGGTCGAGCGAGCGCAGCGTCTGCTGCATGCTCTCCTCGGCGGTGAACGTCTTGCCCGGACGGTGCTCGTAGGTCTCGCCGACGACAACGTCCTCGAAAAACAGGCCCATGCGCTCGAGGAAGACTCCCGGCGCGATTTCGATATGCGAGGCGTGACGGTTCATAGTAGCGCCGGTCTGTGACCGGCGTTGGATCGATTGGAGCGGAGTTTGAAGTGAAGCACGCGAGTGATGTTCGTAGCCGACGTTGGGCAGGGCAGTCGGAGACTGGCCCTACTTAGTAATTCAATCGCGTGAAGTCGTCGTGCCCTTGGCGCGCGGTCAACGCGTCCCAGACGAGCACGGCGACGACCTCGCCCCGCTGATTCATGCCGTGCGTGCGCACCTTCACGCGGCCGGCGTGCGGAGTGTCGGCGTTGGCGGCGTGTTCGAGGATCTCCGACTCCGCATAGAGCGTGTCGCCGCCGAACGTCGGTTTCGGCAGCGTGATCTCGTCGAAGCCGAGTAGCTGCACGCGTTTCGCGAACGTCTTCCACGTCATGCCAAGCACGACCTTGGTCGTGAGCGTCGAATCCATCAGGCATTTCTTCCACTCGCCGTGCGCCGCGAACTGCTCGTCGAAGTGCAGCATCTGCTGGTTCAGCGTGTCGAGGCACTCGTCGCGGCTGTCCTGCTGCGACAGCGTGACGCCGGGGCGGTGCTTGAACTTCTGCCCGACGGCGAACTGCTCGAAATCGAGCCCGAAGCGCTCGCGGAAGCGTCCCTCGCCGATTTGGACGTAAGCGCTGAAGTCAGACATGGGAAACAAGGGAACCACCGAATACACGGAAGACACAGAAACACTCCGGCATTCTTTCTGTGTGTTCCGCGTATTCGGTGGTGGTCATTGCTGCTTTCTCAGTTTGCCGCCCGCGCGAGCACGCGCTGCGCCGAGCGATACATCGGCACGTCGATCATCCGACCGTCGACGACGGCGACGTGTCCATTCGCCGCTTCGAACGCCGTCACGATGCGGCGCGCGCGATCGATCTCGGCGGCCGCAGGCTGAAACGCGGCGGCTATCGACGCGCACTGTTTCGGGTGGATGGCGAGCTTGCCCGAGAAACCGAGCGCGCGCACCCGCGCGCACTCCTCCGTCAGCCCGGCGGCGTTCTCCAGATCGATGAACGGCTGATCGATCGCCCGCACCCCGGCGGCGGCCGCCGCGTGCACGACCTGCGTGCGCGGCCAGAGCAGCGCATCCCACGTCGGCTCGCCGCCTGTCTCCGCCGACAAATCGAAACCGCCGAACGCGAGCGCCGCCACCTGCGGCGATGCCGCCGCAATCTCCGCGGCGAAACGCACGCCGAGCACCGTCTCGATCAGGCACACGAGGCGCGGCTCGCCGAAAAGTTTTCGCGCCGCCTCGTGGACCTCGCGCGCCGATTCGACTTTCGGCAGCACAACCACGTCAAGCCGCAGCGCGGCGGCATTGAGCGCGTCCAGATCGGCGCGGCCGTGCGGCGCGCGCAGATCGTTCACGCGCAGCGCGGTCACGAACGGCGGCGCGCCCACGCGTCCGTGCTGCTTCAGCCACGCGAGCGTCTCGGCGCGCACGCGGTCCTTGTCCGATGCGGGCACGGCGTCTTCCCAATCGATGATGATGCCGTCGGCACCGCTCGCGGGAACCTTCTCGAAGCGATCGGGCCGCGTGCCGGGGGTGAACAGCAGCGATGTGAGCCGGGGGTGCGACATCGCCGCCACTGAAGTCGTTTTCTCCGGCCGAGGGAAACAAAAACCGGCCGCTCAGCCCGCCGGCCGCCCGGCGAACTTGTCCACCGCGAATCGCGCGCCGTCCGTCGCCGCGACCGGACCGAAGCCCGAGCGATGCGTCTCGATCAACTCGGCGAGCGCGTCCGATGCCGGCGGTTTCACGAGATAGTGCAGCGCGCCGAGTTCGCGCGAGCGCTGCAAGTCGCGCGATTCGGCCGACGACGTCAGCACGATCACCGGCACGCCCGGCAGCTCGGGTTGCTCCGCGATCCAGGCGAGCACCTCGTGGCCGCTGCGCCGGGGCAGCTTCAGATCGAGAAAGACGAGCGACGGCCAGGGATACAGCGCGCGATCGACATAGCGACCGGCGCCCGCGAGATACTCGATCGCTTCCTGTCCGTCGGCCACGACCTGCAACGGATGACTCAAGCCCGCACGCCGAAAGGCGCGCCGAAAAATAAAAACATCGTCCTCGTTATCCTCAACGAGCAGCAGCGGGGCGAAGGAGTTCATGGGAAGATTGAGCATCGCACGCGTGCGGCAGCTCGATCCAGAAGCGGCTGCCGTTGCTGCCGTCGGACTCCACGCCGCAGCGGCCGCCCATCTTGTCGATCGCCTTGCGCACGATCGCGAGACCGATGCCGGTGCCCTCGTAGCGCTGGCGATCGTGCAGGCGCTCGAAGACTTGAAAGAGCCGCGCCTGGTATTGCGGCTCGATGCCGATGCCGTTGTCGACGATCCACAGCCGCACGATGTCGCCCGACAATTCGGTGTGGATGCGGATGCGCGGATGCACGCCGGGCGCTACGAACTTCACCGCGTTGGTGAGCAGGTTCGCGATGCACTGGCCGAGCGACAGCTCGTGGCCGAGCACGTCGTGGAGGGAGCGGCTCACCTTCAAGTCTGCGTGCGGCGGCTGGAACTCCGCGTATTGGTAGATCGTGTCGCGCAACAGCGCCTCGAGATCGATCGGCGCGAGCTTCACCTCCGAGCGCGCGATGCGGCTGTAAGTGAGCACGTCGTGCGTCAGTTTTTCCATGCGCTGGCTGCTGCGCTGGATGCGTTCGAGATAATGCCGCGCGGCCGGGTCGAGTTGAGGGCCGAAATCCTCCACCAGCGCCTGTGCGTAGGTGTTCATGGCGCGGAGCGGCGCGCGCAGATCGTGCGAGACGGTGTAGGAAAATTCCTCCATCTGGGCGATCGCGTCGCGCAGCGAATGCGTGCGCTCCTGCACTTTCTCCTCGAGCAGGGCCGCGTGGGCCTGGAGCTGCGCCTGGGCGGCACGGAGGTCGGCTTCGGCCCGGCGTCGTTCGCCGAGTTCGCGTTCGAGCGCGCGATAGAGATCGGCGTTGTCGATCGCGAGCGCCGCCAGCGCCGCGATGCCGTGCAGGATGTCCGCCACCGCCGGGGTGAAGACGTTCGCCCGCGCGTCGCCGAAGAGCAACCCGCCGACCAACTCGCCCGAACGCGAGACGACCGGCACGGCGAACTCGCTCAACAGTCTCGCGTCCACGCGGTCGAGCAGCGCCGCGCCGTCTGCGGACTCCGCGACGAAGAACGCCGCCAGCGCCGCGCCCGAGATTTCGCCGCCAGCCTGGAGCACGTTTTGCGCGATGCGTTCGCGGTCGAGCTCCGCCACCAGCGTGCCGCTGACCTGATTCACGGCTTGCAGCATGCGCGTCCGCTCTTGCAGCGCGCGCTGCGCCGCCTGCAACTCCGAGACGTCGCGCGCGATCGCCGAGGCGCCAACGATCGCGCCATGCTCGTCGAGAATAGGCGAAATCGTCAGCGACACCTGTGCCTCCGATCCGTCGCGGCGCAACCGGCGCGTCAGGAAATGCTCGATGCGTTCGCCGGCCTGGACGCGCCGCAGGATCGCCTGCGACTCGCGCGCGCGATCGTCCGGCGTCAGGCGCGCGAGCGGCTGCCCGACGATCTCGCCCGCGTCGTAGCCGAAGAGCCGCTGTGCGCCGCGATTCCAGCTCGTGACGAAGCCGCGCAAATCGGTGCCGACAATCGCGTCGTTTGACGACGCCACGATGGCCGCGAGCTCGCGGTTGATGGCGTCGGCCCGCCGGTGCTCGGTGATGTCCGTGACGGCCCCCACCCAGCCGCGCACGGTGCCGCGCGCGTCGCGCTCCGGCACGTAGGCGACGGAGACCTGCCGCTCGCCGAAGCCCTCGTAGTCGAGCGAGATTTCGTAGCGCACCTCCTCGCCGCGCAGCACGCGTTCGATGTAGGGCTTGATGCGCGCGTAGGCGGCTTCGCCCACGATCCCGCGGATCGGACGCCCGAGGAGTTGCTCGAGCGCGAGGCCGCGGCGTTCGAGATAGGCGCGGTTGGCGAACTCGAATCGCTCCTCCGCGTCGCAGCGCATCAGCATCACGGGCACGACCTCGGTGACGGCGCGCAGCCGTTCCTCGCTCGCGCGGAGGGCATTTTCGGCCTCCTTGCGCGCGGTGATGTCGACGAGGACGTTCAGCACGCCGGTGATGCGGCCGCTCGCGTCGCGCAACACCTCGGGATACGGCAGCACATGCCGCCGCGTGCCGTCGGCGCGCTCGAAAATCAGCTCCGGCCCGCGCACGCTGCGACCGGTGCGCAGCGTTTCCACGATCGGCCACGAGTCGCGCGGCAGCTCGCGTCCGTCGGACGCCAGCACGCGGTGCGAGCAGCACCACAACTCCCGGCCGAGCACCGGCGCGCGCCCCCAGAGCTCCTCCGCCGCCTCGTTGAAAAACAAAATCCGCCCTTCCGCGTCGCAGGTGTAGACGCCCGCCGGCAGCGCGGCGAGAACCTGCTGGCGCTGCCGTTCGCTCGCGCGCAACGCGGCCTCGGCGCGGAAGCGCTCGATGAAATCCACCGCCATCTGGGCGTAAAGGTCGAGCAACCGCATCTCGCGCGCGTCGCTGTCGCGGCGCCGCGTGAAATGCACCGACAACGCTCCGAGGACCGCGCCGCTCCGCGAGAGCAGCGGCACGCTGTGCACGGCCTTGAAGCGCCCGAGCCGCACGGCATCGTGCAAGCCGATGAACAGCACGTCGGTATCGGCGTCGCGCACCAGCACGCGCGCGCGCCGCTGGCAGGCCGCGCCGCACGCGCCGGCGCCGCGGGGCGTGAGACCGAGCGCGCGCACGAATTCGTCGCCGAACCCCTCCGCCGTGCCGACGCGCAGCCCGGCGCCGTCTTCGGTGACGAACGAGAGCAGTCCCTTCTCGGTGCCGACCGCCACCAGCGCCGCGCGGACGATCTCGCGCAAGCCGGTCTGCCAGTCGCGCGCCCGCGCGATGCGCAGCGTGGCTTGGTGCAGCAATTCCAAGTCGCGCACTTGCGTGACGAGATCCTCCGCATCGTTCGGTGGCGGCAGCGCTCGCTGCGACCATGGCAGCCAGCGCGCGAGGCGCGCGCGCCAGCCGACCGCCGCCGTGTGCGGCGCGGTTTCATCGCGCTCGGGCGCCGAAGTGCGATCAGCCTCCGAAACCGGCATCACGACGCGGGGCGGTTGGCGGCGGTCGAAAACTCGCACGTCACGCGCGTGCCGAGTCCCGGCTGCGAATCGACGTTGAACGTGCCGCCGATCATGTTCGCGCGATATTCCATGAGCCGCAGGCCGCCACGGCTGATCGGGCGCGCGTCGGCGTCGAACCCCTCGCCGTCGTCCGCGATCGTGAGGCGATACTCGTCCCTGCCGGTCGCCGCGAGCGCCACCTCGATGCTCTTCGCCTCGCCGTGGCGGAGCGCGTTGTTGATCGCTTCCTGTGAAATCCGGTAGAGCTGCACGCCGACCAGGTGGTCGCAATCGAACGGCGCCGGGCTGCGAAAGCGACAGCGCACGCTTTGGAGCAGCTCGGTGCTGTCGACGAGTTCCTGGAGCGCGGAAACGAGTCCGCCCGCCTGCTCGAGCTGCACCGGACAAAGGCCGCGGGCGAGCGCGCGCGATTCGAGCGTCGCGTCGTTCGAGAGCGCGGCGATCAAGTTGGCCTGCTCGGCGTTTTCGGAATCGCCCCGCACGAGCCGATCGCGGAGGGCGGTGGCGAGGCACGCGAGGCCGGTGAGCTTCTGGCCGAGGCCGTCGTGGAGATCGGCGCCGATGCGCTGCTGCTCGGCGTCGATGACGGTGAGCAAACGCTGCTCGAGCCAGCGACGCTCGGTGATGTCGCGGCCGAAAAACGTCACGCCCGCGCCGCGTGTGCCGACGGCGTAGAAATCGGCGTGCCACTCGCGATCGTTGGCATGGCCGCGAAGATTGAAGGAAACTTCCTCGTTGCGCGCGGCGCGCTCGAGGGCGTCGCGACTTTGCGGAAAAGCCTCGGTGAAGACGGCGCCGATGAGGCTCTCCGCGGCGATACCGCAGTGCTCGAGCCGGCCGCGTGCATCGACGACGCGGCCCGACGCATCGAGCCGGCCGACGATCACGGGCAGATTTTTCATGATGTTATCGAGCAACTGCGCCTGGCGCAGGCGTTCCTCCTCGGAGCGGACGCGCTCGGTGATGTCGACCGCCGCAAGGCCTTGAAGCTGGCGGTCGAGCGAGACCGGCATGGGGAATGTCGTCACGAGCCAGCAACGCTCCTGGTGACGGAGAATCCACGGTGTCGCGCTCTCGCGCGGGCGGATGTCGCCGTCGAAATCGCGGATGTGTTCCTCGAAGAGCCGGTTTTGGAAAAGCACCTGCCCGTCCGTGTCGCAGATGGCGACGGCGCACGGGACGTTGTGCAGGAAGAGTTCGAGCTGGCTCTGGCTCTTGCGGAGTTCGCTCAGCGTGTTGCCGTGGCGGAGCGCGTAGCGGATCGAGCGCTCGAGCTGGCCGGTCGTGAGACCGTTCTTGCAGAGATAATCGGCGGCGCCGGCGCGCGTCGACTCGCGGTCGATCTCGAGGCTGTCGTGGCCGGTGAGCAGGATGACCGGCAGGTCGACGTTCTTCGCCTGCGCCATGCGCACGAGCTCGAGGCCGGTTTCCATCCCGAGGCGGTAGTCGACGATCGCGACGTCGTGGCCGCCGCGCTCGAGCGCTTCGAGGCCGGCGATGTAGCTCGGCGCCCACTCGAGTTGGTATTCGGCGAACGTGTTGCGCGTGAGCAGGCGCGAGACGACGAAGAAGTCGTTCTCGTCATCGTCGACCACGAGCACGCGGAGCGGCACGGACGCGGCGGGAACTTCGGCGAGTTTGGGCAACGTTTGAGTCAGCGTAGGGTTCACGGGAAAAGGCGGGAACGCAGGTGGGCGCGCGGAGCAAGAGGCTGGGCGCGACGGTGACCGCGCGGATGGGACGAAGCGGGCGCGTGGCGCCGCCGTTGCCCAGGCGTGGAAGGGAACGATGCGACCGTAGCACAACCTGCTCGTTTTGCACCAAAGGATTCATCGCACGAGTTCGACGACCGGCAGGCGCAGATCCGCCTCGCGGCCTCCGGCGGAGGCGAACGTGAAAGTGACCGTCTCCGACGCGCGCAGGAGCGACTGGTAACGTTCGAGCGGCCACGCGGGCGTCGGCTGGCCGTTGATGCGCACGCAGCGGTCGCCCACGCGGATGTCGCTGCGCTCCGCGGGCGTGTCGGGCACGATGGCGGCGACGCGCCACTCGCCCTCTTCGCGCGCGAAGCCGAGGCCGACGGAGCGTTGCGGCGCGAACTGAATGGGCGCCGACGCGTCGCGGCGCAGCGTCATGAGCTGGTGGCGCGGATCGAACGTGACCGCGAAATGTCTCAATACGCCGTTGCCGAGCGACGGGAGGCCGTCGGCCATTTCGACGGGCGGGCGCTCGACGCGATGCGGCCCGATGCGCACGTCCGCGTCGAGCCGGCCGATCACCTGCGGCTCGTCGCCCGCCAGCGTCGCACGCACGGAGCCGCGGCGCGAATCGCGCACGAGGCGCGCCGCGTCGGTGGCGCTGTTCAACGTCACGGCGCTGTCGCTGCCCGTGTCGATCAGCGCGACCACGCGGTGTCCGCCGACTTCGACGGCCGCGAGCGGCAAACCTCCGTCTCCGTAGCAATCGACCGTGCCGGAGGCCCGCGCGACAATCGTGCCGCGAGGATCGATGACGAGGCGGCGAGCCGGGTAATCGATCGTGAACACGACGTCGCGAAAAACGGAGAAGCCGATGATGCCGTCGATGCGTTTGCCGAGTTGCCGCGACAGATCGCCGAAATCGAACACGGCCGCCGGCACGCGGCGGAACGTCGCGCTCCCCAATTCGAGCCGCGGCAGCACGATCGCGGGCAGCGTCGCGGTGCGTTGGGACGAAGAGCGAATCGCGAACGAGGATTCCGTCGCGTGTCCCGCGTCGCCCAGTTGCCGAGCGAGCGCCGGGGAAACGAGCGAGACGGACGAACCGGTATCGACGAGGAATTGAAACGGTCCGCGTCCGGCGACCTGGGCTTCGACGATGAAGAAATCCGCGACGACCTCGGCCGGCACCGTGATCGCCTGACGACTCGGCGTGTAGGACGAATGCACCACCGTCGCGCCACTCGTGAACAGCAAGGCGAGCGAGGCAAAGCCGCAGGACGCGAGCTGCCGCAGCGTCGTCCGCAACGTCGAACGCCGCCGGCTAACGGGCCGACGCAACCGGGACGCTACGCGCGGGGTCGCTTCGGCAGCGAATGGCAGCGAGAATTTCATACGGCGTGAAAACGCAGCACCGCGCCGGCGGGACGGATCGATCGCTGGGATTGGCGACGAGTCAGCGGGGCGCGTCGCGGAACACTCACCGCCGCGACCGGTCCACGGGCGACGATTCTCCTGCTTTGGGCGAACTCCCGAATGCATGGCGTGCGTTGCATGTCAGAAGCATAGCGGCTCTTTGAGGCTGCGGACATCGGGCTGACCTCCCGTTGCGCGCACCGGCGGAGCCTTTGGGAAATTCCCCGACGCCGACTCGGGCGAAGCCGGATGCGAGCGGCGAGCGCCGCGGGCGGGGTTTTGGCGGCGCGCTTGCAGGACAGGCGACGCGCGGGGCGAGCGGAGGCGGGCGGACGCTTTTTTTGCCGACTGACGTCGGCTGCTACGAGACGGAGCGTGCGGGGCCGCTCACATCGTGTCCTGCGCCTTCACCCACTGGATGGCGTAGCGCACGAGGTCGGCACCGGAATCGAGGTTGAGCTTCAACTTCAGGTGCTCGCGGTAGGAATCGATGGTCTTCACGCTCAGGTTCAGCCGCTCGGCGATCTGGCGGGTCGCGTAGCCGTTGCCGATGAGTTGGAAGACTTCCATCTCGCGATCGCTGAGGCTCTCGACGGGGGACGTGACTTCGCCGGTGCGGTTGTTGACGAGGCGCGAGAGCATGCGCGCGCGCACGCGGTCGCTGATGTAGAGTTCGCCGGAGGCGATTTTTTCAAGCGCCTCGATGACGCGCTCGCTGGCCTCGTGCTTCATCAAGTAGCCGCGGGCGCCGGCGCGGAGCGCGCGTTCGGCGAAGAGTTCCTCGTCGTGCATCGACACGATCAGGACGAGCAAATCGGGCGAGTGCGCCTTCAGGTTTTTCGTCAGCTCGATGCCGTTCGCGGAGCGCAGCGCGATGTCGACGATCGCGATGTCGGGCTTGAGTTTCGCGGCGAGGTCCATCGCTTGCGCCGCGTTGTCGGACTCGCCGACGACGGTCATGCCCGGCTGCTGGCTGATGAGCATGCGCAGGCCCTGACGCGTGATCGGATGATCGTCGACGAGCAGGATTTTTTTCGAGGCGGCCGGGGCTTGAGTGACGGCGGCGGCGCCGTCGTTTTGCGTGGGGGCCTTCATGCGAGAGCGCATTGATTGCCGCGTCTTTCCCGCGGGCAAGACAAAGGCCATAGGGAATTCCCCGAAAGTGCAACTTCGTCGATGACGCATCGCGTTTCCCGCGCGCGGCCCGAAAAAAAACGCAAAAGCCGCGCGACGAAATTCGCCGCGCGGCCTTTGTTGGTGTTAGTGTGTCAGTGACGCCCTGTGGCGGTCAAATTGCGGTGCCGCCGCGCTCGCCGGTGCGGATGCGGATGCACTCCTTGAGTTCCTGGATGAAGATCTTGCCGTCGCCGACCTCGCCGTCCTTGCCGGTCTTCGCGGCTTTGAGGATGGCGTTGACGGTGATGTCTTCGAAGGCGTCGTTGCAGGCGATCACGATCTGAATACGGGGAATCAGGTTCGGGATGACCTTCTGGCCGCGGTGGAATTCGATTTCCTGTTGCTGGCCGTGGCCGGAGACGCGACTCACGGAGATGCGCTCGATTTCGGCGTCGATGAGGGACTGGCGGACCTCGTCGAGTTTCTCTTCACGGATGATGGCGGTGATAAGCTTCATGGTCGGGGCGCTCCTTAGTTGAGGTTGTTGAGGCCGTAGCCGCGCTCGCCGTGGAGTTCGTGGTCCATGCCGGCGCGTTCAGACTTCTCGCTGAGTCGCAGGCCGACGGTTTTTTCCACGATGAAGCCGATGATGAGCGTCATGATCGCCGCGAACGCCACCGTGGCGCCGACGGCCTTGAGCTGCACGAGGAGCTGCTGGCCGAGGCCCCAACCGGCGACCTTCGTGCCGGCGTCCGTCCACCACGCGTCGCGGATGAAGAACGTCAGGCCGATGGCACCGATGATGCCGCCCGCGCCGTGCACGCCGAACGCGTCGAGCGTGTCGTCGTAACCGAACTTGGCCTTGAGCGTGATGACGAGGAAGCAGCCGAGCGCCGCGATGGCGCCGAGCGCGATCGCGCCAGGCACGGCGACCACGCCGGCAGCCGGCGTGATGGCGACGAGACCGGCGAGCACGCCGGAAGCCCAACCCAAGCTCGTGGCGCGACCGTGTGCGACGGCCTCGATGATCACCCACGTGAGCGCGCCGGTGGCGGCAGCGACCTGCGTGACGGTGAGAGCGCGAGCGGTGTCGAGATTCGAAGCGACGGCGGAGCCGGCGTTGAAGCCGAACCAGCCGACCCAGAGGAGACCCGCGCCGAGGAGGACCATCGTGAGATTGTTCGGCGACGTGGAAAGCTTCGGGTGACCGATGCGCGGTCCGATGAACATGCAGAGCACGAGACCCGAGATGCCGGACGAGATGTGGACGACCGTGCCGCCCGCGAAGTCGATGGCACCCTTGGCGCCGAGATTGAAGAAGTAGCCGTCCGACGCCCAAACCCAGTGCGCCAGCGGGCAGTAGACGAAGAGAATCCACAGCGTGATGAACATGATCCAGCCGCGAAGGCTCACGCGCTCGGCGATCGCGCCCGCGATCAGCGCCGGCGTGATGATGGCGAACTTACCCTGGAACATCGCGAAGACGTATTCGGGCACGTTCGAGCTCATGATCGTTTCATCGATGCTCTTTAGGAAGAGCAGACCGGGCGTCCAGCCGACGAAACCGCCCAGCGCGTTCGGACCGAAGCTCAGGGCGTAGCCGACCACCGCCCATACGACGCCGACGACGGCCATCGAGATGAACGAGTGCATCATCGTGCCGAGCACGTTCTTCGTGCGGACGAGGCCGCCGTAGAACAATGCCAGGCCGGGCACCATCAGCAGCACGAGCGTTGTGGAAACGAGCATCCATGCAGTGATGCCCGAATCGACCGTCGGAGGCGGAGGCGTCGCGGACTGCGCGAGCGCCAGCGTTGGCAGGGACAGCAACGCGGCCGCAGCCGCGAGCTTCCGAATTGGGTAGGTGTGTCTCATGTATGTTATGGGGTAAGTGACCCATGCCCAGACGCAGAGCCCGTGCCAACCCATGCACGGCGCGCGTGTCATCAGGAAAAAATTTCATACCAGGGCCGCCGGCATGGCCCCCGCGCATGAGCGAAGGCCCTGACGACGCCCGCCACCGTGATGTGCGCGAAGCAAACGGCCCGGATGTAGGATCGCGCTTGTCGCCGGGCCGCGATGCACTCGGAAGCCGGCCCGCCGGCAAGCGGCGGTCCGACAGCAACCGCACGAATCTGGTTCAGTTCTTCGACGGGTCTTCCGGCTCGTCGGCGAGAAGCTTCAGCTCCGGATCGAGCGAACCGAGGATCAGACGCCAGAGCGCCGGTCCGTCCTCGGCCCCGAGGTTGTAATCGACGGGGCCGACGGCGAACCATGTGTTCTGCTTCATCTCGTTTTCGAGCTGGCCCTTGCCCCAGCCCGCGTAACCGAGGAACCCGCGCAACGTGTAGCCCGGCTCGGCCACGATCGCCGTCGCTCGCTGCGGGTCGAGGCCGAACTGCAGTTCGAATTCCTCCGCTTCCGCGCGCCAGCGCCACGCCGCGAGGATCAGCTTTCCCGTTTCGACCGGCCCGCCCGCGTAGAGCGGAACCTTCGCCAGCGGGCTCAGGGCAAAGTCGGGGCTGACCTCGTCGAGCCGGCGACGCAACGGCCGGTTAATGACCACCCCGAGTGCGCCATCGGCGTCATGCGCCGACATCAGCACGACGGTGCGGCCGAAATTCGGATCCTTCATCGCCGGGTGGGCGAGCAAGAGATTCCCCGCGAAATTCGTCTTCGGACTCGTGCGGCGGGCTTTCATGCGGAGTTGATGACAGCGTGCGCGGACCGCCGTGCATCGGCGGCGCGCCGGATCAGAGCTTGGTGATTTTCACTCCCGCGTCGGCGAGGATCGGCGCGACGAACGGGTCGTTGTTGTAGTCGGAGTGGAACTTGATTTCCGCGATGCCGGCGGCCGCGAGGATCTTCGCGCAGTTGATGCACGGGTAATGCGTTACGTAGGCCGTGCAACCCTCGACGCTCGAACCGCGGCGCGCGGCGTCGGCCACGGCGTTCTGCTCGGCGTGGACCGTGGCGGTCTCGTGATTGTCGCGGATGCGCGAGACGTGCGGCGTGCCGGGCAGCCAGCCGTTGTAGCCGGCCGCGACGATGCGGTTGCGGCGCTCGCCGCCGGTCACGATCACGCAGCCGACGTTCAACCGCTCGCAATTCGAGCGCGACGAGATGAGCGTCGCCGTGGCCATGAAATACTCGTCCCAACTCGGACGATGATCGAAGCGATCGGTCGCATCCGCGATCAAGTCGATCGGGCTCAGGTGGACCGTCTCGCGCGGAGCGGCGGCGGGAGCGGTTGGGTTCAGGCCAGCCTCCATGCGGGCACGCTGCGGGGCGCGCGGGAGCGAGGCAAGGCGGGAAAATTCCAAGCTCCAACCTCCAAGCTCCAGAGAAACACCGAACACCGGCCCAAAAAATCGAACCGCCGAGGCGGACGCCGCCGCACAAAGAATCCTCACGGTCGCCGAGTCGCGGTGATCGTGCGGGTTTGACGCGCCGCCGCCGATCGGGCCTTGGAGCTTGGCGCTTGGATGTTGGAGCTTGGAGCTTCCTTCCTGGCTCGGATGTTGGAGCTTGGAGCCGTCCTCCGCGCCGCTCAACCTACGCGGACATGGCCTCGCTCCAACAACTCGCCGACTACTGCGACCGCCGCACCCGCCGCTCGTCGTTCAAAGACTACCCCGGCGCCGTCAACGGCCTGCAAGTGGCCAACGACGGCCGCGTCACCAAGATCGGCGCGGCAGTCGACGCCGGCCTCGTCCCGTTCGAGAAGGCGGTCGAGTGCGGCGTCGATTTCCTGATCGTGCACCATGGCCTGTTCTGGGGCGGCGCGCAGCCGCTCACCGGCCCCGCCTATGAGCGCTACGCCACGCTCATCCGCGGCAACTGCGCCGTCTACTCCTCCCACCTGCCGCTCGATGCGCACGCGGAACTCGGCAACAACGTCCTCCTCGCGCGCCAGCTCGGCTTGAAACCGAAAGGCCGCTTCCTCCCGCACGACGACGCCTTCATCGGCTGGATCGCGCCGAACAAATTCAAGCGCGCGCAACTCCGCAACCGCCTCGAAGAACTCTACCCGCGCGTCGTCGCCCTCGAATTCGGCTCGGCGCAACCCAAGCAGGTCGCGTTTTGCAGCGGTTCCGGCAACAGCGCCATCGCCGCGCTCGTCGCCACCGGCGTCGACACCCTCGTGACGGGCGAGTTGCGCGAAGAGTGGTTCAACTTCGCGCAGGAAAACCGGCTGAACGTTTTCTGCTGCGGCCACTACGCGACCGAAACGCTCGCCGTGAAAGCCCTCGCCGCCGAACTCGCGAAAAAATTCCGCCTCCCCTGGGTCTTCATCGAAACCGAAAACCCGCTCTGACCTCCCGCGAATATCGCGAATGGCCGCGAATGGGTTCTTGGCAATTCGCGGCGATTCGCGTGCATTCGCGGGCCCCTCCGTGATGAAAACCTTCGCCATCCTCCACGGTCCGAACCTCAACCGCCTCGGCAAGCGCGAGCCGCACATCTACGGCACCGCCACGCTGAAGGATCTCGAGTCGCTCATCCGCGCCGAAGCGAAGCGCCTCGGCGTGCGCGTCGTGTTTTTCCAGTCGAACCACGAAGGCGCGCTCATCGACCGCATCCACGCCCTCGCCGACCGCGGCGTCGCCGGCTTCATCGTGAACTTCGGCGCCTACACGCACACGAGCGTCGCGCTGCACGACGCGCTGAAGAGCGTCGCCCCGCTCCCCGCCGTCGAGGTGCACATCTCGGACATCAAGAAGCGCGAAAAATTCCGCCGCCACTCCTACACCGCCGCCGCCTGCCTCGCGATGATCAGCGGCAAAGGCTTCCCCGGCTACGTCGAAGCCCTGCAACTCCTCGCCCAACCGGTAGGGCGCACCGGCCCGGTGCGCCGCGACGGCGCGGACCGCTCCGCCCCCCCCCCGCGCGCCTGACGCCCCGCTCCTCCGTCCTCAGTCCTCCGTTCCTCCGTCGATGGGCCAACACCTCCCCGATTTCACCGAGCCGCGCTGGTTCGTCTGCCACACCAAGCCGCGCTGCGAAAAGAAATTCGCCGACCTGCTCGCGCGCGAGAAATTCGCCCACTACCTCGCGCTGATCGACAGCGTGCGCCGCTACGGCACGCAGAAAAAGGTGTTCACGAAGCCGCTGTTCGCCGGCTACGTCTTCGCCCAGATCGTGCCGGAAAAGAAAACACGCGTCTACCAGCAGGACTTGCTCGTGCGCGCGCTCCTCGTCGAGAACGAGGCCGTTTTTCTGCGCCAGCTCGAGGACGTGAAGGCCGTCTGCGCCTCCGGCTACGAAGCCGCGCTGCACCCCCTGATCAAGAAAGGCACGCGCGTGCGCGTCAGCGGCGGACCGCTCAATGGCCTCGAAGGCTATGTCGACGATCCGGTGAACCCGAAGGGAATCGTGGTGTCGGTGGATGTGCTGCAGCAGGGCTTGCTGGTCCGGTTGCCGCTGGAAAGCCTCCAACCGCTCCCGTGATGCCACGCCACGCCACCACGACGCTTCTCGCCACCTGCCTGCTCGCCCTCGCGCCGCTCGCGGCGGCGCAGGACCGCACGCCGGCCGCCTCCGCCGCCAACGTCCAGGCGAACCAGGCCGAGCCCGGGCTGTTCAACCGCATCCGCGGCCTGTTCGACATCGACCTGCCGCACCTCGATCCGCCCGGCACGTTTCGCCTGACGTTCAATCCCCGCTTCGGCGACCTGCTGCATCGCGACTACATCCGCCTGCCCACCGGCGTGCGCTGGGCAGTGAACGACCAGCTCGGCTTCAACGTCGAAGCCGAAGCCTACGCCACGCACGGCCTCGGCGGCGGCACCGGCAACTACGGCTTCGGCATGATCCGCGCCGGCGGCAAATACCTCCTCCCGCGCTGCCCCGCCGAAATCTATCAGACGAGCATCGGCCTCGACACCGCCCTCCCCGTCGGCTCGCCGCCCCGCGATCTCACCGACGGCCATAACCACTACTCGCCCTCCCTCGTCGTCGAGCGCCACGACCCGGAGTTCCCGCGCTGGACGCAGTTTGCCGGCCTCAGTCTGGATTTCGTCACGCCCTCGCACGTCGAAGGCGGCTTCGGCCTCAACACCCCGCACGACGACTCCCTCTCGCTCACCGGCGGCGCGATCTACAATCTCGGCCAGATCAAGTGGACCGTGCAAGGCACCTACACGACGACCGCGCTCATCAGCGGCGGCGACGACATCCACATTTTCACCATCCGGCCGAGCGTGCTGTGGTTCGTGCCGCGGCGCTACACCTTCCATTCGAAAACGCAGTGGATCATCGGTCTCGGCGCGCGCTCGACCTGGGGCCCAGACGGCTTCGAATTCTCCACCGGCACGCGCGTCCGCGCCGAGATCACCTTCGGCCAAGCCTGGGACAAACTCCGCGGCTCGTTCAACTACCGGCGGTAAGGCAGCACGCGCGCTCCCTCGGCGTAGCGGAATTCGTGAGAATTTCGCGGCCTCTCGAGCGCGAAAGCCTCACGGCTTCCGCTACCCGCCTCAGAACCGCAACCACACCCAACCGCTCAAATGCAGCGCGGCGCACGCGGCTAGCGCCGCGACGAAATCGTCCGCGACGATCCCCCACCCGCCCGGCCAGCGTTGCAGCCGCGAAATTCCGAACGGTTTCAAGATGTCGAACACGCGAAACCATCCGAAGCCCACCGCGAGCACGACCCACTCCGGCCACACTCCGGCGAACGCCCGCGCCGCCCCGAGGAACACGAGCGGCATCACCACAAACTCGTCGAGGATCACCTCGCCCGGATCGCTCCTGCCCATCCGACGCGACGCCTCGCCCGTCACGCCGACCGCCACGTAGCTCGCCAGCAGTGTGACGACGAACGTCGTCGGCCAAGGCACGTGCCGGAAAAACAGCAGCGCGTAGAACACGCCCGCCGCCGAGCCCCACGTCCCCGGCGCCGGCAAACGCAGGCCGAGCGGCCCGAGCGTCGCGAGCGCGACGACCAACTTGCCCGGCAGAAACGCCGGCCAGCGCGGCTCGCGGAGTTTCATGCGAGATACACGACCGACAGCCGCGCCGCCAGCGCGAGGTTTTCGTTAACCACGGATTTCACGGATGCCACGGATAGATTTCCCGGGGATTTGTCGTTCTGAGCGGAGGGAAATGCAGCCGCAGGCCAGCCAGCCATCCCGTCGTGTCCGCTCGCGTATGCGCCCATGAACTCTTCGCTGCGCCCAGGATGGCAGGCATTGGCCGTCAGTTTTTCATCCGTGTTCATCCGTGTAATCCGTGGTCAAATTTCATCCTCAGCCGCGACACGCGCGCTACTCGCGCTCCACCGCACGCACCAATTCCAGTTCAGCAGCGTCACGCCGGCGTTTCTGTCGGTCCAGCAACCTGCCCACAATCCACACAACGCCGATAATTGCACAAACGAACGCCGCTCCCGCATACCAAGGCAGCCAAATGATCGCGATCAAACAAAGCGCCCCTGCCGCCACCGCAGCCCGAACAATAAAGTCGTGAAGTCCCCGGCTCATCGCGCTCGCGGGATTTCAATCCATCACCACATGCCCGTGGCGCTTGAAATACGAGAAGCCCGAAGTGATCGTGAGCACCGCCGAGAGCACGAACAGCCCGAGCCCGATGTTGTGGATGACCGTGATGATCACGCGATCGCTCGGCGGAAAAATCTCCGCCCAGTCGTGCTCGAACATCTTCGCTCCGAGCAGCCAGCCGATGGCGTTGAGCTGCGTGAACGTCTTCACCTTGCCGCCCGTGTCCGCCTCGATCGCGATGCCGCGCATAGCCGCCGCCATCCGCATGCCGGAGATCGCGAATTCGCGCGCCAGGATGCAGAGCAGCAGCATCACCGCCGTGATCGTGTAGTCGCTTCCCGCGAAGGTGAAATAGCCGCGGTTCGTCAGCGCGATCATCAGGCCGAGCACCATGACCTTGTCGATCACCGCGTCCATGAACCGCCCGAAAGCCGACACCTGATTCGCCCGCCGCGCGAGCAGGCCGTCGAGCCAGTCGGTCAACGCCGCCGCGATGTAGAGCCAGAACGCGAGCGTCGCGCACCACGAGAAATCCGCATACATCAGCCCGACCACAACGAACATCAGTGGCACGCGGGAAATCGTGAGGATGTTGGGAAGAGTCATGCGCCGGCGCGAGTCGAGCGGTCGCCTCACAGCTTGGCAACCTTGGAGTGCCGCCGGTCGGGCGCGGACTCCGCTCCGCGCCGCTTCGGCTCGTCGGGACGACTCGCCCTACCGCAGACGCGTCGCGCCGGCGACGGGACTCGCCGCCCTACCCCGCGCCCGCCGTGTCCTCATCCCGCGTTTCTCCTCGCCAACCCGCCGCGCCTTCCGTTGGCTCCCGCGCGACCGACGCCGCATGAGACACTGCATCTACCCCGGCACTTTCGACCCCTTCACCAACGGCCACCTCGACGTGCTGCTGCGCGCCGCCAAGCTGTTCGACCGCGTCACCGTCGCCGTCGCGCTCAGCTCCACCAAGGAGCCGCTCTTCACCGCCGAGCAACGCGTCGCGCTCATCAAAGCCACCGTTGGCCGCATGCCGAACGTCGACGTCGTCGCCTTCGACGGCCTGCTCGTCGAATTCGCGCACAAACAAAAAGCCCACGCCATCATCCGCGGCCTGCGCGCGCTCTCGGATTTCGAGTTCGAGTTCAACATGGCGCTGATGAACCGCCACCTCGAGCCGCAGGTGGAAACCATCTTCGTGATGCCGAACGAGAGCTACAGCTACACCAGCTCGACGCTCGTGAAACAGATCGCCCGCCTCGGCGGCGACGTGACGAAGTTCGTCCCCGCCCCCGTCGCCGAAGCGCTGCGCCAGGTCTTCAAACACCCGACGCCCCGCCAAACCCGCGCCGGCAAGCAAAGCGGCTGGCACCGCCGGGCGTAGGTCCGGCTTCAGCCGGACCAAGTTCGCAGCCGCGAAACCGCGCTCGAGCCACGCCCCGCGCGCCGCACGCTCTGCGCTCCCGCGGTTCCACTCCGCAAAGCGCAACGCTGCTTCGTCGCCGATCGCACGCCTCGTCGCGTTGCCCGTGAAATTTCCGCCGCTCGTCCGCGCGGGCTCGCCATCGCGTCCGCTCGCGCCACCATGCGCGCCATGCAACTTCGCCCGAACCTGCATCGCGTGTTCCTCTTCGCGCTGACCACGCTCCTCGCCCTCACCGCCCGCGCCGACGGCACGCCCGGCTACTGCCGCTTCCCCACGATTCACGGCGACACGATCGTCTTCACCGCCGAGGGCGATCTCTGGCGCGCGTCGCTCAACGGCGGCGCCGCACAACGCCTCACCTCGCACGCCGGCTACGAGACCAACGCCGCCATCTCGCCCGACGGCCAGCAAGTCGCCTTCTCCGCGCAATACGAGGGCCCGACCGAAGTCTACGTCATGCCGCTCGCCGGCGGTCTCCCGAAGCGCCTCACGTTCGAAGGCGAGGCCGCGCTCGTCCGCGGCTGGACACCCGACGGCAAAGTTCTCTACGCCACACGCGCCTTCGCGACGATCCCCGACAACCAACTTGTCGCCATCGACCCGAAGACCGGCGCGCGCACGTTCGTGCCGCTCGCGCAAGCCGACGAGGGCGCCTACTCGCCCGACGCCAAGACGCTCGTCTTCACCCGCTACTCGTTCCAAGGCTCGCACGCCAAACGCTACGTCGGCGGCACCGCGCAAAACCTCTGGCGCTTCGACGCCGGCGCGCCCGAAGCGACGCAATACGCTTCCGACTTCCGCGGCGTCAGTCGCTGGCCGATGTGGCTCGGCGACCGCATCTACTTCGCCAGCGAGCGCGACGGCACGAGCAATCTCTGGTCGATGAAAACCGACGGCTCCGACCTGCGCCAGCACACGCGCCACGCCGACTACGGCGTGAAGAACCCGCAGGGCCACGGCACGCACATCGTCTACCAAAACGGCGCCGACCTGTGGTTCTACGACACGACCACCGACCAGACGCACCGCCTCGACCTCACGCTCACCTCCGACTTCGACCAGACGCGCGAGACGTGGGTCACGAAGCCAATGGACTTCGTCACGAACTTCGCGCTCTCGCCCGACGGCGACCGCATGGCGCTCGTCGCGCGCGGCCAGGTCTTCGTCGCGCCCGCAAGCCAGGGCCGCCTCGTCGAAGTGGCGCGCAAGAGCGGCGTGCGCTACCGCTCCGTCAGTTTCACCCCGGACGGCAAATCCGTCGTCGTGCTCTCCGACGAGTCGGGCGAAGTCGAATTCTGGAAACTCCCCGCGAACAACCGCGGCGCTGCCGAGCAGCTGACGAAAGGCGGCGAGACCCTCCGCATGACCGGCCTGCTCTCGCCCGACGGCAAATGGATCGCCTACACCGAACGCGACAACGACCTGCTCGTTTTCAACCTCGAGACGAAGGAAACCAAACTCGTCGCGCACTCGAATTTTCAGGACTTCATCAGCCCCGACCTCGACTGGTCGCCCGACGGCAAGTGGCTCGCCTACGCGCTCAGCGCCGAAACCGGCAATACGCAGATCCAGCTCTACGGCGTCAACACCGCGAAATCGACGCCCGTCACGAGCGAACGCGTGATCAGCAGCAGCCCCGCGTTCTCGCCCGACGGGAAATGGCTGTATTTCCTCTCCGACCGCGAATTCAAATCGCTCGTCGGCGCGCCGTGGGGTCCGCGCCAGCCCGAGCCGTTCCTCGACAAGCCCACGAAAATCTACCTCCTCGCGCTCGACGACGAGAAGCGCTCGCCCTTCCAGCCCAGCGACGAGCTCTACGCCGAAGAGAAGAAGGCGAAGGACGAAAAGAAATCCGACGACGACAAACCGGCGCCCGACGACAAAAATGGAGGGCCGAGCTCCCGCGAGGCCGCGAACGCGGCGCCCGCCAAGACAGCCGACGCATCCACCGCAAAAACCGATGACGCCGCCAAGAAAGCAAACGGTGACAAGAAACCCGCCGACGACAAAAAGAAGAAAATCGAAGTGAAGGTCGCGCTCGACGGCATCGCCGACCGCCTCTGGGAAGTCCCCGTCGGTCCCGGCAACTACGGCAACCTCACCGTGAACGACAAAGCCGTATTCGTGACCGACGCCGATGCCGGCGCCGACGGCCCGAACTCGAACCGTCTCCTCGCGATCGAAATCAAAAACAAGGATGTCGAGACCACGACCGTGCTCGGCGGCATCGGCGGCTACCGCCTCGCGCTCGACGGCAAGAAGCTGCTCGTTCGCCAGACAGACAGCTTCGCGATCATCGACGCCGCGCCGCGCCCCGCGAGCGACGTCGCGAAGTCGCGCGTCAACCTCGGCGCGCTCCGTTTTCCCTACGCGCCGCGCGAGACCTGGCGCCAGATGTTCACCGACGCGTGGCGCCTGCACCGCGATTATTTCTACGCGAAAAACATGCACGGCGTCGACTGGCGCGCCAACCTCGACAAGCACCTCCCGCTCGTCGATCGCGTCACCGACCGCGCCGAACTCGACGACGTGCTCAACTACATGATCAGCGAACTCTCCGCGCTGCACACCGACGCGCGCGGCGGCGTTGTTCGCGAGATCGAACCGCAGATCGCCGTCGCCTCGCTCGGCGCCCGCTGGTCGCGCGACGAGGCCGCCGGCGGCTATCGCCTCGACTACATCTATCAGAGCGACCCCGAGTTCCTCGAACGCCGCGGACCGCTCCTGAAGCCCGGCCTCGGTATCAAAGCAGGCGACGTGATCGTCGAGATCAACGGCACGCCGACGCTCGCCGTGCCCGACGCCGCCGCGCTCTTGCGCAACCAGGCCAACCGCCAGGTGCTGCTCACGTTGAAGCCCGCGAACGGCGGCGAGTTGTTCTCGCGCGTCGTCGCGCCCGTGAGCCCGGCAGCGGCCGCCGGCCTCCGCTACACCGATTGGGAATACACGCGCCGTCTCGAGGTGGACAAAAAGTCCGCCGGCGCGATCGGCTACGCACACATCCGCGCGATGGGCACGGACAACTACTACGAATTTGTCCGCCAATACTACGCCGTGGCCAACAAGGGCGGTCTCATCCTCGATCTGCGCCACAACCGCGGCGGCAACATCGACAGTTGGATGGTCTCGCGCCTGATGCGCCCCGCGTGGATGTGGTGGAGCACGCGCGACGGCGTGCCGTTCCCGCATCTGCAAAGCGCGTTTCGCGGCCACCTCGTCGTGCTCGTCGACGCCTGGACCGCTTCCGACGGCGAGACGATGGCCAACGCGATCCGTCACCTGAAACTCGGCGACACGCTCGGCGTGCGCACCTGGGGCGGCGGCATTTGGCTCAGCGGTTCGAATTTCCTCGTCGACCGCGGCCTCGCGCGCGCGGCGGAGTTCGGTTCGTTCATCCCCGGCGAAGGCTGGGTGATCGAAGGCGACGGCTTCACGCCCGACATCCTCGTCGACAACAACCCCGCCCGCGCCTTCCGCGGCGAGGACGCCCAACTCGAAGCCGCGATCAAGCGCCTGCAAGAACTGATCGCGAAAAACCCGAAGCACCTCGCCCCCACGCCGCCCCCGCTGCCGGACAAGACGGTGAAATCATGGAGGACGCCGGGAAACTGAACCGAAGCGCGGTTCCCAGCCGTCTCACGACGGCTGCTACGAAATTCGCCCGTAGCAGCCGACGTTAGTCGGCTGTCTTCGTCTGCATTTTACCCGGACGTCCGCGCGCAACGCACGCATTGTAGATCGCCCAGAACCGCTCCCAAAACTCCGGCACGCGTGGATCGAGTCTTGGATACCCTGGAACGATGCAACCGCTGAAACGCCAGTCCTCGCGTCGAGAGCAGAGCGCAGCGCGCACCGGGTTTTCGAGGACGTATGCGCACGTCGCGACAAACGCCCCGCGTTGCCGCTCCGCTTCTTTCAATACATGATCGTGCGGTTGATGTTGGAGCTTCGCGGTCGAAAAACTTGGCGCCAACGTTTCGCGCAAGAATCGTGTCGCCACGCGCTGATCCGACTCTTCCGCCACGCCCATCCAAAGCAGATGCAGGTGATCGGGCATCAGCACGTATACCGGACAGAGCAATTGCTCACGCACGGCCGCGTGCAACATCGTCTCGCGAAACGCGGCGTGAAAGCACTCGTCCAGCCAGCCGGTCGCGCGAAGCGCGACGGTGTGCGTCCAAAAAACGATCGCCTGGCCGCGGTAGTGCTCTACCGGCAGACGCGGCAGGTAGCCGCGCGGCGTGTTCGGTTGCGAGTTCATGAGCCAGTTGTGCCTCCTTCGTGTGTTTTTTCAGCCTCCTCACGTCGGCTGCTACTTCGCTTCGTAGCAGCCGACGTAAGGAGGCTGTTCCCTTCTGTGGCGCGCTGGCCCACGCGCCGACTCAGTTCATCGTCACTTCCCTTTCTGCCCATCCAGCGTCGCCCGTATCCATTTGCTGAAGTCCGCCTTCAGCTTCTTCAGCGAGTCGACGTGCGTATACATCATGTGGCCGGCCTCGTAGTAGGTCATGGTGACGTTCTTCCGCACCGGCTCGGGCAGGTGCATGTGGCGAAACGTCCAATCCGTCGCGTAATACGGCGTCGCGAGATCGTAGTAGCCGTTCGCCACCCAGACCTTCATCGCGGGATTCCGCACCATCGCGTTCTTCAGCATCGCGCTCGTGTCGAGGTAGGTGTTTTCGACGTTCTTGTAGCTCCACGGCTGGACGTTCACGAGCACGCCGTAAGGCAGATCGGTTTCGAACTTCAGCACGTTGCGCGCGTAGTCGTTCATCGCCGCCGCGTAAGGCCCGCGGATCGCCTCCATGCTCGGATCGAAAAAATTGCCGCGCCCACCGCCCGGTCCGCCGTCGCCGTCGCCGCTCTCGTCGAGCACGCCGGTGATGCTGCTGTCGAGGCGGCCGACCACGATCCCCTCGTCGCGCCGCAGTTCGCGGATGAATTCCCCGATGCTCACGCGCAGGTTCTGCTTCTTCACGTAGTCGAGCGAGAGGCCGGTCAACGCCGCGAGCTCGGCCGCGATCGCGTCGCGGTCCGCCGCGGCGAGCGCATCGCCTTGCATGAGCGCCAGCGTGTAGTTGCGCGCCGCGAATTCCTCGGCGCGCTTCAACGCGCCCGCCAGCGTCTGCGCCCAATCGCCCTTGAGCCGTTTGTGATACCACGCCGTTGCCGTGTAGGTCGGCAGGAACAACGGATACGGGTCGTCGTTGCCCGGAGCGAAGCGCGCCGTCTGGAAATTCAGAATCGAGGACACGAGCATCACGCCGTTCACGTAGAGGTCGTATTTCTGCTGCAGCCGCTCGGAGAGCGCGCTGACGCGCGTGGTGCCGTAGCTCTCGCCGACGAGGAATTTCGGCGAGAGCCAGCGCGAGTTGCGCGTCGTCCATACCTGAATGAAGTCCGCGAGCGACTCGAGGTCGCCGGTGAAGCCGTGGAATTGTTTCGGATCCTGCTCCTTCGCCGCGCGGCTGAAGCCGCTCGACACCGGGTCCATGAACACGAGGTCCGTCTCGTCGAGCCACGAGCACGCGTTGTCCTCGTAACGATACGGCGCCGACACCGCGCCGCCGTTGTCGGTCATCACGACACGCTTCGGACCGAGTCCGCCGAGGTGCAGCCACACCGACGCCGCGCCGGGGCCGCCGTTGAACGAGAACGTCACCGGACGTTTCGCCACGTCCTTCTCGTCCGCCTTCGTGTAGGCGACGTAGAAGATGTTCGCCTTCGGCGCGCCCTTCTCGTCGCGTTGCACGAGGTAGCCGGCGGTCGCCTTGTAGCGGACGACTTTGCCGCCGATCGTCACTTCGCCTTCGGTGACGGACGGCGTCGGATCTTTTTCGGGAGCGACCGTGGCTGCCGGTGCCGCCGGAGCGGGCTTCGGATCGGCTCCGGGGCCTTTGCGTTCGGCGTCGGCGGTTTTTTCTTTGGGTTGCTCCTGCGCCAGCGCGGCCACGGTCGCCGCCAACACCAGCGTGGAGAGGAGGTGCTTCAGGGATTTCATGGAGTGCGCGGAAAAAAACTCTGCCCGTCTCTACGGGGCAACAGGAAAGCCTCAAACCGTGAAACCTTCGCGACGAACACGGCGTCTCAGCGGTGGCGGCGCAGTCGCGGCGGGAAGTTGCCTTCCCTCCGCGGATCGCTTCGCTCACCTCTCCCTTTCTCCGCTTCGCATGAAGAAACTTCTGCTGCTCCTCGTTGTGCTCGGTGTCGCTGGCGCCGGCTGGTATTACTATGCGGCTCGCACCCGCGCCGAAAGCGCGCCGGAATTCACGACGACCACGATCGCTCGCGGCGACATCCTCCAACAGGTCACGGCGACCGGCCAGCTCGACTCCGTCATCAGCGTCGACGTCGGCTCCCAGATTTCCGGCCTCATCCAGAAGCTCTACGTCGACTTCAACTCGCCCGTGAAAAAAGGCGACAAGCTCGCCGAGATCGACCCCGCGACCTACCAGCAAAAGCTCCGCCAAGCCGAAGCCAACCTCGCCTCCGCCGAAGCGTCGAACTCGCTCCAAAAGGTCAACACCGAGCGCGTCAAAGAACTCTACGCGCAGAAACTCGTCACCCGCCAGGAATACGACCAGGCCCTCGCGCAGCTCCAGCAGTCCAACGCCGCGCTCGTCACCGCGCGCGCCACCGTCGAGAACGCCAAGGTCGACCTCGAACGTTGCACGATCACCTCACCCATCGACGGCATCGTGATCAACAAGCAGACTGAAGAAGGCAAAACCGTCGCCGCCAGCCTGAACGCCCCCGTCCTCTTCACCATCGCGAACGATCTCTCGAAAATGCAGATCACCGCCGCCGTCGCCGAAGCCGATGTCGGCAGCGTCGCCGAGAAACAGGACGTCACGTTCACCGTCGACGCGTTTCCGAATCGCTCGTTCCGCGGTCAAGTCGTGCAGGTGCGCAACGCGCCCAAAACCACCAGCAACGTGGTCACCTACGACACGATCATCTCGGTCGACAACCGCGACCAGAAGCTCCGCCCCGGCATGACAGCGAACGTCTCGATCATCGTCGCGCGTCGCGACAACGTCATTCGCGTTCCCAACTCCGCGTTGCGCCTCCGCGTCCCCGAAACCGTCGCCGTAAAACGCGAAGATGCGCCGGCCGCGCCGAAGCACGATGCCGCCGGCAAGGTCGAACCCGATGAGAAAAAAGAGCCGCGCGCCGCCAAGGTGGGCGGCGACGGTCAGGGCGGCGGCCGCCGCGGCGGCGGAATGTTTGCCAACCTCACTCCCGAACAGCGGCAGAAGATGCGCGAAATCACCGCCGAACTCGGCATCGATTTCCGCAACGGACCGCCCACGCCCGAACAACGCGAGCAACTCCGCAAACGCATGGCCGAAGCCGGCCTCCCGGTCGCCGACGCGCCCGCCGCCGCCCGTCCCGGCGAGGTGGTCGTCACCACGCGCAAAATCTACAAACTCGTCGGCGTCGCCCCGGACCAATCGCTCGAAGAATTGACGATCAAAGCCGGCATCACCGACGGCACCGCCACCGAGATCATCGATGGCATCAAGGAAGGCGACGTTGTGGTGACGAGCGTCACCGTCCCCACGTCCGCGTCCTCCTCGCGTCCCGCCGCGAATCCTTTCGGTGGCGGCCGCCGTTTCTGAGCATGCCCGCCGTCGTCCACCTCGCGGAGATCCACAAGATCTACCACTCAGGCGAAGTGCCCGTGCACGCCGTCCGCGGCGTCTCGCTACAGATCGAACGCGGCGATTTCGTCGCCGTCATGGGGGCCTCTGGCTCCGGCAAGTCCACGTTGATGAACTTGCTCGGCTGCCTCGATCGTCCGACGAAAGGCCGCTACCTGCTCGACGGCACCGACGTTTCTCAGCTCGAGAAGAACCAGCTCGCCGACATCCGGAACCAGAAACTCGGTTTCGTTTTCCAGGGCTTCAATCTCCTCTCGCGCACCACCGCCCTCGAGAACGTCGAGCTGCCCATGCTCTACGGCGCGCGCAAACTCAGCTCGCGCGAGATGCGCGACCGCGCGCAGAAAAATCTCGAACTCGTCGGCCTCGCCCCGCGCGCGGACCATTTCCCCAGCCAGCTCTCCGGCGGCCAGCAGCAGCGCGTCGCCATCGCCCGCGCCCTCATCAACGACCCGCAAATCCTCCTCGCCGACGAGCCGACCGGCAACCTCGACTCGAAAACCTCCGTCGAGATCATGGGCGTGTTCCAGAAGCTCAACGCGCAAGGCATCACGATCGTGATGGTCACGCACGAACTCGACATCGCCCGCTACTGCAAACGCAACCTGATCATGCGCGACGGCCGCCTCGTCAGCGACGTGCAAGTCGAGAACCGCCTCGTCGCCACCGAAGAGCTGCGCAAACTCCAGGAAGCCGAAGCCGCAGCGAAACTGACCGACTGAACATGAATGCGGATTGCGGATTTCAGATTGCGGATTGGCCCACCGGAAACGGCGGACGGTCCTTCCTTGTCGGCCGAAGCCTTGGCGGAGACAGAACGCGCCGACATTGCGACGGCGACGGCAACCAAGACTTCCGTCACACGCCTAAGCTCACTCCGGCCGCTCATTCCGCAATCCGCACTCCGAAATCCGCAATTTCCCCATGCGTTTGCTGAACACCATCACCGTCGCCCTGCGCGCGCTGCGCCGCAATTTGCTGCGCTCGGTCCTCACCGCGCTCGGCATCATCATCGGCGTCGGTGCCGTGATCGCGATGGTCAGCATCGGCAACGGCGCGAAGTCCCAGGTCGAAGGTCAGATCGCCAGCCTCGGCCAGAACATCATTTCGGTTTTCCCCGGCAACTTCACCCAGGGCGGCGTGCGCGGCGGCTTCGGCAGCGCGAGCACGCTCACCGTCGAGGACGCCATGGCCATCCGCAACGAAGTCGCCGGCGTCGCCAACCTCAGCCCCGACATGCGCGACCGCACTCAGATTCTCGCCAACGGCCAGAACTGGAGCACGAACGTGCAAGGCGAAGACGTCAGCTACCTCGACATCCGCCTCTGGAACATCGCCGACGGCACGATGTTCACCGACTCCGACGTGCGCAGCGCCGCGAAAGTCTGCGTCATCGGCAAGACGGTCGCCGACCAACTTTTCCAAGGCGACGAAGCCATCGGCCAGACGCTCCGCATCCGCAACATCCCCTTCAAAGTCGTCGGCGTGCTCGCGCCGAAAGGTTTCAATTTCTTCGGCCAGGATCAGGACGACATCGTGATCGTGCCCTACACGAGCCACCTCAAGCGCATCGCGCGCCGGCCGTTCCTGAACTCGATCACGATCCAGGCCGCGAGCCCCGACCAGATGGCGCGCATCCAGCAAGACATCACCGATCTCCTCCAACAGCGCCGCAACGGCAAGGAGCCGGACTTCACCGTGCGCAATCAGCAAGAACTCGCTGAAGCCGCCACCGCCACGACGAAGACGATGACCGTCCTCCTCGGCGCCATCGCCGGCGTGTCGCTCATCGTCGGCGGCATCGGCATCATGAACATCATGCTCGTGTCCGTGACCGAGCGCACGCGCGAGATCGGCATTCGCCTCGCCGTCGGCGCGCACGGCCGCGACGTGCTGCTGCAGTTTCTCACCGAGGCGATCATCCTCTCGATGATGGGTGGCATCCTCGGCATCCTGCTCGGCGTTGGCAGCTCGCAACTCATCTCGAAGCTGAACGGCTGGCCGGTGCTCGTGTCGAGCACCGCGGTGATCGGCTCTTTTATTTTCAGCGCCGCCATCGGCGTCTTCTTCGGTTTCTACCCCGCCCGCAAAGCCGCCGACCTCGACCCAATCGAAGCGCTGAGATACGAGTGACTGGCGAGATTTTCGATTCTCGATTTTTGAACCGGGCGGCGGCGGCGTGTGGCCGCGTTCGAGCGCAGCGACACGAAGACTCGTTTCGCGAAATCTCGTCCGTTCCGGTGAGCGCTGACCCAATCGAAAATCGAGATTCCAAAATCGAAAATTCCCTGGCCGCTCAGCCAAGGCGCGCCGTCCCACTCGCGGGAATGCCGCATCCCGCTCGCGCCTGAAAACAGCGCGAAAATCTAACCGCCGCTCGCGGCAAAATTTCGCCGCCGCGCTCTATCTACTTGGAACCGGCGCGCTTATCTTCCCCGCCCGCCCCTTGGCACGCGCACTGCGATAGAGCGACCAACAACCAACTGATTCTCCATGAAAACCACGCTCTCGCTCATCCTCACCACCGCGACCATCGGCTCCGTCGCCGCCAAGCTCTCCAACGCCGCGTTCCTCGCCGCCGTCCCCGCCGAAATCGTTTTCGCCGCCGCCGCGAGCCTCGCGATTGTCGGCATCACGATCGCCGACTACGCGCGCGCCATCCGCCCGCTCACCGTGAAGGCGCCGCTCGCCCGCGTCGCCCTCCCGACCGGCCCGCGCACTACTGCCTACGGCATCCGCCGCCGCTCCGCCATCGTCGAGCGCGTCGCCGCCTGAGTAGATCGAGGTGGAACGCGTTGACCCCAACGCGTTCTCGCGCGACCGCGTTGAGGTCAACGCGGTCCACCTCGCCCACGCCTCCGCGAAGGCAGAATTGACTCTTTCGCCGCCCCGCGAGTCACTAACCCGAAAATGGCAGCCAACGATCCCGCGCCCCACCGCATTCTCGTTGCGGACGACCAACCTGATGTTCTCGAAGCCCTCCGCCTCCTCCTGAAGGCCGAGGGCTATCTTATCGATACCGCCAAGTCGCCCGGCTCGGTCATGAAAGCCGTCGAGCAACGCGACTACGCGCTCGCGCTCATCGATCTCAATTACGCCCGCGACACCACCTCCGGCCAAGAGGGCCTCGATCTTCTCGCGAAACTCCAGCAAGCCGACTCCACGCTTCCCGTCGTCGTCATGACCGCGTGGGCCAGCGTCGAAGTCGCCGTTGAGGCGATGCGCCGCGGCGCCAAGGATTTCGTCACGAAGCCGTGGGACAACCCGCGTCTGATCGCGATCGTCAAAAACCAGATCGAACTCGCGAGCGCCGTGCGCGCCTACCAGCGCCTCGAGCAGGAAAACCAAATCCTCCGCGGCAAGGGCGGCCCGAATCTCATCGCGCAATCGCCCTCGATGCGCCCGGTCCTCGAAGTCATCTCACGCGTCGGCCCCTCGGACGCCAACGTCCTCATCACCGGCGAAAACGGCACCGGCAAGGGCGTCGTCGCGCAGGCGTTGCACGCCGTCTCGGTGCGCGCCGGAAAACCTTTCATCTCGGTCAACATGGGCGGCCTCCCCGAAGGCGTGTTCGAAAGCGAACTCTTCGGCCACGTCCGCGGCGCGTTCACCGACGCGAAGACCGATCGCGCCGGCCGCTTCGAACTCGCCGACGGCGGCACGCTCTTCCTTGACGAAATCGGCAACATCCCGATGAGCCAGCAGGCGAAAATCCTACGCGTGCTCGAAACCGGCGAACTCGAGCGCGTCGGCTCTTCGCGCACGTATCGCGTCAACGTCCGCCTCGTCTCCGCCACCAACGCCGACCTCCAAACCGAAGTCGCCGCCGGCAAGTTCCGCCAGGACCTGCTCTTCCGCCTCAACACGATTCACATTCACCTCCCGCCGCTGCGCGAGCGCCGCGAGGACATCGCGCTGCTCGCCCAGCATTTCCTCAAGGGCCACGTCGAGCGCTACCGGAAACCGATCACCGGCTTCGACGACAGCGCGCTCGAAGCGATGCGCGACTACGCCTGGCCCGGCAACGTCCGCGAACTCGACCACGCCGTCGAACGCGGCGTGTTGATGGCGCAGAGCAAAGTCGTCCGCGGTCCGGACCTCGGCCTCAACGCCGGCCAAGCCGCGCCGCGCCTGGAGGACATGAGCCTCGAGGAAGTCGAAGGATTCCTCATCAAGAAGACGCTCGCCCGCTGTGACGGCAACGCCCGCAAAGCCGCCGAACAACTCGGCCTCAGCCGCAGCGCCTTCTACCGCCGCCTGGAACGCTACGGACTCTGACGATTGCGGATTGCGGAACTCGGATGCGGATTTTTCCCTGCCAGACGTGCCCGCCGAAACATCAGACGAAACGCGGACGATGCCGAGGTGGAGCGCGTTGACCCCAACGCGCTGCTCGGTCCTCGCTCGCGGAAAGCGCGTTGAGGTCAACGCGCTCCACCTCCAGACGAATCTCTTCCCGTCCGTGTCCGGCATCGCCCCCGCTCGATCGTTCCGCAATCCGCATTCCGCGATCCGCAATCGCCGCTGATGGCTCCTCCGAAAAAATCCCGCCTCGCCCACGAGAACCGCGTCTTCGTCTACACGCTGCTCTCCGGCCTGCCGGCGGTGCTCCTCGCGCTGTGGCTGATGTTCGATCGGTCCACCGAGATGGACGCAAAGCGGCAATGGACCTTCGGCCTCATCATCCTCGGCTTCTGGCTCGGCTACGCGCTCGCCGTCCGCGAAATCGTCACGCGCCCGCTCCAGACGATGGCCAATCTCCTCACCGCGCTGCGCGAAGGCGATTTCTCCACGCGCGCTCGCGGCGCCAACCGCGACGAGCCACTCGGCGACGTCATGTCCGAGATCAATCTCCTCGGCGGCGTCCTCCAGGAACAACGCCTCGGCGCCCTCGAAGCCACCGCGCTCCTCCGCACCGTCATGGAGGAAATCGACGTCGCGATCTTCGCCTTCGACGGCAACGAGACGCTCCGCCTCGTCAACCGCGCCGGCCAGGAACTGCTCGCGCAACCCGCCGAGCGCATCCTCGGTCGTGACGCCAAGGAACTCGACATGGTCGACTGCCTCGGCGGCGATCCCACGCGCGTGCTCAACCGCACGTTCCCCGGCGGCGCCGGTCGCTGGGGGATGCGCCGCACCATGTTCCGCGAAGGCGGCCTGCCCCACTCGCTCGTCGTCATCGCCGACCTCAGCCAACCGCTCCGCGAAGAGGAACTCAAAGCCTGGCAGCGCCTCGTGCGGGTCATCGGCCACGAACTCAACAACTCCCTCGCGCCGATCAAATCCATCGCCGGCTCGCTCGGCGCGATGCTGCGTCGCGACAAGCGCGCCGACGATTGGGAAGACGACATGCGCGGCGGACTCGAGATCATCGAGGCGCGCGCCGAAGGCCTGAACCGCTTCATGCAGTCCTACGCGCGACTCGCGAAGCTCCCGCCGCCGACGAAACACCCTGTGCAACTCGGCCCGCTCCTCCGCCGCGTCGCCTCGCTGGAGACGCGCACGGAAGTCGAGATCGTCCCCGGCCCCGAGCGCGAGCTCAACGCCGACGCCGCGCAGCTCGAACAGGTTTTCATCAACCTCATCAAGAACGCCGTCGAAGCTCGCCCCGAAGCCGGTCAACCCGGCGAGCCCACCTGCTGCGTCCGCGCCGGCTGGCGTGAGTTGCCCGGCGCCGTCGAAGTTTTCATCGAAGACGACGGCCCCGGCCTCGCCAACTCGCAGAATCTTTTCGTGCCCTTCTTCACGACGAAGCCCTCCGGCTCCGGCATCGGCCTGGTCCTCTGCCGCCAAATCGCCGAAAACCACGGCGGCTCGCTGACGCTCGAAAACCGCACCGACACGACCGGCTGCGTAGCGCGGCTGCGGCTGCCGGTGTGACGCTCGCGCACACACCGCCGATCAACGGCCAATGCGCGGATCGCTCGCCCGCAGCGGGAGCGGAGCGAAGAATCCTCCATCTGAAAAGGACCGAAACACAGAGAGCCAAATCCGTGCCCACGGAGACTCCGATCTGGCTCAGTCCGACCGCTTTGCCCTGAGACTGATTTCAACAACTTCTAGGTTTCCGTCTGACAGGCAAACAACGCATGACGCTTGGTCGCTGTGGCATATCTATTTGGGCTTTGCTCTCTGGTAGAGGAGCTTGCGTTTCCTCTGTCTTCTTGCTTTAGTAGTTCCACGGTTTCGCGCTTGTCCAATTTAACTTAAAGGTTAATTGTGCCGTTAATCACCAAACCAATCCGTGGCGAAGCACATTACAGGTATCGCATCGTGGCTGTCGGCGAGCGGCGAACAGACGGCTCCCTATCATGTCCAGTCTTGGACTTCATCGCAGGATGCAAAGACATCAATCCTGAGTATTTGGAGCGACTCGCCGCCCTTTTGGAATATTCGGCGCGGTATGGTCCGCCGCCAATCGCATCAAAATTCAAGCACCTCACAGCAACCGATCAGCTCTTTGAGTTTAAATCAGCAGGTGGCCTTCGGCTCTTCTGTTTTTTCGATGACGGCCGTTTGATCGTCTGCACGCATGGGACAATCAAGAAGGCCCAGCGAACACGCACAGACGAACTCGACTTGGCTCACGATTGGAAGCGACGCTACGAAGCAGCAAAAAAGGCAGGCAACTTAATCCATGAAACCGAACATGAATAACCGGACTCCGGAGCAGATCCTCAGAGATGTCGCTCCGACCCAAGTGTATTCCGAGGAACTTGCGATCCTGGACTACACAAACGAAGTCGTTCAGCGCATGAACGCGCTGAACCTCTCGAAGGGGGAACTCGCCCGGCGCCTCGAGGTGGCTCCCGCATACGTTTCCAAACTGATCGGTGGGAGTAACAATTTCACGCTGCGCACGATGGTCCGCGTGGCCCGTGCACTTAGTTCTGAACTGCGCTTCCATCTTCAACCTGAAGGGGCTGTTTCGCATTGGCGCGACTATGCGCCTCCCATTGTGAAACAAGAAACGATCACGCCAGTGGCCCCCAATGCCCATGCGATAGAGCAAACCTATACTCCCACTAAGCTTCCATCCGTGCCAGTTGCTTCTTATGCAGAACTCGCCGTTGCAGCTTAACTCGCTATTCGTTGGGGATTTCGAATTGAAGCCGGCCCCGACACCGGGCCCGTTTCAGACCAAGGTCAACGTTACCACTGAGATCAATTACGGTCGTAACGAAGATAACATGAAACAGTGGCTCGTCGAACTTGTGGTGCGCTTCAAGTCTCCTGACGAACAGCCCATTCAATATGTTGGAGCGGTGAAGATTGAAGGAATCTTCACGGTTCTTCCGGTGATGGAAGAACCGCAGCATCTGCGTTTGGTGGCGGTTACGTGTCCCACCATCCTCTACGGAACAGCGCGTGAGGTGATCGCGAACCTAACCGCTCGGGGGAAACACGGGGTATTTCTATTGCCCTCCGTTTCATTTGCCGACCAGCAAATCAAAGAGAGTCCAGATAAAGAGAAGCGAGTCACTGTCACTCCAGAACCTGCAAGGCAATAGCTCCCATTTGCGCGCTCTGCCCCTTGACGTGGGTGCGCACAATTCATCGCCTGGCCCTTGGGAGGAACCAACACGCGCGTGCGGCTTCGCCCTTATTTCCCTTTCCCGTTTTCGGGACGCCGACATCCCGTCTTCGCTCTGGCGCGCTTCGGTCGCGATTCTGACCCCGCGCACTTCCCGCTTTAAGCCAACACCTTAAAGCTTGTCGCTTCCTTGGCACGAGCGGTGCGATAAGGCGGCAGATTTTCCGAACTTCGCAATGGATATTCCCCGCCCCAACGCCGCCAAAGAGAAGCGCAAGAAGCGCATCGTTTACGGAGTCGTCGCCGGTCTGGTGCTCGTCGGCATCACCGTCGTCCTCGCCCGTCTCAAGCCCGCCGCTCCCACGGTCGAACGCAATCTCGTGTGGATCGACACCGTGAAGCGCGGCCCGATGGTCCGCCAGGTCCGCGGCCTCGGCACGCTCGTCCCGGAGGAAATCCGTTGGATCGCCGCCCGCACCCAAGGTCGCGTAGACAAGATCATCATCCGCCCCGGCGCCATCGTCGAACCCGGCACGCTTATCCTCGAGTTGACGAACCCCGACGTCGTCTCCGCCGCCGCCAACGCCGACTCGCAGCTCCGCGCCGCCGAAGCCCAGCTCTCCAACCTCCGCGTCCAACTCGAATCGCAGCTCCTCCAAGCCGAAGCGACCGCCGCGCGCGCCAAATCCGATTTCGAAACCACCAAGCTCCAGGCCGAGGTGCGCGAACAACTTTTCCGCGACGGCCTCGTCTCCGAACTCGAACTCCGCCTCACGCAGGCCACCGCCGCGCAGGCCGCGAACACAAACGCCATCGAGCAGAAGCGCTACGCCTTTTCCCAGCAGTCGATCAAGCCGCAGCTCGCCGTCCAGGAGGCCGAAGTCGAGCGTCTCCGCTCCCTCGCCAAGCTCCGCGCCGAGGAACTCGACGCGCTCAAGGTCCGCTCCTCGATGAGCGGCGTGCTCTCCGCGCTCCCCGTCGAAGTCGGCGCGCAAGTCCAGCCCGGCACCAACATCGCCCGCGTCGCCGACCCGACGAAGCTGAAGGCCGAAGTTCGCATCGCCGAAACGCAGGCCAAGGACATCGCCATCGGCCAGCTCGCGCAAATCGACACGCGCAACGGCGTCGTCGAAGGCAAAGTCGCCCGCATCGACCCCGCCGTGCAGAATGGCACGGTGCTCGTCGACGTCCGCATCGAAGGCCAGCTCCCGCGCGGCGCCCGCCCCGACCTCTCGGTCGACGGCACCATCGAACTCGAGCGCCTCAACGACGTTGTCTACGTCGGCCGCCCGGCCTTCGGCCAAGAGCGCAGCACCGTCGGCATCTTCAAGCTCGATCCCGCCAGCAACGACGCCGTTCGCACGCAAGTGCAGCTCGGCCGCAGCTCGGTCAACACCATCGAAATTGTCCAGGGCCTCCAACCCGGCGACCGCGTCATCCTCTCCGACATGTCCCCGTGGGACGCGAACGACCGCATCCGGCTCAACTGATTTTGGATTTTCGATTCTCGATTTTCGATTCCCGAACCACCGATGCTCGCTGCCCTCGTCATTCTCTCGCTCCTCAGCGTCGTCATCGCCACCGACTCGCCCGAGTGAGCACTGCACGCCGGATAATTTTCCGAAATTTCCCGTAACCTCCTACCCTTTCCGCGTGTAATCCTCGCAATTCCCACCAACCACGTCGCCCCCGGGGCCAAATCGAAAATCGAGAATCCAAAATTTCCACTCCCCAATGACCACTGAAAACACATCCCTGATCAAACTCGAGGGCGTCACCAAAGTCTTCCTGACCGACGAGGTCGAGACGCACGCCCTCTCCGGCATCCACATGGAGATCTTCAAAGGCGAGTTCGTCTCCATCGCCGGCCCGTCGGGTTGCGGCAAATCCACGCTCCTCTCGATCCTCGGTCTCCTCGACACGCCGAGCGACGGCACCTACTACCTCAACAGCCGCCCCGTGCACGGCCTCACGCTCCCCGAGCGCGCCCGCATCCGCAACCGCGAGATCGGTTTCATTTTCCAGTCGTTCAACCTCATCGGCGACCTGACGGTCTACGAAAACGTCGAGCTCCCGCTCACCTACCGCGGTATGCCCGCCGCCGAGCGCAAACAGCGCGTCACCGAAGCGCTCGAGAAGGTCGGCATGGGCCACCGCGCCAAGCATCTCCCGTCGCAGCTCTCCGGTGGTCAACAGCAGCGCGTCGCGGTCGCCCGCGCCCTCGCCGGCTCGCCCGCCGTCCTCCTCGCCGACGAACCGACCGGTAACTTGGACTCCAAGAACGGCGACGCCGTCATGGAACTCCTGCACAATCTCCACAAGACCGGCTCGACGATCGTCATGGTCACGCACGACGCCCGCTTCGCGCGCCACTCGGAGCGGACGATCCACGTCTTCGACGGCCGCGTCGTCGAAGAGCAAGTCGAGTCCGACCCGACGCACTAACTCGGCGGCCGCCTCGTAGCGGAAGCCGTAAGGCTTTCGCCCTTCGCCGAACGCCACCCATCGTAGCGGAAGCAGTAAGGCTTTCGCCTTGGCAGTTCTTCTCAGTCCATAGCTCAAACAGCGGAGCGGCGCCACCCACGCATTTCGCCCCGCCTCGAACGGCCCTTCTCAGTGGTCGGGCTCTCGAGGCGAAGGCGAACCCCGGCGCCCTCCGCTTTTGTTTTTCGTTCTTTTCGCCCGCGCTCCGGCAGTAGGGCCGGCTTCAGCCGGCCTGCATCCATGCACGAATCGTTTGGGCCGGTTGAAACCGGCCCTACCGCCGAAACCCGCGCTCCCCTCGTCTCGTCAACCGCGCCCACGCACGCATGACCACGAACGTCCGCCTCGCGCTCCGCTCGCTCGCGAAATCCCCGGGCTTCGCGCTCGTCGCGCTCGCCACTCTCGCTCTCGGCATCGGCGCCAACGTCGCGATCTACTCCGCGATCAACACGCTGTTCCTGCGCCCGCTCGCCTTCGCCGAGTCGTCGCGCCTCGTGCGCGTCTGGGGCGCCTTCGCCGACCGCGGGCTAGACCAAGCCAACCTCTCCTGGCCGCGCTACGAGCATTTCCGCGACAACGTCGACGCCGTCGAATCGCTCTCCGCGTTCACCGGCACCGCCTTCACGCTCACCGGTCGCGGCGATCCGCTCCAGCTCACCGCCGCGCGCGTCACGCAGAACTTCTTTCCCGTTCTCGGCGTGTCGACGCAGCGCGGTCGCAACTTTCTCGCCGAAGAAGACCGCGCTGGCGGCGCGCCCGTCGTGCTGATCAGCGCCGGACTTTGGCAGCGTCAGTTCAACCGTGCCTCCGACGCTATCGGCCAGACGCTCACGCTCAACAACGTGCCGCACACGATCGTCGGCATTCTGCCCGACAAATTCGGTTTTCCTTTCAACGCCATCGACGTGTTCGCTGCGAAGCCGTTCGAGCTCGATGGGCTGCCGCGCGAACTGATGCTCCAAGGCTCCGGCTATCTCTTCGTGCACGGCCGCCTCAAGCCCGGCGCCACACTCGAAACGCTCGACGCCCAGCTCAAACGCGCCGCCGCCACCTACGCCGCCGCCCACCCGGAAAAAGTCGACGCGAACGGCGGCATCTTCGCGCGCACCTTGCAGGACGACCTCGTCGGCGGACAACGTCCGACGTTCTTCGTTCTCCTCGCCGCCGTCGGCTTCGTGTTGCTGATCGCCTGCGCCAACGTCGCCAATCTCTTCCTCGTGCGCCTCGCCTCGCGCCGCAAGGAGATCGCCATCCGCGCCGCGCTCGGCGCCACCCGCCGCAGCATCGTCGCGCAATTTCTGACCGAGAGCACACTCGTCGCCGTCGCCGCAGGCCTCGCCGGCTCGCTGCTCGCGATCTGGGCCGTCGATTCGCTTGCGCGGGTCGCCGCGGACTTCATCCCGCGCGCCCAAGAAATCTCCGTCGACGCGCCTGTGCTCGCATTCGCGATCCTCCTCTCGCTCGCGACCGGCCTCGGTATGGGTTTCCTGCCCGCGTGGCAGGCCTCGCAAGCCGACGTGAACGAGACGCTCAAGGACGCCACGCGCGGCAACACCGGCGGCCGCTCCGCGAATCGCCTGCGCTCCGCCCTCTTCGTTGGCGAAGTCGCGCTGTCGCTCGTGTTGCTCATCGGCGCCGCCCTGCTGCTCCGCAGTTTCGTTCGCCTGCAAAACGTGCCGCCCGGCTTCAACGCCGCACACGTCACGACGTTCAACGTCCAGCTCTCGCCCGCGCAGTATGCCGACGCGCCCGCGCAGACGGCGTTCTACGAGCAACTCGTCCAGCGCCTCAGCGCGATTCCCGGCGTCGCCGCCGTCTCCGGCATCAACAATCTGCCCGTCGTCGCCGGCGGCAACACCCGCTCGCCGTTTGCGCTCGAGGGCGAATCGCTCCCGCCGATCAACGAGCGCAAACTCGCCGTCCGCAGCAACACCCTGCCCGGCTACTTCGCCGCGATGGGCATCCCGCTTAAACAGGGCCGCGACTTCGATTGGCGCGACCGCAGCGACCGGCCGAACGTCCTGCTGATCTCCGCCTCGACCGCCAAGCGCCTCTTCCCGCACGGCGAAAACCCCATCGGCCGCCGCCTCATCACCGGCCTCGGCGCGATCCCGCGCGAGATCGTCGGCGTCGTCGGCGAAGTCCGCGCGACCGGCCTCGACCAGGTCGCCGGCGACGCACTCTATTACCCCGCGGCGCAGCTCGGCGACGGCTTCTTCAGCTTCGTCGTCCGCTCGACTCGCCCCGCCGCGAGCCTGCGCGACGAGATTCGCGCCGCGATTCACTCGCTCGATCGCGGCATCCCGGTCGATCAGATCCAACCGCTCGAAAACCTCATGTCGCAATCCATCTCCGACCGGCGCCTCGTCATGGGCCTCGTCGGCGGTTTCGCGGCGCTCGCCCTCGTGCTCGCTGCGCTCGGCATCTACGGCGTCATCGCCTACTCGGTCGCGCAACGCACCTCCGAGATCGGCGTGCGCATGGCGCTGGGCGCGTCACGCACCTCGATCGTTTCTCTCGTCCTGCGCGAAGGCCTCCGCCTCACCGCGCTCGGTCTCGTGCTCGGCATCGCGGCCTCGCTCGTCCTCACGCGTCTCATGAGCGCGCAACTCTACGAAATCAGCGCGACCGACCCGATCGTGTTCGTCGGCGTTTCCGTTTTTCTCGTCCTCGTCGCCGCCTTCGCCTGCTGGCTCCCGGCCCACCGCGCCAGCCGCATCGATCCCCTCGTGGCGCTGCGCAAGGACTGAATAATCGCCACCCTACTCACCGATGCTTGCCGATCTCCGATTCGCTCTCCGCCAACTCGCAAAATCTCCCGGCTTCACCGCGGTCGCCGTTTTAACCCTGGCTCTCGCCATCGGCGTGAACTCCGCCGTCTTCACGCTCATCAATGCCGTCGTCCTCCGCCCGCTCGTGCCGTTGCGGCCCGCGGAAATCGTGAATCTTTTCAACGGCCGGCAGGGCGCCGAGCGAAACTTCCGCGCGTTCTCGAACGCCGAGTATCTGGCGCTGCGCGAGGCCAAGGACACGTTTGCCGACGTCGCCGCCACCTCATTGACGTCGGCCGGCCTCGACCAAGCCGAGGGCATCCGCCGGAGTCGGGCTTGCTTCATCTCGGAAGGCTATTTCTCGATGCTCGGCGTGCAGCCGGCGCTCGGCCGGTTCTTCAACGCCGACGAGTGCCGTCCCAACGCCAACCTCCCCGTCGTTGTCGCCAGCTATGCCACGTGGCAACGGGCAGGCGGGCGCGCCGATTTCGTCGGGAGCACGCTGAACGTAAACGGAAAGTCCTACACGGTGATCGGCGTCGTCCCCGAGGGTTTTGAGGGTCTCAATATTCTTACCACCGTCGATCTATGGGTGCCGCTGGGTGTCTTCACGACTTTCAGTTCCGCCGGCGGACACGATCTCTCCGACCCGAAAGCCTACGACCTCCTTCTCACCGCGCGTCTCGCGTCGGGTGTTTCGTTAAAAACATTTGCCGGCCACCGCGCCTCGCTCGCGCAACGTCTGACCGCTCTCCTCCCCGATAGTCGCGCGGGAGCCCGGGAACTTCACGCCGAAGCGCCCTCGCGCCAAGGTGTGAGCACCTACCCGAGCGGCGGCGACTCGTCCGTCCCGATGGCCATCGGTCTTTTCAGCATGTCGGGCTGCGTGTTGCTTATCGCCTGCCTTAATCTCGCCAACATGCTTCTGGCGCGCGGTTCCAGTCGCGCCAAGGAAATCGCCTTGCGCCTCGCGCTCGGCGCCGCCCGTTGGCGCATCATTCGCCAGCTCCTCGCCGAAGGACTGGTCCTCGCCGGCACCGGCGGCGTTCTCGGTTTGCTCGTCGGCGTCTGGGGCAACGACCTGCTGGTGCGATCCTTCACCTCCCTGACGAGTCTGCACAGCGAGTCCCTGGTAATCGACCTGCAGCCCGATGCCCGGGTGATCGCCGTCACGTTCCTGCTCTGCCTCGTCGCCATCCTCCTTTTTTCTCTCGGGCCAGCGCTCAAGGCCTCGCGCGCCGATCTCGTGCACGATCTCAAGCAGCAAAGCGACGAATCCGCCGCGGCGGGTCGCGCACACCATTTTTTCTCGCTCCGCCACTGCCTCGTCATGGCGCAAATCGCGCTTTCGCTGGTCCTGCTCTTCAGTGCCGGCCTCTTCCTGCGCGGCGCGCTCAAGGCCGGCAGCGTCGAACCGGGATTCGATACCACCGGCACGCTCGCATTCGAACTCGATTACTCGCTCGTGAAACTGCCACCCGAAGCCGCGCAACGCTCGCTGTTGTCCGCGCTCGAGCACATCAGCAGCCAACCCCGTGTCCAGTCCGCCGCGGCGGCCACGTTTGTGCCCTACAGCTTCCGCAACAACGGAACCAGCGTGCGCCGCGTCCAGGAGGCGATCGCCGAACCGGGCGATGCGCAGGCCAATCCGGCGCTGACCGCCACGAACACCGCGATCACCACCGGTTATTTCTACACGCTCGGCGTGCGACTCATCCGTGGCCGCGATTTCACCGCAGCAGAAGTTCAGGACTCCACCCGACGCGTGGCGATCATCGACGAAGGGCTCGCCAAAAAACTTTTCCCCGCCGGCGACGCCCTCGGCCAGCAGATCCGCGTCGGTTCGACGGCCAGAGAGATCGTCGGCATCTGCGCGCCTCATCGCCACAACACCAAGCGGGCGGTCATGCCTGATCGCGTCTTCGTTCCCTACGCCTCCGGAGAAGACGGTCGCGCCTACCTTCTGGTCCGCTATGCCACGACGGACGCTGCCGCGACCGCCGCCGCCATCACGCCACTTCGCGTCGCACTCCGCGCCTTCGATCCGGATCTGCCTGTGCTCCTCGTGAAGCCGTTCAGTCAGTTCGTCGAACGCGACTTCGGCGTCTGGCTGGCGCGCTTCGGCGCGATCTTGTTCGGCACCTTCGGCGCGATTGCGCTCCTGCTGGCCGTGATCGGCGTTTACGGCGTGAAAGCCTACGCCGTCGCGCAACGCACGCGAGAGATCGGCATCCGCATGGCGATCGGAGCACAGCGTCGCGACGTCCTTGCGCTGATCCTCAAGCAAGGCGCTTGGCAGGTCCTCGTCGGCGTCGGGCTCGGCTGGGTGCTCACGTTCGGCGCGGGAAAAGTGCTCGCCAAGATGCTCTACCAAGTGAACCCGACGGACGCGCTCGTCCTCGCTGCAAGCGCCACCGTTCTCGCGCTCGCCGCGCTCCTCGCCTGCTGGTTGCCGGCACGCCGTGCCACGAAAGTCGATCCACTCGTGGCGCTGCGCCGGGATTGATCTCGTGTCACTCAGCCGTCCCGGTTGGGTGCGTTCGCTTTTCCAAGTGTCCGATGGACGTGAGTTCGTTCGTCGACTCCCATTGAACACATGGAATTCAACGACGACACGCTCGAAAAATTCGCCGCCACAGGCGCGCCGCCCTTGCCGGACGCTGACGTGCAAGACGAGTTCGAGCACGACGGCGCGCGACTCTGGCACGCCTCCTTCGGCTCGGGGCCAGCCGTTCTGCTCCTCCACGGAGGACTCGGTCACAGCGGCAACTGGGGCCACCAAATTCCCGCACTGCTGGCCGCCGGCTATCGCGTCGTGTCGCTCGATACCCGTGGCCACGGACGCAGCACGCGCGACGCGCGGCCGTTCAGCTACGAATTGCTCGCGTCGGATGCGCATGCCGTCCTCGACCGACTCGGCATCGCCCGCGCCGCCTTGGTCGGCTGGAGCGACGGCGCGTGCACGAGTCTCGTCCTGGCGCGCCAGACGCCCGCGTGCGTGGCCGGCGTTTTCTATTTCGCATGCAACATGGACCCGACCGGCGTGAAAGAATTCGCGCCCACGCCGACCATCGATCGTTGCCTCTCACGTCACCGGGCCGACTACGCGCAGTTGTCGGAGTCCCCGGAAGATTTCCCAGCATTGCTCGATGCGCTCGGTGCGATGCAACGCACGCAGCCGAACTACGGCACCCGCGAACTCGCCGAGATTCGCGTCCCCGTGACCATCGCGCACGCCGAGCACGACGAGTTCATTCGACGCGAGCACGCCGAGCACCTCGCGCGCGCCATCGTGGGCGCGAAGCTGGCGCTGCTGCCGGGCGTCAGCCACTTTGCGCCGCTCCAACGTCCCGCCGCTTTCAACGCCGCGGTGCTCTCGTTTCTCGCCGCGCTGCCGCGAAAATAGCGTCCCCGGTCCGGAGTGGCCACGCTCGTTCGTCGAAACACCGGACGCGCCTTCATTCACGTCCATCCTCCACGTTCCATGAAAAACTCCTCCGCTACCATATCACCTCGCATCGTCCCGCGCGCCGACTGGCTCGCCGCTCGTCGCGTTTTGCTGCAACGCGAAAAAGAACTCACGCACCTTCGCGACGCCGTCTCCGCCGAACGTCGCACGCTGCCGTGGGTGAAGATCGATTCACCTTATGTCTTCGCCGGTCCCCACGGCGTTGCGACGCTCGCCGATTTGTTCGGCGATCGCACGCAACTCGTCGTCTATCATTTCATGTTCGGCCCCGGTTGGGAGGAAGGCTGTCAGAGCTGCTCGATGCTGATGGATCACATCGGCGGATTGCTCCCGCACCTGCGGGCGCGGAGCACCGCGCTCGCCGCGGTTTCGCGCGCAACCTGGCCCGAGATCGAGGCGTTTCAGCGCCGCATGGGGTGGTCGGTCCCGTGGGTTTCGTCGCACGGCAACGATTTCAACCGCGACTTTCAGGTGTCATTCACGCGCGACGACATGGACGCCGGCCGCGTCACCTACAACTTCGAGACGCTGCCGCCGGGCCCGCTCCCCGTCGAGGAATTGCCGGGTATCAGCGTCTTCGCGCGCGATCGCGACGGGCAAATTTTCCACACGTATTCCACCTACGCCCGCGGTTGCGACCCGATGCTCGGCATTTATCAGTGGCTCGATCTGACGCCGAAGGGCCGCGACGAAGACGACCTCGCACACCCGATGGCGTGGGTGCGACATCACGACCGCTACGACGCCGATTATCGCGTCGATCCCGCCGCGCCCTACCAGCCGCCGCGTGGCGCGATCTCGCGTCCGTGCTGTAGCGGTGCCGGCACGTGAGATTTCGCCGCTTCAGTGACCTCTCGCCCGCGCTCGTCCGCGCGGGCGCAGTAGCCGCGTGTCTGCTCCTGCCGAAGTGCGCGGCATGTGTCTGGGCCTACGTCGCGCTCGCGTTCAGCCTCGGATCGGTGGGCGTGGAACTCTGCGGGGCGTCCGCTGCACCGGATTCTCCGGCGAAACTACTCTGGTTCGCCGCGGTCCTCGCGACCGCGGCATTCGTCTTTTTCGCTGCGACCCGCTGGATCGCGAAACGCCGACGTTCTACAACGCTGCCACCGCAACCGGCGGCACGTAGGCCTTGCGCGCCTTGCGCACGCGGGCGTGGTTCTCGTTCGCCCAGTGGATCAGCGGCTCCAGCTTCGCCAACAACGAACCGCCGAGGTCCGTAAGCGTGTATTCCACCTTCGGCGGCACGCTCGCGTGCACCTCGCGCGTCACGTAACCGTCGCGTTCCAGCGCGCGGAGCGTCTGCGCGAGCATGCGCTGCGAAATGTCGCCGATCGCACGCTTGAGCTCCGTGAAGCGCAGCGTGCCGTCGCGCAGCGCGAGCAGCGTCAGCAGACTCCAGCGGTCGCCGATGCAGTCGAGCACGTCGCGCACCGGGCAGCGCGTCTCGTGGCCGGAGCCGGGAGTCACAGGGGGAAACTTGAGGATGGTGGACATGGGAGGGTTGGTTACCGCGCCGTAACCTGGTGAGAAAAAAGACCCTTCTTGTGGGCGGCGCGCGGCATTGGTATTCTTTCGTAACCAAAGGCCGATTCTGAACCGCAAGCAAGTCCCGAACCGGCCCAACCGTCTCCCTCATCGCTTCCCACCATGATCGCCCTCACCGCCGCCACCGGCCAGCTCGGCCAGCACGTCGTCGAGCAACTCCTCCCAAAAATCCCCGCGCACCAAGTCGTCGCGGTCGTCCGCAATCCCGCCAAGGCGGCCACGCTCGCTGCGCGCGGCGTCATCGTCCGCTCCGCCGGCTACGACGACCCCGCCGCACTCGAACGCGCTTTCGCGGGCGTCGAAAAGGTGTTGCTGATCTCCGGCACCGATTTCGGCCATCGCCTCGCCCAGCACACCAACGTCGTCACCGCCGCCAAGCGCGCGGGCGCCCAGCTCCTCGTCTACACGAGCCTGCTCCGCGCCGATGCCACGCCGCTCAACCTCGGTCCCGAGCACGCCGGCACGGAGCAAGTTATCAAAGCCTCCGGTCTGCCCTACGTGATTCTCCGCAACGGCTGGTATCACGAGAACTACACCGCCTCGATCCCGCCCGCGCTCGCGCACAACGCCTTCGTCGGCAGCGCCGGCGAAGGCCGCATCGCCTCGGCTTCGCGCGCCGACTACGCCGCCGCCGCCGTCGCCGCGCTCAACGGCAGCGCGCAGGTCGGCCGCACCTACGAACTCGCCGGCGACACCGCCTACACGCTCGCCGAGTTCGCCGCCGAACTCTCCCGCCAAGCCGGCAAACCGATCCCCTACGTCAATCTCCCCGAAGGCGAATACGCCAAAATTCTCCTCCAAGCCGGCCTGCCGCCGCCGCTCGCGCACGGCCTCGCCAGTTGGGACGTCGGCGCTTCGCAAGGCGCGCTGTTCGACGACCGCCGCGAACTCAGCCGGCTCATCGGCCGACCGACGACTCCGCTGAGCACGGCGATCGCCGCGACGTTGAAGAGCTAAGTCGCACCTCTCACACTCCCGTGTGAATCGCCGACAGTCTGTGTCGACGCTTTGCGCGGTAGCGCGGGTGGGCGCCGCTGTCCTCAGCCGCGCCTTGCGTGTCTGCTGCACGTGGCGATGTTCGCGTCGTCGCCAGGGACGGCGACGACCACCTCGAAACCGTCGCGAAGTTGTGAAGCATGCAGGCTAAGTCCGCCGCGCCACCGCGCGCTCCGGCGCGGCGAACCGGGCTTCCACCGATGGGAAAAATCTCGTCAGCCGTGCCGGATTAACGGATGAGCTTCTACGCCTGCGCTCACGTATGACTCCGCCCCCTGACATCGTCTGCATCGGTTCCGTGCTCTGGGACATCATCGGCCGCTCGCCCCACGGCATGATGCACGGCGCCGACATGCCCGGGCGCATCACGCGCGTGCCCGGCGGCGTGGCGATGAACATCGCGATGACGCTCCGCAAACTCGGCCTCGCCCCCACGCTGCTCACCGCGATCGGCCGCGACGACGAAGGCCAGGAACTCATGACCGCCTGCGCCCGCCTCGGCATCGACGCCGCCTTCGTTTTTCGCTCTGCCGAGTTGCCAACCGATCGCTACATGGCCGTCGAAGACATCCACGGCCTCGTCGCCGCCATCGCCGACGCACACTCGCTCGAAGCCGCCGGCGAAAAAATCCTCGCGCCGCTCGCGGACGGTCGTCTCGGCAGCGCCGCCAAACCGTGGCGCGGACTCATCGCGCTCGACGGCAATCTCACCACCGCGCTGCTCGCCGACATCGCCCAATCCCCGCTCTTTGCCGCCGCGGACCTGCGGGTCGCGCCCGCCAGTCCCGGCAAGGCCGAGCGTTTGCTGCCGCTCCTCGCGCACCCGCGCGCCACGCTCTACGTGAATCTCGAGGAAGCCGGCCTGCTGTGCGACACGCGCTTCGACGACGCCACGACCGCCGCGCGCGGCCTGATCGACGGCGGCGCGCGCCGCGTGCTCGTGACGGCCGGCAACCGCGAATGCTGCGATGGCCGCGCGGGCGACGATTTCCTCTGCGGCACGCCGGAGATGGTGAAAGTTCACCGCGTCACCGGCGCCGGCGACGCGTTCATGGCCGCGCACATCGTCGCCGAACGTCGCGGCGCGAATCGCCGCGAAGCGCTCGACGCCGCGCTGCGCGCCGCCAGCGCGCACGTCGCCGGCGAGATCGGGACGTGAGCGGTAGCGGAATTCGTCAGAATTTCGCGCCGAATCGTTCGCGAAAGCCTTACGGCTTCCGCTACGACGCCAGCCGATCGCCGGCGAAAGGAACCAACGCGCGCCGGCGACTGGCATCCGCGTTCCCCCGGCCCCGCGCTCTCGATCGCGGAGACGCGACCGGGCATTCCCCAGGGCGAGCGGACGCGGAACGGCGCTATAATATCGCCGCTCCCACGCAGCGGATACCGTTCGCCCACGCGGCGACGCCCACGCCGACGATTGGCTTGGCATCCGCGAATGCTTCTCTCTCATTGCGGGCTCACCGCATGTCACCTCTCGTCAAGTTCTCCCCCGAAGTCCAATCCGCCCGTCGCACCGGCCGCCCGATCGTTGCCCTCGAATCGACGATCATCACGCACGGCATGCCCTATCCGCGCAACGTGGAGACCGCACGCCGCGTCGAGGCGCGGGTGCGGGAAGCGGGCGCCACGCCGGCGACGATCGCGGTGATGGACGGCGAAATTTTCATCGGGTTGTCCGACGCCCAGCTCGATCAACTCGGTCAGGCGAAAAACGTGATGAAGCTTTCCCGTGCCGATCTCGCCGTTGCCGTCGCGACGAAGCGCACCGGTTCGACGACGGTCGCTGCCACGATGATCTGCGCGCGCCGCGCCGGCATCGAGGTCTTCGCCACCGGCGGCATCGGCGGCGTGCATCGCGGCGCGGAGCTGAGCTTCGATGTCTCCGCCGATTTGCGCGAACTCGCCGAAACGCCTGTGACGGTCGTTGCCGCCGGAGCGAAGGCGATTCTCGATCTGTCGAAAACGCTCGAGGTGCTCGAGACTCTCGGCGTGCCGGTGATCGCCTTCGGTCAGGACGAATTTCCGGCGTTCTGGTCGCGCGCGTCGGGCCTGCGCGCGCCGCTGCGACTCGACTCTCCGGCCGACATCGCCGCGGCGCACTTGCAGCGCGGCCGACTCGGTTTGCCCGGCGGCCAACTGGTCGCGAATCCGATCCCCGTCGCCGCCGAGATTCCGCGCGAAACGATCACCCCGTTCATCGAGCAAGCCCTCGCCGAGGCCGAGCAGCGCAAGATCGCCGCGAAGGCCGTCACGCCGTTCCTGCTCCAACGCATTTTCGAGCTGACGAACGGCCGCTCGCTCGAGGCCAACATCGAGCTCGTGCTGAACAACGCGCGCCTCGCCGCCGAGATTGCCGCCGAGATTCCGCGCCAGCGAGCGCTCTGAGTTTTCCCACCATGTCCACGCCCGACCCACGCTCCCTCGGTTTCTTGCTGCTGTTCAAAAACGCCGGCAACGAAACGCACGCTCACCTCACGCCCGCGCAGAAGGCCGCCTTCGCGCAGCGTTGGAACGACTGGTATGAAAGCCTCGCGCGCCACGGAAAGGCGAAGCTGGGACAGCCGCTCGCGCTCGAAGGCCGTCTCGTCACGGGCGCCGAAGGTCGCGTCGTGGATGGACCCTACGCGGAGGCGAAGGAGGTCGTCGGCGGTTTCATTTGGTTGACTGTGGACACGCTCGACGAAGCCACGGAGATCGCGAAGCGGTGCCCGGGATTACCGCTGGGCGTCGATGTCGAGGTCCGCGCGCTCGCGCCAACGAGCCCGGTGCTCGATGCGGTGCCGGCGCGTCCGGCGAACTCCTAGAGCCGCCCAATCATCGTGCAGCGGCGCCGTCGTGTCGCGACAACGTCGCCGGCAAACGGTCGCGTTCAGCCGACTCGCGCTCCGCTCGGCCCGCGCCTCCCGTCTCCCGCGGAACGGCGATATAATATCGCCGCTCCGGCCGCTCCAGCCATCGAGCGATCGCCGCAAGACTTCGCCCGCTATCGGCGGTGGCACCGTCTCACTTCGCGAGTTCGTAGAGATATTCCGCCAGCGACAGCGCCATCTCGTCGTAGCCGCGCACCTTCGGGTTGGCGGACTCGATTACGAAGAACTCGTCCGGCGCGTGCGCGCCGCCGCCGTGGCCGAGACCGAAGTGCCCGGCCGCGAGATTCAGCGGCGCGTCGGTGAAGATGTAGCCGGGATACGAACCCGCCAGCCGCGGCCAGAGGACCGCCTCGACGCCGTTGCGTTTCAGCACGGCCAGTTGCGCTTGGATGAGCGGCGCGTTCGCCGGCGTAGCCGTCGGGCTGTAACCACCGGTGAAATTCACCTCGATGTCGCCGTAGCCGCGCTTCGCCAGATGCGCCTTCAGTTTCACGACGGCCTCCTCGGCGGTCTGATTCGGCACGAGGCGGAAATCGAGTTTCGCCGACGCCTGGTGCGGCAGCACCGTCTTGCCGCCGGGGCCGGTGTAGCCGCCGTAGATGCCCTCGATGTTTGCGGTCGGCTGCGAGACGTAGCGCTCGAGCGCGGCTAGAAACGGCAGATCGTCGATCCACTTGCTCGCGGCCGCGCCGACCTTGAATTGTCGCTCGGTGAGTTTCTTCGACGCCTCGAGCACGATCGCCTTCTCCTCGGCGGTGAGCGGTCTCACGTGCTCGAACCAGCCGTCGATCGCCACCGTGTTGCCATCGGGCGAGACGAGCGTGTTCAGAGCGGTCACGAGCCGCCAAACGGGACTGTCGACCATCGACTTGAAGGACGAGTGCACGTCGCGCGTCGGTCCGCGGCCCCAGGCGGCGCCGCTTGCGGTGAGTTCGACTTCGATGACGCCTTTGGCACCGAGGTTCACCGTCACCGCGCCGTCGAGCCCTTGCGTCGCGTGCGGCATCCACACGCCGGTGCATTTCGCGAGCGCCGCCTGCACGCGGGGCTGACGAACGATCTGGCCGATATGCGGCGAACCGATCTCCTCCTCCCCCTCGGCGACGAGCACGAGGTTGACGGGCAGTTTCTTCCCGGTCGCGCGAAACGCATCGAGCGCCGCGAGGAACGCGGACTCCGGTCCCTTCTGATTCACCGCCCCCCGACCGACGACGACTTTGCCGTAACCGGGCTTGTCGACGAGAGCGGCTTCGAGCGGCGGCGACGTCCATTCCTTCGGGTCGAACTGCTTGACGTCATACATGAAATAGATGCCGACCGTCTTCGGCGCGTCCGCATCGAACGTCGCAAACACACCCGGTTTGCCGTCCGTCGCGACGATCTCGACGTGTTGGAAACCGACCTCGCGCAGCATCGCCGCCATGCGCTCGGCGCCGTCGGGGAAGCCGCGGTTCTCCGCGGCGATCGCCGGATGCGCGATCCATTCGCGCAAGCGCGCGAGCGCGCGGTCGTGGTTCTTCGCGATCTCCGTTTTCAAAGCGGCGAGGTCCGCCGCGTCATCCGCCTTCGCCAGTCCGATCAACCCCGCCATCGCGATGGCGGCCGACAAGAAGAGACGCATCATGCCCGCGAACGATGTGCGGCTCCGCCCGGCTCGCAACGGCAAAGCTCGCGCGTCGCGGAGGCACTCAAGCGTGGCACGTCTCGTCCATGATGCGGATGAGCGTGTCCTCGACCTCCTGCGCCGTCGCGGCAGCGCCCGGCGCATCAAACATCCCGAGCATCGCCGTCGGCTTGATCGTCGCGAGCACGGTCCGGCCGGCCTCCTCGTAAACGGAGATGCGACACGGCAACGCCGTCGAGATCGCGATGTCCTGGCCGAGCACGAGCGCCGCGTGCCGGGGGTTGCACACCTCGACGACGCGGCACTCGCGACCGAAGGCGACGCCTTTGCTCTCCATCTTTTCGCGAAGGTTGTGATACGCCTGCACACCGAATTTGTGAGCGGCGGAAATTTCCTGCAAGCGCGTGCAAGCGACGTCGACCGACTGCGCGGTCGTGCGGGTGATGAGCAGCGGGGTGTTCATGAGGGGAGTGTTTTGCGGTGATCGTCGCACGAGCGGAAGAAACTGCAAACGCCGAACTCGCCACGCGTGGCCTCGCTCGAATTCGCCGATGACAACACGCGGGAACTGGTTTCCATTCAACACATGGAGGCTCCCACCAATCCCCATTCCCTCTACGAACGTCTCGGCGGCCGCCCGCGGCTGATGAACCTCCTCCGGCATTTCTACGCAGACGTGCGACAGCACCGCGAGATCGCGCCGATCTTCCTCGCGCAAATCGACGACTGGCCCGCGCACCTCGAAAAAATCGCCGACTTCTGGTCGAATGTCACCGGCGGACCGGTCCGCTACGGCGGCGGCATGCCGCGAAAACATTTTCCGCTCGGAATCGAGGAGCGCCACTTCGAGGCGTGGCTCGACCTGTGGCGGCGCAACTGCCGCGCGCATCTGCCGGCAGCCGAAGCCGCGGAAATGACCCGCGCCGCCGAGGAAATCGGCCTGCGCCTCCGCACGATGATCGCGCTCTACGGCGAACCCAAGCCGCCGGGCGACGTCTGACCGCGCCGGCTCACGCGCGGCCTCGCACGGTCAGCCACATGCCGGCCAGCACCAGCGCGCCGGACATCGCCAGTTGCCACGAGAGCGTCTCGCCAAGCAAAGCGACGCCGCCACTCGCCGTCAGCACCGGCACGAACAACTGCACCGTGCCGGCCGCGATCGGCGACAGCTCCGGCAGCACTCGCGCCCAGAGCGCATACGACAACGCCGTCGTGACCGCGCCCATGAACACGCCGAGCGCGAGCCCCGTTGCCGACCACACCAGCGTGTCGCGCGCGACCCACGCCAGCACCGGCAAGAGCAACGCGACACCGAGAAAACCGCGCGCGTTCGCCGCCAGCGGCGCGCCGCGCCGTCGGAGCAGCAGCGAATACGCGCCCCACGTCGCGCCGGTCAGCGCGAGCAGCGCCACGCCCAGCGGCGTCGAACCGCGCACGTTGCCGAAGGCCAGCACACCCACGCCCGCCAACGCCGTCAGCGCGCCGAGCACCGCGCGGCCGCTGGGCCGCGAGCCTCCGCCGAGCGTCATCGTCAACACCACCAGCGCATAGAAAACGAACGTGCCCGCCGCCGCGGTGATGAAGCGGTAGCCATAGGCGATCGCCAGCGCGTAGCCGCCAAGAGCGAGCACGAGCGGAATGTCGCCCGCCCGCGGCGCCATTTCGCGGCTCCGACCCCGGCCCGCGAGAATCGCCGCCAACATCGCGGCGCCGGACGCGAAGCGCGCGATCGTCACCGCCGCCGGGTCGAGCAACTGCCGGCTGACGAGCAGGCGCGTGATCAGGCTGTTCGCCGCGAAACACGCGAGCACCAGCAGAACCAGGGAAAGCGTGGAAGCGCGGCGCATGGTCACCCGCTACGTTTCCGCAGCCACGTCGAGGCGCAAGCGAGGAGTTCCCGGTGCGAGTTCAGCGACAGCTTGTTTTTGATGTTCTCGCGGTGCGACTCGACGGTCTTGACCGACACGCCGAGCCGCTCGGCGATCACGCGGGTCGGCAGCGGCAAACCGACCAGACGAAAAACCTGGAGCTCGCGGTCCGTCAGTTGCGCGTCGATGCCGTCGCCCGCGCGGCACACCGGACCGTGGTCGGTGAACATCAGGCTCGAGACGATGGCGGGCACCACCAAGCCGCCGCCGGCGACTTCGCGCACGGCGCGAAAGAGCGAGCTCACGGCGTCGCGTTTTGAAATGAAGGCTCGCGCGCCGGCCCGGAACGCGCGCAGCGCATAAACGTCCTCCGGTTCGAGCGTGAAGATCACGATCCGCACGTCGGGAGCGAGCGCGCCGAGCTCCTTGATCAGCGCAAGCCCGTCGGTTTCGCCGAGCATCAGGTCCATCACGACGACCTGCGGCGAACGACGCAGCACCATCGCTTTCAGTTCCGTCGGCGTCGCCGCGCTGTCCACCACCGCGAGATCGCACTCGTCGGCCACCAGGCGCACCAGTCCCTCGCGCAACGCCGGGCATTCGTCGGCGATCGCGACCGTGAGCCGCGGACTGCAGGGATGGTGCGCTTCGATCATCTCGCGCATCGAAACGCTCGCAGCCTGCGCGACAAGCAATCGCCCGGTTTTTCTTTTCGCGTGGCACTTTTCGCTCGGGAACCGCCCGAAGCGCGAATCAGGGGCGCGCCCCGATGCCGCGCGCCGCAGTTCTGCTAACCTGCGCCGCGTCACTCTTCCACTTATGCCCAAATACGTCATCGAACGAGACATCCCGTCCATCGGCAGCTTTACGCCCGCTCAGCTCGGCGAAGCTTCCCGCAAATCGTGCAACGTCCTGCACCAGCTCGCGCCCCGCGTCCAGTGGGTGCAGAGCTACGTGACCGGCGAGCGCCTGTATTGCGTCTACATCGCCACGAACGAGGAGGCCGTGCGCGAGCACGCACGCCTCGGCGGCTTCCCCGCAAATCGCATTTCCGAGGTGAAAGCGATCATCGACCCGACCACCGGCGGCGACTGAGCGCCCGCGGGTTCCATCCCACCGAAAACCAAAATCCATCCACCATGAATAGACTCCACCGTTCCCTGTGCGCGCTTCTCCTCGCTGTCGCGACGCTTCTCGCCGCCAGCTCCGGCTTCGCCAATGGGCAGCCCGCTCCCGAATCGCTGCCCGCCGGGATGAACATGTATGTGATCGAACGCACCATGCCGAAGCTCGGCCAGCTCACACCGGCCGAACTCCAGGCGGCCTCGCAGAAATCGTGCGGCGTCCTGCGCGACCTCGACGGCAAAGTCACCTGGCTCCACAGCTATTGCACCGGCGACAAAATGTTCTGCGTCTACCTCGCGCCGAGCGAGGAACTCGTCCGCGAGCACGCCAAGCGCGGCGGCTTTCCGGCGGACGCCGTCCTGAAGGTGAACACGATCATCAGCCCGAAAACGGCGGAGTGATCCGCGTCCGGGCGATTCGATTCATCGACCGGCGCGTTCACACGCGGGTCGGCCGAACGTTTTTCCCGCGGGAGCAGCGGGGCCGAAACAGTCCGTCGGCCCGCGCGCGCAAGCGGGAAATATCCGAGCCGGGGCTCAGACGTGGAACTGCTCCGAGACGATCTTGCCGTCCTTCACGTCGTAGACGCAGAGTTCCGCCATGTTCATGCGACCTTGGCCCTTCATCGTGACGTCCAGGGTCATCGTGCACGCGAACGAATTCGTCGCGACGATCGGGTCCGAGACGCCCGTCGAGTGCAGTGTCTCGATCATCGCGGCGAATTTGCGGCCTTTCTCGAGGATGGAGGGCAGGCCGCGCGTTTCCTTCTCGAAGGCGGGCGTCGCATAGGGCTCGGTGCTCACCACGTCGGCGGCGTAGAGCTCCTTCTGCGCTTCCTCCCATTTGGCGGCGCGGCAAAGGGTGACGAGACGGTGGGCGATTTCGGATGTAGTCATGGTTGATGGATGGATCGAGGGTTGATGCGTGATTGCGTGGCGAACGTAACACGCGCTCCTGACAGCGCCGTGTCAGGAATCGTTCGATCCAACTCGCATTTTCCCACTGCTGCCCGCCCGCTCGCGCAGTCCGCGGACCGGCGCACGCGTCACAGGCCCATCGATCCGCTCAGCGGCACCTGCACCGTTTCGAGCGCACTGCGCAACGCCCGGCGGTCCACGACGCCGACGATCTTCTTGTCGGCGCTGACGACCGGGATGCGATCGAGGCGTTTGTTGATCGAGTTCTCGCCGTTCATGATCTTGAGCAATTGCCACAGCTCCGCGTCGTCGCGGATGCCGACGATCTTCGTCGTGGTGGCGAGTTCGCTCACTTTCTTCGGACGCGTCGCGTCGCTCGTGCCAAGCTTGATCATGTCGCAGGAAGTGATGACGCCGGCGAGTTTCCGGTCGGCCGACACGGCATAAACGGCGCCGTAGGGGCTGTTCTTGAGCGCGTCCACCGCCTCCTGCACCGGAGCATCGATGTTCACGGTGGGCACGTCGGCGGAGATGAACTTGGCGATGCCGCTCTGGAGAACGTTCATGGAGAAAAAGTGGGTCGAGGGTTGCGGGTGTCAAATGACGACTTCGGCCGAACTGGCCGACTTGCCGGCCGGCGACGGAATCGAGGCGGGAGACGCGTCGGTGAGTTTCGATCCGGAGACGAGATTCGCACCGTCGCCCGACATGATGCGCGTGACCACCGAAGGCCAGGTGGCGCCGAGCACGAACGCCTGGATCGGCGCGAACGTCCCCGGCTGCGCCGCCTGGAAAACCGCCGCGACGATTCCGCCCGACACGCAGAACAGCGCCACCAGCACCGCGCTATCCGTGCCGCCCCCGAAAAACCGCAGCGTCTTCTCCCGCGACTCCGGTCCGATGAAGCCGAGAAACACGCCGAGAAAGAACGTGAACGCCCCGAGCAGCCCGACAAAGGCGGCCTCCACGAGGATCAGCACGCTCTTCGGGTTGGTCGTGCCGATCTCGATCGCGAGCCGGCGCATGAGCGCCGATTCCTGAAAGAACAGCGTCACCGCGCGCGCGATGACATCCAACGAGAGCAGCGCGACGAGCGCCGCCAGCAACACCACGGACCAGGCAATCTGCTTCTTCATCGACGGAATTCCTTTCGCAATGCCCGCCTTGGCTCCGGCGAGCGGCGGCAGCGTGCGGCGGTCGCGACTCGCGACGCAAACGGAAAAACGGCGCAGCGCCGACGCGCGCGCGCGACGATCCCTGCCCGGCTGCCGCCCGTAGGTTGCGGTTGTCAGACCGCTACGAGCGCGACGCAACGCGCTCAGCCGATTCTCCTCGACTGCGACGGGGCACGCGCGAAGCGGATCGCGTTGCGCGCCGATTGCACATTCATGTGCGCCTCGGCGCGGAGGCTTGGCAGCGAGTGCCGGGACTGTCACGGTCGCCACGCTTTCTTTCCTATGTCCGACCCGACGCCCGTTGCCGTCCCCCGCCCCGCCCCGCAAGATTCGCCCCGCGAAGCCGAGTGGCTGACAAAAATCTACCAGCCCCACGCCACGAATCTCACCGTGCGCGCCGCCCTGATCGGCATGGTCATCGGCGCCGCGATGAGCCTCTCGAATCTCTACGTCTTCTTCAAAACCGGCTGGAGCATGGGCGTGACACTGACGGCGTGCATCCTGGCGTTCAGCGCGTTTCAGCTTCTGCAAGCCGCGCGGCTCGTGCGGCGGCCGCTCGGCGTCCTCGAGAACAACGCTCTCACCACGGTCGCCTCCGGCGCCGGCTACATGACTGGCGGCGGCAACATGGCGGCGTTCGGCGCGCTGCTGATGGTGACGACCGTGCGGCCCGACCCGCTCTCGATGATCGCGTGGTTCGCGCTCATCGCCGCACTCGGGGTGTTCGCGGCGATTCCGATCAAGCGCCAGCTCATCAACCAGGAAGGCCTCGCGTTTCCAACCGGCACGGCGACAGCCGAGACGATCTCGTCGATCCACGAAGCCGCCTCCGGCGCCGGCGCGAGCAAGGCCAAGTGGCTCGCCTGGTCGGCCGTTTTCGCCGGAGTGCTCACCTGGTTCCGCGACGCGTGGCACTGGATTCCCGTCACGATCCCGCTGCCGTTCCAACTCGCCGGCCAGAAACTCGCCGCCTGGACGCTCTCGTTCAAAGCCGAGGTCGTGCTCATCGGCGGCGGCGCGCTCATGAGTTTCAAGACCGGCTGGTCGCTCCTCCTCGGCGGCTTGCTCACCTACGGCGTGCTCGCGCCTTCGCTCGTCGAGCGCGGCATCGTCACCACGGTTTCCTACAAAGCGATCGTCGCGTGGACGCTCTGGCCGGGCGCCGCGATTCTCGTCGCCTCGGGGCTGACGTCGTTCGCGATCGACTACAAGAGCATCGCCCGCTCATTCACCGGTCTCACCCGGATTTTCGGTGGCGGCGGCAGCCGCAAATCCGACGAAGGCATTGCCACGCTCGAATGCCCCGACTGGTGGTTTCCCACCGGCTTCGCGGTGCTATCGCCGTTCGTGGTGCTTCTCATGGTGTGGCTGTTTCAGATTCCGCTCTGGGCCGCGATCGTCGCCGTGCCGCTGGCGATCGTCATGGGTTTCGTCGCCGCGCGCGTGACCGGCGAGACCGACGTCACTCCGACGAAGGCGCTCGGCCCCGTCACGCAGATGCTGTTCGGCGCGATGACGCCCGGAAATCTTTCCGGCAACATCATGTCGGCGAACGTCACCGGCGGCATCGGCCTGCATGCCGCGGATCTGCTCACAACGTTGAAAACCGGCTGGTTGCTCGGCGCGAAACCGCGGCACCAATTCTACGCGCAGCTCTTCGGCGTCGTCGCAGGCGCGATCGTGATCGTGCCGGCGTTCAACTACATCATCCCCGACGCGAGCCTGCTCGGCGGCGAAGCCTGGCCCGCGCCGTCGTGCGTCGTGTGGGCCGGCGTGTCGAAAGCGTTCGCCGGAGGCATCGCCGCGCTGCATCCGACCTCGCGGACCGCCATCGCCGTCGGTCTCGCGCTCGGCGTCGCGCTGGCGCTGCTCGAGCGTTTTGCACCGAAACGCCTGCGCGCCTACGTCCCTTCCGCGTCCGGCCTCGGGATCTCGATGGTCGTGCCCGGCAGCAATTGCATCGCGATGTTCATCGGCGCGGCGATTGCGGAACTGTTGCGGCGCGTCGCGCCGAAGTTCGCCGAGAAAACCGTCGTGCCGGTCGCATCGGGCTTCATCGCCGGCGAAAGCCTCGTCGGCATCCTCATCGCGATCCTGATCGTCCGCGGCGTGCTCGCGCCCTGACGCGCACCGCATCGCGCCGATCCGACGCGGCGGCGCCCGGGATCGCTCGAACGCTCTCGCGCCGTAACGGCCCCGTTACGGTTGGGCCGTGGTGCGACTGGAAGCGCGGGTTACGCTGGTCGCGAACCATCCACAAACCATGCGATTCCCACGACATCCGTTCACGCCGTCCCACGAAGGATCCCGCGCGCACCGCCGCACGCTCTCCACTCTGACGCTCGGCGCGTTCCTGCTCCTCGGCGCCGAAGCGCAGGCCGGCACGCTCTACCTCTCCCGTCTCAGCGCGGCCGAGGAAAATCCGCCCACCGCCTCCACCGCCACCGGCCTCGGCGTGCTCGTGCTCAACGACGCGGAAAACCAGAGCACCGTCACCGCCACGCACACGCTCGGCGCCACCGCCACCGCCGGCCACATCCATCGTGCCGCCGTCGGCGTGAACGGCGCGGTCATTTTCCCGTTCCCCTCTCCCGCGAGTCCGGTCGGCCCGCTGACGTGGAACATGTCGACCAGCGCCGTCGACAGTCTGAAGGCCGGCGAGCTCTACATGAATTTCCACACCGCGGTGAATCCCGGCGGCGCGATTCGCGGGCAACTCCGCCGCGCCCTGCTCGCTCCCGCGGCGGTCAACCCCGCGCAAACACGCCTGGCCAACGCCCTCGACATCTCCGCGGGCTACGACGCCGATCTCGACGCCGTCCTCATCCAGACCAACCTCGCCGACACCGCGACGCAGTCCCAAGCGCTGCGCGAGTTCGGCACGAGCACGATCTACTCCGCCGGACGCCAGCAGATCGACGCGATGACCGGCGCCGAGACCGGCCTGTTCGCCTACGCGCAAGACGCGCGTCTGCGTCCGCCCGCCAACACCGATCGGCTCAACACCTTCGTGCGCCTCGGCAGCGAGTTCGGCCGACGCTCCGCGACCGACAACCAGGCCGGCGCGACCATCTCCCGTCCGTTTGTCTTCGCCGGCGTCGACCGCTGGCTTTCTTCGGGCGCGCACGGTGGCTTCGCCATCGGCTACTCGGACGGTCGCGATTCGTTTGAAAACGGACTCGGCCACACGAACGCGAAAACGACCTCGCTGCACGCGTTCGCCTCAGCGGCACTCGGTGGCCTCGCGCTCGACGCCGTCGCGGGCTACGGTTGGACAGCGCTCGACCAAACGCGCAATCTCGGCTCGCTCGGGCGCGCCGCCAGCGCGTCGCCCGACGGCTCCGTCTGGGCTGTCGCCCTGAAGGCCTCGAGAACCGTCGCGCTCGCCAACCACAACACCCTTGTCCCCTACGCGCTGCTCGACGTGCAAAAAGCCACGGTCGACGCCTACTCCGAAACCGGCGCCGGCGCGGCGGGCCTGGTCGTTTCTCAACGCGACACCTGGAGCTCCGCGTTCGAAGGCGGAGCGGCGCTGGTCGTGCCGATCAAAACCGATGCCGGCCACTGGACCTTTCGCGCACAAGCCGGCTGGCGCTACCTGCTCGAGGACGGCGCCGCCCGCTTCGGAACGCGCCTGGCGGGCTCGCCCATCGCCTTCAGCACCGAGATCGACGGCCCCGGCCGCAGCTCCGCGCATGTCGAGACCGGCATCGACGGTCAGTTATCCGACTCCGTGCGACTCTCGTTCGGCTATCGTGGCGACCTCGGCGCCAGCGCTCAGACTGTGCACGCCATCGAAGCGCGTCTCGCCATGCAGTGGTGAGAGCGGGCGTTGTCCCGTCGTCCCGTAGCAGCCGTCGTCAGTCGGCTGCTGCGAGACTGAGTCGGCGCGATGCCGGCGCGACCCCGAAACCGCACTCAGAATTTCGGCACACGGATCGTGCTGATCATCGCGCTGCCGCTGAGGGCGAAGAGAATCGCCAGCGGATGCAGCACGAGGCCGCCGAGCGTCCAGTGGCCGAGCCACCTGTCGTCCGAAAGCCGACCGGTCGCATGCAGCACGGCCAGGAACAGCACGAGAAACACACTCGTCGGAATCGGGGTGCCTTCGAAATACTTCACCTTTCCCGACTCGTCCGCCAGCGCCGCCGCGGTGGCGTTGAAGCGCGCCAGACGGCTGATGCCGCACGCGACGAAATAAAGCAGGATCGCCACATCGAGCGCGCCGCGCATCCCGGCCGCGAACGCGATCGCCGCCGGCGCGAGACCGAACGAAATCACGTCCGCCAGCGAGTCGAGATCCGCACCGAGAAACGACGACTTGCGGCGCCACCGCGCCACGCGTCCGTCGGCGAAATCGAGCACGAGCGCCACCGGCAGCAGCGCCATCGCGAGCACCAGCCAGCGCGGCTCGTGCGTCACGAGGTGCTGCATCGCCGCCAACACCGAGCCGCTGCCGCAGGCGCCGTTGCCGAGCGTGAGAAAATCCGCCGCGACGAACGAGCGGATCAGCGAGAAGGGTTTGGGACGCTCGGAATTTTCGGTGGACATGACGCTGAGTCTAGCCGCGTCCCGGCGCGCGACGCAGCTCGAAATTTGAGCGCCAGGCTCATGGTGCGAGGAGCTTCGCACCCTGACGCTTCGATCAGGCAATGTCGCGGCGAACAGCGTTCTCGGTCCGACGCGCGAGACAGCGCGCGGGAAGAAAGCCGCGGCCGCGTCCGGCACACACAAGAAACTGCACCCACTCAGGCGCAGCGTTTCGGACGCGGCCGCGACAAATCCTCAGTGCCCGCCGCCATGCTGCGCGCCGGGCCCGGCGTGGATTCCCTCGGCAAATTCCTCGAGCATCTTCGTGTTGAAGTGCGGGATGTCGCCCGGCTGTCGGCTCGTCACCAGGCCGTTGTCGACGACCACCGGCTCGTCGACCCACTCCGCGCCGGCGTTGATCAGGTCCGTCTTGATCGACTTGAACGACGTCACGCGCCGGCCGCGCACGACGCCGGCCTCGGCAAGCATCCACGGTCCGTGGCAGATCGCCGCGACTGGTTTGCCGGCATCGAAAAACGCGCGGACGAAATCCACCGCACGCGGGATCGTGCGCAGCGTGTCGGGATTCATCACCCCGCCGGGCAGCAGCAGCGCATCGAAGTCGCCGGCGCGCGCCTCGTTGAGCGGCACGTCGACATCGACAGGCGAGCCGTAGTCGTCGCCCGTCCAGCTTTGGACGAGGTCGTGGCAGGGTGAGACGACGACGGTCTCCGCGCCGGCCGCAGCGAGCGCGGCGCGCGGACGTGAGAGTTCGGTTTCTTCAAAGCCATCGGCAACGAGGATGGCGACTTTCTTGCCATGGAGATCGAAGGTCATGTGAAATTGAGTTGAAGTGGAGGTTGAAGCGGGCGTTCACGCCGGCCACGGCGTCGAGAGATTTTCGGAAAACGCGATGCGCTCGACCGGAAAACGTCCGGGGAAAACGGCATCCGGCTCGCGCGCGCGGCCGATGGCAAGCAGTGCGACGACTTCCGTGTCGGCGGGCAGATTGAATGCTTTCCGCACCGCGCCGGCGTCGAAGCCCTCCATCGGCGCCGTGTCCCAGCCGTGCGCTTCGGCGGCGAGCATCAGAAACGTAAACGCGATCATCGTGTGACGATTCAGCCAGATCGCAGGCGGCTCGAACGTGTCGACGAAAGCCGCGCACCCCTGCTTGGATTTTTCGATGCCCTCCGCCGGCAGGGAGCCGCGGCGCACGCGTTCCGCGAAAACCTCGTCGAGCCGTTCGCGCCAGCCGTTGCGCGGTGCGAGAGCGATGACGACGACGGGGGCCTCGGTGATTTTCTCCTGATCGAAAGCGGCCGCGCGGAGCCGGCGGCGATTCGCGGCATCGCGCACGACGAGGAAGCGCCAGGGTTGAAGATTGTAGCCGGACGGCGCGAGCGAGGCATCGTGGAGGATTTCCGTGATCGCCTCTTCCGGCACCGGCTCGTCGGTGAAGTGCCGCGTAGCGCGCCGCTCGCCGATGATGGTGTGGAACGGCCGGGTGTGGGCGTCGACGGCGTGAGATGAAGATGCGTGATTCACACGCCTACTTTGCCCGAACGGCACAGGAATGAAATCGGGGCGCGCTCCCCGCGCCGCGTGGGGCGAATTGCGGGGAGCGCAGCGTGCGGACGAATTGCCGCCCGCTCGATGGCAACGGAGCACGCGCGCCGCGGAGGGGAGTTCTTGTTTTTTCAGCGGAGCACGCGGATCACGCGAACGCACGCCTCCGAGCAATCCGTGTCTTTTATCCGTCTCATCCGTGGAAAAGAAAACCTCCGCGCGTGGCGAAGGTCGCCGGATGGATGACGTTTGCGCCGGGCCGCGAATGTCCCGCCCATAAACTTAGAAAGCGCAGTTGAACCACTGATTTTCACTGATGAGCACTCAGCGAAGCAGACTTGCATCGCCGCGATCGCCCACGGACAGGTGGGCCACCTCACGCCGCGCTTTTCGGCCTTCTCATCATCAGTGCGCCTGAGTGTTCATCAGTGGTTAATCTTCTGCGGAATTTGGGATAAAAAGTCGCGCGGCTCCTCCTGCAGGCCCGTTCCGGTTTCGTGCCGGAGAGACCAACAGGAGGAGCCGCGGATCATCGGGGATGAACCCTTGAGCTTAGCCTCGCCCCGAAAGGCGAGGAGCACCCGATGAAAAGGCTTCGAGCAAAACTTCGACCGCCGGCGACGGCGCAGGCCCCGGTGCGGCGGGCGGCGCAGGCGGCGGGCGGGCTGCACGCGGACCGGATCCAAGTGCCAGCGCGCCGAGGTAACGCAGTCCGTCGCGACCGAGTTTATCGAAAAGAGAAACCGATGTGTGGGAAAGAGGCTTCATCGACGGCAGAATAGTTTCGCGGCAGCGGGCGCGGAATCGGGAGAAACTTCCCGCCGCAGATCGGGGCGTCACCCGGGAAATTGTAGGCCGCCGCTCCGCAGGGAGCTGGAAGCTCGACCTGCGGAGCGGCGACCACGACCGCGATGTCATTCGATTCGCGAACGTTTGTGCGGAAACGTTCGCGAGCGCGAATGGACGTGGCCCGTCGGAACGGTGATGCGCCCCAGCGCCACCGCCCGACTTGCGGTCGAAGTGTTTCGCGCGCCTCGCGGCGCGCGGGAAAAGAACTCAACTCTCCTCGCGACGGCGTTCCGGATGACGGCCGCGATCGGCGCGCTCGGGCCGCTCGGGCGACTCCGGGTTGCCGGACTGCGGCTCGTGGGTGGCGCTGTTACCGCGCATCTCGGCTTGGCCGCCATCGGCGGGGCGCTCGGGATGCTCGGGATCCTGCGGCGGGTTCCAACGCGAGCCGCCTTGGTCGTGCGTGCGCGGCATCGTGTCGCTGCGGTTCGCGCCGCTCGCTTCCGCGGTGGGCGAGCCGACGCGGTGGGCGGGCTGGCCGCCGAGTTCGCCCTGGGACTCGGCCCATTCGGCGTCGGATGGCTGGCTGCGTTGTCCGGTGCGGGCGCTCTTCTGCGTGAGCTGATCCTGCGGCCGGCGGCGCGTGCCGGTAGTCGGTGCGCGGGTCTTGCGTTGGGCTGACATGGCGGTCCTTTCGTTGGAGCGTTTCGAGTGACGCTTCCACCGTAGCCGGCGCCGCGCGCCGGGGGTATCGGCGGAGCGGCGCGACGGACCGCCGGATTTTTCCGCAGTCGCGGGGAGGAATCGAAGAAGTCAAAGAACGGGAAACAGGCCTACATCGTGCCCTGGCTCTTCATCCACTGGATGGCGTAGCGCACGAGCTCCGAGCCGGACTCGAGGTTGAGCTTGAGCTTCAGGTGTTCGCGGTAGGAATCGATGGTCTTGATCGAGAGATTGAGCTGCTGCGCGATGAGGCGCGTGCCGTAGCCGTTGCCGATGAGTTGGAACACTTCCATCTCGCGGTCGCTGAGCGTGTCGATCGGCGAGACGAGCTCGTCGGTTTTGTGATTCACGAAGCGGTGGAGCATCTTCTCCTTGATGCGATCGCTGAGATAAATCTCGCCCTGCTGAATGCGCTGGATGGCGGTGATGATCTTCTCGCTCGCCTCGTGCTTCATCAGGTAACCCATCGCGCCGGCGCGGAGCGCGCGTTCGGCGTAGAGGTTTTCGTCGTGCATCGAGACGATGAGCACCTGCAACTCGGGCGATTGCGCGCGCATCCCTTTCGTGAGCTCGATGCCGTTCGTGGAACGGAGCGTGATGTCGACGATCGCGAGGTTCGGTTTCAGTTTTTCCACGAGTTCGAGCGCGCGCGGGGCGCTGTCGGCCTCGCCGACGATCTCGAGGTTCGGCTGCTGCGAAATGAGCGCTTTCATGCCGTGGCGGGTCAACGGGTGATCGTCGACCAGCAGCACGCGAGTCTTGCCCGTGATCTTCGGCGCGGGCTGCGGCGCAGTGGCGGTCACCAGCGGTTTCGGAGCGGCGGCGACCGGTGCGGTCGGCTTCGGCAGCGGCACCGCCGGAGCCAGCGGACGAGCGGGGGCGGCAGTGACGTTGCGGACGGGCGAGGTTTTCAGCGCGGTGGACATGTAGCTAGGGGCGTTCAGATTGATGGTGTTGTTTTTCGACCGTCGGACTCGGATTCCGGGCGAGGAGGAAAACGATGGAGAGAGTGACGAGCAGAAAAACGATCACGGCCACGGTCGCAGCGACATTGACCTTCGTGGTGCGCTTGTGGACGTCGATGCCGGGTTTGAGTTCAGGGTTGGGGGCGCGGTTCATCCATGCGCACTTTCATTCGCCGGGCGGCCGGCGGCGGCGGCTCGCGGCGCGCATCTGGTCGTGCTGGGCCTCTTCGACGCCTTCGATGACGATGCGCTCGAGATCGGCTTGCGGATCCGTCGCGCGATCGGTGCGGCTCGCGCGTCCGCGCTGCGACGGCGGATCGGCGGGATCGCGCGACACTCCGCGTTTCGCGACGGCGTCCTCGCCGGTCGTGGGCGGCAGCGTCTGCGCGCGCAACTCGTCGCGCGCTTGCTCGCGATCGTCCTCGGTGACGTGCGTGCGACCGTTCATGCGGGCGATTTCCTGGGCGCGAATCTCGGCGTCCTCCCACGAAAGCGCGCCGGCCCCACGTCCGTGGAGGGAGACGCGACCGATAATGCGTGATTGATTCTTTCGCATGGAGAATGCGGCGAGGCGCCGGGGACGTGCACAGCATAGACTAGCACGCGCGCAAATCCCATCGGGCCTCGCTCGGCAGCGAAGGTAGGAAATAATCCGGTGAACGCGCGTGCGCTCTGTCCCACGGGGCGCCGCTGAGGTGAACACGCTAGTTTTCGCTGGGGCGCGCGCGCCGCACTTTCGACGGGCCGCCCTTTCTCGATCCGCATGCGAGCGATCTGGAAAGGCGCCATCAGCTTCGGTCTCGTGAGCGTGCCCGTCGGCGTATTCTCCGCCACGCGGAGCGAAGAACCGAAATTCCGCCTGCTGCGCGCTTCCGACCTGAGCCCGATCAACTACAAGCGCGTGGTGGAACTCGACGGCAAGGAGTTGCCGTGGGAGCAGATCGTCAACGGCTACGAATACGAGAAGGGAAAATTCGTCGTCTTGAAGGACGAGGACTTCAAACGCGTGGACCTCGAGGCCACGCAGACGATCGACATCATGGATTTCGTCGACGTGTCGGAGATCAATCCGGTCTTTTTCCACCGACCGTATTATCTCGAGCCGCAGCGCGGCGGAGCGAACGCCCACGCCTTGCTCCGCGACGTCCTCGCCGACACCGTCAAAGCCGGCATCGCCAAAGTCGCGATCAAAACCCGCGAGCACGAGATGGCGAAAACCCTCGTCGACCAGATGACCGCAAAGTGGGACGCCGAACGCTACCTTGCACGCGCGAACGCTTCCGCCGGTCGCGGAAGCGCAAGGAGAACAGCGCCGCGCGGCTTAGCGCGACTGCGTCACACTCTCGTCTGTCATCGCGAGTCCGACATAGTCGGGCGTGGCGATCCATCTCCCTGGATTGCTTCGTCGCTGCGCTCCGCGCAATGACAACAAGGCCACACAGGATGAGTCTCGTCGGCGAGCGCGTGTGATGGACGCGTCTCAGCGCGGCGGTGGCAGCACTTTGACCGTGATGTTGTTCACGACGTTGTGCACGCCGGTGACGCGAGCGGCGATGTCGCCGGCGCGGGCCTTTTGCTCGGGCGTCTCGACGAAGCCGCTGAGCTGGACCGTGCCGCGGAAGGTGTCGACGTTGATGTCGCGCGCTTTCACGACTTCGTCGCGGATCAGCTCGGTCTTCACCTTCGCGGTGATCACCGAGTCGTCGATCATCTCCCCCGTGCTGGCGCGCGTGGCAGTGCCGGCGCAACCGGTGGAAAGGACGACGGAGCCCGCGAGGCCGGCGGCGAGCGCCGCGGCGGAAAGGATGCGTGTGAATGGTTTCATAGGCGGTGGTGGATTACGCGCCGAACATAGCCGCGCCGTGCCATGGCTCGCCAGCGGGCCGCCCGCGCGCGCGCCTATCGGTGATTCGCCGCAGAGTTCACCGGGACATGTCACCACGCGCGGAGGTGCGCGCCGCTGGCCGGGGAACGCGGGGTGGCGACGCGCGCGAAAGGCCCGATAGGCCGCGCGCGACGCGACGGCTAAGTTTCGCGCCATGAGAAAAAAGCTCCCCGTGCCTGTGTCCAACCAGACGCGCGCTCTGCCGCTTCGCGACGAGATCGCGCAACGCGCCTACGAACTCTGGGAACACGACGGCCGTCCCGAGGGCCGCGACGTCGACCACTGGCTCAGCGCCGAGCGGCAGCTTCTCGGCGCCGATCCGCAGGTGATGCAGACGCCTGCGGGCGCCGTGCGTTCGCCGGAACTCGCCGACGCCATGTCCGGCCACCAACGCGGTCATCCGCAAAACTCGCTCGCGCTCGCCCCGAACGCCTCCCGATGAACGTCCTCCTCATCGGCGACGAACACAACCTGCCCGCGCCCGCTCCCGGCAGCGAGCCGCCCGCGTGGCGCGTGCAGCCGGCGCGCAGCGCGGCGGAGTTGCACCGCCGGCTCGCCGAGGAGAAATTCCAGCTCGCGCTCGTCGAACTCGATTTCGGTCCCGGCTCGAGCGAGGCGCTCCTCGCCAAACTGCACCGCGCCGCGCCCGAGCTGCCCATCGTGGCCATCGTCGAACGCGACGAGAAGACCTCGCGCGTGCGCGCGCTGCGCGCGGCCGGCGTCGGCGGATTGTTGCTGCGGCCTTTCGGCTTCGAGGAAATGCGGGCGACGTTCGCGCGCCACGCGAAGCATGAGCCGAAGCCGGGCACCGCGCCGGCCCCGCCGCCGCGCCTCCTCGTTTCCCAAGATCCCGCGATGCAGCGCGTGCTCGAGACCGTCGAGCGCGCCGCCGACTCGCCCGCGACCATCCTCCTCGCGGGCGAGAGCGGCACCGGCAAAACCGTGCTCGCGCGCGCCATCCACGCCCGCAGCCGGCGCGCCGCGAAGCCGTTCGTGACCGTGAGCTGCCCGTGCCTCAATCGCGAGTTGCTCGAGAGCGAACTCTTCGGACATGCCCACGGCGCGTTCACCGGCGCCGTCCGCGACACCTGGGGCAAGGTCAGCGCCGCGGACGGCGGCACGCTCTTCCTCGACGAAGTCGGCGATCTGCCGGCGTCGCTCCAGCCGAAGCTGCTTCGCCTCCTGCAGGAGCGCGAATACGAGCGCGTCGGCGAAACGAAAGTCCACACCGCCGACGTGCGCATCATCGCCGCGTCGAACCGGGACTTGAAAGCGTCGGTCGAAAACGGCCGGTTCCGCGAAGACCTTTACTATCGCCTCAACGTCATCGCGGTCGAGTTGCCGCCGCTGCGCAACCGGCGCGCCGACATCGCGCCGCTCGTGCACGTGTTTCTAACGGAGATCGCGCAGGGGACCGGGCGTGCCGCGCCCGCGCTCTCGCCGGACGCGATGCAGTGGCTCGAGCGACAACCTTGGCCCGGCAATCTCCGCGAGCTTCACAACTGTCTCGAACGCGCCGCCGTGCTCCACCCTGCGCCGGTGCTCGACGCGTCCGCGTTCGCCGACGGCGCGGCGCCTCCGCTCGGCGCCACGATCCGCGTCGGCGACCAGGTCAGCCTGCGCACCGTCGCCGAGGCGCACATCCGCGAAGTGATCGCGCAGAGCCCGTCGCTCGATCAGGCGGCGCAGATTCTCGGCATCAACAAATCCACGCTCTACCGCAAACGCCAGCGCATGCACGGCGGCGTGACGCCGTTCCCGCCGCAGGAGCGCGTCGGTTGAACGTTCCCGTCCCCACCCACCCGCAAAAAGGACCAGCCATGAAACTCCAGCCATTCCTCGGATGTTTCGGCGGCGTCGCTCTCGCCAGCGCGCTCGCCGCGCAAACCACCGTGCCGGTGCCGGCCGACGCGGGACTGCGCGAGTTCGGCCCGCACCGCGGCGACCGCGAGCTGATCATCGGCGGCTCCGGCGGCGCCGACCGCAGTTTCGACAACTCCTTCGGCGGCGCGACCGTTTCCTACGGCTACTTCGTCAGCGACTCGCTCAGCAGCATCCTGCGCCAGTCGATCAACTACTCGAATCCCGAGGACACCGGCTCGCAGTGGAACGGCGCCACGCGCTTCGCCGTCGACCAGCATTTTCTCGAGGGACCGCTGCGTCCGTTCCTCGGCGCGAACGTCGGCCGCATCTACGGCGAACGCGTCCGCGATTCGTGGGTCGCCGGCCTCGAGGGCGGCATGAAATACTACGTGCAGCCGCGCACGTTCCTGCACGCCACGATCGAATACGGCTGGCTCTTCCAACACGCGCGCAGCATCGACGACCGTTTCGACAACGGCCAGTGGAACTGGTCGCTCGGCGTCGGCTTCAACTTCTGAGTCGGCGCGGCCCGCACGCCGCCCGGCTTGGGACGCCCGTCGGTTCGCCGGCGGGCGTTTCGTTTTTCCGCCCCGCGCCACACCGCCGCCGCGCAGTTGCAAACTGCACCGCGCCTTCTGCGCGCGCTGCGCTTTTGCACGCGGATTCGCCCGACGAGCTGCCGAAGTCGCTCACGCACGCGCCGCGGCCGCGTGGCACGCGCGTTGCAAAACTCTCCGCCACGCGGCGCCGCAGGCGTCGCACTCCCTCAACCTCAACTCACACGAATCATGCCCACGAAAACCAAACCCGCCCGCTCGTCCGCGAAGTTGAAGAACCTGCACGATCTCTTCGTCGAGCAGCTCCAGGACATCTACAGTGCCGAAACGCAGCTCGTGAAAGCGCTGCCGCAAATGGCGAAGGCCGCGAACGACGACGCGCTCCGCGACGCCTTCGAGGAGCACCTCGATCAAACCAAAGTCCACGTCGAGCGCCTCGAGAGCATTTTCGACCGTCTCGACGACGACGCGAAGGGCCGCCCGTGCAAAGCGATGAAAGGTCTCATCGCCGAGGGCGAGGAGATGATCGAGGAGAAGGCCGAACCCGCCGTGAAGGACGCCGGCCTCATCGCCGCCGCCCAACGCATCGAGCACTACGAGATCGCGAGCTACGGCTGCGTCCGCACCTACGCCGAACTCCTCGGCGATCTCGAATCCGCCCAGGTGCTGCAAACGACGCTCGACGAGGAAGGCGAGACCGACAAGAAACTCACCGATCTCGCCGACTCGCTGAACCTCGAAGCCGAGTCCGCCGACGAAGGCGACGAGGATGAAGACGAGGAGTGACCGCGCTCAACCCGCGGCCTGCGCCGCGCCCCACCACGCAGCCGACGCAAGTCGGCTGTTTTCTTTTTCGCCGCTCCCCTCCCCACGCGCCCTTTCTCGCGCGCACCACCCTTCACGCCGGCGGCACGTGCGGACGCCCGTCCGCGTCCTTCGGCTGGTCCACGCCCGGCGTCGGTTCGTCCGCCGCGGGCATCGTGCGCTCGACCGGATGGTCCGCTTGGCCGCTCTTGCCCGATGGCCGCGGCCCGCGGCCGCGCGCCATGAGCGCGAATACGATCGGCATCAGAATGACCACGACGAGCACTGCGAAGATATAACCGAGCATCCGCAGACGATACGCGCGAAACGCGATGCGTCACCCGGCAGCGACACCGCGCCCGGACTTCGGGGAAAATCCCGTGCCGCGCTGTGGAATCACCCAACACGCCGCGCGCAACGTGCCCGATGGCGGCCGTTCGCCGCGCCCGCTATGCTCCGGTTCAAGGACACGGCAGTTGTTCGCCGGCCCTCCTTTTTCCCCATGTCCACTCTCTCGGTGAATCTTCCTCGTCTGCTCGACACCGCCCTTCTCGATTCCAGTCTCTCCGCGCTCGCCGAATGCCACGCTGCCTGCCATCGCTGCGCCGATGCGTGGCTCGCCCACTCGCCCCTCGGTCCGGACGCGCTGCGCTGCATCCGCCTGATCGTCGATTGCGGCGATCTGTGTGCCTCCGCCGCGGAAATTCTGCCCGACGCCGAGAACGACAACCCGGCGCAGCTCCGCAGCCGCCTGAACGCCTGCGTGCTGGCCTGCGAGCGCTGCGTCCGCGAAGTCTCCCGTCATCGCGCGCCGCACGCCGCCGCCTGCATCGAGGCATGCCGCTACACGGCGGGCGTGGGCCGTCAGCTCGTTTCCCTTCTGTCCACGGCCGCCGTCGCCGCCGCCTGAGCCGGACCATGGCCGGCGCGGCGGCGCCGTGGGCGCGAGACGCGGTCGGGCGGGCACGATGGCTCGCTCGCTCACCCACGCCGCCATGCTTTTGAAGTCCAGACTCGGCCGCCACCTCGTCACGCGCGTCGCGCGCGCCTATGGCTTTCTCGATCCGGTGGCGCTGCTCGCACGCCTCCGGGGTTTCGCGCAAACCTCGGAGGTTGGCGAGCCCATCGAACTGCTCCGCGCCGGCGTGCTCTTCCACGCGCGCGGTTTGGTGAACACGAAGGCCATCCAGCACAACCTCGACTGGGTCTGGCCCTACTGGGTCGAAAAACAATTCAACCCGCACGATCCGTCCTTCATCCCGCGCGCATTTTCGTTCAGCCATATCAATCTCACGCATCGCAATTGGACCGCCGTCGGCCTGCCGGACGTGCCCTACTACCCGATCGTCGACCCGCGCGGCCTCGTCACGCCGCTCTACGACGGTTGGTCGCTCGACTTCTGGGTGTTGCCCGAAAAAGGCCCCGCTCTCGCCCCGTCCAAACTCGCCGACTTCGATCAGCAGTTGCACGTCAACGCCAGCGTGAGCGTCCGCTCGGTCGCGCGCTGGCCCGGCCAGCAAATCGCCAGCACGGTCCAACTCGTGCTCGAGCGCGACGAGCCCGTCTGCCGCATCCTCATCCGCGCCGCGGGCGCCGGCGAAATCGTCGTCGCCTTGCGCCCGTATAACCCCGAGGGCGTCTCCGCCGTGCAATCCGTCGAACTGCACGACGATGCCTGGCTCGTGAACGGCCGGCATCCGGTCTTCTTCTCGCGCACGCCGCTCGCGCACCGCCTCTCGAATTACGCCGAAGGCGACGTCGCCGTCCGCCTGCACGAACCGATGACGGCACCGCGCATCGACTGCGCCGCCGCGATGGCGACCGCCGCCGCGATCTTTCCGATCGCCCCGGACACGCTGCCGCCACTCGAGATTCGCGTGCCGATTTTCGACGAGTTCGAACCCGGCCGCCGGCCGCGCATCAAACACACGCCGCCGTGGCCGGAGGCGCTGGCGCCCTTCGCGCGGCTGGCGATCGCCGATGCGCCGCTCCAGCGCCTCTACGACCTCGCGCTCGCCAACGTCGTCCTGCACACGCCCGAAGATCCGTATCCGGGCCCCTACACCTACAAGCGCTTTTGGTTTCGCGACGCAGTGTTCATGCTGAACGCGCTGCTCACGCTCGGCGGCGTCGAACGCACGCGCCGCGCGCTGCACCGCTTTCTCCCGCGCCAGCGGCGCGATGGCTATTTTCTCTCGCAGGAGGGCGAGTGGGACAGCAACGGCGAGGTGCTGTGGTTCTTCGGCCGCTTCGCCGCCCTCACCGGCGAAACGCTTCCGGGCCGCTGGCTCGAATCGATGGCGCGCGGCGCACGCTGGATTCAGCGCAAGCGCCTCCCGCGCGACTCCGGCCGATCCGAGGCCGGTCTCCTTCCCGCCGGTTTCAGCGCCGAGCATCTCGGGCCGAACGATTTTTATTACTGGGACGACTTCTGGGCCGTCGCCGGTCTGCGCGCCGCCGCGCGCTGGCTCGGCGGCATCGAGCCGGCGCTCGCGCAGGCATGCGCCGCCGAAGCCGACGAATTCCTCGCGACCATCGTGCGCTCGTTTCCACGCGGGCCGCATCGCCGCTACCCGGGCGCGATTCCGGCCTCGCCGCACCGGCGCATGGACTCGGGCGCGATCGGCTCGATCGTCGCCGATTACCCGCTGCAACTTTTCCCGCCGGGTGACGAGGCGATGCGCCGCACCGCCGATTTCCTCTGGGAACATTGCCGTTTCGGCGGCGGCTTTTTGCAGGACATGATCCACTCGGGCATCAACGTCTACCTGACGCTCCACCTCGCGCAGGTGCGATTGCGCGCCGGTCAGGTGGCGCATGCGTGGGAGATGATCGACACCGTCGCGCGCCTCGCCTCGCCCACCGGCCAATGGCCCGAGGCGATCCATCCGCGCACCGGCGGCGGCTGCATGGGCGACGGGCAACACCTCTGGGCCGCGGCCGAGTGGCTGCTGATGTTGCGCAATCTTTTCGTGCGCGAGGAAGGCGATGCGCTCGTCGTCGGCGCCGGCCTCCACCCGCGCTGGCTCGCCGCCGGCGAAGCGCGCTTCGGCCCCACGCTCACGCCGCACGGCGCCGTCACGCTGCGCGCCGCCCGCACGAGCGGGGGCGTGCGCGTGACGATCGACGCGCATTGGACCGCCACGCCACCCGTCCGCGAATTGCGCGTGCCGGGCTGTGCCCCTCTCACGGTCGCGGCGGGCGATCCGCCTGACGATTTTCTCCTGCCGTTCGCGCCATGAACATTTGTCTGATGACCAACACCTATCTGCCGCACGTCGGCGGAGTCGCGCGCTCGGTCAGCACGTTCGCCGAGGAATATCGCCGGCTCGGCCACGAGGTGCTCGTCGTCGCACCGGATTTTCCCGGCCGCAAGCTGCCGCGCCGGCAGGAGGCGATCGTCGAGCGCATCGCGGCGCTCCAGCAATTCAACGGCAGCGATTTTTCCGTGCGGCTCCCGCTCGCCGCCGCGCTCTCGGAGCGACTGGACAATTTTCGCGCCGACATTTTTCACGCGCACCATCCGTTTCTCCTCGGCGACACCGCGCTCCGTCTCGCCGCGCGGCGCAACGTGCCGGTCGTCTTCACGCACCACACGCGCTACGAAGACTACACGCACTACGTGCCGTTCGACTCACCCGCGTTGAAACAGGCCGCGATCCACCTTTCGACGGATTTCGCCAACCTCTGCGATGGCGTCATCGCCCCGAGCGCCAGCATCGCGCGGCTCCTCCAGCGCCGCGGGGTGCACGCGCCGATCCGCGTGATCCCGACCGGTATCGCCGTCGAAGCGTTCGCCTCCGGCAACGGCGCGCGCGCCCGCGAGCGACTCGGCATACCGCGACGCGCGTTCGTCATCGGTCACGTCGGCCGGCTCGCGACCGAGAAGAACCTTTCCTACCTCGCCGAGGCGGTCGCGCCGCTCGTCGCGGCTACGCCCGGCTCGCGCTTCCTGGTCGTCGGCGCCGGTCCGGCCGAGGACGATCTCGTCGCGCGCTTCGAGCGCGCGGGCGCCGCGTCCCGGCTCGTGCGCGCGGGGCTGCTGACCGGCCGGCCGTTGCACGATGCCTATCGGGCGATGGACGTGTTCGCCTTCAGTTCGCTGAGCGAGACTCAGGGCATGGTCGTGACCGAAGCGATGGCCGCCAGCGTGCCGGTCGTCGCGCTGCGCGGCTCCGGCGTGCGCGAAGTCGTGCGGCACGACCAGAACGGCTACCTGCTGCCCGCCGGCACGCGTCCGGCGGTTTTCGCCACGCACCTCGCGCGCCTCCGTGCGGACCCGCGCCTGCGCCGGCGCTTCGCCGGCGCCGCGCGCGCGACGGCCGATTCGTTGTCGCGGCGGCATTGCGCCGAGCAAGCGCTGGGGTTCTACGAACACGTGCGCGCGCTGACGCGTCGCGAGCGCCTCGTCACCGATCGCAGCCCGTGGGGCACGCTCCTCCGCCGCGTCGGCGTCGAGTGGGAAATCGTCGCGCGCAACGCCCGCACCGTCGCCGACGCGCTCGCCTCCGCTTCCTGAGCCATGTTCGCGAAGGTCGAAGCGTTCTTTCACCGCGTCCGCCGTCGCCTGAGTCGCAGCGAATGGGCGATCCGCTATCTCGGCCTCGCGCCGTCGCAAGGCACGAGCGAGGAACCCGGCCTGTTGATCGTCCAGATCGACGGCCTCGCGCGCACGCAGCTCGAACGCGCGATCTCGGGCGGCCGCATGCCGTTTCTCCGGCGGCTGCTGCGGCGCGAAGGCTACGTGCTCGGCACATTCTATTCCGGCCAGCCGGCGAGCACACCCGCGGTGCAGGCCGAACTTTTCTACGGCGTGCGCGCCGCCGTGCCGGCGTTCAGCTACTACGATCGCACGAAACGTTGCCACGGCCTCATGTGCGAACCGGACTGGGTCAAGGAAGTCGAGGACGCGCTGGCCGCGCAAAACGAGGGCCTGCTCGCCGGCGGCTCGTCGTGGTCGAACATCTACACCGGCGGCGCCGCGCAGGAGGAATCGCATTTCTGCGCGGCGAGCATCGGCATGCGCGACCTCTGGCACTCGGGCGGCGTGCGGAATTTCTTTTTCTTCCTCCTGTTTCACTTCCCTTCGGCGGTGCTCATCGCGCTGTTGATTCTTTTTGAACTGCTCCTCGCGTCGATCGACGCGATCGTCGGCGTGCTCCGCGGCGAAAAACTCCGCCTCGAACTGCAGCTCGCGATCTCGCGCGCTTTCGTGGCGACGGGGCTGCGCGAGTTCATCGCCACGATGGCTGCCATCGACCTCGCGCGGGGCTTGCCGATCGTGCACGTCAACTTCGTCGGCTACGACGAGCACGCGCATCGCCGCGGCCCGGGCTCCGGCCTCGCGCATCTTTCGCTGCGCGGGATCGACTGGGCGATCAAGCGCCTCCACCGCGCCGCGCACCGGTCGTCGCGCCGCGACTACGCCGTGTGGATCTACTCCGACCACGGTCAGGAACGCGCCACCCCCTTCGGCCCGGACACGACGGAGGGCATCGAGAAAACGCTCCGCGAGGCGCTCGAACTCGCGCAGCAGCGGGATCCCGCGTGGCGCCCGCGCTCGCAAGCCCGCCCGGTGATGCCGTGGCTCGCACGCACGCGCCGTGCGCGTCGCTACGCCGCCACCGCCGCGCTCACGCCGGAGGAGCAGGCGACGTTCACCGTCGCCGCGATGGGCCCGGTCGCGCACGTCTATTTCGCCCACCCGACCGCGCCCGACCGCATCCAATCCCTCGCGCGCCTCCTCGTCGCGCGCCACGGCGTGCCCGGCGCGCTCTGGCGCGACGCCGACGGCGGCGTGCATTGGACGCATCCAAGCGGCGAAGCGCTCGTGCCGGAGGGGCTCGCCACACTCCTGCCGCAAGCCGAGCCGATGCGCGACGAAATTGCCCGCGATCTTCTCGCGCTCACGAAAACCACGCACGCCGGCGATCTCGTCCTGCTCGGCTGGGCGCCGGGCCAACCACCACGCTCCTTCGCGCCCGAACGCGGCGCGCACGGCGGACCCGGACCGGAGGAGACGCGCGGCTTCACGCTCCTGCCGTTGCGCACGCGGCTGCCGGCGGGCAGCGAACACTACGTGCGGCCCGCCGCGTTGCGTGCCGCCGCGTTGCATTTTATCGGCCGCGGGCCGCTCGAGGTGCCGAAACTCGTGCCCGCGTCCGGCGACATCCTCACGCTGCGTGTCATGACCTACAACACGCACAGTTGCGGCGGAGTCGACGGCCGCGTGTCGCCGCGCCGCATCGCGCGAGTCATCGGTGCGCAGGCGCCCGACATCGTCGCCCTCCAGGAACTCGATCTCGGCCATCGCCGCTCGCGCGCCGAGGACCAGGCGGCGCTGATCGCGAAGACGCTCGAGATGCACGTCGTGTTTTGCCCGACCGTCACGCGCGGCGAGGAACATTACGGGCACGCGATGCTGTGCCGCTGGCCGATCGAGATCGTGCGGCGCGCGTTTTTGCCGACCGATCCGGCGGGATGGTGGGACGAGCCCCGCTCGGCGTTGTGGGCGCGCGTCTCGCTCGGCGCGCGGCGCATCAACGTCATCACCACGCACCTGGGGCTCGGCGTGCGCGAGCGCCTGCTGCAAATGCAGGCGCTGCTCGGCCCGGAGTGGATCGGCGCGATTCCGCCCGAGGAGGACGCGATTCTCTGCGGCGATTTCAACACGATGCCCGGCACCGTGCCGTATCGCCTCGCGGCGAACCGGCTGCGCGACGTCCAGCACGCGCTCGAGGGCCACAGCCCGCGGCGGACGTTCAGCTCGTTCCAACCGTTCACGCGCATCGATCACATTTTCATCTCGGCCGGTCTCGTGCCGCAGCAAATCCTCGTGCCGCGCAATCAGCTCACGCGCGTCGCGTCGGATCACCTGCCGCTGCTGGCGGATCTTGCAACCGTGCCCGCAACCGCCGAAACGACCACGCGCACGCCAGCGTCACCGTGACCGCGTAGAGTCCGAAGCCGGCGATGCCGAGCGGCGTCAGGTGATCGCTCACTTCGCCGAACAGCACGCCGATCAACGAGCGCGCGAGATGCAGCGGAAATGCGATCAGAAAGAATGTGCGGAACGGCACGCCCACGAGCGGCAGCACGTAGTTTTGCGCAAAGAACGGCGCGCCCGGCAGCAGCAGCGTGAACACCGTCAGCGGCCGATGCGCCGTCTGCGGCAGCCGCGCGCGGAGCGGCGCGAGTCGTCGGCCGAAGAACGCCGGCGCCAGTCGCACGAGTCCGTAGCTCGCGAGCAGTTGCAACACGAGCGCCAGGGCGACGAGCGGGATGGCGAGCTTCAATCCGAAGCGCGCTCCGGCGACCGCGTGCATCACGCTCACCGGGAAACCCACGAGCGGCAGCACCGCGACCGCCGCGAATACCGCCGGACCGTTCAACCGCGCCGCCCGCTCCCGCAGCGCCGCCGCGTCGATGTGCCGGTAGAACAGCGTCGACGTCGCGAGCGCGGCGACGATCAACACCAGCATCACGACGCGCCGCGACGTGACGTCGAAACCCGCGATTTGGCGTGGCATGCCACCGTAGACCGCGCGCGCCGCCGGCGAGTTCGCGCCTCATCCGACGTAGCCGCCGCCGTCAAGCGGCTGACGAAGCACCGCCACGTCGCATCGTCGCCTGCGAGGCGAGCAGTGTTACCGCCGCCGTCGCGGCGCCGCTCCACCACCGGCAAATCGGGCCGCGCGCCGATACGCGCCTACGTCGGTTGCCCCGTGCCAGGCGACGCTCGCGACCCGATGGGCAGCGCACCGCGCCGCGTGTTAGGCTCGTCGTGTCGCCACAGGAGCAACGGCGCCGCATTTTCCCGAACGCGGCGTTCTTTTCCGACGCCATGCGCGACCTCGGGAAATCAGCACCTCTCATGGCCAGAAAACCTTCTTCCTCCCACCGCGGTCGCCGCACCTCCGGCACCGTAAGCCAAAACGGCCGCGGACACCGCCGAAATTTCGACGAGAGCGACGACGCCACGACGCGCGGACAAAGCACCGCCGACGCGACGTCCGACGAACGCGATTCCGGCGTCCGCCGGCGCACCCGCGCCATGGACGAACCGGTTCCCCGCTCACGCTTCCCGTCACGCGGCGGCCGCTCCGCCGGCCATCGCTCCGACTGGTAGATCGCCCGGTCCGCCGCTCTTCCGGTTCGCCGGAGAGCGGCCGTTTTCCGCGGCGCCGGCTCGCGTCGGCGCCGCTCTCTCCGTGTCCGACCATGGCCCGAAAGCCCAAAAATCCCCTCCCCGCCCACGCCGCCGCCCGAGCGCTCGCCAGCGCCGCGATGCGGCATCGAGAAATCGACGCGCCCGCGCGGCACGTTGAACTCACCGCCGCCATGACCCGCCGTCCCGCCGCCCGCTACGTCCCGCCCCGCGCCCGCCACGCGCGCACCGTCCGCTACGCCGTCGTCGGCCTCGGCCACATCGCGCAGGTCGCCGTGTTGCCCGCGTTCGCGCACGCAAAGAACTCCGAACTCGTCGCCCTCGTCTCCGGCGATCCGGAAAAACTCGAACAGCTCGGCAAAAAATACGCCGTCGCGAACACTTATCGCTACGACGACCTCGACCAGTGTCTCCACTCGCCCGATGTCGACGCCGTCTACGTCGCGCTGCCGAACGACCTCCACTACGAGTGCTGCCTGCGCGCCGCCGCCGCGGGCAAGCACATCCTCTGCGAAAAACCGCTCGCCGTCACCGTGCACGATGCCGAGGAGATGCTCGCCGCCGCCGAGCGCAACGGCGTGAAGCTCATGACCGCCTACCGGCTCCACTTCGAGCCCGCCAACCTCGCCGCGATCGACGCCGTGCGCTCCGGCAAGATCGGCGACGTGCGCTACTTCAGCTCGACGTTCAGCTACCAGGTCACCGATCCGGGCAACATCCGCCTGCGCGCCGAACGCGGTGGCGGCCCGCTCTACGACATCGGCGTCTACTGCATCAACGCCGCGCGTTACCTCATGGGCGACGAACCCGACGAGGTCATGGCGTTCACCGCCAACAGCGGCGACAAACGCTTCAACGAAGTCGAGGAGTCCGCCGCCGCGCTCCTGAAATTCCCCGGCGGTCGTCTCGCCGCCTTTGTGGTCAGCTTCGGCGCCGCCGACTCGACGCGCTACGAGATCGTCGGCACGCGGGGCAGCATCGTCCTCGATCCCGCCTACGAATACTCGATGGCGCTCGAGGCGACGTTCAAGCGCGGCGATCGGGAGCGCGAAAAGAAGTTCCCGCACACCGACCAGTTCGCCGGCGAGATCGCGGAATTTTCGCGCAGCATCCTCGGCGACCGTGAGCCAGAGGCAAACGCCCGCGAAGGCATCGCCGACCTCCGCATCGTCTCCGCCGTGCTCGAGTCGGCGTCCGCCGGTCGTGCCGTGCCGCTCGCGCCGTTCACCAAGCACCGCCGGCCCGGTCGTCGTCAGCTCGAGCGCAAACCGCCCACCCGCGAACCCCGCACCGTCCATGTCACGTCGCCACACAAATAGATTTTCCGGCCGCGAGGGCTCCGGCCGCCGCCGCCTTTCCTCCCACCCATCCACCACCACCGCTTCCGCTTCTATGAAAACCCGTCCCGAATCCGCCATCGACTCGCCCGAAGAACTCGTCGCCAACCTCCGCGCGCTTCTCTCCGAAGCCGAGAAACTCGTCGGCGAGTCCGCCGGCGAATACGCCTCCGACAGACTCAGCGCGCTCCAGGAGCGCCTCCAGGCCGCGCAGGAGCGCGTGCAGGAACTCTACGGTGTCGCCCGCGACAAGATCGCCTCCGGCGCGCGCCAGACCGACAAAACCATCCGCGCGCATCCCTACGAAGCGCTCGCGATCGCGCTCGGCATCGGCGTGCTCCTCGGCGCGCTCATCCGCCGCAGCAACAGTCATTGAACCATGGAAACGGCGCGTGCACCCGCCGGATTTCTCGGCTCGCTCCAAAGCCTCGGCGACTCGCTGCTCGGCACCGCGCACGATCGGCTGCGGCTCTTCTCCCTCGAACTGCAGGAGGAAAAATACCGGCTCATCCAGATCCTGCTCTACACCGCCGGCGCCGTGCTCGCCGGCGCCATGGCGCTCACCTTCGCCAGCCTCACGCTGGCGTTCGTGTTCTGGGAAGCGGCGCGGTTCGCCGTGCTCGGCGGCCTCGCGGCATTCTACGCGCTCGCGCTGCTCGTGCTCGTCGTGAGCTTCCGGCATTTTCTGAAAAAGATGCCGCGCCCGTTCGACGCCACCATTGCCGAACTCAAGGAGGACCGCGCATGTATCCGGCCGCCGAGCTGAACGCCGCCGCCGCGCAAAAAGCGCTGCTCCGCCGCCGCATCGCGCTGCGCCGCGCGACGATCGTCGTGACCGCCGACCGCGTCGCGCGCCCGTTGCGCGTCGCCGACCGCATCGTCGCGGAATGGCGCCGCCTCTCGCCGCTGATCAAGCTCGCCGCCGTCCCGCTCGGCGCCCTGCTCGGTCGCAGCCTGCACCGCAAGCGCCGCCTCATCGGCCAGCTCATTCGCTGGGGGCCGCTCCTCGCGGGCGCCTGGCGCGGCTTCGCCGTCGCGCGGAAGGCGGCGCCCGCGCAAAAGAATTCGCCAGCGCAAAGAGAATCGCCAGCGCGCGAAGCATTGTAGGAGCGGCTTTACGCCGCGATGGGTGCGAAGCTCGAAGCACGTGCCGCGTCCGGATCGCGGCGTAAAGCCGCTCCTACAGGTCACGCTGCGAGAGCGTGGAGTAGCGCGGTGCTTTAGCCTGCATCGAAAAATCCTCCCGCGCGGGCTGAAGCACCGCGCTACTGCACACCCGGCACGCAGCGGCGTTTCTCGTGTCGAACCAGCCATGTTCGACCGGCTCAAATCCCAGTGGGCCGCGCTGAAACGCAGCCGGCCCGGACACCGCTTCCAGGACCGCTACGAGCGCAATCTGCAATCTCGCAACGGCGCGAAGACGCTCTGGCGGATCGTGCGCATCGTGATCGCCGCGGGCTTCGTGGTTCTCGGCGTGCTCTTCATGTTCATTCCCGGACCGGCCATCGCGTTCTACGCGATCGCCGGCGCGCTCCTCGCTACCGACTCGCTGCCGCTCGCCAAACTTCTCGATTGGATCGAAGTGCGAAGCCGCCGCATGGCACGTTGGGCCGCCGCGAAATGGCAGCCGCTGCCCCTCGCCGCCAAGCTCACGCTCGGCACGCTCGGCGTCTGCGGCTCGATCACGAGCACGTGGCTGCTCTACCGCTTCGTCGCGCAGTAGGGCCGGCTTCAGCCGGCCCCGCATCGCCCCCCCCGAGCGAGCCGCACGCAGGCCGCGCCGCGATCTCGCGTCGCTCCGTCCCGCGTAACAGCCCGACAGGTCGGGCGCACCGCCGAGGCGTCGCCCTCGTCGCCGGCCCGGTGCGCCGGGAACGTGGTATCACCCTCGCGGCGGAGCGGGCCGCTCCGCCCTACCTTCCGCTCGTGAGCGTCAGTCTATTGCGCGAACCTCAATAAGCCGGCGGCGCAGGCGCCAGAGCAAATAGGCGCACACACCGAGCTTCACCGCGTAAACGACGCCGAGCAGGAGCAACTGGCGACCGGACGGTTTCGTGGCGAGATCGCCGATGAACAGCGTGACGTAGGAACGCGCGACGTAGAGCGGCACGCAGACGGCGAAATAGACGCGCAACGGCACATCCGAGAGCGCGAGCAGGTAGTTGCGCGCGAAATACGGCGGCCCCGGTGCGAGGACGGCCATCACCGCGACCGCGACGTGTTCGCCCGACGGCACGGCGGGGAGCGCGTGACCGCGCCGGCGCAGCCACGCGCGCAAGCGTTCGCGCAGGAAACCGCGTCCGATCGCGTGCATCAGCAGCAAGTGCCCAGCGGTCGTCACCGCCACCACCAGCCCGCCCCACCACGGACCGAAGCGCGCGCCCGCGACGAGCCACACCACGCTCACGGAAAATCCGCACGGCGGCAGGAGCAACATCAGCAGCCAGAGCGTGACAAGATTCACCTCGAGGAGTTCGTCGCGCAGGTCGGTCCACTCGAGTTCGGTGAACGAGAACCACGCCAGCAACGCCGCCGCGGCGAGCAGCGCCGCACCGGCCAGCATCCAGGTTCTCGTGCGTGGGAGACGAGACGTAGCCATGCCCGCTCTGACCGGCAAAACGGCTCTGGGTAACAAGCCTACCGTGCGCGCCGGAACTTCGGCGCCGACGCGCCGGTCCACCCTTCGGTTCGCTGCTCAACATCCCGGCGCGCGACGCCGTCACCATGCGTTCGCTTATCCAGAGATTTCGCACTTGGCGGCGGCAACGTGCCCCGCGCGAACGCACACCCGAGGAGCGCCACGAACGCCGCGTGCTGTGGGCGTGGGCCGGAGTCGCGTTCGTGGCGTTGCTGGCGTTCTATTTCTGGCTCACCTCGGCGCGCATTCTCGCCCAGCCCGTCGAAATCGACTTCGGCCCCCGCGATCCGCACTTCATGGGCACGCTCGGGCCGCTGCTCGGGGCGGAGTTCACCGCCGGCAACCACGTGCGGCTCCTCTCGAACGGAAAGGACTTTTTTCCGGCGATGCTCGAGGCAATCGCGCGGGCGAAGCACAGCGTCACGCTCGAAACCTACATCTGGTCGAGCGGCGCGATCAGCGACCAGTTCATCGCCGCGCTCGGCGCGGCCGCGAAACGCGGCGTGAAGGTGCACGTGCTCGCCGACGGCATGGGCACGATCAATTTCAAACGCGAGGACCGCCAGCGACTGCTCGACGCCGGCGCGCAGTTCCTCGTCTACGGCCGCGAGCATTGGTGGCAGATCAAGCCCGACATCAACCACCGCACGCATCGCAAACTCCTCGTCGTCGATGGCCGCGTCGGCTTCACCGGCGGCATGTGCATCGACGATCGCTGGCTCGGCGACGCCACCGAACACGACCGCTGGCGCGAGGTGCAGATCGAGTTGCGCGGCCCCGTCGTGCGGCAGATGCAATCGGTCTTCGCGGCGAATTGGCTGCAAACCACCGGCCGCCTGCTGATCGGCGAGGGCTATTTCCCCGCCGCCGCGCGCGACGAAGGCGCGATCGCGCAGTGTTTCAAGAGCGGTCCGAACGAAGACCCGGAAAACGCGCGCATCTCCTACCTCCTCGCGATCGCCGCGGCGCGAAAATCGATCCGCATCATGCACGCCTACTTCGTGCCCGACGACCTCGCGATCGACATGCTGCTCGCCGCCCGCGCCCGCGGCGTGGAGATCGAGGTGATCGTGCCGCTGAAAAACGATTCGCGCTTCGGCCGCGCCGCGTCGCGCTCGCGGTGGGGCCGGCTGCTCACCGCGGGAGTGAAATTCTTCCGCTACGAGCCGGCGATGTATCACTGCAAGCTGATGCTCGTGGACGATTTCTTCCTCACGATCGGCTCTGTGAACTTCGACAACCGCTCGTTCGGCATCAACGACGAGGTGAACGCCAACGTGCTCGACGACGCCGCCGCGCGCGACGCGCTGCGCTTGTTCAAGGAGGATCGCGCGAAATCCGTCCCGCTCTCGCGCGAAGAATTCGAGCGGCGCCCCTGGTGGCAAAAAATCATCGATCACTTCTGCGGCCTCTTCCGCTCGCAACTGTAGGCGCCCCGAAAAGTCCGACGGCGGTTGACCAAAGTGCGGTGCACTGCGGAGGCGCGGGCGATGGGCGCAGCCATCGTCCGGGAAGATGCCGGAGGCAACCCGGCATTATTTTTTTGCCACAGCCAGCGCTGCCTCCCTTTAGTGCGAACGATACGGCGGCGCTTCCGTAACGGCGTTGCCCCCCAATGAACCCTTTCGCGAACGAGGTGGTGCGGCCTCTGGCGTCTTCCGCCAGTCGGCACTGCGCGTTCACGCCGAAAGGTTTCCTGCGTCTTCTGTTGGCTTTCGTCGCCGCTTGGCTGACCAACGTGATCGCGCGCGGCGGTGAGGCGGATTCCACCACTACTTGGCAGGTCCAAGAGCGCGCCTCCGCCAAGACCATCACCGCGGTCCTTCAATCCAAGGCAGGCTATCTGTGGCTGGGCACCTACGACGGCCTCGTGCGCTACGACGGCGTCGCCTACTCGCTGTTGCGGGCGCCGAACCTCGCGCAATGGCACGACGACGGCGTGACCAGCCTCTTTGAAGCTCCCGACGGCACGCTTTGGATCGGACACGCCCGCGGCGGCGTGAGCGCGATGAAAGACGGCGTCTTCGATTACCATCCGCCCGCCGAAGGCGGACGTTTCGAGAAGATTCAGTCCATCGCGGCCGACGAGCGCGGCGACGTCTGGGCGTTGGACAGCTCTGGACGCCTGCGGCGCGTGAGAGACAATTTCGAAATTCCGCCGCAGGGATCGGGAGCCGGAAACCTGCTCGGCATGACCTGTCTGCCGGGCGGGCACATTTGGCTGACGAGCGGCTCCCACCTCTACGCCCTCGAGAACGCTGCGCTGCGAATGGAACCCAATGCCGGCGCGAGCGAACCACTGCCAGTGGTGCAGGCAGCGGTCGCGAGCCGGGACGGTGGACTCTGGATCGTGGCCGAGGGTGATCTTTGGAAATGGAAACCCGGCTCCCCGCGCCAGAAGTTCGCCCGGCTCGCCCTGCCGTTCACCGCGATTTCGGCGATTCTGGAGGCTCACGATGGCCGGCTGTTCATCAGCACGGCGGAATCCGGCATGGAAATCCTGACGCCCGGCGCTGCTCCGCAGCAGACGGTCTTCGCGCGCTCGGCCAACAACTGGGTGACCGACTGCGTGCTGTCTCTGTGCGAGGACCGCGAAGGCGGCGTGTGGCTCGGCACCAGCGGCGCGGGACTTTTCAAACTGCACGAAACGCGCGTGCGCAGCCTCGTCCCGCCCGATGCCTGGGAAGGACGGGCGGTGCTCACGACCTGTCCGGCCGGCGATGGCGGATTCTGGGTCGGCACGGAAGGCGCCGGCCTTTACCGGCTCCATCCCGACGGCCGATGGGAGAAACCCACCGTCGCGGGCGGGCTGCAAAATCTCTACCTCTGGGCGCTGTATCAGGAGCCCGGCGGCCCGTTGTGGATCGGAAGCTGGACCGGGCTCGATGTTTTTCGGGACGGCCGCGTCGCTCCGGCCCCGGGCTCCGCGGATCTGCCTTCACCTATCTTCGCGATTTCGCCGGCACGCGACGGCGGACTTTGGATCGGCGGACGGCGCGGCGTGGCGCATTATCGCAATGGCGAGATCCGCTGGCTCGAACCCGAAGGCGCGCGAATCCTCATTCAGGTCCACGCGATCGTCGAGCAACCCGACGGTGTGCTTTGGGTGAGTTCCGACGGCGAGGGCCTCGCCCGGGTGCAAGACGGACACATCACGCGCTATCTCACCCGCGATGGACTGCCCACTGATTATCTGAAGGGGCTGCTGCTCGACGAAAGCGGCACGCTCTGGGTCGGCTCGCGAGACGGCGGGTTGATCCGGGTGAAGGATGGCCGGATCGCAGTGATCGGCGCGGTCAACGGCCTCGCCGATGCCACCGTCTCGCAAATCATGGATGACGGCCAGGGTTTCCTCTGGATGAGCACCCACGCCGGCATCCTGCGAGTGAGTAAACGCGAGCTCAACGATTGCGCCGACGGCAAAATCCGGGAAGTGCATTGCCTGAACTACCGTCGACCGGACGGCCTGAAGAGCCTGATCTGTTCTTCCTCGCAACAGGCCCAGGACTGCAAAACCGCCGACGGCTCGCTGGTGTTCAGCTCCGACCAGGATCTGGCGCTCGTCGACCCGAAGAAAGTCCGACTCAACACCCAGGTTCCTCCGGTGGTCATCGAGGAAGTGCGCGTCGGCGGCCGACTCGTCACCGGCCCCGGCCCCATCGCCGCACCGCTTCGCGTCGGTCCGGGCGTCGGCCGAATCGAAATCGCCTACACCGGCCTGAGCTTCGCCGAGCCCGGTCTTGTTCGCTTCAAGTATCGTCTCGAAGGGCTCGATCCCGAGTGGGTGCAGGCGGGAACGGAGCGCCGCGCCGCCTACAATGCGGTCCCGCCCGGCCACTACGTTTTCAAAGTCACCGCCGCCAACAACGACAACCTCTGGAACACCGCGGGCCGGAGTGTGGCCATCGTGGTGTTGCCCCATTTCTGGCAGACGTGGTGGTTCCGACTCAGCGCGCTGATTCTGCTGCTGCTCGCCACCGGCGCGGTCGTGTGGTTCCAGGCGCGCGCTCGCCTGTTGCGCAAACTAGAGCGGTTGAGATTGGAACGTGCGATTCAGAACGAGCGCACGCGCATCGCGAACGACATGCACGACGATCTCGGCGCCCACCTCACGCACATCGCCCTGCTCACCGACTCGGCGCGATCCAATCTGGACGACCGCGAAAAAGCCCGCGACGGGCTGAACCGCATCTACGAACTGGCGCGCAACATCACCCGCGCAACAGACGAAATCGTTTGGGCCATCAATCCCCGGCACGACACGCTCGAATCGCTCATCAACTACTGCGAGCGCTTCGCCCAGAAGTTGCTCGCGCCGTCCGGCATCCGCTGCGAATTCGATTTCCCGGCCGAGATCCCCGAGCGGTATCCACGCTCCGAACTCCGCCACAACGTCTTCCTCGCCTTCAAGGAGGTGCTGAACAATGCGGTGAAGCATTCCGGCGCCAGCCTCGTCTGCGTCGGACTCACGATCGACGAACGTGGCGGCAAGCTCACCGTCTCGGACAACGGCCGCGGTCTGTCCGCCACTCGCGCCGCTTCCCCGTCACCGGAAGGGCGGATCGCGACGGGCAATGGTCTCCGGAGCATCGAGCACCGCATGGAACTCGTCGGCGGTCGTTGCGAAATTGCCAGCGCTCCCGGGAAAGGGTGCATGATCGTTCTCAGTTTTCCGTGGAAACGCGCTGACCATTGACGCGCACGCGGCGGGAACAGTCATGCGATCCTATGACTGTCGCGCACGAGGACGTCTGGTAATCTCAGTCGATCAACATGCGCCCACTCGTCTTATGGCTGGCGGTCTTCGCTCTCGCGGGCCGCGTTACTGCGATCGATTTTGCCGGACTTGAATCCATCGGCGCCGTCACCACTGTCACGCGCACGGAACGCGGCGTCACGCTCGCCTGCGCCGACGGCGCCGCGGTGGAGATCACCGTCCTCGCCCCTGATCTCGTGCGCGTGCGGACGCTCTTCGCCGGCCAGCCCGCGCAGCCCGACCACTCCTGGGCCATCGCACGCACCGACTGGTCCGTCGTGCCGTGGCAACTCGACGAATCGCCCGATGCCGTCACCCTCACGACCGCGGAACTCGAGATCGTCGTGCGTCGCTCGCCGCTCCTCGTCGAGTTTCGCGACGCCACCACACACCGCGTCATCAGCGCCGACCAACGTCCGGTCGGACGCGATCCGAAAACCGGCCGCATCGGTGCCGCCAAGAAGCTCGGCTTCGACGAACACTTCTACGGCCTCGGCGAAAAAGCCGCGCGCCTCGACCGGCGCCGCGGCGAGTTCGTCATGTGGAACAGCGATACGCCCAAATACGGCGAGGGCACCGATCCGCTCTATCAAAGCATTCCGTTCTACGTCGGCATCGACGCCGGCGCCGGCAGCGCGGCCTACGGCATTTTCTACGACAACTCCTACCGTAGCGCCTTCGATTTCGGGCGCTGGACCCAGGAATTCGCCGGCTATGCCGCCGAGAGCGGCGTCCTCGACTACTACTTTTTCCACGGCCCTTCGCTGAAGAAAATCCTCAGCCGCTACACCGAACTCACCGGTCGGATGCCGCTGCCGCCGCGCTGGGCGCTCGGCCACCACCAGAGCCGTTACAGCTATTATCCCGATACGATGGTCGAGCAGGTGGCCCGCACTTACCGCGCGCACGACCTGCCGCTCGACGTCATTCACCTCGATATCGACTACATGGACGAATATCGCGTCTTCACCTGGCATCCGACGCGTTTCCCGAACCCCGCCGCGCTCACCGCGCAGCTCGCGCGCGACGGTGTGCGGGTCGTCACCATCGTCGATCCCGGGGTGAAGTATCAGCCCGCCGAAGATCCGCAAACGAGCGGCGGCTATTCGGTTTTCGACGAAGGCTTGAAGCACGATTACTTTCTCCGCCAGGCGGACGGCAGCCTCTACATCGGCAATGTCTGGCCCGGGAAATCCGTCTTCGTCGACTACACGCGCGACGACGCCCGCCGGTGGTGGGGCGACTCTCACCGCACTCTCCTCGACGCCGGTGTGTCCGGCATCTGGACGGACATGAACGAGCCTGCCGATTTCAGCGACGGTTCCGGCGAGCGGCAGAAGAACATCGTGTTCGACGACCTCGGCGCCCGCACGCCTTACGCGAAGAACCGAAATGTTTTCGCGCTCAACATGGCGCGCGCCACTTACGAGGGGCTCCAGCGTCTCCAACCCAATCGCCGTCCGTTCGTCATCACGCGCGCCGCTTACGCCGGCATCCAGCGTTACTCCACGATGTGGCTCGGTGACAGCAGGGCCACGTTCGACGCCCTCGCGTTGAGCATTCCGATGATGGCTTCGCTCGGTCTTTCCGGTGAGACCTTCGTCGGCGCGGACCTGCCCGGCTTCATCGGTCGCGGCGATGGCGAGTTGCTGGCGCGCAGCTATCAGGTCGGAGCGTTCATGCCGCTGTGCCGCAACCACGGCGTAAACTCCGACTACGATCACGAGCCGTGGCGCTATGGCGCGCCCTACGAGGACATCGTCCGGAAATACCTGAAGCTCCGCTACCGCTTGCTGCCGTTTCTCTACACGACGCTCGAGGAAGCGCATCGCACCGGCGTGCCGCTCTTTCGTCCGCTGCTGTTGAATTTCCAAGACGATCCGACCGCGCTCCACATCGACGACGAATTCATGGTCGGCGATGCGCTGCTTGCCGCGCCGATCGTTCAAGCCGGCGAACGCGGCCGTGAGGTCTATCTGCCGCCGGGCCTCTGGTATGACTTCTGGACGGGAAAGCCCGTGCGCAGCGGTGCCTTTTTCCGCGTCGATGCGCCGCTCGATCACCTGCCGCTTTACGTGCGCGGCGGCAGCATCGTGCCTTCGACCGAGCCGATGAACCATGTGGACGAGAAGCCGTGGAATCCGCTCCGCTTCGATGTCTATCCCGATGCCGCCGGCGGCGCCTCCGGTTCACTCTACGAGGACGACGGTCTCACGCCCGCGTATCGGACCGGCGCATTCCGCCGCACTGCGGTCGACTGCGCGCGCACGCCCGACGGCGGCACACAGCTTACGATCGCGGCCCCCGCCGGCACCCATCAGCCGGGCGCGCGGAATTTCGAGTTCATCGTTCACGGACTCGGGCCGCTCAACACGGTCGTGCTCGATCGGCAGCGCCTCGGCTCCACCTCCGCCGAATCGACCTCCGCTGGATGGTGGAGCGACAACTCCGGCGCGTTGCACGTGCGCGTCGCCGACGACTCGCTCCCGCACCGGCTGCATTTCCGATGAGGCCGAGAGCCGGAGACGGTCATTCGATCCTATGATTTTCGCCCACGGGGAATTCTGCTACGCTTCCGCCATCTTGAACATTTCAGTTTCAATCATCGAGGACGACGCGGGGGTCCGCGGCGTCGTGGCCGGATGGATCAAGGAGACGGCGGGATTCCGGCTGGCGGGCGAATTCACCAACGTCGACGCCGCGCTCGCGCAGTTGCCGAAGTCCAAGCCGGACGTCGCACTGATGGACATCAATCTATCGGGACAGAGCGGCATCGCCTGTATCCGGCAACTCAAGCAGGTGATGCCTGCGACGCAGTTTGTCGTGTTCACGGTCTACGAAGACAGCGATCACATCTTCGATGCTCTGACCGCGGGAGCTTCCGGCTATCTGATGAAGCAAACGCCGCGCGAGGAACTGATGGCGTCGATCCGCCAAGTGCATGCCGGCGGCTCGCCGATGAGCAGCTACATCGCCCGCAAGGTCGTGCAGTGGTTCCAGAAAAAACCTGCGACCGCCAGCGACGTCCATCGCGAGGTGTTGTCGCCGCGCGAGCACGAAATCCTGCGTCTGCTCGCGCGCGGCAAGGCCTACAAGGAAATGGCCGACAGCCTCGGCCTGAGCATGGGGACGATCAACACGCACGTCCGGCGCATTTACCAGAAACTGCACGTCAGCTCCCGCAGCGAAGCAGTGTCCTTGTTCTCCCCTTTCCCGTCGGAGCCGAAAGCACCCGCAAAGGTGTTCTGACCCGGTTGCGCTCTGGCTGCCCCTCGTCTCGTTCCCGACGACCGTCGGGGCGCTCGGTTTTCCGCGTCCATTTAACTCTTCACTCCATGAAATCCCCGTCCTTCGCCCTCCTGTTCCTCTGTCTGGCCACAGCCCCGATCTCCGTGGTCAAGGCCGACAGCCCCGCCCCTTCGCCCGCCGGCACCCAGAGTTCCGACGCGGCGCCCGCTACCGCCGACGCTGAGATCACGCGGCGCGCCGACGCGCTGCTCGCGCGGATGACCCTCGAGGAAAAGATCGGCCAGCTCACGCAGATCGGCCCCAGCCCCCGATCTCCCGAGGTCAAGTCCGAGGATCTCGTGCGGCAAGGCGGCGCCGGCTCGATGCTCTGGACGCTCGACACCGGCCTCATGCGCCGCCTGCAGGAAATCGCGGTGAAGGAAAGCCGTCTGGGCATCCCGATGCTGTTCGGCTTCGACGTGATCCACGGTTACAAGAACGTCTTCCCCGTGCCGATCGCCATGGCCTCGAGTTGGGATCCCGCGCTCGTCGAGCGCAGCCAGGCCATCGCGGCGAAGGAGGCCGCCGCATCGGGGATCAATTGGACGTTCGGGCCGATGCTCGACATCGCACGCGACGCGCGTTGGGGCCGCATGGTCGAGGGCGCAGGCGAGGATCCTTATCTCGGCGAAGTCATGGCACGAGCGCAGGTGCGCGGCTTTCAGGGTCCGCAACTCGGCACGCCCGGCCGCGTCCTCGCCAGCGCGAAACATTTCGTCGGCTACGGCGCGTCGGAGGGCGGACGCGACTACGATTCCTGCTACGTTCCCGGGATTCTCCTGCACAACCTCTACCTGCGCCCCTTCCGCGCGGCCATCGACGCCGGCGTCGGCAACGTCATGTCCGCCTATATGTGCCTGAACGACGTTCCCGCCGGTGGAAATGCCTGGCTCCTGCGCGATGTGTTGCGCGGCGAACTCGGTTTCCGCGGTTTTGTGGTGAGCGATTCCTACACAACTCCAGCCCTCGTGGCCCACGGCCTTGCCCGCGACGAAGCGGACGCCGCCGCCAAGGCGCTGAACGCCGGCGTGAACGTCGATATGGGCAGCGAGACCTACCTCCGCAACGCAGCCAATCTCGTGCGCTCCGGGCGCGTTCCCGTTGCGGTGCTCGACTCGCTGGTGCACGAAGTCCTCGAAACCAAGCTGCGTCTGGGCCTTTTCGAACGCCCGTATATCGATCCGATGGACAAAGACCGCGTGCTCGGCGATCCCGCCCACCGGGCGGCGACACGCGTCGCGGCCCAGCGCAGCATGGTGCTGCTCCGCAACGAGGGCGGAATTCTTCCTCTGAAAAAATCCCTGAAATCTCTCGCCGTGATCGGTCCACTCGCGGATTCCGCCGAGGACGTCAAAGGCCCGTGGACGGCAGAATGGAGCCAGGGCGTCTCGGTGCTCGAAGGTCTGCGCGCCAAGCTTCCCCACACGAAAATCACCGCGGTAACCGGCGGCGACACGCAGCGCAAATACCCGCTCGCGTGGGACGCGCGAGCGGGCAAGCCGGCGCCGACGCTCATGACGGAAACGCAGATGCGCGCCGAGGAGGCCCAGGCGGTCAAAGCGGCCAGGAAGGCCGACGCCGTGGTGCTGGTGCTCGGAGAACGCGCGAGCATGAGCGGCGAAGACGCGTCGAGTTCGGAACTCGCGCTCGGCGGAAATCAGCAGCGTTTGCTCGAAGCCGTAGTCGCCACGGGGAAACCGGTGGTGTTGGTCCTCATGAACGGACGACCGCTGAACATCACGTGGGCGGCGAGTCACGTTTCCGCGATTCTCGAGGCCTGGTATCCCGGCGTCGAAGGCGGCAACGCCATCGCCGACATCCTTCTCGGTGACGTCAATCCGGGCGGGAAGCTGCCCGTGACCTGGCCGCGCTCCGCGGGCCAATGCCCGATCTACTACAACCACAACCTGACCCAGTCGCGCGACGACGATCCCACCTTCACCTCCCGCTACGCGACGGATTCAGACTCGTCGCCACTCTACCCCTTTGGCCACGGCCTCAGCTACACGCGCTTCACGTTCTCCAACCTTACCGTCGCTCCTGTCCCCGACCAGGCTTCGGGTTCGTTGGAGATTTCGGTGGACGTGAGCAGCGTCGGCCCGGTGGCCGGCGACGAGGTGATCCAGATCTACACTCACCAACGCGCCGGATCGGTCGTGCGTCCCGCCCGCGAACTCAAAGCCTTCCGCCGGGAGACTTTCGCGGCCGGCGAGACCCGCACACTGCGTTTTGCGATCCCGCTCGCCGAGCTGCGCTATTGGAATCCGCAGACTCGCACCTGGATTCTCGAACCGGGCACCTTCGACCTCTGGGTCGGCGGCGACTCCAAGGCCACCCTGCACGCGGAATTCACCGTCACCGGCTCGTAGCCGTCCGTCACACCAGGCTCATCGGATCGACGTCGAGCACCTGTGTCACGTCCGCAGGCCACTCGATCGTCTGCTGGAGCTTCACCAGCTCCGCCACGACCTTCGCCGTCCGATAGGTGAAATACCAAATCTGGAAGCGATACTCGTCCTTCACCTTCTCGATCGGTGCCGCGCTCGGTCCGCGAATCTCGACCTCGCTGCCGAGCGTCGTCTCGACTTTCTTCGCCCACTGTTGCGCGAAGAACATGATCTTCTCCGGATTCGGGCCGCGAAACAGGTGGTGGATCAGATGCCGATACGGCGGATACGCGAAGTTCTTCCGCATCGTCAGTTCCGCGTCCGCGAACCCGTCGAAATCCGATTTCTTCGCGAACTGGATCGCGTCCGACTGCGGCGTGAAGGTCTGCACGACCACCTCGCCCGCGCGGTCGCCGCGACCGGCCCGCCCCGCCACTTGCACGAGCAACTGAAACGTCCGCTCGTTCGCGCGAAAATCCGGCACGTGCATTGAGATGTCCGCGTCGATCAAGCCGACGAGCGTGACGTTCGGGAAATCGAGTCCCTTGCCAATCATCTGCGTGCCGATGAGAATATCGATCTTGCCGGCGCGGAAGTCGCCGAGGATTTCGCGGAAGCGGTGCTTCTTCGACATCGTGTCCGTGTCCATCCGCTCCAACCGCGCGCGCGGCAGCACGCGGCGCACGGCCTCCTCGACGCGCTGCGTGCCGAGGCCGCGCCAGCGAATTTCCGGCGACGCGCACGACGGACACACCGCCGGCGCGCCGCGCTCGTGACCGCAGAGGTGGCACTTCAGCGTCTCGTCGGCGCGGTGATACGTCATCGACACGCTGCAATGCGGACACTCCTCGACGTGGCCGCACTTCCGGCACTGCATCGATGACGAGTAGCCGCGGCGATTGATGAAGAGAATCGTCTGCTCGCGCCGCGCGAAGCGCTGATGCATGTGGTCGACGAGCAGACGCGAGAGCGTCACCAGACCGCGCGAACGCATCACCTCGATGCGCATGTCGACGATCTGGATGTCCGGCAGTTTCTTGTCGTCGACGCGCTTCGTCAGACGGTCCTGCACGTATTTGCCCGTGCGCACGTTCGCGATCGACTCGAGTGACGGCGTCGCGGACCCGAGCAGGCAGACTGCGTGCGCGAGCTTCGCGCGGTAAACCGCCACGTCGCGTCCGTGGTAGCGCGGCGTCTCGTCCTGCTTGTAGGCTGGCTCGTGTTCCTCGTCGACGACGATCAATCGCAGATCGCGCACCGGCGCGAACACCGCCGAGCGCGCGCCAACCACCACCCTCGCCTGCCCCGACGCGAGTGCCGTCCAGCCGTCGAGCCGCTCGCCCTCGCTGAGGTGGCTGTGCCAGACGACCGTCTTCTGCCCCGCCGCCTCGAAGCGCCCGCGCAGTCGCGCGACCGTCTGCGGCGTCAGCGCCACTTCGGGCACGAGATAGATCGCGCTGCCACCGGCCGCGAGCACCGCTTCGACCGCGCGGAGATAAACCTCCGTCTTGCCGGAGCCGGTGACGCCGTTGAGCAGGTGCACGGCAAATTTCTGCTTTTCGAGACTCGCGCCGACCGAGGCGACGACTGCGGCCTGCTCGGAGTTCAGCTCTGGCGGTTTGCCCGCCACGATCTCGCCGCCGGTCCAGTTGTCCGCGTAGGCGACGCGCTCCACGTGCCGCAACTCCTCGCGCACGACGCCATGCTTCACGAGCGCCGCCACCACCGCCGCCGTCGCACCGAGCCGCTGGAGCACGAGCGATTTTTTCACGGGGCGAAACTGCTGCTTCAGAAAATCGTAGAGCTTCGCCTGCTTCGGCGCCTTCTTCGCGAGCGTCGCGTGCTCCTCGTCGGTGAGCGCGCGCGCGATCGCGAGGTATTTGTCGTGTTTCAGCCGCGCGCCGGCGCGCACGGCGCCCGGGATCATCGTCTCGAACACGGAGTCCATCCGCGACGCGTAGTAGCTGCTCATCCAGCGCGCGAGTTCGAGCAAGTCCCGCGTCAGCGCCGGAAACTCGTGCAACACCGCCGTGATCGGCTTCAGTTTTTCGATCGCGACGTCCGGGGTCGCGTTCAGTTCCAGCACGAGGCCGATGTGATGGCGGTGCCCAATGGGGATGCGCACGAGTGAGCCCGCGCCCAAGGCGTCCACGAGCGACTCCGGCACCCGGTAGTGCAGGAGCTTCTCGAAACCCGCGAGCGGTTGGACGGCCACGATCATCGGTCCCAGCGGATGCGCGCGCGCGATGTGAGGCAATGCGTTTCCGTCGACAACGAACGCGCCGCGTTCCGCGTTGACACTCGGAAACGCGCTCCCCGATGCTGCGACCGTGAGCGTCGAAGCTGCCCGCGCAAAATTCCAATCCTACCTGACCCAAAAGGGTCTGCGCGTGACCAGCCAGCGCCTCGCGATCTTCGACGCCGCGTTCGCCCAGAAGGAGCATTTCACCGCCGAGGAGCTGCTCGATCACGCCCGCGCGATCGACGATTCCGTCTCGCGCGCGACGGTCTATCGCACGCTGCCGATCATGACCGAGAGCGCGCTCCTGCGCGAAGTCGACATCGGCAAGGGGGAGAAATTCTACTTCCCCTCCTCCGGCAGCACGCAGGTCGCGCAGGTTGTCTGCGTGGATTGCGACAAGATTTTCGAGATCAGCGCCCCGTTCATGGAATGGTATGGCAACACGGTCTCGTCGAAGCTCGGCCTTCGTCCCGTTTCCCAACGTCTTCAAGTCAGTGCGCAGTGCATCGCTTTCCACGACCGCGGCGCCTGTCCCAATCGCACCAAGTAACATGTCTCGCCCTCCGAAGAGCGACCCAGCCTTCGAAATCACCTTCTTCGAGTCCGTCCACCGCCGCTGTCCGAGCTACGCCGAAGTTATCGAGCTGCTCGGCGGACTCTACACCAAGACCGGCCGCATTTCCGACGGCCTGCGCATGGACCGCAAGCTGGTGAAACTCCAGCCGACCAACGCCACCGCGCACTACAACCTCGCGTGCAGCTTCGCGCTCAGCAACCGCCCGCTCGACGCGCTCGATACGCTCCGCGTCGCCTACAAGCTCGGCTACACCGACCACGAGTGGATGCGCCAGGACCCCGACCTCGCGAGCCTGAAGACCGACGCGCAGTTCCTGAAAATCCTCGCCGACGTCAAAGCCGCCGCCAAAGGCGCGAAGCCGAAACGGCGCTGAATTCGCGAAGCTCCAAGCTCCAACATCAAAGCTCCAGAGAAACCCCAACACCCAAACGTCCAATCTACGTCGATCGTCGGACGCCTCCTTTTGGAGCTTGGATGTTGGAGCTTGGAGCTTTTCGCGCGTAGCGCAGGTTTTGCGCGTCACCGCGTCCCGAACAACTGCTCGACGATCGTCCGCAAGTCTCCGCCGGGCGAATAACTGCCGCCGCGCACGCGCACCAGATCCTTGCAGCGATGCGCGCGCAGCACAGCCGCATCCGCCGACACGACGCGCACCTCTCCCGCCCGCAGGCCGATCACTTCGTTCGCCGAGAGCGGCGTCCACGCGAACGGCAGACCGGTCGCGTTGCACGAGATTTCCCAGCCCGCGACGATTCCGCCGATCGGTTTGCGCAGCAGCGACGGGTAACGCCGCACGAAATCCGGCACGCGCAGCGTCGCCACGCGCAGCGTCACCACCGGACGCAGCTTGTCGAAATACTCCTGAAACGAATCGACGCGCCCCGTGCGCCACGCGCGCAGGAAATCCAGCGGATCGATGCCCATCAGGTTCATGCCGTTGAAATCGCCGTGCTCGTTCCGGTTGCCGAATCGCCGCGCCGCATACCACGCCTCGAAATTGTCCGTCGCGCGCAGCCCGATCTCGAAATGCAGGTGCCCGCGCTCCTTCGGGATCGCGTAGCCGCCCGCGCTCCGGCCCATCAGCCCGATCGTCTGCCCTCGCTGCACGCGCGCGCCCGGCCGCACACCCGGCTCGATCCGCGCGAGGTGCGCATAGAGCGTGTAGACGGCCGGCGTCTGCTCCGGGTGTTCGATGACGACGTAGCGCCCGTAATTGCTCGAACCCGGCGACGTGCTCACGTGTTTCACCACGCCATCCATCGCCGCAAAAACCGGATCGGCCGGCTCGCCCCGCCGGTCGCGCGACGTCGGCTTGATGTCGAGCCCTTCGTGGAACTGCGAACCGCTGCTGCGCACGCAGCCGAACAAGCCCGACTCCGGATCGCCCGACACCGTCGGCTGCACAAATTCCTCGAGCCGCCCCGTCGTCCACGCCTTTTGCGGCGTCGGGAAAACGAGATCGACGCGCGCGTGCACCAGCGTCGCGACTGCGCCGGTCAACAAAAGAAGCGACATCCGCGCACGCTTCATCCGCGCGCGAACCAATGTTCCTGTAGGAGCGGCTTTACGCCGCGATACGAACGCGGCATCCGCCTCGCACCAATCGCGGCGTAAAGCCGCTCCTACAAAGGATGCAGTGCCGGGTGTCATCGCGATCTTCTACTTCCGCGCCTTTCGTGCCGCCTCGGCCAGATCGGCGGACGTCCGCTTCAACCGCCCCACCAACGCCGGCAGCTCCTCGTCGGGTAATTCGACGAAGATCAGCATCACGCCGCCCTCGAGCGCCTGATCGATGCGTCGAGCGCCGACGAAACGATCGTTCAGTGCCAGGACGAGTCGCCGCCCGTTCGCCGTGACGGAAAGTCGGTAGAGATCGCGCGCCGCGGCACCGTTCAACTGCACGAGCAGGCAGCGGCCGAGTTCGACCTGCGCAATTTCGGCGTTGGCGATGTCGTATTCGACCACGACCGGCTTCGGCGCGACCGCGATCGTCACGCCGCTCTGCGGGAGCGTCACCGCCACGCCACTCTCGTCCGGCTTCGCTTCGAGATAAAACCGCGCCACGAGCGGCGCGTAGTCCTGCGTCGCCTCGTTCGGCGGCGTGCCGCAACCCGCGAGCGCGAAAACGATCGTCGCGAGCCCAACCAACCACTGGAGGACCGAGCTCCGGCGAGGCCGCGAACGTGATTCGACACCGGACCGCCCCGCCGTCTGCGGCCTCGCCGGAGCTCGGCCCTCCACCTGAAACGAAAGATCCGCACGGCAGGCGCGATCTCGAATGGCGTGGAGCAACATCATCGGCCCGCAGCTTTTGAGTCCGCCGAAAAAGCTTCAAGCACTTCCGCGCCCACCGCGTCCGCGAGCAGCCGACCGCGCGACGTCAACCGGATGCGTCCCTCGGGCGAGTCGGCGAGCATGCCTTCCGCGATCAGCTTCGGCAGGAAGTCGTGCAAGTTTTCCCACGGCGCACTCGGAAATTTCTTCCGCAGCTCCGGCAGCGACACGCCCTCGTTCATCCGCAGGCCGAAGATCACGCTGTCGGCGGCGAGCAGCTCCGGCGCGAGCGCCGTGCGATCCGCCGTCGCGCGCCGGCCGGCCGCCACGTCCGCGTGCCACTGCGTGAGGTCCGGTGGATTGCTCGCGCGCCAACCCGCGAACTGCGACGCGCCCGACGGACCGAAGCCGATCCACTCGTGCATGCGCCAGGTGTTCAGGTTGTGCGCGCACGCGTGGCCCGGTCGCGCGAAGTTCGACACCTCGTATTGCGCGAAGCCGACCTCGGCGAGGTAGTCCCACGTGCGCAGGTAGAACGCCGCCTCCTTCTCCGGATCGAGCTTCACCTTGCCCTGCGAGAGCTTCACCCACAGCGCCGTGTCCTCCTCGAAGGTCAGGCAATACGTCGACAAGTGGTCCGGTGCGAGCCGCACGAGTTCGTCGAGGTCCGCGCGCCACTGTTCTTCGCTCTGATTTGGTAGCGCGAACATCAGGTCCATGTTCACGCTCGGAAAACCCGCCGCGCGGATCAGGTCGTAGGCGCGATAAACTTGCTTCGGCGTGTGCTGGCGGCCGAGTGCGTCGAGCAGCGCTTCGTTGAAACTCTGCACGCCGAGCGAAATCCGTGTGACGCCCAGCGCGCGCAGCACCGCCAGCCGCTCCGCCGTGACCGTCGCCGGCGCCATTTCGACACTCCACTCCGCCGGCGCACCGCCGCAAAATTCCACCATCGCGCGTCCGAGTTGCTCGAGTTCGCCGGCGCGCAGCAGCCCCGGTGTGCCGCCGCCCCAGAACGCCGTGTCGACGCGACGGCGCGTAGCGGAATTCGTAAGAATTTCGCTTCTCCGCGAAGGTTCATCGTGCGAAAGCCTCACGGCTTCCGCTACAGTGCCCTCGCGCGATAGCACCGTTGTTCGCCCCAAATCCACCAGCGCCATCTCGTCCCGGATCGCCGCCAGATAGCGTGGCACGGCATCCGCCTTCGGCACGGTCTGGTAGAACGCGCAGAAATCGCACGTCGTCGCGCAAAACGGCACATGCACGTAAACGCCCAGCGCCGGAGCAGACGCGGCGGGCGCCGCGCCGGCTCCGCTCGGAGACTTTTCTTGCCCTGCGGGGAACCCGGCCATTAGAAGTGCGTCAATTTTCGATCAGCCAACGGCCTGCGTGGCCCGGCGCAACCTTTTCCCATGACACTCCTCTCCTCCCGTTTCCGTCGCCTCCTGGCGCTCGTCGGCGCGTCCGCCGCGCTCTGGCTCCTCAGCGGTTGCCAGTCGATGACGATCACCAACATGACGCCGGACAACGTGCCCGCGAATCCCTCGCAGATCTACACGATCACCGCGACGTTCAAGCCGACGTCGTTCTCCATCGACGAGTCGTCGATCCGCCCGCGCATCGTCATCGACGGCCAAATCTACCCGATGACCCGCAGCGCCGCCGCCGACCTCTGGGAATTCGACTACCAACTGCCCGCCGGCCGCACGCACGCGAGTTACTATTTCATCGTCGCCTACGTCGGCAAAGATGCGCCGCCGAGCGCGATCCCCACGGAGGAGCACTCCGAGTTGCAACACATGAACATCGCCGGCCGCTACGTGCTGCGTCCCGAAGCGAACCGCGCACCGGTCGGCTCGCGCGTGAGCGTGCTCGGCGCCGGCTTCACGCCGAACGACGTCGTCTATTTCGACAACCAGCCCACGCGCACGGTCTTCGAGTCGCCCAGCTCGATCAGCTTCTTCGTCCCCGCCGTCGAGACCGGGAAAAACTACATGCTCCGCGTCGCCGGCGGCGGCACCGCGCTCTCCGTCGGCGCGTTCAAGGTCGACGGCATCAACTTCACCATCTCGCCCAGCGCGCTCACGCTCCGCAGCGGCGAGCAGCAGGCGATGACCTTTACGATCCCGCAACCCGCCCCCGCCGGCGGCATGCTGATCGACGTCCAAACCGACGCCCCCGAGAGCATCGTGATGCCCGAGGTGATCGTCCCCGCTGGCCAGACCAGCGTGACCGTCGCCGTCCAAGGCGGCAAACCCGGCACCGGCTCGCTCTTCTTCAAAAGCAGCGCCGGCGAAAGCTCCGTGCCGGTGACGGTGACGAAGTAGTCGCCCGACCATCACGGGCAATCGAGCGCGCGGATCACCGTGCGCTTTTTCATTATTAAGGTTCGCGCAATAGGCTGACGGGCGCGAAGCGGAAGGTAGGGCGGAGCGGCCCGCTCCGCCGCGAAGGCGATATCACGTTCTCGGCGCACCGGGCCGGCGACAAGTGCGACGCCTCGGCGGTCCGCCCTACCTGTTAGTCGGATACGCGAGGCGCAATTATCGGACACGCCAAGGCGGCAGATTTCGCTCACTCCGCGCCGTCGTCGAGCGCGACGAGTAGCGCGAGTGCGGAGAGAACGATCACCGAGGCGAGCATGGTTGACGGTGGTTCTTAGCCGCACGCGCAGGTTCAAGTCACCGGCGCCGCCATCGCGCCCGCCCGCGCGTGGCTCCGCACGCGAGATCGACGCTTGCCCGCCCCGCGCTCGAACCGCGAGTGCACCTCGAACGCGAAGTTGTCCAGCACCGCGGGATCGGTCGGGTCGCCGTTCAGCGGCAACGTCAGCGACGGCAGGCCCTCCTTCTCGGCGATGTGGAAGAACTGCGACTCCGCGATCTTGTTCGGCATGCATTCGTGCGGCCCCGCGCTGACGACGCCGTCGACCTGCCCGTGGCGCCACGCGAGCACCGGCCCGCCGAGCGTCAGCACCGCCTCGCCGTGCACGTCGTCGCGCAGATACGGCCGCGCCGCCGCGAGGATCTCCGCCGCGGGATGCCGCTCCGCCCAGCCGAGCGGTTGCGCCACCGCCATCGCCGTCGCGGCGCGAATCCGCGCCTGCACGCGCTCGCTGAAGCGCGCGCCGAAAGCCCACCACGGCTTCTCGCGCGTCGCCAGGTGGTCGCAGTAGCCGACCCACTCCTGCACCGGCGCCAGCCGCACGCGGATGCCGCGCTGCCGGAGTTTCTCCGCAGTGAAGTCGTTCGCGAACGGCACGCAGCGCACGTAAATCTCGCCCACGAGTTCCACGGTCGGCCGCGGCCGGCCGTCGCGCATCGCCGCGAGTTCCCGTGCCGCGCCGTCGAGCAACTCGCGCAAACCGAACAACCCGCCGCCCGCCACCTCCCAGAGCGCTGCGCGCGTCGAGAGATCGGCGGCGGCGCGCCGCTCCAGCAGCGTGTTGATCTCCGCGAGTGCGCGGCGATAAACCGCGTCGGCCGCGCCGGGCGTCTTCTCCTCGCAGCGCACCGCGAGCACCGCCTCGTTCAGCGCGTCGACCGCCGCCATGCCCGCCAGCGTCACCATGCCGAACGCCGCCGGAAACTCGTCGAAGTAACCCGTGTCCCGCGGCGACCAGATGCGCACGCGATCGCGCCAGCCAAGCCGCTGAAGCACGATTTGATTGAGCAGATTGTAGACGCCGAAGCGGCACGGGCCGTAGGTGCTCGACATCAGATAGGCGAACTCCTCGCCGGCCTGCGCGCGCTCGAGCCGCCCGAGCAGACTGCCGAGCGTGAGCGCGATCGGCAGACACTCCTTGCCCGACGTATGTCGCCGTCCGAGCCGCAACGCCTCGCGATCCGGCGCCCGCAAGCTCTCCGCCATCACGCCGCGACCGCGCAGGCACGCCGCGACGGCCTCCGAGGCGTCGGTCATCCACGGGATCAGCAACCGCTCGCGTCGCGCGATCACCGTGCGCAGCGCGATCGTGTTCGTCTGCACGGTGCGGAAGTCGTGCGGCTCCGCCGCCGGCGCGCGACTCGCGCGGTCCTGCTCGACGCAGTGCAGGAACGCCTCGACGCGCGTCTTCGTCCCCGCGTCGCCCGAGTGGCCGTCGGTTTCGATGATCGCGAACGGCTTGCCCGCCATGATGTGCGCGTAGAAGTGCAGGTTGAAGCTGTCGGGGCCGCATGCGTAGTTGCTGCAATAAAGACTGTAGTGCCCCGCCGTGCGTCGAATCTGGTGTGCCGCGCGCAGGATGCGCTGGCCATGTCCCCAATACATGTCCGGAAACGCCGGCGTCGCTTCGTCGACCGGATAACAATCGAGCGGAATGCCGATCGCGCCCTGCTCGCGCAGGATCGCCGGGACGTTCGAGTTCAGCACCGGGTTGTAGATCGTGTAGGGCCGCCCCGCGACCACGACGGGCGTGAGGCCTTGCGTCGCGCAGAAATCCAGCGCGCGCGCGCCGAGTTCGACGCAGCGCCGGTCGAACGCGCGTTGCGCCGCGCTCGCCGCCGCGTGCGCCCGGCGCCAGGTGCCGTTCACCCCGCCGAGCGCCGTCGCGAGTTCGCGGCAGCAATCAAGAAACTCCGGCGAATCGAGCCCGCCGCGCCCGAGATCGATCACCGGCGAGAGCACGGTCTGCCGCGTCAGCGCGGCCAGATCCCACCGCAACAGGTCCGGGCTCGCCTGCACGATCGGACACGCCACCGCGTGCGTCTCGCCGTTCGCGGGCGGCAGGCTGCGCAGCATCGGCAGGAAGATCGCCTCGGCGCCGCTCGCCGCCAGCCGCGAAGCGAGACCGTGGTAGAGCTGCATCGGCGCGCAAAACGGCACGTTCGCACCGCGGATGCCGCGCTTCAGGTCCGCGTGGTCGCCCTCGCCGATCCACACCGCCTCCCAGTCGAGTTCGCGGAAAAACGCCGCGAAGAACGGCGCGAGACCTTTCAGCGCAAACTCGTCGGTGAACGCGATGCGGCGCACGCGCGCGCCCCGCGCCGCGCCGGCGTCCGATCCGGTTTTCGCGACCGGCGCGAGCAGGCTGCGCGCAAGTTCCTCCCGCTCCCGGAACGGGTCCGGCGCGCGGTCGGGCAGTTTCTTTTTGCGCGTGCCCTTGTCGTGCAACGCGCAGCCCCCGCCCCAGGTAAAATTCTGCGTCTTGCCCGCCACGACCGTCCGCAGTCGCTCGATGCGACACCGGTTGCCGGCGCCGCCGCAGCCGACCGTCGCCCGGCAATGAAACGTGTCCTTGCCCGCCACGCTCGCGGCGAGAAACCGTTCCGGATCGAGCGCCGCGGGTTCGCGTCCGGCGAGCGCGCGCTGCGCGAGCAACGCGATGCCGAGCGCGCCCACCGTGCCGGGATTCGGCGGCACGATCACCTCGGCGCCGGTCTGCCGCGCGACCGCCGCCGCGAGCGCGTCGGAGGCGAACGGCATGCCTTGGCAGAAAATCACCTGCCCGACCGAGCGGCTGCCCTTCACGCGATTCAGGTAGTTTTGGACGATCGAGTCGTAGAGTCCCGCGACGATCGCGCGCCGCTCCGCGCCCGCCGCCACCGCCTCGTCGATCACTTCGGCCATGAATACCGAGCAATGTTGCCCGAGCGAGACGCCCTCCTCCGCCGCCATCGCCTCCGCGGCGAGATGCACGACGTCGCGAATGCCGGCAAACTTCCGCCCCTGCTCCTCGATGAACGATCCGGTGCCCGCGCTGCACGCCTCGTTCATCGCGCAATCGACGACGCGTCCGCCAGCCAGCCGGATGTATTTCGCGTCCTGCCCGCCGATCTCGAAGATCGTGTCGACGCGGGGATCGTGGAAATGCGCGCCCTCGGCGTGCGCCGCGATCTCGTTCAATACGTGCACGGCGTCGCCGCCGTAGCACACCGTCAGCAGCGATCCGACGATCTCGCGCCCGCTGCCCGTCGCGCCGAAACCGATCACGCGCCGCCCGCCGGCGGGGCCGCTCACGAACGCGCGCAAGAGCGCCTGCGCCGCACCGACCGGATCGCCGCCGGTCGCGCGATACGATTCCCACGCCGCCGTCCGCGCCGCCACGTCGAGCGCCACGACCTTCGAGCCGGTCGAGCCGATGTCGAAGCCGAGAATCAAATCGCCCGCGCCATCCCGCGCTGCCGCGGGCTCCGCCGTCAGCCGCCGCACGCGATGCCGCCAGCCGGCCAGCGCCGGCACGCGCTCGAGCCGCGCGTGCTCCGGCGGCGCGATCAACCCGTCGAGCGCCGGCAACGCCGACGCCCCGCGCGCCGCCGCGATCGCCGCGCAACCGATCGCCTCGACGAAGAGCCCGTCCTCCGCCGCGAGCGGCGCGAGTTCGAGACCGAGCGTCGCCAGCCGCTGCGCGAACGTCGCCTGCACGCGCGGCGCGCGCGCCACGCCGCCGATCAGCACGACGCGGCGCGGACAAAGCTCGGGCTTGATGAGCACGAGCACGTTCTCGCACACCGCGTCGAACAGCCCGGCCAGGATGGCCGCGCGGTCCTCGCCCTTGTTGGCGAGGTGCGTCATGTCGGTTTTCAAAATCACCGGACAGCGCCCCGAGAGCACCGCCGGCTTCTCGACCGCCGCGCAGAGCTGGCTGGCTTCCTCGATGGTGAGCGAGAAGCGGCCGACGAGTTGCCGCAGAAAATTGCCCGTGCCTTGCGAGCAGCGGCTGTTCTCGCGGAAGATTTCCAGGCCGTTCTCGCGCAATTCGAGAATCGAGAAACCATGGCTGCCGATCGACGCCACCGTCGCCGGCGCCGCGCCGAGCATGAAGCGGCTGCCGGCCACCTGCGCCTGCTTCGTCGGAATCTGCGGCAAGCGCACCTGCCGCGCGAGGCGCCCGCTCGCCGCCGCGCCGTCGACCGCTCGCCAGTTCCACGCCGCCAGCAATTCGACGAGCCGCGGCCCGGGATCCTGCCGATGATCGACGAGCGCGCGACGCGCGCAGCGCCACGTCGCGCCGTCGCGCACGAGTTCGACGGCCTTCAGCGTTTCGGCGCCGATGTCGATGCCGACAAAGCGGGGGGCGGCTGCGACCGCCGGTTGGTCACACGGGAAGAGGGAGGAGACGGAGGAGTTCATCGAGAGGCACCGCGGCCCGGGCGGCGCGTGGAGTATAGCGGGACTGCGCGCGAGGCGTGCGTCGAAAAATTTGATGCGCGCCATTCACGCACGGAATCGCGCGCCGCCCGCCGCGGCGCGTTGCGGCACGATCTGCACAGCCAACGGATGCGCAGGTTCCCGGCTCGCGCCCGCCGCCCGGAGCGGCGATAAAATCGCGCCACGACCGCCGGTGCGGGCCGGTTTCGCCGTGAACGTCCATCACCTCGAACTCTTCTACTACGTCGCGCAGCACCGCGGCATCGCCCAGGCGGTCCGCCAGATGCCCTACGGCATTCAACAACCGGCGGTGAGCACGCAGATGCGGCAGCTCGAGCAGGACGTGGGGGCGCGACTGTTCGAGCGCAGCCCGTTCCGCCTCACGAAGCCCGGCGAGGAACTCTTCGAGTTTATCCGGCCATTCTTCGCCAACCTCGACGCCGTCGCCGCGCGCGTCGGCAAATCCACCGCGCCCACGCTGCGCGTCGGCGCCGCCGAGGTGATGCTGCGCGACTACTTTCCCGCCGTGCTGCAACAGCTCCGCGCCGATCAGCCGTCGCTCCAGTTCAGCCTGCGCTCGGGTTTCACGTCGGAACTCCACGCCGCGCTCCGCGAGCGCGCGCTCGATCTCATCATCGTGCCGCACACCGGCCGCGTCGCGCCGGGGCTGCGCTGCCTGCGCCTGCTGCGGCTCCAACTCGCGCTGCTCGTGCCGCAATCCTCGCCGCTGCGCCGTGCCGACGAACTCTGGCAACAGCCCCGCATCGACACGCCGCTTATCAGCCTGCCCGACCACGAGGTGATCAGCCGGATTTTTCAACGCGGCCTGAAGCGCCGCTGGGTCGAATGGCCGTGCGCGCTCGAGGCGAGTTCGATCGATCTCGTCGGCGAATACGTCGCGCATGGCCAGGGCCTCGGTCTCGTCGTGAACGTCGCCGAAAGCGCCATGCCGCCTGGCGTGCGCCTGCTGCCGCTCGACGGTTTCGATCCGGTCGAGATCGCCGTGCAGTGGATCGGCAAGCCCACGCCGATGGTGCAGCTTTTCCTCGACCACGCCCAGCGCTTCGTCGCGCAACGCTGGCCGCGCACGAAGACCGTCGTCGAAACGACGATCGACGGCCGCCGCCGCGATGCGACTCGCGCGGTTCCGGCAGGTGCAGATTAGGCGCCTCCCGGACACCACGCCTGCGCTCGCTGCGGTCCGCGCCTTTTCGTCCGCCATCGACGGTGCGGCTCGCACGCGTTCGGCGTCATCGACCGGCTTCAACTGGGAAGGACGCAGGAGAAAGGGGCTGCCGTTCACCGTCTCGCGCCACGTCTTTCTCAAGAGTCCCCTTTGACTCAACCGAAGACGAAGAGGGAGGGCTTGTTCAACCGGCGTCCTGAGGTGAGCGCGCGGCAGCGCGACTGGCTGTTGCCGGTGGCGAAGCTGGCGGCGGTGTTCGCGCGGCGGATGGAGGAAGCGGTGCGAGCCGAAGCGCCGGCGTGGCACGCGGCGGCTCCGGCCGGGACGTGGCGGCGGCGGTGGAGCGTGCATTGCCAGCCGGCCGGTTCGGGGGAGAACGTCGTGCGCTACCTCGCACGCTATGTCGGGCGCACGGCGATTTCGGACGAGCGGATCGTGGCGGCGAGCGACGAGCGCGTGACGTTCCGCTACACCGACAGTGCCACGCAGCAGCGTCGGCTTTGCACGCTCGATGCGGCCGAGTTCCTGCGCCGTTACCTGCAACACGTGCCGCCGGCGGGGCAGCATCGCGTGCGCTACTTCGGCTGGATGCATCCCTCGGCGAAGCGGCGCCGGATGCTGGTCGAGACGCTGCTGCAAAAGCCGATCGTCGTTGCGGCTGCTCCGCCGGCGGAGTCGACGCGCTGGCACCTGCGCTGTCCGCACTGCGAACGCTTCACGCTCGTGCGCGTGGGCTCGCTGCCGCGCCAGGCGCGTGCACCGCCGCAATGCGTCCGATGAACGCTCGTATCGTTACGCTCGTGCTCGAACTGCGACGCGCTCGCCGCGCCGCTGGCGGGAGCTTTGCGTGCGGGGCCGCGAGGCGTGCTTGCGTGCGCCGACGTCCAGAAAAAAACCGCGGCCAACGCGGCAAAACCGAGGTGGACCGCCGCCACGTTCACCCTCCGACGGCGTTAGTGCCGGACTGGACGGCCGCCGCCACCCCCTCGCGCCAAACACAAAGCGCATAAGCGCTCGCGCACATCAGTCCACGGGCTTGTTCAACCGGCGTCCCGCTGCGCGCTACGGCGCAGCAGAACGCTCTGAGATCGGCTCTTTAGGACTTTCGGAGCGCATCGGTCTTCGTGAATAGCAGGAACAAGCCAAATACCACGTTCACCATCGGAATCAGCGAAAGTAGGCCCGAGAAAACCTTCGAGATGCCGATATCGACGCCGCGAGGCATCGAAATGAAAACAACGGAGTAAGCGGCAAGCACGACCATCAAACCGATCCCGAACCAATCCCACAGGGGCCATGCATCTTCGCGAACTATCTGAAAGTGTAGTCTTACGGGAACCGAAAGCACACCCACGAGGAAGCACCGCACGAGAAATCCCAATCTAGTCAGCCGCTCCGGGAACAGTGTCTTCATCTTTCTTCCGCCGATCGTCAGCAGTCAGCCACGCGCGAAGCGCGTTGTGCTGTGATGCTCTGGTTGGGCTTGGTCTTCATTGTGCATGGCCGACGACCACGCCGCTCTGATCCACCACCTCATCGCCCACAATCCGCAACCAGACGTCCTCCGGCGCTTTTCGGGTCCATTCGGTTCCTACTGACGCGCGAAGCGGGCCTTCAAGGCTCGGATCATCTCGGACAAACAATGGCAAAGCAGTAATCACAAACGCTGCCGGATGGAGTGGTTGCTCTTCTTCTCCGCTGAAAAGCATCCATCCGCTATCTTGCCGAAACTTCGCTTCGTCGCGGCGCATGAATCGCACCTTCTTTCTTTCAGGACCAATGCAAGCGGTCGAAACCCAAGCTAGGCTTGCATCGGCCGACTTCGCATACGCTCGTTCGTATTCGTCCCGGAGTTCGCGGTCACGACGCCACTTTGATAGAAACGGTATCTTCATCTTTCTGCGCCCAACAGTGTTATTCAGCCTCGGGGTCATTTATTTGCCCGCTGGCCAGCACGACGGAAACTCAAGGGCTTGCGTCTGGCAAGGGTGCAGATTTTTTGTCGGGGCATGGCGCGCGCCAAGGCCAGGTTCCGACTCTCGTTGAAGGATCAGCAGTCCGGCGACACTCTGAAGGTCGAATTGATCGAGGCGCCCGACGAGTCCCCGTTTCCGCCCAATCCGTCTATGCGTCGTTATCGCGTGCGGGTAAATGGCAAGGCGGCGACCAAAATCACAGCGGCGACGTTGACGGAGGTGTTCGACCGGCTGCGGCGGTGGCTGGTCGGCCGGGCGCGGAAAGCGATTCGATCGAGTGCCCACACTGGCGGCGGGTGAGATTCGCCGACGCACCGAGTGTGACATCACGTTCCCAGTGGGCCCAGCGGCCCCGGCCCTCCCTACGACAGGCGAACTGAGTCACGAACTCGTGCGCGGCTTTGGCTCCCGTTTCGTCCGGCTTCGCATCGACCTTCGAGATCAGTTCGCCGGAAACGTCTTTCCGCATCCTCGCTGCGCTCTCCGGTGTTCGGCACCTTTTCGGTCGCATTCGTCATGCTGGTGCGCAGCGTTCGCGGCGATGGACCTCAACTCCCTCGATTGGGAAGTGCTCGACCGGCTGCGCGAGACGTTCCTCACGAACGCGCGCAGCGAGGGCCCGTATTGGCACACGATCACCGACCTCGAGGCCTACGATCTCACCTACGCCGAGCGCATCGGTTGGAAATGGGACGCCGTGCTGCGCGAGCTCAAGCTCCGCAACTGGACGCCGCTTTCGCCCGCCGCACGTGGAGGGCCGAGCTCCCGCGAGGCCACCGGCAGCGGGCGTAGCGACACGTTCGCAGCCTCGCGGGAGCTCGGCCCTCCAGGTCAGAACGCGATCACCGTTTTCGATTGGGGCTGCGGCAGCGGCATCGCCGGGCGGCGCGTCGTCGAGTTTCCCGGCGTGGAGAACGTCGCGCGGCTCGTGCTGCACGATCACTCGGCGCTCGCGGTCGAGTTCGCCGAACACCGCGCGCGAAAATCTTTCCCGTCGGTCGCCGTCGAACGCGCCAGCTACCGCTTCCTGCAAGAGGGCGTCATCGACGTCCTCGTTGTCAGCCACGTGCTCAACGAACTCGACGCCGTCGGCCGCGCCGAACTCACGGCGCTCCTCGCCCGCGCGCAAACCGTCCTCTGGGTCGAGCCCGGCACGCACGAAGTCGGACGCGCGCTCGTCGATTGGCGCGAGCAGGCGCGCACCGCCGGCTTCAACGTCGTCGCCCCCTGCCCGCACGACGCCGCGTGCGGTCTGCTCGCCGCCGACCGCGAGCGCGATTGGTGTCACTTCTTCGCCGCGCCGCCGCCGGAGATTTTCGCCAACTCCGAGTGGGTGAAATTCGGCCAGCGCGCCGGCATCGACCTGCGCTCGCTGCCCTACAGTTTCCTCGTGCTCGACCGCCGCGCGTGGACGCAACCCGCCGACGCCTCGCGCATCCTCGGCGAACCGCGCGTCTACAAGGGCTACGCAAAAATCTTCAACTGCTCCGCGCGCGGCGTCGAAGAGCTGATGCTCCAGCAACGCGCCGACAAGGAGCTGTTCAAATCGCTCAAGCGCGCGAGCGGTCCGCTCGTCTATCGCTGGACGCGCGACGGCGACCGCATCAACGCCGCCGAGCGCCTCCTGCGCTGAAATCCGTCCCGAGTTTGGGACGGCAAAATTTCGTTTCCGAGCGGCGGCTATGACGCGTTCCGCCGCACGCGAGCGCAAGTCGCTGTGCATCAGCGCCGGAATTTCCGTCCGCACGTGGCACATCGCGTGCAAAATTACCGCGCGCGCCCGCGCGCTTCTCATGTCACCCCGCGTCCGACCGCTGCTGCTCGTGGTGTTGCTCACCCTCACCGGTGCCGCATTCGCCGCCGATCCGGAGCGCCCGAGCGAGCCGCGAACCGACTCCGCCAAAGACGACGCACGCCCCGCCGATTGCCCGAAGGGCGACGCGAAACCGGCCGAGCCCGCCGAGCCGCCCGCGGCGCACGTCAGCGAGCCCACCGGCGAAACCGCTCCGCCTCCGCCGGTCCGCGACGCCGCGAAGCCCACGCGTCCCGCCGCCAAGCAGCGCCCTGCCTGGCCGCCGCCGCCCGAGTTGATTTCTTAACCGCGCTTGGCGCGCCCGGGCTTTTCCCCAAACCTTTCGTTCATGATCTCCCTCCGTTCCGTCGAAAAAGTTTATCCGCTCAAAGGCGGCGTGTTCTACGCCCTCCGCAACATCAACCTCGAGATACGCGAGGGCGAGTTCACGTCGATCATGGGACCGTCGGGCTCCGGCAAATCGACGCTCCTTCACATCATCGGCCTGCACGACAGCGCCTGGAACGGCGAGTTCAACCTCCTCGGCGAACCGGTCCACAAGCTCGACAAAAAGAAGCGCTTCGAACTCCAGAAAAAGCACATCGGTTTCGTGTTTCAGAGCTACCACCTGCTCGACGACCTCACCGTCTACGAGAACCTCGAGATTCCGCTCTCCTACCGCGACATCCCGAAGAAGGAGCGCGAGTCCGTCGTCTGCGACGTGCTCGATAAATTCGGCATCGTCGCCAAAAAAGACCTCTATCCGAATCAGCTCTCGGGCGGCCAGCAGCAGCTCGTCGGCGTCGCCCGCGCGCTCATCGCCAAGCCCTCGCTCATCCTCGCCGACGAGCCGACCGGCAACCTGCACAGCGACCAGGGCCGCGAGATCATGAAGCTCTTCAAGAAACTCAACGAGGAGGGCACGACCATCATCCAGGTCACGCACTCCGAGGAAAACGCCTCCTACGGCTCGCGCGTCATCCGGCTCGCCGACGGCATGGTCGTCTCCCACTGATCCGCGCCGCGCGCCGCGGCCTCTTTCTCCATGCAAACCCTGAGGTTCGCGCTCCGCCAAATTCTCCAACGTCCCGCTTTCAGCGCGATGGCGGCCGTCTCGCTCGCGCTCGGCATCGGGCTCGTCGCGACGCAATTCAGCCTGATCGACGGCATCCTGCTGCGCGGCATCCCCGCGCCCGACGCGCAGCGCATCATGCACGTCGCGCGCCTCAGCCCGCCGAGCCAGAACCGCGGCGGCTGGGAAACCGTGCCGTATCGCGACTTCCTCGCGTTCCGCGAGCGGCAGACGTCGTTCGACGCTTTCGTCGGCTCGACCTCGATGGGCATGAATCTCAGCGCGCCCGACCACATCCCGTCGCACCACCCGGGCGGATTCACCACTTACAACGTCCCCGAACTCCTCGGCGTGCAGCCGATGCTCGGCCGCTGGTTCACCGCCGAGGAGGATCAGCCCGGCAAGCCGCCGCTCGTCGTCCTTTCGCACAAGCTTTGGCAGGAAGAGTTCGCCGCGAACCCGGGCGTCCTCGGCCAACCGCTCACCGTCAACGGCGTGACCGGCACGATCATCGGCGTCATGCCGCCGCGCTTCAGTTTTCCAGGCAGCGAACGTCTCTGGGTCAACCTGCGCGTCGGACCGAGCGACCCGCGCACCTCGCCCGTCGATCAGGCCGAGATGATCGGCCGACTGAAACGCAACGTCACACTCGACCAGGCCCGCGCCGAATTCGACGGCATCGCCGCCTCGCTCGAAAAGCAGTGGCCGGAAACCAACGCCGGCTACAACCGCATGGACGTGCAGAAAATCTCCTTCGCCTACGGCGGCGGCACGCAGCCGGTGCTCTACCTGCTGCTCGCGATGACCGTGTTCATCCTCGGCCTCGCCTGCGTAAACGTCGCCAACATGCTCCTCGGCCGCGCCGCCCAGCGCACGCGCGAACTCGCGGTGCGCGCCGCCGTCGGGGCGACCCGCCGGCGCCTCGTCGGCCAGCTCCTCGGCGAAGCGCTGCTCCTCGCCGCGTTCGGCGCGCTCGGCGGATTGCTCGTCGCGCAATTCGGCGTCGATTACCTCGATCGCAACGTCGCTCACCAACCCTACACGCCGGAGTGGTTCGTGTTCACGATGGATTACCGCGTCGTCGGCGTCGCCATCGCGCTCACGCTGCTCGCCGGCACCTTCGCCGGCATCCTGCCCGCCCTGAAAGCGTCGAGCCTCGACGTGAACACCGCGCTGAAAGACGACTCGCGCGCCGCCGCGAGCCTGGGCCTCGGTCGCCTCGCCCGCTGGCTCGTCACCGCGCAGATCGCCTTCTCCTCCGCGTTGCTCGTCGCCGCCTGCGTGCTCGCGTGGACGGTTTACCAGACCCGCCAGGCCAACCTCCGCTACGACCCCGATCACCTGCTCACCGGCCGGGTCGAGATTCACGACTACGTCTATCCGTCCGTCGAGAAACGTGCGCGCTTCTTCCGCGAGCTCATGACGCGTCTCAAAAACGAGCCCGGCGTCGAAGCCGTCGCGGTCACCAGCCGCAACTTCATCGGCAACGGCGTGCCCACGCCCGTCGCGCCCGAGGGCATGGTCTTCGCCCACGATAACGATCGGCCGTCGCTCTGGCTCGAGGTCGTCTCGGCCGACTACTTCAAACTCGTCGGCATCTCCGCGCTGCGCGGCCGCCTCTTCGACAGCCGTGAGCACTCGCTCGAAAATCGCGCCGCCGTCGTCAACGAGTCCTTCGCCCGAAAATTCTGGCCCGACCAGGACGCCGTCGGCCGCCGCTTCCGCAACGGCCAGACCGGCAACGACTGGATTACCGTCATCGGCGTCGTGCCCGATCTCAAGATGCAGGGCATCTTTCAACCGCCCGGCGTCGACGAAGCCGGCTTTTATCTCGTGCAGGACCAGATGGGTTGGGGCTGGCTCGATCTCTTCATCCGCACCAAGGGCGATCCGCTCGCGCTCGTCACACCGGTGCGCAAGGCCATCGCGGGCCTCGACGCCAATCAGCCGATCCACTCCATCGGGACGTTGAGCAGCGTCACGGAACAAGCCGCACGCAGCTTCTCGACCATCGGCGTGATGTCGGCCGTGTTCGCGGCGATCACGCTCTTCCTCGGCGCGATCGGCGTCTACGGCGTCACCTCGCTCGCGGTCAGCCGTCGCACGCGCGAGTTCGGCGTGCGCATGGCGCTCGGCGCGTCGGTCGGCCAAGTTCTCCGCCTCGTGCTCGTGCAAGGCGGCCGCCAGATCGCGCTCGGCCTCGCCGTCGGCCTGATCGGCGGGTTTTTCCTTACGCGTCCGGTGCAAGCGATGTTCGGCACTTCGGTGATGAACAACCCGCTCGTTTACCTGCTCGTCGCCGCCGTCATCGGACTCGTCGGTCTCGTCGCCCTCTGGCTCCCCGCCCACCGCGCCGCGAAGATCGATCCGATGGAAGCGCTGCGGACGGACTAAAACACCTCGCGCGCGCTTCACCCCTCTTTTGCCGAGACCCCTGATCGAACTGACCCGACTCCACACACACGACTGACCGCTACGCGCGCAGGCTCGGCAAAATCCGCCTGCCGCCATGATCCACGACCTCCGCCTCGCCACGAGGCTCCTCCTCAAGTCGCCCGCGTTCACGCTGGTGGCCGTGCTCACGCTCGGCCTCGGCATCGGCGCGAACACCGCGATTTTTTCCTTCATCAACGCGTTTTTCCTGCGCGCCATGCCCGTGCGCGCGCCGGAAGAACTGGTCGCGCTCTTCACCACCGATGAGCGCGCCCCCGGCTCGTTGCCGATGTCGCAGCCGAACTTCACCGACTACGACGCTCAGAACCAGGTCTTCAGCGGCATGCTCAGCTACACGTTCACGGTCGTGAACACCGTCGTGAACAACGAGCCCGCGCGCCTCACCGGCCAGATGGTCAGCGGCAACTATTTCGATCTGCTCGGCATCCGCGCCGCGCTCGGCCGCACGTTCCGCGAGGACGAGTGGAAAACGCCCGGCCAGAATCCCGCTGTCGTCCTCAGCTACAACACGTGGCGCACGCAATTCGCCGGCGATCCCGGCGTGCTCGGCCGCCCGCTCGTGATGAACGGTGTCGGCTTCACCGTCATCGGCGTCGCGCCGGCGGAGTTCCGCGGCCTCAACACGCTCGGGCAGCCGGCGTTCTGGGTCACGCACGCCGCCTACCGCACCGTGCTCAGCGGGATTTTTCTGAGCTATTTCGAAAACAACCGCCGCGCGCTCATCATGCAGGCCGTCGCCCGCCTCAAGCCCGGCGTCACGCTCGAGCAGGCGCAAGCCAGCCTCAAGCCGATCGCCGACGAACTCGCGCGCCAATACCCGCAACCCAACCGCGGCCGCGGCATCCAACTCGTGCCGCTCGCGCAGGCTGGCATCAACCCCGGGGCGCGCGCCAACTTCGTTCTCGCCGGCGCGCTGCTGCTCTCGCTCGCCGGCCTCGTGCTGCTCATCACCTGCGGCAACCTCGCCAATCTCCTCCTCGCCCGCGCCACGGCCCGCCAGCGCGAGATCGCCATCCGGCTCTCGCTCGGCGCCGCGCGCGGCCGGCTCGTTCGCCAGCTCCTCACCGAAAGCCTCCTGCTCTCCGCGCTCGGCGGACTCGCCGGCATCGTGCTCGCCTATTGGACGAAAGACCTGCTCTGGTCGCTGCGCCCGCCGTTCTTCCCACAGGATTTCGTCGTCGCGCTCGGCGCGCGCGTGCTCGGCTTCGCGCTCGGCGTCACGCTGCTCACCGGCCTCCTCTTCGGTCTCGCCCCCGCCTGGACCGCCACGCGGCCCGAGCTCACGAAGATGCTCAAGGAAGACGCGAAAGGCTCCGCGCCGCAGCCGCTGTTCAGCGTCCGTAATTTCCTCGTCGCCGGCCAACTCACGCTCTCCGTCATCGCCCTCATCGTCGCCGGGCTATTCATCCGCAGCCTCGGCCACGCGCAGCGCCTCGATCTCGGCTGGAACAGCCGCAACCTCGCGCTCCTCTCCGTCGCCACCGCCACGCAGGGCTACGACGGTCCGCGCACGCGCGACTACGTCCGCCGCGCCGTCGAGCGGCTCTCCTCGGCGCCGGGCGTCACGGGCGTGTTCGCCGCCAACAACGCCCTCATGCAGGGCGGCGGCAATCGCCGCACCGTCATGCCGCAAGGCGCCGACGAAAAAATGCGCACGCAAGGCCAGTTGCTCGACTACCTGTTCGCCGCGCCGGGTTTCTTCCAATCGCTCGGCATGCAGCTCGTCTCCGGCCGCGACTTCACCCCGGCCGACGACCTCGATCATCCGCGCGTCATGCTCGTCAACCAGGCGTTCGCGAAACTCGGCTGGCCCGGCGAAGACGCGCTCGGCAAGACGATGAAAGTCTTCGGCTCCGACCGCACCTTCGAAGTCGTCGGCATCCTCCGCGACGCGACCTACAACAACATCGGCGAAGCCACGATCCCCTACGCCCTCTTCCCGCTCGCGCAGGACGACCTCAACACGGGCGCCGTCACGTTCCACGTGCGCACGTCCGCCGACATCGCCACGCAGCTCCCGCTGCTGCGCAAAGAACTCCAGGCCATCGATCCCGCCATGCCGCTCGCGAACGTCACGACGATGGAGGAAAACATCCGCCAAGGCCTGTGGGGCGCGCGCACCGGCGCGGCGCTGCTGACGGTCTTCGGCCTGCTCGCCCTCGCGCTCTCCGCGATCGGCGTTTACAGCATCATTTCCTACACCGTCGGCCAGCGCACGCGCGAGATCGGCATCCGCATGGCGATCGGCGCGCAGGCAGGCGACGTGCTCGCCCTGATCTTCCGGCGCGGGCTGCTCGTCGCCGGCGCGGGCATCGTCGCGGGCGTGCTGCTCGCGCTCTTCGTCACGCGCCTGTTTCAAAATCTCCTCTACGGCGTCAGTGCGGCCGATCCCGTCACGTTCCTCGCCATCGCCGCGCTCCTCACCCTCGTCGCCGCCGCCGCGTGTTTTGTTCCGGCGCGTCGCGCGACCAAGGTCGATCCGCTCGTGGCCCTCCGCAGCGACTGACGTGGCGCCGCGCCGCCGAATTTCACCCACCACATGACCACCGACCTCCGCTACGCCTGGCGCCAACTCGCCAAATCCCCCGGCTTCACCTTTGTCGCCGTGCTCGCTCTCGCGCTCGGCATCGGCGCCAACGTCGCGTTGTTCAGCGTCATCGATTCCGTCTTCCTGCGTCCCCTGCCGTTCCGCGAACCGGACCGCATCGTGCGGCTCAGTTCGACGAACGAGCAGCAGAACTTCGCGCGCATCGGTTTCTCCTACCCGCGCTACCTCGCCGTGCAGGACGGCCAGCAGGTGTTCAGCGATCTCGCCTTCGCTGCGATCAACGGCTTCACCCTCACCGGTCGCGGCGATCCGCAACAGGTGCTCGGCATGCACATCACCGCCAATTTCCTCACGACGCTCGGCGTGCGACCGCTCCTCGGCCGCAACTTCAACGCCGACGAAGACCGCCCCGGCGGAGAGTCGGTCGTGATGCTCAGCCACGCGTTCTGGCAAAAGCAGTTCAATGCCGACCCGTCCGTGCTCGGCCAGGCCATCACGCTCGACGGCCGCCCCCACACGATCGTCGGCGTGCTGCCGCCCGCGATGTCGGCGTTTCCGTTCAACCAACAACAGGTCTGGGTGCCGCGCCCCGCCGAGGTGCCGTTCCTCGTGCCCGCGCAGCTCAACGGCGGCGGTTTCTTCTTCCAGGCCCTCGCCCGCCTCAAACCCGCCGCTTCTCTCCGCCAAGCGCAGGAAAACATGGACGCCATCGCCGCCGGCTACCGCGAAGCCAGTCCGAAAAACGTCGACGCGCCATCGCGCATCGAACTCGTTCCGCTGCTCGAAGACGCAGTCGGCGAACAGCGCCAAACCTACCTGCTGCTCTTCGGCGCCGTCGGCTGCGTGCTGCTGATCGCGTGCGCGAACGTCGCCAACCTCCTGCTCGCGCGCTTCGTCGGCCGCCGCAAGGAAATCGCCGTGCGCTTCGCGCTCGGCGCGCGCCGCAGCCAGGTCGTCCGCCAGCTCGTCATCGAGAGTATGCTGGTCGCGTTGCTCGGCGGCGCACTCGGCGTGTTGCTCGCCCAATGGAGCCTCGGCGCTCTCGTCACGCTCGGCGAAAATCTCATACCGCGTGCACTCGAGATCGGCCTCGACCCGCTCGCCCTCGCTTTTGCGGTCGTCGTCGCGCTCGCGACCGGACTCGGCATGGGCTTGCTGCCGGCGTTCCAGGCCGCCGGCGTCGACGTGCACGACGCGCTCAAGGACGCCACGCGCGGCTCCTCCGGCTCGGGCAACCGTCTCCGCTCCGGCCTGCTCGTCGCAGAAATCTCGCTTTCGCTCGTGCTGCTGATCGCGGCCGGCCTGCTGCTCACGAGCTTCGCCCGCCTACAGGGCGTCGCGCCGGGGTTCGAGCCGGGCGGCATCTTCGTCGCTCAGATCGCGCCGTCGCCGCAGAAATACCGCGGCGAAAAACTCGTCACGTTCTACGAGCAACTTTATGCGAAACTGAAGACGCTTCCGGGCGCGAAATCCGCCGCGCTCAGCGATCGCGTGCCGCTCACCGGCAACGCGACGCCCGCACCCGTCGCGGTCACGGGCCGTCCCGTTCCACCGATGAGCGAGCGCCCGAACGCCAACCGCCACCTCGTCTCCCCAAGCTACTTCACGACGCTCGGCATCCCGCTGCGCGCCGGACGCGACTTCGACGAGCGCGACAGCAGCAAGGTGCCGCACGTCGTCATCATCAACGAAGCGTTCGCGAAAAAACATTTCCCCAGCGAAAACCCGCTCGGCCGCACGCTCATCACCGGCATGGGCCAACTGCCCTCGCAGATCGTCGGCATCGTGGCGGACGTTCGCGCGACAAGTCTCAACACTCCGCCCGAGCCCGACTACTTCCTGCCCGCGCTCCAGCGGCCGGAAAATTTCACCAGCCTGCTCATCCGCACCGAAGGCGATCCGGCGGGCGCGACGTCGCTCGTCCGCGCCGCGCTGAAGGAAATCGATCCCGACCTGCCGCTGCTCAACCCGCAGCCGCTCACCACGCTCATCGCCCGGAACGTCGCGAACCGGAAACTCGCAATGTTCCTCCTGGCCGGTTTCGCCGCCCTCGCGCTGCTGCTCGCGAGCATCGGCGTTTACAGCGTGATGGCTTACCTCGTGACGCAGCGCACCGCCGAGATCGGCATCCGCATGGCGCTCGGTGCGTCACCCGAAAACGTCATGGCGATGGTGCTCAAGCAAGGCCTGAGCCTCGCGCTGATCGGCGTCGCGGTGGGTCTCGGCGTTGCGCTGGGCGTGACGTGCCTGATGCAGCAGGCGCTCTTCGGCGTGCAGCCGCACGATCCGCTGATCTACGCCGGCTTGTCGCTCACCATCCTCGCCGTCGCCACCCTCGCGTGCTGGTTGCCCGCGCGACGCGCGACGAAAGTCGACCCGCTTGCCGCGCTGCGCTCGACGTAGCGGCTCGCGCCCCCCGCGCGAGTTTGAGCTGTGCCGGATAATTTTCTGCCGGTCGCATGCACCAAAAACTCCGCGGCCCGCATGGATGATCGACGGTTGTTGCACGACTCGCCTCGCGCTCACGACTTCCCGCATTGCTCGCGCCGCGGCGGCAGCGACAATTTCGTCTCTTGCGCATGTCATCGCTGTTTCCCCGGCTCCTCGCGGGCCTCGCCCCTCTCGCTCTGCTCTCCTTCGCGGCCGCTCCGGATTTCGGGCCGAACGTCCTGATCTTTTCTCCCGGCGAACACGACGTGCAGGCTCGCATCGACGCCGTTTTCGCGCAGCAGGAGCGCAGCGAGTTCGGCGCCGGGCGCTACGCCCTGCTCTTCCGCCCCGGCGATTACGCGGCCGACGTGCAGGTCGGCTACTACATGCATGTCGCCGGCCTCGGCCGCTCGCCCGACGACGTGCGCATCACCGGGGCCGTGCGCTGCACGGCGAAATGGACGGGAGATCACAACGCCACGATCAACTTCTGGCGCACCGCGGAAAATCTCAGCGTCACGCCCACCGTCGACGGAGGCGCCAACGTCTGGGCCGTTTCGCAAGGCACCTCGCTCCGTCGCGTGCATGTGCGCGGCGACCTGCACCTCTGGGATGGCGGCTGGGCGAGCGGCGGTTTCATGGCCGATTGCCGCATCGACGGCCGCGTCGATTCCGGCACGCAACAGCAATGGCTTTCGCGCAACGACAGTTGGGGCCAGTGGGTGGGCAGCAGTTGGAACATGGTCTTCGTCGGCGTGGATCGTCCACCCGCAGGACGCTGGCCCGATCCCGCCTACACGGTCGTCGAGCACACGCCGATCAGCCGCGAGAAGCCTTACCTGTTCACCGACGCAAATGGCGCGTTTTTCGTCTTCGTGCCGGATTTCTCTCCGCCCGACACGCGTGGCATCACGTGGAGCGCGGCGCCGACACCCGGCCGCGCCGTGTCGATCGACGAGTTTCATATCGCCCGCCCCGAAACCGACACGGCCGCGACCCTCAACGCCGCGCTCGCCGCCGGCAAACACCTGCTCTTCACGCCGGGCAGCTATCGCCTCGACGCGCCGCTCGAGGTCACGCGTGCCGAGACAATAGTCTTCGGCCTCGGTTTTCCGACGTTGATCTCCGCCGCTGGTCAACCCGTGCTGCGCATCGCCGACGTCGAGGGCGTCGTCGCGTGCGGCTTGCTTCTCGAAGCGAGCGAGCGCGAAGCGCCCGTGTTGTTGCAGGTCGGCTCCCCCGGCGGCGCCGCGACGCCCGAGACCCGCCCGACCGTGCTGCACGACCTCTTCGCGCGCGCCGGCTCCACCGTCGCGGGGCGCACGCGCTGCTTCGTCGAAGTGAACAGCTCCGGCACGATCCTCGACAACCTCTGGCTCTGGCGCGCCGACCACGGGCCCGGCGCGGGCTGGGAGAAAAACCGCACGGCGCACGGCCTCGTGGTGAACGGCCGCGACGTGACCGCCTACGGCTTGTTCGTCGAGCACACGCAGGACTGCCAGACGCTCTGGAACGCCGACGGCGGCCGGGTTTACCTCTACCAATCGGAGTTGCCCTACGATCCGCCGAACCAGGCCGCGTGGATGAACGGCGCCGCGCGAGGCTTCGCGTCCTACAAAGTCGCCGATCGCGTGCGCACGCACGAAGCGTGGGGCGTGGGCGTCTATGCCGTGTTTCACCACACGCCCGTGATCCTCGACAACGCCGTCGAAGCGCCGGCGGCGCCCGGAGTAAAATTTCACCACCTCGTGACGCTCCGCCTGAACCGCCAGCGCGGCAGCGGCATCGCGCACATCATCAACGGCGTCGGCGCGCCCGTCATCGACGAGCGGATGGCACGAGTGGACGAGCATTGAGCGGCAGGGGCGGCATGACGCGTCGAGCGCGAGATAAAGCCTTGCGCTCGCGCCGGACCGCTCGGCAATTTCGTCGGTTTAACTGAACCCAATCACGCCATGACGAAGCCCACCTGCCCTGCTTGCACTCTCGAAGACGTCCTCAGCCATCCCGACAAATGGGAATGCGCCACCTGCGGTCACGAATGGCCGAAGGAAGAGGCCCCGGAGGCCGCGCGGGTCGTCAAGGACGCGCACGGCAACGTGCTGGCGGACGGCGACGCGATCACGACGATCAAGGATCTGAAGCTCGGCGGCTCGCAAGTGCTGAAGGCCGGCTCGAAAGCGAAGAGCATCCGCCTCGTCGACGGCGACCACGAGATCGACTGCAAGATCGACGGCGTCGCTCTCGCGCTGAAGGCGTGCTTCGTCAAGAAGGCCTGAACCGCCCGCGAAGCACGCGAATACGCGCGAATCGCTCCGCCCGATCTCGCGGCGAAATGCGCCGATCCACCCCGCACTCCGCCGGGTGGATTTTCATTTTATGCCCCGCGTCGATTCACGAAATCCGCGGGACGGCTGAGTCGACTCAGGCAGAGGATCTCCGGCGAATTGCGCGAATGGTCGCGAATCCAGGGAGAGAAATTTCCCCTCCTCCGCCGCATCGAAGGCACCGATCGGCGCCACCAGAGATCGACGCCTGCCATTCGCGTGGATTCGCGAAATTCGCGGGCAACTGCACGAGTTCGGCCGCGCCTCGCGGGCGGTATCAGCTCTCGTCCGCCACCGGCACGCGCCGCGCCGGCACGGGAGTCAGTTCGATGTAAACGTGCGCCGCGCCCGCGGCAGCGACCGCGTCGATGCTCGACGCGACTTCGGCCAGCGTGCGCGGCTCGGCCTGCGTCTCGCTCGGACCGATCTTGCAGGTGAAATCCCACCCGCGAAAACCCTCGGCCGGAGGCCGCTGGCGTGCGCGACGCAGAAATTTGTTCACCTCGTGGCGGATCTTGTCGCGCACGCGGGCGTCGTCGCGGCCCTCTTGCTGGAGCGGGAAAGTCTTCTTCATCCCGCCCAGCGTTGCGGCAGCCCGCGGCAACACAACGCGAATCCCGCCTCAAGCGGCGCGACGAATCGGGAGCGGCGATATAATATCGCCGTTCCGGAAAGAATCGGAAGATTCGCCATCGCCCAATGTCCGCGCCCCTCACCGTCTACGCCTACGCGAAATGTTCCACCTGTCGCGACGCCGCCCAATGGCTGCGCGCGCACCGCGTCGAGTTCGTCGAACGGCCGATCTACGAGCAAGCGCCGGCCGTCGCCGAACTGCGCCGCATGCTGGCGTTCCAAGGCGGCAACTTGCGCCGGCTCTTCAACACCTCCGGCATCCAATACCGCGAGCGCGGTCTCGCCGCAAAGCTGCCGGCAATGGCCGAGTCCGATGCGCTCGCCTTGCTCGCGTCTGACGGGCGGCTGGTGAAACGCCCTTTCCTGCTCGGCGAACGCGTCGGCCTGCTCGGCTTCGACGCCGAGGCGTGGACGGCGGCGCTGACGAAAGTAAAGATCCCCGGAGCAAGCTCCGGGGCATTTGAAAAGACCTCTGCAAACCCGTTCGAGCCCCATGCAATCCACACTCAATCCCGTTCTGCCGACCAAGCCGAAGCAAGCTTCAGGGTATCGGACCCACAGCGAATGATCCCGTTCTGCCGACCAAGCCGAAGCAAGCTTCAGGGTATCGGACCCACAGCGAATGAAATGAGTCGCCGCGGCGCGACATAGGGCCGGTTTCCAACCGGCCCCGTCGGAAGCTCGCTCGCGCATCACGCCCGCAAACGTCCAAGCCACCAGGCCGGTCGGAGACCGGCCCTACCGCTCGCCACGAACGTCGCGCCGGGATCAGGAGCCTTCGCCTGCGTCACAACCGGTGACGAGGACGAGCGCAACGAGGATGAAGAGTGTGGCGAGCATGGCGGTTCAGCCATTCGACGAATCAAACCGTCGTCAGCGGACACCGGCCCGCCCCCATTCCACCCGCGACGCTCTTCAAGGCCGCGTGTGCGCCTGGAAGAATTTCACGATCGCCTCGGCCCCGCCGTTCGGGAAACCGTGTCCGACCTCGCGGAGATAGGTCGCCGTCTCCGCGCCCTCACTCGACGGATAGCTCGTGTAACCGCGCGCGTCCGGGTGGCGCGGCCCGCCGCCATTGATTTCCAGAAGTCGATCGATCATCCGCTCCTGCCAGGTGAATTTCACGAGCGGATCGTCCGGGCTGCCGAGGTGCAGCACCGGTTTCGGCGTGAGCTTCTCCACGCCGCGCGCGAGCACCGCCGCGGATGGCGCGACCGCCGCGAAAACCGGTCCGCGCTCCGCCCACAGCAGGTAGGTGAACGCGCCGCCGTTCGAGTGGCCCATCGCATAAACGCGGCGCGCGTCGTAGTGAAACCGCGCTTCGAAATCGGTCAGCATCGCATCCACGAACTTGAGATCGCGGTCGGCCTGCGCGCCGGCGAACGCCTGCCAGCCGTTCTCGCGCCCGGCCCGGTCGGTCAGCGCACCGGGCGTCGGCAGACCTTGAGGATAGACGACGATCGCTTCCGGCCAAAGCGGATGGAGCGCGAAACTCCGCGATGCGTGCACGGCGTTGCCGCCGTGGCCGTGAAACGCGAACACCAGCGGCGCGCCGCCGTTCGCGGCACCAGCCGGCACGCGCACGAGCGCCTCTCGCTCGACCCCGTCCACCTTCCAGACGAAGCGCTCGAGCGTCGCCGCGGCGAGGTTCCCTGCGGCGAGCAGGAGCCAACTCAAGAGGAACGCGCGGAGGATGGGCACGACACCGAGACGCCGCGAAGCCCACCCGAGTTTCAAGGACCGGCAGCGGACGCCCCCGGCCCTGGGCTCACTTCTTCAGGTTCGCGCAGAAACGCGTGAGGCGCTCGACGCCCTTGCGGAGGATTTCGTCGGACGTCGCGTAGCTGAGGCGCAGGTAGCCCTCGGCGCCGAAGGACGAGCCGGGGACCGCGGCGACCTTTTCCTGTTCGAGGAGCTTTGCACAAAATTCGGAGTCCTTGAGGTCGAAGCTCGAGATGTTCGGGAAAAGGTAGAACGCGCCGCCCGCGAGCAGGCAGGAGATGCCGGGAATCTTGTTCAGTTCGGCGTGCAGGTATTTGCGGCGGCGGTCGAACGCCGACTTCATCTCGGAAAGCGCCGCCTCGGCCTTCGCCTTTTCCTTCAGCGCGGCAAGCGCGCCGTATTGGGCGAACGTCGTGGCGTTCGACGACATCTGGCTTTGGAGCTCCGCACAGGCCTTGGCGATCGGCGCGGGCGCGACGAGCGTGCCGAGACGCCAGCCGGTCATCGAGTAGGTCTTGGAGAAACCGGCGACCGTGATCGTGCGCTTCTCCACTTCGGCGCCGAGCATGGCGAAATTCACGGGCTGGTTGCCGTCGTAGATCAGGTGCTCATACATCTCGTCGGCGAGCACGTAGAGGTTGTGCTTCACGCAGACGCCGGCGAGCGCCGCGAGTTCGGCGCGCGTGTAGACGGCACCGGTCGGGTTCGAGGGCGAGTTGAGAATGAGGAGCTTCGTCTTCGGCCCGATCGCGGCTTCGAGCGCGGCCGGCGTGAGTTTGAAGCCGACCTTGTCGTCGCAGAACACGAACTTCGGCGTCGCGCCCGCGAGCTTCACCATCTCGGGATAGCTCACCCAGAATGGCGCGGGGATGATCGCCTCGTCGCCCGGGTTGCAGGTCGCGAGGACGGCGAGGTAGCACGAGTATTTGCCGCCGGGAGAAACGACGACCTGCGACGGCGCGAGCTTGTAGCCGTATTCCGTCGCATAGCGCTCGGCGATGGCGACGCGCAGCGGCTCGATGCCAGGCGTGGGCGCATACTTGGTCTTGCCCGCCTTCAGCGCGGCGATGGCTGCCTCCTTGATGAACTCCGGCGTGTCGAAATCCGGCTCGCCGGCGGCGAACGAGCACACGTCCTCGCCCGCGGCGATCATGGCTTTCGCTTTCGCATCGATCGCGAGCGTCGGCGAAGGCGAGACATTGCGGGCCCAAACGGAGAGCGGGTGCGGTTGGCTCATATGCGGGCGCCGACTTTTGGGTGCGCCCATCGGCAACGCAAGTCAGCCGTGCGCCGCGTGTCGGTCATAGACGGCACAGCGACGACGTTTGCGCCCCGGATCAAATCGGGCCGTCGGGCACGGCTGCGCCAATCGAGGCGCGGCGCGCGCGGCTCAGCGCTTCGCTTTTTTCTTCGCGGCCGGCTTGGGGGCGGGGCGCGGGGCCTTGCGCGCCTTCGGCTTCGACGGCGGTTTCTTGCGCGCGCGTTTGGCGAGCGGTCCCGGTGCGGCGGCGGCAGATTCGTCCGGCGCGATCGACGTCGGCATTTCCATTTCGAGCTGATCCATCGAACTCGATTCGAGATAAGGCAGGAACGCCTCCACGGCCGAGCGGACGAGTTGGCCGACGCTCGTGTGCTTTTCGCGCGCGACGCGCTGAAGATCGCTGCGGATATCGGCGGGCAGACGCACCGAAATCATCACCTGCGACGGGCGCACCACGACGACGTTTTCGAGGTTATACCGTTCGAGCGCCGTGCGGATTATCTCGCTCACCGACCTCGCCTTGCCCTCGCGCACGGGTTCGCTGAGGCGGTCGAGAAATTCGACTTCGAGCTGGATCGCGAATGGGTGATTATCGTCGGCCACGGCAAAAAGCTGCGGACTCAGAGCCGCTCGATCTTTTCCGCCGGCACGGCCGGCGCCGGGCGCGACAGATTGTCGGGCGCGAACGCCTCGGCGGGCAGCGCCAGATCGAGGGCGGCGGCCGTCACCGCGAAACGCGTCTTCGCGCGCGTCTGGTGATTGCGCAGGTCGATCGATTTCACGAGCCACTGCTCGCCGATTTTCTTCAGGTCGAGCACGGTGACGGTCTTGAGCGGCTTGCCGCCGGCATCGAGCCACTCCGCCTGCGTCAACGCGCTGAATTGCGTATCGAGAAACACGCGGACCGCCGCCGGGGCGGTTTCGCTCGCCGTCGCGGTGACGAACGATTCCGGCGGATAAAGCAGGAACGCGTGCGCCGGCCGGCCGCGAACGTTCGCGACGCCTTCGTAGACGAAATCCGTCCAGCGCAGGAACGGCATCTGCAGGTCGAAGAGCGTGAGGTCGGTGCCTTGCACGGCCTGGAGCCAGTCCTCCGTGCGCAGCGCGTGCGGCGTCACGCCGTGCTCGCCGGCGTTCCACGTCCACGCCGCCGGGCTCGCGCCGCCGTGCAACAAATAGAGTCGCCGCTGACTGCCGCCGGCGTTCGCGGGATCGTCGACCGCCAGTCGCGTGAGCGGGCCGTCGGCGCCCTGCGTGCCGAACATTTCGCCGTTGAGGACGCGCTCATCGCCTTTGCGCGGCATGACGCGCAGCTCGAACTTCAGCCAATACGCGCCGTGAATGCCGACGTTGCGAAAGGTCGCGAGCACCTGCGCGCCCGCGCTTTGGTCGGGTTTGCCGCCGAGGAATTTCGGCGCCGGCCGGGCGGCGGCTGCCGCGGACGGCAGCGCGATCGCGGTCAGTGCGAGCGCCGCAAAAAACAAAACCCGGCGAACCGGGTTTCGAGTGAACTCAGGGTTTCTTGGGCTCACCTTGCGCCGGGGCCGGAGTGCTCGGGGCGGGATTGGTGGCGGGCGCGGTGACGGTCGGCAGCTTGCTGTCGACCGCGGTCTGATGCTTCGACTGGTAGATGTGAGCCAGATAAAGGCCGAAGCTGAGGATGAAAAAGAGAATCGCGGCGAAGATCGTCGCCTTGGTCAGCACGTTGCCCGTCTCGGCGCCGAAGGTCGACTCGGCCACGCCGCCGCCCATCGCGGCCACGCCGCCGTCGGACTTGGCCTTTTGCATGAGGACGACCAGCACCAGAAACAGCGACACGAGGATCAGCACCACCGTGAAAAGATTGATGAGCAAGTTCATGAAAGGGGCGAACGAACGGATTCCGACCTGCTTTGTCAACCAAAGTTCTGGCACCCGCGCCACTCTGGAATAGAAGGTGGGAACCACTCCCGCCGGCCTGCCGTCAAACTCCTCCCCGCTCCCATGAAAGCCACCCTGCTTCCGCTTCGCGGCCTGGTCGCCGCCGCCACCTTGATCGCCGGAGTCGTCACCGCCGCCGCCAGCTCCCAAGCCGCGGCGCCGGACGCGAAAGGCATGAAAATCGCCGACCTGCAATTGCAGATCAACGTGCCGCCCACGTGGCGTCCGTTCCTCGACGACGACATCGCCGAATCGCTCGCCGGTATCCTCACCGACACGTTCAAGCGCCGTGGCTACACGGGCATCGTGGACTACATCGAGGAAGGCCGCCGCGCGCCCAACCCCGATCTGCCGCTCCTCACGCTGAACCTCATCCAGTGGCGCATCGACCGCATCGGCAACGCCGAGTGCACCCTCAACGCCGAACTCGCGGTGCCGGGAAACGCAAAGCGCGAGCTCGGCATCGTCACGCAAACGCGGCTCACGTGGATTCAGGAGCGCGGCCGCTACGGTTTTCGGCGCTTCGAAATCGCCGACGCGCTCGAAGACGCCGCGACCGAGGCGATGCGCGAGCTGTTCAAGCGCGTCGCCGACACGGGTCTGCTCCGGGGCTTTCCGGCGCCGAAGGCGAAGAAGTAGCACGGCGCTTCAGCCCGTGCCGGAGCGCCTTCAGCGCGAGCTAAAGCTCCGCGCTACCCCAAGCCCGCGCCGCGTGCATTGCAGGAACGGCTTTACGCCGCGATCGGTTCGATGCCGACGCCGCGCTCGAACGTATCGCGGCGTAAAGCCGCTCCTACAAAAACCAACCGGCCGGCGCGACCGGTAGCCGTCGGCTACTTCACCGGCCGATCGTAGAACAGCCGCACCTCCGCATCGCGCGCGGGCAGTTGCAGCAACTGCGTGGCGCGTTCCAGCGCGCGCTTCGTCGAAACGGTCGGGTTGATTCCCGCCGGGAAAACGTTCTCCGCACCGATGTGGGCCAGCGCACCGCTCTTGCGCAGCACCCGCTCGACATCGGCGCTGACCCCGCTGATCAGCAACTTTCGCCCGGTGCGCTGGAGATAGTCGTTCAACTCGACGAGCGCCATGACTGTCGTCGCGTCGAGATGCCGCGCGTTCTTGAGGCGCAGGATGAACACCTTGATGCCCTCGTCCTCTGCCAACGCGCGCAGTTGCGAGTGGAAGAGCTCCGCTGCGCCGAAGAACAGTTCGCCTTCGACGTGCACGATCGAAATCTGCGCGTGACTCCGGTCAGCTTTGTCGGGCAGAGCGGCGAGATTGCCGGCGGCGTTGAACGCGTATTCGACCAGCATCGGCTTGGCGGCCTTCCGCAGGAAGAGCGCCAGCGACGTGCCGACGCCGACGTAGATCGCCGTGTCGAGCTTTAGAAACAGCGCGGAGACGAGCGTGATCCAAAACACCGCCGCATCGGCACGCGTCGCGCGACGGGCCACGCGGATCTGGTCGCGCGGAATCATTTTCCACCCGATGCGCGCCAGATGTGCCGCGAGACTCGGCACCGGAATGAAATTGATCAACGGCGCGAAGAACAGCAGCGCGAGCAGCACAATGCCGCTGCTCATCGCCGCCGAGAGCTGCGTGCGCGCGCCGTTCTGGAAATTCGCGCCGCTGCGCGCGAACGACGCCGAGCCCGGCATCCCGCCGAACAGGCTGTTGGCGACGTTGGCGGCGCCCATCGCGATCAGTTCCTGATTCGCGTTCACGCGCTGCCCCGAGCGCGTCGCGAGCGTCTTCGAGATGGAGATCGCCTCGAGCATGCCGAGAATCGCGATCGCCACCGCCGCACTCAGCAACCGCGGCACGAAAGCGAGATCGGCGGTCCCGAGCGGCATACCGAGCCACGACGGCACCGCGACCGCGAGCGCACCTTCATCCGAAATCGTGCGGATGCCCAGCTCCGGGAGATGCATGAGGCGAGTGAACAGTGAAATCGCCAGCAACCCGATGAACTCCGCCGGCCAGCGCGGGAAAAAACGCTCGATCGCCTCGAACAACAGAAACGTCAGCGCGCCCATCGCCGCGCTGTGCGGCAGGAACTCTCGATGCAGCAGGTGTTCGGCGGTGCGGATCAACGCGCCGAGGATTCCGGCGCTGCGATCGACATTGCTGACGCCGGCGAGATAGGGCAATTGCGCGGCGATCAGCAGCACGCCGATCGCCGTGCTGTAACCGATGACGACGGACCTCGAGATGAACTGTGTGATTTCGCCCATCTTCGCGAGCCCGGCGCTGAGTTGGATCGCGCCGATCAGCAACGCGAGCACCAGCGCGATCTGCGGCGGATCGAACGCGATGCCACCGAACGAATAGATCGTGGCGGCGAGGATGATGCTGATCGAATTCGTCGGCCCAAACACGAGATGGTGCGACGACGTCAGCGTCGCCGCCACAAAGCCGCCGATCACCACCGCCATCACCACCATGAGCGGCGGCAACCCGGCAATGAGCGCGAAGCCGATCGCTTGCGGAATGGAAACGAGCGCAACCGTCGCCGCCGCGGCGAGGTCCGGCCGGAATTTTTCGCGATCGTAGCCGCGCAACTCCTGCCAGACCGGCAGGCGATTCATCAGCCAACGGCGCACCGCCTCGCCTCCGCGGTGCGGAAAATTTCGTTCAACGCCTCTGGCCGGTGACTCCACTCATCGGTGAGTCACAGAGTGACGCCCATGCGTTCCAACACGCGCGCGAGATCGTCGTTGCCGTGATACTCGACGATGATGCGGCCGTTCTTCGGCGCGTGGCGCAGCGTCACGCGCGCGCCGAGATGGCTGGTGAGTTTTTTCTCCACGTCGGCCAGCGCGGTCGCCTCGGCGGCCGGCATTTTGCGCTTCTTGCCCGGACCGCCCACGACGCCGGCGCGGTGGCCTTGGACGATTTGCTCGAGCGCGCGCACGCTGAGGCCGTCCTCGATCGAACGGCGGGCGAGCACGAGGCGCTCCGCGCCATCGTCGACGCCGAGGAGCACCTTCGCGTGACCGACGCTGAGCATCGCCTTGCCGAGATAACCCTGGATTTCCGCGTCGAGCGCGAGCAGGCGCAGCGAGTTGGCCACGGTGGCGCGTCCCTTGCCGACGCGTTGCGCGGCGGCGTCCTGCGTGAGGTCGAAATCGCGGATGAGACTCGCGTAGCCGTGCGCTTCTTCGATCGGGTTGAGGTCCGCGCGCTGCAAGTTCTCGATCAACGCCAGCGAGGCGGACGACGCGTCGCTCGACGTCATCACGCGCGCGGGGATCGATTTGAGTTTCAGTTGCTGAAACGCGCGCCAGCGGCGCTCGCCGGCGATGAGCTGGAATTTTTCGCCGACTTGGCGGACGACGATCGGTTGGAGCAATCCCTCGGCGCGGATGCTGTCGACGAGGTCGGCGAGTGCGGCGGGGTCGAATTCCTTGCGCGGCTGATAGGGATTCGCCTCGACCTGCGCGATGGGGATCTCGCGGTAGCCGGGTAAACCGTCGACGCTGGAGGTGGCGCTCGCGGGCGTCACCGGAGCGGCCGGTGCGGGCGCAGCGGCGGGCTTGGCGGAGGCGGGCGTGCCGCTCGCGATGAGTGCGCCGAGACCGCGACCGAGACGGGAAGGAGTGGGTTTGGCCATGTTATTTGCCGAGGGGGATAAAAAGAGTTTGGCCCGGCCGAATTTTGGTCGGGTCGGAAAGTTTGTTGGCGTTGACGATGTCCTGCATCTTCGCGCCGTTTTTCTGCGCGATCGCGGAAAGCGTGTCGCCCGCCTGCACCGTGTAGTTGACGCCCTGCTTCGGGAAATCCTCGGAGAAACTCGTCTGCACGGCCGGGCGCGTCGCCTGGTTTTTCGCCAGCGCCTCGAGCGCGGCGTTCGTTTGCTTGCCCATCGTCACGAGTTGCGTCGCGACCTGCGCGAGAATTTCGCGTTTCTGTTCGGAAAGATCGCCCTGCACCGCGCGGTTCAAGTCCGCGACGGCTTTGTTGAGCTGCTCGATCGTGGCGTAGCTTTGGCTGGCCTTCGATTGCAGCGCGGAATTTTCGCGATTGAGCTGCTCGACGGTGAGGGTCAGCTCGCCGATCCGCTGCCTCAATTCGCGAACGTCCTCACGCAGGCTCGCCAGTTCGGACGCGGTGTTGGCCGGCTGGGCCATGGCCGTGACCGCGAGGCTCACGAGGAGAAATCCGATTCGCATGCCGGCAGCTTGAAAAAAAGCCGCTCGAAAACAAGCGAAGACCCTTCAGCGGGCGGGACGCGGGAAAGGTTTCGGCGCAACGACCGGCGGCATCGGCTGCGAAACGAGTCGCATGGCCGGCGCCACGGGAAACCCGCGGAGAAACTCGGCGGCACCGAGCATCTTGCCGCCGGGGCGCTGGAGCCGGAGCACGCGCAACACGCCGGCGCCCGTGGCGATTCGCAGACCGTCCGCATCGCCGCCCAGCACCGCGCCGGCCTCAGCGGGTTTGTAGTCTAATGGACTACAAACGTCCGCGAGACCGAACTTGATCGGCTGGCCGGCGATCTCGACGGTCGTCGCCGGCCACGGGAAGAGGCCGTTGATGCGTGCGGCGAGTTCGACCGCCGGGCGCGTGAAATCGAGCACGCCGTCGGTCTTCTCCAGTTTGCGGCAGAAGGTCGCGGCGGCCTGGTCCTGTTCGCGAAAAGTCTGCGTGCCCGCGGCAAGTTTCGGCAGCGCACGCCCGAGGAGCGGCACGCAGGCGGCAGAGAGTTTCGCTTCCACCGAGAGCGCGGTGTCGAGCGGGTCGATCGCGACGCGCTCGGTATCGGCGATCGGACCGGCATCGAGTTCGGCGACGATGCGCATGAGGGTCACGCCAGTCTCGCGCTCGCCGCACGCCACCGCCGTCTGAATCGGCGAGGCGCCGCGGTATTTCGGCAGGAGCGACGTGTGGAAATTCAGCGTGCCGAGGCGCGGAGCGGCGATGAACGCATCGCGCAAGATGTGGCCGTAGGCCATCACCAGCGCGAGATCGGCGCCGTAGCCGGCGAGCGTGGCGAGTTCGGGTTCGCGGAGTTTTTCCGGCTGATGAACGGGGATGCCGCGCTCCTGCGCCCAGAGCTTGATCGCGTTCGGCTGCACCTTTTGGCCGCGGCCGACGGGGCGGTCGGGTTGCGTGAAGACGGCGGCAACGTGCGCGCCACTCCCCTCGCCGGCCAGCGCTGAGTCCGTCGAACGAGCCAGCCAGTTCAGCATCGGCAGCGCGATCGCGTCCGAGCACATGAAGACGATTTTCAGCATCGCGGACGAGGTTGGAGGGCTCGCGTCCTCGCGAGCCGTTTTTCCGAAGTGCGCGCCATTTCCGCTCGCGGCCCGCGGGGACGCGGGCCCTCCAGACGGCTCAACGCGAGATCGAGCCCTTTGTGATGCGAACGCTCAATCATCCAACACGACCGGCTCGCCGGCGAAATCGGTTTCCGGGTCGTCGCCGGCGGCTTCGTTGCGTTTCTGGCCGCGGCGCGAGAGGCGCTCGTCGATCGAGATTTTCTTTTTGCCGACGAGGTCGAAGTGGATCGGGCATCCGTCGAGATCGAACTGCTCGACGAGGCCGCCTTCGAGGTAGCGGCGGTATTGCTCCGTGAGGCTGCCCTCGCGGTTGCAGAAAATTTTGATGCGAAACGGCCGGTTGCCCGTCTGCGTGGCGTAGTAGGCGCGGAAACGCTGGCCGCCCACCGACGGCGGCGGATTGCGATCGGTAAGTTCGACGATCGCGGCGTTGAGTTTCGCGGTGGGAATCTTGCGACCGAGCCGCTCGTCGAGCGCGCGGGCGGCCTTCAGCATGCGCTCGATGTCGTGGCCCGTGAGGGCCGAGACGAACATGACGGGCGCGCCGGGCGTGAAGAACAGGCGGTCGTAGAGCGCCTTCTCGAACTTTTCGCGGAAGTCGCGCTCGTTCTTGTATTGCTTCAACTCGCCGCGCCGAAACGCCGCGTAGACGAGATCCCACTTGTTGACGATGACGACGATCGGGCGACCCGCGCTGACGATCTCGCCGGCGATCGCCTTGTCCTGCTGCGTGACGCCGTCCATCGCGTCGAGCACCATGAACACCACGTCGGCCTGGTGGATCGCGTCGATCGAGCGGACGCGGGAAAAATACTCAACGGACGAGGAGAGTTTCGTGGCGGGGCGGATGCCGGCCGTGTCGATGAGGCAGAACGGCCAGACCTTCCCGTCGCGCGCCTGATAGTCGAAGCTCAGCTCGATCGAGTCGCGCGTCGTGCCGGGAATTTCGGAGACGATGAGGCGGTCGCTCTTGAGCAGGCGGTTGCTCAGGGAGGATTTCCCGACGTTCGGGCGGCCGACGAAGCAGATCGTGAGGCGCTTGTTCTCGCCGTCCCCGGTGCGCGTGTCGTCCGGCGGGGTTTTGTCGAGGATGGCGTTGCGCAGCTCCGCCTCGCCGTTGCCGTGCTCGGCGGAGACGTAGATCGGCTCGCCGAAACCGAGCCGGTAAAGGTCGCCCACTTCCTTCACCTTTTCCTCACCGCCATCGGCTTTGTTGGCGACGAGGATGACGGGCTTCTTGGCCTTGCGGAGTTGCTGGGCCACTCGCTCGTCGAGCGCGGTGACGCCTTCACGCGCGTCGACGACGAAGAGGATCACGGACGAGGCGCCGATCGCGAAGGCGACTTGCGCCTCGGCGGCCTTGATCAGCTTCGCCGGGGTCGTCGCGTCCTGCAAACCGAGGCCGCCGGTGTCGAGCAGCGTGTAGTCGCCCTCTTTGACCTCGGCGGCGATGATGTCGCGCGTGACGCCCGGCTGATCGTGGACGATGGAAATGCGGCGCTTCGCCAGTCGGTTAAACAGGCGGCTCTTGCCCACATTCGGGCGGCCAACGATGGCGACGGTGCGTGACATAGGCGCTAAGCTGTAAGCAGGAAGCGCCAAGCTCAAGCCAGCTAAATCGCAGGCGGAATGGGAACGTCGCTTCACGCGCCGATGTAGGGCGGGGTCGGCGACCCCGCCCTACACCAGAATTAGCGCTTACCGTGCGTCGCGACGAACTTCTCCATCCGATCGCAGGCGTCGATGAGTTGCTCGTAGCTCGTGGCGAAGCAGGCGCGGACGTGGCCGAGGCCGTTGTCGCCGAAGGCGGTGCCGGGCACGACGGCGACCTTGTGCTCCTTGAGCAGGCCGACGGCGAAATCCTTCTCGGTCATCCCGGTGCTCTTCACGTCGGGGAACGCGTAGAACGAGCCGCGCGGCGAGTGACACTTTAGGCCGATCTCGTTCAACCGGCGGACGACGAGGTCGCGGCGACGGTGGTATTGGTCGCGCATCTTCACGACGGAATCCCAGCCGTTGCGCAGCGCCTCAAGCGCGGCTTCTTGCGCGATGATCGAGGCGCAGAGCATCGAGTATTGGTGCACCTTCATCATCGCGTCGATCAGCACCGCCGGACCGCACGCGTAGCCAATGCGCCAGCCGGTCATCGCGAACGCCTTTGAGAAACCGTGAAGGAAGATCGTTCGCTCCGTCATGCCAGGCAGGCTGGCGATGCTGGTGTGCGTGCCGTCGAACGTGAGCTCCGAGTAGATTTCGTCGGAGAGCACGAGCAGGTCTTTCTCACGGCAGAATTCCGCGATCTCGAGCAACTGCTCGCGCGTGCACGTGCCGCCGGTCGGGTTGCACGGCAGGTTGAGCATCAGCATGCGGCAGCCGGGCTGCCACGCGGCGCGCAACGACTCGGCCGTGAGCGCGAAGTTGTCTTTCGCGTAGGTCGGCACGGCGACAGGGACTGCGTGCGTCAGCGCGATGCTCGGCGAATACGAGACGTAGCACGGCTGGTGGAACAGCACCTTGTCGCCGGGATTCAGGAACGCGCGGCAAGCGAGGTCGAGCGCCTCGGAGACGCCGACAGCGACGAGAATCTGGTCCTCGGGGCGGTAACTGACGTTGAAGTGCTGCGCGACGTAGTCGGCGATCGCACGGCGCAGCTCGGGCATGCCGAGATTCGACGTGTAGTAGGTTTTGCCTTTTTCGATCGCGTAGATGGCGGCCTCGCGGATGTGCCACGGCGTGACGAAATCGGGTTCGCCCACGCCGAGGGAAATCACGCCGCCCTCGCCTTTCATTTTGGCGACGAGTTCGAAGAAGTCGCGGATACCGCTCTTGGGCAACGCGGCGACATGCCGCGCGATGTATTGAGATGGATTCATGGTCGGTGCGGCGGCGTTGGGGGTGGAGCGCGTTGACCTCAACGCGCTGAGCCGGTTGAGGTCAACCGGCTCCACCTTGGCGGCTCGCCGCGTTCGGAGTTACGGCGCGACATTCAACCGCTCGCCCGAGGACTCGGCCTGATCGAGGATGAAGCCCTGGTCCTTGTAGCAGCGGAGTTGGAAATGGGTGGAGGTCGAGAGCACGCCCTCGATCGTCGACAGCTTTTCGGAGACGAAAGCGGCGACGCGCTGGAGCGTGGTGCCCTTGACGAAGAGGAGCAGGTCGTAGCCGCCCGACATGAGGAAGCACGACTCGACCTCGTCGAACCGGCTGATGCGCTCCGCGAGGCGGTTGAAGCCGCCGCCGCGTTCGGGCGTGATGCGGACCTCGATGACGGCCCGCACGGTAGCTGCGGCGGCGTCGCGCGAGAGATCGAGCACCGGACGCCAGCCGAGGAAGATTTTATCTTTCTTCAACTGTTCCAGGTGCTGATGGACTTCGGATTCGGGCAGGCCCGCGACTTGCGCCATTTGCGCCGTCGTGAGCTGACCGCCTTCGAGCAACAGCTTGAGAACAGGGTTCATGAGACGGCGAGGCTGGCAGAGGCGCGAAGCACTAATCCACACTAATTCGCACTGATGACAGGAACGCGGGAGCGACCGTAAAGATAGGGCGAGTCGTCCCGACGAGCCGAGTTCACTCTCGCTGCGGACGACGGCTCGTCAGGGACGACTCGCCCTACCCCGCGACTGCCTTCGGGCGACGATACGCGAAGCGCAGGCGTCTCGCCTGCCTCCGGCCAATTGCAGGCGGGACGCCCGCGCTACCGCCGCCGCCCTCACTTTTGTATTTTATTACCGCCGATTAGTGGTTTCCCTCGGTCCTTTCCCTTTTCCGATGTTCGAATCCCTGACCGACAAACTGACCAACGCGCTGCGCAACCTCCGGGGCGTGGGCAAGCTGTCCGAGGAAAACATGGCCGACGCGCTCAAGGAAGTGCGCGCCGCCCTCCTCGCCGCCGACGTCCACTTCAAAGTCGCGCGCGAATTCATCGAGCGCGTGCAGCAGGCCGTCGTCGGTCAGGAAGTCACGAAATCCGTCACGCCCGGCCAGCAGGTCATCAAGATCATCCACGACGAACTCGTGCGCCTCCTCGGCGAAGGCACGACGGAGCTCTCCGCCAAGCGCCCGCTGAAGATCCTGATGGTCGGTCTCCACGGCTCCGGCAAAACCACGTCCACGGCCAAGCTCGGCAAGCTGCTCAAGAAAAAGGGCGCGCGCCCGTTCGTCGTCGCGTGCGACGTGTATCGTCCCGCCGCCATCGACCAGCTCGAGATTTTGGCGAAGCAGGAGGAACTCGGTTTCTACTGCGATCGCGTTTCGAAGGACGTGCCCGCGATCGGGGCCAAGGCCCTCGACGCCGCGCTCGCGCAGAACGCCGACCTCATCCTCTTCGACACCGCCGGCCGCCTCCAGATCGACACCGACCTGATCGAGGAAGTGAAGAAACTCAGCGCGAAGGTGCAGCCCGACGAGATCATCCTCGTCGCCGACGGCGCGCTCGGCCAGGAAGCCGTGAACGTCGCGAAGGCCTTCCACGACGCTCTCTCGCTCACCGGCCTCATCCTCACGAAAATGGACGGCGACGCCCGCGGCGGTGCGGCGCTGTCGATCAAGAGCGTCACCGGCGTGCCGATCAAATTCGTCGGCACCGGCGAAAAGACGGGCGACTTCGAGGTGTTTCACCCGGACCGCCTCGCCTCCCGTATCCTCGGCATGGGCGACGTCGTTTCGCTCGTCGAGAAGGCGCAGGAAACGATCGACCAGAAGGAAGCCGAGCGCATGGCGGAGAAGATGCGCAAGGCGGACTTTAATCTGGAAGACTTCCTCGCGCAGATGCAGCAGGTGAAAAAGATGGGGTCGATGCAGTCGATCATGGGCATGATGCCCGGCATGAGCGGCGTCGCATTACCCGACGACGCCGACCGCCAGATGAAGCGCACCGAGGCCATCATCCTCTCAATGACGCCGCAGGAGCGCCGCAAGCCAGCGATCTTGAACGGCAACCGCCGCATCCGCATCGCCAACGGCGCCGGCGTGAAGGTCGTCGAGGTGAATCAGCTCATGAAGCAGTTCGAGCAGATGCAGAAGCTCATGAAGATGATGAAGGGCGGAAATCAGAAAAAACTGATGCGCCAGATGGAAGCCATGCGCGGCAAAGGCGGGATGCCGGGGTTCTAGCCCTGCTGCACCTTTGCACGCAGCGTCGTCCGATCAAAACCCGTCGCGGCGAACACTTCGTAAGCCGCGAGAATCGCGACTGCGCCAAGCGTGTGCCACACCGCGTGTCCTTGCACGAGCGCATCGGGGTTGGCGAGAAAACCGCCGAACCGATCTCCCTGCCCACCTGCAAACGCCATCGGCGCTGCAATGGCCAGCGCGGCCACCGCGCGCAAGTAGGCGCGGCGATCCTTTGCCTCCCGAAACGCCAGCAGAGCCATCGCGCATCCAAGCGTCACGGATACGACCATCACATATGTGGAGTCGAACGGCTTGATTCCGAAGATGCGCACGTCGTTCCGGTGAGCGCCCGTGTAGATCGCCACCACCCACACTAAAACCACACCGGTCCAGGCAATCGAACTGACTCGCAACGTCGGCCACAACGCCGTCAGTCCGACGAAGAGCAGGCAAAAGAGCACCGCGTAGACGCCGAGAATATCGATCATCCGCCACTCCGGCAGCAGCGACGCATGATAGACGCCGCTACCGATTCCCAGAAAAATCCCGGCGAGGCCAAGCGCACGTGATGCCCGCTGCTTCGCCGCGACGAGAATCGCGAGGCCAACGACCGCATACGCGAGATTCGAGACGGTGTTCTGCGGCTCTCGGAAAAGACGCGAGAGTTTCGTCGGAGCGTAGACCGCTTCGCTCAAGCGACTCGCCGATCGCATCGCGTGAGCATCGTAGGCTTCACACTGTGCTTTCGGAAATTCGACCGCTCCCCAATAGTCGCCTCGCGGATTCCATACGGCGAGGGCAACTAGGAAGACGAGCACGGGCGCGGCCACGAGCATCGTCAGCGTAAGCGGGGAACGTGTCATCTCCACGAAACGTAGGTGCGCCTGAGCTGGCAGCGCAAGCGCGGTCAACCTCGGCCACGCTGTCGCTGCGCTCCAACGCGGCTACCGTCGGCCGCACGGCTCACGGCGTCGGCTTCAGCTCGAATTTCCAGTAGCGCTCGGCAGCACTCGCGCTCGCATGCTTCTCCGTCAACCCCCGCTGCGCGGCGCGCAGGCCTTCGAGGACGAGGCGGCGGATGTCTTTCAGCACCGGACTGCTCTCGGCGAAATAGGAGTGCTCCAGAAAACTCGTATCGAGACCCGATGCGTCGACGGTTTCGATCCCCGGCACGACGGAGATACCGGCAGCGGAGTCGCCGAGGCGCGGCGAGCCGTGCACTTTCTTCGAGGCGAGCAGCGCCTTGTCGCCGTCGGAAACGTAGAGCGTGATCTTGTCGCAGCCGGCGACGAGCTTCGGGGCGATCTCGCGCTTGAAGACGTCGGCGTCCACGTCGGGCGCGGTGAGGATGATTTCCTTAAAGCGCCCTTTCAGCTCCGGGTGCTCGGTGAACAGCGCCGACACCGCGCGGGTGAGCGCGCGATTACCCATGGAGTGCGCGATCAGGTAAATGTCTTTCGCGCCGGAATTCTGCGCGTAATCGAGCAGGAAATTTTTCAGGTTCAACGTGCTCCACTCCACGTTCGCCTCGTCGACGGTATAGCCTTCGAGCGATGCCTGTGACGGCCAACTGTAGAAGACCGGCGCGCCGCGAAAATCGAGGTCGTAGGTGATCTGCGCCGTGCGACGCGCGGCGTCGTCGAAGGCGACGTTGTAGCCGTGCACGAACACGAACGACGCGTCGCTGCCGCCGCGCTGCAACGCAGCACGGATATCTTTGCTGAAGCCGTCGCGATCGGTCGACGAACGGCGCAGGATCACCATGTGTTTGGCGGCGTCCTCCGAAAACTGAAGCAGCAACAGCGACGGACGTTCGATGGCGCCAACTTGGTGGCCACGCGGGATGCTGACGAAAACGCTACCGTAAGTGATCTCGTGGCCGCGCTCGCCGCCGAACTCGAGGCCCTCGGTCTCCTTGCGATCGGTCGCGAAAAAGACCCGCACCTGATCGAACTCCTTCCCATGCGCCACGCTGGGGTTGCTCGACTCGGGAACGGCGGTGGGGACCGGCATTTCGACGGGAGGCGGTGGCATGGCCATCGGCGCCGGTGCGGATGCGGCGGCGACCGGCGTCGGCATGGGGCGCGTCGCGCAGGCCGCGAGGCCCAGCACGAGCAGAGCGGTCAGGAGGACGAAAACGGAACGGGGAGCGCTCTTCACGCGGCAGGTCGTCACAGGCGTTTGAGTTCGGCGGACGCCAGCGCGTCCTCGATGTAGGTTTTTTGCTCGGTGTGGAGCGCCGATTGGAAGCGCAGGCGCGCGGTCGACTTGTCGCCGGCCTGCTTGCGCGCGAGGCCGACGTAGAAATGCATCTCGCAGGCGCGGCCCGCGAGTTCGCCGTCGTCGGACGTGTCCTTCGCCGCGGACTCGAGCGCTTCCTCGTCGATTTGGCCGGTGATGAATTTCGCCAATGCCTGCGGCCAGGGCTCGTCCTTCCAGTCGCCCCACGAGGTCGCGAGGCGTTGGTCGGCCCCGCTCGCACGCAACAGCGCGTGGTGGCGCACGAACAGCGCGTAGGCGGCGCCGGGAGTCGGGTCCGCGTCGGCCGCGACGGCCAACGTCTGCGCCGCGTCGGCGTAGTCGCCTTTCGCGAACTGCGAGTAACCGATCACGCGCAGCGCAGCGGCCGCGTTGGGTTCGATTTCCAGCGCCTTTTTCCCGTCCGCCACCGCCTCGTCCCACTTCAGATCGTGGAAGCGAATCCACGCGCGATTGGTCAACGCGTCGGCGTGCTTCGGACTGAGTTCGATGACTCGGGAGTAATCCGCCTCCGCGTCGGCGGCTCGCTGCTCGGCCTCGTAGAGTTGACCGCGGAGATAGAGCGCCGCGACGTAGTCCGGTTTCAGCTCGATGGCGTGGGTCAGATCCTTGAGCGCGGCCTGCCTGCTCTCGAGCTTCTGCTCGACCTCGGCGCGCATGCCATAGAGTTCGGCGTTGTTCTTTTCGAAGGCGCGCGCCTCGTCCGGATCGTTGGCGGCGATCGCGTCGACCGTGGACTTCACCCGTTCGATTGCCTGGTTGAAGTCGGCCAGGCTCCCGCCGAAGTCCTCGGCCTGATAGCGAAACTGACCGCGGACGCGATACGCGTCGATGTTGTCGGGATGGAGATTGATCGCCTGCGCGAGATCGGCGCGCGCGCCGCTCTTGTCCTTCAGGTTCCACTTGGCGATCGCGCGCATCACCCAGACGTTGCCGGCGGTCGGTTCGGCCTCGAGAATCTCGTTGTAGATTTCGAGCGCGGGCGGGAAGTCGCCGGCATCGACCTTGGCGTTCGCCTCCTTGAAGCGCTTTTCAAGAGCCTCCTGATCGGCGGCGCGAGCGACCGCAGCGGACGACGCCGCGAGGAGGAACGCGAGGGCGGCGAAACAAACCAAACGACGGAGAATCATGGCGGGAAACGTGGAGGCGCGGATGAGCCCGCGTGAAGGACTGACGGGCTGGCGCGAGTTTTCTTAGAGCTGAAGCGGGCGCAAGTCCGCAGAGGCCGGCGCCGTCGCGGGAAAATCCCCGCCCGCCTTTACTCGCCCCGCAGCGCCGCCGCCAGCGCCGCCAGCTTCGCGTGATCTTTGACGCCGGGCGACGCCTCGACGCCGCTGTTCACGTCGACGAACTTGGCGTGACTCTGCGCGAGGGCGGCGCGGATGTTCTCCGCATTCAACCCGCCCGCGAGCACCCAGCGCACTTTCTTGAACTTGCCCTGCAGCCAGGCGAAGCCGTGCCAGTCGCCCGTGGTGCCGGTGCCGCCGTGCTGCGTCGGGTGATAGCTGTCGAGCAGGAAGGTGTCCGCGAGCGGCACGAAGCACGGGTCGAGCTCCTTGCCGGGCGGCACGCGCGGCGCGAGCCAGAGCTTCGACGGCGCGACGACGTCGGTCCACATCGCCGCCTCGAAAAACGGCGTCTCGTTGGGAAAATGGAGCTGCACGAAATCGAAGCCCGCGTCGTGCACGCGTGCGAGCGTGTCGGTGTCGGAGTAGACGAGCACGCCGACCTTCGGCAGCGCGGGAAGCTCGGGGCGCAGCGCGTGGAACTGCTCGATCGTGATGTGACGCGGCGAAGCCGGATGCAGCACGAAGCCGAGGTAGTCGGCGCCGATGCCGGCCGCAGCGTGAGCGTCCGCGGCGGAGGTGAGACCGCAGATTTTGAGGTGAACGCCGTTGATCATGCGCCGCGAGCGTTGGGGCTATTAAGCAACAAATGAATTTACCGCAGCAATCACGTGCGCGACCTGCTCGTCGGTCAGCTCGGGGAAGATCGGCAGGCTGACGCAGCGTTCGCTCGTCTGCTCGGCGACCGGCAGGCTGCCCTTCGCGTAGTCGAGGGCGGCGTAGCACGGCTGCAGGTGCATCGGGCCGGGATAGATGATGTCGGTGCCGACGCCCTGCTGTTCGAGGTGTGCGCGCAGCGCATCGCGGCGCGGGTGCAGGATCGTGAACTGGTGCCAGACGCTCTCGCCGTAGGCGGGCACGACCGGGAGGGTGACATTGGCGTTCTTGATGCCGGCGCGATACTGCGCGGCGATCGCGCGACGACGCGCGGTGTAAGCGTCGATGTGCTTCAACTTGATGTTGAGGATCGCGCCTTGGAAGCCGTCCATGCGGAAGTTGAAGCCGACCTCCGTGTGCAGGTAGCGCTTGGGCGAACCGTGCACACGCAGGAGCTGCGCCTTGTCCATGACGGCCGGATGCTTCGAGACGAACGCGCCGCCCTCGCCGCACGCGCCGAGATTTTTCGTCGGATAAAAGCTAAACGTGCCGCAGTCGCCGATAGCGCCGACCGGCGTGCCCTTGTAGCGGGCGCCGACGGCCTGCGCGCAATCCTCGACGACGAACAGTTTGTGCTGCGCCGCGATCGCCATGATCTCGTCCATGCGCGCGGGCTGGCCGAAGATGTGCACGACCACGATGCCCTTCGTGCGCGGCGTGATCGCCTTCGCGATCGCTTCGGGGCTGATGCACCACGTGTCCGGATCGATGTCGACGAACACCGGCTTGGCGCCGACGTAGCTGATGCCCCAGCAGCTCGACGCGAACGTGAACGGCGTCGTGATCACCTCGTCGCCCGGCCCGAAGCCGCCACAAAGCGAGCCAATGTGCAACGGCGACGTGCCGCTGTTCATGCCGAGCGTGCGCGCGTGACCGAAGTGCGCGCTGAAGTTCTTCTCGAAGTCCTCGACGTCCTTGCCGAGGCAGAACCGCGTGGCGTCGTAAGTGGCGGCCAACGCGGCGAGCACTTCGTCGCGGATGGCCTGATGCTGGGGCTTCAGATCGAGGAACGGGACTTTCATTGGGAAACCACTAATGCACACTAACGGGACACTAATTCAATCCGTCTCTCCGATTAGCGAGGCATTAGCGAAAATTAGTGGTTCAGTTTTTTCGTGAGCGCGTCGACGAGCGAATCGAGCGTGGCGTTCGCCGCTTCGAAGTCGACCGGCAGACCGAGCTGTTTCATCGCCGCCGTGGTTGTCGCTCCGATGCTGCCGGAGAGCGGACGCTTCGCCTTCGCGCTGAGCTTCAGCGCGGCGGCTTGATCGAAGAACGACTGCGCGGCGGACGGACTGGCGAACAGGATCGCATCGGCGCCTTTATCGCGGAAGTCGCCGGCGACCGGATCGGCGGCGAGACTCGTCTCCTCGGTCTTGTAGATCGGCAGACGGTCGACGATCGCGTGCGCGTCGTGGAGTTTGTCGACGAGCGTGTCGCGGTTCAGGTTGCCGGTGACGACGAGGATTTTCGCGCTGTCGATCGATTCGCGTTCGAGCATGAGCTGCGCGAGTTCGTCGGCGTTGGCCTTTTTCGGCTGGAGGTCGATGCGGAGATGCTTCGAGCGGATGACTTCGGCCGTCGCTTCGCCGACAACGGCGATGCGGAGCAATCCCATCGCGCGGATGTCGTCGAAGCCCTTGTGGAACTCCTCGAAGAAAAACCGCGCGCCGTTCGCGCTCGTAAAGACGATCCACTCGTATTGGCCGAGCTCGGCGAAAATCTCGACGAGCGTGCTCTTGTCGTAATGCTTGGTGACTTGGATCAACGGCAGCTCGATGACTTCGGCGCCCTTGGCCTCGAGCTGCGCGCGCCACTCGGCGGCTTGCTCGCGCGGACGGGTGACGACGATGCGACGGCCGGCGAGCGGCTGGGATTTGGACGATGCGGTCATGAAAGAGAAGTAGCGCCGGTCTCTGACCGGCGAAATTCGACCAACGCTCGCGTTTCGAATCCACGCGCAACGTTCAACTCCGCCGGTCGAAGACCGGCGCTACGCACGGATTCGCTCCTAACGGGTAACGCGGCCATCAGAAACCGAGCTCCTTGAGGATGCGCGCAGCGGTCGCCTGCGGCGCGGCGAAATCCGCGGCGCCGAGTGAAAAGCGGCGAATGCCCGTGCGCTCGTGGAAAAAATGCAGCGTGTCCTCCGTTGCGTGCGCCGCGAAGGCGACCTGGCAGCCGCCGCCGATCTGCGTCTGGAACGCGCGCTCGAGCGTCACGTTGCGAAACGTCGCGGCGTCGAGCGCGGGTGCGAGTTGCGCGGCGAGATCGGTGCGGCACTGGATCGCGATGGCGCCCTGCCCCACGGCGGGCACGCTCTCCTCGAACTTCAGCGGGCGGAACACGACGCCCGGCCAACTGTGGAATCCGAGGCGGCGCATGCCGGCGGCCGCGAGGATCGTCGCGTCGGCGTCGCCCTGGGCGATCTTTTTGAGGCGCGTGTCGACGTTGCCGCGGATCTCGGTGAACTTCGCATCCGGGAAAAGTTTCGCGATCTGCATCTGGCGGCGCGGGCTGCTCGTGCCGATCGTCGCGGGCGTCGTCACGCCCTCGCGCCGCACGAGCACGTCGTGCGTCAGTTCGCGCGGGAGGAAACCGGCGACGGTGAGGCCGGCGGGATTCTCGCCCGGCAGGTCCTTGCAACTGTGCACGGCGGCGTGCGCGTCGCCGCGCAGGAGCGCCTGCTCGAGTTCGGCGGTGAAGAGGCCCTTGCCGCCCTGCTTGATCAGCGACCAGTCGGTCTGGCGATCGCCGGTCGTGACGATCTTCAGCAGTTCGCATTCGGCGCCCAGCTTCTCGGCGAAGCGCGCCGCGACCATGTTGGTCTGCGCGAGCGCGAGCGGGCTTTTTCTCGTAGCCAGTAACAATTTCATGGGGAAAGCGTGGCGGGCTTGTCGGCCGAAGCAGCAGCGAACGTAATCGCCTCCGCGCCGACCGAGAGCCCCTCACGGGCGGCGCGCCACGCGCTGCGCAGCGAGCGGAGGCTGATGGCGAGGAGGAGTTTCATGAGAGCGGAAAATGAAATGTGAAGCGCGCGCTTCGGTCCGCCGTCGCCAAGGCTATGGCGGACAAGTTTGCACCTGCTTCAGGTGCAAACTTGGACGCTGAGGGGCTCGAACCCCCGACCCTCTCGGTGTAAACGAGATGCTCTAACCAACTGAGCTAAGCGTCCGAAGTTCGGAGACGAAACGGCACGGCCATCGCCCTCGCAAGGAGAAAGCCGGAGCGGGGTTTGCCGAAGAAGTTGCGGGGTTTGCGGGTGGAACGCGTTGACCTCAACGCGTTCGGAGCGGGTTGCGGTCAACTCGCTCCACCTTGCACTCAAGCCGACGGCTTCAGCGGAATGCCTTCGCGGATCATCGCCTCGGCGATCTGGATCGAGTTCAGCGCGGCGCCCTTCCAAAGGTTGTCGCCGGCCACCCAGAACGCCAAGCCGTTCTCCCACGCGGTGTCGACGCGGATGCGGCCGACGCCGCACTTCACCTTGCGACTGAAATCGAGCGGCGTCGGGTAAAGTTTGTTCGCCGGGTCATCGACCAGTTCGGCGCCGTCAAACTTCGCGATCGCGGCCCGCGCGGCGGCAACGTCGACCGGCTTTTCAAATTCGGCGTTCACGGACACGGAATGCGCGCGCACCACCGGCACGCGCACGCAGGTCGCGGAGACCTTCAGCGCGGGCATGCCGAGGATTTTTCGGCTCTCCTCGCGCATCTTCGTTTCCTCGCCGGTGTAACCATCGGCGCCGAACGAATCGATGTGCGGGATGAGATTTTGGAAAATCTGATACGGATAAACCGCGCGCGGCAGCGGCTGACCCTTCGCGTAGGCCTGCGTCTGCGCCTCGAGTTCGTCGATCGCGTCCGCGCCGGTGCCGGAGACGGATTGGTAGGTGGAGAAGAACGCGCGCTTCAGGCCGAAGAGGCGATGCAGCGGGTAAAGGCCCATCAGCGCGACGGCCGTCGAGCAGTTCGGGCTCGCGACGATGCCCTTGTGGCCGCGCGTCGCGGCGAGATTGATTTCAGGAACAACGAGCGGCACGTCGTCGCGCATGCGGAACGCCGAGCTCTTGTCCAACACGAGGCAGCCGCGCTTCACCGCTTCCGGCGCCAGCGCCTTCGCGATCGCGCCCTCGGCGGCGAAGAGCGCGAGGTCCAGGCCCTCGAACGCCTCCGGCTTGGCCTCGATCACCGTGAGTTTTTTCCCGGCGAACTCGACGCTGCGGCCCACGGAGCGCGCGGAGGCCATGAGCCTCAGCTCCGCGAGCGGAAATTGGCGCGACTGCAGGAGGCCGATCAACTCTTGACCGACCGCTCCCGTGGCGCCGACGATGCCGACTCGATAGGACTTGGTATTCACGTGAAAGATTCCTTTGAACGGGCCACGAAAAAGTCTGCCGCTCTCGGCCGCAAGCCGTCAGCGCGTTCTATGGTCGTTTCCATCGGCAAACAGTTGATGGGCTTCTATCGCGGTGGGCAGCTCGTGAAGAGTTACGTCATATCCACCTCGCTGCGCCCGCCCTCGAACGTGAAAAACTCCCTCGGCACACCGCGCGGCCTGCATGAGATCGCCGAACGCATCGGCGGCGGCGCTCCGCCGGGCATCGTCTTCAAGGCGCGCGTGAGCACCGGACAACATTTCACGGAGTTCGACGCCGACGAGCAGGCGAAGAACCTGATCACAACGCGCATCCTCTGGCTGCGCGGCCTCGAACCCGGCTTGAACGCCGGCACGAACGCCGCCGGCGAGTCGGTCGACACCTACGATCGCTACGTCTACATCCACGGCACGAATCACGAGGAGCGCCTCGGCTCCCCCGCGAGCAGCGGCTGCGTGCAAATGCGCAACCTCGACATCATCGAGCTCTACGACGAAGTGCGCGTCGGAGACTTGGTGTGGATCGAGGACTGAGTAGGCAAGTGGCGCCGGTCTCCGACCGGCGAAAACAGACTGGCGTGAGCAAACGAAGTCCACGCCAACGAGCGATCCGCCGGTCGCAGACCGGCGCTACCTTCAATCGTTCCTCCCCAGCAGCAGCCGCAGCGAATTCAAGCACACCACCACCGTGCTACCCTCGTGCGCGATCACGCCGAGGCTCAGCGGAATCGTGCCGATCAGCGAGGCGCCGACCATCACGATCACCGTGCCGAGCGCGATGACGAGGTTCTGCTTGATGATGGCGCGCGCCCGCCGGCTCAGCCGCAGCGCCGCGAGGAAATTCTCGATGCGGTCGTGCATCAGGATCACCTCGCTCTGCTCGAGCGCCGCATCGCTGCCGCGCGCCCCCATCGCCACCGAGACGTAAGCCGCCGCGAGACTCGGCGCATCGTTCACGCCGTCGCCCACCATGGCGACCTTGCGGCCTTGCTGGCGGAAACCGTCGACGATTTCGACTTTCTGCTCCGGCGAGAGACCCGCGCGCACTTCGTCGACGCCAAGTTCTTTCGCGACAGACTCAGCCGTGTGGCGACGGTCGCCCGTCAGCATCACGGTGCGGATGCCGCCCGCTTTCAGCGCGGCCAACACGCCGCGCGACTCGGCGCGTAGTTGGTCCTTCAAGAGCAATCGGCCGACGATTCCCGGCGCGACGACCCAAACTTCGGAAAACTCCGCCGCCGCGGGCGGCACTTTCTCGAGCCATTGCGCGAACGGCCCGGCGGCGACCAATTCGCGGCGCCCGAGGAAGGCGTGTCCGTCGCCGACCTGCGCGCGCACGCCCTGGCCGGTGATCGATTCGAATCGCGCGATTTCTCGCACGGTCACGTTCTCCTTGCGCGCGTGGTGCGTGATCGCGCGCGCGATCGGGTGATGCGAGTGACGCTCGAGTGCGTAAGCCAGTTCGAGCAACTCGCGCTCGCGGCCTTGCGGGAAACTCTCGACCGAAACGACCGCCAGCTCGCCCGTGGTGAGCGTGCCGGTCTTGTCGAGCGCCACGGTGTCGATCTCCGCCATCTTCTCGATCGCCGCGCCGCCGCGGAAAAGCACGCCGTGTTTCGCCCCCCACGCGATCGCCGCGAGGATCGCCGACGGAATCGACAGCACCAATGCGCACGGACTCGCGACGACTAGCAGCGTCATCGCGCGATAGAATGCCGAGGCGTGGCCGTCGACGCTCTTGAACGGCGGCAGCCCGAACCCGAGCCACCACACGAGAAACATCGCCGTGACCGCGCTGAGCACGATCAGCGTGTAGTTGCCACCGAAACGGTCAGTCAGCCGCTGGCTCGGCGCCTTGAGTTTCTGCGCGGTCTGAATGAGCCGGACGATTTTTTGCAGCGTGCTCTCGCTCGGCAAACGCGTGACGTTCACCTCGACCGAACCCCAGAGATTAATCGTGCCGCTGAACACCTGCGAGCCGACGCTCTTCTCGACCGGCACCGCTTCGCCCGTCAGCGTCGATTCGTCACTCGCGGTTTCGCCCTTCACGATGTCGCCGTCCGCCGCGAACATCTCGCCCGGTTTCACGACGAGCCGCTGGCCGACATTCAATTGCTCGATCGTGACGACGTGTTGCGCGCCGTCGGCATCGATGAGGGTCGCCTCTTTCGGCGCCGTGTGGAGCAGCGACGAGACTTCGCGCTGCGTGCGGTCCATCGCGTAAGCTTCCATCGCGCCCGACGCGGAGAAGAGGAACAGCAGCAGCGTCGCTTCGCCGTAAGCGCCGACGCACACCGCGCCGACCGCGACCGCGAGCATCAGGAAATGGATGTCGAGCTTACGCTCGCACAGATTCTCCCACGAATCGATCGCGGCATCCCAACCGCCCGCGATCAGCGCGACGCCGTAGAGCGCGACCTGCGCCCAGTTTGGCGCGCCGAGTTTTTCCGCGACGAAACCCGCAATGCCCATCACGCCGCAAATCGCCGCGAGCGTGCCGAGGAGCTTCCACTCGCCCTCCGCGTGCTCGCCGCCGTGGCCATGGCCGTGCCCGTGCTCTTCCTCGCGATCGTGCGTCTCCTCTTCCGGGAGCGCATATTCTTTCCACTGGTAGAACCGCGGCGCGGTCGCGCACGTTGGACGCTCGACCGTCGTCACGCTGCCGGCTTGCTTCACGACGAAACCCGGCTGCGCCACGGTCGCCGCGCCGCGCTCCCGTCCGGTCGCGAGCTTCGCTTCGATCGCGAGCAGCACTTCCTGAATCTGCTGTTCGAGCTGAGCGGAGTCGACGCTGCCGAGCGTCGCGACCGAGACGGTCATGTCCGCCGAGTTCACGCGCACGGCGGCGACCGCCGGCTGCGTTTGTAGAAACTTGATGAGTTCCTGCGTCCACTCTGCACTCGGTTTGGGTTCAACTGCCATCCGCTCAGAGTTGGTTTGAGCGCAAGCGCTCGCAAATAAATTTGCGCCCGCCGAAAGTCATCAGCTCTCTCGCCATTGATGATTAGTCTCAACGAGGGAGGCGGCGCCGCTGTCTCGCGCGCAGTGGAGCTGACGTCGCGCGTGTTCGCCGACGACGGCTGGCTGTGCACGAGTCTCAGTCTCGAACATCGCCCCGAGCAGGAACGCCTCGCGCACGCCATCGCCGCGGCCTTCGACGGCGACACGAGTCTCCTCTGCGAAGCCGGCACGGGCGTCGGCAAAAGCCTCGCCTACCTCGTGCCCGGCATCATCCACGCCGTCGACACCCGCCGCCAGTTTCTCGTCTCGACGCACACGAAGACCCTGCAGGAGCAAGTCCGCGACAAAGACCTCGCGAACTGTCGCCGCCTCTTCGCCGCCGTGCCGGAGCTCGCCGCCTATCGCGACTTCACGAGCGCCGTGCTGATGGGCAAAGGCAACTATCTCTGCACGACGCGGCTCAAGCGCGCGCTCGCCGAGAAACACGAGCTCTTCGCCACGCCCGAGCAGGAACAACTCGCACGCATCGAGCAATGGGCGAAGACCACCGAGACCGGCCTGCTCGCCGATCTCCCGTCGCCGCGCGTCGCGCCCGACGTGTGGGACGAAGTCTCCGCCGACTCCGATGCGTGCTCGTCGAAGCACTGCGACAGCGCGGTCTGCTTCTACCAACGCGCTAAGAAACGCCGCGACTCCGCGAACCTCGTCATCGTGAACCACAGCCTGCTCTTCACGCTGATGGCGATCCAGGCCGCGCAGGAAAAATCCCTCGCGCGCGGCATCCTGCGCCTCGACGACTTCCTCGTGCTCGACGAGGCGCACACGGTGCCCGACATCGCCACCGAGCACCTCGGCCTCGCCCTGACGTCGACCGGCCTGCGGCGGCAGTTGCACGCGCTCTTCAATCCGAAGCGCAAGAAAGGCCTCTTCGTTCGCCACAAGGACACCGGCGGCCAACGCGCGGTCGAGATCGCCGCGGAACAGGCGGACCATTTCTTCGCGACCGTCGCGGAAAAAATTCCCGCCGGCTCGAGCCTGCAACGCTGGCGCGAAGCCGACGCGGTCGAGCATCTGCTCGCCGGTCCGCTGAACAGCGTCGTCGCCCGCCTCGACGCGCTGCGCACGAGCTTGCCGCCGGAGGACATCGCGCACGTCGAAGTGGAGACGAAACAGAAACGCCTCTCCGCCTACCGCGATGCGATCAAGTCCTGGCTCGATCTCGCGCGCGAGGGCGATGTGCACTGGGCGGAGATGGCGGACCGCCGCCGCGAACTCGTCGTCAGCCTGCGCTCGGCGCCGCTCGACGTGTCGGCGGAGTTGCGCCAGCGGCTGTTCGCACGCGAGACGTCGTGCGTGCTGACGAGCGCCACGCTCGCGACAGGCAGCACGATCGAGCCGTTCCGCGAGCGCGTCGGCGCGCACGGCGTCGACGTGTTGATCGAAAAATCGCCGTTCGACTACGAGCGAAACATGCGCGTCTACCTCGCCACGGACGTGCCGGAACCGTCCGCCTCCGCCGAGGGCAAGCTCGCACTCGACGCCATCACGGACTATGTGCGCTTCTGCACGCTCGCGGTCCGCGGCGGCTCGCTCGTGCTCTTCACCAGTTACCGTGACCTGCTCGCCGTCGCGGCGCGGCTCGAGCCGGATTACCGCGCCGCCGGTCGCCGCTGCCTCGTGCAGGAAGCCGGCGCCTCGCGCTCGGAGTTGGCCGAGCAACTCCGTCAGGCCGGCAACGGCGTGCTGTTCGGCACGGAAAGTTTCTGGACCGGCATCGACGTGCCGGGCGACGCGCTGTCGCAGGTCATCATCACCCGCCTGCCCTTCGAGCCGCCGAATCATCCGGTCGCGCAGGCCCGCGCCGAGTGGGTCGCGTCGGAGGGCGGCAATCCGTTCGCGCAGCTCGCGCTGCCGGAGGCGCTGGGAAAATTCCGCCAGGGCATTGGCCGCCTCATCCGCAGCAAGACCGATCGCGGCGTCGTCACGATTCTCGACCCGCGGATAGTAACAAAGAACTACGGTCGCGAATTCATCGCCAGTTTACCGACACAAAACTTCGAGCGCCTCACGCGCGCGGACCGCGACCGGATTTTTCGTCCTTTCATTTGAGCGAGGCCCGGACAATTTTGCTGCCTTCATGAAGCTGCGCTCGTTCGCCCTCACCGACATCGGCTGCTACCGGCAGCAAAACGAGGACAGCTACGTGTGCGACGACGGCCTGCGCCTCTACGCCGTCGCCGACGGCATCGGCGGCCTTCCCGCGGGCGCGGCCGCGAGCCGCGCGGCGCTCGACGCGTTCGAGGACTGGTTCGTGAAGCGCGCGAAAAAACCCTTCGACTACGCGGGCGCGCTGGCGCTGGCGAACGACGCGGTGTTCACGCTCGGCCGCCAACTCAGCCCGCGCCACGGCATCGGCACGACGCTGACGCTCGCTCACTTCGCCGACGGCGCCGCGCACATCGTGCACGTCGGCGACAGCGCGATGTTCCGCCTGCGCGACGGCGAGCTCGACGTGCTGACGCGCGAGCACAATCTGGAAAACGAAATGCGCGAGCGCGCCGCGCGCGGCGAACCGACCTACGTCCTCACCGAGAACCGCGCCGCGCTCACACGTTGCGTCGGCCAGCCGCCGCCGCTCGAAGGCGACATCGACTCGCATCCGATCGAAGCCGGCGACCGCTATCTCCTTTGCACGGACGGCATCACGCGCTGCATCACGCCGCACGAGTTGACGAAACACCTCACGACCGGCCAGACGCCGGAGTCGATCGCCCGCACGCTCGTCGGCCTCGCCCGCGAACGCGGCGGCTTGGACAACGCGACCGCGATCGTGATCTTCGCCGAGTGAGGCGCCGGGCGCCGGGCGCCAGTTGAAGTTGGAAGTTGAAGTTTAGGCGGCGGCTTGTGCGATCGTTCGCGTGCTTTCACCGCTATGAATTCCGACCGCTTCGCCGCCCTCGTGGCTTCGCAACCCGAGAACGAGATGTTCCGCTTCAGCCTCGCCCAAGCGCTCCTGCGCGAAGGCCGGAGCGCCGATGCCGTGCCGCACCTGGAATTTTGCGCCAACAAGAAGGCCGACTGGATGATGGCGCGCATCCTCCTCGGCAAAACGCTCCTCGCGCTCGGCCACCCGGCTGACGCCAAGCCATGGCTCGAGCAAGCGCTGCAACTCGCCGTCGAGCAGGACCACGAAGATCCCGAGCGCGAACTTCGGGGAATCCTGACGGAGCTGAGATAACCACGAAACACACCAAACATACGAAGCGCTAAGAGCTCGGGACGCCCAGCCGAGTTCGCACAGAAGACTGCCCGCGAATTGCGCGAATGGTCGCGAATTCAGCGGGAGCAACTTCATCTCCTCCGTCCGCTCGACAACACTGATCGAGCGAACCGGAGATCAAAGATTTTCATTCGCGCTAATTCGCGAAATTCGCGGGCGATCGCCTGAAGTCCGGCCGCCTTTTCGTGTATTTGTGTGTGCTTCGTGGTGGCTTGCTTCAGCCCCAGAGCGGCGCCGGGTAGCGGCCGGCGGCGACGAGTTCGCGCACGGCGACCGTCGCGGTCGGCAAATCTTCGCGATACGTGATGCCGAACCAGGCGTCTTCGCTGCGGAGAAGCGCGATGTTCGCCGCGCCGCGCTCGTTCAGCGTGCTGAGCGACGTCGGCAGATAAAATTCCGCCTTCGGGTCGCCGCCGCGCGCCGCGAGGAACTCCTCGAAAAGCTCCTGCAACTGCGCGAACACCGCGGGCGTGAAACCCCAGAAGTTCATCGAGACAGTCTCCTCTCCGGTGAGGCGATGCACGACGCCGTCCGTGCCGGTGTAGCGCGCGCCGTCGGCGGTTTTTTCGATTTTCGTCAGCTCCGTGATGCTGCGCAGCCGCCCCGGCCCCTCGATCGCGCAAAGCCCGCGGCTCACGGTGCCGTGCTCCGAAAGCGTTTGCCGCAGCGGATAGCCGACCAGCGCGTAGTCGCTCGACGTCGCGAAATGTGCCGCGAGGGCTCGATAGCCCGCGGCGCCGTAGAAATCGTCGGCGTTGATGACCGCGAACGGCCGCTTCACTGCCGCGCGCGCCGCCAAGACGGCGTGACCGGTGCCCCAGGGTTTCGTGCGTGTCGCCGCGTGCGCGAGATGAGCCGCGGGCACGTCGCCGAGCTCCTGAAAAACGTAATCCACCGCCACGCGCGACTCGAGCCGCCGGCCGATCGTGGCGCGGAAGTCGGCCTCGATGTCCTTGCGGATCACGAGCACGAGCCGGTCGAAGCCGGCGCGCAGTGCGTCGAAGATCGAATACTCGATGATGAGTTCGCCGTGCGGTCCGACGGGCTGGACTTGCTTGAGCCCGCCGAAGCGGCTGCCCATGCCCGCGGCGAGGATGACGAGATCGTAGGAAGAGGAGTTGCCCACGAAACACACGAAAGACACGAAAGCGGCGGAGGGAAAGCGAAAGCGCGGAACAGAGCGAGCGAACTTCGAGCGCCGCGGCGATTCGCGTCCGGACAGAAAAATCTTGTGGATTTCCGGCAAAAATTGTGGCTTCTAGCCCGCTCCCCGGCCGTGCAGGCTGGGAACGAGAATGCCAGGGTAGCTCAGTGGTAGAGCAGGGGACTCATAAGCCCTTGGTCGCCGGTTCAATCCCGGCCCCTGGCACCACTCCGCGCCACGCGCGGCTCCCCTACCCGATCAAATGTCCTCTGCTGCGAGCCAGCGGAAATACACCACGACATAACGGTAGCCGAAGGCGCCGGCCGGGGCCGCAGTGCGCTGGACCAGCGCCTCGCAATACGCGGAGGCAGCGATGTAGTCGGCGTCGCCGGGCTGGCGCGCGAGATTCACGGCATCGCCGTAAGCGCGGACGAGAAATGTGTCGCCGCGCACGCAGAGCACGGGCGCCAGGCGCGCCGCGATGGTCGCGGCGTTCGTGACGCCGACGGTCGAGTTGGCGGCGAGCTTGGCCTGAAAATCCGCGGTCGAGCGAAAGGGCCGCGCGGCGTCGCGAATCGCAGCGTAGGCGGCCGCACGGCTGACCGTGAGCGTCAACGTGTCGAGGTAGGCGTTCCACGCCGCTTGCGAGCGCGTGTTTGCGTTGAAGCTGCCGGGGATCAGTTGTCCCGCGCCGACGCCGGGAAAGTGGAGTCGCGGCGCCGCGGCGGTCACGGCCGGCCAAAGCGCGTTCAGGGTGTTTCCGTTCACGTTGAACGGCGGGAGCAGCAGTTGGTCGACGACGAGGAGTTTGGCGCGCGCGTCGTTGGTCGAGTTGGCGGCGATCGACGAAAACACCGACTGCGTGCGCGGCACCGGATAGACCGTGTAGCCCGGCGGCGGCGCGACATCGGTGCGCACGTTCATGCTCACCTTGAGGCTCTCGTCGCCCACCCAGAACGCGTAGCGGCCGATCGTGCGCGCGGCGCTTTCGCCGGTCGGCACGGCGTCGATGGCCATTCGCCGCGCCCTCACCTGCTCGGATGCGGCGAGGTTACGCTTCAGCAGCCAGACGGCTTCCGCGTCGGAGAGTGCCGTGTCGGGCGTGAGCGCGAGAGGCGTGTTTTCGTTGCCGCTCACGAGCCACGTGACCGCACCGAGGGAGTCGTTTGCGCGCCACACGCCGGTCCACGCGGGATTTGCCACCGCCGCACCCGCAACGTCCGCGCGAGCGGTCACGATGCCATCGCCGCCGGTGTAGCGTTGGAGTTGGCCGATCGCGATCCACAGCGCGAGCCGCGCGTTGGCGCGTGCGCGCGCGAGTTCGCCGGCGTTCACCGCCGCCTGTGCTTCGAGCCGCACCACCGCGACGAGTCCCAACAACAGCAGCAACACGAAACTCAACAGCGCCAGCGTGAGCAGCAGCGCGAAGCCGCGGCGCTCCTTGCTCCGCGCATTCATGAGGCTCCTTGCGGCAGCACCACGCGACGCGTGTAGACGTGCGAGTGCTGCACGACGATGTCCCACCAGGTGCCAGTGGACGTGTAGCCCGGCGGCGGGTTCTCGAAATTGCGCAACTGCCGGACGCCTTCGTCGGTGAGCACGCGGATCATGATCTCGACGGCGTCCGGCCGCGCGCTGTCCGACGTGCCGCTGCCACCGAGCCGCACGAGATGCGTCAGTTCGTCGTTGGTCCAATCGCCCGCCGGCGTCGCGGGAAACAGCGGTCGCAGCGCCGTGGCATTGGAGCGGAAAAACCGGACGCCGAAATCGACCACGTGATCCGCGAGCACGGTGTCGAGCGGCGGACGCAGCACGTTCCCCGCGTTGCCGACCGTCGCGTTCGCGGTGCGGTAGCCGCCGGTCGTTGGGTCGAGATTGTAGCCGGCCGCGAAGGTGTTCGCGTCGCTCACCACCGAGCGGAACAGCAGATACGACACCTCCGCCCCCGACGCGCTGGACTGCGCGCGCCGCACGATTTGGTAGGCGACGGCGCGGAGGTTGGCCGTGTTGCGGCCGCCCGCGTCGGTGAAAAACCGCAGCCACGTGCCCGCGGCGCCAAAGCGATCGTCCGCGATCGCCGGCTCCGTCAGCACGAGCGAATCGGCGGCAGCGCGCCCGCGATTCGTGCTGACCCAAGCGCCCGAGTTGCTCGTGGTCGTCAGCACCGTGGCCGACATCCAGACGTTGCCGTCTTCGCGAAAGACTGCGGCTTGCAGATCGGCTTCGAGTTGGTCGAGCACCGCGCGCGCCGTCGCGGCCGTGGCGATGCGACCGTTCGCGCGCGTCCAGAGGTTCGACGCGGCGAGCGCGACCGAGAGCAAGAGCGTCACCAGCAGCGCGCCGATGCCGACCGCGACGAGCAGTTCGAGCAACGTGAAGGCGCGCCGCGATGTTCCGCGTCCGAGCTTCATCGCAGCAACACGTGTGAAAGCTGGAGCATCGAGTGCTCGGCGTCCACGTTAGCCGGCCACTCGACGCGAACCTGCACGGCTAGTCCGGCACCGGTGGCATCGGCGGACGGCGGACTGAGGTTTTCCACGCGAAACACCGTCACGACGTAGTGGCGATCCTGCGCCGCGAGCGCGCTGCCCCACCCCGTTTTCGTGCCGTCGCGCGAGAGATAAAAGCGCGCGTCTTCCGCGGAGGTGGCGCGCTCCGCGGTGACTTTCGCGGCGGCAGCGGCGAAGCCGAGACGCTCGAGTTCGGCGATGCCGTCTGCCAACGCGCGCTCGGCGTCGCGGCGGTCGTTGGCGATCGCGATCATTTTCGCAGCGCCCGCCATGAGGCCGAGCACGGCGGTCAGTCCCACCGCGAGCACGCCGATCGCGATGACGACCTCGATCAAACTGAAGCCTCGGCGCGCCGTCATGGGATACTCGCCGCCTCTCTGAGCAGCGTAGCGATGCCGGATCCGCGCACGAGGTAGCAGCGGACTTGCTCGCTGGAGGTGAACTCGAACGTGTCAGCGCGGCGAACGACGTTCGCGAACGTGAGCTTGGGGCTGCCGAAAACTCCTCCCGCCGCGGAGAACTCGAGATAGCCGTAGCTGCCCGCCGGCAATCCCGGAGTGTTGACCGACATCGTCGCGGTCCAGCGGCTGGTGAAATTGCCCGGCCACACGACGCCGCTGCCAGTCGGCACCGAGGAAGCCGGCACCAGACGCACGTGTCGGCTCAGGCGCACGGGCTCGGCGACCAAGGTCCACGCGCCGCTCGACGCGTCCTGTCTCAGCAACGCAACCAGCGCGAGACGTTCATCGAGATCGGCAGCGTCGAGATTGATGGCGAGGCGCACAGGCTTGCCGAGGCGGATCGCATTCGCCCTCGCGAGAGCGAGCTGAGCACCGAGCACGCTTTCCGCCTGACGCAACTCGCCGCCGCCGTCGCGCGCGAATCCGCGCAATGCGAGCGCCGCCAGCACCGAGATCAGGCCGATGACGACGAGCAGTTCCAACAACGTGAACCCGCGGACGACGGGGCGCTGGCGCGACGCAGTCATTTCCAACTGAAGATGAACTGCGGGTCGGACGCGGTGGCGTTCGGATCGGCGCAGTAGAAAACCACGCCGGCGCGCACGCCGTTCGCAGGGATGTCCGTCGCCGTCGGGCGGATCGAGGCGCCGTCGGGCGCGGCGACAGCCGGCCAATTCGCGTAGTCGTCCGCATCGATTTTGCCGTCGAGGTTTCGGTCGACGAGGACGGCGATGGAGAGGTTGTCGAACGCGTCGCGGATCAGATTCGGATACGCGGAATCCGTCGGCGTGAAGTCGCCGTCGGCGAAGGCGTAGAACGCGAGGCGTTTTCGATTCTGGCTGCCGGCGGCAGTCGCCGAGGCAGTGCTCGGAGCGCTGCCGTCGCGCCGCTTGCCGGCGAGGAGATCGTGGAAGAGATGATCGCCAGAGAGCGTCGTCGACGCGCCGCCGTTGACGAGGTTCGTCGCGTCGAAGTTCGGGTAGTAGCCGTATTCGCTGCGGAACGACTCGATCGCACCGGCCCATTGGCTGAACTGCACTTTCGTTTTCGTGCGGTTCGCGGATTTGCGGGCGGCCGAGACGCTCGGGAAAATCAGGCTGGCGAGGATGCCGACGATCGCGACGACGGCGAGCAGTTCGAGGAGCGTGAATCCGCCTTCGCCAAAGCTGCGGCGAGATTGGCAGGCGCCGGAAGGAGCACCGAGAACGGGAGACGGACTCGCTGCGAGAGTTGTAGGAGCGGCTTTATGCCGCGATGAATTCGACGCGACTGACAGATCGCGGCGTAAAGCCGCTCCTACAGTTTGCGGTGCCGCGATCTTCATCAGTTTCGGTTCGCGTAGAGGTTGTCGGCGTTGGCGGTCGCGGTGGTGTCCGCGAAACCGCCGGCGAGCAGCGCGGGTGAATCGGCGCCGTCGGGGCCGATCGAGTAGAGAACGAACGAGGGATTCGCCCATGCAGTCGTGGAGCGATAGGCGTAGCGATACGGCTGGCCCCACGGATCGACGATCGTGGCGGTCGCGCTGGCAAACGGATCGGCCGGCGCGAAGGTGAACCGGATGGTTTCGAGGTGCGCGCGCCCCGCCGACGCGAGCGGCGCGCCGGTGGGACCGAGCTGGCCGAGCAGCGATTGCACGAGCCGGGCGTTTGCGTTCGTGTGCGGGTAGTCGCCGTGCTGGAGCTTGTAGGACTCGAGCGCCGCGGACAGCGCGGCCAGTTCGGCTTTCGCGCGGGCGGCTTTGCTGGCCTCGGAGGCGCTCCGACCCGAGCCGAGCACGATGCTCGTCAAGATCGCGACGATCGCGAGGACCGCGAGCAGTTCGATCAGCGTGAATGCGCCTTCGCCGAGGCTACGGCGGGACGGGGCGTCCGCGGTGCAGGCGCGGCGGACGGCGAGACGAACGAGTGAAGCGTGGGGCTGGAAAAACATCGGGCCAGGCGCGGTCGCCTGGCCCGGAGCTAAAACCGCGGAGCGGAGTAAGGCTTACTCGTCGTCGGACTTCAAGGCCGCGATGACGGAGAAGTCTTCGAGCGTCGTCGTGTCGCCCTTGATCTCGCCGGAGGTCGCCAGCTCCTTGAGGAGGCGACGCATGATTTTCCCGGAGCGAGTTTTCGGGAGACCGGCAGCGAAACGGACTTGGTCGGGTTTCGCGAGCGAGCCGATCTCCTTGCCGACGTGGTTGCGGAGGACGTCCTTGAGTTCGTCGGTCGGCTCGTGGCCGGTCTTGAGCGTGACGAACACGACGAGCGACTGGCCCTTGAGTTCGTCGGGGCGGCCTACGGCGGCGGCTTCGGCGACGTAGGGATGCGAGACGAGCGCGCTCTCGACTTCCGCGGTGCCGATGCGGTGACCGGAGACGTTGAGCACGTCGTCGATGCGTCCGACGATCCAGAAATAGCCGTCTTTGTCCTGCCGCGCGCCGTCGCCGGTGAAGTAGTAATCCGGGTTGTTCGGGAACTCGGAGTAATAGGCCTTCTTGAAACGCTCGTCGTCGCCCCAGAGCGTGCGGAGCATCGACGGCCACGGTTTGGTGATGACGAGTTTGCCACCGCTGTTGCGCGGGACTTCCTTGCCGTCGTTGTCGACGACTTTGGGCGCGACACCGAAGAACGGCAGCGTGGCCGAGCCGGGCTTGGTCGGAGTGACGCCGGGGAGCGGCGTGATCATGATCGAGCCGGTTTCGGTCTGCCACCAGGTGTCGACGATCGGGCACTTCTTTTTGCCGATCATCTTGTGATACCACATCCACGCCTCGGGATTGATCGGTTCGCCGACGGAGCCGAGGAGACGCAGCGAGTCGAGGCGGTGGCGCAGCACGTAGGCATCGCCCCAGCGCATGAACGCGCGGATCGCGGTCGGCGCGGTGTAGAGGATCGTGATGCCGTGGCGATCGATCATCTGCCAGAAGCGGTCGGGCTCGGGCTGGTTTGGCGCGCCTTCGTAGAGGAACACGGTCGAGCCGTTCGAGAGCAGGCCGTAGACGACGTAGCTGTGGCCGGTGATCCAGCCGATGTCCGCCGTGCAGAAGTAGCGATCGCTGTCCTTGAGGTCGAAAACGTATTGCGAGCTGAGCTTCGCGCCGAGCAGGTAGCCGGCGGAGGTGTGGAGCACGCCCTTCGGTTTTCCGGTCGAGCCGGACGTGTAGAGGATGAACAGCGGGTGCTCGGAATCGAAGGCTTTCGCGTCGTGGAAATTCGGCGCGCCCTGCCAGGCTTCGCGCCACCACGTGTCGCGGCCTTCGACCATGTTGATGTCGTGCGCAGTGCGCTTGACGACGAGAACGGATTGGACGGTCGGCGCGCCTTCAAGGGCTTTGTCGACGTTGGCTTTCAGCTCGACGATCTTGCCGCGACGCCAGCCGCCGTCGGCGGTGATGACGACCTTCGCTTTGCAGTCGTTGATGCGATCCTTGAGCGCCTCCGGCGAAAAACCGCCGAAGACGACCGTGTGCACCGCGCCGACGCGCGCGCAGGCGAGCATCGCGATGACCGCTTCGGGAATCATCGGCATGTAGATCGCGATGCGGTCGCCGGGATGGACGCCCATGTTCTCGAGCACATGCGCGAAGCGGCAGACGTGGAAATAAAGCTGGCGATACGTGATCGTGCGGACGTCGCCGGGCTCGCCTTCGAAGATGATCGCGGCCTTGTTTTCGCGGACGGTGCCGAGGTGGCGGTCGAGGCAGTTTTCGGCGACGTTCAACTTTCCGCCGACGAACCACTTGGCGAACGGTGGTTTCCATTGGAGCACCTGCTTGAAAGGCTTGCGCCAGACGAGCTGCGTATTGGCCTGTTTGGACCAGAATTTATCTGGGGCGTTGACAGACTCGGCGTAGAGCTTACGGTAAGTTTCGAAGCTGCCAAGGTTTGCCTGGCCCTTGAACTCGGCTGAGGGTTTGAAAACTCTACTCTCCCGGGACACTGAGGTAATCGTTTGGTCCGACACTTGTTTCTCCTCTATTTTTGGGGTTGAAGCGATGAAGGGGGTAAATGCCTCCGCGGATTTAGCGTCAAGTCTCGGCAGCTCCATAACTCCCGCTTTGTATGGAAAAAGATCAACAGCCCGGCGCACCCGCGTCGCAGGCTCCCGAACAGAATCCGGCCGCGCAGCCCCCGCAGGCGCCGGAGAACTCAATTCGCGTCGAAGGCATCCTCGACATCGACAATAGCCGTAATGGCCAGTTGCTCGACCTCGCCCGCTACGGCAAGCGGCGCCCGACCGATCCGTTCGTGCCGCGCGAACTCATCCGCCGTTTCAAGCTCGGCCAAGGCTCGATGGTCACTGCGCAGGCGACCCCCGACCCGCGCTTCCCGAATCCGAAAGTCCGCTTCATCGAGAAAGTCGACGGCATGGACCTCGAAGCACGACGCCGCGTCGTGGAGTTTCCGAATCTTCTCACGATCACGCCCAACGAGCACCTGAAGCTCGAACTCAAAGACGGCCGCCTCACCACGCGCGTCGTCGACCTCTTCTGCCCGATCGGCAAAGGCACGCGCGGCCTCATCGTCGCCCCGCCGCGCACCGGCAAGACCACGATGCTCCGCGACATGGCGCTCGGCGTCCTCGAAAACCACCCCGAGTGCCACGTCATGATTCTCCTCGTCGACGAGCGCCCCGAGGAAGTCACCGACTTCAAACGCAGCGTCCCTGCCGAAGTCTGGGCCTCGTCCAACGACGAGTCCGTCGAGAATCACATCCGCGTCGCCGATCTCTGCATCGAGCGCGCGAAGCGCCTCGTCGAAGCCGGCAAGGACGTCGTGCTCTTCCTCGACTCCCTCACCCGCCTCGCCCGCGCGCACAACACCCAGCGCAATTCCGGCCGCACCGGTTCGGGCGGCTTGGACGTCCGCGCCCTCGAGAAGCCGCGCCAACTCTTCGCTTCGGCCCGCAACACCGAAGACGGCGGCTCGCTCACCATCATCGCCTCCATCCTCGTCGAAACCGGCTCGCGCATGGATGACGTGATTTTCCAGGAGTTCAAAGGCACCGGCAACATGGAGCTCGTCCTCGACCGCAAAGCCGCCGAGATGCGCATCTGGCCCGCCGTGAACGTCCAATCCTCCGGCACCCGCAAAGAAGAGCTGCTCCTCGACCCGAAGACGCTCGAAGGCATCCACTTTTTCCGCCGCGCCCTCGTTCAGCAAAAGATCGAAGAGGCCACCGACACGATGGTCGCCCGCCTCTCAAAGACGAAAACCAACGCCGAGTTCCTCAAGCTGATCGCCCGCTGACCGCCTCTGCGACGTTCGCGTCACGCGCCAAATCCGCCCTTGCCGCCCCTCACCTAACCCAACCAATCTGCCCGTTCCCTGAATGAATAGCTTCTCCGAGCAATGTCTCGACATGGCCCGCTCGATGCTCGGCCATAACCTCGACTCGATCAACGCCGACGGCACCGTCACCGCAATCTCCGGCGAAAGCCCACGCTCCGACGAACCCGGCCACGTCGCCTACGCCCTCGGCGAATACTACCGCGCCACCGGCGAGACCACGCTCAAAGGCCACGATCTCATCGATCTCGCGGCCCGCTGCATCACCGCCCAGGCCTTCACCGAACCCGCCGCCGAAAACGGCCTCGCCTACGCCGCGCTCGGCCTCCTCTGTTTCGGCCCGTCCAAAGAACGTAATCCCGTCTGGGAACGCCTCGTCGACGAGACCCGCCAGCGCCTCGACAAGCAGCTCCTCCACCGCAGCGACTACGACAACTACTGGCAGGCCTTCAACGTCGCCAAGGCCGTCTGCCGCTTCTCGCTCGGCCTTTCCAAAAAGGACGAGACCTCGCGCCTCATCGAGCGCATGGTCGAGCGCATCGAGCAGACCAGCTCCAGCGGTTTCTTCGACGACGCCGAGCCCGGCATCGGCGGCCACTTCAATCTCTACGGCGTGATGACCCTCGTGTTCGTCCGCTCGGCGCTCCAGTTGCACGCCAACTCCGCCCTGCGCGAACGCAAGCTCCCCACCCTCCGCACCTACGCCGAGAAATACATCAAGCTCATGCCCGACCTCGTCCGCGCGGACGGCCTCGGCTGGGCCTTCGGCAAAGCCGCCGGCGCCTACGGCCAGATGCACTGCATCAGCCTCCTCCTCCAAGGCCTGCGCGACGGCTGGATTCCCGAGGACCAAAAGCCGAAGTATTTCGATATTCTCCGCCGCCTCTTCTACTTCTTCTTCCAGACGTATCTCGACCAGGAGCACGGCTTCCTCGACGTCCGCGACGAAGAGCGCACCGCCTACGCCACCCACACCACGCGCATGGCCAACTTCGACGCCGCGCGCTATCTCTGCCAGTGGGCGCGCCTCGCGAAGACCGTCAACATGACGATGGAGTCCGGCAAAGCCGAACCCGCGCGCACCTCCGGCCGCTTCGTCATCTTCGACAAGTCCAACCGCAAGGAACAGGGCCTCTTCCTCTACCGCGATGCCGACTCCGGTCTGCACGTGCAGATCCCGCTCGTCAGCTCCGGCGGCAGCGCGACGGCCGACAGCCTCGCCTTCCCGCACTCCCCCGGCGTCTTCGACTGGCCGAACAACGTTTACCTGCCGATCATGCAGCCCGAGCTGACCTTCGGCGAAAACGTCACCGTGCCGTCGTTCTACGGCCAGAAGTGCGTCACCGGCCTCGGCCTGAAAAATTCCTTCTTCTTCCGCTACGAACAGCCCGAGCTGATCAACACGAAGGAAGAACTCGTCCGCGGCATCGGCAACGTGAAGGTGCAGTGGAATTTCTCCGGCAGCAAAATCTCCGTCGAGTTCGCCTACACGGTGAAGAATCAGGTGCAGCTCGACAAATTCCGCCTCTGCCTCGTCATCGGCACGCCGCACTCGAAGTATCGCCTCGATACCTCCCCGGTGCTCGGCGCCGCCGGCCACCGCTGCCAGGTGCTCAAGGACGACTTCCACGCCAACTGGCAGGAAACCGAAGTCGTCACCGCCGACCCGAAGTTCAAGACGAACTACGGCAAACTCCACTACGTGCAAAGCTTCGTGCGCGACCACCCGCTCATCATGCGCCCCGGCCAAGTCTACCGCCTCGCGGTCAGCTTCGAACCCGACGTGACAATGATCGGCGCGTAACGAAACGCCGCCCATCGGAGGGCTCGGCTCCAGCCGAGCCGAAATACGAAGCCCGCGCACCCCGCGGGCTTTTCTTTTGCCACCTCGCGTCGCCTCGCAAAGATCACTCCGCGCTCTTCGCCCGGGCCAGCGCGACAGCGCATCGTCGCTAAGAATCACCTGACTCGCACGTCATCCCTGCATGCGCCTGCTGTTCCTCGCCCTCGTCGTCGTTCTGCTACCCGCCGCGCTCCGCGCGAGTGTCACCGCACTGCCGAAACCACCACCGCCCGGCTGGCAGAGCGAAAACTACGCGACTGTCGTGGCCCGCTGCGCAGATGCCGAAATGGCCGTCTTCGAATACATGGACGGCACGAAGACCTTCGTCACCGATCCGACTTGGCTCGCTGAGTTCAAAGCCCAACTCGCCTGCCTCGAGGCCAAACCCGACGCGCTGTGCCTCTGCATCAACTACCCTCGCGTTCACCTCGTCGCAAAGGACAAGGAACTCGTCACCGTCGAACTCGCCCACTCGAACAAAATCCGCTTCGGCGGCAGTGACTTTATCCTGCCGCAAGCGAAGCGCGACGCCCTCGCGAAGCTCTTCGGCTCCGTGAAAGCCGCGAAGATCGAACTGCCCAAGCGGCAGCCCAAGAAATAATCGACGCCGGAGCCGGGATCACGCAGTTGCCTGTGGGCCAGCGAGCTTGCTCGCGCTCCTTGGGCGCCCGCCAGCGGGCTGGCCCACCCTCGCACTATTCAGTCTTGGAATTCCGGAGGGAAATCGGGGCCAACTGCATGATACCAGTAGCTAATGATAATTAGACTTTAAGCCGAGCGGAAATTTCTCTCGAATTCGGCCATGGCGAGAAAACTACCGGAGTTGGGAGAGAGGTTGGTGGCGGAGGTCGAGGCGGCGTGGACCCGGCCGCAGGAGGCGTGGG
>JACPIT010000014.1 GCA_016187945.1 Opitutia bacterium
GTGCCGAGGCCGCCGGCTTTGAGGATGGAGACCATCGCGAGCGTGAGTTCGCGCACGTCGGTGTTGAACTGGTCGGTGTCCCAGCCGAGGAGCTGGTCGCCGGCGTTGGCGTCGATGGAGCCGAGCATGCCGGCGGAGGCGGCGACCTCGATCTCGTGTTGGAACGAGTGGCCGGCGAGCGTGGCGTGGTTGGTCTCGATGTTGAACTTGAAGTGTTTTTCGAGGCCGTAGGTGCGGAGGAAGGCGATGCCGCTGGCGACGTCGAAGTCGTATTGGTGCTTCGTGGGCTCCTTCGGCTTCGGCTCGATGAGGAACTGGCCTTTGAAGCCGATGCTCTTCGCGTAGTCGACGGCCAGGTGCATGAAGCGCGCGAGGTGGTCCTGCTCGCGCTTCAGGTTCGTGTTGAGCAGCGTCTCGTAGCCTTCGCGGCCGCCCCAGAACACGTAGTTTTCGCCGCCGAGTTCGAGGGTGGCTTCGAGGGCTTTCTTCACCTGTGCCGCGGCGTAGGCGAAGACGTGCGCGTCGGGATTCGTGGCGGCGCCGCACATGTAGCGCGGGTTCGAGAAGAGATTCGCGGTGCCCCAGAGGAGCTTCACGCCGGTGGCCTTTTGGAGCTGCTTGGCGTGCGCGACGATCTTGTCGAGGTTCTTGTTCGACTCGGCGAGCGTGCGGCCCTCGGGCGCGATGTCGCGGTCGTGGAAGCACCAGAACGGCGACTCGATCTTCGTGAAGAATTCGAAGGCGGCGTCCATGCGGACCTTCGCGATGGAGACGGGATCTTTGCCGCTTTCCCACGGGCGCACGATGGTGCCGGGGCCGAACGGATCGGAGCCGGTGCCGCGGAAGGCGTGCCAGTAGGCGATGGAGAAGCGCAGGTGCTCCTTCAGCGTGACGCCGTCGATCCGCTCGGTGGGATCGTAGTGCTTGAACGCGAGTGCGGTGCCCGAGCGCGGGCCTTCGTAAGGAATGCGGCCGATGCCGCGGAAATGTTCAGGGGACTTCTTCATGAAGAGAGAGGTTCGGATAACAGCGAGGGACGGACGGCGGCGAGATTCATCTGCGTCAAAGTGCGGGACAACCGTCACCTGGAACTAACATTAGACTTGAGGCGCGCTTGCTTGCGCGGTGCGCTCAAACGAGACAAGAGCCGCTGCACCCCGCACCCCAAAATGAACGAACGCCGGACCACGCTCGCTGACGTCGCGAAAGCCGCCGGCGTGCACGTCACGACGGTGTCGCTCGCGCTGCGCAATCACCCCCGTTTGCCGCTCGAGACGCGCGAGCGCCTGCAGGCGATGGCCCGCACGATGGGCTATACGCCCGATCCGTTGCTGCGCGCGCTCGTGGCTTATCGCGGTCGCACGATGGAGCGGCGCGCGCCGTCGACCCTCGCCTACATCACGAACTGGGACTCCGCGTGGGGCTGGAAAAAGGTCACGGCTCACCCGAATTTCCATGAGGGCGCGAAAGCGAAGGCCGAGGAACTCGGCTACAAGCTCGAGCATTTCTGGATGCGCGAGCCGGGTCTGACGCACGGACGCCTCAGCGGCATTCTCGCGGCGCGCGGCATCAACGGCGTCATCATCGCCTCGCACCAGCGCGAAGCCGACGACTCGATCCATTTCGAGTGGCAGCGCTTCAGCGCGGTGAAGATCGACTATTTCCCGCACAAGCCGGAGCTGCACAACGTCACCAACGACCAGTGCAGCATCATCCGCCTCGCCATGCAGCGCGTGATCGCGGCCGGTTACCGGCGCATCGGCTTCGTGATGCACCGCGGCTGGAATTACTCGGTCGACCACCTGTGGTCGGCCGGCTTTCTCTGCGAGCAGGTGAATTTGCCGGCGCGCGAACGCATTCCGATGCTGCTTTTCCCCGACGCGGAACCGATCGAGGACTGGATGAACGAGTCGAAGACCGACGTCATCGTGCCCGTCGACCGCTTCAAGGACTGGTATGAGCGCTACGAGCCCGAGGTGATCATCGCCAAGGCGTCCTTCGTGCTCCCGAGCCTCCAGGAAATGAAGCTGCGCGTTCCGCGCGACGTGGCGCTCGTTGACGTGTTCCTCGACAGCTTCGATGGCAAACTCGCCGGCGTGCGGCAAAATTACGAGACCGTGGGCGCGCTCGCCGTCGAAATTTTGGCCGGCCAGCTTCACCACAACAAATTCGGCGTGCCGTCGATTCCGACCACGACGTTCGTCGAAGGCACCTGGTTTGACGGCGCGTCGTGTCCGATCCCGGCGCGGCGCTGAGACGGATTGAGGTAACCACGAAAGAAACGAAATGGAACGGACGCGAAGTCGCGCAGGCGTCTCGCCTGTTCGGTCGGAGACGGACCGGAAGCACCGCCGCCGCAACGACCACTTTTCGTGTGTTTAGTGTGTTTCGTGGTTCCCACCCGAATCATTCCGACTGAAATTTCCTCCTCCCCCATGAGCATCTACCTTGGCATCGACAGTGGCACGCAGAGCACCAAATGCGTGGCGCTCGACCTCGAAACCGGTCGCGTGATCGCGGAAGCGCGCGCGCCTCACAACCTGATCGCCGGCCTGCCGCCCGGTCACATGGAGCAGCACCCGCAGGAGTGGGCCGCCGCGCTCGAGCAGGTGATCGGCGAGGTCGCCGCGAAAATCGACGCCTCGCGCGTGCGCGGCATCGGCATCTCAGGCCAGCAGCACGGCTTCGTGCCGCTCGACGAGAACGGCGCGGTCATCCGCCCGGCGAAGCTCTGGTGCGACACCTCGACCGCGGCCGAATGCGCGCTGCTTACGAAAAAGCTCGGGGGCACGAAAGCGGTCATCCGCGAAACCGGCCTGCCGTTCCTGCCCGGTTACACGGCCGGCAAAATTCTTTGGCTGAAACGGCATGAGCCGGCGAATTTCAAGAAACTCCGGCACGTCCTGCTGCCGCACGATTTCCTGAACTTCCACCTGACGGGCGCGTATTTCATGGAAGCCGGCGACGCGTCCGGCACGGCGCTGTTCGACGTGCGCCGTCGCCGCTGGTCCGCGAAAGTCTGCGCCGCGATCGACCGCAAGCTGATCGAGTGGCTGCCGCCGATCTCGGACTCGCGCGCGGCGGCGGGCACGCTGAAGCCGGAGTTGGCGCAACGCTGGGGCTTCGGCGCGGACGTCGTCGTTTCGGCTGGCGGCGGCGACAACATGATGGGCGCGATCGGCACGGGCAACGTCTCGGCGGGCGTCGTCACGGCGTCGTTCGGCACGAGCGGCACGATCTACGCCTTCAGCAAACAGCCGGTGATCGACGCGAAGGGCGAGATCGCAGCGTTCTGCTCGTCGACCGGCGGCTGGCTGCCGCTGCTCTGCACGATGAACGTCACGCTCGTCACCGAGCAGATGCGCCAGCTCTTCGGCGCCGATCACGCGGCGATGGAGGCAGCGGTCGCCGCCACGCCCGCGGGCGCAGACTGCTTGCTGCTGCTGCCGTATTTCACCGGCGAGCGGACGCCGAATCTCCCGAACGCGCGCGGCGTGCTGCACGGCATTTCGCGCGACAACACGACGCCCGGCCACCTGATGCGCGCGGCGATGGAGGGCGTGACGATGGGCATGAACTACGGCCTGCGCCGCCTCGGCGAACTCGGCATCAAGCCGCGCGAAATCCGTCTCACCGGCGGCGGCGCGAAATCCGCCGCGTGGCGCCAGATCATGGCCGACGTGTTCGGCGTGCCAGTGGTGAAAATGGTCGAAGACGAAGGCGCGGCGCTCGGCGGCGCGTTGCAGGCGGCCTGGTGCGACGCAGGACGCCGCGGCGAGAAACTCGATCTCGCGAAACTCTGCGCGCGCACGGTCGCGGTGGACGACTCGAGCCGCTGCCGGCCGGACAAGCAGCGCGTCCTGCTCTATCGCGCGGCGCAAAGAAAACACGACGCGCTCGGCGCGGCGATGCGTCCGTTCTTCGGCTGACGACGCGCGGAGACTGGCGAACGGGTCAATTGCTCGCCCCGGGGCGGTCGTCGTCCGACTGCTTCCAGGGCGCATGCGGTCGTCGTGGTCGCAATCGAAGTGACGCGCGTTTCGGTCTGCCGGCGATTTCCCAATCGCGAAGCAGGGGCCGCGACGGTTCGCCGTTGCGGCTCGAGTGATTTCGGCGGAGCGAGCGTCCGGACTTTTCTCGACTGAGGCGACGTTTGTCTTGCCGCGAGCGCGCGGTGTGCTCGACCGGCGGGCGATGGCGTTTGCGCGCGAACGGGCTAAATTGGGGAATGATCGATCGACGTCCACCGATGTCGCCGTCGTCGCCCTGGGCAGGCGCGGTCGAGATTGCGGCCGACGGCGCGCGATTGGAGGGCGAGCTCCGGATCCCGGATCGGGCGCGCGGACTGGTGCTGTTCTCGCACGGCAGCGGCAGCAGCCGGCACAGTCCGCGCAATCGTCGCGTGGCCGAACTGCTCCAGCATGCGGGTTTCGGCACGCTCCTGTTTGACCTGTTGACGCGCGACGAGGAGCGGAGCGAGCGATTCACCGGACATCTGCGCTTCGACATCCCGCTGCTGGCTTCGCGCTTGGAAAACGCGACACGCTGGGCGATGGCCGATGCGCGCACGGCGTCGTTTCCGCTCGGCTATTTTGGCGCGAGCACGGGCGCCGCAGCCGCGTTGATCGCGGCGGCCGTCCCGGACCTCGCGATCCACGCGGTGGTGTCGCGCGGCGGGCGGCCGGATCTCGCGGCCGACGCGCTCGAAAGGGTGCGCGCGCCGACGTTGCTGATCGTGGGCGGCGCCGACGACGCGGTGATCCCGCTGAACCAGTCCGCCTACGCTCGCCTGCGGACGACGAAGCGTCTCGAACTCGTGCGCGGGGCGACACATCTCTTCGAGGAGCCCGGCGCGCTGGAGCGCGTGGCGATGTTGGCGACCCGCTGGTTTCAACACTACTTGATTTTCGCATGAACACCGACGAAGGCTACTTCGATCGCCGCGACGGCGGACGCGTGCTCGCGCCGCACGTGGCCGATCGACTCGGCAGCGTGAACGATGCGCTCGTGCTCGGGCTGGCGCGTGGCGGCGTGCCGGTCGCCTGCGAAGTCGCTCTCCGGCTCGATGCGGAGCTCGACGTGTTCGTCGTGCGCAAGATCGGCGCGCCCGGCTACGAGGAATTTGCCATCGGGGCGATCGCAACGGGCGGCTTCCGGTTGCTGAACTACGAGGCGATCGCGCAACTCGGCGTGAGCGACCGCGAGGTGACCGCCACGACCGAGCGCGAAACGCGCGAGATCCAGCGTCGCGAAAAACTCTACCGCGCCGGCCGGCCGGCGCCGCGCATCGGCGGACGCGTCGTGGTGCTGGTCGACGACGGATTGGCGACCGGTTTCAGCATGCGTGCCGCGATTCGCGCGGTGCAGGCGCAGCATCCGCGCCGGCTCGTCGTCGCAGTGCCGGTCGGCGCGCCCGATGCGTGCGCGGCGATCAAGCGCGAGGCCGACTTGCTCGTGTGTCCGTTCCGGCCCGAGGAATTCCATGCGGTCGGGCGCTGGTATCGCGATTTCGGCGCGACGTCGGACGACGAGGTCGTCGAGTGCCTGCGCTCCGCGGCGAGACACCGTGCGGCGCGCGCGCGTTTGCACGGACTCTGAGACTTCGTCGGCTGGCGCTCGTTCTCGGAGGCGCGGGTGGACAAAGGTTCCGCACTGCCACTCGCGTGTGCGCGATCGAACGGCGGCCCCACCGGCGGAAGAGCGATTCAGCGGATCGACAACTCTCCCTCGTCCTCGCCTGACGGCAGCACAATTTCGAGCGTGCCGGGCGCGCGCTGGCGCGCGGGGACGGGCCGGTTTTTCCAGCGGACCGATTCAGCCGGCGCATCGACGACGGCCAGCACCACCGGCTTTTTTCCCGGGGCGCCGGTGAAGCGCAGGCGCGCCCGCAGACGGTCCGGTTCGGCTCGCTGCTCGACGATCCAGCAATCGTAGCCGCCCGTCAGCATGCCGGGACGGAAATAGGCGGCGAACCAGTTGAGGATCGGTGAGGAGAGTCCGCCGAACTGATGCCAGCCCGCGCCGCGGCCGGACTTCACGATGAAATGCTCGAAGCTGCAGCCGGTCGCGCGCACCTCGCGCTCCCACGTGCGCAGCGCGGTCTCGGCGATTTGCCAGGCGAGGTCGCCTTCGCCGAGGTCGAGCAACGCGCGCCAGAAAAACCATTGGTGCGGCATCCAGACAGTGCCGTTCCAGTAGCCGTCGTCGCGATAATAGGACGCCGACTGATCGACTGTCGTCAACCCGACGTCGGACCAGAAGACGTGCGGGTTGCGCAGGCGTTCGAGAAAGAGTTTTTCCTGTGCCGGCGTGCACGCGCCCGCGACGAGCGGGTAGACGCCGTCGGCGCCGCGGTTGAAATTCTCGCCGCTCTCGTGCCGCAGCGGGCCGAGAGTGCGGCCTTGGTCGTCGTGGCGGACGTAGCTGAACCAGCCGCTCGCCGCGTCCCACGCGTGCGTTTGCAGGGCGTCGGTGAGCGAGGCGATGTCGGCATCGAATTCGGCGGTCGGTTCGCCGAGGAGTTGCGCCATGCCGCGGAGGAGGCGCGCGGTGCGGATGGCGTGGGCGGTGTTGACGACGGGCGTCGTGCTGCGCGTGAGCGCCGTGCCGCGGATGAATTTCTGCGGCGGGTAGTCGTCCCAGCCGCCGGAGTTGTAGAAATAGTCCCACGTGCGCAGCAGGCCGGAGCGGAGTGTGCGCGTGTTGGAGCCTTCGCTCCGACCGGCGAGGAAGCGGTGCATGCGGCGCGCGCCGGGGAAGAAGCGCGCGAGCACGGCGCGGTCCTGGGTGCGGTTCCAGAGGGCCTGGAGCTGATAAATTTGCACGGGCACCGGGCTGCCGTGGAAGGTGAATGCGGCGTCCTCCTCCGGGCGCGCGAGGTAGGCGGCGAGATTGTCGACGGAGCGCGCGGGATCGAGTTCGAGCAGGCCGAGGCCGATGAAGCCCGCGTCCCACGTGTAGAGCGAATCCCACCAGCGGCCGGGCGTGTAGTGGCGGATGAATTTCCCGCGGCGTCGGACGGGATAGACGACGTTGGTGGCGACGGTGGCGGCGAGTCGTTCGACGCCGTAGGCGTAATCGCGTCCGGCCGCGGTGTGCGCGGGCAAGCTCGGGGCGTCGACGAGTGTGGGCGCGGGAGCGGCCGCGAAGCGCGCGAGCGCGGCACGCGCTTCGGCCGCGTCGGCGCCGTGGCAGACGAACGCAGTGAACTCGCGCGTCTCGCCGGACGCGAGGAAGAGCGGGCGGACGAAGACGTTCGTGTAGTGGCGCTGGCCGCCGAGTTCGAGGCGGCGCTTGATGTGCTCGTGCGTGTAGAGCGGAAAGTCGTATTCGATGCGATCGGTGAGCCATTCGCGCACTTCGGCGTCGGCCGCGGCCCACGCGAGGCCGTAGCAACCGGGGATGGCGGCGTAGGCGAGGAGGAGCGCGGAGTCGCCGAGCGGCGTGAGCGCCGGCTGGTAGTCGAGCGGCGGAACGTGAAACTCGACCGCGCTCCGCTGCGCGGCCGGGACGAGGGCGATGCCGTCGAGTTCGAGTTCGTCGCCGCCGACCGTCTCGACGGAAAATTCGCGCACGGTCGCGTCGGCGAGTGGAACGCTGGCGAGTTGGAAATCGCCGTTGCCGGTGAGCGCGATTTCGCCGGCGTAGAGACCGGTGCAGCGCAGCGTCGTGCGCGCTTGCGGCGCGAGGCGGATGCGGAAGAGCGCGACCGTGCCAGCGGCGGCGAAGTTATCCGGCGTCGCGTAGGTGGCGCGTTGCCCGGCGACGCGGCCGAAGCCGCGGGCGAGAGCGACGCCGTTGACGCAGCCGTCACGACGGACTTCGCCCCAAATCTCGGCATTGTCGGGCAGGTGGCGCTGCGGCGCGTCCTCGTCCATCGCGAGCGCGTGGTAGTGCGAGCCATCGATCCACGCGCCGCCGTCGGGGAGCGTCACACGCGCGGCGCGGAGCGGGGGCTGGCGATAGGGGCCGGCTTCGGGAAAGTGGAGCGAGGCGAGGAAATTGAGCGAGAGCTGCTGCGGCTGCGGCGTGCGGTTGACGAGTTGCGCGCGCACCAGCGCGCCCGTGTCGTGAGGCGCGAAGGTGACGTCGGCGTAGAACGACTCGAGTTCGCCGAGCGGGAAACGCAGCGTGTAGCGCTCGAGGCCCGGCGTGGCGCTCCATGGCTGGAAGCCGGAGTCGTGGGTCACCATCGGCACTTGCTGGCGGCGGCGGTAGAGGCCGGGGAAAACCGAGAGGTCGAAGCGCAGGCCGCTGGCCGGATCGGGCAGGTGTGCGATGCCGGCGAGGTGTTTCGTGTAGGGGCCCCACGTGGGCAGCCGCAGGTCGCCGTGCGCGCTCAGGCCTGAGAGCAGATCGCCGACGGGAGCAGCCGGCGCGACGCGTTCGGCGGCGCGGACGGCGCCGCGCAGCACGAGCGCGGTGGCCAGCAGGGAGGTGCTACCGACGAATTCGCGACGGGTCATGGGCGGGTGGGGTGAGGCCGGGCGCTTCTAGACGGAGCCGCGCGGCGGGGAAAGCGACGCGGAAGGTAAATCGTTGCCGGAATCGAGCGCACGAGAAAAACGCCGGGGGCGACGACAATCAGGTTTCCTTTTTCCGCCGAAGCGGTATCGGAGGACGCCACGTTATGGGTGTCACGATGCGAGATGTCGCGGAGCGCGCGAAGGTGTCGATCGCCACGGTGTCGAAATGCCTGCGCAGTCGCGGCAACATTTCCGCGGCCACGCGCGCGGAGGTGATCGGGATCGCCGAGCAGATGGGTTACCGGACGCACCCGTTCGTCTCGGCGCTGATGCAGTCGCGGCGCCGCAAGCGCTCGGCGGGCGCGCAGCAGCCGACGCTCGCCTACATCACGGCGTTCCAGACGCACGACGGCTGGACGAAGACGCCGTCGCCGCTGCTGCGCCTGCTGTTCGAAGGCGCCACGGTGCGCGCCGAGCAGCGCGGCTACAAACTCTCGCATTTCTGGCTCTACCGCGATGGCATGAGCAACCAGCGTTTCAGCGAGATGCTGCGCGCGCGCGGCGTGCGCGGCGTTTTTCTGACGCCGTTGCCGCGCCTCGGCATGCAGATCGATTTGAAGTGGGAGTATTTTTCGGTCGTCGCGCACGGACTCAGCATTGCCCAACCGATTTTTCATCGCACATCGAACGACCATTACCAGTCGATGATGCTCGCGCTGCGCGAGTGTCACCGGAACGGCTACCGCCGCCCCGGCTTCGTGATGGACGGCCCGCTGTGCCAGCGCCTCGAGCACCGCTGGGAGGCGGCGTTCATGATCGAGCGCGAGAAGCTCGGCTTCGACGCGGGTGTGCGCTCGTTGCTCTATCAGACGTGGGACGCGGACGAAGTGCGCCGGTGGATTCGACGCGAGAAACCCGACGTGATGATCTCGCTTCTGCAGGAGGATCAACTTGCGCAGCTCGCCGCGCGCGGCGTGCGCGCGCCGGAGGACTTGGGCATCGTGAGCCTCTCGGTGCACGATCCGGAGAGCCGCATCACGGGGATTCACCAGAACGCGCGGCTCATCGGACGCGTTGCGATCGACAAGCTGATCGATCTCGTCGAACGCAACGAAACCGGCGTGCCCGCCGATCCGATCACGCTGACGATCGAGGGCAAATGGAGCCCGGGACACACGCTGCACTACCTGCCGGCCGACGAACGGGCGGGGCACCACATCATCTGACGCTCAGCGGCCCGTCCGCGCGAGATCCCACACCGTGAGCCCGCGCAGATCGCGCGGCGCGGCGCGCGACGGCAGGCACAAGCTCGCGCCGTAGCCGGTGACGAGGCACGTCATCACGGCGGCGAAACCCTGGAAAAACGGATTGATCGAAGTAAACGCCTGCAGCCAGGCCGTGACGCCGACGCTTATCAGCACGCCGACGATCACGCCGGGCGCGGTCGCGCGGCGGGTCAGCAAGCCGAGCGCGAACACGCCGGGCAGCCCGCCACCGATCAACGCCGCAAGCATCAGCACCTGGTCCCAGAGCGACGGCACGTTGAGGCTCGCGAGGTAGGCCGCCGTCAGCGTTGCGGCGAGGCCCGCGGCAATCGTGGCGCCGCGCGCGACGGCGAGTTTCTGGCGGTCGGTCGGCTGCGCGCGAAACAGCGGTAGAAAATCCGTCGCGATGACGGTTGCAGCCGAATTCACGTCGCTGCTGAGCGCGCCCATTGCCGACGCGAGCACGCCCGCGATCACGAGCCCAACCACGCCGCGCGGCAGTTCGCTCACGATGAAGAACGGGAAGATCGCGTCGTTCGGGAGTCCCGCCGGCGGCGCGGTGTGCGTGCGATAAAACGCGAACAGCGCCGTGCCCACGAAAAAGAACAGCACCGAGCTCGGCAGCCCCAGCAACGCCCCGAGCGCCACGGTGCGCCGTGCGGCGCGTTCGTCGGCGGTCGCGAACACGCGCTGCATGAGCGACTGGTCGCTCAGTTGCGTGAAGACGGTGCGCACCATCAAGCCCGCGAAGACCCACACGGTCGGCTCCGTGAAATCCCACTCCCACGACACGGCGGCGAGTTTCCCTTCGCGCCAGCCCGTTTCCAGAATGCCGCCAAAACCGCCCGGCACCCCAGCCGCCACATAGCAGAGGGCAATGGCGACGCCGCCAAACATGACGACGAATTGAAACACGTCCGTCCATAACACTGCCGTGAAACCGCCGAGCATCGCGTAGGCGACCGTCACGCCGCCGAGGATTGCGATGCACGCGTAGACATTGAATCCGGTCACTGACGCGAGCGCCATCGCCGGGAGCAGCATGACGACGCTCATGCGCCCGAATACTTTCAGCAGCACGCTCAGCGCCGCGCCGAGCAGCCGCACCGCGCGACCGAAGCGCAGATCGAGATACTCGAACACGGTCGTGATGTTCAGGCGGCGCAGTGCCCCGACGAAACAGAACGCGATCACGAGCGTCGCGGCCGCTTGTGCGGGCGCGGAGCCGATCGCGCGCCAGTCGGTCGCGTAGCTTTTCGCCGGCACCGCCATGAAACTGATGCTCGTCGTCGCCGTGGCGTAGAAGCTGATGCCCGCCGCCCACCAGCGCACGCGCCGCTCGCCGCGAAAAAATCCGTCGGCCGACTGCCGGCGCCGCGCCCAGCGCCAGCCCACGACGAGGTTGGTCGCAAGGTAAGCGCCCAGCACGAGATAATCGAGCCAGTCGAAGGTGCGGATTCCAACGGTGGCCAGCGCGGTGGCGGTCGACATGACGGACGGGGAAGGGGTGACGGCGCCGGACCGTGGCGGGCGTTTTGCGCTTCGGCAACAAAGATGCAGCGCGGCGCCGGAGCACGCAGGCGCGGCCGTGGCGCCGCGCGGAGAAGGTAACAATTTAACTCCGGCGCCCCTTTACTCCGCGCGCGGGCGAGACAGAGCTGTGGCCGCTTCACCCCTGCGACCCCGAATGAGTTTCCCGCGGAATTTTGTCCTCTCCCGTCGTTCCGTCGGCGCGCGCCTGTTGCGCGGCTGGCCCTTCGCTCGCGGCGCGTGGGCCGCGCTCGCGCTGAGCGTAGCGCTGGCACGGCCGTGTGCCGCCGCCGAAACCGCCGCGGCGCCACGCTTCGAGTGGAGCGATGTGCCGGCGATCCTCGCGCGCATCAAGGCGCCAGCGTTTCCCGCGCGTAATTTTCCCATCACGGAGCACGGCGCCAAAGGCGACGGCACGACCGACAGCCTGCCGGCCGTGCGCGCCGCGATCGCGGCGTGTGTCGCGGCGGGCGGCGGCCACGTCGTCGTGCCCGCGGGCACTTATCTGCTCAACGGTCCGGTCCATCTCCAGAGCAACGTCGACCTCCACCTCGAGGAGGGCTCGACGCTGCTCTTCAGCGGGCGGGCCGCGGATTTTCTGCCTGTGGTGCTCACGCGTTGGGAGGGCGTCATCCTCTACAACTACTCGCCGATGATTTACGCGCGCGGCGCGGAGAACGTCGCCGTCACCGGTCGCGGCACGATCGACGGCAACGCGCGGCGCGAATTCCGAAGCTGGGCGATGGATATTTCCAAGCTGCAAGATCGCGGCCAAGAGCTGAGTCGTCGCATGGGCGCCGCGGGCGCGCCGATCGCGGAACGGCGGTTCGGCGAGGGCTATTTCCTGCGGCCGAGTCTGCTGCAGACCTACGAATGCCGCAACGTGCTCATCGAGGGCGTGACGCTCAAGGATTCGCCCTTCTGGGTCGTGCATCCGACGTTCTGCACGAACGTCACCGTGCGTGGCGTGACGGTCGACAGCCTGCTCATCAACAACGACGGCTGCGATCCCGACTCGTGCACCGACGTGCTGATCGAGAACTGCCGCTTTCTCACGGGCGACGACGGCATCGCGCTCAAAGCCGGCCGCGACGCCGACGCGTGGCGCGATGGCCGACGCACGGAGAACGTCGTGATCCGCCACTGCATTTTCCAATCGAAGATCAACGCCCTTTGCATCGGCAGCGAGATGTCCGCCGGCGTGCGCCACGTGTTCATGGAAGACTGCCGCGTCGAGGAGGGCGAGTCGTGCATCTATTTCAAATCGAACGCGGATCGCGGCGGCTTCATCGAGAACGTCCGCGTGCGCCGCGTGACGATCGACCTGTCGCGCGCCGCGGTCGTGCGCTTCGAGACGAATTACCACAGCTACCGCGGCGGCAACGCGCCGACGGCTTATCGCGACTTCGTGATCGAGGACGTCTCCTGCGCGAACGCGACCAACTACGCCGTCTTCGCCGAGGGCACGAGCCGCTCGCCGATCGAGGACGTGCTGCTGCGCAACGTCGCGGTGGCGAAGGCGCGCGAAAGCTTGTTTCTGCGCAACGCCGCTTCGCTGCGCCTCGAAAACGTCCGCGTCAACGGCCGCGAACTGCCCGCGAACCCGCCTGAGACGCCCGCCGACACGCCAAAACTACAGATCCGCATCTGAGCCGCGCCCCTCGTCACCCTTTCCCCAACCCCGAGGCACCCATGCAACCGATCCCCCATCCCCAACGCATCACCGCACGAGCGCTGACGCTCGCCGCCGTTCTGCTTTCAGCCAGCCTAGCCAACGCGCAAACGCCCGCGCCCGCCGCCGCGGCGTCCACGCCGGCACCTGAGCCGAAGCGCGTCACGTCGCTCGCCGCCGCCGATCAGGAAAAGACGTTCCAGCTCGAGACGTTCGTCGTCACTGGCATCCGCGCGGGCATCGAGTCATCCATCGCCGCGAAGAAAGAATCCGTTTCCATCGTCGAATCGATCACGTCCGAGGACATCGGCAAATTGCCCGACGTGAGCATTGCCGAGTCCGTCGCGCGCCTGCCCGGTCTGGCCGCGCAACGTGTCGACGGCGCGGCGCAGGTGATTTCCGTGCGCGGCTTGGCGCCGGACTTCGCCACGACGCTGCTCAACGGCCGCGAGCAGGTCAGCACGGGCGACAATCGCGGCGTCGAGTTCGATCAGTATCCCTCGGAGCTGATCAATCGCGTGCTCGTGCAGAAAACGCCCGACGCGAGCCTCGTGAGCCAGGGCCTCTCGGGCACGATCGGCTTGCGGACCACGAGTCCGATTTCGCTCGGCCGGCGCGTGCTGGCGCTCAACGTCCGCGGTGAGCGCAAGACGCTCAACAACCTCGGCTCCGACTCCAAGACGACGGGTAATCGCATCAGCGCGACCTACGTCGACCAATTTGCCCACAAGACCATCGGCGTCGCCCTTGGTTACGCGCACATGGAGTCGCCGATTCTCTCGCAGGAGTTCGGCACCTACGGCTGGAGCACGAACCAGACGCCGAACGCGAACCGCGCGGGCTTCGTGCCGGGCACGACGCTGACGAGCGGCATCAAGACTTTTGCTCGCAGCGGCATGAACACGCGCGACGGTTTCATGGCGGTGCTCGAGTGGCGTCCGAACGCGGCGTTCTCGTCGGTCGTCGACGCCTATTACTCGAAGTTCCGCCGCGAGCAGACGAATCGCGGCATCGAAACCCGCCTCGACGGCAACCGCGGCAGCCTGACCGCGCCGTTCATCACCCCGCAGGCGCTGGCCTTCACGCCCGGCGTCCTCTTCAACAACGCGCTGCTCTCCGCCGCGGTCGCGAATGTCTACCCGGCCGTCCGCAACATGTATAACGACCGCATCGACAAGCTCAGCGCCGTCGGCTGGAACGGCCAGTATCGCACGGCGAAGTGGATTCTCTCAGGCGACGTCAGCTACTCGAAGGCCGAGCGCCACGAGCTGAATCTCGAGACGCAAGCCGCGCAACGCTCGGCGACCAACCAGCCCGTCGGCGACACCGTCACCTACGACCTCACGCCCGACGGTTTCCCCACCGTCAGCTACGGCCTCAACTACGCCGATCCGAACGCCGTCAAGATCGGGCCCACGATCTTCCGTGCCGGCTACGGCAAGGTGCCCTCGATCAAGGACGAGCTCACCTCCTACCGCGTCACCGCTTCGCGCAGTCTCTCGAAGTTTTTCGACAACGTCGAAGTGGGTTTCAACTACGGCGACCGCAAGAAGGTCAAGGATCAGCCCGAGCAACGCTTGATCGAAAAGACCACCGACTTGCCGTTGCCGGTCGCGACGGACGCTTTGCTATCGAACACGACGCTCGCCTTCGCCGGCACGCCCGCCGCGTTGAGCTGGAGCGTGCCGACGATCTTGAACCTCGGCGTCAACTACGCGCCGTTCACTCCCGGCTACGGCACCTCCGGCATCGGCTCGTCGACCGGCGCGGCCGCCGACCTCGCATCGAAACGCTGGACGGTCATGGAGGACATCGCGACCTCCTACGCGCAGTTCAACATCGACTCGCAACTCGGCGGCGTCCACGTGCGCGGCAACCTCGGTGTGCAGGTCAAAGGCGTCGACCAATCCTCGAGCGCCGACTACATTGATCGCCGCGAGCCGGTGCTCGCCAACCAGCTCAAGCGCCGCACCGACGGCACGAAGTATACCGACGTGCTCCCGAGCTTGAACCTCGCCTTCGAGCTGCCGCATCAGCAGGTGCTGCGCGTCGCCGCCGCGAAACAAGTCGCGCGTCCGCGTCTCGATCAGATGCGCGCATCGCTCGACTTCAGCGTCAACGGCACCAACGGCCAGCCCAGCGCGACCGGCGGCAACCCGCGCCTCGCGCCCTGGCGCGCGAACGCCTTCGACGTTTCCTACGAGAAATATTTCGCGACCAAGGGCTACGTCGCGCTCGCCGGTTTCTACAAGGAGATCAAAACCTACATCTTCGACCTCACGACGGAGAACTACGACTTCAGCGAGTTCACCGCGGGCGATCCGACTGTGACGACACCGCTCGGCCGGTTCAGCCAGCCGCTCAACGGCCGCGGCGGCATCTTGAAAGGCGCCGAGCTCACTCTGTCGATGCCGCTCCAACTCGTCTCCTCGCACCTCGACGGCTTCGGCTTTGTCGGCAGCGTCTCGCGCAACGACAGCGCGATCACGATCGATAACACGAACATCGGGAGCAAAGTCACGCTGCCCGGCCTCTCGAAGACCGTCACGAACCTGACGTTCTACTACGAGAAGAGCGGTTTCTCCGCGCGTGTGAGCCGCCGCTGGCGCTCGGATTTCGTCGGCGAGATCACGGCCTTCGCCAACACGCGCGCGCTGCGCTTCGTGAGTGGCGAGGCCGTCGTCGACGGGCAAATCGGCTACACCTTCCGCGACGGAAAGCTCAAGGGCCTCGGCATTCTTCTGCAGGCCTACAACCTCACCGACTCCGCCTACCGCACCTACCGCGAGACGCATGCGCAGATCGAGGAGTTCCAACGCTACGGTCGCACGTATCTCCTCGGTGCGAACTACCGCTTCTGATGGCCGTGGGGCCGGCTGGACGCGTGGGGGCGTCCGGCCGCGCCTCGTTTCGAGTCGCATTGCCCACGCGCAGGCCGAATCTCGAATCGCTCCGCCCTGCGCCTTCCGTCCATGCTGATCTTTTTCCTGCGATTCGGCTCCTTCCGACCGGCCGCGTTCGGCGCGGTGCTGGCGTGCGTCGCGTTGCTTGCGCGGGCTGGTGCGGACGACGAGACACCCGCTGTGGTCGTGCCGCGCTTCACGCATCCGGGCGCGGGGCAGACGTTCTACTTCGTGCTCCCGGACCGTTTCGCCAACGGCTCGACGGCGAACGACGGCGGCAGCTTGCTCGCGAGCGATCCGGCGAGCGGCTTCGATCCGACGCGCCTCACGCATTTTCACGGTGGCGATTTCGTCGGGCTCACGGCGCGGCTCGATTATCTGCAAAGACTCGGAATGACTGCCGTATGGGTCACGCCGCCGATCCGAAATCGCGCCGTGCAATCGCGGCGCGACGGGCACGCCTCGACGGGTTACCACGGCTATTGGGGACTCGATTTTCTGCACATCGACCCGCACCTCGGCACCGACGCGGAGTTCCAGCGCTTCGTCGATGCCGCGCACGCGCGCGGCTTGCGCGTCTACATGGACATCGTCGTCAATCACACCGCCGACGTCATCGACTACGCCGAGCCGCCCGACTACATCGACACCACGGCCGCGCCTTACCGCGACGCGAATGGACGGCCATTCGACATTCGCGCCGCCGCCGACAACGGCCTGGGCGATCCCGCGGCGTTTCCGACGCCCTCCGTCGAACGGAGCTTCCCGCATCGACCGATCATTCCGCCGGGCTGGCAACACGCCAAGAATCCTGACTGGCTCAACGATCCGACGCTCTACCACAACCGCGGCAATCTCAGCCGCACGGCGCCCGAGTCGGCGATCTACAGCGATTTTCGCGGCCTCGACGGCATCATGACCGAGCACCCGCGCGTCGTTCGCGGCTTCATCGACGTGTTTCGACACTGGGTCGAGGACGTCGGCGTCGACGGCTTTCGCATCGACACGGCGAAGCACGTGAACGCGGAATTCTGGCAAGCCTTCGCGCCCGCCATGCGTGCCTCGGCGCGCGCACGCGGCCGGCCGGAGTTTCTCGAATTCGGCGAGGTCGTGGGGCAGGGCGGCGACCAGGAATACCTCAGCGGCTTCTCCGTCGCCTGGCCGCTCGATGCGACGCTCGATTTCGGTTTCTTCGGCGCCGCCCGCGCCTACGTCTCGCAGTCCGGCAACGCGGCCGCGCTCGCGGCCTTCTTCGCGCGCGACGATTTCTACACCGACCACGACAGCAACGTGCACTCGGCGACGACGTTCCTCGGCAATCACGATAACGGACGTTTCGGCTTCTTCCTCCAGCGCGACAACCCCGCCGCGCCGCCCGTGCTGCTCGCGGAGCTGACGAAATTCGCGCACGGTCTGCTGCTGCTCGCGCGCGGCCAGCCCGTGCTCTACTACGGCGACGAGCAGGGCATGATCGGCCGCGGCGGCGACCACGATCACGCGCGCGAAGACATGTTTGCCGCGCAAGCCGACGAATTCAAAACCGCTACGTTGCTCGGCACCGCGCGCACCGGCGCGGACGACAAGTTCGACGAGCAACACCCGTTCTACCGCTGCATCGCGCAACTCAGCCGACTGCGCGCTGCGCATCGCGCGCTCCGCACCGGCGCGATGTTCGTGCGCGCGGCGGACGCGGCGAACGTGTTCGCGTTCTCGCGCATCGATCACGACGAACGCGTGGAATACGTCGTCGCCTTCAACAACTCGCGCGTGGAGACCGTCACCGCGCGCATGCCGACGAGCCAGCCGGGGCGCGCGAAGCTCGCGGCGGTCTTCGATTCCGCGTCCGACACGGTCGGTTCGGAGCTCGTGCTCGACGCCGACGGCGTTGCGCATGTGACGCTCGCGCCGTTGCAGTTCGCCGTCTGGCGCGCGGAGCGTCCGCTGGCCGCGCCCGCCTCAACGCCGCGCATCGCACTCTCGGCGCCGACTCCAGGCGCGCCGCTCGTGAACGGTTCGCGCGAGATCGAAGGCACGGTCTTCCCGCTGCGGCAGGAGGTGCGCGCCGAAGTCGAGGACGGCGACGGCGTGGCCGAGGTGACGTTCGCGTTGGAGCGTGCGTCGCGTCCGGGGCAGTTCGAGTTGCTCGGCACCGACGACGCGCCGCCCTATCGCGTCTTCTGGCAACCGCCGCCCGACATCGCCTCGGGCGAGGAAATCACCTTCGTCGCGACCGCGAGCGATCTGCGCGGCCACACCGCGGCGGTGCGCAGCAGCCCGTTCAAGTGGTCCGGCTCGCCGCCTCCCGGCAGCATTCGCGGCGCGCAAGTGCCGCGACTCGCGACGCCGTTGCCGACGGCACTCGAACTCGCATCACAGGACGCGCTCGCGCTCACCGCCGATTTTGCGGGCACGGCGCCGCTCGAATTCCAGTGGTTGCGCGACGGCGAGCCGATCGCCGGCGCGACGAGTGCGACGTTGCGCCTGGCTCCGACGGAGGCGCGTGCGGGCCGCTACGCCGTTGTGGCGCACAACCTCGCGGGCTCGACCGTGAGCGCGCCGGTGCGGGTGCAGCGAAGGTAACAATTTCCCCTGCGCCGGGCTTTCGTTCGCGCCGCTGGTGCGTAGACCGGACGGCGTCACCCCTCAATCCGCGGCCGCGCGTCTGTCCACACCGCGCGTCCGTTTTCCCAACCGCGCCGCCGCGGGCGGCGCCTACCCCAATGAAAAACCTCCGTATCTCCGCGCCCATGCTCGGGCGCTGCCGGCCGGCGTTCGCACGGCTGTTCGCCACGACGGTCTTGGTGCTCGCCGCGCTCGCGCTTCCGGTGCGGGCCGCGAATGTCTTCACGCTGAACCAGAAGTTCGACGCGCTCGCCACCGATGCGACGCCGGGCAGTCCGTGGACGGTCGTTTCGACGGGCGGCGGCTCCGTCACCGTGAAGGAAGAACCCAACGCGCACGACAAGAGCGCGCGCATCCAGAAATTGCTCGCGTCGGGCACGTCGAGTTTGTCGACGGCGCTGGCGAACTTGAGCGGGCGCGTCGTGTTCGAGGCGCGCGTGATGGCGCGCGAGTCGGCCGGCTTCCGCGCCGTGCCCTACGTCTACAACAGCAGCGGCGCGACGGTGGCGTCGGTCGCGTTTCAGGACGGCAACATCCGCGCCCACGTCGGCGGCACCTCGACGGTCGTGCAGAGTTTCTCCGTGGACGTGTGGTATCACTTGCGCCTCGTGATCGACACGAACACCGACCAGTTCGACTTCTACGTGAACGGCGCCCTCAAGCTCGGCAAGGCCGCGTTGCGCAGCGCGACGACGAACGTCAGCACGCTGAGCTACTTCATGGACGGCACGAACACGGGCACGTTCTACGTCGACACCGTGCGCGTCTACGCGGAGCCGCCGACGGTGTTCGCGGACCGTTTCGACACGATCGCGACCGACGCGACGCCGCCGAGTCCGTGGACGGTGGTTTCGACCGGCGGCGGCTCGGTGAGTGCGAAGACGGTGCCGTTCGCCGAGGACAAGAGCGTGCGCGTGCAGAAGCTCAACACGTCCGGCACGTCGAGTCTGTCGACGACGTTCGCGGACCAGAGCGGGCGCGTGGTGTTCGAGGCGGATGTGATGGCGCGCGAGACGGCGGGCGCTCGCGCGTTGCCCTACATCTACAACAGCGGCGGGACGACGGTCGCCTCGGTGCTGTTTGAAGACGGCAACGTCAAGGCCTACGTCGGAGGCGCGAAGACCACGGTGCAGGCGTTCGAGGCGGACGTCTGGTATCGCGTGCGCGTGGTCGTCGACACCGGCACCGACGAGTTCGATCTCTACATCGACGGCGTGCGGAAGATGAACGACCAACCGCTGCGCAGCGCCACCGCATCCGTCAATAAAGTGAGTTTCTTCATGGACAGCACGAACACCGGCACGTTCTACGTCGACGGCGTCCGCGTCTACAACGAGGCGGCGTTCATCGGCGCCGCGCCGACGCCGGTCTTCGACGTGCGCAGCTACGCCGCGACCGGCAACGGCTCGACGAACGACACGACCGCGATCCAGAACGCCATCAACGCCTGCGCGGGCACCGGCGGCTCCGTGTTGCTCACGGCGGGCACTTATCGCACGGGCACGCTCACGCTCGGCAGCAACATGACGTTCTTCATCGATCCGACGGCGACGCTGCTCGGCAGCGCGAACGCGGCGGATTACCCGACGCAGGCGCCCGGCACCGGCAACACGCAGGTGAGCAAGAACTGCAAACGCGCGCTCCTCTATGTGCCGAGCCGCTCGCAGGTGCGCATCGACGGGGGCGGCGCGATCGACGGCCAGGGCGACTCGTTCGGCGGCGCCGAGGGCGACCGGCCGATCATGATCTGGTCCGTGCTCTCCAACAACGTCGCCGTGCAAAACCTCTACTTGAAGAAGGGCGCCGTCTGGAGCCTTGTGAGCATGGAGTCGGATCAGGTGCTGCTCTCGAACCTCAATCTCCAGAGCAACAACATCACCCACGACGGCATCGACGTCGTCGATGGCGCCGACATCATCGTGCAAAATTGCCAGGTGCGCAGCGGCGACGACGCGATGTGCCTCAAGACCGGCGTTCGTCGCGGCATCGACACGATGACGATTCGCGACTCGGTCTTCGGCGGCGATGGCACCTCCGGCGGTTCGAACGGCATCAAGTTCGGCACCGCGACCTACGGCGGGTTCTACGCGTTGGACATCCACGACAACTACGTGAAGGACGTTCAATACGCCGCGATGGCGGTCGAGTCGCGCGAGGGCGCGGACGTGGACCAGATTCGTTTTCGCCGCGTCGATTTCGCGAACGTGGGCAGCGCGTGCTTTGTCTACCTCGCGCAGCAGGCGACGACGCACCCGGTCGGCGACGTGCCGAAGCTCGGTTCGATGAACGCCGTGTCGTTCACCGACGTTTCCGGCTGGACGACCTACTGGTTCAACTCGCCCCATCACGCCGCGCTCATCACCGGCCACATCTACAACGGCACGACTTACAAGATCACGAACCTCTCGTTCACGAACATGAACGTGCTCTTCGAGGGCGGCCGCACCAGCGTGCCCGGCGCGCCGCCGGAAGCGACGCCCGGCCAGTATCCCGAGTCGAACATGTTCGGCGACCTGCCGCCGTGGGCCTACTACCTGCGCCACGTCAACGGCGTCACGTTCAGCGGCTGCTCGTCGACGCTGGTGAACTCCGACGTGCGCTCGAAGCTCGTGACGAGTGACGTCAGCGGCCTGGTCGGAACGCCGTAGACGAGTTCGAACTGCCGGCGCGTCGTTTGCGCTCGGACTTTGCCGGGCGCCGCTTGTCGGCCGACCGGCCGTGATGAAAAAAAAACCGCGCCGTCTTCGAGAGCGGCGCGGTCTTTTGAAAGTGGTGGTGGAGGCTGGAGTCGAACCAGCGAACGGCAGGAGCCGAATTGATTTACAGTCAACGCCCTTTGGCCACTTGGATACTCCACCATCAAATGAACGAATGGTCAAAGTAGGTGGAGCGGCGCGCGTTTGCCAAGAGGTTTTTTTCGGAAAGCGCGTTCAAATCACGATCGGCAGAAGGGGAGGCTACAAAGGGCGCAAAGGGCGCAAAATCAGAACTCCCGTCGTAGCAGCCGACGTAAGGAGGCTGGGGGGCGCGACCGCGGCGACGGTTCACAGCCTCCTCACCTCGGTTGCTACGGAAGGGCGATCTTGCCGCCTTCAAATCAGGCCGCCCTGGCGGAAGCTGAAGAAACCCACGCTGCGCGGGTCGGTGGCGGCTCGCCCGAGCACGACATGGTCGATGAGATCGATTTCGACGGCGCGGGCGGCCTCGCGGAGCTGGCGCGTGAGCTGGATGTCGGTGGCGCTCGGGGCCGGGTCGCCGCTCGGGTGGTTGTGCGCGCAGATGACGGCGGTGGCGCCGTGGCGGATCGCCTCGCGGAAAACCTCGCGCGGATGCGCGAGCGAACTGGTCGCGGTGCCGGAGGTGATCTCGACCTGTTTCATCAGGCGGTTTTTCCGGTTCAGGCAGAGCACCCAGAATTTCTCGATCTGGAGGCCGGTGTAGTGCGGCGCGAGGTGATCGCGGACGAGTTCGGGGCGGTTGAGCAGCGGGTCGGTTTCGCCGGTGTCGGCGAGGACGCGGCGGGCGACTTCGAGCACGGCGACGAGTTGGAGCGCCTTGACGCGGCCAATGCCTTTGATGCGGCGGAAATCCGCCTCGGTCCACGCAACGAGCGTGCGCAGGGAGCCGGCTTCGGTGACGAGCTGCCGCGCGATCGTGAGGACGTTGTTACCTTTGCCTCCACTGCGCAGGAGCATGGCGAGCAGCTCGGTGTCGCTGAGCGCGGACGCGCCGAGCTTTTGCAGGCGTTCCTGCGGGCGGTCGGAGACCGCGAGGTCTTTGACGCGGAGGGGCGGGTAGGGATCGCTCATCGGGCCGGGGCGCTGCGCCCGCTGGCCCGCGAGCTGTGCGCACTCAGTAGTGCTTCACGTAGCCGTTGCGTCGGAGTTTCTCGAGCCAGCGTTCCTGCGCCTGACGGGCGTATTGCTGGACGAGCATGCGCTCGATCTGGTCGCGCACTTCGTCGAGCGGCTGGATGCCGGCGACTTTGCGCTCTTCGACGTAGAGGAGGAACGCGCCCTCGGGCATCACGAGCAGGTTGCTCGTCTGGCCTTTCTCGAGGGTGAAGATGACGTCGGAAAATTCCTTGCGGAGGTCGGACTTGCGCTGCCAGCCCCAGTCGCCGCCCTTGGTGCGGCGCGGGTCTTGCGAGTAGAGGCGGGCGAGGTCGATGAAGCTCGCGCCGGCCTTGAGCTGGTCGAGGACGGGCTGGGCTTTGGCGCGCAGCGCATCGTCGGATTCGCCCTCGGCGCGGTTGAACTGGATGAGGCGCAGGTGGACCTGGTCTTCCTGGTAGAAGCGCTCTTTGTTCTCGTCGTAGAACGTCTGGATCTTCACCGGGCTGACCTGCGTGGCCGATTTTTTCTGCTGCTGGCGCATGTAGCCGTAGATCATGTCCTCTTCGACTTCCTTGCGGTAATCCTTCTGCGAGATGCCGCGGCCGCGGAGGTAGGCGAGATACTTGGAGCGGTCGCCTTCGAACTGCGTGGCGATGATCTCGGCGATCTGGTTGTCGACGAAGCTGGCGGGGACCTTGCGCTTCTCGTCCTTGTAGAATTCCTTCACGATCAGCACGCGGTCGATCAGGTCTTGCACGATCTGGTCCTGGAGCGCGGTGATCTTTTCGTTGAACTCGCGTTCGTTGCGGCTCTCGCGCTGCACCTGCGGGAGGAGCGGGGCGATTTCGCGGCGGATGTCGTCGACGGTGATGACCTTCTCCTCGACCACGGCGGCGATGCCGTTGGCGAATTGGAGGTTCAGCTTGTCGACGACGGCTTTCTCGACGTTTTCGGGAACCGGGTTGGCCTGCGCGCGAGCGAGATTCGGGAGGGCGGCGACCGCGCTCAGGGCGATGAGGGCGGAGGCGACACGGAGGCGGCGGAACGTCATGGGTTCGGGAGATTGGTCAGAAAGACGATGAGTTCTTTCAACCTTGCGAGGGGGGTGGGGGCGGTCAAGCGGGGAAAGCGATTGTGGAGCTGGATGAAATCGTCGCGCCGGCCACTGTGGCGCAGACACTTCAGGCGTCCGGAATCCGTTTCGACGGACAACAAGCCCTTTTGTTCCGCTCGCACACGGATTTCCGTCACGAGCAGCAGTGCGCGGACCTCGTTGCCGAACTTGCCGAAACGGTCGCGCAACTCGGCCTCGAGCGCGCGCACAGCCTCGACTTTGTCCGCCATTGCCAACCGCCGGTAGAAATCGATGCGCAGGCGTGTCTCGCCGATGTAGGCGGCGGGGAGGCGGGCCTGAATCTTGGCGAACTCGCCCGCTTCGCGCTCGGCCTGTTTGAGCGCGCTGAAACTGTCGGTCGCATCCGCGCGCTTCGTGGTGGTGCTGTCCGCGCCCTCGCCGACGAAGACGAAATCGAGCTTCACGCTCGCGCGCACGGTCGCGGCGTGTTTCTCGCCCTTCAGGCGCGCGACGCTCTGCTTGAGCAACTGGCAATACAGCTCGAAGCCGACGCCGACGATGTGGCCGCTTTGCTCCGCGCCGAGGAGATTGCCGGCGCCGCGCAGCTCGAGGTCGCGCATCGCGATGCGGAAACCGGCGCCGAGCTGGTTGTGCTGGCGGATGGCGCTGAGGCGCTGGCGCGCGAGGTCCATCACGCGCGCGTGGCGGTGGAGGAGCAGATAGGCGTAAGCCTGGTGCTTGAACCGCCCGACGCGGCCGCGGAGCTGGTAGAGTTGCGAAAGCCCGAAGCGATCCGCGCCCTCGATGATGATCGTGTTGCAGTTCGGAATATCGAGGCCGCTCTCGATGATCGTTGTGCAAACGAGCACATGGTAATTGCCCGCGACGAAGTCCGTCATCACGTGTTCGAGGTCGTCCTCGTCCATCTGGCCGTGGCCGATGCCGATGTTCAGCTTCGGCAACAGCTCGCGCAAGCGGGCGGCGACGAGGTCGATCGTCTGCACGCGGTTGTGCAGATAGAAAACCTGCCCGCCGCGCCGCACCTCGTGCTGGATCGCCTCGACGACGACTTTCTCGTCGTAACTCTTCACGATCGTCTGGATCGGCAGGCGGTTTGTCGGCGCGGTTTCGATCGTGCTGAGGTCGCGCGCGCCAGTGAGCGCGAGGTAAAGCGTGCGCGGGATCGGCGTGGCGCTCATCGAGAGCATGTCGACGTGCGCGCGCCAGCGCTTGAAGACTTCCTTGTGCTTCACGCCGAAGCGCTGCTCCTCGTCGATGATCACGAGCCCGAACTCCTTGAACACGACGTCGCGCTGCACGAGCCGATGCGTGCCGATGAGGATGTCGATCTTGCCGGTCGCGACCGCGGCGAGGATTTGCGTCTGCTCCTTACGCGAGCGGAAACGCGACACCATTTCCACGGCGACCGGGTAACCGGCCATGCGCTCGCGAAACGTATTGAGGTGCTGCTGTGCGAGCACGGTCGTCGGCACGAGCACGGCGACCTGCTTGCCGCCCATCACGGCCTTGAACGCCGCGCGGATCGCCACCTCGGTCTTGCCGAAGCCGACGTCGCCGCACACGAGCCTGTCCATCGGGCGCGTTTTCTCCATGTCGGCCTTCGTCTCGACGATCGCCTTCGCCTGATCGGGCGTCTCGGTGTAGGGAAACGCGGCCTCGAATTCCTTCTGCCAGGTGGCGTCCTCCGCGAACGCATGGCCGGGCTGCGCCTCGCGTCGCGCCTGGATCTGCAGCAACTCCGCGGCGAGATCGAGCGTGGCGCGTTCGGCGGCGGCGCGAACTTTTTCCCACTTGCCCGAGCCGACGCGGCCGAGTTGTGGCTTCACCTTCGCGAGGCCGACGTAGCGGCTGATCAGGTGCGACTCCTGGAGCGGGACGTGGAGCGTCACTTTGTCGTCGAATTCGAGCGAGATCACCTCGCGGATGCCGTCGGCCGTCTCGAGCTTCGTCAGCCCGCGAAAGACCGCGACGCCGTGCTGGAGGTGGACGACGAAGTCGCCTTCGACGAGGTCGGCGAAATCGAGCAACTGATCGACGGCGGATGGCGTGACGAGCGCGCGCTTGCCGACGACGCGGCGCTGGCGCTTGCGACCGAAGATTTCGGTTTCGGTGACGGCGATGTAGCCGCAGGGGCGTGCCGATCGGGGTAGGGCGTGTCGTCCCGACGAGCCGCGTTCAGTGATGTCGGCGGTTGCGGCCGTCGGCTCATCCGGAGGATTCGCCCTACCAAACGTTACGCGAAACCCTTCGTTCACCGTGCCGCGCACGAAGCGCGGTTTCAGTTTCTTCAGATCGGCATCTTCTTCGAGCAGCTCGCGCGTGCGCTGTTCCTCGCCCTCCTTCGAGACGAAGAAATCCACGGCGTAGCCCTCGCGCTTCCAGGCGAGCACGCGCTCGAGGAAGTGCCGCCGCGCGACGTCTTCGGCTTCGAGGCGTTCGTGCGCGAGCTGGTTTTCCTCCGGAAACGAACGGTGGTGGAGCAACGATTCCGTGTCCCACGTCTGCTCGTCGCTGGCGCCATCGAAGAGCGCGCTCGCGAGATCGAGATCGCCGAGGCCGAAGAGGCGCGCGACGCGTGTCGCGAGCGCATCGAGCGCGGGTGGTAGGGCGAGTCGTCCCGACGAGCCGGGCTCGGGCGTTACGACCGCATCCGACGACGGCTCGCCGGGACGACTCGCCCTACCGGCGGCGGCGCCACCGAGCAGATCGAACGCTTCCTCCAGCGCCCTCGGTTCGACGAGCACGGCGTGCGCGGCGGCACCCAGGTAGTCGAGCAGCGAGGCCTGCGCGTGGGTGGCGTGGATTTGCGGCGCGGCGGTGAGTGTCACGTGTTCGACGCCCTCGCCGGAGCGCTGCGACACCGGATCGAGCGCGCGGATGTCTTCGAGCGTGTCGCCGAAGAAATCGAGGCGGTAGGGCTGGTGCGCGGTGATCGGGTAGATGTCGACGATGCCGCCGCGCACCGCGTATTGGCCGGGCGCCTCGCAGACGGCTTCGCTGTCGTAGTCGAACTGCCTCAGCAGCTCGAGCAGACCCTGAAACGGTCGCTCTTCGCCTTTGCGCAGCGTGACTTCGCGTTCGAAGAAATCCTCCGGCGGCGGGACGGGTTGCAGGAGCGCGCCGGGCGTCGCGAGCACGAGCAACGTGTCGGGCGCGGACGTGGCGTGTTTGCGGCCGCGGAGCTTGCTCAGGACGGCGAGACGGTCGCTGGCGGCGTTGAAAGCTTCGCGCATGTCGCGGTTGTCAGCCTGCGACTCGGGGAACACGAGCACGTCGAGCGCGGTTTTGCCGTTCGCCGCGTAGTGAAACAGCGCGAGGTCTTCGGCAAACGCGTCGAGTTCCCGCGCCTCCTCGACGACCACGAGCCACGTCGGCGCGGGGGCTTCCGCTACGAGTCGCGTGAGCGCGTAGGCGCGCGCCGGCGGACAAACGCCGGTGATCTTCGTGCGCGAGGCGGTGACGGGCTCCGACATGCGGGAATCGCTACGGTGCAGCACGCCGCGCGCGGCGCAAGCGGGCAGGTGTGTCTCTCGCAGAGACGGAAAGGGAGCCCCGTCCTCGGTGAGTCTTCGGCAGCGCGGGGACGCGGCTCGTCGGGGACGACTCGCCCTACCTCGGAGCGCGTCGCCCACTTCGCGCTCGACCACCTGCGGCGCTTCTCGAATAAAGCGGCATGGCCTGCACGGTTTTCACCATCGCGAATCAAAAAGGCGGCGTCGGCAAGACGACCACCGCTGTGAATCTCGCTGCCGCACTCGCGGAGCGGAAGATTCACACGCTCGTCGTCGATCTCGATCCGCAGGCCAACGCCACCAGCGCGCTCGGCGTAGAGAAACAGGAGGGCAAGTCGCTCTACAAGCCGCTCCACGGCGAAGGCAGTGCGTTCGAGATGCTGACGCCGACGGCGTGGGAACACCTCGCGCTCATCCCGTCCGAGGTCGACCTGGCCGCGATCGAGATCGAGCTGGCGCAGCAGGAAAATTACCTGCTCCGCCTGAAATCGGTGCTCGATCCGATCCGCAATTCGAACGGCTACCGTGCCATCATCATCGATTGCCCGCCCGCGCTCGGCATGCTGTCGATGAACTCGCTCGCCGCCGCCGACCACCTGCTCATCGCGCTCCAGTGCGAATACATGGCGCTCGAAGGTCTCGGCCAGATTTTGAAGGTGGTCGACCGCCTGAAAAACGCCGGCGTGAACCCGACGCTCGATGTCGGCGGCATCGTGATGACGATGTTCGACAGCCGCATTAACCTGGCGAAGCAGGTCGTCGAGGAAGTGCGCCAGCACCTGCCGGAGAAGATTTTCGGCACGGTGATTCCGCGCACGGTGCGTCTCAGCGAGGCGCCGAGCTTCGGCAAACCGATCTTCGCCTACGATCCGCACGGCCCGGGTGCCACCGCTTACCGCGCGCTGGCGAAGGAAGTCACGGAACGGTTCAAGCTCACGGAGAAGTGAGGCGTGCGGCGCCGCCGGCGAGCATGGCGGTCGATGGGCGGCGTCTGAAGCAGGGCCAGTCTTCGACTGGCTTGTTCGCTTGTGCGTCGCGATGAGTTTCCGGCGAACGTGGCTGCACGTAGACCGCGCTTCGATTGCCCGGCATTGCGTCGAGCGTGGTGGTGAAGCGTCCTGCCAACTCGGATGCATCGCATTGTTGTTTGTCATCGCGAGCCCGACGTAGGCGGGCGCGGCGATCCAGCGAGCGCTGGATTGCTTCGTCGCTACGCTCCTCGCAATGACAGATCGTGAGAGAGGTGAGACGGCGGGTGCTTTATCCAGGGGGGCGTGTGTGGGATGCGGGCTGACTGAATCGTGCGCGTTCGACTGCGTCGAGTTCACGACGATAGACAAAACCGCGGTGCATGCGGCCATCGGGCGTTTTCCCGAGAAGTGCCGTCGCAGTTGCATGCGGACGGGCGAGCCGCTTTCGTCAGCCGATGCGCCGCGTGTTCGACACGACCACCCCCGCCGGACGCCGTTTCTGGCGCTATTGGCTCGCGGGCGTGGCGATGGCCGGGCTGGTGACGGCCGGATGGCAGCAATGGCTGCACGAGGCGACAGAACGGCGGGTCGCCGAGGAAGCGACGCGGCTCGAGGGCGAACTGGTCGGCCGACTCGAAGCCTACGTCGCCTTGCTGCGCGGTGTGGCGGGGTTGTTCGCGGCGAACGAGCGAGTCACGCGGGTGGACTTCAAAGCCTACGTCGCGCAACTCGGAGTGGAGCGGAACTATCCGGGCACGCAGGGCATCGGTTTTTCGCAACGCGTGCCGCCGGCGGACTTGGCGAACGTGATTGCGGATCGCCGTCAGCAGGGGGCGGAGACGTTTCACGTCTGGCCCGAAGATCCGCGGCGCGAGTATCACACGATCGTCTTTCTCGAACCGGAGGACCGCCGCAATCTGGCGGCGCTGGGCTACGACATGCACACCGACGCGGTGCGCCGCGAGGCGATGGATCACGCGGGACGCTCGGGCGGAGCGGCGGTCTCGGGCGTGGTGACGCTCGTGCAGGAGATCGACGCGCAGAAACAACCGGGATTTCTCATCTATTATCCGGTGTATCGGCAACGCGGTGGCGGCGTGCCGGCGTCGGTCGAGGAGCGGGAGCGGACGTTGGCCGGTTTTGTCTACGCGCCGTTCCGGGCCGCGGATTTTCTGCGCAATCGGGTGGCGCGGACGGAGCGGCAGGGAATCTGTCTCACGATCTGGGAGGGCGATCGTCCCGACGCCCGCACGCGGCTGTTCGTCACGTCCGGCGGCGCGAGCGCGCCGGGCGGCGGCTGGTCGCGGGTGGGGGTGACGCGCTCGTTGCCGATGTTGAATCGCGTGTGGACGTTCCGCTATGAAACGGCGGTGACGGGCTGGCTGCCGTGGTGGGCGGTGTGGTTGATCGGCATCGCGGGCGCGTCGGTGCTGGCCGTGCTGGTGGATCGCGAACGCCGCGCGCTCGAACTCGCGGAGGAGAGCGCGGCGGCGCGCCGGGATCGCGAGCAGCAACTCGCGTTGCTCATGGATGTGATGCCGCTGCTCGTGGTTTTCGTGGACCGCGCCGGCGTGTTCCGCCTCGTGAACGCGCGGCTGCAGGAGTGGTTCGGCGTCGAGCCGCGGATGCTGATCGGCCGGCCGCTGCGGGAAGTGGCGCGGGGGGAAACCTACGCGGAGCTGGAGCCGATCGTGCGCCGTGCGCTCGCGGGGGAGAAAGTGGCGTTCGAGCGCTGGTTCGGTCCGAGCGCCGGCGAGGCGGCATCGCCTTTGCCGGCCCGCTATCTCTCGGTGCATCTCGTGCCGTATCGGGACGGAACCGGCCAAGTGGTGGGGTTCTACGCGGTGGCGTCGGATTTGACGGCGCACATCCACGCCGAGCAGGGCGCGCGTTTCGTCGCCGATTGCAGCAACCTGCTGATCGCGGCGGCGAGCGAGGGGGCGATCATGCAGGGCCTCGTGCGGCTCGCGGTGCCGCGCGTGGCGGACGGAGCGGTGATTTTCAAGGTGACGCCGGAGAAGCTGCGCGTGGCGGCGATCGCGCATCGCGAAGCCGAGGCGGAGGTGCTGTTGCGGCGGCGCTTCGGCGGCTTCGAGCTGGGGATCGAGGGCGCGTCGCTGCTGGCGCGCGCGGCGCGCACGGGGCGTGCGGTGGCGCTGGCGGAGATTCAGAGCGGCGACTTGCGCCGGTTGTTTCCCGATCCCGACGCGAGCGACATGGAGCGGCTCGGCATCCGCTCGGTGTTGCACGTCCCGGTGGTGGTGCGCGATCGCGTGTGGGCCGTGCTGACGCTCGCGATGGCCGGCAGCGGCCGGCGCTATTCGACCGACGACCTGCCGCTCGCCGAGGAAATCTCGACGCGCATCCGGCTGTCGGTGGAAAACGCGCTGCTGTTCCGCGAGGCGCGGCAGGAAATCGAGGAGCGCCGCCGCGCGGAGCGGACCGCGCGCGAGTCCGAGGAGCGCTTCCGCCTGCTCGTGGAGGGCGCGCGCGACTACGCGATGATCCTGCTCGACGCGGACGGGAAGATCGCGAGTTGGAATCCCGGCGCGGGGCGGCTGCTGGGTTTTTCCGAGCAGGAAGCGCTGGGGCTGCCGTTCGCGATGCTCTTCAGCGCCGACGATCGGGCGGCCGGGCTGCCCGGACAGGAACTCGAGACGGCGCGCAAGGCCGGCTCGGCGCCCGACGAGCGCTGGCACTTGCGCAAGGACGGCTCGCGCTTCTGGGCGAGCGGGCACACCGTCGCGCTGCGCGACGAGCAGGGCGGCGTCCGCGGGTTCGCGAAGGTCATGCGCGACCTCACGGGCTGGAAATTGAGCGAGGAGGAACTCGAGCGCCGCGTGCACCAGCGCACGCTCGAGCTCAACGAGGCGGTGCAGGAGCTGGAGGCGTTTTCCTATTCGGTGTCGCACGATCTGCGCTCGCCGCTGCGCAGCATTCAGAGTTTCACGAGCTTCACGATCGAGGAAGCGAGCGACCGGCTGAACCCGACCGAACGCGGCTATCTCGAGCGCGTGCAGCGTTCGGCGGCGCGGCTCGACCGGCTCATCTCCGATCTGCTCGCCTACACCCGCGTGTCGAAGACGCGCGTGCCGCTGGAGCCGGTGAGCCTCGATGCGCTGGTGGGGCAAATCCAGCGCGAGCACCCGGAGTTCAATCCGCCGCACGCGACGGTGGAAATCCGCGGCCCGCTCGGGCGCATCGTCGGCAACGAGGCTTACGTGACGCAGTGCGTGACGAACCTGCTGGGCAACGCGGTGAAGTTCGTCGCTCCCGGGCGCGTGCCGGCGGTGAAAATTTGGGGCGAGCGGATCGGCGCGAACGTGCGGCTGCATTTTCAGGACAACGGCATCGGCGTGCCGCCGGAGCACGCCGCGCGGATTTTCCAGATTTTCGAGCGGCTGCATCCGGGCGGGAGCTACGAGGGCACGGGCGTCGGCCTCGCGATCGTGCGGCGCGCGGCGCAACGGATGAACGGCAGCGTCGGCGTGCGGCCGACTCCCGAGGGCGAGGGCTCGGTTTTCTGGCTCGAACTGCCGGCGGCGAACGACGCGGTGTGAGCGCGGATGCGTGCGGCGAGTGGCTGCGTCGGCCGGAAGCCGGCGCTGAGCCACGCCCCGCGCGGCGGAGCGGCGGATCAGGTTTGGAGCAGCCCGATCACGAGCCCGGCGAGGCCGATGGCGAGAGCGAGGGCGAACACGACGGCGGTGGCGGCGGTCTTGAGGCGCTCAAGATTTTCGGCGGCGACCCACGGGTTTTCGTCCATGACGAGTTTGATCCTCATGACAGCCTCTACATCGGCACGGCGGGGCCGGGCTTGAGGAAAGCCGGGGCGGTTTAGCCCGGATGTTTCGCCCGCCGAGCGAAGCACGCGACGCAGCGTGGTAGCGGAACTCGTGAGAATTTCGCCGCTGTTGAGGTGCGAAAACCTCACGGTTTCCGCTCCGCCGTGAAATATCCTGGTTAAAGAAAGCGACGCCGCGTGCGGTGGGGCAAGGCCGCTGGGCCCGTCGAAACGTGCTCGCGGCGCGCCCAGCGGTCGCGCCCCGCGCGATCGCGCCGGCCTCGGCGGCGGCCCACTCGCGCGCATCACCCCGGAACGGAGGTTCGGTAGGGCCGGCTGAAGCCGGCCCTACGTCACGTGCACGGGCTCCACGTGCCAGATGTCGCGAGCGTATTCGGCGATGGCGCGGTCGGAGGAAAAATATCCCATGCGCGCGACGTTCAGGATCGAGCGGCGCGTCCAATTTTCGGCGTCGCGGTAAGCCTCGCCGACGCGCTGCTGGCAGTCGGAATAGGAACGGAAGTCGGCCAGGACGAGATACGGGTCGTGCTCGCGGAGGTTTTCCACGAGCGGCGCGAAGAGATCGCGGTCGCCGGGCGAGAAATGGCCGGAGGCGATCAGGTCGAGGACTTCGCGGAGCTCGGCGTCGTGCGCGAGGATTTCGCGCGGGTGATAGCCGGCGGCGTAGCGTGCGGCGACCTCGGCGGCGTCGAGGCCGAAGAGGAAGAAGTTTTCCGCGCCGACGTGGTCGCGGATTTCGACGTTGGCGCCGTCGAGCGTGCCGATGGTGAGCGCGCCGTTGAGGGCGAACTTCATGTTGCCGGTGCCGGAGGCTTCCTTGCCGGCGGTGGAAATTTGCTCGGAGAGATCGGCGGCGGGGTAGATGTGCTGGGCGGATTTGACGTTGAAGTTCGGATAGAACACGACGCGCAGGCGGTCGCGCGTGACCGGGTCGGTGTCCATCGTCGCGGCGAGCGAGTTGATGAACTTGATGATGAGTTTCGCGAAGCGGTAGCCGGGCGCGGCCTTGCCGGCGAAGATGAAGGTGCGCGGCGGCAGGTCGAGCGACGGATTCTTTTTGAGGCGGTAGTAGAGCGCGGCAACATGGAGCGCGTTCAGGTGCTGACGCTTGTATTCGTGGATGCGCTTCGCCTGCACGTCGAAGAGCGTGACGGGGCCGGGCGCGATGCCGGTCTCGCGGGCGACGAGGGCGGCGAGGGCGGTTTTGTTGGCAAGTTTCACGCGCTGCCAGTCGGCGCGGAACTCGGCGTCGTCGGCGAGCGGCTCGAGGTCGCGCAGGCGCGCGAGGTCGCGAATCCACGCCTCGCCGATGCGGCTGGAGATGAGGCGCGCGAGGTCGGGATTGGCGAGCGCGACGAAGCGGCGGGGCGTGACGCCGTTGGTCTTGTTGGAGAATTTTTCCGGCCAGAGGTCGTGGAAATCGCGGAGCACGGTCTCGCCGAGCAGGCGCGAGTGGAGCGCGGCGACGCCGTTGATGGCGTGCGAGCCGACGCAGGCGAGGTGCGCCATGCGCACGAAGCGCTCGCCGGTCTCGTCGATGAGCGAGAGGCGGCGGAGGCGGTCGTCGTCGCCGGGGAAGCGCGCGCGGACGAGGTCGAGGAAGCGGCGGTTGACCTCGAAGATGATTTCAAGGTGGCGCGGCAGCACGCGGGCGAAGAGCGGGAGCGACCAGCGTTCGAGGGCCTCGGGGAGCAGCGTGTGGTTGGTGTAGCCGAAGGTGCGGCGCGTGATTTCCCAAGCCTCGTGCCACGGCATCTCGTGCTCGTCGACGAGGAGGCGCATCAGCTCGGCGACGGCGATGGCGGGGTGCGTGTCGTTGAGCTGGATCGCGTATTTGCGATGGAAGTTGGCCAGCGACGGGTCGCGCTGCCGGTGGATGCGGATCATGTCCTGCAGCGAGCAGGAGACGAAGAAGTATTGCTGCTCGAGGCGGAGCTGCTTGCCGGCGGGCGCCTCGTCGTTCGGGTAGAGAACTTTCGTGATGTTCTCCGAGGCGACTTTGTCGAGAACGGCGCCGTAGTAGTTGCCGGAGTTGAACGCCTGGAAGTCGAACGACTCGTGCGCCTCGGCCTTCCAGAGGCGGAGCATGTTCACGGTCTTGACGCCGTAGCCCTGCACGAGCGTGTCGCACGGCGTGCCGACGACGACGCGGTCGGGAATCCAGCGCACGCGGTAGACGCCATGCGGGTCGTGGTAGGCTTCGGTGCGGCCGCCGAACTTGAGGGCGAAGGTGATTTCGGGGCGCGCGATCTCCCACGGGTAGCCGAGGCGGAGCCAGCGGTCGCTGCGCTCGGCCTGCCAGCCGTCGCGCAGTTCCTGGTGAAAAATGCCGAACTCGTAGCGGATGCCGTAGCCGATGGACGGCAGTTCCAGCGTGGCCATCGAGTCGAGGTAACAGGCGGCGAGGCGGCCGAGACCGCCGTTGCCGAGGCCGGGCTCGGCCTCCTGCGCGAAGATTTCGTCGGGGTTCCAACCGAGGTCGCGGATCGCGGCGACGAACGGCTCCGTGAGGCCGAGATTGAGGAGATTTTTCCCGAGTTGGGGGCCGATGAGGAATTCGGCCGACAGATAAACGGCGGTGCGGCTCGTGTGCTCGAAATAGGAGTGCGCGGTGGCGACCCAGTGGTGCAGCAGGCGGTCGCGGACGGCGTAGGCGACGGCGAGGTAGCGGTCGTGCGGTGTCGCGACTTCGGGGAAGCGCGCGAGCATGCAGAAGAGCTTATCGGCGATGTCGCGCTTGATGGCGGCAACGGAGTTGTCGGACGCGAGCGGAGCGGGAGCCGGCGAGTTCATGGGGGCATGGGGTGAACCCGGCTGGGCGGCACCGTCCGCGTGGAGCCGGCGGCGGGCCAGTCGTGCACCGCGCGAGCGGAGCAGGAGCTTATTACGCGGAGGGCCCGCGCGCGCCAAGGGCAAATCTGCCGCGCCTCACGCGTGCAGCAGGCCGTAGACGAGCAATCCGATGCCCGCCGCACCGGCGACGATCAGGGCCAGCGTGGCCGCGACGAGTTTCAGCCGCTCGCGACGATCGGATTCGAGCCAGGCGTTTTCGGTTTTGCGTTGGAGAAGCGGCAAGCGCACCCGGGCTAGAAAGGGAGCTCGCGCCCGGGCGAAAAGCTTTTCCGCGCGGCGCCGCAACCGATACGCGCACTTTGCCAATTGACGCGGACGGCTCGGGAAAACGTCCGGCTGCGAGCGCGGCATCAGTGTGCAGCGAGGCCGAAAACCAAGAGGCCGAATCCGCCCGCGAGCGCGGCGACGGAGACGAGCACGGTGGCGACCAGCTTGAGTCGTTCGCGGCGGTCGGAAGCGATCCAAGCGTTATCGTTTTTCGGTAAAAAGAAACCGAGCATGCCCCACGAATGCGAAACGAGAGGCACCGTGAAAAGTCCGCGTCGATGAATACGGACAATTTTACGATTTATTGGCGCGCACGGCGGTCGGCGCGCTTCGACGAGCCCGGTTTTGCCCGCGGGAGGGGATCAGGTGCGCTTCGTCGTGGAGCTCGATGGCGATGCGAGCGCGGCGGAGCGCAACTCGGATTCGGCTTTCAGCCAATGCTCGAAGTCGCAGCCGACGGGTTTACCTTCCTCCTGCCAGATGGCGTAGGCGCGGTTGGCGATGACGGAGTCGTCGAGCGACACCGTCGGAGCGATCGGGAGCGGAGCGGTTGCGGCAGTCTTCTTCTTTTTCATGGGCGAGTTGGGTGAAGGTGTTTCAGTTGCGTTCCGGGTGGTGGTCGTTCGTTCGGTTGATGCCGTCGTCCCGCGATCTCGCGTTTTGCCCCTCGGCGGAGATGCGATTTCGGGCCAAAGCGCGGGCGCGCCACTCATCCAGCCGGATTTCGAGCAGGGTCATCAATCCGGAGATGCTGTCGGTTTCGTGAATATCGCTGGAATGCACGAGCACCTCGACGAGTTCGCGATGCTCGATGAGGACGAGAGGCGCCTGTGGGGTTTCGTCGTGGGGCTGGCCGCCAGCGTGGTTTCTTTCGACGAACTCGATCGCGCAGGGCAGGAGGCGGACGAAGCGGTCCCACACGGTGAGCAGGCCGGTCAATTCGCCGGGCGATTCGCTCGCGCGGCGAGCCTTCGAGGTCCGGTGAGACCAGCGGACGACGTGGTCGAACACGTGGTGGTTCGAGCCGTAGACAAAGATAATGCGCCGCGGTTGCATCGGGAGTTGCCCAAAGGGAACTTCGCGAATTCAGAAAGCGGTTCGCGATATGACCGGGCCCGGAGACTTTTCGATAGCGCTCGCGTCGGGCCCGCGCGACAGAAAAGAGTCGCGATCTGTGTCAAGGCGGCCCCCGAGGCGTCGCACGCGGTGCGGTCGGGCCGCGCCCGGCGATTCTACCCGGCGGATGGCTTCGCGTCGGGATGCAGGAGCGAGTGCACGGCCGCGAGCAGCGTCTCGGGCTTGAACGGCTTGTAGAGAATCGGCACGCCGACTTTCGCCCAGCCGGGCGACCCGGTGACGGCGAGGATGGGCACATGCGGGTGCTGGCGGCGGAGGAGTTGGACGAACGCCTCGCCGCCGAGCTGCGGCATGACGAGGTCGGTGATCACCAGGCGAAGCGAGCGGCGGTGCGTGTCCGCGACGAGAGCGGCTTCGATGCCGTGGGCAGCGAGAGCGACGGTGTAGCCGTGCGTGGTGAGGGTGACGCCGAGCAGGTCGCGCACGGACGCTTCGTCGTCGACGACGAGGATGAGTTCGCCGTCTCCGCGCGGGATGGCGCGGGTGGCTGCGTCCGCAGACGAGGTGTCGAGGTCCGTCTCGACGACGGGCAGATAAATGCGGAACGTGGTGCCTTGTCCGACGGCGGTGTCGACCGTCGCGAAGCCCTCGTGATTCGCGACGATCGCGCGAACGGTTGAGAGACCGAGCCCGGTGCCTTTGCCCTGCGGTTTGGTGGTGAAGAACGGCTCCCAGATGCGCGCGAACACGTCGGGCGGAATGCCCGTGCCGGTGTCGCCGACTTCGAGGCAGAGGAAGCGTCCGGCGCGGGCGTCGGGCGCGGCGGGCAGGGCGGCGGCGTCGAGCACGACGTTGCGCGCGTGCAGGCGCAGCGTGCCGCCGTTGGGCATGGCGTCGCGGGCGTTCACGCAGAGGTTGAGCAGCACCTGGTGGATTTGCGTGGCGTTCGCCTTGGTCGGCCAGAGATCGGCGGGGATCGAGTGATCGAGTCGGATGGACGGCGGGAACGTTTCCTCGATGAGCGAAAGGATGTCGCGCGCGACGTGCTTGAGCTGGACCGCGTGGCGTTCGCCGCCGGTGCCGTGGGCGAAGGCGAGGATCTGCCGCACCAGGCCGGCGCCGCGTTCGGCGCTCTGCACGAGGGTGTCGAGGAGCCGCTGGTCGGCCGAAGACGCGCCCGGCTCGGCGCGGAGCAATTGGCCGGCCATCAGGATCGGCGAAAGGATGTTGTTGAAATCGTGCGCGATGCCGGCGGCGAGCATGCCGAGATTTTCGAGGCGCTGGGAGCGGAGCAGTTGTTCCTCGAGGTTTTTGCGCGCGGTGACGTCGTGCGCGATGACGAGCAGTGCGGTGCGGCCGTCGTAGTCGATCGGGCAGCCCTGGAGCTCGACGACGATGATGCTTTCGTCCCTGCGGCGATGGTGACACTCGACGGTGCGATTCGGGCGCTGGAGCGAGTCGCGCAGCGCGGTGGCGTGGGGATCGAGATCGGGCTGCGCGGAGAGCTGGGCGATCGTCAGCGAGCGGAACTCCCCGGCGCTGTAGCCGTAGTGCCGCACGGCCGTTTCGTTGACGGCGAGGATGCGGCAGGTGTCGAGGTCGCAGACCCAGAGCGGCAGGGGGTTGCGGTCGAAGAGCAGGCGATAGCGTGCTTCGCTGGCGCGGATCGCCTCTTCGACGCGGACCTCGTGGGTGACGTCGAGCAGGACGAAGAACAACGAGTCCACGTGGCCGGATGCGTCCTTCACCGGGGTGATCGTCCAATTCCAATAGGTGACCCCGCGCTCGGGCTGATCGACGTAGACGAAGGGGCGGGCGTGCGTCGTGTAAGGCTGGCCGGTGCGCACGACCTCGCGGAAGATCGCCTCGGCTTCGTCGCCGGGATAGAGCGCAAAGTGATTTTTGCCGACGAAAAACTCCGGGGTTTGGCGGCCGGTGACCGCGTAGGCGCGGTTCACGCGGAGGAAATTGAAATCGCGATCGAGGTAGGCGATGCAGATCTCGGTCGAATCGAAAATGCGTTCGAGGAGCGCGTGGTTCTTGCGCAGCTCGGCTTCGATCCGTTTGCGCGAGGTGATGTCGACCATCACGCCGCGAAGCCGGACCGCGCGACCGTTCAGGGAGTCGACGCGGACAAAATCCTTCAACCACACCGCGCGGCCGTCCGCGGCGAGCATGCGGTATTCGAACTCGTGATTTTCGAGCCGCTGCGTGGCATCGGCGCAGAACTTCACCGCCATTTCGCGGTCCTCGGGATGGAGGTGGCTCGGCCAGAAGTCCGGCTCTTCAAGCCACGCGCCGAGCGGATAGCCGAGGAGTTCGACCGCCTTCTCGCTGACGAAAGTGAAATGCCCGGAGACGGGATCGAATTCCCACACGATCGCATCGATCGAGCTGACGATGCCGGTGAGACGTCGCTCGAGATCCGGGAGCGGTGGCGGTGGGCACGGAACGCTCGGAGGGGTCGCGCGAGGCATCACGGACAGCTTCCCGCCGTCCGCGGCATCGCCGTTGTGCGAGTCGGCGTTCATGCACGGTGGAAATTCCCCCCGTGGAGACACCGACGCAACCGGGAAACCCGTTCCCGCCGGATTCAGTAGGCGATCAAAAGGGCGAAAACAAAAAGCGCGCCGTGGGGGGGGCGCGCTTGAAAAACGGGGAGCGTGAGTCCCGGGGCTTAGACGAGCAGCAGCGCGGGTTTTTCGAGGAGGTCTTTCAGCGCGGCGAGGAACTGCGCGCCGAGCGCGCCGTCGACGACGCGGTGGTCGCAGGAGAGCGTGAGCGTCATCGTCTGGCCGACGACGATCGCGCCGTTCTTCACGACGGGCTTCGTGACTGTCGTGCCGACGGCGAGGATCGCCGAGTTCGGCGGGTTGATGATCGCGGAGAACTTCGCGACGCCCATCATGCCGAGGTTCGAGACGCAGAACGTGCCGCCGGTGAACTCGTCGGGCTTGAGCTTCTTTTCCTTGGCGCGTTTGCCGAGCGGCTTGGCCTCGGCGCTGATCGCGAAGACCGACTTCGTGTGCGCGTCGCGGATGACCGGCGTGATGAGGCCGTCCTCGATGGCGACGGCGAACGAGACGTGCGCGGCGCCGAAGTATTGGATGCCGGTGCCGGTCCAGGAGGCGTTGACGCCCGGGACGCGGCTGAGCGCCTCGGCGCTGGCCTTGAGGACGAAATCGTTGACGGAGAGTTTCACGCCCTCGGCTTCGAGGCCGGCGTTGAGTTGCGCGCGCACGGCGAGCAGGGGCTCGGCGTCGACTTCGATCTCGAGGTAGAAGTGCGGGATGGTCGTCTTGGCTTCGAGCAGGCGCTTGGCGATGGTCGCGCGCATGTTCGTGGCGGGGACGGTGCGGTCTTCCTGGAGCGGGCCGGTCTTCGCGGGCGTGCCGCCCGCGAAGGCTGAGCGCGGAGCGCTGAGCGCGGAGGGCTGGCCGGCGGCGGGCGCCTTGGGTTGCAGGAGCGCGGGGTTCGCGACGGCGGCGAGGACGTCGGCCTTGACGATGCGGCCGTGCGGGCCGGTGCCGGCGAGGGCGGCGACGTTGAGGTTGTTCTGCGCGGCGATCTTCTTCGCGAGCGGGGAGATCTTCACGCGGCCTTCGGCCGCGGGTTGAGAGTTGAGAGTTGAGGGTTGAGAGACCGGAGTCGGCGCGGGCGCAGGGGCCGCGACGGGGGCGGGCGACGGAGTCGCCGGAGCAGAAGTCGGCGCCGGTGCAGCGGGAGCAGGAGCGGCCGGAGCGGGCGCCGCGGCTTTCGGAGCCGGAGCGCTGGCCGGAGCGTCGACTTGCTCGCCGGGCTGGCCGATGGCGCAGAGCGGGGCGCCGATGGCGACTTGGGAGCCGGCTTGGGCGAAGATTTTGATGAGCGTGCCGTCGAAGAACGACTCGAGCTCCATCGTCGCCTTGTCGGTTTCGACTTCGGCGAGCATGTCGCCGGACTTCACGGCGTCGCCTTCCTTCTTGAGCCACTTGACGAGCGTGCCCACCGACATCGTGTCGGAGAGCTTCGGCATATCGATGATGTTGGCCATGACTAGTAGTGAGTAGCGAGTAGCGGGTAGTGAGTAGAGGAGGAAGTAGGCGGCGGGGCCGGGTCTCTTTCCTCTTTCTCTTAATCTTTCTCTTTCTCCGGTTCGGCTCGATCGCTTTGGAAGCGGTGCGTTCGAGCGAGAAAGATTAAGAGAAAGAGGAAAGAGAAAGATTGATTACTTCAGGACCTCCAGCGCGGCGGTGAAGATCCGGTCGACGTTCGGGAGCTGGAGCTTTTCGAGCGGCGGGCTGTAGATCGCGGGCGAGTCGATCGACGTGACGCGCTTGATCGGGGCGTCGAGGTCGTCGAAGGCTTTTTCCGCGATGATGCAGGCGAGCATCGCGCCGACGGAGCAGAAGGGCTTCGACTCTTCGACGATGAGCACGCGGTTGGTTTTGCGCACCGAGGCGAGCACGGTCTCCTCGTCGAGCGGGCGGATCGAGCGGAGGTCGACGACTTCGGCGTTGATGTTGTGCTTTTCCTTGAGGAGATCGGCGGCCTTGAGCGCCATCTGGATCGGGCGGCCGTGGCCGACGATCGTGAGGTCGGTGCCGGCGCGCTTCACGTCGGCTTTGCCGAGCGGGATGAGGTATTCGCCGTCGGGGACTTCCATCGACTCGCCGTAGAGCATGGTGTTTTCCATGAACATCACGGGGTCGTTGTCGCGGATGGCGGACTTCATGAGGCCCTTGGCGTCGTAGGCGTTCGACGGGGCGACGACCTTGATGCCGGGGTGGTAGGCGGCGATGCCCTCGGGCGTGTGCGAGTGGGTTGCGCCGACGTTCGTGCCGCCGTTGGCGGGGCCGCGGAGCACGATCGGGCAGTTGATGAGGCCGCCGGACATGTAGCGGATGTTGGCCGCGTTGTTGAAGATCTGGTCGAACGCGACCGTGTAGAAGCTGAAGAACATCAGCTCCATGATCGGGCGCATGCCGAGCATGGCGGCGCCGACGCCCATGCCGATGAACCCGGCCTCGGAGATGGGCGTGTCGATGATGCGCTTCGGGCCGTATTTGGCCAACATGCCTTCGGAGACCTTGTAGGCGCCGTTGAACTGGCCGACTTCCTCGCCCATGAGCACGACGTTTTCGTCGCGCTCGATTTCCTCGCTCATGGCGTGGCGGAGGGCTTCGCGGTAGGTGATGACGGGCATTGCGGAAAAGTTGAGGGTTGAGAGATGAGAGTTGAGAGCAGCGGACGCGTGGCGGCTCAGTCGAAGAAGAGGCTGCCGACGGATTTGCGGTCGGCGGGATTGTCTGCCTCCCAATAGACGTGCTTCTTCACGTCTTCGAGAGTCGGGAAGGGGCTCTGCTCGGCGAATTGCGCGGAGGTCTCGGCTTCGGCGCGGGCGGCTTCGTCGATTTGCTTGATGAGCGCTTCGGTGAGGACGCCTTCGGCCGTGAGCTGGCGCTCGTAGGTCTGGATGGGATCCTTGGTCGCCTTGTATTCCTCGATCTCCTTCTTCTCGCGGTAAGTCGTGTCGGGGTCGGCGACGGAGTGGCCGCGGTAGCGATACGTGCGGATCTCGAGCACGCTTGGCTTCGACTCGTCGTGCGCGAGCTTGAGCAGGCGGGCGAACTTGTCGCGGACTTCGAGCACGTCGTGGCCGTTTTCGGAAATTTCCCAATTCATCCCGTAAGCCTCGGCGCGCTGCGCGAGCGACGGGGCGGCGGAGGAGCGGGCCTGGCTGGTGCCCATCGAGTAGCCGTTGTTCTCGACGACGAAGATCACCGGGAGATTCCAGAGCGCGGCGAGGTTGTAGGCTTCGTGGACCGCGCCCTGATTGACCGCGCCGTCGCCCATGAACGCCATCGCGGCGCCCTTGCGGCCCTTGTATTTCAGTGCGAAGGCGAGGCCGGTGCCGAGCGGGATCTGGCCGCCGACGATGCCGTGGCCGCCCCAGAAATTGCGGCTCGGGTCGAAGTAGTGCATCGAGCCGCCCTTGCCCTGCGAGCAGCCGGTGACCTTGCCGTAGTTCTCGGCCATGCACTCGTTCATGCCCATGCCGACGGCCAACGCGTGGCCGTGGTCGCGGTAGGCGGTGATGATGTGATCGTCCTTGTTCATCACCGACGCGCAGGCGACGGCGATCGACTCCTGGCCGATGTAGAGGTGGAGGAAGCCGCCGATCTTGCCCTGCTGGTAAGAGCGCAAGCAGCGCTCCTCAAAACGGCGGATGCGAACCATGTCGCGGTAGAATTTCAGCAACTCATCCGCGCCGAGCTTCGCATTCACGGGCGCTTGGCGGGAGTTGTAGGCAGGTGCGCCCTCGTCGGGCTTTTTCGGGGAGGTGGCTTTCTTGCTCACAGATTGATTTGAGTTTGAAATAGTTTTCGGACGCCAAGTCCCTACCTTGGGGAAGCGCAGAGAAACACAAGCGAAACTTCGGGCGGCGCGGCTTATTACGCGGCCGGTCGTTCGCCTGATGCCTGATGCCCGAGGCCTCGAAGCTCTCGCTCGCGATCCGGCGAGGTAGGGCGCGAACGCTGGGCGCGCCGTAAGGACGTTCGCGGCCGGCCCGGCGGTCCGGCCCTACCGGCGCTGCCGCGCCGAACGCTACGAGGGCGCCGCCGTGTGGGCTCGGTGCGTGCAGGCCCGGCGCCATTCTAGATTACCGACCCGGCGCCCTACGGCCGGCCGGTGATCTGCTCCACCGTGATCTGAATCGGCGACACCGAGCAGTCCGCACGCAGTGCTACGAAGCTGTCGCGATACCGATCGTAGATCGGCCAGAGCGCTTTCGCGTCGGTTTCGGGAATCTCGAGCGTCTTGATCTGCTCGCGCGACCAGAAGGCGAATTTCCCCTCGGTGATGTCGGCCGGGAGCGTCTCGAGCGGGAGCTTGCAGTGAAACAAAAACATCAGCCAGTGGTTGTGCCCCTGGTAAGCCTTCTCGGCGATCATCGCGAAGAGGTGCAGGTCGCTCTCCTTCACCTTCAGGCAGACCTCCTCCTCGATTTCGCGCACGGCGCACTGGAACGGCGACTCGCCGGTCGCCATCTCGAGCTTGCCGCCGATCGGCGACCAGATGCCGAGGTTCGGCTGCTTCGCCCGCAGCATGAGCAGCAGCTCGCCGGCGCGGTTTTCGAGAAACACGAGCACGCTGATCTTGTAGGGCAGGGTGGAAGTGGCGACGGACGCGGCGGCAGACATGACGGAGAGATTGAGCGTGACCTTTGCGGAAACTCGGGCAAACACAACCGCGCACGGGCCGCCTTTCTTCGCGCTGCCCGTGTTTTCTTTTTCCTGCCAGACGATCGTGATCGATTGTGGCGCCAGCCATTTGGCCGCCGGCGTGTTTGCGTGCGGCGGCGGGCGGCTCCGGCTGGAGCAGTTCGCCTGGGAAACGTTTTCGGTGCCCTCGGGCCGCGAGGAAGAATGGCCGAATGCCCTCCGCGGCGCGCTCAGCGCGGTCGCGACGCGGCTGAAGGTTCGCGGCCCAGCCACGATCGTGCTGCCGGGGCATCTCGTGCTCACGAAGTTCATCAAGACGCCGCGCGTCGACGCCGCGAAGCGCGAGAAAGTCATCCGCTTCGAAGCGCAGCAAAACATCCCTTACGCGCTCACCGACGTCGCGTGGGGCCACGCCGTCGCGGGCGGGGCCGACCTCGATCTCGATGTGATGCTCTGCGCCGCCAAGCTCGAAGCGATCGACGCGCTCTGCGCGAGCTGCGAGGCGGCGGGATTCCAGCCGCGTGCGCTCGTGCCCGGAGCACTGGCGCTGAACGCCGCGGTGCGAGCGTGCGCATCCGCCGAGCCCACGCTCTTCGCCAATCTCGGCGCGCGCTCGACGACGCTGCTGCTCCTCGCAAATGGCCGCCTCCACGCGCGCTCGTTCACGCTCGGCGGCCAGCACGTGACGCAGCAGCTCGTCGAGATTCAGGACTGCGATTGGGCTGACGCCGAGGCGTTGAAATTGTCCGCGCGCAACCCCGACGCCGTCGCGCCGGCCATCGAGTCTTTCGCCACACGGCTCGGCCAGGAGATCACGCGCAGCGCCGTGCACTTCAAGCGTTCCGCTGGCGCCGCAAGTCCCGTGCGCATCGTCCTCACCGGCGGTGCGGCTCGCGCGAGCGGACTCGGCGAACGGGTCGCCGCGCGACTGAACGTGCCGGTGGAAAATTTCGATCCGCTCGCCTCGCTCGAGGTCGCGCGGCCGGCGGCCGACGCCGGCGTGGTCGAAGTCGCCCCGCATCTCGCCGACCTCGTCGGCGCAGCGCAGGCGCATTTCGCGGGCGACGCGGCCACGATCAACCTGCTGCCGCCGCGCTTGCTCACGCGGGAAAACACCCGTCGCCGCCAGCCGTGGCTGGCGCTCGCCGCGGTGCTCGTGGCCGCGGCGTTTGTGCCGCCGTTGCAGTATTACCGCGAATGGGACGCCGCCTTGCACCGCAAGTCGGTCGCGCTCGACGCCGAGATTGCGCTGCTGCGTGAGCGTGAGGCGCGCAATCGTGCGAATCTCGAAAAACTGGCCGAACTTCAGCACCAGGTCGCAGCGCTGCGCGACATCGCGGCGCGCCGCGCGAGCTGGCAGCAGTTGCTCGCGGATTTGCAGGAGCGCTTCGTCAAGGTCGAGGACGTGTGGCTCGAACGCGTTCAGCTCTCCTCCGACGCCACCGACGCGAGCGCACCGCTGCGCGTCGCCGTCTCGGGTCGCATGCTCGACCGCACGAATCCGCTCTCGCGCGCGAGCGAGGACGCGAAGCGCCGCGTCGTGGCGCTGCTGACGAGCATCGTCGACTCGCCCCTCGTCTCCGCGGTGGACAACGAGCGCTTCGACGACCGGCAGCCCGGCCTCCTGCGCTTCGACGTCGTGCTCGTCGCCGAGCCCTCGCGTCCCCTGTGAAAATGGACTGGCCGAAAAAGAACCCGCGGTTCGCCGCGATTCTGCTCGCGAGCGCGGCGGCGTGCGCCCTCCAAGGGTGGCTGATCCACACGACGCACGAGCGAGCGCGCCGGGCCGCCGTGCAGGTGGAGGCGAAACGCGCCGAGCGCGACTGGCTCGCGCGGCAATCGCCGGCGCTCAGCGAGGAAAACGCACGCGCGATCGCCGCGGAGGTTGCCGCTGCCGCGCAGCGCGCCGCGGAGTTTCGCGCCGCGATCGCGGGCCAGGCGTGGCTGTCGGCGCCGCCCGAGCGACCGGTCGACGGTTATTTCGCCCTCGCGTCGTTCACCGAAACGATGCGCGCGCTCGCCGTGCGCGCGCGGGTCGCGTTGCGCACAGAGGAGCGATTCGGCTTCGCGACCTACGCCAACGAAGGTCCGGAAGCCGACCTGCTGGGGCCGGTGCATCGGCAGCGCGTCGTGATGCAGCACTTGCTCGAGGCGTTGTTCGAGGCGCATCCGAAGTCGCTGGTCGCCGCCGTGCGCGAACGGCCGCTGACCGCGGCGCAGCGTGCCGGCCGACGCGCGGCGATCTCCGCTGCGGCGGCTGACGCGACGTCGAACGGAAATCTCTCCGGAGCGGCCGGGCAACCGGCGGACTTCTTCGAGCCCGACTCGCGGCTGCGTCTCGACGCGCGCGGCGTGGCCGACGGCGAACTGTTTCGCGTCGAGTTCACCGGTCAAACGCAGGCGCTGCGCGCGTTCCTGAATTCCCTCGCGGCCTCGCCGCTGCCGCTTTTCGTTCGCGCGGTTGAGGTCGAGCCCGAGATGCCGGGCGCGTCCGCACCGGTCGCCACGGCCTCCGCCGGAACGCTCGCGCCGATCGCTCCGGTGCCTTTGGTCACGCAAAATTCTTCAACGTTCGCCGTCGTGATCGAATGTATCGAAGTCGCACCCGCAGCGGCCGCAGTCGCATCGTCGCCGTGACCGTGTCGCGCCTGATTTCTGCGGAGAAAGTGCTCGCGTTGGTTGCGCTCGCGTCGGCGCTCGGCGTCGCGGCTTGGTGGTGGACGCAGCAGGTGCCGCTGCGCCGCTTGCGTGTGGAGCGGGTCGCGGTCGAGCTGTCGGGCGCGGTCTACGTGGCGGCGGCCCTGCCCGAGACTCCGTCGCCCGCGCCCGCCTGGAGGAAACCGGGCGCGCAGTCCGCCGGCGGCGGTTGGATCTACGAGCTCTTCACGCCGCCGGTAATCTATTACCATGCCGCGACGCGCGTTTTTACCGTCACGCCGCCGACGTATGCGGCGGAGAAAGCGGACCTACCCTTCGGCCTCGAATTGCTCGCGGTGAAACGCGAACCGTTCCGCCTGCAACTCGTCGGCTACGTGGGCGCGCCGGGCGATTACCTTGCGGCCTTCGTCAGCGAGCAGACGCCCGAGACGCTTCTCGCGCGCATCGGCGGGCGTTTCGACCGGCTCGGTCTCGCGTTGCGCTCGTTCGAGATTCGGCGGCTAAACGTCGCACCGCCGACGCAGCCGCCGGTCCTCAGCGTCGCGGCGGTCGCGACATTGCGTGACGAGCGGACGGGAGAGGAAGTGACGCTCGACACGCTCGGCCCGAGACTCACCGACACACCGCTCGCCGTGCTCCGCGTGCGGGCGGACGCGAAGGCGAAGCCGCGGGTGTTGCACCAAGGCGACACGTTTCAGCAGGACGACGCGACGTTCCGCGTCGAACACATCCAGCTCGATCCGCCCGAAGTCGTCGTCGCCAAGCAAACCGCGGGCCTGCCGTATCCTGAGATGCGCGTGCTGAAACCCGAGGCGACTGCCGCAAAAGCGGCCGCGGCCGCCGCGGCGACGGCGCGCCGTTTCGCCGACGCGACCGCGAAGCCCGGCGTCGCCCGCCGCGCGTCGCGCCCCTGATTTTTCGCATGCCCCGTCGAATCCCCGTCCTGTGTGTGGCTCTCGCGCTGGCGGCGAGCGGCTACGTTGTCGCCCGTCAGATCGAGGTCGCGCCCGACGCCTCGGAAACGAAAGTGCGCCTGCTCTCCGACGCGCTCCGCGCCCGCGACAGCGGCAACGTCGCCGAAGCGCGCGCGAAGTTGGAGAAGCTGCTCAAGCTTGCGCCTGGCGACGCGACCGTCACGCGTCTGCTCGCCACGCTGGCTCAGCGCACCGCAACCAAAGTGACCGTGAGCGCAGGCGTCGTGGCGCCGCCGAGCGAAGCCGACCAGCTCGCGCGAGAAGAGGAGCAACGACTCGAACGCGCCGTCGCCGCCGCGCGGGAAAACGTGCGCGCCGCACGCGAGGCGGCGGACGCGAAACAGTTCAACGCCGCGCTCGACCAACTGGCGCAATCGCGCCGCGCGTTGCCGGAAAACCCGGCGACGCAGTCCATCGTCGCCGAAATCGACGCCGCCACCACGGAGATCGCGCGTGCGCGCGAGGCGCATCTCGCGAGTGTCGCCGCCGCGGCGACAGAACCGGAGGCAGTGGAACCGAAACCCATTGCGCCCAGCGAACCCGGCAGCCCGCGATCTCCGGTCGCGGGAAACGGACTCGCGAGCCAGGCACCCGCGCCCGGAGGTCGCGGGCTACCTGAAGCCGCGCCGGTCGCGAATCCCGAGTTGCGTGCGCTCGTGGCGCGCGGCCGCAGCCAATATCTCGCCGGCGACCCATCGTCGGCGGCGCAGACTTTCGCGCGCGTGCTCGAACTCGATCCCGGCAACGCCGCCGCGGAGAGTTTCATGCGGCGCATCGCGGGCGAGAGCATTGATCGCAATCTCGACCGAGCGCAGACCAGCGCGCAGTTGCTCAACGAGGTCGCCCGCGCCTGGCAGCGGCCGAGCGTTTACCAGGAGCCGCCGCCTGGCGCCGCAGTCGAGAGCGGCCGGTCGCCGCTGCTCGCGAAGTTGAATGAGATCGTGCTGCCCGAGGTGAATTTCAGCGCCATGGAACTCGGGCGCGTTATGACGTTTCTCGGCGCCGCGTCCGCCGAATACGATCGCACCGCGGTGGCGCCGAAGGGCGTGAACATCGTGCTCCTTGATCCGTCCGGCGCGAATCCACTGGTGAACGACATCGCGCTGCGGAACATGCCGCTCAAGCGGGTGCTCGACTTCGTGACGCAGGCGGTCGGCTATCAATACGAGGTGCAAACCGACGCCGTGATCGTGCGGCCCGGCGGCGAGCAGACGACGCTCGACACGCGGTTTTTCCCGGTGTCGCGCTCGACGGTGCTCCGCATGACGGGCCGCGGCGCGGACGCGAACGGCGCGCGTGATGCGATCGTGAACTCGCTCGCGGGCGGCGCGAAAACCTCCGGCGCGACGGCGCCGAGCGTGGAGGGCGAGGGGCAGTCGATCCGCAATTTCCTCCAACTCGCCGGCGTGAACTTCGGGGATACGCCCGGCAGCACGCTGGCGTTCGACGGCTCGCAATTGATCGTCACGCAGACCGGCCGCAATTTGGAGCGCATCCGGAACATCCTCGCACGCTACAGCGACGTGCGGCAGGTGGAGATCGAAGCGAAGTTCATGGAAGTGCAGGACGGCGCGCTCGAGGAACTCGGCGTGAACTGGAGCGTCGGCAAAAAGGCGACGCAGCACGGCGGCGCGAGCGTGACGAACTACGCGACGAGCAACCGGTCGCTGGCCGATGCGTTCAACAGCAACACGACCGGCGCGCAGGGCGCGATCGTGCGTCCGGCCGTCGATCCGATCGCAACGACGACGACCGATGCGGACGGCAACACGACGACGGCGGTGACGACCGCGGGGTCGGCGGCGTTAAATTTGCCGATCGTGAACAACCCGCCGCCGATTCCAGGCACGAACAACCTCGGGATCGGAGCGAATCCGCTCGCGGCGGTCACCGGCATTCTCGGCGAATTCAACGTGAGCGCCGTCATCCGGGCGCTCTCGCAGCGCAGCGGCACGGAGCTGCTCAGCGCGCCGAAGCTCACCGTGCTCTCCGGCAATCCCGCGACGATCACGGTCGCGCAGGAGCTGCGTTATCCGCAGTCGTATGGCCAGGTGCAGAGCCAGGTCGGCACCGGCAGCGCGAGCGGCGGCGGCTCGGCGGGCGTGACGATCACCGCGGGGACGCCGCAGGAATTCACGACGCGCAACATCGGCGTGGAGCTGAAGGTGACGCCGACCGTGGAAGAGGACGATTACAGCATCAGCCTTGACCTGAATCCGAAGGTAACGGAGTTCGAGGGCTTCGTCGAATACGGCGGGCAGAGCGTCGCGGTGTCGGGCAGCACGACGGTCACGGTGCCGTCGGGTTTTTATCAACCGATCTTCGCCGTGCGCGAGTTGACGACGAAGGTGACGATCTGGGACGGCGCAACGCTCGTGATGGGCGGGCTGACGCGCGAGGACACGCGCAAGACGAACGACAAGGTGCCGCTGATCGGCAACCTGCCGGTGCTCGGCCGGCTGTTTCGCAGCAGTGGCGAGAGCGCGCAGAAGCGGAATCTGCTGATCTTCGTGACGGCGAATCTGGTGAGTCCAGGCGGGTCGTTGAAGAAACAGTCCGTGCGCGGCGCACCGGCGAAATCGATTTTCCAGAATCCGACGATCGTGACGCCCGCGGGACCGGCGGGACGCGAGGCGAAGAGGTAAGCGCCGGCGCACGAGCCCCGCGCGACGAGGAGCGGCGATATAATATCGCCGTTCCGGAAAACTCGGCGTTGAGGTTCGCACGAGGCGTGCCGCCGAGATTGGGTTTGCGCGCGCGCGCGCATGCGATTGCGTCGGACGCATGGCGAAATGGCTTTTGCTGGACGGCTACAACCTGGCGTTCCGCGCGTTCTACGGGATGCCGGAGCTGACGCGCGCGGATGGGTTTCCGACGGGCGCGTTGCACGGCTGGGTGAAGAGCATCTGGCGGTTGCAGGACCAGGAGAAGCCGGACTTCACGCTGTGCTTTTTCGATCTCGGCGGCGCGCAGGACCGGCTGGCGCTCCACCCGGAATACAAGGCGCACCGCAAGGAGACGCCCGAGCCGCTCGAAAAGCAGATGCCAGTCATCAAGGAGATCACGCGAGCGCTCGGACTCGTCGGCATCGAACTCGATGGCGTGGAGTCGGACGATTTGCTCGCGTCGCAGGCCCGTGCGCTGGCGAATGCCGGCAACGAGGTCTGGATCGTGAGCGCCGACAAGGATTTTGCGCAGTGCGTGGACGATCGCATCAAGATCGTCCTGCCGCCGCCGACCGCGAACCCGAAGCTCGGCTGGCGCACGATGGACGCGGCGGGCGTGGTGGAGAAATTCGGCGTGCCGCCGGCGAAGATCGCCGAGTATCTCGCGATCGTGGGCGACACATCGGATAACATCCCCGGCATCGACGGTTGCGGGCCGAAGACCGCGGTGAAATGGCTGACCGAGTTCGGCGACCTCGAAGGCATCATCGCGAACGCCGCGAAGCTGAAGCCAGACCGTTGCGCGGCGCAGGTGGTGGCGCGACCGGAGGATTTGCGGCGGAATTTGAAACTGACGACGCTGCGCACGACGTCGCCGCTGCCGTGGGTCGCGCCCGGTCCGGTCGACACGGAAAAACTTTTCCCGCTGCTCGAATCGATGGAGATGCGCTCGACGCTCGCGGAGGCCAGGAAGCGCTACACGGGGCAGCAGGAGTTGTTCTGAGGCGTCCGAACTGACGTGGACAGCGCGAGCGCGTGCAGTGCGTGCCGCCGGCGCACGTTGTTTTTCGCCACGGATTAAACGGATGAAGACGGATCGCGCTTCGAGCCGGGTGCCTTTATCCGTGTTATCCGGGTAATCCGTGGTCAAAGAAATGACGGCGATCGCGGCATGCGCTGACTCGCGGGCCGCGATGGCACGCGAAAAAAGCCGGTCGGAGACCGGCGCTACCTAAACTTCAACTTCAACTCGCGTGAAGCGCGCCGCGCTTCACGCGGCGGGTGGCTCGAAGATGTAGCCGATGCCGTGGACGGTTTTGAAGCTGTCGAGCGTCAGGCCGTTGTCGGCGAAGGCGGCGCGGACTTTCACGATGTATTGGTCGAGCGAACGGCTGCGGACGTCGGCGTGGATGCCCCAGACGGAGTGGATGAGTTCCTTGCGCGTGATGACGACGTGGCGGTGCGTGTTCAGATAGGCGAGGATGCCGAGTTCCTTGCGGCCGATCTTGTGCGCGACGCCATTGGGGAACTCGATCTCGAGGCGGTCGGGGTGGACCTTGGCGCCGAGAAACTCGAAGGGCTGGTCGACGGTGCGGACGTTTTTCGTGAGGTTGAAATCTTTGTTCGACTCAGCGCGACGGAGCACGGCGTTGATGCGCGCGACGAGTTCGGCATAGCTGAACGGCTTTGTGATGTAGTCGTCGCCGCCCATGTTGAGGCCCTTGACCTTGTCGGCCTCGATGGCGCTGCCGGTGAGGAAAATGGTCGGGACGTTGATGTCGCGCTGCTTGAGGTCGCTGAGGAGTTGGAAGCCGGTCGAGTCGGGGAGGTTCAGGTCGAGCAGCAGCAGGTTGGCGAAATTGCGCTCCAGGAAACGCAGCGCGGGCGCACAGCGATCGTAGGGCTGCGTTTGCATGCCGGCGGCTTCGAGATGCTGGCAGATGAGCGAGCAGAGCTCTTTTTCGTCTTCTACGACGACGATCAGCGGACGAGGGGCAGCGCACATGGGATGAGGTGACAGGTTGCGAGCTCGAAACAAACGCCGGCGCGGATGGCCCCGGCGTCGCAGAGCCTTTTACAATCGCGGAATCACTTGTCAAAGCCTTGTTCGTCACGGGGAAGTTGCGCTTCGGCGCGTAGAGTTTACTTGTGTTTCGCCGCGCCGGTCCGTTCCCTCGCGCGAATCGTCGGCTCTCGCCTCCAATCCGAATTTCACGTCATGAAAGTCACGCTGGGTCTGCTCCAACACGCCTGCTCCGCCAAGCCCGCGGAGAATCTGAAAAAGACGCTCGCGCTCGCCGAACAGGCGGCGAAGAAGGGCGCGAAAATCATCTGCACGCAGGAGCTGTTTCGCTCGCAGTATTTCTGCCAGGCGGAAAACCACGACTACTTCAAGCTCGCCGAGCCGATCCCGGGGCCGAGCGCGGAGGCGTTTCAGAAGATCGCGAAGAAATACAAGACCGTGATCGTCGCCTCGCTCTTCGAGAAGCGCGCGAGCGGCCTCTATCACAACACGGCCGTCATCATCGACGCGGACGGCTCGCTCCTCGGCATCTACCGCAAGATGCACATCCCGGACGATCCGCTCTACTACGAGAAATTCTACTTCACGCCGGGCGACACCGGCTTCAAGGCGTGGCAGACCAAATACGGCAAGATCGGCGTGCTCGTGTGCTGGGACCAGTGGTATCCCGAGGGCGCGCGGCTCACGGCGTTGCAGGGCGCGGAGATCATTTTCTATCCAACCGCGATCGGCTGGCACCCGAGCGAAAAAACCGAATACGGCGTGAACCAGCACGGCGCTTGGGAAACCATCCAGCGCGCGCACGCCGTCGCGAACGGTTGCTACGTCGCCGTGACGAACCGCATCGGCGTCGAAACGCCGGAGGGCGGCGACGGTATCGAGTTCTGGGGCCAGAGCTTCATCGCCGGCACCAGCGGCCAGATCCTCAAAAAGGCCAGCGTCGATCAGGAGGAGATTCTCCTCCAGGAAATCGATCTCGAGAAAGTCGACGTTACGCGCACGCACTGGCCGTTCCTGCGCGACCGCCGCATCGACGCCTACGGCGACCTCACGAAGCGTTTCCGCGATTAATTTCTGCCGTGGCGCAGGCGTCCCGCCTGCCGACAAAAATCGAATGCAGGCGAGACGCCTGCGCTACTTTTCCGTGTCCGCCAAGAAATCCAAGCCAACCGCAAAAACGAAATCGAAGCCCGAGACGCCCGCTGCGCTCGGCTTCCGCATGCCCGCCGAGTGGGAGCCGCAGGAAGCGATCTGGCTCTCGTGGCCGCACAACTACGATTCGTGGCCCAGCCAGTTCCGCCCGGTGCCCTATGCCTTCGGTCGAATCGTTGCCGCGATCAGCCGCTTCCAGCACGTGCGCATCAACGCCGCCGCGCGTCTCCACCAACGCGCGAAACGTTTCTGCGAAAAAGGCGGCGCCGACCTGTCGCGCGTCACGTTCTACGATCACCCGACGAACGACGCCTGGTGCCGCGACCACGGCCCGATCTTCGTGAAGAACGACGCGACCGGCGAAGTCGCACTCACCGACTGGGCCTACAACGCCTGGGGCGGCAAATACCCGCCCTACGACCTCGACAACCAGATCCCGATCAGCATCGGCGAAAAGCTCGGGCTGCGCCGCTTCGAGAACGACATGATTCTCGAGGGCGGCTCGATCGACGTGAACGGCGCCGGTCTCCTTCTCACGAGCGAGCAGTGCCTGCTGAACAAGAACCGCAACCCGCACCTCTCTCGCGCGCAGATCGAGAAGAACCTGAAGGATTTTCTCGGCATCGCCAAAGTGCTTTGGGTCGGCGACGGCATCATCGGCGACGACACCGACGGTCACATCGACGACATCACGCGCTTCTACAAGCCCGACGGTTTCATCACCTGCGTCGAACCGAACGAGCGCGACAAGAATCACCAGATTCTCGCGGAAAACCTGGAGCGCCTGAAATCCTTCCGCACGTCCGAGGGGAAGAAATTCTCGATCGTCGAGCTGCCGATGCCGAAGCCGTTCGCGTTTCAGCGCCAGCGCGTGCCGGCGAGCTACGCGAATTTTCTCATCATCAACGGCGCGGTGCTCATGCCGACGTTCCGACAGAAGACCCGCGACGCGCAGGCGCTCGAAATCGTGCAGAGCTGTTTCCCCGGCCGCCAGGCTATCGGTCTCGATTGCTACCACCTGATCTGGGGCCTCGGCACGCTGCACTGCATCTCGCAGCAGCAGCCGGCGGCGGGGAAGGCGTCTTAACTTTTCTCGCCGCGCGCCACCGTCATGCAAGCGAGTCCGCGCCGCGCCGTAGCAGCCGAGGTAACGAGGCTGTCGCGCATCAAGGTAACGAGGCTGTCGCACGCCAAGTCGGCGCCAGCCTCCTCACGTCGGCTGCCACGTGCGGGTCTTCTTCCACTTTCTCGATGAAAACTCTCGTTTGCCTGCTCTCGCTCGTCAGCCTCGCCTTCCTCGCCGGCTGCGAGTCCCTCGAATCCCGCGTGCGCGATCGCTTCAGCGAAGTGCCGCCGAAGACGCAGACGTTCGACGGCGACACGCGCGCGGTCTACTTCGCTGTGCAGGCGGCGTTCAAGCGCCTCGATTTCAATCTCACGCGCTCCTCCATCGGCGATCTGCGCGTCGAAGCCGCCAGCCGCATCAACACCAGCCGCGCGTTCGCCGACTCGCGGCAGCTCGTCGCGCAGGTGACCGTGGCGGCCGTCGGTCCGGCGCAATCCGAAGTCAGCCTGCGCCTCACGGAGCAAGTGGAGGCGCAAGGCCTCGGCGGATCGAACGAGCGGCCGTTGCGCGAACACGGTTTCTACGAGACCTATTTCGCTGTGTTGCAACAAATGCTCGCCGAGCAAAAAGCTGCGCCCGCCGACGCGAAGCGCTGACGCGCGAGTCGAGCGTGCCGCCGTCGCATCGCCTTGTGGGCAGCCCGCTTGCGGGCGCCAAGGATCTAGAAGCCGGACAAATTCGGCGCCAGCGCGAGCAAGCTCGCTGCCCACGTTCGCGAGCGGGGGAGATTCGTGGATTTTCCGCTTGCGGGGCAGGAGCGCTTTCGGGACTTTCGTCCTCTTTCGCGGCGTTCTTCGTCACAGCCGGTGCAGCCGCGGCACTCCCACCGGCCTTTAGTTAGAAACAATCAACCCACGGATCCGCAAGGGTCCACCGCCTGGAAGGCGTGCGGCGTCGGAGTGCGACGTTCGTCTTCGGCACACAGTCAAATGAGTTCGTTAATGGAACAACTGCTCGAGCAATCCTCCTTCGACAAGTTGAAGGAAGGCACGATGGTCCCGGGCACGATCACGGAAATCCGCGCCAACGAAGTTATCGTCGATATCGGCGGCAAAGCCGAAGGCGCCATCCCGGCCAATGAATTCTTCGACCTCGGCGAGCTGCAAGTCGGCTCCTCGATCGAAGTCCTCCTCGAAAAACTCGAGGACAAGGAAGGCAATCCCGTCCTCTCCTACGAAAAGGCTCAGCAGAAGAAGAATTGGGAAAACATCCTCACGCGCTGCAACGAAGGCTCCATCGTCTCGGGCCGCGTGAAGGGCAAGGTCAAGGGTGGCCTCCTCGTCTCCATCGGCGTGGACTCCTTCCTCCCGGCCTCGCACATCGACATCCAGCCGCCGAAGAACCTCGATCAGTATCTCGGCCAGACCTACGACTTCAAGGTTCTCAAAATTAACCACGAGCGGAAGAACATCGTTCTCTCCCGCCGCGAGCTCATCGAAGAGCAGCGCCACCAGAAGCGCCGCGACCTCCTCGAGAAGCTCCAGCCCGGCCAGATCCGCAAGGGCGTCGTCAAGAACATCACCGACTTCGGCGCGTTCATCGACCTCGACGGCATGGACGGCCTGCTGCACATCACCGACATGTCCTGGGGCCGCATCGGTCACCCGTCCGAAATGCTCAAGCAGGGCGAGGAGATCGAGGTCATGGTCATCGACATCAACCGCGAGAAAGAGCGCGTTTCCCTCGGCCTCAAGCAGACCAAGAACAATCCGTGGGACAACATCGACCACAAGTTCCCGGTCGGCGCCAAGGTCCGCGGCAAGGTCGTCAACCTCGTCCCCTACGGCGCGTTCATCGAACTCGAGCCGGGCGTGGAAGGTCTCGTCCACATCACCGAGATGTCCTGGACCAAGCGCATCACCAAGCCCTCCGAACTGCTCAAGGTCGGTCAGGAGCTCGATGCGGTCGTCCTCGGCATCCAGAAGGAAGAGCAGAAGATCTCGCTCGGCCTCCGCCAGCTCGAGCCCAACCCGTGGGACATGGTCCGCCACAA
>JACPIT010000015.1 GCA_016187945.1 Opitutia bacterium
CGCGTCGAAAAAACCGGCGCCATCATCGACCTCACCGTCCTCGCCGACTCCGTCCTCGTCACCGGCCCGGTCTCCGGCACCCTCCAGGACCGCACCATCTTCCGCCGCAACTCCCCCTCCATCTCCCTCTACCTCGTCTACTCCTGACCGCCTTCCCGATGAAACCACGAGTCCTTTCAACCCTTCTTCGCGCCGCTCTCGCGGCGTCCGCTCTCTTGAGCGTCGCGCGAGGCAGCGTTGTGCAGGGGAATTTCAACGCGCTCACGCGCTCCGGCACCGCGTTCGTGGGCATCGCAGTCAACGCAACAGACGCGACCAAAACGGACATCAAGCGTTCCACGGATAGCGGAGCAACCTTCACGAACGTTGTCACCGCCACGGCGTTTCCGCTTCGCAATCTTTCCGCATCGAGCAGCACGATCATCGCCGTCGGCGATTCGGGATTTATCTCTCGCTCGACAAATGCCGGTCTGAATTGGACCGATCTTTCCACCGCAGAAGCACCGCCCGTCGGACCGCTGAAGGATGTAGCCAGCAGCAGCGCCACCTTCTGGGTGACCGTTGGCCAAACTAACGCCGGCAAACTCGCCGCAGAATGGTCGAGCGACGGCGGCGCTACCTGGTCGGCTGCGACATCGATTCCGAATGTCTCCGGCACGCTGCGGGCCGTCACTTACGACGCCACCAAGGCGCGTTGGTGTGCCGTTGGCACCGACCTCACCTTGACGACGGCGGTTGTTATCACGTCCACCGACGGCCAGGCGTGGACGCCCGCGACTATCACGGCTCCGAACGGCACGACGGCGCTCAACGATGTCGCGAGTGACGCGTCCGGCCATTTGCTCGCTGTGGGAGATAATGGTTTGATTCTCAGTTCCTCCGACGGCGGATTGAATTTCACTGCGCAGACGATTCCCGGCGATCTCGTCACCGAAAACCTCACCAGCGTCGTCTATTCGTCGACAAGCGGCACATTTACTGCGGGCGGCCAAGATCTCGTCCAGATCACAGCCACGACCTCCGGAGCGCCGACGGTTTCGCAAGCTCCCGTCCCTGGAGGCGGCGACATCAACACGCTCATCGTCGACGGCAGCGGACAGGTTGTCGTTTCCGGCACCGACATCAATCTCACCGCTACCGTTACGCTCGGCAGTTTGACCGCGACTTACGACGGCACACCGAAGAGCGCCACCGCGACTACCAACCCGACGGGCCTGACGGTCGCGTTCACCTATGACGGCTCGAGCACCGCTCCGACCAATGCCGGCAGCTATGCCGTCGTCGGCACGATCACCGGCTCCAGCTACACGGGCTCGGCGAACGGCACGCTCGTCATCGCGAAGGCGAATCAGACGATCAGCTTCACCGGCCCTGCCGATCAAGGCTTCACGTCCTCGGCGATCACGTTGAGCGCCACTGCGACGTCCAATCTCGCCGTGAGTTTCTCGATCGTCAGCGGACCGGCCACAGTCAACGGCAGCACGCTCACGCTCACCGGCGCCGGCACTGTCGTCGTCCAAGCGGCGCAAGCCGGCAACTCGAACTACAACGCCGCCACGTCGATCAACCAGACCTTCGTCGTCGCCGCTAATTTCGAATCGTGGCGCCTCGCGAACTTCACCGCGCCGGAACTCGCCGACGCCAACGTCAGCGGCCCGAACGCCGTCTTCGGCGCCGACGGTCTTTCCAACCTGGTCAAATACGCGCTCGGCCTCGCGCCGAAGACCGACGCAGCCGCGGGATTGCCGCAGGTCGCCGTCGCGAACGGCGAGTGGGTGTTCACCTACACGCGCCCCACGTCGATCACCGATGTCACCTACGCCGTCGAAGTGTCGACGAATCTCTCCGCTTGGTCGACCACCGGCGTCACGCACGAGTTGGTTTCGTCCGTCGGCGGCGTCGACACCTGGCGCGCACGCTACGCCGTCAGCTCGGCGTCGACGGCGTTCTTCCGGCTCGTCGTCACGCATTGAAAATACGCGCGATCGCTCTCGACCTCGTCCGGTCGACGCGGAATAACTCGACCACCGTCCCCAGTAATCTTCGTTTCTTCATGAACCTCAAAACGCTCGCATCGCTGTCTTTTGTCGCGGCGCTTTCCACGGCCGCCTTCGCGCAGGTTTCCAATTTCGACACGCTCAACGGCTACGCCTCCGGCGTGGACGTGCGACTCGCCCGCGCTCGCGCGGAGATGCTCCGCGCCGGCCGCGCGGAAGGCGAATCCAACCTCGTCGTCTCGGCGGACTACATCAACCGGAAGGTCGACGCGGCCGTCGACAGCATCGAGCGCAGTGCGCACGGCGAGAGCGGGCGCGTCGGCTACAACTGGCGCTTCAACGAGTGGAGCGTCGGCGCGGCGATCGGCTACGGCAACATCCGCACCGACTACAACGAGATCAATTCGCCCGCGCCCGTCCCGCTGCACGGTTACGTGACGGCGACATCGACCGAGGGCATCGTCTGGGTCGGCTACAAGTCCGGCGCGTGGCGCTTCTCGGCGGTCGGCGCAGTCGGCACAACCAAGAACAAGGGCCGCCGCACGAGCGATGCCGGCTCGTCTTTCGCGGACTACGACAGCTCCGACAGCTCGTTCGGCCTGACGCTGTCGCGCGAGATTCCCGTTTCGGACGCGTTGGTCGTCGAGCCGTTCGTTGGCCTGAGCTTCGCCTCGAGCTCGACCGATGGCTTCACGGAGCAGGGCACGTCGCCGGACCGCCGCATCGTGCGCGATTTCTCGATGGATGAGAATCGCGGCGCCATCGGCGTTCGCGTCGCCGGACGGCAGAGCGACTGGACGCCGTTCGCGAGCGTCGCCTGGCTGTCGCGCTTCTCGGGCGGGGACTCGAACATTTCCAACACGGCGAGCAACGGCTCGAATCTCGGCGTCGGCTTCGTGCCGGCCGCCTCGAAGGGCCTGGTGTTCGTCGGAGCGGGCCTGAGCGGCAAACTGGACGATAACTGGAACGTCGCCGGCACGATCGAGTATTTCGCGGGTGGCGACGAGCGCGCGTTCGGGCTCTCGCTGACGGTCGGACGCAAATTCTGACGCGCAGCCGCGCGCGATGTCTCCGGCGTTTCCGGAGGCATCGTTCGGTAACTCGCCCCGGAACGGGTGGCGCCGGGAGCCGGTCTTGGTCGGCATGTCTCGCACGGCCGACCCGCATCATTTTTTCAGCCGCGCTGCGCTCGGCGCGGCGCTTGTGCTCGCGATTTTCTGGCTCTGGAGAGCGTTGGCTATCGTGATCGAGCACATCCGCGGCGACGTCGGACCTTGAACCAACGACGCCCGTGCGGAGGGCAGCGTGAAAATCATTTGGGCCGCCGGCACGGTAATTTTGAACGAATTCGCGGCGGCGGCATCTAATGCCGCGATGCCCTTCTACCTCACTGTTTGGATATTCCTCGGAGCATTGGCGATTTTAGCGTGGGTGGTGCTCGGGGACTGCGAGAAATCGGGCAAGTGATCCGCGGCGCGCTCACGGAGCGCAAGGGGCGGTGAGCAATCCGCACGCTTTGCGTGTCGGCGGCGTTCAGGCTCGGTAATATCTACGCAGGCTGCGCTGCACGTTCGGATGGCAGGGGATGATAGCCCCTCGGGTTCGATCCCCGACGCGGCCTTCACTCCCTTTCGCGGGCGCGCGTCAATGGGCGAGGCAACGACCGGCTGCGCACGACGACTTCGACTTCGCACACGCCGCGGCGCTCGGTGGGCAGGAACTGACTTCGGCGGGACACGTGCGCGGACACGGGTGATTGGCGACCGCCGGGGCCGTCGGCTCCGCATGGGCGCGCGCGGCGTATTGCATCGTCAGCAGAGGAACCGCAGCCATGAGGCCGAAGCCGATCGTGGCAGCGAGAATTTTGGCGAACAGGGAAGGCGACGTGGAGTTCATGAGGGGCGCGACGGTCCCATCATAGTGCACTTTCCCGCCCGGGGATGCGCGGCCTTTGCCGAATTCCCCGCGAAGTTTGCCTCGCCGGAGGGCGGAGGCGAACCGCTCAATCCGGCAGCGTGAAGTAGAACGTCGCGCCTTGATCGACGACGGCTTCGGCCCAGACGGCTCCGCCGTGGCGCTGCACGATCTTCTGCACCGTCGCGAGGCCGATGCCCGTGCCGTCGAACGACTCGCGCGCGTGCAGCCGCTCGAACACGCCGAAGAGTTTGTTCGAATACTTCATGTCGAAGCCCACGCCGTTGTCGCGCACCCGGAACACCGGCGGCACGCAGGCGGTGTCGCAACCGATCTCGATGCGGGCCAGCTCGCGCGTGGAGGTGAACTTCACGGAATTCGAGAGGAGATTCACGAACACCTGAAGCAGCATCGCGGAGTCGCCTTTCACGGCCGGGAGATCGCCGATGACGAAGTCGACGTGGCGTTTGCCTTTGTCGGGCTGTGTCGCCGTGATCGCTTCGCGGACGAGCGCGTGGACGTTGACCAGTTCGCGCTTCGGCTCCTTGCGGGCGACGCGGAAAAATCCGAGGAAGTCGTCCATCAGTTGCAGCATGCGCACGCTGTTGCGGTGGACGCTTTGCACGATGCGCGTGGCCTCCGGCTGGAGCCCCGCGGCTTCGTCGGTCAGGAGAACCTCCGAGTAGGTCGTGATCGCGCGGAGTGGCGTGCGCAGGTCGTGCGCGAGCGAATAGGCGAACGCCTCCAGTTCCTGGTTCATCGTCTGCAGGTTCGTTGCAGTTCGCTGCAACGAATCGTTGAGTCGATTGATCTCTTCCTCGCGCTGGCGCCGTTCGGTGATGTCGCGAGCGAAGATGTAGAGCAGCCCCTCGGCCGCGAACGGCGCGATCGTCCAGCCGAGCCAGCGGTAGTCGCCTGCGGTCGCGCGGAAGCGCGTCTCGAAATACAGGGGGCTCTCGGCCTGCGTGACGTTCGCGAGGGCCTCGTTCATGCGCGCCTGGTCGTCGGGATGAATGAAGCTCAGGATCGGCCGCCCCGAGAGTTCGTCTGCCGTGTAGCCGAGCGCGCGCTCCCAGGTCGGATTCGTCTGCGTGAAGACCGCGCGGTAGTCCGTGATCGCGAGCAGCTCGATCGAGAGGCGGAAGAAGTGATTGCGGCGCGTCTCCCACTCGATGCGCGCGGCGGCTTGTTCGAGCTGCTGCTGTAATCGCGCTTCCTCGGCGCGGCGCAAGGCGTCGGCTTGGCGCGCGATCTCGCGGTTGCGTTTGGCGAGTTCGACGAACACGGAGACCTTCGAGCGCAGCACATCCGGCGTGACCGGCGTGAAGAGATAATCGACGGCGCCGAGCGAGTAGCCGCGGAAAATTTCGGTTTCCCCGGTGCTGAAAGCCGTCACGAAGATGATCGGCGTGTGGGCGTTCGCTGGGCGTTGCCGCAGGAGTTGCGCCGTCTCGAAGCCGTCCATGGCCGGCATGTTCACGTCCAGCAGGATGACGGCGAAATCGCGCTGTAGCACGAGACGCAGCGCTTCGCGACCGGAGTAGGCTTTGACGATTTGCAGGTCGAGTTCGGTCAGGGCTGCCTCGAGCGCCAGAAGTTTTTCGGGGGCATCGTCGACGATCAGAATTTCGATTTTGTCGGTGGTGGCGGGCAAGGGAGGCGTGACGAGCGGGGCCGGAGGCGGTGTGGTGGTGCGATTGGGAGCGGACTCGGCCTTGAGGTCCGCCGGGCGTTTGCGGCTGGTGCGCGTGCGAGCGGGCGTGAGTCCCAACGGCAGGAACGCCGCGCCAGCGGCGGACGGCGTGCCGACGTTGATCGAAGTGACCGAGGGCGTGTTCATGCCGTGGCGGGCTCAGCGATGCAGCCAGATACGGAGCAGCGAGAGCAGGTGCTCCGTGTCGACCGGCTTCGCGATATAGTCGGACGCGCCGGCTTCGATGCACTTCTCGCGGTCGCCTTTCATCGCTTTCGCAGTGAGCGCGAGGACGGGCAGATCCTGATAGTGCGGCATCGCGCGGATGCGGCGCATGGTTTCGTAGCCGTCCATGTCGGGCATCATGATGTCCATCAGGATCACGTCGAATTCCTCGCCGCGCTCGAGCATGGCGAGGGCGTCGAGGCCGTTCTCGGCGGAAACGATCTGCATCTCGTAGCGTTCGAGGAAGCAGGTCATCGCGAAAATGTTTCGCATGTCGTCGTCGACGATGAGCGCGCGCTTCTGGGCGAGAACGTCGCCGTCGCGGTGGAGATTTTCGACGAGACGGCGGCGGTCTTCGGTCATGCGCGCGACGTTGCGGTGGAGGAAGAGTGCGGTCTCGTCGAAGAGGCGCTCGGGCGACTGCACGTCCTTGAGAATGACAGAGCGAGCGAGACGCTTGAGTTCTTCGACTTCCTCCTTCGGCAATTCGCGGCCGGTGTGGACGATGATCGGCAGATTGGAGAGCCCGGCGTTGCGGACTTCCTCGATGAATTTCGCGCCGGGCATGTCCGGCAGGCCGAGATCGAGCACGACGCAGTCGAACGGGCGCTCGCGCAGCGCCTGCAGTCCCTCCTGGCCGGTGCCGACGGCGAGCGTGTGCACATCGCCGTTGCCGATGAGCTCGACTGTGCTCTGGCGCTGGGCGTCGTTGTCCTCGACCACGAGAAGATTTTTCATCGGCCGTTCGACGAACTCGCGCAGGTCGGCGAAGGCTTGTTCGACGCGCTCGCGCGGGAGCGGTTTGATGAACTGCGAAAGCGCGCCGTGCCGGAGCGCTGTGTCGTCGCTATCGTCGGAGGTGAGGATGAGCACCGGAATGTGGCGCGTGGCCGGGTCGTCCTTGAGACGGTAGAGCACGCGGCGCCCGTCGATGTCGGGTAGGAAGATGTCGAGCGTGATGGCGGCGATGGGGAGTTTCTTCGCGAGTTGCAGCGCGTCGCTGCCGCGCGGCGTGCAGACGGCTTTGAATCCCTGGCTGCGCGCGATGTCGACCAACTCGGCCGCGAACGTCGGATCGTCCTCGATAATGAGCACGGCGGGTGCGTCGCCGCCGATGGTGTCGCGATCGTCCTCGATCGTGAACGACGCGGGCGTTTCCGGGATCTCGCGCTCGACGCGCTGGACGACCATCGGGCCGCGCGGGGTTTCCACGCGCTCGGGTGTGGCGAGATTGGAGGGAATGAAGAGTGTGAACGTGCTGCCTGCGCCCGGCGCGCTTTCGAGGCGAATCTCGCCGCCGAGGAGGCGCGCGATTTCGCGGCTGATCGAGAGGCCGAGGCCCGTGCCGCCGTATTTGCGGTTGGTCGAGCCGTCCGCCTGCTGGAACGCCTCGAAGATGATCTGCTGCTTCTCGGTGGGGATGCCGATGCCGGTGTCGCGCACGCGGAACGCGAGCACTTCCTCGGCGCGGGCGAGGCTGGCGTTGTCGAAGCTCCAGCCGGTCGTCGCGCGCTCGATGTGGAGCGAAACGCGGCCGCGCTCGGTGAATTTGAACGCGTTCGAGAGGAGATTTTTGAGAATCTGCTGGAGGCGTTTCGAGTCGGTGCGCACGTGACGCGGCGCGTCGTCGGCGATCGTGACGCCGTATTCGAGCCGCTTGTGCTCCGCGATCGGTGCGAACGTGCGTTCGACGTATTCCCTGAGTTCGACGATGCGGAGGTCGCTGACTTCGACGGAGACGGTGCCGGACTCAATCTTGGCGAGATCGAGAATGTCGTTGATGAGGCGCAGGAGATCCTGGCCGGACGAGTGAATCGTCTTCGCGAACTCGATTTGCTTGCCCGAAAGATTGCCCTCGCGATTCGTGCAGAGCTGATCGGAGAGGATGAGCAGCGAGTTGAGCGGCGTGCGCAGCTCGTGCGACATGTTCGCGAGGAACTCGGACTTGTATTTCGAGGTGAGCGCGAGCTGGCCGGCTTTCTCTTCGAGCGCCTGACGCGCCTGCTCGACCTCGATGTTCTTCTTTTCGACCTCGACGTTTTGCGCGGCCAGCAGGCGGGCTTTTTCCTCGAGTTCGAGGTTGGTCTTTTGCAGTTCCTCCTGCTGGCTCTGCAGCTCGCGCGCGAGCGACTGCGACTGCTTCAGGAGATCTTCGGTGCGCATGTTCGCTTCGATCGTGTTCAATACGATGCCGATCGATTCCGTGAGCTGGTCGAGGAAGCTGAGGTGCGTCAGGCTGAATGCCTCGAACGACGCGAGCTCCATGACGGCCTTCACCTGGCCCTCGAAGATGATCGGGAGCACGACGAGATTGAGGGGCGCGGACTCGCCGAGTCCCGACGAAATCTGCACGTAATCCGCCGGAACCTTGGTGAGGAGAATGCGCTCTTTTTCGAGCGCCGCCTGACCCACGAGCGTTTCGCCCAGACGAAGATCGAAAGCGGCGGTCTTGCGCGCGCGGAAAGCGTAGCTGGCGAGCAGGCGCAGGCGCGCTTCCTCGGCGGGAACGTTCACCATCGTGTAGAATACGCCGTGCTGCGCGGAGACGACGGGCGCGAGTTCGGAGAGGATCAGTTTGCCGACGGTCAGGAGATCCTTCTGGCCTTGAAGCATGCGCGAGAACTTCGCCAGGTTGGTCTTCAGCCAGTCCTGCTCGTTGTTCTTGATCGTCGTGTCCTTCAGGTTGCGGATCATCTCGTTGATGTTGTCCTTCAGCGCCGCCACTTCGCCCGAGGCCTCGACCTTGATCGAGCGCGTGAGATCGCCCTTCGTGACGGCGGTCGCGACCTCGGCAATGGCGCGCACTTGCGTGGTGAGGTTCGCAGCGAGCTGATTGACGTTGTCGGTAAGGTCCTTCCACGTGCCGGCCGCGCCGGGCACGGAAGCCTGACCGCCGAGCTTGCCGTCGACACCGACTTCGCGCGCCACCGTCGTCACCTGCTCGGCGAAGGTCGCGAGCGTGTCGATCATGTTGTTGATCGTGTCGGCGAGTTCGGCGATTTCGCCCTTCGCGTCGACGGTGAGCTTGCGCTTCAAGTTGCCGTTCGCGACCGCGGTCACGACCTTCGCGATGCCGCGCACCTGCGAGGTGAGATTGCCGGCCATGAAGTTCACGTTGTCGGTAAGATCCTTCCAGGTGCCGGAGACGCCGCGCACGTCGGCTTGGCCGCCGAGTTTGCCCTCGGTGCCGACTTCGCGCGCGACGCGCGTCACTTCGGACGCGAACGAGTTGAGCTGGTCGACCATCGTGTTGATGGTGTCCTTCAGCTCGAGAATTTCGCCCTTCACGTCGACGGTGATCTTCTTGGACAAGTCGCCATTCGCGACGGCGGTCGTCACGGTCGCGATGTTGCGCACCTGCGCCGTGAGATTGCCGGCCATGAAGTTGACGTTGTCGGTGAGATCCTTCCAGGTGCCGGAGACGCCGCGCACGTCGGCCTGGCCGCCGAGTTTGCCTTCGGTGCCGACCTCGCGCGCGACGCGTGTCACCTCGGAAGCGAACGAGTTCAGTTGCACGACCATGGTGTTGATCGTGTCCTTCAGCTCGAGAATTTCGCCGCGCACGTCGACGGTGATCTTCTTCGACAAGTCGCCGTTGGCGACGGCGGTCGTCACGGCCGCGATGTTGCGGACTTGGGCCGTGAGGTTGCCGGCCATCGAGTTCACGGAGTCGGTGAGATCCTTCCACGTGCCCGCGACGCCGCGCACCTGCGCCTGGCCGCCGAGTTTGCCCTCGGTGCCGACCTCGCGGGCGACGCGCGTCACCTCGGACGCGAACGAGCCGAGCTGGTCGACCATGGTGTTGATCGTGTTCTTCAGCTCGAGAATCTCGCCTTTCACGTCGACGGTGATTTTTTTCGAGAGGTCGCCGTTCGCGACAGCCTTGGTGACGTCGGCGATGTTGCGCACCTGCGAGGTCAGGTTGCCGGCCATGAAGTTCACCGAGTCGGTCAGATCCTTCCAGGTGCCGGAAACGCCGCGCACGTCGGCCTGACCGCCGAGTCTGCCTTCGGTGCCGACCTCGCGCGCGACGCGCGACACCTCCGACGCGAACGAGCGGAGCTGCTCGACCATCGTGTTGATGGTGTCCTTCAGCTGGAGGATCTCGCCCCTGACGTCGACGGTGATCTTCTGGGCCAGGTCGCCGTGGGCGATGGCGGCCGCCACCTTGGAGACATCGCGCAGCTGCACGGTGAGGTTGCCGGCCATGGC
>JACPIT010000003.1 GCA_016187945.1 Opitutia bacterium
CGGTTGGAAGACCACCTCTTCGCCGCCTCCCGGCAATGGACTCCACCGGCCAAAGTGGCGGGCCTCATCCACCACTGGCTCGCGGCCCAGGTAAACTCTGGCGCTCCAGTCTAAAGTCCATAAGCTAGGGGACGTTAGTATTAGATGCGGCCGCGTGAGGTAGGGCGGGACCGCTGGGCCCGCCGCAACACGTTCACGGCGCGCCCGGCGTTCGCGCCCTATCGAATAAGCCGATTCCGTTGCGTCACTCGTGGCGCATGCCGCGAGCGACCAGTTTTCTTGCCACGGATTGGACGGATGGAATCGGATTCAACGGATCACGCTGCGCGGACGATGCGGCATCCGTGAACATCCGTGCGATCCGTGGTCGAAAAATGGCCACGCACGCGGCGCGGCCTGCGGCTGTGTGCCGACACATACACGCTCACGGCGTGAAATCCTTCGGCGCGATGAGGACGACGAACTCGCCTTTGAGGCTGCCTTTCAGGAGGCGCGCTTGCACGTCGGCGGCGAGGCCGACGAGGAAGGTTTCGTGGAGCTTCGTGATCTCCTTCGCGATGCAGATCACGCGGCCGGGGCCGAGGTGCTCGACGATCTCGGCGGCGAATTTGTCGATGCGGTGGCAGCTTTCGTAGAGCGCGAGCGTGTAGTCGAAGTCGCGGTATTTTTGGAGAAACGCGATTCGCGCGGCGGATTTGGCGGGGAGAAAACCGGCGAACAGAAAGCCGTTGGTCGGCAGGCCGGCGGCGCTGAGCACGGCGGTGAGCGCGCTGGCGCCGGGCACGGGGACCACGGGCAGGTTGCGGCGGCGGCAGGCGCGGACGAGGCGGAAGCCGGGATCGCTCAGCGCGGGCGTGCCGGCGTCGCTGACGACGGCGACGGATTTGCCCATCGCGACGAGGTCGGCGAGGCGGTCGGCGGCTTCGGTCTCGTTGTGCTCGTGGTAGGGGACAAGTTCCTTGTGCAGGCCGAAGCGGTGCAGCAAGACGCCGGTGGTGCGCGTGTCTTCGCAGGCGACGACGTCGACGGCGGCGAGGATCGCGCGCGCGCGTTCGGTGAGGTCGGCGAGGTTGCCGATCGGCGTGGCCACGACGTAGAGGTGGCCGGGTTGCGGGACCAGCGAGGGGTTCTCGGCCGGTGCGGTCATTGCAGGCTCGATCGGGTCGCCTGCAAGCAGGCTCCTACAGCGGAGGAGGCGGGCGCGGCCGGCGCGGTCATGGCGGGCCGTCGCGCAGCTTACTTGCCCATGCCGGGGATGCGGCCTTCCCAATCGGCGGGGCGGCTCCACGGGATCGACGAATCCTGCTGCGGCGAAGTGCAGCCGGCGAGTCCGGCGAGCGCGAGGGCGGCGAGCGCCAGGGCGAGGAGGGCTTTGCGGAGATTGGGCATGCTCATTTGGCTATTAGGACAAAATCGCCGGGCTGCAACTGCCGTTTCAATCCGGCGGGCAACACTTGGGCGATCGAGAATCGGGGGCGGGCGTCGGAGATTTGAACGCGGGCGACGACGACAGTTCCGCGGTAAAGCGTCAGCTCATCCCCAATTGCCGCGCCTTCGTCCCGGCCGTAGTCGACGACGACGAAGGCATCGTGCGCGCCGACGCGGACGACTTGGTGCGGCGGAGCGGTTTGCGCGGTCGGCGTCGGTTCACTGGCGGCGGGCGAAGAGGGGGCGGCGGACGGGGCCGGTTCGGACAAGGCGCGCGTGAGCAGCTCCGTGAGTTGCGCTTCGAGCGCACCGATGCGCTCGCGGTAGGCGGCGATGTCGACGCTGTGCGTGGAAGCGGCCTGCGTGGACGGCTCGGCGTCGTGTGTCACCACCGCCGTCGACGGCGGGAGCGGGCCGGCCGAGACAGTGGCGGAGGCGGTCGCGGTCGTGGTGACCGTTTCGCTCGTCGTGCCGGAAAGATCGACGCGGGAGGCGGGAATACCGGTCGGCGTGCTCGCTTCGGCGGTTTTGATCTGCTGACGCAGCGACTCGATTTCGGCGAGGAGCGCGATCTGGCGCTGCTCGCGTTCGGTGAGGGACGATTTCGTCGCGATGAGTTCGCGGGCGAGCTGCGAGTTTTTCGTCTCGGTGGCCGTGGTGCGCGTCTTCGCGTTGCCGAGGTGGGTGTCGAGCTCGTTGGCTTTCGCAAGGAGCTTCTCGGCGCGGTCGTGTTCGCGGGCGGCCTCGGTGCGGGCGAGCGCGAGGTCGCGTTCGAGCGTGGCGACGCGGGAGGCGTGCTGCTCGGAGCGGTGGTAGAAAAACGCGGTGCCGACGGCGCCGGCGAGGATCAAGGCAGTCAACGTTCCGAGGAGCAGGCGCGTGGGCATGTCAGATCACTAGGGGCGGTCGACACGGTGGGCCAGCATGCTTGCACGCGCTGATGAGGCGCTCGCAAGCGAGCTGGCCCACAGGTGCGGCACGGCGATCACGCGCTCGCGGCGTAGGTGCTCTCGAACCAGGGCTTCTTCGCGGTCTTCTCGATGCCGCTGCCGGGGTTGGCGGCGAGGTGCTCGAGGACTTTGAAGACGAGTTCGGCTTTCGCGGCTTCGCCGATTTGTGCGGCGAGTGCGTCGGCGGTGAACTGCTGGCCGGGCGCCGCCTTCAGGGCGGCGACGATCTGGCCGCGGAGCGCGATGACGGCGGTGGCGGCCTTCTTGCCGGCTTCGACGCCGGGCTGGTGGTAGGCGTTGATGCCGACGAGCGACGCGTAGAGGCCGACGGCGCGTTCGTAGAGGGCGATGAGTTGGCCGAGGGTTTTCGGCGAGACGTCGGCGACCGTGACGGTGATCGAGTGGCGTTCCTTTTCGGAGAGCGCGTCGCGCGTGCCGAGGTAGAAGCCTTGCAGGTAATCGCCGCTGGTGATGCCGCCGGCTTCGACTTCGAGCGCGTCGCCCGAGCGGTCTTTGAGGACCTCGATGAAGGTGACGAAGAAGTTGCTCACGCCTTCGCGGAGCTGTTGCACGTAGGCGTGCTGGTCGGTCGAGCCCTTGTTGCCGTAGACGGCGATGCCTTGGTTCACGACGTTGCCGGCGAGGTCGAACTCCTTGCCGAGCGACTCCATGACGAGCTGCTGGAGGTAGCGCGAGAAGAGCAGCAGGCGGTCCTTGTAGGGGAGGACGACCATGTCCTTCGCGCCGCGGCCGTCGGTGGCCCAATACCACATGAGCGCGAGGAGGGCGGCGGGATTTTCGCGGAGCTTCGGTTTGCGCGTGAGCTCGTCCATCGCGGCGGCGCCGGCGAGCATCTGGTCGATCTTGATGCCTTGGAGCGCGGCGGGCAGGAGGCCGACGGCGCTGAGTTCGGAAGTGCGGCCGCCGACCCAGTCCCACATCGGGAAGCGCGCGAGCCAGCCTTCGCGTTGCGCGGTCTGGTCGAGCTTCGAGCCGTCGCCGGTGACGGCGACGAAGTGTTTCGGGTAATCGAGGCCGGCTTTCTTGAAGGCGGCGGCGGCTTCGAGCATGCCGTTGCGCGTCTCGACGGTGCCGCCGGATTTGGAAATGACGACGACGAGCGTCTGCTTCAGGCGCGAACCGAGTTCGGCGAGCACGTAGTCCATGCCGTCGGGGTCGGTGTTGTCGAAGAACGTGACGCGCATCTTGTCGCGGCGGCCGTTCGGGCGGCCGAGGGCGTGGTTGACGAGTTGCGGGCCGAGGGCGGAGCCGCCGATGCCGACGACGAGGAGGTCCTTGAACTTGCCGCCGGAGGGCGGGGCGATGTCGCCGGCGTGCACGGCGGCGACGAACTCCTTAATGGAGTCGACGGTGCGCGTGATGGCGTCGCGCAGCTCGGGCGTGGGGGCGAGTTCGGCGTTGCGCAGCCAGTAGTGGCCGACCATGCGGTTCTCGTCGGGGTTGGCGATGGCGCCCTTTTCGAGGGCGGCCATGTCGGCGAAGGCCTTTTCGAGGCGCGGGGCCATCGATTCGAGGTAGCCGTCGGGGAACGGCATCCGGGAGATATCGAGACCGAAGCCGAGCTTCGGTGCGTGGAAGTAGAGTGACTTGAAGCGATCCCAGCTCATGAGGGGTCAACAGGTAGCCTCGGACTGGCGGGGCGGCTAGCGCGAAAAGCGTCACAACGACCCCAAACCCCAAACCCCAAACCCCAAACCCCAAACCCCAAACCCCAAACCCCAGGGGAACTTCAAGGCGGTGATTTTTGATTTTGGGAATTGGTGATTCTTTTGGGATTTGGCGATTGGCGTTTGGGATTTATTGGGGGGGCGAAGCGGCGCTACTTCGGGATTGTCAGCCCGCGCGGCGCGACGCTCACTCGTGGGCTTCCACATGGCTTTCGATCTCAAACGTGTTCTCAAAGTGATGCTGTTCGCCTCGAACGGACCGCTCGCGGTGAAAGACATTCAGACCGCTTTCTCGCGGTTCCACGAGCAGGCGGACAGCCTGCCGTTCGAGAGCGACGCCGAGGCGGCCGAGCCGGGCAGCGAGACGGCTGTCGAAGCGAGCGATACGCCCGTGTCTGAAGGCGAAACCGTCGCTGAGGGCGAGACGGTTGGTGGCGATGAGGCGGTGGCCGAGACTAGCGCGCAACCGGCGATGGCCGAGGTCGCGCCGGCAGCGGAAGCCGCCGAAGCGATCGTGCCGCCCGCGGAAGAAGACGATATTTATCGCGATGTGCCGTCGCTCATCACCACGGCGCAGATTCGCGAGGCGATGGACGAGCTTTCCAAGGAATTGCAGGCGGCGAACAGCGAGGTGCTGATCGTCGAGAGCCACAGCGGCTGGCGGCTGGTGACGCATCCGCGTTACGCGCGCTGGGTGCGTTTGCTGCGCAACGAGCCGCCGCCGGTGCGCCTCACCGGCTCGGCGATCGAGACGCTGGCGGTGATCGCTTACCGCCAACCGGCGACGCGCGCGGAGATCGAGCAAATCCGCGGAGTGTCGGCCGAGGCGGGCATCGCGAAGCTGCTCGAGCGCGATTTGATCTACGTCGTCGGCCGCGCGGATTTGCCGGGCCGCCCGACGCAGTTCGGCACGACGGACGCGTTTCTGGAATTTGTCGGCATCAAGTCGCTCGACGAGCTGCCGGCGTCCGACGTGCTGTCGCCGCGGCAGATCGATGCGTGGCTGAACACGTCCAACCAGCCGATTCCGGCGAACGATTCCGATATGGGGCTCGACGAGACGCAGCCGAGCCAGATGACGCTCGATCAGGCGCCGGTGGTGGCCGAGGGCGGCGACGCGCCCGCAGTCGCGGAGAGCGAAGGCGAGACGAAGGCGGAGTGACGCGCGCGGGAAAGTTGCACTGCGAGCGCGCAGCCTACGACGTTGGGGCGGCGATATGATATCGCCGTTCCGTGGTGGCGGTTCCGAGCGGAACGGAATTTCGGCGCGCGGCGAGCGCATAGTCGAAGTGCGAGGGACAGCCGACTCACGTCGGCTGCTACGACGGAGAGGGACGTCGGTCGCGCGGGAGCGTTTGCGCGATGGAAGCGCGCGGCTTGCGATGCGGCGGTCCCGCTCGATCTTCAGCTCGTCGCGGCGGCGGGCTTCGGCTCGGCGTAGCCGAGGAGGTGACGCGATTTGATCACCGCGGCGACTTTGGCGGGCACGAGATTTTCCCACGCGGGATCGCCGGCTTTGATCATCTTCAGCACGTCGCGCGAGAAGATCGTGAGGTAGTCCTCGTTGTAGCCGCTGATCGAGTCGAGGTTGTTGTTCTCGAGCAGGTGGCGGTAGAGGAACCGCAGGTGATGCGCGACGTGGACATTTTTCGCGGTGATGAGTTCGGCGGGCGCGGTATCGGCGCAGTCCTGGTTCGCGGTGCCGGAGGTAATGAGCTTGGCCGAGGCGGCGGCGCGCATCGGGTAGACGTAGAGTTTCACCGCGTGGCGGAACATGCGGCCCATCGATTCGAGGATGCCGCCTTCGAGGTGCTCGTAGTATTTCTCGTTAAAGATCTCGAGGAGGTTGTTTATGCCGAGGGCGATTCCGATCATCTCCTTCGTGTAGCGGCGGAAGTAGGTCGAGAGGCGATAGAACTCGGAGTAATTCGAGATGAGGACGGTGAAACCGATGTGGCCGAGCATGTCGACGCGCGAGAGGAAGTCCGCGACGTCGAGCTCTCCGCCGGCGAGGAGATTGTTCATCGTGATCTCCATGAGCACGACGATGTCTTTGCCCTTCACGGTCGGCTCCTGGAGGAATTGCGCGGTGGCGCAGTTGAGCATGTCGACGTTGACGTGCGTGACGGGGCGGAAGCTGCCGCGCTCGACGAGGATGGGGCGGCCGTAGAACGCCTCGGAGGGCTGGAGCATGTCGCCGGCGGGCGAGAAGAGCACGGCGTTGGTCAGGCCGTGTTTCACGAGGTAGAGGGCGAGGAGGCGGTTGTCGACGCGCTTAAAGGCCGGACCGGTGAGCTTCAGCATGTCGACCTCGATGCGGTCGGTGCCGAGATTGTCGGCGAGGGACGTGATGAGTTTCTCCGGGTCGTCGAGGTAGTAGAAGGCGCCGTAAATGAGGTTGGTGCCGACGATGCCGAGCGCTTCCTGCTGGAGGACGTTTTTTTTGTCCCACATGCGGACGTGAATCATGATCTCGCTCGGTTCGGCGAGCGCCTCGTGTTGGAAGCGGATGCCGAGCCAGCCGTGGCCGTCGGCGACTTTGGCGGATTTGGCGGCGACGGTGTTGGCGAAAACGAAGAAACTCGTGCGCTCGCCGCGCTTGTCGGAGAGGCGCTCCTTCAGCAGCGCGTATTCGTGGTGCAGCATCGTCTGCAGGCGCTCGCGCGAGACGTAGCGGGGGGCCTTGCCGTAGATCGCGTCGCTGAACGTCATGTCGTAGGCCGACATCGTCTTTGCGATCGAGCCGGAGGCGTTGCCGGCCTGGAAGAACACGCGCGCCACTTCCTGGCCGGCGCCGATCTCGGCGATCGTGCCGTAGCGCGTGCCGTCGAGATTGATCGTCAGCGCTTTTCGATTCGTGGTGAGGAGTTCCTGCTTCTCGCTGCTCATGAGGGAGGGCCAAGCTATGGCGCGAGCGCGCCGGCACAAGGGAAAGAATGCCGGGGCGCGCATCGGGGCGGATGCCGTTGGTGGAGCGCGCGCGCCGCTCGTCCCAGCCGGTTGCCTGAGAACGATTTTCACTGGCGGGCGCCGGCACCGGGAGTAGCGTCCGGCGCATGAAGAATTTCTTCACGTCGTTTTTCGCGACGCTGACCGCGTTGCTCGTATTTTGCTTCGGCGCAGTCGTCGTCTTTTTCATTTTCGTCGGCGTGCTCGCGTCGATGGGGGACAAGAAAGTCCACGTGGAGCACGGCTCGTATCTCGTGGTCGACCTCTCGGCGAATATCCAAGACTCGCCCGAGCAGATGGAGGGCTTCGAGAAATTTGCCGAAGCGTTCGGCGGCAAGGGCGCGCACAATCTCCAGCTTCGCCAAGTCACGCGCGCGCTCCAAGCCGCGGCCGCCGACTCGGACATCGCGGGCGTGTTCGTGACCGGACAAATCTCAGCGGCGAACTACGGTTCGGGTTTCGCGGCGCTGCGCGAGGTGCGCGATGCGCTCGCGGCGTTTCGCAAGTCCGGCAAACCGGTGAAGGCTTACCTGACCTACGCGGGCACGCGCGACTACTACGTGGCGTCGGTCGCGAACCAGATCACGATCGATCCCTATGGCGCGGTGCTGATGCCGGGACTCGCGTCGCAGCCGATGTTTTTCGCGGGCGCGTTCGAGAAGTTCGGCATCGGCGTGCAAGTGACGCGCGTTGGCAAATACAAGTCCGCCGTCGAGCCGTTTACGCGGAAGGACATGAGCCCCGAGAATCGCGCGCAGACCCAGAAGCTGCTCGACGACATTTGGGCGGAACTCGTGGGCGCGATCGAAACGAGCCGCGGCCTCGCCGCCGGCACGCTCCAGAAGACGATCGATGCCGAGGGTATTTTGCGCGGGAAAGCCGCAGCGGACGCGAAGCTCGTGGACCGCGCGGCGTATTGGGACGTCGTGCTGGAGGACTTGAAGGCCGATACCGGGCGCAAAGGCTCGAAGGAAACGTTCAAGCAGATCGCGTTGAAGGAATATGCGAAGCTCGTGAGCGGCGACGGACTCGCGGCGCGACGCTCGGATACCGTCAAGGTTACGGCAGGCGGCAAGGGCAAGCTCGCCATCGTCTACGCCGAAGGCGCGATCGTCGACGGCGAGGGCAACGACGAGCACACCGTCTATGGCGCGAAGGTCGCACGCGAACTGCGAAAGCTGCGGCTCGACGACAACGTGAAGGCGATCGTGTTTCGCGTGAACAGCCCCGGTGGCAGCGCGTCGGCCTCGGAGATGATCCAGCGCGAAGTGCGCCTCGCGCGGGAGAAGAAGCCGGTGATCATCTCGATGGGCTCGCTCGCGGCGTCGGGCGGCTACTGGATTTCGACTTACGGCGACCGCATCTTCGCGGAGCCGGCCACGATCACGGGCTCGATCGGCGTCTTCGGCATGTTTCCGAACATCCAAGGCCTCGCGAACGACAAGCTCGGCCTGACGTTCGATGTGGTGAAGACGGGAAAATTCGCGGACGCCGGCACGATCGTGCGCCCGAAGACCGAGGAAGAGCTCGCGCTCTTCCAGCGCATGGTCGATTGGATCTACGAGGAGTTCACCAGCAAGGTCGCCGAGTCGCGCAAACTCGAACTCGCGACCGTGCGCGAGATCGCCCAAGGCCGCGTGTGGTCCGGCACCGAGGGCAAGGCGCTCGGACTCGTCGACGAAATCGGCGGCCTGAACGACGCGATCAAATATGCCGCGCAGAAGGCGAATCTCGGCGACAGCTTCCGCGTGGTCGAAGTGCCGCGGAAGAAGCCCTTCGCCGAAGCGCTCGCGGAGGCGTTTAACGAGCATCGCCGCGAGCAGGCGGTCGAGGGACCGTTCGGCGTTTTCATCCAGCAAGCGACGGCGGAATTGCACGAACTGACGCGCTACAACGACCCGCAAGGCATCTACGCGCGGTTACCGTTCAATTTGAATCTGCGATAAGGTCGAGTCGCGGCGGGCGCATTTTTCGGGTCTGAGCATTTTCGAGCCGGCGCGGGGCGGAGTAGCGGAATTCGTCAGAATTTCGCGCGCGCCGATTCGAGCGAAAGCCTGACGGTTTCCGCTACGACGGAGATGGGCGAGATGGCCGACAGCGCAGTTGCGCTGCGCCCGGCGGCGTGCATCGTGAGCGGCGCATGAACGAAGTGCATACGCTCCTCCGCGACACGCCGGCGACCGCCATTCCCGCTGGAGACAAACTCACGCTGCCATCCGGTCTGAACGTGTTCATCACGCAGACGCTGGGCGGGAATGTCACGGTGCGGACCGACCAAGGGCTCTTCCGCATCGCACGAGAGGACGCGGGCGCGATCGGCGGATTCGCGGCCGGCGCTGCGGACGCACACGCGCCGGCGGTGGGCGAGTTCAGCGAGCAAGCGGTGTGGGATACGCTGAAGACCTGCTTCGATCCGGAGATCCCGGTCAACATCGTCGATCTCGGACTCGTTTACGACATGGCGGTCGAGAAAACGCCGAGCGGCGGTCACGCCGTCGAAGTGAAAATGACGCTGACGGCGCCCGGTTGCGGCATGGGGCCGGTGATCGCAGAAGACGCGCGCGCGAAGATCGCGGCGCTGCCGACCGTCGAGTCGGCGAAGGTGCACATCGTCTGGGATCCGCAGTGGACGCCGCAGATGATCTCCGACATCGGCCGGAAGACGCTGGGCTTGGAGTGACGTGAGCGGCGCGCGTTTCGGACATGTGAATCTCGTCGCGGCCGACTGGCGCCGCTTCGTGAAGTTTTACTCCGAGGCGTTCGGCTGCACCGCGACGGGCACCGAGCGGGACTTGCACGGCGAGGCGCTCGAGCGCGGCACGGGATTGCCGGGCGCGCATATGCGCGGCGTGCACTTGCGTCTGCCGGGACACGACGAGAACGGGCCGACGCTGGAGATTTTTTCCTACGAGCGGAATGCGGCGAACTCGCTCGCGACTCCGAATCGCGTCGGCTTCGGGCACATCGCGTTCGTCGTGGCGGACGTGGAAGCGGCGCGCCGGAGTGTGCTGGCGGCCGGCGGATCGCAGCACGGCGAGGCCGTCACGACGGCGGCGAACGGACGCAAGGTCACCTGGGTTTACATGCGCGATCCCGAGGGAAATCTTGTGGAATTGCAGGCGTGGAGCGACTGAGCGGAGTCGCGGCGTAGCGGAGGCCGAGAGGCTCGCGCGAAGGGAGAGCCTCGAAATTCTCACGAATTCCGCTACGACGGCGGCAAAGCTCGCGCTGTTGATGAGGTGAAAACGCCGGCTACGCGGTGATCGTGTCGAGCGAGCAGCTCTCATGCGGCGTCTCGCAATTCGGGCGGGCGATGACGCCGGCGTAGGGCTCGTCGGCGAACGGGCGCTCCGGGTCGGCGAGGAGGTGGCGGTCGCAGACGGCGAAGAGTTCGGCCTCGGTCATCGCGCGGCGCATGTCGTAGAGGAACGCGCCTTGGGCGTCGACGGATTGGCCGACGAAGTTGAGATACTTCTTCATCTTCGCGACGTGGGCGGCTTCCGGGATGTCGGGTTGTCGCGTTTCGCGATAAAGATGTTCGATGTAGCCGCGGACGTCGCGGAGCGTGGGCGTGAACGGCGTCTGGCCGGCGAGTCGCTCGCGCGTCTGGCGGAAAATCCACGGATTGCGAATGGCGTGTCGGCCGATCATCACGCCGGCGGCGCGCGTTTCGGCGAGCACGGCGGCGGCGCGCGTGGCGGAGGTGATGTTGCCGTTGGCGAGCACAGGGCAGGGCACGGCGCGCGCGGCCTCGGCGATGAAATCGTAGTGCACGTCGCTGCGGTAGCCTTCCTTCACCGTGCGTCCGTGGACGCTGAGGAGATCGACGCGGTGTTTCGCGACCAGGTCGAGGACGCGGCGGTAGTTTTCCGTCGAGTCGAAGCCGATGCGCATCTTCACCGTGAAGAGGCCGGGGATCGCGTCGCGGAGGGCGCCGAGGAGTTCGTCGATTTTCGCGGGATCGCGCAGGAGGCCGCCGCCGACGTTCTTCTTGTAGATTTTCGGCGCGGGGCAGCCCATGTTCAGGTCGATGCCGGCGACGGGGAGCTTGAGGAGTTCGCGGACGGTGCGGACCATGTGGCCGACGTCTTCGCCGATGAGTTGGGCGAAGACGGGGCGGCCGGTCTTGTTCTCCACGATGGAGCGGACGATGTGTTTCTCCGGGCGCGACTGAGCGTGGACGCGGAAGAACTCGGTGAAGAAATAGTCGGGCGCGCCGTAGTGCGCCATGACGCGCATGAAGGGCAGGTCGGTGACATCCTGCATCGGCGCGAGCGCGGTGAGCGGCTGGCCGGTGACGATGGGCAGTGGCAGCGGAGTGCGCGCGGGCGAAGTCGCGCGGCTGGCTTCACCGGCGTTGGGCGTGGACGCGGCGGGGATCATGCGGCGGGGCCGACTGAGGCCGGCGTTACTGATCCTCCTCGCCGGACTGCTCTTCTTTTTGCTGCTTGAGGACGCGCTCGAGGATTTCGGTCATGTCCTCGACGGCGTCGAACACGCGTTGGGTGACGAAAATCGGGCGCTTCTGCTGGAGCGCGAGCACCATCGAGTCGCTCGGGCGCGAGTCGAGTTCGAGGATTTTTCGGCCGAGCTCGTTTTGCATCGTGAGGATGATGCGGGCGAAGTAGGTGCCTTCGTTGACGTCGTTGATGACGACGCGCTCGAGGCTGATGCCGAAGCCGAGGAACATGTGGCCGATGAGATCGTGCGTGAGCGGGCGCTCTTTTTTGACGTTGTTGATCGTCATCGAAATCGCGCTGCCGACGCTGGGGTCGACGTAGATGACGAAGGTTTTCTCGTCGTTGCCGAGGAACACGGCGCAGCCATTGGCCGTGGGCATGAGGCCTTTGATTCCGACTTCGACGACGTCACTCATGACGGCGAAATGTGCGTGTGCGCCTGCAAAGTGCAAGAGCGGCGAGCGTGTCGCGCGGGCTCAGGGGATCGTCTCATTTTCTTGTAGCGGCGGTCTGTGACCGCCGGGCGAGCGTTGCTTGTATATCGTCGGCGGTCACAGACCGCCGCTACAGATGCAGAATGGCTCCTCTGCTCAAAAGCCGTAGAGCGAGATGCCCCAGGTTTTCGCTTGGGCGAGGACGGCGGGCTTATCGAGGACGATGACTTTGCCGGCTTCGAGCGCGGCGGCGGCGAGGCCGGCTTCGCGCATCGTCTCGAGCGTGCGCAGGCCGAAGACGGGGACGTCGAAGCGGAAATCCTGTTTCTCTTTCACGACTTTGACGAAGAGCGTCTCGTCGGTCTTGAACGTGCCGGCGCGGCGGAGCATTTCGTCGGTGCCTTCGAAGGCTTCGACGGCGAGGACGGTGCCTTTGCGGACGACGCAGCCTTGGCCGATGTCGAGGCGCGCGATCTCGCGGGCGATGTGGATGCCGTGGTCGAGATACTCGCGGTCGACGGGGAGTTTCTTGCCGGCCATCGGGCCGGCGTGGGCCAGGTGGTCGTCGATGAAGGCGCGGGCGTCGAGGAGCGTGACGCCGAGTTTCTCGATCTCGGCAGCGATGGCGCCGAAGATCGTCTCGGCGTTGCGGCGTTTGAGCGAGAAGAGGATCTGCGCGGCTTTCAGGTCGGGCGTGAGGCCGTGGAAGAGGCGCTTGGGTTTCACCTGGCCGGCCATGAGCGCGTAGCCGGCGCCGAAGTCGCGGATCGCGCCAAGCATCTTGCCGAGTTGGCCGACGTTGACCTCGATGCGCTCGGCGGCGGGGACGCTGGTGAAGAGTTCGGGCATCGTCTCTTCCTCGATCGCGATGAGGCGCAGCGGCACGCCGGCGGCGCGGATGGCGTTGGCGGTGAAGAGCGGGTAATGGCCGCGGCCGGCGATGAGCGCGATCGGGCGGCGGGCGTCGAACGTCGGCGGGAGAAAGGCGGAGAGGGAATCCACGGGAGACGAAAGGCGGAAGGGCGGAAGGACTGAAAGGCGGAGGCGGGAGCGTGGCAATGGCGGTTTGCGGGGGCGGCGAGCGCGAGGTCGGTGGGACGTGGAGCGAGGGGAGTTGCGCGCGGGCGCGGCCGTCGCGCGTGGCGCGGTCCATTGCGTCGCGGCCGGCGGCACGAGTTGGCTGGGACGATCCTAGAAAGCACAGTTGAAACGCGGAGGACGCGGAGAGCACAGAGAAAAAGCTCCGACCATTCCGCTCCGCGGCCCTTCGCCCGGCAGGTGAGTCCTGCCGGAGCGGATTTTCCCGCGTGCTACTCCGCGTCCTCCGCGCTCCGCGTTTCAACTGCGTAATTTAGGATAATCGGGGCCGCTTTTTTCGGCCGGCTCACGTCGGCTGCTACGCGGGAAACGGCGATCAGTTCGCGGGTGGGATGACGGCGGAATTCCCAGCCGCCTCACGGCGGCTGCTACAGGGAAAAGAGAAAGCCGCGTCGGGGAGACGCGGCTTCGTGGGTGGGTTTGCGGTGACGAACCGGGCTACGACTGCGAGCCGTAGTATTTCTTGTAGCTGCGGTAGTATCGGTAGTTCGAGTAATACTCGATGCGGCGGGGCGAGAGGCCGTTGAGCACGACGCCGAGCAACTCGTTTTTACCGTCGCGGAGCGACTTGATGTAGAGGCGAATGTGTTTCCGGTAGGCGCGGTTGAAGCGGCAGACGTAGATCACTTCGTCGGTGTGCGCGGAGATGAGGAGCGAGTCGGTGACGGCGCCCATCGGCGGGGAGTCGATGACGACGAGGTCGAAGTGGTGCTTCAGCGACTCGACGAACTGGCCGAAGATCGGGTTCTCGAGCAGTTCGGTGGGGCTCTTGGAGCGGCCGCCGGAGCGAAGGAGGAAGAGGTTTTCGTCGACCTTGGTGAGACCGAGCGTCGCGTCGGAGACGGGGTCGTCGGGGATCTTCGCGCCGGCTTCGAACCAGGCGATCAGGCCGGTCTCGTTGGTGAGTTTGAAGTGGCGGTGCAGCATCGGGCGGCGCATGTCGCAGTCGATGAGGAGCACGCGTTTGCCGTGGCGGGCGAAGGACGCGGCGAGGTTGCACGAGATCATCGTCTTGCCTTCGCCGGGGATGGTGGAGGTGACGAGGATCGATTTCGGGAAGTCGAGTTTCGACTGAATCTTCACCGAGCTGTAGACGCTGAGGAAGGCTTCGGAGCCGGGGGAGGTTTTGTTGCTCGTGACGAGATTGTGCTTCTCGCCTTCGGGGATGTCGGCGAGTTCGGGGATGATGCCGAGGAGATTGACGCCGATGAAGCCTTCGATGTCCCACGCGCTCTTCACGCGGTCGTCGAGGAAGCTGAGGCCGACGGCGACGGCGGCGAAGACGACGAGGCCGAGGCCGGTGCAGGTCTTGACGATGTTGCGGATGTTCGGCGTGAACGGGGCGCCGGCGGGGGTGGCGGCGTCGAGCGGTTTGACGGGGATGTTCTCGAGGTTTTTCGAGGTGGTGGTCTGATTGAGGCGGTCGAGAATCTGGATGTAGTTGTTCTTCGCGACGGCGGCCTGGTTCTCGAGGGATTTGAATTCGACGGAGAGTTCGCCGAGGCGGAGCTGGTCGTTTTCGGCGGATTTGTATTCCCGCTCGAAGGAGGCTTCGGAGTCTTTGACCTTCGTGAATTGCGCGTTGAGGTCGGCCATCGCCTGTTCGATGTTTTTCTGAATCTGCTGATTCAGGACGTCGATCGAGTTGGCGAGGTCGATCATCTTGGGATGACGTTCGAGGTAGCGCTCGCTGAGGACGGATTGAGTCTTGGTGAGTTCGGCGAGCTGCGCTTTGAGGCCGGGGATGGTGCCGTAGGTGGAGATGTAGCCGACTTCGAGGAGATTGCCGTTCTCGGACTTGATGCGCTCGATCTGCTTCTGGAGCACTTCGAGGTTGAGGCGTTCGAGGCGGACGGTGGTGAGCGCGGAATTGATGGACTTCAGACGGTCGGCGACGATGTCGACGCTGGCGGAGAGGGAGACGAGGTTGCTCTTGCGCTTGTATTCCTGGAGGCGGCCTTCGGCGGCTTCGGATTCGCGGCGGAGGTCTTCGGCGCGCGTTTTCAGGTAGTCGATGGCGTATTCGTTTTTGCCGCCGGAATACTCGATGAGGTAACGCATGAATTGCTTCACGTAGGCGTTGGCGATGATCGCCGCGCCTTCGGGGTCGCGATTCGTGACGTTAATCTGGATGATGAAACTGTTGCGAAGGGACTGGATGTTCGGGGTGCTAACGCAGGCAGCGGCGGGCGGCGGCGCAGAGCCGGGCGGCAGCTCCTTGAGGTAGGGGCGTTGCAGTTTCTGGACTTCCTCGGGTGTGAGCGACTGGACGACCATCGCGCGGATTTTGCCGGTCTCGAGGAGGCGAAGATAGGTGGTGAGGTCGATTTCGGTGCGGACGCTCGTGTCGATGACTTCGGTGTTGAGCACGACGCGCTCGGGACGCTCGAACTGCATCGTCGCCTGGGCGGCATACATGGGCAGCTCCTGCGCCTGGTAGTAGCCGAGCGAAACGCCGACCAGCAGCGCGATGGGCAAGGCGATCCAGAGGCGCTCGCGCAGGATGATGTAGTAGTCGCGGAGCGTGCGACGTTCGACGACGTGCTCGTCGTTACCGTGCAGAGACGACTTCTTCTGGTCCGGCGGCGGAGCGGTGAGAGGTGAGGACATTGGAGAGTTTAGATCAGGCGCTCGGGCACGTAAACGCTGTCGCCCGGCATGAGGAGGATGTTGTCGTCGGCCTTGGCGTCTTTCTTGCCTTTGATCAGCGCGTCGACGTCGACGACGAACACCTTCTTGGTGCCGTCGGGCAGGAAGCGGGTGACGGTGACAGCGGAGCCCTTGCCGATATCGCTGATGCCGCCGGCCTTCGTGACGAGTTCGACGATGGTGTAGGAGGACTCGTTCGGAAGCGGATAGCGGCCGGGGTTGCGGATCTGGCCTTGGATGGAGACTTCGCGCGGAGCGTATTCTTCGACGCTGATGGTGACCTGCGGGGCGCGGAGAAAACGACCTTCGCGGTAGGCTTTCTCGACGGTTTGTTGGGCTTCGACGATGGTCATGCCGCCGAGTTGGACTTCCTGGACGAGCGGGAGGTTGACGATGCCGCGCGCGTCGATGCGGGCGAGGGTCGTGAGATCGTCTTCCTGGTAAACGGCGACGCGGACGCGGTCGGCGAGTTGGAGATGATGCACGTAGGACTTCTTGGCGTCGGCGGGGTTCGTTTGCGCGAAGCCGGCGGCGCTGAACGTGAGCGCGAGAGCGAGAAAGGTGAGTCGCAGCAGCGTTTTCATGGCGTCAGTAACGGGAGGAGATGTCCAACGAGTAGCCCGAGCGCTCGAAATCCGAATAGCTGAGCGTGGACCAGTTGTGAAGGTAGTTATAGGAGAAGCTCGCGCGGAGGTGCTCGCTCCAGTTGAGGGTCACGCCGACGTCCCAACTGAAGAATTCGTCGCGTCGGCCTTGCGTGGTGCCGTCGAGGAAGCGGTTGCGCCCGTAGCCGAGGCCGCCGTTGGCCTGGTAGCGGCGGCTGAAGTCGTAGGCGGCGCGGAGCTGGGCGGAGAGGGAATCGACGGAGCCGCCGACGGCGGTGGTGGAGAAGTCGCGGGAGACGACGCCTTGGATGTTGAGTTTGCGCGTGACGATCCACGTCACGTCGGTCGAGGCGGTGATTTGGTTGAAGGAGCCGCCGGTCTTGTCGACGGTGCGGCGTTGGAAACCGAGGCGCACGGCGCCGTTGAGTTTCGGGATGATCTGGTTGACGAGGCCGAACATGAGGGCCTGGTCGGTGGTGGTGTCGAGCGTGGTCTGGCCGACACGGATGCGATATGAGACGGAGACGTCGGTCTTCGACGTGAAGACGTAGAGGAGGTCGATCGACTCGCTGTAGTCGGTGTAGTTGAGCAGGCCCGAGCCGTCGGTGTAGCTGCGCTTCAGGTAGCCGCTGCTGGACGTGACGTAGAACTTGTCGTTGATCGGGTATTTGATGTTCAGGCCGAGTGGAAAATTCCAGGTCTGCGTGCGGAGGTTGACGGCGCTGTCGGCGCGGGAGGAGCGATAGGCGTTGATCGTGATCGCGCCCGTGGTGCGGCCGGTGGTTTTGTTGAACTCGAGATAGAACGTCGGGTTCCACGCGGACTGCGTTTTGTTCTTCTGAAACTCCTGGCGATCGAACACGGCACGGGCGTTCACCGCGATGATGCCGGCGCGGCGTTTGAGTTCGACGCCGACGGAGGCGCTGTAGATGTAGTCGCCCGACTCGTCGGTCCCGGAGGAGAAGATGTTCGAGTCGTAGGCGAAGGTGATGTTGCCGAAGACGAACACCTGATTCCGCGTGCCGTCGATGTTCAGCAAAGCGAAAACGCTCTGCTGCGAGCACAGCAGAGCGAGGACGCAAAAGGCGGCGATTCGACGGTAGGAGCGAGGCGACACTGGTGGCGGGGAATCACTCGCCGCCGGGGAGGCGGTCGGGGCTGACGGTGATGTTGGTGGGAGGATTGGCGGGCGTCGTGGGCGTGGCGACGATTTCCTCGGTCGGCGTGTCGGTCGTGGCCGGCGTTTCGTTGTTGGCGGGGGTGTTGCCGGTGGGAGTCTCTTGCTGCGGCTCGCCCTCGGCGCCGAACTCGGACTTTTTTTCGATCGTCTCGAAGGAGACGGTCTTTTTGGCCGAGCAGGCGGCGCCGACTTTATCGTCGAGGGAGGACATCATGCTCGATTCGATCGGCGCAACGGTGACGATCGGCGGACGGCCGGGCGGACCGGGGCGGATCGTCGCTTTTTCACCGGGGCGGAGGAGGGTGCCGCCGGTGTCCTTGCCGCCGGTGCGGACGGTCACGTCGCCATCGAGCAGGTAGATGGTGGACTCGGTGCCGTTGGTGGAGACGGCCATCTTGCCGCCGCGGATGTTCACGGAGGCGTTCGGCGTGGAGTAATTCATCGTAGAGCCGGAGACGAGCTGGCTCGTGCAAATGTTCACCTGGCCGCGCGACACGAAGACGTCGCTTTGCGAAATGGACGGTTCGATTTCGTTGGTCTTCTCGCGATCGGGGCGGAAGGGCTCCTGCACGAAACGGTCGACTTCGACGCGGGTGTTTTCGTCGACGAGCATCCCCGTGCCGTTCGAATAGACGAAAGCTTGGTGCGAATCCTTGCCGGTCTCGATCACAGTGCCCGGCGCGTCGAACGCGGTCGCTTGTTTCGGCGTATGCGATTTGCCTTCGGTGGTGATGTTGCCTTCACCGACCGCTTCGGCGAGGAACAGCTTGCTCGTGGGCCCCTTCTTTTTTCCGAGTTGGCGTTGGGCGAACGCGGACGGCGCGGCGAGGACGGCGAGGGCAGTCGCAGCGGCGAGAAGGCGGAGGAGAGTTTTCATGGCGCAGGAGGTTTGGCGGACCGGAGAAAGGCCCGATGTCGGCGAGATAAATAGGGGTTTACCCCTACATCAAGCCTTAAACCGAAACTTTTTGTGCGCCTAAAATCCTAAGCAACAAGCAGGTTCAAGAGCTTGCCTTTAACGTAAATGGTGCGTTTCAGCGCTTTGCCGGCGAGGTGCGGGGCGACCTTAGGGTGCTCTTGAGCGATCTTGATGAGGTCGGCTTCGCTGCTGGCGACCGGCACTTGCGCGTCGCCGCGGTGTTTGCCGTTCACTTGGAAGACGATCGTCATCGTGTCGGCGACGAGTTTGGCTGGGTCGAACATCGGCCAAGCGGCCGCCATCGCCGAGCCGGTGCCGCCGAGGCGCGTCCAGAGTTCTTCGCCGAAATGCGGCGCGAAGGGCGCGAGCATCTGCGCGAACTCCAGCAACACGATGCGCGGGAGCGCGGGCTCTTTTTGCAGCGCGTTCACGTAGATCATCATCTGCGAGATCGCGGTGTTGAAGCGCATCGCGTCGAGATCCTCGCCGACCTTCTTGATCGTCTCGTGGCGGAGTTTCTCGGCGTCGGCGGTGAGCGCGGCGCTGTCGGAGACGCGGCTGTTCAACTTGCCGTCCTCGCCGATGCACTCGCGCCAGAATTTCCGGAGGAAGCGATGCACGCCCTCGATGCCCTTCGGGTTCCAAGGCTTCATCGCCTCGAGCGGCCCGAGGAACATCAGGTAGAGGCGCAGCGTGTCGGCGCCGTAATCGCGGATGATGTCGTCCGGGTTCACGACGTTGCCTCGGGTTTTGGACATCTTCACGCCGTCTTCGCCGAGGATGATGCCTTGGTGGAAGAGTTTTTTGAAGGGCTCAGCTTGCGGCACCGCGCCGAGATCGAACAGCACCTTGTGCCAGAAACGCGCGTAGAGCAGGTGCAACACCGCGTGCTCCGCGCCGCCGACGTAGAGGTCGGGCACGCCCCAGTAAGCAAGCGCGTCTTTGCCGGCGAACGTCTCCGCGTTCTGCGGATCAAGGTAGCGCAGGTAATACCAGCACGAGCCGGCCCATTGCGGCATCGTGTTCGTCTCGCGACGGCCGCGCAGCCAGGCGTCGCCGGCGGGCTTTGCCTGCGACGCGGGCACGGCTTCACCGGTCTCGGCGTTGAACCAGATTTCGAGCCACGCGGGCACGTTGGCGAGCGGGCTCTCGCCGGTGCCGCTGGGCAAATACGATTGCACGTCGGGCAACTGCAACGGCAGCGCGACTTCGGGGAGCGGCAACGCGTATTGCACGCCGCCGCCTTCGACGAAGGTCACCGGATTCTTCGGCAACTCCGGCCGCACTGTCGCGGCGCGCGCGTAGTCGGCTTCGCTGACCCAAACGATCGGGAACGGCTCGCCCCAGTAACGCTGACGCGAGAACAGCCAGTCGCGGAGCTTGTAGTTCACGCGTCTTTTCCCGCGACCATTTTGTTCAAGCCAATCAATAATCGCGGTGCGCGCCTCAGATGTGGTCTTCCCATCGAGGAAGTCTGAATCGATCATCTCGCCTTCAAGGGCTAGGCGCATATCGACCTTTCTCACCTCGCCACCGACGCGCACAATACGGGCCGTGGTTGCGGTCCAGTCGTTCGGCCCCGAGCCGCCTGCAATAACTTTTTGGACAGGCAGATTGAAAAGGTGCGCAAAATCCCAATCGCGCTCGTCATGCGCGGGCACGGCCATGATCGCGCCGGTGCCGTAGCCCATGAGCACGTAGTCGGCGATCCAAATGGGCACGCGCGCGCCGTTCACCGGATTGATCGCGTAGCTGCCGGTGAAGACGCCGGTCTTTTCCTTCGCGGCGTCGGACATGCGATCAACGTCGCTCTTCGACGCGGTCGCTTTGCGGTAAGCGTCCACGACCTCGCGCTGCGCGTCGGTCGTCAGGCCGGGCACGAGCGGGTGCTCGGGCGCGAGCACCATGTAAGTGCAGCCGAACAGCGTGTCGGGGCGCGTCGTGAAAATCTTCAGGTCACCGAGCGCGGCGTTTTCCAATTTGAACAACACCTCGGCGCCTTCGCTGCGGCCGATCCACGCTTCCTGCATGCGCTTCGTCGAGTCGGGCCAATCGACGTCCTTGAGTCCGTCGATGAGTTGCTCGGCGTAAGCCGTGATGCGCAGCACCCATTGGCGGAGATTTTTCCGCTCCACCGGGAAACCGCCGACCTCGGACTTGCCGTCGACGACTTCCTCGTTCGCGAGCACGGTGCGCAGTTCCGGGCACCACCACACCGGGCGCTCGTCGACGTAGGCGAGGCCCTTTTTGAAGAGCTGGAGAAAAATCCACTGCGTCCAGCGGAAGTATTTCGGGTCGGTCGTGTCGACCTCGCGCTCCCAATCGTAGGAGAAGCCGAGAGCCCTGATTTGCCGACGGAAATTTTTGATGTTGTTCTGCGTGTTCGAGGCGGGATGAGTGCCGGTTCTCACCGCGTGTTGCTCGGCGGGCAGGCCGAACGCGTCCCAACCGATCGGGTGCAGCACGTTGAAGCCCTTCGCGCGCTTGTAGCGGGCGAGGATGTCCGTCGCGGTGTAGCCCTCCGGGTGGCCGATGTGCAGACCCGCGCCGGACGGGTAGGGGAACATGTCGAGCACGTAGTATTTCGGCTTGGTCGAGCCATTCTCGGCTCGAAACGGGCGGGTCTGCTCCCAGATTGACTGCCAATGTGGCTCAATCTTGAGAAAGTCGTAGTCTGTGCAATCAGTGGGCTTCACGTGAAATCCGTCACTTTGCGGCAATCGCCATTACCGTCAATCATCCTCCCGGTCGTTTTGGTGGCCGGGTTTTTCTATGCCGCAAATTCGGTCGCAGCGGCCGGCGTCAGTCGCGGCTTCACGCGCCTGCTCGATGCCGTCGTGCGCATCGACGTGACCGAAACGACCTTCGACGAGGGCACCAAGCGCACCGAGCGCGGCATCGGCTCTGGCGTCATCATCTCGGCCGACGGCCTCATCCTCACCAACGCCCACGTCGCCAGCCCGCAGGCCGTCGAAATCTCCGTCACGCTCGCCAGCCTCGAACGCGTCGGCGCGAAACTCGTTGGCTGGGACCACTGGACCGACCTCGCCGTCATCCGGCTGAACATGGACGAAGTGAAGGCGCGCAAACTCGCCTTCGCGCACGCCGACTTCGGCGACAGCGAAGAACTTTACCCGGGCCAGACCGTCTACGCCGTCGGCACGCCGCACGGTCTCACGCGCACCGTCACGCGTGGCATCATTTCGAATCACCGCCGCTACTTCGAGGACTCGCGCGCCGTGCGCGGCTACGAGACGGGCTCGTTCAACACCTGGCTGCAAACCGACGCCGCGATCAATCCCGGCAACAGCGGCGGCCCGCTCGTCACCGAGGACGGCAAGGTCGTCGGCATCAATTCCCGCACCTACATGGGCGCGGACAATCTCGGGTTCGCGATCCCCGCCGCCGTCGCGCAACGCGTCGCCGAGGGTCTCGTGAAAAACGGCAGCATCACGCGCAGCTACCTCGGCATCCGCCCGCGCGAGTTGCAGGACCTCGAGCGGTTCTACTCGCTCGCCGTCAACACCGGCTTGCTCGTCGACAGCGTCGATCCCGGCTCGCCCGCGGCGCGCGCCGGCGTGCGTCCGGGCGACATCGTCCTCTCGCTCAACGGCACAAAGCTCGACGGCCGTTTTCCCGAGCAACTCCCGCCGATCCAGAATTTGATCGCGAGCCTGCCCGTCGGCTCCGCCGTGAAACTCGCGGTGAAACGCGGCGCGCAATCGCTCGCGCTCACCGCCACCACCGAAAAACTCGAGAGCCGCGTCGGCGAAGAATGGGCCTTCGAAAAATGGGGCCTGAGTGTCCGCAAAGTTTCCCGCGCCTACGCGCGCGAGAACCAGTTGCCCGACGCCAGCGGCGTGCTCGTGATCGGCGTGCAGCCCGGCTATCCGGCCGCGCAATCCGGCATCGCGCGCGGCGACATCATCACCAAGGTCGGCGGCGAAGCCATCGACGATCTCACCCGCCTGAAGGAAATCCACGCCGCCTACGAAGCGAAACCCGAGCCCGTGCTCGTCGAAGCCCAGCGCAACCGTCGCATCGCGCTCTACGTTTTCAAACCATGACCACCGCCCGCCGCGCCGCCGCGGCCTTTCTTGCCGTCACGCTCAGCCTGCACGCGCTGGCCGCCGACCTCGCCTCGCTCCTGCCGGAGCGTCTGAAGGCGATCGTTGCGGTCGAGTTCACGATCCAGACCGAGATCGAACGCCGCCAGGTCACGATCGCCGGCACTGTCGTCGACGATCGCGGCACGATCATCATTCCCGGCGCGAACATCCCGAGCGGCCTCGGCGTCGACCAGCTCAAGGATTTCAAAGTTTACCTGCCCGAGCAGGACGAATCGACGCCGGCCAAGTATCTCGGACAGGACGAATTGACGGGCTTCCACTTCGTGCGCGCGACCGACGGCCTGCTCGCGAAACTCAAACCGATCACGTCCTTCGCGAAAGCACCCGAGCCGCCGCTCGGCACGGAACTTTGGGGCCTTGGCCTCCGCGGCAAGGACGAGGATTTCAAACCCTACGCGCTCAGCTCGCGCGTCGCGATGATCACGACGCTGCCGAACAAGACCGCGTTGACCGGACAGGATCTCGGCGCGCCGGGCCTGCCGGTCTTCGACACCGAGGGACGGCTTGTCGGCCTGACGCTGAGTTCGTTTGGACAAAATTACCTGCTGTTCTCGCGCACGCAGGCCGGCACGCCGGTGATGCTCGTGAACGCCGACGAAAGCAGCGTCGTGCTGCTCGCCGACGAGTTCCTGCCGTATCTCAACCGCGTGCCGGCGTCCCCGACCGGCCGCCCCGTCACGTCGATCGGCATCTACGGCTTGCAGCCGGTCGACCCCGACGTCGCGAAATTGCTCAAGCTCGAGCGTCAGTCCGGCCTTGTCGTTAGCGACATCCTCGAAGACAGCCCGGCGGCGAAGGCCGGTTTGCAGGACCGCGACATCGTGCTCGCGATCGACGGCAAGCCGCTGCCGCGCCTGCGCCCGGACCGCAGCGTCGTCGGTTACTTCGGCCAGGAAGTGCTCAAGCGCAACGCGGGCGACGTCATGACGCTCACCGTGCTGCGCGGCACCGAGCGCAAAGAGGTGAAGGTCACGCTCGGCGAGGAGCCGAAAATGGTGCGCGAGTCCGAGCGCCGCTACTTCGAACGTCTCGGTTTCACCGCGCGCGAGTTTCTCACCGCGGATTTGATGGCGCAGCGCGCGAAACCCGCCGAGATGGGCGGCGCCGTCGTGAATTTCGTGCGGCCGAACAGCCCGGTCGCCAACGCCGGCCTGCGGCCCGATGACTGGATTCGCGAGATCGACGGCGTCGAAGTGCGCAGCTACGCCGAAGCCGTCGACAAGCTCGCGGCCGTCGAGAATGACAAAGCCCGCGCCGAATTCGTGCTGCTCACGCGCCGCGGCGGCGAGACGCAAGTGCTCCGCGTGAAGCTGAACTGACAGAACTCAACCGAGTGAAACCGCGAATGGGCCCGAATGCACACAAATCGATCGGACTCGTTCTGAGACGGGGAGGGCCCGCGTCCCCGCGGGCCGCGAACGTCACTCCGTCTACGCACCCCGGCCCGCGAGGACGCGGGCCCTCCACGGAGGCCTGAAATCGGATCGACCAGCTTTTGATGACACGCACCGCCCGCGTTTTCCTTCGTGTCAATTCGCGTTCGTTCGTGGTTAGCTGCCGCTCCCATTCCTAAAATGTTCACCGGAATCGTCGAAGAAACAGGCCAGGTCGTTTCGTTCACCCGCGGCGCGAAAGCGTGGTCGCTCCACCTCTCCGCGCAGCTCGTCACCAGCGACGTGAAACTCGGCGACAGCGTCGCCGTGAACGGCTGCTGCCTCACCGTCGTGAAGCACGACGCCGGCAATCTCTGGTTCGACCTGCTCGAGGAGACCGTGCGCCTCACGAGCTTTTCCGAGCTGAAACCCGGCTCGGTCGTGAATCTCGAACGCAGCATGATGCCGCACGGCCGCCTGGGCGGACACTTCGTCAGCGGCCACATCGACACGCTCGGCCGCGTCGAGATTTTCGAGCAGCGCGGCGCCGACCATTACCTGAAGGTGCGCGGGCCCGAAGGCAGCGGCCGCTACTTGATCCACAAAGGCAGCATCGCGATCGACGGCATCTCGCTCACCGTCGCGGAGGTCGATGGCGACGCGCTCGTCGTCTGGCTCATCCCGCACACGATGGCGGTGACGAATCTCCGCGAGAAGCGTGTCGGCAGCGGCGTGAATCTCGAGTTCGACTTGCTGGGCAAATACGTCGAGAAACTCATCGCCGCCCGCATGCCCACCACCGCATGAACGTCCGCGAACACCTCCTTTGCCTCACCGACGAGCTGCGCCGCCTCAAAGCGGAAGGCAGCCGCACCGTCACGGTGAACGAGGAGAGCATCGCGGAACTCCGTCGCGCCGTCGAAGTCGCGCGCGCCGAACTCGGCACGTTGTCGCCCGCGGAGCCAGCGGCCGTCGCGAGCGAGGAGCCGGCGGCGGCGCCTGCCGCCGTTGCCGAACCGCCGCGTAGTTTCACCGCGTCGACTTTCGCGCCACCGCCTCCGCCGCCGCGCATCGTGCCGACGAACGCGCCGTCGAGTCTCGGCACGCCTCCGCCGTTCACGCTGCCGAGCGGCTCGAAGCAGGAGCGCTGGAACGCGCTGCGCGAAATCGTGCTGAACGACGCGACGTGCAAAGCGCACTGCTACGCCGGCAAGAAGGTCGTCTTCGGTGTCGGCGACATCGACACGAAGATCATGTTCATCGGCGAAGCGCCGGGCGCCGACGAAGAAGAGCAGGGCGAGCCGTTCGTCGGGCGGGCCGGGCAGTTGCTCAACCGCATGATCAAGGCGATGGGCCTTGAGCGCTCGCAGGTTTATATCGGCAACATTCTCAACTGGCGCCCCGAGATGGGCGCGCGTTCCGCGGATGGTTTTCAGACGGGCAATCGCCCGCCGACGCAGGACGAGATGGCGTATTGCCTGCCGTTCATCCGCGCGCAGATCGAGATCATCCAGCCGCGCGTGCTCGTGGCGCTCGGCAAAACCGCCGTCGACGGCCTGCTCGGCGCCGATCGTTTCAAGACAATGGGCGCGGCTCGCGGCGCGTGGCACGCCTACAACGGCATCCTGCTGCGCGCGACGTATCACCCGTCGTATTTGCTCCGCCAGGAAGGCCTCACCTCCGCGCCGGCGAAAAAAATCAAACGCGATGCCTGGGAAGATTTGCTCGCGGTGATGGAGAAGGCGGAATTGCCGATCAGCGAGAAGCAGCGCGGGTATTTCAAAACGGGTTGAGGTAGGGCCGGCTGAAGCCGGCCCAATGCGATGTGGTTCGCGGACGCGCTGGGGGAGCGAGAATTCATTTGGACCGGCTGAAGCCGGCCCTACGCCAAAGGGCGTCGCTGCTATCGATGCGGCCTCGCCGCCTCAGCGCACGTTCGCGTAGGCGCTGACGATCACGACTTCGCCGGACTCGGCTTTGCCTTTGAGGCGGATTGCGGCGCTCGTCGCTTCGGCGGTCGAGACCGGCTTCACGAAAACGCGGTAGCGGCGTCCGGCCTCGAGCGGTTCGACGCGCGCTGCGAAACCTACGGCGGAGACGAAAACCTCGGCGAAGTTCACGCGAATCGCGTCGTGCACCAAGACATCGACCGTCTGCTCGTCGGCCGCCGCGCCGACCGCCCAATCGCGCACGCGCGGGGTGACGGTGGCGAGTTCGGGCACTTCGATTTGCAACGTCAGCCGTTGCGGCGCGGCGCCGTCGTCGGTGAGGACCGTGATCGCGCGTTGGTAAGCGCCGCCGCGGTCGCCGACCGTGAATTGTGCGTTGAGCGTGCCGGCTTCGCCGGGTTGGTAGACTTTTTTGTCGGTCGCGGCCGCGGTGCAGTCACAGTTCGTCTGCACGTCGAGGATCGCGACCGGTTTGTCGCCGGTGTTTTTGAAGGCGTAGGCGATGAGCAGCGTCTTCTGGAGCGGCTTGGTCTCGCCGGAGAAATTCGTCGACGCCCACGTGAGCGCGGCGTTGGCGGGCGCGGTTACGAGTGCGACAACGGCGATGGCCGCGACGGTGAAGCAGAGGCGGAGGCGCGGCATTTTCAAGCGGTGCGCAGAGCGGTAAGCGCGTCGCGCACGAGCGCGAATTGCTGTTCGATCGCGGCTTGTTTCGCGGCGACTTCGGCGAGTTGTCCGGCTTTCGCGGCGGTCTCCAGTTCGAGCGCGATACGCGCGAGACCGGCGGCGCCGAAGTTTCCTGAGCTGCCTTTAATACTGTGCGCCGCGCGCGTGGCGGTGGGGACATCGCCCGCGGCGGTGGCATCTGCCAACTCTTTGAGCCGCAGCGGCGTGTCGTGCAGGAAAATGTCGATCAGCTCGGTGAGAAAGGCGCCACCGTCGTCCGGTGAGACGGCGCGTAGCGCGTCGATGGCCTCGGGGTTCAGAATCGGCTCGGACATGGGGGGACCGCGTCATGCAACGCGACGCGCGACACGACGCAAGCCGGATGCCGAGGCGCCGCGCGTGTCACAAGCTCGCATCATGGAATCCAGATACGTTGATAATCTACTTGCCGCGGCCGCGCGCGCCCTCTTTGTTCGCCGCTCAATTCTATGGCCAATCACTTCGTTTTCTCCTCCGAGTCGGTCGGTGAAGGTCACCCCGACAAAGTCGCCGACCTGATCTCCGACAGCGTGCTCGATGCCTGCTTGAAGATCGACCGCACCGCCCGCGTGGCGTGCGAGACGTTCGTGAAATCGAACATCGTCGTCGTGGGCGGCGAGATCACCATCCCGAAGCTCCAAGACCCGAAAAAGGGCACCACGAAGCCGATCGAGGACGCGATCAACCTCAACCAAGTCATTCGCGACGCCATCCGCGACATCGGCTACGTGAACGACGACGACGTGTTTCACGCCGACAAGGTTTTCATCAATAACTACCTCACCGCGCAATCGCCGGACATCGCTCAAGGCGTCGACGCGAAGAAAGCCGAAGGCAAGAAGACGGAAGAGCAGGGCGCCGGCGACCAAGGCATCATGTTCGGCTACGCCTGCAACGAGACGCCCGAACTCATGCCGACTCCGATCATGTTCGCCCACCGCCTCGGCCGTGAGCTGACGAAGATCCGCAAGTCCGGCGCCGTGAACTGGCTCCGCCCCGACGCGAAGACGCAGGTCTCCGTTCGTTATCAGAACGACAAGCCCGTCGAGGTCATGAACGTCGTCATCTCCACGCAGCACACCGCCGACGTGAAGCACGCGACGATCGAAAAATATCTCATCGAAAACGTCATCAAGAAGGTGCTCCCGGCCGAGATGCTGAACGGCAAGACCGAGTATCTCATCAACCCGACCGGCCGCTTCGTCGTCGGTGGCCCGCAGGGCGACTCCGGCCTCACCGGCCGCAAGATCATCGTCGACACCTACGGCGGCTGGGGCCGCCACGGCGGCGGCGCCTTCTCGGGCAAGGATCCGTCGAAGGTCGACCGCTCGGCCGCTTACATGGGCCGCTGGGTCGCGAAGAACATCGTCGCCGCCGGCCTCGCCACGCACGCCGAGATTCAGTTCGCCTACGCCATCGGTCACCCGCGCCCGGTCTCGATTCGCGTCGAAACCTTCGGCACGTCGAAGCTCGGCATCTCCGACGAGCAGATCACCGAGGCCGTGCAGAAAGTTTTCTCGTTCAAACCCGCCGACATCGTCGCGCAACTGAACCTGCTCCGCCCGATTTACCGCGAGACGACCAACTACGGCCACTTCGGCAAGAAGGGCATGCCGTGGGAATCCGTCACGAAGGCCAAAGAACTCCGCGCCGCCATCCCGGCGAAATAACCCCGAGACCACGTATCACCATGGCCACTGCCACCGCTTCCGCTCCGGCGAAAAACGCCGACTTCCACGTCAAAGACATCTCCCTCGCCGAGTGGGGTCGTAAGGAGATTCAGATCGCCGAGCACGAGATGCCCGGCCTGATGTCCGTGCGCAAAAAGTTCGGTCCGTCCAAGCCTCTCAAGGGCGTGCGCGTCACCGGCTCGTTGCACATGACGATCCAGACCGCCGTCCTCATCGAGACGCTCGTCGAACTCGGCGCCACCGTGCGCTGGGCTTCGTGCAACATCTTCTCGACGCAGGACCACGCGGCTTCCGCGATCGCCGCGGCCGGCGTGCCGGTCTTTGCCTGGAAGGGCGAGACGCTCGAAGAATACTGGGATTGCACGCTCAAGGCCGTGTTGAACGGCGAGGGCAAAGGCCCGCAGCTCGTCGTCGATGACGGCGGCGACGTCACGCTGCTCATCCACAAGGGCTACCAGCTCGAACACGGCGACAAGTGGGTCGACTCCGCCTCCTCCTCGCACGAAGAGCAGGTCATCAAGAACCTCCTCAAGCGCGTCCACGCCCAGAACCCGCAGTGCTGGACCAACGTCGTGAAGGACTGGCGCGGCGTCTCGGAAGAGACGACCACCGGCGTCCACCGCCTCTACCAGATGCTCGAGAAGGGCCAGTTGCTCGTCCCGGCCATCAACGTCAACGACTCGGTCACGAAGTCGAAGTTCGACAACCTCTACGGCTGCCGCGAGTCGCTCGCCGACGGCCTCAAGCGCGCCACCGACGTCATGATCGCCGGCAAGGTCGCGTGCGTGTGCGGCTACGGTGACGTCGGCAAAGGCTCGGCGCACTCGCTCAAGGGCTTCGGCTGTCGCGTCGTTGTCACCGAGATCGATCCCATCAACGCCCTCCAGGCCGCGATGGAAGGCTTCGAGGTCAACACGATCGAGTCGACGCTCGGCACGGCCGACATCTACGTCACCACGACCGGCAACGTCGACATCATCACCCTCGAGCACATGCGCCAGATGAAGGACCAGGCGATCGTGTGCAACATCGGCCACTTCGATAACGAGATACAGGTCGACCGCCTCAACAAATCCGACGCGAAGCGCACGAACATTAAGCCCCAATACGACATGTATACGTTCCCGAAGGGGAACAGCATCTACATGCTCGCCGAAGGCCGCCTCGTGAACCTCGGTTGCGCCACCGGCCACCCGTCGTTCGTCATGTCGAACTCCTTCACCAACCAGACGCTCGCCCAACTCGATCTCTGGAAGAACAAGGACAGCTACAAGGTCGGCGTCTACCGCCTGCCGAAGCACCTCGACGAAGAAGTCGCCCGCCTGCACCTCGAGAAAATCGGCGCGAAGCTCACGAAGGTCTCGCCCGCGCAAGCCCAGTATCTCGGCGTGCCCGTCGAAGGCCCCTACAAGCCCGAGCACTACCGCTATTGAACCGGACGCCGGTTCAACAGCGCCCCGCCGAAGCCATGGCGAAGGCGGGCCGCACCGAGTGAAGATCTCACCGACCACTTAACTTCAACGCCGCGGAGCAATCCGCGGCGTTTTTCGTTTTTACCTGCTTTCATGGAGGGCCGAGCTCCCGCGAGGCCGAGCACGCGCAAGCGCGGCCTCACATCCGCGGCCTCGCGGGAGCTCGGCCCTCCAAATCGGTCCTCCGTCTTCCGTTCTCTGCTCGCCTTCTCGCCCGCCACCGTGCACCGCGACGAGTGAGGCGCGCTTGCGGTAGGAGGGGCTTTATGCCCCGACGTTGCGCGCCCGAACGCGAATTGAACGTCGGGGCATTAAGCTCCTCCCACCAGCCCCCCACGCTCACTCCGCGCAGCCGCGCTCGTCAGCGCGCGGTTGATCATCCAACCTCCCGCCATGCCGTCCCACCGCTGGATCACTTTCGATTGCTTTGGCACACTCGTCGACTGGCACACAGGCTTCGCGAACATCCTGCGCCCGCTCGCCGGCGAACGTGTCGCCGAACTCATCTCGGCCTATCACCGCTACGAGCGTCCGCTCGAGCAGGAGCGTCCGCACCGCCTCTACGCTGACGTGCTCCGCGAAGGCGTCGCTCGCGCCGCACGCGAGATCGGACTCGCGGTTGCGCCCGCGGCGCTCGATGCGTTGCCCGCCAACTGGGGCACGCAGCCGGTCTTCGCCGACGTCGAGCCCACGCTCGCCGAGTTGCGCGCCGCCGGTTGGAAAATCGCCGTGCTCACGAATTGCGACCGCGCGCTCTTCGCGCAAACGCAGCGTGGTTTCCGCCAGCCGTTCGACCTCGTTGTCACCGCCGAAGACGTGAAGGACTACAAGCCCTCGCTCGCGCACTTCCGGCACTTCTGGCGCATGAGCGGCGTCGAGCGCGACAACTGGATTCACGCCGCGTGCAGCTTCTACCACGACATCGGTCCGGCGCGCGAAATGAGCATCGCGCGCATCTGGGTCGATCGCGACCGCACGGGCGAAGATCCCGCCGCGGCGACACTGCGAATCGAGAATCTTGCCGCCTTGCCCGCCGCCGTTTCTTCCCTGAACGCCGGTTCCTCTGCCCGTTAAAAGAAGCGCGATGCGTGAGTAGGGCCAATCTCCGACTGGCCGGAGGCGACGCGCGCCAACTCTGGCGCAGCCGAACGCCATCCCGCGCTCAAAGCCGAGCCGAACGCGAGTTGCCAAACGCGCTCGATCTCGGATCGTCGCCTCATGCCCGCCACGCTCGACGCCGTCATCGTCGGTTCCGGACCGAATGGGCTGACCGCCGCCGCTGTGCTTGCGCGCGCCGGCTGGTCGGTGCGCGTGATCGAGGCGGCGGACGAGATCGGCGGCGGCTGCCGCACCGCCACGCTCACGCTGCCCGGTTTCGTGCACGACGTGTGCGCGGCCGTCCACCCGACGGCGCAGCTCTCGCCGGCTTTCCGCGAACTCGATCTCGCGGCACACGGCGTGGAGTGGGTGAGCGGTCCGGTCGCGCTCGCGCATCCGCTGCCGGGTGGCGACGCGGCGCTGCTGTTCAACTCGCTCGAAGAAACCGCGCACGCGCTGGACGAAGACGGCGCCGCGTGGCGTTCGCTTATGGAGCCGTTGCTCGACGATCGGTTGCTCGACTCGCTTTTGCGGCCGCAATGGCAGGGACTCACCGACGCGGCGCTCCCGAAAATGCAATTCGGTCTCGCGGCGCTGCGCTCGGCGGAGGGTTACGCTTGCGCGAAGTTCCGATCGGCGCGCGCGCGAGCGTTGTTCGCCGGCTGCTCGGCGCATTCCTCGTTGCCGTTGTCGGCTCGCGGCTCGGCATCGTTCGGTCTCGTGCTCGCGCTTGCGGCGCACCGCGTCGGCTGGCCGATCGCGCGCGGCGGCTCGGCGCGGATCGTCGAGGCGCTCGCACGCATCATTCGCTCGCACGGCGGCACGGTCGAAACCGGCCAACGCGTGCGCTTGCTGCGCGAGTTGCCGGCGTCGCGCGTTGTGTTGTTCGACGTGAATCCCGCACAGGTCGCCGCGATTGCGGCGGGCGAGTTGCCCCGGCGCTACGCGGAGCGGCTGCGCCGCTTTCGCCACGGTCCGGGCGTCTGCAAGGTCGATTGGGCGCTGAGCGCGCCGATCCCGTGGCGCGCCGCCGCGTGTGCGCGCGCCGGCACCGTGCACGTCGGTGGCACACTCGAGGAGATCGCGCGCAGCGAGCGCGCGGTGGCCGACGGCTGCGTATCGGACGCGCCGTTCGTGCTCGCCGGACAACCCACCGCATGGGACGCGACGCGCGCGCCGGCCGGCCAGCATGTCGCGTGGGCCTACTGTCACGTCCCGAACGGCTGCACGCTCGACCTGACCGAACGCATCGAGGCGCAGATCGAGCGTTTCGCGTCGGGTTTCCGCGACGTGATCCTCGCTCGGCACACGATGAGCGCGCCCGCGCTCGAGGCGCACAATGCCGCCATGATTGGAGGCGACATTGGCGGCGGTGCGAACGATCTGCTCAATTTTCTCTTTCGGCCCAGCATCCGCTGGAATCCCTACGCGACGCCGAATTCGCGGCTGTTCATTTGCTCGAGTTCAACGCCGCCCGGCGGCGGCGTGCACGGCATGTGCGGCTATCTCGCGGCGCGAGCGGTATTGCGGCGACACGGGGACCGCGCGGCACGCGCATCGTCGCTCGTGTTGTAGGAGCGGCTTTACGCCGCGATACGAGCGCGGCATGCGCTCCGAACCAATCGCGGCGTAAAGCCGCTCCTACAGTTCACGCGAGCGTGGGCTTCGGGTAGTGCGGTGCTTCAGCCCGCACCGGAGAATTTTCGGCGCGGGCTGAAGCACCGCGCTACCGATCGATCACCGCGCGATCAAATCATAGTGCCCGCGCGTGCGCACGAGGCGTAGCGGCGCACCGAATAATTTTGAGAGCGACGCCGAATTGAGCACGCGGCGCGGCGTGCCGTCCGCGACGATCCGTCCGTCGCGCATCAGCAGCACGCGCTCGATCTCCGGCACGAGGTCGGCGACGTTGTGCGTGACGAGCACGACGCTCTTGCGCCGGCGGCAGAGCGTTCGCAGCACGCGACGGAACTCGAGCACCGCGGCGGGATCGAGGCTGGTGGTCGGTTCGTCGAGCAACAGCGCCGCCGGATCGTGCACGAGCGCGCGGCCGATGAAGCAGCGGCGTTGTTCGCCGGAGGACATTTCCTTGAGCGCGCGGGCGGCGAGGTGCGTCACGCCGAGGAAACGCATCACGACGCGCGCGCGTCGGCGCTGGGCTGGCGTCGGCCGCATGTGCGGCCAGAGGCCGATGCTGTCGAAGAAACCGGAGAGCACGAGCTCAAGACCCGCGACGGAGCGCTCGGTGATTTCGTGCGAGAGTTTCTGGAGCTGATCGAGCGCGACGAGGCCGAGCGTTTTACGGAAATCGGTGATGTCGGCGAATTCCTCGCCGAGGAGTTGGAAGCGATAGCCCGGCGTGTCCGTGATCGGGTAGAGTTCGCGCGTGAGCGTCTTGATCAGCGTGGATTTGCCGCAGCCGTTGGGGCCGAGAATGGCGACGTGTTCGCCGGCGCGAAGTTGAAGATCGAGTCCGTGCAACGCGCGTCGCTCGCCGCGAAAAACGGTGAGCTGGCGAAAATCGAAGAGCAGCGGTGCGGCGGCGCGCGGCATGGGAGCGACAAAGTGAGCAGCTTCGCGTGGCTCGCCAAGCTCGGGATGCGTGTCGATGTGCGCGCGGGGGGTGTGCCGAGAATCCCCCTTTACCTCGGTGCGGCGCGGCTCAGAGTCACGCCCGGTCACTCTCGCTGATGAAATTGCGCCCTTCTCTCGTCGCCGTCGCCGCGGCGGCGCTCTTGTGGATCGCGTATCGATCCGCCGTGTCGCCGGCGGTTGCGCGTCACGTCGCCGAGGGGCGCATGCCGATGCCCGCTCCGAGCGCTCCGATGGGGGAGCCTGCGGCGGTGGCGGCGGAGTCGAAGCCTGCGGTGCTCGCCGCGAGTGGGCGCGCGATCGTCGGCGCGGAGTGGGCGAGCGCGACGGCGCCGGAGTTCGCGGCATTTCGGACTTGGGCGGAAAATTATCTGCATGCGCCGGCGGACGCGCGCGGGCGTTTGCTCGACGACGGCCGACGACTGGCGCTCGCCCGGCGTGCCGTGTTGGCGAAGCTGATCCGGCAGGATCCGCGCGTCGCGCTCGCGGCGGCGGTGCCGATGGTCGTGCGCCAGCAATTGCCGGCGGAGATCGTCGATCTGCTCGAAGCGCGTGTGTCGGGCGTCGGCGACTTGGCGCTCAATGCCATAACCCCGGCGCCCGGTGAAAAAAAGGTGGCCGAGCCGCTGTTCCGCGCGACGGTGCTGCAAGGGCGCGAGTATCGCGCGTTCGTTTACGGGCGCCGCGCCGAGCAGGCGACGGTGCATTCGACGTCGATGGTCGGCATCGCCGTCGACGGCGATCTGGCGGTGAGCGAGGCGCCGTTGCGCGTGCTCGAATCGGGCGAAGTTGCCGGCACTCGGCCGATCGAGCGCGCTTGCCCCTATTGCACCGGGTTTCCGATCGATGCCGCCGCGAGCGCGCCGCTGAATACGGGCGGCCCGATCGCGGTCGAGTATGCGGGCAAAGTGCAGTTGCTCGACAACGTCTCGCACCTGCGTCGGCTCGAGGCCGATCTGGTCGCGGCCGAGCAAGTCAACGCCGCCGACGGTTTGCCGGGCACGAGCGGCGTCACTGGACGTCCGAGCCAGAGTTGGACGCACGGCACGAAGAAGGTGTTGATCATCCGCGTGGATTTCGACGACCCGGGGTTCCAGGGCGTGCCGACTTATCCGAACAGCGGCGCGGCGTTGACCGACGACTACATCGTGAACGTCTTCACCGGGACGAACGGCATCTGCGATTTCTACACGCAGTCGAGCTTCGGCAAGACGGCGCTGCAGATCGCGGCGACGAGCGGCGGCGATTCCGTGGACGTGACGGATGTGCTGCGCATGCCGCAAACCGCGGCGTATTATGCGACGAGCGGTTTGAACACGACGCTGCACGATGACGCACGCGCGAAGGCGCAAGCGGCCGGAGTGAACGTCGCGGGCTACGACCGCGTCGGCGTCGTTTTCCGGTTTCTCGGCACGTCCGTCATTCCGGGCTCGCAGATCACCTACGCTGGCCTCGGCAACATCGAGGGCTCGAATTTCTGGGTGAACGGCTACTTCGACTTCCGCGTCGTCGCGCACGAGATCGGCCACAACTACGGCCTCTATCACTCGAATCTCTGGCAGGTCACCGACGGCAATCCGGTTTCCGCCAGCGGCACGTCGACGGAATACGGCGACATCTTCGACACGATGGGCATCAACGGCGACAGCACGCTCGATTTCAACCCGTGGCACAAAAGCGTGCTGCTATGGCTGCCCGACACCGCGGTCTCGACCATCGCCGCGCCCGGCACGTATCGCGTGTATCGCTTCGACGCCGCGGCCGCCGACCTAGCCAACGCCCGCGCGCTGAAAATCGTCCGCGACGCGACGCGCGACTACTGGATCGGTTACCGTCGCGCCACAAGCAACACGAGTCTCGACGGCGGCGCCTACATCCTCTGGGGCTACAACTCCAATCAGCAAAGCAACCTCCTCGATCTGACGACACCCGGCACGAGCGCGAGCGACGCCGGCCTCGCGATCGGCGCGACGCTCAACGACACCGCACGCGGCATCACGATCAAACCGCTCGCGCAGGGCGGCAGCGGTGCTGAGGAATACCTCGATGTGCAGATCGGTCTCACGCCTCTCGTGCAGTGGTCCGCGACCAGTCTGATTGTCGATGAGACCACGGGTAGTGCGACGCTGACAGTGATGCGCACGCGCAACTCGTCCGGCGCGCTCTCGGTCGATTACGCGACGGCATCCGGCACAGCGACGAGCGGCACCGACTTCACCGCGACCAGTGGCACGCTGACGTGGAGCGACGGCGACACGTCGAGCCGCACGATCACGGTGCCGATCACGGTCGACGCGGTGACCGAGACGACGGGCGAGACGTTCACGGTGACGCTCACGAATCCGGTCGGCGCCACGTTGGATGACGCGACCGGCGCGACGGTGACGATCCTCGATCCCGGTGTGCGCGACCCGAGTTTCACGTCCGACTTCATCAACAACGCGGTGGAAAAAGTCCTGCCGTTGCCCGACGGGAGTTTCGTGCTCGGCGGCTATTTCTCCTCGGTGCAGGACGCGGACTTCAACAACTACGCGCGCACCGGCCTGACGAAAATCGGCGCCACCGGCACGCTCGACGCGACGTTTGCCGCCGATGGCGGCACGACCGGAACGCCGGTCTACGACCTCGCGCTTCAGCCGGACGGAAAGATCGTCGCGGTCGGCGCGTTCACCGCGATGCACGGCACGGCGCGCAATCGCATCGCGCGGCTGAACTCCGACGGCTCGCTCGACACGAGCTTCGATCCCGGCACCGGTGCGAACGGCACGATCTACGCCGTGCTAATCCAGCCCGACAACAAGATCATCATCGGCGGCACGTTCACGACGTTCAATGGCACCGCGCGTGAATATCTCGCGCGGCTCAACGCCGATGGCTCGCTCGATACGTCGTTCGTCGGACCGGATTTTCAAGGGTCGAGCGGCTGGCGCCTCGAGTCGCTCGCGATGCAGGCGGACGGGAAAATCATCGCCGGTGGCCAGTGCTACCTCAGCGCTTCCCAGCCGTTCAAGGCAGGGCTCTGCCGGCTGAACGCGGATGGCTCGCTCGACGCGACGTTCAGCGGCGTCGCTTACGGAGCGCATTTGGCGGGCACCACGACTTCGCTGCGCAGCATCAAGTCGATCGCGGTTCAGCCCGACGGAAAAATTTTGATCGGCGGCACGTTCACCGCGTTCAACAACACCGCGCGCCCCGGCATCGCTCGCGTCAACGCCGACGGCTCGCTCGACACGTCGTTCGCCGCCGCGCTCACGTCGGACGGCGACGTCAACTCGCTCGTTTACCTGCCGGACGGGCGTGTGCTGGCCGGCGGCACGTTCGTCACGATGGGCGGAGTCACGGTGAACCGCGTCGCGTTGCTCTCGTCCACCGGGACGGTCGATTCGGCGTTTGCGGCGGCGGGCGGTTTTGCCGCGGGCCTCACGGCGAAAAACGTGCGCGATCTCGCGCTGCTGTCCGGGGGTCGCGTCGCCTTGGGCGGCGATGTGGCGACGTTCCAGTCATCGAGCTCGACGCGGCCGCTTTGGCAATTCGCCGGGCCGCTCGCCGGTGCGCCGGGCGTCGTGCAACTCGCGTCGCTCACCGCCAGCGGCTACGAAGGCGCGACGGCGCTGCTCAGCGTTACGCGCAGCGGCAGCGGCGCGGGTGCGCTCACGGTCGGCTACACGACGCTCGCCGGCACGGCGACGGGCGGCAGCGATTTCACGGGCACGAGCGGCACGCTGACTTGGGCGGACGGCGATACCGCCACGAAGACGATCGCGGTGCCGTTGACGACCGACGCGGTGGCGGACGCCGGCGAGAATTTCTTCGTGCAACTCGGTCAGCCGCTGGTGGGCGGCGCGATCCCCGGCGCAAACCAGCGTGCGACGGTCACGATCGCCGAGCTGACCGGTTACGCGGCGTTCAACGCGGCGAATTTCACGTCGGGCGAATTGGCCGACAGCAGCGTGAGCGGACCGAATGCCGACCCGGACAGCGATGGCTTGGCGAATTTGGTCGAATACGCGCTCGGGCTGAATCCGCGCAGCGCGAGCACGGTGGGCGTGCCGGCGGCGAGCACGACGGCGAGCGATTGGGTGTTCACCTACACGCGGCCGGCGAGCGCGACGGACGTGACTTACACGGTGGAGTTCTCGACGAACCTCACGAGCTGGAGTTCGGCGGCGGTGACGCACGAGTTCGTCTCGACGAGCAGCGGCGTCGAGACATGGCGTGGTCGCGTGCCGTTGAGCACGGCGACGAGCGCGTTCTTCCGCTTGCGGATCGACCGGTGAGGGTAGAGCGGGGACTCCGTTCCGCGCCGCTCGAGACGCTTCCCCGAGCGGCGGCGGCGCGAAACCCGCGAGCATCCGCGGGCGAAGGAAAATGCCTTGCGCTCGGCGAACGCGCGCTCTTTCTTACGCGCTCCACTCCGACGGAGGGGTGGCCGAGTGGTCTAAGGCAGGTCTTTGCTAAAGACCCAGACCCCAAAAGGGTCTCGGAGGTTCGAATCCTCTCCCCTCCGCCATCTTTTCCGCAGGTCGGAGCGCGCTGGCTCGTTGCAGGAGCGGCTTTACGCCGCGATCCGAACGCGACACGGCGCACGCAACGAGGCAATCGCGGCGTAAAGCCGCTCCTACGGTTTACGCGAGCGCCGGCTCGGAGTAGCGCGGTGCTTTAGCCCGCGCGGGAGGATTTTCAGCGCGGTAAAGCACCGCGCTACCAGTCGACGTCGCTCGCAGAGCAGCGCGCCCGGCTCAGACTTTCCCCGAGTAGAACTTCGGTTTCAGCACGCCGATGCAGGGGAGGTTGCGGTAGCGCTCGTTGAAATCGAGGCCATAGCCGACGACGAATTCGTTCGGAATCTCGAAGCCGACATACTCCGCCTCGAAGGGCACGACGCGGCGCGCCTTTTTGTCGAGCAGCACGCAGGTGCGAACGGACGCGGCGTTTTTGGCGAGGAGCAATTCCTTCACCGCGGAGAGCGTGTTGCCGGTGTCGAGAATGTCGTCGACGAGGAGCAGGTGGTGGCCGGCGATGTCGAGCTTGAGATTGTCGATGATGACCGGCTTCCCCGATGCGGCGGTGCCGGTGTGGTAGCTGGACGCGCGGATGCAGTCGAGGCGCAGCGGCGAGCGCATTTGCCGCAGCAGGTCGGCGGTGAAAATCAGGGCACCGTTCACGACGGCGATCACCGTGAGGTCTTTGCCGCGATAGGCGCGGTTGATCTGCTCGGCGAGGGCGGTGACGCGGCGGCGGATGGCGGTTTCGCTCACGAGCACGTGGTCGAGGTGCTTGAGCTCGGGAATCGTCGGCTTGGTGCGGGCCATGGCGCTTTAAGATTCATTCGCGGCCCGTTGGCAACTGTTACAACGCGCGGTTTCGCGCCTTTGACTTTGACTCGGCGAAAACCGGCCGGTTGCCTCGCGGGGACGCGCGCACTCTCCATGATTTCGATCCAGGTTAAGCAACTGACCAAGCGATTCGGCAATGTCGTGGCGCTGCACGGCCTCGACTTGACGATCAATCCGGGCGAGCTGTTTTTCCTCCTCGGACCCAGCGGTTGCGGCAAGACCACACTCCTGCGCAGCCTCGCGGGGTTCTACATTCCGGAGGAGGGGCAGATCCTTTTTGGCCAGGAGGACGTCACGCGCCTCGAGCCGCACAAGCGGAATACCGGCATGATGTTTCAGAGCTACGCGCTCTGGCCGCACATGACCGTGGCCGAGAACGTCGCGTTCGGCCTGCACCAGCGCAAGGTGTCCGACACGGAGATCAAGAAACGCGTCGACGATGCGCTCGCGTCCGTGCGCATGGAGAAATACGCGGAGCGCAAACCCAACATGTTGTCCGGCGGCCAGCAGCAGCGCGTGGCCCTCGCGCGCGCACTCGTCATCCGGCCGCGCTGTCTCTTGCTCGACGAGCCGCTTTCGAATCTCGACGCGAAACTGCGCCTCGAGATGCGCACGGAAATCCGCCGCGTCTGCAAAGAGTTTCAACTGACGACGGTCTACGTCACGCACGACCAGAAGGAGGCGCTCTCGATCGCCGACCGCATGGCGATCCTCGACCACGGCCACATTTTGCAGGTCGGTGCGCCGCGCGAGGTCTACAAGCGTCCGACACGCACGATCGTCGCCAACTTCATCGGCGAGACGGATTTTCTGCCCGGCAAGGTGCTCGGCACTGCCGGCGGCTACGTGACAGTCGAGACGCCGGTCGGCAGATTCGACGGCATCTTCGGCGATCCGAGCAGCGCTCCCGCGGTCGGCGCCGACGTCACGGTGTCGATCCGCCCCGAATGCTGGGAGCTCCACCGCGACCCCGAGCCGCGCAACTTCGTGCGCGGGCGCATCGGCGAGTCGATCTACCTCGGCGAGGTGGCGCAGTATGATTTCGTGACGTCGAACAACGGCACGCGCCTGAAAATCTTCGAGCGCAATCCGCGCTTCGTCGACGGCTCCGCGCGCGGCGAGCTCTACGCCGCCGTGCATCCGGAGGACGTGGTCGTGTTGACGGCGTGAACATGCACGCGCCGAAGGCATCGCTGGCTGTAGCGGCGGTCTATGACCGCCGGGTCGCCCGGCCTCTCCGAGGACGGGTATTCCCGCGCCCGGAGGTCGCGGGCCACCTTGCCGTCGCCGGCCGCCTCCCCGCATGAAACGCGCGCTCATCGTCCTGGCCCTGCTGGTGGTGCTGGCGCTGCCGTTTGCGTTGCGCACGAACTCGACCCCGACGGTTGCGAAGGCCGACGACACGCTCGTGATCGTCACGCCGCACAACGAGGCGATCCGCTACGAATTCGGCCAGGCCTTCGCGCGCTGGTATACGGCGCACACCGGCCGCACCGTGGCGATCGACTGGCGTGTGCTCGGCGGCACGAGCGAGATCGCGCGTTTCCTCGACGGCGAATACATCACCGCGTTCCAGAACCACTGGGTCAACAAACTCGGCAAACCGTGGAGCGCCGAGGTGCAAGCCGGCTCGCAGAACGGCCGCCTGGCCGCCGACGCGCCGGCGATCGTGAAGGAGGCGCGCGCGGCGTTCCTCGCCTCGGATGTGAGCTGCGGCATCGACTTGTTCTTCGGCGGCGGCACCTACGACTTCGCGAAACAGGCGACGGCGGGGCGCTTCGTGCCGACGCGGATCGTGAAGAAGCACGCCGAGTGGTTCACCGACGACGTGATTCCGCGGCTCTACGCAGGCGAGGAGTATTGGGACAAAAACGGCCTGTGGGTCGGCTGCGTGCTCAGTTCCTACGGCATCATTTTCAATCGCGATTCGCTGCAGCGTCTCGGCGCGGCGCATGAGCCCGAGCAGTGGGACGACCTGACGGATTTTCGCTTCTACGGCGAGGTAGCGCTTTGCGACCCGACGAAGAGCGGCTCGATTGCCAAGGCGTTCGAGAACGTCATCCAGCAACGGATGCAGCGGCACTTCAAAGCCCTGCACGACGCGCAGCCGACGACCGACGCGAAAGCGCTGGAGGCCCAGGCGGTGCGCGCGGGCTGGATCGACGGCTTGCGCGTGTTGCAGCTCGTCGGTGCGAACTCGCGTTACTTCACCGACACCTCGCAGAAGCCGCCGATCGACGTCTCGGTCGGCAACTGCGCCGTCGGCATGTGCATCGACTTCTACGGTCGCGCGCAGGCCGAGTCGGCCAGCAAGCGCGGCGGATCGAACCGGCTCGGCTACATCTCGCCGCCGGGAGGCACGGTGAGTTCCGTCGATCCGATCGGCGTGCTCCGCGGCGCGCCGCATCGCGACGTGGCGGAATCGTTCGTCGAGTTCGTGATGTCGATGGAGGGACAGCATCTTTGGAACGAAAAGCCCGGCACGCCGACCGGCCCGGAGCGCTACGCGTTGCGCCGCCTGCCGGTGCGCAAGGATTACTACGCGCACGCCGAGTGGCGCGCCGATCGCAGCGATCCGGAGGCGAATCCGTTCGCGCAGAAAGATCCGCTGATCTACCGGCCGGAGTGGAGCGGCGGCGTGTTTCGCGAGATGGCTTTCGTCATCCGCGTAATGTGCCAGGACACGCACGACGAGCTGCGCGAGGCGTGGCGGTCGATCCATGCGCCCGGTGTCGAGGCGGCGCGCCGCGAACGCGCGCTGGCGGCGTTGCAGGATTTGTCGGTCGTCAGCTACGATCGCGTGCTGAAGGAGATCAAGCAGGCGCTCGGCTCGAAGAACAAAGTGGACGAGGTGAAGATGGCGAACGAACTCGCAGGAAAATTCCGCGCGCAATACGCGCGCGCCGCCGCGATCGCGCGCGGGCAGGAGTAGGGCCGGTCTCCGACCGGCCGTTTGGGTGTTGCTCGCGAACCGAAGGGACGAACGACGTCAGACTCGCCGGTCGGAGACCGGCGCTACCAGCGAGCCATTGTCGCGGCGAATGCGGCTCGGTCGCTCGCCTTGAAGAACGACGTGCCGGCGACGAACGTGTCTGCGCCCGCCGCGCGGCACTCGGCGCCGGTGTTCAGGTCGATGCCGCCATCGACCTCGAGGCGGAAATTCAGGCCGCCTTCGCGACGCCACGAGTCGATCTGCTGGAGCTTCGGCAGCATGTCGCGGCGGAACGGCTGGCCGCCGAAACCAGGTTGCACGGTCATCACGAGCACGAGATCGACTTGCGGCAGAAGCGCGCGGATCGAGTCGGCGGGCGTGCCGGGGTTGAGCACGAGGCCGCATTGGCAGCCGAGTTCGCGGATGCGGGCGAGCGTGGCGGCGTGATCGTAGCTCGGCTCGATGTGGATGCTGATGAGATTGGCGCCGGCTTTGGCGAAGGCTTCGACGTAGCGGTGCGGCTCGGCGAGCATCAGGTGCGTGTCGAAAAATGTCTTCACGCCCGCACGGCGGAGCGCGGCGAGCACTTCGGGGCCGAAGGTGAGGTTCGGGACGAAGTGTCCGTCCATGAGGTCGAGGTGCAGCCACGGCGCGCCGGAGTCGGCGGCGATTTTGGCGCTGGCACCGAGCGCGGCGTGATCGCCGGCGAGGAGGGACGGGGCGAGGACAGGCGAGAGCGGCATCGGCTCAAAGCAAGCCGCGCTCGCGGAGCACGCCAAGCAGTTTTAGCGGGATCGGGCGGCACGCGCAGTTTTCGCGGTGCTCGAGATGCCAGACGATGCGCTGGTCGAGGGGCGCGCGGGGCGGCATGCGGTGCGCCAGATGCCACTCGCGATTGAGTCGGGGCTTCGGCGCGCGGGGCATGTCGAGACGGCGTTACCAGGTGTCGAGCACCGCATGCAGCGTGCGCTCGGCGAGTTGTTCGGCGAGGAGCGGGAGAGCCTGGTATTCCGACTGGAGCTGACCGCTGTCGGTGAAGGCGCCGCGGGTGGCGCGCAGCGGCTGGTTGGCGAAAACGATTTTCTTGTCGCGACGATCGGTGAGCGTGGCGCGGGCTTGCAGGATGAGGTCGTAGCGGCGGGCGAGGCCGGTGTCGTCGGCACGGGCGACGGTCTGCTCGCGATGGTAATCTTCGAGCGTGAGCGTCAGCTCGGCGTCGGCTTCGGCGGACGAATCGACCAGGCGCACGCGGCCGTCTTTGAGGAAGGCTTCCCGCACCTGCGTGGTGACGAGCGCGACGGCCTGCGGGAGCAGGGTTTCGCTTTTTGCAACGGAGACGTGCAGCGTCTGGAAACGCGGCTCGGCGCCGGTGCCGAGCCGGTAGTTCGCGCAGGAGACGAGGCCGAGGGCGAGAGCGACGAACGAGAGAAGGGCAGCGAGGCGCATGGGCGACGCGCGTCGCTCAGAAGAGCCAGAAGCGCTTTTTCTTCTTCGGCGCGGCGGGCTGCTTCTCGTCCTTGGCGGCGGGAGCGGGCTGGCCGGCGAGGTGGGCGTCGACGTCGGTCAGCATCTTGCGGGCGCGGGCGGCGACGGGCGAATCCGGGTAGGTCGTGATGGCTTCGTTGTAGAAGACTTTCGCGGCGGTGTAGTTCTTGCGGTATTTGTAGTAGTAGTCCGCGAGGATCATTTTGCTCTGCGCGAGCATGGTCTTCATGTCGGCGAGGCCTTTTTCCGCCGTGCCGGCGCCGGAGTCGCCGGGGAATTGGATGAGGTAGTCCTCGAAGTAGGTGATGGCTTCCTTGGTGGAGGCCTGGTCGTAGTAGGCGCCTTCGACGAGCGAGGCGTGCGTCTGCGCGAGCTTCAGGTAGGCGTCGGGCGTGAGGACGTTCTTCGGGTAATTGTTGATCATCCGGTCGAGGGCGTCGATGGCCTCCTCGGTGTTGCCCATCCTCTGGTGGCCGCGGGCGACGTTCATGAGCGAGAGCGGCGCGTAGTCGGAGTAGGGGGCATTGCGGACGATCTGCTCGAAATACTCCAGGGCGCGCTCGCGGTTCTTGAAGCCCGGGATGACGCCCCACATGTAGGAGCGGGCGCCGTCGAGGAGGAGTTGGGCGATGCGATATTGCTCGGCGACGACCTGCGAGAATTTCTGGCTGTTCGGATACTTCATGAGCATCTCCTGGAAGGATTCGAATGCTTTGAAGTATTCTTTGCGCTTTTCGTAGAGCAGGCCGGTGCGGTAGAGCGCCTCGCCGGCGTAGATCGAGTTCGGGTATTTCTTGGAAACTTTCTGGTAGCCCTTGATGGCCGAGCGGGCGCTGCCTTTTTCCTCGGCGGCGCGGGCGTTGTTCATCAACTCGAGGGCGTTGCGGCCGTCTTCGCCGGAGAGGCCGGCGAGCGCGCCGCCTTCGACGCGCCAGCCCTGGCCGGGCGTCCAGACGAGGTCGGCGCTGAGGCGCGCGGCGCCGAACAGCGCGATGACGACGGCAAAGAGGACGGAGAAGGTGGGGCGCGACATGAGAAAATTACCAGCGAATGAGAGTTGAGCCGTAGGTGAAGCCGGCACCGAAGGCAACAAGGAGCGTGTAGTCGCCGGGTTTGATTTTTCCGGCTTTGCGCGCCTCGTCGAGGGCGAGCGGGATCGAGGCCGACGACGTGTTGCCGTAGCGATCGATGTTCACGTAGAAGCGGTCCAAGGGCACCCCGAGGTTGCCCGCGAGCGCCTCGACGATTCGCACATTCGCCTGGTGGGGGATCACGAGGTTGATTTGGTCAAACGTGAGGCCGTGTTGTTCCACCATTTCGCGTGCGACGGTCTCCATGACGCGCACGGCGTTCTTGAAAATTTCCTTGCCCTTCATGCGCAGGAAGTGGCCCTTCTCCTCGACGGTTTTGGCCGTCGCCGGGCAACGCGAGCCGCCGGCGGGCGTGTAGAGATACTCGGCCAACTCGCCGTCGGCGCCGAGGTCGGAACCGATGATGCCCACGCCGTCCTGATCGCACTTCTTGAGCACCGCGGCGCCGGCGCCGTCGCCGAACAGCACGCAGGTCGTGCGGTCCGACCAATCGGTGATCGAGGAGAGTTTCTCCGAGCCGATGATCAACGCGCACTTGTAGCGGCCGGTGAGGAGCTGGCCGTAGGCGATCTCGAGCGCGTAGACGAAGCCCGAGCAGGCGGCCGCGATGTCGAAGGCGGTCGCGTGCGGCGGGACGCCGAGCTTGTGCTGCACGACGCACGCGGTGGACGGCAACGGGTAGTCGGGCGTGGCGGTCGCGATGATGAGCAGGTCGACTTCGGAGGCGCTGACCTTGGCGTCGTCGAGGGCGCGTTGCGCCGCGATGAGGGCGAGGTCGGAGCACGCTTGGTCGGGCGCGGCGATGTGGCGCTCGCGGATGCCGGAGCGGGTGCGAATCCACTCGTCGGACGTATCGACCATCTTGGCGAGGTCGTCGTTGGTGAGGACGCGTTCGGGCGCATAGGCGCCGACTCCGGCGATGATGACGGATGCCATGGGAAAATCAGTTCAGCGCAGCCGGGGCGGGCGCGGGGGCCTTGATGAGTTCGTTGGCCTTCGCGATGTCTTCCTCGGTGCGGTGGTAGAGGTCTTGTCGAATGATCTTGTTGGCGGCGCGGATGGCGCTCGCCCACGCGTGGCGGTTGCTCGAACCGTGCGCTTTCAAAATGTTGCCGCGCAATCCAAGCAGCGGCGCGCCGCCGTAGCGGTCGGGGTTCATGCGGTCCTTCAGCGCGCCGAACGCGCCTTTGGCGAGGAACGCGCCGGCGATGCGCACCGGGTTTTTTTTCAGCTCGGTCTTGAGCATGCCGGTGATGAATTTCGCGAGCGACTCCCAGGTTTTCAGGAGAATGTTGCCGACGAAGCCGTCGCACACGACCACGTCCACGTGATCGCGGAAGACCTGAAAGCCTTCGATCGGGCCGACGTAGTTGATGACGCCGTTGATCTTCTTGAGCAGCTCGTGCGTCTCGGCGGTGAGGGCGTTGCCTTTGCCTTCCTCGGTGCCGATGGTGAGGAGGCCGACGCGCGGGTTCTCGATGCCGAAGGCCACGCGCGCGTAGTCGGCGCCGAGGATGGCGTTGTGCATGAGGTGTTCGGGCTTCGCCTCGGGATTGGCGCCGGCGTCGACGAGGATGAAATTGCCGCCGTCGCGCGGGATGAACGCGGCGAGTGCGGGGCGGTCGACGCCGTTCATCGTGCGCAAGCGGAGCGTTCCGCCAGCCATGAGCGCGCCGGTGTTGCCGGAACTGACGGCGACCTTGGCCTCGCTCGACTTCACCAGCTCGATGGCGCGGACCATCGAGGCGTCTTTCTTCGTCTTGAGCGCCTTGAGCGGCTTGTCCTCCATCGTGATCACCTCGGAGGCGTGCACGATGGACAGGCGCGGGTTGTTCGCCAGCCCGGCGGCGGCGACGAGCGGCGTCAAAACCTCTTGTTGCCCCACCAAAACGATGGGCGCGAGGTCTTGATCCTCGGAAAGAGCAATTTTGACCGCCGCGACGACTTCCGCGGGGCCGAGGTCGCCGCCCATGGCATCGACGGCGATGCGGGGCGGCAACGGCGTGGAACTAGCGGCTTCGGGTTGGATAGCGTGAAGCTGCCGGCTGACCTTAGACCGTGACGTCGAGCACTTGACGGCCGCGATACATGCCCGTCTTCGGGTTCACGCGGTGCGGGCGGAAGGCGCCACCGTCGGTCGGGTCTTTGGCGACTTGCGGAGCTTTGAAGGCGTTGGCGGCGCGGCGGTTGGCGCTACGGCGCTTGGATTGTTTACGTTTCGGATTGGCCATGGTAAGTGGTTGAGTAGTGCAGCCGGACGCGGGGACCGGCCGCTAGTTTTGATTGGAAGGTCGAGGAGGTAAGGTTCGGCGCTCGACCCCGTCAAGACGTTTAACCGTCCGAGCCGCCGCAGGCTTAGGTCAAGTAAAACGCCGCCAGCACGATCGCCACCGCGATGCGGTAAAAAGCGAACACCGCCAGCCCGTTCCGGCCGAGGAAACGCACGAAAAACTTCACCGCCAGCGCCGCCGAGATCGCCGCCACGAAGCACCCGAGCAACACGCTCGACCAGCCGAACACCTCGATCATCGCCGCGCCGGATTTGTAGGACTTGTAGACCGCCGCGCCGGCGAGCGTCGGGAGTCCGACGAGGAAGCTGAACTCTGCCGCCCGCACCGGCGTCAGACCAGCCAGATAGCCGCCGACGATCGTCACCATCGAGCGACTGGTGCCCGGCCAAAGCGCCAGGCATTGTGCGAAACCGATCCCGAGCGCGCGGCTCGGCGTCATGTCGGCCGGATCGCCCTTCGAGAAACCAATGCCGGAATTTTTCCTCCGCCACCGCTCGGCCCACAACATGATGAGCGCGCCGCCGATCTGCGCCGCCACCACCGCACCGATCGAGAACAGGTATTTGTCGATGAAGTCGTGCGCGAGGAACCCGATCGCCGCCACCGGCGCGAACGCCAGCAGCACGTTCCGCAGAAGCCGGAAACCCGAACTGCTTCGCCCGAACAGGCCGATGAGCATGTTCATCAACTGCGGCCAATACATGAAAACCACCGCGAGGATCGCGCCGACCTGGATGACGACCGTGTAGGTGTCCGCCGCGAGCTTCAGGGTCAGCGGCTCGCCCGCGGGGTGTTTCTCCGACGGCTTCTTATACCAGAGCGGCTCACCCGCGGCGTTCGTCAGCGGCTTGTCCGACTCCAGGCCGAGCACCTGATTCGCGATGATGAGGTGGCCGGTCGACGAGATCGGCAAAAACTCCGTCACGCCCTCCACGACGCCGAGCACGATGGCGTCGGTCGCGCTGAGTTCCGCGATCGGCTTCGTCGCCGGCTCCTTGGCGGGTTTCTTCCTCGACGCCGCTTCGGCGCCGTGCGCGACGGCGGCGAGCGCGACGAGGAGCGCGGCTATGACAGAGACGAGGCGGCCCGGAAAAATGCGAAGCACAGAGCGAGCGTCCGAAAACGCGCGCGGCTGTCGAGAATTATGCTTTGCGGTGCGGGGTGGGGTGCGGCTTGGATGCGCGGCCATGTTGCTCGAGCAACTGACCCGCAAACTCCACGAACGTTGCGAGCTGAACGCCGCCGAAGCGCGCGAAGCCGCGCTCGCGCTCGCCAGCCCCGAGATCGCCGAGGCGACCAAGATCGATTTCCTCGCCGCGCTCGCCGCCAAGGGCGAGACGGCCGACGAGATCGCCGCCTTCGCGCAAACCTATCGCGGCGTCGCGCGCGATCCCGGCGTGCAGGAATGGGCGCCGCGCGCGCTCGACATCGTCGGCACCGGCGGCGACCACGCGGGCGGCTTCAACGTCTCCACGCTCGTCACGCTCACGCTCGCCGCCGCCGGCGTGCCGGTGATGAAGCACGGCAACGCCGGCATCACCTCGAAGTGCGGCAGCGCGGACCTGATGGCGGCCTTCGGCCTCGACCTGCAAGCCACGCCCGAGAAAACCCGCGCCGCGCTGCGCGCGCTCGGTTACTGTTTCTTTTTCGCGCCGGCGTATCACCCGACGTTCAAGCACATCGCTCCCGCTCGCAAGGCCCTCGCCGCGCGCGGCCAGCGCACGATCTTCAACATCCTCGGCCCTCTCATCAACCCCGGCCGCCCTGCGAACGTGATGCTCGGCGTCTACTCGCCCGCGCTCGTCGCGAAATTCGCCACGACGCTCGAGACGCTCGGCTGCCCCGCCGGCATCGTCGCCCACGGCGTCATCGCCGACGGCCGCGGCATCGACGAGTGGACCACCGCGACCGACAACCTCGTTGCCGGCGTCGGCCGCGTGAAGGGCGCGACCGCCAACTGGACGCCCGCCGATTTCGGCATGGCGCGCGCGGCGTTCCCCGACCTCGTCGGCGGCGACGTCGCGACGAACGTCGCGCTCGCCGAAGCGATCCTCGCCGGCCGCGCGCCGCGCGGACTGAGCGACACGATCGTCGCCGTCGCCGCGATGGGCCTCTGGGTGACCGGGCGCGAGCCGACCGTCGCCTCCGGCGTTCCCCGCGTGCGCGAGTTGTTGTTCGGCGGCGCCGTCGCCAAAAAGATTGCCGACACGCGCGAATTCTATCGTTCGTAGTCGGATGGGTTCGCGAAAGTATTTCGGCACCGACGGCGTGCGCGGCACTTACGGCAGCGCCATCATGAACGAGGCGTTCGCCTGGCGGCTCGGTGCGGCGGCCGCGCGCTTCGCTCGCGAAAAAGGCACGGCGTCGCAGGTCGTCTACATCGGCCGCGACACACGCGCGTCCGGCGCGAGCCTCGAAGCCGCGCTCGCCGGCGGGCTCGTCGCCGAGGACTTCAAGCCCGTCAGCCTCGGCATCGTGCCGACACCCGCCGTCAGCCTCGCGCTGCGCAACGCGCCGGCGGCGTTCGGCGTCGTCATCACCGCCTCGCACAATCCAGCCGCGGACAACGGCATCAAGTTTTTCGGCCCGCAAGGCATCAAGTTGACCGACGACGAGGAGGCGCGCATCGAAGCGCTCCTGCCCGAAACCGCCGGCTCCGCAAACGCCGCGCTCGAGCACTACGACGCGCGCACGCTCTACGTCGCGACCGCGGCGCGCCTGTTGCCTGCGCACGCGCTGCGCGGCTGGCGCATCGTGCTCGACGCCGCCCACGGCGCCGGCTGTCACACGAGTCACGCCGTGCTCACGCAGCTCGGCGCCGAGGTCGCGACGATCGGCTGCGCGCCCGACGGAAAAAACATCAACGATCGCGTCGGCAGCCAGCACCCGGAGCAGATGGCCGCGGCCGTCCGCGCGCACGGCGCGCGCCTCGGCATCGCGCACGACGGCGACGCGGACCGCTGCGTCCTTTGCGACGAGAACGGCGACATTCTCGACGGCGACGAAATCCTCACCGTGCTCGCGCTGCACGCGCTGAAGAGCGGCCGCCTCGCGCGCGGCCAGCTCGTCATCACCGTGCAAAGCAATCTCGGCGTCGACGCGGCCGTGACGGCGGCGGGCGGCAACGTCGCGCGCACACCCGTTGGCGATCGCTACGTGATCGAGCGCATGCTCGCGGACGGCGCCACGCTCGGCGGCGAGTCGTCGGGCCACGTGATCTGCGCGGACGTTTCGCCGACCGGCGACGGGCTCGTCGCCGCGCTGAAGGTGCTCGAAGTGATGCTCGCGACCGGCCAGCCGCTCTCGGCGCTGCGGCGGCAGTTGAGAAAATTTCCGCAAGTCACCGCCGCGCTCACGGTGCGCGAGAAGAAGCCGCTCGAAAAGTTGCCGACGCTCCCCGCGACGATCGCGGCGCTCGAGCGCGAACTCGGGAGCCAAGGCCGCGTGCTCGTGCGCTACTCCGGCACCGAGCCGAAGCTGCGTTTGCTCGTCGAAGGTCCGACCGACGCCGTCGTGAGCGCCGCGCTCGATCGCCTGGTGGCCGCGACGCGTGCGGATTTGGAAGTCGTGTGAGTGAAAGTAGCGCGGTGCTTCAGCCCGCATCGAAAATTCTCCCGCGCGGGCTGAAGCGCCGCGCTACCCCGAGCCCGCGCAGCGTGAGTTGTAGGAGCGGCTTTACGCCGCGATTTGGACGCGGCGCGCGCAACGAACCTATCGCGGCATAAAGCCGCTCCTACAACTCACGCGGCCGCTACCGCGCGCTTGCGCGGGGCGCGGCCGGCTGGCATCTCGCTCGCATGTCCGAGCAAACCGTCGCGTCGCTGGAACCTCGTTGGCAGAAACTCGTCGAGAGTGCGCGGACGGCGTTCGAGCGCGGCAACTACGACTATGCGATCGAGCTGTCGCGCGAGGTGCTCGCAGCGGCGCCGGGTTGTCTGCCGGTGCGAAAGCTTCAGCGCGCCGCGCAACTGAAGCGCGGGTCGGGCGGTGGCGGATTTTTCGCGAAGGCGTTGAGCGTGGTCTCGACGGCGCCGTTTCTCGTCAGCGGCAACTCCTCGCTCGCGACGGCCCCGGCGAAGGCGCTGGCGAGCGCGCAGAAAATCCTCGATGCCGACCCGCGCAGCGCGCCCGGGCTGCGTTTGCTCGGCCGCGCGGCGAGCGCGCTCGGCTGGCACGAGACGGCGGTGTTCGCGTTCGAGGCATTGCGCGAGAGCGCGCCGGACGATCTCGCGAATCTCGTGGCGCTCGGTCGCGCCCACCTCAGCGCGAGGCGCGCGGAGGCGGCGATGCGTTGCGCGGAGGCGGCGCTCGCGCGGGAGTCGATCGACGCCGCTGCGCAGGCGTTGCTGAAAGACGCGTCGGTCGCGCAGACGATGAAGGCGGGGCAGTGGGAGGCCGGCGGGGATTTTCGAGCGAAGGTGAAATCGTGACGACGCGCGCGGCTCCGTCTCCGGCGACGATCTACTGGACGGCGTTCGTCGGGCTGTTTTTCGACTACTACGATCTTTACCTGTTCGTCTATCTCGAGCGCGCGCTGGCGGCAGAGTTCGCATTGAGCGCGACGCAGAGCAGTTGGCTGCAATTTGCCGGGCTCGCCGGTGTGGGTGTGGGTTCGCTGGCGTTCGGCTTTCTGGCGGACAAATTCGGGCGCGGGCGCGCGATGCTGGCGACGTTCGCGGTTTACGGCGGGGGCATCGCGGGGATCAGTCTGGCGTGGAGTGCGGGGAGTTTGCTGGCGTTCCGGTTGGTCGCGTCGCTGGCGCTGGGGGCGGAGTGGGGGATCAGTCACGCGTATCTGGCTGAGCGCGTGTCGGGCACGGCGCGGTATCGGTTTTCGGCGTGGCTGCAGTTCTCGATTTTGGGCGGGCTGCTGGCGGCGATGGCGGCGCGGTTTGCGCTGCCGGTGTTGGGCTGGCGCGTGCTGTTTGCGGCGTCGATCGTGCCGGTGGCGTTGCTCGCGACATGGCGCTGGCGGGCGCTGGCCGACGGCGCATCGGCGGAGATTCCCGCCGCATCGACGGCGTCGCTGCGCGAGGCGTGGAAAGTCCACGGGCGCGCTTTTGTGGCGTGTTTCGCGATGGCGAGCCTGACGATCGCGAGCGGGACGATGAACGTGTTTTTCGCGCGCGAGCTGCCGCAGTCGCCGTGGTTTACGGCGATTTTCTGGCTGAACGTCGCACCGGGCATGCTCGCGGGGGCGTGGATCGTGGGGCGGCTCGGCGTGACGCGGGCGCTGCTGGTTTACGCGGCGGGGCTGACGGCGCTGTCGGTCGCGTGCTGGGCGTGGGCGTGGCCGGGGCGCAGCCTTTTGTTCGCGCTGGTGCTGCCGCTGCTGAATGGCGTGCCGTTCGGGTTGATGGGCGCGTATTTCAACGAGGTTTTCGAGCGCTACCGGACGACGCTGTCGGGCGCGGCCTACAATCTCGGGCGCATCGCGGCGGGCTTCGCGCCGGTGTTGATCACGGCGCTCGGGCTGCACGAGGGCGGGCGCTATTTCCTGTTCACGGCCGCGATCGGGGTCGCGGTGGCCGGGCTCGGTGCGGTCCTGCCGCGGGCCATGGGCGATAAACGAAATTGCTAACTCGGGCGCGCGACTTGTTTGCGCGGGCGCGGGGAGTATCTTTCGGGCGACGCGGGCGTCTTCGTCCCGCCGCTCCCCGAAACGGCGCCTGACGCCGATCTCCCATGAAAATGCTCCCTCGATTCGCAGGCGTGGCATTGCTGAGCCTCGCTTCCACCGTGGTTCTTCCCGCGGCGACGAACAGCTCCGAGCGGCAGGGCGCGGTGCCGGCCGGTCTCGTGTATTTCGTGCGGCCGGAATTTCCGGAGTGGGCCAAAGTCAACAGCGTGTGTCGCGGCGCCGCCACGGTGGCGGTGTCGTGGGATGCGCGCGGGCTCCCGACCGATGTGGTGACGGTGGAGACGAGTTCGCCGGAGTTCGGCGCGGCCGCCTGCGAAGCGGTCCGGCAGTGGCGCGCGGACCCGGCGCTGCGGGCGGAACGATTCTACGAGTTCCAGTTCGCGTTGTCGGGCGTCGTGATTTGCCACCAGAAAGGCGCGAACACGCTGGCGACGGAGGCGAAAGCGGATTTCAAGCGCCGGGTGCTCACGCGCGAGGATCTCGACGCCGCGCCGAAGCTTCTCGTGCAGCCGATGCCGCAGCCGGCGGACGTGGCGGGCGGTCGCATCGAGAGCGGTCGCGTCGTCGTCGATTTCTTCGTCGACGAGGACGGTCGCGTGCGGGCGCCGAGCATCGTCGAAGCGACGGCGCCCGAGTTGGTCGAGCCGACGCTGCTCAAGATGCGCGAGTGGCGCTTCGAGACACCGCGGCGCAACGGTCGGCCGGTGCTGTTCGCGGAGTCGTGGGCGATCGAATTCAAGCGCGCGAGCTGAGCGGGTGAGCGGTCATCGCGCGGGATTTCCCCGCGTTGCCGATCCAAGGCCCGAGGATTTGCTCTTTTCTGCGGGTAGGGGGGGCGACCGTTGGGTGCGCCGAAACACCTGCGCGGCGGTCCCAGCGGTCCCGACCTGCCTGCACGTGCCATCGTGAAATATCTTCGTGCGATTGGCGCTAGACGCGGAAAATCGCGCCGAGTTTCTTGCCGAGGAGAACGGTCATGCCGGCGATCGTGATGCCGAGGAACGCCATCGCCCAGACGCCGAGGGCGGAGGCGATGAACTTGCCGTCGCCGAGGAGCTGGAAGAGTTCGTAGATCGCCTTCGTGATCGGGTAATAGACCTGCTTTTGCGCGAGGATGAGCGAGTCGGACACCTCGAGCATCGCGAACGAGAACGCCAGCAAGCCGCCGGCGATGAGGTTGGCGAGGATGAGCGGGATCGTGATCTTGAAGGTGGCCTTGAGCGGCGGGCAGCCGAGGTTTTGCGCGGCTTCCTCAAGCGTCTCGCTCGTCTGCTGGAAACCGGCCGCGGCGGAACGCACGACGTAGGGCAGGCGGCGGATCGAGTAGGCGATGATGAGGAGGATGGTGGGGTTCGCGACGGGGTTGAGGAACGAGAAGAATTTCCCCTCCTGGCTCATCGCCAGATAACCGAACGCCAGCACGAGGCCCGGCACGGCGAGCGGGAGCATGGCGAGGAAATCGAGGATCTGGCGGCCGGCGATCTTCGAGCGGACGACGACGTAGGCCAGCGCGATGCCGAGGAAGAGATCGATGACGGTGGAGATGCTCGCGTATTTGAGGCTGTTGGCGATGGCGGGGACGGTGAGGTCGTGGCCGAGGGCGAGTTTGAAATTTTCCGCGGTGAAGTGGTGCGGCAGGACGGTCGCATACCAATCGCTCGAGCACGCGACCGCGACGACGCCGAGGTGCGGCAGGATGGCGACGAAGGTGATGCCGGCGAAGAGCGCCGTGGCGGCCCAGGCGCGTCCGCCGGTGAGCTGTTTCGCGCCGCCGGAGTGCGTGGCCTTGGCCATCATCGCGTAGGATTGGCGGCCGAAGAGACCTTTGCCGATCGCGTAGAAGAGGACGGAGGCCGCGAGCATCACGGCGACGAGCGCGTAGGGGAACGGGTTGCCGCCGATGTCTTTCAGGCCGTAGAAAATCTGGACCGAGGTGACCTTGGCGTAGTCGAAGATCAGCGCGACGCCGAGGTCGGTGAACGCCCAGATGAAGACGATCGTGCCGCCGGCGAAGAGGCCGGGCTTGATGAGCGGCAGCGTGATCTTGAAGAAGCGGCGGAAGCCCGTGCAGCCGAGGTTCACGGCGGCTTCCTCCATCGCGGGATCGATGTTGGCGAGCGACGCGACGGCGTTGAGGTAGATGATCGGGTAGAGGCTGAACGCGTTGACGATCGCGATGCCGAGAAACTGGTTCGCGCCGAGCCAGTCGAACGTCCAGCCGTGCGGGCGGAGGCCGAGTTCGATGATGAGGCTGTTGAGCGCGCCGTATTGCCCGAGGATTTGTTTGATGCCGATCGCGCCGACGAACGGCGGCAGGATCATCGGCACGAGCACGAGCGAACCGAGGAGATTCTTGAGCGGAAACAGGTAGCGGTCCGACACGACGGCGAGCGGCAGGGCGATGAGCAGGGCGAACGTCGTGGTCGTCAGCGCGAGCAGGAACGAGTTGGCGAGCCCGCCGAGGTAGACCGGGTCGGTGAGCAGCGCGCCGAGGTAGGCGAAGGTGAGCTTGCCGTCCGCGTCGACGAAGCCGCCCTTCAAAATCTGGAAAATCGGCCACGCAAAAAAGACGGCGAAGAACACCAGCGTGCTGAAGAAAACGACCCGCGCGAAGCCTTTCGACATGCGCCGATGTCGCCCGAGCGCGCGGGCCGCGGCAAGGCGGAAAGCGACGAGAACCGCAAGGGATGCGCAAGGGTTCAGGTTGCGTTAAGGTGGGCTTGGCTATGATGCCGCTTCAATTCCCCGAGGCTCGTGACGATTTCCGTTTTTGCGACCCGATTGCCGAGGCTTTTGCTCGGCGCAACCGCGCTGGCGCTGGGCGCCGGAGTGGTGCGCGCGCAGTTTACCGAAGTGCCGCAAACCGCGACCCCGGGAAAATGGCTCGTCGAGACCGACGTGGTCACGGCGGCGTTCGACCGCCACACGTCGGCGCGCGACGGGGTCGAGACGCGCTCTACCTATCTCGGCTACGTGCAGATCAGCACCGGCGTCGCGGAGAATTTCGACGTGCAACTCGGCTACGAAGCCTGGCACGAGGAGCGTCGTCGCGGCGGCGGCGAGGACGAGCGACTCGCGGGGCGAGGCGAACTCTACCTGCGCGCGAAATGGAAAATCTGGGACGACGGACAGGGGGCCGCGCTGGCGGTGCTGCCGTATTACCGCCTCCACGACACCGCGGGACACGAGGTGCGGCCGGTGCGGGACCAGTTCGGGTTGATCGTGCCGTTCAGCCGCGCGCTTTCGGAACGCTGGACGCTCACCGCCATGGTGCAGAGCGACTGGCTCGACGATGGCGCCGGCGGACGCGACTGCTGGCTGACGGGCACGGCGGCCTGCGGTTATTGCGGCGCCGGCAGGCTCGGCGGCTACGTCGAGTTCTCGACGTGGGCGCAGGAGGCGCGCGGCCGTTGGGCGACGATGGCGGGCGTAGGGCTGCTCTGGCAGGCGACAGAGCGTTTTTCGTGGGACGTCGGCTTGCACGCCGGTCTGAATCGCGCCGCGCCCGACTGGTATCCGGTCCTGCGTTTCGTGTGGGAACTTTGAGCGCGGCGGGCGGCCGCAGCATTCGATGGCAAAGATAAATTTAGGAAAGACTAAATCTCTCTTGCGGTCCTGACGATTTTTGCCCTTGTTGCGGCGTCCCTATGGCAATCGACCGCTTCACGCGCCCCGCTCTTCGTCTCGCTCTGCTCCGTCTCGGAGTGCTCCTTTTGAGCGCCTGCAGCTCGGGCGTGGCGGCGCCGGGTGGGACGGAGGCGGGTGGTTATTCGTGGACGAATCCGACGCCGCCGGCGCGGATGCGCGAGTTGAACACCGACCGGCCGGACGCCACCGAGGGGCCGTTCACGGTCGATCCGGGGCATGTGCAGCTCGAAATGGATTTGGCGAACTACACGCGCGACCGCGCGGACGGCGTGCGCACGACCGAGACGGCATTCGCGACCACGAACCTGCGCTTCGGTTTGACGCCGAATTTCGAGCTCGGGATTTTCCTGTCTCCCTACGTCCGCACGAACGAGCGTCCGCCCGGTGGCCCGCCGACCGCACGCGCCGGCATCGGCGACACGACGTTGCGCGCCAAGTGGAACTTCCACGGCAACGACGGTGGCGAACGCGCGTTCGGCTTGATCGTCGATGTCTCGCTGCCGACGGCGGCGCGCGGACTCGGGAACGAGCACGTCGAAGGCGCGATCACGCTCCCGATCGCGCTCGCACTCGCGGATGGCTGGGAATTCGGCGCGATGACGGGCGTCGGCGCCGTGCGCAGCGAAAATACCGACGGCTACCGCGCGGCGTGGACGAACTCGGCGACGCTCGGCCACGAGATCGCGGGCGCGTGGTCGGGCTACGTCGAGCTGTTTTCCGAGACGGGCGAAGGTGCGCCGTCCCTGACATTCAATTGTGGAGCGGTCTGCCTGCTCGATCGCGACACGCAGTTCGATTTCGGCGTGAACCTCGGCGTCTCGCGTGCGGCGCCGGATGCGCAGGTTTTCGCCGGTCTCACCCGGCGCTTTTGATTTATGGATTCCCTCGATAATTCCTCGACCCTTCCGGCGCCTGCGAGCGGCTGGCGTAACGAGCGCACGATGCCGAGCCTGCCCGAGGCTCATCGCTCGGTGCTCGTGCCGCGCGACGCCTCGTTCTGGCGCAAGTGCCTCGCGTTCGCGGGGCCGGGTTTCATGGTGGCGGTCGGCTACATGGACCCGGGCAACTGGGCCACCGACCTCGCCGGCGGCGCCAAGTTCGGCTACACGCTCCTGTCCGTCATCATGATTTCGAATCTGATGGCGATCCTGCTCCAGCACCTCTGCGTGAAGCTCGGCATCGCCACCGGACGCGACCTCGCGCAGGCGTGCCGCGATCATTATCCGCGACCGGTGGTGTGGTTTCAATGGGTGTTGTGCGAACTCGCCATCGCCGCGTGCGACCTCGCCGAAGTCGTCGGCTCCGCCATCGCGCTGCAATTGCTCTTCGGCATCCCGCTCGTGTGGGGCTGCCTCATCACCGCGGCGGACGTGATGCTCGTGCTCCTGCTTCAGCACCGCGGCTTCCGTTACCTCGAGGCAGTGGTGATCGTGTTGATCCTGACGATCGGCACGTGTTTCGGAGTCGAGTTGCTGCTCGCGAAACCCGAGGCCGGCGCCGTGCTCGCCGGGTTCGTGCCGCATACGGAGATTCTGCGCAACTCCGAGATGCTCTACGTCGCGATTGGCATCCTCGGCGCCACGGTCATGCCGCATAATCTCTATCTGCATTCCTCGATCGTGCAGACGCGCAAATACGAGCAGACGGCCGGCGGCAAACGCGAGGCGATCAAGTTCGCGACGATCGACTCGACCGTCGCGTTGATGTTCGCGCTCTTCATCAACGGTGCGATTCTCGTGCTCGCCGCGGCTGCTTTCCACGGCACCGGCCATCAGGACGTCGCGGCGATTCAGGACGCTTACCATCTGCTCGATGGGGTGCTGGGGGTGACGTTCGCGGGCATGCTCTTTGCCGTCGCGCTGCTCGCCTCGGGGCAAAACTCCACGCTCACCGGCACGCTCGCCGGCCAGATTGTGATGGAGGGCTTTCTGAACATCCGCCTGCGCCCGTGGCTGCGCCGGCTCATCACTCGCGCGATCGCGATCGTGCCCGCGGTGGTCGTCATCGGCATTTTCGGCGAAGGCAAGACGACCGACCTGCTCGTCGCCAGCCAGGTCTGCCTCAGCATGCAGCTCGGCTTCGCCTGCTGGCCGCTGATGCGCTTCACCGGCGAAAAGGCGAAGATGGGCGAGTTCGTCAACCCGTGGTGGGTGCGCCTGCTCGGGTGGACGACGACGCTTGTCATCATCGGACTGAACGTGAAACTCCTCCTCGACATCGCCGGCGTGACCGGCGAGTGACCCCCATGTATCGCAAAATCCTCGTCGCTCTCGAAAACGGCCGCGCCGACGCGACGCTGCTCCCGCACATCTCGCAACTCGCGCGCCAGCTCGGCGCCGAACTGCTGCTGCTGCACGTCGCCGACGGCTGGGCCGCGCGGAATTTCGAGCAGTTGAAACTCACCGAGTCCGACGAAATGCGCGCCGACCGCGATTATCTCGCGCGGTGCGCCGGGGAGTTGCAGCACGCCGGCCTCGTCGTCACGACGCAGCTCGCCCTCGGCAATCCGCCGGCGGAGATCGTGCGTGTCGCGGTCGACGAAGGCTGCGATCTCATCGCGCTCGCCTCGCACGGCCACCGTCTGATCGGCGACATCATCCACGGCAGCACGATCGATTCCGTGCGCCACCACACAAGCACGCCGATGCTCGTCGTGCGCGCGGTGATGAAAGACTGAGCATCGCACCGGCGCGCGCGAGAGGGATTTTGTAGGAGCGGCTTTACGCTGCGATCCGAGCTTGGCCTGCGCCTCGCAGCCATCGCGGCATGAAGTCGCTCCTGCGACTCCGGCTGCGCCGGTTTGGAGCAGGGCGCAGCGGTAGTCGTGCAGGTGACGACTTGCCGTGTAGATCGGCGAGAGGGAGATGCGTTGCGGGAGGCGTCGGTCGTCAGCTCGGCCGATGCTGCGATGGCACCCTCGATCTCGGCCGCGGAATATGCGGCGAGTTGAAAGAGCAATGGGTCGCGAGTGGGCGGCTGGCTCGCGGCGGCACACCACACCGCCGCCGCGAGCGGCAACAACCGATGACCAAAATAAAGTTCTTTGCCGGACGAGTGACGTGAGAATGCGACCGCGTCAGCGGCGGCGTTGCGCCAAGGCGCGACCGGCGATCGCGGCGGCGAATGCGAGTGCGGCCCAGGGTGTCGGACCGCCGCCACCGCCGCTGGCACTCGAGCTGCCGGTCGTCGATGTGCCGGTCGTGGTGGTGGTCGTCGTGGTCGATGTGCCGGATGAAGTGCCGCTCGTCGCGGTCGTGCCAGCGGCGCCGGTCGTGGTATCGCTCGCGACGGCAGTGGAAAAGTTTCTCACGACGCGGAAGCCGACCGTGTTGAACGCGCCGGAGGCCGAGCGGCCTTCGCCGATGTCGATGCTGCGGCCGCTCGTGCCATTGGCATACCAGGAGCCGCCACGGACTTGGTTCACGCTTTGGCCAGCTTCGGCGCCGTTGCTGGCAGTGCTCACGGTGGTGGTCCATTCGAAGACGTTTCCGGCCATGTCGTGGCAGCCGTAGGCGCTCTTGCTGGCGGGATACGCTCCGACGGCGCTGGTGTTGCCGCCGGTGCTCATGATCGTGTCGAAGAGGCTTGTGTAGATGAAACCGGTGTAGGTGTCGTGGTTCACCCAGCCGGAGACGCTGCCGCTGCTGTTGATGGAAAAATACGTCGCGCTGCCGCTGGTATCGTAGGCGGCGATGCGGCTCACCGTGGTGCTTTGGCCATAGTAGGACGACGCGGCGTTCGTGTAGCTGACGGCGAGGGTGGGAGAATTATAGAGATAGTAAGCCGCAGTGACGCCGTTGTAGTTGAACTTCGTGATGAGCGCGCCGGTTGAAGAATTGTAGCTCGCGTCGAGCGTGTTGCTCCACGGGTAGAGATTTCCGCTCGGGCCGCGCGCGGCTTTTTCCCACTGGTAGGCGGTGGGCACGGTGATGCTCCAGCCGGTTTGCGCGCTGACCCACGCGCAGTAGGCGAGTGCGCTGTTGAGCGAGACGTAGAGCACCGGGTGGTTGGCCTTGCCGGCGGGATAGGTGCCGGCGCTCCAGTGCGCGGGATAAGTTTTGAGGCTGTTTGCGTCGAGGTAGGCCTTCCACTCGGCGTTGGTGACTTCGTAGCGGCCGATGCAGAACGCGTCGAGCGTCACGCTGGCGGCCGACGAGCCGTTGCCATACGTGAAGCTCCCTGCCGGCACGTAGATCATGTTCGTCGGCACCTGCACGGTGGTCGTGCCGTCGACGACGGCGTAGGTGGTGGTGTCGGCCGGGTGGGGGATGACGTTGCCGGAGGCGTCGGTCGTGAGCTCCGTCAGCGCCGCGATGGCTTCGGCGATTTCGCCGTCCGAATACGCGGCGAGTCGGTCGAGCAACTCGTCGCGTGTGGGCGGCGGGCTCGCGGCGACGGACGATACCGTCGCCGCGAGCAGCAACAACCCTGCGACCAAACGAAAAGCTTTCATCGGAGGTGCGAACAGTGGGGCGCGGCGCTCAACGTTTGCGCTTCACGGCGGCGCGGCCGGCGACTGCGGTCGCGAGCGCGAGGGCAGCCCAGAGCGTCGGGCTGCCGCCTCCTCCGCCGCTGGAGGTTCCGGTGCTCGACGTGCTCGAAGTCGTGGTGGTGGTCGTCGTTGTCGACGTGCCGGAGGTGCCGGTGGTGGTCGTCGTGCCCGACGAACTCGAGGTGGTGCTCACGTTCACGACGATCTGTTTCGCGGCGATCTCGGCGGTCGCGTTGTCGACGGAGTCGATGCCGCTGGAAACGGTGAGCGTGACGAGCGACATCGTGCCGGCGGCGACGAGCGGCGAGGCGACGCCGTCGGAGGAGAAACTCGCGCTGTCGGTCGCGAACATGAATTGCGAGGTGAGCACCGTGCTGCCGTTGATGTTCACCTTGAAATGGAAATGCCGGATGCGGCCGGTGTAGAGACCGGGGTGCACGGTGCGGAACGACCAGTTGCCCGACGAGTCGGTGACGCAGGTGCCGTAGCTTTGGAAATTCGAGTCGCGGTTCGCGGTGTTGTTGCCGGCGCTCGTGTTGTAGTAGTAGACGCCGCCGTTGTCGGCCTGCCACAGCTCGATCGTCGCACCGGAGATGGCGGTGCCGGCGGTGTTGACGAGCGTGCCGGAGAGCAGGAAGCGCGTGCCGGACGCGCGCGTGGTTTTGCCGGTGACGAGCGTGAGGTCGTTATCGGCGCCGACGAGCCAGCTCGTATCGAGCGTCTGGCCGGAGTTGAAGGTGTAGTAGGGGCCCTCGGTGGTCGACGGCGTGGCGTCGAGTGCGAAGGCGGTGGCGACGAGAGCGGCCCAGGCCGCCGCGAGCGTGGAGATGCGGGGGATCATGACGCTGTTTTAGCAGAGCGGCGATTAAGCGGAGATTAAGCACGCGAGCGCGCCTCGCGGCGCGGCGGCTGTGCTTTGGTTCCGTCTTCATCGTGTCTTAACGTTCGGTATGGCAGGATTGCCTTCATGCGCCCTGACACCCAGCTTGCGGGCGCGGAGCCGACGACCACGCCCCGACCAGCCTCGTCGCCCTCCGCTCCGCCGATGAGAATTTTGCTCGTGGAAGACGACCCGCGCCTCCTGCGCAGCCTCGCCAAGGCTCTGCGCGAGCAGGGCTACGCCGTCGACGAGGCTGCCGACGGCGCCGAAGGCGATTTCAAGGCGCGCAGCTACGACTACGACGCCGTCGTGCTCGACGTGATGCTGCCGCAACTCGACGGCTGGACGGTGCTCGAGCGCCTCCGCCGTCACAAATCCACGCCCGTGCTCATGCTCACCGCGCGCGACGCCACGCACGATCGCGTGCGCGGCCTCGACACCGGCGCGGACGATTATCTGGTCAAGCCGTTCGACTTGCCCGAGTTGTTCGCGCGCCTGCGCGCGTTGATCCGCCGCTCGGCAGGACAGGGCAATCCTCGCGTCGAACTCGGCGACGTCGTGCTCGACACGCGGGCGCGGACCGTCACGCGCGCCGGACAGCTCGTCGCGCTCACGGCGCGCGAATACGCCATCCTGGAATACCTCGCGTTGCACCGCGGCGAAGTCGTCTCGCGCACGACGCTCTACGAACACCTCTTCGACGAGAACGACGACACGCTCTCGAACCTCGTCGACGTGCACATCTTCGCGATTCGCAAGAAACTCGGTGCGGAGATTGTCGCGACGCGGCGCGGGCTCGGCTATTGCGTGGAGGCGCCGGCGTCATGATCCGCACCTCGATTCGGGCGCGGTTGCTGGTGTGGATCGGACTGCTCGTCGGAGCGATGTTGCTCGGATTCGGCTTCACCGCGTTCCAACTCTTCCGCGCGAACGAGCTGAAGCGCATCGACGCGGAACTCGAGCCACGCGTCGCCGCGATCGCGCAAACCTTCCGCGGCGCGCCGCCCCCCGGAGGATTCGGTCCGGGACCACACCGCACCAACAGCGGCCCGACGGCCGATCGCGGCCCCGGCTTCGATGGCGACGGCCCGCCGCCCGAACCGCCGGAGTTCAGCCGCCCGGCGAACGACACGCGCGGCGGCAAAGCTCCGCCGCCGCAACCGGGCGCGCGCGAGATTCGCTTCGGCGCGGCGATCGCGGCGCTGTTCGATGAATCGGCGGCCGACGGATTTTTCTATGCGATGTGGAAGCGTGAGAGCGGTCTCGTCAAACACTCCGCCAACGCGCCGGCGCGCCTCGCGCAGCCACTCGCGGGCGGCACGCAGCCGGGCATCAAATACCTGACCGCGGACGGCGCGCGCCTCGCCTACTACTACACCGAGCGCGGCGACTGCGCCCTCGTGGGCGTGAGCCTCGCTGCGGTCGCACGCGCGGAGCGCAGCTTCGTGTGGTGGCTCGGCGGGGCTGGCGCGCTCGTGCTCGGCGTCGGCCTCGGCGGCGGCGGGTGGCTCGTCACGCGCGCGCTGCGTCCGATCGGCGAGATCGGCGCCGCGGCGCGCCGCATCGCCGCCGGCAATCTCCACGAGCGCATCCAGCCGAGCGATCGCGACAGCGAACTCGGCCAACTCGCCGACGTGCTGAACAACACCTTCGCGCGTCTCGAAACGTCGTTTGCCGAGCAGCGACAGTTCACCGCCGACGCTTCGCACGAGGTGCGCACGCCGCTGACGGTGATCATCTCCGAAGCGCAGGCGTCGCTCGCGCGCCCGCGCACCGGGCAGGAATACCGCGAGACGCTCGAAGTCTGCCTCGAAGCCGCCCAGGACATGCGCCGGCTCGCGGAATCGCTCCTCGATCTCGCCCGCCTCGATTCCGGCCAGGAAGCGAACCGCCGCAGCGCGTGCGATCTCGCCGAGATCGCGGATGGCTGCGTCGCGCTGGTCCGGCCGCTGGCCGAAGCGCGCAGCGTCACCATCGCCGCCGAACTCGCGTCCGCTCCGCTCACCGGCGATCCGGCGCGCTTGCGCCAGGTGCTGGTCAACCTCCTCGACAATGCGATTTACTACAACTACGAGCGCGGCGCGGTCACGGTGCGCACGCGGCGGGAGGACGGCGTCGCGGTTGTCGAAGTCGCGGACACGGGCTCCGGCATCGCACCCGACGACGTGCCGCACATCTTCCAGCGCTTCTATCGCGCGAACCGCGCCCGCACGCAGACGGAACGCCGCGCCGGCCTCGGCCTCGCGATCGTGCACTCGATCGTCGAAGCGCACGGCGGCACAATCGCCGTGAAAAGTCAGCTCGGTCTGGGCACGACGTTCACGGTGCGCCTGCCGGTTTGATCCTAAATTCCGCAGAAAACTCTCCACGGATTACACCGATTACGCGGATGGAATTATTTCAGGAAAACTTTTTCTCCATTTTCGTTCGCCTGCGGGTGAAGCGGCTCCGCTGCCGAAGTCTTGAACTATCCGTGCCCTCCGTGAAATCCGTGGTTTCAACTGCTGATTTTAGGTTGATCGGCGGCGCTCGCCGGCGTCTTTTGCCCGGCGCGACGAGCCACACCGCCAACGCGAGCACGATGACCGCCGCCAGCACGCAGGCGATGCCCGCCAGCACGAGCAGCGCGCAAGGCTCGATCCATCGGTCGAGTTCGAGCGGCGACATCCGATTCAGGGGACGCCCGCCGCGGCGGTGTCGAAGCGCAGCAGGCGCGCGCTGTTGAAGATGACGAAAAACGCGCTGAATTCGTGCAACACCGCCGCGACAATCGGGCTCACGACGCCGAGCGCGGAGAGCAGCACGAAGAGCCCGATGAAGCCGCATCCGCAGAGGAGATTCTGGTTGATGAGACGCAACGTGCGGTCGCTCAGCTCGAGGAAACGCGGCAGATGCCGCAGATCGCTGCCCATCAGTGCGACATCGGCGGTCTTCACCGCGACATCGCTGCCGAGCGCGCCCATCGCGACGCCGAGATCGCCGGCGGCGAGCGCGGGCGCGTCGTTCACGCCATCGCCGATCACGAGCACGCGCCGGCCGGCGGCCTTGAGTTCGCGGACAACGGCGAGTTTCCGTTCGGGCAGGCAGGACGCTTCATAGCGGGTGATGCCGGCCGCGCGCGCGATCGTCGCAGCCGTGGCGGCGTTGTCGCCGGTCAGCATCACGAACTCCGTGACGCCGAGTCGCCGCAACGCGGCGAGCGCGGCGAGCGCTTCCGGCCGCAGGCTGTCGGCGAGCAGGATGGTGCCGACGAGCCGGCCCTTGCGCGCGACAAACAGCGCCGACGTGGAAGAGTCGGGGGTGGATTCCTCCTCCGCGTCGACGCCGTGCTCGTGCAGCCAACCACGCCGGCCGACGAGCAAATCGCCCCCGCGCACGCCGCGTCCGGCGGATTCGTGCAGCGTTTCCACCGGAGCAAACTCGATGTCGCGAGCGAACGCCGCTGCGACGACTGCGCGCGCCACCGGATGGGTCGAACGCGCTTCGAGGCTCGCAGCGAGGCGGAGCAGTTCATCCTCGGAAATTCCGGCCGCCGGTCGCAGCGCGACGACCCGCAGGCAGCCGGTCGTCAGCGTGCCAGTTTTGTCGAACACGACGGTGTCGATCCCGCGCGCCGTCTCGAAATGCGCGGAGCCTTTCACGAGCACGCCGAGACGCGACGCGACCGCGAGCGCCGCCACCATCGCCGAAGGCGAGGCGAGCACGAACGCGCACGGTGTCGCGACGATGATGACCGAGATCGCACGCGCGGCGTCGCCGGTGAAAAACAGCACGAGGCCCGCGAGGATCAGCACGAGCGGCAGGTAGTAGCGCGTATAGCGGTCGATCAGCCGCATCACCGGAGCGCGGGAACTCTTCGCCTCCTCGACGATGTCGGTCACACGGCCGATCACCGTGTCGCGTCCGGTGCGGCGCACGAGCAGCGTGACCGCGCCGGTGAGATTCGTCGTGCCGGCATAGACCTCGGAGCCTGGTCCGGCCTCGACCGGCAGCGACTCGCCTGTGATCGACGCCTGATCGATCGTCGTGCGGCCGGCCACGATCGCGCCGTCCGCCGGCACGGTGTCGCCGGGGAAAAGCGCGACGCGATCGCCGACGCGCAGCTCGCCGGCGTCCACAAGTTCGCCCTCGGCCGGCCCGTGCGCAACGGCGGCGGACACGGAAAGCTGCTCCGCGGTCGGCGGCGGCAGGCGTCGGGCTTTCACGCGCGAGAGACGCAGCAGCGAGTTGACCGCCTCCTCCACGCCGACCGTGGTGTGCTCTTCGAGCATTTGTCCGACGATCAGGATCGCCGCGACGATGGTGCCGGTCGCGTATTCACCGGTGGCAAAACACGCCAGCACGGCGAGCGCGACGAACTGATCCATGTAGTATTTCGTCGCCTCGAACCCGTCGGCTTTGAGCGAGGCGAGGCTGTCGAACAGAACCGGCAGCGCCGCGAGGGCGAGCCCCGCCATCGCCCAGAGGGAAAACACGTCGCGGTGATCCGGGCGCAGCCAACTGGCGGCGTGGCTGAGCGCGAGGAACACGAGGCCGACCGCGACCAGCGCGAGGCGCAAATGGCGCGCAGAGAAACGCGGCGTGGCTGAAGCGCCGGCCTGATCGGCGGGAGATGCACTCGCTGGATTCATGGGTTTTCCGGGAGGCGCAGGGTGAGCCGGTCGCCGGCGGGGAGCACGGCGCGGGTCTTCACGCGGGCGAGCACGTCGCGCAGCGCATCGGCGCGCAGGTGCTCGACGACGAGCGCGGGCGCGTCGCGATACGCGGGCAGTAGCGCGACGAACGATGCGGCCTCCGCCTGCGCGCGGGCGGCGAGGCGTTGCGCGTCGGCATCGGCTTCGTGGCGGCGGCGGTAGGCTTCGCTCTGCGCCAGCGGCAGGGTTTGCGCGCGCTCGGTGCGCGCGTTTTCGACGAGAGTGCGCGCTTCGACCTGTGCGCTCGTCACCTCGGCGAAGGCCGCGGCGGCGGCTGTCGGCGGCGTGAGTTGCGTGACGTCGAACGAGAGCAACTCGACGCCGAGGCCGAGCCGATCGGAGCGGCGCTGGATTTCTTCGCGCACGCGCTGGCGAAAAGCTTCGAGACCCGGACCGAGCGCGTGGTCGATCGCCATCGTTGCGAGGGTCTGCGTCGCGGCGTCGAGGGCCGCGGCTTCGAGGAGAAGCGCGGCGGTTTCGGTGGTCGCCGCCTTCGCCGAGGCGAGCGGATCGGCGATGCGATAACGAAGACTGAAGCGCCCGCGCACGAGATTGGCGTCGCCGGTCAGCGTGTAGCCGTCGAAGACGGGATGCAGACCTTTCAGCGTGGCGCCGGGCTTCGTCGGTGCGGCCTCTTCCTCGGGGCTCCACGCGTGCAGCGCGAGTTCCTGCTGCGTGCGCACGGGGATTTTCACGACGCGATCGAACGGCGCCGGCAGAGCGAAAACGAGTCCCGGCGCGCGCACGCCGGGCTGAAGCGCACCGAGGCGGTAGACTAGGGCGACTTCGTGCGGCGCGACGCGCGTGAGGCCCGAGCCGAGGTAGAGCGCCACGAGGCCGGCGATGAGCCAGCGCAGAAGTGCGAGCGTCTGCGTGAACGCTCCGAGCAGCGCGTGGCCGGTGTCGGCTCGCGCGCCGTCGGTCGCGGCGGAAACAGTAGCGTCGTCGTTCATGGGTTCGGCGTCGCGGCGGGGCTCTGCAACGCGGTGAACGGCGGCGTTGCGGTGTCGAGCACGAGCGTGGTGTTTTCCGTTACGCTCGCGCGCAGCGCTTCGAGTTCGCGCGTGAGTCGATAAAGATCGGGCGCCTGCGCGTGCGCGGCGGCGTAGGTGCGTGCGGCTTCGGCTTCGGCGCGGCCGCGGGTTTCCTCGGCGTAGCGCTGGGCGTCGGCGAGCAGCACGGTTTTTTCGGTATCGGCCTGCGTGCGGATTTCGGCGGCTTCGCGCCGGCCTTCGGCGCGGTAACGCGCGGCGTGCTGGGCGCGCTCGGCGCGCATGCGCTCGAAGACGAAGACCGTGTTCGCCTCGGGGAGCGCGATGCGGCGCAGGCCGACTTCCTCGATCGCGATGCCGAAGGCGGCGAGCGCTTGCGGGCGGACGACTTCGCCCAGCTCTTTTTCAAGCGCCGGCAGTTTCACGCGCGCGGCGTCGGCATTCACGAGTTCGGCGAAATCGACTCGGCCGAGCAGCGTGTTGCGCGCGCTCGTGGCGAGGCTGTCGAGCTTGGCGGCGACGGCGTCGGGTGTGCCGGTGGATTGGAGGAACTTCAGCGGGTCGGCGATGCGCCACGCGAGATAGAGCGGCACGATGACGTTGCGTTTGTCGCGCGTGAGCGCCTCGGAGATGCGCGTCTCCTGAAACGCGAGGCGCGTGTCGAAACGGTTGACCGTGTCGATCGGCCACGGCCACTTGCCATGCAGGCCCGGCGCGACGATCGTCGCCACCGGCGAACCGAAGCGCGTGAGCACGACGGCCTCGTGGCTGGCGACCTGGAAGCTGCACAGCGTGAATCCGAGCGCGGCGGCGACGGCGAGTGCGATGAGGACGCGAAAGAGAAGTTGGAGACGGGACATGGCGGATCAGGGTTTGGGCTCGAGCGAGGCGGCGGGCGCGGCGGCGGAGTCGAATCCGAGGAGAAGAGTGCGCCTCGCGGCTCCGGCGGGCACGAGGTGCAGCGCCCGCGCGCGAGCGAATGCGGTCTCGGTAGCCTCGGCACGGAGGCGGAAGGCGAAAAGCGTGCGGTGTTCGCGCCAGGTGTCGAGCGGAGCGAGGAAGCGCACGGTCTCGCCGGCGGCTTGCGCACGGCGCGCGATGGCGGCGGCGTCGGCGGCGGCGCGAAGGCGGGTCGCTTCGGTGCGTGCGGCGCCGAGCGTGTCGATCGCATGGCGGCGCGCCTCGTCGACGAGTGCGCTCCGCTCCTCCTCGGCGCTCACGACGTCCTGATACGCCGGAGCGACCGGCACGGGCGGGTGCACGTCCTTGAGGCCGACGAAGACGATTTCCAATCCGAACCCGAGGCGGTCGCTGGCGGCTTGGAGACGCGCGTGGAGCTGCGCGGCGAGGGCGGCGCGCTCGGTGGTCATGAGCGAGAACGCGTCGTGCTCGGCGGCGAGGTCGATCAAGGCGCGCGAGCCGAGCGCGGTGAGCGCAGCGGCGGGATCGCTCGTGCGACGCAGGCTGGCGACGGCGTCGCGCACGCGGAAATGGATCGGCACGTTGACCGTGAGGAGTTCCTGGCCGTTGCCGACGAGGAGATTTTGTTCGCCCTCGAAATGCTTCTCCGCCCACAGCACCGGCCCGGCGAGATCGCGCTCGAAGCCGAGCGAAATCTCCCGCACGCGGGTCGGCACGGCGACGATGCGGCCCCATGGCCACGGCGCGTGGAAATGCAGCCCCGGCGGCAGCGCCTGCGGCTGAAATGCGCCGTTGACGATGGCGACGCCGGCGGCGTCCACCGGCACGCGCGTCACCGCGGTGGAGAGCCACAGCCCGACGAGAAACAGCAGCGCGAGCGGCGCGGCGGCGGCGCGGGCGAGCTGCCACAGCCACGCGTCGGCGAGCCGCAGGCCGAAGTTTCGCTCGAGCGACGCGACGAGCGAGCGGAACGGCCCCGCCTCGCCGAACAGCGCCGGCAGCAGCACGCTGTCGCCGAATGCCGCCGGCGAGGCGGCGCGGAGTTGCGGCGGCTGGTAGAAGCGGAACAGCGCGCGCAGCGCCGCCTCGACGCCGAGCACGAGCACGACGCCGACGAACGCCCGCTCGGCGACGCCGATCCACGCCAGGCGAAAATAGAGCCAGGCCAGCAGCGCGCCGACGAGCACGGCGGCCGCGGCGCCGACGAGCCGGCCGAGCGGCGCGAGGCGCGCGAGCGCGGTGTGCGAGGTCTCGCGCAGCGCGTGGCTTGAGTAGGAGGCGAGGAAATAGCCGGCAAAGGTCACGACCGCGAACAGCGCCGCCGCGAGTTGCAGGCGGGCAGTCGTGGCGCCGAGCGCGAAGCCTGTGCGCGGCCACCACAGCCACCCGAGCACGGCGACGGCGAACGCGGCGACGAGCGCGGGACGGAGTTTCCAAGGCAGACGACGGGGCAGCGCGGCGGGGAGCGCGACGACCGCGGCCCACAGCGGCACCAGCGCGAACGCGCGGAAGACGCCGAGACCGGTGTCGCGCGCGAGCCAGGCGGCGAGCACGGCGACGCTGCCGAAGAGCGCGCTCCAGACAATCACCGCGGGATGGCGGATCTCGAGCGGCACGGCGGTGGCGGCGGTGATGGGCGAACAGTCGCTCACGTTTTTTTGCGACGAAGGAAAAACACGATGAGCCCGCCACTCAGCAGCGCGCCGAGACCGAAGCCGGCGGCCAGCGCGGCATCGGCGAACCAGGCGGACGGGCTGGCGACGGAAGCTGCGCCGCGCGGACGCAGCGGGACGCTCGCCGTGCGAGCGGCGGAGGCGGATGCGGCGGGCGGGGCGATCGGGACGCGCGGGTCGAGTTCGGCGGCGGTGTCGATGCTCGCGAGCAGCGCCGGGCCCATTTGCGACTCTGTGCTCGCGGAGCTGTCGGAGGTTTTCGGCAAGCGGATCGCTACGCGAAAACCGATGGTGGCCGACGCGGAAGCCGGCGGAGCGAAATCGCGCGCGGTGCTGCAGGTGGCGGCGAGAGCGTCGGCCCACGAACCGCCGCGCACGACTTTCGTCGCGACGAGCCTTGCACCGAACGGAATCGGGTCGGCGGTCGCGGCATCGGGGCCGTGGGGATTTTCGGCGGCGTCGCTCAGTCGGTCGTAGTCGGCGGCGAACCAATCGGCGACCCACTCGGCGACGTTGCCGGCCATGTCGAGCGGACCGAGATCGCTTTGGCCCGCGGGAAAACTGCCGACGGTGTGCGCCGCGCCGCCGGCGGCGACGAGCGCGGTAAATTCGTCGCTGGCGACGAAGGTGGCGAGCGTGGGATCGCTCTGCTGCCAGTTCGCGACCATGCCGTCGGCGGAAATTGCGAGCACTTGGTTCGTGGCGAGCGAGCGCGTGGCATCGAGCGCGGCGAAGGTGTCGGGCACGCGGGCGACCGCGGTGTTGGCGGTGAAGTGCAATCGACTCGTGCGCGCGAGGACGCCGGCGGCGCAAACGCCGCGGTAATTGCAGCGCGAGGTGAGCGTGTCGCCGACGAAGGTTGCGTCGGGATTCGCGCCCCAAGGGAACGCGGCGCCGCGCGTGCCGCGGGCGGCGTGCTCCCATTGCGCTTCGGTGGGCAGGGTGAAATTCCAACCGGTGGCGGCGCTGCGCCACGCGCAGAAATCCTGCGCATCCTGCCAGGTGACGAACGTCACCGGCAGGCCCATCGTGCCGATCGGCGGCATGCCATAGGGCCAGTGCGGCGGCGGCGGGCGACCGGTGGCGTCGACGAACTCCAACCACTCGGCGTTCGTGACCTCGAAGCGGCCGATGGCGAACGCGTCGAGTTTCACGGGGTGAAGGTGCGCGCCTTCGCCCATCGTGAACGAGCCGGCGGGCACGTAGTCCATGCCTTGCGGAATCGCGAGCGTGCGCGCGCCGTCGGCGACCGCGTAGGTCGCGCGCGCGACGGGATCGGGGACGAGTTCGCCGGTGGCGGCGATGGCGACGTAGCTCGACGCGTCGATCGCCGGCGCCGCGTGCGCGAGCGGAGCCGCGCCGAAAAACAGCGCGGCCAGGGCGCAGGGCGTGGAACGAGCGCGTGGCATCGCGCCCGTTGTAGCAGAGGCTTCGTTAAGGGCGGATTAAGAGCGGCGGCCCAGGCATCGCCGCGACAACGCCGATCGCGGGCAACGGTTCGCGCCGGAGGCGCGGCCTTATGCCTCGAGGGGCAGCGATGCACACGCGGGGTTCGCGTCGCGGCGTTCATTCCATGCCCAGGCCCCGGACGACAAGAAAGTCGCTTCTGCGACTCACGCGGGCGATGGGCGGGGAGAGCGCGGTGCTCTGGCCCGCGCTCGGGGTTTTTTGCGCGGGCTGAAGCACCGCGCTACTTTCTCTCGCTCAGCCTTTACGCGTGGCGACTTCGATCACGTCGTGCGGGGCGGCTTCCTTTTGGCCGGCGGGCGTCACGCGGACGTAGCGAGCTTTCGTCCGGAGGTCGGGGAGCGTTTTCGCGCCGAGATAGCCCATGCCGGATTGGACGCCACCGATGAGCGTGTTGAGCACGTCGTCGACGGAGCCGGAAACTTCCTTGAGCGCCTCGATGCCTTCGGCGGCGACTTTGCGGACAGTGTCGTTTTTGTCGTGGCCGTAGCGGGCGGCGGAGCCGGCCTTCATCGCAGCGTGGCTGCCCATGCCGCGGTATTGTTTATAGAGCTTGCCGGAAATCTCCATGATCTCGCCCGGCGCCTCGCGGCAACCGGCGAGCAGGCCGCCGAGGATGACGCAGTCGGCGAGCGTGAGCGCTTTCACGATGTCGCCGGATTTGGTGATGCCGCCGTCGGCGATCAGTTTTACGCCCTTCTTCGCGGCGCCCTGGCTGGCGACGTAGAGCGCGGTGAGTTGCGGGATACCGACGCCGGCGACGACGCGCGTCGTGCAGATCGAGCCGGGGCCCTGGCCGATCTTGATGGCGTTGGCGCCGCAATCGGCGAGGAACTCCACGCCGCTCGCGCTGGTGACGTTGCCCGCGATAATCGGCAGCGAGGGAAACGCGCCGCGGATCAGGCGCACGACGTCGCCGACGCCGGCGGTGTGGCCGTGCGCGGTGGAAACGGCGAGGCAGTCGACGGCTTCCTCGGCGAGTGCGCCGATGTGGGCGATGATCTTGTCGCGATCGAGTTCGCCGTTGGGCTTGCGGACGGGGGAGACGGCGGCGCCGACGACGAGGCGGAATTGCGAGTCGCGCGCGGGTTTGCGGCGGGATTTCGCCTCGGACGTGATGCGTTCGACGTCGGAGCTGGTGATGAGGCCGCGGAGGCGGTCCTGGGCGTCGACGACGAGAATCTTGTGAATGCCGACGTGCTCGGTGAAGAATTTGTCGGCTTCCTTGATCGGGTCGGCGCCGAGGGATTTTTCGCTGACGGTGACGAGCTGCTTGCGGGGCGTCATCACGTCGGCGACTTTCTTGGACTTGTAGCGCTCCTTGACGAGATTGCCGGAGAGGAGGCCGGCGAGCTTGCCGCCGTCTTCGACGACGGGGAAGGTGCGGAAATCGAAGCGGCGCTGCTCGATCATCTGCAGGACGTCGCCGATCGAGGCATCGGGCGAGACGGTGATGGGATCCTGGATGAGGCCGTGGACGTGACGCTTCACGCGGGCGACTTCCTTGATCTGGTCCTTCGCGGGAAGGTTGTAGTGGATGAGGCCGATGCCGCCGTTCAGCGCCATCGAGATCGCCATGCGCGACTCGGTGACGGTATCCATATCGGACGAGATGATCGGAATCTGCAGGCGCAGGCTTTCGGCGAGCGCGGTCGACGTGTCGGCGTCCTTCGGCAGGATGTCGCTGAACAGCGTGGCGAGCGACACGTCGTCGTAGGTGAGCGCGCTCGGGGCGTTGGCGGCGAAAAAGCGCTCCGCCGGCAGATAAAACTCGGATTCCTCGGCAACAGACTTGGTCATGGTGTTGCCGCTAGCGAAATACTCCGCAGGTCGGGAATCTCAACGAGAATCTTTGCCAAGTGCGTCTTCAACCGCTTGCGTGCAGCGCGATGTCGTCGCGTTTCAGCTATCGGCCTTATCGGCGGGTGTTTCGGACTCCGTTGCGCACGGCGCACGGGCTCTGGACGGAGCGCGAAGGACTGCTGCTGCGCACGGAAGCGGAGGACGGCATCGTGCGCTTCGGCGAAGTGGCGCCGATTCCGTCGTTCGGGACTGAAACCCTCGCGGAGGCTCGCGAAGTCTGCGCGAAGTTCGGCGATACGCTCGGCGCGGGCACGGTGTCGGCGGTGCCGGATCGGATGGGCTGTGTGCGCTTCGCGCTCGCCGCCGTGTTGGACAACGCGACTCCGCCGAAGGCTGCGGCCGCGCGCTTGCCGGTCGCGGCGCTGCTGCCGGCGGGCCGGGCGGCGCTGGCCGCACTGGACGCGCGACTCGAGGCGGGGTTTCTGGCGTTCAAATGGAAAGTCGGCGTCGATCGACCGGAGGAAGAGATGCCGTTGCTCGACGATCTGCTCGCGCGCTTGCCGGGCTACGCGAAGCTGCGCCTCGACGCGAACGGCGCGTGGTCGAACCGCGACGCGACGCGCTGGCTGGAATTTTGCGCGGAGCGCCCGCTGGAATTCATCGAGCAACCGCTCATGAACGAGGACGCGCTGCTCGGACTCGCGGAGGATTATCCGGTGACACTCGCGCTCGACGAGTCGGTCTCGACGCTCGCCGCGGCGCGCGAGTGGCAGGCGCGCGGCTGGCGCGGCGTGTTCGTGATCAAGCCCGCGCTCGCCGGCCCGCTCGACGAACTTGTCGCCTGGGCGCACGAGACCAAGCCCGACCTCGTGCTCTCGAGCGCGATCGAGACGGCGCTGGCGCGCGCGCAGATCCTGCGCGTGGTGTTCGCGGAGAAGCTGACGGAGCGAGCTCTCGGCTTCGGCATCGGCGAGGTTTTCGGCGACCGCCGGTGGGACGGACCGATCGTCGGGCCGCTGCTCGACGCGTCGTGGTGCGATCAAGTGAACCCGGAGGCGCTATGGAACGCTGCGAGCTAGCGCGTCTGCTCGGGGCGGAGGCGGCGCCCGCGACACACGCGGTGCACGCGGGGCGCACGCTGATCGCGAGCGCGGATGCGAAGGTGTTTCGAGCGGAATTCGCGGGTGCGGTCGCGGGCGGCGGCGAAGTTTTTCTCGGCAACCCGGCGTGGAGCGCGGCCGAGCGGGCGGAATTCGAGCGGTTGCCGCTGGCGCCGACGGAGAACACGCGTGCGGCACTCGGTCTCGGCTGGCTGATGATTCCGACGGGCGGCTCGTCGGGGCGGTTGAAATTTGCGCGACACGACAGTTTCACGATCGCCGCGGCGGTGAAAGGCTTCACGCAACACTTCGGCCTCGCGCGCGTGAACGCGCTCGGACTGCTGCCGCTGTTCCACGTGAGCGGGTTCATGGCGTGGATGCGCTGCGCCGTGACGGGCGGGGAGTTTCGCGCGGCGAACTGGAAGCGCATCGAAGCCGGCGAACGCCCGACGCTGCCCGCGTGCGACGACGGCTGGGTGCTCTCGCTCGTGCCGACGCAACTCGAGCGCCTGCTGCGCGAGCCGGCGGCGGCGGAGTGGCTGCGCGGATTTCGCATCGTGTTCCTCGGCGGCGCGCCGGCGTGGCCGGAGCTGCTTGACCGGGCGGCCGAGGCGCATGTGCCGCTCTCGCTGAGCTACGGCATGACGGAGACCGCGGCGATGATCGCGGCGTTGCGTCCGGAGGAATTTGCGCGGGGCGAGCGGAGTGCGGGCGGCGTGATGCCGCACGCGCGCATCGTGTTGAGCGAGGACGGCGTGATCTGCGCGAGCGGACGTTCGGTTTTTCGCGGCTACTATCCGGACTGGCGGCACGAGCGGAAGATGTTCGAGACGGCGGATGTGGGGCGCTTCGACGCGGCGCGGCGGCTGCACGTGCTCGGGCGGCGCGACGCGGTGATCATTTCCGGAGGCGAGAAAGTGCAGCCGTTCGACGTCGAGGCCGTGCTGAAATCGGCGACCGGTTGCGCGTGCGTGGCGGTGATCGGCGTCGCGGACCGCGAGTGGGGCGAGCGCGTCGTGGCGGTTTACGCTGCGGACGAGAGTTTCGCCGTGAATCTCGCCCGTGAGGCCGCGGCGCGGGCATTGGCGCCGGCGCAGCGACCCAAGGATTACGTGGCGATCGACACTTGGCCGGCGAGCGAGGCCGGCAAGTTGCACCGGCCGCAGTTGCGCGCGCTGGCCGAGCAACAGCTTCGCGCTGGCGCAGGACGCGGAGCCGCGTAATTTCGCCGGCGATGAAAAAAGCCGAGATCGCCGCCGTCCTCACGGATATCGCCACGCTGCTCGAATTGAAGGGCGAGAATCCGTTCAAGATTCGCGCTTACGTGAGCGGTGCGCGCGTGATCGAGTCGTTGAGCGAGGCGGAGATCGCGGAGCGCGTTGCGGCGGAGACGCTCGATGAAGTGAAAGGCATCGGCGACGCGCTGGCGCAGAAAGTCGGCGAGTTGGTGCGGACGGGAAAACTGGAGTTCTACGAAAAACTGAAAGCGTCGCTGCCGCCCGGGCTGGTGGAGCTGTTGGAGATCCCGGGCGTCGGTCCGAAGAAGATCAAGGCGCTGCACGAGCAACTCGGCATCGATTCGATCGCGAAGCTCGAAGAGGGCTGCAAGGCCGGCAAAGTCGCCGCGCTCGCGGGCTTCGGCGAGAAGACGCAGGCGAAAATTCTCGAAGGCATCGCGAACCGCGCCGCCTACGGCAAACGACACGTGTGGCTGGAAGCGTGGCGGGTGGCGGAGCCGATCCTCGCGGGGCTGCGCATGTTGCCGCAGGTCGAGCAGGCAGAGCACGCGGGGAGTTTGCGGCGACGGCTCGAGACGGTCGGCGATCTGGATTTCCTCGTCGCGTCGCGCGATCCGCAGCCGGTTTCCGAGTGGTTCGTGAAATGGCCGGGGGTGAAGGAGGTCACGGCGCGCGGCGAGACCAAGACGAGCGTGCGGCTCGAAACGGGCATCCAGGCCGATCTGCGCATCGTGCCGCCGGAGCAATTCGTGTTCGCGCTGCATCACTTCACCGGCTCGAAGGACCACAACGTCCAGATGCGCGGGCGCGCGCTCCAGCGCGGATTGAGCATGAGCGAGTGGGGCCTCGTGCCGGCGGAAGGCGAGGGGACGGCCAAGCAGAAGGCGGAGGACCGCGGACGGAAGACGGATATCCGGACGGAGGAGCAACTTTTCCGCGCGCTCGGACTGAATTTCATCCCGCCGGAGCTGCGCGAAGGAAGCGGCGAAATCGAAGCGGCAGAGGCGGGACCGCTGCCGCGCTTGCTCGAGGAGGACGATCTGCGCGGCGTGTTCCACAATCACACGACCGAGTCCGATGGCCACAACACGCTCGAAGAGATGACGCGCACGGCGCAGGAACTCGGCTGGGAATACCTCGGGATCGCCGATCACTCGAAGTCGAGTTTCCAGGCGCGCGGACTCGATGAAGCCCGGCTCGCCGCGGAAGTCGCCGCGATCGAGAAGCTGAACGCCTCGAAAAAATTCACGACACACGTCTTCGCCGGCAGCGAGGTCGATATTCTGCCCGACGGGCGGCTCGATTTCGCCGACGACGTGCTCGCGACCCTCGATTACGTCGTCGTGTCGGTGCACTCGGTGTTCAACCGCAGCCGAGAGGAGCAGACGGCGCGCATCATCCGCGCGATCGAGAATCCGCACGTCACGATGCTCGGTCACCTCACCGGCCGCATCCTGCTGGAGCGACCGGGCTACGACGTCGATGCGGAGAAAATCGTCGATGCGGCCATCGCGAACGGCGTCATCGTCGAACTGAACGCGAGTCCGTGGCGCCTCGACATGGACTGGCGGCTCTGGCGTCGCGCGGCCGAACGCGGCTTGTTGACGAGCATCAACCCCGACGCGCACTCGACGGAGCAATTGCAGTGGTTCCGTGCCGGCGTCGCGGCAGCGCGCAAAGGCTGGCTGACGAAGGAGCACGTGCTGAACACGCGACCGCTGGCGGAGGTGAAGAAATATCTCGCGGCGAAAAAACGTTGAGCTGACGCACGCTTGCGCGGCCGCGCGCGCACGTCGCGCCACGGTTGATATCGGCGCGCTCGTAGTGCCAGCGAGGAGCGTGCACGGGATGACGTCTTCGCCAGCCGCATCATCCGAATATGGCGTATTACGCCATAAACCTAAATTCCGCAGTTGAAACGCGGAGAGCGCGGAGGACGCGGAGTAGAACGCGGGAAGATCCGGCCTCCGAAGGGCTCACCGGCCGGGTGAAGGGCCGCGGAGCGGAATGAGCGGAGTTTCTCTTCTGTGCTTTCCGCGTCCTCCGCGTTTCAACTGCGTTTTTCAGGAAAAACTCATGTGGAGGCCGCGAGCGTGGGAGCGAAAGGGTGAACGAAAGGCTATCCGAAGAATGTGGCGTATTACGCCATATGCGCGGCGAGATCCGGGGCGGCCGGCGGGCGGGATACCTTCGAGTGGCGCGGCAATTCGGCCTCGGCGCAACGTGTGCCGCTGCTTTCTCCGATGCGCGCGGAAGGAGCGCATCGGATTTCTCGCTTCGGTGCGGCGACCTATACTGCGCCCGCATGCCGTCGTATGTGCGCAAGTTTCCCATCGGTGCCGAACTCATGCCGGAAGGCGGCACTCATTTCCGCGTTTTGGCGCCGGCATCGAAGACTGCCGCGGTCGAGCTTCTGCGCGAAAACAGCCAGCCCGTGCTCGCTGCGCTCGAACGCGAACCGAGCGGGCATTTCTCGGGCGCCGTGCCCGAGGCGGCCGCCGGCCTCCGTTACCGCATCCGCGTCGACACAGGCGCGTTTCCCGATCCCGCGTCGCGTTTTCAACCCGATGGTCCGCACGGTCCGTCCGAGATCGTCGCGCCGGATTTCGCGTGGACCGACGCCGCCTGGCGCGGGCGCACCAACGAGGAACTGGTTGTCTACGAACTGCACCTCGGCACGTTCACGCCGGAGGGAACCTGGCGCGCGGCGATGGAGAAACTACCCGCGCTCGCGGAACTCGGGATCACGGCGGTGGAGGTGATGCCGATCGCGGATTTTCCGGGGCAGTTCGGCTGGGGCTACGACGGCGTGAATCACTTTGCGCCGTGCCGGCTCTACGGCACGCCGGCCGACGCGAAGGCGTTCGTCGACCGCGCGCACGCGCTCGGCCTCGCGGCGATTCTCGACGTCGTCTACAACCACTTCGGGCCGGACGGAAATTACCTCGCGCAGTTCTCGCGCGATTTTGTGAGCCGAAAATACGCGAACGAGTGGGGCGACGCCTTGAACTTCGACGGCGAGAACGCCGCGGGCGTGCGCGAGTTTTTCGTGACGAACGCCGCCTACTGGATTGGCGAGTATCACTTCGACGGACTGCGGCTCGACGCGACGCAGCAGATATTCGACGAGTCGCCCACGCACGTCCTCGCGGAGGTCGTCACCGCGGCGCGAACGGCGGCGCCGCGTCGGCACGTGCACATCGTGGCGGAGAACGAAGCGCAGCACGCGCGACTCGTGCGACCGGCGCGCAGCGGTGGCTGCGGCATGGACTCGATCTGGAACGACGATTTTCATCACAGCGCGCTGGTCGCGGCCACGGGGCGCGCGGAGGCGTATTTCCGCGATTTTCGCGGGGCGCCGCAGGAGTTCGTTTCGGCGCTGAAATACGGCTTCCTCTATCAAGGCCAGTGGTATGAGTGGCAGCAGAAGCGCCGCGGCGAGCCGGCGTGGGATCTGCGGCCGGCGCACTTCACCGTCTTTCTCGAGAACCACGACCAGGTTTCCAATTTTTTCTCGGGCGCGCGGCTGCACCAGCAGACGAGCCCCGGCCGGATGCGCGCGCTGACGGCGCTGCTGTTGCTCGCGCCGTGCACGCCGCTGCTGTTCCAAGGGCAGGAGTTCGCTTCGAGCGCGCCGTTCGTTTTTTTCGCCGATCACCATTCCGAGCTCGCTCCGGCCGTGCGCGAAGGGCGGCGAAAATTTCTCACGCAGTTCCGCTCGATCGCCGATGCGGATCTGGCCGGCCACTACCTCGATCCGTCGAGCCGCGCGACGTTCGAGCGGTGCAAACTCGACTGGGGCGAGCGCGAGCGCCACGTGCGCGCGGTGACGTTTCACGCGGACTTGCTGAAACTGCGCCGCGAGACGCACGCGCTGCGTCGACCGGAGCGTTTCGACGGCGCGGTGCTCGGTGCGCACGCGTTCGTGTTGCGCTTCTTTTCGACCGAAGGCGATCGGTTGCTCGTCGTGAATCTCGGCGCCGACCTGCATCTGCAGTGCGCACCCGAACCGCTCCTCGCGCCGCCTGGTGGCGGCGGCTGGCGCGTGGAGTGGTCGAGCGAGGAACTGGACTACGGCGGGCGCGGCGTCGCGCCGCTGGAAACCCGCCTCAACTGGATCATCCCCGCCGAAGCCACCGTGTTGCTCGTGCCTCATGAAGACCCTGTCCTCCCCGCCGCCCGACTTGGTGAGGCGAATTGAATTCGCCGGCGCCGCGCGCGCCGAAACCGCGCGGTGGCTGAAGCGCCAGTGGCTCGTGACGAACGGCCTCGGCGGCTATGCGTCGGGCACGATTTCCGGCGCGGTGACGTGGCGCTACCATGGCGTGCTCGTCGCGGCGCTGCCGGCGCCATTCGGGCGGATGACGATGCTCTCGCACCTCGCGGAGACGTTGCGGCTCCCGGGGGGGCGTCGAGTGCCATTCGGCGGCGTCGAGCCGCTCTCGGCAGACGACGCGCCGGCGGGTTTTCTGACGGGATTTTCCCTCGAGAACCAGTTGCCCTGCTGGCGCTATCGGATCGACGGCATCGCGATCGAGAAGCGCGTCATGATGCCTTACCTCCAAAACACCGTCCACGTCACCTACACGTTCGACGGTGCGCCGGGCGGCAGCCGGCTGGAGCTGCGGCCTTCGGTGCATTTCCGGATGTTCGAGGCGAGCGTGGCGACGCCGCTGAATCCGGACGACTACGAGGTCACGGCGCGCGGGCAACGTTTCGAGATTCGCGACCGCAATGGCCGGACGCTGCGGCTGTTTTTGCAACCGGACGACGACGTCCAATTCGCGCACGATGGCGGGCGCGTGCACGAGCTGGCTTACACGCACGATGCGGAGCGCGGCTACGACGCGAAAGGGAAAGTGTGGTCGCCGGGACGTTTTTCCGTGGCGCTGACGCCAGGGCAAGCGGTGACGTTCGTGGCGTCGACCGACGAGTGGCACGTCGCCGCGGCGTTGTTGCCGGACGAAGTGTTCGCGGCGGAACGCGCGCGGCGGGTGCGCTTGCGGCATCTCGCCGTGCCGGCGGTGCGCGAAGGCGCGGCAGCGGAACTCGTGCTCGCGGCAGATCAGTTCATCATCTGCCCCGCCGGCCGCATCGGGGACGCCACTCGCGCACGCGCCGCGGGCGACGAATTGCGCAGCGTGATCGCGGGCTACCACTGGTTCACCGACTGGGGGCGCGACACGATGATCAGCCTCGAGGGGCTGACGCTCACGACGGGGCGCCATCAGGAGGCCGCGTGGATTTTGCGGACGTTCGCGCACTACGTCCGCGACGGGCTGATCCCGAATATGTTTCCCGAGGGCCGCAACGAAGGTCTCTATCACACGGCCGACGCGACGCTGTGGTTTTTCCACGCGCTCGATCGCTACGCGACGGTCACGGGCGATCGCGCGACGGTGCGGGCGCTGCTGCCGGTGATGCGCGAGATCGTGGCGCGGCACCGTGCCGGCACGCGCTTCGGCATCGGCATCGATCCGGCGGACGGATTGCTGCGGCAGGGCGAGCCAGGCTGCCAGCTCACCTGGATGGACGCGAAGGTCGGCGATTGGGTCGTGACGCCGCGCGCGGGCAAGGCCGTGGAACTAAACGCGCTGTGGTTCAACGCGGTCAGCCTGCTCGCCGGCTGGCTCGACGAGGTGGGCGGGAGTGCGAGCGAGGGCAGCGAAGCGACGGAGTTGCGCGCGGTGGCCGCGCGGGCGCAGGAAAATTTCAACCGCCGTTTCTGGAACGACGCAACCGGATGCCTCTTCGACGTGATCGACGGCGAGGGCGGCGCGAGCGACGCGGCGGTGCGTCCGAACCAACTGCTCGCGGTCTCGCTGCGACACGCGGTGCTGCATCCGGCCCGCTGGGCAGCCGTCGTGGAAACGTGCGAGCGCGAACTCGTCACGCCGCTCGGACTGCGCACGCTCGGCCGCGCACATCCGGACTACAAGGCCACCTACGCCGGCGATCTGCGCGCGCGCGACGCGGCGTATCACCAGGGCACGGTCTGGGCGTGGCTGATCGGGCCGTTCATCGACGCGTGGTTGAAAGTTCACCCGGCTCCGGCGGACCTCGTCGAGGCGCGGAAATTTTTGTTGGGATTTCCGGCGCATCTGAGCGACGGCTGCGTGGGCTCGATCAACGAGATTTTCGACGCGGAGCCACCGTTTACGCCGCGCGGCTGCATCGCGCAGGCGTGGAGCGTCGCCGAGGTGTTGCGGTGTTACGCGAAGACGGCGGGAGAGAGGGAGAGCCTGTCGCTGATCGGCTGATCGGGTGTTCGCACGCGCGCTTCGTGCGAACGTGAGTGCATTTTCGCCGGTCGGAGACCGGCGCTACCACGAGCACTCGCGTGCTTGTAGTCGCGCCGGCCGCTGCCCAAACTGCGCGCGATGTTTTACCTGGTTACCGGCGCGGCGGGTTTCATTGCCTCCCGAGTCTGCGAGTTGCTGCTCGCGGAGGGGCACACCGTCGTGGGCGTCGACAACCTGAACCCCTATTACGATCCGCGGTTGAAGGACTACAGGCTCGCGCGGTTGCTTGGCGAAGCGGAGGGTTTTGCTCCGGGCATGGCGACGAGTTCGCGCTACGCCGGTCGCGTCGCGCAGCGCGGCGCGTTTCATTTTCGCGCGCTCGATCTCGAGAACCTGGGGGCGCTCGAAGCGCTGTTCACGGAGTTTCGCTTCGACGCGGTGTTCAATTTGGCGGCGCGCGCCGGCGTGCGCTACAGCCTGGAAAATCCGCACGTCTATCTTTCCACCAACGCGCACGGCACGCTGAACGTCATGGAGGCGATGCGCCGTCACGGCGTGAAGAAGCAGGTGCTCGCCTCGACCTCATCGCTCTACGCGGGCTGTCCGATGCCGTTCACCGAGGACCAGCCGGTGAACACGCCGCTCTCGCCTTACGCCGCGACCAAGAAGGCGGCGGAGCTGATGGCCTACACTTACCATAAGCTCTACGGCCTCGACACGACGGTGGTGCGCTACTTCACGGTGTTCGGTCCGGCCGGGCGGCCGGACATGGCGCCATTCCGGTTCATCGAGTGGATTTCGCGCGGCCAACCGATCGAGCTCTTCGGCGACGGCACGCAGGCGCGCGACTTCACGTTCGTGGACGACATCGCGCGCGGCACGATTCTCGCCGCGAAACCGCTCGGCTACGAGATCGTGAATCTCGGTGGCGGCAACAATCCCGTCAGCCTGCATACGATCATCGGCTACGTCGAAGCGGCGCTCGGGAAAAAGGCGGCGCTCAACGGCAAACCGCCGCACGCGGCCGACATGAGGGAGACGTGGGCCGACATCGCGAAAGCCGGTCGCCTGCTCGGCTGGCGGCCGCAGGTGTCGGTCGAGGAAGGTTTCCGCCGAACCGTTGCCTGGCACGGCGAAAACGCCGCCTGGCTGCCGCAAATCCAGCTTTGACTCCGCCGATGCCCGACACCCTCCGCCAACTTTATTCCGCCGATCCAAAAGCCGGCTACCTCGCCGCGAAAGCCGAAATCGATGCCGCCGTCGCGCGCGTGCTCGCGAGCGGCACCTACATCCACGGACGAGAGCTCGCCGCGTTCGAGTCGGAGTTCGCCGCGTTTCTCGGCGCGCGCGGTTGTGCGGGCGTGGCGAACGGCACCGACGCCATCGAGCTGGCGCTGCGCGCGCTCGGCATCGGTGCGGGCGATCGCGTGGCGACGGTGGCCAACACCGTGACCGCGACCGTGGCCGCGATCGTCGCGACCGGCGCGGAGCCGGTGTTCGTCGAAATCGAGTCGGACACGATGCTCATGGACGCGCGCGCGCTCGAAGTCGTGTTGCGCGCCGACACGGAGCGGCGGATCAAGGCGGTGGTGCCGGTGCATCTCTACGGACAGGCGTGTGACATGCCGGAGATCGTCGCCGTGGCGCTCGCGCATGGCGCGAAGGTGCTGGAGGATTGCGCGCAGGCGCACGGCGCGACGGTGTCGGGACGGACGGCGGGCACGTGGGGCGATTTAGCGGCGTTCAGCTTTTATCCGACGAAGAATCTCGGCGCGCTCGGCGATGGCGGCGCGGTGGTCGGTGGCGACGCCGGGGCGCTCGAACGCGTGCGGCTGCTCCGCCAATACGGCTGGCGCACGCGCTACGTGAGCGACGAGCACGGTCGCAACAGCCGGCTCGACGAGTTGCAGGCGGCGATCCTGCGCGCGCGCCTGCCGCGCCTCGCGGCGGAAAACGCCTATCGCGCGCAGTTCGCGGCGCGTTACCTGGAACTGCTCGCCGGCACGCCGGTGCGACTACCCGTCGTGGCCGCCGGTCGCACGCACGTCTGGCATCAGTTCGTGGTGCGCACGGCGAAGCGCGAAGCGCTGCGCGCGGCGCTCGAGGCGCAGGGAATTTTCTGCGGCGTGCTCTATCCGGTGCCGATCTACCGGCAGCCGGGCTACGCGGGCGATGTGGCGCGGCCGTTGACGGAGAAGGCGTGCGCCGAGGTGATTTCGCTGCCGCTGCATCCGGGGCTGACGGTCGCCGACGTCGAGCGCGTCGCGGCGGCGGTGCGGGCGGCGTTGTGAGCCGTCCGACGAACTGAGACGGCGTCGCGCGCGCCCGATTTTTTCGCGGAGACCGATTCGAGACTCGCCCTCGCAGGTCGCGTCGCTTTGTTCGGCGGCATGGAATGCCAACGTTTGCAGAAACTGGTTTTCGCGGTCGGTTTCGGCGCGGCCGTGCTGGCGATGAGCGCGCGAGCGGCGCCGCCGGACTACGACCTCCATGTGATCTACGACAACAGCCCGGCGAGCGGCGGCTATTTCAACACCGAGGCGGGCGTCGTCGCGCCGAGCGCTTTCGAGCGCGCGGGCGAGCGCGTGCCGACGACGACGGAGCGCTTCGTCAGTCCGCCGAACGCGCTGAAGCTCCATTGGACATCCGCCAGCGGCGGCGCGTGGCACGCGACGATCAAGGATCCGGGCCGCGATTGGCGAAAGCTGAAGATGCAGGGCGACGTGCTCGCGTTCTGGTGTTGGTCCGACAGCGAGATCACGGCCGGGAACTCGCCGCGCATCACCGTGAAGGACGCGAACGACAACTGGGCGCCGCCCGAGACGCTGGTGCGGGGCGCGGATCGGTTGCCGGCGAGGCAATGGGTGCACGTGAAACTCGCGATGGACGGCGCCCAGTCCATTTTCCGCGACACCTCGGACAAGACGTTCAAGCTCGAGGACGCCGTCGCGGTGATCTTTACGCAAGGTCTCGACGACGGCGCGGAACACACGCTCTACGTCGACGACTTCATGGTGATCGAGCGCCGCGCCGAGTCGTCAGCCGCGGCGAAGACACTCGCGGCGCCGACGCGAGTGACTGCGACGGGTTACGAGCGGCACTTGGATGTCGCGTGGCAGCCGAGCGCGTCCGACGACGTGCTCGCGTATCGGGTCTATCGCTCGGAGGACGGCGGCAAAACCTTCACGGCGGTCGGGACGCAGCGCAACGCCTGGACGCGCTTCATGGACTGGACCGGCGCGCCGGGAAAAAGCGCGAGCTACAAGGTCGCCGCGATCGATCTTGCCGGCCGCGAGTCGCCGTTGAGCGAGGCTTCCGCGGTCGCGACGACGCGCGCGATGAACGACGACGAATTGCTCGAGATGGTGCAACTCGCATGCTTCCGCTACTACTGGGAAGCCGGGCACGCGAACGCCGGACTCGCGCCGGAGATTTTGCCGGGAAATCAGAACCTGATGGCTCTCGGTGGAAACGGTTTCGGTGTGATGGCGTTGCTGGTGGCGGCGGAGCGCCAGTGGGTCACGCGCGATCAGGCGACGGAGCGCCTGCAAAAAATTCTGCGCTTCCTCGATGGCGCGCCGCGTTTCCACGGCGCGTGGGCGCATTTCCTCGACGGGCGGAACGGCCAGGTGATCCCCTATTTCGGCGTCTACGACAACGGCGCCGATCTCGTCGAAACGGCGTTCATGATCCAGGGTTTGCTGGCGGCGCGGCAGTATTTCGATCGCGACACGCCGGTTGAGCGCGCGATTCGCGACACCGTCACGCGTTTCTGGCGCGAGGTGGAATGGGATTGGTTCCGCCAGGAGCCGAACAGCGATTTCCTCTGGTGGCACTGGTCGCCGGATCACGGTTTCCACATCAACCACCCGCTGATCGGCTGGAACGAGTCGATGATCATCTACGTGCTCGCGATCGCCTCGCCGACGCACGCCGTGCCGGCGAGTCTGTATCAGACGGGTTGGGCCGGGCAGTCGGAGCTCGCGGTGCGCTACCGTCGCGGCTGGAGCCGCACGACGCAGGGCGACCGTTTCGTGAACGGCAACGCCTACTACGGCATCAAGCTCGAGGTTGGCGAAGGGCCCGGCGCGGAGCTGTTCTTCACGCATTTCTCCTACATGGCGTTCGACCCGCGCGGCAAACGCGATGCCTACACGAACTACTTCAAAAACAACCGCGCCATCGCGCTCATCGATCGCGCCTACTGCATGGCGAATCCGCGCGGCTATGCCGGCTACGGCCCGGATTGCTGGGGCCGCTCCGCCGGCGTGAACAACGGTGGCGGACGCCCCGAACCGCGCGACGACAACGGCACGATCAACGTCATGGCTGCGCTCTCGTCGATGCCCTACACGCCCGAGGAATCGATGGCGGCGCTGAGGCATTTCTACCGCGATCTCGGCGACCGCGTGTGGGGCACGTTCGGTTTTCACGACGGTTTCAACGAGACCTGGAACTGGTTCGACGAGGACTACATGGCGCTCAATCAGGCCCCGATCGTCGTGATGATCGAAAATCATCGCACCGGACTGATTTGGAAAAAATTCATGGCGAACCCCGAGATCGCGCCGGCGCTGGATCGGATCGGCTTCCGGCCGGACGCCGAGCCCGCGAAGTGAGTTTCCGCCGTGAGGGCGCACGTGGCGCCGCGCGAAACCGGTCTCGCTGCACACGTTTGCTTGCTCGGGCGGGAGAGAACTGCACGATGCGCGCCGATGCCTCAACGCCGCGCTCAACGGCTCGACAAGACCGGAATCGTGCAAATCGCCGCCCGCCTCGGCGTGTCGCCCTCCACCGTCTCCCGCGCGTTGCGCCCCGAGACGGCGCACCTCGTCCGCGAGGATCGGCGCAAGGAGATCCTCGATCTGGCCGAGAAGCAGCACTTCCTGCCGAACCTCGGCGCGCGCATGCTGCGCAAGGGCATGAACACGACGCTGACCGTCGTCGTGCCGCTGGATGAAAACATTTTCTTCTCGGAGTTCTACGGGCGGTTTCTCGCCGGCACGCTGCACGCGGCCGCCGCGCGCGGGTGGGGCGTGCACATCTGCACTCTCCGGCGCAAGGAGGGCGCGAGTTTCCGCGAGGCGATGCAGCACATCTCGCTCAACTCGTCGGGCCTGATCTACCTCGCGGAGCCGCTCTCGGTGGCGGACGCGCAGGAGCTGAAAGGCTATCGGCGCCCCTTCGTGTTGACGAAATCCGCCTTGCCGCCGGGCGTGCGGGCGGCCGACCTGGGCGTGCCGGTCGTCGGCGTCGACAATCTCTCGGGCGCGCGCTCGGTCGCGAGTCTGCTGCTGCAACTCGGTCATCGAAAAATCGGCCTGCTGCTCGGCCCGGCCGGTTCGCGCGACGCCGACGAGCGCCGCCGCGGCTACGTGGAAATGCTCGAGAAAGCGGGCGTGAAGCCGCGCGCCGAGTGGATTTACGAGGGCAACTTCAGCGCCGAAACCGGGCGCGCGGGCATCGCGAAGTTCCTGCAATCCTCCGATCGTCCGACCGCCGCGTGTTGCGCGAACGACGAGATCGCGTTCGGCGCGGTCAGCGCCGCGCACGTTGCCGGGTTGCGTTGTCCGGAGGACATTTCCGTGGTCGGCTTCGACGACGGCATTTGGGCGACCGCGTGCCAGCCGGCGCTCACGACGGTGCGGCAACCGCTCGCGGACATGGCCGAGCGCGCGGTGGGATTGATCGTGGAAGCGGCCAATGCGCCCGGGCAGGTCACGAGGGTGACGCTCGACGAGATGCCGGCGCCGATGATGATCCGCGAGTCCACGCGGCCGCTGCGCACCGGCGAGCGGAAGTAGGCCGGCGAGGGTAGGGCGGCGAGTCTCTTCGCCGCCGGGGCGGACGGGGCAGCGCGGCACTTCAGCGCGCGCGGAGAGCGTCCGGCGCGGGCTGAAGCACTGCGCTACGGCGAAAATGACAAGCGTTGCGGCGATTTTTGCCTTGTGTTGCAAACGTTGTCATGAAAACGTCCGCCATCCCCGGCGCGCTTGTGGCGCCTTGCTGTTCACCCGACACACATGCTGTTCCGTTCCCGTCTCGCCTTCTGCCCGGCGCTTCGCCGCGCGCTTTGCTGTTTCCTGCCCGCGTGGTGCGCGTTGGCAGTTTCGGTCCGCGCCGCGGACCTTTCTGCCGACGACGACGCGCTGCTCGACGACGTCGAGCGCACGGCGTTTCGCTTTTTCCAGGAGCAGGCGCACCCGCGCACCGGTCTCGTGCGCGATCGCGCGCGCGGACGGCTCCGAGAGCACGGGCAAGGCGAGCATCGCCGCCTCGGGTTTCTCGCTCAGCGCCTGGGTGATCGCGACGGAGCGCGGCTGGGTGAACCGCACCGCGGCGGTCGAGCGCGTGCGCGCGAAGCTGCGTTTCCTCGCGGAGGAGGCGCCGCGGCACAACGGGTTCTTTTATCACTTCATGGAAATGGACACCGGCGAGCGCGCGTGGAAATGCGAGCTCTCGTCCATCGACTCGGCGCTGGTGTTCGCCGGTGCGATCGTGGCGCGCGAGTATTTCGCCGACCCGGAAATCACGACGCTCGTCAATCGCCTCCTCGGCGACATCGACTGGAACTGGTTTCTCAACGAAGGCAGCCAGGTCTCGCTGAGCTGGCACGACGAAACGGGTTTCTCGCGTTATCGCTGGGATCGCTACTCGGAGCACGTGCTGATGAGTTTCCTCGCGCTCGGCGTTTCGCCGAAGCCGCTGCCGGCCGGTTACTGGCGCGCGTGGGAGCGCAAGCCTCTCGGGCGCTACGGCGACTACGTCTACGTGCAGGAGCCGCCGCTCTTCGTGCATCAGTTTCCGCAGGGCTACCTCGATCTGCGCGACCGCCGCGACGCGGCGATGGACTACTTCAGGAACTCGCAGCTCGCCACGCTGGCGCAGCGGCAGTTCAGCATCGACTTGAAGAACGAATTTCCGAGCTGGGGCGCGAATCTCTGGGGCCTGACCGCCTCCGACTCCGCCACCGGCTACAAGGCTTGGGGTGGTCCGCCGCGGACGCTGCGATTCAATTCGCTCGATGGCACGATCGTGCCGTGCGCCGCGGCGGGCTCCCTGATTTTCGCGCCGCGCGAGACGCTCGCGGTGCTCCGTCACCTGCGCCTCGCTTACGGCGATCGCATCTGGAAACGCTACGGCTTCGTCGACGCGTTCAACCCGGAGACGGGCTGGGTCAACCCCGACGTCATCGGCATCGATCAAGGCGTGTCGCTGGTGCAGGCGGAAAATTTGCGGACCGGCCTCATTCACCGTCTCTTCATGCGCGCGCCCGAAGTGCAGCTCGGCATCGCGAAGGCCGGACTTTACTCGACGCGCCGCGAGCTCACGCGCGGCGAACAGGATCTCGTGCGCACGCAGGCGGCTCTCGCGTGGCAACAGCTTCAGCAAACGCCCGCCGATCCCGGCCTCCAGCTCACGGCGACGCTCGCGGCGCACCGCCTCGGCTTGATCGACGGCGCCAATGCGGTCGACCTGGTGCGCCACCTCATTTCCGCCACCGCACCGTCGACCTACGCGGCGACGAGCCTCTTCGCGGCCGGACTCATCGCCGCGCGCCAGGCGCTGCCGGTCGTCGCCCCGGAGGCGACGCAGCGGTTGCACGCGCTCGCGTGGGTCACGCCGGCCAAGGGCGAGAAACTCGGCACGCTGACGCGGCTCGGCGTGTTTCTAGGCATCGGCGAAAACCGGCAAACCGCCGCCGCGTGGAGCGCCCTCGAGCGCACGACGCAGGCGGCGGGCGCCGTGCACGTGTTGCAACCGGTCGAGATCGCGGGCGCGGTGCTGCCCGGCCTCTGGCTCGAAGAGCGCGCGGTGCTCAGCGGCGCGTCGGCCTCGCAACTCGCCTACGCGAGCCTCGACGCGGCGCCGGCGAAATTGCCGGACGCGATGACGCTCGCGCTGCTGCTCGACCATTTTCCGGGCGAGGTGCTGCACCGTTTTTCCGGCGCGCTCGGCCGCAGGAGCGAGGGCTCCGCGGACGCCCAGGCGGCATTGCTCATTTCGACGGCGAACCTGCTTTCGAACGACTGCGTGCGCGCCTGGTTCGGGCGCGACGAGGTCGCGAAGCAGGCGCGCGCATCGATCTCGGAATTCGTCGAGGCGGCGTTCGGGGCGAAGACTTCCGTCGTCGCCCAGCGCGAGTTGCTCGGACCGCGCGTGCTGCCGGAAGCGCGCCGCGCGATCGCCGTGGCGAACGACGCTCCGCGCGAGCAATGGCAATGGCACCGCGTCGCCGGCATGGAGTTCAAGGACTCGCTCGCCGACGTGCGCCCCGGCGATCCGGCGGTGGAGCTGAAGTTCGCGTTCACGTGGGACCAGGAAGCGCTGCACTTCCACGCCGTTGTCGTCGACTCGCCGCCGGGCTACAAGCTCGCCGCGGAGCGCAACCGCCTCGTCGAGGTCTTCCTCGATCCCGCGCACGACGGCCTGCTCTGGCTCGGCGCGGGCGATTACCAGTTCGGTTTCATCCGCTCGCACCACTGGGAGCTGAAGAACACGGCCGACGCCGTGGAGTTTTTCCATCACGCCACGAGCACCGGAAAGATCACGCCGACCGCCGACGGCTACACGGTCGAGGCGGCGATTCCGTGGAGCGTGCTCGGCCTCACGCCGAAACCCGGCCTCGAATTCGGCGCGTGTCCGGCGGTGGTCGCCGAAGGCACGAAAGAGTGGGAGCCCACGATCAAGCTCACCTGGTCCTACGTGCGCGAGGACGAGAGCCACGTCCGCCTCGGCGTGCTGACGCTGCAATGACTTTTGTTCTGACACCCAGACCAAAAACCCAACCCGTGCAACCACACCTCCAATGAAAACCCCGATCCCCCGCATGATCACGTTGGCGCTCGCGCTGACGTCGGGCTTTACGCCCGCCCTGCGGGCGCAGACTGCTGCTGCGCCTGACAACGCTCCACCCAAGACCGATGAAGAGACGTATACGCTTTCACCCTTCGTGGTGAACACCGACAAGGACGTCGGCTACGTTGCCGTGGACTCCCTCGCCGGCGGCCGCACGAACACTCCGGTCAAACTCACCCCCGCCTCGATCTCCTCGCTGACGCGCACATTCATCGACGATCTCGGCATCCAAAACATCCGCGATGCGGTCAAATGGGCACCCAACGTGGTCCCGGAGGATCCGAACGCCGGCAAAGGCTTCGGCGGTTCGGCATTTCACGCTTGGTCCTTCAACTACCGCAGCGCCGGCGCCGGCCAGCAGGGCGGCCCCGGACCGACCCGCAACTACTTCTCGTTCTATCAGGACGGCGACACCTACAACGTGGAGCGCGTCGAATTCCTTCGCGGCCCGAACTCCCTCGTGTTCGGCCTCGGCACGGTCGGCGGCACGCTGTCGACTTACACGAAGGCTCCGCGTCTCGACAAAAACTTCATCACGCCGACGCTCTCCGTCGACAGCAACGGCTCCGCTCGCATCGAAGTCGACGTAAACCGCCGCGTCGCCGACAACATCGCCGTGCGTCTCAACGCCGTGCATGACGACAACTACGGCTGGCGCGACGGCGACAAGAACCGGACCAGCGCCGTCGACCTCGGCGTGCTCTTCAAACTCGGGCCCGCCACCGAGCTGCGCTTCGAAGCCGAAATCGCGAAGAAAAAGAAAACGCTCATCTCGTCCTCCATCGCCGACAAGCTCTCCGGCTGGGACGGCACCACCGCCTCGCAAACCTGGGGCGCCACGCCGACCGGCTCCGCCCGCACCGAGCACATCGCCAACGCCGGCGCCTGGGGCGACTGGCTGAATCCGTTCTGGGTCTACATTCCCAGCCTCGGTGCGAATTCGCTCATGGGCTGGAACGGCGGCTGGGCCTCCACGACCTCGCAGACCGAGACGTGGGCCGCGCTCCCGTATCAGCCTCGCGCTGGCTGGTATCCGTCGCAGATCAAGCTCCCGTGGCACTCCGCCTACACGTCCACCGCGAAGATCCCCGTCATCCCGAGTCGCGAGTGGACCTACGGCCACGGCTTCTCGGACATCGACTACAAGGACTTCACCGCGTTCTTCGACCACAAGTTCAACAGCAACCTCGACACCTCCGTCTCGCTCTATCGCTACGACGACAGCCAGGAAGCCAAGGACTACGAAGGCACCGGCGGTGCCGCGATCGACATCAACAAGCAACTCCCGAACGGCGCCGTGAATCCGAATTACGGCAAGGCCTTCGCCGACTTCTTCCTGAGCAAGCAGACGCAGGAGCGCACCGTCACCGAGGCCCGCGCGCAGGTCGACTACAAGTTCGAGGCCTCGCTCTTCAGCTCGACGCTCAAGCAACGCTTCAGCGCTTCCACCGCGAAGAAGAAAGTCGAAATTTCCGCCCGCCAATACCTCGGCCAAATCGACAAGCCGCTGGCGAGCCCCGGCGACTGGGTGCAAAACATGATCTGGGGCCGCATCTACCTCGACGTGCCGAACCAGGTGATGAACATCCCGTCCCAGATCGGCAGCAACAAGATTGCCTACCTGCCGAAGGCTGACGGCTACTGGTTCGACTTCGACGACACCTTCGAGCTCACCGACATCGCCGTCGTCTCCCACACGCTCCTCTTCGACGACAAGCTCTCCATCCTCGCCGGCGTCCGTCGCGACAGCTACGACGAGCACATCGTCGAACTCCGTCGCGGCGCGAATCTCGCGAACAAGATCTCCGACGAGAGTCAGTCGGGCACCACCTATTCCGCCGGCGCGATCTATTACATCGGGCCCGTCGGCTTCTTCGCCAACTACTCGGAAAACATCCAGCCGCCGAATCCCGGTTCGCAGCCGCTCATCGGTGGCGCCCGCCCGAGCCCGGAAAACGGCAAAGGCCTCGACTACGGCATCCGCCTTTCGACCGGCGACAACAAATACTACGCCGTCCTCAGCCGCTACGACACCAAGTCCGAAGGCCACCTCGTCGAGAATCCGATCGGCCTCCGCGGCATCTGGCAAAAATACAACATCGTCAAAGGCCTTAGCACCGAGTCCGGCAACGGCGGCCTCGCGTATTCCGACACCACGGCGCGCGACGTCACCGGCTACGAGTTTGAAGTCACCGCGAATCCCTTCAAAGGCCTCCGCCTTCAGGCCAGCTACGCCAAGCCCGAGGCGGTCGTCGTCGATTTCTACCCCGGCGCCCGCGCGCACTTCGCGGAAAACCTCGCCGGGTGGAACGCTGCCGCCAATGGCACCGAGAACACGCAATCCAACCGCGACGCGCTCAAAGCCGAAATCGCCAGCGTCCAGAGCGCCCTCGACAACGCCAAGCCCGGCGTGATCCAGGCCGACTCGATCAAATACACCGCGAGCCTCTTCGCGCACTACACCTTCCAGAGCGACTCCCTCAAGGGCCTCTCGGTCGGCGCCGGTGTCGCCAAGACCGGCCGCAAATACGTCGGCCTCTTCGATAACAAAGAGACGTGGGCCGACGCGACGAAGTCCACCTCGGCCGTGGTCGCCTACGAGACGAAGATCGGCGGTTACCCGTGGCGCTTCGCGCTGAACGTCGAGAACGTCCTCGGCGACGACGATCCGGTGGTGACCAACTACCACTGGGGTTATCGCGATCAGAACGGCGGCCTCGTGGCCGATTCGTTCTATCTCCCCGCTCCGCGCACGTTCCGCCTGTCGGCACGCGTGACGTTCTGATCCTTCCAATCGGTGGGAGGGGCTCGCGTCCCCGACGAGCGATCGTCGTAGCGGCCTCGGTCTCTTCCACCTTTCGCGTCCGACGACGCGACTCCGCCTCTTTCCTCTTTCTCTTAATCTTTCTCTTTCGTCAGGCACGGCCCTGCGGAGAGAAAGATTAAGAGAAAGAGGAAAGAGAAAGATCCGGTCGGACTTCGATCGCCACGTTCACCAACCCAAATGGCTTCCGTTTCCCCTCACGCGCTCTCGCTCTCCGCCGCCGCCGACTTCGGGCTCATCGAGCTGACGTCCGCCAGCGGCCTCCGCGCGCAATTGCTGCCGTCCGGCACGCTGTTCGCCCTGCGCCACCGCGAGACGCTCCTCAACCAGCTCCTGCCCGGTCCCGCCGAGGACGGTCTCTTCCGCCTGCTCGTGCGCTGGAAAGACGCTGCGGGCGCGGTCGCCGGATCGGCGCCGCTGGTCGGTCGTGAGGTCGCCTTCTCCGCCGCGGGCACGCCGACTTGGCGCGCGCAACCGCGCCCGGGTCTCGAGTGCGTGACCACGCTCACGCTGCACCCGCAGCACGCCGCCTGGGCCTGGCGCGTGCAACTCCGCAACACGTCGGGCGCGCCGCTCGCGTGCGATCTTTTTCACGCGCAAGACCTCGGCCTCGCCGACGAGGGCGCGGTGCGCAACAACGAGGCCTACGTCTCGCAATACCTCGATCTACTTCCGATTGCCGACGCCGCGCTCGGCTCCGTGATTCTCGCGCGGCAAAACCAGCCCGCCGCCGGCGGACGCCGACCTTGGGCCGCGTTCGCGTGCGCTGACGGCGCGGCTGCCTTCTGCACCGACGGCAGCCAGTTCTTCGGCGCCGATCACCGCCTCACCGGCGCGCCCGCCGCGCTGCGCGAGCCCGCGCTGCCGTCGCGCCGCCTCCAATACGAGTGCGCGCTCGCCGGCCTGCAATCGCGCCCGATCGAGCTGCCGCCCGGTGCGAGCGCCGTCGTGACGTTCGTCGCTCGTTTCGTCGAGGATCACCCGGCGGCGTCTTCCGCCGCCGATCTCGTGCGCCTGACCGAACTCCTGCCGGCCACTTGGGCGAGCGCGCCCGGCGCCGCCGCGGCCGCGGTGCCCGCGGTCGAATCCGTTTTCGTCGCCGCGCCGTGGCTCCACGGCGAGACGGCCACCGTCGCCGATTTGACGGCGTGGTTCCCCGGCGTGCGCCGGCACGAGGAGTTCGACGCGCAGCGTCACCTGCTCTCGTTCTTCACCGACGAAAACACGCACGTCGTCCTGCGTGCGAAGGAGGCGATCGTCGCGCGTCCGCACGGCCACGTCCTGCGCAACGGAGACTCGCGCTGGATCGACGACGCGCAGTTCGGCGTCACGTGCTACGCCGCCGGCATTTTCGGCGCGCAAGTCTATCTCGGCAACCCGAGCATCGCGCGCCTGCTCTCGGTCGTGCGCAACCCGCTCAACGTCGCGCGCGCGAGCGGCCAGCGCGTGTTCGTCCGCCGCGCCGGCCAGTGGCGGCAACTCGGCGTGCCGTCCGCGTTCGTCATGGAACCGGGCCGCGTCCGCTGGCTCTACCGCCTGCCCGACGCGACCGTCGAGGCGACGCTCTGGTGCTCGGCCGAACTTTCGGCGAGCTACCTGATGCTGGCCGTCACCGCCGGCGAGCCACAGGAATTTCTCGTCACGCATCAGCTCGCGCTCGGCGCGAACGAATTCGACGCCCGCGGCACGCTCGAGCTGAACGGTGCCGCCGGCTGGATCGCCGCCGTGCCCGCGCCGACGTCGTTTCTCGCGCAACACCTGCCGCAAACGTGCTTCGCGCTCGCGTCGGTCGATCCCGACCAGGTGGCCGCGCTCGGTGGCGACGAACTGCTCTACACCGACGCGAGGCCGCGCGGCGGACCTTACGCCGCCTTCCGCTCGGTCGCGACGCAGCGCTTCGCGCTAGCGCTCACCGGCACGCACGACGGCACCGCCGCTCTCGATGCCGCGGTCGCCGCGGCGCGCGCCGACTACGTCGGCGGTGCGCCGGCCACGCCGCCCGCCGCGCCCGCGCGTCTGCACGGCGCGCGAGACGCGGGCGTCGCGCGCATCGACGACGTGCTGCCGTGGTTCACGCACAACGCCTCGATCCACTTCTCCGCGCCGCACGGCCTCGAGCAATACGGCGGCGCCGCCTGGGGCGTGCGCGACGTCACGCAAGGCTCGGTCGAGTGGCTGCTCGCCGCCGGCGAGTTCGCCGTCGCGCGTCGCGTGCTCGCGACCGTGTTCGCCCAGCAATACGCCGGCGCCGCGGCGCAGGCCGAGCACGTCGAGGGCGCGTGGCCGCAGTGGTTCATGTTCCCGCCGTTCCATTTCATCCAGCAGACGCACAGCCACGGCGACGTATGCTTCTGGCCGGTGAAGGCGCTGTGCGACTACGTCGAGGCGAGCAACGATCTCGGCTTCCTGAACGAACTCGTCGGCTACACGGAGGCGAAATCCTTCACGCCCACGGAGCCGCGCGAGTCGCTCTGGGCGCACTGCGACCGGGTCGTCGCGCATGTCGAGGGCCGGCTCGTGCCCGGCACGGCGCTGGTCAACTACGGCGACGGCGACTGGGACGATACGCTGCAGCCCGCCGATCCGGCGATGCGCACGCGCATGATCAGCGCCTGGACGGTTGCGCTCTCGTTTCAGACGTTCCGCCAGCTCGCCGCCGTCAGCCGTCGGGCGGGGGAGGCGGCGCGCGCGGAAAAACTCGACGCGCTGCTCGCGCGCATGCGCCGTGACTTTGCGGAGCAACTGATGCCCGGTGGCACGGTCGCGGGTTTTCTGATCAACGAGGCCGACGGCTCGAAGCGTCCGCTGTTGCACCCGAGCGACACCGTCACCGGCATTCGCTATCGCTTGCTGCCGATGACGCGCGCGGTGCTCGCGGAGCTCTTCACGCCTGATGAAGCCCAGCGCCATCTGGCGATCGTCGAGTGCGACCTGAAATTCACCGACGGCGTGCGTCTCATGAGCGAGCCGGCGGTCTACCACGGCGGACTGGAAAAGCTCTTCAAACGCGCCGACACGGCCGCCAACGTCGGCCGCGAGATCGGCCTGCAATACGTGCACGCGCACCTGCGCTACGCCGAGGCGATGGCGAAGATCGGCGACGCCGAGCGCCTCTGGCAGGCGCTGCAAGTCGTCAATCCGGTCGGGCTCGACCAGGTCGTCCCGCGCGCCGCGCCGCGGCAGAGCAACGTCTATTTCTCGAGCTCCGATGCCGATTTCGCCGACCGCGTCGAAGCGGCCGCGCGCTGGCCGGAACTCCGCGCGGGCCGCGTGCCCGTGCGCGGCGGCTGGCGGCTCTACTCGAGCGGGCCGGGGTTGTTCCTGCACAAGGTCCGCGCGTGCCTGCTCGGCGTGCGCGAGTCGTTCGGCGATGTGGTGTTCGATCCGGTGCTGCCGCGGAGCCTCGACGGCTTGCGGGCGCGGACGCGCTTGGCGGGGCGCGAGGTCGGCATCGTCTACTTCGTGCGCGAAGGCACGAGCGCGCCGCGCACGGTGCGCGTCAACGGCCAGCGCGTCGACGGCGCGCGCGAGACGAATCCCTATCGCGCCGGCGGCTTGCGCGTTCCGGCGACGGTGATTTCCTCGCTGCTGCGACCGTCCGACAATCTCATCGAAATCGAACTCTAGTGCGCCTCCCTGAAAGAAGTGCCGCAGCCCATTGGGGTAGGGCCGGTTTCAACCGGCCCAAGGATGTCGCGCCGCCATCGGGCCGGCTGAAGCCGGCCCTGCCTCACGCCTCGCCGCTTCCATCGAACACGCCCGAACTCTAATGACCACCCACCACACGACGGCCGCGGCCGACCGCGTTCCCGTTTCGCAAAAGGTCGCCTACGGCATGGGCGCCGTGGTGACGATCGTCGCGGTCAACTCGGTCGTGCAGCTCACGAATCTCGTCTACGTCGTCGGGCTGGGCGTGAGCGCGATTTGGATCGGTTATGCTCAGGCGTTCCCGCGGCTCTGGGACGCGATCATCGATCCGCTCCTCGGCAACATGTCCGACAACTGCCGCTCGCGCTGGGGGCGGCGCATTCCGTTCCTCGTTGTCGGCGGCGTGCTGGTCGGCATCGCCTTCTGGCTGCTGTGGACGGTGCCGCGGGATTGGGACAAGGAGTGGATGTTCGGCTACTTTCTCGTGACGTCGTTGTTCTTCTACACGGTCGTGCCGATCTACGCGATCCCGCACGGCGCGCTCGGCATGGAGATGACCGAGGACTACCACGAGAAGACGAGCATCTTCGCTTACGCGAGTTTCATCGGCAACATCGGCGCGCTCACGCTGCCGTGGGTCTACTTCCTCGCCAACCGCCCGGTCTTCCATGGCGACACCGTCAACGGCATCAAATGGGTCTGCCTCGGCATGAGCGTCATCCTCACCGGCGCCGCGATGTGGTGCGCATTCGTGTGCAAGGAGGGCAAACTCCACCAGGCGAGCCAGCAGGAGCGCGTGCCGATTTTTCAGAGCTTCAAGGCCACGTATCGCAACCCGACGTTCCTGCGTCTCGTCGGCGCGTTCGTGCTGCTCATCGTCGCGTTCCAGCTCGTGATGGGCTTCAACAACTACATCCAGATTTTCTTCCTCTTCGACGGAAACACCGACGCCGCCTCGAAGGTCATGGCGGTGAACGGCACGCTCTGGGCCGTGGTGGGCATTGCCGGCGCGTTTCCGATGGCGTGGCTCTCGAAGCACTACGGCAAACGCTTCACCGTGCTGCTGGCGTTCGCACTCATCATCGGCGGCAATCTCTCGAAGATCGTCTGCTACAACCGCGCGCATCCGTATTGGACGATGTTCCCGACGGTGTGCCTCTCGCTCGGCATGGTCTTCGCCTTCTCGCTCGTGAACGCGATGATCGCCGACATCTGCGACGAGGAGGAACTCGCCACCGGCATCCGGCGCGAAGGCATTTATTTCGCGGTCTACAACTGGTGGTGGAAAGTCGCCGTCTCGCTCGCGACGATCATCAGCGGCTATCTCCAGCGCTTCACCGGCTTCGTCGAAGGCGCGAAAGTGCAGAGCGAGTCGACGCTTTTCCAGCTCCGCGCCTGGGAAATCGGTCTGCCGGCGGCGATCTGCCTGGTCAGCGTGTGGCTGCTGGCGAAATACCCGCTCACCGAGGCGCGCGCCTACGAAGTGAAAGCGCAGTTGAAGCTGCGCAAAGCCGCCGTCGCGCCCGCGGACGCGTGAACTCTGGACCGCAATTTTTGCCCATTACCGATCGGGGCGGGTAGGGCGGGACCGCTGGGCCCGCCGAAACGAGATTCGCGGCGGGCCCAGCGATCCCGCCCTACCATACTCAGAATGACACTCACGCCTATGAAAACTTCCTCGGTTCTCACGCTGGTGCTCGCGTTCGGCGTCTCCTCTTTCGCTCAATCGCGCCCGCTCGACGATTTCGCGACCGTCGACGGCTGGTCCGTCGCCACGTCCGAGGGCGCGCATGCGACCGTCGATCACGCGTCCGGCAAGGCCGGCGGCGCGCTCGTCCTCGATTTCGATCTGAGCCAGGCCTACGGCCATGCGATCGCGCGCAAGGCCTTCGACCTCGAACTGCCCGCGAACTACCAGCTCACCTTCGACCTGCGTGGCGAGTGTCCGGTGAACAATTTCGAGGTGAAGTTCATCGACGAGCACGAGAACGTCTGGTGGTTCAAGCGGCTCGCCGTGAAGTTTCCGGAAAAATTCGAGACGCAGCACGTGCGCAAGCGCCACCTCTCCTTCGCGTGGGGCCCGCTGCGCACGCCGGAGATCAAGCACGTGCGCGCGATCGAATTCGTCGTCTCCTCCGCCACCGGCGGCAAGGGCCGGATATTCGTCTCCAACCTCCGCTTCGAGCCGATCGACGACGCCGTCGCGGCCAGCGCTCGCGCGAAAATCGCCGTCACGCACGGCGCGCCGCAAGCCGACGCGCGCGGCACGGTCGTCGAAAACTGGTCCGTGCCCGCCAGCGCGAACGCGACCAGCGCCACCGGCGAGGCGGCGCTCACGCTCGACTTCGGTTACGAACGCGAGTTCGGCGGCCTCGTGCTCGATTGGGCGCCGGGCAAATCCGCCGCGTGCTACGCCGTGCAAAGCTCGTCCGACGGTCGCGAGTGGCAGACGCTCGCGTCGGTCCAGCACGGCAACGGCGGCCGCGACTACGTCTTTCTCCCCGAGCGCCAGGGCAACTTCCTGCGACTCGCGATTCCTGCGGCCGACGCCGCGCGCGGCATCGAACTCGTGCGCCTCGAAGTGCAGCCGCCGCAATTCGGTCTGAACGAAAACGCCTTCGCCGAGTCGATCGCGCGTCGCGAGCGTCGCGGCCTGTTTCCGAAATACTACGTCGGCGAACAGTGTTTCTGGACGACCGCCGGCAGCCCGGCCGACGGCGATAACGCGCTGATCGGCGAGACCGGCCAGATCGAGGTCGCGCGCTCGTGCTTCACGGTCGAGCCGTTCCTCTACGTCGACGGCCAGCTCGTGACCTGGAGCGACGTTCAACTCTCGCAATCGCTCGAGAACGGCTACCTGCCGATCCCGACGGTCGAGTGGAAACGCGGCGATCTCACCCTGCGCATCACGACTTTCGCCGCCGGCCCTGCGGGTCCGAACAGCGTGCTGCTCACGCGCTATCACCTCGCGAACGCCGGCGCGGCGGTGAAGGGAAAACTCTTTCTCGCGATCCGCCCGTTCCAGGTGAATCCACCGTGGCAAAGCCTCTTCCGCGCCGCCGGTTGGGCGCGCATCGATCGGGTGCAGCTTGCGGGCGGCGTCGTGCAGATCGACGATCGGCATTTCATTCCGCTCGACCGGCCCGATGGGTTCGGCGCGACGCCGTTCGAGTCGGGCGAGATCGTCGAGCACCTTGCTCGCGGCGTGCTGCCGTCCGCGACCACCGCCGAAGACGCGACCGGCTTCGCCTCCGCCGCACTCGCCTACGACTTCGACCTCGCGACCGGCGCGAGCAAGGAGGTGCGCACCGCGTCGCCGTTCCATCCGGGCGGCGATCAGGTGCCGGTGAACGTCGCCGCAACCGAGGCCGCGAGCTACGTCGATGCCGCGCACGCCGCCACGCGCGCGATGTGGGAAGCGAAGCTCGATCTTTTCCAAGTCCGTCTGCCCGCCTCGGCGCAGCCGGTGATCGACACCATCAAGTCGAACCTCGCCTACATCTTCATCAATCAGGACGGCGCGCGCTTCCAGCCGGGCTCGCGCAATTACCAGCGTTCGTGGATTCGCGACGGCTCGCTCACCTCGACCGCTTTGCTCGAACTCGGCCTGAACGACTCCGTGCGCGCCTTCGCCGACTGGTATGCGCCGTTTCAATTCCCGAGCGGCAAGGTGCCATGCGTGGTCGACCACCTCGGCGCCGATCCGACACCGGAGAACGACAGCCACGGCCAGCTCATCTACCTATTCATGCAGGTCTACCACTTCACGCACGACCAGGCATGGTTGCGCGAAAAATGGCCGCACGTCGTTCGCACGGTGCGCTACATTCAGGAGCTGCGGGCAACGCGCAAAGCCGAGCCGTTCATCAGCGGCACGCCCGAGCAGCGCGCGCTCTACGGCCTGATGCCCGAATCGATCTCGCACGAAGGCTACAGCGCGAAGCCGATGCATTCCTACTGGGACGACGCGTTCACGCTGCGCGGCTTGAAAGACGCGACGACGATCGCCGAAATCCTCGGCGAGACCGCGGCCGCGAAGGAATTCGCCGCCGAGCGCGACGACTTCCGGAAGGATTTCTACAACTCGATCCGCCTCGCCATGCAGAACACCGGCGTGGACTACATCCCCGGCTGCGCGGAACTCGGCGACTTCGACGCTACCTCGACCACTGTGCTCGTGCAACCGGGCAACGAAGTCGGCCAGTTGCCCGAGCCGGCGCTGCACCGGACCTTCGAGAAATACTTCGAGCGCTTCGTCGCGCGCCGCGACGGGAAGATGGAGTGGCTCGACCTGACGCCCTACGAGAACCGCGTCATCGGCTCGTTCGTCTACCTCGGCCAAAAAGATCGCGCGCAGGCCTGCCTCGATTTCTTCATGTCGCTGCGCCGGCCCGCGGGCTGGAACCACTGGGCGGAAGTCGCCTTTCGCGACCGCACGACCCCGCGCACGATCGGCGACATGCCGCACACGTGGTGCGGTTCGGATTTCATCCGCTCGGTGCGCGGCATGTTCGTCTTCGAGCGCGAGCAGGACGAGGCGCTCGTGCTCGCCGCCGGCGTGGCCGACGCGTGGGTGACCGACCCGGCCGGCATCGAAGTCATCTCGATGCCGACGTATTACGGAAAACTCAGTTACACCGTGAAGAGTCTGCACGCCGCCGACGGCTCGGTGAACCGGGTCGACGTCACAATTTCGGAGGGTCTGCAACTGCCTCCGGGCGGCGTGATCGTGCGCTCGCCGCTCTCTCGTCCGATTCGTTCGGTCTCCGGTGACGGCCGGCCTTTGTTGCATGAAAACGGAGAAATCCGCATCGACAGACTCCCGGCGAAACTGTCGATTGCCTACTGAGTTTTCCCGTCATTCCCCTTTCGGTCTGTCATTGCGAGGAGCGTAGCGACGAAGCAATCCAGCGAACTGGATCGCCACGTCCGACTGCGTCGGACTCGCGACGACAAGCGAAAGGACGATGACCGCCTTCCCATCCCCCATGCGTCTCCTCCGTTCTGCTCTCGTTCTCCTGTTCCCTCTCTTCGTAGCCGCGTTGCGCGCCGCCCCGGCGCCGTCCGTCGACGAACGCGTCCGCGACCTGCTGTCGCGCATGACGCTCGAGGAAAAAGTCGGCCAGCTTGTCCAATACTCTTCGCGCGAAGACATGACCGGCCCTGCGTCCGAGTCGTCCGTCACGCCGCAGCTCGAGAAGGGCGAAGTCGGCAGCATGCTCAACGTCATCGGCGCCGCCGAGACGCGCCGCTGGCAGAAGATCGCCGTCGAGCATTCGCGCCTGCATATCCCGCTGCTGTTCGGCCTCGATGTCATCCACGGCTACCGGACGCTCTTCCCGATCCCGCTCGCGAGCGCGTCGTCGTGGGACATGGCGCGGATCGAGCAAGCCGAGCACGTCGCCGCGATCGAAGCCGCCGCGGCCGGCATCCACTGGACGTTTGCGCCGATGGTGGACATCGCGCGCGATCCGCGCTGGGGCCGCATCGCCGAGAGTGCGGGCGAGGACACGTTCCTCGGCTCCGCCGTGGCGCGCGCGCGCGTCCGTGGTTTTCAAGGCGACGGCTCGTTCGGCGGCACCGATCGCGTGCTCGCGTGCGCGAAACACTTCGCCGCCTACGGGGCCGCGCAGGCGGGCCGCGACTACTTCACGACCGACGTCACCGAGCGCCAGTTGCGCGAGGTTTACCTGCCGCCGTTCCGCGCGGCGAAGGAGGCGGGCGTCGCGACTTTCATGGCGGCCTTCAACGATCTCGATGGCACGCCGTGCTCGTCGAATCCGTTTCTGCTCGATCGCGTGCTGCGCGGCGAGTGGGGCTTCAAAGGCTTTGTCGTTTCCGATTGGGGCAGCATCGAGGAGCTACGCGCGCACGGCAACGTCGCCGACATCCGCGACGCCGCGTTGAAGGCGTTCAACGCCGGCCTCGACATGGATATGGAAAACGGCGCCTTCGGTCCGCACGTTGCCGAGTTCGTTCGAGCCGGCAAAATCTCGCAGGCGCGTCTCGACCAGGCGGTCGGCGCCATTCTAGCGGCGAAGTTCCGCCTCGGCCTCTTCGACGATCCGTATCGCTTCTGCGACGAAGCCCGCCAGGAAGCGCTCCTGCTCAATCCCCAGCACCTCGAACTCGCCCGCGACCTCGCGCGGCGCTCGTGCGTGTTGCTGAAAAACAAGCTGGATGTGCTCCCGCTGAAGGCCAGCGGCCTGAAGGTCGCGCTCGTCGGCCCGCTGGCCGACGCGCCGCTCGATCAAGTCGGCACGTGGCACGCGAAGGTCGACAAGAAGGACACCGTCACCGTCCGCGCCGCGCTCGCGCAGCTCTACGGCGCCGATCTGCACTACGCGCGCGGTTGCGAGACGCAGGGTGACGATCGCAGCGGTTTCGCCGCCGCACGCGCCGCGGCCGCCGCGTCCGACATCGTGATCGCCGCGCTCGGCGAGGACGTTTTCCAGTCGGGCGAATCGACCAGCCGCACTTCGCTCGATTTCTCCGGCCAGCAGATCGCGCTCCTCGAAGAGCTGCACCGCGCCGGCAAGCCCATCGTCCTGCTCGTGATGGCGGGGCGTCCGCTGCTGCTCGAGAAAATCGAGCCGCTCGTCGACGCGATCCTCGTGCCGTGGCATCCTGGCACGATGGGTGGCCCCGCGATCGCGGACGTGCTGACCGGCGCCCACAACCCCGCCGGCAAGCTCCCGGTGAGCTGGCCGCGCTCCGTCGGCCAGGTGCCGCTCTTCTACGCGCACAAGAATTCCGGCCGCCCCGAACCGCTCAAGCCGAAGGATCCCTATTTCTCGCGCTACATCGATTCGCCGAGCACCCCGCAATATCCGTTCGGCTTCGGCCTGAGCTACACGACGTTCGTCTACGATCGGATTCGCGTCAGCGCACCGACGCTGCGCGACGGCGGCACGCTCACGGTCACCGCGTGGGTGCGCAACGCCGGCAAACGCGCCGGCGAGGAAATCGTGCAGTTCTACGTGCGCGACCGCGTCGGCTCGGTCACGCGTCCGGTGCGCGAGCTGAAAGGTTTTCAGAAAATCGAACTCGCCGCCGGCGAGGCGCGCGAGGTGTCGTTTCAACTCGCGCCGGCCGATCTCGCGTTCTGGCGCGCCGACATGAGCTTCGGCTGGGAACCGGGCGACTTCGACGTCTTCATCGGCCCCGACGCCACCTCGACGCTCACGGCGAGCTTCAAACTCGAGGAAGCCTCGGCCGTCGCGGCCAACTGATCCATGTTGCTCCGTCGCGCGTTCATCGCCGCCTCGCTGCTCGGTGCGTTCTTCGCACTCGCCGCTGCCGAGCCGCGGCGCTTCGCGATCGATCTCAAACCCGCCGACGTCATCCCGACGGGCAACGACCTCATCGCGCTGCCGACGATTCGCGCGGAAGACGGCGCGCTCGACAGCTTCAACGTCCTCTCGATGCGCGATCGCGGCCTGCTCGAAGTCGTCGGCGACGCCGGCGCTCCTGCGTTGCAGCCCTATTTCGAGATCGACGGGAAACCGCTGCCGTTCCGCGCGCCGAGCTGGGCGTTGATCGAGTATTGGATACCGACCGCGCGACTCGCGAGCGACGGCCTCGAGCGCACGCTGACTTACTGCGTCCCGACCGGCTCCCGCGCCGCGCTCGTCCGGCTCACACTCACCAACCGCCGCGCGCAACCGGTCGAAGCCGCGTTGGGCGTGCGCGCGTCGTGGGGCAAACTCAACCGCGTGACCTACGCGCCGGTGGCGTTGCGCGGCGAGCGGCTATCGAGTCCCGGCGAGACCTCCGTGTTCACCTTCGTCACCCACGACACGCACTTCGCCTGGGCGCTCAACGCTCCCGGCGCCCGCGTCCGCGCGCCAGTGCTGCCCGGAAGCGAGGCGCCGGGCGTCGAGGCGTCGCGCACGTTCAAAGTCGCGCCGGGCGCGTCGGTCGAGACGACGTTCTTCCTCAGCGTCGGTCTCGAGGAAAATAGCGCCATCCACGCCGCGCGCGTGCTGCGGGAAAACACCGAGCGCCACGGCGTCGACGGCGTGATCGCGCAGGCCGCCGCCTGGTGCGCCGCGCGCACGGGCTCGACCGGCCACGCCGACCTCGACCTGCTGATGAACCGCAATCTGCTGTTCACCGCCCTCTATGCGTGGGGCCGCACGCTCGACACCGAGCAACTCGTCGGCGTCACCTCGCGCAGCCCGCGCTACTACGTTTCCGCGGCCTACTGGGATCGCGATGCGATGCTGTGGTCGTTGCCCGGCTTGCTCGACATCGACCGGGCGCTCGCGCGCGAGGCGCTCGACTACGCGCTGACGATTCAGCTCCGCAACACCGGCACGCACAGCCGCTACATCGACGGCATGGTGCTCGAGGACGGCTTCCAACTCGATGAAGCCGTCGCGCCGCTCCTCGCGCTCGGTCGCTATTGGCGTGAGACGGACGATCGCGCGTTTCTCGTCGAGCACCGTGCCGCGATCGTGCAGCTTCGCGATCGGTTGCTCGGCCGCTTCGACGGGGCAACTGGACTCTACTCCTCGTTGCAGGACGCGGAGGACGAGTTTCAAAAACTGCCGTTCATCACCTACGACAACGCGCTCGCCTGGCAGGCGCTGAACGATCTCGCCGCGCTGTTCGCCGCGCTGCGCGACGAACGCGCGGCCGCGGACGCCGCCGAACGCGCCGCCGCGCTCAAGGCCGCGATTCTCCGCCACTGCGTCGCCGTGCCGCCGGACGCGACCGAGCCGATCTTCGTCGGCGCCACCGACGGCAAAGCACGCGTGTTCACCGAAGTGCCGCCGGGCTCGCTGATGAAACTGCCGCTCGTCGGCTTCGTCACGGAGGACGATCCGGTCTTCGCGCGCACCTACGACTGGCTGCATTCGCCGGCCTACGCGTTTTCCTACTCCGACCAGCCGTTCGGATTGCCCGGCAGTCATCGCGTGCCGTTCACGACATCGTGGAGCGTCGCCGATCATCTCCGCTTGAAACGCAGCCGCGAACACGCGCTGAAGATCATGCGCGCGAGCGGGTGGGACGGCGGCATCGTCACCGAGGGCATCGACCCGCGCACCGCGAAGATGGATCGCGCCGGCCGCGCGTTTGCGACGGCGGCCGGTTACGTGGCTGACGCGCTCTGGCAGGAATTCGTCGTGCCCGCGCAGCCCAAAGCTTCGTCCCAATGAAAACGCTCCCGCTTCTCCTCCGCCGCGCGGCGCTCGCCGCGTGCCTCGTCGTTGCGACGTCGTTCGCCGCCTTCGCCGCCGAACCGGTCGCGACCGCCGACTGGTCGGCCGACATGGCGGCGTTCGCGGCGCAGGACGCTGCGACGCCGAGCGCGCCCGATTGCGTGCTGTTCGTCGGCAGTTCGTCGATCCGTCTCTGGAAAACGCTGAAGGAAGATTTTCCCGGCCTGCCGGTCGTGAATCGCGGCTTCGGCGGCTCGCAGATCGCGGACGCGCTCGTCCACTTCGACCGCTTGGTGCTGCCGCATCGCCCGCGGCTGATCGTCTTCTACTCGGGCACGAACGACATCAAGGCCGGCAAGTCCCCTGAGCAGGTCGGGCAGGACTTCGAGTTGTTTTGCGCGAAAGTCCACGCGGCGCGCCCGGAGGCGCGGATTCTTTTCGTGTCGCTGCAATACGCGCCGGCGCGTTGGAACTTGCGCGAGCAAATGGCGGCGGTGAACGGGGCGGTCGAAAAATTCTGCGCGGCCGATCCGCGTCGTGCGTTCGTCGACACGAATCCGGCGATGCTGCGCGCGGACGGCACGCCCGACGAATCGCTTTACTCGGCCGACCGCCTGCACATGGCGCCCGCGGGTTACGCCGTCTGGACGCGGCTGCTCGTGCCGCTCGTGAGCCGATGAGCGCGCCCGCTCCCTTTCGCGACGCGTCGCGGCCGGTCGCCGAGCGCATCGAGGATCTGCTCGGACGCCTGACGCTCGAGGAGAAAGTCGACCAGCTCCACCAGTGCGGCATCGGCGACGCCAACCCGAACAATCTCGCGGCGCGAGCCGACGAATTCCGCGCGACCTACGGCTCGTTCATCCTCAACGGCGCGCAGGCCGATCTCGCGACGCGCAACGCCCTCCAGCGGATGTGCGTCGATCAATCGCGCCTCGGCATCCCGGCGATCTTTGGCTGCGACGTCATCCACGGTTATCGCGCCATCGCACCGATCCCGCTCGCGCAAGCATGCGCGTGGGACACGGAACTCGTGCGCCGCGCATGTGCGGCGACGGCGGAGATGGCGCACGCGCACGGTGTCGATTGGACATTCGCGCCGATGGTCGACCATTGCGTCGACCCGCGCTGGGGGCGCGTGGCGGAGACGTTCGGCGAGTCGGCGTTCGCGGCGAGCCGTTTCGCCGAGGCGTCGGTGCGCGGCTATCAGGAAGGCGCGACGCCGATCGCGGCGTGTTTGAAACACTACGTCGGCTACGGCGCCTCCGAGGGCGGGCGCGACTACAGTCCGACGGAAGTGTCGCCGCAGTCGCTCTGGGACAACCATCTGCCGCCATTCGAGGCGGGCGTGCGCGCGGGCGCGAAGTCGGTGATGAGCGCGTTCAACGACCTGAACGGCGTGCCGACCTCCGCGAATCGGCATACGCTGACGGAAATTCTGCGCGAGCGCTGGAAGTTCGACGGGCTCGTCGTTTCGGACTGGAACGCGGTGCTGCAATTGCTGAACCAGGGCTTCGCCGCCACCGAAGCGGAGGCGACGGCGCGTGCGATCGCGGCGGGCGTCGATCTGAACATGGCCGACGGCTTTTATCGCCAGCACCTGCCTCAGCTCGTGCGCGCCGGCGTCGTGCCGCTGGCGGCGGTGGACGAGGCGCTGCGCCGCGTCCTGCGCGTGAAGTTCGAGATCGGGTTGTTCGAGCGCCCGTTCATCGAGGCAAACGCGCTCACGAGCGCCGCGCCGACGGTGGCGCAGCTCGCGCTCTGCGAAGAATTCGCCGTGCGCTCGCTCGTGCTGCTGAAGAACGAGAGCGACACGCTGCCGTTGCCAGCGACGGCGAAGCGAGTCGCGCTGATCGGCCCGCTCGCCACCGAGCGAGCCGCGCTGCTGGGCTCGTGGGCGCAGCAGGGGCGCGGCGACGAGACGCCGAGCATCGCCGAGGAACTGCGCGTCCGTCTGCCGCACGGCTTCGAGCTGCGCGTCGAGAGCGGCTGTGCGATCGAGGGCGGCGCGCGCGACGGATTCGCAGACGCGCTCGCGGCGGCGCGTGACGCCGACTGCGTCGTGCTCGCGCTCGGCGAGCAGTGGACCATGAGCGGCGAGAACGGCTCGCGCTCGACGATCCGTCTGCCGGGATTGCAGGAGGAACTGGCGCTCGCGGTGGCGGCGCTCGGCAAACCGACGGCGCTCGTGCTCGTGACGGGGCGGCCGGTGGAATTGCACGCGATCGAGCCGCGCGTCGCGGCGATCGTGGCGGCGTGGCAACCGGGCTCGCGCGCCGGTGCGGCGATCGCGCGCGTGTTGCTCGGCGAGGCGAACCCGTCCGGGCGGCTCGCGATCACGTGGCCGCGCACGACGGGGCAGATTCCGCTGTTTCACCAGATGCGGCCGCGCGCGCGGCGCGAGCCCGAGGGCTGTTATCAGGACGTGCCGACGACGCCGCACTACGCGTTCGGTCACGGGTTGAGTTACACGCGCTTCGACTACGGCCAGATTCGACTGTCGCACGCGAGCGTGCGGGCGGGCGAGACGCTCGTGGCGGAAGTGACGGTGACGAATCGCGGCACGCGCGCCGGGCGCGAGACGGTGCTGTGGTTCATCCGCGATCCGGCGGCGAGCATCACGCGGCCGCTGCGCGAGCTGAAGCATTTCGAGTCGGCCGAACTGGCGGCGGGTGAGGCGCGGGTGTTTCGCTGGGAGATCGTCCCGGAGCGTGACCTCGCGTTTCCCGACGCCGTCGGCGCGCGCCGGCTCGAGGCGGGGGAGATTCAGGTTTTCGCGGCGGAGCGCTCCGTGACGTTCACGGTGCTGGCGTGAGCGGGCGTTTGGGCTTTTAGTCGCGCCGATGAGCGAAACGCAGGAAATCCAGGGCGCGGTGCCGAATCGCGCGAATGCGGCGTTTCGCCAGCATGTCTGGCCCGTGCTGGTGGAGCGCAAGTGGGCGACGCTCGGCGCGGTGGCGCTGCTCGGCATCCACGGCTACGGCCTGACGCTCCAGAATGTTTACCTGAAATGGTTCCTCGACGCGCTTGAGCAACACGGACTCGCGGGCGTCGATCTCTGGCGGCGCGTGGCGTGGCTGGCGGGCGGGTATCTGGTCGCGACGGTCGTGTTGCGCATGGCGTGCTGGCATCTCGGCTACCGGCTGATCACGCGCGTGCGCGAGCGGATCGTGTTCGCGCTGCGGAGCCAGTTTTTCCGGCACGTGAACCAGCTTTGCCTGCGCTTCCACGGCCAGCACTCGTCGGGAGAGTTGTTCAGTTACCTCTTCGGTTCGCCGCTGGCGTCGGTGATGCAGTTTTTCCAGCACACGTCGATCGCGGTGCCGGGTTCGATCGTGAACCTGATTTCACTGCTGCTGCTGTTCTGGCAGTGGGACTGGGTGGTCGCGCTCGTGGTGCTCGCGGCGGCGGCTTTGAGCGTGTGGTTCATGCTGCACGCGCGGGTGAAGATGCAGCGGATCAGCGCGGAGTTTCAGAGCGCGGAGGGCGACGTGAGCGGGCGCGTGGCGGATTTGCTGCGCGGGAACAAGGCTGTGAAACTCTACGCGATGGAGGATCGGGTGGAGGAGGACTTCGCGGCGCAGGCGGCGATGATCAGCCGCAAATCCTACGAGCGCGACGTGAGCAGTCACGTCGAGTGGATGAAGCAGGAGGCGTTCGGCTACGTGTGTTACGCGGTGCTGATGGGCGTGTGCACGTGGCGCTACGTCGAGGGACACATCTCGCTCGGCGTGGTGGCGGCGTGCTTCACGTCGTTCGTGTCGATCCAATGGCCGTTGCAGGCGATTTTTCAGGCGTTCACGTTTTGGGGCGGCGCGGCGGCGTCGCTCGCGCGCATCGGCGTGGTGCTCGACACGCCGAGCACGACGCCCGACCCGGCGGAGCCGACGCGCGGCCTCCCGCCGCATGCGGAGATCGTGTTCGAGAACGTCAGCTTCGACTACGAGCCGAACGCGCCGATCGTGCGCGAGCTGTCGCTGCGCATCCCGACCGGGCAGCGCGTGGCGCTCGTGGGGCCGTCGGGTGCGGGCAAGACGACCATCGCGCAATTGCTGCTGCGGCTCTACGACCCGACGGCGGGCGCGGTGAAGCTCGGCGGCGTGGACCTGCGGCGGTTCGCGGCGGCGGATTTGCGGCGGCAGTTCGGCGTGGTGCCGCAGGATCCGTTTATTTTCCGCACGACGGTGCGCGACAACGTCCGCGTGGCGCGGCCGGATGCCAGTGACGCGGCGATCCGGCGCGCATGCGAGCTGGCGAACGCGTGGGATTTCATCGCGGCGATGCCGGGCGGGCTCGACGCGAAGATCGGCGAGGGCGGCTCGACGCTCTCGGGCGGTCAGCGGCAGCGGCTGGCGATCGCGCGGGCGCTGCTGGCGGACCCGCAGTGCTTCGTGCTCGACGAGGCGACGAGTGCGCTCGACACGCTGAGCGAGGCGCTGGTGCAGGAGGTCGTCGAAAAAAACCTCGTCGGTCGCACGGTGATCTTCATCGCGCACCGGCTGGCGACGGTGAAAAACTGCGATCGCATCCTCGTCGTCGACGGCGGGCGAGTGGTGCAGGACGGCGCGTTCGACGAACTCGTGGCGCGGCCGGGATTGTTTCAGGATCTCGTGCGCGGGCAGGCGCTGCGGGCGTGACGCGCGCCGGGGCCGAACTCCGGCAGTCGCCCGCGAATTCGCGAATTTGCGCTATTTGCGGGAGGGCTTCTGCGCGAGGTCGGCTGAGGCGGGCTCGCGCAATGCTACGCCGGGGGCGCGTCGCCCATTCGCGGTCGGGTGGGCGGAGGCTCGTTCAGCACGAGCCAGTAGAGGCCGAGCTGGCGCATCGCTTCGCAGAAGCGTTCGAAGTCGACCGGTTTGCGGATGTAGCTGTTCGCGCCGATGTCGTAGCTCATCATGATGTCCTGTTCCTCCTTGGATGACGTGAGGACAACGACGGGCTGGCGGCGCTGGCGCGGGTCGGCGCGGATGTGGCGGAGCACGTCGAGGCCGTCGATTTTGGGCAGTTTCAAATCGAGGAGCACGACGGCGGGCGGCGTGGGCGCGGCGGGATCGCGGACGCAGTTGTCGAGGTATTCGATCGCCGCGAGCCCGTCGCCGACGATCACGACGGGGTTGGCAATGTGACTTTGCTGGAACGCGCGGAGCGTGAGGCTGACGTCGTCTTCGTTGTCTTCGACGAGGAGGATGGGGCGGGTTCTCATGGGCGGCGGGGCGGAGGATCGGGGAGGGTGAAGAAGAAAGTCGCGCCGGCGTCGGGCCGGCTCTCGGCGCGGACGGTGCCGCCGTGGCGTTGGACGATGCGGTGCACGGTGGCGAGGCCGATGCCGGTGCCGGGAAACTCGTTGGCGGTGTGGAAGCGGCGAAACGCCTCGAACATCCGCGTCGCGAACGCCGGGTCGAAGCCGGCGCCGTTGTCGCGCACGTGGAAGACCCGCTGACCGTCGCGCTCGGTGGCGCCGAACTCGATGCGGATCGCCGCGCGTTTGCTGGAGAATTTGCGGGCGTTGCCGAGGAGATTTTCGAGCGCGATGCGGAGGAGACGGGCGTCGCCCTGCGCGACGAGGCCGGGGGCGATCGCGAGTTCGATCGGCGGGGCGGGGTGAGCGAGGCGGAGTTCCTCGCCGATCTGCGCGACGAGCGCGCTGAGGTCGATGGGCGCGCGGACCATGTCTTCGCGCGAGACGCGGGAGAGCTGGAGGAGATCGTCGATGAGCTGGCCCATGCGCTGCGTGGCGTTGCGGATGCGGTGGAGGCTGTCGCGCGCTTCGTCGTCGAGTTTCGGTCCGTAGTCGTCGAGCAGCACGCGGCTGAATCCGTCCATGCTGCGGAGCGGGGAGCGGAGGTCGTGCGACACCGAATAGCTGAACGCCTCGAGTTCCTTCACGGCGGCGGCGAGCTGGGCGGTGCGGTCGGCGACGCGGGCTTCGAGCTGCTGGTTGGCTTCGCACAAGGCGGCGGCGGCGCGCTCGCGTTCGGCGGCGCGCTCGCGTTCGTAGGCGAGTTCGCGGGCGTGCTGGGCCTCGCGCATGTGTTGGACGGAGACGCGCCAGCCGACCGCGGCGGCGCAGGCGACGACGCCGAGCGAGGCGAGGCCGCGGAACCACCAGGTTTGCCACCAGAGCGGCACGATGGTCAGGCCGAGCGAGACGCCGCTCGCGTTCGCGGCGCCGTCGCCGTCGACGGCGAGGATGCGCAGCCGGTAGTGGCCGGGGTCGAGATTGGTGAAGGTCGCGCGCGGCTCGCCTTCGACGAGGCGCCAGTCGCGGTCGAAGCCCTCGAGTTTCAGCCGGTATTTCAGGTGCGCGCGCGAACCGAAGCTGAGCGCGGCGAAGCGGAACTGGAGCACCGAGTGCTCGGCGGACACCGCGAGTTCGCGCGTCTCGGTGATGCTGCGCGGCAGGATGCCGTCCGGTGCGCCGGGGCGCACGGGAGTGTTCAGGATTTCGAATTCCGTGAGGACGACCGGTGGCGGCCGCGCGGGCGGCGCGAGCTGGCGCGGATCGAAGCGAACGAAGCCCTGCGTGGTGCCGAAGAGAAGTTCGCCGGTTTGCAGGCGGTAGCGGGCGTGCGGGTTGAATTGGCTGCCGGGCAGCCCGTTGCCTTCGTCGAAGACGTGGATTTTTCGCGTCGCCGGATCGAAGCGAACGAGGCCGCGGTTCGTGCCGATCCAGAAAATCCCGGCGTCGTCGGCGATGATGCCGCGCAACACATCGCTCGGCAGACCGTCGGCGGTGCGGAGCGATTCGCAATGCCCGGTGCGCGGGTCGAGGTGGTGCAGCCCGCCGCCTTCCGACGTGGCCCAGATCGTGCCGTCGCGATCCTCGAGCAGATCGAAGATCCAGAAACCGCTCAGCGTGGCGCATTCACCGCGATGGCCCTCGAAGCGGTCCCAGCTTTGCGTGGCGCGATCGAAGCGCGCGAGGCCGCGCGGCGTGCCGGCCCAGAGCGTGCCGTCGCGCGTGAGCAGCAGCGAGCAGACGATGTCGTCGCTCAAGCTGCGGGGCTGCGTGGGATCGTGGCGGAAGGCCGTGAAGGTGTCGCGCTCCGGCGCGAAGCGGTTGAGTCCGCCGCCGATCGTGGCGACCCAGAGCGTGCCGTCGGGATCTTCGAGGACGCGCCAGACGTGCGAGTCGGTCAACGCGCCGGGCTCGCCGGGGGCGGGGAGGTAGGCGCGGAATTTTTCGGTCGCGGGGTCGAAGCGGTTGAGCCCGCCGCCCCACGTGCCGACCCAAAGCGTGCCGCGGCGGTCGCGGTGGAGGCACACGGCGGCTTTCGCCGCGAGGCTGGCGGGATCGTTCGGCGAATGGCGGAAACCGCGCCACTGGCCGGTGGCGGCGGACCAGCGATTGACGCCGCCGTTGTCGGTGCCGACCCAGAGGTCGCCGGAGGGATCTTCGAGGAAGGAGAGGACTTGGTCGTCGGACAGCGTGTTGCGCTCGCCCGGCGCGCTGTAGAAAACCTGAAACGCGGCGGCGGAGCGGTCGAAGTGGCTCACGCCGTTCGGAAAATGGCCGATCCACAGATCGCCGTTGGCCGCTTCGAAGACGGTGCGGATCGCGTCGGCCGCGAGCGAGTTGGTGGCGTAGCGCGAATGTCGGTGCGTGACGAAGCGGCCGCGCGCCGGATCGAAGAGCGTGAAGCCGCCGCCATCGGTGCCGAAGCCGATGCGACCGTCGCGATCGACGAGCAGCGCGGTGACCGATTGGGTCGGGTGCGGGTCGTCGGGATCGTCGCCGAGCGGGAAGCGCTCGACGCGTCCGGTTGGCGGGTCGAGTCGGCAGAGGCCGCCCTCGGTGCCGATCCACAACTGGCCGGCGCGATCCTCCGCGAGGGCGGCGACGTGGTTGCTGTTCAGGCTGTGAGGGTCGTCCGCGTGGTGCGTGTAGGCTTGCGCGCCGTCGGCGGTGAGGCGTTGCAGGCCGTGGCTGCCGGTGCCGACCCAGAGCGTGCCGTGGCGGTCGCGATACAGGCAGGTGATCCAGATGTCGCGCGCACCGTCCGCGAGAGCGACGCGCGAGAAGCGGCCGGTTTTCGGATCGAAGCGGTTGAGGCCGCGCCCGCGCGTGCCGACCCACAACTCGCCGTTCGGGTCGCGCCAGAGGCATTGCGTGGTGTCGTCGCTCAGGCTGTCGGGCCCGCCGGGCCCGCGGCGGAAGTGCGAGAAGCGCTCGGTGTCGCGGTGCCAGAGATCGAGGCCGCCTTCGGTCGCCATCCAGAGATTGCCTTCGGTGTCTTCCTGGATGCCGAGGACGGCGCCGTTCGCCAGGCTGTCGGGATCGCCGGGGTCGGGTCGAAAAATGCGGAACGAATAACCGTCGAAGCGCGCCACGCCGTCGGCGGTGCCGAACCACATGAAGCCGCGGCTGTCCTGCATCGCGCAGTAAACGACGGCGGGCGGCAGGCCGTCGCGCGGCGTGAAGCGGTGGAAGTTCAGTTGCTCCGAGGTGGGGGCGGCGGGGGCGAGGAGTGGAAGCGAGAAGGCGGCGGCGACGAGCACGGCGAATAACCCGGATATTTCACCCGCAGAGCGAAACACGCGACGCAGCGTGGTAGCGGAATTCGTGAGAATTTCGCCGCTGCCGAGGCGCGAAAACCTCACGGTTTCCGCTACGCTGTGAAATATCCGGGATAGCCCTGTCCACGCCAGCTCCAGCGAGCGGCGAAGGACAGGGGAGGCGTGATCGGCGCGGGGCACGGGAGGGTTTATCGGGTTGCGCGATCGCTGCGAATGGAGGGCCAGTCTCTTACTGGCCTGTGCGGTGGCGGGCGTGTTTGGGCCGGTTGAAAACCGGTCCTACGCCGACGGGCGACGTGGCGGCTTTGTTTCATCGTCGTCAGAACGTGGCGCCGAATTTCACGCTCGCGCTCAGACCGGGCGCCCAGAGCAGGCCGTAGCGCTTCTGGTCGTCGAGGAGGTTGTCGATGTTGAGTTGGACGAAGGCGTCGCGATCGCGGAATCGGAAATCGTAATGCGCGAAGACGCTGACGGTGGAGCGGGGCGCGGTTTTCAGGATGAGCGGGAGGCCGGTGTTGTCCTTCAGCGCGTCGCCGCCGTGGGTGAAGCCGCTGGCGTATTCCTGCGGGCCGGTGCGGACGAGGCCGCCGCCGACGCGCAGGCCTTTCAGGCCGAGCTTGGCGAGCCGGTAGCTGGTGAACGCGCTCCACGACCATTTCGGATAATCCATGCCTTGTGCGCCGGGATAGATGAGGCCTTGGAAGGAGAACGTGGAGGTCTTCGTCTCGTCGGTGTATTGCTCGTTTTTGCTGTAGTAGCCGGAGAGGCCCCACTGGCCGTTGGGGAACATCCACGGCGCCCAGCGATCGGCGCTTTGGCCGGGGTAGTCGGGGAATTGGCCGAGCGAGAGGATCTCGTGGTTGTTTTTCTCGAAGCTGAGGATGACCTGCCAGTCGTCGGTCGGCGTGAGGAGGAGCTGGCCGTCCCAACCGGTGTTGCGGTCCATCTCCGGCGCGGAGAGCGAGGGCGAGTTGGCGAAGCCGTTGGTGTCTTGCGCGGCGGAGTTGTAGCCGGTGCCGGCGGGGGCGCTGTTGAAGAACCAACCGGGCCAGTTGTCGCTGCCAACATGTTTCTGGCCGGCGGCGCGCGTGTAGCCGTAGACGGCGTCGAGGTAGGCGGCGCCTTCGGCCTTCGTGGCGTTGAGCGTGATGAAGCCGCCGCCGGGGCCGCTCGCGGCGACGAGTGCGGCGAACGCGGCTTCGTTAATCGCGTTGCCGTTGCGGTCCCAGTAGCTGACGGCGCCGGCGGATTTCGCGGCGGACCAGGTGCTCTGGATCGCGTCGCGCTGGGCGTTGAGGCCGTCGTTGCGATAACTCTGGAAACCGGCGGGCGTCGCGGTGGAACCGGCGGCGCCGGCGGGCACGCCGCCGAGGCGCGTGAGGTCGCCCCAGTAAGCGTAGTTGTTGTTCCACTGGATCAGCGGGACGCTCGCGCCGGCGTTGTCGGTGTAGAAATAGCGCTGGGCGGCGTCGGGGTTGAGATCGGTGACGGCGTAGACGACGGGCTTCGCGGGATCGAAGCGGCGCGTGGCGGTCTGCGGCGCCCACCAGAAGCTGCCGTTCGGCTGGCCGGAGCGCGTGATGCGGTAATGCGAGATCGTGCCGGAGACGCGGCCGTCGAAGAGATCGAACTTGAGGCCGAACTCGCGGTTGGTGGCTTTCACGGCGTCCATCGGCTGACCGGTGAGGTCGCGCGCACCGGAGAAATTCGGATTCAGGCCTTCGGAGCGGACGGCGTAGAGCGAGACCGCTTTGATCGGGGCGAAGCTCACGCCGAGCTGCGTCGTCGTATAGGTTTTTTGCGCTGGCGAGTAGGAACTCGTCGCGCCGGCGTCGACGGCGCCGGTGGCGTAGAGATAACCGACGTCGCGGGTGGAGACGCCGTTGCGGTCGCGACGCACGCCGCCGAGGAGGATGATTTTTTCGCGGAGGAATTTGCCCTGGTAGATCGCGTAGGCGCCGGCTTCGCGCGCCGTGGCTTCGCTCCAATGGCGCGGGCGGAGCGGGAGCGAGGCGGAGCCATCGCCTTGTTTGTCGAAGCGGAACGGCGACGGGTCGGCGGCGCTCTTCCAGTTGTAGACGTTGTTGGCGCTGTCGAGGGTGTTGAGCGCGGTCGTCGTGCGGTCGCGTTCGTAGGCGGCGCCGAGGAGGAAGTTGTTTTTCGCGGCGAGCCACGGGCGGTCGGCGAAGAGGTCGAGCTTGTAGTTCAATTCGACGCGGGCCTGGTGCGCGCGCGTGCGCGTGCGGGTGTCGGCCCAACTGTAGGCGACGATCGAGTGCGGGATCGGCGCGCCGGCCCAGTTGGCGTCGGTGTCGCCGCGCTCGGCGTCGAGCGGGACGGGCGTCAGCGTGCTCCAGAGCGAGATCGGGCCGATGTTGTTGCCGACGGAGGCGTTCACGTCGCGCGTCTTGAAGGTGACGGCGGAGTAGTTGTAGCCGGCGAGGAGATCGAGGCCGGTGGCGAGGTGCTGCGTGAGCTTGAACTCGAAGTTGGCTTGGTCGGAATTCTGGAACGTGTCGGGGCCGGACCAGCGCATCGTGCGGAGGCTGACGCCGGGGAACGCGATGAAGCCGGCGTGTTCGAGCCGGCCGTCGTTGCCGATCGCGTCGGCGCGGGCGCGGATGCTTTGAAAGCCGACGCCGTCGGCCTCGTTGCGACCGAGTTCGAGATCGGCGGTGAACTCGGTGTTCGTCCACGGGCGATAGGTGAACACGGCGGCGAGGGCGATTTTGCGGACCTCGTAGAAGTCGGTGTAGTCGCCGTTCTGCTGCGCGGCGAGGTTGACGCGATAACCGGCGCGGCCGTCGGCGAGCGGGCCGCCGGTGTCGAACGTCGCGCGGGCGAGGCCGTAGGTGCCGAGCGTGAACTCGGCGGCGGATTGCCGCGCGGGCGGGGGCGTTTTCGGCAGGTAGTTCACGACGCCGCCGAAGTTGCCGATGCCGTAGAGGAGCGCGGCGGGGCCGCGGACGACTTCGATGCGTTCGATGTTGGCGGCGTCGGTGGTGACCTTGCGGCGGAAGCCGTCGCGCAGGGCGTTGTCGGTGGTGAAGCCGCGGATGACGACGGTGGTGTCGGTCTTGTTGGCCGTCTGCATCTCGGGGTTGTTCACGCCGCCGGGGTTTTGATACTGCGTGAGGCCGTTGCCGGTGTAGTCGTTTTGGGAGCGGAGCTGGATGCCGGCGCTGAAGCGGAGCGAATCGCGCAGCGTGGTCGAGGCGGTGTCGCGGATGAATTCCGAGGTGATGACCTCGATCGACAGCGGCACATCCTTGATCGCGGTGTCGAGGCGCGTGCCGGTGGTGGAGTTGGTGGCCTTGTAACCTTTGTCCTTCGCGGTGGTGACGGCGAATGGGCTGAGCACGAGCGGCGTGTCGGCGGCGGGATCGCGGGGCGGGGCGCTCGTCGAGTCGGAGCCGTGGTTGCTTGCGGATGTCTGGCCGTGGAGCGGGGCGGAGACGATCAAAGCGGCGACGGCGAGGGGGATCGCGTCGCGGCGTCGCAGGTAGTTCATGGGGGTTGACCTCCGGCTGGGGCGTCCCGACGAATCCGGCTGGGGCAGGGGAACCTCGGTCGTCCGCGCGGGGCGACGCGCAGCGCTGACGTGCGGCATTTCACGACGTTGCGAGCGCAGTGTCAACGGGCGCGCGCACCCCCGTTCGGCCCTGACGGTGGCGCCCGCTCTCGTGGCGAGGCAGGTGCTGCGCATCCGTTGGCGGCGAGCGATGCCGGTATCAGCGCGTCTGGCCGGTCGCGGCCGTCGCCGCCGATCGGGCGAAGGCGCTCGCGCTCGCGCGGCGGCGGCGAAAAGCAAAAGTCCGTATTACGGAGTTTGCCGCAATACGGACTGCTGACGCTGGACGGAAAAAACGAATTACGCGGCGCGGTTGCCGTGCTCCTGGTGCGGTGCCGTGCCGTGGACGCGGTCGCGGTAGTCGCTCGGGCTTTCGCCGGCGACGCGGCGGAACACGCGGTTGAACTGCGAGAGCGATTGGAACCCGGCGGCGAAGGCGGCTTCGCTGACGCGGATGTGCGGATTGAGCATCTGGTGTTTCACCGACTCGACGCGCAGGCGGGCGAGATAATCGGTGAAGGTGAGGCCGGTGCCGGCTTTGAAAACTTTGCAGAAGTAGAACGTGCTCATGTTCACTGCGCGGGCGACTTCGCCGACGGAGATTTCGCCAGTGTAGTGTTCCTGAATGTAGGCTCGGGCCTTCGCGACGACGGGCGACTCCGCGGTGGATTCCTGCACCATCACCTGGTTGCTGATCGAGGAGAGGTGCGCGGAGAACACGGCGAGCAGGCGCACGATCGAGTCGAACTGCGTCTTCGTCAGCACGCGCGTGCCGAAGTAGGCTTTCTTGATGCTCTCGACTTCCTTGGCCGGCGTCTCGGAGCCGATCTGACGCTCGATGGTTTTGAAGCCGGCCTGTGTGGGCGCGTGAAGGATGATCTGACCGGTCTGAAGGTGGCCGAGGACTTGGTCGCCGACGCGGACCGGAATCGCGGCCTCGCTGAGGCCGGCGAAGCACTGGAAGGTCTTCGCTTCCGTGCGGGCCTGCTCTTCGGCCTGCTGCTGGACGAGCAGGCAGTTGGCGCAGGTCTTGTTGCGGCCGGCCATGAGCTGGCACAACGGGTTCACGCGCTTCGAGTCGTGCAAGGGCGAGTTGAACGACCCGGTGGCGCGCAACGCGAGCGGCAGGCCGGTGGTGGTTTCAAAGGCGTCCTTGTAGTCCTGAAAAATCGCAGCGCGTTCGAGATGCTGGATGACGCTGCGACCGGAGTCGCGCGGAGTCGTGGCGGGCACGAAGGGAAGAGCAGGGGCGGCGTGGATCGCTTGCATGCGGCGAAAATAGCAGAAGGTGCGCAGACGCGTAATTGGCACCGAGGCCGAGACTGGCTAAAGATTTTCCCTAGACCCCCGCGGCCTTCCGCTTGCCAGCACGTGGGCGCGCCCGCACGTTGGGCGCCGTGCCCACCCGCGATTTCACCACGCTCACCCGGGAGGAGCTGATCGCTCGTCTCGCCGCCGACCAAGCCACGACGCTCGAAGAGCTCGTGACCGCCGCGCGCGAACTGCGCGACATGAAAGCCGCGCTCGACGCGCACTCGATCGTGGCCATCACCGATCCGTCCGGACGCATCACCTACGTGAACGACAAGTTCTGCGCGATTTCCAAATACTCGCGCGACGAGCTGATCGGACAGGATCACCGCATCATCAACTCCGGCTACCACTCGAAGGAGTTTTTCAAGGAGCTCTGGGGCACGATCGGCCGCGGCCAGGTCTGGCACGGCGAGATCCGCAATCGCGCCAAGGACGGCGCGGTCTACTGGGTCGACACGACGATTTTCCCGTTCCTCAACGCCGCCGGCAAACCCTACCAATACATCGCGATCCGCACCGACATCACGCAGCGCAAGGCCGACGAGCTCGAGCTCCAGCGCATCGCCGCCGACCTCGCGCAGAAAAACAAGGAACTCGAGGCGATCGTCTACACCGTCTCGCACGACCTGCGCTCGCCGCTCGTGAACGTGCAGGGTTTCAGCCGGCAGCTCGCGCGCGCGTGCGAGCAAATCCGCGCGGCGACCGCCGTCGCCCCCGACGGTCTCATCCCGGCCGAAGCCCTGAAGAAACCGGTGGACGTCACGATTCCGCAGGCGCTCAAGTTCATCAGCGCGGGCGTGACGAAGATGGAGCTGCTCCTCGCCGGCCTGCTGCACTACTCGCGCCTCGGGCGCGTGGCGCTGAACGTGCGCCCGCTCGACATGAACGCGATGCTCTCGGAAATCGCCGCCGCGATGAAATTCCAGCTCGACGAAGCGAAGGCGCAGGTGCGCGTCGGCGTGCTCCCGCGCTGCTATGGCGACAGCGTGCAGACCAACCAGGTCTTCGCCAACCTGCTCGACAACGCCCTCAAGTATCGCTCGCCCGACCGTCCGCTGCGCCTCGATATCGCCGGTCGCATCGAGGGCGGCCTCGCGATCTACGACGTCGCCGACAACGGCATCGGCATCGCGCGCGAGCACCAGGCGAAGATATTCGAGATATTCCACCGGCTGAATCCCGCCGATTCGTCCGGCGAAGGCCTGGGCCTCTCGATCGCCCAACGCGTGCTCGAGCGGCAAGGCGGGCGGATTTGGGTTGAGAGCGCCGCGAACAGCGGTTCCATCTTCCACGTTTCATTGCCGGCGGCGTAAATGCGCTGCGCCGGACCACGCCATGAACCAAACACCCACGATTCTCATCGTCGAAGACGACGAAGGTCACGCCATCCTCATTCGAGAAAATCTCGAAATGGCCGGCCTTAAAAACCCGATCGAGCACTTCCGCGATGGCCAGGCCATCCTCGATTATTTTTTCGATTGCGACGGCCAGGTCATGCGCGGACACGAGGGCACCTACCTCGTGCTGCTCGACATCCGCATGCCCAAGGTCGACGGCATCGAGGTGCTCCGGCGCATCAAGGCCGACTCCGAGCTCCGCAAGCTGCCGGTCATCATGCTCACGACGACCGACGACTCGCGCGAAGTCGAACGCTGCCACGAACTCGGCTGCTCCGTCTACATCCAGAAGCCGGTCGACTACGACAAGTTCACCGAGGCGATCCGGCGGCTGGGTCTCTTCGTGATGCTGCTGCTCGTCCCGCCCGTCACGGCCAAGTGAGCCCGGCTGCGTCCACAACGCCCCCGGCGCGCATCCTCGTGGTCGACGACGACGAGGGACTGCTGATCCTGATGGCGGAGGCGTTGCGCGCGGAAGGCCACGCGGTGAACACGGCCGCGAGTTGCCGCGAAGCGTTCGATCGCCTGAAAAGCGAGCCGCACGACCTGCTGCTCCTCGACTTGAAACTGCGCGACGCCGCCGGCATCGAGTTGCTCGAAAAATACCGCGCCTCGGACGCGCGCGTGCCCTTCGTCGTCGTCACCGGCCAGGGCGACGAAAAAGCCGCGGTCGAGGTCATGAAGCATGGCGCGCTCGACTATGTGATGAAGGACACCGCGCTGCTCGACCTGCTGCCCTCGGTCGCGAAACGCGCCCTCGAATCGATCGCGCGCGACCAGGCGCTCGCCGCCGCCCGCGCCGAGCACGCGCGCCTCGAAGGCGAGGTGCGGGCGACCAGCGAGCGCGAACGTCACGCCATCGGCGCGGATTTGCACGACGGCCTCGGGCAGTTGCTCACCGCGGTCGAGTTCATGTGCACAGCGCTGAAAGCGGACACCCTGCAAACCCAGCCGGACGTTGCCGCCCGACTCGAACAGATGAGCGCCCTGCTGCGCGAAGCGGTGGCGCAGACGCGCTTCCTCGCCCGGGGCCTCGTTCCACTCGGCAGCGGCCCCGATGCGCTTTATCACGGCCTCGCTGCGCTGGCGGAGCGCACGAACGCACTCGGGCATGTGCATTGCGCGCTGACGACCGAGCGCGTCGTCGAAGTGCCCGATGCGGCGGTCGCGAGTCACCTCTATCGCATCGCGCAGGAAGCGGTGAACAACGCCGTGAAACACGCGCGGGCCGGGAACATCCGCGTCAGCCTGATGCAGCGGGCGGGCCGCTTGACGCTCGAGATCGCCGACGATGGCGTCGGGATTCGCGACGAGGCGGAGAAGCGCGGCACCGGCCTCGGGCTGATGCGCCACCGCGCCGGGTTGATCGGCGCCGATTTCAACCTGAAACGCCCGCGCGCTGGCGGCACCGTGATTGCCTGCACCTGGCCCGGAAAGAAATGAAAGCCGCGAAGAAATCCGCCGCACCGAAACCGGCCGTCGCCGCACCCGCGCCGGCGAACGCGGCTCCCCCTCCGGACACGCGCAAACGCATCCTCGTCGTCGACGATCATCCGTTCATGCGCGCCGGCCTCGCGCAGTTGATCGATCGCCAGCCGGACATGTTCGTCGCCGGCGAGGCCGGCAACCCGGCCGAAGCGCTCCAGGCGGTGCCGCGCGTGAAACCCGATCTCGTGCTCAGCGACATCACGATGCCGGGTCGCAGCGGCGCGGAGTTCATCAAAGACCTCCACGCGCTCCACGCCGCGATGCCGGTGCTCGTGATCTCGATGCACGACGAACTCGTTTACGCCGAGCGCATGCTGCGCGCCGGCGCGCGCGGCTACATCATGAAGGAGGCCGGCGGCGAGGCGCTGCTCGCGGCGTTGCGACAGGTGTTGCGCGGCGAAATCTACGTCAGCCCGCGGTTGTCGGCGCGGTTGTTGGAGAACCTGCACGGCGACAAGCCGCGCCAGTCGAGTTCTCCCATCGCGAAACTCACCGACCGCGAGTTCGAAGTCTTTCAGCTCATCGGCCAGGGAAAGAGCACGCACGACATCGCTGCGCAACTGCATCTAAGCACGAAGACCGTCGATGTCCACCGCGCGAACATCAAGAGCAAGCTCGGCATCACCGACGGCACGGCGCTCGTGCGCCACGCCGTGCGCTGGGTCGAGACGCAGGGCGGAGCGTAGGCCGCCGAACTCGCGCCGAAGCCTCCCGCGAATTGCGCGAATTTTCGCGAATTCGGAGGGGAAAGCCGCCGCCGCGACACGCCTCCCCGCCGCCCAGCCGAAATTGCGTAATACGCCAGATTGCCGGATGACCGGCTAACGTGCGTGCAGCGCAATTTTTGCGAGCGGCTCCGAGGCGGTCGTCGCCGTCCCTGGCGACGACGCGACCGTCGTTAAGGGCAGCGCATGCTGAAAGGCGCCGCTGGGGACAGCGGCGCCCCCTGCGCTACCGTGTGAAACGTCGGCACAGCCGGTCGGCGACGCACAAGAGACTGTGACGAATGCAGGTTGGTTGGAGGCGGTCTAGCCGAGGTGGCGCAGATCGAACGCGTAGTCGCCGCCGGGCGCTTGCAGGCGAAACGCGAGTTCGCCGAGCGGCAGGCTGCCCCACGGCGTCGCCACGCGAGCGCTGCGCGTTGCGATCGGTTGGCCGCCACGAGAAGCGCCGGTGTCGTGCCGGACCTCGAGGCGCTCAGTCTCACCCGGCGGCGTGGCGGCGAGGGTGGCGCGTGCGGCGTCCCAGACGGGTGCGGCGGCGCAGGCGCGTTCGATGAAGGTGTCGAACGCGCCGTCGATTTCGCGGTCGCCGACGAGCGCGAAGAGCGCCGTGTCGGCGGCGGGGATTTTCAACTCCACCCCGACCCAGGTGCCGCGCTCGGTCCACACGCCAGGCGCGCTGGTCCAGAGCGCGGCGTAGCCTTCGCCCTTGCGCGCGAAAATCCAGTTTCCGGTCGCGCGCACTTCGTCGAATTCCGCGCGCGGGAAAAACACGTGCGTCCACGGCAGCGGCGCGGCGGGTGGAAGCCGATAGATCACGAACGCCGCGCGACGGGCGGCGAACGAGCGCGGCGATTGCGGGTGACCTTGCCAGTAGCCCGGACGCAAATCGCCGAAGTGACCAGGCGGCATGTTGCCCGGCACCCAGAGCGGATGCAAATTGCCGCGAATGCCGCCGGCGTAACCGGCGAGAACGCTCTCGGACGTGAAGGCTTCGCGATACCACTGCCACTCGGGCGGGAATGCCGTCGGGGCGTTGCCGAAAATGACGGCGCGCTCGCCGAGCGTGATCTGCCAGACGTGATCGGCGCAGTAGGCGCGCGGGCCGGGCGCGCAGTTTTGCGCGGAGAGCATCGCCCCGCGGCAGCGAAACGTCGTCTGGCCGACGTGATCTTGGTCCCACGCTGGCACGATGTGCGTCGCGCTGCTCACGGTCGGCGTGCGGTCGTGCGCGAGCTCGGCGATCGCGTGCGGCACGCGATACGTGCTCGTCGCCCCGACGATGACGCCGCCGATGAAATTCACGTTGAAGTGCCGGTCGTCGTTCGTGGCGGGCGGAGGGTGGAGCGCGTTGACCCCAACGCGCTGTTCGGTGTCCGCGTCCGGAAAGCGCGTTGGGGTCAACGCGCTCCACCTCGAATCGCTTTCCGGGCTGGGGCCGAAATGGAGATACTGCAACGCGCGCGCGGGGCTGACCGGCGTTTCCATCCGGTAGCACGCGTAGCCGCGGCGTGCGGCGGTGACGAGCGCGCCGGCGAAGTTGCCGAGCGCCTGATCGAGCATCATCAGATCGACGACGCTGCGTGCGGCTTCGCGGACGTCGGCGTCGCGCGCGAAATCGACGAGGTTGAGCAACGAGAGCAGGTTGACGTTGCAGTAGAGGTCCGCGCCCCATTCGACGCTGCCCTGTGTCACCCATGCGCTAATCCACTCGAGAATGTCGCGCCGCGCCTCGGCGACGTGGTCGGCGGCGCGCCGACCGTCGCGCAGCGCGAGATCGGGCCAGTGCTGGCCGACGAGGTAACGCAGGGCGTGGTGCAGGAGATTGTGGTTCTCGGTGAGGTCGTGGCAGTGCAGGACGAATTCGCCGAGCACGTGCTCGAAGTCCGACCACACCGCGTCCCACGCCGGGCCGATGGTGCGGGCGTGGAACTGGAGGCGCGCGCGCAGGAGCGGGTGGACGGCGAAATCGGCGAGGTGCCACTTGTCCTCGGCGCGCGCGAGTTCGACGAGGAAGTTCTGGCGCATCATCTCGAGCGTCTCGCGGACGAGTTCACGCGCGCGGTCGAGATCGCGGTCGAGCGCGAGGTGGGCCAGCGCGTAGCCGTCGAAACAGCGATACGGTCCCCACATCGTGAGGCGGCGGTTGTCGTGCTGCTCGACGACGTAGTTCAGAAACTCGCGTGCGCGCGAATCGAAGGAGGAGGACATGAGAAGCGGAGCGGAAAGAGGTCGAAGGGCACCACGAAACACACGAAAGACACGAAAAGAGGCGACGGCGGGGGCGGCTTCGAGCGCGGCGCGGGCGTCGAGTTGCAAAAGCCCCTCCCACCGAGAAACGATCGGTCGCGAGCGACAGTTGTCATTCGGAGCGCAGCGAAACGGGAATCAATGCCCGCCAGCTCACGGGCGATGGGAAAACGGTTCCTTCGTCGAAAGGCGAAATGGAGGGCCGAGCTCCTGCGAGGCCGCACACGCACGAACGCGGCATCATGTTCGCGGCCTCGCGGGAGCTCGGCCCTCCATTTTGTGGGCGAACGAGCACGACGAGTTCGTTCCGTGCGGTCCACGTGGTTCCGGAGCGCGGATCGTGCATGTCAACGGTTCGCGACCGCTCGCGGGTGGGGAGCGGCGGGTTCCTTGGCGTGCGCGAGGTAGCCGTGGGCGATTTCGTCGAATACGGCGAGCTGATCGTCGATCCACCGGCGGTCGCGTCCGAGTTCGCGGGCGAAGAGTGCGGCGACGGCGGGGGCGGCTTCGAGCGCGGCGCGGGCGTCGAGTTGCAGCGCGCGGGATCGGCGCGAGAGCACGTCGTCGATCGTGCGCGCCATCTCGGTGCGCGCCGCCCAGACGACTTCGACGGCGCGCAACGCGAGGCGCGGGTGCACGGGTGTGTCGAGCGACGGTTCGATGGCGGCAAGGCGCTCGAGTGCGCGCGCGTCTGTGCCGTAGTGGGCGAAGTGAATGGCCTCTGTCGCAGGCGGGCGATCCGTCGGTCGAAGACCGGCGCTACTCGCGCCGTGCAGGCGGAGATTTTCTGTTGCGCACGGCCGGCGCGGGAGGCCGCCGACCTCGGCGGCGCGCGCGACGGCGTCCTCGGCCATTTTCCGGTAGCTCGTCCATTTGCCGCCGGTGATGGAGACGAGTCCGCTCGGCGAAACGGCGATGACGTGGTCGCGCGAGAGTGAGGCGGTCGCGGCGCTGTTGCCGGCGCGGACGAGCGGGCGCAGGCCGGTGAACACGCTTTGCACGTCGGCGCGCGTGACGGGGCGCGTCAGGTATTCGGCGGCGTGTTCGAGGAGAAACTCGATCTCGTGCTCGAGCGGGCGCGGCTCGAGTTCGGCGGCGGCGCGCGGTTCGTCGGTCGTGCCGAGGATGACGTGGCCCTGCCACGGCACGGCGAACAGCACGCGGCCGTCGCTCGTCCGCGGAATCATCAGCGCGTGGTCGCCGGGCAGGAAACTGCGGTCGAGCGTGAGGTGCACGCCGGAGCTGACGGCGAGCATCGGTTCGACGGTGGGCTCGTCGAGGCGGCGGATTTCGTCGGTGAAGATGCCGGTGGCGTTGACGACGACGCGCGCGGCGACGGGATGCCGCGCACCGGTTTCGGCGTCGACGATCACCGCGCCGCGAAGGCGGCCGTTTTCCTTCAAGAGTCCGTCGACGCAGGCGTAGTTGACGATCGCGGTGTCGTGGGCGTCGGCGGTGCGGGCGAGGGTGAGCGCGAGGCGAGCGTCGTCGAACTGGCCGTCGAAATAGAGCACACCGCCGCGCAGGCCCTCGGGCTTCACTGTCGGCAGCAGGCGGCGCGTCTCGGCGACGGAGAGAATTTGCGACGCGCCGAAGCTCAAGCGGCCGGAGAGCCACTCGTAGGCTTTGAGGCCGAGGCCGTAGAGCGGCAGGTCGAGCCGGCGGTAGATTGGGATGACGAACGGCTGGCGGCGGACGAGGTGCGGGGCGTTGCGCTCGAGCAGACCGCGCTCGCGGAGCGCGCCGCGCACGAGGCCGATTTCTCCGCTGCGCAGGTAACGGACGCCGCCGTGGGCGAGCTTGGTGCTGCGGCTCGAGGTGCCTTTGGCGAAGTCGCTTTGCTCGACGAGCGCGGTGCGGTAGCCGCGCGTGGCGGCGTCGACGGCGACGCCGAGACCGGTGGCGCCGCCGCCGATGACGAGCACGTCCCACGGCGCGGCGGCCTCGGCGAGGCGGCGGAGATTGCGGTCGCGGTTCATTCGCTGTGGATGCAGGTCTCGAACGTCGCCTCGGCTTGGATGGGTGCAGGAGCGGCTTTACGCCGCGATTGGTGCGACGCGCGTGCCGCGCTCGTATCGCGGCGTAAAGCCGCTCCTAAAGTTGAGGGCATGCCTGTTTGCATGAGTTGTCTATGATTCGGCCCAGGCGCGAGCGCGCTCGACGGCGCGGTGCCAGCCGCGACGGTGCGCGTCGCGCGTGGCGGGGGCCATCGACGGCGTGAAGCGTCGCTCTTGCTGCCAGCGCGCGGCGATCTCCTGCGGCGTGGCGTAGAGGCCGACGGCGAGGCCGGCGAGGCTCGCGGCACCGAGCGCGGTGGTCTCGACGCAGCGCGGGCGCACGACGGGGCAACCGAGGAGGTCGGCTTGGAATTGCATGAGCAGGTCGTTCACGGCGGCGCCGCCGTCGACGCGCAGCTCGGCGAGATTGAGGTCGGTGTCGGCCTGCATGGCGCGAAGGACGTCGGTGACCTGATGCGCGATCGCTTCGACGGCGGCGCGGGCGATGTGCGCGGGCCGGGTGCCGCGGGTGAGGCCGAGCAATGCGCCGCGCGCGTGCGGATCCCAATACGGCGCGCCGAGGCCGACGAACGCGGGCACGAAGTAGACGCCGCCCGTGTCGGGCACGGAGGTTGCCAGCGGCTCGATCTCGGCAGCACTGCGAATCAGACCGAGTCCGTCGCGAAGATATTGGACGGCGGCGCCGGCGACGAAGACGCTGCCTTCGAGCGCGTATTCGAGGCGGCCGCCGAGACGCCAGGCGATCGTGGTGAGCAGGCGCTGGCGCGAGCGCACGGGCGTCGCGCCGGTTTGCAGCAGCATGAAACAGCCGGTGCCGTAGGTGTTTTTCGCCATGCCCGGCGCGAGGCAGGCCTGGCCGAAGAGCGCGGCTTGCTGGTCGCCCGCGATGCCGGCGATGCGGACGCCGGGCACGACTTCGGTGGCGGCCGCGTAAACTTCGCTCGAGTCGCGGATCTCCGGTAGCAGCGCGCGCGGGATGTCGAAGAGCGCGAGCAGATCGGCGTCCCAGTCGCCGGTCGCGAGATTGACGAGCATCGTGCGCGAGGCGTTGGAGGCGTCGGTGATGTGCAGGCGTCCCCCGGTGAGTTTCCAGACGAGCCACGAGTCGATGGTGCCGAACGCGAGTTCGCCGCGCGTCGCGCGGGCGCGGGCGTCGGGGACGTTGTCGAGCAGCCATCGGAGTTTGCTGGCGGAAAAATACGCGTCGATGACGAGGCCGGTTTTCTCGGCGATGAGCGCTTCGTGGCCGGCGGCGCGCAGCTCCGCGCAGAAGCCGGCGGTGCGGCGGTCCTGCCAGACGATGGCGGGCGCGATCGGCTGACCGGTGCGGCGATCCCACACGACGACGGTCTCGCGCTGATTGGTGATGCCGAGCGCGGCGATGTCGCGCGCTTGCAGGCCGGCTTTGGCGAGAGCGTCGACGACGGTGGCGGACTGCTTTTGCCAGATTTCCTCGGGGTCGTGCTCGACCCAGCCGGGTTGGGGGAAATGCTGGCGAAACTCGCGCTGCGCGGAGGCGACGGGCCGGCCGGTCTCGTCGAACACGATCGTGCGCGAACTCGTCGTGCCTTGGTCGAGGGCGAGGAGATATTTCATGCGTTGGGGAGCCGATACCGCGAAGGGTGCTTCGGCTCGGATTGTTGTAGGAGCGGCTTCATGCCGCGATGCGCGAGTGGCGCCGCGGTCGGATCGCGGCGTAAAGCCGCTCCTACAAGAGGAGAAGGCGCCGGTTGCATGGGATTTTCGGTTGGCTGGATCAATGCCGCGAATTGCCCGAGTTTCTTTACCGGGCGGCAGTCGAACGCGAACGCGGCGAAAACGCGATCTTGCGCTTCAGCCAACGGGCGTAGAGCGCGCCATCGAGCGGAAGTTCCACGGCCTTGTCGGTCCAGCTCGAGAGGAGGATTGCGTTGGCGAGTTCGACGGAGCGGATGCCTTCGGCGGCGGGCGCGACGAGCGGCGCGCCGCGCACGATCGCGTCGGCGAAGTTACGCATGATCGCAACGTGCTGGCCGCCGGCGTCTTTGAACGTGAACACGCGCTCGGTGGTCGGCGGCGCGGAGAAGGGGAGCTTGGTGGTGCGGCTGAATTTCCCGGTCGGGACGCGATTGCGCGTGAAACGCAGCGTGCCGCCCTCGGCGACGACGCGGCCGTTCTCGGCCATGACTTCGAGGCGGTTCGTGCCGGGTGCCTCGCCGGTGGAGGCGATGAACGTCGCGGTGGCGCCGCCGGGAAGTTCGAAGTAGGCGGTGACGTCGTCCTCGACTTCGATGTCGTGGTATTTGCCGAAGGAGCAAAAGCCGCGCACGCGCTGCGGCTGGCCGAAGATCCACGAGAACAGGTCGAGGTTGTGCGGGCACTGGTTGAGGAGCACGCCGCCGCCTTCGCCGGCCCAGGTGGCGCGCCACGCGCTGAGGCCGTAGTAGCAGTGCGGGCGGAACCAGTTGGTGACCGTCCACTGCACGCGGCGGATTTCGCCGAGAGCGCCGCCGTGCACGAGTTCGCGGAGCTTGCGGTAGAGGGGATCGGTGCGCTGGTTGAACATCGCGGCGAACACGAGCCGGCGGTCGGTGTGGGCGGCGAGGAGCCGCTCGCAGTCGGCGCGCTGGACGGAGATCGGTTTTTCGACGAGCACGTGCAGACCGGCGCGGAGTGCGGCGATGCCGGTGTCGGTGTGCGAATAGTGCGGCGTGGCGATGAGCACGGCGTCGACGAGGCCGGAGGCTATCAGCTCGCGGTCGGTGGCGAAGCCGGGGAGGCCGGGGTAGTGCGCGAGACGTTTCGGGTCGCTGTCGGCGACAGCGGCCAGGCGCAGGCGCGGGATTTTTCCTTCGAGGATGTTGCGGGCATGGGACTGGCCCATGACGCCGAGACCGATGATGCCGAGGCGGACGTGTTTCACGGGAGAGGAGATTGTGCGTGCGAGTTTCTCGTAGCGGAAAGCGTGAGCTTTTCGCGACTCGGCGAAACGCTCACGCGTTCCGCTACGAATTGAATCGGAGCCGGCATGGTCCTCAATTCAGTCGCCGTGCCGCGGCTTGGGCGCGGAGGCAGAGTTCGGCGGCTTTGAAGGCGTGGGCTTGCGTCATGGCGTTCTCGGTGCGGTGGAGGCAGTCGAGCACGAGCTGGCCGAAGAAGGGGAAACCGACCGTGCCGGCGACGTTGAGGTGGCGCGCGCCTTTGGCGTCGACGATATAGACTTGGTCGCCGCGGTCGTCGCGCGCGACGTCGATGTATTTGCGCAGCTCGATGTAACCGTCGGTGCCGAGGATGAGCGTGCGGCCGTCCCCCCACGTCGGCAGGCCGTCGGGCGTGAACCAGTCGACGCGGAGGTAACCGCTCGCGCCATCGCGGCCGACGAGGGAGGCTTCGCCGAAGTCTTCGAGTTCGGGTTGGTCGGGATTGGCGTAGTTGGCGACGGCGGCGGAGAGCACGGAGGCGTCGGTCGAGCGCGTGTAGAACAGGAATTGCTCGATCTGGTGGCTGCCGATGTCGCAGAGGATGCCGCCGTAGCGGGCGCGCTCGAAGAACCACGCGGGCCGGCTGGCTTTGCTGAGGCGGTGCGGGGCGATGCACATCACCTGGAGCACGCGACCGATGGCGCCTCCGTGCACGAGTTCGCCGGCGAAGATGGCGCTCTCGACGTGCAGGCGCTCGCAGAAATACACGGCGTATTTGCGGCCGGTCTCGGCGACGACAGCGCGGGCTTCGTCGAGCTGGTCGAGCGAGGTGAACGGCGTTTTGTCGGTGAAGTAGTCCTTGCCCGCGCGCATCACGCGGCACCCGAGCGGGCCGCGCTCGTTGGGAATCGCGGCGGCGGCGACGAGTTTGATCTCCGGGTCGGCGAGGATTTCGTCGAGCGAGCGCGCGACGCGCACGCCGGGGTATTTCGCCTGAAACGTGGCGACGCGCGCGGGCTCCGGATCGTAGACCCACTTGAGCTGCGCGCCGGCCTCGATGAGGCCGTTGCACTGACCGTAGATGTGGCCGTGGTCGAGGTGCGCGGCGGCAAAGGCGAATTCGCCGGACTGGACGACCGGGTTCGGTTTGCCCTGCGGGGCGTAGGTCATGCCATCGTAGCGGGCTTTCATGAGGAGGAGGCGGTCGCGGACGCGCGCGGTGCGGTGGCGGTGGCGCGGTCGTTCTTAAGATCCCAGACGGTGAGGCCGCGAAGATTTTTCGCCGGCGCGCGCGAGGCGAAGAGCAGGCTCGCGACGTAGCCGACGAGCATCGTGCACGAGATGGCGACGAAGGTGTGGAAGAAAACCGAGATCGGCGTGAACGTTTGCACCCACCACGTGAGCGCGATGCTGGCGACGGCGCCGACCATGACGCCCGAGCCGTTGGCGCGACGGGAGAGCAGGCCGAGCGCGAACACGCCGGGGAAGCCGCCGCCGAGCAGAGCGGCGAGCCGGAGAAACTCGTCCCAGAGCGACGGCACGTTACGCCACGCGAGGAAGAGTGCCATCACGGTCGCGATGCCGCCGCAGATCAGCGTCACCCACCAGCCGAGCCGCGCGCGCTCGCTCACCGGCAGATTCGGCCGGAGCGTGCCGTAGAAATCGCTCACGATGACGGTCGCGCTGCTGTTCAACGCGCTCGAGAGCGCGCCCATCGCGGCGGCGAAGAGTCCGGCGATGATGACGCCGATGACGCCGTGCGGCAGCTCGTTGACGATGAAGTAGGGGAAGATCGTGTCGCCCGAGAGCTGGTTCGCGAGCCGCTCGGGATGCGCGCGGTAGAAGGTCCACAGCGCGGTGCCGACGAAGAAGAAAACGAAGCCGCTGAGCAGCCCGATGAAGTTGCCGATCGTGACGGTGCGCTTCGCGTCGCGTTCGTCGGCGGTGGCGAGCATGCGCTGCATGAGCGGCTGGTCGCTGATCTGGAAAAACACCGTGGCGAGAAACATGCCGACGAAGACCCAGACGGTTGGTTTCGTGAAATCGAAGTCCCACGAGACGGCGTGGAGTTTTCCGGCGGACGAGGCGGTGTCGACGATGCCGCCGAGGCCGCCGGGCACGCCGGCGGCCATGTGGTAGATCGCGATCGTGACGCCGCCGACCATGACGGCGCTTTGCAGGACGTCGGTCCACACGACCGCTTCGAAGCCGCCTTCCATCGCGTAGATCGTGGTGATCACGCCCATGAGGAGGATGCTGAGGTAGACGTTGAGGCCGGTGACGGTGGCGAGCGCGAGCGCGGGCAACAGCATGACGATGCTCATGCGCCCGATGACCTTCAGGACGATCGCGAGACCGGCGCCGAGGTAGCGCACGCGCCGGTCGAAGCGTCGCTCGAGGTAATCGAAGACGGTCGTCATGTTGAGCCGGCGGAAAATGCCGACGAACACGAAGCCCGTGAGCATGCCCGCGCACGATTGCGCCGGCGCGGAGCCGATCGCGAGCCAGTCCTCTTTGAAGGACTTCGCCGGGAGCGCCATGAAGCTGATGCTGCTGACGCTCGTGGCGAAGAAGCTCACCGCCGCGGCCCACCAGACGACGCGGCCGCTGCCGAGGAAGTAGCTGTTGGCCGTGCTGCGGCTGCGGCGCCGGCACCACCAACCGATCGCGAGGTTCACCGCGAAGTAGAGCGCCAGGCAGACGTAATCGGCCGTGGTGAGCGAGTGCGGGGCGAACGTGGTGGAGCCAGTGGACATGAGCGGCGAGAGGTGACTCAGAACTGGTAGGTGACTTTGAGGCGGATGTTGCGCGGGGCGCCGGGCCAGACGAGGAAGCGGTTCAGGCTCGCGGCGAGGTATTCTTCGTCGAGGAGATTGGCGACGCTGAGCTGCGCGCGCCAGTGCGCGTTGACGCGATAAGTTAGCCCGAGGTTCACGAGCGTGCGCGACGGCAGGTAGAACGACGGCTGGCGCGGGATGATGGCCGTCGACGTGCTCGCGGGCGTCACGCCGCTCGCGGCATCGCCGGGGCGCGCGCTGAGGTAATTCGCGCCGAGCCAGACGGAGAGGCCGTGGAGCGGCGAGGTTTTCGCGAACTGGTAGCTGCCGCTCAGCGCCCACGAGTGCTCGGCGTTGCCGCGGAAGGGGACATTGTTCGGGTCGCGGTTGGTGAAGCCGGTCCAGTTGCCGATGACGGCGAAGCCGTCGGTGATGTTCGCCCGCGCCTCGATTTCCCAGCCCTTGGCCTTGCGGTCGGAGAGGAGGAAGGGGAGCGGCGGGTTCGGCGCGGGGACGACGAGGTTGCCGGGGTTCGGCACGGCGTAGTTGCTTTGCGTGATGTCGTAGTGCGAAACCGAGGCGAAATAGCGGCCGCTGGGCGACTCGAAGCGCGCGCCGAACTCGTTTTGCTCGCCTTCGGTGAGCGGCGGGTTGCCGGCGGCGATGTTGTTTGCGGCGAGCGGCTGGGCATTTTCCGAGTGGCCGTAGTAGAGCGAGACGCCGGGGAGCGGCTTCACGACGGCGCCGTAGGCGCGCAGCTCCTTGTGGACGGAGACGCGGTATTTGACGTTCGTGCGCAGGTCGTCGACGCCGAGATCGTAGTTGGTGTAGGAGTAACCGGCATTGAGGATGAGGCGGTCCTTGAGAAACGCGGCGCTCTGGTTCGCGTAGATTTGCTGGTCGTAGTTGATCGTGTCCTGGCGATTCGAGAGCGCGCCGAGGACGTAGGTCGCGGGAGCGGGCGCGTCGAAGTTGATCGCGGCGCGGCTCGTGGCGATGTCGCGGCTGTTTTGCCGGTAGTAGTCGAACGCGCCGCCGAGCAGCGTGCTGGAGCTGAGCCAGTCGTTCTTCCACTGGAGGGCGTAGTCGTTCTGGACGTTGGTGTAGATGCGGTGGTTGGTCTGCCACGTGCCGCCGCGGGCCATGGTGCGCGGTTGCGTCACGGGCGTGGTGGCGTAGGGCGCGGTGCTGGCGAACGTGACGCCGCCGACGTAGTTGCCGGTGAGCGGATCGTAGCCGCCGCCGGTCGAGCCGCCCGGAGGCGATTGTTCGAAGTCGGCATCGAATTCCGTGTGACGCGCGGCGAGGCGGATGGAGAGCGCGGAGTTGACCGGCGCGGTGAAGAGGAAGCGCACTTCGGGGCGGCGCTCGCGGCGGAAATCGTTGTCGTTGATGTTGAGCTCGCGATCGACGCCGGCGATGAGCTTGGCCTCGTTGGTCGTGCCGGAGGAGGGATCGATGGGCAGGCCGAGGTAGTTTTGCGCGCGCCAATCGGTGAACGACGCCTGCAGGAGCATCTCCGCGCCGCCGCCGGAGCGGTAGGTGAGCATCGGCATGAGGAGGCGCGTGCGCTTGTCGTCGTTGGCGAAGCCTTCGGTGTCCTGGAACGCGCCGACGACACGGAACGCGAGTCGCTTCGGCACGAGCACGCGGTTGAAATCGAGTTCGAGACGGCTCGAGTCGAAGTTGCCGATCTCGGCGGAGACGCTGCCGAAGTCGCGGAAGATCGGGCGGCGCGTGACGTTGTTGACGGTGCCGCCGGGCACGCCGGCGGGCGCGAGGATGGCGTTGGGGCCTTTGACGACTTCGATGCGGTCGATGAGCACCGGGTCGAGGTTCGTCTGCGTGATCGAATAAAAACCGTCGACGGTCTGACCGTCGGTCTGGAAGCCGCGAATGGTGGTGCGGTCGAGGCCGTTCGGGATCGTGGACTCGGTGACGCCAGCGACGCCGTAGACGGCAGCTTCGAGGATGCGGAGCGCTGCGGTGTCGTCCATGAGGTCGCGCGTGATGACGGCGACGCTCTGGGTCGAGTCGCTCAGCTTGACGGCGATGCGGCCGCCGGAGGTCGCTTCGCTCGCGCTGTAGCGATTGGCGTTCGAGTTGGCCTGGACGGTGAACGGCGTGAGGATGACGCGCTCCTCGGGGGCGGCGGCGGGTTTTTCCTGCGCGAGAGCGGCGGAGGTGAGCAAGGCGAGCGCGGGCAGACGGCGAAGCACGCGCGAAACGGTCGCGGGGACGTGGATCATAGGTGGGGAGGGTTGAGCAGCGGGGTAGTGCTGACGGGGTAGCTGACGGCGCACGGAGTGCCGCGGGGCGCGCGCGTTGACAACGGAAGCGTTACGCACCACGTTGCGTGAAATGGCAAGCCACGCCGGGCCCTCGCTGCGCGAAATCGCGAAAGTCGCGCGCGTTTCGCACGTCACCGTCTCGCGCGCGCTGCGCAACGATCCCAGCATCCCGCCGGCGACCGCGCGGCGGCTCCAGCGTCTGGCCGAGCGGCTCGGCTACCGGCCGAATCCGCTCGTGTCCGCGCTGCTCTCGCAGGTGCGTTCGCGCAAGCCGCGCGGCGATCATCGCGTGATCGCCTACCTCAACACCTGGTGGCCGCGCGCGACGTGGGAGAGCTGCAACACGAAGACCGGCCAATATCGCGGCGCCGAGCGGCGCGCGACGGAGCTGGGGTTTCGGTTGGAGAATTTCTGGCTGCGCGAGCCGGGCATGACGCCGGCGCGGCTGGCGCAGATCCTGAAAGCGCGCGGCATTCGCGGCGTGTTGATCGGCCCGCTCCAGGATCAGCGCGAGCGCATCGGTTTTCCGTGGGAGGATTTCACGCTCGCGACGATCGGCTACAGCCTGCACGAGCCCGTCGTCGCCCGCTCGTGCCACGCGCACTTCCGCGGAATGTTCCGCGCGATGGATGAACTCATCGCGCGCGGCTACCGGCGCATCGGCTACATCACCTCGCGCGATTTCGAGGCACGCGTGAACTCGCTCTGGGGCGCGGCGTATCGTCTCAACCAGCATCGGCTCACCGCGCGCGATCGGATCGAACCGCTGGTGTTTTCGGGCGAAGCCGAGCGCGAGACGTTGGAGCGCTGGCTCGCTCGCGTGCGGCCGGACGCCGTGATCGACGCTCTGCCCGGCGTCTTTGAATTGCTCGCGGAACTCGGCGTGCGCGCGCCGGCGGACCTCGGGTTCGCGCACCTGGATTTGCCGCTGCACCTCAAACGCGCGGGCGTCACCGGCATCGACCAGCTCTGGGAACACGTCGGCGCGGGCGCGCTCGAACTCGTCGCGAATCAGCTCTACACGAACACGCAGGGCGTGCCGGAGCATCCCGTGACGCAATTGATCGAGGGCGTTTGGATCGCGGGCGCGACGGCGGCATCGCTCGCGGCGCGGCCCGCGCGCGCGGCCGCCAGCCGGAGGGTGCGCCTCCCCACGGGATAAAGCGTCTGGCGCTCCGCGGCGTTCGTCCGCAAAGTTGCGCGATGAAACGGATGCTGGTTGGATTGCTGAGCGCGTTGGCCTGTCTGGGCGCCGCGGCGGCGGAGAACGCTCCGCGCGAGCGCGCGTCGTTCAACGCCGGTTGGAAATTCTTCAAGGGCGACGACCCGGAGGTCGGCGGCTCGCTCGATTACGAGCGCGTGAAAGACGCGATGCTGCCGACCGGCGACCACCTGCTGAACTACGCGCCGCCGCGCGCGACGCCGCTGCCGACCAAGCTCGGCTGGTGGCTGACGTTTCCGAAGCCGGATTTCGACGACAGCGCGTGGCGCACGCTGAACCTGCCGCACGACTGGGGCATCGAGGGGCCGTTCATGCAGGAGTTGCCGGGCTCGACGGGCAAGCTGCCGTGGGCGGGCACGGGTTGGTATCGGAAAAAATTCACGCTGCCGGCCGAGGACGCGGGGCGGCGCGTCACTCTCGAGTTCGACGGCGCGATGGCCTACGCGCTCGTCTGGTGCAACGGGCAGCTCGCGGGCGGCTGGGCCTACGGCTACTCCTCGTGGCGCGTCGATCTCACGCGTTTCCTCAAGCCGGGCGCGGAAAACGTGATCGCGGTGCGCCTGAACACGCCGCGCGAATCCTCGCGCTGGTATCCGGGCGCGGGCATCTACCGCAACGTTTGGCTCACGAAGACAAACGACGTCGCCGTCGCGCACTGGGGCGTGTTCGTCACCACGCCGCAGGTGAGCGCGGAGGCCGCGCTCGTGAATGTCGGCATCACCCTCGACAACAAAACCGCGGCTGACGCCGCCGTGCAGGCGAGCGTGCGACTCTTCGCGGCCGACGCGAACGGCCAGCCGGTCGGTGAACCGGTCGCGGTGAGCGAGCCGCAGGCGGTGAACGTCTCCGCCGGCCGCCAAGCCCACGCGGCGCACACGCTGCACGTCGCGACGCCGAAACTCTGGAGCCTGCGCGAGCGCAATCGCTACGTCGCCGAGACGCGGGTCATGCGCGACGGCCGGGCGATCGACGTGGTGCGCATGCCGTTCGGCATTCGCACGCTGTCGGTCAGCGCGACGGAGGGCTTTAAGCTCAACGGCGAACGCGTGCCGATTCGCGGTGTGTGCATGCACCACGATCTCGGCGCGCTCGGGGCGGCGGTCAACACGCGCGCGCTCGAGCGGCAGTTGGAGATTTTGCAGTCGTTCGGCTGCAACGCCATTCGCACGAGCCACAATCCGCCCGCGCCGGAGCTGCTGGAGCTCGCGGACCGCATGGGCTTCCTCGTGATGGTCGAGTTGTCGGATGCCTGGCAGAACGGCAAAAAGGCGGACGATTACAGCCGGCTCTTCGACGACTGGCACGAACGCGATCTGCGCGCGCTGCTGCGTCGCGACCGCAATCACCCGAGCGTGATCCAATGGAGCATCGGCAACGAACTGCCCGATCTCGGCGCGGCCGACGGTTGGAAGGTCGGCGCGCATCTCGCCGCGATCGTGCGCGAAGAAGATCGCACGCGCGTCGTCGTGGTCGGCAGCGACAAGCCGCCCGCGGCTTACCAAGGCTTCGAGTCGGTGCTCGACGTGATCGGCTTCAACTACAAGCCCGCCGAATACGCCAAGCTCCACGCGCGCCACCCGCACGTCGTGATGATGGGCTCGGAGACGGCGTCGACGATCAGCTCGCGCGGCGAGTATTTCTTCCCGGTGTCGGACAAGAAGAGCGATGGCGCGGCGAATTTTCAGGTGAGCAGCTACGATCTCTACGCGCCGTGGTGGGCGTGGCCGCCGGACGTCGAGTGGAAGGCGCTCGACGAGAATCCCTACGTGCTCGGCGAGTTCGTCTGGACGGGCTTCGACTACCTTGGCGAACCGACGCCGTTCGACAGCGACGCGACGAACCTGCTCAACTTCGCGGATCCCGCCGCGCGCGCGAAGGCGGCGCAGGAACTCGCCGCGCTCGGCAAAATCCGCGTGCCGTCGCGCAGCAGCTACTTCGGCATCGTCGATCTCGCGGGTTTTCCGAAGGACCGCTACTATCTCTACCAGGCGCGCTGGCGGCCCGATCTGCCGATGGCGCACATCCTGCCGCACTGGAATTGGTCCGAGCGCGTCGGCGAAGTGACGCCGGTGCACGTTTACTCATCAGGTGACGAAGCGGAGCTGTTCCTAAATGGCCAATCGCTCGGTCGGAAAAAACGCGGCGCGCTCGAATACCGTTTCCGCTGGGACGACGTGAAGTATCAGCCCGGCGAGTTGAAAGTCGTGACCTACAAGCACGGCCGGCCGTGGGCCGAAGCGGTGCAGCGCACGACCGGTGCGCCCGCGGCGCTGCGCGTGACGGTGGATCGCGCGGAGTTGCGCGCGGACGGCAGCGATCTGGCGTTCGTGACGGTCGCTGTGGTCGATAAGGACGGCCTCGTCGTGCCGCGGTCGAAGCCGCTGCTGAAATTCTCCGTCAGCGGCGCGGCGGAGCTCGTCGCGACCGACAACGGCGACCCGACCGACCACCGCGTGTTCGCCAGCGCGGAGCGCAACGCCTTCAACGGCCTCGCGCTCGCGATCGTGCGACCGCGCGCCGGCGCAGGCGGCGCGATCACGCTGCGGGTCGAAGCGGACGGGCTCACGAGCGGCGCGGTCGTTTTTCAGGCGCGCTGACGGACGTGTGCCGCGGAAATTTTGCTGCCGCCGCTCCGCGGCTTAGCGTTTGACAGCGCCCGGCGCGCTCCGGTGCTATCGCGCGCCACGATGAGTGCTCCGTCGCAGCTTCCGCTATTTCACGTTCTCGGTTTCTCCGGACACCGTCAGGTGGTGAACTCCGTGGGCGTCGCCGCTACGATCGCGCAGGTGCTCGAATCGTTGCGGAGCGAAACGCGGGGCGAATGGATCGCACTGTCGTCGGTCGCGGCGGGCGGCGATCAGTTGTTCGTCGGCGAGGCGCTGCGGGCGGATTTTTCGTGGCACGCGATCCTGCCGCTGCCGCGCGCGGAGTTCGCGAAGGATTTTTCGCCGGAAGGCTGGGCCGAGGTCGAAAAACTGCTGGCGCACGCAGAGCACGCGCGCGTCATCACCGAGCACGGCGCGCGCGAGGACGCTTACCTGGATTGCGGCATCGAGACGGTGAACAGCGCGGACGTGCTGCTCGCCGTGTGGGATGGTCAGCCAGCGCGCGGAAAGGGCGGCACGGCCGAGGTCGTGGAATACGCGCGCGCCATCGGCAAGCCGCTGGCGATCGTCGATCCGACGACGCTGACGGTGAGTCGCGAAAATTTCGACAATCTCAAACGCGAGGACGCGGACCTCGCGAAGCTGAACGCGCTGCCGACGGCGGAGAGCGGGTGGGGGCACAATCCGTTCGGCGCGCCGGATTTCATTTTCGAGTTCCAGCGCAAGTGCGACCATGCCGCGAGCCGCGGGGCGCCGTATTTCCGGCGGTTGATCGTCTTCACGGTGATCCTCCACGTCGCCGCGACGCTGGTCGCGGCGGCGGCGCTTTCGTTCGATCTGCACTGGTTCGTGCTGCCGTGGATCAAGCTCGCGTGCCTCCTCGGCGCGCTCGGTGTCGCGGTGTTGCTCCAACGGCATCACCACTCGATGCACAACTGGGTGAATTGCCGCCTCGCGGCGGAGTTTTGCCGCTCGGCGCTGGCGACGTGGGGGCTGCCGCGCGCCGCGCCGTTGTTCGAGGACATCGACCTCCCGCACGTGCGCGGGTTGACGCGTTCGCTGCACATCCTCCACAGCCGCTCGGTGTCCGACCGGTCGATCTCGATCGAAGAATTCAAACGCCTCTATCTCGAGAAACGGATCGACGACCAGTTGGCTTATTATCGCATTCAAGAGTCGCGCGCGCTGCCGCAGTTCGCGCGGCTCAAGGCCGGTTTCTGGATCGCGACCTTGCTGGCGCTCTGCTGCACCTTCGCCTACGCGCTCGGGCACACGTTGCATGCCGAGGTGACGGCGTGGATGCAGGACACGTTTTTCTATTTTCTGCCGATCTCGCTGCCGGTGGTGGCCGCGGCGTTCATCTCTTTCGTTTCCATCAACGACCTTCAGCGTCGCGTCGCGCGGTATCGGGAGATGCACCAGATGCTGGACGACGCCCGTCGCCGCCTCCATTTCTGCGAAACGTGGAGCAGCGTCGAGCGACTCGTGTTGCGAACGGAGCGCGCGTTGCGTCAGGAAATGCTCGAGTGGCACTCGATCACGAGTTTCAGCGAGTCGCACTGAGCGGCCGCGGTTGCACCGGCGGAGGACCGCGGGAAAGGGGAATAGTTCCCGTCGCGGGATGAAATCGCCTGGCGCGCGGCAGCTTTGCCGGGCGTCGTTTTTTCGGATGTTTGACCGATATCGGTGAATTTTCGGCGCGAACCGGGCGTCGTATTCCCGGTCCAACTTATCACGATGAACACGAGAACTGTCTCTCTTTTCGCGCTCGGCGCGGCCGCGCTTTTCGGCGTCGGCGCCAGCGCTCGCGCGGCGGACGCTCCGTCGTCCACCGCTCCAGTCACGCCGCCCGCTACCATTGTCTCGGAGGCGCAGCCGCGTCCCGACCGCATCGTCTATTCCGGTCAGTTGCCGAGCGTCGCGCAGCTCACGCAGACCGCGCAAGCGCAGGGCCTCACGATCGCGAACATCACGCAGACCGCGGGTGAGATCGCGGTGACGTATCGCTTGCCGGACAGCTCGACGCGCACGGTTTCCTACCAACTGTTGCCGACGAACGCCGACGGCACTGCGGCCGTCGAGCCCGCGCCGGCGACGGTCGTCGCGACTCCAGCGTCGGAGCCCGTGCAAGTCGTCGAGGTAACTGAGCCTCCTCCGACCGTCGTCTACCGCTATCGTTACTATGATCCGTATTACTACGATCCGTTCTACTGGGGCCCGGCGCCGGTTTCCGTGCACCTCGGCTTCGGTTTCGGCGGCCACTACCGCTCTGGCGGCGGGCACTATCACCACCACCACGGCCGCTGGTAATTCCGATTTGTTGAACCACTCCACAAGATGAACTCACTCAAAATCTCCGTCGCCGCGCTCGGTCTGGGCACGCTGTTGCTCACCGGCTGCGTCGGCACCGGTCCCAACACTCAGCGGGGCGCCGTGACCGGCGGCGCGCTCGGCGCTCTCGCGGGCGCCATCATCGGCAACAACAGCGGCAGCCACAACGCCGCCAGCGGCGCGTTGATCGGCGCGGCCGCCGGTGCGATCGCCGGCGGCACGATCGGCAACGCCGAGGATCACCGCCAGGGCACACTCTACGGCAGCTACGATCAAGCCTACGCCTCGCGCGTCGAAACCGTTTCCGCTCCGCCGCCGATGCCGGCGGCGCCGCGAGTGCAGGAGGTCGTCGTCGCCGCACCGTCTCCCGAAGCCGTCTGGGTGCCCGGCTACTGGAGCTATCGCGGCCGCGGCTATGTGTGGATTTCCGGCCATTGGGAAATGCCGCCGCCTTACCACCGCAGTTACGTGGTCGGGCACTGGGAGCGTCGCGGCCATCACCGCTATTGGGTCGAGAGTTACTGGCGTTGACGCGCGCGGCGGCGCGGCGTCTCTGCGAACACGGCTCGGGCGCGGGCCGTGTTTTTTTGCGCGCGTATGACGCGGTGCGTTCGTCTCACGATTCCGGCGGACGATCGTCTTCGAGGATCGTCGCCGCCTGATCGGGACGGATGCCATGCGTGGTTTCGAGACCGAAGCGGCGTTTCAGGTATTCTTCAAACGTCAGCCACTCGCCTTCGTATTGGATCGTGCGCGTCCACGCGCACATCACGACGAGGCGGCGGGTGCGTTCGTATTGCCAGAGCAGCCAGAGCACGAGGAGCGCGAGGCACGCCTGCACCATCCAACTGAATCGCGCGGCCTGCGCGCTGCGGAGGTGCGCGGAGGCGAGGGCGGCTCGCTCGCGATCGCGGGCCGCGCGTTCGCGATTCTGCAAGCGCTCCAACTGCGCGCCGAGTTGCGCGGCGTGCAGCGCGTCGCGGTGGGCTTCGGCCCATTCGCGGACGCGGTTGAGTTGGCCCGAGCGCGCCCAATCGGCGAGCCGCTCGAAGTTCGCCTTCCGCTCGTCGAGCGAGTCGTCGATTTCGTCGACCAACGTCCGCGTGGTGCGATCGTCCTCGAGCGATTTGCGCAAGGCGTCGAATTGCGCGCGCACCTCGGTCTCCGCGGTGGCGGCGCCGGCGAGACTGGTCGACCGCCACGTCAGGAGAAAAGTCTCGGCCGCGGCGTCGGCGATCGACACGGCCGAGTGCAGGCGCTCGAGCTGGAGTTCGAGATCGTGGCTGATCTGCGCGCGCAGCAGCGCGGTTTCGAGGACCGCGTCGGCGCGTCGGCTGGCGCGCCACGCCAACAGCGCGCCGGCGCAGGCGGCGACGACCAAGGACACGAGGCCGAGGCGAAAAGCACGGGAGCGGAGCGGTTCGCGCGTTTTCATGCGAGGGTGATGAGGGCGTTCGACCGCCGGTGCGAGCGCGAGGTTCGGCGCGCGCGGCAATTTGCTCGGGGTGGTCGGGCAGGGAAATCCGGCGCGTGCGCACCGGACGCTCTCCGATTCCTCGCGACGGGAGGCTTCGCAATACTGCGCGCATGCATCTGCTGTGGATCGCCGCCGTGCTCGCTGTCACCGCGCTGGTGGGCTGGCGGCTGCATCGCGCGCTCAGTCGGGGCGGGGAGCGGACGCCGGCGGCGTCCGACGAGACTGAGCAAACATTGCGGCGCACGCTGCTGCGCCGTCTGCGGGGGCCGGTGCAAGCGCTGGTGTGGTTCTACGGTTTGTGGGGCGCGCTCTGGCTGGCGGCGCAGAGCGGGCGATTGCCTGGCGGGGCGGCGGAGTTGCTGGTGGAATTTCTGCGTGCGCTGGCCCCGGCGGGTTTGGCTGTCGCCGCGTTTTGGGGGGCGTATCGCGCCGGATGTGCGGCAGAGGTGGTGTTGCAACGAGTCGCGGCCCGCACCGAGCGGCGCTTCGACGACATCATCCTGGGCGTGCTGGGCACGGCGTTGCGGTTGGCGGTGCCGCTGCTCGGATTGATTCTCCTGCTGCGGGTGGTGGATCTGCCGGCGGGCGTGGCGGCGTTCACGGCGAAAGCGGCGTCGATCGCGCTCATCCTGGCGGTGGCGTGGCTGGCGCGGCGGGCGATCCTGCTCGTGGACGACGCGGTGCTGGGGAAGGCGACGCCGAAGACGCCGGCGGACCGCGCGCTGTTCACGCGCGTGCGCGTGCTGCGGAAGATCGCGCTGGCGTTCGTGGTGGTGTTCACGATTTCGGCGGTGCTGATGAGCTTCGAGGAGGTGCGCGACGTCGGGCGCAGCCTGCTCGCGTCGGCCGGGCTCGCGGGCATCGTGATCGGCTTCGCGGCGCAGCGCAGCCTGGGGAATCTTTTTGCGGGCCTGCAGATCGCGCTGACGCAGCCGATCCGGCTCGACGACCTCGTGCTCGTGGAAGGCGACGTCGGCAACATCGAGGAGATCACGCTCACCTACGTGGTCGTGCGCGTGTGGGACCAGCGGCGGATCGTGCTGCCGATCTCGTATTTCATCGAGCGGCCGTTTCAAAACTGGACGCGCGTGCCGACGAACATGCTCTCGCCGCTGGCGCTGCGATTCGATTTTTCGCTGCCGCTCGACGCGCTGCGCGCCCACCTCAAGCAGGAGATCGAGAAATCCGCGTTCTGGGACAAGCAGGTGTTCGGCGTGCAGGTGACGAATTCCGACGCGACGTCGATGGAGGTCCGCGTGCTGGCGAGCGCGCCGGACCCGGGCGCGTCGTTCAATCTCCAGTGCGAGTTGCGGGAGAAGGCGATCGACTTCGTGCGGCGGAATTTCCCGAGCGCGCTGCCGAAGCTGCGGCGCGAGCAGTTGCCGCTGGAGTCGTGGCGACAGTCGGCGCTGGCGGGCGAGGAACGTTGACGCGTCCGGAGCGGCGGAGCGTCGCGCGGTTTTTGGCGGAGCGTGCGCGATGCGGGTGGGCGCGGCGGCGGGTTTTCACCCGAACAGGTGATAGGATGCCCGGCGGCGGTTCGCTAGCATGCGGAGGTTATCCCTCACCCCACCTAACGGTCATTTCTCGGCCGGCTTGTGTCATGTGTTTTCCCTCTTGTTGTCGAGTGCTCCCCCGCGCCATTCGCGGCGCCTCTGCGCTTGCCTGAGATCGGCGTTCGAGCCGGGAAAACTGAATTTCCGCCAGATAACCCCACACTACCGCAACCCGTATGATCCCCCGAACTGAAATCACGTGCGGCGGCCGCCACTCGTGGCGACTGCTCCAACTCTCGGCGCTTACCGCCGTCCTGACGTGGAGCGTGCCCGCGACGTTCGCGCAGGCCGCGGCGAAAACCGCCGACGACGAAAAAAAGGACGACACCGCCCTCCAGGAAGAAAAGGTCGTCGAACTCTCGCCCTTCGAAGTGCAGAGCACGAAGGACAAGGGCTACGCCGCGAGTTCCTCGCTCGCCGGCTCGCGCCTCAACACCGAGCTGCGCGACATCGCCTCGGCGGTGCAGGTCGTCACCGCGGATTTCGCCAAGGACATCGGCGCGACGAACATTCAGAAAATTCTCGTCTACACGACGAACACCGAAGTGGGCGGCGTGGGCGGTAACTATTATGGTGGCGACACCGACGACAAGGGCCGCGCGCGCGGCATGCTGGTCGACCCGCAGAGGAGCACCCGTATCCGCGGTCTGAACGATGCGGACCTCACGCGCGAATACTTCCCGTCGGATCTGCCGATGGATTGGTATAACATGTCCCGTGCGGACATCAGCCGCGGTCCGAACGCGATTCTGTTCGGCCTCGGCAGCCCGGCCGGGTTGATCAACAACACGCTCAAGGTGCCGAACATGAACAAAGACGCGGGCTCGTTCGAGTTCCAGGTCGGCAGCTACGGCTCCGCGCGTCAGGTGCTCGACGTCGACCAGACCGTGATCCCGAACCAACTCGGCATCCGCGTCGTCGCGCTGAACGACGATGCGCGGTTCCGCCAGGACTTCACCTACAATCACGACAAGCGCCTTTACGGAGCCATCCGTTGGACGCCGCGCCTGGCGAAGGGCATTTTCACGCAGATCGACGTGCAAGGAGAAAAGGCCAAGATCCGCGGCAACCGTCCGGTGGGCGGCACGCCGGGCGACTTCATTTCGAGCTGGTTCGGACCTGCGAACAAGCTGGCCATTCCGAACGACGAGTATTGGAGCGCTCCGGGCTTCATCGAAAACCTCTACGCCGCGCAGACGATCGGCGGTCAGTTGTGGGACGACCACGCGGTGAGCTTCTTCAGCGATCCGAATAGCGGCGCCGTCGGCATGCCGAACAATTCGGTCCAGGCGATGTTGCTGCGCGGTGCGCACAACGTGAACGGCGGCGGCTGGGGCAGTTGGGTCGGCATGCTCAATCCGAACTGGCTTTGGAACGGCGACAATCCGAAGAACACGAAGGCCTACTACGCCAGCAACCCGACGATCTCCGCGATCCTCAATGCCTACGAGCAGAAGACCGGAAAGACCTTCCGCGGCTTCGGCCAAGGCATGTGGCCCACGCAGATGATCGTCGACGGCCCGCTCGCGCACTTGCTCGAAGACCAGAATCTCATCGGGCCGAACAAGACCGAGTTCAATAACTTCGACGACATCATTCTCGGTTTCACCCAGACTTACTGGGAAGGACGCTTCGGCATCAACGCCGCCTACAACAAACAGTCCTACCGCACCGGCTACACCAACCTCATGGAAGGCCTCTGGGGCATGAACATGATCTCGGTGGACGTGAACCAGACGCTGCGCGGCAGCTTGATTCCCAACCCGAACTTCGGCCGTCCCTTCACGATCGGTGAGGGCCGCGGCGCCTTCTGGAAAAAGAACCGCGAGAATTGGCGCGTCACGGCGTTCGCCGCGCTGAAGGCGACGGACTTCATCAAGAACGAAAGCTGGCTCACGCGCATCCTCGGCGAGCACACCCTCACCGGTGTGAAGTCGTCGCAGCACAACGAGCACTTTGATCGCTACTACGCGCTCTATCGCTGGGACGCTCCCTACCTGAAAACCGTCGAGAACTGGACTGGCTACGCCACCTGGCGCGGCATGCATTACCTGGGCGGCAGCCTGCTGAACACCCCGTCGATGAACGCCATCACCGGCCTCACCGGCGTGCGCACCTCGCAAGTTCCGGCGCTCACGCAGGCGGTGCGCCACGACAACCAGACCACGTGGACGGTGGCCAACTTCAACCTCCTCTCGTCCGATAACAACCTCGGTAAACTCTACGACGGCGCGAGCCAGGGCTACGACGACACCAAGTCCAAGGTCTTCGTGTGGCAGGGCAAGATGCTCGATAACGTGATCGTGCCGATCTTCGGCTGGCGCGAAGATGAATACTTCAGTTGGAGCAAGCCCAACCCTTCGACACCTGATTCGAAAGATCCGACCTATGGCTACGTCCTCCCCTACAGCAGCAAGTGGGTCTACGATGCCACCAAGGTGAAGCCGATCCAGGCGAAGCAGCAGCGCCGGAGCTGGAGCGTCGCCGTGCACGGCAAGGAGCTGGCGCGCCTCTTCGGCACCGAGCTTCCGCAGGGCATGGACGTTACCGTCCTCTACAACGACTCGTCGAGCTTCCGTCCGTCGGACCTCGCGGTTGACATCTACAACAAGCCCGAGGCGCTGCCCTCCGGCGAGACCAAGGACCTCAGCGTGCTCGTTTCCGCGTTCCACGACCGCGTGTCGTTCCGCGTCACCAAATACAAGACGATCCAGCACAACACGCCGTTTGTCGGCGCGGCCCCCGACTTTGGCTGGGCCAAGGCCAACCTCGCCCGCTCGATGGACGGCATGATGTGGGAAATCGGTGGCTGGGCCGGCGGCGATCCGACCAAGCGCGTGCAGCAGACGCCCGAGTGGCTCGTCAACAAATGGATGTTCGGCACCTACGACCAAGGCATCGCCAACACCCCGTTGCCCGCCAACTGGCGCAACGATCCGAACATCCTCAATCAGCCGCTGCGCATTCGCGCCGCTGCGGTCCCCGGCTCCCCGACCTACGTCGCGCAAGGCACCATCAATCCGGACACCCCCGGAAAAGCCTACCTTGCACCGCCGCTCACCGCGGAAGAAGTCGCTTACCGCGAACAGTGGTTCAAGGCCCGCACGGACGCCCAATGGTCCCGCCCGGTCGACCAGGAATTCTGGACCGCCATGGGTTTCCAACGCAACTACTCCGACACCTGGGGTGGCTTCTGGGAGAGCAACGGCTGGCAGCGCCCGCCGAACATGAAGAGCTTGAACGACATTACGTCGGAAGGCACCGAGTATGAACTCACCGCCAATCCGACCGCCAACTGGCGCCTCACGTTCAACGCCTCCCGTGCGGAAGCAGTCCGCTCGAATGTCCTCGGCTCGTGGGACCGCTTCATCGCGGCGAACAAGGCGTTCTACGCCGACGGTGGCTACCAATTCGGTGACACGCCCGCGGCGGATTACTGGACCACCAAGGGCTACTACGACATCGCGCACACCCCGGGTGACCAGCGCCGCCTCGGCACGGCCTTCAACGACGAAGTCTATAACAAGTATTACCAAGCGAAGGCCACGGCCGACCAGATCGTGAACGAGCTGCGCAAGTGGCACTTCAATGCCGTCACGAATTACTCCTTCACGGAAGGCGTCCTGAAGGGTGTCGGTATCGGCGGCGCCGTCCGCTGGCAGGATCGCTCGACGATCGGTTACTACCCGAAGTTCGATTCCGTTGCCAACGCGTGGGTCATCGATCTCAACAAGCCGATCAAAGGGCCCACCGAGACGAACTACGATGCATGGATCTCCTACGAGCGCCGCCTCACGAAGAAGATCCGCTGGTCCGTGCAGCTCAACGTGAACGATCTCTTCGCGAAGGACTCGCTGATTCCCACCGCCGCGAATCCGGACGGCACGATCGCTCAAGCGCGCATCCCCGCTCTCACGAGCTGGACCCTGCGCAACACCTTCAGCTTCTGATTGGGGTGCACGGAGCGGGACATCGCTGACGATGTCCCGCCACCGCCCCCCGGGGTTTTATCCGAACCGGAGCCGCTTCGTGCGTGCTCCGGTTCTTTTTCTAGTCCGGATATTTCACCGCGTAGCGGAAACCGTGAGGTTTTCGCGCCTCGGCAGCGGCGAAATGCTCCCGAATTCCGCTACCACGTTGCGTCGCGTGCTTCGCTCGCCGGGTGAAATATCCGGGCTGGCGAGCGCAGCGCGCGGAGGTGGAGCACGTTGCCCCCAACGCGCTCGAAGTTTCGTCTCGCGGCGCGAGTTCTTGAACGCGTCGGGGGCAACGCGTTCCACCTTCGTCGATCTGCTCGCGCGTCGCGATCAGTTAGACTCCGGCGCCGCGCGCGCGGCATTGCCAACCGGCGCACGACGCTTCCATCGTCTCTTCCACCCCAAACCTCGGCGATGATCGCGCCCCTTCGATTGTCCTTCCCGCTTCGCCCGCTCCGCGGCGCGCTCCTCACGTCGACGCTGTTAGGCTGGCTCGCGGCGTGCGCCGCCGACGCGCCGCCGCTCGCGCTCACCACCGCCGCGCAAGTGCGCGCGCTCAGTCTCGACGAAGCGCGCCGCGCCCCGCCGGTGCATCTGTGGGGTGTCGTCATGGGCGAAGCCGACCCGGAAGGCATCGCGTTCGTCATCCAGGACGCGACCGAGGGCATCTACGTCCAAGGCCCGGCGAACCTCGTCGCCGACCTGCGCCGCGGCGACCGCGTCGAGATCGAAGGCGTGGCCGACCCCGGCGGTTTCGCGCCCTACGTCGCGGCGAACGCGATCCGCCAGGCCGGGCGCAGCGAGATTCCCGCGCCGATCCGCGTCACGCTCGACGATCTCAACGCCGGCCAGCTCGACGCTCGTTGGGTCGAGTTCTCGGGCATCGTGCGCAGTGTCGAGCCGATCGCGCCGACGGATTCGGCCCCGCCGCCGCCCGGCACGCGCTACACCGCGCCCGCGCCGGGCGCCGCGCGTTCGGACGAGCCGAAGGCGAAACTCACGCTCGCCTCCGGCAGCGCACGCGTCGTGTTTCAGGTGAAAGGCAATTTCAAGCCCGAGGACTACGTCGACGCCGAGGTGCGCGTGCGCGGCCTCTGTTTCAATCTCCACAACCACAACCGCCAGTTCGTGCGGCCGTTCGTGCAGGTGCCGCGCGGCGTTTCTCCCGTCGTCGAAAAACCGCCGCCACCGCACCCGTTCGACGGCGAGCCGCGGCCGGTGGCGAGCCTGCTCCAATTCCAGCAGCTCACCGGCGAGCACGGCCATCGCGTCCACGTGCGCGGCATCGTCGTGCATCATCGCACCGGCTCCGCCCTCTGGGTGCGCGACCGCGATCGCTGCCTGCGCGTGGAGACGACACAGTCGGACGCGCTCCAGCCCGGCGACGAGGTGGACGTGCTCGGCTTCCCCGCGCTCGGCAACTACAGCGCCGTGCTCGAGGACTCGGTGTTTCACAAGCTCGGCTCGCGCGGCGTGCCGGAGCCGCACGTGTTGGAGGACGTCTCGGGTGCGCTCCAGAACGACGCCGATCTCGTGCAACTCGAAGCGCGGCTCGTCGACTTGCGGCGCCTGCCCGACAGCGTCTCGCTGACGCTGGACTGGCGGCACACCACCGTGCGCGCGCAGATGCTCCTCCCCGAAAACGGCGCGCCGCCCGCCGACTGGTTGCCGGGGAGCGTCGTGCGCGTTTCCGGCGTGTGCTCCGTCATCACCGACGAGGCGGGCCCGCTCGGCGGCTTGTGGGAGCCGCGTTCGTTTCAGTTGTTGCTGCGCTCGCCCGCCGACGTCGCGGTGCTGCATCCGCCGCCGTGGTGGAATGCCGAGCGCGTGGTCTGGACGCTCTCCGGCCTGCTCGCGCTCGCGCTCGTCGCCGTCGCCGCCGTGATGCTGGCGTCGCGTCGTCGTCTGCAGGAGCAGGAGCACCGCCGCGCGATGGCCGAGACGGAGTTCACCGCGATCCTCAGCGAACGCAACCGCGTCGCGCGCGAGATTCACGACACGCTTTCGCAGAATCTCGGGGCGATTTCCGTGCAACTCGAGCTGGCGCGCGTGCACGCGCACGAGATCAGTGCCGCCGCGCGCAACCACCTCGCCGCCGCGCTCCGCCTCGCGCGCGGCGCGCTCGCCGAGGCGCGCGACTCGATCTGGAACATGCGCTCGCAGGTGCTCGAACAATGCGACCTCGCCGAGGCGCTCGATCGCATCCTCATGCAGATGACCGAGGGCACCGCCATCGCTCCGCAGATGCGCATCGAAGGCTCGCGCCGCCGCCTCCCGCCAGTCGTCGAAAATAATCTCCTGCGCATCGGGCAGGAGGCGATCACCAACGCCAGCAAGCACGCCCAACCGCGCCGCCTCGAAGTCGCGCTCCTTTTCGAGCGCCGCACGGTGCGGCTCACGGTCGAGGACGACGGCGTCGGCTTCGTCGTCGGCGAACAACCCAGTGGCGACCGTCGCAGCTTCGGCCTCGTCGGCATCAAGGAGCGCGTCGATCTCCTCGGCGGCACGGTCGAAATCGTGAGCGCTCCAGGGCAGGGGACACGCCTGACGGTGGTGGTGGCAGTGTGAGCGTGCGGTAGCGCGGTGCTTCAGCCCGCGTCTGCGTGAACTGCAGGAGCGGCTTTACGCCGCGATTGCTGCGATGCCGCTGCCGCGCTCGAACGAATCGCGGCGTAAAGCCGCTCCTACAAGATGCGCCGAGCGCTACTCGGGCGTCGCTCGCACCACGATCGTCGTGATCGACTCGGCCGGCAGCGTGAGCGCGAGCTGGCCGGCGGGCGTCGCCTTCGCCGTCGGCAACGCTGCCAAATCCTCGTGCGCAGACGTGCGATAAATTTCCACGCGCGCCGCGCCGGCCCGAAACGCCGCGAAATCGTAGACGGCCGACTCGGCGGCCGCGTGCGCGTTGCGGGTGACGAGCACGAGCGAGCCGTCGGCACCGTTGCGTATCGCGACCGTGTCGGAGTCGTCGCACGGCACCCACGCCGCGCCGGGGCGGATGAATTTCGTGAATTGCGCCAGCGCGTGGAATTTCTTCGTCGCGGTCCAGGCGTGGGTGTCGCCCTGAAGGTCCGCGTGGATCAGTCCCCAGTTGCAGTTCGCGCCGATCATGCCGGACTCGTCCTCGACCGCCTGCCAGAACGTCCAGCGCCGCGGTCGGAGATCGCGAAGGTCGTCGATGATTTGCTTCGCGAGCGCGAGTGCCGGTCCGATGGCGGCGTGATCGTGCGGCGAGCCGCCGCCGCCATCGACCTCCGACATGACGAGCGGCCGGCCCGAGTCGCGGGCGAGCGCGCGCAGTTCGGTGCGACGGGCGCTGTCGTAGGCGTGGGCGTTGATCTGCGCCACGCAGGCGCGGGTCGCGGCGTCGTAGGACTGCCAGGTCTCGATCGCGCGGGAGTAGTTCGTCTCGTCCGACGCGGCGATCCGGACGCTTTGCAGCTCGCGCCGGTCGAGCGCAGCGCGGAGCCGCTGGATCAATCGCGCCTGCGACGTCCGCTCGAAGTGGCAGCCCTCCTGGTTGCCGTTGGCGCGCCAGTAATCGGTGAACGGCTCGTTCATCGGATCGATCGTGTCGAACCGGACGCCCCACGCGGTCTGGAAATGCTGCACGACGTCCGCGAGGTATTCGACGAACGCCGCCTCGTGGCGCGGATCGAGGTTGTCCCGCGTCGGATCGGCGCCGCCGGCGCCGCAGCCGCTGACCGTCATCCCGTAAGGCGGGGCGTTGGAAAAAGCCTCGAGGCGCGTCGCGCCGCGCCGAATCGCCGCGGCGAGCATCCAGCGCTGACCCGGATCGGCCGACCAGTTCCATGTGCCGGCGGTTGGCGCGAAGCCCTCCATTTGCCGGAACCACGGCATGTGGCGGTGATCGGGATTTTCTCCCCCTCCGATGTTGTAGCGCACGAAGGTCAGTCCGAGCCCGCGGGGCGAGAACAGCGCGTCGGCGATCGCGCTGCGTTGCGGCTCCGGCCAGCGGCCGACGGCGTTGGCGAACCAGCACAGCGAGGTTCCCCAGCCGTCGAACACGGCCTCCTCGGCCGACGGTTGCACGTGGACGACGCGCGGTTCGGCGGCGCGACCGGCGCAGGCGAGCCAAAGCAGCCCGCCCAGCCGCAGCATCCGGCCGGTGCCCGCGAAGGCGCCGCTGGCGCGCGGGCGGACGTGGCGATCGGCGGCGGACATGGCGGGGACAGATTCGTATGACGGACTGCGCCAACGAGGAAAGGCCAAACGATTCCCTCAAACGGGTGAGAGGCAACGCGCCCGCGACCCGCTAAGATGGGGGCGGCGCGGTGGCGCTCCGGAGCTTGCCCCGCGTGCGTCTCGCCCCTCACGATGAGTTTCGATTCAGAATTTACTGCGCCTCGCATGGGTGAATCCGATCCCGGAGCCAAAATCCGCGTGCTGGTGGTCGACGACCATCCGCCGATGCGCATGGGCTTGGTCGCGTTGATCAAGAGCCAGCCCGGCATGGATGTGATCGCGGAAGCTTCCGACGGTGAAGAAGCGCTCGAGGTCTACGAAGACGTGCTGCCCGATGTGGTGCTGATGGACCTGCGCATGCCCGGCATGGGCGGCGTGGAGGCAATCCTTGCCATCCGCAAAAAATTCCCGGACGCGCGCGTGATCGTGCTCTCGACCTACGATCTCGACGAAGACATCCACCGCGCGCTCCAGTCCGGCGCGAAATCGTATCTGCTCAAAGACATGCCGACCGAGGAAATCGCGAGCACGATCCGCGCGGTCCATTTCGGCGACGCGTCGCTTCCGCGGCAAGTGGCGGCCCGTCTCGACGAGCGCTCCGAACGCGAGCAGCTCACCGAGCGCGAGCGCGACGTGCTCGAGGCGCTCATCAAGGGGCGCAGCAACAAGGAAATCGCGTCCAGCCTCTGCATCTCCGAGGACACCGTGAAATCGCACCTCAAAACCCTTTTTGCGAAGCTCCGCGTGCGCGACCGCACTGAGGCTGCCGTCGAAGCGATCCGCCACGGTATCGTGCACCTGAAGTAGTCCAGTAACGTCGGTCTCCGACCGGCGTCGCCCGTCGAAGACTGGCTCCTCCGGGCTTCGTCCACCGACGATCTCCCCAAGTTCTTCCCCTCCGTGATCCCCAACCAACTCCGTCTCGTGCGTCGCTTGCTCGCGGCGCTCTCGCTCTCGCTCCTGTTCGCGCACGTTCCTGCTCGCGCGACAACCGCCGCCGCTCCCGCCGCGCACCGCTTCGAGATCGGCGCGAACGATTTCCTCCTTGACGGGCAACCGTTCCAGATTCGCTGCGGCGAATTGCACGCCGCGCGCGTGCCGCGCGAGTATTGGCAGCACCGCCTGCGCCTCGTGAAGGCGATGGGGCTCAACACCGTCTGTGCCTACCTCTTCTGGAACGTCCACGAGCCGCGCCCCGGCGAGTTCAACTGGGCCGGCCAGGCCGACGTCGCGGAATTCTGCCGCGCCGCGCAGGCCGAGGGTCTGTGGGTGATCCTGCGTCCCGGCCCCTACGCGTGCGCCGAGTGGGAAATGGGCGGTTTCCCGTGGTGGCTGCTCAAACACGACGACATCCAGCTTCGCACGCGCGATGCGCGCTACATGGACGCCGTGAAGCGTTACCTGAAAGAGGTCGGCCGCGCGCTCGGCTCGCAACAGATCACGCACGGTGGCCCGATCCTGATGGTGCAGGTCGAAAACGAATACGGCTTCTACGGCAAAGACGCTGCCTACATGGGCGAGCTGCGCCAGGCGCTCCTCGATGCCGGCTTCGACGTGCCGCTCTTCGCCTGCAACCCGAAGGATCATCTCAAAGACGGCTACCGCGCCGACTTGTTTCCCGTCGTGAATTTCGGCTCCGATCCGCAAGGCGCGTTCAAGGCGCTGCGCGAAATCCTGCCGACCGGCCCGCTGATGTGCGGCGAGTTTTATCCTGGCTGGTTCGACACCTGGGGCGCGCCGCACCACACCGGCAACACCGAGCGCTACCTCACCGACCTCGGCTACATGCTCGAGAACCGCGCGTCGTTCAGCATCTACATGGCGCACGGCGGCACGACGTTCGGCTTCGCCACGGGCGCCGACCGGCCGTTCAAGCCCGACACCTCGAGCTACGACTACGACGCGCCGATCAGCGAAGCCGGCTGGACCACGCCGAAATTCGAGCTGACCCGCGCGCTGATGGCGAAACACCTCCAGCCCGGCGAAACGATTCCCGCCGCGCCCGCGCGCAATCCCGTCATCACGATCGCGCCCGTCGCCGCCACGCAAGTCGCACGCATCTTCGCCAACTTGCCCGCGCCGCTCGCCGACGAGCAGCCGCGCAACATGGAAGCCTACGACCAGGACTACGGCTGCATCCTCTACCGCACGCAGCTTCCCGCCGGACCGACCGCAACGCTCGACGCCGCGGCGATCCACGACGTCGGCCAGGTGTTTCTCGACGGCCAACGCGTCGGCTTCACCGACCGCCGCTCGCGCAACTTCCGCGTCGAGCTGCCCGCGCGCACCAAGCCCGCGACGCTCGACATCCTCGTCGAAGCGATGGGCCGCGTGAACTTCGGCCCCGAGGTGCACGACCGCAAAGGCATCCACGGCCCCGTGACGCTCGCCGTTGCAGGCGCCGCCGCGACCGAGTTGCACGGCTGGCAAATTTTCCGTCTGCCGCTCGACGCGCGCATGCTCGGCGGGCTGAAATACGAGACGACGAACGCCGCCGCGAGTGCGCCCGCCTTCTGGCGCGCGACCGTGAAGATCGAGAAGCCCGGCGATTGCTTCCTCGACATGCGCCCGTGGGGCAAAGGCTTCGTTTGGGTCAACGGCCACAATCTCGGTCGCTACTGGAACATTGGCCCGCAGCAGACGATGTATGTCCCCGGCCCGTGGCTGAAAGCCGGCGAGAACGAGATCGTCATTCTCGATCTGCTCGGACCTGAGCAACCGGTCGTGGCCGCGCTCGATCAGCCGATCCTGATCGAACTGCGTCCGAAGCTCGACTTTGCGCGCGGCAAACGCCGCGACGTGAAACTCCGCGAAGACTTCGGCGCGCCCGCGCTCGCCGCGAGTTTCGCGCCTGGCTCGGCCTTGCAGGAGGTGCGCCTCCCGGTGGCCGCGCGCGGTCGCTACTTCTGTTTCGAGTCGCTCAACGCGCACGACGGAAAACCGTTCGCGTCGATCGCGGAGATTGCGCTGCTCGACGAAACGGGCAAGCCGCTCAGCGCCGAAGGCTGGACGATCGCATATGTCGACAGCGAGGAACGCGAACGCGAAGACGGCACCGCCGAAAACGCGATCGACGGCCAGACGGCGAACTTCTGGATCACGCAGTGGGGTGACGCCCAGCCGGCCCATCCGCACCGCTTGATTCTCGACCTCGGCGCCACGCGCACGATCGGCGGCTTCCGTTACACGCCGCGCCAAGGCGCGGCGGACGTGACAGGACGCGTGAAAGATTATCGCGTCTTCGTGGCTGACGACTTGATTACGCAGTGACGAGCGAGCGAAAGTGGTAGCATGAGACTTCGCTTTCTCGTCGCGCTGCTGTGCGCGATCCCATCGCTCTTTGCGTCTCCCGTTGAGACGACTCCATTCGGGGAACTCCCCGACGGACGCGCCGTCACGCGCTATACGCTCAGCGGCGCGCGTGGATTCGCGGTGGACCTGATCGATTACGGCGCGTCCATCGTGAGCATCCGCACTCTCGATCGCGCCGGGAAAATCGGCGATGTCGCGCTCGGGTTTTCCGACCTGCACGGCTATCTCGAAAGTCCGGCCTTCTTCGGCTCGGTCGTCGGCCGCGTGGCGAATCGCATCGCCGGCGCGCGCTTCACGCTCGACGGAAAGACCTACGCGCTCGCGGCGAACAACTCGCCCGGCGACCTGCCGTGCTCGCTGCACGGCGGCAACGTCGGCTTCGACAAAGTCCTCTGGCGGGCGACGCCGTGCGAAGTCGGCGGTCAGCCCGCCGTGCGCTTCGAGTATCTCAGCCGCGACGGCGAAGAAGGTTTTCCGGGCAATCTCGCGGTGAGCGTGACTTACTCGCTCACCTCGGACAACGGCCTGCGCCTCGACTATGCCGCGACGACGGACGCGCCGACGCCCGTCGCGCTCTCGAATCACGCCTACTTCAACCTGCGCGGCGAGGGCGGCGGCACCATCCTTGACCACGAGCTGACGGTCCACGCGAGCCGCTACACGCCGGTGGACAAGGGACTGATTCCGACCGGCGAACTCGCGCCGGTCGCGGGCACGCCGTTCGATTTTCGCTCGGCGCGCCGCATCGGCGAGCGCATCGACGCGCCCGACGCGCAACTCGGCTTCGGCGGCGGTTACGATCACAATTTCGTCATCGATCGCCGCGGCTCCGGACTCGAACTCGTCGCCAGCGTCCACGAACCGACGACGGGACGCGTGATGGAAATTCTGAGCACGGAGCCAGGTCTGCAGTTCTACAGCGGCAACTTTCTCGACGGGAAACGCGTCGGCAAAGCCGGCCGGCCGTATGCATACCGCGAGGCCTTCGTGCTCGAGACGCAGCATTTTCCGAACTCGGTCAACGAGCCGCGTTTCCCGAACACGATTCTGCGCCCCGGCGAGCGCTACGAGAGCAGCACGATCCTCCGCTTCTCGACGCGCTGAGTCCGAGTTTCGGATGACGCTTCGAGGTGGAGCGCGTTGACCTCAACGCGCTCAAAAATGCGGCTTGCGGCGGAAGTTTTTCGAACGCGTTGAGGTCAACGCGTTCCACCTCGCGGACTACTCGCTCGCGGAACTGCCGTCGGTGGCGACGAGCAACGCGAGAGCGGAGAGAACGATGACCAGCGTGATCATGACTCAGTGGACCGAAGCAAGCGCGACCGGCCGCGACCAGCCGCCGCCGAGGGCTTTCACGAGGCCGACGCTGTTCACGAGCCGTTGCGCATTGAGCTGCGTGGCGGCGCGCTCGGCGGCGAGCAGCGTGCGCTGCGCGTCGAGCACCTCGAAGTAATTGACGTAGCCCGCGTCGTAGCGCGTCTGCGCGAGTTCGCGAGCGCGGCGGGCGGCGGCGACGGCGCGTTCCTGCGCGGCGGCTTGCTCGGTGAGGAGTTGCGTCGCGGTGAGGGCATCCTGCGTTTCGCGGAAGGCCACGAGCACGCGCTGGCGGAAGAGTGCGACGCTCTCTTCGAAGGCAGCGCGGCTGCGCGCGAGGTTCGCGCGGTTGCGGCCGCCTTGGAAGATCGGCAGGTAGAGGCTCGGGCCGATGGACCAGAGCTTGGAGTCGGCGTTGAACAACCGGTCGACGTCACCGCTCGCGTAACCGAAAGAGCCCGTCAGCGAGATCGCGGGAAAGAACGCGGCTTTCGCGACGCCGATGCGAGCGTTCGCGGCCGCGAGCGCGGACTCGGCGGCGGCGATGTCGGGACGGCGCTCGAGCAGTTCCGAGGGAAGCCCGGCGGGAACGGAAGGCGGATTCGGGATTCCAGATTCGAGATTTGAGATTTCAAAACTCGGAGCGGGCGCGCCGAGCAGGACGGCGAGGGCGTTTTGGAGGGCGGCGCGACGATTCGCGAGCGCGGCGGTCTCGGCCTCGGTGGAGGCGAGTTCGGTTTCGGCGCGCGCGACGTCGAAGTCGGTCGCGGCGCCGCTGGCGCGACGCGAGGAAACGAGTTCGAGCGCCTTGCGGCGGAGAGCGACGCCGTCGGTGACGTGCGCGAGTTCGCGATCGAGGCCGCGGAGAGAAAAGTAGGTCGCGGCGACTTCGGCGGTGAGGGCCAGGCGGACGTTTTCGAAATCCGCGGCGCTGGCAGTCGCCTCGGCGCGGGCGCTTTCGTTCAGGCGGCGCACGCGACCGAAGAGATCGAGTTCCCAGACGGCGTCGAGGACGCCGCGGTAGGTTGTGGTCTCGGCGACGGGGAAGCGGTTGTCGGTCGTCTCGGAGGTGCGGCCGCGCGCGACGGAGGGATTCAGCGCGACGGAGGGGAAGTAGTTGCTGCGCGCGAGGCCGGCGGCGGCGCGGGCTTGTTCGACGCGCGCGGCGGCGGCGGCGAGGCTCTGGTTGGCGGCGAGCGCGCGCGCTTCGAGGTCGTCGAGCATCGTGTCGTTGAAGAGCGTCCACCAGTCGCCGCGCGGGAGGGCGTCGGAGGCCGTCGCGGCGGTTTTCCACGCGAGCGGCGCGGCGATCGCGGGACGTTGGTAGTCCGGGCCGACGGCCACCGCCGCACCGGCTGTGGCGGCGAGTGAGAGTGCGAATGAAAGGGAGAGGGAGAGTGGGCGAAAGTTTTTCATGGATCGGGTAGGGCTGGTCTGTGACCGGCCGGATTGGAGGTTCGCGAGCGTGTGGGCCGGTCGGAGACCGGCCCTGCTTGGACGCGCTCAGACGGGTGCGGGATTGCGTTCGGAGAAATGACCGCGCTGGTGGAAATAGGGCGAGGGCAGCGGGACGGCGCTCGCGGCATCGAGCGCAGCGATCTGTGCGGGCGTGAGTTCCCAGCCGACGGCGCCGAGGTTTTGCCGCAATTGTTCTTCGTTCCGCGCGCCGATGATGACGCTCGAGACGCTCGGGCGGCGCAGGAGCCAGTTCAGTGCGATCTGCGGGACCGTCTTGCCGGTTTCGGCTGCGATGACGTCAAGCGCGTCGACGACGCGGTAGAGATACTCGTCAGCTACCGGCGGGCCGAGGTCCACGACGAGCGAGGAGTTGAGGCGGCTGGTCGCCGGGCGTGGCTGATTGCGGCGGATTTTTCCGGTGAGCCGGCCCCAACCAAGCGGACTCCACACGATCGTGCCGACGCCCTGGTCGAGTGCCAACGGCATCAGCTCCCACTCGTAGCTGCGCTCGAGGAGCGAGTAGTAGGCTTGGTGGGCGACGTAGCGTTCGAAGCCGCGCTGGTCGGAAATCGCGAGCGACTTCATCAGGTGCCAGCCGGAGAAGTTCGAGCAGCCGATGTAGCGAATCTTTCCGGCGCGGACGAGTCCGTCGAGCGTGGCGAGAGCTTCTTCGATCGGTGTCTGTGCGTCGAACGCGTGCAGTTGGAAGAGATCGATGTAGTCGGTGCCGAGGCGGCGCAGGCTGCCTTCGACGGAGCGCAGCAGATGATGACGCGAGGAGCCGACGTCGTTGGGCCCGGTGCCGAAGCGGAAGGTCGCCTTGGTCGAGATGAGCACCTGGTCGCGGCGACCGGCGATTGCGCGGCCGAGTATCTCTTCGGCGCGTCCGTCGGAGTAGACGTCCGCGGTGTCGAAGAGATTGACGCCGGCGTCGAGGCAGATGTCGACGAGGCGCGTGGCGGCGGCGACGTCGCTGCTGCCCCAGGCGCCGAAGAATTCGTTCGTGCCGCCGAAGGTGGCGGTGCCGAAACTGAGGGCGGGAACTTTGAGGCCGGAACGGCCCAGTAGTCTGTGTTCCATGGCGAGGATTGGTCGAATTGGGCTTGGGAACTCAGGCGTGTTCGGTGGTCGGTTCAGGCAAGGCGACGGGAGCGGGTTTGCGCGCGCCGAGTTTTTCGAGGACGGCGTAGAACACCGGCGTCAGGAAGAGGCCGAAGACCGTGACGCCGATCATGCCGGCGAAGACCGCGACGCCCATCGCGCGGCGCATTTCCGCGCCGGCGCCGTGGCTCACCACGAGCGGGAACACGCCCGCGATGAACGCGATCGACGTCATGAGAATCGGACGCAGACGGAGCCGCGAGGCCTCGACGGCGGCTTCGACGATGCCTTTGCCTTCCTCGCGCAGTTTCACGGCGAATTCGACGATCAGAATCGCGTTTTTCGCCGCGAGGCCGATGAGCACGATGAGGCCGATCTGCGTGAAGACGTTGTTCTCGCCGCGGGTGAGCCAGAGGCCTACGAGCGCGGAGAAGAGCGCCATCGGCACGATGAGGATCACCGCGAACGGGAGGCGGAAGCTCTCGTATTGCGCGGCGAGCACGAGGAACACCAGGAAGATGCTCAGCGGGAAAATGTAGATCGCGGTGTTGCCGGCGATGATCTTCTGGTAAACGAGCTCGGTCCAATCGAGCACCATGCCCTTCGGCAGATTCTCGGCGGCGAGTTTTTCGATCGCGGCCTCGGCCTGTCCGGAGCTGAAGCCGGGCGCGGGCGCGCCGTTGATCTCGGCGGCGGGATAGCCGTTGTAGCGCATGACGCGATCGGGACCGTAGGTCTCGCGGACTTTCACGAGCGAGCCGAGCGGCACGAGCTGGCCGGCGGCGTTGCGCGTTTTCAGGCGCAGGATGTCCTCGGGGCGGTCGCGGAATTCGGCGTCGGCTTGCGCGACGACCTGATACGTGCGGCCGAAGCGGTTGAAATCGTTCACGTAGAGCGAGCCGAGGTTGATCTGCATCGTCTCGAAAACGTTTTGGAGCGGCACGCCCTGCGCCTTCGCCTTCGCGCGGTCGACCTGCGCGTCGAGTTGCGGCGTGTTGATCGTGAAGCTGGAGAAAATTCCGGTGAGGCCGGGCGTCTGCCAGGCTTTGCCGATCAGGCCTTGGGTGGCGGCGTAGAGGGCGTCGAGGCCGTTGTCGCCGCGATCTTCGACGTAGAGCTTGAAGCCGCCGATCGTGCCGAGGCCCTGCACGGGCGGCGGCGGAAAGATCGCGATGTAGGCGTCCTCGATTTGCGCGAACTCTTTTTGGAGCTGTTGCGCGATGGCCTGGCCGGTGAGTTCGGGCGTCGTGCGCTCCTCGAATGGCTTGAGCGCGACGAAGACGATGCCGCTGTTCGGCGAGTTCGTGAAGCCATTGATCGAGAGACCGGGGAATGCGATCGCGTTCGCCGCGCCGGGGTGCTTCAGCGCGATCTCGCCCATGCGGCGAATGACGGCGTCGGTGCGCTCGAGCGAGGCGGCGGCGGGGAGCTGCGCGAAGGCGACGAGGTATTGCTTGTCCTGCGTCGGCACGAAGCCGGTCGGCGTTTTCTTGAACAAGAGCGCCGTCGCACCGAGCAGGCCGGCGTAGACGAGCAGCGCGATCACGGAGACGCGCAGCAGGCGCGCGACGCCGGTGGAATATTTCTCCGCCGCCCAGGCGAAGAAGCGGTTGAACGGACGGAAGAACCAGCCGAACGCGAAATCCATCGCGCGGGTGAGGCGGTCTTTCGGCGCGTGGTGATCCTTGAGGAGCAGCGCGCTCAGTGCGGGTGAGAGCGTGAGCGAGTTGAACGCGGAGATGACGGTCGAGATGGCGATCGTCATCGCGAACTGCTTGTAGAACTGGCCGGTGAGACCGCTGATGAACGCGGTCGGGATGAACACGGCCGAGAGCACGAGCGCGGTGGCGACGATCGGACCGGTGACTTCGCGCATCGCCTGGCGCGTGGCCTCGAAGGGCGATTTGCCGAGGGCGATGTTGCGCTCGACGTTTTCGACGACGACGATCGCATCGTCGACGACGATGCCGATCGCGAGCACGAGGCCGAAGAGCGAGAGGGCGTTGATCGAGAAGCCGAGCGCGTGCATCACCGCGAACGTGCCGACGAGCGACACGGGCACGGCGGCGAGCGGGATGATCGACGCGCGCCAGGTTTGCAGGAAGAGGATGACGACGAGCACGACGAGGAGGATCGCCTCGAAGAGCGTGTGGACGACCGCTTCGATCGAGCTGCGCACGAAGACCGTCGGGTCGTAGACGATGTCGTATTTCAGGCCGTCGGGGAAATTTTTCGCGAGCTCCTTCATCGTGGCGCGCACGGCGTCGGAGGTGGCTATGGCGTTCGAGCCGGGGAGCTGCGCGATCGGCAGCGCGACGGCGGCTTTGTTGTTGAGCAGCGAGCGCAGCGCATAGGCGTTGGCGCCGAGTTCGACGCGGGCGACGTCGCGGAGTTGCACGCGTTCGCCGGCGGGGCCGGATTTCACGATGATCGAGGCGAACTCGTCCTCGGTCGTGAGGCGGCCTTGCGTGTTGATGAGCAACTCGGTGTCGACCGGGCGTGAGTTGGGTTGCTGGCCGACGGCGCCGGCGGCGACCTGGACGTTCTGCTCGCGGATGGCGGCGACGACGTCGGAGGCGGTCAAGCCTTTCGCGGCAACCTTGTTCGGATCGAGCCAGACGCGCATCGCGTAGTCGCCCGAGCCGAAGACGCGGACTTCGCCGACGCCGTTAAGGCGCGCGAGCACGTCGCGGACTTGGAGCGTGGCGTAGTTGCGGACGTAGATGTCGTCGTAGCGGCCGTCGGGCGAGAAGAGGTGCACGACCATCAGGAGGTCGGGCGAGGCCTTCGCGGTGGTGACGCCGATGCGGCGGACGTCCTCGGGGAGTTTCGGCAGGACTTGCGAGACGCGATTCTGGACCTGCACCTGGGCGTTATCGAGGTCGGTGCCGATGGCGAAGGTGATCGTGAGCGTCATCACGCCGTCGCTCGTCGCCTGCGAGAACATGTAGAGCGAGTGCTCGACGCCGTTGATGGCTTGTTCGAGCGGTGCGGCGACGGTGTCGGAGATCGTTTTCGGATTCGCGCCCGGGTAGCTGGCGCGGACGACGACGGTCGGCGGCACGACCTCGGGGTATTCGCTGATGGGCAGACGAAACATCGAGATCAGGCCGACGAGGAAAATGACGATCGAGAGAACGCCGGCGAGGATCGGGCGCTTGATGAAGTAATCGGAGAAATTCATGGCGGAGAGATTGGCGGGCAAGGCGGTGGCCAGAGCCGCGCGGAGAGCGCGGATTGGCGGCGTGTGTTCGAGCGCTAACGCGGGTTTAGCGGAGCGAGGCGAGTTTGCTGTCGGATTTGGCCGCGGCCGGGAGGGCCGGCGCGGTGTAGCTCGCGAGGGCTTGCGGTTCGGGCGTCACGGTCATGCCGGGGCGCACGCGCTGGAGGCCGTTCACGATGATCGTGTCGCCGGGCTGAAGGCCTTCGCGGACGACGCGTTTGCCTTCGTAGGTCGAGCCGAGTTTCACGGTGCGGTAGGCGACGGTGTTGTCGCGATTGACGGCGAGCACGAACTTTTGGCTCTGGTCGGTGCCGATCGCGCGCTCGCTGATGAGGAGCGCGGGTTGGGGCGCGCTGACGGGCAGACGCACGCGGGCGAACAAGCCGGGGAGGAGCGCGCCGTCGTCGTTCGGGAACACGAGGCGGACGGCGAGCGAACCGGTGGCGGGATTCACGCGGTTGTCGGTCGACTCGATGTAGCCGTGACGCGGGAAACCCGTTTCGTCGGAGAGCTGGAGGTCGGCGGGAATGCGACCGTTGTGAGTGAGGATGCGGCCTTCGCGGGTGAGGCGGTTGAATTTCAGCAGCGTCGACTCGTCGATGTCGGCGTAGACGTAGGCGTCGCCGACGCTGACGATCGTGGTGAGCAGCGTGGCGTTGCCCGGCGAACCGGAGACGAGATTGCCGGCGGTGACGATCGCGCGGCTGACGCGTCCGCTGATCGGTGCGCGGACTTCGGTGTGCTCGAGATCGAGCTTGGCGGTCTCGAGGGCGGCGTGGGCTTCGGCGGCGGCGGCGCGGCGCGCTTCGGCTTCCTCGCTCGAGATGGCGGAGGCGGCGAGGAGTTTCTCGGCGCGGGCGGCTTCGCGAGCGGCGACGTCGGCGCGAGCGGCGGCGAGGTCGAACTGCGCCTTATACCAGCGCGGATCGATGGTGAAGAGCACGTCGCCTTTCTGCACGAGCTGGCCGGCCTGGAAGTGGACTTCCGCGAGGTGACCGGAGACGCGAGCGCGCAGCTCGACGGTCTCGGTGGCATCGACGTGGCCGGTGAGTTCCTCGTAGTCGGTGACGAGTTGCTGCTCGACCGGCGCGACGGTGACTTTAGGCGCGGGCGGCGTGGCGGGCGCGGTGTTTGGCGCGGCGTCGGTTTTCGAGGGGAGGGCGAAGAAGAGGCCGACGGCCGCGGCGAGAAGGACGCCGGCGGAGATCGCGAGCGTGCGACGTTTGCGGCGAGTGGGTGCGGATTGAGTCATGGTGGTCATGAGGCGTGGAGGGAAGGGGAGTGGACGGAGCGGTTTCAGACGGAGACAGGCACGCCCGACGCAGTGATGGCGGCGTCGAGGCGTTCGAGGATTTCGGTCTTGGAGCGAACGCCGACGAGCGTGGCGACGACTTCGCGGTGGCGGAAAATGAGCAGCGTGGGAATCGAGCGGATGCCGTAGCGCGCGGCGGGCTCCGGATGAGCGTCGACGTCGATCTTGGCGATGACGGCGCGGCCGGCGCGTTCGTGTGCGATTTGCTCGATGAGCGGCGCGATGGCTTTGCACGGGCCGCACCAGGACGCCCAGAAGTCGATCAAGACCGGTTGATGCTCGGAAGCGGCGAGGACGTCGGTGGCGAACGAGTCGTTCGTGACGGAGAGCGGCGAGGGGAGCGTGGTGGTATTCATGGTGAAATTTCGTGACGAGCGCGACGGAAGCGGTGCGGCGAGGTCACTCGCGGAAGCGCGAGAGCGGCAGTTGCAGGCGATCGAGCAGCGTGTGATCCCACAACGTGCCGAGCGGCAGCGCGCGCGCCGACGCGACGGCAGTGCCGGTCGGAGCGAGGCGCGGGGCGAAGGGACGGAAGGACGCGAGGCTCGCGCGGCGACGGTGCGTGGCGGCGAAGGTGGAGTTGAGAATTCTGCGTTTCATCGGCGGGGAGGCGGTATAGTTGACTAGTTAGCTAGTTTTGGCGCAAAAGAAACGCGCAGGCCCGGCGGGCGATGCGCGCGCGAAAAGAGATCAGTGTCGGCCGGATTGAGTGGCTGCTTCCTTCGCGCCGATGAGTTTCAGGCCGATCTCGGGGAGCGATTGCGCGATCGCGGGATCGTTCATGATGCGGCACTGGCAGACGATGCCTTCGATCAAGCCGCTGAGTTCGACGGCTTTCCCGGCGGGATCGCAGGGCTCGACGAGGCCTTCGGCGAGGGCGTCGCGGATGGCGGACTCGTAGTAGCGGCGTTTGCGGTTGAGAATCTCGCGGATTTTCACGTTCACGTCGGCCTCGTGCGTCGAAGTCTCAGAGCCGACGGAGACGATGGGGCAGCCGAGCACCTTGCCGTGCTGCTGCTTGATCGCGACCTGCTTTTTGTGGATCGAGGCGAGGTAATCGGCGATGCGCTTGAGCGGATCGATCGAGGGCGAGAACGCCGCGTCCATCGCCGGTTTCCAGGTCTGCGCCCACATGCGCTCGAGGGCGGCGATCGCGAGCTCGGACTTGGAGCTGAAGAAATAGTAGAAACTCCCTTTCTTCACGTCGGCGCGCTTGCAGATGTCATCGATCGTGACGGCGCCGTAGCTCTCTTCCCAGATCAGGTCGAGAGCGGCATCCATCAGTCTTTCGTTGGCGTCTGAAGTGCGGCCCATGCCGAGACCGATAGTTGACTAGTTGGTCAAGTCAACCGGAATTTTTGCGGCCGCAGGAAATCACGAAACGAGCGGGTCGCGGACGGCGCGAGACAGACATCGCGCCTGTCGCGTCCGAAACGCGCATCACTACGAGTGCGAGCGCGCTGCTCGTGCGAAACGGTCAGCGGGAGCGCGCGGGCAGGTGTTGTCCGCCGGAGTGGCGGCGGCGGGAATATGGCGTATTACGCCAGATTGGTTTTCGCAGTGCGGCGGCGGACGAAGACGAGTGCGAGCGCGAGGGCGCCGGCGAGCGCGGCGTAGGTGGCGGGCTCGGGCACGCTCGTGAGCGAGGTCGGCGCGACGAGCGGCGTGAGCAGATAGGCTTCGTAGGTGAACTGGTTCGTGATGCCCCAGCCGACGATCTGGCCGGCTTCGTTGATGTCCCAGACCTGACCGAGGCCGTAGGCGAGATTGAAGCCGGCGCCGGAAAAATTCGCGACGGTGGAGAGATCGACCATCGCGCCGCTCGAGTAGTCGTAGAAGAATGGGCGCATCGTCGAGCCGTTGGCGAGGTAGCTGTAGCCGACCACCTGGCCGGCGTTGTTCACGTCCGTCGCCCAACTGCTGCCGCCGAGCGAGCCGAGGTCGGTCATCGCGCCGTTCGCGTAGAGGAAGGCATGGCGCGTCGAGAGGTTGCCGGCGCCGTAGGTGCTGTTGCCGACGACCCAGCCGAGATCATTGATGCCTTGCGCTTCGCTCTGCCCGCTGGGGCCGGAGAGCGTGCCGAGGTCGAGGATCGTGCCGCTTGACCAGATGACGGCGTGGTCGGAGGTCATGCTCGCATTCGAGCGTCCGGCGACGAGACCGGCGGAGTTGATTGCGTTGGCGTAACTGACGCCCGTCGCGCCGATCAACGTGCCGAGGTCGGTCATGACGCCGTTGGCATAGCGAAAACCGTGCGTGGTCGTCCCGGTGCCGGCGGTGCCGACGATCGTGCCGGACGCGTTGATGTCGTTGGCCTGACTGAGTGTGCCGCCGAGTGTGCCGAGGTCGGTCATCGTGCCGCCGGAGCTTGCGAACGCGTGGTAGTTGCTCGAGCCGGACGAAAAGTTCGACCACCCGACGACGGTGCCGGTGTTGTTCACGCCGAGCGCGCGGCTCTGCGTGCCGCCGAGGGTGCCGAGCGAGGCGAAGCTGCTGCTGTAGGCGTAGGCGTTGTAGTTCGAATTGGACGAGCTGTTGCCGTAGCCGACGACGAGCGCGGAATCGTTCAGCGCCGTCGGCTGGATCGCGGTGGAGCCGCCGAGATTGCCGAGGCGCGTGACGGTGAAGAGCGTCGACGATTGCGCGTGCGCCAGCGGGGCGACGGTGGCGGCGAGGCCGAGCAGGAGAGCGGTGATGGAGCGGGAGCGGCGGATTGCGGGCATGTCGCCGCTGTCTTGCGCGGTTCCTTGGGCGACAGGCAAAAGCGAAAGGGCGGTCTACGCAGGAATGCGTAGGCAGCGAACGGCGGCGGGGGAGAATTTTCCCGCGCCAGTCCCATGCGTCGTCGTCGAGCGCTACGGCAACGTGAGCGCGGGCGTCACGTCGTAGGTGTCGAACGCCGGCACGCCCGCGGGCGTCGTGACGCTCGACCGCAGAACCCGCACTTCGCGCGCGCAGTAGAGGCCGAACGGGCGGTCGGCGGTGATGTGCACGTCGTCGAGGACGATGCTGGTCGCGGGCGCTTCGGGCAGGCCCCAGATGAGCCCGGCGCGGCGACCGGGCGCGGCGGTGGCGGTGACGTGGCGGAAGACAATGTTGCGGAAATGCGGCGTGAGTTTCTCGACGGTGCGACCGGGATAAGTCGCGGCGATTTTCGCGTCGAGCCGCGTGAGATCGCGGTATTGGCGCTCGGGCGCCATGTAGGCGCCGTAGATGAGAATCGGAAAATTCACGCCGGTCATCCGCAGGTTTTGGTAGAACAGATTTTGCACGGGGCCGCCGCGGTCGCGGTCGGACTTGATGCGGATGCCGCACTCGGTGCCGTTGAACGTGCAGTCGAGCACGGCGAAATTCGTGACGCCGCCGCGCGTGTAGCTGCCGATGGAGAGGCCGTGGCCCGTGCCGTAGGTGCAGCGGCGGATGAGGACGTTCGAGGTGTTGCTGCCGCAGGTGAAATTGTCGTCGCCCACGCTCACGTCGCAATCCTCGACGAGGATGTTGTTGCCGCTGACGTCGCAGGCGTCGGTGTTGTGGCTCGGCGTCACCGGATCGGTCGACGACGGCGCGCGGATCGTCACGCCGCGCACGGTCACGTCGCTCGACGCGCCGCCGATCGCGATGTGGAACATCGGCGAGTCGCGCAGCGTCACGCCCTCGATCAGCACGCGCGCGCAAGCCGAGAGCGCGATCATGCGCGGGCGGCGCGCGCCTTTGGTCTTGGCGAACGGCCACCACGGCGCCCCTTGGCCGTCGATGGTGCCGGCGCCGGAGATCGCGATGTCGTGGAGATTGGCGCCGCCGAGGAGGTCGTCGGGCGTTTTCGTGCCGCCCGGGTATTTGTCGAGCGGGAGCATTTTCAACACGGCGCCTTTCGCGAGGTGGAGGCGCAGGTGGCTCGCGAGTTCGAGCGGACCGCACAGGTAAACGCCCTCCGGAACCTCGACGGTGCCGCCGCCGGCCGCGCGCGCGGCGTCGATCGCGGCTTGGAGCGCCGCGGTCTCCGTCGCGAGGCCGTCGCCGCTCGCGCCGAACTGGCGGGTGTCGAAGCGGCGCTCGGGGATCTGCGGTAGCGTCGGATTGATCGCGGCGACGAAGTGCGGCAGCTCTTCGCTGGTGGTCGGCGCGGGCGTGTCGGCTGCGACGGCGCCGTCAATCGCGGCGAGCAGCGCGAGGAGGAGAAGGGGCGTTTTCATTGAGGCAGCGAAACTGTCTCGCGAAGGCGGCGGAGGGACAAGACAGGCGTCGTTCTCATCGTCGCACGAGCGCGGCCGGCGCATCGGCGCAGTCTTGCTGCGCCCCTTCGTCGCTTACGCGGGTTTCGTAGCAGCCGACGTGAGTCGGCTGACAAAGGTCGCCGTGTTTCAGTCCGCCGACTCACGTCGGCCGCTACGAGCGAAGATGCCGGCCGGAGCCGGCGTTACGTTCGGACGCTCTCGCGAGACGCAACGCGGCATTGCAGCGGCGTGCGGAGGCCGCGAGGATGCGCGCACTTCCCGAGATGAAACTGCTGTTTTCCGAAGCGCGACCGAGTCACGCCGACTACGTTTATCCTTACGCGATCTGGGCGTTTCCGGAGCCGCACGAGACGCCGGCCGATATGTTCGCGGCTGGGTTTCTGCCGTCGAATCACCAGCTCGAGCGCTTCTATCTTTGCCGGCAACTGCGAGTGGATCTGGCGCGTTTCGCGCCGTCGTCGGAAAACCGCCGCGTGCTGCGCAAAGGCGAGGGGATCGCCGCGAACCTCGTGCCGCAGGCGGAGTTCGCGTTCACCGAGGAGCGTCGCGAGTTTTGCCTGCGCTACACGCGCGAGAAAATTCCCGGCATGACGCCGGAGCGGCTTGCCTCGCTGTTCGCGAACGCCGTCACGACGCACGTCCTCGTCTTCCGCGAAGAGGCGAGCGGGCGCGAACTCGGTTACGTCACGCTCCACCACGCGCCCGGCCGGATGGCGTTCTACTACTACGCGTTCTACGATCTCGCGGCGCCGCAGCCGAATCTCGGGATGTTCATGATGACTTGGACGGTGCGGCTGCTCGCGGAATCCGGCTGCCGGCACGCGTATCTCGGCACGTGCTACTCGAGCGCGGCGCTCTACAAAACGCAATTCGCGGGCGTGGAGTTTTTCAACGGCCACCGCTGGTCGTCGTCGCTCGACGAATTGAAACACCTCCTGCGCCGCCAGGACGATGACGCCGCACGCGGTCACTTGCTGGAATCGCCCGAATACCGCGACGCCTTCCTGCCGGACGGGCTTGCGGACGCGGCGGCGCGGAGCGATTTCCGCGGACGGTAAGATTTTTTCGACCGAGATAAAACGCTGAGCGTTGAGGTCGGTGGCGTCGCCTCAAAACAGTCGCGCGAACAAATCCCGGAACAGGTGCGCGCCGAAGATCGCGGCGAGCACGTAGATCAGCCACGAGACCTGCCGGCCGCGGCCGGTGCAGAGATAGACGAGCGCGAACGCCAGCAGACCGAGGCCGATGCCTTCCGCGATGCTGAACGTGAGCGGCGTGCCGAGGATGATGAGGAACGCCGGGGCGGCTTCGTGAAAGTCCTTCAGGTTCAGCTCAGCGACCGACTGGAACATGAAAATGCCCACCACGACGAGCGCCGGCGCCGTGGCGACCGCCGGCACGGCGAGAATCAACGGCGTGAAGAACAGCGCGCCGAGGAACAGCACCGCGACCGTCACGCTCACGAGCCCCGTGCGCCCGCCGGCCGCGACACCCGACGCGGACTCGACGTAGCTGACGACGTTCGAGGTGCCGAAGAGCGAGGACAGGATCACGCCGATCGAGTCCGAAATCAGCGCCTTGCCCGCGCCCGGCAGTTTGCCCTCGGCGTCGAGCAAGCCCGCGCGTTGCGCCACGCCGACGAGCGTGCCGATGTTGTCGAAGAGCGCGATGAGCAGCAGCGTGAGCACGACGGTGGTGGCCTTCACCGGATCCTGCGTGAAGTAGTCGAAGTTGAGCTTGAGAAACGTGTCGCTCATCGACGCCGGCAGCGAGACGACGTGATCCGGCCAGTTCGTGAGATGCCCGCCCTTGCCGTCGGGAATGACGAGCCCCGCGAGCGTGACGCCGAGGATCGAGAGGATGATCGCGCCGGGGACGTTGCGCGTGACAAGGATGACCGTCAGGAGCAGCCCGGCGAAAAACAACAGCACCGACGGCGCGCCGAGATTGCCGTGCGTGAGGAGCGTGTTGGCATCGGCGACGACGAGCCCGCCGTTTTTCAGGCCGATGAACGCGATGAAAAGCCCGACGCCGCACGTGATCGCCATCTTCAACTGAAACGGGATGATGTTGATGATCTTTTCGCGGATGCCGGAAACCGAGAGCGCGAGGAACGCGAAGCCGTTCACGAAGACGAGGCCGAGCGCCGATTGCCACGGCACGCCGAGCCCGAGGCAGACGGTGAACGCGAAGTAGGCGTTGATCCCCATGCCCGGCGCGAGCGCGAGCGGGAAATTCGTGACGAGCCCCATGATCAGCGTGCTCGCGGCGGCGGCGAGCGCCGTCACAGTGACGAGTCCGCCGCGCGGCATGCCGGCCGCGGCGAGGATCGCGGGATTCACCGCGAGGATGTAGGCCATGGCCGCGAACGTCGTGAGACCGGCCTGGATTTCGCGGCCGAGCGTCGTGCCGTGGCGGTCGAACTGAAAGAAACGAGCGAGCATGAAAAGCAGAATGGGCTTCCGAGAGTGCAGGTCGGCGGCTAGAGAACCAGCCGGTTTTTATGGCGACGATCGACGCGCACGTGCACCTCTATCCCCCCGAAGTCCTCGCGGACCCGGCGGCGTGGGCGGCGGCGTGCGGCGAGGCGCATTGGACGCGCCTCTGCACGCGCCGGCGCAAAAGCGGCGCGCCGGTGCAGCTATTCCCGTGCCTCGACGAACTCCTGCGCGACCTTGACGCCGCCGGCCTCGAACGCGCCGTGCTGCTCGGCTGGTATTGGGAAAAGCCGGCGACGTGCGCCGTGCAAAACCGTTTCTACGAGCAGTGCGTGCGCGCGCATCCGGATCGGCTCGCCGCCTGCGCGGCGGTGCATCCGGCCGATCTCGACGAGATCCGGCGGACGCACGAAGCGGGCTTCGTCGGCGTGGGCGAACTCTCGCCGCATTCCCAAGGCATCCCCGTCGACGACCCGCGCGTGATCGAATTGCTGCACCTCGCCGGCGAACTCGGGCTCCCGGTGAACGTGCACGTGAGCGACCCGACGAGCCATCGTTTCGACGGCTGGGTCGATACGCCACTGGCGGATTTCACGCGCTGGGCAGAGCTGTTTCCGCTGACGCAGTTCGTGCTCGCGCACTGGGGGGGCGGACTCGCGTTCGACCCGGCGAGCCGCGCGCTGGCGAACGTCTGGTTCGACACCGCGGCGTCGCCGCTGCTTTACGACGCGACCGCGTGGACGCGCGCGCTCGCGGCGGTCGGCGCGGAGCGGATTTTGTTCGGCTCGGATTATCCGCTGCGGTTGTTTCCGCAGGCGGAGCAGGCAAGCGGGCTCGGCGAATTTGTGCGGCAGGCGCGCGCGGAGATGCCCGAAACGGCGCGAGCGGCCGTGCTGGGCGCGAACGCGGCGGAGGTTTTCGCTCGCCGGTGAAAGACACGCGCCGCCCTTTGGCGTAGGGCCGGTTTTCAACCGGCCAAAGGAGTCGCGAGTCCTTCAGGCCAGTCACAGACTGGCCCTACTTCAGAATCCACTCGAACGCCGGGCTGTCGACGCGCGGCGCGATCACTTGCAGGCCGCCGGTCAGTCCGCTCGGGAGCGGCACCGGGATCGTCAGCACCGGAAAGGCGCCGAGCGAGGCGGGTGCGGTGAACGTCAGCAGCGCACGGCGCATCTCGGGCGTGCATTGCGCTTTCGTCAGCGCGGGCACAGGCGCGCACGGCAGCACGAGAAAATCGTAGTCGCGAAAAAACGCGGCGAAGCTCGCGCGCACGCTTGCGAACGTCGCGTGCGCCTCGGCGAGTTGCGCGGGCGTCGTGCTCCGGCCGGCGTTGGTGAAACGCTGCCAAATCGCCGGGTCGTAGCGGTCGCGAAACGGTTCGAGCCAGCGCTCGTGAATCTCGAACGCCTCGTGCGTGACGACCGTCACGTAGGCGTCGACCGCCTTCGCCCACGCCGCCAGCAGCGCGTCGCGTGTCGCCGTGTCGGCGGGAGCCGCGAAACGCGCGGCGGCGAGCGCGCAGGCGTCGTCGATCTCCGCGTCGGCGGTGGCGAGCAGATCGCGTGCGCGAAGGAACACGCCGCGCGGCTCGTGCGTCGCCGGCGCGGCGGGGCCGACGAGCGCGCGGTTCAGCGTCGCGAGATCGCGTGCGCGCGCCGTGAACCATCCGGCGGTGTCGCAGGTCGGCGAAAGCGGAAACGCGTCGCGCACGAACGCGTCGCCGGGCGTCAGCCGGAAGCCGAACACACCGCAAAACGCCGCGGGCACGCGCACCGAGCCGCCGGTGTCGGTGCCGAGCGCGAAGGGCACGACTCCCGCGGCGACGAGCGCGGCCGAGCCGCTGCTCGAACCGCCGGCGAGTCGGTCGGCGAAAAACGGATGCGGGCAGTCGCCGTAGGTGCGGTTTTCGCCGGTGAGGCCGGCGGCGAACTCGACGAGGTGCGTCTTGCCCGCGAGCGCGGCACCGAGTTCGCGCAGATGGCGCACGAGCGCGCTGTCGCCGGGCGTCGGCCGCACGTCGGCGAGAAACGAGGAGCCGGCGCGGGTCGGCGCGCCGGCGACGTCGAAGAGATCCTTGGCGAAGTAGGGCAGGCCGCGGAGGTGGAACGCGTTCGTCGCGACGCGTTCGGAGCGGCTTGAGGTCAAGTCGCTCCACCGAGCGAGTTCGGGGCCGAGTTCCGCTTCCGGCCGCACCCACGCCAGTGCCGCGGAACGCAGCGCCGGCGGCAGCGCGCTCAACCGGGCCGTGATCTCCCGCACCGCGCGTGCGGGCGCGAAGTTTTGCCAGTCATCAAAGGGCAATGGAACTGGCGTTTTACGAGCGGTTGTATCCACTGGACGCTTCATGGACGTCCCCACGCCCATCGTCAAACTCGGCTCGGTGCGCAAGCGCTACGGCGATGGCCCGGTCGTGCTCGACGGCGTCGATCTCGGGCTCGCGCGCGGCGACTTCGTGAGTCTGATCGGGCCGAGCGGTTGCGGGAAATCGACGGTGTTGAAGCTCATCTCCGGGCTCAGTCCGGCGACGGCGGGCGAGGTGAGCGTGCTCGGCAAAGCGCCGCGGCAGGCGCGCGACCGGCAGGTGTTCATTTTTCAGGATGCGACGCTGCTCCCGTGGCTGACGGCGCGGCAGAACGTGGAGATTCCGCTGCGGCTGCGGCGGGCGCCGGCGACGGAGCGGGCGGAGCGCGCGGAAAAATTCCTGGAACTCGTCGGGCTGGCGAAGGTGCGCGACTATTACCCGCGCCAGCTTTCGGGCGGCATGAAGATGCGCGTGTCGATCGCGCGGGCGCTGACGCTCGCGCCGGAGTTGCTGCTGCTGGACGAGCCGTTCGGCGCGCTCGACGAAATGACGCGGCACCGGCTGAACGAGGAATTGCTGGCGTTGCGCGAGCAGTCGCCGTTCACGGCGGTGTTCGTGACGCACTCGGTGGCGGAGGCGGTGTTTCTCTCGAATCGCATCGTCGTGATGGCGGCGCATCCCGGGCGGATTCACCGCGAACTGCGCGTCGAGTTCGGTTATCCGCGGCGTGCGGCGTTGCGGGAGACGGCGGAGTTCGCCGCGAAGGTGAACGAAGTTTCGCGCGTGTTGCACGAGGTCGAGGAGGAGGTTCGCGCGTGAAGAAAATTTCTCCGCTCCAGCAGTGGTTGCTGCCCGTCGTCACGGGACTGATGTTCTTCGGCGTCTGGTATGCGGTGCGCGCGGCGACGGGATTGCAGAGCTGGATTCTGCCGACGCCGGTCGAGATTCTGGAGGCGGCCTGGCGCGAGAAGGCGCGGCTGATTTCCGCGGTCGGCGCGACGGCGCTCGGGGCGACGGCGGGCTTCGTCCTCGCGGCGGTGCTGGGTTTCGCGATGGCGCTCGTGCTCGGCGTCTCGAACTCGTTGCGCCTCTCGCTCTACCCGTGGCTGCTCGTGTTGCAGATGACGCCGGTGATCGTGCTGACGCCGATCATCGTGCTGTGGGCCGGGCCGGGGTTTCCGGGCATCGTCACGATCACGTGGCTGATTTCGTTTTTTCCGATCGTGGCGAACACGACGCAGGGGCTGCTCTCGACCGACATGAACCACGTGGCGCTCTTCCGCATGTGCAACGCGAGCCGCGTGCAGGAGCTGCTGCTGTTGCGCGTGCCGTCGGCGCTGCCGTATTATCTGGCGGGCTTGCGCATCGCGGCGACGCTGGCGCCAATCGGCGCCATCTTCGGCGAATACATGGTCGGCAACGCCTCCGGCGGGTCCGGCGGCCTCGGCTTTCTTGTCTACAGCTACAACACCCAGATCAAAATCCCCGCGCTGTTCGCGACGGCGCTGACGAGTTGCCTGCTCGGCTTCGTGTTCGTTGCGGCCGTGTCGCTGCTGAATTGGGCGCTGTTGCACCACTGGCACGACTCGTTCGAGCGGCACGACCACTGACGAGCGTGAACGAATGTTGCGGATTTCGTCCGCCCGAAGAACCCAATCACCGCCACTCGCCGCCAGCTCTTCCGCCGATCCCAAACACTTTACCATGCGCACCTCCACGCTCCTCCTCGCGCTGCTTGCCGTCGGTCTGCTCGCCGGCTGCGGCAAAAAATCCGCGGCGACCGCCGACGCGAACGGTCGCATCAAAATCCGGTTTCAGACCGACTGGTTTCCGCAGCCGGAACACGGCGGCTATTATCAAGCGCTCGCGAAGGGCTTTTATGCCGAGGAAGGCCTCGACGTGGAGATCGTCCGCGGCGGCCCGAACGCGCAAGTGATGGCCACCGTCGCCACGCAGCGCGCGCAGATCGGCATGACCAACGGCGACGACGTGATCGTCGCGGTCGGTCGCGGCGTGCCGCTCAAGATGGTGGCGGCCGAGATGCAACGCGATGCGCAGGGCATCCTTTATCACGCGGAGAATCCGATCCGCGACCTGCGCGATCTGGACGGCAAGACGATCATGGCCGGCGCCGGCTCGATCTGGCTGCAGGTCGCGCAGAAGAAACTCGGCATCCATTTCAACATCCAGCCGCTCGTCGGCGACCTCGCTCGTTTCATGAGCGACAAGAAATTCATCCAGCAATGCTTCGTGACGAACGAGCCCTTCTTCGTGCGCCAGCGCGGCGCGGAGGCCGGTGCGTTGCTGATCGCGCGGCCGGGCGAGTATGAGCCGTATCGCGTGATGTTCACGAGCGACGCGTTCCTGACCGAGCACCCGGATGTGGTCCGCCGCTTCGTGCGCGCGAGCGTTCGCGGCTGGATCGATTACCTGACGGGCGATCCGGTGCCGGGCAACAACCTGATCAAGCAGGCGCGCGCCGATCTCCCGGACGAATTTTTTGCCTACAGCATCAAGGCGATGAAGGATTACGAGCTCGTGCTTGGGGATGCCGCGCGCGGCGAGAAAATGGGCCAGCTCACGCCCGCGCGCATCGAGACGCAATTGAAGCTGCTCTCCGATCTCGGCTTTCTCGAGCGCCCACTCGCCGTGAAGGACGTGGCGACCTTCGACTTGCTCCCGTCCGAGTCGCGTTGAACGGCGGCTTGTCTTCGCTCGCGCAGTTGGTTCGCTGATCTTCCCTCGTCATGAAAATCCGTCTGTTGCTCGCTCCCGCCTCCTTGCTTTGTCTCGTATTCACCCTCGCCGGCTGCGGCGATAAGAAGGCCGCCGACGCCAAGGGCGCGGTCAAAGGCCTCGAGACGACCGAGCAACGGGCGAGCTACGGCATCGGTTTCCAGATCGGCACGAATCTCGCGCACCAGCCCGGCCTCTCGCTCGACCAGACGGCGTTTGCGGCGGGCGTGAAGGATGCGGTCGCCGGCCAGAAAGTGCGGATCGACGAGAAGCTGATCCAGGCGGCCTTCGAGGAGCTGCAGAAGAAGGCCGTCGCGCAGATCGAGGCGCAGGGGAAGGAAAATCTCCAGAAGGCGAACGAGTTTCTCGCGAAGAACAAAACCCGCTCCGGCGTGAAGACCACGACGTCGGGCCTGCAATACGAGGTGCTCAAAAAAGGTTTCTCGAGCGCCAAACCGAAGCCGACGGACAAGGTCCGCGTGCACTACCATGGCACGTTGATCGACGGCTCGGTGTTCGACTCGTCGGTGCAGCGCGGGCAACCGGTGGAGTTCGCGGTAAACGGCGTCATCCCCGGCTGGACGGAGGCGCTGCAACTCATGGCGGTCGGCGACAAGTTCAAGCTCTACGTGCCGCCCGGCCTTGCCTACGGCCCGCGCCCGGCCGGCAAGATTCCGCCGAACTCGGCGCTGATCTTCGAAGTCGAATTGCTGGCGATCAACTGAGCGTCGCGATGCCGAAGAAGACGGCGACGACGGCCGACCGTGGTGGCAGTTGGCGCGCGCGGTTGGCCGACTGCGTAGCCGCCGCCGAGCGGGAGCAACTCGGCTCGGCGTGCCCGGTGGTCGATCACGAAGTGGTCGCGCCGAGCGACGGCGGGGCGGAGGACTTTTTCGTCTGGCTCGTGTGCCGCACGAAGGCGGAGCGGCGGACGTTCACCGACACGGAGCAGGCGCGTTTCGTGTCGGCGCTGAAGCGGCGGATGCTCGCCGCCGGTTTTCCGGAGCCGGCGGTGGCGTCGCTGGCGGTGCGCGCGACGTCGCGCGAGGAAGTCGACGCGGCCGGCGGCCGGTTTGCGGCGTTGCGCTGACGGGCGGGGCCGCGGGGTAGGGCGAGTCGTCCCCGACGAGCCGAAGTTTTGGGGGTTGCGAGGAACGGTTCGCCAGAGACGACTCGCCCTACCAGCCGGCTGACCTCGGCGGCGACGGAATACAAGCCGAGCGCGAGCGCGCGAACTTCCTTACGGCGGCGACCGAGGGCCGGCTGAAGCCGGCCCTACCTGCCGTGCTCAGGTGAGCGACTTGAGCAGGATCTTCGAGTTGCGGCCGCTCTCTTCGTAGGCTTTCAGGCGCGATTCGGGCAGCGCGTCCTTGTCGGCTTCGACGAAGCCGCACACGGACGTGAAGAAGGTGAACGCTTGCGTCGAGAGTGCAAGGGCGGTGGTGGCACCGCGCTCTTTCGCGAGTTTGAGACCGAACTCGATCATCTTCCGGCCGATGCCGCGATGATGGTAGAATGGCATCACGTAGACGGAGCCGACTTCGGCGTGGTCGGGCTTGTCCGCGTAGATCGTGACGGAGGCGCACGCGATGATGTTCTCGTCGATCTCGAACACGTAGAAGTTCTCGATGTTCTTCTCGATCGCCTGCTGCGTGCGGAAGACGAGTTCCTCGCGCTTCACGGCGGAGCGCGTCAGGTTGTAGATCGCGCGAACGTCGCGCTTCGTCGCGAGGCGGATCGACTGATACTCGTTGCCGTGGATGAGCGTGCCGACGCCTTCGTTGGAGAAAATCTCGGTGAGCAGACCGTCGATCATGCGGCCGTCGAGCAGGTGCACGCGCGGTGTGCCGGTCTCGATGGCTTTGACGGCGTGCGCGGCTTTGGAGCGCATCGCCTCGTTGATCGCGTCGGGATTTTTCGCGAGCAGGTCGCGCAGGGCATCGACGTTGATCTGCTGCTTGAACGCGCCGTCGATCTCGAGGCCGCGGTTGGGCGTGAAGAAAATGATCTTCGTCGCGTGGAGCGCTTCGGCGAGCTCGGCGGCGAGCAGATCGGAGTTCACGCGCAGCGGGCGGCCGTCGCGGTCGAACGCGATCGGATTCACCACCGGCACGACGCCGGAGCTGATGAGCTGCACGAGAAATTCCTTGTCGATGCGGTCGACGCGGCCGGTGAGTTGATGATCGACGCCGCGCAGGATGCCGAGCGGAGCGGAGCGGACGGCGTTGGTGAGCGCGGCCTTCAGGTTGTTTTGCGAAAGCTCCTCGAGCACGAGGTGCGTGACGCGGCCGGCGGCGCGGATCGCGAGGTCGAGCGTCGCGGCGTCGGTGACGCCGGTGCCGATCGAATCGGTGATCGTGACTTTGCGCAGCGAGGAGAGCTCCTCGATCTGGCGGCCGATGCCGTGGACGATGACGACCTTGATGCCGAGCGAGCGGAGCACCGCGACGTCGAGGAGGATGTTGCCGAAATTCTCGTCGGCGACGATCGCGCCGTCGATGGCCAGAATGAAAATCTGGTCCTGGTAACGCGGGACGTATTTCAGGATACCGCGGAGGTCGGTGGGCTTGATGTCGGCGCCAATGGACATTTTTTGAGAACGCAGTTCTTCGGGCATCGCGCCCGGCGCGTCAATAGCGCGCATGTCGCGTTCGCGCGACGGAGCGGGGAGAGCAGGCGGGCAGGTGCGCCCCGAGCTTGCGTCGATGGATTCTTCGCTGCGCTCAGAATGACAAAACCGAAGGATGCGGCGCCGTGGCAGTCAGTCGCCTTCAGCGCACGGTGAACGTCCACTGCGCGGCCGGGCCTTTCGCGGCGAGGCGCGCGGTGTAGCGGCCCGGAGCGAGACGATCGGTGGGCACGCTCGCGCAGTAGTCGGCATCTTCCCAACGGCTGAGCAGGTGGTCCGGCAGTTTTTCGATCACGGGGATGAGCACGATCTCGTTGCCACGCAGGAGCGCTTCGATGCGGCTGACTTGGAAATTTTGATCGGTGAGGCTCGCGGTGAAAAATACCGAGTAGGTCGAACCGTGTGTGGCGTCCGTCGACGCGGTGACTTTGTCGATCGTGGCGAGCAGGCGCGGTTTCTCGGCGAAGGACGCTTCGAGTTCCGTGCCGAGGCCGGCGCTGCTGCGCGAAACGGACGCGGCGAGGCCGAAGCCGGGTTTGCTGGCGGGGCGCGTGAGTTCGACGGGGAGTTTTTGCCAGCCGGCGTTGAGGAGGCGCGCGGTCGTGGCGCGCTTGTTCATATCTTCGTAGGGGCGGAATGCCGGGCCGGGCTTGCGATAATAGATGTTCACGAGCGTGTAGCCGACGACGAAGATCACGATGGCGAGCACGATCCATTTCATGGACCAGGGCTTCGGTGCGGGGCGGTTGCGGCGGGCGCTCATCAGCGCGGGAGCAAACCATGCCGCGTGCGCGGCTCAAGCGGGGATTGCGGGTAGGGCGGCGAGTCCCTTCGCCGCCGCGCGCCCGTGGCGAGCCGGCGCGGAGCGGAGTCCGCGTCCCGCCTTTCGCGCGTCTAATGAGGTTCGAGCAATAGACTGGCGCGCGCGAAGCCGCAGGTAGGGCGGAGCGGCCCGCTCCGCCGCGAGGGCGATATCGCGTTCGTGGCGCACCGAGCCGGTGCGCCCTACCTGTCCGTCCGATGCGCGAGGCGCAATAGAACGCACGCGCTCGCGCCGCACTCGGAATTACCGTTGCGCGGGGGCAGGGGAGTTGTTTCGGTGCGGGTTTCCCATGAAGAAGTGGTCGCAGACTTTCATTCCCACGCTCAAAGAGAGCCCGGCGGACGCCGAGATCGCGTCCCACAAGCTGCTCGTGCGCGCCGGCCTCGTGCGCAAGCTCGGCGGCGGCCTCTACACCTTCATGCCGGCCGGCCTGCGCGTGATGCAGAAGATCTCGCAAATCTGCCGCGAGGAAATGGAACGCGCCCGCCCCGACCACGAGCGCGCGGGTGCGATCGAAGTCTGGATGCCGCACGTGCACCCGGCCGAGCTGTGGGAGGAAGGTCCGCGTTGGGCCGCGGCGCGCGAGATCATGTTCCGCGTCGACCACGCCGGCGCCGGCAAGGGCCGCAGCAAGGAGCCGGAGTTCGTCCTCGGGCCGACGCACGAAGAAGTCGTGACGCCGCTCGTGAAGGCCGAAATCACGAGCTACCGCGACCTGCCGAAGAATTTCTATCAGATCTCGACCAAGTTCCGTAACGAGATTCGCCCGCGCTACGGCCTGATGCGCGCGCGAGAGTTCGTGATGATGGACGCTTACTCGTTCGACGCGACCGACGATGGCGCGATCAAGAGCTATCTCGCGATGAAGGCTTCCTACGAAGCGTTCTTCAAGCGGCTCGGCATCGTCGCGATTGCCGTCGAAGCCGACACCGGCGTCATGGGCGGCAGCTTCTCGCACGAGTTCATGGTGCCCGCCGAAATCGGCGACGACGACGTGATCTACAACGAAGAGAGCGGCTACGCGGCCAACCGCGAAAAAGCCACGAGTGCGCTCGTGCCGGCCGATCTTGCGGACGCCGCGCCCGTCGGCGCGATCGAAGAATTCGCAACGCCTGGCGTCGTCACGATCGCCGCGCTCGAAGCCGCACCTTACTCGGTGCCGGCGGATAAGCAGTTCAAGACGCTCGTGTTCGTCGGCGATGGCACGCCGTTCGTCGTGATCGTGCGCGGCTGCGACGACGTCGAAGAGGCGAAGCTCGGCGCGCTCGGCTTCCAGCTCTGGCGCCCCGCCACGCCGGAGGAAATCGAGCCGGTCCTCGGCGCGAAGCCCGGTTCGCTCGGCGCCGTGAAAGGCACGATCAAGAACCCGTCCGCGCTCGCGGGCGTGTTCGCCGATCACGCGATCCGTCTCATCGGCAACGGCACGACCGGCGCGAACAAGGACGGTTTCCACCTGCGCAACGTCAACGTCGCGCGCGATCTCGCGATCACGAAGTTCGGCGACTTCCGTCGCGTGCGCGTCGGCGAGCCCGACGTGAAATCCGGCAAGCCGCTCCAGGCGCGCCGCGGCATCGAGGTTGGCCACATTTTCAAGCTCGGCACGAAATACTCCGAGAAATTCAACGCGGTCTACACCGACGACAAGAAGCAGTCGCACCACATGGTGATGGGCTGCTACGGCATCGGCGTGAGCCGCACGCTGCAGGCGATCATCGAGCAATCGAACGACGCCGACGGCATCATCTGGCCGTGGGCCGTTGCGCCTTGGCAGGTCGTGGTGACGAATCTCGATCCGCAGGACGCCACCGCGAGCGGCGTCGCCGAGAAACTCGCCGCGGCCGCCGAAGCGGCCGGTGCGGACGTGTTGATCGACGATCGCGCGGAGCGCCCGGGCGTGAAATTCAAGGACGCCGACCTGCTCGGTTTCCCGCTGCGCCTTACCGTCGGAGGCAAGGGCCTCAAAGAAGGCATCATCGAGATGAAGTGGCGCGCCGAGAAGGACGTGAAGAAGGTTCCGCTCGCGGACGCCGAGGCGGTCATCGCCGCGGCCGTGCGCGCGGCGGGCGCGGCCAAGGCGTGAGCGAACGCGCGATCGCGCAGGATTCGCTGCCCTTCGGAGCAGGGCCGGTTTTCAACCGGCCCAGGCCAGTCGAAGACTGGCCCTACTTGATGGTGGCGACCTCGCGCTGGCATTCTTTCCGCTTCTGACTTTGCTGTGACCGTGGCCGCCACGAAGACTCACCACACACCCGCGCTCGCGACCGAGACGGAAGCGCGCCTGCAGGACGCGTGGCGTGTCGTCGTGCTGAACGACCCGGTGAACCTTATGTCGTATGTCGTCATGGTGTTCAAAAAGGTGTTCGGCTACGACGAGGTGAAGGCCCGCAAGCACATGCTCGAAGTGCACGAGCAAGGCCGCTCGATCCTCTGGACGGGCAACCGCGAGGCGGCCGAGGCTTACGTTTTCACCCTGCAACAGTGGCACCTCACGGCGGTGCTCGAAGCGAATGAAGCGGGTTGAAATCAAACTGAATCTCGAAGCCGTCGCGCCGCTGCTCGACGTGATGAAAGCCACGGCTGATCAACTTGAACCGCGGCTCGCCATCGAGCCGGAGGTGCCCGACCCGGAGTTCGCCGACGATTGGAAACAGGAGTTGCTCGCGGCGCAGAGGAGCGATCTCGCCGTGCTGCTGGGGTTGTTCGACTCGGAGTTTTTCGCCAGCGGCGTGATCGCGCTCGATCCGGGCAACGCGGAGCAGATATTGCGCGCGTGCGCCGCGATCCGCCTGCGCTTGCGCGACGAGTTTTTCAAGGAACTCGAGGAGGAACACCTCGAGGCGGGCGACATCAACGTTGACGATTTCGCCGAGCCGTTGCGCCGCGCGTTCGCCGCCTACGTGTTTCTCGCGACGCTGCAGGAGGTGATCGTGCAGCACCTCGATCCGACGATCATCGAGTGAGGAGCGGTCGCGATTTTAGCGACGCATGCCTCAAAGTAGCAGCCGACGTGAGGAGGCTGTGATTGTCGTGCGACAGCCTCCTCACGTCGGCTGCTACTGGGCGGGCGGCTGGAATCGCCGCGGGAAATTCCGCCCTATTCGCATTTGACGGAGGAGGTGTCGGGACTACGGTCGCACGCGACACTCTGCAGTGTTCGAGGTGTCTCGAATTCGCTCTTTGCCTTTGATACCATTTGGGAGCCGCCAAGCGGCACGCGGATGCCAGGCCGTAAACCGGAAGGCAGAAACGTGCCAGGTGGCGCCCACCTTAACCTAGAAGGTTTTGGAGCCACAGTAGACATACGGCACAGGCGGAGTGTCATTTCAATTTCCTCCCACGCATACCCCATGGAAAGACTGCCTTACTACCAAGTCCTGCACCTGCTCTCGTTGGCGGTGCTGAGCGCGCATACGTTTATGGCGTTCGCCAATCCCGCGCCCGAAAACCGCAAGCGCACGATGATGATCACCGGCATCGCCGCGCTGCTGATGCTCGTCAGCGGTTTCGCGATGCTCTCGCTGAACAAGATTCCGCTGATGAGCACCGGCTGGGTCTGGGTGAAACTGGTGTGCTGGCTCGGGCTGTCGGGCCTGGCAGGCATTGCTTATCGCCGTCCGCATCTGCGTGGCGTGCTGAGCACGATCGCCTTGGTGCTCGTCGCGACGGCGCTCGTGATGGTGTATTTCCGGCCGTTCTGAGCCGGAGTCGCTGATGGCCGATACGCTGTGCGGGCTGTGGATCGACGACGCGGGTAAAGCCCACGTGTCCGTCGCGACGCCCGACGGCGGTCGCGCGGATCGCCTCGAAAATTTCCGGCCGTTCGCGTGGGTCGGCGAGGGCGCGACGATTCCGGACATCGCCTTCGAGCGTTTGCGGGGCGAGGGCGCGTTTCCGTGGCTCGCGCACGCGGACGAGCTGACGCGCTTCGACGACTTTTTCCGCGCCACGCGCGAGGGCGCGCCGATCGACGTGCTCAAGCCCTACGAGAGCCAGTGGCTCCTGCAAAATCGCGCGCGCCTCTTCGCCGAGATGCATTTCGCCGAGCTGCGCCGCTGCCAGCTCGACATCGAGACGGCGTCCGAGGAGCCGGGCGGATTTTCCGACGCGCGCAACGCCGGCGACCGCATCCTCGCGATCGGCCTCCAATGCGGCGCGCGCCGCGAGCTGCTGCAGCTCGAGGACGAGACGCCCGACGGCGAGAAGCGGCTTTTGCTGCGCTTCAACGACGTGCTGCGCGAGATGGATCCGGACGTCATCGAGGGGCACAACCTCTTCAAGTTCGACCTCGATTACCTGCGCCAGCGCTGCCGCCGCTACAAAATTCCGTGCGCGTGGGGACGCTTCGGGTTAAACGCCGAGTTTCGCAACAGCCGCCTGAAGGTCGCGGAGCGCTGGGTGGATTTTCCGCGCTGTGACATCCCGGGGCGCGCCGTGATCGACACGTATCTGCTCGTGCAGCTCTACGACATCACGACGCGCGAGATGACGTCGTATGGTCTGAAGGAGGCCGCGATCTACTTCGGCGTGACACCCGAAAACGGCGCCGGCCGCACCTACATCGACGGCGTCGGCATCCAGGACGAGTTTCGCCGCGACCGCGCGAAGTTTCTCGCATATCTCGGCGACGATTTGCGTGAGACGAAAGGCGTGGCGGACGTGCTGCTGCCGACGTATTTCGAGCAGGCGCGCACGTTTCCGTTGCTGCTGCAGGACGCCGCGCTGCGCGGCACGGCGGGCAAGGTCGACCTGTTGTTCCTCGAGGAATACTACCACGCGCGCGCGGCGTGTCCGGCGCCGGTGGAGTGGGCGACGTTCGAGGGCGGCTTCACGCGCAGCTTCCAGGAAGGCGTGTTCAAGCACGTGCTGCATTTCGACGTGGCGTCGCTCTATCCGAGCCTGCTGCTGCACATCGGCCGTAACCCGAAAACCGACACCCTCGGCGTGTTCATCCCGATGCTCCAGCGGCTCCGCGAATACCGCCTGCGCTACAAGCAACTCGCGAAGAATGCGCCGACGCAGGGGGAGCGCGACGAGGCGCAGGCGCGGCAGCAGACGTTCAAGATCCTCATCAACTCATTCTACGGCTACCTCGGTTTCTCCGGCGCGCGGTTCGGCGACGGCGAACTCGCGGCCGAGGTGACGCGCCGCGGGCGTGAGTTGCTGCAGCGGCTCATCGACGAATTTCAGAAACATGGCTGCACGATCCTCGAGGCCGATACGGATGGCATCTATCTTTCGTCCGAGCGTTACTACGCCGAGCCCGAGAAATTGCTCGCGGAAGTCGCCGGCGTGCTGCCGCCGGGCATCGAACTGGAATTCGACGGTCGCTACGACGCGATGTTCTGCTACAAGGCGAAGAACTACGCGCTCGCCGTCGACGGCGAGGTGACGCTGCGCGGCTCGGCACTGCGCTCGCGCGGCATCGAGCCTTACCTGAAGCGGCTGAGCGACGAGTTCATCGCCTACGTGCTTGGCGTCACCGATCAATCGCCGGCGAAGACGATCGAGGAGTTTCGCGCGAAGATCGCGGCGCGCGAGCTGCCCGTGGCCGAACTCGCGAAGTCGGAATCGCTCAGCCAGAACCCCGACGCCTACGCGCAGTGGGTCGCGGGCGGAGGCAAGCCCCGGCGTGCCGCCGCGGAGGCGGCGTTGCAGCTCACTCCGCGCCCGCGCATGGGCGAGCGCGTGACCTACTACATCGGCGCGAAACAGAAGGGGCAGACGGCCGATTGGCAGCGCGCGCGGCCGGTGGCGCTCTACGATGCACAGGCGGCGCCCTACGACCCTGTCTATTACTTGGAAAAAATCGACGATTGGGCGGAACGCTATGGACGCTTTGTCGGTCTCCGGCCAAAAGTCGATCAGCAGGAGTTCCTGCTGTGATCCATGCGCACACGCCTTTGCTACCTCGCGTTGCTGATCCTGCCACTGCTCGCGTATTGGCCGGTGTTCACGCATGAATTCGGTTCGCCGGAGGATTTTCTGCGGCTGAACGCTACCGACGTCCTGGCGGCGGATGGTGCGCAGAAGGGCATCGTGCACGGCGCGCTGCAGGATCTGGCGTTTCACTCGATCGACTCGGTGCCGCTGCTCGCGGCGTTGCGCGGTCTCTCGCTGCTGCTCGTGGTGCTTTGCGGCGTGGCGATCTGGCAGGTGACGGAGCGTGCCGGCTGGTCGGAAATCGATGCGACGGCGCTGGCCGTGGGCGTGATGCTGTTGCCGGCGCCGCAGCTTTACGCGGCCTGGGCGGCGGCGTGGCCGGCGGCGCTGGCGGCGTTGCTGTCGCTGGCGGCGTTCGCCGCGACGGAGAGCGAACTCGAAGTCGGCGGCACGCGGCGGTTCGTCGGCATGCTGGGGGGCGCGCTGCTCTATTTTGGCGCGGCGATGTGCTATTTTCCGAACGCGACCATGGGCCTCGTGCCGCTCGCGGCGCTGACGCTCGCGCGGTCGCTGCGACTGTCGCACGATTTGAAAAAATGGTTCGCGACGCACGTGGCGGTGATGGCGGTGGGTTTGATCGCGTCGGGCGTGCTGGAACGCCTGCTGATGGAGGGCGCGGGAGTGGGCGATCGGACGCAGATTTGGGGACGGCTCGAGTCGCTCTTCACCTTCGCGTTGCCGGCGGGTTGGGCCGCGTTTCTGGTCGGCGAGCATGGTTCCACGCGGGGCGTCGCCGCGGCAATCGGTGTGATCATTGCGGTCGCGTTGGTGGCGATCGCTCGGCGCGACGCGCGGGCGGAAACGCGCGCCGCGGCGCAGTGGGGGCTCGCGCTCGGTGCGACGACGGCGCTGTTCTGCGCGGTCGCGGTGTTCGCTCCGAACTGGCAGGGCGGCTATCGCGCGTTATGGCCGCTCGGCGGGATCGTCGTGGTCGGACTGGTCAGCGCGGTGCGCGGAGTCGGCGAGCAGCCGGCCAGGAAACCGGTGTGGCATTTCGTGGCGTTGAGCGGGTTGATCGTGGTCGGGGTGCTGGCAGCCGGAGCGCAGGTATTTTCGCTGCTGGTCTCGCCGCTCGAACAGGAATGGCAATCGCTCAACGGGGCGGTGTTGCGGGCGACGATCGCGGGAGACGTGAAGGTGCAATTGCGGCTCCCGGCGGACGCGGTGCTGACCGCCGGCATTCCGGAGGCGCGGTTCGACGCGCGCGTGGCGCAATCTCCCGCCGCGGCGGTGCAAATGTTCAGTGCGGCGTTGAGCGACCGTTTTTCGTCCGGCTTGCCGAAAGGCACGAAGGTGCACGTGGACGTGATGCCGGTCGCAGCCCCGGCGTCGGGCACACTGATGTTCGAGCTGAAGAAGTTTTGAGTGACGGGCGCAGCGGAGTCCGGGCGGTCAGCGACCGGGTTGTAGGAGCGGCTTTGCACCGCGATCGGCTCGGACATGGCGCGCGCTTCGCAGCAATCGCGGCGTAAAGCCGCTCCTACAGGGGGGAAATGCGGGCGCGAAAAAGCCGGAGCGGTTTGGCTCCGGCGAATTTTTCCGGCGGTCGTAGACCGCCGCGATCGGTTTTTGCGCGACTCAGACTTTGCCGGCGAGTTTCGCCTTGAGCGTGCCCTTGTCCATCATGCCGACGAATTGCTCGGCGACGGCGCCGTTCTTGAAGAGGAGGAGCGTCGGGATCGCGCGGACGCCGTATTGCGCGGCGAGGTCGCCGTTGTCGTCGACGTTGACCTTCGCGATCTGGAGTTTGCCGGCCAATTCGCTCGAAAGATCCTCGAGGATCGGCGCGATCGCCTTGCAGGGACCGCACCACGGAGCCCAGAAGTCCACGAGGACGGGCGTCGCGCCGGCGACGGCGGATTTGAAGGAGTTGGAGTCGAGATTGACGATGTTGGCGGCCATGATGGGGGAGGATTGAAATTCGTTTTGACCGGAAGGCAACTGCGCGGCTCAGCGCGGAGTGGATTTGTGGATGATCTCGGCGAGTTCCTTTGGCTCGACAGTTTGCAGGTGTTTGCCGCGCTGCTTGAGCGTCTCGAAGGTCTTGACCACGGTCTCGGTCATGCGGCCGTGCGTCTCTTCGGACCCGCCGAGGATCGTGAATTGCTCGGCCTGCGTGATGCGTTTGTGGCCGTCGTCGTTGTCGAGACCGACGCCGAGGAGGTGGGCGTGGCCCTTCGGCTTCTTGGCGGATTTAGACGGACGGCGACGAGGCGCTTTTTTCATCTTGGGGCGTGACGGTGTGCGGCGGCACCGGTGTTTCAAGTGCGTTTTGGTCGCTGGACGCAACGGGCGCGGCGGACGGGACCGGCGGCGGAAGCGGAGAGGTGTCGCTCGATGCCGCGTCCGCGGGCGCGACGACGTCGGTCGGCGGTGCGTCGTCAATCGGTGCCGCGAGCGGTGGCGCCTCGGTGGCGCGATCAGCGAGGGTCGGCGCGAACTCGGCCGGCGTGGCGATGTCGGTCGAGGCGGCTGGGGCGGGCTCGGGGTTCGCGACGACGGCGGATGCGATCGGTGCGCTTTCACCGGACTCGGGCGCGGGGGCGGGTTGCGTTTCGACGACGCTGAGTGCGGCGGGCGCGGTCTCGTCAACGGCGGTGCAGATGATGTCGGCGAACGCCTCGTCCTGGCGGAGCGTGAGTTTTTTGAGGCGCGTGAGCTCGAGCAGCGCGAGGAACGTGGCGACGAGCGTGCGCAGCGGAATTTTGGTCGTGAACAGGCTCGAGAACGTGAACTCCCGGCGCGTCTTCGTCTGCCCGAGGATGTATTCCATCTGGTCGGCGACGGTGACCTGCTCGGCGTGGATTTCGCCGACGACGAGTTTCTCGGCGAGGCGGCGGAGGACGACGTTGAAGCTGTTCCAGAGCTCGATGCGATCGACGCTCTTCAGCGGACGCTCGGCGAGAGGGGCGAAGGCGGACGCCGGTCGCGGAAGCATGTCCTGCGTGTAGCGGGCCATCTCGCCGAGTTTGCCGGAGGCTTCCTTGAATTTCTTGTATTGAAGGAGCTGGTGGACGAGTTCCCAGCGCGGATCGAGTTCCTCGTCGTCGGCGTTCGGGTCGATGGCCTGCTGGTGCTTCGGGAGGAGCATGCGGCTCTTGATCTCCATCAGCGTTGCCGCCATGACGAAAAACTCGCCGGCGACTTCCAGCTCGAGATCCTTCATCGCGTAGAGGATTTCGAGGTATTGCTTCGTCACCGACTCGATCGGGATGTCGTAGATATCGAGCTCGTTTTTCCGGATGAGGAAGAGCAGGAGATCGAGCGGACCCTCGAAAACGGGGAGTTTGATGCGATAATCGGCTTCGGCGACCACGGTGCGAGTCGAGGGGGCGCGCGTGGGTCGCGCAAGGGGGAAATCGCCTCGGACGCGTGGGAGGGATGGAGACGTCACGCGGAGGGCGGGACGGAACCGGAAATCTCGGTGGCGCGCGGTTGTTGGGGGAGGGCGCGACCGCTGGGCGGCGCCGGGAGCGCGGTGCCGTGCGCGCGGCGGGCCCAGCGGTCCCGCCCTACCTCTGGCGCCGCAACAGCGCGACGTAAAAGCCGTCGCTGTCGTGCGTGGCGGGGAGGAGCGTCGTGCCGGTGCCGTCGAAACGACCGCCGAGATCGCGTGCGGGTTTTTCGGCGGAAAACTCCGGGTGCGCGGCGAGGAAGGCGGCGGCGACGTCGTGGTTCTCGACGTGGCTGAGCGAGCACGTGGCGTAGACGAGCAAGCCGCCCGGGCGGACGTGCGCGGCGTTGGCGGAGAGGATCGCGAGTTGTTGCGCGGCGAACTGCGGGATCGTTTCCGGTCGCGTGTGCCACTTCATGTGCGGCAGGCGGCGCCAGGTGCCGGAGCCGCTGCACGGCGCGTCCACGAGCACCCCGTCGTAGCGCGCAAACTCCGTATTACGGAGTTTGGCGGGCGGGAGGTGGACGTTGGTGAGGCGGGCGCGGGTGGCGCGTTCGCGGAGTTCTTCGAGCATCGCGGGGCGGATGTCGGTGGCATCGACCCGGCCGGTCGCGCCGACGGCGTGGGCGAGTTGGAGCGTTTTGCCGCCGGCGCCGGCGCAGGCGTCGAGCCAGCGCTCGCCGGCGTGGACGGGCGCGTGCGCGAGGACAAGTTGCGAGCCGAGGTCCTGGATTTCGACGAAGCCGCGGCGATACGCGTCGGTGTTGGCGACTTCGGCGTTGGGCGGGAGCGCGAAGGCGTCGGGCGAGACGGGTGTCGCGCGCGGTTCCCAGCTTTTGCGGCGGAACTCGTCGAGCACCATCGCGCGGTCGTTCGCTTGGAGGCGAATCCAGATCGGCGCGCGGGCGAGGAGAGCGTCGAGTTGCGCGGACGCGAAGGCGTCGGGGCAGTGCTCGCGGAACCAAGCGGGGAGGAGCGCGGCGGGGGCGAAGGTGCCGGTGTTGTTGTCGGCGGCGATGTCGGCGACAATGTCGGCGGCGGCGGCGAGCGAGGGGGAGTCGGGTTTTGCGAGGGCGGGGGGCGGCTCGTCGGGACGACTCGCCCTACCGCCAAGCGCGCTGAAGAAACGCGCGCGGAGCACGGTGGATTTTTCGGCGAGCGGCGGCGGCGTGGCGGGCCAGCCTTCGAGGAGCGCGGCGCGGTAAGCGCTCGTGTCTTTCATCTCCGGGGCGAGCCAGGCGGCGAGTTGCGCCGCGACATTTTCGTCGCGCGTGAGTAGCGGCTCGAGCCACGGCAGATAGCGGATGACGGTATAGATCAGCTCGCGGTAGAGGCGGCGGTCGCGCGAGCCGAGCGCGCGGTTGCGGCCGAGCAGGTCCTTGATCCGGCGCGGCAGGGCGCTGTCGGTGCGCACGTGCGGGAGCACGACGGCGAGTTGCGCGAGGAACGTGCGCTGCTGGTTGGCGGCGATGCGCGGGTTCATGCGCAGCGGGAAAGCTCCAAGCACTCCAAGCTCCAAGCACCAGAGAAGCTCCAAGGAGGGCGAACTCCAAATAAGCGGCAGGCTTGGCGGGCGGCGCGGCTGGATTGTTTCACGGGAGTTTGGAGGGTGGCGCTTGGTGCTTCCCGCCTCCGGCGGGGGGCTCAGAATTTCAGCAGTTCGACTTCGAGGTTGAAGCCGAAGTTGCTTTCGCGGCGCGGGCCTTCGGAGAAGGAGACTTCGTATTTGATCGTCCACGTCTGGCCGAGGCGTTGCGAGAGGCCGTAGGTCTGCTCGTTGAAACGGCTGTGGCGGACGTCGTAGCGCCAGCGGCCGATGACGTCGAAGGCCTCGTTGAGGCGATGGCGATAATCGAGTGCGTATTCCTCGTAGTCGTTGCGGAGGAAGTGCGAGCTGAGTTTCGCGGCCCACCATTCCTGATCGGAAATTTCGAGGGCGTAATTGAGTTCCTGCTGCTCGGAGGTCTGCGGGGTGAAGCGTTCGTAGACGGAGAAGCGAATCCAGTTGGCGGGAGTGAGGGAGAGTTCGGTGTGGAGATCGGTGAGCGGGCGCTGGCCGGCTTTGCGCTCGAAGCGGTAGTCGGCGGCGAAGTTCAGCGTCGCGAGGTCGCGCGAGCCGCCGTTGGCGCCCCGGGTTTGCAGCGTGTTGTTGAGCGAGAGGCGGAGGGTGTTCAGCGCGTCGAGGTCGTCGATGTTGCGTTGGTCGGCGATCGAGAGCGGCTGGAGGTAGGTCGAAAAAACGCGGCGGTCGATCGCGGGGATGTAGCGGGCGCCGGAGGCGGCTTCGGGCGCGTAGCGGTAGGAGAGGCGTGGCTCGACGAGGTGGCGGAGGCCGTCGATTTCCCAGAGGGGATTCTTGTAGTCGAACGTGCCGGCGGCGCGCAGGCGGGCGTCGAAACCGATTTCGCCGATCGCGCGCGTGTAGGTTGCCTTGCCGTTCGTGGCGTCGGCGTAGTGCGTGAGGCGTCCGCCAGCGACGGGCGTGAAGGTGAACCACGGCGCGAGCGCGAGGGGGCGTTCGAGGCCGTAGTAGGCGTCGTAGCGCGTGGAGCGTTGGCCGGGGAGATTGAGGAACGCGTCTTCCTCGAGGACGGCGAGGCTGGCGTTGCCGCGTTGGTAGATGCCGGCGGCGACGGTGGTCGGAAGCAGATCGAAGCGGATTTCCGGCAGGCGCTCCTGCACCTGATGGTAGCGGTTCGGGTGCACGCGCGTGAAGGCGCTCAACACGAAGTTGTCGCCGGTGTAGGCGCCTTCGAGAAACGAGTCGGGTTGCTGGACCGGGAAGAAGCGTTTCGGGCGGAAATCGCGCAGCACTTCGGAGTCGCTCCAGTAGTTGAACTGGCCGTCGAGCGTGAAGTGCTCGCCGATGCGCTGGCGGTGCCACCATTCGACGAAGCTGCGGTTTTCGGGGACGGGGCGGCCGAGGAAGTCGGTTTTGCGATCGCCGTGGTCGTTGATGTAGCCGCTGGAGAGGCCGCCGAGGACGAAGTCGTTTTCGCCGCCGACGCGATACGTGGCGGCGGGGCCGACCATCACGCCGCGCGAGCCGTAGAGGCCGAGGTCGGCGCCGGCCTTCACGCCGAGCGCGACGGGCAGGCGGCCGTCGGCTTCGAGGAACGGCCCGAGGCTGCGGCGGTAGCCGACTTTGCCGACGAAGTAGGAAAACAGCTCGGTGCCGATCTCGTGTTGGAACGTCGGGAGCGAGAGGAAGTGGCTGCCGAGCAGGCCGAGTTGCAGGCCCTCGCCGGAGACGATCTGGCCTTTTTCGTAGACGACCTTGCGGGCGCGGATCGAGGGCGCGTAGGCGGCGTTCTCGCGGAAGAAGATCGTCGCGTTCGTGAAGACGAGTTTCTCGAACGTGCCGTCGACGGATTCGCCGGTGAGGTAGATCGGGAACTCGCCGACGCGGAGATTGTGCACGTGCAGCGTGTTCGAGCCGAGATCGTAGGTGCCGGCGTCGGCGACGAGGCGGCGCGCGCCGTTGGTGAGGATGAAGTGGCCGGAGGCGGTGACGCTGTTCGTCTCGCGACGGTAGCGCATCTCGTCCGCGGTGAGGATGATTTCACCGTAGACGAGGCGCGCGTCGCCGCGGACGACGAGTTCCTTCGTGCGGTCGTCGTAGATGGTTTCCTTGCCTGTGACGTTGGGGATCGTGCCCGCGGTTTGCGCGCGAGCGGCGAGGCTCGCGAGAGCGGCGAACAGGAGGCTGAGGGCCAGGCGGCGGAGCATCGTTTTCAACTGTCGGGGCGGGTGGGGCGGCGCAACGAGATTTCGACTGACGCGGACGGGAATTGTGCCGGGCGATTTGCGCTAGACGCACCGTGCACGCCGGGCAGAGTGAAATCGCCGTGATCATCCCCCAGCCGGAACTCGACGCCTTCCTCCAGAACCGCCAATCGAACCCTCACGGGTGGCTCGGCATGCATCCCGTGACGGTGAAGCGGCGAAAGGGCGTGGTCGTGCGCGCATTCGTGCGCGGCGCGGTGCGGTGCGAGGTCGTCGATCTCGACGCGCCGGGGGCGGCGGCGCTCGCGATGGAGCAGCTCGCGCCGGAGGGTTTTTTCGAGCTGTTCATCGCGAAACGCAAAGAGGTCTTCCGCTACCAGCTCCGCTACGAGACGTCGTGGGGCGAGATTCACCAAGTCTACAACGCCTACTCGTTCCTGCCGACGCTGAGCGAGCAGGACCTCTACCTCTTCGCCGAGGGCAACGAGCACCGCATCTACGAAAAACTCGGAGCGCACGTCCGCCGGCTCGGCGACGTGCCCGGCGTGGCCTTCGCGGTGTGGGCGCCGAGTGCGTCGCGCGTGTCGGTCGTGGGAAATTTCAACGGCTGGGACGGCCGCTATCATCCGATGCGTCCGCTCGGCGCGTCGGGCGTGTGGGAGTTGTTCGTGCCCGGCCTCGGCGAGGGCGAACTCTACAAATTCGCGATCTGGGACCGGCACGGCCACCAGCACCTCAAGACCGATCCCTACGGCACGTATTTCGAATCGCCGCCGAACAACGCCGCGATCGTCCGCAGCGTGAACGGCTACGCCTGGAACGACGCCGCGTGGCTCGCGCGGCGCGCCGAGCACGGCGGCAAGGTCGACCGGCCGATGTCGGTCTACGAAGTGCACGTCGGTTCGTGGCGGCGCGTGCTCGAGGACGGCAACCGTCCGCTCAACTACCGCGAACTCGCGACGCCGTTGGCGGACTACGTCGTGCAAATGGGCTTCACGCACGTCGAGGTCATGCCGTTGGCGGAGCATCCGTTCACGGGCTCGTGGGGTTATCAGGTCACCGGCTACTTCGCGCCGACGCATCGCTACGGCACGCCGGAGGATTTTCAATTTTTCGTCGACCACCTGCACCAGCGCGGCATCGGCGTGATCCTCGACTGGGTGCCGGCGCATTTCCCGCGCGACAGTTTTGCGCTCGCGCAATTCGACGGCTCGCATCTCTACGAGCACGAGGATCCGCGGCTCGGTGCGCACATGGATTGGGGCACGCTGATCTTCAACTACGGCCGCCACGAAGTGCGGTGCTTCCTCATCGCGAGCGCGCTGTCGTGGCTCGACCGCTACCACATCGACGGGCTGCGCGTGGACGCGGTGGCGTCGATGCTCTACCTCGATTATTCGCGCAATGCCGGCGAATGGATTCCCAACCGCTACGGCGGCCGCGAGAATCTCGAGGCGATCGCGTTCCTCCGGCAGGTGAACGACCTCGTGCACCAGTATTATCCGGGCGTGGCGACGATCGCGGAGGAGTCGACGGCGTTCCCGATGGTGAGCCGGCCGACGAAGGACGGCGGCCTCGGGTTCGACTACAAGTGGAACATGGGCCTCATGCACGACACGCTGGCCTATTTTCAGAAAGACCCCGTCTACCGGAAGTGGGCGCACAACAAGCTCACGTTCGGCATGGTTTACCAATACTCGGAGAACTTCATCACGGTCTACTCGCACGACGAGGTCGTGCACCTGAAGGCCTCGATGCTCGGCAAGATGGGCGCCGGCTCCGACACCGAAAAGGCCGCGAACCTGCGCGCGCTCTACGGCTTCGTCTGGACGTATCCCGGCAAGAAACTGCTCTTCATGGGCGGCGAGTTCGGCCAGTGGCACGAGTGGAAGCACGACGGCTCGCTCGACTGGCACCTGCTCGACGCGCCGTTGCACCGCGGCATCCAGACGGTCGTGCGCGACCTCAATCGCCTCTACGTCGGCGAGCCGGTTTTCTCCACGAACGATTTCAACCCGCAGTCGTTCCGCTGGATCAACGCCAACGACGGCGACCAGTCCGTCCTGAGTTTCGCCCGCGTCGCGTCCGACGAGAAAACGTTTTATCTGATCATCGGCAACTTCACGCCGGTCGAGCGTGCCGGCTATCGCGTCGGCGTGCCGCAGGCCGGACATTGGGCGGAAGTCTTCAACACCAACGCCGAACTCTACGGCGGCACGGACAGCGGTAATTTCGGCGGCCGCACCGCCGAGCCGACGCCCTGCGACGGCCAGGCGCAATCGCTCGTCCTCACGCTGCCCGGCCTGAGCACGCTCGTCTACAAGTGGACGGCGCAATGATAGGAAGAGACGTCGCGGCTCGCGCACACGCCTTGTGTAGGAGCGGCTTTACGCCGCGATCCGAGGGCGGCGCACGCATCGCAGCAATCGCGGTGTAAAGCCGCTCCTACAGCTTACGTGAGCTTGGGTTCGGAGTAGCGCGGTGCTTTAGCCCGGATATTTCACCGCGAGGAAAGAAACCGGGCGCGATAACTGCTGAAATGGTTGGTGATGAAACAATCCCCTGCGACGGTCACCGACGCCCGGTTTCCGACAGACTGTCAGCAGACTTCGTTCCGGTTTCAAGCG
>JACPIT010000002.1 GCA_016187945.1 Opitutia bacterium
CCTTCGCGTGGATCGATGGCTTCTACAATACCCGCCGCCGCCACTCTTCTATCGGCTATCTCTCGCCGTTTGACTTCGAAAACCAAACCAACTGAAAAATCCTCCCTGCGCCCCAAGTCTACAAATCGAAGGTAATCCCAGCTTCAGCCGCGTGCGCTCGCGGTTGGTGAAGCAGAACACCGCGCCCAGTTTCGGATCTTCGCCAAGCTGCGACTGCGCTGCCGACCACAATCCGTCGTATTGCTTGCGCATGTCCACCGGCTCCAACGCCACGAAGATCCGCACCGAATGAGGGAACGCCAGCATCGCCGTCTCAACTCCGCAACGCCCGCACCAGCGCGACGAGTTCCTCGACGCTGCCGCCGCGCACCGTCGTGCCGTCGGCCAATCGCACTTCGAGCATGCTCCCTCCGCTCGCGCTCGTAGACGAACTCGAGGGCAACGCCACCTCTGCGAAGCGCACCGGCGCCGACAACCCCGTCGACCCAGCGAGACCACGCTTCGCCGCGCGCTGCGTCCAATTGCAGAACGTCGTGTAGCGGATGCCCTCGCGCCGCGCGAACGCCCGTCGCGTCAATCCGCTCTCCCGGAACGACGCTAACAACTGCTCGCGCCGCTCTCGCGGCACGTGCTGTCGCCCCGCTCGGTCCCTCCGTTCCCCGTGATGCACCAACTCCGTAGTTACCGTAGTTCCCATCCCGCCACTCTATCAGCCCGCAGCTCCCGTAACCACGAGGCACCCGAGGCGACGCTTACGGAAGTGTGAGGAATGCATCGTTCCGTCCGAAGACAAGATTCGTCAGGTTGTTGGGCGATGAAGACCAAGACCTGCGAAGTGGACGGAACGATGGTAAGCGTCCGGCCGGTCTTTCAATTTCCCACAATTTCGACGCGGAGTGAGTAGCCGATGGCGATATCGGTAAGGAGAGCGAGGCCGCGCCACATGACGATATTACCTGGTGCCGGATCGCAGGCGCGAGCGAGATATCCGCCGAGTCGGGCAATTTTGACTATATAGTGCGAGAGCAAGGGTGGGGGTGATTGCGCTGAAGTCGTTGGATCAGGGGAGAGCCGATCGAGAAGCCGGAGCTCGAGCTGGGTGAGAGCTACCGTCGGCTTGGCAGCGAGCTGGCTGCGATTGATCATCGTCAGCCAGAAGATCCGCCAAGCCACGACACAGCAGGTCGCAATCAGATTCACCAAGCGCGTTGCAGTGCGCAATCGCGACTCCTCAGCCCGGCAACCGGATTTCAGGATCTTGTGGAATAGCTCGATTTTCCAGCGGAGCGCATACCACTGGATTTTTTCAAGCGCTTCCTTCACCGAACGCACGGGCAGATCGGTCAACGGTTTCCAACTAATGCGCTCCCGGGCTTTGTGTGATCGAGCAACTGCGGCCTTACGCGCCCGCGCTCGCCCGCAAAGTCGATGCCGAGTCGCTCGTTTCCTACCGCGGCAGCCGTTACTCCGTGCCGCCCGCACACGTCGGCCAGCGTGTGAGCGTCCAAGCCCTCGGCGGCAAAATCACCATCAAGGTCGGCGAATTGATCGTCGCCGAGCACACACCCGTGCCCCAAGGCCACAGCCAGATCGCGCCCGAGCACCTGCAAGCGCTCTGGAAACAAACCGTCGCGCGCGCCACCGCCGAGCGCCACGCTCCGCCACCACGCTGCCAAATCGCGTTTACCCAATCCGTCGAGCGACGCCCGCTCAGCGTCTACGCGGAGGTGGCCGGATGAGCGCCGCCGTTTTTGAACCGAAGGCCGCCACCGCGCTTGCCGCCCTCGGACTCGACACCACCCACGCTCGACTCGATGCGATCGCCCAGCAAGCCGCCGCCGCCCAGTGGAGCTACAGCCACTTCCTCACAAAAACCGTTCGCCGGAGGCGGCATCCGACTGCGGTCACGGCCGGCTCCCGCTTCAGCAGCGCGATTTCGTCGAGTGGGCGGTGCTTAACGCGCGGCGATTATGGCGCGGGCGCCGCTGGGGAACGCGAGCACGCAACTCTCTCCCGATGCATCGTTGAGAAACGAACTGATCTCGCGGAGACGGGTTTGCACGTGCACGACGCACTCCCGCACCTGCGCGGCTGTGACGCCGGCACGCCGCAGGAGCGCGGGTTCGAGCGGGCGCGTGGTTGGCTCCGGCAACAACGCCGCAGTCTGAGTCCATTTTGCGAGAGAGAGGAGCGATGCCAGTTGACCGTGCGCGGCGGTCGCCGTCGGCAGGTATTGCCAGCGAACCGGCTCGGACATCACCGCCGGAAATTCCCACAACCGCAGCAGCGCGGCACCGGCTTCGGCGTTGTGGAAGCCGAGCAGGCGGCGCTCTTCCTCGCATGTTTCGAGCGGCGACGCCTGTTTCTGAAACCGAAAATCCGGCGCGCCGCGTTCGAGCCATTCGTTGATCGCGACGAGGCCAACTCGGTGCAGCAAGCCGATCGTGTAGGCGATGTCGCAATCGATGTTGATCACTTCCGCGAGACTTTCGGCGGCGATGGCGCACGCGATGGAGCTCTGCCACAGCTCGTCCGCGCCGATCGAGTAAGTGGCGAGCGGCCGCACGAGCACTTCGGAGGCGACGGCGTGGGCCACCAGTTCGTAGATTTGCCCGTAGCCGACGCGATGCACGGCTTCGTCGACGGTGTAGCAGCGCAGCCCTTGGTTGTAGTAGGCCGAGTTGCCGACTTGAAGGACGCGCGCGGCGATGCCGGGATCCAGGCGGATCATTTCAACGACCTCGTGCAGCGACGAGTTTCCGTCGCTCAACAGCCGCTTCAGTCTCGGCAGCACGCGCGGGGCCGAGGGCAAATGCGTCAAGCGCCGGACTATGTCTTCCGGCGTCGTTCGCGGTAAAGTGGGGCAGGAGCTGACAGGGCTCACCTCCTGTTCATCGGCTAATTCGCCGTAAACTTTCGCGATTTGCGCGGGATGCGGCGTCAGGAGTGCCGCTGATAGATTTTTTGCAGCATGCCGGGCGGCATCATCGTCGGCGTTGGTGCGACGGGGCGATTGCCGGTGAGACTGAAACGGAGGAGCAACTGTTCGTTTTCCTTCTCGAGTTGCAGCACTTGGAGAATGCGGGCGCGGGTCTTTTCGAGCGCCTGGCGAAGCGCGGCCTGGTTGCCGCTGTCGCCTTGGGCACCGCGCAGCGCGGCGAGGGTCTCGTCGAGCCGCGCGAGCAGCGCTTTCTTCTTTTCGAGGAGCGGGGCGTCGGGCGCCCGCTGATTTTGCTGTAGGAAACGGTTTTCTTCCAACGCGAGCGCGTGGAGCTCGTCACAGAGTTGGTGGTGTTGCTGCAGGGCTTGCAGAGGCGTCATGGGGCGGTGCGGAAGCGGGAAGCGGAGGTGTTTGGCCCGTCGTCGTCGAGAACGCAGCGGTCAGTTTGCGGTCGGCTTGATCGTGCCACTCCATGTTGCTTATGCGCCACGTGGCCATTTTGGCGAGTTCGTTCAGCTCGGCCGATGCGGTCGGCAATTTGGCGACTGTCGTGACGATGTTTTGGTAGGTCTCGCGGGCGCGGTCGATCGCGCGTAATTGCTCCTGACAGAGTGCGACCTGATAAAGAACGGGCAACTGCCAGTGGGCGTCATTCGAGAGCGCAGCCAGGCCTTGGTAGATCGCGAGCGCATTGGCGGTGTCGCCGCTGTGGAAAAATTCGTTCGCGAGCTGATTGCCCGTCCGGCGTTGCCAATACACCCAGCGGCGTGGCTCGGCGTTCGACTGATGCTGCTCGCCGCGCAGGAGCGCGAAGGTCTCGGTCAGCGCTTCGTCGGTGCGACCGAGTTTGCGCAGAGTGGTCGCGAGCAGGAAGCGCGCTTCGGGCACGTTTTCGTCCTCGGGCCATTGTTCGAGGTATGCGCGCAAGGCGGTGACGGCGGCTTCGGAGTCGCCGGCGAGCTGCATCGAGTAGGCCGACTTGAAATGCGCGCGCGCGCGGTCGGCAGGCGCGAGATCGAGGAGGCGCAGGCGCGAGAAGAATTTTCCGGCCTCGGCATAGTTGCCCGCCTCGAAGTGCGTTTCGGCGATCTCGAATTGGGCGGTTTTGGCGAGTAGCTGATAGTGGTCGAAGGTATCCGCGGGGAGCTTCAGCGTCGAATTCAGCACGCTGTAGAAACGCGCGATCGCCATCTTGTGCGCGCCCATCGCGCGCAGCGTGCGGCCGACGTCGAGCAGCACGTCGGGCACGCGGCCGTCCTCCGGGAATTCCTTGAGGAATTTTTCGTAGACGGCGGTGGCCTTCGTGTAGGTGCCTTGTTTGCGGTAGCAGCGGCCCATGCCGATGAGGGCTTCTTGTTGCTCGACTTTGTTGAACGAGCTCGACTGGAGAATCTGCCGGTAAGCGATCTCGGCGGCGGTGTAGTCGCCGCGGTCCGTGAGATTGTTGCCGAGCTTCAACAGCCCGCGCGCTTCCGCCGAGAGTGTCGGCGCCGCGTGTTCGGCGTCGTCCGGTTCGCTCTTGGCCCCTGCGCCGCGCGCGCTCGCGAGCAGCACCGCGGCGAGAAAAAGCACGGTGAGCAGGCGGCCGCCGGGCGGAAGGTGGAGCGGGCGGATCATTGCTGGCGATAAGTGGCGGAGCTGGCGGGCAACGGCGCCGCGGTGGGCGCGGAGTTCGGCACGGGCGCGACGACCGTTACGTCGCCGTTGGCCGAGCCGGAGCCGGGGAATTGGAAGAAGGGCAGGAAATCTTCGGCGCGCACTTTCGGGCGAGTATCGTCAGGCAGGATTTCTGCCGGCGGTTTGCCCGGCGCGACTTTGGTCGTGTCGGTGGACGCGGGTAGATCGACCGGTTTCGCGACCGGCGGCACCACGGTGACGTCGCCTTTCGCCGGCTCGACGAGCGGGGCGGCGTGTTCCTCGGCAGGGAGTGGCGGAGCCGCCGCGGCCGGGCGGGCCGAGAGATCGGGCGGAGGGATCGCTTCGCCGAAGCGGAGCGCGGGTGAGCCGACCGTCGCGAGGTAGGGGCGACTGATCGAACTCGAGGGTTCGGGGGCGACAGACGGGGCGGAGATGGCCACGACCGGCAAAAGCGACAGCACCAGGCGGACTCCCGCCCAATGCGCGCCTGCCGCTCGAGGCGGTTTTGCGCTCTGATTCATTTTTTGTGCAACTACGGTCCATGGGAATGGATCGGTCTGATTCGCCGTCTGGTTGCATCGGCCCGGGGCATTGAATCTGTAGCGATTTTGCATGTGCCGGGCGGTTTTGAGGGATTCTCCCTCCTCGACTCAGGAGCTGATTTCTTTGCCGTCCAGCACCGCCCGCAAATTCCGCCCGAGTTCTTCGAGCGTGTAGGGCTTCTTCACGAAGTTGTGCATGCCCATCTTCTCAAACTCGCCGCGCGCTTCCGGGGTAAGGTGTCCCGTCAACACGAGCACTTTCAAATCCGGCTTCGTCGCGCGGATGACGCGGTAGACCTCCACGCCGTTCGCGCCGGGCATGTTCAAGTCGAGCAGCACCGCGTCGATTTTCGAGTCGGGGCTCGCGATCGCCTCGATCGCTTCGAGTCCGTCGGCGGCGCTGCGCACCTGGTAGCCTTTGCGCGAGAGCGCCGCTTCGAGCAGCAGCCGCAGCGGCGCTTCGTCGTCCACGACGAGGATCGACTCGGTGCCGCCGGGAAACTCGCTCGCGCGCGCCAGCGACGGCGGCACGATGGCGGCGTCGGCCAGCGGCAGGTAAACTTTGAAGGTGCTGCCGATACCGGGCGAGCTCTCGACTTCGATCGTGCCTTCGTGGCTCGCGACGATGCCGTAGACGACGGCGAGACCGAGGCCGGTGCCTTTGTTGACCGCCTTCGTGGTGAAAAACGGCTCGAAAATGCGCGCGCGCACCTCCGGCGTCATGCCCGTGCCCGTGTCCGTGACCGCCAGACACGCGCAAGCGCGGCCGCCGATCACGGCGCTGGGCACCGCGGCGCCCTCGACGCGCGTCGTGGTGATCGTGAGCGTGCCGCCCGAGGGCATGGCGTCGCGCGCATTCACGCAGAGGTTGAGCACGATTTGCTGAAGCTGATTCTGGTCGGCGAGGAGCGGCGGCAGGCCGTCCTCGAGCGCGAAGTTGAAAGTCAGGTTGCGCGGGAACGTCTCCGAGAGCAGCGCCACGAGTTCGCGCACGAGTTGGTTGAGGTCGAGCGGTGCGAAGCGCACCTCCGCTTTGCGGCTGAACGTCAGGATCTGGCGCACGAGGCCGCTGGCGCGCTGCGAGGCCTTTTTGATTTCGCGCATGCACTTCTGCAGCAGCGCCGCGTCGCCCGGATTCAGCAGCGCAAACTCCGCGTAGCCGTTCATCACGGCGATGATGTTGTTGAAGTCGTGTGCGATGCCGCCGGCGAGCGTGCCGAGGCTCTCCATCTTCTGCGCCTGGCGGAGTTGCTCTTCGAGCGTCTTGCGGCTCGTGACGTCCTCGCGCAGGCAAAGGAAATTCGTGATCTCGCCGGTCGGGCTGCGGAGACACGACACCTGCACCGACTCGAAGACTTTTTTGCCGTCCGGGCCTTCGCGCGTGAGCTCGCCGCGCCACTCCTGACCGCCGTTCACGGTTTCCCAGAATTTCGAGTAGGACGCCTCGTCCGGATGTCCTTCGCGGAGCACTTGCACGTCCTCGTCGAGCAGGCGTTCGAGCGTGTAGCCGGTGTCCTCGGTGAACTTCGCGTTCACGTATTGGACATTGCCGTCGGCATCGGTGATCGCGATCGCCACGGGCGACTGCTCGACGGCGCGCGAGAGTTTGAAATACTGCTCCTCCGCCACGCGCTGACGCGTGATGTCGTGGCCGACCGAGCGCACGCCGATCCATTTGCCGCTGTCGCAGATCGCTTTTTCCTCCCAAGCGATCCAACGCCAGCCCTGCGGGGTGAGCCAGCGCGACTCGCACGACGTGCGGCGCGGTTCCTGGTTCAGTTCCGAGTCGGCCGCGACGAGCGCGGGAGCGTCGTCCTGATGCAACCAAGCCGCCACTGGGCGCCCCGGCAGGTCGCCGATCGGGCAGCCGAACTTTCGAGCGAAAGTCTGGTTGGCCGCGAGGATGCGGCCCTCCCAATCTCGACAATAAACGAGCGCGTCGCTGCCCGCCCAAGCGCCAAGCAAAGCCTCCGGCGGCGGATACGCGCGTGCGCCCGCGATAGAATCGCTGATCACGACTGACATGCAGCCCGTGTATCGGCGCGCCGGACGCGAACTTTAAGGCCGTCCGGCCCGGTGGGGACACGCTCGTCGCGTAGGCGGCAGAAATTGCTCAGCAGAAGGACGCTGACACGTTTTCCGCGGTGCGCGGTTCGCACGAGTTGCACGCCGGGGCGCGACTACCGGCCTCGGCCTCCGGAGCGGCGATATTATATCGCCGTTCCCTTTCTCCCCGGCGGACGTATTCTCGCGATCGGGCGACGCTCACACCAACCCGCTCAACATCGCCGGCAGGCGTTGCAGCGCGTTTTCGATCGAGGCGCGCGCGAGCGTGGATTCCGGGCCGTCGGCTCCGTAGAGGACGTTCCAGCCTTCGAGTCGGAGCCAGCTATCGCGTTCGACCGGGTCGACTTTTTCAAAACCACCCGTCACGCCCGCGTGACGCACGAGATGATCGGCCACCTGCACCGCCGCGGCAAAGAGCCGGTGGCGCGGGGCGCGGTCGGGTTCGCAGTGGTAGCGCACCGCGAAGGCGATTTCCTCGCAGACTTGGTGCTTCTGAAGATAGTGCGCGCCGATCTGCGCGTGGTCCCAGCCGATCAACTGCCGCTCGAGCCGGCAGACGTCGGCTGGCGTGGGGAGTTGCGTGTTCGAGATCTGCACCAGTTCGTCGGGGAACGCATACGCCATGACGACCTTGCCGACGTTGTGCAGCAGGCCGACGAGGTAATCCGTGTCGTCGTCGATCGTGAGCGGCGTGGCGCGCAGGATTTCGCGCGTGAGGATTGCGCAGCCGATGCTGTGCGCCCAGAGATCCTTCCACGGCAGCGGCGTCGAGACGTTGCCCTGCAAGCGCTCGAGCTCCTCGATCACGGGCGTCGCGACGGACAGCTCGCGGATTTGCCGTAACCCGAGGAAAAACACGGCCTCCTCGATGTTGTTCACGCGCGCGCCGAGGCCGAAATAGACGGAGTTCACCATGCGCAGGAGCCGCGCGGAGAGCGACGGATCGCGCCGGATGATCTCGGCGATTTGCGACGTCAGGCTCTGGTCGGATTTCACGAGCGCGCTGAGGGCGTCGTTGTTGGCCTGAAGCGAGGCGAGTTTGGGGCAGGCGTTGATGCGGCGCCGGATTTCCTGATCGTCGAGAACGACGCGACCGGCGACGGGTGGTGTGGAAAGGGACGACATGGGTGTTGTCACGAATGCCGCCGGCGTGAGCCGCCCGCGCTCATTCAAGCCATTCATCGGCGGCAAGTGGCGGCACTTGAATAGATTTCGCTCAATCTCCGCCGGCCGTGGCCGATTAGCTCGTTGGCGAATCGTCGGTCCGGAGCCTCTCCGGGCCGGGGCTTCGCGTTCCCGCATGTCTCCGGCCCAACTGCAAAGCCTCCTCCAACAAGCCATCGCGCACCACCGCGCGGGCCGGCTCACGGAGGCGGCTGCGATCTACACGCGCATTCGCGCCGTCGCGCCGCGGAGCTTCGACGCCGTGCATTTGCTCGGCGTGATCGCGCTCCAGCAGGGGCGCGCGGCGGAAGCGGTCGATTTGCTGAAAAAAGCGCTGTCGCTCGACGCGCGACACGCGGTTTGCCGCATGCGTCTCGGCCTCGCCCTGATGGCCGCCGGCCGCGCGAAGGACGCCGAGCCCGAGTTTCGCGAGACGCTGCGCCTGAAACCCGATCTGGTCGAGGGTTGGGACAACCTCGCTTACTGCTTCAAAGCGCAGGACCGCCTCCAGGAGGCGGTCGAATGTCACGAACGCTCGCTCTCGCTCAATCCGCGCAACCCGATCGGTTGGTATAACTACGGCCTCACGCTCAGCCTCTACGGCCGGGTGGGGGACGCGCTGCGTTGCCACGAACGCGCTCTCGCCGCCGACCCCAACTACGCCAAGGCCCACTTCGGCCGCGCGCAGGCGCTCCAGCAGGCGCACCGCATTCAGGAATCGGTCGAGGCCTACGCGACCTACCTCCGGCGCGAGCCGCGCAACTTCGATGCGCACAGCTACCGGCTGTTCGCGCTCAACAACCTCGACTCGCTCGCGCGCGAACAGGTTTTCGCCGAGCACGTCGCCTTCGGTCGCGCGGTCGGCGAGTTTCCGATGCCCGATTTCCCGAATGAGCCGCAGGCCGGTCGCCGCCTGCGCGTCGCGCTCATCTCGCCGGACTTCCGCACGCACTCGTGCGCGTATTTCATCGAGCCGCTGCTGCGCCACCTCGATCCCGCGCAGTTCGAGCTGTATCTTTACCACGACCACTTCCGTGAGGACGCGCTCTCGCAACGCTTCAAGTCGCTCGCGACCGTCTGGCGCAACTTCGTTGGCCAGTCGAACGAGATGGTCGAAAAAACCATTCGCGCGGACCAGCCCGACATCATGGTCGATCTCGCGGGCCACACCGGAGTGATGAACCGCCTCCCGGTGTTCGCCCGCCACTTGGCGCCCGTGCAGATCAATTACCTCGGCTACCCGAACACCACCGGCGTGCCGGCGATCCGTTACCGGCTCACCGACGCGATCGCCGATCCGCCCGGCGACTCGGACGCGCTCGCGACCGAGCGACTCGTGCGCTTCGCGCCGACCGCGTGGTGCTATCAACCCGCCGAGCGCGCGCCCGAGCCAGCGGCGCCGCCCTGCCTCGCGGCCCCGGATGCTCCGTTCACTTTCGGTTGTTTCAACAACCTCGGCAAAATCACCGAAGCGACGCTCCGCATGTGGGGCCGCATCCTCGCTGAAGTGCCCGACGCGCGATTCCTTTTCAAAGGCCGCGGCCTCGGCGAACCCGCCGCCCGCGAGCGGCTCCTGGCGCGCTTCGCCGCCTGCGGTCTCCCGCCCGAACGCATCGAGATGCTCGACCGCACGGCCGAGACATCCGACCACCTCGCGCTCTACCACCGCATGGACGTCTCGCTCGACACTGCGCACTACTGCGGCACGACGACGACCTGCGAATCGCTCTGGATGGGCGTCCCGGTTGTCACGCTCGCGGGCGACCGCCACGCCGCCCGCGTCAGCGCCAGCCTGCTCACGGCGGTCGGCCACGAGGAGTGGATCGCGCACAACGCCGACGACTACGTCGCGAAAGCCGTCGCCCTCGCACGCGACCGCGCCGCGCTCGCGCCGATCCGCGCCGCGCTCCGCGACGAAATGAAACGCAGCCCGCTCCTCGACGCCGCCGGCCAATCGCAGCGCTTCGCCGCCGCGCTGCGCCAATGCTGGAGCGAGTGGTGCGCGCAGCGCGAATCCGAGAAGCTCGAGCAGTTCGCGCCGCTCAATGCTGGCGCTTGAGCCGGTTCGTCGGCTGGTTGGGAAAAATCTGCCGCTGTTTTCGGGGGATTGATTGGAGGCGTCGATTCTTCCCGGGGCGTTTCGCAGAAAAATTTTCTAAACACGGACGAGCAGTGGCTTGCATGTCTGGCGAGAGGGACGGCCTGCGGTTTGCTAAACGCGGCTCTCTCCCGCACGGATGCCATCGAACCCCGCCCTCGCTCGCCGTCTCGCCCCGGATTCCGCGCCTCTGGCCGGAAACTCGCCGCGCGTGATCGCGCGCCGGAATTAACCCCGCCTCCGCCATGTCCTCCGTCGCTCTTCCGGAAATCACCGTCACGAAGCCCGCGTTGCCGCCGCTCCAGGAATACGTCGCCTACCTCGAACAGATTTGGGCGGCAAACTACGTCACGAACAACGGCCCGCTCCTGCGCCAACTCGAGGCGCGGTTGCGCGAGCGCCTCCAGGCGCCGCACCTGTGGTTCGTCAGTAACGGCACCATCGCGCTCCAGCTCGCGCTCCACGCCGCCAACGTCGAAGGCGACGTCCTCACCACGCCGTTCAGCTTCGTCGCGACGAGCGGCGCGATCCTTTGGGAGCATTGCCGGCCGGTGTTCGTCGACATCGAGCCGCGTTTTCTGACGATCGATCCCGCGAAACTCGAAGCCGCACTCACGCCGCGCACGACGGCGATCCTTGCGACGCATGTCTACGGGTTCCCCTGCGCCGTCGACGAACTCGCGGAGTTCGCGCGCGCCCACGGGTTGAAATTGATCTACGACGCGGCGCACACGTTCGGTTGCGAACTCAACGGCAAGCCGCTCGTCAGCTACGGGGACGTGAGCTGCCTGAGCTTTCACGCCACGAAGATTTTCCATACGATCGAGGGCGGTGCCGTCGTGATCAACCGCGACGACGTCCTCGCCGAGCGCGTGAAGCTCATGCGCGCCTTCGGCCAGTGGGGCGAAAATTTCCGCTGCGAAGGCATCAACGGCAAGAACTCCGAGTTCCATGCCGCGATGGGTCTGTGCATGTTGCCGCGCGTCGAGGCGTTGATCGCCGAGCGTCGCGAGCAGGTGCTGCTCTACCACGAGTTGCTCGCCGGCACCGAAGCCGTGCTGCCGAAACCGCCCGAGGAAAATTTCAGACACAACTACGCCTACTGCCCGATCATCCTTCCGACGCCGGTGACCTCGCAGGCCGTGCTCGACGATCTCGCGGCGTTCGGCATCCGCGCGCGCCGCTACTTCTTCCCGCCGCTCAACCGCCTCGCTTATCTGGCCGAGACGCGCGACTGCCCGATCGCCGAGGACATCGCGGGACGCGTCCTGTGTTTGCCGACCTCGGCGGACGTGATTCCGGCCGTCCAGCATCGGGTGGCGAACATCATTCTCGACGTGCTCGCCCGCTCCCGGCGGCGCGTCGCCGGCGATCATGTGGCGTCCTGAAAAAATCTTCCTCGTTCCGAGCGGCTACAACTTCCGCGCCGTGCTGGCGTTCTGCCGCGCGCTGGAACAGGCCGGTCATACGCCCGCCGTGGTCGCGTGCACGGACGACGATCCGATTTTCCGCACCCGGTTTCGCAACGCCGTCGTCTTCACGCGGCAGAGCCGCGCGCTCGAAATCGCCGATTTCGTCGCCGCAGTCCCGGCGGCACGCGCAGTGACCGGCGCGAAGAACTGCGTGCTGGCTCCGGCGTCGGAGTATCTCGTGCGTTGGGCGCTGCGGCACCGGGCGGAGTTGGCCGCGGCCGGTTGCGAGCTTCCGCTGCCGGAGGAGTCCACCTATCTCCGCGTGACCGACAAGGCGTCGTTCACGGCGTTCTGTCGCGCGCGCGGGCTGGCGGTCCCGGATGAACTCGGCGAGGCCGCGCCGCTCCCGTGCGTGGCGAAGCCGCGCTGGAACGTCGCTCCCGACGGCACATCGCTCTACCCGTGGTTGCTGCGCACGCCCGAGGATCGGTTGCGCTTCGAGCGCGAGACACAGCCCGAGCACTTCTTTTTCCAAGAGTGGGTCGGGGGCCGCAGCCTCTATTTGTTTTTCCACCTGCCGCGCCGCGGGCGCGCGACGGTCTTCTCGCAGGAGAATCTCGCCCAACAGCCGGGCGGCAAATCCGTGCTCCTCGCCCGCGCCGCACGCTTGCACGAAGACGCCCGCGAGGTCGCATTTTGGGAGGACGCGCTTCGGTCAGCCGGCTTTCACGGTGTCGTGATGCTCGAATTGCGCCAGCGCGACGACGGCGAGTGCGTGCTGATCGAGGCGAACCCGCGGTTGTGGGGGCCGCTGCAACTGTGCGTCGATGCCTGTCCGCCGCTGCTGCGCGACTACATCGAAGAGCACCTCGGCCGCTCGCCAGCGGCGCGCCCCGCGGGCGCGATCCGCACGCGCACCGCTTATCTGTGGTCCGGCGGCTTCGCGGCGGGTGAGCCGGTGTGGCATGGCGCGACGCCGCGCCGGGGCTGGCTTGCCCGTTTGCGCCACGCCGCCGCCGACGTGTATCTGCGCGCGGATTCATGGCGGCAGTTTCTGCACGAGCATCGCCGCACGTCGCACGCTGACGCCGGTCGTTCCGTTTCCGAGAAGCCCAACCCGACTCCCGCTTCGCTAAACTGATCTCTCTTTCGCCGCAACATGAGCACGCTCACCGTTCCCGACGCCACGCTGGCCGCGCGCCTGCACCAGCTTTATCACGATCAGTCGAAGCATTCGGTTTACCAGAGCGTGCCGGCCTTCATCGCGCGCGCACTCGGCTACCAGGAGGAAATCCACTCGCTCTGGCGGAGCGATGCACCGCGCTACGATTACCTCGCGGCCAGACTCGATCTGTCGGCCGAGGCCACGATCGCCGACGTCGGAGCGAACACGGGGTTCTTCACGCTGAACCTCGCGCACGCCTTTCCGCACTGGCGCGTGGAGGCCTATGAATTGAATCCGCGGCACGCAGAGTTCATCCGCCTGACCGCGGAAGGCTTCGGCCTCGCGAGTGTCACGGTGCGCTCCCAATCGTGCGACTTTGCCGGACTCGAGCGCCTCCCGAGATTCGACGCCGTGTTGCTGCTGAACGTCGTGCATCACGCCGGCTTCGATTTCGATCGCGAGTTGCCCGACGACAACGCGGCCTACACGCGCTACATCATCGCCTATTTGCAGCGTCTGCGCGCGCACGCGCGGCAGCTCGTTTTCCAGATCGGCTCGAATCGCGGCGGCGACAAGTCTCGCCCGGTTCACCCGCGCGATGACGACAACCAACGCCTCCGTTGGACGAGCGATGTGCTCCGCGCGGCCGGCTGGCGGATGAGCGCGCTCGGCTACGCCCAACTCGACGACGCCGGCGCCGTGGTGTTCCGCGACGCGCCCGATGCGCTGCGCGAACGTGCCAATACCGGCGCGCTGGCCGAGAGCGAAAATTTCTTCGCCGAGGCGAAATTGAACCGGTTTCCCGGCGAGTTTCACCGCCGTCCGCTGGTGATCGCGAGCGCCGACGAGGGGAATACCTGAATGGCCGCACGCGCTGACACTTCCACGCTACGGCGCGATGATCCGAATTTTCCGATCGGGCTGACGGAGTTTCTCGCTCGGTTTCAGAAGGCGGAAGTGCGCGAAGTGGCTAACCGGTGCGCGTTGCAGCCGCTGGTTTCGGTGATCGTCACGACTTACAATCACGGCCGGTTCATTGGCCAAGCGCTCGATTCGATTCTCGCTCAGCAAACCGACTTTCCCTTCGAGATCTGTGTTGGGGATGACGATTCGCGCGATGGGGCGCGCGAAATTTGTCTCGATTACGCGGCGAAACATCCCGATCGCATCCGGCTATTCCTGCACTCGCGGGCCAACAACCTCGCGATCGATGGACGGCCGACCGGTCGATTCAACCTCGTTTACCTGAATTTCACGGCGCGCGGTCGCTATCTCGCGATGTGTGAGGGTGACGATTGCTGGACGCATCCGGGCAAGCTGGCGACGCAGGTGGCGTTCCTGGAGAAAAATTCGGATTTCGCCGCGTGCTTCCACAACGGCATCGTGCTCTGGGAGGACTCAGGGAAGACCATGCCCTATCTTGGGATGGTTGGGCGCGGGGCCGGCGAGGCGCACCGTCTGCTCGATCGCGACGTATTCACGACACGCGAATTGTTGAGCCCCGTGACGTTCATTCCGACGGCGAGTCTGATGTTTCGCGCCGAGGGTTTGCGTGCGCTGCCGGCCTGGTTTTTTGAGATTTTCTCCGCCGACATCGCGATCGTGTCGATCCTGTCGCGCGGCGGGAAAAAGGTAAAATTCCTCGATCTCGACGGTTGTCTCTACCGCAAACACGAGGGTGGCGTGTCAGCAGGCCTCGGGCCGCTGGACATCTATCGGTGCCGCAAGCCGCTCTACGAGCGGCTCAGCGAGTTTCACGGCTATCAATTCGAGCCGGAGTTTGTCCGCCTCGTCGAGCGACACCGCCAGATCGCTCGGAAATGGGCGCAGGACAATCTGGCCATGCTGCCGGAGCCGATGCGCACCAAGGCGCGCGAGTTTCTCGAGCTTTCGGTCGAGCCCGTCACGACGTTGCGGCGGCCGCCCGAGAGAGCGGTCGCGGGCATGTCAACCGGCCCCGCCGATCTCCCCGCCATGAGCCACGCCGCGCCGCACCCGTTCACGAATCCGCCGCTCGAGATCAACAATGTCGATCTCTACTGGACGCGGGCGTCGATCCTGCGCGCGGTGCGCGAGGCCGCGCCGCAGTTTCACGGCGTGTTCCTCGACATCGGCTGCGGCGTGATGCCGTATCGCGAGATCATCCGCCAATCGGCCCCGCGTCTCACGCGCTACGTCGGGCTCGATATCGAGACGCCGATCTACAAAGCCGAGGTCGATCTGCGTTGGGACGGACGAAAAATTCCGCTCGCGGACGCGTCGGTCGACAGCGCGATGCTCACCGAAGTGCTCGAGCATTGTCCCGAGCCATGGGTTGTGCTCAAGGAGGCGCGTCGCGTCCTGAAACCCGGCGGCGTGCTCTTCTTCACCGTTCCCTACATCTGGCCATTGCACGACGCGCCGTGGGATTTCTTCCGCTACACGCCGTTCGCGTTGGAAAAACTCCTCGCGGAAGCCGGCTTCGCCGACGTGAAACTTCAGGCGCTCGGCGGTTGGAACGCGAGTCTCGCGCAGATGATCGGCCTCTGGCTAAAACGCGCGCCGCTCGCGAGCGACGTGCGACAAAAGATGGCGCGCGAACTCTGGCCGCTTTTCCAGAAACTCGTCCGCACCGACCAGCTTCCCGTCGATCCGAAGGCCGGCAACACGATGGCCACCGGCTGGACTGGACTCGCGCACGTGCCCGCCGCCGTCGCGCCCGCTCCCGCTCGCCGGACCGCCGGCGATCTTCCCATGGTGCTCGTGCGTTCGCACGAGTTCAACTACTCGGAGACGTTCGTCGAGGATCACGTCAATTTCCTCAGCTCGAACCTCACGCTCGTCTACGGATTTCCGTTTCCGCGCTTCCTGCGCGGCGGAAAATCCGTTCTGCCGGCGGCGACGGAGCGGAAAATCGGGAACGCGTTGAGCGGGAAATGCCCGATCACGAGCGAACTGTGGGCCGAATACTCGACGGGGCTCGCGCAGTTTCTCGCGCACTCCGGCGCGAAGTCGGCGCTCGTCGAGACGGGCTTGATGGGCGCGTTTGTGCACGAGGCCTGCGAGCAGGCGAAGCTGCCGTTCGTCGTGCATTTCCACGGAGTCGATGCGTTCGGGCGTGAACTGCTCGAGCGCTGGTTGCCGAGCTACCGGAAATTTTTTGCGACCGCGGCGAGCGTCGCCGTTGTGTCGAAGGCGATGCGCGCGCAGTTGCTCGAGCTCGGCGCCACGCCAGAGCGGACGCTGCTCGCGCCCTACGGCGTAGCGGTCGATCTGCCCGCCTTCGCTGCGCCGGCGAAGGCGCCGCCGCATTTCGTGGCCGTCGGGCGCTTCGTCGAAAAGAAGGCCCCGCAACTGACGTTGCAGGCGTTCGCGTCCGTGTATCGCACGGTGCCGGAAGCGCGCCTCGTCATGATCGGCGACGGTCCGTTGCTTCCGGTTTGCCAAAAATGGGCGGCAGAAAACGGACTCGCGGACGCGGTGACGTTCGCGGGCGTGCAGTCGCGCGAGGAAGTCTCTCGTCGCATGGCGGCAAGTCGCGCTTTTGTGCAACACAGCGTCGTCGCGGCGAACGGCGACAGCGAAGGCCTGCCGCTCGCGGTGCTCGAAGCGGGCGCGCATGGGCTGCCGGTCGTGTCGACGCGGCACGCGGGCATTCCCGATGCGGTGCGCGAAGGCGTGGACGGATTTCTCGTGACGGAAAGGGATGTGGCCGCGATGGCGGAGGCGATGTTGCGCCTCGCGCACGACGGTGAATTGGCGGCGCGCCTCGGCGCGTCCTTCCGTGCGCACGTCGTCGCGCACTATTCTCGCGAGCGCTCGCTCGGGCGCCTGCACGGCATTTTGGTCGCCGCGGCCGAAGGACGCTCGGCGTGCGAGTGCGATGCGGACGCGTCGGTGCCGTCCGCGGCGGAGCCCGCGCCGCGCACTCCGCGGCAATTGATCGCAGAAGACCGCAACAACCTGAACGCCTACCTCGATCTCGCGGCGACGATGCTCGATGCGGGAAAGCTTTCCGGTGCCTATCTCGCCGTCGCCGAGGCGCACCGCCTCAGTGGCGGCTCGGAGCAGACCACCGAAGCGTTGAAGCAGCTCGAGTCTCACGGCGTGTTGGACGATCCGCAGATCCAGGTCTTCCGGGCGCGTGCCGGCTGGACGCCGCGCGCGCCAAATCCGACTCCGCGTCGCATCCTCGTGGTCACGAATCTGCTCCCACCCCAGGAAATGGGCGGCTACGGACGGACGGTGTGGGAGTTTTCGCGCGAGTTGCTCGCGCGCGGTCACGCCGTCCGCGTCCTCGCGGCGGACATGCCGCATCTGCTGCGCAAGCCGACGGTGGAGCACGAGGCGTTCGAGGCGAATGTGCGGCGCTCGCTGAAGCTCTTCGGCGATTGGGTGGACGGCACCGTCGTGGCGGAGCCCGACATGGAACGCCGCAAGGCGATCGCGCGCGGCAATCATCAGACGATCCTGCGCGAAATCGAGGAATTCGCTCCCGACGCGATCATGGCGGGCAATCTGGATTTCGTCGGGCATTTCTTCGTTCAGGTCGCGCTCGATCGCGGCATCCCGGTGCTGCACCGCCTCGGCAACGCGTATCCCGGCTACGAGCCGGCGCAGTCGCCGCAGGGTCCGCTGTTCTGCCTGGCGGGTTGCAGCGCGTGGGTGAACGAGGGGATTCGCGCGAAAGGGTATCCGATTTCGCGCTACGAAGTCGTGCCGCCGGGCTCGCCGTTGACGGAGTATTTTCGCGCCTGGACGCCACAGCGCGACCGTCTGCGGATCGCCTACGCCGGCCTGCTCATGCCCTACAAGGGCGCGCACGTGCTCGTGAATGCGCTGGCGCATCTCGCGCGCGCGGGGATCGATTTCGAGTGCACGCTCGCGGGAGATACGACGCGGCCGGAGTATCTCGAAACCATGCGCGCGGTCGCGACCGGGCATGGTTTTCTCGAGCGGCTGCATTTCCCCGGATTCCTCGGCAAGGGGGAGCTCGCTGCGCTCTACGCGCGGAGCAACGTGCTCGTTTTTCCGAGCGTGTTCGAAGAACCGTTCGGCAAGACGCAGATCGAGGCGATGGCCGCGGGCCTGCTCGTCATTTCGAGCGGCAGCGGTGGTGCGAGCGAGATCGTCGAGCACGGCAAATCCGGTCTGCTCTTCAAAGCCGGGGATGCGCGGGCGTTGGCGGAGCGGCTCGCCGCGGTGGCGCAACATCCGGCGGCCGCGGAAAAAATCGCGCTCACCGGCCAGGCGCGAGCCTTCGAGTTCACGACGGAAGCGTCGGTCGATCGCATCGAGACGGTGTTCGACGAATTGCTGAACCTGGCTGGGCGCACTCGCGTCGCGGCAGTCGCGACGTGAAGCCGGAGACCGCAGCGGGCGAGGAGCTGAAGTCGTTTGTGCAGGAATATCCCGGCGCGACGACCTGCGTCGTGATCGGCGCCGTGCAACCGGAGTGGCGCGAGCAGTTGAGCCGTGCACGGGCGGTGCTGTGGTGCGCGGATGAGCGCGATTGCGCGGCGGGGGCGCCGGCGGTCGCTGGAGAGCGCATGCATTTTTTCCCGCTCGCCGGTGCATCGCTGGCGCAGTGGAGCGAGGCGCTGGTGCGTTTCGTGCGGCTCGACGCCCGGCGGCTGCCGTCGGTCTTCGTGGCGGCGGCGGAGGCGGACGACGACGAGCGCCGGCGTGCTCCGTTCGTGGCCGTGGTGGTGGACGAGTTGCGCGAGCAGCATCGCGGACGCGTGACGCGGCAGCAGGACGGATTTCGTTGGCAACAGCACGTGCTCGCGAACTTGTCGCGTTACACGCGACGGCCGCTGCCGTCCGAGTGGCGCGGCGCGCTGGCGGGGCTCCCGGCGGCGGTGTGCGGCGCGGGACCGTCGCTCGACCTCTCGGCGCCGCGACTGGGGGCGGGGCAGGAGGGTTGCGTGGTCTTCGCGGCCGACTCGGCGCTGCGCACGCTCGCGCGGCATGGGGTGCGCGTGGATTTTGCGGTGTCGATCGATGTCGCGAAGCTTCCGGAGAAGTGTCTGCCCGAGACGGGCGAGTTGCCGGGGCGCGTGGTGCTTTCCGCGGTGAGTCCGGCCGGCTGGAGCGAGCGGGTGGGGAAGGAGCGGGTGCATTTCGTTTCGAGCCGGCAGATCACGACCGACTGGCTGGCGAAGAGCGGAGTGCCGGCGCCGGCGCTGGCGAGCGCGGAGAATTGCGGCGTCACGGCACTCGAGCTGGCGCGCTGGCTCGGTTGCGCGCCGATTTTTTTGTTCGGACTCGATCTGGCGCTGAGCGGAAGACAGCGGCACACGGGGGCCGCGGACGCGTCGATCTACGTCCGCTCGGGTTTCGACGCGGCGCAGGAGTTTTCGAAGGTGCCGGGCAATTGGGAGGAACGCGTCTCGACGCACGCGCCGGGCGACTGGCGGGCGTTGAATGCGCGACTGGCGAGTTTTCCGGCGGGGTCGGTTTTCAACGTCAACGATCGCGGCGCGCGCTTGGAAAATGCGACGCCGGTGCGGCCGGATGCGTGGACTCCGCCGGAGGCGTGCGCGAAGGCCGAGCGGCTCGCGCTTCTCGCGCGCGGCGGAGCCGACGCGCCGGCGCCCGCGGCGGCGACGGCGGCGTTGGCGGAGTTGCGCGCGTGCGGCCGACGGTTGCTCGCGACGACGCCGGAGTTGCGGCGGGCGCTCGCGGCGCGCGGACCGGAAGCGGTCGCGGTGGCGTTGCGACCCGTGCTTGCGGACCCGGCGTTCGGCCGGGCGCTCGGCGGATTTGCGCTGAAGCTGATGCCGCACTTGCTGCCGCCGACGGAGGGCGATGCGGATTTTTGGCGCGGGTTGCTCGATGAGTTCGAGGCGCTGGCAATCGCGCTCGAATCGGTGGGCTGACGCAGAGAAATCCGGTTGCCCGCGAATTTGCGCGAATCGGCGCGAGTGCGAAACGGCGGGGAGTTCGCGTGGATCGGCGTGATTCGCGGAAGAGGGCTCACACGAAGGAAGCGAAGGCTGCGAAGAACGGACTTCGCGATCTTTGCTTCCTTCGTGTGAAAACGGTTCGGGCGGGATGGCGGTCGGCGTTACTCGGAAAACAAGAAGACCCCGGAGGGTGACTCCGGGGTCTTTTTGCGGATAGAGGACTGCTAAGGGCCCCAGGCCGCACATCGGTTCCGGTGGCGTCTCGCCCGCCGCCCCTAGCCCGGCCGCTCTTGCGAGCGGCCGGGGGGTTGGGCGAATCAGAACAACCACTAGAACTAGGCGGCGTTAGCCGATGAGGCGCAGAGCGACTTGCGCGCTCTGGTTGGCCTGCGACAGCATCGCGGTGCCGGACTGGACGAGGATGTTCCAGCGCGCGAGTTGCGTGCTTTCCTCGGCCACGTCCACATCGGTGATGCGGCTGTTGGCTGCCTCAAGGTTGGCTTTGTTGACGGTCAACACTTCCGAAGCGAAGCCGAGGCGGCTCTGCTCCGCGCCGTTGGTGGCGCGCATCGTCGCGACGCTTTGGATCGCGTCGGTGATTTCCGACAGAGAGACCGCACCGAGATCGGCCGAGGCCGCGGTGTCCGTGAGGACGCCGACGCCGGCGGTCGAGCTGGCGAGATCCTTCGAGGAGAGGGCGACCGTCTGGTTGCCATCTTCGGAGACTTGAACCGTCTGGCTGGCACCGAACAGGGACTTGCCGTTGAACTTCTCGCCGGCGAGCGACGAGAGTTCGGACTGCAATTGCGTGAACTCCGCGTCGTAGTTCGCGAGGTCATCGCTGTTCTTGGTCGGGTCCGAGTAGAGCGTCTTGAGTTCGCTCATGCGGTCCAGGACTTTGCCGGAGACTTTCAGCACACCGTCCTGCGTTTGGAGGAACGAGACGGCGTTGCCGATGTTCGCGGAAGCCGCACCGGAGCGTTTGGCCGCGGCGCTGAACTTCATCGACACGGCGAGACCGCCGGCATCATCGGAGGGGTTGACGATTTTCGAACCGCTGGACAGCCGGTTAAGGCTGCGCTGCAGGCTGGCGTTCGAGCTCGCGAGGTTGTTGGAGGCAACCGTCGCCGCGTAGTTGGTATTAATCACGACTGACATGGTATCTATCCTTGATCATTGCGACCTTCCGTCGTCGCCACGGACCTGGAGGATGCGGCGCCGGGTCGCGCCGTTTGAGGCTGGTGCTTCAAAGGGACGGCGCGGCTATCAGGCGCGCCGGTGGGAAACATATAGACAACCGCTCTGACAAACGCGGGGTCGGGGGACTAGTCCGACCGCCGCGGACTACCTAACGGCCCGGGGATCAGCCCAGGAGCTTGAGCGCGATCTGTGCGCTCTGGTTCGCTTGCGACAGCATGGCCGTGCCGGACTGGACGAGGATGTTGTAGCGGGCGAGCTGGGTGGACTCGCTGGCGACATCGACGTCGGTGATGCGGCTGTTGGCGGCTTCGAGGTTGGCCCGGTTGATCGTCAGGACTTCGCCGGCGAAGCCGAGGCGGCTCTGTTCGGCGCCGTTGGTGGCGCGGAACGTCGCGACGCGTTGGATGGCGTCGGTGATTTCGGAGAGCGAGACCGCGCCGAGGTTGGCCGAAGCGGCCGTGTCGGTGAGGACGCCCACGCCGGCGGTGGAGCTGGAGAGATCCTTGCCGCTGAGGCTGACGGTCGACGAGACGCCGTCTTCCGAGACCGGGACGCTGAGGCTGGTGGTGCCGAAGAGCGAGACGCTGTTGAATTTCTCGCCGGTGAGCGAACCGAGTTCGCTCTGCAGCTCGGTGAATTCGGCATCGTAGTTCGCGAGGTCGTCGGAGTTTTTGGTCGGGTCCGAGTAGAGCGTCTTGAGCTCGCCCATGCGCTCGAGAACCTTGCCGGTCACCTTGAGCACACCGTCCTGCGATTGCAGGAAGGAAATCGAGTTGCCGATGTTGGTGTTGGCCGCGGCGGAGCGCTTGGCGGCAGCGGACAACTTCATCGAGACGGCCAAGCCGCCAGCGTCGTCCGCGGGGTTAACGATTTTCGAGCCGCTCGAGAGACGATTCAGGCTCTTTTGGAGCATATCGTTCGACGCGGCCAGGTTGTTCGACGCGACGGTCGCGGCGAAGTTGGAGTTGATGACGACTGACATGATATCTTCCTTGATTTTAGAGTGCGACGTCCGTGTCGCATTCGGCTCCTGATTCGCGGCTCTGGAGCGCACCGGCCTTGGTTCTGATTCGCGGCAGATGAAGTAACGGCGCGCGGTGGGGAAAATTTAGCCGCTTGCGGGCAGGAATTTTTTTCCGGGTGCTTTTTGCCGCGCGGGAGCGCCGCGCGCGTTTCACTCGGAAAATCGCATTCGGGACCGGTCAAAATTTGCCGGGCAAAAATTTTCCGCTTTTCGCAGATCGATTTAACTTTTTGCCGGAATGGTCGATGAAGGATTGGGCAATTGTCGCCCGACACACCGCCATGGCCGGACTACAACTCTCAGGACTCGCTTCGGGCTTCGATTGGAAGTCGCTCGTGGAACAGCTCATGTCGGTCGAGCAGGTCCGCGTGACGCGGCTCGAGAAGGAGCAGGCCACCAACACGGCGCAGTCGAGCGCCCTCTCCACTCTCGGCACGAAAATCACCGCGCTCACCGCCGCGGCGGACGCGTTGAAGGACGTTTCGGTGTTCTCGAGCCGCAAGGTGAGTTCGGCCACGACGGACTCGACCTGGACGCTCTCCGCCTCGGCCGGCTCCGCCTCGGGCAGCTACCGCATCGCCGTCAGCAAACTCGCCACCGCGTCGCGCCTCAACGGCACGAGCGACATCGCCGGCCCGCTCAACACGAGCGACGACGTTTCCGGTCTCACGCTCGCCAACCTCCGCACCGGCGCCGCGCCGACCGCCGGCACGTTCACGGTCAACGGGCAAAAAGTTACCGTGGCGACCACCGACTCGCTCCAAGGCGTGTTCGACGCGATCTCGACCGCGACCGCCGGCGATGTCACCGCCACTTACGATCACACGACCGACAAGGTCACCTTCACCAGCGCCAGCAACAGCACGATCACGCTCGGCGCCGCGAACGACACCTCGAATCTCCTGCGTGTGCTCAAGCTGGCCAACAACGGCGGCGACACTGTCACGAGTTCCGGTGCGCTCGGCGCGCTCAAGACCAGCGGCGCGCTCGACGCCGCCGGCCTGCGCACGGCGATCAACTCCGGCGACAATACGTTTTCGATCAACGGCGTCAGCATCAGCTACAACGCCGCCACCGATTCGCTCAGCACCGTGCTGAAGCGCATCAACGCCTCGACCGCCGGCGTCACCGCTAGCTACGACTCGGCCCTCGATCGGGTCGTGCTGGCGAACAACACCACCGGCGATCTCGGCCTCACGGTCAGCGAGGCCGCCGGCGGCCTGCTCGGTGCGCTCGGCCTCACGGGCGGCACGCTTGCACGCGGCCAGAACGCGGAATTTTCGATCGACGGCGGCGCGACGCTCACGAGCACGGGCAACACGCTCGACGAAACCGCCACCGGCATCGCCGGCCTCAGCGTCAAGGTGGACAGCGAGACGACGCAGACGATCACCGTCGCCGCCGACACCGATACGATGCAGACGAAGATCAAGAGCTTCATCGACGCGTTCAACTCGGTCCAAAGCTACGTCGACGACAAGACCAAGGTCACCAGCGCCAACGGCAAGGTCACCACCTCCGTCCTCTCCGCCAACCGCGAGGTGCAGGCCTGGGCCGATCAGTTGCGCTCCACCGCGTTCGCGGCGGTCTCCGGTCTCAGCGGCACGATCAAACGCCTCGAGCACCTCGGCATCGATTTCGACGGCACCAGCAGCCAGTTGGAAATCGCCGACGAGGAGAAGCTCACCGCCGCCCTCCGCGACAAGCCGGCCGACGTCGAAGCGTTTTTCCAGACGAGCTCCACCGGCTTCGTTGCCCAGCTCACGACGCTCCTCGATCGCATGAGCACGTCGAACGACGGCCAGCAGGAGCGCCTGACGAAGTCCAACAGCAACCTCGACAAGCAGATCGAGGACGTGCAGCGCCAGCTCGATGCGGAGAAAGAGCGCCTGACCTCGAGTTTCGTTGCGATGGAAAGCGCCCAGGCGAAGATCCAGCAACAGAGCTCCGCCATCACGAACGCCTTCTTCAGTTCCTCGTCCTCCAAATGAGCCGGCTGCGACACCTCCTTCCCCTCGTGGCGATGGTCTGGCTCGCCGGCTGCGAGATCACGCCCGATCTCGCCGATCCCGTGCGCTACGGACCATTCTACGCGCCGAAGAATTTCGCCGCCGAAAAGAAACTCCCGGCCGACTTGCGCCGCGTGCTCGTGCTGCCGGTGTCGGTCGGGCCGCTCGCGCCGGAGGAAACCGCGGTTACGCTCGACGGCGTGATCGCCCGATCGTTGCAGGAGCAGCAGCGCTTCGAGGTCGTCCCGCTGCCGCGCGAGGAGAGCCTGCGGCTTTTCGGCACGCGTGAGTTTTCGTCCACGGCAGCGTTGCCGCACGGCATGATCGAGCAACTCGCCTCCCGCTACGCCGTCGATGCGGTGCTGTTCACCGACCTCACCGCTTACCAGCCGTATCGCCCGCAATCGATCGGCTTCCGCAGCAAACTCGCCACCGTGCGCGATGTCCGGCTCGTGTGGACGTTCGACGAGGTCATCTCCGCGAGCAACCCGGCCGTCGCCAACAGCGCGCGCCGCCTCCCGTTTCAGGCCGCGCAAGGTCGCGGACCGGTCGATCTCAGTCCCGGCACGCTCCTCAGTCCGTCGCGCTACGCCGCGTTTGCGGCGAGCGAGATGTTCCGCACGTTGCCCCCGCGATGACTTCACGGCGCCTTTACCAGTTCATCCTAAAGATTTCGCCCGCGCAGACGATATTCAGCCTATCAACCAACGGCGTTCCCTGGCCTCTATCAGCGGCTGACCGTTCCCTCCAACGCTGAGTCCATGATTCATTCCACTTCTTCATCCGACCGGACGGCACGAACGGACGCTGTGTCGCTGGTCCCGCAAAAACCCGTGGTGCGCGGTCCCGGCGCCGACAGCTTCTCCGCCGCGAACTCCACCGCTCTCCGCGCCGCCCTCCAGACGCAGCCGGAAGTCCGACCGGAAGTCGTCGCGCGCGGCAAGGAACTCGCCGCCGACCCGAGCTACCCGTCGAACGACATTCTCCGCAAAGTCGGCGAGGCGCTCCTGAACTCGCCCGATCTCACCGAAGACGAATCCTGAGCCATCCTCCCATGGTCGCCCAAGATTACGCGCGGACCTACCGCTCGAACGCGGTCCTCACCGCCAGCCCCGGCCAGCTCGTATTGATGCTCTACGACGGTGCCCTGCGCGCACTGCACGGCGCTCGCGGCGGCTTTGCCCTCGGCGAGAACGACGCGCGCCGCATCGAGGTCATCAACACGCAACTGCTCAAGGCGCAGGCCATCATCTCCGAGTTGCAGGGCACGCTCAACCTCGACGCCGGCGACGGCAAATTCGCCCGCGAGATGCACCGCCTCTACGACTACTACCTGCGCCGCCTCATGGAGGCGAACATCCGCAAGGACGAGCAGCCGATCGTCGAAGTCGAACGTCTGCTCGGCGAAGTGCGCAACGCCTGGGCCGAGATGCTCTCCAAAAACGACTCCAACGCGCCCGAAGGCATTCGCGGCGTCGCCTGATCGAGATGGAAACGCCGCTCCAGACCGCGCTACGCCTGCTCTCCGCGCTCGAAGATCTCGCGGGCCAGGAAGCGGTGCTGCTGCGCTCGCTGGATTTGGTGGAAGCCGTGCAGATTTCCGAACGCGCGGCGCCTCTGATCGAGAAGCTGTGCGCGCTCTCGATCGATCCCGGCGTCGCCGCCCTGCGGCCGCGCGTCGAGGAACTCGTCGCGCAACGCCGCCGCAACGCCGTGTTGCTCGATTCGCATCTCGCGCGCCTGCAAGGAGAGCTGCGCCGCATCGACGAGGCCCGCTCGCGCCTCGCGCGCGTCGCACCCGTCTACGGCGGCGCGATGCCCGTCGAATCGCGGTTGAACACCGCCGCGTAAGATCTAAGCCGGTCTCCCGACCGGCTTTTTTGTTTTCGCCTCGCTTGGAATCGCGCGCCACCTCAGCCGGCAATCGCGAGAATTGCGCGCGCGGCGTAAAGCCGCTCCGACAATTTCCGACGCCGAAAAACAAAAAAGGCCTCCCGCAGGAGGCCTTGATTTAACCCGGGCAAAGAAAATTTCGGAGCGGCAGCGGCGCGTGCACTCAGATCGCGGTCGCGAGCGTCGGCGGAGCGTCTTCGACCACGACGACTTCGGGCGCGCCAGCCATCCACTCGGCGGCGACCTTGCGCGCTTCGCTGGTCCAGTTGACGTCGGGTTTCGAGTAGATCGCGCGGGTCGCGCTGTTGTCGGTGCCGATCCACGCGAGCGCGGCTTTCAGGCACGGCGTGCCGTCGGCGAGGCGATAGCTCTGGAGCAACACGTTGCCGCGGGCGACGAGGCCGGTGGCGGTGCGGACATTCAAGTTCAGGCGCGCGAGGCCGAGATGATAATTCACGGTGCGCGAAGTCTCCCACTGGCCGTCGAGCGGTGCCGGATCATCCGCGGCCAAAGCGCGCTCGAGGTCGGAGAGGAAGGAGAGGAGGCGAGTGTGCATGAACAGTGAGGCTCAAGCGCTGCCTTCGGCACATTCGGCGACGGCTTGAGCGAATTTTTCCAGAAAGAAAGCTCGCGCTCTCTCTTGAGGCCGATTGGCTGTTGCTCCCTCTCGCATGCGCGAAACCTCGCTTACGCCACCGGTTCCCGCTGAGCCACTGCGTCGCAACGCGGTCCTCCTCCTCGAGGACAACGAAATCATCGCCAGTATGCTGACGGCGCTGCTGAAATCGCTGTCCCTGCGCGTCATCTGGTGCGCAGACAGCGCGACCGGCGAGCGGATGTTCGCCGAACGCGAAGGCGAGGTTCTGCTCGTCCTCGCCGATTGCCGTCTGCCGGACGGCGACGGCCGCGAGTTGTGCGCGCGCTTCCGCACGCGCGTGCCGCAATTGCCGGTGCTCGTGACCAGCGGAAGCGTCTCCGGTCGCGGCGTCGCGCCGCTCGAGCGAAATCGCTTTGTCGAATATCTGCCCAAACCCTACGCGCCGGCGGAAGTGATCGCACGCGTGCGCCGGTTGATTGAAGTGGCGGCGGCGTGAAACACAGGTTTGGTTTGAACCGCCGCGCGCGGCTCTCTAGCTGTTAAGGTTCCCAACCGAACCCACCGCCGCGCCGCCGCTCCCATGTCGTTCGAGAAAGTCCTCATCGTCGAAGACGAGCCCGTCGTGCGAAATCTCCAGACGGAGATTTTCACGCGACGGAAATTCGCCGTTTCGAGCGCCGAGACGCTGGCGCAAGCCGAGGCGCTGCTCACGCGGGAATCGTTCGACCTGGTGATGCTCGACATCCGCCTGCCCGACGGGGACGGCCAGCAGTTTCTCGAGCGCCTCGCCACGCTGCCGGAGCGCCCGCTCGTCGTGATGGTGACCGGCTACGGCTCGATCGAGTCCGCGGTGTCGTGCATGCGCGCCGGCGCCTTCGACTACGTGCTGAAGCCGTTCACGCCCTCGCAAATCGACATCATCATCAAGAAGGGCCAGTCCTACCGCCAGCTTCTCCAGGTCAACAAGCTGCTCAGCGACCAGCAGGGCGAAGACGAAGGCGCGATCGTCGGCAAGAGCCCGACGATGCTCCGGCTCCGCCAGCTCATCGAGCGCGTGGCGCCCACCGATGCGACCGTGCTCATCACCGGCGAGAACGGCACCGGCAAGGAAATGGTCGCGCGCGAACTCTACCGTCGCAGCCCGCGTCGCCAGAACCCGTTCATCAAGGTCAACTGCGCCGCGATTTCCGAAAACCTGATCGAAAGCGAATTCTTCGGCCACGAGCGCGGCGCGTTCACCGGCGCGACCGATCGCCGCGAAGGTCGCTTCGAGCTCGCCAACCAAGGCACGCTGCTCCTCGACGAAGTTTCCGAGATTCCCGCGAACCTCCAGGCGAAGCTCCTGCGCGTCCTCCAGGAGCGCGAGTTCGAGCGCGTCGGCGGCAACCGCACCATCAAGGTCAACGTCCGCATCCTCGCCACGTCGAACCGCGACCTCATCAGCTACGTCGAGAAAGGCGCGTTCCGCCAGGATCTCTATTACCGGCTCAACGTCTTTCCGGTGCACGTGCCGCCGCTGCGCGAGCGTGCCGAAGACATCCTGCCGCTGGCCGATCACTTTCTCGCGCGCTACGCGCGCAAGTTCGGCATCAAGGTCGCCGGCTTCTCCGAGTCCGCGCGCCACGCCATGCTCAGCTACCGCTGGCCCGGCAATGTCCGCGAGCTGCAAAACACGATCGAGCGTGCCGTCATCCTCACCGAGGAAGGCCGCGACGTCTCCGCCGCCGCGCTCGGTCTGCCGCTCGTCGGCAACATCACGTCCTCGGGCGAGGCGCTGCTGAATTCGAGCGTGCCGTTCGATTTCGAGGCCGCCCTGGCGCCTGCGGCCACACGCGTCGCGGTCGAAGAGTCCGGCGGTGTGTCGACCACCGACGCTCGCGGCAAGGTGCTCACGATCGCCGAACTCGAAAAGCACGCGATCAAAGCGGCCTTGCAGCAGACGAGCGGCAATCGCACCAAGGCGGCCGAGCTGCTCGGCATCAGCATCCGCACGCTTCGCAACAAGCTGCAGGAATACCGCGACGCCGGCGACCCGATCGAGATCGGCGCCGACACCGGCGAGTAGCGCCCGCGCGCCGTTGCCGCCCTCGCCGTTGCCATCTTCGCCGTAGCAGCCGACGCGAGTCGGCTGTTTGTTTTTCGGCGCTGCGAGAGCGCCGCCGGCCGCTCGCCCGCGAAAACGGCGAACGGACTCTCGCCCGCATTTCAGTCCCGCGCGCTTGTGCCGATAGCACCTCATGCCGCTGGCGTTCGTTCGCACGCACTTCCGCGAAATTTTGCGTAAAGTCCCCCGCGAGGTGGGCCGATAACCTTGCAGAGCCACGTCTGGCACGAGCCCCCTTTTTATCATGCCCGCCACCCAGGAAATCTCCGAATCCCTCGTCCGCGAGAACATCACCCGCGCGATCTCCGACGTTTTCAAAACCATGTTGGGTAAATCGTCGGAACTCTCCACGACCGCGACCCAGGGCACCGAGGCGAGCTGGCCGCCCATCCCCGTCGAGGGCGCCAACTGCACGCCGCAAGTCGTCGGCACCGTCGGCTTCATCGGCGACGCCAACGGCCTCATCTACCTCTACCTCCCGGTCAACTTCGCGAAGCTCTGCACCTGCCACCTCCTCGGCATGACCGAAGCCGAGATCGACGAGGCCGGCGACGAAGTGATCAACGACGCCATCGGCGAACTCACCAACATGAGCGTCGGCTCGTTCAAGAACGGCCTCTGCGACGCCGGTTATCCGTGCATGCTCACGATTCCGTCGATCCTTCGCGGCAGCAATTTCTGCGTCGAGCCGATCAGCTCCGCGCAGCGCTACATCTACTCCTTCGAATGCGGCGGCCACAAGATCGTGACCGACATCCTCATGAAGACCGGCAACTGAACCGTTTTCCGACTCCACCCATGCGCAACAAAGTTCTCACCGTCGACGACTCCAAGACCGTCCGCATCATCGTGCGGAAGGCGTTCAAGCCCTACGACTGCGAAATCCTCGAAGCGGCCAACGGCGTCGAAGGCCTCGCCGTCGCGGCGAAGGACATGCCCGACCTGATCCTTCTCGACGTGACGATGCCTGTCATGGACGGCGTCGAGATGCTCACGAAGCTCAAGGCCGATCCGCAGCTCAAGGGCATCCCCGTCATGATGCTCACCGCCGAAGGCGGCCGCGACAACGTCCTCAAGATCGCGAAAATCGGCGTGCGCGACTACATCGTGAAGCCGTTCAAGGAGGAAGTCCTCGTCGAGAAAGCCGGCCGCATCATCGAGCTCAAGCCGCTCACCGACGGCCCTGCCAAAGCCCGCTCCATCTTCGATCCCGCCAACGTCCTCGTCGTCGAGGACAAGCCCGCCATCGTCCAGCAGATCCAGGAAGGCCTGAAGCACACGCCTTGGAAAATCCACGGCGTCAGCACGCAGGGCGAGGCGATCGACTACTGCACGAAGTCGCCGCCCGACCTGATCATGATCTCGCTCTCGCTGCCGGAGGATGCCGCCTTCACGCTGTTCCGCCTCATCCGCACGAACGTGAAGACGAAATACACGCCCGTCTTCGGCCTTGTCGTGAAAACCGAGACCGGCCCGCAACAGCAGGCGCAGACCGTCGGCTTCACCACCGTCATCACGAAGCCCATCGACCTCGGCGAACTCGAGACCAAGATCGCCAAGGCGATGAACCTCGACACCTCCCAGCGCTACTTCGCCATCGAAGGCGAGAGCCTGATGATGAAGGTGCCGGACAACTGCTCGCAGTCCGTCATCGCCGAGATCACCACCTACATGAAGCCGAAGATGGCCGAGGCCGTCGACGCCGGGCACAACAAGGCCATCATCGACGTGCACCAGCTCAAGTCGCTCCACATGGGCGTCATCAAGCTCCTCGTGCAGGCGATGCAGACGTGCCGCGAGCTCGGCGTGCAATTCGCCCTCGTCGGCAACAGCGCGATCGCGACGGAGTGCAAAGGTTTCGAGGACACCCGCACGTGGGCCTTCCACGAGAATGTCGACGAAGCCCGCGCGAGCCTCAGCAAGCAGCCCGCGCTCGCCAACGCCTGAGCGCATCGCCCGTCGTTCGACCGATCCGCACCCGGACAGCCGCACCTGACTCCCAAAACTCTTCTTTGCGCATCCCACGCCGCGGCCGAATGCCGCGGCGTTTTCATTCACTGTGGGGCGACACCCCGGAGGTGGCTCCGGCGTGGATGTAGCAGCGACCGTAAGGCCGCTGGCGCACCGCCCAGGCGATAGCCCGGATATTTCACCCGCAGAACGAAGCGCGCGACGTTGCGCAGTAGCGGAATTCGTGAGAATTTCGCCGCTGCCGAGGCACGAAAACCTCACGGTTTCCGCTACGCGGTGAAATATCCAGACTGGAGCAAATTCGGGAAAAATGTAGCCGCACTTGAGTCGGTGGCGTTCCGAGCGAAGCGAGATTCTGCCAAGCGTGGCCCGAGTGAAACCACGTTGTCGCTGCGCTCGAGCGCGGCTGCGCCTTTCTTGAAATTGCTCGAGAACGGGACCGCGACGAGTGCCTTGGCCTCGGCGGCTGGGCCCGCCGCGCACGCGGCGCGGCGGCGGTCCAGCATGGGAGCTTATTGGAGCTCGCCCAATAGACTGACGTGCAATTTGTCGGTGGTAGGGCGGAGCGGCCCGCTCCGCCGCGGGCGTGTTGCGGTTTTCGCGGCGCACCGGGCCGGTGCGCCCTACCCGTCAGCCTGATCGGCGAGACTCAATAAAGCGTCTCGCGTCGTCTCGCTCACTGCGCCGCCGGGCTCGCGAGTGCGCCCGCCACCGCGCGCGCCAGGTCGGCCATGCTGGGCGGCTTGCTCAGCACGGCGGCGATGTGCAGGCGCGACGACTCGGCGCGTCGATCGGCTTCGAGATGCCCGGAGACGATGAGGATCGGCAGCGTCGCATTCATGTCGCGCACTTGCCGCGCGAGTTCAAAGCCGGTCATCCCCGGCATCGCATAGTCCACGACCAGCAAATCGAAACCTGTCGGTTGCGCGGCGAATTTGAGCAGCGCTTCGGCGGGATTGCCGACCGCGGTGACTTGATAACCGAGAAACTGGAGCATGTCCGCGAGCGCGGCCCGCGGGCCGGGATCGTCGTCGACGAAGAGAATGCGCTGGTGCTGGCCGCGCGGGATGTCCGCCGCGAGCGCGGGCAGCGCGTCGGCGGCCGCCGGCTGTTCTCCGAGGGCGCGGAAATAGAGCTCGAACGTCGTGCCGGCGCCGGGCGTGCTGCGCACGAGGATCGCGCCGCCATGGTCGCGCACGATGCCGTGCACGACGGCGAGGCCGAGCCCCGTGCCGCGTCCGGCTTCCTTCGTCGTGAAGAACGGGTCGAAAATGCGCTGGGCCACGTCGGGCGTCATGCCGCAACCGTCGTCGGTGACGGTCAGCACCACCGCGAGGCCCGCGGGCAGCTCGGGGTTCTCGGATTGTTGGGCGGCGGTGACCTCGCGTCGTTCGAGTCGCACGCCGATGCGTCCGCCGTCGGCCGGCAGTGCCTGCCAGGCGTTCGTGCAGAGGTTCATCATCACCTGGTGGAGCTGGGTGGCGTCGCCGCGGATCGGCGGACAGGCGCGGTCGAGGTGCGCGTCGATCTGCACCATGGGCGGCAGCGTGGAGCCGAGGAGGCGCAGGGCTTCCTCGACGACGCGGACGAGGTCCACCGCCCCGCGTTCGCCTTCGCTGCGGCGCGAGAAGGCGAGGATCTGTTGCACGAGGCGCTTGGCACGCGCGCCGCCGCTGGCGATGTTCTCGAGCCAGCGCTGCGCCGCATGCTGTCCGGGTAACTCGAGGCGGATGAGCTCGGCCGAGCCGAGGATGCCGGTGAGGAGATTGTTGAAATCGTGGGCGATGCCGCCGGCGAGCGTGCCGAGCGATTCCATCTTCTGCGTCTGGCGCAGGCGCGCTTCGGCGACGCGCTGCGCGGTGATGTCCTGGATCGAGTTCAGCGTGTAGCGCTGGCCGCCGATCTCGATGAGGCTGCCGCTGAACAGCGCGGAAAACACCTCGCCGTTCAGGCGGCGCATGCGGGTCTCGTAGCTCGCGACGTGACCGTTGTCCCGGAGCATTTTCAGATAGCGGTCGCGCTCGGCCTGATCGACCCACGCGGCCAGTTCCAGCGACGTGCGGCCGAGCACCGCAGCCCGCGGCGAGCCGAAGCCGCGCTCGGCCGCGGAGTTGACCTCGACGATTTTGCCGTCGGGAAACGAGAGGAGGAACATCATCACCGGGCTCTCCTCGAACACGGCGTGAAACCGCTGCTCGCCCTCGCGCAGGGCGCGCTCCGTGCGCTTGAGGTGCGTGACGTCGATGAAGGTGTTGAGCGAATACCCGCGACCCGCGATTTGCACGAGGCGACTATGCATGAGCAGCTCCAGCCGCGCGCCGCTGCGGTGCCGCATGCCGACCTCCATCTCCTCGAGCCGGCCGGTTTCCGCGAGCACGCCGAGCCAGCGCTCGCGCTTTTCCTCGTCGGACCACAGTCCGGCTTCGAGCACGTGCCGGCCGATGCACTCTTCGCGTGTGTAGCCGAACGCCGTCGTGACAGCCGTGTTGACGTCGGCGATGATGCCCTCGGGAAACGACGCGAGCACGACCGGCACGGGGCCGTGGTCGAACAAACCGCGGAACTTTTCCTCGCTCTCGCGCAGGGCCGTGGTCTTCGCGTCGGCCTCGCGCACGGCGTCCTCGTAGATCGTGGCGTTGCGCAGCGCCAGGGCCGAGAGCTGCGCGAGGAGGCGCCCCTTTTCGACGTCATCGGCGGTGAACGGCTGATCGGGCTGGAAGCGGCAGACGCCGAGCACGCCGATCGCACGGTCTTCGTGGAGGATGGGGAAAACCGCGGCGGCGCGCACGCCGGCTTCGCTGTAGGCGGCGACGGCGCCGTCGAGCGTGCGGTAGTTATGCGCGACGGCCGGCTGGCATGTCTCGATGGCGCGCCACGCGAGCACCGCCTCGCGTCCGACGGGTTTGAGGCCCTCCTCGGGCACGGTGCCGCACCACGCGCGCGGCACGAGCAACTCGTTTTCGAGGAGCGCCACTTCGGCCGACGGCGCATCGAGCAGCGTTGCCGCGCGATCGACGAGTCCGCGCAACACCGCCGCCGTGCCGCGGCGCGCGAGCAGGTCGAGCGCGGTTTCATTCACCGCCGAGTAGAGCTCGGCCTGGCGCCCGGCGGCGAATTCCGAGGCTTTCATCGCCGTCAGGTCGACGTTGATGCCGATGATGCGCAGCGCCCGGCCGTCCGCGTCGCGCTCGACGCAGCGGCCGCGGCTGCGCACCCACACGATCGAGCCGTCGTCGCGACGGTAGCGGTGCTCGACGACGTATTCGTCGCTGTGCCCGAGTTCGATGCGTTCGAGTGCGGCGAGCACGCGCGGGCGTTCCTCCTCGGGCACCTTGAGCAGGAGCGCCTGGAGCGTGATTCGCGTCTCGCCCGGCGGCGCGCCGATGAATTGCGCCCAGCGCTCGTCGAGAAACACGCTGCGGTCGCGCAGGTCGGCGTCCCACAGGGCGCTGCCGGACGCCGCGAGCGCGAGACGGAGCTGCTCTTCGCGACGCTGGAGATTTAGCTCGGCGATCTTGCGCGTCTGGATGTCGGCGTGCGTGCCGGACAGCCGCAGCGCGCGACCGTCGGGGCCGCGCTCGACGATGCGGCCGAGCGAGCGCACCCAGCGCCACTCGCCCGACTTGGCGCGGAAGCGCACTTCGATCTCGTAGCGTTGCGCGTCGCCCTTGAGGTGGGCGCGCGTGGCGGCCCTGGCGCGCGGGAGGTCGTCGGGATGCAGCAGGTTGTCCCAACCCGCGGCCGTCTGGGGAATCTCGCCCGGAGCGTAGCCGAGGATGTCGACGCACAACGACGTGAAGTCGACCGTGTCCGCGGCGGCGTTCCATTCCCACGTGCCGAGCTGGCTGCCGTCGAGCGCGCGGCGGAGTTGGGCGCGGCTTTCCTGCAACTCGCGCTCGCGTTCGCGCAGCTCCGCGGTGCGGGCGGCGACCTGCCGCTCGAGTTCCCCGCGGGAGAAGGCCGTGGAGCGGAGCTGGTCGATCGTGTCGTTGACGGCGCGCGCGAGGGCGCCGAGTTCGTCGTCGTCGGTGTAGGTGAAGCCGACGTGGAGGCGTTCGCCGCGGTTGACGGAGCGGGCCTCGCGCTCGATGCGGCGGAGGGGCCGGAGAAATTGCCGGTTGATCGCGTAGAGGCAGATGCCGATCGCGCCGACGAGGACGAGCGAGCCGGCGACCTGGCGGTTGCGCTCGCGGTGGATTTGGGCGGCGAGCCGCTGTTCGCCGCGGGTGCGGAAGTCCGCGAGTTGCCGCTGCACGGTTTGGAGCGAAGGGACAACATCGCCGCCGAGCGCGGGTGCGAGCACGTGCGCAGCGACGCGCGCGGCGTCCTCCTCGGAAACGAGGGCGCGAAAACTGCGCCAGTGGCGCTCGAATTCCGCCGTCGCGCTCTGGAGAACGACGACGGACGCCGCGAGCGGATCGCCCGAGGGCGCCGTGCGCATCTCGCGGTCGGACTGGATTTCGTCGAGCGAATGTCGCAGGAGCGTGATCGCGCGTTCGCCGGTGACGCCGAGTTCGTTCCATTCGCGAGTGCCGGGCACCGACGGACGCGCGAGCGCGGCGGCCAGCGCCGTGAGTTGATCGCCGGTCGCGCGCAGCGAGACGCGTTCGGCGTTCAGGAACGCGCTGCGGCTCGCTTGTTCGGCTTCCCACGAGTTCCAACGCACGAGGTCGATCGCGGCGTCCCCGACGATCAACAGCACCGCGCCTGCCGTCAGGAGATGGATCTTAGTGGCGATTTTCACGCGGCACCTTCCCCTCGGAAGTCGACACCAACGTTGCCGAACTTGAGCGCGAAGACTAGGCGAAAGTCCCGGGCCGGCTCGGAGGCCGGCGCCGATTGCGCCTCGCGTATCGGACTGACAGGTGGGGCGCACCGCCAAGGCATCGCCCTCGTCGCCGGCCCGGTGCGCCGCGAACGTGCTATCGTCCTCGCGGCGGAGCGGGCCGCTCCGCCCTACCTTCCGCTTCGTGCGCGTCAGCCGGTTGCGCGAACCTTAATAGATGCGTCGCAGCCGATGTGGGTCGGCTGCGACGCAACAGAGTGGTGGCGCGACTGGCGCGAGCGTGGCCCGCTTCAGGCGTCGATGAAATGCGGCTCGCGCGCCGCAGCGGCGGTGCGCGGCCGCGCGACGTGAGCGTGCGGGGTGCTGGGCGGAGAAATTTTCTGCGCGCGGTCGCCGGCTTTGCCGCCGGCGAGGGCTTGGAGTTGAGTCACGGCGTCCTTGAGCATCGCGGCCTGGCTGTTGAGTTCCTCGGCGGCGGCGGCGGTTTCCTCGGCGCTGCCGGCGTTGCCTTGCGTGACCTTGTCCATCTGCGACACGGCGTTGGTGACCTGGCCGATGCCCTGGCTTTGCTCGGCCGAGGCGCGGGCGATCTCGGTCACGATGTCGTCGAGTTCGCGGATGTGTTTCTGGATCGCGGCGAAATTCGTGGCCACCTCGCTGCTGATCTCGACGCCCTGCTTCGACTGCGCGACGGAGGCGTCGATCTTCTCGGCGGTTTCCTTGGCGGCTTGGGCGGAGCGCTGGGCGAGGGCGCGGACTTCCTCGGCGACGACGGCGAAACCGGCGCCGGCCTCGCCCGCGCGGGCAGCTTCGACGGCGGCGTTGAGGGCGAGGATGTTGGTTTGAAACGCGATTTCGTCGATCGTCTTGAGGATTTTCGTGATGCCCTCGCTGGCGGATTTGATGCCCTCCATCGCGTGCTGCATCGTCTGCATGCGATCGGCGCCGGCGTCGGCGGCGTGGCGGGCGCGGGCGGCGGTGTCCTTGGCCTGCGTGGCGCTCTCGGCATTGCGCTTGGTCATGCCGGACATTTGTTCGAGCGAGGCGCTGGTTTCTTCGAGCGCGGCGGCTTGCTGGCTGGAGCCTTCGGCGAGCGTCTGGCTCGAGGAGGAAATCTGGCTGGCGGCGCTGGCGGTCTGCTGCGCGCCGGCGTCGATCTGGCCGATGGCGGCGCCGAGCGCGCGGCTCGTGCTGCGGGCGATCCACACGGCGATCGCCAGGCTCAACACGAGTGCGATGACGAGGCCGGCGCCGATGGAGAGATTGGCCCGGGCGACGTGGGCGGTGATGCTCTGGCCGGCCCGCTCGCCGTTCGTGCGGTTGTAGTCGAGCAAGGCGTGGATGCTCCGGTCGAGCGGGGCATAAGCGGGTTCGAGGCGCTCGCGCAGCAGTTGCGCGGTGGCGGGATCGTTCTTGTTGCTGGCGGCGATGACCTCGCGGAAGGCACCGACGTAGCCGGTGCGGGCGGCCTTCAGCGCGTCGAAGAGTTCACGATCGAGCGGCGTGCGGATCGTCGGTTCGTATTTCGCGAGCAACGCGTCGATCTCGGCGACGTTCTTCTCGATCTCGGCGAACGCGGCCTGTTTGTCGGCGGCGGTGGTGGCCAGCACGTGGCGCTGGGTGTGGATGTAGTTTTCTTGAACGACGTTCGAGATCAGCGCGACGGTGGCCATGCCGGGCAGGCAATCGCCGGTGATGTCGGAGGCGTCGGCATCGATGCGGACGAGGTTGATGCGCGCGAAGATGCCGAGCGCGAGCACGACCGCGATAATGGCGGAGAAGCCAAGCGCGATCCGCTGGGCGACAGTGAGTTTGTTCATGAGGACGGGAGGAGAGGTGAACGCCGGGGGTAACGGCGCGCCCGGTGCGCGGCGGAGCACCGCGCATCGGACCTGACTTCCTATCGGCACAAAATCGCGCGGCTGAATCGCGATGACAGCCTCATGACGCGGACGGACCGCGGGCCGGCTCAACTGTCGATAAAATGGGCGTCGTTGTTCCGGCTCGAGTGAGCGGCGACGGCCGGAGCGCGGCCGAGCTGCGGCTTGACGGCGCGGGCCGGCGCTCGCGGAGCGTCGCTGGTGGGTTTGGCGGCGGCCTTCGCGCGCGGCGCCACGACGGCCGCACCGGCGTGCTGCACGGCGCCGACGAGGTGACGGAGCTCGACGACGGCGTCGTTCAGCGTGACGGCTTGCGCGCTCAGCTCCTCGGCGGCGGCGGCGGTTTCCTCGGCGTTGCCGGCGTTGGATTGCGTGACTTTGTCCATCTGCGAGATCGCGGTGTTCACCTGCGAGATGCCGCGCGTCTGCTCCTGCGAGGCGTTGGCGATCTCGCCGACGAGGGTGTCGACCTGCCGGGCGCGCTCGACGATTTGCTGAAGCGAGGCGGCGACCTTCGCGGAGATTTCGACGCCGTGCTGGCTCTTGCTGACGGAGTCTTCGATCTTCGCCGCGGTTTCCTTGGCCGCTTCGGCGGAGCGCTGGGCGAGGGCGCGGACTTCCTCGGCGACGACGGCGAAACCGGCGCCGGCCTCGCCCGCGCGGGCGGCTTCGACGGCGGCGTTGAGGGCGAGGATGTTCGTTTGGAAGGCGATCTCGTCGATCGTCTTCACGATCTTCGCGATCTCGCCGGAAGAGTGTTTGATGGCGGCCATGGCGGATTTCATCTCGTCCATGTCGGTCGAGCCGGCGTCGGCGGCCGAGCGGGTTTGCGCGGCGAGCTCCTTGGCCTGGCCGGCGCTGTCGGAATTGCGTTTCGTCATCGAGGCCATCTCTTCGATCGACGCGGAGGTTTCCTCGAGCGAGGCGGCCTGTTCGCTGGCGCCTTCGGCGAGCGACTGGCTGGAGGAGGATACCTGACCGGAGGCCGTGGCGATCTGCTCGGCGCCGTCGCCGACGGTGCGCGTGATCGTCGTGAGCGGGCCGACGATGCTGCGGGCGATGATGAAGGAGAACGCGCCGCCGACGAGGAACGCGCCGGCGCCGATCCAGACGATGAGCGACTGGGTGTAGAGGAGTTTCGCCTGCACGAGCGGGCCGAGGTGGTTTTGGTCGGCGAGGAGTTCCTCGGTGAGGATCTCGAGTTCGTGGTCGATGGTGGATCCGATGGCGCCCATCTGGCTGTTGAGCTCCCGCGTGCTGCTGTCGCGGCGGGCCTGCACGCTCTTGACGAGCTGGCCGTGCAACTCGGCGTGGCGTTTGACCTCGGTTTCGATGCGGGAGAATGCCTGCTTGTGGTTGGCGTCGTCGAAGGAATCGAAGGCGTGGCGGACGAGTTCGAGCGTGGCGTTGGTGCGCGCGTGGTAACGCTCGATGGATTCCTGGGTGCGGAAGATCACGAGATCCTTCGCCGCGATGCGCATTTCGAGGAAAGTCGACTGCACTTGCTCGACCAGGACGCTGTGGCGGGCGTCGGTGCGATACTCGGTGAAGCCGAGCAGCGAGGAATGCGACGATTCGTAGCTGATCGTGGCTAGCACGCCGAGGATGACGAGCACCGTGGCGAAGCCGGCGGCGATGCGGCGACCGACGGTCCAGGACTTCATGCCGGTGCGGGAAAACGCATACACGCCCCACAACGCGAGGGCGACGAGCACGACGCCGACGCCGACGGACCAAAGGCTGACGGCGGTCGCGGGTGCAGCGGCGGCGTCCGTCGCGTGACCGGTGGACGCGGTGGCGTTGTCGTGCGAGGAAGCGGCAGGCGCGGCGTGGGACTCGGCGGCGCCCGCGTGGGCGTCGGTCGCGGCGTGTTCCCCGCCGTGCTCGCCGGCGCCGCCGGTGTAGGCGAGGAGGCGCGCGAGTTCGGGGTGTTCGCCCTTCCACTGCACCTGGCCGGACGCCAGGTCGTAGACGGCGCCGACGACCTTGAGCTTGCCGGCTTTCACGAGGTCGCGGACGGTTGCGCTGTTTTCAAAGAGGTTGTCGATCGATTGCCAGACGTTGGCTTCGACGGCTTTTGCGATCAGCGGCGCGCCGGCGAGACCGGGGTTCGCGGCTTTGGTTTTTTCGACGGCGGGGACGATGGTGTCGACGAGTTGCGGGATGTTGCCGTGGAGCTCCGCGCCCTCGGCGACGGCCTTCACGGCGCCGCAAGAACTGTGGCCGAGCACGACGAGCAGCGCGGTGCCGAGGTGGCCGGCACCGTATTCGATCGAGCCGATCTCGTCGGTCTTGGCGACGTTGCCGGCGACGCGCACGACGAAGAGATCGCCGAGGCCCTGGTCGAAGATCGCTTCGGCGGGCACGCGCGAGTCGGAGCACGTGAGCACGGTGGCGAAGGGCGACTGGCCCTGCGCGACCTCGGTGCGGCGATCGGCCGATTGATTGGGATGCTCGGCGTGGCCGGACGTGAAGCGCGTGTTGCCGTCGGTGAGTCGCTGGAGCGCATCGGCGGGCGAGACGGGAGAAGCCGCCGTGGCGAGGACGGCGGCGGCGAGTGCGCTGGCGAGCGCAGCGAGGCGGGTGAGGCGGGCGATGGCCATGACGGAGAAACCCGGGAGGTGACGGGCGGACGACAGGTTAATGAGCGAGTGACACCAACGCAGGGGTTGGTCGCGTCGCTCCCGGTCCTTGCAAGCCTCACGCTTGCCCGAACGAGGCGGCCGTGTGTCGCACGCCGCAACGCAGTTACTGATTTCGTCGCGGGCGCGAAAAAATTTAGCCCAAAGTCGCGGCCATTGCGTGTCTCACTCGCCCAGCGCGCGCCGCAAGCGCTGGCGGAGCTGGCCGAGCTCGCGCGAGTGGAAACTGTCCTTCGTGCGCTCGATCACGCGGATCGCATCCGCGAGTGCGTCGCGCAGATCGCCCATCGGGGCACGCGTGGAAGGATCGGCTTCGAGCAGTGGCCAGAGCTCCTGCAATTCGCGCAGATTCCGCGCCAGCGCCGCCTCGTCGCCGGCATCGCCTTGCGCCAGGGCCGCGCGCAGGGCCTCGACACAGGCCTTGCCGCGGCGGCGGGCGCGCGCGGTGTCCCGCAGCGTCGTGAGAATGGTTTCCAACTCGGAAAAATCCGGCGGCTTCACCAGATAGGCGGCGACGTGGAGATTCGCGGCCTTGATGGCGTTGTCGATGCGGGGCGAGCCGGTCAGCAGCACGACTTGCAACGCGGGGTGCTGGCGCGCGACGCGCTCGACCCACGCGAGGTTTTCGTTGCCGGGCATGTGGATGTCGCTCAGCAACACGTCGAATTCCTGCCCGGTCAGCGCGGCATCGGCCGCTTCCGTCGTTTCCACGTAGATCGTCTGCGCGCCCTTGTGCTCGAGCCAGGTGCGCACGCTCAGGCCGGCGATGGGGTCGTCTTCGACGAAGAGGATGCGTGCGTCCTTCATGGTCGACGTGAACTTGGCCCAACCACGCGACGGCGACAAGCCCCGGCTGGCCGCGACGTCGAAAAACGGCCGGCCGCGCGACGGCGCTGGGCCGGGGCGCGGCGGAAAACGGGCGGCGGACGCGCGTCCGATCAGACGTTCGAGGCGATCGTCTGCATCGTCTCGGGTGCGACGACGCGATCGATGTCGAGCAACGTCTTCACCTGGCCTTTGACCTTGGCCATGCCGAGCAGGTAGGTCGTGTCGACGCGGGTGCCGAACTCGGGCGTGGGCTCGATTTCCTCGGCGGGGAGGTGGACGACTTCCTCGACGGAATCGACGATCAGGCCCATCTGCACGAGGGTGTCGTTGGGCAGCTTGACCTGGACGACGACGATGCAGGTGCGCTCGGCGAACTCGGCTTTCAGGCCGAACTTCACGCGGAGGTCGACCACCGGGATGACGCGGCCGCGGAGATTGATCACGCCCTTGACGAAATCCGGCATCTGCGGGACCGGCGTGATTTTTTGCATACGGATGATTTCGCGAACCTTCAGCACCGCGATGCCGTAGGCTTCGTTGTCGAGGACGACGGTCAGGTATTTGCCGGCGTGCTTGTTTTGGGTGGAGGCGGCCGAGGCGGGAGAGCTCATGAGTTTAGTGAATCGAGGAAATGCGGGCGTGGGGGGAGCGGCCCGGTCGCAGGGAGCGCGGCACGCCGGTTTTCACCGGAGAACTGCGCGGCGCGGCGATCGAAACCGACACGGCAGGCGTTTCTCTCATCGGCACCGTCAGGCGGAACTTTTGCGTTTTCTTGCCGGATCGGCCCGCCGGCGCCGCGCCGGACGGCGGACGAGAGTTGAGAGCTAAGGTTTTCCGCCAACGCGCCGATGACAGAGCAAGCGGATCCAATCCTTTTCCAATGCCCCTCGCTCCGGAATCCTTCCAAGCGCTCGATGACTCGCTGAGTCGTTTGGCGGCCGAATCCATTCTCGCCCAAGCCGGGCGCGACGACGGTCTCATCCCGTCCTACAGTCTGCTCGGCGAAATGCGCGAGCGTTGCACCGACGAGCCGGCGCTGCGCGACGCGATCGCGGCCGTGCACGGCCTCATCGACAAGCGCCTCGACGCCGCGCAGCCCTTCGACGAGCCGACGCTGGCCGAATTGCGCCGCTTGATCGGCTGGCTGCCCGAGGCGCTCGAAGCCGCCAAGGCCGGCCGCGCGCCCGCGCCGTTTGCCGGCGAAACCGCCGCGCCCGCCGCTCCCGCCGCCGCCGCGTCCGCCGCCGAGGCGGAACACGCGCCGGCCGACGTGATGCTCGAGCTGCACTTCGCCGAAAACCAGGAACTGCTCACCGAGTTCTACGCCGAAGCGGTCGACCACCTGCAACAGATCGAGGCGGCGCTCCTCGTCCTCGACCAGCGGCCGGACGACCCGGAGGCGCTGAACTCGATCTTCCGCTCGTTTCACACGATCAAGGGCAACGCCGGCTTCCTCGGCCTCGTGCCGATGCAGACCCTCGCCCACGAAGTCGAGTCGCTGCTCGATCTCGCGCGCAACCGCGAGCTCCGCCTCACGCCCGCGATCATCACGGAAATCCTCCGCAGTCGCGACGCGTTGCAACAGCTCACGCAGCAGATCGCCATGGCGCTCGAAAAAGGGCATCTGCCGAGCACGATCGTCCCCGTCAGCCATCTCGTCGTCGCCGTGAAAGCGCTCGCGCGCGGCGATGCGCCCACGGCTCCGGCTGCTCCGACTCCGGTCGCTCCGAAACCCGCGCCCGCCGCCGCGCCCGTCGTTCCGATCGCGTCCGAGGCGCCGGCTGCTGCAACAGCCGCGGTTGCGCCCGCGCCGGAGACCGCGCCCGCCGCGGCCACGACTTCCGCCGCCAACGCCATCGAGAACCAAGCTTCCGCCAAAGCCACCGCGGGCGGCCAGACCGTGCGCGTCAACACCGAGAAACTCGACTCGCTCATGGATGTCGTCGGCGAACTCGTGATCGTGCAGAGCCAGCTCATCGAGTCCGCGCGCGGCATTTGCGACGACGGCTCGCCGATGCAACGCAACGTCGCGCAGCTTTCCCGGATCGCCAAGGAACTCCAGCACACCGCGATGTCGCTGCGGATGATTCCGATCAAGCCGACGTTCCAGAAAATGGAGCGCCTCTCGCGCGACCTCGCGCGGAATTTCGGCAAGAAGGTCCATTTCCAGGTCAGCGGCGAAGACACCGAGCTCGACCGCACCGTCGTCGAGGAAATTGCCGATCCGATGGTCCACATGGTCCGCAACGCGCTCGACCACGGCCTCGAGTTGCCGGACGTGCGCGTCGCCTCCGGCAAGTCCGAGCAGGGCACGGTGCACCTCAGCGCCTACCACCAGGGCAGCAACATCGTCATCGAGCTCAAGGACGACGGCCGCGGCATCGATCCCGACAAGATTTTCAAGAAGGCCGTCGAAAAGGGCATCCTCGCGCCGAACGCCAGCCTCACCCGCGAGGAATGCTACGCGCTGATCTTCGCGCCGGGTTTCTCCACCGCCGAAAAAGTCACCGCCGTCTCCGGCCGTGGCGTCGGCATGGATGTCGTGAAACGCAACATCGAGAAGCTGCGCGGCAAGATCGAGATCACCTCCGAGGTGGGGAAAGGCTCGACGTTCAAGATCAAGCTCCCGCTCACGATGGCGATCATCGACGGCCTCGTCGTGCGCGTCGGTGCCGACAAATTCATCCTGCCGAGCACCTCCGTGCAGATGGCGATGCGCCCGACGAAGGACTCGATCACCACCGTGCACGGCACCGGCGAAGTGCTCGAACTGCGCGGCAAAATTCTCCCGTTGCACCGCCTGCACCGCCGTTTCGGCATCCCGGCCGACGCCACGCAACCGTGGGACGGCATCGTCGTCATCGTCGAGCACTCGGGCCGCGTTTCGGCGCTCCTCGTCGACGAGATGGTGAGCAAGCAGGAGGTCGTGATCAAGAATCTCGGCGCGTTCATGCAAGGCCTCCCCGGTGTGGCCGGTGGCGCCATCCTCGGCGACGGCAACATCGCCCTCATCCTCGACCCGGCGTCGCTGCTTCAGGCTGCCGCCGCCTAACGCAAGCTCCGTATTACGGAGTTTCCCTCTGAAAAATGTCTTCGACCACACCGCCTCCGACCCTCGAGCAAGTCTGCGAAAAAGCGCTGCGCCTCCCGTGTTCTCCGTCATTGCTGCCCCGCCTCGCCATCGCGCTCCAGGCCGATGACAGCTCGGCCGCGGAGATCGAGCGGCTCATCTCGCTCGACGCGTCGCTCGCGGCGGCGACGCTGCGCCTCGCCAACTCGGCGATGTTCGCGCGCGGCACGGTCGAGACGGTCGAAGCCGCGGTGTTCCGTCTCGGTGCCAAGGAAATCTACCGCCTCGCCGCGCTCGTGCTCGTGAGCCGCTGGGAGGGCGGCCAGCAAGGCCTGCGTTGGGAACCGGGCGATTTTTCGCGCCACGCGCTCATTACCGCCATCGCGGGCGAAGTGCTCGCGTCGACCACCGAGCGCATCGATCCGCAGCTCGCCTACACCGCGGGCCTCGTGTGCGATCTCGGCAAACTGGCGCTCGCGCACTCGTGCAACGAATTCTATCCGGCCGTGCGCGCCTTCCGCGAGCGCATGCAATGCACCTGGGATCAAGCCGAGCGCGCCGTGCTGGGATACCACCACGCCGACGCGACGAAGAAGCTGCTCGAAGCCTGGCATTTTCCGAAGGTGTTTCAGCTCACCGCCGAATTTCTCACGCGCCCGACCGAGGCGCCAGCGGAAGCGCTGCCGCTGCTCGCGCATTTGCACGCCGCGAAATACCTCGCGACCTCGCTCGGGCCCGGCGTCACCGAGGAGGGCTTCCTCACGACGGTGCACGGCAGTTTCCTGCGCGAGTGGGGCTTCACGCCCGAGCTGCTCGAGGCGGCGATGCCCGTCGTGCACGACCGCGCGCTCCAGCGCCTCGGCGACAAGCTGACGGTCGGCGCGGTGGCGATGTGAAGCAGGGCCGGTTTTCAACCGGCCCAAGGACGCCCGCGAATCACGCGGATCCCGTGGCGGCGGTCTATGACCGCCGGGATCGTGCGCGGACGTTCGCTCGCGGTCGCTCGTGCCAGACTTCGCCGATGGCGACCGCGGCGGAAGCGTTTTGGGCCGGTTGGAAACCGGCCCTACTTGGCCGGCAGTGCGATGAGGTTTCCGTCGAAGCCGGCGGCGATGATCTTGTCGCCGGCGAGCGCGAGCGTGCCGGCGTAGCCGGTGAACGATCCTTCCACGCCTTCGGGCGCGACGAGCCGCCACTTGAACGCGCCAGTGCGCCGGTCGAGCGCCGCGATGCTGCCGCGATGCGCGATCACCGTGCCCGCCATGTGTTGCGCGACCGTGCCGGTGAACACCGCATCGTCCGTCACGAGCGGCGAACCCCAGTTCATACCGTGGACTTTCGTGGACCATTTTTCTTTGCCGCTGGCCGGATCGAGAGTGGTGACGCGCGAGTAATCCGACGCGCCGACGTAGAGCACGCCGTCGCGGAGCACGGGCGTGGATTCGATCCACGAGAACCAATACGAGTAGCGCCACGCGACGGAACCATCGGCGAGATTGAAGCCGTAAAGCATGTAGTCGCGGCTGCCGGCGATGACCTTGTCACCGACGACGAGCGGCACCGTCACCACGCCGCCGCCGGTTTGCGCGCGAAAGGTTTCCTTCTGTGTGCGGCGGTCGAGGATGACGACGGAGCCGTCCATCGTGCCGAACGTGAGCAGGTCGGCGCCATGCCGGCCGATGCCGGAGAAGATCGCGGCGCGCGCGTCGTGGCGCCACAGTTTTTTGCCCGTCGTTGCGTCGACAGCGTAGAGACCGCCGTCGCTCGAGCCGCAGTAAAGCACGCCATCGAGCCACAGCGGAAACGCCGCGCGGCGGTTGAACGTCGGATTATCGGGCGCGGGTTTGCCGGCGAGCTGTTCGTCGTGCAGCGGTGTCGACCAGCGCAGAGTGCCGTCGGCGCGAGCGAGCGCGACGAGATTGATTTTTCCGTCGATAAAATAGATCGATTCGTCCGTCACCACCGCGCGGCCATCGATGCGAGCCGTGCCGGCGTAAGTCCAGAGCGCCGCGCCGTCGCTCGCGCGCACGGCATGAAATTTGCCGTCGCTCGCGCCGATATAAATCGCGTCGCCGTGCACGACCGGCGGCGCCCAGGTCGGCGCGCCGAGCGGGTGCGTCCAGAGCGGCGCGGGGGCGGGCGGGTGGTGAGGCGCCGGCGGTTTCGTCGACCACTCGCCACCGCGATGGAGCGCGAGCGGCAGCTTGCCGGCGCCGAAGGTGCCGGTGAGTTCGTCGCCGGCGCGGGTGAGATCGATCGCGAAGTTCGGTTCGATGCGGTAACGCCCGGCGCCATCGGCCTCGACCGGAATGCCGAACGGGTGTGCGTAGGTGAACATCGCCGGGGAATTCAGGCGAAAGATCAGCGTGCCCTTTTTGCTGCGGAAAAATTCAAGGCCGAACTCCTCGACGGTGCCTTGCGGCGCGGTGATCGTGCCGGTCCAGCGGCCTTCGATCGGATCGGGCGTCGCCGGCGCGGGGTGCGGCACGGCTGAGGAGGTCGGCTGAGAGTCGGCCGCGCTCGCCGCCGCGACGGCGAGCGCGAGGAGCGCGGGGAGGGGCGGAAAGCGCATGGCGGGCAGGAGAGGCGATCGCGGCTCAGGAGGCGACGCGATTGCGACGCTCGGTCGGGCACGGTCGATGAAGCGTCGATCGACGACGGTGACTTTGCGACGAGCGACAGCGCTCGGGCTGTGCCTGAATACCTCCCGTGCTGCCTCGCAGCCCTTTGGCCTAGGTCCGGTCTTTGACCGAACGGCAGAGGCGGCGCAGGCCAGTCAGAGACTGGCCCTACTTGTTTGCCGGCTGCCCGCGGTCGCGCGCTCCGCGCCCTACTAAGCCTCGCGTATCAGACTGACAGGTAAGGCGCACCGCCGAGGCATCGCACTCGTCGCCGGCCCGGTGCGCCGGGAACGTGATATCACTCTCGCGGCGGAGCGGGCCGCTCCGCCCTACCTTCCGCTTCGTGAGCGTCAGTCTATCGCGCGAGGCTCAATAGGCGCCGCTCGCCCAGAGTTGCGCGAGGTGCAGGAGCGTTTCGGCGGATTTCTGCATGTCCTGCAACGTCACCCACTCGCGCTGGCTGTGCACCTCGTGCATGCCGGTGAAAATGTTCGGCGTCGGCAGGCCGCGCTGCGTGAGGTTCGAGCCGTCGGTGCCGCCGCGGATCGGCTGCGCGAACGGCGTGACGCCGGCGCGGCGCGCGGCTTCCTCGGCGAGGCGGACGGGGCGCATGTCGTTTTCGAGCCAGTAGCGCATGTTGCGGTATTGCTCGGTGAACTTGATCTCGATGCGCGCCTTCGGTTCGGCGGCGCGCAGCTCGGCGGCGATTTTTTCCAGCATGGCGTGGTGTGCGGCCAGTCCGGCGAGCTCGAAATCGCGCAGGATGAAGCGCAGCACCGCGTGCTCGGCGGAGCCGCTGCAGGCGATCGGGTGGATGAAACCGTCGCGGTCGCTCGTGCGCTCGGGGGATTTTTCCATCGGCAGCGCGGCGACGAAGCGCGCGGCGAGGCGAAGCGCATTCACCATCACGTCCTTCGCCCAGCCGGGATGCGCGGCGACGCCAGTGATCGTCACTTCGGCGGCATCGGCGGAAAACGTCTCAAAGCAAATCTCGCCGCGCTCGGCGCCGTCGAGCGTGTAGGCGAATTGAGCGCCGAGTTGCGCGAGGTCGAGCTTGGTCATGCCGCGGGCGATTTCCTCGTCGGGGTTGAAGCAGAGGCGAATTTTGCCGTGCGGAATACCGGGGTTGCGCAGCAGGTGGCGCGCAGCGCTCATCACGACGGCGACGCCGGCCTTGTCGTCGGCGCCGAGCAGAGTCGTGCCGCTCGCGGTGATGACGTCCTGACCGATCGCGTCGCGCAGGAAGGGCGTCGTCTCGACGGTGAGCGTTTGCGCCGGGTCGTCGGGCAACACAATCGGCCGGCCGTCGTAGGCGCGGTGCACGATGGGTTTCGCGGCGCCGGGGAGATTCGGGGCGGTGTCGACGTGCGCGCACCACGCGATGACCGGTGCGGTCGCGGGGCTCGTGGAGGGAATCGTGGCGAGCACGTAGCCGTGGTCGGTCAGCTCGACGTCGGCGGCACCGAGTTCGCGGAGCTCGCGTTCGAGGAGGCGGAGCAGGGCCCATTGCACCGGCGTGCTGGGACAATCCGACGAAGCGGGATCCGAGCGCGTGTCGATCTGAACGTAGCGGAGAAAGCGGTCGAGCAGGTCGGCGGTGTCGAGAGACATGCGGGCGAGTTTTGCGCAACCGACGAGTCGCGCCAATGCGGAATTACGAGTGCGCGACGCGCGGGAGCGGTGGAACGAGTGGAAGCGGCTGACGCCCCGACGCTCGGCGCGCGTTTGACGTCGGCGCGTAAAGCCCCGTCCGCCCGGACGCGTCATGGCAGCGGCACGGGCGTGGCGCCGTTCGTCGAGGGATCGACGGCGCCACCGGTCACGGCGTAGCGCATGGCGTCGCCCGCGCTGAGTTTTTCCAGCGGACGGACGCGGTCGCGCGGCACGAGGTAGAGCTGGCCGGCGACGTTGTAGGCTTGCGGGACGTAGATCGCGACGAAGTCCGCTCCGAGCTCGAAGGCTGCGATGTCCTCGCCGGTCAAAAAGCCGATCGCCCAGACGTCGGTGTCGAAGAGGCGCACGAGCACGGTGCGGTTGAAGCGCCGCTCGCGGCCGACGAGGGCGTTGAGGAAATCGCGCACGGGCGCGTAGACGAGCCGCACGCCGGGCACGCGCGCGAGCCATTCGTCGAGGATGTCGATGATGCGTTCGATGACCCAGAACTCGCTCACCCAACCCACGAACAGGATCAGGAGGAAAACCGAAACGAAGCCGGCGCCGGGAATCTGGACGTAAGGCTGGAGGAGATTGTCGATCGAGCGAAACAGCCAGCCGAGCGCGGCGAGTGTGATGGCGATCGGCGCGAGCACGAGAACGCCGCGCACGACGTAGTGACCGAGTCGCCGGACGTAGAGGCGTGCGCGCCGTCTTTTCGGGATGGCGGGTTTGGAATCCGGGGTGGAGCGGGGTGTGCGCATCGGTGGCCGCCGCACGAGGCGTTCGAGTGCGCCCGCGCGTATGCGGCAAAAATGTGACCGGTGCGCCGACGGCAGGTTTTTCGGGGGAAACCCGATTCGTGCGTCGTGAACCGTGGCGGCGGCGTGTTGTCGGCAACAGGCATGAGATTCCTCCTCGCATTCGTGGTCATCGGCATCCTCGTCTACCTCCTCACCGTGCGCGCGCCGTCGCCGATGGCGCGGAGTTCCGGCGAACGCGATACGAGTGCGGCGACGCCGCCACGCGAAAACCGCTCCGACGCGAGGGCCGGCGCGCGCGACACCGTGCACGACGTGCGCGACAACGTCGCCCGCGCGGGCGACACTTTGCAGGAGAAGGCGCGAGTCGCCGGCGATCGGATCGACGACGCGCGGGTCATCACGGTCATCAAGAGCAAGTTTGCGCTCGATAGAGAGCTCGCGGCGGGCGCGATCAGCGTCAGTTGCCAGGACGGTCGGGTGGTGCTCGACGGGACCGTGCTGAGTCAGGAGTTGGCCGACCGTGCGCTGCAACAGGCGCAATCGACGGAAGGCGTGCTGACGGTGACGTCGCACCTGACGATCGGCGCCGCGCCGGAACGGTGAGCGGGCGGTCTTGCGCTTCGCGCGCGGGTTCACGCGCTCGGAGTCGCGGGCTTCGGCTGTTTTGTCGTGGCGGCCTGTGACCGCGGGAGAATGTGATGCGGTGCCCTTTTCGGCGGTCATAGACCGCCGCTACAGTTTCAGTGACGACGGCAGCCGCCGGCTCCGCCGGGACCGAAACCGCCGCCGATGCGTCCCACGCTCATGTATCGCGTCGGCATGTAGTCGTCGTCGTAGGCGTAAGGATCGCCGTAGCCCCACCAGCCGTCGCCGGAGAATTGGCTGTAACCGAGGCCGAGTGTGAGGCCGGTTTCCTTGTCGTAGATTTCGGTGTAGAGCGAGCCCGCGCGCATGTCGCGGCCGCCGCGGCCCCAGCCGTAGGCGAGAGTGACTTCGCCGTGGATTTCGAGGCGGTCGTTGCGCGCGACGTCGCTCGGCTTGATGCGGCGGGGGAGCGTCGCTTGCGCGGGGCCGGCAGCGATGGCGTTGGCGACGAGGAGATCGAGTTGCTCGAGTTCGGCGGGCGAGAGGCGATCGAGGCCGGCGGCGGCGCGCTCGGCGGGCTTGCGACGTGAGCTGAATGTGCCGGCAAAGGCCTTCACGTTGCCTTGGCGGGCGAGAGCGACTTCGCGGGCGACGAGGGTGTTGATCATCGTCTGCTCGTCGGCGGAGAGATGCGTGAGGCCGGCGGTAGATTGCTGCTCGGAGCTGAGCGTGACAATGAAACCACCGGTGCCGTCCGCGGCGAAGGCGGCGGTGGCGAACGCGAGGACCGCGGCGAGAAAGAGACCGAGATGCGAGGGGCGCATGGGCATTGAGACGCGTGCGGACGCAAAATGTTTCCGCCCGGGTGCGAGAGCGAGAGTCTTGTCGCGGCGGGGCCGGAAGGGTGACGGAGCGGGAGTGGAGCGACGAGGCGTGAGTAGGGCCAGTCTCCGACTGGCCTGCGCGGATGGGCGAGTCCTTTGGGCCGGTTGGAAACCGGCCCTACGCCGAAGGGCTGCGCTGATCTGTTGAGGAAAACAAAAGCCGCCGGCGTTTCTTGCCGGCGGCTCGAGAGGCAATGCGGTGCGCGCGTGCGGCGTTCGCTCAGTTCTTCGCGTTCAGGCCGCGGCGTTCGAGGAGGGGCTCGAGATACGGGTCTTTACCGGTGAAGTCGCGGAAGAGCTTCATGGCGTCTTCGCTGCCGCCGCGCGAGAGGAGCGCCTGGCGGAAGTGGTCGCCATTCTCGCGCTTCAGGCCGCCGTGGGATTTCATCCATTCGACGCTGTCGGCATCGAGGACTTCGCTCCAGATGTAGGAGTAGTAACCGGCGGAGTAGCTCGTGAGGGCGTGCGAGAAGTAGGTCGTGCGATAGCGCGGCGGGACGGGCGCGAAGTCGACGCCGGCTTTCCGGAGCGCAGCGGCTTCGAAATCGAGCACGCCGTCGGCGCCGGGGACTTCGTCGGGCTTGAGCTGGTGCCAGGCTTGGTCGAGGAGCGTGGCGGAGAGGTATTCGGTGGTGGCGAAGCCTTGGTTAAATTTCTCAGCGGCTTTCACCTTCGCGAGGAGTTCGGCCGGGATCGGCGCGCCGGTTTGGTAGTGCTTCGCGTAGTTTTGGAGAATCTCCGGCCAGTCGGCCCACATTTCGTTCACCTGCGAGGGATACTCCACGAAGTCGCGCGGGACAGCGGTGCCGGCGAAGCGCGGGTATTTCACGTTGGAGAACAGGCCGTGCAGCGCGTGACCGAACTCGTGGAACATCGTGCGCACGAAGTCGTGCGTGAGCAGCGTGGGCTCGCCGGCGGGCGGTTGCGGGATGTTCAGGTGATTCGCGATGACGGGCATCGTGCCGAGCAACTTCGATTGCGAAACGTAGGCGTTGGCCCAGGCGCCGCCGTTTTTGTTCGAGCGCGCGTAGTAGTCGGCGAGGAAGATGCCGAGTTGCGAGCCGTCCTCGTTGAACACGTCGAACACGCGCACGGTCGGCTCGTAGACGGGCAGGTCGTGGCGCTCCTTGAAGCTGAGGCCATAGAGGCGGTGCGCGGCGTAGAACACGCCGTCGATGAGCACGTGGTTGAGCTCGTAGTAGGGCTTGAGCTGCGAGGCGTCGAAGGCGTAGCGCGCCTGGCGGACTTTTTCCGAGTAGAGCTGCCAGTCCCCCGCAGCGATCTGGAAGCCGCCCTTTTCCGCGTCGACGATGGCCTGCATGTCGGCGGCTTCCTTCCTGGCGTTGGCGACGGCGGGGCCGGCGAGTTGGGCGAGGAGTTTGTTGACGACGTCGACCGAGCCGGCGGTCTGTTCGTCGAGTTGGAAAGCGGCGTGCGTCGGGTAGCCGAGCAGATTGGCGCGTTCGGCGCGGAGCTTGGCGATGCGGGCGACGGTGGCGCGGAGATCGAACTCGCCTCCGCGGCTGCCGCGGGCGAACGAGGCGGCCATGATCTTCTCTCGCGTGGCGCGGTTCTTCAAATCGGTGAGCGGCGGCTGGCCGGTGGTGTTTTGCAGGGCGACGAGGAACTTCCCGTCGTGTCCGGCTTTCTTGGCGGCTTCGGCCATCGTGCCGATCTGCGCGTCGGTGAGGCCGTCGAGTTCGGCGCGGGTGTCGATGAGCACGGCGGAGGCGTCGCGCTCTTTCAGGATGAACTGGTTGACGGTCGTGCCGAGCGTGGCGAGCTCGGCGTTCATCTTCTTCAGCGTCTCCTTGTCGGCGGCGGAGAGGTTGGCGCCGGCGCGGACGAAGTCCTTGTAGTAACGCCAGAGCAGGCGCTTCGATTCCGGGTCGAGGCCGAGCGTGTCGCGCGTTTCGTAGAGCGCCTTCACGCGGGCGAAGAGCACCGGGTTGAGGTTGATCGCGTCGCCGTGCGCCGCGAGCTTGGGCGCGAGCGTGCGCTGGATCTTCTGCATCTCCGGGTTGGTGAGCGTCCCGTTGAGGTTGAAGAACACGCGGCTGGCGCGGCCGAGGAGCTCGCCGGATTTTTCCAGCGCGACGATCGTGTTGTCGAAGGTCGGTGCGGCGGGGTTGTTGGCGATGGCTTCAACCTCCTGGAGGTTTTCGGTCATGCCTTGCTCGAAGGCGGGCAGGAAGTGCTCGTTCTTGATCTTGTCGAACGGCGGGTATTGCAGCGGCAGCGGACTCGGGGTCAGCAGCGGGTTGTCGTTCATAGGGGAGGCGGCCGGGTCGGTGGCGAGCGCGGTGAGCGCCGCGCCGAACGCGATGGTCAGGAGGGTAGGGCGAAACGTCATGGTGTGGTGCGTTTCGGGGCAACGTGCGGATTCGCCGGCGCGACGGCAAGCGCGGTTCGACCAACGCCGTCGTGCCGCCGACGAGTGCGACCGGGGGGGGATGCAACCGTCGCGGCGTCGCGCGCATCGGCGGGAGATCGGCGCGGGCGGCGGTTTTTTGTAGGAGCGGCTTTACGCCGCGAACCGATCGCGGCGTGAAGCCGCTTCTACAGTTTTCGCCAGCGGGGGCCGGGTGTAGCGCGGTGCTTTAGCCCGCGCGGGAGACGATGCTGCGCGGGCTGAAGCACCGCGCTACTGGCTACACGGCGGGCGACGGTGCGGCGTAGAGTTCGCGCAGCGAGTTGCGGAGCTGCGTCGGGAAAATCGGCTTCGGCAGGATGCGATCGACGGCGAGCTGCCGGTATTTTTCCTGGATGACGGGGCTGATCTCGGAGCTGAAGACCATCACCTTGCCCTTGAAGGTCTGTTCGCGCAGGCGGCGGACGAGTTCGAGGCCGTTCATCTCGGGCATGTGGTGGTCCGTGATGACGAGGTCGTAGTCGTGCGGAGCCGAGGCGAGCTGTTGGAGCGCGGCGCTGCCGTTCGGTGCGGTCTCCACGGTGTGGCCCTCGCGGCCGAGCACGATCGTGATGAGCTCGCGAAGCTCCTTCATGTCGTCTGCATAGAGGATGCGCAGCGGCCGACCGGGGGTGGGAAGCGAGGGTGCTGGCACGGAATTGCTCACGAGGCTCGTCGTCATGTTAGCGGTAAGACGTGGAAATGCACGGATTGGTTCTGCGAAAAGCATGCGAAAGTTTGCCCAGCGCGGCTGTGGGTTTTCCGCCCCAGAAACGCGGGAGCCGGACCGCAGCGAAGTCCGGCTGCCGGGTGAAATCGCCCGGATGCCGGTGGCGACGACGAGCGTTTCGCGCGCGTCGTGCAGGGAAAGTTTGGGAGCGCAGCCGCACTGCGCTCGCGAGAACGACGCCGCGTTCGCAGGAAGGGCGCCGCGTGACGGCGCCCCGGGGACGGCGGACATGTTTCCGCCTCACTGCTCCGCGCGCGCTTTCGCGATGGAGGCCTGAAGTTTGTCCCACGCGGCGGCCGCTTCGTCGCGCGCTTGATTCCAGGTGTCCTGTGTGGCACGGGCGAGGGCGGCGGATTTTTCGTCGAAGGCGGCCTTGTCGCTCTTCACCTGGGCGATCGCGTCCTTGCGGGATTGCGAGGCGATGGCGCTCGAGGCGTCGGCTTGGAGCTGGCTGACCTCGGCATCGATCTTGGCGCTCATCGCGGTGAGGCTGGCGTTGAACTCGCTACGCTTTTCGAAGGAGTAGGAGCGGAGTTCGTTCCAGTTGTCGGTGGTGGCTGGGGCGGAGGCGGCGCTGGCCGCGGACGAGCTGGCGTTGCTTGCGCCGGTTTCGGAGGAGCGGTTGCGCGTGCGGCTGCAGGCGGTGAATGCGAGCGCGCCGACGAGGAGGAGAGCGAGGATTGCTTTCATGGGAACGGGTTGTGCGGATGGGAACGTGTCGCCGGCCGGACGCCGCGCGGCGCGGTCGGGCTTGGCGGCTTTGACCACGCCGCACCGGAGCCGTGCGCGCGCACGCGAAAAATCGGGGCGTTTACCTAGGGGCCAGGGAGGACATCTGCCAGTTTGACGCGCTGGACCGGACTCGCATCCTGCGTCGCGATGAGCCGGGTCGTCATGCTGTCGCTGGGATGCGTCGCCTTTTTTTGTGCCGGCGCGACGCCGGGTGCGGCTCAGGCGGTGCTGGATTTCGACGCGCTGACGCTCGCGAACTACGCCGCGCTTCCGGCGAGTTACGGCGACGGTTTCGATGCGAACATCCCCGACGTGCAATATCGCACCTTCACGGTCGGCACGGACGCGACGCTCAACAATTTCGTGGAATTCTGGAACGCGGACTACGGCGACCTGAGCAAAGTGGTTTATCCGGAGGAGAACGGCTACGCGGCCGAGATCGCGTTCGTGCCGGCGGCGGGCTGCGGCGTGCGGCTGATCAGCTTCGACATGGCGGGCTACTCGCACGTCGACCGCACGAACAGCACGCTGCGCATCCTCGATGCGGCCGGGAACGTCGTGCTCGACTACGTTGCGACGCAGGGAGGCGGCGTGGAAGGCGACGGCAACGGGCCGCAGCACTCGAGCTTCACCCCAAATCTTTTCGTGCCCGGCACGCTGCGCATTCAGTGGGGCAACGACTGGGACATCGGGATGGACAACATCGTGTTCGAGTCCGCGCCGCTGACCGTGCCGGAGCCGACGACGACGGCGTTGCTCGGCCTCGGCGGCGCGCTCGCGGCGGCGGGTGCGCTCATGCGGCGGCGCGCAGCGCGGGATTGACCGCGCGGGCGGTTTGCCGCGGGCTGGGGGCGTGTCCCGCTCCGTCGTCCTTCGCGAAACTCCCCGCTGCACGCGCTGCCAGTTGCCACCGCGCTGGTGCATTTGCGCGGGCGAGCGCGCGGTGGAGTCGCCATTGCGAGTCGACGTGCTGATGCACGTGATGGAAAGCTACCGGCCGAGCAGCACGGGGCATTTGATCAAGCGCGTTATGCCGGCCTCCGGCCGGCACCTGATCGGCCGCGAAACCACGCCGACGCGCGAGCAAGTCGTGCAGCCCGGCCGCGAGTTGTGGGTGCTGCACCCGCAAGGCGAGGCGTTGCCCACCGGGCCGGCGCCGCGCGCGGAGACGCTGCAAGTGCTGCTGCTCGACGGCACGTGGGTGCAATCCACGGAGATGGCGCGGCACGTCGGGACCTGGGGGCGGCGCGTGCGGCTGCCGATGGAGGGCGAGAGCCGCTACTGGCTGCGCACCCAGGCGGGTGCGGGGCGGTTTTCGACGATCGAGGCGCTGCTGTTCCTGATGGAGGCGCTTGGGCTGACGGAGGCGCATGCGGTGTTGCGCGCGCAATTCGAGCTGCACGTCTACGCGACGTTGCGTGCGCGGGGTTTCAAAGAAAAGGCCGCCGCCTATCTCGCGACATCGCCGATCGGCGAGGCGTTTCCGGAGTTGCTCGCGCGACTCGACGAGCGGCGACCGAATGTGTGAGCGCAGGCCGGGGCGGTTGGTCTGGCTTCGGGCGGAGCGGTCGCGGCGAGACGCGCGCGCGTGCGTGCGCGAGCGAGGGGCCGATTGGACCGGCTGAAGCCGGTCCTACTTCTGCGGCGCGGCGATTTCGCCGGCGAGCGCGCCGGAGTGGCCGCTCGGCTGCAGCGGCTCGCCAAACGGAAAGCCGGCGGTCTGCGCGGAGAGCGCGCGATTGTCGGGGGGCGTGACAGCGACGCCGGGGGCGAGGCGGGCCCAGTCGGTGGCGCGGCGCTCGCGGAGATTGCCGGCGACGGAGTCCACGCCGAGCAGGCCGAGGCGGATGCCGGAGGCGACGTCGAAGTTCGTGCGCTGCGCCCACGCGCGGCGCCACTCGAACATCGGCGGGTGGTTCGGCGCGCGGAGCATCCAGTTGAAAAGCTTGTAGGCGGTCGATCCGGTCGGCGCGCCCTCGGGTTGGAAGTCGAGGATGTCGTAGTCGGTGCCGTCGATCGTGGCGACGACCCAGGCGTGCGCGCGGATGCGCGAGCCTTCGAGGCGATACTTGATGCCGAGCGAGGCGAGCAGGTGCGCGGCGAACACGGCGCGTCCGTCGCAGTCGTCGCGCAGGTAGAGCCAGCCGTGCTCGCGGCGGTTTTGGATCATCTCGTCGAGCGTGGCGTGATACTCGTCGCGCCCGTAAACGCGCCAGTCGTCGTCGAAGTCGACGAGCAGGTGCGTGACGTCGTTGACCATCACGAGTTGCTCGAGCGGATTCGTCGTCACCTGGCGGATCGCGTCGGCGACGGGGACGATGGCGGGGTGATCGGCGCGGATGCTCGCGGCGATCCTGGACTTGAAGCGGGCGATCGTCTGCGGCTCGTGGCTCAGCTCCATGCCGCGGGCGGCGAACGGAGCGATGGCGAGCAGCGACACGAAAACGACCCGGCGCAGCGTCGCGGAGACGCGCAAAAACCGGGCGGAGGGTCGGGGATTTTTCGGGTGGCGTGGCATCGGGGATTTCCGATGTCACACCAGAAAACTCCCCGACGGAAACGCCAGCCGAATCTCGCAATTTCCCGAGTGAAACGGAGGGTGCAAAATGCACGATGCGCCAAGAGAAAATCCGGGAGCGCAGTCCAGCGCGCTATCGAAGTTCCTGTCGACGAAGCGGGCGCGCGAACGGACGCGCTTCGGCGCCGGTGCGCTGTTTTGGCGCGTTCAAATTTCAGGGCGCGGCGACGCGAAAAAAAGTTTCGCGAACGCGGCGTCCGACCGCTCCGTCAAAGGAGCGGCGCCGCGCTCGGTGAGGGCGGCGGGGCGGGCCGCCGGGGCGCTGTCGCGGAGACGCGACGCCGGGAATCCCCGGGGGCGCGCCGGGGCGTTTCACCGACTGGCGCGGCGGTGTTGCCAGAGCCAGAGCGCGCTGCCGCCGAAGGCGCCGGCGAGCCACGGCAACAGCGCGGCGGCCGGGGACTCGGCGGCGCCGCACAGCTCGCGGCCGAAGAGCGCGCCGCTCGCGGCAAAAGCGGCGAGACAGCACACTCCCTTTGGCGCGACGGCGAAGAGCGCGACTGGCGCGATTCGCCGGACGCGCGTGCGCCACGAACGCTCAGGCGGTGACGGCGGGAACTTCATAGCGGTCGTGGTAGCGCACCCACTCCATCGGATACTCGAGGCCCTCCTCGTCGCGGCCATTCGGCACGAGATCGAGGATGTTGTAGGTGTTCATCAGGTGCTCGAAGCCGCGGCTGTAGGTCGAGTAGGTGTGGAAGAGTTCGCCCGCGGCGTTGCGCACGAACACGCTGAAGCCGGGCGCCTCCTCGAAGGGGAACGACGGGAGGTCGGTGAAGTTGTAGCGGATCCTGCCGGCGGCGATTTCCTCGGGCGTGAACGACACATGGAAGTCGTAGTTGAAATCGTTGCTGTGCGACGAGACCCAGTTGAACTGCCAGCCCATGCGCTGCTTGAACGGCAGGAGTTCGCTCAGCGGCGCGCGCGAGACGACGGCGAACGACACGTCGCGGGCACGGAGGTGCGGCAGCATGCCGTCGAAGTGATCGGAGACGAACGAGCAGCTCTTGCAGCCCTCGCCCCAGCCGGGGCCGAACATGAAGTGGTAGACGATGAGCTGGCTGCGTTCGCCGAGGAGGTCGTTGAGCGTGACGGGGCCGTCGACGCTTTCGAAGACGTAGGGCTTCGGCAGGCGCTGCCAGGGGAGGGCGCGGCGGCGCGCGGCGAGCGCCTCGCGCTGTTTCGTGAGTTCCTTTTCGGCGCGGAGCAGTTCGAGCCGGGCGGCGAGCCACTCGGCGGGTGAGACGATGCGGGGAGCAGGCGTGGTTTTGGTTTTCATGGGAAAAATCTGGGCAAAGCGGTAGCTGCGGCGTGCGGTCGCACGCGGGCAGGGAGAGAACGGGGCGCGACTGTGCGTTAGGAGCTCAGCGCGCGTTCGAGAGCGTCGGCCATCTTTTGCCAGGAAGCGGCGGCGCGATCGGCGAAGGCGGCCCAATCGGGCGCCATTTCATGGTGGAGCGTGAGCTGGCAGGCGGCGTCACCGAGCGGCTCGATTTGCACGGTGACTTTGCTGGTGGTGGGCAGCATATCGCGCATCGCCCACGTGAACACGAGGCGGTGCGGGCGCTCGAGCACGAGGTATTCGCCGACGTGGTCGACGGTCGTGCCCGCGCGATCGACGACGAACAAAAACTGTCCGCCGACGCGCGGGTCGTTCGTGAGGCGGACGATTTTCTCGTCGCGCACGGTGGGGCCGAACATCCAGCGGCCGAGCCACTGCGGGTCGAGCCACGCGTCGAAGACGCGCTCGGCGGACGCGGCGAAACGCTTGCTGATGCTAGCGGTGGCGGGCGTGGACATGGAAGAGTGATGGTTCGAGGAGGTCAGGGTAGGGCGCGGACTCCGCTCCGCGCCGCCACGGCGGCGAAGGGACTCGCCGCCCTACGTTCGCGGGCGGGTGTTCGATCAGCGCGGGACGACTTGTTCGTAGTGCGCGCTGAGGCGGGTGTGCATTTCCCAGAGCTTGGGCGTCGGTCGGCCTTCGAGCAGCGCGACGAGGAAGGCCAGGTGGATGTGCCAGCCGCCGGCGTAGTTTTTCTGTTCCGGGATGTCTTCGCCAGTCGAGCGGTGGGTGAGAACAAGGAGGACTTGTTTGCCTTGCGGCGTGAGCTCGAAAGTGACCTGCGAGTCCTCGGCGCCGAACGTGTAACTCAGCACGTGCGGCGGCTCGTAGCGGAGCACGCGGCCCTCGAACGTCACGCCGGGCTCGTGCACTTGGGCGTATTTCGCGGGCGGCGTCTCGGTCGGCGAGAGCTTCGAGTGGTGCATCTCGAAGACGATTTTGCCGCCGGCTTTCGGTTCGGTGGCGCCACCGCAGATCCAGCGGGAGCGTTTTTCGGGATCGGTGAGAAATTCCCAGACGCGCTCGATGGGGCCGGGGAGGAGGCGGACGATGCGGAGTTCGCCGCGGGCGGGGAACTCGGCGTAGGAGTCGTTGTTGATGGGCGTGGTCATTTGGAAGGTTTCTTCTTCTTCGCGTCGTCGGCGCGCAGCTCGCGCTCGAGGGCGTCGAGGCGGCGGCTCCACAGGCTGCGCATGCGTTCGAGCCAGTCGGCGAGTTCGTCGAGTCCGTCGCCGTTGAGCGACTGGATGCGCGTCTGGCCTTCGGCGCGGGTGGTGATGAGGCCGGCGTCGCGGAGGACGTTCAGGTGTTGCGAGATTGCGGGGGCGCTCATGTCGAACTCGGCGACGATCTCGCCGGTGGTGCGCTCGCGCTGGGCGAGCAGCTCGACGATGCGGCGGCGCGTCGGATCGGCGATGGCTTCGAGGGTTTGCATGGCGACAAACAATTAAGGCAAAGCTTAATTAAGCAAGGGGGAAACAGAACGGGGACGACGGGCCCGTCGGGCGCGGGGCGCGCTCAATCGGCCTGCGCGCGTCACCACGGGCTGGGTTGGGTCTTTCCCGTGAGGATGAGGTTGCGGAGGTTTCCGTTCACCAGCGCATCCCAGGCGTTGGAGCATTTGTCGTAGCATTCGTTGCTCTGCATCAAGCCGCGGTGAGTGAAACGGAGCTCGGTTTTTTGGCCCTGTTTCGCGATCTCAAACACAATGTCGGTGCCCTTCCATTCGCCGGTGTCCTTCACGAACGTGAGGTCGGCCTCCACGACGTGCCACATGACCTTCCGGCCTGGGACGAGGGTGGTGATCCTTTGTTTGGTGTAGTGCACGTTGGGCACGCGGTAGGTGAATTCCGCGCCGAGTCGATCCGTGATGCCCACGATCTCTCCCGACCACCAGCCACGCACGTTGTTGATCGCGGCGAATACTTGTTCGGGAGTCTGCTCGACGGTGAAGGAGATGGTGTAGTTTGGTTCGGTCTTCATGGTTGGAGGAGGGAGGTTATTTCCGGCGCAGAGCGTGTGGGCGGCGAGGAGCGAGAGGACGAGGGCGGCGAACGCCTTCAGGGCGGCAGAGGGTGCAGGACTGGTTTTCATGATGGAGAGTCAGGTGAGGCGGTAACCGCCATCGATGCGGACTTCGGCGCCGACGATGTAGCTGGAATCGGCGGAAAGAAGGAAGCGGGCGAGCTTGGCGACTTCGACCGCGGTGCCGAAGCGCTTGGTGAGCAACCGGGCCGTCGTTTGTTCGACAAAGCCCTGCACGGCTTCGGGCGGCAGACCCAATTTGTCGAAGATGGGCGTGGTCACCGGTCCGGGGTTAATGGTGTTGAGCCGCACGCCGCGGGGCGCCAGTTCGGCGGCGAGAGTCCGGCCAAAGGCGGCGACGGCAGCTTTGGTGGCCGCGTAGACGCTGCTATTGGGGAGCGCGAGATCGGCCGCGAGGGAGGCGTTGAGGACCACGGCGCTGGGATTCGCGAGCATCGGGAGCAGCGACTGCAGTTGAAAATAGAGGCCGCGAACATTCACCCCGAACTGCTCGTCGAAGAACTCGGGTGTCACCGCGTCGAAGGGGGCAAACCGGGCGATCCCAGCGTTGAGGAAAACGCCATCGAGCTTGTCGGCGTGCGGCGCGACCTGGCTGCCCAGGGATCTGGCGTCGGCGAGCGAGGCGGAATCGGAACGGAGGACAGCGGCGGTCGGACCCAGCGTGGCGCCAGCGGCGGCAAGCGTCTCCGGGTTGCGGCCGGTGACGATGACCCGCGCGCCTTCGGCTTGTAGGAGTTGGGCGGTAGCGAGACCGATGCCGGTCGTGCCGCCAGTGATGAGGACGGTTGGTTTATTCATGCGTTCGGAATAAGGGAAATGTGGGCAAGGCGGTGGCCGCGGAGCGTGTTCGGGCCGTTGAACGAGGCGCGTTCGGCGCAGCCGCTCTTGAGTGGGCGGACGGCGTTCAGGCGATGGAGGCGTGGCATGCGCCAACAGTTAAGCATGGACTTAATTAAGCAAGGACAAAAATAAAGCCGGGCCATTGAGGCCTCGGCGAGGCGCGACCGCCGACAAAAATGCCCGAGCGCGGGCTCGGGCGAAAAGAGGGAGGCGGGGCGATCAGCCCCGCGTGGCATTAGCGTCGCAGCGTCGAACTCGCGGGGCTGATGGCCCCGCCTCCACGGAGATCACTGCGAGCCGGAAGGCGCGCCGGTTGCGGCGGCAGTGAGTTTCGCGACGCGCTGGTTTTCGCGTTCGACGGCTTCGCGGAGGTGCGGGACGAGGCATTGCGTGAACTCGACCGAGTCGGGCGCGGAAAGGTGCGACCACTCGGGGAGCTTGAACGCGGCGAGTTCGGCGTGGTCCGCGAAGTTGATCGCGGGCACGCCGTTTTCGGCGACGAGTCGACCCCAACCCGCGGCGAGCGGCACGATTTTTTCCTCTTTTTCGTTCAGGATCGGATCGACCGGCAGGCGCACGAAGACGACGCGCGCGCCGCGCGCACGCAGAGCGGCGACGTGCTTTTGCGTATCCTCGAAGCGCTGCTCGATCGCCTGGCCCATCATCGCGCCGAATTTGTCGGCGGGAATGAACTTCGGCGGCGGGGGCAGCGTGAAGAGCGGCAGCCAGCCGTGCGCGACGCGTTGCTGGAGCGGCGAGCCGACGACGGCCGCCTCGTCGAACATCCGGCCGCGGCGGTCGCGGTCGACGGTGTAGAAGTAGGGCGGCAGCGCGGGGCCGATGGCGGCATCGGCGCGATCGGGAATCGGCACGCGCTGGAGGAGCTGGCCGAGCGTGAGGTCTTCCTGCTTGAGGAACGCGAGGCGTTCTTCGAGGAGCATGCCGAGTTGATGGCTCCAGCGTTGCGCGAGATTCCACTCGTGTTTCCGCTTCAGCGCTTTTTGGGAAACTTCCATCGGCGGACCGGCCGGCGCGAGGAACATCGCGGGCACGATGTCGACGATCACGGTGCCGTGGAAGCTCTCGTTCTTGGCGAGATCCTCGAGCACGGGGAACGGCGAGCTGCCCGCGAGGGCGAGTTGCACGGGGCGCTGGCCGAAGGCTTTTTCGAGCACGTCGAGGTCGGCGTCGAAGAGCATGCGGGACGTGCCGACGAGCACGAGCGAGTTGGGCTGCACCTTCTCGCGCGTCTGCGCCCAGAGGTCGGGCGTGTCGTTGAGCGAGGGCGAGTAGCCGTGGCGGCGCGCGTAGTATTCCCAGCCGACGGCGGCGGTCGCGGTGAGCGCGACGACGGCCGCGAGCACGGCTTTCCACGGGACGGACGGGACGACGCGGGCGAAGTCGAACTCAGAATTGGAAGTAGATGAAGGCATTGCCGTTTCCTTGGGTGAGCATGATGGAGCAGAGCATGACGGTCCAAACGCCGGTGATGGCCCAGCGGGGCGCGCGGGCGACGACGGCTTCCATCGTCGTGTGGCGCAGCAGCCAGTGCGCGCCGAGCAGGCCGGCGGTCACGAGCGCAACTTGGAGAATGTCGCGCGTCGGCAGGATCGCTTCGCCGCTCGGGATTTGTCCGAACATGGCGAGGATGATGGCGGTGGCGGTGCCGAAACTTTGCGCGCGGAAGAACACCCACGCGATGCAGACGACGAGATACGTCACCGCGCCGACGAGGAGTTGGACACCGAGGGCGTCGGTCCAGGTGGAGTCTTTGAACAGCGCGCGCACGACGCGCTCAAGCACGAGGAACACGCCGTGGATGACGCCCCACGCGACGAAGGTCCACGCGGCGCCGTGCCAGAGGCCGCCGATGAACATGACGATCATCAGATTCAGCGCCGCGCGCACGACGCCGGCGCGGTTGCCGCCGAGCGGGATGTAGAGGTAGTCGCGCAGGAACGTGGAGAGCGAGATGTGCCAGCGGCGCCAGAAATCCGAGAAACCGACCGCGGCGTAAGGGAAGCGGAAGTTGTCGCGCAGGTGGAAGCCGAGCGTGAGCGCGCAGCCGATCGCGGTGGTCGAGTAGCCGGCGAAGTCGAAGAAGATCTGGCCGGAGAACGCCAGCACGCCGGTCCACGCGTCGAGGCTTTGCAGCGGGCCTGGGAAGCCGAAGATTTTTTCGGCGGAGTTCGCGAGCAAGGTGTCGGCGAGGACGGTTTTCTCGAACAGGCCGAGCGTCATCAGCAGCAAACCCCAGATGAAGCGCGACGCGTCGGGCTTCGGCGGTTGCACGGCTTGCGGAAGAAAATCCGCGGCGCGCACGATCGGGCCGGCGACGAGTTGCGGGAAGAACGACACGGCGAGCACGAAGTCGCGCAGCGAGCGCGTCGGCTGCGTGGCGCCGCGATACACGTCGAGCGTGTAGCTCAGCGAGTGAAACGTGTAGAACGAAATGCCGATCGGCAGAAACAGATCGAGGTGCGGCGGCTGGTAGGCGATGCCGACGAGGCCGAGCAGCGCTTGCGTGTTTTCGAGGAGGAAGTTTCCGTATTTGAAAAACCCGAGCATGCTCAGGTTGGAGGCGAGGCTGGCGACGAGCCAACCGCGACGCGCGCCGGACGAACCGGCCGCGGCGATGCGGGCGCCGAGCCAGAAGTCGAGCGCGGTGGTCGCGAAGAGCAGGATCGCGAACGGCGGATTCCAGGCTCCGTAGAAGACGTAGCTCGCGACGAGCAGGAGGTTCTTGCGTGCGTCCCAGTGGCGCAGCGTCCAGTAGGCGCTGAGCACGACGGCGTAGAACACGACGAACGTGAGTGAATTGAATATCATGGCGTGGAACGGAGGAGCCTAGTGATTCGCCGCACGGATGTCAGCGGGCCGGGCGACCAAAGCGCACCGGGCCGGACGGCTAGCGGAGCGCTTGTGCGTGTGCGGGGATGAACATTTCTACGTCCGCGCGCGCGGAGCGGATGCAAGAACCGGTGCGAGCGCGCGGCGCGTCTCGCGCGTCCGCGCGTCGTGGCCGTCGCGAGACTGAAACGGCCGGCGGACTGCGGGCGAAAAACGGACGTGTCGCCGCGGGCGTCAGCCGACTCACGTCGGCTGCTACGACGGGAACGGAGCTACCGGCTCGGCGCGGGCGGCGGCACGCGTTTCAGTTGCCGCGTCACCCAGTCGGCCTCCTCGAACCATTTCTGCGCGCGGTAGAACTCGCGGAGTTGCTCGTAGCGGCGCACGGGGTCGAAACGCAGGGCGTATTTCAATTTCCGCAGACAGACGGGGCAGGCGTGGAGCGGCTGGGCGTCGGATTCCTCGAGCGAGTTAGCGCCATTCAGCACGCAGTCGAAATAGACGCAGTGCCACAGGCCGAACATATGCGCGGTCTCGTGGGTGAGGATCTTGCAGGCGCGACGCAGCGCCCGGTCGCGCCACCCGGGACCGCGCTTTTCGTCGAAGAACGCCGGATCGTAGCGGGCGAAACTGTAGACACCCACGCGGTCCTCGAACGTGGCTTCCCCGAAGACGTAGTTCCACTCCTTGTCGGGGTAGAGATCGTCCATCGTCACCGCGAGAAGGCACAACGCGTCGGCCGGCAGCCGCGCGTGCAGCCAACCGTGGATCGCGCGCGTGAGCCGCTGGCGCTTGTGGGTGAACTCGTTTTCGCGCGGGTCGAACTCGAGGTCGTGCGGGTAGTAGGCGGGCAGGATTTTGACTTCGGTCTGAAAGAATGTGGCGGCGTATTCGCGCAGCACGGCGAGCGATGGCGCGTCGTCCGCCGGGAATTCGCCGAGCGGCAGAAGGTAGATCACGCGGCGTTTCTCGTCGGCGCGGATCGCCGCGGAGGCGCGATACTCGTCGAAGGTTTGGCCGGGCTCACGGTGAAACATCAGCCAGTCGCCGCGCCGGGGCGTCGCGATGGGCGGAAAATCCGCGTCGGCTCGGAACAGCTCGCGCACGAGTTCCGGCTCCTCGTAAAGATTGCCGGTCGCGCCGGTGCGCTCGTTGTCCGAGGGACGCTCGAATGCGGCGAAAACGGTCGTTGCGGCGAGAAACCAAAGCGCGGCGAGACGGAGAAGGCGGAGGTTTCGCACGCGCGGAGACTGCGAGTTTTGCGCGCGGCGTTCAACTCCGCAGCGGTCGACGAGGAGCGGCGATATTATGTCGCCGTTCCGTGAGGACGCGGGTGCAAAAGGAATTTCGAGGCTGATTTTCGTTCGGGGCTCGCCCATCGTGCGAGCATGAAACGTCCGGTGATCATCGCCTCGTTCCTCGTTGTGCTCGCGCTTGCCGGTTGCGGACCGAAGGAGCCGGCGCAGCCCGAGGCGCCGGAAAAGTCCGTCGCGGAGGAGCGACGTGAGAATTGGTTCGGTGCGAAACTCGCCGCCGATCCGACGATCCAGTGGCGCGAGAGCGGCCTCGGTATCCAAGTGCTCAAGGCCGGCGACGGCCCGCTGCCGCAGCGCACGGACAAGGTCCGCATCAACTACGTCGGCCGTCTGCTCGACGGCACGGAGTTCGACCGCTCGCCGGCGGGCAAGCCCGCGACGTTCCGCGTGCAGGAGATGGTCACGGGGCTCGCGGCGGGCATGTCGACGGTGCGGGCGGGTGGAAAATCCGTTTTCTACATTCCGCCGCATCTCGGCTACGGTGGCGTCCGCGCGGGGAAAATCCCGCCGAACTCGTCGCTGGTGTTCGAGGTCGAGTTGCTCGAGGTGAATCCGAAGGAGTGAGGCGAGGGTAGGGCGCGGACTCCGTTCCGCGTCGAGAACTCGCACCGGCATGCGGAGTCGATCCTGCTCGCAGTGCTCTGCCGCACGAGCGCTGGCGGGGGCGGATACGCGCGATCAGCGACCGGACAAATTGCGGATCGCGGCAGCGATTTGCGCGGTGTCGGCGCGATAGCGTTCGACCGCTTTCGGATCGTTCGTGCGCAAGGCAGTGGCGAGGTGTTTGAAGGCCGCAACACGCAGCCGGCAGATCTCGACGAGCGCGTGGCGTTGTTTCGCGGTTCGCTTGTCGGGCGCGAGCGGCAACGCGGTCAACTTGGCCGACCAGTCGCGGTAGAAGGGGATCAGTTTGTTTTCGAGCGTGGCGATGTATTCCTCTCGCGCGTGGTTCTGGCGAGCGCTGGCGAAGGCGGCCTCATCGTCGCTGAGCAGCTTGGCTTCGCGCTCGATGAAGGGGCGGTTCAGGTCGTCGAGCGCGAGTTCCTCGGCGATGCGGTAATCGAAGCGCGGTGTCGCGGCTACGCCGACGATGCAGAGCGCAGCGACGGCGAGCGCGGCGAGTTGCAGACGGCGCGGAGTGTCGCGGCGGCGGATTTCGGCGTCGACCGGGAGCGCGAGAATCCAGCCGAGCGCGAAACCGCCGAGGAGTCCGCCCGCGTGAGCGGAGTTGTCGATGCCGGAGCGGGCGAAGCCGTAGAGCACGTTGTAGGCGACGAAGCCGAGCATGCTTTTCACCATGGGGCCGAAAATTCCCGCGGGCAGCCGGTGCTTTTCGCGGAGCATGTAGCCGAGGATCGCGCCGTAGACGCCGAAGACCGCGCCAGACGCGCCGGCGCTCCAGGTCTTGTCGCCGTGCCAGGCGATGCTGAGGAAGCCGCCGGCGAGTCCGGCGCCGAGATACGTGAGCGCGAAGCCGGCGCGGCCGAGCAGCCGCTCGAGCAAGTGGCCGGCGGAGAATAGCGCCCACAGATTCATCGCCAGATGAATGACACCGTAGTGGAGAAACATCGCAGTGATCAGGCGCCACCACTCGCCATCGGTCGTCGCGGCGCCGTTGTTCGCGCCGTAGCGGACGTAAGGCATGATGTCCGCGACCTCGACGAATCCGGCGCCGAGCACGCCGGCCATCACGAGAAACACGGCGACGTTCAGGCCGATGATCCAGTTCGTCACCGAGCGGGCGGGCGGTTGCGGGCCGGCGACAGCGACGAGTCGGTCGTGAAACTGCGCCGTCGCCACGAAGTCGTCGTCGAGCGTCGTCGGCAGCAGGCGCGCGATGTCGCGCGCGAACAGCGGGCTGTCGGCGAAGAACACGAAGAGTTGTCCATCGCGCACCGAACCGGCCCGGCGCGTGAGGAATTGGACGCAGTCGTCCTGCACGACGACGTTCGCGATCTCGGCCGCGTTGAACGTCAGCGTGATCGTCCCGGAGGCAAAAAGGCGGCGCGGCGCGCCGGTGAACTCGTAGCTTGGGCCTTCGGGATGGATCGTGAGCGTGCCGCGGCCTTTCAACTCGGCGTTCGAGAGGCGACCGGCGAATTGCTCGTAGCGGACGGGGAAGGAGAGGACAGAGGCGGAGCCGGCGGGAACTTCGGACATGTTGTGAGTTCGGTGGCAAACTGGCGGCGCGGACGGGCGAGTCAAACGCGTCCTCGGGGCGCCGGTCCCGGCTTGTGCGGCGGGCTCGGATGGACAAGTTTCGCGACTAATCCGCATGCAAGACTACTCCTCCGAAGATCGTCAGCCGCTCTTTTGGTGGCGCGGGCATCCGATCCACACCGCGCTCGCGATCGTGGTATTTTACTGCGCCACGATGGTGGTGACGACGGTGCTCATGGCGCTGCGGGTGACGTGGCCGCTCGGCTGGCTGGATTTCAGCAGCGAGGCGGTGTGGCACGGGCAAGTCTGGCGGATCGCGACGTATGGCTTGGATAATCCGCCGAGCCTCTGGTTCGTCGTCGACATGTTCATGCTCGCGTGGTTCGGGCGCGAACTGGAGCGGTTTTTCGGACGCGCAGTGTTTCTGAAATTCTACGTCTGCCTCTACCTGCTGACGCCGCTGGTGTTCACGTTGCTCGGGGTTTGGTGGCCGATGACGCTGGCTGGCGAGACGGGGGCGTTCGCGATGTTCATCGCGTTTGCGACGCTCTATCCGGACGCGATGATGCTTTTCAACCTGCTCGCCAAGTGGGTGGCGGCGGCGCTGGTCGGCATCTTCACGCTGATCCACATCGCGAACCGCGACGTGGCCGGGCTGGTTTCGTTGTGGAGCACGGTGGCATTCGCGTTCTGCTTCGTCCGCTACGAACAGGGCGCGCTGACGCTGCCGCGTTTCCGGCTGCGCGCGCCGAGCGGGCCCGCGCCCGCGGTGCGGCCGACGGCGCCTCCGAAAGCGGCCGAGCTCGACCAGCTCCTCGACAAGATCGCGCGCAGCGGCCTGCACAGTCTGACGCCGGGCGAGCGGGTGCGGCTGGAGCAACTGAGCCACGACGCGAATCGCCGGCGCGGAGCGCGGTGATTTTTTCGCGCCGCGTGCGGAGGGCGTGTCCGGAAGCGGCGGGTTCGTTCGTCGAACCTGTCGAAACCGCCTCACTTCACGCCATGGAAACCAGCCTCGCTCCCACGCCCGTCGCTCAACGCGAACTCGTCCTTCAGCGCACGCTCCACGCGTCGCGCGAAAACCTTTTCCGCTGCTGGACCGACCCGCAGCTCATCACGCAGTGGTTCACACCGCCGCCGTGGAAAACCGTGCACGCCGAGATGGACGTGCGTTCCGGCGGCCGGAGCTGCATCACGATGCGCGCGCCCGACGGGCAGGAGTTCCCCAATCGCGGCATCTACCTCGAGGTCGTGCCGAACGCGAAGATCGTGTTCACCGACGCGTTCGTCGGTGCGTGGGAACCGTCCGAGAAGGCGTTCATGGTCGGCACGATCGCGTTCGAGGATGCGGGCGACGGGCGGACGCTCTACACGGCGCGCGTGCAGCACTGGTCGGTCGCTGATCGTGAGGCGCACGAGAAAATGGGTTTTCACGAAGGCTGGGGCCTCGCCACACAGCAACTCGAAGCGCTCGCGCAAAAAATCTGAAGCGCTGAACGCTGTGGCGGCGAGCACCAGCGAGCCGTCGTTCGTCGCACCCCACGTAGCGGAACGCGTGAGCGTTTCGTTGTCCGCACGAGCGAAAAGCTCACGCTTTCCGCTACGACCCGGGCGCACTTTTCCCCGGAAGTCGTCCAAGCTCAGTCGAACCGCACCGTCGCCGTCACCGGGAAATGATCGCTCGGCGTCTGACCGTTCTCGGCGTAGTCGACGATCGCGGCTTCGGTCACGCTCGCGGGCTGGCGCGCGAGGATCCAGTCGATGCGCTCGCCGGCGCGCTTCGGAGATTGGTAACCGTGAAACGTGTTCAGGCCGTCGTTCGTGCGGTGCCCGGCGGCCAGCCAGGCGTCGGTGAGCCCGGCGGTTTGCGTGAGCGTCGTATAGGCTGCGCTCGCGCCGGCGAGGCAGTTGAAATCGCCAACGAGCAGCAGCGGCACGCGCGGATCGACGCGCGCCAGCCGCGCGGCGAGGAGCCCGGCGGATTTTGCGCGCGCGGTCTCGCTCTCGTGATCGAAGTGCGTGTTCCAGAGCTCGAACTCGCGTCCCGTCGCACGCTCGCGGAGGCGCACCCACGTCACCATGCGGCGGTAGCGGTTGCCCCACGTCATCGAGCCGATGACGTCGGGGGTGTCGGAAAGCCAGAAGTGGTCGAAGGAGACCGGCTCGAATTTGTCGCGGCGGAAAAACACCGCCATGAACTCGCCGCGGCTGCCGCCCTCGCGCCCGAGCCCGATCCAATCGTAACTCGGCAAATCTGCCGCCATGTCGCGCAGTTGGCCGTAGAGTCCTTCCTGCGTGCCGAAAACGTCAGGTGTCTCGCGTTCGATGACGCGCCGCATGATCGGCCGCCGTTCCGGCCACGCATGTGGCGGCTCCGCGCTCGCGAAACGCAGGTTGAAAGTCATCACGCGCAACTCGAACGGCGTTGCCGCGTCGGCGGCGCGCAGGAGACCGGTGAGGAGCAGGGCGGCGAAACTGAGCATCGTGAAACGGGCAAGACAGCGGGGCATGCCGTCACGGTGCGCGGATTCGCCGCGCGCGCGAGTGCGGATTCGCGGCTGGCGGCGATGAGACGGAAGCGCCGCACAACCTCGGATGCACGCGCGCGGAAATTGTAGGAGCGGCTTTACGCCGCGATTCGATCGAAGGCGGCAGCCGCCCGCGAATCGCGGCGTAAAGCCGCTCCTGCAACTCGGGCGCCGGTCGCACGAGCGCAGCGCTTTTCGCGTCCGCTGTGCCGGCCCGCGCGCGTTGCTCGCTTGTCTCGTGCTCCCGGCGAGCGCACAAACGACCGCGCATGAACTTCGATCCGCGCCCGATTCTCCTCGAAGGCCAGCACGTCCGCCTCGAACCGCTCGCCGGGTCCCATCGCGCGCCGCTGCTGGCGACCGCGCAGCAACCGCCGGACGTGTTTCAGTGGTTCCTCACCGACTCGCTCGCGAAACCGGCGGTGTTTCACGCGTGGTTCGACGATGCCCTGCGCAACATCGCCGCCGGCACCGAGGTCGCGTGGGCGATCGTGCGCCGCAGCGACGGCAAGCTCGTCGGCTCGACGCGCTACCTCGACCTCCGACGCGCGAATCGCGGCCTCGAGATCGGCAACACCTGGCACGCGCGCGAAGCCCAGCGCACCGCGATCAACACCGAGGCGAAGTTCCTGCTGCTGCGTCACGCGTTCGAGGCGCTCGGCGCCGTGCGCGTGCAGTTGAAGACCGACGAGCGCAACGAGCCCTCGCGCCGCGCGATCGCCCGTCTCGGCGCGCAGTTCGAGGGCGTGTTGCGGCGCTACCAGACGCGCTTCGACGGCTACGTGCGCAACACCGCGATGTTCGCCATCGTCGCCGACGATTGGCCGGCGGTGCGTGCGCGTCTCGAGGCGCTGCTGACCGCGCGCTGATTTCGCTCGGAGCGGAGTAGGGTGACAACGCTCTTGCGCCGTGCGCCGCGCTTTGCGTTCATCCCCGGGCCTATCAACCCAACACCCCTATGAACGAACTGCGCTCGCGCATGCTTGCAGCCTTGGCCGTGCTCGGATTCACCGCCTCGGCTTTTGCCCAAACCGCTCCGGCCAACCGGACGTTTTCGACTTACTACTTCTTCGGCGACAGCCTCACGGACAGCGGAAACACCTTCGCGCTCACCGGCTCGCCGGGCGCGCCGTATTATCAGGGCCGCGTCTCGAACGGCATCACCTACGCCGAGTATCTCGCCCCCGGGCTCGCCGCGGCGGCGACGACTTCCTCGAATGGCGCACGGCTGAACTTCGCCTTCGCGGGCGCCACGGCGACTGTCGGCAGCGCCGTTCCGAACCTCCAAACGCAGGTCGCGATGTATCAGGCGCGCGGCATCGCCGCGAAAGCCGACGGCCTCTACGTCGTCCTCGCCGGCGCCAACGATCTCCTCAACACCGTCTCGGTGCCCGCGACGCAAAACGGCCCCGCGCTCACGAACGCCGGCGTCGCGGCGTCCAGCGCCGTCGCCACCGCCGTGAAGTCGCTCGCCACGCTCGGCGCGAAAAACGTCCTCGTGCTCAGCCTGCCGGACATCTCCAAGACGCCGCGCTTCACCACCGGTTCCGGCGCGCCCGCCGCGGCGCTCATCCAGGTCGGTTCCTACGCGTTCAACAACGACATCAAGGGCCGCCTGCTCGCCTCGGGCATCGGCGCCGACGTGAACCTCACGGTCTTCGATCTGAACTCGGTGCTCGCGACCGTGCTCGCCAACCCGCAGCGCTTCGGTTTCTCGATCACGAATCAGGACTACGTCGACATCCTCCTCGCCGGCGGCAGTCCCGGCGACGCCGGCCAATACGTTTTCTGGGACGGCATTCACCCGACCACGAAGATGCACGCCGTCTTCGCCACCGTGCTCACCGAAGTGCTCAATCCCGAGTTCGTGCTCGGCACGTTCGCCGCGCACGGCACCGCCGCTCTCGCGGCGACCGACATGACCGCAGACGCGCTCGCCGGCCGCCTCGACACGACGCGCGCCGCCGTGGGCCGCCACAGCGCCGACGGCTGGATCAGCTACGGCTACAAAACCGGCGCCTACAACCGCGACAGCTACCGCAACGATTTCGATTTCTCCGGCAGCGTCGTCACTGCCGGCTTCGATCTCAATCTCACCCCGGAACTCCTCGTCGGTGCCGCCGTCTCTGCGGAAAATCTGAAGACCGACCTCAAGGCCGGCGCCGGCTCCGGCCAGATGCGCGGCCAGCTCGTCGCCGTCTACGCGCAGTGGAAATCCGGCGCGTTCTTCTCCGACGCCAACGCCGCCTACGGTTCGCAGGATTTCAAGGATCTCAAACGCACCACCGCACTCGGCGGATTCCAGACCAGCGGCGAAACCGACGGCGACCGCGTCGCCGCCGCCGTGCGTGTCGGCGCCGATTTCTCCTCGGGCGCGCTGCGCTTCACGCCCTTCGCCGGCCTCCGCTACGCGAAGGCGAAGCTCGACGGCTACACGGAAACCGGCGTCACCGGACTGAACTTCGTGTTCGACGGCCAGACCGCAAAATCCTTCGAGGGCCTGCTCGGCGCGACCGCCGACTGGACGATCGACAACCACACGCTGCCGCTCGTGCTCAGCGCCTCCGCCGTCTATCAGAAGGACATGGCGGACGACACGCGCAGCTTCAGCGGACGCCTCGCCGACACGATCGCCGCGACCTCCACGATCAACGTGGCCGACGGTCTCGGCGAGACGTTCAAGGTCGGCCTGCGCGCCAGCGGTCTGGTGAGCAAGCGCTGGGGCTGGTCGCTCGGTTACCTCGCCGACTTCCGGAAAGACGGCAACACGGCCAATCAATACATGTTCGCGCTGCAAACGGGCTTCTGAGCCCGGCGCCCCCGCGGAAAAGACCGCGAGAATTCAAAAACGAAGGCCGCGCCAAGAGCGCGGCCTTTTTTTTCGCCGGCTGCCGCGGAAGGCCAAGTGCCGCGAGAAACCGACCACTGGAGTCGGCGCCATCAGCCCGCGAGGCGTGCGCTTCGACGGCGTCAACCCGCGGGGCTGATGGCCCCGCCGCCAAGGCGCGCGAACTCGCCTCAGTCGTAGCAGCCGACGTGAGGAGGCTGAGGGGCGCGCGGCAGCGCTGCGGCGAGACGCGGGCGCGCGGGTTTTTCTCAGCCGCCTCACGGCGGCTGCTACGCGGTCCACGCGGCCACGTTTATCACTCCGGCTGCCACTGGCGCAGGAACGCGACGACTTTGTCCGGATCGTGCGCGGACTTCCCGTCTTCGAGTGCGCCGGTCTCCTGCGTCGTGAGCATGTGGCCGTTGCGGTCGAGCAAGACGAGCACCGGCAAGCCGTTCTTGATCGGATTGCCGAAGCGTTCGTTCACGGCGTCGTTGCGCTTCTTGCCGTCGCGGTGATTCACGTCGACGTGCACCACGATGTAGTGCGCCTTCAATTCGCGGCGCACCGCGCTGTTGTTTTCAAAAAGTTCGTGCAGACGACGGCACCAGATGCACCAGTTCGCACCGAAGACGACCAGAACTTGTTTTTGGTCCCGCTTGGCGAGGCGGACGGCTTCGTCGACCTGGGCGGTGCCGTCGGCCTGGGTGTCGTAGACGTCGGGGCCGGCCTTCGGATATTCGGGTTCGGCGCGGAGCGCGGTCGTGGACGCGAGGAGAGCGAGAAGGACGAGGTAACGCATGGGGCACAGGCTAGCCAGAGAGCCCTCCCGCGTCGAGCGTGGGGTGTCCAGCGCCGGCCGATTCGGACCGCGATGCCTGGGTAGGGCGAGTCGTCCCGACGAGCCGCTCGTTCGTCGCGTGTTTTGTCCGCGAGCCACGGCTCGTCGGGGACGACTCGCCCTACCGAGAGCAGGCCGGTCGCGGACGGCGACGCCGTCGGATCGCGCCGCTCGGTTCACTTCCGGCGGATCGGCACGAGGAAGTCGAATTCGCAGCCGGCGCCGCCGTCGCCGAAGCGCTCGTCCTGCCGGTCGAGGTTCGGCGCACCGGTGTGCATGAACTCCGAGCGCGGCAACCACGAGCCGAACGCGTAGTTGATCGTCTCGCCGAGTTTCGCGACCGGCCCGCGGTGCGTGAAGCACGCGTAGGTGCTCGCACGGATGCGCCAGAGCGCGAGCGGCGGCGCGGCCTCGCGCGAAACGGCGACGTTGATCGCGGCGAGGTATTCGAGTTCGTCGGGATGGCGGCGATCGCTGTCGGCGGGACAGCGCACGGCGCCGTAGACATATTTGTCCACCTGCGGCTGGAGCTGCGCGATGAGCGGGCAGAACCGGGCGTAGAGGCGCGGCACGACAGCGGTGTTGTCGGCGTCGGGCGACATCGGGCCGATGAAGCGGGCGGTGAGGCCGAGGAGATTGAGCGCGGGGAGTTCGATGATTTGTGGTTCCATGGACGTTTGGCGGGGCAGGCGTTTGAGACGGCGAAGCGTGAGGCGCGGGCGGGTGCGATTCCAAGCGAGCCCGCCGCGGCGGCGAAACTCGCTCGGCGTCACGCCGAACGCGGCGCGGAACGCGCGCGTGAACGCCTCGTGCGACTCGAATTGGTAGTCCAGCGCGAGATCGAGGATCGGCCGGCGCGAGTTTTTCAGTTCCTCCGCGGCGGCGGTGAGGCGGCGCTTGCGGATGTAGGAGCCGAGCGAATCGCCGGTCATTTCGGCGAAGATGCGGTGAAAATGCCAGAGCGAGAAACCGGCGCGCCGCGCGATGGCGTCGAGCGAGATCGGCTCGCGGAGGTGCCGCTCGATCGTGTCGGCGGCGCGGATGACGGCTTGGCGGTAGTGGTCCATCGCTGAATTCGGCGGCGACTGTAGCAGAGCGCTGCGCGCCGTCGCTTGATTTGTTGTGCGAATCGAGTGCGGCGAACCGCCGCAGCGGTCTGTGGCCGACCGGTCAGACGCGAGTGCGGCGACGAGAGTCCTTGTCGCCGCCAGGGACGGCGGCGACCACCTTGCCGGTGCGCGGCGCACGCGGTCGTTTTCGGCGGTCATAGACCGCCGCTACAGGGTCAGCATTTCCGCGCGAGCCAGAAACGGCATTCGTCGGAAAAATCCTTCACCGCCGTCGACTCGACGGCGATGCGGCGGCGCATCTCGTCCCACTCGTGCGTCCAGCCGGTGGCGGCGAGGTCTTCGAGGATCTCGGTGCGATCCGGCAGATGCATGAACACGCGGTAATTGTCGTCGTCGACGAAGTAGCGGTCGCCGAACTCGACGAGCACGGGATCCTGTTTGCCCTGCGCCCAGAGCTCCGCGTGGCGCGCCCAGTGGCGGCGCTCGGCCGGTTCGTCGTCGCGATCGTGCGTCGTGAAGAGCAGCGGCGCGCCGGGCGCGGCGAGCGCGTGCAGCCCGCGCAGCGCCGCGCGGCGATTCTCGCGACCGGGGATTTGCATCAGCCCGTTGAAGAGAAACAGCACGCCGGCGAACAGCGCCGGCGCGACGGAGCGACGGGCGGTCGAGTAACCTGTTAGGTTACTCTTCGCTTGGCGCCTCGCGCTATTTCCACTCTGCGGGGGTGTGGCCCGGTAACCTATTAGGTTACCGTTGCCGGTGGCTCGCTCGGAAGCGGGGACGGAAGTGTAACCTAATAGGTTACACTTGTCCGGGAGCTGCGTGGCGTCGGCGTGGAGGAGGCGGATGCGGCGGGTGAGCTTTTTCTCGCGGGCGAAGTGGCGGGCCTGGTCGAGGAGTTCTTCGGCGAAGTCGAAGGCGGTGATCTTGGTGTAGCCGAGTTCGGCGAGCGCGAGCGTCACGCGGCCGGTGCCGCAGCCGGCTTCGAGGAGCGGGGCGCGCGGGTCGGGGAAATGTTGCTCGATGAGTTTCTGCTCGGAGGCCCAGAGGCCGAGGCGCTCCGCGGCGCGTGCGTAGTGCACGACGGATTCGAGCGCGTTGAAGTCGGCGCGCACGGTGGCGCCGGTGATTTTGCGAGCGGAGTCGGAAGGGGGCATCGGTGCGGTGAGTAGCGCCGGTCTTCGACCGGCGAGAACCCATTTGAGAGCGAGCGGGATCAGGGAAGCGCGGGTGGCGGCGGCGGTGGACGTTCTTTCCGCCGGTCAGAGACCGGCGCTACTTCTTTTTCCAGGTGGCGAGGAACATGCCGTTGGCGTTCAGTTCGTGCGGCTGGAGGAAAAGTTGAGAGCCGGGAGCGGAGGGCTGAGCGCCCGGGAAGACGGGGACGGGTTCAAATTCAGGGTGCGCGGCGGCGAAGGCGTCGGCGACGTCGGTGGTCTCGGCGCGCGTGAGCGTGCAGACGGAATAGACGAGGCGGCCGCCGGACTTCAGCGAGCTGGCGACGTGGTCGAGCAGGCGTTGTTGCACGGCGGCGAGTTCGCGGACGTCGGCGGGTTGCGTGGTCCAGCGCGCGTGCGGGTTGCGCTGCCAGGTGCCGACGCCGCTGCACGGCGCGTCGACGAGCACACCGTCGAATTTGGTTTTCGTCGGGAGCTTGGCGGAGCCGTCCCACGGTGCGGTGCGGTAGTTGAACATGCCGGCGCGCGCGGCGCGTTTTTTCAGATGGTCGAGGCGGCGGACGGAGCGGTCGCTGGCCCAGAGGAGGCCTTTGTTCTGCATCAGATCGGAGAGATGCAGCGTCTTGCCGCCCTCGCCGGCGCAGGCGTCCCACCAAGTCTGGCCGGGCTGCGGCGCGCAGGCGTGGCCGACGAGTTGCGAGGCGAGGTCCTGGATTTCGAAGCGGCCGTCGCGGAATTCGTCGGTGAGAAACAGGTCGCGGGGGCCGGAGTAGCGAAAGGCGGAGAGTTGAGAGTTGAGGGTTGAGAGTTGAGAGCTGGGGGCGGGGGCGCAGTCGCCGAGGAGGGCGGGCAGGTTGGCGGCTTCGTTTTGTTTGGCGCGGAGCCAGAGGACGGGTTCGCGTTGGAGCTGGCGCAGCCAGTCGGGCGCGACGTCCATCTCGGTTTTCAGCCAGTCGGGCACGGCGCGGGCGGCGAGCGCCTCGGCTTTGAACGACCCCGGTGCGCGGTCGAAGCGCGCCTGCAAATCGAGCGCGGCCGCGGCCTGTTTTTGCAGCGACTGTTTCGGCTCGAGCCAGCGCCACCAGCGGAAATACGCGAACACCGCGCGGCTGACGGCGCGGCGGAGCGCGGGGGCGGAGCCGTGGCGCGTGCGGCCAAGCGTCTCGCGCAGGGCGGCGTCGGCGGGCGTGCCGGTTTGCACGAGCTTCAGGACGCGCGCGGCTTCGTTGAGGAGGGCGGTGTCGGTCACGTGCCGAGGGCAACGGCGTGGCGGAGATTTTTCAAGCGCACATCCTCGTGCGTCATCGGCTAAAGATTTAGCGCTACCGCCCGATATGGAGAATCGGCAGAGCTGGGGCCAAGGCTCGCCCTCATCCACGTAACGCCTGACCCCTTCCACGCGACTGCCCGCTCGGCGCGGCCGCTGGGCCGGGGTCGGCCTCACCCCCCGAACTCAGTCAGTCATGAAACATTGGACCATCGCGCAACGCGTTTCCGGCGGCTTTGCCGCCGTGCTGCTCATCATCCTTGGCCTCGGCGCATTTGTGCTCGTCTCCGGCGAGCGGATCGCCCGCGAAAGCGCCCGCTCGGCGCGCGCCAGCGAACTGGCGGCCACCGTCCTCGAGGTGCGCAGCCGGGCCTTCCGCATCCAGGCCAATTTCTACAAACACATCAACGCCCACACCGCGGCGGACATGGACGAAATCGAGGCGCGGATCGGCGCGCTGCGGCAGGACAACAACGCGGGCATGAAGTCGTGCGAACGGCTTTACGGCGAACTCGGGCTCGGACGGGCGGAGTTTGACCGGCTCGCGGCCTTGATGGCGCGCTTCCGGGGCACGCTGGACGATTTTCTCAAGGAGAGCCGGCAGGCGACGGACAACGAGGCGAGCGCGCGTGTCTACGCGCATGCTCGGACAGACTTCGATCCGATCATCCGCGATTACGACGTGGTGCTCGACGGCGTGGCGCAGTCGGCGCGCCAGCTCGCGGCGGAGAGCGACGCTGCACTCGCGGGCACGGTGCGCGGCAGTCAGCGCGCGGCGATGGGCGGCGCCGGTGCGGCGCTCGTGGCGGGTGCGCTGCTGGGTTTCCTGATCGTGCGCGGCACCAGTCGTGCGCTCCGGCAAGTTGCCGACGTGCTCGCCGGCTCCGCCGCGCAGGTGGCGGCAGCCGCGAGCCAGGTGTCGTCCGCGAGCCAGTCGCTCGCGCAGGGCGCCAGCGAGCAGGCGGCTTCGCTGGAGGAGACCAGCGCGTCGCTCGAAGAGATCAACAGCATGGCGCGCCGCAACGCCGACGGTGCCGCCAGCGCCCAGACGGTGGCGACCGAGACGCGGCAGTCGAGCACGCTCGGCGCACAGCAGATGGGCGAGATGGTCGGAGCGATGGATGCGATCAAATCCTCCTCCGACAACATTGCGAAAATCATCAAGACGATCGACGAGATCGCCTTTCAGACGAACATCCTCGCGCTCAACGCCGCGGTGGAGGCCGCCCGCGCCGGCGAGGCCGGGGCCGGATTCGCGGTCGTGGCCGACGAGGTGCGCGCGCTCGCCCAACGCGCCGCCCAGTCGGCGCGCGAGACCGCCGAGCGCATCGAGGATTCCCTCCAGAAGAGCGCGCACGGCGCCGCCATCTCCGGCCGCATGGCCGAGAGTTTGAAGCAGATCGAAAACCACGCCATGCGCGTGAACGATTTCGTCTCCGACATCGCGACGGCGTCGCGCGAGCAGACGCAGGGGCTCGCGCAGATCGGCGGCGCCATTGCCCAGATGGACAAGGTGACCCAGGCCAACGCCGGCAGCGCGGAGGAGACGGCCAGCGCGGCCGAGGAGCTGAACGCGCAGGCGCTCGCGATGCAGGAAAGCGTGCAGGACTTGCTGCGCCTCGTCGACCGCGCCGCCGCGCGCGCGGAATCCGTGGCGACAAAACGCGGGAGCGCCGCGCCGGTCCGGCCGGTGCTGGCAGCGCGACCGACGCGCGTCACCGCGGCGACGCCGGACGCGCCGCCCGTGCGCGGACGCGACGCGCAGGACGAGTTCTTCCGCGACGACGTGCGCGAGCGCGGCACGGCGCACGCGCACGCTCACGCGAATGAAGCGCACCACTCGCCGCACTCGGCGCCGCGACACCACACGACCGCGACGGCCGAACACACTCCGCACCGCCTGCCGGCATTGACCTCCGAGCGCGGCAGCGACGCGGGAGAGAACTGACCGCGGCGGGCCAGGCGACTGAAGAACCGCGCGCGAACACGAATGGATGGGAATTCAGACCGCCGAACCGCATCGATGCCGGCTGACGCCGCAGCCGGCGTGCGGAAGCTGGGAAGAGCGGAAGATCGTTCCGCAGTCTGCCAGTCGCCCTCTGAATTTGCACGTTGTCGGGTCGCCGCTTGGCCCGTCCTGCCACAGCCTTGGCGACGGCGGGTCGGCGGGCCGCGGCTGAGTTGACGGTCTCGGCCCGGCCACGAGGGCCGGCCCTACCGTGCAGAAGCCGTTCGGCGGGCGACGTCGCTCCGCGTCGGACTCAGAGGTGCTTTTTCAGAAACGCCTCGATGCGCGTGAAGAGCTCGATGCGGTGCTTGAGTTCGACGAAACCGTGCGACTCGTAAGGAATGAAAAGGGCTTCGTGCTCCACGCCGTTCGTCTTGAGCGCCTTCACGAGGCGGCGCGATTGGCTGGTATCGGCGTTGTTGTCCTCGGTGCCGTGGGCGACGAACACGGGAATTTTGATTTGGTTGACGGAGTAGAACGGCGACAGCGCCTCGAATTTCTCCGCCTGCTGTTTCGGATCGCCGATGTTGCGGCGGAGCCACGCGGCGCGGAATTCGTTGTCGTTGTCGCGGTCTTCCGACTGCATGCGTTTCCAGTCGAAGACGCCGGCGATCGTGACCGCGCATTTGTAGAGGTCGGGCTCGAACGCGGCGCCGCACACCGCGAGGTAGCCGCCGAAACTGCTCCCGATGATGGCGAGGTGGGCGGGGTCGGCGACCTTGGCGTCCACGAGGGCGCGGACGCCGTCGGTGACGTCGTCGTGCATCCGGCGGAAATCGAACATGGGGGTGCGGCTGATCGCGGCGTTGTAGCCGGAGGAGCCGCGGTAATTCGGGCGGAAGACGATGTAGCCGCGGCTGGCGAAGAACTGGCTTTGCGGATCGTAACCCCAAACGTCGCGATGCCACGGCCCGCCGTGCGGCAGCACGATCATCGGACTCGGCCGGCCCTCGACGTAGTTGAGCGGGACGGTCACGTAGCCGTCGAGTTTGAGCCCGTCGCGAGTCGGAAAAGTGACGAGGCGGACGGGAGCGAGCAGCTTTTCGGGCAGCCACGGTGCGAGGCTGGTGAGTTCCTTGAGTTGTCTCTTTTGGCGGTCGAACAGGTAGAGCGTGCCGGGATGCCGGTCCGAGTAGCTCACGATCAGCATCCGGCTGCCTTCGCGGTCGCGGCTGACGATGGAGTTGAGGCCGCCCGGCGGCAACGAGGCGTCGATGTCGCGTTGCAGAGCCGCGTCCTCCGCGCGCAGCCAGACTTGCTGGGTGGCTTGGCGCGCGTAGCTGAGGCCGACGATGTCCTTTTCGGCGGCGGAGTAGCGCACTCGGCCGTCGCGGAAATCGTATTTCTCGTCGCTGTGCAGTGCGGGGCCGCGGGTGCCGTCGACGGTGTTGAAGCGCACGAGGTCGCTGGCTCCGGTGGCGTTGCGGTGGGCGACGAAGAGCACGTTGGGATCGGCATCGACGGCGAGGGGCGAATCGATCTCGAGGTCGATCGAGACGGGCGACCAATTTTCTTTGGCGTCGCGACGGATGCAGATCAGGCGACCGTCGGAGTGGGCGATGGCGTAGCGAATCTCGCCGTCGCGATCGCGCAACCAGCGCTGCACGCCTGAGACGAATTTGGGGATCGGGATCGAGTGATGGACGTTCATCGCGTCGCCGGGGCTGCGTTGGCTACGACGGAGATCGACTTCGACCACCCCCTCATCGCGGCCGTTGTTACTGGCGGAGCGGTGAATCCAGAGAAGAATGTTGTCGGGCCGCTGGCGCGGTTTGCCGAGGACTTCGACGGCGTCGCGGGAGTTGAGCGTTTTGACGCGGTAGGGGTCTTTGCGGTCGGCGACGTAGAGCCCGAACGCGTAGTGATTGTCCTTCACGATGGAAAACACGAGACGGTCGTCGTCGGTCCAGGAGAAACTCGAAATGTTGAGGTCCGTGGTGCCGCGCACGCCGGTGGGTGGACCGCCGGCAATGTCGAGGATCGCGAGGGAGTTGGCGTCGTGCTTGAGGTCGTGCGTGAGCACCGCGAGGTGGGTGCCCGCGGGGTTGAGCTGGGGCGAACGGATCGCCGGGGGGCGGAAGAAGGCCTCGACGGGAATTTCTTCGGGCCGAGGGACGGTCGCGGCGGGCGACGGCGGCGCCGGATCGGCGGCGAGAAGGCGGACGGCGAGCGTGACGACGAGGACGGCGGCAGAGCAACGCCGCGCGAGGCGAGTTGGCATGATGCGTTCTTTCTAGGCCCGCCGCGACGAGAGCGCGACGCGAGCGTGCGGTCAACGCCGGTTGTGCGAAGAGGCGCCGGCGAGATCGGAGGGCCGAGTTCCGGCGGGGGGTGCGAATGGGATGCCGCCGGCGCACGCGTTCGCGGCCTCGCGGGAGCTCGGCCCTCCAGGAGGGCGGTGGCGGCGTCAGTTAGCTGCGTTTGCCCCAGCGGCGGACTTCTTTCAGCTCGGGGGCGCGGGTTTCGATCAGGGCGCCGGCGCAGGCGGGGTGGTTGCGGAGCGTTTGAAATGCCGGACCGGTGACGCGCCACTTCAATGCAAAGGACGTCTCGGCGATCGGCGCGACGCGGCCTTCGAAGAGGAAGGCGATCTCGACCTTCGTGTCGCCGTTGGCGGCGTCGATGGCTTTGCGGAGCTTCGGGAGAAAATCGGTGACGCCGGGGTGGTCGGGCGTGAGGAGCCAGGTGACTTTGCGGACGTTGTTCGGGAGATAGGCGTCGAGGTGGTAGACTTCCTTGATGTTCAGGCGCGCGCCGTCGTTGCCCTTCATCACCGAACCGAGGAGCGCGACGGGGATGTTTTCCGCGAGGAGCTTGCCGTAGGTCTCGTAGGCGTCGGCATACATGTTGACCGAGATCGTGGCGCGCTTGCTCGCGAGGTTGAAGAAGGCCCACGGGCGGTTGTCGCGTTTCGAGAGGCGCTTGGTGATGCCGCTGATGAGGCCGGTGAGGCGGAACTCGACGCGGTCGCCTTCGAGGAGAACGGTTTCCTCGGTGTGCGTGCAGAGCGCTTCGGCGAGGCCGGCGTAGGCGTTGAGCGGGTGGCCTGAGACGTAGAAGCCGAGGAGTTCTTTCTCGAATTGGAGACGCTCTTGGGCACTGAAGTCGGTGGCGGAGTCGGACGAGTTGAGAGTTGAGGGTTGAGAGTTGAGAGACTTGGCAGCGGATTTTTTCTTCGGTTTCTCGTCGGCGAGCATGTCCAGGAACGAGTGCTGGCCGGCGGCTTTGTCCCGGGCGTGGGCGGCGGCGCCGGCGAGGGCGGCGTCGATGCCGTCGAAGAGCGGCTTGCGCGGCGCGTGGCTGTAGTCGAAGGCGCCGGTCTTCACGAGGTGTTCGAGCACGCGCTTGTTGATCGCGCGGCCGTCGACGCGGCGCACGAAGTCCTCGAAGTCGGCGAAGGGGCCGTTGGCTTCGCGTTCCTCGATGATTTTCGCGGCGGCGAGTTCGCCGACGCCCTTGATGCCGGCGAGGCCGAAGCGGATCGCGCCGCCTTCGGCGGCGCGATCCGTGGTTGAGAGTTGAGGGTTGAGAGTTGAGAGACTGGAGGATTGGGAGCCTTTCTGGCTCTCAACTCTCAACTCTGAACTCTCAACTTTCTTCACCACCGGCGTGAAATCCCCACGAGACTCGTTCACATCCGGGCCCAGCACTACGATCCCCATGGCTTCGGCTTCGGCGATGAAGTGGGAGACTTTTTCCGCGTTGCCGAGTTCGGCGGTGAGCACAGCGGCCATGAACTCGACGGGGTAGTTCGCCTTGAGAAACGCCGTCTGGTAGCTGACGAGCGCGTAGGAGGCGGAGTGGGATTTGTTGAAACCGTAGTTCGCGAACTTGTTCAGCAGGTCGAAGATTTCGTTGGCCTTCGCTTCGCTGATGTTGTTCACGCGCTTCGCGCCTTCGACGAACTTGATGCGCTCCTTCGCCATCGCGTCGGCGTCCTTCTTACCCATCGCGCGGCGGAGCATGTCGGCGCCGCCGAGCGTGTAGCCGGCGATGATTTTGGCGCACTCCATGACCTGCTCTTGGTAGACGATGATACCGTAGGTTTCCTTGAGCGACTGTTCGAGGAGTGGATGCGGGTAGGCGACGGTGGACGGGTCGCGTTTGCCGCGGGCGTAGTCGGGGATGAATTGCATCGGGCCCGGGCGGTAGAGGGCGCAGATGGCGTTGATGTCGTTGATGTCGGTCACGCCGACCTGCTTGCAGGCGTTCTGCATGCCGCCGGATTCGAGCTGGAACACGCCGACGGTCTTGCCGGCGTTGAGGATCGCGTAGGTTTTCGGGTCGTCGAGCGGGATGGTCTCGATGTCGAAGTCGGGTTTCGCGGTGCGGCGGACGTTTTTCACGGCGTCGTCGATGACGGTGAGCGTCTTCAGGCCGAGGAAGTCCATCTTCAGCAAGCCGAGTTTGCCGACGGCGTTCATGTCGTATTGCACCGTCACGTCGCCTTCCTGGAGCGTGAGCGGGACGAACTCGTCGAGCGGTTTGTCGGTGATGATGATGCCGGCGGCGTGCTTGCCGGTGTTGCGCACCATGCCTTCGAGGACGAGGCCCTGATCGAGGATTTTGTGCGCGACGGGGTTTTTTTCGTATTCGTTTTTGAGCTCCGCGGATTTCTCCATCGCGGACTTCAGCTCGATGTTGAGCTCGTCGGGGATCATCTTCGCGAGGCGGTCGGCTTCGGCGAAGGGCAGGTCGTGCACGCGCGAGACGTCGCGCACGACCATCTTCGCGCCGAGCGTGCCGTAGGTGATGATGTTCGCGACGCAATCGTTGCCGTATTTCTGACGGACGTAGTCGATGACCTCGCCGCGACGGCGCATGCAGAAGTCGATATCGAAGTCGGGCGGCGACACGCGCTCGGGGTTGAGGAAGCGCTCGAAGAGGAGCTTGAAGCGAATCGGGTCGAGATTGGTGATGCCGAGCAGATACGCGACGAGGCATCCGGCGCCGGAGCCGCGGCCGGGGCCGACAGGGATGCCGTGCGATTTCGCCCAGTGGATGAAATCCCAAACGACGAGGAAGTAGTCGATGAAGCCGGTGACGCGGATGATCGAGAGCTCGAAGGCAAGGCGAACGACGAGTTCCTCTTCGAGCGGCAGGCCGTTGTAGTCGGGCGCGGTCGGTTTCTGGCCGGCGGGGAGATTCGTGAGTTTCGCGAGGCGCTCGGCGACGCTCGGGCGCGCGGCGATCTCGGCGTAGTTGTAGCCGTAGCGTTTCTTCAGACCTTCGACGCAGAGCTGGTCGAGGTATTCGCCGGGCGTGAGCTGGTCCTTGATTTCGGCGGGAAGCGGATACTTCGGGTAGCGCTCGGAGCCTTTCGGAAAGGGGATGATGCCCGTCTCGCACATTTCGGCGACGGCTTGGGTGTTCGTGAGCGAGTCGGGGACTTCGCCGAAAATTTTCGCCATCTCGTCGCGCGACTTCAGGTAGAATTGCGTGCCGTCGAACTTCATGCGGTCCGTCTCGGCGACCTTCGCGCCGGTTTGGATGCAGAGGAGCGAGTCGTGCGGGCCGGCGTCTTCGTGGTTCACGTAGTGAACGTCGTTCGTGCAGATGACTTTTAGGCCGAACTCCTCGCCGAGTTTCAGCAGGCCGGGGATGATTTTGCGCTGCTCGGGGATGCCGTGGTCCTGGATTTCGACGAAGAAATTTTCGCGGCCGAAGATTTCCACGAAGCGCCCGCAGGCGAGGCGCGCCTGTTCGTAGCGGTCGTGGAGCAGGTGCTGCGGCACGATCGCGGCGAGGCAGCCGGTGAAGCCGATGAGGCCGCCGGAGTGGCGCGCGAGCGTGTCCATGTCGGCGCGCGGCTTGTAGTAAAAGCCCTTGAGATGCGCGTAAGAGACGAGCTTCAGGAGGTTTTGGTAGCCCTGAAGATTCTTCGCGAGCAGCCCCATGTGGTAGTAGCTCTTGCCGTCCTCGGAGCGGCCGGCCTTTTCGAGCGCGGAGCCTTCGGTGAGATAAATTTCGCAGCCGATGAGCGGCTTGATGCCGTAGGTTTTCGCGGCGTTGTAGAACTCGATCGCGCCATACATGTTGCCGTGGTCGGTGAGCGCGAGGGCGGTCATGCCCAGATCCTTGGCGCGGCCCATCAGGCGGTCGATGCGGCACGCGCCGTCGAGTAGGCTGTAGTCGGTGTGGACGTGAAGATGGATGAAATTGGTGTCTGAGGCGGCCACGGGGCCGCATCGGAAGCCGCGCGCCAGAGGCCCGCAAGTGGAAACACCCGACAACTTGCCGACAGGCGAAGTTCGTTCATGCGTGGGACGTTAAACAGGTAGGGCGGGCGCTCCGGACCCCGCCGTCGGGCGTCGCTGTGGCCGCGTTCGCAGCGGTGTCGGGAGACCCTGCTCTACATCGGAAAAAATAGCTATTGACGCGCCTCGCGGCGCCCGGCTTCTTGTGGACCTTTCGACCTTTCCGAACCACTCCCTTTCCCATGTCCATCGAGATCAAAATGCGCAAAAACGAGCCGATCGACCGTGCGCTGCGCCGCATGAAGAAGAAGCTCGACCGCGAGAACATCATCAAAGACGTGCGCGCGAAGCGTTACTACGAGAAGCCCTGCGAGCGTCGCCGCCGCAAGGATAAGGTCGCCGCCTTCACGGCGATGCTCCGCGCCCGCTACGCGAACTGAGTTCCGCGTCGCTCCGTTTCCGAACCGGCCGCTGCCTAGTGCGCGTGGCCGGTTTTTTATTGGCCGAAAGGCCAGCAGGCGACACGCGGCCGCCGCACCCGACGGCTTGCCAGACCCGCAAAGTGTTGTCCTAGTGCGAGGTCACACATGAAGCCGATCCTCTCGCTGTCTAGCTGCTGGTTGTCCCAGCGCCATCAGGACGGCTACGAGATGCTCAAGGAAATGGCCGCACTCGGCTTCGAGTGGGCCGAGCTCAGCCACGGCATCCGTATCACGCTTGTGCCCGGCATCCTGAAGGGCGTCGAGGAAGGCATCATCAAAATCTCCTCGTGTCACAATTTCTGCCCGCTGCCGACGGGCATCACGCACGCCGCGCCGAATCTCTACGTGCCGAGTTCCAAGGATCGCCGCGAGCGCGAGCAATGGCTGCGCCACAGCCGCCGCTCGGTCGAGTTCGCGAGCCAGGTCGGAGCGAAGAAACTCGTGCTGCACCTCGGCAATTTCGAGTTCTTCTGGCTGAATCCCGTGCGCAAGATCGAGCGCTACGTCGACGCGCATCCCGGCGAAGACCTCACGAAGGACGCCGCCTACCAGAAGCTTCTCGCCGGCGTGATGGCGAAGCTGCGCGCCCACAAAGCGCTGTTCTGGGAATACACGCGCGCCGGCATCGCGGAGCTGTTGCCCTACGCCACGAGCAAGGGCGTCGCGCTCGCCTTCGAAAACCGCGAGAAACTCGAGGAGCTGCCGCTCGACGAGGACTACCAGCAATTCATCGAATCGCTCCCGCCCGAAGCGCTCGGCGGCTACTGGCACGACACCGGCCACGCGCACATCAAGGAAAGCCTCGGCGTCCTGAATCACCGCGAGCACCTGACGAAAAACGCGCCGCGCGCGATCGGCTTTCACCTGCACGACGTCAGTGCCGACGGCCACGACCACCAGGCAGTAGGGTCGGGCAAAGTGGACTTCGCGATGATCAGCGAATTCTGGCGCCCCGAGCACACGCTCGTGCTGGAGTTCAGCCCGCGCCTGACGGTCGAGGAAGTGATCGTGTCGAAGCAGCGCGTCGAGACGCTGCTGAAGCACCGGTTCGGGGGGTAGGGCCGGCTTCAGCCGGCCCGGGTGAAAGCAGGTTCGCGGTCTTCGGCTGCGAACGCTGCCGCTGATGGTCCGGCTGAAGCCGGACCTACCTCAGCAATTCCGCGATCCAGCGCTTGTGCGGGCCGGAGAGCGTGACGCGGTCGAGGTCGTCGCGCGCGACCCACTCGAGCGTGCCGTCGGCGGCGATGCGTTTGCGCAACGCGGCGTCGGGCTTCACGGCGAAAATCTGCTCGGTGATCTGAAAGCGCGTGATCGTGCGGCGCTTCGTGGCGAGCAACGCGGAGGCGTCGGGCTTCACGCCGAGGTCGTGCGCTTCGGGCAATTCGTGCACGCCGGCGAGCCGCTTCGCGTCCGCGCTGCCACGGCGCAGCAGGAGGCGTCCGCGCTCCAGGACGAAAGTCCGTATTACGGACTTTTGCTCGATCTGCTTCGGCGCGAAACGGGGGAGCGACTCGGCATTGCCGGCGCGGCGCGCGGCGCAGAACCCGGCGACGGGGCAGGTGAGGCAGAGCGGCTTCACGCGGAAGCAGACGGTCGCGCCCAGTTCCATCATTGCCTGGTTGTGCGTGCCGGGGTCGCACGTTGGTGCGGCATCGCCGCGCGACGTGGCGCCGGCGATTAGCGCGTCGGCGAGTGGCGTGAAGTGTTTCGCGGCGTCCACGCCCGTGGCGAAGCGCTTCGTTTCGCCCGTGAGGCGCGCGAGGATGCGCACGACGTTGCCGTCGACGCACGCGGCGGGTTCGCCGAACGCGATGCTCGTGATCGCCGCGGACGTGTAGGGGCCGATGCCGGGCAACTCGCGCCACGCGGCCGGCGTGCGCGGCGGGGCGGGCATTGCGGCGACGGCTTGCGCGAGCTTGTGGAGGTTGCGCGCGCGCGAGTAGTAGCCGAGGCCTTCCCAGAGTTTTAGCACCTTCGCTTCGGGCGCGGCGGCGAGCGCGGCGAAATCCGGCAACTCCCGCAGCCAGCGGTCGAAGTAGGGCAACACCGTCGCGACCTGCGTCTGCTGCAGCATGAACTCCGACACGACCGTCTTGTAGAGCGACGGCGCCTCGCGCCACGGCAGGCGCCGCTGGTGCACTCGATACCAGTCGTGGAGCGCGGCCTGAAATTCGGTGCGGCGGGCGATGAGTTGCGCGGAAGGATTGGCCACGAAGAGGCACGAGAAGACACAAAAAGGGCGCGGAGGGAAGGCGGGTTTTGCCCGTCGCGTTCGCTCCGCCGGCTAGCCGGAGGCGAGGTGAGTGTTACGGAAAGTTTTTCGTGTATTTTTGTGCCTCTTTGTGGCCACCTCAGCTCCATGCCGAAACGGTTCGACGACGCCGCGGAAGAAAAGCCGAAGGCGCTCTCCACTTACACGATCAAGCTCGACGACGCGCAGATGGGAAAACTGCGCGCCGCCGTGGCGAAGAAGTATTGGGAGGAAGTCGAAGTGCCGTATGCGCGCTTCGCGTTCAAGGGCCCGAAGGTCAACGTCACCGCCTACACGAGCGGCAAGGTCGTCGTCGCTGGCAAGGAGACCGAGGATTTCGTGCAGAACGTCATCGAGGCCGAGGTCACCGGTCTCGCGAAACTCGGCTACGACGACGTGCATCACCCCGAGTGGTTCGAGCCGCACGCAGGCCTCGACGAGTCGGGCAAAGGCGACCTTTTCGGGCCCGTCGTGGCCGCCACGGTGATCGCGGAGCGTTCGGCGATCGAGGCCTGGCGCAAAGCCGGCGTGCGCGACTCGAAGAGCATCGAGGATTCGCAGATTCTCAAACTCGACGAACTCATCCGCGGCACGCCCGGCGTGGTCGTCGAGGTCGTCTATTGCGGCATGGCGAAATACAACGAGCTGATGGCGAAGCCCACCGCCAATCTCAACCGCCTGCTCGCCTGGCAGCACGCGCGCGCCCTCGAGGCGGCGTTGCAGAAAAAATGGGTGCCGCGCGGCCTGCTCGATCAGTTTTCGAAGGAACCGCTCGTGCAGCGCGAGCTGAAGAAGCGCGGACTCGAGCGCTTCAACCTCGAGATGCGCACGAAGGCGGAAGAGGACCCAGTGGTCGCGGCCGCGTCGGTTATCGCGCGCGCGGAGTTTGTGCGGCAGATGCGCGAATTGTCGCGCGAGTTCGGCGAGAAGCTTCAGTTCGGCGCCGGCGCGTTGGCGAAGGCGCAGGCCTCGCAGATCATCGCGAAGCTCGGCGTGCAGGCCTTGCCGCGGTTCGCGAAGCTGCATTTCCGGACCAGCTACGAAGTGGTCGCCGCGGCCGGCAAGCTCAGCGAGCTGCCGCTCAAGGAGCCGAAGGAGAAGACGGAGTGGCGGCGGTGAGGAAATTCTCGATGGTGTTCGGAGCGAGACATTCGCGGGTGGGCCAGCGCGCTTGCGCGCGCTCTGCCGCGATGGGCGGGGCGCGCGCGAGCGCGCTGACCCACGGAGGGCCGCGATGCCGGTGAAACGTCGACAACTTCGCGGGTTCGACCTCAAGCAGATCTACGGCTTCGAGGGACTCATCGGCGTCGACGAGGCCGGGCGAGGGGCGTTGGCCGGACCGGTCGTGGCGGGCGCCGTGCTCGTGTCGCGCGAATTTCTCGAGGGAAAATGGGCCGTGACGAAGGGCGGGCGCGTCAACGACTCGAAACAGCTCAGCGCGGAGGAACGCGCGGCGTTGTGGGCGGAGTTCGACGAACTGGCGCACGCCGGACAGATTCACGCGACCTTCGGCGTCGCGAGCGTTGCGGAGATCGAGACGCTCAACATTCTCGGCGCGACCAAGCTCGCGATGCGCCGCGCGCTGGAGCAAATTTATCCGCCGACGGCGTTCGAGCGGAAAACGGAGCCGGACCTTTTCGCGAGCGAGGCGGAGCGGTCCGCGTTTCAGCCGACGGTCTCGTGCAAGGTGCTCGTCGACGGCTTGCCGCTGCGGCATTTTCCGTATCCGCACGAGGGGCTGGTGAACGGCGACGCGCGTTCGCTGTGCATCGCGATGGCGTCGATCATCGCGAAGGTGACGCGGGACCGGATGATGGACGAACTCGACAAGGTGCACGCCGGCTACGGCTTCGCGCAGCACAAAGGCTACGGCACCGAGGAGCACCGCGAGGCGGTGTTGCGGCTCGGGCGCTGCATCGCGCACCGGGACAGTTTCCTGAGGAAGCTCTTCGCGCAGCCGCGCGACCTCGAAGGGCAGTTGACGTTCTTCGGCGAGGGCGCGGCGCCGGAGCTGTAGGAGCGGCTTTACGCCGCGATTCGAACACGGCGTGCGCTTCGAACCAATCGCGGCGTAAAGCCGCTCCTACAAGTTGGGGCTATGCGCGATTCGCTGGCGTTGACGCGCCCCGCCGCTCCGTGCTGATTAGCGGGCGCGCGCATCGCATGGCTGGCAAGAAGCACACTTCCCTCGACAAGGTTCTCGGTCGGCTCGACCAGCTCGATCAGGCCAATCTGCAAAACCTCGTGCAACGCCTCGCGCGCGAGCGGATGCTGCTCGAGTCGGTGTTCAACACGCTCCAGGAGGGCGTGCTCGTGATCGATGCCGACGGCGAGATCGACTACGCGAACGAGGCCGCGATGCGCCTCATCGGCTTGAAGGAGAGCGACGCGACGGGAGCTTCGCTGTGGCGGCTCGTGCCGGGCTTGAGGGCGTCGCTCGGCGATGTCGCGACCGACGAGGACCAGCGGCGGAATTCGCCGTTGGTGACGCGCGAGTTCGAGCTGAACTATCCGCAGCCGCGCGTCGTGCGGCTCTACCGCGTGCCGTTTCACGAGGGGCCGGGCGGCGCGATGCGCTACGCGATCATCCTGACCGACATCACGAGCGAGAAACAATCGACGGAGGAGTTGATCGAGAACGAGCGTGTGTCGTCGATCCTGTTGCTCGCGGCCGGCGTGGCGCACGAGCTGGGCAATCCGCTCAACTCGCTCACGATTCACCTGCAACTGATCGAGCGCCGCCTGAAGAAAATGCGCGGCACGAAGGACGGCGACGCGCTGGCGGAGTCGCTGCGCATCTGTTCGGACGAGGTGGCGCGACTCGACGGCATTATCCGGAATTTTCTCGAGGCGATCCGGCCGCGCCCGCCCGACCTCGCGGAGGTGAACGTCGTGGAGGTGATCGAGGACGTGCTGCGGTTCCAGTCGCGCGAACTCGAGGATCGCGGCATCACGATCGACGGCGAACTGCCCGCGAGCACGCCGGTGATCATGGCCGATCGCGACCAGTTGAAGCAGGTGTTCTTCAATCTCGTGAAGAACGCGATGGAGGCGATGTCGCCCGGCGGCCGGCTCAGCGTGCGCGTGCGCGCGGACGACGATTCGGTCTACGTCGCGTTCGCCGACACGGGCAGCGGCATCCGCGCGGCGGACATGGCGAAACTTTTCTCGCCCTACCACACGACGAAGCAGAGCGGGCACGGGCTCGGGCTGATGATCGTGCAGCGCATCCTGCGCGACCACGGCGGGCACGTCGGCATCGAGAGCAAGGAAGGCGTCGGCACGGTGGTGACGCTGCAATTCCCGCAAAAGCATCGCCGCGTGCGGATGCTGAAGTGAGGGCGGCGCCGGTTTGACGCGGCGGGTTTTGGAAATTGGAGGAGCGGCTTCACGCCGCGATTGATGCGATCGCCGCGAAGCCGCCCCCACGTTCGAATCGCGGCGTTCATCCTTCGCCAAGGCTTCGGACGACCGGAAAGCCGCTCCTACAGTGCTGGAGGCGCCGGCCGCGACACAGTTGTCGTTACGTGCAAACATTACACGCAACGCCTGCGCAGCGTTGGGCAAAAGGCGGCGGGCCGTGGCGCGCGCTTCCGGGCATGATGCAATGGCCGGAAACCCCACGGATGTCTCCGCCTCTCCAACCGCACACGGCGAAATATGCCTGGTCCACCATCGGTCGCGCTTCGCCGCCGAAGCGGGCCGCGGAGGAGCGCGTGGCGGATTTTCGCGAGATCTATCGCGAGTTCGACGATGCGACGGTGCGGGCGCAGGCCGCGCGTTGCATCCAGTGTCCGAAGCCGGGCTGCGTGCAGGCGTGCCCGCTGAACAACCGCATCCCCGAGTGGCTGGCGTTGACGGCGCAAGGCGACTTTCTCGGCGCGGCGGCGCTCTCGCGCAGCACGAGCAACATGCCCGAAATCTGTTCGCGCGTGTGCCCGCAGGAAAAGTTATGCGAGGGCTCCTGCATCCTCACGGCGAAAACCGATGCCGTGGCGATCGGCGCGGTGGAGCGTTTCATCAACGAATACGCGTTCCGCCACGGCGTGCTCGAACTCGTGCAGGCGCCGCCGAACGGGCGGCGCGTGGCGGTCGTCGGTTCCGGCCCCGGCGGGCTCGCGTGCGCGGATGAACTCGCGAAGCTCGGCTACGGCGTGACGGTGTTCGAGTCGCAGCTCATCCCCGGCGGCCTGCTCGTGAACGGCATCCCGGCGTTCAAACTCGAGAAGAGCGTGGTCGAACGGCGCGTCGATCTGCTCGCGCGGCGCGGCGTGGAATTCCGCCTCGGCGTGAAGGTCGGCTGGGACGTCTCGTTCGAGGCGTTGGGCGAGAAATACGCTGCGATTTTCCTCGGTGTGGGCGCGCAAAAGCCGAAGCCGCTCGATATTCCGGGTGCGAATTTGCGCGGCATCGTCGACGCACTGCCGTTTCTCATTCAGAAAAACGTCGATTCGCCACTCGTCGAAGGGGAGCCGATCGAAGTCCGCGGCAAACGCGTCGTGGTGCTCGGCGGCGGCGACACGGCGATGGATTGCCTGCGCACGGCGCTGCGCAGCGGTGCCGCCGAGGTGTCTTGCGTGTATCGCCGCGACCTCGCGAACATGCCCGGCAGCCGCAAGGAATACGCCAACGCTGTCGAGGAAGGCGCGCGGTTTCTTTTTCTCACCAATCCGACCGAAATCGCCGGCAACGCGAACGGCGACGTCGTCGAAGTGCGTTGCACGCGGATGGAGCTCGGTGCGCCCGACGCGTCGGGTCGGCGGAAGCCGCGCGCGGTGCCGAATTCGGATTTCGCGATCGCGGTGGATCTCGTGCTGGTCGCCTACGGTTTCGATCCGATTTCGTGGCCGGAGGGGAGCAGGTTTGCGCAGATCGAAGTCGACGATTGGGACGGACTGAAGGTCGACGCGAACCAGATGACGAGCCTCGCCGGCGTGTTTGCCGGCGGCGATTCCGTGCGCGGGCCGAGTCTCGTGGTGCACGCCGTGCGCGACGGCCGGCGCGCGGCGGCGGGGATGCACCGCTGGATCGAGGAGCAGGTGACGGCGTAGCGCGGCGGGCGGGCGGAGGCGCGCGCGGGCGGGATGCGTGCGGGCGGGGGCGCGATGATTTTGTAGGAGCGGCTTTATGCCGCGATCGGTTCAATGCGCGCGCGACGTTCGAATCGCGGCGTAAAGCCGCTCCTACAATTCACGCGAGCGCAGGTTCGGGGTAGCGCGGTGCTTTAGCCTGCACCGAAAAATGCTCCAGCACGGGCTAAAGCACCGCGCTACTCGCAGCGTTCGCATCGCCGCTGCCGACTCTGGCCTAGCCGGCGCTACTTCGGCGGTAGCGGACCGTCGCGACGATCGTCGTCGCGCGAGCGATCGGGCGATTGACGTGGCTCGGGCGTCTCGCGCGGCTCGGGAGTGTGGCGCGGCTCCGTGCGCGTGACGGTGGGCGATGGAGGCGTCGCGCGTGGGTGGTAGTCGTGGCTGCGATCGTTGTTGTTGTCGGGACGATTCGGCGAGTGACGGTCGCGCCAGTCGGAACCGCGATCGCGGCTGGGCTTGTCGGTGCGGCCGTCGTGATTGCGATTGCGGTCATCCGGACGGCCATCGTGATTCCGGTCGCGATCGCGCGGGTGGCTCGGCGTAGGATCGGAAATGACGGGCGGCGGCGGCGTGCGGCGCGGCTCGACGGGAGGCAGGTCGTCGCGCGGATAATACGGGCGGAGATAGTCGCGCGGCTGGTAACGATAATAGCCGGGGGCGGGATAAGGACTGTAGTAGTAGCCTTGGTCGAACCACGGGTCGTAGGTCGGCCAGTAATCGTCGGAACCGACGGACACGCGAACATCGCCGCTGACGCGAGGGGCCGAGGAGTAAAATGCGCCGGTGCTGCCCGGGTTGAAGATCGTCACTTTGAAACCGCCGCTTTCGGCGATGGAGACGCGGATGATGCGATCGGCCGCGGCGGCATTGCTCACCAGGATGTCGTCGGGGCCGAGCAGGCCGCTCTCGGTGAGGTAGCGGACGACTTCGTCGCGTTTCGCCTGGAGCTGTTCGGTGGTCAGTTTGCCATCCTCGGAGGCGAGGAGGAGCGCGGTGTTGATCTTGTAGACCGCATGCGTGGTGACGCGCGGTGGAGGCGGGGTCGAACACGCCGCGAGTGCGAGCAGGCAGCTCGCAAGCACCGGAGCGAGGAGGACGCGCAGACAGGCCATGCGGTCACTGTTCGCCCGTTCAGAAAGAATCGCAAACCTGCTTCGCGTGCGAGTTATGGTGGCTGAACCGTGCCTTGGTGGGCGGGGGAGAGCGCGCTGGGTTTGTTCATTGGCATATCGGCGCAGCCGGCGAGCAATGTGGCGGCCAGCGTCGCCATCGCCACGACAAGACGCCCTCCTCCGAAGCGCGCGCGACGATATCGCATGAGGTTCATGCGTCCTGCGACGCGGAAAGCGTGCGAACGTTCCCCGCGGTGCGGCGCGGGAGCGAGATTCCGGAAAAGCGCGGCGGTGGCGTGCGGGATTTTCCCGGGGGTGGAGCGGCGCTCAGCCGCGCTCGTGCTTCCAGTTGCGCGCCTTACCGGCGGCGAGCCACTCGAGAGTAGTAGCGAGGCGCCTGGCACGCGTCTCGGGGCGCTTCGCCTCGGTGATCCATTCGAGATATTCCTTGCGGTGGCTGTAACTGAAGGCGGCCCACGCGGCGGCAGCGCGCCGGTTTTTCTTCAGCGCGGCCGCGAGATCAGCGGGGACGCGCAGCGGACGGCGTGGTGCGATCTGGCGCTTCGGTCGCGCGGGCAAGCCGGCGCGCGTGCGCTCGGCGGCTTTTTGTAGGAAGCCGACTATGGTTTTGTCCGGCGGAAGGTCGGCGAGGCTCGCGATGCGGCCGGCGGCGCCCATGGCATCGGCGTTGGCGTGATGCTTTTCAAATTCGTCCGTGATGTCGCGGCGCCAGAAGCCGAAGGTCGCGTGCGCCTTGAATGCGGCCATGAGGCAGAGGTTCGTGCCGTCGAGCGTGAAGAACGGCATGCTCCACTTGATAGTCTCGGCGGCGTCGGGGACGGCGCGGTGCACGAGCGCGCGGAGGTGGGCGAGGATGGGTCGGGCGAAAGGCGCGGCTTTCGCGAGGTAGGCATCGATGCGCGGGTCGGTGGCGTGGGGCCTGCGGAGAGTCAGTCGATCAACTCGAGATTCGTCAGGCGTATTTCGTGGGCTCCGTGGTCGATCCAATAGGAAAGCATCCAGCGACCGATAACCTTCACCTTATGCGCCCGGCCGTCCTCGCCGGGCGCTTGGAAGTCACCGGATAGGTCGGGGCGGATGACCAGTGTCGCGAGGAACGCTTCGATCGGACGTCGGTCGGGCCGCCGCATCAGGCGCAGCGTTTCAAACACCGACAACGCCGCGACGATTTCGTAGGCCCGAGGCGTCAACGGGTCGAGCGCACGAGGCCGCGCTTGGTGGCGCGGAGTCGCACGTTTCGGCCCAGGGAAATTTGTTCGTCGCCGGAGGTGAGGCGGTGGCGAAACTCCGGTTCCTTCGAACGCAAGTAGGCGAGCAGGTAACGTTGATCGGCGGGAGAGCAGCGATCGACGACGGCGCGCAGTTCGGAACGGGACATGCACGGAAGAATCGGCGCGGCATCGCGCGAGTCAAGCGGCGGCTCTCAAGCCTCCAACCGCCTTTCGCGCGCGCTCGCTGTGCCATCGCGTCTCGTTTCCCGTTGACCGGGCTGGAGGCGGGCGGCTTCATCGCGGGCATGGTGCCGAGCGTTCTGATCGTCGATGACGAGAAGCACACCCGCGAAGGGCTGCAACAGGCGTTGCAGGACAACTACGACGTGTCGGTCGCGGCGAGCGCCGACGAGGGCTTCAATCTGATGGACGCGCAGGAGTTCGAGGTGATCGTGACCGACCTGCGCATGCCGGGCAAAAGCGGTCTGAAGGTCATCGACAAGGCCCTGACGCTCGCGAATAAGCCGGCCGTGATCATGATGACCGCCTACGGCAGCATCGATTCGGCGGTCGAGGCGATGAAGCGCGGCGCGGTGGATTTTCTGACGAAGCCGGTGAACATCGAGCGGCTCGAAATCCTCATCCAGCGCGCGCTGAAGACGAAGACGCTCGAGGTCGAGGTGAAGCAGCTCCACGAGCGGCTCGACGAGAAATTCTCGATGGAGGGCATCGTCGGCCACTCGGAGAAACTCAACCAGGTCATCGAGCGGGTGAAACTCGTCGCGCCGTCGCGTGCGACCGTGTTGATCGAGGGCGAGACCGGCACGGGCAAGGAGCTCGTCGCGCAGGCGATCCACCAAGCGAGCCCGCGTGCACGCGCGCCGTTCGTGCCGGTGCATTGCGCGGCGCTGCCGGCGACGCTGCTCGAGAGCGAGCTGTTCGGTCACGAGCGCGGCGCGTTCACCGGCGCGACGGAGCGACGCATCGGGCGCTTCGAGGCGGCGGACGGCGGCACGGTCTTCCTCGACGAGATCGGCGAGATCGGGCCCGAGATCCAGGTGAAGCTGCTGCGATTCCTCGAAACGAAGAGCTTCGAGCGCATCGGCAGCACGAAGACGATGACGGTCGACGTGCGCCTCGTCGCCGCGACGAATCGCAATCTCGAGCAGATGGTGAAAGACGCGAAATTCCGCGAAGACCTTTATTTCCGCCTGAACGTCGTGCGCATCACGACGCCGGCGCTGCGCGAGCGGCCCGACGACATCCCGGTGTTGCTCGATCACTTCATCAAACTCTATGCGAAGGAAAACGCCTACGAGCCGGTGACGATCGAGCCGGGCGCGATGCAGCATCTCCAGCGCTACGGCTGGCCGGGCAACATCCGCGAGCTGCGCAATTTTGCCGAAAACGTCGTCGTGCTCCAGCGCGGCGGGACGTTGAGCGAGTTCGAGCTCGAGCCGAAATACCGCGGCGATCCGACGATGCTGCCGGCGCTCGCGGTGAACCCGCCGGCGAATCCGCTTTCCGTCGAGGAAAATGGCAAGCGCCTGCTGCGCGAGGCGCTGATCAAGGCGCGCGGCAACCGCACGCAGGCCGCGAAGATGATGGGCATCAGCCGCCGCACGCTGCACCGCAAGATCGCGCAGTGGCCGGAGCTCGACGTCGTCGACCGATGAGCGCGCGCGCCGACGCGTTCATTTCGTTCCGTCCCGCTGATGGAGGGCCGAGCTCCTGCGAGGCCGCGGGAGGCGGGCCACAACGGCCTCGCGGGAGCTCGGCCCTCCATTGGAGCCGTCTCGCGGCCGACTACCTGCGATGAAATCGACGCAGGACTTCATCCACTGGCTCGAACAGGGCGCGGGCGCGCGCGGGTTGCGTGCGGCGGTGCTCGTCGTGGCGGCGCTGGCGCTGACGGTCGTGTTTTCGTGGAAGCAGTTTCACGGTCCGCCGAACGAGTGGACGCTCCAGCAGGTCGAACTCGGCCGGCAGCTCGCGCAAGGGCACGGATTCACAACGCGAGTGAACTACCCGCAAACCTACGCCGTCATGAAGGCGCGCGGCGTGCCGCTGAGCGAGACGCGGCTTTATCCGGAGCTGCACCACGCGCCGCTGTATCCGCTCGTGCTCGCGGCGGTGTTCAAGCTCGCGCCGGCGAGCCTGTGGCAGCACGTGCCCGCGCCGCCGAACGGCTGGGCGCCGGACTACGTGGTGCTCGCGGTGAATCTCGCGCTGTTCTGGCTCGCGATCGGACTGACGTGGCGGCTCGCGCGGCGGTTGTTCGACGAGCGCGTCGCCTGGCTCGCGGCGCTCGGCGCGGCGGTGTCGGTGACGCTGTGGCAGCAGACGGTCGTCGTGAGCGGTTTGCCGTTGCTGACGGTGCTCGTGCTGGCGGTGTTTCTCGTGCTCGCGGGCGCGGAGGAGGCGTGGGGCGAGTTTCCGGAGCGCGGCGTCGGTTTGTTCGCGCGCGTGGCAGCGCTCGGGGCGTTGGGCGCGCTGCTGTTTCTCGCGGAGTATTCGGCCGGGCTCGTGTGGCTCGTGCTCGCCGGCTATCTCGCGTGGCGCGTGCGCGGCGTGGCGCGTTGGCCGGCGTTGGGGATTTTTTTCGGCGTCGCACTGCTGCTCGTGACGCCGTGGCTCACGCGCAACGTCGCCGTCGCCGGGCACCCGCTCGGGCTGGCATGGCAGAATCTGGCGTTGAAAGCCGACGACATCACGGCGCTGCCGAGCGCCGCGCGCAACACGGCGAGCGTCGAGGCGATCGGGCTCGACCTGAAGAAGCTCGGCAACAAGGGCCTCACCGGCATGGAGCGCAATCTCAAGGAGCGCATCTGGTCCGGCGGCGGGTTGCTCTTCACGGCGTTCTTCGTCGCGGGGCTGGCGTATCAGTTCCGCCACGGTCCGACGAATCGCGTGCGCTGGTGCTTTGCGGTGACGTTGCTCGTGCTGCTCGCCGCGCAGCCGTTTTTCAACTCGGGCGAGAGTCCGCGCTTGCCGGCGTATTATCTGGCGCCGCTGCTGATCGTGTTCGGCGCGGGATTTTTTGCGGTGCTCGTGTCGAGTCAGACGCCGCTCGCGCCGCATTGGCGCTGGGTGGTGGGGTTGTTGCTCGCCGTGCAGGCGCTGCCGCTGGTGCGCGACTGTCTGGAGCCGCGCAAGGTGCACTTTTATTACCCGCCGTATTTTCCGAATCTGTTCATGGAGCTGCGGCGCGACAGCGAAGCGCGTTTCCAGCGCGGCGTCGCCGTGGCGTCGGATGTGCCGGCGGGGACGGCGTGGTATGGCCAGCAGCGCGTGTGGTCGAAGCCGGAACGCTTGCGCGATTTCTACGAGATCACGGTGCAGCAACCGATCGGCGCACTTCTGCTGACGCCGGTGACGCTCGACCGGCCGTTCTTCACGGAGCTGGCCGCGCGGCGCGAGGATGCGATCCGCACGTTGAGCGACACGGGTGGGTGGGGACCGGTCTACGCTGGCCTCGTGACGCGCCGCATGCCGGCGAATTTTCCGCTCAACGGCACGCCGCAGCGCCTCACCGAAAATATGGTGCTGCTCGTCGATCCGGGGGCCTTTCGGCCAAGGGGAAATTGATTTGCGTCTGTATAGGGGAAGGGGCTTGCTCGTGACTCGGAAAACCCTCCCGAGCTGACCATGAACTTCCCGTTACGCTCCTTCGCTATAGCGGCGCTTTTCCCGGCTGTGGCCTTCGCGGTTTACGCGCCGATTCCCGAGCAGGATCAAGGTAAGGCGCTATCCTTCCGCCTCGGCGCGTCGGTCTATCAGGACTCGAATATCTTCGGCGCCGCCACAGGCGAGATCGACAGCATGGTTTACTCGGTCACGCCGTCGATCAGCTACAACGGGTCGCTCGATGACCAGACGTTCCTGTCCGCGGGCTACGATCTCAGCCTCGATCATTTTGTCGACCGCCCGGACAAGAAAAACCTGACGAGCCACACCTTCAACGCCCGCGTCGCGCACGCCTTCAGCGACTCGACCAACATCGACGTGAGCGACAGCTACCAGATCGCGAAGAACCCGCAGTCGCTGCTGGCCGGTCTGCCGTTGAACACGGACCAGTCGTTCAAGATGAACCAGTTCAACACGCGCTACGTGACGTCGCTGAGCCAAAAGACGAACCTCACGCTCAAGTATCGCAACATCTCCTTCGCCTACGACCTCGACTCGCTCGCTGCGCAACTCGACCGCATGGAGCATCTCGCCGGCCTCGAAGTCTCCTACGCGCTCCTGCCCGAGACGAAGCTCGCCGGCGAATACCGTTACCAAAACGTCTCTTACGACCAGAACTCGGGCAACAAGGACAAGCGCTCGCACTTTTTCCTCGGCGGCTTCGACTACAGTCCCGGTCAAAACCTCACGCTCACCGCCCGCGGCGGCTTCGAGGATCGCACGCGCGAAGGCGAGAGCGACACCACCGCGCCTTACGCCGAACTGAGCACGCGCTACACCTATGGCGACAACTCCTTCCTCGCCGCCGGCTACATCTACACGCTCGAGGAGCCGTCCGATGTCGGCCGCTTCACCGATACGAAAGTGAACCGCTTCTTCGTGAACGTGCAGCACCGCCTCTCCGCGCTCGTCACCGCGTCGGGCTCGATCGATTGGGAGCCTTCGCAACTCCAGGGCCGCGCCGGCGTCGCCGATCTCGACGAGACGACCTCGCGCATCGGTTTCGCCCTTTCCTGGCTCCCGACGAAGAACTGGGTGGTCAGCGCGACGCTCGACGCCGACAAGGTCAGCTCCGACGACCCGAACCGTGAGCAGGACCGCACGCGCTACGGCGTTTCGGCTCGCTTCTCGTTTTAACGGCGTTACCCCGCCGCAATGGCTTCGCCCAACTCCGGTCACGACACCGCGACCCTCACCGATTTCGTCGGTCTGCTGCGGCTGCGCCTCACGCTCGTCCTGCTCGTGTTCGGCCTCGTGCTGATCACCACCGCTGGCGTCACCGCGCTCCTCCCGAAGTGGTATCTCGCCGTCGCGAAGATCCGCGTCGAGAAACCCGAGAGCGAAGTGAAGCTCTTTCAAAACCAGAGCGCGGCCTACTACGATCCGTATTTCATCCAGGACCAGTTCGAGATTCTCCAATCGGAAAAAATCCTCTACCGCGTCATCGACAATCTGAAGCTGAGCGAAGTCTTCGGCCGCCAGTTCGGCGACGGCCAGCCGTGGCCCACCGCGACCGCCTACCAATACCTGACGAAAAAGATGTTCACGCCCGAGTCGCGCCGGGCGACTTCGCTGATCGAACTGAACGTCCAGGCCCGCGAGCCGCAGCTCGCCGCGACGATCGCCAACGAGATCGCCCGCGTCTACGCCAGCGACCGCGTCGACCTCGCCACCTCCGAGCAGCGCGAAGGCCTCGCCAAACTCCGCGGCGAACTCGAGAAACAGGAGCGGGTCGTCACCACCCAGCGCGACCGCGTCGAAAAACTTCGCAAGGATCTCGACATCTCCGGCGTCGACCTGAACCAACGCTACTCCGACATGGAAATCGAGCGCCTGCGGCAGATGCAGAACTCGCTCATCGCTCTCCGCGTCGACGCCATCGGCCGCAAGACGCGCTGGGAGCGCTTCCGCACCATCGCCGTCGAGGAGCGCCGGAACCTCGTCAACTCCGAGCTGATCTCCGACCCGAACATTCAAAACCTGCTTCAGGCCTTTCTGATCGCCGATCAGAACCTCACGCGCCTCAAGGGCCGCCTCGGCGAAGCCCACCCCGACCTCATCTCCGCCGTCGACGCGCGCGCCAAAATCCAGGAGCAGCTCGACAACCAGCTCAAGGGCTACGAGAGCTCGCTCGAGATGGCCTTCAAGGAGTCCGAGGCGCGCGTCACCGAACTCGAGCGCCAGCTCGCGCAGGCCAAGGTCGACCAAATCCTCTCCGCGCGCGAACGCATGCGCCCGTTCGAGGAATCGGCGTCCAAACTCGACGACGAGCAGCGCCTGCTCACGACGCTCAAGCTCACGCTCCGTCAGCGCGAAATCGATTTCCAGGTTCCGAAGAAAACCATCGAGATCCTCAACACCGCCGAACCCCCGCGCTTCCCGGCGAAGCCGAACTGGACGCTGAATCTGCTCTTCGCCGCCGTGTTCGGCCTCGTGCTCGGCGTCGGTGCTGCGGTGCTGGTCGAATATTTCGACACCAGCTTCCGCAACGTCGCCGACGTGGAATCGAAGCTGAACCTGCCCGTGCTCGGCGTGATCCCTCATCAACATGCCCCCGAGCAGCGCCACGACGCCGATTCCCCCGAAGGCGAGCCGTTCCGCGTGCTCCAGACGAATCTCAACCTCGCGCTCCGCGCCGGCCAGCCGATCGCGCTCAGCATTTTTTCCGCCGGTCCCGGCGAAGGCAAATCCACCACGCTCCGCCAGCTCGCGCTCTCGATGGCCGCCGCGGGCGAGCGCGTGCTGCTGATCGATTCCGACGTGCGCCGGCCCACCCAGCACCGCCTCGCCGACGTCGCGCGCGAGCCCGGTCTCGCGGACATCCTGCTGAACAAAACCGCGTGGACCGATTGCCTGCGGCGCGACGCCTCCGGCCTCGACCTCATCACTGCGGGCACGGCGAGCGGCGTGACGCTGAGCCTCCTCTACGCGAACAAACTCCGCGAACTCGTCGCCGAGTTCAAAGGCCGCTACGACAAAATCCTCTTCGACTCGCCGCCGATCATCGGCGTCAGCGACGCGTCCGTGCTCGCCAGCATCGCTGACGGCACCGTGCTCCTCATCCAGCACCGCCGCAATCCCGCGAGCATGGTCCACCGCGCAAAGCAGATCGTCGACAGCGTGAAGGCGCCCATCGTCGGCGTCGTGCTCAACCAGGTGCCGACCGGCTCCGGCGAGGATTACGGCTACTACACCGCGAATTACTCGTATTATTCGCACGACGGCGGGCAGAAAAAGTCCGGCGGCAAGGCCGGTCGTGCGGCCGACAAACTCGCACTTACCGAATCGGACGACCGGATGAAAAAGCGCACCTGACGATGCTCCACCCGCGGGTCTTCGGGCCGCTTCTCGCGAGCATCGCGCTCGCGACGGCCGGACGCGCGGCGGAAGTTCGCATCGTCGGCTCAGACCTGCTCGGCCCGGCGTTCGCCGCGGCGCTCGAAAAGTTTGGTCGCGAGAACGGCGCAAAAATCGCCGCGACGCTCGCGGGCACGCGTCCCGGCCTCGACCAGCTCCGCGCGGGTGTCGCTGACGTTGGGCTCTTCGCCCTGCCGCCGGGTGAAACGCCGCCGGCCGCGCCCTTCGTCGCTCACGTGATCGCCTGCCAACCGGTCGTGCTGATCGTGCCGGACAAGCTGCCGTTGACGCAGCTCACCGCCGCGCAGGTGCGGGGGATTTTCGCCGCGACGGGCGCCGAGAATCTCACGCTTTGGGGCGAACTCGGCCTCACCGGCGAGTGGCGCGCGCGCACGATCGCGATTCATGTCGTCGAGCCCGCCGCCGCGCTGACATTGCCGCTGTTCCGCCGTCTCGCGCTGAGCGGCGCCGAGTTGAAGCCCCTGGCGAACACCGCCGCGCTCGACCGCGTCCTCGACCGCGTGCGCGCCTCCGACAACGCCATCGGTCTCGTCGCGACACTGCCCGCACAGGGCAGCGGCCTGCGTGCGCTCGCGCTGGCGCCGAGCGTCCGGGAATCCGCGCATCAGCCTACCGCTGCGAATCTCCACGACGGCAGCTACCCGTTGCGCCTGCCGCTCTACCTCGTCTTTCGGCGTGAGGCGGTGCCGCGACTGCTGGTGTTTTTGCGGTTCTTGCTGAGCGACGAGTGCGCCGACGCGCTCGCGCAGGCAGATTTCCAACCGCTCCCGCCCGACGCCCGCAACCAACTCGTATTCGAGCTGGAGGAACTGGCGCAACCCTGACGCGACGCTTCGGCCCTGCTCGCGTGAGCTGTAGGAGCGGCTTTATGCCGCGATTGGTGCGAAGCGCATGCCGCGTTCGGATCGCGGCGTAAAGCCGCTCCTACAGTTTTCGCGAGCGAGGGGTTTGGCGTAGCGCGGTGCTTTAGCCCGCGTCTGGGGATTTTTCAGCGCGGGCTGAAGCACCGCGCTACCGAAAAAACAGGGCGGGACCACTCGGCCCCGCCCGTTTTTTTGCGAATGGAAGCGGGTGGGAGCACCCGCCCCAAATCAGAGGGGAAATCAGGTCGCGGCAGTCGCTTCGTCGCTCGTCGCGCGGAAGCTCTTCCACTTTTCGAGGGGGATCGCGGCGAGCGCGATGATGAGCAGTTGCGAGATCACGAAGCCGACGAGCCAGTAGAAGGCGGCTTCCATGAAGCCGTAGCTGTGCAGGCCGACGCCGAGCATGTTCGTGCCGAACCAGCTCCAGCTCGTGACGATGTTGCCGAAGACCGCCATCGCCATCATGCCGCGCGCCTTCACCAGGCCGCCCCAGCGGGCGTGGAGGATGATGGCGTTCCAGATCACGATGATGAGCGCGCCGTTTTCCTTCGGATCCCAGCCCCAGAAGCGGCCCCACGACTGGTCGGCCCAGATGCCGCCGAGGACCGTGCCGACGAGGCTGAACAGCGTGGCGAAACACACGATGCCGTAGACCATGCGGTAGAGCGCGTCGGCCGTGGCCTTGTCGAGCGACTGGGTGAACACGCCGCGGAAGATGTAGATGATCGCGAGGAAGCCTGCGAGGTAGGTCGCGGAGTAGCCGACCGTCACGGTGACGACGTGCGTCGCGAGCCAGAAATTCGAGTCGAGCACGGCGCGCATCATCTCGAGCGTGTCGCCGCTGAGCGAAAGGTGGTGCGCGATGAGCAGCGTGGCGAAGCCGACAAGTCCGCCGGCGGTGCTGCCGACGCCGTTCTTGAACGTTTTCTCGAGGATCAGGCAGAGCAACACGGTTGCCCAGCCGATGAAGAGCGCGGACGAGTAGAGGTTCGTGACCGGCGGGCGCGATTCGAGCCACATGCGCGTCAGTATGCCGGCGGTCGTTGCGACGAACGCGAGGGCGAGCAGCCAGAACGCGGAGCGGCCGAGCACGTCGGGCCATTTGAGCCAGGAGAAGACGGCGAGCAGGAACGCGATCACGTAGAGCGTCATGCTGCTGTAGAACGGTGCGGCGGCGTTGAAGCGCGACTCGACGTCGCTCTTGCGCATCGCTTCGGGATAGCGCTTCGCGAGCTGGTCGTGCAGCACGCTGACGATCTGGTTGAACTGCGAAGCGTCGCTTTTGCGCCAGGCATGGCCGAGCGCGGCGTAGCCGAGGACGGTCGGGTTCACGCGGCCGGCCCCGAAGGACTCGATCAGGGCGCTGCCGGCGGTGCGCCAGTTGTTCGCGTTCGCGTCGCCGGTGTCGGGCGGGACGGTGCGAAGGTTGCCGACGGATTCGATGTAGGAAAAGCGGTCGGCCATTTCCTTCATCGCCTGGACGGCTTCGAGATTGTGCGGCTGGTTGGCTTGCTTCGCGCGGATGGCGGCGATGCCGGCGGGGAGGGCTTTATCGAATTGGACGAGTTCCGAGAGGAAGTCGGGCGAGTCGGGCACTTGCACGCTGGCCTTGAGCTGCAGGTAGAGAATCACGCGTTCCTGCACGGACATGACCTGCTTTTGAAACGGCGTGCGGAGCTGGGGCTCGACGCTGTCGACCATGCGCGCCTGACGTTCGAGCTCGGGGAGTTGCGGGCGGAGCTGCTCGTAAGAGAAGCGTTTTTTGCCGTCGCCGTCCTCGACGTTCAGCTTGAGCAGGTCGACGACCTCGTGGTTTTCGATGAGGAAAATCTTGTAGGTGTCGGCCTTCGCGGGGTGGAAGAGCGTGTCGGCGAGCCAGGCGTCGGGGGTGATGGATTTTCCGTCGGGCGTGGCGATGTATTGGCTGCCGCGGATCGAGAGGATCGAGGTGCGCGCGACGGTGTCGAGGGGCTTGATGCGGCCGCCGACGAGGACGGGCACGCGGCCGAAATCGGTGAGATTGAAACCGGCTTTGTCTTTCGGCTCGCGCAGCGTCGACGCGAGATAGAGCGCGCCGAGGGCGAGGACGATGAGCGGGAGGAAACGTTTCATGGCGTGGGAAATTCAGAGCTGGGCCATAGAAGGCGCAAAAGGCGGAGAAGAGAGGGGATCGTTTTTGTGTCTTTTGCGCTTTTTGTGGCCAAAACTTCGGCAGGTTAGGCGGCGTTAGTCGCGCTCGCGTTGGCGGCGGAGCGTTTGCGGATGAAGCCGGCGAGGGTGATGCCGAACTGGATGCAGAGGCCGAGGCCCATCATGATGCAGGCGATGTAGGGCAGCAGCCAACTCGGGTTGCGGACGACCTGGAGGACCGTCGTGGTGTCGTTGTTGTCGAAGCCCGCCTGATAAAACGTGTAGCCGCCGTAGCGCAGCGGGTTGTTCATGAAGATCAACGCTTCGCGGTCTTCCTTACCGTCGTCCCCCTTGAGGCGGACGCGGCTCGAGAAATTCTTCGGAATCTCCGTGCCGGGATATTTGTCGTGGCTGAACTTGAGCAGCGTGAGCGCGAATGGCTTGTAGGTGCGCGTCTGGCGCAGCGCGATTTCCCACTGTTTGCCGCCGTAGGTGAACGTCTGCGGCTGCGCGAGCATCTGCGAGGCGAGCCAGATGCCTTGGCTGCCTTCCGGCGCGACGATTTCGACGTAGGCGCCGGGGACGTTTCGCTCGTTCGGCTTGTAGGTGATCTTCTCCGGCGTGAGCACGAGATTGGTGCCGAAGCCCTGCGTGGCGACGGGACGCGGACCGGCGAACGGGCCGACGCGCATCAGATTCGTGTTCGGGTAATACTCCTTCACGTCGACGCGGAAGGGCAGGTCTTTGTGCTGGATCGATTTTTTGTCGGCGAGCGCGGCCTCGGGGATCGCGACGACGAGATCGGTCTTCGGGTCGCTGTGGTCGATGAGGACGAGTTCGTTGGCGGAGAAACTTTCCGAGTAGTGCTTCGTCTCGCCGGTATCGAGGCGCATGAAGCTCTCCTGCGACATCAGGCCGGTGAAGAGTTCGCCGAGCAGGAGGAGAATGAGGCCGGCGTGCGCGAGTTGGATGCCGGATTTTTTCCAGGTGAACGAGAACCGATAGACGTGCGCTGCGATGAGGTTGATCAGCAGCAGGCCGCCGATGAAGTAGCCGCCGGGGAATACCGGGATCGAGACGTTCGAGTCGGGGATTTGCCAGAGCACGGCGAACGAGCGGAAATATTTCGCCTGCACGGCCCAGATGCCGAGGTTGACCTGATCGAGCGTCGCGACGAACACGAGGATCATCGAGAGGATCAGCAGCCAGACCGTGAGCTGCAGGGAGACGAAGAAGTCGCGGAACGAGCGGAGCGTGGCGTTCATGTTCAGCGGGCTTTGACGGTGGAGAGGAAGGTGCGGAACGCCTCGCGCTGGCTCGCGACGAGCGAGTCAGGGCCGGTGAGTTTGAAGAACCACGTCTCGCCCTGATACGGCACGATCGCGCCGAGCAGGCGCATCGACGGATTGCCGGACGTGCCGGCCATTTCGACGAAGTCGATGTGCAGGCCGTTCGCTTCGAGGTGTTCGATGGATTTCTCGACTTCGGCGTCGCCGATCGGCGCGAGGCCGATCTGGCCGCGCCAGCGGTTCACGTTGGCGTGCAAGCCGCCCGTGTCGCCGGGGAATGCGGTGATCGACAGGTCGCCGGCCGCGCCGCCTTCGCCGGGGACGGTGTAGCTGCCTTTGCGGATCGAGCCCGGCGCGCGCTCCTGCCATTGGGCGGGCGCGGACCAGACGAGCGCGTTGTTCTTGCTGACGGCGCCTGCCGGCAGGCCGGCCGCGGCCATGCCGCCGTCATTGGTCGTGGCGCCGGGCGCGCTGGCGTTGTTCGCGCCGCCGATGGGCGGATGGCCGTCGGGAAGCTGGCCCTGCGCGGCGCCGGCCATGGCCATCTTCGGGCGTTCGGCGTGAGGCGGAGCGGAGTCGCGCGGCGCGCGGTAGGACACCACTTCGCGGTCTTTGCAGCCGGCGAGGAGGAGCACTGAGGCGACCAGCGTTTGCGTGGAAAAACGTCGGAGGGACATGCGTGGATTTTCTGAACCCTATACTCGGATAAGGGCAACACCAAGCCCCCTTCATCCGATAGCCCGCTTAGTAATTGGCAAAATGCGCACAGGGCGGATTTTTACTGCGCGCCGCGCCTCCGAATCCTTAGAAAACTCTCATGCGAATCACGCCGGTGGGCGACAACGCGCTGCGGATCGAACTGGGGGCGGCGATCGACGAGGCCACGCAACGCAGCGTGCAAGCGGCGTGTGCCGGACTCGATGCGGCGGCGATCCCCGGCTTCACCGAACTCGTGCCCGCTTACACGACCGTCACCGCGCACTACGATCCGGGCGCGGTCGTGGCGGCGGGTGCGCCCGCGGACGACATCGTGGGCTGGCTGATGACGCGCGCCGAGCTCGCTTTGAAAAGCCTGCCTGCCAAACCGGCGCGTCAGGGCAAGACGGTCGAGATTCCGGTGTGTTACGGCGGCGAGTTCGGGCCCGACCTTCCGCGCGTCGCGGCGCAGGCCAAGCTGTCGCCGGAAGAGGTCGTGCGGCGACACGCCGCGGGGAATTACGTCGTGCACTTGGTCGGTTTTGCGCCGGGCTTTCCGTATCTCGGCGGCATGGACGTGGCGCTGGCGACGCCGCGGCTCGCGCAACCGCGCGCGCAAGTGCCGGCCGGCTCGGTGGGCATCGCAGGAGCGCAAACCGGCGTGTATCCGCTCGCGACGCCCGGCGGCTGGAACCTGATCGGCCGCACGCCGGTGAAACTCTTCCGCCCCGAGGAGAATCCGCCGGTGCTGTTGCAGGCGGGAGATCGCGTAAGGTTTCGCGCGATCGAGGCGAACGAGTGGAGGCGAGAAGAGGAAAGCTCCAAGCTCCAACATCCAAGCTCCAGAGAATGACCAAACCGATGAAACCACGAAGGCACAAAAGCACAAAGTCGGAGGCTCCCTCCGTGTCTCTGTGCCTTTGTGGTTCATCTTCGCTTTGGTGTTTCTGTGGAGCTTGGATGTTGGAGCTTGGAGCTTCCGCGCAGCGGCCGCTTGGAACTTCCGCGTCGCGGGTGCGCGGGTTTTTCGCGACGAAAGGAGCGATGTCATGCTGACGGTGCTCAAACCCGGTCTGCTCACGACCGTGCAGGATCTCGGCCGCTTCGGTTATCAGAAGTTCGGCGTGGTCGTGGGCGGCGCGCTCGATCGCTTCGCGGCGCGCGTGGCGAACGCGATCGTCGGCAACGACGACAATGCCGCCGTGCTCGAGATGGCGCAGCTCGGGCCGGAGCTGCGCTTCGAACGCGACACGCTGATCGCGTGGGGCGGAGCGGAATTCGACGCGCGGCTCGGCGGCGAGCCGCTGCCGGCCGATCGCGCGGTCGCGGTGCGTGCAGGCGAGACGATCGCGTTTGGCGCGGCGCGAGCCGGCGTGCGCGCCTGGCTCGCGGTGGCCGGCGGCATCGACGTGCCGCTCGTGCTCGGCTCGCGCACGACGTATCGGCGCGGCGGGTTCGGCGGCTTCGAGGGTCGGCCGCTGCGCGCGGGGGATCGGCTGCGTTGCGGTGACGAGTCGGAGTGGGCGGCGCGCTACCGGAGCACGGCGCCGCGTTTTTCCGCGTGGTCGGTGCGACCGCACACGCTCGGTAAACCGGCGCCGGCGGGCGTCGTGCGCGCGCTGCGCGGGCCGGAGTGGGAATGGTTCGGCGCGGAGGCGCATCGGGAGTTTTTCGCGAGCGAATGGCGCGCGACCAAGGATGCCGATCGCATGGGCGTGCGGCTCGCCGGGCCGGCGCTGCCGCAGCGAGAAAGTCGCGAAATGATTTCCGAAGGCGTGGCGGACGGCGTCGTGCAAGTGCCCGCGGGCGGTGCGCCGATCGTGCTGCTGGCGAGCCGGCAGACAGTCGGCGGTTATCCGCGCATCGCGGCGGTCGCAACGGTGGACATCGGTCGAGTGGCGCAACTCGCGCCGGGAAGGTCGATCAGGTTTCAGGAAATCGCGGTCGCTGAGGCGCACGTCCTTTACTTGGCGCGCGAACGCGATCTGAATCGCGTCCGCACCGGCCTGGTTCGGCTGGCCGGTTGAACCACGCATGCGCATCGATCTGAACTGCGACCTCGGCGAAGGGGCCGGCCACGACGCCGAGCTGATGCCGTTGATCACGTCGGCGAACATCGCGTGCGGCGCGCACGCGGGCGACGAGGCGACGATGCGGGCGACGGTCGAGCTGGCGCTGCGCCATGGCGTGGCGATCGGTGCGCATCCGGGCTTCGCGGATCGCGAGCATTTCGGGCGCCGCGAGCAGCCGGTGACGCCGGAGGAAGTTTTTCAGCTCGTGCGGAAACAGGTTTTCGCGCTGCAAGGCATTGCGCGCGACACGGGAGCCGCTGTCGCGCACGTGAAGTTGCATGGCGCGCTCTACAACTTGGCCGCGCGCGACGCGGCGATCGCGGAGGCGGCGGCGTATGCGGTGCGAGACGCCGGACCGGAGCTGGTTTGGTTTGCGCTCGCGGGCAGCGCGCAGGTGGCGGCCGGGCGTGAATGCGGACTGACGGTGGCGAGCGAAGTGTTCGCGGACCGGACCTACCAAGCCGACGGTTCGCTCACGCCGCGGTCGCGAGCGGACGCGCTGATCGCGGACGAAAACATCGCGGTCGCGCAGGTGCTGCGGATGGTGCGCGAACGGAAAGTGTGCGCGACGGACGGGGCCGACGCCGCGATCGCGGCCGACACGGTGTGTCTGCATGGCGATGGTGCGCACGCGGTGGAGTTCGCGCGGCGACTGCGCGCGGAGCTGGCGGCGGCGGGCGTGGAGGTGCGGAGTTTTGCCCGCGAATCACGCGAATGAGCGCGAATTTCCGGAGCATTTCACGGGCGATGCGCGGCGCGATCATTCGCGCAGATTCGCCTGATTCGCGGGAGGTTTTTCTGTGATTAAACTCATCGGCATCCTCGTCGTCGCGGCTGGGTTCGCGCTGCGGTTCAACACGCTGCTGGTCGTCATGGCGGCGGGCATCGCGACGGGGCTCGTGGCGGGGATGTCGTTTCACGAGATCATGGAGCAGTTCGGGAAATTTTTCGTCGAGAACCGCTACATGACGTTGCCCGTCGTGCTGATCGTGCCGGTCGTTGGGTTGCTGGAACGCTACGGCTTGCAGGAGCGGGCGGAAACTCTGATTCGGCGCGCAAAGGCGGCGACGGCGGGGCGCGTGATCCTGCTCTACACGGCGGTGCGGCAGATTTCGATCGCGCTCGGCGTGAACATCGGCGGGCACGCGCAGATGGTGCGGCCGCTGGTGGCGCCGATGAGCGAAGGGGCGGCGCACGCGCAGCACGGCGAGCTGCCGGAAAAAACGAAGGAGGCGATCCGCGCACACGCGTCGGCGGGCGAGAACGTCGGCAATTTCTTCGGCGAGGACGTGTTCATCGCGGTCGGCGCGATTCTGCTGATGAAGGGATTTTTCGACGGGCTGAAGATCGAGGTGAGCGTGTGGGCGATGGCGTTGTGGGGACTGCCGACGGCGCTGGTAGCGTTCGTTGCGATGTGGTGGCGGACGCGCGTGCTCGATCGGCGGATCGCGCGGGAAGTCGCGGAGCAGAATGCCGCGGCGGCGCGCGGCGCGAAGGAGGAGGCGCGATGAACAGCGTGTTTTCGGTGGAGCTGTTCTACGTGATCTCGGGCGTGGTGTTCGCCGGCGTGGGCTGGCGGGCGTTGCGCCATCCGCGTCAGCCGCGCCGGTGGGGCTCGGTCGTTTTCTGGGCATTGCTCGCGATCGTTTATCTGTTCGGCAAGTCGCTGCCGCCGGCCGCAGTCGGTTACGCCGTGCTCGTGATGTCGGTGCTGGCGGCGTTGCGGCAGGTGGAGAAGCCCGCGGCGGAGGGCGCGTCGCGCGAGGAGCGCGCGGCGGCGGCCGAGCGGCTCGGCAACAAGCTGTTCGTGCCGACGCTGCTGATTCCGGCGACGGCGGTGCTGGGCGCGCTGGTGCTGGCGAAAATTTCGTTCGGCGGCGTCTGGTTGCTCGACCACAAGAACGCGACGCTCGCGGCGCTCGGGGTCGGCGGGTTGATCGCTCTGGCGGCGGCGTTGCGGATCACGCGTGCGGCGCCGGCGGTGCCGATCGGCGAGGGGAGCCGGTTGTTGCAGGCGATCGGTTGGGCGCTGGTGCTGCCGCAGATGCTGGCGGCGCTCGGGGGGATTTTTGCCCAGGCGGGCGTCGGGCAAGTCGTGTCCGAGTTGGTCGCGAGCGCACTGCCGACGCAGTATCCGTTCGTGGCGGTGGCGGCGTATTGCGTGGGGATGGCGCTGTTCACGATGTGCATGGGCAACGCGTTCGCGGCGTTCCCGGTGATCACGCTCGGGATCGGCCTGCCCCTGATCGTGCAGCAGCACCACGGCAATGTCGCGATCATGGCCGGCATCGGGATGCTGTCGGGCTATTGCGGGACGCTGATGACGCCGATGGCGGCGAACTTCAACATCGTGCCCGCGATGCTGCTCGAGTTGCGCGACAAGAACGCTGTCATCCGCGCGCAGGTGCCGCTCGCGCTCGCGATTCTCGCCGCGAACGTGGTCATCATGTGGCTGTGCGTTTACCGTTTTTAGAAACCGAAGCGGGCCGCGGCGCGGAAGCTCCAAGCTCCAACATCCAAGCTCCAGAGAAACACCAAACCGGAGATGAACCACAGAGCCACAAAGGCACAGAGCAGAACGGCGTCTTTGTGCCTCCGTGTCTTTGTGGTTTCATCGATCTTTCTATTCACTGGAGCTTGGATGTTGGAGCTTGGAGCTTTTTCTCCGCGCTCCTAGTTTCTCCTCCGCATCGCAACGCCCCTCTCCATGCGCAACATCCTCCTGACCGGATTCGAGCCGTTCGACGGACAAGCCATCAACCCTTCGGAGGAAATCGCGCGAGAGATCAACGACGCGAAGATCGCGCGCCACCGCATTGTCGGCGCGCTGCTGCCGTGCGTGTTCGGCACGGCGATCAAGGAGCTGAAGCATCAGATCAAGCTGCACGATCCGGACATCGTCATCTGTCTCGGTCAGGCGGGCGGCCGCGCGGAGATCACGCCGGAGCGCGTGGCGATCAACATCGACGACGCGCGCATTCCCGACAACGCGGGCCAGCAGCCGATCGACAAGGCGATCGTGAAGGACGGGCCGGCGGCGTATTTTTCGACGCTGCCGATCAAGGCGATCGTGCAGGAACTGCGGAAGCACGACATCCCGGCGGCGGTTTCGCAGACGGCGGGCACGTTCGTCTGCAATCACGTTTTCTACGGTCTCATGCACGAACTCTCGACGCATCGCGCGGGCGTGCGCGGCGGGTTCATCCATGTGCCGTTCGTGCCGGAGCAGACGAGCGACAAGCCGAGCTTGCCGTTCGAGAAAATGACCGAGGCCGTGCGGCTCGCGATCGCGGCGAGTGTCGATTACCACCGGGACATCAAGAGCGCGGGCGGGCAGGTGAGCTGAGGTCGGAGGGCGGAGGACGAGAGTCTGAGTTGCGGCTCGGGCCGGTGGAGCGGCGATATTATATCGCCGTTCCGTGGACGCAGCCGGTCATTTTTGCGCCGCGAACTCCATCGCCACGATGCACACGTCGTCGGCGAGGGCGCCGGTGCCACCGGTGTAGTCGCGCACCGTGCGGAGGAGTTGGTTGCAGGTGGTGTCGAATCTCGCGGCGGCGCACTGGCCCAGGATGAAGCACAGCCGGTCCTCGCCGAAACAGGAGCCGCTCGAGTTCGTCGCCTCGATCAGGCCGTCGGTGAAAGCGAAGAAGCGGTCGCCGGGGGCGAACGAGGTCTGACCGGAGGTGTAGGCGAAGCGCGGGAGCAGGCCGGCGGCGGGCTCGGGGTCGGGGAGCGCGAGGCGTTCGATCTCGTTGCCGCCGCGGATGAGAATCGGCGGCGGGTGGCCGGCGTTGGCGTAGTGCAGCGTGCGGGCTTCGAGATCGACCAGCGCGAAAAACGCCGAGGCGAACATCGCGGAGCCGGACTGTTCCGCGATGGGGCAGAGCGCTTCGTTGAGCTCGTTCATGACGTGCGCGGGATCGGCGGCGCGCGGACCCAACTCCTGAAACACGCCGCGGATCATCGCGGTGAGCAGACCGGCGCGGACGCCGTGGCCCATCACGTCGCAGATGAGGAGGCCGCAGCGCGTGTCGGAGAGTTGGAGGAGGTCGAAGAAATCGCCGCCGAGCGTCGTGGCGGGAACGTAGCAGTGCGTGAAGCGCAGCGCGCTCGCTTCGGGGGCGACGCCGCGCGGGAAGACCGGGTAGGGGCGCGAGAGCAGGACTTCCTGGAGCTGGCGCGCCATGAGGACGTCGGCTTCCATCTCCTCGGTGCGGCGGGCGAGTTCCTGTTCCGCGAGTTTGCGGTTCGTGATGTCGTGGCTGATGCCGACGATGCCGGCGATCTGGCCGCGAACGTCGCGGAAGGGAACCTTCGTCGTGAGCGACCAGCGGGTGGTGCCGTCGTCGAGGGTGGCGGATTTCTCGTTGTTCAGGATCGACTGGCCGGTGGCGAGCACCTGCTGATCGTCGGCCATGGCGACTTCGGCGCGTTCGCCGGGGAGGATTTCGCGAAGCGTGTGACCGGTGACTTGTTCCTGGGTTTTGTCGCCGAGGCTCGCGAGATGGGCGTGGTTGTTGAGGAGGTAGCGCGACTCGAGATCCTTGACGTAAATGCGGCTGGGGAGGTGGTCGATGATCGTGCGGAGGAGGTTGCGCTCGTCGGTGAGTTTTTCCTCGGCAAGTTTGGCGGCGGTGATGTCGCGCGTCAGGCCGAAGGTGCCGATGATTTTGCCGCTGGCGTCGCGCCACGGGAGCTTCGTCGTCGAGACCCACGCGGCGGTGCCGTCGCGCATCGTGATGTGTTCCTCTTTGCCGATGACGGCGCGGCCGGTGCGGATGATCTCGAGCTCGTCGGCGCGGGCGCGCTCGGCGTGTTCGGCGGCGAAATAGTCGAAATCGGTTTTGCCGACGCACTCTTCCGGGGAGGCGGCGCCGAGGAGGCGGGCTTGGGCGACGTTATTACGGACGAAGCGGCTCTCGGTATCTTTGAAATAGATGCGGTCTGGCGTCGCATCCATGAGCATGCGGACGATGGACGAATCGACGGACTCGGCGGGGAAAAGGAGCGGCGGGACTTCGCTCATGGGGAGACGCACGATGGGTGGTGCGAACGCGCGGCGCAATAGGAGAGAGCGGACATGCCGCGCAGTGCGGCAGCGGGCGTGAGGGCGTTGAGCAGGCAGAAGCGCTCCCGCGAATGGCGCGAATTGGCACGGATGCAGAGGGAGAGAAAGTCCTTATCTTCTGCTCAATCGAGTGCGCCGATCGATCTGGGGATCGGGGGTTTCATTCGCGCGCATTCGCGAAATTCGCGGGCGATTGCCTGAGCCCGATCGAACTGGCGCGCGGGAGTGGTGTCAGCCGACTGACGTCGGCTGCTACGAGATCGCGGGAGCGGGACGCGGCTCAGTTGTTGAACCGGAAGAGCGCGACGTCGCCGTCCTGGAAGACGTATTCCTTGCCTTCGAGGCGGTATTTGCCGGCTTCGCGGGCGGCGGCAGTGGAGCCGAGGCGCACGAGGTCTTCGTAGCTGACGACTTCGGCCTTGATGAAGCCGGCCTCGAAGTCGGAGTGGATGACGCCGGCGGCCTGCGGGGCTTTCCAGCCCTTCACGATCGTCCAGCAGCGGACTTCCTTTTCACCGGCGGTGAAGTAGGTTTGGAGGCCGAGGAGCGCGTAGGTGCCTTTGATCAGCGCGGACACGCCGGAGTCGTCGACGCCGAGATCCTTGAGGAACGCCTTTGCTTCTTCGGGCGGCAGATCGATGAGCTCGGCCTCGATCTTGGCGCTGATCGGCACGTAGGCGGCGTCGTGGTGCGTGCGGACGTATTCGGCGACTTTTTGGACGAATTTGTTTTGCTCGGCGGTGGCGAGGTCGGACTCGGCGACGTTGCACGCGAAGAGCACGGGCTTGGCCGTGAGGAGCTGGAAGAGTTTCATCTGCGCCTTCTCCTCGGGCGTGGCGTCGAGGACGTTGGCGGTCTTGCCGGAGTTGAGGTGCGGCTCGAGTTTTTGGAGGAGGGCCATCTCCGCGATGGCTTCCTTGTCGCCGGACTTGGCTTTCTTCTGCGTCTTGTCGATGCGCTTCGTGACCGCGTCGAGGTCGGCGAGCACGAGTTCGGTCGTGATCACCTCGATGTCGCGGACTGGATCGACGCCGCCCATCGTGTGGACGACATCGCTGTCTTCGAAGCAGCGGACGACTTGGACGATCGCGTCAACTTCGCGGATGTTCGCGAGAAACTGATTGCCGAGGCCTTCGCCCTTCGAGGCGCCGGCGACGAGGCCGGCGATGTCGACGAACTCGATCGCGGCGGGCACGACGACGTTGGTCTTGGCGATGGCTTTGAGGACGTAGGCGCGCTCGTCGGGCACGATCACGACGCCGACATTCGGGTCGATGGTGCAGAACGGGTAGTTCGCCGCCTCGGCCTTGCGGGAGCGGGTGAGGGCGTTGAAGAGAGTGGATTTGCCTACGTTGGGCAGACCGACGATGCCGGCTTTGAGCATAAAGTTGGAACGTTAAGGGGTCGAAATCAGCGTCACCAATGGGGGCTTGACAAGGCCAAACCGTTTTCGACTCTCTTGGACCTTTTCCAAATCAACCACCGCTGTTCGCTCAGCATCTCAGCACTACAATGGCACTCACGATCCGTCTTTCCCGCTTCGGCACCAAGAACGAGCCCCACTACCGCGTGGCCGTCGCCGAAGCCCGTTCGCGCCGCGATGGCGACGCGGTCGAATATCTCGGCAGCTACAACCCCAACGCCAAGGGCAACCCGCTGACGATCAAGCTCGACCGCTTCGACTACTGGGTCTCCAAGGGCGCCAAGCCGTCGGACACCGTGCGTTCCCTTGTGAAGCGCTCGAAGAAGGCCGCGGCCGCCACGGCCTGAGCTGATTAACACCAAGGAAGCGAAGGGCGCGAAGGTGCCCGACGCGCGGATTCGGCCTCGGAACGTTCCGGGGCCTTTTCATTTCGGCCCTTGGCGATCTTCGCGGCCTTCGTGTAGAGAGTTTTTCTCGTGCGCATCGACGTCCTCACGCTCTTCCCCGCCATGCTCGACGGTTTTCTGTCCGAGAGCATGCTCGGTCGCGCGCGCGAGGCGAAGCTGCTCGAAATAAACGTCCGCAACACCCGCGATTGGGCGACCGATAAACACAAGACGACCGACGACCGGCCCTTCGGCGGTGGCGCCGGCATGGTGATGAAGTGCGAACCGATCTTCGCCGCCATCGAGGAGCTGCAAACGCCGGGTTGCCGCCGCATCTACCTCACGCCCGACGGCGCACCGTTCACGTCCGCCCGCGCCGAGCAGCTCGCGAAGGAGCAGCATCTTATCTTCCTCAGCGGACACTACGAAGGCGTGGACCAGCGCATCCGCGACACGCTCATCGACGAGGAGATCAGCATCGGCGATTACGTGCTCACGAACGGCACGCTTGCGGCCGCCGTCGTCATCGATGCGCTCGCGCGTTTCATCCCCGGCGTGCTCGGTGAAGAAAAGTCATTGACCAGCGAAAGTTTCACTCGCAACTTGCTCGACTTTCCCAATTACACGCGTCCCGCCGTTTACCGCGGCATGTCCGTGCCGGAAGTGCTCCTCGAGGGGCATCACGGCAAAATCGAGAAGTGGCGGCACGCGCAGCAGTTGACGAAAACCGCCAAAGTCCGACCCGATTTACTAAAGAAACAGCAGCCATGAATCCCATCGTCCAAGAACTCTCCGCCGCCCAGGTGAAGCACGCTAAGGCCCCTTTCAAGGTCGGCGACGGCGTCCGCGTCCACACCAAGGTCCGCGAAGGTGACAAAGAGCGCGTCCAGATTTTCGCCGGTGTCGTGATCGCCCACAAGGGCAGCGGCATCAACGAGACGTTCACCGTCCGCCGCATCAGCTACGGCGAGGGCGTCGAGCGCGTGTTCCCGGTCAATTCGCCGAACGTCGAGAAGATCGAGGTCGAACGCGACTCCGAGCCGGGCAAGGCCCGCCTCTACTATCTCCGCGAGCGCACCGGCAAGGCCGCCATGGCGGTCAAAGAGAAGCGCTTCGAGGAAGCCGCCGCCAAGGCCTGAGTTTCGGCCGAATCGGGCTGATTCAATTTTCAAAGCGAGCCGCGAGGCTCGCTTTTTTGTTGGCCTCAAAAAGCCGAAAGGGCGCGCTAGATCGGCCGGCCTCCCGTGTAGCAGCCGACGTGAGGAGGCTGGTGAACACGGCGCGGCGTTCGCCAGCCTTCTCACGTCGGCTGCTACGAAAAACAGCGAAGAGGTTGCACGCTCTTGCTGCGCTCTCCGCGATCGCCGCGTGCGCGCGAAGCGAGTTGCGTGTGCGCGCCATGCTCACGTCGCGCTCGACGTTCGGTGAAAAATCCGCCGATTCCCCATGAGAATCATTCATGGATTTCGCACGATGCGACCCGGCGCATGACATCATTTGGGCTTTGCAGAACCGAACGCTGACGAGATAAAGAACCGCCCTAATTTTTTTCATGAAGCTGAATACCGAAATCCTCGCTCAAGCTTGCGCGCAGGCCCGTGGCCTCGCCATCGACGCTGTCCATAAGTGCTCCTCCGGCCACCTCGGCCTGCCGCTCGGCGCCACCGAGATCGGCGCCATCCTCTACGGCCACGCGCTCGTCCACAATCCCGACGAGCCGCGCTGGCTCAACCGCGACCGCTTCGTCCTCTCCGCCGGCCACGGCTCGATGTTCCTCTACTCGTGGCTCCACCTCAGCGGCTACGACCTCTCGCTCGACGAGGTGAAAAACTTCCGCGTTCTCCACAGCAAGACGCCCGGCCACCCCGAGTTTCACGAGACGCCCGGCGTCGAGTGCACCACCGGCCCGCTCGGCCAGGGCATCGGCAACGCCGTCGGCTTCGCGCTCTCCGGCAAGATGGCCGAGGCGCGTTTCAACACCGCCGAGCACGCCATCTTCGATCACCATGTCGTCGTCCTCGCCGGCGACGGCTGCATGCAGGAAGGCGTCGCGATGGAAGCGGTCGAATTCGCCGGCCACCAAGGCCTCGACAACCTCATCCTCATCTACGACTCCAACGACGTCACACTCGACGCCATGGCCGACAAGACGCAGAGCGAGAACACCGCGCTGCGTTTCAAGGCGATGAATTGGGACGTCCAGACGCTCGCCGATGGCCACGACCTCGCCGCGATCCTCAAGGCCGTGAACAAGGCCAAGAAAACCAAAACCGGCCGCCCGCAGCTCATCATCGCGAAGACGATCATCGGCAAAGGCATTCCCGAAGTCGCCGGCACCTCGAAGGGCCACGGCGAAGGCGGCGCGAAATTCGCCGACGCTGCCCGCGCCGGTCTCGGACTTCCGGCCGACCAGCACTTCTTCGTCAGCGAGCAGGTCCGCGAGTATTTCAAGGCGCACAAGAGTCGCCTGAAGCGCACCTACAACAAGTGGCAGAAAACCTACGCCGCGTGGGCCGCCGCGAATCCCGAAAAGGCCGCGCTCCTCGAGTCGCGCTCCGCGCCGATCAGCGCCGCGCACCTCATCGAGAAAGTCATCCCGCACTTCCCGGCCGATGCGAAGCTCGCCACCCGCGCCGCCGGCAAGGACGTGCTCCAGTCGGTCGCCGCCGCGTTGCCGCTGCTTATCTCCGGCTCGGCCGACCTCCACGGCTCCACGCTGAACTACATCGCCGCCGACAAGGATTTCGACAAAGCCAACCGCGCCGGACGCAACCTCCGCTACGGCATCCGCGAGCACGGCATGGCCGCCATCAACAACGGCGTCGCCTACGACGGCATCTTCCGCACCTCGTGCGCGACGTTCCTCGTGTTCGCCGATTACTCGCGCCCCTCGATGCGTCTCGCCGCACTCGCGAAGCTCCCCGTCCTCTACGTCTACACGCACGACTCGATCGGCGTCGGCGAAGACGGCCCCACGCACCAGCCGGTCGAAACCGTTTCCGGCCTGCGCGTCATCCCGAATCTCGACGTCATCCGCCCCGCCGATCCCGAGGAAACCGCCGGCGCCTTCGCCGCCGCGCTCGAGCGCACCGACGGCCCCACGCTCCTCGCGCTCACGCGCCAGGCGGTGCCGATGCTCAACGACATTTCGGTGAGCGAGCGCCGTGCGGGCGTGCTCAAGGGCGGCTATGTCGCCGTCCAGGAAACCGCGCCGCTCACGCACATCCTCCTCTCGTGCGGCAGCGAACTGCAGTGGGCCGTCGCCGCCGCGAAGCAGCTCGGCGCCGGCGTGCGCGTCGTCTCCGTTCCGTCGTTCTCGCGCTTCGACGCCCAGTCGCAGGAATATCGCGACGCGGTCCTCCCGCCGTCGTGCCGCAAGCGCGTCGCGATCGAGGCCGGCGTCACCGGCCTGTGGCACAAGTATGTCGGTCTCGATGGCAAGGTCGTCGGCATCGACCGCTTCGGCCTCAGCGCGCCGGGCAACATCGCGATGAAGGAACTCGGCATCACCGCCGAGTCCGTCGCCGCCGCCGCGCAATCGCTCTGAGTTGTCTCGTTCCGGTGTAGCGGAAGTCGTGAGGCTTTCGCGAACGCCGGGGCGAAATTCTGACGAATTCCGCTACGAACCGCCGCGCCAGCGCTCAGAGCCACGCCGCTCTGCCGCGCACCGTTCTCGAAACCCGCACGCGAGTGCGGGTTTTTTGCGTTTGGTGCCGGAACATTTCCGAGCTGAGCGTAAGGGTTTTCCCGGTGGGGTGGCCGTTCGGCTAAAAGTCACAAAACTCCCCTTGCGAAAATCATTAGGAGGCTAACAGTCAGCCGCCTTACCTTTCCGCCATGCCTCATCTGATGCTCAAGGATCTGCCGCGCTACGAATGCCTCCTCGAGGCGGCGCGTGAATTTCCCGAGCTCGACCCGACTGCGGCTGAGGCTTACCTGCATCTGCTCCGCACGGCCGACGACGTGTTCGCGCTGTCGGAATCGCGCCTGGCGGCAGCCGGCATCTCGCAGGGCCGGTTTGGAGTGCTGATGTTGCTGTCGCACTGTTCCGGACCGCGCAATGGCAACGCATCTTGTGCGACGGGCCCGCGCACGCCCGCCGAACTCGCCGACGCTGCCGGCGTCACGCGCGCGACGATGACCGGCCTCATCGATACGCTTGAACGCGACGGTTACGTGGTTCGTGAGCCCGATCCCTCTGATCGTCGAATGCTGCTCGTGCGCCTGACCCGCAAAGCCGAGAATTTCCTCACCCGTTTTTTGCCGATCCATTTTCGCGGCGCGAGCGAGGTGATGGGCGCGTTGAGCGACTCCGAACGCAAAACGCTCGTCCGTCTCCTCGGCAAAATCCAGCACCAGCTCGCGACGCTGCCGCCGCCCGCGCCGACGCAGAAGACCGCCTGAAAATTTCCCCACGAATCCAACCACGACGACCATGATCCGCCCAATCCTGCAATTTGTCGCCGGCCTCGTCGCCTGCGCTTTGTTCATCGCCGTTCCGCTCGGCGTGCTGAAGATCACGCAATTCAAGGCCATGGGAGCGCAAGCCGCCGCCATGGTGTTCCCGCCGACCGTCGTGACCGCGACCGAGGCGAAAAAAGAAGTCTGGGGCGAAAGTCTCTCCGCTCCCGGCTCGCTCGAAGCCGTGCAAGGCGTGACGATCGCCGCCGAAGTGCCCGGCAAGGTCGCGAAGATCGCCTTCGAGGCCGGCGCCGTGGTGCAGGAGGGCGACCTCCTCGTCCAGCTCGACACGTCGAGCGAGGAGGCGCAGCTCCGCGCCGCCGAGGCGACCGCCGCGCTGGCCCGCGCCAATCTCGCTCGCGCCCGTGAGCTCCGCTCCAGCGGCACCAACTCGCCCGCCGAGCTCGACGCCGCCGATGCCCAGGCGCGCCAGGCCGACGCCCAAGCTGAAAATCTCCGCGCCATCATCGCGAAGAAAGCGATCCGCGCGCCGTTCTCCGGCCGCCTTGGCCTGCGCCTCGTCAACCTCGGCCAGATTCTCCGCGACGGCGCAGCGATCGCCACGCTCCAGACGCTCGACCCGATCTACGTCAACTTCGCCATGCCGCAGCAGCGCATCGGCCAACTCGCCCCCGGCACCGCCGTGCGCGTGACGAGCGACGCCGCCCCGGGCGCCAAGTTCGACGGCACGATCCACGCGGTCAGTCCCGAGATCGACGCCGCGACCCGCACCGCGCGCGTGCAGGCGACGATCGCCAACGCCGGCGAAAAACTGCGCCCCGGCATGTATGCCAGCATCGAGGTGATCCTGCCCGCCGAGCGCGAGGTGCTCGCCATCCCGACCACGTCCGTGCTCTACGCGCCCTACGGCGACACCGTTTTCGTGATCGAGGAAAAACCCGCCAAGGACGGCGCGCCCGCTCAATTGGTGCTGCGCCAGCAATTCGTCCGCCTCGGCAACGCGCGGGGCGATTTCGTCAGTGTCCTCGAAGGTCTCAAGCCCGGCGACCGCGTCGTCACCACCGGCGTGTTCAAGCTGCGCCCGGGCATGCCCGTCGCGATCGACAACGCGCTCGCGCCCGCGATGAGCCTCGCGCCGAAGCCGAACAACACCTGAAGCCACCGCGGTTCCCCGCGCCATGAAACCCACGACCTCCTTCTTCACCGACCTGTTCATCAAGCGGCCCGTGCTGGCCATTGTGGTGAACCTCGTCATCGTCATCGCCGGCATCCAGGCGTGGCGCACGCTCTCCGTGCGCCAGTATCCGCGCAGCGAGAACGCCGCTGTCGTCATCAACACTGTCTACGTCGGCGCCAACGCCGAGCTCGTGCGCGGCTTCGTCACCACGCCCCTCGAGCGCGCCATCGCTTCCGCCGACGGCATCGACTACATCGAGTCGAAGAGCCTCCTCGGCTTCTCGACGATCAGCGCGCGCCTCAAACTCAACTACGAAACCACCAAGGCGCTCGCCGACATCACCTCGAAGGTCAACCAGGTCCGCAACGAGCTGCCGCCCGAGGCCGAGATTCCCTCGATCGAGGTTCAGTCGACCGATCAGTCGTTCGCGTCCGCCTATCTCGGCTTCAGCTCCGCGATTCTTTCGCAGAGCGAGATCAACGACTACATCGTGCGCGTCATCCAGCCGCGCCTCGCCGCCGTCGCCGGGGTGCAGCGCGTCGAAATCATCGGCGACCGCACGTTCGCGATGCGCATCTGGCTCAAGCCGGAGAAAATGGCCTCGCTCAACATCAGCCCCGCGCAGGTACGCCAGGCGCTCGCTGCGAACAATTACCTCGCCGCCATCGGCACCACCAAGGGCTCGCTCGTGCAGGTGAACCTCACCGCCAACACCGACCTGCACAGCGTGCAGGAATTCCGCCGCCTCGCCATTCGCGAGAAGGACGGAGCGGTCGTGCGCCTCGAGGACATCGCCGACGTCGTGCTCGGCGCCGAAAATTACGACACCGCCGTCCGCCAGACCGGCCAGACCGCCGTCTTCATCGGCGTGTATACGCTGCCCGACGCGAATACTGTCGACGTCGTCAAACGCGTCCGCGCCGAACTCGACCTGATCAAGAAGGATCTGCCCAACGGCCTCGAAGCGAGCGTCGGCTACGATTCTTCCGAGTATATCAGCAACGCGATCACCGAGGTCACGCACACGCTGATGGAGACGCTGCTCATCGTCGTCATCGTCATCTTCCTGTTCCTCGGCTCGGTGCGTTCCGTGCTCGTGCCGATCATGGCCATCCCGATTTCGCTCGTTGGCGGCGTCTTCCTGATGCAGCTCTTCGGCTTCACGCTGAACCTCCTCACGCTGCTCGCCATCGTGCTCTCGGTCGGTCTTGTCGTCGACGACGCGATCGTCGTCGTCGAGAACGTCGAGCGCCACCTCCGCGAGGGCCGCTCGCCGTTCGATGCGGCGATCCTCGGCGCGCGCGAGCTCGCCGGCCCGGTCATTGCAATGACCGTCACGCTGATCGCCGTCTACACGCCGATCGGTCTGCAAGGCGGCCTCACCGGCGCGCTGTTCCGCGAATTCGCGCTCACGCTTGCGGGCGCGGTCACGATTTCCGGCGTGGTCGCGATCACGCTTTCGCCGATGATGTCCGCGCGGCTGCTCAAGAGCGCGGCGGAGGAGGAGGCCGGCTTCACTGGCTGGGTGAATCACCGCTTCGACAAACTCCGCGAGGCCTACGGCCGCACGCTCGACCGCACGCTGAACATCCGCCCCATCGTCTACGCGGTGTGGATCGTCATCGGCCTGTGCACCGTGCCGATGTATATGTTCTCGCCGCAGGAACTCGCCCCGCCCGAGGACCAGAGCGTCATCTTCAGCGGCATCGCGGCCGCGGCCAACGCCACGTCGGACCAAAAAAATCACTTCGGCAAAGCGGTCGAAGACGCCTTCATGGTCACGCCCGAGCGCGAGGCGACGTTCCAGATTCTGTTCCCGCCCTCGACGGGTGCGGCGTTCGGCTTCGACGGCTTCGGCGGCATGGTCGTGAAACCCTGGGAGCAGCGGAATCGCTCCGTCTTCCAGATGCTCCCCGAAGTGCAAGGGCGCCTGTCGCGCATCCCCGGTTTTGAAGTCTACGCGCTCACGCCGCCGGCGCTCCCGGGCGGCAGCAACTTCCCGGTGGAGTTCGTCATCGCCTCCACCGCCGATGCGCCGCAGCTCCTCGATTTCGCGCGCCAGATCGTCATGCGCACGATGACCGATCCGGCCGCGAAGGGACTCTTCTATTTCCCTCCGCTCGTTGACCTGAAGATCGACCAGCCCCAGTCCGAAATCGTGATCGACCGCGAGAAAGTCGCCGCGCTCGGCCTCAATCTCGCGCAAGTCGGCGCCGATCTCGCCTCCGCGCTCGGCGGCAACTACGTCAACCGCTTCAACATCGCCGGCCGCAGCTACAAGGTCATCCCGCAGATCGAACGCAGCGAGCGTCTCAATCCCGAGCAGCTCAGCGATCTTCAGATCACCGGCCCGAACGGCCAGATGATCCCCGTCAGCTCGATCGCGCACATCGAGAACAAGACCGTGCCGCGCTCGCTGAACCGCTTCCAGCAGCTCAACGCCGTGAAAATTTCGGGTGCCACCGGCCAGCTCGATGCCGCGCTCAAGTTCCTCGAAAAAACCTCCCGCGAAATCCTGCCGCCCGGCTACACATTCGACTACACCGGCGAGTCGCGCCAGTTCCGCCACGAGGGCAGCAAGTTCCTGCCGGCCTTCATCCTCTCGATCGTGCTGATCTTCCTCGCGCTCGCGGTGCAGTTTAATTCGTTCCGCGATCCGGTCGTGATCCTCTTCGGCTCCGTGCCGCTCGCGCTGTTCGGTGCGCTGGTGTTCACGTTCCTCCGCATCCCGGACCCGAACACGCCCTTCTGGACCTCCGGCTGGACGACCACGCTCAACATCTACGCGCAGGTCGGCCTCGTCACGCTCGTCGGCCTGATCGCGAAGAACGGCATCCTCGTCGTCGAGTTCGCCAACAAGCTCCAGGAAGAAGGCCGCTCGAAGATCGACGCCGTCCGCGAAGCCGCGCGCACGCGCTTCCGTCCCGTGCTGATGACGACCGCCGCCACGATCGCGGGCCACTTCCCGCTCACGCTCGTCGACGGCCCCGGCGCCGCCGCCCGCAATTCCATCGGCCTCGTCCTCGTCGGCGGCATGGCGATCGGCTCGCTCTTCACGCTCTTCGTGCTCCCGTCGGTCTACGTGCTCCTCGCCAAGGAGCACCGCGCCACCGCACCGGCCTCGCAACCGGTGATTGCCGAACCGGCCCCCGCCAAATAACCTCCTTGTTTTCATGAATGCGTTCAAGCGCCTCATCCTCCTCACCATCGCCGCCGCGCTCGCGCAGCCGCTCCTCGCGGACATGCCCGCGACGCCCTTCCAGCCCGACGGCAAAGCCGACCCGAGCTACATGGTGCCCGACGAACTCTCGTTGAACTACGCGCTGTCGTTCGCGCTCGATAACAACTTCGCCATCCGCCAGGCGAAGGAGCGCATCCGCCAGCAGGAAGGCATCGTGCTCGAGGTCCGCTCGCAGCAGATCCCGAACGTCTCCAGCACCGCCGGCTACTCCGGCTACGCGCAACAGCTCTCGACCACCGGGGACGATCGTTCGTGGTCGATCAACATCACGGCACGCCAGGTCGTCTTCGCGGGCGGCGGCATCACCGCCGCCGTGAAGGCTCAGCGGCTCGCCCTCGACGCGGCTGCGCTCCAGCTCCAGACCGTCATCGATGTCGCCCTGCTCGACGTGCGCACGAAGTTCTACAACGTCCTCGTCTCCCGTGAGCGCATCAAGGTGCAGGAGCAAAACGTCGAGCTGCTCCGCCGCCAGCTCCAGGACGTGAAGAACCGCTTCGAGGCCGGCACCGTCTCGAACTTCGAGGTGCTCCGCGCCGAGGTCGCGGTCGCCAACGCCCAACCCGCGCTCATCAGCGCGCGCAACAACTTCCGCCTCGCAATCGACGACCTGCGCCAGGCCCTCGGCTTCGTCACGAGCGACGCGACCAACCTCGCCAAGACGCCCGAGTTCTCCGGCAAGCTCGAGTTCGCTCCCGTCAGCTACGAGCTCGCCTCCGCCCTCGCCACCGCGAAGGAGCGTCGCCCCGACCTCCAGCGCCTGAAGAAGCTCGAACAGGCCGCCGAGGAAACCGTGAAGGTTCGCCGCGCCAACTATTACCCGGACCTTTCGCTCTACGCCGCCTACGACTGGCGCAAACGCCCCGGCTACTCCGACTTCGCCGCTTCGCGCGACGGCGTCACCGTCGGCGTGCAGTCGACGTGGGACATCTTCGACGGTCGCGCCACCCGCGGCCGCGTTGTGCAAGCCGAGTCCGCGCTCGAGCAGACCCGCCTCTCGTTCAACGAGGCCGAACTCGCCGTCTCCGTCGAAGTCCGCCGCGCGCTCTCCTCCTTGCAGGAAGCCACCGAACTCGCCGAGGCGTCGAAGAAAGTCGTCGAGCAAGCCGAGGAGGCCGTCCGCCTCGCCGACGCGCGCTACTCCGCCGGCACCGCCACCCAGCTCGATGTGCTCACCGCGCGCAACGACCTCACGACCGCGCGCCTCAACCAGCTCCAGGCTTACTACAGCTTCAACGTCGCCTCCGCGAACGTCCGCCGCGCCATGGGCCTGCCGGACGAACTCGTCGCCGGCCGCTGAAATCGAGTCTGACTTTTTTCAGGAGCCGCGCGGTTCGTCCGCTGCGGCTCCTTTTTCGTCAAAATCTTCCGCAACTTCCTCCCAACTGATTTGTCGTAACGGCAGGCTCCATGAAGCTGGTTCGCCCGCTCCTCGTTACCTTCGGCATCCTCCTAGCGCTCCTCGTGCTCTCCGCCGGCGTCGCGCTGCTGCCGTCCGTCCAGCAATGGGCGGTGCGCCGCACACTCGCGCAGCACCCTGAGCTGAAGCTCGCTTTCGCGTCGCTGTCCCTCGGCCCGACGAGCGCGCGGCTGAGCGGCGTGCGTTTCGAGCGCGACGGCCTCGTCGTCACCGCCGAGCGCGCCGAAGCCGAGTTTTCCGCCTGGCAATTTCTCCTGCGCCGCCACGTCCGCATCGACCGCCTGCTCGCGACCGGGATCGCCATCGACGCCGCAAAACTCCCCGCCGCGCGCACGCCGCAAGCTGCCGGCGCTCCCGTGGCCGCGCCCGGCGCCCTCGCGCGCGTGCAGCTTCCCTACACCGTGCAAATCGGCGAAGTGCAGATCGCCGGCCGCGCGACGCTGCCCGCCGGCCCCGGTCGCGCACCGCTCGTCGCCGATTTTCAGCTCACCGGCGGCGGCATCGCTCCGGGCCAGGAAGGCGCGTTGCTGCTCCGGGCCAGCTTGCTCGACGCCACGCCCGGCGCCGTCGTCAATGCGGTGCGCGTCGACGGCCGCCTCGCCGTGCGCGAGACGGTCGACCGCGCCTTTGACCGCGCGAGCCTCGTGCTCACGCTGAACGCCGAAGGCCCGCAGCTCTCGCACGCGCAGCAACTCAAACTCGCCGCCGGCATGGAATCGGCCGGCGGCAGGGAGCAGCTCACGCTCGCTCTCGACACCCAGCAAAACGGCCAGAGCGCGACCCTTCTCAAAATCTCCGCGACCCTGCCCACGAATGCGCCGGAAGGCGCCGGCACGTGGGAACTCCACGCCACCACCGCCCAGATCGAACCGTTCTTCCTCGGCCGCGCGCTGCCGAAATTCGACGCGAGCGGCGCCGGCAAATTCTCCTTCAACGCCCAAACCCGCGCCGCGATGCTGCAAGGCCAGCTCGCCGGAAACCTCGCCGCCCTCGAAGCGCTGGAGCCGTCGCTGCGCGCGATCGGCGCCGTGCGCGTGCAATCCGAGTTCGACATCGCCGTCGATCGCGCCACCGCGCACCTCAATCGCCTTCAGCTCAAGGTCGACGGGGAGCAGCCCGTCCTCGCCGTCGAGACTACGCAGCCGCTGGTGCTGACGCTCGGCCAGCGCGCGCTCCAGCTCGCCGCTGCCGGCACCGGACCGCTCGCCCGCATCTCGGTGACGCAGTTGCCGCTCGCGTGGATTCGGCCCTTCGTCGCCGCCGCCGACGTTTCCGGCGGCACGATCCGCGGCGAATGGTTGCTGCAGGGGCAGGGCGACACGATCGAACTCCGCTCCACCGCTCCGCTGAAAATCGACGCGCTGACCGTCGTCCAAGGCGGCCGCCGCGTCCTCGACCGCGCCGAACTCTCCCTGCAAAGCCGCGCCACGCTCACGCCCGCCAGCCTGCTGGCGTCGGTGGAAAGCCTCGCGCTGCGCACGCCCGCCGGCGACGTCGTGTCCGGCGAAGCGCAGGTCGAGCTGCCCGGAGCGAAAACGGAAGAAATCATCGTGCGCGGCAAATTCACCGCCGACGCACCGCGCCTGCTCGAGCCCGTCCTGCCGCTCGGTCACGTGCAGCTCAAAGGCGACATCGACGCGACGCTCACGCCCGAACTCGTCGAACTGCGCGGCTTCCACGGCGAGCTCGCCGACGCCAAAGGCCGCCCGCTCCTCGGCGCCGCTTCGGTGCAGGCCAGCACGTTCGACCTCCAGGCGATGCGACTCAAAACCGCCGCGAGCGGCGAGACTGCCGTCGCGCGACTGACGATTGGAGCGATGGATTTTGCGGCGCTGCCGCTCGTGCAAGCGATCGCGCCGCTCCGCGGCACGCTGCAGGCGACCACGTTCAACCTCACGGTGAACGACGGCCGCGTTTTCCTGAAACCCGCCGCGCCGCTGCGCTTCCAGGACGTGACGCTGCTCGGCGAGACGCGCCAGCCCACGCTCGACCGCATCACCATCGAGACGTCGCCGACGCTCGAATACGCGAGCTTCGGCGATTGGCGCCTCGCCTCGGGCGAAACGAAAATTTCCAATCGCGATCAGACGATCTGGTTCGGCGCCACCGCCGAGGTGAAGGCGACGCCCGCCGACGGCGTGCGCGCGAGCGCCACCTTCAACGCCGACCTCGCCGCGATGGCCGCGCAGCCGCCGTTTGTCGCCGCGCAAGTGCTCGCGTCCGGACGTGCCAGCGGCGAAATCCGCGGCGCGCTCGCCGGCAAGACCGTGCAGATCGAGGGCCGCACGACGCTGAACAACCTCGTGCTCCGCGAGGGCAACCAGCCGCTGCCGGTCGCGAACTTCAATTTCCGAGCCGCGCGCACGCCGGACAAGCGCCTGACCTTCGAGGCGCCGATCCTGCTCGACCGCCTCGGCCAGCGCTCCGATCTCACGATCACCGCCGACGCCGTGCGGCGCGCGGACGGTTTTCTTTTCGACGCGAAAATCGCCGGCGAACACCTCGAGCTTGCCGACGCACTCGCGCTGCTCGGCTTGGCTGGCGCGCCCGTGCAGGCCGCCGGTGGCGACAGCGCCACACGAAAGCGCGCGCCGACGAACGGCACGGCGGCCGTGCGCCCCGTCGAGCCCGACGCGCGCCCGTTCTGGACCGGCCTGCGCGGCGAACTCACGCTCGACGTGAAATCGATCACGCGCGGCAAAGATTGGGCGATGACCGGTCTCAGCGGCTTCGTGGTCATCGATCCGCAGCGCGTCGCCGTGCAACAGCTCCAAGGCATCATCAACGAGAAGAGCCGCCTCGGCGCGCGCATCGACTTGCGCTTCAACGGCGGCGCGACGCCGTATCATCTCAGCGGCAATTTTTCGCTCACCGACTTCGACGCCGGCGCTTTCATCAAGGCCTTCGATCCCGGCAAGCCGCCGACGCTCGAAGGCATCGTGACGGTCGCGGGCGGCTTCACCGGCGACGGCGCCAACCTTGATCACGTGATCGATCGCACGCGCGGTCAGTTTCAGCTCACGAGCCGCCAGGGCGTCTTCCGCGGCCTGAAACGCACGAGCGAGAAGGTTTCGGTTGCGACGAAGGCTGTAGACGCGGTCGCGGCGCTCGGCTCGCTGTTCGGCTCGGACAAGGTGAAAGGCGCTGCGGAGAAAGTCGCCGGCCAGTCCTACCAAGTCGATCAACTCGCGCAGTCGCTGGCGGAAATTCCTTTCGACCAGCTCGTCGTGCGCGTGAACCGCGACGATGCGCTGAACCTGCGTGTGGACGAGTTTACGTTGCTCTCGCCCGAAGTGCGCCTGCTCGGCAAAGGCACAATCACCCACGTCGCGAACAAGCCGTTGCTGGAGCAACCGCTGGCGGTGAACTACACGTTGGCCGCACGCGGCAAGACCGAGCAGTTGCTCGGCAAGATGCGCGTGCTCGACGGCACGAAGGACGATCTCGGTTACTCGAAAATGAAGGACGTCGGCACGATCGGCGGCACGCTCAGCCGTCCGGACCCGAGCCAGCTCTTCATCAAGCTCGCGCAGTCGAAGCTCGCGGATTTTCTGAACTGAAAAGCAACGCGGTGCTTCAGCCCGCGCTTCAGGACTCTCAGTGCGGGCTAAAGCACCGCACTACCCTCAAGCCCACGTTCGCGAAAACTGTAGGAGCGGCTTTACGCCGCGATCGGTTCGCTGCGCGTGCCGCGTTCGGATCGCGGCGTAAAGCCGCTCCTACAAAGAACAGATTTCCCGCTGCGCGTTGCGTGCGGAAATCGAAAAGCCGCGTCTCGCGGCGCGGCTTGAAGTGAAAGAGGGCGGGTAGGGCGAGTCGTCTCGACGCGGCGTGATTGGCGGAGGCTTGCAGGGGCGCAGTCTCGCTGCGCCCTTGCGCTCCGGCTTCAGGCGCCGAAGTTATTCGCCGCCGCGTCCCAATCGACGACGTTCCAGAACCCGGTGACGTAGTCCGGGCGACGGTTCTGGTAGTTCAGGTAGTAGGCGTGTTCCCAGACATCGAGGCCGATGACGGGTTTGCCTTCCACGCCGGCGACAGCCTTGCCCATGAGCGGGCTGTCCTGATTCGCGGTCGAGCCGATCGAGAGTTTCTTGTCCGGGCCGACGAGGAGCCAGGCCCAGCCCGAGCCGAAGCGGCCGGCGGCGGCCTTGGCGAACTCGGCCTTGAAGGTGTCGAACGAGCCCCAGGTCGCGTTGATCGCGTCGGCCAGCGCGCCCTTCGGCGCGCCGCCTTTGCCCGGGCCCATGATCGCCCAGAAGAACGCGTGGTTGCTGTGACCGCCGGCGTTGTTGCGAATGACGCCGCGGATCGCCTCGGGAACCTTCGAGAGGTCGGCGATCAGCGCGTTGACGTCGAGAGCGGCGAGGGCCGCGTGGTCCTTCAGCGCGTTGTTCGCGTTGGTGATGTAGGCCTGGTGGTGCTTCGTGTGATGGATTTCCATCGTGCGCGCATCGATGTGCGGCTCGAGAGCGTTGTAGGCGTAGGGCAGTTTCGGGAGTTCGTATGCCATGTTCGTGGTGGGTTGAAAACTCGCTGTCCAAGGTGCACGCGGCGCGCGCGGCGTCAACTTTGGCGGCCTAATATATTCCGCGCGGCGTCATAAGAAATTTCCCGCACGGCGTGGCGCGCTGAGGTGGGGCCGGTCTGCGACCGGCCAACGGTGCCGCGATACGGTCGGCCCGTGCGAATTACGACCTCGTGCGACGCCAGTCGGAGACTGGCGCTACTCCCGCCGCTTGAGCTGAAAATACGCCTGCAGCAGCTTCAGGCACGGTTCCTCCAGCACGCCGCGCGTGATCGTGAGGTGGTGGTTCACCTGCGGGAGCGCGTTTAGGTCGGTCGCGCCACCGAGGCAGCCCATCTTCGGATCGGGCACGGCGTAGACGACGCGTTTGACGCGCGACATCAGCGTCGCGCCGGAGCACATCGGGCACGGCTCCTTCGTGACGTAGAGCGTCGCGTCGTTGAGTCGCCAGTCGCCGATCGCGCGCGCGGCCTGACCCATCGCGATAATCTCGGCGTGGGCGGTCGGATCGCGCGTGCTGTCGCGCTGGTTGTGCGCAGACGCGATGACTTCGCCGCCGAGTTCGATGACGGCCCCGATCGGCACTTCGTCGGCGCGCCACGCGTCGATGGCCTGGTTGTAGGCGAGCCACATGAAAAACGCGTCGTCGCGGACGAGTTGCGACGGATGAACTTTGTCGAACGGGCAGGGGAGCGCCGGACGTTGCTCTGAAAACGGATCGGCCATCGGAGGTTTGCCCGGGTGCTGGAACGCCGCGGCTGCGAGGGCTCGCGGGTCTGGTCCCGAGGGAAAGCCTTGACTACGGGGCGCTTTTCCCGGTTACAAGGGGCTTTTATTGCATGATCCAACTCCCCAGCCCGCACCTCCACCATGTCTGACGGCAAATCGATCGAAGTCGAAGGCAAGGTCGTCGCCGTCCTCCCGGGCACGATGTTCCGCGTCCAACTGACCAACGGCCACGTGGTGCTGGCCCACATCTCCGGCAAGCTGCGCAAGCACTTCATCAAAATCGCCGCGGGCGACACGGTGAAGATGGAGATGAGCCCCTACGATCTCGAGAAGGCGCGCATCACCTACCGCGTCCGCGAGCTGAATCCGAATCCTGGTCCGCGCCCCGGCGGTTTCCGCCGTCGCTGAACGCGGCGCATCGCCTGGAGCGCGTTGACCTCAACGCGCTCTTTTCGTTTTTAGAGGCGCGATGAACTCCGCCCGCTCCCGCCGCTCGCTGCCGAAAGAGCCGCCGATGCCGCCGGCGCCCGCGGCGTTCGCGAACGAGATCGAGGACTTCATCGGCACGCTCGAACTCGAGCGCGGCCTCTCGCGCAACACCTCGCAAGCCTACGAGAAAGACCTCGTGCAAGCCGCGCACTTCCTCGCGCGCCGCGGCGTCGCCGGCTGGCAGGCCGCGACCACCGACGATCTCGCGGCGTGGCTGCACTGGCTCGCGGACGAGAAGTTCACCGAGTCCAGCCAGGCGCGCAAACTCAGCGCGATGCGCATGCTGTTCCGCAAGCACCTCATCCCGACCGGCGCGCGCGCCGACGATCCGACCGAACTGCTCAGCGGCCCGAAGTTCCGGAGAAAGCTCCCGCAGGTTCTCTCGCCCGGCGAAATGGAAAAACTCCTCGTCGCGCCGATGGGCGCCGACGCCTACAGCGTGCGCGATCGCGCGATGCTCGAGCTTTTCTACTCGAGCGGCCTGCGCATCTCCGAGCTTTGCGGCCTCACGCTCCAGCAAGTCGACCTCGAGCACGGTTTCGTGCGCGTCTTCGGCAAGGGCAGCAAGGAGCGCGTCGTGCCGCTCGGCGACAAAGCGCGCGACGCCATCACCGCCTACCTCGGCTCCGGCCGTCTCCGCCTCGTGAAAGAGCGCACCGGCAGCGAGCTCTTCCTCTCCGAGCGCGGCAAGGCGATCTCGCGCAAAACCGTTTGGCTGATCGTGAAGACCCACGCGCAGCGCGCCGGCATCTCGAAGCACGTGAAGCCGCACCTGCTGCGCCACTCGTTCGCCACGCACCTGCTCGGCGGCGGCGCGGACCTGCGGGCGATCCAGGAAATGCTCGGTCACGCCAGCATCGGCACGACGCAAATCTACACCGCCGTCGAATCCTCGCGCCTGCTCGACCAACACGCAAAACACCACCCGCGGAACAAGCTGAAGGAGTAGCGCCGGTCTTCGACCGGCGACGTTACGATGACGTTGGTGAGCGCGTCTTGCGAGCCGAAGCTCGATGCCGCCGGTCGAAGACCGGCGCTGCCTCAATGCTCCGCTTCCCGTGTCTCGTGACTCAGCAAAATGGCCGCGAGCGTCACCGCCGCGACGCTGGCGAGATAATAGCCGACCGCGTGCAGCCCGTAGCGCGTCGCGAGTTCCGTCGCCGCATACGGCGCGAGCGACGCCCCGAGGATGCCGGCCAAGTTGAACGTCATCGACGCCCCCGTGTAGCGCACCGCGGTCGGAAACAACTCCGAGAGCATCGTGCCGAGCGGGCCATACGTGAGCCCCATCAGCGCGAAGCCCACGATCATCGCCGCGAACGCGCCCGCGGTGCCGGCCTGGAACAGCGGCGCGAGCGCCAGCCCGAAAATCGCAATCGCCACCGTGACCAGCGCCAGCGTCAGTCGCCGGCCGCGCACGTCCGCCATCACCGCCGACGTCGGGATCGCGGCGGCGAAGAACAGCACGCCCGTCATCTGGATGAGTAGGAATTTTTCCCGCGTGAACCCGAGCTTGGTCGTTCCCCAACTCAGGCAGAACACCGTCAGCAGATAAAACAGCGTGAACGTCGCCACCGCGACGAGCGTCCCGAGCACGAGCGCGCGCGTGTGCGTCTTGAGGACCGCCGCGATCGGCACCGCGACGCGTTTTTCCTGCGCCATCGCCCGCGCGAACGCCGGCGTCTCGCTGATTTTCAGCCGCACCCATAACCCCACCAGCACGAGCGCTGCGCTCGCGACGAACGGCAACCGCCAGCCCCACGCGAGAAACTGGGCATCGGTGAGCGTTTTCGAGAGCACGACGAAGATGCCGCCGGAACACAGGAAGCCGATCGGCGCGCCCAGTTGCGGAAACATGCCATACCACGCGCGCTTGCCCGGCGGCGCGTTTTCGGTCGCGAGCAGCACCGCGCCGCCCCATTCGCCGCCGAGTCCGAAACCTTGCCCGAATCGGCACACCGCCAGCAGGACCGGCGCCGCGAGGCCGATCGTCGCGTAGGTCGGCAACAGCCCGATCAGCACCGTCGAGACGCCCATCGTGAGCAGCGCGGCGACGAGCGTGGCCTTGCGCCCGATGCGATCGCCGAAATGCCCGAACACCGCCGAGCCCACCGGCCGCGCGAAGAACGCCAGCGCGAACGTCGCGAACGACTGCAGCGTCGCCGAGGCCGGTTCCGAGGCCGGAAAAAACAATCTCGGAAACACCAGCACCGCCGCCGTGGCGTAGATGTAGAAATCGAAAAACTCGATCGTCGTGCCCGCGAGACTCGCGAGCAGGACGCGTCGGGCGGAATTGGCGGGGCGTGGATCGGAGCCGGGGTCGCTCATGCGTGCGAGCGGTTATGCGGCGCCGCGCCCCGAGGTCAACGTCCGCGCCCGGAGATGACGCGCGGCCACCAGCCGTCGCCTCTCGCCGGGCGTGCGCCGCCGTCCACCAAAATTCCTGTAACCCGCCGCCGCTCCCGCGGGTTCTCTGCCCGTGCACTCCCTCCTCTCGGCCGATTCCCTGCGTCAAACCCTCCGGCGTCTGCTGCGCGAGCGTGGCTTCACCGCCACCGTCGTCCTCACCCTCGCACTCTGCATCGGGGCGAACGTCGCGATCTTCGCCGTCGTCGATGCCGTGCTGGTCCGCGCGCTGCCGTTTCCCGAGCCGGAACGCCTCGTCACCGCGGTCAACGCCTATCCGGGCGCCGGCGTCGAGCGCGCGGGCGCCTCGCTGCCGAACTACTACGACCGCAAGGCCGCGGTCAAAGCCTTCGCCTCCACCGCGATCATCCAGGGCGGCAGCGCCACCGTCGGCGACGCCGGTTCGCCGCAGCGCGTCGACCGCGCGCGCGTGTCGCCGGAATTTTTCGCCACGCTCGGCGTGCCGCTCGCGATGGGCCGCACCTTCACCGAGGAGGAGATGTTCTACAAAGCCTCCGGCGTCGCGATCCTCACCGACGGTTACTGGCGCGCGCATTTCAACGCCGACCCCGCCGTGCTCGGCAAGACCTTCACGGTCGACAGCCAGCCGGTGACCGTCATCGGCGTGCTGCCGCCGGGCTTCCGTTTCCTTTCGGAAAAAGCGCAGTTCTTCATCCCCGCCGCGTCGAATCCCGAGGACCGCAAACCTGACCGCCGCCACTCGAACAACTTCGGCCTCATCGCGCGCCTCGCGCCCGGCGCCACGCTCGCTTCGGCGCAGGCGCAGATCGATGCGTTCAACGCCGAGCAACTCAAGGACGACCCCTACGCGCACCTCATCAAGGGCGCCGGCTACCAGACGAAAGTTTTTGCGCTGCACGCCGATCACGTCCGCGAAGTCCGCCCGATTCTCCTCCTCCTGCAAGGCGGCGTGCTCTTCCTGCTGCTCATCGGCGGCGTGAATCTCGTCAACCTCCTTCTCATCCGCGCGAGCGGTCGCGCGAAGGAAATCGCCGTCCGTCAGGCGCTCGGCGCGAGTCGCCGCGACATCGCCAACGGCGTCGTGCTCGAAACCGTCCTCCTCGCGCTCGCGGGCGGCCTGCTCGGACTCGCGATCGGCGCGGGCGGCGTGCAACTGCTTGCCGCGCTCGGCACCGCGCAGTTGCCGCTCGGCACCACGATCGCGTTCGACGGCCGCGTCGCGGCGGTCGCGCTCGCCGGCGCCGTCGGCGTCGGTCTCGCGCTCGCGCTGCCGGTCATCTGGTTCAACTCCCACACGCGCCTCGCGCCGGTGCTCCAGGCCGAGAGTCGCGGCGGCACGGTCACGCGCTCGACGCAGCGCCTGCGCCACGCGTTCATTGTCACGCAAGTCGCCCTCGCCTACGTGTTGCTCGCCGGCGCGGGTTTGCTCGGCCTCAGCTTGCAACGCGTGCTCGAGACGAAGCCGGGCTTCAACGCCGACCAGGTGCTCACCGGCCAAATCTCGCTGCCGTGGAAAAATTATCCCGAGACGAAGCCGAAACTGGCATTCGTCGAACGATTGCTCGCGGACCTGCGCGCGCAACGCGGCGTCGTCGCCGTCGGCCTGAACACGAATCTGCCGATGACCGGCAACACGAACGACAACGCAATCGCGATCGAAGGCATCGAGCTGAAACCCGGCGACACGATCCGCGCGCACTACACGTCCGGCGCCGCCGGCGACTATTGGCGCGCGCTCAACATCCCGCTCCTCGAAGGCCGTCTGCTCGAAGAGGCCGACAATCACCGCGAGCAGCGCGTGTGCGTCGTCGATCAGGATTTCGCGCAGCGCTACTGGCCGGGGAAAAGCGCGCTCGGTCACCGCTTGGTGAACGGTCCGACTTTCGAGGAGAAGGAGGCGTTCACGATCGTCGGCGTCGTCGGCAACGTGAAGCAGACGAATCTCGCCGAGACTTCCGCGCAGGGCGCGCTCTATTTTCCGTATCAGCACTACGCGTCGGGCGGCTTCTCGATCGTGCTGCGCAGCACGCTGCCCGCCGCCGCGCTCGCGCCGATGCTCCAGAAAACCGTGCGGCAGATCGATTCGGCGCTGCCCGTGAACGACCTCAAGCCGATGCAGGCGTGGGTCGACGAATCGGTCGTCGTCCGGCGTTCGCCCGCGGTGTTGGCGGCGATCTTCGCCGGCGTCGCGCTCGTCCTCGCGGCGATCGGCACCTATGGCGTGCTCGCCTATGCGGTGAACCAGCGCCGTCGCGAAATCGGCGTGCGCATGGCGCTCGGCGCGCAGCCGCGGCAAGTGCTCGGGCAATTCCTCGGGCTCGGTGTGCGGCTCCTGTTCGCCGGCACGGCGCTCGGTCTCGTCGGCGCGTGGGGTGTCGGTCGCGCGATGAAAAGTCAGCTCTTCGGCGTCGACGCGGTGCACCCCGGCGTGCTGGCGGTGACGGCCGCGGTGCTGTTGCTCGTCGTGCTCGCGGCAACGTTCCTGCCCTCGCACCGCGCCTCGCGCGTGTCGCCGATCGACGCGCTGCGCGACGACTGAGTAGCCCCGGTCTTCGACCGGCCCAAGCGCCACTCGTATGGCCGCGTCGGACGCTGCTCGTTTGGCGCACGGAGACTGAGCCGATGTCTTCGGCGGCCGCAGGCTTGGACCACACGCCGAGGGGCCGGGCGGCAAATGCAGGCTTCCGCCGCGCGCGGCGATGCGGTTAGCTGGCGCGCATGACCGAACAACAGCAGCACGTCGACCACGTCCGCCTGTCCGCCGAAAAGATCGCGGCCGCTTGCGGGAAACTCGCCCCGAAGATCGCGATCATTCTGGGCTCCGGCCTCGGCGGCCTCGCCGCGAAAGTCGAAGACGCCGTCGTCCTTGCGTATCGCGACCTGCCGGGCTTTCCGATTCTCACGGTGGCCGGTCACGCGGGGCAGCTCATCATCGGCAAACTCGGCGGCGTGCCCGTGATCGTGCTGAACGGCCGCAAGCATTTCTACGAAACGGCCGACGCGTATCCACTGAAAACGATGATCCGTTCGGTCCGCGCGGCGGGCGTCGAGACGCTGTTCCTCTCGAACGCGGCCGGCAGCCTGCGCGCGCACATCGGCGTGAGCCAACTGATGCTCATCACCGACCACATCAATTTTCTCGGTCTCAACCCACTCACCGGGCCGAACGACGAGACGTTCGGCCCTCGCTTCTTTCCGGTGACGGACGCGTGGGATGCGAGCCTGCGCGCGAAGATCAAAGCCGTCGCACAGCGCGAGGGCGTGACGCTGCACGAGGGCGTTTACGTGGCGTTCCGCGGACCGTCCTTCGAGACGCCGGCGGAGATTCGCATGGTGCAAGGGTGGGGCGCGGACGCGGTCGGCATGTCGAGCGTGCCGGACTGCCTGATCGCGCGCCATTGCGGCCTGAAGGTCGCCGGCGTGTCGTGCATCACGAACATGGGCGCGGGACTCTCCGACGAACACCTGACGCACGCGCACACGCTGGAAAACGCCGCCCGTGGCGCTGCGGCATTCGAGCGGCTCGTGATCGCGGCGGTGAAGGAACTCTGAAGCGCGGCCGAGGCGCCGCGGTCGCGATCGATCCGGTTCTAGGAGCGGCTTGACGCCGCGATTGGTTCGTTGCGTGCGCCGCGCTCGAATCGCGGCGTAAAGCCGCTCCTACAAGAAAGCGCGCGCGAACGCGGGCGCAGAGTAGTGCGGTGCTTTAGCCCGCACTGAAAACGCCCCGGCACGGGCTGAAGCACCGCGCTACGGCTCGCGTGCGCTGCCGCCTCAGTTCCGCGGCGCTTTCGCGAGGTCGCTCTCGAACTTCTCCTGCTCCGCCTTCTGCTTGGCCGCGGAATCGTAGAGCGTGTAGCTCTCGGTCGAGTTGCCGAGGTCGCGCCACTCGTCGCGCGCTTTCATCGCGGCGTCGCCGTCTTTCAGGCCCATCTGCTTCAATTGCGACTCGCGGCGGGCAATCCAAGTTTCGGCTTGGGTGCGGTCGCGTTGCGCCGCGGCGCGCGGAACGTTTGCCGGCGCTTCACAACCGGCGAGAAATAGCGTGGCGAGCAGAGCGGGAACGGCAACGCATGCGAGCAGTTTCATGCCAGGAGATTTGCCGGGAATCACCGCCGTCTCAAGCGCGAAGCCGGTCATCGTCCTACGCCGGCGTCGCGCGGTTTGACTTGGCGACTCGAATGCGGAGAGTGGCGCCCGTCCCGCCGCGCCGTCCAACCCCTCCCCGTCATGCGCTCTTGCTTCCGCCTTCTCGCCGCCGCCGCGACCGTTTCGCTCGTCCTCGCCGCGCCCGCTGCCGCCCAGCGCACCAACAAGCCGATCCTCCACGGCAAAAACTGGGTCGCCGTCACCGGCAAGCCGCTCGGCGCCACCGCGGGCGCGATGATTTTTGCGAAAGGCGGCAACGCCGTCGACGCCACCTGCGCGATGCTCGCCGCGGTGTGCACGATGTGGGACACGCTCGGCTGGGGCGGCGAGACGCAGGCGCTGATCTACAACCCGCGCACGAAGCAGGTCGTCGGCGTCAACGCGCTCGGCGTCGCTCCGACCGGCGCGACCGTCGAGTTTTTTAGGAAGAACGGCTACGCCTATCCGCCCGAATACGGCCCGCTCGCCGCCGTGACGCCCGGCACGCCCGGCGGCCTGATGACGATGCTCGCGGAATACGGCACGATGTCGCTCGCCGACGTGCTCGCGCCCGCGATCGCGATGGCCGACGGCTACCCGATCGAGGCGCAAGCGGCCGACACCATCGAGCGTTTCCGCGGCGAAATCGCGAAATGGCCCTACTCGAAAAGCGTTTTCCTGACGCACCTCGACGAAAAGGATGCGGCGAAACGCGCCGCGCCGCGCGCCGGCGAAATTTTTCACCAGCCGGACCTCGCCGCGATGCTCCGCAAACTCGTCGAGGCCGAGCGCGCCGCGCTCGCTGCCGGCAAGGACCGCAAGGCCGCGATCATGGCCGCCTACGAGCGTTTCTACCGCGGCGACATCGCGGACGAACTCGTGCGCTGCACGCGCGAGCAAGGCGGCCTCTTCACCAAGGAGGATCTCGCGCGCTGGCAGGTGAAGCTCGAGCAGCCCGTCTCGACCAACTATCGCGGCATCGACGTCTACAAGCTCACGACGTGGACGCAGGGCCCGGCGCTGCTCCAGGCGCTGAACATCCTCGAAAACGCCGATCTCCGCGCGATGGGCTACAACAGCACGCGCTACATCCACACCGTCTATCAGGCGATGAACCTGGCGTTCGCCGACCGCGATTTCTACTACGGCGACCCTGATTTTCCGCCGGAGGAGCCAGTTCGCGGCCTGCTCTCGAAAGACTACGCGAAGATCCGGTTCCAGACGATCAACTGGACGAAGAACGACGCCAAGGCGCATCCGGGCGATCCGTATCCGTTCCAAGGCGGCACGAATCCGTTCGCGGAGTTGCTGCAGAAATGGACGCCGCAGCCGCCTTCGAGCGCGACCAAGCCCGCGTCGTTCCAAGTCGCAGCGAGCACGCCGCCGATTTTCACCGACGACGAGTATTTCAAGATGGGCACGACCTCGATCCAGGCCGCCGACGCTGAAGGCTGGGTCGTCTCCGTCACGCCGAGCGGCGGCTGGATTCCCGCAGTCGTTGCGGGCAAGACCGGCGTCGGCCTCTCGCAACGCATGCAGAGCTGGGTGCTCGATCCGGCGATGAACCCGTTCAACGTGCTCGAGCCCGGCAAGCGCCCGCGTGTGACGCTCACGCCGTCGCTCGCGTTGAAAGACGGCAAGCCGTTCCTCGCGTTCTCGGTGCAGGGCGGCGACACCCAGGACCAGAACCTCCTCCAGTTTTTCCTCAGCTTCGTCGAGTTCGGCCTGAACGTGCAGCAGGCGGTTGAGGCGGCGGCGTTCAACAGCTACCAGATGCAGTCGTCGTTCGGCGACCACCGCAGCGAACCGGGCCGCATCCAAGTGCGTGCCGACACGCCGCCGTGGGTGCGCGCCGAGCTGGCGAAGATGGGCTACAAGGTCGAAACCGTCGAGCGCACGAGCGGTCCAGTAACGGCGATCTACATCGATCAGGCGAACCACGCGTTCCAAGGCGCGGCGTCGGACTTCGGCGAGGATTACGGCATCGCGTGGTAAAGTGGAGGGCCCGCCTCCCGGCGGGCCGCGATCGACGCTCGAGGTGCGGCCCGCGGGGACGCGGGCCCTCCCGCGCGCGGCGATGGCGGTGACGCGTCGTCGGTGCGCTACTCGCTCACCTTTCGCCAAACGATGCGGACAGCTTGTGATTGCCCTGCCGTATGACACTGCTTTCCTCGCGACTGCTGTGTCGAAAACCCGCGTCGAGATCGTCCAGGAGACTTTTCTCAACTGGCTGGCGTCCGCCCCGACGCCGACCGCCCGCCTCGAAGAAGACGAGCCGCTCGGCGCGCACACGACACTGACTGCGCGCCGCGCGCGAGAGATTTTCGAGGACCAACTTGCCAGCCGCCTGCTCGACGTCGCCGCGCGCGAGATGCGGAAGACGAATCAGTCGTTCTACACGATCTCCAGCGCCGGCCACGAGAACAACGCCGTCGTTGGCGCGCTGCTGCGTTTGGACGACCCGTGTTTCCTGCACTACCGCTCGGGCGGCCTGATGCTGGCGCGCTCGCGGCAGGCCGGCGACGTCGACGGCATTCTCGACACCGTGCGCTCGTTCTGCGCGTCGGCCGACGATCCAATCTCCGGGGGGCGCCACAAGGTCTGGGGCAGCAAACGCCTCTGGGTGCCGCCGCAGACGAGCACCATCGCCTCGCACCTGCCGAAGGCCTACGGCATGGCCTACTCGCTGCGTCGCGCACATCGGCTCAGCCTCGAGAATGGCATCGGTGCGGACGCCGTCGTGCTGTGCTCGTTCGGCGACGCCTCGGCGAATCACGCCACGGCGCTCGCCGGCATCAACTCCGCGCGCTACGCCGTGCGTCGCGGCGGCGAGGCGCCGATCGTGTTTCTCTGCGAGGACAACGGCATCGGCATCTCGGTCGAGACGCCGGCGAACTGGATTCACGACAACTTCAGCGCGCTCCCGCACCTGCACTACGTCGAAGTCGCTGGCACAATGGACGTCGTCTGGGACCGCGCCGCCGCCGCGATCGAGCACTGCCGCCGCACGCGCAAACCGGTCTTCCTGCATTTGCACACGATCCGGCTCTGGGGCCACGCCGGCACCGACGCGGAGATTTCCTACCGCAGCGTCGCCGAGATCGAAGCGACCGAGGCGCGCGATCCGTTGCTCGCGAATGCGCGCCTGCTCGTCGCCTCCGGCGCGGCCACGCCGGACGAGTTGCGCGAAATGGTCCGCACCGTGCAGTCGCGTATCGCCGCCGCGGCGGCGGAAGTCGTCCGCGCGCCGAAGCTCACGAGCGTCGCGGAAATCGTGCGACCGCTCGCGCCTTACGACGAGGCGGCGATCCGCGCGGTCGCGCGCGAACTGGTGCAGCCCGAGGTGCGGCTCGAGCATTTTGGCACGTTGCCCGAAAAGGAAACCGCGCCGCTGAAGCGCACGCTCTGCGCGCACGTGAATGCCGCGCTCGCGGACGAGATGCTGCGCTTCCCCGAGATCGGCGTGTTCGGCGAGGACGTCGGCCGGAAGGGCGGCGTCTATGGCGCGACGCAGGGACTGCAGAAGACTTTCGGGCCGCACCGTTGTTTCGACACGCTGCTCGACGAGACGACGATCCTCGGCACGGCGCAGGGCGCGGCCACGGCGGGGCTGCTGCCGATCCCGGAGATCCAATACCTCGCCTACCTCCACAACGCGCTCGACCAGCTCCGCGGCGAGGCGTGTTCGTTGCAGTATTTTTCCAACGGCCAGTTTGCGAACCCGATGGTCGTGCGCGTGCAGGGGCTCGCTTACCAGAAGGGCTTCGGCGGGCATTTCCACAATGACAACTCCATCGGCGCGCTGCGCGATATTCCCGGCCTCCTCGTTGGCGTGCCTTCGCGCGGCGACGATGCAGCGATGATGCTGCGCGGGCTCGTCGCGACGGCGCGCGCGTGCGGTCGCGTGGCAGTGTTCATCGAGCCGATCGCGCTCTACCACGAGCGCGACCTCTACGCCGACGGCGACGGCGCGTGGCTCTCCGACTACCCGACGCCCGAGCGGATGCTGCTGCCCGGCGAGGTGGGCGTGTTTCACCCGAAGGCGAAAGACCTCTTGATTGTCACCTACGGCAACGGCGTGCGACTCTCGCTGCGCGCCGCGACGATGCTCGCGGAAAAGAAAATCGCCGCGCGCGTGCTCGATGCGCGTTGGCTGAATCCGCTGCCGCTCGAAGCGATCAAGAAGCACGCCGCCGCGTGCGGGCGTGTGCTCGTGGCCGACGAGTGCCGCGCGACGGCGGGCGGCATTGCCGACGCGGTGATTGCCGCGTTGGCCGAGGACGGTTTCGCGGGCCCAATGGCGTCCGTGCGCGCAGTGGATACCTACGTGCCGCTCGCGGCGGCGGCGAATCTCGTGCTCATTTCGGATAAGCAGATCGCGGAGGCGGCGGAGAAACTTTGCCGGAAGTAGGCTTCCCGTTGGAGGGCTCGGCTCCTGCCGAGCCGTAACGGTCGCGAAGCCGGTGGGACATTCGCGGCGCGGCTGGAGCCGCGCCCTCCACATGAATCGAGAGGTGGAACGCGATGACCTCAACGCGTTCGTTTATCGAGCGCATTGAGGTCAATGCGCTCCACCTGGTCAGTTCACGCCGGGCGCTTCGCTGGCGCGCTCGACCATGCGGGCGAGGTATTGCTGCTCGGGACCGACGTCGGCGAGTTGCAGCGCGCGGCGAAAGCTCGTGGCGGCGGCGCGGTAGTCCTTTAGACGCCAGTGCAGTTCGCCCTCGACGGCGTGGAGCAGGTAGAGCTTTTCGAGTCGGTCGCGCTGCGGGATTTCGGCGATCGCGTCGAGTCCGGCGCGCGGCCCGCGCAGGTGCGCCACGGCGACGGCGCGGTTGAGCGCGACGATCGGCGACGGTTTCATATTCAGCAGCTCGTCATAGTGGCTGAGAATCCGCGCCCAGTCGGTCGAGGCGTAGTCGGGCGCCGTGCAATGGATCGCGGCGATGCCGGCCTGGAGGTGGTATTCGCTGATCTCGGTGCCTTGCGCGGCGGCGACGAGCTCGAAGAGCCCGCGGCCGATCAGTTGCTGGTCCCACTTCGAGCGGTCCTGGTCGTCGAGGCGGAGGAGGTCGCCGTGTTCGTCGAGGCGCGACGGGAAACGCGCGGCGGTGAGCAGCATCAGCGCGAGGAGCGCATGCGCGCGCGGCATATCGCCGGCGGGGTGGGCGACGAGGAGCTGCATCAGGCGGATCGCTTCCTCGCACAGGTCTTCGCGGAGAAGGCGGTCGCCGGCGGAGGCTTTGTAGCCTTCGTTGAAGAGCAGGTAGAGTGTCGCGAGCACGCCATCGAGGCGCGCGGCAAGTTCGGTGCCGATCGGAATCTCAAAACCGATGCCGGCGTCGGCGATGCGCTGCTTCGTGCGGGTGAGCTGTTTTTCGATCGCGGCGTCGGTCGCGAGAAAGGCGCGGGCAATCTCGCTCGTGCTGAAACCGCAGAGCACTTTCAGCGCGAGGATCACCTGCGCGTCGGACGCGATCGACGGGTGGCAGCACACGAAGAGCAGGCGCAACGCGTCGTCGCGGATTTCGGGCGCGTCGCCGGCGGTGGCGGAGGTGTCGGCGGAGGCGGAGCGTGTTTGGTCGAGGAACGTGACGATCGCGTTGGTCTTCGCGCCGGACATGCGTTGGTGACGCAGCGCGTCCTTGGCGAGGTTCATCGCGACGCGCGTGATCCAGGCCGAGGGGTTCGCGGGCACGCCGCCCATCGACCACGTGTGCAGCGCTTTCATGAGCGCCTCCTGCGCGATGTCCTCGGCGAGCGAGAGGTGGTGCACGCCGAGCAGGCGGATGAGCGCGCCGTGGAGGCGGCCGGTTTCGTGGCGGAAGAAATGTTCGACCAACTGCGCGGGCGGCGCGCCGGCGGGCGGCGGCGCGAGAGCAGGCTCGCTGACGCCCGCGCCGGAGCGCGGCAGCGCCATCGCCATCGGCGGGATGTTTTTCGGAGCGGGCATGCGCGCGAGGAGCGTCAGGCCTTGGCAACTGCGGGCGCGGCGTTGGTGTTCACGCCGAGGTGGCAATGCGGCGTGAGTTCGCGGATTTCGATTTTCATGCCGTGCTCGAGACCGGGATGGCGTTGCGCGATCGCGGTGGCTTCGGCGAGCGAGGCGACGTGGAGTTTCACGTAACCGGCGACGGCTTCCTTCGATTCGGCGAACGGTCCGTCGACGACGCGCGCGCCACCTGCGCCGGAAACGACGCGGATGTCGAGTTCGAGCGGCTGACCCTCGGAGGCCTGGCCGGCGTGGAGGAGATTTTCGAACCAGTCGTTCCAGCGCGTGACGAGTTGCTGGCGTTGCTCGGGCGAGAGGTGGGCGTAGACTTCCGGTCCGGTGTTGCGGAACAGAAGTATGTAGGTGGGCGGAAGGGCAGGGGTGCTCATGGCGCGGAAGAAAGCGGTTTCATGCTTACGACGAACGACGGCGTCGCGAAAGGACAGACTACGCCCAGAAAAGCTTTCGGGAAAAACTCCCATGACGTGCGCGCGTTTTCGCCGTGCCAAGAGCGTCGTGTCGCGTCAGCGTGCCGGTCGTTCCGCAATCCACGCCCACCCTGTCCGGAACGCCGCGGCCCGTTCGTTGAGAGAGTGAACGCGCTGCACCGGCGCACCCGTAGTCGCTTCCCCGCCATGTCCTCCACACCCGCTCCTCTGCCCGCCGATCCGGCCACCGAACTCTTCACGAGCCGCGTCCTGCCGTTCCCGCGCGAAGACGTCTTTCGCGCCTGGACCGACGCGCGCCAACTTTGCCGCTGGTGGGGCCCGAACGGCTTCACGTGCACCTTCCACGAATTCGAGCCGCGCGCCGGCGGCAACTGGCGCCACGTGATGCACGGTCCCGACGGGCGCAACTACGACAACACTTCCGTCTTTCGTGTCGTGACGCCCGAGCGCATCGAGCTGGCGCACGTGAGCGAGCCGCGCTTCGACCTGATCGCGACGTTCGCGGAGCGCGAGGGCGGGACGTTCGTGACATTCCTCCAGCGCTTCGCGACCGCCGCCGTGCGCGACGCCGTGGCGCCGATCTGCATTCCCGCCAACGAACAAAACCTCGACCGCATGGCGCGCGTGATCGGAGACACGCTCGCAGCGCGCGCCTGAATTTCCCCATGACCACGCCCGAATCCCCCTCCCGTTTCGCCCGCATTGCCGTGCACGTCGCGCGCATTTTGCTGGGTCTTGTCTTCTTTGTTTTCGGCCTTGGCGCCCTGCTGAATTGGTTTCCGCCGCCCCCGCCCGAGACGCTGCCGCCCAAGCTCGTCGCGTTCGACGCGGCGATGCGCAGCTCCGGTTATCTCTTCGGACTCGTGAAGGGCACCGAGACCGCCATGGGCGTGCTGCTGCTCCTGAACCGTTTCGTGCCGCTCGCACTCGTGATTCTCGCGCCCGTGATCGTGAACATCGTGCTCGTGAACCTGCTGATGGCGCCGTTCGGCCTGCCGGTCGCGCTCGTCGTGCTTGCGCTCGAAATCTACCTCGCCTGGGCGCACCGCCGCGCCTACGCGCCGCTGCTGACCGCACGCTTCGTCTGACGCCCCGAACGACTCTCCCTCCACCCCATGATCAAAAAAATCCTCCTCGTTCTCGCGCTCATCCTCGTCGGCGTGGCGATTCTCGCTGCGTTCCAGCCGTCCACTTATCGCATCGAGCGTTCGGTTTCCGTCGCGGCCACGCCCGCGGCGTTGTTTCCCCGCCTAAACGATCTCCACCAGACCCACGAGTGGTCGCCGTGGAAGGCGCTCGACCCGAATGCCACCTACACTTTCGAAGGCCCTGCGGCCGGCGTCGGCGCGTCGCAGTCGTGGTCGGGCAACAGCGACGTCGGCGCCGGCCGCCAGACGATCGTCGAGAGTCGCTCGAACGAACTCGTGCGCCTGCGGCTCGAATTTTTCAAGCCGATGGCCGGCGTCAGCGATGCGCAGTTCACCCTCAAGCCCGCCGGCGACCACACCGTCGTGACCTGGAGCATGTCCGGCGAGAACAACTACCTCGGGAAAGTGTTCTGCCTGTTCATGAATCAGGACAAGATGATCGGCGGCGAATTCGAGAAAGGCCTCGCCACGCTGAAGCGCACGAGCGAAACGCCCGCCGCCGCCAAGACCAACTAACCTCAACTCGTTTCACCCATGCCCACCTACGTCGATGGCTACCTGCTGCCGGTTCCGACCCGGAACCTCGAAAAATACCGCGCGATGGCGGCGAGAGCCGCGAAAATCTGGAAAAAGCACGGCGCGCTGAGCTACTGCGAAGCCGCCGCGGAAGACATGAGCGCGAAGTTTTGCCCGCCGTTCACGAAACTGCTGAAGCCGAAACGCGGCGAGACGCTCATCTTCGCGTTCGTCACCTACAAGTCCCGCGCGCATCGCGACAAGGTGAACGCGGCCGTCATGGCGGACCCCGAGCTGATGGCCGGCTGCGACCCGAAGAACATGCCGTTCGATTGCACGCGCATGTTCTACGGCGGGTTCTCCGCGATCGTGGAAGCCAGGCAATGAACGAAGCCGACGAGTTGCGCGCCCAATTGCGCGCGCTGCAAATCGAGTTGATCGAAGCCGCGGCGGATTTCGACCGCCGCGGCCATCTCGCCGCGGCCGATTTCGCGCTCGCGACCGCCAACCGCGTGGGCGAGCTGTGCGCCGGCGCGGAAACGCGGCTCGTCGGGGACGCTCCGTCCTGCCTGGCCGAGCGAGGCCCCGAGCGCGTCGGGTAGGGCGCGTGGTCGCGACGAACCGCCGCGCGAAATCCGTTCAACCGAACATCAGCCGGCAGATCGCGACCGACGCGACGATGCCGACGAAATCCGCGAACAAGCCCGCGGCTACCGCGTGCCGCGTGCGGCGGATGCCGACGGAGCCGAAGTAAACCGCGATCACGTAGAACGTCGTCTCCGTGCTGCCGTAGATCGTGCCGGCCATCCGCGACACGAGCGAATCCGCGCCGGTCGTCTGCACGAGTTCGGAAAACATCGCGAGCGACGCGCTGCCGCTGAGCGGTCGCACGAGTGCGAGCGGCAACAGGTCCGGCGGGAAACCGAGCGGCACCAGCACGGGCGCGAGCAGGCTCTTCATCGCCTCGATGCCGCCCGCGCCGCGGAACATCCCGATCGCGACGAGAATCGCGACGAGGAACGGCACGACGCGGGTCGCGACGCCGAAGCCGTCCTTCGCGCCCTCGATGAACTCCTCGTAGATTTTCACCCGGCGCAGCGCCGCGTAGAGCGGGAAGAACAGCAGCATCAGCGGCACCGCCATCAGCGACAGCGTGCCGATCACGCGGAGAAAAACGCCCTGCGTCGCGCTCGCGTCCGCGGCCGGCGCGGCGACGTTGGCGGGGAAAATCGCGTGGTGCAGCGCGCTCGCGGCGTCGCGGTAGCTTTGCGGCGCAACGACGATCCAGACGAACAGCGCGGCGAACGCGGCGCCGAGGAGAGCGAGCGTCGTCTTGCCCGCGGGCGTGAGCGGCGCGGGCTCCGGCAGCGCGACGGTTTCCGCTTCGGCGCTGGGCAGCGCGGCGGTCGCCGAGGCCGGCGCGTCATCCGCGGGCGCGGCGCGGAACGCGCGCCAACTTTGCAGCCACTTCACCGCGCCGATGCCGGCGATGCTGGAGAAGGTCGTGGCGAGCAGCGCGGTGCCGACGATCGCGGTCGGATCCTTCGAGCCTTGCGCGGCGAGGATGGCGATCGCGGTGGCGGGGATGAGTTGGATGCTGCTCGTGTTGATCGCGAGGAACATCACCATCGCATCCGTCGCGGTGCCGGGCGTGCGGTTGAGCGTCTCGAGATCGCGCATCGCGCGCAGGCCGAGCGGTGTCGCGGCGTTGGAGAGGCCGAGCATGTTCGCCGCCATGTTCATGAGCATGGAGCCTTGCGCCGGGTGGTCGGCGGGCACGTCGGGGAACAGCCAGCGCATCACCGGCCGGAGGAGGCGCGCGAGCTGTTGGACGAGACCGCTGCGTTCCGCGAGGCGCATCAAGCCAAGCCACAGTGCCATGACGCCGACGAGGGGCAGCGCGATTTTCATCACGGCCGTTTCCGCCATCGAGAACGCGCCCGCGGTCACCTCCGGCAGGCGCCCGGTCGCGGCGCCGATGAGCACGGCCAGCGAGACGAGGGCGAGCCAGAGGTAGTTCAACATCGCGCGCGCAGTGTTGGCGGCGGATTTTTCCCCGGCGAGCGAAAACATGTCTGGCCGCGCCGAGCACGCCACGGCCGCGCGACGAAAGTTCGGAACGGCGATATTATATCGCCGCTCCATGGCCGCGGCGGCTGGCTTGCGTCGCGGCAGGCGGTGTTGCGGACACGAAGGCCGCCTACGGCACAGTGCGCCACCGCTTGAGGCATACGGCCGGCTTGGCGCTTTCCTTGCACGCGGGCGTTGCTAGAAACCGGACGCATGAAGCCCGTCGCCGAACTCCACCGCCTCGATTCGCCCGTTCCGAAACCGCAAGCGCTCTACGTCGACGGCCCGACGCTCTGGGTCAGCTCGCGGCACACGAAGAAGTTCTACGCCGTCGACCGCGCGTCGATGAAAGTGACCTGGGAGTGCGTCGTGCCGGGCAACGACACCGTCTGGGGCGTGACGAAGCACGGCGACGCGCTCTACGTCGTGTGCGGCGTCGACGCGGTCGACGTCGACGAGCGCCGCATCCGCCGCGTCGTGCCGGGGCGGGGCTTCGATGCGGAGTTCAGCGTGCCGTGTCCCGACGGCATGGGCTCGCACCTCTCGCACGACGGCGCGACGCTCGTGCTCAGCCAGTGGTATCCGCAGAAACTGATTTCGATCGGCGCAGACGGAAAACCCGGCCGCGTGCTCAACGCGCCGCACCAGGTCGTCGGACACTGCTTCGCGCGCGGCGCGTTTTATCTGGCGACCACGACGAACGAGGAGAGCGACGACTACTTCGTCGAGCGCCTCGATCCGCAAACCGGGCAGACGGAGACGCTCGGCCGTCTCGGTTTCTCGGCGCGGGCGCTGGCGTTCGACGGGACGAATTTCTGGACCAATCACCGCGACGCGAACCAGATCGTGTGCTTCGCGCTGCCGAGCTGAGGCGGCGCGCGCGGGCGGCTGGTGGTAGGGCGAGTCGTCCCGACGAGCCGTTCCGTCATTCGCAGCGGCTCGTCGGGGACGACTCGCCCTACCGATTTGGAAAACGAGCGGAAGAAAATCGTCCGCGCGTGTCTTTGCCCTTGTCGGAAGGCGCCGTTCGGTTGCAGAAACGGCGCCTTTTTTCATGCAATCGCAGTCCCAGGAAATTCCCCTCGAGAAGATCAACCTCTTCGGCGGCACGCAGGCGCGGCTGAAGACGAACGACGACGCGGTCGAGAGCTACGCGGAGGAGATGACGCGCGGCGCGGTGTTCCCGCCGATCGACGTGTATTTCGACGGCAGCACCTACTGGCTCGCGGACGGGTTTCATCGCTTCCTCGCGACGAAGCGCAACGGCGCCGCCACCATCGCCGCGCGAGTGCAGCCGGGCGGTCGCACGGAGGCGTTGCGCCACGCCCTCGGTGCGAACTCCACGAACGGCGTCTATCGCACGAACGGCGATAAGCGTAACGCAGTCGAGATCTCGCTGGAGGAATGGCCCGAGCTGGCCAACCCGGTGCTCGCGGACATTTGCAAGGTTTCCGCCGAACTCGTGCGCAATTGCCGTCAGCAACTCCTGAAGGACGGGCGCATCCCGGAGGTTATCACGGTGCGGGGGCGCGACGGGAAGAAGTATCCCGGCGCAATCGAGCGTCAGCCGCGCGGCAAGACCGAAGGTGCGTCGAGCGACAAAGGCGGCGGCGGTGGCGGCGGCGGTTTTTCGAAGGGCAAAGGCGACGCCGGCGCGCTCGGCGGCTCGACGAGCGAACTCGAAGCCGAGGCGCGGCAGATGATCCGCAACGGCGAGATCAATCCGTTCGAGCTGGCGAAGATGTCGAGCGCCACGCCGCTGGATTACGCGGTGACGACGATCAAACTGCTCGAGACGATGCGCCGCGATCACCCGCAGCGCCGCGAGGGCTTGGTGAAATTGCGCGATTGGATCGAACGCGAGCTGCGCGGGGAGAACGCGGTGGCGGCCGCAGCCGTTGCCGTGGGCGACGCCTGAGTCATTGCTGCGGTTGCATTTTGGAGGGCTCGGCTCCCGCCGAGCCGTTAGTCGCAGCCTCTATCGTCCTCGCGGCCCGGCGGGAGCCGGGCCCTCCAAAACGGAAGAGCGCGCGCGCCGCCGCGTCAGTCCGCCGTCTCGTTGTAGAGTTCGCGGCCGATGAGGATGCGGCGGATTTCGTTCGTGCCGGCGCCGATGTCGTAGAGCTTCGCGTCGCGCAGGAGGCGGCCGGTGGCGTATTCGTTGATGTAGCCGTTGCCACCGAGCGCCTGGATGGCTTCGAGCGCGACTTTCACGCCGGACTCGGAGGCGTAGAGGATGCACGCGGCGGCGTCCTTGCGTGCGGCGCGGCCGACGCCGGCGTCGAGCGAGCGGGCGACTTGGTAGCTGAACGCGCGGGCGCTTTGCAGGGCGACATACATGTCGGCGATTTTCCCCTGCATGAGGCCGAAGGTGCCGATGGCGGAGCCGAATTGCTTTCGCGTGTGCACGTAGGGCAGCACGATGTCCATGGCCGCCTGCATGATGCCGAGCGGTCCGCCGGAGAGCACGCAGCGCTCGGTGTCGAGGCCCTTCATGAGGACGCGCGAGCCGCCGTTGACTTCGCCGAGGATGTTTTCCTCGGGAATCTCGCAATCGTCGAAGACGAGTTCGCAGGTGTTCGAGCCGCGCATGCCGAGCTTGTCGAGTTTTTGCGCGGTCTTGAAACCCTTCATGCCGCGCTCCACGAGGAAGGCGGTCATGGCTTTCGAGCCGTGGTCCTTTGGCGCAGTGCGCAGGTAGACGATGAGCACGTCGGCGTCGGGGCCGTTGGTGATCCACATTTTCGTGCCGTTCGCGATCCAGCGTCCGCTGCGTTTGACGGCGGTGCAGGCCATCGAGCCGACGACGTCGGAGCCGGCGCCCGCCTCGGACATCGCGAGCGCGCCGACGAATTTGCCGGAGCATAACTTCGGCAGGAAACGCGCGCGCTGCTCGGCGTTGCCGTTCAGGAAGAGGTTGTTGACGCAGAGATTCGAGTGGGCGCCGAAGGAGAGGCCGACGGACGCGGAGGCACGGGAGATTTCCTCTATCGCGACGAGGTGGGCGAGGTAGCCCATGCCGCTGCCGCCGAATTCCTCGGGCACGCTGATGCCGAGCAGGCCGAGTTCGCCGAATTTTTTCCAGAGGTCCGAGGGAAACTCGTTCTTGTGGTCGATCGCGGCAGCGCGCGGGGCGATTTCCTTGGCGGCGAAGTCGCGCACGGTCTGGCGCAACGCGTCGATCTCTTCGGTCAGCGAGGGAGCGAGCTGCATCGTGGAGGTGGGGTTGCTGTTCAACAAAGGCACGCGCGCGGCGTAGGCAATCGCGGCGCGGCGCGTGCGGGGCGTTATCACAATCGCGAATGTGCGGTTATGAACGCCTCACACCTGCGCCGAGCTCTGGACAAGCTAGTATTTGTCCATCACGCCGAACATCGACCAGAGCAGGCCGAAGGTGAAGAGGCCCATGCCGCCGATGGCGAAGACGAGGCTCGTGAGACTCTGCATCGCGATGCCGCCGCCGAGGAGCAGCGCGTTGCCGGCGATGAGCATGATCCAGAAATCGCGCGTGCGGCGCGAAACCTGGAAGTGATCCGGCTGCACGAAATCGAGGCCGGTGTCGCGCTCCATCCGGCGCACGTCGTCGAGCAAGTCAGTGACTTCGACGCCCTGGCCGACGCCCGGCGCTGTGTTCACGCGCTCGAATTTCGCCGCGCCGAAGCCGAGGGGATTGCGCGAGGGCGACGCGGTGCCCGCGGACGTCGCGGTGGCGGGTTGGCCGGGCTTGGCCCACTGGGCGGGCGAGGTGGTCTCGACGAGTTTCGGAAACAATCGCGTGCGCAGCGCCGTCGATCGCACTGGCACGAGCGCGGGCTCGTCCTCGCGGCGGATTAGCGTCTCGGGCGTGATTTGGCCGAGGTAGACGAGGGACTCGAGCCCTTCGATGGTGAACGGACCGCGCGTCTGTTCGCCGTCCTGAATGAGAAAGCCGGTTCTGTCGTCGCCGGGGAGTTTTGGGGGCATGGCAATGCATTCCCTCGGCCCAAAAGGGGGCGCAACTGAACCGTGCCGGCCGCGGCGAGGCAAGCCGAGTTTGCGGTGCCCGGACGGCGTCAGTTGGCGCGACCGAGCGCGCGTTGTGCGGCTTCAACCAGTGCCGCGGGATCGAAGGGCTTCTTGAGGATCGCGCTGACGCCGAGTGCGGTGAGTTGCCCGAGGATCGGATGATCGGCGGGCGAGGTGAGCATCACGACGGGGACGCGCGCGAGCGTGGGATTCGAACGCATCATGGTGAGCAGTTCGAGGCCGTCCATGATCGGCATCTTGACGTCGAGCAGGAGCAAATCGGGCAACGATTTCTCCATCGCGAAGAGGGCGTTGTAGCCGTTGGTGGCTTCGGACACGGCGAGCCCGAGCGGCGCGAGCGCCTGCTTCGCGAGCGCGCGCACCGCCTTGGCGTCGTCGACGACGAGGATGGTGTGAGGCATACCGCGTCGTGTGCTCAACCGACCCACGCGCGGGCGTTGTGGAAGAGCTGCATCCAGGGCGACTCTTCGCTCCACTCGGCGGGCGCCCAACTGTGGTTGAGCGTGCGCGTGGTGCGTTCCGGGTGCGGCATCATGATCGTCACGCGACCGGTCGTGGTCGTGAGCGCGGTCATGCCGAAGGGCGAGCCGTTCGGGTTGAGCGGGTAGAGCTCGGTCGGCGTGTGGAAATTGTCCACGTAGCGCGCGGCGACGAGGCCTGACTCGCTGCAGGCGCGCGCGGCGTCGGCGGTCTTGAACTCGGTGAACCCTTCGCCGTGCGACACGACGACGGGGATGACCGAGCCGGCCATGCCGCGGAAGAGCACGCTCGGGCTCGGCTCGATCTGCAACGAGACGTAGCGCGCCTCGAAGCGCTCGGATTTGTTCTGCACGAAGTGCGGCCAGTGGTCGGAGCCGGGGATGAGCGAGTGGAGATTGCTCATCATCTGGCAGCCGTTGCATACGCCGAGCGCGAAGGCGTCTTCGCGGGCGAAGAACGCCGCGAACTCGTCGCGCGCCTTCGGGTGAAACAAAATGCTCTTCGCCCAGCCTTCGCCGGCGCCGAGGACGTCGCCGTAGCTAAAGCCGCCGCACGCCGCGACGCCGCGGAAGTCGCGCAGCGAGACGCGCCCGCTGAGGATGTCGGTCATGTGCACGTCGACGGCGGTGAAGCCGGCGCGCGTGAACGCCGCGGCCATTTCGACCTGACCGTTCACGCCCTGCTCGCGCAGCACGGCCACTTTGGGCCGGCTGCGCGAAGTGCGAAGTGACAAGTGAGAAGTAACAAGAGAAGCAGCCGCGTCCGAGTCTTGGGACTTGTCACTTGTCCCTTGGAACTTGCTCACCTGAAAGGTGAGCTTCGGCGTGATGCCGGGATTTTCGCGCTGGAGCTTGAGCTGGAATTCCTGCTCGGCGCCCGCGGGGTTGTCGCGGAGCGATTGGATGCGACGCGTGACGTCGGACCAGAGCGCGCGGAGGGCGAAGAGGTCTTCGTCGTAGAGCACGCGGCCGGCTTGGCGGATGACGACGCGGTGCTGGGCGTTGAGTTTTCCGATGACGGACGTGCAGGCCTTGAAGCCGTGCGAGCGCAGCGCGAGGACGACGTGGTCGAGATCGGATTGGCGGACTTGGAGAACGGCGCCGAGTTCCTCAGCGAAGAGCTGGCCGAAGGCGCTCGGGGCGTTGTCGCTGAGCTTGATCGCGGCGGCGGGCAGATCGAGGTCGATGCCGGTGTGCCCGGCGAACGCCATCTCGACGGCGGTGACGAGGAGGCCGCCGTCGGAGCGATCGTGGTAGGCGAGAATTTTTTGTTCGCGGCCGAGTTGCTGGATGACGCTCCAGAAGTTCTTCAAATCTTCGGCGCGGTCGACGTCGGGAGCTTCGGCGCCGGTTTGGTTGACGACCTGCGCGAGAATGGAGCCGCCGAGGCGGTTTTTGCCGCGGCCGAGATCGACGAGGAGGAGGACGGTTTCGCCGATGGCAAGGTAGGGCGCGGACTCCGCTCCGCGCCGCTCGTTCTCGGCGGCGAAGGGACTCGCCGCCCTACCATCGTAGCGGAGCTGCGGCGTGAGCGTGAGGCGCACGTCTTCGACGGCGGCGAAGGCGGAGACGATGAGCGAGACGGGCGCGGTCATGCGCTTTTCCGCGGCGCCGTCTTTCCAGACGGTGCTCATGCTCATCGAGTCTTTGCCGACGGGAATCGTGATGCCGAGCGCGGGGCAGAGTTCCATGCCGACAGCTTGCACGGCGGCGTAGAGATCGGCGCCGTCGCTGCCGACGGCGGGCGCGGCCATCCAGTTGGCGGAGAGGTTCACTTTGCCGAGCGCGCCGATCTGCGCGGCGGCGAGATTCGTGAGCGCTTCGCCGACGGCGAGGCGGGCGGACGCGGCGGCGTTGTTCACGGCGACGGGCGTGCGTTCGCCCATGGCCATTGCTTCGCCGGTGGTGACGTCGAAGGCCGCGACGGTGACGCCGCAATCGGCGACGGGCACCTGCCACGGGCCGACGAATTGGTCGCGCGCGATGAGTCCGCCGACGGAACGGTCGCCGATCGAGATGAGGAAGGTCTTGTCCGCGACGGTCGGGTGGGAGAGCACGCGGCGGACTGCGTCCGCAAGTGACAAGTCGCCAAGTGACAAGGGACGAAGGGGCCGCTGCGCGGTGGTCGTCTTGCGGTGCATGCGCGGCGGTTTGCCGAGCAGGACGTCGAGCGGGAGATCGATCGGCTGGTTTTGGAAATGCGGGTCGTCGAGGACGAGGCGTTTTTCTTCGGTGGCGTCGCCGACGACGGCGAACGGGCAGCGCTCGCGCTCGCAGAGTTTCGCGAAGGCGTCGATGCGGTCCACCGGGACGGCGAGCACGTAGCGCTCCTGCGATTCGTTGCACCAGATTTCGAGCGGGCTCATGCCGCGCTCGTCGTTCGGGACTTGGCGCAGGTTGAAGCGGCCGCCGCGACCGCCGTCGTTCACGAGTTCGGGCAGTGCGTTCGAGAGACCGCCGGCGCCGACGTCGTGGATGAACGAAATGGGATTCGCGTCGCCGAGCGCCCAGCAACGGTCGATGACCTCCTGGCAGCGGCGCTCCATCTCTGCGTTGTCGCGCTGGACGGAGGCGAAATCGAGATCCTCGGCGCCGGCGCCGGTCGCCATCGAGCTGGCGGCGCCGCCACCGAGGCCGATGAGCATCGCGGGTCCGCCGAGCACGACGAGTTTGTCACCGGGATTGATCGAGCCCTTCTTGACGTGATCGGCGCGGATGTTGCCCAAGCCTCCCGCCAGCATAATTGGCTTATGGTAACCGCGGAGTTCCGTGGGGTAGGGCGAACCGTCCCCGGTGAGCCGAGGCTTCGAAGCGGTGGCGGGGGACGGCTCGACGGGGACGACTCGCCCTAACGAAGCAGCGGGCACTGCCGCTTCATACGTGCGGAAGTAGCCGTTGATGGCCGGGCGGCCGAATTCGTTGTTGAAGGCGGCGCCGCCGAGCGGGCCGTCGATCATGATGTCGAGCGCGGAGACGATACGGCCGGGTTTGCCGAAATCCTTTTCCCACGGTTGCACGGCGCCGGGGATTTTCAGGTTCGAGACGGTGAAACCGACGAGGCCGGCTTTCGGCTTCGCGCCGCGGCCGGTGGCGCCTTCGTCGCGGATCTCGCCGCCGGAGCCGGTGGCGGCGCCGGGGAAGGGCGAGATGGCGGTCGGGTGGTTGTGCGTCTCGACCTTGCAGAGCACGTGGATGTCTTCCGGATGCGCGGCGTATTCGCCGGTCTGCGGGTCGACGTAGAAGCGGCCGCCGCGCGAGCCGACGAGGACGGCGGCGTTGTCCTTGTAGGCGGAGAGGATGCCGTCGCTGTGCAGTTGATAGGTGTTCTTGATCATCTGGAACAGCGAGCGGTCGCGCGGCTGTCCGTCGATCTCCCAGGAGGCGTTGAAAATTTTGTGGCGGCAGTGCTCGGAGTTCGCCTGCGCGAACATCATCAGCTCCACGTCGTGCGGATCGCGGCCGAGCTTCGTGAAGGCGGCGACGAGGTAGTCGATTTCGTCGTCGGCGAGGGCGAGGCCGAGCGTGCGGTTCGCCTCGACGAGGGCGGCGCGGCCTTGCGCGAGCACGGGCACGCTCGTGAGCGGGCGCGGCGCTTCGTGGCGGAAGAGCGCGGCGCACGACGCGAGGTCGGGGAAAACGACCTGCGTCATGCGGTCGTGGATGCGCGCGGCGAGTTGAGAGTTGAGAGCTGAGAGCTGAGAGTCGGAAACGTCGCCGAGGTCGAACGTGAAGCTGACGACGCGCTCGATGCGCTCGATCTTGGTCAGTTCGCAGATGTGCGCGATGTCGGTGGCTTTCGAGGACCACGGCGAAATCGTGCCGGGGCGCGGGGCGACGACGAGCGTGAGACCGCTGACGCTCTCCGCGGCGCGGCTCGGGCCGTAGGTGAGGATTTTTTCGAGCACCTCGCGCTCGGCGGCGGTCAGGTCGGCGTTCGTTTCGACGACGTGCACGAACTCGGTGCTGATCGCGCGGACCGGCAGGACGGCGGCCTTGAGATCTTGCAGCAGCTTTTGAAGGCGGAAGTTCGAGAGGGCGGGTGAGCCGCGGAGCGTCAGCATGAGTCTAGGCAGGTTCGCCGGCTCGCGCGCGGCGTCAAGCGGCGGAACCGGCACAGAACAGTTCCGCGTGTCAAACTGTGCCGGTGGTAGGGCGGAAGGGCGGCGCGCCAGGTAGCCCGCGACCTCCGGGCGCGGCGGGGCGATTCGCGAAACGAGCACCCGCGCCCGGAGGTCGCGGGCCACCGTCGCAGCGGGGCGCTCGCGCGGCGGGGCGTTTGACGCGCGCGAATCCGAGAAAGCCGTTGACGATTTCGTGCTCGCACCAACTCTACGCTTTCCCACCCGATGAGCGAATTTCTGTCACACGAATGCGGCATTGCCCTGATCCGGCTCAAGCAGCCTCTCTCCTATTATCAGGAGAAATACGGCTCGCCGCTGTGGGGGCTGTATCAGCTCTTCCTGTTGATGGAGAAGCAGCACAACCGCGGGCAGGACGGCGCCGGCGTGGCGTGCGTGAAGTTCGACGTGCCGCCGGGCGAGCCCTACATGTTCCGCGAGCGCAACGTCGAGTCGAACCCGCTCGACAAAATCTTCCAGCCGCTGATCGGGCGCTACAACCAGCTCGTGGGCGAGGGGACGGTGCACCCGGAGTTTCCGGACACGGCGAAGAAGAATTTCGATTTCTGCGGCGAACTTTATCTCGGGCACCTGCGTTACGGCACCTCGGGCGGCTACAACCTGAGCGCCTGCCACCCGTATTTTCGCCGCAGCTCGTGGCCGACGCGCAATCTCGTCCTCGCGGGCAATTTCAACATGACCAACACGGCGGTGCTCAACGCCGCCCTGACCGCGACCGGCCAGCATCCGATCTTCGCGACCGACACCCAGGCGCTGCTCGAGATGCTCGGCCACGGACTCGACGAGCACCACGAGGAACTTTATCGGGCGCTGAAAACTCGCGGCGATCTTACCGGCACGGACATCTCCAAACGCATCAGCGAGGACATGGACCCGGCCGCGGTGCTGCGCGAAGTTTCCGCGCAATGGGACGGCGGCTACACGCTCATCGGTGCGCTCGGCAACGGCGACGCGTTTGTCACGCGCGACCCGTCGGGCATTCGTCCCTGCCACTGGTTCGAGGACGACGAAGTCGTCGCATTCGCCTCGGAGCGCGCGCCGCTTTGCACGGTGTTCGGCCGCCAGCCGTCGGAAGTGCGCGAGCTCGAGCCCGGCACTGCCGTCGTGGTTAAAAAACGCGGCACGGTGCGTGTCGAGCGCGTGAAGGCCGCGCTCCCGCGCGCGCAGTGCACGTTCGAGCGCATCTATTTTTCGCGCGGCAACGACGCCGACATCTATCGCGAGCGCAAGGCGCTTGGCGCCGAACTCGCGACGCCGATCCTCCACGCGATCGATCGCGATCTCGAGCACACGATCTTCACCTTCGTTCCGAACACCGCGGAAGTCGCCTACATCGGCCTGATGCGCGAGCTGCGTTTCCGCCGCCGCGCCGAGGTGAAACAGACGCTGCTCGACGCGGCGAAAGCCGGCACGCTCGACGAGGCGACGGTGGACGACCTGATCCTGCGCAACTGGCCACGCGGCGAGAAAATCGTCTCGAAGGACGCGAAGCTGCGCACCTTCATCGGCCAGGAAAAGTGGCGCAACAACCTCGCGTCGCACGTCTACGACGTCACCTACGGCATCGTCGCGCCCGAGGACAACCTCGTGTGCATCGACGATTCGATCGTGCGCGGCACGACGCTGCGCCGCTCGATCCTGCGCATCCTCGGCCGGCTAAACCCGAAGAAAATCGTCGTCGCGTCGACCGCGCCGCAGATTCGCTACCCGGACTGCTACGGCATCGACATGTCGGAGATCGGCAAATTCATCGCGTTCGAGGCCGCCATCGCGCTGCTGAAGGAACGCGGGCAAGGCGCGTTGATCGAGGAAGTTTACCGGCTCTGTCGCGCCGAGGTGGAAACGCCCTCCGCCGAGCCGCTGAACCACGTGCGGAAAATCTACGAGGCGTTCACCGCCGAGGAGGTGTCGAAGAAAATCACCGAACTCGTCACGCCGAAGGGCACCGAGTGGAAGGGCGAGGTGGAAATCATTTTCCAGTCGATCGAGAGCCTCCACCGCGCATTGCCAAACCACACCGGCGATTGGTATTTCACCGGCAAATATCCGACGCCCGGCGGCTACCGCGTCGCGAATCAGGCCTTCGTGAACTACTTCGAAAAAGCCGAAGGCCGGGCTTACTGATTCTTACAGGAGGTAACAGAGGAAACAGAGAAGCCGCGTTGCTGAATCCCTCCGTTATCTCTGTTCCCTCCGGTTCAAACTAACCATGTCTCTTTCCTACGAAAGTTCGGGCGTTAATTACGACCAACTCGACGCGTTCAAGCGCGCGTGCCAGCGCGCGGCGAAGACGACCGCCGTGGCCCTCGAGGCGCACGGCTACGCCGAGCCCGCGAGCACGCGCGGCGAGAGCGCCTACCTGATGGAGGCCGACGACCACTTCCTCGCGCACGTCGAGGAAGGACTCGGCACGAAGAACCTCGTGGCCGATGCGGTCTACGCGCAGACGGGAAAGAATTTCTACCGCGAGATCGCGATCGATACGGTCGCCACGATCGTCAACGACCTCATCACCTGCGGCGCGCTGCCGATCTCCGTCGCGATGCACGCGGCGGTCGGCGAGTCGTCCTGGTTTTCCGACGGCGCGCGCATGCAGGCGCTCGTCGACGGTTGGGCGGAAGGCTGCCGCCAATCCGGCGCGGTCTGGGGCGGCGGCGAAACGCCGACGCTGCGCGGCATCGTCGAGAAGAGCGCCATCGTCCTCGCCGGTTCGGCCATCGGCAAGATCGCGCCGAAGTCGCTCCGCGTCGTCGGCGACGTGCGCGACGGCGACGCCATCGTGTTTCTCGCCAGCTCCGGCGTGCAGACCAACGGCCTCTCGCTTTGCCGCCTGATCGCCGAAAAACTGCCGCAAGGCTACCAGACGTCGATCGGCCACGGCGACGCGCGCACCTACGGCGAGGCGCTCCTCGCGCCGTCGGTGATCTACGTCGATTTCGTGCGCGAGTGCCAGCAGCGCGGGCTGAAGCTCAATTACGTTTCGCACGTCACGGGTCACGGCTGGCGCAAGCTGATGCGCCTCGACGAACCATTCGTCTACGAGATCACGGCGCCGCGCGAGCCGTTGGCGCTGTTCAAGTTTCTCGAACAAGCCGGCCCGATCTCGCGGCGCGAGATGTATGCGACCTTCAATCAGGGTATCGGCTTCGCGGCCTACGTCGCGCCGGAGTCGGCCGATCAAGTCGTCGCCGCCGCGAAGGCGACCGGCTACGACGCGTGGATCGCCGGCCGCGTGCGCAAGGATGGCGCGCGCAAAGCGGTCGTCATCCCGTCGCTCGGCCTGGAATACGACGGCAGCACGCTGCAGGTGCGGTAAGCGACGACTCGGCGGTAGCGAAGGGGCGCGAGGTAGCGCGGCGAGACGGTTTGGAGTAGCGCGGTGCGACGGCTCGGCAGTAGCGCGGTGCTTCAGCCTGCGCCGGAGATTTTTCAGTGCGGGCTGAAGCACCGCACTACTCCGAGCCCATGCTCGCGAGAGTTGTAGGAGCGGTTTTATGCCGCGATTCGTGCGCGGCATGCGCATCGCCGCAATCGCGGCGTAAAGCCGCTCCTACAACTGCGACGGGCGTTTGACCGCTTGGCCCTTTGCGGGCGCGCGGCGGTTCGGTCCGCGGTGCGCGCTCAGCCTGAACCGCTGCGCGTGGTGACGTCCACGATCGGCGTCTTGGGCGTCGTGTCGCCTTGCGTGTCCGTTTTGTTGTCGGATTTCTGGTCCGTCTTCGAGTCGGTCGTCGTGTCCGCACCCGGCGTCGTGGTGTTCGTCTGCTGCGCCGCTTCGTTCTGCTCGGCTTCGGTGAAGGTGGTGGATTGTTGCGCTTGTTGGATGGCCTGCGTCACGGCGTTCGTGATCGCTTGGGAGGACTCCGTCGAGATCGGCTGGGTTGTGTTCACCTGCACCGAGGTGATTTGGTTCGTCACCGGATCGACGGTGGCGACGGCGGTGACTTCCTGGCCGTCGGTGACGGCGACTTCGTTCGTGGTGCCCTCCTGCGTCGTGGTGCCGCTGCCCGCGAGTTGCACGGTGCCGCTGAACGACACGTGGCCCTCGGCGGTGCTGAGCGTGAACGTCACCTGGCCGCCCGGCTCGAAGCGCATGACGATGCGGAACGTGGTGCCGCGGATGCCGGCGGCGCCGACGGGGGTCTTGATGTTGAATTCGGAGCCGGCGTCTTTGTTGAGCTTCTTCACGTTGCCGACGACTTCGCCGTAGGCGAGGTTCAGGCGGGTTTTCGAGACGTTGGGCTCGGTTTGCAGATCGGCGACGGCGATGTCGCTGCCGAGCGGGTCCATCTTGAATTCCTCGACGGCGAGCCGGCTGTTGGCGCCGAGCCGGACGGACGCGCCGTTGGCGAACACGAGCACGACGCTCGAGTTTTCGCCGGTCGTGATAACGTCGGTCTCGATCACGGCCTGGCCTTCCTTGAGCGGGATCGACGTGGTGGCGTGGGCGGCGATTTTGGTGACGGTGCCGCTGAGGCGGACCGCTTTGATGGCGCCGGCCTGGGTTTGGGCCCAAGCGGCGAGCGGCGCCAGCGTGAGCGCGGCGACGAGGACGAACAGGCGAAGGAAGACGCGGCGGTTCATGGGCGGGTGGATTGGCGCAAGCAGTAGGCGTTTTTCGGGTGGTTAGCGAGGACGCATCCGGAACGGGGGCAAGTTTACAGATATTGCGCAATTCGCGCAGAATCTTTCGCGACGACGTGCGGCGCGGGGCGGGCGCAACGCGGCGGGTGCGAATGGCGGGCCGCGCGGGGGCGGGCGAGTTTGCGCTGTGCATTCGCGGCGAACGCGGACACTTTGGGTCCATGGAAAAACGTCCGTTCGCCGAACTCGGCCTCTCGCCTGAAATCCTGAAAGCCGTCGACAAAATGGGTTTCGAGGAGGCGTCGCCGATCCAGACTGCCGTCATCCCGCACGCGCTCGCCGGCAAGGACGTCGTCGGCCAATCGGCGACCGGCTCGGGCAAGACCGCGGCGTTCGCGATCCCGGCGATCGAGAAGATCGATCCGGCGAAACGCGCCGTGCAGGCGCTCGTGCTGTGTCCGACGCGCGAACTGGCGGTGCAGGTCGCCGAGGAAGTGGGGAAGCTCGGAGCGTTCAAGCGTGGTCTGCTCGAGTTGCCGATCTACGGCGGCCAAAGCTACGAGCGGCAATACCGCGGACTCGCGGCGGGCGCGCAGATCGTCATCGGCACGCCGGGACGCGTGATGGACCACATGGAACGCGGCTCGCTGAAACTCGACGCGCTTCGCATCGTCGTGCTGGACGAGGCCGACCGGATGCTCGACATGGGTTTCCGCGACGACATCGAGCGCATCCTCAGCGCGGTGCCGGAAACGCGGCAGCTCCTGTTTTTCTCGGCGACGATGCCGCGCCCGATCCAGGAAATGATCAAGCGCTACAGCCGCGATCCGGCGTGGGTGCGGATCGAGGCGCACGCGGCCAATGCACCGCAGGTCGAGCAGGTTTTCTACGAAGTCGACCGCCGCTCGAAGGGCGAGGCGCTCACGCGGCTGATCGATCTGCACGATTTCCGCTATGGCATCATTTTCTGCTCCACGAAGGTGATGGTCGACGAACTCGACGAGCAACTCCACGCGCGCGGCTACGCCGTGGACCGCCTGCACGGCGACCTGAGCCAGATGCAGCGCGACCGCGTGATGGAAAAGTTCCGGCGGCGCGGTTTCGAGTTTCTCATCGCCACGGACGTCGCGGCGCGCGGCCTCGACGTCGACGACCTCGAAGTGGTGTTCAATTACGATCTGCCGAACGACGCCGAGGACTACACGCATCGCATCGGGCGCACGGGCCGCGCGGGCAAGACCGGCGTGGCGATGACGTTCGTGTGCGGACGCGAGATCTACAAGCTCCAGAGCATGGCGCATTACGCGCGCCTGAAGATCGCTCGCGGCCGCATCCCGTCGCTCGGCGAAGTCGAGGAGGCGAAGCAGGAGGCGTTCGTCGAAAAACTCCGCCGCGTGCTCGACGCGAAACAGTTCCGCTCGCACGACGGGATCGTCGATTCGCTGCTCGAGCAAGGCTATGCGAGCACCGACATCGCTTCGGCATTGATCCATTTGCTGCAAGGCGGCTCGGACGCGGCGATTCCCGACGAGGATTCGGCGCCAGCCAAACCTGCCGCCGCCGCACCGGCGATTAAGCCGCCGCCAGCATGGGTGGTCGCGGCGAAAGCCGGGAAGGTCGAGCGCGTTGACCCCAACGCGGGCAAGGCGCCCGTTGCCGCTCCGATCGCGAAGCCCGAACCTCGGGTGGACGAGAGCGCGTCGATGAGCCAAACGGCGCCCAAGGGCTCGCTCGCCTCAGGCGAGTCAACGCGCTCCGCCTCGGCCACGCCGACCGGCGGCGGAGAGCGCGGCTCGCGTCTGCACCCGGTCGCCGAGTCGCTCCGCGAGGCGCGCGTCGAAGCGGGCGCGCCGAAGTCCAAGAAGCGCGGCTACGAGCGCAAGCCGCGCACGGGGCGCGAGCCGGGATTCACCACGATCGCGTTCAACATCGGCGCGCAGCACGAAGTCACGCCCGCCGACCTCGTCGGCAAGATCGCCGGCGTCACGCGTCTGCCGGCATCGATCGTGGGCGCGATCGACATTCACGAGACGCACGCGCACGTCGATGTGGCCAGCGAGGTCGCGGACACGGTTTTGAAAAAGCTCGACGGCATCCGCCTCAAAGATGTCGCGCTGCGGCCGGCGGTCGTCACGACGACGTGACGGGGCGAGGGCGCGCGGTGCTTCAGCCCGCGCTGAGAGTGCCCCGGCGCGGGCTGAAGCACCGCGCTACGCTGCGACGGTCGGCTCACCCGCGTGCATCGCACGTTGGTTTGTCTCCGCGAGCCCAACGTTGTCGGGGCTGCCTGTCGGGTCGTAGCGTTGGCGAAGGGCCGATGTTCGCCGAGCTGGCGTGCGTGCGTCGCGACCCGGCTGGCTGGCTACTTCGTCGCTACGTCGCGCGGGTTGTCGCGGTCGACGCGAAAAAGGCCGGACGTGCCGCTTGACACGAGTTATTCACACCCGTAACGAAACGGGTGTCATGCTTACCGCGCTCGATCAGCCGGTGTTGGTGCTCAACCGCCTTTGGCAGGCGGTGAACATCATCGGTGCGCGCCGAGCCTTCGCTTTGCTGGCCCGCGGTCACGCGCAGGTCGTCCACCAGACCGACGATGCGTTCAAGACGTTCTCGCTGCTGGATTGGGTGGATTTCTCGGTCTACAACCCGCCGCTCGACGCGCTGGAGACGGTGCACACGGTGAGCCGCTCGATCCGCCTGCCGCGCGTGATCCTGCTGACGTTTTTCGACAAGCTGCCCTGCAAGGAGCTGAAGCTGACGCGCAACAACGTCTTCGAGCGCGACGGCGACCGCTGCCAGTATTGCGGGACGGTCTACGACCGCGAGCAACTGAACCTCGACCACGTCATCCCGCGCCACTACGGCGGCAAGACGACGTGGGAGAACATCGTGTGCTCGTGCGTGAAGTGTAACACGAAAAAGGCCAACCGCCTCCCGCACGAGGCGCACATGCGATTGATGCGCAAACCGGTCCGCCCGAAGTGGCGTCCGGTGATCTCGCTCGTGCTCGGCAACCACGGCCACGAAAAGTGGAAGGATTTCCTCGACGTTGCGTATTGGAACGTGGAACTCGAGGAATAGGCACACCCCGCCATTGCGTTAGCTACCCCAAGCAAACCCGAAAACGGCCGGCCCACGCACCGGCCGTTTTTGTTTGGGGGCCGACGAGCGACAGCGTAGGGCCACGAGTTTCGCTGTCCGCCGGCAATCGCGACGCGGGGTCGGGCGGCGCTCCGAGCGAAGCGAGAAGACCGGACGCGAAGCGGTCCGGAACATCCCTTCGCCGCCGTGACGCACCTCAGGTAGGGCGAGTCGTCCCGACGAGCCGTAGCGGTCGCACGCGAGAGCCCACGCCCTGCCTGCGCGAGCGCAAACGTGCGCCTACTTCGCTAAACGCGCGCGCAGCGCGCCGATGCCCCAGATCAATCCGGCGAGACTCAGGATCACAAAGTAGGCGCGGAAGCGCGCCGGCACGCCGCGGAAGACCAGCAGCACGACGAGGCATGCGACGAGCCAGACGAGCATCACGAGGGCGGCGAGGAGGCGTGGGCGCATGCGGCGGGTGTTTGGAAACGTGGAGCGAGAAGTTGGTCGCAGCCGACGGGAGGAGGCGGTGAGCGTTCGCTGCGGAGGAAGACAGCCTCCTCACGTCGGCTGCGACGACCACGTCGGTTGCTACGATCGTGTCGACTGCTGCGATCGTGCAGCGAAAGGCGGGTGAAGGTGAAGCCCAAGTTGCCCGCGCGCTGCGCGCCGTCGGCGCCAGTCGGCGGTGAGCGTTGCGTCTGGTGAGTAGCGCGGTGCTTTAGCCCGCGCAGGCGGATTTTCAGGGCGGGCTGAAGCACCGCGCTACCCCAAGCCCGCGCTCGCGAGAGTTGTAGGAGCGGCTTTACGCCGCGATTGTTTGGCGGAGCGCATGCCGCGCTCGTGTCGCGGCGTAAAGCCGCTCCTACAATGCCAGAAAGGCGCTTCGCCGCGCCGGCTGTATTCTCCCGCTCACGATTCTCCCGCGTCAGGACCGCAGCGGCAGTGTCACGCGCATCGTCGTGCCTTGCGGGCTCGTGCTCACGAGGGCGAGTTCGCCGTGGTGGTCTTTCACGATGCGTTGCGCGATGCCGAGGCCGAGGCCGGTGCCGTCGGCACGGCCGGAAAGGAACGACTCGAAGATGCGCGTCTGGATCGCCTCGGGGATGCCGGTGCCGGTGTCGGCGAAATCGATGTGCACGACCGGCCCGGTCGCTGCGGTCGCCTCGGCGAACGTCACCGCGAGCGCGCCGCCGTGCGGCATGGCCTGGACGGCGTTGAGCGCGAGGTTGAGGAAAACCTGTTGGAGCTGGCCTTTGTTCGCCTCGACGTGCAGCGGACGCGCGGGGGGGGCGTAGCGGAGCTGCACGCCGGACTGGCCGAGCTTCGCGCGCAAGAGGAGGAGCGTGTCTTCGACGATGCCGGCGAGCTGCCAGCGCGAGTGCAGCACGCCGGGCGTGCGCGCGAAGGAGAGCACGCGCGTGACGATGCCTTCGAGTTGCTCGATTTTTTCGGTGATGACCTGGAGGTCGCGGCGGCGCGGGTCGTCGGGGGCGAAATCGGTGCCGAGCGCGCCGTGGAGAAGTTTGATCACCGTGAGCGGATTGCGGATCTCGTGCGCGATCTCGGCGGCGAGCAGGCCGAGCGTCGTGAGCGTCTGCGTCTTGCGCAGCGATTCCTCCGACTGGAAAACGCGGGCGTAGAGCCGGGCGTTGTGCAGGGCGACGGACGCGAAGCTCGCGAGGGCGGCGAGGAGGCGTTTCTCGGCGTCGGAGAAGCGGTGCGGGCGGTTCGTGTAGATCGCGAGCACGCCGGTCGGCGCACCGTCGACGAGCAGCGGCGCGGCGAGCATCGAGCAGAGTTCGGGATCGGCCGGCAGGTCGACGGCGCCGTGGCCGGTGGTGCCGGTGAGTTCCTGAAACTCGACAACTTTGCCGAGTCGGAGGGCGCTCGCGATCAGCGAGTTTTCGTGCGTGAACGGCTCGCGGCGGAGCGTGGCGTCGGAGAAGCTGAGTTCGCTGCTCCACGCTTGAAGCTCGAACATCCGCTGCGACGGATCGCAGGCGTGCAGCGTGCAGAGGCGCGCGTCGAACAGGCTGCGGCCCGAGCGCGTGAGCGTGGTGAGCAGGTCGCTCTCTTCGAGGCGGGCGACGAGCGAGTGGCCGAGTTCGACGAGCGTCTCGAGTTGCGCGGATTCGCGCTGGAGGCGGTCGAGCTGCCAGATGCGATGCAGCATGCGGCTGGCTTGCTGGGCGAAGCGCGCGAGGCGCGCGAGGTCGCGTTCGGAGAACGCGTGCGGCTTGTCGGAGTCGAGATTGAGGCACCCGATCGCGTGCTCGCCGTAGAGGAGCGGCGCGGCCATTTCGCAGCGCACGGTGGCGCGCGCGGCGATGTAGCGCGCGTCGAGCGTGACGTCGGGGACGAGCAGCGGCTCGCGGTTCAGCGTGGCCCAGCCGGTGACGCCTTGGCCGAGTTTCAGGGCGAAATTGCCGGTGTCGGTGGGCAGGCCGTGATGCTTGGAAATCTCGAGATAGCCGGTGTGCGGGTTGAGCAGGCAGAGCGAGCCGCTGTCGGCGGGGAAGGCGCGCATCAGCTCGCTGAGCAGCGCGTTCTCCGCGGCGGCGACGCTCACGTCGTCGGACGCGAGCGCGGCGATGCGGTAGAGCACAGCGAGGTCGCGAGGGTCGGCGTCGGTTTCCATCTCAGCGGGATGAGATGACGGGTTTGCCGGTGCTTGAGGAGCGAATTCTAGGTCAAAGTCGCACTCGACTGCGCGAGCGGGAGGGCCCTCGGAAGCGAGGTAGCGGAATTCGTGAGAATTTCGCGGCCGGTTTCGCGAGAAGGCGAAAGCCTCACGGCTTCCGCTACGTCCGGACGTCAGCTCAACGCCATCCCGGCGGCGGCGGCGAGCGCGTCGCGCAGGTGACGGAGGCGCACCGCGTCCACGGGGCGGTTGTCCGCTGGTTCGAGGTGGAAAGCGTCGATCGCGAGGCCGCGCTCCGTGTGCACGCGGGCGGCGGCGAGGCTGAAGCCTTGATCGGAAATCACCTGGCCGACGCGATAGAGCAGGCCGAAACGATCCGCCGCGTGGATCTCGACGATCACGCGGGGAGTGGAGATTTCGAGATACACCTCGACGACGGGTGCATCGAGCGAGGCGGCGGGCGCGGCGAACTTCGCGGCTTGGGCGCGGATGGCGGGCGCGAGATCCTTGTTGCCGACGAGAGCGGACTCGACGGTGCGGGAGAAGACTTCGCGCGCGAGTTCGTCCTGCACGGCGCCGTGCGCGGCGTCGGTGACGACGAAGCTGTCGATCGCGATGTGGTCGGTGCGCGTGGTGATGCGCGCGGAAAGGATGTTGAGGCCCGCGACGCTGAGCGCGCCGGCGAGTTTGTAGAACAGGCCGGCGCGGTCCCACGTGACGACGTGCGCGACGCTGCAGCCGCGCTCGGGGATGTCGCGCCACTCGATCACGGGACGCAGCGAGCCGAGCGAGTCGGCGGCCGAGATGTTATGCAGCAGGCGATTCACCATCCCGATGTGCAGCGCGACATCCGCCTCGTCCGTCTGGGCAAAGTAGCGCTCGGGGAGGAGATTGAAATGCGCGGCAATCTCCTCGGCGCTGACGCCGGAAACGGACTGGGCGATGTGCTGTTGGCTGATCAAGTGTCGCTTCATGGATGCCGGAACCGTGCCAAGGGTTTTGAGAAATTGCCGGGAAATCGGGGAGCGGCGAGCGGCTTTTTCTCGAAAAGCGCGGCATGTGGGCGGCGCTGAAAAATTCCAGTTGACGGCGATTCCGCGCGACTCTTACCTCGGCCTCTCTCACGCGGGCGTAGCTCAGTTGGTAGAGCACCACCTTGCCAAGGTGGACGTCGAGAGTTCGAGTCTCTTCGCCCGCTCCATTTTACGAAAACCGCTGGTTTCCAGCGGTTTTTTCGTTATCAGCAGGGTCGTGAACGCCGCTGAATTCTTCGCTCTTCCGCCGTCGCTGGCGCGCTTCGCGCCGTTTTTCCCGGCCGATGTGCCGCCGTGGGAGTGGCTGAAGAAGATCGGAGCGGCGCTGGGGTCCGTGGAGTTCGGCCACCTGGCGCTCGCGCTTCCGCCGGGCGTGCACATCGAGGGCAAAGTCTGGCTCGATCGCACCGTGAAGCTCCCGCCCTACGCGACGATCGTCGGGCCGGCGTGGATCGGCGCGGGCACGGAGATCCGCCCGGGGGCATTCATTCGCGGCAACGTCATCGCGGGCGCCGGCTGCGTCATGGGCAACGCCAGCGAGTTCAAAAACTGCCTGCTGCTCGATGGCGTGCAGGCGCCGCACTACAACTACGTCGGCGACTCCATCCTCGGCAACAAGGCCCACCTCGGCGCCGGCGTCATCTGCTCCAATCTCCGCCTCGACCAGGCGGAAATCGTCGTGAAACTCCCCGACGGCAGCGCCGCGCCGACCGGTTTGCGCAAATTTGGCGCCGTGCTCGGCGACAAAGCCGAGGTCGGCTGCAACGCCGTGCTCAACCCCGGCACGCTGCTCGGCCCGCGCGCGCTCGTGATGCCGTGCACGCCCTTCAGCGGTTATTTGCCGCCGGCCACGATCGCCCGCACGCGCACTACGATCGCGACGATCGAGCGTCGCGATTGAGTTCCCCGATTCCTCGCCCGCGGTTCCGCTTAGGCCAGAAATCTTTCTCGTTCTCTTAATCTTTCTCGTTCTCTCTGTTTGGTCCCTTCGGGAAACCTCCCGAGAGAAAGATTACGATTAAGAGAACGAGAACGATTCACCTCCAGCCATGCCTCGCGTTTTAACCGGCATCACGCCCTCCGGCACCCTGCACATCGGCAATTATTTCGGCGCGATGCGCCCCGCCATCGAGCTGCAGGCCGGCGGCGACGCGTTCTACTTCATCGCCGACTACCACTCGATGACGGTCATCACCGACCCGGCCGAGCGGCGCGCCTACTCCAACGGCATCGCGCTCGACTGGCTCGCTTGTGGCCTCGATCCGGCGAAAGCCGTTTTCTGGCGCCAGAGCGACATCCCCGAAGTCTGCGAACTCACCTGGCTGCTCGGCTCGCTCACGCCCATGGGCCTGCTCGAGCGCGCGCACAGCTACAAGGACAAGCTCGCCAAAGGCATCGCGCCCAACTTCGGCCTCTTCGCCTACCCGGTGCTCATGGCCGCCGACATCCTGCTCTTCGACACGAACGTCGTCCCGGTCGGCAAGGACCAGAAGCAGCACCTCGAGATGACGCGCGACATCGCCATCAAGTTCAACCTCACCTACGGCGAAACCTTCGTCGTGCCCGAGGAACGCATCTCCGAGGAAGTCGCCGTCATCCCCGGACTCGACGGCCAGAAAATGTCCAAGAGCTACGGCAACACGATCGAGATTTTCGGCGACGAGAAGGCGCTGCGCAAAAAAATCATGGGCATCAAAATGGATTCCCGCACGCCGCAGGAGCCGAAGCCCGACGCCGACAAGAACCTCGCGATCCAGCTCCTGCGCTTCTTCGCGCCGAAGGACGTTGCACTCGACTACGAGAACCGCCTCCGCGCCGGCGGCCTCGGCTACGGCGACCTGAAGAAGGGGCTCTTCGAGCACTACTGGAATTATTTCGCCCCCTACCGCGCCAAGCGCGCCGAACTCGCGGCGAGTCCCGACTACGTCGAGAGCGTCCTCCGCGACGGTGCCACCCGCGCGCGCGCCGTAGCCGACAAGGTTATGGCCCGCGCCCGCCAGAACTGCGGCCTGCGGTGAAGTAGCGCCGGTCTCTGACCGGCGAGTGGGTTTGTTCGCACAGGAGAAAACGGAGGAAACAGAGTCCCCGCGCGCGATCGCGGTTGTTCCGCGAAGTGGCGTCGACGCGACGCCGTTGTGGCGACGCTCCCGGACGTCGCTGTCGAGACAACCTCGGCCACCTCACTAGCTGTGAGAGATACGCCGCGCCTTAAGAGGCGGCCGCGTTACGACACTATCAACAAGCTCTGCGCGGGATCCGCTTCGAAGGTGTGCAGCTCCACCGAACGATCTCGCAGGAGTTGCTCAATCCGGCTGGTCGGGCAGTTGCCCACGCGTAACCAGACGACTTTGGGCGGTGCACCGTGCAGCAGACTGCGCTGCTGGAAATCCGAATCGTTGGACACGATTACGAAGCCCGCCGCTTTGGCGTGCTCCCAAATCGCGATGTCGTCGGCCTGCGCCAATCCGGCTTCGCGCACATGGGCGCTGGCGGGAAACAAGTCCGCAAGGCGTTCGACCAGTGAACGAGGCAGGTTCTGGTCGAACAGCAGCTTCATCCGCCGATGACCGTCAGCCGACGCTCACGATCCGCTGCAAAGGCGAGGCACGCCCGGATGTCTTCCTCCGTCAGTTCGGGAAACTCCGCGAGAATCTGCGGGATGGTCATGCCACCCGCCAGATATTCGAGCACATCGGTCACGGTGATGCGTAGTCCGCGGATGCATGGCTTACCGCTCCGCTTACCCGGCTCGATGGTGATGATCTTGCGGTAGTCCATGCCCGGAAAGTGTTCCAACTCCGAGCCGCGGTCAAGGCGTCGAGCGAACGCGTGGCCTCCCGCGCCCGCGCCGTTGCCGACAAAGTCATGACCCGCGCCCGCCAGAACTGCGGACTGCGCTGAGGTAGCGGCCTTCGACCGGCGCAGTTCCGCCCGAACTGGTTTACAGGAGATGCAGAGACAACGGAGACATCGGTCTCTGCTTCCTCCGCGTCCTCCTGTAACAAGCTTCGTGCGAGGCGTCCGCTTCTCTCGCATCGACACCCGCGCGCGGCGTTGCTTCTGTCGTCGGTGCCGGGGGGCCAAGGCGCTCGCGGGCGGCAATCTGGATGACGTCCTCGCGGCGGCGGTCGCGCCGATCGCGCCAAGCACGGGCAAAGCCGCGGCGCGGTAGGATTGCGGCACGGAAGTGTCGCCGCTGGGACCGCGGCGACCACCTCACTCGCGGCGCGGATCGGTCACGCGGCCGAGGAACAAGCACGCGCCGGAGTCGACGTGCTGGATCGCGAACAGGAACGGCCGGTCTGCGCGCACTTCGACGGGCGGTGGTTCGTCGCGCGGCGTTGCGCTGCCCGCGAACATCATCATTACGGCGGTCGCCGCGGCCGCTTCCGTGCCGTGCTCATCGAGCGAGAGCCACGTTTTGTGGAAGACTTGGCCGATGTAGAGGTAGTCGTCCGGCTTCCGCGGCGCCATGCGGTCGAAGTTCGCGCTACGTTTCGGCACGTCGAACGCGGTTTTCAGGCCGAGCGCCTGCAACGCGTCGCCGAGTGACATGGTCGCGGGCGCGAGTTTGAATTTCGGGAGATGTAGGATCACTTCGCGGCGATCGAGATCGGCGCACTTGCCCAGTCCCTCGGCGGTGAGCGCGGCTTCCAGTTTCGCCAAACCGTCGACGGCATCAGGCACGAAGAGCACGAATTGCAGGCGGCCCGTCTCGTAGGGTAGCGTCACGACTGAGTAGCCCGCGCGTTTCGCGTAACCGAGTTTCCGTTGCGTGAGCATCGTCGGGACCGGCGCGCTCAGACTGCGCCCGAAGTGGAACGGCTCGGGCTTCGTCGCGTTTTCATGAAACTCGTCCTCCCACGCCGCCTTGAGGTAGAGCGCGTTGACGAGCGCGAGACGCGCGTCGCGACTCGGCGCGTCTTCCGGCAACAGATCGCGGATGCGGTCACGTGCCTGGGCGGCGACCCAGCCGTTGATGACTTCGCGCGTGTGCGCGGCGTCGTTCTTGAAATCGAGTAGCTCGACCTCGGATCCGAAGTGCTTCCGCACCTCCGCGAGAAACGGCCGGCGCAGCGCGTAGCCCTGCTGCGCGAACAGGCGGTTCGCCACGCTCAACTGGAGCGGCGTGGCGTCGCCGCCGTTCTCCTTGAGCTGCGCGACATGGCGCTCGGACTCGCGCGCGACGTCGTTCAGTTGCGTTGCGAGCGCTTCGAATGCCACGCTGCTCACGGCTGAATCGGTCGGGAGCCGGAGCACGCGCTGCATCTCGGTTTTCGTTTCGCCGTCGGCGCCCGCGTAAGTCATCGCGAGCGCCATGGCGATCGAGTAGGGCGAGAGCAGCACGCCCTGGCCGCCGGCGGTTTTGATCTGCTGACGATAGAGATCGAGCCCGAGGGCGTTGATCGCCGGAGCGATTTCGACCGGCGTTGGCTCACGCGCCGCGAGTGGAATCAAGAGGACGAGGAAGAGCGAAATCGACGAGAGTGTGCGCATAGTGAGGAAGACGACGGAACGAGGAATTTCTTAGCGCAGCCGGCCCGGAGCCGCGTTGAATCACCGTAGGCTGGCAGACGATCGGCGAAAATCCAATCCGTGTTCGCGAATGGACAAACTGGGCGCTGCGGCGAAACTTCACGGCCACCCCATGAGTTCACCCCACTCGGACATTGGCCGGCAGCGGCAGCGTGCAATCTACGTTTCTGGTGTCGCCGGCAAACGACCGCGCGTGCCGGTCGCGTCCGTCGAACTCGAGCTTGCGGCGCAGGCGGTAATGTCGCCGGAGGCCTTCGCCTACGTCGCGGGTGGGGCCGGGCGTGAGACGACGATGGACGCCAACCGCGCGGCGCTGGATCGATGGCGGATCGTCCCGCGCGAGCTGCGCGACTGCGAGCAGCGCGATTTGTCGGTCGAGCTGTTCGGACGGAAGTTGCCGTCGCCGCTGTTGCTCGCGCCGATCGGTGTGGCGGAGATGGCGCACCGCGACGCCGATCTCGCGGTTGCGCGCGCGGCGGCTTCGATGCGGGTGCCGCACATTTTTTCCAATCAGGCTTCCGTTCCGATGGAGGCCTGCACGGCGGCGATGGGCGATGCGCCGCGGTGGTTTCAGCTTTATTGGAGCAAGTCGAACGATGTCGTGGCCAGCTTCGTGCGCCGCGCCGAGGCGTGCGGGTGTGAGGCGATCGTGCTTACGCTCGACACGACGATGCTCGGCTGGCGGCCGCGCGATCTGGCGCTCGCTTACCTGCCGTTCCTCGAAGGCAAGGGCATCGCGCAATACACGAGCGATCCGGTGTTCATGCGCGAGGTGCGGGAGGCGGGTAGGGCGAGTCGTCCCGACGAGCCGTTGCCCGAACGCGGCTCACCGGGGACGGTTCGCCCTACCGCCGGCCCCAGGCCGCCGCTCACCTTGCGGACCATCGCCACGGCCCTGGCGCAGAAGGCGAATTTTCCCGGCGGGCTGCTCAGGAACCTCGCGTCCGCCGAGCCGCGTGCGGCGGTGCAGCGTTTCGTCGCGACTTACTCGCGGCCGAACGTCACGTGGGACGATCTGAAATTTCTCCGCGAGCACACGAAGCTGCCGATCGTGCTCAAGGGCGTGCTGCACGCGGACGACGCGAAGCTCGCGCTCGCACACGGCGTCGACGGGTTGATTGTCTCGAATCACGGCGGGCGGCAGATCGACGGCGAGGTTGCGTCGCTCGACGCGTTGCCGGGCGTGGTCGACGCCGTCGCAGGAAAAATTCCGGTGCTCTTCGACAGCGGCGTGCGCGGCGGTGCGGACGTGTTCAAGGCGCTTGCGCTCGGTGCGACGGCGGTGTGCCTCGGGCGGCCTTACGTCTACGGTCTTGCGCTGGCGGGCGAGGAAGGCGTGCGCGAGGTGATCGCGAACGTGCTGGCCGAGTTCGATCTGACGCTGGGCTTGGCGGGATGCGCGAGCGTGCAGGAGATCGGTCGCGGGAGCCTGGTCCGAGGGTAGGGCGCGACCGCTGGGCGCGCCGGGAATGTCCTGCTCCGTTCGCGGCGGGCCCAGCGGTCCCGCCCGACCTCAAATCACCGCGTAGCGCGGCTTCGGCAGTGCGGCGATGCGGGCGAAGATGCGGTCGCTGGCGATCTGGTAACGCTCCTTGCCCGCGCGCGGGTCGTCGTATTCGGCGGCGGTGATCGGCTTTCCGAACACCACGTCGACGCGTGTGCCGAAGCGAGGAATCTTCGCGCCTTTGCCGAAGGCCTCGAACGACCCGTAGATGCGCACGGGCACGACGGGCGCACGGGTCTTGCAGGCCATCAGGCCCACGCCGGCCTTGGGCTTTTGCAGGCTGCCGTCGGGCGAGCGCGTGCCTTCCGGAAAAAGAATGATCCCGCGATTGTCGTGGAGCGCCTGGAGAACTTTGCGGATCGCACCGACATCGCCGCTGTCGCGATCGACCGGGATGCATTCGACCTGGTCGAGCCACCAACTGAAAATTTTTCCGCTCCACAGGGTCTTGCGGGCAAACGGGCGCATCTGACGCGGCACCTGGCAGCCGACGAACGGCGGATCGAGATGGCTGGCGTGGTTGCCGGCGATGAGGAAGGGGCCGGTGGCGGGAATGTTGTCCGTGCCGATAACCTCGCCGCGAAACCACATCGAGTGCCACTGCGACATCCAGTAATGGAAAAACGCGTAGAACGGCCGCATCGAGAGGTAGTCGGTGGTGTGCGACATGGCGGTCAGGCTCGGAGTTTTTCCGCGATGAGCCTGGCCATCGTGTCGACGACCTGCTCGAGCGTGAGGAACGTGCTGTCGATCGCGACGGCGCCTTGCGCGCTCTGGTTGAGGCGCACGCTGTCGATCGTGTCGCGCTTGCCGATCACGTCCTGGCGGCCCTCGGCGGCGCGGCGCTTGGCGCGTTCGGCGGGATCGGCGAAGAGGAAGAATCGGCAGTCCGCGTTGGGGAAAATTTTCGAGCCGATGTCGCGGCCCTCCATCACCAGCCCGCGGAAACCGTGCTGCTGTGCCACGCCGACCTGGCCGCGCTGGTAACCGATCAGCACCTCGCGCACCTCGGGCACGGCGGCGTAGTGGGCGACGTGCTCGTTGACCGCGGCGCTGCGGATCTCGTCACCGGCGGGCTCGCCGCCGATGAGCATGCGCGCGGAGCGGCCTTCGAGGCGCGTGTCGAATTTCAGCTCGGGCAACACGGTGCGTAGCGCAGGCAAGTCCGTGTGCGGCACGCCGCGCCGGAGCAATTCGCTCGTGATGTGACGGTAGAACGAGCCCGTGTCGACGTGGAGCAGGTTGAACCGCTCCGCGAGGATGCGGGACGAACTGGATTTGCCGGAAGCGGCTCCGCCGTCGATGGCGACGATGATGAGAGGCGAGGTGCCCATGCGCGGCTCAATGTGAGCCAGCGTGCAGCCGGGCCAGCAAGTCAAAGAATTCCGGGAAAGTCTTCGCGCAGCACGCCGGATCGCCGATCGTGAGCCAAGGGCGGCCGTCGCCGCGCAGGTCGTGACAGCCGAGAATGCCGAAGCTCATCGCGAAACGGTGATCGTGATACGTCTCGATCGTCACGTCCGGCACGAGCGGGCGCGGGTGGATTTCGAGCGAGTCTTCAAACTCGATCACGTGCTGGCCGAGTTTGCGCAGCTCGCGCGCCATGCCGGCGACGCGGTCGGTCTCCTGCTTGCGCGAATGCGCGATGCCGCTGATGCGCGTCGGTCCGTCGAGCAGAGGCGAGATCGCGGCGAGGGTTAGGAACGTGTCGGAGAACTCGCGGAAATTGCGCGTCACGCCGCGATGCCGGGCGCCGCGCTGGGCGGAGCCGACGAACGCTGCCTCGGCGTCGGAAGTGGTGCGCAGGCCGACTTCTTCGAGCACTTCGCGAAAGCGGAAGTCGCCTTGCAGCGTGCCGCGATAGTTCGGCAGCGCGAGTTCGCCGCCGGTGACGAGCGGCAGCGCGAGGAAGTAGCTCGCCGCCGAGGCGTCGCCTTCGATTTCGTAGACGGCGGGCGCCGGCGAAAATTGTTTCACCATCGCCTCGGTCATCGCGACGAACGGCTTCGAGCCGGCCTCGCTGGTCAGGCGCACGTGCAGCGGCGTGCGCGCGTGCGGCGCGACCATCAGCAGCGCGGAGAGCATCTGGCTGCTTTCGGACGCGTCGAGTTCGACGGCGCCGCCCGGCAGGCCGGCGGTGCGGAGCGTGAACGGAAAGCTGCGCGCGTCGGCCTGCGCGCCTTGCATGGCGAGCGCGTCGAGCAGCGCGCCGATCGGGCGGCGCCGCATCGCCTCGTCGCCGTCGAAATGGTAGACGCCGTCGGGCCGCAAGCAGACGAACGCGGTGAGGAAGCGCGCGGCGGTGCCGGCGTTGCCGATGTGCAGGCGGGCTTCGCGGTGCGGAATCTCGCCGCCGCGACCCTCGATCGTGATCGTCAGCGCGGTTTCGTCGAACACCACCGCGAAGCCGAGCGCGCGCAGCGCGGCGATCATGATGCGGGTGTCGCGGCTGAAGAGCGCGCCGCGGAGCGTGACGGTGCGGTCGGAGAGCGCGGCGAGGATGAGCGCGCGGTTCGTGATGCTCTTCGATCCCGGCAGCACGGCGCTGCCGCGCACGGGACGCGTGAAGGGCGGGATCGGAAGTTCGGCAGGGAGAGTCATGGGCGTTTGGCGCTTCGGTGGAAAGGTGTCCGCGTTGGAGCGTGGCGACAACGTGGGCTCACTCGGGCCACGCTTGGCCGAATCTCGCGCCGAGCGCTCGGAACGCTTTTCGCTCAAGCGCGGCTACACGGCCGTGAGAATGAAAATGGAGGGCCGAGCTCCTGCGAGGCCGGGCGCGCGAGGCCATTCGCGGCCTCGCGGGAGCTCGGCCCTCCACCTGACTCACCAGACGATCTAGCGACTTCCTCCCGGGCTGTAGGGCCGACGCTTGTCGCCGTGCCGGTTTGCTACGGTCGCGCTGCGGCCCGGCCGCAAGGGCCGGCCCGACAGTCGGTCCGGCGTGCGAGTATTGAAATGAAACTCTCACGACGCGGGCGGCGGGCGGAATTTTTCGCGATACGCGCGGCCGCGCTCGAGGATCGCCTGCACCTCGAACCAGTCGCGGTTGGCGAGGGCGCGCTCCATGCCGTGCAACTCCTCTTGATAAGCGCGCAGCGCGCGGAGGACTTCGTCGCGGTTTTGCTCGAGGATCGTGCGCCAGAGTTTCGGGTCGCTGCCGGCGATGCGCGTCGTGTCGCGGAGGCCGCCGCCGGAGAAATTGCGCCAGGCGTGTTCGCGCTTCGCGAGCGAGGCGCAGAGCGTGGACGCGAGCAGTTGCGGCAGGTGGCTGATATGCGCGACGATCTCGTCGTGCGCGTCGGGCGCGACGGTGGCGACCTCGGCGTCGAGCGATTTCCAAAAGGCGGCGACGCGTTCGGCGGCGGCGGGTGCGGTCTCGGGCAAAGGCGTGACGAACACGACGCGGTGCGCGAAGAGGTCGGCGCGGGCGTGTTCCCAGCCGGTTTTCTCCGAACCTGCCATCGGGTGAGAGCCGACAAACGTCGCGCGGCCCGCGAGCGCGGTCGCGGCGTGGCGGCAGATTTCGCCTTTCACGCTGCCGACGTCGGTGACGATCGCGTGCGGCGCGAGCGCGGGCGCAATCTCGTGCGCGAGCTGCACGATGCGGTCGACGGGCGAGCAGATGACGACGAGGTCGGCGTCGCGCGCGGCGGCGACGGGTGAGTCGGCGACGGCGTCGCACCACGATTGCCCGCGCAGCGCGAGGCGCGTTTCCGGTTTGCGGGCCCAGAGCGTGATGTGTTTCGCGGCGCCGAAATGCTTCGCGGCCTGCGCGACGGAACCGCCGAGCAGGCCGGGCGCGAGGATGGCGAGCCGCGGGTGCATCCGGCGCACGTAACCGGTTCGCGGCGCGGTTGTCCAGCGCGCGGCGGCGATGGTCGTTGCCATGACGCGAAAAGCCGATTGCGTTGCTGCGGTGCGTTTCGACAAGGTAGCCGAGTTCGTGGAGGAGACCGCGGCCCAGAAATGGCGCCCGCGCATTCTCATTGGCGGTGCGGTGTTCGTGGTCGCGGTGGCGATCGGCGGCGGCTGGCTCTGGCAGGTGGAACGCTCCGCGGCGCGCGAGAAGACGACGCATCGAGCGGGTTTGGCGGCGGCGGAGACGCGCCTGACGGCGGCGCGCACGGCGGCGGCGGAGACGAATTTGCCGGGGCCGGAGCAGATTCGCCGCCTCGAGGCGCTCGCGACGGTCCAGCGCCAGCTCGCGGATATGCAGCCGGCAGATTTTTCGGCGCTGCTCGACGAGGTGAGGCGGACGGAGTCGCGCATCAACGCGCTGCGCGGCGGGCTCGCTCGGCAGCGGAGCGTCGAGGAAGAACAGGCCGCGCGCGACCGTCTGACGGCGGGCGATACGGCGGGCGGGGCCGAGCGGCTGCGCGAGGCGCTGCGCTTGCAGCACGAGATCAACGGCAGTGCGCAGGATTCCGGGCGGAATTTCGATCGCGAGCTGCGTTTGCAGCGCGAACTCGCGGAGCTGACGGCCGAGCCGAAGCAGCAGGCGGTCGAGGCGAAGACCAAGCAGGCGCGCGCGGCGCTGGCGGCGGAGCGCTGGGAGGACGCGCTCGGCTTGTTTCGCGAGGCGCGCGAACTGCAGGACCAGCTCAACCGCGAGTTTCCGCGCACGCGCTATTCCGATCTGACCGCGATCGCGCGCTTCGACGCGGAGATCGCCTCGTTGACGGCGGACGGTCTCGACGCGCAGGTGAGCGAACACGTGCAACGCGCGCGCGAGCTGCGCACGGGCGGGCGCGCCGACGAGGCGGTGCGCGAACTCGTCGAGGCGGCGGCGGCGCAACGGCAGTTGAACGAGCGGTTCGAGAAAAGCCGCTTCGTGTCGATGGAGCGGCTCGAGACGATCGAGGCCGACCGGCAGACGCTGCTCGCCGAGGAGCCGCTGCGGCTCGTGCGGACGAAGGAGGCGGAAGCGCGCGACTCTCTGCGGCGGCGGCGGATTTTTCAGGCGCAGCAGAGCGTGCGCGAGGCGGCGGCGGCGATGGAGGATGTGCGCGCGCGGCTCCCGAAGGCGCGCGAGCGCGACGACGAGATGCGGGCCGCGCTGGCGTTTTTGAATCTGCATGCGGGCGACCTCGCGGCGTTGCAGGACCGGTGCTACGACCAGTTCGCGCCACTCGGCACGGGCGCGCGGGCGATGTTGCGGACGGAAGTGTTGCAGGAGGATTTTGCGAAGCTGATGAGCAGCAATCCGAGCCGGAATCCCGGCCGCGCGCTGCCGGTGGACTCGGTGACTTATCCGGAAGCGGAGGAGTATGTCCGGCGCTTGAGCTGGGTGCTCGGCCGGCGCGTGCGACTGCCGACGGAGGAGGATATGCGCGCGGCGACGGTGACGGACGGGAGCGCGGCGCCGTCCGCGGAAGACGCACGGGCGATCCAGAACCTGAGCGGCGGGCTCGCGGAGTGGATCGCGAGCTCGGGTGGACGCGAGAACGCGAACGCCGCGGTGTGGGCCGGCGCCGGCGAGGTCGCGAGCGCGCCGCGGACGGAGCGCGCGCGGACGCGCGGGTTTCGCGTGGTGGTCGAGGTGGACTTGGCGCGGCTGGGGCAGGAGTGAGCGCGCCTGCGCGGGCGGGAAGGGCCAGTCTGCGATCGGCGCCGGCTCGGTGCGCGGCGCGTTTGGGCCGATCGGAGGCCGGCGCTACTTGGCCAGCTTCACGATCCGCGCGAACTCCGCCGGTTTCACCGGCTGCACGGAGAGGCGGCTGATGCGGACGAGCGCCATGTCTTTCAGCGCGGCGTCGGCTTTCACCTGCGCGAGCGTGACGGGAGCCGGCAACGGTTTCACGGGCGCGAGTTCGACGGCGACCCAGCCTTCGTGGGGCGAATCGGCGGTGGCGTCGGGGAATGCCGGACGTTTCACGCGCGCGAGGCCGACGATGCTCTTCGCGTCGCCGCTATGGTAGTAGAGCACTTCGTCGCCGGCACGCATGGCTTTGAGGTGATTGCGCGCGGCGTAGTTGCGCACGCCGGTCCAGGCGGTGGCGCCGTCGCGCACGAAGTCGTCCCACGAGTAGTCCTCGGGTTCCTGTTTCACGAGCCAGTATTGCGTTGTCATGCGTGGAGGAGCGGGGTTTCTTGCGGCCATGGAGGAGCAAGACCCCGAGTTGATGAAGAAAGCGCAGCGAGCGCAATGGATTCTCTATGGGGTGATGCTCCTGTTTCTCGTGGTGCCGTTCGTGGTGCTGTGGTGGCTGCGACGGGGCGGACAATAACGCATGAAGAAAACCCTGCTCGTCATCCGCATCTGTTTTCTCGTGCTGTGCGTGCTCGGGTCGTGGCTGCTGTGCTACACGATTCCCGAGTGGGATCGCTATCGCGGCGTCGCCATCACGGTCGGCGCATTGATCGGTGTCCTCGTGGTGCTGGTCGACGTGCTGCTGAAGGGTTTTTCGCTGCGCGGACTGTCGGCGATCACGTTTGGCTTGGCGATCGGCGCGGTGATCGCGTGGCTGCTCGGGACATCGCCGCTGCTCAAGAGCGCGGACGAGCAGATGATCTATCTGAGCCAGCTCGCGCTCTTCGTGATTTGCAGCTACCTCGGCGCGGTGATCGCGCTGCGCGGCAAGGACGAGTTCAATCTGGTGATTCCTTACGTGCGCTTCGTGCCGCATGAGGTGGACGTGCCGCTGGTCGTCGTGGACACGAGCGCGTTGATCGATGGCCGCATCGCGCGGATTTGCGAAACGCAGTTTCTCGGTGCGGCACTCGTGATCCCGTCGTTCGTGCTGAGCGAACTGCAGGCCGTGGCCGATTCGCCCGACCCGGTGAAACAGGCGCGCGGTCGCCGCGGACTCGAAGTGCTCAACGAGCTGCGCCGCATCAAGCACCTCGACATCCGCATTCACCAGAGCGACGTGACGCGCCGGCAGGATTTGGAGGCGAAGCTGGTTTTCCTCGCCCAGTCGATGCGCGCGAAGCTCCTCACGACCGACTACAATCTCGCGAAGATGGCGCAGTTCCACGGCGTGGCCTGGCTGAACCTGCACGCGCTCGACAAGGCGCTGCGTCCGGAGATCGTGATCGGCGAGAGCATCGAGGTGGAACTCGCGAAGGCCGGCAAGGACGAGGGCCAGGCAGTCGGCTATCTCAGCGACGGCTCGATGGTGGTCGTGAACAACGGCCGCGCCTACCTCGGCAAGCGCGTCACGGCCGAGATCACCGGCGTGCTGCCCACGAGCGGCGGGAAGATGATTTTCGCCAACCTGCTCGGCGAGGCCGAGGCGAGTTGAGGCGAGTCGGAGCAACCCGGGGCGAGTTGGCGTGAGTCGGGTTGAGCTGGGATGAGTCGGCGCGAACTGGATCGAGCGGATGTCGACGCGACTTTTCGCCCCGCGGGAATTTCAAGGAACGGCGATATTATATCGCCGCTCCGTTTGGCGCGCGGCGCGCGGCGTGATGTCGGCGCCGGTGCGGCAGTTGTAGGAGCGGCTTTACGCCGCGACTGGTGCGAGGCCTGCGTCGTGTCCGAACCAATCGCGGCGTAAAGCCGCTCCTACAGTTCCTGCGAGCGCGAGGGTTTGGGGTAGCGCGGTGCTTTAGCCCGCGCCGAGAAATTTTCAGCGCGGGCTGAACCCTCGCGCTACTGCGCCAGCCACTCGTCCAGTTCCGTCGTCGTGAAAACCTCGCGATACTGCTGGCACTCGGGATCGAGCAGCGCCGCGTAGCTCGGCTCGGCGAAGCGCTTGCAGTGGAGCAGCACCTTGGCGCGGTGGCCGGGGCCGCGCACGAGGCGGCCGAGCGCCTGGTTCACTTTCTGCAAACCGGGGATCTGATACACGCGCCGGAACGCGGCGTCGCGGCCGAGCGCGCTGAAGGCGTCGAGGCGGGCGCGTTGCACAGCGTTCACCTCCGGCAGCGCGGGGCCGACAACCATCGCGTGCGACACGCGGCCGCCGAGCAGGTCGATGCTCTCGGCAAAGCTGCTGCCGAGCACGAGAAACAGCGCGTCGGAGAGCGCGAGCGTTTCCTCGACCCAGGCGGCTTGCGCGGCGAGCTCGGGGAGCTTCGGTTGCAGCGCGGCGCGGATGGGCGAGCCGATCTGGTCGAGCGCGCGCAGGACGTTTTCCGCGTAAGCGTAAGAGGGGAAAAAGACAGCGACCGCGCCGCCGGACGCGGCGTGCAAGCGCTCGATGGTCTCGGCGGTCGTGCCGTAGGTGGCGGCGCGCTCGCGCAGCGTCGTCGAGACGCGCAAATCCACCGCGACGTCGTAGGCGCCGTGCCGCCACGGTGCGGGTGCGCGGAGCGCGGAATAGGTCGGGCGGGCCGTCTCTTGCTCGCCGTGGTTCGGCGCGGAGCGGAGTCCGCGCCCTACCGCGACGCCGCACGAGGCGGCGAATTGATCGAACGGCGCGAGCGTGGCCGACATCAGCAGCGCACCGCCGAAGGCGCCGAGCGATTCGCCGATGGCCGCGCTGGCGTCGACGCACGTGAACTCCAACTCGCCTTCGCGGCGCGACCAGAGCAGGCGATGCAGGCGCGTGTCGTCGAGGAACTCGTGGAGCTTGGCGAATTGCCAGAGCGTCTCGCTGTGGTGCGGGCCGAGCGCGGCGTAGTCGAGCGGGAGCGTCGTGACGAGTTCGGCGAGCCGATCGAGGGCGTCGCGCACGTCGGCCTCGAGCGCGCCGTCGAGCACTTCGCACGGCGAGACGCTGGCGAGCGTGCGCGCCCAGGTCTCGACGGCGAGGATGAGCGGCGTCGGCGCTTGCAGGTGGTCGAGCTCGGCGAGCAGCGCGCGCACATCGCCGTCGTGTGCAGTGTGCGAGTAGGCGTCGGCGACGCGCGAGGGGAGGTTGTGCGCCTCGTCGACGATCAGCAGCGTGCGCGCGGCGTCGAAGCCCGGTTGATCGAAAAACAGCCCGCGGTTGTCCGGTGCGAAGACGTAGTTGTAGTCGCCGATCCAGACGTCGTTGAACGCGAGTGCCGTGCGCGTGATCTCGTAGGGGCAGATGCGCGCTTCGCGACCGGCGGCGCGCAGCGCGTCGAGGTCGTGGGGCTGCGTCGGATCGCGGTAGAAGCGGGCGAGGCCGCTCGACGGCCAGCGCTCCTCCGCTCCGGCGAGGTAGCCGCAGTTGTCGCGCACGCAGTGAAACTCGACGTTCACGCAATGCTCGCCCTTGTTGCGCACCTGCCAGAACGCCAGCGGTTCGGGCGAAGTGTAACCTAATAGGTTACACTTTTCCGGGGCGGGCGCGGCGGACGGCGGGGGCGGACTGTCACCTGACGGGCGACAGTTTTCCGCCGGCTGCGTCATGCGGCGGAGCGTTTCGACGACTTGAAGCTGGCCGGTGGATTTGCCGGTGAGCCAGATGAGGCGGTCGTAGCGGCCGGACTTCAACTCGCCGAGCGCGAACTCGAGCGCGCAGCCGGTCTTGCCGTAGCCGGTGGGCGCCTCCAGCAGGACGATTGCGGATTGCGGACTGCGGATTGCGGATTGAGCGACGGCGGGCGAGCCATGAAAGGCGGCGGCGAGGTCTTGCTGGATCGTTTCCTGGCCGGGGCGGAGCGACGCGAAGGGTGAATGGAAGCGGAGGCGGTGGCGGCGCTCGGCGGCGCGGAGCTGCAGCTCGAGAAACTCGACGACGGCGTCGAGCTGGTGGTGAACGAGGGCCTCGTCGAACGCGGTGAGCGCGAGCGTCTGTGCGAGGCCGGAGGAGGCTTCGACGAAGACGAGTTCGGCGCGGAGCGTGGCGCGGTTGAGCGTTGCGAGATGCGCGTGGTGCGCGGTGGTGCGCGCGAGGACGGCGTAGGTGGCGAGCTGGAGGAAATAGGGGCCGTAGTCGGCGCGCAGCTCGGCTTCGTCGGCGGGGAGCGGGCGCGTGACGGTTTTGATTTCGCGGAGCGTCGAGCCGACGAGTTGGTCGATGCGGCCGCCGAGCGCGACCGTCCAGCCGCGGTGCACGAGGCGGCCTTCGATCGGGATTTCGAAGGCGACGTCGGGCCGCAGGGCGCCGTCCACCGAATGCTCGCGCTCGGTCTGCGCGCGGAGTTCGTTGTGCCAGTGCTGGCCGAGTTGCGCGCGCCAGATGCCCGCGGAGCCGCCGCCGCTCTCGCGCGGGCCGAGCGCGAAGTCCGAAAACTCGCCGACGCTCAGGCTGGCGGACTTGTTGGCGAGGGAGAATTGCATCGGGGAAACGAGATGAATTCTCCGCTTCGCGACGCGGCGCAAGCGAGGAGTGCGCGCCGGGGCGCGGGCAGACGGGTAGGGCAAGTCGTCTCGACGAGCCGCGGGCGAAATTGGGTCGCGGCGCGGCGCGCGCGGCGGCTCGTCGGGGACGACTCGCCCTACCGGCGGCGCTGCAGTTTGGATTATTTTGTCGTGGGCTCGGGGACGCTCGCTTCGGGCGATTGCTCCGGGCCGGGCGGCGGCATGAGGCTGTAGAGGACGGGCGTCACGATGCGCGAGAGGAGCAGCGAGCTGAGCAGGCCGCCGATGATGACGATGGCGAGCGGCGAGTAGAGCCCGGCGCCTTGGACGGCGAGCGGGATGAGCGCGCCGAGGGCGGTGAGGGTTGTCAGCACCACCGGGAGAAAACGCACTTCGCCGGCTTGCTCGATGGCCTCCTTCAACGGCACGCCGCGCGCGCGGAGCTGGTTGGTGAAGTCGACGAGCAGGATCGAGTTCTTGATCTCGATACCGATGAGCGCGACGAAGCCGACGGTGGCGGTGAACGACAGCGAGTAGCCGGTCACCCACAGCGCGACGATGCCGCCGATGACGCCGAGCGGGATGATCGAGGCGACGATGAACGTGCCGCGGAAGCTGCGGAATTCGAGGACGAGGATCGCCACGATGCCGAAGACGGCGATGAGGATGGCCGAGCCGAGGCCGCCGAAGCTTTCCTTGCGGCTGGCGACTTCGCCGCCGAATTCGTGGCGATAGCCGGCGGGCCATTTCAGTTTTTCCAAATCGGCGGCGACGCGCTGCGTGGTCTTGTCGACGTTGAAGCCGTCCTGCACGTAGGCGGTGACGATGACGCAGCGCTCGCGCGAGTAACGGAGGATGACGGCGGGCGCGGAGTCGAACTCGAGGGACGCGACCTGCGCGAGCGGCACGAAGGCGCCGCTGGCGGTCTGCACCTGGATTTTCTGCCAGCGCGCGAGGTCGGCGTGTTCGCCGCGCGGGAGGGCGAGCTGGATGTTGTATTCGTCGCCGTCGGCTTCGCGGAAGCGTGCGACGTTCAGGCCGGCGAGGGCGAGGCGCACGGCGCGGTCGATCTCGGCGTCGGGCACGCCGAGGAGCGAGGCGGCGGGGCGGTCGATGCGGACGCGCAGGTCGGTGCGGCGCGTGCGGACGGGGTTGTTGACGTTCTCGGTGCCGGGCGTGCGGCGGAGGACGGCTTCGACGTCGGCGGCGAGGGCGGCGAGTCGGTCGAGGTCGTCGCCGAAGATGCGCACGGCGATGTGGGCCTCGATCGGCGGGCCCTGCTCGAACTCGCGCACGAGGATCTGCGCGCCCGCGATGCCGGCGAGTTTTTGGCGGAGGCGCGCGAGGATGACCGGTGTGCGCGTGTCGCTCGCGAGGGCGGGTTTCACCTGCGCGTAGATTTCGCCGACGTTCGGCTTCTGGTTCGCGGGGCTGACGTTGTAATAGATGAACGGATTTCCGTGGCCGACGTTGGTGAACCACCAGTCGATCTCCGGCGTGACGCGGAGGACTTCCTCGACTTGGCGTGCGACGCGATCGGTGGCGGCGAGGCCGGCGCCTTCGGGCGCCTCGAGCTTGATGAGAAACTGCGGCGTGCCGGACTTCGGGAAGAGGCTGAAGCCGATCACGGGCAACAGCGCGAGCGACGCGACGAAGAGCGCCGCGGCACCGGCGAGCGTGGCGCCGCGGTGTTGCATCGCCCAATGCAGCACGGGCCGATACGTGACGTGGATGGCGCGCTGAAGTCCGCGCAGGAGCCAGTTGCCTTCGGCATCCTCGTGGCCGGTGAGGAACCGGCTGGCGAGGAACGGCACGATCGTCAGCGCCACCACGAGCGAGGCGAGCACCGTGACTTCGACGGCGAGCGGCAGCGTGCGAATGAAGAGGCCCGGACCGCCGGGCAGCAGCAGCAGCGGCAGAAACGCGAAGAGCAGCGTCGCGGTCGTGCCGAGCACGGCGACGGCGATCTGGTTCGTCGCCTGAATCGCGGCTTCCTGCGGCGCGTAGCCGGCGCGGCGGAAGCGCGCGATGTTTTCCACGACGACGATCGAGTCGTCGACCAGCAAGCCGAGCGCGATCACGAAGCCGACGATCGAGAGCTGGTTGAGCGTGTGGCCGAACCAGTGCAGCGCGGCGACGCCGATCGCGAGCGAGAGCGGGATCGAGATCATCACCAGCAGGGCGGCGCGCCAGCCGAGCGGCGCGATCGTGAGTGCGACCAGCGCGATCGCGATCACGAGGTCGGTGCGCAGGCGGCCAAGGCGGCGATCGATGTTGTGCGCTTGTGCGAAACCTTCCTCGAGCCGCACGTCGCCGGGGAGCGTTGCGCGGAACTCCGCGAGTTGCGCCGCGAGGCCGGCGGTGACGTCGAAAGTGTTTTGTCCCTTCTGCGCCTGCACGGTGACGAAGACCGCGCGCTCGCCCTTGAAGCGTCCGATGTGTTCCTGGTCCTCGTAGTCCCAGCGCACGTCGGCGATGTCGTGCAAGTGCACGGCGGCGGTGCCGCTGCCGGCGACGGGCGTGTCGCCGATTTCCTCGAGCGAGGTGAAGCTGCCGCTGGTCTTCACGGTGAAACGACGGCCGTCGGTCTCGACGCTGCCGCCGGGGATGTTGACGTTCGCGGCGTCGATGGCCGCGGCGATGCGCGAGAGCGGGAGCTGGAGGCGCGCGACCTTGTCGAGGTCGAGCGTGACGCGCACCTGTTTGTCGGGGTAGGCCCACTTCTCGGCCTTGCTGACGCCGGGTGCGAGTTCGAGGCGCTTGCGGAGCGTCTCGGCGAGGTCTTGCAGACGTGCGTAGCTGGCGTCGGCGGAGACGATCGCGACCTGGAGAATGGCGACGTGGTTCGTCTGCTGTTTCTTCACCTCGAAGGTCGTGATGCCGCTCGGCAGCGTCGGGCGCACCTGGTTCACCTGCCGCAGGACGTCGTCGTATTTGCGGTCGATATCGACGCCGTATTTGAACTCCACCTCGAGCACGACGACGCTGTCGCGCACCGTCGACTGGAGTTTCGTGAGGTCGTCGAGTTCCTTGATCGCGTCCTCAAGCGGGCGCGCGACAAGGCGCTCGAGATCGACGGGCGTCGCGCCGGGATTCACGACGACGATGTTGTAGCCGGGGAACGAGAGCTGCGGGTCTTCCGTGCGCGGGATCGCGCGGAACGACAGCCAGCCGACCGCGATCAGCAGCAGGAAGAAGATGATCGTGAACTGAAAATTTTTGACCGAAAACTCGGTGAGTTTCATGGCGGCGCGCGGTCAGCGTTGGGCGGCGGCGATGGAGACGGTGCGGCCGTCGGAGAGGAACTCGGCGCCGGTCGTCACCACGCGCGTGCCGGCGGGCAACGGCGTGCGCAGGTAGGCGCGGTCGTCGTGGATGGCTTCGATCTCGACCGGTTGGCGGCGGACGTTGCGGCCGTCGGCGGCGAGCGTGAACACGTGCGCCTGACGCGCGTGGCCCTCGACGATCGCGCCGAGCGGCACGACCGGGCGCGCGGCGACGAGTTGCGGGTGGAGGCGGGCGTTGACGATGAAACCGCTGCGCACGCCGGCGGGCGCGGCGCTGTCGAGGGCGAGTTCGACTTCGATCGTGCGCGTGGCGGGATCGGCGCCCTCGGCGATCTGCGCGATGACGGCGGGCAGCGTCGCGCCGTCGGCGCTGACGAGTTCGGCGCGGTCGCCGACGTGGAGGCGGAGGACGTCGCGCTCGGTGACGCCGACTTTCGCGACCCAGCCGCCGTCGTCGGCCGCGAACGCGAGGATCGGGCGGCCGGGTGCGGCGAGTTCGTCCGGTTCGGCGGTGCGGCGCAGGATGCGGCCGTCGGCGGGGGCCACGACGACGGAGTGTTCGCGGTTGAACTCGGCGGCGCGGAGCGTGGCGGCGGCGACTTCGACGGCGCTGCGCGCGTCCTGGAGATTTTCGAGCGTGGCGACGCGGTCGGCGTGGAGCGCCTCGACGCGCGCGAGATCGCGGCGGGTTTTTTCGAGGGCGGTGCGCGCCTGCGCGACGGCGGCGTCGATCTCGTCGAGGCGCAGCGTGGCGAGCGACTGGCCGCGCGTGACGCGATCGCCGGCGCGGACGGCGACGGTGGCGATGACGCCGCCGGTTTTGAACGCGAGCGTCGACTCGACGCGGCGGCTGAGCACGCCGGTGACGTCGATCGGCACGGCCTCGGTCGTGATCGCGACGGGCGCGACTTCGACGACGAGCGGCGGCAGAGCGGCTGCCGCGGGCGCGGTGGAATCGCGCGTGCAGCCGGCGAGGGCGAGCGCGGCGAGCAGTGGGATCAGGGCCGCGCGTGTGGCGGCGGCACAAAGGTGGGGCGCGTTGACCTCAACGCGTTCTGAGCGCGTTGAGGTCAACGCGCTCCACCTGACGGACGAGAAGAATGGAAAGGAATGGTTCGGCATGGCGGATCAGGGCAAGGGGGTGAGCGTGGCGGCGCGGTCGAAGGCGGCGGCGGCGGACGCAAGGCGCGCGCGGGTGACGGCGTAGTTGAGTTCGGCGGTCGTGAGCGTGTTGCGCGCGTCGAGCACGATGAGTTGGTTGGCGAGGCCTTCGGCTTCGCGGCGGGCGACGAGGCGGTAGGCGGCGCGCGCGGCTTCGCGACGGAGCGTGGCGGCGGCGAGCGCGGTGCGCGCGGTGGCGAACTCGTCGCGGGCTTGTTGCGCCTGCAACGCGAGCTGCTGCTCGGCGGCGGTGAGCTGGCGCGCGACCTGGCGTTCGTCGATGCGGGCCTGGGCGATCTGGCTGCGACGCTGGTGACCATCGAAGAGATTCCAATCGAGCACGAGCGAACCCATCGCGTAGCCGCTGCCGCGGCTGGTGCGGTAGCTTTCGCCTTGCGCGCCGCCGTCGACGGCGAGCGCGAGCGTGGGGAGATGGCGCGCCTGCACGGCTTCGGCAGCGGAGCGCGCGGCGGTTTTGGCGCGGCGGAGGCGTTCGAGTTCCTCGCGTTGCGCGGTGGCGGCGGCGGGGATGTCGGTCGCGGCGAGGGCGGCGGTGTAGCGGGCGGCGTCGGCTTCGTCGAGCGGCGGGAGCGCGGTTTCGAGCGGGCGGTTGAGCAGGAAGTTGACGTAGCGGCGCGCGAGGTCGCGGGTGGCGGTGGCTTCGGCGAGTTGCTGGCGGACGGTGGCGACCTCGGCTTCGGCGCGAAGCACGACGTCGTCCGTGATCTTGTCGTTCTTCGCGAGGCTGCGGTTCACGCGCAGCGATTCTTCGACGAGAGCGAGGGCGGACTCGAAGATGGCGACGGCGGCGGCGGCCTGTTCGTGGCGGAAAAACGCGTCGTGCACCTCGGCGCGGAGCTGGCGGCGGAAGGCGGCGAGCTGGGCTTCGCGGGCGGCGAGGCCGGCGCGCGCGGCGGCGACGCTGCGTTCGATCTCGGGGGCGTAGAGCGGCTGCGTGAGACGGAGGCGCGTGTCCTGTTCGCGCGAGCGGAGGAGCGCGATGCTCTGGTTTTCGAGCGTCGGGAAGCGTGCGGGTTGGCCTTGCGAGACGAGGTATTGGTTGAGCGTGGCGTAGGCGCCGTTGAGGAGGTCGCCGAGCGGGAGATCGATGGTGCGGCCGCCGTCGGCGACGCTGTAGCGCGCGGAGAGATCGAGGCGCGGGAGAAAGTGGCTGCGCGCTTCGGCGAGCCGGGCGTCGGCGCGTTCGACCTCGAGCGATTCGCCGGCGAGCGCGAGGTTGGAGCGGAGCGCTTCGGCGACGAGCGCCTCGACGGCGGCGGGGGGCGCCGGCCAGGACGAAGGCGGCGCGGGAACGGACGACTCCGGCGCGGCGCGGAGCGCCACGGCGGCGAAGGCGAGGACGAGAAGGGTGGCGGGCGGCCGGGACATGGAGCGCTGACAGTTTGTCAGCGCTGACAAGTTGTCAAGAGCGGCCGCTGGTTTCTCCCGGTGATGCGGCGCGAGGCCACGTTGTCGCTGCGCTCCAACGCGGCTACGTCTCAGCCAGCCGACTCAGGTAGTTGCCCCGCGAATTTCACGAATTTGCGCGTTTGGAAATCGTCGATCCCGGGGTCGCCGAACGGTGCCGTCGATCGGGCGAGCGCTGGATTGCTTCGTCGCTGCGATCCTTGCAATGACCCTAAATTCCGCAGTTGAAACGCGGAGAGCGCGGAGGACGCGGAGTAGAACGCGGGAAAATCCGGCCTCCGAAGGACTCACCGGCCGGGTGAAGGGCCGCGGAGCGGAATGATCGGAGTTTCTCCTCTGTGCACTCCGCGTCCTCCGCGTTTCAACTGCGTTTTTTAGGATGACAGTTCGTGGAGAATGTTTGGCAGTGCGCTCTGAGCCGGACTCATGCAGTTGGCCCCGATTTTCCTCCGAAATTCCAAGACTGAAAAGTGCGAGAGTGGGCCAGCCCGCTGGCGGGCGCCCAAGGAGCGCCCACAGGCTAGTGCATGATCCCGGCTGCGTCCACGAGGGAGCGTGGCGAGCGCGGGTTAGTTGGCGCGACGCTTGGGGGCGGCGAGGCTGCGGCAGAGGAGGTCGAGGCCGAAGTCGGGCAGGTCGGTCGCGGCGGCGGCGCCGAGCTTGCACTCGATCGTGGGCTGCTGCGTGGCGGCGATCTGGATGAGTCCGTGCGTGAGGCCCCAGAGGCAAACGGCGACTTTGGCGGGGTCGCCGATGTCGCGGCGGATGGAGCCGTCCTCGCGGCCTTTTTTCAGCGCGGCGACGAGGATGTCCATGATGCCGCCGAACACGCGGCGGCATTCGGTCTCGAGCGGGTGCTCGGGTTTGTCGGGCGAGCTTTGCTTGGTTTCCTTGTGGGCGAGGAGCTGGAACAGCTCGGGCTCGTCGCGGGCGAATTGCACGTAGGCGGCGCCGAGGGCCATGATCTGGTCGAGGCCGGCGAGGCTGGGACGGATGGCGTGTTGGAAGCGTTGGTGGACCTTGCCGCTGCCGACGATGACGGCTTCGAGGAACAGCGTCTCGAGGTCGGGAAAATAGAAATAGACGAGCGGTCGGCTGAGGCGGGCGGCTTTGGCGATGTCGCCGAAGGTGACGTTCTCCATGCCGCGCTGAGCGAAGAGGCGGATGGCGGCGCGGAGGATTTCCTGCCGGCGCTGCTCGCGGTCGGGTGAGGGGCGTCGCGTGGAGGTGGCCCGGCGTTTCATGGCCGGAACGTGCATCAGGACTGACAGAGCGTCAATCTTCGGGACTTCGTGTTGCGCGGGCCGAGGCGGAACGGGCGGCGGACCGGAGAAGGATTTTCAACGCGGAGGTCGCGGAGGACGCGGAGCCGTCTGGCCCTTACGAGCGGCGAATCCATGGGGTGTTGCACGCGGTCCGGGGCGAACAAAGAGCATTTTCCTGATTTCTCCGCGAACTCCGCGATCTCCGCGTTTCGAATTGGTTCGGGGGCACGCTGGATCGCCACGGTCCGCTGCGCGGACCTCGCGATGACAAGGCAGGGGGCGCGGGGAGTGTTGCTCTACCGCAGCCGGATCTCGGTGTCGCCGGCGACCCAGGTTTCGAGGCGCTGGGTGAGTTGGGCGACGCGCGCGGGGTCGGGGGTTTGACCGGCGATCGGCTGGTTCAGGATTTGCGCGGCGGCGTCGCGGTCGGCGGAGCCGAGTTGCTGCCACCAGTGCTGCTTCACCGGGTAGCCTTCGTCGCGCAGGAAAACGAAGAGCGATTTCAGCCAGACGAGGTCGGGGCGCGCGCCGGTTTCGAGCGAGCCGAGGCTTTGGCGGAGGAGCGCGGCGATGGGCGCGCGGGATTCGTCGGGCACGGGGTTGCGGGTGACGAGAGCGGCGAGCGCGGCGGCGGTGCGCAGGGCGTCATAGCTGCGACCGATGCCAGCGTGGCGGCGCACGTGGCGGTGTTCCTTGACGAACCAAGTGCGGCCTTGTGTGGAGGACTCGAGCGCGAGTTCGGCTTCGTCGAAGAGATCGAGCCAGCCTTCGTTGCGCGTGGCGGTGCTGCGGCGGGCGGAGGGGGCGGCGAATTTCGGGAGGCGGCTGAGGCAGAGGAGCACGCCGTGCTCTTCGCTGAAGGCCGTGAGTTGCTCGAAATTATCGGAGCCCGACGTCTGCCGGCCGAGGATGAGGGCGACGGTCGTGAGTTGCTGGCCGGGCATGAGGACGGCGGAGGACGGAGCGGCGGGGAGGCTTGCTGGATCGCCACGGTCCGCTGCGCGGACCTCGCGATGACAAAAGAGGAAATCAGGTGCCGGCGGCCCAGGTTTTCAGGGCGGCTTGGGCGGCGGCGGGGTCGGTCCAGTTCGGCAGCACAGCGCCGCAGGAGATGACGATCTTCATGCCGTCGCCGACGGACATGCCAAGTTCGATCAGCTCGGCGGCGGGGAGATACATGAAGAAGCCGTTCACGGGGCTCGGGCAGGTGGGCACGAAGACGGCCCAGTGGTCGGCGGTGAAATGCTGGTGCGGCTCGCCGCGCGCGGTGTTGGTGACGAAGCCGATGGTGTAGGCGCCGGGGCGGGGAAATTGCACGAGGACGACCTTGCTGAACTGCGCGCGATCCTTGGCGCCGAAGGTATCGATGAATTGTTTGACGCTGTTGTAGAAGCCGCCGATGCCCGGGATGCTGTGGATGAAACGCTCGGTCATCGCGCCGACGAACTGGCCGAGCAGGAGACGCGAGAGATAGCCGAGGCCGGCGATCAACCCGAGCACGATGACGGTCGTCGTGACGTCCCAGACGAGGTTCGGCAGGTGGTTGAGCGCGTCGGGGAGGTAGGGCGTGAACAGCGGGGTGATCGAGCCGCCGACGAAACTGATGATCAAGCGCAGCGCCCAAACCGTCACCACGAACGGGGCGACCAGGAGGAGGCCCGTGAGGAAGGCGTTGCGAAGTGAAGCGAGGCGAGTTTCGGCCATGAGGTGACAGTGTATTCCTCAGGGAAAGGGGGAAAGAGGCAAAGGCAAATCGGGGGGGGGGCTTCGGGGAAGAATGCTGCGAGAGGAGGAGAAGGAGTCGGAAAAGAGGGCCCACGAAACACACGAAGCACACGAAAGAAGGGAGGCGTGGGGGCGCGACTATCCCGGGAGCGGCGAACGCAGTCTCGGCCGTCGGCGTCGGCGATACGATCCACCGCCCGCGAATCACGCGAATGGGCGCGAATGTCGGAGAGGCATGGAGTTTTGCGCGGGCGAAAAGCGGCATCGCCGTCGGCGGAGCGGCCGGGCCGTAGTGGTTTGGACTTCGATCCGGGCCGATTCGCGTGATTCGCGGGCAACCGGATCGTATCGGCTCAGCCGGGATCATGCGGTTGCCAGTGGGCCAGCGAGCTTGCTCGCGCTCTTGGGGCGCCCGCCAGCGGGCTGGCCCACCGTCGAACTTCTCAGTCTCGAGAATTTCGGAGGGAAATCGGGGCCAATTGCATGAGTCCGGCTCAGCGCAGGGTGAAGGCCGGGATTGCGTCGTGGGCGCGGAGGAGTTTCAGCGCGCGGGCTTCGGCGGCGCGCATGCGGCGTTTTTTCGCGGGACGCAGGTCGTCGTAGCCGGCGAGGTGCAGCCAGCCGTGGACGAGATAGAGCGTCAGCTCGGTGGCGAAGGCGGATTGGCGCGCGCGCGAGTCGCGGCGCGGGCGCGGCGCGGCGGGAGCGGCGCCCTTCAGGAGGCCCACGTAGCGGGAGGCGGTATCGGCGGAGACGCAGATTTCACCGGCGAGTCCGGCGGTGGAATCGCCTTCGAAAGTGATCACGTCGGTCGCGCTCGGGTCGTCCATGAAATCGGCGTGGAGCTGCGCGAGGGCGGGGTCGGTGAGGAAGACGAGGGATAGTTCACCGGGTGGGCAGCCGCCCGGGGGAATTTTCGATTTTCGATTTTCGATTTTCGATTGAGCCCGGAGTTCGCGAATACGGTGGCGCGCGGCGGGCGTGAAGGTCGGGAGGTCCGCGGGGGCGATTTGGAAATGGGCGTCGAGGAGCGCGATGGCGCGGCGGATTTGCGCGGCGGGGGCGCGCAGGCGCGGGTGGCGGTTTTGGATTTCGATCGGGCGGGGGAGCACGGAGGGGCGGTGTAGCGCCGGTCTTCGACCGGCGGGGAATGGGTATCGATGATCGAGACTCGGTCGAAGAAGCGACGGATCAAGTCGTCGTTGAGAGGAGCGAAGGGACGGCGCGTTTCGCGCACGTCGCGATGACAAACCAGTGACTGCGTTCGGTGGGTTTCGATAGGCCGGGGCGCGCCGAGGCTGCCGCCGGTCGGAGACCGGCGCTACGGCGTGGGGTGGCCGGGGCGTTGGGCGTCTTCGCCGGAGGCTTTCGCGTGCTCGTAGGCGTCGATGATTTTTTGCACGAGGGCGTGCCGCACGACGTCGGTCGCGGTGAAGTGGTGGACCTCGATGCCGGGAATGTTGCGGAGGATGCGCGGGGCTTGGAGGAGGCCGGAGGGCTTCGAGCGGGGGAGGTCGATCTGGGTGACGTCGCCGGTGATGACCATGCGCGACTCGTCGCCGAGGCGGGTGAGGAACATCATCATTTGCTCGGGCGTGGTGTTTTGCGCCTCGTCGAGGATGATGAAGGAGTTCGCGAGCGTGCGGCCGCGCATGTAGGCGAGCGGGGCGATTTCGATGATGCCTTTCTCGGCGAGCGTGGTGGTGTCCTCGGGCGAGAGCAGGTCGTGCATCGCGTCGTAGAGCGGGCGCAGGTAGGGGAGGATTTTCTCGCGCAGATCGCCGGGCAGGAAGCCGAGCGTCTCGCCCGCTTCGACGGCGGGGCGCGTGAGGATGACTCGCTGCACCTGATTTTTCATCAGCGCGGTGATCGCCGCGGCCATTGCGAGGTAAGTCTTGCCGGTGCCGGCGGGGCCGATGCCGAACACCACGGTGTTCCGCTGAATCGCCTGGAGGTAGAGTTTCTGGCCGATCGTTTTCGGCACGATCGTCTTTTTCGCGGTGCCGATTTGGACGGGCTCGGAGAAAAGCGCGCGCAGGCGATCGGGGCCGCCGTCGGCGGCGAAGGTTTCGAGCAGGCGGCGAAAATCCGCCGAGCGCATCGCCATGCCTTGGGCGCGGCCTTCGTTGAGGCGCTCGAAAAATTCCGCGGCGCGCGCAACGGTGGCGTCGTCAGGGCCGTCGATCTTCAGCCAATCGTCACGCGTGACGAAGCGGACGCCGAGCTTCTGTTCCGCGAACGTGAGGTTGGCCTCGTTGTTGCAGTAGAGCTGGGCGAGTTGACGCGCGTTGGGAAATTGGACGGTTTTGGAGGCGGAGGGCACGCGGAGCGAAAGGGAGAGGGAGGAGGAGAGGGAAAGTGAGGGTGAAATGCGCGGAGCGGGGCGGAGGGCAGAAGTGGCGCGGCGGAAGCCGGAAGACTGAAGACGGAAGATTGAGGACAGAGGCCGGAGAACGGCGGCGTTAGACGCGCGCCGGCATTTTCGGGAGCGTTTCGGTGAGGCGCTGATACATGGCTTCGAGCGATTGCGGCAGGACGCGCGTCTCGCCGATCACAGGCATGAAATTCGTGTCGCCCTGCCAGCGCGGGACGATGTGCGCGTGCAGGTGCGGGATGCTGCCGCCGGCGGCGCTGCCGAGGTTGAAGCCGATGTTGAATCCCTGCGGGCTGAGCGCGGCTTGGAGGAGTTCCTTGGCGAAAACGATTTCGTCCATCAGGTCGGCGCGTTCGGCGGCGGTGAGTTCCGTGAGATCGGTCGCTGCGCGAAACGGCACGGCGAGCAGGTGGCCGGCATTGTAGGGGAAGCGATTCAACACGAGGTAACTGAGCGCGGTGCGGTGGACGATGAACGCTTTCGCGTCGTCGCCGAGCGCCGGAAGCGCCGTGAAAATGTTGCCCGTGTCGGGCAGCCGTGGCGCCTCGATGTATTCCATGCGCCAGTAGGCGTGCAGGTGTTGCATGATTCGGCGGCAAATTGGGACAGCGCGGCGGCGATGTCAAAGCCGGTGGGCGGCGCGGGCGCGCGGCGCGAGTGCGTGGCTGGAGAGGCCAAGGCAGCGGAGGGATGGCCACAAAGAGGCACGAAAAATCCGTCTGCCATCGCGACTCTCATGGCGCCTATAGGCGCGCGGGCGATTTCTCGCCGGCCGCACGGGCGATTTTTTGTGCCTCTTTGTGGCAAAAATGGTTCGGGTTCGGCCGTGTTGAGGAGGACTTCAGATGAAACGGTTGCCTTGACAGGCGGGGTGGGTGGCTTTGTATGACGTTCGTCATATTAACTGCCATGCGCTATTCCGCCGGCCATAAACTCGCGACCCGTCGCCGCATTCTCGAAGCGGCGAGCGCGGCGTTTCGCGAGTCGGGCGTGGCGGCGACGGGCGTCGACGACGTCATGCGCCGCGCCGGGCTCACGCACGGCGGCTTCTACGCGCATTTTCGCGACAAGAACGAACTCATCGCCGAGGCCTGCGCGACGGGCTTCGACATGGGGCAGGAAAATCTCGCGCGCATCGCGGCGCTGCCGACGCGCCGCCAGCGCGTGCGCGCGCTCGTGGCGAGTTATCTGAGCGCGCATCACCGCGACGATCGCGGCGGCGGCTGCCTCGTCGCGGCGCTCGGCGCCGAGGCGTCGCGTCCGAAGGGCCGTGCGCAACGCGGCTACGCCGAGGCGCTCCAGCGGCACCGCAGCCGGCTCGCGGCGGCGCTGCGGCTGGCCGACGATCCGGCGGAAAACGACCGGCTCACCACCTCGCTGCTCGGCATGCTCATCGGCGGGTTGATCCTCGCGCGCTCGTTGCTCGACGAGGCGGCGAGCCGTCAACTGCTCGCGCAGACGCGCGAGACGGCCATCGCGTGCTTCGGCTGAACCTGACGATGCTACCGATGCGCTCCGCAAAAACAGAAATGTATTCGTCCCGAAGGTGGAGCGCGTTGACCCCAACGCGCTGCCCGGTCCGCGCGCGCGAAAAGCGCGTTGAGGTCAACGCGCTCCACCTCGGCCCGGGTCGGTCCACCTGAAATTCTCACCGCTCCTTTCTCATGAACAACCCGCTCCAACAACCGCGCCGTCGCGTGGTCATCACCGGCCTCGGGGCCGTCACGCCCGTCGGTCTCACCGCGCCCGATTCCTGGCGCACGCTCGTGGCCGGCGAGTCCGGCATCGGCTCGATCACGCGTTTCGACACGACGAATTGCCCGGTGACGATCGCGGGCGAGGTGAGGAATTTCGATCCGCTGCGCCCGCTCGCGCAGCCGGTGTTCCCGCGCGGCGCAGGCACGGAGCCGGTGAACGCGGCGTTCAACGCGAAGGACACGAAGAAATTCGGCCGCTTCACGCACCTCGGCTGTGCGGCGGCGCTCGAAGCCTACGTCGATAGCGACCTCGACGCGCACCGCGCGACGCTATCGCCCGACCGCATGGGCGTGAATCTCGGCGTCGGCCTCGGCGGCCTGCCCGAGATCGAGGGCACGCACGAGACGTGGCGCCGCGACGGCTTCCGGAAAATTTCGCCATTCTTCATCATCCAGATCGCGCCGAACCTGCTCGCCGGTCAGGTGAGCCTGATGCTCGACGCGCGCGGTCCGAACATGTGCGTCGCCTCGGCGTGCGCGACGAGCGGTCACGCGCTCGGCGAAGCGGCGGCGGCGGTCGCGCGCGGCGACGCCGACGTCATGATCGCCGGCGGCGCGGAGTCGACGATCACGCCGCTCGCGATCGGCGCGTTCGCGCAGATGCGCGCGCTCTCGAAGCGCAACGACCACCCGAAGAAGGCCTCGCGGCCCTACGACGACGCGCGCGACGGCTTCGTGCTTAGTGAAGGCGCGGTGGTGTTCGTGCTCGAGGAATACGAGCAGGCGAAACGCCGCGGCGCGAAAATCTACGCCGAGCTGCGCGGCTACGGCGCGTCGGCCGACGCGCATCACCTCTCGTCGCTCGCGCCCGGCGGCGAGGGCTCCCAACGCTCGATGCGCGCCGCGCTCGCTTCGGCGGGCTTGCAGCCGAGCGAGATCGATTATGTTTCCGCGCACGCGACGTCGACGCCCGGCGGCGATGGCGAGGAAGGCGCGGCGATCGCGGCGGTGTTCGCCGAAAACAAGGCGGCGCTCAATGTCAGCGGCGTGAAGTCGATGACCGGCCACTTGCTCGGCGCGGCGGGTTCGATGGGCGCGTTCGCGGCGGTGATGGCGATCCGCGACGGCGTCGTGCCGCCGACGATCAATCTCGAGAACATCGAGCCCGCGTGCGCGGCGCTCGGGTTGAACTTCACGCCCAACGTCGCGGTGCGCCGTCCGGTGCGCGCGGCGCTGTCGAACTGCTTCGGCTTCGGCGGCACGAACGCGTCGCTGGTCTTCGCGGCGGTGTGAGTGGCTCGTGTGAGAGAACGAACGACATATCTCGCTGCAGAACTGTCGACCCGTGAGGTAGGGCGCGACCGCTGGGCGCGCCGAAACGCTATCGCGGCGGGCCCAGCGGTCCCGCCCTACCAAGAAAGCAACAGCGCTCGCCATGAGTGAAATCCTCCTCGCGGCGGCGGCGAAGCGCGGCGTGCCGGTGCCGCCGGGACCGCTCGATGCCGACGCCCTGGCGGAACTCGCCGCGGCGATTTTCGTGCGGCCGATGCGCGGCGCGCGGAAGGTGCCGCGCGAACTCGGCTACCTCGAGACGGCGCGACCGACGACGCTGCGCACGAGCCACGGCGAACTCGCAGCGTGGGAGTGGAGTCCGCCAAACTCCGTAATACGGAGTTTGGATGCGGGCGGGGCGGAGGTGCTCGTCGGACAAACGCACGGCGGCGTCGATGTCTCCGGCGCGCCGCTGGTCGGGCTCGTGCACGGCTGGGAAGGACACGGCGCGCAGCTCGGGGCGTTCGCGGTGCCGTTGGCGGCGGCGGGGTTTCGCGTGCTGGCGTTCGATTTGCCGGGTCATGGCGAGTCGCCCGGCGACGAGGCTCACGTGCCGCTCGTCGCGCGCACCCTCGCGGAGATCGAGCGCGAGGCGGGGAAGTTTTTCGCGCTGATCGGTCACTCGATGGGCGCGGCGGGGGCGGCGATGAGCACGACGCTGGGCGTCGCGCCGCGGGGGCTGGTGTTGCTGGCGCCGCCGCAGAGCCAGCTCGAGCGGTTGGATCGTGTGGCGAACCGCCTGCAACTCGCAGGCGAACTGCGCGAGAAGTTCTTCGCGGCGGTGGAGCGACGGACGGCGTCGCGCAACGCGGACGTCGACATGCGCGTGGTCGCGCGTGCGGCGCCGTGCGCGCTGCGGGTGTTTCACGATCCGGCCGACGAGGACGCGAGTTTTGCGGCGAGCGAGGAGTTCGTGGAGTTGTGGCGCGGCGCGCGACTCGTGTCGGTGCCGGGGCGCGGGCATTACCGGATTCTGGCGACGCCGGAAATCGTGCGGCAGGCCGTGGAGTTTTTGAGTGGGTTGCGGTGAGCGGATTGAGGTGAGCGGAGCGAGTGGGTGGAACGGGCGTCTGGGCTGCGCGCTTGCGCACGCGCAACGTCGGGGCGTGAAGCCCCTCCCACCCGGAAATGGGGCGAGAGAGGAGCAGGCGGCGGGCGATGGGGAGGGCCGAGCTCCTGCGAGGCCGCGAATGGGATGCCGCGTTCGGGCGTGTCGGCCTCGCGGGAGCTCGGCCCTCCATGGGGCGTGGGGCTGGGTTGCGGGCTTGAGTGCGGGGCGGCGGGCGGCAAGCTGAGCGGCGTGCTGGCGGAGTTCAAACAGGTGAAACAGGAGGCGAGCGGCGGACGCCGCCGCTGGTTCGAGGACGAGGCGATGGAACTGATCGTGTGGTATCGCGGCGACGGCGCGGTGGACGGATTTCAGCTTTGTTATCCCGGCGCGGACCGGCGCGAGCGGGCGCTCACCTGGCGCACGGTCGGCGGTTTTTCGCACGCGCTGGTCGATTCGGGCGACACGCGCCCCGACAAGAATCTCACGCCGGTGCTGACGCCGGACGGCGTCGTGCCGTGGGCGAAGATCGAGACGGAGTTCGGCGCGCGGGCGGCGGAACTCGAGCCGGAGCTGCGCGAATTTGTGGCAGGACATTTGCGACGGAGGAACGAGTGATGGATCGGCGATTGCTCATTTTCGGGACGTTGCTGTTGCCCGTGCTTGGATGGTCGGCGGTGCGGCCGCACGATTTCTTCACGTGGCTTCTCGAGGTCGTGCCGGTGCTGATCGGCGTGCCGTTGATGGTCGCGGTGCGACGGCGGTTTCCGTTGTCGACGCTGTTGCTCGTGCTGGTGTGGCTGCACGCCGTCGTGTTGATCGTCGGCGGGCACTACACGTATGCGCGCGTGCCGCTCGGCGAGTGGGCGATGGCGTGGTTCGGGTGGACGCGGAACAACTACGACAAGCTCGGGCATTTCGCGCAGGGCTTCGTGCCGGCGATTCTCGCGCGTGAGATTTTGGTGCGGACGTCGCCGCTGGGAGGAGCATGCCGCGGGCGCGTCGCCGCTGGGGACAGCGGCGACCACCTGAGCGGACGGTCGCGCTGGCTGCCGTTCTTGGTCGTGAGTGTGTGTCTGGCGTTCAGTGCGCTCTACGAGCTGATCGAGTGGTGGACGGCGGTGGCGAGCGGTGCGGCGGCGGAGGAATTTCTCGGGACGCAGGGTTATGCGTGGGATACGCAGTCGGACATGGCGTTCGCGTTGGTGGGCGCGCTGGCCGCTTTGGCATTGCTGAGCGGCGCGCACGATCGTTCGATGGCGCGCGTCACGCATGGAAAAACCGACGCCGACAACGCCCGCTGAAATGCCATCGCCTGCCGCGGCTGCGGTTGCGGCACCCGCGCCGGTGGCGGGGAGTTTCGTCGCGGCGCTGGCGCTTTCGGGCGGCTTCGTAGCGTTCGTGGCGTGGGACCAGTCGCACTGGTGGCAGCGCAAGGAGGATTACACGTTCGGCTGGCTGGTGCCGGTGTTCACGGCGTATGCAGTCTACGATCGCTGGCCGCAGATTCGCGCGCGGCTGGCGGAGGCGGCGGAGAGCGGGCCGGCGGCGGCGTGGGTGCGTTGGACGCTGAACGTCGCGGCGACGCTCGGGCTCGTGTGCGGCGCGTTGTTTTTCCTGCTCGGGGCGTTTTATCGCGCGGGAGCGGGCACGTCGCAGCCGGGGACGTTTGCGCTGACGAGCGGCATGGTGGCGATCGTGCTGTCGCTGCTGTTTTTCAATGTGTCGATCGGCGACGCGGCGGCGGGGAACGCGGTGACGCGCGACGAGTCCGCACATGGCGGGTTCCTCGGGCTCTTCGCGGAGCCGCGGTTTCGCGTGGCGGCGCTGTTCGTTTTCCCGGTTTGCGTGTGGCTGATTTCGGCGCCGTTGGTCTCGGCGATCGAGTCGCAGGTCAGCCTGTTTTTGCTGCGGAAGGTCGTGACGGTGGTCGCGTTCGTGTTCGACGTGCTCGGCTATCCGGTGGAGCAGCAGGGCAACGTGCTGATGCTGCCGAAGGGGCCGGTGGGCGTCGCGGAGGCGTGTTCGGGCATCCGCTCGCTGACGGCGTGTTTGTTCGCGGGGTCGTTTCTCGGTGCGATGTTTTTCGACCGGCTCTGGAAGAAAGTTTTCCTCGTGGCGGCGTCGATGGGTTTCGCGTTCGTGATGAATCTTGCGCGCAGCCTGTTCCTGACGGCGTGGGCCTACGCTTACGGTCCGGAGGCGATCAACGGTTTCGTGCACGACACCGCGGGCTACGCGGTGCTCGGGGTGACTTGCCTCGGGCTGCTGGCGCTGGTGTGGCTGTTGAACTTGAAGCTGGAAAAGTTTTTCGCGCCACCAACGGAGTGAACTGGTCGAGGCACAACGGCGTGCGCTATGCGATCGCGTTGCTGGCGCCGCCGGCGGCCACCGCGCTTCGGTTGCCGTTGCACCCGCTGTTGGGCGACGGCGTGCCGTTTCTTCTGTTTTTCCCGACGATCATGGCCGTCGGCTGGCTCGGCGGATTCGGGCCGGCGGTGCTGGCGACCTTCGTGTCGGTGACGGCGGTGAATCTTTGGGTGCTGCCGGTCGAGGCGAGATGGGATTTCACCGACGTGCACGAGATGACGCGCATGGCGCTGTTCGTGGTCTCGGGCGTGATCATCGGAGCGTTGTGCGGGGCGTTGCATCGGACGCGGCACGATCTCGAGCGGCACGCGGCGGAGCTGGAGCGGCGCGTGACCGAGCGCACGCTGCACCTCCAGCAGGCGCTGCGCGACATGGAGGCGTTTTCGTTTTCGGTGTCGCACGACGTGCGCACGCCGTTGCGGGCGCTGAAGGCGTATTCGGAAATCCTCGTCGAGGATGCGTCCACGCTCGCGCCGGAGGAGCGGGTGCGTTACGCGCAGCGCATCCACGCCAGTGCCAACCGGCTCGATCAGCTCGCGACGGACTTGCTGGCGTTCGCGCGTCTTTCGTCGAGCGAGATGCCGCTGACGGCGGTGGCGTTGCGCGCGACGGTCGACGAAACGGTGGGGCGTCTCGGGGCCGGCGAGCGCGTGCAGGTGGACGTGCCGGCGGCGGCGCGGGTGCGCGGCAACGAGGTGGCGCTCCAGCAGGCGGTCGCGAATCTGTTGGACAACGCGCTGCGGTTCGTCGCTCCGGGCGTGGTGCCGCGGGTGGTGGTGACGAGCGAGCGCGCGGGCGAGTTCGTGCGTCTGACGGTGGCGGACAACGGCATCGGCGTCGCGCCGGAGTATCAGCGGAAAATATTCGAAATGTTCGAGCGGCTGGAGCCGACGAAGTATCCGGGCACGGGCATCGGTCTGGCGCTCGTGCAACGCGCGGCGGAGCGGATGGGCGGACGTGTCGGCGTGCAATCGGAGCTGGGGCGCGGCAGCCGCTTCTGGATCGAAGTGCGCGCGGCGGATTGAGCCGGACTCATGCACCGCTCTGCGAATCGCGCGAATCCGCGCCATGCGCGGGAGGTCTTCTGAACCTAAATTTCGCAGAAGATTAACCACTGACGAGCACTCAGGCACACTGATGAATGAAAAGGACGAAAAGCGCGGCGTGAGGTGGCTCACCTGCCAGGTGGACGGTCGCGGCGATGCAAGTCTGCTTCGCTGAGTGCTCATCAGTGAAAATCAGTGGTTCAACTGCGCTTTCTAGGCTGAACGAGCTCGGTTGAGTGTCAGCGCTCGCGCCGCGCGACGACACGAAAAATCCGCGGTCGTTGGCGGCCGCGGATTGGAGCGAAGGAGGGGACGGATGCTCGGTTCTCCGAGTTGTAGGGCGTAGTCTTGCTGCGCCCGAGCGTGCTGTCGCGAGAGCGAGAAGGGCGCAGCAAGACTGCGCCCCGACAAGAATTCGGGGGCGCGCGTCGACGCTCGCGGCCTAGTTCGCCTTCTTCGCCTCGGGGAGCGAGATGAACTCGCTGGCTTTCGCCGGGTCGAGGTAGCGGTGGGCGAACTCGGTGAGTTCGGCGGTGGTGATCGATTCGAGGTCGCCGAGCCGGTTGCGCGCCCACTCGAGGCGTTCCGGTTGTTCCTGCGCGGCGGCGAGCACGCTGCCGAGCCAGTAGGGATTGGTGCGGACGGATTGGCGCGCGGAGGTGAGGATCGGCTGCTTGGCGCGGACGAGTTCCTCCTCGGTGACCCCTTTCTCGAACAGACTCGCGGCGGCGGCCTTCATCGCGTCGGCGACGGCGCGGGCTTTTTCGGGCGCGACGGTGGCGCTGGCGACGATGTGGCCGTAGCCTTTGTAGGTGTCGCTCAGGCTGGCGCCCGCGTCGGGCGAGTAGGTGTCGCCCATTTCCTCGCGGATTTTCACGCGGAGGCGGTCGTTGAGGACTTCGGCGAGCATGCTGAGGCGGCGCGAGATCTTGGCGTCGCGGCCGTCGGTGGCCGGCCAGAAGAGTTGCACGACGCCTTTCGGAATCTCGGTGACGGTGAAGAACTGTTTCGCGACGGGCGCGCCGAAGTCGACGTGGCGCTCGGCGTCGTAGGCGGGCTTCGCCTCGCGCGGTGGGAGCGCGCCGAAGGTGCGGGCGACGGCGGCGGTGGCGTCCTTCGCGTCGAAGTCGCCGACGATGGCGATTTCGATCGGGCCGCGGGCGAATTGCGGGGCGAGCCACGCCTTCGCTTCGGCGAGGGTGCGCGCGGTGGCGGCTTCCTTCGGCGGGATGCCGAAGCGCGCGTCGCCGTTCGCGAGCAGGCGCGGCACTTCGGTTTGCAGCGGCCACTCGACGGTGTTGGCGCCGCGGGCGTAGTAGGCTTCGACGCCCTTGGCGTAGAGGCGCATCGCTTCGGGGCGGAAACCCGGATCGGTGACGTAGGCGGCGAGGAGCTGGAGCTGGAGCGCGAGGTCGGTGCGGTTGGTGCCGCCCTGGAAGACGAACGCGTCGCCCGTGATCGTGAAGTTCGTGCCGACGGTCTTGCCGGCGAGGAGGCGCTGAAGGTCGTCGGCGCTGTGTTGGCCGAGGCCGCCGGAGAGAAAGGTGTTGCCGGTGAAGAAGCCGAGGCCGGGCTGATCGGCCGGCTCGGTCAAGCGGCCGCCGCCGACGCGCACGCTGAGGCGGACGCGGCCGGCTTCGAAGTCGGTCGGCTTCAGGTTGAGGCGGACGCCGTTGGCGAAGTCGATCAGCGTCGTGCCGAGGTCGTCGACTTTTTGCTCGTGCTGCACGGCGCCGGGCGCGCCGAAGTTCGTGTAGGCGAACTGCGCCTCCTCGATCTTGGCGGGCGGCTGCACGGCGACGGCGCGGCTCGCTTCGTAGGCTCCGACGATTTGCTGTTCGGGTTGTTCGAGCGTGAGGTTGCCGGTGACCCAGAGGCGGCGGCCGGTTTTTTCGTTCCACGTTTCGCGGAGCGCGGCGAGGCAGGCGTCGACCGTGATCTTGTCGAGCGCGGGGGCGAAGAGGTCGAGTTCGGTCTTCGGGTGGGTGAAGACGTTTTGGTCGACGAAGCTGTCGACGAGCGCCATGGCGAGGCCGTCGGAGCGGCGGGTGGGCGCGGTGCGGACGGCTTGTTCAAGGGCGTTGCGGAGGCCGGCGACGGCTTCCTTCAACTCGGCGGGCTGGAAACCGAACTGGAGCGCGCGGCGCAGTTCCTGTTCGCCGACGGCGAGGGCGGCGCGCCATTGCTCGGGCTTGCAGGAGAGTTCGACGGAGGCGTTGCGGAAGAAATCGAATTGCTCCGTGGCGCCGACCTGGCCGCCGATGAAGGGCGCGCCTTCCTGTTTCGCGAGGACGGAGAGGCGCCGGTTGAGCATGCGCAGAGCGAGCTGGCGCGGGAGGTATTTGAGGCGGTTCGCGGCGGTGTCCGGCTCGTAGTTGTAAGGCGTGACGGTCTGGATCGAGACTTGGACGGCGCCGGCTTCGCGCTCGGGCAGGAGCTTGGCGACGACGCCTTCGACCGGCGTGATGTGCCCGAGCGACGGCTGCGGCGCGGGGAGCGCGCGCGCGGCGACGGGCGAGAGTTTTTCCTTCAACACGGCTTCGATGGCGGCCGGGTCGAAGTCGCCGACGGCGACGACGCTGATGAGCTCGGGGCGATACCAGGTGTTGTAGAAATCCACGAAGCGCGCGCGCGGCGCCTTGGCGATGACTTCCTCGAGACCGATCGGGATGCGCTGGATGAAGCGCGCGTCGGGCAGGAGAAACTCGAACTCGCCGATGAACTGGCGGAACTCCACGGAGTCGCGCGCGCGTTTTTCGCTGAGGATGATGCCGCGCTCCTTGTTGATCTCGTCCTCGAGGAGCAGCAGGCCGCCCGCGTAGTCGGCGAAGAGCGTGACCGCCTTCTCGACCGTGTCCGGCTTCACGTCGGGGAGCTCGAGCATGTAGACGGTGCGGTCGAAGCTGGTGAACGCGTTCGTGTCGCCGCCGAAGCTCATGCCGAGGCGCTGGAAAAACTCGACGAGCGTGCCCGGCGCGTAGTGCGTGCTGCCGTTGAACGCCATGTGCTCGAGGAAGTGGGCGAGGCCGCGCTGGTCGTCCGTCTCGTTGAGCGAGCCCGCGCGCACGACGAAGCGCAGGCTGGCGCGGTTCTTCGGCTCATGATTCGGCAGGACGGCGTAGCGGATGCCATTATCGAGGCGGCCCCATTTGACCGCGGGATCGACGGGCAGGTCGGAGGTCTCCTGGGGCAGTTGAGTGGTGATCGGCGCCGCAAACAGCGACGCGACGACGAGGCAGGACAGAAGCGCGATGCGGGACAACATGGCGGAGACCATTCACGAGTCGGCGCGCGGAGGCAAGTTTCGGCCCGTGGGCAAAACTGGCTAGGCGCGAATCGGGAGAACGCTCCGGTGCGGGCCGTCGGAGGGGCGCCGTCTTGGTGCGCGCGGCCAGGCCGCGATGCGGGGCCGGCGTCTCGCCGGCGAGAACCGACGCTGCAGGCCGGAGGCCTGCGCTACTCGGCGCGCCTGCGCACAAAATTTTTCGTGACCCCGCCGCGCACGAGCCTTCTACTCGACCGAAAATGAAGAAAGCCAAACGCCAGACGAAACGCCCGGAAGACCTCAACGCCGCCCTCGCAGCGAAAAAGGGACCGGTCTCGCAGTTCATCGCGCATAATTACCGCCACTTCAACGCGGCCGCCTTGCTCGATGCCGCGAAGGGCTACGAGGCCCACCTCGCCGCGGGTGGCAAGATGCTCGTCACGCTCGCCGGCGCGATGTCGACGGCCGAACTCGGCATCACGCTCGCCGAGATGATCCGCCAGGACAAGGTCCACGCCATCGTCTGCACCGGCGCCAATCTCGAGGAGGACATCTTCAACCTTGTTGCGCACGATTACTACGAGCGCGTGCCGCATTACCGCCACCTCACCGCGGGCGACGAGCAGGCGTTGCTCGACCGGCACATGAACCGCGTCACCGACACGTGCATCCCCGAGGGCGAGGCCATGCGCCGCATCGAGGCCGCCGTCGCGGAGGAGTGGGTCGCCGCCGACCAGAGCGGGCAGCGCTTCTTCCCGCACGAGTTCATGTATAAAATTCTTCGCTCGGGTAAGCTGACGAAGTTTTACCAGATCGACCCGAAGAATTCGTGGATGCTCGCCGCGTGCGAGAAGAACCTCCCGATCGTCGTCCCCGGCTGGGAAGACGCCACGCTCGGCAACATGTATGCCGGCCGCTGCGTGACCGGTGAGATCAAGAACGTCCACACCGTCCGCACCGGCATCGAATACATGGTGTGGCTCGCCGAGTGGTATACGAAGACCTCGAAACTGCTGCGCAACGGCGAGGGCTCGATCGGCTTCTTCCAAATCGGCGGCGGCATCGCGGGCGATTTCCCGATCTGCGTCGTGCCGATGCTGCACCAGGATCTCGGCCGCACCAACGTGCCGCTCTGGGGCTACTTCGCGCAAATCAGCGATTCGACCACGAGCTACGGCAGCTACTCCGGCGCCGTGCCGAACGAGAAGATCACCTGGGGCAAGCTCGGCGAAAAGACCCCGAAGTTCATCGTCGAGTCCGACGCCACGATCGTCGCGCCGCTGATCTTCTCCTGGGTCTTGGGGAAATAAGGATTTTGAACCACAGAGGCACAGAGACACGGAGAGAATTGTTCTCTGTGTCTCTGTGCCTTTGTGGTTTATTCGTCGGGTAGTCGTTTTTGCCCTGTGATCTGGGTTTACCGCCTTCTCTTTCTCCCGGCGCTCCTCCTCGCGTCGCCGTATTTTCTCTGGCGGATGCGCCGACGCGGCGGCTACGCGGAGGGTTTCACCCATCGCTTCGGCGAGGTGCCTGAATTGCCGGCGAAAAACGCCGCGCGCAAACGCGTCTGGCTCCAGGCTGTGAGCGTCGGCGAGATGCTCGCGATCGGACCGCTGCTCGAAGGGCTGAAGCGCGACGGCTGCGAAACCTACCTGACCACGACGACGAGCACCGGCTACGCGCTCGCGAAGGAAAAATACGCGCTGCTCACGATCGGCATTGGCTACTTCCCGCTGGATTTCTGGGCGTTCAACGCGCGCGCGTGGCGGCAGGTGCAGCCCGACCTCTGCCTCCTCATGGAAGGCGAACGCTGGCCCGAGCACGTCCGCGCGGCCCGCTCGCGCGGCGTGCCGGTGCTGTGCGTGAACGCGCGACTCTCCGACCGCTCCTTCCGCCGCTCGGCGCGCTTCAAGTGGGCCGTGCGCTCCTCCGCCCGCGGCATCACGCGCGTGCTCACCGCCGCGAAGCGCGACGAGCAACGCTTCCGCGCGCTCGGTTTTCCGCCGGAGCGGCTCGCGACGACGGGCAATCTGAAACTCGACGTGGCCATCCCGCTGCTCGACGACGCCGCGCGGGCGACGCTGCGTCGCGAAATCGGTTTGCCGGCGGCTGGGCTCGTGCTGCTCGGCTCGTCGACCTGGTCGGGCGAGGAAGACGCGCTGCTCGAAGCGCTGAAGCAAGCGCGCGCGGACGGGCACGACGTATCGCTGCTGATCGTGCCGCGTCACGCCGAGCGCCGCGAAGAGCTGCGCGCGCTGCTCGAGCGCAGCGGCTTTTCGTTTCATTTCCGGTCGCAAGGCGCTGCGCCCGGCCCGGTCGACGTTGCGGTGGGCGACACGACGGGCGAACTCCGGAAGCTGACGCAACTTGCCGATCTGGTTTTCGTGGGCAAAAGCCTGCCGCCGCACGACGGCGGTCAGACGCCCGTCGAGGCGGCGATCCTGGGAAAGCCCGTGCTGCACGGGCCGATGATGACGAATTTCCGCGACATCATCCGCTCGCTCACCGACGCCGCCGCGGTGCGCCGCGTGGCGACGCACGAGGAGCTCGTGCACGTCGCGGTCGAATTGTTGGAAAACGCCGCCGAGCGCGAGCAACTCGCCGCCGCCGCGCGCGCGTGGAGCGAAGCGAATCGTGGCGCGACGGAGCGCACGCTGGCGGCGATCCGCGCGGAATTGCGCGCGCGCTGAGTGTTGAGTGGAGGAGCGGCTGCGTGGCGCGCGCCGCGCTCGAATCGCGGCGTAAAGCCGCTCCTACAGCGGGCGCGTGCGAAGGTTCGGCGTAGCGCGGTGCTTTAGCCTGCGATGGGGAATGCCGAGCGCGGGCCGAAGCACCGCGCTACCTCGTTAGCCCTCGCTAGCCGAAGAGTGCCGACTCGGGGAGCGCGGCCATCACCTGCGAGGCGATGTCGCGGGCGGCGGTGGGGCGGGCGATGCGGCGGAGATTGGTGCGCAGCTCGCGTCAACGCGTGGCGTTGTGTGCGAACATGTCTTGACGCGTCTGTGCGATCCCGTGCGGCGTATAAGCGATGCGCGAGAAATTCGTCGACGGTCAGCGAAATGTCTTTGGCGATCTGTCGGAGAAGGGGTGGAGCGATATCGCGTCCCTTGTGCATAGGGACCGTCGTGCCTCGACCATCGGGGTGGCGGTATTGCACATGGGCGCCACGTTGCCGCACCAGCACAAAGCCGAGCCGCTCCAGGATGCGGCAGGTCTCGGTTGGTTTCAGGACGGGGACCGAGCCCACGGTCAGGCGACCTTGATCGTTTGCGTGCCCACGAACTCGGTCTCGAATTTCGGTTCACCATCCTCCAGCAGCATGGCGACGACTTCTTGCAAGTTGGCCTGCAATTCGTCGAGGTTGGCCGCTTGAGAATGCGCTCCCGCAAAACCCGGGATGTAGCCAACCAACAGACCGGTGACGGGATCCTTTTCGACGACCGCGGTGAAGGTCTTCATGTTGCGGAAGCTACGTCCGGACCGGTTCGGAGCAAGTGCCTTTCAGGCGTGTGTTAGGCCGGATAGCTGGGGGAGCGCGGCGAGGACTTGCGTGGCGATGTCGCGGGCGGCGGTGGGGCGGGCGAGGCGGCGGAGGCCGGCGCGCATCTCGCGCCAGCGGGCGCCTTCGTGGGCGAAGACGGTGTGCAGCGTTTGCGAGATCGCGCTCGGCGTTTCGGCGAGCGCGCCGGCTTGGTGCGAGCGCAGGAGTTGCCAGTTGCCCTCCTCCTGGCCGGGCACGACTTGGTTCACGATCATCGGGCAGAGGGCGGCGATCGATTCCTGCGTGGTGGCGCCGCCGGCTTTGCTGATGACGACGTGGTGCGTCATGAGCAGCTCGGGGATGCGGTCGGTCCAGCCGAGAATTTCGCAACGGGCGGGAGCGCCGCGGACGAGTTGCGCGAGTCGCTGCTTGAGGATCTCGTCGCGGCCGACGGTGAAGGTGATCTGCCAGTTCGACCAGCGCGTGAGGACTTTCGCCGTTTCGAGGGCGCGGGTGCGCCCGGAGTTGATCATGTAGAGAATGCGGCGCTGGCGCGTGCGCGTCGGGTCGGGCGGCTGGAGCGTCGGGTCGCGATCGGCGAAGGCGGCGGCGACGGGGAAGCCTGAGACGTGCACTTGTGCGGCGGGCACGCGCGCGCGGTGCAGGAAGGCGGCCGACGCGCCGTCGGTCACGAACCAGCCGGCGGACGGCGCGCGATACCAAAGCGAGTTGATCGTGAGCGCGTCGGTGACGACGGTGTAGAGCGGCGGCAGCGTGTAGCCGCTGGCGCGGAGCTGTTGGAAAAGCCACGCGTAAACGGGGTAGGTGCTGACGACGGCGTCGGGACGGCGGGCGCGAAGAGTGTGAGCGAGGAGTTGCGCGTGGCCGCCGAGCGCGCGGAACAGCAATGGCGCGCTCGGCGATCGATCGAGCCATTGGTATAAACTGCTCCAAAGGCGCGGTGCGTGATTGATGACGCGCAGGTAGGTGCGACGGGAAAGGCGGTCGAGGCGTGGAGCTTTTTGGGCGAAAAGGTCGAAAATTTCGACTTCGACACCGGGATGTTCGGCGAACGCGGCGCGCACGGCGCGGGCGGCGCTGTTGTGGCCTTCGCCGTAGCTGGCGCTGAGGATCAGGATGCGACGCATGGGGAGGCGCAGCGCGACGCGAGGCGTCGCGCTGCGAGTTGAAGGGGGAAGTTTAGGTTGAAGCGCGGTGCACCGCGGCGGGATTGAGGTGGAGAGTCCGGCTCTTTCCTCTTTCTCTTAATCTTTCTCTTTCTCTCGGGATTGGCCGGCTGCGGGGCGGGGCGCTGCGGTCGGGGAGAAAGATTAAGAGAAAGAGGAAAGAGAAAGATTTCGGAGGCGGGGGACGACGGGTGGTCGTGGATGGGGGGAGGTGGTGGGCGTTTTTATGGGCCGGTCGGAGACCGGCCCTACTTCAGGCCGTGAAGGCGGCGAGGGCGGCGGGGATGGGCAGATCGGCGGCGGTGTCGGCGTCGTCTGCGGCGGCGTCGGGTTGCGGCATCGGGAACTGCGCGACGAAATCCTTGAAGTAGATCAACTCGAAGCGGCCATCCTCGTGTTCGACGATGGCGCTCATCGTTTCGACCCAGTCGCCGGAATTCAGGTAGTGGACGCCGTCGATCTGCTTGTCGGCGGGCGTGTGGATGTGGCCGCAGATGACGCCGATGCAGCCGCGGTCGCGGGCGAGCGTGGCGATTTGGTTTTCGAAGTTTCCGACGAACGAGACGGCTTGTTTCACCCGCGCCTTGATGGCTTGGCTGAGGGAGAAGTATTCCTTGCCGCGGAGGCGGCGCCACGCGTTGTAGACGCGGTTGAGGCGGAGGAGGAGCGCGTAGCCCATGTCGCCGAGGTGGGCGAGGAAGACCATGTTCTTGATCACGCCGTCGAAGACGTCGCCGTGGAGCACGAGGTAGCGGCCGCGCGGCGTGTCGATCGTGCAGTCCTCGACGAGTTGGATGCGTTCGAACGTCATCGGCAGCAGGCGCGCGAGGAAATCGTCGTGGTTGCCGCGGAGGTAGACGACCTCGGTGTCTTTTTTCTGCACCATCGTGAGGACGCGGCGGACGAAGCGCGTGTGGTCTTTCGTCCAGCGGCCGTCGCGGGTGAGGCGCCAGCCGTCGATGATGTCGCCGTTGAGGAGGAGGCGGTCGCAGCGGACGTGTTTGAGGAAGTGCGTGGCCTCGGCCGCCTTCGAGTGCGGCGTGCCGAGGTGGACGTCGGAGAGGATGGCGGTGCGGACGCGGAGGACGGGCTTGCTCATGATTGCGGATTGCGGAGTGCGGATTGCGGAATGGCGGAGCCGACGAGCGCGGCGCCATTGGCGTTTTCTTGGACGCGGGTGGCGCGGTGGTCGTCGATCGCTTCGAGGAGGTCGCGGGCGAAGCCGTCGACGACGGCGTCCCACGAGAGGCGGGCGGTGGTGGCGCGGGCGGCGCGGGCGAGGCGGGCGCGGAGCGCGGCGTCGTGGGCGAGGCGCACGGCGTTCGCGATGAAGGCGCGCTCGTCGCCGGGGCGCGCGACGAGGCCGTTTTGCTCATGGCGGATGAATTCGTGCGCGGCGGCGTAGTCGAACGCGCTCACGGCGAGTCCGCTCGCGAGCGCTTCGGTGACGACGTTGCCGAAGGTCTCGGTGTAGCTCGCATGCAGGTAGAGATCGCCGCTGGCGTAGTGGCGCGCGAGATTGGCGCCGGTGTAGAAGCCGGTGAACACGGCGTCGGGGCGCTGGCGTTGGTAGGTCGCGAGCATCGGGCCGTCGCCGACGAGGATCAGGCGCGCGCGTGGCTGCTGCGCTTTGATCGCCTCGTAGGCGCGGAAGAGCAGCGGGTAATTTTTCTCCGCGGCCATCCGGCCGACGTGGACGAGGGCGAGATCGTCGGGTAGCAGGCCCCACGACGCGCGCAGCTCGGCGTCGCGGCGTTCGGGGGTGAAGAGCTGCGTGTCGACGCCGCGCGAGAGGAGCCGGAGGTTGGCGTAGCCTTCGGCTTTCAGGCGCGCGAGAAGGTCGTGCGTCGGCGCGAAGGTGCGGAGCGTGCGGTTGTGCACGCGGCGGAGCCAGGCGGAGACGATCGGCTTGAGCAGCCCGAGGCGGTAGTCGCGCGCGTATTGGTCGAAGTTGGTGTGGAAGCTCGACGTGACCGGGATGCCGAGCTCGCGCGCGGCGGTGATCGCGGAGGAGCCGAGCGGGCCCTCGGTCGCGACGTGGACGAGGTCGGGCGGGTTGAGCGACCAGAGTTGGCGGAGGCGGCGGCGCGCGGGGAAGCCGACGCGGAGCTGCGGGTAGCCCGGCAGCGGAAAACCCGGCAGGCGCACCTGGCGGCACGCGAGGCGCTGCGTCGTCGTGAAGCGCGGCGATTCGTGGCGCTGGCGCGGGCGGACGACGGTCACGCGGTGACCGCGCGCGGCGAGGCCGTCGACGAGGCGGCCGAGCGTCATGGCGACGCCGTTGATTTCGGGAGCGTAGGTTTCGGTGACGAGGGCGAGGTGCAAAGAGAGTTGCCCGGGCGACGGCGCGGCCGGTCGTCGAGCGCGGTCGAAGTTCCCATGCGCAGGTGAAGAATCCGCGGCGGTCGCGTGACGATCGCGTGAACAAAACCGCGCGGCAGTTGACCAACGTGACAATCAGGTTACGCCACGCGTTGCCGCTGGCCGAGGGGGCCGCGGCCGATTACCAGCCACGCCATTCCATGAGTTCCGTGAAACGCCCCAAGCGTTCGGTGAAAATCACCGCCGCCGTCGGCAGCCGTGCGCTGACCGGCAGCGCGGCGGGCCGACGCCATTATTTCAATCGCGAGCTGAGCTACGTGGCGTTCAACCGCCGCGTGCTCGAGCAGGCGCAGAGTCCGGCGAATCCGCTGCTCGAGCGCGTGAAGTTTCTCTCGATCGTCAGCTCGAATCTCGACGAGTTCTTCGAAATCCGCGTCGCCGGCTTGCAGCAGCAGCAGGATTCGCAGGCCGGCGAGCCGAGCATCGACGGCCTGACGCCGAAGGAGCAGTTGAAGCAGATTCGCGGCGCGGTGGAGAAACTCGTGCGCGACCAATACCGCTGCTGGCACGAACTGCTGGTGCCGGCGCTGGCGAAGGAAGGCATCGCTTTCCTCACGCCGACCGACCTCGACGCCCAGCAGCGCGGCTGGATGGAGAATTATTTCGCCACGAACGTGCTGCCGGTGCTCACGCCGCTCGCGATCGACCAGGCGCACCCGTTTCCGCAGCTCGGCAACAAGACGATGAACGTCCTGCTGACGCTCGAAAATCCCGAGACGCCCGAGCTCGAGTCGCACCTCGCGATCCTGCCGGTGCCGCGCAGCCTGCCGCGCCTGATCCTGATCGAGGGCGAAACGAAGGTGCAGCAGTTCGTCTTTCTCAGCGACATCATCAAGCTGTGCGCCGGCGCGTTGTTCCCCGGCTACACGATTCGCAGCGCGCACGCGTTCCGCGTCACCCGCAACAGCGACCTCTACATCGACGAGGAGGAAGTCGAAAACCTCCTGAAGAAAATCGAGGAGGAGCTGCGCAATCTCCGCCGCGGCGCCGCCGTGCGTCTGGAAATCGAGGATGGCGTCGACGAGGTGTCGTTTCAGGCGCTCTGCCGCCACCTCGACTTGTCGCCGGAAAACGTGTTCCGCACCCGCGGGCCGTTGAACCTGCTGCGCTTGATGGGCCTCTACGAACGCACCGACCGGCCCGACCTGAAATACACGCCGTTCGTGCCGGCGGAGATGCCGTTCCTGCGCGCGAAGCCGCTGCTGTTCGACGTGATTCGCGAGCGCGACGTGCTGCTCCAACATCCTTACGAGTCCTTCACGCCGGTGGTCGATTTCATCGAGCAGGCGGCGACGGACGCGAGCGTCCTCGCGATCAAGCAGACGCTCTACCGCACCAGCGGCGATTCGCCGATCGTGCGCTCGCTCATCGAAGCCTCGCGGCTCGGCAAACAAGTGACCGCGCTCGTCGAACTGAAGGCGCGTTTCGACGAGGCGAACAACATCAAGTGGGCGCGCGAACTCGAGGAAGCCGGCGTGCATGTCGTGTTCGGTCTCGTCGGCCACAAGACGCACTGCAAGTGCAGCCTCGTCGTGCGGCAGGAGAGCGACGGTCTGCGCCGCTACGTGCACCTCGGCACCGGCAACTACAACCCGAAGACCGCCCGCCTCTACACCGACTTGAGCCTGCTCACCGCCGAGCCCGGGCTCACGGCGGAGGTGGCGCAGCTCTTCAACGCGCTCACCGGTTTCGGCCGCACGCCTGAGTTCAAGCACCTGCTCGTCGCGCCGTTCAACCTCCACGCGCGCATCCAGGAGCTGATCGCCGCCGAGGCGGCGCATGCCGCCGCCGGACGGCCCGCGCGGATTATCGCGAAGATGAACAAGCTCGTCGACCCGGTGACGATCGACAATCTCTACGCCGCCTCGCAGGCCGGCGTGCAGGTCGATCTGATCGTGCGCGCGACATGCTGCCTCGCGCCCGGCATCAAGGGCCAGAGCGAAAACATCCGCGTGCGCAATCTCGTCGGCCGTTACCTCGAGCACGCGCGCATCTACTATTTCGAGAATGGCGGCTCGCCACACGTGTTCGCCGGCAGCGCCGACTGGATGACGCGCAACTTTTTCCGCCGCGTCGAGGCGCTGTTCCCGATTCGCGACGCCGAACTGCGCCGCCGCATCGTCGGCGACATCCTGCCCGCCGAGTTGCGCGACAACGTCGATGCGCGCCGCCTGCAGTCCGACGCCGCCTACGTGCCGGTGCCGCGCGCGGAAGGAGAGATGGTTTTTTCGGCGCAGAGCTATTTCATGATGGAAGCGACGGCGCGGGCCCAAGCGGCGGTCGAGATCGTTGCGCCTTTGACGACACCCTGATGGCCGACCGACTCATCGCCATCGGCGACATCCACGGTTGCGCCGACGAATTCGAGGAACTGCTCGAGAAACTTTCGCCGCGCGCCGACGACCGCGTCGTGTTGCTCGGCGACCTCGTCAACCGCGGACCGGACAGCGCGCGCGTGATCCAGCTCGCGCGCAAGCACGCCACGACCTCGCTCCTCGGCAATCACGAGCTGCGTCTGCTGAATTTTCGCAAGACCGACGACCCGAGCCATCTCAAGAAGACCGACTACGCCACGCTCGCGCAGCTAAACGGCAAGTGTTGGGACTATCTCGAAGCGATGCCGCTGACCTATGAGGACGCGGAGCACGACGTCGTGCTCGTGCACGGCGGATTTCTTCCCGGCCAGTCGTGGCGAAAACAGCCGGCGCGCGTCGTCACGCGCATCCAGGTCGTCGACAAGGACGGCGAGCCGCGCAAACGCTCCGAGGCGCCCGGCGCGCCGCATTGGTCGGAGTTGTGGAAGGGGCCGCCGTTCGTCGTCTACGGTCACACGTCGCGCGAGCGAGTGGCGGAGACGAAATGGACGCTCGGGATCGACACCGGTTGCGTGCTCGGCGGTGCGCTCACGGCGGTGATTTTGCCCGAGAGAAAACTCGTGCAGGTGCGCGCGCGGAAGAAATACTACGCCGCGGGCTGACGGTGTGTGCGGCCCGTGCGGGCGTGAGCCGAGTTTGCCGTGTAGCGGAAGCCGTGAGGCTTTCGCTAGTCCGAGTCGCGAAATGGCGACGGTCGCTGCACTCGCAACCGCTGCGACGCAGTGGTGTCGAGGGGTGGGGCGCGGACTCCGTTCCGCACCGTGGAGGGCGGCTCGTCGGGACGACTCGCCCTACCGGTCGCGACGGCGGCGAAGGGACTCGCCGCCCTACCGGCGCGAGTGGCGAGAGCGCATGATTTGGCCAGCAGGTGACCTTCTCCCGGCGCTAGGGTATTTCCCGTCCGCCGCAGAATTTAGAAGATTAGGGTTGCGGGGGGCTCCGGCGGCTTTTGCTCCGAGGCGCCCGGTGCGCCGCATTGGTCGGAGTTGTGGAAGGGGCCGCCGTTCGTCGTCTACGGTCACACGTCGCGCGAGCGAGTGGCGGAGACGAAATGGACGCTCGGGATCGACACCGGTTGCGTGCTCGGCGGTGCGCTCACGGCGGTGATATTGCCCGAGAGAAAACTCGTGCAGGTGCGCGCGCGGAAGAAATACTACGCCGCGGGCTGACGGTGTGTGCGGACCGTGCGGGCGTGCGCCGAGTTTGCCGTGTAGCGGAAGCCGTGAGGCTTTCGCTAGTCCGAGTCGCGAAATGGCGACGGTCGCTGCACTCGCAACCGCTGCGACGCAGTGGTGGCGAGGGGTGGGGGCGGACTCCGTTCAGCGCCGCGGAGGGCGGCTCGTCGGGACGACTCGCCCTACCGGTCACGACGGTGGCGAAGGGACTCGCCGCCCTACCGGCGCGAGCGGCGAGAGCGCCTGGTTCGGCCAGCAGGTGAACTTCTCCCGGCGCTAGGGTATTTCCCGTCTGCCGCAGAATTTAGAAGATTAGGGTTGCGGGGGGCTCCGGCGGCTTTTTAACGGAGGGCTTTTACACGCATGAGTTCCCACGGGCCGAAGCGCGTCTACACTCCCCAGTCCTTGGAGTTCTGGTTCGATAGGCTGGCGATCGATTGGGAGAAGTTCTTCAGCGAGGAACCGGTCGAGCGCGGCCACCAGATGTATCGCGACAGCGAAATCCGCGAAATCGAGCTCGGCGCGAAGGACGCGATCATCCACCGCAAGATCGACAAGAAGGAGGAATACGCCGTCATCGAATGGGAAGGCGACGAGTTGCGCGTCCGCTCGTCCACGACGGACGAATTGCTGGCGCACGCGATCGCCGTGGCGGGTCTGCACGAGATCGAGGAGCTCGTGGCTGACGAGATGTCGGGCCGGCTGGCCGTCGGTAGCACGCCGCCGATGCCGCTCGAAAAGAACGGTCACACGAACGGCCACGCGGCGAGCGGCGATCTGCACGGCGACGCGAACGGCAGCGCGGCCAAAGGCGGCCCGGGCAAGGATCGCGACCTGCTGCTGAGTTTCACGGCGACGGGCGAGGGGCTGGTGTTTCTCGCGTTTTGGAAGCAGGGCAAAAATCGCATCCCCGCGCTCGGCAACACCGCCATTCACCCGACGCCGACCGAGCGCGCCAAGCTGATCGCGCTCGCGACCTACGCGCGCAAGGCGCATTTCCGCTACAACCAGGTCACGCACGCCTACGCGATGGAGGCGCTGGCGGACATCCCCGGCTTTTTGAAAGACGTGCTGCCGCACTGGAAGAAACAGTTCGGCGTGGAGGTCGACGCGAAGGTCGACTCGCTGAAACTCGGCGCGCGCACCATCGAGGTCGAAGCCGTCGCCGAGCGCCGCCCGGGCCGCGCGGGCGCCGGAGCCGGCGAGGGCAGCGGGTTGAACCTCCGCTGGATTTTCCGCGCCGGCGAAAAACTCCTCACCGACGAACAGGCGACCGCGTTGCTCAGGCACGGCCGCACGCCGTTCCTCGTGCCGGACCTCGGTATCGTCACGATGGCGCCCGAAAAGTGGGAGAGCCTCCACCAGTGGCAGAAGAACCTCGAGGAGTCCGAGGGCGGCGGCGAGGTGCCGCCGTATTTGATTTTTTCGCTGTTCAACGACAGCCGCATCAAGGTGACGCTCGGGCCCGAGATCGAGGCGTGGAGAAAAAAAGTGCTCACGCCGCCGATCGCGCCGCCGGCGTTGCCCGAGTATCTGCGCAACTACCAGCGCCGCGGCGTCGAGTGGATGCACCACCTCTGCGAAACCGGTTGCCACGGACTCCTCGCCGACGAGATGGGTCTCGGCAAGACCGCGCAGGTGATCGCGCTGCTCCGGACGCGTCCGATGGCGGAGCAGCGGCACATCGTCGTGTGCCCCGCGAGCGTCGTGCCGGTGTGGCGCGAGGAGATCGCGCGTTTTTCCCCGGAGGCGAAGATCGACACGCTCAAGGCCGGCAACGATTTCACGACGAACAAGGCGCCGTGCATCTGGCTCGCGAGCTACACGCAGCTCCGCAAGCACCGCGCGCTGCTCGACGCCACGCCGTTCGGCTACGCCGTGCTCGACGAAGGCCAGTTCATCAAAAATCCCGACGCGAAAGTCACGCAGGCGTGCTTCGCGCTGAAGGCGCAGCATCGCCTCGTGCTCACGGGCACGCCGCTCGAGAATCGCCAGCTCGATCTGTGGTCGATCTTCCGCTACCTGCTGCCCGGCCTGCTCGGCTCGCGCGCCGCCTTCGAGTCGGCCCTCGCGACCGACCGCGACGGCACGATCCGCCGCCTGCGCGCGCAGATCGATCCGTTCAAGCTCCGCCGCACGAAGAACGAAGTCGCGACCGAGCTGCCGCCGAAGGTCGAGATGGACCTGCTTTGCCCGCTCACGGAAGTGCAGCGCGCCGAATACGCGCGCATCTGCAGCGAGGGCCTGCAACGACTCGGCGAAGACATCACGCTCGCGCTGCGCGAAAAATCCTTCGGCTTCCTCGCGCTGCTCACGCGCCTGCGCCAGGTGTGCTGCGACCCGGATTTGCTGCCGTGGCTCAACGCGCCGCTCAGCGACTCGGGGAAACTCCAGCTTCTCGTCGAGAAGCTCACCGAGGTCGTCAGCTCCGGCCACAAGGTCGTCATCTTCTCGCAATTCGTCACGCTGCTCGACCGTGTGCGCAGCGCGCTCGCGGCGCATTATCCGGATCTGCAACGCTTCGAGATCACCGGCATGACGGTCGACCGGCAGAAACCGGTGCGCGATTTCCAGACGGCGCAGGGCGCGGCGGTGATGCTCGTGTCGCTGAAGGCGGCGGGCACCGGCATCACGCTGCACGCCGCGGATTACGTCTTCCTGCTCGACCCATGGTGGAATCCGGCGGTGGAAGACCAAGCGATCGACCGCGTGCACCGCATCGGCCAGACGAACACCGTGTTCGTCTACCGCATGGTCACGGCCGGCACGATCGAGGAACGCATCCAGGCGCTGAAAGCCGACAAGAAAGCGCTCTTCGACCAGATCGTCGGCGGCCACGCCGGCGACTTCGAGTGGACGAAGCATTTCTCGTCGCTGAACAACCTGATCCAGCTCACGGCTGTCGCCGCCGAGTCGGCCGAGACGAGCGGGTGAGGGAGTAGGGCCGGCTTCAGCCGTCCCGGTTTGAATTTCGTTCGCGCGCGTCACTCGCGAGTGAGCGTGCCGATGGGCCGGCTGAAGCCGGTCCTGCCGCGCGGCAACGCGCGGCTTTGTTTTCCGCGTTCGTCACACAGCCGTCACGAAGCCGTAACAATCGCCCGGTAATCTGCGCGGACGCGTCGGTGTTTTTTCCGACGCGCCCAACCCGGAAAACCGACACCATGTTCCAACTGAAAAAGAAACTGCTCGCGACCGCCGCCGCTCTGTTCACGGCCGGCATCGCGCTCGCTCAAGACAGCGGCGCCCTCATCGACCTCCTCGTGAGGAAGGGTGTCCTCAACGATCAGGAGGCGGAGGAACTCCGCGCCGAGCTCGTGAAAGACTTCACCGCCAACACGTCGGCGGGAAAGCTCAACCTCGGCGGTCACCTTACCGAGTTCAAACTGGGCGGCGACGTGCGCCTCCGTCACCAGATCGAAACCCAAGGGCCGCAGAATAGCACGCTCTCGAACGAACGCACGCGCGAGCGCTTCCGCTTCCGCTTCAACGGCGACGTGCTCATGCAAAAAGGATGGGGCGCCGGCTTCGCGCTTGAGACCGCCTCGGCTGCCGATTCCGGCAACCAAACCATCCAGGACGGCAACAACGACTACTCGATCTACCTCGCCCGCGCCTACGTCTCGTATCGCCCGAACCTGAACTGGAATTTCATCGGCGGTAAGCAGAAGAATCCGTTCTACACGACCGACATGGTCTGGGACGGCGACATCAACCCGCAGGGCTTCACCGAAATCTACACGAGGTTCCTCGCCGGGAAGGACATCCTCGATGTCCGCGCCAGCCAGATCGTCATGGACGACCGCAGCGAGTCCACCGCGGGTCGCAACGGCCGCGACGCGTGGCTCTTCGCCCAGCAGGCGGTCTACACCCACTGGTTCGGCAAGGACGAAATCGGCAACGTCGTGAACAGCTTCGTGATCGCGCCCGGCTTCATGATCTACAACGACTCGACGCTCGACGGCCTCGACAACGAGACGCCGTTCAACGGCTCGACCGACGGTCTCGCGGTCTTCACGCTGCCCGGCGAAGTCAACTGGATGAACGTCGCCGGCGCCGGCACCTCGTTCAAGGCCTACTGGGACTTCGGCTATAACTTCGAAGCCGAGCGCCGCGTGCGCAAAGTCTACGCCCTCGCGAACGAGCCGAAGGATGCCACCTCCTGGCTCGTCGGCGTTGGCTACGCGTCGGGCAGCGGCAAAGTCCAGGGCGATTACAGCATCCGCCTCGACTACCGCAGCCTCGGCACCGGCTCGATCGATCCGAACCTCAGCGACTCCGACTTCGCCTTCGGCCGTCTCAACCAAGAGGGCTGGAAACTCGGCCTCGCCTACAACCTCACCGACTTCGCCAACGTCAACGCGACCTACTTCTACACGACCGACAAGCGCACCGCCCAGAGCGGCCCGGTCAGCAACCTCGATCACTCGCAGATCCTCCAGCTCGATCTCGTCGTGAAATTCTAAGCGCCAAGCGCCAACCGCCAACCCGCATCATCCATGAAACAATTCCTCACTCTCGCTCTCGCCGCGACGCTCGCCACCAGCGCGCTCGCCGCCGAGAAGATCGTCATCAAGGGCTCCGACACGCTCGGCGCCAAACTCGTCCCGATGCTCGCCGAAGACTACAAGGCCCGTAACGCCGGCATCGCGTTCGAGATTGCCGCCGAAGGTTCCACCACCGGCATCGCCGCGATCATCGACAGCACCGCCCAAATCGGCATGTCGTCCCGTCGCGCCAAGCCCACGGAGGCCTCCGCCGCCCTCGCCAAGGGCGTCACGCTCAAACCGACCATCGTCGCATTCGACGGCATCGGCGTGATCGTCAACCAAAGCAGCGGCGTCACCGCGCTCACGAAGCGCCAGGTCGAGCAGATCTTCACCGGTGACATTACCGACTGGTCGCAGGTCGGCGGCACGCCCGGCAAGATCTCGATCTACACTCGCAACACCTCGTCCGGCACCTATTCGGACTTCAAGGAACTCGCGATGAAGAAGCGCGACTATGCCGGCTCCTCCCAGAAGATGGCCGGTAACGAGCAGATCGCCGCCGAAGTGGCCAAGAACCCGAACGGCATCGGCTACGTCGGCCTCGCCTATCTCCACGACCCCGGCATCAAGACCGTCGCGATCGACGGCGCGCTGCCGACCGAGGACAGCGTGATCGCGAAGAAGTATCCCTACGCGCGCCCGACGTTCTACTACACGAACGGCGAGCCGAGCGGCGAAGCGGCCAAGTTCGTCGAGTTCACGCTCAGCGACGAAGGCCAGAAGGTCGTCCGCAAAGTCGGCTTCGTGCCCGTCCGCATCGTCAACTGATTTGCGAGCCAATCTGTGCTGACTTCGCGCCCGCAGTCGAAACCCGGCTGCGGGCGCTTGCACAGTAGCGCGGTGCTTCAGCCCGCGCGGCAGGATTTTCGGCGCGGGCTAAAGCACCGCCCTACTCCCGACCGTCGCCCGCGTGAACTGTAGGAGCGGCTTTACGCCGCGATCGCTGCGTTGCGCCTGCCGCGATCGAACCGATCGCGGCGTAAAGCCGCTCCTACCGCTCCCGGAATCCCAGCGCCGCCGCCCGCCCCGCCTCGTATTTGTCACAAGACCGTAACGCAGCCCGGTTGCGCCGCCTGCGCCGGCAACCCGAGCATCCGAGAACCCATTACATGGCCGAAACCGTCACCGAAACCCGACCCACCCGTCTCCTGACGCGCGAAGCGCTGGTGCGGCGCAAGCGCGGCTGGTTTTTCGGCCTGACCGGCGATCGCGTCGCCAAAGTCGTTTTCCAAAGCAACGCGGCGATCTCGATCCTCGTGCTCGCGCTGATCACGCTGACGATTTTTCGCGACGCCATCGGCTTCGTGCCGTTGAACCAGCACAATCTCGAAATCTACCGCCTCGCCGGTCTCGAGTTCACCGATCACCTCCGCCGCGAGGTCGAGGACTACTCGGCGTTCAATCGCTACCTCGGCGCCGTCCGCTCGGATCGTTTCACGCAACTTCAGCGCTCCGGTGTCGCCGTCGCCGCCGCGCAGGCGCAGCTCGCGGATTTCGACGCCTACGCGAACCGCGTGGCCGACGCCATCTCCGCGCACGAGACGATTCTCGGCACGCTCACCGAAACGGCGACGTCGCTGAAGGAACGCCAGAAGGTCGCGCAGGACACCGCCATCGCGCGCGCCGATATCGAGCGCGCGCTGCCCTCCGCCACGCCCGTGCACGCCGTCGAGTTGCGCCGCCAGCTCGAGCACCTCGTGCCCGAGCAGATAAACTTCCGCACCGAAGTGCAGGGGATGAAGGACCAGCTCCCCGAGCTGAAAAACGCCAACGCCGCGCTCGCCGCCGCGCTCGTCGAGATCGCCGCGCAGACGCCGCACTTCGACGACGCCGCGCTCGAGAAACGCATGACGCGGTTCGGCGAACTGCTTCGCGAGTTTCCGGCGCGCCTCGAAGCCGCGACGACCCGCATGGCAGCGTGGGACCAATTGAAGCCCGTTTCGGCGATGGAATCGCTCACGGCCTTCGCCTTCGGGCGCGACTGGATCACCGCGAGCTTTTGGCAGGACTGGTATGGCGTTCTGCCGTTGTTCTTCGGCTCGCTGCTCATCTCGGCGATCGCGCTCGTGATCGCGATCCCGCTCGGCATCGCGGCCGCCGTCTACATCAGCCAGGTCGCGCGCCCGGCCGAGCAACGGTTCATCAAGCCCACGATCGAGTTCGTCTCGGCCATCCCGAGCGTCGTGCTCGGCTTCTTCGGCATCGCCGTGCTCGGCGAGTCGCTGCGCAAACTCTCGCAACTGCCCGCGCTCGACTGGGTGCCGGGTTTTCCGTTTTCCGAGCGGCTCAACGCCACCACCGCCGCGTGCCTGCTCGCGCTCATGGCGGTGCCGACGATTTTCTCGCTTGCCGAAGATGCGCTCAACAACGTGCCGCGGTCCTTCAAGGAAGCCTCGCTCGCGCTCGGCTCGACCCGCCTCCAGACGATCGTGCACATCATCGTTCCCTCGGCGCTCTCGGGCATCATGGCAGCGATCCTGCTCGGTCTCGGTCGCGTGATCGGCGAGACGATGGTCGTGCTGCTGTGCGCCGGAAACCGGATCCAGACTCCCGATTTCACGGCCGGTCTCGGCGCCGCGTTCCAGCCCGTGCACACGATGACCGGCATCATTGCGCAGGAGATGGGCGAGGTCGTCCGCGGCAGCCTGCACTACCGCGCGCTGTTCATGGTTGGCGTGGTGCTGTTCCTGATTTCTCTCCTGATCAACTGGCTCGCGCAGAAAATCGTGCGCCGCTACCGCATCGTCGCCTCATGAGCCCCCCCCTGTTTTTCGATTGCCGACAGAGTAGGGCGCGGACTCCGCTCCGCGCCGAGCCGGTGCGCGCCGCGATCACCGGCGGTGAAGGGATTCACCGCCCCACCTCTTTCGTCTCATGACGCAGCCCAGCGACAAACTTTTTGCCAAACCGACCATCGCCAAGCGCGCGGAGGCGGGCGTGTTCTGGCTGCTGCGCGCGGCGACTTACTTCGTGCTCGCGTGCGCCGCCGTCATCTTCCTCGACATCGGCCTCAAGGGTGGCGCGGTCGTTTTCAAGACGCAGGCGCCGTTCGTCAACACGACCTTCCTCACCGAATCGCCGGAGACGCTGAACGCCTTCGAGCTGCACGGGGTGAAGCGCCAGATGGGCGATCGCGAGTTCCGCGCCTTCAAGGCCGCACACGAGGCGGAGCTGAAAGACGTGCACGTCGAAACCTACGTCTACGCGGCGGGCGGCATTTTCCCGAACATCGTCGGCACCGTCCTGCTCGTGGTCGGATCGATGGCGATCGCGCTCGTGCTCGGCGTCATCAGCGCGATCTACCTCAGCGAATACGCGACTGACGGGCGCTTCATCCGTTTCCTGCGGCTCGCGATCGTCAACCTCGCGGGCGTGCCCTCGATCGTCTACGGCCTGTTCGGCTTCGGCCTGTTCGTCATCGGCCTGAACATGGGCGTGTCGCTCCTCGCGGGCTGGCTGACGTTGGCGTTCATGGTGCTGCCGATCATCATCACGGCGTCGGAGGAATCGCTGCGCGCCGTGCCGAAAGGTTATCGCGAAGGCTCGCTCGCGCTCGGCGCGACGAAGCTCCAAACGATCTTCACCAACGTCCTGCCCTACGCCTTGCCGGGCATTCTCACCTCGTCGGTGCTCTCGATCGCGCGCGTGGCGGGCGAGACGGCGCCGATCATGTTCACCGCCGCCTTCGTCGTGCGCGACGAGATGCCGTGGCAGGTGCAGCACGCGATCGACTTCGTCTTCCAGGGCGTGATGGCGCTGCCGTATCACATCTACGTCGTCGCCTCGAAGATCCCGCAGAACGACTACACGCGCGACGTCCAATACGGCACGGCGTTCGTCTTCCTCTTCACCGTGGCCGCGATCGCCGCGACCTCCGTCGTGCTGCGTGTCCGCCTGCGCAAGAAATACAAATGGTAACCTCTCTCATGTCCGAACCCGCTTCCTCGTCCCCCTCGCTCCGGTCGATCAGCGTCACGGGCACGTCGCCCGCCGTCGCCCCGATCGCGCCCAACGGCACCGCGCCCGCCGAGCGCGCGATCATCGAGATCGACGACGTCGATTTCTGCTACGGCGCTTCGCAGGCGCTCCACGACATCAGTCTGAACGTTCGCGAGCGCCAGGTCACGGCGTTCATCGGTCCGTCCGGCTGCGGCAAGAGCACGCTGCTCCGTTGCCTCAACCGCATGAACGACCTGATCGACGGCGCGCGCGTCTCCGCCGGTCAGATCCGCATCGACGGCGTCGACATCCACGACTCGCGCGTCGACGTGATCGAGCTGCGCAAGCGCGTCGGCATGGTGTTCCAGAAGTCGAATCCGTTCCCCAAATCCATCTACGAAAACATCACCTACGGCCTCCGCATCCAGGGGGTGAAAAACAAATCGCGCCTCGACGAAGTCGTCGAAAAGAGCCTGCGCGGCGCCGCGCTGTGGGACGAGGTGAAGGACCGCCTGCACCAGAGCGCTCTCGGTCTCTCGGGCGGTCAGCAGCAGCGCCTCTGCATCGCGCGCGCCATCGCGGTCGAGCCCGAGATCATCCTGATGGACGAGCCGTGTTCCGCACTCGACCCGATCGCGACGGCCAAGGTCGAGGAGCTGATCCACGAGTTGAAGGCGAAGTTCACGATCGTCATCGTGACGCACAACATGCAGCAGGCCGCCCGTTGCTCGGACCGCACCGCCTTCTTCTACCTCGGCCGCCTCATCGAATACGCCGAGACACGCACAATCTTCATGAACCCCGCCAACCCGCAGACCGAGGCCTACGTCTCGGGACGTTTCGGCTGACAAAATCACAAACACCAAGTTCCAAACGCCAAATCCAGTTTCCCGCCGATAGCGCCGCGCCCGGTCCTTCGGCATTTGGACGTTTGGAGTTTGGACTTTTTCAAAAAATGAAACGCTTCTTCGACGCCGAACTCGAAACGCTCCGCACGCATCTGCTCCAGATGGGCGATCGCGCCATCGATCAAACCCGCCGCGCTGTGCGCGCACTCTCCGAGGGCGATCTCGCGCTCGCGGACAAGGTCATCGCCGCCGACGACGAGATCGACCAGTTCGAGGTCCAGATCGACGACGAGGCCATCCGCTACATGACGCTTCGCGGCCCGGTCGCTTCCGAACTGCGCCTCGTGATCGTCGGCATGAAGGCCTCGCATGATCTCGAACGCGTCGGCGACGAAGCCACGAGCATCGCCCGCCGCGCGCGCAAGCTCGCGATCGAGCCGAAGGTCGAACTCTACGCCGACATCCCGCGCATGGCCAACATCGCGCTCGAAATGCTGCGCGACGCGCTCGACTGCTTCGTGAACGAAGACGAACAGAAGGCGCTCGCCGTCATCCGCCGCGACCCCGAGGTCGATAACATCAACCGCCTCGTCTATCGTCGCCTCACGAGCTACATGATCGAGAAACCGGAGACGATCGCCTGGGCGCTGGAGCTGATGTTCGTCTCGAAATCGATCGAGCGCATCGCCGACCACGCGACGAACATCGCCGAGGAGATGATCTACCTCGCGAAGGGCAAGGACGTGCGCCACTCGGAAGAGCTGAAGCAGGCCGCGCAGCCGCCGCCGCAGGCGAAGTGAGTTTCGCAGCCCAGCCATCCGGAGCGGCGATATTATATCGCCGTTCCGTCGGACGGAGGGCGGGGCGAATTCGAGACACGGCGGTTTTGTAGGAGCGGCTTTATGCCGCGATTCGAACGCGGCATGCGCATCGAAGCAATCGCGGCGTAAAGCCGCTCCTACAGCTCACGCAAGCGATGGCTGGGGAGTAGCGCGGTGCTTCAGCCCGCGCGGGAGCGACCTCGGCGCGGGCTGAAGCACCGCGCTACCTGCCGCTCTCGCTCATGAATACCCGAGCGCCTTGCAAAGTTTCTCGACGCCGTAGCCGATCAGGCCGCAGACGGGCAGGGTGAAAATCCACGCCCACACGATGCGCTCGACCACGCCCCACTTGACCGCGCCGAAACGCTTCACGGCGCCGACGCCCATGATGGACGTCGAGATCGCATGCGTCGTGGAAAGCGGAATGCCGAAGCCGGACGCGATCTGAATGATGCCGGCGGCGGTGGTCTCGGCGGCGAAGCCGTGCACCGGCTGCAGGCGGACCATCTTGTGGCCCATCGTGCGGATGATGCGCCAGCCGCCGGCGGCCGTGCCGGCGCACATCGTCAGCGCGCACGAGAAGACGACCCATTGCCTGATCTCGAAATTGGGAGTGCGCAAAAACTCGGCCCACGCCGGCAGATCGTTGAACACGCCCGCCTTCGTGCCCGTGAAAAGCGCAAGCGCGATGATGCCCATCGTCTTTTGCGCGTCGTTGAGGCCGTGGCTGTGGCCCATGAAGGCGGCGCTGGCGAGCTGGAGCTTGCCGAAGATGCTGTTCACCGTGCGCGGGCGGAGACGGTGGATGCACATCGTCAGAAGAAACATCAGCAGCCCGCCGCCGATGAAGCCGATGATGGGAGACGTGATCATCGGCAGCACCACTTTCGGCCACAGACCGACGGCGGCGCCTTTGGCGTCAATCGCCGACCAGGTCAGCACGTTCCAGTTGTCATTAGCGGAGGCGACCGCCGCGCCGCACAATCCGCCGATCAGCGCATGCGACGAACTCGACGGCAGCCCGAGCCACCACGTGAGCAGGTTCCAGATGATCGCACCGGTGAGGCCGGAGAGGATGGTGATCATCGTCACGTAGTTCGTGTCGACGAGTCCCTTGCCGATCGTGGAGGCGACGGCGGTGCCGGCGAGCGCGCCGGTGAGATTGAAAAACGCCGCCAGCATGATCGCCTGGCGCGGCGTGAGCACCTTGGTCGAGACGACAGTGGCGATGGCGTTCGCGGCGTCGTGGAAGCCGTTGATGTATTCGAACACCAACGCCGCGGCGAGGACGATCAGGAAGATGGTCATGATCGGCGGTCGCGGGGGCTCAGGAGTATTTCAGCATGATCTGGAAGACGACCTGCCCGGCGTCGCGCGCGCGGTCGACGGCCGTTTCGACGAGATCGTAGAGTTCCATCAGAATGACGACTTCCTTCGCGTCGTAGGGGCCGTTGTAGAGATCTTTCACCAGCGAGAGCATGACCTTGTCGGCTTCGCCTTCGGCAAATTGCAGGCGCGAGTGGGCGTCCTTGATGCGGTCGATGTTCGTGCCCTTGCGGAGCTGCTTCACCATGAAATACACGCTCTCGACCGCTTCTTCGAGCAGCACCACCTGGCGCTGCATGCTCTCGCGCGGCACGCGCGCGGGGCAAATCGTGAGGCGCTCGACGATTTTTTCGACGGTCTTCGGAATTCGGTAGAGCGCGAGTGAGAGCGCTTCGATGTCCTCGCGCTCGAGCGGGGTGACGAACGTCTTGCACAGCTCCTCGGTAATCTGCTGGGTGATGCGCTTGTCCTTGCGGCGTGTCTGTATGATGTCGTGGATGCTCGAGGCTTGGGCCGCGCTTTCGTTGGCCAGGATCTTGGCGAGCAGGCCGGCGGCGAGCTTCGCTTCCTCGGCACTCGCGTCCAGCAGATCGTAGAACTTCTCCTCTTTGCCCAGCAGCTTCTTGAACGAAATCATACGTGCTCTGACCGATAGCCGAGGAGCTGCCACAGGCGAGGGTTAATTTACAAAAGTCACGAATTTCAGCGCGGCGCGACGGAAATGTGACGAGTTCGGTCCCCGACTAAACTCGGTGGCCTGATCGACCGATTGCTCGGCGCGGTATGGCGAGGAAATCCACGGCTACTTCACTCCCGGTGCAATTGCGCCGGCTCTTTTTATGCGCGGGCATGGTCAGCCTGCTCGGATGCGGAGCGACGATCGCGCTGATGTCGCGCGTGAACCGCCAGGTCGCGGGAGTCGAGCGCGCGGTCGAGAGCGAGGCGATGCCGGCGACGGAGTTGCTGCGGTGCGCCGACGCGGTGGCGCTGCGCGTCACGCAATACAACCGCACGCGCACCGAGGCCGACCGGCGTGAAGCTATCGCCGAGTTCGAGCGGGCCCGGCATTTGGTCGCGGTCGCGCGCGTGCAATTCGTCGGGGCGCCGGAACCGGCGGGCCTCGGCCCGACGGCCGATCAGCTTCAGCAATGGCAATCGGCGTTCGAGCAACTCGCCGCCGCGAACCTCCGCAACGAACGCTCCGTCCGCGGCATCGCCGCGCAGGTCTCGCTGCTCTCCACCCTCTGCCTCCAACTCGCCACCGACGACGGCACGCAGATTTCCGGTCCGCGCGCTCCGGGCCATCGCGAGACTTTCGCCCGCGGGCTCGGCGCGCTCGCCGAGGTGCAGAACAACGTGCTCTTCGCCAGCTCGCTGCTCGATGCGGAGTTCGCGGACCGCGCGTTGAAGCGCCAAGCCGCGCTCGCACCCGAAATCGCGACGATGCTCGCGGCCACGGCGCCGTCCGATCTGCGCGATTTCATCGACGACGTGCACAGTCGCGTGCGCGACCTGGGCGACGAGCTGGCGAACCTGAAACTCTCGATCGTCGAGCGCGTCCGGTTGTCCCAGACCGTCTCCGACCTCGGCGCCGGGATCGCGGGCCGGCTGCAACCGGTGACGGAAAAGACGATGCATGCGACGCTCGGCGCAGCGCGTGCGTCGGCGGCGGACTTGAACTCGACCGTGCTCGGCGTGGCGGGTGCAGCGCTGTTGCTGCCGATTGCCGGGCTCGTCGTGGCGCGCTGGTTTTCGGCGCGCGTCCGGTCTCGCCTGCAAGCGCTCGCTGCGCGCATGGGCGGCGGAGCCGCGGAGCTGGAGCGGGAGACGACGGCAGTCGGCGCCGAGGCCACGCAACTCGCGGCAGTCGCCGAAGAGGAGGCGGCCGCACTCCACGAAATCACAGGCAACGCGGCGCGCGTCGCCACGGCGGCGGAGTCGACGCGCGATCGCGTCGGGGCGATGAGCCAGTTGATGCAACGCACGTCGCGCGAGACGACTCAGGGCGAGCAGAGCGTCGGCGAGTTGAGCGCGGCGATGCGTGAGATCGCCGCGTCGGGCGACCGGGTGCAGCGCGTGATCGACTCGATCGAGGAGATTGCGTTTCAGACCAACCTGCTCGCGTTGAACGCCGCGATCGAAGCCGCGCGCGCCGGCGAGGCCGGGCGGGGTTTCGCGGTCGTGGCCGACGAAGTGCGCCGGCTCGCCGCGCGCAGCGCCGAAGCGGCGCGCCAGTCCGTGGACCTGATCAGCGCTTCGCAACAGACCAACCATCGCGGCGCCACGGTCGCCACGGCGGTGGCGTCGAATTTCCAGGCGATCGCGCGCGCCGTGGGCGAGGCCCGGGAGTTGCTGACGGCCACCGAGGCGGCTTCGCGCGAGCAGGTCGATTCCGCGGCGGCGATTCACGCTGCGCTCCAGCAATTGAGCTGCCGCGGGTCGCAGGCGGCGGAGCGTGCGCAACGCCAGGCGCGGTTCGCGACGGAGTTGCAGGCGTATTCGCATCAGCTCGCCGTGGACGCGGGGTGGCTGCGGCAATTTTCCGGCGCGCGCGCGGAGCGAAACGCGCCGCCGAATCCGCGTCCCGTCGCGGAGGCGCGCGCGGCGGACGAGGTCGAGCTTCAGGCCACGGGGACGAGATAAGGCCGGCAGGCGCCGATGATCGCGTCGACCGTGAAGGGCTTCCGGATCACCGCCGTGCCGGCGATGTGCGCGAGGCCGGAGTCGAGGTCCATCGTCCCGGCGTGACCGGTGATGAAGATGACGCGCTCGGCGAGTTCCGGGCGGTGCTCGGCGATCCACCGGCGCAGTTGCAGTCCGTCGACGCGCGGCATGCGCACGTCGGAGACGATGAGATCGAACGAGGTGTCGCGCAGTTTTTCCTGCGCTTCCTGCCCGTCGGACGCGAGCTCGACGCGGCACGAAAACGAGACCCGCAGGAGTTCCTGCATAAACTGGCGGACAAATTCCTCGTCGTCGACGATCAACACGCTGCGGCGCGAGGCGTCGTAGTGCGACTCCGCCGGCTGCGTGGACTCGCTGGGCCTGCTCCGGGCGTCGCCGGCCTGGACCGGCAGGCGGAGCGAGAACGTCGAGCCGGCGCCCGGCGTGCTGTCGACGCTGATTTCCCCGCCGTGCTGGCGCACGATGCTGGCGGAAATGCTGAGGCCGAGGCCGGTGCCGCGCGGGCCTTTGGTCGTGAAGAACGGATCGAAGATGCGCGACAGATGTTCGGCTTTGATGCCGGTGCCGATGTCGTGCACGCGGAGCCAGGCTCCGTCCGAATCGGTCTCGACGACGAGCGTCAGTTCCGGACGGGCGGTGTGCTCCATCGCGTGCAGCGCGTTCAGGACGAGGTTGATCAAAACCTGCTTGAGCTGGGGCCCGTCGCCTTTGGTCCAGACCGGTTCGGGCGGCACGCGCAGGACGGCCTCGCAACGATGCTCGCGCAGTTGGTAGCGCAGCATCTGCACCGCCTCGCGACAGAGCGCGGTGAGATCGAGCAGCGAAAAATCGGTGCCCGCCGGGCGCGCGATGTTGAGCAGTTGCTTGATGATCTGCGCGGCCTCGCTCGAGCTGCGGCGGATGCACTGCGTGTGCATGCGCAGCGCGGGCGGCGCGACCGCTTCGAGCAGCTCGGCGAACCCCAGCACGGGCGTGAGCTTGTTGTTCAACTCGTGCGCGACGCCGGCGACGAGCGTGTCGAGCATGTTTTGTTTTTCCTGCCGGGCGAGCTGTTGCTCGAGCGCGCGTTGCTCGGTGACGTCCTCGAGAAACGTGCAGATTTGTCCGGTCTCGGCGACCCAACTGCAATGCAACTCGATCGTGCGGGTGGTGCCGTCGGGGAGCGCGAAAAGAAAATCGCCGGCGGTCGGCTCGATGGTGGCGCCGGCGCGTTCGAGCGCGGCGAGCACCTCGGCGAAGCGCGCGCACTCGGTCGTGAGCAGCCACTCGGGCAGCGACCCGCGCGACGCGGGCGGGCGGGCGTCGAGCTGGAGGATCTGTTCGAAGCGGCGGTTATGCGCCACGACCTCGCAGCTCGGGGCGAGCAGCGCGACGCCGAGAGCGTTGTTTTCAAAGAGCGCCTTGTAGCGCCCCTGCGATTGCCGGAGCTGGTGGTTGATCTGAAACAGCTCGAGGTTTTGCTGCCGCAACTCGTCGTCCTGCTCGACGACCCGGCGCAGTTGCTGGCCGAAAAGCTGGAGCTGGAGTCGCGCGAGATTGGGCACGGGCACCAAGCCGACCAGCTCGCCCGCGGGCGTGACGAGCACGACATCCTCGAAAAACTCCGAGCCGCTGCGCGAGAGCGCCTCGTCGAAGATGCGGTGGAGCGGCGCGTCTTCGCGATAGATCAGCGGACGAGGTGTGCGCGCGGTCGTGACGGGGCTGTTGCCGTAGAGCGCGAAGCCGTAGCGCGAGCCGAGCAATCCGCCGACGGCTGCGCGCGAGCACAGCCCGGTGACCTTGCCCGCGTGAACGATCGCGAAGAAATCCTGCGACAACCGCTGGAACATCGCCTGCACCTCGGCGAGCGGCGTGTGGGCGTCGACGCAGCAGCAGTGATGCACGAGGTCGGCCAGGCACGCTTTCTCCGCCGTGACGTTGTCGGCGACGCACGGCAGAGGGGCGAGAGGAAGCATCCGATCCGGAGCTGATTGCAGCAGCATAGAAAAGCAGGCTGCTCCTCGACATCGGCCGTCTCAACGGTCGCGGAGTTACGTTTCCGTGAACTGCCGCGCGAGGCCGAAAACCATCCCCGCGAACGTCAAAAATGGGGCGGCCAACGGGACTCGAACCCGCGACCCCAAGATCCACAATCTTGTGCTCTAACCAACTGAGCTATGACCGCCGTGAAAAGACGAGCGGGGAAATTCCCCACCGGCCCTGCCGCTGTCAATCCTTCTCTCGCGCTTTCCCCGTTGCGCTTCCGGAGCGGCGGGATTGAGTTCGCAACATGGCGCGGATCCGACTGTTGACCTACAACATCGCCCACGCCCGCGGGCTCAGTTTGCACCAGACCCTGCGGTCGCGCGCGCGGATTCGGGCGCAGTTGGTCAACATCGCCCACCTGATCAAACGTCTCGATGCCGACGTCGTCGCGTTCCAGGAAATCGACGAGAACTCGCGCTGGAGCGGCAGTTTCGACCATCTCGCGTTTCTCGCGGAGCACACCGGCTTGCCGCACTTCGTCCACGGCGTGAACAACCGCTTCACGCGCCTCGGCGGGCACCTGCACCTGAACTACGGCAACGCCGTGCTCTCGCGCTATCCGATCTCGCACTCCGAAAACGTGCCGTTCGGGCGGCGATTCATCGGCGAAAAGGGCGCCTTGTTTACGGAGATCGAGACGCCCGCCGGGCGTGTGCCGGTGATGAGCGTCCACATGCACCACCGCTCGCGCGCCTCGCGGCTGAAGCAGGCCGCTCAGCTCATCGAGTTTCTCGATCGGCAGCGCTTGCACCGCGGTGCGCACTGGCGCGCGAAGCCGATCGTTTGCGGTGACCTGAACAACCCGTCGCACACGCCCGACGCGACCGCGATGCTGCTCGGTTACTTCGAGGAGCTCGACAACTACACGCTGCTGCCCAAAGGCCTCAAAGGTCGCGCGCTGCACACGTTCCCGTCGTTTTTCCCCAGTCGAGCGCTCGACTACATCTACCTGCCGAGCCAGTGCTGCGACCCGGAGGTGACCGTCGTGCGCAGCTACCTCTCGGACCACCGGCCGGTGTTCGTGGAGTTCCGGCTGCGAGTGAGCAGCGCCGGTCTCTGACCGGCGAAATGAGGCTGCGCTAGCCTCTCGCGGAACGAATCGACCGAGATCGCCGGTCAGAGACCGGCGCTACTTGCGTTCTACGCGCCGCCGCTGACGCAATTCCGCGTTGCTCCGCCGCTCAGGCGTGTGCTCTCTTCATCACTCCCATGGATCGCATCGCCGACGCTTTTGCCCGCACTCGTGCCGAGAAACGTGCCGCCTTCGTGGCCTACCTGTGCGCGGGCGATCCGGATTTCGACACGTCGCTCGCGGCTTGCCGCGCGGTGATCGAGGCCGGCGTCGACGTGCTCGAACTCGGCGTGCCGTTTTCCGATCCGCTGGCCGACGGGCTCACCAACCAACTCGCCGCGCAACGCGCCCTTGAGAGCGGCATGACGATCGCGCGCGTCCTCGAACTCGTGCGGCGCGTCCGCGAGTCCAGCCAGGTGCCGATCGTTTTCTACACCTACTACAACCTCGTGTTCGCCAACGGCGTGGATGCCGCGGTGCACGCCGCGAAGGACGCGGGCGTCGACGGCATGCTCGTGCTCGACCTGCCGCCCGAGGAGTCCGCCGACTTCGCCGCCGCGTGTCGCGCGCGCGGGATGAAGAGCGTGTTCATCGTCGCGCCGACCACGCCCGAGGCGCGCCTCGCGAAAATTTGCGGCGCGGCAACCGGCTTTATTTATTACGTGTCGCGCGAAGGGGTCACGGGCGAGCGCGGCGAAGTGGCCGGCGGCATCGGCGAGGCGGTCGCGCGCATCAAGACGCACACCTCGCTGCCGGTCGTCGTCGGCTTCGGCATCTCGAATCGCGACCAGGTGCGCGCCGTCGCCGCCTCGCAGACCGACGGCGTCGTCGTCGGCAGCGCGCTCGTCAACGTCATCAAAACCAATCTCGCGACGCGCGCGGCGATCGCGGCGCAGATGAAAACCAAGGCGGCGGATCTCGTCGCGGGCGTGCGCGGCGCCGCCTGATTCTCCATGTCGTCCCCGACCGCGCGCCGCATTCTGCTGATCGACGACGATCGGCTGCAGCACGCGCTGGTGCACGGGTTCGTCGGCCGCTTTCGCGGCGGGCCCTGGGAACTCGAAGTCGCGGCCGATTACGCGACGGGCCTGAAGAAACTGCTTTCGGGCAAATACTCCGTCTGCCTGCTCGACTATCGTCTCGGCCAGCGCGACGGGCTCGAACTCCTCCGCGAGGCCCGCCAGGCGGAAAACTCGACGCCGGTCGTGTTTCTCACCGCGGACGCGAGCGAGGAGACCGACGATGCCGCGATGGAAGCCGGCGCGATGGATTATCTCGTCAAGGGCGAGCTCAACCCGCGCATCCTCGAGCACGCGATCCGCTACGCGCGCAAGCTCGGAGAGACGATGGGGCAACTGAAGCTCCTCGCCACGCGCGATGCGCTCACCGGCTTGCACAACCGCCGCGAGTTCGACCGCATGGTCGCCGACGAATGCCAGCGCGCGGCGCGCTTCGGCCATCCGTTCGCGCTCGTGATGGCGGACATCGATTTCTTCAAAAAAATCAACGACACGCACGGTCACCAAGTCGGCGACGAGGTGCTGAAGCACGTCGCGAGTCTCCTCGCGGGCCAGCTCCGCGTCGTCGACCGCATCGCGCGCTACGGCGGCGAGGAGTTCGCGATTCTGATGGTCGAGACGGACCGCAAATCTGCCGTCGAAGGCATGCATCGCTTGTTCGCGTTGCTCGCCGAGACGCCCTGCCAGCCGGAGGGCACCGATCTCACGCTGAACGTCACGCTCAGCGCCGGCCTCGCCGTCATGCCCGACGATGCCGCCGCGTGCAGCGAACTGATCGCCCTCTCCGACAAGGCGCTCTACGCCGCGAAGCACGCCGGGCGGAATCGCGTGGTGACGGCGCATAGCCTCAAAGCGTAGCCGATCGAGCAGGTGGTCCCGTAGCGGCCGACGTCAGGAGGCCGGGAATGGGGCCGCGATCACAGCCTCGTTACCTCGGCTGCTACTTCGATTCGGCTGCTCCTTCGGCTCGGTTGCTACCTTGGCTCGACGGCTTTCGGTTCCGTCGCGTGGACTTCGCTCGAAATCAAGCGTTGGTCTCCATCGCCGCGTCGCGCGGGACCATCACGCGCAGGCTGCGGGGCAGCGCCGAGACCTCGATGCGCGACGTCTCCGCGCGGGGCTCGCCGTCGGTGTGCATCCAGCCCGGCCGCGCGCGCTCGATGACGAATTGGCTGCCTTGAAAATGTTGGACGTCCGGCGCGCGGTTGATCGAGCCGTGGAAGAGTCGCACGACGAGCGGCACGGCGCGGAGCACGTTCACGTTCGGCACGGCGACCACGTCGAGCAACCCGTCGCTCACGGAGGCATCGGGCGCGATGTAGGCATTGTTGCCGTATTGGGAGGAGTTGGCGATCGCGAGGGTAAAGGCTTCGACGGCATCGGTGCCGGCGGCGTGGTGGATCGTGTAGCGCTCGGGTTGGTAATTCCACCAAGCCTTCGCGCTTTCCCGCAGGTAGCCGGAGAAGCCCCGCGAGGTGAGCATCGCGAATCGGCTCGCGATCAGCGCCTCGAAGCCGGCCCCGGCGGCGCAGAAAAAAAGGTCTTCGTTTACCTTGCCCGCGTCGATCGTGACGACGTGGCCGTCGCGCAGCGCGCGGAAAGCGCCCTTGCCGGCGTGCGGTATACCGAGGTGACGACCGAGGCCGTTGCCGGAGCCGCACGGGATCAGGCCGAACGTCGCGGGCGTGTTCACGAGCGCGCTGGCGACCTCGTTCATCGTTCCGTCGCCGCCGATGGCGACGACGAGGTCGCAGCCCTCGTCGACGGCGGCGCGCGCGAGCTCGGTGGCGTGACGCGGCCGCTCGGTGGAGACGACTTGTCCGTCCCAGCCGCAGTGCGCGATGAACTCCGCCGCGCGGTCGCGCAGGATCGGGTTGCGGCGATTGGAGCCAGAGTGGGGATTGAAGATGAAGCGGACTTTCAAGAGGGGGTGGGCTGGTTACTTCTCGTCTGTCATTGCGAAGAGCGCAGCGACGAAGCAATCCAGCGAGCTGGATCGCCACGCCCGACTGCGTCGGGCTCGCGATGACAAGGCGGAGAGGACCGCGGTAATAAAAGCAGAGCGGAAAGGCGCGGGCGGTTGAAGGCAAAAGGAGTTTGGCAACAATCGCGTGACGGCGTTCTGTGGCCGCGTGAACGGCGTCCTCCATGTGCTCACGGGCTGCACCGCGGTCGGCAAGACCGAGCTGGCGCTGCGCTGGGCCGAAGCGCGCGGCGCCGAGATCGTCTCGTGCGACTCGCTGCTGTTCTACCGCGGCATGGACATCGGCACCGCCAAGCCGACGCGCGCCGAACTCGCGCGCGTGCCGCACCGCCTGATCGACGTGCGCGACGTGCGCGGGCCGATGGATGTGGCGTATTACGCCACGTTGGCGCGGGCGGCGGTGGAGGAGGTTTTGGGGCGGGGGCGGAGCGTGCTGGTGACGGGCGGGAGCGGATTTTATCTCGCGGCGTTTTTCGGGCCGGTGGCAGACGATGTCGATGTGCCGACGGAGCTGCGGGCGGAAGTGCGCGAGAGATTGGAGCGCGATGGGCTGGCGGCGCTGATCGAAGAGTTGAAGGCGCTGAACCCGGCCGGACTCGGCGCGCTCGATGTGCAGAATCCGCGGCGCGTCACGCGGGCGCTGGAGCGCTGCCGTGCCAGCGGGCGGACGCTGGTGGAGTTGCAAGCGGAGTTCGCGGCGCGCCCGGGACCGTTCGCGGATTTCGAAGTGAAACTGTGCGAACTCGTGCGCGAGCCGGCGGAGCTGGAGCGGCGCGTCGAACTGCGCGTGGCGCAGATGCTGCGCGACGGACTCGTGGAGGAAGTGCGCGCGCTGCTCGGACGCGGGCTCAAGGAAAACGCGAGTGCGGCGAAGGCGATCGGGTATCGCGAGACGATCGATTTTATCGAGGGCCGATTGGGCGAAGCGGAGCTGGCGCCGGCGATCGTGAAGAACACGCGCGCGTTGGTGAAGAAGCAGCGCACGTGGTTCCGCACGCAATTGCCGGAGCACCGGCGCGTGGAAGCGGGCACCGCGCGGGTAGAGGAGTTGTTTTGAGGCGGAGCGAGCGGTCGGCTGGGCGATGCCGCTTTCAGAGGTAGGGCGGCCGTCCCTGACGAGCCGTTGCGCGAATGATGCGTGGCTCGCGGCTCGTCGGGACAACTCGCCCTGCCAAGAAAAAAGGCGGCTCCGGTGTCGGAGCCGCCTCGAGAAGGACGAACTGTCAACGATGCGCGATCAGAAGCGCAGGCGCGCGCCGACCTGGATGCGCCAGCGGGAGGCGAGCGGGTTCACAGTGGAATCGGCGGGGGCGTAGTTGCCGGCGGAGTCGAGCGTGATGCCGCTCGGCTTGATCTGGCCGGCGCTGGTGTAGGCGGCGCTGCCGAGCAGGCGGCGGGCGTAGACGCCGTTGTTGTTGCCGAGTTCCTCGACGTAGCCGAAGACGTCGCGACTGAGCCAGTAGCCGAAGTTGATGAAATCGGCGAAGATTTCCAGGTCGGCCGGCTTGTAGAGCGGAATCTTTTGGCTGAGGCGGATGTCGAGGCGGTTTTGCCAAGGCAGCGTGAAGCGGTTGCGCGGCGCGTAGCTGCCGGCGAATTGGCCGAGTTCGCTATTCTGGAGGTAGGCGACGTAGGCGCTCGCTTGGGCGGCGGTGAGGCCGGAGAAGTCCATTTTCGCGTCGCTCGTGCCGGTGGGCACGTAGACGAGGTCGTTGCCGGAGACGCCGTCGGTGTTGAGGTCGTTCGAGTAGGTGAACGAGTAGGGGTTGCCGGTGCGGCCTTCGTAGTAGAGCGAGCCGTAGGTTTTCCAGTTCTTGGCGAATTCCCACTCGCGGGTGAGCGTGAGCTGGAGGCGGTCCTTCACCTCGAAGTCGGACGTGGAGACCTCGACGGCGTTCTGGTTGAACACGGCGTTGCGCGTCCAGCCGTCGACGGCGACGGTCTGGCCGGTGGACTGCGCCTCGGTGGAGCGGCCCTTGGTGAAGGCGAGGTTGGCGGCCCAGTGGTTCTTCATCGGGCGGTCCCACATCAGGGTGATGTAGGAGCTTTCGCCGACGGAGACGTTGCGGACGCGGATGACTTCGTTGAACGCGGTGTTGAAGGCCGCGGCGCCGTTCGAGCCACCGTTGAAACGCTGGCGACCGTCGAGACCGATGGCCGGGCCGCTGGAGGCGGTGACGACGAGCGGCTTGATGTTCAGGTTGTCGGAGAAGAGGGCGTTGTCCTGCTGCGTGTAGACGAACTCGGTGGTGATGTTGCCACCGAGGAAGTTGGCCTTCCAGTCGACCGCGAGGTTGCCGCGCCAGACGGCGGGCAGGTGGATCTTGTCCTGGAGGAGGTTGATCGTGCGGCGGGCGTTCGGGTCGCCGTCGGTCGCGGCGACGCCAATCGGGTTGGACGGATCGAACTGGTTGTTGATGTAGCTGACGAGGCTCGGCGCGTTCGTGCCGGTCTGCGTGATGCCGAAGCGGCCGACGCCGGGGTTCGAGAACGAGTTCGAGAAGAACACCCACGGCGCGCGGCCGAGGAAGCGGCCGACGCCGCCGCGGAGCTGAACGGCGCGGCTGTCGTCGACGGACCAGTTGAAACCGACGCGCGGCGAGAACTCGGTGACGCCGTCGGGCAGGCCGTCGTTGCGCATGCCGAAGGCGGTCTGGAACGTGGTGTTCAGGATCGGGCGGATGCTGGAGCCGACGAGGTCTTCGCGGAGGCCGAAGGTGAAGTTGAGGCGCGGCGTGGCGTCCCACTTCGCCTGCGCGTAGAGGCCGGTGATGTCGAATTGCGAGACATCGGCCACGGGCGTGCCGCTGACGTAGTATTCGCGGCGGAAGGCGTTGGGGGTGTCGGCGAGGAAGGACGCGATGTCGGCGTATTCGAAGAGGCCGTAGGAGCCCTGGCGGAAGAGGTTGAAGAAATCGCTGTCCTCGCGGTCGATGCCGGCGGAGAGCGTGAGGTTGTTCATGAAGTAGTCGGCGTGTGCGGCATAGCTCTGCGTGTCGACTTTGATGACGTTGCCGTGGCGGAATTGCTCGGTGCCGAAGAAGAGGACGCCGTTGCTGATCGACGCGCCGGCGTTGTTCACGCCAGAGACGCCGAAGATGCGGACTTCGGGGAAATCGATCGGGCTGGTCGTGAGCTGCTCGTAGGAGGTCTTGGCGTAGCGGAGCTCGGTCTTCAGGTCGGGCGTCCAGCTCGAGAAGAGGGTGCCGGCCCAGACTTTTTCGGTGCGCTGTTGCGTGTAGAAGTTCGAGGAGAGGTTCGTGCCGCGGGCGGCGGTGTTCGCGAGCGAGGTGGACGGAGCGAAGGTGCTGGTGGTGCTGAAGCGGCCGAACTGCGGGAGCGTGCCTTTCGTGTCGTTGAAGCGGACGGAGAGACGGTGGTCAGCGTTGATGCGCCAGTCGATTTTTGCGAGGCGCTTTTCTTCCTGCGTTTGGAGCGGCGAGCCGCCGAAGGTGCCGAAGTCGGCCTTCTTGGTGCCGATGGCGGTGTTGATCGCGGAGAGGCGGGCGTTGATGGCGGAAAGATCGGCCGAGGCGGGCGTGAAGCCGGGGACGCTGGCGGCGGACTCGCGGTCAAATTTTTCGTAGTTCAGGAAGAAGAACAGGTGGTCCTTCCAGATCGGGCCGCCGAGCGTGGCGCCCCAGGTTTTCTGGGTGTCGAGCGGCTTGATGCCTTCGATCGGGGCGGAAGAAGTGCCGGTGATGTCCTTTCCGGCCCAGCTCTTCGAGGTGTAGTAGCCGTAGAGCGAGCCGGAGAAGCGGTTCGTGCCGGACTTCGTGACGGCGTTGATGGCGGCGCCGGTGAAGCCACTGTTGCGGACGTCGTAGGGCGAGATGGCGATCGAGAACTGTTCGACGGTGTCGAGGGAGATCGGGTTGAAGAACGACTGGATGCCGGAGGCGTTCAGGCCGAACTGGTCGTTGATGCGCGCGCCGTCGAGGAGGATGGAGTTGTAGCGGTTGTTCTGGCCGACGGCGGTGATCATCTGGTCGTCGCGGTCGGTGATGGATTGGCGGAAGGTCACGAGCGGGTTCGTGCGCGCCATGTCGCCGATGGAGCGCTTGGCGGAGGGCTGCGCGGCCATGCGGGCGTTGGTGAGGACGGAGCCGGCGCCGGAGGCGGCGGAGTCGAGATCGTCGTTGGCGGCGGTGACTTTGAAGGCCTCGAGTTTCACGACTTCGGTTTGAAGCGTGACGTTCACGTCGACCTCGCGGCCGAGTTCGGCGATCACGTCGCTGACGGTCGCGGCGGTGAAGCCGGCGGCTGTGGCCGTGACGGTGTAGGGACCGCCAGGCGGCAGGCCGCGGAAGGCGAAGTGGCCGTTCGCGCGCGTGGTGGCGGTGAACGAGGCGTTGGTCGGCACGTGAGTGGCGACGACGGCGGCGCCCGCGACGGGCTGGCCGGATTTGTCGGTCACGCTGCCGGTGAGACCGGCCGAGACGATGCCTTGGGCAAAAGCGCTCGATGCGAGACCGAACGCGAAGACGACGAGGAGCAACGGCAGGAAAATCCCGCCGAGACGGTTAGCTTGTGGGTTCATGGTCAGTGTGCCGGGCAAATTCGCGCCCCGCGCCACGGGTTTGCGCACGGTGTGGGACGCGATGTATCCGGCTTTTGTAGGCGCAGGTGCTACCGGCGAGGTGCGATGCGGTCCAGCGGAGTTTCGCGGAGATGCGGGATTTTATCCTAATTGTTTCCGCGACGTGGCTTGACTTGGGCGCGGTGAGGTGTTGCCCGGCACGAGTGCGCGGAACAGCGCGAAGAGTAGGCTGAAATCCCCGCTGTGCTGACGTTTGGGCCATCACGCTTTCGCCTGACGGCTCAAGCGCGACTACGAACCGACGCGCAGCGTTCGCTCGTGTTAAGGATGGCGGCTCGACGATGCGGCTCGCCCTGCCGGGCGGAGGTGGGCGCGGCGCGCTACGGTTTTTTCGGTGCGCCGTTCACGAGATCGAAGAGACGTTGCTCGGTGGCGTCTTTCGTCGTCGGGGAATTCGCGGGCGCGGCGCCGGGGGCGAACAGCGGGGCGGGGGCACCCGTGGCTTGCGCGAGCAGTTGGCGGGCGGCGGCGACATTCGTGCCGTTCGGGAAACGGGCGAGGTAGGCGTTCCAGACTTCGATGCCTTTCGACGGATTCTTGAGATCGTCGAGATAGAGGCCGCCTTGGTTGAAGAGGCTGAACTCGTGTTGCGGGTTCATGCGCTGGGCGAGTTCGTATTGCGCGAGGGCGTCCTGCGTGCGGCCCGAGAAGCGGTAGGCGTTGCCGAGGTCGGTGCGGATGTCGGCGTCGTCGCTGCCTTGCGTGATCGCGGATTCGTAGCGGCGGATCGCTTCGATCCAGTTTTGGTGGTCGTAGTAGAAATTGCCGAGCGTGCGTTCGGCCTGCGCGGGCGACAGGCCGGCGGTGAGATCGGCGGGCGGGGCGTGGTTGATGTCGGCGGGCATGGCGGCGTTGGCAGTGATCGGCATCGCGGCGATGCGCTCGGCGCGCTCGAGTTGCGGGCGCAACGCCAGGTAGGTGATCGTGGAGCCGAGGAGCGCGCCGACGATGCCGACCATCGCGAACGGGAGCCAGAACGAGGACGCGGGCGCGGCGGGCTTGGCGGCAGGCGCGGAGGGTTTTGCCATGGGGAGAAGGATGCGCGCGGGACGCGCGGCGTCGAGGGTGGGGATGTGGCGTTTGTTGGCGAAGATGTGGCGGGGTTTGGCGTTGGAGGCGCGGCGTGCTGGTAGAGTAGAGCCGGTCTTCGACCGGCTTGGCTTGAAGGACGATTGCGGGTGGCGAATGCGAGCGAGGCGTCAACGCCGCCGGTCGGAGACCGGCGCTACGAGGTCAGCAGTTCGTCGTGCGCGGGGGCCAGCTTGGCGGTGAAGTGGCGGAGCAGCGGCGGAGCTTCGACGAGCTTCACGCCGCGGATGCGGTCGCGCTGGCTGTGGACGTAGAGCAGAACCTCGGCGAGGTAGTCGACGTGGCTTTGGGTGTAGACGCGGCGCGGGAAGGCGAGACGCACGAGCTCCATCGCGGCCGGTTTCTCGGTGCCGTCGGGCTGGCGTCCGAACATCACCGAGCCGATTTCGACGGAGCGCACGCCGCCTTCGACGTAGAGCGCGCACGACAGCGCCCAGGCGGGGAATTCGCTTTGCGGCACGTGCGGGAGCATCGCGCGCGCGTCGATGTAGATCGCGTGGCCGCCGGGCGGCTGAACGATCGGCACGCCGGCGGCGGTGAGTTTGTCGCCGAGGTAGGCGACGGAGCGGACGCGGTATTCGAGGTAGTGTTCGTCGAGCACTTCCTTGAGGCCGACGGCAAGCGCTTCGAGGTCGTAGCCGGCGAGTCCGCCGTAGGTGGGGAAGCCTTCGGTGAGGATGAGGTTGTTGCGGCACTTGGCGGCGAGGGCGTCGTCGTTGAGCGCGAGGAAACCGCCCATGTTCACGAGGCCGTCTTTCTTCGCGGACATCGTGCAGCCGTCGGCGTAGCTGAACATCTCGCGCGCGATGTCGGCGGGCGTGCGGTGCGACTGGCCGGGCTCGCGCTGTTTGATGAACCACGCGTTCTCGGCGAAGCGGCAGCAATCGAGGATGAGCGGCACGCCGTGCTTTTTGCAGAGCGCGGAGGCCTCGCGGATGTTGGCGAGCGCGACGGGCTGGCCGCCGCCGGAGTTGTTCGTGACGGTGATCATCGCGAACGGCACGCGGCCGGCGTGTTCGGTGAGGCAGCGGTCGAGTGCGGCGAGGTCGATGTTGCCTTTGAACGGCGCGACGAGCGACGGCTGGGTGGCTTCGGGGCAGCGGAGATCGACGGCGCGGACGCCGAGCGCTTCGAGGTTGGCGCGCGTGGTGTCGAAGTGCGTGTTGTTCGGCACGATTTGTCCGGCGGTGCACGCGGTGGAAAACAGGATGCGCTCGGCGGCGCGGCCTTGGTGCGTGGGGATGATGTGGCGCAGGCCGGTGACTTTGCGGACGGCGGCCTCGAATTTGAAGAAGGAGCGCGCGCCGGCGTAGGACTCGTCGCCTTGCATCATGCCGGCCCACTGCTGCGCGGACATCGCGCCGGTGCCGGAGTCGGTGAGGAGATCGAGGAGCACGTCCTCGGCGCGGAGCTTGAAGAGGTTGTAGTCGGCGGCGATTAGCGCCGCGGCGCGCTGTTCGCGCGTCGTGAACCGGATGGGTTCGACGGCCTTGATGCGGAACGGCTCGATGATGGTCTTGAAGTGCATGTCGGGGTTTTTGCCGGCGAGCGTAGCGCCGCGCGAAATGCACTCGCGAACGGAAAGTGGGTAGGCCGTTTGGGCTAGCGAGTATCCGCCACACTTTTTGTCATCGCGAGCCCGACGTAGTCGGACGTGGCGATCCAGCGAGCGCTGGATTGCTTCGTCGCGTCGCTCCTCGCAATGACAACATTCAGAGTCGGGGCTGGGAACAAAAAAGCCCCGCGGGTGCCGGGGCTTCGGAGTGACCGGGGGCGGCTCGTCGGGGACGACTCGCCCTACCGTTCCGTTACTGGAGCGCGATGCCGTAGCGCGTGAGGGCGCTGCCTTCGAGGCGGTAGAGGGCGGTGTAGGAGTTGCGGAGGGCGACCTTCGACTGGAGCTCGTTCACCTTCGCGGTTTCGAGGTCGTTCTGCGCTTCGAGGACGCGACGCGAAGTCGAGAGGCCGGCGGTGAAGCGGGCTTGCTCGAGTTCGTATTGCTTCTCGCTGAGTTCGCGGGCTTGCGCGGAGATTTTCACGCTCTCGGCGTTGGTCTCGACAGCGCGGACGGCGGCGCGGACTTGCACTTCGATGTTTTGCTCGAGCGCGCGGACGTTCACTTCCTGCTGGTTGAGCGAAGCGAGCGCCTGGCGGTAGCGCGCGCGGTCGGCTTTCTGGCCCCACGGGACGCTGACGGTGAGGTCGAGCTGCCAGGAGGTGCTGTCGCGGCCGAGCGCGCTGTCGATGGCGGAGGAGTTGCTCGTGGACGGGAAGGAGTTGAAACCAACCGCGCCGCCGACGCTGACGTCGGGGAGGCGGTTGCTCTTGGCGACGCGGGCGTCGAGCTGGAGCTGGTCGAGCGCCATCTTGGCGGCGAGGTAGTCGGGCTGGTGGAGTTTCGCGGCGTTGTAGGACGAGGCGAAGGTGGGCAGTTCGGGCGCGGCGGACGGGAGCGAGACGGCGCCAAGCGCGGAATCGAGTTCGAATTGGCCGATGAGGGCGAGGAGGGCTTCCTCGGAGTCCTTCACGTTTTGTTCGGCGAGGAGGACGCTGCGGCGGGCGTTGGCGACGCCGACGCCAGCTTGGAGGACGTCGAGATCGGTGGCGACGCCGGTCTGGCGGCGCGTCTTGGCTTCGTCGAGGAGGCGGTCGGCGAGGGCGAGGGAGAACTTCACGACTTCGCGTTGCTCGCGGGCGTAGGCGAGGGCGTAGTAAGCGTTTTCGGTGCGCTGGATGATGTCGAGGACACCGGCCTGATAGGTAAGGTTGGCGCGTTCGAGGCCGATGCGGGCGCGCTTGATCGGGGCGCGGTTCACTTCGAGGCCGGCGCCGGCGAGGAGCGGCTGGCGGAGCGAGACGGTGAGGTCGGCGTTGTAGGCGGGGTTGACGGCGGAGGTGTAGGACGTCTCGGTCTTGTCGAGCTTGGTGCTGACGGAGGCGGTGGTGCCGGTTTCGAAAACCTCGCTGACGCTCAGGCGCGTGTCGCCGGTTTTGACCTTGGTGCCGATCGTGGTGCCGTCCTGGGCCGTGCGGGAGAGGCCGCGCGAGGTGGTGAAGGAAAAGTTCGGCAGGTAGGTGCTCTGCGCGATGTCGATCTGGTCCTTCGCGATCTGCGGGCTGAAGCGGTCGGCCTCGAGGGTGACGTTGCGGCGGAGGGCGCGCTGGATGGCTTCCTCGATGGTGAGGGGGCCGGCGGCGGGGGCGGCGTTTTGGGCGAGGAGGCTCGTGGCGATCGCGAGGAGGGCCGAGGTGGCGAGAGCGAGGCGGAGTTTCATTCGGAAATCGAAAGGGAGCGGGAAAAAGACACGCAAGCGGCGGAAAAGTTGGCGGATTCTGCGGGTGATACGTGCGTGAGCGCGCAAACCCTGAAAACGTTGCGCTCACTATGCTGCCCGTGAGACGCGGAGCAGGAGGATTGCGGGCGGGCGGTCATGGAACGGGATAGACGGCGGCAGTGGCACGCAGTTACGCGGGCGCGGCGCTAAGACGCGCGAGCGAACTTTGAAAAAAACGAAGGGCGCAGCAAGACTGCGCCCTCGGAAGAAAAACGGGAGATGCTCGCGAGCCGCTCAGGGCGTCGCGGTCTTCGCCGGCGCGTGCTTCTTCAGTTCGGTTTCGACGAGCGCGGAGAGCACGGCGCTCTGGTTGGCCGCGGCGGTGTATTGCGCGAGCTGCTTTTGCACTTCGGCGAAACGCGGGTTCGCGGGCGAGACGTCGGGGAGCTTTTTGTCAGCGACGTAAGTGAAGACGCCTTGGTCGCCGGTCGCGACCATCTCGGAGACTTCGCCCTTCGGGAGCGAGGCTTGGAGCGCGCCGTAGGCGGCGTAGGGCAGATCCTGCGGCGGCTGGCGGAGGGAGAAGTTCGCGTAGGACTTCGTCGCGAGTTTCTCGGCCTTGGCGACTTCCTCGAACTTGCCGGCCGCGGCGGCGGCTTGGAGTTTCGCGCGGAGGGCCTTGCCGGCTTCGACGAAGCGCTTGCGCTTCTCGGATTCCTTGTAGTCGGCGGCGACCTTGTCCTTCACTTCATTGAGCATCGGCTTGTAGCCGGGGAGCGTTTCGTTCCAGAGGAAAACGATGTAGCCGTCGGGCGACGGGACCGGGTCGGAGAAGAAGCGGTCTTTGTTGAGGCGCGAGATTTGCTCGGCGTATTGGCCGAGCCACGGGCGGTCGGCGGGCGGGTTGTCGAAGGTGAACGGCGCGAGCTGCACGGCGGCGCGGTGCTGCGCGGCGACGAGCGCGGCGAGATCGGCGGAGTTGGCGGCGGCTTTGCGCTCGTAGATCGCGACGGTGAAGTCGTTCGCGGCTTTCGAGGCGCGGTTGCGGCCGGCGAGATCCTTCATGGTCTGCTCGACTTGCGCGCGGACCTTCGGGAAATCGTCCGTGCTCGCGTTGGTGGCGACGGGCTTCGCGTCCTTTTCCGCGGGCGCGGGGAAGCGGGCTTTGTTGGCCTCGTAGAAGGCGCGCATCTCAGCCTCGCTCGGCGGCGTGGGCGGGAGGAATTCCGCGGTCTTGAACTCGACGACGCTCAGCTTCGGGCGCGCGGGCACCTCGTAGCGAAACGCGTTTTCTTCGAAAAATTTCTGGAGCGCGAGGTCGTTGACCTGCACGCCGGCGTCGAAGGCGGCGTAGTCCCACGAGGCGGTGACGAGCGACCAGGTGGCGTCGGCGCGTTTGAGCTGCTCGGCGACGTCGCTCGGCAGCACGTAGCCGGGGCCGGAGACGATCTTGCCGAGCGCCTCGATGCGGGCGTCGTCGCGGAAGACGCGGTTTGCGTCGGCGATGGTGAAGTCGCGCGAGGTCTTGAGGCTGTCCTCGAATTGCTTGTAGCGCGGCTGATTGAAATTGCCCTGCTCGTCCTTGAAGGCGGGGAGCGCGGCGATGAAGGTGCCGAGTTCTTTTTCGGTCGGGGCGGGCACGTGCAGCTCGTCGGCGAGGGCGAGGCCGGCGATGCGGCTGAGCGCGTATTCCTGGAGTTGAGCGCCGCTGACCTGGTAGGCGCCGCGGAGTTGGGCGGAGAATTGCGCGTCGTTGCCGATGCGGCGGCCTTCCTGCTCGTTGCCGAGGTTGTGGCCGAAGAAGGGCTGCTCGAGGATCTTGTTGCCGGCGCGGCCGATGCCGGGAGCGGCGCCGATCGTGAAGATGAACGAGACGATGGTGACGGCCAGGAGAACCGCGAAGACGGTGCGGAAGTGCTTCTGGAAGTAGGTTTGAATCCAGGAAATCATGGAAGGGAAACTGATGTCGCTAGGGAGCGCGGCGAGGGCTGTCAACCGCGGGTTCCGGAAGATCGCCGACGCGGCGCGGAAGCGCGACGCGGGCGCGGGCGGGTCGGGCGTTCGCCGACACGATTTTCATTCAGAAAACGATTGGCCCGCGCGCCGCGACGTTTAAGCACATGCGCATGGTTTCCTCGGGACGACCGCCGGGCTCCAACGCTGCGAGTGCGTGGGCACGCGCGACGGATTGGACGCTCGACCGCATCATCGGCCTGCCGCAGGGCGGACGCACGGGCGCGGTCGCATGGATTTGCGGGTTCATGATCGTGATCGGTGCGGTCGACTACGCGACGGGCACACGCGTCTCGATGGGATTTTTCTATCTCGTGCCGGTCGCGTTGTCGGTGGTGTGGCTCGGGCTCGGGGCGGCTTCCATCACGGCGCTCGGGAGCTGGGGTGTGCGTGTCGCCGCGGACCTGACGGACGCGCCCGATGCGATCCACGAGACGTGGCTGTGGTGGAACTCCGCGTCGGCGCTGCTCACGTATTTTTCGGTGATCTGGATTTTGGACGCGCTGATCCAACTTCACCGCCAGCTCGAACAACGCGTGCGCGAACGCACGGAGGAGCTCGAGCGCGAGACCCAGAAGCGCCAGCAAGTGCAGCGCGAGCTGCTCGAGCTGAGCGAGAGCGAGCGCAGCGCGATGGGCCGCGAATTGCACGACCAGCTCGGCCAGCACCTCGTCGCGACGGCGATGGCGGCGCAAGTGCTCGCGCAGCGCTTGCACGGGCGCGACGAGAACGGCGCGCGCGAGGCGCGCAAGATCGCGGACCTCGTCGAGCAAGGCATCGCGCAAACGCGCCAGCTTGCCCGCGGGTTGCTGCTCGAACGCGTCGAACCGGAGCGGTTGAAATCGGAACTCGAGGAACTGTGCGCGGGATTGCGGCAGCAGTTCCCCGCGGTCGAGTGCGTCGCGAACGTCGAGACGCCCGTCGCGCTGCGCGACGCTTCGCGCGCGGCGCAGATTTTCCGCATCGCGCAGGAGGCCTTGCGCAACGCCTGCCGGCACGGTCGGGCGAAGCGCGCGACGCTGACGTTGCGCGCGGAAGGCGGCGATTTGTTGATCGTCGTGGAAGACGACGGCCGGGGATTGCCGCCCGAAGCCGAACGCAACGAGGGCATGGGCCTGCGCATCATGCAGCATCGGGCGGATCACCTCGGATCGAATCTCATCATCAGCGCGCAACGCGGGCGCGGGACGCGCGTGATGTGTCTCGTGCCGCTCGCGGCGCCCACCCGTTTTCCCAATGAAACTTGATTCGGTCCGAATTTTCCTGGTCGACGATCATCCGCTCGTGCGCGAATGGCTGGCGCAACTGCTGCGCGGCGAACCCGGCTTCGAGGTGATCGGTCAGGCCGAGGACGCGACGGGCGCGCTCGCGGCCATGCGGCAAAACCAGCCGGACATCGCCATCGTGGACCTGACACTGCGCAGCGGCACCGGACTCGATCTCATCAAGGATCTGCGCTCACAATTGCCGGCGGTGCAGGTGATCGTGCTGTCGATGCATGAGGAATTGGCGCAAGTGGAGCGGGCGCTCCGCGCGGGCGCGGCGGGTTACGTGATGAAACGCGAGTCGACGACGCGCATCGTCGAAGCGATCCGCACGGTGCGCAGCGGCAATGTCTACGCGAATCCCGAGGTGCTCGCGCGGCTCGCCGAGCGCATGGTCGGACGCCGGCGCACGACGGGCTCGGTCGACGCGCTGAGCGATCGCGAACTCGAGGTGTTCCGCCGGATGGGCGAGGGACACGTGACGAAGCGCATCGCGACCGATCTCGGAGTGAGCATGAAGACCGTGCAGGAATACCAGGCGCGCATCAAAGAGAAGCTCGGCTTGGCGGACGCCGCGGAGCTGATGCGCGCGGCAGTGCGGTGGACCGAGGGAGTTTTGTAGGGCGTCGGAGGACGCCCGACATCAGGTTTATCTCTAGCCTGACAGACGGGACGGCGACGAATCGCTAGAGTGGCGATGCGTGTTGGGCCACCGACACCAAGCGAAGCTAAGGCTAGTCTAGCAACCTACGTGCCGCTCGCCCGGATGTTCAGCCGGGCGAGCGGTTTGGTTTTGGGATGGTGGAATCGCGGGGAGGAGGTAGGGCGAGTCGTCCCGACGAGCCGCCTTCGAGATGTGGCGCGGGCTGCGGCTCGTCGGGGACGACTCGCCCTACCTCACGCGCCAGGTGCGGCGAAGGGTGCGCGGGTGACTTTCGATTCGAAGCTCTCGAGGAGATGATCGAGCGTTTGCTCGCCGAGGGCTTCGGGGAGTTTCGCCGCGAGGCGCGCATGGTAGTGCGCGAGAATCGGGTCGACGCTGTCGAGCATCTCGCCGCTCGGCGATTCGCCGTAGTGCGTGAAGAGCTGCTGGAATTGGAGCAGCGTCATCTTGTTCAGCGGTCGCGCGGGCTGGTAGCGGTAATCGTTCGGATCCTTGTCCTCGGCCGAAGGGAGCTGTGCGATGAGTTGGAGGTCGCAGAGGCGATTGAGGCTTTCATTCAGGACTTGCGACGGCACGCGGATGCGGTGCGCGAGTTGCGTGACGGAGTAGGGCGGCAGGCATTCCTTGAAGCGGCGCGCGATCAGCAACAGCACGAGCAGGGAGAGGCTCTCGCGCGCGAAGTGGTTGAGGCTGTGCCACGCCGTCTGGCTGCTGCGGTAGTGGACGTTCTGCACCGCGTAGGTGATCTGTCCGCCGACGAGCACGAAGAACCAGAAGATGTAGAGGCCGAGCATCAACACGATCGGCAGCGCGACGGAGCCGTAGAGGCTCTTCGAGAGGACGACGCGTTTGAAATAGAGGAACGCGAGCGTGTTGTTCAGCAGCAGCAGCACCGTGACGACGATCGCGCCGATCAGCGCCGCGCCCCAGCGGACGCGCGTGTTCGGGATCGAGCGGTAGAACAGCGTGAGCACCAGCGCGAGCAGCAGCGCGGACGACGACGGGAGCATCCACGCAAAGAGCGCCTTCAGTTGTTCGCCCATCGGCAGTTTCTCCAGAAACATGCCGGCAAGCGTGCCGGCGGAGAGCAGCGTGAACGACGTGAAGAACAGCAGCGCGCCGAGCGTGATGACCGTCCAGTAGTAGACCACGCGCGTCAGCCAACTACGGCCGCGGCGGACGCCCCAGATGTCGTTGAAGGCGTTTTCCACCGTCGTGAAGAGCTGCACGGCGATGATAAGCAACGTGAGCAGACCGACGGCGCCGGCGGTGCCGGAGCGCGAACTCTCGATGAGGTGCGTGATGAACTTCACCAGCTCCGGATCGGGCGCGTGGGCGGGTGCGACGTTGGCGTTGGCATCGCGTTCCGCGGCCGGAGTGGGGTTGCGGAGTTCGGGGGGCGAATTGCGATCGGGCGCGGCGGACGCGCGGTCGAACTGGGCGACCTGCGGCGCGACGAAGGTGATGATGTTGTTCAGGCTGCGGGCGAGGACGACGGGATCGCGATCGCCGAGCGCGAAGCCCGCGATGAGCACCGCGAGCGCGACGAGCGGGCCGAGCCCGAGCAGCGAGCTGTAACTGAGCGCGGCGGCGCGGGCGGCGACCTTGAGTTCCTGCAGGCCGGAGATCGTGATCGAGATCACGCGCAGCACGGCGAAGGCGCGGCCTTTGAGCGAGCGGTCGCGCGCGGTGGCAGCGGCCCAGATGTCCGTGTGCCAGAGACGATGCAGGCGCGCGGCCAGTTGTTTCAGCCAGTTCATGCGAGCGCGACCGCGTGGGCCGCGAGACTTAGAACAAATTCATTCCCGCGAGTGCCGCCATGCCGCCGATGCCGGCGAGCAGCGCCACTCCGAGCGGAATGTAGTTCAGGAAAATCGTGCTGAAATACAGGCCGGCCGACCCGGCGGCGAGGGCGACGATCGCGGTGGGATTGCCCTGCGTCCAGAGGATGAAGCCGAGGAAGCCGAGTCCGAACACGGCGCGGAAGCGCACGAACGGATACAAACTGATGACTCCGAGCAGCAACAACAGGCCAATGAACAGATCGAGCGCGCCGAGGAAGACGAGCGGCTTGTCGAGAAGCTTGGCAAAATCCATCGACGTGAGCGCCTCGAGACCGGGCAACATGAGCGCGATCGCGCTGATGAACATTATGACGGCGGCGCCCTTCGTGCCCCACATGGCGGCCTTCATCATGTCGAGCGACTTGTCTTTCTTGCCCTTCGTGTCGTCGGTCTTGCCCTCGGCGGCGTCGAGGAATTGCTGGACCGTGATCGCGGGGGCGTTGTCGTCGGATTTGTTGACGGCCTTGAATTCCTTTTCCTTGAAGCCGAGTTTCTTTTTCTCGGGCCAGATGGCGGCCTTCAGGGTGTCGTTGCTGCCGATGGCGAGCCACTGCTCTTTTTCGGCGTCGTAGTAATACGTCTCGGGCGTGACCTGGCCGGCCTCGGCGAGCGAGGCGAGTTGATCGGCGGTGAACGGACCCCGTGCTTCGGCGTCGTTGATGCCGCGGACGTAGTAATCGGGGCCGGAGGAGGAGGGTGCGCCGCTCGACATGGTGGCGCGAATGTTGGGCGCGGAGGAGGGTGCCGCAAGAGCGAATTGGATGCGCCGCCGCGCGACGCGACGGCGAAGCTCCACGCTCCAACATCCAAGCTCCAGGAAAACTTCAAAAAAACTAAAACCGATTCACCACAAAGGCACAGAGACACAAAGGTCGGCAGACTTCGTGTCTTTGTGCCTCGGTGGTTCCCTTGTTTGGCGGTTTGGAGTTTCTCTGGAGCTTGGATGTTGGAGCTTGGAGCTTTTCCCCTCCCGCTCACATCCGCTCGAGCGTGCGCAACCCGAGCAAGTGCAAGCCGGTCTCGAGCACGATCAGCGTGCGATGGCAGAGCAGCAGACGCCGGGCGCGCACGGCGGGATCGTCGACGATGACCTTGTCCGCGGCGTAGAACGCGCTGTAGGCGCCGGCGAGTTCGTAGAGATAAAGGCCGAGGAAGTGCGGGCGGAGCTGGTTCGTGGCGAGCTGAACGGCGTCGGAGAACTGCACGAGCTTGCGCGCGAGCGCGAGTTCCTGCGGCGTCTCGGGCGCGGAGGCGCCGGCGGTCGGCGGTTGCGCGGGATCGAGGCCGGCTTTGCGGAAGATCGAGCGCACGCGCGCGACGGCGTAAAGCAGGTAGGGCGCGGTGTTGCCGTCGAGTGCGAGCATCTTGTCCCACGAGAAGACGTAGTTGCTCGAGCGGTTTTGAGAGAGATCGGCGTATTGCACGGCGCCGATGCCGACGGCGCGCGCGATGTCGCGGCGCTCGGTTTCGGGAAACTCGGGGCTTTTCTCGGTGACGAGCGCGAAGGCGCGATCTTCGGCTTCGTCGAGCAGCGCCTTGAGTTTGATGACGTCGCCGCTGCGGGTCTTGAGCGCCTTGCCGTCCTCGCCGGTCACGGCGCCGAAGGTGACGTGGTGCAGCTCGGGCAGGCGGTAGTTTTTCGCGGCGAACCATTTTTTCACCGTGAGGAAGAGCTGCTCGAAGTGGTCGCCCTGGCGGAAATCGGTGACGACGACGATGCCGTCGGCCTTGAAGTGCTCGGTGCGGTAGAGCGCGGTGGCGAGGTCGGTCGACGCGTAGCCGCTTGCGCCGTCGGCTTTGCGCACCATGAACGGATTCGGGCGCTCGGCGTTGCGGCTGAAGCGCGGATGCTCGTCGTGGAAGACCACGAGCGCGCCGTTGCTGTTCTCGGCGAGGCCGGTCTCGGTGAGCTCGCGATAGACGCGGTCGACCTTGTCGTTGTAGAAAGACTCGCCGAGGTTGTGATCGAACGTGATGCCGAGGCGGTCGTAGATCTGCTGGAACGCGGCGAGGCTGACCTCGGAGAATTTTTGCCAGAGCGCGACGTTCTCCGGATCTCCGTTCTGGAGTTTCACGAGTTCGGCGCGGGCTTCGTCGAGGGCGGGGGAGCCTTCGGGCGTGGCGTTGTTGCCGAGTTTGTAGAGGCGTTCGAGTTCCTCGATCGCGTCGGTGGCGAGCGCGGCGGGATCGGCCCAGCGCTTGTAGCCGTAGATGAGTTTGCCGAACTGCGTGCCCCAGTCGCCGAGGTGGTTGTCGCGGATGACGCGCGCGCCCGTGAACGCGAGCAGGCGGCAGATCGCTTCGCCGATCACGGCGGAGCGCAGATGCCCGACGTGCATTTGCTTCGCGGTGTTCGGCGACGAGTAGTCGACGACCCAGGTCTGCTGCGCGTGCGCCGACGACGCGCCGGTGTGCAGGTGTTCTTCGGAGTCGTAGCGACCGAGCCACGCGAGCAGCGCGGCGGGTTTCAGGCGGAAATTAATGAAGCCCGGACCGGCCAGCGCGATGTCGAACGCGGCCTGCGTGTCCGCGTCGAGCGCGTCGACGATCTGCTGCGCGACGGCGCGCGGGTTTTGCTTTTCACGTTTCGCGAAGGCGAGGGCGCCGTTGGCCTGGAAGTCGCCGTGCGCCGGATCGGCGACGCGGACCTCCGGTTGGAAGCCACGCTCGGCCAACCCGAGGCGGTTGGCGGCGGCCCGAAGGGCCAAATCGACGTGACTGGCGACGTGAAACGGAAGGTCCATCCGGCCATTGAGAAATTGCGCTTGGCGCTGAGCAAGAAGGATTTTTGCGGGATCGAGGGTGGGAGGCTCGGCCCGGTTGATAACTCCGGAAATCACGTGCTACCGCTACTTTAGGCTTGCTAAAAGCCTCGAAACTCTTTGCCTTTGCGGGCTTTGCGCCGCCCGGCCCGGCCGGGCTTCTTTTATACACCGTGACACACTCCATGAGAAAACGTCCCATTCCGACGCGCCGATTCATCAAGCCGTCGTTCACCTCGTTGATCGAGAAGAAGCGCGATAATGGCGAATTCACCCAAGAGGAAATTCGCTTCATCATCGACTCGACCCTCGACGGTGAGATGCCTCAGCACCAGCTCGCTGCGCTCCTGATGGCGATTTATTTCGCCAACATGTCTGCGCAGGAGACGGCGATTCTTACGGAGGAGATGATGCTGTCCGGCGAAGTGATCGACCTGTCACACATCAGCAAACCGAAGATCGACAAATACTCGACCGGCGGCGTCGGCGACAAAACCGCGCTCGTCCTCGCGCCACTCGCGATGGCCAGCGGCGTCGTTGTGCCGATGATGGTGGGCGTCGAACAGCAATACGTCATCAGCGCGCTCGACAAACTCGCGGCCGTCCCCGGCTTCAAGAGCCACCTGTCGATCCAGCAATTCACCGATCAACTCGCCCGCGTCGGCGGCGCGATCGTCGAGCAGAGCAAGGAACTCGCTCCGGCCGATCAGAAATTCTACGACCTCCGCCTCGACACCGGCACGATCCCGAGCCTCCCGCTCATCACCGGCAGCGTGCTCTCGAAGAAGCTCGCCGAAGGCGCCGAAGGCCTCGTGATCGACGTGAAGTGGGGCAACGGCTCCTTCATCAAGGATCTCGAGCAAGCCAAACAGCTCGCGCGTTCCATGACGCGCGTCGGCCGCTCAATGAAGCGCCGCTGCGTCGCGCTCGTCACCGACATGAACCAGCCGCTCGGCGACTCCGTCGGCACCGCGCTCGAAATCAAGGAGGCGATCCAGCTCCTCAAGGGCGAAGGCCCCGAGGACATGAAGGAACTCGTCCTCAAGCTCGGCATGGAAATCGTGCGCCTCGCCGGCGTCGCGGGCTCCACGCTCTCCGCCAAGCAGACCGTGCAGCGCCACCTCAGCGACGGCTCCGCGCTCGAGAAGTTCAAGGACATGATCCGCGCTCAGGGCGGCGACACCTCCTTCATCGATCACCCGGAAAAATTCCCGACGGCGAAACACATTCGCAAGCTGCCTGCTCCGAAGCGCGGCTACGTGCACACGATCAACGCGTCGTTCATCGCCAAGGGCGTTTCGATCCTCGGTGCCGGCAAGGACGCGCACGGCAAAGTCGACCACGCGGTCGGCGTCTCCGAGATCAAGAAGGTCGGCACGCAGGTGAAGCAAGGCGAGCCGCTGATGATGATTCACTACAACGACGAGGCGAAGCTCGAGCAGGCGCTCGACTACTTCAAGGAAGCCTACCGCCTCGCCCCGAAGCGCCCGATCCCGCCGCCGCTCGTCGTCGAGCGCGTCGCGTAAGACGCGAAACAAAGTTTGCCGCCGTTGCTTTCGGCACCCCTGGCCGGTCCTGTGCACACGGGACCGGCCTCTTTTTGCGCCAACTTCCCGCGGGTTCCGAATACTGGGTGCGGTTCCCTCGGCAGTAGCCTGTGCCGTCAGCTCACAGCTTCTCCCACGCCTCTGCGACAGGATACGTCGCAATCCCTCGCACGTCGTCACGTGCTTGCACCTGCGCGTCTGAAAAAGGTCCGCTGATGCTGTCAGTCTGAACATCAATGATCATCCAGCCGTCAAAATCGCCGCGATAGATCGAGTAGCGCTGAACCACAATGTGACGACTACTCCATCCTATGCGAACGACAGTTCCGCCGATGACGCTGCCACCCTCGTCAGAGTCGTCATGACCGCGCTTGTGCAAATAATACGTGATTCCATCTTCCCACCGCTCCAACCGAAATTCACCCGCAATCTTGCGCTGCGTGCCGCCGCCAGGAAAGCAACCGGCAATGAGGAAAGCTGTAAGGATGGACGCGACAAGTGCGGTGCGCATGGACGAACAACAATCAAGTTCAGCGAACTCGGCGCTCACGAAACGCAATGCGCGCTTGCGTCAGACTCAGTGTGCCGTTCGGGCCGCCTCGCACCTCGTCGGCGTCGTGGTCGTCTTGTCCGTCATCCTCCCAGCCGCACGTTGAGCACATGTCGAACGCGCCGCGCTCGGGAAGTGTGCGCTCTCCGCAGCACGGACACGCATAAAGACTACCATCGCTCAGTGGAGGTCTGATGATGTTGGAAAATGCCATGCGCGTCTGAGATTGAGCTTGGACGAGAACTGGCGCACCGGGCGCACCTTGTCGATAGCTGGTCTCACTTGAGAATTCGGAGCGGTAAGAAATGAGTGGCGCGCGGCGCTCGGCGGCGCTTCCGTTGGCTGACGATGGCCGAAGACTACGACGACGAAATCGAGAACCAGCCCGCTGCCGCGCCGGAGCCGAATCCGCTGATGCGCGAGAAGGCGCGGGCCGCCACGCCCGAGGAGAAGGCGCAGTGGCCGCGGCCGTGGGCGCAGTTGAAGTTCGTCACGTTCCAGCCGGCGATTTTCCCGCGCATGCTCGGCGATGTTTCGCGCGACGCACGACCGGGCGACTTCGTTTCCGTTTACGACAAGTTCGGCAACCGCATCGGCGCCGGTCTCTTCAACCCGCGCGCGAAGATGCCGCTCCGCGTCGTCACCCACACGGCGGAGGCGGTGGGCGAGGAATATTTCGACACGGCGTTGCGCCGCGCCGTCGCGCTGCGGCGCGATCTGTTCAAACTCGACGAAGTCACCGACGCGTATCGCGTCGTCGGCTCCGACGGCGACGGTATCAGCGGCCTCACGATCGATCGCTACGGCGACACGCTGTTCTGCGACGTTTACTCGCTCGGCATTTTTCTGCGGCTGCCGAAATGGCTGCCGCTGCTCCACGAGATGCTCGGCACGAAACATGTGCGCGTGCACGTCGATCACGACCTCGGCAGCCTCGAAGGCATCAAGCCGTCGCAGATGAAAGAAATCACCGCGAGCGCGCCCGACAAGGTCCGCATCCGCGAGCACGGCGTCCGCTTCGAGGTGGATTTCGCCGAGGGACACAAGACCGGTTTCTTCTGCGACCAGCGCGAGAACCGCCGACGCTTCGGCCAGCTCGCGAAGGGCGCGCGCGTGCTCGATCTTTGCAGCTACACCGGCGGTTTCTCGATCAACGCCGCGCTCGGCGGCGCGACCGAGGTGACGGCGGTCGATCTCGACGAGAAGGCGGTCGCGCAGGGCCGCCGCAACGCGAACCTCAATCAGGTTTCTCCGAACAAGCTGAAGTGGGTGCACGCCGACGCGTTCGCCTACGCGCGGCAGATGCAGAAGAACGGCGAGCAGTTCGACCTCGTGATGTGCGACCCGCCGAAGTTCGTCATGACGCGCGAGCCCGCCGGCGCCGCCGAGGGCATGCGAAAATACGCCGACTTGAACACCATCGCCGCGAGCCTCGTGAAGCCCGGCGGCCTGTTCGTCACGTGCTCATGCTCGGGCCTGGTTTCGCTCGAGACCTTTGAGGAATGCGTGATCAAAGGCGTGCACCGCCTGAATCGCCGCCTGCAACTCTTCGACCGCACCGGCCCGGGCGTGGATCATCCCGTTTACTCGAACTGCCTCGAAAGCCGCTACCTCAAGGTGCTCTGGGCGCGCGTGGTGTGAGCCGGACTCATTCAGTTGGCCCCGATTTCCCTCCGAAATTCCAAGACTGAAGAGTGCGGGGGTGGGCCAGCCCGCTGGCGGGGCGCCCAAGGAGCGCGAGCAAGCTCGCTGGCCCACAGCAACTGCATGATCCCGGCTGAGCGCGGCGTCCGCTTGTAGGAGCGGCTTTATGCCGCGACCCGAACATGGCAGACGCCTCGCAGCAATCGCGGCGTAAAGCCGCTACAGTCCAGTCTGATGACCAGACGCCTGGCGAGTGAGCACGACGGCCCACTTGGCGGGGATCGCGACGGTGAGTTGGCCGTCGTGAGCGTGGTGGACGGTGCCGGAGATTTCGTCGCGGTAGGCGCCGTCGTCGAGATTGCTCACGAGATGCGTCGTGGGCTGCTCCGCATTGTTGAAGATCACGAGCACGCGTTCGTCGCTGAGCGTCCGCTCGAACGCGAAGACGTCGCGCGCGTCGTCGGCGACGAGCGTGCGGTAGTCGCCGTGGAGCAGGGCAGGGTGGGCGCGACGGAGGGCGATGAGTTTTCGGTAATGCTCGAAGAGGTCGTGGCGGATTTCGACTTTGTCGGGCGCGTGCGTCGTGCGTGCGTCGGGGCCGTAGACTTCGTCGGCGTAGGCGAGGTCGGGCCATAGCATCGGCTTGCGGTCGTCGGGGTCGTTGCCGCCCCACAGGCCGACTTCGTCGCCGTAATAAATCATCGGCGCGCCGGGGTAGGTCATCTGGAAAATCACGAGGAGCTTCTGGAGCGCGTGGTCGGCGTCGCTCGGGCGGCGGGCGCTGTAGCGCGGGTTTTCGGAGGTCTTCGAGAGCGTGTAGAATTTGCCCCAGTCGCGGTAGCGGCCGATGCCGCGGTTGTGGATGTAGGAGCTGAGGCGGTTGGTGTCGTGGCTGCCGAGGAGATTCATCATGACACTCGCGACGCCGGGCGGGTAGAGCTCGCGCAGGTGACGGAGCTTCGCGTCGAACTCGGTTGCGCTGGTCCGCAGCGCGGGCGGGTCGACGAAAAACTCCACAGCGGTGAACGCCCAGTTGTAGTTCATCTCGGCGTCGAACTCGTCGCCCTGCACGTAGGGCACGGTTTTCTCGGGCACGTCGACGATCTCGGCGGCGAGGTAGGCGTCGGGGTTGAGCCGTTTGACGTGCGCGCGCCAGGCCTTCCAGAACGGGTGCGCGACGCAGAACGCAACGTCGAGGCGCCAGCCGTCGATGCCGTGCGCGGCGCCGCGACCCTTCGGATTCATCCAGCGCTCGGTGGCGGCAAAGATGTAAGCGCGGGGACCGGCGACGATGCCGTGCTCGTCCTCGCGCAACTCGGGCAGCGACTTCGCGCCGAACCAGCCCTCGTAGTCGAACCTCGTGCCGGTGGCCGCGTCGTCCCAGGATTTTACGGTGAACCAGTCGCGGTAGGGCGAGCGCTGCTGGTTTTTCACGACGTCGCGGAAGGCGAATGAGTTCACGCCCATGTGATTGAAGACGCCGTCGAAGATGATGCGCATTCCCGCGGCGTGCGCGGAGTCGACGAGCTGCAAAGCGAGTTCGTCGGCGCGTGTCCACGCCCACGTGCTCGGGTCGGCGGGATTTTCGCGCGCGATGAGCGCGCGGTCGCCGGCGGGATCGGGGCCGAAGTTCGGGTCGACGTGGTGGTAGCTCGCGCCGTCGTATTTGTGCAGCGAGGGCGAGTCGAAGATCGGGTTGAGGTAGAGCGCGGTGACGCCGAGCCGCTTCAAGTAGGGGAGTTGGTCGACGATGCCCTGCAAGTCGCCGCCATAGCGGCGCCGCATGAGATGCTTCCAGAGCTCGGGTTCGCCGTTCTGTTTTTCCCACGGTTGCAGCTCGAACCAGTCGCTGCCCCACGGGTGGATGCGCCACGCTTTCGGCGGATCGGTCGGATCGGCGCCACGGATGTCTTCGATGCGCGGGTCGTTCGTCGGGTCGCCGTTGCGGAAACGCTCCGGGAAAATTTGATACCAAATCGCCGACTTCGCCCAGGTCGGGACGAATTCCGCGCCGCTGGGGGGCGCGGCGAGGATGGCGGCCGGCAGCAGGATCGAAAACAGAAACGGCAATCTCATGCCACGCATCATGCCGGACCCCGGACGGCGGGCAAGGTCGCGGTCGCTCAGCGCCGGAGCGCGGCGGCGCACCAGAGCAGCGGCGCCTGACCGTGGAAATCGCCCGTGATGCGCGGACGTTTCAGATAGTGTTCGCGGTCGGGCTTGGTGCCGGTGCCGGCGCAGACCTCGCGGAGGTTTGCGTTTTCGTCGAGATAACCGACGAGCGCGAGCCAGCCGCGGCGCGCGGCGGGGCCGTAGGTTTTTTCGTCGAGCACGCCGAGTTGCACGCCGGTGATGAACGCGTAGGTGAACATCGCGGTGCCGGACGTCTCGGGCCATGAATCGGGGCCGTCGATCAATTGGCGCCACATGCCGTGTTCGTCCTGGTGGGCGAGGAGCGCGGCCATCATCGCGCGGTAGCCGGCGCGGATGCGCGCGCGATGCGGGCTGTCTTCCGGCAAATGGCGCAGCAGCTCGGCCATGCCGACGGCCATCCAGCCGTTGCCGCGCGCCCAGTGATGCGGCGCCTCAGGCGCATGATAGAAAAGGCCGTTCGGACGTTGCAGGCGGTCGAGATAAGCGACGGCTTCGAGCGCGGCGCGTTCGATGTAGCGGCGATCTCCGGTGGCGCGGTAGGCCTGAGATTGCGTCATCGTGATCATGAACATGTCGTCGATCCAGAAACGCGTCTGCCACGAGAGGCCGGCGGCGACGTTTTCCTTCCAGGCTTTGTCGCCGTCCTTGGCGAAGCGCGGACCGAAGGGCTCGCCCTCCCATTGGCGATCGGCCATGCGCTTGCCAAGTTCGAGCGCGCGCGAGTCGCGAGTCTGAATGTAGGCTTCGAGCGGCACGATGGCGAAGACGGTGCCGTCGACGTGGAACGGCTCGGGCACGAGATTTTTTTCGGGACCGAAGAGCGGCTCGAGCCGCGCGGTGAGTTGGCCGCGCAGAGTGTCGTCGTGCGTGACTTGGGCGAACTGAAACGCGCCATACCAGGCGCAGGCTTCGGCGTAGTGGATGAATTTCTGCTCCCACATCGGCAGGTGCGGGCGCGCGACGAAATTTGCGGCGACGCGTTTCCCGATTTCGTCGGGCGATTGTCCCGCCGGCCACGGGCCGAAATCGTAGCGCGCGAGAACGAGCGGCGCGCCGAGGAGCGCGACCGCTAAGGTGAGGCAACGGGCGAGGGGAGCGATCACGCGGCGGACGTTAGCCGCCGTCGCCGCGCCAGCAAGGGCGCGCGAGTCGGAGTGTCCGGATTGGCTTTCCTCGTGCGGGGGATTCACTCAACTTCGCCGGCGCATGCAGCAGCTCCCGCATCTGTTCGAGCAAAACCGCGCCTGGGCCGAGGCGATCAAGCGGCGCGATCCGGAATTTTTCCAAAAACTCTCGCGCCAGCAGAGCCCGGAGTATCTGTGGATCGGCTGTTCGGACTCGCGCGTGCCGGCGAACGAGATCGTCGGCCTGCTGCCGGGCGAAGTGTTCGTGCATCGCAACATCGCGAACGTCGTCGTGCACACCGACCTGAATTGCCTCTCGGTGCTCCAGTTCGCCGTCGATGTGTTGAAGGTGAAACACGTCATGGTCGTCGGCCACTACGGTTGCGGCGGCGTGCAGGCGGCGCTGCGCTGCGAGCGCGTCGGCTTGGCAGACAACTGGCTGCGGCACGTGCAGGACGTGAAGGCGAAGCACGAGGGCTGCCTGCACTTGCTGCCCGACGACACGGCGCGCAGCGCGCGGCTGTGCGAGTTGAACGTCGTCGAGCAGGTCGTGAACGTTTGCCAGACCACGATCGTGCAGGACGCGTGGACGCGCGGCCAAGCGGTCGCGGTGCACGGCTGGATTTACGGGCTGCGCGATGGCTTGCTGCGGGACTTGAACGTCACCGCGAGCAACGTCGACGAAGTCGCCGCGGCCTACCGCGCGGCGATCGCCGCGCTGAACGGCTGAGCGGCGAAAATCGTCGGAGCGGCTTTCGCCGCGATTCGCCCGGGCGCGCGAATCGCCCTGTTCGCGGCCTCGCGCGAACCCGGCCCTCCGCGTCTTCCGCGGAACCGTGGAAGGCACGGAACAGGTCGGACGGAAAAAATCGACGCCGCTCGAGCGGGTCGCGCCGGCCGGATATTTCCCGTCCCGCTCTGTCGTCGCGGACCTGACGCGCTCGGGAATCTCGTCGCGCTCCGGCGTTGCCCGCGCCCGCGCGTGCGATCGTTCTGCGGGACGATTCAACGCGGCGATCGCGCCATCCGTGCGGGCGCGTTTCACTCGGCGCGATCCTGACGACACGCCCGCTGCGATCGCGTGAGCGCGACTCCAAGCGCGGGCGCCCGCCGCGTCAGGCGTCGTCGGACGCGACGGAAGCCGACCCACGCCGGACCGCGCGCGAGCGAGAAGGTGCCGCGCCGTCCGGCGCCGCATCTCGTCAACGATGCGCACGACAGGCGCGTTGGCGCGCGCGGCGGCATGTTCAACATTGAATCGAAGTTTCATTAGTGAACGTCGCGTCGGTTCCCCCTTTTTGCCGCCGGAGCGTTCGTTACCCCCGTCCTCACCCAACCCCTACGCCATGGTCGGCTCTCTCTTGCGCGCGAGCGGCAGCTCCGTTTTGGGCTGCGCGTTCACCTGGTCGCGAATTTCGGTCCTGTGGTCGGCCACTGCGCTGCCGCTGCTCGGATCGATCGGCATCGCCGCGAGCGGCACGACGGGCGCGAGCACGTATAGCCTCACCGGCTCCGCCTACACGCAGAATTTCGACACGTTGCCGACGGCGAGTTTCACGTGGGCGAACGACTCGACGCTGCCCGGCTGGTATGCCGTCACGAGCGCGGGCACGGTGAACACGTCCGCCGTCGTCTCGGACGGCACGAGCAATCTCGCCGATCTCGTCATCGCGAGCGTGGGGAGCAGCGGCGTCGCCGAGCGCGCGCTCGCGTATCACACGCGCGTCTCCACGACCACGACCTACCTCGGGTTGCAGTTCGTCAACAACAGCGGCCGCGAACTCACGGCCTTCGACCTCGCTTACGTCGCCGAGCAATGGAAGGAAGGCACCAACCAGCGCACGCTCACCTGCACGGTCCAATACCGCGTCGGCGCGAGCGCGGGCGATTTGTCCGCGGCGTCCGGCTGGACGACCTTGCCGGCGCTCACGCAGACGACGCTCAACGGCGCCGCCGGCGCGAGCACGCAGCACGCGGTGACGAGCGTGGCGGCCAGCGTGCCGGTCGGCAGTTCGATCTGGTTTCGCTGGGCGATTTCCAACGACGCCGCCACTTCCACCAGTTCGCACGACACGCTCGCGATCGACAACGTCAGCGTCGCCTTCACCGCCGCGGCGGACGGCAGCCCGACGATCACGACGCAGCCGCAATCGCAGTCGGTCAACCTCGGTTCCGGCGCCGCGGCGAGCGCGACGTTCACCGTCGTGGCCGCGGGCGACGCGCCGTTGTCCTACCAGTGGCAAAAAGCGGGCAACGCCATCGCGGGCGCCACCGCCGCGAGCTTCGCCATCGCCGAAGTGCAGGAGCTCGACGCCGGCGACTACACCGTGACGGTCAGCAACGCCAAAGGCTCCGTCACCAGCGCGACCGCGACGCTCACCGTCGCCAACACCGTCGTCGCCCCTGCGATCGCGACGCAGCCCGCCTCGCTCACGGTCGACGCCGGCGGCACCGCGACGTTCACGGTCGTCGCCGCCGGCGGCGCGCCGCTCGCCTACCAATGGCGCAAGGACGGCCAGCCGCTCCCGGACGCGCTCTCCGACACGCTCGCCCTCGCCAACGTCACCGCGGCTGACGCCGGCGATTACACGGTCGTCGTCAGCAATTCCGCCGGCTCGGTCACGAGCGCCGCGGCGACCTTGTCGCTCACCGGCGTCGTCACGCCGCCGACGATCCTCGAGCAGTCCGGCTCGCAATCTGTCGTCGTCGGCGGAGCGGTCGCGTTCACGGTCACCGCCGGCGGCAGCGCGCCGTTCGCCTACCAGTGGAGCAAGAACAACACGCCGCTCTCCGGTGCGACCTCGCGCGTGCTCACGCTCTCGAACGTCACCACCGCCGACGCCGGCGACTACACCGTCACGGTCACGAACGACGCCGGCTCGGCCACCACCGCTCCGGCGACGCTCACCGTCACGGAGCCGCCCGCCGGTTCGGACACGGCGCTGTTCGTCGCGCCCGACGGCACGGCGGACGCCCCCGGCACTTACGCGCAGCCGACGACGCTCGCGCACGCGATCGCGCTCGTCCCGGCCGGCGGCACGATCTACGTGCGCGGCGGCACCTACGCGTCGTCGGTGCAGCTCACGATCGCGCGCGGCAACAGCGGCTCGGCTGGCCTGCCGAAACGCCTCTTCGCCTACACGCCGCCCGGCGGCGCGATGGAGAAACCGCTCCTCGATTTCTCGTCGCAGCCCTACGGCAGCACGTCGTCGGTCAGCAATCCGCGCGGCGTTTTCCTCGGCGGCGACTACTGGCACCTCAAGGGCCTCGAGGTGAAAGGCTCGGCCGACAACGGCATCTTCGTCGCCGGCAACCACAACATCGTCGAGCTCTGCGTCACGCAGAAGAATCGCGACTCCGGCCTCCAGATCGCGCGCTACTCGTCCTCCGCGCCCCAGTCCGAGTGGCCGTCGCACAACCTGATTCTCAACTGCGAGTCCTACGACAACTACGACTCCGCGCCGAACGGCGGCGAAAACGCCGACGGCTTCGCCTGCAAACTCACCGCCGGCCCGGGCAACGTTTTCCGCGGCTGCGTTTCGCACCACAACATCGACGACGGGTGGGATCTTTACACGAAGACCGAGACCGGCCCGATCGATCCCGTCGTCATCGATCAGTGCATCGCCTACAGCAACGGCACGCTGACCGACGGCACGCAGAATCCCGCCGGCGACCGCAACGGCTTCAAGCTCGGCGGCGAAAAAATCGCCGTCGCGCACTACGTGTCGCGCTCGATCGCGTTCGCCAACGGCAAGAACGGCTTCACCTGGAACAGCAACCCCGGCGCGATCCAGCTCGTGAACTGCCTCGCGTTCGACAACGCGCAGGGAAACTTCAAATTCGATTCCGGCGACGCGAAGTTCTACAACAACGTCTCGCTCTACACCGCCAGCACCGGCGCCGGCAATCGCGTGGGCATCAGCGACCGCTACGCCGCCGCCAGCGGCGCGGCCACCGGAGCGACGAACGTCTTCTGGTATACCGGCTCGTCGAGCCGCGGCCCGAGCATCAACGACAGCAGCCTGTCCGCCTACGCGAGCGGCTTCGTCACGCTCGCCGCGCCGGCGAACGGCTTCGCCCGCGCCGCCGACGGCAGCGTCGCGCTCGGCGATTTCGGCCGCCCCGTTTCCGGCAGCGCACTCCTCAACGCCGGCGCGCTGCCGCCGGTTGACGTCGTCGCCTGGCTGCCCTACGACACCGCCGCCGCCTACGAAGGCGCGCCCGACCTCGGCGCCGTCGAGACCTTTCTCCAATCGCCGCCGCTCGTCCTCTCCGCGCCGCAAAGCCAGTCCGTGCTCGTCGGCGCGAGCGTGACGTTCGCCGTCTCCGTGTCAGGCACCGCGCCGTTCTCCTACCAGTGGAAAAAAGACGACGCCGCGCTCGACGGCGCCACCGCCGCGTCGCTCACGCTCGCCACCGCGCAACTCGCCGACGCCGGCAGCTACACCGTCACGATCACGAACGCGTTCGGCAGCGTCACCTCCGCCGCGGCGACGCTCGCCGTCAGCGAGCCGCAAACGCCCGCGATCGCGACGCAGCCGCAGTCGCAGACCGTCACCGAGGGCGACGCCGTGCAGCTCACCGTGGTCGCCACGGGCAGCGCGCCGCTCGGCTACCAATGGCGCAAGGGCGGCAACGTGCTCACCGGCGCCACTTCCGCGACTTACTCGATCGCCGCCGCCGCGCTCGGCGACGCGGGCGACTACTCCGTCGTCGTCAGCAACAGCCACGGCGACGTCACGAGCGCGACTGCCACGCTCACCGTCAACGCCGCACCGGCCGCGCCCGTCGCCACCGACGCGAGCGACGTCGCCAACACGAGCTTCATCGCCGCGTGGTCGTCCGTCGTCGGCGCGACGAGCTACCGGCTCGACGTTTCCGCGCGCAGCGATTTCGCGACGCTCCTCGCGGGTTACCAAAACCTCGAGGTCGGCGCCGATCTCAGCCGCGCCGTCACCGGCCTCGCCTCCGGCACCGCGTATTACTACCGCGTCCGCGCCGTGCACGCGACGGGCACGAGTCTGCCGTCGAACGTCGTCTCCGTGCTCACGACCGGCGCGGCGACCACGGCGGTCGACGTTTCCACGCTGACGTGGTTCAAGTCGCGCACCGCCGACGCCATCGCGACCGACAACGGCGCGAAGAGCGTCACGTTCACCGAGGCGCAGACCTCGTCGTCGATGTTCGTCACGCACCTGCCGTCGGCGGTGACGATCGCGACGGGCCAGAAACTCACGCTGGGCTTCACGCTGCAAACCGGCGCGACGTTGCCGAGCACCACGAACGCGCTGCGCATCGGCCTCTTCAACACCCACGGCACCGCGCTCGCCGCGAATCCGAGCGGGGACAGCAGCGCGGCGTTCGTGAACGACACCGGCTACATGGCCAGCTATTCGCTCGGCGCCGGCACCGGCGCGCTCTACGGCCGCACGCCGTCGTCCGGCTCGGCCAACGAGCAGCAACTCATGGGCACGACCGGCGAATACGCCGCGCTCGGCACGCCCGCGGCCACCGGCGCGCCCGCGGCGTTCGCCGCGTCGACGACCTACGCCGTCGCGCTGACGATCACGCGCAACGCGAACACGACCGACGTCTCGCTCCAGCTCAACGGCGGCGCGACGACGGACTACGCGATTTCCGCCACCGACTCCGCCAGCGGTTCGCTCGGCACGGTCTCGTTCGACGAGTTCGCGATCCGCGTCGCGGGCGGCTCGAACTCGATCAGCGGCTTCACGCTCAGCGCGATGACTTACCGCGTCGAAGCCGCCGGTCCGAGCGCGCCCTCGATCGCGACTCAGCCCGCCTCGCAAAGCGTGCCCCTCGGCGGCAGCGCGACGTTCACCGTCGTCGCCGGCGGCACCGCGCCGCTCAGTTATCAGTGGCGCAAGAACGGCGAAGCCATCGCTGGCGCCACCGCCGCGACGCTCACGCTCGCAGGCGTCACGGCGAACGACGCCGGCGACTATACCGTCGTCGTCACCAACAGCCTCGGCTCCACCACGAGCGCGGTCGCGACGCTCACGACGTTCGCGGCCGTCGCGCCGTCCATCACGACGCCGCCGCAAGCGCAGACCGTGAACGACGGCGCGAACGTCACGTTCAGCGTCACCGCGTCGGGCACCGCGCCGTTCAGCTACCAGTGGAAAAAAGACGACGCCGATCTCGCGGGCGCCACGTCCGCGACGCTCTCGCTCACCGGCGTCACGCTCGCGTCCGCGGGCAGCTACACGGTCGTGGTCACGAACGCCGTCGGCTCCGTCACGAGCGCGGCGGCCACGCTCACCGTGCAAGCGGTCGCGCCGACGATCACGACGCAGCCCGCCGCGCAATCCGCTGCGCTCGGCGGCAGCGCGACGTTCCGCGTCGTTGCCAGCGGCAGCGCGCCGTTGAGTTACCAGTGGCAGAAAAACGAAACCGACATCCCTGGCGCCACCGCGGCGAGCTTCACGATCGCCAGCGTGCAGAGTGGCGATTTCGCGAGCTACCGCGTCGTCGTTACCAACAGCGCCGGCTCCGCGACGAGCGCGGCGGCCTCGCTCACGCTCGCGAGCGGCTTGTCGAAGACGGCGTTCAACCTGACCGGCTGGGCGACGGTCGGCAGCGGCACGACCGGCGGCGGCGTCATTGCGGAGAGCGATCCGGCTTACCGCAAGGTCGGCACGCCGCAGGAATTCGTGCAGGCGGTGATCGACGCCAACAAGACCGCCGGCGCCGTGAAAGTCATCGAGATCACCGCCGACTTGAATCTCGGCTGGAATGAAGTCGGCGCGACCGTGCAGAACCTCACCAGCAACGCCCTGCGCGCGCACGCCACGCCGAAGCTCCACCCGGTGCTCCTCGTGACCGGCGTCGGCGTCCTCGACATCAAGGCGAAGAGCGGGCTCACGATTTTTTCCGCCAACGGCGCGACGATCCGCCACTGCAACTTCAACGTCAAAGGCACGTCGAACATCGTCATCCGCAACCTGAAGTTCGACGAACTCTGGGAGTGGGACGAGGCGTCGAAGGGCGATTACGACTCGAACGACTGGGACTTCATCACGCTCGGCAACGGCGGCGCAGTTTCCAACATCTGGATCGACCACTGCACGTTCACCAAAGCCTACGACGGAATCGTCGACATGAAGGCCGGCACCTCGAACGTCACGCTCTCGTGGTGTCGCTACGTCGGCGACGACGGCGCGACGAACCCCGACAGTTGGGTGCGCCAGCAACTCGCCGCGCTCGAGGCGAACAAGAGCGCCTACGCCGGCTACAAATTCCTGCGCGACACCGCGGGCCTCACCGTCGACGACATCGCGACCATCAGCCAGGGCCACGACAAGTGCCACCTGATGGGCGCGAACTCGCTCAAGTCCGAGAACGCCACGCTCAGCGCCACGTTCCACCACCAGTGGCTCAAGAATCTCTGGGACCGCGTCGTCCCGCGCCTGCGCGGCGGCAACGTCCATAACTACAACCTCTACGTCGACGACACCGTCGCGCTCGCGGCCCGCCGCCTGCGCGACGCGAAGGCCGCCGCGACGCTGACCGCGAGCCAGCTCACGTCGTTCAACAACGGCAGCCCCTACAAGCTCCGCCCGTTTCTCAACGGCACGATCTCGACCGAGGGCGGCGCGATCCTCGTCGAGAAATCGATCTACTCCGACTGCCTCACGCCGCTGCGCAACAACCAGACGGACCCGTCGAACGCCGCCTACACCGGCAAGATTCTCGCGCTCGACACGATCTACCGATTCAACAACGACGACGGCTCGTTCACCGAAGTGCGCGGCAACAGCACCGACGCGGGCAGCCCGCTCGGGCCGTTCCAGGCGACGATCGTTCCGTTTGCGTGGACGCTCGCCGAAAACCAGCTCCCGTATGCCGCGCCGCCTATGGACGATCCGGCCGAGTTGCCCGCGATCCTCGAGGCTGGCGCCGGCGCGGGCGTGCTGACGTGGAGCAAGGACAACTGGCTGCGCACCGCCTACGTCGCCGACACGCCTGCCGCGCCGACGATCACGGCGCAACCGCAGGCAAAGACCGCGCTCGCGGGCGCCGCGGTGACGTTCAGCGTCGCCGCCACCGGCGAAGGCACGCTCGCGTATCAGTGGCGCAAGGGTGGGGCGCCGATCTCCGGCGCGAACTCCGCCAGCCACACGATCGCCGCCGTCGCGGCGTCCGACGCGGGCAGTTACGACGTGGTCGTCACCAACGCCGGCGGCGACACGTTCAGCGCGACCGCGACGTTGACGCTGGCGACGGGCTTCGACGCGTGGCAGCTCCAGAATTTTTCCGCGGACGAGCAGGCCAACGCGGCCGTCAGCGGACCGAACGCTAGCGCGCTCGGCGACGGCGTTTCGAATCTGACGAGATACGCGCTCGGCGTCGGCCCGCGCGACCAGTTGCCCGCCGAGTGGCAGCGCGTCGAGGTCGTGTCGGGCGCGTGGGTCTACACGTATCGCCGTCCCGCGAGCCGCGCCGATCTCGGCTACGCCGTCGAGGTGTCGAGCGATCTCGCGAGTTGGACGACGAGCGGCGTGCTCCACGAACTCGAGGCGAGCGCCGACGGCGTGGAGACCTGGCACGCGATCTACGCCCCGCTCGCGGAGAAGCCGAACGCGTTTTTCCGCCTCCGGATCACGCGTTGAGCGAATTTTTGTCCCCTGAAACCCAAATGAAAAACACCCCGATACCCCCGCCGCTCGTTCCAAGGATCGCGCGGCTCTTCGGTTGCGCGACGCTCGTCTCGATGTGCCTGTTCGGCGCCTCGAGCGGCGTGGCGCAGACCTACCTCGTCAACGATACGATGACCGACACCGACCGCATCCACGGCGCGAACGGAGCGTCGACCAGCAGCTCCAGTCCGACGATCCTCTCCACCGACATCACCTCGACGAACACGCAGTGGGTGGTGAACGCGGCCGGCCAGATGGTCGCTTCGTCCACCGGGCAGCTTTGGACGATGAATTCGACCTCCAGCCGCATGGCGATCGGCTATTTCCCGCTCGTGACGATCGGCAGCACGGCGACGATGATCACGTTGAACTTCACGACCGGCGCGATGGGCGCCACCGCGGGCAACCTGCGCCTCGCGTTGGTGGACTCGCGCGCGAACGGTTTCCGCGCCACCGACGCCTTCAGTTCCACCGACGCGAGCTACAATGGCGATGTGGGCTACGCGGTGTTTTCCGGCAGCTCGACGGTCGGCGGTGGCAATACGACCAACCTCTCGCTGAACTCCTACGAGCGCACGACGACGACCAGCACGGATCTGCTCGGGACGGCGGGCAACTGGACCTCGCTCGCCTCAAGCAGCGGCATGACGGGATACTTCCAGGCCAACACCAGCTACGCGCTCTCGTTCACGCTCAGCTACGATGCCGGCACGTTGAGCATGACGACGGCGCTCACGGGCGGAAACTTCTCCAACGCGTCGTTCCTGATGACGGACAGCACGAACCCGACGGTGGATTTCGACGCGCTCGCTCTGCGCTTCGGCAGCGGCTCGAACCAGTTCGCGAACGTGAATCTCACGAGCTTCACGGTGAGTCAGGCGTCGGCCGTCCCCGAGCCCTCGACCTACGCCGCGCTCGTCGGTGCAGCGTCGCTGGGTCTGGTGATCTTGCGCCGGCGGCGGGCTGCGTCGCTCGCGGCCTGAGATTGGGCGGAGTGCCCGCGTCCCGCGGGCGTCTTTCCGGCTCGTCGGGGCTGCGGTCTTGCTGCGCTCCGACAAAACAAAACCCGCGGCGTGTGCCGCGGGTTTTTTGCAAAATTGCGAACGGAAACTGTAGGAGCGGCTTTACGCCGCGATTGGTTCGAAGCGCCTGCCGCGCTCGAATCGCGGCGTAAAGCCGCTCCTACAAAAAAGCGTCGCTCAAGCGCGGCCCATGTAGGTGCCGTCGAGCGTGCTGACGCGGACGAGTTCGCCTTCCTTGATGAAGAGCGGCACTTGGATCACGAGGCCGGTCTCGCAGGTGGCGGGCTTCTGGACGTTCGAGGCGGTGTCGCCCTTCACGCCGTCGGCGCTCTCCGTGATCTTGAGCGTGACGGTCGAGGGCAGGTCGATGGTGACCGGATTGTCGTTGATGAAGAGCACTTCGGCTTTGCCGCCGGCGACGAGGTAGTTCTTGGAGTCGCCGATCATGGTGGCGGTGAGCTCGAAGGTCTCGAACGTCTCCGGGTCCATGAACGAGAACGTCTCACGGTCCGCGTAGCTGAACTCGAGCGTGCGGCGATCGGTCGGGAGGACTTCGACGGGATCCGGCGAGTTGAAGCGCTGTTCGAGCGACTTGCCGTAGCGGAGATTGCGCATCTTAACCTGCACGAAGGCGCGGAGGTTGCCCGGCGTGCGGTGCTGGGTCTCCATGACGAGGTGCGGCTCGCCGTTGAATTTGATGACTTGGCCTTTGCGGAGGTCGTTGGCTGCGGGCATGACGAATTCGGATCGAAGTTGAGTTTGGAAAGGTGACAGGAATACCCAGCGGGTTTTCCCTCTGTCAACAGCCGTCTCGGGTAATTTCCTTCCCGGCCCGCCACGGGTGCGATCGGCCTCACTGCGACGCGCGCTGACTATCTCCAAGCTTGTCATTTCCAAGGGCCTCCGGACACTCCGCCGGACACCCACATGAAGCAGCGCACCCTTCTGCGCGAGGTCTCCATCAAGGGCAATGCCCTGCACACTGGAGACGCCGTGCACATGACTTTCAAGCCCGCGCCGACGAACCACGGCATCGTGTTCAAGCGGATGGACCTTCACGGCCATCCGGAAATCAAGCCGCGTGTCGACCTCGTCACCGACCTCGTGCGCGCGACGACGATCCAGCAGGGCCACGCGAAAATCCACACGGTCGAGCACGTGCTCAGCGCCCTCAGCGGCTGCGGCATCGACAATCTCCTCATCGAAATGGACGCCGGCGAGCCGCCGATCCTGGACGGCTCCGCCCGCGAGTTCGTGAAGATGGTCCAGCAGGGCGAGCCCGTCGAGCAGGACGCCGACCGCGAATACTTCACCCTCACCGAGCCCATCTCGGTCTCGCGCGGCAACTCCTCCGTCATCGCGCTGCCCTACGACGGCCTGAAAATTTCCTGCACCAGCGCCGACGATCGCGGCATTCACACCCAGCACCTGTCGCTCACGATCGATCCCGACGTCTACGTCACGCAGGTCGCCGCGTCGCGCACCTTCACGGTTTACGAGGACATCGAAGGCTTGCTCAAGATGGGCAAGATCAAGGGCGGCTCGCTCGATTGCGCCGTCGTGATCAAGGGCGACAAGATCATCTCGAAGGAGCCGCTGCGCTTCGCCGACGAGTTCGTCCGCCACAAGATTCTCGACATCGTCGGCGACATCACGCTCCTCGGCGTCCCGCTGAAGGCCCACATCGTCGCCACGCGTCCCGGTCACGCGATCAACGCCGAGCTGACGAAGCTCCTCCTCGAAAAATACGACGCGTGGAAAAAAGGCGGCAAGAAGCCCGCCAAGCCCGCCGCGCCCAAGGCCGAGATCACCACCGAGAGCACGCTCGATATCCGCCGCGTGCTCGACACGATCCCGCACCGCTACCCGTTCGTGATGATCGACCGCGTCGTCGAGCTCAGCGACGACACGCTCACCGCGATCAAGAACGTCACGATCAACGAGCCGTTTTTCCAAGGCCACTATCCCGGCAACCCGGTCATGCCCGGCGTCCTCCAGATCGAGGCGATGGCGCAGGCCGCCGGCATCCTCCTCATCCGCCGCACGAGCGGCATCGAGAACAAGACCGCGCTCTTCATGAGCTGCAACGCGGTGAAGTGGCGCAAACCCGTCCGCCCCGGCGATCAGCTCAGCATCAAGGTGAAGATCACGAAATCGCGCGGCACGATCGCCTGCGCCGAAGGCGAATGCTCCGTCGGAGGCCAGGTTGTCTCGTCGGGCGAACTCATGTTCGCGCTCGTCGACACCAGCCAGATGGACTGAGCCATGGCGTCGAACATTCATCCGACCGCCATCGTCGAGCCCGGCGCGCAGATCGGCGCCGATGTCACCTTGGGCGCCTACTCGTTCGTCGGCCGCGAATCCACGATCGGCGACGGCACGATCCTGCACCACCACGCCACCGTCGAAGGCTACACCTTCGTCGGGAAGCAGTGCGAAATCTACCCGTTCACCTGCATCGGCACCAAGACGCAGGACTTGAAATACAAGGGCGGCCGCCCCGGCACGCGCATCGGCGAACGCAACGTCTTCCGCGAATACGTCAGCGTCCACGCCGCGACGAACGACGGCGAGTTCACCACCATCGGCCACGACAACCTCCTGCTCGCCTACTGCCACGTCGCGCACGACTGCCAGATTGGCAATCATCTCATCGCGAGCAACTCCGTCGGCCTCGCCGGCCACGTGATCGTCGACGACCACGTCACGCTCGGCGCGAAGTGCGGCGTGCACCAATTCTGCCGCATCGGCGCGCACGTGATGGTCGGCGCGATGTCGAAGGTCGTGCAGGACGTCCCGCCGTTCCTCATCGCCGACGGCAATCCCGCGATCGCCCGTTCGATCAACAAAATCGGCATGGAGCGTCACGGCTTCACGCCCGAGCGCATGGACGCCGTGAAGCACGCCTTCCGTCTTTTCTACCGCGCCGGCCACAACCGCACGCAAGCGCTCGACGCCATGGGTTCGCACGCACTCGCCTCGAGCGAGGAGTTCAAAGCCTTCCTCAAATTCGTGACGTCGAGCGATCGCGGCCTCGTCGCCGGCCGGTGAGCCGCCACGCGATCCTTCCGATTGGAGGCGCGGCCATCAGCCCCGCGGGATTACGTGAGCGATGCTCATGCCACGCGGGGCTGATGGCCCCGCCTCCATGAAGTGCCGTGTCGCGTCGTTCGCGCGCGATTTTTTTCGACAATTCGAGAATCGCGCCGTCGCCGCTTTCAGCTCAGCCGGGCTCATTTAGAAGACCTCCCGCGAATGGCGCGAATTGTCACGAATTCAGAGGGGAATCTCCTCTCCGTCTGCTCAATGGAGCGCACCGATCGATCGACCCGGAGAGCGACGATTTTTCATTCGCGCGAATTCGCGAAATTCGCGGGCGCCTGCATGAGTCCGGCTCAACTGGCTCCCAGCTCCCGCAGCAACGCGTAGCTGTAGAGCCCCGTCCGGTGTCCGTCGCTGAAATCGAAACGGATCGCGTAGTTGCCGACCTGCTCCCAGCCGACCACCGCGACGCCGGCGTGGCTCTTCTTCGCTTCGCCGCCGTATTGGTGGCCGAAAATATCCTGCTCGCCCTTCACCTCGGCGCTCGGCGAGTTCGCGCGCAACTTGTCCGCTGCCAGGTAGCTCTCCGCGCCGTCGCTCCAGCGGATGGCGATTTCCGAGCCGATGAGTTGCACGTCGAGAGGGCGCAGCGTTTCCATGCGTCGTGAACTAGACGCAGATTCCGCGCGGAGAAAAGCGCCGAAAATCTCCCGCCGGCGCGCCCGCGCAGGTCATCTCCTACGCACAACTTGCCCGAGCAATCAGGTGGAGCGCCTTGACCTCAACGCGATCGGGCGAGAACGCGTGGCGAAGTGCAGCGCCTCGACTTCGCGGCACGGTAGCGCGGTGCTCTAGCCCGCGCTGAGAATCCTCCGACGCGGACTGAAGCACCGCGCTACCCCAAGCCCGGGCCAGTTGTAGGAGCGGCTTTACGCCGCGATCGGCTGCGTATCCGGCGCCGCGTTCGTGTCGCGGCGTAAAGCCGCTCCTGCAAGTTGCGCGAGCGAAAATGCAGGGGGCGACGCCGGACTGCCGAGCGCAGTCTCACCACACCTCCGGCTCCGCCGGCGGCGGGAGCTTCTTCGCCGGTTTCTTGAGCCGCCCTTCGTAACTGCGATCGATTTCCTCGATCTCCGGCTCCGGAATGCGCGTGAAGGCGATGCGCATCGGCGCATCCTTCGTCGCGCCGTGCGCGCCGCCGAGGTAGACGGTGTTCTTGCCGAAAACCTTGTTGAGGTGGTCGACGGCCTTGAAAAGTTCGCCGCGCGATTTTTCCGTTTTCTCCTCGAAGAGGTCGGGCGTGTGCAGCTTCAGATCGATGAGGCGCGTGAGGTGCACGCCGACGCGCAGCGGTTTGAGCCGCGCGAATTTCGCGGGGCGCCGCGCCCACAGATCGTTCAGCGCATGCGTGAGCCGCAGCGTGTCCTGCGTCTCGGTCAGCGTCGTTTCCCCGGCCCAGCTCTGGTCGCCGACGTAGTCGACCGACACGCTGAGCGCACCGGCGTAGAGTTGCGAGTGCCGCAGGCGCATCGCGGCTTTTTGCAGCAGGCGATGCAGCGCGGCGAGAGCGGCATCGGCGTGGCGCCGCTCGGGCGGCAGCACGTTGCCGTGACCGATCGTTTGCCCTGTCTTCTGCTCGAAGTAGGGCAGATCCTCACCGTGCAGCAGCCTCCAAATCTGCTCGCCGCGCACGCCTCCCCACACGCCGCGAAACACGGGAACGTTCGCGGCCCAGAGTTGCTCCATCGTCGTGATGTCGTGTTCGCCGAGGCGGCGTTGGATGTTCGGCCCGATGCCGGCGATGTCGCCGGGTGCGAGAGGCAGGAGTTTTCCGGGCAGATCTTCATCGTCGAGAATCACGAGCCCGTCCGGCTTCTGCATGTCCGATGCGACTTTCGCCAGCAGCCATGTCGGCGCGATGCCGATCGAGCTGCGCAGGAGCGGACCGACCTCGCGGGCGATCTTCGTTTTGATTGCGTGCGCGAGTTTCTCGGCGTCCGCGCGCGAGTTGACGAGACCGGCGACGCACGCGGTGACCTCGTCGATCGATTGCACGGTCAACTCCGGCGTGCACGAGGCGATCGCGTCGCGCAGGCGGCGATGGTAGTTGATGTAAACCTCCGGCCGCGCCTCGACGATCTCGATGCCCGGACAAATCTGCCGCGCTTCGGCGACGCGTGCGTTGCGTTTGAGGCCGGCCGCTTTCGCTTCGAGACTCACGGCGACGCAGCCGGTCGTCTCCGCCATCACCGGCACGATGCCCACGGGTTTCCCGCGCAGCTCCGGCCGCTCCTGCTGCTCGATGGAGGCGAAGAACGAGTTGAAATCGATGGTGAGGTAGCGCAGCGCCACGAGGGGAAAATTGCCGCGCGCCGCGCCGAGTCAAAACGGTAAGCTCGCGGCCGTTCTTGAATAGCCGCGCTTTCGCTGCGCTTGAGCGTGGCGGCCACGTTGTCGCTGCGCTCCAACACGGCTACGCCTTTCTTGAAAGTGCTCGCGACCGGCGATCGGCCGCGCGGAATCAATGCGTGAGGCAGTGCGGGGGAGGGAGGACGCTTCTCAAAACGCTCAGCAGGCGCTCGGTGGTCACGGGCTTGTGCAGCAGGGCGAGGCGCCCGGGGATTTCCTCCACGCGCGCCTGCAGGTCGATGGCGCCGCTCATGGCGACGATGCGGACGTCGGGATCGATTTCGCGGAGTTCGGCGATCACTTCCGGGCCTTGCATGGTCGGCATCATGAGATCGGTAATGACGACCGAGATTTCCGAGCGACGCGTGCGGAAGAGGCTGAGTCCCTCAAGGCCGTCGGCGGCCAGCAGCGGACGATAGCCAAAGTGCTCGAGGACCGGCCCAAGCAATTCGCGGATCGGAGTTTCGTCGTCGATCACGAGGATTGTTTCGCCGTTGCCGCGAAACAGTTCGGATTTGGCTTCGCCGGTCGCTGCGACCGTGCCCGCTGCGGCCGGTAAGTAGAGGCTGAATTGCGTCCCGCGCCCGATCTCGCTCTGGACGTCGATGAAGCCGCCGTGGCCTTTGACGATGCCGAGCACGGTGGAGAGTCCGAGTCCGGTGCCTTTGCCGGCGCCCTTGGTGGTGAAGAAGGGTTCGAAGATGTGGTTCATGACTTCAGGACTCATCCCCGTGCCGGTGTCTTCGACCGTGATCAGCACGTGCGGTCCGGCGCCGGCCTGCGGGTGGCTGCGGACGATGGCGGCGCCGAGATTGAGGTTGATGGCGCGGATGAGCAACCGGCCGCCGTTGGGCATGGCGTCGCGCGCGTTCACGCAGAGGTTCATGATCGCCTGGCTCAACTGGGTGCCGTCGGCGATGACCGGTCTGAGATCTTGCGCCACGTCGGTCTCGATGGCGATGGAGCGAGGCAGCGTTTCACCGAGCATCAGGGAGACTTCCTTGATGAGGGAGCCGAGCGGGAGTTCGATGCGTTCGCCGGTCGTGCCGCGCGCGAAGGCGAGGATCTGGCGCACGAGACAGGCGCCGCGCAGCGCGCTGGTCTCGAGGATGCCGGTGATCCGCCGGACTTCCGGATCCGGCACGCGGGCGGCGATCAAGTTCACGGACATCAACACGGGCGCGAGCACGTTGTTGAGATCGTGGGCGATGCCGCCGGCGAGGATGCCGATGCTTTCGAGGCGCTGGGTGCGCAGGAATTTTCGCTCGAGGAGCCGCTGCTCCGTCACGTCCGTCGCGATGATCAGGTGCGTCGACGGCTGCCCGGCGGCGTCGCGCAGCAACGTGATGCGGCTGTCGAGGACCAGCATGTCGCCGGTGTGGTTGGGGAACGTCACTTCGCCGTGCCACTCGTCGCAGGCGAGTGCATCGTGCTGGAAGCCGAAGCCGACCAACTCGTGCTGGCCGAAGGTCTCGAAGAGGGACGTGCCAACCAACTGCGCGGCGGTCCACCCGAGCACACGCTCGGCGCCGTGGTTGCAATAGACGATGCGGAGCTCGAGATCGGTGGCGACGATCGCGTCGCGCGCCTGGTTGAGGTATTCGGCCTGCTCGCGGATCAGGGCCTCCGCCTTGCGGCGCTCCCGCTCGATGCGGGCCTCGTGCAGCGCGCGGCGGATCGCGGGGATGAGGCGCGCCGGCCGGTCTTTGATGACGTAATCGGTCGCGCCGCGCTGGAGCGCGTGGACGGCGTTGTCCTCGCCGAGCGTCCCGGAAAGAAAAATGAACGGCACGGCGCGATCGCGCGCGAGTTCGAGCGCGCTGAGGCCGTCGAAGTGCGGCATCGAGAAGTCGGACAGGATCAAGTCGAACTTCCGTTCTTGCAGTTCGGCCAGGAACGACTCGCGCGACTTCACGCAACGGACGCGGCACGCGGGCCATTCGGCTTGCAGGAGCTGCTGCACCAGTTCGGCGTCGTCGGCATTGTCTTCCAAATGCAGGACGTGGAGATCGGCGGTCGCGTTATCGGCGGAGGTATTCATTGGGAGGGGCGTGGTTGAGGGCTGCCCGCTTGGACGAAGCGAGACGGCGACGGACACGAAACGAGCGTCGGTCGACGAACCGAATGGCACGTTGTCCGGACGCGTCTCCGCAGCAGACGCGGACGCCGGGCGGTGAAATGTTGGCCGAGGCAACACATGAAACACGCGCGAGGTCAGGCACCTCACGCACTCGCCGTCTGGCCCGTAACGACGGCGGGACTATCCGCTGCGCGTCTCGTTTTCACAAGAGCGAACTGCGGGCGGCGCTTCTCTCTTTGTAGTGACGATGCCCGCCGGGCGAAGGTCGCGCGTGCTTCATTGATGGTCGCAGATCGCCGCTCGCGGGCAGCGAAAACGAGCGGCGTCCCGCTGCGGCGCGATTCGTTTCCAGTGCGGCCGTGGTCGATGTTGTGGGTCGCGGCAGTCGCCGTGAGCAGGTTGAAATGCCACGCGACGATGGGGCCGAACAGCCTCGTTCACCGGCCAAGATGTCGCTTCGCGAAGCTCGACCGCGCGATCGAAAGAACGCGAGGTGCGAACCGTCGGCGGGCAATTTGCAGTTGTCTCGTCGGAGGTGTGCGGTAACTTCCGCGCACACGGGCCAACGTGTGCGGCGATGCCCGCACTTGTGCGGATGTCTATTATCCCCTTGGAATCTCCCGCCGTGTTTCTGGCTGTGCGCACCAGCCACCATCTTTGTGCATTGCCGTTGTCGCATGTCGGCGAAGTGATGCGGCCGTTGCCGATCGAGCCGCTGGCCGGCGCGCCCACGGGCGTGCGCGGCTTGGCGGTCATCCGGGGACGCGCGACGCCGGTCCTGGACTTGGATCAACTCCTGGCCGACGGCGCGGCTCCAGCGAGCGACCCGCAACGATACGTGACGCTGAAAGTCGGCAACCGCACCGTGGCGCTGGCGGTGGCGGCTGTGCTGACGGTTCGGACGCTGGCGAATTTCTCGTTCGATGCCCTGCCGCCGCTGTGGCGCGGACCGATGTCGCCTGCGGTCGCGGCTCTCGGCGCGGTCGACCGGGAGCTTTTCCTCGTGTTGGAAACGGCCCGGTTATTGCCGGCCGATGCGGTCGAGCCGAGCGTGCCGGAAGGGAGCGCATGATGATCGTGAACGAATCGGAGGTGCTCGAATTCCGCACGCTGATCGCGCGGCGGCTCGGCCTTTGGTTCGACGATCACCGCCGCGAGTTCCTCGCCGGCACGTTGCGCGAGCGCGTGAGCGCACGCCGGTGCGGCAGCGCGGCGAACTATTTCCAGGAGTTGGGCGGAGGCGCGTGGCCGGAAGAATGGGCGATGCTGGCCGTCGCGCTCACGGTGACGGAAACCTATTTTCTGCGCGGGGCGGAGCACTTCCGGGCGCTGATCGAGACGGCGCTACCCGAGTGCCAGCGGAGCGGCCGGGGGGATCGTCCACTCCGGTTGCTGTCGGCCGGCTGCGCGTCGGGCGAAGAACCGTTCTCGCTCGCGATCGCGTTGCGGGAGCGTGGGGCGTGGATCGCGCACTCGGTGCAGATCGTCGGCGTCGACGCCAACCGCGAGATGCTCGCGAAGGCGCGGCTCGGGCGGTTCAGCGCGTGGTCGTTGCGCGAGACGCCGCCGGCGATCCGCGACCGCTATTTCCGGCCGACGGGAGCCGACTTCCTCCTCGACGAGGAAATCCGCGGCATGGTGTCGTTCCTCGAACGCAATCTCGCGGCGTCGAACGACGATCTCTGGCCGCCGGCGAGCCTGGACGTGGTTTTCTGCCGGAACATGCTGATGTATTTCACGCCGGAAGCGGCGGAGGCGTTGATCGCCCGCATCGAGCGCGCGCTCGTGCCGGGAGGTTTTCTGTTCCTCGGTCATGCCGAGACGTTGCGCGGGCTTTCCACGGGATTTCAGCTCCGCCGCAGCCACGGAGCGTTCTTCTATCAAGTCGGCGAGCCGTCGCGCGCCGGCGCCGGAGAGCCGGTGTCCCGCGCCGAGCCCTCGGCGCTGGGTTGGTCCGCGCCGGAGCTGGCGCCGCCGGGCGCGAGCTGGGTGGACGAGATCGGCCGCTCGGCGGAAAAAATCGAAGTGCTGTCCGCCGCCGCCCGTCGGAGGTCCGAACACGAAACGATGGTCGCCGGTGCGGCTGCCGGCGTGTCCGGTTTCGATCGCGCGCTCGATCTGCACCGGCAGGACCGTTTCGCCGAAGCCCTGGCGCATTTGCAGGCGACGTCGGCCGAGGCCGCGCGCGACGCCGACTTTCAGGTGTTGCAGGCGGTGCTGCTCGTGAACTGCGGGCGCACCGACGAAGCGGAGGCGCGCTGCCGGCCGTTGTTGAGCCGGCTCGATGCCGCGGCGCACTACGTCGTCGCGCTCTGCCGCGAGCACGCGGGCGATTTGGCGGCGGCGTTCGAGCACGCGGAGACGGCGGCGTATCTCGATCCGCAGTTCGCGATGCCGCGGTTTCTACTCGGGCGGCTCTCCAAGCGCCAGGGGCGCACGCGCGAGACGCTCGGCTATTTCGAGGAGGCGCTGGCGCTGCTCGTGAAGGAAGACCCGACGCGGCTCCTGCTCTTCGGCGGCGGCTTCACGCGCGAGACTTTGGTTCAGGCGTGCCGCGCGGAAATCCAACGTCTGGGAGGTGGCTCATGAACGTCGATCGATCCGCGAGAATCGCCGGAAAAGTCCGGACGTTGCGCGAGGATTTCGACGCGGCGTTCGCGCGTCCGCCGTCGCCGCCGCCGGCGCCCGCGGCTGCCGTCCTGCTGCTGCGCGCCGGCCGCGATCTCGTGGCGGTGCGGCGTGCGGGGATGACCGGCCTGGCCCGCGCGGAAAACATCGCACCGACGCCGCCGGGCGCGTCGGGATTTCTCGGCTTGGTCGGCCTGCGGGGCGCGCTCCATCCGGTCTGGCATCTTGCCACGCTGCTCGGCGGCGAAGCGCCCACCGGCGACCTTTCGCGAGGCTGGCTCGTGGCGGTGGCGGTGCGGCCGGAGGTGCCGTGCGCGTTCTGGTGCGACGCCTTCGAGCGCATGGTGCTGCGGCCGGAGTCGGAGATCGCGGCACCGGTGAGCGGCAAGGCCGTCGTCGCCTGGAACAACCGGTTGATCCCGGTGATCGATCTCATCGCGCTCGGGGCGGCGATTCACGAACACAAAGACACTTCTCCCCAGAAAACATCGTCATGAAAACTCGCTGGACCTTCGGACGGAAAATCGCCGCCGGCTTCGCTGCCGTCGTGGCTCTCGCTGTGATCAGCAGCATTGTCAGCATCCGAACCTTGCAGACGGTCATCGCAGACAAGGACCACGTGATCGCGCACAACGCCGAGATTTTGATCCAGGCGGAAAAACTCGACGCCGGTCTGGAGTGGCGGGTCGCGGCCACGCGGGGATATCTGCTCGTCGGCACGGACGACTATCTCGCCCGCGTCGAGCAGGCGCGCGCGGAGGTTTCCCGCGTGCTGGAGCGGTTGCACGCACTCGTCACCACGGAGGCCGAGCGAGCGCTGTTGGAGCGGATTACCAAGCTCCGCGAAGAATACCGGCTCGCGACGGCGCGGGCGGTCGAGTTGCGGAAAGGCGGAACCGTTCCCCTCGAAGTGCTGGCGAAGGAACTAGAGGCCGACGTGCAGCCCAAGCGACTCGAGCTCAGCAAACTCGTCGTCGAGCTGGTCGCCTTGGAGGAGCGGGCGTTGAGCGAAGCGAAGGCGGCGGCCGCGGCCGAGGCGGACGCGGCCCGGCGGCTGATGATCGGGTTTGCCGTGGCGGTGGCGATTCTCGCGATCGTCCTGGCGACCGTCCTCGCACGCGGGTTGGCGCGCGACATCGGCGCGGCCGTGCAGCACGTGCGCAGCTCGTCCGCGGAGTTGCAGTCGGCGGCCAACCAGCAGGTGACCAGCGCGCGCGAACAAGCCACATCGATGAACGAAATCAGCACGACCGTGAGTGAGTTGCTGGCCACGTCGCGGCAGATCGCCGGCAGCGCGCAGCGCGTCGCGCACATTTCCGAAGAAGCCACCGGCGCCGCGCGGGCCGGCGACAAGACCGTGCGCGAGGCGCACGAGTCGATCACCGGCATCAAGACCCACGTCGACCACGTGGTCACGCACATGCTCGATCTCGGTAAAAAGTCGCAGCAGATCGGCGGCGTCGTCGACATCATCAACGAACTCGCGGAGCAGACGAACATCCTGTCGATCAACGCCAGCATCGAGGCCGCCGGGGCGGGGGAGAGCGGCCGGCGTTTTGCGGTGGTGGCGGACGAGATTCGCCAGCTCGCCGAGCGCACCGGCGGCTCGACGCGCGAGATCGCCGCGCTGATCGAGGAGATTCGCGCCGCGGTGAACACGACGGTGATGGCCACCGAGGGCGGCGCGAAGGCCGTCGACGCCGGCACCCGGCAGTTCGGCGAAGTGACGGCGGCCTTCGAGCGGATCGTGAAGCTCGTCGCTACGTCGACCGAAGCGGCGCGCGAGATCGAGCTGAGCACGAAGCAGCAGGCCACCGCGGTCGAGCAGGTGAACATCGCGATCACCAACGCCGCCCAGGCGACGAAGGAATCCGAAGCCAGCTCCGGTCAGACGCTGCAGACGGCAGCCGAGCTGGCGAAACTGTCGGGCGAACTGACGCAGCTCGTGTGAGCGCGTTCGGAAACGGGCCATGACTTCCCGCGATCCCTACAAATACTTCCGCATCGAGGCGCGCGAGCTGCAGGAGAATCTGCGGCGCACGACGGACGAACTCGCGGGCGTGGACGACGCCGCCCGAGTGGCTCGGCTCCTGCGTCTCGCGCACACGTTGAAAGGAGCGGCGCGCGTGGTGCGCCTGCCGGCCATTTCCGATCTGGCACACCGCATCGAGGACGTGCTGGCGCCGTTTCGCGACAGCGCCGACTCGGGCGCGGCGGAGAAACAGGTCGAGTTGCGGCAATTGATCGAGGGGATCGCCGGCCACCTCGCGGAAATCGACCGGCCGGCGACGGCGCCCGCGCGACCGGCCGACGGAGCTTCGCCGACGAGCGCGGTGCTCGACGCGGTGTCGCTGCAGATGACGGAGGTGGAGTCGGCGCTCTCGGGCGTCGCCGACACCTCGCTCGAGTTGGCGGCGTTGCGCCAGGAGTGCCTCGGGCTGGATCGCGCCTGCGAACAGGCGCGCACCGTGGCGGCGCTCACCGCGCGCGCGCGGCTGCCGGCGGGCCGCATTTCCATCGAGACGGGAGAGTTGTCCGGCAAACTCGAAGGGCTGCGCCGCCGGATGGGCCGGCGCGTGGAACGGATCGACCGCGATCTCCAGCGGCTGCACGCCGACACGAGCCGGTTGCGGCTCATCCCTGTCGACGTGCTCTGGGCGTATCTGGAGCGCGCGGCTCGCGATGCGGCGCAGGCGGTCGGCAAAGCGGTCCGCCTCGAAACGTGGAGCGCGACGCCCCGGATCGACGCACCGGTTTTTTCGATCGTCCAGGAAGCGCTGCAGCACCTCGTGCGGAACGCCGTCGTGCACGGCGTCGAGCCGGCGGCGGCGCGGACGGCGGCAGGCAAACGCGCGGAAGGCCTGGTGCGCCTGCGCATCGAGCACGAGAGCGGCCGGCTGCGGATCGTCTGCGCGGACGACGGCGGCGGCGTCGACGTCGACGCCGTGCGGCGCGCGGCAGCGGCGAAAGGAAAGCTCCCGGCCGGCGCGGCGGCGCCGCTCGCGATGGACGACGCGGTGGCCTTGTTGCTGAAGGGAGGCCTTTCCACCAGCGGGACGATCGACGAAATGTCCGGACGCGGCATCGGCTTGGAAGTCGTGACGACCGCCGTCGGCCGGCTGCGCGGCGGATTGACGGTCGAGAGCGAATCCCGCCGCGGCACGACGGTGACGCTCGAATTGCCGGTGGCATTCGCGGCGGTCGACGTGCTCGCGGTCGCCAGCGGCGACGTGCAATGGCTGCTGCCGGTGGCGAGCGTCCGTCGCGTGGTGCGGACGGAGCCGGGCGCGATCCACGGCGCGGGCGACGGCGAGGAGCTGAACGACGCGGGCCAGGCGATTCCTTACGCCGCGATACGCCGCCTTTCGGGTCGGACGGGACGCTTGTCCCGCGACCGGTTGGGAAAAATCACAGCGGTGATCGTCCAGGGACGCGACGGACTGGCCGCGATCGGAGTCGATCGGCTGCTCGGGACGTGCGAAGCGGTGGTGCGTCCGTTGCCGGCGTTGGCGCGGCCGGCGCGATTCATCGTCGGCGCGGCGCTCGATTCGGGCCGGCTGCCCCGGCTGCTGGTGGATGCGAACGAACTCGCGGAAGCAGTCCGCCGCACGCGCGCCGAGGTGTCGCCCGCGCTCGCGGTGCACGCGCCGGTGCTCGTCGTCGACGATTCGCTGACCACGCGCATGCTCGAGCAGAGTATTCTCGAATCGGCCGGCTATCAGGTGGACGTCGCGGTGTCGGGCGAGGAGGCGTTGGAGCGGTTGCACCGGCGGCGCTACGGGCTCGTGCTCGTCGATGTCGAGATGCCGGGGATGGATGGATTCACGCTCGTGGAGCGGCTGCGCGCCGAGCCGGAGTGGAAGGGGATTCCGGCGATTCTCGTGAGTTCGCGGGAGTCGCGGGAGGATCGCGCGCGCGGCTTGCAGGCGGGCGCGCAGGATTATGTGGCGAAAGGAGAGTTCGACCAGCGCCGCCTGTTGGGGCGCATCGCCGAACTGCTGACATGACGCCGATCCGCATCGTGGTGGCCGACGATTCGATGACGGTGCGCAAGCGCATCGTCGAGGTGCTGAGCGCGCAGCCGGATTTCGCGGTCGTGGCGGAAGCGGCGAACGGGCAGGAGGCGATCGAGGCGTGCCAGCGTTGGCGGCCGGATGTCATCACGCTCGACATGATGATGCCGGTGATCTCCGGCCTCGCGGCGACGGAATACATCATGGCCTACTGCCCGACGCCGATCCTGATCGTGTCGTCGTCGTTCAATCGCGGCGAAGTTTTCAAGACCTACGACGCGCTCGCCGCCGGCGCGCTGGATGTGCTGGAAAAACCCACGGCGATCGGCGTCGACGACGCGTGGGAGCGGCAACTCGTCGCGACGCTGCGGTTGATCGCGCGCATCAAAGTGATCACGCATCCGCGCGGGCGGCTGCACCGCACGAATGCCGATGTGCGGCCGCGGCTGGCGAGTGCGGCGAGTTCGCCGGCGCCGGCGGCGCGCAGCGCGCACCGGCTCGTGGCGATCGGCGCTTCGACGGGCGGGCCGGGTGCGGTGATGGATATTCTCGGCGCGTTGCCGCGCGAGTTTCCGCTGCCGCTGCTCGTGGTGATCCACATCAGCCGCGGCTTCGGCGGGTCGTTCGCGGATTGGTTGCAGGGGTTGGCGCATTTTCCGGTCGCGTTCGCGCGCGACGACGAACCGCTGCCCGCGCCGGGCTCGTGCCGCGTCGTGCTCGCGCCGCCCGACAATCACGTGATCGTGCGCGACGGGCGGCTGCGGCTGACCGACGAGCCCGAGCGGCACTCGTGCCGGCCGTCGGTGGACGTGTTGTTCGAGTCCGTGGCGCGCGAGATCGGGCCGGGCGCGATCGGGTGTTTGCTGACGGGGATGGGGCGGGACGGCGCCGCGGGCTTGCTCGCGATGCGGCGGGCCGGCGCGCACACGGTGGCGCAAGACGAGAGTTCGTGTGTCGTGTTCGGGATGCCGCGCGAGGCGATCCGCCTCGAGGCGGCGTTGCAGGTGTTGCCGCTGGAAGCGATCGCGCCGGCGTTGGTCGGTCTGGCGGCGGCGGCGCGATGAAATTTTTCCCGTGAAACCGAGCGTCATCATCGTCGACGACAGCATCACGGTCCGCATGGACCTGAAGGAGTCGTTCGACGCGGCGGGTTTCGACACGACGCTGTGCGCGACGATCGAGGCGGCGCGCTCCGCGTGCAGCCGGAAGACGTTCGATCTCGCGATCCTCGACGTGCTGCTGCCGGACGGAGACGGCTTGGAGCTGCTCCAGGAACTGAAGGCCGCGCCTGCGACGGCGCGCATGCCGGTGCTGCTGCTGTCGGCCGAGGACGAAGTGCGCGATCGCGTGCGCGGCCTCAAGACCGGTGCGGACGATTACGTGGGCAAGCCCTACGACGCTTCGCAAATGGTCGCGCGCGCCGCCGAGCTGGTGCAGCGCAACGGCGACCGCGCGCGCGAGCGGCCGTTGGTGCTGCTGATCGACGACAGCGCGACGTTCGCCCAGGAAATGCGCGCGGCGTTCGAGGCGGCGGGGCACGACGTGGCGCTGGCGGCGTCGGGCGAGGAGGGGTTGCGACTCGCCGCGAGTTTGCGGCCGGACGTCGCGGCGGTCGACCAGGTGTTGCCCGGCATCGACGGCGCGGAGGTGATCCGCCGGCTGCGCGCGGACGCGGCGCTGCGGCGCATCCCGTGCCTGTTGCTCACGGCGTCGGAGAGCCGCGCGGACGAGTTGCGGGCGTTCGAGGCCGGCGCGGACGGGTTTCTCCAAAAGCAGCGCGGCTCGGCGGTGATCCTTGCGAAGCTGGCGGCGCTGCTGCGCTCCGGCCCCGAGGGTGGACGGCAAAGCGCGCTGCCGAGCTTGCTGACGCCGAAGCGGATTCTCGCGGTCGACGACAGCCCGACTTTCCTCGGGCGCCTGTGCGACGAGCTGCGCGCCGACGGCTACGACGTCGTGCCGGCGCGCTCGGGCAAGGACGCGATGGAGCTGCTCGGGCTCCAGCCGGTGGACGGCATCCTGCTCGATTTGATGATGCCGGAGATGTCGGGCAAAGAGGCGTGCCGGCGCATCAAGGCCGAGGCGGCGTGGCGCGACATTCCGTTGATCATTTTGACGGCGCGCGAGGAGAGCGAGGCGATGATCGAGGGCATCAACGCCGGTGCCGACGACTACATCACGAAGTCGGGCGACTTCGAGATTTTGAAAGCGCGGCTGCGCGCGCAGCTCCGACGCAAGCAATTCGAGGACGAGAACCGCGAGATTCGCGAGCAACTGCACAAGCGCGAGATGGAGGCGGTGGAGTTCACCGCGCTGCGCGAGCTGGCCGGGGTGCGCGCGGCGCTCATCGCCGATCTGAAGCAGAAGAACGAGGATCTCGCCCGCGCGAATCTCCAGTTGCTGCGCGCCAACGAGGCGGCCGACGAGGCGAACCGGGAGCTGGAGTCGTTCAGCTACTCGGTGTCGCACGATTTGCGCGCGCCGCTGCGCGCGATCGACGGCTTCAGCCAGTTGCTGTTGGACCGGGCCGGCGAACGTCTCGACGGGCAGGAGCGGCGGTATTTGCAGCGGGTCCGCGACGGCACGCAGCGGATGGGGCAGTTGATCGACGACATGCTGAGCCTGTCGCGCGTCACGCGGCAGGAAATCAAGATGGACACCGTCGAATTGAGTGGGCTCGCGCGCGACGTGGTGGAGCAACTGCGGTTGCTTGCGCCGGAGAGCCCGCGCGAGGTCGAGATCGCCGACAACCTCGTCGTGCACGGCGATCGCGGACTGCTGCGGATCCTGCTCACGAATCTGCTGAACAACGCCTGGAAATTCACCGCGAAGGCCGAGCAGCCGCGCATCGTCGTCGACCGGCAGACGCTCCCCGATGGAGACACGGCCTACTTCGTGCGCGATAACGGCGCGGGCTTCGAGATGCAGTATGTCGGAAAACTTTTCGGCGTCTTTCAGCGCCTGCACACCGCCGAGGAATTTCCCGGCACCGGCGTCGGGCTCGCGACCGTGCAACGCGTCGTGCGCCGCCACGGGGGCAGGGTGTGGGCGGAAGGCGCGGTCGGGCGCGGTGCGACATTCTACTTCACGTTGGGCACCTCACCATGAACCACACCCCTCCGATCACCGCCGCGGTCAAAACCATCCTGTTGGTGGAAGACAATCCCGACGACCGCGAGCTCACGCTCTGCGCGCTCGAAAACAGCCGCCTGGCGAACCGCGTCGACATCGCGGTCGACGGCGCCGAGGCGCTCGAGTATCTTTTTTGCGCGGGAAAATTCGCCGGACGCGACGCCTCGCTGGCACCCGCCGTCGTGCTGCTCGACATCAAGCTTCCGAAGATCGACGGTCTTGAAGTGTTGCGCCGGATTCGCGCGGACGAGCGCACGCGCTTCCAGCCGGTCGTGATCCTGACCTCGTCGCGCGAACAACAGGATCTGGTTGCCGGCTACAGTCTCGGTGCGAACAGCTACATCCGGAAGCCGGTCGACTTTCAGAAGTTCAACGAGGCGGTGCGTCAGCTCGGCCTGTATTGGCTGGTGATGAACGAGGCCCCGCCCGGTGCGGCCTGATGGCGGTCGATCGGAGGAACGTCGATGCGTGCCAGCTCCGAAATTTCGGGCGGCGTGCGGAAGCGAGGTGACAATTGCTCTTGCTCGGTCGCGGTCGTCGCAGGAAAAGGCGGCGTGCCCCCAACCCGTCCCCCGACGATGAAAGACGTGGCGCTCGCTGCGGGTGTGGCGCGCTCGACCGTCTCGCTGGCCTTGCGCAACGATCGGAGCATTCCGCCGGCGACACGCGGCCGTATTTTTGCGGCGGCGGAGAAGCTCGGCTACCGGACCAATCCGCTGGTGTCGGCTTTGATGGCGTCGCTGCACGCGCAACGCGTCACGCACAAGCACACGGTGCTCGCTTACGTGACGGCCGATCCGGAATTCACGCCCTGGCGGAGTTTCCAGATGTTCATCGAGATGAGGGAGGGCGCGCATGCGCGTGCACTCGAACTCGGTTACCGGATGGAGGAATTCCCGCTGCACGGGCCGGGCATGACGCCGAAGCGCTACGCGCAGATGCTGCAGGCGCGGGGCATTCTCGGCCTGCTGATCGCGCCGCTGCCGCCCGGCGAAAGTGCGCTCGAGGTGGATCTGAAGAATTTCGCCATCGTCGGCATCGACATGAGCGTGCGTTGGCCGTCGATCGAACGGGTGTCGAACGACCATTTTCAATCGGCGCTGCTGGCGGTGGAGCGTTGCCGCGCGCTCGGCTACCGTCGCGTCGGCTTCGTGATGAGCCGGCATATCAGCGAGCGACTCGAGGACCGTTGGCTGAGCGGCTACTACACCGCGCGCGAGCGCATCCCGACGGATGAACGAGTGACTCCGTTGATGCCGCAGACGACGAACGACATCCTCGCGGCGCTGCCGGAATGGCATCGGCGCGAGCAGCCGGATGTCGTGATCATGGGTGAGGTGGACCCGCACGAACGTTATCCACTGCCCGCGCACGTGGGCATGGTCAGCCTTTCGATTGAAGAGCCGTCGCGCGGCACGTTGACAGGGATTTTTCAGCACAACCGTCGCATGGGCGCGATCGCGATCGAACATCTCGTCGCGCGCCTCGAACGCTGCGAGTTCGGCGCCGACGATCGCGGGCGCCTGCATTTGGTGGCGGGCATGTGGGAGGCCGGCACCACGGCATTGGGACCAGGGGTCGCGCGACAGTCGCTCGTCTGAGCACGAGGCAGGCGCCGCCGTGCGGCGCTGAACGGTGCTAGTAACGGACGTTTTGCCCGGCGAGAGAGGCCGCGGCACATCCCCGGGCGCCGCGTTACCGCGTCGTTTCGATGTCCTTCCCGCCCCTTCCGAGGACCGCCCCACGAAATCTTTCGTCCCGATTCGGCCGTTTGCGCCGAGCGGCGGAGACTGGCGCGACGACGTCACAGCGATGCGCGGCGCTTCGACGCCGGGCGCGCGCACACTCCCTCGCGTGCCGTGTTCGTCCGTCGCGCGCCCCGACTTTCCACGCACCTGCAACCCCCAACCCAGAAAATGACCATGTATCGATCCCTCCGACCCATCCGTTCCGTTCTCCTGGCGGCGCTCGCGGTTCTCGGCTCTGCCGGCACCGCCTTCGCCGGCACCACCACGATCGGCCCTGCCGATTTCAATGGTGACGGAAACGCCGGCGATTACGCCACGATCAGCGATCCCACGACCACCAGCACCAAGGTCACCATCACCCACGGCGGCGGTGCCGCTACCACCACCTACACGTCGTCGTTCGGATTCTGGCGTGTTGCCACCGGCAGCGATCTCAACGGCCTTACCGGTCAGGAGATCGCCGTTGTGCTCAGCAACGGCTACGTCTTCATCGTCGACGACACCGCGAAAACCAAGTGGGAGCGCCATCTCTTGCAAGGCGACCTCTGGAAGACCGAATTCTTCAATGAGCTCAACGGTGTCGCGGGGAACGAGATCAGCTTCACCTACGCCAACGGTTGGGTGACGGTCATCGACTACAAGGCAAAGGCCGAGCGCGACTACAACCTGACCTTCGGTGCCGCGTGGACGGTGCAGTCGTTCGCGGACCTCAATGGCGCCGCCGGTAACGAAATCGCTTACACCTACAACGTCACCAATGCGGGCTGGGTCACCGTGCTCGACGACAAGACTCACGTCCTGCGCTCCTACTACCTCGGCTACTCGTGGTCGAACTACACCATCGACGAAATGAACGGCCGCACCGGAAAAGACATCTTCGCGCTCGGAATCAACGGCACGCAGATGGGCGTGATCGAGGATAGCGCAGGCGGCTCGCCGCACCAATACGTCGTTCCGTCCGGCTGGTCGTCGTGGTCCCTGGCGGACAAGGACGGCTTTGCCGGCCTCGAAGCCGTGTTTCAATACTCCACCTACCAAAAGTGGGTGACGGATCGCACGAAGACGGTGACGACTCACTGACCTCGAGCGGCGTCCTCTGCCGACGCCGCATTTCACCCGGCACATCGTCCGTTCTCGCGGGCGATGTGCTTTCCGATTTCCACAAAAAACTTTCCCTATTCCGAAAGGCGCTTGCCATGAAGCCCACTCCAGTCGTTTCAGCGGGATTTGTTATCGCTGCCGTGCTCGGCGGCTTGGTCGTCTACCACATCGACGCGCGTGACCGGCATGACGCGACGCGCTCGGCGGACCAGCGGAGCCGTCACGCTTTGGCTGCCGCTGCAACCGACCCCGAAGAGACACGTCTCTCCGGGGGGATCGCCTCCGCGTCTGCGCCCGTTTCGCCACCGGCGTCCCTCGATGCGCCCATCACCGCCGAGGAAATTGCCGAGGTGCTCGCCGATCCCGAATTTGTCGCCCGCCTGCCCGCCGCCGACGTCGCGCCGCTGGCGCCGACGGATACCACCACGTCGGGAACGGTCTTGAACGACGGAACGGTGCTGCCCGCTTCCGGCGGGGTCGTCGTCGCCGACGACGGCGAGATTGCGGCGGCGGGATCGAATGGCGTGAGCATCACCGAAGATGGCCGCATCATTTCGCTTCCGGCCGGCGGCTACACGGTCGCGCGCGACGGGACCGTCACACCTCGCCCCGTGACGAAGCCAACGGCTGGCAGTCGCTAAAAATTTCGCGAGCAAGGCGAGCAATCGAGTTGACGAAAGGCCTCGCGATGTGCATATACACAACCATGCCCAAGGAACTGGATTTCTCCGTCCGTCAAAATTGCGTGTGTTTCAATCTGCGCCGCGTCGCGCGGGTCGTGACGCAATTCTTCGACGCCGAGATGCGCCGAAAGGGAATTCGCAGCACGCAAGGGACGCTTCTTTACGCGCTGCACAGCACGGGCCCCGCCACCATGGCCGATCTCAGCGAGATCCTCGGGATGGAGCGCACCACCTTGTTGCGAAATCTCCGGCCGTTGCAGCGGGATGGGTTGGTGGCCATCGACGGCGGTGGCCACGGTTGCCCGGTCGAACTGTCGCTCACCGCGAAAGGCCGCAAGCAGATCGAAAAATTGGCTCCTGCCTGGGAATCCGCCCAAAGCACCGCGGTTCAGGTCTTGGGAGAAGAGCGCTGGTCGGCGATCCTCGCCGATTTGGAGAAGGTCGCTTCCGCGTTCAAAAATTAAGAAATCAAACCCCAACCCCTCCCTCCACGACACGGAGCCATCACCATGGATGACGTCATCATCATCGGCGGCAGCTTTGCCGGTCTCGCCGGCGCCCTGCAACTCGGCCGTGCCCGCCGCAAGGTCACCGTTCTCGACACCGGCCTGCAGCGCAATCGCTTCGCCGGCCACTCGCATGGCCTGCTCGGCCACGATCACAAGCCACCGCTGGACATCCTGGCCGAGGCGCGGCGGCAACTCGCGCGCTATCACACGATCAAGCTGGTCAATGCCCGGGCCGACCGCATCTCCGGCGCCATCGACGATTTTTCCGTCGTCACTGCCGAGGGCGAAAGCCTTCGCGCGCGTCGCGTGATCCTGAGCTATGGCGTCACCGACCAGATGCCGGATATTCCGGGCTTTGCCGAAGGCTGGGGCAAGGCGATCGTGCCCTGCCCGTATTGCGACGGTTTTGAATTCGCCGCCCAGCATTGGGGCCTCGTCTGGTCCGGCCCGCAGTCGCACAATCAGGTCAGGCTGTTCCACGACTGGACCGACAGATTGACGGTTTTCGCCGCCGGTCACGACATTCCGCCCGATGTCCGGGCCGATCTGGCGCGCCGCAACATACCTGTCATCGATGGCCGGCTCATCGAGATCGCCCATCGCGGGGGCCATGGCTCTACCGTCAAGCTCGATACCGGCCGCAATGTCGCGGTCGACATCCTGTTCGCGCATCCGCGCAACAAGCCCTCCGCAAGCCTGCATGAATCACTGGGCCTCGCCACGGCCAATACGCCCCTCGGCATCGTCCTCAAGGTCGACGAGCGCCGCGAAACCAGCATGCCCGGCATCTACGCCGCGGGCGACCTCGCCAATCCCATAACGCCGCCCTCGGTCACCCTGGCGACAGCGCACGGTGCGACGGCGGGTATCTCCGCCCAGCAGTCGATGCTGGTTTAGAGCAATAACGGCCCGAGGATCGCCATCGTGATCGAGCTCGGACGGGAGACAAAATTAAACGAAATAGTGTATATGCACATATCATCGAAAATCCCAACTTGGATCCTCATCACGGGCGCTTCGAGCGGCTTCGGCGAGGAATTCGCCCGTCAATACGCCGAACAAGGCCATGCCTTGGTCTTGGTCGCCCGCCGGCTCGACCGGTTGCAAGCCCTGGCCGAAACGCTCCGTCAGCAACACGGTGTTCAGGTCGTCGTCGAGCAGGTCGATCTCTCCGACATCGCCGCGGTGGTGGCCTTGCACGAGCGGCTGCGCGAGCGCGGCATCGCGATCGATATTCTGATCAACAACGCCGGGCACGGCCTGCAGGGGCCATTCGTCGACAGCAAACTCGACGCGGCCCTGGCGATGGTGCAGCTCGACATCGCGAGCCTGACCGCGGTCACCCATGTTTTTGCGCAGGACATGCGGGCGCGGAAACACGGAAAGATTCTGCTCGTCGCCAGCATGCTGGCCTATCAGGGCGTGGAGAGCTTTGCGGTCTATGCGGCCGCGAAGGCTTATGTGCTGCGCTTGGGTGAGGCGCTGCATCGCGAACTCAAGCGCGAGGGCATCACCGTTACGGCGCTGTGTCCCGGCTTGTCGGATACGGGCTTTTCCAAGGCGGCACAGCAGAAGATCACGCCCATGCTGAAACTTCTGATGATGAAGCCGGCGCCCGTCGTTAAGGCCGGGATACGTGCGCTGCAGGCCGGCCGCATGAGCATCGTTCCCGGGTTCGCCAATAAATTTCTCGTCGCGTTCACCTGGGCGACACCGCGCTGGCTGCACCAAGCCGCCATGTCGCAGGCGATGAACGGCTGAGCTCAACGACGAACAATTTGCTCCTCCCTATGAACATTTCTTCACTCAATCTCGTTGGCCTTTTGGCGGTGGGCCTGCTGGCGGGATGTGCTCTGCCGGCGGTCGGACCCGATTATCACCGGCCCGAAACACGGACCGCCCCCTTGTATCGCGACGCGTCCGCGGAGCATCCCCGCAGCGTGAGCGATCGGCTCGCGTCGGAATGGTGGCGCGATTTCGGCGATGCAGAACTGGATCGCCTTGTCGCCGAGGCGCTGAAGGAAAACCAAGGCCTCAAGGCAGCGCTCGCGCGGGTCGAACAGGCGCGCGCACTCACTGGCGAAGCTCGCTCTGCGTTTCTACCGATGGTCGGTGCCGTGGGTCTGGCGACACGGGAACAAACGTCGGAGACGACCACCAACCAGTTTCCGCACAGTCTCGCGACCACCTACCGCCTGCCGCTGACCCTTTCGTGGGAACTCGATCTGTTCGGGCGGGTGCGCCGGTTGAGTGAAAGCGCGCGGGCCAATTACCTCGCGACTCAGGAACTCGCGGAAGCGACGCGTTTGTCCATCGCGGCGGAGACGGCCTCGGCCTATTTCGCACTCGCTGCGACCGATCGGGAGGAGCGGATCGTCGCCGAAACCCTGGCCTTGCAGAAAGAGATGTTGACCCTCGTCGAGGCGAGGCGCGATGCAGGTCGCGCGAGTGATCTCGCGGTCGAGCAAGCCCGGCTGGCGGTGGCCACCTCCGAGGTCGATCTCGCAGGCGTTGCGAATCGCCGGTCCACCCTGAAAAACGGATTGGCCGTTCTTCTGGGGCAGGCGGCCCCGGCGTTCGAAGTTGGGGAACGCTCGCAACTCACGGGCGCGCTTCCGCAAGTTCCGGTCGGCCTGCCGAGCGAGCTTCTGCAACGCCGCCCCGACCTCGCCGCGGCTGAGAGCGGTTTGAAAGCCGCGAACGCGAAAATCGGCGTCGCGAAGGCGGCGTTCTTTCCGGCGATTTCGCTGACGGGGAGCGCGGGATACGCGAGTGGCGAGATCGACAGCCTGTTCAAGAACGACAGCCGTGCGTGGTCCATCGGGCCGAGCGTCTACCTGCCGTTTTTTCAAGGCGGACGAAATCGCGCAAACTATCGGCGCAGTCAGGCCGCTTACGAGGAAGCGGTGGCCGGATACCGGCAAGCCGTGCTGAACGCGTTTCGCGAAGTCCAGGATGCGTTGACCGCCTCGCAACGTCTGGCCGAGCAATCCGACGCCATCGCGCGCGCCGTGGCCAACGCGCGTCGCGCCCGCGAACTCGCGGAGGAGCGCTACCGCGCGGGCGGCACGAGCTATCTGGAAGTGATCGACGCCCAACGGACCGCGTTGGCGGTCGAGCGCAGCGCCGCGGCCATCGCCGGCCAACGTTGGATCACGCGGGTCACACTCATCCGCGCGCTCGGCGGCGGCTGGGAACAGCCGACGTCGATGTGAGCCGCCACAAACCATCCCATTTCAACTGAGTATCCCTATGAACCTTCACACCCATTTCAGCGCCCTTCATTCAGCGCCCTCCGAACGGAGCACATCGAGCCGGAGCCGTCCGATACGCCACGGCGCATGGATCGCCGTGGTGTCCCTGGCGAGCATTGCCGTGGCTGGCTGCGGCCGGGGCGACGCGAAAGCGGGCACCGTCGCGCCGCGAGTCGTGCGAGCCATCCAAGTCGACGCGCCTCGGCACGGTGCCACGCAAGTGAGTCAATTCACCGGTGTCGTCCGTGCCCGCACGGAGAGCAATCTCGGGTTCCGAGTCGGCGGCAAAATCGCCGAGCGTCTGGTCAATGCCGGCGAGACGGTCAAAATCGGCCAGCCGCTGCTGAAGCTCGATCCGACCGATTATCAACTGGCGCTGCAAGCCGCCCGAGCCGTTCAGAAGCAGGCCGCTCTCGAACTCGAACGCGTCCGCGTGCTCGTCGAGAAACGCGCCGAATCGCGCGACACGCTTGAGAAGGTTACCGCCGCAGCGGAGGCCAGTGCCGCACAGGCTGAGCAACTCGCGAATCAAGCGAGCTACACGACGTTGGTCGCGGACGCCGACGGCGTCGTGATGTCCACCCTGGCCGAACCGGGACAAGTCGTGGCGGCCGGGCAGCCCGTGCTCGTGCTCGCCAAGGACGGTTTGCGTGAAGCCGCGGTCGACATCCCCGAGAGTTCGCTGGAACGCATTCGCGGCGGAAAAGCGACGGCGCAACTCTACCTCAACTCGGGGCTGAGCGTGCCCGCGACCTTTCGCGAAATTTCCGGCGTCGCCGATCCCGCGGCGCGCACCTACCTGGCTCGCTACGTCCTCGAAGGCGAGTCGGCTCGTTTCCCCTTGGGCGCGACCGTCACGGTCCGCGTCTCCACGGGCGGCGATGAGATCCAGGCGACGATGGAAATCCCGCTGGGCAGTTTGATCGATCGGGGTGACGGCGCCTCGGTGTGGGTGATCGATCCCAAAACGTCTGCCGTGGCGAAACGCACCGTCTCCATCGCGAGACTCGGCGCGGAAACCGCCTCGATCAGTCGCGGACTTCAGGGAGGCGACCTCGTTGTTTCACTCGGCGCCCAGCTCTTGAATGCGGGCGAAGTGGTGCGGGTCGAAAAGCTCTCCGCGAAGGACGTCAAATGAGCCGCTTCAATCTCTCGGCCCTCGCCGTCAAGGAACGGGCCATCACTCTTTTTCTTCTGATCGCAGTGGCGGCGGCCGGTTTGCTCGCGTTCAGCCGCCTCGGGCGCGCGGAGGATCCCACGTTCGTGGTGAAGATCATGACCGTGACCGCGGTGTGGCCGGGCGCCACCGCCGAGGAAATGCAAAACCAAGTCGCGGATCGGCTGGAAAAGCGCCTCCAGGAACTCGAGCACTACGACCGCACCGAAACCTCGTCGCGCCCCGGGCTGATGACGATGAAGGTTTACCTGAAGGACAACACGCCGCCCAAGGAGGTGCCGGAGGAATTTTATCAGGTTCGCAAGAAGCTCGGCGACGAAGCGCGCTTCCTGCCGCGCGGCGTGCTCGGGCCGATCTTCAACGACGAATACTCCGACGTGTTCTTTTCCCTCTATGCGCTCAAGGCCGCCGATCTTCCGCACCGCGATCTCGTGCAGGATGCCGAGCGCCTGCGGCAGCGTCTGACGCGGGTGCCCGGTGTGCAGAAAGTGAAAATCATCGGCGAGCAGGCCCAGAAAATCTTCGTTGAAATCTCGTATCGGCGGCTCGCGACCCTCGGGCTGAGCGCACCGCAACTGTTCAGCGCCATCGCCAGCCATAACGACGTCACGCCCTCAGGCTTTGTCGAAGCTGACGGGCCGCGCGTCTATCTCCGACTCGACGGCGCCGTCACCGACATCGATTCGGTGCGGTCGATTCCGCTCCCGGTGCCGGGCAAAATGCTGACGGTCGGCGACGTCGCCGAGGTCCGCCGCGGCTACGAAGACCCCGCCACGTTTCAAATCCGCGAAGCCGGCGAACCGGCGCTGATTCTCGGCGTGGTGATGCACAAGCGCTACAACGGGCTCACGCTCGGCCAGGATCTCGCGGCTGAAGTCAGCCGCCTCCAGGCGGAGCTGCCTGTGGGAATCACGCTGACGCAGATCTCCGATCAGGCGTCGGTCATCAAAGCGGCGATCAACGAATTCATGGTGAAGTTTTTCGCCGCGCTCGGAGTCGTGATTCTCGTCAGCCTGCTCACGCTCGGGTTCCGCGTCGGCATTGTGGTGGCCGCAGCCGTCCCGCTCACGCTCGGCGCCGTTTTTCTGATCATGCTCGTGACCGGCCGCGACTTCGACCGCATCACCTTGGGCGCGCTCATTCTGTCGCTCGGCCTGCTGGTCGATGACGCGATCATCGCCATCGAAACCATGGTCGTGAAAATGGAGGAGGGGTGGGACCGCGTGAAGGCCGCCGGCTACGCGTGGACATCGACCGCGGCTCCAATGCTCACAGGCACTCTGGTCACGATCGTGGGCTTCCTGCCCGTTGGTTTCGCGCAGTCGTCGGCGGGCGAATACGCGGGAAACATTTTCTGGATCGTGGCGTTCTCGCTGCTGGTCTCGTGGTTTGTGGCTGTGATCTTCACGCCTTACATGGGGGTGAAGCTCCTGCCGAACATTCCGGCCAAAGCGCACGGTCACGCGTCGATCTACGGCACGAAGAACTACGAACGGTTTCGGCATCTCATCCGGCTGTGCGTCGACTACAAATGGGTGACGCTGGGCGTCACGGCCGGATTGTTCGCCGCGTCCGTCGCGGGCATGGCGATCGTGAAGAAGCAGTTTTTCCCCAACTCGGACCGAACCGAGCTGACGCTCGAAATCAATCTGCCGGCCGGTTCTGCGTTCACCGCGACCGAGCAGACAGTTGGTCGTATCGAGAAAGCCATGATGGCGCTGCCCGAGGCCAAGCGCGTGACGAGCTACATCGGCGAAGGCGCTCCGCGCTTTTTCTTCTCGCTCAATTCCGAACTGCCCAATTCGGCCTTCGCGCAGGTGGTCATCCAAACCGAGAACCCGAAGCAACGCGACATCCTCAAGAGCAAAATTCGCGGACTGGTCGCGGACGGGCGGTTTCCCGAGGCCCGCGTGCGCGTCACGCAGTTTCTGTTCGGGCCGCCGGTGCCGTATCCCGTGCTCTTCCGCGTGACCGGCGACGATCTCAACGAGATTCGTCGCATCGCCGACGATGTCAGACTCGTCATGGAAAAGAACCCGCATCTCCGCGACGTGCATCTGGACTGGGGTGAGAAGACGCCGGTGCTGCACCTCGCCTTCGACGAGGAGCGCCTGCATCTCGTGGGGCTGAATCCGCAGAGTGCGGCCCTGCAGCTTCAGGCGATCCTGCAAGGCGCGACCGTTTCCCAGGTGCGCAGCGGCAATCGCACCGTCGATGTTCAGGTGAGAAGTCCGAAGCTCGAACGAGACGGGCTCGACGCGATTGGCGATGTCGTCGTTCGCAACGAGCAGGGCCGTTCCATTCCGCTCCGGCAGATCGCGCGCATCGAGACCCGGATGGAAGACGCCGTGTTGAAGCGCTACAATCGTGAGCTCTTTATCGCCGTGCAGGGCGATGTGATCGACGGAGTGCAGCCGCCCGACGTGACGGCCGAAGTGTTGCCAGAGCTCGCGTCGCTCAAGTCCAGCCTGCCAGCAGGCTACCGGATCGACACCGGCGGATCGGTCGAGGAGAGCGCCAAAGCCAACAAAGCGCTCATTCTGCTCTTCCCCGTGATGATCCTCGCGACGCTGGCGCTGATCATGTTTCAGGTGCGCTCGTTCTCGGCCATGTTCATGGCGTTCGCCACCGGTCCGTTGGGCTTGGTGGGCGCGGTTCCGACGCTGATTCTTTTCAACCAGGCTTTCGGGTTCAACGCGATCCTCGGACTCATCGGTCTCTCGGGCATCCTGATTCGCAACACGCTCATTCTGGTCGACCAGATCCAGCACGACAAAGCGGCGGGCCTGTCCGACTACGAAGCGATCGTCGAATCCACGGTGCGGCGCGCCCGCCCCGTCGTGCTCACGGCCGTCGCGGCGATGCTGGCGTTCATTCCGCTCACGCACTCGTCGTTTTGGGGCGCGCTGGCCTACGTGCTGATTGGCGGCGTCGGCGCGGGCACGGTGCTCACGCTGCTGTTCCTGCCGGCGCTGTATGCCACGTGGTTCAAGGTGAAAAATCCCGCGCACTACAAATATCACCAGACGATCCCGTGAGCGGAGTCTTCCGACCGGCGCGAATACCCGCATGAAATTCCTCGTCGAAATCGACCACCCGGAAACTGGCCAGCCGCTCTCCGCAGACGCGACGCGAGCGTTCGTCACGAGCGCATGTCGAGTCGTTGCTCGAAAGCCTGCCGGAATGAAAACCGCGTCTCTTCGCGCAGGGCCGATGCATCCGAGAGGAAACCGTGATCGCGACGACTCGACCAAGCCGATGATCGACCGGAGTTCCACGAAAGCGAAACGGACATGCGCCTGATCATGGAGACGCGAACTTCTCGACGCGCGCTGCGCGCGATCATGCGACGCGACTATGCAGGATCGCAGGCCGACTTCTGCGCGACGCGCTCGCGGCCGCTGACCGATCCCGCGTGTCGGCGCCGCGCGACGCGATCATGAAAGGACTCCCGTCGCGCGGCGACCGGCTCACGACCGCGGACATCGTGCGGCCGAATCGCACCCTGAGAGCGTAAACGCCTCGCGCCCGAAGCATGATCGATTTCGAATCGCAGTCGGTGCGCACGCTCCTTGCGCTCGCCAGCGCACAACGGGGAATCGATTCCGCGTGTTGTGCGCTCGCGTTTGATCATCTGAGCACAGCCGAACGATTGCGGTGCTGTCTCCGAAATGCTCTCGCGCGTCATCGGTTGAGCGATCTTCAGTTCGCCATCCTCGTCCTATTATTTGCCGTCGAGCCGGAGCCTGTTCCGATGGCTGTTCTCGCCCGACGCTCCGGAGCGTCCCGGTCTGCCGTGACGGACGCGTTCGATGGTCTTGTCGCGTCCAACTTGGCCGGTCGCGACCGTGATTGTCGTGACCGCCGAATTATGCGTGGGCGATTAACCGCGGCCGGATCGCAAAAAGCGGATCAAGCGATCAACGACTATCTGCGGGTCGTGGCGGATTCCCCTCCACGTTAGATCGTGGAGTGACGCAACGGAACGGCGGCGCGCCGGTGGCATTTGATCCGCGCGCGAGACGGGCGCAGAGAGGCTAGGGGGGCTTTGTCTCCGATTTTAGTTCGCCGGTGTCACTGAGTTTGCTGCGTAGCGTGACACGGCGCCCACGAGGCGATGGGCGCTTTGATCGAGGCCGCAAAAGCACGGGGATTTCGGGCGAAAGCGGGGCCCAAAACCCGGCCCGCGCGCTTCGGTCGTCCTAGTTTCGGTTTGTTAGCTGGTTGTGAATAAGAATCGGGAATTTCCCATGTGTTTTTACTTGAGTCGTGGGAGTAAAATGGGGACAAATGGGGCGTTCTGGGGCGCAGGGCAGTTGGCGACTCGGAGCTCTCCCGTTTCATGGCGCAATCAGGCACAACCGTTTATTCCGGCCGTTTTGAGCACACGCTCGACGACAAGAATCGTCTCACGATTCCGTCGCTCTGGCGTTGGGTTCATTCGGACACGGAGACGTTTTTGGCCATGCCGCACCCGGATGGTTACATCGCCGTGCTGCCGCCGGCCCGCGTCGAGAAGCTCCTTGCGCAGATCGGCGAGATGAAGCTGTCGGATCGCGACGCGCAGGCGGTGAAGGCGCGCATCTTTTCGTCGGCGCTCCAATTCACGTTCGACAAGCAGGGCCGCTTCGGCGCCTCGGCCGACCTGCTCGCTCACGCCGGCATCGCGAAGGACGCGGTGCTCGTGGGCATGGGCGACACTTTCAACATCATGAGCCCGTCGCGCTGGCAGGACATGCAGCGCGCCACGGCGGGCGAGAACTTCGGCGACATGATGCGCCGCATCGGCCTCTGAGCCATGACCACCACGACCATGCACACCACTCCTGTCCGTCCTCAGCCCTTGCCCAAGCTTGCCATGGTCCGTTGCGCCAATCGGCGCGACACGCGCGGAGCGTTTCCCGTCCGCCGGAAGAAAACCCATGCGCGCCGCGCTCCTTGATTTTCCGACCCGGACAATGACGACGGGGCACCAGCCGGTTCTCCTGCACGAGGTTCTCGACTACCTCGCGCCGGAGAGCGGGCGGACTTACCTCGATTGCACTTTCGGCGGTGGTGGCCATACGCAGGAAATTCTGCGCCGTGGCGCCAGTGTGGTAGCACTGGACCGGGATCCATCCGCCGAGCCCCGGGCTGCGTCGGTGCAGGCGCAGTTCCCGGGAAACTTTCAGTTCGTCGATCTCAACTTCGGCGATCTCGCCGTGCTGCCCAATCACGGTTTCGCGGGCGCGCTGTTCGATCTCGGCGTGTCGTCGTTCCAACTCGACGAAGTCGAGCGCGGCTTCGCTTTCCGGCACGACGCGCCGGCCGACATGCGGATGAATCCGCGCGAAGGCCAGCCGGCCGCGCGCTGGCTCGAGGTCGCCTCGCACGACGCGCTCGTGCGCGCGATCCGCGATTACGGCGAGGAACAGAACTGGCGCCGCGTCGTCACCGCGATCGAGGCCGCGCGCGGCACGGGCCGGCTCGCCCGCACCGCTTCGCTCGCGCAGGTCATCGCCGACGCGATCCCCGCCGCCGCGAAGCGCGGGAGCAAAATCAATCCCGCCACGCGCAGCTTCCAGGGCATCCGCATCGCGGTGAACGACGAGATCGGCGCCATCGAGCGCGCCTTGCCCGCGGCGTTCGAGCGCCTCGCCTCCGGCGGCGTGCTCGCGGTCATCAGCTTCCACTCGCTCGAAGATCGCCCGGTGAAGCAGTTCTTCCGCCGCCTCTGCGGCCTGCCGGTCGATGCGAACGATTCCACGCCGCAGCAGCTCCGCGAGAAACACGCCGAGCTCCTCACGCGCAAGCCGGTCGTGCCGACCGACGCCGAGATTTCCGCCAATCCCCGCAGCCGCTCCGCCAAGCTGCGCGTCCTCCGCAAACTCTAAAAACATTCCCGTCCTTCCTCCCGCGATGAAGCCGCCTCCGCCCAACGCGCTCGTCAACAAACTCGTTCTCCTGAGCCTCGCGCTCCTCATGTTCGCCGGCACCCTCGGCCTCGGCGCCGTCTGGGTGCGCCAGGAAATTTTTGCCACGGCCAACCGCATCCGCGTCCTCGAAGGCGAGGTCGCCGACGTCACGCGCAAGCTCGACGAAGTCGGCGCGCAGATCGCCACCGCTGAGAGCGTCGCCTCGCTGCTCCAGGCGAACGACGCGCTCCGTCTCGGCCTCGCGACCGCGAAGGAAGTCCAGGTCGTCCGCGTCGAGCGGGATCCCGTGCTCGAGCTGAGCCGCAAGGCCGCCGCCGAAGCCATTTTCCGCTCCAACGAAGCCGCGCGGAACGCCAACGCCTTTGCGTTTCGCGTCGTCGCCGCCTCTTACCCGCGCTGATCGATGTCGAAGGGTTTCGCCTCCAACGTTCGCATGACGCTCCTCGCCGTGGGCGTGCTCGGCCTGTTCACCGCCGTGTGCGGTCGACTGGTCTATCTGCACGTCCTCGGTCGCGACGAGCTGCTGCGTTACGTGGAAAAAGCCCGTCGCCAGATCGTCGTCGAGCACGCGCGCCGCGGCGCAATCCTCGACACCAAGGGCAACGTCCTCGCGACGTCGCGCTCCTACGTCGTCCTCGGCGCCGACCCGGAAATGCTCAAGGAGGCCGACAGCACCAAGTGGGCCGACCTCGCGCGCCTGCTCGGCACCAATTACCTCGAACTCGACAAGACGCTCCGCAAGTCGATCGCCGCCGCCCAGCTCGCACTCGCTTCGACCGACGAGGCCGCGAAGGAAAAGCGCCTCCGCTACGTGAAGCTCGCCGACGAGGTCGACGAGGCCGTTTACGACAAGATCACGGACCTGCGCATCCGCGGCATCTACGGCTCGCGCGGTTACAAGCGCGTCTATCCCGGCAACCAGCTCGCCGCGCACGTCCTCGGCTATATTAATAAGGAGAACATCCCCGTCACCGGCGCCGAGAAACACCTCGACCTCTACCTCAAGGGCCAGGACGGCTGGATCGAGTCCGAGAAAGACGGCGCGCGCCGCGAGATGGCGCAGTTCCGCACCCGCGAAGTCGACCCGCAGGACGGCCACGACGTCGTCCTCACGATCGACTCCGTCATCCAAAACATCATCGAGCGCGAACTCGACGCCATCGCCGGCAAATACAACCCGAAGTTCGCCACCATCATCGTCAGCGATCCGCAGACCGGCGCGATCCTCGGCATGGCCAACTGGCCGAGCTACAACCTCAACGAGTTCTTCAAGGCCCCGCTCGACGTCCAACGCAACAACGCCGTCACCGACATCGTCGAGCCCGGATCCACCTTCAAGATCGTCGCCGCCGGCGGCGGCCTGAACGATGGCACCGTGTCGCCGAACACGACCTTCGATTGCGAGGCCGCGACCGTCGTCATCAACGGCAAGGAGCGCACGCTCCCGAAGGAAGACCACAAGATGGGCGTCCTCGCCGTGCGCGAGATCGTCAGCCACTCGAGCAACCGCGGCGCCGCGCACATCGCGATGGCGATGGGCGCGCAGCGTTTCTACGAATACGCCAAGCTCTACGGCTTCGGCGAGACGACCAAGTTCGGCCTCGGCGGCGAAGTCCGCGGCATCCTCGAGCCGCCCGCGAAGTGGGACGGCCTCACGATCACGCGCATGCCCATGGGCCACGCCGTCGCCGCCACGCCGCTCCAGGTGCACATGGCCATGAGCGTCGTCGCCAACGGCGGCACGCTGCTCCGCCCGCAAATCATCCGGGAAATCCGCGACACCGACGGCAAGGTCGTCCGCACCTTCGAGCCCGAAAAGCGCCACCAGGTGCTCAAGCCCAGCACCGCCGCGACGCTCGCGCAGATGCTCCACGGCGTCGTCAGCGAGGGCGGCACCGCCGCCGGCTTCGACATCGAGGGCTTCGAGGTCGCCGGCAAAACCGGCACCGCGCAAAAAATCATCGACGGCAAATACTCGAACAACCGCTACGTCGCCTCGTTCGTCGGCTTCTTCCCCGCCAGCCGCCCGCAAGTCGTGCTCTCCGTCATCGTCGACGACGCCAAGGTCCCCGGCGGCCTCGCCTACGGCCGCGCCGTCTCGGCCCCCGCGTTCAAGCATGTCGCGGAACAACTCATCCAATACCTTGACATCAAACCCGTGCGCGCGACCTCCCGCGTGTCGCTGGCCATGACTGGAGCCGCCAAATGATCGGCTATCTCACGCCCAATTATCCGCTCGTCGCAGCCTTCCGCTCGCTCCCGGCCACGCGCCGCCGCCCGGTCGACCGCGTGTCCCAACAAATTTTCAAGATGGCCCCGAAGCTCTCCGACTTCCTCAACGACGACGAGATCGTCGCGAGCAAAGGCGATCTCGACCGCCCGATCTCCGGCCTCGCGCTCGACAGCCGCCGCGTGATGCACGGCAACCTCTTCTTCGCGGTCCGCGGCCGCCGCGCCGACGGCAATCTCTTCATCGACGAGGCGATCGCGCGCGGCGCCGTCGCCGTCATCGCGGAAAAAATCCCCGCCGTCACCTCCGCGCGCGTCACCTACGTGCAGGTCGCCGACGCCCGCCGCGTGCTCGCGCGCGTCTCGCAGCGCTTCTTCAAGTTCCCCGATCGCTCGCTCGACCTCGTCGGCGTCACCGGCACCAACGGCAAGACCACCGTCGCCGCGCTCGTGAAGCAACTGCTCTCGACCGACCGCCAGCGCGTCGGCCTCATCGGCACGGTGAACTACGACCTCGGCGCGCGCGTCGTCCCGTCGTATCGCACCACGCCCGAAGCGCTCGACCTCTACGGCATGCTCGCGCAGATCCGCGACGCCGGTTGCCGCCAGGCCGTGCTCGAAGTCAGCTCGCACGGCATCGACCAGCAGCGTGTGCTCGGCATGCAGTTCGGCGTCGCGGTGTTCACCAACCTCACGCAGGACCACCTCGATTACCACGGGTCGATGGATGCCTACTTCGCCGTGAAGTCGCGCCTCTTCCGCGGCGAGACCGCGCCCGCGCCGCGCGCCGTCGCCATCAACCTCGACGATCCGCACGGCCGCCGCCTCGCCGGCGAAGTGCCCGCGTCGATCAAGCTCGTCACCTTCGGCGAGTCCCCCGACGCGACGATCCGCGCCGAAAACGTCCGCCTGAATTTCAAGAGCACCGCGCTCACGCTCGTCTGGCCCGAAGGCCGCGCCGAGATCGAGAGCCCGCTCATCGGCCGCTACAACGTCTCGAACCTCCTCGCCGCCTTCGCCGCCTGCTACGCCCTCGGCCGCGATCCGCAGATCGTCGCGACGCGCCTCAAGAGCTTCGGCGGCGTCTCCGGCCGCATGGAGCGCATCGATGCCGGCCAGCCGTTCAACGTGCTCGTCGACTACGCGCACACCGACGACGCGCTCCGCAACGCCCTCGGCATGCTCAAGGCGATCACGCCCGGCCGCCTCTTCGTCGTCTTCGGTTGCGGCGGCAACCGCGACCGCTCGAAGCGCGCGCTCATGACCGCCGCCGTGCAGGAGTTCGCCGACGCCGCCTGGGCCACCGCCGACAACCCGCGCAACGAGCCGCTGCTCCAGATTTTCTCCGACATGAAGCCCGGCGTCACCGACGCGACGAAGATCGCCTTCGTTGAGGACCGGCGCCGCGCGATCAGCCTCGCGCTCGACTCCGCGCGCGCGGGCGACTGCCTGCTCATCGCCGGCAAGGGCCACGAAACTTTCCAGGAACTCGCGGACACCGTCGTGCCCTTCGACGACCGCCAAGTCGTCCGCGAACTCATCGGCATCAAGCAACTGAAGCCGGTCTGACGCCGTGAAACCTTCCACGCTCCTCAGTCAAACTGGAGGGCCGAGCTCCCGCGAGGCCGCCACGTTCGCCGCGCACCGCGGCCTCGCAGGAGCTCGGCCCTCCACGGTTCCGCCATCCACGTGAGCACTTCTTCCACCAACGACAAACGCAGCGCGGCCGCCACAGCCGACGCCGTGAAACCGGCGGCGACGTGGGTGCGCGCCAAACGCGCGCCGCGCCGAAAACGAACCGATCGCGCGAGCGCCTTGCACCTCGGCGCGATCGACCTCGCGAGCAACTGACATGTGTGCCCACCTCGCCGATTTTCTCCGCGACTGCAGGGCCGGCCCTTGTGGCCGGGCCGCGTCGTTGAGCATGTTCCGGCCCGGCGACAAGCGCCGGCCCTACAGTCCAAACCGCCATGCGTGAGTTCTCACCGCAGTCTCTCGCGTCTTGGACCGGCGGTCGTTGGACAACGATGCCGGTCTCGTCGCTTTCGGGCTTCAACCAAGACACCCGCGCGCTGTCCGCCGGCCAGGTTTTCGTCGCGCTCAAGACCGACAAACGCGACGGCCACGATTTCCTCGCCGACGCCGCCGCCAAAGGCGCCGCCGCCGCGCTCGTCGCGCGCGAAGTGGCCGGCGCGCCGCTCCCGCAACTCGTCGTCGCCGATCCGCTGCGCGCGTTCCAGGCGATCGCCGCCGCGTATCGCCGCACATTTCCCGGCCGCGTGATCGGCATCACCGGCAGCGCCGGCAAAACGTCGACGAAGGACTTGGTGGCGCTGCTGCTCGACGTAGCGCCGGTCTCCGACCGGCGGCGCACAGGCAGCGAAACGTCCGGCCCATCCGCTGCGCCGGCCGCACTCCGCCGGTCGGAGACCGGCGCTACCGACGCGTCGCGCACTTCTTCCCGCGTCCTCGCCACGTCGGGCAACCTCAACAACTTCATCGGCGTTCCGCTCACGCTCACGCAGCTCGACCCCGCGGCGCACGACGCCGCGGTGATCGAGGCCGGCATCAACATGCCCGGCGAGATGCGCGACCTCGTCGGCATGGCCCAGCCCGACCACGCGATCGTCACTTTCGTCGGTCCGGCGCATCTGGAAAAGCTCGGTTCGCTCGACGGCGTCGCCGCGGAAAAAGTGCAGATGCTCACCGGCGTGCGCGGCGGCGGCTTGCAGGTGTTTCCGGTCTCGTGCTGGCAGTTCGAGCCGTTCCGCGCGCTCGCGAATCCGCTCGTGCTCGTGCCGGCGAACGAGGCGATGGTGCGCGTCGAGGGACAGACGATCATCTTCACGGTGCTGCACCGCCCCGATCGCACCGAGGTCACGCTCGGCGCGAAGCGCACGTTCGTTCTCCGCCGCGTCTCGAGTGGCATGGCGCAAAACGCCGCGCTCGCGCTTGCCCTCGCATCGGAACTCGGCGTCGACGATGCCACGCTCCAGCAGCGCCTCGCGACCTGGCAGCCGTCGAAGTGGCGCGGCGAGATGCAGCGGGTGGGGGACGCGGAGGTTTACTGCGATTTCTACAACGCGAATCCCGCCTCGATGGCCGACGCCATCGCGGCGTTCGCGAGTCTCGCGCGCCCCGAGCTGCCGCGCCTCTACGTGCTCGGCGGCATGGAGGAACTCGGCGCGCAGGCGGCAGATTTTCACCAGCAGCTCGGCCGCACGATCCTGCTCCGCCCGGGCGATTTTCTTTTCACCATCGGCACGCACGCCGGCGCGTTGCGCGAAGGCCTGCTCGAAAACGGCAACGATCCCGCGCAGGTCGCTGTCGTCACCGATCCCGCGCCGGTGCGCGAGCGTCTCGCGACGTTCAAGGGCGCCGCGTTCCTCAAGGGCAGTCGCCGCTACCGTCTGGAAACCGTGCTCGATCCGCACGCCGCCGCGCATGCGCACTGAATTCCAGTCTGCGAGTTCCTCTCTTGGAGGGCCGAGCTCCCGCGAGGCCGCGAGCCTGCTGCCACGCTCGCAAGCCGGCGACCTCGCGGGGGCTCGGCCCTCCGCTGTTGCCCCGGCGACCGCGTTCGCCGACTGGCTCGCGGATTCCGCCACGACCGGCGAAACGCGCGTGTCGTCCGTCTTCTCCGTCACCGAAAACGCGACGCGGAACGTCGTCCGCATCGCGCCAAACTTTTCTCCGCTCTCCGAATCTCCTTCGTCCGTCGCTCGCGCGATTCGCGAGTCCTACGGCCGTTATCTTTCCGCGCGGCCGCGCCGCTTCCACGCCCATGCTTAGCTACCTCGCCGACTACGAGCAGTATTTCGGTCCGCTGCGCCTCTTCGCATCGCAGACGTTCCGCATCATTGGCGGTTCGGCCACTGCGCTCCTCATCGGTTTTCTCATCGGGCCGTGGCTCATCCGGCGTTTCCGCGAGCTGAAATTCGGCCACGGCTACATCGACGAGCGCACCGGCGCGCTCGGCTCGACCTACTTCGACAAGAAGCACACGCCCACGATGGGCGGACTGATTATCTTCCTCTCGGTCTTCCTCAGCAGCGCGCTCTGGGCGCGGCCGAACGTCTGGGTGTTCGTCGCGCTGTTCGTCTACGCGGCGCTGACGGTGCCGGGCTGGCGCGACGATTACCTCAAGGTCGTTCACAAGAACAAGGACGGCATCAAGGCGTGGGAAAAGATCGGCTGGCAATCGCTCGCGACCGGCGTGGCGCTCGGCGTCTTGCTCTGGCATCCGACGAGCGCGCAGAAAATCACCGAGCTGTGGGTGCCGTTCCTCAAGGAGGCGGTCCTCCCGCACATGCACTGGGCGCTGCTGCTCGTGTTGATCTATCTCTGGATCGTCGGCTTTTCGAACGCCATCAATCTCACCGACGGCCTCGATGGTCTCGCGGTCGGTTGCACGATCACGGTCGCGCTCGTGCTCGGCCTCATGGCCTACATCGCGGGCAATCACATCTTCTCGGAATACCTGCTCGTCAGCCACGTGCCCGGCGCGGGCGAACTCACGGTCGTGTGCGGCGCGCTCATCGGCGGCTGCATGGCGTTCCTGTGGTTCAACTCGCATCCGGCCGAGGTGTTCATGGGCGACACCGGCTCGCTCGCGCTCGGCGGTCTCATCGGCGTGATCGCTTTCATGATCCATCAACCGTTCACACTCGCGATCATCGGCGGCGTGTTCGTGATGGAGCTGCTCTCGGTCGTGTTCCAGGTCGGCTGGTTCAAGTTCACCAAGCGCCGCTACGGCGAGGGCCGCCGGCTCTTCCGCATGGCGCCGATCCACCACCATTTTCAGAAGCTCGGCTGGCCCGAGACGAAAGTCGTGCTGCGCTTCTGGGTGCTCTCGCTCGGCTTCGCCCTCCTCGGCCTCGCGACGCTGAAACTCCGCTAATGCGGAAAATCCCAAACACCAAACGTCCAAATCTCGAAAATGCCCAGGCGCGTTTCAGCTCCCGTCCCCGTGCTTTGGCGTTTGGACCTTTCGGCGCCCACGGCGCCGTGAAATCGAAACTCGAGAATCCAAAATCGAAAATCCACCGCCCCTATGCCCATCGACTTCAGCTCCGATCTCGTTCCCAGCTTTCGTGAAATTTCCCACACCGGCCTTCTCCTCTTCTCGAAGCCGCTCGTGCGCTCGGCCGCGAAACTCCGCCGCCTCCGCCGCGGCGCGACGCTCCCCGAACTGCCGCTGAAGACCGCCCGCACTTTCGCAGGAGTCCGCTGACAGGTTCTTTATCCATCTCCTAACCGGAACCAAAACCACTCGCTGTCGTCGGACCCCTGCTCGTTTTCCATGATCGTCGCCATCATCTTCGCTCTCCTCGTCCTCCAGGCGCTCGTCACGCTCGACATCACGCCGCGCAACGACCCGTAACGTGACCAACAAAGGCAAACTCGCGCTCGCCGCCGCGACCGCCGCACTCGCCGGCGGCGTCTTCGCCTGGGCGAACTGGCCGGGCGAAAAACTCGACCCGGCCGCGCGCGCCGATCGCGTCGTCGTCGAAAAATCCGCGCGCGTCCTCCGCCTCCTGAAAGGCGACGTCGTGCTCAAAACCTACCGCGTCTCCCTCGGCGGCGATCCCGTCGGCTCGAAGCAACGCGAAGGCGACCAACGCACGCCGGAAGGCGAGTATCGCATCGATTACCGCAATCCCGCCTCGTCGTTTCACCTCGCGCTCCACGTCTCGTATCCGTCGCCCGCCGACACCGAGCGCGCGCGCCGTGCCGGCGTCCCCGCGGGCGGCGACATCATGATTCACGGCGCGCCCAACGGCTACGGCTGGCTCGGCCGCCTGCACCGCTTCCGCGATTGGACCGCCGGCTGCGTCGCCGTCACCGACCGTGAGATCGAAGAAATCTGGAACGCCGTGCCCGACGGCACGCCGGTTTCGCTCCGGCCGTGAGCCTCTCGTGAATCTCCTGCCAAACATCCGTCAGCGACCCATTTTTAGATAGCAAATCGCCGAATCAACGACCCATACTTCGCCCATGAAAATTCTGCAGATCTTCGGAATAGTTGCCGGTGTGCATCTATTCGCGTTTGTCGCCATTTTTCTCGTCCCCGGCTGCCAATCGAGCCCCCGCAACATCCCGACGCCCGACGCGACGGTGCCCACCGCGAGCGGTGATGCGGTCGGCGCGCCGGTCAGTTACAATCCCGCGCCGGCCGATACCGGCGCCGTGACCTACGCGCCCGCGCCGCAATATGGCCGCGCCGAGCCCACGCGCCCCGGTTCGCCCAACGCCGCCGCCATCGCGCCCGCGAAGCAGGCCGAGGAAATCGCGCCCGTCAGCACCTACACCGTCGGCCGCGGCGACAGCCTCTGGAGCATCGCGAAGAAAAATCATCTCACCGTCGCCGAACTCGCCAAGGCCAACAACCTCGCCGTCGGCGCCACGATCCAGCCCGGCAAGAAACTCATCATTCCCGGCAAGCCCGTCGCGCCGAAAGACCTCGGGACCACGACCGTCGCGACCGAGACGAAGGCCGCCACGACTCCCGCCGCGCCCGTGCGCAACGGCGACGCGGTGACGCACATCGTGCAACCCGGCGAGAGCCTCGGCACCATCGCGCGCAAATACCAAGTCACTGTCGGCGAACTCGCCGCGGCGAACAGCATCACCGATCCGGCCAAAGTTCGCCTCGGACAGAAGCTCATCATTCCCGGCTTCAAGTCCGTGCCGCAAAAGTCCACCGCGCAGAAAACGAGCGCGCCGAAAACGAGCGCTCCGAAATCCGCCGCCTCGTCGCCGAAGGCCGCCGCGTCTGCGAACAACACTCCGGCGCAGGAAGCCGAGCCGACTGTCACCGCCCCGCATTTCGAAATCGCCCCTCCGCCTCCCGGTCAGGATCTCGACGCCGGTTTGAAAGACCAGCCGACGGACGTCCCGACGATCAAGGTCGAGGAACAGCCGAAGACGAACCCGCCGCCAAAGGGCTAACGCCGCGCTTCGTCTCACCGTGACCGCGCGCGCATCTCAGTTTTTTGTAGCGGCGGTCTACGACCGCCGAGCGCAGCCGTTGTCCCATTTGCCGACGGTCATAGACCGCCGCTACAGGAAGGAAAACGAGATGCGCCACCCGGCCGGTCGCTCGCAATTTTCCGTTGTAGGGCGCAGCAAGACTGCGTCCTTCGAATCGTGATTCCGTGAGTCCGACGACCGCCGCGCCTTCACCTTCTCCCCGCCGCCACCTCACGATCACTCCCGCGAGCGTCATCCTCGTGTGCGTGGCCGCGCTGTTGGCCATGGGACTCACCGTCCTGTTCAGCGCGAGTTCCACGGTCAAGGGAGCCGCGCCAACGGCGTTTCTCTACAAGCAGCTCATCTTTCTCGCGTTTTCGATCGGTGCGGCGTGGGCGGTCGCGCGCGCCGACCTCGAGCGACTCCGCAACTTCGCCTGGATCATCGCCGGCATCACGATCTTCGGCCTCCTCCTCGTGCTCATCCCACACATCGGCATCTCGGTGAAAGGCAGTCGCCGCTGGCTCGGGTTCGGCAGCCTGCGCCTGCAAGTCTCCGAGTTCGCCAAACTCGCGCTCGTCTTCGGCCTCTCGCACTACCTCGCGCTGAACCAGAATAAAATGGACGACCTGAAGCGCGGCTTCCTTTACCCGTGCGCGGGCATTGGCTGCTTCGCCGCCTTCATCATCGTCGAGCCGGATTTCGGCACGGCCTTCCTCTGCGGCGCCGTCGGCATGATCCTGCTGTTCCTCGCGGGCGGGCGTCTGAAATTCATCCTGCCGTCGGTCGCGGTCGCGCTCATGGGCTTCGTCGTGCTCGTGCTGCACAACCCGAATCGCCTGCGCCGCATCACGGCGTTCATGGACGTCGAGGCCAACCGCAGCGAAGGCTCGTATCAGCTCTGGCAGGCGCTGCTCGCCTTCGCCGCCGGCGGCGTCGATGGCGTCGGCATCGGCAACGGCCGGCAGCAGCAGTCGTTCCTCCCGGAGGCGCACACGGATTTCATCTTCGCGATCATGGGCGAGGAGATGGGCCTGATCTTCACGCTCTTCACGGTCGCGCTGTTCATCACGATCTTCGTCGCCGGCCTCATGCACGTGCGGCGCGCGCCGAATCTCTTCCAGTTTCTCCTCGTGACCGGCTGCCTGCTCCTGATGTGCCTCCAGGCGATCATCAACCTCGCCGTCGTCACGGGCCTGATGCCGACGAAAGGCATGTCGCTGCCGTTCATCTCGTATGGCGGTTCCAATCTCCTGCTGATGGGCTTGCTCGTCGGCGTCATCATCAACACCGCGCGCACGTGGGAGCGGCCGAAGCCGCTCGAACGCAAGCGCGCGCTCGCGGAAATCGTCGGCTGACGCCGACGAAAGCTCCAAGCTCCGACATCCAAGCTCCAGTGAATTTTCAAGACCATCGAACCGCCAATTTCAGACGCGCCGACGCGGGCATGTTGGAAAATTTGGTTTCTGGAGTTTCTCTGGAGCTTGGAGCTTGGAGCTTGGAGCTTTCCCCCCTCCGCCCCCGCCCATGAGCACCGCCTCCAGATTCCTCATCGCCTGCGGCGGCACGGGCGGACACCTCGCGCCGGGCATTGCGCTCGCCGAAGCGCTGCGCGCGCGCGGCCACGACGTGCGGCTCTTCATCTCGCACAAGAAAGTCGATTCGCGCCTCGCGGAAAAATACCCGCACCTCACGACCGCCGCCGTGCCCGGCGCGCCGTTCGGCCTGCGGCCCGACGTGCTCGCGCGCTGCGTGTTCAAGCAGACGCACGGCGTCGTCTTCTCGTTGCAATATCTGCGCGCGTTCCGCCCGCACGCCGTCGTGGGCTTCGGCGGGTTCACCAACGCCGGCGTCACGCTCGCGGCGCGGCTGCTCGGCATCCCCGTCGCGTTGCACGAGGCCAACCGCGTGCCCGGCCGCGCGGTGCGACTGCTCTCGCGTTTCGCGCAACGTCTCTACCTGCCGCCGGGCGTGCGCCTGCCGGGCCGCCTCGGCCTGATGGTGCGCCACACGGGCTTGCCCGTGCGCCGCGAGGTGATCCGCTTTTCCCGCGCCGACGCGCGCGCGCAACTCGGCGTCGATCCCACGCAAAAGCTCCTCGTCTTCCTCGGCGGCAGCCAGGGCTCGTCGCAACTCAACCAGTGGGTGACCGACAATCTCGACGCGATCGCGCAGGAGGGCGTGCAGGTCTGGTGTGTCACCGGCCTCGGCAAGGGCGACGCATCCGTTCGCGAGCTGCGCACGAAAAAAGGCGAGATCGTGCGCGCGTGGTTCGAGCCGTTCACCGATCGCGTCGGCGTGCTGTTCTCCGCCGCCGACCTCGTCGTCAGCCGCGCCGGCGCCGGCACGATCGCCGAACTCGTCCGCTGCGAAGCGCCCGCGGTGCTCATCCCGTATCCGTTCGCCGCCGACAACCACCAGTGGGCCAACGCGCGCTATTTCGAGCAGCAGGGCGGCGGCCTCGTCATCGACCAGAACGCGCTCTCGCTGCTCCGCCAGGAAGTCTTCGACGTGCTGTTCAACGACTGGCTGCTGAACAAATTTCGCGAGAACCTCCACCGCATGGCGCACGAAGATGCGATCGCCACGATCGTGCAGGATCTCGAGGAACTCGCCCAACGCCTCCCGCCGCGCCGCCATCTGCGCCATACGCCCGCCGCGGCGGAGAATTCGTGATGAAGGCGTCATCAACATTTTTTGCCGGTGGAGGGCGGCGCTCCGTCGCCGCCGCGCCCACGATGCGGCGCCGACAGAGCGGCGCCCGCCAGGCTTCTGGAGGGCCGAGCTCCCGCGAGGCCGCGAACGAGGCGCCGCAATCGAGCCTGAACGGCCTCGCAGAAGCTCGGCCCTCCATTGTCTTTGCTTGGAGGTGGAGCGCATTGATCTCCATGCGCTCGGTACGTCCGCAGCGGTCCAAGCGCGTTGGGGTCAACGCGCTCCACCTCGCGTGAACGCCATCGCCCAAGATTCCTGGTCCGCCTTCCTCGCCGCCGTGCGCCCGTTGCTCGGCGCGACGACGAAACTCGTCGAACGCGAACTGCTCGGGCCGAAAACCACGATGCGCGTCGGCGGACCCGCGCGCGTCTACGCCGAGCCGGCGAACGAAGCCGATCTCGCGACGCTGCTCGCCGCCGCGCACGCGCGCGGCTTGCCGGTGTTCATGCTCGGACGCGGCTCGAACCTCGTCGTGCCCGACGAAGGCGTCGACGGCCTCGTGATCAGCCTCACGCACCCTGACTGGCAGACTTTCGAGCCGCAGCCGGACGGACGCGTCTGGGTCGGCGCCGGGCTGCGGTTGAAAAATCTCTGCGGCCTCGCCGCGAAGGCGGGGCTCTCCGGTTTCGAGTTCATGGAAGGCATCCCCGCAAGCGTCGGCGGCGCGTTGCGCATGAACGCCGGAGCGATGGGCGGCTGGACCTTCGACGTCGTCGACGAGGTGCACCTGCTGACGCTCGCCGGCGCAAAGCGCGTGTTGAAAAAAGCCGCGATGCACGTCGACTACCGGCATTGCGCGGAGCTCGAGACCGCCGTCGCGCTCGGCGCGTTCCTCGCGCCGCGTCAGCACGCCGACGCCGCGGCGATCAAGCAGCAGATCGAAACCTACACGAAGAAGCGGCAGGAGTCGCAGCCGCGCGAGCCGAGCGCGGGGTGCATTTTCAAGAACCCGCCGGGCACGTCGGCGGGCAAGGTGATCGACGAGTGCGGCCTGAAGGGCGAGCGCATCGGCGGCGCCGAAGTCTCGCGCGTGCACGCGAATTTCATCGTCAACCGCGACCACGCCACCGCCGCCGACATCCTCGCGCTCGTGCGCGTGATCCGCGCCCGCGTGAAAGCCGCCCGCGGCATCGACCTCGAACCGGAAGTGATGCTCTTCGGCAGCGACTGGAGGAAGGTGCTGTGAATTTTCGATTTTCGATTCTCGATTCTCGATTGAGCGCAGAGGCGCACCTAGCCGCGACCGCGCGAGGCGTTGAGGGTGGGAGCGGCTTTACGCCGCAACGCTCAGGCTGCGCGGTTCCCGTATTCGCGAATTTCGATCGCTGGGTCTAAACCCCCTTTCCACCGATCAGACTCAGCTTTTCTTCCGAAATCGAAAATCGAGAATCCAAAATCGAAAATGTCCTCGCCCACCATCGCCGTCTTCGCCGGCGGCACCTCTCCTGAACGTGAAGTCTCGCTCGGCTCCGGCAAGGCGGCCGCGCTCGCACTCGCCACGTCGTTCCCGACGCAATTGTTCAACATCGAAGCCGACGCGCTGCCCGCGGACCTGGATCCGCGCCGCCACGTCGTCTTCTCGACGCTGCACGGCGTGTTCGGCGAGGACGGCGGCATGCAGCGCCTCCTCGAGCAGGCGGGCGTCGCCTACGCCGGTTGCGACGCCGCGGGCTCGGAACTCTGCTTCGACAAGTGGCGCACGCGTCAGGCGGTGTCCGCGATGGGCGTGCGCGTCGCGCCGGGCCGCGCCTTCGACGTGACGAACAAGCCGAAGGCCTCGGTCCTCTCCGACGAACTCGGCGAGCAGGTCGTGCTCAAGCCGAACCGCCAGGGCAGCAGCGTCGGTCTCCAGATGATTTCGTCGCGCGCCGGTCTCGAGATCGCGATCGCGACGGTGCGGCAGGGCGATTGGGTGATCGAAAAGCGCATCGTCGGCCGCGAGCTGACCGTCGGCATCCTGCGCGGTCGCGCGATGGGCGTCGTCGAGATCGCGCCGAAGTCGGGCGTATTCGACTACACGAGCAAATACACCAAGGGCCTTACCGAATACACCGCCCCCGCGCCGCTCTCGGCCGAGCAGACCGCCGAAGTGCAGCGCGCCGCCGAGACCGCGTTCGCGGCGTGCGGCTGCCGCGACTACGCGCGCATCGACTTCATCCTCGCGCCGGACGGCGAACTTTATCTGCTGGAAATCAACACGCTGCCCGGCATGAAAGAGACGAGCCTCTTGCCGATGAGCGCTCGTTGCGTGGGCCTCGATTTCAACGCGCTTTGCCGCGAACTGGTCGCGCCCGCCCTCGAGCGTTTCGCCGGCGTCACCACGAAGAAATGAGCGAGGAGAAGGACAATGACGCAGCCGAGCGTTCCTGGCGCACCATCCGCCAGGACGTGACGCCGCGCGCGATGTCCGCCCGCGGCCGCCGCCGTCGCCAGGTGGCGGCGTTGAAAGCGGTCGTGCTCGTCGCGCTCACCGGCGCGGCCGGGTGGGGCATCTACGAGATGGTGCACACCTGGGAAACCGACCGCGCCGCCATCGCGTCCGCGGTGAAGAGCGAGCCCGTGAAGGACATCGTCGTCGTGACCGATGGCGTGCTCGGCAACGATTGGGCCGCGCGCACGCTCGCGCTGCCGCGCGACACCACGCTCATGGCGCTCGATCTCGTCGCGCTGCGCGCGAAGTTGATGGCGGTCGGCCAGGTCCGCGTGGCGGTGCTTACGCGCAATTTCCCCGACATCCTGCGCATCGATCTCCAGGAACGCACGCCGGTCGCGCGCATCCAGGTCGAGGACGGCCTCGAGAAAAAGCAGCTCCTCGTCGCGAAGGACGGCGTCGTCTACGACGGCGTCGCTTACGACAAGGCTCTGCTCGCGAGCCTGCCGTGGCTCGACGGTTTCCGCCTGCGCCGCGCCGACGACGGGAAAAGCTACGCGCCGATCGACGGGATGAAGGCGGTCGCCGATCTGCTGACGACCGCGCAGCTCCAGGCGCCGCACCTCTACCGCGAGTGGCTCTTCGTCTCGCTCGCGCGGCTGGCCGAGCACGACGAGATCGCCGTCAAGGCGCAGGACATTCCCGAAATCGTGTTCAGCGCGAAGCAGGATTTTTTCCGCCAGATCGCCCAGCTCGACTACATCATCGACGAGACGAAGCGCGCGCTCGGCGAGCCGCAATTGCAGTCGGTGAACCTCGCCCTCGGCCCGCAGGTGCCGGTGAAACTCGCGCAGACGCCCGAGCAACTCGCGAAGCAGCCGCCGGCCGGCGTCACCGCGCCCACTTTCCAGCTTCAACCTTCCTCTTCCCCGAAACGGAAACCTTCTCGTGATCTCTAACGGCAGCAGAATCATCGGTGCGGTCGAAATCGGCACCGGCAAGATCGCGGTCCTCGTCGGCGAAATCGCCCGCGGCCGCGCGCTCAACATCATCGGCGTCGGCCTCTCGCAGTCGCGCGGCGTGATGAAAGGCGAAGTCGTCGACTACAAGGCCGCCTCCGAAGCCGCGCACCACGCGCTCGAGATGGCCGAGAAAAAAGCCGGCGCGCGCCTCGACGAAGTCTGGCTCGCCCAAACCGGCCCGCACCTCGACGGCTTCTACAACGAAGCCTCCGTGAACGTGAAGTCGGCCGACAACACCGTCACGCAGCTCGACATCGCGACCGTGTGCGACCTGGCGAAGGAAAAAGAGCTCCCGTCCGGCCGCACGCGCATCCACGAACTCCGCCGCCCCTTCCGCCTCGACGGCCGCGTTGTCGCCGATCCGGAGCACCTCTCCGGCAGCCGCCTCGAAGTCGGCTACTGGATCGTGCACGGCCAGGAGGCGAAGGTGAGCGATAACATCCACGTCGTCGGCGGCTATCACCTCGAAGTGCGCGAACTCGTCCTCTCCGCCCTCGCCAGCGGCTCGCTGCTCACGACGCAGGAGGAGCGCATCCACGGCGCGCTCGTCCTCGACATCGGCAAGGGCATCACCGATTACGTGCTCTACCGCGACGGCCACGTCGCGGCCACGGGCACGCTCCCGGTCGGCGGCGAGCACGTGACGAACGACCTCGCGATCGGCCTCCGCGTCACGACCACGCAGGGCGAGATGCTGAAACTCCGCCACGGTCGCGGCACGGTGCAAACGCGCGACAAGTCCGACAAAGTTTGGCTGAACGGCGACATGTCGTTCGGCGACCGCCAAATCGCGCGCGGCGCGATCGAGACGATCACGAGCGCCCGCGTGCAGGAGATTTTTGAAATCGTGCAGAAGAAACTCGGACCGAAGCTCTCGGTCGAGCATTGCAGCGCCGGCGTCGTCCTCACCGGCGGCACGGCGAAGATGCCCGGCATCGACGAGGCCGCGAGCCGCGTGTTCGGCCTGCCCGTGCGCCGCGGCGAGGCGCCCTCGTGGGTGAAGGACGAGTTGAAAGACCCGATGTTCAGCACCGTGCTCGGCGTTTTCCAATTCGGCTTCAAGCACGCGACCGAGCACCACGTGCCCGCGCGCCGCAAGCAGGGCGGCCTGCTCTCGGGCCTGACGAAACTTTTCGGCTGAGGACGCGACGATGAACAACGAACTTCCCCTCGAAGCGCTCACGGATCGCGACATCGGCATCAAGCTGATCGGCATCGGCGGCGGCGGCTCGAACGCCGTCGACCGACTGAAAATGGAGAACCTCGACCGCCTCCAGCTCGCCGTCATCAACACGGATTTCAAGGCACTCAGCTCCTCGCCCGTGCAGGACAAGATCCTCATTGGCACCAGCGTCACGCGCGGCCTCAGCGCCGGCGGCGATCCGGCGCTCGGCTACCAAGCGGCCGACGCCGATCGCGACAAGATCGCCGAACTCGTGCGCGGCAACGACCTCGTGTTCCTCGTCGCCGGCCTCGGCGGCGGCACCGGCTCGGGCGCGGCTCCCATCGTCGCCGAGATCGCGCGCGAGGGCGACGCGCTCGTCATCGCGTTCGTCACGCTGCCGTTCAGCTTCGAAGGCGGCCGCCGCCGCAAGCAAGCCGAAGAGGCGCTCGAAGAATTGCGCAAGCAGTGCCACGCCGTCATCCCGCTCTCGAACGACCTGCTCCTCCAGGAAGGCACGGAGCAGACGAGCGTGCTCGACTCGTTCGCGCGCGCCGACGTGTGGATGGGCCGCGGCGTGAAATCGATTTGGGCGATGCTTTCGCAGACCGGCCTGATCAACGTCGATTTCCAGGCGCTGCGCACCGCGTTCCAGACGCGCGGCGGCAAGACACTTTTCGGCCTCGGCACCGGCGAGGGCGAGAGCGCCGCGCTGGCCGCCTTCGAGGATTTGAAGAATTGTCCGCTGCTCGCGACGCCCGAGTTCGCGCGCAAGGCCGACCGCCTGATGGTGAACATCACCGGCGGCGCCGACCTCAGCCTCACGAAGGTCAACGAGCTCATGACCGCCGTGACCGAGGAATTCGGCCGCGAAGCGCACGTCATCATGGGCGCGGTGATCGACGAGTCGTTGCAGGGCAAGGTCGAGGTCTGCGTGATCGGCGCGACCGACATCGGTGGCCGCACGTTCACGCGCGCGAAGCCGAACACGCCCGCGAAGCGCCCCGAGCGTGCGCCGGCGTCGGGCGGCGAGGCGACCGAAACGGAGCCGCCCGCTGCCGCCGCTCCGACGGCGAAGACATCCGCGTCGAGCGAGCGCCCCTCGCGTGCGAGCGGCGCGTCCGCGAAAACCGCGGCGCACGATCCGAACAAGCCGCAGCAGGAGGAATTCGGTTTCGGCGGCAACGCCGAGACGGCCGCCAATCGCGGCTCCTTCGACAAGTCCGACCGGAATCTCTTCGAAGGCCAGGATCTCGACGTGCCGACGTATCTGCGCCGCGGGATCAAGGTGACGGTCTGATCGGTGACGGGCGCGAACTCATCGGTATTGCTGGTGCCAGGCTACTCGGGCGGCGGTCCGAAGCACTGGATGCGCGTCTGGCACGCGGCGAACCCGCAGTGGACGCGCATGGCGCTCGCCGACTGGATGTCGACCTCGCCCGACGAGTGGGATTGCGCGCTCGAGCGGGCGCTCGCGGCGATGCCCGAACCGGTGCTCGTGATCGCGCACAGCCTCGGCTGCATCGCGGTCGCGCGCTACGCGGCTCGTGGCGGACGAAAGGTAGCGGGAGCGCTTCTCGTGGCGCCGGGCGACGTCGAACTCGCGCCGGATTTGCCGATGCTGCGCGGGTTCGGGCCGATCCCGCGCGAGCCGCTGCCGTTTCCCGCGATCGTCGTCGCGAGCACGAACGATCCCTACACGACGCTCGAGCGCGCTCGAGAATTTGCGGCGGCGTGGGGCGCCGATCTCCGCGTGATTGGAGCCGTCGGGCACATCAATTCCGACTCGGACCTCGGCGAGTGGCCGGCGGGGCAGGCGATGTGGCGCGAGTTGCAGGATCGCGCGCGTCGCGCCTAACTCCGCTTGGCAAGAGCGCGGGATTCTGCACGGTTAGCGCCATGTTCATCGACGAATGCACCATCAAAGCCCGCGCCGGCGACGGAGGTCGCGGTTGCGTGAGCTTTCGTCGCGAAAAATACGAGCCGTGGGGCGGCCCGAACGGCGGCGATGGCGGTCGCGGTGGGCACGTCGTCCTGCGCGGCGACGACGACCAGAACAATCTCATCGATTTCAAATACAAGCCGCACTGGAACGCCGAGCGTGGCGAGCACGGCCAGGGCAAGGACTGCAACGGCCGCGAAGGTCGCAACGCCATCCTCCGCGTGCCGCTCGGCACCGTCGTCTACAACCTCGAGACCGGCGCGGTCGTCACCGAAATCCTCGAGGACGGCCATGAGTTCATCCTCTGCAAGGGCGGCAAGGGCGGCTTCGGCAACACGCGTTTCAAGTCGTCGGTCAATCGCGCGCCGCGCAACTTCGGTCCGGGCGAACCGGGCGAGATCGGCGAGTATCGCCTCGAACTCAAGAGCATCGCGGACGTCGGCCTCGTCGGTTTTCCCAACGCCGGCAAATCCTCGCTCACGGGCCTCATCACCAAGGCGCACCCGAAGGTCGCCGCGTATCCGTTCACGACGCTCCAGCCGCAGATCGGCATCATCGAATTCGTCGAGGAATACGACCGCCTCATCCTCGCCGACATCCCGGGCCTCATCGCCGGCGCGAGCGAGAACAAGGGCCTCGGCCACCGTTTCCTGCGGCACATCGAGCGGTGCGCGCTGCTGCTGATCATCGTCGACATGGCCGGCACCGACGGCCGCGATCCGCGCGACGACTACAAGCAGCTCCTCAAGGAACTCGAACTCTACGACAAGACGCTGCTCGCGAAACCGCGCCTCGTCGCGGCGAACAAGATGGACGAGGAAGCGGCCGTCGCGAACCTCAAGAAATTCAAGACGCGCTACAAGACCGCCGAGATCGTGCCGATTTCCTGCCTCAGTGAAGAAGGCATTCCGAAGCTTAAGAAAGAACTGCTAAAACGCGTGCGGAAGCTGCGGAAGAAACAAAAGCAGTCGCCAGCGCCCGCCGCCTGACCTCATCCTCGCCACTCCCATGACGGAACATCGGCCACTCCTCATGCGAGCGAACCGGCTCCTCGGCTCGGCGCTCGTGGAGCACAACCTCGTGAAGTTCGAGGATCTCGAAGCTGCCAACGATCGCGTGCTCGAGCTGGCGGGGCAGGGCGACTTCCGCCAGGCGTCCGTGCTCGGCATCCTCGCGCTCGAGAAAAAAGTGCTGCGCGAGGAGGACGTGTTGCACGCCGTGATGGAGGAACACCAACTCGGCGTCGTCGACCTCCACCACTACGACGTGCCCGAGGACATCCGCAAGAGCCTCGACCTCGGCATGTGCTGGGCGAGCTGGACGGTGCCCTACGACAAGGAGGAGGATTTCTGGCTCGTCGCGACCGCCTACTACCTCAGCCCGGCGGTGCGCACCGCGTGGGAGAAGAAACTCGGCGGCACGATCATCTGGCACGTGACGACGATGGACGTGATCGCGGATTTCCTCGACCGCCAGCAGGCCGAGCGCGACGAACACGCGAAGACCAAACCCGTTTCCTGACATGCCGCTCGGACGCGTCCAGACTCAGATCGTCGACAAGCTTGTCGAACTCGGCAAACTCGCGCCCGAGGCGCGCACCGCCATCGTCAACCACGCCGACGACCTCACCGGCGAGCAGCTCGACGCGCTGCTCCAGAGCGAGCACAAGGTCACGCCGTTCCAGCTTCACCTCGCGAAGTGCCGCGCGCTCGGCCTGACGCCGTTCAACGTCGGCCGCTACCGGCTCCACAACGCCACGTTCGAGAAGATCGATTTGGAGTTCTGCCAGAAGAACACGATCCTGCCCGTCGGCCAGGTTGGCGACATGCTGCTGGTTGCGTTCGCGAATCCCTTCGATACGCAGCTCGCCGCCAAGATCGCCGAGAAAACCGGCATGCGCGTCGCCCGCCTCCTCGGCACCGAGAAGGACATCAAGGAAAAGCTCAAGAAGGACAGCACGCCCGAGCAGGTGCAGTTCTCCGACGTCGTCGACCAGCTCGGCGCGCAGTTCTCCGACGACACGGAAGGCGAGATCAAGGACGAGGATCTCACGCACGAGGACTCCGCGCCGATCATCCAGCTCGCGAACCGCATCATCGAGGACGCGTATTTCTCCGGAACGTCGGACATCCACATCGAACCGCAGGAAAAGGATCTCGTCGTCCGCTACCGCATCGACGGTCTCACGCAGGAAAAGCTCCGCCTCCCCGCCAAGGTCACCGGCGCCCTCGTCGCGCGCCTGAAGATCATGTGCAACCTCGACATCGCGGAACGCCGGCTCCCGCAGGACGGACGCATCGTCTTCAAGCAATTCAACAAGAAGGGCGTCGACATCGACCTCCGCGTCTCCACCGCGCCGCTCAACCACGGCGAAGGCGTGGTGATGCGTATCCTCGACAAGCAGAAATCCACGCTGCCGCTCCCCGCGCTGGGCTTCACCGAGGAGAATCTGGCGAAATACCGCGAGTGCATCCGTCAGCCCTACGGCATGATTCTGCACTGCGGACCAACCGGCTCGGGCAAGTCGATGACGCTCTACTCGGCGCTCAACGAGATCAACACGCCCGACATCGTCATCCGCACCGCCGAAGATCCGATCGAATACACGCTGCCCGGCATCAACCAAATGCAGATGCACCGGCAGATCGGCCTGACGTTCGCGACCGCGCTGCGCGCCTTTCTCCGCCAGGATCCCGACATCATCCTCGTCGGCGAAATCCGCGACAAGGAAACGGCCAACATCGCCGTCGAAGCCGCACTCACGGGCCACTTGCTCATCTCGACGCTGCACACCAACGACGCGCCGAGCACGGTTGCACGCCTCACCGACATGGGCATCGAGTCGTTCATGGTGTCGTCGTCGCTCGTCTGCGTTTGCGCGCAGCGCCTCATGCGCCGCGTCTGCAAGACCTGCCGCGTCGCCTACGAGCCCGAAGGCCGCGAGCGCGACATCTTGGAGCGCGCCATCGGCTGGACCGGCGGCCACATCTTCAAGGCCAACCCGAAAGGCTGCCCGAAATGCGGCGGCACCGGCTACAAGGGTCGCGTTGGCATCCACGAATTGATGGTCACGAACGAGGAGTTGATCGAAGGCATCAACAAAGAGATGGAGACGGCCGAGCTGAAGAAAATCGCGATGCGCGGTGGCATGAAGACGCTGCACCAGGATAGCTGCGTCAAAGTGAAGGAAGGCCTCACGACCCTGGCCGAAGCGCTGAGCACCGTCCCGCAAGACATGGAACTGCGCGGATGAGCGCGAATCGAGGGTAGGGCGAGTCGTCCCGATGAGCCGGCTCGGCTCCGGATACTTCACGCGTAGCGGAAACCGTAAGGTTTTCGCGCTGCGTCAGCGGCGAAATTCTTACGAATTCCGCTACCACGCTGCGTCGTGTGCTTCGCTCTGAGGGGGGAGGGATACCCGGGCGCCGGACTCCCCATCACAGGCGCTTTTTGCGCTCTTGTGCTTTTGGTGGCCAACCGGTCTGTAGTTTGGTTTTCGTCTCCCGTCGAATGTCCTACTGGCCTGAATTTCTAACGATCGTCATCGCCCACGCACTCGCCGTCGCGAGCCCCGGTCCCGACTTCGCGCTCGTGCTGCGTCAGAGCCTCGCGCACGGCCGGCGCGTCGCCGTGTGGGCGAGCCTCGGCATCGGCAGCGGCATCGGTTTCCACGTCGGCTACTGCCTGCTCGGCCTTGGACTCCTGCTGAAGGGATCGCCCGCGGCCCTGAACGTCGTGAAATATCTCGGCGCCGCCTATCTCGCGTGGGTCGGGGTGCAGGCGCTGCGCTCGAAACCGCGCGAGGGCGACCTCGACCTAGCCGAGGGCAACGCCGCGCCGACGAACGGAGCGGCTTGGACGCAGGGCTTCATCGTCAACGTGTTCAACCCGAAGGCCGCGCTGTTCTTCATCGCGCTCTTCGCTCTGCGCGTGAATCCCGCGACGCCGAAACTGATCCAGCTCGGCTACGGCGTCTGGCTCGTGCTCGCGACGATGGCGTGGTTTTGCCTCGTGTCGGTGCTGTTCACGAAACCCGAAGTCCGCCGCCGCTTCCTCTGCTACGGCCACTGGATCGACCGGGCGCTCGGCGTGGTATTTCTGGCGTTCGCCGCGGCGCTGGTGCTGGCGAAGTTGGGGTAGATCGAGCTGTCAGTCCGAGAATGCTTTAGTCGAGTTTCCGTCGCTCGATAATCGCATCGAATTCCTTGGTTCCGTCTATCTTGTCGAATAGCGCCAGAATCTCGCTTCGGTTCACGCATTCACTTTGGCGACTCAGGACCGCCAGAACAAATGCAGGATCGTCTCCATATTGGTGAACATACCAAGCGACGCCTCCCCGCAGCTTGCAGTTCGGCCAGTTCGCGACCCAGCGCCAGTATTCGTATTCTTTGCCACTCTTCCTCTTAAATCGAACTGGTGTTAGCCAAACTCCGACGACTCCTGATTTGTTACTCTTGGTAAGCCGTCCCTTTTTCGGCGTCTCCGGTGGTAGACTTCTGATCATCTCGCGCACCCAGTTGCGCGCGGCTCTTTCGGCAGCGTCCCACGTGCCGTATTGCTTCAAGGTGAAGTTTTCTTGGTAGCGAATGGTTTGGCGCATTACTCGCGCCATCACACATTTGTTCTCTTCGTTGCGGGTCGTGTTCATGCTTGAACGCTCCAACAGAATTGGATTTCGGCCCGTCGAGATGGAGAGCAGAAACGATGCATGTGCTCAAACGCAGATTCGCAGAATAGGCGAACACCCCGCCGCCCAGCAACTCCTCGCCGCGGTAGAGGGCGCGTGGGGCATGGCGAAGCCGGGCGGCGCTCGGCTTCCGCTCAATCTCCGGCCAGCTTCTTGATGATCGCCTTCGCCAGATACTCCTTGATCTCCGCGTGACGCGGGACCGGCTGCGACATCTTCGTCGCGGGATTGTGATACCAGTCGTGCTTCCCGCCGTGACGGATAAACACCGCACCGGACTCCTCGATCTTGCGGATCAAGTCGCGGCGTTTCACTTCATGCGACCTCGAGCACGGCGTGTTTGCGAACGTGCGGGATGACGCCCGAGGTGAGATCTTGATAAAGGTCGAGCAAGTGCTCGCGCAGATCCTCAAAGCTGCTGCCTTGGGTCAGGTAGTCGGGGAACTCGTCGAGGTATCCCAGCCAGGCGTCGCCATCCTGCCAATAGGTGAAACCGAGCTTCTTCATGAGGCGAAAGCTAAACGGAGTTCTCGTCGCGTCAATGCTCGCGGCTAACCACGACTCACACGAACACCCCGCCGCCCAGCAACTCCTCGCCGCGGTAGAGGGCGAGGATTTGGCCGGAGGCGAGGGCGCGTTGTGGGGTGGGGAAGCGGAGCGTGGCCGCGTAAACGGCTTCGCCGACGCGGCTCGGCGCCGGCGGGCTCGGTTGTAGGGCGGGGTCTCCCGACCACGCCGCGAGAGTCGGCATGGTGTTCGTCGCGTCTGGCGGGGTCGGGAGATACCGCCCTACATTTTCGGAAACTGCGTCCGGGATGAACTCCACCGGCACGCGCGGGTCGCGGTAGCGCACGCGACATTCGAGCCTCGTTGCCGTCGTGATCGGCTCGCCGATGAAACTCAGGCTGTGCACGCGACACTCGTTCGTCCACAGGCCAGGCGCGTCCGCGCCGTCGAAGGCTACGAGCAGTGCGTGGTCGCTCGCGCGTTTGCCGACGACGACGTAGGCCTTGTTGTCGGTGTTCGACGGGATGCCGATGCCTTTGCGTTGGCCGATGGTGAAGTAGTGCAGCCCGCGGTGTTCGCCGAGCACGACGCCGTCGGTGGCGCGCACGATCGGGCCGGGATGCTCGGGCACGTAGGCGCGAAGGAAGTCCGCCATCTTCACTTCGCCGATGAAGCAAATGCCTTGGCTGTCTTTCTTGCGCGCCGTTGGCAGGCGAGCCTCGGCCGCGAGCGCGCGCAACTCGGGTTTCGGCAGATGTCCGATCGGAAAACGCGCGAAGGCGAGCTGCTCCTGGTTCAGCAAAGCGAGGAAGTAGGACTGGTCCTTGTTCTTGTCGGCGCCCTCCAGAAGCGCGTAGGTGGAACGCGTTGACCTCAACGCGTTCGGTGCGCGCTCGGACGCGCTGGGATCAACACGCTCCACCCGCCGCGCGTAGTGTCCGGTCGCGAGTCCTTGAAATCCCTCCGCGCGCGCGTAGGCCGCGAACACGCCGAACTTCACGCGGCTGTTGCACATCACGTCGGGATTCGGTGTCAGGCCGCGCTGGTAGCCGTCGAGCAGGTAGTCGACGACGAGGCGGCGGTAATCCTGCATGAGGTTCACGACGCGGAACTCCACGCCGAGCCGGTCGCACACGGCGCGCGCGTCGTCGATGTCCTGCATCCACGGGCAATGGCCGATGACTTTGTCCTCGTTGATCCAGTTCTTCATGTAGGCGCACACGACGTCGTGACCCTGCTGTTTGAGCAGGAGCGCGGCGACGGAGCTGTCGACTCCGCCGGAGAGGGCGACGAGGAGGCGTTCGCGGGCCATGGGTTTCTAGGGAAACCACGTTGGCGCGCGACGGAATCAAAATCTTCGCGCGCGAGCGGGTGCCCGCCCGGGCGAGTGACGCTCGGCCGCACGATTCGCTTCGTGACCAAACTCCGTATTACGGAGTTTGGCGGCGGCTCGCCGGCCGAGGGTGACGGGCCGGCTCGCGGCCGTTTCGCGGCGAGGTCGCGCGCTAGCTCGCTCCCGCGCCGTGGCTCGACGCTCGAGTCGGGCGGAATCGTCACCGGATCGCCGCCTCCGCGTGCTCGACAGCGCGGCGGGCGGGTCTACGTTGTCGCGGATGAATCGACTCGTATGGCTGGCGGCGGTTGGCCTGACATTCCTCGCGGCGCGCGCCGCGGACGAAAAGCCGGCGCGGCCGATCCCGGCCATCGAACGGGTCTTGATCATCAGCATCGACGGGCTCCGGCCCGACCGCCTGCTGCTCGCCAACACGCCGGTGATGCACCGCATGATCCACGACGGCGCCTACACCATGTGGGCGCAGACGACGGCGGTTTCGATCACGTTGCCGTCGCACACAAGCATGCTTACGGGCGTCACGCCGCGGAAGCACGGCATCGAGTGGAACTCCGACCTGCCGCTCCTGCATCCGATCTACCCGCACGTGCCGACGATCTTCGAACTCGCGCGCAAGTGGAACTACACCACGGCGCTCGTCACCGGTAAGACGAAGTTCAACGCGCTGGCCAAGCCCGGCACGCTCACCTACGAGTCGATTCCCGAGGGGAAAGACCTCGAGGACGACGAGCCGGTGGCCGACATCGCGGTGAAAATCATCCGCGAGCACCGGCCCGAGCTGATGTTCGTGCATTTCCCGGCCGACGACAAACGCGGCCACAAGTTCGGCTGGGGTTCGCCCGAGCAGTTGCAGGCGATCGAGCGCGCGGATGCGTGCGTCGGCCGCCTGCTGGCGGCGCTCGACGAGATCGGCGTGCGCGGACACACGCTCGTGATCCTGACCTCGGACCACGGCGGCGCCGGCCTGACCCACGGCCCCGAAGATCCCCGCAGCCGCAACATCCCGTGGATCGTCAGCGGCCCCACCGTGAAGAACAATTTCGACCTCACGCAGTCAATGGACCTCATGGTTCGCACCGAGGACACGTGTGCCACGGCATGTTACGTGCTCGGGCTCGGCCAATTTCCCTATTTCGACGGCCGACCGGTTCTCTTCGCTTTCGACAATCCTCCGAAACCCTGACCCTTGAAGCAGCCCGAACATCGCATCCTGCGCGCGTGGCTCACGTCCGCTTCCACCGGCATCATCGAACTCGATGCCGACTGGACGGCGGAGCTGCTGCCGTTGCTCGCCCCGGGCGAGAAGGCATTTCAACTCGCCGCGCTCGTGCCCATGGCGCCGGAGGTCTACGCCGAGGAGGCCGGCTACTACGTCGACGCGACCGGGCGACTCGTGTTCGTGCTCGATCCGGCGGAGCACGCCGGCGTCGATTTCGAGCACACGCCGATCTACATCGGCGGCGATTTCAACGGCTGGGGCGAGGCCATCGGGCGCCCCGAGTGGCAGCTCCGCAAAACCGATTTGCTCGGCCGCGCGATGTGGACGCTCGTCTCGCCCGCCGCGGATTTGCTGCGCGAGCCGCCGCTGCGTTTCAAATTCGTGACCGGCGACGCGCGCTGGCTCGCGCTCTCGCCCGACGCGACGAACTCCGCGCCGGACGGCGACGGCCACGTCAACCGACTGCTGCTCGCGCACCGCACCGGGCGAAATCTCTTTGCCTTCACCACGAAGGCCCCGCTCGAGCCGAGCCGCGCGTATTCGGTGGTGCACCTGCGCGACGGACAACAGTCGCCGAAAATCCGCCTGCGTCTCGGCAAGTTTTTCCACGAGTTGAAAAGCGATCTTCCGCTCGGCGCGCTGGTGCGGAAAAACGAGACGATCTTCCGGCTCTTCGCGCCGCGCGCGAAGACCGTGCGCGTGTCGGTCTGGCCGCAGCTCGACGCGCCCGGCGGTCCGCACGTCTACGAGTTGGACAAGCGCCTCGAAGGCGGCGAGTGGCGCGGCGTGTGGGAAGCGCGGCTCGATCAAAACCTGCACGGCTGGCTCTACTGGTATCAAGTGAGCGGCCCGCAGAACGTGTTCGGCAATTTTCACCCGAATCAACGCATTCTCGATCCCTATGCGCTCGCCGCGGTCGGCCGCGACGGTCCCGGCATCGTGCTCGAACGCGCGTGGGTGGGGCAGGGCGACGGCGGTTTCCGCACGCCGGCCTGGCAGGATCTCGTCGTGGTCGAGGCGCACGTGCGCGATCTCACGGCGCACGCGCCGATCGAGCTCACGCCCGAGGAGCGTCGCGGTTTTGCTGGACTGAAAAAATGGGTCGAGAGCCCGGACTTTTATTTGAAGCGCCTCGGCGTGAACGCGGTCGAGCTCCAGCCGATCCAGGAGCACGACAACGCGAACGCCGACGAATACCAGTGGGGCTACATGACCACGAACTGGTTCGCACCTGCGAGCGCCTACGCGACGGCGCCCGAGCGCGCGACGCAGGTGAAGGAGTTTCAGGAACTCGTCGCGGCGTTTCACCGACAAGGCATGGCGGTGATTCTCGACGTCGTCTACAACCACTCCGGCGAACCCGCGCACCTGATGCTGATCGACAAGCTCTATCACTTCGAATTGGGCGACGACGGTTCGCTCTCGAATTGGAGCGGCGTCGGCAACGACCTGCGCTGCCGCTCGGCGATGACGAAGCGTCTGATCATCGACAGCCTCACGCACTTCGTCGAAACCTACGGCGTCGACGGCTTCCGCTTCGACCTCGCGGAACTCATCGGCGTCGGCGTGTTGAGCGACATCGAGGCGGCGCTGAAGAAAGTGAAACCCGACGTCATCCTGATCGCGGAGCCGTGGAGCTTTCGCGGACACATCGCCGATGCGTTGCGGCCGACCGGCTTCGCGTCGTGGAACGACGGCTTCCGCAATTTTCTCCGCGACTACGTCTACGCCGCGGGTGACGCGGACAAGCTCGAGTATTTCCTCAAGGGTTCGCCGTGGCACTTCGCGTATTGGCCGGCGCAAACGGTGAACTACACCGAGTCGCACGACGATCGCACGTGGATCGACGTGATCACGGAAAACGGCGACAAGAACGGCTACCGCCCGACGCTCGCCGACGTGCGCCGCACGCACCTGATGGCGGCGGTGCTCTTCGCGTCGATCGGCATCCCGATGCTCTCGGCCGGACAGGACTTCCTCCGCTCGAAGCACGGCGTGAACAATACCTACCTGCGCGGCGACCTGAACGCGCTCGATTACCGCCGGCTGCGGCGCCACGCCGGCACGCACGCGTATTTCGCGGAGTGGATCGCGTTCCGCCGCTCGCACGCCGGCCGCCATCTGCGCCTGTGGACGCGGCCGAGCGAGGGATTTTTCCAGGCCTTCACCGGACCGGACGGGAAATCCCTCGCCCTCGTCTACAACGCCGACGGCACCGCCGGCGCGCAGCGGCTCCTCTTCGCCATCAACCCGCAGCAGGACGATGTGACGATCCCGATCGGCGAGTGGGCCGCGCACGAGTGGCGCCTGGTCGCGGATCACGCGCGTTTCTACGATCGCCGCTCGGCGCCGCTCGGCACGGTCGACGCGGAGCTTTTCGTGCCGGCCCTCGGGTGCGGCCTCTGGGTCAGCGGAGAGTGAGCTTTCGGCAATAACTGCGCGGGCTCGCGGCGTAATTTCGCCGGGCCGCGGCTTATGTCACTCCAAAGTGCTTAATGCCGCGCGCTGTTTCGGTTCCTCACTTGCCAAAGCAGCGGCGCGAATGTTGATTCGCTCCTCCTAACGTTCTTCAACCCACACCTACTATGGCAGTCAAAGTCGCTATCAATGGATTCGGCCGCATCGGCCGCCTCGTCTTCCGTGCGCTCGTCGAGCAAGGCCTGCTCGGCACCGAGCTCGATGTGGTCGCCGTCGGCGACATCGTGCCCGCGGACAACCTCGCCTACCTGCTGAAATACGATTCCACGCAGGGCAAATTCCAGGGCACCGTGGGCTCGAAGAAGTCCGCCGCCGACAAGGCCGAGGACGACGTCCTCGTCGTCAACGGCAAGGACATCCTCGTCGTCAGCGCCAAGTCCCCGGCCGAGCTGCCGTGGGCGAAGCTGGGCGTCGATCTGGTGATCGAGTCGACCGGCCTCTTCACCGACGCCGAGAAGGCCAAGGGCCACCTCGCTGCCGGCGCCAAGAAGGTCATCATCTCCGCTCCGGCGAAGGGTGAAGACATCACCGTCGTCATGGGCGTGAACGACGACAAGCTCGACGTCGCGAAGCACAACATCATCTCCAACGCCTCCTGCACCACGAACTGCCTCGCGCCGATCGTGCACGTGCTCCTCAAGGAAGGCTTCGGCGTCGAGGAAGGCCTCATGACGACCATCCACTCCTACACCGCGACCCAGAAAACGGTCGACGGTCCCTCGAAGAAGGACTGGAAGGGTGGCCGCTCCGCCGCGATCAACATCATCCCGTCCACGACCGGCGCCGCCAAGGCCACCGCCCTCGTGCTGCCGGAAGTGAAGGGCAAGCTCACCGGCATGTCCTTCCGCGTGCCGACCCCGACCGTTTCCGTCGTCGACCTCACCGTCAAGACGACCAAGCCGACTTCCTACAAGGAAATCGCCGCCGCGATGAAGAAGGCCTCGGAGACCTACCTGAAGGGCATCCTCGCCTACACCGACGACGAAGTCGCCTCGACCGACTTCATCCACGACAAGCACTCTTCGATCTTCGACGCCGGCTCCGGCATCGAGCTCAACCCGACGTTCTTCAAGCTCGTGAGCTGGTATGACAACGAGTGGGGCTACTCCAACCGCGTCGTCGACCTGACCAAGAAGATCGCCGCCAAGCTCTAAGTTTTCAAAAATCGAAACCACAGAATACACGGAAAACACAGAATGAGACCCTTCTGTGTATTCTGAGTGTTCTGTGGTTTTTCTTTTCCCCCCTTCCTTCCATGGCCAAATTCAAATCGATTCGTGATCTCAAACTCGCCGGCAAGCGCGTCCTCATGCGCGTGGACTTCAACGTCCCGCAGGACAAAGCGACCGGCGCCATCACCAACAACCAGCGCATCGCCGCCGCGCTCCCGACCATCAAGTTCGCTCTCGAACAAGGCGCTTCGGTCGTGCTGATGTCGCACCTCGGCCGCCCCGACGGCCAGCGCATCGCCAAGTTCTCGCTCAAGCCCGTCGCCGCCGAACTCGAAAAACTCCTCGGCCAGCCCGTGAAGTTCCTCGACGACTGCGTCGGCGCCGCCGTCGAAGCCGCTTGCGCTCCCGGCGCGCTCAAGGCCGGCGAAGTCGTGCTGCTCGAGAATCTCCGCTTCCACATCGAGGAAGAGACGAAGGTGAAGCTCGAAGACGGCTCCAAGAAGGCCGCCGACAAGACCGCCATCGCCGCGTTCTGCGCCAGCCTCTCGAAGCTCGGCGACGTTTACGTCAACGACGCCTTCGGCACCGCCCACCGCGCGCACAGCTCGATGGTCGGCGTGAAGCTCCCCGAGAAAGCCGCCGGTTTCCTCATGGAAGCCGAACTCAACGCCTTCAACAAAGTCATCGAGAATCCCGATCGCCCGCTGCTCGCCATCCTCGGCGGCGCCAAGATCGCCGACAAAATCCCGCTCATCACCAACCTCCTCGAGAAGGCCAACAAGGTCATCATCGGCGGCGGCATGGCCTACACCTTCCTCCAGGTGAACCGCGGCATGAAGATCGGCGCTTCGCTCTTCGATCCCGAAGGCGCGAAGATCGTCGCCGAACTCGAAGCCAAGGCGAAAGCCAAGGGCGTCGAGCTGATCTTCCCCGTCGACTTCATCGCCGCCGACAAGTTTGCCCCCGACGCCGCCACCCAGCCCGCCACGCTCGAAGGCGGCATTCCCGACGGCTGGATGGGTCTCGATGCGGGCCCGAAGTCGATCGAACTCTACCGCCAGGCGATCCTCGCCTCGAAGACGATCGTCTGGAACGGCCCGGCCGGCGTCTTCGAATTCGACGCCTTTGCCGGCGCCACGAAGGCGATGGCCGACGCGATCATCGAAGCCACCGCCAAGGGCGCGACGACGGTCGTTGGCGGCGGCGACACCGCCACCGCGGCGAAGAAATTCGGCGCGGCCAAGAAAGTCACGCACTGCTCGACCGGCGGCGGCGCCAGCCTCGAATTCCTCGAAGGCAAAGTGCTCCCCGGCGTCGCGTTCCTGGAAAGCTGATTCGTCCTTCGTGTTCGTAGCAGCCGACGTAAGTCGGCTGGGAACGTCGTAAACACATTCCCAGCGGTCTGACGACCGCTGCTACGTTCCTTTCACCAACCCCCGCGTGGCGCCGAAAATTCTCCTCGCGCCGCGCGCTTCGCTCAGGCCTATTTTTCACTCTCACCGCCCATGTCCACTCCGACCCAGTCCCCCATTCAGATCCGCAAGAAGCTCATCGCCGGCAATTGGAAGATGAACAAAACCGCCGCCGACGGCGCCACGCTCACGAAGGAAATCGCCGATCAGGTGGGCCGTGAGACTGCGGTCGACATCGTTGTGTGCCCGCCGTTCACCGCGCTCGAGAGCGTCCGCCACGCCCTCGAAGGCCACGCGGTCAAACTCGGCGCGCAGAACATGCACGCGGAGAAGAACGGCGCGTTCACGGGTGAGATTTCCGCCGAAATGCTCCGCGCGCACTACGTCACCCACGTCATCCTCGGCCACAGCGAACGCCGCCAGTATTTCGGCGAGACCGATGCGCTGGTGAACAAGAAGGTGCTCGCCGCGCTCGCCAACGAGCTGCGTCCGATCCTCTGCGTCGGCGAACTGCTCGCCGAACGCGAATGCGGCAAGACCCTCGAAGTCGTGAAGACGCAGACCGAAGCCGCGCTCGCCGGCGTGAAGCCCGAGCAGATCACCTCCGTCGTCATCGCCTACGAGCCCGTCTGGGCAATCGGCACCGGCAAGGTCGCCACGACCGCGCAAGCGCAGGAAGTGCACGCGTTCATTCGCGGCCTGCTCAATGCCCTCTACGGCGCCACGCTCGCCGCGAAAGTCCGCATCCTCTACGGCGGCTCGATGAAACCCTCCAACGCCCCGGAGCTGCTCGCGCAGCCCGACATCGACGGCGGCCTGATTGGCGGCGCGTCGCTCGAGGCGAAGTCGTTCGTCGAACTCGTCAAAGCCGCGATCGCCGCGCAGGGCTGAACGCCGCGCGGCGCTTGAAGTAGCGCGGTGCTTTAGCCCGCGCTCAGGATATTCGGCGCGGGCTGAATCACCGCGCCACCCTCCGCAGTCGCAGCCCTTACCCTCCTCCGCGCGTCGATCGCGCGGCGCCGAATCCCGCCGAAGCGGCCTACGCGCCCCTGCGTAATCTTCCTTCTTTTGCGCGCTTGCCCGCGGTCGCGCGGCGCGTTTCTGTCGGCGCGTGCCCCACCACGTCCGCGCACTTTGCTTGGCTTTTCTCGCTCTGGCGCCGTTCGCGCGCGGCGACTACGTTTGCTCGCCGTCCGCTTGGGCGATCGCCGCGACTTTCCCCGCGGAACCGAAAGTCGACGACCAGCGCACGCCGACGCCGCAAGGCGATCAACTCGCGGAGCGCCGCTACCTCGAACGAGGCGGCGAACACCTGATGGTGCTGCGCGTGACCTATCCCGTGGTCCCGCTCGTGGCGGAACGGGAACAGCTCTACGCCTCGACGATCGAGTCGTTCATGAATTCGCGGCGCGGCCAGATCAAACAGGACGAGCCGTGGATGCTCGGCCAATACGACGGCCAGCGCCTGCTCGTGGCGCAGCCCGCGCAGAAAACCCACCGCGAGGTGCGCCTCGTGCTGATCGGCGGATCGCTCTACTTCATCAGCGCCGAGTGGCCGGGCAACGAGCGCGCGAGCAGGTCCGCTGCGGCGTTTCTCGCCAGCATCGAAGTGAAGCCCGGCTTCGACAACGCGCGGCTGGTCGAGGAGCGTGAGCGCTGGCGCGAGATCAAGCTCGGCAATTTCACGTTGCGCTACGACGCCTCGCGCTGGTTCCGCGACCCGCAGATTGCCGACCCGAACAGCGTGGCGATGCTGCGCGTGGACGAAAATGCCGAGGCCGAGTTCATCGCTTCGCCCGACCGCCGCAGCGGCGTGCTGGAGGAGTTCGTCATCGGCGCGATCAAGGAGCATGCCGAGAGCGTCGCGGTGAAAAAGCGCGGCAAGAAACTGCGCGGCAGCACGACCGTGGAGGAACTCTACTTCACGGTGCGCGTGGACGGCATCGTCTACGAGAACCACGGCTATTTCTACACTGGCGCCGAGGGCACGGCGCAGCTTCGCGCCTGGGCCGACGCGAAAAAATACCCGGCCATCTCCGGCGACATCGACGAGCTGTTGAGCGGCCTCGCGATCACGAAAGCGCAACCGGGCGCCGCAGCGGCGACGCGCTGAAGTGGCCGTAGGTCCGGCTTCAGCCGGACCCGGATCCTGCGCGCCCGCTCCTTTGGGCCGGCTGAAGCCGGCCCTACCTCACGCCTTGTCGTGCTCGAACTCCGCCAGCAGTGCCGCGACGGGCGCGTGCAGCGGTTCGCCGGCGAGATCGTTCGTCAGCTTCAACACGAGTTGGCGCGTCGTCTCGTCGGGCGGTTCGGCGGCGGCGAGCAGCGCGATGTGCAGCGCGAGCTGGCGCGCGCCCGCAGCGAGGTCGTCGCGCCCGCGCAGTTCGTAGAGGAACGCGGATTCGCGGAGGAGCGCGGCGTAGGTCTCGCACTTCTCGCGGCCGGCCGTTGGCGTCTCGTTCGCGAGCAGGCGGGTCACCTGCTCGTCGGCATCGAGCGTGAGAAACTCGGCGGCGGGAATCGGGAAAAGCTTCTCCTGGAGACTGAGCGCGAGTTGGAGCGCTTCGTCGATGCCCGCGGGGTTCCGGTCGCGCACAAGCCGGGCCGCGAACTGGCGGAGCAGTTCGATTTGTTGGAGCAGGTAATCGCGGCGTTGCCCGGCCATGGTTAATTCTTTCGGTCCGCCATCTGGCGGACGAGTTCCACGAGAAATGCGACGTTGCCGGGCAGACGACCGAGGGCCGCGAGCGCGGCTTCGGTTTGCTCGGTGGCGTGGCGGCGCGCGGCGTCGAGGCCGTGGAGTTTGACGTAGGTCGTCTTGTCGGCCTTCGCGTCCTTGCCGGCGGTCTTGCCGAGCGTCGCGGTGTCGGCGGTGGCGTCGAGGACGTCGTCGACGATCTGGAACGCCAGCCCGAGGCTGCGGCCGGCGTCGCGGAGTGCGCCGAGGTCATCCTCGCGCGCGCCGCCGCAAAGTCCGCCGGCAGTGAGCGCGGCGGTGATCATCGCCGCCGTCTTGTTCAGGTGAATGAAATCGAGTTCGGTCGGTGTGGCGTTGGACTTTTTCTCGGCGAGGAGATCTTCCATCTGGCCGCCGATGAGTTTCTCGGAGCCGGCGGCCTCGGCGAGTTCGCGCAGGAGCGCCGTGCAGAGCGCCGGCGTGCCGCCGTAGTGGCGCGAGAGGAGTTGGAAGGCGTAAGTGAGCAGCGCGTCGCCGGCGAGGAGGGCGGTGGCCTCGTCGAATTGCTTGTGCGCGGTCGGTCGGCCGCGGCGCAGGTCGTCGTTGTCCATGCACGGCAGGTCGTCGTGCACGAGCGAGTAGGTGTGGATGCACTCGAGGGCGACGGCCGCGGGGAGCGCGTTATGGCGGCGGCCGAAAAGGTCGGCGGTCGCGAGCAGCAGGACGGGGCGCAGGCGCTTGCCGCCGGCTTGGAGGCTGTAGCGCATCGCCTCGTGCAGGCGGGCGGGGCGCGTGTCGGCGGGCGGCAGGAGTTCGGCGATGCCGCGCTCGGTGCGCTCGACGTAGGATTGAAATTGCGCGTGAAAATCCATGCCCGGCCGCACTGTCCGCCGGGTGCGGAGGGTTGGCAAACGGATAGTGTCCGCCCCGGGGCCAAGAAAGGCTCGCCACCGCCGCGCGCCGGTCTTTTATCCGAGCGACGTTCACGATGCCCACCTACGAATACGTCTGCACCAAGTGCGAGCACGAGTTGGAAGCCTTCCACTCGATGAAGGACGAGCCGCTCAAGAAGTGCCCCGCCTGCAAGAAGCCCGCGTTGAAGCGCAAAGTCGGCGGCGGCGCCGGGCTGATTTTCAAAGGTTCCGGATTCTACATCACGGACTACAAGAAAAAGTCCGGCCCGAAATCCGAGGGCGGCGGCGAGAAATGCTCTTCCAAATCCAGCGAGTCGAAACCTGCCGCGAGCAAAGCCGCGGCGAACTGATTCCCGCCATGGCCAACAAGAAAATCGAGAAAGCGCTCTACGGTCCCAGCACGGTCGAAGTCGCCATCGGCGCCGTGCTCGGGTTGGTCGTGGGCGTAGTCGTCGCGGCGGTTTACCTCGTCTTCAAGCCGGTGGAGGCGGTCAAGGAGCCGCCGAAGGAAACGGTGAAGGGCGTCGTGTATTATCTGCCGGGCAAGAGCGACGCGACGAAGGGGCGTGCGTGGCAGGACAAGGTCGCGACGTTCGTCAAGGGCGGTCAAGTCGTCGCGACGGAAGACGAACTGAATGCCTGGGCGACTTCGCTCACGGGCGGAGCATCCGCGGCGAAAGCCGACGCGAAGCCGGCCAAGCCGGCCGAGAAGCCGAAGGGCGAGGAGAAGAAAGGCGACGCGGCGCCTGCGGGTGGCGGCAGCGAATTCCTCAGCGCGAGCGGGCTGAATTTCCGGGTCGACGGCGACCGACTGCGCATCTCCGAGAAGGTCGTGCTGAATTACTACGGCATCGCCAAGGAGGTCGTCTTCCAGGCGAGCGGCACGTTTCAGCGCGGCGGCGAGAGTTTCGTGTTCAAGCCGGACGAGATCTACCTCGGCTCGTGCCCGGTGCATTCGCTGCCCGGCGTGAGCGGACCGCTGACGAAGGCGCTCGTCGCGAAGGCCAGGGTGTCGGACGATTTTCGCGCTGCTTGGGCGAAGATCACCGCGATGGCCATCGAGGGCGGCCTCGTGAAAGTCACGACGCAGCCGTAGGCGGCGCCCGTGTCGAAAAATCTCAAAAACATCGGCGTCGTCGGGGTCGCGACGGTGCTGTCGCGCGTGCTCGGTCTCGTGCGCGAGTCGGTTGCCGCGGCGGTGTTTGGCACGAGCGCGCTGTATTCGGCATTCACGACGGCGTTCACGCTGCCGAACCTGTTTCGCCGGTTGCTCGGCGAAGGCGCGCTCACGGCGGCTTTCGTGCCGGCGTTGACGCGGGAACTCGAACACAACGACCGCGCGGGGGCGTTCCGCCTCGTGAGCAAGGTGGTAAGCTGGCTCGCGATCGTGACGACGAGCATCGTGCTGCTGGCGATGGGCGTGCTCTGGAACGCCGACGCTGTCGTGCGAATTGCCGTGGAATGGGGCGTCGAGCCGGACACGGCGCGGCGTTGGATGCTCGGCGCGGACATCGCGGTCGTGCTGTTTCCCTACCTGATTTTCGTGTGCCTCGCGGCGGCGTTCAGCGCGGCGTGTCAGGTGCTCGGGCGCTTCACCGAGCCGGCGCTATCGCCGGTGTGGCTGAACATGACGATCCTCAGCGCGCTCGGTCTCGGCGCGTGGTGGGCGTGGGGCGATGCGGAGCGGATGAACCTGTTGTGCATCGGCGTGCTCGCCGGCGGGTTTCTCCAGATGGCGGTGCCCGCGGCGGTCCTCTGGCGCGAGGGCTGGCGGCCGGCGTTCGACCTGCGGCCCGACGAGCGCGTGCGCGAGATCGTCCGCATGATGGGGCCGACGGTGATCGGCTCGGCGATTTATCTGATCAACATTTCGGTGTCGCGCTTCGTCGGTCTGTCACTGAACGACGCCGCGGCGACCGTGCTTAATCTGGCGACGCGCCTGATGGAGCTGCCGATCGGGGTGTTCACGATCGCGATCGCGACGGTGGTTTTCCCGCTGATCGCGCGCCATGCGGCGAAGGAGGACTGGGCGTCGCTCACGGCGGATTATCACAAGGGCATGCGGCTCGTGCTGGTGATCAACATTCCGGCGGCGGTCGGCCTCGCGTTGCTCAGCGAGCCGATCGTTCGTCTGCTGTTCCAGCACGGCGCGTTCCGGGCGAGCGACACGGCGCTGATGACGCCGGTGCTGGTGGCCTATGCGATCGGGCTGCCGTTCATTTCGTTCACGAGCCTGGCGCTGCGCGGCTTCTACGCGTTGCGCGACACGGCGACGCCGGTGCGGGCGGCGGCGGTGAGTTTTGTCGTGAACATCGGGCTGAGCATCGTGCTCATGCAGTGGCTCTCGACGGCGGGCCTCGCGCTGGCGAGCACCGTGGCGGTCATGGTGCAGACGGTGTTTTTGCAGTCGCGACTCACTCGGAAGATGGACGGGTTTTCCGCTGCGCCGCTGATTCCGAGTTTGGGCAAGATCGCCGTTGCGGCGGTGCTGATGGCGGCCGTCGTTTGGGCGAGCGCGCGCGGCGTCGCGGCGCTCCACTTGCCGGCGAAGGCGTCCGATCTGCTGATTGTCGCCGGCGTGATCCCGCTCGGTGCGGCGATCTACGGCGTCGCGCTGTGGCTGCTGCGCATCGAGGGCCGCGAGGATTTCGAGCAAGTGCTGGCGAAAGTGCGCGCGAAGTTTTCGTGAGAGATTAGGCGTTTGCGCGACGAACGCTCGCGGCTAGTCTCCGTCCATGAGCACATCAGCGCCCGTTCGCCACAACGAAGCCGAGCATCGCTACGAGATCGCCGTCGATGGGAAGATGGCGGTGGCTGACTACGAGTTCGCGGAGGGGAAACAGGTCTTCACGCACACGTTCGTGCCGCCGGAGTTTCGCGGTCGCGGCTACGCGGAGGCGCTCGTGCGCACCGCGCTGAACGACGCCAAAACCGCCGGCCGCAAGGTCGTGCCGGCGTGCTCTTATGTCGCCGTGTTTATCGAACGGAACAAGGAGTTTGTCTCGCTGCTGGAATGAGCCGCGCGGAGGGCGGCGGCGAGTGAAGCGCGTGCTGTGAGCGGACGTGCCTTTTGACCACGGATGGCACGGATAGCACGGATGTCACGGATCACGCTTCGATGCAGGTGCCTTAGTCCGTGTTATCGGTGCAATCCGCGGTGAAACAAAACCGTTGGTCGCGGCGCGCCGTTCGCCTGCCTGACGAATTGCCGCTGAGAAATCTGCCCATAAAAAACCCGCAGCTTGCGGCTGCGGGTCGAAACAGGAAGGGAACGGGAACCGGATCGGTTTAGGCCTTGGTGACAAGGCCGGCCTTGATCGCCTTCACGGCGACCCATACGCGCTTGGTGCCGCCATTCGGCATCTTGATGCGGATCTTCTGCAGGTTCGGGCGGAACTTGCGCGGGGTCTTCGAGGTGGTGTGCGTGCCGATACCACCGCTCTTCTTGGACTGACCCTTACGGTTGATGATGCTGCCCTTGACGGGGCGCTTGCCAGTGATTGCGCAAATTCGTGCCATGATGTTTGTCGAGTTAAAGGGTCGTGAGTAAAGGTCCGCGGTTGCGCTACGCAAGGGAAATTTCCTCGCGCGCGCAAATCGCCGGTCACTCGCGCAAGGCGTGGAGCGCCTGAAACTTCTGCCCCATGTTGCCGGGGTGGAGCAGGTGCATCAGGTCGCGTTTGCGGCGGCTGTTGCGGCCCGCTTCGGCGGTCACGATCGCTTCCATCGCCGCCGTGGCGCGCTTGGTGAGAAACGCCTCCTGAGACTCGACGAGCGCCTCGCCGAAGCCGCTCTGCTGGAGTCCGTCGACCAGCCAGTCCCAGCAAACATGTCCGGTCAGATCGATCTCGCCGGGCCGGTCGAGGACGTCGTCGCCCTGTTTCTGGCGCGAGTAGGTGCGGACGGAGCCTTGCGGCAACTCCTCCGCGAGCACGCGCCAGCTCCGGCCGTAGTCGAAGGCGAGGAAGAGCCCCGTCCACGGCTGATCGATCAACTGGTGCAGCAGCGGCACGGTGCGCAGCGGCAGATCGATGTGATAGCCCTCCGGGGCCTCGCGCGGCAGGCGGTCAGCGGCCGCGGCGAGTTCGGCCGTCATTTCCGGCAACTCCACTTCGCGCAACTCGTCACCGGCGAGCACCACGCCGAGCTCGCGCCAGGCGCCGCCGCGGCGGATGACGCGGTGTAGCGGTTGCGCGTCGAAGAGCTCGTTCGAGAACAACACGCATTGCCCGCGGATATCGAAAGACTGCCCGAGCGAGATCGTGCGGTAGGCCTTGAACGGCGTCGACACGTCGCGAAACGCCCCCGCGCCGGGCTCCGCGCCGACTTCGACCAGTTCGTAGTCCGCGGGATTTTTTCCGGCGAGCAAGCCGACCGCCGCGGCAGAGACGAGTTCGCCGAAGACCGGGCTGAAACTCGTCGCCGTGTAGAAGTCCGCGCCTTTGTCGCGCCCGACGCGCCGCCGCGTGGGCGAGGTGTAGTAGCCGACCGCCGGGTGAAAGAGAGCGAGTTCCATAAAACGCGCGAACGACACGCCGGTGGCGGCGTGTGGCTCGGTGCGGAAGACATCGCGGAACGCTGACGAGGAACCCATTTGCCAACCAAGGCATTTCCGCTCTCGCTTGGCCATGCTCAAAAGGCTCTCCGCCATTTTCGTCGCCGTCGCGCTCGGCTTCGTGCTCGCGCACTTCGCCGCGCGGCAATTCGGCGCGCCGAGCTGGTGGCCCAATCGCGAGCGCGACCGCAACGTGCGCTACTTCCGCGACGTGCTCGAGACGGTGAAGCAATACTACGTCGACGAGAAAAAAGCCGACTACAACGCCCTCACGCGCGCCGCGCTCCGCGGCATGTTGAGCGAACTCGATCCGCACTCGGAATTTCTCGACGCCGAAGCCTACAGCCAGACCGAGGAGGAGCTGAACAACGAGTTCAACGGCGTCGGCATCCAGGTCGAGGAACGCGACAATCACATCGTCGTCATCACGACGATCGCCGATACGCCCGCGGAGCGCGCCGGCATCCGTCGCGGCGATCGCATCGTCAGCATCGACGGCAAAACGATCGACGATCCGAGCACGGAGAAAGTCGTCCGCCTGATCCGCGGCGAGCCCGGCAGCGAAGTGAAAATGCTTTTCTACCGGCCGAGCGCCGACAAGGAGATCGCTTACACGCTGAAGCGCGAGCGCATCCGCCTGCGCAGCGTGCGCAACACGCAAATTTCCGGTGACGGCATCGGCTACACGCAGATCACGCAATTCAGCGAGCGCACCGGCGAGGAATTCGACGCCGCGATGAAGGAACTCGAGAAGCGCGGCATGCGCGCGCTCGTCCTCGACCTGCGCAACAACCCCGGCGGTCTCGTCGACGCGGCCGTGGCCGTGTGCGACCAGTTTTTCGACAAGGGCGAACTCATCGCCTACACGCAGGGCCGCACGCCGGATTCGCGGGAGGAATTTCGCGCCGAGGACAATCACCCGCGCCGCACCTATCCGATCGCGGTGCTCGTGAACGGCGGCACCGCGAGCGCCGCCGAGATCGTTTCGGGCGCGTTGAAGGACACGAAGCGCGCCGTGATCGTCGGCGAGAAGACTTTCGGCAAGGGCTCCGTCCAGAGCATCATCGAGACGCAGAACGGCGAAGGCATCCGCCTCACCACCGCGCGCTACTACACGCCGAGCGGCATCACGATTCACCAGAAAGGCATTCAGCCGCAGGTGGAGCTGGAGATGTCCGTCGACGACGAGGCACGCCTGCGCATCCAGCAATCGCGGGCCGACCTCGCGGAATCGGCCGAGTTTGCGGACCGCTTCGGTTTCCAGCCCGTCGAGGACACGCAGCGCAACGCCGCCGAGGAAGTCCTGCGCGGCGCGATGATCGTGCGGCCGGGCGGCGTAACCCCGGCCGGCGTCATCGCGCCAGCCCTGCCGAAAAAGAAATGAGCTTGTCGACGTATCAAGTAGCGCGGTGCTTCAGCCCGCGTTCCGCCGATGTCAGCGCGGGCTGAAGCCCCGTGCTACCGCAACCCATGATCTTCGCTCTCGAGAGTTCCTGCGACGAAACCGCTGTGGCGGTTTTCGATCCGGCGCGCGGTTTCGTGGGCGAGTGGGTGCACAGCCAGATCGCGCTGCACGAAGCCTACGGCGGCGTCGTGCCCGACCTCGCGAGCCGCGAACACCTGCACCACTTTGCGCCGCTGCTTCAGCGCGCGCTCGGCGTCGTGCAACCGGGGCAGGTCGCGCAGATCGCCGTCACGCAAGGCCCAGGCCTCGCGGCGTGCCTGGCGATGGGCTTGTCCGTCGCGAAGAGCCTCGGCCTCGCTTGGCGGGTGCCGGTCGTCGGCGTGAATCACCTGCGCGCGCACGCGTTCTCGCCCTTCATCGCGCTGCACGAGCAGGCGCCCGCGGAGTTCGACGCCGCGTTCGCGCGGCTGCTGCCGCACCTCGGCCTGCTCGTCTCGGGCGGCAATACGGCCCTGTTCACGATCGACGAAGAACGCCGGATTAAATTGATCGCGTCGACGATGGACGACGCCGCCGGCGAGGCGCTCGACAAGGGCGCGAAGTTGCTCGGCCTCGGCTATCCCGGCGGCCCGCAGGTGGAGAAACTCGCGCGTAGCGGCGACGCGAAGGCGTTTCAGTTCCCGAAGGCCGTCGCGCAGAAGGCGACGCTCGACTTCAGCTTCTCCGGCCTGAAGACGAGCCTGCGCTACACACTCGAGAAAATGGCGCCTGAGGACATCGAGCGTCGCAAGGCCGACCTGTGCGCCAGCTACCAACACGCCGTCATGGACGCGCTCGTGCGGAAGACGCGACTCGCGTTCGATCGAGGCGCCTATCGCAGCATCGGTCTCTCGGGCGGCGTCGCGAACAACAAGGTGCTCCAAGGCGAGATCGAGCAACTCGCCACGCAGCGCCGCGTGCCGTTCTTCCGCGCGCGCCCGCAGCACACCGGCGACAACGCCGGCATGATCGCATTCGCGGCGTGGGCCGAGCGCGAGGATGGAGGAGTGCGTCGCGGCGGACCGGACGGTCTGAGCGGCGCCGGCTTTGACTTGGAGATCGTGCCGAGTATGCCTCTGGCGCAATGAAGGCATTCGCGGCGTTCGTCGGTTCCTTGCTGTTGAGCGCGGCGGCCGCATGGGGGACGACGATCGATCGCGAGGCGCTCGTCACCCGACACAATCCGGTCGTGCACGCGATCGACTACGACTCGCCGCTCACGGTGGGCAACGGTGGCTTCGCGTTCACGGTCGACGCGACCGGCCTGCAAACTTTCCCGAGCGAGTATCACCGTAACGGCATCCCGCTCGAAACGCTCTCGCGCTGGGCGTGGGTGCAGGACGAGAACCCCGCCGGCTTCACGCTCGCGGACGCGAATCGGAACTTCACGCACCCCGACGGCTCGGTGCACGGCTTTCCGACGAACAGTAGCTCGCCGGCCGGCGACTGGCTGCGGCGCAATCCGCGCAATCACCCGTTCGGCCAGATCGCGCTCGATTGGAAAAAGCCGGACGGAACCGCGTTCACGTCGGCCGACGTGCGCGACATCGAGCAAACGCTCGATCTGTGGCACGGTGTGATTCGCAGCCGATTTTCGCTCGGCGGAACGCCCGTCGAAGTGACGACCGCGTGCTTGCCGGACGAGGACACGGTGGCGCTGCGTATCGATTCTGACTTGGTGGCGAGCGGCGAACTCGCGGTGAAACTCGCGTTCCCGCGCGGCCACGACCCGAAGGTGAAGAACACGCCCGGCTTCGACTGGTCGCATCCGGAGTCGCACGTGTCGGAGTTGCGCGACTCCACAACGATCGTGCGGCGCGTCGGCGGCCTGGAGTATTTCGTGAACGTGAGCCGCGCGGCGGGAAAGGCCGCCGACGTGCCGCACACGTTTCTCGTTCGCGGCGATCGCGGCGCACGCGTGCTGGAACTCGCGGTGAACTTCGGACGCGCGCCGCGCGCGGACGTTCGGCCGGACTTTGCGCGCGTCGCGGCGCACTGGCCGGAATTCTGGCGACGCAGCGCGGCGGCCGATTTCTCCGGCAGCACCAACCCGCTCGCGACGAAGCTCGAGCGACGCATCGTCCTGTCGCAATACTTGATGGCCGTGCAGATGGCCGGCGAGATGCCGCCGCAGGAGAGCGGACTCACCTGCAGCACCTGGTATGGCAAGCACCACACCGAGATGCTCTGGTGGCACGCGGCGCATTTTCCGCTCTGGGGACATCCCGAGATGCTCGCGCGCAACGTCGAATGGTATCGCGAGAAACTGCCGGTGGCGCGCGAGCTGGCGCGGAGTCGCGGCCTGCGCGGCGCGCGTTGGGCGAAGATGGTCGGGCCGGACCTGCGCGAGAGTCCCGGCGGCAATCCGCTCATCGTCTGGAACCAGCCGCACCTGGTCTACCTCTGCGAGTTGCTCTACCGCGCCGCGCCGACGCGCGAGACGCTCGAGCGCTATGGCGAACTCGTCCAGGAGACGGCGGACTGCCTGGCTTCGATGCTCTGGCTCGACCCGAAACGCGACCGCTACGTGCTCGGCCCGCCGCTCTGGATCGTGCAGGAAATCTACGATCAGGGCACGAGTCAGAATCCGACGTTCGAGCTGGCCTACTGGCGTTGGACGCTCGGGCTGGCGCAGCAATGGCGCGAGCGCCGCGGTTTGCCGCGCGAGAAAGCGTGGGACGATGCCATCGCGCGTCTCTCGCCGCTGCCGGTGAAGGACGGCAAGTATGTCGCGCTCGAGTCGACGCCGGACACGTGGGAGAACGTCGCGACCCGCCACGATCATCCCTCGATGCTGATGGCGCTCGGCATGATGCCGGAGACGCCGATGGTCGATCGCGCGACGATGAACCGCACGCTCGATGCCGTCCTGCAGCACTGGGACTGGCAGACGAAGATTTGGGGCTGGGATTATCCGATGATCGCGATGACGGCGGTGCGGCTTGGCCGCCCGGAGGTCGCGGTCGAAGTGCTGCTCCGCGACGGGCCGAACAACGTTTATTTGCCGAATGGCCATGCACCGGTGCGCAGCGACGAGGCACTGCCGGTCAACGCGCCGCTCGGTGCGCGGCGCCGGGAGATCGCGGTTTATCTGCCAGCGAACGGCGCATTTCTCGCCGCGGTGTCGCTCATGCTCGGCGGTTGGGATGGAGCAACCGGCGAGCACCCCGGCATCCCGCGCGATGGCACGTGGGTCGTGAAGGCCGAGGGGTGGAGGGCGCTGCCGTGAATGACACGGCTTTCGTAGCGCAGGCGTCTCGCCTGCTGCGGGCAACGTTGCAGGCGAGACGCCTGCGCTACCGCGGAAGCTTCGCTGTCGGGGTGGCGCTCCTTGCGACGGTGTCGGTCGCGGCGCGTGATTTTGCGGTCACCGATTTCGGCGCTGTCGCGAACGATGCCGTGCTCGACACTGCGGCGATTCAGCGCGCGATCGACGAGGCCACCGCGGCCGGCGGAGGGCGCGTCGTTCTCGCCGGCGGCGTGTTTCGCAGCGGCGCGCTCTTTCTCCGGCAAGGCGTCGAGTTTCACGTCGCTGCCGGCACGACGTTGCTCGGTTCGAATCGCATCGAGGATTACCCGCGCGCGCCGACGCGCATCGAGGGCAAGCGGCAGGAGTGGCGCGTAGCGTTGCTCAACGCGGCCAACCTCACCGGCGTGCGCATCACCGGCGCGGGCGTCGTCGACGGCAACGGCATCCTGTTCTGGGCGGCGTTCTGGCAGCGGCGGAAGGAGAATCCAAAGTGCACCAACCTCGAGGTGGAGCGGCCGCGGATGATGTTCCTCGATTCGTGTCGCGACGTGCGAATCGAGGGGCTGACGTTTCGCGATTCGGGTTTCTGGAATTTGCACCTCTACCGTTGCCGCGATGTCGCGATCGAGGGCGTGACGATCAAGGCGCCCGACTCTGGCAGTATTCGCGCGCCGAGCTCGGACGGCATCGATCTCGATAGCTGCCGCGATGTCGTCGTGCGGCGGACCGCGATCTCGGTGGGCGACGACTGCATCGCGTTGAAAGGCACGAAAGGGCCGCACGCCGACCAGGACGCGGATAGCCCGCCCGTGGAGAATATTTTGATCGAAGACTGCACGTTCGGCGAAGGACACGGCGTGCTGACCTGCGGCAGCGAGGCGACGCTCGTGCGGAACGTCACGGTGCGCCGCTGCACAGTGACCGGCGCGAACAATCTGCTCAGCCTCAAGCTGCGGCGCGACACGCCGCAGCGTTACGAGGACATCGTGGTCGAGGACATCGAGCTGAACGTTGCGGCGGGCGGACGGCTGCTCAAAGTGCAACCGTGGGCGCAGTTCTTCGATCTCGGCGGCGAGCCGCAGCCGCGTGTGAGCGTGAAGAACGTCACGGTGCGCAACGTGCGCGGCACGATCGGCGGCGTGGGCACGTTGGTGACGCACGAGACGGCGACGATCGAGGGATTCACGCTCGAAAACATCGAGCTGACGGTGGCGGACGCGAAGCTGGTGGCGACGGACGGCGTCGGGCTGACGGTGAAGAACGTGGCCGTGAACGGCACGGTGTTGGAGCGGGTGGCGAGGTAGGACGCGGCGGGTTTGGCGTAGTGCGGTGCTTCAGCCCGCACTGAAAATTCTCCCGCGCGGGCTGAAGCACCGCGCTGCTCAGAGTGAACGATTGCGTGACTGTAGGAGCGGCTTTACGCCGCGATGGGTTTGGACGCGGCATGCGCCACGCAGCAATCGCGGCGTAAAGCCGCTCCTACAATTGCTGGCGAAGCGTGCGGGAGGTTCGCCGGTCGGAGACCGGCGCTACTTTTTCAGCTTTGCGCGCAGATACGGTGCGGTCGGGCTGCGTTTCACCTTCTGGATGCCGGCGAGCGGGCCCTGGTAGAGGATCTCGCCGCCGTTCGGGCCGCCGCCGGGGCCGAGTTCGATCAGCCAGTCGGCTTCGGCGAGCAGGTCGAGGTGGTGCTCGATCACGACGACGGTGTGGCCGTGATCGACGAGGTTGTGCAGCACGCGGATGAGTTTCTCACAGTCGCTGAGGTGCAGGCCAATCGTCGGCTCCTCGAGCAGGTAAAGATTCTTGATCGCGATGCCGCGCGAGCGCTCGGTGTAGCTTTGCAGGCCCTTCGTGAGTTCCGTGACGAGCTTGAGGCGCTGCGCTTCGCCGCCGGAGAGCGTCGGGCTGCTCTGGCCGAGCGTGAGGTAGCCGAGTCCGCACGCGACCATCAGCTCGCAGACTTCCTTCAGTTGCGCGTGGAAGTCGAAGAACGTCGCGGCCTCTTCAAACGTGAGCTGGAGCACCTGGCCGATGTTTTTTCCCTTCCAGGTGATGTCGGTCAGCTCGGGGCCGTAGCGGCTGCCGCCGCAGTCCTCGCACGGCTGGTAGGAGTCGGGCATGAAGGCCATCTCGAGCTTGATGCGTCCGGCGCCGGAGCAGGTTTCGCAGCGTCCGCCGGCAGTGTTGAACGAGAAACGGCTGGCGCTGTAGCCGCGGACTTTCGACTCGGGGAGCGACGCGAAGAACTGACGGATGAGATCGAAGATGCCGAGGTAAGTCGCGGGCGTGGAGCGCGGCGTTTTGCCGATGGGGGATTGGTCGACTTCGATCACTGCTTTGAAGCCCTGCGCTCCGCGCAGTTCTTCAAAGGGCATTTTCGATTTTTGATTCTCGATTTTCGATTGGTCGGCCTCGAAGCCGGTGAGTTTGACGAAGTCGCGGCCGGTGAGGCGGGCTTTGTTTTTCTTGATCGCGCAGGTGACGGCGGGGTGCAGCACGTCGCGGAAGAGCGTGGATTTGCCGGCGCCGCTCGGGCCGCAAACCATCACGAGTCGGCCGAGCGGGAGTGCGAGGAATTGGTCGGCGAGGTTGCGGTAATTGATGTGGGTGAGTTCGAGCCAGCCGTGGTGGAGCGCGTTGACCCCAAGGCGCTCGGAACGGGTTGAGGTCAACCCGTTCCACCGTTGCACCGGGCGGTATTCGCCGCGGAGCGGGTGCGGGATGCCTTTCGCAAGGAAGAGGCCGGTGAGGGAACTGGTGTTCGCTTTGATCTCGTCGGGCGTGCCGTTGGCGAGGACTTCGCCGCCGTGGAGGCCGGCGCCGGGGCCGAGGTCGATGATGCGATCGGCGCGTTCCATGAGCACGTCGTCGTGCTCGACCACGAGGAGCGTGTTGCCCTTTGTGCGGAGCGCTTGGAGCGTTTCGATCAGGCGGTCGTTGTCGCGGGCGTGCAGGCCGATGGAGGGCTCGTCGAGGACGTAGAGGACGCCGGTGAGGTTTGAGCCGAGTTGCGCGGCGAGGCGGATGCGCTGGGCTTCGCCGCCGGAGAGCGTTTCGGTGGGGCGGTCGAGTGCGAGGTAGTCGAGGCCGACGTGGGCGAGGAAGCGCAGGCGCTCCTCGATTTGCGGCACGATGTCCTGCGTGATGAGCTTGCCGCGGGTCGCGAGCTGGAGATTGCGCAGTGTGGCGATGAGTTCGTCGGGTGTGAGACGGAGGAGTTGGGGCAGCGAGATCGCGGACGACTGGTAGGGCGAGTCATCTCGACGAGCCGTTTCGGCGAGCGCGGAGTCGTGCGCCGCGGCTCGTCGGGGACGACTCGCCCTACCTTTCAGCGGCAGTTTCACGGCGCGGGCGATGCGGTTGAGGCGTTCGCCGTGGCAGGTGGGGCAGAGTTTGCCGTTGCTGGAGGGATCGTCGGGGTCGAAGTGGCGGAGCGCGTCGGCGACTTCGTCGGACATTTCCTCGTCTTCGTCGGGTTTGAGCATCCAGTCGAAGATGCGGCCGTGGCCGCGGCAGGTGGGGCACCAGCCTTTGGGCGAGTTGAACGAGAAGTGTTTCGGGTCGAGCTCGGGGAAGGACTCGCCGGTTTCGATGTCGGTGCGCGTGGTGGAAAACCAGCTCAGGACGCGGTTATCCGGTGTGACGAGGAAGCAGGAGCCCTTGCCGAGGCGCAGGGCTTCGGAAAGTTGAGAGCTGAGAGTTGAGAGCTGAGAGCTGGGTTTCTTGCGCGACGGCTCGTCGGGGACGACTCGCCCTACCTGCTTCAAGTCCGCGACGACGACTTCGATGTCGTGCTCTTTGTAGCGGTCGAGTTTGGTGAAGGTGTCGACGCGCAGCAGGCGGCCGTCGGCGCGCATGAGTTCGTAGCCCTGTTTGCCGATCCATTTGGCGATCGGCTCGTGGTGGCCCTTGCGGCCGCGGATGAGCGGGGCGCAGAGGTAGAGGTGCTTGGCTTTGCGCGCGGCGGGGGTGGCGAGCGTCTTGTCGAGGAGCGCGCGCATCTGCGCGGGCGAGAGCGGCGTGACGGGGCGGTCGGTGTCCGGGTGGTGTTGCACGCCGAGGCGCGCGTAGAGGAGGCGGAGGTATTGCGCGACCTCGGTGATCGTCGCGACGGTCGACTTGCGAGAGCCGCGCGTGACGCGTTGCTCGATCGCGACGGTGGGCGGGATGCCGGTGAGGCGATCGATGTCGGGGCGCGGGAGCTGTTCGACGAACTGGCGCGCGTAGGGCGACATCGATTCCATGAAGCGGCGCTGGCCCTCGGCGAAGATGATGTCGAACGCGAGCGTCGACTTGCCCGAGCCGGAAACGCCGGTGACGACGGTGAGTTCGCGGTGCGGGATCGAGAGGGAGATGTTCTTGAGGTTGTTCTCGCGAGCGCCGAGGAGCTCGAGGGATTTTCGATTTTCGATTCTCGATCTTCGATTGCCGGATTCGTAGGGGGCGGCGTCCTCCGCGGCGGCGGCGAGGGGCTCGGATTCTGCGAGGGCGGCGCGGAGGAAGGGGGAGGTCTCGGTGGCGGCGGCGGCGATTTGTTCGGGGGGGCCTTCGGCGACGATGCGGCCGCCGCCAGCGCCGGCTTCGGGGCCGACTTCGAGAATCCAGTCGGCGGACTTCAGCACGTCGAGGTTGTGCTCGATGACGATCACGCTGTGTCCGGCGTCGACGATGCGCTGGAGGACGGAGAGCAGGCGCTTCACGTCGTGGCGGTGGAGGCCGGTGGTGGGCTCGTCCAGCAGGAGCAGAGCTCCTGCGGAATTTTCGATTTTGGGTTCTCGATTTTCGATTTCGGACGGAGCGGTGGGCAGTGCGCTGTTGGCGTCGGCCGTGAGCTGATCGCTGATCGCTGAGGGCTGAGCGCCAGCAGCGGCCTCGCGGGAGCTCGGCCCTCCATTAGTGGAGGCGTATTCGCTGAGGTAGCGGACGAGTTTCAGGCGCTGCGATTCGCCGCCGGAGAGGGTGTTGAGCGGCTGGCCGAGCGTGAGGTAGCCGAGACCGACGGCGTCGAGGGCGGCGAGGCGCTTGCGGATCGTCGCGTGTTCGGCGAAGAGTGCGAGGGCGTCGGCGATCGTGGTGCCGAGGAGATCGGAGACGGATTTGCCGTTCCACTGGATCGCGAGCACCTCGGGCTTGAAGCGACGGCCTTCGCAGATCGGGCAGGGGACGAAGACGTCGGAGAGAAACTGCATCTCGACGCGTTCGCAGCCGAGGCCTTGGCAATGGTCGCAGCGGCCTTCGCCGCTGTTGAAGGAAAAGCTCGAGGCATTGAAGCCGGCTTCCTGCGCGGCGGGCGTTTGCGCGTAGAGGTCGCGGATGAGATCCCAGGCTTCGCTGTAGAGGGCGGGGTTCGAGCGCGGCGTGCGCGAGAGCGGGGATTGGTCGACGAGGACGATTTCGGAGAACGCGCCCGCGGCGGGCGCGAGTTGAGAGTTGAGAGTTGAGAGCTGAGAACCGGCTAAAGGTTGAGGGTTGAGAGTTGAGGGTTGAGAGACGGAGATGGCTTCGAACGTCGCCGGATCTTCGGTCATCTGGTTTCGCTGCGTGAGCAGGCCCTGGTAGATGACGTTGTCGAGGAGAGTGGATTTGCCGGAGCCGGAAACGCCGGAGAGGCAGACGAGGCGCTGCAGCGGCAGGCGGAAGCTGAGGTCGCGGATGTTGTGCTTCGAGGCGCGGTGGAAATGCAGCCAACGAGTGGGCGCGGCGGGCAGTGATTTCAGCGCGGCGGTAGCCGCGCCCTCCACCGGGCGGCGTTGCGCGGGAACCTCGACGGACTCGCGGCCGGAGAGGTAGCGGCCGGTGATGCTGCGCGGGGAGCGGAGGAGCGCGGCGACGTCGCCTTGGAAAACGACTTCGCCGCCGCGGGCGCCGGGCTCAGGGCCGATCTCGAGGACGTGGTCGGCGGCGCGGATCATCGCTTCATCGTGTTCGACGACGACGACCGTGTTGCCGGTGTCGGTGAGCGTGCGGATGATGCCGATGAGGCGGTCGATGTCGCGCGGGTGCAGGCCGACGGACGGTTCGTCGAGGACGAAGAGCGTGTCGACGAGCGAGGTGCCGAGGCAGGATGTAAGGTTGACGCGCTCGACTTCGCCGCCGGAGAGCGTGCGCGAGGAGCGGTCGAGCGTGAGATAGCCGAGGCCGACTTGCTCAAGATAGCGCAGGCGCGTGACGATGGAGTCGTAGGCCAGCGTGGCGCTGTGCGCCTCGGCGATTTTCGATTTTGGATGGCTGAGGCTCTGCGAGCTGGACTCGATTTTCGATTTCCGGATCAGCGCGAGGAGGTCGCTGACGGGAAGCTGGTAGAGTTGCGGGAGCGTGTAGCCGCGCCATTGCCAGCAGAGCGCTTCAGGTTGGAGGCGCGCGCCTTTGCACTCGGGGCAGGGGTTGTAGGCACGGTAGCGCGAGAGGAAGACGCGCACGTGCATCTTGTAAGTCGTCTTCTCGAGGTAGCGGAAGAAACCCTTCAGGCCATACCACAGCTTCGGCCAGCAGCGCGCGGGGTCGTCGCTGTTGTAGCCGGATGAGCCGTCGATGACGAAGGCCTTGTGCTCGGCGGAGAGGTCGGCGAACGGGACGTCGGTGGGGATACCGAGTTTTTTGGTGAACTGGAGGAGATCGCGTTTCGATTCGCCGTAGATTTCGCCTTCCCACGGTTTCACGGCGCCTTGTTCGATCGAGAGCGAGTGGTCGGGGATCGCGAGGCGGTAGTCGATGTCGATGACGCGGCCGAAGCCGCGGCAGACGGGGCACGCGCCGACGGGCGAGTTGAACGAGAAGAGCGCGGGCGATGCGGGACGGAACGTGCGGCCGGTTTTCGGCGAGTGCAGGCCGCGGGAGTAGTGCCCGCAGGGCACTAGTTGAGAGTTGAGAGTTGAGGGTTGAGCGACGGAAGAGACCGGTGCTTGAAAGAGGAAGACCTCGCCCTGGCCGAAGTGCAGGGCGGTTTCGGTGGCTTCGAGGAAGCGCGGCTTGTTTTCTGCGGCGATGCGGAGGCGATCCTGGATGACGAAGAGGTGCGTCGTGTGTTTAAGCGCGGTGTCGGGCTTGGCGGCGAGGAGGTCGTCGAGTGTGGCGAGGGCGAGTGCGCCGACGGCGGGCGAGGAACCCGCGCCCGGAGGTCGCGGGCTACCGTTCGGCGTGAGGACGCGGGTGTAGCCTTGGTTCTTGAGCGGCGGGAGGATTTCCGACCACGGCAGTTTGTCGGGCTTCGCGATCTTGAAGGCGACGAGTAGCGTGGCGGCGGGATGCGCGGCGAAGGTTTTTGCCCAGATCGTTTGCGGGTTGTCGTCTTCGACTTTCTCGCCGGTCTCGGGATCGAAGCACTCGGCGACGTGGCTGAACCAGACTTTCGCGAAGTCCGTGAGCTCGGTCATCGTGCCGACGGTGGAGCGCGAGGTCTTGACCGTGTTGGTCTGCTCGATGGCGATGGACGGGCGGATGTTTTCGACGGAGTCGACCTTGGGTTTGCCGAGCAGGTCGAGGAACTGGCGCGTGTAGGCGGAGAACGTCTCGACGTAGCGCCGCTGGCCTTCGGCGTGGAGCGTGTCGAACACGAGCGAGGACTTGCCGGCGCCGCTGAGGCCGGTGACGACGATGTATTTCTCGAGCGGGAGATCGAGGTCGAAGCCCTTGAGGTTGTTCTGGCGGACGCCGCGCAGACGGATGAATTCAGGCGAGGAGGGACGCACTGAAACGACGGATGAGCAGCGCGCGCGGAAAGGCAACTCGCGGCGCGCGGGCGAGCGAGGTTGCTGACATAGCGGTGTCAGGAGGCGGGTAGGGCGCGGACTCCGCTCCGCGCCGCGACGGGCGTAGTGAACGGCTCGTCGGGACGACTCGCCCTACCATCGTGAGTGCGTCGCGGCGGCGAAGGGACTCGCCGCCCTACCTTCGTTCGTCAGACCTTCACCAGTTCGGTGAACAGGTTCAGGTGCGCTTTGATTTGCTGCTCGGCGGTGAAGTTGGCGCGGGCGTGCTGGCGGGCGGCGTCGCTGTAGCGGCGGCGCAGGCCGGGCTCGCGGATGAGGCGATCGAGCGCGTCGACGAAGCCGACTTGATCCTGGTTCTTGAGCAACACGCCCGACTGGCCGGGCGCGAAACATTCGCCGACGCCGACGATGTCGTAGGCGACGGCGGGCAGGCCGTGGAGTTGCGACTCGATGAGAAAATTCGACAGCGACTCGCTTTGGGAAGCGAGCACGGCGAGATCGGCGGCGTGGTAGAGCGGCGTCGGCTCCGGTTGATAGCCGAGGAAGCGAACGCGGCCGCCGAGGCCGAGGTCGTGCGCGAGGCGTTCGCAGCCTTTGCGCGCGACGCCGTCGCCGGCGAGCCAGAGCTGCCAGTCGAGATAACCGGGGAGCTTCGAGCAGATCTCGATGAGTTCGCGCTGGTTTTTCTCCGGGCGGAACATCGCGACGTTGAGCATCACGACGGTGCTCGGGTTGGCGCCGTAGTAGCGGCGGAGGGCGTTGTTGCGCGCGCCGTCGACGTCGTGCGAGCGGAGCACGGGGTTGTGGATGACGGTGATCTTGTGCGACGCGAGGTCGTGCTCGTCGGTCAGCACGCGTTTGGCGACGTGGCTGTTGGCAATGACGTGGCGGCAGCGACGGAGCGAGCGGCGGAAGAGGTAGGGGAGCGACTTGCCGGTGCGCATCGTGCAGACGACGACGGCGTGCGGCAGGCGTTTTTGAATGAAGCCGGCGTAGCAATTCGCCATGCGGCCCATGCAGAGGACGAGGTCGGGTGCGGCTTCGGCGGCGGCGCGGAGCAGACCCGGAGCGAACCAATCGAGGTGGAGATCGAAAGGCTGGAGGGACTTGAACGCGAAAGGCTGGTTGTCCGCATCGTCGCCGAGCGCACCGCGCGGGCGGAAGGTGAGCAGCGTGACTTCGTGCCCGGCTTTGGCGGCCGCGGCGCCGAGGAAGACGGCGTGGCGTTCGGTGCCGCCGCTGCGCAGGTAGTCTTGGACGATCAGGATTTTCATTGCTCCCGGGTGATTCGGGCTATCGTCATGCAGGCTATGAACAACCCGTTCGTCAACCTGCTCGTGCGTTGGATGGTGCTCGCACTCGGTGTCGTGCTGAGCGCCACGCTCGTGCCCGGCATCCACTACGATACGGCAGGGACGCTCGCGGTCGTGGTGATCCTGCTGAGCTTCTTCAACGCCGTGCTGAAACCGCTGATGGTGCTCTTCACGCTGCCGTTCATCGTGCTGTCGCTCGGCGTCGGCGTGTGGATCATCAACGCGCTGTTGTTCTACTTTGTCGGCAAACTCGTCGACGGGTTTCATGTCGCCGGTTTCGGCTCCGCGCTGCTCGGAGCGCTCGTGGTGAGCCTCACGAATCTGATCCTCACGCGCATGCTGAAAACCGCCGCCGTGCCGCCGCCGCCTCCGCCGCGCGCACCGCGCCGCGAGGAGAAGCGCGACGACGTGATCGATATCTGAGGAGCAGACTCGGCGCAGGCGAAATTACGCCTCCCGCGCCGGCCGAGATTGCATTTGACGCTGTCCGGAGCGGGGGCGACGTTCACCGCTCAAAATCTACGCCTATGTCAGAAGCAATCTACGACTTGGTAGTCATCGGTGGCGGCCCGGCCGGCTATGCGGCGGCCATTCGTGCCGGGCAGCTCGGCAAGAAGGTCGCGTGCATCGAACTCGAGCGCGCCGGCGGCACCTGCCTCAACTGGGGCTGCATTCCGACGAAGGCGTTGCTGAAGAGCGCCGAGCTCTACCGCACGATCCAGAAGGCCGAGAGCTACGGCCTGAGCGTGCAAGGCGCGTCGTTCGACTTCCGCAAGGTCGTGGAGCGCTCGCGCGGCGTGTCCGCGCAGATGGCGAAGGGCGTCGAGTTTCTGTTCCGCAAGAACAAGGTCGATTACTTCGTCGGCCGCGGGCAGGTGACCGTGCCGGGCATGGTCGAGATCACCGAGGGTGAGCACAAAGGGAGATTTTTCCGCACGAAAAACATTCTGCTCGCGACCGGCCAGAAGCCGCGCGGCTTGCCGGGTCTCGCGGTCGATGGCGCGCGCGTGATGACTTCGCGCGAGGCGCTCGCGGCGACGTCCCTCCCGAAATCCATCGCGATCATCGGCGCCGGTGCGATCGGCGTGGAGTTCGCGTATTTCTTCAACGCCTTCGGCTCGAAGGTGACGTTGATCGAGATGCTGCCGCAGATCCTGCCCGTCGAGGACGAGGAAGTCGCGCGCACGCTCGAACGCAGCTTCACCAAGCAGGGCATCGGGGTCCACACGGCGACCAAGAGCGAAAACATCCGCGTCGGCGACAAGACCGTGAAGCTCGACCTCGTGAAGGACGGCGCGAAGACCGAGATCGAGGTCGAGACCGTGCTCGTCGCGATCGGCATCGTGTCGGCGCTCGACGGCCTGTTCTCGTCGAAGGTGAAAGTCGAGACCGACCGCGGCTTCGTGAAGGTCGACGCCAATTACCAGACCAGCGTCCCCGGCATCTACGCGGCGGGCGACATTCAGGGCCCGCCGTGGCTCGCGCACGTCGCGACGTTCCGCGCGGTGCAGGCGGTCAACGGCATTTTCGGCCACAGCAAACCGAAGCTCGTCGATAAATTTCCGGGCTGCACCTACTGCCAGCCGCAGGTAGCGAGCACCGGCCTCACCGAGAAGGCCTGCAAGGAAAAGGGCCTCGCCTACAAGATCGGCAAATTCCCGTTCACGGCTGCCGGGAAAGCGGTGGCGTCGGGCGACTCCGAAGGTTTCGTGAAGGTCATCAGCGACGCGAAGACCGGCGAAATCCTCGGCGTGCACATCCTCGGCAGCGAAGCGACGGAGCTGATCGCCGAATACGGTCTCGCGATGAATCTCGAGGCGACGATCGAGGAGATTCACCACACGATCCACGCGCACCCGACGCTCTCCGAAGCGCTCGGCGAAGCAGCCGCCGCGACGAACAACGAGGCGATCCATATCTGACGCGCGACGGCGCATCGTCGCGCGCTCGCGTTCGATCTCAGGCCGGTCCTCGCGACCGGCTTTTTCTTTTTGCGAGCGGGAAAGACGGCGTCCGCGTGGCCGGATTCGGCGCACCTCGGGCAAGCGATGCGCTATCTCGGCACTTTACCCGGAGGCTATTCCGGCAATGATTAGCTCAGGAGAAAAACCACCATGACCCCGACTCAACTCTCCTCCGTCACGGCCTTGATGGTGGACGACGAGGCGTATTTTCGGAAATTCATCGGGCGAATCCTGATGAACGAGGGCATCGGCAGCGTGATCGAGGCACGCGATGGCACCGAAGCGATCGATTTGTTCCGCGTCGCAAAACCGGAGCTGGTGGTTCTCGACATCAACATGCCGCGTCAGAACGGACTCGAGACGTTGCGCGGCCTCCGGACGCTGTCGCCCGACGTGCCGATCGTGATGCTGACGTCGGTCGCCGACGAGGCGATCGTGGAGCGTTGCGTGGAGGAAGGCGCCGATGCGTTTATTCGCAAGGACGTGCCCGCGGACGAGCTCGTGCGCGAGCTCCACGCGGTGCTGACTGATCCGACACTGGAGCCCGCCGCGTGAATCTCGTTTGCGGCAGGTCGGTCGACGAAAGGCGGGAAAATGCCGCGGGTGCGCAGGTTTTCGCAGTGCTCGCGGAAAGATGCTCCTTGTTTGGTCGGGCCGAAGCGGCTTTAGCTAAGGGCAATTCCCCCCACGTTCAGGACCGATATGCCCGATACTCCGCTGCCGTTCACCGCCATGGTCGTCGATGACGAACGCTATTTCCGTCGCTTCGTCGGCGAGCTCCTGCACGCGCACGGCATCGCCAAGACCGTCGAGGCGTGCGATGGCGGCGAGGCGCTGCAAATGTTTCCGGTCGTAAAACCGGGCCTCGTCATCCTCGACATCAACATGCCGCGCACCGACGGGCTCGAAGTGCTCCGCGGCATTCGTGCGCAGGCGCCCGAGGTGCCGGTGGTGATGCTGACGTCGATCGCCGATGAGGCGGTGGTGGAAAGGTGCGTCGAAGAAGGCGCGACCTATTTCATCCGCAAGGACGTGCCGGCGCAGGATCTCGCGCGGGAGTTGCGCGAGCTGCTGCAGGACTTCGCGGCTGATCCGGGGGCGGCCGGCCCGGAAACGCCGGCGCCATGAGTGCTGCGCCCAAAAACCGCGTGCGCTCGCTGGACGACTTCGTCGTTCGCTACGACTTGCTGGCGTTGCTGCGCGAGGCGCGGGCGGACTTCAGCCCCGAGCTGGGCTCGCAGCGACTGTTGAAGCAGAGCGAGATTTCCGCGCGGTTCCGCAAACGCACCCGCCGCGCGAATCCCGGGACATGACGCCGTTCGCGCAGTTCATCGAAGCGCTCCGGAAGATCGCTCCGGAACAGCGCCGCGTGCTCGATCAGGCCGCGGAGCAGCATGCCGGCGACGCTTTCGGCGTGATGAAGCTCGTCGTCGAGCGCGCGATCGTCTCGCAGGCGCGGGCGTGCCAGCTCTGGGCGGATTGCCTCGGCGTGGCCCACGTCAACCCGTTCAACGTCGAGCTGCCGGTCGGCGATGGCGCGCAGCTTCCGCCGGATGTCGCGCGTCGCGCGCGCGCGGTGGTGTTGAACTCGCTGCCGACCGCCGCGACGGTGGCGATGGTCGAGCCGACGGACGAGAAAATGGTCGCATCCCTTGCAAAGGTGCTCGGACGCGAAATCAGTCCGGTCTTCGCGCATCCGGAGGAGATCGAGGCGATCCTGCGGCTGCATTTCGGCGAGGCCGACGATCTCGCGAGTTCGCTCGAACGCGTCTGCGAGTCGCTGCCGACGCTCGAGGGCGGACGCGAGATTCGCGACGCGCGCGACGTGGCCGAGCTCGTGCACGGAGAGGCGTTCGCGGAGCTGTTCAACAGCATCCTGCTGACGGCGTTTCGGCGGCGCGCCTCGGACATCCACCTCGAGAGTGCGGTCGACCAGTGTCGCGTGCGCATGCGCATCGACGGCGACATGATGCCGGTCCTGCAACTGCCGCGCGTCGTGCACGACGCGCTGATCGTGCGCGTGAAAGTGCTCTGCCAGCTCGACGTGGCGCAGCGGCGGCTGCCGCAGGACGGCGCCTTCGAGATCAATTTCGGCGGCAACCGTCCGGCGTTCCGCGCCTCGACGCTGCCCGGGCTCTACGGCGAGAAGGCGGTGTTGCGCCTGCTCGGCTCCGGCAGCGAGCAGACGCTGCCGCGCCTCGGGGCGCTCGGCCTGAGCGACTCGACGCGACTGGCGTTGCGCCGGACGATCCTGCGTCCGAACGGCATCCTGTTCGTGTGCGGCCCCACGGGCAGCGGCAAAACCACGACCCTCTACTCCTGCCTGAGCGAGATCAACCGGCCCGATCTGAACATCGTGACGATCGAGGATCCGGTCGAATACCGCCTGCCGGGCGCGGCGCAGCATCAGGTGAACGCGCAGATCGGCCTCCGGTTTTCCGAAATCCTGCGCAGCGTGTTGCGACAAGATCCGGACGTCATCCTCGTCGGCGAAATCCGCGACCGCGAGACGGCGACGATCGCGGCGGAGGCGGCGCTGACGGGACACCTCGTGCTCAGTTCGCTGCACACGAACGATTCGTTGCAGGCGATCACGCGCTTGATCGAGTTGGGCGTCGAACCTCACCTCGTCGCGCCGACGGTGGTCGGCGTGTTGTCGCAGCGGCTCGTGCGACGGATTTGCCCGTCGTGCAAGGAATCCTACACGGCGGCCCCGGACGATCTCTCGCCGTTTTTCACGAAACCGGACGCGGCACCGGTCACGCTCTATCGCGGCCGCGGCTGCTCGCATTGCCACGGCACGGGTTTCTACGGACGCGTCGGCGTCCACGAGATGCTGGAAGTCTCGGAAGGTTTGCGCGACCTGATCCTCATGCGCGCGACGCCGGCGCAGATGAAGGTGGAAGCGGAAAACGTCGGCTTTCGCGCGATGCGTTACGACGGTTTGAAGAAGGCGCTGCTCGGCTGGACGACGCTCGAGGAAGTGGAGCGCAATACGCTGCCGGAGCTGTCCTACACGGCGGCGGAGTAGACGGAGTCGACGCCGGCGGGGGGGGGAGGTGGCGGACGCGCGGGTCCGCTTGCGCCGAGGCTTCGGCGGACAATTTTCACTCGGCTCCCGATTGAAAATTGGTGCGAGTGCCGGGAGTCGAACCCGGATCAATGGCTTCGGAGGCCACTACACTATCCATTGTGCTACACTCGCAAAAAAGACGCGCGCAGCATTCTGCCGCGCGCGAGTGAGTTCAAGCTGCTTTTGCTGCGACGACGGCGATGCGCCTCAGTCCTTCGCCTTCTGCATGTGGCGGTGGACGAAAAACCAATACATCACGCCGAGGACGCCGAGAATACCGACGGCCCAGACCGTGATCGAGCGCAGCTCGCCGCGCATGAGCGCCTCGTCCTTGCCCGCCGTGACGCCGAGCCAGCAGAGGACGGCACACCACAAGCCGGAGCCGACGAGTGTCCAGAGGGAGAATTTCCAGTAATCCATCCGCACGATGCCGGCGGGAATGCCGATCAGGTGGCGCACGACCGGCAGCAGACGCGAAGCGAAGATGCCGTAATTGCCGTAGGCGGACGCCCAGCGCTCGGCCTTTTCGACTTTCTCGGGCGGGGCCAGGAAGAATTTCCCGTAACGCAGCACCAGCGGTCGGCCCGCCCAGCGCGAGGCCCAATACATCGCCGTCGCACCGAGCCACGACCCGAGCATGCCGGCGATGACGATGCCGGTGAGGCTCATGCCGCCCTTGGTGTGGGCGAGGTAGGCGGCGGGCGGGATGATCAGCTCGCTCGGCAGCGGCAGGAACGTGCTCTCGATGAACATGAGCAGCACGATGAGCGCATAACCGCCGCTTTCGAGGGAGCGCGCATACCAGTCGGTAAGTTGTTTGAGGAGGTCGTGCATGGGCAAGAAAAAGGGCAGGGTCGCTAGCGATCCTGCCCGTGGCAAAGAAAAGTATTTCGATCAGACGTCCGGCTTGGTCTTGCGGAGACCCTGCACGCGGTCGCCGTCCTTCCATTGGCCGCGCTTCTTGAGGATCGCGACGCGTTCAAAGCGCTTGAGGACATTGCGCTTCACGACGAGGCCGCCGGAAGACTTGAGGCTGTTGTGCTGGGACATGGGAAGTGGGTCGTTTAAGGTGTTTTCGACGTTGGAAAGGGGCCGGGTGTAGAGTTGGCCATAGCCCATGACAAGTATTTTTCACTGACGGCCTCGGCGTTGACCTCGATCCATTGCGGCGTGCGATACGGGTGGCGCGCATGGACCCAGGCGCTCAGCGCCGAAGCGTTGGCCGGGAGGCACTTGAACCAGACCCGGAATTCTTCCGCCTGCTCGAGTTTGCCCGCGTGGTGGTAGAAAGACGTGAGCGGCCCGTCGATTTGCGCGCACGCGGCGAGCCGGGCTTCGACGGCGCCGCGAGCGAGGCGCTCCGCGTCTTCGCGTTTCTCGGTGGTAGTCCAGGCGACGATCACGGGGGCAGTGTCGTCAGTTTGCTCGCGTCGGCAAAACCAAAACTTTGTCCGACCGAGGACGCGCCGGCAGGCGGCGGGGCTGAGATTTTCCCCCTTGACGCTGGGGAAGCGCGACGTAGGGCTATCCCTTCCATTTTTCCAAATCCATGAGAGACGAATACATCAAGGACGCCCAAAAGGTCATTCAGGATCCGAACGTGCTGATCAACGTGGTGTCTCGCCGCGTGAAGCAGCTCCGCCGGGGCAGCCGTCCGCTTGTGGAGTCGCTCGAAAAGCTGAGCCCCGAGGACATCGCCCTGCGCGAGATCATCGAAGGCAAGATCAGCTACGAAGTGACGCACGCCTGAGCGGCTTGCGATTCCTTGATCGATCCCGAAGCGCGGCAATCCAGCCGCGCTTTTGTTTTTGAGTAGCGCAGGCGTCTCGCCGACATCCGGCGCAATCGTCGGAAGCAAGCGAGACGCCTGCGCTGCTTCGCGAACCGCGGGCACTGTTTTCTGTCATCCCCTGAACGCCCCCGGCTTCGCGTCTCGCCAACGCCGGGCAAAATCCTTTTCGTAACACCTCCCGCATGGCCGCCAAAGCCCACGACACCTCTCGTTACACCGAGCTGCGCAATCCGAAGGCGCTGCGGGACTTCTTCGTCCACGACAAGTTCGAGGCGGGCGTGAAACTCGTCGGCACCGAAGTGAAATCCATCCGCGCCGGCAAGGCGCAGCTCTCGGACGCGTTTTGCCGCATCGAGAAGGGCGAGGTCTGGCTCTACGGCGCCTACATCGAGGAGTATTCGCATGGCGGCCTCTCGCAGCACGCGCCGCGTCGCCCCCGCAAGCTGCTCCTTCGGGCCACCGAGATTCGGAAACTCCAACAGGCCGTCGAAACCGGCGGCCGCGTGATCGTGGCGCTGCGCATGTATTTCAAGGAAGCGCTCGTGAAGGTCGAGATCGCCACCGCGAGCGGCAAGAAGCAGTTCGACAAGCGCGAGGACCTCAAGAAGCGCGAACAAAACCTCGAGGCGCGCCGCGCGCTGCGCCAACGCTGATTTTCCCATGAAAAAGAGGCCGACTCCACGCCGACCGAAAACGAAAACGCGCAGCCCTCTGCAGTCCGTCACCGTTCGCGTGCCCGGCAGCACGTCGAACCTCGGCGCCGGTTTCGACACGCTCGGCATGGCCGTCGCGCTCTACAACGACGTCACGCTCACGTGCACCGCCGAACCCGGCGTGCACGCGGCCACGCCCGACGCCGTTGCCGGTCTCGACATGGCGAGCGAAGCGGCCGCGTGGTTCTTCGCGCGCGCCGATGTGGACGAGTTTGGTTTTTCCTTCTCAGTGAAGGGCGACGTGCCGATGTCGCGCGGCCTCGGCTCGAGCGTCACGCTCCGCGCCGGCATCGTCGCCGGCCTCAACGAACTCAGCGGCGCCGGCCTCGATAAGGACGATCTCGCCGAACTCGTCACGAAGCTCGAAGGCCACCCCGACAACGCCACGCCGGCCGTCCTCGGCGGTTTCTGCGTCGGCCGCACCGATCCGAATCGCGGCGTGCTCACCGGCGTCGTGCGTCGCGCGATCGGCAAGGAACTCGTGTTCGTCGTCGTTTCCCCGTCGCAGGAACTCGAAACCAAGAAAGCCCGCGGCATCCTCCCGAAGGAGATTCCGTATTTCGACGCCGTGCGCAGCATCAACAGCGCGAGCTACGTCGTGGCCGCGTTTCTCTCCGGCGAATACGACCGCCTCACGCACGCCGTCGCCGATTTCATGCACGAGCCGTATCGCCTGCCGCTGATTCCCGGCGCGCGCGATGCGATCGAAGCCGGCGTGAGCGCCGGCGCTCTGACCGGCTGGCTGAGCGGCAGCGGTTCGAGCGTGATGTGCGTCGCGCGTCCGGCGAAAGCCGCGAAGGTCGCGCGCGCGATGGTCCACGCTTTCGCCGCCGCGAAGGTGCCCAGCCGTGCGTTCCGCCTGCACGCCGACAACGACGGCCTGCGGATCGTGGCGCGCAAGTAGGGCCGGCTTCCTGCCGACCCCGGCGCTCTCGCGCCGACGTAGCAGCCGTCGTCAGACGGCTGAGAGCCCGCGGCACTCATGCTCCCAGCCGACTGACGTCGGCTGCTACGACTCTGACGCGCATGTTCGTCCGCATGGTGGCTGCGCCCGCGCTTGTCCGGCCAAACCCCACGCCCGCGCGACCGTTAATTCGTTGACCGCTCCGACGCCGCGCGCGCAAGCTCCTCGGACTCGCTCTGGGCCATGAGCAATTTCTGGATCACCGTCACCGCACTCGCCGGCTACCTGCTGGGCGCGCTGCCGTTTGGATACTTGGTGGCGAAGGCGCACGGCGTCGACATCTTCAAGGCCGGCAGCGGCAACCCCGGAGCGACGAACGTCAAACGCGTCCTCGGCGCGAAGGCGGGCAACACGGTGCTCGTGCTCGACATGCTCAAAGGCGCCGCCGCGACCGCGTGGCCGCTGCTGCCGTTCGTCGACGAGGAGCGCAAAATCGTCCTCCAACTCATCGGCGTCGTCGCCGCGGTGATCGGCCATGCGTTTTCCGTTTTCACGCGCTTCAAAGGCGGCAAGAGCGTCGCGACCGCCGCGGGCGGCTTGTTCGTGCTCATTCCGCTGGCCGGCGCGATCGCGGGCGCGACTTGGGTCGTGGCGTTCTACGCGTTTCGCTATGTCTCGCTGGCGTCGATTCTCGCGGCCATCGCGATCATCGCGGCGAGTTGGCTGCTGCCTTACCATGTGGCCGTGGCCGTGATTACGACCGTCCTCGCGACCTTCGTCATCGTCCGCCACCACGAAAACATCCGGCGCCTGCTCAACGGCACCGAGAACCGCTTCGTGAAAAAATCCGCCGCGCCTGCCCCGATGCCGACCGCGGCAGGCGCCGCCGACGCAGACGCGAAAAAATCCACGCCGTAATCCTGACCGCTTTCTCGCGGCTCGGGAGTGCGGCGGGTATGACGCATCGGCCCCGCTGGCCGCTTGCCAATCCGCCGCCTGCCGGGCCATCTAGCAGGTTCTCGCCATGGCTCTCATCGTTCAAAAATACGGCGGCACCTCCGTGGGTGACGTCGAGCGCATCAAGAACGTCGCCGCCCGCATCAAGGTCACTCGCGACTCCGGTCATCAGGTCGTCGTCGTCGTGTCCGCTCGCTCCGGCGTCACGAACGAGTTGATCGCGCGCGCCAAAGCCGTGAACCCGCGCCCCGACAGCCGCGAGATGGACATGCTCCTCGCCATCGGCGAGCAGGAGACGATCGCGCTGACCGCCATGGCGCTGCACGGCCTCGACGTCCCCGCGGTGTCCTACACCGGTCCGCAAGCCGGCATCGTCACAGACCTCGTCCACACCAAGGCGAAGATCAAAAACATCATCCCGACCGCGCTGCGCAAGGATCTCGACGCCGGCAAGGTCATCATCGTCGCCGGCTTTCAGGGTCTGAACGAAAAGGGCCAGATCACCACGCTCGGCCGCGGCGGGTCCGACCTCACCGCCATCGCGCTCGCCGCCGCCCTCCGCGCCGACAAGTGCGAAATCTACACCGACGTCGACGGCGTCTACACCGCCGACCCGCGCCACGTGCCGGAGGCGACGAAACTCAACGAAATTTCCTACGACGAGATGCTCGAACTCGCCTCGCAGGGCTCGAAGGTCATGCAGTCGCGCTCCGTCGAGTTCGCCAAGAAATATGGCGTCGTTTTCGAAGTCCGCTCCAGCTTTAACCACAACCCGGGAACCATCGTGAAAGAAGAAGTCGCTTACATGGAAAAGGTCGTCGTGCGCGGCGTCGCCGTCGACAAGGATCAGGCGAAGGTCGTCATCAGCAACCTGACCGACAAACCGGGCAACGCCGCTGCGGTCCTTCGCGCGCTCGCCGACGCCAGCATCAACGTCGACATGATTGTCCAGACCGCCGCGCAACACGGCGCCTGCAACCTGACCTTTACCGTGCCGAAGGACGACGCGCACAGCGCCGTGAAGGTGCTCCCGACCGTCTTCAAGAAGCTCGGCGGCGGCGAAGTCGCGGCCTACGACAACATCGCGAAGCTCTCCGTCGTCGGCGTCGGCATGCGCACGCACGCCGGTGTCGCCGCGCAGATGCTCGAAGCGCTCGCCGCGGCCAGCGTCAACGTCGAGCTCATCGCCACCTCCGAGATCAAGGTCACGCTCGCCGTCCCGCGCGAACGCGCCGACGACGCCCAGCGCGCCGTCCACACCGCCTTCGGTCTCGGGAAGAAGGAATAACTGCGGGGCCACAAAAGGCGCAAAATGCACAAAACATTTTTTGCGCCCTCGGTGCGCGCGCCGCGTCGTAGCAGCCGAGGTGACGAGGCTGTTCGTCGTTCCGGTGTAGGTGGCACGCTCGCCGCGCCACTGCTGCGAGCGACGGACGGGTTGCGAGCCAGCGGCAATCTAATCGTCATCGCGTGCCAGCCTCCTCACGTCGGCTGCTACGGGCGTGCGGAATTCGATGCTTCGTGATTATCTGATCCCATGAAATTCGTCTCCACGCGCGGCCAGTCACCCGCGGTTTCGTTCACCGAAGCCGTCGCGCTCGGCCTCGCGCCGGACGGCGGACTGTTTCTGCCCGAAGCGCTGCCCGACCTCTCGCCGCGCCTGCGTGGCTGGTCGCAACTCAGCTACGCCGATCTTTGCGCCGAGTTCATGGGTGTCTTTGCGACCGACGTCCCCGAAGACGTCCTCGCGCGTCTCGTGCGCCGCTCCTACGCGACGTTCACGCACCCGGAAATCGCGCCGCTGCGCCGCCTCGACGAACGACTCTACGTGCTCGAGCTGTTCCACGGGCCGACGCTCGCGTTCAAGGATTTCGCGCTCCAACTCCTCGGCAATCTCTACGGCTGGCACTGCGAGCAGACCGGCCGCAGCATCAACGTCCTCGGCGCCACCTCCGGCGACACCGGCGCCGCCGCGATCCACGGCCTGCTCGGCAAGCCGCGCACCGCGATTTTCATTCTGTATCCGGACGGTCGCGTCTCGCCGCTCCAGGAGCGCCAGATGGCCTGCACCGGCGCGGCCAACGTCCACGCGCTCGCGCTGGACGGCACCTTCGACGACGCGCAGCGGCTCTTGAAGGACGCGTTCGGCGACCGAGCGTTCGCCGAGTCGCAACACCTTTCCGCGGTCAACTCCATCAACCTCGCGCGCGTGTTGGCGCAGTGCGTCTATTACCTCCATGCGTGGCTCCGCCTGCCCGACGACGTGCGAGAGACCGCAGAGTTCGTCGTGCCGACGGGCAATTTCGGCAACGTCTTCGCCGGCTGGATGCTCGAGCGCATGGGCGTGCCGATCGGGGGCTTCAAGGTCGCGACGAATCAGAACGACATTCTCCACCGCTTCTTCACGACCGGCGAATACCGCGTCGGCGCCGTGCACCCGAGCCTCGCGCCGTCGATGGACATCCAGGTCGCCTCGAACTTCGAGCGCTGGCTCTACTACCACTTCGACGAAAATCCCGAGCAGGTGCGCGCGACGATGGACGAACTGAAACGCACCGGCGCGACGCGCGTGCCGCAGTTCGATTCGCACGTCTTCAGCTCGTCGCGTGCGACCGACACCGACATTGCGGCGACGATCCAACGCGTGCACGAGCGCTACCGCTACGTGCTCGATCCGCACACCGCCTGCGGCTTCCAGGAGTTGCATCCGGATCGCACGAGCGTGGTGCTCGCGACCGCGCATCCGGCGAAATTCCCCGAAGCGCTCCGCGCCGCGATCGACGTCGAACCGACGCATCCGACCCTCGAAGCGCTGAAGGCGAAACCGCTCGCGAAGCACGCGCTGCCGGTCGACCTCGCGAAGCTGAAGGATTTTATCCGCGCGCACGGCGTGTAGCGCGCGAGGGTGGGGCGCGGGCTCCGCGCCGCGCCGAGTTGCGGCGGGCGGCTCGTCGAGGACGACTCGCCCTACCTGGCATCGCGGCGGCGAAGGGACGAGCGGCCCGACCTTTGCATTGCGCCGCGGCCCGCCGCACTTAGCTTCGCTCGCTCATGAAGCTCCTCCACGCCGCCAGCCTGCTCGTCGCGGGCGCTCTGGCTTCGCTCGTTGCCTTCGCCCAGACCCCGCCGCTCACGCCGGACATCCCGGCGAAATTCACGCCGCCGACCGACGACTACGATTACGTTCGCCGCGTCGAGATGATCCCGATGCGCGATGGCGTGAAACTGCACACCGTCATCGTCGTTCCGAAAGGCGCCCAACGCGCGCCGATGCTGCTCACGCGCACGCCCTACGACGCCGACGCGCGCAGCTCGCGCACAAAATCTCCGCGCATGCTCGCGCGCCTCGCGTTGGCGGACGAGGTGTTCGTCGCCGGCGGCTACATCCGCGTCTATCAGGATGTGCGCGGCAAACACGGCTCCGAGGGCGACTATGTCATGACGCGCCCGCCGCGCGGTCCGCTGAACGACACGCCCGTCGATCACACGACCGACGCGTGGGACACAATCGATTGGCTGGTGAAAAACGTGCCCGAGTCGAACGGTCGCGTCGGCATGATCGGCTCGTCTTACGAAGGGTTCACCGTCGTCATGGCGCTGCTCGATCCGCATCCCGCGCTCAAGGTCGCCGCGCCCGAGAGCCCGATGATCGACGGCTGGATGGGCGACGATTGGTTTCACTACGGCGCGTTTCGTCAGGTGAACTTCGACTACTTCACCGGCCAACTCGGCGGCAAGTCCAAGGGCGATCCGGCGATCCGCGGCAATGTCGACGACTACGACCTGCTGCGCCGCCTCGGTTCGGCCGGCGCGTTCGCGCACGCGACCGGCATCGATCAACTCGCGTGGTGGCAGAAGCTTGTCGAGCACCCGACCTACGACGCGTTCTGGCAGCAGCAGGCGCTCGACCGGCTGCTCGCCAAAGTGCCGTTGAAAGTTCCGACCCTCTGGCTGCAAGGCCTCTGGGATCAGGAGGACATTTGGGGCGCCGTCCACGCGTATCCGGTGATGGAGGCGAAGGACGCGCACAACGCCATGAACTTCCTCGTGCTCGGTCCGTGGTTTCACAGCCAGATCAACCGCACCGGCACGGCGCTCGGTCCGCTGCAATGGGACGGCGACACTGCGATCCAAGTCCGGCGCGACATCATCAAGCCGCTCTTCGATCAATACCTGAAGGACAACGCGCCGCGCGCGGTCACGCCGCCGGTCTTCGTCTACAACACCGGCGAGAACCGCTGGGAAAAATACGACCGCTGGCCGCTCGCCGGCGGCGACAGCGACGTGAAGCCGACGCCGCTCTACCTCCACGCGAACGGCGCGCTCGCCTTCGCCGCTCCCGCGAGCGTCGGCGAGGCGGCTGCGTTCGACGAATTCGTTTCCGACCCCGCCAAGCCCGTGCCGTATCTGCCGCGCCCGGTGAAATTCGGCGACAGCGAGGCGTGGCGGCGCTGGCTCGTGACCGACCAGCGTTTCGTCGCCGATCGGCCCGACGTGCTCGTCTATCAAACCGAACCGCTGCCCGCGCCGGTGCACATTGCCGGCGCGCCCATCGTGCACCTGCTCGCCTCGACGAGCGGCACCGACAGCGACTGGATCGTGAAAATCATCGACGTCTTCCCCGACGAAGTGCCGTCGCAGCCTGAGTTCGGCGGCTACCAACTGCCGATCTCGCTCGAGATATTCCGCGGTCGTTACCGCGAGAGCTTCGAAAAGCCATCACCGCTCGCGGCGGGCAAAGCGCTCGCTTACACCCTCGCCCTGCCGCACGCGAATCACGTGTTCAAACCGGGCCATCGCGTCATGGTGCAGATTCAGTCGACGTTGTTTCCGCTCTACGATCGCAACCCGCAGAAGTTCGTCCCGAACATCTTCCTCGCGACGCCGACCGACTACCAGAAGGCCACGCAGCGCATCTATCGCGGCGGCACGGACGGCACGCACATCGATTTGCCGGTCGTTCCGCAGTAGCGGCTCTGAAAAATTCGGGTGGCGTCGCATAACTCTGGCTGCAAACCCGCGGGCCGCTCGTGCTCGCGCTGGCGCAGCAGGGAACCGCGGCTCAGTGTCGGCGCGTGAAGTTCCAGGACCATTTCTCGAATCAAGCGGCCACCTACGCGCAGTCGCGCCCGACCTATCCGGTGGCGCTCTTCGACGAACTCGCGCGGCTCGCACCGTCCCGTGGGCTGGCGTGGGATTGCGGCACGGGCAACGGTCAGGCCGCTGTGGCGCTCGCGTCGCATTTTCAGCGCGTGATCGCGACCGAGCCGAGCGAAGCGCAGCTCGCCGCGGCAACGCCGCACGCGCGCGTCGTCTACTTGCGCAGCGCGGAACTCGCACCGACCGTGCGCGACCACACCGTCGATCTCGTCACCGCCGCGCAGGCGGCGCACTGGTTCGACCGGCCGAAGTTTTACGCGGAGGTGAAGCGCGTGCTGCGCCCCGGTGGCGTCGTGGCGCTGTGGAGTTACTGGCTCGCGCGTGTGAGCCCGGAAATCGATCGCGTGGTCGATCGCTTCTATCACGAGACGACGGGGCCGTATTGGCCGCCCGAGCGCGTGCACGTCGAGAATCGCTACCGCGATTTCGAGCTTCCGTTCGTTGAGCTGCCGTTTCCGAAGCTGACGATCGTCCGCGAATGGACAGCGGAAGAGCTGGCGGCGTTCCTGGCGAGTTGGTCGGCCGTGGAGCGCTATCGCCAAGCCCGTGGCGAAGATCCGATTCCCGCGGTCACGGCGGAGTTGCGCACGATCTGGGGCTCGGAGAAACGAACGGTGCGCTGGGAGATGTTCGGCCGGATCGGGCGGGTGTGACCGAATTTGGAGGCGGGGCCATCAGCCCCGCGGATTGTTGGCGTCGAAGCCGCGTCTCGAGGGGCTGATGGCCCCGCCTCCAGCGAAAGAACTCACAGCAGCGGCGCGAGCAGCCGGCTGAGTTCTTCGCCCAGCGTGGGGAAAAACTTCGGCGGACGCTTCGGCTGTGGCTTCGGTTTGCTGTGCGCGAACAGGCCGCGCATCCAGGCGGCGAGGCGCGCCGCGTCTTGTTTCGAGTAAGTCACTGCCGCGACTTCGAAGTTCACGAAGAGCGAGCGCAGATCCATGTTGGCCGAACCCCAGAGGCCGACGGATTCGTCGACGAGGATGGCTTTCGCGTGGTTCATGCCGGGGCCGTAGAGCAGCACGCGCACGCCGGCTTGCTGGAGTTCGCGCAGGTAGTGTTTGCGCGCGAGGTCGGTGATCGGGTGGTTCGAGTGCGCGGGCACGACGAGGCGCACGTCGATGCCGGCGCGGGCTTGCACCATCAGCGAGCGCTGGAGCACTTCGTCCGGAATGTAGTAGGGCGTGACGATCCACACGCTGCGCTCGGCCTGCTGCACCATCGAGAGAATGCCTTCGTAGAGCGTGTCGCCGGCAACGTCGGGGCCGCTCGCGACCACTTGGACTTCACTGTCGCCGGCCGCGAGCGGCACGCCGACGGGGATTTCGGCGTGGAGTTTCGCGATCGGCTGGTCGCTCGCGTAGGCCCAGTCGGCGAGGAAAATCTCCTCGAGCAAACTCACGGCCGGTCCCTCGATCGTCGCGCCGAAGTCGCGGAAACGGCGCTTGAGCGGCGTCGGCCCCATGTAGTCGGTGGCGAGGTTGCGTCCGCCGATCGCGGCGAGCCGGTGATCGAAGACGGCAATTTTGCGGTGATTGCGGAGGTTCGCGGAGCCGCGCGTTTGTAGTGGCAGCATCGGCATGAACGACACGACTTCGCCGCCGGCCTGCCGGATGGGATCGCAGAACGAGCCGTTGGTGAAGAAGCAGCCGAGCGAGTCGAGCAGCAGGCGCACCTGCACGCCTTCGCGCGCGCGCTGCGCGAGGAGTTTCACGACTCGGCGGCCGACCGCGTCGCGACCGAGGATGAACGTCATGAGGTGGATCGTGTGCCGGGCCTCGAGGATTTGCCGCTCGAGTTGGTGAAACGCCTCCTCGCCGGACGCGACGAACTCCACGCGATTGCCGCCGACGGGCGGGCACGCGCCGTTGAGCGTGAGCACGCGCGCGGCGAACGTCTGCGCGGCAGGGGAGGGCGGCACGCCGGGCACGATGGGACTGAGGCGCGCTTTCGTGGCGGCGAGGCGCTTGATCTTTCGACCGCCGAAGAGAAGGAACAGCGGCACGCCGACGTAGGGCACGAACGCGATCGCGAGCAGCCACGCGAACGTGTTGCCCGGCTGCTTGCGCTCGCTCATCAGACGCGCGATGGCGAAGAACGCCAACAGGAAGCCGACCACGGTCAGCACGTGGGGCAACACGCCGAAGATCCACGGATGCTGCTTCGCAGTGTCGACTGCCTGCTCGAGCGACGGGTCCATCGCGCCAAGTGAATCCACCTCGCCGAAGCGATGCAAGTAGTGTGACCGACGTGGCCTCCGCTTCTTTCCGCGGTGCGGCGCCGGAGCCGGCCGGCGACGCGCGGGCGTTTTGGGGCGCCAGACGACCGGGCGAGCGCGCGCAGACGGACGGATTTTAGAGTAGAGTCTAGTGTTAGACTCGTGAAGGCTTTGCGGCGCGCGAGGCATCGGGGCTAGGTGATCGACCACGGCGCACCCGCGTCGTCACCCCTCAACCCCTCGACACGCACGTGAGACGCTTGTCCGTCTTCCGTGTCACTCAGCAACCGCAGACCTACGCTGTAAGGTATGAAAACCCCGACCAGAATCGCCTTGGCCGCCCTGCTCGCATCAGGTGGCTGGCAACTCGGAGCGCAGACCGTCGCTCCCGCTACGACCCCACCGTCCGAAGACGAAGACCCCGTCGTCCTCTCCCCGTTCGAGGTTAAAACCGAGCGCGACACCGGCTATCAGGCGACCGAGACGCTCGCCGGCACCCGCATCCGCACGCAACTGAAAGACGTGGGCGCCGCGATTTCGGTCATCACGAAGGAATTCATGAACGATGTGGGCGCGACGGATAACACCTCGCTGCTCCAATACACCACGAACGCCGAAGTCGGCGGCACCCGCTCGACCTACGCCGGCCTCGGCAACGGCACGAGCGTGAGCGAGCAGGCGACGCTGGCCTCGCCGAACTCCAACAACCGCGTGCGCGGCCTCAGCGCGGCGGACAACACCCGCGACTTCTTCGTCTCCGACATCCCGTGGGACGGCTTCAACATCGATCGCGTGGAAATTCAGCGCGGTCCGAACTCCATCCTGTTCGGCCTCGGAAAGCCGGCCGGTATCGTGAACGCCTCGCTGCGCAACGCCGAGTTTCGCGACACGAACAACGTGGAATTCCGCTTCGGTTCCTACGGCAGCAATCGCGTCGCCGTCGACCTGAACAAGGAACTCATCGATAACAAACTCGCGATCCGCCTCTCCGGTCTCTCCGATCACGAAAAATTCCAACAGGATCCCGCCTTCGAAAACGACGAGCGCCTCTACGCGACCGTCCGCTACGATCCGCAGCTCTTCAAGGACAAGTCGTTTCACACGAGCATCAAAGTGAAATACGAGCACGGCGACATTAAGGCCAACCGCCCGCGCCTCGTTCCGCCCGCCGACCACATTTCGCCTTGGTTCCGGCCCGCGGCGGTCAGCGCGACGAATCCCTTCGGCGGCATGGACAAGCTGCTGCTCACAAATGGCTACGATACCGAGCGCGAAGACACCCCCGCGGTTGCGGGCGACAATCGCGGTCAGACCAAAGCCGCCGACCCCGACTACAACGCGTGGATTTCCGGCCGCGGCAATCAGCAGCAGCCGTTCTACTTCATCGACGGCAACACGAATCAGCTCTACCGCATTTACGGCGGCTACATCAACAAGGGAGCTCTCAACGCCGACGGCACCCTCCGCTCCGCTTCCTCCGCGATCATCGGTCTCCGCTACTCGGGCGTGTTCTATGGTGTCGGCGGCTTGCCGACCTACGCGACCAACAAGCGCCTCCCCGGCTACCAATACGGTCAGTATCGCGAGCAGACGCTGCTCGATACCTCGATCTTCAACTTCTACGACACCCTGATCGACGGACCGACGAAGTGGGAACGCGAGAAGTGGAACACCTACAACGTCTCCCTCTCGCAAACCGGCTGGAACGATCGCGTCGGCCTCGAACTGACCTTCGATAGCCAGGACTACAAACGCTCCAACCAGTCCTTCCTCGGCTGGCAACCGACGCTCGACGTCGACATTCTCCAGAATTTCCAGGATCTCACCGCCAACCCGAACGTCGGTCGCCCCTACATCCAGGGCGGCGGCGGCGGCGGCTCCTACAAAAGCGAACGCGAATACATGCGCGGCTCGCTCTTCGGCGAGGTCCGCTCCTCCGACTGGCTCGAGAATTCCTTCCTCACGCGACTGCTCGGCGTCCATCGCTTCAACGGCGTCTACAGCGACGAAAAGTTCGCCACGGAAAACCGCACTTGGACCAACTACGCGTATTCGTCCGACTTCGACACCTACACCGGCGTCGGTCTGCCGTTCAACGATCGCCCGCCGATCGCGATGGTTTACCTCGGCTCCTCGATCGCGTCGCGCTCCGGCGCGGCGGGCGCAGCCATCCCGGGCATCACCGCTCCGATCGAGCTGAACGACGGTTCGCTCTATCACTTCAGCTCGCAGTGGAACGCGACCGGCGTGAGTCCGTCCGCCTCCTTCACCATCCCGTCCTCACTCGCGAGCATCTACAACATCGCCAATCCGCAGCAGAACTCGAACGTCGCGAACTACGTCGGTTGGAACAGCAACTACAACCTGAACGTCCTCCGCTATCAGGACGGCGACGAGAGCCTCACGACAAACGCCGCCAAGGCCCTCCGCAAGACCCGCTCCTACGCCGGTTCGTGGCAAAGCTACTGGTGGGACGGCGCGCTCGTCGGCACCGTCGGCTGGCGCTACGACGTCGTGCGCGGCAAGGACGTCACCGCCCTGCAAGTCGCCTCGAACCGCAGCATGCTCAACCTGAGCCCGGACTCCTTCAAGCTCCCCAGCGCCTTCACCGAGATCAAGGATCACTCGCTCAGCAAGGGCGCGGTGCTCCATCTCAACAAGCTCCTCAAGAAGGATCCGCTGCCGATCAACATCAGCCTGTCCTATAACACCTCGGATAACTTCGAGATCGCGGGCACGCGCCGTAACCTCTACGGCGACGTCATCGGCAATCCGACCGGCGAGACGAAGGACTACGGCGTGCTGCTCTCCACCAAGGACGGCAAATACTCGCTCCGCGCCATCAAATACGAGGCAGTGGTCACGAGCGCCAGCACCCAGATGAGCAATCTCCAGATGTTCGGCGACATCGTCAGTTACGGTCTCCGCTGGAGAAACGTGTTCCTCTACAACCTCAACGCCTACACGCTCGACACCGCCAACGGCTCGAACGAATGGCGCTACAACTTCGACCCCGACACCTCGATCGGCGAGACGCAGGATCAAGCCACCGCACGCGAGAACGCCTCCATCGCCGCGTGGAACGACATCCAGGCCCACCTCCCGGCGAAGTTCTACCAATACTGGGGCTTCACACCGCCTTCCAACCTCTCCAACCCCGATTCCGCGCAAGTCCAGCCTTACAAGCTCTGGGGTTCCCAGACGCCCGGCGGCCTCACCGTTACGTCGGACACGAAGTCGAAGGGCTACGAGTTCGAGCTCACCGCCAACCCGCTGCCGAACTGGCGCATCGCTTTCAACGCCGCGCGCACCGAAGCGACCCGCACCAACGTCGGCGGCGCCGAGGCCGACGAATTCGTGAACTACATCACCGAGAAAATGGCCGGCCCCGCCGGCGAGATGCGCATGTTCTCCGGCGGTCCGACCGCAGCCACGCTCCGCCAGCAATGGAACGGCTACCTCGGCAGTTGGACGCTCCTCAAGCTTCAGGAAGGCGCCTCCTCCTCCGAAATCCGCAAGTGGCGCTACAACGTCGTTACGAACTACAGCTTCGTGAACGGCATGCTCAAGGGCACCGGCGTGGGCGCATCCTACCGCTGGCAGGACAAGGTCGTGATCGGTTACCCCGTCGTGGCCGTCACGACGTCGACCTACACCTTCGACCTTTCGAAGCCCTACTACGGCCCGTCGGAAGACGCGCTCGACCTCTGGGTTTCCTACGAGCGCAAGCTCGGCAAGAAGGTCCGTTGGAAGATCCAAGCCAACGTTCGCAACGCCTTCGCGAAGGAAAAGCTCATCCCGATCTCCGTGCAACCGGACGGCCAGACCTGGGCCTCCGCGCGCATCGCACCCGTTCAAGAATGGTTCCTCACGAACACGTTCTCGTTCTAAGGTAGACGCAAGCCCGGCTCTTCTGGGGGAAGGGCCGGGCTTTGCCGTCGATAATCGTCCGCTTCACGGCGGATCGCCGCCCGGAAATCCCCGCAGGCTCCGCCATCCGCTCCTCATTTCTCACCAACCCAAATCCACCGCGCCATCGAGCGCCGCCCTGAAAATGTCCGCCGCGAAAAGCCACCTCCGTTCCCTTCGGCGCGTCGCGGCGTTCGCGTTTCTCACGTGTCTCGCCTCGCTCTCCGCGGCCGAACGCTGGATCGGCACCTGGGCCACCGCGCCGATCGCGGAAACGCCCGGCGCCGACACGCCCGCGCTCGCCGAAGCGACATTCCGCCAGATCGTCCACGTCTCTCTCGGCGGCGACAAAGTCCGCCTGCGTCTCTCCAATGCCTTCGGCACGACGCCGCTCACGCTCCGCGGCGTTCACCTCGCACGCGCCGCTGCCGCCGGCGCTATCGATCCCGCCACCGATCGCGCGGTCACCTTCGCCGGTCGCGCGAGCGTCACGATTCCCGCCGGCGCGTCGTTCGTTTCCGATCCGCTCGAATTTCCGCTCGCGCCACAGGCCGACGTCGCGATCTCGCTCCATTTCGCGCAGCTCCCCGAAAAACTCACCGCGCACCCCGGCGCGCGCACGCATTCCTACCTGCAACCCGGCGACGCCCTCGCGGCCGCCGCGCTGCCCGACGCGAAAAAAACCACCCGCTGGTATTTCATCAACGGCCTCGACGTGCTCACCGACGCGCCGCACGCCGCCGCGCTCGTGCTGCTCGGCGACTCGATCACCGACGGCTACGGCACGACCACCGACCAGAACAACCGCTGGCCCGACGAATTCGTCCGCCGCTTCCAGGCGCAGCCCGACGCGCCCGCGCTCGGCGTCCTCAACCTCGGCATCGGCGGCAATCGCCTCCTGCGCGACGGCCTCGGCCCGAATGCCCTCGCGCGCTTCGACCGCGATGTGCTCGCGCAGAGCGGCGCGCGCTGGCTCCTCGTGCTCGAGGGCATCAACGACCTCGGCACGCGCCTCGATGCGCGCAAGAAGGGCGGCGATTTCGCCTCGGCCGACGACCTCATCGCCGCGCTCCGCCAGCTCGTTGCGCGCGCCCACAGTCGCGGCCTCCGCGTGATCGGCGCGACGATCACGCCCTACCAAGGCGCCGATTTCTACTTCACTCCCGACGGCGAAGCCGACCGCCAGACGATCAACGACTGGATTCGCCACAGTGGCGCGTTCGATGCCGTCGCCGATTTCGACGCCGCGCTGCGCGACCCGCAAAACCTGACCCGCCTCGCGCCCGAGTTCGATTGCGGCGATCACTTGCATCCGTCGCTCGCCGGTTATGCGCGCCTCGCCGCCGCGCTCGATCCCAGCCTGTTCACACCGTGAAAAATTTCGTATGAGCATTCCGTTGCCCGTGGCCACTCCGACCTACCTCGATCCCGTAGCGCCGCTCAGCGCGCGCATCGCCGACCTGACCGGCCGTCTGACGCTCGAGGAAAAGATCAATTTGTTGGGCCACGAAAACGGCCCGATCGAGCGCCTGGGCATTCCCGCCTACAACTGGTGGAGCGAGGCCTGCCACGGGGTCGGCCGCAACGGCCGCGCGACGGTCTTCCCGCAAGTCATCGCCCAAGCCGCCACGTGGAATCGCGACCTCATCCAGCGCATCGCCACCGCCGTCTCCGACGAAGCGCGCGCGAAACACCACGCCGCCGAGCGCGCCGGCTTCTTCGGTCAACAATACCAAGGCCTCACGTTCTGGACGCCGAACGTGAACATTTTCCGCGACCCGCGCTGGGGCCGCGGCCAGGAAACGTTCGGCGAAGATCCGTTCCTCACCGGCGAACTCGGCCTCGCCACCGTGCGCGGCCTCCAGGGCGACGACGCGCGCCACATGAAAGTCGCCGCGTGCGCGAAGCACTTCGCCGTCCACTCCGGCCCCGAGCACGAGCGCCACGCGTTCGACGCGCAGCCGACGCCGAAGGATCTGCACGAGACGTATCTGCCCGCGTTCGAGAAGCTCGTGCGCGGCGGCGTCGAAGCCGTGATGGGCGCCTACAACCGCGTCCTCGGCGAACCGGCGTGCGCGAGTCAGTTTCTCCTCGGAGAAATCCTGCGCAACCGCTGGGGCTTCCGCGGCCACGTCGTCAGCGATTGCGGCGCGATCGACGACTTCCATCGCCACCACAAAGTCACGGCGGACTCCGCCGCGTCCGCCGCGCTCGCCGTGCGCAACGGCTGCGACCTCAACTGCGGCTGCACCTACAACGACCTCATCCTCGCCGTGCGTGCCGGCCAGATCACCGAGGCCGAGATCGACACCGCGCTCGGCCGCCTGCTCGCGACGCGGTTCAAGCTCGGGATGTTCGACCCCGCCGAAACGGTGCGCTGGACGAAGACTCCCGAAAGCGTCATCGATTCCGCCTCGCACCGCGCGCTCGCGCGCCGCGCCGCCGCCGAGTCGTTCGTGCTGCTCAAGAACGCGAACTACCTGCTCCCGCTGCCCGCCGCCCCGCGCAGCATGCTCGTCGTCGGCCCGACCGCCGCGAACGTCGGCGCGATGCTCGGCAACTACTACGGCGTCAGCGCGCGGATCGTCACGTTCATGGAAGGCCTCGTCGCGCGCGCGCCCGAAGGTTGCCGCGTGATGTATCGCCCCGGGTGTCCGCTCTCGCAGGAAGGCGCTCCCGGCGTGAACTACACGTTCGGCGACGCCGCGATGGCCGAAGTCGTCGTGGCGGTGCTCGGACTCGATCCGACGCTCGAAGGCGAGGAAGGCGACACCGTCGCCTCGCCCGTCGGCGGCGACCGCGTGCGCATCGAGTTGCCCGAAAACCAGCGCGCATTCCTCAAGGAGCTGCGGCAGAATTCCAAGAAACTCATCCTCGTGCTCACCGGTGGCAGCGCCATCGCGATCCCCGAGGAGCACGACCTCGCCGACGCGGTCATCTACGCGTGGTATGCCGGCTGCGAAGGCGGCGCCGCGCTCGCCGACGTCCTGTTCGGCGACCTCGCGCCGTCCGGTCGCCTGCCGGTCACCGTGCCGCGCCGCACGGAGGATTTGCCGGCGTTCAACGACTACGCGATGCACGGCCGCACTTACAAGTTCGCCGCGGTCGAGCCGCTGTATCCGTTCGGCTTCGGGCTCAGCTACGCAAAAATCGCCTACAAATCGCTGGCGCTCTCGAAATCCGCCGTCGCTGACGGTGAGTCGCTCGAAATTTCGGCCATCGTCCAAAACGGCAGCGACCTTCGCGCGCAGGAAACCATCCAGTGCTATCTCATCCCGCCCGCCAGCGCCGACGCGCCCCGCGCCATCCTCGTCGACTTCGCGAAGACCGACCTCGCTCCGCACACGTCGTTGGAAGTGACGTTCCAGCTCACGCCCGACGCATTCCGGCAGGTCGACGCCCACGGCGAACGCGTCTGGCAACCGGGCGCGTATCAGCTCGTCGTCGGCCCCGCGTCGCCCGGTCCGCGCGCGCAGGCGCTCGGCGCGCCCGCGCCGCTCGTCGCCGCGCTGCAGTTGGTTTGAGCTGCGGCGCGGCGGCCGCATCGTTCCTCTCATGAAGCATTCTGCCATTGTAGGAGCGGCTTTACGCCGCGACGGGATTTCGTCCTCGCCTCGGTCGCGGCGTAAAGCCGCTCCTACAGTCGTCGCAATCGCACTCGCGTGGGTCTCCGCACTCGCGCTCACCGCGGCGGAGCTTCCGCACCTGCGCCCGCAAGGCACGGCGAAACAACTCATCGTCGACGGCGCGCCGTTCCTCGTGCGCGGCGGCGAACTCGGCAACTCGAGCGGCGAGCCGGATTTTCTGCGCCCGTCGTGGCCGAAGCTGCGGGCGATGAATCTCAACACCGTCGTCGCGCCCGTCTATTGGGACGTGATCGAGCCGGAGGAGGGGAAGTTCGACTTCGCGACCGTCGACGGCCTGCTCGCCGACGCGCGCGCGGCCGAGATGCGGCTCGTGCTGCTCTGGTTCGGTTCGTGGAAGAACAGCATGTCGTGCTACGCGCCCGCCTGGGTGAAGGCCGACTCCGCGCGTTTCCCGCGCTCGCGCGACTCGATGGGGCGGGCGCTGGAAATTCTCTCGCCGTTTCACGCGGTCAATCGCGATGCCGATACGCGCGCCTTCGTCGCGCTGATGCGCCACCTGAAAACCGCGGACCCGCAGCACACGGTCATCATGGTGCAGGTCGAAAACGAAATCGGCATGATTCCCGAAGCGCGCGACCGCAGCGCGGAAGCTGAGCGTGCCTACGCCGCGCCCGTGCCGTCCGCGCTGATGGATTACCTGGCGAAAAACCGCGCGGCACTCGCGCCCGAGTTGCTGGCGACGTGGAACGCCGCCAGCGGAAAGACCGCCGGCACCTGGTCCGAAGTCTTCGGCGCGTCGCCGCCCGGCGAGGAGATTTTCATGGCGTGGCACTTCGCTGCCTACGTGCAGGCGGTCGCCGCCGCGGGGAAGGCCGAGCTGCCGCTCCCGATCTTCGCCAACGCCGCGCTCATCCGTCCCGGTTACCAGCCCGGCCAATATCCGAGCGCGGGACCGCTGCCGCACCTGATCGACGTCTGGCGCGCGGCCGCGCCGGCGCTCGATTTTCTCGCGCCCGACATCTACTTCCAGAATTTCAGCTACTGGGCGCAGGCCTACACACGCAGCGGCAATCCGCTCTTCATCCCCGAGGCGCTGCGCGCGCCGGAGGCGGCGGTCAACGCGCTCTACGCGTTCGGCCAGCTCGACGCGATCGGCTTCTGCCCGTTCGCCATCGAGTCGAACACCGAGTTCGCCGCCGGATACCTCGCGGCGAGTTTCGATCTCGTGCGCCAACTCACGCCGCTGCTGGCGGAGAAACAAGGTCGCGGTCTCACGGCGGGTTTTCTCCAGGAAAGCGTTGAGAGCAAGCAGCCGCAGCAGGTGCAGTTGGGCCGCTGGATAGCGCGCGCGTCCTTCGAGCGCGCCGCGCCGCCGCAGCTCGCCGACGGACTCGCCATCGTGATCGGCGCAGAAAACTCCGCGCTCGCCGCCGGTGGTCGCGCCGGCGCCGCGCCCTCGGGCGGCCTGATGATCGCGCTCGGCGACGACGAGTTCCTCTTCGCCGGCATCGGTCTGACGATCACGTTCGCCTCGACCGAACCCGGCCAGCAAGCCGGCATCCTGAGCTGCGCCGAAGGGCGCTTCGAGAACGGCGAGTGGAAACACTTCCGCTGGCTCAACGGCGACCAGACCCACCAAGGCCGCCACGTTCGCCTCGAGCCCGGACGCTTCTCGATGCAGCGCGTGAAGCTCTACCGTTACCGTTGAAAATGAAAAACGAGTTCGAAAGCAGGGCAGTAGCGCCGGTCTCTGACCGGCGGGAAGACTCCGCGCTTTGTCGGTGGCTTCCGCATTTCGGCGCTGGCATACGCGGGCGGGGACACTTCGGCCGGTCGAAGACCGGCCCTACCTCCGGCCCGTTCGCAACGCTGTCTCTCGTTGGCGCGCTCGTGCTCTGGCTTGTCATGTCTTCGATCGCCACCGCCGCCCCCGCCAAGCGCGTCGCTCTCGTCTTCGACGACGGCCCGCGTCCGGAGGATGCGACGCCGTTGCTGGCGCTGCTCGCGCGGGAGAAAATCAGCGTGACATTCGCACTCGTCGGCGAGCGGGTGCGCGAGCATCCCGAACTCGCGCGCGCCATCGCAGCGGCCGGACACGAGATCGCGAACCACTCGCAGACGCACGCGCACCCGCGCGATCTGAGCGACGCGGCTCTCGCCGCCGAAGTGGGCGACTCTCAGGCGCTGATTCTTCGGGCCGCCGGCGTAGCGCCGCGCTGGTATTGGCCTCCATTTCTGGAGGAAGACTCGCGTTTGCCCGCGCTCACAACGCGCGTCGGTCTCGGCATCTACCGGCCGCCGCACGTGGTCGTCTCGAAGGACTACGATCGCGCGGTCGATGCCGCGGAAATTCGCCGGCTCGCCACGACGGACGTGGGCGACGGCTCCGTGATTCTCTTTCACGAGTGGCGCGCGGAGACGCGCGAGCAGTTGCCCGAGATCCTCGCCGAGTTGCGCCGGCAGGGCTGCGAATTTCTCACGTTCAGCGGACTCCGTGCGGCGCTCGATCGCGAAGCGGCGGCGGCGCCGCCGCCTGCCCCCGCGGCCGCGCCGGCGAGTGCGACTGCGATTCCCGACGGCGGCGTGGCCCTGCTCGGCGACGATTGGGGTGCTTTCAAGCAATCGGCGGGCGACGGCAATTGGGACGCGATCAAGTCCGGCGCCGTCGAGGTGAGCGGGCAGCCGTTCGCGCGGGCGTTGCGGGTGGAGACGACGCGCGACTTGAGTCCGCCGTGGGCGGTGGAGATGCGCGCGTCGCTCGAGCGGAGTGTGCGGAAGGGCGACACGGGATTCGTGCGTTTCTTCGCACGCGCGCGGGAGTCCGCCGACGAGACGGGCGCGGGCCAGACGCGCGTGGTCGTGCAGCGCGCCGGACAGCCCTACACGAAGAGCCTCGAGAGCGTCGTGCAGATGCGCGGCGACTGGCAGGAGTTTTTAATGCCGTTCACGTTCGCGGAAGATTACGCGGCGGGCGAGGCGGAGGTGTCGTTCGGTTTTGGTTTCAAACGCGAGACGGTCGAGATCGGCGGCGTGCAGGTGCTGAACTACGGCACGAAGGTCGAGCGTGCGGCGTTGCCGAAGACCCGCTTCAGCTACGCCGGTCGCGAGCCCGAAGCCGCCTGGCGACAGGAGGCGCTGGCGCGCATCGAGCAGGTGCGGAAATCGGATTTCGTGATCGAGGTGCGCGATGCCGCGGGCCAGCCGGTTGGGGGCTGCGCCGTGCGCGTCGAGCAGGTGCGGAGCGCGTTTCAGTTCGGCAGCGCGCTGCAGTTCAAGCGGCTCGTGAGCGACGTGCCCGAGGACGCGAAATATCGCGAGGTCGCACGGGAGTTGTTCAACGCGGCGAGTCCGGAGAACGACCTGAAGTGGTATGCCTGGATCGGCGAGAGCAAGAACACGGCGACGCGCGAGCAGACGTTCGCGGCGCTGCGGTGGCTGCGGGCGAACGGTTTTCACGTGCGCGGTCACGTGCTCGTCTGGCCTGGGTGGAAAAATCTCCCCGAGATCGTCCGCAGTCTGAGGGGCGCGAAACAGCAGGTGCAGATTCCCGCGCTGGTGACGGCGCACATCGCCGACATCGCCGCCGCGACGCGCGAGTGGGTGCAGGAGTGGGACGTGCTGAACGAGCCGTTCGACAACCACGACCTCATGGCGCTGTTCGGCAACGACGTGATGCTCGACTGGTTCAAAACCGCCGCCGCGAACGTCGCGCCGGGCGCGCCGCTCTACCTGAACGACTACGCGAATCACGACCTGCTGGCCGACCGGCCGCATTGCCTGGAGTTTTTCAAAGTCGCGAAATTCCTCCGGACGAAGGGCGCGCCGCTCGGCGGCCTCGGCTTGCAGGGGCACATCGGCGCGCAGCCAAATCCGCCGATCAACGTGCTCGCGACGCTCGACGCGTATGCGGAGATGAAGCTGCCGATCCGCATCACCGAGTTCGACATCGACACCGACGACGAGCAATTGCAGGCGGACTACACGCGCGATTTTCTGATTCTCGCCTACAGTCACCCGAGCGTCGTGGGTGTGCAGCACTGGGGCTTCTGGCAGCAGGCGCACTGGCGACCGAAGTCGGCGCTATTCCGCGCGGATTGGTCGGAGAAGCCATCGGCCAAGGTTTACCGCGATCTCGTCCTCCGCCAATGGCGCACGCGGCTGCAAGGTCAGGCTGGCGCGAAGGGCAAGGTCGCCGGGCGCGGCTTTCATGGCGACTACGTCGTGACGGTCGAAAAGGACGGCAAGCACGCGCAACAAACGTTCGCGTTGCGCCCGGAAGAGGCGAGGACCACCGTCGTCGTCAAATTGCCATGATCCTTTTCGCCCGCAGTTTCGCCCCGCCGGTGATCCGTCTCGAGGTAGGGCGGGACCGCTGGGCCCGCCGGGAACGTGATGCCGACTACGCGGCGGGCCCATCGGTCCCGCGCTGCTTTTGGCGCGCGCTAGTTCTCGTCCTGCTCGGAACAGGCGTCGCGTTGCGTGCGCTCGCGTCGGAGCCGGCTTTTCCGCTGGCGGAACGTGACGAAGTGGCGCCGCTGTTCGCGGCGGCGAACGACTGGCCGGGCGTGATTCGCGCGGCGAGGGACTTGCAGGCGGACGTCGCGCGCGTCACCGGACGCACGCCGGAGTTTTCCACGAGCGCACCGGCCGGCGCGACGGCCGTGCTCGTCGGCACCGTTGGACGCAGTGCGTTGATCGACGATCTCGTTGCTCGCGGGAAAATCGACGTGACCGCGATTCGCGGGCACTGGGAGGAGTTCCAGATCGAGGTCGTCGAGCGCCCGCTGCCGGGCGTCGCTCGCGCGCTCGTAATCGCCGGCAGCGACAAGCGCGGCACGATCTACGGCATCTACGAAATCTCCGCGCGCGTCGGCGTGTCGCCGTGGTATTGGTGGGCCGACGTGCCGGTCGCGCGCCGGCAGGAGCTGACGATCGCCGCGGAGCGCCAGGTCGAGCCGGGCCCGACGGTAAAATATCGCGGCATTTTCCTGAACGACGAGGCGCCCGCGCTCACTGGCTGGGCGAAAGAAAAATTTGGCGGCATGAACCGCGAGGTCTATGGTCGCGTCTTCGAACTGCTGCTGCGCCTGCGCGGGAACTACCTCTGGCCGGCGATGTGGAACAACGCCTTCAACGAGGACGATCCGGAGAATCCGCGCCTCGCCGACGAATACGGCATCGTGATGGGCACGTCCCATCACGAGCCGATGATCCGCGCGCAACAGGAGTGGAAGCGCCACGGCAGCGGCGCCTGGGACTACGCGAAGAACGGCGAAGTGCTGCGGAAATTCTGGGCCGACGGCGTGCGCCGCAATCGCTCGTTCGAGAGCCTCGTCACGATCGGCATGCGCGGCGACGGCGACGAGGCGATGTCCGAGGAGACGAACGTTGCGTTGTTGGAAAAGATCGTCGCCGACCAGCGCGAGATTCTCCGTCGCGAAACCGGCCGCGCGCCGGAGGAAGTGCCACAGCTCTGGGCGCTCTACAAGGAGGTGCAGGCCTACTACGAGCACGGCATGCGCGTGCCCGACGACGTCACGTTGCTCTGGTGCGACGACAACTGGGGCAACATTCGCCGCCTGCCGACGCCTGAGGAGCGCGCGCGCAAGGGCGGGGCGGGCGTCTACTACCATTTCGACTACGTCGGCGATCCGCGAAACTACAAGTGGCTGAACACGATTCCGCTGACGAAAATCTGGGAACAGATGCACCTTGCGCACGCCTACGGCGCCGACCGCATCTGGATTGTGAACGTCGGCGACCTGAAGCCGATGGAGTTCCCGATCGAATTTTTTCTCAGTTACGCGTGGCGTCCCGAGGCGATCGGCTACGAGCAGCTCAACGAGTGGTCGCGCGCGTGGGCCGCGCGGCAATTCGGCGAAGCGCACGCCGCGGAGATCGCCGCGCTCATCAGCGGCTACACGAAGCTCAATAGCCGCCGGAAGCCTGAGCTGCTTTCGCCCGAGGCGTTCAGTGTCGTGAACTATCGCGAAGCCGAGCGCGTGCTCGCTGAATGGCGCGACCTCGAGACGCGCGCGCAACAGATCGACGCTACGTTGCCGGCGGAGGCGCGCGCGGCGTTTTTCCAGCTCGCGCTCCAACCGATCACCGCTTGCCGCATCGTGAACGAACTTTACGTCACCGTGGGCCGCAATCGTCTCTACGCCGTGCAAGGTCGTGCTTCGACGAACACCATGGCCGCGAAAGCGCGCGAGCTGTTCTCCGCTGACGCTGCACTGACGGCCCGCTGGGACGCCCTGCTCGACGGCAAGTGGCGCCACATGATGGATCAGACGCACCTCGGCTACACGACGTGGCAACAGCCGGTCCGCAATGCCATGCCCGCGGTCACCGAGGTGCAGGTGCCTGCGCGCGGCGAGCTGGGGCTCGCCGTCGAAGGCGATCCGGCAGCGCGGCCGGGCGATTATCCGATTCCGTCCGTCGCAAAACTGCCGCCGCTCAGCCCGTTCGGTCCGCCGTCGCGCTGGATCGAGTTGTTCAATCGTGGACAGTCGCCGGTGCGCTTCACGATCGAGGTGAACGAGCCGTGGGTGAAACTCCGCGCGGCGTCCGGCGAACTCGGCGCGGACGAACGCGTCGAGGTCTCTGTCGACTGGGCGACTGTGCCCGAAGGCCTGCACGAGGCGAAGCTCACGGTGCGCAGCGGCGACGCGCAGGCGTGGCCAATCGTCGTGCTCGTGCCGGTGGACAACCGACCGGCGACTCGTCGCGGGTTCGTCGAAGTCGACGGATACATCGCGATCGAGGCGCCGCATTTTCAGCGCGCGGTGAACGCGCCGGGCGTCGAGTGGAAGACGCTCGCTGACCTCGGCCGCACGGCGGGGGGCGTGACGACCTTTCCGGTCACTGCACCGGCGAACGAACCGGGTGCCAACGGCGCGCGGCTTGAATACGACGTGCTCTTCCGTTCGGCGGGCGAGTTTCGCGTCGAACTCGCGGTGTCGCCGACGTTCGATTTCCAGCCGGGCCGGCCGTGGGAGATCGGCGTCTCGCTCGACGATCAGCCGGTGCAGCATCTGAAGCTCGGCATTCACGCGACCGACGGCGAGTGGCAGCGCGCGGTGTCGGATTCGGTCAAGAAACTCAACGCGCGCCTTCGCGTCGAGCAATCCGGCGCGCACGTGCTGAAGATCTGGCGCGTCACGCCGGCGGTCGTGCTCCAGCGCATCGTGATCGACACCGGCGGCCTGCGCCCGAGCTACCTCGGCCCGTCAGAGAGCGGGCTCGCGAAATGAATCACCACAGAAAACACGGAACACACAGAAGCTCGAGGCCGGTTGTAGGGGCGCAGACTTGCTGCGCCCATCGTGACCACGCGGCCCAATCCTCGGGCGCAGCAAGTCTGCGCCCCTACAAGGAAAACAGCAGTGGGAGGCGGCGCATCGCATCGACGATCTCTGTGTATTCCGTGTGTTCTGTGGTTCCAAAGTCTCTGCACTCATGAAACTCGGTTTCGGTCTCTACCGCCACATGCTCACGCGGGAGAACTTCACTTTCGCGAAGCAGGCCGGCGCCACGCACATCGTCGCGCATCTCGTCGACTATTTCCGCGGCGGCGCGCACGTCGGCCCCGATGATCAGCCGACCGGCACCGATTGGGGCTGGGGCCTCGCGGGCGATCCGGAAAAACTCTGGACGCTCGAGGAACTCGTCGCGCTCCGTCGCAACGTCGAAGCCGAGGGCCTCACGCTCGAGGCCATCGAGAACTTCGATCCGGCGCACTGGGGCGACGTGTTGATCGACGGTCCGCGCCGCGCGCAGCACATCGAAAACGTGAAGACGATCATTCGCCGCGTCGGCGAGGCGGGCATCCCGGTTTTCGGCTACAACTTCTCCATCGCGGGCGTGGCCGGTCGCACGAAAGGCAGCTACGCGCGCGGTGGCGCGCCGGCGGTCGGCATGGAAGGTCCGTATGATCTGCCGATGCCGAACGGTCTGGTGTGGAACATGGTCGTCGACTCCACGGCGCCGACGCGCAACACGGGCACAACTCCGCCGGCGACTCACGCGCAGCTCTGGGATCGGTTCAAGCGGTTCGCCGACGAGGTGTTTCCCGTCGCCGAAAAGGCCGGCGTGCGCATGGCGTTGCACCCGGACGATCCGCCGATGCCGTTCATCCGCGGACAACCGCGGCTGGTTTATCAGCCGTCGCTTTATCAGAAGGCGATCGACCTCAATCCGAGCCCGGCGAACGCGCTCGAGTTTTGCGTCGGCTCGCTCGCCGAGATGACCGAGGGCGATCTCTACGCCGCCGTCGAGAGCTACAGCCGCCAGCGCCGCATCGGCTACGTGCACTTGCGCAACGTCCGCGACAAGGTGCCGCACTACAAGGAAACGTTCATCGACGACGGCGAAGTCGACGTGCTGCGCGTGCTCGCGATCCTCCAGCGGAACGGCTTCGACGGCGTCATCATCCCGGATCACGCACCGCAGATGAGCTGCGCGGCACCGTGGCACGCGGGGATGGCGTTCGCGATGGGGTATCTGAAGGCGGGGCTGCAGACGCTACGGTGAAAGTGCGAGAGCGAGTCGGCCGTTGGTGGAACGCGTTGACCGCAACGCGTTTTGCATCGAGCGCATTGAGGTCAATGCGCTCCACCTGGGTCGCGCCTGGTTATTCGATGGCTCTCGTTGTGCAGGCATGTGCTTTCGCGCCGACCTGGACGGCCGACAACGGCAACGGCACGTTCACGAATCCGCTGTTCTACGACGAGTTCTCCGATCCGGACCTGATCCGCGTCGGCGAGGACTATTACCTCACGGGAACGACGATGCACGCGATGCCGGGGCTGCCGGTGCTGCACTCGCGCGATCTCGTGAACTGGCGGCTGCTCGGCTACGCGTGCGAGCGACTCGACCTCGGGCCGGAATATCGGCTCGCGGAGGGCAAGGAGGCCTACGGCCAGGGGATCTGGGCGCCGTGTCTGCGTTATCACGACGGCACATGGCACATCTTCGCCAACGTGAATCGGCACGGCACGCAGCATTTCACGGCGAAGAATCCCGCCGGACCGTGGACGCGCACGCCGATGAAACGTTCGCTGCACGACCTCTCGGTGTTGTTCGACGACGACGGGCGCGTTTACGCGGTCTGGGGCTACCAGGAAATTCGGATCGCACAGCTCAACGCCGATCTCACCGACGTCGTGCCCGGCACGGAGCGCACGTTGATCGAGAAGGCCGCCGGCATGGGCGAAGGCGTGCACTTCTACAAGTTCGACGGTCGCTACTTCATCACCAGCGCGTGGTGGGATGGGCGCATGCGCCTGGTTTGCGCGCGCGCCGATCGTCTTGAGGGGCCATGGGAAGTGAATCGCGACATCTCCATCGACGAGGACTTCGGTCTCGCGGAGGGCAATCGCCTCTGGAAAACGGCGGGTCCGCCGTTCGACGTGCAGCCCGGCAATCCCGCCTCGCGCGGACGCCTCTCGCTCCACCAAGGCGGTTTCGTCGTGACGCCGTGCGGCGAGTGGTGGGGCTTTGCGATGACGGACGCGAATTCCGTCGGGCGACTCACATGCCTGTCGCCCGTGACGTGGCGCGACGGGTGGCCGTATTTCGGACTGCCCGGCAACCTCCGACGCACGCCGCGCACGTGGCTCAAGCCGAATACCGGCCACGAAGCGCCGCCGAGCGCGCCTTACTCGCGCGACGACGATTTCGCCGGGCCGCAGCTCGCCAACGTCTGGCAATGGAACCACGTGCCGGACGACACGCAGCGGTCGCTCGCGGAGCGGCCCGGTTTCCTGCGTCTGCACGCGCAAGCGGCGCCGGATTTTTGGCGCGCGCGCAACACGCTCACACAGCGCGCGGTCGGTCCGCAGTCGAGCGCGACGACGGTGCTCGACGCGAGCGGCCTGCGCGACGGCGACGTGGCGGGCCTCGCGTTGTTGAATCTGCCTTACGCTTGGATCGGCGTGCGACGCGATGGCGGCGCGTTCGTGCTCGAGAAATTCGATCAGCGCACGGGCAAGACGAGTCGCGTGCCGCTGTCCGGCGGACGCGTGTGGCTGCGCGTGAGGTGCGATTTTCTCAAGGAGGTGGCGACGTTCAGTTACAGCTTGGATGGGACGGCGTTCGCGCCGCTCGGCACTGAGAGCGTGTTGGTGTTTCAGCTGAAAACGTTTCAAGGCGTGCGCTTCGCGCTCTTCGCGTTCAACGATTCGGGATCGAGCGCCGGCGGGAAGGCCGATTTCGACTCGTTCACGGTGGACGAGCCACGTCCGCGCGGGCTGATGCGGCCGATACCGTTCGGGCGCACGATCCGGATTACGGCACATGGCACCGACCTGGCTCTCGGCGTGAAGGATGGCGTTCCCGCGGTCGTCTCTCTCAGCGAGGGTAGGGCGAGTCGTCCCGACGAGCCGCGGGTAGACAGCGGCTCGTCGGGGACGACTCGCCCTACCTCGGCGCCGGCTGCCGAGCTCCTCGTTGAGGATATCGGACGCGGGCGCGTCGCGTTACGCACGGGCGACGGTCGTGCGCTGACAGTCGTCGATGGTCGAGTGACGCTCGCGGCCGAGGTGCGTGATGCCGCGGCGTTTCAGTGGATCGAAACGCTGAACGGCGATCTGATCCTGCTCTCCCTAGCGACGAACCGCTACGTCCGCTTCGATCCGGCGAGCGGTGCGATCTTGGCCGACGGTGCTGGTCCCGATCCGTCGCGTGCCGATGGCGTATGTCTCGACTGGCAGCTTTCTCCTCCTTAATCGATTTTCACCATGCTTTCGTTCCCTGAAGCGTTTTCCTTGCGCGGCGAAGTCGCGCTCATCACCGGCGGCGGCACCGGCATCGGTTTCGCGATGGCGCAGGCGATGCACGCGGCCGGCGCGCGCGTCGTGCTCGTCGGCCGCCGCGAGGCGGAATTGACGGCCGCGGTCGCGAAGCTCGGCGAGCGGGCGCATGCGTTTGCGCACGACGTCACCGATTTCGCGGCGGCGGACGGACTAGTCGCGCGCGTGGCGAGTGAAGTCGGCCCGATCTCGTGCCTCGTTAACAACGCCGGCATCCACCTGAAGAAGCCAGCGGTGGAGACGACGACGGAAGAGTTCCAGAAGGTGCTCAACACGCACATCCTCGGTGCCCACGCGCTCACGCGCGCGGTGGCACCGGGCATGATGGCGCGCAAGCACGGCACGATTTTGTTCACCGGTTCGATGGCGTCGATCTTTGGCATCCCGCTCGTGATCGCTTACACGGCGGCGAAGACGGCGATGGTGGGCATGGCGAAGGCGTATTCGACGGAGTTCGCGGCGCACGGCATGCGAGTGAACTGCATCGCGCCCGGCTGGATCGAGACTGAGATGTCGCGGAAGGCGCTCGATGGCGATCCGGCGCGCAAGGCGAAGATTTTCGGCCGCACGCCGATGGGCGGCATGGGCCAGCCCGAGGACATCGGGTGGGCCGCGGTCTATCTCGCGTCGCCCGCGGCGAAGTTTGTCACCGGCGTGACGCTGCCGGTCGACGGCGGCGCGAGCGTCGGGTTTTGAGCGACGCGGCGCTGCGGTTGCGGACTCAGGTCGCGAGGCCGGCTTTGCGGCGACGCGCGGCGAGTTCGTCGGCCATTTGCAGCGTGAGCGCTTTGTTCAGTTTGCAGAAGGCGATCGAGAGCGCGCCGCCGGCGAGGAGCAGGCCGACGAGGAGGCTCGAGGAAACGAAGTAGCCGTGCACGGCGTTCGGTGCGGCGGGGAGTGTGGTGTCGTAGCCCCAGAGGCCGGCCATGAGCCAGAGGAACGCGGCCGAGCCGAGCGCGAGACCGGCTTTGAGCGAAAAGCCGATCGTCGCGAACACCATGCCGGTGAAGCGGCGGCCGGTTTGCCACTCGGAGTAGTCGGCGGCGTCAGCATACATCGCCCAGGCGACGGCGATCGTCGGCGCGTAGACGATCGAGCCGATCACGGCGAGCGCGAGCATGCCCCAGGTGTTCGTGGGCGAGAGCAGGTAGTAGGCGCAGGAGTTGAGGGCGGCCAACGCGAAGCCGGTGAAGATCACGGCCTTTTTGCCGAAGCGCGCGGAGAAGCTGGCGGAGAGCATGATGAAGACGATGGTCGTCGCGGTGCCGACCATGTTGATGAGGCTGTTGAACACGTCGGCGACGTTCGAGGTCGCGGCGGTCTCGCGCGTGCCGTGGACGATGTAGCCGAGGAAATCGAGCGCGCCGGCGCCGCGGGCGAGTTCGGGTGTGGTGAGGCCGAGTTTCTCGACGAAGTCGAACATCGCGGCCTTGTCGGCGTAGTGGTGATAGAAGTTGTAGTGCGCGCCGCCGCGGTAGGCCAGCATCGCGAAGTTGAAGACGGTGTAGGCGACGAGGGCGATCCAGGGCGAGTTTTTGAGCAGGTCGAGGAAATCCTGTTTCGGCGACGAGTGTGTCTCGACGACGGGTTTGATGCGCTCCTTCGTGGTGAAGAACGTGACGAGAAAGAGCGCGAGGCAGAGAACGGCCCAGATCGTCATCGTGATCTGCCAGCCGTGCTGGCGGTCGTGGCCTTCGGCGAACTTGGCGACGAGTGGGAGCGTGAGGCCGCCGACGATGAATTGGGCGATGTTGACCGCGACGAAGCGGTAGGAGTTGAGTTTGGTTCGCTCGTTCAGGTCGCCCGTCATCACGCCGCCGAGAGCGGAGTAGGGCATGTTGTTCATCGAATAGAGCGTCATCAGGATCGTGTTCGTGATGCCGGCGTAGGCGATCATCATGCCCGTGCTCCAGCCGACGGGCGTCGTATAGGCGAGGACCATGACGATGGCCCACGGCACGGAAGTCCAAAGAACCCACGGGCGGAATTTGCCCCAGCGCGTGCTCGTGCGGTCGGCGAGCACGCCCATGACCGGATCGAAAATCGCGTCCCAGAGACGCGGCCAGAGCAGGATGGCGGCGGCGGCGCTGGCAGAGAGACCGAACGTGTCCGTATAGAAGTTCAGTTGGAACAGCACCATCGTCATGAAGACGAAATTCGCGGCGGCATCGCCGGCGCTGTAGCCAGCTTTCTCGAGGAACGAAAGTTTCTGAACGGGGGCACTACTCATGGGCGGGGCGGGGTGACGGACGGCGCGGAGGCGAGGGGAAGGCGCCGCGCCGCGCGGGAGAGGGGGAGGGGACGAAATGACAGCAAAAACTCGGACGACGACCAGCATCAATCGCCCGCGCACCCGAGCAACGGTCGCTCCGGGCTAACAGTAGAACTCACCGCGATGAACGGGCCGCGCCCGACTGACGCAGCGAAACGGCGATCCGAGTTCCCACTGGCGGCTCGGCGCTTTCCGCGCGATCGGGTGCAGGCGGAGTCGCGCCCGGCCGCGCGAGAGAACGCGGACGCGGTTCGCGCCGGAAAAAGAGAAACGCGCGCCGAAGCGCGCGTTGGCTGACGAGGCGGTTCGAGACGGCGCGCCCCGCGTGGCGCCTCGTCGTCTATTGAGCCTCGCGCATCAGACTGACAAGTTGGGCGCGCCGTCGAGGCGTCGCACTCGTCGCTGGCCCGGCGCGCGGGGAACGTGGCATCACCCTCGCGGCGGAGCGAGCCGCTCCGCCCTACCTTCCGTTGCGTGAGCGTCAGTCTGCCGAGCGAGCGTCAATAGCGCGCGACAACTTGGTCAGTTTCATCCGCACCACGCTGTCCACCGGCTGGCCTTTCTCCAAGGCGGGCAGGAAAAGCTGGTCGCGCAGGACGGCGTCGTAGTAGGAGTCGGCGACCTTGGTCTCGCAGGTCTCGTCCTCGAAGGCGTCCGTCGGGCGGCCCGTCTTGTCGACTTTGACGTAGTAGGTTTTGAGGAACGAACTGTCTCGCGGGTGGGTGGCCCAGTCCGTCGGGATTTTTATCAACACGATCCGAGCCGGCAGCGTGTCGGCCTTGTGCGTGCTCGTGTGGTCGAGGACCAGATATTCGTGCGCCTCATCGCGGGTGAGTGCGGCCTGATTTTCCGAGAGGTTCGTCGCGAACTCCGTGCCGCGTTCGTAGACATGCAGGTGGACGTTCTCCAAAATGTAGCCCGGCGGCAGTCCGCCTTCCCGCGACCAAACCTTGCGCGGGGTGGAATCGATCAGGCCCACGGACTTCGCGGCCAGCCAGAGTTGAGAATCCTTTGGGCTCTCTTTGGTGTGGTATTCGGCGATCACGACGACGTAGGCGCTCTTGATGGGACTTGGCGACGAAAGCTCGCACTCCATCTTGAGCGCGTCGAATTCCTCCTTCGCCTGTTCCTCGGCCATCTTTCCAGCGATCCGGCCCGCGTCCCCGAAGTCCGAGTTGCTCACGCTTTGCGCCATGCGAAGCTGGTTCTCGAGTTGCTGACGGAACGGGTTGTCGACCTTCTGTGGCTCTTCCCCCGGCCGCTTGGGCAGGCCGCTGTGGAAGGGCGAAATTTTTTCTGGTTCCCGGCGCACCTGTTCTTCCACCCGCCGGACTGTGGTGGTCATCGCCACGGCGTTCATGATCTCTTCCGACGCTTTCCGGTAGGGGTCTTTCGCTGCGGTGTAGGCCCGCTCGTGTTTGAAGTTCGTCACCGTGATCGAGCGGTCGGTGACGTATTGAGTCCGGTTCACCACGAGTTTTTTGTTTTTGTAGTCTCGCGGAACGTCGAGCCCATTGGCCTGGTCCTTGACGCTGATGGCCAACGAGGTTCCGTCGACGTCCTCGACGGGATAAACTTTGCCGTTGTAGAGAATGCGGATGTCCGCGCCCGTGAACAGCACGTGGGTCTGCGCTGCGCCCGATGGATCCTTCGCCGCACCGATGGCGTCCGCGGCCAACGACGCGAGCGGAAGCAGCACGAGGAGCGCGAGCGCTCCGCCGCGGAGGCTGGGTGTATTTTTCGTTTTCATAGCCGGGATTGTTTTTCGGAGGGGGATGAAGTTTCTGATCTGAATTCGAAGGTTCTCCACGGCCGCCGAGCGTTGGATGGTTAGCGCATGCTCCACGGAGCGTCGGCCGGACCCAGCGGCTCAGAGCTAGCGGGACAACTTGGTCAGCTTCATCCGCACCACGCTGTCCACCGGCTGGCCTTTCTCCAAGGCGGGCAGGAAGAGCTGGTCACGCAGGACGGCGTCGTAGTAGGAGTCGGCGACCTTGGTCTCGCAGGTCTCGTCCTCGAAGGCGTCCGTCGGGCGGCCCGTCTTGTCGACTTTGACGTAGTAGGTCTTGAGGAACGAACTGTCTCGCGGGTGGGTGGCCCAGTCCGCCGGCACTTTGGGCAACACGATCCGAGCGAGCACGGTATTCGCCTTGTTCATGGTCGTGTGCTCGATGACCAAATACTCATGCGCCTCATCGCGGGTGAGCGCGGCGCGGTTTTCCGAGAGGTCCGTGGCGATCTCCGTCCCCTGTTCGTAGACGTGCAGGTGGACCTTTTCCAAGATGTAGCCGGGCGGCAGTCCGCCTTCGCGCAGCCACACTTTGCGTGGCGTGGAATCGAGCGGGCCGACGGCTCTCGCTGCCACCCACATTTGAGAGTCTTTGAGGGTTTCTTTGGGGTGATAATCGGCCATCACCACCACGTAGGCGTTCTTGATCGGACTCGGAGAGGAAAGCTCGAATTGCACTTCGAGCGCATCGAAGTTCGCTGCGGCTTTTTCCTCCGCCATCTTTCCCGCCTGGCCAGCGATTCCCAAAGGCCCGCTAATGGTGCTTCGCTCCATTTGAAGTCGCTGCTCCATCTGCGGAAGCAGCGGGTTGTCCACTTCCACCGGCGCTGTCCCGCCTCGAAAGACTTTTATCCGCGCTGGCTCCCTGGCCACCCGCTCCTCCGTCATCCGGGCGTTGTCGGCCATCGCGATTGCAGTCTGGATGGCTTCTGATCCCTTCCGGGCGGGATCGTTCGCCGGCGTGTAAGCCGGCTCGTATTTGAAATTCGTCACCGTAGCCGTGCGATCCGTGACGGTTTGAACACGAGTTACCACGAGTTTCTTGCGCTTGTAGTCGAGCGGCGCATCGAGGCCTTTGGGCGCATCCTTGATCTTGATGGCCAGCGAAGTTCCATCGACGTCGTCGACGGGATAAACTTTGCCGTTGTAGAGAATGCGGATGTCCGCGCCCGTGAACAGCACGTGGGTTTGCAGTGCGCTCGACGGATCCTTCGCCGCTTGGCCGTTGTCCGAAGCCGCCGCCGCGAGCGGAAGCAGCACGAAGAGCGCGAGCGCTGCGCAGCGGAGGCGGGGTGTATTTTTCGTTTTCATAGCCGGGGTTGTTTTTCGGACGGAATGAGGTTTCTGATCTGATCCCGAAAGTTTTCGACGCTCGCCGTCCGTCGGATGCCGAGGGCGCGTTCCAGATGGCGGAGGCAGCGCTCGTAATTGTGGTTCTTGAACTCGATGTTCGAGAGTTCGATGCTGGCGCGATAGGAGCTGTCGGGGATTTCGCAGGCGTGCTCGAACGCCGCGATCGCCTTGGTCGGTTCCGCCTCGGCCAGGTAAACTCGCCCCAGTCCGATCCACGCGTTGCCGTTGGCCGGTGCTTCCGCGAGCAACGCCTCGAAGGCCCGCTTCGCCTCGAGCGAGTTCTTCCGCGCGAGTTCCAACTCGGCTCGTGACTCCAGATAGGCGATCCGGCTTTGGGGCGTCAGCGGCTTTTTCGCCAGCGTTTCCAGCACGATCAAAGCCTCGGCCCAGAGCCGTTCGCTGCTCAGCGTCTTCGCCAATTGCAACAGGCGCCGCTCGGCGAGTTCGGGCTGGGTCGTCGCCACGCGGGCGAAGTTCGCGAGCGCCTCGGTCGTCATCCGCTGCTCGGCGTAGAGATCGCCAAGCAGAATGAGGTCCGCCTCGCGCGTGAGGCCCGTCGCCGCCATGCGCTCCAGCAACGCCGTGGCTTCGAGCTTCCGGTCCGACGAAAGCAGCAGGTGCGCGTAGGTCGCCCAGTAACGGGCATCTTCCGAGTGACCCGCCAGCAGCGCGCGCACGAGCGTCTCCGCCTTCGCGTATTGTTGCCCGGCAATGTAAATGCGCAGCAGTCCCTCGGACCAATTGACGTTCGCCGGCTCGGCGGCGAGCGCCTGCATGTAAGCCATCTCCGCCGACACGGTGTTGCCGGTCTTCTCGAGCGAGTTGCCGAGCAGTCCGAACGTCGTCGCATCGCGATAGCCGAGCGCCACCGACTGCGAGAAGCACGGCACCGCGTCCGCATGCTGCGCCTGCACGTGATAGAGCACCCCGAGGTTGTTCCAGGCGCGCACGAAAGTCGGGTTCCGCTCCACGGCGCTCCGATATTTCGCCTCCGCCTCCGGATAGTTGCCCGCGGCGTAGTAGGCGTTGCCGAGCATGAAATCGAACGCCGGACTCGGTTTCGCATTCGGGTCCGACGTCGTGCTCATCGCCTTGAGCAATCGCAGCGCGAACGCCGGTTTCGTGGTGAGGATCGGCGCGACCTTCTCGTAGACGGCGCGCTCCGACTCGGTCATCTCCGGCTCGGGAGCCTTCTGCAACTGGCTCGAGTCCGCGATCAGCCGGCCGGCGTCGAGCGGAGCCGCCGCCAGCGCGCCGCCGCTCCAGAGGCAGCAGGTCGCGAGCAACCATCGGGCGTGCACGGTCTTCATCTCAGAGGGAGAAAATGTCGCGTTGCTCCATCTGCACCGTGATTTGCTGTTGGATCATGCAACGGACTGCCTTGCCCTTCTTGATCGCGGGAGAAAACGTCCACTCGCTCACGGCCTTGGCGACGATCTCGTCGAAATCCTCGTTGTCCGACGAACGGAAGATGCGGATGTTTCCGACCACGCCGCGCGTATCGACGATGAACAACATCACGACGCTTCGCCGGCGGCTCTCGCCGAGCAGGCGGGCCGGCACGGAGGGTTCCACGCGGGAGATGGGGAAGGGCGGCTTGTCCACATCGCTCTTCTGATAAATCCGATTCTCGTCGAACGTGAGCGCGAGGGTCGGCTTGAACGAACTCTCGAGACTCGTCGCGCCCGCGACCGCATGCGTGGGCGTTTGCATCATCGGCAGCAACTCCTCGAAATTCGGCGGACTCGGCGCGATCTTCACGGGGCTCGCGCTCGGCTCCTCCGCGAAGCCGAGCGCGAGCGCCTCGCTCAGCTCCGGCGCTGCGGCCGGTTTCTCCTCGGCCTTCGGCGGTGGAGGTGGCGGCGGCATCGCGACCGTCACGGTTTCCAAATCGTCCGGTGCCACCGTCGCCTCGGCGGCGCTCTCATGCGCGCGAAGGAAATGCGCGATCGAGAGGAACAGGCAGAGCGTGAATCCCGCTCCGAGCGCGAAGCTGATCGCATTGACGAGGAATCGGGCACGCATGGCGATCGGCAATTCGGTGGCGGTGTGATTCACCTCTCCCGCTCGACTCCGTTTCGCACGAGCGCCCGGACGCGCGTGAGGATCTCCTCGAGGTCCGCGTTCTTCTCCAGCGCGAGCGCCGTTTCGAGATGCGAGGCGCTCTTCTCGAAGTGCCGATGGCGCAGTTCGAGATTGGCGAGCTCGATGCTCGCCGGCCGTGCGCCGTCGCGCGTCTGCGTGGCTGTCTCGAACGCCATCGTCGCGCGCGCCACGTCGCCTTCCGCAGCGTAGGCGCGACCGAGGGCGACCAACGCGCGGCCGTTCATCGGGTCGAAGCGCAGCAGTTCGTCGAGCGCGCCGCGCGCCGCCGGCCATTTTTGCCGGGCCGAAAGCAGATCGGCCTGCGCGAGCAGAAATTCCAGGCGGTCAGCGCCTGCGACCGTGGACTTGATCCCGTCGAGCAGCGCTTGCGCCTCGTTCCACTCGGCGCGGGCGCTGCGCATGCCGGCCAGTTGCAGCGTGCGCGCTTCGCCGAGTTTCTCGGCGGTGAATTTGGCTTTGTCGTAGCTCTGCAGGGCCTCGGTCACGAGTTGCGCATCGGCGTAGAGCCCGGCCAATTCGAGCAGTTCTTCGTTTCCCGCGATGCCGGTGGCGAGGGTCTGCTCGAGCAGCGCGATGGCTTCCAACTGACGGCCGTCGGCATGCAGGAGCTTCGCATAGGTGAGCCAGTGTCGCGTTTCACGCGGTTGCTCGTGGATCAATTTCCGCAGCATGACTTCTGCGCGCGGATATTGTCGCGCGGCGAGGTAGACGTTCAGCAGTCCCTCGACCCAGCGGGCGTTGCCGGGATCGCCGGCCAGCGCCTGGATATACGCGACCTCGGCTCCGACGGCGTCGCCGGTCTGCTCGAGACACTCGGCCATCATCCCGAACGTAGTCGACTCGCGTGAGCCGAGCGTCACCGCTTTCGCGAAGCATGGAATCGCCTTCGCGTAGTGCCTCTGCGCATAGTGCAGAGCTCCGAGGTTCGTCCAGGCGCGGAGAAAGGTCGGATAGCGGTCGACGGCTTGCAGGTAACTCGCCTCGGCCTTCGCGATCGCGCCGGACGCGTAGTGCAGGTTGCCCAGCAAAACGAAAAACGCCGGGCTGGCGGGCTTTTCGCTCGGGGAGCCGGCGAGGAGCCCTTCGACCAGCTTGAGCGCGAGTTCCGGTCGCTGGCTGAGCGCGGTTTCGTAGAGCGCGCTCTCCTCGGCGGTGAGGTCCGGCTCGCGCTCCTTCAGAAAATTCATCGACGCGTTGACGATGCGTTGTGGGTTTGGCCGCGGGCTGCTCTCCTCACCGTAGCCGCTCTGCGCGCGGGCGCTGGCGGGGAGGAGCGCGGCGCCGACGAGCGCCAAACCGAGCAGCGCGCGCGGCGCAACGCGAGAGCGACGGAGCGGAGGGAGCGGCGATTCCATAGGCGGGTCAGCTCGCGCGGGCGGTGGCGAACTGCACATGCTGGATGCCGGCGCGTTTCGCTTCGGCATAGAGTTGGGAGAATACGCCGTGGCTGCACGCGGCGTCGGCGCGGATGATCAGCGCGGGCGATTTGCCGATCGCGGCTTGTTTCACGAGCGCCGCGACCTGGTCGACACGGATTTCCTGGCCGTCGAAAAAGATCCGGTTATCGGCCGTGATCGCGATGAGGAGGATGTTTTGATCCGCCGCGGGCGCGCCGCTGACGTCGGGTTTCTGCACCTCGATGCCGGGATCGTTCACGAAGGCGCTGCTGATCATCAGAAAAATCAGCAGCACCATGATGCAGTCGACCATCGGCACCATGTCGATGTGCGTGATCTCGGGCCGTGAGCTGCGCTGGAATTTTTCGATCATCGGCTTTCGCTCCTCCAGGCCTGTTCCTTCAGGCGATTCAGCGTTGTCTGGTGTTTGTCGATTTCGCGCCGCCCGAGGTAGACGACGAGCAGCGCGGGGATCGCCACCGCGAGGCCGGACTCCGTGGCGACGAGCACTTCCGAGATGCCGCCGGCGAGGGCGCTCATCGAGCGTTGGCCCGTGCTCGACGACAATCCCTCGAAGGTGTGCGCCATGCCGCTCACGGTGCCGAGCAGCCCCAGCAGGGGCGCTGCGGCGATCATGGCGGTGATCATGACGTGACGGTTCCGGAAATCCGCAGCCAGTTCCTGCTGGCGCGCTTCGAGCAGGGGAACGTTTTTGAGCGCGGGCGAAGCGTTTTTCCCGAGCGCGCGGCGGGCGCTGTGGAGCGAGATCAGCAGTTTCGCGCACTGGGTGTAGAGCAACACCGACAACGCGATGATCAGATACATCACCGGACCGCCGCGCGCCACGAGGTTGCCCAACAGATTCATGGAACCGAGACCTCGTCCTCGCGTTTGCTGCGCTGGGCCGCGGTGGCGAATTGCAGGCTGTAGCGTTCGAGCAGCGAAAGTTTTTTCTGAATCCGGTTGCTCAGGAAACCGTGCGCGACGAGCGAGGGGATCGCGACGATGAGTCCCAGCTCCGTGGCGACGAGCACCTCGGAGATGCCGCTCGCGAGCTTGCCGGCGTTGCCGGTGCCGAAGACGGTGATCAGCGCGAACGTCCGCACCATGCCGGTCACGGTGCCGAGCAGCCCCATCAGCGGCGCTGCCACGGCGATCACGGCCAGCAGCGGCAGCCGGCGCTCGTAGTGCAGGCGCAGTCGCATCAGGACGGCCCAGAGATGCTCTTCGAGAATTTGCTTGGGTTGCTCGATGTGTTTGAGGCCCGTCCCCAAAAGATCGCGCGTCACGGCTCGGAGCGGTCGCAACAACTGGCTGTGGCGCTCGGGCGGCGCGTCGTTCAGTAGCTTGAGAAACGCCTCCACTTCCTCCGGCTCGTCGACCTGCAGGCGGAGGAGGTCGTAGAATTTGTTGAGGATCAGAGTGAGCGAAAGGAGGCCCACGCCGAGGATCGCGAAGGACACGACGCCGCCGCGCTTGATGTGCTCCACGAGCGTGCCTTTCGTCTCCTGGAGCCGCAGCGCCTTGCCGCCCGTCGTATCGGCGGGCATCGTCCCGCGCGGTCCCTGGAAAAAGCCGTCCGCGGCGGCCGGCTTCCAGTCGTGCATCGGATAAAGGATCGGGTAAACCGAGCCTTCTCGCGTGCGCACGACGCCAAACTTGTCGCCGCTCGCCGCGCGGAAGAAAGCATCGGGGCCGGCGAACGCGTAGGTGCCCTCCACGAGTTCGTTCGTGTTGGCGAGGACGGCGCGCCCGGGCGCTTGATAGCCGCCGGCGGATTGCTCGATGGACCCCAACAGGAGATCGAGCGCGTCGGAGCTCGCCTCCGCCGATGCGCCCTTGGTCGCGGCGTCGAAACGCTCGATCGCCTGCTTCCAACGCGCTCCGACCAACTGCTCCTCGCCCGGCGCCAGGCTGTCGTGCACCGCGACGACGGCGTCGTGCGCCAGCGTCGAAGCGTAGCCGAGATTCTTTTGGACGGCGTCGCGCTCCTTCTGGAGCTGGCGGCGGCGTTCGCGCGCTTCATCCGTCGCCGTTTCGATCCGCGTGCTCTCGGTCTGTGCGGCGACGACGCGCTCCTCGGCCGCGCTGAGCGCCGAGAGCAGCGGGGCTTTTTCGTCGGCGATTTTCTTGCGCGTTGCGGCCAGTTGCTCCGCGGCCTTCTTGAGGCGTTCCTGATAATCGCCGGCTGCTTTCGCGGCCGCGGCGGCGAAATCCTCCGCCGCGAACACCGGGACGACGAGCAGCGTCGCGAGAACGAAAACGAGGCGTGTGAACATGGCGGTTAGCGGGGGGCAGCGGTTTCAATCCTGCGACCGGCGGTCGCGGGGACGGGCACGTATTTCGGCTCCGCCTTTTCGTCGAAAGTCGCGAGCAATTCGCGGATCTCGTTCTCGGATTCGTGGCACGGCGTCCAGCGCCAGCCCTCCGGCGTCGGCGCGCCGATCCACGCTTTGCGCTCCACTTTGTCGTAAGCGTAGCCGTGGCTGAGACCCCAGTAGACGGTTTGCAGCAGCTTCGGTTTGGCGTCGCCGGGCGGGGCGACGATTTCCTCGCCGTGCGTGACACAGCGGTTGAATTGCACGCAGCGATTGAGCACGGTCATCGTGTGCGCCATCCGTTCGGCCGCGGGAAGAGTGGGATCGGCGAGGCTGAGGAGCGGCAACTCGAGGGCTTGCGCCAATCGCGGCGGCAAACGAAGCCGCAGCTTGATGAGCCGCGCGCTCAAGGCACTGAGATGACTTTCCAGTTTCTGGAGATCGGCGGCCATTCGCCGGTTTTCGATCTCCTGTTCCTCGAGTTCGCCACGTTCCTTGGCCGTCTTCGCTTTGAGAAGATCGCGTTTCGCCTCCAACTCGCGCGCACGTTCCTCGAACGCCTTTACGGTCGAATTGAGCAGTTCGCGCTGGGTCGTCCAATCGGATTCGATCCGGACGGTCTCCGCGCGGATTTTAACCCACTCCAGCGAGAGCTTCGCCAAGGTGTCGACCGGATCGGTCGAGGCGCCGTAGCCGGCGGAGGCGCACAAGACGGTTGCGATAGCCGGGAAGCATCGAGGTAAACGGACTCTCATTGGATGTCGGCGGATGCACGGGAAGCTGACGCGACGTCGGCGACTGAAGGGCATCGCGTTACGCTTTTTTGGGGGAGGCGCTGAACGGCGGGGATCAGTCCAACGCTTGGCTGCAATTTCCCCGCGCATTTACCGTTCACGTCAAGCGGAGCGCAATGAACGGGCGTCCCATAAATAGGGGACAGCGCCGCGCAAGTTTCGACGCGACATGCCGGAAACCTGGCTCACGGGAGGAAAAGAAAAACGCGCGCCGAGGCGCGCGTTTGGGTCGACGAGTGGCCGCGACGGCGGTCGGGCTCCAGGCGTCAGCCGTGCAGATACTGCATGAGCAGGTTCTCGAGATACTCCTGCTTGCCGGAGCGGGGCGTGGGTTCGCCGAGTTTGGTGAGCACGAGTTTCTCGAGCGAGGCGAGCGTCGCTTTGCCCTTCTCGATGTCGCGGCCGTAGTCGCTGTCGAACGACGCGTAGCGGTCGGCGACGAAGCGCTCCAACTTGCCCTCGGCGAGGATGCGGCGCGCGAGCTTGAAGGCCAGAGCGTAGGCGTCCATGCCGCCGATGTGCGCGAGGAAGAGATCCTCGGGGTCGATGGACGGACGGCGGAGCTTGGCGTCGAAGTTGAAGCCGCCCGTGCCGAGGCCGCCGGCTTTGAGGATGGAGACCATCGCGAGCGTGAGTTCGCGCACGTCGGTGTTGAACTGGTCGGTGTCCCAGCCGAGGAGCTGGTCGCCGGCGTTGGCGTCGATGGAGCCGAGCATGCCGGCGGAGGCG
>JACPIT010000016.1 GCA_016187945.1 Opitutia bacterium
CGACTTCGGTCGGTTTTCGCTTGCTCTGCTCACGCACGGCTCACGCCGTGCTGCGCTCAACCGACCTCAGCTTAACGTTGGCGCTCACGCGCCGGAACCATGCGCTGGAACCTTCGCCAGGGCCAGGGCGCCGGATCGGGGGCGATCCATAAAGGACATTCCCACAATGTCCTTTATGCTTTCCCCATCGCCTCACGGCAACCGCTCACGCGAACCACCGGCATGGACGACACTTCCATTTTGCGCCTTGCGCGCTCACGCGGCGCTCGCGAACCTTCCCTCACGGGCCGCAAAATACATGCGCGCGGGACACAATCTCGCGCGGAAAGGCGATCATGAACCGGTATAAGCGTTCGCACGCGGCCAGCTTCACTACGAGGCACTCGATCCTCGTCCTTGCCCTCATCGTCTGCGGCCACGACCTCGTCGCCCAGACGATCTACGTCGCAGACCACAATCTGCCTCCGGCCGGAACGAGCGGCGTCGTGTCCGTCGCGACGGCCACAGGAACACCGTCCACCGTCACGGCCAACGACTATCTCGGAAGCGACCTCTTCGGCCTCGCATACGAGTCATCGACGACGCTCATCGCCGTGAAATCAGGTCTTTCCAACGACGCCAATCTCGTCCGGATCGACATCGCGACGGGCACGCAGACCCTCCTTGCGACCGGCGGATCGCTCGGGAAAGCGATATTCCCCGCCATCGCTCCCGACGGAACGATCTACGTCACCAACGATGGCGCAGGCGGTCCGGGCGGCGTCACGAGATACACCTCATCCGGCGGAGTCATCTCTTTCGCCACCGGCGGACAAGCGATGGGCATCGTCTACGACCCCTTCAACGGCTCCGTCTACTTCACCGGCCTCACGGTGAACGCCGGCAATCCCGGGCTCGCACGCCTCAACCTCACCGACGGGACGTGGACCGCTCTCGCGACCGCCGCTACGTTCATTCAGCCGTTTCAGATCGCCGTGGACATAAACGGCGACCTCCTCATCGCCGACCCCGGCACGTCCGCCACCGGTGACGCGCGTATCTTCCGCTACAACGTCGCGACAGACACCGTGAGCGTCCTCGCCACGGGCAACAACTTGAGGGCGACCTACGTCGATACGTCGGGCGTGATCTACGCCGGCGACTACGGCGACAACTCCACGGCAGGGCTCGCGCACCTCTACACCGTGGATCGATCCACCGGAGCCCTCACCTCCTTCGTCGTCGCGGGTCAGGATTTCGCGAACCTGACGGCCATAACGGGAGTGACTCCGATTCCCGAGCCGGCCCAGGTCGGCATCGGAGTCGGCATCGTCGCTCTCGCAGCCGTCGTTTTGTCGCGGCGCTTTTCTCGTCAGTCCTAACCCCAAACGCTATCCACATGAAACGGTTCATCCTGTTCCTCGCCCTCTGCGCGTTCCTCTGCGTCGGCCTCGACGCCAAGCCCGTCCACGTCAAGGGATACACCAAGAAAGACGGCACATACGTCGCCCCTCACGTCCGGTCGTCGCCAAACAAGACGAAAAGCGACAACTACTCCACCCGCGGGAACGTCAACCCATATACAGGCAAGGAAGGCACCACGCCCGTTGACGACGGCGTGAAGGAGCCCGCCAAATCGCAGTCGGCGACGGAAAGCGGGACAGACCGGAACGGCAGCGCGAACGCCACGAAGCAGACGACGGTCGAGAAGACGTATTGGCTCACTACGAAATCCGGCGTCCGCCACAACTCCAAGTGCCGCTACTATCAGAATTCGCACGGCTCACCGTGCACAAAGGACGAAGGCCGCGCCTGCAAAATCTGCGGAGGCTGACCGATGAAAGAAATCATCATGCGGTCGGTCCTGAGCGCCGTCGGCCTCACTCTCTGCACCATCACGCTTTTCGCCCTCGCCGATGCCGGCAGCGCGCCACCGCGCAAGCGAGCGCCCGGCGCGGCGTTCTTCTCCGACATACCCGAGGTCTGGCCCGCACATGTCCGGCTCCGGGTCGAAACGTCCGTGAAGCTCTACGAGAAAGGCATCGAGGTCGGCGCAGCCACGTTCAACCCGGGCACGAAGCTCAAGCTTCTCAAAGTGAACCCCGACCAGACGCTCGACGTGTCCATCGCCGGATTCACCTGCCGCGTCGATCACGCCGCCACCGATTTCCTCGAATCGCTCCGAGACTGACGAAAACCGCCGGCCGCGCCGCGTCGTCAAACGAACCGTCGAGTTAGCCGCTATCCCATAGCTTCGATCATCTGCGTCAAAACGTCGTCGAGTATCTGCCTTCTATCGAGCGACGTGAGCGACGCCCCTAAGTATCGGCACATGCCGCTCACTTCGGCGACCGTATTCATGGCTTTCCACACGCCGTCGAGCCATGCATCCCGCGGTTCGCTCGGCGGAAGCGGGATGGGAACCTTCGCCGAGGCGACCGCAACCAATTGCACCATCTTTTCCTTCGCAGCCTCGATCCTGCGATCTGCGTCGGCGATTTGTCCCCGAAGGGCCCCATTGGTTTCCTCTACTGCCTTGAATGCCACGAACGTCGCGTTCTTTCGAGACGACCGGCTGTGTCCACCCGGCGGTGAAGGCGCCACCCCGGCGAGGGCCGCAAGAATCTTGCCGCGCTCGACCGCGACCGCGGCAGCAGCAGGATTTCGCAATTGCGTGTATACGCGCTCGACCTCAATGAGCCAATTGACCGCCGAGGGGATGACCGTGGGATCGTTCCGCTGCATCTCGTTTACGAGCGGCCCCACCTTCATCGTCAACTCGACGAAACGTTCTCGGGAATACAGGAGCATCGCAGCTATCGGTTCATTCAGGCGTAAGCTTCGAGGTCGGCGTCCCGCCTGCACTGGTGCCGGCGCTCCACTCAAGCCCCTCCTCCCGCAAGGTGATTTTGAGCCGAACGACGTTCGCCGCCCCAGCTCGGTCTTTCACTGAATTCGTATCGAACGACGCGCGAATGCTCGGCGGTCTTCCGATTTTTTTAAGCGCGATGTCAGCCGCCCTGGCGCGAACGGCCGTCACGACCGCCGCGATCTCCGGTCGCTGCATTCCCCGCAAGACACCTTGCGGGATCGTGCGGGCGAACGCGCTGTCGACCGCCCGAACGACCGCTTCGCGCGTCGCGCCGATTGTAGCTGCCGACGTCTGGACCTTTCCCAACTCGGTGCGTAGCTCGGCCGCGAATTGGTCCCGCGCCTGTTGGGGTATCTCCACTTTTTCGCGACCCGTTGCGTCCGCGAAGGCCGCCGTGATTCCCTTGTGAATATCTGCCGGCTCGGTCAATTCGTTCGGAGTTCCAGGATCGTCGGAATCGATGACGATGGGCAAATCGATGACCATCTCCGGCACTCTGATGCGCGGCAGGCTCATGCCCTCAAGCAGTGGGTGTTCCTTGTATAGCTCGGCGATCTTTGCCGTCTCAAGATCGGCCGCTCTCCGCGCGTGAGCGAGGCTTGAGAGGATCGTTCCGAGCAATGCTGAAAGGTCTGAGGCCATGATCTTTCGTATCCGATGCAGCGCACCCGCCGAGCAAAGCGGGGGAAACGGCCGAAGCCGCCTCCCCCTTTTCAGTCAAGCGACGTTACGCAGCGACCGGAACCTCCTTGATTGAGTTTTCGAGAATGCTCAGGAGACGTTCGGTCCCCGCGGGCAGTTCGTCCTGAACCGCACGCACATGGACCGCCATCGAGTAGGTCCGCTCGATCTTTTCGCTCGAGGCGGTGCTCTTCTTGAACGAGTAGCTCACCTTGAGCGAAACCGACACTGGTCCCCAGCCGGCTTTCCCGCCCAGCTCGGCGTTGAGACCGTGCTGCGTCGAAGAGGACGACTCATTCACGCTCGTGATCTTCGCGTTGAAATCGACAGTCGTCTCCTCGACCCGGATGAATGGGATCGGAAGCATGGTGAGGAACGGAACGGTGAGCTTGTAGTCTCTGGGAACGACGGTGACGACGCCGTTCGCGTCTTTCTGCTCCACCGGCTTGGAATACGTGAACGAGACCATCGTCGGTCCGGTGATCGCTCCAGCAGCGTCGTGATCGAAGCCGACCGCCTTGATGAAATCGACGGCCGCGATTGATGATTGTGTCTGAGCCTTGATGACTGCGATCAAAGGACCGCCGATCATCGACTCGAAGTTTAGCGAACCAAGTTCGTCGCCGAGTGCCATATAAGTAGGTTAGTTGAAAGTTTTTGTTTCGTGGAACGCCTCTGCGTGTTAGCCGCGCTAAGAGCGGAAGCGGTGTGTGTTCGATTTTCGGCAATTGATAGTTACAGGGTGCCGCACCTCCTCAAGAATCCGCTGGTTGTGAAATCTTTAGGGCCGACGCTCCCCATCCCTAGCCCTTCACAATCTGGCTGTGAAGTCGCGTGAGCTGATCGATCTTCAGTTGAACCTGATTGAGCTGCGGCCGAGCCTCGACTGCGGACGCGGGCGTTTCGCTCGCAGGCTTGCGACCCGATGCAGGCTTTGAAAGGTATTCCGCCTTTTTCCCCAGAATTGGCCCCGTAAGCTCCTCTTTGAGTTTCTCGATCGCCAGCGTGTCGGAGATTGTCCCGGGCGCACTTTTGTTCGCGACGATAAACTTGCTGAGTTGCGCTTGCACATCGGAGAGCGATTTCGCTAGCCGCTCCTTCTCCGTTTCGAGTGCGGCTTTTTCTGCGCCGAGCTTTTCCCTGTCATGCTCGCTCTCCGCAAGCGCGGCGGTAAGCGTCTCCTTTGCATCGAAAATCAGCTCTTTTGCGGCATTCGTCTGAAACTCCAAGTCTGCATATTTCAACGTGAAGCTGCCCGACCTATACGTGATCGTGATGAAGCCAATTGTGAGGAGAACGATCGAGAGGCTCAGCGCGTGCCAAAACGTCTTCGGTATGTGTTCGAGGTTCATGTATGCGTGGGTTGGGATAGCGAATGCACGTGCTCATTTTTCCTCGGTTCCGAGCATCTTTTTGAGCGCCTTGAGTTGGTCGAATATCGCCTTCGGGTCTTTCGACACGATGGCCGCGGCGAACGAGAGCACGCCGCCGATGACGTTGATTCCCTTTTTCACCGCTTTGACCCTCTTCAGAAATTTCTCGGCGACGGCGACCGCGTCGGTGAGGTCTGAGACAGCGCCCTGAGCTTCGTCGAGCGTCAGGATGCCGGCGAGCGCACGCATCTTTCCGCCCGCCTCCATGAGCTCATATTCGCGATCAACGAGATTCTTCCGCGCGTCGGGAGACAGCGTTTCCCATTGGTCGTATCTGATTTTTGCTATCTCGACGGCGAAGCTCGTGAATGCCTCCGCGAGTGCCCGCGCCTCGTTTTTGTTGATGGTGCTCATATTCTATTTCCCTCCTTACTTGAACTGCGCTTGCAGTTCTTTGAGTTCGCTCTGGTAGCCTTTCAATTGCGCCACCAGTTCCTTCGCCGTGAAATCGTTCGCGTGCGTCGCGAGTTTCGCGTGCCCCTCGGCGATCTTCTTGAGCGCAGTCGCAAACGCGGCGGCGGACTTCTTCTTGGCTTCGATTTGTGCGTCGTGCTCGCGAAGCGTGAAATGTGCGAGTCGCGACAGGCCTGGATTTTTCGCTGCATCGGCATCGCGCAGGAGTGTTCCGGATGCCATGCTCTCCGCGTCAAGCGACGGCATGTAGTCGCGCTCGATCGTCTCGGCGAGGGCTGCCGTGAGCTTCTGCACTGCCCCATCGCAACGCTTGACCGTTTCTGCGAGGAGCTTCTGTCGGGCCGCGTCCGTGGCAAGCTTCGCCACGAGATTAAGCGCCGCCGAAAATAGATCGGCATCGGTCTTTTCGAGCACGCCGGCTTTTGTGGCAGCCGCCGCGGCGTCTGTGATGTTCTTTTTGTAGTCGACGACGCCATCGTCAGCGACTGCGGCGAGTGCCCCCATGTATTTCACAAGCACAGCTTGGCTCTCCTCGAATCGCTTCCTATGCTCCTTGTATGGTCCGAGCGCGTCATCTGGTTCCTCGCGTCCGTAGAGGGCTTGGCGGCGAACGTTCGTGCCAACGAGATCGGCAGGAATTGCCGAATACGCGCTCAGCATCTTCGCTTCTCCGGCAAAATCACGCACTGCGGCAAGATTGACGCAACCGGCGACGAACGCGGCGAACACGCCGCTCGAGAGGGCTAGCGCGAAGCGCGCGATCGCCAAGCCGTCCGTGTTTTTCGGTTTCATGGTGGGATACTATTTTTCGTCTTTCTTGAACCAAACATAGGTCACGGAGCTGATGCCCATGAGTCCAAATATTTGCGCGTCGTATTCCGGGAATTTTCCCTCTTTCACGACTTGGTGGATGAACACGATGCCGAACACGAGCGTCCACAGAAACATCTGCACCCGATGCACGTTCATCCCCTCGTTATCGCTCATGATGTCCTTGAGGAAATCTTCGTGGATCGGCGGCGGAGCCGGATGATCGGCTGCGGGCGTCGGCGACTTCCCTTTCTCCGAATCTTTCTGGTTCGTCACCACTCCGGAGAGCGCAGTCGTCGCCGTGCTCAAGCCGAGCAGGATGAGCGCGGTGTTGTTGATGACGCCGACGAACTCCTCGTGCTTGAAGTAGAGGTAGAGGAAGCAGCCGACGATCACCGTGATCCAGAACGCGAGCTGCGATTTCGCCATGCTGTATGGCCGCTTGTTGAAGTCCGGTTCCTTCAGATCGGAATCGCGGAGGAGTTCGGTCTTTTTGCCGAGCCAGATGAAGCCTCCGACGAGAGCCACCTCGAAAAACACGAGAAGGCCCGTTCCCCAAGAGGTATCAATGAGCGCTTTCATGGATTCATCCTTTCAGTTGTCGTTTTCGTCCGATGCCGACTTACGCGCGGGCGTGTGTAGCCACGCCTGATCGAAGGCCTTCTCCACCTCGTCGTTCGCTCCCTTATCCGGCATGAAGTTGATGCCGGTGAGTTCCTCGACCTTGCGGACGGGAACCGCGAACTGCCGGTAGTCGAGAATCTCCGGCTTGTGCGGCACAAGGAACGCGATCGCTGAGGTCTTCCCATCGCGCTTGCCGATGACGACGTAGAAGAGGGCGTCCGGGCTCGGAGTCACCTGCTCCGCGCCATTGCTCAGTTTCTTGATGAACGTCGGATGCGCGCGGTCGTAGTAGACGGGACCAACGATGCACCAGACCTGTCCGGTCTCCTTGGCCCAGTCGAAGCAGGCGCTTTCGAGACCCGACCACGTCGGTGCATTAGACTTTGCCATCTGCGGCACGATGTTCGCCACCGAGAAACTCTCGATCTGCGCCGTCTGCCCCTGCTCCTCCGTGCCCTGGCACTTCATGGCATTGTTGGGAACCATGTGCCCGCGCTGGATGGAGCGGTCGGCCTTCGACTCCTTCGCCTGTTTTTCCGTGACGCTCCCGCCCGCCCTCACGAACGGGAACCGCGGGTCATACGTGCTCGTAAACGTGCTGTGCGATGCGGCCGGGATGTCCAATTCCTTGCTCGCCGCGATGACCATCGGCTCCTGGAAAAACTGTCCAGGACGGGCGAAGTCCGGATTGCTCGCCGGACGGTCGCCGTCCACGTCGTTTTTGACCGCTGTCTCGTCGATCGTGTATGCGCCCCAGATCGGCGAGTGGAACGCGAGGTCGTATTCCGTCGAATACCGCGTGTATCGGATCACGATCGTCGTGTCCGTGTTCTCCGTCGAGGTCTTCACCTCGGGCTTGCCATAGAAGCCAGAGCCGTCGGTCGTGGTCCACGTCCTCGCGCACCATCCTTTCTTTCCCTTCTTCTCGGCGACGCCTCCCGCGCCGGACTTTGTTTCAGCAACGGATTGAATGTATGCGGCATCGGCTTTCGAGACAGCAGCCACGGCGAGCCGCGGCAGGGCGAGCGAGAACAACAAGGCGACGGCAAACGCCGCCGCGAGTATCCGTTTCAGGTTCATATGAAAGGGGCGCTGCCGCGTCCCCAAGCCAATATGCCAAGCTCAACGCATCCGCCATACAGGCGATGCTCTTGCGCACGTCTCGTGGGCCGCGACTTTTTCACGGGGGTATAAGTGCGTCGGCCCGAGCGCACCTGACCTGACAGATGCGAGAAGGGGCTGGCGCACGCAACCCAGAAACGGGAGCGCCGGTCCCAATCTTTCAAAATCTACCCTGTCAGCGCGGAAGCAGGCTTTCCCAAGACGCGCCGAGCGCATTCTTGATCCGTATGAGCGTCGTTGCAGGCACGTTCACCCTTCCCGCCTCTATCGCTTGGTATGCTCGGGCGCTGATGCCGATGGTTTCGGACACGGCCTCTTGCGTGAGATCGCGAGACTTCCGCTCGGCTTGGATCGACTGCCCGAGCTTCCGTAACGTTGCGTCATCTCCCGATTTCCTTGGCGGCGGCACGCCTCATATTGCCGGGATTGCGGCTTGACGAACACGATGCATTGCTTCGTGTTTTGTTTGACCATCTCGCACTTGCCGTCATGAACCTATCCGCGCCCGAATTCATCCGCCGCATTGGACCTGACCCTCACGCCGGCGGCGCAAAGACTCCCGCCCTCAATCAGTGCCCGGACATCTGGGAACTCGCCGACGGCAATTTCGCCGTGATCGGCATCGACATGACGGAAGGCGCGCTTCCCCGTCTTCCCGCAACGGCAGGGTGCGGCCCAGACGAGCGCGTCGTTTGGATTCCGCGCGGCCTTCTCCTCAAGGCGAAGCAGGACATCCCTACGTCCTAACCGCTAGCGCCCGCTCGATGAACGCCACGAGTTGGCTGTCGAGCATCGGTTTCATCTCCTCCCATGCTGCGCGGGGAGCTGGAAGTGCCAGAAATGCGCGGATGTCCTTTGATAGGTTTTCGGGTCGGACGGCGATACCTGCTTTGCTCGCACGGATAACACCGTCGAGGTGGTTGAACAGGAAGCTTACGAAGTGAGCTTCCTCACCTGACAGAGGTCGGGTGAGCATGTCGCGTTTCGGATCGCGCAGGCCCGTGAGATGCGGGTTCGAGTAGTAGTGCATCCAGAGATTGGTATGGCGCTCGGTCATCTTGATGAACGCCTCCACACGGCGGACTTTCTTGTCCTCGTGATATGAGACGGCGAACACGAAAAGACCGGTGACCACGCCGGCGTTCTCGATGATGTGCGGCCAGTGCTCTGCTAGCCAGCGGACCAATTCCATGTGGCCACTATAGCATATGAAAGGCGGCACAACCAAAACGCGCCTTGCGTCTGCCGAGAGCCGGTGCCAGTTACTTACTCGTTCAATAATTCAACTCCGGCTTCTGTCCGTGGAATCCCCACCCGACACAATCACCCCGCGCGCCTCCGCATACCAGAAACGTATGGAGGGCGTCACCGTGCGACTCCCTCGGAGCGAACTGATGGCGGCAAAGGCCGTCGTGGCCGCAGTGTCTTGCCTCTACCTTGGTCCGTCGTTGATAAATGCTCTTTTCAACCGACATCCGCCAGCCGTCGAAGTGCAAGCAGTTGTAACCGCACAGTTACCGAAGGGATTGCGCATTGGCGAAGTGCACGATATTTCGGAGGTTGATATAACCCAACGCCGCGAATCAGCGCCAGATGTGCTAGACGCCGTTACGGCATCTGGAAATTGGCTAGTCGAGGCGACTATCACGCTTAAGCAAAAGGCCGACCTGTTTCGAATCTACGAGGTCGATGAGTCGTCTCACACATCTTCAGCCGACTCCCTCGACTTTGAGGACGCACAGCGGCTAAATAAACGGCTACGAACAGCGATGCAGATCTCGCTCCCGCCTCCCGCGCCGCTGCTCTATTCCCGCGCCTCGGCGGTCGACAACACAGCGACTGCCAAGATAACGATCGCGGCGCGCCGATCGAGTCCATGCTGGCTCGGTCCGTCACCGATCGACGCTTTGCGGTGCTGGGGCGCATTCTTCAGCAACGAAAGTAGCTGGCATATGAGCCCAATTCTGCCGCAAACCGCCCCCCCCATTTACTGTTCAGCTGGTCGGCATGAAAACACGGGCAGAACTACCATCGGAAACGTCAGTAGTCGGCGAGCCAGCAGCTCAAAAAGCAATCGACGATTATCGAGCTGCGAGGCAGTCTTTTTCAATCGCCGTAAAGGAAGCCTTCTCCGCCCAGAAGATCGCCTTCCTCAATGACGCCATTCGCGCCGAAGCGGTGCGGCAGATAGAAGCTAAATTCTACCCGTCTGGTGGTTGGAAAATTGATCTCGTCGATTCCGTGAGGCGAGCCGCCCAATCGCCGCTCGACGAGTCAATATCGATCACCGCGTCCAGATCACAGCCACTTTATCTCCCGGCCGGGTCCGAAGACGTGGCGCGACTGATGGCGTCGAGCGAAAGCTTTCAAGCGGCCCGCAAAATGGCGGACGAACTAGAAATGCCGATCGCCTCGTCGTGGCCCGTTGCGCCTCCACTTTACATCATTTCCAAATCGCGTGGCGAGATCTTGAAAACTTCGATCCAAGTTCGGGCGCACAACACGGCGAGTGAATGGGTGATCGACAAGGCCACGTTGAACGAGAAAGACATCCCCCAAAAAAATGCATCCGACGGCTCCACCGTCACAGAAATCGGAATGCAGGCTGCTTTTCTCGATTACGAGCAGTTCGGGCTCACGACACCGAAAGATTGGCAGCGACGGCAGGATGACACCGTTGCGGAAGTCCGTGCAGAGGAACGCCGATTTGCCGCCAAATATGGCAGCGACCGCGATGCATGGCATCAATTATTTAAGATTTTCGCCGCTGTGGGTGGGCGAACTCGCCTCGCCGCGCTACCCGGCATTTCGGAGCAAGTGCGAACTGAGATGCCTTGGCCGTGGCTGATTGGGAATCGAGAAGCCAGAGGCGAAGGCACTATCGAACGAATTGCGCGTCCGTTCCGGGTGGATGAAAATTTGAACGTCTCGTTCCGGTTCAAGCCGCTTCTCGCAGCAGAATACACAGTCTTTTTCAAATCTCTGTGCACAACCACTCAGACAAGCAGAAGGTCCGTGACACAGGATTGCTATGCACTCACAAAAAGCGGGCGTGAAGGGATGACCGGCTCGAAGGAATTTACTGAACCGGTCAAAGCAAAATACTTCATGACTCGCGAGTATGCAGCGCACCTCGCTTGGCGCTTGGCTGCTGACGACGGAACGTTCATCGTCAGGGGAGGCGACCGACCATCTCGACTTTTCGTCAAAGCACAGGACCGACCAGAATTTCAAGTGGACCTAGACGAAAACGGAAACATACAAAAACTCAGCTATACAGATTCAGTCGCAGAAAAGAGTTCCAGTCAAATCGTGTGGCAGTTCGGTCGCTACCGCACCTTCGACGGTCTGACTTTGCCGACGAAGCGAGAGGTTTTCGTAGATGGGAAACGCGATTGGTCGTATGAAATTGTGAGCGCTCGGTCGCTAGACTCGAACGCTCTAACTAATTTCACCAGCGCCGGTCACCCGCAGACACCAACCGAGCGCCAGATAATGACTGACCTATTGGGATATACCATGAGAAGTGGCTCGGAATGGTGGACTTTCGATGGTCTTCACGAGTTCCGCAGATTCACGATCCTCGTGCCGCCCCGATTCAAGGCTCCGCACTTGTCATTCCGCGTTCAAGCGACACTCGTCAGCGAGGGAAGTCGCGGCGTAATCGCCGCGTTCAGTATCCGCTATGTCCTGCAGAACGGATTGTGGGTGCTCGACGGAATCGATCACGCCTCGTTCAGACCGGCGGATTGACGTCTCACGATCTCACGAGTCCAACTCGCGTCCAGCAGCGTCCAATTCATCGCCCAAGACTTCGAGCGCACGTAAGAAGGCAGGCACCTCCGCTTCCATCGGCTCAATAAAACGTCGCTCGAACTCAGATCCCACGCCATCCCGCCATCGAGCGCTGGAAGCCTTCCAACAATCATGAAACCGCCTCCACTCTAGAGTGAGTTGCTCGCGGATGTCGCTTCCGATATTCATAACCACAACAGGACGTCATTCATCCTGAACCAAAAATCGAGCAATTCGCTCAGAGAAACCGAGCGCAACCAAGCGCGAACGTGCGGCCTCGGAGGTGATTCTGCCCGCCTGATAGTCGTCTAGAATAATTTCTGTTCCAGCCGGCGCCGGAGTTCGCTTAAAATGTGTCACGAATTTCTCCCACCTTTGCGGTGCATTTCTATTTTTCTGATCAGAAGACCCGGTGTCTTTATTCATTTCTCGAATTTCGCTGTTATGTAATAGTGACTGTCACCATAATATTTTCTTTTTATTCGTAATGCTTTACCGGGTGGGAAAAGTATCTCGACTTCGTCTCCGTGGAATTCATCTAAATCATCCATGTAGACAGCATTCTCTTCTGTGTCTAACTCTATTTGAACGATGGAGCCTCCGCCGTGGTAATCTTGCAGATGCTTTTCAGCGCTTTTCCGAGAGAACGATGCACTTAAGAAATCGGGATGTTCCCATAAATCCCCCGTTCGGTATTCCTCAGAATGCTCGTATGGAACTGCATGGAAGACTCTAATGCCCGCAGGAACCCGGCTTCTTTGGATCACTGCACGAATAAGTTCGATCCTTTCACTTACATCGGCAGATAAGGGAAGCTCGCCTCTAAGGGCTTGGTTCATCGCCCTAAAACCGTCTCCCTGATACTCAACCAACGCAGCGCGCTCGGCATAGCTGATCAACAATTTCTCTGGATTCAGGTATCTATCCGCCCAAAGCTTTTGCGTGATCCAGTCGTCATCGCTGGGTTGCTGTTCCTCCAGCTTAGTTGAATGATCGCTCCAAGGTTTTTCGAAGGAGCGGAAACCCGTCTCAGCGGAGCCTGAGCGCCCGCTATCATTTGCGAGATAAATTCTTAAATTCTCTGATGCGCAGGTAAGGAAGTTGGCCATTTTGACAGATTGCTCCGCTCCGAGAATTTTCATCGTCCGCGCGTGTATTGTGTAAACATTTGCTGCCTCCTCCATCCGATGCTTTCGCCGGTTCACTGAAGAGAGCTCGCCCTTCGCCTCCTCTACCCTTTCACGCTCCCACGACACATCTTCATCTTCATCTGCGTTCCGAATCGCCTCCCTCAATGATTCGATTTCCCGTCTAAGATCGTTACGACGCTCCTCAAGCGCCTCCATCACTCTGCGGACTTCGCGATCAATTTCAGGAAGTTGACCGACCACTGTGCGGGCAAACCGCGCACATGCAGCCTCCATATCTTGGATCGCCTTGATATTTGCGTGGATACCTTCTTCGGCCATTGTAGCATCTTCGTATCGATGCGCCAACTAGCGCCGATCAAGGTATTTTTTCGCTAGCATCGCCTTCTCGCGCAGGAATTCTGCATATTTAAGTCCGAAACCGCTGAACTTCTCCACGTCTTCTATGCAGGCGATGAGTTGCCGGTGGAAGGCCTCATATTTCGCATCCTTCCACACAATGCGCGCAGCAGTTGCTGACTCGCGAAGTCTCCTACCATCGCCTCGGACACGTTTCGAAGTCTCTTCAAGGGAGTCTGCAAAGCGGTCTAGTTGGGCAGGCGTAACAATAGCGGTTTGTGAGTCCATATTTTTTCTACGGCGTTTCATTACTGACCCTTGGACAAGTAGTCGACGAGCAGCCGCGCGTCCTCGGCAAGTTCCGGCTCCCGCCGCACGACCTCTTGATCGATCTTCTCTAGCTCGTCCTTAAGACGATCGAAAGACCGCTTGAATTTCGTATATTCATTATCGCGCCACGTGCCACCAAGCTCGTGAATGCCACTTTGCATCTTACTGACTTCTCCTCTGAGGTGGTCGACAAACGTGCGGATTTCGTCCGCAAGCCCTTGAATGCGCAGCGGGTTGGCATAGATTTCGGACTCGGTCATAGCGGAAAGAAGTTAAGCGGTTCTAAGACCGCGGGATTTCAACTGTTGCCCGATCTCTTTTAGCCGTGCGATCGTCGGCATGGCATATGGGCGGAACGTGACAAGCTGACCGGGACGATCTTCATCGTAGAAGAGAGCGCGGTGGGGCTTCGAGATTTTCGATGCGGCAAGGCTATCCAAAAAATTCATCGAGTCGCTGGCATCCATAACCGCCGCCACCCGCAATCCGAACTCGCTCGCCGTTTTTCGATCCAAACCACGCGTAGCGTTCCCCCATGTGTCGGCCCATGCGATGACGTGCACACCCACTTCTGGGCCATCCCGCAGGATAGTCTTAAGCAATTCGACTGAATTGACGCCGTTCTCATCTTCGTCGTCTTCCCGCAGCGACTTGATCCGGTGCATCCCCTGAATTAGCAAAAATAGGCTGTCGGACATAGCCGCACCATCGCCTCGCCGTTGCACTTCATCAGCGATATTTGCGAGCAGGGGAGGAAAGTCTCTCTGTCTGCTAATTACCGTCGTATTCCCGGGAAAGCTCACCGCAATTTCGGCACCGTGTCCCGCCCATTCGCTGTCGGCAGTCGTGAAATCGGCGATGACTATCCGCTCTTTGTCGAGCGACTGCTGTGTGAGAATACTGAGACACGCGGCGATGCAGATGCCCGCCCCTTCACCTTCCTCGCGTGTAAGGATTATCAGATTTCTCCCGCTCTGGCGGCGCAGTGTCGCAGCAACCGGCGGCATTATGGCGATTGGTTCACCTAGCAGCAGTTCAACCCCCTTCGATGTCCGCGGCCAGTCAGTAACCTGCAAAGCTTCGCTGAAGCGCTTGCAATCCGATAGGTGCGCAAGTTCGTTACCTTCGAAAACGATAGGAACGTGACCGTTGCGGCACAATTCGCCAACGGCCCGGAGATATTTGGGCAAATCGTCGTCCGAGAACCGTGCGACCTGAAATCGATTGTTTCCTTCGACAAGCCCGCCCATCGGGTTATAGATTGCCTCTCCGGGCTGCGACAGCGCCCTCGCCGCCTTGTTGTCATCGGCCAGGATCAGCCGGGAATCTATTTCGCTACACGGTAGGGCGATCCTCACTTTAATCTGCCCCATAATACCCGATGGGAGCTGGGCCGAGCCTGCGAGAGACTGCGTCGCGAGAAGGAAATGGATGCCGAACGAGCGCCCCTGTCGCGCCAAGCGTTCGAAGATCATCTTCGCTTGCTGCGATAGGTCGTCATTCTCGCTGAAAAATTCCTGGAATTCATCCACCACGAGCAGAATGCGCGGCATTGAATCGGTATCTGGTCTCTCCGATTTCATCTTCGCGCGGTAGCCTGCGAGGCTATCAACTCCCGCTACGCGAAATATATCCGATCGCTGCTTGAGTTCAGTATCAAGGCCGCGCAGGACGCTCATACCGAATTCGCGCTCGCTCTCAATCGCGATGACTCTGGCATGCGGCAGTCGATGCTCAGCGTATCGTTTGAAACCGACACCTCCCTTGAAGTCCACGAGGAAGAGCTGCACCTCGGACGGAGCATATTTCAGGGCAATGGCGGTAATGATGACATGCATTAGGTTGGTCTTTCCGGAACCGGTCCGACCCACCAACAATGCATGGGCTTCCTGCTCACCGCCCAGCATGAACGCCTGCATTGATCTCGCCCCTGCTGGCCCCAGGGGAACATTCAAGTTTTCCGACGACGATCCAGACCACCACCTATCCCGCTCTAACGACGACGCCGTGAGAATCTTTTCAAACGGCACGTCGATCTTCATGGCGGGTATAGCCACCTCGCCCGAAGTGTTAACGATCCGGCGGGTTAACTCCGCAGGTGGCTTTACGTCCAGATTGAGAGTGAATTCATCGAAGTCCTTATCTCGCCACTCGAACCCGTCCTTCTGGCTTCGGAACGCAATGATCGTTGCCGCTTGCTCCAAGTCGGAAAGAGTGAATCCATGCGGAAGACCCTTCCCTGTATCACGAAGTATAAATGTGTATACTCCGCACCTTGGCCCATTCTTTACAATGCTCACTAACCGCCGCGCCGCTGCCTCCGTGAAGTTCACGGGGAAGTCGTAAATAACCAGGAAGCGAAACGGTTGAGCGACCTCGTGCCGCTCTCGGTTATAGTCCCGAATAGTGGCAAATTCATTCCGGAGACAAGTCTGGATTACTGTCTCCATATGCTCAGTCAAAAACGTCAACTGCTGTTCAATGTGCTGGGGTTCCGACCACGCCTTGCCGCTAATGAGATCCTTATTATGGTCGCCAAGGTGCATGAAGTCCGCCACGTTCTGCCCTAACCCGACGGGGTCGATGAAAGTGAAGCGTGCTTTTCCCGGCGGCGTATTGGCGAGCACACGCACCATGACGGAAAGCATTGCTTGAGCAGCATCCCGAATCGCTTCACCGGCCGAATTGAACAACAGACACCGTCCTTCCGTAAAAGGGACGAACGCGGGAAGGATGAATCCGAAATCGATCTGGGGAAATTGCGTTTGAAGATTATCATCCCTGATTTCGAGTTTCCCTATCCTCGCAGCAAATTCCGGCGACGGGTCAGGCGCCCACGTCTCCCAGATTGCTGAATCCCATTCGGTCGCAGCGTATTTACTTGCATCCCAAAGCGCATTGACCCTGCCGTGAAGGTCCGTTGCTATCACTGAGAACTCTCTTTCGATACGCAAATGTTCCGCAGTGAAACGAGTTTTCTCGTCAGCGAGCAACCCGGCATGCGTCGCCCGTGCCGAAACCAGTATTTTCTGCTCTGCTGAAGCAACAAGCACACGTCGCCTCTCATCAGCCTCAGCAATGGCGACACGCGCTTCTTCTTCCGCTGCGCGGATTTTCGAGCGCATTGATTCTGCAGCACGCCGTTCGGCTCCTTCGAGATCAGGCCAAAGCGTTTCTGACTCCCGCAGCAGCCGTCGATATTTGTCACCAATTTCCTGCACCCAGAGCCATCGTGATACGAATACGATAGGAAACCACAAAAGTCCGCTTCCGAAAACAAACAGTGTTAATCCAATGATCGCGCCGATCGCCCAGCCATTTTTTGGTAAGTAGGCTAGCGGCCTGCTCTCCGTTATCTCCTTCAGTTGCTGTTCGATCGATTCAATCTGACTATTGCATTCTTCACTATCTATCGGGGGAACGTCCTTTTCGCCCGGCTTTCGCTTTTCAGAGCTATTGTTAGATGATATTTCAATGCCATACTTTTCTAAATGCGCTCTTGCCAACAGCGCCGCCTCATTCAATCGATTGCATCGTGTTCTGATCGTGTCTCTGAGCGTCGCGAATGCGCTAGACTCACCTCCTGTGCGTGACAGCAATGAGTCCTGCGCAGTCCGTTGCGCCAATTCAAACTCATCCACGGCATTCTGCTTCTGAACCCGAAACTCGGCCTCGGCCGTGGACAGATCAGCCGTCGCTTTGTCGATCGCTGTTTTGTGCGCTGCTGTCGCATTCTCCAATTGCCGCCGACACGGCTTCGCGAGGTCCCAAAGGATCCGCATCACTAGATTATTTACCTCTTCGGGAAGTTGAAACTCAGAGAAGCCACGCGCTTCGCCGGTGCCAACGGAAGCAGGGGCAGAACTCATGGAAGAGGTAGACTGTCGGGCAGAATCCGGGACGCAACCTTGCAATCTGCGCAACACCGCGTCGTGAACTAATCTAGAGATCCAGTGTTGCACGAACCCGAACGCGATACACGCCTGTTGGCGTCTTCTTCCCCGTCTCCCACCGCGAAAGCGTCGTAGGATCGACGCGAAGCGCCCTCGCAAACTGCTTCTGCGACCACCCTCTCCCCCGTCGAAACGCGACGAGACGCTCCGCAATGGTTTCAGCTCGGAATTCAGGCACGTAGCCGACGAAATCGTAGATCGCCGGCAGGAACCTCAGTTCAGTCTTCCGCTTGTTCCTTTCCCAATTGAGCACGCTCGTAACGTTTGCCCCCAGCTTCTTGGCCACGTCCTTCTGTTGGAGGCCGAGTTCAAGCCTCCGCTTCCGCAGGTGGTCCCCCAAGGTCTTTAATTCCTTGGGAAACGCGGAACTCGCTGGTTTCCGGCCACGTAGGGTGATCGGCCCGCACCGCGATAAAAAGGCAACAAACGAGTGCCCGTGCGGATATTTGGGAGATCCGAAAAGGGAGTGCCGCTGCGCGCCGTCGCAGATTCAGCGCTACCGCAATCGCGTCAGCGGCCCGCTCCTCGACCGCATCGACATCCACGTCGAAGCCCCCGCGCTCTCGCTCACCGAACTCCGCACCGAAAAAACCGCCGAGCCGTCCACGGACATCCGCACCCGCGTCGAAACCGCGCGCACCGTGCAGCGCGAACGCTTCCGCGACTCCCGCACGGGCGCCAACGCCCGCATGACGCAGGCGCAGATCAAACGCCACTGCCACCTCGACTCGTCGCTCGGCGATCTGCTCCAGCAGGCGATGGAACAACTCAGCCTCAGCGCCCGCGCCTACGACCGCATCCTGAAAGTTGCCCGCACGATCGCCGACCTCGCCGCCGCCGAAAAAATCGCCGCCCCGCACCTCCTCGAAGCCATCCAATACCGCTCGCTCGACCGCAACGTGTTCTACTGATTCGCTCCTCGCCCATCTCCCGGATGAAGCCGTTCCATCTCCTGTTCGCGTTTGCTGCGTTGCCGTTGCTGGCGTTCCCATTCGTGGCTTTTGCAGCAGTGTTCTGGGTCGCGAGCCTCGGCAGCATCGCCACGTTTTCGGCCGGCAAAGTCGGCATCCTCCTCGTCGCCGGACTCGCTCAGGCAACGGTGCTCATCCATCCGATAGTCTACGGATTTTCGCTGACCAAAGCCCTGCGCGCCGCCCGCGCTGGCGACGAGTCCGCCGCGCTTCGCATCAGCCTCTATCCCGTCGGCCTCGTCGGCGCGAGCCTGGTGCTCTTCCTGATCTGGACGTCGGTGGGACGCTGAGCGTCGGCAACACCTCGCCGAGCAACTCCCGCGCGATCACGCGATACGCCGGGCGATACTCCACCGCGAACGTCTTCGAGTGATGCACCGCCGGCCAGTCGGCTGCGCGCATCTTTTCGCCAAACGCCCGCGCCGCCTCCGCCGTGAACGGCAGCTTTTTCTCCTCCGCTAACGCGACCGCTTGACGCCACGCGGCCACCAGATCACCACGCGGGCCGAATTTCTTCTCCGCCGTCGCCACGAACGCGTGCACGAGTTTCGCGGAATCGCCGCCGCGCGCCACGAACGACCTCAAGTGGACGCGCACGAGCGCACCGTCGGGCGAGATCGCATCGACGAGCGGCTCGGCCGGACCGTCGCCGAGTGCGGCCAGTTCATCGTCCATCCACCGACGCGCCGCCGCCTCATCGGTCGCCGCGTGCTCCGCGCCGAGCACGGCCTGGAAGAGTAGCTTGTAGCAGTCCCGCGCCTCCATCCTCGGGTAGCGCTTCGCGTGCGCGAGCAGCACCGGGCGAAAGTCGGCGGCAGGCGCGCCGAGGGCGCAGAACAACGAGCAAACGAAAAACAGCGAACGCATCGCACCTCAGCGAGCCTCAACGCGCGTGCAGCGCAAGCGCCGGCAGCGTCACGCGCTCGCTTGCCGCGGACTCCTTGTGCGCAATTCAGGCGGCACACGATTGCGCCGGAGTCGCGACCGCGCCCGGCCACGACGCAAACCGCCCCGCGCCGCCGCGGCGCCAGAGCGCCACAATCTCCGCGAACAGTTCGTTCTGTCGCGCGCTTTCGCTCGGCAGGTGAACAAACGCGGTCGCACCCGCCGCCGCGGCGCGCGCGGCATCGCATTCGTCGCCGCCCGCGCTCAGCGCCAGCACCGGCAACGCGTGAAACGCGCCGCTCCCACGCAGCCAGCGCACCCAATCGAGTTTCGTCGTCAGCGGTGTCTTCAGACTAAGCAGCACGAGATCGGGCAGCGGAAAAAACGTCCGGTCCGCGTAGCCGTCCTGGCCTTCCAGATAGGCGATGGCCTCCGCCGTGCCGCACGCCCACGCGACACGCGGCGGCGGCGCGGCGCCCCGCAAAGCGGCAGTGAAACAGCGGAAAGCGTCTTCGTCGCTCTCGATCAACAGCACGGTCGGTGTGTCGGGCATGGCTCCGAGTGTGCCGCGTCACAGACGCACGCGTGACGGGGTGAACGCCGCATCTTGCGCCGCGCGCCAGTCGCGGCCTTGCACGCGCCCCGGTCGCGGCAGCGCACGCGCCCCGATCGCGGCAGCGCACGCGCCCCGGTCGCGGCGTCGCACGCGCCCCGGTTTTCAGTTCGCCGCGATGCCGACGTGATCGAACTGCGCGGTTTCCACCTGCGTCGCATCGTGCGCGCACACCGCAAGGCCGGCGTAGATCGGCGCGCCGGCGGCCATGGTCTGCGTGGAGACTTGCAGCCAGACGGCGCCGTCGGTCGAGACGAAGGACGTCACGACGCCGCCTTGCCGCACCAGTTTCAGCCATTGCGGCACGTAGCGATCGTAGAGTGTCGACTCGCGCACCGCAGCAGCCCCCGCCGCGGCGCGTCCCTCGAAGGCGACCAGTTCGCGCGGCGTCCAGAACAGGAACGAATAGGCCGCGTTCGGCGCGAGCGAGTCGCGCAGCATCACGCCCGCTTTCGCGATCGGGTTGGTGTCGGCCGTGATCGCGAGGCTCGTCAGCCGTGCGACGATCTGTCCGTCGCCGGCGAGCGCGCGATAAACAAAACGAAAACTGTCGCTCGTGTCCCAGACATCCGAGCCCGAGCCGGCGACGGTGAACACGTCGCCGCCGACGCTCCATGCGCCGGTGAGGCCATCGCCGATTTTCGCGCTCTGCCAGTCGGCCGAGGGCGGCGGCGATGCGCTCGGCATCAACTCGAAATTGTCGAACGTCGCCGTAGTGAGCAGCGAGTTGTCGTGACTCGTGACCGCGAGACCGGCGAGCAACGACGCGGGCAGCGCGAGCGAAACCGAGCCGACTTTCCGCCACGTCGCACCGTCGATCGACTCGTAGCCGTCGAACGTGTTGCCGGTGCGCGTGAGCATCAGCCAGACGCTCGCGAGATTCCACGATCCCATCGTGAAACTGCTTTCGCCGCCGCTCGCCGAGCGGAATTGGAAACTCACCGTGCTGTCGGGACGCGCGAGAATCATGACGTTCCTCGCGTTCGCCGCGGTGCTCTCGCGCAGCATGAGGCCGGCCTTCGCCCAGCCGTTCGTGTTCTGCACACTGCCGACATGCACGACGAGCGAGCCGTCGCCTTCGAACGGCTGGTAGGAAAAATGAAACGCGTCCTGCGTGCCCCAAATGTCGCTGCCGGAGCCGCGCACGGTCGCACTGTCGCCGGAGATTGTTTCTGAGCCCGCCACGCCGACCGCGCCGACATCGGTGCCGGTCCAGCCCGACGGTGGTGGCGGTGGTGGTGGCGGCGGATTCGACGTGGCGACCAGATCGACGTTGTCGAACGTGCCGGTGGCCAGCGCGCTGTTGTTGTGACTCGTCACCGCGAGTCCGACGTGGATCGTGGGCGCGAGGTTCAGCGTCGCGGTGCCGACGAAGGTCCAGATCGCGCCGTCGTTCGAGCGGTAGCCGGAGAACTGATTGCCGGTGCGCGAGAGCATCAGCCACGCGGCGGGCGCGCTGTAGGCCGCGAGCGTGAACTGCGTGTCGCTCGCCTGATCGGTGCGGTATTGGAAGCTGATGTTGTTGGCTGGCGTCGCGAGCATCATGACCTCGCGCGCGCTCGGCGAAACGTCCTCGCGGAACATGATGCCGGCTTTCGCGAAACCGTCGGTGTTCGTCAGCCCCGTGACGCGCGCGACGATTGCGCCGTCGCCGGTCATCGTCTCGGTGTGGAAATGGAAGGCGTCGGACTTGCCCCAGATGTCCGCGCCCGAACCGGTGACGCTCGCCGTCGGTTCGCCGCCGCTCGACGTGCCGGCGAGCGCGACGGCGCCGATATCGACGCTGCGCCAGCCGCTGCCCGGCGCGGACGGCGCGGGCGTTTCCCAGATCGTAGCCGCACCGGCGTAAGTGGCGGCGACGCTGTCGCTGCCGTCGCCGAGCATGGCGGTGCGAGAGGACATCGCGAGCGAGCCGAACACTGCGTTGCCACGGCGATCGATGCGCTGCGCCTGCACCCAGCCGCTGTTCGTCTGCACGAACAGGTAGGCCGCGAGCGTCGTCTGCGTCGTCGGATAAGTCACGCGCCGCTCCGACAAAACGCCGAGCACTCCGTCGCGCAACCGGACTTCGGCGCCGAAGTTGTTTCGATCGGCGTCGCTCGCGCCCACGGTCTGCGCAAAGCTCCACGCGTCTGCGGAACGGTGGAAAAGATGCACGAAACTGCGCGTCGGATCGGCGACCGCCAGCCAGTCGCCTTCGAGCGCAATCGACCAGCCATAGGCCGCGCCGGCGGGCGGCAACACGCGCGCCTGCTGCTGCCACGCGCCACCGCTGCGCACGAAAACATAAGTTGCCGCCGGGCCGCCGCGCCCGTCGCAACCGGCCGCGATCGTGTCGCCGTCGAGCGCGACGGTGTAGCCCATGCCCTCGTTGCGCGGCTGATCGGGCGTGAGCTTCGCCTCGAGACTCCACGTGCCGTTCGCGCGCGCGTAGACGTGGATCGCGCCGTCGTTGCTGCCGTAGGTGCCGTCGTAGCCGTCGTTCGGATCGCCGACGACGAGGCAATCGCCGCTCAGCGCGAAGAGGTAGCCGTTTCCCGTCGGAACCGTGAACTGCTTCGTCCAACTCGCGCCGGAGCGCACATAAACTTCATTGGCCACGACGAGCGTGTCGCCATCGAGCGCGACGACGCTCTCCATCGTGTTCGGAAACGTCGCCGCGAGCTTCGACTCGAGTGCCCAACCGCTCGTGCCGCGCCGGAAAACGTAGACGGTCTTGTTCGACGCCGTTCCGGCCACGGCGGTGTCGCCGCTCAGCGCCACGCCGTCGCCGAAATACTCCGACGCACGCGGATCGCCGCTCACCTCGGCCGACGAGGCCAGGATTTGCGCACGCAGGACTGGCACCATCCCGACGGCCATCGCGCCGACAAACAGCGCGAGCCGCGCACACTGAAAAACCGATCGAAAGCAAAGAACTTCAGGGTAACGAATCGACGGAAGCATCGCGGCAGGTTAGCCGCGGTTCGCCCCAAATCGCACGGGCGTGCCCGCCCCATTTTCGCGTGGCGCATCTTCGGTGACGGCGCACCGGCAGATCGCGCCCCCGTCGCCCGGACATCCGCTGACGGCGCGCCGCCAGTCCCGAAAATCCCTATGCGTAACACAGAGAAATTCCCGCATGGCTTTCGCCGATCACCGGAAATTCGGCCTTGAGAGCTTCGCCACCGCGCACCACTTTGCGGGCAGAGCGCACGGGGCCACGTGAGGAGTTCTATGGCTTTGCGACTTTTAATCTTCCTCGGATCACGGACAGCTTCGGCGGCGAGACCCAGCCGGGGGCGCCCGAGAACCGTAGACCCACCCGCGACTACGCGGGCGGACTGAACACCTCAACCCATGTCCACGCCATGGCCTCGGTAGCAGCCCCTCCCACTCCTCTTCGAGTCCTCTATCTCGAGGACAACGTCACCGATCGCGCCCTGGTCGAGGAACGACTGCGCTTGGCCGGCTTCGTCTGCGAAATCCGCGAGGCGAACAGCGGCGCGGACTTCGAGCGCGCGTTGGGCGAGCGCGACTACGACCTCATCCTCGCGGATTTCACGCTGCCGTCGTATGACGGCGTCGCGGCGTTGGCGGCGGCACGGCGGCGGCACGCTCACGTGCCGTTCATCGTGGTGTCGGGCACCATCGGCGAAGAGCGCGCGGTGGAATGTTTGAAAAGCGGCGCGACGGATTACGTGCTGAAAGGAAATCTCCGTCGTCTGCAACCGGCGGTCGCGCGCGCGCTGCGCGAAGCGGCCGAGCAGCGCCGCCGCGAGGAGGCGGAGGCCGCGCTGCGCCAGAGCGAGGAGCGCTTGCGGGAAATGGCGGAGACCATTCGCGACGTTTTCTGGGTCACCTCGTCCGACGGACAGCAAGTGCTCTACGTCAGCGCCGCGTATGAGCGCATTTGGGGACGCCTGCGGTCGGAATTGTATGCCCGGCCCACGAGCTGGCTCGACGCGATCCCGATGGAGGATCGCGAGGCGGTCACGGCGGCGCTGACGCGACTCGCCGCCGGCACCGAATACCAGATCGAATATCGCATCATGCGACCGGACGGCACGGTGCGCTGGATCGAGGACCGCGGCTATCCGGTGCGCGGCGCCGACGGACGCGTCGAACGCGCGCTCGGTGTCGCGACGGACATCACGGAGCGGAAGGAGCTCGCCGCGCAGTTGCTCCAAGCCCAGAAAATGGACGCCATCGGCCAACTGGCCGGCGGTGTCGCCCACGATTTCAACAATGCGCTGACCGTGATCAACGGTTACTCGCGGCTGTTGCTCGATCTGGGGCAGCTCCCGCCGAAAGTCGCCGAGCAGATGCGGTTGGTCTACGCGGCGGGCATGCGCGCGGGCAATCTCACCCGCCAGTTACTGCTCTTCAGCCGAAAGCACGCAGTGCACAAACAGGTGATCGATCTCAACGCGCACCTCCGCGAACTGGCCAAACTGCTCGGCCGCCTCATCGGCGAACACATCAACCTCGAGCTGGATCTGACGCCCACGCTGCCGCACGTGAAGGCGGACGAGTCGATGCTGGAACAAATCGTGATGAACCTCGTCGTGAACGCCCGCGACGCCATGCCCAGGGGCGGACGTTTGCGTATCACGACCGCGGTCAGGTCATTCGGCGAAACCGATCTCGCCGGACAAGCCGGCCGCAGGAGCGGATCCTTCGTCTGCCTGACGGTGGAGGACACCGGTTGCGGAATTTCGGAAGAGGTGATGCCGCGCATCTTCGAGCCTTTTTTCACGACGAAGCCGCCCGGCACCGGAACGGGCCTCGGGCTCGCCACGGTCTTCGGCATCGCGCAGGAGCACGAGGGCTGGATCGAAGTGGAAAGCCGCATCGGCACCGGCACCGCCTTTCACGTCTACTTCCCCGCCTGCACGGAAAATCCCGCCGCGCCGACCGAGGCCGCGGAAGCGGCTCCCCGCGCCGGCTCCGAAACCGTTCTGCTGGTCGAGGACGAGACCCCGGTGCGGGAGTTCGTCGCGGCCGTCCTGACTCATTTCGGCTACCGGGTGCTGCAAGCCTCGTGCGGCATGGAAGCCCTCGAAGTCTGGAAATGGCATTCGCCGCGAATTGCCCTGCTCGTCAGCGATATGGTGATGCCCGACGGAGTGAGCGGCATGGACCTCGCGGAGGCGCTGCAGGAGCTGCGGCCGGGACTCAAGGTCGTGTTGATGAGCGGCTACACCAGCGAAATGGTCGGACGACTCTACACGCGGCGACCGAATACGCATTTCATCCAAAAACCGTTTCAACCAACCGCGTTCGCCAAGCTCGTCCGCGAGTTGCTCGACGGCAACGCGGTGTCCACCAACTCGAATCCGCCCATGGCGGTCGGGCCATGATCCGCCGCCGGCACCGCTTGCTCGGCGCGATCGTGGGCTTGGTGCTGTTGGGCGGCTGCGCCAAACGCGAGGCCGCCAAAACCGGATCGACGCGCCCGCCCGCTCCGGTGGCCGTCGCGAGTGCGGAGCCGATCACGCCGATTCCGCAGACGATCGCGCTCGACGACGCAAAGGTCGCGCTGGGCAAATTTCTCTTTCACACGCCGATGCTCTCGCGCGACAGCTCGGTGTCCTGCGCCACGTGCCACCCGCTCAACCACGCCGGCACGGACCACCTGGCCCGTTCGCTCGGCGTCAATCACGCCGAGGGACGAGTCAGCGCGCCGACCGTTTTCAACAGCGGTTTCAACTTCCGCCAATTCTGGGACGGGCGCGCCGACTCGCTCGAAAGCCAGATCGACGGCCCGCTGGAATCCGACATCGAGATGGGCTCGACGTGGCGCTACGTGGTCGACCGGTTGCGGCGCGAACCGGAGATCAGCGCGGCGTTCCAGCGAATCTACGCCGACGGCGTGCAGCCCGCCAACGTGAGGAACGCGATCGCGGAATTCGAGCGTTCGCTCATCACCCCCAATTCCCGCTTCGACCGCTATCTGCGCGGCGAGACGGACGCGCTCACCGAGCAGGAACGGGCGGGCTACGCGAAGTTCAAGAACTACGGCTGCATCAGTTGCCACCAGGGAGTGAACGTCGGCGCGAACATGTTCCAACGCATGGGCGTGATCCGCGACTACTTCGCCGAACGCGGCCACATCACGCCGGCCGACTACGGACGCTTCAACGTGACGAACAACGAAGCCGACCGGTTCTTCTTCAAAGTTCCGAGCCTGCGCAACGTCGCGGTGACGCCGCCGTATTTCCACGACGGCTCGGCGCAGACGCTCGAGGACGCCGTCACAATCATGGCCCGCTTTCAACTCGGCCGCTCGCTCCCGCCCGAGGATCGCGCGGACATCGTGCAATTTCTCCGGACCTTGACCGGCGAATTCGAAGGCCAGCCCCTCTCGCCATGAAGCGAAAACGCGTCGTCATCCTCGCTGTGCTCGCCGTCGCAGTGCCGGTCGGCATTTACCTGCAACGGCTCGGCTTTGCCGACGACGATGCGCACGAACGGGTGCAGGAGCACCTGTGGCGGCTGAAGCAGATCGACAGCACCTTCGACGAGGATCTGCTGCGCGCGCGATTCTCGCTGCTGGGCAACTACGACACGTTCCAACACCAGCTCGACGAGATGGAACAACGCGCCCGCGCGATCGCCGCCGCCCCCGGCTTCACGAGCGAGGCGGGCCGGACCGACGTCGCGCGCGCCGCCGACGAGTTCATCCAGGTGCTGCGGCAGCGCCGGCAGTTGTTCGAGCGTTTCAAGTCGCACAACGCCGTCCTCGCGAACTCGCGGCGCTATTTTCCCGTCGCGGTGAAGGAGATTTCCAAACAGCTCGACCCGGCGGCCGATCGCGCGCTGTTCGAGCTGCTGCAGGAGTTGAAACTGACGCTCCTCAGCAAGGCCACCGCCAACGAGCCCATCCCGCCGGAGGCGCAGGCCATTCCCGACCGGCTCCGGAGCTGGGTCAGCCAGCATCCGCAACACCCGCAGGTCGCGCTGCTCGAAAGTTTCATCCCGCACGCGCGCCAACTCCTGGCCGGCGAGGCGGAACTCGACCGGCTGCTGCGCGAATTGCTGGCGCTGCCGACCACGACGGACATCGACCGGCTGACCGACATCGCGGAGGCGGACCTGGTGCGGTCGATGCAGCGCGGCCAGCGTTCCCGCATCCTGCTCTACGTGCTCTGCGCGATCCTCGGCGCGATCACGGTCTACACACTCCTCGCGCTGCGCGCGGCGAATCGCACTCTCGAAAAACGCGTCGCCGAACGCACGTCTGCGCTGACCGAAGCGAGCGGGCTGCTCGAAGCCATGCTCGAGAACAGTCCCGACTTCATCTATTTCAAGGACCGCGAGTCGCACTTCGTCCGCTTCAGCAAGGCGTTTCTGCAGCGGTTCAAACTGGAATCGGCCGACCAATTGCGCGGCAAGAGCGACGCCGATCTCTTCGCGCCCGAACACGCCAACGTCGCGCTGCACGACGAGCAGGAAATCATCCGCACCGGCCTGCCGATCGTCGGCAAGCTGGAGAAGGAAACGCATCCCGACGGCCACGAGACCTGGGCGCTCACCGCCAAGATGCCGTGGCGAAACGGCGCCGGAGAAATCGTCGGCACCTTCGGCATCTCGAAGGACGTTACCGCCCTCAAGGAGGTGGAGGGCAAGCTCAGCTACGAACGCGATCAACTACGCGCGCTCCTCAATTCGAGCCCGGACTCGATCTACTTCAAGGACCGCGCATCCCGCTTTGCGCTGATCAGCCGCTCGAAAGCCGAGAAGATGCTCGCCCGCGTCCCCGGCTTGCGCGAACGCCTCGCCGGCCCGGACGCCGACCCCGCCACGCCCGTCGCGCCCGAGCGCTTCGTCGGCCTCTCGGACGCCGACGCCTACCTCGACGACCACGCGTCCGAGACGCAGGCCGAGGAACGCGAGATCATGCGCACCGGCCAACCCGTGATCGGCAAAACCGAGCGGCAAGTCTATCGCGACGGCACGGTGTCGTGGTCGATCACCAACAAGATGCCGTGGCGCGACAAGGACGGCCACGTCATCGGCACGTTCGGTCTTTCCAAGGACATCACCGCGTTGAAGCAAGCCGAGGAAAAACTGGAGCAGGTGCACCGGCAGCTCCTCGAAGCTTCGCGCGCCGCCGGCATGGCGGAGGTCGCCACAGGCGTCCTGCACAACGTCGGCAACGTCCTCAACAGCGTCAACGTCTCGGCCACGCTCGTCGCCGACGCCGCGCGCCGCTCCAAGACGGCCAACGTCGGCAAGCTCAGCGCACTGCTCGCCGGCCATCAGGACGACCTGGCCTCCTTCCTCGCCCACGACCCGCGCGGCAAGATGATCCTCCCCTACCTCGCGACGCTCGCGTCGGAGTTGACCAAGGAACAGGAGGCGATGCTCGCCGAGCTGGATCAACTCCGCAAAAACGTCGACCACATCAAGGACATCGTCGCGATGCAGCAGAGCTACGCCAAGACCTCCGGCCTGACCGAGGCGATGTCGGTTCCCGATCTGATCGAAGACGCGGTGCGGATGAACGCCGGCTCGCTCGCGCGCCACGACGTCGACGTCATCCGCGACTACCAGGTCCGGCCCGTGGTGGTGCTCGACAAGCACAAGGTGCTGCAAATTTTGGTGAACCTGATCCGCAACGCGAAGTATGCCTGCGACGAGACCGGGCGCAGCGACAAGCAGATCAAGCTGCGCCTCGCCACCGACGAGCAGACCGTGCAGATCGCCGTCGCCGACAACGGCGTCGGCATCCCCGCCGAGAACCTCACCCGCATCTTCAATCACGGCTTCACGACGCGCGGCACTCAGGGCCACGGCTTCGGCCTGCATAGCTGCGCCCTCGCCGCGAAGGAGATGGGCGGCACGCTGCTCCCTTACAGCGACGGTCCGGGCCGCGGCGCCACCTTTGTTCTCACCCTTCCTCTGAAACCGGAAAGCTCCACGCCATGAAAACGCTGCCCGTCGAAAAGAATCTCCGCATCCTCGTCGTCGACGACAATCGCGCGATCCATCAGGACTTCCGAAAAATCCTGATCGGCGAGGATCTCACCGGCGAGGTCGCCACCATGGAAGCCGCCTTGTTCGGCGAAGCGATGGACACGCGGCAAACCGTGCGCTTCGAGCTCGATTCGGCCTATCAAGGGAAGGAAGCCGTCGAGCTGACGCAGCGCGCGCTCGCCGAGGGCCGGCCCTACGCCATGGCGTTCATGGACGTGAGAATGCCGCCCGGCTGGGACGGCATCGAGACCACGTCGCGCATTTGGGAAATCGATCCCGAAATGCAGGTCGTCATCTGCACCGCTTATTCGGACTACTCGTGGGACCAGATGTCCGGCCGCCTCGGGCACCCCGACCGCCTCGTCATCCTCAAGAAACCCTTCGACAACGTCGAAGCGCTCCAGATGGCCACGGCGCTCACCGAGAAGTGGCACCTGGCCCGGCAAGCGCGCGCCCAGATGGCCAATCTCGAGGAACTGGTCGAAGTGCGCACGCGCGAGTTGCGCACCGCGAAGGAAGTGGCCGAGGTCGCGAGCAAGGCGAAGAGCGAGTTCCTCGCCAACATGAGCCACGAAATCCGCACGCCGATGAACGGCGTCATCGGCATGACCGGCCTCCTCCTCGACACCGAACTCGATCCGCTCCAGCGCGAATACGCCGAGACGATCCGCACCAGCGCGGAGACGCTGCTCACCGTCATCAACGACGTGCTCGACTTCTCGAAGATCGAAGCCGGCAAACTCACGTTCGAGATGCTCGACTTCGATCTGGTCGACACAGTCGAGAGCACCGTCGACATGCTCGCCGAGCGCGCCCAGGCGAAAGGCCTCGAACTCGTCGCCAAATTCGCGCCCAACCTCCCGCGCATGGTGCGCGGCGATCCCGGGCGCCTGCGCCAGATCCTCACCAACCTCCTCGGCAACGCGGTCAAGTTCACCGAGCGCGGAGAGATCGTCGTCAGCGCGGCGCTGGAAAACGAGACGACGACCCACGTCACGATGCGCTTCGACGTGCGCGACACCGGCGTCGGCATCCCCGCCGCCGTGCAACCGCACCTCTTCCAAGCCTTCTCGCAGGCCGACAGCTCGACGACGCGCAAATACGGCGGCACCGGACTCGGCCTCGCCATCTCGCGCCGGCTGGTGGAGATGATGCAGGGACGCATCGGAGTTTCGAGCGAGCCGGGTTCCGGCTCCGACTTCTGGTTCTGCGCCCGGTTCGAAAAAACCGATCTGGCCGACGTCGCCTTCGCGCCCGAGCCCGACGGCTGGTCCAACCTCCGCGTGCTCGTGGTCGACGACAACGCGACCAGCCGGCAGATTCTCCGCCACCAGATCTTCGCCTGGAAACTGCAAAAGGGCAGCGCCGCCAGCGGCCACGAAGCGCTCAAGGCCCTCCGCGAAGCCGCCGCCGAAGGCCGGCCCTACACTGTCGCGTTGCTCGACTCCCAGATGCCCGAGATGGACGGCCTCACGCTCGCGCACGCCATCAAGGACGACCCCGCGATCGCCGCCACGCATCTCATCGTCCTCACGCCCCGGGGACACGTGCCGCAGCCGGAAGCGCTCGCGGCGGCCAAAATCGCCGCCGCGCTGCCCAAGCCGGTCAAGCAGTCGCGCTTGCTCGATTGCCTGGTCACGCTCATCGGGAAATCCATCGCGCCCGTCCTCGCGCCCAAAGCCAGCGCGGCGCGCCCGCTTTCCCCGGCGTTGCAAGCGCGCTTGCGCGATGTCCGCCTGCTCATCGCCGAGGATAACGTCGTGAATCAGAAGGTCGCGCTCGGGCAGTTGAAACGCCTCGGCTGCGCGGCCGAGGCCGTCGGCAACGGCTTGGAGGTGATCGAAGCGTTGCTGCGCTATCCGTATCCGGTCGTGTTCATGGACGTGCAGATGCCGGAAATGGACGGCTACGAATCGACCCGCGCCATCCGCCAGCGCGAGCGCGACGCATCCTGCCCGTGGGAGCGACCGGTGCACATCATCGCGCTCACCGCGAATGCGATGCAGGGCGATCGGGAGAAATGCCTCGCGATCGGCATGAACGACTACATCAGCAAACCCGTCCGCGGAGAGGAAATGCAGGAGGCGCTCGAGCGCTGGATCGACCCCAGCCGCGCATCGCCGGCATGAAAATCCTCGTCGCCGAAGACGATCACGTGTTGCGCCGCGTCATCGCCCGGTCGCTGCGCTCGCTCGGGCATATGGTCCTCGAAGCGGCGGACGGCGAAGAGGCGTGGCTGAGGCTGCGCGCCGAATCGATCCGGATCGTGATCAGCGATTGGGTCATGCCGGCCCCCAACGGCCTGGAGCTGTGCCGGCGCATCCGCCAGGATCCGTCGGCTCGTTACGTGTATTTCATTTTGCTGACCGTGCGGGACGCCACGGAAGCGAACAAGCACGAGGCTGCCGACGCCGGCGTGGACGATTTTCTCACCAAACCGCTCAACTCCTCCGAGCTGTGGCTGCGTCTGCGCGTGGCCGAGCGTCTCATCGCCGCCACCGCCCGCGTGCGCGAACTCGAGAGCCTGTTGCCGATCTGCACGTATTGTAAGAAAGTGCGCGGCGACGGTGACTACTGGCAGCAAATCGAGAGCTACCTGCGCGAACACACCGACAGCAAACTGAGCCACTCCATCTGTCCGGACTGCTACCAAAACGTCATCATCCCGCAAATGCGGGCCGACGGCATCCGACCGCCCGCATCGTAGCCGGCGACGGATCGCGCCTCGGCATTCGGCGAGCACCGCGCCGTCACCCAGAAAGCAAAAAGCCCCGGAAAACCGGGGCCGTGTTCTGAAAACCACCTGACGAGGCGATTCTCCGAGTGAAAAGTGGCGCCCTCACGGGGAATCGAACCCCGGTTTGGGCCTTGAGAGGGCCCCGTCCTAGCCGCTAGACGATGAGGGCAAAACTGCGAGGGGCCGAACTAAGCGGACCGCCCGCGCAGTCGTCAAGTATGAGATTTATCGAGTCGGGCGATTAACCGAGAATCTCCTCGGGCTTGAAGAACCGCGCGATCTCGATGCGGCCGTTTTCCTCGGAGTCGGACGCGTGCACGACGTTCTTCATCATCTCGGTGCCGAAGTCGCCGCGGATCGTGCCCTTGGCGGCCTTGCGCGAATCGGTCGGCCCGAGCAGATCGCGGACGCGCGCGACGATGTTGTCGCCCTTCAGCGCCATCACGAGCACCGGACGCGAGCTCATGAAGCCCTCGATCTCCGGGTAAAACGGCTTGTCGGCCACGTGCGCGTAATGCTCGCGCAACTGCGCCGACGTGAGACGCGTGAGCTTGGCGCCGACGATCTCGAAGCCCGCCGCCTCGAAACGCTGGAGCACGGTGCCGACGAGGCGCTTTTCCATGCAATCCGGCTTAAAGATGATGAGTGTCTTCTGCATATAAAAGGTCGACACCATACATCTCCGAGGGTGCTTGGGAAGCCCGGAATTTCAGCGGCGCCGCGCCACCGGCGGTCCTCCTTCTCGCGCCGCGCGCCGACCGCGCCGCACCCCGCTGCGGCGCTCGCGCAAAAATTCCCCGGTTGCATCCGCACGCAACCGCCCGCACCGTTCGCGTGTCTGCGGGCTCGGGCGCGCCGCTTCCACGCACGCCAGCACCGCCTCTCTACTCCCATGACATTCCGGGAAATCCTTCTCTCCCACCTCGGTCACCGCGACTACGTCCCGACCTCCCTCGAACGCCTCGGCCGCGACCTTCACCTCAACACCAAGGATCGCCGTAAGCTCGCCCACGCCGCGCGCGAACTGATCCGCACCGGCCGCATCGTCCTCGTCAAAGGCGACCGCCTCTGCCTCCCGCAGGAGGCCGATCTCATCACCGGCCGCATCAGCTTCCGCCAAACCGGCTCCGCCATCGTCATCCCCGAAGGCAAGGTCAACTCGCCCGAGCGCCAGCAAGCCATCCAGATCGCCGCCGAAAACACCGGCGTCGCGCTGCACGGCGACACCGTCGTCGTCCGCCTCATCACCGGCCGCGAGCGCGATCAATTTCGCTTCCTCAAACCCGACGAGCGCGCCGGCCGCGTCATCGAAGTCCTGGACCGGAAGAACGACACCACCACCGGCACGCTCCAGCGCGGTCGCACGTATTTCTACGTGATGCCCGACGACCCGCGCATCGGTCACGACATCATCGTCGACGACCCGATGCGTTCGAAACTCCGCCCGATGCCCGTTGTCGGCGACAAGGTCGTCGTCCGCATCGGCGAGTGGAAGGACCGTTCCCAAAGCCCCGAAGGCGAGATCGTCGAAAAACTCGGCCGCGCCTTCGAGCCGCGCGCCGAACTCGCCGCGATCTACCACAAATACAACCTCTCGCCCGCGTTCCCGCCCGACGTCATCCGCGAAGCCGCCGCGCTCCCCAGCGCCGTCCGCTCCCAGGAACTCGCCGGCCGCCTCGACTACCGCGCGATCCCGACGTTCACGATCGACCCCGACGACGCCAAGGATTTCGACGACGCCCTCTCGCTCGAATACCTCCCCGGGGGCGACATCCGCGTCGGCGTGCACATCGCCGACGTCAGCACCTACGTCCGCGCCGGCACCGCCCTCGACCGCGAGGCCCAGCAACGCGGCAACTCCACCTACCTCGTCGGCAGCGTCGTGCCGATGCTCCCCGAAAAACTTTCCAACGGCCTCTGCTCGCTCGTCGAAGCGCAGGACCGCCTCACCAAGGCCGCGATCTTCACCTTCTCCTCCGGCGGGCGCCTGAAGAAAACCGAGTTCGCCAACACCGTCATCCGCTCGGTGAAGCGCCTCACTTACAAGCAGGCCTACGCGCTCATGTTCGAGGACAGCCTCGACGCCATCCGCCGCCTGCCCGTCCCGCCGAAACACCAGACCGGCTCCACCGGCCGCCTGCTCTCGTCGCTCTCGCACGAGGAACTCACGAGTCTCCAAACCTGGACGCGCCAGCTCTGGTCGATTGCCAAGAAACTCCGCGCCGAGCGTTTCAAACACGGCTCGCTCGACCTCGACATGCCCGAGACGAAAATCTTCGTCGACGCAGAGGGCTACGCCGACCGCATCGAGAAGATCGAGAACGACGAGAGCCACCAGCTCATCGAGGAGTTCATGCTCCTCGCCAACGAAGCCGTCGCGCGCCTCACGCGCACGCAAAACCTCGCCTCGCTCTACCGCGTCCACGACGACCCCGACGAGGAACGCCTCGACGACCTCCGCCGCGAACTCGCCGGACAAGGCATCAAAGTCGGCGACCTCAACAAACGCGAAGAACTCGTGAAGCTCCTCGCGTTCCTGAAGGACCACCCGCAAGGCCACCTCCTCCGCGTCCAGGTGCTCCGCTCGATGCGCAAAGCCTGCTACCGCGCCACGCCCGACGGCCACTTCGGCCTCGCGAAGCAGGACTACACGCATTTCACCTCGCCGATCCGCCGCTACTCCGACCTCGTCGTCCACCGCGTCTTCGAGCACTACCTCGTGAAATTCGAAGGCTATCCGCCCGCCGGTGGAGGCGGAGCCATCAGCTCCGCGGGTTACAACATTGCTCGCGCTGAAAGCCTCGCCGAGCACCTCTCGCTCACCGAGATCAACAGCACCGAAGCCGAGCGCGACTCCGTGAAGGTGAAGCTCGCCGAGTTCTTCGAACGCGAAGTGGAGAAAAAGAAAAAGACGCGCTTCAAGGCCGTCATCACCGACGTCCGCAACCACGGCTTCTTCGTCGAGCTCGCCGCCGCCGGCGCCTTCGGCCTCGTGCCGATCTCGTCGCTCCAGGACGACTTCTACCAGCTCAACCCGAGCGGCACGGCCTTCATCGGCCGCAAGACGAAGCGCAAATTCGAACTCGGCCGCACGATCGAAGTCACCGTCCTCCGCGTCGACCGCCAGAAGCGCATGCTGGATTTCACGGTGCCGTGAGATTGAGTTCACCATCTCCCATATGGACTGGCTCGAATTGATCCCTGAATTTCGCGACGGAGCGTTTCTCATCGTCGGCGCGCTCATTGGATATCTTGCGAGCGTCGCGATGTGGCGTCGTCAATTGGCGGAGGAGCGCCGGCGCCGCACGGAGGATCACGTGGTTCGCGCGATTTCACTGTGCGTAGCTAGCCTGACATATGCCCGAGCAATCATCTTTGCTAAGAAGAGCGGAGACATCGCATCGCTACCCGAAAATCCCGTAGACGAGTTGATGGCAATCGTCGGCCTACATTTTCACGAAGCTAATCCTTTGGTTCAAAAACTACACGAGAAGCAACAGGGGTTATTCGCCTATCCAGCGTCGAACGCAGACGCAGCGGAGCGCATGCTAGAAATCGCTCGAGAAATGCCTCCAATCGTGAACCAACTCTCGAAGCAACTCGGCGCAATTCCGGACCGTTTTCCGAGAGCCTGAGAAATTAGAGCGATCCAGCCCGCGGAGTTCGTAAGTCGAGAACTTGACCCTGCTGTCAAGTGGCTGCCCCGTGAGCGGCCACGTTGTCGCTTCGCTCCAACGCGGCTACGACTCCCTTCGAACGCTTTACGCCGCCGACACCGCGAGCTTGCCTGACATCCGCCCGCGCGCCTCACTGCGCTTCGTTTTTCCTGCGATGGCTTCCGACGCTCTCCCTCTCGCCCGTCGCGAGATCCTGCTCCTCGAAGATGACCCCGCGCTCCGGCGCCGGCTCGTCGCGACGCTGCGCGCACTCGGCGGCGAAGTCTCCGAAGCCACCAACCTCGCCGAAGCGCGCCGGCTGTTGCGCGACCTGAGCTTCGATTTCGCGCTCGTCGACCTGCACCTGCCCGACGGCGACGCGCTCATGCTGTTGCGCGAGGGCGTGTTTTCGGAAAACACCGGCGTCGTCGTCATGACCGCGTTCGGCGGCATCCCGCAGGCGGTCGAGGCGATGCGCCTCGGCGCCGGCGACTACCTCACGAAACCCTTCGAGCCCGAGGCGCTGCCGGTCGCGTTCCTCCGCTGCCGCCAGCAACGCACCGCGGCGCGCCGCACCGAGCACCAGAACGCCACCGGCACCGACGGCGCGGAACTCTTCTTCGGCCACAGCCTCGACGCCGTGCGTCGCCAGCTCGACACGATCCTCGCCGCCGAACGCCGCCTCGAACGCCGCCTGCCGCCCGTGCTCATCGAAGGCGAAACCGGCACCGGCAAAACCGCGCTCGCCCGCTGGCTGCATCGCCACGGCCCGCGCGCCGCCGAGCCGTTCATCGCCGTCAACTGCGCCGCGTTGCCCGAGCAGCTCGCCGAGTCCGAACTCTTCGGCCACGAGCGCGGCGCGTTCACCGACGCCCGCACCGCGCGCACCGGTCTCTTCGAAGCCGCCGACGGCGGCACGCTTTTCCTCGACGAGATCGCGTCGCTCTCGCCCGCGATCCAGGCGAAGGTGCTCGTCGCGATCGAGGACGGCCGCATCCGCCGCCTCGGTTCGAACAAGGAAATCGCCATCGACGCGCGCCTCATCGCCGCCAGCAACCGCCCGCTGCGCGCCCTCGCCGAGACCGGCGGCTTCCGCGACGACCTCTATCAGCGCCTCGATCTCCTGCACGTCACGCTGCCGCCGCTGCGCGAGCGCGGCGCTGACATCGTCGCCCTCGCGCGCCAACTCCTCGCCGCCACGGCGAAACGCCACCGCCTCCGCGCGCTCACCATCTCCGACGACGGCGCGCGCCGCCTCCAAGCCCAGCGCTGGTCCGGCAACGTCCGCGAGCTCGCCCACGAGATCGAGCGCGCCGTGATCTTCGGCCAAACCGGCGCGCCCCTCGACTTCGCGCACCTGCCCGCCGCGCCGAGTAGCGCCGGCGTCTCACCCGCCTCCGGCTCGTCCGCCTCTTCCGCCGACGCGCAACCGCTCCACGACTGGCGCAACCCCGCCTGGCGCCTGCCCGAATCCGGTTTCTCCCTCGACGCGATCACGACCGCGCTCATCGACGACGCCCTGCGCGAGACCGGCGGCAACGTCTCCGCCGCCGCGCGCCGGCTCGGCGTGACGCGCCAATTCCTGCGCTACCGCCTCGAAGGCGGCACCGGCGAAGCGTCCGACGCCGCCAGCCGCGAAGCGAAGTTGTAGCGGCTTTACGCCGCGATTGCTGCGCTCTCGGCACCGCGTTCGGTCGCGCCATGCACCTCGCACCAATCGCGGCGTAAAGCCGCTCCTACATTCCCGCCGAAATGCCTCGGAGTAGCGCGGTGCTTCAGCCCGCGCCGAAAAACTCCCCAGCGCGAGCGAAAGCACCGCGCTACTCGCCACTCCCGCTCCCGCTCGCCGCTCCCGCCCCTTATCGGCCGCGACGCCACTCCCCGGAACGGCGATATAATATCGCCGCTCCTACGCTCCCTCGCGCTGGAGCACCGCACCGCTTTGGGTTTTCCGCCGCCTGCGCGAAACTCCCTCTTGGCTGCATGCAGCCGCTCGCGCGCATTTTCGGCCGGTTGCGCTGGCTGCCTTCAGCCAACCGCGCCGCTCCGCGCGCGTCGGAAAATTCCCCGCATTCACCGTATCGCGCTGAACCACGCCGCGTTGAGCGCACCGCACCGCACCTTGGCACGCGACTGGCAAAGAGGCCGGCGCAATGACCCTCAAATCGCTCCTCCCCACCCTCGCCCTCTTCGCGACCGTCAGCGCCGCCACCGTGGCCTCCGCCGCCGTCTACGTCGACGTCACCGCCGCGAAACTCGAAATCTCCGGCACGCCGGCGATCGGCGACATCGGCGCAAAACTCGACGACGACCTTCCGTCCAGCGCCGTCACTTTTGCGGTCGGCTACGAAGTCACTCCGCGCATCGCGGTCGAGCTGCGCTACAGCGACCTCGGCGACATCCGCATCAACAAAGTTTCGCCGGTCTGGGCGCTCTTTCCGCCCTCCGGCGCCGTCGCCCAGACGCTGCGCTACTATCGCTACAAGCAATCGACCCAGCTCTACACGATCGCCCTCCCGATCAAGTTGATCGCCCACGGCCCGTTCTCGCTTTCGATCGCGCCGCTCGCCCACTTCGATCGTTCGGAGATCACGCTGACCGACCTCTGGGTAAACGTGCAAACGTTCGCTCCTCAACCGCCGACGATCGCCTACCGCGACACGCGCGCGAAACTTCACGTCGGCGGCGAACTGAAGCTCGCCTACCGTTTCAGCGATCACGTCGGCGTGCACGCGAGCTACAGCTATTCCGCGCTCGAAACCTACGACGCGCACCTGATCGGCGCCGGCCTCGAGGTCCGCTTCTGAATTTAAGCCCCGGGGCAACCGCCCGTCGCTTCATTGGTGCGTCCGTCTGGTCGGCGAGCTCCATAGGCGGCGGGCGCCCGGGGCGACTCTCCTGCGCGCTCGACTTGCGCGCGGCCAACCCCTGAATTGTCCCATCGTGTCCGCTGCCGTCACCCGCTTCGCCGCGCGTCTCGCGTTCGCCGCCCTCCTCGCGCAATCCCCCGCGCTGCTTCGCGCGCAAACCGACGCTTCGATCGCCGGCCAAGGCGCCGCCGCGGGCGGCGGCGCGCCGCAATCCCGCCCCGTGCCGCGCGACCCGAACTTCATGCGCGACGCGCAACATTTCCCCGGACTGGCCAACCAATCCGCGCTCACCGAACTGATGCCGGTCTATTTCCCCGCGACCGTGCCAGCGCTCGAAACCGAACTCCCGTCCGCTCCCGCCGTGCGCGATCCGCTCTGGAGCGAGCTCGCCGGCGAAACCAACGAGCTCTTCTTCGCGCCGCTCAGCACGCGCCTCGCCAAGGGCGGCCTCGACCGCCGCCAGCGCGAGCGCCTCGAACTCTACCGCCGCAAACGCACCGCCGCGCTCGCCGAGTTGCGCCAGTCGCTCGCCGCCGCCGAATCCGGCGCCACGCCCACGGCTCCCGCCGACGCGACTCTTGCCGAACTCGCCGCGACGGCCGATGCCCTGCGACACGACCTCTACCGCGGCGGCTTCCTCGTCGCCGACGCCGATTGGAACCAGCACCGCAACTGGCGCCTCGGCGATCCCGGCAGCAAACGCACCGCCCAAGAACTCCTCGCCGACGAACTCGCCGTGCTGCGTGCCGCTACGTTCTACCAGGAGGGACTCTCCACGTCTCAGCGTCAGCTCCTCCGCGAAATCGTCATCGAAATTGCCGCATCGCTCGGCGACACCGACACCGCGCTGGCCGCCTCCGATTTCGCGCCGGACGAGACGATTTTCTTCCTGCCGCACGGCTCGCGCCTCCGCGTGCCAGCCGACATCCCCGCCGCGCTCGCCGCGCAGCTCGACGCCTTCACCGCGGAGAAACGCGCTCTCAAACGCGAGCTGCGCGACGCGCTCTTCGCGCTCGACCGCGAGAGCGACTCGAAACGCGAACGCGCCCTCCGCGAACTCGCCGCGCAACAGGAACCGCGTTTCCGCGCCCTCGAAACGTCCGCCGAAGCGATCCGCCGCGAACTCGCCCGCGTCACCGCCGCGCGCCCCGCGGCTCCGCGCTCGAATCTGCCGCCCGAACTCGAGCAGCGCATCGAAGCCTATCTCCGCAACAAGGCCAGCCTCCAGCGCGTCGCCCGCCAGCAAGCGCAGTCCGACGGCGCCCCGGCGAACGCGAAGAAACCGCCCTCCGCCGAAGCCGCCCGAGCCGCGCTGGCGGCATTCGAAGCCGAAAATCGCAACCGCATCGCCGCCCTCGCCGCCGAAGCCCGCGCGTTGCGCGAAGAGGTCGCCCGCGTCTCCGCCAACTCACCGGCCGGCGCCACCAAATCCGTCGACACTCTGCTCGCCGACTTCGCCGCGGCGTTCAAGCAGCAGCAGTTGCAGGCGCTCTATCAGGATTACCGCACCGCCGTGCTGCAACCCGGCCTCCGTCCCGCGCAACGCGACCTGCTCTTCAACGCCGCCGTCGCCGCGCTCGACCTCACCGGCCTCAAGGACTGGCAGGCCGTCCCCGAATGAACCCGACGCACCGCACCACCGAACGTCTCCGCGCCAACCAGCCTCGTCACCGTGCGACTCGCCGCGTAGCGGAAGCCGTGAGGCTTTCGGCGTGGAGCAGCAACCGTGAGGCTTTCGCGAGTCACCCGACGCACCTCGCCACCGAACGTCTCCGCGTCAACCGGCCTCCTCGCCGCGTAGCGGAAGCCGTCAGGCTTTCGCGAATCACACGTCGCGAAATTCTCACGAATTCCGCTACCACGCTACTTAGCCCACCCCCCTTTCGCGCACGATTGAGGCTGGCCGCACGCCTCAGCGTCCACCCGCTTTCATCCGCATGATGTTCCGCACCGCGCTGCCCGCTCGCGCCACCCTGATCGCCGCGATCCTCGGCGCCGGCGCCGTGCTTTTGGCGATCTTCGCGGCGCTGCTCTTCTATTTCCGCGGCGGTCTGCATCGCGAAATCCGCCGCACTGTCATCGGCCGCGACTCCGCCGTCCTCGCGCCTGTCGCGCGGCAGCAAATCGCCGTTGCCAGCCGCCGCGTCGCGCCCCGCACGCTGCGCACCCCGGAACTCCTCGATGCCGTGCTGCCGACGGCCCAGCAGGACGGCATGCTCGCCGTCGCGGTGTTCAACGAGCAGGGCGATCTCCTGCGCGCCGTGCCCGACACGTTGCTTTTCGCCGAACTCGCGACGACCGACTACGTCACGCTGCTCGGCAACGCCCCGATCACGCGCTACCACGCGGAGTTTCCTCTCGACCGCTATTTCCGCGGCGCGCAGCCCGGCGCCACCGCGCCCGTGCTCGAGGTGCTGCTCCCGCTCGTCGAGCCCGGTCGCGCGCAACCGAGCGGCTTCGCCCAATACTACATCGACGCGCGCAGCCTCGCCGGCGAACTCGCCGCGATCGACAGCCGCCTCGACGGCCACACTTGGGCGATCCTCGGCGCCGGCGCCATCGCCGCCGCGCTCGTCCTCGGCGGCGCATGCGTCGGCCTGTTGCGCGCGCAGCGCCTCGTCGCCGAGCGCAACGAACGTCTCGCCCGCGCCAATCTCGAGCTGACGCTCGCCGCCAAAGCCTCCGCGCTCGGCCAGATCACGTCGCACTTAATCCACGGTTTGCAGGGATCGGTCGCGAGTCTCCGCTCGGCCGTTGCGAGCGCACCCGCGGCGCAGCCTGACTGGGAATCGGCCGCCTTCCACGCCGAGCGCATGCAGTCGCTCATCACCGAGGTGGTCGCGCTGCTCGCGGACATGCGCACTGGCGCGACGTATGAAATTTCCGCCGACGAACTCGCCGCGCTCATCCGCCAGCGCGGCGAAGCGCACGCCAACCCGCGCGGCGTGCAGCTCGATGTCGTCAACCGCACCCGCCGCCCGCTCGACAACCACCGCGGCAGTCTCCTCTGCCTGATCGCCGCCAACCTCGTGCAAAACGCCGCGCGCGCCTCCGCACCCGGCCAGTCGGTGGTCGTCGAGCTGACGGAGGTCGGCGACGAAGTGCAGCTCCACGTCACCGATCGCGGCACCGGCGTCGCGCCTGAATTGTTGCCGCGGCTCTTCACGCCGGGCGCGAGCGGCGGCGGCGGCACCGGCCTCGGCCTCTCGATCAGCCGGCTGCTCGCACGTCAGATGGAAGGCGATCTCGAACTCGTCTCCACCGGACCCGACGGCACGATCTTCCGCGCGCGCGTCGCCATCGGGCGTTTGCAAATCGCCTGATCGCGATTCCTCTTCGTCGGCGATGAAGCACTACGATTTCGCCGACAAATTTCGCGCGCTCTACGACAAGGCCGTGAAGCAATACGCCGCCGGCCAGCGCGGCGCCGAGACATTCTTCAACGCCGACGAAAAGGCGTTCCTTGCCGCGAACGGCCTCAACGCGCAGCACCTCTACGACTACGCGGAGGACCACAACGCCGGCGGCGAGCCCGGCTACGACCGCGCGCTCGCGATCGAGTCGGTGCGCCGCGACTACTTCCTGAACGTCCAGCACGGCAAGGCGTCGACGCGCGTGCTCGACGAAGCTTCGCTCCCACCAAAAGACGCCGCGGTGCAAGGCATCTCCTGGCTGCCGCGTATCATCCCGAAGACGAAGGCGAAGCTCCGCGGCGAACTGCCACCGTCCCTGATGTATTCCTGCGGCGGCGACCGGCGTTTCTTCAAGGAGCACGACATTCATCCCGCCGAGTTCCTCAGCCTCGTCTGGCGAAACGAGAACAACGACGACGCCATCGTGGCGTGGGTCGTGCAGCGCAGCCGGGCTAAGTAACTCGGAGGGCTCGCGTCCCCGCGAGCCGCTTGGCGTCGTCCGCGCGCTATTCTGGGATCTCAACCCGTTCCGAGCGCGTTGGGGTCAACGCGCTCCACCTCGCCGCCGCCTTTCGCCGCGCCTCGCTTGACCCTTCCGCCCACTTGGGCACGGTGATGACAGCTTTCCTCTCATGCCCAAGTTTACCCTGAACGTGAATGGGCAGGCCCGCACGGTCGACGTGCCCGCGGATACTCCGCTGCTCTGGGTCCTGCGCGACAACCTCGAACTCGTCGGCACGAAATACGGCTGCGGCATCGGCCAATGCGGCGCGTGCACCGTGCACCTCAACGGCACGCCCGTCCGCTCGTGCCAGTTTCCCGTTTCCACGGTCGTCGGCATGCAGATCACGACGATCGAGGGCCTCGCACCCGACGGCGCCCACCCGCTGCAAAAAGCCTGGATCGAGCACGACGTCCCGCAGTGCGGCTACTGTCAGTCGGGCCAGATCATGACCGCCGCCGCGCTCTTGAAAAACACGCCGCACCCGACCGACGAAGAAATCGACGGCGCGATGGCGGGCAACCTCTGCCGCTGCGGCACCTACCTGCGCATCCGCGCCGCGATCAAAGACGCCGCCGAGATAGGAGCTGCCAAATGAAAAAGCACTCGGCACCCGCTTCCCCTGTAGCGGCGGTCTATGACCGCAGACCGAACGACAACCTCGATAATGGTAGCCCGCGACCTCCGGACGCGGGTGAACCCGTCCGCGGAGCGTCCGGGCTAGTATCGAACCTCACCCGCCGCGACTTCCTCCGCGTCACCGCGCTCGCCGGCGGCGGCTTCGCCCTCGGCCTCTCGTTCGCACCCGACGCTCTCGCCCAGCCCGCGCAGGTCCTCGACGACACCGCGCGCGTCTTCACGCCGAGCCCGTTCATCCGCATCACGCCGGACAACGTCGTCACCATCGTCGCGAAAAATCCCGAAGTCGGCCAAGGCATCAAGACCTCGTTGCCGATGATCGTCGCCGAGGAACTTGAAGTGGAGTTCGACAAGATCGTAATCGAGCAAGCGCCGCTCGACCCGCAGCTCGGCCCGCAATTCGCCGGCGGCTCGCTTTCGACGCCACAGAACTACGATCTCCTCCGCAAAGCCGGCGCCACCGCGCGCACGATGCTCGTCGAAGCCGCCGCGCAAACCTGGAACGTGCCCGTCGCCGAACTCGTCGCCGAAAAAGGCACCGTCGTTCACCGCCCCACCGGCCGCCGGCTCACCTACGGCCAGCTCGCGACGAAGGCCGCCACACTGCCGCTGCCCGACGAAGGCACGATCAAATTGAAAGAGCCGGACGAGTTCACGCTCCTCGGCTCGCGCGTCGGCGGCGTCGACAATCCTGCGATCGTCACCGGCCAGCCGCTCTTCGGCCTCGACCAAAAAGTCGCCGGCATGCGCCACGCCATCTTCGAAAAATGCCCGGTGTTCGGCGGCAAGGTCGCGTCCGCCAATCTCGATCAGATCAAGGCGATGCCCGGCGTGCGCGATGCGTTCGTGATCGACGGCACGAGCAACTACACCGGCCTCCTCTCCGGCGTCGCGATCCTCGCCGATTCGACCTGGGCCGCGTTCAAGGCCCGCAGCGCCCTCCGCGTGACCTGGGACGAAGGCGCCGGCGCCAACCAAAACAGCGCCGCCTTCGAGACGCGCGCCGCCGAACTCGCGGCGCAGCCCGGCCAAATTCTCCGCAACGACGGCGACATCGCCGCGGCGTTCGCGAGCGCCGCGAAAGTCGTCGAGGCCAGCTACAGCTATCCCTACATCCACCACGCCACGCTCGAGCCGATGAACGCGCTGGCGTGGCCAACTGCCGACGGCGGCATGGAAATCCTCGCCCCCACGCAGACGCCCGGCGGCGCGCAGGATCTCGTCGCGAACACGCTGAAAATTCCGAAGGAGAAAATCAAAGTGCGCTTCACGCGCATCGGCGGCGGCTTCGGCCGGCGCCTCTCGAACGACTACGTCGTCGAAGCGGCGGCGATCGCGCAGAAAGCCGGCGCGCCGGTAAAACTCGCCTGGACGCGCGAGCAGGACACGCAGCACGGTTTCTATCGTCCCTGCGGCTGGCATCACTTCAAAGGTGCCGTCGATGCGCAGGGCAAACTCGTCGCCTGGCAGGACCGCTTCGTCACGGTCGGCCTCAACAGCGACAAGGAGCCGGGCGGCAGCGCGCGCATGAGCCCCGCGGAATTTCCCAGCCGCTTCGTGCCGAACTTCCGCCTCGAGCAGGCCATCGTGAACACGAACGTCCCGACCGGCCCGCTCCGCGCCCCCGGCAGCAACGCGCTCGGCTTCGCGATCCAGAGTTTCATCGACGAACTCGCTCACGCCGCCGGCCGCGATCAGGTCGCGTTCCGCCTCGATCTGCTCGGCGACAAAATCCAGCCCGCGCTCGATGCCCGCGGCCTGCCCTACGACGCACCGCGCATGGCCAACGTGCTTCGCACCGTCGCCGAGCGCGCCGGCTGGGGCAAAAAGCTCCCCCGCGGCTCCGGTCAGGGCGTGGCGTTTTTCTTCAGCCACCGCGGCTACTTCGCCGAAGTCGCCGAACTCAGCGTCGCGCCGGACGGCACGCTCAAAGTCCACCGCGTCACGGTCGTCGGCGACGTCGGCCCGATCATCAATCTCAGCGGCGCCGAAAACCAAGTGCAGGGGTCCGTCATCGACGCGCTCAGCGCGGCGTGGCTGCAGGAAGTCACGATCGAGCGCGGTCGCGTCGCGCAGGCGAACTTCGACACCTACCCGCTGCTCCGCATCACCGACGCGCCGCAAGTCGACGTGCATTTCATCCAGAGCAAGAACCCGCCCACGGGCCTCGGCGAGCCCGGCTATCCGCCGCTCCCGCCCGCCGTGTGCAACGCGATCTTCGCCGCCACCGGCAAACGCCTCCGCTCGCTCCCGCTCACGAAGCAGGATCTGCGCTGGAGCTGAAACGAACGCGCGTCACTCGCTCCGTAGCAGCCGACGTCAGTCGGCTGACGAAGTTCCGACGCCGTTCCCAGCCGGCTGACGCCGGCTGCTACGAGGATGCGCCCATTGTAGGAGCGGCTTTACGCTGCGATCCGAACGCGGCACGCGCATCGCAGCAATCGCGGCGTAAACCCGCTCCTACAATTACGCAGCGAGGCCCGGGAGTAGCGCGGTGCTTCAGCCCGCGCCGAAAATTCTCCACCGCGGGCTGAAGCACCGCGCTACCACCAAGCGCCTCCGTTCACCGCGCACCCCACACCACGCCCGCGCTCAGCAACACGCCGAACGCCGCGAGAAACTTCGCCGTGTCCGCCAGCACTGCGATCTGCTCGCGCGGGTCGCACGAGCTTCCCAGCCGATGCGTCAGCCGCACGCCCCACGGCGCGAGCACGAGTGGCAGCAACACCGGCCAGCGCCAGCCTGCGAGCATCAGAGCCGGCGCGCACAGCAGCGCCACGAGCGCCGACAAGCCGTATTGCCAGAGCGCGAACCTCCGCCCGAACCGCACCACGAGCGTGCGCTTGCCAGCCTTCGCGTCCGTCTCCACATCGCGATAATTGTTCGCGACGAGAATGTTCGCCGCGAGCAGGCCCACCGCCGCTGCCGCCGCGAGCACCGACAGCGTCACCGTATGCGCCTGCACGTAGAACGTCGCGCCGACCGCCACGAGGCCGAAGAAAACGAACACGAACACGTCGCCGAGACCGTTATAGCCGAGCGGATACGGCCCGCCGGTGTAGGCGATCGCGCACACGATGCTGACGACGCCGATCGGCAGGAGCATCCAGCCGCCCTCGACGACCAGCAGCAGCCCGACCGCAAACGCCGCCGCGAGCACCACGATGGTCGCAACGAGCATCGTGCGCGGCGCGACGAGCCCGGCCGCCACCGCGCGCCGGGGCCCGACGCGCTCGGCCGTGTCGGCGCCTTGCACGAAGTCGAAGTAGTCGTTCGCGAAGTTCGTGCCGATCTGCACGAGCAGCGAAAACCCGAGGCAGATCGCGGCCTTGCCGTAGCTCGCGGCACCCGCCGCGTGCGCGAACGCGGTGCCGACGAGCACCGGAATCACCGCGGCGGGAAGCGTTTTCGGACGCGCGGCCTCGAGCCAGATTTTCGCGCCGGCCGCCATCGCTCACCACATCAGGTTGCGCTTGCGCGTGAAGATCACCATCGGCCGTTTCACCATCAAGCTCCACAGCGCCGGCAGGATGAGCGCGAAGGTATTGAAAAGGGCGATCTTCCAGTCGTCGCCGAGGAAGTAATTGAACGGCAGCAGCAGCAGCGCGTAGGCCGTGACGAACAGCCGCGGCGTCGGGATCACGGGGTTGACCGCGCACACGAGCAGGAACGCGAGCGCGCCCGGGTAGTAGCTGCCCATGCCGCTGCTCAGGCCGGCGTAGAAAAAGATCGCGGCAAAAAATGTGATGCGCTCCCGCCAGCGGACCGACTGGATCAGCACCGCGGCGAGCGTCACCGCGCAGCACACCCAGAACAGGATCCACGCGTTGTCCGGCTCGGTCGCCTCGAAGCTGAAATGCCACAGCGCCACGCTGCCGACGAGCGCGCGCAACACATCGATGTAGTTGCGCTTGTTCCCCAGTTCACGTCCCAGTCGCACGGATTTGTCGTCGGGATCGCTCGCGCCATCCTGGGCGAAGCGCTCCATCGTCTCGCGCTCTTTGCGTTTCTTGCGCCAGAATTTTCCGAAACGCATCCACTGCCGCGGAAACCACAGCGTAGCGAGGGCGAGAGCGAGGTAAGGCCAGTGGACGATCATCGTGCGAATCCGGCCATGGAGCAGTCGCGCCGCGGGGTTGTCAAAGCGCTTCTCGCTCCGAGCCCAACTCGCGCTCCAGCTCGACCATGCGCGCGTGCACGAGCTCGCATTGCGCCGCCGGATCGTCGACCGGCAGGCGCGGCAACCAGGCGCGCAGCCATGCCAGCGCCTCGCGCGAGCGCCCGGTTTGCCGGAGCAGCTCCGCGTAAATCCGACCGGCATGCCACGGCGCATCCGGCAACTCCGCCGCGCGGCGGTAGAATTCCGCCGCCGCCGCGGGATCGCGTTTCGCGTAGAGGGAGATGTTCCCGGCCTCGATCAACCGCGCCGCGCTCGGCTCGGGATCGGCGAGCAGCAAGGCGAGCGCGTCGTTCGCCGCTTCCTCGCGCCACCGCACCCGCACGGCAGCCGGCGCTTCGGGCGCAGCCGCCTCGCGCCACGCGGGGATGTCGAACGCGCGCATGCGCGCCGCGTTCACGCGAAAATAGTCGAGCTGCGGCGCCGCAGCGATCGCCACCTCCGACCACGCCCGTGCCCGCGCTTCGTCGCGAGCTTCCCAAGCGACGTTCGTCCGGAGCCAGCTCCAATCGGCAATCACCCTCGGCAACACGCCGGGCATCGCCGGCGCCGCCGGAGCCACGCGGGACAGCGCGGCGCCTGCGGCGAGCAAGACCGCGAACGACAGCCACCAAATCCGTTGGTCAAAGCTCACGACGCGAGAAGACCCAAGCCGCCAGCGCCGTGTAGACGATCGCGTAGGCGACGAAGTAAACCGCCACGATCAGCCCGGACGCGCCCTCGGCCGCGGAAAAATTCGGCACCAGCCAGCCCAGCAGCGTCCATCCCGCTCGCGCGGCGCCCGTGACGTGCGCGGCCGCATGCGCGATCGCCGGCGCGAGATGGCCGGCCAGCGCGAGGGCCAGCGTCAGCACCGTCGCGAGCAACGCACCACGCGTGAGCGTGGCAAAGAAGACGCCCGCCGCCGCGAGCACGACCAGCGGTCCCGCGCCGCGCGCGAGCACGACCAGCGCCGCTCCGGCGAACGCGCCGTGCCCGAGCCCGTGCAGCAGCGCGACCGCCGCGAGCGCGCACAGCACTGCGAGCCAGCCGAGCACGACGAGGACGGCGGCCACGTGCGCCGCCACCACCGCACCGCGCGGCGCGCCGTGCAGCAACAGCACGACCGTCGTCCGCGCTCGCAAACCCTCGAAGAAGACCGCCGGTCCCGCCAGCGCCGCGAGCAAAGCCCCGCCGAGAGCGAGAATCGCGCCGACGTAGTCGACGAGGAACCCCGCCTCGGCGCTGCCGAAATGCATTTCGCGCAGCAGCGCGCCGCCGGCCACGAGCATGATCGCGCCGAGCCCGATGCTCCAGCCGACGCGCAGGCGCAGCACGACCGCGAGCGAGAACTGCACCAGGGCCCAGGATCGACGCAGCGTTTTCATGCCGGTGTCGCGTCGAGGTAGATTTGTTCGAGCCCGCCGCGCGCGACGACGACCTCGCCATCGCCGTCGAAGAGCACGCGTCCGCGGTCGAACAGGACGAACTGGTCGCAGAGTTCCTCGCAGTGCGGGAGAAAATGCGCACTCAGGACGACGGTGCGCCCCGCGGCGCGTTGGGTGGCGAGCAGTGCGCGCAAGGCCGCTTGCGCGCGCGGATCGAGACCCGACGCCGGCTCGTCGAGCAGCAACAGTCCGGGCGAGCGCAACAGCGCCTGCGCGAGCCCGACGCGCTGGCGCTGCCCTTTCGAGAGCGACGCGAGCGGCCGCATCGCGATGTCCACGAGGTCGGTCTGCGCGAGCGCGTCTTCGACGGCGGCGTCCGCGGCGCGCGATTCCAAGCCTCCGACGAGCGCGAGCCGGCGCAGAAATTCCCGCGCACTGCCGAAGTCCGGCAGCAAGGTTTCTTCGGGCAAATACGCCACAAGGCCGCGGCGCACCGCGGCGCGCGGCGCGAGTCCGGCGATCTCGCATCGGCCGCGAGTCGCGGCCACGAGCCCCGCGCAAAGCTTGAGCAGCGTGCTCTTGCCCGAGCCGTTCGCGCCCACGAGGGCGCAGATGGCGCCGCGGGCGACGGACAGCGTCACGTCGTCCAGCGCACGCGCGGTGCGACCGCGCCAATCGAGAGCGAAATCTTTCACGACGCGCTCGAGCCGCAAGGCTGGCGCGCCGGAGGGCAAGTTCATCGAATCGTGAAACCAGTGAATTGCGCGGGCCCACGCGCGGAGGATCGTTCAGTTTTGCGAATGTAAGCTTCGAGAGATTCCTGCACGGCGGCGACGAACGCGGCAACCTCCCGCGGCTCGCCTTCGGCTTCGAGTTGGACGCGTCCGTCGGCGAGATTGCGCACATAGCCCGCGACCTCGAACCCCTTGGCCACTTGCAGGGTCTGGAAGCGGAAACCCACGCCCTGCACGTGACCGGAAAAGAAGACGGTTTCGTGATGCACGGCGGCCATCGCGGCATGACACAATTGCCGCGCCGTCCCGGCAAATCGAAACCGGGATAGAACGAGAATTTTAATTGCGCGAGACGGGTCGCTGCGCACAGTGACGCCAGCGTCCCACCAGACGCCTCTTCCTTAAATGACCAATCAAGATTCCGACGGAATGTCCGAGAACGAATGGGATGAGCGCCGGGAGCTCTCGTGGACCGAAGCCGATTGGGAGCAGTATCTGGCCGAGCACGAGACGGCGGTGCGCGACTACCTGAAGCATTACGAGCAACTGCCGACCGCGCCCGATCGCGTCGACGAAGTCGCGCGCCGGATGGGCTGGGACATGCAGCCCGACGACGCGGCGTCCACCGAGACCGATTTTGAAACAGAGAACGAAGACGCGGGGGACAGCCCCAGCTTCGAGGAGGATTTCGACCTCTACACCGTTCATCGCAACCCGGTGCACATCGCGACCAAGGCGCTCTACCTCAGCCTCGTCGCCAACTGGGAACGCATCGCGGCCCACCCCGAGCGCATCCATCCGGCCGTCGGCCTCGCCGTCGCCGGCTCGCTCTACCGCGGTCGCGAGCATGCGCTTCAGGCAGTGCAGTCGCTCGACATGGGCGACTACGCACTCGCGATCTGCTTTTTCAAACGCGCGCTGCGCGAGCTGAACGAAACGCTCGCCCGCCTCGGCACCTCGAATGAGTCCGATGGCGGCCTGCTGGCGCGCTACCGCGAGTTCGCGGTGCCCCGCCTCTTCGACCTGCGCGAAATCTGGCTGCGCGTGATGGCCGAGTGCCGCAGCGCCGATCCGGGCGCGTGAAGTAGGGCCGGCTTCAGCCGGCCCAAAGAACCTGCCTTGCCAAAGGAAGCCGCGAACATCGCGCTTCGGGTTTCGCGATCGAGCGCGTCCCACACGCGCCGAACATATCGGGCGGGACCGGCTGAAGCCGGTCCTGCGACGAATCACCGCCGCACCGACTTCGGGCGGCGTTTTTCTTTGGCGTAGCCCGTGCCGCGCGCGGCGCCGCCCGCGGGTTTCGCGCCGAGCTTTCCGGCGCCGCCGCCGGATTTCAGCGTCGCGACTTGGTCGCGCAGCAGCGCCGCGCGCTCGAACTCCAGCCGGTTCGCCGCTTCCTGCATCTCGTCCTCGAGCTCGGCGATGACCGCCTCGACGTCGTCGACGCTCTCGGCCACCGCCGGCGCGTTGCGATCTTCGCCCGTGCCGTCGTAGACGTGCAGGCTCGCCTGCGCGGCACGTTTCACACCGCGCGGCGTGATGCCGTGCGCAGCGTTGTAGGCCATCTGCTTTTCCCGACGGCGCTTCGTCTCCTCGATCGTGCGGCGGATCGACTCCGTCTGCACGTCGGCGTAGAAAATCACGCGGCCCTTTTCGTGGCGCGCCGCACGACCGGCGGTCTGGAGCAGGCTCGTTTCGCTGCGGAGAAAACCTTCCTTGTCGGCATCGAGAATCGCGACGAGCGCGACTTCGGGGAGATCGAGGCCTTCGCGCAGGAGGTTGATGCCGACGAGCACGTCGAAGTTGCCTTGGCGAAGATTGCGGAGGATTTCAACGCGTTCGAGCGCGTCGATGTCCGAGTGCAGATACTCGACGCGGATCTTCGCGTCGCGCAGGTAGCTCGTGATGTCTTCCGAGAGGCGTTTCGTGAGCGTCGTGACGAGCACGCGTTCGCCCTGCTCCACCGCGCTGCGGATTTCGCCGATCAGGTTTTCGACCTGGCCCTTCGTCGAGCGGATCGCGATCTCGGGATCGAGCAAGCCGGTCGGGCGGATCACCTGCTCGGCGACGACGGCCGAGCGCTCCATCTCGAACTTCGCCGGCGTAGCGGAAACGTAGAGCGTCTGCCCGGTGATCTGCTGGAATTCCGCGAAGCTCTGCGGCCGGTTGTCGAGCGCCGAGGGCAGGCGGAAGCCGAAGTTCACCAGCGTCTGCTTGCGCGCGATGTCGCCGTTATACATGCCGCCGACCTGCGAGACGGTGACGTGGCTCTCGTCGATGAACGTCAGAAAATCCTTCGGAAAAAAGTCGATCAGACAGAACGGCCGCTCGCCGGTTTTCCGGCCGGTGAGGTGCAGCGAGTAGTTTTCGATGCCGTTGCAGAAGCCCATTTCCTGGAGCATCTCGAGATCGTAGCTCGTGCGCATCTTGATGCGCTGCGCCTCGAGAAACTGCTGGTTCTGCTCGAAGAACGCCACGCGCTGCTCGAGCTCGCGCTTGATGCCGGCGATCGCGCCCTCGAGCCGGTCGCGCGAGGTGACGTATTGGTTCGCCGGATAGAGATCGAATTGGTCGATCTTGCGCAGCACCGCGCCGGTCAGAGGCTCAAACTCCGTCAGCGCCTCGACCTCGTCGCCGAAAAACTCCACGCGCAACCCGTGCTCGAGGTAGGCCGGCATCACGTCGACGACGTCGCCGCGCACGCGGAACGCGCCGCGTTTCAGTTCGTAGTCGTTTCGCTCGTAGAGATTGTCGACGAGCCGTTCCAAGAGTTTCTGGCGGCCCATTTCCTCGCCGCGGCGGATTTGGATGCGCATCTCGGAAAACTCCTCGGGCGAACCCAGGCCGTAGATGCACGACACGCTCGCCACCACGATCACGTCGCGCCGGCTCACGAGCGAACTCGTGGTCGAGATGCGCAGGCGCTCGATCTCCTCGTTGATCGACGAGTCCTTCTCGATGTAGGTGTCGCTCGACGGCACGTAGGCCTCGGGCTGGTAGTAATCGTAGTAGCTGACGAAGTATTCGACCGCGTTCTCGGGGAAGAAATTCTTGAACTCCGAGTAGAGCTGCGCGGCGAGCGTCTTGTTGTGCGAGATGATCAGCGTCGGCCGGTCGAGCTGCGCGATGACATTGGCCATCGTGAACGTCTTGCCGGAGCCCGTGACGCCCAGGAGCGTCTGGTCGCGATTGCCCGCGCGCAGCGAGGCGACGAGTTTATCGATCGCCTGCGGCTGGTCGCCCGTGGGCTGGTAATCGGCGTGCAGTTTGAACAAGGGCATCGGAAGACGGCTAACCAAACTCGGGCGCGCCGCAAACGCTCAAAGGCCGAACACGCGCAACAGTCCGTCGCGCAGGCTCGCCATCCACTTCCGCTGCTCGGCCGCCTCGCCCTTCGCGGAGGTTTGCTGGCAGAGAAACACGCCCGTGCCCTCGAACAGGTCGTCGAAGAGCGGATTCTGCCCGCGGAAATACGCCCAGAACGTCTCCGCGCGCACCGGCCGATACGCCAGCCCCGGCGTGAAACCGATCGTCGCGTCCTGATTCGCGCGCCGCCCCGGCACCGGCAGGCCGGGCTGAGCCGCGAGCACCTCCGCGCGCACACCGCGACTGCCTGCGAGGAGCAACGTGCACGGGCCGACGAACTCGAAATACCGGAACTGCCCCGTCGCCCACGATTGCAGCGCGAACAGCCGCCAATGCCGCCGGATCGCCGTCGCCTTGCGCCCGAGCGGCCCGATGAGCCCCGCGAGATAACTCGGCCGCAACACGAGGCTCGCACCGGCGGGCACGGTCACGACCGCGAGTTCGACGTGCGCGTCGTCCTGACTCGAGAACGTCGCGCGGAGTTTCGCCTCGGGCGCGGCGTTGCGCATCTCGATCAACTCCTTCAACCCCGCGGCGAGGCACGTCAGCGGCATGCTCCAATCGAGCAGCCAGCGCGTGCGCTTCAGCAGCCCTTCGTCGGAGGCCTGGAGAAATTTCTCCTTCACCCACAGCACGTCGCCGGGTTCGAGCACGACGTCGACCGAGGCATCGCTGCCGCGCACCGTCACGTCCACCGGCGCCGGCGTGCCGAGTCGCACCGGCGCGCGACTCGAGATGAACGGCGCCACGACGAAGAACGCGACCATGCGTCCGAGCGGCGGAGCGAGAAACCAGACCGCGACCGCGATGAGCACGCGCCGGCCGAATTTCTCCCACGCCGCGAGTGCATAGTGCATGATCTTCGATTTCTGGCGCTCGGCGGCTTGGATTTGCACGTCCAGTTTCCCGAGCGCGATCTCGAGTCCGTCCTTTTCCCACTGCGCGCGCTTCAGCGCCTCACGCAGCGCCGCGACCTGCGCGCGGGACTCCTTCTCGGTCAGACGCAGGCGCGCGAGGCGCTCGTCGTTGAGTTTCACCTGATCGCCGGAGGTGGTGAGTCGGTTCAGGCCGCTGTTGAGCGCGTCCAACTCGTTCGCGAGGCGCGCGGCTTCCGCGGCGCGTTGCTCGTTGCGGGTCGCGTCCGCCGTCATGCCGTCGATCCGCACCTGCACGTCCTTGAGCGCTTCGCGAAGCTTTCGGTTTTCGCCGGTGAGCGCGCGGATCAGATCCTGCCGGCGCAGGTCGAAGTCGACATTGTCGCGCAGGAAGAGCCACAGCCCGAATCCCGTCAGGCCAAGCGCCAGCAGCAGCAAGCCGAAGGTGAGCTTCTGCAGCGACCACGACAAAAATCTGGCGAGCGCTCCCATAAATCATGCCCGTTACTCTCGCAATTAGGCGGTTTCATTGAAGGCGGCGGCGGGCGGGAAGCCAATTGCTAAAGGGCCTCCCGCTCGCATTGTGGTGCGCAAACAACCCCCGGCCGCCACGGCCAAACTCTGTTATCCAATGTCCCTCGCCAAGAGCATCTACAGCTCGCCTGTCTTCCAGCAGGCCTGCCACCAATTCGACGCTGCCGCCGACATCCTCGGCATGGAAGCGGGCGTGCGCGAGCGCACCAAGCAACCGCGCCGCACCCTCACCGTCAGCCTCCCCGTCCGCATGGACGACGGCCGCGTGGAAACCTTCGAGGGTTACCGCGTGCAGCACAACATCTCCACCGGTCCCGCGAAGGGCGGCATCCGTTTCCACCAGGACGTCACGCTCGGCGAAGTCGCCGCGCTGGCGATGTGGATGAGCTGGAAATGCTCGCTCGTCGGCCTGCCCTTCGGCGGCGCCAAAGGCGGCGTGGTCGTCAACGCCCGCGACATGTCCACCAACGAGCTCGAACGCCTCTCGCGTCGCTACATGCAGGAGATCGCGACGTTCATCGGACCGAACCTCGACATCCCCGCGCCCGACGTCGGCACGAACGAACAAGTCATGGCGTGGATGATGGACACCTATTCCAACCACGTCGGCCACTACGATCCCGGCGTCATCACCGGCAAACCGATCGCGCTCGGCGGTTCGCTCGGCCGCCGCGAAGCCACCGGCGAAGGCGTCGCCTGGTTCACCAAGGCCTACCTCACCGACATGGGCATCAAGGCCGCCGAGACGAGCGTCATCGTCCAAGGCTTCGGCAACGTCGGCAGCGAAACCGCCCTCGCCATGTCCGCGTGGGGCGCGAAGGTGATCGGCATCTCCGACTTCACCGGCGGCGTCTACAACAAGAATGGCATCAACCTGAAAGACGCCCTCGCCTACGTCGCCGCGAATCGCTCGCTGCAAGGCTACAAGGGCGGCGACTCGCTCACGAACGACGAACTGCTCGTCCAACCGTGCACCGTCCTCATTCCCGCCGCGCTCGAACGCGTCATCACCGACAAGAATGCCGGCAAGCTCCAGTGCCGCCTCGTCGCTGAAGGCGCCAACGGGCCGACGACAAACGAAGCCGACAAAATCCTCGCCGAGCGCGGCGACATCGAGCTGATCCCCGACGTGCTCTGCAACTCCGGCGGCGTGATCGTCTCCTACTTCGAGTGGCTGCAAAACCAATCCGCCTACTACTGGTCGAAGGAGGAAGTCTTCGAAAAGCTCCACAAGATGCTCGCGAAGGCGAAGGCCTCGGTCGACGAGACGAAAAAGAAATTCAACTGCTCGCGCCGCACCGCCGCCCTCGTCCTCGGCATCGCGCGCGTCGCCGAAGCGAAAGCCAAGCGCGGGCTCTTCCCGTAAGTAGCGCCGGTCTCCGACCGGCGAAAAACGAATCCCCGCCCGCGGTCACAAGCCGCGGGCTTCTTCGTGGGCAGCGCGCTCGCGCGCGCCTCCTCCGCAACTGGAGGGCCCGGCTCCAGCCGGGCCGCGAACGTCATTCGCGCTCCGTTGCTCCGCCCGGCCCGGCAGGAGCCGGGCCCTCCAACAATCGCGCAGCGTCACCTCGCCGCCGCCGCGAACAGCGCCTTGCGGAACGCCGCGTCGCGCCTCCGATCCGTGCGCACCTCGAGCACGCGCACGCCGCGCGAGGGCAACTTCGCGACCAGTTTCTCGAAATGCCGCCAGTCGCGCACGCGCGTGTAGCCGACGCCATACGTCGCACAAAGCTTCGCGAAGTCGATCGACTGCGGCGTCGCGAAAAACCGTTCGAACGGCGGATTGAACGACGCCACGGGCAGGTGCTCGAAAATCCCGCCGCCGTCATTGTTCATCAGCACGACCGTCAGACTGCCGCGCAACTCGCGCGCGAGCAGAAAACCATTCGTGTCGTGCAGCAGCGACAGATCGCCCGTCACGAGCACCGCCGGTGCACCGCGATGCGCCAGCCCGATCGCCGTGGACAGCGTGCCGTCGATGCCATTCGCCCCGCGATTGCAGTGCACGACGTGCGCGCGATCGTTCGCCGGCCAGAGATACTCCGCGTCGCGCACCGGCATGGAGTTGGCGAACATCACCGTCGTCGCCTTGGGCAGCATGCGCGGTAGCAAAGCACTCGCCTGCCCTTCGAACATCGCCTCCGCCCCGGCGAGCCCGCGTCGCAACCGCGCCTCGATCCGCCGCTCCAACTCGACCCAACGACGCGCCCACTCGCGCGGCGCCGGCCGGACGCGCACATGCGCCGCAAAATCCGCCACATCCGCCCGCACGACGCGCGTGGCACTGTGCAGCGCATCGGGATTGTCCGCGCACGTCGTCACGAACGTCACCGGCAGGTCGCCGCTCTGGAGCCATTGCCGCAGCGCCTTGCTCGTCGGCCAGTCGTGCAAGCAGAGCACGTGCGCGGGTTGCAGTTCCTTCGTCCACTCCGCCGAGCGCGCGATCACGTCGTAGCGCGTGATGAGTCCCGGCACCAGCGACGCGAAATTCCGCAGCGGCGACAACGCATCCGCCAGCACCGGCCACCCCAGCCGCTTCGCCAGTTTGCCGACCACGCGCACATAACCCGCCGCATCCGCCACGCGCACCTGGCCCGCGACAATCACTCCGCGCGCTCCCGCCTTCGGCAGGTAGGGCGGACCGGCCCGGTCCGCCGCGAGGGCAACATCACGTTCACGGCGGACCGGGCCGGTCCGCCCTACCTGTTCATTCAAATGCGCGAAAAACTCTTCGGTGATTTCGCCCTTCAGCGCCTCGGCGACTCCATCCTTCGTCGGCGGCAGCGGATCGCGAAACGGCGCGTTCAAATGCACTGGCCCGCTGACCGGCCAGTGCGTGCGCTCCACCGCGTGCGCGACCGTCTGCCGCAGGTAACGCAGCAACGCCACGCTCGCCTCCGGCACGCTCAGCTCGTGGTAGAAATTCACGTAACCGCCGAAGAGCTTCTGCTGATCGATCGTCTGCCCCGAGCGGCATTCGCGCATCTCCGGCGGACGATCCGCCGTAATCACGAGCAACGGCACACCGCTCTCCCGCGCCTCGACGATCGCCGGAAAGTAGTTCGCCCCCGCCGTGCCGCTCGTGCACAGCAGCACGACCGGCCGACGCGATTGCCGCGCCAGCCCGAGCGCGAAAAACGCCGCCGAACGCTCGTCCAGCACCGGGATCGCCTCGAATTGCGGGTGGCGCGCGAATTGCATCGTGAGCGGCGTCGAACGCGAGCCGGGCGAAATCACCGCTTGCCGCACACCGAGTCGCGCCAGCGTCTCCACGAGCACGCTGCCCCAGAGCGAATTCACGTTGCGGAAATCGAGTTCGGCCATGGCTCTTTTTGAAACCACTTATGAACACTGATGAACACTCATAAATGGAGGTCTTCGTCCATCAGTGTTCTTAAGCGTCAATCAGTGGTCCCTCCCTCAGCTCTCCGTCAGCGCCTCGATCAGCGCGCAGAACTTCAGCTCGGTCTCGGCGAACTCCTTCTCCGGATCGGAGCCCGCCACGATGCCGGCGCCCGCGTAGGCCGTCGCCGTGCAACCGTCGACCAGCGCCGAGCGCAGCCCGACGAAGAACTCGCCGCCGCCACGGTGATCGACCCAGCCGCAGGTGCCCGCATAGAGCCCGCGCGCGAATGGCTCCAGTTGCGCGATCGCCGGCACCGCCCGCTCGCGCGGTGTGCCGCCAACGGCGGGCGTCGGGTGCAATCGGGCCACGAGATCGAGAATGTGAACTCTACTCGGCAGCGTCGCGCTGATCGGCGTGTGCAAGTGCTGGACGTTCGCGAGCCCAAGCAGCCGCGGCTGCCCCGCGTGCTCCAGTTGAATGCTGAGATCGGCGAGACGTCGCCCGATCGCCGCGATGACGAAGCGGTGCTCGCGCAGTTCCTTGTCGTCCTGGGCGAGCGCGCGGGCGAGCCCAGCATCCTCGCTCGCGGATTTGCCGCGCGGCGCCGAGCCGGCGAGCGCCTCCGTGTGCATGCGGCCTTCCGCCACGCGCACGAGTCGCTCCGGCGACGCGCCGATGAAGCTCTGACCTTTGCCGTTTGCCACCGAGAACGCGTAGCACCCCGGGTAGCGCTGGCGCAGATGATTCAGCACGCCGAGCGGGTGAAACGGTTCGGCCGTCGTCAATCGCTGCGCGCGTGCGAGCACGATTTTCTCGTAGTCGCCGCGCGCGATGCCTTCGAGCCCCGCCGCGACGGCACGCTGATAAGCGCCAGTGCCGCCGATTTCCTCGATCTGTTTCGGAGCGGACGGACGCTCGCGATTGCGCGCAGCCGAGTAGTCGAACGCGCGGAACTTCGCGTGCGCCTTCGCGACTTTGGCGGTAACGAGGTCGATCGGCAGCTCGGGCGTGATGACGAGATTGGCGACCGCGACCGAACCGTCGCCGCGGCGCGACACCTGCCAGCGAGGCACGAACACGCGCAACGCCGGAAATGCCGCACCGTCCGCCGCCTCATCGGCGAATCCAGCCGCCACGAAGAAGTGCGGTCCCGCGAACGCCTCGTCGAGCGGGCCGACCGCGATGGTTTGTGCGAGCGTCTGCGCGATGAACTCCTTCGCCGCGGCGAAGCGCTGCGGTCCGTGCGCCTCGAACGACAGCACCGCCTCCGCTCCGGCGACGGCGAAGCCGGAGCTCGGTCGCTCGATGTAGAAATGCTGCTCGCGTTCCTCGAAGATCGATTCGAGCACAGCGAGCGGATCGAGGCTCTCGACCGCGACACTGATGCTCACGAGCTGCGGCCGGCCCGCGGCGCGCGCCCGCTCGGCGCAGTCACCTAAAAACGCCCGCAACGCCTCCGGCGTGGAGTTCGTCGCGGGATTGATCGGCAGGTGGAGCATGGAATGAGTGGTAGGGCGAGGCGTCCCGCCGAGCCGCGGCTCACCGAGGACGGTTCGCCCTACCCGCTTGCGCAGGAAGACTCGAGGTGGTCGCCTCTGTCCCCAGCGACGACCACCTTACGAGCGCGCTCACCGCATTCATCCGCGTCAGGCCTTCCTCTCCGTCGGCGGCTTCGGGAACAGAATGTCGACCGCGCCGAGCTTGGCGCCGGCGAGGCGGCCGCCCCACTCGAGTTCGCCTTCCCATTGCGCAAGCGCCGGCAACGCGAGGCCGCCGCGGATCTTGTCGACGGCGGCGGGCATCACCGGCCAGAGCAGCGCGGAGCCGAGGCGCAGCGCTTCGGCGATCGTCGCGAGCGTCGTGCGGAGCTGCGCTTGCGCAGCGGGCGACGGGTCTTTGGCGAGCTTCCACGGCGCGCGCTTCTCGATGTAGGCGTTCGTCGCGGTGATGAACTGCATCGCGCGTTCGAGGGCGATGTGGAATTGGAAGTCGTCGCAGAGCGCGAGGAACTCGTCGCGCGTCTTCGGCCACAGCGCCTGCAACTCGCGCTCGGGGTCCTCAGTGACCTCGAACGTCGGCACGACGCCCGCGGCGAAGCGCGTCGTCATGTTCAGCGTGCGGTTGACGAGATTGCCGAGGTTGTTCGCGAGCTCGCTGTTGTAGCGGACGAGGAATTGCTCCTGCGAAAAGTCCGCGTCCATGCCGACCGTCATCTCGCGCACGAGGAAGTAACGCAGCGAGTCGACGTTCCAGGTTTTCGTGAACTCGACCGGATCGACGAAGTTACCGGTGCTCTTGGACATCTTGGCGCCGTTGATCGACCACCAACCGTGCACGAGCAGGCCCTTCGGCGGCGGCAGGCCAAGTGCGTGCAGCATGATCGGCCAGTAGATGCCGTGCGCGGGGATGAGGATGTCTTTGCCGATGACGTTGTAGTCGGCGGGCCAGCGGCCGTTGTCCTTCACCGCGGTGTAGTAGTTCAGCAACGCGTCGAACCACACGTAGGTGACGTAGTTCTCGTCGAACGGCAGCGGAATGCCCCACTCGAGGCGGTCCTTCGGGCGCGAGATGCAGAGGTCGTTGAGCGGCTCGCTGAGGAACTCGAGCAGGGACTTGCGGCGGTGCGCGGGAAACACGAAGTCTTCGTGCGCCGTGATGTAGTCGATCAGCCACTGCTGGTAGGCGCGCAGCTTGAAGAAGTAGTTGCTCTCGGTGATCTCGATCACCTCGCCGAAAATTTCCGGCCACTTGCCGTCGGGCAGGCGGTCCTTCTCCTGCAAAAACTGCTCCTGGCGCGGCGAGTAGAAACCCTGGTATTCCGCCTTGTAGATCTCGCCCTTGTCGAAGAGCTGCTGCAGGCAATCGCGCACGACCTGCTTGTGGCGCGGCTCGGTGGTGCGGATGAAGTCGTTGTTCGAGAGATTGAGGAGCTTCGCGAGCTGGACGAACTCCGCCGCGGTCTCGTCGACGAACTGCTGCGTCGGCACGCCCTTGGCGCGCGCGCTCTGCTGGATCTTCTGGCCGTGCTCGTCGGTGCCGGTAAGGAAGAAGACGTCGTGCCCCTGCATGCGCTTCGTGCGCGCGATGACGTCGGACAGCACCTTTTCGTAGGCGTGGCCGAGATGCGGCGAGCCGTTGACGTAGTCAATGGCGGTGGTCAGGTAGAACGACTTCATGAAAAGAACGGTCAAAGTAGTGTTCGGGGACCGTTTGTCGAAGATTTTGACGGGACTCGGCGCGCTGGCTAAGACACGGTCGAAAACGCTGCCATGACTCCCCTCGCCCGCGCGCTGCTGCTCTCGATCACCCTCGTCGGGGTGTTTTTGATCGCAGCGTTTTCGCTGCAGGCCTGGTGGCTGCGACAGGAAGCGTCCGCACGTGTCGAATCCGCCGAGCGCCTCGGTCGCTCGTTGGAAGCAGCGCTGCGCCTCGCCCCTCGGTCGCCCGACAAATGGGACGAGCCCTACCGCCGCAATCTGAGCGCACTCGTGCAGGCCGACGTGCAACTGCAACGCGCCCCCGCCGCAGCGCCGGTTTCACCGGACGCCGTGTTCGCGGTCGTGCCGCTCGCCGGACAGACGGAGTGGGCGGTGACAGCAACGGGCAACTCGCCCACGCTCGAGCGCCTGCGCCGGTCGCATCAGCGACTGTTCGTCACCACGATTTTTCTCGCGCTCGTGCTCGGCTCGGTGCCGCTCGTATTCAGCCTCGCCGGTTCGCGTCCGACATCGGAGCGCGACACGCGCGCTCCGTGGCGCCGCGACGCGGCGGGTCTCGAGCAATTCGCCCGCCTCACCGTCGAACGCGGCGTCGCGCTCGACCGCGAGCACGACGCCCGACGCCGCGCCGAGGAGGATTTGCAGGTCAGCCGCACGCTGCTCGACCGTTCGCTCGAGGAGCGCATCAAACTCGGCCGCGAGTTGCACGACAACATGAGCCAGACGCTCTACGCCGTGAGCCTCGCGCTCGAAAGCGTCCGCAAAAAAATGACCGCCGCGCCGGTGATCGAGGAGCGGCTCGACCAATGCGTCGCCGAGTTGCGCCGCCTGAACCAGGAAGTCCGCGCCTACATCCGCGAGCTCGAACCGGTGAACCTGCGCCGCGAATCTTTCCCGACCGCGCTCGCTTCCACGCTCAAGGGCATCGTGCCCGACCACGTGTCGGTCGAACAGCGCTTCGATCCGGCAGCGCTCGAACTGATCTCCGCCGAGCATGCGTCCGAGTTGGTCAACATCGTCCGCGAAGCCGTCAGCAACAGCATCCGCCATGGCCGCGCGCAGCGCATCACCGTGCGCGCCGCGCACGACGCGGGCGCGCTGGCGCTCGCGATCGCCGACGACGGCGCGGGCTTTTCTCTCGGGCAAACCGGCGCCGGCGGCCACGGCCTCGCCAACATGCGCGCGCGCGCCACGGCGATCGGCGGCACGTTGCAGGTCGAGTCTGCGCCGGGAAAAGGCACTCGCGTTCTGCTCACGTTGCCCGTTGCTTCCGCCCCATGAGTGCCGCCCCGATCCGCCGCGTCCGCGTTCTGCTCGTCGACGACAGTCCGTTGATCCGCCTCGGTCTGCGCGCCGCGCTCGAGGACCGCGCCGACATCGAGATAGTCGGCGAAGAAGGCACCGCTGTCGCGGGCGTCGCGGCTGCCACGCGCTTGAAGCCCGACCTCGTGCTGCCCGACTTGCGTTTGCCGGACAAACCGGGCTTCGCTGCGTGCCGGGAAATTTCAGATCACCTGCCGACCGTGCGCGTGCTGATCCTCACGTCGGCCACCGACGAGCGCAACGTCCAGCAAGCCATCGCCGCCGGCGCCTACGGTTATCTGCTCAAGGACAACGACAGCGCCACGCTCGCGGCCGCGATTCTTCAAGTCGCCTCCGGCCGCTCCGTCCTCGATCCGACGCTCGCCGGCCAGGTCGTGAGCCTCGTGCGCCGCGGCCCGGAGTTGAGCCCCGTCGACAAGATCAAGGCGCTCTCGTTTCAGGAACAGCGGGTCGTCGCGCTGCTCACCGAGGGCATGACGAACAAGGAAATCGGCGAGCAGCTCAATTTGACGGAGAAAACCGTGAAGAACTACCTCGCGACGATCTTCGACAAGCTCGGCATCCAGCGCCGCGCCCAAGCCGCCGCGCTCTACACCGAGGCGCAGCGCGAATCGATGTAGGCGCGCGGCGGCCTCGGTTGTAGGAGCGGCTTTACGCCGCGATTCGCACGCGGCGCGCGCATCGAGCCAGTCGCGGCGTTCATCCAACGCCAAGGCGTCGGACGACCGGAAAACCGCTCCTACCACTCACGCAATCGATGATTTACGCCCCGGGAGGCGAAAGCCTCCCTTTTCCCGGGAGGCTTCTGCGGTGAGCCCTCGGCCATGTCGGCCTTAGCCCGGCGCAGGCATAATGGACGCATGCACACCGCGCCCTCGCCCGCCCCGGCCGCTCGCACCGTCTGCCGCTTTCGCAGCACCCGCGCCCTCACGCTCGTCGAAACCATGTTCGCGATGACGCTCATGGCGACCACGCTGCTCGGCTTCCTCGGTGCGTTCATCCAATCGCGCCGCGTCACCGAATCGAGCGTGCTGCACGCCGCCGCGACGAGCTTGGTCTACGGGATCGTCGAACAAATCAAGACGTTCGACTACACCGCGCTCGTCCCGAGCACGAGCACCGACCCCGACCAGACCACCTACGACGCCTTCCCGGGAGCCAGCAGCAAAGCCGCGCCCTACATCCGCGTCCGCCTGAATCAGGACCAAGTCACCTGGCTCCAGTGCAAGACCGCCGGCGGTGCACCGACGAGCCGCCCGTCCGAGTCCGCGACCGCGGCGAGCCTCGACGTCCCCGACAATATCGTCGGCCCGCTCTCGCTCTCGAGCGTCAGCGGCACGTCGTCGCAGCCGCTCACGCTCCACGTCTGGGTGTGGATCGACGAAATCCCCGACGTCTCCCGCGACGTCAGCGAGGTGAAGAAAATCACGATCGTCTACTCCTACAGCTACGTCGACGGCGCGCGCACGCGCACCGCGATCGATCGCGAAGTGTTCCTCCGCACGCGCTACGACCAATGAAAACCTCCTCCACTCCCTCCGGCGCGCGCGACCGCGCCACGTCACCGATCTCCACGCGCGCCCCGCACCGTCGCCGCGCCGCGCGCGGCTTCACTCTCGTCGAAGCGCTTATTTCGATGACCATCGTCGGCATGGCGATGGGCGGCGCGATGAGCATTTTCGTCATGGGCCTGAAAATCATGTATCGCGACACCGAGCGCCTCGCGACCAACGCCTCGCTCCGCTACTTCATCGCCCAGATGTCGAAGGAGACGCTCGACTCCACCGAGTTCTACGTCTTCCCCAACTACCAGGCGCTCGACGCGAGCGTGAACCTCACCAGCGACGTCTCGACGCTGCAATCCGACTCCTACGGCACGCAGCTCGCCTACGGCGACTGCGTCGTGCTCGTCTCACGCGTCGATACCGACGACGCCACCTCGAACGTCCGCCAATTCCGCATCTACTACCGCGTCGCCACCGACACGAGCGTGCGCGCGCCGATCCGTTATTACGAGAGTCAGGACTTCGGCGCCACCGGCAGCGGCAGTCCGCTCACGACGCTTCTCAACGCCGTCAATCTCCGCACGACGCCCACGATCACCGGCTCGCGCCAGATCGTCGGCAGCACGCGCGGTCGCCTCCAGGCCGGCTCCAATCCCGCCTACTACTACCCGATCTTCGCCACGGAAACCGACGCCGACACGCCCACCAACTACAGCGTCTCCGTCAACGTCGAGGTCATCAACGGCACCGCGACCAACAACCTGCTCTCCAGCTCCAGCTTCAACTACACGATCTCCCCGCGGAAATGACTCCCATGCCCACACCCATGCTCTCCGTCTCCCGCTTTCGCGATCGACGCGGCTCCGCGCTCATCGTCGTCATCTTTTTCGTTTTCATGTTGGCGCTGCTCACCGGCAGCGTCCTGAAATACACCGTCGGCGAGCGCCGCTCGAACGAGCGCCAGCGCCTCGTCCTGCGCGCGCGCAACATGGCCGAAAACGTCGCCCTCTACGGCTCGGAGCAGATCACCACGAAGCTCTACAAAATCCGCAACCTCGGCGCGCGCCGGTTCTCCGACATCTACATGCCGCCCGACAGCGTGCTGGCCACGGATTTTTCCGCACCCGCCGACTCGGAAATCTACGCCGGCCTGACCAGTTCCCAAAATCTCCGCGCCGTCACCGACACGAGCGATCCGAACTACGGCCTTCAAGTCGCCACGGGCAACGTCGACATCATCGCCAAGTCCACCATGTCGCACACCGCCGTCGGCGCCGTCACCGCCTACGCGCGGCAGCAACTCTCCGTCACCGAGATCCCGCTCTTCCAGTTCGCCATTTTCTACAACAAGGACCTCGAGGTCTCGCCCGGCGCGAACATGACGATCAGCGGCCCGGTCCACTCGAACGGCAATTTCATCTCCCGCAGCCAATCCGGTTTCGCCAACACCATCCGCTTCACCGACCGCGTCACCGCCAAGGGCGGCTTCTTCGCCAACACCGGCTACAAGGGCACCATCTACAACGAATACGACGGCGCCGACACCGGTCCCGGCGGCTCCGGCGCGCTCTATTTCCAAAACCCCTCCGGCACCGCCACCAACATCTACAGCGGCTCGATCTGGCGCGACCACTTCTACTCCTCTAACAGCGGCTCGAGCAGCTCCACGCCGACGGCCACGCAGCTCGCGAACTTCAAATCCTTCGCCACCTCGAGCTACGGCGGCAATTTCCGCACCAGCGTCCACGGCGTCACCGAACTCGTCCTCCCCGGCATCGACAACACCGCCACCGACAACGGCGGCCGCTACATCGTCGAACCCGCCGCGACGAGCGACACCGCCGGCATGGTGCAGAACAAATTCTCCCGCCGCGCCGGCCTCTACATCGTCGTCAACCCCGACGACGGCGCCCGCACCGGCACGCTCCCCGACGCCACCACCGTCACCATGCGCGCGCGCTCCTATCGCTGCTGGCTCAACACCGTGAACACCGACGGCACCCACTCGCTCACCGAGATCGTCCTCCCCGGCCAGCCGAGCTACGGCGCGAACAACGCCTACGTGAACCTCCTCCCCAACGCCTACCGCACCGACACCTCCGTCGGCTCCAATCAAGTCCTCCGCATCCCCAAGGGCGCCGGCGGCGATCTCGCCGACACCGGCTACGCCGACAGCGCCACGCCGAGCTACGCGAGCAACACCTACACGTTTCAGGACGCGTTTTTCTACGACCTCCGCCGCGCCACCAACAGCAACGGCCACCCCTTCAGCCGCAACACCGCGACCTTCGCTCCCCGCCCGATCTCGAAAATCGATTTCGACATGACGCGCTTCAAGATGACCGTCGATCGCACGCTCAACGGCGCCACCACCAGCACCGTCTTCAACCCCGCGCGCCCGAATCATTTCAACTGGAGCAACTCCATCCTGAACAGCGCCGCCACCAGCGCCGCGCTCGGCCTCGGCACCGGCAGTTCCTTCAACAGCTTCTCCAGCACCAACTCGATCGACGTCGTGGAGCGCTCCCAGGCCACCATCTACGCGCCTGGCTCTGTCGTCGTCGGCAGCACCCGCCAGATCGCCGCCGCCGCGCCGACGGCCTACGCGGGACAATTCAAAATCGAGGAAACCTCCTCGGCCGATCCTTACAGCGGCACCGCCAGTTGGACCACCGTCTACACGTCCAGCGCCGACGAGTCCTCGCACACGCACACACCGACCGCCGGCATCACCGGCCTCCGCCTCACGCAATACGCCTCCGGCGGCGCCACGACGCTCCTCGACCAGCAGATCATCCCCATCGTCGTCGACAACGCCGCCTCGCCCGCCAACGTCGCCGTCCTCACCAACGATCGCTACGTCGTCCCCTCGACGAGCAACACCGCCGGCTTCCTCCTCACCGCCGCCTCCACCGAGATGCGCGTCTACGTCGGCGGCGTGGACGACACCGCGAACTGGACCTTCTCCGTCGGCACCATCACCGGCACCGCCACCGGCGGCTTCGGCGCCAGCAGCAGCTCCGTCCTCACCTCGGGCAGCGTCTACGGCAATGGCACCGGCCACAATCGCTTTTGGCTCACCAGCATTTCGACCTCCGGCACGACCAACACCGGCACCATCGTCCTCAACGCCACCAAAGGCGCCACGACACTCAGCCGCACCTTCACCTGGGTAAAGCAGAGCAGCGTCGCCGGCCTCGCTCCGAGCAACGACCAGAGCGGCTACTGGCTCTCCGCCGCCGACACCGTCGCCGCCGATCCGTTCAAAATCTACTACGTCACGGCGAACCCCGCGACCGACACGCCCGTCCCCGTGCCCGCCTCCGCGCTTTTCGTGGCCGGCAGCAACACGCCGTGGTTCGACGGCATCACCATCTACCTCCAATCCGTCGACGCCGAGAGCGCCGCCGGCAAGGTGCTCACCGCCGGCGTGCCCGCGCGCCTCGATTCCGGCGTGCGCCTCGTCAACGGCCGCGGTCCCACCACGTCGATCGCCACCAGCGGCTACACCGGTTTCAGTTTCACCACGAACGACGCGCTCTACCTCCTCGGCCATTTCAACGCCGACGGCACGATCAACTCCAGCGCCACCTCCACCACCGACCCCGGCGGCTACAGCGGCCGCTATCGCGAATCCACCAGCGAATACCTCGCCGCCGTCATGGCCGACGCGATCACGATCCTCTCGCAACCGCTCTACACGCAGAGCGGCAGCGGCACCTCCGGTTCGCCCTACGCCTACACGCAATCCTCCGGCTGGTGCGACGCGCTCAGCGGCAACACCCGCTCCGACCAAACCAGCAGCGCGCCCTACTCCACGTCCTGGCAAACCTCGAATCCCAGCTCGAGCAACTCGATGGACGGCACCAACCAGAGCGTCGCGCTCACGCCCACGCCCTTCCAAGGCACCAGCACGAGCGGCGCCACCGCCACGACGCGCGACTACAAGTTCGCGCCCACCGAAACCGAGATTTCCGCCTGCCTGCTCACCGGCATCGTCGAGACGACTTCGCGCCAGCACAGCGGCGGCGTGCACAACTACCCGCGCCTGCTCGAAAACTGGGCCGGCACCGGCCTCTACATCCGCGGCTCGATGGTGGCGATGTTCGCCAGCGAAGTCGCCACCGAGCCCTGGAGCATCCGCATCTATTCCGGCGCCGGCCGCTATTGGGGCCTGCACCAAAGTCTCAGCACGGCCAACCACGACGTCCCGCTCGAGCCCATCCTTCTCAACACCCAGCGCCTCCACTACACCGAACTCTCGCCCAGCGAATACACCACGTTGAAGACGACGATCACCGGCCTCTGACGCCCGTAGCGCGGAGCTTCAGCCCGCGCTGAAAATCCTCCCGCGCGGGATGGAAGGCACCGCGCCACCCCGAGTTCGCGTCCCGTGCCCTGTAGGAGCGGCTTTATGCCGCGATTGCTGCGTTGCGCATGCCACGTCCGAATCGCGGCATAAAGCCGCTCCTACAAATCGCGCGCACTCGTCCGGGGTCGCCGCGACACCGCGGCATCCCCGCCCGCTAAGCCCGCCCCGCCAGCCACTCGGCCAACTGCGCCCACGCGCGCCCGCGATGGCTGATCTCGTTCTTGTCGCTCTCGCTCAGCTCCGCATACGTGCACGCGAAACCCTCCGGCACGAACAGCGGATCGTAGCCGAAACCTTTTCCGCCGCGCGGCTCGCGACAGAGCACGCCCTCGCAGCGTCCCTCGAACACGTGTTCCTCGCCGCCCGGCCCGCGCAACAACAGCATGCACACGAACCGGGCCGCGCGTTTCCCCTCGGGCACGTCGCGCATCGTCTCCGCGAGCTTGCGCAAATTCGCCGCCGCGTCGCCCTGCGGCCCCGCGTAGTAGGCCGACTCCACGCCCGGCGCGCCGCCGAGCGCGTCGACGCACACGCCGCTGTCGTCCGCCAGCACCCACGCGTCCGGCGCGAGCGTCGCCTGGAGCGCCACCGCCTTCTTGCGCGCGTTGCCGACGAACGTCCCGGTGTCCTCGTTCACGTGCGGCATTTTCTCCGCCGGCACGACGCGCACGCCGAGCCCGCGGCTCGCCGGCGTCTCGTCCGCGAGCCGCTGCATTTCCTGCGCCTTGTGCTTATTTCCCGAAGCCAGATGGATGATCATGTTAAACCGTAGGTCAGCGCGCTTGCGCGCGCTCTTCCCGCATCGTGGCGCGCGCGAGCGCGCTGTCCCACATCGGGATCACTCGATCAAACTCCGTTTGCTGAACGTCGCCTCGTCCACGAACATCTTCTCCGGATACTTCACGAAGCCGCGCGTCAGCACGTCGTCGCCGAGCGTCTCGTGCCGCACGTGCTCGAGCCGCACCGCATTCGCGAGATGCTCCGTGCGCAGGCCGCGAAAGATCGTCTTGCCCTTGTCGTCGCCGAAAAGCACCGGCGCCTGATAACTGAACAAGTAATCCAGCTCGCGCGCCTGCAGCAGCTCGCTCACGAGCTGCGCGCCGCCCTCGAAGAAGACGCCCGTGATGCCCTCCTCCGCGCACTTCTTCCGAAAATCGACGAACGACACTTTCGGCGACGTGCTCGACAGCATCCACGTGCGCACGCCCATCGAATTCAGTTTCCGCACGTAGCCGAGCCCGCCGTGCGACGTCGTCACGACGATCGTGCGCTCGCGAAACTCGTCCGTGTAGAGATTCGGCATCGCCTTATCGAGCACGCTGCGCAGCAGCCCGTCGAAAACGAATCGGATCGGGCACCACTCGCCGCCTTCGAGCCGCGACGTCAGGCGCGGGTTGTCCGCGCGGAGCGTGCCCGCGCCGACCGCGATCGACGGAAAATAGCGCCGCCACAAATGGCCGTTCGCGCGCGCCGTCCCGCCGGTGATCCACTTCGATTCGCCGAGTCGCGTCGCGACCTTGCCGTCCAGCGTCACGCCCGCCTTCGCCGCGAACAGCGGCTGCTTCGTCGTGATCCAGTGGTTGAAAATCAAATTCAGATCCTCGCACTCCGCCGCGAGCACGCCGCGGATCACCTCGATGCCCGCCGCGCGCAGGATGTCGAATCCGTGTCCCGCGTGCACGGGATTCGGGTCGGTCGCGCCGACCACGACGCGCGCGAATTTGTTTTCGACGATCGCGTCCGTGCACGGCGGCGTGCGGCCGTGCGTGCAGCACGGTTCGAGCGTCACGTAGAGCGTCGCGCCGGGGTGCGGTCGGCGGCCGAGCGCGCGCAGGGCGTTGATTTCCGCGTGCGCCTCGCCGGCCTTGGCGTGATAGCCTTCGGCGACGACTTCGCCGCCCTCGACGATCAGCGCACCCACAAGCGGATTCGGGTGCGTATCGCCCCACCCGCGCTTCGCGACCTCGATCGCGCGCCGCATGAACCAAGTGTGATCGAGTTCCTTCATCGCACGCCCGCCTTGCTGTAGCGGCGGTCTATGACCGCCGAAACGAACGTGCGCCGGCGGTCATAGACCGCCGCTACAGCGCGCACCGATTCGCACGAGTCCTTCATCGTCTCGCCCCCGGCACGAACGGGTTGCCTTCCTTCTCCTCGCCGACCGTCGTTCGCGGACCATGACCGGGCAACACCGTGGTGTCGTCCGGCAGCGTGTAGATTTGCCCGTGGATCGATTCTTCGAGCAGTTCGAAACTCCCGCCTGGCAAATCCCAGCGTCCCACGCCGCCGTTGAACAGCGCGTCGCCCACGAGGGCGACCTTCGCCTCGGCTTGGTAGAACAACACGTTCCCCGGGCAATGTCCCGGCACGTGCCGCACCTCGAACTCCCGCCCGAGCGCCGCGAGCCTTTCGCCCGGCCGCACGAACGCGTCGATCTTCACCGCTTCGAGTTCGAGGCCGGGGATCAGGTAGGCGCGCATCGTTTCCGGCGTCTCGATCAGGTGCTGGTCCGCCTGGTGCGCGCGCACCGTCGCGCCGCTCGCGCGTTTGATCTTCGCGGCATCCTGCGTGTGATCCCAATGTCCGTGCGTGAGCCAGAGTTCCTTCAACACGCACCCTTCCTTCTCGAGCAGCGGCTGGACTTTCTCCCACACGTCCGCCGGCGCGTCCACGAGCACCGCCACGCCGGTCTTCGACTCGGTGAGCAGGTAGCCGATGGTCTGGATCGGACCGGAGGGCAGCACGTGAATCTTCACGCGGCCAGAATTTCCGCCGTGGTGCGCGGCGCAAATAGAATCTCGCGTTCACACGCGGGCGAGCTGGTGTTCGAGCAAGCGCAGCAGCGCTTCCGGCTCGAACGGTTTCGCCAGCACGTCGTCCACGCCGAGCGCCTTTAACTCGTCCTGCCGCACGGTGCGACCGAGGCCGCTGGTCGCGATCACCTTCACGTTCGGCGCGATCTTCCGCAGCACACGGATGAGCGCCACACCGTCCATCGCCGGCATCATGATGTCCGTCACCACCGCCCGCAGGCCCTCGGCGCGCGGGTTGATTTTCAGCATCGCGTCGTGCCCGTTCGCGGCGGTGACGACGCGGTAGCCGTGGCGTTCCAGCAACGTCTTCAGCGTATCGCGCACGTGCGCCTCGTCGTCGACGACGAGGATCAACTGTCCCACGCCGCGCGCCGAGACATCCGCGGACAGATTTTCGGTGCACGATTCGGCGGTGGGTTCCGCGGGGAGATACATGGAGAACGTCGTGCCGTTGCCCGGCGCCGATTCCACACCCAGAGCGCCGCCGTGGCCCTTCACGATGCCGAGCGCCGTCGACAACCCGAGCCCGGTGCCGGCGCCGACGCCCTTCGTGGTGAAGAACGGATCGAAAATCCGGTGGCGGATCGACTCCGGGATGCCGATGCCCGTGTCGCCGACCGCGAGCACGACGTAAGGGCCGGGCGCGAGCGGCGGATCGCGCGGCGGCGAGTCGGGGGCGACGAAGAGGTTGCGCACCGCGAGCGTGAGGCGCCCCCCGTTCGGCATGGCGTCGCGCGCGTTCACGCAGAGATTCATCAACACTTGGTGGAGCTGCGTCGGGTCGGCGCGCACGCACCAGATGCCCGGCAGGATGTTTTGCGTCACCTCGATGTTGCGCGGGAACGTCTCGCTCGCGATGTGCGCCATCTCCTTCACGAGATGCGGCAACTGCAACACGACGCGCTCGCCCGGCGCGCCGCGACTGAAGGTGAGCAGTTGGCGGATCACCGCGGCGCCGCGGTGCGCGCTCTTCTCGATCATCTGCAGCATTTCCAGATCGCGGATTTCATGCAGGCTCGAGCGGAGCAATCCGGTGACGAGAAAGATCGGCGAGAGAATGTTGTTCAGATCGTGCGCGATGCCGCTCGCGAGCGTGCCGACGGCTTCGAGGCGTTGGGCGCGCAGAAACTGTTCTTCGATCCGCTTCGCATCCGTGACGTCCTCCGCCACTCCGACGATGCGGTTCACCTCGCCGTCGGCGCCGCGCACGGGAAACGCGCGCGAGCGTATCCAGCGTTCGCTCCCGTCCGGCCGCACGATGCGGAACGTCTCGTCGTAAGCGCCGCGCCGCTGGAGCGCGGCGAGATCCGTGAAACGGCCGCGGTCGTCCGGATGGATCGCGTCCATCCAGATTTTGATGGAGCGGTAGAGCGCCTCGCGCGGCCGGCCCCAGATTTTTTCGTAGCCGGGACTGATGTAGAGCATCCGGGTGCGCTGGGCATCGGTGACCCAGAACACCTGCGTGATCGTCTCGACGACCTGGCGGAACCGCTCCTCGCTCGCGCGCAAGGCCTCCTCGTTGGCGCGCCGCGAGCTGATGTCCTGTTTGATCGCGATGAAGTGCGTGATCTCGCCGCGCTCGGTGATCAGCGGCGCGATCGTCATCTCCTCCGAGAAAAGCGAACCGTCTTTCCGCCGGTTCACGAGTTCGCCGCTCCACGTGCGGCCGGCGAGAATCGTCTCCCACATCTGCCGGTAGAACTCGGCGTTCTGCCGGCCGGAGCGCACCAGTTCGCCCAGGTCGTGCCCGATCACCTCTTCGCGCGAGTAGCCGGTCATCGCAGTGAACGCGGGGTTTGCCCACTGCGCGCAGCCATCGCGATCGGTGATGACGACGCTGTTCACCGCCGCGTCCAGCGCCGCGCTCTTCAACCGGATCTCGGCGTCGCGCTCCGCGAGGCGATCGAGCATAAGGTTGAAATCCTTTGCCAGCGTCCCGATCTCGTCGCCGCCGAGATTCGGCACCCGCGCCTCGCGCCGGCCGGCGCTCACCGCTTCGGAGACGCGCCGCATCTGCCGCAGCCGCACGGTCAGACTCGTGCCCATCAGCGCCGCCAGCAGGATGCCGACCGCGATCGCCGCGGAGGCGTAGAACATGCCGTCGCGCGTGATCTGCGCCACTTGCGCGTCCGCCACGCGCTGGCCGAGTCCCACGCGCACCCAGCCGATGTGCCGGCCTGCGATCTCGACCGGCGCGACCGCGTCGATCAGCTCAGACCCGCGCGCGAGCACGGTGTAGCTCGGCGTCGACGGCAGATCGCGCACGTAGTAACCGAGCCGCCCGCGGTCGCTGTGCGCGAGCACGAGGCCGTCGCTATCGAGAACCATCGCAAAAACCAGCTCCGGGTAACGCCGCTGCGCCTCCACGATCTCCTGCAGGCCGGCCACATCGTGCGCCGCGACCCAGCCCGCCGAGGCCGTCGCCATCGATTGCGAAACGGCTGCGGCCTGCTCCGCCTGCATTTGCCGGAGCATCGCCCGCTGGCGCGTGACCGCGTCCCAGACGAAGAGCGACATCAGCAATGCGTGCACGCCCGCGACCGCGAGGATCAGTTGCATCCGCACGCCATTGCGCATCAGCAGCACCAAAAATCGTTTCACGGCACGCCTCCCTTCACGGGCCGCACCTGCGCCTCGAAACGGGCGACGAATTCGCGCACGCGATCGTAGTCGGCATCGCCCGCCGGCAGAAACCGCGAGGCGTCGATCTGGCGCAGGATCGCGCGTCCTTCGTCGCTGTTCGCGAGATCGATCAGTTCGCGGCGCACCTGCTCCGCCAGCGCCGGGTCGACATCGTCGCGCACCATCACGGAATTGTTCACGAGCGACTCCGTCTCCCAAGCCACGCGGAGCTGCGCCGCCTCGGCGGGATGCTCCGCCACGAAAGCGCGCCACGGCGGCGGCCAGGTCGCGCCTGCGACGGTCCGGCGCAGAAACGCGTTCATGATCGCCGACTCCTGCGAGCCGACGTAGAAACTCAGCACGTCGCGGTTCACATCGATGCCGTGCTCGTGCAGTAGCCACTGCGGCATGATGCACGCCGCCAACGCGGTCGCCGACGGATACGCGATGCTCCTGCCGCGCAAATCCTCCAGGCGCTCGATCCCGGAGTCGCGTCGCACGATCAGCAGCCCCTTGAAGTCCTGTGGCTCGCCCGCCATCGCGATCACGCGGTAGCCGGTTTTCATCGCCTCGAGCGTTTGCCACGGGTTCGGCAGCAGAATCTCCGGCTCGCGCGCCGCGATCTTCCGCTCGAACTCCTGGTAATCGCGCGACGCCTCCACTTCGAGCGCCATGCCGGGTATCCGCGCATTCAGTCGCGCCACCAGCGGCTGGTAGGATTGCACGAGCTTGCGTGGGTTGTGCAGCGGGTGGATCGCGAAGTGGATCGTCGTCGCCGCCGCCGCCGGCGGCTTTTTGCTGTAGACCGGACCCGCGACGGTCTCCGTCCGGCCGCAACCGGCCGACAGGCTCCCCCACGCCAAGATCGCGAGCATCCCCGCCACGCACGCCAGCCGGGAAATGGAATCGAGTGAGTGCATCGAGTGCCGCGGGCCTCAGCGCATCCGGCTCCGTTCGGCGTGGAGGACGAGTCCGGTTGCGCAACACAGCTTCCTCTAGTGTCTCTACGTTACACCGGCCGTCCGCACGCGCAAGCCTTGCGCAGCCTTCGCACGAGATTGCGGGCCTTTCGGCCTCATCTGTCACCCGTCAACTTTTCACTCGCCCCTCCTCCGTCCGTCCTCTGTCTTCTGTCTTCCGTCCTCCGCCATGACCTCCGCCGAAATCCGCCAGTCCTTCCTCGATTTCTTCGCCCAACAGGGCCACACGATCGTCCCGTCGTCGTCGCTCCTGCCGGACTCGCCCGGATTGCTCTTCACGAACGCCGGCATGAACCAGTTCGTGCCCATCTTCCTCGGCGACCGCGCGCCCGACGTCTCCAAGTGGGCCGGCGTCCGCCCGTCCAAGGACACCCGCGCCGCCGACACTCAGAAGTGCATCCGCGCCGGCGGCAAACACAACGACCTCGAGGACGTCGGCTACGATACCTACCACCACACGATGTTCGAGATGCTGGGCAACTGGTCCTTCGGCGACTACTTCAAGAAGGAGTCGATCGCTTGGGGCTGGGAACTCATCACCAAAGTCTGGGGCATCCCGCCGAAGCGCCTCTTCGCGACGATCTACAATCCCGACAAATCCAAGGGCGATCCCGCCGAGCGCGACGAGGAAGCCTACGCGATCTGGGCGAAGCTCTTCACCGACGCCGGCCTCGATCCCGCCGTCCACATCGTCAACGGCAACAAGAAGGACAATTTCTGGATGATGGGCGACACCGGCCCCTGCGGCCCGTGCTCCGAAATCCACTTCAACCTGCTCCCCTCCGACGACGAGGCCGAGGGCCGCAAGCTCGTCAACAGCTCCAGCCCGCGCTGCATCGAGATCTGGAACCACGTCTTCATCCAGTTCAACGCGAACGCCGACGGCACCTTCGCCCCGCTCGCTGCCAAGCACGTCGACACCGGCATGGGCTTCGAACGCGTCGCCGGCATCTACGCCACGACGAAAGGTTTTAAGGATTTCTCCGCCGAGCCCTCGAACTACAACTCCGACGTCTTCGCCCCGCTCTTCACCAAAGTCGCCGCGCTCTCCGGCAAGACCTACGCCGGCACCGTCCCGACCAAACGCGAAGGCCTCACCGAGCAGGAGAACATCGACGTCGCCTTCCGCGTCCTCGCCGACCATGCGCGCTGCGTCTCGTGCGCGATCGCCGACGGCATCATGCCCGGCAACGACGGCCGCAACTACGTCATCCGCCGCATCCTCCGCCGCGGCATTCTCTACGGCAAGAAACTCGGCTTCAAAGTCGGCGACTTCTCCCAACTCGTCGCCCCCGTCGTCGAATCGCTGGGCCACGTTTTCCCCGAGCTGAAGCAGCAGCAGGAAGTGATCGCGCGCGTGATCCGCAGCGAGGAAGAATCTTTCGGCCGGACGCTCGAGCGCGGACTGAAGCGCTTCGAGGAAATGCTCTATGGTCATCAGACAATGACTGGGTGGGGCCAAAACGATCTCTCGCCGGAGGTTCTCCGGTCCGAAGGCAAGCACCCCGAACTACAGAAGACGTTCCTCGGATCGAACGCCTTCGAGCTCTACGACACCTACGGCTTCCCCCTCGACATGACGCAACTGCTCGCCACCGAGCGAGGCCTCACCGTCGACACCGCGAAGTTCGAGGAGCTGATGGAAGAGCAGCGCAACCGCGCCCGCGCCGCGCAGAAGAAGGAAATCGTCGTCGCTGCCACCGAGGGCGACACCGTCGCCGACCTCAAGCCGACGAGCTTCCTCGGCTACGGCGCACTCACCGCTTTCGCGACGCTCCTCGAAGTCGTGAAGACCGAGAAAGACACGTTCCTCGTCTTCGACCAGACGCCCTTCTACGCCGAAATGGGCGGCCAGGCCGGCGATGCAGGCACCGTCACCCTCGCGGGCCAGACACTCGCGATCACCGACTGCGTAAAAGACAAAGCCGGCCGCCACCTCCACAAACTTGGAGGGCCGAGCTCCCGCGAGGCCGCCGCGCTCGCCGTCGGCGTCACCGCCACGCTCGCCGTCGATGCCTCGCGCCGGCGCGCAATCAGCCGCCACCACTCCGCGGCGCACCTGATCCATTGGGCGCTGCGCAAAGTCCTCGGCACGCACGTCCGCCAGGCCGGCACGTCGAAGACGCCGGACCGCATGCGCTTCGACTTCTCGCACTTCGAGGCGATGACCGCCGCGCAGCTCAAGGAGGTCGAGCAACTCGTGAACGAGAAGGTGCTCGATAACGCCGTCATCGAGACCTACGAAACCGAATTCGACAAAAAGCCCGAAGGCACCCTCGCCTTCTTCGGCGACAAATACGGCAAGATCGTCCGCGTCGTCGACATCGGCGGCTACTCCCGCGAACTCTGCGGCGGCACGCACATGCAGACCACCGGCGAGATCGGCCTGATCAAGGTCGTCGCCGAGATGGCCGTCGCCGCCGGCACGCGCCGCATCGAAGCCGTCGCGGGCCAGCCTGCCTACGAGTTTGTCCTCGCCGAGGAAACCGCGCTCAAGGCCGTCAACGCCCGCCTCAACGCCGGCGTGCAGGACGTCGCCCAGAAACTCGAAGCCCTCCTCACTCGCCAAAAGGAACTCGAGCAGAAGTTGAAAGGCTACGAAGCCAAAGCCTCCGCCGGTCTCGCCGAAGAACTCGCCGCGAAAGCCACGACGAAGGACGGCCTGAAATTCGTCACCGCCGTCGTCACGGCCGACGCACCCGACGCCCTCCGCTCGCTCGCGAGCCAGGTGCTGAACAAGATCGGCGAAGGCGTCGTCACACTCGGCGCGGCGTTTGGCGACAAAGCCAGCGTCGTCGCGTTCTGCTCCCCCGCCGCGATCAAAGCCGGCCATCAAGCGGGCAAGATCATCAGCGAACTCTCCGCGAAACTCGGCGGCAAAGGCGGCGGCAAACCCGACTTCGCCATGGGCGGCGGCAAGGAGCCCGGCAAACTCGCCGAAGTGCTGAAGTAAGCGCGCGGCGCCTCCGCCGTAGCGCAGGCGTCCCGCCTGCCTTTCTTATTCGAGGCCGGTCGAAAGACCGGCCTTCTGTTTTTCGGTAGGGCGAGTCGTCTCGACGAGCCGCGCCGCGATCCCGAACGGCTCGTCGGGACGACTCGCCCTACCCACGCGCGCCGCATTTTTCAGGACCGCACATTTTTGTAGGGCGGGGTCTCCCGACCCCGCCGTTCCCCACACCGCACCTCACGCTCGTGTCGCCGCTGGGACAGCGGCGACCACCTTTCGCACCGCAGCGTGCGGTAGGGCGCGACCGCTGGGCGCGCCGGGCACGCGGCATCACGTTCGCGGCGGGCCCAGCCGCCGAGGCTATGCACTCGTCGCGGTCCCGCCCTACCTCACTCCTCCCGCAACGCCACCAGCGGATCGATCTTCGCCGCACGCCGCGCGGGCAGATAGCTCGCTAGCAACGCCACCGCGATCAGCACGAGCGACACCGCGGCGTAAACCATCGGCTCCGTCGGCGTCACGCCGAACAGCAGGCTCGTCATTGAGCGGCTCAACAGCACGGCGCCGACCAAACCGAGCACGACGCCCACGCCGGCCTTCCAGAGTCCCTGTTTCAGAATCATCCCGATGATCTCGCCCTGCGACGCGCCGATCGCGCCGCGCACGCCGATCTCGCGCGTGCGCTGCGAGACGTCGTAGGCCAGCACGCCGTAGATGCCGAGCGCCGAGAGAAACAGCGCCAGCCCGGCAAACGCCACGAGCAGCAGCATGACCGCGCGGCGATTGTCGTAGGACGAGTCGACGACCTGCGCCATCGCGCCGGTGTCGAACAGCGCGATCGCGGGATCGAGTTCCTTCACCTTCGCACGCATCGCCGCCACGACGTCCGCCGCCGGTCGCTCCGTGCGCAGGAACAGCGTCAGCCCACCCGGCCGGCCGCCCTGCATGACTTGGTAGATGAAAGGATTTCCGCTCTTCTCCTCGACGCCGTTGTGCGGCACGTCCTTCACGACGCCCACGATGCTCGGCCAATCCGCGTCTTTCTCCGGCCGCTGCCCGAACGTGAAACGTCCGCCCACCGCCGGGCGGTTCGGGAAAAACTTCTTCGCGAAACTCTCGTCGACGACGTAGACGCGGCGTCCCGGCGCGAGGTCGCCGTCCTCGAAGAAACGTCCGTCGAGCAGCTTCAGTCCGATCGTCTTCAAATACTCGGGCGTCACGACCACGCGAAACGCGCCCGGCTGCGGCGAGCCGGGCGGCAGCGTGTCGTTCTCGAGCGTGAACGCGTTAATCGGCAACCCGCCCTGGAACGGCGTCGCGAAACCCAGCGCGACCGAGTCCACGCCGGGAATTTCCCGCAGCGCCGCGAGCAGTCGCTCGCGAATCTTGTTCGCCGCCTCGTCGCTCGCGCGATGCGCCTGCGGCAACGCGATGCGCCCCGTAACGACGTGCGCCGGATCGAAACCCGGACTCACGTCGAGCGCCTTGGCGAAACTGCGAATCAACAGTCCCGCGCCCGTCAGCTGCATCAGCGCGACGGCGATCTGCGCCACCACGAGCGTGCTGCTCAACGCGCGCACGCCGCGGCCCGACGACGCGCCGCGCGTGCCGCGCTGGATGACTTCCGCGAGATTCGTGCGCAGGATGTGGAAAACCGGAATCAGCCCGATCAGCAGCCCGACCACGAGCGACAACGCCACCGCGAAACCAAGCACGCGCACGTCGATCGACGCCGGCATCGCTTGCGGCAGCATTTTCGCCAGATAGAAATTCGTCACGCGCAACGCGCCCCACGCGAGCGCCACGCCGAGCAGCGCGCCGAGTCCGGTCAGCAGCAGGCTCTCGAGCAGCAATTGCCGCGCAATGATGCGGCGGCTCGCCCCGCGTGCCGAGCGGATCGCGAGCTCGGACTGCCGCGCGTTCGATCGCGCGAGGAGCAGGTTGGCGACATTCACGCAGCCGATCAGCAGCACGAACGCCACGCCGCCTTGCAGCAGCAGGAGCGTCGGCCGCACCGGCTGCACGCGCTGTTCCTGCACGCCGCCGACGTTCATCGTCATGCCCGAGCGCTCGACAAAATCCTTCAGCGGCGGCGGGCCGGCGTCGACGTAGATTTTCTCCAGCGTCTTCGCCTCCGCGTCCGCCGCGCCGATCGTCGCACCCGGTTTGAGGCGACCGAAGAGCGAGATGCCGACACCGTAGCGCCCCTGCGGATTTTCCGCCCCCGGCGGCCAGGAGAACGGCACGATGAATTTCACCCGCGCGTCGAACGCCTCGAACACCCGCGGCGCCACGCCGATGACCCTGTAGGTCTCACCGTCTATGCGCACCTCGCGGCCGACGATCTCGGGACTCTCTTGAAACTGCACCCGCCAATACGACTGCGTCAGCACGACGACGTGATCCGCGCCGGGTTTATTCTGCTCCTTCGTGAAGAACGCCCCGAGCACCGGCTGCACGCGCAGGATCGAGAAAATCTCCGCCGTCGCTCGCGCTGCCGGCGTGCGCACGACCGCACCTTCCTCGCCGACCATGTTGTAAGAAAACGTCCACAGGCCGAGCGTCTCGTAGGACGTGGCGTTCTTCGAGTAGTCGAGGTAGAACGGCACGTTCGCCGGCATGTGATTGAGCCCGGCCTTCTTCGCCGACGTGTAGAGTTCGACGATGCGGTCGGGCTCGTGGAACGGCAGCGGCTTCAGCATCAGCGAATACACCGTCGAGAAAATCGCGGTGGTCGCGCCGATGCACAGCCCGAGCGTGAGGAGTGTCGTGGCGGTGAAGCCCCGGTTTTTCCAGAGCAGGCGAAACGCGTGACGGACATCTCCAGGCACGCCAGCAAGCAACCCGCTGGAGCCCGAAACGGAGGCGTTGGGGTAGGACATAGGGAGAAGGATAACCCGCGGAACGGGCGTGAAGTTACAGGCTCGTTTCGCCGACACAACGGTCAACCGCCGCACGCCGTCGGGGGGGGGCGCATCTCAGATTCCGGTAGCGGCGGTCTGTGACCGCTGAGAGCCGGCATTTTCAAACTCGTCGGCGGTTACAGACCGCCACTGCTGGGTGCGGAAAACGGAGATGCACCCCGTCTCAAGGTGGAACGGGTTGACCTCAATCCGTTCTCGTCCGAGCGCGTGGGGGTCAACGCGCCCACCCGCGACCCACGGCCCGTCCTCCGGCGCCCGCCCGCGACGTCGCGTAGTCCGGGCGCAACCAAAAATTCGGCTCACCAACACGCGACTTTGCTTCGCTCCGCTTTCGACTATCTTTCGGGCATGGATACGAAGAGCATCGCCAATGAAATCTGCGATCAGGCCGATGACTTCCTCGCCGGCGTGCGGAAACGCGACGAAGCCAAGGCAGGCATCGCGGAATACCTGACTCTCCACCATCGTTCGCTGCCGCCGGCCGAGAAAAAGGCCGTCCTCGACCAGACGATGCGCATCCTCGAAAACGAGGGCTTCTTCGACGCCGACGCCGGCGCCGAGGAGGATGCCGGCGATTTCAGCGAGGCGAAGGAGCAGTGACGGCCGCGCACGCGCCGGCCGGACCGCCGGCATTTTGTAGGAGCGGCTTTACGCCGCGATACGAGCGCGGCATGCGCTCCGCAGCAATCGCGGCGTAAAGCCGCTCCTACAACTGCCGCTCACGCGAGCGACGGCTTGGGGTAGCGCGGTGCTTCAGCCCGCACTGATAATCCTCCCGCGCGGGCTGAAGCACCGCGCTACCGACACACTCCCGCCGGGCCACTCCCGCCGCGAGCGGGCGCGCTACTTCGCCCGCTTCCGCGCGAATTTCTCGATCGCCGCGGCGAGTTCCGTCTTGCGCACCGGTTTCGAGAGAAAACCCACCATCCCCAGCGACTGACAGCGGCTGCGGTCCTCCGTGCTGCTGTTCGCCGTGAGCGCCACGATCGGCGGCATGCGCGGGCCGTCGCGCCGGCGGATCGCGGCGGTGGCTTCGTAACCGTCGCGCACCGGCATGCGGCAATCCATGAACACGAGATCGTAGCTCGCCTGTGCCGTGCGATGGATCGCCTCGTCGCCGTTCTCGGCCAGGTCCACGTCGCAACCGAGCTGCTCGATCATGCATTGCGCGATGCGGCGGTTCACCTCGTCGTCTTCGACGAGCAACACGCGCCGCCGGTCGAGCTTCAGCGGCAACGGTGCCTGCGCCTCCTCCACCGCGCCGCGCGCGCGGCGTAATTTGCCCAGCTCTTCGACGAGATGCTCGGCGTGCAGCATCGGCTTGCGCACGATGCCGACCGCGGCGAGTCCGGGCGCGTCCTCGACTCCGTAGCCCCACGGCGCCGCCAGCAACACCGGCACGCCGGCGGCGTCGCTGCGCAACCACGCCTCCAGCGCCGCGCGCTCGAGCACCGCCACGGACAAATCCACGAGCAACACGTCACCGCGCGCCTCGCGCCAGCGCTCGCGCGCCGCAGCCACGTTGGTCACCGCGACGACGTCCACGCCCGTGCGCGCGCCGATCAACCGCGCCGACTCGGCCGCGGCCGGCAAATCGTCGATCGCCAGCACGCGCCAGCCGCGCGAAGCCGGCGGCAGCGCGGGCAACTCCACCGGCAGTTCCACCGTGAAGCTGAACGTCGAGCCTCGTCCCGGCTCGCTTTCCACCGAGATCGCCCCGCCCATCATCGCGACGAGGTGCTTGCAGATCGCGAGGCCGAGGCCCGTGCCGCCGTAGCGCCGCGTGGTCGAGGTGTCCTGTTGCGTGAACTTGTCGAAGAGCCGCGTGCGCGCTTCGGGCGCGATGCCGATGCCGGTGTCGATCACCGCGAACCTCACGCGCTCGCAGCCGTGCGCGGCGCCGGGCTCGCGCGCGATGCGCACGGCCACGTGGCCGCGTTCGGTGAATTTCACGGCGTTGGCCACGAGATTGAGCAGCACCTGCCGCAACCGCGCCGAGTCGCCCGCCACCGCGGCCGGCAGCGTCGGATCGATCGCGAGCACGAGCTCCAGCTCCTTCTCGAGCGCCTTCGCGTGCAAAATCTCGATCGCCTCGATCGCCGGCTGGCGCAGCTCGAAGGGCGCGCGCTCGAGCGTCACGTGCCCCGCCTCAATCTTGGAAAAATCGAGCACGTCGTTCAGCAGCGTCATCAAGCCGCTCGCGCTGACGCGCAGGCTGCCGAGGAACTCGCGTTGCGTGTCGTCGAGCGGCGTGTCCGCCAGCAAGTCGGCCGAGCCCACGATGCCGTTCAACGGCGTGCGGATTTCGTGGCTCACCGTCGCGAGGAAGTCGCTCTTGGCCTTGTTCGCCGCGGCGGCGGCTTCCTTTTCGCGCCGCTCGTGTTCCGCGCGCGACTGCACCTCGGCCACGAGGCGGTCGTGTTCGAGCCGCTCGCGCTGACGGCGCAGCCGCGCGTTTTGCGCCGCCCAGACCCCGCCGCTCACGACCATCACGAGCAGCAACACGCCGCCGGAGCGGAACCACACCGTCTGCCACACGTAAGGCTCGACGATCAACGCGCCCACGCGGGCCGCCTCGCCGCGCCGTCCGTCGCGCGCGATCGCGCGCACGCTGAAACCGTAGTGTCCCGGCGCGACGTCGAAGAACTCGACCGTTCGCTCCGTGCCCGCGGGCAGCCAGGTCTCGTCGCGCCCGTTCAACCGATACTCGAAGCGCAGCGTGTCGCCCGTGCCGAGATCGACCGCCGTGAAATTGAACCGGAACCGCCGCACCCCCGGCGGCACGCGCACCGGCTCGCTGGCGATCAGCGCGATCGAACGGTCGTCGAACTCCAGTCCCGTCACGCGGGCGGGCGGCGGCTGCGGCGCGCGGAACTCCTGTTTCTCGTCGACGAAGGCCACGCCGCGCATCGTCGCGACCGCGAGTCGGCCGTCCTGCGTCGAAGCCAGGAGCCCGCTGAGGCCGTCGCGCAGCGCGAAAGGCAGACCGTCGGTCTTGTCGAGCAGCACGTAGTCCCACGGGCCCAGCTTGCCCGCGAGCCAGGCGTCGATCGAGGCTCGCGCGACGCGCACGAGGCCGCGATCCGTGCCGAGCCAGAGATTGCCCGCGGGATCGGTGTGGAGCGAAAGGATCTCCAGCGCCGGCAAGCCGCAGCTCTTGTCCGCGACGCGCCAGGCGCCACCCGCGCGCAGCGCGAGTCCGCCGCCGTCGGGCGCGGCCGCCCAGACATTGCCCGCCGCATCGCAGTGCACGGTCTCGGCGCCGCGCACGCCCGCGATGGGTTGCTCGAAGCTCACTTTGCCGTCGTCGAAGCGCGCCAAGCCGTGCTCGCGACTCGCCGCCCAGATCGTCCCGTCCGGTTCCTCGGCGAGCACGTGGTAACGCCCCGCCGGCAACCCGTCGGCCGGGAGGAACCGCTGGGCGCGGCCGCCCTCCACCACGGCGATGCCGTTGCGCGAACCCACCCAAACGCGTCCGTCCGCCGCCGGATGGACGGCGTAGACGACGTCGTCGCCGATTTCGTTTCGGTCGAAAACCCGGACGTTGTCGCCGCCGCCGCCGAGCACGACGCCCTGACTGAACGACGCCGCCCAGAGCGCCCCGGCGCGATCGCGCGCGAGCGCCATCGGCCACGAGCCCGCGCGCTTGAGCAGCGTCGCGTCCGGCCCGTCGACCGGCTCGAACCGGCCCGCGCGCAACCGCATCGTCCCGCCGCCGTGCGTCGCGACGAGAAACTCGTCCGGCGCGGTTTCGAGCACCGCGTTGATCACCGGCTGCACCAGTCCCGCCTGCCGGTCGAAGACGCGCACGCGCTTCGGCCGCAAGCGCGCGACGCCGCCGCCGTTCGTCGCGAGCCAGATGTCGCCTTGCGAATCCTCGAAGACGTTCAACACCGCCTCGTTTTCGAGCCCCTCGGCCATCGTCACGCGGAAATGCCGTCCGTCGCGGTGAAACAGCGCCGCACCGCGCGTGAAGCTGCCGAGCCACAGATTGCCCGCGTGGTCCTCGCGCAGGGAAATGTAGTCGTTGAAGAAAAACGCCGGACGCGGGATCGATTCCACCTCGCGCGCACCTTCCCAGCGCGCGATGCGCCCGCGCACCGCCACCCAGAGTCCGCCGCGGCGCGACGGAGCGGCGGCGCCGACTTGCTCGGCGGGATCGTCGGACGTGTAGACGCATTCCCATGTCGCGCCGTCGAGGCGATGAATGTGGTTCACGCTCACCATCCACAGTTTTCCGTCGAGTGTCGTGTGCAGGCGCACGCCGATGTCGCGCCGCATCGCGATCGCCGGCAATTCGAGCGGCGTGAACGTCGCGCCGTCGCGGCACAACCACGCGCGCGTGCCGTAGGTGACGAACACCTGGCCATGCCACTCGCCGAGCGATTGCGGCAGGCCGGCGGGCAGACCTTCCTTTTCGCCCCACCAAGTCCAGCGCCCGTCGCGAAGACGGCCCACGCCGCGATTCGTCGCGACCCAGAGCGCACCGTCGCCGCCGACGCACAACTGCAACACCATCGCCCCCGCCAGAGCCGGCGCTTCCGGCGGCGCGATCACTTCAAAACGCACACCGTCGAAGCGCACCAGACTCGAGAACGAGCCGATCCACAGATAACCGTCGGGCGTCTCGGCCAGACACGTCGGCGCCACATGCGGGTAACCGCCCTCGACCGTCCAGACGCGCAACTGATAATCCGACGTGATCGGCGCGAACGCCTCGTCCGCACGGAGCAGCACAGTCGCGCAGATCGCGAACATAACCGCGAGGATTCCCTTGCGGGCGCACACCCGAACGCGTCCTGTGGTCGTCAATTGTTTGTAGGGCCCGATGGCTCCACTTTTGTCCTCCGCCGATTCGCGTCCAGCTTCCTTTGGAAAATATGAACTACTCGACTCCCGACCTGAGCCAGCATCCGCCTCGCAGCCCGCGCACGCGCCTCGGCGGCTACGCCCACCTGCCGCGCCTGCTCGACAAGGCGCGCGCGCACCTCGCCGGCAAGATGGGCGACTACAACTGGAACTGTCCGCTCGATCAGCGCTTCTTCGCGTTCGCCGGCGTGACGGCCGACACGCTGCTCGCCGCGGTGAAGGAAGGCCGCGGCGACGCCGAGGTGCTGGAGTGGCTCGTCGCCGCGCAGCAGCCGAAGCGCGCGCAGTGGGAAGTGCTCGCCTGGTCGGCGTGGCTCGAAAACCTCGCCCCCGGCGACGTCACGCGTCACGAGACGTTCGCCGAGCACATCAAGAAGATGAGCCCGAAGCGCGACGACATCCGCACGATGTTCGACCGACTGGAGCTGGACGACTACTACAGCTTCGGCGGAAAGGCGTGACGGCAGCCGCCACGCACCGGGCGTAGCAGCCGACGTAAGGAGGCTGAATCGCTCGCGAGGAAACAGCCTCCTCACGTCGGCTGCTACGACGAACGAGCGGCGGCAACGCTCACGCGCCGCCTCACGGCATCAGCCGCTCGATCGTCCACGTGCCGTCCGACTGCTTCCGATACATGAAGCGGTCGTGCAGACGATTCGGGCGCCCCTGCCAGAACTCGAAAGTCGCCGGTGTCACGCGATAGCCGCCCCAATTCGTCGGCAGCGGAATCTCGCCAGCCGCAAACTTCGCCTTCATCTCGGCGAACTTCTGCTCCAGCAGCGAACGCGTCGTGATCACCGAACTCTGCCGCGACGCCCACGCGCCGATCTGCGAGTCGCGCGGGCGCGAGAGGAAATACTTCAGCGACTCCGCGACGCCGATCTTGGCCGCCGCCCCCGTCACCACCACCTGCCGCTCGAGCGGCAGCCACGGAAACAGCAGCGCGACGCGGTTGTTTTCCGCGATGTCGCGCGCCTTGGCGCTCTCGTAATTCGTGTAGAAAACGAAACCGCGTTCGTCGAAGCCCTTGAGCAGCACGGTCCGGAGATTCGGCCGCCCCGACGCATCGGCGGTCGCCAGTGACATCGCATTCGGTTCGAGCACTTCCGTCTCGATCGCCTCGCGCATCCAGAGATCGAACTGCGCGAACGGACTCACATTCAAGTCGGGCAAGTCGAGCGAGCGCGATGCGTAGTTGCGGCGAAGTTCCTGCAAATTCATGCGCCGGAGCTTCGCGCGCCGCCGTGCGCGACGCAAGCTGCGCGCGCGGCGCGGCCGGCACAGCGCGTGAAATCTGTAGCGGCGGTCTATGACCGCCGACCGAACGTTAAGCCACGCTCGACCGGCGGTCATAGACCGCCGCTACAGCATCCCGGTCCCGGTAGGGCGAGTCGTCCTCGACGAGCCGACGTGCATCAGCGTCCCCAAACGGCTCGTCGGGGACGACTCGCCCTACCCCCTACCCTTTGGTTGACCCGCCCCCGCCTTTCGCTTCCGTTGCTCCTCGTGCCCGTCGTCACCGCCCGCCTCCCGCTTTTCCTCGCGTTCAACCCGAGCAATCAGCTCGCGGTCGCCGCCGACGACTCGCGCTTGAAATTGCCGTTCGGCAGCGTGGACACGGTCACGGAGCTCGCGCGACGCTTCCCGCGGCACACGACGCCCGCGGAGTATTTCACGTTCACGCACGGCCGCACCGAGTGGGCGGTTTCGTTCGTGCAAGTGCCCGACGACGGGGCGTGCGACGGCATCGCGTTCCGCTCGATCGAGGAACTCGAGTTGCAGCACGCCCGCCTCGATCCGCTGCTCGTCGCCGTGCTCGCGCGGCTGGAGCCGCACTTGATCGAGATTCCGTATCTGCACCTCGGGGAGAACGACTACATCTACAAGTTCCGCGTCGAGAAGGACCGCAACCGCTCGATCTACGCGCAGGACGACGACGCCCGCGCGCTCTACCAGAGCAAGCTCTGCGAAGCGATCAAGGCCCTCGCGCGCACGAACGAACGCTCCGCCTCCGCGCCCGCCGTCCTCGATTTCGGCGCGGTGCGCTACGTGATCCCGAGCCATTTCGGTTTCTGCCTCGGCGTGAAAAACGCCATCGAGCGCGCCTACGAATCGCTCGCGGAAAACCCCGGCCGCCGCGTCTTCATGCTCAGCGAGCTGATCCACAATCCGTTCGTGAACGAGGATCTGCTGCGTCGCGGCCTGCGTTACCTCCAGACCGACAAAGGCACGCCGTTCACCGTCAGCGGCCGCCCCGCCGATGCGCAGAAGCCCGAACCGTGGCTCTGGGATTCGCTCACGAGCGACGATGTCGTGATCATCCCCGCGTTCGGCGCGACCGACGAGGACAAGAAACGCCTCATCCGAAAAGGCATCCGCGTCGCGCAATACGACGCCACCTGCATGCTCGTGGAAAAAGTTTGGAAAGCCGCGCGCGCGTTCGGCCGCGAAGGTTTCACCGTCGTCATCCACGGCAAGGCCGAGCACGAGGAAACCAAGGCGACCTTCTCGAACACCCGCCGCTACGCGCCCGCGATCATCATCCGCAACCTCGACGAAGCGCGCCTGCTCGGCGACTACATCGCCCAGCCGACCGCCGAGCGCCGCGCCGCGATCCTCGAAAAATTCGCCGGCAAGACGACGCCCGGCTTCGACCCCGCGACGCACCTCGACCGTGTCGCCGTCGTCAACCAGACGACGCTGCTCATGAACGAAACCGCGAGCATCATCGACTACTTCAAGGCCGTCTTCGCCACGAAATACGGCGACGCCGCGGGCCTCGCGCACGTCGGTGGCGCGGGCAAGAAGGACACGCTTTGCTACGCCACCCAGGTGAACCAGGACGCGCTCGCCCGCGCACTCGCGGAGCCGCTCGACGCGGCGTTCGTCGTCGGCGGCAAGAACTCGTCCAACACCTATCAGCTCTACCGCGTCTGCGAGCAGAAGCTCGGCGAGCGCGCGTTCTTCATTCAGTCGGAAACGAGCATCCGCTCGCGCTGCCAGATCGAGCACTACGTCTTCCCCGCCGCCGGCCATGGCAAAGGCGGCCATACGGAGGTGCATCCGCTCTGGCACGAGGGCGACACCTCGCCGAAGCGCGTGCTCATCACCGGCGGCGCGTCGTGCCCCGACGGTCTCGTCCAGCAAGTCATCACCCGCATCAATTCCTTCTTCCCGTCGGAAAAACTGCGCGCGATCGACGACGTGTTGGCGGACCTGCGCGCGCCGGAGAATTGTTGAGCGCCTCTTCCGACGCCCGGCGCCTGAGTTGCAGGAGCGACTTTCCTGTCCTCCGAAACCTTGGCGAAGGATGAACGCCGTGATCGGTTCGAGGCCGATGCCGCGTTCGTATCGCGGCGTAAAGCCGCTCCTACAACAACGCCTCCGATCGTCTTTCGGAACGGCGATATAATATCGCCGCTCCTACCGTCACGCCGCGAGACGAGACGTGGGCGCAAAAAAGCCGACTCACGAGAGTCGGCTGGAATATCGCGCACGAGTCGGGCGCGTCTCAGAACTTGTAGCTCAAGCCGCCGCGGACACCGACCGCGCTGCCGAAATCGATCTTCGCCGTGCGACCGGCCACTTCCTGATCGTAGGAGCCGAATCGCTGCATGTTCACGCCGGCAAAAAGACCGGTGCGTTCGTTGGCGGCCCAATCGACATTCAAGTCGGCGTAGAAACCTCCGAGGAACGCGCTCTTGGCGTCCACCTTCTCTTCGGTAATCGGGTCGACGAGATCCGGCACCTGCACGCTCTCGAAAACGGAGTAACGCGTGCCGCTGAATGCGCCCGCAACGCCGATGCTGGCGTTGAGCCCGAACCGCTGGCTCAGTTGCGTGCGCAATTGCGGGCCGACGCGGACGAGGAAGTAGGCGCCTTTGACCTGCCAGTTGCCCAAGACGCTCGCCCCGCCGGCGCTGTTTTGCGTTTTGCCCGTGCCGGGCACGGTCGCGTCCGGCGCGGCGCCGATCGGCACGGTAGTTTCGAGGGACTGGTCATCACCTTCGACGGTCGAATCGAAATCGCTGAAAGTCGGTCCGCTCTTTACGCCGTCGGCGAGAGTGCCGTTGAGCCGAAAGTAGTCGCTGTAGACCGAGAGCGTCGAATTCACGGTCCCGCCCGTTTTGGCGTTGACCGGGTTGAGGGCGAGACCTGCTTCCCAGCCCCACTCGAAGCGCTGGCCGACTTTCCCCATCACGTGAGAAAGGGAAAGCTCGATGCCGCTATTCATGCCCTCCTTCTTCTCGAGCGAAGCGCCTTCGGAAGCCGTGCTGTAGTTGCTCATCCGCACGAGCGTGCCATCGATCTGGCCGGTTGAACTCGTGCCCCAGGTCCGGCTGTAGCTCGCGTTGTAACTGAGGCCTTCGCCCACCACGACATCAGTCAGCGAGCCGCCTTCCTCGGCGCGAGTCACTCTGTGCGCGCGATAGCGGCCGTTGCCGATCGGTTCGCCGTAGAACGTCGGAGTGCCGACCTTGGTGTCAGGATCGGGAGCGCTCTTAGTTTCGAAGGTGTCTCGCAGTGCGTCTTTCTCCACGAAGCCGGTGTCGTAAACGTAGTTTCCGCTGCTGTCGGGACCGAGCGGCCGCGCGTTGCCGATGTTGCCGAGATGGCCGAACTTCACGTTCACACCTTTGTCGAGAATGCGGAAGCCGAAGCTCACCTTGCTCTTCGGCACATACCATTCGTCCGTCGGCAGCGTCAGGCTGAGATTGGCTTCCTCGTCGGAAGCAGAAGCAGCGGATTGCGCGAAAGCCGGAACAAAGAGCGCGGCCAACAGGGCCACCGTGGAAACGGGACGAAGGTTCATCAGGGAAGGGAGAAAGCAGAGTGAGATGGCTTGGAAAAGCCAATTAAAACCTTGTTCCCTACGCTTTTTCCCTGATTTCCGGCGGTTCGTCCCCTCCCAGGCCGAGCTGTTTTGCCTTCCGTTTGAGGTCGTCGGCCAACTGCTCCAGCTCGGTCTCCTTTTCCTGCTGCTGCTGCATTTTGGCGAAGAGCGTGGCCTCGCTCTGCTCCAGAAACTCCTCCCGCTCGCGCTGGGCGTCGCGCTGCTCCTTGATCGACGCCTCCTGGCGGTCGAGCTCTTCCTTCAGCTTTTTCAACGCTTCCGCTTGCTCGTTCGAGACGGCGGCGCTCGGTGCGGCGGGCTGTCGGCGCGCCGCCTCGATCACACGCTCGCGCGCCGCGAGCAGCGCTTCGGCTTCGGCCAGTTCGCGCTCACGCTCCGCGAGGCGCGCCTGCGCTTCGCTCACGGCGACGTCGCGCTCGGCGAGCTTCGTCTCGAGCGCACGGATGGCCTTCTGCAATTCCTCGATCTGCGACCCGCTCAACGCGGGCGCCGCGCCGCTCCAGGGCGCGCGGGACTGGGAAAAGATCGCGTCGATCGATTTGCGCGCCTCGGCGGTCGCCGCGGTCGTCGCCGCGGCGGCTTCCTGCGCGCGCAGCAGCGGGCTGGCGCGACGCGGCAACACCAGCGGCTTCAGGCCGCCCGCAGGTTTGGGCGCGGCCGGTGACCGCGAGCCGCTGGCGGGCGTGCCGAAATTCGGCGGCTTCGGAAACGGCGGAGGCGCCGGAAACGATGGCCCCGGCGGCGGTGCGCTGGCGGGCGGCGGTGACGGCGGTTTCTCCACGCTTCGGAATTAACGCCCAAACAGGCGCGAAAACAAGCCGCCCTTCTTCGCCGGCTCGGCGGACACCGCGGTCTTGAGGCGGCTTGCGACCGCTTTGCGGAAGAAATTCGCCGCGATGGCCTCACGCGCCGGGTCGCCGATGACGACGAGTTCGCGCTCGAGCGAGCCGCCGGCGTTCAGCTTGTCGACGAGTGCGGTGGTCGCGTCCTTGAACCACTCGAACGTGCCGTTCATCGCGATTTGCACGCGCTGCTCGGTCTTCGCCTGCGCGTCGGCGGCGAGCGCCGCAGCGGCGCTGGCGTCGGGACCGGAAAGTTTCGCGCCATGCGCTTTCGCGAGCGCGAGCTGCTCGGCGCGCGACACGCTCGCGGCGGCCAGACCGAGCGCCTCCGGCAGGTGCAGGCCGCTGGAGCCCTTGCGGAACGGCAGGAATTGTCCGATGCCTTCCTCGTCGCCGTGCGAGAGCGCGTTGAGCAGCGAGCGGAAGTCGCCACCGATCACGACGCGCGTCGACATCTGCTGCGCGAGATTCGCGAACTCGCCGATCGTCTTCACGCCTTCCGACGCGCAGACGGTGCGCGTGCCTTCGCTGAGCGCCACGAGCGCGAGCGGATACGCTTCCGGGATACCGAGGCGGCCGAGCGTCTTGAGCACGGGATTTTCCTTCGACGCGCTCTCTTCGACCTGCGCGACCATGTCGCCGAATGGATCGTCGAACGCGAGCGTCTCCTTGAGGATGCCGATGAGGTGGTCGGCGCGCTTCTCGCTGCCGGCGATCTCGGGCAGCATAAGCAGCTCCTCGTAATTGAAATCGATATACTTCGACGGTTTCTCCTCCTCGCCTTTCACCGGCCAATCGGCCGTGTCGAGGTTTTGCGCGAGGCTGCTCAGCGAGGTGTCCGCCATGATGGAATGGTGGAAACGCTTGCGGATCTCTTCCCACTCTTTCGCGGTGAATTTGGCCATGATGTCCTCCGGTCAGAATTGCGGTGCGAGATCGACGATCTCGCCGGCGAGCTGGCGATAGTCGTTGGTGACGCTGTCGACCTCGGTGCCTTCCGTTCCGACGAGGCAAACCGGCAAGCCGAGCGTCACGGCCCGGCGCACGACCATCGCGTCGCGGATCTGCGTGTTGAAAATTTTCGCCGCGGACGCGACGCCGCGTTTCTGCGACTTGAATTGATTCAGGCGAAGCTGCATGCGCATCTTCGGCACCTCGATGTCGACGTTCGTCTTGATCGAGTTGAAAACGATGCCGTAGACCTGCGCGGCCGGTCCCATCGCCGTCGTGCGGAAGCTCGCCGAGCTTTGCTGGAAGCGCATGAGTTTTTCCACGAGCAGCGTGAAACCGATCAGCGACAGCGCGTCGGGATTCGAGGGCACATAGATTTCGTTGGCGCAGAAAATGCCGTTCTGCGACGCGCGCAGGATGTTCGGCGGGCAGTCGAAAAGGATGACGTCGTAGTCCTTTTCCACCTCGGCGAGTTGTTCGTGGAAGATCGCGTAGCTCGGCCGCTTCGGGTCGGGTTTGTATTCGCCCTCGAGGTCCACGAGGTTGAACGTCGTCGGCACCAGGTCGAGGCCGGGCAGGAGTTTCTCGCCCTCCTTGCCCTCGACGACGTCCCTGATGATGAGATCCTTCACGCGCGCCGTGCCGGGATCGAAGATCGAGTAGATCGCGCCGACGCCGCTCGCGTTGATCTTGTTCCAACGCTCGAGCTTCATCAGCCAGATGCTCGCATTGGACTGCGTGTCGAAATCGAAGAGCAACACCCGCAGCCCGCGCTGGACGAGCGCCGCGGCCGTGTTGACGATCAGTGACGTCTTGCCGACGCCGCCCTTGTAATTGATGAATGCGATTTTGCGAGGCATGCGGGGTGTCGCGAACGAGAGGGAAAATGGCGGCAACGAGGCCGTCGGAGCGAGTTAAAAAACTTTTGAATACGAGCTGGCGCGGAACGATTTCGGTTTTTCTTTTGCCCCAACTTCCGCCCTGCTTCGCGCATGCCCGAGCTTTCGCTCCAAGAGCGCTATTCACCCCAAAGCATCTGTTTCGGCTGCGGCCCCGCCAACCCGAAGGGCCTGCACATCCAAAGTCACGTCCGCGGCGACGAGGTCGTCGCAACTTGGACGCCCGAGCCGCATCACCAAGCGTTCCCCGGCGTGTTGAACGGCGGCATCATCGGCTCGCTCCTCGACTGCCACTGCAACTGGACCGCGGCGTGGCACCTCATGCAGCAAGGCAAACTCGAGAAACCGCCCTGCTGCGTCACCGCCGACTACGCGATCAAGATGATGCGCCCCACTCCCACCGACGGCCCCGTCGCACTCACCGCGCGCGTCGTCGAATCGACCGCAGATCGCGCCGTGGTCGAAGGCGTGCTCACCGCCGCCGGCAAACCGCGCGCGAGCTGCCGCGGCACCTTCGTCGCCGTGCAGCCGGGGCATCCGGCGTTTCACCGCTGGTGACGCGTCGCGCGATGCGCTGCACGCGACGCGAGGTTATCGAGCTTCGCCTATCAGGCAGACGGGTAGGGCGCACCGGCCCGGTGCGCCGAGAACGTGATATCACTCTCGCGGCGGAGCGAGCCGCTCCGCCCTTCCTGACGCGTTGCCGCCGTCAGTCTATTGCGCGAGTTTCAATAAGGTGAAAGTTGAAGTTTCGGTTTAGGTTTCTGGCGCGCGCTCCGACGGCCGGTCCTTCAACTTCGACTTTTCACTTCGACCCGCGCTGCCGCTCCGCGTTCTTCACGCATTCGTCACCCGCCCGTCGCGGCAACGTCACGTGCGCGCACTAGAGTGCTGCCGATGCCCTCAGCTCACATCCTCGCTGTCGACGACGAACCGGAATTGCTCGAACTTGTCGCGTATTCGCTACGCAAGGCCGGCCACTCCGTCGCCACCGCCACGAACGGCTGGGAAGCGCTCTCGGAAATCCAGCGGCAGCGGCCGGACCTCATGCTCCTCGACCTGATGCTGCCCGACCTCGACGGCTTCGGCGTCTGTGAAATCCTCCGCCGCGATCCCGCGACCGCGACGATTCCCGTCATCATCATTTCCGCCTGGGCGTCGACCGACTCGCGTCACCTCGGCCTCGAGCTCGGGGCGCTCGATTATCTGACGAAGCCGTTCAGCCCGCACGAACTGGTGCAGCGCGTGAATCGCTTCACCGAAGTCCGCGCGGGCCGAGCGGCAAAATAGATAGGTGCGGACTCCGCTGCGCGCCGGAGAGCGGCGGCTCGTCGGGGACGACTCGCCCTACCCTGTCGCAGCGGCGGCGACGAGACGCGCCGCCCTACCCGGAGCCTCGCTCGTCCGATCGCTCACTTCTCGTCGGTCACGGTAAACCCGATCGGCACGATCATCCGGAACGGCACGGCCTTCCCGTGACGGCGGCCCGGCTCGAAGCGCCACTTGAGCACGGCGCGCACCGCCGCGTCGTCGAAATCGCGCTGCGTGCTGCTCAGCACGCGGGCGGAGACGACGCGTCCGCTCGCATCGACATCGAATTCGATGTTCACGCTGCCCTCGATGCCGGCCTGCCGCATCGCGAACGGATACTCCGGCGACACCTGCACCTTCGCGCGCGGGGTGGCGTCGAGATCGCCGTCGCGGAAGATCGGTGGGCCGTTCGGGCCGCCGATCGCGGGCAGGCCCTTGCTGCCGTCGCCCCATTCCTGCGGAAGCGTTTTCTCGTTGGACGGCAACCGCGTCGTCGGCGGAGAGAACGGCGTCGTGGCCAGTTCCGGCTTGAATGGAACCGAATTGACCTCCGTCACCGGCTTCACCGGGCCGGGCTTGTTCAGCGGTTTCACCGGGTCGGTCGTGATCTCCGGCTCGATATGCGGCGGCGCGATCAACTCGACCGGCATCGGCGGCAACTTGATCGGCGGATCGGCGACGATCGCACCGAACGAGATCGGCACCGGTGGACGAAAACCAAACAGCAATACGACGTGGAACGTCGCTGCGACTAACGCGGGAACGCCGAAGCGTTGAGTCATGGTGGCGGTATGCATGGCAGTCTCCACCTGCACGACGCGCGTCCGCGCCGTTCCTTAGAAAAAATCCGCGCACCGGAAGTAGGGCCGGCTTCAGCCGGCTCAGTTCAATCCCCGCCACCGCTCGCACTCTCGACGCAAACGAAACCGCCACCGGACCGGCTGAAGCCGCTCCTACGCACCGCACGCGAATCGGCATTGCCAAACCTCGCCGCGCACGCGTCACATCGGCGGCGTGAAGCCCACCGACCTCGCGTTCAACCAAGCCCTCGGCATCGTCGCCGCCCCCGCCGGAGCGGAGCACGTGCTCGAGCTGCCGTTCGCGCCGGTCGTCCGCAATCACATCGGCACCGTGCATGCCGCCGCGCAATTCGCGCTCGCCGAGGCCGCCAGCGCCGCGGGCCTGCAACGCGATTTCCCTGGCCTCGATGGCCACGTCTTCGCCGTCGTGCGCGGCGTGCAGCTCAAATACCGCAAGGCCGGCACCGGCGACTTGCTCGCCTACGCGCGAGCCGACGACCTCACGCGCGCCCATCTCGTCTCCGATCTGGAAACGAAGACGCGCACCGCCGCCACCGTGCTCGTCGAGCTGAAGGATCGCGCCGGCAACGTGACGTTCGCCGGGAGTTTCGACTGGTTCATCGCCCGCGCCGAAACCGCGTTCTGATTTTTCCGCATGCGCTTCCCCGCCGCTCAATTTGTCCGCGCCAACCGGGATCGCCGAGCTCCCGCGCGGCCGCTCGCAGTCGCTTCCATCCGCGCGCTGCGGCCTCGCAGGAGCTCGGCCCTCCACTTGTTGGTGTATGTGGCCGCGTTTTTCTGCGTTCGGGTAATCACGACCGCGGCTGAGTTGCCCGCGTATTTCAGCGACGCGCTCGCACAGTTCACCTCGGATGCGCCGCGCGGCTGGGCTTACACGCTCACCACCACGCGCGGCGAGGACACGTCCGTCGAGCGCTACGACCCCTCGCGGCCCAAAGGCGGTCAGTGGACGCTGCTCCAGCGCAACGGCCGCGCGCCCACCGCCGACGAGATCGAGCGCTACCTGCGCTACAAGGCCAGCAGCGCGCCGCCGACTGCACGCGCGACCTTCGAGAAAGGCGACCTCGATCGCGGCACGTTCGAGCTGCTGCGCGAAGACGCGACGAGTGCCGAATACCGCGGACGTTTCCGCGAAGATTTGAAAGAGCCGCTGCTCGCGCACCTGGTGCTCGATCTGAAACTCGCGAAGCACCCCGCGGCCGTGCAGGCGTTCACGCTGCGGCTCAACGCGCCATTCACGCCCGCGCTCGGCGTGAAGATGACCGAACTCGAAGTCTCGATGGAATTCTCGCCGCCGACGGCGGAGCGTCCGTCGCTCCCGCGCGAGTCGCGCTCCCGTTTCCGCGGCCGACTCTTCTACTTCAAGTCGATCGAAGAGGATTTGCGCATCGCCTACTCGGATTTCGCCCGCGCTGTTCCGGCGCGGTGAGGGCTCGAAGTAGCGCGATGCCTCAGTCCGCGCGGAGCAATTTTCAGCGCGAGCTAACCCGCATATTTCACCATTGATTGAACGAGTGGCGTGGATGGGGGTGCGCGGGCGCCAGAACCGGCGCGGGCGGTGCAATCGAGACGCTGGGCATGCGCGCCAGCGCCCCTCGGGCGGGCGGAGCGGGATTTTCGTC
>JACPIT010000004.1 GCA_016187945.1 Opitutia bacterium
CCTTCGCGTGGATCGATGGCTTCTACAATACCCGCCGCCGCCACTCTTCTATCGGCTATCTCTCGCCGTTTGACTTCGAAAACCAAACCAACTGAAAAATCCTCCCTGCGCCCCAAGTCTACAAATCGAAGGTAATCCCAGGCACGCGCGCACGCGCCAGCCAATCGGCTAAAACCGACACGCGAGTGACGCTTCGCTCAGCTGCGCGACTCGGGTGGACGCGCTACGTGCGGCGCGATCAACCGCGCCACCGCCGCGCGCGCCGACTCTTCGTTCACCGCCGTCAGATGCGTATAGATCAGCGTCGTCTCGAGCGAGGCGTGCCCCAGATACGCCGAGATCAACCGGATCGACACGCCCTCCTCGAGCAAGTGCGTCGCGTAAGAATGCCGCAGCGTGTGCACGACCGTGCCCTCGGGCAACCGCGCCTCCGCCCGCGCCAGCCGCAGACAATGTTGCACCGAGCCCACGCCCATCGGCTCGACCGCCGCGCCGAGTTGCGCGAGTCGCTCCGGCTGCTCCCGCCACCCGCGACCGACGCCAGGACGGAGCGCGGAAGCGCGGAGATGGTCAAACCGAAGGTTTGGCCCCGGAGCAAAGCGGAGAGGTGACTGAGCCGGGTGCCCGCTAGCGGGCGGCGAAGGAACAAAGAGCCAGCGCGGATGCCGATGCGTCTTCCACCACGCGCGCAACTCTGCGCGCATCGCCTCCGGCAACGGCACGCACCGCTCCTTGTTGCCCTTCGCCTCCCGGATATGCACGCGCCCCGGCTCCCGCAGATCGCGCACCTCCAAGTTGACCGCCTCGCCGATCCGCAACCCGCACGCGTAGATCAACCGGAACAACGTGCGAAACCGCGGCACGTGCACGGTCGCGAACAATCGCGCCACCTCCTCGCGCGTCAGCACCACCGGCAGCTTCTGCGCCGACGGCGAGCGCACCAGATCGAACAGCTTCCAGTCCCGCCCGAGATGCAGCCCGTAGAACGCCCGCATCGCCGACACCGCCGTCCGCATCGACGACGGCGAATAATGATGCTCGTCCTTCAACCGCAGCAAGTGCGCCCGCACCTGGCTCTCGTCCAGCGTCGCCGGATCGCCCCCGTGCCGCGTGGCCAACTTGCGGACGAAACGAAGATACTCGTCGCGCGTGGCGTCGGCCAGCGAACGCAACCGCATCGTCTCGGCAAAACGCACCAGCGACTCGCAGTCGGGCGCGTGCATCTTCTTGTCGGCTCCGCGCCGCGTCGACGCGTGCACGGAATCTTTTCCTGTCGTTTTGGATTTAGGCATACCCCGCGAGCCTGCCTCACCACACCGCCCGACACACCAGCCTTGCCCGCCGCCTCGCTGCCCCTCACCGTCCCACTCGTGCAGCGACTCCCCAACACCACCCCCGCTCACCCTCGCCGCGCAGCGGCTTGGTTCATCAAGGCGCTGGAAAAAGCCCAAGCCGCGGTGCGCGCGTTCGTCGAACACCCCTTCCACATCGTGAAGAATCTCTTCCGGCACCGCAAAGCGCGCTATCGCGGCCTGGCGAAAAACGGCCACCACCTTCCCCCCCCCCTTCGCTCTGGCCAACGTGCTGATCGGCGCCCGCCAGATCGCCCCCTGAAGCGCCCGACGCCCCCCCGACGCGACAAGGTGAGGCGACCCGCGCGGCACGCAACGTCCCGGCCGACCGCGATTTTCCGACCGGCCCCCTTCCTCACCGGCACTTCCCGGCCTGGAAACCGCTCGCCGCGCTTTATTCCGCGCCTCCCCAGGGGCATTCCACGCGGCAAATCTCTGTTGTGAGCCGGTCACCGGGCATGTCCGCGATCGCAACAACTGCTCGGGCTACCCATTCAGTTCGATCAATTTACTATTATTTACATTTCAACACTTCCGTAGAAACAAAGTCATTGTCAGCTCCAACAAACTACTTTTGAACGCCCGTCCGCTATCGGCAACTAACCAAGGCCGACCTAACTCAACCAAGGCACACGCTTGGACCTAAAACAGATTAAGCTCATCATCGACCTCATGAAGCGCTCGGACCTCACCGAGTTCGAGGTCGAGGAACAGGGATTTAAGATCAAGATTAAGCGCAACTCCGGCGAGCCCGCCATCGTCGGCGTCGCCCCGGGTTACTCGAGTCACCCGTTCCCGATCGCCGCTCCGGCTGAGGCCCCCAAGCCCGCCGCCACGCCTGCGCCGGCTTCCGCGGGTGGCGAAGAGGCAGGCTTTGCCTACGTGAAGTCGCCGATGGTGGGCACCTTCTATCGCTCGCCTTCGCCGGATAGCCCTCCGTTTGTGGACGTCACCAGCAAGGTCGAGGAAAAGTCCGTGGTCTGCATCATCGAAGCGATGAAGATCATGAACGAGATCCAGGCCGAGGTGAAGGGCACGATCGTCGAGATGCTGGTCGAAAACGGCCAGCCCGTCGAATACGGTCAGCGTCTCTTCAAAGTGAAGGTCAGCTAAGCGCGCCTTCATCGAACTCCAGCCGGGCAGAGTCCTGTCCGGCTTCTATTTTTTCGCCCCCAATGATTCAAAAGGTCCTCATCGCCAACCGCGGTGAAATCGCCCTTCGCGTGATTCGCGCCTGTCGCGAGCTCGGCATCAAGACGCTCGCCGTCTACTCCGAGGCCGACGTCCAGTCGCTGCATGTCCAACTCGCCGACGAGGCGATCTGCATCGGCGGCCCGAAAAGCGCCGATAGCTACCTGCGCGCCGATCGCATCATCAGCGCAGCCGAGATCGCCGACGTGGACGCCATCCACCCGGGCTACGGCTTCCTGTCCGAAAACGCGAAATTCGCCGAGCAGTGCGAGTCGTGTAACATCAAGTTCATCGGCCCGAAGTCCAAGAGCATCCGCATCATGGGCGACAAGTCGATCGCCAAGGACACCGTCCGCAAAGCCGGCGTCCCCACGGTTCCCGGCTCCGACGGTCCCGTCGAGTCCGAGGCCGAGGCGGTGAAAACCGCCCGCAAGATCGGTTACCCGGTCATCATCAAGGCGGTCGCTGGCGGCGGCGGCCGCGGCATGCGCATCGCGCACAACGACGTTTCCTTCGCCAAGGAGTATCACGTCGCCCGTGCCGAAGCCGAGAAAGCCTTCGGCAACGGCGCCGTCTACATCGAGAAATACATCCAGAACCCGCGCCACATCGAGTTCCAGATTCTCGCCGACAGCCACGGCAAGGTCCTGCACCTCGGCGAGCGCGACTGTTCGGTGCAGCGCCGCCACCAAAAACTCATCGAGGAAGCGCCGTCGCCCTTCCTCAACGCCGATCTCCGCAAAAAGATGGGCAAGGCCGCCGTGCGCGCCGCCGAATCCGCCGAGTATCAGAACGCCGGCACCATAGAGTTCCTCGTCGATCCGAAGGGCAATTTCTACTTCATCGAAATGAACACGCGCATCCAGGTCGAGCACCCGGTCACCGAAGAGGTCACCGGCATCGACTTGATCAAGCAGCAGATTCGCGTGGCCAACGGCGAGAAGCTCGACCTCGACCAGGGTGACATCACCTGGACGAAGCACGCCATCGAGTGCCGCATCAACGCCGAGGATCCGGCCCGCAACTTCACGCCGTCCCCCGGCACGATCTCGCTCTACTATGCCCCCGGCGGCAACGGCGTCCGCGTCGACTCCCACGTCTACAGCGGCTACACGATCCCGCCCTATTACGACTCGATGATCGGCAAACTCATTTGCTTCGGCGAGACGCGCAAAGTCGCCCTCCAGCGCTCCTACCGCGCGCTCTCCGAATACCTCGTCCGCGGCATCAAAACCACGATCCCGCTCCACAAGGCGATCATGAGCGACCCAACCTTCATCGAGGGCAAGGCCACCACGGCCTACATGGAAGACTTCATGGCGCGCACGCCGCCGGACCTCTTCTGAGTTCGCCAACTCGCCCGATTCCCGCTTCAAACCGCGTCCACCCGACGCGGTTTTTTCATGCCTCGCTCCGTCGCCTTCTGGCTCACGCTCCTGCTCTTCGCCGCACTCGTGGCGTCCAAATTCAACCGCACCACCGGTTTCACATCGCTCCTCCACTTCGGCGAACCGTGGGCAACCCGCCGCGTCCCCGCCGCGCAGCCGCTCCCGATCGCCGTCTCGCCCGCCTCCACGGGCTACGACGGCCAATTCTACGCGCAGCTAGCCCTCTTCCCCTCACTCCGCGAGCCGGCCCTAGCCTCCGCCCTCGACGCCCCCGCGTATCGCGCCAGACGCATTCTAGCGCCCGCCGTGGCCCACGCCGTCGGCCTCGGCCGCCCTTGGGCGATCCTTAACGCCTTCGCCCTCCTCAACGTCGCCTGCTGGTTCGCCTTCGCGTGGCTGCTCTGGCGCGAAATCGCCGACTCCACCGCCACCGGCACCGCCCGCTGGCTCGCCTGCGTGCTCTCGTTGGGCGTGCTCGACAGCGTTCGCCAATCCCTCGTCGATCTCCCTGCCCTGCTCCTCCTGCTCTGCGCCGTTCGCCAATTCCGCGCCGCCCAGTCCGCTACCTCCACGCTCGCGCTCGCCTTGGGCAATCTCGCCAAGGAAACCAACTTCCTCGCCTCCGTCGCCCTGCTCGGCTGGCCACGCCCCGACCGCCGCCGCCGTCTCGCCCTCGCCGCCTGCGCCCTCCCCCTCGCCCTCTGGGCCATCTACGTGGCTCAACGTTTCCCCTCCGCCACCGCCGCGACCGGGTTCGGCAACTTCACTTGGCCGCTCCTCGGGGCAATCAGCCAGCTCGGCGCTTCCGCCCGCGAACTGCTCGCCGGCAACTTCGACTCGCGCCACGCCTTCGCGATCTTCGCGATCCTGGGCCTCGCGGTCCAAACGACCGTCCTCTGGCGCCATCGCACGCCCGCTTCCCCTTGGTGGCGCATTGGCGCCGCTTACAGCCTCCTTCTGCTCTTCCTCGGACCGTGGGTGTGGTCCGGCTATTGGGCCGCCTGCCGCGCCGTGCTGCCGCTGACGATCGCCTTCAACCTCCTTCTTCCCACCGGCCGCGCCTTCTGGCCGCTGCTGATTCTCGGCAACCTCACCGCCTTGCACGGTGTCTGGCGGTTCTTCTGACCAGAAACATGCGCCCTCTTCATCTTCTTGCCGCCATCGCGCTCATCGCCACCCGCGCGCTGGCCACCGACACCGCTTCCACGCTCGCGCTCGACCGCCTCGCGACGCTTCTCACCGGCACGTTTTCGTCCGCCGACCAAGCCGTCGCCGACAAAAACTACCGCCACGCCGTCCTCCACGCCGTGCACATCTGGCCGGAGCGCGCCGATGGCCCGTGGCTCTACGTCGAGCAAGCCCTCCCCGAGGCGCTCGACCAACCCTACCGCCAGCGCGTCTATCAGCTCGCGACCGCGCCCACCGGTTCCCTCGAGGCGCGCGTCTTCACTCTCGACAACCCGATCAAGGCGACCGGCGCTTGGCAAAAGCCCGAGCCGCTCGCCGACGTTTCGCTCGAGCACATCGCCTTCAACGAAGGCTGCACGATCTTCTTCCGCGCCATGCCGGACGGCTCGTTCGTCGGCAGCACCCGCGGCAACGGCTGCGCCAGCGATCTCCGCGGCGCCACCCATGCCACGACCGACGCCACGCTCACCTCCGAGCAAATCGTCTGGTGGGAACGCGGCTACAACGCCTCCGGCCGCCAAGTCTGGGGCAACCCGACCGGCGGCTACCTCTTCAAACGCCAAGCCGCGCCCTAATGCTAGGGCGCGGACTCCGCTCCGCGCCGAATCGGCTCGTCGAGACGACTCGCCCTACGTCGTGTGCCGCGACGGCGAAGGGACTCGCCGCCCTACCGGCCTCACGGCCGCATCAGCAGCACGTCGCTCCACTCGCCCATCACGCGCGAGTCGACGCGCCAGCCCGGTGCCGCCGCCGCGAACGCCGCGCGCACGTCGGCCAACTCGCGACCGAGAATACCGCTGAGCACCAGCCAACCGCCCGGCGCGACCGCGCCGAGCAATTCCTTGGTGAAGCGCACAAGCACGTCAGACTGGATGTTCGCCATCACGAGACCTGCCGGCGCGTGTTTCCAGCCGGTCGTCAGATCGCCGACGAAAAACTCCACGCGCCCAGCCATCTGATTCAGCGCGGCGTTCTCTTCGCTCACGCGGATCGCTTCCGGATCGTTGTCGAAGCCGCTGACCTCACGGAAACCGAGCAAAGCCGCCGACAGCGCCAAAATTCCGGAGCCACAGCCCGCGTCGATCACGCGCGCACTCGTGCCCATCTCCGCGGCGAACGCCACGAGTCGCTCCGCGACGAGGCGCGTCGTCTCGTGATTGCCGGTGCCGAACGCCATGCCCGGATCGAGCCAGAGCACTTTTTCGCCCGCGGGCGCGCGGAAGGTCTCGCGCTCCCACACCGGCACCCAGTGCAGCGGGCCGTACGACGACGCCTTGAAGTGCGCCTTGTAGCTGTCTTTCCAATCGGCGTCGGGCAACTCGCGCAACTCCGGCTGCGTCACCAGCCACTCGGGATCGAGCACGGCGGCGAACGCCTGCCACGTTTCCTGCGCCTGTTCGCGCGAGTCGAAATAGCCCGTCAGCCACGCGCGGCCGCTCGGTTTGTCTTCGAGCACCATCAGGCGTTGCTCCTCACGCTCCGCCAGCGATTCCTCGATCGCCGGCACCGCGCCGAGCGCCACTTCGATTTTGAATTCGTGCACCGCCGCCCTCGGCGCCGACCGTTCGCTCATTTGCGCGATCACCGCCGGCAAAAGCTTGTGCTCAGCCGCGTGAACTTTCGTCGCGAGCGACTCGAGCGTCTCGCCCGGCACGATCGGCACGCGTGCCTGCGCGATGATTTCGCCGCCGTCCACCTCGACTGTCACGTGGTGCACGGTGCAACCCGTTTCCGCCACACCCGCGCGCAGCGCCTGGCCGATGCCGTCGAGCCCGGGAAACAGCGGCAGCAGGCTCGGATGCAGGTTGATGATCTTTCCCGCGAACGCGTTCAGAAATCCCGGTTTCAAGACGCGCATGAAGCCCGCGAGCACCACCAGATCCGGCTCGCAGGCGCGCACCGCCGCGATGAACCGCTCCTCGCCCGCGCCTTCTAGTTTGGTTTTGAAGGGCGCGGGGTCCACGAAAGCCGCCGGGACGCCGAAACGGGGTCCCAGCGCCAGGATGCCGGCGTCCGCCTTGTCGGCGAAGACGTGCACCACACGTGCGCGGCCGAGCTGGCCAGCTTGCTGGGCTTGGAGGATGGCCTCGGCGTTGGAGCCTCGACCCGAACCGAGTAGAACAACACGCATCGTCCCTCATGCCAGCGAACCACCACAATTTGACAAGGCCGATTGCCTGAGCTGCGCGTCACGCGACGGCGCGAATCGTTGTTTGCATCATGCGGCTGCATCTTCGGTGGCCTCCATTTGCGTGCATTGCCGCCGCAGCTCCGCGCCGACGCGCAGGATCACTTGGCAGACGTTCTCGCGCACCACGGGGTCGTCTTCGCCGACCGCACAACCCCGGCGCTCGCCTTCCAGCCACATCTCGTCGCGGATGATCTTCGCGATGAGCGGCAGTTGCCGGAAGAGGACTTTGTCGCGGCCCGTGTTCATACCCGTATTTCAGCACTGCACGTGCCACGAATTCGCGGCTACGGCCAATGGCCTGGCGCGCCGCACCTTCGACAATGCGGCTAAATTTGCACCGCCCGCGGAGGGCAAATGCTGCCGCGCCCGGCGTCTGATCCCAAAACTCATGCAGTTGCCCGCGAATTTCGCGAATCCGCGCGAATGAAACCCGTCGCTCTCCGGATCTACCGATGGGTGCGGTAGATCGACCGGAGGCGATCGGATTTCCTCTCTGAATGCGTGACGATTCGCGCAATTCGCGGGAGGTCTTCTGCCTGAGTTCGGTTCAGATTTCGCCCGCGGCTTTGATTTTCGCAATCAGCGCCGTCGTGCTGAACCCCGGCAAAAACGGCATGAACTCGATCTGTGCGCCGCCCTCGAGCAACGCGCCGCGCTCCTCCGCGTCGAGCTTCTCGAGCGTATAATCGCCGGCCTTCACGTAGACATCCGGCCGCAGCGCGCGAATCTCGCCGGTCAGCCGCTTCTCGCGAAAAATCACGACCGCGTCGACGCACGCGAGCGCCGCGAGCGCGTAGGCGCGCTCGGTCTCCGTCTGCACCGGACGCAGCGGACCTTTCAACTGCTTCACGCTCGCGTCGGCGTTGAGCGCGATGAAGAGCGCGTCTCCGCGCGCGCGCGCTTGCTGGAGATAAAAAAGATGTCCCGTGTGCAGCAGGTCGAAGACGCCGTTGGTCAGCACGATCTTCTTTCCCGCGACGCGCAGCCGCTCGCGCAACGCCACGGCATCGGCAAGCGAGAGTAGTTTCGGATTCGGCAAGTTGTCGGCAGGCGAACTCACGCCGCGAGCACACACAGCAGCAGCGCGGAAGTAAATGCCGTAGCAGCCGACGCGAGGAGGCTGTTCAGCTCGAACGCGCGTCCGTGTTTCCCAGCCTCCTCACGTCGGCTGCTACGAGGCAAGGTAGGTTGCCCGCTGGCGGGCCACGCGGCCGCCGTTCGCACGAGCGGCTCTGTCGGCCAACAGACTCAACTTCCCGCCGGATACAGGCAGTCGATCTCGATCTTCTCGCCGCACGAGCACGTGACGACCAGGCGGACGATCTTGTCGCCTTCCTTCACGGCTTCGACGTGCGGACCGCTGGGCGCGGGGCGCACCAGGCCTTGCGGGCCATGCGCGTGCGCGGTGTTTTTCTGCTGCGAACGCAGCGGCGGCGCGTCGAGCGGCTTTTTTCCGAGCAGAAACGGTTTCATGGATGAGAGGCTGATTCCGCCGACGCGGTGGCGGTGGGACCGCGCACTTCGGCGAGTTTCTTTTCCCGCGCCTTGGCGGTGAGCGTGAGGCTGAGCGTGATGCGTTGGTTCGAGTCGGCCGTCGGCGGCTGGCCGTCGAGCGGCCGTGTGTCGGCGTAGCCGGTGACGCGCTCGATGAGCTTCGCGTCGACGGCGTAGTAAACCAGCAGGCGGCGCGCGGCGTTGGCGCGGTCGGACGAGAGTTCCCAGAGTCCGTAGTTTTCCTTCTTCATCTCGAGGCCGGCTTTCGTGTGGCCGTCGATCGTGACGCGGAACTGGTGGCGATCGATCGTCCACGCGATGCTCTGCATCACGAATTTTCCCCATTCGGTCGGCTCGGCCGACTCGCCCTCGAAGAGCGGGCGCTTCGCACGATCGAAGAGCGTGAGGCGCAGGCCGTCGGAGGTCACCTGCACGTCGACGGGCTTTTGTTCGAGGTTTTCGTCCAGGTGGAGCAAACGGTAGAAATCCGCCGCGACGGAATTCAGAAAAGTGAGTTTGATCTGCTTGTCCTTGTCCGCGGCCTGTTCCTTGCCGGCGCTCTCGTCCTCTTTTTTCGAGTCGGTGCTGTTCTGCTGATTGTCCTTGTTGAAGGGCATGATGCCCGAGTGGTCCTCCATCGGAGAACTGAACGGGTTCTGAAAATACCGCGAGGTGGCGATGAGGATTTTTTTATCCTGCGCCGAAATCCAGAGCACCATGAACAGCGCCATCATCGCGGTGACGAAATCCGCGTAGGCCACTTTCCATGCTCCACCGCCATGTCCACCGCCGGCCATATTTTGGTTTAAGTTTGAGGTTTAGGTTTAGGTGGAGGGGCGGGGCGCCGGGGTCGTCGGGGGGAAAACTTCAACTTAAATTTCCCTCTTCAACTGGCCCGCGTGGCGGGCCTATTTGCCGGTGCCGAGGTTCTTCACCGCGGCTTCCAGTTCGTCGGCGCCGGGTTGGACGGAGCTGTCGAGCGAGCGGCGCGCGATCTCGACGGCGGTGAGCGGCGCGAGGCCTTTCGCGAAGCCGGCGACGGCTTGCATGATGCATTTCAGCGCGAGCTGGTCGGCGGCGTCGTTGAACTTGATGCGATTCGCCAGCGGATTCACGAAGCCGTAGGCCACGAAGATGCCGAGCAGCGTGCCGGTGAGGGCGGCGGCGACACGTTCGCCGACCACTTCGGGGCCGTCGGCGATGGCGGCCATCGTGTTGATGATGCCGAGCACCGCTGCGACGATGCCGATGCCGGGCAGCGAGTCGCCGACGAGGCCGAGGATGTGCACCGGATGCTCGGCCTCCTCTTTTTTCGCCGTGAGTTCAGCGGACATGAGGCTTTCGAGCTGGTCGGGCTTGATCTTGCCGTCGATGACGGGCTTGAGGCCGTTGCAGAGAAACTGGAGGCGCTCGTGGTGATTCGCGAGCGACGGGTATTTTTGGAAAATCGTGCTCTTGCTCGGATCCATCACGTGCTCTTCGAGTGCGATGAGGCCGTTGCGTCGGCCCGTCATGAACAGCTCGTAGAGCAGCTTCAGCAGGTCGAAATACTCCGGTTTGCCCGGCGCCTTGCCTTTGATCGTCCCCTGGACCTTGTGGATGATCTCCTTCAGCACGTGGCCCGGGCTCGCGATGATGAGCACGCCCGTCGCCACACCGAGAATGACGACGAACTCCGAGATGTGCAGCAGCACCATCGGCTGCCCGCCCGCGAGCATAAAGCCGCCGAGGGTGGATGCGAAGACGATGGCGGCTCCGATGAGGACGAGCATGGTGGGTAAAAGGCTGAAGAACTGGACGCCTGAAGGGCTGAACCGGACGAACCGACGTGGGCGCGGACCGCGTATCCCGTGAGAGGGCTTCGGCTGGCCTCGCAGCTTGGGTTCAGCTTTTCAGTTCTTCAGTTTTTCAGCCTTTCTTCTTCAGCGGTTCCGGGCGCGGCCGAGGAAGGCGCGCAGGCCGAGGATGGTCTGCGAGTGAATTTGGCAAATGCGCGACTCCGTCAGGCCGAAAACCGCTGCGATTTCAGCCAGGCGCATGTTTTCAAAGTAATACATGGCAAGTATCTTCCTGGGAATATCGGGCAATTCGGTCATCCGTTGAGTGAGAAGTTGCAGCAGCTCCTGCTTCTCGAGCGTGTCACGTCCGGTCGTGTCATGCTCGTCGGCGAGCAATTCGTGCAGCGAAGCCCCCTCCGACTCCTCGCCTTCGGCGTGCTGGTCGAGCGCGATGAACGTCACCGGGCGCGCTTCGTCGAGCCACTTGGCGTATTCGGCGTGGCTGACGCCGAGCGATTCGCAAATCTCGTTCTCGGTGGCGGTGCGGCCGAGCTTTTGCTCGAGCTCGTTGATCGCCTCCTTGAGTTTGCGGGCGCGGGCGCGCGTGCGGCGCGGGCACCAGTCCATGCGGCGCAGCTCGTCGAGCACCGCGCCGCGAATGCGCATGGCGGCGTAGCCGGCAAACGTGTTGCCCTGTTCCGGGTCGTATTTGCGCACGGCGGCGATCAGCCCCGTCACGCCCACGCTGTAGAGATCGTCCGCGTCGATGTGCGGCGGCAGCGTGAGCTTGATGCGGTCCACGACATTGCGGACCAAGGGGAGGAAGCGCTCGATAAGATCCTTCTCATCGACAGCGCCCGATGTCCCCGCGTAGGCGCGCCAGGCGGCCGTGGCAGGGGCGGTGGTGGCAGGAGCATCCGTGCCGCGGGCGAGAGCAGCGGCGTGTTTCATGACTTCAGCGAGGAGAGTTCCGGCTTGGCCTTGGCGACCTCGGCGGCGGCGGCCCGTTGCCGGGCGACCATGGTTTCACGCAGGCCGCCGAGCAAAACGCTCCACAGCCAGCGAAAGAGCAGCGCGCCGCAGAGACATCCTACGGCACCATCGAAGAAAATCCGGTCGGGCCCGCGGCCCATGTAGAGCGCCGTGCCCGCGGCGAGCGCGAACCCCAGCAGACCTCCGAGAAGAAAGACGTAGCGCATGGCGGTCAGGCGGCGGTGTTGAACGCAGCGGGCGCGGGCGCCGTCGCGTCATGGTCGTCGTCGTCCGCTGTGGCGGCGGTGCGCGGCGCGCTCGCTTCGGCGGCCGGCATCGTGCGGCGCGCGACGGCGTCGGCGGCGTCGGTTTCCATGTCGCTCGTGAGCGACGGTCCGGTGGCGAGGAACAGCGGCTCGAGGTCGCCGTCGAGCAGGTAATCCCACAGGCGGCCCCACTGGGAAACCTCGTCGAGGTGCGTGAAGACGACGTGCGTCGCGCCGAACTCGCGGCCGGCGGCGTAGGCGGCGCGCAGCGTGGCGTGGTCGTAGGCGGCGTTCAGCACGAGCACACGCTCGGTGATTTTCTCGGCATCGAGGAAGCGCGCGACCGCGGCGTTTTCGGTCGGGTTGCGCAGCGAGAGGCCGGGCAGGTCGAAATAGACAAACGCGTTCTCGGTCGCCGGCTCGGTCGACGCCGGGAAATGCGCCAGCGGCACGCCGAGGGCTTCACAGAACACCGGGAGCTGGCCGGGAGAATTCGGGCGATCGAACTCCGCCGTGACGACATGGCCGATGCGGGCGCGGCGAAAAACTTCCGCGGAAAGCCATTTGCAGAGCGCGGTCGTGCGGCCGACGCCAGCGGTGCCGAGGAACGCGGCGCGACTGAGCGGCGCGCGCGTCGTGCGCTGCGCGGCGAGATCGCGGAGGTGATTGCCGACCTCGACGAGCGCGCGGTGCAGCGGCAGTTCCTCGAGATGGCGCCACTCGGGCGAGCGCTCGAGGCGCGCGAGCAGCGGCTCGGAGAAGCCGGAGCGGCGGAGCAGCTCGGGCAAAGTCATTTTCGGCGCGCGGATCATCGAGCGCGGCGCGCGCACGCGCCCGGCGGAAACGGCTTCGCTCGCCGCGCCGAGCTCGCTCAGGACCGGTTTCGGTTCCTCGATCGGCGCGGCTGGGGCGACGGGCGGCTCGGGGGCGACAAGCTGCGCGATCACTTCGAGTTTCGGCGAGGAAAAGAGCCCGAGCATGCCGCCGCTCTCGACGTTGCGCACGGAGAGCACGCGGGCGTTCTCGCCGAGCTGCTCGCGGATGACGCGGGCGGCGGCGTCGGCGTTTTTCACCACGAAGCGGAAGCAGGAACCGGCGGAGTTTTGCTGAGCGGAAGACATGGAAAAATCAGGCGGCGGCCTTCAGGACGTCGTTGCGGAGCAGGTGCGCGGGCGCGGTGACGATGCCGGCGTTGTCGATCTCGGTGGCGGACGGCAGCTCCTGGAACGCGAGCACCGTGAGGCGCGGGAACGACGGCTCGAGGAAGCGCTTGAGCGGGAGTCGCGTCTCGGTCGAAACGACGAGCACCGCGGGCAGGCCTCTGAGCGTGAGTTCGTTCGTGCGGCGGCTGAGTTCTTCGAGCAGGTGGCGGCCGGTGGCGGGATCGAGCGCGAGGCCGACGTCGGTCGGCGAACGGTGCACCTTCGTCGCGAGGATTTGTTCGAGGCGCGGATCGAGCGTGAGCGCTTTGAGCGAGCCGGGCTTCGCCTCGTATTCGGGCACGAAGTAGAGGCCGAGGCGGCGGCGGACGAGTTCGCTGAGGTCGTCGGGATTCTTCGAGAGCGGCGCGAAGTCCGCGATGCCTTCGAGGATGAGCGGGAGATTGAGAATCGCGATGTTCTCGCGGAGGAGATTCTGGAGGACGCGCTGAATGACGCCGAGGTTGACGAGATCGGGGAGCAGCTCGGCGATGAGCGCCGTGTGCGTGGTCTTGAGGTGATCGACCAGCGCCTGCACGTCCTGGCGGCCGAGCAGGTGATGCGCGTGGGCCTTGAGCGTCTCGGAGAGATGCGTGATGAGCACCGAGGACGGATCGACGACGGTGAAGCTGTTCAATTCGGCGGTCTTGCGCTCGCTGTCGTCGATCCACACGGCGTCGAGATTGAAGACCGGCTCGCGCGTCGGCATGCCGCGAAGGCGGACGGAGGTGCCGGTGACGTTCATCGCCATGAAGCGGCCCGGCATGAGCGAGCCCTTTGCGATCGTTTTTCCGCGGAGGAGGAAGCGATAGTCGTTGGCCTCGAGTTCAAGATTATCGCGGACGGAGATCGGCGGGACGACGATGCCCTTCTCGCGCGCGAGCGCCTTTCGCACGCCGGTGACGCGCGCGAGCAGATCGCCGCCGACCTTCGTGTCGGCGAGCGAGAGCAGGCCGTAGCCGATCTCGATCGCAAAGACGTCGACGTCGATGAGCTTGCGCACGTCCTCGGTTTTTGCCGGACCGGCGGGCGAGGCATCGGTCGCGGAGGCGCTTTCGCCGGGCTTGCCGCCGGCGGAGGCTTTGCCGCCTTTCGTGGCGACGGCCGGAGCGGTCGCGGGGCGGTCTTCTTCAAAGCCCTTCATCGTCTTCGCCATGAAACCCGCGAGCGCCGCCAGGCTCGCGAACGGCAGCGTCGGCATGCCGGGCATCAGCGCGAACACGCCCATGCAACCGGCCGCGATCGCGAGCGCGCGCGGATACTTGAAGAGCTGTCCGGTGACTTGCGTGCCGAGATTGGTGTTGTCCGAGGCGCGCGTGACGAGGAGGCCGGCGCCGATGGAGATGATCAGCGCGGGAATCTGCGAGACGAGGCCGTCACCGATGGAGAGCAGCGTGAACTTCTGCAGCGACTCGCCGAGCGACATGCCCATCTGGAACACGCCGATGGCGAAACCGCCGAGGACGTTGACGAGCGTGATGAGGATGCCGGCGACGGCGTCGCCGCGCACGAACTTCGAGGCGCCGTCCATCGCGCCGTAGAAATCGGCTTCCTTCTGGACCTTCACGCGGCGCGCGGTCGCCTGCGCCTCGTCGATGATACCGGCGTTCAACTCGGCATCGATGGCCATCTGTTTGCCGGGGAGCGCATCGAGCGTGAAACGCGCGCTCACCTCGGCGATGCGGCCGGCGCCCTTCGTGATGACCACGAAATTAATGACGACGAGAATGATGAACACCACCGCGCCGACGACGTAGTTGCCCTGGATGACGAAGTGGCCGAAGCCATCGATGATCTCGCCCGCGTAGCCGTGGCCTAGGATCTGGCGCGTCGAGCTGATGTTCAGCGCGAGACGGAAGAGCGTCAGCACGAGGAGCATCGTCGGGAAGCCCGAGAACTCCGGCGGATCCTTCACGTAGACGATGGCGAGCAACACCAGCAGCGACAGGCCGATGTTCAGCGCCAGCAGCATGTCGATCAGGAACGGCGCGACCGGCAACACCAGCAGCAGCACCGTGCCGAACAATGCGAACGTGAACAGCAGGTCCGCGCGCGCGAGCAGCCGAGTGATGTGGGCGTTGGAGGAGACGGGCATGGCTTACGCGGCGTTCGCAGCGGCGGCCGTCATGCGGCGCGTCTTGAGCTGGTGGAAGTAGTAGCGGTGCGTGCGGTAAACGACCGCGAGGATCTCGGCGACGGCTTGATAGAGTTCCGGCGGGATCGACTCGCCGACCTTGCCCATCGCGTAGAGCAGGCGCGCGACCGGCTTGTTCTCGACTGTCGGCACGCCGTGCTCGGCCGCGAGCGCCTTGATACGCTGCGCAAAACGATTTTCGCCCTTCGCGAGCACGACGGGCGCCTTGTCGATGCCGCGTTCGTATTTCAGCGCGACGGCGAAGTGGGTCGGGTTCGTCACGACGACGTCGGCGGTCGCGACGGCCTGGAGCATCTGCTTCTGGAGGAGGCGGCGGGCCATGCGGCGCATCGCGCCCTTCACGTGCTGGTCGCCTTCGGAGTTCTTGTGCTCATCCTTCACCTCCTGCCGCGTCATCATCTGATCGCGGTGCATCTTGAATTTTTCCCAGCCGTAGCTGAGCGCCGCGATGAGCCCGAGCGAGAGCAGGAGGCGGCCGAAAAACGCCGTCGAAGCCTCGCGCAAAAACGTGCCGAGATAGGCCGCCTCGACCGGCGCGGTGAACAGCGGATCCTGGAGCAGGTTCTTCGCGCCGAGATAGAGTGCGTAGCCGATCGCGATGCACTTGAGCAGATCGAGACCGCTGCGCACCCAGGTGGCTTTTGAAAAGAGCCGCATGAAACCCTCGACGGGGTTGAGCTGCTCGAGCTTGGGCATGAGCGCCTTCGGCGAAATGCGGAAACCGCTCTGCAAACCGCCCGCGAGCATCGCCGCGCCCGCGCACGCGAGCAGCACCGGCATCACGGCCTTCGCGCACGTGAGCAGCACGTTGCCGAGCAGGAGCGGAAACGTGTCCGTGTTCACCTGCATCAGACGAAAATTTGTGAACATCATCACCGAGTATTCCGCGACGTCGTTGGCGCTCTGCCGCAGCGTGAACGCCAGCGCGCCCAGCGCCGCCGTCAGCGTGAACACGACCGTGAGTTCCTGGCTCTTCGCGAACTGCCCCTTCTCCGCCGCCTCGCTCAGGCGCTTCTCGGTAGGCTGCTCGGTTTTTTGGTCGTTGTCGTTGTCTGCCATCGTGGCGGTGTGTCCGCCGTCGTTTCAGCAACGCCGATGCCAAGGCCCTGCCGTCGCCCACTATGCCCGCGCGCTCAACGAGTTAAATTTATTCTGCCGGACTCGCACGTGCGCCGAGCGCTCTTCGTCTCCGCGGCGAAAAACTTGAGGCAAATTTTGCCTGAACCGTGGCGCGGTGCTTCAGCCCGCGCTGAAAAATCCCCAACGCGGGCTGAAGCACCGCGCTACCTCGAACCCTCGCCCGCGTGCACTGTAGCAACAAGGAGCGGCTTTACGCCGCGATTGCTGCGATGCGCATGCCGCCGTTCGTATCGCGGCGTAAAGCCGCTCCTACAAAATCCTCCGCCGCCGCCCGCCGGGCGTTCACCTCGCCGGCAGAATCTGCAGCATCTGCATCGGCAAATCCGAAAACTCGACGTAGAGATACCGGCCGATCAACGCGCCGGCGCTCGCCAGCAGGCCGAGGCCCATCAACGCACGCAGCGAAAAGCTGAGCACGAACACCTGCATCTTCGGCACCGCGCGCCCGAGCACCGAAAACGCCAGCGTGATCAAAAAATTCAGCGCGATGAACGGCGCCGCAATGCGCAAGCCGAGTTCGATCACGTGGCCGGTGTCGCGGATCAGTTCGTCCCCCGCCCCGCTGGACACCATCGGATGTCCCGCCGCGGCGAGCAGAAAACTTTTCGCGAACGCGCCGAGCACGAGCAGGTGCGCGCCGAAGAGAAAAAACAGCACCGTCGCGAGCACCGAGAGAAACCCGGCCACCACTTCGGAACTGACTTCCGGCGTGCCGAAACCCGGTGCGCCCGCGAGACCGATTTCCGAGGAGATCATGCGCCCGGCCATTTCGATCGCCGCGAACGCCATGCGCCCGACAAAGCCCATCGCCAAGCCAAGCAGCACCTCGCCCGCGGCCGCCATGCCGAGGCTCCAGACATCCAGCGGCAGTTGCGCGGCGGGGACGAGGCCGGCGATCAACGTCGCGATGCACATCGCCATCGCCGCGCGCACGACCACCGGCGGCGGATGCCCGCCGATCGACGGCAGCAAAATGATCACGCCCAGCCCGCGCAGGAACACCATCATCCAGGTGAGCAGGTAGGCGACGCTCACGGCACGGCGGCGGGGGCGCCGCCGGGTTGAGAGTTGAGGGTTGAGGGCTGAGGGTTCAAGGCACGGAAAGAGTCAGCGATCAAAAGCGGTCGGTCTCTCAACTCTCATCACTCATCTCTCAACTCTCAACTTCTTCGCTCAGTGCGCCAGCGCCGGCATCTTCGCGAATACCGTGAGCGTGAACTCGGTCATGCTGCGCAACAGCCACGGCGCAAGCAGCACCGCGAGGCCGGCGAGCGCCACGAGCTTCGGCGCGAACGTCAGCGTGTTTTCCTGCATCGATGTGATCGACTGGAACAGGCTCGCGATCAGACCCACGACGAGCAGCAGCCCAAGAAACGGCGCCACGATGTAGAGCGCGAACAGCACGGTGGACTTGAAGAGATCGATGGCGAGTTCGGGATTCATGAAGAAAGGTTGAGGTTGAAGGTTTAGGTTGAGGTGGTCGGGAACTGCGGTGGCCCTTGGGTCGGCGCGAATGTTTTCGGTTTCCTAAACTTCAACTTTTCAACCTTAACGAGCTTCGCGCTACGTCGCGAAGCTCTGCACGAGCGACTTCACGACGAGGTGCCAGCCGTCGACGAGGACGAACAGCAGCAGCTTGAACGGCAGCGAGACGACGTTCGGCGGCATCATCATCATGCCCAGACCCATCAGCGTCGACGACACGAGGAAATCGATGATCAGGAACGGCAGGAACAGCAGGAAACCCATCTGAAACGCGGTCTGCAGTTCGCTGATGACGAACGCCGGGATCACCACGCGCAACGGCAGATCCTTCACCGCCGTCGGGCCGTAGCCGCCGAGTTCGAGGAAATACTCCAGATCGCGCGTGCGCGTCTGCTTCAGCATGAAATCCCGCAGCGGCGCCGCGCCGCGATCGAGCGCTTCGTTCGAGGAAATTTTGCCGTCGAGATACGGCCGGAGCGCTTCGCTGTTCACGCGATCGAACACCGGGCCCATGATGAAAAACGTCAGGAAGAGCGACAGGCCGACGATGATCTGATTCGACGGCGCGCTGGGCACACCGAGCGCCTGCCGCACGAAACCGAGCACGATCACGATGCGCGTGAAACTCGTCATCAGCAGCACCAGCGACGGCGCGACGGAGAGCAGCGTCATCATCAGGACGATCTGCACGGCCACGCTCATCTGCGCGGGTTTTTCGGCGCCCTCGAGGTTGATCGAAAGGCGGAGCGGATCGTTCGCGGGCGCCGCGGTCGTGGGGCTCGCCGCGCTCGGAGCCGGCCCCGGTTGCAGGAGGCCGGTGGGGGGCGTCAGCGTCGCCGGCTGGCTCGCGGCCGGGTTTGGGGCCGGCGTCTGCGCGGCGAGCGGCAACACGCCGAGCGCGAGGCAGAGAAAAATTTGAGCGATCCGGCGCATCGTCGTTCGTGCGGCAGCGTCAGTCGTGCGCTGCCCGCTCGCCTTCCTCGAGCGGCGAGAGCAGTTGGATGCTGCCGGGGCAGACGCCGAGCAGGAATTTCTTCCCGTCGTAGTCGGCGACCACGAGGTATTGGCGATTCCCGAGCGAGCGGCTCTCGGCGACATTGAGTTTGCGCGCGTCGCGACCGGCGATGCCGCCCGGCGTGCGGCGTTGGCGCCAAAGCATGAAACCGCCGGCGGCCGCCGCCGCGGTGGCGAGGACGATCAGCAGGTAACTCGAATCGCCACCGCTCTTCGTCGCCGTGGCGGCCGGCGCGGCGCCGGCGCCGGCGGCGTTGCGCGGGTGAATGATATCGGAGTCCCTGGTTTTTTCCTGGGCAAAGCCGACCAGCGAGGCGAACGCGAGCGCGACCGCGGCCATGCCGGCCGCTTTGATCGCTGAGCGAGAAAGGAACGAGTTCATCGGCATCCGTGCGCGTGAAATCGGGCGTTAACTCTTCGGACTGCCGACGAGTTCGGTGATCTTGATGCCGAAGTTGTCCTCGACGACGACGACTTCGCCGTAGGCGACGAGCTTGTCGTTCACGTAGAGGCCGACCGGATCGCTCGCGTGCTGCATGAGCTGCACGACGGAGCCGGGGGAGAGTTCGAGGACGTCGCGCATCGGCAGCAGGCAGGAGCCGAGTTGCACGGTCACCTTCACCTTCACGTCCAAAACGATATCAAGAGCTTTTTCGTCCATCAGATTTGCCATTTGAAAGTTCCTCCACGTTGACCGGGATTTTCTTCGTGAGCTGCACGGCGACGCGGTCGGTATCGAGGCCGACGGTGCCGATGAACTTCGGGGTGCCGTTCAAAAGGACGCGCGTCTGCTGCACGAGTTCGGCGGGCATCTCGATCACGTCACCGACGCGCAGGCTGCTCACTTCGCGGAGCGACAGCTCGAACGCGTCCCACTCGGCGCGCACGGGCATCGAGATGTGATCGTAGGCTTTTTGCCAGGACGCGCGCTTCTCGACCGTGGTGACGGCAGAGTCTTTCTGGCGGCGCGCCTGCATTTTTTTCACGAGCGGCTCGATCGTGTAGTAAGGCACCCCGAGCTGCATCTGCTCGGAGCAATCGCCGAAATTCACCTCGAGCGTCAGCGCGAGCACGATGGCATCCTTCGGCGAAGTCTGGAGAAAACGGCCGTTGTTCTCGTGACCGACGATGAGCGGCCGCAGATCCTGCTCGCTCTTCCACTGCCCGCACCACTCCTCGAGCACGATCACGATCACGTCTTCGAGCAGTGCGACCTCGATCTCGGTCAGGTAGCGCTCGGCCTTCACGGAGTGGCCGCGTCCGCCGAGGAGGCGGTCGGCGATCGTGAGCGCGAGGCGCGGGTTGATGTCGAGCACGCCGACGCCGACGAGCGGCTCGGCTTTGAACAGGCAGATGTGCGTCGGGCTCGGCAGCGATTCGGTGAACTTCGAGTAAGTGACCGTCGTGAGCTGGGCCATCTTCAGGCCGAACTCCATGCGGAGAAACAGCGAGAGGCGCGCGCTCAGGTAGCGGATGAAATCCTCCTGCAGCAGACGGAGCCGGCGCAGTTCGATCTCGGAGAGAAAAACGGGATTGCGGAAGTCGTAGGCCTCGACCTTCGACACCGCCTTGGCGTCGCCACGTTTGCCGTCGGCGCGGATGAGCAGCGATTTCGGCGCGGCTTCGACCGTGGCCTGCGCGAGCAGTTTATCGATCTCGGATTGATCGAGAAACTCGCTGGCGGTCTTTTGCGGATCGTCGGCCATTGTCAGAGGCTGCTGTAGCGGCGGTCTGCGACCGCCGGGAAATTCGGACGGCGGTCATGGACCGCCGCTACATCGGGAGAGGTTGCCGACCGCGGACTCATTGAATGACGAAGTCCGAGAAATAGACCTGCTCGACCATGCGTTTGCCGAGGGCCTGGTTGTAGGCGGCGACCAGCTTCTCGCGGAGGACATTCTTGGAGCCGGGCTCCTCGAGGTCGGCGAGTGTGAGCGAGGAGAGGACGTTGAGCGTGATGTCGGTGAGCTTCGCCTTCTGGCCCTCGAAGGTGCCGCGGACGTTTTTCCCGCCGACGCCGGTGACGATGAAACTGGTCTTGAGGTAGCGCGTGCCCATCGTGCCGGCGAGATTCACGACGACGTTCGAGAATTCGTAATTCGGTCCGCCGACCGCTTCCTTGCCCTCCTTGCCGCCGTGACCGCCCTTCTCGTCTTTTTCCGCGGCCGCTTCTTCTTCGTGCTCGTCCGCCGCCGCGGGCGCAGTGTCGGCCTTCGCGTGCGCGTCGGCCGGCGGGAGCGCGAGTTTCGCCTGCAGGCGCGGCAGGAGCACGAACTCCGCCACGCCGAACGTCGCCGCGGGCGCGAGGATCACCGCGGCGATCGTGGGCAGCCACGCGGTGAAACCGCCGCCGGATTTCTTTTTGTCGGCGGGCGTTTCCGCGGCCGCCGAAGCGGACGCGGGCGCGGTGTCCTTGGATTCCTTGGCGTCTTTTTTCTCGGCCATGGCGGCGGGGCGCTAGCGTCGGTTAGCTGCGCTTCAGGTTGACGATGTCTTCGAGCACGGTGTCGGAGACGGTGATGAGGCGGGAGCCGGCCTGGAAGGAGCGTTGCGTCGTGATCAGGTCGGAGAACTGGCCGGTCAGGTCGACGTTCGAGGATTCGAGCGTGCCCGACTGGACGTTGCCGAGGCCGTCGGAGCCCGGGTCGTTGCTGCCGGCGAGGATGCCGCCGCCAACCGGGCCCGCGGCGGCGAGCGACGAGTAGAGATTGTTGCCTTCGCGCGTGAGCGCGGAGGTGTCGTTGAAATTCTGGAGCTGGAATTTGTTCGTCGTGGCCGAGGTGCCGTCGGAGAAAAACTCGACCAGGTTGCCCTGGCGGTCGATCGAGATGGACTGCAGCTCGGTGCCGGCGGGATTGTTCTGCCCGACGCGGATGTCGCCCAGCGCCGTCGGCGGCACGGCGCCGGTGAGACCGCGGACGCGGAGACCTCCCTGCGTGACGATGTAGCCGTTATCGTCGACGCGGAACGAGCCGTCGCGCGTCGCGTAGGTGTTGCCGCTGGTCGCGTCCTGGACGATGAAGAAGCCGCGGCCGGAGATGCCGAGATCGGTCGTCACGCCGGTGCTGGCGAGCGCGCCCTGCGTGAAGTTGGTCGAGATGCTCGCGAGCTGGACGCCGGTGCCGATCTGCAAACCAGGCTGGCTCGACGCCGTGCCGTTCGACGGCGCGGAGCCGCGCAGCGTGTTCGAGAAGCTCTCGGCGAAGGTCGCCTGCGAGGACTTGTAGCCCGTCGTGTTGATGTTCGCGATGTTGTTACCGATGACTTCGAGGCCCTTGCTGAAAGTGCGCAGGGCGCTGACGCCGGAGGTGAGAGTGCCGATGAGTGCCATGGTGGTCTGGGAGTAGGTTTGAAGTTTAAGTTAGGCCGCGTTGCCGTCCGTCGCGGTGCTGCTCTGCGTTGGGGTCGGCTCGATCCGTCGAACCGAAGAAAGGGAATAGGATTTGCCGTCGATCGTGAGCGACACGCCGTTGGTCGCGTCGTTGTCGAGCGCGGTGACGACACCCGTGACGGCATTGCCGTCGGCGTCTTCGACCGTGACCGTGCGCCCGAGATAGGCGTTGCCCATGAGCAACTGCTGGTCGGCGCGCAACGCGGTGATCTGCGTCGCCATCGTCTTGTTCTGATCGAGCGCGGAGAACTGCGCCATCTGCGCGATGAACGCCGTGTCTTCCATCGGCTTCATCGGATCCTGGTTCTGAAACTGCGTCGCGAGCAGCTTCATGAAATCGTCGGAGCCGAGCGTCTTCGTGGCCTTGCGCGCGGTGCCGCCCGTCGAGTTGTAGAGGTCGGAGTAACCGGCCGTGGTGTTGGAAGTGGCGCTGGTGACGGACATGGTTTTCAGGCGACGGCGGACAGGTGGACGGACGTGGGCAAGGCGATCGGCGCGACATTGGACGCCGCGCCGCCGTCGCGCGGCTGGAACGGCGTCGAGCGCGCCACGCTGCCGAAAACCTCGGCCGCCGCGCGCGATTGCTGGTGCTGCTGTTGTTGCTGCTGCTGCGCCGCGGACTGGCCGGGCGATTGCTGGTGCTGCTGCTGCGCGAAAGAATTCGTGCCGCTCTGCGCCGGCGACGCGGGCGCGACCACCGGCTCCAAGTAGCGCAGCGCACTCTCGGGCTGAGCCGTGACGGCGCGCCACTCGTTTTGGATCGCCGCACGCAACTCCGCGGAATCCGTGCGGAACTCGGTCGTGACCACGCCATCGCGCAGCGCGACACGCACGGCGAGGTCTTCGGCGCCGAACTTGAACTTAAGCTGCACGCTCGGCACCGGCTGGAGCTTCGACGCGGCTTGCGCGTCGACCACGCTCGTCACGGCCTCCACGGCGCGATGCGCGACCGAGGCGGCGACGAGCGGCGGCATCGGCTCGGACTCCGGCGCGCCGGCGGCGGCGACCTGCGGGGCCGCGGAGACCATCGACACGAGCGCGGGCACCACCGGGTGCGCGGCCGAAAGCGTGTCGTGCGGGGTGAAGAGCATGGTCGGGCGCGTTTCAGCAACGCCGATGCCAGCTTCTTCGCGAGCCGGTTTAAGCTGCTGCTCTTCCGTGCTTAGAAAGTTTTTTCCAGCGACCGATTCCGGCGCGAAATTCGCGGGATTTTTTTTCGCCGCGGCGGCGGCAGATTTTTCCGGGCGCGCCGGCACCGCGGCCGCGCTGGCGGCGGCGACGTTCGCGCGCGCCGTCACGCGCGCGGGCGCTTCCGGCAACGCGAGCGTCACGACCGCGCCGTCGGGCAACTCGACCGAAGCAGAAACTTCCAGCGCGACAGACGCGTCGGCCTCCGCTTCCGGCGATGCGGGGACCGCCGCCGGCTGCGACGACGCTTTCTCCACCGCGCGGCTCCGCGTCGGCGGAGCAATCGCAACGCTCGCCAGCTCGGGCGTGGCCGCGTTTGGCGTCGTGGCCGCGATCGACGAGAGCGCCGCGCCGCGCGCGGACGAAGCGGAGGCATCGCTCGGCGTGGCCGCCGTCTGCGGCTCGGCGGCGGAAATCTGAGAGCGCTCAACGCGCGACGGAACCGGCGAAAGAGTTTCGTCGAGCGCGACTGCAGGACGGCCCGGCGAGGCGATCGCGATCTGCGCCCGCGACGGCAACTCGGCCATTCCAGCCGCCACGGCAGGCTCGGCGTCCGCACTCGATGCCCGCTCGATTCCGGCCATCGGCACGGGCTGCTCGGGCGTGACCGCAGCCGCGACCGGCAAGAGGAGCGCCACGAGGGCTTCGAGCGTGGAGCGATCAGGCAGCGTCGGTGCGGCGATCTCAGGCGCGGCGTCGCCGGCGTCGTCGGCAACGGGCGTCGTGCTCGCGGCAACCGGGGTGGGTTTCGCCGCCGCGACAAACGCGAATCCGCGCACGTCCGTCGTCGACGTCGTCGCTGCCGCGTCCGCGACGAGCGGCGTCGGCGCGACCGCGCGCGGCACCGGCGCCGTCGGCGCGAACGGCGAAGCGGGCACGTTCGCCGGGGTCGTCGGGACGACGCTCACGGCGCCGGCCGGAGCGCCAGGCGCGGGGCACGGCATCGCGGGCGCAGCGCTGCCGTCGAGCAGCGTGGTGAATGCCGAAGCGTCAGCGCCGAGGGACGTCGCGTCGGGCGCGGCGCCGTTCGCCGGCGCGGCGAGAGCGAAGAGCGCTGCGAGGCCGTCGGCGCGCGCGGCGTTTCCAGCGAGCGCGTTCGCGGCGCCGGAGAGGGTTTCGGAGGCAGGCGTGGTGGGAAGGGAAGTCGTCATGCAGGGCTTCCTTCCGTGGAAATCACGCGCGCCGTCCGTGGCGCGCGAAGGGGTGAACAGGTCAGCTCGCGGCCGGCTTGTTCGATTTCATCAGGCGAAGTTTTTCGGAAAGCGCGGCGACGCGGCGAGCGAGCGTGCCGTCGACGGCGGCGGTTCGGCTCATCTCCTCGAAGATGGGCGACACGGTGTCGGGCTTCATCAGCGAGAGGATTTTCACGGCCGTGTTGTCGTCGAGTTCCTTGATGATCGCGACGGCGGCGCGCGGCGAGAGGTTCGAGTAGGTCGTGGCGAGCGTCTTGAGGTTCTTCGCTTCGTCGGTGCCGATCTCGATCACGCGCGAGGAAATCTCCTTCCGCATGCGCTCGAGTTCGGTGCGCACCTTGTCGAGTTCCTGCTGCTCGGCGTTGAGGCGCGCGGTGCGGAGATCGAGTTGCTCGGACTGCTTGCGCAGGCGTTCCTTCTCGCCCTTCAGCTCGGAGGCGAGGTTGTCGATTTCGATGGTCCAGAAATCCCAGCCTTGTGCCTTCTCCTTCTTCGCGACGGTGGCGCGCACCGCGAGCGCGTGCGCGACGAGCAGATCGCCGGCGCGCCAGAACCAGCCGAGGCCGGCGGCGAGGCCGAAGACGAGGCCGAGCACGGCAACGAACGCGGGATTTTGAGCGAGCTTGGTCATGTGAGAAGGACGCGGCGCGAGGCGCGATAGCCGGCGAATTCATCCATCGCGGCCTGATCCTCGACGAGCGACGCGGCGCGGTGCAGCGCGCGGGCTTTTTCCTCGAGCTGGTTGACGATCTTGAGCTGCCGGCTCGCCTCGAGGTATTCGGCGCGGCGCTTTTGCATGACGTCGCGCGCCTCGATGACGCTGCGTTCGACCTTCAACTCCTCGTCGCACTCTGCGCGATACGAACGGAAGAGCGCGGCCGCCTCGGCGGCGAGGAACGTGCCGCCACGACCGTCGAACAGCATCTGCGCCAGCCCGGCCACTCGCGCGCGTGTCGCGGCGAGCAGCTCCTCCGCTTGGACGTAGGCATGGACCGAGGCGGCGAACGCCTCGCGAGCGCGCAGCTCTTTGTGCGCGCGGATGACGGCCACGGGCCGGAGAGGGAAACGGAAACGTTTCATGGCACGAGGATTTTCCTGAGCAGTTTGAAGGACTCCGCGCGGGGCGTGTGCTCATGCACGCGTTGGCGGAGGAAATTGCGGAGCGGCTCGTGGAGCGCGATGGACTGGTCGAGCGCGGCGTTCGCGCCTTTCTGGTAGGCGCCGATGGAGATGAGGTCTTCGTTTTTCCGGTAGAGCGCGAGGTGCTCGCGGGCTTTCGCCGCGAGGTCGACCTCGTCGGGCGTGCAGACGTCGCGCGTCAGACGGCTGACGGACTCGAGCACGTCGACGGCCGGGTAGTGATTGAAATGCGCGAGCGAGCGCGAGAGCACCAAGTGCCCGTCGAGGATGCCGCGCACGGCGTCGGCCACGGGCTCGTTCATGTCGTCGCCCTCGACGAGCACGGTGTAAAGCGCGGTGATCGCGCCGGACTCGCCGGCGCCGGAGCGCTCGAGCAGACGCGGGAGCAGCGCAAAAACCGATGGCGTGTAGCCGCGCGTCGCGGGCGGTTCGCCGATGGCGAGGCCGATCTCGCGTTGCGCCATCGCGAAACGCGTCACCGAGTCCATCATCAGCATGACGTTCTTGCCCTGGTCGCGATACGCCTCGGCGATCGATGTCGCCGTGAACGCAGCGCGCAGGCGCAGCGGCGCGGGCGTGTCGGAGGTGGCCACGACGACCACGGAGCGTTTCAGGCCCTCGGGGCCAAGATCCTTTTCGATAAACTCGCGGACTTCGCGACCGCGCTCACCCACCAGCGCGATGACGACCACGTCGGCCGAGCAGCCGCGCGCGATCATGCCGAGTAAAGTGGACTTACCGACGCCGGAGCCGGCGAAAATGCCGAGACGCTGGCCGCGTCCGATGGGCGTGAAAGTGTCGAGCACGCGCACGCCGGTCGTGAGCGGTTCGCGGATACGCTGGCGGCGCAGCGGATGCGGCGGCGTGGTGGCGCGATCCGTGCGATCGACCGGCAGCAACCCGAGTTCGTCGAACGGACGACCGAGCGCATCGAGCACGCGACCGAGCAGTTCCGGGCCGGGGCGCGGCAGTGGCGGACGATCCGCCGCGGCGACTTCGCAACCGACGTGCAAGCCCGACGTGTCGCCGAGCGGCATGAGCAGCACGCGATGTTCGCGGAAGCCCACGACTTCGGCGCGCACCTCGAACTCCGTGCGCGGCGAGCGCACGAGGCAGAGTTCGCCGAGGCCGACGTTCGGGCCTTCGGACTCGATGATGAGACCAGCGACACCGGTGACCGCGCCGACGCGCTGCACCGCGGGCAGGTGTTTCACCTGCGTGCGGAGCACATCGACGAGCGGTGCGACGGTGGCGTTCATGCGCAGTCATCCTCCAGCGTCATGTCACCGATAAGGTGACAAACCTCCGCGCCATAGCCGCGCGACTCACTCGGAGACTCCTCGTCGTTGTCACCTAATAGGTGACAAACCGGAGCGGCCGGGCGCGCGGTTTCGCGGGCGGCGGCGGCGGTGACGGCGGTGGTCGCGAGAGAAGGAAATCCGTTCGGGTAACCTAATAGGTTACCGTTCGCAGGGGCGCGGCTCGCGTTTTCACTCGGGAGCGCGCGCGAGGTGTAACCTATTAGGTTACACTCGCCGGCTTGTTCCCGAGTGAGGCGTGCGGAGGTGTAACCTATTAGGTTACACTTCGCGGGGGCGGACTGTTCGCGGGGGGTCATGCGCCGGTGAGAGAGTGCGTGAGGGCGGCGAGCTTCGTTTCCTGGCGGGCGTCGGTGAGGCCGAAGCGCGAGCGGACGAGGCAATCGCCGGGTTTCAGCGTGGCGTCGGTGCGAACGACGAGGCGGGGGTAACGCGCCATCCACTCGGGATTGAGCGCGGTCAGGAGAGCGGCGTCCCGGACGCTGAGCGAGAGTTCGAGACCCTCGCGCTCGGGAAAAAGTTGTTCCAGGGCTTCGCGACAGAGGCGCTCGATCGTTTCGACGGGGGGCTCGAAGCCGGCGAGGAGGCGGTGCGCGATGTCGACCGCGAGGCCAGGGAGCGAATCGCGGAGTTGGGCGACGAGGGTGGGCTCGAGGACGGAGAGTTTTTTCAGCACGCCGTCGCTGAGCTGCTCCATGTCGACGCGGAATTCGACCATCTGCTGGTCGGCGGCGGCGCGGGCGGAATCGACGCCGCGGCGGTAGGCTTCCTCGCACTTCGCCGCGACTTCCGTCTCGGTGTAGACGCGGCCCTGGCCGGGCAGCACGGCGGCGGCGAGCGGACGGTCGAAGGCGATGAGCTTGGAGTAACCCACGGTCAGAATTTTCGATTTTGGATTCTCGATTTTTGATTGGCCGAAGGGCGGACGCGGCGGGCGGCGGACGGAACGATACTGCGGGCGGCAGGCGCGGTGGTCGCGACGCAGATGAACTCGAAGCGGCGCATGATGGCGTGGAGCGGCGCGGGGGCGGCGGTGAGGCGAGCGGCCTCCGCGCCGGGCGCGGCGGCGGACGGGATCGGCAGTTCGATGGAGGCGAGGGTCGGCATCGCGGGTTTACGCCACGAGGGCTTGCGATTCGGAATCGAGGGAAATCTGGCCTTCTTCTTCGAGGCGGCGGACGGCCTGAATGATGACGTCTTGCGCGGCTTCGACGTCCTTGAGGCGGACCGGCCCGAGGAGTTCGATCTCCTCCTTGAGCGATTCGGCGGCGCGCTTCGAGAGGCCGGCGTAGATTTTTTCGCGCAGCGCTTCGCTGGCGGATTTCATCGAGATGGCGAGGTTGCCGGAATCGACCTCACGCAACACGCGCTGGAGGTCGGCGGCGGCGAGGCGGTTGAGATCCTCGAAGCTGAAGAGCTTTTTGCGGATCGCCGCGCCGAGCGTGGCGTTGCGCTCTTCGATGCGCGCGAGCAGGTTCTTCGACATGTCCTTGTCGAGGGAGTTGAGCAGGCCGGCGACGGCGCGGACGCCGCCGCTGCGGTGGAAGGCCGGGCGGACCTTCGAGTCGAAGTGTTTGCCGAGCGAGCGGACGATCTTGCTGACGAGGTCGAGCGAGGTGGACTCGATCGTGCCGAGGCGCTCGACGACTTCCTCGCGGAGATCGGGGCTGAGCAGCGCGAACACTTCGGCGGACTTCGCCGGTTCGAGATACGAGAGGACGAAGGAAATCGTCTGCGGCTGCTCGTGCTTGATGAGGTTGAAAATCTGGCGGCCTTCCATCTCGGCGATGTCGCTGATGACTTCGACGGAACTGCCGGCGACGGGGCCGACGCGGCCGATGATCGACTGGGCCTTGTAGTCGCCTTTGGCGATCTCGAGCGTGCGCTGCGCGAAGGGCAAACCGCCGAGTGCGGAGCCGACGCTCGACGCGACGACGGAGCTGAACTCCTCCATCGCCTGCTTCTGCGTCGCTTCCGGGATCATCGGGAACGTCGACATCTCGCGACAGAGCAGTTCGATTTCGGCGTCGTCGAATTGCTTCAACACTTCGGCGGCGGCCTCGGGACCGATGCAGATCAGAAACACGGCGAGTTTCTGCTGGCGGGTGAGCTTGGTGAAATCGATGTCGGCCATGGGCGGAGGAGCGAAGGGCTCAGAGCTGCGAGTTGAGAGCTGAGAGTTGAGCATCCGGAACCTGGAGCGCGCGGAGTCCGGGGGACGTCGAGCGCAGGACGATACCGGACTTGGCGCGGACGACGCGGACGCGCGCGCGCACTTGCAGGCGCGCGCGATTCGAGACAGCGACAAGCGTCGGCCCTGCAGTCGCGGCCGCATCGGCGCCCGAGGCGCGGGCGCGCGATTTCGCCGGTCGGAGACCGGCGCTACTTTGACGCGACTGGGCGTTCTTGTTCATCGTCAGTTCTTCGCGGATGGCGTGGCGACCCAGTCGCGGAGCGCGGTGCCGATGTTGGCGGGTTTCTGGCGGATGAGCTGGTTGAGCATCTCCGGGGTGATCGTGCTGCCGTTCTGGAGCTGGCGGGCGGCGATCTCGGGCGGCATGGCGAAGACTTCGACGGGGACGGTCTCGGGCTTCTGCTTCGAGAGGAGGCGGAGGAAAACGAGGAGCGCGATGCCGGCGCCGGCGACGGCGGCCCAACGCGAGGCGACTTCGATCCAGCCCTGGACGCGCGTCTCGCTCTGGATGGCTTCGACGGTCTGCGAGATCGGCTCGGCGACGAAGGGGAGTTCCTGGAGCGCGACGATGGCGTCGAGTTCCTGGCCGGGGGCGGCTTTGAGGCCGAGGGCGTTGACGACGACCTGGCGCAGCGCGTTCAGCTCTTCAGGGGTGCGCTTTTGCTGTGTGGGCGGCGTGCCGACCGGTGAGCCGGCGGCGGGCGGCACGAGGCGCGGCGCGATCATCACGGAGGCGGTCACGTTTTTGATCGTGCCGGGATTGCGCGTGATGTTGGTCGTGGTGCGGTTGATCTCGTAAGCGGTGGTGCGGTTCTTGCGCGATTGCTCGGTGGAGTTGACGGGCTTGGCGGTCTCGGCGGCGACGGTCTTCTCGGGGACGTTGGCGCTGACGCCGGTGGCGCCGCCATTCGTGCGCGTTTCGGAGGAGTTGGAGTTGTCCTCGGTGATCGTCTGCGAGCGGACGACCTGACCGTCGGGGTCGAATTTTTCCTGCGTCTGCGTGGTCGCTTCGGTGTCGATGTCGGCGGAGACGCGGACGACGGCGCTGCCGGGGCCGATGACGGCGGCGAGCATCGTCTCGACTTTGCGCGAGAGGTAATCCTCGACTTGCTGCTTGTAGCGCATCTGCGAGGAGGCGTTGCCGAGGGTCGGGTCTTGCTTGAGCTCTTCGGAGAGAACGCGGCCGCGGTTGTCGACGACGGCGACTTGGTCGGGCGTGAGGCCTTGGACGGCGTTGGCGACGAGGTGGCGGACGGCGTTGACCTGATCGGTCTCAAGGCGGCCGCCGCCCATGTCGACGAACACGGAGGCGGTCGAGCGCACGCCTTGCTCGGTGAGGAGGAGGCGGTTTTCCGGCTGCACGATCATGACGCGCGCGGCGCGGACGCCCTGGAGCTGCGTGATGGTGCGGGCGAGCTCGCCCTGGATGGCGCGGAGGTAATTCGTGCGCTGGACGAAGTCGGAGAGGCCGAACTGGCCTTTGTCGAAAATCTCAAAACCGACGCCGTCGCCGCTCGGCAGGCCTTTCGCGGCGAGATCCATGCGGAGCTTGTAGACCTGATCGGACGGCACCTGCACGGCGGTGCCGCCGGCGCTGACTTGGTAGGGGATGTTGCGCGTCTGGAGTTCGCCGATGATCGCGGTGGCGTCTTTCTCGGCGAGGCGCGCGTAGAGGAGCTGGTAATCGGGCCGGCGCGACCACATCACGAGCGCGATCATGCCGGCGACGACGGCGACGGTCGCGACGAGGAGCGAGACGCGCTGGTTGAGGCCAAGCTGTTGCCAGAGGGCGAGCAGGGAGGCGGCGAAGTTTTTCATGCGGCGTTAGGCGCGAGAGCGGGACGGAGCGCGGAAGGAAAAAGAGTAAGATGAAGAGGAAAGAGAAAGATCCGGGCGCGGGGCTCACACCTGCATGCGCATCAGTTCCTGGTAGGATTCGACGAGCTTGTTGCGCACCTCGACCATGAGGGAGAACGCGACGCCGGCTTCCTGCATGGCGATGACGGATTGGTGGAGCTGGTCGGTCTCGCCGAGGAGGACTTTTTGGGTGAGTTCGTTGGCCTGGGTCTGCTTCGCCTCGACGGTGCCGACGAGGCCGTTGAGCATGTCGTTGAAACCGTTGGCGGCCGGCGCGGCGGTGCGCATGCCGTCGGGCAGTGCGGCGAGGGCGGCGCTGGCGGCCTGCTTCTCGCGCAGCGCGTCGGCGCGCGCCATGGCTTGAGGGACGAGGGAGGAGTAGACGGAGCCGACGGGCGACATGGGGAAATTACTTGCCGATCTCGAGGGTCTTCATCGCGAGGTTGCGCGAGTTTTTGGCGACGGAGAGGTTGGCCTCGTAGGCGCGGGAGGCGGTGATGAGGTCGACCATTTCGTAGGCGAGGTTGACGTTCGGCATCGTGACGAGGCCGTCGGCGCCGGCATCGGGGTGCTGCGGGTTGTAGACCTGCTGGCCGGGCGTCTTGTCGTTGGCGATGCCGCCGACGCGCACGGTGGTGAGCGAGGCCCCGCCGGTGCGTTTCACGAGTTCGGTCTCAAAAGAAACGATCTGGCGCCGGTAGGGGCCGCCCTCGGCGGTGCGGGTCGTCTGCGCGTTGGCGATGTTTTGCGCGACGATATCGAGGCGCATCTTCTGCGCCGCGAGCGCGCCGGAGGTGACGTCGATGCCGGGGATGAGATTCATGCGTCAGCGGGTCAGACGGAGCGGCCGGTGATGGCGAGCTTCAGTTGCTTGATGTTCTTGGAGAGCACCTCGGTGAGAAATTCGTATTCCGCGGCGTTTTTGTTCATCGCGAGCAGTTCGTGCTCGATCTCGACCGTGTTGCCGTCGGGGCGGACGGTGCGCGCGTGGGTGTCTTCGACGAGCTTGGGCTTCAACTCCGTGGCGCGATCGGCGTCGCCGGTGCGGACGCTGGCTTTGAGTTGCTCGGCGAAGTCCGTGGCGACGTCGAGGCGGCGGTAGCCGGGCGTCTCGGCGTTGGCGATGTTCGCGGCGATGGCTTCCTGGCGCAGGGCGGCCGCATCGAGGAGTTTCCGGGCCACTTGGTAATTACCGGACTGGAAGATGGGGTCGACCATGCCCCGTGCGTAAACACGGCGCATGCCAGCGCGCGCCGCGCCCGCCCAAGCTCCGAGCTTTCAGCGAAATAAAGAAAATCTCCGCGCGCACTCCCCTCGCCCGCTCCGGCGCGTCGCGGCGACCGGCAGATTTTTCCCGCCGCCGCCGTTCGCCGAAAAACAATTTTCATCGGCCGCCGCTTCAGCGTCGCCGGATTGCGCCGATGATTGAGGGCAATTCCTCATGAGGGACAGTGAGTTCGAGTTCATCCGCACCTTAGTTTACGAACACAGTCGCATCCAGCTCGGTCCCGATAAACGGGAGCTGGTGGCGGCTCGTCTCGGCAAACGACTGCGTGCGACCAAGACCGAGTCCATCGGTCACTACTGCGAGCTGCTCAAAAACGGCAACGCGGACGACGAACTCGCGCACCTCATCGACGCGATCTCGACGAACCATACGTTCTTCTTCCGCGAGAACGCGCATTTCGATTTCCTCCGCCAGCAAATCGTCCCCGAGATGCTCGCGCGGCACCGCACCGAGCGCTGGCCGCAATTCTACGTCTGGAGCGCCGCGAGCTCCTCCGGCGAGGAGCCCTACTCCATCGCCATGACGCTCTCCGAAGCCCTGCCCCGCAGCAGCGGCTGGAACTGGCGCATCGAGGCCACCGACATCTCGCACCGCATCCTCGAAAAAGCGCGCAACGGCATCTACCGCGACGACGTCGTCGCCAAACTCCCGCCCGCCGCGATCAAGGCCTACTTCCAGCGCGGCGTCGGCCCGCAGGAAGGCAACTACCGCGTCCGCGCCGAGCTGCGGGCGATGGTTTCCTATCACCACCTCAACCTCCTCGAAGGCGAGCCGCCTTTCCGCGAGCCGTTCCAGGTGATCTTTTGCCGGAACGTCATGATCTATTTCGACCGTCCCACGCAGGAAGAACTCGTCAACAAACTCACTCGCCGCCTCGTGCCCGGCGGTTATTTGCTCGTCGGCCACAGCGAAAGCCTCACGGGCATCCACCACTCGCTCCAGCTCGTGAAGCCCGCGATCTACCGTCGCCCGCTCCATCCCTGACATGTCGACGCCGAAAAAAATCCGCGTGCTCATCGTCGACGACTCCGCGGTCGTCCGCAAACTCGCCAGCGAAGCCCTCGCCGCCGACCCCGAGATCGAAGTCGTCGGCACCGCCATCGATCCTTACATGGCGCGCGACAAACTCAAGGAACTCTCGCCCGACGTCCTCACGCTCGACCTCGAGATGCCGCGCATGGACGGCCTCACGTTCCTGCGCCTGCTGATGGAACGTCGCCCGATGCCGGTCGTCGTGATGAGTTCCCTCACGCAGCGCGGCTCCGAATACGCCCTCGAAGCCCTCCGCCTCGGCGCGATCGATTTCCTCGGCAAGCCGAGCGGCTCCTACTCCTTCGGCAACCTCGGCCCGCAACTCGCCGCCAAGGTCAAGACCGCCGCGCTCGCGCGCGTCCGCCCGCTCGCGCCGTCGACCGACGCCCCGATCGCGCACGCCGCCACCACGCCCACCGCGCCCGCGCCGACGCAGGCCATCCGCTACGTCCCCGGCCTCCGCCCCGCCGTCGCGAAGACCCGCATCGACCCGGCGCGCCTGCGCCAGCTCGATCCGCGCGCGATCATTCTCCTCGGCGCCTCCACCGGCGGCACCGAAGCGCTCCGCGACGTGCTCACGAATCTTCCCGGCGATCTCCCCGGCATCGCGATCGTGCAGCACATCCCCGCGACTTTCTCCAAAGCCTTCGCCGATCGCCTCAACGGACTCTGCCAACTCGAAGTCCGCGAAGCCGTCGACGGCGAACGCCTCACGCCCGGCCTCGCGCTGATCGCACCGGGCAATTTCCACATGATGCTCCAGTGGAGCGGCGACGGTTACCGCGTGCGCGTCGTCGACGGACCGCCCGTCTGGCACCAACGCCCCGCCGTCGACCTGTTGTTCAAATCCGCCGCCGATTGCGGCGCCGGCCCGCACGCCATCGCCGGCCTTCTCACCGGCATGGGCAAGGACGGCGCGGAGGGGTTGAAAAAACTCCGCGACAAAGGCGCCACCACCTTCGCCCAAGACGAGGCCTCCTGCGTCGTCTACGGCATGCCCAAAGCCGCGTGGGAATGCGGCGCCGCGCAAATCCAAGTTTCCCTCGACCGCATCGCCCCGTATATCGTCGGCCGCTCCGAAGCCACCGTCCATCACGCTCCCGTTTCCGCGTTCAGCGGCTGACCCATGATCGCCCCCGTCAACCAGTCCCCGTCCATCCTGATCGTCGACGACGAACCGATCGTCCTCGGCGCGTTGAAGGAGACGCTCGAACGCGAGAAATACCAGGTCGTCTCCTGCTCCAGCCCGATCAAGGCCCTCGCCATCCTCGAAGAGCGCGACTTCGCGGTCATCATCTCCGACCAGAAGATGCCCGAGATGCTCGGCCTCGATTTCCTCGTCGAGAGCCGCCGCCTGCGCCCCAACGCCTCGCGCGTGCTCATCACGGCCGTCCTCTCGCTGCCGACGATCGTCGACGCGATCAACAAGGGCGAAATCTTCCGCTTCGTCGCCAAGCCCTGGCTCCGCGAGGAACTGCTCGCCACCGTCCGCAACGCCATCCAGCGCCACGACCTCGTCACCCACAACGAAGTGCTCATGGCGCAGACGCAGCAGCTCAACGCGCAGCTCATGCTCGCCAACAGCCAGCTCGAGAAGCAAGTCGCCGCCCTCGAGCAGAAGCGCCAGAGCCTCGACGCCGCGAACAAAGAGCTCGGCTCGCGCTACGAAAACTCCCTCGAACTCTGCCGCCGCATCCTCACCGCCTACGACCCCACGCTCGGCGGCCAGGCGAAGGCTCTCGTCGAATTCGCCAGCAAGATGGCCGATAACGGCCCGTTCTCCGACGCCGAGAAGCACGCGCTCAAGTCCGCCGCTTGGCTCTGCGACCTCGGCCTGATCGGCGTCTCGCGCGAGCTGCTGCGGCTCTTCCGCACCAATCCGTCGCAGCTCTCCGAGCGCGAACGCGCCACGCTGCACAACCACCCGATCTACAGCCAGACGCTCGCCGCGCTCGTCGACCCGCGCCCCGAAGTCGGCGAAGTCATCCGCGCCCACCACGAGAATTTCGACGGCACCGGTTTCCCGGACGGCATCGCCGCCAAACTCATTCCTTGGCCCGCCCGCTGCCTCGCTGTCGCCGTCGGCTTCGTCGAATCCTCCGCGCCGAAACAATCCACGATCGACGCCATTCTCGCGCGCTCCGGCACGAAATACGATCCCGAGGCCGTCCGTCTTTTCCTGAAGGTCACGCAGCTCGTCCACCTGCCGCGCCAAGTCCGCGAAATCCTTCTCGACGAACTCGAACCCGGCATGGTGCTCGCGACGGGCATCTACAGCCCGCACGGCCTGTTGTTGATCGGCGAAGGCCAAGCCCTCGGCCCCGCCACGATCGCAAAAATCCGCGACCACAACAACATCGCCCCGATCTCGCAGCGCCTGCTGGTGTATAGCTGAGGCGCAGCTCCCGAATCGACGTAGGGCGGCGAGTCCCTTCGCCGCCGAGAACGCACGGCGCGGAACGGAGTCCGCGCCCTACCCCAACACGCAACCGCGCGTCCGCGAGCAACCGCGCCGCCAAGTAGGCTGCGCGCTCGTCGCGCAACTCCCCTGCCGCCCCCGCCCGCCGACGGAAACGTAGCCGCGTTGGAGCGAAGCGACAACGTGGCCGCACGAGCCACGCCTGGGGGCGGAATCTCGCTTCGCCCGGAGCGTCGACAGCTCAAGCGCGGCCACCGTCTCGCCACTTCCTTCGCGCCCTTCGCGCCCTCCGCGTTTCAACCCGTTCCTTTCCGAGCATCCAAGTCGCCCCGAAACGCGCGCTTGAACGCCACCTCCGTTTCCCCAGCCTCCCTGCCACGGGCCAAACCACAGTGAGGTTTTTCACTGAGTCTGAATAACACTGTTAGCCGACCTATGCTCGCCTCAGTTGACTTATCGTGGCTTTGGTCGCCGAAGGATTACTTCTACGCGATCGTCAGCGCCGTCATCGGCGCTTTGTTGGGTATTCTGTGGGCAAAGCTCGAATTCGCCGCCCAGCAAAAGAAAGAAGCAGAGAAAGTGCGCTTAGGGATCATCGACACACTGAAGTTCAACAAGGAGCGCGCCGAGCAGGCGAACGAACAGTTGAAGAACGGCGGAATGCCGAATTACCCGCTCGATGGCGCCCGCCTCTCCAGTCTTATTCTACCCGCGCATGGCCTGTTATCGGACGAACTGTTGCTACGCGTAGATTGGCATCGGTATCAGCTCGACCACATCACGTCGAAGCTTGCCGTCGTGAATGGCTTTTTTCTCTCTGCTTCGGTCAGCACACCCGATGCAAAGCGGGCATATGACGAATGGATTGCCATGCTTCGTCAGTCTCTAATTGAGCATTATCAGAAGGTGATCAACGGGACGGATGCCCTCGTCGCCGATGTGGAAAAGAAGGGTAAACGCTGAGCCAGCGTTCTGCTGCGCCGTGGTGCGCGGCAGAATCACGTCTGAATACGCCTTCGAGGGTTCAGTGCAGTCCCCTGCTTCTTCTCTTCCGCTTCCTCTGTGGTTCAATTCCGTGCTTCAGCCGCGAACTCGCCGACCGCACGCGCCGACCGCCGGAACTATTAGCCTCGCCCACGCTAGCCGATAAGCGCCCCCGGAACACGCCCGCGTCTTTGACTTCGCCCCGCGCCGACCGCACGCTGCGCGCCGCATGTCGCCCGCCGCTTCCACCGCCGACTCGCCCTCGAACGCCGAACAAGTCTTCCGCGTCCGCGGCCTCACGAAGGTCTACGGCGAAGGCGACGCGCAAGTCCGCGCGCTCTCCGGCGTCGATCTCGACCTGCACGCCGGCGAACTCGTCGTCCTCCTCGGCCCGTCCGGCTCCGGCAAGACCACGCTCCTCAACCAGCTCGGCGGCCTCGACATCCCCACCGCCGGCGAGCTGCGCTACCGCGACATCGACCTCACGCACGCCACCGAGGAACGCCTGACGCTCTACCGCCGCGAGTCGGTCGGCTTCATTTTTCAGTTCTACAACCTCATCCCGAGCCTCACCGCGCGCGAGAACGTCGCGCTCATCACCGAGATCGCCTCGCACCCGCTCGCGCCCGAGGAAGCGCTGCACCTCGTCGGCCTCGGCGCGCGCATGGACCATTTCCCCGCGCAGCTCTCCGGCGGCGAACAGCAACGCGTCGCCATCGCCCGCGCCATCGCCAAGCGCCCGCAGGTTCTCCTCTGCGACGAGCCCACCGGCGCGCTCGACGTGAAGACCGGCATCGTCGTCCTCGAAGCCATCGAGCGCGTGAACCGCGAACTCGGCACGCTCACCGTCATCATCACCCACAACGCCGTCATGGCCGACATGGCCGACCGCGTGATCCATTTCATGGACGGCAAAGTCCTCGACCAGCGCTGCAACAGCACGCGCGTCGCGCCGTCCACGCTGCGCTGGTGATGCGCGCGGCGCGCCGCGCGAAGCTCCAAGCTCCAACATCCAAGCTCCCAAGAATCACCCACCACCAATCGCCGCTCGCTCCATCCGGATGAACCACAAAGGCACAGAGACACAAAGAAACCCTCCGAGGCCCGACCTTCGTGCGTCCGTGTCTCCGTGGTTAATTTCCTGGATTTCCGCCGGTGGTCGCCGCCGTATCAACGACACAGGGCCGTCATCGCCCGCCCTACCGCGGCTCGTCTCTTGGAAATTCTCTGGAGCTTGGAGATTGGAGCTTGGTGCTTCCGCGAAGCGGCTCTCTGGAGCTTCGAGGTTGGCGCTTGGAGCTTTTGATCATGGCCACCCGCCGCCCCGCAGCTCCCACGCCGTGACGCCATGATCAACCATCTCGACCGCAAACTCCTCCGCGACCTGCGCCGCCTCAAGGGCCAGGCCGCCGCGGTGACGGTCGTCATGGCTTGCGGCCTCGCGATGCTCATCATGGCGCGCAGCCTCATCGCGTCGCTCGACGGCACGCGCGCCGAGTATTACCAGACGCACCGCTTCGCCGAGGTCTTCGCGTCGCTCAAGCGCGCCCCCAACTACCTCGCGTCGCGCATCGCCGCGCTCCCCGGGGTCGCCAGCGTGCAGACCGACATCGCCGTGCCCGTCACGCTCGACCTGCCGACGCTCGACGAGCCCGCGAGCGGACTCGTCCGTTCGTTGCCCGACTACACCGACGCGGAACTGAACCGCCTCTTCCTCCGTCGCGGCCGCTGGCTCTCGCCCGGCGCGCGCGGCGAAGTGCTCGTCGGCGAGGCGTTCGCCGACGCGAATCACCTCCAGCCCGGCGACACGCTCGCGATGCTCCTCAACGGCCGCCGTCAGGAATTCCGCATCGCGGGCATCGTGCTCTCGCCGGAATACATCTTCGAGTCGCGCCCCGGCGCCGCGTTGCCCGACAACCGCACCTACGGCATTTTCTGGATGCCCTACAAGGAAGTCGCGACCGCGTGGGATCTCTACGGCGCGTTCAACCACGTCTCGCTCACGCTTGAGCCCGGCGCCGACACCGCACCCGTCATCGCCGCGCTCGACGCACTGCTGAAACCCTACGGCGGCCGCGGCGCCTACGGCCGCAAAGACCACCCGTCGCACATCCGCGTGACCGACGAGATTCGCGTGCTCGGCATCCTCTCGATCGGCTTCCCCGCGGTGTTTCTCAGCGTCGCCGCGTTCATGACGAACTCCGTCCTCACGCGCCTGCTCGCGCTCCAACGCGAGCAGATCGCCATCTTAAAAGCCTTCGGCTTCACCAACCGCCAGATCGTCGTCCATTACCTCAAGTTCGCCGCCGTCATCGTCGTCGGCGGCACCGTGCTCGGCACGCTCGGCGGCATCGCGCTCGGCCACAAACTCGTGCGGATGTATACGCTGTTCTTCCGGTTTCCCACGCTCGACTTCCACCTCGATCGCACCGCCGTCGCGATCGCGCTCGGCGTCGGTTTGTTCGCGGTGATCGCGGGCGTGTTCAGCGCCGTGCGCCGAGCCGCGAAACTCCCGCCCGCCGAGGCGATGCGCCCCGAGCCGCCCGCCAACTACCGACCCTCGCTCCTCGAGCGCACCGGCGCCGGCAAGTGGTTCAGCACGTCGTCGCGCATCGCCGTGCGCAACATCGAGCGGCGACCGATCCAGGCGTTCTTCACCGTCGCCGGCCTCGCGCTCGCCACCGCGCTGCTCATATTGCCCAACACCTTCAAGGCCGGCATCGCCGACGTGCTCGATTTCCAGTGGGACGTCGTGCAACGCCAGGACATCAACCTCGGCCTCGCCGAACCGTCGAGCGTGCGCACGCTGCACGAGTTCGAACGCCTGCCCGGCGTCGTCGACGCGGAGCCCACGCGCGGCGCGTCGGTGCGCATCGCCTTCCACGGACGCAGCCGCCAGATCGCGCTGCGCAGCCTCGAGATCGGCGGCCGGCACAACCGCGCCGTCGACAAACAGGGCCGCGAAATCACCCCGCCCGCCGACGGCCTCATCGTCTCCGCCAAACTCGCCCAAGTCCTCGGCGCGCGCCCCGGCGACGAACTCGTCGTCGAGTCGCTCGAAGGCAAACGCCCGACGCGCGCCGTCCCGCTCGTCGCGCTCGCCGAGGATTTCACCGGCATCGCCGCCTACATGGAGCGGCGCGCGCTCAACCGCTTCCTCGGCGAAGGCGACGTCATCACCGGCGCCACGCTCACGCTCGACACCGCGCGCCGCGCCGAATTTCTCCACGCGCTCAAAGGCATCCCGCGCGTCAGCGCCGTCGCGATCAAGGAGTCGATGCGCCAGGCGTTCCGCGAAACCACCGCGCAGAGCATGGGCCTCATCCAGACGATCTATCTCACGTTCGCCGTGATCGTCGCCTTCGGCGTCATCTACAACAACGCCCGCATCTCCCTCGCCGAGCGCGCGCGCGAACTCGCCACGCTCCGCGTCATCGGCCTCACCCAACGCGAAGTCGGCGCCATCATCGTCATCGAACTCGCGCTGCTCGCCGCCGTTGCGCTCCCGCTCGGCCTGCTCCTTGGCACCGTTCTCGCCACGGGCATCATCCAATCCGTGAACACCGAAACCGTCCGCCTCCCGCTCGTGTTCACGAGCTACACCTACACATTCGCGATCGTCGTCGTCATCCTCGCCTCCTCGCTCTCCGCTTTCGTCGTCCTCCGCAAACTCAAGCACCTCGACCTCATCGGCGCGCTGAAAGCCCCCGAATGACCGATGCCCAACCCATCCTCACACGAAGGCAGCAAAGATCGCGAAGAAACGCCGCCACCCGCCGTCTTCGCTCCCTTCGCTGCCTTCGTGTAGATCATCTCCGTCATGAACCCGCCCAATCTTTCTCTTAGATCTTAATCTTTCTCTTTCTCCCGCCTCCGCCTCGCAAGCGGACAGCTCCGGGCCGGAGAAAGATTAAGAGAAAGAGAAAAATTTCACGCCCCGCCCGCCATCTTCGCTTCCTTCGCGACCTTCGTGTAAATCATCTCCGCCATGAACCCGCCCTCCTCCCCCACTCCGGCCAAACGCCCCGCGCGCCGCTGGCTGCCGTTCGCCCTCGGCGCCGTCGTGCTCGCGCTGATCGCACTCGGCCTGCGCCCGAGACCCGCGCCGGTCGAAACCGCGCGCGCCGGCTACGGCCCACTCCGCGCCACCGTCAGCGAGGAAGGCAAGACGCGCATCCGCCAGCGCTACGTCGTCGCCGCGCCCGTCACCGGACAACTCCGCCGCATCGCCTTCAAGCCCGGCGCCGACATCGTCGCGAACGAAACCCTCGTCGCCACGATCGACCCGCTGCCCGCCTCGCCGCTCGACGCCCGCAACCATGCGCTCGCCGCCGCCCGCCGCGACGCCGCGCGCGCCATGCTCGAAAAAAGCCGCACGGCCCACGAACTCGCCCGCAACGAACTCCGCCGCCTCGAGCAGATGTTCGCCGCCAAAACCGTTTCGCCGCAGGATCTCGAAAGCGCGCAGATGCGCGAGACCGCCGCCGCGCGCGAAGTCGCGCAAGCCGACGGCGCCGTCGCGCAAGCCGAAGCCGAACTCACGGCCACCGCCGAGCCTACCACCGGAGGGCCCGCGTCCCCGCGGGCCTCCTCCGCGCGACCGATCGAAGTGCGCTCCCCCGTCAGCGGCCGCGTGCTGCACGTTTTCCAGGAGAGCGAACGCGCCGTCACCACCGGCACGCCGCTCGTCGAGATCGGCGATCCGGCCGACCTCGAAGTCGTCGTCGAAATGCTTTCGCGCGACGGCGCCGCGATCCCGCCCGGCGCCCCCGCGCTGCTCGAGCAATGGGGCGGCGCCACGCCGCTCGAAGGCCGCGTGCGCCTCGTCGAACCCGCCGCCTTCACGAAAATCTCCGCCCTCGGCGTCGAGGAGCAGCGCGTCAACGTCGTCGTCGACATCATGACGCCCCTCGAACAGCGCCGCTCGCTCGGCGACAACTTCCGCGTCGAAGCGCGCGTGATCGTCTGGGAGGAGCCGCGCGCGCTGAAGGTGCCGTCGTCGGGCCTTTTCCGCCGCGGCCAGGAGTGGGCCGCGTTCGTCGTGCGCGACGGCCGCGCGCAACTCGTCCCGGTGAAAACCGGCCGCAGCTCCGGTCCAGAGACGCAGATCCTCGACGGCCTGCGCGAAGGCGACGAAATCATCCTCTACCCCGGCGACCGCGTGCAAGCCGGCCAGCGCGTGCAACCGATGCAGGTCACGACGAAATAGTCGGACGGGAGGGCTCGGCTCCAGCGCCGAGCCGCCGGCCTCCGCACGCGTTTCTCCGGCGGCGGCGCGGCAGAAGTCGCGCGCTCCAGAGCAGGCACCGCAATCATCCCAAAAACGCCGTTGAAACGCGGAGGACGCGGAGAGCACAGAGGAGAAATTCCGATCGTTCCGCTCCGCGACCCTTCACCCGGCAGGTGAGTCCTTCGCGGGCCGGATTTTCCGCATTCTACTCCGCGTCCGCCGCGCTCTCCGCGTTTCAACGGCGGAATTTAGCATCATTCGCGCCGGCCGCGCGGCGCTTCGACTCAGCCGCGCGGACCCGCTCCATCCACGCCCTCCTCAGCGTCGTTCCGGCCGAAACCGTCCTTCCCGCGCGCAGATAGAATCCGCGCGCAGATCAAACCCGCCTACCGATCGAACCTGCGAGACGATCGACCCCGCGAGGCGGCCGAAATCGCGACCGCCGTCCACTGCCACGAATATGGCGTATTACGCCATATTGCCCGAACTTCCCCAGCGCAATGCGGCCAACTCCGATCATGGCGTAATACGCCATATCGACTCTGACGCCGCATGCGAGCACGGGCGGGCGCCACGCAGCGAGGGTCCGGCGTCCACGTCTCGCTCGGTCGGCGCGCAATAATTCGTCAACCGCGCCGCGCTCCGGCTTCGCCGCAACAATTGGCTGGCGCGCCTTCGCTCCGCGGCCTTTATCGGCGGCATGAATCTCGTCGACGCCCGCGCTCTCGTCTCAGCCGCCCTCGGCCGCATGAACGTCACCTACGGCGAAACGGTTTTCAACGAGTGGGTGCTCGTCTCGCTCCGCGCCGACCGCAACGCGATCCTCGCCTACGAGGGTCCCCGCCCCGAGAAATACAAGCAGCACTTCACGCTCGACCTCGCCTCGATGTTGAAGGAACTCGCCGGCCAGAAACTCGGCGTGGGCGACTTCGCCTTCGCGGCCGACGCCACCGGCACGCACTACGACGCCTGCGTCCGCCTCGGCGAGAGCAGCTACCTTTTCTGCAATCACACCACGCGCACGATGACGCAAATCCGCCAGAGCCCGCACTGGCTGAACGCGCAAAAGCACTGGGCCGAACTCAGCCAGAAATTCGCCGCCGACCCGCTCGAGTGATCCGGAAGTAGCGCGGTGCTTCAGCCCGCGCCGCACATCTCCCCGCGCGGGCCAAAGCACCGCGCTCCCCCCCGCACCCGCGCTGCGTGACTTGTAGGAGCGGCTTTACGCCGCGATTGGTCCGAAGCGCCTGCCGCGCTCGTATCGCGGCATAAAGCCGCTCCTACAGTTCCGGCACTGCGCGTTCCGCCGCGCCCAACGTCCGAACCCGCATCCGCACCCACCACTCCGTTTCCCGCTCCGCCCGCCGTCCGCGCCCGCGACCGCCGCTCCGTTTCCCTCCGCGCTCAGCTCTCGCGCCTCGCCCGCCGCTCCGTCTCCTGCCCGCGCGTGACTCACCCCGCGCTTGCCCGCGCGCCGCGCTCGCGCCATCAACCGCCCGTGGCTCACTCACTCGCATTCCTCGGTTCCGGTCGTCTCGGCTCCGCCATCATTCGCGGTCTGCTCGCGCAAAAAATCTACGCGCCCGCGGCGATCGCCTGCACCAGCAAGTCCGGCGCGACCGCCGCCAAACTCGCCGCCGACACCGGCATCGTGTCCGAACCCGACCTCGCGCGCCTCCTCGGTCCCGCCGACATCGTCGTCGTCGCCTTCAAGCCGCAATCACTCGCGTCCGCCGATCCGCGCCTCGCCGAACTCACCGCCGGCAAGCTCGTGATCTCGCTCCTTGCCGGCAAGCGCCTCGCGCGCCTCGCGCAAGTCTTCCCGCGCGCGCGCAACGTCGTCCGCACGATGCCCAACACGCCCGCCGCCATCGGCGCCGGCATCACCGCCTACTGTTCCGCCGCGCCGCTCGCCGAAGCGGACCGCAGCGCCGTCGAGCGCATGCTCGGCGCGCTCGGTGAATTTCTCGCGCTCGAGGAGAAACACTTCGACGCCGTCACTGCCGTCGGCGGCAGCGGACCGGGTTTCGTGTTCGAATTCATCGGCGCGCTCCGCGACGGCGGCGTCGCCGCGGGTCTGCCAGCCGACATCGCGCAACGCCTCGCGGTGCAGACCGCGCTCGGCTCGATGAAACTCCTCGCCCACACCGGCGCGACGCCCGAGGCGCTCCGCGATCAAGTCGTCTCGCCCAACGGCACGACCTACGCCGGCCTGCAGGTGCTCGCGCACGCGAAGTTCCGCGACCTGATCCGCGACACGATCCTCGCCGCGTCGAAGCGCGCCGACGAACTGTCGCGCGATTGAAGCACCGCGCTACTCCAAGCCCGCGCTCGCGTGAGCTGTAGGAGCGGCTTTACGCCGCGATTGGCGCGCAGCGCACGCCACATCCGAACCAATCGCGGCATAAAGCCGCTCCTACATTTCCGTCACCGCGCGTTCCGCCGCGCCCAATGTCAGCGTCCGCGCCGCCGCGCAGATTTTCCGTCTGGCCTCGCCGTCTCTCAACTCTCATCTCTCAACCCTCAACTTCCCATGCCTCCTCCCCTCTCAGGTCGCATCCTCGTCACCGGCGGCGCCGGCTTCATCGGCAGTGCGCTCGTCTGGGCGCTCAACCAGCGCGGGCTCTCCGACATCGTCGTGACCGACGTGCTCGGCTCCGACGAGAAATGGAAGAACCTCGTGCCGCTGAAATTCGCCGACTACGTCGAGGCGGCCGATTTTCGCGCCCGCCTGGCCGCGAACGAGAAGGCGTTCGGGCGTTTCACGGCGGTGTTCCACCTCGGCGCCAACTCCGCGACGACCGAGAAGAACGCCTCGCACCTCATCAACAACAATTTCAACTACACGAAGGAACTCGCCGCCTGGTCGCTCGCACACGAAGCGCGTTTCATCTACGCCTCCTCCGCCGCGACCTACGGCGACGGCGAGCGCGGCATGGACGACACTTCCGACGATCTCGCCGCATTGCGCCCGCTGAACATGTATGGCTACTCGAAACACCTCTTCGATCTCCATGCGCAGCGCCAGGGCTGGCTGAAGCGCATCGTCGGCGTGAAGTATTTCAACGTCTACGGTCCGAACGAGGACCACAAAGGCGACATGCGCTCGCTCGTGAACAAGGCCTTCGGCCAGATCACCGCGACCGGCAAGCTGAAGCTCTTCAAGAGCCACCGCCCCGATTTCAAGGACGGCGAACAGAAGCGCGATTTCCTCTACGTGAAGGACGCCGTCGAGATGACGCTCCACTTCGCCGAGAAAAACCCGACCGCCGCCGGCCTGTTCAATCTCGGCTCCGGCGAGGCCAACACCTGGCTCGCGCTCGCCGACGCGATTTTCTCCGCGATGGGCCGCGCGCCGCAAATCGAGTTCATCGACATGCCCGTCGAACTCCGCGGCAAATACCAATACTTCACCCAGGCCGACACCGCGAAGCTCCGCGCCTCCGGCTACGACCACGCCATGACGCCGCTCCGCGACGCCGTGCGCGACTACGTGCAGAATTACCTCACGCCCGGCAAAAAGCTGGGCGAGTGAGTGCACCGAGGGCAGCCGCCCCCGATTTTCATTCGCGCAAATTCGCGAAATTCGCGGGCAACTGCCCGAGCCGTCTCAGCGCCCGGCCGCACTCGGCGCCGCCGATGACGACGCGCCGCTCTTGAATTCGATGGACCGCATCGGCCAGCCGTCGGGCAGCTTGAAACGCTCCCGGGTCACCTTCGTCGAGTCGCCTTCCATGCGCGAAATCAGCATCAGATACAGCGTCTTCTCGCCGACTTTCGTCTCGATGCGGTACGGTTGCAGCACCCCGTTCACCTCGCGGAAATCGCTGAAAAACGTGTCCACCGTCGCGCGTCGTTCACCGACCATGCGGAACACGCTGCGTTTCACCATCTCGGCATTCTCGGCATCGAGCCACACGAAGAACACGTCGCCGTCGGGGCCCATCACGAGCAGCTTGCGCGCGGCGCGACCGCCGATCGCTTCCTCGCCGGCGTAGTCGACCGAGTAGCCTTTCTGCGCGAAGTCGACGAGCGGTCCGTCGAAATCGGCGTTCGCGATGAAATCCTTCCGCTCTCCCGCCGTCATGCGCATCGGCCGGCCGCCCTCGACTTCCGTGTGGTAGATGACCGGCTCGTGCTGCCCGTCGCAAACCTGCGTGACCTTCCGCTGCCGAAACGAGCTCTCGACGCGCAAGCGATTCGGTCGCTCAGCCCACATTTTCACGTCGATCACCTCGCCGCCGATCAGCGTGCGGCCCTCGGCGTAGAGCGAGTGCAGTTCGCGGTATTTGCCGCCGCCGCGCTGCGCGTGCTGCCGCGCGATCTCGTGGCCGACGTCATCGGCGCGCGCGAACGGCGCGAGGAACAGCAGAAACAGCGCGAGGCAACGGCAGAGCATGCGCGCATCGTGCGGGTCCGCCGCGGGGCGTCCATCCCGATCCGCGCGGATTGGAGTCGCGCCGGTCTCCGACCGGCGAACCGCGAACTCGCGCCATCGGCGTCGAATCGCGAACGTCGCTTCATTTCGCCGGTCGGAGACCGGCGCTACTCGGGAGTTCAACGTCGGGCCGCGCAGCCCTTCCGCTCACGCAGCGCTTGCCGTCGCGCAGCGCGCCCGCACACTGCCGCGCATGGAATTCGGCTGGTGGGAAAAAGACGACGACGGCATCAAATGGAACATCTGCGTGCGCTTTCACGGCGGCAACGTGGTGTTCAGCAAAAAAACCGGCCACCACACGTCCTGGATCGATTTCGACGGCAACGACGACCAATGGGACCGTCTGCTCAAGGAAGCCGAAAAACGCCTCCCGCGCCGCCTGATGAGCCAGAAGGAATTCGACAGGCTCAAGGCTGAGCGCCCGCAGTGACGAAGTAGCGCGGTGCTTCAGTCCGCGCCGAAATCGCCCCAGCGCGAGCTGAAGCATCGCGCTACTCCAAGCGCTCGCCCGCGTGCCCTGTAGGAGCGGCTTTACGCCGCGATTGCCGCGATGCGCCTGCCGCGTCCGTATCGCGGCATAAAGCCGCTCCTACAAAAGCCCCCGCACCTGCGGCCATAGAAACCGGAACGAGTCCGCGAACTCCTCCGGCCGCTCTGCCAGCCAGCGATCGACCGCGGCGATCGTGAACCACGCGCCGCGCTGGATCTCGTCCGCGTTCAGCTCGAACGGCCCCTCCGCCTCCACCCGGTAAACCCACACGAACTCCTCGCCCGTCTCCGGCCGCGCCGCGATTTTGAACAACCGCTCCGGAATCCGCCCGGGCACGTAGCCGAGTTCCTCCTCCAACTCGCGCACGACCGTCACCTCGTAGTCGTCGCCTGCGCCGACGTGCCCCGCGCACGACGAATTCCACTTCCCCGGAAACGTGTCCTTCGTCAGCGAGCGCTGATGCAGGAAGACTTCGCCCGCGCGGTTCACGACAAACACGTGCACGGCGCGATGCCGCCAGCCGCGCGCATGCACCTTGCCGCGCGGCGCGCGGCCGATCACGTGGTCGTGCTCGTCGACGACGTCGAAGAGTTCGCTGAGGTCTTGTCCCACGCCTCGCATTCTGGACGTCCCGTGCGCGCGGTCAACGCACCGCTGCCGCCCCGCGTCCGTCCATCGCGAAGCGCGGCACGCGCGCTCCGCGGGGTCGCGCGCTTTCCCCATGGTCGGCGCGAGAACGCCAATGGTTGCCGCGCCCGCGTTGCGGCTTCGACGCGCGGCGGCGTCCTCGCGACTGCGAGGGCCGGCATCCCGCCGCGCGCTCGCCCACACCACAAACAATGATCTCTGAACGCATCCGCACCCCGCAGGCGGCGTTGCGCCGGCTTTATTGCGCCGGCCTTGCTGCCCTGCTTGCCACGCCGGGCCTCGCGCTCGCGCAACCGGCTTCCGCCGCATCCGACGCACCGAAAGACGACACGGTCAAACTCGACAAGTTCGTCGTCACCGGCTCGTTCATTCCGCAGGCGAGCTCCGAGCCGATCGGCCCCGTCGCGATCTTCACCGAGGCCGACATCCGCGCGACCGGCGCGTTCACGCCGATCCAGGCGTTGCGCAGTCTGCCGTCGTTCATCGGCAATCCCGGTCCGACCGAAAACGACTCCAACGGCGGCACTGGCGCCACCGGCGTGAGTCTCCGCGGTCTCGGCGCCGGCCAGACCCTCGTGCTCATCAACGGTCGCACCACGCTCCAGTTCTCCAACATCCAGCTCCTGCCGATCGAGGCCATCGAACGCGTCGAAGTGCTGCGCGACGGCGCCGGCGTCATCTACGGCTCGGCGGCGATCGGCGGCGCGGTGAACGTCATCCTCAAGAAAAACTTCAACGCCACCGTGCTCAACGTCAGCGCCGGCGGAGCCACCCGCTCGCCCGGCGGCCGCGAGACCTACCAGGCCGCCTTCATCACCGGCCTGGCCAACGACAAAACGAGCGTCGTCGTGAGCGGCAGCATGTTTCACAATCGCACGATCTACGCGAACAACCGCCCGAACTCCGCCAACTCCGACAACCGCAGTCGCGGCGGCACCAACGGCGGCTCGCCCACGTTCCCGGGCGTCATCGCGATCGGCGGCGGCGGCACGCCACGCATCCTTCGCCCCGATTTCCCGGCGACCGGCACGCCCACGGCGGCGGACTACATTCCGTTCGACACAAACGGATTCAGCTCGAACCAGCTCTTCAACTTCCGGCAATACTCCCCGTCCGCGCCCGGCCAGGACCGAAATTCCTTCATGGTGAACATCGAGCACGCCATCGCCGGCGATCGCTTGAAGCTCTTCGGCGGCATGCTCTATTCGCGTCTCAAAACGCTCAACGGCCTCGCGCCCGCGCCCTTCGCGCTCGACGAAGATCCCGCCGGCTCCGCCGTCGGCAGCGTCACCACCTTCGGCCCCTACAACCAGGGCATCCTCGATCCCGGCGGCGTCGATATTGACGACTTCTTCCGCTACCGCTCGGTCGAACTCGGCAACCGCACTCAGCAACAAACCTTCACCGACCACCGCTGGCAGGTCGGCCTTAGAGGCGAGATCAACGACAAGTGGTCCTGGGAAACTGCGATGACGATCGAGCGCGAGGACTTTGAGGAGATCGACGCCGGCGTGCCCTCGCTCCCGCTGCTCGACGCCGAAATCCAAGCCGGACGCTTCAACCCCTTCGCCGTCGCCTTCTCCAAGGGCTCCGCGACCATCGGCGGCGTCACCTACAATTGGGACAACGCCAAGGCGCTGAAAGCCGCCGAGATCAAGGCGCGCATCGTGGCGCCCGTCCGCAATCGCTTCTACGACTTCCGGGTCACCGGCGCGCTCGGCCACCTCCCGGGCGGCGATGTCGGCATAGCCGCCGGCTACGAGACCTTCACGAACAAAAACTACTTCGACCCCGACGATCTCTACGCCTCCGGCAGCGTCCTCGGTCTGAATAGTTTCAGCGACAGCTTCAACCAACTCGAAAGCAAGTCGCTCTTCGGCGAAGTGAAGATCCCGATCGTCGGCGAGAGCAACCGCCAGCCGTGGGCGCACAGTCTCTCTCTCGGCGCCCTCGCACGCCGCGAAGACCAGACCATCAGCGACGGCACGCTCTCGCGCAACTACACGAAGACCAATCCGAGCGTGAACCTCCACTACTCGCCGACGAAGGATTTCCTCGTCCGCGCGAGCTGGAGCAAAGGCTTCCTCGCGCCCGCGACGGGCGCCGTCTTCGGCACGCCCGGCACGAGCAACCCCACCCTCGCCGATCCGCTCGGGTTCCCCTACACCGCGCAGACGACGATCGTCATCCGCCCGAACGCCGACCTCAAACCCGCCACCTCGAAGGCCGCTTCGATCGGCGTCGTCGGCTCGCCCCGCGGCTTCCTGAAGGGCTTCACCTTCTCGGTCGATTTCTACGACATCAAGGTTGCCGGCATCGTCGCCAACAACGCCAAGGCGATCCTCGCCGCCAACGCCGCCGGACAAGGCGCCGGCTTCGTCCCCGGCAACGCCGCGACCATCAATCCGAACGCGCCGTTCGCCAGCCAGATTCGCCGCGCGAGCAACGGTCGCCTGAGCAACAACGGCGTGTTCGTCATCGACGGCACGACGATCCGCGGCGCCGTGCTCTCGGACTCGCTCAACATCGGTTCGCGCGACGTCCAGGGCCTCGAATACACCGCCGCCTACACCCTCGGCACGCAGAGCTGGGGCCGCTTCAAGTTCATGGCCGCAGCGAACCAGTTCATTAAATTCGACCAGAAGGCCGCTCCGAATCTGCCGGCCGAAAGTTACCTCGGCAAATTCGTCAGCACCGTCGGCGACGCGCTCTCTCCCGGCAGCATCCCGCGCTGGAAAGGCAACCTCGGCGTGAACTGGATGTGGCGCAACGTCACGACCAACGTGATCTTCAACTACATCGGCTCGTATCGGGACGACCCGCTGTTCGTGCTCACGCCGAAGATGCAGGCGTTCTACGACGCGGGCACGCCGAAGTCGGACCCCACATTCGCCGCCTTCCTCGCGGATACCTCACAGCCCAAGGTCGGCGGCATCCGCACGATCTCCGCGTTCCAGACGGTCGATCTCCAGGCGACCTATAATTTCCAGAGCGACAATCTGTTTTTGAAAGACCTGGCCGTCACCGTCGGCGCGACCAACGTCTTCGACAAACTCGCTCCGTTCGCCGCCGGCGCGTTCAACGACAGCTACGACACGCGCACGCACAACAACATCGGCCGCTTCGTCTTCGTCCAACTGCGCAAGCAATTCTGAACCGAACGCGCAGGTCACCCTCGCACTCGAAGGCCGGACGCAAGTCCGGCCTTCCTGTTTTTGTAGGAGCGGCTTTACGCCGCGATTCGCTCGGGCGCGGCCTGCGCTGCGCAGCCATCGCGGCGTTGCGCGAGCCGCCTTCGAGCGAATCGCGGCGTAAAGCCGCTCCTACAACTCCCGCTGCGAGCGCCCGGAGTAGCGCGGTGCTTCAGCCCGCGCCGAAAACTCCCGCCGCGCTCGCAGCATCCCCGCTCTACTCCCCCGCCCGCCACCGCGTCACCGCCGCGATCGCCGGTCCGACCGCGGTGAGATGCGCGACGAAGATCGGCACCCAATTCGGCGGCGGGAACGGCTGATGCGGCATCCGCGTGAGCGGCAGCGCGACGAGTTGCATGAAAACGTAGAACACCGCTCCGAACGCCACGCCGCTCGCGAGCCAGTGCGCGCGCACGAGCGCCCAACCGCGATACAGCGCGAAGAACAACGCCGCCGCACCGAACGCGACGCCCGTGTGGATTGCCAGCCCGAGCGCTGCCGTCGCCACGCCGCCCTCGTAGGTCGCGCGCCCGAGCAAACTGAACGCGATGCCTTGCAGCATCCGGAACGGACTCCCGCCCTTCCGCAGCACAAGGACGATCACGTAACCGATGTCCGCCGCCGCACACACCAGACCGGCGGGCACGACGACTGCGGCGGCGCCGCCGAGGGAAAACGAGCGAGCTTCAGAAGCCATGATTGGAGAATTGCCTCGCGCGCCGCACTCGGCGAGCCCGCCGCGGCGAACATGGCCAAACCCGCGACGTGCACGCCTCCTCGCCGTCCCTCGTTCGCCTGCACGCGTTCGCCTGCGTCTCGTTCGCGCGCCCCTCGTAGCAGCCGACGTCAGTCGGCTGTCGCTCCCGCCCGCGGCGCGCTCCCTCAGCCGCCTCACGGCGGCTGCTACGAATCGCTCGCTCGCGGCCCGCCGCGCCCCACGCGCCCGAGCTCACGCGCTCGCGAGATTCTTCACGCGATCCAGGTTTCGCCGGAACGCCGGGCCGATCAGCAGCGTCGTGCCGTCGTCGAGACGCGCGGCTTGCGTGCAGGACGACGTGGCGACGATCCGGTCGAGACACGCGATGTTGATGAGCGTCGATTTGTGGATGCGGACGAACTGGGTCGGATGCAGGAGCTGCTCCACGCGCTTCATCGGCATCCGGATCAGCAGCCGGCGATCGTGCAGGTGGAGGTTCACGTAATCGCCCTGGCTCTCGACCCAACGGAGATCGCGCTGCTTCACGAAATGCAGTTCGCCGTCCACCTTCACCGCGAGGCGCGCGTTTTCGTAGCTCGGCGCAGCCGGCTCCGTCGTCGCCGGCGCGGCGGCTTGGTGGCGAATCTGGTCGGCGAGCGCGCGCAGCGCGTTTTCCGCCGAGGTGAAATTGCCATGGTGGATGCGGTGCTTCACGCGATCGATCGCGCGGTGAAAGCGCGCGTCGGTGAACGGCTTCACGAGATAGTCGACGGCGTGGTAATCGAACGCGCTGAGCGCGTGATTGTCGTGGGCGGTGACGAACACCACCTCGGGCCGCTCCGCCGCCGGCAGAGCGTTCAGCACGTCGAGCCCGGTCTTGCCCGGCATCTGCACGTCGAGCAGCAGCAGGCGCGGCCGCAGCGCGCGGATTTGCTCGAGCGTCTGGTGGCCGTCCATCGCCTCGCCGACGAGTTCGAGTTCCTCATCGGCCAGCACGAGCTGGCGCAGGATGCGACGGGCCGGCTTCTCGTCGTCGGCGATGAGCGTCGGGATCTTGTTCATGCGGGAAAAACCTCGGCGGGCGCCGTCGCCGACGCCGGGCTCGCGCGGAACGGGAAGCGAATCGTCACGCGCGACACGCCGCCCTGGTTGAACGCACATTCGAAACGCAGCGCGGCGCCGAACGTCCGCTCCAGTCGCGCCCGCGTCGAGCCGAGTCCGACGCCGCGACCGCGCGCAGTGGACTCGGCGAACTCGGACGCGTCGTTCGTCACCTCGATCTCGAGCAGGCCGTCGAGGCGGCGGGCGATGAGCGTGAGCGTGCCGGGATTGCGCCGCTGCGCGATGCCGTGACGCACGGCGTTTTCGACGATCGGCTGGAGGATCAGCGTCGGCACGATCGCGTCGAGGCAGTCGTCGTCGACGACGAAGCGCGTGACGAGCCGCTCCTCGAGGCGGAGTTTCTCGATCGCGAGGTAGGCCTGCGCGTAGTCGAGTTCGCGCCAGAGCTCGATCTCGGGCTTGCCGGCGTGCTCCATGAGTTGGCGCAGGAGCGCGGAGAGCTGCGCGATTGCCTCGACCGCCTTGTCGTTCTCGTGCTCGCGGATGAGTGCGGCGATGGCGTTGTGGGCGTTGAAGAGGAAATGAGGCTGGATCTGCTGGCGCAACGCGGTGAGTTCCGCCTGCGCGAGCTGGACGCGGAGCATTTCCTCGCGCCGCTCGTCGTCGCGCCGCTGCGCCATCAGATCGCCGATGTAGCCGACGGCCACGAGCAACGGGTAGAGGTAAAGATCGATCAGGCTCCGCGCGTCGAGCTGCGTGAGCACGAACGACGGTGAGGCGTCTTCCGGGCGAAAATAGCCGAACGCGAAATAGAGCGTCCAGAGTCGCAGCAGGTTGCCGAACGTGAAAATCGCCAGCGCCGCCAGCAGGTGCAGCGCGAAACGCACGATGGGCTGCGGGTGGTTCGCCGCGAGGTAGCGCCGCAGCCAGAAGACCGCCGGCGTCAGCGCGGCCCAGAGCCATCCACGCGCCAACTGTGCAGTGATCGTGTAGCAATTGCCGCGGAACGTGACCGGCAGATTGCCGAACGCAGTGATGTAGGTCTGGATCACCAGCAGCACGCCGATGAGCGTCCACACGCCCAGCACCGTGCGCCAGCGGAGCGGCGTCACGGGAGGTGCGGGAATCAGGCGCGGGGTGGCGCGCATCGGAGGCAAGTTGAGCAGATGAACGAGGGAGTCAACGCGACCGTCGACCCGCGCGAGCCGGCTCACGATGCCGCAGCGACCACCATTGGGAAAACCGCGACGACCGTGCGGCAAACGCCGCCAGCGTGCCGAAAGGGGCGGAGCACCGAGCGCGCGCCGGCCGCCTCCTGTCGGGGCGCAGCAAGACTGCGCCCCGACAAGAACCGGCCCACCGGGGCTCGCGCCCAAACGAAAAACACGGCGCGCGGAGGCGGGCCCTGAAGTTTGGTTTGAGTTTCCCGGCGGTTCGTGTGTTTGGTGGGAGTTTCCTCCCTTTCTTCATGGCCAAAATCGAAGTCAGCCAAGTCGCCGAGATCCTCAAGAAGCACAAGCTCGAGCCCGAGCTCCTCCGCGAGATCGTGGAGGCGATGAACGAGGCCACGCAGCCCTCCGCCGACGAGGACATCAAGCCGCCCCCGCCCAAGAAGCAGTTCGTCATCGTCCTCTCCGACCCCGAGGGCAAATTGCCCGAGAAGGACCTGGTCGGCTGGGTCGTGCAGATTCCGGAGAACGCCAGCCCGTTCTCGACCAGCGACCGCGTCTTCAAGGGCGCCTACGACTTCAACGCCTCGAAGCGCGGCCGCATGCTGCCCGTGAAATCCGTCGGCGAGGCCCTCGAAAGCGTCAGCGCGAAGTATTTCAAGGACGCGGAACTCTGGGTGAAAACCAAGCTCCCCGTCGCCGTCGTGAAGACCGACAACGTGCTCCCGAAGGACGAGTTCAAGGTCGAGAAAGTCGATCGCCGGAAGAAAGACATCGCCGCGGACGACGAGTGAGCGCGCTGCGCGCCACATCGAGCGATGGGCGCGCAACTCGGTCGGAGCGGCTTTGCGATCCCGTCCGAGAAATCGCCCTCGGCGCCGAGACCGCTCCGCTGCGTCCAGCAAGACTCGCCTGACCGGCAGACGGCTCGAGGTGGAGCGCGTTGACCTCAACGCGCTCGGGCGCACGACCTGCGCTGGACGTTCTCGAACGCGTTGAGGTCAACGCGTTCCACCCGCACCGGTCGATTGCGCGTCGCTTGATCGGCGCCGCAATGCACCGCGCGCCTCACAACCCTGCCGCGCGCGGATCGAGCCCGCGCGCCTTCAACGCATCGCGCACGGCCTTCAGGTCGAGTTTCGCGCCGGGTTTCACGCCGTGCTCCTTGAACCAGCCTTGGTTGACCTCGAGCGCGAATTGCAGATCGCGCGCGTGCGAGGGCACGGAGCGCTCGTCGCGTGGATACATCGGGTAGATTTCGCGCAGCACACCGTCGGTGCCGATGTAACCGATGTCGAGCGGCACGATCGTGTTCCTCATCCAAAACGCCATCGGCTGCGCGCGCGTGAAGACGAACAGCATGCCCTCGTCGCGCCCGAGTGCCGAGCGGAACATCAGCCCGCGCTCCTGCTCCGCCGGCAGCGCCGCGATCTGCATTTTCACGGTCTGATCGCCGATCTTGATGGGGAAAAAATCGTTCACGGTCTTCGGGGCCGCATCGGGCTCGGCCTTGCCGCCGCAGGCAGCGAGCACACCGAACGCGAGCGCACACGAGAAAAGGGAGAGGGCGAGGCGGGAAAACATTTTTGCGTTTTGTTCCGATCCATGGCTAGACAGCCGGTCTCAAAACTCAACCCTCGTTCCACCTTGGCCCAGCTCCCGCCTCCCCTGCTCTACACCGACACCCACGCGAGCGCCGACATGCTCTACTTCGGCCAGGTCGAGGTGCACGATCCGTTCGTGGCCTTCGGCGCGCGCGGCAAGAAATACACCGTGCAAGGCGCGCTCGAGTTCGGCCGCGTGAAGAAGACGAGCGCGTTCGACGTCGTGCTCTCGCGCGAGGACTGGCTCGACGCCGCGCGGAAAAAATACGGCGCGAGCGCCGGCATTCCCGAGATGATCCTCTGCCTCGCGCGGCACTTCGGGCAGCGCGCGTTCCGCGTCGCCGACGATTTTCCGGCCTCGCTCTACGTGAAGCTCACGCAAGCCGGCCTGCGCCTGCAATTCGCCGACGGCCTCCTGTTTCCCGAGCGCGAAATCAAGACCGACCGCGAAGCCGCCGCCATCCGCGCCGGCAACCGGCTGAGCGCCGTCGGCTTCGCCACGGCGGAAAAAGTCCTCCGCGCCGCCCGCATTAAAGGCCGCCATCTCCTCTACCAAGGCCAGCCGCTCACGTCCGAGCGCCTGCGTTTCCTGATCGACGTCGCCATCAAGGAGCAAGGCGGCGAAGCGCGCGACACGATCGTCGTCGGCGGCGACCATGCTTGCGATCCGCACGAGCGCGGCCACGGCCCGCTGCGTCCGCACGAGCTGATCATCGTCGACATTTTCCCGCGCCACGAAGCGAGCGGCTACTACGGCGACATGACGCGCACCTACCTCAAGGGCCGCCCGCGCGAAGTGCAGCGCCGGATGGTCGCCACGGTTTACGACGCCATGCGCCAGGCCATCCGCCGCATCCGCGCCGGTGTCGACGGCCGCGACGTGCACCAGAGCGTCGTGGATTATTTTCAGGGCGAAGGCTACGAGACCAAGCGCGGCGCGGACGGCGCCACGGGTTTCATCCACGGCACCGGCCACGGCCTCGGCCTCGCCGTGCACGATCCGGGCTGCCGCCTCGGCGCGGTGTCCTCGATTCTGAAAAAAGGCGCCGTCGTCACCGTCGAGCCGGGCCTTTACTATCCGGGCATCGGCGGCTGCCGCTGGGAAGACGTCGTCCAGGTCACCGCCACCGGCGCAAAAATGCTCTCGCGTCATCCCTACAACTGGGAGATTCGCTAACCTCTTTCGCCACGATGAAGTCCCTGCTCAAAAAGATCTCGAAACTCCACGTCCTCGTCATCGGCGACGTCATGCTCGACCACTACGTTTGGGGCGACGCCTCGCGCATCTCGCCCGAGGCGCCGGTGCCCGTGGTCGACATCGATCGCGACACCTACAGCGCCGGCGGCGCGGCCAACGTCGCGCTCAACATCGCTTCGCTCGGCGCGAAGGCCACCCTCGCGGGCTTCTTCGGCCGCGACGACGCCGGCAAGCGCCTCGAAGGCATCCTCAAGTCGAAGAACATCGCCACGATTTCCACGCCCGGCAGCGGCTCGACGATCCTCAAGACGCGCGTCCTCGTCCGCCGCCAGCAACTCTGCCGCCTCGACCGCGAGTCCCCGCAGCATCACTACGCCGTCGACTCCGGAAAAATCGAAGCGACTTTCGAAAAAGCCATCCGCAAAGCCGACGCCGTCATCCTCTCCGACTACGCGAAAGGCCTCCTCACCGACGAGCTCGTCGCCAAGGTCTCCGCCATCGCCCGCGAGCACGGCAAACTCATCGCCATCGACCCGAAGCCGCGCCGCAAACTCCGCTTCCGCCAGCCCGACCTCATCACGCCGAACCGCAAGGAGGCGATCCAGCTCGCCGGCATCGAAGTCGAGCCGCACCAGCCGTTCCCCGCCGCCGAGGTCTGCGCGCGCATCTACGAGCAATACCAGCCGAAGCACCTCGTCATCACGCTCAGCGAGGACGGCATGCTCCTCTCGCACAACGGCAAAGCCGGCCGCGTCATCCCGACCGCCGCGCGCGAAGTCTTCGACGTCTCCGGCGCGGGCGACACCTCCATCGCCGCGCTGACGCTCGGCCTCGCCGCCGGTTCCGTGCTCGAAGAAGCCGCGCAATTCGCCAACGCCGCCGCCGGAGTCGTCGTCGGCAAACTCGGCACCGCCACCGTCACGCCCGCCGAAGTCCTCCAGCAAGTCGCCGAGGAAAAGTAGAGCCGGTCTTCGACCGGCTGGAATTTTCGATTTTGGAATCTCGATTTTCGATTTTGCAGAATCGCTCAAGTGTAGCCGCGCTGGAGCGCAGCGACAACGTGGCATCCCTGCTCCGTCCCCGGCCGCAGCGTAAAACACGCGGCGGATTCCCGCGCTATGGCACTCGCCTAACGCTCTAGCCTCGTCCCCCTTTGGAAATCGAAAATCGAAAATCGAAAATCGAAAATTCCGCGACGCCCGGAGGGCGCCGCGCGCTCTTCCTCGATCGCGACGGCACGATCATCCACGACCGCGACTACCTCTGCGACCCGTCCGGCGTCGAACTCGTCCCCGGCGCCGCTGCCGCTCTCCAGCGGGCGCGCGCGCGCGGTTACCTGCTCTTCCTCTTCACCAACCAATCCGGCATCGGCCGCGGCTTCCACACGATCGAGCACACGCACCGCTGCAACGCCCGCATGGTCGAACTCCTCGGCCTCGGTCCGGAGCCGTTCGCCGAAATCTGCATCGCCCCCGAAGCGCCCGATCAGCCGTCGCTCTACCGCAAGCCCTCGCCGCGCTTCATCCTCGAATCGATCGCGCGCCACGGCCTCGACCCCGCGCACTGCTGGATGATCGGCGACCGCGAGAGCGACATCGACGCCGGCCTCGCCGCCGGCATCCGCTCCGCCGCCGTCTGCACCGGCAAATACGACGCGGCCGCTTGGACGCCGCGCCTCCGCCCCGGCGTGCCGCTCTTCGCCGACCTCGCCGCCTTCGTGGCGTCGCTCGGCTGAATTTCGCCGCGAACGCGCCGTCAGCTCCGTCCGCCGAGAGAGAAATTGTAGGAGCGGCTTTATGCCGCGATTCGAACGTGGCGCCACTCTCGCGAGCAGTCGCGGCGTAAAGCCGCTCCTACAATTCCCGCGCGCGTGGACTCGAGGTAATGCGGTGCTTCAGCCCGCACTGGGGAATTTTCTGCGCGGGCTGAAGCACCGCGCTACTCACCGCTTGCGCACGGCACGCCGCGGCGTTGAGTCCGTCGCATGCCGGAACTCGCCGAAGTCGAATTCTACCGCCGTCGCTGGGCCGCCGGCCACGGCGCTAAAGTCCTGCGCGTGCTCGCGCACGAGCGCGCGAAAATTTTCCGCGGCGTCGCTGCCGCCAAACTCGTCCGCGCGCTCACGGGCGCCACGCTGCTCGATTCTGAAACCGCCGCGAAGCAGATGCTGTTTCGCTTCAGCGGACAAAACTGGCTCGGCGTCCACCTCGGCATGAGCGGCGAGCTGCGCGTCGAACCGCCCAGCTACGCGCCGACGAAACACGACCACCTCGTGCTCGTGCAACGCGAGCGCCAGCTCGTCTTCAACGACCCGCGCATGTTTGGCGCCGTGCTGTTCCACCACGGTGCGAGCGAGCCCGAGTGGTGGACGCGCATCGCGCCGGCGATTCTCTCGCCAGCGTTCACCGTCGCCGCCGTGACCGACTTCCTCGCGCGTCGTCGCCGCGCACCGATCAAGGCCGTGCTGCTGATGCAGGAGCGGTTTCCCGGCGTCGGCAACTGGATGGCGGACGAAATTCTCTGGCGCGCGCGGCTGGCGCCGTCGCGGGCGGCCGGCTCGCTCGACGCAACGGAAACCCGCGCTCTGCACCGCGAGTGCCGCGCAGTCTGCCGCGGCGCGTTGCGCTACAACGCCGGCGTCGGCGGAAAGCTGCCCGCCGAGTTGAACGAGTTCATGCCCGACTCGTGGCTGTTCAATCACCGCTGGGAAAAAGGCGGACATTGCCCGCGCTGCGGAACGCCCCTGCGCCACGCGACGATCGGTGGCCGCACGAGTTGCTGGTGCCCGCGGTGCCAGAGGTAGGGCGCGACCGCTGGGCGCGCCGGGGAACGTGATGCCACGTGCGCGGCGGGCCCGGCGGTCCCGCCCTACCCGTAGCAGCCGCCACGGAGAGGGAGAGTTCATCGTCGACGGACACACCCCCGCCGGTTTCGCTTCCGATGTGGCTGCCAAAAAACAACGCCTCGACGAACTGCTCGTGACGCGCGGACTCTGCGCGTCGCGCTCGCAGGCGAAGGCGCTGATCATGTCCGGCCGCGTGCGTCGCGGCACGGAGCGGCTCGACAAGCCCGGCAAGGAGTTCCCCGCGGATTGCGAGATCGCGATCGACCAGCCGCCGCGTTTCGTCAGCCGCGGCGGCGAGAAGCTCGCGGCTTACCTCGGGAAATTCCCCGTCGATCTCCGCGACGCGCACGTGCTCGACGTCGGCGCGTCGACCGGCGGCTTCACCGATTGCGCGCTGCAGGCCGGCGCGGCGTCGGCGACCTGCGTCGATGTCGGCACGGGGCAGTTGCACGACAAGATTCGCCGCGATCCGCGCGTGACTTCGCTCGAAAAAACCAACGCGCGCCACCTCGCGCCCGGTGCCCTGCCGCGCGAGCGCTACGATGCGGTCGTGATGGACCTGTCGTTCATCTCGCTGAAGAGCGTGCTGCCCGCCGTGTGGCCGTTTCTGCGCGCGGGCGGCACGCTCGTCGCGCTCGTGAAGCCGCAGTTCGAGGCGGGCAAGGCCGAAGTCGATCGCGGCCAGGGCGTGATCCGCGACGACGCCGTGCGCGCGCGCGTGCTCGCGGACGTGCGCGAGTTCGCGTTACGGGAGCTGGCCGGCGCGAGTGTGCAGGGCGAGATGGAGTGCCCGATCCACGGCGCGGACGGGAATCGGGAGTTTTTGCTGGGACTGAGAAAAGGTTGAATCGCTGCGGCAGCGCCAGCTTCCAGCCGGCCCAGGCTGATCAAGCGCGCGGTTATCACTGGCGAATGAGCTTTCATCTGGACCGGCTGAAGCCGGTCCTACCCAGAGATTGCTGTTTCCAAGCGCCGGCCGCTCGCACTAGCTTCGGCGCCGCATGACGCCTCTCCGCCGCATCGCCTTCGTCGTGAATCCGGATCGCCCCGGCGCCGCCGAGCTGGGCGCGGAGCTCGAAGCGATCGCCGGAAAAGCCGCGGTGAGGCGCACCGAACTCAACCAAGGCCGGAAGCTCCCGCGCGGCTACTTCAAGGGCTGCGACGCCGTGTGCGTGATCGGCGGCGACGGCACACTGCTCGGCGTCGTGCGCGCGGCGATGCGTGAGGGCATCCCGATCATCGGCGTCAACCGCGGCAGCCTCGGTTTCCTCACGACTTACTCGGCCGAGGAGGCGCGCGCGCATTTTCCGGCGATCCTGAAAGGCGACTACCGCATCGCGCGCCGCACGCTCGTCGATTGCCGCGCCGGTCCCGGACACCACGACACCGCGCTGAACGACGTGCTGATCAAAAACGAGGTCAACTCGCGTCTCGTGCGGCTCGAGGTCTTTGCCGACGACGAGCTCGTCACCGATTACCTCTGCGACGGCATCATCTTCTCCACGCCGACCGGCTCGACCGCCTACAACCTCGCCGCCGGCGGTCCGATCATGCACCCGGCCGCGCAGACGATCGCGATGACGCCGATCTGCCCGCACACACTAAGCAATCGCACGATCATTTTCCGCGATCGCGTGAAGCTGCGGATCGTCAACCGCACCGAAGGCGCGCGCCTGCTCGTCGCGATGGACGGGCAGCGCAATTCTCTCGTGACCGGCGGCTCGATCGACATCTCGCTCGCCTCGCGCCGCATCTCGCTCGTGCAACCGCGCAGCTATTCGCACTTCTCGGTGATGCGCTCGAAGCTGAAGTGGAGCGGCGGGCTGGCGGACAAGAAGTGAGGCGGCGGAGTAGCGCAGGCGTTCGGCCTGCGTGAACGTTCGATGCAGAATCGAAGCCGGCGCTACTTCGGGCAAGGAGCGGCGATATTATATCGCCGTTCCGCAGAGGAAGTGGAGCGGCGAGCGGGCGGAGAAAAAGCGCGCGGCAAACGGCGCAGCGTCCACCAGTGCAATTGAGCGCGCGCCTTGGTTGTAGGAGCGGCTTTACGCCGCGATCGCGCGCGCGATGCTACGTTCGTATCGCGGCATAAAGCCGCTCCTGCAGTCGCCAAGCGTTTGACGACGACTGCCACGAACCGATCGCGGTGGCGGTGGACACGAAAAAGCCCCGGCGTCTCGGCCGGGGCGGGAATTCGGAAAGCGGAGGCGATCGCGCGACTCAGTGCTGTTTCTCGGCGCTCTTCGCGGCTTCCGCCTTCTTCGCCTCCTTGGCGGCCTGCTTCTCGGCTTTCGCTTTTTCCTTCTCCGCTTTCGCCTTCTCTTTGTCGGCGTCCTCGACGGCTTTCTCGTCCTTGTCGACCTTCCCGTCGTGGTTCGCGTCGTATTTCGCGAGGCGCGCCTGCTTCGCGGCTTCCTTGTCGGCGTTCATCTTCACCGTCTCGGCGTCGTCCAGTTTGCCGTCCTTGTTGGCGTCGTATTTTTCGAGCGCGGCTTTGCTTGGGCCTTTTTCTTTCGTGTGCTCCTTCTCGGGCTTGGGGTCGTCGGCGAAGGAAACGGTGCAGACAAACGCCAGCGTGGCGCACGCGGCGGCGAGGTAGCGGGGCAATTTCGAGTTCATAGGCGGGGGCAGGTTGCCGGCGACGCGCCACGCTCGCAAGCGGCGAGGCATCGGATTTTCAGGCGCTTTCAGGGCTTGACCACAAGCTGCGCCCGCTGGGCGGTGGTGAAATATTTCCGCGCGAACGTCTGCAGATCGCCGAGCGCCACGCCGTCGATGTGCGCGTCGTAGTTGCGCCAGTCGTTGACCGGCAGTCCGTAGACCGCGTTGAGCGCGGCTTGCATCGCGCGGGCGGAATTCGTCTGCATGCCCATGCGTTTGCCGGCCTTCAGGCGCGTCTGGCAGCGGCGCAGTTCCTCCGCGGTGACGCCGCCGCCCTGCACGCGCGCGATCTCGAGCGCGAACTCCTCGAGCACTTCGCCGTAGCGCGCCGGGCTGGTGCCGGCGTAGAAATAGAACATGCCGTCGCGCAGGCCGGTGACGCGGCTCGAGCGGACGAAATACGCGAGGCTCTTCTGCTCGCGCACGCGCTCGAAGAGATTCGACGACATGCCGCTGAACAATTCCTCGGCGACCTCGGCGACGTAGTAATCCGGCGCGAGCAAGCCCGGCCCCGGGAACGCCTGGAACACGATCGCCTGCTGGCGCGGCTGCGGTTCGACAAATTCGCCGACGCCGGGGGCGAAAGCCGGGGTCGGATACTTCGCGGCGCCCTTCGGCAATTTCGCGAGGAACGCCTTCAGCTTCGGCGCGAGCCGCTTCGGATCGAAGTCGCCCGCGACGGCGAGCACGGCGTTCGAGGCGACGGCGAGTTTCGCGTGCAGCGTCTTCAGATCGGCGGGCGTAACGGCGGTCAGGCCGGCTTCGTTGCCGCCGGCTTCGACGGCGAACGGATGCGCGCCGAAGAATTTCTCGCGGAGTTTCTTCCGGCCGACGGTGACCGGATCGTCCATCGCCTCGCGGAGGCTGGCGAGCGCGCCCTCGCGCTCGATCTCGAGGCGGTCCGATTTGAACGCCGGCGCGAGCACGGCGTCGGCGATCAACTCGAGCGCGCGCGCGGCGTCGCCGGGGAGCACCTCGGCGTAGAGGCCGAAGCTGTTGTTGCCGGAGAAATCGTTGAACGTGCCGCCGACTTCCTCGATGGCCTGCGCGACTTGTTCGGCGGTGCGTTTCTTCGTGTCCTTCGCGAGCAGCGTGGACATGAGCGCGCAGACGCCGCGGCGGTCGGCGGGCTCGAAGAGCGGGCCGCCGGCGAAGGCGAGGCGCAGGTGGAGATTCGGGAGGCAGCGGTTCGGCTGGAGGAGGAGGCGCGCGCCGTTGGGGAGTTTGATTTCCTCGAAGTCGAGCGAGGCGGAGGCGCTCGCGGCGGCGGTTTCCGTTTTCGCGGCGGCGGCTTTCGGGTTGGAGGAAACGACCGTGAGTTTCTCCGGGACGAGGTATTTTTTCGCCGCGCGCTGGAGATCGGCGGGCTTGAGCGCGGCGAGGCGCTCGAAGTAGCGGCGCGTGTAGTTGACGTCGCCGACGACGACTTCGGCGGAGCCGAGGCGCGAGGCCTGGCCGGACATCGTCTTGCGCATGTTCACCTCGGAGGTGACGGCTTGGCGGACGGCTTTGGCGAGCGCGCGCGGGCTGACGCCTTTCGTGACGAGGCGGGCGATCTCGCGGAGCACGGCGGTCTCGGCGGCGGCGCGCTTGTCGGAATCGGCGAGGAAGGAGACGTAGAACAGGCCGCTCGTGCCGGGGCTCCACGTCATCGCGTCGATGGTGTGCACGAGGCGGCTTTTTTCGCGGATGCTTTGCCAGAGGAGCGAGCTGTCGCCGTGGCCGAGGACCATCGCGAGCATGTCGAGCGCGGGCATGTCCTCGTGCGCGAGGCCGGGGATTTGCCAGCCGAGGCCGGCGCGGGAGACTTGGACGTCTTCGAAGAGGTGCTGGTCGCGGCGGGAGAGTTGCGGCGTCTCGTCGGGCACGAGCACGGGCGCGAGGCGGCGGCGCGCGACGGCGCCGAAATGCTGCCCGATCGCGGCACGGGTCGCGGCGGGCTCGAAGTCGCCGACGATGACGACGACGAGGTTGTTGGGCGCGTAGCGCTCGCGGTAGTAGGCGACGAGGTCGTCGCGCGAGTTGGCGGCGAAGACGTCGCGGTGGCCGATGATCGGCTGGCGATACGGGTGCGTGCGGTAGGCGGTCTCGAAGAGCGCCTGGCCGAGGCGCTGGTCGGGATCGTCGAGGCACATGTCGATCTCGCGCAGGATGACGTCTTTTTCCTTGGCGACTTCGTCGGCGGGGAGCGTCGAGTGGAGCGTGGCGTCGGCGAGGAGGTCGATGGCGACGGCGGTGTGTTCGCCGGGGACGTCGATGTAGTAGACGGTGCGGTCGAAGGTGGTGTAGGCGTTGATGTAGCCGCCGTGGGCCTGGACGGTGGCGGAGATTTCGCGGCCGGCGCGACGCTCGGTGCCCTTGAAGAGCATGTGCTCGAGGTAGTGCGAGAGGCCGGCGCCGAGGTGCGCGCCTTCGTGGATGCTGCCGGTTTTTACCCAGACTTGCACGGAGGCGACGGGCGCGGCGGTGTCGTGCTTGAGGAGCACGGCGAGGCCGTTGGGCAGGACGTAGCGCTCGATGTTTTCGCGCCAGAGCGATTCGAGGAGCGCGAGGTCGCGCGAGCGGGAGGAGTTTTTTTGCGGCATGAAAAAAGGTCGGAGCGGGGGCGGCGGAGGCGGAGGCGCGGCTCGTCGGGGACGACTCTCCCTACCGACGCGATGAGGACGGCGGAGCTTAGTTCGAGGCGCCGAACGAGGCGCGGCGTCCGCGGCTCTTCGTCGGCACGAAGGGCTTCACGAAGGCCTCTTCGAAATCGTAGATGTCGGCGAAGTCCTCGCGCCGGTCGTTTTCGGTTTTCGAGAATACGCTGTATTCGATCAGGTTGAAAACGATGTCGCCGATGTCGCGACAGCGGGTGATGCCCCAGGCGTTGAGGACGGTTTTCGCGAGCGGGCCGAACTGATCGAGCGCGAAGTCGCGCACGCCGGCGAGCAGTTCCGGGCCGGTGACGTGTTGCGAGCGCGCGGTGCGTTCGGGGGCGCGCTTCTTCATTTCCTTCACCGTGTGATCGAGCGCTTGCCGGACAAAAGTGTAGGCCTTGCGATCGAAACGCGGGTCTTCCTTGCAGATGAGTTCGACGACTTCGCTGAATTCCAGGTCTTGCATCAATGGTTTCGGCGGACAGCTAGCACAGCGCCAACGCGTTCGCAACCAGCACGTCGCGCCGGAGCCAAGGGGCCATTTTCGCCACGTAATGCCCGCCGGCCGGGCCGCCGCGTCGGACCCAACCGGACAATACGCCGCTTTTTCGACGAAACGTCCGGAAAGTCCCTCGCCAAAAGCGACAGATTTCCCACTGTCGTGGACTTCGTTATTTTCCGCATGATTGCCGCCACTCAATCAAATCACCCGCTCGCCGGAGTGCTTCCGCCGAAGACGGTCGATCCGCTCGTCGATGCGAGCGCGCGCATGCGAAAGGCAGGCATGCGCATCACCAAACCCCGCGTCGCGCTGATCGAGGCGCTCGCACGCCGCACCGCGCCGGTCGCGATCGAGACCCTGCACCAGGAACTGAACACGGCGCCGTGCGACCTCGTCACCGTCTATCGCTGTCTCGCCGCGTTCGAGAAGATCGGGATCGTGCGCCGGAGTTTTCAGCACAACGGCACGAGCATGTATGAACTCGTGCTCACCGCGCGCCCGAAGCACTACCACATCGTCTGCAAGAACTGCGGCGCGACGGAGCCGGTGGACTATTTCCCGATCGAAGGCGTCGAGCGGGTGCTGCGCGAGCGCGGCTACGCCGAGCTGACGCACCTCGTCGAATTTTTCGGCACCTGTCCCGCGTGCCAGCAGCAGGCGGCCGGCAATCGCGTGGCGCAGGCGCAAGCCGCCACGAACGTTCCGCCGACCGAGCGCAACTGACGAGCGCGACGGCTCCGAGCGATTCTGCGCAGGCGCGGCCGCAAGCCGCGCCTTTCGTTTCTTCCTAGAAAGCGCAGTTGAACCACTGATTTTCACTGATGAGCACTCATCGAAGCAGGCTTGCATCGCCGCGATCGCCCACCTGGCAGTTAAGCCACCTCGCGCCGCGCGTTTCGGCCTTCCTATTCATCAGTGTGCATGAGTGTTCATCAGTGGTTAATCTTCTGCGGAATTTAGGTTTTGGGCGTTGGAGATCGGCGAGGGACAACGTCGCGGCCGCCATCCGGTGACGACCCGACGCGGCGGTGCGCAGAATTTCGCGACCGTCTCGACGGCACGCGCGCGGCGGCGGCGGGGTCGTCAGTGGTTCAACTCAACCAGGAGGAACGTATGTCCATTCTCGCCACCATTCTCATCGGTCTCGTGGTCGGTATCGTCGCAAAGCTCCTCATGCCGGGCAACGATCCGGGCGGGGTCATCATGACCATCCTGCTGGGCATCGCGGGAGCTTTCGTCGCCGGCTGGATCGGTCGTGCCGCCGGCTGGTATGCGGAGGGCGAACCGGTCGGCTTCATCGCATCGGTGCTCGGCTCGATCCTCCTGCTCGTGCTGTATCGCGCGGCGTTCGGGCGGCGGCACCGACTGCATTGAGCGCTGCGCGGTCGCGAGAGCGCAGCGGTCGGGCGTAAAGCCGCTCCTGCAATTTCGCGGTGGCATCGCCGGCGTGCGGTTCTTTTCTGCGCGGCCTTTAGCCCGCGCTGAGAATTCCCCGGTGCGGGCTGAAGCACCGCACTACCCCAAAACCACGCTCGCGTGAACTGCAGGAGCGGCTTTACGTCGCGATTGGTTCGAAGCGCGCGCCGCGCACGAATCGCGGCGTAAAGCCGCTCCTACAACTTCGCGATGGCAACGCCGACGCGCGAGCTGAAGCGCCGCGCTACGGCAAAAAAAGACCGCCGTCGGTTGCACGCGACGGCGGTCTGGGAACGGCGGGTTGTTCTAGTGGTTGGCCCGTCGAAGGGGGCGGCAGCGCGAGGGGGATGAGGTCGCGCCAACGACTGAGCTGAAATTACTGCTGGAGCAGGTTGAGGACGCTCTTCGGGCTCTGGTTGGCTTGGGCCAGCATCGCGGTGCCGGATTGGACGAGGATGTTGTATTTCGCGTATTGGGTGGATTCCTCGGCCACGTCGACATCGCGAATGCGCGAGATGGCGGCGCCGAGGTTTTCGTATTCGACCTGGAGCGTCTTCGCCGCGAGTTCGAGGCGGGATTGCGAAGCGCCGAGCGAGGCGCGTTCCGTGGCGACGTCCTGAATCGCGGAGGTGATCTTGCCGATCGCGTCGGCATCGGTGACGGCGAGCGCGTAGGTGCCGGACGAGTTCTGGTCGATGATGTCGAGCATCGAACCGTCGCGGAGATTGGACTCGGGGATGGTCATGTCCTGGCCGACGGCCTGACCGATCGTGACGGTGAGTCCGGTGGCGTTGGCGCCGAAGAGCGTGATGCCGTTGAACGCGCCGAGCGGCGTGTCGATGTCGGCGGTGCCGCCGATCTCGCTGGTCGGGCCGCCGATGGTGGCGCGGAGCTGGTCCTGGAGGGCGCTGAACTCTTCCTGGTAGAGGGCGACGTCGGTCGAGTTTTTCGTCACGTCTTTCGCGAGGATCGCGAGTTCGGACATGCGCGAGAGGATCTTCGTCATGCCGGACATGAAGCCGTCGGCGGTCTGGACGAAGGAGATCGCATTCTGGACGTTCGTCGTTGCGGCTTTGACGCGCTTGTTTTGCGCGTCGAGTTTTTCGGAGACGGCGAGGCCGGCGGCATCGTCGGAGGGGTTGACGATCTTCGTGCCGGAGGAGAGACGCGTGAGGGAACGCCCGAGCATTTCCTGCGAAGCAGTGAGGTTGCGGGCGGCGGCGATGGCCTGGATGTTGGTATTGATGACGCTCATGGCGGGTGGTGGTTCGGGTTAAGCCGCGTTGACCTTGACCGCGGGTTTCGCGGGCAGGGCGGGCGCGGGTTGTTTGCCACCATCCATGGCGGACGACTGAACGGGACCGGCATCCTTGGTCCGGTTGATTTTGGGAAGGGACGGAAGCGCGGGCGCGCCGGCGGGGCCGTGCGCGGGTTTGAACGCGGCCGCCTGGTTGTTGGCGGCGATGGCGGTCTGCACTTCCTTGCGGAAAATGGGGACTTCGCGCGGGGCGATGATGCCGATCTTCACGACGTCGCCGTCGATCCGGTTGATGCGGATCTCGATGCCGTCGCCGATGACGATCGCCTCGTTGGTTTTTCGGGAAAGGACGAGCATGGTGGGGGGCGCGGCGCCAGTTGAAGTTTAAGTTCCGAGTTTACGTTGAGGTTTCGCGGGCGGGGCCGGGAGGGCGGTCGGGCGCTGGAACTTCAACTTTCGTCTTCAACTCGCGCGCAGCGCGTTAGGCGGTGGCCTCGTTGGGGACGTCGGTGGTTTCGACGAGCGGGTGATGCGCGGAGTAGCGCGAGTAGTTGGAGATGACGAGCTGGCGGCCGGTCCTCGTGCGGCGGTTGACGAGGATCGGGCCGATGAGGTTGACCTTCGCTTCGAGCGGGCGCTGCTGCTCCATGGTGACGATGTTGAGCACCATCGCTTCGGAGCTGTCGCGGAGGTCGAGCTGAGCGGCGTCGTCGTCGAAGACTTCGGGCGAGTAGCCGGCGATGAGGCCGGCGGGCTCGATGACCACGAAGTGGACGGTGTCGGTGCCGTTGCTGAGCTTCATCCAGAGGAACGGCAGGTGGTCGGGCACGTAGAGGAGCTCGGCCTGCGTGTAGTCGCGAAAACCGATGATGCCCTGCGGCAAGGTGAAACGGTTTGCGACCGGTTGGTCGATTTCGGCGGAGGGCGTTTCGAGGAGCACTTTCATGGGGTTGGCGGGAGAGCGGGCGGTTTACTTGAGATAGTCGAGGAGCGAGAGCTTCATGATGTTGGACGCGGATTGGAGGGCGGCCTGGTAGGCGACCTGCGTCTGGTTGAGTTTCACGATGGCGGAAGGCAGGTCGCCGTCGGCCTCGGCCGAAACGAGTTTCTCGAGGTTTTCGGCGCGCTCGCTCTGCTGGGTCTGGTTGACCTCGATGCGCATCTGGACGGCGCCGTGTTCGGAGAGGGCGTCGACGAGCACGTCTTCGCTGCTGAGCAAGTCGGTTTGCGCGGTCTGCACGGCGGCGGTGGTGCCGCCGCGGAGCGCGTCGCGCAGGGCGACGAGACGGTTGATAAAGTCGCCGATGCCGGTGTTCGTCGCGCCGCTGGTGCCGGGTGCGACGCTCGAAGACTCGCTGAGCGCGATCGCGGACTGCGTGGTGTTGCCGGCGTAAGTGGCGCCCGTCACCTCGCCGCTCGCGTCGCGCGTGGCGGCGAACGGCGGAGTGTCGACCGCGGTGCCGGCGTAGATGTAGTCGTTGCGGAACTTCGTGTTGCCGAGCTGCACGGCCTGCTCGATGAGCTGATTGATCTCGGACGCGTAGGCGGTGCGCGCGTCGGACGAGATGGCGCCGGTGCCGAGAGTGCCGACCTCCGTGGCGCGGTCGGAGAGCTTCTTGATCTGTTGCAGGCCCGAGTAGGAAGCCTGGCTGACTTCGAGCGCGCGCTCGGCGTTGCGTTGGAACTGCTCGATGCCGCGACGCTCGCTCTCGAGATTGATCACGCGGCTGACGGCGGCGGGATCGTCGTCGGGGTTGGTGATGCGCTGGCCGTTCGCCACCTGCGACTGCAACCGCGCCTGCTGCGATCCGAGGTTCTGGATCTGGCGGACGATGTTGTCGGAGACGGTGCTGGAGGCGATTCTCATGGCGCAAAAATCCCAAACGCCAATGGTCAAACGCCAAAGCTCGCGAGCGGGAGTGGGCGCGAGAGTCCGGAGACGGTGGCGTTACGGTGGATCATTTGGAGTTTGGACATTTGGTGTTTCGGACGGTTAGCGACCGAGGCGGTTCACGACGGTGTCGAGCAGCTCGTCGACGACGGAGAAGACGCGAGACGAAGCTTGGAAGGCGCGTTGGAAACGCACGAGGTCGGCCATCTCTTCGTCGAGCGAGACGCCGCTGACGCTGTCGCGTTGCGACTTCACGAGGTTCGCGATGTTGGTCTGGTCCTCGACGCGGGAGTTCGCGCTCGCGAGCGCCTGGCCGAGGTTGGAAACGGATCGCGAGAAAAACTGGCTGAGCGTTCCGTCGACGGCGTCGCCGCCGCTCGTGGAGAAGCTCTGGCTCGCGATCGCCGCGACGGCGAGGGCGATGGAGTTGTCGCCCGCCGCGCCGGTGCCCGCGGTAAGATTCGTAGCGGTGAGGCCGGCGCGCAGGGAAATCGTCCCGGCCGTCGCGCCGGCGGCGTTGAAGAAATCGCCGCCCGGGGCCGAGGTCGGATTGTAGGCCGCGTTGACGGAGGTGACGAGTTGCTGCGCGAGCGCGTCGAGGCTGTCGCGGAGTTCCTGCACAGCGCCGTCGCGCGCGGAGAGCTGGCCGTAGATTTTGCCGGAGGAGAAAACGAGCGTCGTGGCCGAGGCGCCGCCGGTGATGTTGGTGCCGTCGAAGGCAACGGGGCCGGACACGGTCGCCTTGTCGACGAGCACGACATCGGCGTTCGCGGCGTCTTTCATCACGACCTGGATCTGTCCGTCGGTGGAGTTGCGGACTTCGATCGGGAGCTTGGCGGAGAGTTCTTCGAGCTTGGCCTGGCGCTGGTCGCGGAGGTCGATGGCGGTGCCGGGCGCGCCGACTTCGATGCGGCCGATCTGGGCGTTGAGATCCGCGATCGTGGAGAGGAGGCGGTTCGCATCGTCGACGTCAGTGGCGATCGAGGTGTCGACGTCGGACTGCACCTGCGCGAGGCGGGCGTCGGTCTGCTGGAAACGGTCGGTGAGGATCGCGGCCTTTTGCAGGAGTGTCTGGCGTTCGCCGACATCGGTCGGACGCGCGGCGAGGCTTTGGAAGGCGTTGAAGAAATCGTCGAGCGCGGCGGCGAGGCCGCCGGTGGAAGCGTTGGAACTCGTCGCGGTGGCGGAGGCAGAGCGGTCGATGCTCTGGCCGAGTCCGGCCTGGGCACGGCCGAGGATGTCCTGCTCGGCTTCGAAGGAGCCTTTGAGGGCTGTCTCGCGCATGACCTGGCGGTCGAGCAGCGCGTCGCGCAACTGCTGGACGGCGAGCGCTTCGAGGCCGAGGCTCTGCGCACCGTCGGCGGTGACGACGGTGCCGCGATCGCCGTAGATCACGCGCTGGCGCGCGTAGGCGGCGTTGTTGACGTTCGCGAGGTTCTTGCCGGCGATCTCGATGGCGCGGCTGTGCGCGTTGAGCGCCTTGACCGAGGAACCGAGAGTGGAGAAGAGGCCGGACATGGGAGCTATTTATTTTGGATTTTCGATTCTCGATTTTCGATTGGCCGAAGGGCTGCGGTGCCAGAGTGGAAGTCGAGAGCTTTGACGGTGTCGGGGTGCGGGTTCGGAAAATCGAAAATCGAGAATCCCAAATCGAAAATTCCGTCAGCCGGCGACCTTGAAGGCGGGCTCGGGGCGGGCGCCGCTGAGCATCACGCGGCCGGTGGGCGCGTAGGTTTGCGTGAAGGCGTCGGGGCGGAGCTGGCGGAGCAGTTCCTGTTGCGCCTCGACGGTGCGGGCGAGGAGCGAGTGGTTGTGGCGCGAGGTGCGACGGACGCGGTGGATGAGGAGGTTGATCTCGGAGATGAGCGCTTCGAGGAGCGGGCGGACATCGACCGCGAAGTGCGGGAGGAGCGAGCGCAGCGTGACGGTCGGCAGCTCGTTGTTCTCGATGGCGAACGCGGCGACGATGGCTTCGCGGTTGCGGCGGGCTTCGTGGAGATTGCGGACCTGCGTCTCGATTTCGCCGCTGAGGCGGAGGACGGCGTCGGGGTTGCGCGCGAAGAGGTAGCGTTGTTGCTCCTCGAAGAGGTGAAGGAGGCCGCCGTAGTCGGCGATCTCCTGGCGGAGGGCGTCCGCGACGATTTTCCACTCTTGGTTCATGGATCAGGAAGCAGCGTCGGCCGCGAGCGCGGCGGACGTGCGGGGGCTGAGTTGGTGTTCGAGAATGCGACCGAGGCCGAGGCCGCCGGCGGAGGAGAGCTGGTTGGAGAGCACGTCGGTGAGCAAGTAACCGTAGACGCTGCCGGACGGGCCGCCGTCCTTGCCGCCCATGATGCCGCCGACGCTCTCCTGGAGAAACTGGCGGAGGAGGATCGCCTCGAATTGGCCGGCGACCGCCTTCACTTGCTCGCTCTGCGGCAGGTTCTGCATTTTGCCGGGATTCGACATCATGCTGGCGACTTGCGCGGCGGAAGGGTGCGAAGAAATGGCGGAGACGTTCATGGCTCAGTTGATCACAAGTTCGGCCTGGAGGGCGCCGGAGCGTTTGAGCGATTGGAAAATGGCCATCATGTCGCGCGTGGAGACGCCGAGGGAATTCAGGGCGGCGGCGAGGCGCTCGACGGTGGGCGGCTCGTTGAGGACGGTGAAGCCGCCCTTCGTCTCGTTCACGGCGGTCTGCGTGCTCTGCACGCCTTGCGTCGTGCCGCCGCTGAACGCGCCGGGCTGCGAGACGCCTTGGTTGTTCGTGACCGTGATCGTGAGCGCGCCGTGCGCGATCGCGACGTGCGAGATGCGCACCGTCGAGGTGGCGACGATGGTGCCGGTGCGCTCGTTGATGACGATGCGCGCCATCGTGTCGGGCTGCACTTCGATGGTGCCGAGATCGGCGAGGAAGGCGACGTCGCGACTGCGATACTCGGCGGGGACGGCGACCTGCACGGTGGCGGCGTCGGTGGCGATCGCGCGCGACTCCGGCCAGCGGGTGTTGATCGCGTCGGCCATGCGCGCGGCGGAGGTGAAGTCGGGATTGTGCAGGAGGAGGCGGAGCTTCTGGTCCTGCACGAATTGCGCGGGAATCTCGCGCTCGACGATGGCGCCGTTGGAAATCGTGCCGACGGTCGGGTGATTTTTCTGCACCGTGGCGCCGCCCGCACCGCCGGCGCCGCCGAAGAAGCCGCCGATGGCGATCGGACCTTGCGCGACCGCGTAGACGCGGCCGTCGGCGCCGATCATGGGCGTCTGGAGCAGCACGCCGCCCTGGAGCGTCTTGGCATCGCCCATCGAGGAAACCGTCACGTCGATGCGCGCGCCGGGTTTCATGAACGCGGCGATGTCGGCGGTGATCATGACGGCGGCGATGTTCTTCGACTTGATGTCGGTCGCGGCGATGGAGAGGCCGTAGCGCTGCAGCGTGTTCGAGACGGCGCGCAGGGTGGAGAGCGCGTTGCTGTCGCCGTCGCCGGCGAGGCCGACGACGAGGCCGTAGCCGACGAGCTGGTTGTCGCGACCGCCTTCGACGAGCGTGAGATCTTTCACGCGAGCGGCGGGGAGCGAAGGGCTGAAGAGCTGAAAAACTGAAAGGCTGAACGCAACCAGCAGCAGGTGGTGGCGGCGGCAAACGGGGAAAATTTTTTGCGTCCGTGCAATCATGTTTCGATCCTTCAGCTCTTCAGTCTTTCAGCCTTTTGTCAGAACGGGCGGAGTTTTTCGTAGAGCTTCGACAGCCAGCCGCGCTTCTGCGCGTCGGTGAGCGCGCCTTCGGTGACGAACTCGACGCGGGCGTCGGCGATGTTGGACGAGAGAATGGTGTTGTCCGCGGCGATGTCGTCGGGACGCACGAGGCCGTGGAGGACGACGTATTGCGTCTCGCCGGAGAAGGTGACGACGCGCACGCCCTCGATCACGAGGTTGCCGTTCGGCATGACGTCGGTGACGAGCACGGCGGCGCGGCTGCTGAGCGACTGGTTGTTCACGGTCTGGCCGCCGCCGGAGTAGTCGCCCTTGCCGGTGATGTTGGTCGAGGGGAGCTCGCCGTTGTGGGTGCCGAGTTTGCTGGCGGCGACGGAGAAGATGAACTGGCCGACGGCGTCCTCGACGGCGGACTTGCGCGTGGAGGATTTGCTCTGGGTGTTCGTCGCCGCGACGCTTTCGATGACGACGATCGTGAGGATGTCGCCCGAACGCGAGGCCTTGCGATCGGCGAACATGCCGCGCGGGCCGGCGTCGGCGGTCCACAACGAGGCGGCACGCGCGTCGGCGGCGCCGAGGGCGAGCAGCGCGATCAGGGCGGCGGCGGCGAGTCCGGACGGACCGGCGACGCGGAGATCAGAAGCGGACTTGAACGCGGTTTTCATCGATGACGAACGCGGAAAAATCTTTCTTCGAATCGAGATTGCGGACGGTAACGACTTCGCCCTGCGCGCCGTTCTGCATGGCGAGGGCCTTCATGGTGACGACGAGCATGCCGTCGGCGGCGGAGACCTCGACCATCTCGCCCTTGCGGACGAGCGGGCGGCGGCCAATGTCGCGCCAGGTGAGGAGGCGACCGGCTTGGACGCCGCGGACGAAATTGAAAGAGCGGTCGCCGACGGCCGCGGGCAGCGCGTCGCGTTCGCGGAGCAGGTCGACGCGGCGCGTCTCGAGCTGCGCGGCGTCGAAGGGCGTGTTGTTCAGGAGCGGCTGGCGCGCGACCCAGGCGTCGCGCCAGAGCGCAGCGCGGAGCGTGAGCGTTGTTTCGCCGAAGGATTCGCCGTCGGCGATGACGCGGCAGCGCAGCAGCATCGACGACGCGACGACGGACGGATACTCGGTGATCAGCACCTGCCAGTCGCGCGCGACGCGGTCAGGCGACGACCACGGGCGAAGGAACTCAAGCTGGAGATCGCCTTCGAGGTTGAAGTGCGACGCGAGGTCGCGCGTGAGCGCAGCGGTGAAATTTTCCTGCGTGAACGGCGACGAGACAGCCGCGTCCGCGGCGGGGACCGGAGCGACGTTCGTCGGCGCGGGCGCGTCGGCGGAAAACACGACGGCGGCGGAAACGAGGAGCGCGAGGCTGGCGGCGAGGCGGTGCATGGCGATCAGCGCTTCATGTTGGCCACATTTTGCAGCATCTCGTCGGACGACTGCACGGACTTGGAATTAATTTCGTAGGCGCGCTGCGCGACGATGAGCGCGACCATTTCTTCGACGATGTTCACGTTCGAGGCCTCGATGTAGCCCTGGATCGTGCGGCCGAAGCCGTTTTCGCCGGGGTTGCCGGTCTCGGGCGTGCCGGAGGCGCCGGTCTCTTCGTAGAGGTTGCCGCCCATGGAGCGGAGGCCCGCGGGATTGGCGAAGCGCGTGAGCGTGAGGCGGAAATTCGTGGTGCCGGAGGAGCCTTGGACGGTGACCTGGCCGTCCTCCGAGATCGAAACGTTGGAGCCGGCGGGAATCGTCTGCATGCCGCTGAGGATCGGCATGCCGTCAATGGTGACGACCTGGCCTTGGGCGTTGAGCTTGAACGAGCCGTCGCGCGTGTAGCCGATCGTGCCATCGGGGCGCTGCACTTCAAAAAAGCCGTCGCCTTGGATCGCGACGTCGAGCTTCTCGCCGGTGTTGGTGAGCTGGCCCTGGGTGAAAACCTTCGAGGTGGCGGCGACGCGTGAGCCGTTGCCGACTTCGATGCCGGTGGGGACGAGATTGCCGCCGCCGGAGTCGGAGCCCGACGCGCGCGGCTTCTGGTAGAGGAGATCCTGGAACTCGATCTTGCTGCGCTTGAAGCCCGGGGTGTTCACGTTCGCGAGGTTGTTCGCGATCGTGTTCAGGTTGAGCTGCTGAGCCTCCATGCCGGTGGCCGCGGAGTAGAGCGAGAGGTTCATGGCGTCAGGTCAGCGTGGAAAATCCCCGCATCGCGACTGGGGCCGGCCCGGCCCCACACCGGGCGCGGCCATGCAGTCGTGATAGCGGTTGTCTATATGGGGAATTCATTGCGGCGGGGCGGCGCAGCGTGGATCAGCCGAGGGCTTGGAGGGTTTTCTCCATCTGCTGGTCGGCGGTGGTGATGATTTTCTGGTTGGCCTCGTAGGCGCGGCTGATGAGGACGAGGTCGACCATTTCGCGGAGCGGCTGAACGTTGCTCTGCTCGAGGTAACCCTGCATGAGCTCGGGTTCGTCGACCGTTTCCTTGCCGGCGTTGGGGCCGGCGACGAACATGCCGCCGGCGGTCGGGATCAGCGCGCTGGGGTTGGTGAATTTTTCGACCGCAAGTTTGCCGAGCGCGGTGCTGCCTTGGAAAATCGTGCCGTCGCGGTTGATCGTCACGGAGCCGCCGCCGGGGAGCATCGTGATCTGGTTGCCGCTGTCGGTGAGCACCGGCAGGCCGCCAGCGCCGACGAGCACGCGCTCAGGCGTCATGCGGAACTCGCCGCTGCGCGTGTAGAGTTTCTGGCCGCCGGGGCCGTCCATCTCGAAGAAGCCGTCGCCCTGGATGGCGACGTCGAGTTCGCGGCGCGTCGGCTGCGTCTCGCCGGTCATGAAATTGATACCGGTGGTGACGTGGGTGAAGAGCACGGCGTGCTCGTTTTCGGGGCCGGCGTTCTTGGCGTCGGGGCGGATGTTCCACTTGCCGGCAACGTCGGTGGAGAACTGCACGGTGCGCTTCCGGTAGCCGGTCGTCTGCGCAGAGGTGATGTTCTGCGAAGTCGCATCCTGCCAGCGCTCGAGGGCCGACATGGAAGAGGCGCTTTGGTAGAGACCGATGTTCATCCGGCCCCGCGAAAAGCAACGCCGGTGCCAACGATTTTTGCCGCGGCATTAGCGGCGGCCGGCCAACGAATTAAAAAATTCTCCGCCCCGAGGCTATTTTTGCCGCCCGTCCCGCCCCACCCTTTTCAGGCAAACTTTGCCGCGCGCTGGAAAAAAGTGCCTGGGGACTAAAGCCGCCGCTCGTGTTCGGCGCGTGCGCGCATCCGATTGTAGAAATCGGCCAGACAGACCGACACTTAAAAATTGAGCGCGATCTGATCCAGCTTGGGCGGCTTCGGCATCGTGTAGGCCTTGCCGAAAGTTTTTCCGCCAAACGTGTTCACCTGTTCCGGCGCCTCGTTGCCCCAAACGGTCCAATTCGGCTTTTTTTCGCGGGCAAAAAGTTCGAGGTAAGGCCCGCGCGAGCAGCTTTCGATCAGGGGATAAATCTCGTCCGGTTTGCGACTGTGTTCGCGTTTGCGCGTCGCCAACAGGTTTACCTGCGTGCGGCCGGCTTTCAACGTCCGGTTTTTCGTTCCACGCACCCCGAACAGGAGTAGCTCGGTGACGTTTCGGAAATAGAACCCTACGCCACGACCATCGGGGCCGCCGTCTTTTCTCACCTTAAACCAGACTATATTGCTCTTATACTCGAAACCCCATGCTTTCATCGTGTCCAAGCCTTCCTGCAAAAGTGCGTTGGGAACCCACAAGTAGAGATGGGACTTGTCGCCCGCGAGCAGGGGAACGGGCAGCTCCTTGATCTCCTGCAGAGTCATCGTGGCGTATCGATTTAGCCGCTTGTGCTCCGGGGCCATTTTGCCGGTGCGATTGGCAAATTGCCACGGGGGATCGGCGAGAATCGTGCCGAATTTCCCGTGGACACTGGTCAAAAGCTGTTCAGCGGCGTTCATGTTTCAGCGTCGTAATCTTCTTGCTCATCCTCTCCGACCAAGTCGAGAGGGATAGCTCCACCTCCGCCCTTTTTCTTCCGCTTTTCGATCACAGCGCGCCGTTGCGCTTTTTTCGCCGCTGTCGCCGCGCGGATTAGCTCTCGCGCTTCATGGTCAGAGACATCTTCGGTGTAGAGTTTTTGCGTGATTCCGAACGCCAAGACCGGGCACCCACCTCCGGCTCCGCCCTCCAAGCGCGGCAACAATTTGCCCCAATGCGTCGTGGACTCACCAAACGACGACGACGGTTTCAGCCCTCGGTCGGTGAGATCGCGAAAAAGATCTTTCAAGTCCTCAGCGCGAGTGAGAATCACGCCCACCGAAATCGTCCGAAGTTCGAATAGGAGACGAAAATTATTCAGATCCCGATCGAAGAACGGATCTTTGTTGTTCCATTCGATCTCGAAACCGATGCCTCCAAGTTCGGTCGCCTTGTAACAATCAACCTTGTGCGTCGGACTTTCGATACGGCGCTCATCGACCATGAAAGCTGTTTTGAACTGCTTCTCGATCCATCCTTTCGTGCGCAGTTCTCCGTCGATCCAGCCGGCGATCTTCGTCTTGCTGCCACCTCCGACGACCACCTCGCTTTTCTTAAGCCGGAATCGGGTGAGCACGTCACAGATTTCTTCGAGCAGCACCGGGAAATCGGCCTGAAGGATGGACGACGCGTGGCGCCACTCCTTAACGGTATAGTTATCACGGATGAACTTCGGCAGACGGGCGATTGCCATGTCGGATTTGAACCACGGCAATCGTCGAACGCAAACGCGCTCTTTCTCGAACGCAACCTAACCGGACCGGTGAAGAACGACCTTCGGTTCGCAGGCCTCAGAAGAACTTCTTCGCCTTGTCGAAGAAGCTCTTTGCCACCGGCTGGTCGGCATCGCCGCAGGCCTGCGCAAAGTCTTCCAGTTTTTTCCGCTGCTCGCTGTTGAGCGAGGTCGGCACTTCGACGTGCACGCGGATCAGCTGGTCGCCGTGCGCGCCGCCACGCAGGTGCGGCATGCCGCGGCCCTTCAGGCGGAACGTCGTGGCGGATTGCGTGCCGGCGGGGATCTTCAGCGTCGCCTTGCCTTGCAGCGTCGGCACCTCGATCGAGCCGCCGAGCGTGGCGACAGTGAATTTGATCGGGATTTCCGTGAACAGGTCGTCGCCCTGCCGCTCGAAAATCTCGTGCTCTTTCACGTGCACGACGATGTAGAGATCGCCCGGCGGGCCGCCCATGACGCCCGCCTCGCCGTTGCCGGCGGAGCGCAGCTTCGAGCCGGTGTCGACGCCCGGCGGGATGCGGACGTTGATCTTCGTCGTCTCCTGCACGCGGCCTTCGCCGTCGCACTTCGCGCACACGCGCTCGAAGCGCGCGCCGCTGCCGTGACACGTCGGGCAGACCTGCCGCACGTGGAAAAACCCGCGCGAGGTCGTCACCTGCCCCGCGCCGCGGCAAGTCGGGCACGTGGTGCGTTTCGAGCCCGGCTCGGCGCCGGTGCCTTCGCAATGCGAGCACACGCCGAGGCGGCGGAAGGAAATCTCCTTCTCCACGCCGTGCGCGGCTTCCTCGAGGGAAATTTCGAGATCGTAGCGCAAATCGGAGCCGCGCGCGGCGCCGCCGCCCTGGCCGCCGCCTCCGCCGAAGAACTCGTCGAAAATCCCGCCGCCACCGCCGCCGCCGCCCTGTCCGAAGACTTCGCGGAAGATGTCGAACGGGTCGTGGAAGCCGCCGCCGCCCGGGAAGCCGCCCGCGCCCCCGCGACCGCCGCCGCCCATGCCGCCCTGCTGGAACGCAGCGTGGCCGAACTGATCGTAGGCCGCGCGCTTTTGCGGGTCCTTGAGCACTTCGTAGGCCTCGGAGACTTTTTTGAACATCTCCTCCGCCTCCTTGTTGCCCGGATTTTTGTCCGGGTGAAACTGCACGGCCTTCTTGCGATAGGCCTTCTTGAGTTCCTCGTCGGAGACGCCTTTCGCGACGCCGAGCAGCTCGTAGTAATCTTCCTTCTTGGTGCTCGCCATGGTCAGGCCTTCGTCTCGGGCTTAGCCGGGCCGCTGGACACGATGACCGAGGCCGGACGCACGAGGCGTCCGTTCAGCGAGTATCCGAGCCGCACCACGGAAATGACTTTCTCCTCGGCGACCTCCTCGTCCGGCTGGTGCGCGATGCACTCGTGCTGGTGCGGGTCGAACGCCGCGCCGACGGGATTGATTTCCTTCAACCCGTGGCGGCCGAGCGCGCCCTTGAACTGCTCCAGCACCATGCCGACGCCGTCGACGATCGATTTCGCGTCGCCGCTCTGCTGCTTCGCCGCGGCGAGGCCGAGGCTGAGGTTGTCGAGAATGGGAATGAGATCCTCGACGACGTTGGCGGCGGCGAATTGCCGCAGCTCGTCCTTCTCGCGCAGCGTGCGTTTGCGGAAATTCTCCATGTCCGCCACGGCGCGCAGATAGCGTTCCTGCGCTGCGACCGCATCGGCGCGGGCGGCGGCGAGCAATTCGTCGGCCGATGGCGCGGCGGTGGGCTTCGCGGCCTCGGGTGCCGGCGCGGATTTGGCGTCGGCGGGCTTGGCCGCAGCCGCCTCGGGCGGGGGCGGAGGAGTCTTCGGAGTATCGGTTTGGCTGGTTTCGCTCATGCGGAACGGCGGAAAGTAGGCGCAGGTTTTACGGTTTTCAAGTGTGGTGCGAGTGCTCTTCGGGCGATTGCTGCCATCCCGGCGGCAACGAACACGGGCGTGGTGCGGGCGGCGCCATCGCGGAGCCGCCCCTATTCACGGGCGAACAAAATTCTCGGTGACCAAAACGGTGGTGGCTTCGTCCGCGACAAACGAAAATGCCTCGGCGAACGGCAGCAACACGTTCTCGCCGCGCGCGACGACAGCGCGACCGGCATCGTTCGCTGTGAGACGTCCGTCCACGACCGAAAGGAGCCGCGGCTGTTCGCGCGCCGCGATCTCGAGTTTCGCGCCGTGCGCGAGTCGCACGCGGCGGAGGCGAAACTCGGCGCAATCCGCCAGCACGTCGTGCGCTTCGCCCGCGCGCAGCAGGCGCGGCGCCGGCGCGCGGTTGGCGGTGAGGCACGCGAGCGATTGCTCGACGTGCATCTGCCGCGGCTTGCCGTCGAGGCCGACGCGGCCCCAGTCGTAGACGCGGTAGGTCGTGTCGGAGTTCTGCTGGATCTCGAGGATAACGTTGCCCGCGTCGATCGCGTGCATGACGCCGCTCTGGATCAGCACCGAGTCGCCGGCGTGCGTCTCGTGGCGCACGAGGAGTTTTTCCGCGGTGTTGTTCGCGAGCGCGGCGCGGAATTTCTCCGCATCGACGCCGTCCACGAGTCCGGCCAGCACCGCCGCACCGGGCTCGGTGCGGGCGACGAACCAGTTTTCCGTCTTCGGCTCGCCGCCGAGCGAGAGCGCGATTGAGGCGGGCGGGTGGACTTGCAGGCTCAGCCGCTCGCGGCAATCGAGCCATTTGACCAAAATCGGAAACACGCGCGTCCGCTCCCACTCCGGGCCCATGACACGCTCGGCCGCCGCTTCGATGACCTCGCGCAGCGTCTGGCCGGCGAACTCGCCGTCGCGCACGCGCGATTGCGCTTCGGGACGATCCACGATTTCCCAACTTTCGCCGATCGGCCGACCCGCCGGCAACGCGCGGCCGAGCCAGTCCGCGAGGGCGCGGCCGCCCCAGACGCGTTCTTGAAAAATGGGATCGAAACGGAGAAATGACATCGTGGTTGAGAGAGTGTGGCGCGTCGCGCGCGTAACGGGGAATTTACATTGACCCTCGTGCGCGCTACACGTCTCTAAAGGCAACGAAATGGCCAAAGCTGCGAGCACAAATCCCAAGGACTCCAATCCGTCGTTCGAAGCGCCGCGCCACCGCCCAAATTGGGGCGGGTTTGTGCTTTGCGCGATTCTCGGCGTGCTTGTGCTGGTCGCGATGGCGTTCTTTTCTCCGAGTCAAAACTACCTCGACCAGGCCGGCGGCCGCACCGAAGTCATCAACGGCAAGCTGCAGCAAATCGCGATTCAGCCCGCGGACAAAAATCCCGTCGGCGACGTCGGTGTGGTGATCTCGGTTTTCAGCTTCAAGTTCCTCGGCGGCGCGGCGTGGCTGATCCCGGTTTTCCTGCTCTGGATGGCGTTCACCTACGTGCGGAGCGCGCGGCACCTCACGGGCACGCGCATGATCGCGATGTTTTTCTCGTTCGCCGCCGGCGCGCCGCTGCTCGCGATGCAAGGCCTGGCATTCATGAACCGCCAGGTCTACCCGTCCGGCCCCGGCGGCTGGACCGGCAAGGCGCTCTACGACGGTTTCTTCGAGTCGACGTTTGGCGGCTTCGGGTCGTTCTTCCTGCTCACCGCCGTCTACGTGACGAGCATGGTGTTCATCTTCACGCGCGACATCGGCGCGGAATTCGAGAAGTTGCTGAATAATTTCGCCGAGTGGCGCAAGAAACGCGCCGCGCTCGCCGCCGCCCTCGCGGAAGAGCGCCGCAAGCAGAAGGAGGAATTCGCAAAGCAAAAAGCTGCGGCCGCAGCAGCAGCGGCCGCAGCGCCCGCCGCACCGACGCGCCCCGGTCCGGCCCCGCAGCCGTTGCAGGCGCCGAAGAAGCTCGTCGTGCCGAAGTCCGAGGATCCGCTCGCCGAAGCGCCGAAGCCCGGCGCGCGCGCGTCCGCCGCTGCCGCCCCCGAGGCCGAACCGGTCAAGCCCGCAGCGACCGCCAAGCCCGCCAAACCCGCGCCGACCGCGACCGACACCAAACAGCTCGCCGTCGCCGCCGCCGGCAAGATCGAGCTGAACATCGTCAAACCCGAAGAGACGAAGAAGGCCAAAGTCGTCCTCCCGCAGACCGACGACAAGAGCTACGAGTTTCCGCCGCTCTCATTGCTCAAGGAGCAGGTAAAGCTCGACGCCGCGAACTCCGAGGAGGAACACCGCGGCAACGCCGAGAATCTCCTGCGCATCCTGAGCGAGTTCGGTGTGGAAGTTTCCCTCGGCGAAATCCACGTCGGCCCCGTCATCACGCGCTACGAAGTCGTCCCCGCCGCCGGCGTGCGCGTCGAAAAAATCTCCGGCCTCGACAAGAACATCGCCCTCGGCATGCGCGCGCAATCGGTGCGCATCCTCGCGCCGATCCCCGGCAAGGCCGCCGTCGGCGTCGAAGTGCCGAACCAGAAGCCCACGCCCGTCGGCATGCGCGAGATTCTCGAGAGCGAAGACTGGGCGCACGCCAAGGCCGAGCTGCCCATCGCGCTCGGCAAGGACGTCTCCGGCAAACCGCTCGTCTCCGACCTCACGAAGATGCCGCACTTGCTCATCGCCGGTGCGACGGGCTCGGGAAAATCCGTGTGCATCAACTCCATCGTCGCCTCGATCCTCTACTCGAAGAGCCCGAAGGACGTGCGCCTGATCATGGTCGACCCGAAGGTCGTCGAATTAAAGGTCTTCAACGCGCTGCCGCACATGTTGATTCCGGTCGTCACCGAACCGAAGAAAGTGCCGGCCGCGCTCAAGTGGCTGCTCGGCGAGATGGAGCAGCGCTACCAGATTTTCGCGAAGGTCAACGTCCGCAACATCGCCGGCTTCAACAACCGCAAAAAGGACAAACCCGCCGAGCTCCCGCCCGAACAGCAAGGCGAGCTCGCCGGCGTCGCGCCGGACGACATCGAGATTCCCGACCGCCTGCCCTACATCGTCGCGATCGTCGATGAACTCGCCGACCTCATGATGATCGCGCCGGCCGAGATCGAGACGAGCATCGCGCGCCTCGCGCAGCTCGCCCGCGCCGCCGGCATCCACCTCATCATCGCCACGCAGCGCCCGTCGGTGAACGTCATCACCGGCGTCATCAAGGCCAACCTTCCCTCGCGCATCGCCTTCCAGGTCGCCTCGCAAGTCGACTCCCGCACGATCCTCGACGGCAAGGGCGCCGAGACGCTCATCGGCCGCGGCGACATGCTCTTCACCCCGCCCGGCACGTCGCGCATCGTCCGCGCGCAAGGCGCCTTCGTGGCCGACGAGGAGGTCGGCGAGATCGTCGAATTCCTCAAGCGCAACGGCCCGCCGCAATACGCCCAGGCCGTCCAACAGCAGATCGACCGCGCCGCGCGCGAAGACGACGAAGATGGCGAGGGCGGCGAAAGCGACGGCGACTTGGGCGACGACGAGGATTTGTTCCGCCAGGCCTTCGACGTGCTGAAGTCCACGCGCCGCGCCTCCACATCGATGATGCAGCGCCGCCTGCGCATCGGCTACAACCGCGCCGCTCGCATCATGGACCTGATGGAGGACAAGGGCATCGTCGGCCCCGAAAACGGCTCGAGTCCGCGCGAAATCCTCGTCGACCTCGACACCTACGAGCCGTGACGGATCGTCGGCGCCCAACCGTCATCCGTCGATGGAGGGCCGAGCTCCCGCGAGGCCGTCGCACGGACGCGCCGGCCGTCCCAACGGCTTTTTCACTCGGCTTTTAGCTTTCAAACCCACTCTCAACCCGAAATAAGGTCACTCTCATGCAGACGCTCGGCGAACGACTCGAGGAAGCGCGCAAACGCAAAGGCATCTCCATCCGCGAAGCCGCGGAAGCCACGAAAATTCGCGGCGACTACCTCCAGAAATTCGAGGCCAACTCCTTCGACTTCGACCTGCCGCCGCTCTACATCCGCGGCTTCCTGCGCACCTACGCGAAGTTTCTCGAATTCGATCCGCAGCGCCTCGTCGCCGAGTTCGACACGCTGATGGCCGACGAAGGCCGCGCGCCGCGCCGCGAGACGCGCGAGAACTACGGTCGCGTCGAAATCGGCGGCGGCGAGAGCGCGGAGTCCGCACCGCGCGGCGGCGCGGGCCTCGATCCGGTGATGCTGAAATACGCCCTCTTCGGCGGCGGCGCGCTCGTGATCGTCGTCGTCGTCGTGCTCCTGATCAACGTGTTCTCGGGCCACACCGAGCCGCGCGCCAGCGCGCCGAAGCAGACGGCGACGGAAAACACGCCCGAGCGCTCCACGCTTCAGCCGCTGACTCAAAACGAAGGCACGTTCACGCTGATCATCGCCGAGCCGACGCGAGTGAAAGTCGCTTACGAAGACAACAGCGTCGTCTTCCTCGACGGGAAATACCCGATGAACCGCGGTGAGACGCGCAGCTTCAACTACTCGCGCGATCTCATCATCGTCGCCGAGCACCCCGATCGCATCCGCATGGAAATTAACGGCGCGGCGGTCAGCGTGCCGGACTCGGTCAAACCGATGACCAAGTTTCGCGTGCCTGTCGTTCTCCGTCGCTGAACAAGCCTGGAGTCCTTGCACAAAAAAGGCCGGCGCCAGCCGGCCTTTCTGTTTTTCCGCTTCGCAACAGGTAGGGCGGACCGGCCCGGTCCGCCGCAAACGTCATCGCCATCCTCGTCGCAGTGCGCCGCGACCGCCGCGCCCTACCTCACTTCTTCTTCCACGCGCCGCTCTCGTCCTGCACCCACACGCCGGACTTCGCGCTGGCCGCGATCTGCTTCGCGCGCGCGCGGCCCACCGAGTCGGCCGTCGCGCCGGTCTGCTGCGCGATGAGCGCGTAGACGGCTTCGCGATCGCGATTCTCGTCCGCGACGAGCGCAGCGGCGTTGCCGGCAGACCCGCGGACTTCGACGAAGCCGCGGTTGTTCTCGCCGATCGCGCCCTTCGCTTTCAGGTCGTCGAGTTGCGAGAGCCGCTGCTCCATGCGTTGGCGAATCGCGGCCGCACTCTCGGCGGCGACGACGGTGGCGGTAAACGCGCAGAGCGCGAGGCAGGCGGCAAAGAGTCGGGCGATCATGGATTGTTCTCCTGTTTGGCTTCGGGGGCGACAGTGGCGGACTTCTTGTCGAGGTCGCCGAAGAAATCCTCCAGCGCGCGTTCGACCTTCACGTTCACGTCGACGGTGATGTGGATCGGCTTCACCTCGATCGGCTCGGTGCGGACGCTGAGGCAGCCGCCCAAGAAGAGCGGAGCCGCCGCCGCGAGGAACAAAGGACGTTTCATGCAGGGAAAGGGTTCAGCGATTCGACGCTACGAGGCGATGGAAAATTCAAAGTGAACGACGAGAACCACAAATGGATTGGAGTTAGTCAGGTCCGTAACTGTCCGGTTCCACTCGGTTGCGTCGGCAGCAGGTAGCGCAGACGCCCCGCCTGCTTCGACCGAGAGGCAGGCGGGACGCCTGCGCTACTTCCCGCCGAAGCTCACACGGCTGTCCAACCCGAGATTCAGCAACTGCTCGAAGGCGCCGTTCACGTTCAGGTCGAGCATCACGGGCGCCTTCACCTCGGGATCGACCGGCTCGCCGGCGAGGTGGATGATTGCGGAGCGGCCCGCGGGCGCTTTCGGCGGGCGGATGTCGAGGCGCAGTTGCGAGAGTTTCAGTCGCAGCAGGCCGGCCTCGATTTTTTTCATCACGGCGTATTGCGGGCTGTTCGGCGCCATGCCGCGCGTCAGCAGGCCGTTCGCGTTGAACTGCACCTCGGCATATACGCCGCGCTTCAACTCCAGCCAGCCCGTGCCGAATCGGACGCCGCTGCCATCGATCCGCAACGGCACCCGCCCATCCACGCGTCCAGTCGCCTTCGCCGGCACGTCTTTCGCGAGCGCGAGCAGTTGTTCCACGACGAGTCCGTCGACGAGCAACACCGCCTCGAGCTCGTTCTGGCGCGGGAAAAACTTGAACGGCTCCGCCGCCAGCCGCCCGCCGAACGCGTCGAGCGTCGCGCGCAACACGGCGATGCGCTCGACGGTGTCGAACGCGAGTTGCAGCTCGAGATTGGTCGTATTGATCTCACCGGCCGTGAGCGACGCGATGCGCACTTCGCCGGGCTCCGAGATGAAATTGTCGAGATCGCGAAACTTGAATTTCGCCGACACGCCCGCCGCGGTGACGTTGCGCTGCGGGAACGCGAAACGCCCCTCGCTCAGCTCCACGTCGCCCGTGAGCGTCAGCTTGCCATCCGCATAGCCGCCGGCGGCACTGCCGCGCAGTTGGCCTGCGAGGGACCAGTTGCCGCCGGGCAACACGACCATCTGGGTGATGAACCCCTGCCAGCGTTCGAGATCGATCGTCGCGTCGGTGACGCGAAACTGCAGCGCGCTTTTCGCGTGGTCGAACTCGCCATCGAGCTTCGCCGCAAAACCCGGCGCGCTCGCGGCGAGGTTGCCCGACCAGCGGTTTCCCGCGCCGAGCTTCGCCGCGAACTGCACGCGCACTTCCTCCTCACGCTGTCCCGCCGCGCCGACGATGAGAACGCCGTCCACGCTCAACTCCTCCGCGGGCACGGCCACGGCCGGCGCGGCCGCCGGAGCCTTGCCGCTGTAGGTGGCCCACTCCCACGGATTCACGTCGGAGCCATCGAGAGTCACGGGCACACGCGCGCCGGCGACGCGCACGGCGCCGAGCGTCGGCGACCACCAATGCGGGCGCTGAAACGTGACGCGCTGCGCGTCGAACCGCTGCGTGCGCACCGTGAAACCGACGTTCTGCATCTCGACGCTCCACGGCGACGCGCGCGTGACGTCCAACTTCACGTCGCCCGCGCCGACCATGCGCAACGATGCGGAGATCGCCGCCGCCGCGAGCGGCCGGCGCAGCAACACGAGCAGCAACAGCGCCGCCACCAACGCGACGAGCAGGCGGATCACCCAGTGTCGGCGAGAGGGAGCGGCGGCAGCGGACATGCGCGGAAACTTGGCGAAGCGCCGCGCCTTGCCAATCGCGAAGGTAGCGCGGTGCTTCCGCCCGCGCAGAAAGTCCGCCGGCGCGGGCCAAAGCACCGCGCGACCCCAAACCCGTGCACCGTGAATTGTAGGAGCGGCTTTACGCCGCGATACGAACGCGGCGCGCGCATCGAACCAATCGCGGCGTGAAGCCGCTCCGACAAAATCACGTTCCTCCGCCGCCTGACGGCGGCCGCAACGCCGAGCGCCGGGCTACCGCACCTGACCTTCGCCGCGAATGACGTATTTGTAGGTCGTCAGCTCCTCGAGCCCCATCGGACCGCGGGCGTGGAGGCGGTCCGTGCTGATGCCGATTTCCGCGCCGAAGCCGAACTCGCCGCCGTCGGTGAAACGCGTGCTGGCGTTCCAGTAAACCGTCGCGCTGTCGACGGCGTTGAGAAACTTCTCCGCCGCCGCCGCATCGGCCGTCACGATCGCGTCGCTGTGATGCGAGCCGTGCGCGTCGATGTGCGCGATGGCCGCGTCGAGGCTATCGACGACCTTCACGGCCAGGATCAGGTCGAGAAATTCGGTGCGGAAGTCCTGCGGCTGCGCCGCCGAGATGAGAGTTGAGTGTTGAGAGTTGAGAGACGAACCCAGCGCGGCGTGGGCCGCAGCGTCCATGCGGAGTTGCACGCCGCGCTCGAGCAATGCGCGACCGGCGCTCGCGAGGAATTTCTCGGCCACGGCGCGGTGCACGAGGAGCGTCTCGATGGCGTTGCACACGCCCGGGCGCTGGCACTTCGCGTTGAGCGCGATCTTCTCCGCCATCGCAAGATCGGCCGCGGCGTCGACGTAGAGCGCGCAGATGCCGTCGTAGTGCTTGATGACCGGCACGCGCGCGTTCGCGACGACGGCTTCGATCAGGCCGCGCCCGCCGCGCGGGATGATCAGGTTCACGAATTCGTCGAGCGCCGCGAGGTGCTTCACCGCGTCGCGGTCGGCGACGGGGACGAGTTGCACGGCGTCGCCCGGCAGCCCGCTCGCGGCGAGCCCGCGCGCGAGCGCGGCGGCGACGGCAAGATTGGTGCGCAGCGATTCGGAGCCGCCGCGCAAGATGACGGCGTTGCCGGCCTTCAGGCAGAGCGACGCGGCGTCGCTGGTGACGTTCGGGCGCGACTCGTAGACGATGCCGATGACGCCGATCGGCACGGAGACTTTGCTGAAGCGCACGCCGTTGGCGTGCGACCACTCGCGTTGCACGCGGCCGACCGGATCGGGCAACTCCGCCACGGTGCGCACGCCGTCGGCCATCGCGGCGAGGCGTTTTTCATCGAGCCGCAGGCGGTCGAGCATCGCTTTCGCGAGTCCGGTTTTTTCGGCCGCAGCGAGGTCGTCGGCGTTGGCGGAGAGAATTTCCGCGCGCGCGGCCAGCATCGCATCCGCCATTGCGCGGAGCGCGCGGTCCTTGTCAGCACGCGAGGCGAGCGCGAGCTGCGTCGCCGCGGCGCGAGCGCGCCGGCCCATTTCGCGGATGGTCTGTTGGAGATCAGACATGCGAGCGGCCTTGGCTTCGCCCAGCGTCGATTCGGCCAGCAATGGAGGGCCGAGTTCCTGCAAGGCCGAGCGCGTCGCACGCGACAAGATTTCCGCGGCCTCGCGGGAGCTCGGCCCTCCATTTGAAACCCATGACGCGAGCGCAGGTCATGCGCGTTAAGCGGGAAACACCGTGCCGACGTCTTGGCCGGCGAGTGCGGCCTTGAGCAGGCCGGGCTTGCGGCCGTTGAGGATTTGCACGCGCGTGCCGCCGTGCGCGGCGATCTTGGCGGCTTGAAGCTTCGTCGTCATGCCGCCGACCGAGAGGCGGCCTTTTTCCTGGCGGACGAGACAGGTGACGCTCGCGACGTCGCGCACTTCCGGCACGACCTTGCCGTCGGCGTCGAGCACGCCGTCGACGCTCGTGAGGAGGAAGAGGCGGTCGGCTTTGACGAGCAGCGCGACTTCGGCGGAGAGGCGGTCGTTGTCGCCGAAGTTGAGTTCCTCGACCGCGACGGAGTCGTTTTCGTTGATGACCGGGATGACGTGGCCGCGGGCGAAGAGTTGCTGAAGCGTGTTGCGGGCGTTGGCGTAGCTGGTGCGGCTGTCGAGGTCGCTGTGCGTGAGGAGCAGTTGCGCGACGGTGAGGCGGTGCTTCGCGAACATCGCGGCGTAGAGCTGCATCAGGCGCGCCTGACCGACAGCGGCGCAGCCCTGTTTCGCCGCGAGATCCTTCGGACGCTCGGCGAGGCCGAGGGCGGACATGCCGGCGGCGACGGCGCCGCTCGAGACGATGAGGCACTCGTGACCGGCCCGGACGAGCGCAGCGACCTCGGCGGTGAGCCGGGAAAACTGGCGGCGATCGAGCGCGTTGCCCTTCGGATTCGTGAGAATGCCGGAGCCGAATTTGAGAATGATGCGTTGCGCGCGCGCGGCCATGGGAGCGGGAAATTCGCCCGGGGCGCCGGCCCCGGCAAGGGCGAATGGTGGCATAGGGGGGTGAGGCGACTGAGCCGGACTCATGCAGTTGGCCCCGATTCCCCTCCGAAATTCCAAGACTGAAAAATGCGACGGTGGGCCAGCCCGCTGGCGGGCGCCCAACGAGCGCGAGCAAGCTCGCTGGCCCACAGGCAACGGCATGATCCCGGCTGAGCGCCGCGCCTGCCCGAGGTGGTCGCCGCCGTCGCCGGTGGCGACAAGCGCGAGCGAGGCCTGTGCTGCGATCGCGGCGGTCCTGGCGCCGCTGGGACCGCGGCGCCCACCTTCGCTGCGCACGGCGTTGAGGCCAGCGCGCACGCGAACACGGCGGGGGTTCACGGCCGGTTCGACGCAGCGCAGTCGTTTACGCGCGCGTTCGCGTGAATTGTAGGAGCGGCTTTATGTCGCGATACGAACGCGGCGTCCGCCGCGCACCGGTCGCGGCGTGAAGTCGCTCCTACAGTTGACCGCGCGTGCGCGCGTGGGCTGCCACGCGCGAGCCAGACTGCGGCTTACGCCACGGTGACGGGTTTGATCCGCCAGATTTTCTCCGCGTATTCGCCGATGGAGCGGTCGCTGGAGAATTTGGCCACGCGGGCGGTGTTGAGGATCGCCATGCGCGCCCAGCGGCGGCGGTCGCGGTAGGCGGCGTCGACTTTCGCCTGGCAGTCGCTGTAGGCGCGGAAGTCGGCGAGCACCATGTAGGGATCGCCGCCCTCGACGAGGCTGCCGCGCACCATGGCGGGCAGGTTCGGCGACTCTCCCGGCACGAAGTAGTCCGAACCGAGCCAGTCGAGCACGGCGCGCAGTTCCTCGTCGGCGTTGTAGTAGTCGCGCGGGTGGTAGCCCTTGGCGCGGAGCGCCTCCACTTCCTCGACCGTCATGCCGAAGATGAAGATGTTGTCGTCGCCGACCTCCTCCTTGATCTCGACGTTGGCGCCGTCGAGCGTGCCGATGGTGAGCGCGCCGTTCAGGGCGAGCTTCATGTTGCCGGTGCCGGAGGCCTCCTTGCCGGCGGTGGAGATTTGCTCGGAGAGATCGGCGGCGGGGATGATGCGCGAGGCGAGCGAGACGCGGTAGTTGGGCAGGAAAACGACTTTGAGTTTTCCGCCGACGCGCGGGTCGTGGTTCACGCGCGCCGCGAGCGCGTTGATCGACTTGATGATCGCCTTCGCGAGGTCGTAGCCGGGCGCGGCTTTCGCGGCGAAGACGAACACGCGCGGAGCGATGTCGAGATCCGGGTTCTGCACGATGCGGCGATACAGCGCGAGGATGTGAAGCAGGTTGAGGTGCTGGCGCTTGTATTCGTGCAGGCGCTTGATCTGCACGTCGAAGAGCGCATCGGGCGAGACGTCGACGCCGCAGTCGCGTTTGATGATGGCGGCGAGGTCGATCTTGTTCAGGCGCTTGATCGCCATGAATTCGTCCTGGAACTTCGGGTCGTCGGCGAATTTTTCGAGCTGCTTGAGCTGCGTGAGGTCGCGCGGCCAGGCGTCGCCGATCTTCGAGTTGATCAGGGCGGAGAGGCGCGGATTGCAGGCGCGCAGCCAGCGGCGCGGCGTGATGCCGTTGGTGACGTTGATGAATTTGCCCGGGTAAAGCTGGTCGAATTCCGGGAAGAGCTGGGCGCGCAGGAGGCGCGTGTGCAGCTCGGCGACGCCGTTGACGGCGAACGAGCCGACGACGGAGAGGTTCGCCATGCGCACGTAGCGCGGGCCGCCTTCCTCGATGAGCGAGACGATGCGTTTCTTGTCGTTGTCGCCGGGCCACTGCACGTCGCAGAGCGCCATGAGGTGCGCGTTGATTTCGTAGACGATGAGCAGGTGACGCGGCAACACGCGCTGAAACAGCGGGACGCTCCAACGCTCGAGCGCCTCGGGCAGCAGCGTGTGATTCGTGTAGGCGAAGACCTTCGTCACGATGCCCCACGCGCGCTCGAACGCCATGCCTTCCTCATCGAGGAGGATGCGCATCAGCTCCGTGACCGCGAGCGCGGGATGCGTGTCGTTGAGCTGCACGGCGACCTTGTCGGAGAAATTGTCCCAGCCGTTCGCCGGATTCGAGAAGTGCCGGCGGATGATGTCGCGCAGCGAGCACGTCACGAAGAAATACTGCTGCACGAGACGCAGCTCCTTGCCGTTCTCGGTCTTGTCGTTCGGATAAAGCACCTTCGAGATCGTCTCGCCGTAGGCTTTCTCGCGCACGGCCTCGATGTAGCCGCCCTCGTTGAAGGTCTTGAGATCGAAATCCTCCGTGGCCTTCGAGGCCCAGAGGCGGAGGATGTTCACCGTCTTCGTGCCGTAGCCGACGACGGGGATGTCGAACGGGAAGCCGAGGATCGTCTTCGTGTCGACCCAGCGCCACTTGAAGTTGCCGCGATCGTCGAACACCTGCTCGCAGCGCCCGAAGAGCCGCACCGGCTGCGTGAACTCCGGTCGCACCAGTTCCCACGGCGCGCCGTAGACGATCCAGTTGTCCGGATGCTCGATCTGGTGGCCGTTGACGAATTCCTGACGGAACAGACCGAACTCGTAATGGATGCCGTAGCCGACCGCGGGCAGGTCCATCGTCGACATCGAGTCGAGGTAGCACGCGGCGAGGCGGCCGAGACCGCCGTTGCCGAGGCCCATGTCTTCTTCCTGGGCGCGGACGACCTCGAAGTCCTGACCGACATCCGCGAGCGCCTCGATCATCGCCTCGTGCAGGCCGAGGTTGATGAGGTTGTTGATCATCAGACGGCCGATCAAATACTCGAGCGACAGATAATAGACGCGCCGCACATTGCCGACGCGGTGCGCCTTGTAGGTCTCGAGGCCGCGCTCGATCATCCGGTCGCGGATGGCCGTGGCGGTGGCGATCCACCAGTCGCGCCGCGTCGCCGACTCGATGTCGCGGCCCATCTTGTATTTCAGGTAATGCAGGATGGAGCGCTGCAAGTTGGCCGCTTCCGGGCTGAGCGCTTTGCGGGCGGGCTTGGACTTGGATTTGGCGGGAGTTGGCGCGGACATGACGAGCGCATCCAACATCCGAAGCGAGCAGCGGCGCAAGGCGCGATTCCTGCTTGGCGTGTGTCAGACCGGATTTCTCCGCGAGGACTAAGAAATTTCCGGACCGCGGGCGGAGCTGTCTCCCGATGTAGGGGGCAGTCTTGCTGCGCCCTTGATCCGACTGTTGCGACACCCCGAGCGAGGGCGTAGCGAGCCTGCGCCCCTACAAGCATCGAATGCCCGAGCCGCCGGGAAGCCGGCGCTACTGGCTACCGCTGAAACCGCCGCGCCAGCTCGCCGCGACTCAACTCGAAATGCGTCGGGCGGCCCGTCGGGCTCGTGTGCGGCTGCGAACACGCGAACAATTGCGCGACCAGCGCGAGCGCCTCCGTGTCCGAAATCGTCTCCGGCAGGCGCACCGCCCGTTGCGCGGCGAGGCGCGCGAACTCGTCTTCGGCGAGGCGCGGATTCTTTTCATCGAGCCGGCCGTCGCGCATCAACGCGAGCACGTCGCGCAGGAATCGCTCAGCGCCCTCCGGCTCAAGCCACGTCGGCACGGACTCGATGCGGAAGAAATTGCGCCCGAACTCCGCGACCTCGACACCGTGGCGCGCGAGCCACTTCAGCTTGTCGAGCAGCATCGCGCTCGCGACCGGGTCGAGTTCCACCGGCACGGCGAACAGCAGGCGCTGACTCTCGACCTTGCCGTCGGCGAACTGCGCGGTGAGCCGCTCGAACCACACGCGCTCGTGCCCCGCGCGGCGATCGACGACCACGACGCCCGCCGGCGACTCGAAGAGTGCGAAGTCGCCGTGCGCCGTGCCGAGGAAACGCCAGCCCAGCAGCCGCGACGCGGCGGCGGGATTTGGGATTTTCGATCCTCGATTTTGGATTGGAGGCGGCGCGAGGTGGCCCGCGACCTCCGGGCGCGGGGCGAACGTCGGCACCGGCACGCTCGGCGCACTTGGAGGCGGGGCCATCAGCCCCGCGGGCGGCGACGTGCGCTGCGGAACTTGCACCTCGCCGGGCTGATGGCCCGGCCTCCACTCGGGAAATGGCGCGGCGATACTCGGCGCGACCGTCGGCGGAAGCAGCACGGGCGCCGCGTCCACCACCGGCGCGCCCATGCCGAACTCGCGCAGGCATTGCAGCACCGTGCGCACGACGAAGCCCCTCACCTGCCCTTCGCTGCGGAAACGCACCTCGCGCTTCGCCGGATGCACGTTCACGTCGACCGCCGCCGGGCTCATTTCGAGAAACAGCACCGCGACCGGATAGCGGCCCTTGGGCAACGACGTCGTGTAGGATTCGATCAGCGCGTAATTGAGCGTGCGGCTGTCGACCGGCCGGTGGTTCACGAACGTGATCATCTCGTGCCGCGCCGCGCGCGAGACGCCGGGTTTGCCGATCAGGCCGGTGAGGCGCAGGCCTTCTTCGGTCGCGTCGACGGCGAGCGAGTCGGTCGTGAACTGCCGGCCGAAGATTTCCGCGACGCGCTCTTCGAGCGTCGTGCACGCGGGCGATTGGAACAGCACGCGCCCGTCCTCGATCAGCGTGAACGCCGTCTGCGGACACGCCAGCGCGTAGAGTCGCACCGTCTGGATGATGTGCGCCGACTCGGTGGCGTCGCTCTTGAGGAACTTCCGGCGCGCGGGCACGGCGTTAAAGAGGTGCGTGACCGTCATGCGCGTGCCGGGCGCGATGCCGCACTCGCGCACGTGCACGAGCTTGCCGCCGTTCACGAGCACCTCGGTGCCGGCGGGCGCGTCGGCGGGACGCGTCTGCAGCTCGAACTTCGACACGCTCGCGATCGACGGCAGCGCTTCGCCGCGGAAACCGAACGAGTGCAACGTATCGAGGTCGACCGTCTCGACGATCTTGCTCGTGGCGTGGCGCTCGAGCGAGAGCAGCGCGTCGTCCTTCGACATGCCGCAGCCGTTGTCCTCGACGCGCAGGTAACTGCGTCCGCCGTGGCGGAACTCGACTTCGATGCGCGTCGCGCCGGCATCGAGGGAGTTCTCGACGAGTTCCTTGATCACCGCCGCCGGCCGCTCAATGACCTCGCCCGCCGCGATCTGATTCGCGACGCGATCGGAGAGGACGCGGATGCGGGGCATGGGAGAAGAGGACGAGGAGTCGGAGGGAACCACTAATTCGCACTAATTGGGCACTAATTCACGACGCGGTTCACCCGATTTGGAGGGCCGAGCTTCTGCGAGGCCGAGCGCGAGCGCGCGGCACGGCGTTCGCGGCCTCGCGGGAGCTCGGCCCTCCAGTTGTCGAAAGTGTGATTTTGAGCGATGCGACGAATCCAGTCATGACCGCACCGCCCATCCTTCTGGATTCTTCGCTGCGCTCAGAATGACAGGCGGGAAATTCGTTCATCCCAGCAGTTTCTTCCAGCGTGCGAGCTGGCGCTTCACCTGCGCGGGGCCGGGCATGCCGGTGCCGGTGCGGCGCGCCATCGCCTTCGCGAGGACGAACGAGTCGGACCAATCCGGCCCGAAATTCGGGTGCACGGCGGCGACGTCGGCGTTGGAGAGTTTGTCGAGCGGCACGCCTTTTTGCTCGGCGAGTTTCACGACGGCGCCGACGGCGTGGTGCGCCTCGCGGAACGCCACGCCGGCACGCACGAGGTAATCAGCAAGATCGGTCGCGAGCAGCGCGGGATCGGCGACGGCGGCGGCGCAGCGTTCCTCGTTGAACTTCATGCCGGCGAAGGTGCCCGCGAGCACTTCGAGGCAGATCGCCGTTTGGTCGTGGCTGTCGAATACAGGCGGTTTGTCCTCCTGCAGGTCGCGATTGTAGGTGAGCGGCAGGCCCTTCGCGAGCGTGAGGAGCGTGTGGAGATTTCCTTGGAGACGCGCCGACTTGCCGCGGATGAGTTCCATCGAGTCGGGATTCTTTTTCTGCGGCATGAGGCTCGAGCCGGTGCAGAACGCGTCGGGCAGATCGACGAACTTGAACTCGGCGCTCATCCAGAGAATCAAATCCTCAGCCATGCGCGAGAGATGCACGCCGACGAGCGCGCACGCGGAGGCGAACTCGATGTAGAGGTCGCGGTCGCTGACGGCGTCCATGCTGTTCTGCGTGACGCGCGGGCGGCCAGCGTCGTCGATGAAACCGAGTTGTTTCGCCGTGAACTCACGGTCGATCGGGAGCGTCGTGCCCGCGATCGCGCCGGAGCCGAGCGGGCACCAGTTGGCGTGGTCCTGCACGACGACGAAGCGCTCCGCGTCGCGCTGGAGCATTTCGAGATAGGCGAAGAGGTGGTGCGCGACGAAGACCGGCTGCGCGCGCTGGAGGTGCGTGTAGCCCGGGATGAGCACGGTCGGGTTGGCCTCGGCGACGGCGAGGATGGCGCGCTGCGCGGCGTCGATGCGCTGGATGATGTCGGTGCACGCGGCCTTGAAATAGAGGCGCATGTCGGTCGCGACTTGGTCGTTGCGGCTGCGCGCGGTGTGGAGCTTGGCGGCGGCCGGCTCGCGCTTCGTGAGCGCCTGCTCGATGTTCATGTGCACGTCTTCGAGCTGCGTGCTCCAAGTGAATTTGCCGGCCTGGATTTCGGCGAGGATGGCGTTCAGGCCGGCGTGGATCGCGTCGCGCTCTTTCGCGGTGAGGATGCCGACATGCGCGAGCATGGCGCTGTGCCCCTTGCTGCCTTGGATGTCGAACGGCGCGAGGCGCGAGTCGAAGGAGACCGACTCGCTGAACTTGAGCATGAGTTCCGCGGGGCCCGCCGAGAACCGACCGCCCCACGTGGCTTGGGCTTTCTTTGCCATAGGAGTGCGAAGCAACGTCGCGCCGCGAGGGGTGGCAACGAGATTTTGGACGAAACCGGTTCGAACGCGCGTCGCGCTGGAGGCGGGGCCATCAGCCCCGCGGCGCAGGCGCTCCGAAGCCCGTTACACGCGGGGCCGATGGCCCCGCCTCCATGTGACCGCAGGCGAGTTCCGGTTTGCGGAGCGCGTCGGGCGGGGCATGGTGCGGGCATGCGTTTCGTTGCGTTGGTTGCCGTTTGCCTGCTCTCCGCGCTGCCTGTGCGGGCGGCGGAGGCTGCCTTCGCGCGCGCGACCGTGCCGGCGATGAAGACCTCGATCTACGTCGGCAGCGTGACGCTGACGGTCGGCACGTTCGAGCGCGCGGGCGACCGTTGGACGACGACCTACAACGCGAAAGTCTTCCCGTGGTTTCCGTGGAGCGAGCACGGCGACATCACGATCACCGTGACCGACGCCGACCTCGCGCGGCTCGCGAAGGGCGAGACGGTCGAATTCACCGGCGACGCGCAGAATCACAAAAAGAAGCCGCGCAAAGTCACCGGCCGCGCGCAGCCGGCGAACGAACGCTCGGGCAAGATCAAGGTCCGCATCCACGTCGACGACGTGGAGCTGATCTTCAACGGCACCTACGAGCTGACGCGGTGAGGCGAACGGTGGCTCGAAGTAGGGCCGGTTTTAACCGGCCCAGTTGGGCGTAGCTCGCACGCTGCATTCGCGAGCGAGAATCGATTTGGGCCGGCTGAAGCCGGCCCTACCTCACTCCGCCCAGTGAAACGTCACCGGCGTTTCCACTTCGGCGGAGAGGCTGCGTTTCACCGGGCAGGCGAGCGCAGCGCGTTCGAGGATTCCCTCGGGATCCTTCGATTTCGGAAACGGCATCCAGACCTGCGTCGCGATGCGCACGATGCGGCGCGGCGCGTCGGCCGACATTTCCTTGGTCACTTCCCACTTCACGCCCGGGATGTCGGTGCCGAGGCGGTTGCGGGCGGCGATGGCCATCGTCGTGACCATGCAGGACGCGAGCGAGGCGCAGAGCAGATCGGTCGGCGAGAACGCCGCGCCGCGGCCCTGGTTGTCCTTCGGCGCGTCGGTGTCGATCGTCTGGCCGGACGGGCCGTGCGTGAGCTGGCAATTCAGCCCGCCAATGTAGGTGCCGGTGCTTTTGACCATGCGCTGAGGGAAACCACGAAACGCACGAAAGACACGAAAAAAGCCGGACGTGACGCGCGCCGCCTTTTGTAGCGGCGGGTTGTGGCCGCCGTCGTATCTCGCACCTCGTTCGCCCGGCGGTCATAGACCGCCGCTACAGGAAAGGCGTCTCAGGCGAATTTTTTCAGGCGCGCGACGACGTCGGCGCGGAGGCGGTCGATGTAGGCGAGCGTGAACTGCTCCACGTCGAGCTGCGGGTCGCGGACGAGCGGCGTGAGGTCCATCGCCCACGTGAGCGCGTTCGCTTTGTCGGTCGCGTGGGAGGTGAAGAAGGTTGCGTTGGCGAGGCGGCGGCCGGCGATGGCGAGGTCGTAGCGTTTGCCGCCGGCGACCTGCGATTCGAAGGCGCCGATGAGTTGCGCCGCGACGTCGGGCAACGCGGAGTCGTCGAGCACGGTCTTGTCGGCGTCGAGCAGCCAGTCGAGGTTGCGCCAGACTTCGCAGCCGAGCACTTGCGGCGGACGTTTCTCCGGCGGCAAAGCGCGGAGCGCGGCGAGGCAGCGCCAGAACACGGCGATGTGCGTGTCGTGCTTGTCGGCGGGATTGTGCAGGTAGACGACGCGCGGCGACATCGTGGCGAGCAGAGCGGAGATGTCGTCGACCACGACGGGGGTCTTCGCGTCTTTCACGACGCTGCTCGGGTGCGCGAGCTGGATTTGCGCGGCGTAGCGGCCGATCTCGGCGGCGCGGCGTTGCTCGTCGCGGCGCACGCGTTTCATTTCCTCGTCGGTCATCGTGGCGAAGCGGCCGGCGCGCGGGCTGCCGCCACCGTCGGTGACGACGACGCCGGTGAAGCCGGCATCGGCGCGGCCATAGCAGGCGGCGATGGCGCTGTGCGCCATGATCTCGATGTCGTCCTGGTGCGCGGCGAGGCAGAGGTGCGTGGTGCGCGCGAGTGCGGCGGCGACGGGCGCGCCGTCGGGGATGAAGACGTCAGCGGCGGGTTGGTGGAACTTCGGCGTCATGGGCGGTTCGACACAAAAGGCGGAGACGCGGCAAAAGACGAGGCTGTGTTGGCGGGGGTGCGGTGGGAGCGCGCGGTGCGAGTGCGAGCGGGAGGTAGGGCCGGTCTTCGACCGGCCGAAGCGGAGTCGCAGCAGAAAAGATAACCAAATGAGCCAGCACCGACCGACGCCCGGGGTTCTTCGGGGGTGCGATCCGTTTCGCGACTCGGTTTAGGCCGGTCGGAGACCGGCCCTACTTCACGCTTAGCCACTCGATTTTTTCGGCGCGGCCAGCGGCGTTGAATTCGACCAGCGTGCCGGAGAGGCGCACGTCGCCGCTCGCGACGTCGAAGCGGCGCGGCATGCCGTCGCGGAAACGCGCGATCACCGGCTCGATCTCGCGGCCCAGCACGGAGTGATGCGGGCCCGTCATGCCGACGTCGGCTTGAAAGGCGGTCTGCTTCGTCAACAGCGAGCAATCGGCCGTGGCGACGTGCGTGTGCGTGCCGAGCACGGCGGTGGCGCGGCCGTCGAGGAACCAGCCCATCGCCTGCTTCTCCGACGTCGCTTCGGCGTGGATCTCGACGAGCGCGCCGTCGAATTTGCCGGCGTTCTCCGCGAGGAGTTTTTCTGCGGTATCGAACGGGCAGTCGACTTTCGGACCCATGAAATTCCGGCCGAGCACGGTGAACACGAGCAGACGAAACCCGTTTTTCTCGAACACGAGGTGCGTGCGGCCCGGGCATGCGGCGGGGAGATTCGCGGGGCGGCACACGCGGTCGAACTGCGCGATCTCGCGCTCCCAGCCTTTCTGGTCCCAGACGTGGTCGCCGAGCGTGAGCGCGTCGCAACCGGCGTCGAGGAGCGACTTCGCGAGCGTGCCGGTGATGCCGGCGCCGGCGGCGCAGTTCTCGGCGTTGGCGATGACGAAATCGATCGCGCGCTCGGCGCGGAGGCGCGGCACGTGCGCGGCAACGGCGTCGCGTCCGGGGCGGCCGACGATGTCGCCGATGAAGAGGAGTTTCATGGGTGCAATTTCAGCCGCGAGTCGAGGCGGCGCGCCCGTAACGCATGCCCGGCCGGCGCGGTCGCGCGGAGCGGCAGGCGGGCGTCGGGTGGGCGGTCCGCGGTCATCGGATCACGGCGCGAGATACGCGGCGCCCCAGGCGTTGCCGAGAGCGGTCGGGCTGAGGCGTTTGGCGTTGCCGGTTTCCGTATCGAGGAGGAAGAGCGCGCGATCGGTTGCGGTGCGGAACGTGCAGACAACGTGACGGCCGTCTGCGCACCAGACGGGCTCGACGGCGTCGTAGGGCGCTTTCGAGGACTGCTTCGCGGTGCGCGCGGCGAAATCGAACACGGCGATCTGGTAGCCTTTGCCGATGCCGGCGGTGAAGACGATCTTGTTGGGGTCGGCGCGGCTCCAGTCGGGCTCGGCACAGTAACGGGAGATGTTGGTCGAGAGGCGCGACATCGCGCCGCCGCTCGCGGACATCACGTAGAGTTGCGGGCCGCCGGCGGCGTCGGAGGTGAAGACGAGGCGCGCGCCGTCGGGCGACCAGCACGGCGAGGCTTCGACGGATTGGTTGGTGGTGAGGCGGCGGATCTGGCGGCCTTGGGCGTTGCCGACGTAGATCTCGGGGTTGCCTTCGCCGGAGAGCACCATCGCGACGCGCGAGCCGTCGGGCGAGAAACGGCCGCCGCTGTTGGTGCCTTTGAAACTGACGAGGGTGTCGAGCGTGCGCGTGCGGAGATTCAGCGTGTAGATGTCGGGGAAACCAGTGCGGTAGCTCGTGAAGATGATGCGATCACCGCTCGGCGACCAGCGCGGACCGATGATGGTTTTGCCCTGCACCGGATAGCTCTGCACGTCGCCGAAGAAAAGATCGCCGGTCATGATCGTCTGTTGACCGCCGCGATCGGTGACGAAGGCGAGCTTGCCGGCGAAGAAGCCGGGCAGGCCGCTCGTTTTCGTTACGGCGAGGTCGGCGGCTTTGAGCAGGGCGTTGCGCGTGCTGGAGCCGCTGACGGTTTGCGTGAAGATCGCGTTGCCGCGCTGCGAGACGGTGACCGTGACTTGGTTCGCGCCGGCGCTGTCGAATTTCAGCGCGAAGGCGCCGCCGCTGCCGACGACGCGGTATTTGCCGTGGACGTCGAACGCGCGACGCGCGAGGGCCTGCAACTCGGGGTTGCTCGACGAGATCGAGACGGCGAAGGCGGTCGTGTCGTTTTTGACCGTGATTTCGCCGATGTTGACCGGTTGCGCGAAAATCGGCGTCGCCAGCGCGAGCGCGGCGAGGAGGGCGAAAGTTTTCTGCATGGGAAAGGGACGGACGTTAATGGTGAACGAGCGGGCGGGTTTTGATTTTACTCCCGACCCTTTAGGAACAACTTCAAAGCCTTTCGTTTTCCAAGCCCATTTCATCGCCACCGATCATCGTGAATTCCGACGCCATCAAAGAAGCGCTCAAGCAAGTGAAGTATCCGGGTTTCAGCCGCGACATCGTGTCGTTCGGGCTGGTGCGCGGTGCGGCGTTCGACGCCGGGACGGCGAAGGTCTCCGTTGCGATCACGACGTCGGACCCGAAGGTTCCGACGATGCTGAAGCAGGAAATCGAAAAATGCCTGCGCGCGCAGCCCGGCGTGACCGACGTGATCGTCGAACTCGCGGTGTCGGCCGCGAAAGCGGCGCCGAAGCCCGGCCAGAGCAACCTCGGCGGCGGCGCGACGCCGACCGGCATCGCGCACTCCGTCGCGATCGCGTCGGGCAAGGGCGGCGTGGGCAAATCGACTTTTGCCGTGAATCTCGCGTGCGCGCTCGCGCAAGTGCTCGAGGCGCGCGGCCGCCCGGGTCGCGTGGGCCTGATGGATTGCGACATCTACGGGCCGAGCGTGCCGCTGATGATGGGCATCGAGGGCCGGCCGGAGATCGAGGGCGAGTCGCTCGTGCCGCTCGAGCGCTACGGCGTGAAGGTGATGTCGATGGGTTTTCTCGTGGACGACAACACGCCGGTCGTCTGGCGCGGGCCGATGGTGATGAAAACCATTCAGCAATTCGTGCAGAACGTGAAATGGGGCGAGCTCGACGTGCTGCTGGTGGATTTGCCGCCGGGCACCGGCGACGCGCAGCTCTCGCTCGTGCAAACGCTGCCGCTCGACGGCGCGGTGCTCGTCACCACGCCGCAAACCGCCGCCACGAACGTCGCGCGCAAGGGCGGCCTGATGTTCCAGAAGGTGAACGTGCCGCTGATGGGCGTGGCGGAGAACATGAGCTGGTTCGAGGATGCCGCCGGCAACCGCCAGGCGCTCTTCGGCGAGGGCGGCGGTGCGGCCACGGCCGAATCGCTCGGCACCGTGTTGCTGGGGCAAGTGCCGCTGTTCCCCGAGATTCGCGCCGGCGGCGATTGCGGCCTGCCGGTCGTGGTAAATCAACCGGACAGTAAACCGGCGCGGGTTTTCCGCAGCATCGCGGAAACGATGCTCGCAAAACTGAAGGTCTAGCCGGTTGACACGGCGCGCCGCCGAACTCTACTTAGCGGCAATGAAGGTCACCTCTTCACCTCTTGCCCGCTGCGCTGTGCGGCTGCTGCGCCGTCGTTGACCCATGCCGACCGTCATGACGCCCCCCCCGACCAGCGAGAGCAAAGGCAGCAAGGAGTTCGTCAAGCAGTCGAGCCTCTACCAGGAGTTTCTCGCCGAGCGCGAAGAGATCCTGAAGCACAAGTGGATCGAGTCGGAGCGACTCGGCTACGACATCGGTTTCGAGCGCGCGCTGCTGGACTGGATTCGCAAGCACCGCGACGCCTGGCGCGCGAACCGCCGCGCCCAACTGGCCGCGCAAGGTGGCGCGAGCGCAGCGGCACCAGCGACGACGACGCCCTCGCAAGCGGCGGGGAAGAAGTAACGCGGCGGCGGCCGCGGCGGCGGAGCCGAAAGCGACGTAGCAGCCGACGTAAGGAGGCTGGAGATTGCGTTCGCGCGTCAGCCTCCTCACGTCGGCTGCTACGTCGTCGTCGAGAAACGGGTCGCGCCTTCGGGGAACCCAACGCAAAAGGCCGGTCTCGCGACCGGCCTTGGAAATTTGCGGGCGCCTCGAATGGGCGCCGGAGACGACTTACTTGATCTCCTTGTGGAGCGTGTGGCGCTTCAGGTGCGGGTTATACTTCTTCTTCTCGATGCGCTCGGTGACGGTCTTCTTGTTGCGCTTGGTGAGGTAGCGCGAGACGGGTTTGCCCTCTTTGCGGGCCTCAGTGCACTCCAGGATGACGGTTTCTTGCATGACTTAAATGGGTTGGAAGGGACGAGAGCAAAGCTCCGGTCCGGCGGTGCGCAATAGAAAACTTTTTCGCGGCGAGCTTGATGGTGGGGCGCGGATTCCGCTTCGCGCCGCGGACTCGGCTCGTCGGGACGACTCGCCCTACCGTCTGCCGCGTCGATGGTGAAGGGATTCGCCGCCCTACCCGGCCGACAAGCGCCAGCCGCTCAGGCGGTTACCTTTTTCTCGGTCAGCGGCATCATCACGCCGCGCCGGAAGAGCGTCACCTGTCCGGTGCTCGACGAAACGACGATCGCGATGCAATCGCACGCCACCGAGATCGCCGCCGCGGCGGCGTGCCGCGAGCCGAGGCCGCTCGGGAGCGAGTGGTTGAAATCGGCCGCTTGCAGGAGCGCGCCGGCGGCTTCGACGACGCCGTCGCCGCCGATGATGAACGCGCCGTCGATGGACGAGAACTCCTTGATCGTCTCGTCCATGAAAGGATTCAGGATGTTCCGATCCTCTTCCTTGTAGCCGTAAAACGGATTCAGCACGAGCGGCTTGGAGGCCTTCTCGACCTTCTTCGCGTCGCCGACGACGAACAGGCAGCCGACCGGGCGGCCTTCGCGGCCCTCGACGCCGAGTTCGGTGGCGACGCCGATCACACGTTCGAGCACCTCGGGTTTCACGTCCTCGGGCAACAAGTCCGCGTGGCCCGAGAGCAGCGTCTGAAATTCCTTCTCCACGTCGACCACCACGACGGTGTCGAACTGGTTCGAGCCCGCCATGCCACCGACGCAGCAGAGGCGATCCGTGAACGCGATCGTGCCGCGCGTGAGGCCGACGAGCACGGCGCTGCGGAGTTGCGCAAGCCGCTGGTTCGAGAACGAGCGCACTTGGATCGTCTCGTTGTAGCGCGCCGGGTGGTCTTCGCCGTCGACGAGATTGCGCGTGACGAGAAACGTCTTCAGCGCGGCGCCCCACTTCGGCGTGTCGAAACCGCCCGTGAAGGTGTCGCCGAAAACCATCAGCGCCTTGCAGCCGGTGGCGCGCGCGATTTTTTCCGCCTCCTTCAGCACGATGTGGCTGACGCGGTTGGCGGACGTCGGCACGCGCTTTTCCGAGATGCCGCCGAAGCCCGCGAAGAGGCGCTCGTAAACCGTGTCGAGGTCGGGCGCGTTGACGAGGCTGTCGACGAAATCCTGCTCCTTCAGCAGCCGCGCGAGCGAGGCGAGCACTTGCAGGTAATCGCGCGCGCGCTCATCGGCGATGAGCATGATGACGAGCCGCACCGGCTCGCTCTCGATCGCGCCGTCGTAGCGGATGCCGTAATGGCTGCGGCCGATCGCGATGACGTAGCGCCGGCCCATCTTCGCGCGCACGTGCGGCAGCGCGACGCCGAGGCCGAGGTAGGTCGTCATCGTGTTCTCGCGACGGAGCAGACCTTTTAGGAGCGCGCTCTTGTCGAGATCCGGGAAGCGATCGACGGTGAGATTGAGCAACTCCTCGAGCGCGCCCTCCATGTCGGCGCTGGCGAGATCGACCACGCGACTGCGGGTAATGTATTTATCGAGACGCACCGGTTAGACGCTACAGTTGAGAGCTGAGAGTTGAGGATTGAGAGACAGGTTCCTTGCGAAAGCGGCTGAGCGGGCTCTCAACTCTCAGCTCTCAACTCGAGACTCGGCTCACTTCTCCCACTCGAGCGCGCCCTTGCGCACTTCGTAGAAAAGGCCGAGCACGAGCACGCCGAGGAAGAACATCATCGGCGCGAGGATCGCGATGTGGTTGGCGAGAAAATCGCGGTAGACGAACGCCCACGGGATGAGGAACACGACCTCGATGTCGAAAAGGATGAAGAGCATCGCGGTGACGTAGAACTTCACCGAGAACCGCGTGTGCGTGCTGCCGTCGGAGTGGATGCCGCACTCGTAGGCCGAGTCTTTGATCGCGTTTTTCTTGAAGCGCTGGCCGAAGAGATGGCTGGCGGCGATCACGCCACCGGTGATGAGCGCGGCGAGCGTTACTTGAACGAGGATCGGCAGGTAAGCGGCGGAAGACATCGACGCGCTAGCGTTGCCGGGAGCGTCGCGGGTTCAAGGGGAAAGTCCTCGGAACACGCACGTTGTTCGCCGCCGGGGCGGCGTGAGCGAGTTCGTGAATCGGTTTGAACCGCGCCGCGCCGCGGCTGTCATTGCCCGTGCGGGCCGCCTCCTCTCCTTCCCCATGAAAATCACCCTGCTCGCCGCCGCGCTCGCGGCTGCCGCGTCCGCTTCGGCCGGACTTGCCCCGTCGTCCGCGAACTCCGTCCGCGATGTGCCGCCCGCCGAACCGATCTTCGAATCCGACCTCCGGGTGCGCAACGCGCGCGGCAAAGTGCGGGCGGATATTCTGGATCCTGCCGCCGAAACCGGAGGGCCGCTCTATTTCGAATCGCCGAGTTTGCGCGACGGCCGCTCGTCCGCGCCGCGCCCGTGGAATCTGCCCTACCCGAAGCCGATCACGCCGGAGGGCGACGGAGAGTTTCCGGCGATTCACCACGTGCCGAAACCGGATATCCGTTTCCCTGTCCCGATGCCGGTCGCGAAGGGTGAATTCATCGATCCGAAGATGCCGATGAAGACGCCGGACCCCGCGGTCGACTACAAGCTGCACATCCGCGAGATGACACCGCCTGCGAGCGGTGACGCGAAAAAGTAGCGCCGGTCTTCGACCGGCGTCGGCGGACGCGCGCTCTCGCTTCTCCCTCCCGCCTGCTCCCCAGAGCAGCCGGTCAGAGACCGGCTCTACTCCACGCCTCGCTCACGGCGCGATCGGCCGCACTGCGTCGCCGTCGACCTTGCGGTTGCCGACGCCGAGCTGCGCCGCGAAATCGAGCATGCGCGTCTCCTCGTCGTCGATCGGCGGGAAACCAGTGCGTTTGCGCGCGGCGTTCATGCGGTCGAGCATCAACGAGTCGAGCAGCACCGGATCGGCGCTGGCCCAGAGCCGCGGCTCGGAGAGCGTGTAGAGCGAATTGAAATACGGGCCGCCGATGAACTGGTAGAGTTGCAGGCTCACGAGCGTCATCGCCCAGCCTTCGCGCAACTCCGGGATCGCAGCCATCTCGGCCACGGCGGCGGGCGCGGTCGCGGGGCTCTTGAAAAAGCGGAACGTGTTCGAGGCGTTCCAGAGCGTGGCGTTCACGAGCGCGCCGTTCACGCCAAGCACGGGATGGTCGGTGTAGACGGGCAAGTTGATCCAAAAATCTGCGTCGAGGAACAGCGGCGTCGCGAGGAAGCTCTTGCGGTCCTCCTCGAGCGTGGAGGCGTTCTTGCCACCCGCGGCCGCTTCGACGGCGCGCTCGTTCGTCACCGGGTCGAAACGCGCCGGCAGCGGGCTGTCGTAGAACCAGGCCGGATCGTAGAACTTGCCCGACTCGAGCACGAAAACCTGATGACCCGGGAACGGCGAAATGCCGGTCGCGAACGACGGCAGGAAACCGGTGAGGCGCAGCCGCAGCGGGTTGAGGCCGACGAGGAAGATGCTTTCGCGCGGGTAGCCGCGCTTCTCGAGCGACTCGATCACGGCGCGCACGAGCGGGAATGGCGTGGCGAGCCCCGGGCCGGAATCGGCGTAGATTTTCAGGCCGACCTTTTTCTTTTTGCCCGGCCGGATCGGATGGCCGCTCGTCTCCTCGAATTTCTGAAACACCTGCTCGACCGCGTAGCGATAGGCCGCATCGCTGAAATCCGGCAGGCGCGCCTCCCACACGGGCACCTGCGGTGCAGCGGCGGGCTTGGTCGCGGCTGGAGCCGGTGCGGCGTTGGTTTCGGGCTGCTGCGCGCGGGCGACGACGAGGCTGGCGAGAGCGAGAGGGAGCGAGAGCAGCCGGAGGCCGCGAGCGGAGAACAAGGTCATGAAGTGAGTGGAGACGGTGGGGCGCACCGGCCCGTTGCAAGGGCGGCGCACGTTGACAGACCGCCCCGGCGCGGAAAAGTTTAATCTCTGTCGCAAAACGCCGCGCGTGCGCGACGCGCCGGCGGGACGAAGCAAGGCCGGCGCGGGACGACGGGCGCACGCCCCAGCCACGCGAGGCCGATCAATCCATTGGCCTCGAAAAACACAAAGCTCCCGACCGCATCGCCCGCTTCCGGGGCGGCTATAGCCGCGCGGTCGCTCGCTTCGAATCGGGGCTGAGCTTTTCGTGGCCATGCCTCCACCGCTCGGCGTGCGGTCCGGATTCCGGTGCCGCTCCGCGTCCTCCGCGAACTCCGCGTTTCATACCAATCGTCCACGGCTGCGGCGCTGCAGGGCCGGCCCTTGTGGCCGGGCCGCGAACGTCAATTCGATCGCGGCCCGCCGACCCGCCTTCGCCAAGGCTTTGGCGGGGCGGGCCAGGCGGCGGCCCCACAGGGCAAATTCAGCGGCCGATCGGTTTCATTCCTCTGCCCTCCTCCGCTTTGGGCTGATCTCGCTGCGCTCGGTAGCGGCCCACCGCGCCGACGCCGCACTTTTGTCTCGGCGCGCGCCGTCGCGCGGCTCTACTGCTCTCGACGTGCCCGTCATCAAAGCCAGCAGCCTGCGCGACCTGAAGCTCCGCGTGAACATCCACGACGTCGTAGCTCGCACGGTGGCGCTGCGGAAAGCGGGCGGCAATCGCTTCAAGGGACTCTGCCCGTTTCACTCGGAAAAGACGCCGTCGTTCCACGTCACGACCGACAAGGGTTTCTACAAGTGTTTCGGCTGCGGCAAGGCGGGCGACATCCTCTCGTTCGTGATGGAGACGGAGGGCCTGCAATTCACCGAGGCGGCCGAGACACTCGCGAAACGCTTCGGCGTCGAACTCGAATTCGAGGCCGGCAGCGGCGGCCCGTCGCGCGAGGAGCGTTCGCTGCGTCAGGAGATTTTCGACATCCACGACGTCGCGGCGGATTTCTACCGGCAGGCGTTCCTCGCGACGAACAACCACGGCGGTTGGATTCGCGACTACTGGGTGAAAAACCGGAAGTTCACGCTCGAACTCGCCGACGATTTCAAAATCGGCTTCGCGCCCGTCGAGGATCGCGCGCTCGCCGAGGCGTTGATCAAAAAACATTTTTCGGACGACGCGCTGCGGCAATGCGGCCTGTTCTTCGTGCGGGACGGCGCGCCGCTCACGTCGGCGACGCTGCGTCCGCGTTTCCGCGGGCGGCTGATGATCCCGATCCGCGATCACCAGGGCCGCGTCGTGGCGTTCACCGCGCGCCAACTCGAGCTCACGCCGCAGGACGACCCGGCGCGCGAGGCGAAATACGTCAACTCGCCCGAGACGCCGATCTTCACGAAGAGCAACCTGCTGTTTAACCTCGATCGCGCGCGCACCGCCGTCGGCGACGGACATCCGTTCGTGATGGTCGAAGGCCAACTCGACGCGCTGCGCTGCTGGAGCGTCGGCCTGAAAACCGCCGTCGCCCCGCAAGGCACGTCGATCACCGACGGCCAGTTGCTGCTGATGCGCCGCTATCACTCGCAGGTGGAGTGCTTCTTCGACAGCGACGCCGCCGGCCAGAAAGCCGCGCTGCGTTTCCTGCCGCTCGCGTTGAAGGCCGGACTCGAAGCGCGCTTTCTTACGCTCATCGGCGAAGCGAAGCTCGATCCCGATCTGCTGTTCCTCGAGCGCGGCCTCGCCGCTTACGAGGAAGTGCGCAAGCAGTCCGTCGGGGCGATGGAGTTCGCAGTGCGCTCGTTGTTGCCGAACGTCGGCTCCGCCGGCGCGGAGCATAAGGCGCGCGTCGCACAGGAGCTTTTCGCGATCATCGCGCAGGCCGAGAGCGCGGTGGCGCGCGCGGGCTTCGTTTCCGACCTCGCGCAATTGCTGCGCCTGCCCGTCGCCGCGCTCGAGCGCGATCTGCGGGCATTCGTGGCGCGTCAGGCCGGCCGCGAGCGTTTCGCCCCACCCGGCGCGCAAAACGGCGCGAACAACGACAATGGCGCCGCGAGCGGCGGTTCGCCCCCGCCCAACGCCGGCGACGCGCACACGAAAGGCACCGAGGAGCATCTGCTCTATCTTTGCCTGCATCACGAGCCGCTGCTCGTCGCTCTCTCGCACCAGCTCCCGCACGACTGGATCGACGCCTCAACGCCCGCCGGCAGCCTGCTTGATCGCATCCTCGCCGAGGCGCAGCACAACGGCTGGCCCGGTCGAGAGGCGCTCGACCAACTCCTTGAGACAGAGGAAGAAAAAGCCCTTGCCGCAAACCTGCTCTTCGAGAACCCGGGCGACGACGACCTCGTCAAATTCGCCAACGAAGGTCTGCGCGCGCTCCAACGCCGCTTCCTCGAACCGAAGGTGAGGCAAATAGAACTTGAAATAGCCTCTCAGGGCACAAATGGTGACGCGCACTTATTTTCACTCTTGAAGCAACGCGCCGAAATCATCCGACAGCTCCAAAATCCGCCGAAGCTCACCCTCGCTTCCTGACCGCTGTCCCTCGCGCCCCCGCCGCTTCCTCGTCACCTCGTTTCGAGACCGCCTAACTTTTCGCCCATGTCGCGTCCATCCAAGCACGAACCCGCCGCCAAGCCTTCCACCAAAGCCAAAGAAGCCCCCGCGAAGCCGACCGCTCACGGCCACGAGCCCAAGCACGCGCCGGCGAAGCCCGTGCCCGACAAGCACCCCGCCGAAAAGCACGCGGAGAAACACGCTGAGAAGCACGCCGCCGCCGAGCCGGCCAAGCCCGCGTCCGCCCAGCTTGCCGAGGTCGCCGACGCCGCGAAGGAATTCAAGGAGAAGGCGCTCGAGAATCTCTCCGGCGATCTCAACGACAAGATTCGTTACCTGATCCGGCTCTCCAAGGAGCAGGGCTACCTCACCTACGCGGACATCAACGAGGCGCTGCCAGAATCCGTCGATAATCCCGAGGACATCGAGAACGTCATCTCCGTCCTCCAGAACCTCGAGATCGACATCCTCGATCCGCAGGAAGTCGAAGGCTACAAGGCGCGCCAGGAAGAAGCCGAGGAGGAAGAGTCGCGCACGTCGAACAACGACATCCTCGACGATCCGGTGCGCATGTATCTCAAGCAGATGGGCCAGGTCCCGCTGCTGACGCGCGAGCAGGAAGTCGAAATTTCCAAGCGCATCGAGACCGCCGAGATGAACGCGCAAGCCGCGCTCTTCGCCATCGGCCCCGTCGGCAAATACCTCGCCGATCTCGGCGAAAAACTCCTCCAGCGCGCCGAGCGTTTCGACCGCCTCGTCATCGACAAGAAAATCGAGAGCCGCGAAGCCTATTTCAAGAACCTCGAGAAGCTCGTGCAGAGCACGCGCGAGAACGACGCCGCCGCCACCGAGGCGTGGCTCGACGCGCAGAAATCGCGCGACGAGAAGACGCGGAAGAACGCGATGATCCGCTTCAAGAAGCGCGACAACGTGCTCAAGCAGAACTACGTCAAATTCTACTTCAAGCTGAAGGTCTTCGAAGACTTCCTCATCGAGTTCGCCCCGAAGATCGAGGACATCGAGAAGTGCAACAACGACCTCGCGCGCGCCAAGCACCCGAAGTCGAAGAAGGACGCCTCGATCGACGTCAAGGCCGTCAACGCCCGCCTCCGCGAGCTCGAAGCCGAGCTCCGCATCACGCCGGCGGACCTGATGGAGACGCTCAAGACCGGCCGGAAGCACATCCGCGAGGCGCACCAGGCGAAGACGGAGATGGTCGAGGCCAACCTTCGTCTCGTGATCTCGATCGCGAAAAAATACACGAACCGCGGCCTCTCCTTCCTCGACCTGATCCAGGAAGGCAACATGGGCCTCATGAAGGCCGTCGAGAAATTCGAATACCGCCGCGGCTACAAGTTCTCCACCTACGCCACGTGGTGGATCCGCCAGGCCATCACCCGCTCCATCGCCGACCAAGCCCGCACCATCCGCATCCCGGTCCACATGATCGAGACGCTGAACAAGGTGATGCAGGTCCAGAAGCAACTCCTCCAGGAATTCGGCCACGAGCCGACGCCCGAGGAAGTCGCCGAGGAGATGAATCTGCCCGTCGAGCGCGTGCAGCAAATCATGAAGATGGCGCAGCAGCCCATCTCGCTCCAATCGCCCGTCGGCGACGGCGACGACACGAGCTTCGGCGACTTCATCGAAGACAAGTCCGCGGAAAATCCTTACGACATGACCGCCTTCTCGCTCCTGCGTGAGAAGATCATGGACGTCCTCGACTCGCTCACCGAGCGCGAGCGCCGCGTGCTCACGCTGCGCTTCGGCCTTGTCGACGGCTACAGCCGCACGCTCGAGGAAGTCGGCAAGCAATTCAAAGTCACCCGCGAGCGCATCCGCCAGATCGAAGCCAAGGCGCTCCGCAAGATGCGCCACCCGACGCGCATTCGCCAACTGCACGGCTTCTTCGACGCCGAGCAGATCGACAACCCGCAGAACCTGCTCAAGAAGCCGCCGCAAATCCCGCCGCAATTCATCAAGCAAGGCGGCCCCGGCGGCGGCGGCAGCAGCTTCGGCCGTTCGGGCAATCCGCTCAGCGGTCTGCCGCCGTTCCTCGGCGGTTTCCCGCCGCCTCCGTCGCACTAAACGCACAGGTTTGCGCCTTTACTCGCCCGCCTCGCAAAGTAGCCTCCGCTCACCATGTCCCACGTCACTCCCCCTCTGGCCGGTCTGTTCGGTCTCGGTGCGCCCGAGCTGATCCTGGTCCTCGTGATTCTGCTCCTCCTCTTCGGCGGAGCGAAACTCCCGGCCCTCGCGAAGGGACTCGGCCAATCGATCAAGGAATTCAAACAGGCCGCGAAGGACGATCCCGCCGCCGAGAAGAAGCCCGAAGCCAAATCCGAGACCAGCGGCAACGACGCGAGCAAGCTCCGCAACAACTGAGCGACCGCGACCGCTCCCCGCCCGATTTCCAAGCGCGCCCGACCCGGCGCGCTTTTTCATTTGGCCTACGAAACACACGAAGGGACACGAAAAAAATCCGAGCAACGGCGTCAGCCATTCTGAGGGGTGCAAAGTGCAGCCGAAAGCAAGCCGGCCATCCAGTGGTGCATGCACCGCACATGCCTCCGGATTCTTCGCTCAGAAGGGCGCGTCTCGTGGGTTGATTCTCTTTCGTGACTATTCGTGTGTTTCGTGGGCCAAACCTCTGCCTCTTTCCGCGCCGTCGCCCAGCTCACGCCGTCCCCTCTCGCGTCCACGCCTTGAACGCCGCGATCTGATCCGGACTGCCGAGCACGAGCACGTCGTCGCGCGGCAGCAGCTTCTCGTCGCCGCTCGGATTCAGAATGCGCAGCCCGCCGCGGTGGATGCCCGCCACCTGCACGCCGCAACGGCGCGTCGGCGCGAGCTCCGCGAGCGTCTTGCCCGCCAGCTTGCTGTCCACCGGCAATTCGCACGTTTCCATCCGCACTTCGTCGAAATTCGACGACGCGTGCTCGCCCGCGACGCCGAGCAGAAACGCCTTCCCCGCCGCCGTCTGCTTCGGATCGCCGAGCAATAGAATCTTGTCGCGCGGATAGAGCGCCGTCTCCGGCGACGGATTGCCGACCATCACGCCCTGCCGCTCGATCCCGGCCACCACGACGCCGAACTTCGCCCGCAACGCCAGCGCGCCGAGCGTGCAACCGCGCACGTCGGCCTGATCCGGCAGCACGCACTCCGTCAGCCCGAGGTGCCATTCGCTGTGCTGCGCCAGCCAGGGCGCCGCCGTGCCGGTGAACTTCTCGTCGTTCTGCACGATGCGGTCCTGCAGCTCCATTTCGACGACGCTGTGCCAGTAAACCAGTTTCTGCCGCGCGAAAATCACCACCGCCGCCGCGAGCAGCACCGCGATCACCGGCACCCAGCGCCCCATCACGCCGAGCGGCATCACCGCGCTGAGCCACACGAACAGCACGATGCCCGCCACGACCTTGATGCCCGTCTCCACCATCGGGCGCAGCTTCGCGCGATTCGCCTGCCCCACCGTCGTCACCTCCGCGTAGAGCATCGCCATCGCCGCCACGTTGCGCCAGATCGCGATCAACGGCGCGAGCACCACCACCGCGAGCCCGCTCCAGAAAATCACCCGCGGCGCGTTGGGGAAAAACCGCTCTCCCGGGATGAACGGCAGCGCCGCATCGAGGAGATTTTCCGCGAACGACAGCAGCCCGGAAACGAACAACACCTCCACCGCGACCTGGATCAGACGCTTGCGACTGAGCTGCCAGAGCAGATTTTTCTTCTGCCTCGCCAGCAACCGCTCGATCCACTGCCGGTAATAGCCCAGCCAGTCCTCGAGCCACTTCGGCTGCCGGTCCTCGATCCAGTCGCCGATCCGGCCCGCCCGCCGCATCAGCACCGGCGCCGCGAGCGTCGTGAGCAACGACACCCCGACCGCCACCGCCTGAAACTCCGGCGCCAGCACGCCGGCCGCGATGCCGAGCTGCGCAATGATGAACGAAAACTCGCCGAGCGCCGTCGCCGACACGCCCACGCGCACCGCATCGCGCGTCGCCGCGCCGGTTACCATCATGCCGACCGATACCGCGAGCGTGCGCCCCGCGAGCGTCACCGCCGCGAGCAACAGCATCAGCCACCACAGGTGCGCCGCCGTCTTCAGGTCGATCATCATGCCGATCGCCACGAAGAACACCGCGCTGAACACGTCGCGCATCCCCTCGAACGCCCGATCGACCTGCGTGCGATGCGGCGTCTCCGCCACGATCGCGCCGAGCAGGAACGCTCCAAGCGCGAGCGAGAACCCCGCCCGATGCGCCAGGATCGCGAGCATGAACAGCAAACCCGCCGTCACGATCGTCATCAGCTCGTCGTCGGCCGTGATCGTGAGTTTTTTCAGCAGCCACGGCACGACGAGCAACCCCGCCACGCCCGCCAGCACGATGAATCCACCGAGCAGCCCGAGCGTTTCGCCCATCGCCCCCTCCGCGCCCGTCGCCGAAATCAGCGAGTTCAAAATCGCCAGCATCACGACCGCGACGATGTCCTCCAGCACCGACACGCCCATCGCGAGCTGCCCCGCCTTGTCGTGCGTCGCGCCGATGTCCTGAAGAACTTTGCTGATGATCGCCGAGGACGAGACCATCAGCATCGCCGCCAGAAAAACCGTCTGCACCGGCGGCCAGCCGATCCCCGCTCCGACCGCGCGCGCGATCGAATACATCAGGAACGCGCCCACGAGCGTCGCCACGATCAGCGAGACGCCGAGCCGCCGCAGCTTGCGCAGGCTCAGCTTCATGCCGATGGAAAACATCAGGAACACGAGGCCGACCTGCGCCAGCGTCTCGATCCGCGCGACGCTCGACACGAGCGTGAACGGCGGCGTGTGCGGACCGATCACGACCCCCGCGACCAGATAGCCGACCACCACGGACAGCCCGACGCGATGACACACCCAGCCGACGAGGCCGGCGATGAGCATGACGATGGCGAGATCTTGGACGAATTCCGTGCCGTGCATTCAGCGCCCGCGCGGGGCAGTTCGACGACGTTCAGAAACCCGCACTGCGTCAAGCCCCGCGTCGGCGCGCGCGAGCGCTTCGGAAAAATTCCGGCGCGCCCCAGCCGCACCGCACCTCGCAGCTTGATTTCGCAACGGCACTTCGTTTTCTCTGACCGCTCGCCGCTCGGGCCAACCGGACGGACGCGAACACATCGCGTCGCACTCTCCGCATGCCCTCCGTCTCCGGTAAACGCTTCCTTCTCGCCACGAGCGCGCTCCTGGTGCTCGCCACCCTCGCGACCGTTTCGGTCCGCCGCTCGCTCGCGCGTCCCGCCGCCGCGCCCTCTCCGCGCCCGGCCGCCTCTCGCGTCGCGCCACCGGACACACGCCGCACGCCCGCGAGCCCGGAAACCGTCGCCGCCGCCGGGCCGTCGCCACTGACGCCCGCATCTCTGGCCACCGCGACGCAACGCGTCGTCACCCTTCCGTTCGCCACCGCTTTTCCAAATGCGCCCGAGCGCCGCGGCGATTGGCGCAGCTTTCAACCGGAATCGCTCACCGTCGCGCCACACGCCGATCTCCCGGTCACGTTCACCCGTGTCGCGATGAAACAGGAAGGCCCCTACACGACATGGCTGGGTCGCAATTCCGCCATCCCCGGCGCAAGCCTAGTCGCCGTCGCGACCGCGACCGGCTACGATGCCATTCTCGTTTTGCCGGGCTCGAGCCAGTTCAGTTTCCACGTGCGCGGGAGCGAGGTGGTCGTCGCCGAAGCCGCTCCCGGCGAGGAAGGCTGCAGCGTCGCGCCCGCCCAAGCCGATCGCCCCGCGGCCATAGCGGCCGCCCCGAGTCTCCTCGAAGTCGTCACCGATGCCGCCACCGCGCCGAAGGCCGACACGGTTACGACGACCGTCACGACGCTCGTTCCCGCCACGGTGGACGTGCTCTTCGCCTACGATGCCGACACTCTCGCGGCCGCCACAACGGTCGCGAGCAGCGACCCCGTCGGCTACATCGATCGCCAATGCAAGGCGATGATCGAGTCCTCCAACCTCGCTCTCGCCCAAAGCGACGTCTCGACCTTCACGTGGCGGCATCTCGGCGTTGTCGCCGCGCCGGCCTACACCCGCGACGGCACCAGCCTGCGCGACGTCCAGGCGCTCACCGATCCTGCGATGTTGCGCGACTGGGTGCTTGAGACGCGCTATCGCCGCGGCGCCGATCAGGTGATGCTGCTCGTCGCCGGCAAAATGGATTTCGGCGGCCGCGCCTACAGTCAGGTGCAGACGCCAGTCGTGCGCGAATACGCCGTCGCCGTCATGCGTTGGGGCAATTCCTTCAAGACGCTCGCTCACGAACTCGCCCACAACTTCGGCTGCCAGCACGACCGCGCCCACCTCAACGTGAACGCGCCCGGCGACTACGGTCCGGCCGCTCCCGACAGCGACGGCGTCTACGCCTACGGCCAGATGTGGCAAAACGGCCCGCTGCCGCCCGGCTCGGTCGGCACGTCTGGCACCGGCGGCACGATCATGTCCTACGCGGATTGGGTGGTGCCGTATTACAGCAATCCGGGCATCTCGCTGCGCGTCGGCGGCGCCATGTTCGGCTGGTCGTGGAATCCCGACCTCGGCACGCATCAACTCGGCCTCGCCGAGACCGACCCCAAAGCCGCCTACAACGCCCGCGTGCTCCGCGAGAGCGGCCCGCTCATGGCGGCGATCGAAGACGAGATCACCGCTCCAACAATCACCGCCCAACCGCGCAACGTCACCGTCGTCCGCGGTGAGAGTTTCCTCCTGACCGTCGCCGCCAGCGGCGGAGGACTGTTCTTCCAATGGCGCAAGGGCGGCGTCGACATCCCTGGCGCGACCACCGCGACCTTTTCCAAGATCGCCGACAGCAGCGAACCCGAATCCTACAGCGTCAAAGTTTCCAACTTCGCCGGAGCGGTCGTCAGCGATGCGGTCGCAATCACCGTCACGACGCCGCCTCCGCCGCCCAGCGCCGGCGGCAGCAGCAGCGGTGGCGGAGGCGGCGGCAGCCCGAGCAGTTGGTTCTTCGGCGCCGTCGTGTCGCTCGCGCTCCTCCGCCACCTCGGAAGCCGGCGATCGCATCGCCGTTGACGCGACCGACCTCACCGTGGCGGCGAAGCGCGCGGCTTCGTCTTCGCAAAAACGCGCGTAATCGCGTCCAAACCTCCGCCGCTCAAGGCTTTGGTTTTGACAATTTCTCTCGGCCGACGCTTTGATTCGCAAACCCCGCCACCGCGACATGTTCAACCAACTGCTGGGACTTTTTTCCAACGACATCGGCATCGACCTCGGCACCGCCAACACCCTCGTCTACGTCAAAGACAAGGGCATCGTGCTTCGCGAGCCCTCCGTCGTCGCAGTCCACACCGGCAGCCGCAAGGTTCTCGCCGTCGGCGACGAGGCGAAAAAGATGCTCGGCCGCACACCCGGCAACATCACCGCCATCCGCCCGATGAAAGACGGCGTCATCGCCGACTTCGACATCACCGAGGCGATGCTCCGCTATTTCATCAAGAAAGTGCACAACAACTCGAAGGTCGTCTCGCCGCGCGTCGTCGTCGCGATCCCCTCGGGCATCACCGAAGTCGAGAAGCGCGCCGTGAAGGAGTCTGCCACGCACGCCGGCGCCCGCGAAGTCCTCACCATGCTCGAGCCCATGGCCGCCGCCCTCGGCGTCGGTCTCCCGGTCGACGAGCCCGCCGCGAACATGATCGTTGACATCGGCGGCGGCACCACGGAGATCGCGATCATTTCGCTCTCCGGCATCGTGTTTTCGAAATCCATCCGCGTCGCCGGCGACGAGCTCGATCTCGCCATCATCAACTACATGAAGCGCGCCTACAACCTGCTCATCGGCGAGCGCACGGCGGAAGAAATCAAGATGACCATCGGCTCCGCCTACCCGCTCGAGCAGGAGCTCTCGATGGAGGTCAAGGGTCGCGATTCCGTCGCCGGCCTCCCGAAGACGATTCACATCACCTCGCAGGAAATCCGCGAAGCCCTCGCCGACACCATCGCCGCGATCGTCGAAGCCGTCCGCGCCTCGCTCGAGCGCTGCCCGCCGGAACTCTCCGCCGATCTCGTCGACCGCGGCTTCGTCATGGCCGGCGGCGGCTCGCTCATCCGCGGCATCGACAAACTCCTCTCCGAAAAAACCGGCCTGCCCGTCACCGTCTCGGACGACCCGCTCTCCGCCGTGGCCAACGGCACCGGCGTGCTCCTGAGCAACATCGACGAATACTACAAGACGCTCGCGGATTTCTGAGCGCGTGTCCCTCCGCCGGAACTTGCGCCACTTGACCGCAGCCGTGCGCCGCCCCGTAGCAACCGAGGTGACGAGGCTGTTTTTCACGAAACAAAGTAGGTGGCGCGCTCGTCGCGCCACTTTTTTTCCCGTGTCTCCACGCGCGAGTTGCGCGCAAGCGCGCAACCTACGACGCTGGGATGTGTCCAGCGCGGGCTAAAGCACCGCGCGACTCACCACCGTGCCTCATAAACGCTTCGATCAAGCCCGCCCCTTCGCCACGCTCGGCCTCGTGCTGCTGCTCTGGCTGCTCGTGCCGCTGGCCGTGAAATCGCTCACGCGCTCGACGCTCTTCGAGATTCAGATCCCGATCGGCATGGCCGATTCCTTCGTCGCCGATCTGCAGAATTTCTGGGCCAATCGGCTTCACTCCAAGGATGAACTCTTTGTCGCCGGAAAGAAGACCGCCGCGCTGATCGCTGACTACGCCTTTAGCGCTCAGGAAAACGAGCAACTCCGCGCCGAGATTCTCCGCCTCGAAAATCTCCTCAAGCTCCCGCCGCTCCCCGCCCACCGCCTCGAGCCCGCACGCGTGGCGAAGCGCGACTTCACCGCGTGGTGGCAGCGCCTCGTCATCCGCAAGGGCCGCAACTACGGCATCCCCGTCGGCGCGCCGGTCGTGTTTGTCGGCGGCGTCGTCGGCCGCGTCGTCGAAGTCCACGCCTACACCGCCATCGTCGATCTCGTCTCGAGTCCGACCTTCCGCATCGCCGCCAGCGCCGAGGGCGACAACCGCCCGATCTCCTACCAAGGCGGCGTGAACGACGCCTTCAAGACGCCGCATGGCAGCGTCGAGTTCGTGCCGTCCGATATTTCCGTCGCACCGAGCCAGCCCAAGCGCCTCGTCACTTCCGGCCTCGGCGGCGTTTTCCCCGCGGGACTGACCATCGGCGACATCGTGCACCTCGAACCGTCGACCGACGGCCTGTTCTCCACCGGCGACGTCCTCCTCGACAACCGACTCGGCGCCCTGAGCGAAGTGACGGTGCTCATCCCGATCAACGCGGAGACGCCGTGAAATCCCGCGACATCCGCTGGCTGCTCGTTCTGCTCGCGAACCTGCTCCTCATCTGGCTCGCCGGCCTCGCGAACCACTACCTCGCGCCCTACGCGATTTCGCTCTACATCGCCGGCCTCTTCGTCCCCTACGCCGCGCTGCGCCTCGACTACCGCCACGGCTTCCTCGCCACCGCGCTCACCGGCCTCGCCTACGACGCACTCACGCCTGCGCCCTTCGGCACGCACCTCGTGCTGCTCGGCTTCGTGCACGCCGTGCTGCTCTACGGCCGCCGCCGTTTCCCGCGCGACGAGCCGATCTTCGCCACCGTGGTCGCGCTGCTCGCGAATCTCTTTCTCGTCCTCGCGCTCACGACGTTGATGGTCGGCGACAATCCCCACCCCGCCAGCGCCTGGCTGCGCGTCTTTGTCGACCTGCTCTTCTCCCAACTCGTCATCGGCCTCGTCACCCCGTGGTTCATGGCGATCAACGCCCAGCTCCTCACCCGCGCCCGTCTCGATCCTGAGAGCGGCCGTCGCGTGGAGCTTTGATTTTCCGCCGCGACGCGTTTTGTTCCCGTTGTGAGCTCCGCCCCGATCGAAACCCACGCCGCGCGCAATCCGCGCCTGCTCGCGTTCTACGGCCTCGTGGCGCTGCTCGTGCTCGTGCTCACCGCCGGCGTCGGCTACCAGCAGTTGTTCCAGAGCTGGAAAAACTCCGAGGAGGAACGCATCCAGAGCCAGCGCCGCATCATCGTCCCCGGCCCGCGCGGCAACATCTACGATCGCGAGGGCCGCACGCTCGTCGGCAACCGCGCGCGTTTCTCCGTCGTGCTCAACCTCGCCGATCTCCGCGGCGAGCTGCGCGCCGAATACCGCCGCATCCTCGAGAACTACCGCCAGCTTCCGAAAAACGACCGCCCCTCGGGCGACCAGCTCGCGCGCATCGCCCGCCAGTCCGTCGCGCAGCGCTATCTCGATCAGATCAACGGCATCCTCGCCCGACGCGAGCAGGTGAAGCCCCGCGATCTCGACCGGCATTTCAACCAGACGCTGCTGCTCCCGTTCACGCTGCTCGACGATCTCTCGCCCGAGGAATACGCGCGCCTCGTCGAGAAACTCCCCGTCAACTCGCCGCTGCAAGTCTTCGCCTCGAGCGTGCGCCACTATCCCCACGGCAGCGCCGCCGCGCACGTGCTCGGCTACGTCGGCGTCGACAACGACCCCGAGGCGGAAGACTTCGGCAGCGACGATCTGCTCACGTTCAAGATGAAGGGCGCGTTCGGCCGCGACGGCCTCGAGAAAAAATTCGACGACACGCTCCAAGGCCAGGCCGGCGGCGCCATTTTTCGCGTCGATCCCGCCGGCTACAAAATCAATCCGCCCCTCGAGAAAAAGGCGCCGAAGCAGGGCCAGAACCTCACCACGTCGCTCGACATCGATCTCCAGCTCGCCGCCGAGGAAGCTATCGGCGACCGCACCGGCGCGGCGGTCGCGATCGACGTCCGCACCGGCGAGGTGCTCGTGATGGCCTCGAAGCCCGACTACGACCTCAACAAATTCGTCCCGCGCCTCGCCTCCGCCACCGCCAAGGAAATCAACGACTCCGGCGCCTGGCTCAACCAGGCGATGAACGGCCTCTACCCGCCGGGCTCGACCTTCAAGATTCTCACCACCATCGCCGCGCTCCAGCACGCCGCGATCGTGCCCGACCGCCCGATCACGTTCTGCGACGGCACCGTGCAGATCGGCGGCCGCACCTTCTACTGCGACAACGGCCGCGGCCACCACGGCTACGTCACACTCTCCGACGCCATCGCGCACAGTTGCGACATCTACTACTACGAAGCCGGCCGCCTCACCACGCCCGACGGCATCGCGGAAGAAGCCCGCAAATTCCACTTCGGCCTCCGCACCGGCATCGAGTTGCCGAGTGAAACCGGCGCTTCGCTCGTCCCCGACACCGCGTGGAAAAAGCTGCGCAAGGGCGAGAGCTGGTATGGCGGCGACACCGCGAACTACTCCATCGGCCAGGGCTTCCTGCTCGTCACGCCGCTCCAGATGGCGTGTTTCACGGCGTCGGTCGCGCGCAACGAGCTCTACACGATTCCCACGCTCATTCATCGCGACAACGCCCCCACGCAGCACGCGCCGCCGATCGGCCTCTCCGACCACGAACGCGATGCGATCGTCACCGGCATGATCGGCACAACGACTTTCGGCACCGCTTCGATCATCACGAAAGGCCCCTATCGCGTTTCCGGCATCGAAATCGCCGGCAAAACCGGCACCGCGCAGAAAGACGTCTACAAGGACGGGAAGTTCGCCGGAAAAATAAACATCGCCTGGTTCATCTGTTTTGCGCCCGCGGAGGACCCCGAGATCGCCATCGCCGTCGCCCTCGAAGGCGACACCATCGGCGAAACCTACGGCGGCGGCCTGAACGCCGCCCCCGTGGCGAACGAGATCATCCGCAAACTCGTCGAGAAAAAGACCGCCACCGCCGCGCGGCCGGATTTGAAGCTGAAGTGATGGCCCGCATCGCAAGGTAGGGCGAGTCGTCCCGACGAGCCGCGCCACGGCGCAATGTAGCGGAACTCGTCAGAAGTTCGCACACCGCTCGACGGCGCATTCGTCAGAATTTCGCACGCTGACTCGCGAAAGCCTCACGGCTTCCGCTACGACGCACCAGTTCGCGGTCCGCATCCTACCCGCGTGCCACCTTCCGCGCCCGCCGGAAAACCCCGCGCGGCTCCGGCCACGTCTCGCGCCGCCCGTAGCGCAGACGCTGCAACTCGTCTACGACGATTCCCCATTCGACTTCGCGTCCCCTCGTTTGCACGCTTGGTGCTTGGTGCTTGGTGCTTCGCATCTCGCGCAGCCGCGCGAGATGCGCTCCCGCCTCGCGTCGCACCGGATCGAACGCCGCCGGATTCCGCCAAAGCTGCCAGCGCATCCACAGCCACCGCGCCGCGCGCACGCCGCCGACGAGCACCGCCGACGCCAACGCCATCCCCGCCAACGCCCGCGCCACCCGCGCCCAATTCCACGGGCCCGCGAGCCACGCCTTCACGCGCTTCGCCCATTCCTCGAGTCGCGCGCGCAGCACGTCGCCCGTGCTCGTCGTCGCGCTCTTCACGCTGTCGAGCAGCTCGACTTGCTGCCGCGAATCGAAATTCACCACGCGCCGATACCACAGCACGCGCAAGCTATCGAGCCGCGCCGTCCAACTGTTGTCGCGCTCCCGCTCCGCCGCTTGCGCGACCTCGCTCGCGCGCTCGCCCACCGCGCCGCCGGGCGTCGGATCGACGCGCGTCCAAGCGTCGCGTCCGTTGAAAACCTCCACCCACGCGTGCGCATCCGAGTTGCGCACCATCAGGTAATCCTCGAAGCCGTTCAGCGCGCCGCCGTGGAAACCGGCGACGACCCGCGCCGGATGTCCCGCCGCGCGGCACACCACCGCGAGCGCCGACGCGAAGTGCTCGCAGAAACCCGGTTCGTTCGAGTCGAGCCAGCGCACGATGTCGTCGCCGCTCCCGCGCGGAATGCGCACCGAGAGCGAATACGCGTGCCGCTTCCGCAGCCACGCCGTCGCGCGCTCGGCGAATTGCTCCGGCTGCAACGTCGCGCCGCCCGTCACCTCGGCAACGACCCGGTGCAACACCGCCTCGTTGTCCACGCCGGCCGGTCCGGCGAGCGTCGTCCGCGCGTCGTAGCGCCGCTCGCGCCGCATGGCCTCGTCGCCGCGCACCCAGCCGCTCAGCAACGCCGCAAATCCCGCGTCGCGCACGATGGGCGCGAGCGAAATGCCTTCGATCTGGAACGCCGTCATCGTCGCCGGGTCGTTTTGCAGCGCGACGAGCCGGTTGGGCAGACTCACCTGCACCGCCGCGATGTCGCGCAGCCGCAACACCGCGAACGATCCCGGCAACGGCAGGTAGCGACTCACGCCCGGCTCGACGTAAACCGTCCACAGGCCGGGCACCATCTGCCCCGCCGTCCACGCGCCGCCGCCCGGCACCACGCGTTTCACGCTCTGACTCGCGCGGAGATGCGCCTTCATCCAACTCGAGACGCGGAAGCCCTGCGGCGTGTATTCGTCGAGCGTGACGAGCCGCCAGTAGAGATCGGCGTTCGGCTTCGCGCCGCTCGCGAGATCGACGCGCAGCGCCACACTGTTGTCCTGCACCAGTTCGCTCACGTCGCCGAAACGCACCGTCTCCGAGAAGCCGGTCCGGCTCTTGCGCGTGATGTATTTGTCCAAAAAGAAACTGCTCCCGATCTCGAAGCGCGGGATGAGCAGAAACAGCAACGCCGACACGCCGACCACGCCCAGGAACAACGCGCCGCCGAAGCCGAGCAGCCGCCAGTCGGCCACCGCGCGCAGCTTCGCGAAAAACGGCCGCCACGCCCCGCGCGCCCACGCCGGCACTTCGCGCATCTCCTCCGGCCGCATCACGCGCGGACCGGTGTCGACCATGTCGATGAGCGTCACGACGAACAAAAACCCCAGCGCGCACGCCGTGAACACCAGCAGCAACGCCGCGAACTCCATCGCCACCGTCAACACGCCCGCCACGACGATCAGGAACAAACCGAGCACGATGAGCTGCAAATCCTCGCGCTTCCGCCGATACGCCACCGCTCGATAAAGCACGAGCAGCACCGCCAGCCGGATGAGCACCGGCAGCGTTTCGCTGCTGAAATAGAAATCCGCCGCGACCGCCGCGATGATCGCCGGCACCGCCAGCCGCCAGACGAGCGCCGGCACACGCGCGGGGAGTTGCGGCCAGACCACCGCCGCACCGATCACCACGCTCGCGACCGCGACGAGCCCGAGCGCCTCCACGTCGAGGAAGAACACGGTCCACAACGACACGAGCGCGAGCACGCCGCCGAGCAGCCACTTGAGCCGCCGCAACTCGTCGAGACTAAGCTGAGGCCGTGGGGACGCCATCGACATAGGCCGTGACACCGCGCGCTCCTTCGGGCGCGAACGTGATGAGGTTGCGAGAAACATCCCGGCGGTCACCGCCCGCCCGGTAGGGCGAGTCGTCCCCGACGAGCCGCTCCGTCGCGCGCGGCTCGTCGGGACGACTCGCCCTACCCGCTGCTAATGGATGTAGGGTGGGTTCTCCCGACCCCGCCGTGTCGCGCAGGTCAACCGACGTCCGCGGCAGGGTCGGGAGACCCCGCCCTACAGGCTCGGCGACCGCCAGCAAATCCAACACCGCCTCGACATCGCGCAACCGCCGCGTGTCGACCCACTGGCCGTTCACGCTCACGCCGCGCAGGCGTCCGTCCGCAAACAAATCCTCCGCGAGCGTCGCCGCGAAACGACACAACGTCTCGAACTGCTCCGCCCGCGTCCACAGTTCCGCCGCTGCCTCCACGCACAACGCGTAGCCCTCCGGGCTCTCCGCCGCGAACTGCCGCACCATCAATTGCCCGAGCCGCGCGCTGGCTTTCCAGTGCACGAGCCGGTGCGAGTCGCCCGATTGGTAGCGCCTCAACGCCAGCAAATCCTCGCCCGCTCCCGCGCGCACGGAACGCACGCCTTCCGCGCCACCGGTCGCAGCGGCGGCGCCGCGCCACTGGTATTCGATCTGCGCCGGCCAGACCAGCACGGCGCGCCGCAGCCCGGTGCCCACGCTCTTGCGCAGAAAGCCGAACGGAAAAAACGAGCCGATCGCCGCGAGTTCGAGCACGTGTTCGCCACGCTGCTCCGGCTTGTGCACCCACTCGAGCGTCAAGTCGGCGCCCGGCTCGATCCGCTCGCGCAGGAAGACGCGTCCGCGCGTCACGGCCTTCTCCGCCGCGGCGAGGATTTCGCGCACGCGCTCCTTCGAGAGATCGGGGCCGGGATCGGATTCCTTCGCGCGCGGATGTGTCGCGAGGTCGAACCACAGCCCGTAGGTCGGCAGCCAGCGCTTCGTGTTCTTCACCTCCACGGTCACGATCGTCTCGTGTCCCGCGCGCCACGCCGCCGTCGGCCGCAGCCGCCAGCACAGTCCCATGAAGTTGAACCACGACATCAGCCCGCTGAGCAACAGGCAGGCGAGCAACAGGGAGAGCGTGATGAACAGGATGTTGCTCGCGGTGTTGTAGGCGGCGGTGCCGATGCCCATCGCGAGGCCGATCAGAAAAATGCCCGGCAGCGTCACGCCGATGCGGTGACGTTTCGGCGGGAAGACCAGCGACCAGACGAGCGTCTGCCACGAAAAGACGCGCCGTGCACGATCGGGCGCGCCGGGGCCGGACCAATCGGCGGGGCTCGGGGACGAGATGACCGCAGCGTGGGCTTTCATGACCCGCCCCGCCGGCCGCTGCGCGGAAGCTCCAAGTTCCAAGCGCCAAGCGCCAAAAAAGCACCAAGCGAGAAAATGCCCCTCGCCCGAGCAGCGCATTCAAGAGTTTGGAGCTTGGTCATTCTCTGGAGCTTGGATGTTGGAGCTTGGAGCTTCGCGCGCGCAGCGCGCGCGTCACTCGGGCGTCGGAATCGCTCCCACGATCCGCCGCAGCGCGGCGAGCACCGTGCGGCGCTCCTCGAGCGCGTCGGAGGTCTGCCGCGCCAGCCCGAGGCGGTGCGCGAACACCGGTCCGGTCATTTCCTGCACGTCGCTCGGAATTACGAAATCGCGTCCGAGCAACAGCGCGCGCGCCTGTGCGGCCGAGCGCAGCGCGAGCCCGCCGCGCACGCTGACGCCGGCCTTGAACTCGGTCTCGGTGCGCGTGGCGGTGACGATCTTCAAAAGGTAGTCGAGCACGCTGTCCTCCACGAAAACCTTTCCCGCGAGCGCCTGGAGTTTCAGCAAGTCGGTGCGCGTCGCCACCGGGTCGAGCGCGATGGCGTCGTAGCTGGTTTTCGCCGCGCGGAGGATTTCCAGTTCGTCGGCCGGCTGCGGGTAACCCATGTGCAGCCGCATCAGGAAGCGGTCCATCTGGCTTTCCGGGAGCGGAAATGTGCCCTCGTAGTCGACCGGGTTTTGCGTGGCGACGACCATGAACGGCGCGCCGACCGCGTGCGCGGCGCCATCCACCGTCACCTTGGCGCGGTCCATGACTTCGAGCAGCGCGGACTGCGTTTTGGGCGTGGCGCGATTGATCTCGTCGGCGAGCACGATGTTCGCGAAGACGGGGCCGGGCTTGAAGACGAACTCCCTCACCGTCTCGTCGTAGATCGACACGCCGGTGACGTCGCTCGGCAGCAGATCGCTGGTGAATTGGATGCGCGAGAAACTCGCGTCCATCGCGCGCGCCAGCGAGTAGGCCAGCGTGGTCTTGCCGACGCCGGGCAAATCCTCGATCAGCAGGTGTCCGCCGGCGAGCAGGCAGACGAGCGTCTGGTCGATAACGTCGTCCTTGCCCTTGATGGTATCGCGCATCGTGGCCTTGAGGCGGACGAGCAGGTCGCGGGCGGAGGCGACCTCGGCGGCGGGAGCAAAGTCACTCATGGTTGGCACCGTAGGACTACGCGCGACCGGCGCAAACGGTTTCACGGCGCGCGTCGTGCCCGCGGGAAACTTCACGGCGGATTCGCAACCCGCCGGACCTCAGCGCGCGCGCAACTGGGCGAGGAGCGAGGCGCGGCTCGCCTCGTCGAGATCGGGCGAGGCGGAGGCGTAGGCGAGCGCGGCGCGCGGGTCGGTGCCGGACCACTCGCGCACGATGTCGCCGATCGTCGTCGTGCGGAGCTGCGGGTCGTCGATCACGCGCGCCAAGGCGAGCGCGGCGGCGGGCTGCGCGACAAAGGCCGGGGATTTGGCGACGGTGGCGACGCCGGCATCGATGTTGGTCGAGCCTTCGACATGTCCGACCCAGGCCGCGGCGGCATCGGCGTCGGCGAACGCCCAACTGCGCAAGGCCTCCGTGAGCGCGCGGTCGCGCTCGGCGGCGTCGGTCAGGCGCAGCGAATGCTCGGCGAGCCCGCGCGGATCGGCGACGGCCCAGCCTTCGACGACGGAGGACGACGCTTTGGCGCGCAGCTCCGCGTCGTCGAGCGAGGCCAGCGCGGCGGCGGCGGCATCGGGCTGGTGCGTCGCCCAGATGTTGTAGCTCATCGCGACCCAATCGGCGCGAATGCCCGCGTCGCCGACGGACGCAAACCGGGCCGCGGTCGCGAACTCGCCGTGGCGGGCGAGCTGGGCGATCAGCGCCGTGCCGAAGGGCGCGCGCAGCGCGGGAGCCGCCTCGCGCGACAGCCGCTCGACGAGCGCGACGGCGCGCGCGGGTTGCACGGGCACGAGACCCTCGAGCACGGCTTCGACGGCGATGGGCGGAGCGAGCACGCGTTGCTCGCCGAGCGCCCAGGCGACGGCCGCGTCCGGATCGAGCCGGGCCCAGCCGCGCAGGACGGCGCGGGTCATTTCCCAGCGAAGGCGGACGTTGGGTTGCGCGAGGGCGGCGGCGCGCGCGGCGGCGGGGTCGGTGGCGGCGAGGCGCTCGAGCGCGGCGAGGATCGTTTCGTCGGTCGCCTGCGAGGCCGGCGCGGCGAGCGCGCGGGCGAGCTCGTCGCGCGCGGTCGCGGGGTCGAACGGCGCGGCGCGCGCCGGCTCGGCAGCGGCGAGAGCGGGCGCGGCAGTCCGCGCGGGCGAATCGGCGACGACGGGACGGGAGCGAGCGAGCGCGTAGCCGAGCGCGAGACCGGCGAGCAGACAGGAGGCGGCGGCGAGGAGGGATTTCATTCGGGGAAATGCCGTGGGGAAGCGCAGAGAGCGCGGCGGAACCGGAAGAGGAGAAACGGAACGCCGCGATCTCGCGTCGCGGCGGACGAACTGCTTCGCCGGTGGAACGCGTTGACTTCAACGCGTTCTGGTTCGCGAGCGGCGGCCAAGAGCGCGTTGGGGTCAACGCGCTCCACCTGGATACGAGCGTCAGAGCGAGGCGCCTTTGCCGGTGAGGCCGGAGGCGCTCGTCGGCTTCAGGTAGTTGCCGTAGGTGAGGCTCCAATCGGCGTTGCGCGTGACGAGCGAGACGCTGGTCGAAGTGAAGACGCTCGCGGTGTAGGAGTTGTTTTCCCAGACGTTGCCGGAGCCGGCCACGGGCGGGTTGTCGGCGGAGGCGCCGAGCACGGAGAGGTTGTTCGTCAGCGTGTAGCTGAGGCTGACGGAGGCGTCGGAGAGGCGGAAGTTGCGCGCGCCGTTGCTGTAGCCGGTGTTCTGGCTGAGCGTCTCGCCGCTCGTCGGCGTGCCGTTGTAGTCGAAGCCGTTGTTGCGGTTCGTGGAGGCGATGCAGTTCGAGACGGTGTGCTTCTCGGGCGTGCTGCCGTCGCCGCCCATCTTGATGCCGTTGCCGTCGCCGCCGGAGGAGCTGTTGTTGGAGAAGTAGCCGTTGCGGTAGGCGATGCAGTTCGTGACCGTGATCTTCTGCGGCGCGGCCCAGAAATCCCAGCCGTCGTCGCCGTTGTAGTAGCCGCGGCAACCGGTGAAGGCATTGCCGCTGCCGATGTAGGCGAACTTGCAGGTGAAGCCGTCGGCGTTGCCGACGTTGGTGCCGCTGCCGTAGTCGGCGAGCGCGGTGTTCGAGTCGGCGTAGGCGGCGTAGTAGGAATCGCAGTATTGGACGGTGTTGCTGGCGGGCGAATACGAGCTGTTGCCGCCGTAGATCTGGATGTTCGTGTTCCAGTTGTTGTGCGCGTAGAGGCCGAAGAGCGTCGTGCCGCTGGCGTAGATGTTGATGCCGGTGGTGGCGGAGTGCTTGAGCTCGAGTTTCTGGAAATTCCAGTAGTTCTTCACGAGTTCGAGGCCGCTCTTGCTGCTGCTCTTGGACCAGTTGAAATCGAAGATCGGCCGGCTCGAGCCGGTGCCGACGACGGTGACTTTCGACGACGACGTGCCGGCGCCGCCGCTCTGGTTCGAGAGAAAGGCGGTGGTGTAGGTCGCGTAGGGCACCTGGATGGTGTCGCCGGCGACCGCGCCGTTCATTTTCGATTGGAGGTCACTCGCGCTGCCGGCGGTGACGGTGTAGGTGGTGGCGAGAGCGAGCGGAGACAAGATGCCCGGCAAAAAGCCGAGCACGACGAGACGACGCAGAGACGTGCGCATGCGAGGAGGAGGAGTCGGGGGTTCGGGGGAAATGCATCGCGCGAGAGCGCGATGCACGGGGTGATGCGGATCGAAGCCGCGGCAGAAGAATAGCGCGCGGCGTGGGACGCGTCATGTCCTCAAAAATCATGAGGGCGAACACCTGGGCTCGGGGGCGGGAGATTTTTTCGCGCGCTGTGCCACGCGGGCGAGCGCGGCGTCACGCGCGGACGCGGCGTGACGTGCGGAACGGCGAGCGAAAAATCGCGCCGACGCCCCGCATCGGCGCGAGCGCGCGGTGGCGGGAATGCGGTGCTTCAAACTGCACGGGAGGATTCTCAGCGCGGGCTGAAGCACCGCGCGACCTCGACGCGTGCCGCGAAAAAAATGCCGCGCCGAGAATTCTCTCGGCGCGGCGCACCTAATCCCAAAACGGTGTTCGCGTCAGACCGTCGCGCGACGGCGGCGCCAGGCGACGAGGCCGAGCGCGGCGAGGCCGGCGAGCGCGGCGTAGGTCGAGGGCTCGGGCACGGCGCTGTAGCTGCCGACGAGAGTGGCCGTGTCCATCGTGAGCGTGAACGAGACATCCGAGCCGGTCGTGTTTTGCAGGAGCACGGCGAACATGTCGAAGCTGCTCACGGGCGTCGCATCGGTGTTGGTGTAGCCGTAGTAGGTCGCGGGCAGGCCGCTGATCGATGCGCCGTAGTTGGTCGAGTTCGACGACGTGCCGAAGGAGAACGCGCCGCCCGCGGACATCACGAGGCGCGTGGAGAACGTGTAGCTCGTGTTGTCGAGCAGTTCGACCGCGGCGCCGCTGCTGCCGACGCCGAAGTTCGTCGCGGCGGTGTAGCCGTTGTAGAGGCTGTTCACGGCGCCGGAGCCGCGCTCCTGGTATTCGAGGTAGCCGTTGCCGGTGCTGCCGGGATTCCAGCGGAGCAGGTAACCGGTGTCGTCGGCGAAGCGCGTGGCGCCGCTCGTGGTGCTCGCGGTGTTGAAAAATCCGGCGTAGAGCGCGCGCGTCGTGGTCGTGTCGGCGGCGGTGAGGCCGCCGGTCGAGGCGACGGTGAAGTTGACCATCTTCGTCGTGCCGTTGGTGAGCGCGATCGGCGTGAACGACGTCGTGAAGAACGTCAGCCGGCTGTTGGCGGCGACGGTCACGGTGACGGAGTTGCCGGACGCGACGGCGTCGGAGAACGACGATTCGTTGTAGGTGTTCCAGAGGAACGTCTGGGCAAAACAACTGGCGGACGCGAACAGCGCGACCGCCGCAACGGCGAGACGACGGAGGGTCATGGGGCGAGGGGTGGGACTGAGGTGAGGCGCCGGGGCGGCGCTTTTCGCGCGCGGACGCACGCGAGAATGGGGGAGCCTGAAAATAGCAGGAGCTGACAAAGACGTCATGTCATGCGAACGCATGACGCGCGCCGCCGCCGCGCCGCGGAGGCCGGCTCGCGGCCGGCGCGACTCGTCACGGCGACGTGATTTTCAGACGGAAGAAGAGCTTGTCGGCCGACGCGCGCGGATAGGTGGCCGTGTAGGTGGAGACGCCGCCGGTCGTGGAAACGAGCGTGTGCGTGACACCGTTCGCGCTCCACGTCGCGAGGTCGGTGGAGGCTTCGACGTCGTAGGCGAGATCGGCGCGCGAGGCGGGGCGTGTGTAGGTGTAGACCCAGTTCGTGTCGTCGGTGCTCATCGCGGGCGCGCCGGTCGCGGAGGCGACGTTCGGGTCGAGGCCGAGCGCGTATTCGACCAGATTCGAGAGGCCGTCGGAGTCTGGGTCCGCGCTGTCGGCGGCGTTGCCGGTGTTGGCGATCGTGCCGAAGTTCTGCTGGCGCCAGGTCTGGCGCGGCGAGAGGTCGACCGTCAGCGTGTAGGGCGAACTGACCACGAAGCTGCCGTCGTCGAGGCCCAGCACGACGGTGTAGGCGCCTTCGTTGGCGTCCTGCGCGTCGGCGAGCGTGAGCGTGGCCGCGGTGGCGCCGGCGAGCGCGGCGTTCTTGTAGCGCCATTGGTAGGAGGTGGGCGTGAAACCGCTCGGCGATGCGGTGAGCGTGACGGTGTCGCCGGCGTAGACGGCGCCCGCCGGACCCAGCGCGGCGGCGGCGTAGGCGGCGGGGGCATCTTCGATCGTGTTGCCGGCGCCGGCGCGCACGAGCGCGGGGACGGCGGCGGCCGGGAACACGCGGTAGGCATACGGCGCCGAGAAAACTGCGTCGCTGCTGACGAGTTGCGTGCCGGTGCAGGCGTTGAAGACGTTGCCGATCGTCATGAGCAGGCCGACGTCAGTGACGAGCGCGGTGCGCTTGGCGAGCGGATCGTCGACGCCGTCGTAGTAGTTATGCTCGGAGAGGATCGAGGCGATGTTGCGCGACTCGGTGCAGTAGTCGTCGCCGGCGCAGTCCCAGAGATTGTTGAACATGTGGGACGACCCGAAGCGGCACGCGATCATGCGCTGCTTGGCGCCGGCGGCCCACCAGTTGTGATGCCACGAGATGCGGTAATTCGTGAGGCCGTCGCCAGTGCCCGTGTCGGTGTCGGACGAGCCGACGAGATTCGAGAAGTTGTGGCCGTTGTCGCGCGTGTAGTAGAATTTGCACCACGAGACGGTGACGAGGTCGGAGCCGTTGATGACGTCGAGGTTGCCGTCGGTGGCGTTGTAGATTGTGCACTTCGTGACGAGGACGCGCGTGGAGGACGCGATGGTGACGCCGTCGTTCTCGGACGGCAGGCCGGTGTTCGCGGAGATGTTGAGGTTGGAAACGATGACGTTGTCGCAATTGCTGATGTTGACCGTGCCGAGAATGGTGGAGCTGACGTTGGCGCCGCGGATGGTCTTGTTCGACGTGACGTTCACGCGGCCGGCCTCGCCGAGGTCGATGGTGCCGGAGACGACGATCGTGTAGGGCGTCGCAGCTTTGGCGTAGTTTTTCAGATCGTTGACGGTGCTGACGGTGACGGTCGGGCCCGCCGCGCCGCCGGTCACGGACGCGGCGTAGCCGTCGAGCACGACGGCGGCGCTGGCTTTGACGGACACCACGGCGGCGTTGCTGGTCGCCGAGCCGGCGGAGTTGGAGACGACGACAGTGTAGCTCCCGGCGTCGGCGCTCGTGGCGTTGGAAATCGTGTAGGAGCTGGCGGTCGCGCCGGGGAGGTCGTCGGCGCCTTTTTTCCACTGATAACTCAGCGGATCGGTGCCGGTCGCGGCGACGCTCAACGTGGCGCTGCCGGTCTCGGCGACGGTGACGGACGCGGGATGCGTCAGGATCGTCGGCGCGACGACGATGCCGGTCACGGTGAGCGGCGCGAGGTCGCTCGTGGCGCTGCCGGCGGAGTTGGTGACGACGACGCTGTAGGCGGCCGGATCGGAGGCGCCGGCGGCGGCGATGGTGTAGGTCGCGGCGGTGGCGCCCGAGATGACGTTGCCGTCTTTATACCACTGGTAGGTCGCGGCGGGCACGCCGAGGGCGGTGACGCTGAACGTCGCCGGATCGCCGAGCGCGACGGTCTGCGCAGCAGGCTGCTGGGCAATGAGCGGCGCGAGCGCGGGCGTCCACGAGCCGTTCACCGCGCCGGCCATGCTGGTGTTGAGCACCCACGCGGCGCTGCGGTAGTTCGCGAGCGTCGTGGCGTCGGCCGGCATCGTGGTGAACGCGTTGCTGTCGGGGTTGCTCGTCGCGGCGGCGGCGCCGTCGACGTTGTTGCCGTCCCAATAGCGGACGTTGCTCGCATTCGCGGCGGTCGTCACGCCGTTGAGCAGCCACCAGCCGGCAGTGTAGTTCGAGCCGTTGGCGCCGGTGGCGGTGGCGAGGAACGCGTTGTTGGTGGCGTCGCCGATCGTCGAGTCGAGCACGACGACTTCACTGTAGGGATACGCGGTCGGATCGATGCGCCCGAAGTAGGTGCCGGTGACGCCGGCGGGCGCGGTGAAGCGGCAGTTCACGAAGACGTAGCCGTGCGTGCTGCTGCCGTTGCGGATTTGCGTGAAGTAGCCGCCGCTGCGGAACATTCGGATGTCGCAATTCTCGAGAAACGCCGGGCCGTCGCCCCACATGAAATCGACGTCGCCCCAGATCGTGCAGTCGCTGACGTAGGTCTGCTTGTTGAATTGGACGGTGTCCTGGTAGCTGAAAAATTTGCAGCGCGTGACGACGTTGCGGCCGCTCGTGGCGCTGGTGCCGTTGAGCACGATGGCCTCGGCCTGCGAGCCGTTTTGCGGCGTCGTGTTGCTCACGGTGAGATTCGCGAGCGTGAAATCGTGCACGCTCTGCGCGACGAGCGTGGCGCGGTGGTAGACGCCGGAGACGTTGTTGAACGTGTTGTTGTTCGGATACGCGATGATCGTCTGATCGGCGTCCTCGCCGAGGATCGTGACGTAGTGCTTCGACTGGAAACCGACTTCCTCGAAATACGTTCCGCTCTTCACGCGGATGACGGTGGGCGTGGTGTTGTTCGCCGGGATGGAATCGAGCGCGGCTTGCACCGTGTCGAAATCGCCCGAGCCGTCCGCGGCCACCGTCAGGCTCGTCGCGCCGCTCGCCGGGCCGGCGCTCTTCGTGGTAAAGCGCCAGCTCGTGGTATCCGCGATGCCGGCGAAGGCCTCGCCGGCGGCGTTCACGAAGACGCCCGCGTCGACTTTCACGTAGTAGGTCTTGCCGTAGGCGAGCACGCCGTTGCGCGGGTAGATCGTGGCGGTGTTGCCGGAGACGGTGATCGGGTAGTAGTTGAAATTCGTCGTGATGCCGCCGATAGCCTTCGCTTGCACGGGGAGCAACTGCGTCGAAAGCGTGCTGGCCGCCCGGAGCGTGTCGCGCGCCGCGGTGGCGGCGACCAGGTCGATCGTGTCGACGACGGAGTCGTTCGCGGCGTCGTAGATGCGCAGATAGCCGGACACGCCGATGGTCGGCGTCTCGTTGAACGTGATCGCGAGGCGCGCGTCGGGGTTGCAGGTGCCGCTCGCCGCCGGCGCGAGCGCGGTCGCAGCCATCGTCGACGACGCGACAACCACGGATGCCGTGGCGCTCGTGACCGAGCCGACGGAGTTGGCGATCGTGACGGTGTAGTTCGCAGTGTCGGCGCCGGTGGCGGACGAGATCGTGTAGGACGACGACGTGGCGCCGGAGATCGTGGCGCCGTTTTTCTTCCACTGGTAAGTCGGGGCCGGCGTGCCGGTGGCGGTGACCGCGAGCGTGATCGAACCGCCGGGCGCCAGCGTGCCGCCGACCGGCTGCGCGCTGATGACGGGCGCTTGCTGCACCGTCAGCGTGGCGGCGGAACTGGTCGCGCTGCCTTCCGAGTTGGTCACGGTCACGCGATAGAGGCCGGTGTCGGCCAGCGCGGCGTTCGAGAGCGTGTAGCTCGAGCTGGTCGCGTCGGAGATGTCCGAGTAATTCGCGCCGCCGTCGGTGCTGCGGCTCCATTGATAGGTGAACGGAGTCGAGCCACCCGCGACGACGGTGAAGGTGTTCGCGCCGCCGACGAGGATCGACGCGGCGGCCGGCGGCGTGACGATCGAGGGCGGCAACGCATCCGTCGTCACCGCCACGGTCGAAGTGTTGCTGTAGCTCGTGAGCGTCGTGGCGCCGCTGACGGCGCCGGTGTAGGTCGTCGTGGCTTTGAGCCGGTATTTGCCGGCGTGGCTCGATTGGGTGTTGGAGATCGAGAGCGACGTCGTGGCCGCCGAGGCGTTGGCGCCGGCGTCGAGGTCGCTGTAGTTCGCGCCGTCGTCGGAGCTGAACTGCCATTGGTAAGTCGTCGCCGGTCCGCCGGAGACCGAGGCGGCGACGGGCGTCGCCGCGATCGTCAACACGCCGCCGACGGTGGCGGTAATGTTCGCTGGCGGCTGCGTCGTGAAATAGGCCGGGCCCATCACGAACGTCGTGCCGCCGCTGGTGTAGGCCTGGAGATTGGCGAGCGTGAGCGTGACGGCGTTGGCGGAGCCGTTCTCGAAGTAGAACGCGAACTCGTTCATCGCGGCCGGGCAGGTGAAGCCGTTGTTCGTCGTGCTGCTGTAGACGGCCTGCTTGAAATTTGTGCCGCCGGTCGCCGCGTCGACCCAGACGGCGCCGCCCGCCGCCTCGGTCGCGCTGCTGCCGAGTTGCGTCGTGCCGGCGGAGTTGGCGCGCACGCGGAACGTGACGTTGTAAGTCGTGCTGTCGGCGATCGTGCCGACGCCCGTCAGGCGCGACGTGCCGAGGCCGAAGCCGGTCGCGCCCTGGGAAATGTTGCTCGACGCGAGCTTGTAGTCGGGGCCGGAGGCGAAGGAGTAGGCGGCGGAATTCGGGCTGCCGCAGGGTTTCGTTTGGTAGACCGTCGTGCCGTTGTTATAGGCGCTGACCCACAACCCGGAGTGCGTCGTGGCATTGTTCGACGTCTCCGAGGGCGCGCCGCCGGCCGGGTAGTGAAACAGGCCGAAGTTCGTGTATTTGTTGATCGAGCTGAAACCGCCCGCCGAAGTCTGCACCTGGAACGTGATCGTCGACGTCGTGCTGCTCGAAGCCGGCTTCGCCATGTCGATGGGGATGAAATTCGTCGCCACGAATGTGACGGCGGAGTTCGCCGGGATGGTCAGCGCGTAACTGTTGGTCGCCGGATCGAACGTCGCCGCCTGCTCGAACGTCGTGCCGCCCAGCAACGCGCCCGTCGCCGGGTCGTAGGCGGACCATTTGAGCTGGCCGCGCGCGAGCGGAGCGGCGAGCGCGAGCAGCGCGGCAATGACGGCGCCGCCACGCGCGAGCGCGCGGCGGACAGGACGGACGAGAGCGAGGAACATGTGGGGAAAACAGCCGGGGAGGCACCGCGAACGGCGACGGGGAATAGCAGAAAAAACAGCGGCCGCGCGCGGACGACGCCATTCGGGGGCGATGAGCGCCTCCCGCGCGCGGCGCCGCACTATGCACCCGAGCCGGCCGGCGCGTCTCGTCGTCAATTCTCACGACGCGTCCGGCGTGTCATCGCGCGAACGAGCGTTGCCGTCGGCGGCCGGCTCGCCTTTCACTGCGGCGTTCGCCCCATGATCGGTCACCCCTCCCCTGCCGCCCGGCGCTTCGCGGCGCTGCTGCGGGCCTTCGCGGCGCTGGCGCTCGCGGCCTCCGCGCGCGCGGCGGACGCGCCGCCGGCCGCGCACGTGCCGCCGGCCTACACGCTGCGCCATTGGCAGGAGCGCGAGGGTTTCAACCCGGCCGACCTCGTCGGCGTGCGGCAGGACGCGCCGGGTTTCCTCTGGGTCGTGAGCAAGACCGGCCTCGGCCGCTTCGACGGCACGACGTTCGAGCCGGTCGCGGTCCCGGTGGGCGCGTTCCCGCGCGGCTTCGCCACCGTGCCCGCCGGCGCAGACGACGCCGGCACGCTCGTGCTGCCGGGCAACCGCACGGAGAGCAGCGCGGACGCGGGCTGCTTCGTGTGGCGCGGCGGCGCGTTCGCCTTCGACGCCGAGCCCGCGCTGGCCGGCAAGGCGCCGCGCGCGGCCTTCTACGCGCCCGACGGCGCGCGCTGGATCGGTTGCGAGGACGGCACGCTGCTCCGCCGCCTCGGCGCCAGCGTCACGCGCTACGAATTGCCCGCGGCCGCCGGCAACAACCGCCCGCCCGTCTTCGCGAGCGATGGCGGCGGCCGGGTCTGGATCGCCTGGGCCAGCACCGTGCACCGCATCGAGGGCGAGCACTGCCTCGAAGTGAAACTCACCGCGCGCGAGACCGACCTTCGCCTCGTCTCCAGCCGCACCGGCGGCGTGTGGCTCATCAACCGCACCTCGCTCTGGCGCGCGCTGCCGGACGGCGGCTCCTTCGCCGAAGTCCGTCCGCTGCCCGCCGAGCTCGTGGCGCACTTCGTCCAGGTCGCCATCGAGGATCAAAACGGTTTCCTCTGGCTCGGCACGCGCTCGCAGGGCCTGTTTCGCTGGATCGGAGGCGAAACGCTGCGCGTGCCGACGTCGAGCGACGACATCGCCGGCCTGTGCGACGACGCCGACGGCAGCCTCTGGGTCGCGACCGACGGCGGCGGCCTCAATCGCCTCCGCCCGCAGGCGCACCAGCTCTTCGACCGCGACCGCGGCCTGTTCGACAACTACAGCTACACCGTCTGCACCGACGCGACCGGCGTCGCCTGGCTCGCCAACCGCGACGGCGGCGTCGCGCGCGTGCAAGACGGCGCCGTCGACCCGATCGCCCGCCGCGCGAACTGGCGGCAATTCAGCGCGCGCTCCGTGCACCCCGCGCCCGACGGCGGCGTCTGGATCACGAGCGGCCTTGGCGTCTTTCGCACCACCGCCGCGCAGCCCGACAACGTCGAGCGCATCGACGCGCTCAACAACCTCCGCAACATCCGCGCCACCTTCGTCGCGCGCAACGGCGACTACTGGCTCGCCGTCGACCCCGACCGCGTCGCCCGCTGGCGCGACGGCGCGCTGACGTATTTCGACGCGGCGCGCGGTTTCGACGGCCGCGAGGTGCGCGCCTTCGCCGAGGATGCACGGGGCCGCATCTGGCTCGGCGCGGCGAACGGCCAGCTCTTCCGCTCCACCGACCAGGACGCCTTCACGCGCGTCGCCTTCCCCGGCGCCGCCGACTGCGGCGCGCTGCAAGCGATCCATTTCGAGCCCGACGGCCGCATGCTCGTCGGCACGACGCGCCGCGGCGTCGCGATTCTTGCCGGCCGCGATTACGCCGACGCGCGCTACCTCGAACGCGACCAGGGCCTCGGCAACACCAACGTCTCCGCCATCCTCGTCGACGACCACGACCGCTACTGGTTCGCCACGCGCGCCGGGATCTATTGGGCGCCGGGCGCACAACTGCGCGCGTTCGCCGACGGTCGGGCGAATTTCGTGCACACCATCCCGCTCGGCGCCGACGACGGCGTGCCCCCGCTCTCCTGCCTCGGCCTCTACCAACCCGCCGCGTGGAAAGCCGACGACGGCACGCTGTGGTTCGCCACGCGTCGCGGGGTGCTGCGCACCGATCCCGCCATCGTCGCGCGCGGCCGCGACAGCGTGCCGAACGTCAGCGTGGCACGCGTCACCTTCGACGATCGCGATCAACCCGTCGCGCCCGAGATCGAGCTGCCCGCAGCCACGCGCAAGACCGCCGTGCGCCTCTCGGCGCTCAACCTCGCCACGCCCGAAAGCACGCAGCTCCGCGTGCGCCTCGAGGGCTTCGACGCCGATTGGACCGTGCTCGGCGCCGATCGCACCGCGACGTTCCCGCGCCTGCCGCCCGGCCGCTACGTGCTCGCCGCGACGGTCAGCAACGGCGGCGGCCCGTGGCACGTGCAGCCCCCGCTGCTCACGCTCGTCGTGCATCCGCCATGGTGGCGCGAGCCGTGGATCGAGTTCGCCACCTCGCTCGCTCTGCTCGGCTCGATCTGGGCCGCGACCCGCGCGTGGTCGCATCGCCGTCTGAAACTCCGCCTGCGCGCCGCCGAGCACGCGCGCGCCATCGAACGCGAGCGCACCCGCATCGCCCGCGACATCCACGACGACATCGGCGCCACGCTCACGCGCATCAGCCTGCTCACCCAGGCCGCGCAACGCGACACCGGCCCGCACGCCGCGACGTTCGACAAAATCTACGAGTCCACGCGCAGCGTCACCCGCGCGCTCAACGAGATCGTCTGGGCCGTCAACCCGCGGCACGACAACCTCGAGAGTTTCATCTATTACCTGAGTCACTTCGCGCAGGAGCTGCTCGGTGCCGCCGGCCTCCGCTGCCGTCTCGAATCGCCCAATCCGCCGCCGCCGCTCGCGCTCGAGAGCCGCCTGCGCCACGCGCTTTTCCTCGGCTGCCGCGAAGCGCTGCACAACGTCGTGAAGCACGCCGCCGCCACCGAAGTCACGATCGCCATCGCCGCCGCGCCCGGCCAGCTCACCGTCACGATCGCCGACAACGGCCGCGGTCTCGCGCCGCGCACGGACGCGCCCGCCATCGTCTCGCCGCTCGCTTCGGGCAACGGGCTCGGCAACATGCAGCAGCACATGACCGACGTCGGCGGCCGTTGCACGATCGAGCCGGGCGCGAACGGCGGCACGGTCGTGACGTTCCACGTTCCCCTCCCCACCCCACTCCATGCCGATGAAAACCCGACTCGCGCTCATTGAGGACGACGAGCCCACGCGGCAGATTCTCACCGAGATCGTCACGAGCGCTCCCGGACTCGAACTCCTCGCCGCGTATCCGCGCTGCGCCGCCGCCATCGCCGAGCTGCCCGCGCGACGGCCCGACGTCGTGCTCGTCGACATCAACCTGCCCGAGATGAACGGCGTCGAAGCCGTCCGCCGCCTCAAACCGCTGCTGCCGCAGACGCAATTTCTCATGCTCACGGTTTACGAAGACCCGGAACACATCTACGCCGCCCTCGCCGCCGGCGCGACCGGCTACCTGTTGAAAAGCACGCGCCGCGAAGACCTGCTCGCCGCCATCGAGCAAATCGTCGCCGGCGGCTCGCCCATGAGCGCCGGCATCGCGCGCAAAGTCGTGCAGTCGTTCACCGCCGCGCCCACCGTGGACAAAAGCCTCGAGTCGCTCTCGCCCCGCGAGCAATCGGTCCTCGACCTGCTGAGCAAGGGCTATCTCTACAAGGAAATCTCCGACACGCTCGGCGTCAGCGTGCCGACGGTGAACACCTACATTCGCCGCATCTACGAAAAGCTCCAGGTCCACTCGCGCACCCAAGCCGTGAGCCGCTACTTGCGCCAGCCGCCGCATTGAACGCCGCGGCTCCGCCCTCCGCGTAGCAGCCGCCGTGAGGCGGCTGAAAAAACCCGCCGCGCCGACGCGTCGCCGCTCCCGTCCCTTCCTCCAGCTTGCGCCCGCCGCGCCGGCGCGCCAGCGTCCCGCGCCATGCACAAGGGCCGACTTGAAGCGTTCAGCGATGGCGTGCTCGCCATCATCATCACGATCATGGTGCTCGAGATGAAAGTGCCGCACGGCATCGAGCTGGCCGCGCTCGCGCCGGTCTGGCCTGTGTTCGTCAGCTACGCGTTCAGCTTCCTCTACGTCGGCATCTACTGGAACAACCATCACCACCTTTTCCAGGCCGTGAAGCGCGTGAACGGCGCCGTGCTCTGGGCGAACTTGCACCTGTTGTTCTGGCTCTCGCTGTTTCCGTTCGTCACGGGCTGGCTCGGCGAAAATCATTTTCCGCGCGCGGCCGTCATCCTCTACGGCGCCGTGCTCATCATGGCGGCGATCGCCTACTACATCCTCGTCCGCGTGCTTCTGCACGCGCACCCGGCGGACAGCGCGCTCACGCGAGCGATCGGCTCCGACTTCAAGGGCCGCATCTCGGTCGCGATCTACGCCGCGGGCATCGGCCTGGCGTTCCTGCAACCGTGGCTCGGCCTCGCGCTCTACGCCGCCGTCGCGCTCCTGTGGCTCGTGCCCGACCGCCGCATCGAACGCCACCTCGCCGAGTGAGCGCCGCCGGCCCGACAATAACTCGCTGATCGGCCTCAGATCACCGGGGTCAGCGGCGCGCCGACGGCTTTGTAGAGGCGCGTGAGAATTTCCTTCTGGCTCAGCAGGCCGTCCGTCCCGGGGAACGACCCGACTTCGATGTAGCGGCGATGAAACTCGGGATGCTCCGGCGGCACCGGCTCCGCCCCCGGCCGCAGATCGAAGCTCGACGTGTTGCGCACCGGCCAGATTTCGAAGGGCGTGAGCGAGATCATGCCGTCGATCAGGCCGTTCAGCTTGTCGAGCCCGAGCGGCAGGTCGCGGCGGGCGATCACCCAACTGTTCTCGGGCAACAGATCGCGCTCGATCTCCGCGCGCAGCCCGCGCGCGAAATCCGCGTCGTCCACCAGCAGGCCCGCCTCCGTGTTCAGCCGCTCGGAGCGCGGGTCGAGGTTGTAGGAACCGACGAACGCCACGCGATCGTCCACGACGAGCGACTTCGCATGCACGCAGAGGAACGGCGCGCGTTTCTGCGCGCCCTGCGCGAGCCGCGGCGCCGCGCGCGCCTCCATCGCCGCGTGACCGCGGAACAGCGCCGGCCACGCCGCCGGGCGCGGCTTGAATTCGTGCACCCGAAAGCCGAGATCCTCGATGTAGACGCCGCGCAACCGGTAGTTCGCCGAGTAGGCCAGCAGGTTGTCAGTCGAGGCGAAGCTGTTCGACGAGATGCGGACGTGCAGCTTCGGACGCCGCTCGTGCAGCTCGGCGAACAGCCGGCGCGCCGCCGGGCTGAGCACGAGATACGGCGTCTGCATCACGATCTGTTCGCGCGATTTTTCCAGCGCGGCGGTCAGCTCGCGCGTGCTGCGCGGCAACGGACCGAACCACCCGCGCGACTTCCCCGGCTCGTCGCTGACGAACTCCGCGCGCCGCACCGTCCGCATCGGCGCCGCGAACCGCTGGCGCACCAGCGCCGCGTCGTCGGCCTCGCGACCGAGTTCGCCGAACAGCCCGCCGAAATCCCAATCCTCGCGCCGGTCGTAGCGGCGGAATTTTCCGCGCACGATCTCGGCCGCCACGTCGCGCAGCTCGCGACTCGGCACCGCATGGCGGAACGCCCAGAACTCCTCGAACGATTTCCGCGCCGCCGCCACGACCGGCCCGGTGGCGAGCACGTCGCGATCGCGGAAGTTCAGCTCGGTCGAGTGATCGAAGTAGGTGTTCTCGACGTTGCGTCCGCCGGTGACGAGCACGGCGCCGTCCACGATCATCACCTTGTTGTGCATGCGCTGATTCGTGCTGTGGAACGCCAGCGCGCCGGCCGCGAGCCGTTGCCAGAGCGACGGATCGATGCGCGAAAAAGCCGGACGGTAGTGCTTCACTTCGAAGTTCGCGTGCACCGTCGCGAGGAACGCCATCACCGCCGGATCCTTTTCGGAGAACATCTGGTCGGCGAGGATGCGCACGTGCACGCCGCGGCGCGCGGCCTCGATCAGCTCCCAGAGCAGCAGGCGGCCGCATTCGTCGTTGGTCCAGATGAAGGTCTGGATCTCCACCGACGCACGCGCCGCGCGGATCAGGTGCACGCGCAACAGCAGCGCGTCGTAGCCGCTCTCGATGCGCAGCAGGCGATTCTCGGCGGCGGCGGCGTGCTCCGCCAGCGGCGAAGCGAGCAAGGCAGGGCGGGTCGTCCCCGACAAGCCGTCGCGCGCACTCGGCTCGTCGGGACGACTCGCCCTACCCTCGATCAACGCGCACACGAGCCACACCGCGAGAAACACGCCACGCCAGGTGGAACGCGCTGAGTTCAGCGCGTTCTCGCCCGAGCGCGTTGGGGTCGACGCGCACCACCACGCCCGCCCGCGCGTCACCTCACGCATGGCTCATCTTACCCACGAGAGTCCGGCGATCTTCTTCGCGAGCGCGACGTCCTTCGCGGTGACCTTGTTGCCGGCATCGTGCGTGTTCAGGCGGATCGCGACGCGGTTGTAGACATTGGTCCACTCGGGATGATGGTCGGCCGCCTCGGCCTCGAAGCCGACGCGCACCATGAAGCTCATCGCCTCGCGGAAGCTGCCGAATTGAAACGTGTGCGCGAGCGCGTCGCGTTCGCAGGTCCAGCCGGGCAATTCGCGGAGCGCGGCCGTGATTTCCTCGTGCGTCAGCGGAGTCGTTGCCATGCCGCCACGGAAGCGCCGGGCTTCGGCCTTGTCAAACGCGCGGGCCGCCCGCTCAATCGCTTGCTCCATGAGCACACCGCGTCTGGCCCGAATTCCCCAACACGTCGCCATCATCATGGACGGCAACGGCCGCTGGGCGAAACAGCGCGGCATGCCGCGTCTCGAGGGGCATCGCCGCGGCGTCGAGACCGTCCGCACCGTCGTCGACACCGCGCGCGAACTCGGCATCCGCTACCTCACGCTCTACGCCTTCTCGGCCGAAAACTGGAAACGCCCCGGCGACGAGGTGAGCGGCCTGATGGGCCTGCTGGATTTTTTCCTGAAGCGCGAACTGAACAATCTCATCAAGGAAAAGGTGCGCCTGCGCACGATCGGCCGCATCGAAGCGCTCCCGGAAAACGTCCGCCGCGAACTCGAGCGCGTGAAGGAAGCCACGAAGCATTTCACCGACTGGAACCTGATCCTCGCGCTCAATTACGGCGCGCAGACCGAGGCGGTCGACGCCGCGCGCGCCTACGCCGAAGCCGTCCGCGCCGGGAAGGAAAACCCCGCCGAGGCAAACTGGGAAAAATTCAGCCGCTACTTCTACACCGCCGACCTGCCCGAGCCCGATTTGCTCATCCGCACGTCCGGCGAGCTGCGGCTCAGCAATTTCCTGATGCTCCAACTGGCCTACGCCGAACTCGTGTTCACGCCCACGCTCTGGCCGGATTTCGGTCGCGCGGACTTGGTCGCCGCCTGTGAGGAATTCGCCCGGCGCGAGCGGCGTTTCGGCGCGACGACGGAACAAATCCAGGCTGGCCCCGCCTAACACGGGTAGCCTTACTCCGCCCGTGCTTTCCCGCATTCTCAGCACCGTCCTGCTCTGGAGCATCATCCTCGGCAGCCTGTGGTTCTTCGGCGCACACGCCGCCGTCGCCATCCTCACGATCCTCGCCGCGCTCACGCTGCACGAGTTCTACCAACTGGCGGAGAAGATGGGCTTCCGGCCGTTCCGCTGGATCAGCCTCACCTTCTCGGTGCTGATCACCGCCGGGCCGTTCTACGTCACCGAGTTTTTCTTTGAAGGCGACGAACCGACGAGCTTCGCGCCGACGCTGCTCGCGATCGCCGTCGTGGTGTTCTGCGTGCGCGTGCTCTTCGAGCGCGACAACACCAACCGCATTGAATCGCTCATCGCGACGATCGTCGGCCTGCTCTACGTGCCGTTCATGCTGCATTTCCTCGTGCGGCTGATGCTCATCTGGAACACCGACCTGACCGTCGGCCTCGTCTCGTGCCTGTGGGTGGTGGCGGTTTCCAAATTCTGCGACGTCGGCGCTCTGCTCACCGGCCTGGCCTTCGGCAAGCACAAGATGGCGCCGATCATCAGTCCGAAAAAAACCTGGGAAGGCGCCATCGGCGGCGTGCTCACGTCGGCCGGCATCGGCGCGCTCGTCGCCTGGCTCGCGCCTGACTATCTGCCCGAGAAACTCACGCCCGCCATCGCGGCCTGCGTCGGCGTGCCGATCGCGCTCGTCACGATCGTCTCCGATCTGATCGAGTCGGCGATGAAGCGCCGCGCCGACATCAAGGATTCCGGCAAGATGATCCCCGGCATCGGCGGCGCGTTCGACCTCACCGACTCGCTGATCCTCACGTCGCCGGTCGCCTACGTGATTTTCTTTTTCCTCTCCTGAGCGAGGTGGAGGCGGGGCCATCAGCCCCGCGAGGCGAGAGCAGCGTTGACCATGTCCGGCGCGGCTGATGGCGCCGCCTCCACCAAGCCGCCACCCGGCCGCTTTTTTCTGTCCCCGCGCCGCGCCGGCCTTCATAAACGCCGCTCGCACTCGTGGCCAACACCGCTCCCAAACGTCGCATCGTCCTCCTCGGCGCCACCGGCTCCATCGGCGAAAACACGCTGAAAGTCGTCGCCGCGCACCGCGACCGCCTCGAACTCGTCGGCATCGCCGCCCACGGCCGCCACGCCCGCCTCGCCGAGATCGCCCGCGAATTCGGCGTCCGCCACGTCGCGCTCTACGACGACAAGTCCTTCGCCGCCGCGAAATCCTCCGGCGCGTTTCCCGCGGGCACGAAATTCTACGGCGGCCTCGCCGGTCTGACCGAACTCGCCACGCTCGCCGAAGCCGACACCGTGCTCGTCGCCGTCGTCGGCACCGCCGGCCTCCAGCCCGCGCTCGCCGCCATCGCCGCGAAGAAAACCATCGCGCTCGCCTCGAAGGAACTGCTCGTGATGGCCGGCAAGTTCGTCATGGCCGCCGCGCGAGCGAGCGGCAGCGCGCTGCTCCCGGTCGACAGCGAGCACAACGCCGTTTTCCAGTGCCTCGAAGGCCATCGCGCGAGCGACGTCCGCCGCATCGTGCTCACGGCTTCCGGCGGCGCGTTCCGCGACTGGCCGCTCGAACGCCTCGCCACCGCCACGCCGGTCGACGCGCTGAAACACCCGAATTGGGCGATGGGTCCGAAGATCACCGTCGACTCTGCGACGCTCGCCAACAAGGGCCTCGAGCTGATCGAGGCGCAGTGGCTCTTCGGCCTGCGCGCCGAGCAATGCCAGGCCGTGCTGCATGCGCAGAGCATCGTGCATTGCCTCGTGGAGTTTTCCGACGGCTCGATGCTCACGCAGCTCTGCCCGCCGTCGATGACGTTCCCGATCCAGCACGCGCTGCTGCACCCGCACCGCGCGCCGAGTTCGACCGTGAGCGCGCTTAACCTCGAAAAAATCTTCAGCCTCGATTTCCGCCCCGTCGAAGCCGCGCGTTATCCGCTGCTCGGCCTTGCACAGGCGGCGATGGCCACCGGCGGCACCGCGCCGGCGATCTACAACGCGGCCAACGAGGTGGCGGTCGCGGAGTTCCTCGCGGGCCGCGCGCCGTTCCTTGCGATTTCGCAAACCGTGGAACAGGTTCTCGCCCGCGTGCCCTCCACCGAACCCACCACGCTCGACGCTGTCTTCGCCGCCGACGCGGAAGCGCGCGCGCACGCCGCCGCCTTCCTGCACACCGCCCGCTGATTTTCCATGCCGCAGCTTCTCCTCGCGATCATCCTTATCACCTTCTCGATTTTCGTCCACGAGCTGGGGCACTTCTTCGTGGCGCGCTGGCGTGGACTCGTCGTGCCGCGCTTCTCGATCTTCGGCATCGGCAAACCGATCGTGCGCTGGCGCTGGCGCGGCGTCGAATACTGCATCTGCATGCTGCCGATCGGCGCCTACGTGATGATCCCGCAGTTGTCGGACATGGGCGAGTTCGAGGGCGACGTGCCGGAGGAGGCGCGCAAGCTCCCGCCCGCCGGCTATCTCTCGAAAGTCCTCGTCGCCGCCGCCGGGCCCGCCGCCAACCTGCTCTTCGCCCTCGCGCTCGCGTGCGTCGTGTGGGCCGTCGGCGTGGACATTCCCGCGGAGTTCAACCGCACCGAGATCGGCGACGTCGCCGCTGAAATCACCACGACCGACGGCCGCGTCGTGCCCGGCCCGGCGAAAGCCGCCGGCCTCCAAGCCGGCGACGTCATCCGCAAGATCGACGGCCAGCCGGTCGCCAGTTTTCAGGACATCGTCAACGCCGTCATCTTCGGCTCGCAAGTCGCCCCCGACGGACGCCGCGTCGCGGAAATCACCTTCGAGCGCGACGGCCGGACGCTCACGACGCAGGTGTTCCCCCAACTCGTCGGCACGGAAGGCATCCGCGCCATCGGCCTCGGACCGCGCTCCACGCTGCTCGTCGACAGCGTGTCGCCCGACTCCGCTGCCGCCGCCGCGGGCATCCAGCCGGGCGACCGCTTCCTCGCCGTCGACGGCAAGCTCCTCACGCGCCGCGACGAGTTGCGCGAACATTTCCAAAAGAAAAACACCGAGCCGAGCGTCCTCACGATCAAGCGCGGCGACACCGAACGCACCGTCTCGATCCTGCCGCGCAAGCAGACGGTCGAAGGCCAGACGCTCTACCTGATCGGCGTGACCTGGAAGATCGACACCGTGCACATCCGCCCGACGCCGTTCGCGCAATTCCGCGAGGCAGTCGGCCAGGCTTACCAGACGCTCTCGAGCCTCTTCAACCGCCGCTCCGACATCGGCGTGCGCCACATGAGCGGCATCGTCGGCATCGTCGACAACCTCCAGCAAGTCGCCGCCGCCGGCCTCGTGCCGACGTTCGCATTTCTCATCATCATCAACATCTCGCTCGCGATCTTCAACCTGCTGCCGATCCCCGTGCTCGATGGCGGCCACATCTTCCTCGCGACCATCGCGAAGCTCCGCGGCCGCCCGATCGATCCCGTCTGGCTGCAACACGCCGCGACCGCCTGCTTCTTCATGCTGATCGGCTTGATCGTCTACGTGACCTACAACGACATCCGCCGCGCAATCCAGTCCCGCTGGGAAGAGCGCCCCGCGCAAACCGCGCCCGCCAAACCCGCGCCCGAGCCGGGCAAATAGCCCGAATTCCGATCAGGTGGGCGCCGCTGTCCCCAGCAGCGCCGAAAGATTCGCGTAGCGCATGCCGCGCCCGCATCGCCGCTGGGACAGCGGCGCCCACCTCACGCAACGCGTGGCGTCCCCGACCGTCGCTCATCTTCCGTTTGCAGTCCTCCGTCCGTCCGGCGCGGCTTGCCTCTTGCCACTTGGCACTTGGTGACTTGTTACTTCCTCGATCCATGTCCTACTGCGCCTCCCGCTTCCACACGATCCGCCGCCGCACCGTCGAGGTGAAGGCCGGCCCCGTCGGCATCGGCGGCGCAAATCCGATCCGCATCCAGTCGATGACGACAAGCGACACGCAGGACGTCGCGGCCACGGTGAAGCAATCCGTCGCGCTCGCCGAAGTCGGTTGCGAGATCGTGCGCGTGACGGCGCCGAACGTCCCCGCCGCGAAATGCCTCAAGGACATCCGCGCCGGCCTGAGCGCCGCGGGCTTCGGTCACATCCCGCTCGTAGCCGACATCCATTTCCTTCCCAGCGCCGCGATGGAAGCCGTCGAGCATGTGGAGAAAATTCGCGTGAACCCCGGCAACTACGCCGACAAAAAGAAATTCGCGGTCAAGGAATACACCGATGCCGACTACGACGAGGAACTCCAGCGCATCCACGACGCCTTCTCGCCGCTCGTGCTCCGCGCCAAGGCCCTCGGTCGCGCCATGCGCATCGGCACGAACCACGGTTCGCTCTCCGACCGCATCATGAACCGCTACGGCGACTCGCCGCTGGGCATGGTCGAGAGCGCGCTCGAATTCGTCCGCATCTGCGAGTCGCACGGCTTCCACGACATCGTGCTCTCGATGAAAGCGAGCAACCCGAAGGTCGTCATCCAAGCCTATCGCCTGCTCGTCGAGAAAATGGATCGCGCGCACCGCGCCTACCCGCTCCACCTCGGCGTGACCGAAGCCGGCGACGGCGAAGACGGCCGCATCAAGAGCGCGATCGGCATCGGCAGCCTGCTGCTCGACGGCCTCGGCGACACCATCCGCGTCTCGCTGACCGAAGACTCCGTCTACGAAATCCCGGTCGCCCACGCCATCGCCGACAAGGCGATGAGCCTCTGGAGCCAAAACACGACCGCGGCGGGGCGGGCCGCCCCGCCCTACCCCACGCCATCAACGCCGGAAGGTAGGGCGGACCGGCCCGGTCCGCCGTCGCACGACGCCGTCGACCCCTTCACCTACGTCCGCTGCGACACCGCGCCGCTCGAACTCTCGCCCGCGTGCGTCGCCGGCGACGAGCAGCCGCCGCGCGTGATCGTCAGCGCCGGCACCGTCGGTCGCGTCGCCGAAGTCGCCCGCCAGCTCTCCGACCCGAAACTCAAGGACACGCCCGCCGAAGGCCTGCTCGTCCGCGCCGACACGCCGAGCGATCTCGCGGAACTCGCCGACACGCTCACGCGCACGCCGCTCCCGGTCCAGTTCCTCGTCGTCGAAGCCGGCCCGCTGCTCGTCGCTGGCGACTTTGCGAACGTCCTCCCTCCCGACGGCGGCCGCGTCGTGATCTGCCGCCGCTTCGGCGCGAACGAAGCCGCCGAACTCGAGTCCTTCGCCGCGCTGGTGCGCGAGCGCGGCCACTTTCTCGCGATCGACCTCGCCGCCGACGCCGAAACGACGCTCCTCGAAACGGTCCGCCGCCTCGGTGACACGCGTCTGCTTTTCACGCGCAGCAGCGTCGGCGCGAACGCCGGTCACCCGACCGGCGCGTATCGCCGCCTCCGCGAATTTCTGCGCGCCGCCGGCTCGCGCGCGCCGGTGTGGATTCGCAACACGCCCGCGACCGCGGTGCGCGGCGACAACAGTTTCCTTTCCAAACTGCTCGAGGCGTCCTTCCTCACCGGCGGATCGCTTGCCGATGGCCTCGGCGATCTCGTGAGCATCGAGACCGAGTCCGACGCCCCGCGCGCCACCAAGCTCGCCTACAACATCCTGCAAGGCGCCGGCGCGCGCATCTCGAAGACCGAGTTCGTCGCCTGCCCGAGTTGCGGTCGCACGCTCTTCGACTTGCAGACCACGACGCAGCGCATCCGCGCGCAAACCGGTCACCTCAAAGGCGTGAAGATCGCGATCATGGGCTGCATCGTGAACGGCCCCGGCGAGATGGCCGACGCGGATTTCGGCTACGTCGGCGGCGCGCCGGGAAAGATCAACCTCTACGTCGGCAAGAACTGCGTCCAATACAACATCCCGCAAGCCGACGCCGACGCGCGCCTCATCGCCCTCATCCGCGAACACGGCAAGTGGGTCGACCCCGAGCCGCATCAGGTTTCGCGCTAACGCGAAACCTGCCGTCCGAAACCAACGGCGAAGGACGGCCCCCAAGGCTCAACTGCGGGCCGCTACCACGCGCACGGAGGATCGTTTTTGTCGGAGCAGCTTTGCGTCACGATTCGAGCGCGACCCGCACGACGCTCCATCGCAACGCAAGGCCGCTCCGACAATTCTCGCAACGAGCGCCACCGCCCCACGTGAGTGCCGTCACGACTTCCGGTCGCCGCGCACGTGCGATTCCGCGCGAGCGCTGCACCTCGCCTCGGTTTTCGCGCGCGCACCGCGCCGCGCCGCGCTTTTCGCGAAAAATTTCGCGTGCCATTCGCAGGAAAATTTCGCGCGCGCGCGGACGCCGCGCCTGTATTTTCTCCGAGTGCGTCGCGCGCGTTTCTCCGATTCCCGAGCGAGAACCTCTCCCCCGCGTGCCGGTTTTTCGCGGCAACAAAAAAATGCCGAAAGTTATCCGCCCGCGCTTGTGAACAAGTTGTCGGAAACATGGCCTTGAAACGCTTTTTTTGATTCACGTTATCGTCGCTTTCTCTTTTAACGACCATCTGCTCGTTTCGTTCTTTGCGGTTTCCTTCACCTACTCAGTCTGTCACCTCGTCCGGGATGTCCTCTAGACGCTGGCCATGATGCGCTTCCGCGGGCTCTCCCCTGCTCTGCGGCGCTCCGGTCAGAAACTCAATTTGCCTGCCGAGGCGTGACCGATCTGAACCTGTGTGGCGGAGGCTGCGAACGAACCAAACCGGGCGATGTGAATAAGCCTGCGTTCCGCCACCAAGCCATGCCTCATCCTGCGCCCCAAACTTCCCTCTGGGAAACCGTGAAGTGCGACCTCAAAGGGCTCTTCCCCGAGGACGTTTTCCAGATGTGGTTTGAGCCGATGAGCTGCCTCGAGTCGAACGACGACGCCGTCGTCCTCGGCGTGCCCAACGATTTCGCGGCGATCTGGATTCACGACAACTACCTCGACCTGATCTCACAGCGCATCCGCCTCACCGCGGGGCGCCTCGTCCACGTCTCGCTGCGCAAATCCGATCCGATCAACGGCACCTCCGCTCCCGTGCCGGTCCGTGCCGAGCCGGCCTCCCGCAACCGCAACGGAGCGAAGACCCGCACCATCCGCTACGACGAACGCGCCGCCAGCGCCGGCGCGCTAAACCCGCGCAACACTTTCGAGAATTTCGTCGTCGGCTCGAACAACCAGCTCGCGCACGCCGCCTCCCTCGCCGTCGCCCAGGCTCCCGCGCAGGCCTACAACCCGCTTTTCATCCACGGCAGCACCGGCCTCGGCAAGACGCACCTGATGCACGCCGTCGGCCACAGCATCCTCCAGCGCAACCCCGACGCGAAGGTCGCCTACCTCTCCACCGAGAAATTCACCAACGAGTTCATCCACGCCATCCAGGAGAACTCGCTCACGAAATTCCGCCAGCGCTACCGCAACGTCGATGTCCTCCTCGTGGACGACATCCAATTCCTCGCCGGCAAGGAGCGCATCCAGGAGGAGTTTTTCCACACCTTCAACGACCTCTTCGAGTCCGGCAAACAGATCGTCCTCTCCAGCGATCGCCCCGTCACCGAGATCGCCGCGCTCGAGGCGCGCCTCGTCTCGCGTTTCCAGTGGGGCCTCGCCGCCGACATCCAGTCGCCCGACCTCGAAACGCGCGTCGCCATCCTCCGCACCAAAGCCTCCAGCCTGAAGGTCGACATCCCGATGCCGGTCCTCGAGTTCATGGCCCAGCACATCTCGAAGAACATCCGCCGCCTCGAAGGCGCGCTGATCAAAGTCTCGAGCTACTCCGCGCTCACCGGCAAACCGCTCGACCTGCCCACCGCGGAAAATCTCCTCAAGGACGTGCTGATGGAAGAGGCGCAAAACCGCCTCAGCATCGAAGCGATCCAGAAGCGCGTCGCCGACCATTACCAGATCCGCCACTCCGACATGACGAGCAAGCGCCGGCCCAACGCCATCGCCTTCCCGCGCCAGATCGCCATGTATCTCTGCCGCCAGCTCACGCGCCACTCGCTCCAGGAAGTCGGCGATGCCTTCGGCGGCCGCGACCACGGCACCGTCATCCACGCGATCAAGACCGTTGAAAACATGATGGAGACCGACGACTCCGTCCGCGGCAGCGTCGATTTCCTCAAGGCCCAGCTTTCCAAATAGTCTCGTTAGCACACACGCACTGACACCAACGACCGGCCGGACGAAAGTCCGGCCGGTTGCGTTTGCGGACGAAATATCCCGCCCGCCAGGCGGGCGCGCCTACACGGCCACACTCAGGGAGGCGGGCCATCAGCCCCGCAAGTCCGGCAACGTCGCACGCGCACCGCGGCGCTGCCGGCCCCGCTTCCACGAGCAACGCTCCGCGATTTGCGCGCGCCGGCAATCCGGCTAACTATCTGCCGCGCCACCCGGCACCGCGCTTGCAATCGAAAACCCAAAATCGAGAATCGAAAATGCAATGACTCTCACGCCCGAACAAAAAGCCGCCGTCAGCTCCTGGATCGCCGCCGGAGACAACCTCTCCGCCGTGCAGAAAAAACTCGGCGAGCAGTTCAAAATTTCGATGACGTATCGCGACGTCCGTTTCCTCGTCGACGACCTGAACCTCGAACTGAAAGACGCCGCGCCCAAAGTCGACGCGAGCGACGTGAGCAAGACCCCGGCCGCTGCGACGCCCCGCAGCTCCTCTGCCGTGCCCGAGAAGAAAGGCATGCTCGACAAGCTGAAGGAGAAGGTCGGTCTCGGCTCCGGCAGCAGCGACCAGACCGCCGACGACGAAGACGAATTGCCCGCCGAGGAATTTCCCGAAGAAGAACCGATGCCGGCCCCTCCCGCCGGCGCGGGCGGAGTGACCGTCGATCTCGACCGCGTCGTGCGGCCCGGCTTCGCGATGAGCGGCACCGTGAGCTTCAGCGATGGCGTCGCCGGCAAATGGGCGCTCGATCAATACGGCCGCCTGATGCTCGACACCGGCCAGCCCGGCTACAAGCCGAGCGCCCCCGACGTGCAGGCCTTCCAGCGCGAACTGCAAATGCAGCTCCAGCGCCACGGCTATTGAGTCGGGCCGGTCTCCGACCGGCCAAATGGCCGCCGCGTTCGCGCGCAACACTCGCACGCCAAGTTCATCCGGGCCGGCTGAAGCCGCCCCCCCTGCCCGAGCGCAGACGCCACCGCTCCCGCTACAAACGCCCCCTTTGACGCCTCGGCGCCCGCGCCTATGGTGCGCGCATCGGCGGACACGACGCCCGCCGTCTCTCCCCTTCCACGTCAGGAGGCTCCATGCACAAACTGCGTCAATGGTTCGACTGGGCGGAAGCCCATCCGAAGGTGTGGCTCGATCTGATCCGAATCTTCCTCGGCCTCGCCCTCTTCGTTCGCGGACTGCTCCTCATCACGAACGCGCGCACCGAGTTCGTCAGCGAACTCCTCGCGCGCACCGGTCCCTCGTGGCTGCTCTCGGCCGCGTTGCTGCACTACGTGACGCTCGCGCACTTCGTCGGCGGCGCGATGCTCGCGTTCGGCATCCTCACGCGGATCGCTGCGGCGGTGCAACTGCCCGTGCTGATCGGCGCCGTGTTCCTCGTCCACCGCGGCGAAGGCCTGATGGCCGCCAGCCAATCGCTCGAGCTCTCCGCGCTCGTGCTCGTGCTGCTCGCGGTCGTGACCGTCGCCGGTCCCGGTCCGATCTCCGTGGACGGCGAATCCCGCGCCCACGCGCATTTGCCGCCGGGTTTGCCGACGGAGTTGCACTGAAGACCGCGATCGCCGGCGTCGCAGAAAAAAGTAGCGCGGTGCTGTAGCCCGCGCTCAGGCCGTTCAGCGCGGGCTAAAGCTCCGCGCTACTCCCCGCCCACGCTCGCGTGAACTGTAGGAGCGGCTTTACGCCGCGATTCGGACGCGGCCTGCGCATCGCAACGCGCGCCACACTCGACTCGCGGCGTAAAGCCGCTCCTGCAACTCACGTCGCCAGCATCCGGCGGAACTCCGCCTCGTCGATCACCGGCACGCCGAGTTGCTGCGCCTTCTCGAGCTTCGAGCCGGCCTCTCCGCCCGCCAGCACGTAGCTCGTCTTCTTGCTGACGCTGCCGGAGACCTTGCCGCCGGCCGCCTCGATCATCGCGCCGGCTTCGTCGCGCGTCAGCGTCGGCAGCGTGCCGGTGAGCACGAACGTCTTCCCCGCGAACAACGCGTTCTGCGCCGCGGCCTCGCGCTTCGCGGGCGCGGTCGGTTGCACGCCGGCGCGCAACAGGTCCGCCACGAGCGCGCGGTTCCTCGGCTCATTGAAGAAACCGACGATCGCGCGCGCCATCACTTCGCCGATGCCGGGGATCGTCGTCTCCTTCTTCACGATGAAATCCTCGACCTTCGCCTCCGCGAGTTTCTCGAGATCGCGAAAATGCGCCGCGAGATCCTTCGCCGCCGCGACGCCGACGTGCGGAATGCCGAGGCCGTGGATCACGCGCCAGAGTTCGGTGCGTTTGCTCGCGTCGATCGCCGCGAGCAGGTTGTCGGTGGATTTCGCGACGTCCTTGCCGAGCGTGAGCAGGTCTTCGCGGCGCAGTTTGAAAATGTCCGGCAGCTCCTTCACCCAGCCACGCGTCACCAGCTCGTCGATCATCGCAATGCCGAGACCGTCGATGTCGAGCGCGGCCTTCGACACGAAATGCCCGAGCCGCCGCCGCACCTGCGCGGGGCAGCTCGCGTTCGGGCAGCGCAACGCCACCTCACCTTCGTATTGCACGACCGCTGTGCCGCACTCGGGACACACCTCGGGAAACTTGTAGGGGTGACACTCGGGCGCGCGCCGCTTCACGTTCACCTCGATCACGGCCGGGATGATCTCGCCGGCCTTCTCGACGAGCACGTAGTCGCCCACGCGAATGTCCTTCCGCTCGATCTCGTCGCGATTGTGCAACGTCGCGCGCGCGACGGTCGTGCCCGAGAGCTGCACCGGTTCGAGTTCCGCGACCGGCGTGAGCACGCCGGTCCGGCCGACCTGGACGGTGATCGCGTTGATGCGTGTTTCGGCGCGCTCGGGCTCGAACTTGTAGGCGATGGCCCAGCGCGGCGCTTTGCTCGTGCGACCGGCCTCGCGCTGCAGGCGAAAGCTGTCGAGCTTCACCACCGCGCCGTCGGTGCCGTAGCGGAACGAGTGCCGCAGCTTGTCCAGCTCGCACACCGCGGCCCACACTTCGTCGACGCCCTTCGCCGGCCATGCGCGCTCGACCGTCGGCAGGCCCCACGCCTTCACGAGTTCGTGGAACTGCGTCTGCGACTCCGCGATCGCCGGCTCGCAGAAGCCGACGCCGTAGAGGACGATCTCGAGTTTGCGCTTCGCGACCTCCTTGGTGTCGAGCTGTTTGATCGTGCCGGCGGCGAGATTGCGCGGGTTGGCGTAAAGGGCCTCGCCCGCCTCCTCGCGCTCGGCGTTGATGCGCTGAAACTCCGCCGTCGTGAAATAAATCTCGCCGCGAATCTCGATCGCGTCGGGAAACGCGCAACCTTTCACCGCCGTCAGCTCGTGCGGCAGCGTGCGGATGGTCTTCGCGTTCGCCGTGATGTCGTCGCCTTCCTCGCCGTTGCCGCGCGTGACGGCGCGCACGAGTTTGCCTTGCTCGTAGGTGACGCTGACGGCGAGCCCGTCGATCTTCGGCTCGACGACGTAGGCGAGATCCTCCTTGCCGAACAGTTTCACGAGCCGGGCGTGGAACGCCCGCAGCTCCGCCTCCGAGTAGGTGTTGTCGAGGCTCTGCATCGGCTGCCGGTGCCGGTAAGTCTGAAAACCCTCGAGGCGATCGTCGCCCACGCGCCGCGTCGGCGAACTCTCCACGGCAAACTCCGGAAACTGGTCTTCCAGTTCGGCCAGCTCCGCCTTGATGCGGTCGTAGTCGCGGTCGCCGATCTCCGGCTTCGCGTGGCGGTAATAAAGCTCGTCGTGGTGCGCGATTTGGGCGCGGAGTTCGGCGATGCGCTGCTGGGCGACGGCGGGATTCATGCGACGGCGAGAGTTGGACGCATCCGCGGCCCGTTTTCAACTCCGCCCGCACCGCCCCAAAGTCCCGGCCTGCCGCCTCGAGGCACTCATGGCGCAATACGCCATAATTCGCCGAGGCCCGCCTCCCCTCCTCCGTCACAGCAGAGACCCGAGCCAATATGGCGTATTACGCCATAAACGTTCGGGGCACCGACACCTTTGCCACGATCAACTGCGGCGCCTCTCGACTGTCGTGCCCCTCGACGGTCGTGCCCCTCGACGGTGGTGCCTCTCAACTGCGGCGCACCGGCTCCGACACCTGCGATTTCCGGCCGGGTGAATGTTCCAACGTCGCGCGATAGAGCGGCCACTGCGCGTAAACCGTCACGGCCACGGCCGCGCCGAGCGTGTCCGCCACCCAATCGTCGAACTCCACGCTGCGCCCCGGCGTGAAGCTCTGGTGCCACTCGTCCGTGAGCCCGAACACCGACACCGCCACGATCGGCACCCACGCGCGCCCCGGCACGAAGCCGTTGCGCGCCACCAGCGTCGCCAGCAGGCCGAACACGAAAAAGTGCGCCGCTTTGTCGAAATTCACGATGTGCGGCGCCGCGACCTGTCCTCGCCCGGACGCGACGACGATCACCGTGGCCAGCGCCGCCGGCCACAGCCACCCGCGCCAGCCATGCGGCGATGAGAACTGCATCCCCCAGCCTACCCGGCACGCGCCTGAGCTGCTCAAGGCTATTCCGCCGGCCGTAGGTCCGGATTCAGCCGGACCGGTTGAATCCGCGTCCGCAGAAGATGCGCGCGAATGCCGCCGCTGCGCGGCCGGCGGAAGCCGGCCCTACTTTTCGCTACGCGCCCACTGGCAGCCTCCCCAAAATGGAGGGCCGAGCTCCCACGTGGCGGCGAACCACGTGCCGCGTGCGCGCGCGAACGGCGTCGCGGGAGCTCGGTCCTCCATCCCCGCACCAGACCGGTCCCGGTGGGCAGGCACGGCACGCGCGCCCTTTTTAAGCGCAAATTCCGAGCCGATTCGGTCAAATGATACAGTGCTCCGGCACTTGCCGCCTCTCGTCCCCGTCGCCAACGTAGCGGACCGATGAATTCCATGCTCACGGACCGCGGCATCCTCTGGGTCGGCACCTTGCTCTACCTCGCCGGCTTCGTCGTGGGCTGCGTCCAGCTCTTGCGCAAGCAGCAGGATGGCGGCAATCGCACGCTGCTCCACATCCTGCTCGCCTTCGGCCTCGCGACCCAGACCGCCGGCCTCTACGTCCGCGGCCTCGCGCACGGCGGCTGCCCGCTCGGCAACCAGTTCGAGATCGTCCAATTCGTCGCGTGGTCCGCGATGGTGCTCTACTTCGTCGTTGGTCCGGCCTTCCGTGTGTCGCTGCTCGGCCTGTTCACCTCCGGCTACGCCGCCAGCCTGGCGACCATCTCGCTGCTCCTTCCGCAGTGGGACCTCACGCGCGCCGCGAAACTCTTCGGCAACAATCCCTGGATCGAGTTCCACGCCGCGCTCGCCGTGTTTAGCTACGGCGTCTTCGGCCTGCTGGCGCTGACCTCGATCATGCACCTGCTGCAAAACTGGGCGCTGAAACATAAACGCCTCGACGGCCTCTTCTGGTTTCTCCCGTCCGTCGTCCAGCTCGACCAGATCAACCGCCGCATGCTCGCCGCCGGTGTCGGCCTGCTCACGATCTCGCTCTCCGTCGGTGCGTCATGGTGGGTGCGCGACACCGCTTCGGTTCACTGGCCGAAGCTCCTCGTCACGCTTTCCGTCTGGTTCGTCTACACCGTCGCCCTCGTGCTGCGCTGGCGTGGGTTTCTCTACGCCGTCCGCTTCTCGTGGACCTGCGTCGTGCTCTTCATGCTGGCAATGATGTCGCTCGGCCCGATCAACGCCAACCGCGAGTCGCACCGCGTCGAACTCACGCCGGCCCGCTGAGCCATGGAGAGCCAATCCCCCGTTCTCGTTCTTTTCGGCGCCAGCCACCACACCGCGCCCCTCGCGGTGCGAGAGCGCCTCGCGTTTGACGAGAACCGCGCCCACCAGCTCGCCGAGCGCCTGCGCGCCACGCCGGGCATCCGCGAGTTCGCCCTGCTGAACACCTGCAATCGCGTCGAGCTCTACGGCGTCGCCGAAAACACCGACACCGCCGAGGCCGTCCGCCGCACCATCAGCGACATCACCGGCTGCGCCCCCGCCGAGCTCGAAGGCGTCGTCCTCCGCCGCGACAACCACGACGCCATTTCGCATCTCTTCGAGGTCGCCTCGGGCCTCGACTCGCAGATCGTCGGCGAAGTCGAAATCCTCGGCCAGGTGAAGAGCGCCTACGACAAAGCGCTCGAACGCAAGTGGACCGGCCCGGTGCTGAACCGCGTTTTCCAAAAAACCTTCCAGGCCGCGAAACACATCCGCACGAACACCGCCATCGGCGCCGGCCAGGTGAGCATCGCCACCGTCGCCGTCGACCTCGCCGGCAAAATCTTCGGCGAACTCGCCTCGACCAAGGTGCTCGTCGTCGGCGCGGGCGAGATCGGTCTGAAAACCGCGCAAGCCTTCCAGAGCCGCGGCACGAAATCCATCACCGTCGCCAGCCGCACGCTCTCGCGCGCCGAGGAGGCCGCCACGGCCGCCGGCGGTTGGGCCGCAACGATGGCCGAGTTGCCGGAGTTGCTGGCGGCGTCGGACGTCGTCGCCAGCTCCACGAGTTCGCCGCACGCCGTCATCACGCGCGACCTCGTTGCCGCCGCGATGAAGAAGCGCGCCGGCCGCCCGCTGTTCCTCATCGATCTCGCTCTCCCGCGCGACATCGAGCCCGAGTGCGCGGGGCTCTCCGGCGTCTACGTCTACAATCTCGACGACCTCGCGCAGATCGCCGAAGCCAACCTCGCGCAGCGTCAGGCCGAGGTCGCCAAGTGCCGCGCCATCCTCGCCGAGCGCACCGCCCAGCTCTGGCCCGCCGTCGCCCACTCCCTCGGCACGAACAACACCGCGAAGCCGCACGCCTGAGCGCGTCGGAGGTAGCGCGGTGCTTCAGCCCGCGCTCAGAACGTTCAGCGCGGGCCAAAGCACCGCGCTACCCCGAACCAAGGCTGGCGTGAATTGTAGGAGCGGCTTACGCCGCGATTGGTTCGCCGCGCACGCCACGTGTGTGTCGCTCGTTCCAGCCTCCTCACGTCGGCTGCTACCAGGCTCGCCGCTCCTGCAAGAACGCGTTCGCGTCGCGACTCGGTGCTCGGTCGGACAATGGCGGGAAAGCGCACCGGCTACGCTGCGACGGCCGTTAGGAGCGGCGATATAATCCTAAAATCAGCAGTTGAAACCACGGATTTCACGGATGGCACGGATAGTTCAAGACTTCGGCAGCGGCGCCGCTTCACCCAGCAGGTGAACGAAGAGGGAAAGGGAGCTTTCCTGAGATAATTCCATCCGTGTAATCTGTGTAATCCGTGGTCAATTTTTCTGCGGAATTTGGGATAATATCGCCGTTCCGGGAAGAGACCGGCCGGGACCACGGCTTGGTTGGCCGACGCCCGCCGCAAGGTTCGAGTTCGCGCGCTCCTCACGCCGCCAAATGCGAGCGCTCGGCGAGTTTTTCGCGGGCGCGCAGGAGCGCTTCCGTCAGCGCCTGCGCTTTGATCGGTTTCGCGAGATAGTCATCCATGCCCGCCTTCAGGCAGAGTTCGCGATCGCCCTGCATCGCGTTTGCCGTGAGCGCGACGATCCATGGGCGCGCGGCGGGCGACGGATACTGACGCACGAGCTGTGTCGCCGCCTCGAGGCCGTCCATTTCCGGCATCTGCACGTCGAGCAGGATCACCTCGTAGCGCTGTCGGCGCACCGCCTCGAGCACCTCGAGACCGTTGGCCACCACGTCGGCGCGATAGCCCAGATTTTTCAGCATGTGCAGCGCGACCTTCTGGTTCACGACATTGTCCTCGGCCAACAGCAACCGCTCGCCGTGCTGAAACTCCGGCTCCGCCAGCGCCTGCACCGGCGCCTTCTCGGTCGGCATCGCCACCACGCCCTCGCCGTCGCGCGGACCGAGCACGCGCGAGAGCGCGTCGACCAGCGCCGAGGGTTTCACCGGTTTCATCAGGTTCGCCGCGAACAAGCCGTCCTTCACGCGATTGCCGACCGACGAGAGCAACACCAGCGGCAGCTCCTCCTCGCTGAGGTGCTCGCGGATGCGCTGCGCGAGCATCTGGCCGTCCATCTCCGGCATCTGCATGTCGAGCACGGCGACATCGAAGTGCCGGCCGCCGCGGAGCAACTCGAGCGCTTCGACGGGGGCGGAGACGCCGTGCGGCACCATGCCCCAGCCTTTGGCGAGTTCGCCGAGGATGCGCAGGTTCGTGGTGTTGTCGTCGACCATGAGCAGGTGCCGGCCGTTGAGCGTGGCGCGCGCGGCGTTGACGAACGGCCGCGGCTTGCTCGCCGCCGCCTCGAGCTTGATCGTGAAGAAAAACGTCGAGCCCGCGCCGGGGGTGCTCTCCACCCACATGCGGCCGTCCATCATTTCAGCGAGCCGCTTGCTGATCGCGAGGCCGAGACCGGTGCCGCCGTATTTGCGCGTCGTGGAGGCGTCGACTTGCGTGAACGACTGGAAGAGCCGCCCGAGCGCCTCTTCCGGAATGCCGATGCCGGTGTCGCGCACGGCGCAGAGCAACTCCGCCCGTCCGTCCGGCGCCGTGGCTTGCGGCTTCACCGTCAGCACGACCTCGCCCTTGGCGGTGAACTTGAGCGCGTTGCCGAGCAGGTTGACGACGATCTGGCGGAGCCGGGTCGCGTCGCCGCGCACGTTGTTCGGCACGCCGTCGGCGATTTCGTAGAGCAGGTCGATGCGTTTCTCGGACGCCTTCGAGGCGAGGACGTCGAGTGCGCCTTCGATGCATTCGCGCAGCGAAAATTCCGCGCACTCCAGCTCCATGCGGCCGGACTCGATTTTCGAGAAGTCGAGAATGTCGTTGATGATCGTCAGCAGCGCCTCGCCGCTCGCGCGGATCGTCTCGGCAAACTCGCGTTGCTCGCGCGTCAGCGGCGAGTCGAGCAACAGGCTCGTCATGCCGATGACGCCGTTCATCGGCGTGCGGATTTCGTGGCTCATCATCGCGAGGAACTGGCTCTTGGCCTGGCTCGCGAGGTTGGCCTCGACGGCGGATTGCTGCGCGCGGGAAATCAGTTCTTCAAGCTGCTCGTTGAGCGACGCGGCGGCGGCCATCGCGGCCTGCAACTCGGCCTCGCGTTGCTTCTTTTCCGTGATGTCGACTACCGCGGAAACCTGCTCGAACGGCGCGTCCGGCGTCGGCCGGCACGTGCGCACCGACAACTCGCCCCAGCGCACCGAGCCGTCGGGCAGCAGGTAGCGTTTTCCCATCGTGTAGCGGTCGATCTCGCCGCGATGCAGGCGCTCCTGGTTGGCAATCTGCACCGCCCAGTCGTCGGGGTGGGTGACCGTGCCGAACGCCTCGGGATCGAGCGCCTGTTCGCGCGTGAGGCCGCTGATGAGCAGCACCGCGTCGTTGATCCAGCTCTCGGTCTTTTCGCCCTGGCGCACCCAGCTCACGCCCATCGGGAGCGCGTTCAGGATGAAACGCAGTTGGGCTTCGCGCTGGGCAATCTCGTTCGTCATGCGCTCCGCGAGCACGATCGAGCGGCGGCGGGCGTTCGCCGTCGTCCAGACCAGCGCGGCCGTCAAGATCGTCACGAGCGCTCCGGCGCCGACCACGAATCCGCGCACCGCCCCGCCGCTGGACGCGAAACTCGACGCGATCGCGACGGTCGCGGCTGCGCCTGCCACCAGCGTTAATGCCGGCAGCCACCGGCTCCGCAGGAGGCGGCTGGAGAGTGCGACAGGGGACATTCCCCCAATTCATCGGCACGATTTCCCCCGGCCTGACCGAAAAATGCACGCCGCCAGGAGTGGCGGTTTCGCGAGAAAGCCCACCGCGCTACGCCGTCGGTCCCGCGCTTCGACGTTTCCGCAGCTCTTCGATGGCCCGCTCGAACGCCGCACCGAGTTCCGGTTTCTTGATCGGCTTGCTCAGGTAGTCGTCCATGCCGGCCGCGAGGCAGAGCTCGCGGTCGCCCTGCATCGCATTCGCCGTCAACGCGACGAGCCAAGGCCGGAATGCGGCGTTCGGCTGCGTCGCCACCAGACGCCGCGCGACTTCCAGACCGTCCATTCCGGGCATCTGCACGTCGAGCAACACCACGTCGTAACGGCGGTGCGCGATCGCGTCGAGGACGGCGTAGCCGTTATCCACCACGTCCGCCGCGTAGCCGAGGCTGGCGAGCAGGTGGATGGCGACTTTCTGATTCACCACGTTGTCCTCCGCCAACAACACGCGTTCGGGTCGCGCGCCCGCCAGCGCCGGCGACGCCGCCAGCGCCGGCTCATGGCCCCGCGCCGCCGCGTTGCCGAGACAGCGCGCGATCGCCTCGATCAACAGGTCCGACTTGGCCGGCTTCGTCAGCGAGGCGACGAACAAGCCAGGCGGCGGACGCTGACCGATCGACGACAACAGAACCAGCGGCATCTCGCGTCCGAGCCGGCCGATCTCGCGCGCGAGCGTGACGCCATCCATCTCCGGCATGTGCATGTCGAGGACAGCAACGTCGAAGCGCGCTCCGCCGCGCAACAACTCGAGCGCCGCCGCGCCGCTCTCGACCGCGCGCGCGTGCATGCCCCAACCCTGCGCGAGGCGGCCGAGGATCTGGCGGTTGGTCACGTTGTCGTCGACGATCAGCAGCGAACGATTCTCCACCGTAGCGCGTGCGTTATGCTGGAACGGCCGCGGCTTGCTCGGCACCGCGTCGACTTTGATCGTGAACAAGAACGTCGACCCGCGGCCCGTTTCGCTCTCGACCCACATGCGCCCGCCCATCAGCTCGGCGAGGCGCTTGCTGATCGCCAGCCCGAGACCGGTGCCGCCATATTTGCGCGTGGTGGAGGCGTCGACCTGGCTGAACGATTGAAACAACCGCGCCATCGCTTCCGGCGGGATGCCGATGCCGGTGTCGCGCACCGCGAACAACAACTCGACCACGGGCGCCGGCCCGGCCTCGTCCACCCGCACCGCCACGCCATCCGCCGGCCGGACCGAGAGCACCACCTCGCCCTTCTCGGTAAATTTGAGCGCGTTGCCGAGCAGGTTGACGATCACCTGGCGCAACCGCGTCTGATCGCCGCGCACGGACGTCGGCGTGCCGTCGGCGATCTCGTAGAGCAGGTCGAGCTGCTTCTCGCTCGCGCGCGTCGCGAGCACATCGAGCGCCGCCTCGACGCAATCGCGCAGCACGAATTCCGCGCTCTCCAGTTCCATGCGGCCCGACTCGATCTTCGAGAAGTCGAGGATGTCGTTGATGATCGTCAGCAACGCGTCGCCACTCGTGCGGATCGTCTCGGCGAATTCGCGCTGCTCGGCGTTCAGCGGTGTCTCGAGCAGCAGGCTCGTCATGCCGATGACGCCGTTCATCGGCGTGCGGATTTCGTGGCTCATCACGGCGAGGAACTGGCTTTTCGCCACGTTCGCCTGTTGCGCCTCCTGCGCGGCGCGTTCGGCGCGCTCGTTCGCGCGTGCGAGCTCGGCCTGCGTCTCCTTCAGCGCTGTGATGTCGACGAGCGCGTTCAACTCCTGCACGGGCTGCCCGTGCGCGTCGCGATAGAGCCGCCGCGAGAGCTGCACCCACGTCACGCTGCCATCGGACCGCCGGTAGCGTTTCTCGAGCGTGAAGCGGTCGATCAGACCCGTCTGCATCTGCTGCACGAGCGCCGCCTGTCGCGGCACGTCGTCCGGGTGCGTGATGCGATCGAACGCCTGCTGGTCGTTCGACTTTTCCGCCGCCACGCCGGTGATGCGCACGTGCTCGGCGTTCACCATGCGCGTCTCCCCGTGCCCCGGCACCACCCACGAGAGGCCGACCGGCACCGACTCGAAGATGAACCGGAACAGAGCCTCCTGTTGCTGGAGCTTCTGCTCCGTGCGTTTCAGCTCCGAAACGTCGACCACCACGGAAACCTCCTGGAGGATTTTTCCCTGTGCGTCGCGGAACGCGCGCACGTGCAGGATGCACCCGCGCTCGCTGCCATCGCGTCGCACGTAGCGTTTCTCGAGCGTGAACCGGTCGATCTCGCCCCGCCGCAACCGCGCGTAGGCTTCCTGTTGCCGCCGCCAATCCTCGGGCGGCGTGACCCGTTCGAAATTCGCGTTGTCCAGCACCTCCGCCGGCGTCAGCCCGCTCATCTCCATCACCGCATCGTTCACCCAGGTGCGCTCGCCGTCGCCGGTGAAGGATTCCCACGCCACGCCCACCGGCACGCTGTTCAGGATGAATCGGAACAGCTCCTCGCGCCGCGCCAGCTCCGCCTCGGCCTGCTTGCGCGCCGTGATGTCGAGTTGGATCGACATGAAACCCGTCACCGCGCCTTGCTCGTCGCGCAGCGGCTGCATCTCGAAGTCCGTCCAGATCGCGCTCCCGTCCTTCGCGTAGCACAGCAGCTCGCCGTGCGTCGCCCGGCCCTCGCGCGCCGCCCGCGCGATCTCCGCGAACATCCGCAGGCTCGTGCCGGGGCCGCGCAGGAGTTTCGGGGCAAATTTCCCCTGCACCTCCTCGATGGTGTAGCCGAACAGCCGCGTGAAGCCCTCGTTCAGCCACACGATGTTCCCCTCCGTATCCGCGAGGCCCACCGCGTTCGCGGTGTGCTTCGCGACCAGCGCCAGCCGGCGCGCCTCCGTCTCGGTGCGCCGCAAATCGGCCGTCATTTTCTCCGCGAGCCGCCAGGCGCGCTTGCGCGAAGTGGCCAGCACTCGAATCAACCCGCCCGCGAGCACCGCGATGACGACGCCGCCGATCAGCAAGACCTCCGGCAAACTCGTGTATCCCGCGGAGACGAAGACCGGCGTCGTTGCCAGCCGCAGGATCATCGGCTGACCGTGCAACACGAGGCGACGATCGGCGCGGAACCCGCCATCCGCCGCCGGCACGGGCGCACCCGTGGAGTCGCTTTCGCTTTCCGTCACGATGGCAAATGTGAGTTGCCCGCTCGTGTTATCCGTCACGTGCGCGAGCAACCGGTCCAGACGGAGCGCCGCGTAAACCCAGCCCTGCGCAGCGTCGTCCGCCCCGGCCGCATCGCGCGACACCGGCAGAACCAGCACGCGTCCGTCCACGCCTTCGCCGGCCTCCGCGAGCGGCAGCGGCTCGGAGAGCGCGAACCCGCCGCGAGCGAGCGCACGCTCCGTCGCCGCACGCCGAATCGGATCGGCGGCGAAATCCATGCCGGCCACGCGCGACGCGATCTCATCCGGCGCCACGACCGTGACCACGTAGGAAGCGCTGGCTCCGCCCGCCGCGACGAACCCCAGCGCCACCGTCCCCTCGCTGAGGTGGCGGCGCACGCTCTCGAACTGCCGGCGCCATTGCGCAGTCTCCGGGACACTCCGGTCGTTCTGCGCGAGCACGCCGAATCCGGCCATCGCCTGCTCGGTCGGACGAAACGCCGCGATCACCGCGCTCTCGACCTGTCGGGACAAGCGATCGAACCGGCCTTGGTTGATCCGCCGCAGTTCGCCGCGAGCCAGCGACCACATCAACACCGCGAGCGCGACCAGCACGGCACCGACCAACAACGACAGCCGCCAGCTCGATCTCCACGCGCTATCGGTGATGCGACGCAGCGACATGAGCGACACGTTAACGTCGCCGCGCAAAACCGCTACTCCGTTTTTCCCTCATTGAGGCTCGCGCCAAGGACTGATGCCGACACGGCGGAAGGCCGGGCGAAGCAGCCCTCTTCGCCGCGCGGCTGATACCAACTCGCCGGCGCCGGGCCGGTCACAAGCGCGATGCCTCGGCCGTGCGCCATACCGCTCGGCCGGCTACGCGAGGCTCAATAATTCAGGTGCCGCAGCACCCAATCGGCCGCGCTGCCCTGCGTCGGCGCGTGCAGCAGCTCCCGCAACCGCGCCGCCTGCTCGCGCGTGCGCGCCAAGCGCGCCGGATCGTCGAGACACTCGCGCAACTGCGCCGCGAGCGCCGCCGGCGTCGCCGCGCCCTGGATGAATTCCGGATACATCGCTTCCTTCAGCAGCAGATTCGCGATGCCGATGTAGTCGACCTTCACGAGCATTCTCCCGAGGAAATACGTCAGCGGATCGGTCTTGTAGGTCAGCGCCCCGGGAATGCCCGCCAACGCGCACTCGAGCGACATCGTGCCGCTGGCCGTGAGCACCGCCGCGCCACCGACCGCCGCGCCGCCGCCTGCGCGCAGCTCCACCCGCGCACCGACCGGCGAGCGCGCCTTCAGTTGCTCGAGCAACGCACGGATCTCCTCGCTCGGATAAAGCGCCACCGAGTTTTTCTCCGATCCGCACCGGGAAAACGCCTCCAGCAGCACTGGAAAGACGCGCTTCACCACCGCCCGCCGGCTGCCCGGCAACAGCAAAATCGGCCCCGCCGCGTCGAACGTGACCGGCAGTTGGTAGGCATCCGAAAGAAACGGGTGCCCGACAAACTCGACCGGCAGCGTCGTGTCCGCGTAGACCGCGGGCTCGAACGGGAAGATCGCCGCCACGCCGTCCAGATGCTGCGCCATCGCGAACCGCCGTCCCGCGCGCGACGCCCAGACTTGCGGGCTGATGTAGTAAAGCGTGCGCGTCGGCCCGCCCGCCTTGGCCGAGAAACCCCGCTCGAATAATCCGCGCGCGATGCGGAGATTCAGCCCCGACGAATCGACGAAACACACCGCGCGCGGCCGATGTTCGCCCACCCAGCGCACGATCTCGGCGATCAGCGCGCGGTAGAACGAAATCTTCGCCAGCACCGCGAAGCCCATCGTCGAGCCGACCGTGAGATCGCGCAGCAACTGCGCCCCCGCCGCCGCGAGCCGCGGCCCGCCGAGCGCGCAGACCCGCACGTCCGGTTTCTTCGCGCGCAACTCGAGCACCATCCGCGCCGCGTGGGCATCCCCAGAGTGCTCGGCCGAGACGATCAGCAGATCGACGGCGAAGGATGCGGGAGGAGGAAGAGGAGGCAAAGCGTCAGACATTACCTAGTGAGATTCGCGGGAGAGGCGCAGCCTGGTGGAACGCGTTGACCTCAACGCGTTCGAGAATTCCCGTCGCCGGACGAAGGTCCGAGCGCATTGAGGCCAATGCGCTCCACCTCGGCGCGCCAGATTCCTGCGAGAGAATCGACCGAAGCCTGCCCTTCTTCACTCCGCTCAGAATGACATCACGCAGGAATCCTTTCGTGCGATTCGTGTGTTTCGTGGTTTCCATCCTCACTTCGCCGCCTTCCGAATTTGTTCCGTGATCGTGATCGCCACTTCGAGGGCGGATTTGCCGAGCGCGGCTCCGACTTTCGGTTGCTTCGCCTCGCTCACGCTCTCGAGGAAATGCGCCAGCTCGATCGCGAGCGGCTCGCCCTTCTCGATCGGGATTTCGTGCACCGGGATCGACGACGCGTCGCCCGCTTTCGCCAGGCCGACTTTGAGCTTCAGGCCGTAGGCGATGATGTCGCTCTTCTTCACCAGATGGCCCTTCTGGTTCATGAAATCGAGCGAGAGGTAGGCGTTGTCCTGGAAGACGCGAATCTCGCGATTCTTCTTCAGGCTCATCCGCGATGCCGTGAGGTTCGCGACGCAACCGTTCTCGAATTCGATGCGCGCGTTCGCGATGTCCTCGGTCTTCGAGAGGACGTTGATGCCGACGCTGTCGATTTTCCGGATCGGCGACGGCACGAGCGCGAGCACGATGCCGATGTCGTGGATCATCAGGTCGAGCACGACGCCGACCTCCGTGCCGCGCGTCGTGTAGGGCGCGAGGCGCTCGGTCGTGATGTATTCCGGCCGGCCGGTGTGCTTCTCGAGGAACGCCATCACCGGATTGAAATGCTCGATGTGGCCGACCTGCACGATGCGACCGGCTTTCTGCGCGGCGGCCAGCACACGCTCGGCTTCGTCGAGCGAGGCGCACAGCGGTTTCTCGATCAGCAAGTGGCAACCCGCCGCGAGCAACGGCAGCGCGACCTGCTCGTGCAAATCGGTCGGCACGACGACGCTGACGGCTTCGCACGCCGCGCCGAGCTCCGCGAGCGTGGCGAAACGCCGGCAATTGTGCTTCGCACAAATCTCCGCGGCGCGCGCATCGCTCGTTTCGTAGATGCCGACCAGCTCGGCATTCGGGAGCGACGCGTAGAGGCGCGCGTGGTGTTGCCCGAGCGAACCGACGCCCGCCACGCCGCACTTGATCTTAGGCTTTGCCATGCGCGCGAACGTAGCGGGCGCCTCGCGCGGGGCCATGCAAAAGATGCCGCGTGCCTTGCTCCACACCCGCAGCAGCCGCGGTGAGGAGGCTGCTCCGCGGTGCCGCGCTATCCGCGCGCTCGCGCTCAACCTGCTGCGCATCGTTCCCGCTCACGTTAGCCACACGGCTCCGTTGGTCAGCGGCGCACCACCCGCATCGCTTCGCCGCCGTGTCTCTGGTCGTTGTTCCCCGACTTCGGAGCGGCCGGGCGGCTTGGCTGCTTCACACCGGCTCGCCGGAAAGCTCAAAGACTTCGTTGCCGCCGGTGGTGAGATAGCGGCCGAGTTCCGAGCCGGGGAAGCTGCCGAACTGGCCGGGGTGGCAGCGCAGCAAACCCTCGCGCGCGAGGCGCACGATGCTGCGGGCGTTCAGATCGACGTCGTTGCAGAAAAACGGCGGACGCGCGCGGTTCGGCCACATCATCGAACCGCGCAGCACGTCGCCGATGATCGCTTCGCCGGACGCGAGCACGACGGATGACGAGCCGTTGGTGTGGCCGGGGGTCGGCAGCACTTTGCCGCGGAGGCCGTAGGGTTCGAGCGAGAACGCTTCGCGGAACAGGATGTCGGGCTCGAAGGCTTGAAAATCCTCGTCGACGTAGGGCCGGATGAAGCGGCCGAGCGGACCTTGCGCGGCGAGCACGCCGTTCTTCCCGGTGCGCGCGAGGGTGGCGTCGTTGGCGTGGAGCGCGACGGGGCGACCGCTGCGCCAGTGGAGATCGGCGGCGTTGCCGGCGTGGTCGCTGTGCGCGTGCGTGAGCAGGATGAGCGAGAGCTGCTTGGGCTCGACGCCGTGCTGTTTCAGCGCCGCGAGGATGCGCGGCAAATCGCCCGGCGCGCCGGTGTCCACCAGCATCGGCTTGTCGCCGAGCAGCAGGTAGCAGTTCGAAATCGCGCCTTTGATGCGGACGATCATGGCTCAGGAATTGGAGGTAGGGCGGACCGGCCCGGTCCGCCGTCTTCGGACTCCCAGACGTAGAACCAGTCCTCGCACTTCGCAACCAAGCCTGCACGCACCGGGTTTTCCCGGATGTAGCGAGCTTTGAGGTCGAGCTGCTCCTCGACGCGCAAGCGGTGTTCGAAAAAGTCGCGTTGCCACTTGATGCCGGCGCTGCGTGCGAGCAGCGATTTCCAGTCGGTGGTTGTTTTGCGCAGAACCGTCTCCTCGGGAAAGGACACGAGCGCGTGCAAATGATCCGGCATCGCGAGGAGCAGGCGCATGTGCCAGTCGACGCGGGCTTGGCGGCAGGCGACCGACTCGGAGATCACCGCCCATGCGTTTGGATGACAGAGCTGGTTTGTCCCACGCGGCTGGCAGCAGATGGTGATGAAATACCTCGCGCCGCGTTTGACCCACGGCGGCACTTCGTGGGGGAGATGATGCCGCTGCGGGAGAAGTTGATCGGCCATCGCATGTGCGGCGGACCGGGCCGGTCCGCCCTACCAGCTCAGAACTTCAGGTGTTTTACCGTGAGGCCCTGGTTGATGAGCTGCTTCAGCGAGTCGATGCCGATGCGGATGTGCGTGGCGACGAAATCGCCGTCGACCTTCCTGTCGCTCTCGCCGGTCTTCACGCCTTCCGGCGTCATCGGCTCGTCGGAGACGAGGAGCAGCGCGCCGGTGGGGATTTCGTTGTGGAAACCGGTGACGAAGATCGTGGCGGTTTCCATGTCGATCGCCATGACGCGAAGGCGGCCGAGGTATTTCTTGAACTCGGCGTCGTGTTCCCAGACGCGGCGGTTCGTGGTGTAGACGGTGCCAGTCCAGTAATCGCGCGAATGATCGCGGATCGTGGTCGAGATGGCTTTTTGCAGCGCGAACGACGGCATCGCGGGCACCTCGGGCGGGAAGTAGTCGTTGCTCGTGCCCTCGCCGCGGATGGCGGCGATGGGGAGGATGAGGCTGCCGACTTTCGCGCGGTGTTTCACGCCGCCGCATTTGCCGAGGAAGAGGACGGCTTTCGGGTTAATCGCCGTGAGCAGGTCCATGATCGTCGCCGCGGTGGCGCTGCCCATGCCGAAGTTGACGATCGTGATGCCGTCGGCCGTGGCGGAGCTCATCGGCTTGTCGCGGCCCATGACGGGGACGTTGTGCCACTGGGCGAACGTTTCGACGTAAGCGTCGAAGTTGGTAAGGAGAATGTAGCTGCCGAAATCCTTGAGCGGCACGCCGGTGTAGCGGGGCAACCAGTTCTCGACGATTTGTTGTTTGGTATCCATGCGAGCTGTTTTGCCCGCAAAAAATTAGCCCCGCCGTTCAGCGGGGCGAGGTTAATTTAGCCGGGAGGCCGAGAGCGGTTCAGCGGCGGCGGTGTTGCCACGCTCGCGCCAGCGCGGCGATAGTGACGAGGGCGGCGAACCCATCCGATGGCGCGCCGCCGCCGCTGCCGCCAGACGAAGCGGGCGGCGGCGTGACCGGTGCGGCGTTCACGGTGAGCGTAGCTTTGTTGCTGGTGGCGCTGCCCGCGCCGTTCGTGACGACCACCGTATAGTCGCCGGCGTTGGCTGAGGTGACGCTGGAGAGCGTGAGGGTGCTGGCCGTCGCTCCGGTAATCGCGGTGCCGTTGAATTGCCACTGATAGCCCGGTGTCGGTGTGCCCGTGGCGACGACCGAGAAGGTCACGTTCGCGCCGGCAGTCACGGACTGGCTCGACGGCTGGGTGGCGATCGTCGGTCCGTAGGCGGCCACGCCTTTGCGCACGGTGGTGCCGCTCGTGACGTAGAGCGCGCCCGCGGAATCGAGAGCTATGCCCTGCGGATAAAAAAAGCGCGCGGCGCGTCCTACGCCATCACTGCTGCCAGGCGCATCGACCAACCCTGCCACCGTGCTCACCGCTCCCGTCGCGGAGATTTTTCGGACCGCTTGGTTCGCGTAGTCGGCGACGAAAAAATTGTTGGCGGCATCGGCGACGATGCTGCTGGGAATGTCGAAGCGAGCCGACGAAAGCGCGCCGTCGGCGTAGCCTTGTTCGGCGCCCGCGATCGTGGTGACGACGCCTGCGGGCGTGATCTTGCGGATGCGCGCGATGGCGGGACTGGTGGGCGCTTCGGTCACGTAGATGTTACCGGATGAGTCGACCGTGAGGCCATAAGGCGCGGTAAAGCGTGCCGCGGTGCCGGTGCCGTCGACGTAACCGGTTTCGCTATTGAAGCCGGCGAGGGTGCTGACTTCCCCGGCCGGCGTGATTTTTCGCACGGTCGACGCGGACACGACGTAGAGATTGCCGGCGGAATCGAAACTCAGGCCGAAAGGATACCAAAAATGGGCGGTGGCGCGCGGGCCGTCGTCCCAGCCGACGGCGGTGGCGACGCCGGCGAAGGTCGTCGTGGTTCCGTCGAGTGCGACGCGACGGATGGTGTGGTTGTTCGAGTCGGAAACGTAGAGCGTGCCATCGAGTCCGATCACGAGTCCGCGCGGGCCGTTGAACTTGGCCGCGGTGCCGACGCCATCGTCGGTGCCGGATCGGTCTGGTGTGCCAGCCAGAGTCGTGACGACTCCGCTCGCCGTGATTTTGCGGATGCAGTGCGCCGGCGTGTCGGCGATGTAGATGTTGCCGCCGGAATCGACCACGGTGCCGGTGGGGCCGGCGAAGCGAGCGGTCGAGCCCGTGCCGTCCACGGCGCCAGTGGCGCGCTCCAAAGCGAGGCCGGCCACGGTCGTGACCTCGCCGGATGAGGTGAGTTTGCGGACGACGTTGTTGCCGGTGTCGGCGATGGCGAGGTTGCCGCTGCGATCGAAGGCAATCGCGAGCGGGAAACCGAATTTCGCAGCGGATGCGGCGCCGTCCGCGCTGCCGATCGATCCGTCGCCGGCGAGCGGCGAAACGGTGCCGGTGCTCGGAACAAAGCGTCCGACGCGGTAGCCGTGGACGATCACAAGCTGGTCGCTGGCATCGATGGCGAGCGCGCTGGCCGCGGCGTTTTCGACCCGACCGTCGTAGTAGCGGTAGACGGATGTCTGCAGGATGCGCGTGTCTCCTCCGGCTGGTGTCAGCTTGTGCACAAAACCGAGGTAGAGCGTATACCACCAATAACCGGTGTCCGTGAGGTAAGAGTTTGTCGCGGCCGACTCGTAGGCGGACACGTAGACGTTACCGGCCGAATCGACCGCGACGGCGCCGTAGCTCACGTTGGTCAGGGCGTCGATGTCGGCGCTTTCGGGAAACTTGAGACCCGTGGCGAAGGTGGCCACGACACCCGCGAGAGTGATCTTGCGAACCGCGCCGTTGCCGGCGTCGGTAACGAAGAGATTGCCCGTTGCGTCGATCGCGAGGCGACGCGGGCGATTAAAGCGAGCAACGCTGGCGGTGCCGTCGGCGCTCCCGGTCAGACCAGCGCTTCCCGCGAGCGTGGTGACGACACCTGCGGGCGTGATCTTGCGGATGGTGTGATTGCCGGTGTCGGCGACATAGAGGTTGCCGTTGGCGTCGGCGACGAGTCCTTGCGGAGCGTCGAAGCGAGCGGCGCCGCCCGTCCCGTCGGTCGCGCCCGGCTCGCCCGGCGCACCCGCGAAAGTGGTGACGATGCCCGTCGGCGTGATCTTGCGGATGGTGTGGTTGCCGTTGTCGGCGACATAGAAATTACCCGCTGCGTCGGCGGCGATCTCTCGCGGGCTGAAGAACCGCGCCGCGGCGCCGGTGCCGTCCTCACTGCCGATGCTCGAGGTGCCGGCCAGCGTCGTGAACGCGTAAGGCGTGCTGTAGTCCGCCGCGGCGTGGAGCAGCGATGCGCCGAGTGCGGTGGCGCATGCGAGGAAGAGGCGAAGCGAGAGGTGGCGCGATTTCATGCAAGGAGGAGCCTTGCACGAAATGACAATTCGCAGCGTCCGACCCGCTATCGGCGCGCGCCCCGGCGGCGCACGCGTGCGCTTCGCGCTCAGCGCGCGGCGAGCGCGTTGTGCGTGTTCAGGTGCTCTTCGCCGGTGTATTTCGCCGACTGCTCGTCGGCGTGATAGCTGGAGCGGACGAGCGGGCCGGACTCGATGACGCCAATGCCGAGTTCGAGGCCGAATTTTTTCCAGTGCGCGAATTCCTCCGGCGGCACCCAGCGGTCGATCTTCCAGTGCTGCGGCGTGGGCTGGAGGTATTGGCCGATGGTGAGGATGTCGGTCTTGTCGCTCGCGATGTCGCGGATCGTCTGCGCGATCTCGTCCTGCGTTTCGCCGAGGCCGAGCATGATGCCGGTCTTCGTCGTGAAGCCGCGGCTCTTGGCGTGGCGCAGCACCGAGCGGCTGCGGTCGTAGCGGGCCTGGACGCGCACGGGCCTTTGCAGGCGCTCGACGGTTTCGACGTTGTGGTTGAAAATGTCGGGCTTGGCGTCGAGGACGATGTCGACTTGGTCGAGGTGGCCCTTGAAGTCCGGCACGAGCACCTCGATGGCGCAGCCGGGGCTCTTGTATTTCGTGGCGCGGATCGTCGCGGCCCAGACGCTGGCGCCGCCGTCCTTCAGGTCGTCGCGCGCGACAGAGGTGATGACGCAGTGGCGCAGGCCCATGCGGGCGACGGCGTCGGCGACACGCGCCGGCTCGCCGAGATCGAACTCGGTGGGGCGACCGACCTGGATCGCGCAGAAGTTACACGAGCGCGTGCAGATGTTGCCGAGGATCATCACCGTGGCGGTGCCGCGCGACCAGCATTCGCCGATGTTGGGGCACTGCGCCGACTGGCAAACGGTGTGGAGCTTGTTCGCTTCGACGAGGCGGCGCGTGGCCTGGTAGCCGGGGCCGGAAGGCAGTTTGGCGCGGAGCCAGTCGGGTTTGCGCGAGGTCGGTGTCATCGGAGGGGAACGACGAATGGACACGAATGCGCGCGGACGACAAGCGGCTTCTCCGTCGTGCGGCGGCTATGTGCGATGCTCATGGCGGGCGCGTCCGTCTTAATCGCGGTTTATCAACGCAGTTGCTCGAGCAGGCGGCGGGCGTCGGCGTTGCCGGGTTGGAGCGCGAGGAGGCGATCGAGCGTCGTGCGCGCCGCGGCGGCGTCGCCGGATTGCGCGAGCACGGCGGCGTAGTTGAGCAACAAGCCGGGGTCGTCGCGGCGCAACGCGACGGCGGCGCGGAACTGCGCGACGGCTTCGGCGGGGCGGCCGGTGACGGCGAGTGCGGTGCCGTAGTTGACGCGGGCGGTGAGATTGCCGGGCGCGAGCGTCGTGGCGCGCGCGAGGTGGTCGAGCGCCTCGGGCTCGCGGCGCGTGGCGAAGAGCGTGCTGGCGAGATTGCAGTGGGCGGCGACGGAGTCGGGTTGCTCGGCGAGGAGCGCGCGGTTGACGGCTTCGGCTTCGACGTAGCGACGGGCGCGGTGCAGCGCGCTGCCGAGATTGAGGCGCACGTCGGCGAGCTTGGGCTGGAGGCGCAGCGCGGCTTCGAAGCCGGCGATGGCGTCGTCGGTGCGGCCGAGCGCGAGGAGGGAGTTGGCGCGGTTGAAATGCGCGGCGGCGAGGCGCGGGTTCTGCGCGAGCGCGAGTTCGAACTCGTGGACGGCGTCGCTGATGCGGCCCGCGTGCAGGAGCGCCAGGCCGTAATTGTTGTGCGCAAACGGATACACCGGCTCGAGCGCCACGGCGTTGGCGAACGACTCGAGCGCGTCCGTCTGCCGGCCGGTTGCTTCGAGCGCGAGGCCGTGGTTGACCCACGCACGGGCGTTGTGCGGCGCGTGGGCGACGACGTCGGTCCACAACGCGAGGTCCGACTGGTAGACGCGGTTGCGGGCATGCGTCGCGAGGGCGGCCACGAGCGCGAGCGCGGCGCCTGCGACGAGGGCGGCACGGCCGAGCCAGCGATAGGCTCCGAGCACGAGCGCGGCGGCGACGAGGGCGAGCGCGGCGTAGAAGCGGTGCTCGGCCATGAATTGCGAGGCGACGGGCACCACGCTCGAACTCGGGGCGAGCAGCAGGAAAAACGCTGCGCCGGCGAAACCGAGCGCGGGACGCCGCCCGAGCGCCCAGAGTGTCGCGCCGAGCAGCGTCAGAACGACCAGCAACGCGCCGAACGCCGAAGCGTCGAACGCGGGCGTGCGCTGGCCGTAGTCGAACACGAGCGGCTGCGGCCAGAACGCGAGGCGCACGTAGCGGAGGATCGCGGCGGGTTGGGCCAGCGCGTAGTCGAGCGAGGAAGCCGTGCCGAGTCCGGCCGTGCCGCCGCGGTTGCCGAACGTCGCGAGCAGCGCGGCGAGCAGCAGCCAGGTCGCGGCGAGCGCGAGGAGCGGCGTGCGGAAGTTTTTCCATGCCTCGCGCCAATTCGCGGCCAGGAAGCAGCGCGCGTAGAGCGCGGCGAGCACGGGGACGACGACGGTCGTTTCCTTCGCGGCCATGCCGGCTAGGCATGCGAGGAAGGCGGCGACGAACCAGCCGCGCGCGAACGCGTAGAGCGTGGCGAACGCGAGCAGCGCGGCGAGCGACTCGGCGCGTTGGACGAGGTAGGTGACCGACTCGGTTTGCAGCGGATGCAGCGCCCAGAGCGCGGCGATCGCGAGCGCAAGCCAGTCGGGGTCCGCGCCGAAGCGATCGCGCAACGGCGCCGAGCGCAGCGTGCGGCGCACGAGACCGAAGAGCACGAGCGCGGCCGCAGCATGCAGCACGAGGTTCAGCGCGTGATGGCTCCAGACGGCGTGGCCGCTGACGGCGTAGTTGAGCGCAAAGGTGAGGTTGAGCAGCGGGCGGCCGGAAACGGTCTCACCGCCAACGGGAGGCGCGAGCGGGCCGGGCACGAGCGGCCAGAGGTGACAGATGGATTCGTTCGCGCCGATCGAGGTGATGTCGTCGAAGAGGAACGGGACGGCGAAGCTGTTGCTCCACGCCGCGGCGATCGCGAGCAGCAGCAACGCGAGGCCGAGGCGCACGCGGCGATCGAGCGGAGCCGACGAGGAAACGAACGCGGGCTGACTCATGCGGTCGCGCCGGCGAAGAACGCAGGGAGGCGCGCGCGGAATTCGGCGGCGAGCGTCTGCTGCACGGCGGCGAGATCGGCCGGGCGGCCGAGTTCGAGTTGCATCGACGTGACGGTGCCGTCGGTGGCGGCGATGCCGCAGGGGATGATGCCGGTGAAGGCGGCGAGGTCGGTGTTCACGTTCAGCGCGAAGCCGTGGAAGGTCGTCCACTTTTTCACGGCCACGCCGATGGCCGCGATTTTGCGGCGCTCGATCCAGATGCCGGTCTTGCCGGGGTTGCGGCCGGCGGTGAGGCCGAAGCGTGCGACGCTGGCGATCATCACGTCCTCGAGGAAACGCAGGTAGGCGTGCAGGTCTTTGCGCGCGGCGAGATTCACGATCGGGTAGCCGACGATCTGGCCGGGGCCGTGGTAGGTGATGTCGCCGCCGCGGTTGGTGGTGACGAGTTCGATGCCGCGGCGGGCGAGGTCGGCTTCGTTCCAGAGGAGATTTTGCTCGGCGCCGCGGCGCACGCCCATCGTGAACACGGGATGGTGCTCGGTGAAAACGAGGGTGTCGCGCGCGCGGCCGTCGTTGCGCGCGGCGACGAGTTGCTCCTGGCGTCGCCACGCGTCGCGATAGGCCGTGCGGCCCCAATCGACGACGTCGAGGGCGGCGGCAAGCGCGGTGGAGGCGGCGGGTGGTTGGTCGGGCATGGGCGCGGCGCACTGTCGTCGACGGCTGGGCCGCGCGCAACTTTTTGGTGCGCGGCGGCGACGGCCGTGCCCAGCGAAGAATCGCGCGCGGGCGAATTTTCGCGGCGGACGGGCTGCGCTAGGCGAAAGGCGAATCACGGGGCCCTTGCGCGCGCCGAGGGAAAATTGCCAAGGTGGGCCGGATGTTTTCGTCGAACCCAGTCGCTGTCCGAGCCCGCACGGTCTACCACGCCGCGGCGGACTGCTACGACTTGCCGGCGCTCTCGTTTTGGGAGCGTTTCGGGCGGGCGACGGTGGAACGGTTGAAATTGAAACCCGGGCAGCACGTGCTCGACGTGTGCTGCGGAAGCGGAGCGTCGGCGATCCCGGCGGCAGAAGCTGTCGGCGCGGAGGGCAGCGTGCTCGCGGTGGACCTAGCGCCGGGGTTGCTCGCGCTCGGACGCCGCAAGGCGGCAGCGCGCGGACTCGCGCAGATCGAGTTTCGCGAGGGAGATTTTTCCGCGCTGGCGGAGCCGTCGCGGAGTTTCGATGCGGTCGTGTGCGTGTTCGGGATTTTCTTCATGCCCGACATGGCGGGTGCGGTGCGCGGGCTGTGGAATTACGTGCGGCCGGGTGGACAGCTTGCAATTGCGACGTGGGGACCACGGGTGTTCGAGCCGGCGAACTCGATTTTCTGGGACGCGGTGCGCGAGGTGCGGCCGGAGCTTTTTAAGGATTTCAACCCGTGGGATCGCATCGCCACGCCCGCGGCCGTGGCGGCGCTCTTGAGCGACGCGGGGCTGAGCACCGTCCGTGCGGAAGCGGAGGCAGGCATGCACGCGCTGGCGGGGCCGCAGGATTGGTGGCAAATCGTGATGGGGTCCGGCTACCGTGGCACGATCGAGATGCTGACGGAGGCGGAGCGCGAGCAGGTCGCAGCGCGGGTGCGGACGGAGATTCTGCGGCGCGACGTCGGCTTCGTGGAAACCAATGTCGTCTACGCACACGCGGTGAAGCGATGAGCGCGGCACGGCGGCGGACGTTGGTCATAGCGGGTTTTCCGGCTGTTGGCCGCCACCTCGGCTAGAACCTAATTTCCGTTTGCCCCGGGGCGGGCCGCGCCCAATCGTGCGCGGTTCCATGAGCGAGATTCCTCAAGACATCACCCACGACCAGTATGCCGTGCGGCTCAAGAAGCTGCAGGACATGCGCGCCGCGGGCTCGGACCCGTTCCGCGCCAACTGCGAGCAGACGCACTTTTCGGGTGAGGCGCTCAAAGCCTACATCGACGGCCAGGACTACGTCGTGCCCGTCAAGGTCGCCGGCCGCCTCGTCGTCATCCGCGACATGGGCAAGAGCCAGTTCGTGAAGGTTCTCGACCAGCAGGGTCAGATCCAGCTCTACCTGAAGAAAGACCTCGTGGGCGACGCGGCCTACGCGGAGTTCAAGAAACTCGACCTCGGCGACATCGTCGGCGCGGAAGGCACGCTCTTCAAAACCAAGACCGGCGAGATCACCGTGCGCGTCGACAAGTTCACGCTCGTCTCGAAGGCGCTGCGTCCGCTCCCGGAAAAGTGGCACGGCCTGACCGATGCCGAGCAGGTTTACCGCCAGCGTTACCTCGACCTGATCGTCAACCCCGAGTCGCGCGCGCGCCTGATGCTGCGCAGCAAGATCGTCGCGAGCATCCGCTCGACGCTCGCGAGCCGGAAGTTTCTCGAAGTCGAGACGCCCATGCTCGAAGGCGTCGCCGGCGGCGCGGCAGCGCGGCCGTTCGTCACGCACCACAACGCGCTCGGCGCGGACTTTTTCCTGCGCATCGCGCTCGAGCTGCGCCTGAAACGCCTGCTCGTCGGCGGCTACGACCGCGTGTTCGAGATCGGCCGCGTGTTCCGCAACGAAGGCGTTTCGCGCAAGCACAACCCCGAGTTCACCATGCTCGAGGTCTATCAGGCTTACTCGGATTTCCGCGGCATGATGGAGTTGCTGAGGGCGATCATTCAGGACATCGCTACTGACGTCCTTCACTACACCCACGTGAAGCATGCGGCGACTGGCGAAATGATTCATTTATTCGGCGAATGGCGCAGCGTGCGCTACTTCGACTTGATCGACGAGACGGCGGGCTTCGCGCTCAGCTCGTTCCGCGGCAAACCCGAGTATCGCGAGAAGGCGGTCGAGGCGTGCCAGAAACTCGGCCTCGAAGTCCACGCCGGTTGGGAAACGCACGAGGTCGTGAACGAGATTTTCGGCAAGAAGATCGAGCCGACGCTGATCCAGCCGACGTTCGTCACGCACTTGCCGAAGGAGCTGTGCCCGCTCGCGAAGTTGAACAAGGAAGACCCGGGTCTGATCGACGTTTTCGAGTGCATCATCGGCGGCATGGAAGTCGCGCCGGCTTACTCGGAGCAGAACGACCCGTTCGTGCAGCGCGAGATGTTCGAGAAGCAAGTCGGCGAGGAAAAGCAGAACCTCGACACCGACTTCCTGCTCGCGCTCGAACACGGCATGCCGCCCGCCGGCGGCATGGGCGTCGGCATCGACCGCCTCTGCATTTTGCTCACCGGCGCCGAGAGCATTCGCGACGTGATTTTGTTCCCGTCGCTGCGGCCGACGGCTGCGCCATCGGCCAGTTGAAGTTGAAGGTTGAAGTTGAAGCACCGAGTCGCGCACCTGATGTCCGAGTCCGTCACTTCAACTTAAACTCCTAAACTTCAACTGGCGCTTCGCCCATGCCCTGGCCGATCTACCTCGCCCTCAAGCAGCTCTTCCCGACCGGGCGGGTGTCGTTCTTCACGCTGATCTCGATCCTCGGCGTCGGGCTCGGCGTGGCGCTCATGCTCGTGTCGACGAGCGTCATGGGCGGCTTCGGCCACCAGATTCAGCGGATGATCATCGACACGCAGGGCGAGGTGCAGATCCGTGCGCGCGGCGTGCTCGACCCGAAACTCGCCGACGCGACTGAAGACGCGCTGAAGAAAACGTCCAGTGTCGCGAGCTTCGCGCCGTTCGCGGCCGGCGTCGTGATGCTCGAGTTCGAGCGTCGGCCGGCGTTTCCCGCGATCACGGGCTTCGACGTCGAGCGGATGAAGGAAGTCATTCCTCTCCAGCGTTACCTCATCTCCGGCCGGCTCGACGATCTCGACGACGATTCCGTCATTCTCAGCTCGATTCTCGCGCGCAACCTCGGCGTGCGCGTCGGCGACAACGTCAGCATCTACTCGCCGCTGATGATGGAGCGCCTGAAAAACAACGAAGTGATGCTCCCGCGCGAAGTGCGCGTCGCAGGCATTTTCCAGATCGGCCACCAGCAACTCGACAGCTCCACGGTGCTCTGCTCGCTGCGCCTGATGCAGGACCTCTACGGCCTCGGCCACACCGTCCACGGCTACAACGTCCGCTTGAAACCCGGCGTCGACGAATACGCCGCCGCCGCCGCGCTAAACGACGCGCTGCCGCCGCAAGCCTACGCGTTGACCTGGTTCGAATCGAACGCCGACTTCCAGGCCGTGCTCAGCTTCGAGCGGAACATGATTTTTTTCCTGCTCACGTTCATCATCGTCGTCGCGGCGTTCTCGATCACGAGTTCGCTGCTGATGTCGGTCGTGCGCAAGACGCGCGAGATCGGCCTGCTCGCCGCGATGGGCGGCAAAGCGCAGGACGTCGCACTGTGCTTCTGCGCGCAGGGTCTCGTGATCGGCGCCGGCGGCACGGCTGTCGGCCTCGCGCTCGGTTTCGCGCTGCTGCACTGGCGCGACAACCTCGTGCAGCTCATCGCGCGTTTCACGATGGGGCAGGAGGCGTTCGTGAAATTCTACCAATTCAGCTCGCTGCCCGCGCACACCACGCCGAAGGACGTCGCAATCATCGTGATCTTCTCGCTCGTCGCCGCGACGCTCGCAGGCCTGATCCCCGCGTGGCGCGCCGCGCGCCTGAAACCCGTGGAGGCGTTGCGCAGTGAGTAGTCCCGAGAGCCACGAACGTTTGGTGGGCAGCGCGCTTGCGCGCGCTTGGCCGGATGCGCGCGCAAGCGCGCTGCCCACACGATGCGGAGGTTGGTATGGCTGACGCGAGGTCCGTCCTCCGTGCCGCGGGACTGCGGAAAAACTACCGCAGCGGCGATGCTACGCTCGAAGTTCTGCGCGGCGTCGATCTCGCGATCGCGCCCGGCGAGAGCGTCAGCATTCGCGGCGAGTCCGGCTCCGGCAAAAGCACGCTGCTCAATCTCCTCGCCGGTCTCGACCGACCCGACGCGGGTGAAATTTTCTGGAGCGCCGAGTCGACCGCGAAACTCACGCTCGGCGAACTCACCGCGCGCCGTGGCCGGTTCCTCGGCATGGTTTTTCAGGCCTACTACCTGATCCCCGAAATCGACACGCTCGCGAACGTCCTCATGGGCGCGCGCATGCTCGGTTCGCCGACTGCCGCGCAGCGTGAGCGCGCCGCGGCGTTGCTCCAGCGCGTGGGCCTCGCCGATCGCGCGCATCACGTGCCCGCGCACCTGTCCGGCGGCGAGCGTCAGCGCGTCGCCGTGGCGCGCGCATTGATGAATCGTCCGCCACTGCTGCTCGCGGACGAGCCGACGGGCAATCTCGACGAGCGCACGGGCGACGAGGTGATCGCGTTGCTGCTCCAGGTCTGCGCCGAGGAAAACACCGCGCTCGCACTCGTGACGCACAACGCCGCCCACGCCGCGAAGACGCAGCGGCAGCTTTTCCTGCATCAGGGCCGTTGGCGCGACTGACGCGCACGCGTCGCAGCAGCCGACGTGAGCCGGCTGGATGTCGGCAAATCGCTCGCCGCTCTTCAGCCGACTGCCGTCGGCTGCGACGAAGCAGCGAGGGGCACGCCGGCGATTCTTCGCGCGGATGCGCTGGCGACGCACCCGGCTTCAGTCGCCGACGGTGAGTCACGCTCCACCGAAATCACGCGAACAAGCCCGTCCACAAGAACCAGCCATACGCCCCGAGCAGCACGGCGCCGATCCCGCGCGGCAGTCCGCCGAACGCGAGCAGGCAAAACGCGTGCACGATCGCCGCGCCGCCGAGCAACACGAGGCCGGTGATGAACAGCGGCGGCGCCGCCACCGGCGAGAACAGAGCGAGCAAGCCGAGACACAGCGGAATGCAAATGTGCCCGTCGCCGACCTGCGAGCTGTAGACGACGTCCGCGCGGCGCTTCCAACCCCAGTAGAGCGCGAGCAGCGCGTTCGGCAGCACCATCAACCAGCCGCTCAGCCAGCCAAGATTGGCTGCGCTGACGAAACCGGTTTTCTGCGCCGTGATCCAAGCCACGAGCCAGTCGATGCTCTCGTAGAGCGCCCACGCCATCGCGAGCACGAGGACGAGATCGACGTAGAACAAGAAACCGAACGAAAGCTTTCGCTGCACATTGTGCTTCATCACGTCGAACATCTGGAACGTCTGCCAAAACAGAAAGAGCCCGATCAGCATCAGCCCGTCCGTCCGCGTGAGTTTGCCGTCGTCGGCGAGCAGCCATGTGCCGCCGGTGAAGAACAGCACTGCCGCGAGCGTCAGCAGCAGCGAGAGGCGATTGATCTGCGCGCCGGTGGCCGCGGCTACGCCAGCGCGGCCCGAGCCGGCGTCCTTGCCGCGCGCACCGCCGCTTTTTTTCGCTGCGCTCTTCCCGGCTTTCGCGCCGCCGGTCACCTGCAAGCCGAACAGCACCGCCGGCAGACCGAGCAGCAGCGTGAGATTCGTGACGTTGTTCACGAGGCAGTTCGTCAGCACTTCCTTCGCCGGGCCGCCGTGTTGCATCACGATGAAAACGAACAGCAGATTGCCGAGTCCCGAGCAGTATGGCATCACCAGCGTGCCGAGCGCCGTGCCTTCGAGCCCGTGGTCGAGCATCGCCTCGAGCCGCCAGAGCATGAGCAGCGAGGCGACGAGGAAGACCGCGAAGTAGGTCCACGGATCGGTGAGTCCCAGCGACTCGATGAGCGGCGGCAGCACGCCGCGGATTCAGGCGGCGCGGGCGCAGGCGTTCAAGAACGTAGCGCCGGCGGCTCGCCTGCATTGATCGGAGGCAGGCGGGACGCCTGCGCTGCGCTGAGCCGCGCCGCGTGCGGTAGCGCCGGTCTTCGACCGGCGGCCTGGAAGGATCCGAATATCCGCGACAACGCCGGTCGCACGACGCCGGTCGGAGACCGGCGCTACTTACTGCAGCGACGTGTCCAGCCGCAACCAGCGGTTCGAGAGGTCGCGGAAGATGGCGTCGGTGTTTTTCTGCGCGACGTTCTCGCCGGCGGGAAGAGTCTGGGCGGCGCTGAAATCGCCGAGCACGGCGCAATAGTCGTTGTTCACCATGATGCCGATCAGGTCGCCGGTTTGCGCGAAGACGAGGTCGCCGCGCTTCGGCGCGATCTCGCCGAAGAGGCGCGTCGAGATGCGATTGTCGATCTTCACGTAGCCGCGACGGTTGGCGTCGATGCGAAAGTGCGTCTCGCCGTAGCGGCCATCGTCGGCGCGCACGAGCACGACGGAGGGGAACTTGAACGGCTCCGTCGCGAGCTTATAGACCTTCGCCCCCATGAGCGCGGCCATCGAATCGTCGAGCGGGACGACGATGACGCGCGGATCGGCGTTGAGAAAACGCAATTCGCCCACGGGCGCACGGAACGAACCGTGAGTGAGCTGGCCGGCGATCAGGTCGTAGTTGGGCGGATTCTCCCATTGGAGGCTGAACGGCGTGTCGCTGAGATGCGCGAGGGCGTAGACGCGCGAGCCGTCGGTCACGAGCACGGTCTGCGAATCCTTGTCCTTCACGCTCGGGCTGAAGAGGCCGGGGCGTCGGGTCGTGACGTGGAGCTGCACGCGATTGCTGAGGAACTCGGCGAAGAGCGTGTTCGGGTTGATCGGGCGGTTATCGCGAATCTCCTTCGTGAGCTGCGTGGACTTTTCGGCGAGCTGGCCGACGCCTTGCGCGAGCTGTGTGGTCTGCTCCTGAACTTTGGCGCGCTCCTGGCGCTCGACTTCGATCTGCTGCTTCGCCTCGGTGAGGTTTTGGCCGAGCAATTGTTTTTCCTGCTCGGCGACTTTCACGGCGACGTTGAGCGATTCGATGCGCTGGCGCGCTTCGGCGTTGGCGCGTTCGGCTTTGGCGATCTCGGCTTTCTGGCGCTCGGCTTCGGCGCGGCGCTCTTCGAGTTCGCGCTGCATCTTGGCGAGCTGCTCCTTGCTGAGGAACGCCTCGTTCGTGGCCTCGGAGTATTTTTTCTCGAGTTCCTTGGCCGCGGCGGTGGTCGACGAGAGCGCGCCCTGGAGCTGCTGCTTCTGCTGTTCGAGTTGCGAGAGGGCTTTCTCGCGCTCGGTGAGCGTGCCCTGCGTGCCGCTGAGCTGCGAGGCGAGCTGCTCGCGGGCGGCTTTCTCGTCCTCGAGGGAAACGCGCATGAGTTCGACCATGTCGGCGTTCACCGCGGGCGCGGCGGCGGCGGAGACGGCGGTCGGCGCGGGCGTGTCGAGCGGCCGCTGCGGCTCCGCCTTCTCCCAGCGCGTGAGCGCGAGAAGGTTGAGCAACAGAAAGTCGCAGATGATGAGGAGAAGCGTCTTGTTCATGACGGCGCGTGGTGCGGCCGGTCAGGCGACGATGGCGGCGGCCTGCTGGGCTTCGAGGATGAGCTTGCGCTTGTAGTTCCGCACGTGGCGGATTTTCACGAGCGCGACGCAGATGATGCCGAAGAGATTCGACGAGTAGGCGGCGAGAAGATTGGCCTCGATGACGCCGAGCACCTGGAGCACGAGGGCGGTGGCGGTGCCGGCGATGCCGACGTAGAGGCCGCCGTCGAAGAGGTTCTCCTCGTTCTCGACGAGCTTGAGCTTCATCGCGGGCGGGAGCGAGTGGCGGTCGACTTCGGCGAGCTTGAGCAGGCAAATCACATACATGCCGACCTGCAGCGCGGCGAAGACGGTGATCGAGAGGATGGTGGCGATGTCCATGGCGGGTGCGTTGGTTGAAATTTGTTTGGCGGCCTGCGTGGCGGTCTGACCGAGGATTGGCACGATGAGGCGGAATTGGTATTCGGTCGCCGCGGCGGCCTTGAGCAGGAACGGCTCGGAGAACACGAAGAAGATGAACGTGAGAATCGTCGCGAGGATGCCGCTGCCCATTTTCGGAAATGCGCCGTGCAGGCGTTTTTCCTCGGGGAAAAACAGGCGCAGATCGATCGAGCGGAAGAGCAGAAACACGCCAAGGAGGAACGCCGCGTATTTCGCGAGCAGCGCGAGTTCGGGATTACGCAGCACGAAGCCGGCGCCGAATTCAAACTCGAGGCCGCCGCCTTGCACGACGGGCGCCTGCCGCGTCACGAGCTGGCGCACGGCGCCCTCGCCGTCGGCGAGCGCGAGGCGCAGGTTTTCCGCACCGGGTTTGCCGAAGGCGATCAGGTAGCGCGCCACGCCGTCGGCCGAGCGCGTCAGGAGCGCGGCGGTGTAGATGATCGGCAGATGCTCGGGCGCGACGCGTGTGAGGTGCGCGAACTGCGCGACCGTGCCGGGATTCGACGCGGTGCGGAGCAGTTCGGAGAGCTGCACCCAGTTGAGGCGTTTGCCGAGCGTGAGGATATCGAGATAAAACTCCTCGAGCGCGCCCATCTGGCCGGTGGAGACGGCGACCTCGGCGAGCGAGCGAACTTCGCGTTGGAGCGTCGGCGAGAGATGTTCGGTTTGCCAGAGGTAGGCGGTGAGCAGGATGACGGCGTCGAGCGGCTGCCCGCCGGGGCGATTGGCCGGCACGAAGCGCTGCGTCGTGGTCAGCTCGGCGGTCTTGAGCAGCGCCTGGACGCCCGGCAGGCGCGAGACGGAGAGGTATTTCCGCATCGCATCGCGCGCCTGCGTGGTGACGAGGAATTTCAGCACCGGCGTCGATTCGGCCGGCGACGCCGCCGTGCGGCCGACGAGCAGCGGCTCGAGCGCGGGATCCCAGCCGCCCCACGGAATGATGTCACGGTGTCTTTTCCGATAGTCGGTAAAAATCACGCCGACCGCGCCGGCGCCGGTATCGTTCACGGTCCGGGCCGCGTCGAGCACGAGTTCGGCGGGGCCGGGCCGGTCGAGATCGAGCAGCGTGCGCGCGAACGTGGAGACGGATTGCGTGTCGCGGCCGGCCTCGCGCAGCAGCGCGGGGTTGAGCGATTTCACGTTCACCGGCAACAACCACGCCACGGCGAGCAACGCCACGCCCGCGAGCACGCCCGCGATCCAGGCGACGGAGATCGTGCCGGGCAAGGCGGGCGTTGCGGGCTTGGACATGCGTGTCGGCATAGCGTGGTGCAGCGGTGGCGAAAACTATTTATTTGCGCGCGACTTGCGCGGACAAATACGCTGCGCAGCGTTACGACCCATGCCGCTGCGAATTGTTCACTACGACAACCCCGTGCTCCGGAAAAAGGGCGCGAAAATCACGACCCACGACGCAGCGTTGCGTAAACTCGCGGCGGAGATGGTCGCCACCATGCACGACGCGCACGGCATCGGTCTGGCCGCGCATCAGATCGGACAGGCGATCCAGCTCTGCGTGATCGATCTGCGCGACACGGACATGGATTTCGACTGGGAACTCGACGGCGCCAAGCCGCCGCTGGAGTTGTTCATGCCGATGGTGATCACGAATCCCGTGATCGACGCCGTGCCGGAACCGCAAACTTCGCTCGAGGAAGGCTGCCTGTCGTTTCCCGAAATCCGCGGCGACGTCACGCGCCCCGATGAGATTGCCGTGAAATACCAAGACGAGCACGGCACCCCGCACATGCTGCGCTGCAACGGCCTGTTCGCGCGCTGCGTGCAGCACGAAGCCGATCACCTGAACGGCGTGCTCTTCATTTCGCGGATGGACAAGAAAACGCTCGAGCGGCTCGACCCGCTGCTCAAAGCGCTGAAAAAAGCGACGCGCGAAGCCGCGAAAAAATAACGCGCCATGGCTGATGCCGGCAAACCGTCCGCGCGCTCCATCGCCACCCGCACCGGCGACGACGGCACCACTTCCCTGCTCTACGGCCAGCGCGTGCCGAAGCACCACCCGCAAGTCGAAGCCGTCGGCGCGCTCGACGAACTGAACGCCGCGATCGGCTTCGCGAAAGCGACGCTGCCCGCCAGCGCGGATCGCGCGACGGATGCGGCCAGCACGGAGAGCGAGCGTGCGGCGCTCGACCGCATCCAGCAGGAACTCGTCGCCTTGATGGGCGAGATCGCGTGCGCCGAGAGCGACGCCGAGCGCTTTGCCGCGTCGAAGTTTTCGAAAATCGACGAAGCCGCGCTCGCACGGCTCGACGCCGCGGTGGCCGCAATCGAGGCGCGCCAGCCGAAATTCGGCGGCTGGGCCACGCCCGGAGCGAACCTGCACGCCGCCGCGCTCGAACTTGCACGCACGGCCGCGCGTCGCGCCGAGCGTCGCGTGTGCGGTCTGGCCGAGCACGGCAAGACGGTGCGTCCGCTGCTGCTCCAGTATTTGAACCGCGCGTCCGACCTGATCTGGCTGATGGCGCGCGAGGCGGAGAGCAGGTAGGACCGGCTTCAGCCGGTCCATGGCGACCTCCGCTCGCCGATTTCACTCGCGATCGGGTTCCAACTGGGCCGGCTGAAGCCGGCCCTACTTTCCCCGCCGACCTCGCGCTTGTCTTCCGCCGAAGACTGCCCACAAGTTGTCGCGTCATGCTTTTGCCCGTCGTCCTCATCCTGATCGCCGCGCTTTTCCGCGTGCTCGCGACGATGGATTTTTCGTGGGCGAACATCTCGCCCGTGATGGCGATCGCGTTTTGCGGCGCGGTGTATTTCCGCAAGCGCTGGACCTGGGCCGTGCCGTTCGTGGCGCTCTGCGTCTCGGACATCTACATCAACTGGTTCTACGCCCGCACCTACGGCTACTCGCTCCCGACCGCGGGCTATTTCGCGCGCTTCGCGTGCTTCGCCGCGGCGATCCTGATCGGCCGCTGGGTCTCGACGCGCAAATCCTGGCTCTGGCTCCTCAACGGCAGCCTGCTCGGCGCGCTGCTTTTCTACATCGTGACGAACACGCAGTCGTGGTGGTCCGACCCGTTCTACGCGAAGACGCTGGCCGGCTGGTGGCAGGCGCTGACGATCGGGCATCCGGAGTTTCCGCCGACGATCTTCTTTTTCAAAAACACTCTCTTCGGCGATCTGATGTTCACCGGCCTGTTCGCCGGGATCATGGAGATCATCGCGCACCGCAAAGGCGAACCGAGCCTGATCGACAGCGACGAGGACGAAGAGGAGACCGAGGAAGAAGCCTCGCCCGCGAAGGAAGAAGCGCAGGCGGAGTGAGCGGAGCGGGCGAACGCACGAGGACGTGGGCGCACAGGAGCGCGGCGACAACGCGGCCACGCTTTCGTTCAGGCCCGGAAGCGCGGCGACATCTGGCGAACGCGAAATGTAGGAGCGGCTTTACGCCGCGATACGAACGCGGCATCCGCATCGCAGCAGTCGCGGCGTAAAGCCGCTCCTACAATTCGGAAGCGCAGGCGTTGCCTCAGAGCAAATCCGCGGCGAGTTCGGCGAGGCGGGAACGCTCGCCCTTCGAAAGCTTCACGTGCGCGTGGAGCGACTGGCCCTTCATCCGGTTGTGGCAGAAAACGAGGCCGTTGCTGCGCGCGTCGACGTAGGGGTTGTCGATCTGCGCGGGGTCGCCGATGAGCACGATCTTCGAACTCTCGGAAATGCGCGTGATGACCGTCTTCACCTCGTGCGGCGTGAGCTGCTGCGCTTCGTCGAGGATGAAGAAACGTCGCGCGATCGAGCGGCCGCGGATGAAGCAGAGCGCTTCGATCTCGACGAGGCCGTTCTTGATGAGCCGCTCGTAGGGCTTCATAGGCGGCAGGCCGTTGGAGCCGCCGTTGCCGCCGCCATGCGTGGGCTGCGGTGCGGTCATGCTCCCGATGACTTCGTCGTGCTTGCGCTTCTTTTTGCCGACTTTCTTCGCGGCGAACTGCGGATCCTTCGGCGGCTTCGAGGGCATCAGCACTTCGAGCGCGTCATGATAGGGCTGCAGCCACGGCTTCATCTTTTCCTCGAGCGAGCCGGGGAGGAAGCCGATGTCTTTGCCGAGCGCGATCACCGGGCGGGAAATCGAGAGGCCGTCGTAGCGCGCGTTTTCCGGATCGGTGATCTGGTGGAGCGCGCAGCCGGTGGAGAGCAGCGTCTTGCCGGTGCCGGCCTTGCCGAAGCAGGTGATGAGCGAGATCGAGTCGTCCATCAGCGCGTCCATGAAGAACTGCTGCTCGAGATTGCGCGGGCGGATCGGGATGCCGCCGGGGGCTTTGACGAATTCCGGGAAACGCAGCCGGCGCACGACGCCCTGGCCGTAGTAGCGCCCGGGGGCGGTCTTGCCCTCGGGCGTCATGAGCAGGACGTATTCGTTGAGGTAGAGTTTTTGCGCGACGTCGTCGCCGATGGCGAACTGCCCTTCGGAGAAGAAGCGCTGCATGTCGTAGACGTCGAGCGAGAGGGTCTGATACGAATCGGTGTCGGGCGCCTCGGGAACTTTGTCGTTGAGGTAGTCCTCCGCTTCGAGACCGACCGCGCGCGCCTTGAGCTGCACGTTGACGTCCTTGGTGACGAGGATCGTCGGCGGCGGAAAGGTTTCCTGCACGAAGAGCGCCGCCGCGATGATGCGGTTGTCCTTCTTCGTGAAATCCGAGACCACGGCGCGCAGCCGCTGCATCGCGGGCGTGGACCAGTTGTTCTCGACGAGATAGCGGTTGATGATGATCGAGAGCGTGCCGCCTTGCGGCAGCCTCACGCCTTCGTGCATCGAGCGCGAGTCGGGCAGCAGCTCTTGGAGCAGCCGGTGCACGCGGCGGGCGTTGCGCCCGCGCTCAGTCGATTGCTCGCCCTTGATGGCATCGAGCTCTTCCAAAACCTCGACGGGGATCGCGAGGTTGTTCTCCTCGAACTTGAAGATCGACTGCGGGTCGTGCAGCAGGACGTTCGTATCGAGAACGTAGGTTTTAACCTTCGTGCCAACGTGATGCTGCGGTGGATTAATTACCCCACTCAGTGTGGATTCCATCGACGTGGATAACTTGTGAGCAACCCATGCATCCGCTTGCGGGCTTTGTAAATGCGATAATCGCAAGTTGGTGAAGATTTACGCCGCCGATACAGGTGCCGCGGCCGACTTCAGCCGCCGTGCGATGCGGATTTTGAAATCGTCGACGACCTCGAAGAGCACCGGCACGATCAGCAGACTGAGGCCGGTGGACGTGATCAGTCCGCCGATTACCGCGAGCGCCATCGGGGCGCGAAAGCCGGACGAATCCCAGACGGCCATCGGAGCCATGCCCGCGATCATCGCCACGGTGGTCATAACGATCGGCCGCGCACGCTTGCGGCAGGCATCCGTGATCGCTTCCGCGCGACTCGGGCCCAAATCGCGGCGCGCCATGATCGCGTATTCGACGAGCAGGATCGAGTTCTTGGTGACGATGCCCATGAGCATCACCATGCCGATCAGCGCGGCCATCGAGAGGCCGAGACCGGAAAGCGCCAGCGCGCAGAACGCTCCACCGAGCGACAAGGGTAACGCGGCCAGAATCGTGATCGGCTGGAGGAAGTCGTGAAAAAGCAGCACGAGCACGGCATAAACGCAGAAGACGCCTACAAGCATCGCCAGACCGAAGCTGCCGAAAAGTTCGCCGAGATTTTCCGCCTCGCCCGACTTGAGCCGGCGCACCTCGGCGGGGAGATGTTGGAGCGAGTTCAGTCGATCGACCTCCGCCAGGACGTCGCCCGTCGGCCGACCTTGGGTTTCGATGTCGATCGTGACGTGGCGGCGGCGATCGAAGCGATCAATCTGGCTCGGCCCGCCCTCGAGGGCGACTTCGGCAATTCTCCCGAGGGAGACAGCGCCGCTTTTTCCCGGGACTCGCAGGTTTTCGATCGTCGCTAATTTTCCGCGCTGGTCCGGCGCGAGCAGCGTGCGGATCGCGATCTGGCGGGCGGGCAGGTTGAGTCGCGGCAAATCCTGCTCGTAGTCGCCCGTCGTCGCCACGCGCACGGCATCGCCGATCGCGGCCGCGGTGACGCCCAGTTCGGCGGCTTTGACGAAATCGGGGCGCACGACGACCTCCGGACGTTGCAGGCCGGCCCGCGAGACGATGTTGCCGAGATCGGGAAGCGCTCGCAGCTCGGACATCACCCGGCGGGCGGCCGCGAGCAGCGAACTCATGTCGTCGCCCGCGAGCACCACAGAGACTTTTTCGCCCATGCCGTCGCCGCCCACGACAATCCGCGCGCCGGGGATGGCGTCGAGCGGCCCGCGCAACCGCGCCTCGATCTGCTGTTGCGATCGCTCGCGCTCTGCGGCCGGAGCGAGCTGCAACGTCAGGGTCGCCTTTCGCACTTCGCCCGCGCTGCCCGCAGAGCCAAAATCGCCCGCGGCACCGGCTCCGACACTCGTGCAGACGCTGCGCACCTCGGGGATAGCCGCCGCGATCCTTCGCGCTCGCTCTGCCACCTCCAAGGTGTCGTCGAGGCTGCTGGCGGGCGGAAGTTCGACGGCGATCTCGATCCGGTCTTCGTCCTCCGCGCCCATGAACGTGACCGACAACAGCGTGCCCACGAGCGCGGACGCGACGAGGAGGACGCTCGCGGCACCGAGCGTCTTCGCCGGATGCGCCAAGCACGTCCGGACCACCTTCAGGTAGCCGGTCATGATGCGGCCGGCCTGCGTCTCCGTCTGCGGTTTCGGTTTCAGCAGGTAAGCCGCCATCATCGGCGTGAGCAGACGGGCAACGAGGAGAGAAAACAGCACCGCGATCGCCGCGGTCCACCCGAACTGCCGGAAAAACAAACCGACGATGCCGCTCATCGCTGCGGTCGGCACGAACACCGCGACCAACGTCAACGACGTCGCGATCACGGCGAGGCCGATTTCGTTGGCGCCCTCCAACGCGGCATCTCGCGGACTCTTGCCGCCCATCAGGTGCCGCTCGATGTTTTCCACCTCGACGATGGCATCGTCCACGAGCACGCCCACGACGAGCGTCAGCGCGAGGAGCGTGATCGTGTTGAGTTGAAATCCCAGCAGCGACATCGCCGCGAAAGTCGGAATCACGGACAACGGCAGCGCCACGGCCGAGATGAGCGTCGCGCGTCGGTCGCGCAGGAACAGCCACACCACCACGACGGCGAGGCCGGCCCCCTCGTAGAGCGCCTGCATGGCCGAGTCGTAGCTCTTGACGATCGGCCCGATGGTGTTGCCGACCTCCCGCAGCTTCACCATCGGAAAGGCCCGCGCGATCTCAGCCACCTTGTCCCGCGCGCGCTCCACCACGGCGACCTCGCTGGCGCCGCGAGCGCGCAGCACTTGAAACGTAATCGCCGGCTTTCCGTCGAGCAGTGCGATGTGGCGGCGCTCCGCTGCGGTGTCGCGAACGGTCGCCACGGCGTCGAGGCGGACGCGGCGCCCGCCGTCGAGCGGGACGTGCAGCGACGCCACGGCCACAGCGTCGCGCACGGTGCCGACAGTGCGCACCGATTGTTCGAGGCCTCCGATGTCGGCGCGTCCGCCCGGCGACTCCTGCTGCACGCGACGGATCGCGGACGAGATTTCTCCGGCGGTGACGTTCAGTGCGAGAAGCTTGGTTTGATCCAGCTCCACGCGAATCTCGCGCGTGATGCCGCCCAGGCGCACAACTTGGCCGACTCCCTCGACGGAGAGAAGGGCGTTGCCGATCTCGTGGTCGACCAGCCAGGAAAGGTCCGCCTCGTCCAACGAGTCCGACTCGACGGCAAACGTAACGATGGCTCCGCCGGCGACCGTCACCCGCGACACGATCGGCGCCGGCATCTCAGCCGGGAGTTCGGAGCGGATGCCATCGACGGCATTGCGCACATCGTTCACGGCCTCCTGCACGTTTTTCCGCAGGACGAACTCGACCGTCGTGACGGAGGAGCCGTCGTTCACCGTCGAGGCGATGTGCCGGATGTCCGCGACGGTCGCGACCGCGTCCTCGATCTTGCGCGTGACCTCGGTCTCGAGCGTCGACGGCGTCGCCCCCGGCAACACCGCGGTGACGGTCACCGTCGGGAGTTCCATGTCGGGAAAATCCTGCACCGGCAGGCTCCTAAAACCGAGGAGGCCGGCCACAGTCAGCAAGCCGAACAACAAGAGGGATGGAGTCGGCTTTCCGATGGCCCAAGCGGAGAAATTCATCGCGCGGCTCCGGCGCGGGCGGACGGCGCTTCGGCGGCGGCGCCTTCCGAGGACGCGGCCGATAGTCGGACCGTGTCGCCTTCGTCGAGAAAGCTGCCGCCCGATCGCACGACCCGATCCGCCACGCTCAAGTCCGCCCCGAGGATCTCGACCGCACGACCAGACCGACGCCCGGTCGACACCTTTATCCGCTGCACGCGGTTGGAACTGTCGACCTTCATCACGTATTCAAAACCGTCGCGGAACACCAAGGCCGACTCGGGCACATGGAGGGCGCGGGTGGCGCCAGACTGGAGTTCCCCCGACGCAAACATCCCCGCGCGCAACCACGCGGGCTCCGGCAGATCGACATACACCGTCGCACCCAGCGTCGCGGAGTCCACGAGCGGCGACACCTGGCGCACGACCCCCGTGACGCCTGGCTTGCCGGCGGATTCGAGCGTCGCGGACTGTCCCCGGACAACGCGCGCGAGTTGGTCTGCCGGCACCAACGCGCGCCATTCGAGGCGTCGCTGTCGGATGAGGCGGAACAATTCCGCGCCGGGACCGGACACCGCGCCGACGGTGGCGGAGCGCGAGGAAATCACACCGTCGTCGGGCGCGCGCACCTCGGCGTGGAGCAACCGCAGGCGCTGGAGCTGGAGTTGCGCGCGGGCCGAGGCGAGTTGGGCTTCGCCCGCCTTTTCGTCCGCCTCGTTCTGCCGGAGATCGCCTTCGCTCATGCCTCCCGTGTTTCCCAGGCGGCGCGCGCGGGCCGCCTTGTCCGTGGCGCGCACCGACAACGCCTCCGCTTGGGCAACAGCCGCCTCCGCCACGGCAAGATCCGCAGCGAGCAGACCACTATCGAACCGGGCCAGCAGTTCTCCCTTCGTGACGACATCGCCGACATTCACCAACACTTCCTCCAGCCGCACGTCGCCGACTTCGGCGCCGACGATCGATTCCTGCCAGGGCGCGATGCTGCCATGAGCTTCGATCCGCTCCGGCCAGTCGGCGATCGTCGGGGAGACGACTTCTACTGTGAGCGCCGGCTTGGCGGGCGCGTCAGCCGGCGCCGGCGAGCGACCGCAGCCGGCCAGCAGCGCGACCGCGCAGAGTGCCTCGACGATGGCTGAAGGCGGAAGGGTGTGTTTCATGGAGGCGCGTCGCGAGTGGCGGTCGAGCGTCGGAGCGGGAGCTTCGTCGTCGGGCGCACTGTCGTCGCCTTCCGCGGTGTCGGTTGCGACCAACACCACGAGCAGAACGAGAATCAAAGTTACGACGATCATGCCACGCACCGGCCGCCGGAGAGCGGGCCGCAGGTGCAACGAGAGGTCGATGTCCGTTCAGAACCGGTAACGGAGACTGAGCCGGCCGTAGCTGGCGGATTTCCCGTCCAGCTTCAGGTTCCGGTCGTAGTAATCGAACTCCCGGTCGAGCGTCATCCCGCCGTCGATGACCACGGCGAGACGGGGATTGAACTGGTATTCGGCGCCCACACCCAAACGGGTTTCCCGAAAATCCAGGTAGGTGCTGCCGAGACCGGCAGCCGGCGCCTGCGAGAGGTAGTAGGTGCCGCCTTGCATCGACAGGCCGGCGTTCAGGCTGAGCGCTTCGCTGAATTTGTAGGAGACTCCGGTGCGCGGAAACCCGATCGCCAAATCCCAGCGGGGAGCGAAGCTCCACCGCACGCCGAGCATCGGGAGCACTTTCATGTCGCCCCGCGTCATGCCCACGATGCCCACGCTCCACGAGAAGGCGGGACTGACTTCCTTTCCGATCGTGGCCACCCCGAACAGACTGAAACTGTCTCCCGAGATGCTTCCGGAGTCGGAGCAAAAACTGGGGCTGAGCATCGCCATCGTGGACCAGCCCGGCCCGATCTCGCGGGAGAGATTTTTCAGGGCGATGAAACTGAGACCGATTTCCTCGAGCGCCTTCGGGAGCGGGACGGCCCCCGTCGCCTCGAACTCGTCGCGTTTCCACGAAAGCGACGAGGAGAACATCCACGTGTCGGGCGCAGGCAGCGAGAACGACGCCTCGAACTCATAGTGGCTGATCTCGACCGTGCCGATCTTCCCATTCCGTTCGACGTCGCCTTCGGACGAAAACGCATACGACGCGGTGACGTCACTGAGCGCGAAGGTCGCGGGCGCTTCGCCGGGACCACCGGGCCCGCCCGGCTGAGCGACAAGTTTCGCGGCGACGAGGCCGCAGCTCAGAACGAGCGCAGCCGGCGGAAGCAAAGCGGCGAAGCGACGCCGCGCCGCGCCCAATGGAGTGGATGTGGTGGAGTGATTCATTCGCCCCATGTGTCCAGCCCCGCCGCCGAATGTCCCCGCCGAGAGTGCAAAAGATTGTTTCCGCACCCGCTCCCGGAAACAATTTGTTACACATTCAAGCATCCCCTCTGCATCCGCCGGTCGACTAGGCTCCGCGCATCACCCTCATGGAGGCACCGCCCAAATTACTCATCGTCGAAGACGACGCCCGGACGCGAACGCTCCTGGAGCGTTACCTCAAGGAACAGGGGTTCGCGGTGCTCGCCGTCGCCAGCGGCCGGCGTCTCGACGAAACGCTCGCGGCGCATCCGATCAAACTGGTGATCCTCGATCTGATGCTGCCGGGCGAAGACGGTCTGTCCATCTGCCGGCGACTGCGCGGCCGCGGCGAAAACGTGCCGATCATCATCCTCACCGCCAAGGGAGACGAAGTCGACCGGGTCGTCGGGCTCGAAATCGGCGCCGACGACTATGTGTCGAAGCCCTTCAGCCCGCGCGAACTGGTCGCGCGCATCAACGCCGTGCTTCGCCGGCGCATCCCCGCGCCCATCCACGGCGCGCCATCGGCGCTGCCCCAGCTCGTGCGGTTCGGCCGATGCGAGTTGAACCTGAGCACCCGCGAATTGAATCGCGCCGGCGAGAAACTCGTCATGACGACCGGAGAGTTCGCCGTGCTCGAAGCGCTGGCCCGGCATCCGCACGTGCCGCTCTCGCGCGACCGGCTGATGGACCTCGCCCGCGGCAAGGAGCACGGCGTCCACGACCGCAGCATGGACGTGCAGGTTTCGCGCGTGCGCCGTTTGATCGAGGACGACTCCTCGCAGCCGCGCTACATTCAAACCGTGTGGGGCTTCGGCTACGTGTTCGTGCCCGACGCGCCCGCCACCTCGTGAAATTCTTTCCCAAAACGCTCCTCGGCCAGACCGCTCTCTATCTCGGAGCGCTGCTGTTGACGGCGCAGGCGCTCTGGTTCGCCACCGCCCAGTATTTCATTTTGACGGAAGTGAAACCCGCCTACCAGCAGCAGATCGTCGACCTGGTGGTCCTGGCGCAAGCGCTGGTGGAGGCGCAACCGCCGGACGCCGATCTCTCCTCCACCGCGACGCTGCGCCTCGCCTCGCTCCAAACGGCGGAAATCGTCCCGGATTCGCACCCCCGGCCAGTCTTGGTCCCGCACGACATCGACGATGTCCCGGGCGACCTGAACCAAATCCTGCGACAGCGCCTCGGCCCCTCCGCGCTCTCCCTCCAGCAAAAAGATGCGGAGATCAGTTGGCTGCGATTTCCCGCGCGCGGGCAGTTGTTCTGGCTCAAGGCGTCGCTGAGCTCGACGCGAACCGTGTCCATTGCCAAAGCGCTGTTCATCTCGCTGGAGCTCGCACTGGCCGTCGGGGGCGCCTACCTGATCGTTTTCCGGCTCACGAAAAAACTGCACTACGTGACCGAAGCGGCGAAGGCGATCGGACACGGCGAACCGCCGGCCACGTTGGAGATCAGCGGCCCGGAGGAAATCCGTTCCCTCTGCGAAGGATTCAACCAGATGTCGCGGGACTTGGTGAAACTCGAGGCCGATCGCCGGCTCATGCTTGCGGGCATCTCGCACGACCTCCGCACTCCCCTCACCCGCCTGCGCATCGCCGTGGAACTCGCCCAACCGAACGTCGAGCCCGCAATGGTCCACGACATCGAGGACATGGACGCGATCCTCAAGCAGTTCCTCGACTACGCCCGCGACGGCAGCGAAGAGCCGCCCGCCGAACACGACCTCGACACGCTCGTGCGGGAAACCGCGCAGCGTTTTGCGGCCCGCGGGCGCGCCATCGAGACCGGACTCGGGCAGGTGCCGCCGTTCGTTTTTCGCCGGCACTCGATCCGGCGGGTGCTCGACAACCTGATCGACAATGCCGTGCGCTACGGAAAAACCGGCGTTCGCGTGCAGACGCGCCTCGTCGACGGCACCGTCTCCGTGACCGTCTCCGACCGCGGCCCCGGGATTCGCAGCGGCCGACCGGCCGATTTCATCCAACCGTTCGCGCGGGAGGACGCGGCCCGCTCCGAAAGCGGCGCGGGCCTCGGTCTGGCCATCGTCGATCGCGTGATCCGCCTTCACGGCGGACACCTCCGCTTGGAGAACGCGCCCGGCGGCGGCTTGAGCGCCACGATCGAGCTTCCCTTCCGTCCCGCGGCCACGGTCCGGTAGAGGACACGCTCCGCCTCCCCGCCGCGAAAATTTCCCGGCGACTCCCGCGCGTGTCCGGAGCCGCACGCACGAACGCCGAAGGCGACTCGACTCGTCCGCGCATTGAGCCGCAAAACCGGCGGCGGCCCGCAGCGCGAACGCGCGCCCTTGGAAAAGCACGGCCAGATTCAACCTGCGCCCGCGCGACTTTTCTGCGATGCTCCGGGTTCTCTCGCCTATGAATCCAATGCACGTGATCGACTATCGCATCAACGGCGACGACATGCAGTTCGTCGAAATTGAGCTCGACCCCAACGAAGCGGTGATCGCCGAAGCCGGCGCCATGATGTTCATGGACGACGGCATCGAGATGGAGACGATCTTCGGCGACGGCTCGCAGCAAAACCGCGGTTTTCTCGGCTCGCTGCTTGGCGCCGGCACGCGCGTCCTGACGGGCGAATCGCTCTTCATGACCGCCTACGGCAACCGCTCGATGCAGAAGCGGCGCGTGGCGTTCGGCGCGCCCTACCCCGGCAAAATCCTGCCGATGCACCTCGGCGAGATGGGCGGCGAGATCATCGCGCAGAAAGACTCGTTCCTCTGCGCCGCGAAGGGCGTGAGCATCGGTATCGCCTTTCAAAAGCGCATCGGCGTCGGCCTCTTCGGTGGCGAAGGTTTCATCATGCAACGCCTCCGCGGCGACGGCCTCGCGTTCGTGCACGCGGGCGGCACGCTCTACGAGCGCGTGCTCGCGCCGGGCGAAGGCCTGCGCGTCGACACCGGCTGCCTCGTGGCGCTGCAGCCGAGCGTGGATTACGACATCGAGTTCGTCGGCGGCATCAAGACGGCGCTGTTCGGCGGCGAAGGCCTGTTCTTCGCGCGCCTGCGCGGTCCGGGCAAAGTCTGGCTGCAATCGCTGCCGTTCTCGCGCCTCGCCGGCCGCATCGTCGCCGCGGCGCCGCAAACCGGCCGCGGCGGCCGCGAGGAAGGTTCGATCCTCGGCGGCCTCGGCCGCGTGCTCGACGGCGACAACAGCTAAGCCGGGTGCACTTCACCCGGCCGCTCGTCCCGATTAGCAACCGCTAATCCGCTGCCATGTTGTTGTTCATCGAACGACGGGCACTGTGCATCGGCAATGAACACGACGCTCTTCTTCTCCGTCATTTTGATAGTTTGCCATGTCGTGCTTGCCCTCGTCGGTTTCTTCACAGGGCTCCAGGCAGAAAACGTTCGCTACCTTCAATACGTGCAATGGCTTGGTGCGGCTGTTGTCTTTGTCGTGCTCTATCTCGGCGCTGAGGCAAAACGAAAAGAGCGCCCCAATCAGGCTTTCACGTTCGGTGGAGCGTTCCTAGCGATTTTTCTGATCGGTCTTATTGCCGCCGTCGGTAGCGCTGTAGCGAACTATTTTCATATCAAGTATCTCAGCCCAGCCTTTCCCGACTACATGGCGGACCACATCCGTGGCCAATTCGTAGACCAGGGAATGCCTGAATCGCGAATCGACGGCGCGGTCGAAATGCAGCGAAAGCTTTTTCAGCCGGGACTTGGTAGCGTGGTGCTTTTTGTCATGTCTACTCTCACAGCCGCGGTTCTCGGCCTCCTACATGGTCTGGCACTCGTGCGCAGGCGTTCGCTCAAATCGCTGCTAACGATCTACGCACTGATCCTTGGCGCGTTGGGGTTAATCTTCGGAGGCCTCGGCGGCCTGATGAAGCATGAGTTCTTACTCGGCGCAGTTAAGGGTCTGGCAATCAATGTCGCCGTCGCGGTTATCGGCTGGGGCGCGTTGCTGAAAGCAACAGGCTACGCCGCCGACGCTCCGCCGGCTGAGCCCACCATGTGAACGCTATACCGAACGAGCGAGGCCGCCCGGGAAACCGGGCGGCCTCGATTCTTTTTACTGCACACACGCGACGCGTGACACCTCACGCGTCGAAAAACGGAATTCAGAACGGACGCGTAGGCGAGCGCAACGGGTGTCCCGCGTCGCGACCGGGCTCGGTGCTCGTCTTTGTTTTTTCGGGCGCCTTCACGGCCGCGCCTTCCTGCTCGAGCGACTCGTCGGCCTCGAAGTCGATCGTCGCGGAGTCGATCTTGCCAAGACGTTTCTTCACTTCGGCGGGCAGCTTCTCGCGTTCCTCGTCGGTGTTGATCGGGCCCTTGAAAGTCACGCCACCTTTCGCGTCCTTCACCGTGAGATCGCGCTGGCCTTTCGACGCCGTGATTTCGATCGAGCCTTCGTCGTCGGAATAGGCGAAGTTGCCTTCGGCCATGTTGAGCAGCGACGAGCCGCCACCGTGGCGCTTCAACAGGTGCACGCGCGGATTGCCGGCGAACCAGTTGCCGCGCTCGCGGCCGATGATGCGGAGCGCGTCGTTCAATTCGTCGCGCGCGATGCCGGGCAACTCCCGGAGCCGCTCGATCGCGGGACCGCCGTCGCCTTCAAAGAAATGAAACGCATCGCCGCCCGGAAAATCTCCCGCGCGCAACCCGAAGAACCGCGGCACCTCCCGCTCGCCGAGTTTCGCGGTGACCGTGGTTTCTTTGCCGCCGCGGAAGAACGTCAGCTTCACTTCGTCGCCCGGCTTTTTTGCGCGGATGAGCACGCTGAACTGGCGCGAGTCGACGAGTTGCTGGTCGCCGAGTTTGGTAAGGACGTCGTGCTCCTTCAGCACGCTCGCGGCCGGACTGTCGCCGGCGACGTGGCGCACGACGAGGCCCATGCCGTCGGCGAGGCCGAGTTGCGACGCGAGCGCATCGGGCAGCGGACCGGTTTCGACGCCGAGAAAAGTGACTTTCTCGGGCGGCATTTTCTGGTCGGATTTTTCGCCCTTCACGACCCGCACCTTCACGGGATCGCTGATCTGGATGCGGACGACATTGGGATCGACGCGACGGACGACCGTCGCGGCGTGAGCGGACGCGGCGAGCGCGCCGCCGAGGAGAACGGGAAGCAGGTAACGCACGGAGTTTTTCATGTTGGGTGGGTTGGACGACGCGCCGGCATGCAAACCTTGGCCGACGCGCCGCCCGGGTTGGGTTTGCAAAATCAGTGGAAGCTGGCCGGCATCACGCGCACTTCGTCGCGCGGCACGCTCCATTTGAGCGAGGAGTTGGTGGCCGGGTTTTTCCACGTGTAAGTATCGACGTAGCGCGCGCGGATACGGCGCGCGGGCGTGTTGTCTTCGAGGAGCACGGGGCCTTCGTCCTGGAGGTCGTAGAGGACGTTCGCCGCCTTCACGGGACGATAAGTGTCGCGCGCGGCGAGGGCGCGCGGCTCGATCTGAGCGGCGGGTGGAAGCGCGGAAACATCCGGCGCGCCGGCCGCGGGCTGGTCGTTCTGGGCGATCGCGGGCGCGTCGGAGGCGCGCGGCGCGGGCGCTTCGGTCGATTGCCAGCGCCAGACCGCGAGCGACACCGCCAGCGCGACGCCGGCGGCCGCGGCCATTTGCCAGCTAAACCATTTCCACGAGCGCAGCGTCGTCGCGGACGTGTAACGCGGCGCAGGCGAAGTCGCAGCCGCGGGCGCGGGTTTCGGTTCGAGCGCGGCGGGGCGCGCGGCACCGGCCGGTTGCGAGAGTTCGTGCTCCACCCGGGCGCGGAGCAGAACGGACGGACGCCGCGGGCGCAGCGCCTTCAGTTCGTTTTCCAGATCCTGGAGTGTGGTGTCATCCATAGCTGAGCGGCTTTAGTTCCTTGCGCAGCGCGCCGAGGGCGTAGCGGTAGCGCGAAGCGGCGGTGTTGGGCGAGATGCCGAGCGTCTCGCCGATTTGTTCGAACGTGAGTTCCTCCCAGATTTTGAGCACGAGGACTTCGCGCTGTTCGACGGGCAAACGTTGGAGCGCGGTCTCGATTTCCACGCGGCGCTCGTCGCCATCGCCGGGCAGCGGGTCGAAAATCCCCTCGCGCTCCTCCAGACCGCCGTCGGCTTTCTCCTCGCGAACGACTCGGCGGCCCTCGCGGCGTGCGAGATCGAGTGCGGCCCGGCGGACCGAGGTGATGAGCAGCGCCTGCGGATCGCCCGGCAGCTCGCGCTGGTGGCGCCAGTAACGCACGAAGGCTTCCTGCACGACGTCCTCGGCGTCCGCCAGTGAGCGGGTCCACTGCCGCGCACAGAGCAGCAGCTTGGGTCCGTAAGCCTCGAACCAGTCTTTCCAGGATGTGGATGCACGAGCGCCCTCCATGGGTGGTTGTTTCCTGAAAAGCGTCATGCCGCTGCGGTTTTGTTTATTCCGACCGCAGATTCGCGCAACCGGGCAAAAGAAAAGGGCCGGTCTTGCGACCGGCCCCTGCGTGGAGGGAAAATAGAGAGGCCCGGGCTACCCCTAACCCGGGCCTCATTTGCACACTATGCTTTCGGCTGAAACTTTCAGGACGTGCGCTTGGCGCCGTCGAAGGCCGCGAAGGCCAGGATCGCCACCGCGGCGACATAACCGATGACCAGACCGACGAGCGGGAGGTCAGTGTTCACCTTCGCAAGTTCGAAGAAGACGACTGCGAGGGTGGCCGTGAGGGCGGTGGCTTGGAGGAGATTCTTGGTGTTCATGTTGGTGAACCTTTCGTGGAGGTTGTCTTGGTTGACGGCGCAGAGATTACCACCGGCCTTGCAATAGGAGAAATACTTCGTTTCTATCTATGCCATAGTCAAAATCTATGGAAATCTACCAGCTCCGCTACTTCGTCGCCGTGGCCGAAACGGAGAATTTCACCAAGGCGGCCGCTCGCAGTTTCATTTCACAACCATCTCTCAGCCAGCAGATTCTAAACCTCGAAGAGGAGCTCGGGCAGAAGCTTTTCCATCGCTTGGGGCGGAAGGTCGCGCTCACCACTGCCGGGCAAATCCTCCTCGATCGCGCCCACCGCATCCTCGCGGAGGCAGACGACGCCGTCCGCGAACTCAAAGAAGACCCTGCGCAAGGCCACCGCGTCTCCGTCGGGGTGATTCCGACGGTCGCCCACTTCTTTTTGCCCGCGATCCTCGCCTATTGCCGAGCCAATGACGTCCGACTTCAACTCAATAGCCGCGAAGACTTTAGGCCGACCGTCGTCCAAGCGGTGCTCGACGGCGAGATCGACCTCGGCGTCGTGTCGATGCCCGTAAACGAACCGCGCATCGAGACCTCCGTGTTGTTTTCCGAACCGTTGCTGTTAGCCGTGGCTGCGAATCACCCGCTGGCGACCGCGGCGAACGTCACGCTCGAGGATTTGCGCGATCAAGATTTCGTGATGCTCGGCACAGGCTCGTCGACCGCCACGCTCGTCCAGCGCCTGCTCGGCGATCATGATTTCGAGCCGCGAGTCGCCCACCGCGCCGCGCAGCTTTCCACCGCTAAGGCCCTCACCGCACTCGGCGTCGGCATCAGCGTTCTGCCCCGCAGCGCGCGCACGGCCAACGACCCGGCCGGCCTCGTTTACCGGAAATTTTCCGGGCAAGGCCCCATGCGCGAAATCTCGCTGATCCGCCACTATCGCCACCACCACACGAAAGGCGCGAAGATTTTTTCCGACGCCGCCCATGCCGTCGTCGGCCCGATGCAGAGCGCGCTCGCGACGACACCACCCTTTCGGACACCGGGCGGAACACGAACCTGAGTTGCGGCGGCGCCGATTCGGGGAAACGTCAACAGCTCCATGTCCGCCCTCCCACGCAATCGCGAGCGCCTCCTGCTGTTCACTTTGGCGGCAGTCCAGTTCACGCACATCATGGATTTCATGATCATGATGCCGCTCGGGCCGCAGTTCATGCGCTCGTTCGGCATCTCGCCCACGCAATTCGGCTTCCTCGTTTCGATTTACTCGTTCGCCGCCGGCTTGCTGGGCTTCGCCGCCGGGTTCTTCATGGACAAACTCGACCGCAAGCGCGCGCTGCTGTTCTTCTACGGCGGTTTTGTCGTGGGCACGTTGTGTTGCGCGCTCTCTCCAAATTTCTTCGCGCTGCTCCTCGCGCGCACCGTGGCCGGAGCGTTTGGCGGCGTGGCCGCCTCGATCGTTTACGCGATCGTCGGCGACGTGATCCCTTACGAAAGGCGGGGCGCCGCCATGGGCGTGATCATGACCTCGTTCTCGCTCGCCTCGATCCTCGGATTGCCGGTCGGGCTGATGCTCACGGGTTGGTTTAGCTGGCATGCGCCGTTCCTGCTGCTCGTCGGCATCGGCATCGTCCTGCTCGTCGCGATGAACCGCATTCTGCCCGCGTTGCCGCCGCATCGGCACGCCACCGCCCACGACGCGTGGGCCCAGATGCGCACAATCCTCACGAGCCCTAACCATCAACGCGCCTTCGCGCTCATCGCCGTGCTGGCCGCCGGCAGCGCGCTGATCTATCCGTATCTGACTCCGTCGATGGTCACCAACGCGAAGCTGCCGGAATCGCTCATGTGGCTGATCTACGCGCTCGGCGGCGGCGCCACACTGCTCACCTCGCCCTATTTCGGCGGCCTCGCCGATCGCCACGGTAAGCTGAAAATTTTCACCTGGCTCGTGCTCATCTCGGCGGTGCCGACTGTCGTCATCGCCAACATGGTTCCATCCCCCGTCTGGGTAATCCTGCTCGTGACGACCAGCTACATGGTCTCCACGTCGGGTCGGTTCGTGCCGGCGATGGCCATGATCACCGCGAGCGTCGAGCCGCGCTACCGCGGCGGCTTCATGAGCGTGAACTCCGCCATCCAACAACTGGCCGCGGGCCTCGCCACCTCCGCGGCGGCGTTGCTGGTCAACAGCGACGCACAAGGCCGCATCACCGGCTACCCGCGCGCGGGATGGCTGGCGCTCATCATGATCGTCGCGTCCGTGTGGCTTATCCGCCACTTGCGCGTCGCCGAGCCAACCACGACGAGCACGCCGCCGGCGGTCGAACCCGCTGAGGTCGTTTAATCGACGCTGCGTCCGAGCGAACGATCCAACGCCACGCGCGTGCGCTCGAAGGTCGCTTTCACGGTGTCGAATTCCGACGGAGCCGCGGAGCGCAGGCGCGAGATCAGCACCTCGAGTTCCTTCAGCAGCCGGTTCGGCTCCGCATAGCGCTCTTGTTCAGCCGGCGCGGCCTTGACCGCCGCGTCGATCTCGCGGCGATAAGCCTGCACCTGCACGAGCGCCGCGTTCACGTAGGACTCGCGCGCTTGCTCGTAAGCGCTGGGCCGCGCGTGCTCCGGCGGGAGATTCTGCGGTTGAGCCCACGCCACGGTTCCGGCCAACACGCCCGAAAAGAGGAGGAGAAGTTTCGCGATCTTCATGGGAAATTAGACGCGTCTCGCGCCCAAAGTTCCGCGCTCCGCCCGCTTATCAGTTGCACACCCACCCTCGTGCGCTAACAGAGGCGTTGCGTGTCCTTTTCGCCGACCCCTCGTCCCTCGCCCGCCGCCCGTCTCGCGGCGGCTCTCGCGCGCCCGGAAATCCTGGCGCCCGCCGGCGATTGGGAGTGCGCGAAAGCCGCCATCGAGAACGGCGCCGATGCGATCTACTTCGGCCTCGAGCGCTTCAACGCCCGCATGCGCGCGCACAACTTCACCGTCGCCGACCTGCCGCGCCTGATGGAGTTTCTGCACCGCCGCGGCGTGCGCGGCTACGTGACGTTCAACACCCTCGTCTTCGCCGACGAACTCGCCGACGCCGAGAGCTACCTGCGCGCGATCGTCGCCGCCGGCGTCGACGCCGCGATCGTGCAGGACGTCGGCATTTGCCGCCTCATCCGCGCGCTCTCGCCGGATTTCCCGATCCACACGTCGACACAGATGACCGTCACCAGCTCGGCCGGAGTGGAATTCGCGAAAGAGCTCGGCGCAAACCTCGTCGTCCTCGCCCGCGAAAACTCGCTGGCCGAAATCGCCGCGATCCAAGCCGCGCAAGGCGCAGCGTCGACTCCGGTCGCCACCGCCGGCGCGGAAGGGACTCCGCGCCCCACCCCGCTTCCCCTCGAAGTCTTCGTGCACGGCGCGCTCTGCGTCGCCTACTCCGGCCAATGCCTCACGAGCGAATCGCTCGGCGGCCGCTCCGCCAACCGCGGCGAGTGTGCGCAAGCGTGCCGCATGCCCTACGAACTGATCTCCGACGGCGCGAAAGTCGAACTCGGCGACCGTCGCTACCTGCTCAGCCCGCAAGATCTCGCCGGCCTCGAAGTCCTGCCCGACCTCGTGCGCGCCGGCGTCGCCTCGCTGAAAATCGAAGGCCGTCTCAAGTCGCCCGAATACGTCGCCAACGTGACCCGCGTCTACCGCGCCGCCCTCGATCGCGCGCTCTCCGAGGTAGGGCGAACCGTCCCCGGTGAGCCGCACCCGGCTCTCAACTCTCAACCCTCAACCCTCAACTCCTCCGCCTCCGCCCGCTACGACCTCGAGATGAGCTTCTCGCGCGGGCTCTACACCGGCTGGTTCCGCGGCATCAACAACCAGGAACTCGCGCACGCGCGCTTCGGCACCAAGCGCGGCGTGTTCCTCGGCGCGGTGACGCACGTCGGTCCGGACTTCGTCGCCCTCGCGCTCGAAGCGCCGCTCAAGCCCGGCGACGGCATCGTGTTCGACGCCGGCAATCCCGAAGTAAAGGAAGAAGGCGGCCGCGTCTACCAGGTGCAGCCGCGCGGCGCCGAGACCGTTCTGCGCTTCGGACACGGCGACATCGATTTCGAGCGCGTGCGTCCCGGCCACCGCGTCTGGAAGACCAACGACCCCGAACTCGACCGCCGCCTGCGCGCGACGTTCGACGGAGATCAGATTCGCTTTCGCCGCCCGCTCGACCTCGAAGTGCACGGTCATGCCGGCGCGCCGCTCACGCTCATCGCGCGCGACCGCGAAGGCCACGTCGCGAAGGCGCAATCCGCCACGCCGCTCGCCGCCGCCGAAAAACAACCGCTCGCCACCGAGCGCCTGCGCGATCAACTCGGCCGGCTCGGCGGCACGCCGTTCGAACTCGGCGAACTCGCCAACCATCTCGAAGGCGCCGTGCACCTCGCCGTCAGCGAGCTGAACGAACTCCGCCGCCGCCTCGTCGCCGACCTCGACGCCCAACGCGCCGCGCCGAAGCGCTGGACGCTCACCGAATTTCGGAATGCGGACTGTGGATTGCGGAATGCGCCGAGTCCCCGCGCCGCGGCTCCCGAACTCATCGTCGTCGTGCGCAGTCTCGCCCAACTCGACGCCGCGCTCGGCTGCGACGGCGTCGAGACGTTTTACTGCGAGTTCGAAAACCCGAAGCACTACCGCGACGCCGTCACCCGTTTCCGCCAATGGCAGGCCGCCCGATCCGCCAATCCGCCAATCGAAAATCGGGTCCAGCCCGGAGAGCCTCAGCCATCCAAAATCGAAAATTCTCCGTCCCTCTGGGTCATCCCCCCGCGCATCTTCAAACCCGGCGAAGAGTGGATTCTCAAACAGGTGCTCTCGTGCGAAGCCGACGGTTACCTCGTCCGCAATTACGATCACCTGAAATGGTTCGCGGACAAGCGCCGCCGCGGCGACTTCTCGCTCAACGTCGCGAATCCGCTCACCGCCGCCTACTATCGCGAGCGCTACGGTCTCGAACGCGTCACCGCGAGCTACGACCTCAACGTCGCGCAACTCGAAGCGCTCCTGCACGGCGCGCCGGGCGAGTGGTTCGACATCACGCTGCACCAGCACATGCCGATGTTTCATATGGAGCATTGCGTGTTCTGCGCGTTCCTGTCGGACGGAACCGACTACCGTTCCTGTGGCCGCCCGTGCGACCGCCACGACGTGCGCCTCCGCGACCGCATCGGCGCCGAGCACCCGCTCAAGGCCGACGCCGGCTGCCGCAACACCGTCTACAACTCGCGCGCGCAAACCGGCGCCGAGTTCCTCGACCGCCTGCTCGCGCTCGGCGCGCGCTCGTTCCGCATCGAGTTCCTCAACGAGTCCGCCGACGAACTCCAGCGCACCGTCGCGCGCTACCGGCAGCTCCTGCGCGGCGAGATTTCCGGCGCGGAGCTCTGGCGCGAGTTCAAGCTCATCAACCAGCTCGGCGTCACCCGCGGCCAGCTCGAAGCCGCCCCGCAACTCCTGCGCAAAAAGTAGCGCGACCACCCTCGTCGCAGCCGGCGAGCGGCGGCGTTTCGCCGCGTTCGCTCCCCGGAACGGCGACATGATATCGCCGCTCCGAAAACCTCTCCGTCCCGCGGTTTATGCCGCGGTTTTGCGGTGCGGCAGAAGACCCGACGACGCCGTCGGAATTTCCGCTAATCGCTGCGGCGCCTTCGCCTTTTTTGTCGCGTCGTCCGGGCGCGTTTCTACTGTCCGCCGGTCCGTCCGATGACCCCGACACCCGTCCAAGCCCCCGCCGCCAAGCCGATCGCGCCTCCCCCTGATCTCGAGATCAAGGACGCGGTGGTGATCTTCGATCCGATCTGGGCGGACCTCGAGGCGGATTACGGGCGCGAGAACCTGCGTTTTCCGAAGGAACTCATCCTCCTCGGCGGCGCGCCCGGCGCGGGCAAAGGCACCAACACGCCCTACATCCTCAAGGCCCGCGGCCTCACCTGCGCGCCGATCGTGATGAGCGCGCTGCTCGACACGCCGGAGATGAAGCGCCTCAAGGAAGCCGGCTCGCTCATCGGCGACCGCGAGGTGCTCAGCGTGCTCCTGCGCCAGCTCCTCAAGCCCGAATATCGCGACGGCGTCATCCTCGACGGTTTCCCGCGCACGAAGGTGCAGGTCGAGTGCCTGAAAATGCTTTACGAGAAAATGATTCAGCTCTGGCGCGAGTTCTACGGCACGCCGCTGGGCATTCATTTCCGCCAGCCGATCGTCCACATCGTCGTCCTCTTCGTCGACGAGAAGGAATCCATCGCCCGCCAGATCAAGCGCGGCCGCCAGTCCAAGGAGCACAACGACGAGGTCCGCTCCTCCGGCCGCGGCGAACTCTGGGAAGAACGCGCGACCGACTTCGACGAGGCCCTCGCCGCCCGCCGCTACCGCGTGTTCAAGGAGCAGACGTGGGACGCGCTCCTCTCGCTCAAGGACGTCTTTCACTACCACCTGGTCAACGCGCAGGGTCCGTTCGACGAAGTGGAGCAAGCCATCGCGAACGAGCTCGCCTACCAAAGTTCGCTCGAGCTCGACCCGCGCACCTACGACCAGCTCCGCACCTTGCCGCTCGCGAGCGAGATCATCGTGCACGCGCGACAGGAACTGGTGAAACGCCTCGACGGTTACGCGCTCAGCCAGCCCGAGCTTTTTGCCCGCGTGATCGCCCTGATCGAAAAGAAGATCATGCCCATCGTCGTGCGGCACGCCATCTCCGGTCACTCGAACGTGAACAGCGAGGATCCGATCCTCGAGGAGCCGGCGGCGCTCGCGATGCTGATCGATATTTTCTCCGAGCGCGGCTACCACGCCGTCGTCGACATCATCCGCGTCGACGTGCCCGACCGCTTCGACCTCGCCACCGGCAAGATTTGCTGCCGCCAGAAGAAGGTCCACCGCATCATCATCAAGTTCCGCGGCTCCGAACTGCGCCGCGGTTGAGGCGCGGCGAGCGCATCGGTGTCCTTTGGCGTAGGGCCGGTCTTTGACCGGCCCAGTTCGAACTTACTCGCTCATCACCGCCGCGAACGTGTGCCAAACGCGGCCGGTCGGAGACCGGCCCTACTTCTTACCCGCGCCGGCCTCTCCGTCCGCTTCGCTCTTCTCCGCCGGCATCACGGGCACCGGCGCCGCGGCCTCCGCTTCTTTCAACAGCACTGCCGCCGCCCGTTCGCCCGGCACCAGACGCACGATCTCGCGCGCGAGTTGCAACGCCTGCTCTCCGTCTCCTTCGGCGATCAATTCGCGCACCAGTCGAAACGCCGCCGCGCGCGCCAGACCCGGCTTCAACGCCAGAGTGCGAAACACGATCATCGCCGACGGCATCTCGCCCTGCGCGCGGCGCGCGCGAAATTCCCGCGTCGCCAGCGTCGGCTCCACCTCGGCCAGCCACTCCGGCGCGCTCTTGCGCACGGCGCGGATCACGCGGAGCGCCCGCCCCGATTCGTGCAACACGAGCGCCTCGTCAACCGCGGTCAGCGTCGCCGCCCCGCTGGGGAACTCGAGCGCCTCCGCCTCGTCCCGCGCCATCACGGGCGTCGGACTCGCCTTCGCCGAGCCCATCCGCGCGTCGGCGATCTTCTTCTCGGCCACGCGATCCGCCAGCCGGGTCTGTTCCGCGCGCATCGCATCGCTCAACGGCAAAAACCGGACGGCGATACCGGCGACTTGCGCGGCGCTGCCGGTGTTCCCGCCCCGTTCGAGCGTGTCGATCGCGAGTTGGAACACCGCCGGCTTCAGCCGCGGGCCGGCGCGTGTCAGATGAGCCAGCAACGCGGCTTCCTGCGCTTCGCCGTTCGGCCCCGCCGCACGCACGACGCGGGCAAACAGTTCGGGAATCTCCCGCTGCTGGTCGGGCAGCTCCGGCAGCGTGTTTTCCCAGCGCGGCAGGCGCCGGCGCGCCTCGTCGAGATCGCCGCGCCGCAGCGCCAGCTCCGTCTCGTGAACTTGAAACGCGAACGGATTGAAGCGCCGCTTCTCCGCCTCCTGCTCCGCGCGCACGAGCACGAGCGGCAAATCCAGCTCGACGGCGAGCGCGCCGAGTCCCTGCAGGGCGCGTTCGTCCGCACCGTGAAAGCGCAAAAACTCCACGATCGCCGCGTCGCGCAGCGTCGACCGTTTCAACTCGTGCCACGCCCGGATCGCCAGCAGCGAGGTCTGAACCGGGTTCTCCGTCGCGACGCGCAGGCGGCGCAGCGCGGTCTCGAGCGCCGCCACGTCGCCGGCGGCGACGGCCAGTTCGAGGTCGAGGCGAGGCTCGCGTTTCCCGTCGCGCGGCACTTGGGCGAGCAGCGCCGTGGCATCGAGATCACGACCGAGCTTGTGCAACGCGCGCAGCGTGAGCTGCACCGAGCGCAGGCCCTCGCGCGAAGTCGTTTCGCGCGGCAACGCCGTCAGCAAGTCCAGCGCCTCCGCGGGGTGCGGCATGAGCAGCAGCATCGCCCGCGAGTTAGCCACCACCCGGCGCGCGTCAGGAGACAGCGCCGGCCGGCGGTCGGGCGTGAGCAGCGCCGCGCTCCGTTCGAGCGCCTTGGTGTCCGCGCCCATGATCAGGTAGAGATCGAACAACGCGCCGAGCAACTCGGGCTCGCTCGGCGAGAGGACGAGGCCGTCCTCGACGACCTTCAGCGCTCGCGGACGATCCAGCACCGACCACACCTGCGCGAGCGCGAGACGTCCTTCGAGATTCCGCGGCGAGCGCGCGAGTCCCGCCTGAAGATCGAACGCCGCCTCCGCGAAACGGCCTTTCTCCTGCTTGGCCTGCCCGAGCGCGATCATCCGATCGCCGCGCTGCTGCCGGAATTTCGCCCAATGCAGCGGCGCCAGCGCGATGTCGCTCCAGCCCATCTCGCTCTCGCCCTGCCGGCCCCACCAATAATGCAGCGCCGTCACCCCCGTCAGATAGCCGGCGAACGCCAGCACGGCCAGCGCCACGAGCAGGCGCTTCCAGTAAATCACGAAGTCCCAGATCGGATCGCGCTGGATTTCGATGCGAAAACCGATCGCGCGCAGCAGCCACCAGCGGGTGTCGGACGGTGAAAGTCTTCTCCGCCAGTCGGAGGAGTATTTGAGGTGGATTTGCATGCGACGATGTCAGTTGCCGGCGGGCGTCGGAGCCTCCGCTTCGCGCAACAGCGTCGCGGCGGCCTTGTCGTCGGGCAACAGGCGTGCGATTTCGCGCGCGAGCAGCAGCGCAGCTTCGGGCTGGCCGTCGGCGAGCAATTGCCGCACGAGCTTGAACGCCGTCGAGCGCGACGCGCCCGCGCGAATCACGATTTCCTTCAACGCCACCAGCGCCCGCGGACGCTGATCGAGCGCGAGGCGCACCCGCACCTCGCTCGCACCGAGTTCGGCGCGCGCGTCCGCCAGCCACGGCGGCGCCTTCTGCCGCACGTAGTCGAGCACGCGCAGCGCGTCGTCGGCGCGGTTTTGCCGCAGCGCGCGATCGATTTCGACGAGCGCCACCGTCGGGCTGGACGCGAGTGCGGCGAGGTCGTCGGGCAACTCGAGGCTCACCAACGCCGCGCTGACCGCGGTCGGCGGATGCGCCGCCGCCAACTCGTCGCGCACCAAGCGCGCCTCAGCCGCGCGTCCGCGCTGGCGCAACCGGTCCGCCAACTGCACGAGCGCGAGCAGATCGCCCTCCGGCCGGGGATACTCGAGATAACCGCGCAAAAGTGTCCGCGCCGCCGCCGGTTCCTGCGAGAGCACGGCGAGTTCGGCATCGCGACGCGCGAGGTCGCTCACGGCCTTGTCCAGCCAGGCCGGTCGGGCGGCGCGGATGGCGCGCAGAAGATCGCCGACCGTGCCGAACGCTTCGGCCGCGAGCGCCGCGTCGAGTTCCTCGAGTGCCCGCGCCGCGCTCGGCGGCACGGCGACCGTCGGCGGCGCGACATTCGCGACGGCCGTGGCGGACGATTGGGCGACCGCCTGCTTTTGGGCGGCGGCGGTCAACTCAGGTTCGAGCTGCGCCAGCGGATCGCTGTGCGGGAAGCGGCGCCGGCCGAGCGTCACGACATCGCGCGCACCGGAAAAGTTGCCCGCGCGCGCGAGGACTTTCGCCGCGAGCTCGAACATCGCGACGCTCGCGCGTCCGCGCAGGTCACCGAGCATGTTCACCAGGCTGCCGCTCTGCTGCTCGCCGCCGGCGACGCTCGCGCGCGTGAGACGGTTGATGAACTCCGGATAAAAACGCTGCGGGGGCGCGAGCGTCTCGATCGTCGGCTCCCACTCGCGCAGGCGGCGGAAGGCCTCGTCGACGTCGCCGTGGCGCAGCGCGAGCTCCGTCAGATGCACGCGAAACGCGAACGGGCTCAGCCGGCTCGCGAGCGCGATTTGCTCGGTGCGACGCACGGCGTCGGGCAAGTCGAGATTCACGGCGCTGGCGGCGAACACCTGCAGCGCGGCATCGCTCTGGCCGAAGAACTGAAAAAACTCCGCCTCCTCGAGATCGCGGAGCGAGAGGCGTTTCATCCGGTGCCACGCGGCGAACGCGAATACGGACGCGGCGGGCTGGCCCGGCGAGGCGGCTTTCATGCGTTTCAACACCGACTCGAGCGCGCCCGCGTCGCCGGCCGCGATGGCCAGTTCCGCCTCGGCACGGTAATCGTCCAGCGAGGCGCCCGGGAGCGCCGCGAGCGTCTGCCGCGCTTCGTCGAAACGGCCGAGCTGCGCGAGCGCGCTGGCGCGCAGGCGCAGCATCCGGTTGCGCTCGGCGGGGGCGGCCGGCGACGGCAAGGTCGGCAGCAGCGCGGCGATGGCGGCATTGTCGCGCGTGGCCAGCACGAGACTGGCGCGCGTGTCGGCCAGCCAATCGCGCGCCGCCGGAGTCGGCGTGCCGGCCAGAAGGCGGTCGGCGGTCGCGAGCGAGCGGGTGCGGGCCCGTTGGGCGGCGTAGACGCCGAAGAGCGTGCGAAGCAGCTCGAGGTCGTTCGGCGAGTGTTTCAGCCCGTCCTCGAGCAACGTCAGCGCGGCGGCCGGATCGGAGCCGAGCAGTAGGCGGGCGAGGACGACGCGTCCGGTGGCGTTCGCCGGCGAGCGCGCGAGACCGGAGCGCAAACCGTAGTAGGCTTCGACCGCGTCTTTTTCGCGGAGCCGGACGAGGGCGGCGGCGATGGCGCTGTCGCCGCGTTTTTGGCGCACGTGTTCCTGGCGCACGGGCGCGGTCGCGACATCGAGCCAGGTGACCTGGTTGCCCGGCGCGCGATCCCACCAGAAAAACAGCGCGGTCACGCCCAAAACGTAGACGAGGATCAGCACCGCGGCGCCGCCGGCGAGGAGGCGTTTCCAAAGAATCTCGCAGGTGCACGAGAGCTTTGCGCCGCGTTCGAGGCGCAGCGCGATGGCGCGGAGCAGCCAGATACGCCGGTCGCCCGGCGGCAGCTCACGGCGCCAGGCGGAGTTCAGCTTGACGGCTAGTTTCAAGAGTTCGCGGCGATACGAACGGTGAATACGCCACGCCGCAACAGCGCAGATGCATTTCTACGCGAGAGCGCGTAGGAGTGGCGCCGGTCTTCGACCGGCGGTATGGAACGCAATTCGCCGATGCGGCGCGCGAGCGCGGCTCCATTTCACCGGTCGGAGACCGGCGCTACTTCACTCGAACCGCAAAGCCTCGATCGGGTCGAGCGACGCGGCTTTCCAGGCCGGGTAGAAACCGAAACCCACGCCGATGCCCGAGCAGACGATCAGGCCGATCAGCGTCCAATCCCACGGGATGAGGAGATTCGCCTTGAACACGACCGCCGCGAGGAGATTGCCGACGCCGACGCCGAGCAGGATGCCGGCGACACCGCCCATGAGCGAAATGGTCACGGACTCGATGAGGAATTGCAGCAGGATGTTCTTCTTGCGCGCGCCGATCGATTTGCGGACGCCGATCTCCTTCGTGCGCTCGGTGACGGACACGAGCATGATGTTCATGATGCCGACACCGGCGGCGAGCAGCGCGATGCCGGAGATGACGAACGAACCGGCTGCGACCGCATCGGCCACTTTGGCGAAGGCGGCGATCAGCGAGTCGTTGGAGTAGATTTCGAAGTCGTTTTCCTGCTCGGCTTGCAGACCGCGAACGACACGCATCGCGGTGACGGCCTTGTCGAGCGTCTCGTTGTAGAGCAGTTGCGTCGGGGCCTGCGTGGCGACGTTGATCGAGCGGCGCTCGGCGCCGTAGTCGGAGACGAAGCGCGTGATCGGGATGATCGCGATGCCGTCGGAGTTATTGCCGAACGACTGGCCTTTCGGAGCGAAGACACCGATGACGATGTAGGTGCGCTCCTTGATCTTGATCGTCTTGCCGAGCGGATTTTCCGACGGGAAGAGTTTCGAGACGATGTCCTGGCCGATGACGACGACCGGGCGCGAGAGTTCGACGTCGCCGGCAGTGATGTTACGTCCGAGAGCGATGTCGTATTGGTTGGCGGCGAGAAAATGCTCGTTGCTGCCGCCGAAGGTGAGGTTGGGCGTCGTCTTGCGGCCGCCGTAGACGGCTTGGGCGCCGTCGTTGTCGAAGGTTTTCAGGCACACGACGTCGGCGATGCCCTCCATGTCGCGTTTGAAGCGCAGGGCTTGCTCGAGCGTGATGTCGCGCCGCATTTGGTAACGCCGCCGGCCCTCGGGGCCGCCGCCGCCGAACACGGGATATTTCGCGAATTGAAACATGTTCGACCCGAGGAAGCTCAGGCCGGTCTCGATCGACGAGCGCATCGCAGTGATCGCGGTCATCACGCCGATGACCGAGAAGACTCCGATCGTGATGCCCAGCATCGTGAGCGCGGAACGAAGCTTGTTCACGCCCAGCGAGCCGAACGCCATCTTGATGATTTCGGAGAATTGCATGGAGACGGTTACTCGTAACGCAGCGCCACGACGGGATCGAGACGCGAGGCGCCGTAGGCCGGCGCGAAGCCCGAGACGATGCCGGTGACGACGGACACGAGCATGCTGAGGACGACGAGGTCGCCGGAGAAGGCCACCGGGAAATTCGGCGCGGCCTGGCGGATCGCCATGAAGAGCGTGAACGCCACGAGCATGCCGATGGCGCCGCCGATCAGGCAGATCGAGACCGCCTCGACGAGGAACTGCATGAGAATGCTGCGGCGGCGCGCGCCGAGCGCCTTGCGCGTGCCGATCTCCTTCGTGCGCTCCTTCACGGAGACGAAGGTGATGTTCATGATGCCGATGGCGCCGACGAAGAGCGACAGACCGGTGATGAACAGGCCCGCGAGCGCGATGCCGTTCTTCACGGGATCGAGCTGCGCCTTGAACGCCTGCTGTTCGTTGATGGTGAAATTATCGCGCTCGCCCGGCTGCTGGCCGCGCACGCGACGCATGGCGCCGACGAGTTCCTCCTTCGCCTCGGCGAGGCGCGTCTTGTCGGCGATCTTCACGCGGATGTCGACGCCGCGGCGCGTGGAGTTGAATTTCGCAAACGCCTTCAGCGGCACGAGCGCGAAGTTGTCCATGCTGAACAGGCCGAGGAACTCGCCTTGTTTCGCAAACACGCCGACGACCTCGAACGGCTGGCCGTTGATCGCCACCGTTTGGCCGAGCGGCGAACGGCCTTGGAAGAGCGCTTCGGCGACGTCGAAGCCGAGGACGCAGACCTGCCGGCCGGTGTTGGCTTCGGCGTCGTTGAACATGCGGCCCTCGGCGTAGTCGGCGCCGGTGAGCTGGGAGTATTCCGCCTCGGTGCCGCCGGTGAAGACGCCGCTGATGCGGACATCGCCGAATTTCACGGTGCTCCCGCGGCCGGCGAAGGGCACGGCGAAGAGCAGTTGGGAGTGCTCCGTGTTGGCGATGACGCGATTCAGCGCGGTGGCCTCCGATGGCACCGGCTGCGGGCGATTGGCGTAGTTCCACCAATCCTCGACGCCGGCCCACGGCCATTTCTGCACGTAGAGGACGTCCTCGCCGAGCATGGCGAGGCTGTTTTGGAAACCGGTGTCGATGCCGCGAATGGCGGTGCCCATGAGCGTGACGGCGACGATGCCGATGATGACGCCCAGCGCGGTGAGGACGGACCGCATCTTGTTCGCCCGAATCTGCGCCCACGCGATGCGGAAGGACTCGGTGAACTCGTAGAGAAGGCGTTTCATTTTCGATTCTGGATTTTCGATTTTCGATTGTTCGCCTGCAGCGTCTTGCGCGAGGCGACCACGATCGCGGTGAGTTCGCCAGCTTCGCGCGACAAAGCGTCGAGTTTTGCGACGGACACCATGCCGTGGTCGCCGATCAGCTCCAACCAGAATGCCGACTCGTCAGCCTCTTCCTCGACCACCGAAAGCTTCGAGATCATCTCCGCCGTCGACCGCGACCGGCAGGCGGCGCGATAGTTCGCCCCGACCGAGGTGCCGGAGCGGCCGAGCTGGCCGGCGAGCACGCGACCCGAGCGCGTGTCCGGTAACGTGTCGATCAGCTTCAGCACGCGCAGGGCAAAAGCCTTCGTCCGGTCCTTGAGTTCGCGCTCGGTCATAAAATCGAAAATCGAGAATCCAAAATCGAAAATCGCTTCAGTGCTGCCTCACGTCGCTCTCGATCAGGCCGTCGCGGAGGCGCACGATGCGGCGCGCGTGGCGGGCGATGTCTTCTTCGTGGGTGACGACGATGATCGTGTTGCCCTGCGCGTAGAGTTCTTCGAAGAGCTGCATGATCTCCTCGCCGGTGCGCGAATCGAGATTACCCGTCGGCTCGTCGGCGAGGATGATCGAAGGGTTGTTCACGAGCGCGCGGGCGATGGCGACGCGCTGGCGCTGGCCGCCCGAGAGTTCGTTGGGCTTGTGGCCCATCCGGTCGCCGAGGCCGACGTTCTGGAGGGACTGAATCGCTTTTTCGCGGCGATCGTCGGGGCCGATGCCGGCGTAGATGAGCGGCAACTCGACGTTCGCGAGCGAGGTGGAACGCGGGAGGAGGTTGAACGTCTGGAAAACGAAACCGATCTCGCGGTTGCGGATGTCGGCGAGTTCGTCGTCGGTCATGCTCGAGACGTCCTTGCCGGCGAACTGGTAGTGGCCGCTCGTCGGCGTATCGAGGCAGCCGAGCATGTTCATGAGCGTCGACTTGCCGGAGCCGGACGGGCCCATGATCGCAAGGTATTCGTTGCGGTGAACTTTCAGCGCGACACCGCGGAGGGCGTGGACGATTTCGTCGCCCATGCGGTAGAGCTTGGTGACGCCGAGAATGTCGATGACGAGCGGGCCCGGCGCCCGGTAGTGGCGGTGCGGGTGCGCGGGCGCAGAGGGAGCGGGTGTGGCGGAAGACATGGGTGGAGCCTGTAGCGGCGGTCTAAGACCGCCGGTTGCGTCGGCGGTCATAGACCGCCGCTACAGAGTTACTTGTTTTCGTCCTTCTTGGGCTGCTCGAGCATCACGCGGGCGCCGTCCTTGAGTTTGCGGCTGATGGCGGCGTAGCTACCGGAGACGATTTCTTCGCCGGCTTTCACGCCCGATTTGATTTCGATGTGGGTGTTGTCGGAGATGCCTGTCTCGACCTTGCGTTGCACGACCTTCTCGCCCTGGCGCACGAAGACGACGCGCTGGAGTTTTTCGAGATCGCGGCGCGCGTTCTGGCGCTCGGCGACGACGTCGAGTTCGTTGCCGGAGCGTTCCTTCGCCTCCTTCGCCTTCTGCTGCTGCATCTCCTCGGAGGTCTTGCCGCCTTCGGCGCGGACGGTGACGGACTGGATCGGCACGGCGACGACGTTCGGCACCGTTTCGGTTTCGATGTCGACGGTGGCGCTCATGCCGGGGCGGAGTTTCGCGTCCTTGTCGTTGATGCGGATCTTGACGAGGAAGTTCGTCACTTCGTCGGAAGCGGAGGCGGCCAGCGCGGTCTGGTTGGTGCCGCTGCCACCGACGCTGAGCGCGGAGCTGCTGATCTCGCTGACGGCGCCGTCGAATTTGCGACCGGGGAACGCGTCGACGGACACGAGCACGTGGTCGCCGACTTTGACGTTGATGATGTCGTTCTCGTTCACCTTCACGCGCACTTCCATGTTCGTGAGGTCGGCGAGGCGCATGATCTCGGTGCCGGCGAACTGGTTGGTGCCGACGACGCGCTCGCCGACCTCGCTCGTGAGCGAGCTGATGGAGCCGTCCATCGGCGCGTAGATCGTGGTCTTGTTGAGCTGGTCGCGCGACTGGTCGACGGAGCCCTCGGTGCGGCGAATCTGCGCGAGCGAGGAATCGAAGTCGGCCTTGGCGACGTTGAGATTCGTCTGCGCGGCGGTGAAATCCGCGTCGGAGATCATCTTCTTTTGGTAAAGGTCGTTGGCCTGCTTGAAATCCTGTTCGGCCTTCACGAGGCGCGCCTGGCTGAGCACGGAGCTGGCGCGCGAGGAGGCCAGTGCGGCTTCCTGCTGCTCGAGCTGGGCTTTGTAGAAATCCGGTTTGATGCGCACGAGCAGGTTGCCCTTCTTCACCGTCTGCCCTTCGACGACCGGAATCTCGATCAACTCGCCGGCGACTTCGGGCGAGATTTTCACCTCGGTCTCGGGCTGGACCTTGCCGGTGGCCGTCACGATGTGCGTGATGGTTTTGACGACGGCCTTTTCGATCGTGACCTGCGTCGGTTTTTCGCCGGCGCGGCTCTTGGCGGCCGCCGCCGCGATCACCACCGCGAGCACCGCGACGATGCCGAGGATGATCCAAAGGCGTTTCTTCGATTTTTTCTTGGCCGACGGGACTGCGACAGGCTGGGGAGCGACGGTAGACATAGTCATCAGAACGGAGTGAATTAAAAATGACGGAGGCTCTTGGCCAGAACTATCCGGTGCGCCGCGCCCTCCGCAAAACACAGAGGGGCCCCGAAGGACCCCTCTGCAACACAACTGATAACTACGAACGAGGGGACAACAAGGGAGCCGGCCGAAAAACGGAACGGCATTGCGACGACACGTGGTATCCGCACGACGAACGGCAAAACCTACGGGGTTTTGCACCGCGTGCGGCAAGACCGGCCAAAGAACGAGGGGGAAAACACCGGAAGCGCCCCGGAGTCGCAGTAGTTTTGGGACAAACGGCCCGGCGCCGGGATGGACGGGGGCGCTCGCCGCCCTCCGTCGCAGGGCCGGTCTGGGATCGCCCCCGTAGCGCGGCGCTTCAGCCCGCGCCGGAAAATTTTCAGCGCGGGCGAAAGCACCGCGCTACCGCGAACGCTCGCTGCGAAAGTTGTAGGAGCGGCTTTACGCCGCGATCCGAACGTGGCGCCACCCGCGCCGCAGCCGATCGAGGCGTAAAGTCGCGGGAGCGCGCCGAGAATCGCATCGCGCGCGCGATGCCGGGGCGCATCCGCAAATCCCGCCGCGTGCGAACGTCCAGCGCGGGCTGAAACACCTCGCCACCCGCCCCTCGGCCGCCTCAGAGCGCCGAGCGCATCAGCTCCTGCAACCGGTCGTGATAACCGCGGCTGAGCCGCAGCTTCGTGCCGTCCTGCAGGATCACCGCGTATTCGCCCGCGAACGACGGGCTGAGTTTTTTCACGCGGTCGATGTTCACGATCGTCGAGCGATGGATGCGGATGAAGCGCTTCGGGTCGAGCCGCGCCTCGAGATTCGCCATCGTCTCGCGCAGCAGATGCACGCGGCCGGCAGCGTGGAACTTCATGTAGTCGCCCTCGGCTTCGATCCAGTCGATGTCCTCCGCCCGGACGAAATAAATCTCGCCGCCCGAGCGCAGCAGGATGCGTTCGCGGGTGATCGATTCCGGTGCGCCGGCCGCGGCGTTCTCGGCGGCGGGATTCGCGTGTGCGGCGCCGGCCAGCGCCGCGCCTCCCGCCACGTTCGGTGCGCCGGCCCCGGCCGCGCCCGCGGTGACGTTCGCCTGCAAATGCTCGAGCAGGTGCGAGAGCTTCTCGCTGAGCGCGTCGGTCTGCCGGCGCACAAGTTCGGATTTCGCGCGGCGCAACGCCGTCCAAAACCGGTCGTCCTCGAACGGTTTCAGCAGGTAGTCGACCGCGTTCACCTCGAACGCCTGCAACGCGTGCTGATCGAACGCCGTGACGAAGATCACCGCCGGCCGCTCCGGCCCGAGCGCCTCGAGCACCTTGAAGCCGTTCATCTCCGGCATCTGCACGTCGAGAAACACGAGATCCGGCTGCTCGGCCTTGATCGCGCGCACGGCTTCGGCGCCGGAACCGGCTTCACCCACGACGAGGATGTCGGGGTCGCGTTCGAGCAGCAGCACGATGCCCCGGCGCGCCGCCGGTTCGTCATCCACAATCAAGGTTCGGATTTTGTTCATGCGCGAGCAGCAGCCGCGGCCGGCGTGAACGGCAGCACCAAGCTCACCGTCACGCCGTGGCCTTTTTCACTCTTCAAAACCATCTGGTAATCCGCGCCGTAGTGCTTCTCGAGCCGCTCGCGCGTGTTCGTGAGCCCCACGCCCTCCGCCAGCGGCGCCTCGCGCACGTCGAAACCCGGGCCGTCGTCGCGCACCTCCACGTGCAGCCGCCGCCCGCGCACGCATGCGGAAATCGCCACGTGGCCCGTCTCCGCTTTTTGCCCCACGCCGTGGAGAATCGCGTTCTCGACCACCGGCTGGAGAAACAGATTCGGCACCTGCGCCCCCAGCGCCTCCGGTTCCGCCTCCGCCTCGTAATGCAGCCGCTCGCCGAAGCGCGCCTTCTGGATCTCGAGGTAGCGCGACAGAAATTCCAGCTCCTGGCGGAGCGTCACCGTGTGCACGCGATTGCTCTCGAGCGACACCCGCAGCAACGCGCTCAGCCGCGCGATGAGCTGCACGGCGTCGTCGTTGCGCCGCTCGCGCACGAGCACCGCGATCGTGTTCATCGTGTTGAAGAGGAAATGCGGATTGAGCTGGTGCTTCAACGCCTTCAGCTCCGCTTGCACGAGTTTCGCCTCGAGCTGCGCCGCGCGGAGCGTCTCGCGCTGGTAACGCTCGCGCATCCGCAACGCATACGTCACGCCGATCACCGACCAGTAGTAGACGACGTCGATCAGGTTGCGCCCGTAGAACCACCGCCCCGCCGACCGCCAGAATCCCTCGAGCGGCTCGCCCGCCGCGACCATCGCGAAAAACATCCGCACGAGATAAAATCCCGCCATCAACGTCAGGCTCATCGCCACGTGAAAACCGATGCCGGCAACCCAGCGTCCGCGATTCAGCGGCACCGCGTCGCGCAGCCAGACGACCACCGGCACCAGCACCGCCCACAGCACCGCGCGCTGGAATTGCCCCTGCGCCACCGACCAGAACGCCACGTTCGGGTCCATCACGCGCGTGTTGAAATACACCTCCGTGCTCAGCGCGAATCCCACGAACAGCCACAGGGCCGCGAGGATCAGCCAGCGAAGCGCACGGTGCTCGGTCATTGCAGCGCGCGTTGTTGTGTCCGATGAACCGCGACTTCAAGCGGATTAATTGTCCCGAAATTGGGATCACTGGCGCGTTCCGCGCGACGACACGCTCACTCGACGCGCGCCGCCTTCGCGAGCCGCCGCGTGACACTCAACGCGTCCGGCCAAACACTCGTCGCACCGCTCAACGCCTCGCTCCAACGCCGCGCCAGCCACGGCGCGAACAGCGTCCCTTTCGATCCGAGCGCGCCGAACAAACCGATCCGCGCGCCGTCCCGCCAGCCGGCCGCGGGCAAACGGTCCGGCAAACTCACGCGCACTCCCACGCGTTGCTCGATCACCGTCAAATCCCCCGCGACGAACGCCCGCGCGTCGGCGACGAGCTTCTCGCGCGCCGCCGCCGTCGGCGCGACATCCTCGACGCCGCGCTCGTAAGTCGCGCCGATCCGCGCGTGCCCCGCGCGATCCGCGATCGCCCACGTCCCGCGACTCAACGCGTGCCCCACCGCAAGCTCCGCGCCCGTCACGTGGAGAATCTCGCCCTTCGCCGGTTCGAACGGCAGCTCCGGGAAAAACTCGCGCGCCAACGCCCCGGCGCCGACGCACAGCACCGCACCGCGAAAACGTTCGCCGCGCCACGTCACGCCGTCGGCGTCGACCTGCAATTCTGCGCGCGTCGCCGCGCTCTCGCGCAGCACGCCGTTCGCGCGCCACCGCTCCGCCACCCGCGTCAGCAACGCAGGCAAGTCCACCCACGCCGCGCCGTGGATTTCCACGCCGCTCCCGTCCGCCATCGCCGTCGCGAACGGCGCCAGTTCGCCGCGCGCCTGCTTGCGCGCCGCGCGCGCAGCCTCGGTCGGATTCGCGAACAGCCGGCGCAGTTTCAGCGGATGCCAGAGCTCGCCGCCCAGCTCCGCACCGGTCGCGCGATACCAGCTCTCCGCGAACGGCAGCAACTCCTCGACCCGCCACACCTTCACGAAGCGCTGGCCCTGCACGGGATTCACGAGTCCCGCAGCCGCCATCGACGCCGAACGCGCGTGCCCGTCGCTCGCGATCGCGAACGGCACGCCCGCACGCTCGAGTTCGAACCCGAGCGCCGTCCCCGCCAGCCCCTGCCCCACGATCAGCACGCGCGTGTCGGTCATCGGGTCAAACTTCACGGAAGACGCGGGCCACAAGAAGCACAAAAACGCCAAAGCGGCTGAACCGGCAGGATGAGGCGTCTCGACGATCCGTGTCCGCGCGCGCACGATCTCGGCTCGTCGAGACGACTCGCCCTACCCGCGCGTCTGCCTTGCGTCCCCTTGCTCCGCGCACGTCAGTGCCGCCACCGCCCGCAGCTCAGACTCCCGCCAGCGCCGCGCCCACGATGCCGGCGTCGTTGTGCAGTTTGGCCGGCACGACTTTCGCCTCCGTGTGCAGGAGCTTGAACCACATCTTGTGATCCTGGCTCACGCCGCCACCGATGATGATCAGGTCGGGCGAAAACAGCCGCTCCACGATCCGCAGGTAAACGTTCACGCGATCCGTCCATTCCTTCCAATCGAGATCGAGCCGCGTCTTCACGGCGGCCGAGGCGAATTTCTCGATCGGCTCGCCCTCCCACGGAATGTGGCCGAGCTCCGCGTTCGGCACGAGTTGCCCGCGATAAAACAGCGCCGAACCGATCCCGGTGCCGAACGTCAGCATCAGCACCGTGCCGTCGCGCCCCTTGCCCGCACCGAAACGCATCTCGGCGAGGCCGGCGGCGTCCGCGTCGTTGGCGAGGCCGACCTTGCAGCCCGTCGCCTTCGCAAAAATCCGCGCGCCGTTCTGCCCCTGCCACTCGTCGCCCAGATTTCCCACCGCGCCGATGCGCCCATCGTGGACGATGCCGGGGAAACCGATGCCGACGCGCCCCTTCCAACGGAAGTGCTGCACGATCTGATGCGCCGCGGCGAGCCCCTCGTCACGCGGACACGGACTCTCGATCGCCACGCGGAAACGCTCCGCGAGCAAGCGGCCGGTCTTGAGGTCCACGGGCGCGGCCTTGAAGGACGAGCCACCGATGTCGATGCCGAGAACTTTCATGGGGGAAAACCGCGCACCGTAGTAAACCCGGCGCGCTGCGCAATCCTCAGCTCGCGCCTGTGACGCGCCCCGTTTCCTCCGCCGTCGCCGGCCGCGCCGCCACCAGCTCGACCTCGAAATGCAGCGTCGCGCTCGCCAGCGGATGATTCGCGTCGAGCGTCACCGCGTCGCCCTCGACCGCCACAATCGTCACCACCGGCGCAAACTGATCCGGCCCGGTCATGAATTGATCGCCCACGCGCACCTCGCCCTCGATCGGCAACTGCGCCCGCGACACGCGCTGCACCAATTCCGGATCGCGCACGCCGTAAGCCTCCGCCGGCGGCACGACGACCTCGCGCCGCTCGCCCACCGTCATCGCAACGAGCACCTGCTCGAGTCCGGGCACGATTTGCTGCGCGCCCTCGACGAAATTCAGCGGCTCACCGCCGCCACGCGACGTGTCGAGCACGCGCCCGTCGGCATCGCGGAGCGTGTAGTGGAAGGTGAGGCAGCGAGTGGACATTCGCGCCAAGTGACGAGCGAACCGAAGCGAGTGACAAGAGGGAATTCGTGTAACCTGGCAGGACCGGCTTCAGCCGGTCCAAATCGAGCCGCATTCGCGTGTGACCAGCGATCGGAGTATCTGTGGGCCGGCTGAAGCCGGCCCCACTCACGTCTCCTGCCGCAAGACTTCCAGCGGCGGATGATCGCAAATGCCGCGACTCGAGAGCAGGCCGGTGACGACCGTCACCGCACTCACCGCCAGCCAGCCGAGCACGAGCACCTCCGGCGCCGGCGTGCTCCACTTCATGTTGAAGATGAAACGCGCCAGCCCCCAATTCGCCCCCACCGCCAGCACCGCACCCACCGCCGCGCCGAGCGTCCCGAGCGCGAGATACTCCGCCAGCATGATGCGGTTCACCTGCCGCTTCGTCGCGCCGAGCGTGCGCAGCAGCACGCTCTCGCGCACTCGCTGGCTCCGCCCGATCAACACCGCGCCCGCCAGCACAATCACGCCCGTCACCACCGTGAACAGAGCGAGAAACTCCACGACGAACGACGCCTTCGCGTAAACGCTGTCGATCGTCTGGAGAATCAGCCCGAGATCGATCGCCGAGACGTTCGGGTGCTCGCGCACGACCGCCTGCTGCACGCGAGCCGACACGCCGGCGTCCGCCGCGCGCAGCGCCATCACGTGAAACTTCGGCGCGCCCTCGAGCACGCCTTCCGGAAACACGACGAAGAAATTCGGCGATAGCCGCTGCCATTCGACGTGCCGCAGGCTGCTGACGACCGTCTTCACCGGCACGCCCTGCACGTCGAACTCGATCTTGTCGCCGAGCGTCACGCCGAGGTCGCGCGCAACGCTTTCCTCGAGTGAAACCGGCACCTCCTCCACGCCCGCCGGTGCGCGGCCTTCAAACTTTCCCGCGATCACCCTCTCCGTTTCCGCGAGCGCGCCGCGGAACGTCGAGCGATACTCGCGTCGCACCGTCCACGCCGCCACGCGCGCGGTTTTGTCCTTCAACACGTCGGCGATCGGCCGGCCCTTCAACGCGCTGATGCGCATCGTGACGATCGGCGCCTGCGCGCGCACCGGCGCGCCGTTGTCGGCGGCGATCTTCGCGACGGAGTCGACCTGATCGTCCTGGATGTCGAACAGCATCAAATTCGGCCGGTCGCCGCCGCCCATCACGCGCAACTGCCCGAGCAGCGTGTCGCGCGTCAGGTAGAGCGTCATCATCAGGAACGTGCCCATGCCGAGCGAGACCAGCAGCAGCACGGTGCGATTGTTCGGCCGGTAGAGATTCGCCACGCCCTGCCGCCACGCGAATGGCAACCGCCGCAAATTCAGCCGCTGCGCAGTCCACGCGATCAGTTTCGCGAGTCCCGCGAGCACTGCGAAACCGACGAGCAACGCCCCGGCGAAACCGACGCCCCAGGCGAGCCGTCCCGTCTGGAGAATCGCAAACGCGAACACGATGCCGACGATCGCCACGAGCAGCAGCACGCGCAGCCAGTCGCGTCCGCCGCCGTTGGCGTCGGCGAACGCCGAGCGGATCGCCAGCAGCGGCGACACGCGCCGCACTTCGAGCAACGGCAGCAGCGCGAAGAGCACGCTGATCAACACGCCCGCTCCCACGCCGCTCGCCACGGATTTCCACGAGACAAAAAACTCGAACGAGAACGGCAGAAAATCGCGCAGGAACGTGGGCAATACGAGTTGCGCGCCGATGCCGAGCAACGCGCCGCCGAGCGCGCCGGCGAGACCGAGACCCACGCCTTGCACGAGGTAGATTGCGAACGCCTTGCCCGAACTCGCGCCGAGGCAGCGCAGCACGGCGACCGTCGGAATTTTCTGCCGCACATGCGCGTGCACCGCGCTAGCCACGCCGATCGCGCCGAGAAACAGCGACGAGAAGCCCACGAGCATGAGGAACGAGTTCACGTTCTGGATCGCGCCGCCGAGCTCGCGCCGGCGTTCCTCGACCGTGTCGAACCCGAGCCGCAACTCGCGGAACCGATCGCGCAGGTCGCGCACCATTTTCTCCACGTCCGTGTTCGGGGAAAATTTCAGGTAAACGCGGTAGCGCGCGAGGCTGCCTTGTTTGAGCAGACCGGTGCCTTGGACGGCGGCGAGCGGGATGAACACGCGCGGCGCCAGCGCCGTCACGCCCGCGGCGGACTCGCCGGGCACTTTCAGGAGACCGCCCGCGACGCGAAACTCGCCCGCGCCGAGCTTGATGGTGTCGCCGGGCTTGAGACCGTATTGGACGACGACGCCCTCCTCCACGATCGCGTGCGCGCCGCCGCCCGCGAGGAGCGCGCGGGCGTTCGCCGGATCGCTCTGAAATTCGCCGTAGAAAGGAAACGCGCCTTCGAGCGCGCGCACTTGGACGAGCCGCGTGGCGCCGTTCGCGGTCGGCGCGACGAGCATGGAGTTGAACGCGATCTCGCGCGCCTGCTCGCCGCCGAGGCCGGCGATGAATTTCTCTGCCTCCGGCGTGAGCGCCGCGCGCGAGGTGATGACGAGATCGGCGCCGAGGAGCGACTTGGTCTGATCCTCGATCGCGCCACGGAGGTTGTCGCGCAGCGAGCCGACGGCGACGAGCGCCGCCACGCCGAGCACGATCGCCAGAGAAAACAAAACCAACCGCCGCCGCGAAGCCCGCGTATCCCGCCAGGCCATTTTGAGGATGAAGTTCATGAGAAGCAGTTGCCCGCGAATTTGCGCGAATGAACGCGAATCATTCACGTGGTGAGCGAACGATGCGCTTCCATTCGAGTCCCGGATAGTGACCGAAATTCACCAGCAGCCCGAGTTCATAGCCGGTTGCGTTGAGGTAGTTGAGCAGCTGTGCGACGTGCTCATCCGTCAATTTTTCGACCGCCTTCAATTCGAGGATGATCTTGTCCCAGCAACTGAAGTCCGGGCTGTAGCCGTGTTTGAGCGGATGCCCCTTGTAACTGAGCTTGAGTGGCGGCTCGTGGATGAACGGGATGTGCCGGAACCCCAACTCCAGCTCCATGCAGTCGTGATAAACCGGCTCGAGAAATCCGTTACCCTTCTCGTTGTAGATTTCAAAGCAGGCCCCAACGATCTCGTAGGCTTCCTTTCCGTAAATGAGTTCGCTCATCGTATTCTCCATTCGTGACAATTCGCGTAATTCGCGGGCCCTGTTTGGTGGTTTGGTGACCGAAAATCGTTTCACCCCACGCGCTCGTCGCTCACGACATGGCCGCTGCGGAGGCGGAGGATGCGCTGGGTTTGCTTCGCGAGTTCGAGGTCGTGCGTGACCAACACCAGCGTCGTGCCGCGCTCGCGGTTCAGGCCGAAGATCAGCTCCACCATCGTGTGCGCCGTGTCGCCGTCGAGGTTGCCCGTCGGCTCGTCGCAAAAGAGAATCTTCGGCCGGTTGATGAACGCCCGCGCCAGCGCCACGCGCTGCTGTTCGCCGCCGGAAAGCTGCAACGGATAATGCTCGAGCCGGTCGCCGAGGCCGACGCGCGCGAGCAGCTCCTTGGCCTCCGGCTCGCGCGTGTTGTCGCCGCGCAGCTCGAGCGGCACGAGCACGTTCTCGAGCGCCGTGAGCGTCGGGATCAGTTGGAAATTCTGGAACACGAACCCGACGCTCTCGTTGCGCACCAGCGCGCGCTCGTCCTCGGAGAGCCGGCCGATCTCGCGGCCCGCGAGGTGCACGGCGCCGCTGCTCGGCTGATCGAGGCCGGCACAGAGGCCGAGCAACGTCGTCTTGCCGGAGCCCGACGGACCGACGATCGCGCACGTGCTGCCGGGATCGAGCGTGAAGCTCACGTCTTTCAGCACGGTGAGCCCGCCGGCGGCGGTGGCGTAGGTCTTGGTGAGGTGCTCGACTTTCAGGATGTTTTGAACACTCATGGGCGCGATGCGGAGTAACACACCCACGCCCCTCGAAAGTGCAAAGTTGTTCGTCGGACGGCTGATTCGGCGGGCCGGACGGCTCGCTGCGGTGCTGCTCCTCGGCGCGCTCGCGACGAACGCCGCGCACGCCGCGACGAAGACGCTGCTTTTCTTCGGCGACAGCCTCACCGCCGGCTACGGACTCGCCGATCCGAGCGAGGCTTACCCCGCGCTGATCCAAAAGAAAATCGACGACGCCGGCCTCGCGTGGAAGGTCGTGAACGCCGGCCTCAGCGGCGAAACGACCGCGGGCGGCTTGCGGCGGCTCGACTGGATTCTGCGACAACCCGTGGACATCTTCGTCCTCGAACTCGGCGGCAACGACGGCCTGCGCGGCCTCGCGCCGGACGTCACGCGCGCGAACTTGAAAACGATGATCGAGCGCATCCGCGCGAAGCAGCCGCGCGTAGCCATCGTGCTCGCCGGCATGCAAGTCCCCACGAACATGGGCCGCGATTACGCCGAGGCGTTCGCGAAAATCTATCCGTCGCTCGCGGAGGCAGAGCGCATTGCGCTGATCCCGTTTCTCCTCGCAGGCGTGGGCGGCATTCCCGAACTGAACCAGCCCGACGGCATCCATCCGACCGCCACCGGCCATCGAATGGTTGCCGAGACGGTGTGGAAGACTATTAAGCCGCTCCTGTGAGGCTGACCCCGCCGCTGTTCACGATCGCTCTCGCCACGCTCCTCGCCGCGGTCTCCGCCCGCGCGCACGACTTCCGCATGGGCGCGACGCTCACCTACGCGGAAAATTTCAGCCGCACGTCCTTCGCGCCGACGGCGAAAGACGCGAAGCTCGGCGACTTCGACGCCGCCTACGTGCACGCAAAACAACTCGCGCCGAACTGGACGCTCATCGCCGCCCTCGAGGGCAACGCGGAAGCCGTGAGCCGTTTCTCCGCGATGAACCGCCTCGGCGCCGGCGCGCGCGCGACGTTGCGCCACAAATTCGGTCTCGGCCCGATGGCGCCCGTGCTCGACGCCGGCGCTGCCTTCACGTCCGTCAATTTCCGCGAGAGCGGCCGCAGCGGTTGGCGCGAGGAGGCGTTCGCCTCGCTCAGCCAGCGGTTCACCGAAAACTGGCGGGTGGTCGCGACGGCGAGTTGGGAAACCTTCACGGCAGCGCACGCGCCGTTCGACACGCACGCGCGGCGGCTCGGCCTCGAGACTTACTACGACGTCACCGACACCTGGCAGTTCGGCGCCGGCGCGTCGCGGCTCGACGGCCAGCTCGTCGCCAACGCCGCGTGGTCCGTCTGGAGCCAGGCGATCGGCGGCGGTCTCGGCCCGACCGTGCAGAACTACTACACGAGCATCCCGTGGGAAATCACGGACACCTTCGGCGACGGCTGGGTCGCCTATCGCGTGGATTGCCGCGCCGATTTCCGGTGGGCGCAACTCACCGCTCGACTCACCGAGCACACGAGCATGCCGTTGCGCTACGAGAGCGTGAAGGTCGTCAACCGCATCGGCATCCGCTACGACTCCGCGTTCTGGTCGCTCGGCGTGCTGCACCGCTTCTGATGAAAGAGCCGGAAATCATTCACGACAGCGTGCGTAGCGCCAGTCTCCGCCTGGCGAAACGGATCGACGATGCGCGCGGGGCAATCGGGGATCGTTCCAGCGGCGCGTCCGAGTCTCTGCCGCCGGTCAAAGACCGGCGCTACCCCCGAACCTCGCTCCGCTCCGCCGCCGCGTTCGCCGCGTTGCTATTTGCCGCCTTTTTCGCCGTCGCCCGCGTCGCCGCCGCCGCGCCGACAGCGCTGCCGCCGCCGGCCGACGCCGAAGTGCGCGCCGTCGTCAAGGACGCTAAAGGCGAAGCCGTGCCGGATGCCGTGATTTCGCTCCACCCGCTCGACGGCGCGCCACTGCCTCCGCCGTCGACCGAGCCCGTCGAGATCGTCCAAAAAGATCAGGAATACATGCCTTACGTGACGGCCGTGCGCGTCGGCACGCAGGCGGTTTTCCCCAACCACGACACCGTCCAGCACCACATCTACTCGCTCTCGAAAGCGAAGCGTTTCGAGAAGCCGCTCTACGCGCCCGGCTCGCGCGAGGCCGTGCTCTTCGATCAACCCGGCGTCGTCACGCTCGGCTGCAACATCCACGATTGGATGCTCGCCTACGTCGTCGTGCTGCCCACGCCGTATTTCGCGAAAACCGACGCGAGCGGCACGGCGCGCATCGCGGTGCCCGCGGGCAGCTACCGCATCGAAGTCTGGCATCCGCGCCTCGCCGCGCCCGACGTGCGCGAAGCGAAGCTCGGCCCCGGCGTCGCGCCGCTCGACTATGCGCTGAAACTCAAACCCGACCGCCGCATCCGCCGCTCGCCCGAAGGCAAGGCCAGCGGTTACTGAGATCATGCGACCGGCCGCGATTTCCGAAGAAAAGCCCGTGGCGCCGAGGTGGAGCGCGTTGACCTCAACGCTCTCCAGGATGCCCGCCCCCGGACAGCGCGTTGAGGTCAAGGCGCTCCACCTTCGCGGCAACCGCTTCTCCCGATCATGAGCGGCGGGTTCCACTTCCGGTATTTTCGCACCCGGCTGATCGTGCTGATCGCCGGCCTGCTCGCGCTCGTGCAAGTCGCGACCTACCTCATCGTCTCGCGCGCGAACAACACCAGCGCCCGCCAGCACGCCGAGGAAAGCCTCGATCGCGGCCAGCGTTTCTTCCGCGAAGCCGTCGCCGTCCGCATCGAAGTGCTCGCCAAGAGCGGCGGCCAGATGGCCAACGACTACGCGCTGCGCCAACTGCTGCTGCACAGCGACACCGACCCGCGCACGATCCGCTCGGCGCTCCTGAATTCCGCGGAGCGCATCGGCGCGCCCGTCGTCGCGCTCTTCACGACCGACGGCGACCTGATGGCCAACACGCGCGAAGACCTGACCGCCGAGCACTGCGGACCGTTTCAAAATCTCATCTCGCTCGCCGCCTCCGACGAGACGCGGATGACCGGCGGCCGTTTCGCCAGCGACTTCGCCTACCTCGACGGCCGTCTGCACGTGCTCGTGATCGTGCCGCTCTACGCGCCGTATCCCGAGATCACCCACTGGTTCGGCTTCGCCTCGCCGATCGACGACGAGTTCGCCTCCCGCATCAAGCGGCTCGCCGATCTCGATGTCGCGTTCGTCTCCGGCGCGTCCGCCGGCGCGCACCGCGTGCTCGCCACCACGCTCGCTCCCGCGATGGCCGCGGCGCTCGCCCGCGCCGCACCCCGCCCGGGCCTCTCCACCGTGCCGCTCGCCGGCGGCGAATACGTGACCTCGCAATTCGCCCTGCCCTTGCTGGGCGACGATCCGGCCGGCGTCGTCCTCCTCCGCTCGCTCGACGTCGAACTCGCCCCCGCCCGCGCGCTCGGCCGCACGATCCTCCTCGGCACGCTGCTCGGCCTCGCCGTCGCCACTCTCGCCGCACTCGGACTCGCGCGCAACCTCAGCCGCCCCGTCCAACAACTCGCCGCGCACACGCGCCACGTCGCCGCCGGCGACTACTCGCAACGCCTCGATTTGCCGCGCGCCGACGAACTCGGGCAACTCGCCACGGCGTTCAACCAGATGACCGCCGGCCTCGCCGAGCGCGACCGCGTGCGCGATCTGCTCGGCAAAGTCGTGTCGCCCGAGATCGCCACGCAGCTCCTGCGCTCCGATCTCCAGCTCGGCGGCGAAGAGCGCGAGGTCACGATCCTGTTCTCCGACCTGCGCGACTTCACCACGCTCAGCGAAAAACTCCCGCCCCGCGAACTGCTCGCGCTCCTCAACCGCTACCTCGATCGCATGAGCGCGATCGTGGAGAAACACGGCGGCGTCATCGACAAATACATCGGCGACGCGATCATGGCGCTCTTCGGCGCGCCGGTGGCGACCGAGCGCGCCGCCGCCCGCGCCCTCGCCGCCGCGCGCGAAATGAAAGCCGCGCTCGCCGAGCTGAACCGCGAACTCGCCGCCGAGGGGAAACCTCAGCTCGCGCTCGGCATCGGCATCAACACCGGCCGCGTCGTGGCCGGCAACATGGGCTCGCACACGCGCCTGAATTACACGGTCATCGGCGACGGTGTGAACCTCGCCTCGCGCCTCGAATCGCTCACGAAAGACGCGAGCTACGGCACGACGATCATCGTGAGCGAAGCCACGGCCGTCGCGGCCGATGCCCTCGACGACCTGCGCCCGCTCGGCAGTGTGACGGTGAAGGGCAAAACGAGCGCGGTAAAAATTTTCGCCGCGTGAGTAGGGCCGGTCTGTGACCGGCCTGGTTCATCCCGATCGCGACTCGCATTCGCGAGCCAGGACGCCTTTGAGCCGGTCTTCGACCGGCCCTACCGCGTCCGTTCGCTCAATCCAAAATCCGAAATCGAAAATCCCAAATCGGTTCACTCCACCGTCCACGCCGCCTTCGGCGCGATGCGCACCTTCGCGCGAAACGTCTCCGGGATCGGCGCCGCGGTCATGCCGCCCTTGCCGTCGTGAGTCACGCAGACGGCCGTGATCTCGCCTTGGGCGCAGATTTCCGGGTCGGCCTTGCCCTTGGTCGTTTTGCGGAATTGGAACAGCAGCACGATCGCGCGCGTGCGGATTTCCTTCACGAAGAGGCGGACCTCGACGGTGTCGTTGAACCGCAGCGGCGCGCGGAAATCGCAGGTCGCGTTCACGCGCGGCCAGCCGACGACCTGCCCCGGCACGAAGGAAATCAGCGGCAAGCCCAGCGAGCGGTAGAACGCCGTCTCGCACGACTCCATCCAGCGAAAGAAATTCGAGAAGTGCATGATGCCCGCCATGTCCGTCTCGGCGAACTCGACGGTGCGCGTGATCGAAAACTCGGAGACCATGCGCGGGAGGATTCAGCCCGCGCCGCGCGACGCAATGCCGGAGATGCGCGACGGATTTCGCCGTCCCGGCTGCCGCTCGCCTGCCGTGTAGCGGAAGCCGTGAGGCTTTCGCCGCTGCGTGCAGACGAAACTCCGAAGGCGCGGCGAGCGCGAGCGAGCGCCGAACCATGGCTCCCTCGCGCTCGCCGCCCCACCAAACCAGGCACGACGAGCCGCCGCGCTGCCGTCGTCACCGGTGCAGGCGCGACGCCCGCGCTCCCCGGTTTTCCTAGGCGAAAGTCGGGCGTGTGGGCGCGCGCGCGGACTTGAGCGCGCCGCGGCGAAGGCTAGCGTGTCGCGCCATGAAAACATTTCTCCGTGCAGGATGGATGGGAGTCGCAGCCGCGTGCGCGACGTTGAGCGCGCTCGCGTTCGAAGGCCGTGTTTCGCTGGCGATGAAAGGCGAAAAAGGCGGCGAGCAGGTGATCGACTTCGTGACGAAAGGCGACCTCGTCCGCATGGAGCCGAAGGCCGCCGAAGCTGCCGGCACCGCGATGATCATGAACGGCGCGAAGCAGGAGATGACGATCCTGATGCCGCGCGAACGCATGTATATGGTGATGCCGATGCGCGGCGCGCCCGCGCAATCGGGCGGCAGCGGCGAGTCGACGGCGAAGATCGAGAAGACCGGCCGCACCGAAAAGATCCTCGGCTACGATTGCGACGAATACGTCGTGACCGACAAAGGCGACTCGACCGCGATGTGGATCACGGAGCAGCTCGGTTCGTTCATGGGTCTGGGCACCGGCAATCCGATGGGCGGCATGATGGGCGGCCGCAAAGCGAAGGCCGACGGCGCGGCTTGGGAACAGTTGCTCAAGGGCAAAAAAGGCTGGTTTCCGCTGCGCGTGGTGAGTCGCGACGCGCACGGCAAGGAGAAGTTCCATCTCGAAGCGAAGAAGATCGAGCCGGACACATTACCGGACGACCTGTTCGCGCCGCCGGCCGGCTTCCAGAAATTCGCAATGCCCGCGATGGGCGGCTTCGGGGGCTGAGCCGAACTCTGGCGGAGGGCCTCCCGCAAATCGCGCAAATCATCGAGAATGCAGAGGGAGAGATTCCGTTTTCTTCGTTCGCTCGTGGGCACCGATTAGCGGCCCCGGAGATTGGCGATTTTCAATCGCACAAATTAGCGAAATTCGCAGGCGAATGCCTGAGTCCGCCGGAGCGCGCGCGAGCGTTGCGCGCAACCGACGCGGCACGCGCGTGGACGGCATTTTGTTTTGGGGCGGGAGATTTTCCGGCGCACGCGGCCTCTTTGTTACGCTGCGGAAAAATCGCGGCGTTCGCGCCCTGCCGAGAGGGGATGAGGGCTTGACTCACGTCATACCGACGCGTTCGCTGAGCCATTCAAACCTCGAGTGGTTCCTCTGGGTTTCCAACACCAAACTACTGCATCTGCACCATGCATAAATCGTTCGCCAAACTGCTTACCACAGCGGTAGCAGTCGTGACGCTCCTTGCGTCTACTACAACCGCGTTTGCCCAAGGCATCACCACTGGTGCCATCGTCGGCACCGCTACCAACTCCTCGGGCCAGCCGATCTCCGGGGCGACGGTTACAATCGTTCACGAGCCGTCCGGCACGCGGGCTACGGGTGTAACCCGCGGTAACGGCCAATACAACGTCTCCGGCTTGCGCGTCGGGGGCCCTTACTCCGTCACGATTAGCGCCGACACCTACAAAGAGAGCGTCCGTCGCGAAATCTACATCGAACCGGGCGCCGCCCTCGATATCAGCGTCAAGCTGGCCGCAGATGGCGTCGTGCAGCTCGAAGCGTTCAACGTCGTCAGCAATCGCGACACGACCTTCGGTGCCGGCAAGATGAGCACCGGCACGACGTTCACGGAAGGCGAAGTGGCGAACGTGACCTCCGTGCGCCGCAACATCCAAGACATCGCTGTGCTCGATTCGCGCATGTTCCTGGGCTCGCTCGACCAGGGCGGCCAGCTCTCCGCGCAAGGCCAGAACTTCCGCTTCAACTCGCTCCTCGTCGACGGCGTCCGTTCCGACGACCAGTTCGGTCTCAACTCGAACGGTTTTTCGTCGCTCCGCGGTCCCGTTCCGATCGACGCGATTCAGTCCCTCGGCGTTGAGCTGAATCCCTACTCCGGCCGTTACTCCGGTTTCACCGGCGCACTCATCAACACCACGATCGTGTCTGGCACGAACGACTTCTCCGGCAAGATCTACTATGAAGTCTCCAGCGAAAATCTTCGTGCGAAGAATCCGCTCACCGGCGTGAAGGAGACGTTCGACGAGAAGAGCTACGGTATCGTCTTCAGCGGCCCGATCCTCCGCAATCGCCTCTTCTTCTCCTACGTCTACGACAACTTCGAGCGCACCACGGTCCCGCCGCAAGCCACCTTCATCCCGAACTCCACGAGCCTCGACGCAATCATCGCCCGCGCCAAGGCGCTCGGCTACGAGCCTGGCAGTCTCGGAGGCGCGAACAACGTTTCCACACAGGAAACCCACATCGGCAAGCTCGACTGGAACATCTCGGACAAACACCGCCTCGCGCTGACCTACCGCCGCAATTACGGCGTCGAGTCGATCTTCCCGAACTACACCGGCGCCACCACGACGTCGCTCAGCGGCCACTGGTATACCCAGAACCGCAACACCGATTCCTATGTTGGCCAGTTGAACAGCCAGTGGACCCCCGACTTTCGCACGGAAGCTACGGTATCCTACACCAAATACGACGGCTCCCCGCAAAATTCGGCCGCCGCGTTTCCGATGGTGACCATCAACGGCATCTCCGGCACGCGCGCCACGGACAACACGACGATCACTGGAAGCGTTGTCCTCGGCACCGAAAACTCCCGTCAGCTAAACAAACTCAACACGGAAGAAACTCAATACAAAGCAATCGGTGAATGGTCGCGCGGTGACCACACTCTCACGTTCGGCGTGGAAGACGTCGCGACCGACTATGTCAATGCCTTCGTTCAAAACACGAATGGCGTCTACAGTTTCGCCAACCTCGCCACGTGGCAAGCCGGCACTCCGCCGCAAACCTACCAGCTCGCCAAGCCCTACGCCGGCGCCACGATCGAAAACGCGATCGCCCGCTGGAGCTACGACAACTATGCGGCGTTCCTCGAAGACACGTGGCGCCCAAACTCGAAGCTGACGTTGCTCTACGGCGTGCGTTTCGACTATCCCTACATCGGTGAAGCGCCCCCGGTAGCGGCCGGCTTCCAAACCGCCTTCGGCCTAGCGAACAACACCACCAATAGCGGCAACTACACCGTCGCCCCGCGCGTCGGCTTCAATTACGAGCTCGCAACGGAGCGGAAGACTCAGATTCGCGGTGGCGTCGGCCTGTTCCAAGGCAAGAATCCCGCCGTCTGGCTCTCGAACGCCTATTCGAACGCTGGTTCGGTCTACAACTATACCGCCTCCTCGTCCGAACTCGCGAGCATCACGTTCAATCCCGATCCGGAGACACAGACCGTCCCCGGCTCAGCCAACCCGGCGCCGAACATCAACGTCACGGACAAAGATTTCGTGCAACCGCGCCTCTGGAAATCGAACATCGCGATCGATCACGAGCTGCCCTTTGGCGGCATCACCGCCACGATCGAATACTACTACAACAAGGTCGATCGTAGCGTGAACACCGTTTTCCTGAACTATCTTGAAGCAGGCACGACGCCTGACGGACGCATCCGCTATGCTGGGGCTGCGACTCCGACCGGCAGCTTCGTCATTAGTGGCATCACGTCGCTTGCCAGCGCACAAGCTGCGTTTGGCAGCGCGGCGACGAGCTACAGCAGCTCCTCCGGAACCGTCGGCTTTGCCTCTGCTTCCATTAACGGCCGCCGCCGCGTCTCAAGTTTTGCCGACGTGTTCTACCTGACGAACACCGAGAAAGGCCAGGCGTGGGGCACTACGTTCAGCTTGGCCCGCCCGATGAAAAACAAGTGGGGCTGGTCGTTCTCCTACACGCGCGGAAATGCCACGGAAGTGAGCCCGATCACCTCCTCCACCGCCTCCTCGAACTACCAGAACCGCGCGGTGTTCAACCCGAACGAGGACATCGCGTCGGTCTCCAACACGAGCATCAAGGACCGCATCGTCGCAAGCATTACGCGCCAATTTGAGTTCATCAAGAAAGCCCCGACCACTGTCTCGCTCGTTTACCAAGGTCGCACCGGCCACCCCTATTCGTGGGTGTTCCGCGGTGACGCCAACGGCGACGGCTACACGTTCAACGACCTGCTCTACGTTCCCACCGGTCCGACCGACCCGAAAGTCACGTGGGGCAGCACCACGGAACGCGACAACTTCTTCGCCTTCGTCGAATCCACCACGCTCGCTAAATACAAAGGTGGCCATGCTCCCCGCAACAGCGAAACCTCACCGTGGTTGCAGACGGTTGATCTGAAGTTCACGCAGACGCTCCCGATCTACAAGAAAGTCCGTGCTGAGCTTTACCTGAACGTCCTCAATTTCGCGAATCTCCTCAACGACAAGTGGGGCATCCAGGAAGAAGTGCCGTTCTCGTATCGTCGTGCGGTTGCGGGCGCGACCTACAACGCCGCCACCAACTCATGGGCTTATACGTTCAACAACACCACGCTCAACACCGTCCCGACGACGGTGGACGACACACCGGTTTCCCGCTGGCAGGTGCTCGCCGGTATGCGCATCAAGTTCTGAGCGACGCTTGAGCTAATCTCTTCAAGGCGGCTGCGGCAACGCAGCCGCCTTTTCTTTTGCTCCGGGCAGAAAGAGATCGGTCGGCTACCACCTCGACTGAATTCACAGCCAAATCGAATCCGCGATTCTTCGATTCAGTTGGCCGTCGTCTGGTAGTTATCCACGAACAGCGTGCTCCACATGCTACCGCGGAGTCATTCGGTGAAGGCGACCCCGCGTTCGATCACACGCGGGGTGCTCGTCAAAGCGGCATCAAGTCGGCGCGCGCCGCGCTCCACTCATTGCGGCTCAATATCCCGTCCCGATTCGCATCTTAGCGCTGTAGCATTCGAGCGTCCTTTTGGGCCGCTGCAATCACCGCTCGCTCGAATGCACGGTATTCGACTGCGCTGATGCGGTTGTTCTTGTCCGTGTCGAAGGACTTCGCCTTCACGCCAAGTGCATACGCCTCCAACAAGGCCGTCTCGATCCGAATGAGCTGATTGCGTTGTGAGTCGAGCGCAGCCTGCTCCACCTGATTAAGGTGCATGACGCGCAGAACCACATTCGTGTCATCACTCGCTCGCAGCACTGGCCCCAAGGAAAGCGTTGCCAGCAACGCACCGAAAAAGAGAACCTTTCGCGCAGTTTTCATAGGCAAGGGATTCGCAGTTAAAATTGCTTACGCCGGCAACCTCATCCGGTCAACGTAACAGTCGGCAAATCAGCGCGCCGCCCGCCAGCGATCGAGCGTCACCACAACCGTCCTCGCGGCTGTCGTCCTTGCGGAGAAATTTCTGTCAGATTGAATCAGCCCGCGTTTGCCATCGAAAATGTCATCGCATGCGACCGCCACCCGCTGCTTCAGGGGAGCATCGCGTCGGCTCGTCAGGCGGAAGCATCCATGCGAACTCTCCCTCTGAAAACTCGCGCACGTGGTGTGACGCAGCGCGTCAAGAATTTTTTCCACGCAATCCGCCTCGTCGCGCGACGGGACGTTTTCCCTCTGAAAATCGCGTTCGCCGCCGAGACTCGCCGCACCGCACCGCACCGCATTTCGGCTAAATTTTTGTCCACCAAAAAATGTCGCGACTTCGCCGGAGAAAAAATTGACGGGGTATGCCCCACTACCATTAGTAGTGCCCCTGGTTCCGGGCAGCCACATCCTGTGGTGGTCAGCAACGTGTGAGGAAGTTCCAGCAACTTCGGTTCGCTAGGGCGTCCTGCGCGCTTCTATGACCACGGGAGGATGGTTTTGCCGCCAGCAAAACACACCCGTTTCACGTTCGACACACACTCGCAGACCCACGCGCTAGCCATGCTCAAATCTTTCCAAGTCGGCTCCAAATCGTTCGTCCTCGATCAGGAAAAAGCCGAAGCCGCCTTCGCCGGCAAAAAGGTCATCAACGGCCGCCAAGTTCCCTACTTCAACCTTCTCCCGCTGAAATACCAGTGGGCCTACGATCTCTACAAAAAGATGAAGGCGAATCATTGGGAGCCGGAGGACATCCCGATGGGCAAGGACATCGAGCAGTGGCGCGACCCGAAGCTCGTCAACGACCAGGAGCGCTGGATCATCCGCATGGGCGTCGGCTATTTCTCCGCCGCAGAAGGCATCGTCGGCGACAACATCCAGCACGTCATCCGCGAAGTCGTCACCGCGCCCGAGCTCAAGCTCGTCCTCGGCCGCCACGCGCACGAGGAAAACATCCACGCCGACTCGCTGCTCTACATGATCTCCTCGCTCGGCGTGAACCCGCACGAGTGCGAAGCGATGTTCGACGACGTGAAGTCGATCGTCCGCAAAAACGAGTTCGTGAACAACGTCTCGCGCGCTCTGCGCCGCGACCTCGACATGACCGTCGCGGAAAACAAAAAGCTTTTCGCGAAAAACATCTTCGTCTTCGGCCAGTGCATGGAGGGCACGCAGTTCTACGGCCTGTTCGGCATGATCCTCTCGCTCTACCGCCAGAACAAGTTCCCCGGCATCGGCCAGATGTTCCGCTACACGCTGCGCGACGAGTCCAACCACATCGAGCTCCTCCGGAATCTGTTCATGGATCTGATGGAGGAAAACCGCGAAATCTGGACGCCCGAGTTCAAGGAAGAGCTGCGCCAGACGATGGCCGAAGCCATCGCCCTCGAAAAAGATTTCATCCGCGACTGCCTCCCCGTGAACGCCGTGGGCCTCGCGATCGACGAGTTTCTGACCTACATTGATTACATCGCCGACCGCCGGCTCGAAGGCTGCGGCCTTGCCCCGCTCAACCCGGGCGTCAAGAACCCACTCCCCTGGCTGGCCGAGATGATGGACATCAAGAAGGAGCAGAACTTCTTCGAAGGCCGCGTCACTGAATATCAGAAGTCGTCGGCCCTCCAGAACACGAGCGACGACGAACTTTAACCGGTCCGCCCTCGCCCGCAAAAGCGAAGGCGGGCCCGCCCTCCGGCCGGCTGCCGCCTTCTTTTCGCGCCCCATTTTTCGTTACCCCCTCGTCCGTCCGTCAGTCCCAGAACTCCACGCACCACTATCTCCATGAGCGATACCTCTTCCGTCCACACCGACCTCGTCCTCAAGAAATTCACCGGCACGCCGCAGGACCAAAAGCCCAACTACAACTGGCGCGACGTCCTCCGCGATGACGTCACCGTCCCCGAAGTCGAGGTGCTCTGCCCGCACGGCACCGAGCGCTTCGACCTCGCCGAGGTCGCCGACACCGTCGGCAAGTCCCTCGCCAACCTCATGCTCGCGAAGGGCGAGAAGGATATCTTCAACGAGAAGAACCAGCGCTTCGTCGCCGACGTCACCCGCGAAGTCGCCACCAATCTCACCAAGCAGGCCCTCACGCGCGCCCCGCTCCGCGTCTCGCTCAACGACCTCTACGTGCTCATCGAGAAAACCCTCGTCGACAACAACGCCCACGACGTCGCGAAATCCCTCCTCCACAAGCGCGCCCAAAAACTCTCCACCGCGCGCGAGCAACCCACCGTCGCCGTGAAACTCATCCGCCGCAACTCCCAGGTCGTTCCCTGGAACGAGGCGAAGATCGAGATCGCGATCCGCAAGGCCTTCCTCTCGCTCAAGAAAGACTCCGCTCCCGCCCCGCAGATCGCCCGCGCCGTCACCCAGCGCGCCGCCGGTCTTTCGCAAGCCTTCCTCCACATCGAGGAAGTCCAGGACATGGTCCAGGAAGAGCTCATGAAGACCGGCCACTACAAGGTCGCCGAAGACTACATTCTCTACCGCGCCATGCGCCACGCCTCGCGCGCCAACGAAGCCGCCGCCCGCCACGCCGGCGATGTCGTCGCCGCCCCCGAGGCCGCCGCGTCCACCGACGCCGCCACGAGCCTGCCGCAGGGCCAGAACTCCATGATCGTCGTCCAGCGCGCCGACGGCTCCACCTATTTCTGGAACGGCGAAGACCTGAAGAAGCGCATCGAGTTCGCCTCCATCGGCCTTAACCTCTGCCTCACCGCCGACCAGATCGAGGCCGAGCTCCGCCGCTCCACTTTCGACAACATCGCGCAGGGCGATCTCAACAACACGATCGTCCTCAACGCCAAGACCCTCATCGAAAAGGACGCCGACTTCGCCAAGTTCGCCGGCCGCATCCAGCTCACCTACATCTACGAGGAAGTCCTCGGCTGGGACATCGTGAAGGACGGCATCGGCGCCCTCAAGAAGGCCCACCAATCCGCCTTCGTTGCCTACGTCGACCGCGGCATCGCCATCAAGCGCCTCACGCCGCGCCTCAAGGAATACGACCTCGCCCGCCTCGCCGCCGCCATCGACCCCACCGCCGACCTCGACCTCGACTTCCTCGGCGTCCAGACGCTCTACGATCGCTACCTGATCATCGACAAGACCGGCAAGCGCTCGCGCCGCCTCGAGACCCCGCAGTTCTTCTGGCTGCGCGTCTCCATGGGCCTCTTCCTCGACGAGAAGTCCGACCGCGAGTCCTGGGCCCTCCAGCTCTACACGCTCTACAAGAGCCGCCGCTTCTGCTCGTCCACGCCGACGCTCTTCAACTCCGGCACGCTCCACTCCCAGCTCTCGTCCTGCTACCTCTACTACGTCGACGACAGCCTCGAAGGCATCATGTATCGCGGCATCGCCGAAAACGCCCAGCTCTCCAAGTGGGCCGGCGGCCTCGGCGGCTCCTGGACCGCCGTCCGCGGCACCGGCGCGCACATCGCCGGCACCAACGGCGAATCGCAGGGCGTCATCCCCTTCCTCAAGCTCCACAACGACCAGCTCGTCGCCGTCAACCAAGGCGGCAAACGCAAGGGCTCCGGCTGCGCCTACCTCGAGTCGTGGCACAACGACATCTTCGAGTTCCTCGAACTCCGTCGTAACACCGGCGACGACCGCCGCCGCACCCACGACATGAACACGGCCAACTGGATTCCCGACCTGTTCATGAAGCGCATGGAAGGTCGCCAGAACTGGACGCTCTTCCGCTCCAACGAAACGCCCGACCTCCACGAACTCTACGGCCGCAAATTCGAGGAGCGCTACACGCACTACGAAAAGCTCGCCGAGGAGGGCAAAATCCAAGGCCACAAGGTCGAGGCCATCGAGCTCTGGAAAAAGATGCTCTCGATGCTCTTCGAGACCGGCCACCCCTGGATCACCTTCAAGGACCCCTGCAACCTCCGCTCCCCGCAGGACCACGCCGGCGTCGTCCACTCCTCCAATCTCTGCACGGAGATCACGCTCAACACCTCGAACGACGAGACCGCCGTCTGCAATCTCGGCTCCGTCATCCTCGAGTCGCACCTCAAGCCCGACGGCTCGCTCGATCACGAGAAACTGCGCGACACCATCCGCATCGCCCTCCGCGCCCTCGACAACGTCATCGACATCAACTTCTACCCGACCGAAGCCGCGAAGCGCTCCAACCTCCGCCACCGCCCCGTCGGCCTCGGCGTCATGGGCCTCGCCAACGCGCTCTACATGAAGGGCGTCGCCTTCGCCTCGCCCGAAGCCGTCGAGTTCAACGACGAGTTCATGGAGGCCATCGCCTACTACGCCTACGAAGCCTCCTCCGACCTCGCGGCCGAACGCGGCACCTATTCCAGCTACCGCGGCTCGAAGTGGGACCGCGGCCTCCTCCCGCAAGACACCCTCGATCTCCTCGAACAGGAACGCGGCGTCCCCGTCGACGTTCCGCGCGGCGGCAAGATGAACTGGGAGCCGCTCCGCGCCAAGATCGCCAAGCAAGGCATGCGCAACTCCAACTGCCTCGCCATCGCTCCCACCGCGACGATCTCGAACATCACCAACACGTCGCCCTGCATCGAGCCCTACTACAAGAACCTCTACGTCAAATCGAACCTCTCGGGCGAATTCGTCGTCATCAACACCTACCTCGTCGAGGACCTGAAGGCCCGCGGCCTCTGGAACCAGGAGATGATCGACGCGCTGAAGTATTTCGACGGCGACCTCGCCGACATCGAAGCCGTTCCGGCCGACCTGAAGGAGAAATACCGCACCGCGTTCGACATCGACCACAAGTGGGTGATCGACGCCGCCGCCCGCCGCCAGAAGTGGATCGACCAATCGCAGAGCGTGAACCTCTGGCTCAAGACGCCGGACCTGAAAACGCTCTCGCACATGTATCGCCACGCCTGGAAGACCGGCCTGAAGACCACGTATTACCTCCGCACCCTCGGCGCCTCGAACATCGAGAAAGCGACGGTCAGCGTGAAAAAAGAAATGCGCGGCGCCACCGGCGAAACGAAGGCCGAAACCGCGACGCGCGACGCCGCCGCCAAGAAGGTCTATACGGAAGCGGAAAAGAACGCGTGCAGCATCGAAGCCATGCGCAACGGCGGCACCTGCGAAGCCTGCCAATGATTCCGAATCGCTACTAGAGCATCAAAGGCACCCTGCTGGGTGCCTTTTGTTTTGGCATTCTTCGAGGGCCGCCGTTCCGAGCGCAGCGAAAACCCGTATCCGGCTGAGTGCCTGCGCGACCGCCTCAGGTGGTAAGCGACCCGCCGGGAGCGGGAGTGTCCTTTTCGCTGCGTCCGTGCATACCGGACGCCGGTGGAGCCGACTCCGTTTCGGGGACGAGGGTGACGTTGGCCTCGCCGCCGAAGCTTCCGATCTGCAAGTCAGCTTCCACGGCGAAACTCAGCTCGACCTGCTCGATGCGGTAGCCTCGCGGAATCAATTTCTCGATCTTGCGAATGATGAACGATGGCGCCTTGGCCTGAAGCCATTCCGCCGCGGCCTTACCCGCGTTGGTTATCGGACCCAGATGCGCGTCCGCACTGTGCGCGTTCAGTTCGATCTTCTCCTCTGCTGTTAGGTCGGCCGCGCTGATCGTCAACGGCAGCGGGGCAATCGGTTTCACGGGGATCATTGCTTTGTCCATGGCAGTAAAACGGTGTAGAGACGCAGCGTTTCGGAGGCCGCCAACCTGTGATGGAAAACATCCACCAGTGGACACTCAGGCGATTGCTGTATGCCCGCCGCAAGAACCGACGCGGCCTCCTCGGCATGTCGAACCCAAATGTTGCAGAGCGGAGCGATGACCGGACAGCGGAACGTGGACGCGATCAGGCTGGCATTCTCGCTCGATGCAAAGGAGCAGCCCGAAATCACTATGCCCGAAGGGCCGCCGCCCTCCGCCGCCAGCGGACGCAGTCCACCCAATTCGTAGAGCGAAAGAACCACGGAACCGGACGCCCCGCGGAAAAGGAGGGTGTCCGGCTGCGTCGTTTCACAGACCAAGTGCCGGACGCCGGGCTGCCGGAGCCATTCCCATACTTCGGTGGAGTGTTTCGGGCAGACGTGCGTTCCGAGCGTCTCGATTTTCTGGCTGGGCTGACCAAGCATGCTCGTGCTCATCGTAGCACACGTGTTTCCTGCCGGCGCGAACCGGAGCAGTTGAGTCACGGTTTGCAGCGACAGACTCGCATCATCGGGATCTAGCGCCAGCCAGTCCCACGGAATTGCTCCGTGCGGGTAGCTGAGGATCGTCCGCCTCAGCCCGCGAATCTGCCCGGCGTTCTTGAGCATGCTGCCCTCAGGAATGACCATGTTCGCAAGTTTGCGTCCGATGGCCCGGCGCATGACTGCGTGATCCGCTCCGGTCTGAGCCAGCGCCTCCTGCAGGTGGGCCATCATTGGCGCGATCGCGTGCGCAATCGCGCAGGGATCGAACTCGCGCGTGATCGGCACGCGGCGGTAGGCCGAATCGTAACCCTGGTAATTCAGATACAACTGCATTGCGGACGGGCCCAAGCTGTGCGGCCCCAAATCACCGGAGTCGCCGCCGTCCAGCGGCACCGATGGCCCCAGCGCTCCGCGCGGCGAACGTGCGAACCGGCGTGCCACGGGTGGCGCGATCAGCAGGCGCACCGCCGGCGCATTGCCCCACAGGCACACAACCTCGCGGGAAACCTTTTGCCAGTCACCTTCGTAGGGAGAGTCGTCCGAGACGCTGATCGCTATAGTGAAAGCACCCTCCCCACCAGGCCCGGAAATCTGCACCGCGGTCGGCTCGAAAGTCAGGTTGCTTTCGAGCAGAACGCGCACGTCGCAATCGAGCCCGAATGGCCGAACTTCGACCCTTCCCACCTTGGCCGCGCCCGGCCCCACGATCGGGCAGCCTACGCCCATCGGCACCGGGCCTCGCTGCCGGGAGGTTTGTCGTTCGCAGCGATCAAGCACTTCTTCGTAGCCTTGGGCCAGACTGTCCTGCGACGAGCGGTGCCGCTCCAGCGCACTGTGAATTTCCTGCGCGACAGACGCCACCCCCGGTGATCGCGACCGCATCGTCCGCGCGGCCAGAGTCGTCAGACCGGCCTGCACGCACGCGGAGAGCGAACTGCCGTGACGCAGACAGTCGACCGCGTAGGCCAGCCTTGAATCGGGATTTCGTTCCGACTTCATTGCGCGCAGGTCACGATGTTCGCGCGCTAAGATCTCGGTGTAGTATTCGATAAGCGAACTTGCCGAAGCCGCAAAGCTCGGCTCGAAGAAATCCGCCGTGCTTGCGTCGCGCTCGGCCCGCACCCGGCGGTGGTCGAGCGGCGTGTCATGGACGACGGCGAGAAGGTAGTCCGGGTCTCGCAGCAGGCTGTTCAGGTAATAGAGTCCGGCCTGCGTTAAACCGCACGCATCGGGCTGGTGAAGGCTGTCCCAATTTTTGTCGAGATCCGTGCCATAAATCAGGTTGGCGATGCGCAGGCGGTTCATCGTCTTGACGATCTCATCCGCGTCGACGACGCCGCACGCCGCGAGAAAGCCATGGATCTCCGCCAGGCCGGTGGCCGGCCGCTGGGCGCGGATGACCGCGAGGATTCGATGCGTCAGCAGGAACTGGGCTTCCCCTCTCGCGTCCGGCGTGAAGAGCAGGTTGGCGACATACTCGTTGCGCTCGTAAAGGGTGTGGCTGCCGTAGATCGCCGCTGTCACCGGGTGAAAATCCGCCGCCCGTTGCTGGTCCGAATCAGCGCTCAACAGCGGCGGGAGCTTGTGGTTCGCGACCATCCGATTGAACAGCACAGCGAGATGCCGCATGTCCTCCGAACTCACGGCATCGAAGAACTTCATGATCTGGCGGAACTCCCGCATTGGGTGTCCGGCTTCAATGAGGCGGATCAGACGCTCGCCGATCGCGTGCGCCAACGCAGGCGTCACGGGTTGTCCGTCGATGTGCGGCGGCGCCACCATGTAGTTCGCCGCCGCATAGGCCTCGAGCCGCTTGGGCACCCGCGCCAAGATCGCCGCCGCAGCGGGCGGCCGGATCCGCACGCGAAACGGGCGCGCGGTGCGGCAGCCCAAGCGCGACTGGACGTTTTCGTAGGAGGACGGCCTCATCGTGAGGATCGTGCCCATCCCCGTCGACGCCTTGAGGCGCAGGCAGAACGAATACATCTCCGTGATCGTCGCGTTCGGCAACGGATCGAGGTTGTCGAACACAAGGGTCAGCCAGCAGGTGTGATTCGCCGAGTGGCCGGTCAGCAACATTCCACAGGTGTCGAAAAACGCCGCTTCCGACGCGCCTTTCCTCGTGATCGGCGCAAGAGACTGTCGGATCGCCGCGGCGTCCGCCGGCCGTTCGTGCCGCTCTTCACATGCCGCGATCCTTTCCGCCTCCTGGAGAAATTTCCGCAGGAAGGCGGGCCACCATTTTTCGTTGAACTCGCCGTCGCCGTTCCGGCTGTCCGTGTTCCCATCGAAAAACGCCAGGTGATAGGACTCGTCCTTGCACTCCTGGCTGAGAACGCCGGCGATGTAGCGGATGGAGGTCGACTTCCCCACCCCGCGCGGGCCGAGGATCGAGAGCATCCGGTTTTGCGGATGGTTGACGATGAAATCCATCACGTCCGCCTCGATGTAGCCAGTCGGATAGCTGGCCCAACTCGCGGGTAGCGCGCCGAGCATCGCCTCCTTCACCGAAGGCGTCCACGAGTTGCCCTGCCGCTCGACTATGTAGAGGTCGCCGATCTTCGCCTTGTCACGAAAATCGAAATTCAGGCCAGACGCGGGGAAGGCATTGGCAAAGGCCCCTTGCAGAGCCGCGAACGTCGAATTGATGGCTTCGCTGCTAAGCGAACTCGGGAGCCAGGGCATGGGGACAAAACTTGTTCGGACGGCTGAGTTGGCGAAGGATTCATCGATCCTTTGCACCGCGTGGCCCCACGGTGCTGGCAGCAAGAGCGAGGAAGACCGCCATGGCAAAACTAAAGCCTGCCGAACCGAGCCGCGGCATTCTGGCCGAGCCGACGGCGGAGGCCCGACGAGACGAGCTGACGCGTGACCAGATGGGGTCATGGCTTGAGGGCCTGTTGCCCAAATCGCGCCGCTGATTGAACGGGGCGCCGCGCGAGGCGTCTGACTCCGCCAATATGATGGGCGTGCATTCGGCGCAGAAGGAGTTGTTCAGTTATCAGGTCGATCTCGATCGGCGGGTGCGGGCCGATCACCCGCTGCGCGTTCGTATCGTTCGTGTGTTTCGTGAGCCCTTCTGCCGCTCCGTTTCTCCCCTCCCCGCGCTCTCTGCGTCCTCTGTGCCCTCTGTGTTTCAACCGCTGGGAATCCGGTCATGATCCAACGGGCTCGATCCGTTTAACACAGAGGTCGCGGAGCACGCGGAGCCGATCCAAACCAGGGAGGCCCGCAGGCCGGCCACGACGAGGCACGAAATCTCGACCGCCTTGCAGCTCACAAGGCGCCTATAGGCGCTCGGCACGCAAGCCCCGCCGGACAAAAATCTTTTTGCGCCTCTTTGCGGCAATCCTTCCGTCGCTCGCACCTCTGCGCTCTCTGCGTCCTCTGTGTTTAGCCTTTCGGCGCGGCTGTGAGCTGGGCCGACGTGAAGCGCCGCGGGCCCAGCTTGGTTCACTTCGTCGAATGCGTCGCGCGGCACGCCGAGATCATGGATCGTCGCTTCGATATCCATGATCTCCTGCGGCCGCTTCACCCGCTCAGCCCGGGATACCTTCGTATTTCACGCCCTGCTTGCTTCCCTTCACCGGCATGATGATGTCGAAACTCGATTGATAGAGCTGCACGCGCACGACGCCGCCTTCATTTTCCGCCGTGAAATCGCAGTTCACATTGCCGAGAAACACTTCCACCGGCGTGGCGTCGGCTCCCTGGGTGATGAAGCTGAGCTTCCAGTTGTCGGTGTTGTCGCTGGACCCTTCCAGTGACACCGGCGGCAGTTCGAAAATAGTGTCGTTCGCATCCCTGCTGAGCGTCGCGGCGCTGGAAACGGCGACGCCTAGCTTGGAGACGAATTGCACGGAGACATTGGAGAGGTCGCTGTTCGTCTGGTTTACGACGACGAACGCGCCTTTGTAGGTTTGGGACATTGGAATCGAGAGGGGTGAGGGGGAGGTTTCGCTGCGGGAAATCGAAGCATGTTTTCATGCCCGCTCATGGGCGGGTATGGCGGCCGCGCAACACGTGCCGCGACGCGAAGTCCATCAGGACGGGATTTCGAGGTTTGGGGTTTGCCGCCGGGGTGCGTGAATCGAGCTCGGGGGCGCGAGGTCGATCTCGGCGGCAATGTGCGCCGTCACCAAAGCGCGATCTTCCCGCTAAAGGTGCCATGCCGCGAACAGTTTTCCGCCCATTGCGATCATTTGTTCTCGAACGGTTGAGGAGGTGCCCGAGGGAGTTTCGGCTCTCGACGGTCTCAAGCCGCCCTGGAGCTCGGCTGCGATTGGGCCGCGGCCTGCCTGGCCGCACCGCGGATCGGCTTTCCCCGAGGCAATGAATGCGTCCGCGATACCGCCCATGCGCGATCCAAACTGGTATTCCATCTCGGGCGGACGGCTCGTTTTCACGCGGAACGCATCGCCGCTTCATACTGGCTTCACCGGACGGCGCCATCTTGCCTCCATGAAAACGTCCGGCATGAAAAGCAGCTCAGCCTTGTTCCTTCAGGCGATCATTGTGCTCATCGCCGTCGGCACTCTCGCTTTCCTGCTCGGAGAACCTCATCTCGAAGGCAGGAACGCCCACGCCACGATCCTCGAAATCTATTTCCACGATCCCTTCCTCGCGTATGTGTATGCGGGCTCGATCCCGTTCTTCGTGGCGGTCTGGCGCGCTTTCGGGCTGCTCGATCGCGTCCGGCGCGACGGGGGCCTTTCGCCGCTCGACGTGGATGCTCTCCGCACCATCAAGAAGTGTGCGCTGGTCCTCCTCGGTTTCATCGCCGGAGGAGTGGTCATCATCCTCGTGTGCGGCGACGGCGAGGATCGGCCGGCGGGACTGTTCATGAGCCTCCTGATCGCGTCTGCCGCGAGTGTCGTCGCCATTGTGGCCGCGAAGCTCGCTCGAAAGCTGCAGAATGCCTTGGACGGAGCTGAAGAGCGAACGGCCTGAACGCCTGCTGAAAAAATTCCGCTCCGATCATCCGATCGCTCTCAGGCGGGAGGAAACCACTGTCGCAACGAACGCGCTCCGGCGACGCGCCCGGTTTTCTTGTCTGCTCTGCGTCCTTCGCGTTTCAATTCCGGTGAATCCGCGCCCAAACCGAACGATCTCGATCTGCTTAACGCGGAGGCCGCGGAGAACGCGGAGGGCAGATGACAAAGTCCTCTAGTTGGCGATGGAGCGGCACGAAAACCCGACTGTCTCCCCGCTTATTGCGCGAGTCGTCGGATGATCGAAGTGCCGCCGAGCTGGAATCCATCAAACGATCAAACTCCTGAGCTGCCAAAAGACACGAAGGCGCACAAAATGGGACTGGGCTTTTCGTGCTTCTTTGTGCCTCTTCGTGGCCAGCTTTCCCGCGATCGATCGTCCCTCGCTGGCTCTCCAGCCGTGTCGATCCATGTCCGTTCGCGGTCAACTCCGCGCTCACTGGTGCTCTTCGTAGCTGATCTCGATCTTCGCGGCGAAAGCCCTCTTCTTCGCGGCGCCGTTGAAGCGGACGCTGTGCGTGCGCTCGTCGTAGACGAAACCGTTCTCCGGATCGGCCGACACTGGCTGTCCGTCGACGAGCACGCGCAGGCTCTTCTTAGCCAGCGTGGCGCCGGGATCGACCGGATCGAGCGCCACGGCGACGGTATCGGCAATGCGATCGCCGAGGGCGGCGAGTGGCGCGGAGAAATCGCTGTCGATGTCCAACACGGCGCCGCCGGTGAGTTCGGCCGCGCGGCGGTGCGAGAGATTGTTCGGTGAGACGACGGCGTGCATCTCGATTTTTCCGCGCTGGTTGCCCTTCACGATGATGAAGGGGCGCAGCACCCAGTAATTGATGTAGCCGTCGAGCGTCTGCCGCTTCTCGGCATGGTCCGCGTTGTAAGCTTGGATCAGCTCGGGGAGCTTGCCGTTCTCGACCCACTCGGCCTTCGGCGCTCCGCTCGCCCGCTCCACCCACGTCGCCATGCGCGTCTCCTCCTCGTCCATGAAATAGACCACGATCGTCGTGGCTTCGGGACGCAGCAGCTTGTTCCCGCCGGCCTGATAGTCGGCCACGAAGTTATACACGGCGGTGAAGGCAGTGCGGTTGTCGTCGCCGTTGGTGCCGACCTTCACGAGTTCGGCGAAAACCGCATCGGGCGTCTCCGGCGTCACCCACGGCTGCGGCATCGCCGGCAACGTCACGAGTTGGCCGTTGCTCGCCACTTCCTTGGTCGCGCGCTTGGGCTGCCCCTTGCGATCGAGCGCCGGTTTGCCCGCGGCGTCGAGTTGCACGGCGGCGACGCTCTTGGCGTGGCGCTCGCCCTCGTTGACGAAGTCGGTCGTCAGCACGCCGATGCGGTAATCGAGCTTCTTCTCGTCGAACAACTGGCGGAAGCGACGGAGATTTTCCGCGATGCGCTGCTGGTGCGGCGCCATCGAACGGGAATTATTGATCACGAACACGAGGTCGACCTGCCGGCTCTTGCTGCGATCGACGATCTTCTGCTTCGGGATGCGGATCGGTTCGACGCTCACGGTGACGATATTCTCCACGCCGAGCTCCGGATTGTTTTCGTCCGTCGTGTAGTAGTTGAAGCGATCTTCGCCGATGAAACCGGGATTCGGCGCGTAGCGGAGTTCGCCGGTGCGGCGGTCGAGTTGCGCGGTGCCGTGCTGCGGCCGGATTTTTTCGTCCAGCGCCCAAACGATCTTCGGGTTCGCCACGGCGGCGCGCTCGGCCTCGCGCATGAAATCCTGGTGGCTGGGAATTTTCTTCGCGACCGGCGTGTTCGGCCGCGTGATGAGTGCGACGGCGGCCGCAGTCAACGTGTGCTCGCGCGAGCCCTTGACCGTGAATTCGTCGAGCACCACCGGCGGCGGCGGGCGAATCGCGATCGCGACACGGTTCTCGAAAACGAGCCCGGAGGTCGTGTTGCGCACGGTGTAGGTGAACGAGTCCTCGCCCGTGTAATCCTCCCTTGCTTCGTAGACGAAATAGCCGAAGCGCGACGTCTTGGTCGCGAAGAAATCCTCCTCATCGCCCTCGCCCGCCATGCCGACGCGCCCGAACTTCGGTTCGGTGACGATCGTGTAAATCAAATCGGCAGAGGTGTCGGCGCTCAGAATTTGCGGGGCGACGGCCAAGCGACCGGACAAGCGCCGGCCTTCGACTTCCAACTTCGTCGGGTTCGGCGACACGATCTTTTCCGCGCCGACCGCGGCTGCTTGATCGGCGGGAGCGCCCGCCGCAGCGGGCGGCACTTCGCCACGGACGCACAGCGCCGTGGCGAGAAAGAAGAAAACCATCCGCGCCCACGTGGGCAGGTCGAGTGAGCAGGTCATCGTTGGGAGGTGGATACCCACCTTAGTCTGGGACGGCCAGCACTAGTTCCGCCACACTCCGAAATCAGCGGGAGGTTTTCCGACCATGCGCAAACGCGAGAGGCGCCATCACGCACGGCGCAGCGAACAGTGCGTCCGCCGGCGTTCCCTCTGCGATCTCTGTGTCCTCCGTGTTCAACCTTTCGGTAGCTGGCTCACGGGCCGCACGAGCCCAATTCTTTCAACACAGAGATCGCGGAGGACGCGGAGATACCACGCATTGGAGTAGCTGCAAAGAGGCACAAAAGCCCGACGGCGAACGAAAATCACCAGGCGCCTATAGGAGCGCGGAAGATGATGCAGAACAGGACAGACGCTTTTGCGCCTTTTTGCGGCCATCCTGCCGGTCCTATCGTTTCAAGAGGACGTGCGTGGCCGCGGGCGTGGTCACGTGCTCGGCGACTTTGTAGCCGAGTTGTCGGAGATCGATGCCGGCGAAGAGATTTTCTCCGCGACCAAGGACGACCGGCGCGACTGCGACGTGCTGTCCGTCGATCAAACCGGCTTGCAGGTATTCGCGGACCGTAGCAATGCCGCCGCCCGACACGCGACGCCAACTTCATCCCCTGTCATTCTGAGCGCAGCGAGGAATCCCCGCGTGTGAATCCTGCATCGCGCTCGAGCACGTGGATCTTTCGCTTCATTCAGGATGACACGCCAAGGAGGTCCGAAAGAGTTCTTGGGGAACGGCTGTGCGTCTGGACCGGCGGGACAGAGGAGCCCGGCGAAGACACCTTCGCGGCGCGCCCAGCAGTCGCGCCCTACCGATCGCGCCGACCGCGCCGCTTCTTCACGTGATCGTCGATGATCGGGGCGCGGAGCGTTTCACTCCACCGTCGCCCCGATCGCGATCGTTTCCTCGCGGTGTTCCTCGGCGTGCTCCTCTTCGACTTCGCGGAAACGCTCGGCGTTGAAACCCAGTTCGGCGCGGTTGCCGTTGAACGGGTCGAGCGGGTTCACGAGTTCGTGCAGGAGGATGCGCACCGTGACGCTCTCTTCCGACGCGCCATTCGGCACGATCTTGCCGTCCTTCACGATGGCGAGCTTCTCGCGGCCGAGCGACACCTCGCGCACCGTGTAGGTCGCGCCCTTCACGGGCAGCGCCAGGTAGAACTCCCGGATCGCGGCAGGGAAAACATCGTCCACGCAGACTACTTTCGCACCAACTTTCATCGCCCCCACGGGACACACTCGCCGGCAAAGTGCAACTCCAACGGTGCCCGCGCGTGGACCATCGGCGTCCGCCGCCACTTGTTGTCTCGCTTTCGCCGTTCGGGGCGCGACGCTGCTCGTTCCGTTGCCCCCTCCTCCCACCGATTCGCTGCCGGACGATCCCTACGAACGCACGCTGACCCAGATGCAAAAACGGCTGCAACGAGTCCGCTCGCTCCGGCAGATGTTCGCCGCGCTACGTTGGGGCCTCGACGAACTCGATCGCACGCTCGCCGACACGCCCGCGGGCGTGCGGAAGAAAGTCGCCTGCCGCTCCGGTTGCGATTTCTGCTGCTACGTGCCGGTCGATGTGCAGGCGCATGAAGTGTTTTTCGCCGCCGAACACATCCAACTCCATTCTTCGCCCGAGGCGCTCGAAGGGATCGTCGCGCGACTCGCCGCCCATCGCGTGCGCGTCGCCGCCTATCGCGCCGGCGAGCGCGACCACAGCCGAAATCCGTGCGCACTGCTCGCCGCCGGCGCTTGTTCGATCTACGACGCCCGCCCGCAGCCCTGTCGCGCGCATCACGCAAGCGACGCCGCCGTGTGCCGCGCCCATCGCGACGACCCGACGATCGACATCGGCGCGGTCTATATCCCCGCGCTGCGCGCGCGCATGTTCGCCGTGATGCTCAGCGTCGACGCCGCACTGGAAACCGCCGGCTACGACGACCGCGCCTACGACTTCGGCTCCGCGTTGCACGAAGCGCTCACCAACAGCCTCAGCCTCGACACCTGGATGCGCCACCAACCGGCTTTCCCCGACTCGTGCCTGGCCGACGCCAGCGATGCCTGAGCCCACGCCGGCACGAGCGAGCAACCTGCGATTGCACCGCGCCACGCGCTTCATTTTTCGTGTCTTCGCCGCATTTCGTGATGAAATCCCGGCCATGTCGCGCTGGCTTTTGCCCCTGCTTCTGCTCCTGAGCGCCTGCTCGAAACCCGATCTGCCGAACACCGTCGTTCGAGCCGGCTCGGAGGAAGAACTCACCGCCTTCCGCGCCGAACTCGTCGACCGCTTCGGCCTCGATCCGCTCGCCGCCTACGACGTCGCCATCCAGGAACTTCAACTCGCCGGCATGGACCGCGGCGTCGCCTCCGCCGCCGATCGCGCCGCCGCGATGCACGCGCAGGTGAACGGCCAAACGGTGCGCGCCGTGGAGATTCTCGGCTGGCAAGCGCGCCGCGCGCGGCTGCAAGGCGAGATCGCGGAATTCGCCGCGCTGCTCGAACACGACCTCGCCCTCCGCGAAAAGACCGCCGCCACCGGCGCGCCGCAAGCCGTCACGCACCGCATCGAGAACGAGCAGGACATCCTCGCCAAACTCCACCGCCTCCGCACCGAAGCCGACGCGAAGCTCGCCGCGTGGGGCGAGCCGGCAACGAGCGACGCGAACGCGAAGCCGTAGGGCCGCTCTCGCCCGAGACACCGCGCACGCCGCGATGACCGGCGCACCTCTGCCCCCCCGCCTTCTGTGAGACCTCTGCGTGCTCGGGTCAATCGAGCCTTCACGACAGGTTCCTGTTGTGCGCTTCTCGCGCTTTTTGCCATCCATCCCATGCCTCATCGCTCTACCGCAGGGCTATCTCCGCAATGAGGTTTCCCGTTCGGAACTCCCCGCACTCCTGCTCGATCCGGCGCACGCGCACTTTGTCGTCCGTCACGTCGACGAGGTTGCCGCCGAGCGGTCGGAAGAACGAGCCGGTGTTGATCACGGTCGGCCCGCCGTTCGTTCTCCACACGCCGGGGAAATGCACGTGCCCGGTCACGACGACTTGCGCGGTCGGCCGCTGCGCGCGCGCGAGCGCGCGGGCGCGTTGCGGCAGGTCGCGCCAACAGCGCAGCATCGCGAGCACCTGCGTCGGCGGGAAAAACGTCCGCCAGAACCACCCAAAATGAGAGAGCCACGTGCGCGTCACGAGGTCCGGCACGTTCGTCTCGGTGCGAGCCACGTGACGCGCGATGCGGAACCGCACGTCGAGCCGCGAGTAGTCCGCGCGTGGATCGCTCGCGAGTTGCGCGGCGACATAGCGCCGGATTTCCGCGACGTGCCGGCTCCACGGCGTCAAGTCGTCGAAACAGACGTCGCCATGCACCACCCACACGCGCCCGTCGGCAGCGAGATATTCGTGCGCATCGCTGATGTCCGGGTCGTGATTGCCGGTGACGAACACCACTTCCGGCACGCGCGCGCGGAAAAAGTTTTTCAGTTCCTCCACCTGCGCCCGCGAGAGGCCGCGCCGCATTTCGCAGGTGTCGCCGTTGAGCACCAGCGTCCGCACGCCCGCCAACAACGGTTCGAGCTGCCGCAGCGCGCGCACCTCGGAGCGTGCGTCGTGAAGATGCAGATCGGACAGGATGCGAAGCATCCGCCCATCGAAGCGCGCGCCTCGCCGTCTGCAACTCCGGACGGCCGGATCGCGGGCCGGCCGGAGTTTTGCTTCTGGCGCCGCGACTGGCGATGGAGAAGCTGCTGCGTATCGCCATGCCGCTCCCCGATCGCCCCGCCGCCACCGCCCTCCTCCACGAACACGTCCGCGATCCCTACCAACGCACGCATGCGCTCATGGTCGCCACCGCGCTCGAAGGTTACGCCGTCCACCTCAACGAACCCGTGAACCTGTGGTTCGTCACCGGTCTGTTGCACGACCTCGATTTCGAAGCGCATCCGGCCGAGCATCCCGGCCCGTCGCTTCAGTGGTTTCGCGAGTGGGGTTACCCTCTCGATCTCGTCCACGCCGTCGAGGCGCACGCGTATGGCTACCACAGTTTCAAGACGCTCCCGCAGACGAAGCTCGCCGCCGCGCTCCTCGCCACCGACGAACTCTGCGGCCTCTTCTACGCCTATCGAAAGATGAACCCGATCGCCTACGCCGCGATGAAGCCGTCCTCGATCCTGAAGAAGTTCAAGGAGCCCGCCTTCGCTGCGAAGATCGACCGCCGCACTATCGAACTCGGCGTGCAGCACCTCGGCATCGCGCTTGACGAACACATCGCCAATGTCGGCCGCTTCCTCGCGCCGCTGAACTGAGCCCGCGGCGGCGTGCGCGCTCGCGCGAAATGCGGACTTTGCACTTGGAACTGCGCGCGTCCTCGGGAGAATCCGCCACCGTGAACCTACCCCACGCTTACCGGTTCTTCGCCGGCATGTTCGCAATCGCCGCGCTTTCGGCCCACGCGCAAATCGTCCAAACCAACTTCGGCTCCGAAACGGAGTCCCTTCCCGGCGGTGTGACTCTCTCCACGACCGACCTGCTGCAAACCTCGCTCTCGTCTGCCAGCCGCACGGGCTCGGCCGGCTCGGGCAACACGTATTTCTATCGCGAAGACAGCGGCTACACCGTCGACATTTCGCGACTCTACGACGGCGACTTCGGCTCCTTCGGCTCCACCGGTCTCGGCGGCGACGGCCACTACACGGTCATGCCGAACAATGTGACCATCACGTTCACGTTCGATCTCTCGACCAACACCTCCGGCTACGATCTCTCCGCCATCCGCACGTTCGCGAGCTGGGACGACGGCCGCGACGGCCAGCGATACGAAGTCCAATACTCGACCGCCTCGGCGCCGAGCACCTTCACGTCGCTCTACACGATCGCATCCTACAATCCGTCCTTCGTCACCGGCGATCCGGCTAACACCGTCGTGCAACTGACCGCGTCCAGCGGCTCGCTGGCGACGAATGTCGCGGCGCTCCGCTTCTTCTTCACCGGTTTCGAAAACGGCGGCACGGCCTATCGCGAATTCGACGTGGTCGGCGCCGCGGCCGTGCCGGAGCCGTCGACTTACGCCGCCCTCGTCGGGCTCGCCGCGCTCGCGCTCGTCGGGTTGCGCCGTCGTCAGCACGCCACGGCGGGCCGCTGAGCTCTACTTTCGCCCCCGCATTTCACGCCGGCGGGCTCCGGAGTAGTGCGGGGCTTCAGCCCGCACCGGTGGACTTTCCGCGCGGGCTGAAAGCACCACGCTACCGCGATCGTCCGCTCCCGATCGCACCGCTGCCCTTGCCGCCGTCGTCGTTCGCCAGTCTCGCACGCCGAAATTGCAGGAGCGGCTTTATGCCGCGATCCGTTCGGACGCGGCGCGCGCTTCGCAGCAATCGCGGCGCAAAGCCGCTCCTACATTTCACACGGGCGGGCTCCAGAGTAGTGCGGTGCTTCAGCCCCCACCGGTGGACTTTCCGCGCGGGCTGATGCACCACGCTACCGCGATCATCCGCTCCCGATCGCACCGCTGCCCTTGCCGCTGTCGTCGTTCGCCAGTCTCGCACGCCGAAATTGTAGGAGCGGCTTTCTGCCGCGATCCGTTCGGACGCGGCGCGCGCTTCGCAGCAATCGCGGTGTAAAGCCGCTCCTACATTTCACGCGGGCGGGCTCCAGAGTAGTGCGGGGCTTCAGCCCGCACCGGTGGACTTTCCGCGCGGGCTGAAAGCACCGCGCTACCGCGATCGTCCGCTCCCGATCCCACCGCTCTCCTAGCCGCTGTCGTCGTTCGCCAGTCTCGCACGCCGAAATTGCAGGAGCGGCTTTATGCCGCGATCCGTTCGGACGCGGCGCGCGCTTCGCAGCAATCGCGGCGTAAAGCCGCTCCTACATTTCACGCGGGCGGGCTCCGGAGTAGTGCGGGGCTTCAGCCCGCACCGGTGGACTTTCCGCGCGGGCTGATGCACCACGCTACCGCGATCATCCGCTCCCGATGCCGCGCTCGCTCGGGACGGGGCTCCGCACTCGGGCGAGTCTCGTTCAGTCCTTCTGTAGCGCGCCGATCGCGATCCCCACCACGAGCGAGCCGATCGGTTTGCCGTCGGACAACACCGGCACCGCGATCTGGATTTGGTGCGCGCCGGCCGATTGATCGACCTCGATCTTCCCTTGCCAAAATTCCCCGGCCATCGGCTCGTCGTGCTTCGGCTTGCCCAAGTGCGACCAGTTCGTCGTCTTCGCGAGGAACGCCACCTTGCGCCCCTTAGCGTCCGAGACGAACGCCTCGGTCACTTTGTCGGTGCGCGCCTCGCGCAGGAATTTCGCCGCGTCGTTCGCACTGAGCGCGCGCACGAGCGGCGCATGCCCGTCGAGCGAGGCCCACGCGCCCTGATTCATCGCTTCGATCTCGGGCCCGGGCGAGGCGTTCTGCGCCTGCACGGCATTCACGACCGCGGGATTGGCCGCCCAACCGACCGCGAGTTCGCGCACCGCATCGACACGCTTTTGGGCTTCGGCGCTCAACCCCTGTCCGAACACGGCCGCCGGCAACAACAATGCCGCGGCGAAGAGAAAACCGTGGATCGTTTTCATACTCCCTCTACATCGGCTCAAGCGGCACCGATGCGAGCGATAATTTCGTAACACCGCCGCGCCCGCCTCGCGACGCCCATCCTCCGCGCGCGCGCGTGCGCCTGCACCTAGCGCGCTGCTTTCGGATCGAGCAACCGCCCGGCCAGGCGCGCGGCGATCAGCATCACGGCGCATGCGCCGCCGACGAGCGCGGCGTGCAGCAGCCAGAAATTAGTGCCGGACATCTTTTCGAGCAGGCCGCCGAGCCAGCCCACGAGGCTGTTGCACGCAAAGAGGTGCAGGTAGTAGACGCCCATGATCGTGCCCGAAATGCTCTTCGGCGCCGCGCGTGCATACATCGCCAGACCGACGGGGAACACGTTCGCGAAGCCGATGCTGTTGAGCACCTCGAAGCCGAATACCCAACCGATGCTCGCTTTCTGGCCGTCGCCCGACGACAGCGCCGCTCCGGCCAAACACAGCGCGCCGCACGCGCTGATGCCGAGGCCGAGCGTGATCTTCACCACTTCGCTCGGCTCGCGATAATGCTTCGCCCACCAGCGCCAAAACGCGACCGCGCCGACGAGCGACGACACGCTCACGATCGCATCGAGCGTCACGAGCCACGTGGTCGGCATCGTCCGGCCGAAGAACACGAGGCTCACGTGATCGGGCACCCAGAGCAGGTAGGCATTGAAAATTTGCTGATTCAGCACCGCGCCGACCGCGAGCACCGGCAGCAGCCCGATCAACACCAGCGTGACGATCCACTCGTCCCGCGAGAGCCCGCGCGCCGGGGGCGCTTCCGCCGGCCGTGGGTCCGTTGCGCGGCGCGCCACGGCGTTCTCCGGCGGCAGCCACTTGCGTCCGGCGAGGTAGATCGCCAGCCCGATCACCATGCCGACGCCCGCCGCGCCGAAGCCGTAGTGCCAGCCCCAGACTTCGCCGAGCGTGCCGGTGACGAGCGGCGCGACAATCACCGCGCCGTTGATGAACAGATAATAGATTTGGTAGGCGTCGGCGCGACGCAGATCCTCGGGCTTGTAGAGCGCGCCGACTTGAGTCGCGAGGTTGCCTTTGAAGCACCCGACGCCGAGCAGCAGACACAACAGCGCGAGCAGGAACGTCAGATCGAACGCCATCAAGAAATGCCCCGCGGCCATCAGCAACGCACCGAGCGTCACCGTGCGCGTGCGGCCGAGCCAGCGATCGGCGATGAAGCCGCCCGCGATCGGCGTCAGGTAAACGAGCCCCGTGTAGAGCCCGAAAATCGCGGAGGCCGTCGCGAGCACGCTCAGCGGCCCGCCGCCGCCGTAAGTGCGTTCGAGCCACACGCGGAAATCCGCGAAGCCGCCGACGCGCTCGACGTGACCAGGCAGCAGCAGTTGCTTGGTCATGTAGAGCACCAGCAGCGTCTGCATGCCATAGTAGGAAAAACGCTCCCACGCTTCCGCGAAGGCGATGTAGCCGAGGCCGCGCGGATGACCGAGGAAGGCGCGGTCGGATTCGGGACCGGCACCAGGGGTAAGGTGACTCGAGCTCAAGCCCGCACGCTCTCCGGCACCGTCGCTGGAGGCAAGCCGCCAGACGCACGGGCCGACGAGGCGGCCCGACAATTTCGCTCGCGCGAAACCGCAGAGCCCACGGAAGACATCGCAACCCTTCCGTGCATTCTGCGTCTTCTGTGATCCGCGTCTTGTGGCCCGCGTTTCCGGGTGTGGCCGAAAGCCGGGTAGAGCGGCGCGCTACTCGCCCGAGCGCCGCGGCTCGTTGCTGCTCGCGCCGTGCGCCGAGTCGGTCGACGGCGCGGAGGCTGGCGGCGGCGCTATGCCCGCCTTTTCCAATTCGCTGCGCAACGCCGGCAGGTAACGCTGCGGCATCGTCTCGAGGTCGAACGTGAAGTCGACGTCCCAACCCTCGTCCTCGAGGAACATCAGCAGTTCATCGAGCTCGAGCATGTCCTCGTCGAGGAAATGCTCGTCGATCACCGACTGATTGCCGCGATGCGCGACCAGCGCCGGCCAGAAACGGTCGGCTTGCGGATCGGCGCCGTGGAGCGTCACCGGACCGTGCAGTCCGGCGCGCGCGACGCGTTCCGCGAAGTCGCTGAGCCGCGAGTAGGCGAACGCGAGGTTGGCGAGGCGCGCCTCGCGCAGCAGCGCTTCGCGATGGAGGAGGAGTTGGGAGAAGTTCATGACGATTCCGCGGCACGGGGCCGCGTCCTTTCGGTTGACGGAGGTTGCATTGCCGCACGGCCGCAATCGGGACGCCCCGCGGGCGCCGCGCCTGACTTGCTGTCGCTTCCTGTCGTTGCCTGACCTGCTAACTCGTAGAAGTCGCTAACGCAGAAATCTGAAACTCGTTGCCTGACTCAAATCACGATCTCGACCGTGCATCTGACCTGACATCGAACACCCTCCTGATTCGGCACAATCGCGGATTCCGCAAGTGAAATCTCCCGCGCGCGCCCACATCGCGCGACGCGTCGGCGCTAAGAAAACCTCAACTCGTTGGCCCAGGCTCGTCGTTGCCCACGGGCGGCGATCGCCATCGCTCGGAGCCGCGGCCGACGATAGAAACGCGCATTCACCGCATGCACTTGCTCCCCGCCGTCCGCCTCATCGTCTTCACGCTGCCATTCCTCGCCGTCGCGGCGCTTCGCGCCGGCATCCTGGAAGATCGCGACATCGAAGACGCGATCGAGCGATCCTACGTCTTCCGCGAAGTCCTCATCGATCGCAGCATGGTGCAGCTCTACATCCGGCACGGCGCCGTCGAGCTGCGCGGCCAAGTCGCCGACGAGCGCGAGCGCGATCTCCTCGTCTACATGATCGCCAACCTGCGCTACGTCGAACACGTCGACAACCGTCTCTTCGTCGATTCCGCCGGCCGCCGAGCCTGGCCGAATTGGCGCGCCGCTCGCATTCGTTCGCACATCCAGACCGAACGGGATTTCGACGCGACCAACGTCCAAATCGCCAGTCGCGACGGCGCCTTGGAACTGACCGGCACCGTTCGCACCGACACGCAGCGCCTGGCGGTCGCCGAACGCGTCCGCCTGCTCGACGCCGAGCGCATCCCGCTCAATCGCCTGCAGATCGATCCCACGCGCGTCAGCGGCCCGGAACTCGACGACGCCTCTGTGGCCGCCATGGTGCGATGCGCGCTCGAAGCGCTTCCCGTTTCCCCCGACCCGACCCGCAAAATCTCCAGCCGGCGCGGCGAAATCACGATCACCGGTGCGCCCGTCAGCTCCGCCGATGCCGCCGAGCTGACCCGACATGCCACCGCCGTGCGCGGTGTCACGCGCGTCGTCAATCGCCTCGCCACGCGCGAGTAGAATCGCCGCGTCGGACCGGAGCGCCCCGCGGGAATTCCTCGCCCGTTTTTCTGCCGCGGCCTCGCGGCGAACTGCGCTCACCTTGGCGGGCATGTCCACGCCCGTCGCCTCCCCCATCCGTTTCGCCATCGCGCCGATCTCGCCGGAATTCGTCCAACGCGTGCGCGCCACGCTGCGCGACGACTTCGGGCGCACGGTGCGCGTGAGCGTCGCCGAGGGCGGCGAGCCGTTGCGCGACCAACTGCGGCGCGCCGCTCCGGGCGAGCGCATCATTCTCGGCGGCTATCAAGCCGTCGCGCTGCCGAGCGAGTTTGCGGCGATCGGTCCGGTGTTCGTCAGCGCCGACGGAGCCGACGCGCCGCCGCCGATCCGCGACGCGCTGCCCGCCGGGTATTTCAATCGCACGTTCGCGCTCCGCGGTTACGACGCGCTCGACCGCATCGCGCACTCCACGCTGGTCGAGCCGGAGCGCGCGCCGGACGAATTCGCCGCGATGCTCGCGCGGCCGGGCGTGGCGTATCTGCATGCGCATTTCGCCGGGCACGGCTGTTTCGCCGCGCGCATCGACCGCTCCGAGAGCGACCAAGCGGCCCGTAGCGGCTAGACCTCAGCTCAACTCTGTTCCTCGCGGCCGGGCCGGGATCAACAACACGACCGCGACCCGCCGGCTCCGCGTTCGGAGTCGGCCGGCGCACCCGCGGGCGGCGCGCGTCAGGTTTCGTCGGCGCCGAGCCAGATGCCGGTGGCCAAGGTCGCAATGAGCAACGTCGGGACGACGACCCAGGCCGCGTGAATCGGCACGCTCCAGTGATCGATCGCCCACGCCACCGCGACGCACTTCGCCAGGATCAGCGCCCACGCGCCAGCGAGAAACCAGCGCATCCGGATCGGATACCTCGTCTCGTCGAGATGAAAGCTGAGGTTCACGCCGTGATTTTAGCCCCGCATGGCAACCCGCGCTGCGCACCGGTTGTCAAACCCCAGTCGCACCCCGCCCCGTGGGTTCGCCACGCCCGGCGGGCCTTTCCGCCGACGCTCCGGCCGAGCTTACGGTCGGCGTGAAAATAGTTCAAATAAACTGCCGCCGCCGAACGTCACACCTGCGGCCGAACCCAAGCTCCGCACCATGAAAACACCCCTGCTGCTGCTCGCGTGCCTCGCCGCTTTCGTAGGTTTCGGGCGACTCGCCGCCGCCGACGTCGACGACGATACGCCGCCACTGACTCCGGACCAAATCGAAACACTCGTCGCGCCGATCGCGCTCTATCCCGATCCGCTCATCGCGCTGATTTTGCCCGCGGCGACGCATGCCTCCGATGTCGTGCTCGCGTCGCGTTTCCTCGCCGGCGGCGGCTCGCCGGAAACCGTGCTTTCCGAACCATGGGACGAGAGCGTGAAAGTGCTCACTCGTTACCGCGAAGTGGTCGACTATCTTGATCGCAACCTCGAGTGGACGCGCCGCCTCGGCGATTGCTTCATCGACCAGCCCGACGACGTGATGGACGCCATCCAAGCCGTCCGCGCCCGCGCGCGCGCCGCCGGCATGCTCGCCGACACGCCGCAACAGGAAGTCGTCGTCGAATCCGACGAGATTTGCATTCTGCCGACGAATCCGACCGTGATCTACGTGCCGCGCTACGATCCGGTCGTGCTGTGCGGCCCGGCCGTGACGAGTTGGTATCCGCGCGTGTGGATCACCTTCGGCGTCGCCTACAGCGTCGGCCCGTGGCTGCGCTACGATTGCGACTGGCGCGCGCGCCACGTGCGCATCGCGCAACGTCCGCCCGCGTGGTATTACCAGCCCGATTGGCGCAATCACCACCACTCGACGAACGTCGGGTGGACGCGCTGGAGCCCGCCGCCGCGCCGCGATCGCGATTTCGACCGGCGCAACGACGGCCCGAATCGCCACTGGATTGGCGCCAACGACACCATCGCGCGCCGCGACCGCACGCCCGACCGCGACCACCGCGGCGATCGGGACCGCACGCGGTCACCCGATTTCCGTCGCGATCGCGACCGCCACGCACGGCCCGATTTCGACAACCGTCCGCGGCGCGAGTCTAATTCCCCGGCGGTGGCGACGGCCCCGAGCGTCGTCGCCGCGAGCCCCGACGCCCTCACGGCACCGGTCGTCGCCTCGCGGCCACCGGGCGGCTTCACGACGCAGACGCCGCCGCCGTTTCCCGAGCGCCGCCGCTTCCCCCGCCCCGACGATGGTCCGCGCGAAGACCGCACGCCTCATCGCGATGTGCGCCCGGGCTCGCCGCCGCCTCCGATGGTGAATCCCGCGCCGATGACCTCTTCGCCGGTCGGTCCGCCCGTGCGCCCGCCGGCTCCGATGGTCCGCACCGGAAGCGACGCGTCCGACCGCACGCCCGTGCCGCGCGACGAGCGTCGGAGCGGCGATCGCGGAGGTCGCGGCGATCGCAACCGCGACCGGCAGCAGAATTGACCGTCGCACTCCCGCCCGCGTTCGCGACCGACCGCCGCCCCGCGCTGATTTTTCCCTAAATCTCCGCCGCCGTGCGCCGATGGATCGGGAGTCCTTCCCCGAACCATCCCCCTCGCTGCATGCCGCTGCTAACCACGAGAGCCGGCTCGCCGCGATTTCGTCTCGTATTCATGCAGCTCTCGTCGCACCGCAAAATTCTGGCCGCCTTCGGTCTCGTAATGACCGCCGCCGCTCTGCTCGCCGCCACGGCATTCGGCCTCCTCCACCTCCTCGGGACTCACGTCGATCGACTCGCCGCCACCGCGACCGATCCCGAGTTCCAGCGCAGCGCCGCGGCGTTGAGAGGCGAGATCGGGTTCGGCTATCGGATGGTGTTCGCGGTCGGCGCTGGCGGCACGGTCGTCTCGTGCGCGTGCATTTGGTGGATTTGGCGCACGCTCGGCCGCGTGCTGCGGGATGTCGCCGCCGTGCTCCAAGTCTCCTCCGCCGAAGTGCTCGCCTCGGCCGACCGGCTCTCGGAGCGCAGCCAGAGCCTCGCCGACCACGCGAGCCGGGCCGCCGCGCATCTCGAACAGACCAGCAGCTCCGTCGAGCAACTCGCCGGCTCCGCCGCGCGCAACGCCGAGATCGCCGGCACGGCCAAGCAACTCGCCAACGACGCCCACGGCGCCGCCGACACCGGCGCCGCCGACATGCGCGCGCTCGCCGAAGCCATCGACGCCATCCGCCGCGGCAGCGACGAGATCGCCCGCATCGTGACGACGATCGATCAGATCGCTTTTCAAACGAACATCCTCGCCCTGAACGCCGCGGTCGAGGCCGCGCGCGCCGGCGAAGCCGGACTCGGTTTCTCCGTCGTCGCCGAAGAAGTGCGCGCGCTCGCCCAACGCAGCGCCAGCTCTGCGCACGAGACCGCCGATCGCATCGGCGCCGCCGCACAGGAGACGCACCGCGGCGTCGAACTCGCGGCCAAAGTCGCGCGCGGGCTCCAATCCATCGTCGCCAACAACCAACAGCTCGACGGCCTCGCCGCCGAAGTGGCCAGCGCCAGCGCCGAGCAGCGACGCGGCGTCGAGCTCCTTCGCGCCGCCACTCTGGAAATGGACAAATCCACCCAATCCAACGCCACGACCGCGCACGAGACGGCCACCGACGCCCGTGACCTGCGCGACCACGCCGACCGCCTGCGCGAGGCCGTGCTCCAGCTTCGCGAAGTCGTCGGCGGCGACGGCACGGCCGCGCGTGCCCTCGCGCGCGCCTCGGTCAAGTCGGCCGCGGTAATGGCTCGCCCATCGGTCGCGGTCGTCGCGAGGCCCGTCGAGCTGTTCGCCGAAAGCTGAGCGCGCGCATCGCGTGAGTTGCAGGAGCGGCTTTACGCCGCGACTGCTGCGAAGCGCGTGCCGCGCTCGAATCGCGGCGTAAAGCCGCTCCTACAATTTTCGCCGCGGCGGTTGGAGCGCGTGCGTCAGCGCGGCGGCGGCGCGTTCGGCGCCGTTCCTTTGGCCGCTCTCGCGCTCCGCGGCCGGGCTTGCCGGCGGCGCACGCGTGCTTAGCTTCGCGCGATGCACCGCTCCTCCCGCCTTTTCGCTTTCGTCGCGTTGCTCTTCGTCTCCGTCGTCGGAGTCGTTCGCGCCGAGTCGGCCCCCACGCCCGAGCAGACAGTTTCCGCCGTCGCGGGCCTGCTGCGCGAGTTCCTCGCGAACGTCGACGACCCGGCGATGCACGCCCGCTTCTGGGCGGACGACCTCGTCTATACGAGCGGCCGCGGCGAGGTGAAGGCGAAGGCAGCCATCGTCGCCGAGGTCGCCGCCGCCGCGAAAACGCTTCGGCCCGATTCGCCGCGCACGCGTTATGGTGCCGACGAGATTCGCGTGCGCCCGTATGGAAATTTCGCCGCGTTGAACTTCCGCCTGCTCGTCAAAAACCCCGACGGCACGCAGTGGTTTTCGCGCAACAGCGGCGCGTTTCTCTGGCGCGATGGTCGCTGGCAGGTCGTCACCTGGCAGGCGACGCGGGAACCGTAGTCGGAGGACGGAAGAGGAAAAATTTGGAGCACTTTCAACAAAGGCGTGGCCGCGCTGGAGCGCAGCGACAACGTCGTTTCACTCGGGCCACGCTTGGCAGAATCTCGCTTCGCTCGGAACGCCACGGGCGCAAGCCCGGCTGCACTTTTTCTGAATTTGCTCCAGGCCTCGAGATAGGCACTCCGCCCCGAGCCCGCCCCGCCGCCATCCGTCCCCCGTTCTCCATCCTCCGCTCCGCTCAGCTCGGCGCGACGGGCGGCAGTTCCTTGCGATGCTCTTTCATCTGGTCGTTCGCACAGTCGGCGCAGATGCCGTGCGTGAAGCGGATGCGGTCGCGCTTCTCGAAGTATTCCTCGACCTGCTGCCAATAGCCGTCGTCGTCGCGCACCTTTTTGCACCATGCACAAATCGGCAGGAGGCCGGACAGCGTCTCCACCTCTGCGCGCGCGCTCGAGAGTTCCTCGTGGCGCTGTTGCAGGTTGGCGATGAGCAGCGCGACGAACAGCGCCACCATGAAGAAACTCACTTCGAGGTCGCCGATGATCTGGATGCTGTCGGCGACGCGCGTCCAATCCCACGCTGCCGACGCGAGCGCGAGGTTCATGCGCACGAGGTGGAACGTCGCGTGCGCGAGGAACACGTTCGCGGGCGCCACGGGAGAGCGCCAGAAGAAGCCCGGCGCCTGCCGCAGCGCCAGAAACGCCGAGACGGACAACCCCGACCAGATCGCGCCGTTCGTGAAGAGGCGCCACGGCGTCTTTTGGCCGAGCCAGAGAAAAAAGATCAGCGCGGCCGCGTGAAACAGGATCACGCCGTTCAGCAGCGCCCACGGGCGCGATCGTTTCGCCGTCGTGCGCGCGCCGATCAGCAGCGTCACGTGTCCGACGGTGACCATCAGGGTCGGAAAAAAGCGGCCGATCGTCTCCGAGACTTGCGGCCGCATCGCAAAGAGAACGTCGGCGGCCATCATCGTCCACGCCGCGATCATCCATGCGCGCATCGCCGTCGAGCGGCCTTGCGTCCGCCAGTAGTGCGTCGTCAAACCCGCCAGGATCACGCTGATGACGATGTTCGTCAGATAGATCGTTGATTCCTGGTCCATGCGGGCGGGCGGCAGTTCAGCTTGCAGCCGGCGTCGGCCTTGGAAAGCGGTTTATTTGGGAAACTTTTTCGTCGGGGCTGATCGAGCGCAAAAATAGCACTGCCGGCGGGCCGGCAGTGCGCGGGAGGAGCGAGGCCGTCGTGATTTAACGGCCGCCGGAGGAATTGCCGGCCTTGCTGTCGACGTCGGATTTCGAGACGTCGCACGTGAGGTGGTTGCTCGTGGAATCCCAGCGGAGCTGCGAGATCGGGATGCGGACCTTCGATTCGTTCCGGCTGAAAAGGCCGCCGGTGGAGACGAGGACCGCCGCTTCGCCGCTCGCGCCGCTGCTGCCGGTCGCGCCGCTGTAGATCGACGACGTGTCTTGGGCGGACGTGGAGCCGGAGAGATTGCCCGAGCTGCCGGTCGCGCTGCCGGCAGATCCACTCGAGCTGCCCGCGGCGCCGGAAGACGTGCCGCTCGCGTCCGTGGAACTCGGCGTCGCGCCGCTGCCGCCGGTGCTCGAGGTCGTGCTCGCGCCACTCGTCGAACCGTAGGTCGAGCCCGACGAGCCGGTCGAACCCGTGCTGCCGGTGGCGCTGCCTGCGGTGCTTTCGCCCGTGCTGCCGGCCATCGCGCCGCTCTGCGACGACGTGCTCGAAGCGAGTGCGACCGCGAGCTGTTGCGTGCCCGCGCCGCTGAGGACGACGTCGTCGATCGAGCCGATCTTCTGACCGTCGCGACCAAAAACGTCTTTACCCATCAGTTCCTTCACGCGCAACTGCCCGCTCAATTGCGAGTCAGTGACGGTTTGAACTTGGGCAGACGACGACTGCGACGCGGACGTGCTGGATTGGTCCTGCGTCGACGACGAAGCGCTTCCGCTCCCGGTCTGAGACGATCCGGTGGAGGAAGAACTTTGCGCGAGAGCGACGAACGGAATCGCCGCGATGCTGGTAAGAGCGATGAGCGCTCGGAGGTTTTGCGTCATGGGTGATAACCGGGTTGAGGGTTACGGGTTGAATTCACCATGACCCGCCGCGCGCGAACGAGTGCGCGCGAACCGCGTGGGGAAAGCGGCTCTTCCGTCGGACGGGAATTTTGCCGGGGCGCCGGCCGAGCGCTCGCCCGGCCGGCCCGCGCTCAGTCGAGAGCGCGCGCGTAGTAGCTCAGCGTTTCCTGCTTCGGCGGCATCACGATCTCGCGCTCGAACCGCAAACCGAGTTTCTCGAGCACGCGGATCGAACCGGCATTCTCGCGCATCGTGATGCCTGCGATCCGCCGCAAACCGAAAGCGCGGCGCCCGTGCGCGATCACCGCCTCCGCCGCCTCGCCCGCGTAGCCTTGCCCGCAGTGCTCCGGCAAAAACGCGAAACCCACGTCGACGTCCGGCAGCGTGTCGCGCCGCAACAGCCCGCACATGCCCACGGGCAGATCGTCCGCGCGCCGCGCCACGTGATACAGCCCGAGCCCGTCGTGCTGCGCGTAACTCGCGATCGGCCCCGCGGCGAGGTAGCGACGGGCACCGTCCGCATCGCGCACGCCGCGATCGCCGATGAACGCGAGCCAGCCGGGCGAGTTGAGCAGCGCGACAACGAACGGTGCATCCTCGAGCGTGAAACGGCGCAGCCGCAGACGTGGAGTTTCGAGCAGCATGGAACCGCGCGAGCGTCCGCGAACGCGCGCGCGTTTCCAAGCGCGAATCGCTGCAGCTCTATTCGCGGCTCGTGCGCATCGCCTACGTGAATCCCGTGTGCACGCACCAACTCGCCGCGCAGCCGTGGCTCGACCTCGGCGAAACCTGGGAAATGGCCCCGTGGAGCCGCATCAAGACTCCCGTGCATTTCTACCGCACGCGCACCTGGCGGAATTTCCCGATCCCGGCAGCCGGAGCGGAACCGCGAGGTGCTGCATCGTTTCTCAAACGACCACGCGCCCCGTGCGGGCCGATCCACACTCGCCATGATTGTCACGCCGGTCCCGATCGCCATGCTCGGCTGGTCGCTGCTCTGTTTGCTGTTCGGCGGCGTTCTGCTCGGCGCCATCGTGATTTTCGTTTTGCTGAGGGCGTTCAAGAAATAGCGCCGCAGCCGCACGGGAGCGAAGCGCCAGCGTGGCCTCTCTCAAACTATTGCGCTTCGCGTATCAGACTGACAGGTAGGGCGCACCGCCGAGGCATCGCACTCGTCGCCGGCCCTGTGCGCCGAGATCGTGATATCGCCCTCGCGGCGGAGCGGGCCGCTCCGCCCTGCGTTTCGCTTCGTGCGCGTCAGCCTATTGCGCGAGCCTTAATAGGCGCGGCCAAGGCTCCGGTGCGCGAGTTGGCCGACGAAAAGTGAAATTCGCAGCGGGCGCTCTCCTACGCGAGCGGCGCCCATCGCGGCGGCTGCGGTCGCGCATTCCACATCGCCTGCACGTAGCGCCTCACGGCGCGGCCGCGTCGGGTGAAGTCGGTGACGATCACTTGCGGGCCGTCCATGATCCAGCCGGCTGCGCGCCGCGCGGCGACTTTCAGCCGGAGAGTGGAGCGGGAACGAGCCTCGAGACAGATGGAGCTGGATTGACGTGTGGTCATGCGCGGATCGTAGCCCAACTCACGCGCAAAAAAAAATAGGGGCGCCTGCTACCGGAGCATACCTTAACGGCGTTGTGAACAACCGTGAGCAAGTTTCCGGGAAAAAGTTTGCCTCTACTCCCGCGCCCACGCGTGCGCGACCCGAGCGCGCCGCAGGTTATTTCCCGCGCAGCAACGCCCGCGTCAGCACCACGTGCCCGAACAGGGCGCCGCCCACGCACACCGGACCGATCAGCGCGTAGGGCAGATGGAACGCGACCAGCAGCGGCGGTTGCTGCCCCCAACCGAACGGCACCGGCGACGAGAGCAGCGCAACGCGAATCACGTTCAGCAGCAACGCCGCGCCGACCAGGTTCGCTCCCCAGGCGACCCCGCGGCGCCGCGCGACGAACGGCGCCGCCGCCAGCGCGACGATACCGGACACGATGTCGAGATTCTGCCCCGTCCACGTCATCGTCGTCGGAATCGTCCCCTGCCCCGCCCACGCGTGCAGCACGAATTCGAGCGGCAAGCGAAACGCCTGAAATCCCACCAGCGCCGTCAACGGCACCGCGCCCGCGAATCTCGCACCCAGCGGCGACAGCCCCGCGCCGACCGACACTACCAACACGCCGCCGAAAAACACCGGCAATCCGTGCAGCGGCAGCGCTTCGAGTCGTCCGCTCATCACGAGCGCCGCGAGCAATCCGACCCACGCGCCGAAGCCGAGCGCCACGGCGAAAAATTTGCCGCGCTCCGCCGCGAACGCGCGCCGAGCGGCGGCGAGAAACGCGACGATCACCGCCGCCACGACGACGAGAAACACCGCGACCGATCCGAAGCTGGCAGGCGTGAAGTTCATCGCCGCCGAGTTCAGCGAAGCGCGCCGTCCAGCGCAAACCGCAACCCGCCGCCGTAGCCGAAAGGAGAACGCCTCCGAGGAGTCGCACTCGTTTCGTCGCGGCGGGGGAGACTCCAGAGCACTTTCAAGACAGGCGTGGCCGCGTTGGCGCGCAGCGACAACGCGGTTTCACTCGGGCGACGCTTGGCAGAATCTCGCTGCGCTCGGAACGCCACGGGCTCAAGCGCGGCTACACTTTTTCTGAATTTTGCTCCCGGCCCCGACGCTCGGCGCGCGTTCACCGTCGGCGTGAAGAAAATCCCTCGCGCACTCCCGCGGGCGCGCCGCCCTTGCCTCGCCGGCGCCGCGCGCCATGCTCCGCGCCCGTGAAGAAGCCCAGCCCCGAGCAACGCCAGCGCATGTGCACGCGCAAGCGCCGCTACCGCACGCAAGCCGACGCGCTCGACGCCGCTCTGCTCGCGGGCGTCGCACGGCAGCGCGACGCGTATCGCTGCCCGCTTTGCGGATTCTGGCACCTCACGAGCACCTGAAAGGTCGGCGGGCGCGTCCTACCGCTCAGGCGAGGCTCGCTGCGAGCGAGATTTCGGCGTTCAGCACGCGCGAGACCGGGCAGTTGGCTTTCGCCTTCGCCGCGATCTCATGGAACTTCTCCGGCGTGATGCCCGGCACCTGCGCCCTCAACGTCAGGTGCGACGCGGTGATCGTCCAGCCCTTCGGCGGCACGTTGTCGAAATTCAGCTCGGCGCTCGACTCGAGGCGCGTCGGCGTGAACCCGGCTTCGCCGAGCGCGGCCGACAGCGCCATCGCGAAGCAGCCCGCGTGCGCCGCAGCGATGAGTTCCTCGGGATTCGTGCCGGCGCCCGACGCGAAGCGCGAGCCGAACGAATACTCGGTGTTCTTCAACGCGCCTCCCGGCGCGGTCAGCGTGCCTTTGCCTTCCTTGAGCGAACCTTGCCAGACGGCGGATGCGGAACGTTTCATGCCGCGGACCGTCGCCAGAAATCGCCGTTTCGCAAGCCGCCGCCCGCTTGCCAGCTCCGCGCACGGGCCTCAACCTTCGCTCGTCCATGCGCCGTCTTCTCCTCGTTCCGCTCGTGCTCGCTCTGCTCGCTCCGCTCCGTGCGCAGGAAAAAACACCCGCGTCCGAGACGCCGGCCGCGGAGCCGGCCGCGAGCGAGTTCGAGGCCCGGCCCGTGCAAAGTCTCCTCGAAGCGCAGGTCGAGTTGCACCGCCGCGGTTTCTCGTGCGGCTCGATCGACGGCGTGCGCGGTGCGCAAACCGCCGCGGCGCTCAAGGCGTTCCAACGCAGTGCCGGGCTCAAGGAAACCGGCGACCTCGATATGGCGACGCGCGAGGCGTTGCTGCTCACCGAACCCGCGCTCGGCGAGCACTCGTTCACGCCCGAGGAGCTGGCGTCGCTGCATCCGGTGCCCGACACCTGGGTCGGCAAATCCGAGTTGGAGCGGCTCGGCCACGCGACCGCGCTCGAACTCGCCGCCGAGCGCCACCGCGCCAACCCGAAATTGCTCCGCCAGCTCAACCCCGACTTCGATTGGGAACACCTGTTGCCCGGCGCCACCGTGCAGGTGCCGAACGTCGGCACCGTGCTGCTCGAGGGCAAAGCCGCGCTGCTCCACGTGCGCCTGAGCGAGCGCGAACTCGAAGTCACCGATCCCGACGGCAAGCTCATCGCCCACTTTCCCGTCAGCATCGCGAAGATGGCCGAGAAACGCCCGGTCGGCGAACTCGTCATCAAGGTCGTCATCCCCGACCCGAACTACACGTTCGACCCCGCGGTTTTTCCCGAATCGCAGGAAGCGCAGACGCTCGACCACAAACTGATTTTGCCGCCCGGACCGAACAACCCCGTCGGTGTCGCGTGGATCGGCCTCGACCGTCCCGGCTATGGCATTCACGGCACGCCCGAGCCGGAGAAAGTCGGCCGCACCGAATCGCACGGCTGCTTTCGCCTCGCGAACTGGGACGCGCGCACGCTCCTCGCGCTCGTCGACGTGGGCCTGCCGGTCGTCGTCGAACCCTGAACCCGGCGCGATCCGCCCGCGGTGGCATCGGGAGAATCCCGTGTAACCCGTCCCGGGCGCGCGGAAACCTTTTCCGCCGCATGGCGTCTCACGACGCATGAAAGCAATCCGTCTGCTTCTCCTCACCGCGGCGAGCGTCGCGATGTTCGCGACTGCACGCGCCGACCTCGATGTGTCGATTTCCGCCGACATCCGCCTCGGCCGCGCGCTTCCACCGCCGCCGCCGGAAATCGAAATCGTCGATCTGCCGGCACCGAAAGGTCCGCCGCCGTGGGCGCGACACGGATGGTTCACGCGCGAGCGCGTCTACTATTTTTATCCCGAAGCGGAGGTCTACTACCGCCCGACGGATCGCATGTGGTTCTACGCCGATCACGGTGCGTGGCGCACGAGCATCGAGCTGCCGGTGTGGGTGCGCGTCGATCTCGGTCACAACGTCCAGCTCACGATGACGACCGATCGGCCGTTCGAGCGGCACCGCGATGTCGTGGTCTACTACCCGCGCAGCTACTTCACGCACGTGCGCATCAAAGGTCCGCCGCCCGGCCACGACGAACGCCATGACCGCAACGACGATCGCGGTCACGGCCGCGGCAAAGGTCGCGACCGGCACTGAGCAGCACGCACTGTCGCGGCGGAACGCGCCCGTTGCCGCATCTCACATCTGCTCGAGCGCCTGCCGGAGATCCCAGATCAAGTCGTCCGCGTTCTCGATGCCGATCGAAATGCGCACGAGATCGTCGGACACACCGCTGGCCTTCTTCGCCTCGGGCGTCAGTCCCGAATGCGTCATCGCCGCCGGATGCTGCGCGAGCGACTCCGTCGAGCCGAGCGACACCGCGAGCTTGATCACCTTCAACGCATCGAGAAACCGGAACGCCTCCGCTTCGCCGCCCTTCACGAACACCGAGATGAGCGAGCCCGGGCCGGTCTGCTGCTTCTGGTAGATCGCGTATTCCGCGTCGCCCGGCTTGAGCAAGCCGAGGAAGCTCACCGCGCGCACCTTCGGATGCGCCGCGAGAAACTCGGCGCATTTCTGCGCGTTCGTCGCGGCGGCTTCGGCGCGGATTTTCAGCGTCTCGAGCGAGCGCGTCAGCAGCCACGCGGTGTGCGGATTCGGCATGCCACCGAGGCTATTGCGCAGACCGGTGATCGCTTTGAGCAATTTCATGTCGTTCGCCAGCGCGACGCCGCCGACGACGTCCGAGTGACCGCCGATGAATTTCGTCGCGGAATAGAGCACCACATCCGCCCCGTGCTTCGCCGGCTGCGAGAACACCGGGCCCGCCATCGTGTTGTCGACCATCACGAGCACCGCGCCGCTGTCAGGGCGCGAGTGCGCTGCCGCGAGCTGCTTCATCGCTTCGATGTCGGTGAGCTTGTTGTTCGGATTCGCCGGGGTCTCGATGAAGATCGAGCGCGTCGCCGGCCCGAAGAATTTCTTCGCCTCCTCGACCGCCGTCACGCCGGCGTGGATGAAATGCGACTTGATGCCGAACTTCGTCAGAAACCCGCGCATGAACGTCTCGGTGCCGCCGTAGAGTGGCGCGCACACGATCATCTCGTCGCCGGGCACGTGCGTCGCGAGGAGCGCCGTGCTGATCGCCGCCATGCCGCTCGAGAAACTGCACGCGCCCTTCATGCCCTCCCACATCGCCATGCGGTCCTCGAAAATCTCGAGATTCGGGTTGTTGAAACGCGAGTAGATGAGGCCCGCCTGATGCTTGCCCGTCGGCGCGCCGCCCTCGCCGCGCATCCACGCGAAGAATTTTTTGCCGTCCTCCGATTTCTTGAACGCGAACGTCGACGTGAGGAACACGGGCGGCTTCACGGCGCCCTCGCTCAGGAACGGATCGAAGCCGAGGCTGAGCGCGAGAGTTTCAGGATGAAGGTGGGCGGATTCTTCGGGAGACAACTTGGACATGCCGCCATGCGATATGACACGGCTCGCCAACGCAAGGCCGGGCTTGCCGATCGCGCGCGGCAGCCGACAGGCGGCTCGGAGCTTTCCCCACGCCCCTTTCCGAGGAAGCTGCGCAAGACATCCGTCCGCGCGCGCGCATCGTTTCGCCATGCGCAAAACCAAACCCGCCGCTGCCGCCCGTTCCCGCAAAATCGAAGTCCCGCGCGACCCCGACGCCGGTCGCTTTTCCGAGCGAGACGTGACGCCACCGCGTCACCATGCGGTCGAAGGCGTCGATGCACGTGTCCGCGGTTCGCTCGAACCCGAATCGCCGATCGCGCGGGCATTGCAGGAGCATCCGCCCAAAGGCAAAGGGCAGCTCGACGTGGGCACCGGCGGCGACGCCGCGCGCCCCGGCAAGACTGGCATCGGTCCGACTTCGATTCCTCCCCGGCGCAGCTATCGGCAAGCCTGACGATATGACATGGCGGGGCGGGCGAATCGCCCATAGGCAGCCCGCGCTCCGCCCCGATGGCTCGCGCCGACGCGCACCGATACAGTCCGCGCGATGAAAACAATCCATGTCGCCGAAATGATCGCGCAAGGCGGACGCGATGGCCAAGTCGAGTCGCCCGAAGGCGGTTTCGCGGTGCAGCTCTCGACCGACGAACAGCCGGGCAGCGTGACGCCCGAGCATCTCTTCGCGGGCGCCTACGCTGCGTGTTTCCTCGGCGCCGTCGAAAACGCCGCCCGCAAATCCCACCTGACGGTCAACGGCCTCACCGTCGTCGCGCGCGTGCACTTGGACGAAGACGAACGCGGCGGCTACAATCTCAACGTCGACCTCCGCGCCACCATGCCGGGCTTCGAGGAGACCAAGGCGCAACACCTGCTCAATCTCGCGCACCAATCCTGCCCCTACTCGAAAGCCACCCGCGGCAACATCAACGTCACGCTCGGGACGGATTAGCCACCGAAGATTTCACGCCCGGTTTGTCATCGCGAGCCGACGCCGTGGCTTCATCGGCCGGGAGTAGCGTCGCGCGACGGAGCGCAGCGAATGCGTGACTCGCGCGCCGCACCTCAGCGGCCTTTGCAACACAGCGATCGACGCGAAATCGGACGCGCGTCCCAATCCTCGCGAAGCGCGCAGCAAATTATGCAGCGTCGCCGGGCTTGCGCCCGGGTCGCCATTCCGGTGTCGTTCCTCCGGGCCGTCCCACGCACACCGCGTGGTTCGGCTCTTTTTGTTCTCCCCCATGCATCACCCCCATCGGACTGCCCTTCTCCTGGCCTGTTTCGTGTGGCGCGCGGCTCTCTCGCTCGTCGCGGCCGAGCCGGTCGACCTGAGTCGCGTGGAGCCGGTCGCCGCAGATCAACCGGTGCCCACCCAGGACTTTTTTCGCCCTGCACTCTTGCAGCAGCCGGCGTTGAATCCCTCCGGCACGCACATCGGCGCCATCATCACGGCCGGTTTCGACCGCCACGAACTCCTCGTCTACGAACTGAAGACGCAGAAGGCCGAGCGCATCGACTGCGAGGGCGACAAGGACATCTACCACTTCTCCTGGCTGAACGACCAGCGGCTCGTCTTCATGCTCAGCGGGCGCAAGCTCTACGGACTCGGCCTCTTCGCGCTCGATGTGAATTCGGTCCACGGCGCCTATCCGCTGCTCCAGTATTACGGCAGCGCGCTGGTATCCGTGCCGCGGCAAAACCGCCTCCAGCCGCTCGTGTGGAACCGCCGCGATTTTGAAACCGAAAAGGATCTCGGCGTCTGCGCGATCAACACCGGTCTGCGCACCGGCAAATTCGTCAACGCGCTCGCCGCCGGCGTCCGCTGGGAGGATTTGATGGACGTCCGCGACAACAACGAACGCCACATCATCACGCGCTACCCGGTCCCGGGAAAGGGCTTCGGCCTCGGTTATCTGACCGACAAGAACGGCAACCTCGAATTCGCGTTCACGATGGAGCAAGGCGTCCAAAAACTCCTGCGCTTCGCCGACGGCCAATGGAAACCGTGCCCGATCGATCTCGACACCGTCGACGTCCTCGGCTGCGGCGAGCAGCCGGGCGAACTGGTCGTGCGCGGCCCGCGCCAGGAAGGCCAGTCGCGCGCCCTGCAGTTCATGGATGCCGCCACGGGCCGGCTCGGCGAGGTGCTGATGCAGGACAAAGATTACGACTTCTACGGCGGTGGCGTCTCCAACGGCTGGCTCTACCGCGATCCCGCGAACGGCAATATCCTCGGCGCCTACTACGAGCGCGTCGGCCCGCACGTCGTTTGGTTCTCCGAGGGATATCGCGCGCTCCAGAAAATCCTCAGCGGCTTCTTTCCCAAATTGGTTGTCCGCATCATCGGCAGCAACGAGGCGCAGAACTTTTTTCTGGTCGCCGTTTCCTCGGACCGCCAGCCCGTCACCTACCAGTGGGTCGACCTCGAAAAACGCACGGCCGGGCTGTTCAAAAGCTCCGCCCCGTGGATCGACCCGCAGCGGATGCGACCGATGATGCCGCTGAAATTCAAGACCGGCGATGGCCGCCAGCTCGACGCCTACGTCACGCTCCCCGCCGGCGCGTCGAAACAAAATCCGCCGCCGCTCATCGTCCTCCCGCACGGCGGCCCGTGGGCACGCGACACCTGGGGTTTCGACCCCGAGGTGCAATTCCTCGCCAGCCGCGGCTACGCAGTGCTCCAGCCCAATTACCGCGGCTCGCCCGGCACGTCGTGGATGTTCCCCGAGTCCGATCGCTGGGACTTCCTGAAAATGCACGACGACGTGACCGCCGCCGCCAAAACGCTCGTCGCCTCCGGCCTCGTCGACGGCCGACGCGTCGCGATCATGGGCGGATCGTTCGGCGGCTACCTCGCGCTCAGCGGTGCCGTCAAGGAGCCCGGATTCTATCGCTGCGCCGTCACCATCGCCGGCGTGTTCGACTGGGAGCAACTGATCCGGGAGCGAAAATTCGACCGCTACGATAACCCCACGTTCGACTACTTCCTCCGGAAACTCGGCGATCCGGCCAACCACCCGGAACGATTCGCCGCCATCTCGCCCGTCCGCCACGTCGCCAGCGTCCGCGTCCCGGTCTTCGTCGCCCACGGCAAGGACGACCCCATCGCCGACATCAGCCAATCGAAGCGACTCATCGCCGAACTCGATAAACATCACGTCACTCACGAAAACCTGCTCGTTAGCGAAGAAGGCCACGGCATGGGGCATTTGAAAAACCAGGTCGAACTCTACTCCCGCATCGAAGCCTTCCTCGCGAAGCACCTGATGCCGCTTCCGACTGCGGCCGCCGCGCCCGCGCCCGGGTCTGCATCCGTCACGAGCGATCGCGGGACACCGTAGCCGTCAGCGACCGCTTCGCGGCCCGCCCTTGCGCTCGCCGACCGCGCCCGCATAGTGCGCGGCACTCATGCTCCGCGTCCTCCTGCCGCCCAATCTCGCCAGCGCCGCCCCGCGCAACGCGATTCCCGTGCGGCTGGAACTCGACCTGAAGGCGGAGCCGCCCGCGGCCTTCGTGCCCGCGCTGGCGATTCTACAACGCATCGGCGTCACGCCGCAGCCCGTCTCTTTCGTCCAGCTCACGCGCGCTCAGCTCCGCGAGCTGCTCAGCGCACTCGTTGGCGAAAAAGTCTTCTTCCGCCTCGACCGCCCCGCCGATCCGCTCCCGTGGAACGGCCTCGTGCTCCCCGGCGTCAGCGAGCACCTCGCCGAGAAACCCGCCGCGCCCCCGCCGCCGCCGCCCGCCGCCAAACTCCGAAATACGGAGTTTGCCCCCGGCGCCACCCGGGAGCCGGCAAAAACCAAAGTCCGTAATACGGACTTTGCCAAAACGCAGCCGCTCGCACCGATGACGGTCGACGGGTCGGAGCATTACCTCGCGATCACGTTGCCGGCGCGCGAATCGGTCCTCTACGCACCCGCGCTCGAGTTTCTCCAAGTCAACCGCTTCGTCCTCGATCCGCTCACGCGCAAGTGGTGGCTGCGCGACCGCCACAAGGTGCTCAACATTCTCGCCACCCACGGCGCCGAGCTCCGCGAGCGCTACGACGCCGAGTTCACGCCCAATTTCGACCGCAACACCGCCCACCTCAAAACCGCCGCGATCGCCGCGGAGGTCGCCGAGGCGGGCGACGACTACGACGTCTCACTCGGCCTGAAGGCTGGCAGCGCGCCCGAAGCGCAAATCCGGGCCGCGATCGCCACCGGGCGCGGCTACATCGAGGACAACGGCACGATCTTCCTCGTCGACCGCGCCCGCCTCGCCCAGCTCGAGCAGGCGCATCGCGCGCTCGCGCAGGAGCCGTCCGCCAGCGCGCTCGGCAAACGCCGCATCTCGCGAGCGCGCGTCGCCGAGGTTTCCGATCTCCTCGAGCAAATCGCGCCCGGCTTCCAAGCGCCCGAGACCTGGCGCGCACGCAGCACCGCGTTGCACAATCTCTCCACGCTCGCGCCCGCGCCGATCCCCGCGTGGTTCGCCGCGACGCTGCGCCCCTACCAACAGCTCGGCGTCGCGTGGCTCTGGCACCTCTACCGTCAGCAGCTCGGCGGCATCCTCGCCGATGAGATGGGCCTCGGCAAAACGCCGCAAGCGCTCGCGCTGCTCGCCGCGGCCACCGCGGACGCGTTGGTGGGAGGGGCTCTATGCCCCGACGAGAAGTCAACGTCGGGGCACAAAGCCCCTCCCACCCCAAACCGCGCCGCGCGCGCCGCGCGTCCGCACCTCGTCGTCGTGCCCGCCTCGCTGATGGAAAACTGGCGCCGGGAGGCCGCGCGGTTCGCGCCGGCGTTGCGGACGTTCGTCCATCACGGGGCGCAGCGCCTCGCCGCGGTCGATTTCGCCGCGCACAATCTCGTGCTGACCTCCTACGGCACGCTCGCACGCGACGTCGCCTTGTTCGAGAGCGTCGAGTTCGACCTCGTGCTCGCCGACGAGGCGCAGCACTTGAAGAACCGCCGCACGCAAGCTGCGCAATCGCTCCGCGCGCTGCGCGGTCGCGGCCGTTTTCTTCTCACCGGCACGCCGCTCGAAAACTCGCTCGACGATCTGCGCTCGCTCTTCGAGTTTCTGATGCCCGGCTTCGTGCCGAAGCTCCCGCCGGGCCTGAAGCGCGACGAGCGCACGTTTCACGACGAGCGGCTCCGCGCGCAAACCGCGCCCTACATCCTGCGACGCACGAAGAGCGCCGTCGCACCCGAGCTGCCGCCGAAAATCGAGCAGGTCGTCTGGTGCGAGCCGAGCGCCGCGCAGACGCAACTCTATCGCCGACTTCAGGAGGACAGCGAACGCGAGTTGATCGACCTCGCTGCGAAAGGCGCCTCGGAAAACCGCCTGCGCCTCGCGACGCTCACGCAGCTTTTGCGCCTGCGGCAAATCTGCTGCGACCCGCGCTTGCTGGAAAAGGTAGGGCGAGTCGTCCCCGACGAGCCGTCGTCCGCGTCCACACCAAAGCCTCGGCTCACCGGGGACGGTTCGCCCTACCCCGACTCCGCCAAGCTCGACGCGTTTCGCGAACTGCTCGCCGAGTCGATCGACGAAGGCCACCGCATGTTGGTCTTCTCGCAATTCACCTCGCTGCTGGCGCTGCTGCGCGAGGAGCTCGAAGCGCAGGGCGTGGCTTTCTGCTACCTCGACGGCTCGATGAGCGCGAAGGCGCGCCAGGCCGAGGTCGACCGGTTTCAGTCGAGCGACGACGTGCCCGTTTTCCTCATCTCGCTCAAGGCCGGCGGCACCGGTCTGAATCTCACCGGCGCGGACGTCGTCGTGCACTACGACCCGTGGTGGAATCCCGCCGCCGAAGCGCAGGCGACGGACCGCACGCACCGCATCGGCCAGACGAGAGTCGTGACGAGTTACCGGCTGATCTGCTCCGGCACTGTCGAGGAAAAGGTCATGGCGCTCCAGGACGCGAAACGCGCGCTGCTCGCCGACGTGTTCGAGGCGAGCGACGCCGCGGCGGCGCGGCTCAGTCTCGCCGATCTCAAGAGCCTGCTGGCGTGAGTTGCGGCGCCGCGGCGGCGCGCTGGGCCTCCTCGGGCGTCGGGCGCTGCACGAGCAGCGGCTCCTGGAGTTCGCCGAGTTGCAGGAAATTTTCCAGGCGCGCGATCACCATCGCGGTCAGGACGGTGCCGGCGCGCACGAGCGTGAAGCCCGAACGCGTCGCGATGTCCGACACCACGACGTCGCCCGCCTGCGCCGAGTGGAGCGGCAGTTGGTGCACGGGCCGGTCGGAGCTGAGCGTGTTCGCGAGGAAATCGCCGAAGCACTCGAAGCATTTCTCCAGCAACTTCGGATCGTAGTAGCCGGTGCGGGCGTTCATCGCCTCGAACGCGCGGCGTTTCACCACGCCGTCGTCCTCGAGGTCGAGGCGGTCGCTCAGGATTTTGATCATCCGACTCGCGACCGGCAGCGACTCGCCCGCGAGGCCGTCGCCGGGAAAACCGCTGCCGTCGAAGCGCGCCGATTGATAGAGGACGGCGCGGGCCACGGGCTTGAGACGCGGAATCTCGATGAGCAAGTCGTGGCCGATACGCGGCGTGCGTTCGACGATGTGCTGTTCCTCCGGCAGCAGTTCGAGCCCCGAGCCCAGTTTCCGGAGCACATTGTAGGGCACGACGGTGTAGCCGATGTTCACCAGCAGCGCGGCGAGATCGAGTTCCCAGAGCGGACCGGTGCCGACGAAACGCGCGAAACGCGCCATCGAGTCGCGCAGCCGCTGGCCGCGTCCGAGCGCGTGCGGAGAGATCATGCCGAGCACGTCGACGAGCACCTTGACGCTGCCGGCGAGCGTGCCTTCGAGCAGCTCGCGTTCGATGCGGAGAAGTTCGTAGGCGCGCAACGCGGCCTCGAGCGCCGGCACGAGCGTTTCGGGCGGACAGGGTTTGTTGAGGAAACGGAAGACTTCGCCGCGATTCACGGCGTCGACCGCGGTCTGTTGGTCGGCGTTGCCGGTGAGCATCATTCGCACCGTGTCGGGCGCGCGTTGGCGCACGCGTTCGAGCAGCTCGATGCCTTTCATGCCGGGCATGTTCATGTCCGCGAGCACGACGGCGTAGGGCCCTTTCGTTTCGAGGAGCTGGAGCGCCTCGGCGCCGCTCAGGGCGGTGTCGAAGGAGAATTGCTTGCGCAGATTGCGCTGAAAGGCGGCGAGCAGGTTGGCGTCGTCGTCGACGATGAGCAGGCGGGCGTTCATGGAGCGGAGTTGGTTTCGGGCGCGGCGGAGAGACACGTTTCGCCGGCGAGCGGGAGGCGGATTTTGAAGACGGTGCCGCGACCGATCTCGGTGTCGAAGTTCACGGTGCCGTGGTGACGCTTCACGATCACGCGGTGGACGATCGTCAGACCCTGGCCGGTGCCGCGGCCGACCTCCTTGGTGGTGAAAAACGGCTCGAAGATGCGCGCGCGGTGCGCCTCGGGGATGCCGGTGCCGGTGTCCTCGACCTCGACCTCGACCCAGTCGTCCTCCCGGCGCGTGCGGATCGTGATCTTGCCGCGCACGCTGCCGTCGTCGCACTGCTTCAACGCGTCGCCGATCGCGTGCGAGGCGTTCACGATGAGGTTCAGCATGACCTGGTTGAACTCGTCCACGACGCACGGCACGGTGGGCAGGTCCGGGGCGAGTTCGCAGACGACCTCGGCCACGTATTTCCACTCGTGGCGCGTCACGTTCACGGCGGTCTCGATCACGTGATTCAAATCGGCGGTGGAGCTGTGCGCGTTGTTGGGGTGCGAGAATTCCTTGAGCGAACCCACGATGCGCGCGACCCGCTGGAGGCCCTCGAGCGATTGCGTCAGCGTCTGCGGAATTTCCGTCAACAGGTAGTCGAGTTCGACGTCCTCGCGCAACTTCGCCACGGCCGCGGCCTGCTCGCGCAACTCCGGACTCGCCGTCGCCGCGGCGCGCAGCGCGTCGCAGGCCTTCAGCAGGTCCGCGAGCTGCGCGAACGAGCGACGGAGGAAGTGCACGTTGTCGGTCACGAATTGCGTCGGCGTGTTGATCTCGTGCGCGATGCCGGCGGCGAGGCCGCCGATCGACTCCATGCGCTGCGCGAGATGCCGTTGCGCTTCCATTTCCCGGCGCTCCGCCTCGGCGAGTTTCTGTTCGGTGATGTTGCGCGAGATGCCGAACGTGCCGACGATCTCGCCCTCGGAGTCGCGCAACGGGAACTTCGAGGTCGAAACCCACGACACACGACCGTCCGGCCAGACCTCCTTCTCCTCGACGTCGAGCACCGAATCGCCGGTGCGCATGATCGTCTGCTCCATCTCGAACGCCGGCTGCGCGTGCTCGGCGGTGAACCGGTCGAAATCCGTCTTGCCGATCAGCGCCGAAGGTTCCGCGCAACCGTCCTTCTTCGCCAGCGAGCGGCTCACGCGCAGGAAGCGACTGTTGCGGTCCTTGAAATAGACCTGATCGTGCACGGTCTCGAGGAGCGCCTGGAGCAGTTCGCGATCGTAGGCCGCATGGATCGCGGCGGTGGTCGGCAGTCGCGTGGCGGCGACGCAATAATACGGCTGCCCGTCGACGACGCGTTTCAGCATCGCCAGCTCGACGGAGGTCTCGCTGCCCCACACGTCCCGCAGCTCGCACGCGCCGCGCCAGCCGCCGAGCACCTGCGTGTGCGGCAGGATCGTGTTGTTGAGCAGATCGAGCGAGCGGACGCCGAAGATGTCGGGCAACGTGAACGCGTGCAGCTTCGCCGTCGGCTCGGCCGTCAGCCAGCGCCGGCCGAAATCGTTCAGGTAGAGCGCACGGCTGTTCGCGGCATCGAAGATCGCGACGAGCGTCGGCGCGTGCGCCAGGATCGCCGCGAGCAGGCGATCGCGCGCGGCGTCGGACAATGCGGCGTCGATGCCCGTGAGCGGGAAGGGAGGTGCGGTGACGGAATTCACGCGCGGCGGCAAGCGGGGCCGCCCCCCTCTCATCGGCACGCACGAGGGAAACTGAAGCCGTCAACCCGCGTTCGGCACGCGTTCGAGATACTCGCGCGTGATCTGCGGAATCCGGTCCTCGAGCCAGAGCGCCATCGCCGTCTCCTCGCGCAGGATGTCGCTGCAGGTATGCGAGAGATCGACGAACCCCGCCCCCTCCGCCGCCGCGATCAAAGCGCTGTAAGTGGCGATCTCGAGGTGCTCCATCGCGTATTCGGCGAGGGCGTTTTTGACCGGCTCGTCGCGAAAAATGCCGGTGCTCATTCCTTGCAGCGCCCCGAAGGCACCGGCCGCGAGATCCTTGGCAACCGAGGCGTGGGCACCGAGCGCCTCGAGCGCAGCGCCGATGCGGCGCGCGTGCTCGCGCGTTTCCGCGAGATGTTTTTCGAGCTGCTCGCGGACGGCGGGATAATTCTGCGCCTCCTTGAGGTGCCAGCCGAGCACGTGCTCGACGTTGCGCTCCATCGCGTGCGCATCGTGCAGCCAGGCGATGATCTGTTCGTGGGACGATTCCATGAGAGAAGCGGAGGTGAGGTTGACCGCGCTGCGGAAGGAAGGCGGAAGACCGCGGGCGCGGAATGCACCGTGCGGCACGGACCGCGAACTGCAAAGCGCGCTGCCGCCCGTTTCGCCCGAAAGCGCGCGCCGCAGTTTTCCCCACACGGACTCGGCGAAGCTCGCAGCGGCTTTTCGGGCAAACGCGCCGCGCCGCTCGTCACGCGCTGGTCCGCGCGAACTTTCCGCGCGCCACCGTGTCGGTGCATGCATGGCGGAACGACTTCCCATCCTCTACATCAAGCCCGGCTGCCCGTGGTGCGACGAGGCCATCGAGTTTCTCGACGCTCACGGCATCGGTTACCAACAGAAGGATGTGACGCGCGACGACGCCGCGCGCGCGGAGCTGCATCGCAAGTCCGGGCAAACCAAGGCGCCCATGCTCGACTGGCACGGCGACATCCTCGCGGACTTCGGCGTCGACGAGCTCGTGCCATTTCTGCGCGAGCGGGAAGTGCAACTCGAGGACAGCTAACCCGAATCGCTCACCGCGCCGCGACGACCGGGAAATGCCGCGCGAGCTCCTGTGGCGCGATTTTCGTGAGATCCTTGATTTCCGCCCGATCGAGCCGCGCACGCTGCTCGGCCGGCAGACGTTCGAGCACGGCGTGATGGAGGCCCGGACCGGCGGCGTAGTCCCAAGCGAGGCCCGGATGGCGCGCGAGGAAGCGCGAGAGTTCGCGCGCGATCTCGGCGATGTTGCGACGCTCGTATTCCTCCTGCATCGGCAATCGTTCGTCGATCGACGCACCATTGCCCGTGCCGCGCGAGAAGCGGCCGGCGAAATCCGAGTCGTTTCCCGTGTAGGGCTGGTGGCCCTCCGGAAAATCCGCGGCCTCGATGAGCGTGAAATGAGGTCCAAGTGCGCCGGTCGGCTGATCCTCGCGGAAGAGACGGAGCGACGCCCGATTCAAGACAGCGACAAGACGTGGGATCATGCCTGAACGGTAGCATGCGCCCACGCCGCCCGCAAGGTGCCGCTCGTCGACACGACGAGCCGGCGCCACAAATGGGGGCGCCTCCGCAGGCGCGAGCGCGGGTTTCGCCCCCGGCACTTCGCGGCGCGGCGCCGGTCGCGCCGCTCGCGCGGGAGGGAACATCGGCGGCGCGCCGCGGTATCGGATAGTATGTTTTCCGCCGCCAAAGACGCGATGGCGAGTCGCGCCGCCCAAGCCTACCTGAACAACCGCATCGCGCGCTACGGCCGGTTGCAGGAGCTGCGGATCGACTCGCGTGCGCGCACGATGGAAGGCACGTGCCTGCTCGACGGCGAGCGCACGCCGATCACGATCCAAGTCGAGCGCTACGAAATCAGCGAGCGCGACGGCGCGAAATACCTGACGATGCACCGTTGCCGCTGCGCGCGGCCGTGGTTGCAGAATCTGCTCCGCGACTTCGTCGAAGGTCGCAGCGTCGAGCTGCCGGCCTGGGCAGCGGCGGCGCTGTGACACGCGCGAGTCGTCGATCGCGCGGCGGCGAGCGCCCGCACGCCGTCGACTCACGACTCGCCGGCGGCCGGCGCGCCGGGAATCGGCGAGGATTTCCCGATTGAGCGCGCGGCGGCGGCGCCAATGATCCGCGCATGCGTCTCGCGCTTCTTTCCCGACTCACGCTCGTCCTTCTCCTCGGCGCCGTCTCGCTGCGAGCGGACGACTATGCCGCAACGATCGCCCAATGGCGCTCCGAGCGCGTCGGCCGGTTGACGGCGCCCGACGGCTGGCTGTCGCTCATCGGCCTGCATTGGCTGCAACTCGGCGACAACACGGTCGGCTCCGCCGAGGACAACCGCATCCGCCTTTCCGCGGGCGCGGCCTATCTCGGGACCGTGCACCTCACCGCAGACGGCAAGGCCAGCTTCCTCGCCGCGCCGGCTTCGCTCGCGAACGTCGATGGCGTGGCCGCCGGCGAGCATCCGGTCGAGCTGAGCTACGGCGCGGGCAAACCCAGCCTCGTGGCGGCGCGCAACGTGAGTTTCTTCGTCATCAAGCGCGGCGAAAAAATCGGCCTGCGCGTGCGCGACAGCGAGAGCGCGCGCCGCACGGGATTCGCGGGCATCGATTATTTCGAGATCGACCCGAGCTGGCGCATCGAGGCGACGTGGGTGGCGTTCGAGCAGCCGCGCATGATCCCGATCACGAACGTGCTCGGCCAAACGTCGACGATGCCCGTCCCCGGCAAAGCGGTATTCACGCGCGACGGTCGGACGATCGAGCTGCTGCCCGTGCTCGAAGGCGGGCCGGATGAACCGCTGTTCTTCATCATCGCCGACGAGACGAGTGGCACCGAGACCTACGGCGCTTCCCGCTTCCTCTACGCCGAGCCGCCGAAAGACGGGAAGATCGTCCTCGATTTCAACCGCGCGCAAAATCCGCCGTGCGCGTTCACGCCGTTTGCGACGTGTCCGTTGCCGCCGAAGGAGAATCGCCTGCCGATCCGCGTGACCGCCGGCGAGAAGGTTTATCGCGGCGAGACGCACGAGTAGCGCGGTGTCTCCGCCCCGGAGCGGCGATATTTTATCGCCGTTCCGCCAAAGATCGCGCCGCGCAGGCGTGTTTGAACTCGGCTTCATCGCGCCGTTCGGCCTGCTCGCGCGCCGCTCTCCATTGCCCGCTTGCCGGCGACGTGAGCGCCCGTAACGTCGCGCGCCATGACCTCCACGCCCGCGCGCACGCCTGCGCTCAGTTTCATCTTCGTCACCATGGTGCTCGCGATCATGGGCATGGGGTTGCTCATTCCCGTGTTGCCGAAACTCATCGTCGAGATGCAGGGCGGCAACGAGACGGCTGGTGCGCACGCCTACGGCGTGATCGTGATGGTTTATGCGCTGATGCAGTTCATCGGTTCGCCGGTCCTCGGTTCGCTCTCGGACCGCTTCGGTCGCCGGCGCATCATCCTCATCGCGACCGCGGGCTCGGCGATCGACTACGTGATCATGGCCAACGCGCCGACGCTGTCGTGGCTCGTCGTCGCGCGCGTGATTGCCGGCTTGACGGCCGGGATCATGGCCACGGCGAACGCCTACATCGTCGACGTCACGCCGCCCGAGAAACGGGCGGGCGCGTTCGGTTTGCTCGGCGCGGCATTCGGCATCGGGTTCGTCCTCGGTCCCGCGATCGGCGGCTGGCTCGGCGACATCGACCTGCGTCTGCCGTTCTGGGTCGCAGCGGGGTGCGCGGCGGCGAACTGGGTGTTCGGATTCTTCGTGTTGCCCGAATCGTTGAAACCGGAAAACCGGCGGGCGTTCTCGTGGCAGCGGGCGAATCCGATCGGCGCGATCGTCGCACTCGAGCGGTTCCCCGCCGTGCTGTCGCTCGCGGGGAGCTATTTCATCCTGATGCTCGCCCAAATGACGCTGTTCAGCACGTGGACGCTCTACACGCTCCACCGCTATCAGTGGACGATGCGCACGGTGGGATTTTCGCTGATGTGTTCCGGTCTCTTGATGGGGATCGTGCAAGCGACGCTCGTGCGAAAAATCGTGCCGAAGCTGGGCGATACGCGCGCGGTGGTGGTCGGCATGATCATCTCCTGCTGCGCGCACGTCTGCTACGGCCTCGCCTATGAAGGCTGGATGATCTTTGCGATCATCGTGTTCGGCTCGCTCGCGGGCATCTCGGGGCCGGCGCTGCAATCCTACATCACGAAACACGTGCCGGCGAACGAGCAGGGCGCGGTGCAAGGCGTGTTCATCGGCCTGCAAAGCCTGGCGGCGATTCCGGCGGCGCTCATGGGCACGTGGAGCTTCGGCTGGGCGATCGCGCCCGAACGCAGCGTGAAGCTCCCCGGCATCGCGTTCTTCGAGGCGGCGTTTCTCGTCCTGTGCGCCTTGGCGCTCGCGATCCGCTCGTTCCGCAAGGACCACGAGCCCATCCTGCATCCGACGCACACCTGAACGCGCCCCCCGCGCCTCGCGCCTGCGCGTGCGGGTCGCGGGCAACCTCCGGTCGGCTTCAGCCAAGTTTTGCGCAGGGCGGACACTTGACCGCGCCGTGAAGTTGCGCACTCTCTGGCTCGCGCCCGAGACGCTTACCGGGACCGCGCGAAAGAACGCGACCCCGGCGGACCAAGCGCCCCGTCATCGACGCAAGAGCTTCAACCCCGCTTGCACACCATGACTTGGAAAATCGAGATCACGGAGCCACACAGCGGTGAACTCGGGGAGGCGATCGAGCACGCCGACCACGAGTTCGCCATGGAAGAATACTCCTACGAAAAGGGACAACTGCTCGAGGTGTTCGTCCACAGCGCCGATCACGGCCCGTGGCACATCTTCACCGACCTCGGCTCCGGCCATCGCTTCAAGATCCCGCCGGAACGCTATCGGAAAGTCGCCGAAGTGCAGGTCGCCTAGACCTGCATTTTGTTTTGTCAGCTTCGCCGCCACCCGCGCCGCACGCCCGTGCGGAGTCGGTGGCGGTTTCTGTTTTCCCGCGCGCAGCGCGCGGGAACTGCAGGAGCGGCTTTACGCCGCGATTCGCGCGCGGCATGCACCTCGATCCAATCGCGGCATAAAGCCGCTCCTACAAAAACCAAACCCGCGGCGTTCGGCTGCGGGTCGTCGTTTTGAAGGCCCCAAACGAACAGGGCGGGCTCCACGCTGCCCGCCCTGTCGTTTGGTGCGCAGTTACACTGCGCTCAAATTCCTCCCGTCAAAACTTCCATCCGTAGCCGATGGAGAAGATCCACGGGTTGAGCTTCGCGGTCGTCAGGCGGGAACCGCCCGCGAACACATCGCTGCCGAGCGACGTCTTCTTGAGGTCGACGTTGATGTATTGGCCGTTGCCGAGATCGTAGTCGAAGCCGACCTGGCCAGAGAGGCCGAGGCTGCTGCTCTCGAGATCGAGCGGCACACCGGCCACGCTGAGTTTCTTGTTCCAGATCAGAGTGAAGTTCACTCCGGCGCCCACGTAGGGCTGGAACGCCTGATCGGGAGCGAAGTGATAAACCGCCATGAAGTGCGGGGGCAGTTCCTGGAAGGTGCCGAGCTTGCCGACGCCGGCGAGCTTCACGTCATGCTTCTGCGGGATCGTCAGCACGACGTGGGCGGACCAATTCGGCGTGAACGCGTAGTTCACGTCGATTTCCGGGATGAACTTGCTTTGGACGCTGACAGCGTCGGCCGCGAAGTTGATGCCGAGGGCGGAGAACGCGTCGGACTTGTCGGCCATATCGACGTAAGTAGCGCCGACACGAACGTTCCAACCGGTCTTGGGCTCAGCCGCAGAGGCCGAGGCGGTGATCAGCAGCGCTGCGAGGACGCTGCCGAGGATGCGAGTTGTGGGGGTGTTTTTGAACATCCAACTCACCCTACCAGAAAACGCCCGCGCTCCGCCTCGCATCGGTTGGTGAACACCCCGCGCAAATTGCCTGTGCAATTCTTGCGAAGCGCGTCCGCGCGAGAAACGCCGCTACTTCGCCGCGTCAGGCCGGCGGCCCCGGACGGCGCGTCCGAAACTCCGCGTAAGCCGCCACGTCCGCCTGCATCGCATCGATCGTCGCGACGAGCGGCTCGAGGCGCACGAGGCCGGAGAAAACGGCGCGATCGCCGATCGCGTCCTCGATCACGAACGTCGGGCGCTGGCTCACCTGCAACGCGTGAAACTCCGCCGTCGTCGCCTGCAGGCGTGCGGCGACCTCGCGCGATTGCGCGCGCTCGCGCAGGAGCGCCGCATCGAGTCCGCTCGCGGCCGCCGCGATTTCCGCGGCCACGTCGAGCCGTCCGACTTTTTTGCCTTCGCGATACGCCGCTTGCGAGAGTGCGCAGCGCACCTCGTCGCCCGCGACGCCGAGATCGCGCGCCGCCTCGGCGACGGCGCTCGCCGCGGGATAACCGTGCGGCAGCGGCAGTTCGTAGTAGCCGGAGTTCGGCACGAACGGCGAACCCAGCACCGACGCGCTGCGCTGGAGGAACCAGTCGTATTGCGCGTGGCTCGCCGGAAAATCGTCCGCGTTCATCAGCGCGATCTTCCACTGAAACTCGGCTCGCTCCGCGTAGCGTCGCTTCAGTTCGGCCCAGGTCGGCTCCGCCCAGAAACACCACGAGGAAGTCACTTCGAGGTAATAGGTGATTTTCACGCACCGAGTGTCGGCGCGCGGCACGACGCGTCAACGCCCCGGCGCCGCGCCACCGGAACAGCGTGCGGCAAATCTGCGTCGCGCGTGCGCGGACGCTTTTCCGCTCAAGCCGGGTGGCTTCAGGTCGATTTATCGGCTACATTCAACCCGCCGGCCACTGCCCCGCGGGCCGTGTCATCTTTTCCATGTCTTCCCTGCCCTCGCCCGCTCCGGCGGCTTCCGCCGCTCGCGCCACGCAATACGAACTGCTCGGCCACTTGGCCGGCTCCGTCGCGCACGACTTCAACAACGTGCTCGCGGCCATCAGCGGCAGCGCCGGCTTGATCGAGATGGATCTGACCGGTCCGCACACGCCGCGACACATCGACAACATCCGTCGCGCCGTCCAGCGCGGCGCGGGCATCCTGCGACAGCTCCAGTTTTTCCACCCGCGCGCGGACGGCCCGCTCGAGACGCTCTCGCTCGCCTCCGTCGTCACGCCGTTCGCGCATTCGTTGCGCGAGCAGTTTGGCGCGGCGTATTTCATCGACGTCGTCGTGCGCGAGCCGTCGCCCGCGATCCGCGCCGACCTCACGCAGTTGCAGCAAATCATCCTCTGCCTCGCGACCAACGCGCGCGACGCCATGCCGCAAGGCGGCACGATCGAGTTCGTCGTGCAGTCCGCGCCGGACGATCCGGCCCACGTCGAGTTCAGCGTGCGCGATCACGGCACCGGAATCGCCGCCGCGACGCAGGCGCGATTGTTCGAACCGTTTTTCTCGACCAAGCCGAAGGGCAAAGGCGCCGGCCTCGGCCTCGCGATCGTCCATCGCCTGATGGAGCGGCACGGCGGCAGCATGCGCTTCACGACGGCGTCGGGCGAGGGCTCGACCTTCACGTGCCGCTTCCCCGCCGGCTGAGCGCCGCGCGCGCCCGCGCGAAGCGTGTCATCAAACGTAATCCCGGTCGCCATCGGGGGATTTCCCTAAACTCGCCGCCTCCGCGCGTCGATGGAGAGGACGGTCACCTCTCTCTCCGCCTGGTTGTGAAAACAACACAGTATCGTCGCGCTTGCCTGCAAACGCACCGCCCTCCGCCGGTGTGGCCGCAGAGGATTCGTTCGTTCGACCGCCGCGTCGCGGAGAGGGTGATGAGGCTCGCATTTTCTTCGTCCACGAAACGGCCAATGGGTGACGCCGCCGAAACTCACCCGCCGGCGCCCCCGGTCCCGGCGTGCCGCTTCGCGCTCTGCGCCCGCGGCTTCCGGTTCTCTGGCGCTCGTTCCCGCAGCTCCGTTCGTGCGCACTCGCTCGATCGCCACCGGTTCTCCCGCGAGACCGGCCGCGGCCTCGTCGCGCGCACTCTGTCACCATGAACCTTCGCTCCCTCGGTCAACGCGTGACGTTCGGCTTCGCCCTCGTCATCGCCTTCACGCTCGCGTTCGGACTCGTCTCGCTCAACCGCTTCCTCGCCGTCGCCGACTCCGGCAACTACCTCGCCACCGATCCGATGCCGGGCACGCTCGCGATCCTGCGCGTCGGCCTCGCCTTCCGCGAAAACTACGGCCTCGTCCAAAAATACCTCAGCACGCCCGATCGCGCCGCGGTCGGGCAGCGTCTGTCGGCCAACAAAGGCATGATCGACCAGGTGATCGCCGATTACGACGCTACGATCACCGATCCGCGCGACCGCGCGATGTTCGACCGCTTCAAGCAGGCGCGCGTCGACTTCGTCACGGAGTTCAAAGCTGTCGTCGCCCTCGTCGACGCCGGCAAGACCGACGAAGCGATCCGCGCCGCCGCCACACGCGTCGATCCAGCCTACGAGCGGCTCTGCACGCAATTGAACGAGCTCATCGATTTCAATCAGCAGAATCTCCAGCGCGGCGTCGGCGATGTCACGCACGCCGCGCATCTCGGCAAACTCGTCCTCCTCTTCGGTCTCTCGTTCGCCGTCGTCGCCGCGGTCGCCATCGCGTGGTTCATCACCCGGACCGCAAACCGCGCGCTCGGCTCCATCGGCTCGCGCCTCGCCGCCGGCGCCGAGCAAACGTCCGCCGCCGCCGGCCAGGTCTCCAGCTCGAGCCAGTCGCTCGCGGAAGGCGCCTCCGAGCAGGCCGCTTCGCTCGAGGAAACCTCCGCCTCGCTCGAGGAGATGGCGTCGATGACCAAGCGCAACGCCGAGAGCGCCGTGAAGGCCAAGGAAATCTCCGCGCAAACCCGCGTCGCCGCCGACACCGGTGCCGCCGACATGGACGCGATGAAATCCGCCATGGACGCCATCAAGCATTCCTCCGGCGAGATCGCGAAGATCGTGAAGACGATCGACGAAATCGCATTCCAGACGAACATCCTCGCGCTCAACGCCGCGGTCGAGGCCGCGCGCGCGGGCGAAGCCGGCGCCGGTTTCGCCGTCGTGGCCGAGGAGGTCCGCGCCCTCGCGCAGCGTTCCGCCACCGCCGCCAAGGAGACCGCCGCGAAGATCGAAGACTCCGTCGCCAAGAGCGAAGCCGGCGTGCAAATCTCCGGCAAGGTCGCCGCCTCGCTCCAGCAGATCGTCGCCGGCGCGCGCCAAGTCGACACGCTCGTCGGCGAGATCGCCACCGCCTCCGCCGAGCAGAGCCAGGGCATCGGCCAGGTGAACGGCGCCGTCTCGCAGATGGACAAGGTCACGCAAAGCAACGCGTCCGCCGCCGAGGAATCCGCCGCCGCCGCCGAGGAGCTCAACGCGCAATCCGCCGAGGTGCAGAAGCTCGTCGGCGAACTGCTCGCGCTCGCCGGCAACGCCGCCGCCCGCGCAACCGCCCCCACTCCCCCGCACGCGCCGGCGAGACCGCACCTGTCCACCGCGTCGCGCGCACCGCACCACGCCGCCACGCACGCCCACGCGCCCGTCCACGCCGGCGCGTCCACGCACGGCGAAGCGAGCGACAAATTCTTCCAAGACGCCTGACGCGCCGCCCCACGCGGCTCCGGAACGCGCCGCGACGATCTCAAGGAGCGGCGATATAATATCGCCGTTCCGAGGACCGATCCGCCCCTCACCGCGGCGCCACGAGCGCCAGCCGCACCGCCAGCGCGCCGAGCACGCTGCCCATCACCCAGCGCTGAATTTTCAGCCCCCACGGTTTCTCCGCCACCGTGCGGCCGAGCGCGCCGGCGGCGAAGATGATCGCCGCGTTGCACACGAAGCTGATCGAGATTTGCACCGCGCCGAGCACGAGGCTCTGCCCGAGCACGCCGCCACGCTCGGGGTGGATGAATTGCGAAAAGATCGACAGGTAGAGGAACGCCGCCTGCGGATTCAGCGCGTTCGTCATGAAACCCATGAAGAACAACTGCCGCGGCGTCGCATCCGGCAGCCGGCTCGTCTGCAACGCGCTGCCGCCGGGCCGCAGCGCTTTCCACGCGAGCCACGCCAGATACGCGACGCCCGCGTAGCGGATCAGGTTGTAGGCCGCCGGTGTCGCACGCAGCACGGCGGCGAGTCCGCTCGCCGCGACCGTCAGGTGAATCAGAAAACCCGTCGCCACGCCCCAGAGCGAGAGGATCGCCGCGCCGCGCCCCTGGCACAGCGCGCGCGAGGTGAGATACATCATGTTCGGGCCGGGCGTGAGCGACATCGTCACGCACATCAGGAGAAACACGGGCCATTCCGCAGACTGCATGTCCGAACCGGTAACGCGTCGCCGTCGCTCGTCGAGCGGTGAACGAGCGCCGCTCGCACAGCGGCATTCCTACTCGTCCGGCACAGGCCGCGGCGCCACCGCACGCAGGTCCGGCGCGGCGACCAGGGCGTCGGGCGTCGCGAGCCGGTAGCCGTCGGGCGTGGTCACGATGCACTGCGGGCGGCTCCGCGTCGGACAGATTTTGTGCCGCAGTCGCCAGATGTAGGTGTCGACCGTGCGCGAGGAGGCGCCGGGAGAATACCGCCAGACCTTCTGCAGCAATTCCTCCCGCGTGAGCGAGCGCCCCGGCTCCGCGGCGAGCTCTTCGATCAGGCGAAACTCCATCCGCGTCAGCGCCAGCGGCGCGCCGCGGATCTCCGCCTTGCGCGCCGCGAAGTCGATGCGCACATCGCCGAGCTGCAGCACGCTTTCCCGCGCACGCGGCTTGCGCACGCGACGCAACACGGCGTTCACGCGCGCGACGAGTTCGCGCTGCTCGCACGGTTTGGCCAGAAAATCGTCCGCACCGGCCGTCAGCGCGCGCACGGCGTCCTCGGTCGTATCGGCGCCCGTGAGCACGATCGTCGCGCCGGCGTAGTTCCGCTCGCGCAGCGCGGCGAGCACCTGCCAGCCGTTCATCTCGGGCATGTCGATGTCGAGCAGCAGCACGTCGGGCGCCGCCGCCGCGATGCGCGCGAGGCCCTCGCGGCCGTTGGCCGCTTCGTCGGTCGCGTAGCCGAGCGCGCGCAGCAGCGTCGTCAACGCGCGCCGCGCCTCCTCGTCATCGTCGACGATGAGCACCCGTGGAGCCGCCGCTGCATCGGGAATGGGCATGGGACTGAGTCTATTATCGACGGGTCGCCGGCAAAGCGAAGCCCGATTTTGACCATTCTGTGACGCATCGCGCCCGCCGCTGCGTCGTTGTTGGTAGCGGCCACCCCTTCCGCCCCCCAATGAAAATCGGCACCAAGATCATTGCCGGCACGCTGCTGGCAGTGCTGCTCACCGTCACTGTCACCCTCGTCGTGCAGAATGTCGTGATTCACCGTCAAGGCGCCAGCCTCACCATCGCCACGATGCGCGCCGCGATCGTCGAAGCCGAGCACGTCCGCGAAAGCATCTCGCGCCTCGGCCAGGGCGGCGCGTTCGACCGCAAGAAGCTCCTCGCCGAATACCGGGCGAGCGGCGATCTCCGCAGCTCCACACTTTACCGCACCATTCCCGTCGTCGCCGCGTGGGAGGCGATCGCGAAGGCCGCGCAGCAGGAAGGTTTCGAGTTCCGCGTGCCCAAGCACCAGGCGCGCAACCCGCAGAACAATCCCACGCCCGAGGAGGCCGCCATCCTCGCCGATCTCGAGAGCGGTCAGCGCGAGGAATACATCCGCATCGATCGCGCCGCCAATCTCCTCGTCTACGCGCGCCCGATCAAGCTCAGCGCCGACTGCCTCACCTGCCACGGCGACCCGATCGACAGCCCGACGCACGACGGCAAGGATCTCCTCGGTTTCGCCATGGAAAATTGGAAAACCGGCGAAGTGCACGGCGCATTCGTGCTCAAATCCCCGCTGGCGCGCGTCGACGCTGTCGCGCGTGCCGGCATGTTCTCGAGTCTCGCCTGGGTGCTGCCGGTCACCGGCCTGATCGCCGGCGGCTTCATCGTCCTCAATCGCGTCCTCATCGTTCGCCCGCTCGGCCGCTCGATCGAGAGCCTGCAAAACACCAGCCACGAAACCAGCGCCGCCGCGCGTCAGATTTCCGACGCCAGCAACGGCCTCGCCAACGGCGCCTCCGAACAAGCCGCGTCGCTCGAGGAAACCTCCGCCTCGCTCGAAGAGATGGCTTCGATGACGCGGCGCAACGCCGACCACGCCGCCGCCGCACGTCGGACCGCCGGCACCGCCCGCCAATGCGCCGATACCGGCCACGCCCGCATGGCGCAGATGCAGACCGCCATGCGCGCCATCGAGACGGCCAGTCAGGACATCACCCATATTCTCAAGACGATCGACGAGATCGCGTTTCAGACCAACATCCTCGCGCTGAACGCCGCCGTCGAAGCCGCACGCGCCGGCGACGCCGGCGCCGGATTCGCCGTCGTCGCCGAGGAAGTGCGTGCGCTCGCCCAGCGCTGCGCCGCGGCCGCGAAGGAAACCGCCGCCAAGATCGACGACAGCGTCCAGCGCAGCCACCACGGCGTGCAGATCAGCAGCGATGTCGCCGGGAGCTTCGAGGAAATCCTCCGCCACGTGCGCGAACTCGAAGCGCTCGTCGGCGAAATCGCCACCGCCTCGAACGAGCAGCACACCGGCATCGGCCAGGTGAACACTGCCGTCACCGCGATGGACAAGGTCACGCAAGGCAACGCCGCGCATGCCGAGGAAACCGCCGCCGCCGCCGCGCAGCTCGACTCCCAAACCGTCGCGCTCGACGACGCCATCACCGAACTCCGCCACCTCATCGGCGGCGCCACCGAGACCTCGCTGCCGGCCGCGGTCGCGATTGCCGCCGCACCCACGCCTCCATCCGCGGCACCGCACGCGCCGCGCGTCGCGGCGAACGCACGCCCGCGAGCTCATGCTCCACGCTCCCCTCTGTGATTTTTCGGGACAGGAAGGACGGCGGACCCGGTTGCCCGTGCGGCGCCGGGTCCGCTTGTTTTTCGCTCCGCCATTTTCTCAACTTTGTCCAACTTGCGCCGATTTCCTGTGCGGCAAGGCGCGCTCCGGCACCTCAGCCGGGAGTCGCGGCCCGGACGAGGAAGACGCGGCGCCCTCGTTTTCGTCATGAACCCAACCAGTCCCGCTCCCGCTTCCGTTTCCGTGCCCGCCCCCGCCACGCCGCGCGCTCCGCGCGAGATCGTCGCCATGAGCGCTTCGCACATCTCGATTCAGGCCCCGCGCGGCAGTTGGGTGACGATCATGTGCCCGGTCGGCTTCTCGCCCGGCAGCGTCGAAGGCCTCAGCCTCGACAAGCCGCTGTTCGCTCGCGTCCGCTACCTCGCCTGCTAGCGGAGAGCGAACTATTCGCTCGGCAAAATCGGGGGCCGCTCCTACCGTGGCGGGCGTTTCCGACTGGCCACGCACTGCTCGGTGCTCCGCTTCGTCCCCCTCCCGCAGCAGGTCGACATGCCTCTCCTCGTCCGCCGCCCCGTTTTTGACGGCATAATCGCCGGTGGCGTTGGCGTTGCCTCGCGGTGCGCGCGTCTCGCCCGCCACGTCCTGTGGCTCGGGCTCGCCGCCGTGGCGCTGCACGGCGCGCGTCCGTATCAGCCGGTGAGCTCGGACCCGTTGCTGGAATCCTGGCGGTGGCGATCGTTTCCGGAACTGAGCGGGCTCGACGCGCAATGCGTCGCCGCCGCGCCCGACGGCTCGCTGTGGTTCGGCACGGGCGACGGCCTCGCGAGCTACGACGGCCTCGAATGGCATCGCGAACTCGCCGACAACAACGCCTTCATCGGCTGGGTCGCCGCGCTGTGTTTCCAGCCCGACGGCTCGCTCGTCGTCGGCGGTTGGTGGGGCATGAGCCGCTTCGCCAACGGAAAATGGATGCGCCTGTTTCCGCCGGGCGATCAACGCCCGGTGCCTTGCAGCGAAGCGCCGACGGATGGCTCCCCGCGCCCGCGCGCGCCGGACGTGCGCAAACTCGTCGCCGCGCCCGACGGCACGATCTGGGCCGCGACGTCGTGGGGCGCGCTGCGCTGGCAGGGCGCGACGTGGACGCTGTTCACCAACGCCAACATCGCCGCGCTCCTCCGCGGCGACAAAGACTACGCGGAACTCCGCATCGAGCTGCTGCCCGACACCGTGCTCGCGCAACCGCGCCCGACGGCCCTCGCGCAAAATCGAGTCGATCTCTGCGACGTCTGCGTCGATGCCCGGAGCGCCGTGTGGTTCGGCACGCGCGGCGGCGAAGTCCTGCGCCGCGCCGGCGACGCGTGGACGCTCTTCAACGAAGCCGACGGACTCGCCAGCGGCCGCCTCGCCTCGCTGCTCGCCCGGCGCGACGGCGCACTCTGGGTCGCGCATGGCGCGGCCGACGCGGTGAGCCTCTTCGACGGCGCGCGCTGGAGCACGCTGCCGATCCCGGCGACCACCGGCCCCGACAGCGGCAAACTGCTCGAAACGCGCGACGGCGCCGTGTGGCTTTCCGCCCGCTACATGCTCCTCGGTTACCGCGACGGCGTCTGGCGCAAATACGAATCGCCCGAGATTCCGCTGCCGCTCGCGACCAACCTCCTCACCCAATCGCCCGACGGCGCGCTCTGGCTCGTCGGCCCGAACACCGACGTGCTGCGCCTCGATTACCAGACCCCGCGCTGGCTCACGCTGCGCGATTTGAATTTTCAGTGGGAAAGCCCCGCGGGCGACGAGTGGTTCCTGCATCGCGACGATCGCGTCGTGCGGCATCGCGGCGACACGTGGACGAGCTACGGTGTCGAAGACGGCTTGCCCGCCAAGCCCGTCGCGCTGCTCGGCGCACGCGACGGCGTGGTGTGGGTCGCGGGCAGCCACGACGGCGTCGCCGCGACCGCGACCTTCGACGGCCGCGGCTGGCAACGGCGCACGCACCCGGATTTCGCGTGGGGCATCGATTACCGCGGCGTCTACGAGGCGCGCGACGGCTCGCTGTGGTTCGGCGCGGCGGTGGATTCCTCCGGCCCCGCGGAGCACCGCGACGGCCTCCTGCAATTTCGCGCCGGCGAATGGCGGCACCACCATCAACCGGGGCGCTCGCCGCGATCCGACGGCGCCGAGTCTGCCGCCACGCTGCTGCCGCCATCGCACCGCGTAGAGCCGATCGAGAAATTCGTCTGCCTCGGCGAATCCCGCGACGGTAAACTCTGGGCCGGCCGCAATGTCCTCGCCTACTCCGACGGCCAGCGTTGGACCGAGCAGACCGGCGACAAGAACCTCCGCTTCGGAATCATCGAGTCCATGTTCACCACCCGCGAGGGCGATTTCTGGATCGGCACGCGGCAATACGGCGCGCTCCGCTACGACGGTCGCACGTGGAGCCATTTCCAGGACAAGGACGACCTCGCCGCCAACTCCGTGCGCAGCTTCGCGCAGACCTCCGACGGCTCGCTCTGGGTCGCGACCGATCGCGGCGTCAGCCGCTTCGACGGCCAGTCGTGGACCGCCGGCGTGTTGCCCGCCGCGATGACCATCGATCACGAGAGCGGCACGCTGAAAGCCACCCCGAGCGGCGCGCTCTGGATCAACCGCCACACCATCGGCTGGAATCGCCGCGGCTGGTCGAAATCGCCGCCCGTCGCGCCGAGCGAGGAATTCTGGACGATCCGCTACCGCCCCAGCGGCGCGCCGCCGGAGACCGTCATCACCTCGCACGTCGATCGCGTTTCGCAACCGGGCAACGCGTCGATCCTCTGGCGCGGCACCGCCGCCTGGCGCGAGCCGGCGGACTCGCACGTGCAATTTTCCCACCGGCTCGACGATCGCCCGTGGTCGCCCTACACGCCCGCCGGCGGCGAAGCGTTCTTCACGCTGCCCGCCGGTGCGCACCACCTCGCCGTGCGGGCGCGCGACAACGACTTCAACGTCGACCCGACGCCCGCCACGCTCGACTTCGTCGTCCTGCCGCCCGTCTGGCAGCAAGGCTGGTTCATCGCGCTCCTGGCCGCGCTCGGCGGCCTGATCGCGACCCAGAGCGTCCGCGTCTGGCTGCATCAGCGCCGCCTGCGCAAGGCCCACGGCGAACTCGAGGAACGCGTCCGCCAGCGCACCGGCGAACTCGAGGCGGCCAACCGCGAGCTCGAAGCGTTTTCCTACTCCGTCTCGCACGACCTCCGCGCGCCGCTCCGCAGCATCGACGGCTTCAGCAAGGCCGTGCTCGAGGACTACGATGCGAAACTCGACGACGAAGGCCGCGACTCCCTGCGCCGCATCCGCACGGCCGCACAGCGCATGGGCTTCCTGATCGAAGCGCTGCTCGGCCTCTCGCGCGTCACCCGCGGCCCGCTGCGCACGGGGCCGGTGAATCTCTCCGCCCTCGCGACGGAACTCGCCGCGGACCTCGCCGCCGCCGCGCCGGCGCAGCGCGTCGAGATCGTCATCGCCCCCGACCTCGTCGCCACCGGCGATCCCGCCCTGCTCCGCAACGTTCTCCAAAATCTCCTCGGCAACGCCTGGAAATTCACCGCCGGCCGCCCCGACGCGCGCATCGAATTCGGCGCCGCCGAGCGCGCCGGGCAGCGCGCGTTCTTCGTGCGCGACAACGGCGCCGGCTTCGACCGCGCCACCGCGCACAATCTCTTCGGCGCGTTCCAGCGCTACCACACCGCCGAGGAATTTCCCGGCACCGGCATCGGCCTCGCCACGGTCCGCCGCATCGTCCACCGCCACGGCGGCACCGTCGACGCCGAGAGCCTCCCCGGTGCCGGCGCCACTTTCTACTTCACCCTCCCCAACCCCAGCCGCGCCGCCCCGTCATGAAAACGCATTCGATCCTGCTCGTGGAAGACAACGAAGACGATGTCCGCCTCACCCAGCGCGCGCTCAAGAAGGCCAACATCGCCAACGCTCTCGACGTGGTCGGCGACGGCATCGCCGCGCTCGCTGCGCTGCGCGCCGCCGCCGCACAATCGGCGCTGCCCTCCATCGTGCTGCTCGACTTGAAACTGCCGCGGCTCGACGGCCTCGGCGTGCTCCGCGAAATCCGCGCCGATCCGCGGCTGCGTTGCCAGCCCGTCGTCGTGCTCACGACCTCGCAGGAGCAACAGGACGTCCTTCAGAGCTACGAACTCGGCGCGAACAGCTACGTGCGCAAGCCGGTGGATTTCGAGCAATTCGCCGCCGCCATCCAACAACTCGGGCTCTACTGGCTCGTCCTGAACGAACTGCCGTCCGCCCCCGCCACCCCGCCCGCATGAAAACCCCGCTGCACGTCCTGCTCGTCGAAGATTCCGAGGACGACGCGCTCCTGCTCATCCGCGAGCTCACGCGCTACGGCTACGCCGTCACCTGCGAGCGCGTGCAGACCGCGCCCGACCTCCGCCGTGCGCTCGCCCGTCCCGAATGGGAAATCGTGCTGAGCGACTACTCGATGCCGCACCTCACCGGCGAGACGGCGCTGCAAATCGTCCGCGCCGACGCGCGCGATCTGCCCTTCATTTTCACCTCCGCCACGATGGGCGAGGACATTGCCGTCGCCGCGATGCGCTCCGGCGCCAACGACTACGTGATGAAGGACAACCTCGCGCGCCTCGGTCCCGCCGTCGCCCGCGAATTGCGCGACGCCGTCGAACGCCACCAGCGCCGCGTCGCCGAAGCCGCCCTGCGCAACGTCCTCCGTCACGCCCGCACCATCGTCGTCCACACGACGCTCACCGCTCCGCCCGGCCCGCCGCCCGGCGCGCCGGATTTCCACGCCGCCGCGCTCGCGTGGGACTCGCGCATCGCCGACGAGACCGCCGCCCGCGAAGTCCTGCCGCTCGATGTCGCGCCCGAAAGCAACTACGCCGAAAGCTGGCGCCGCGCGATGCACCCCGACGACCGCGCCACTATCGACCACGCCATCACCCGCGCGCTCGCCAACCGTCAATCGAGCTGGCGCGTCGAGTTCCGCAGCCTCGATCGGCACGGCGCCACGCACTGGTTCAGCCAGGTCGCCTACCTCGAAGCGCTCGGCCCCGGCCGCTGGTGGGTGACGACGGTCAGCAGCGACATCACCGAGCGAAAACTCGCCGAGGAAGCGCTGCGCACGAGCGAGGAGCGGCTCTCGACGATCTTCCATCTCAGCCCGACCGCGATCTGCGTCCTGCGCGCGGCCGACAACTGTTTCGTCGACGTCAACGAGGCTTTCTGCGCCGGCACCGGCTACGCGCGCGGCGAGTTGCTGGGCAAGACTCCCTTTGCGACCGACCTCTGGCCCGACGCATCGGAGCGCGACGCGATCCTCACGCAGCTCCGCGAACACGGCGCCGCGACCGCGGTGAAAATCCACGGCCGCCGCAAATCCGGCGAGATCGGCGTCGGCCTCGCGTCCGTCGCGCGCATCACGCTGCACGGCGAGGCGCATCTGCTCTGGCTCCTCCTCGACATCAGCGATCTCGCCCGCGCGCAGGAAGCGCTGCGCACGAGCGAACAGCGTTTCCGCCAGGTGACGGAGAACATCGACGAAGTGTTCTGGCTCACCGACGCCGCCCGTCGCGAGTTCATCTACGTCAGCCCGGCCTACCGCTGCGTCTTCGGTCGCGAGTGCGAGAGCCTCGCCGCGCAACCGCAGTCGTGGCTCGACGCCATCCACGAGGACGATCGCAGCGCGTTCGACGACGCGCTCGCCGCCCTGCCGCGCAACGACGGCTACAACCTCGAGTATCGCATCGCGCGCCCGGACGGCAGCGTGCGCTGGGTGCACGACCGCGCGTTCGCGATCCGCGATGCCGAGGGCAACGTCGTCCGCATCGCCGGCGTCGCCGCCGACGTCACCAACGAGCGCCAGCTCGAGACCCAGTTGCGCCAGGCGCAGAAGATGGAATCGCTCGGCACGCTCGCCGGCGGCATCGCGCACGACTTCAACAACATTCTCACCGGCGTGCTCGGCTCGGCCGAAGTGGCGCGCATGGAGCTGCCCGCCGACCACCGCGCGCTGCCATGGCTGGAAAACATCGTCGGCGCCGGCAACCGCGCCCGCAACCTCGTCCAGCAAATCCTCACGATCGCGCGCAAGCACGAGAGCGTCATGGTCGCGCGCCGCCTCGACCCCGTGCTCGACGAGGCGTTCCGTCTCCTCCGCTCGTCGATCCCGAGCATGGTGCAGCTCGAGTTGAAAATCGACCCGCGCTGCCCGCCCGTCGTCGCCGACGACACGCAGATTCACCAGGTCGTGATGAATCTCTGCACCAACGCCTGGCACGCGCTCCCGGAGCAAGGCGGCCGCATCGACCTCGGCCTCGCTCCGCGCGAGGTCGACGCGGAGTTCGCCGCGACGCACCTCGGCCTCCAGCCCGGCCCGCACGCGCTGCTCACCGTGCGCGACAACGGCTGCGGCATGCCGCCCGACGTGCTCGCGCGCATCTTCGAGCCGTTCTTCACCACGAAACAACCCGGCGAAGGCACCGGCCTCGGCCTCGCCGTCGTGCACGGCATCGTGCAAAGCCACCGCGGCGCCATCTTCGTCGACAGCGAGCCGGGGCGCGGCACGACCTTTGAAATCTACCTGCCCGCGCTCGCGCAGCCGGCCGCCGCGGGCGATCGCGCCGACAACGCGCCGCTCCCGCGGGGCTCGGGCCAGCACATCCTGCTCGTCGACGACGACACCGTCGCGCGCGAAGGCCTCCGCGGCCAGCTCGCGCATCTCGGCTACCGCGTCACCGCGCTCGGCAGCGCGCGCGTGGCCCTCGCGCATTTTCTGACCAAGCGGAAGGACATCGACCTCGTGCTCACCGACTACGCCATGCCCGACCTCGACGGCGGCGAACTCGCCGCGCGCATCCTCGATGTCGCGCCCGGATTCCCGGTGCTGTTCGTGTCCGGTTACGTCGACGGCCGGTTGCAGGAAAAATTGCGTGCACTCGGCGTGCGCGAACTCGTCCGCAAACCCGCCGAGCTCGCCGACCTCGCCCCCGTGATCGCCCGCCACGTGCGCTCACGAAATAAAACGTATTGAGGCTCGCTCAATAGACTGACGCTCACGAAGCGGAAGGTAGGGCGGAGCGGCCCGCTCCGCCGCGAAAGTGACACCACGTTCCCGACGCACCGGGCCGGCGACGAGTGCGATGCCTCGACGGTGCGCCCTACCTGTCAGTCTGATTCGAAATTCCGCAGAATATTAACCACTGATGAACACTCATGCACACTGATGAATGAGAAGGCCGAAGAGCGCGGCGTGAGGTAGCTCACCTGCAGGTGGGCGATCGCGGCGATGCAAGTCTGCTTTGATCCTAAAAAACGCCGTTGAAACGCGGAGGACGTGGAGAGCGCAAAGGAGAAACTCCGATCATTCCGCTCCGCGGCCCTTCACCCGGCCGGTGAGTCCTTCGGAGGCCGGATATTCCCGCGTTCCACTCCGCGCCCTCCGCGCTCTCCGCGTTTCAACTGCGGAATTTAGGTTGATGAGTGCTCATCAGCGAAAATCAGTGGCCCGACTGCGCTTTCCAGAATGAGATCGTCGATCCCCGGGTTCGCCGATCGGTGCGGTCAATCGGGCGGAGGAAAAGAATTCTTCCACTCAGAATTCGCGAAGACTCGCGCCATTCGCGGGCGGCCTTCTGAACGAGTTCGGCTCAGCTCAGGGCTTGCCGCCGAAAAGCTTTTTGATGCTCTCGCCCGTCTTCTTCGCCGCGTCCTTCGTCTGTTCGACCGCGTTCGCTCCCAATGTGCCGGCGGTCTTGCTCAACGCCTCGGCCGTGCCGGTCACGATGCCGCCGAGCACATTGCGCATGATGGCACCCGCCGCTTGGTCGGGCGTGATGCCGCCTTCCTTCGTGCCGAGGTCGTCGATCGAGATCGGCGGCAGCGGCACCGGAATCGCCGTCGGGCCGACGCCGAGACGCGCCACGCCGTTGGTCAGACGGAATTTTTTGATCTCAAATTTGATCGGCTTGCCGGACTTGCTCGCGGGTTTGGCCTCGGCGTTCTTGCCGCCGGAGAACTCGTCGATGTTTTTCAGGAGATCCTTGATGTTGCTCGAGACGAGTTTGGTTTCGTAGAGAAATTCCGGCCCGTCGACAGTGATCTCCTCGATCACGATGTGATCGCCGAACAGCGACATCGGCGCGACGTCGACGTGCACCTTGCCGAGCTTGAACGCGTCGCGATCGGACCAGCCCTTCGGGTTGCCCACCGAGAGGCCGCTCAACGTCCCCGAGCCGGTGAGCGGAGAAATCGTCGCCCCCGCCAACTCGACTTTCGTCTGGGTGAATTTCGGGCCGAAGGTGTTCACGCCGGCCTTCACGATCGAGCCGAGGAAGAACATGCCGCCGACGTAGAGGGCGAGAACGAGAACCAAACCGATGAGCAGGAATTTTTTCATACGCGAGGAAGTTGCCGTTACCGTAGCTGCCCGGCCCGCTCCCGCAAGCTGGCATCCGTTTACCTGCCGCCCTTTTCCCGCCCGACCGCCGCACCGGCGCATTTGTCCGGGCCGATTCGCTTTCCGCCTCAACTGCCTCCGACGCGTGCCGATAGGCGAGGGGGACTCACCAGCGGGTTTTCGATCGCGCACGATCGACCGTTCGCTCGCGAGTCGCACCTCTTTCATCCCAACTTCATCGACGAGCAAACACGGTGCCACGGCCGCCTCGCTTCGTCGGACTCGCTCATGAACTTACGCCGTGCCCTCTCGGTTTCGCGCATCGGAACGAAAATCACCCTCTTGGCGATCTGCCCGGTGGTCGCCGCTTTGGCGGTCACGTTCGGCACGCTGTTGCTCCTCCGCCGACAGCTCGACGCGCAGATCGACACCAGCGTCCAAAACCAGGCGCGCAGCGAATGCGCCAAGATCGCGCAAAACGTCCAGATTCTCTGCGCCAGCGTCGAGGCCCGCAATCAGCGCGAACTCGCCCACGGCCTCGGCGTCGCACGCGAATTCGTCACGCGCGCCGGCGGACTCCGCCTCGCCGAGGAAACGGTGCCCTGGCGCGCGGTGAATCAGCTCACGCAGGAGGTCGTCCCCGTGACGCTGCCCAAGATGTTCCTCGCCGACCGCTGGCTCGGCCAGGTGTCCGCGACCAGTGAGGCCGTGCCCATCGTCGACGATGTCCGCCGTCTCACGGGCCATTTCTGCACCATCTTCCAACGCATGAACGAAGCCGGCGACATGCTGCGCGTCGGCACCAGCATCGTGAAAGCCGACGGCACCCGCGCGCTCGGCACTTTCGTGCCGGCCCGCAACGCCGACGGTGCGCCGAATGCCGTTGTGCAAGCCGTCCTCCGCGGCGAAACCGACCGCGGGCGCGCCTTCGTGGTGAACGACTGGCACGCGGCCGCCTACGAGCCGATCTGGGACGCCGACCATCGCCGCGTCATCGGAATGCTTTTCACCGGCGTCGCGCTCGGCGTCATCAACCGCGAGTTGCACGACGCGATCACGACCATGACCGTCGGCAAGACCGGCTACGTGTTCGTGCTCGGCGGCAACGGCGACCAGCGCGGCAAATACATCGTGTCGTTCAAGGGCCAGCGCGACGGCGAGAGCGTCTGGGACGCGCGCGACACGCACGGCTCGCCGTTCGTCCAATCGCTCGTCGGGAAGGCGCTGCGCCTCGCCGATCCGCAGGCGGTCGATTTCGAGTCCTACTCGTGGAAAAACGCCGACGACGCCCACCCGCGCGAAAAGATCGTGGCCGTCAGCTACTACGCGCCGTGGGACTGGGTGATCGGCGCCGGCGCCTACGAGGAGGACTTCGCCGACGTGCGCGCGCAAATCGAGCAGGCCGAAACCCACCTCGTCACCTCCCTCGCCATCACCGCCGGCATCGTCGCGTTCCTCGCGACCGTAGCCGGCATTTTCATCTCCGGCAGCATCACGCGCCCGATCGTGCGGATCATCGCCAGCCTCCGCGGCAGCTCCGACGAAATCACCACCGCCGCCGGCCAAATGGCCGACTCCAGCCAGACGCTTGCGCAGGGCGCCAGCGAGCAAGCCTCCGCTCTCGAGGAGACCAGCGCATCGCTCGAAGAGATGCGGAGCATGACCGAGCGCAACGCGGAGAACGCCACCCAGGCAAACTCTCTCGCCGGCAAAACCCGCCAATCGGCCGACGCCGGCGCCGTGGACATGCACGCGATGGATCAGGCCATGCGCGCCATCAAGGCCTCGTCCGACGACGTCGCGAAGATCATCAAGACGATCGACGAAATCGCCTTCCAGACGAACATCCTCGCGCTCAACGCCGCCGTCGAGGCCGCGCGTGCCGGCGAAGCCGGCGCCGGTTTCGCCGTCGTCGCCGAAGAAGTCCGCGCGCTCGCCCAGCGCTCCGCGGCGGCCGCCAAGGAAACCGCAACCAAGATCGAGACCGCCATTTCCACCACGGCTCAAGGAGTCACGTTGAGCCAGCGCGTCGCCAAAGCGTTGAACGAAATCGTCCAGCAGGCGCGCACGCTCGACCAGCTCGTCACCGAAGTAGCCACCGCGAGCAAAGATCAGAGCCAGGGCGTCGCGCAGATCAATCGCGCCGTCACGCAGGTGGATCGGGTCGTGCAGACGAACGCCTCCAGCGCCGAGGAAGGCGCCGCCGCCGCGCAGGAACTCAACGCCCAAGCCGTCGCGCTGCGCGACGCCTTGCGGGCGCTGCAGGAGCTGGTCGGCGGCGACGCTCTCGCCGTCGAGAACACCGTCGCTGCGGCATCTGCCCCGCTCGCGTCGAGGTCGCCATCGTCTCTGCGCACGCTACGCGCCTCCCACCGCTCGACGCCCACGGCCGCGCACGTCTGAACGCCGGCGTTGGCCGCACCGCGGGCGCGGAGCGCGGCTCGTTTTCCGAAAATCCTCCGCCGCCGCGACCGTCGGCGGAATCCGAATCGCGCTTGCCACGCCGCCGCGCGGACTCTCTCTATTTTCCGCGCCTCCACGCCCGCGCGGCGCCGACTCACTTTTTCTTTCCCTCTCCCTTTCACTCTTCCGATGGCGTCCAACTACACCGAAGCCAGCATCAAGACCCTCAGCTCCCTCGAGCACATCCGCCTCCGCCCCGGCATGTATATCGGCCGGCTCGGCAACGGCACCCATGCTGAGGATGGCATCTACGTCCTGCTCAAGGAGACGATCGATAACTCGATCGACGAGTTCACGATGGGCGCCGGCCGCAAGATCGAGGTCGAGATCGACGAGGAGAAGCGCCGTATCCGCGTGCGCGACTACGGCCGCGGCATCCCGCTCGGCAAACTCGTCGACTGCGTCTCCATCATCAACACCGGCGCGAAATACGACTCCGAGACCTTCCAAAAAGCCGTCGGCCTGAACGGCGTCGGCCAGAAAGCCGTCAACGCCCTCGCGCTGAACTACCGCGCGCAAGCCGTGCGCGATGGCGAGACCAAGATCGTCGAGTTCGAGCAGGGCCGACTGAAATCGCAGTCGAAGACCCAAAAATCCGACGAGCGCAACGGCACCATCATCGAGTTCACGCCCGACGCGCAGCTCTTCGGCGCCGACTTCCGTTTCCGCACCGAGTTCATCGAGGACATGCTCTGGAACTACGCGTTCCTCAACCGCGGCCTCACGCTCACGCTCAACGGCAAACCGTTCCGCTCCGAGAACGGCCTCAAGGATCTTCTCACCAAGGAGCTCTCCGGCGAGCCGCTCTACCCGATCATCCACCTCGAAGGCGAGGACATCGAAGTCGCGTTCACGCACGGCAATCACTACGGCGAAGAGTATTGGTCGTTCGTCAACGGCCAGCACACCACGATGGGCGGCACGCACCTCGCCGCCTTCCGCGAAGCGCTCGTCGAGACCGTGCGCAACCACTTCAAGAAGGACTTCGACGCCGCCGACGTCCGCCAGTCGATCGACGCCGCCATCGCCGTCCGCGTGCAGGAGCCGGTGTTCGAGTCGCAGACGAAAACCAAACTCGGCTCGACCGACATGGGCCCGAAGGGTCCGAGCCTGAAGGAATTCGTCGGCAAATTCATGCAGCAGTCGCTCGACGTCTACCTGCACAAGAACCGCGAGGTCGCCGAAACCATCCGCCGCAAGATCGAGGAAAACGAGCACGAGCGCAAAGAACTCGCCGGCATCCGCAACATCGCCCGCGAGCGCGCGAAAAAGGCCTCGCTCCACAACAAGAAGCTCCGCGACTGCCGCCTCCACCTCGGCGACCGCAACGAACGCGCCGAGCAGAGCACGCTCTTCATCGTCGAAGGCGACTCCGCCGCCGGCTCGCTCACCTCCTGCCGCGACGTGCAGACGCAAGCCGTGTTCGCGTTGAAAGGAAAACCGCTCAACACCTACGGCCTCTCGAAGAAGGTCATCTACGAGAACGAGGAATTCCACCTCCTCCAAGCCGCGTTGAACATCGAGGACGGCATGGACGGCCTCCGCTACAACCGGATCGTCATCGCCACCGACGCCGACGTCGACGGCATGCACATCCGGCTCTTGCTGATTTCGTTTTTCCTCCAGTTCTTCCCCGACCTCATCCGCAACGGCCACCTCTTCATCCTCGAGACGCCGCTCTTCCGCGTGCGCAACAAAAAGAAGACGATCTATTGCTACGACGAGCGCGAGAAGCAGACCGCCATCGCCGAGCTCGGCGCCAGCCATGAAATCACACGCTTCAAAGGCCTCGGCGAAATCTCCTCGGGCGAGTTCAAGGATTTCATCGGCGAAAACATCCGCCTCGAACCGGTGAACCTGAACCACCTCTACAGCACCGAGGAACTGCTCGCCTTCTTCATGGGCAAGAACACGCCCGAGCGCCAGGACTTCATCATCGGCAATCTCCGCGTCGAAAAGGATCTGGTCGAGGTGTGAGCCAGCGGCTCACGCCCGTTGAAGCTGGAAGTTTACGTCGAAGTTTTCGGGCGCCGGCTCCGTCGGTAGCGCCGGTCTCCGACCGGCGTCGACCTCCGTCTCTTCAACCTAAACTTTCAACTTAAACGGAAGGTCTGTTGCCTACGGCAACAAACCGTCGAGCCCCGCCGCCGCGAATTTGCTCCGCAGCTCCGTCAGCGCGCGCCGGCTCGCCGCGAGCGGCGGCGCGCCGCAATCGAGGTGAAAGAGCATCTCGTCGTCGCCGCTGCGCTCGATCTTCTTCACGCGCGCCAGATTCACGAGCACCTGCCGGTGGATGCGCACGAACTGCGCCTCGGGCAGAGTTTCCTCCCACGACTTCAGCGTGCGCAGCACCAGCAGTGTCTGTCCGCCGTCGAGGACCAGCTCCGTGTAGTTCTCCGCCGAGCGCACCGCGCAGATCGACGCCACCGGCACGAAACGCGTCGCCCCGTCCGTTTTCACGAACACCCGGTCGTCCGTCGTGAGCCGCTGTCCCGGCGCCGCCGCCGCCGCGGGCGCGACGGCGAGCGTGCGCGCCTCGCCGAGCCGTTGCAGCGTCGCCATCAGCCGCGAGCCGGAGACCGGCTTGAGCAGGTAGTCGAGCGCGTTCACCTCGAACGCCCGCAGCGCGAACCGATCGTAGGCCGTCACGAACACGATCTGCGCGCCGGGCTTCACGCTATCCAGCAAATCGAAGCCGCTGCCGCCCCGGAGCTGGATATCGAGAAACACGAGATCGTAATCCGCCCGGCCGAGCAGCGCGCGCGCGTCGTTCAACGTGCCCGCTTCGCCGGCGATCTCGATGCGCGGCGTCGCGCCGAGCAAGCGCCGCAGCTCGAGCCGGGCGAGCGGCTCATCATCGATCAACAAGGCACGGCGCGAGGGATTCATGATCGGTGAATCAGGGTGGTCGCCGCTGTCCCAGCGGCGACGAGCGGGCCCGCGGCGGACACGACGGTGCGGGCCTCGAACGCGACAGACTCCAGCGCGGCGTCGCTGGGAACGACGACGACGCCCACCGCGCGCCTCACCGCTCGGATTTCATCCTGCCCGCTCACACCGCCACCTCGCTTCCGCTCCGGACCTTCTGCGGCAGCCGCAGCCGCACGCGCACCCAGCCCTCCTCGGTCACGATGTGCGGCCGGCACTGCGGGCCGTAGTAGCGCGCGAGCCGGCGGCGCAGATTTTCCAGCCCGATGTGCGTCGACTCCGGCGTCGGCGCCGCGCTGCCGAATTTTTCGCCCACCCACGTGCCGGTGTTCGCGATTTCGGCCACGAGCACGTCGTCGTCGAGCCGGATCGTCACCGCGACTTCGAGCACGCTCGGGCTCGTCTTGCCGCCGTATTTGATGGCGTTCTCGATCAGCGGAAGAAAAAGAAACGACGGCAAGCTCACCGCACACGCCGCGGGATCGACGTGGATGCGCGTCAGCAGCCCTTCCTGCCAGCGCGTGCGCTCGATGTCCAAATACGCGCGCAACATCTCGACTTCCTCCGCCACGGTCGTCATCCCGTCGCCGCCGCGCGTGAGCGTCCCGCGGCAAAACTCCGAGAGCCGCGTCACCATCTCGCCCGCCGCGTCCGCGTTTGAAAACACGAGCGCGCGGATCGAGTTGAGCGAGTTGTAGAGGAAATGCGGGTTGAGCTGGTAGCGCAGCAACTCGAGTTGCGCCTTCTCCTCGGCGAGGCGCGCGGCGAGTTTCTCGTTCTGGTCGAGCCGGTGCAGTCGCTCGAGTTCGACGTTCTTGCGCGCCAGTTCGGCGGTGCGCATCGCGATGACGTCCTCGAGCCGGTTGCGCTCGCGGAGCAGGCGGCGGAGGCGCCAGCGCACATACGTGAAAATCGCGAACGTGCCGCCGAAAAGATAAAACGCCACCGCGGCCGTCGTGCGCCACCACGGCGCCAGCACGACGAACGCGAATCGCGCGGGCTCGCTCCAGCGCCCATCGGTCGAGCGTGCTCGCGTCTCGAACACGTAGGAGCCCTCCGGCAAATTGGTGAACGTCCGCTCGCCCGCGTTGGAACGTTGCAGCTCGTCATCGAGAAACCCGATCAAGCGCGATTCGTGCAACACCCCCGTTTCGCCGCCGAGGCCGGGAGTCGCAAACGTGAAGCGCACGGTGTTCTCCTTGAAACTCAGGTTCGTCGGCGCGACGCCGGCGCTGGCCAGCGCGCGCCGATCGCGCCCCACCTGGACGCTGCGCAGCAACGTCGCACCGATCGCGGGCGGCGGGTTCTGGCGCCACGCCGTGAGGTCCACGCGGCGCAACTCCGATTGCCCGGCCATCCACAGAATTTCGCGCCCGTTCTGCTCCTCCCAAGCGAGCTGCGTCAGCGCGCCGAGTTGATCGAGGTCGGGCATCGGCAGACGTTCCCAGCGGCCGTCGCGACCGTAGACGATCTCGCCCGGCTCCGGGCCGCGACTCTCGACGCTCATCCACAATCCGCCGTGCCCGTCCTCGGCGGCGACCCGCACGAAAGCGTCCCCGCCGCCGAAACGATCGCCGTAGCGGCGCTCCGGCACGAAGCGCCGCGCCGTCGCGTCCCAGCGAAAAAATCCGCGGTGCGTCATGAACAACGGCGCGCCGCCCGCGAGCTTGAGCCACACCATGCGGCGCTCGACCGGCAGGCCCGCCGCCTCGGCGAAGCGCTCGATCTTCTGCGCCTTCGGCTCGGTGGGCGACGGCTCGATGCGCAACACGCCCGCGCTCGGCGTCGCGAGCCACAACGCGCCGTCGCGATCGATCGTCGGCGACCGCAATTCGCCGCTCAGCTCCGGCCAGATTCCCTCGAACTGCCACCCGCCGCCCGCGCGCCGCCACGACGCGACGCCGTTGATGAAAGTCGCGAGGATGCGCTCCGTCGCACCCGGCAGGCGCACCGGATCGCGCACGCTCCGCACTGCCGGCGGTCCCTCCAGTCGCGTCGATTTGCCGCCGCTGATCCACGTCAACCCTTCGAGCCCGCCCGCGAGCACCCCGTCGGGAAAACGCACGAGCTCGGTCGCGCGGTCGTTGTAGGCCTGACTCTCGCGCAGTCGCGGGCTGCCGGGCAGCCGTTCAGGCGCTTGCAGCTCGAAAATGCCGCGCGCCGTGCTGACGAGGATCTTGCCGTCGACGCGCGAGATCGACTCCGGTCCGCTCGACCCGAACCCGTGCGCGCTGCCGAACACGCGCACCGGGGAGCGATAGTCGAGGCGCACCACGCCGTTGTCCGTGCCCAGCCAGAGCGCGCCGTGGCGGTCGAGATGCGCCGTGATCGCTGTGTCGCTCGGCAATCCCGCCGTGGCATCGAACGTTTCCTCGAGCCGGAAGTCCGGCCCCAACACCACCGCGCCGCCCTGCAAACTCGGAATCACGAGGCGCCCGCCCGGCAGCGCGAACGCCGCGTAAGGGCGCTTCGTTTTCAGCCACTCGTCGATTTCCATCGCCAACGGCGACAGCGTCGCGCCGTCGACGGTCACGACGCCACGCCCGCCCGTCAGCGCGAGCAACCGTCCCTCCGCCGTGCGCCACAGGTGGCGCGGCAACATTGGATTCTCCGCGATCTGCTCCCACGTGCCGTCCGGACCCGGCGTGAACCACGCGCGCTCGCGCGACACGATGAGCCGCCCGTCCACCGGAAACGCGCCGACGACGCCCTTCTCGCCAATCCGCCACACGTCGAATCGCGTGCCGTTCCAGCGCAACGTCGCCGCGGAGGTTTGAAAATACACTCCGTCCCGCATCGCGTGCAGCGACCACACGGCGCCGATGTCGCCCAACTCCGCCGGCACGCGCGCACGCAGCGACTCGTAGCGCAGTTGGCCGTCCGCACCGCCGACGAGCCGACCGAGTTCGTTGACGCCGCCGACCCACGCGATGCCGGCCGCGTCGACCTCGAGCGCGCGGATAAACGAGCCGCCCGGCACCGGAATCGCCTGCCAGCGCAACCCGTCGAATTCGAGCACCTGGTCGAGATTGCCGAAGAGCATCCGCCCGTCCGGCAGCTCCGCGATCCGCCAAATCTGGTGATGTCCGCGATACTCCCGCGGCAGGAAGAGGCGCGCCACCGGTTGGCCGCGCTCGATCGCGCGCGTGCGCGAATCCGGCTCCGTCGCCACTCCGCTGGCGCCGGTCTCTGCCGCCGTCGCCGCTCCCGTCAGCGCGAGGCTCTCGCTGAAACAGGCGAGCGAAAACAGGAATGCGGAGGCGGGGCGCACGGGCGTGAGAAAAAGAAAACCGCCCGTCAGCGCGAGCCGGTTCGCGCCGCCGCCCACGGACGGACGGCGGCGCGTGCTCAGGTGCTGACCGGCATGAGCAAAAATCCTCGCAGCGCGCCGTCGCGCAGGCCCGTGCCCGCGACCCAGCCGGCGGAGTTCACGGCCACGGCCTTTTGCAGAACCCACTCCGGCGCGCCGCAGACGAGATCGGCCAGCGCGCGCATGCCGTCGGCCGGCGTCCAACGAAACGCCCCGCGCGCGCCGTTGTCGTCCATGAACCGGCCCACGACCATGCGCGCGTCGTTGGCCGCGAGCGCCTCGCTCTGGTGCGCCGCGCTGGAGTTCAAATCGTAGGTGCGCCCGCCTTCATGGAGGAACGCGTGAATGTTGCCCTGCGGCGTCATGATGCGCCCGCACACGCGTCCGCCCGCGGTGAGCGCCGTGCCCCACACGCCGCCACCGGGCTCGGGCTTGATCGTCGTCACCGCATCGCCCCACCACAGTGTCGCCTGCGATTGCGTTTCAAAAATCCCGCACGCGCAATTCGCGAGGACCGTGCCCGAGTCGTTCAGCGCCGCGGCGACGGCGTTCACGCCGCTCGGCACGGGCAGGAACCGCGGCTCGCCGCCGTCGTGCAGAAACACCCGCCGCCGCGCGCGCCCGTCGGAGACGAACGTCACGTGCCCGGCTACCTCGCCGACGTTGTTGACGCCTGTCGCGCAGCTCTCCGCCTCCGGCCAAAACTCCGCACCCAAACCGCCGCGGTGCGCCGCCCACGCATGCAACGGCCCCGTGCCGACGCGCCGCTGGCCGGCCAGCAGGCCGTTGCCGCTCAAGCTCGTCAGCGGCACGCCGCCCACCGCGCTGGCGCATTCCACCAGCGCACCGCCTGCGCGCACGAAGCCGCGCACGCTCGCCGTCTTCGCCTGCCGCTCCGGCGCGTGGCCGTAGAGCGCGATCCGCCCGGCGTCGTTCAACGCCACGGGCAGCAACGGCACCCCCGGCGCGAGTTCGCCGAGATCCTCGAGGCGATACGCGACCGGAAATTCGGCGGGCCTTTCCCGCGGAGAAGCGGTCGCGAACGGCGGGTTGGACGTGGTCAGCGTGGACATCGGCGACGCGCGAAGGTTGGCGCCGACCGTGAGCGCGCCGCGACGCGTGATTGACCAGCGGCTTCCGCGCGCTGACCAGCGGGAGACGGCCCCCGGATGCGAAGCGCCGCTTGACGGAGGCCTGCCCGCCTCCAAACCTCGCCGCTCACTCGATGGCCAAGAAGAAACCGTCCAAAAAACCGAACGACCAAGCCGAGCTCCCGCTCAGCGGCGACGATGCGTCGCCGCAAGTGGCAAGTGCCAAGGATCAAGGTCCAAACGACAGCGCCACCGCCCCGGCGCCATCCGAGCCGTCAGCGCTCAGTCCTCAGTCCTCCGACGCACCGTCCTCCGAGTCCGCCGCGTCCGAAGCCCCGCGCCGCCCGAAGGGCCAGAAGGTCTACGACGAAGACGCGCCGCTCTCGAAGGCCTACAAGAACTGGTTCCTCGACTACGCCAGCTACGTCATCCTCGACCGCGCCGTCCCGCACCTCGACGACGGCCTGAAGCCCGTCCAACGCCGCGTGCTCCACACGCTCTGGGACATGGACGACGGCCGCTTCCACAAGGTCGCCAACGTCGTCGGCGCCACGATGAAGCTCCACCCGCACGGCGACGCCTCGATCGGCGCCGCGCTCGTCGGCATCGCGCAACGCGGCTGGCTCATCGAGCCGCAAGGCAACTTCGGCAACACGATGACGGGCGACGAAGCCGCCGCCCCGCGTTACATCGAAGCGCGCCTCACGGCGTTCGCCCGCGAGGTGTTGTTCAACCCGAAGACGACGACGTGGCAGCTCAGCTACGACGGCCGCGCGAAGGAGCCGGTCACGCTCCCGGCCAAGTTCCCCATCGCACTCCTCGAAGGCGCCGACGGCATCGCGGTCGGTCTGGCGACGAAGATTCTCCCGCACAATTTCAACGACCTCTGCCGCGCCGCGATCAATCACCTGCAGGGAAAAACCTTCCGCATCCTGCCGGACTTCCCCACGGGCGGCACGGCCGACTTCGCCGAATACAACGACGGCGAACGCGGCGGCAAGGTGAAGGTCCGCGCCAAGATCGAGGCGCGCTCCAAATATCTCCTCGCCGTCACCGAGCTGCCGTTCGGCGTCACCACCGAGTCGCTCATCGAGTCGATCCTCGCCGCCAACGCGAAGGGCAAGATCAAGATCAAGCACGTCGACGACAACACCGCCGACGCGGTCGAGATCCTCATCCACCTCCCGCAAGGCTCCGAGCCTGAGAAAGTCATCCAGCAACTCTACGTTTTCACGAGTTGCCAGGTGCAGCTCAACCCCGCCGCCTGCGTGATCGTCCGCGGCGAAAACGGCGAAGACAAACCGCAGTTCCTCGGCGTCCGCGAAATCCTCAAGCGCAGCGTCGAGGCCACGCGCGAACTCCTGAAGCGCGAACTCGAGATCAAGCTCGGCGAACTCGAGCAGCAGTGGCACTGGGATTCGCTCGAACGCATTTTCATCGAGAACCGCATCTACCACCGCATCGAGAAATCGAAGACGTGGGAAAGCGTGCTCGAGGAAATCCGCACCGGCTTGAAGCCGTTCGTGAAGAACCTGCGCCGCGAGGTGACCGACGAGGACATCACGCGCCTGACTGAAATCCGCATCAAGCGCATCTCCGCCTACAACCGCTTCCAGGCCGACGAAGCCATCAAGAAGATCGAGGACGGCATCAAGGAGACGAAGGCCAACCTCAAGAACCTCACCGGCTACTCCGTCGCGTGGTTCGAGATGTTGCAGGAGAAATACGGCAAGGGCATCAAACGGAAGACGAGCTACGACGAGATCGAGCAAATCGACGCCTCCGCCGTCGTCTCCGCCAACCAGCGCCTCTACGTGAACCGCGAAGACGGTTTCATCGGCCTGAACTGGCGCCAGCACGAATTCGTGCAGGAGTGCACGATCCTCGACAGCGTCCTCTGCATCATGCGTGACGGCTCGCTCAAGGTCTCGAAAGTCGCCGACAAGACTTTCATGGGCCGCGACATCATCCACGTCGCCATCTGGCCGAAGGACGGCGACCAGAATTTCTACACGATGGTCTATCAGGACGGAGAGAGCGGAAAAGCCTTCGCGAAAAAATTCCAGATCGGCGGCCTCTCGCGCGACAAGCTCTACCCGCTCGCGAAATCCGAGAACTCCAAAATCGTCTACCTCGACGTCGCGAAGTCCGAGAAGGAAATGCCGAAGAGCCTCCACGTGAGCCTCGACGGCCGCAGCGGCGCGAGAGTGCGCGAACTGGACTTCGACCTGACGCCCGTCCCCGTGAGCACCCGCACCGCGAAAGGTCTCACGGTCACCAAGTGGGCCGTGAAGGAAGTGAAGCCGAACGATCTGGCGCTGAAGTGAAGGCCTGCCCGTAAGGTAGGGCGGGACCGCTGGGTTCGCCGTGGGCAGCGCTCACCGGTTGCGAGCCACAGCCGAATCACATCGCCCCAACGCCCCTTTGGGAGGGCGGCGCTCCGTCGCCGCCTGCCCGCCCGCACATCCACGTAAATGGCCCCGAATCGATCCCGGCCCAAAGCAATCCGGGCCACAAGAAGCACAAAAATCGCAAAGCCCGACCACCCGCGTGAAACCGCGGAAATGATACTCATAGTCCGTGGCCTGTTCTGCGCCGTTCGGCTATTCTCAGGACGTGCGCCCTGAATCACCGACTCGCCCCGCCTACGCGATCTTCATCACCACTGTTTGCGAAGGCACTTTGCCTGCGTGGCACGACGAGAACGGGTTTCCGATGACCTACGCCACCGAACGCGAAGCGCAGCTCGAAATCGTCGACGACATCCAAGAGCGATTGTGCCAATTCATCGCTGGCGAACGCGATTTCGACGACGCCATAACCGTCGAAGATTTTGTCCTGCCTGTGAACGTGTGGCCAGACGGCTCGATTTCGACTGAGGACGGGCGCGTTTTCAGCAAATGCGAGTAGCTACTGATGGAAAATCTCGCGGCGATGCACCGCGAGATACTGTTCTTCGGGAAGAACGGCGTCTTTTGCCAAATGCAACGATTGTCCCTCATACGCTGAAAACGATTCCGCAACCGCCCGATGAGGCAGAAACGATTTCAGACGACGCGAGAGCTGGAGACGCAACTCATGATCGAACGTAATTAACCCCGCATCGAAGGCGGCATCGTGCAGCCGAGACAGCGAGAGCCCATTGCGGACATCGAGGCGCTCAGCTTCGAACTTTCCCCACGGCAGGATGTGCGACGCCACCAACAGTTCCCGCACCGCTAGTCCCGTCACACCACAGCGCCCACCGAAATTATTCAGCACCGCATCGCGGAAATATGCCTGACCGCGCCGCACTTTCACGTTGGCCAGTCGCTCCGTGTCGCCCTGCGGCATAATGCGTTTGCGCACGCCATCCGCCGCGACAACCTCCACTTCCTCCTTGAGCGAGGGATCGAACAACCGCTGAAACGCTTCTTCGCTCGCAGGCGCCGCTTCTCCAAGGTTCGCGTGAAATTCGGACCATACCGCCCGGTCAAGTGCGCTCGCGCCCGAAAGACCTCTTATGCCCCGCAGTCTCAGCGCCGGATCCAGAGACGCAAAATTGCAGAGCTTCATCGCGAGACTATTCGCTCCGCGGCCTAATTTCTCTGCGACCGCAATGATCGCCGGCTGTCGCGCGTGCATCTGGCCGAACGTCAGCTTGTGGTAGAGATTCAGCGCCACGAGCAACTCGTCGCGACGCCACCGTGAGCCGGAAGCCATATGGCGCCTATTCGGAATTTCGCCGGAAGGCAAATCGGCTCGGTTTTGTCGCGTAAACCTGCGCGTCGACTAGCCTCATCTGCCCACAATATCTAAACGCATCGCGGTGTAGTTCGCGAAAAAACAGATGCACTTCATCACCGCTCTTGGCCGAGTTAAGAACTCGGTCTTCCGCAAAGTGGTCTTCCGGCCCGTCAATTCTCAGAACATCGTCCACGAATTGGTTCTGGTAGGCAGTATCGCCCGCACGTCGTTCTCGGGTGATAAAAAACAGGATCTTGTTGTCGTTAGCCGGCGTCACCAATCCACGAGAGAGAGCTTGGTAGCCTGAATAGCCCCAAATTGTCGCCAGATGGGGACGGGTGTAGTTGCGGCCGATCTGAATCGATTCAAACGAAACAGCCATGTCCGACAGTCCCAGCGCGATCGGCTTCGGTCAACCACCGGTTGTCGCTCAACTTTGCCTCGCCGAGAAACAACGCCGCCTTCTGGGCCGCGAAGCTCTCCGGCAACAAGGCCCGTGATCGGCGCGTCAACCGCGAACTCCGCGCGCGTGGTTGGAAGGTCGTGCGCATCTGGGAGCACGAACTCACGCGCAAGAACGAGCGTCAGTTGCTCGCAAAGCTGCGACGCCACGGATTGACCAGCTAGAAAGTCGGCGCCCGGCACAAGCCGGCAAAAGACGGACGATCGCGGCGTCCCTGCTTTCTCTGCGTTCTCCGCGCTCTCCGCGCTCTCCGCGTTTGATCCTAAAAAACGCAGTTGAAACGCGAAGGACGCGGAGAGCACAGAGGAGAAACTCCGATCATTCCGGTCCGCGGCCCTTCACCCGGCAGGTGAGTCCTTCGGAGGCCGGATTTTCCCACGTTCTCCTCCGCGTCCTCCGCGCTCTCCGCGTTTCAACTGCGGAATTTAGGTTCATTCACGAAGCGCTTTTCCCATCAAGCCGCCTTCCGAATGCGCCGATAGAATTCCTGTCCGCCGGTTCCTTCAGGAAACTCATCAGGCATTCTATTCCGATACATGCCGCTGCGACCACGCCTCAGTAGTCCCACTCCGTCCGCGGAGCTTAAACGGTGACGAATGTCGGTCGCTAGGGCTTGGCCACCGAATTGGTCAACTGGCCTGAGCGAACCGGCGGACAGCTCTCTCTCGTCGCCCACCGCGCGTTCGCACGCAGTCGCATCGGCGCCGCGTTCGCATCGCCAGCCACATTTTCGCCACGGGGCGCCGCCGCGCAAAGTGCAACCCGCTGCTACGCGACGCCGTCGCGTCGCCTTTAATCGGTCGAATGATCTGGCCCGCGAGCCGATTGCCCGTTCGCGTCCGCCGGCGGCGCGATGGTCTTCGCGTTTTGCCCGTCGCGCCGATAACCTGCGGACGCCAGCCGAGAACAACGGAGGACAACATTCCCCCGCTCAACGCCGGCAAAATCAAGTTCGTCATGAAAAAGTTTCTTCAAACGTCAGTTGCCCTCTTTCTCGTCACCGCACCTCTTGCGCTGCTCGCTTCCCCCGCCACCGACCGCAAGGTCGAGAACGCGGCGCGCCAATCCTACAACTACCGCGCAGTGCTCGATAACGCCGTCACCGCGCAATGCGTCGACGGTCACGTCACCCTCTCCGGGGTGGTGCCGGATGCCGACGCCCAGGCGCTCGCGGCCGACACCGCGGCCAATCTCCCCGGCGTCACCAAGGTCACCAACAACGTCACGATCAAGCCCGCCTACACCGAGCACTCGGACGCGTGGATCGCCTTCAAGATCCGCAGCCGCCTGCTCGTGAAGGCCAATGTCAGCGCGTTCACCACCGTCACCGTGCAGGACGGCGTCGCGACGCTCAGCGGCACCGCCAGCACCCTGGCGCAAAAGGAACTGACCGGCATCTACGCCGCCGAGATCGATCATGTGAAGTCGGTGACGAACAACCTCGCCGTCATGGACCAGCCGACCCTCAGCGAGAAGGTCGACGACGCCTCCATCACCGCGCAGGTGAAATTCGCCCTGCTCAGCCATCGCTCCACCAGCGCCCTGCACACCACCATCGCCACCACTGACGGTGTCGTGCTGATTTCCGGCAACGCAGCGTCCGCCGCCGAGAAATCCCTCGTGACCAAACTCGCGAAGGACGTGCGCGGCACGGCATCGGTGACCAACAACATGGCGGTCAAGAGCTGATCTGCTCCTCCCGCCTCTCCCGTGGCGCCGGCGGACGAGCCTTCGTCCACCAGCGCCCTGCGGTCGCTCCCGCATCTCCCGTCCGTTTTCCATTCCCATGAATCGCTTCCTTTCCTTCGCCGTGCTGGTCGTCGGCATCGCGCTCTTGATCGCCGGTTTCAACGCCTCCGCGTCGATCGGCTCGGACTTCTCCCGTTTCTTCACCGGCTCGCCGACCGACAAATCCATCTGGCTCCTGCTCGGCGGCGCCGTGTGCATTGCCGTCGGCGCCGGCGGCTTCGTCTTCCGCGGAGCGCGAGCTCCTCTCAAATGACCGTAAATCTCCCCGCTCTCCTCACTCTCTTCCGGTGCCCGTCGCCGCAACGCCGCGATCGCGTCCGGCCCGCGCTGCTCCTCGCCGTCGGTCTGCTCACGGCGGCATGTTTCACCAGCGGGTGCGTTGCGTTGCTCGCCGGCGCCGGCGCGGGCGCGACTGTCGCCTATGTCCGCGGTGACCTCGACACGACGCTCGACTCCGGTCTGGCCAACTCCGTCCACGCCGCGAAGAAGACCCTCGCCGCTCTGACATACGTCCGCATCAGCGAAAAAGAGGACGCCCTCCAGGCGGTGCTCATCTCGCGCGGCGCGAGCGATCAGAAGATCGAGCTACACTTCGCTAAGCTCACCGACTCCGCCACGAAACTGAAAATCCGCGTCGGAACATTCGGCGAGGAATCGCTGCAAAACGAGATCCTCGTCCGCCTCCGCGCCAACCTCTAGCCTCCGCGCGAACGCCCGCGCCTTCTCTTGCCATGCTCCACTACGCTGCCCTTTTTCTCTGCATCAGCCTGCTCGCCGGCATTCTCGGTTTCGGCGTCATCGCCGGCACCGCCGCGACAATCGCGAAAGCGCTATTCCTCGTCTTCCTCGTGCTGTTCGTCATCACCCTGATCCGCGGCAAGCGGCCCGCCGCGTAATCCGCTTTTCTCGCGAGGCACGCGCGGACGCTGGTTCGCGCCGGGCGGCGGCCGAGCGATCGCGCCCATCGGAGCGCGTTCGGATCGCCGAACCGCTGCACGGTCGATGCCCCGCCCTGCCCTGAGCAGCTCCGCCCCGCTGAACCGCTTCCGCGTCCGCCTTTCCGGGAAGCCGTCACGGTGCACGCGCCGCCACGCAGGAACACATTCTCGCGTCGCTGGCCGCGGAGCCCGCCGACACGAGGTGCGGCCGTCCGATGAATTCGTCGGCCTCCACCTCGCGAAATCCGAGCGCCGCTACGACTCGCCGCGTCTGATGCTTAACCTCTACGAACGGCCCGATGGCGGCACGCGGATCGAAGACAGCGTCACGGCAGGCAGTTTAACCCGCCGCGCCGCAGAGCCGATCGTCCCGCGCGCCTCACGTCGTCACGAAGTCGAGCACCACGGGCTTCACCAGACGGTCGAAGTCGGCGTAGCTCATCTTGATGACTTCGGTGTGCGAGCCGGCGTTGAACGCGATCTCCTTTTCTTCCGCGAGCAAGCCGCTCACGAAGACGCGCATGTTGTAGAGATTGCCGAACGGCGGCATCGCGCCGAGCTCGCAATCGGGGAACCGATCGCGGAACTCCGCTTCGGTGGCGAGGCGCAGGTGCGTCGAATCGAGCATCTCGCGCAGATCGTTGAGCAGCACGCGACGGCTCGCGGGCAACACGACCATCACCATCTCGTCCTCGATCACGACGATCACGGTTTTGGCGAAATCGCGCCCGGAGACGTGCGCCGATTCGGCGACTTCCGCGGCCGTGAACGCCGGCGAATGCTGGATGTTCACGTAGCGAATCAGATGACTGTCCAAGAACTCCCTGACTTTGACGGCTGGCATAACTCCTCCTCTGCTGAGGGTGAACACACGGGCCGGGCGCCACGGCGGCGCCGTTGGCCGACTGCCGGGAGTCTACTCCCGGTTGCCGGCAAAGCAAAGGCCGAAGCCGGAGAATTTCGCCGCGCCCCTCGCGAACTCGTCGCGCAAAAAAAGGTGCCCGGGGGACTTCCCGGGCACCGGCAGTTCATGCAGCAAAAAATCGCGTCAGACGATGTCGAGGATGACGAGCGTCTGGTTGAGCAACTGGTAGCCGATCTCGCCGAAGGTCACCGGCCCGAGGATCTCGCCGGTGCGCCGGCTCTCCATGTTGCCGTAAAGGTAATTGAGGATGCAGTTGCAGCTAAACGCCACCGGCGCCGGGCCGCGCGCCGCGATCGCCGCCGCGAAACTCGCCTCGTAATCCGCCAGCGGCTGCGCGAGGTGATACTTCACGCCCGGAAACACCGGCGCGTAGAAATCGACCCGCCCCGACACGAGTTCGACCGCCTGGATCGAGACGTTCAGCGCCGCACCCGAAAAATCGCCCACGAGCGGCAGGCGTCCGTGCGCGTGCCCCGCCTCGACGAGAAACTCCGCCAACCGGCGACGCCGACCGTCGACGAGGCACTCGGTCGCGGAAAAACCCGCCGCGTCAAACTCGAGCGTGTGCGCGTCAGATTTTTCAAACGGGTTGATGATCGAAATCGACGCGAGCTTCTCCGGCGGCAACGTGACGTGCGCGACGACGAGCGCATCGCTGTCGATGGCGCGCGTGCGGCCGTCGACGACCTGCGCCTGCCCGCCGCGGAGGTCGGCGAGATCCACGCCCGCGACCCAGCCCAGCAACGGACGCAGGAACAAGTCGTCCGTGTAGGGCCGTTGCGCGAACGCGCGGAGACTCGCCGAGCCGGCCGGCGTGAGCACGAAAGAGAAGCCGTGTTCCGGCGCCTCGCTCGTGATCTTCGCGACCTCGTCCGCGCCGTAACGCGCGAACGTCACTGCACCGAACGCGCTCAGGTCGGTCACGAACACGAGTTCGTCGCTCTTCGTGCCGCCGTCGGGTCCGATGAAATAGTAGCTGGTGCCGCCGATCCAGTTGCCGGCCGGCAGCGCCGCGAGCGCGCGCGTCGAGCCTGCGAGCGCCAGCGCGCGCCCGGAGGCGATCAGTAGCGCGGCGTCAGAGAGGGAAACGAGAGTGTTCATAGGACGTGGAGGCCCTGCAGTTGCTGGAGTTCGGCGGAGAGGATTTTCTCGTATTTGACGAAGAACGCATGCAAGGCGTCCGCCTTGGCCGCGGTCGAGATCGCCTCGTGGCGCAGGCGCGTGAACAGGAGCTGGAGCGCTAGCTGACGCGGCGTGAAGCCTGGCACCCCGGCGGCCAGCTTGGCCCAGCAGGGATGACTACGATCGGGGATGTTCATGGCAGGGGTGACGGAGCGCCGCAAGGAGGAGAATCGCGACGCTACCGACCACATCGGCCTCTGCGGCCGGATGCTCCAGCGCATCCGTTGACGGATAGTGCGCGTCCGTTGCTGAGCACGCCCGCGCCGCCGGATGGCTCCCACGCGCATCGGAGACTGTGCGCAGGACACCCCACGCGCTTTCCCCCTTTCGCGGCGGCGCGCCGAACTTTTCGCGCGGCAACCGAGTCTCCGCCCGTTAACGCCGGCTCGGCCAGAGCGCAGAACGCGCGGGGGACCGGCAGTCACTGCAACCCAACGAACGAACATGCAAAACCGAAACAAACTCGCCGCGTGCGGCGCGTCCGCGCTATTTGCCGCCGTGTTGTGCCTCCAGGCACAGTCCACTCAAACCCCGCCCTCCACCACGCCGCCCCCGCCGATTCCGCCCGACGAGCCCGCCAAGACCGATCCCACCGACCCCGAATACGGCCGCAATCAGCAGCCCTCCACGCCCACCGATACGCCCAACGTGGACCGCCGCAGCGCGACGCCCAGCTCCTCCGGCAAAAATTCCACCGCGAGCGATAATAACCTCCGCGGCTCCTCCAGCGAATACAGTGCCCAAAACGCCGGCTCGATGCAGAGCAGCGTCACCGGCACCGCCTCCGCGCCGGCCGAGCAGCAGGTCACCACCATCGTCCAGCAAATCGACCGCCAAGGCCCCGCCATCGTCTACCGCGCCGCGACGCAATTCGCGACCGTCACCTGCACCGAAGATAACGCGCGCAATCTCATCGAGGCGCTCCACAGCGGCAACGAAGTCTCCCTCACCAGCGACACAGGCGAGCGCGTGACCTTCAAGCCTGCCTCGCGACTCGGCTATGGCGAAGCCTACCTCGCGATGTCACTCGCCGTCGAAGCTCTCCGCCAGAACGGCATCACCGGCTGCGCCACGCCGGAGCAATGGCGTTCCGTCCTGATCGGCGGCCCGCTCTCCGGCGCGACGACCACTGCCGCCGTCAGCTCCTCCAGCACGAGCGCCAGCGCCACCTCGAGTTTCCCCGGCATTCTCGTCCTGCGGCAGCAAGGCCAGGGCTGGGGCCAGATCGCGCAGACGACTCACGTCCAACTCGGCACCGTCGTCAGCAGCGCGCAGTCGTCGTTCAACCTGAGCAACAACGCGGCGTCCAGCTCCCGCTCCGGCCTCTCGTCCTCCACCGGCGAAATGGATCAGGCGAAATCCGCCACCGGCACCCAAACGCAGAGCACCGAAGGCAAGACCGACAAGCCGAAGAAGAAACACTGGTGGCAGCGCGACCACTCGAAGGACGACAAGACCGATCCCGACAAGAAGGACAGCGAGCCCGACAAGGAAGAACCCAACAAATCCTGACCCGCCCGAACGGGCGCGCGCGAGAGTCATTCCCGCCCGCGCCCGCCCGCAAATTCACCCCTCACGCTCCGCGGCGCCGCCACCCGGCGCCGCTTTTCGTTGCCCGCCCGCGCGATCTCGACGCCCGCGCGCGCCGCGCCCGTCCTTGCCCTTTCGCCCGCCTTCGTCTGCTTTCGGCGTAACCCGCCCCGCATGCCGAAGACCTCCCTGCCCTCTTCCCGCCCGCCGCTCGCGCGGATGCTCCGCATCCACGAAATCCTCCAGGACGGCCGCCAGACCAACGGCACGAAACTCGCCGAGCAGCTCGAAGTCTCGACGAAGACGATCATGCGCGACCTCGCGTTCATGCGCGACCAGCTCGACCTCCCCGCCGAATACGACCCGCAGACCTTCACCTGGCGCTACGCGTATCCGGTGAAAAATTTTCCGACCGTGCAGATCAGCGAGGGCGAACTCCTCGCGCTGCTCGTCGCCCGCAAAGCGCTCGAGCAATACAAGGGCACGCCTTACCACGACCAGCTCGCCCACGCCTTCGACAAGCTCTCCGCCGGTCTGAACGACCGCATCAGCTTCTCGCCCAGCGGCACGATGGGAAACATCTCGTTCCACCAAGCCGGCCTCGGCCGCTCCGACCTCAAGCTTTTCGAGAAACTCTCCCGTGCCGTGAACGAGTCGCGCGAAGTCGCGTTCGACTACAAAAAGCCCGCCGGCGCCGCCGTGGAGCATCGTCGCGTGCAGCCCTACCACCTCGCGAACCGCGAGAGCGCGTGGTATCTCGTCGGCCACGACCTCGACCGCGGTTCGCTCCGCACCTTCGCGCTCGTGCGCATGAAATCGCTCGCCGTCGCCGAGCGGAAGTTCGAACGCCCCGCGGATTTTTCGCCGGAGAAATTCTTCGGCAAAGCCTTCGGCGCGTTCGTCGGGACGGGCGACTACCGCGTGACCGTGCGCTTCGGCGCCGCCGTCGCGGACCAGATTCGCGAGCGCTTCTGGCACGAGTCGCAGGAAATCCGCGAGCTGCCGGATGGCGGCGTGGAATTCTCCGTGCAACTCGGCGGTCTCGACGAAATCCTGCGCTGGCTCCTCGGCTGGGGCGGCGACGCCGAAGTCCTCGCCCCCAAAGAACTGCGCGACCTCGTCCGCACCAAAGCCGTCGCGGTCACCCAGCTTTATCCGCCACGAAAAAACTCCGCCACGTGAGAAGCCCGCGCGGAAGTTCCCAGCGTCGGCCACGTGGCGCGCCTTCACGCTGCGATCGGGCGCAGCGTCGCCGGCACGAGTTCGGAAAACATCGACGGTTTACGCCCCGCCGGCAGACGACGGCGCACCGGCGCAGGCTTCGGCCCGAGCGCGACACTCAGGCGCTGCATGAGCAGTTCGATGCGTTGCGCGGAAATTTTCCAATCCGCGCCGCTCGGGTGATACCATTCGAAACCGAACGAGACACTGCCGTGGCCCGCCCCGTAGCTGACGACCGGATGGCCCTCGACCGCCATCTCGTGAAACAGCTCGATGCCGCTCGCGAGCAGGCGCTCCTCGGCAACGGAGATGAAGCACTTCACCTGCTGGCCATGGGCGCGAGCGCCGAGGGAGAGGCGGAATTCGCAATCTTCGCCCGGGTGGACGAGTTCTTCGTAATCCTCGCGGGTGCGGAGTCCGAGGAGCGCGAGGGCGGAACGGCATTCGATGAGCGGGGTGCGGAGCGTGAGCGTGTTCATGAGGGATGGCGGTTTTGTGCGGCTACTTTAGCCGTCAGGGTTGGACACGCGCCGTCCCACCCTTCGCGCAGGTTGAAAATATCCCAGCGCGCCGCCGCTCGCTCCCGCGGGCGCGGTCCGGAGTCGCTTTATGCCCCGACGTTGCGCGCTCGCGCCGAAGACGTCGGGGATAAAGCCCACCCACCGGGCAAAACTCAGAACTCGAATCGCACGCCCGCCGTCACGTCACGGCCCGGCAGCGGCGCCATGTCCTTCAAGAACGACGTGTGCACGCGCGCGGTCGCGTCGGTGAGATTCGTCCCGCGCGCAAACAACTCGCCGCGCACGCCGCCGAGCTTGAACCGCCGGGCGATCGACGCGCTCGCGAGACCGTAGCCGGCCGTATCCGTCTCGTTCGGCGCGATGTGTTCCTGCCGCGCGGCCGTGCGCAGCTCAGCGGTGAACGTCCAATCGCGCACGCGATAATCCAGCGCGGCACCGAAGCGCGACGGCGGGATGCGTGGCAACGGTTGACGGGTGTCGAGATTGTCCGCGCGCACCGTATCCGCCGTGAAATGCAGCTCCGCGCGCGCTGTCTTCGTCTCGAAAAGATGCGCCGTCAGCTCCAGCTCGGCACCGTGGAAACGCGCGGCGCCTTGCTTGAATTCGTAGACCGGCAGACCCGAGTCCGCGTCGGTGGTGCCCGTCGCTTCCTCGAAGATGAATCCGTCGAACCGGTTCACGAACGCCGTGACCGAGCCCGACCAGAAGCCGACCCGCTTGCGCAGCGTCAGATCGGCGCCGCGAACCTTTTCCGAGCGCAGCGTCGCATCGCCGACCTCGAACGCGCCCGTGCCCGCGTGCGGACCGTCCACGAACAACTCCTGCGCGTTCGGCGCGCGCTCGCTGTCGGTGAGCGAGAGCGCGAGCGAGTAGTCGGCGGGCAATTTCCACACCGCGCCGGCGGAAAATGCCGCGAGCGTATCCCGCCGCCCCGCGAATGTCGCATCCGCACGCGGCGCGAGCCGCTGCTGCTCGGCGCGCGCGCCGAATTCCCACGTCACGCCCGGCTGCACGATTTCCTCATAGAGAAATACGGCACGATTCGTCGTGAGCGACGCGGGCAGGATCGCCTCCTCGCCCGTGGTCGAGAAATCGCTGCGCGAAGCCTGAAAACCGATCGCGCCCGTCAGCGGCCCGACCGTGGCGTGCATCAACTCGAGTCGGCCTTCGTAGCCGCGATTTTTGAAAACCGTGCCGACGTCCGCGCCCTCGAACTCCGTATGCTGATAACGCGAGAGTCCGAGCTGGAACTTCGCCGCGCGCAACCAGTCCGTCGGCTGCAACGCCTCGCCGTGGAAATCCCACCGGCGCTGGCGGAGATCGATCGTCACGTCCGGCTCGGCCACGGTGCCGTAGTGCGAGCCGACGCCGTTGTAGGAGACGCCGAAGTGCCCCGCGTCGCCGAAAAACCGCGTCAATCCGATGCCTGCGCCCTGCCCGTCCGATGCGCTGTTGACGAGCGTGCCGCTGACGACTGGCTCGCCGGCCGCGGCGAGTTCGGCGCGTTTCGCGTCGGTCGCGGCGTAGCCGGGGATGCGCACGTCGTCCGAGCGGCGCTTGAAGCCGTCGAGCCGCCACGCCCAATCGCCGACGGCGCCGGTGAGCACCGCGGCGCCCGCGCGCTCGTCCGCCGCGGAGCCGTAGCGCGTCTCGATGCGGCCCTCGAAGACATGCGCCGGTTTTTCTTCGGGAATGCGCGAGTCGACGACGTTCACGATGCCGCCGATCGCCGAGCCGCCGTAAAGCAGCGCCGCGGGACCACGCACGAGTTCGATGCGATCGATGAGCAACGGATCGAGACTCACCGCGTGATCGGGGCTGACGACGGACGCGTCCATCGTGCCGACGCCGCCCGAGAGCACGCGGATGCGATCGCTGCCCATGCCGCGAATCACGGGGCGCGACGCGCTCGGGCCGAAATACGTCGATGTCACGCCGGGCTGTTGCGCCAGCGTTTCGCCGAGGCTGAGTTGTTTCGCGAGGTCGAGTTGCGGCCCGCCGAGGACGGTGGCGGGCTGGGCGATCTCGTCGATCGCGCGGCTGAGCGGGCTCGCGGTGACGACGAACTCGCCGAGTTTCACTTTGGGCTCCGACGCCGGATCGGCGGGAGCGGTTTGGGCGGACGCGAAGAGCGCGCCGCCGAAGAAGACGGAGAAAGAGAGAAGATTTTTCATGCTGAACGAACGAACGCGCGCCACGAGGCGCACCTCGCAACGCAGGAGACAGGCGAACGACAAACAGCGGCGCACTCTGCGGGCTCGCAGAGCGCCCGCGCCTCAGGGTCGTTGTTCAGCCGAGCGGCGGCCCGCAGGCCGGCCGGAGCCGGTAGCGCGGCGCGCTCCACGCGTGCGACTGCGGCGCCGCGACATGGCCGAGTTCGCGCGCATCCGCGACAGGCTGCAGCTCCGGCGCGGCGCCGAGCGTATCGGCACCGTGCGCGAAGAGCGTCACCGCGCACTCATGCGCGTGATCGCCGCTGTCGCCGTGCAGCGCCGCGTGCAGCTCGGGACTGACTGCCAGCACGCCGAGCGCCCACACCGTCACCGCAAGCAACGCCGCGAGCCAGCGCGAGGAGCGCGGCACCGAGGGCGAAGCGGACGGACGGCGAAGCATGTGCGGAAGGTTGGCATGTGCGGCGTTTCGTCAAGCTCGCCGCGACGCGCCGCCTCACGCCGCGACGCAGCCGCTCGTGTCGCTTCGCGCCTCCCGTCGCGGCGCGGAGTCGGAATCGGAGTCGAGACCGGGGCCGGAGCGGAGAGCGGGCGACGGGGACGAACGAAATCGCCCGCAGTGCCGCCGGAAAATCTCCGAGCCACGACGGCGGTTAACCGATTGAATTTTCCTCGGGCGCCCGCACTGTGGCTGGATGCTCCAGCGTTCCGTTGTGCCAGCGTTGTTCGCCGGCTTTGTTTTCGCCCTCGCCAGTTGCGTCAATCCGCCGTCGCGCACGCCCGAACGCGCGGCGCCGCCCATCGCTCCCGTCGCCCCCGCGGCACCCGTCGCCGCGCCGGCCCGCGCCGAGCCTTATAACCTCTACCTCCTCAAACAGGAGATCAAAACCTACGTCGACGACGGCCGCTACGAAGCCGGCCTCACCGCCGTCGCCGGCGAGGCCAAGGAGTGGATCGAACAACGCGCCGTGCGTGGCGGCGACAAACTCGCGGTCGTCTTCGATCTCGACGAGACGCTGCTCTCCAATCTCCAGCATATGCGCGCGATGGATTTCGGTTACGTGCCGAAACTCTGGGACGAGTGGGTCGCCGAGGCCGACGCCCCCGCGATCGCGCCGGTGCGCGACGTCTACCTCGCCGCGCGCGCGAGGAACCTCGCGATCGTCTTCATCACCGGCCGCAAGACCTCCGATCAGCCCGGCACCGAAAACAACCTCCGCGCCGCCGGTCTCGGCGGCTACACGCGGATTTTCTACAAGCCGAACGGCTACGCGGGCACGACCGAGAGCTTCAAGACGTCGATCCGCAAAAAACTCGTCGAGGAGGAAGGCTACACCATCGTCGCCAACATCGGCGACCAAACGAGCGACCTCACCGGCGGCTACGCTGAGCGCACGTTCAAGCTCCCGAATCCGTTCTACATCGCCAAATGACCGCGGCGCGACGCGCCTCAGGGAAACTCCGAACTCCACTCGCCAAGTCCCCATGAGACTTCGGGAATAAACCTCCAAAAACAAAGAGCGCGCCCGGCGCGCGCCGTTCTTGGTCGTTTGTTCGATTGAAAGTTTCGCTGGAGCTTGGCGATTGGAGTTTGGCGCTTCCCTCCCCCTCCGTCCGCCGCCACCGGTCCTCCGTCCTCGATCCTCCTTCCTCCGTCTCATGCCGCTCTACGCTCTCACGATTTTCCTCGGCGCGTTCCTGCTCTTCCTCGTGCAGCCGCTGATCGGCAAATACATCCTGCCGTGGTTCGGCGGCGGGCCCGGCGTCTGGACGACGTGCCTGCTGTTTTTCCAGACGCTGCTGCTCGGCGGCTATGCTTACGCGCACTTCACGTCGACGCGCCTGAAGCCGCGCACGCAGGCGATCGCACATCTCGTGCTGCTCGCGCTCTCGCTCGCGTGGCTGCCGATCGTCCCCGACGCCGACTGGAAACCCACCGCGGCCGACGAGCCGACGCGCCGCATCCTGCTGCTGCTCACCGCCACGCTCGGCCTGCCCTACTTGCTGCTCTCCGCGACCGGACCGCTGGTCCAGCGCTGGTTCAGCCTCACGTATCCGGACAAGTCCCCGTATCGCCTCTACGCGCTCTCGAACGCCGGCTCGCTGCTCGCGCTGATCGGTTATCCGTTCGCGATCGAGCCGCTGCTCTCGCGCTCGACGCAAGCGTGGGCGTGGTCGGTCGCGCTCGTGCTCTTCGTCATTCTTTGCGGACTCTGCGCGTGGCGCATCCACCGCGCCAACCCCGCCGCCGCGCCGGCCAAAGTCCGTGAGACCGGCCTCGTCGCAGACTCGGCGGCGGCGGCGCCGGCCTCGCCCGAGTTCGACGACCTCGAGGCGATCGCCACGAAGCCGACGCTGTCGCAGCGCGCGTTCTGGCTCGCATTCCCGGCCGTGGCCTCGGTGCTGCTCGTGGCCACGACGAGCAAGCTCTGCGTCGACGTCGCCGTGATTCCGTTTCTGTGGGTGCTGCCGCTCGCGCTTTATCTGCTGAGCTTCATCGTGTGCTTCGATCATCCGCGCTGGTATGCGCGCGGCGTGTTTGCCGCGCTGTTCGTCATCGCGTGCGTGACGGTCGGCTATCTCGTCTCGAGCGGTCTGCATGCGCCGATCGCGCTCCAGATTTCCGGCTACAGCGCGGCGTTGTTCGTCGCGTGCATGATTTGTCACGGCGAGGTCTACCGCCTGCGCCCCGCGCCGGCGCACCTCACGAGTTTCTATCTGCACATCTCGCTCGGCGGCGCGCTGGGCGGATTCTTCGTGGCGGTGGTCGCGCCGGTCGTCTTCAACGACTATTACGAACTGCATCTCGGTTACTGGGCGCTGGCCTACCTCGTGGCCGCGGTCTGCCTCATGCAACGCAGCCGCGCGATCGCGCTCGGCGTGGGTGCCGGCACGCTCGCGGGCGTCGCGGTGCTGCCGCTGTTCTTTCTCGGCCACACGGCCGAGTCGGGTCTGCTCGCGCAGCTCAAGCATTACTACGTCACCTATCATGCGTTCTACCTCGAGTATCGCTGGTGGGCGGCGGGCGTGTTGCTCGTGCTGTTGTGGTCGCTGCGCGGAGCGATGCGCGCACGGGCGGACGAGTGGCGCGTGCGTTTCTCGTTTTTGCCGCTCGGGCTCACGGCGATGCTCGGCGCGATTTTCTTCATCCAGATCACCGGCACGAACGTCGGCATGATCGAGTCGTCGCGCAATTTCTACGGCACGCTCAAAGTCCGACCGCACGGCGAGCCGTCGTCGATTTCCTACAGCTACCTGCTCAGCCACGGCATCACGACGCACGGCCTGCAATTCGCGCGCCCGCCCTACAACACGTGGCCGACGACCTACTACGGCCAGAAGAGCGGCATCGGTCTCGCGCTCGATCACGCCGCGCCGATGACCGGCGGACGGCGTTTCGGTTTCGTCGGCCTCGGCGTCGGCACGCTCGCCGCCTACGGCCGGCCCGGCGATCGCATCCGCATCTACGAAATCAACCCCGCCGTGCTGCGTCTCGCGCGCGAGCGTTTCACCTTCCTGAACCAATCCACCGCCGACGTGAAAATCGTGCTCGGCGACGCCCGCCTCTCGATGGAGGACGAACTCGCCCACGACGCGCCGCAGCAATTCGACGTGCTCGCGCTCGACGCGTTCAGCAGCGACGCCATCCCGATCCACTTGCTCACCGAGGAAGCCGCCGCGGTTTACTTGAAACACCTCAAACCCGACGGCATCATCGCGGTTCACATCTCGAATCGCTACCTCGACCTGCGTCCCGTCGTCGAAGCGCTCGCGCAGCGCTATCAACTCCACCTCGCCACGATCTCCGACAATCCCAAGGACGGCGACTGGTGGCTCTATCGCACGACCTGGTGCCTGCTCAGCCGCGATCCGCTGAAGTTCGCGCACGAGGATTTCCAGGAAGCGGCCGACGAGCCCGCCGACAAGACGGCCAAAACGATCCGCTGGACCGACGACCGCGCGAGCCTCGCGGGTATCTTGCGTTGAGCCGCGCCGGGCAGCGAAATCGCCCCGCATCGACACTCGCGGGACGATTCGCGCCACGCGCGACGCCGAGCGGGATTCATCCTGAATTCCGCAGAAGATTAACCACTGATGAACACTCATGCACACTGATGAACCTAAATTCCGCCGTTGAAACGCGGAGCGCGCGGAGGCTGCGGAGCAGAATGCGGGAAAATCCGGCCTCCGAAGGACTCACCGGCCGGGTGAAGGGCAGCGGAGCGGAAGGATCGGAGTTTCTCCTCTGTGCTCTCCGCGTCTTCCGCGTTTCAACTGCGTTTTTTAGGATGAATGAGAAGGCCGAGAAGCGCAGCATGAGGTGGCTCACCCGCCAGGTGGGCGAGCGCGGCGATGCAAGTCTGCTTCGATGAGTGCTCATCAGTGAAAATCAGTGGTTCAACTCCGCTTTCTAGGTTCATGCGCGCGACGGGCGCGTTTCGACGTTCGCTCGCGTTCCACGTGCACGGTTTGCGCACCGCGCGCGGCCGGTTCCGGGAAGCTCTCCTGAGCGCGCAGAACGGCGGCAGCCAAATCCTAGGTAGAAACACCTATTTCTCGTTGCTAAACGCCCGCGGCAAACCGTAGCGTCCGGGCGTTTGATGTCGAAGGGCACCTCGACCACCCTGCTGCGCAACCTGCACCTGCTGCCATTCATGGCGGTAGCGGTCCTGGGCGGCTTGGTGCTGGCCGGTTGGTGGACGGAGCATGCGAGCTGGGTGCAGCCGCGCGCCTACGACGTTCCGCTGCCCGCGAACGCCGCGTTCTGTTTCCTCGCCCTGGGCGTCACGCCGCTGCTGTTCGCGCTGTTGCCCGGCCGGCGTTATTCGTCCGTGCCCGCCGTGATCGCCATGCTCCTGGCGCTCCTCGCCTTGCTGAGCGCGGAACTGCATTGGTGGCCGAGCATCGAGAATCTCCTCGTGCGGCACGACCGCCTGATCGAAGGCGCCGGCATCGGTCGCGTGCCGACGTTGCTCGCCGGTCTGCTCGTGGCGTCGGGCGCGCTCCTCGCGTGGCTCGGCAGCGAGCGGCCGGACCCGCGCCGGCCGTTGCTGCTGGCGCTCGTCGGCTCGCTGGCGTGCGCATACGGGTTTACGGCGGTGCTCTCCAGCCGCATCGGGCTCACGCGCCTGGATTTCTGGGTCAACCACGCCCACGTCGGTCCGCAGGCGGCAGTTGCACTCCAGCTCCTCGGTGTCGCGCTGGTGCTGCTCGCCGCACGCGACGCACGCGAGACGGCGGACGAAAGCGGCCCGCGCTGGTTGTGGCTGCCGGTCGTCACGGTCAGCACGACGATCACGGTGCTGTTCTGGATTTCGCTCCGCGAACGCGAGATCGCCTACCTCAACAACACCACGCAGCTCACGCTCAACACCATCGCCTCCGCCTTCAAGGCCGAGACGGAAGTCCAGATCAACAACCTCCGCCGCATGGCCGAGCGCTGGACGGACTCCGGCGGCACGCCGCTCGCCAGTTGGGAAAAGGACGCGCGCGCGCACGCGCAGGATTTCCCGGCCTACAAGTCGATAAGCTGGGTCGACGCCAATTTCCGCACCCGCTGGTTCTGGCCGCGCGAGGGCAACGAGGACGCCGCGTCGTTCGACCACCGGCGCGACCCGCTGCGCCTCCAGGCGCTCACCTCCGCGCGCGAGACCCTCGCGTTCGCCCTCGCCGCGCCGATCGTTTCGCCCGTGAAGCCGCCCTCGCTCGCGGTCTACGCGACCGTCCTCAGCAGCGGCAGCTTCGACGGCTTCATCGTGGGCGAGATGACGCTCTCGAAGCTCTTCGACTCGATCGACGACCGCCTCAACATCTCCTCGCGCTACGAATTCACCGCGCGCTTTCTCAATCCGCAGGCGGCCGACCCGAAGGCGCGCGACGTCGCGGTGTTCCACTCCAACGAGCGCGAAGCCCAATCGAACGAGCGGCTCCATCAATCCGCGGTGTTCAATCTCCTCGGCCAGCGCGTGACGCTCGAACTCGTGCCGCGCCCGGAATTCATCGCGCCCAACCGCCAGTTCCTGCCCGAAGTCGCGCTCGTGTCCGGCCTCGGCGTCTCGTTGCTCCTCGGCCTCGTCGTCAATCTCGCGCAATCCGCCCGCAACCGCCAGCGCGCCGCCGAAAGCACGTCCGAACAACTCCGCTCCGAAAACGAAGAACGCCGCCGCATCGAGGCGCGCCTCAAGGTCACCGACGAGCGCCTCAACCTCGCCCTCGAAGCCACGCACATCGGCGTCATCGAATGGAATCTCAACGACGGCCGCGCCATCTACAGCGCCGGTTTCTGGACCTCGCTCGGCTACGATGCCGCGTTCATGCCCGCGATGCAGGAGACGCTGCTCAAGCTCATCCATCCCGACGATCTCAAGGGCTACCACGCCGCGCTCGACGCGCACCTCGCCGGCAAGACGGAGCTCTTCGAGTGCGAGTTCCGCGTGAAGCACCAGCACGGCGAATGGGAATGGCTCGCACTCCGCGCCAAATGCGTCGGCACCGACCGCATCGGCCGCCCGCTCCGCATGGCCGGCACCTGCCAGAACATCACCGTCCGCAAACGCCAGCAGGAAGCCCTCCGCGCCTCCCAAGCCGCCACGCGCAAACTCTCCCTCGTCGCCAGCCGCACCGACAACGCCGTCGTCATCACCCGCCCCGACGGCCGCGTCGAGTGGGTCAACGAGAGTTTCAGCCGCCTCGCCGAACACACCCTCGAAGACATCGGCGGCCGCCCGTTCGTCGAACTGCTCTCGAGCCCGGAGGACGACCTCACCGCCGTCGAACGCGTCACCCGCGCGTTCTCCCGCCGCGAAGCGATGACGACCGACGTCATCCACCACGCGCGCAGCGGCCGGCGTTACCACGTGCACCTGGAACTCCAGCCGGTATTCAACGACGAGGGCGCGGTCGAGAACTTCATCGTCATCGAAACCGACATCACCTCGCGCGTCGAAGTCGAGCAGCAGCTCCGCCGCGCCAAAGCCGAAGCCGACTCCGCCTCGCGCGCCAAGTCCGAGTTCCTCGCCTCGATGTCGCACGAAATCCGCACGCCGATGAACGGCGTAATCGGCATGACCAGCCTCCTGCTCGAAACGCAGCTCACGCCCGAGCAGCGCGACTACGTGCAGACCGTCCGCACCTCCGGCGACGCCCTCCTGTCGATCATCAACGAGATCCTCGACTTCTCGAAAATCGAGTCCGGCAAGATGGAACTCGAGCGCCACCCCTTCGAGCTCGCGCAATGCGTCGAGGAGACGATCGACATTTTCGCGCTCCAGGCCTCGGCCAAAAACATCGAGCTCGCCTACTCCATCGACGCCGACGTGCCCGCGTGGGTCGTCGGCGACATCACGCGCCTCCGCCAGGTGCTCGTGAACCTCGTGAACAACGCCGTGAAGTTCACCCCCAGCGGCTTCATCACCATCGAGGTGAAACTCGCGGCAAAACTCGACCCCGCGACCGGCGCGTGCCTGCTCGATTTCATCGTCGCCGACACCGGCATCGGCATCCCCGCCGACCGCCAGAGCGCGCTCTTCAAGCCCTTCAGCCAGGTCGACTCGTCCACGACCCGCAAATACGGCGGCACCGGCCTCGGCCTCGCGATCTGCGACCGCCTCGTCCAACTCATGGGCGGCACGATCGATGTCACCAGCCAGCTCGGCCACGGCTCGCGTTTCCGTTTCAACATCCAGACCGAAGCTGCCGAGGAGCCGAGCGGCGGTCGCGTGCTGAACTTCGGCGGCGTCACCGTGCTCGCGGTCGACGATCACGCGGTGAACCGCCACGCGCTCCAGATTTGCCTCGCGCAATGGGGCTGCGCACCACTCTGCGCCGAAAACGCCGCGCACGCGCTCGAACTCACCGCGCAAAAACCGCCCGCCATCGCCATCGTCGATCACGATCTCGCCGGCCAATCGGGCGAGCAACTCATCGAGCAGCTCCACGCGAAGCACCCGCGGCTGCCCATCGTGTTGCTCACCGCCGCCTCCGACGGAGTGCGCCACGGCCAGAGCACCGCACCGTTCGTGATGCGCCTGCCGAAGCCGATCAAACCGAGTTTCCTCGGCGAATGCGTCGCGCGCCTCATGAAAGGCGGCGCGCTATCGTCACCCGTCGCCCCCGCCGTCGCGCCCCCCACCGAGCTCGCGCGCGAAATCCCGCTCGATCTCCTCCTCGTCGAGGACAACCCGGTGAACCAAAAAGTCGCGCTGCACCTGCTCACCCGCCTCGGCTACCAAGCCGACGCCGTCGGCAACGGTCTCGAAGCGATCCGCGCCGTCGAGCAACGCGACTACAACCTCATTTTCATGGACGTGCAGATGCCGGAAATGGACGGCCTTGCCGCCACGCGCGAGATCCGCATGCGCCTGCCGAAACCGCGCCAGCCCAAGATCGTCGCCCTCACCGCCAACGCCATCCAAGGCGACCGCGAGCGCTGCCTCGCCGCCGGCATGGACGACTACCTCTCGAAACCCGTGAAGCTCGACGAGCTCCACGGCATGATCCGCAAATATTTCGGCGGCGGCCGCAACGCGTAGCCCGCGGCGGCGAGGGTAGGTTCAACTGTGCGGTAGCCGCATTGGAGCGCAGCGAAAACCTAGCCCCACTCGGACCGCGCTTGGTCGAATCTGCATCGCCCGAAATGCCTCCAGCGCAAACGCGGCCGCGGTGGTGAAAGTCCAGAGCTGCTCCGGACTTCGTCGTCAGGAGCGAGGAGCTTTTCAAATCCACCGCATCAGCTCTCGCATTTCCCCTGCGTGCGCCGGTTCGTCTGCGAGATTGCGCAACTCCAATGGATCGCGCTCCAGATCGAAAAACAGCCACGGCACCTCGCGTCCGTCCGCCTCGCAGCGCACCACCACCTTGTGCCGCGCGCTCCGGAAACCGCGCCACGCGTGCGGACATTGCAGCGGAATCTCCGTCGCGCTCGGCATCGAGATCGGCGCGCTGTCGCGCTTGCACACCCACTCGCGCCCGGCCGCCCAGTTCACCGCCATGTGCGACAGATCGACCAGACTCACCGGCGCGTCGTCCCTCCGTCCTTGGTTCTCCGCCCGCAGTCCTCGGATCAACAGCGGCACGCGCACGCTTTCCTCGTGGGGCCATGCCTTCCGAAACATTCCATGGCTGCCGTGCATGTCGCCGTGCACTGATGTGAACACCACGATCGTCTCGCTCAGATCGATTTCCGCCAGCAGGCGGCCGACCGCGCGATCCGTCGCTTCGATGTGCGCGTAGTAACCCGCGAGCTCCTCGCGCGCCTTTTTCTCCACGTCGCCGCCGAGCGGCACGTTCGCGCGCAATTTGATCTCCGCCGGACGCGCCTCTTGCACGTGCGGGACCGGCGCGTGATACGGCGGATGCGGCGCCTCGAGGCTCACGACACAAAACACCGGCGCGCCGTGCGGCTCGCGCAACCAATCCGCCGCGCGCTGCACCAGCACGTCGGCCTGATAACCCTTGAAGCGCCGCGGCTCCGCGAGGCGCGTGCCGTGCAGCCACGGATCGTTCAACAGGAAGCCGCCTTCAAAACCCTCCCACAGCGCGAAGCCGCCGCGCCGCTCCGCCGGCACGATCTGCCGCGCGTGCGTCTCGCCCACGAACGGCGCGCTCCGGTCGCGCGGCGCGAGGTGCCATTTGCCGAACCACGCCGTCGCATACCCGCGATCGCCGAGCGCGTGCGCGACCGTTCGCCCGAGCTGTAGCGGCGGTCTGCGACCGCCGGCGCCCGCGGCACCGCTGCCATTCTTCACCTCCTGATAAACCGGCAACGCATCCCAGTAAGAACTCACTCCGTTCTCCGGACACAATTGCCCCGTCAACAACGCCGCGCGCGCTTGCGGCCCGAGAGGATGCGGCGTGACGGCCTGAGCGAAATTCACCGCCTCGCTCGCCAGCGCATCGACCCAGGGCGTGCGCGCATTCGCGTCGCCCGCATAGCCGCACGCCTGGGCCCGCCACTGCGTGGTCACGATCCAGAGAATGTTCGGCTGCTTCGGCACGCCGGAGAACTTGGCCAGAAAAAGTGCAAAAGGCTCACAAAAACGAAGCACCAGTCCGCAAAATCGCCGTTGAGCGCGAGCGCCTCAAGCGCTTCAGTGATCCGCACGCTCCCATCTTCAATGGAGGAACATTTGGAACTCCCGCCGCGCCCACGAGCACTTCGAAATCTGGGCTGGACCCTCGTCGGACTCGGAGGGCTATCTCTGCTGAATCTTGTCTACGACCTGCTCGTGGGAAACCAGATCATGATCGATCTGGGAATCATCCTTCTCCCGTGCGCAGGATTTGGATTGCTCGAAGGGCGCGATGGGTGGCGGATATTCTGCCTCGTTTGCGCGTGGATCGTGTTTCTATTTATCGCGCTTTTGATGGCCGCACTCTTCTTTCAGCCATTGCCTGACTGGGTCTCGTGGACGCTCGTCTCGCTCTTCGCGATCGCGGCAACCGGTGTGGCCGCGTGGACCAGCCATGTTGCGCGTCGACCTGATGTTCGAACCTACTGCACGGCTCGAGCACGGCTGCGTCGCAATCAGTGATTTCTGAGCAGTGTTCGGTGGATCTTTTGCAGCGCTTTTTGTGGCCATCCTGGAGATTCTCACTCAACTCTCCGCCCATGCGCCTCCGCGTCATCACCGCCGGTGGAACCATCGACAAAGTCTACTTCGACGCCGCCAGCACCTACGAGGTCGGCGAGCCCCAGATCGGCCCGCTCCTGCGCGACTCGAACGTCACTTTCGACTTCGTCGTCGAGTCGGTCCTCCAAAAGGACAGCCTCGCGATGACCGATCCCGACCGCGCGCTCATCCGCGCCCGCGTCGAGGCCGCGCCGGAAAAACTCATCCTCATCACGCACGGCACCGACACCATGACGGCCACCGCCGCCGCGCTCCAGGGCATCGCCGACAAGACGGTCGTCTTCACCGGCGCGATGCAGCCCGCGCGCTTCCGCGACAGCGACGCCGTCTTCAACGTCGGCTGCGCCGTCGGCGCACTCCAGGTGCTGCCGCCCGGCGTCTACATCGCGATGAACGGCGTCGTCTCGCCGGCCGACAGCGTGAAGAAAAATCGCGCCGCCAGCCGCTTCGAGCCGAAGAGTTGAGCCCTGCCGCGCACCGCCTGCGCGCATCGCGCCATCGTTCGCGTCTGGGCCGAATCGCCCACGCAGCGCGGCGTTTTTCTTTTTGCGACCGGCCGACACCGTGGTTCTATTGCCGCTTTCCCCAATGAAAATCCGCTCGCTGCTCGCCGCGCTCGTGCTCGGCGTCTTCTCCCTCGTCCAACTCGCCGCGCAGGACGCCGCTCCCGCCGCCTCCGCGCAAAGCGACCTCCGCGACCTCGTCTCGCGCATCAGCGCCAAACTCCAAACCGGCCAGCGCACCGCCGAAGCGCTCGCCCCCGAAATCGCGGCATTCGACAAGCTCCTCGAAAAATATCCCGCGAAAAACGAGGAAAGCGCGAGCATCCTTATGATGAAAGCCTCGCTCTTCGCCCAAGTGCTCGGCGACGAGGAAGCCGCGAAGAAAATCTTCGCCACCGTCAAGGCCGACTATCCGGGCACGCAAGCCGCCGACGCCGCCGGCCGCGCGCTCTTCGCCCTCTCCGACGAGGGCAAAAAGCAGGCCGCCGCCGAGGAGGCCGCCGCTGACGCCAAGGTCGCCGCACTCGTCGGCAAGCCCGCGCCCGAGATCAATTTCAACTGGTCGACCAAGTCCGGCCTCAAGCACCTCTCCGACCTCAAAGGCCAGATCGTCGTCCTCGATTTCTGGGCGACGTGGTGCGGCCCGTGCGTGCGCTCGTTCCCCAAAGTCCGCGCGGAAGTCGCGCATTTCAAAGACTCGCCCGTGAAATTCCTCGGCATCACCAGCCTCCAGGGCCGCGTGCACGGCATCGAGCCGAAGCCGATCGATACGAAGGGCAATCCGCAGAAGGAATACGACCTCATGCCCGAGTTCATGAAGAAAAAGGAAATGACGTGGGACGTCGCCTTCAGTGAACAAAACGTCTTCAACGACGACTACGCGATCCGCGGCATTCCGTTCGTCGCGATCGTCGACCCGAACGGCGTCGTCCGCCACGCCGGCCTCAATCCGCTCGAACCCGAAGCCGACATCGAAGGCAAAGTCACGGCGTTGCTGGCGGAGTTCAAGTTGCCGGTGCCCGCTGCGAAAGCCGAGTAACACGCCCGCGCCGCGTCGAGTCACCTCGCGCGCCGCGCATCTCCGTTTCCCGCCCACCGCCCCGACGGTCCGTCGGGGCGTTTTGTTTTCCCCCGTCGCCGGCGAGCACCCCGCCCATCCCACGCCGGACACGCAGTCCCCGACGCGAGGCAGGGCGGCGAGTCCCTTCGCCGCCGCTGCGACAGGTAGGGCGAGTCGTCCCGACGAGCCCTCCGCCCCGGCCCGGAGCGGAGTCCGCCCCCGACCCCCGCAAAACCGGCCAGATCGCTCTCCGGTTACGGTCCCTCCGGAAATCGCGCTCAAGCCCGCCGCGAAACGACCGATTGCAGAATGGTTCCCTCTTCCCCCTCGCCTCGCATGGCCGCCGCGCAGCAAATCACCGACGCTCTGATCCAAGAATCCATCGCGAACGCCATGCAGGCTGTCTGTCGCACGCTCCTGCGCCAGGATGCGCCGCTCGTCGATCGCGTGCCCACCGCCGAATACGAGGCGGACCCGCTGAAATTTCAGCTCATCGGCAACGTCGGCTTCGCCGGCGACGCGAACGGCATGGTCTATCTGTGCATGAGCGACGATTTCGCGACCTACGCCGTCGGCACGATCCTCGGCATGAGCGATTCCGAAGTGAAATTCCACGGACTCGAAGTCGTCAAAGATGCCATCGGCGAAGTCACCAACATGACCGTCGGTGGTTTCAAAAACGCGCTCTGCGACGTCGGTTTTCCCTGCAAGCTCACGCTGCCGACGATCGTCACCGGCCACAATCTCACCGTCGCCACGCTGCGCGGCACCGCGCGCCACATCTTCCGCTTCACGTGCGCCACGCACGTCGTCGTCGCCGACATCCAGTTCAAGACGGATTGAAGTAGGACCGGCTTCAGCCGGCCCAAGGACAACCGCGCGCTCCCCGCGCCCCCGCCAAGCCGCGCCCCCACGAACCGGTCTCGGTCCACCATCGCCGTCCGACGAACCGCCCCCGCCGGCGAGTAGCCGGAGCGCTCGTCGCGTTCCCTCGCCCACAAACCGCCCTCACCCTGCTCGGCCCGTCGTCCTCCAGTAGGACAGATACCGACAGGCAAATCCCCGACCCGCCTACGGGATTTCCAGACGGGCGCGGATAAACGCCGACCGCGCGGCCTGCTACCGTCCGCGCCGCATGAAGAAACTCGCGCCGCTCGTCGCTCTCGCCGTGGTGCTCCTCCTCTCCGCCTGCGGAGGCGGCGGCAGCTCCAAATCATCGAACAACTCCGGCGGCACCACCACGCCCACTCCGGCGCCCACCCCAACTCCGACTCCTACACCGACGCCAACGCCGACTCCGGATCCGACGCCCGCGCCAACACCGACGCCGACTCCCGACACCTCCGGCGCGCCCGCCATCAGCATCGTCGACTACACCAAGCTCCTCGTCCCCGACGTCGACGCGCACACGTTGCACATCCTTTCGCCGAGCACGCTCGAACTCGTCCGCATCACGCAAAAACCCGCCGGCGCCGCACCGAGCGCGTGGGATTACGTGAACGGCAACCTCCCTGACGCCTCGAAATTCTCCGTCACCGTCAACGGCTCCGCAGTCAACGTCACCGCCGTCGGCTTCAAGCGCCGCGCGCTCTCCGCTCCCTACGCCGCGCGCGACCTGCGCCTCACGAACAGCCTCGTCCTCACGCTCGCGAGCGAAGTCCCCGAAGGCGCCAGCGTCGCCGTGAAAAACAGCGACGGCTCCGTCTTCGGCAGCTCGTTCGATTTCTCCGGCCCCGCGCACCCGCTGCGCTACAGCCCCGCCATCCACGTGAACCAGGAAGGCTACGTCCCCTCGTGGCCGAAGAAAGCCGCCGTCGGTTACTACCTCGGCACCGCGGGTGAACTAGCCGTCTCGAACCTCACCTTCAAAATCGTCAACGCCGCCACCGGCGCGTCGGTCTACAGCGGCTCGCTCACCGCGCGCGCCGACACGGGCTGGCCGACCACGCCCGCGCCCTACCAAAAAGTCTACGAAGCCGACTTCTCCGCCTTCACCACGCCCGGCGAATACAAGCTTGTCGTCCCCGGCCTCGGCGCGTCGCTCGCGTTCATGATCGACGAAGGCATGGCGATGAACTTCGCGCGCACCTACGCCACCGGCCTCTACGCGCAGCGCTGCGGCTCGAGCAACGAACTGCCGTTCACGCGCCACGTCCACGCCGCCTGCCACACCGCCGCCGCATCCGTGCCGCTCCCGGCCAGCGCATTCGCCTTCACGTGGAACACGATCGCGAACTACGCGAACACGATCAATTCGAACAACCCCACGCAAACCGCCGCGCGTCTCACGAGCGACAGCGCGCAGCTTTTCCCCTTCAACCGCACCGGCACCGTCGACGTCTCCGGCGGCCACCACGACGCCGGCGATTATTCGAAATACACCACCAACAGCGCGCTGCTCACGCACCTCCTCGCGTTCGCCGGCGAGTCGTTCGCGGGCGTCTCGGCACTCGACAACCTCGGCCTGCCCGAAAGCGGCGACGGCATCAGCGACGTGCTTCAAGAGGCGAAAATCGAAGCCGACTACCTCCTGAAAATCCAGGACACCGACGGCGGTTTCTACTTCCTCGTTTACCCGCGCGAGAACGAATACGAGAGCAACGTCCTCCCTGACGCCGGCTCCGCGCAAGTCGTCTGGCCGAAGACCACATCCGTCACCGCCGCCGCCGTCGGCGCGCTCGCCGAACTCGGTTCCTCGCCGAAATTCAAAGCCGCCTATCCGCAGCAAGCCGCCGCCTACCTCGCCGCCGCGCGCAAAGGCTGGGACTTCCTCACCGCCGCCATCGCGAAATACGGCAAAGCCGGCAGCTACCAAAAGATCACGCACTACGGCGACGACTTCACGCACGACGACGAACTCGCCTGGGCCGCCACCGCGATGTTTGTCGCGACCGGCGACTCCGCGATCCACCAGACGCTGCTCTCGTGGTTCAACCCCGCCGATCCCGCCACGCGCCGCTGGGGCTGGTGGCGCTGCTACGCCGGCTACGGCGCCGCGATCCGCCTCTACGCCTTCGCCGCGCGTTCCGGCCGCCTGAGCGCGAGCCAGCTCAACGCCACGCACCTCGCCCGCTGCGAAGCCGAGCTCCGCGGCGCCGCCGACGACGCCGTCACGTGGTCCGGCCAGAGCGCCTACGGCACGAGCTTCCCCTACGAATCGAAACGCTTCATGAGCGCCGGCTGGTATTTCTCCAGCGCGCAGACCTACGACATCGCCGTCGGCTACCAGCTCGAAGCGAAGTCGAGCTACCTCGACGCGACGCTCCGCAACTTCAACCACGAGATCGGCACCAACGCCCTCAACGTCACCTACGTCACCGGCCTCGGTTGGAAACGTCAGCGCGAGATCGTCCACCAATACGCGTGGAACGACGACCGCGTGCTCCCGCCGAACGGCATCCCCCTCGGCTCGCTCCAGACCGGCAACGTCTACACCGGCACCTACGGCACCGAGCTCGCCGCCGTCTCGTTCCCGAAAGACGACGCGTCCGTGCCCACGCCATTCTACGATCGCTGGACCGACACCAACAACGCCACCACCGAGTTCGTGAACACCGATCAAGCCCGCGCGCTCGGTGGCGCCGCGTTCCTCGCCGCGCTCACCGGCACGCGCACGCAATCCTGGAAATCCGCCACCGCAAACATCGACGGCGTCCCCGCCACCGTCTCCGCCGGCGTGCCATTCACCGTGAGCGTCTCCGCGCCCGGCCTCGATCTCTCCGACGCGCGCATCATCTGGGAAGCCAGCGGCCAGCAACCGTCGGTCGCGACCACCTACACCTTCACTCCGCAAGGCCAAGGCGCGCAGTGGATCGAAGTCGAAGCGCAACTCCCCGACGGCCGCCGCGCCATCGGCCGCAAAAATCTCTTCTCCGAAAACGGCCTCGCCAACGTCTCCGTCACCGCGACCGACGCGACCGCAAAACTCGGCAGCACGACCGACACCGCGACGTTCACCTTCACGCGCACCGGCGACACCAGCCAGTCGCTCGCGATCGACTTCGCCTTCACCGGCACCGCCGCGAAGTGGACCGACTACTGGCGCCCCGACGTCGGCGACATGCCCGAGACGCTCACCTTCCCCGCCGGCGCGAACACCGTCGCCCTGACCTTCGCCGCCCGCGCCAACTCCACCAGCGCCAACCCGCAAACCGTCATCGTCACGCTCCGCACCGGCCCCGGCTACAACATCACCTCCCCCAACACCGCCACCGTCACGATCAACCAATGACCCAAAGGTAGGGCGAGTCGTCCCGACGAGCCGCCGCCCGCTCGCGGCTCATCGAGACGACGCGCCCTCCCCCTCACCCGCAGCCGCACTCCCATGAATCTTCTACTCCTCTTCTTCCTCCTCCTTCCCGCGCTGCAACGCGCCCTCGCGCCGCGCCTCCAACCGATCCGCGTCGACTCGCGCGAGCGCCACTGCCGCCCCGAACTCAGCCGCTGAGATCATGGCTTTGCTCTGCGCCTTCATCGTTCTCACTTTCTTCTGCGTCGTGAACGCCGACGTCAGCGCGAACTGAAATGTCTCTCAACTCTCACCCCTCAACTCTGAACTAGCTTTGTCCAAGTCGCGGGCGCTAGCGAGCAGCGCTGCCCCGCGCCATGGTCATAGGTCGATCGTGCGTCCTGGCAGCCGCCGACACCGATCTTCCTTGCGGGGCGGACTCACGCGTGAGTCCGCCCCGCTCCATTTTCAAAGTAGGGCCGGCTTCAGCCGGCCCAAAAGACTTCCGCTCTTTCACGCGCGCCGCAATCGCCCGCGCGCGCCCGCGACGCGGTTGCGGTGGGCCGGCTGACCCCGGCCCTACTTCCGCGCTTCGAGTTCTTCCCAGCGGGCGAAGGCGGCGGCGTGTTCGCGTTCGACGGTTTCGAGACGCGCTTTCACTTCGGCGAATTTCGCTCCGGCCGTCTTGTAGAAAACCGGATCGCCGAGCTTCGCGGCGAGTTCTGCCTGCTCCTTCTCGAGCGCCTCGATGCGCGCGGGCAACGCCTCCAGTTCGGAGCGCTCCTTGTTCGTGAGCTTCCTCGCCGAGGCAGGGGCGACCGGCGCGGCCGGCCGCGGGCTTTCGCCACTCGACGGCGCAGCGGGCCGCTGCGCCCTGCTCGCCTGTTTCTTCTTCTCGTTCTGCCAGTCGGTGTAGCCGCCGACGTAGTCGCCGATCCTGCCGTCGCCTTCGAACACGAGCGTGCTCGTCACGACCTCGTCGAGGAACGCGCGATCGTGCGACACGAGCAGCAGCGTGCCGTTGAATTCCACGAGTAAGTCCTCCAGCAGATCGAGCGTCTCGGCATCGAGGTCGTTCGTCGGTTCGTCGAGCACGAGCACGTTCGCCGGCTGCGTGAAGAGCTTCGCGAGCAGCAGGCGGTTACGCTCGCCGCCGGAGAGCACGCGCGCCGGCGTCCGCGCGCGCGTCGGCTCGAACAGGAAATCCTGCAGGTAACTGATCACGTTCCGCGTGCGACCTTCGATCGTGACGGTCGGGTTGCCGTTCGCGATGTTGTCGGCGACGGTCTTGTTGTCGTCGATCTGGGCGCGGAGCTGGTCGAAGTAGACGACCTCGAGATTCGTGCCGTGCTTGATCACGCCGCTCGTCGGCGGGAGTTGCCCGAGGAGAAGTTTGATGAGCGTCGTCTTGCCCGCGCCGTTCGGGCCGAGGATGCCGATCTTTTCGCCGCGATTGATCGTGATCGAAAAATCGCGGAGCACGGTTTTGCCGCCGGCCCACGTGTAGGTGACGTTCTCCGCCTCGACGACTTTCTGGCCGCTGCGCTCGGCCTCGGCGAGTTTCAGCGTGGCGGAGCCGACGCGTTCGCGGCGGGCACGGGCCTCGGCGCGCATTTCCTTCAGGGCGTTGATGCGCGCGGTGGCGCGCGAGCGCTGCGCTTTCACGCCGCGGCGAATCCATTCCTCCTCCTGCGCGAGCTTCTTGTCGAACGCCGCGCGCTGTTTCTCCTCTTCTTCGAGCACCTGCTGCTTGCGGACGAGATAAGTGTCGTAGTCGCACGCCCAGCCGGCGAGGCGGCCGCGGTCGAGTTCGACGATGCGCGTGGCGATCTTCCGCAGGAACGCCCGGTCGTGCGTCACGAAAAACAGCGTCGGCTTCGTCTCGAGCAGCAGCTCCTCGAGCCAGAGGATCGATTCGAGATCGAGATGGTTCGTCGGCTCGTCGAGCAGCAGCAAATCCGGCTGACCCGCCAGCGCGCGCGCCAGCAGCACGCGGCGTTTCAAGCCGCCGGAGAGCGCGGAAAATTCCTGCGTCGGCGGCACACCGACGTGGTTGACCAAATCCTCCACGCGCACGTCGCGCTGCCAGTCTTCCTCGTGGTGATCGTCGTTCGGGCGCAGGCCGCTCGCGACGATGTCGTGCACGTTGCCGGCGAGGTCGGTCGGCACTTCCTGCGTGAGGCGCGCGTAGAGCGAGCCCTGCGGCCGGAAGACGTCGCCCTCGTCCGGTTTCATCTCGCCCATGATGACTTTCATGAGCGTGGACTTGCCCGCGCCGTTGCGGCCGACGAGGCACACGCGCTCGCCCGACTCGATCTGGAAATTGACGTGATCGAGGATGGCGGGTCCGCCGAATGCGAGGCTGACGTCGAGGAGATTGAGGAGGGATGCCATGCGTGAAGCCGGCCAAGGTGCGCGAGCCGGCGGCGCAATTCAAGGCAGGGTTTGGCCACGGAGTTTGAAACCACGAAACACACGAAATACACGAAAATAGACCGAAAGCAGAGGGGCCCGCGAATGGGCGCGAATCGGCGCGAATGGAGGACCAGTCCATGAGGCCTGTCGTCCCGAGTGCAGCGAAGGATCCGGAGGCACGTGGGCTGCGGTCACGACTGGATCCTTCGCCGCGCTCAGGATGAGCGACACCGACCGTTTGGCTCCTTTCGTGTGTTTCGTGTATTTCGTGGTTCCCAAAACAAATCCGGCCGCGGGCGACGCTCGTTATCGCACCCCGCCCCTCCGACCCGCACCGCACCATGGACCTCCTCGCCTCCGCTCTGCGCGCGCTCCGTGCGCATCCGCTTTTCAGCGCTCTCGTCGTCGGCCTCCTCGCGCTCGGCATCGGCGCGAACACCGCGATCTTCGGCGTCGTTCACGCCGTGCTCCTCCAGCCGTTGCCCTACCCGCAGTCCGGCGACCTCGTCATGGCGCGCAAGCCGCCGCGCGACGGCAACACCAACGTCCCCGGCGGCGGCGACATGATGCCGGACACGGAATTCCTCGGCTGGCTCGAGGCCGTGCCGAAATCGTTCCGCTCGCTCGCCGCCTATCGCAACAACACCGCCACGCTCCAACGCGGCGACAACGCCGTGCGCGTGCCGTCGGCCGCGGTCACCGGCGAATTTTTTTCGATGCTCGGCGTGAGCGCGTGGCGCGGCCGGCTCTTCGATTCGCGCGATCTGAAACCCGGCGCGCCGCTCACCGCCGTGCTCAGCTACGGCGCGTGGCAGTCCCGCTTCAACGGCGCCGACAGCGCCATCGGCGAAGTGGTCACGATCGACGACGTGCCGCACACGATCGTCGGCGTGCTGCCGCCGTCGTTCGAGTTCGTCGACCCCGTGCAATTCTGGCGTCCGCTCCAACTCACGCCGAGCGCTCCCGGCCAGTTGCGCATCCAGATGGTGCGCGTGTTCGGTCGGCTGCTGCCCGGCGCGTCGCGCGAAACCGCCCAACGCGAACTCGACGGCATTTCGGAACGCTTCTGGAACAACCTCTCGGCCGGCTTCGCCGACGGCGGCCCGAACGCTCCGCGGCCGGGCGCCGCACCGGGCGCACCGGGCGGCGACAACGTCGAGCGTCGCGTCGTCGCCGGTCCTCCGTCCGCCCCCGCAGGTGCGGATAGCGTCGCTGCGCCGGACGGCCCGCCGATCCGCCAGCGCATCGCCGGCCCGGGGCCGGACGGGCCGCGCCCCGCCGGCGGCCCGCCGCGCCTGCGTCTTCCGTTCGCCGGGGCGAAGGTGCAGCTCGTGACGTTGCAGGAACAACTCGCGAAACAATCGCGCGCGACGCTCTGGCTGTTGCTCGCGGGCGTCGGCTTCGTGCTGCTGATCGCGTGCGCGAACATCGCGAACCTCCAGCTCGCGCGCGCCGCCGGGCGCAAGCGCGACATCGCCGTGCGCGCCGCGCTCGGCGCCTCGCCGACGCGACTCGCGGCCGAGTGGCTCGCGGAGAATTTGCTGCTCGCGCTGCTCGGCGGCGTGGCCGGCGTCGTGCTCGCGTGGTGGGGCACGCAGGCCTTGCAGGCGTGGCTCGCGGACTACTTGCCGCGCGTCAACCCGGTGGGCGTGAACGTCACCGTCCTCGGTTTCGCGCTCGGGCTGGCGCTGCTCGCCGGCGTCGCGTTCGGTCTCGCGCCGGCGTGGCAGGGCGTGCGCATCGATCTGCTCGAGACGCTCAAGGAGGGCGGGCATCAGGCGTCGCCCGGCGGCCATCGCTGGCGGCAGGCGCTCGTGGCGTTCGAGGTCGCGCTGGCGCTCGTGCTCGCGATCAACACCGGCCTGCTCGCGCGCAGCATCTACACGCTCTACGCGACCGATCTCGGCTTCCGCACGAGCGACGTCATGACGGCCAACCTCTCGCTGCCGCGCCGCTACGCCGCGCCCGCGGAGAAAAACGATTTCGTGCGCCGCTGGACGGAGAGCCTGCGCGCGCTCCCCGGCGTGAAGACTGTCGCGGTTACCGATCAGCCGCCGCTCGCGCCGTATTCGCAGATCGCGCTCACCGCCACGGCGCAAGGCAGCACCGGCAACGCCAACGCCTCCGTCAACGCTGCGCCGCGCGAAATGGCGATCGCGAGCGTCACGCCCGAATTCTTCAAGGCCGCGGGCATCGCGCTGAAGGACGGTCGCGCGTTCACCGACCAGGACACCGCCGAAGCGCCGCTCGTCGCGATCGTGAACGAGTCGTTCGTGAAGCAGTATTACCCGGCCGGCCTCACGCTCGGCGCGCAGCTCATCGTCCCGCGCGGGCACGCGGCGCCCGGTCAGCCGCCGCCGTCGGCCGCGATCGTGGGCGTCGTCGCCGACACGCGCCCGCGCGGCTTCGACAGCACGGCGCGGCCGCTCGCCTATTTTCCCTTCGCGCAACAACCCGCCTCGCGCCTCGCCGCCGTCGTCCAATTCGAGGGCGACGCCGCCACGCTCGCCCGCCACATCACGCAAGCCACGCACAAGGTCGACGCCGGTCTCGCGCTCGACAACCCGTCCACCCTCGAGGAGCAGATCGCGCGACAGACGGCGCCGCGGCGCGCGACGTTGTTGCTCACCGGCGCGTTCGCGGCCACGGCCGTCGTGCTCGCCGCGCTCGGGATTTTCGGCGTGATGAGCTACACGGTCACGCAACGCACGCAGGAGATCGGCGTGCGCATGGCGCTCGGCGCGGACGGCGCGGCGATTCTGCGCTGGATCATGGGCTACGGCGGCGTCGCCGTGGCGGGTGGCCTCGCGGCGGGGCTCGGGCTGACGTTTGCGACCAGTCGCTTGCTCAACCGTTTTCTCGTCGGCATCACCGCGCTCGATCCGGCGGTCGTTGCGGCTGGCATCGCGGCCCTTGCGGCGATCGGGCTGCTCGCGTGCCTGCTGCCGGCGCTCCGCGCCACGCGCGTGAATCCCGTCGAGGCGCTGCGCAACGAGTGACGATAAAGCGCGGACTCCGCTCCGCGCCGCGAGTTTTCGGCGGCGGAGGGACTCGCCGCCCTACCTGGCCCAGCGCCGGCTTCCTCGATCCTAACTCCCGTCGCCACGGCCAATTCCGCATCGGCCGCGGCGCATTTCTCTCATGCGCGGCGGACCGGGCATAATTTCGCCAAATAATGCACAGCGATGGCCAAGTCTTGGGATGACGCTGGAGCCGGTTGAGGGCATCTTGTTTGCCGTATGGTTAGCCCCAACTCGTCCACGCCGGGCGGCAACCCCGGAAGCGCTAGCGCTTCTTCGCCCGCCATCACCACCATTCCGGATGTCGTCATTCGACTCGCCGGCAACTCGCAGGACGGCATCCAGTCCGTCGGCGGTTTTCTCGCCCGCCTCGCGGGCCGCAGCGACCAGGACGTCATGACCTACATGACGATCCCCGCCACGATCTCGGGCGGTCCGTCGATCTTCCAAGTCCGCATGGGCACCGGCGACATCCTGTCGTCGGGCGACCAGGCCGACTTCCTCGTCGCGTTCTACCAACACAGCTATGAGGCGCACATCGGCGCGCTGCGTCCGGGCGGCGTGCTCATCTACGACACCGACCACGTCAAACCGAACCCCGACGACCGCCGCTTCACCCACGTCGGCATCCCGATCACCTCTGCGACCGTCGAGGCCGTCGGCGGCACGGGCAAGGACAAGGGCAAAAACATTTTCGTGCTCGGCCTCATCGCGCGGATCTTCGACCTCGAGGTGCCGAAGCTCTCGCAGCTCATCAAGGAGCGCCTCGGCGGCCGCGGCGAAGAAACCGTGCGCAACGCCATGCTGGCCTTCGACGCCGGTTACGGAAACCCCGTCGAGAATCTCATCGGGCACCTCTATCGGTTCAGCCACACGGCTTCGAGCGGCGCGAAGACGACGCGCCCCGCCGTCACGATGGACGGCAACACCGCGATGGGTTACGGCCTGCTCGCCGCCGGCGTCCGCTACGGCGCGGCGTATCCGATCACGCCGTGGTCCTCGATCATGGAAATGCTCCGCACGGAGCTGCCGAAATACGGCGGCCTGTTCGTGCAAGCCGAAGACGAGATCGCCGCCGTGTCGCATGCCTTGGGGTTCGCCTACTCCGGCCACCTCGCCGTCACCGGCAGCTCCGGTCCTGGCCTCTCGCTCAAGATGGAAGCCCTCGGCTGGGGCAGCATGGCGGAAATCCCGCTCATCTGCATCAACGTCCAACGCGGCGGCCCGTCCACCGGCATGCCGACCAGCGTCGAGCAGTCCGACCTCCTGCAGGCGCTCTACGGCTCACACGGCGACACGCCGCGCGTCGTGCTCGCGCCGAAGGACGTCGAAGACTGCTTCTACATCGCTCTCGAGGCGGCGCGCATCGCGAAGGAATTTTCCACGCCCGTCATCATCCTCACCGACCAGGCGCTCGCGACGCGCATCGAGGCGTTCGAAGAGCCCGACCTGAAAGCGCTCGTGAAGGAGCCAACGCTCGACCTCACGCCCGCACCGGTCGACTACAAGCCCTACCCGCTCGAAAAGTGGCCGCGCCATGTGCCGCCCGGCACGCGCATGCTCTCCGGAAAATACCCGACCGTCACCGGTCTCGAGCACGACGAGGCGGGCCACCCGTCCGGCAGCCCGGTCGTGCACGCGAAGATGAACGCGCGCCGCCGCGAGAAAATCAAAGCCGTCGCGAAGACGCTCCCGCCGCACGAAATCTACGGCGACCAGGAAGGCGACGCGCTCGTCATCGGCTGGTGCTCGACCTACGGCCCGATTCGCGAAGCCGTGAACCAACTGCGCGCCACTCCCGGCGGCCCGAAAGTCGGCCAGCTCCACTTGCGTCACCTCGCGCCTTTCGCGCCGGGCCTCGCGGCGATTTTCGCGCGCTACCGGAAGATCGTCGTATGCGAAATCAACGACGAAGGCCTGCACGGCTACGGCCAGCTCGCGATGCTGCTGCGCGGCGCGTTCGCCAACCCGGGCATCGTCAGCGTCTGCAAGACCGACGGCCTCACGTTCAAGGTCCGCGAGATCGTCGCGGGCGTCCAACAGCATCTCCAAGCCTGACCCCTTCCACGCCATGAGTTCCGAATCCACCGCCACCGCCGCTCCTGTTCTCGAAATTCCGCCCGCGGGCGGCGCGGGTCGCACGCCGCTCGCGAAGAAAACCCTCGTTTCCGATCACCCGACATGGTGCCCAGGCTGCGGCGACTTCGCCGTGCTGGCCTCGTTCTACAAGGTGCTCGAGAAACTGAATTACCCGCAGGAAAACATCGTGACGTTCGCCGGCATCGGCTGCTCGTCGCGCTTCCCCTACTTCGTCAACAGCCACGGCGGCCACTTCATCCACGGCCGCTCGCTGCCGTTCGCCGCGGCGATTTCGCTCGGGCGAGCCGACCTCCATGTGTTCGCCTTCGGTGGCGACGGCGACGGTTTTTCGATCGGCGGCAACCACCTCTTCCACGCCGCGCGCAAGAACACCAAGATGACCTACGTCATCATGGACAACTCCGTCTACGGCCTGACCAAGAAGCAGACCTCGCCCACCTCGCCCATCGGTTTCAAGTCGAAGACCGACCCGTGGGGCGCGATGGAGCAGCCGGTCAATCCGATGAAGACGCTGCTCACCGCCGGCGCGACGTTCGTCGCCCGCTCGCACGCCACACAGGTCAATCACATGATCGAGATGATGCATCGCGCCGCGCTGCACGATGGCTTCTCCGTCGTCGAAATCCTCTCCGAGTGCGTCGAGTTCAACGAAGGCGCATTCGACGCGGCCAATCCGCGCAAAGGCGGCAAATGGCAGACGATCGAGCTGAAGAAAAACGACGGCTCGCCCGAGGACGCCGCGCGTCACGACCCGACCGACGAATTCGCCGCGATGAAATACGCGCTCGCTCCGTGGCCCGGCCACTTCGGCGTCTTCTACGAGGTGAACCGCCCGACCAAGAACAAGCTCGAACGCGATCTCATCAACCGCACCCGCGAAAAAACGAAGAGCGCCTCCGCGCTTCAGCTCCTCGAAGGCACCTTCGCCAAGATGCGCTGACGACTTTGCACTAAGTTACACCCAAACGAGCCGGCGGCACGCTTGCGAGCACCGCCGGCTCTTCATTTCCCCCGAACGAGCGAACGCGACCGGCTTCAGGCAGCGCGCCCGTGTTCGCATTCGTGGTTTTCAATCGGCAACATCCTTGGTCCCGGCGGCAAGCGGGCCATGTCCGCCAGAATCTGCGCGCGCAACTCGGCGCCGATCCGCAGGACGATTTCGCAGACGTGCTCGCGCACGATCGGATCGTCCGGCGTCACCGGGCAGCCGCGCCGCTCGCCTTCATACCAGGTCTCGTCCCGGATGATTTGCTCAATCCGTGGCAATTGCCGGAGCAGAACTGGATCGACTTGCGCCATGAGGAGGTTGACCAGAACCCTTATCGGCACTCTGCACCGCGGCCTTAGTCACAGCCGCGTCAACGCGTCCCGCAACGCCCGCCCAGCCTTGGGCAACACGAGCCCAGTCAACGGAAACGATCGGGCGCATACTGCATGCGAACTCCCGCTCCGTCATGAACCTGCAGCGCGATCGCTCGGCTTGGTTGCACGGTCCGGAGCATCGTTGCCAGCAGCCGCCACCACACGTGACCCAGCCGCGCCGGATTGTGCTGCTCGGCGCTCCCGGCGTCGGCAAAGGCACGCAAGCCGCGCTCCTCTCCGCGGCGCTCGGCGCGTGCCATTTGTCCACCGGCGACATCTTCCGGCTCGCGCGCGCCACCAGTCCGCGCGATCTCACGCCGGCCATGCACGTCGCCATCGAACGGATGGGGCGCGGCGAATTGGTTTCCGACGAAACCGTGCTGCTGATCGTGCGGGAGCGGCTGAGTTGCCTCACTTGCCGCGGAGGTTTTCTGCTGGATGGCTTTCCGCGCACGGTGCCGCAAGCGGCCGCACTCGACGTGCTGCTCCAGCACGCGGGCGTCGGCATCGACGCGATCATCAGCTATGAGTTGCCCGAGCCCGAGATCATCGCACGCATCGGCGGACGACGCACGTGCCCGCTCTGCAAAGCCGTTTTCCACACCCAACTTCGCGCGCCTCGCCGCGCCGGATACTGCGATACCTGCGGCACCGAACTCGTCTTGCGCGATGACGACCAACCAGGCGCCGTGCACGTCCGGCAAAACGCGTATCTCGAATCCACGGCCCCCCTGCTGGCCTACTACAGCAACCAAGGGCTGCTCGTCCACGTCTCGGCGACTGGGACGCCCGAGGAAGTGTTCGCGCGGAGTTCGCTCGCGCTCGCGACGTTTTTCGGAAGCTGAACCGCGTCGGTGGGCCACACCGGGCGGGTGCGGCTATTTTTTGTCGACGCTGAACTTCCCCGCCCCCGCGAGCAGCAACACGACGTAGCCCGCGAGGTAAACGAACGCGAGTTCACCGCTCGCCTGTCCGGATAGTTTCGCCCCGTGCGCCATGAAGAACGCCACACACATCGTGACCACGAGCATCAGAGCGGCGAGCCGGGTCCACAGTCCCAGGATCAGAAACACGGAACAGAAAAACTCCGCGAAGATAGCCAGCAGCAGCGCGGGCAGGGATCCGATCCGCAGAATATCCGGGAACGTCGTCGTTCCGTTGAAAAGTCCGCTCAGTTTTCCCCAACCGTGCAAGGTGGCCATGGAAAGGCCAAGCCACAGCCGGAGCACGAAAAGCGCGAGATCGACGCTCCGCGGGACGAATTCGAACTGAAGAAATTTCTGCATGGGAAACGCGCGAAAGCTGCGCGGCTTCGGTCTCCGTCGCAAGTCCGCCGACCGCCCGGCCATCTCGGCGTATCCGGGCACAAAAAAGCGCCGGCATCAGCCGGCGCTTCGAGAAAAAGTGAATCGCAGAGGACTTATTCGCCCGAACCGCTGCGGGTCGTCGTGTCGACGTCCGTCTTCGGGGTGTTATCCGGCGTGTTATTCGCGGGGGCGTCGTTGGATACCGTCGGCGTCGGCGTGACCGTGGAAACCACGGTGACAACATTCGCCGCCACTGTCGCCGCCGACTGAGCCGCGGCCGCGCCGACCGATGCGTTCGCGGTTGACTGGGCCTGCACCGACTCGACCGAAGTGTTCGTCGCCGTGGCGACCGCCGAGACGATTTGCTCCGAGGACGCCGGAACGCTCGCCGACACCGCCGCCGTCACTGCGCCAGATTGGGAAGGAGCCGCCACCGAGACCGAAGCAGCCACCGCCGCCGCCTGCGTCGGCACCACGGTGACAACCGCTGCCGCGATGACCGCTGCTTGCGCGGGAGCAACCGTCGTGACCGCCGCCGCGACCTGAGCGGCTTGCGCGGGAACGATCGCCGACACCGTAGCCGCAATCGTCGCGGCAGACTGCGGAGCGGCCGCGGTCGCGACGCTGGCAATCTGGGTCGCGAGACCCGGATGATCGGCCACGGCTTGCGCGATGGCCCGCGTATCGCCGGACTGCGCCGCGGCACGCACCTGGGCGGCAAGTTCTTCAGAGAGGACAGCAGTTTCCTGCGCGAATGAGAAAGCGGTCAAAAAGGAGACCACCAGGGCAAGCAGTAGTGAGCGTGTTTTCATAACTGTATAAGAGAGATGTAGGTCAGCGAGCTACGTGGCGGGATAAGAGAGCGTTCATCTCGCCAAAGCAACGCCTAAAGCAAATCTAGGACAAAAAGAGCAGAGCAGGTGCGGATTAGGAAATCGATGAAGGCCCACAGCGACGAAATCCGTCGCGCCACGTGAAGCATCCACGACAACTCCGGCCATTAATTGCGTGCACAATCATTTTGCCTTTTCGCGGCTCCCCCGTTGGGTGTGCTCGTGAAAACTTCCCGTCCCATCGATTCCGGCGTTCGCATCGGCCATGTGCACCTGAAGGTTTCGGATCTGGAGCGCGCTCTGGATTTCTACTGCGGCGTGCTCGGCTTCGTGCTCGTGCAGCGCTACGGCAAGCAGGCCGCGTTCGTCTCCGCCGGCGGGTATCACCACCACCTCGGCCTTAACACCTGGGAAAGCCTTGGCGGCTCGCCGCCGATGCCTGGGACCACCGGACTGTATCACGCGGCGATTCTCTACCCTACCCGCCGCTCGCTCGCCGACGCGCTGCGTCGTCTCGTCGAGGCCGATTGGCCGCTTGATGGCGCATCGGATCACGGCGTCAGCGAAGCGCTCTATCTCCGCGACCCCGATCAGAACGGTCTCGAACTCTATCGCGACCGACCGGAGGCCGAGTGGCCTCGCACGCCGACCGGCGAACTGGCGATGGTCACGCAGGCGCTCGACCTGCGCGGACTACTGAGCGAGCCGCAATAATCCGCACCCGCGAAGCCGCGTCACGCAGCGCGGTGCCCCAACCTCAAGCGCACAGGCGTTGCGGGCGGGCCGGCCAGCGTTCGCCCAAGCGCTGCAACGCCTCCGTCAACGCAGTCGTCTGGCGCGCGAAACTCGGCTCCGTTTGCCGCGGCGCCCGCACGAGCCACCCACCAACCAACGAGCCGCCGTCAGGTCGTGCCCAGACGCGCAACGGCACATCCGCCAGCGGTTCGTGCGCATCGCCGATCCGGAGATCGATGACACCAGTGCGCCCGTCCGCCTCCAATTCGAGAAACAAGTCCCCGAACGATGTCCACGCGCGCCAACCGCGCGCGGAAATTTCGATCTCGGCGCAAAACTCCTCGGCCCAACGCGGGAGATTTTCGATGTCCGCCAAGTAAGCGAACACCTCGTCGCGTGGCGCAGCGATCGTCGCGTGCAGGGCACGCACCTCGGTGGTTTCGTCGGTCTTCATTTCGCGTAACGGTAATGGATGCACAACGAGTTGCCGTCCGGGTCGGCGACGATGGCCATGCGGCAAACGCCGCTGTCCATCGCGTCCAGAACGAATTTCGCTCCCGCCACCTTGAGCGCCGCGACCGCCGCGTCGAAATCCGCGACTTCGAGCGCGACCGAGGGGCCGTCGGCCGACGGTTTCCATTTTTCGGCGGCCATGTTGCTGATCGCGAGCGTCGCCGGACCGACGTCGTATTCGATCCAGTGCTTGCCCTCGTGCTCGAAGACCACGGTGGATTTCAGTCCGAGCGTCTGCTCGTAGAACGCGCGGGCGCGCGGCATGTCGGTGACCGGATACCCGGTGAAAGCAATGGCGGTGACGTCGATCATGGGAAACGCGCGGCTCTTACGATGCGGCCGCTTTGCGCTGGTGGAGATAAATCGCATTGCCGTCGGGATCGACGACCGCGGCGCTGCGGCACACGGGAAACTCGTTCGGTCCCCACACGAGCGCCACCCCGGCTGCGCGGAGGCCAGCGAGCGCCTCGTCGAAATTAGCGATCTCGAGCGCCACACCGGGACTCGCTCCCGCGCTGAGGCCGGGCATCTCGAAATTCGTGAGTGCGAGCGCGCCCTCGCCGGTGTCGTATTCGATCCACCACTTCCCGGGCGCGAACTCCATCTCGGCGCACTGCGCGAGGCCGAGCGTCTGCCCGTAGAACGCGCGCGTGCGCGCGACGTCCTTGAAATTGAAAATCGTGAAGGCGATGCCGGTTACTTTGAGCATGATCGGGATGGGTTGGAGTGGTTGGCGCGCAATCACCGCACTGCGGCGGAATCGAAGTGCGGGTTGAAAATCAGGCCGAGCGTGTTGCCGAACGGGTCGACGACCGACGCCACGACGATGCCGCCACCCACCTCCGTCGGCTCCTCGAGCGAAGTCGCGCCGAGCGCGATCAGTCGCGCGTGCGTGGCACGCACATCGTCGACGCCCCAATACGCCACGCCACCGCCCGGCCCGGCCGCAGGACGCGCGTCCGGCACCAGACCGAGCTCGAAACCGCCGACGTTGAAGCCGACATAGAACGGCTGGTCGAAATACGGCGCCCGGCCGAGCGCGTGCGCATACCATTCCTTCGCGCAGGCGAGATCCGGCGCGGCGAGCAAGTGCGAGCGAAGTCCTTTGAGCATGGCGCGTCTCCGTTACGCTTTCGGTTTCGTTTCCGCGGGCAGCGCCAATGACGCCTGTCCGAAAAAATAGCGCCAGCCTGTCGATGTGCGCACGTAGGTGTCGCTGAACCAAAGCCGCTTGTCCAACGGCTGCCCTTTGTTCGTGCCTTTGAGCCGCAACAGCGCGGTGACGACCGCCGTATCGCCGCACACGCGCACTTTCTGCGTGCCCGGTTCTTCGGCTTGGATTTTCCAAACGAAATCTCCGCCGCGCGCGCTCTCGAGGAGCTCGGCCTTGTTGTAGGCCTTGCCGGAACCGACGACCAACGTGAAGTCGTCCGCGAGGATGCGATCCATCGCCATCGCATCGTTGCGCTCCACGGCCGCCTGATAAGCGGTGTCGAGCGCGGCCACCGCAGCGGCGTCTTCTTCGGGGGTCGCGCGAGCGGCGAGAGTGCTGACACACAGGACGGCGAGACAGGCGCGAAGCATCATGCGCCGAACCTAGCAACGCGCGCTGACAGCCCTATGTCAGGAGCGTTCCGCCTCGGCCAGCGGCGCGTGTTGCGCGGCGATTTTTTCCGCCTCGAGCCGCACCAATTCGCGCAGTCGCGGCGGATCGAGCGCCTCGGCACACGTGCCGAACGACAACAGCCACCGCGCCATCCATTCGAGCGAAACGGTGAACAGCGAAAACTCCGCGCCGCCGTCGCGCGGGAGTTCCTCGATGAGCGTCGCGTAGCTCTCGCGGCGCGCTTTTTCCTGCACGTTGCGCGCGAACCACACGCGCGCCGGGATCGTCTCCAACCCCTCGTCGCGACTCCGCATATGCTCCGCGAGATTGAAGTCCGGCCGCGGCTCGAAACGCTCGCTGCGCAACTCCAGCCGCTTGATCCGGTCGATGCGGAAATGCCGCAGCCCCGTCCGCAACCGGCACCACGCAACGAGATACCACGAGCCACCGTAGAACACCACGCCGAGCGGCTCGACGTCGCGCTGCGTCTCGTCGGCGCGCGCGCCGCCGCGATAAGTCATCCGCAGCACGCGTCGTTGCACGACGCCCTGCTGCACGGGCAGCAGCATCGGCTGCTGCGCCGGGTCTTGATTGGGCCCAAAGCCTTTGCCGAGCACCAAGGTGCCGCGCACGAGCTTGTCGACGTGATCCTGCGATTCGCGCGGCAGCACGGCGCGGAGCTTGTCGAGCGCGCTCGTCATCGGCACGTGCAGCGACGGATCGGTGAATTGCTTCACCAGTTCGCCGCCGACGAACAGCGACGACGCCTCTTCCGCCGTGAACATCACCGGCGGAAGGTGGTAGCCCTTCATCAGCGTGTAGCCGACGCCCGCCTCGCCGGCGATCGGCACACCGGCCTCGCTGAGCGCGGAGATGTCGCGATAAACCGTCCGCTCCGTCACCTCGAAATGCTCCGCCAGCTCGCAGGCGCGCACGACGCGACGGCCCTGCAAGTAGAGCACCATGGCGACGAGGCGATCGGTCCGATTCATACGCCCTGCAACGTGCCGGGCGGGGCCGACGCGCGCGAGAAATTTTCGCTGCGCGCGCCTGAAGCTCCAAGCTCCAACATCCAAGCTCCAGAGAAGCTCCAAACCGGGATCCCACCACGACACGGATGCACAGAGGTTCGTCTTCGTGTGTCTGTGCCTCCGTGGTTTGAAACTTTGATGTTTTTCTGGAGCTTGGATGTTGGAGCTTGGAGCTTTCTCTCCGTCCGCTTTGAATCCCGTCGCATGTCGAAGGTCTATTTCTACTACTCGGCGATGAACGCCGGTAAATCCACCGTGCTCCTCCAATCGAGCTACAACTACCGCGAACGCGGCATGCACACGTTGCTCTTCGTCCCCGCGATCGACACCCGCGCCGGCACCGGCCGCATCGAGTCGCGCATCGGCCTCGGCGCCGACGCGATGGCGCTCCAGCCCGACGAAAACGTTTTCGACCACGTCAAAGCCGCCCACGCCGCCCAGCCCGTCGCCTGCGTCCTGATCGACGAGGCGCAATTCCTCACCCGCCCCCAAGTCGAGCAACTCACCGACGTCTCCGACCGCCTCGGCATCCCCGTGCTCTGCTACGGCCTGCGCACCGATTTTCAGGGTCAACTCTTCCCCGGCAGCGCCGCGCTCCTCGCGCTGGCCGACAATCTCATCGAACTCAAAACCATCTGCCACTGCGGCCGCAAAGCCACCATGAACCTCCGCGTCGGGCCCGACGGCCGCGCCGTGAGGGAAGGCGCACAGGTCGAGATCGGCGGCAACGAGCGCTACGTCGCGATGTGCCGCCGCCACTACAAGGACGCGCTCGCGCAGGCTTGATTTAGCGCCCTCGGTTCCGAGGTGCAAAAATGTGACGCGGCACTCCGCGTGAGCTGCCGCGTCCGACGAACGTCGCATCCCCTTGCGCTGCCACGAGTCCGGCCGGCGTGCGTCGGCCCGCCGCATTCGGCGCGCGCGCATCGCTCGCTTTCACGCCTGTCGGACGCCTTCAGGCCCGTCGCCGCCGGCCGATTAGGAGGCCGATCGGTCACGCTCGCACCTCTTTCATGAAAAAACTCACCATTCCCCAGCGGATATTGGGCGGCTTCAGCTTGCTGCTCGTCGCTGCCGTCGCCGGCGGCGCCTTCGCCTACCTGCGCCTCATCGAAGTGCGCCGGACCACCGACGCCGTCACCCACGACGCCCTGCCGACGATCCAGTTGCTCCGGCAAATCCAAAACGCCGTCCAGGCCAACGTCACCAACACCTACCAGCACGCGATCACCGACAACGCCAACCAGGCCCGCTTCGACGAGATCGAAGCCGAGATGAAACGCGGCAGCGCCGGCATCACCGAATGCTACAAGCAGCTCGAACCGCTGCTCACGAGCGGCGAGGACAAGGCCTCCTACCAAAAAATCCTCGCCGCCCGCGGCCGCTACACCGGCACGCGCGGCGAACTCCTCAAGCAAAGCCGCCAGCTCACCGGCGACGAGATGGGCCGCCTCCTCGATTCCCAACTCGTCCCGCGCCGCGACGAATACCTCGCCGCCATCGACGAACTCATGGCGCGCAAATCCGCCCTCGGCCAGACCGCCAGCGCCACCGTCGACGCCACCGTGCGCACCTCCACGCGCCTCATCGCCCTCGGCGTCGGCGTCTCCGTCCTCGTCGGCAGCCTCCTCTCGTGGTGGATCATCCGCGTCACCTCGCGCGCCCTGCGCGACATCGCCGGCCAGCTCACCTCCGGCTCCGCCCAAGTCGCCAGCGCCGCCACCCAAGTCAGCGGCTCCGCCCAAACCCTCGCCTCCGGCTCGTCCGAACAGGCCGCCTCAATCGAGGAGACCAGCGCCTCGCTCGAGGAGATTTCCTCGATGACGAAGCGCAACGCCGAGTCAGCCGGCCAGGCCAAGCAACTCGCCAACGGCACCCGCACCGCCGCCGAGGCGGGCGCGACCGACGTCACCGCGATGAACGACGCCATGGGCGACATCAAAGCCTCCTCCGACAACATCGCCAAAATCATCAAGACGATCGACGAGATCGCGTTTCAGACGAATATCCTCGCGCTCAACGCCGCCGTCGAAGCCGCCCGCGCAGGCGAGGCCGGCGCCGGTTTCGCCGTCGTCGCCGAGGAAGTCCGCAACCTCGCCCAGCGCTCCGCCACCGCCGCGAAAGAGACCGCCGAGAAAATCGAAGACGCCATCGCCAAGAGCGCGCACGGCGCCGACATCTCCAGCCGCCTCGCCAAATCGCTCGACGAAATCGTCGGCAAAGCGCGCAAGGTCGACGACCTCGTCGCCGAGATCGCCCAAGCCTCGCAAGAGCAGGCGCAGGGCATCAACCAGGTGCTGAACGCCGTCACGCAGATGGACAAAGTCACGCAATCGAACGCCGCCAGCGCCGAGGAATCCGCCGCCGCCGCCGAGGAACTCAACGCACAAGCGCACCTCCTCGACAACGCCGTCACGCAACTCGAGCAGCTCGTCGGCGGCCAGCACTCCGTCGCCGTCGCCCCGCCGCCCGCGCGCGTCGCCACCGCGGCCGCGCACGCCCGCCCGGCGAAACGCGAACTCGCCGCGACGCACTGACTGGAGGTAGCGCGGAGCTTCAGCCCGCGCTGAATCGCACGCTTGCGTTGTAGGAGCGGCTTTACGCCGCGACTCGTTGCGCGCGCCGCGCCCGAGTCGCGGCGTAAAGCCGCTCCTACAAAGAGTCTCGCCGGCAACCCCTCACCCTCTCCGGTGAATCGCCGACAGGCTGTGTCGAGGTCTCGCGCGGTAGCGCGGGTGGGCGCCGCTGTCCCCAGCGGCGCCTTCAGGGTGCGCTGCCCTTGACGACGTTCGCGTCGTCGCCAGGGACGGCGACGACCACCTCGGAACCGCTCGCGAAAATTGTGCGCTCGCGCGGCGCCACCGCCGCCTCACGGCGGCGGCTGCGTCACGGTCGCGACCGAATCCAACGAGCGCGCCGGCGCGTCAGTTCACCCACTTCACCTGCCGCATGTCGCCTTGTTCGAGGAACGCGAGGTGCATCTTGAACGCGTTCTGTAGCGTCTGCGGCACATGCCCCTTCGCCGAAATCCGCAGGTAACCGCGCATCGCGTCGCGATACTCCGGATGCACGCATTTCTCGATCATGAGTTCCGCGCGCTCGCCGGGTGACTTGCCGCGAAGGTCCGCGACGCCGTGCTCGGTCACGACGATCTGCACCGAGTGCTCGCTGTGGTCGAGGTGCGTGACGAGCGGCACGATCGTGCTGATCGCACCCTTCTTCGCCACCGAGGGACAGGTGTAGATCGAGATGTGGGCGTTGCGGGTGAAATCGCCCGAGCCGCCGATGCCGTTCATCAGGTCGCGGCCCATCACGTGCGTGCTGTTCACGTTGCCGAACAAGTCGACTTCGATCGCAGTGTTGATCGTGATCAGGCCGAGGCGGCGCACGATCTCGGGGCTGTTGGTGATTTCCTGCGGGCGCAGCACGACGCGCGAGCGGAAGAACTCGAGGTCCGCGTAGAATTGCTGGAGCTGCGCCGGGCTCACCGTGAGCGAGCAACCCGACGCGAACGTGCATTTGCCGCTCTTGAGCAGGCTGATGACGGAGTCCTGGATCACCTCCGTATACATCATGAACGGCGGGATGCCCGGATTGGCGCCGAGCGCGCCGATGACGGCGTTGGCGATGTTGCCCACGCCGGATTGCAGCGGGAGGAAAGACGACGGCAACCGCCCCATCTTGATCTCGCCCGCGAGGAACTGCGCGACGTTCTCGCCGATCTTGTTCGTCACCGCGTCGGGCGCGTCGAAGCCGCCGGACTCGTCGGGCGTGTTCGTGAGCACCACGCCGGCGATCTTCTTCGGGTTGACCTTGATGAAGCTCGCGCCCACGCGGTCGGTCGGCGCGTAGATCGGGATCGCGCGACGGAACGGCGGATCGGCCGGCTCGAAGAGATCGTGGAAACCCATCAAGTCGCCCGGATGGTGCGCGTTGAGCTCGACGATGATTTTGTCCGCGACGCGCGCGAAAGTGTTCGCGCAGCCGACCGAGGTCGTGAGCACGATCTCGCCCTGCGCGGTCACGTGGCTCGCCTCGAGGATGGCCCAATTCATCTTGCCGAACACGCCGCTGCGCACGGCCGGCTGCACCGCGGAGAGGTGCAGATCGAAGAACTGCGTGCGGCCCTCGTTGATCGATTTGCGCAGGATCGGATCGGACTGATACGGCGTGCGCCAGGCGATCGCCTCGGCCTCCGCCAGCGCGCCGTCGAGCGACTTGCCGGTCGAGGCGCCGGTGATGACGCCGAGCTTGAACGGCCGGCCGGCCGCGTGCTCGGCCTTGGCGCGCGCGGCGATCGCCAGCGGCACGACTTTGCACGCGCCCGCGGCCGTGAAGCCGCCGAAGCCGATCGTATCTTTATCCTGCACCATTGCCGCAGCTTCCTGCGGCGTGAGCGTGGGGAACGGAGTGTTCATGAAAAATTTTCGGAAGTGGAAAAACCTTGGCCGAGTTCGGCGCGTCCACCTTGTCAGGTTTCGGCGCCAGCCGCTGTGCAATGCTTGGCGCGCCGCGCGCGATTTTTGCGCCGAGACACGGAAACCGCCCCCGCCCCCGGACGCAACGCCGGTAGGGCGGCGACTCCCCTCGCCGCCGCGAAAGGTAGGGCGAGTCGTCCCCGACGAGCCGCCCGTTCGCGGCGTGGCGGTCGCCGCCGTCCCTGGCGGCGACAAGGACTCTCGCCGCCCCCACGACGTTCGAGTCGTCGCTGGGGACAGCGACGACCACCCTCGCTCTTGCAGAGCAAAATCCGGCCAAACCTCCCCACGGAACGCGCAGCGACCGCCGTTGCTGGCCTTATGACAGATCGGCTACGCTCGCCGTCAAATGAAGAACCCCTACTCCGACTACGCTGCCAAGGCGGTGTCCCCCGCGGAGGTCGTGAAGCTCATCCCCAACGGCGCGCGCTGCTTCCTCCACGGCGCCGCCGCCACGCCCACCGCGCTCGTCGACGCGCTCGCCGCGCGCACCGACCTCGAAGGCGTCCGCGTTTACCACGCGCACACCGAGGGCCGCCTCGCCATCGTCGGCCGCGAGTGCGAGGGCCGCGTGCGCTCCGTGTCGCTTTTCACCGGCCCCGCGGCGCGCACTGCGGTCGACGAAGGCCGCGCGGATTTCATGCCGGCGTTTCTCTCGGACATCCCGCATTTCTTCCGCTCGCGCCGCATCCCGCTCGACGTCGCCATCGTGCAACTCTCCCCGCCGGACGAACACGGTTGGTGCACGCTTGGCACGTCGGTCGACGTCTCCCAAGCCGCCTTCGAGAGCGCGCCGATCATCCTCGCCGAAATCAACGAGCAGATGCCGCGCACGCGTGGTGAATCGTTCGTGCCGTTCTCGCGCATCAACGCCTTCATCGCCACCAACCGCCCGCTGCACCAGCACCCGCCCGAACCCGAAGGCCCCGTCGAGGGCCGCATCGGCGAGATCATCGCCGACCTCGTCGAAGACGGCTCGACGCTCCAGATGGGCATCGGCGCCATCCCCGACGCCGTGCTCACGCGCCTCCACCACAAGCGCGACCTCGGCATCCACACCGAGATGTTCTCCGACCGCCTCGTGTCGCTCGTCGAGGCCGGCGCCGTGACGAACAAGTTCAAGGCCGTCTTCCCCGGCCGCATCCTCACGGCGTTCTGCGCCGGCACGCAGCGGACGTTCGATTTCATCCACGACAACGCCTTCGTCACCTTCGCCGGCTCCGATCGCACGAACGACACCGCCACGATCCGCAAAAACCCGAAAGTCGTCGCGATCAACTCCGCCATCGAGATCGATCTCACCGGCCAGGTCTGCGCCGACTCGATGGGCCACGCGATCTACTCCGGCATCGGCGGCCAGATGGATTTCGTCCGCGGCGCCGCCCTCTCGCCCGGCGGCAAGCCGATCATCGCGCTCCCGGCCACCGCGAAAAGCGGCGCGATCTCGCGCATCACCGCCGAACTGAAACCCGGCGCCGGCGTCGTCACCACGCGCGGCCACGTGCACTGGGTCGTCACCGAATACGGCGCGGTCAACCTCCAAGGCCTCACGCTCCGCGAGCGCGCCGAGGCTCTGATCTCGATCGCGCACCCGGATTTTCGCCCCGAGTTGCGCCGCGCCGCGAACCGCCTCCGGCATTTCTGCTTCGCCGAGTAGGGCCGGCTTCAGCCGGCCCAAACCACCTCGTTCGCGAATATCGTGCGCGAACGCGTCTCCATCTGGGCCGGCTGAAGCCGGCCCTACCGCCCGGCCCGCAACGCTTCCTACGGAACGGCGATATAATATCGCCGCTCCACCCGCGCCGACCGCGCGCGCCGCGCCTCCTCCCCCCGCCCCTCCGCGATTGCCGCCGCGCGCCGATCTGCTCTGCTCCACCGCCACGCCGCCACGCCCACTCCCGCCATGCCGATCACCGTCGCCTTCTTCGACACCAAGCCCTACGACCGCGAATACTTCACCGCCGCCGCCGCGACCCACGGCGACCTCGAGCTGCGTTTCCTCGAACACCGGCTGACCGAGAACACCGTCATCACCGCGCAAGGCGCCGCCGCCGTCTGCTGCTTCGTCAACGACCGCCTCGACGCCAAAATCCTCACGCGCCTCCGCGACGCCGGCGTCCGCCACGTCGCGCTCCGCTGCGCCGGCTTCAACAACGCCGACCTCGCCGCCGCCAAGGAACTCGGCCTCGCCGTCACGCGCGTCCCCGCCTACTCGCCACACGCCGTCGCCGAGCACACCGTCGCGCTCCTCCTCACGCTCAACCGCAAGATCCACCGCGCCCACAATCGCGTGCGCGAACAGAATTTCTCCCTCGCCGGCCTCGTCGGCTTCGACCTCCACGGCAAGACCGCCGGCATCGTCGGCACGGGCAAGATCGGCCGACTCACCGCCGAAATCCTCCGCGGCTTCGGCATGCGCGTGCTCGCCCACGACCCGTTCCCCGACGCCGTCTGGGCCGCGCAACACCGCATCAGCTACGTCTCGAAAACCGAACTCTTCGCGCAGAGCGACGTCATCTCGCTGCACTCGCCGCTCACGCCCGACACGCACCACCTCGTCAACGAGCCCACGCTCGCCGTCCTGAAACGCGGCGCCTACCTCGTGAACACCAGCCGCGGCAAACTCATCGACACCGCCGCCCTCATCGAAGCGCTGAAATCCGGCCGCGTCGGCGGCGTCGCGCTCGACGTCTACGAGGAGGAGGAAGGCGTGTTCTTCGAGGATCACTCCGACCACGTTCTCGCCGACGACGAACTCGCGCGCCTGCTCACCTTCCCGAACGTCCTCATCACCGCGCACCAAGCCTTCCTCACGCGCGAAGCCCTGAGCGAGATCGCCCGCGTCACCACGGAGAACCTCCGCCGCCGCGCCGCCGGCACGCCCTTCCTCGACGGCACGCAGCTCGCGTGAGGGTGGAACGCGTTGCCCCCAACGCGTTCAGAAACTCCCGCCGCGGACCACGTCGATCGAGCGCGTTGAGGTCAACGCGCTCCACCTCGCTGCACGCCTCGTAGCCCCTTCTATCACTCACCGCACTCTTGCCAACGCGCGCCGCCGCGCCTCCGCTCGTCGCTCCACCGCGCAATGCCCCTCCTCGCCGCCATGACCGCCGCTCTCACCATCTTCGTCGGAACCTACACGCCCAAAGACGGCGCCAGCCGCGGCATCTACGCCGTGCAACTCGACGCCGCCACCGGCACCCTCTCCGCGCCGACGCTCGCCGCCGAGACGCCCAACCCGACCTTCCTCGCCTGGCACCCGTCGCACCGCGCGCTCTACGCGCTCGGCGTCGGCCCCGACTCCGCTAGCCAGTCCACCGGCGGCGCCGTCGCCTTCGCCTACGACGCCGCCACGAAAAAACTCGCCCCGCTCAACGCCCGCGGCGCCGGCAGCTCGCTCATGGCCCACCTCGACGTCGACGCCACCGGCCGCCTCCTCGTCACCGCGAGCTACCACGGCGGTTTCCTCGCGACGTTCCCCATCGGCACCGACCTGCAACTCGGCGCGTGCACCGGCGTGCTTTCGCTCAGCGGCCAACTCGGCCCGAAAACCGCGCGCCAGGACAAACCGCACGCGCACTCCGTCACCTTCTCGCCCGACAACCGCTTCGCCTATGTCTGCGACCTCGGCCTCGACCGCATCTTCGTCTACGCCGTCGACCCCGCGCACGCCACGCTGACGCCCGCCGGCGAATTCGCCACCGCGCCCGGCGCCGGCCCGCGCCACAGCAAAATCTCCGCCGACGGCCGCTTCTTCTACGCCATCGACGAACTCGACTCCACCATCGCCGTCTTCGCCCGCGACCTCGCCACCGGCGCGCTCACGCCGCTCCAAACTCTCTCGACGCTCCCGTCCGATTTCCACGGCGAAAACATCTGCGCCGAGATCCGCCTGCACCCGAACGGCCGCTTCGTCTACGGCTCGAATCGCGGGCACGACAGCCTCGCCGTCTTCGCGCGCGATCCCGAGCGCGGCACGCTCTCGCTCGTGCAAATCCTCCCCTGCGGCGGCAAGCACCCGCGCAACTTCGCCCTCTCGCCCGACGGCGCGTGGCTCGTCTGCGCCAACCGCGACAGCGACAACCTCGTGAGCTTCGCCCTCGACGCCGCCACCGGCCGCCTCGCGCCGACCGGCCACACCGCGAACGTGCCGCAAGCCGTCTGCGTGCTCTTCGCCAAGTAGGACCGGCTTCAGCCGGTCCAAACGAATCCCCGCTCGCCGCTCGTCGCGGCAAACCGCGCCGCAACGCCGAGCGGACGAGTTCGGCGAGACTGACGTCGGTGTTGCTTCGCGGCCGAAGCCGCCCCCACCCGCTCGCGTCGCCCGCCGTCGGGACATTCCCCGCAAGGCATTGGCTTGCCGTGCCGCGCCGTGGAGTTAGCGTGGCCGCGATTTCGCGCGCACCGTGAGTCTTCCCCGCTCCCGTCTCCTCCGCCGGCTCCTCGCTTGCGCCTCGCTCGCGTTGGCCGCCGCCCCGCTCCGCGCCGAAGACGCCTCGCTCCAGCAACTCCTCGAACAAAACCGCCAGCTCCTCGAGCAGGTGAAGGCGCAGCAAAAACAGATCGACGACCTTCGCGCCCGCCTCGATCGCGTCGAAGACCGCTCCGCCACCGCGCCGTCCGCCAGCCGCCGCGCCTCCGCCGGCGAGCGCGACCGCTCGATCCGCCTCAGCGGCGAGGCCAGTTTCGGTTTCTTCCGCAGCGGCGCCGACGGCTGGGCGCCCAACTCCGATTTCCGCGTCGACGACGCCCGCGTGTTCCTCGAAGCCCCCGTCTGGCGCAACGTCTACTTCTTCGGCAGCGTCGAAATCACGACCCGCGAGGCGAGCGACGAGTATTTCCACGCCGGCGAAATCTACCTCGACGTCGAGAACCTCTGGACCGCGGGCCGCGCCGCCACGCTCTCGCTGCGCGCCGGCCGCTTCAACCTTCCGTTCGGCGAGGAATACCAGGTCCGCAACGTCATCGACAACCCGCTCGTCACGCACTCGCTCGCCGACATCTGGGGCATCGACGAAGGCGTGCAGCTCTACGGCGCGCTCGGCCGCGTGCGCTACAACCTCGCCGTGCAAAACGGCGGCCACAAGACGCTGCGCGATTTCGATCCCGACAAAGCCGTGATCGCGCGCCTCGCGCTCGACGCCACGCCTCGCCTCACGCTCAGCGCGAGCGCCATGCGCACCGGCGACCTCAACGTCGCCAACGACGTCCTCTCCGAAGTCTGGTTCGCCAACGCCTTTTTCCGCGCGCTCGGCCCCGCCGCGACCACGCGCACCTTCGCCGCGCAACTCGCCGAACTCGACGCCGCCTACCGCTGGCGCACCGGCCACCTCAAGGCCGCCTACGGCTGGGCGAGCTTCGACGACGACAGCACCACCGCCGACTTCTCCCGCGACCTCACTTTCTACCGCCTCGAAGCGCGCCAGCAACTCGGCAGCCCGCTCTTCGCCGCCGCTCGTTACAGCGCCATCGACGCGCCCGGCGGCTACCCGCTCGCCGGCCTCGGCGCCGCCGGCAAGTATTTCTACAACCCCTTCGCTCCGCTCACGCGCGACCTGCACCGCCTGAGCCTCGGCCTCGGCTACCGCTTCGCCGATCCGCTCGTCTGGAAATTCGAATACACCTTCGAGCACGGCCGCCTCGTCAACGGCGCCAAACGCGCCGACGAAGACATGCTCTCCACGCTCCTCGGCATCCGCTTCTGACATGATGCTTTCAATCCGCGCCTCACAGCCACGCAACTCGAGGTGGAGCGCATTGACCTCAATGCACTCGAACTCCCGCCCCGCATCGCAGCTTTCCGAACGCGTTGAGGTCAACGCGTTCCACCTCGGCCCACGCGTCCCGTTCTCATTTTTTGCGTCCTTTGTGCTTTTTGTGGCCAAACCTTCTGAGAAATTCCGGTTGATCCGCGCCGCCCTGCCGCTCGTGCTCCTCGCCGTCATTCTCGCCGCGTCCGCCTCCGCCGGCACGATCACCGGCACCGTCATCGCCCGCGGCGCCACCGACGCCCCAGACGCCACCGGCGGCGACGCCTACGCGAGCCGCCGCTACAAGTTCGTCGAGCGCGTCGACTACGACCAGCTCCACGACTTCGTCGTGAACATCGAGGGCGAGTTCGTCGGCGAGAAATTTTCGCCGCCCGCCAAAGCCGCCGTCGTCAGCCAGCAGGACGCCAGCTTCGTCCCACACGTGCTGCCGATCCTCGTCGGCACCACCGTCGAGTGGCCGAACCTCGACGACATTTACCACAACGTCTTCTGCATGGCCGATACCAAGCAGTTCGACCTCGGCCTCTACGACCGCGACCACCCGGCGAAACGCGTCGTGTTCGACAAGACCGGCCGCGCCGACGTGTTCTGCTCCATCCACGCCAAGATGCACTGCATCGTCCTCGTGTTCGCGAATCCCTTTTTCGCCACCACCGACGACCGCGGCCGTTTCACCCTGCGCGACGTCCCCGCCGGCGCCTACCGCCTCCGCGCCTGGCACGAACGCGTGCCGAGTCAGGTGAAGGAAATCGTGGTCCCCGCCGACGGCGAAGTGCGCGTCGACTTCGTCCTCGGCCCCGGCAATCTGCCGAAATACTGACCGCCATGCCCGCTCCGGAACAGAAGGTGCGCCTGAGTTTCCAGCTCAAGGTGCTCGTGCCCGTGCTCGCCGCACTCGTGCTGCTTCCTTCCGTCACGCTCTGGATCGTCAACGGCTACATCAGCCACCAAGTCCAGTCCGAGGCCCGCCAGGCGCTCGACACCGCCGAAGCCGTTTTCCTCAACTCGCTCGACATCCGCACGCGCAACCTCGTCTCGCGCTTCCGCGGCCTCGTCAACGAACCGCGCTTCAAAGGCAACGCCTCCACCGGCGACGCCAAGACGCTCAACATCTACCTGCGCGACCTGCTCGACGAGTTTCAGGACGACACCGAACTCGTCCTCTTCACGCCGCTCGCCGGCACCTGGCTCGCCAGCGCCCAGCGCGACGCCGGCACCAACCTCGCCGAATTCCAATCCGCCATCGCCCCGAGCGTGCGCCTCGCGCAAAGCGGCGCGCTCGACGCCCGCCTCATCGCCGTCGGCGGCAAGACCTGGAACGTCGTCTCCATCCCCGTCGCGCTCAGCGAAGGCGCCGCGCCCATCGGCGCGCTCTCCGTCGCCACGCGCCTCGGCGAGTCAGCCATGCAGGAACTCAAAGGTCTGACGCACGCCGACATTTTTCTCCTCGCCGGCGAAACCATCTCCGCCTCCACCATCCGCCGCCCCGTCCTCCCCGCCGCGCTCTCCGCTTCCACCGCGCCCGCCGCCGGCCGCCGCATCGTCCCCGTCGAACTCGAAGGCGAGCACTACTTCGCGCTCACCGACGACTACCGCCCCGCCGGCGCCTCGGGCAACCTCCGCTACGTCCTCCTCTCCTCGTTCGAAGCGCGCCTGCGCGACCTCGATCGCGCGCGTCTCACGCTCGTCAGCGTCAGCGTCGCCGGCATCCTCGTCAGCGCCCTCGCCGTCTGGTTTCTCATCCGCCGCATCACACAGCCGCTCCTCACGCTCCGCGACGCCGCCGAAGCCGTCGGCCGCGGCGATTTCACGCGCCGCATCGAGCGCTTCTCCGACGACGAGTGCGGCGCCGTCGCCGTCGCGTTCAACGGCATGACCGAAAACCTCCAGGCCTCGCGCGCCGAGTTGGAGAAGGCCGTCCAATCGCTCAAGACCACGCAGGCCCAGCTCATCCAGAGCGAGAAACTCTCCGCCGTCGGCCAGTTCGTCGCCGGCGTCGCCCACGAGCTGAACAACCCGCTCACCTCCGTCATCGGTTTTTCCGAACTCCTCCAGGCCACCAGCACCGACCCGAAGCAAAAGGAGCAGCTCGACCACATCGCGCGCAACGCCCACCGCTGCCACAAGATCGTGCACAGCCTCCTCGGCTTCTCGCGTCAGCACGAACCCGAGCGCAAACTCGTCCGCCTCCAGGAAGTCGCCGAAGCCGTGCTCGAACTCACCGCCTACGACATGCGCGTGAACAACATCACGCTCGTCCGCGAATACGCCGCCGACCTCCCGCCGCTCCTCGGCGACTCGCACCAGCTCCAGCAGGTCGTGCTCAACATCGTCAGCAACGCCCGGCAGGCGCTCGAGAATTTCCGCCGCGACGGCCGCATCGTGCTCCGCACCGGCGCCACCGGCGACCGCGTCTGGTTGCGCATCGTCGACAACGGCCCCGGCATCAGCCCCGAAAACCTGAAGAAAATCTTCGACCCGTTCTTCACCACCAAGCCGCAGGGCAAGGGCACCGGCCTCGGCCTCAGCCTCTCCTACGGCATCGTGCAGGAGCACCGCGGCGCCATCCGCGCCGAGAGCCAGCCCGGCGTCGGCACGGAATTCATCCTCGAGTTCCCCATCGCGCAACAACCCGCCGCACCCGCGCTGTTTCGCGCCGACTCCACGCCACCGATGCCCGCCGCCGCGCGCACCGCGAAGCTGCGCGTGCTCGTCATCGACGACGAAGAATCGATCCTCCATCTCGTGCAGGAAATCCTCGTCTCCGACGGCCACGACGTCACCGCCGTCAACAGCGGCCAGGCCGCGCTCGAGCTGATTCTCCAACGCGACTACGACGTCATCGTCTCCGACTGGAAGATGCCCGGCCTGAGCGGCATCAACCTCTACCAGGAACTCCTCACGCGAAAACCCGCCGCCGCGCAGCGCATGCTTTTCATGACCGGCGACGTGATCAAGGAGAGCTTCCAGGATTTCCTGAAACAAAACCGCCGCATCTGCCTCCCAAAACCTTTCGCGCTGCGAGAATTCCACGCCGCAATCGCCGGCATAGCAAAGTAGGGCCGGCTTCAACCGGCCCAGGCAAATCCTCGCGCCCCCGTCGCAGCAGCGAACTACGCCGCAGGCGACCGGCTGAAACCGCCCCGCCTCAAAACACCGTCTCGCCCAGCTTCGGCGTCGGCGGGCGCAGCGTGAGCAACAGATAATACGCCACCGTCGCCAGCACCGCGGCCACGACCAGAAACCAGTCGCCGTGCTCCGTGTAGAAGCTCTGCCGGTTCACCCAGCGCGCATCGCGCGTCACGCTCACCGTCTCCGAACCGCGGAAATACACGCTGCCGTCCTCGTCGCGCAGGTTCGCGCGGATGTTGCCGAACTCGTCGATCCAGCCCGACCAGCCGGCGTTGCCCACGCGCACGAGCGGCCGGCGATTTTCCACCGCGCGCAGCACCGAATGCGTCGCGTGCTGATACGCCGCGCCGCCGGTGCCGAACCAGCCGTTGTTCGTCACGACCGTCAACACGTCCGCGCCGTCGCGCACGCTCTCCCGCGCGAGCCCGGGGAAAATGTCCTCGTAGCAAACCAGCACGCCGAGCGGCATCACGTTGCGCCCCGCCGTCAACAGCAGCGGCCGCGCGTCGTCGCCGCGCGAAAAATCCCCCGGCCCGAGCGGCACGAACTTCGTCAGCCAGCCCAGCGCCGGCCGGAACGGCACGAATTCCCCGAACGGCACCAGCTTCCGCTTCGCGTAGCCCGGCTCCTGCAAGCCCGTGACCGGATCGACCACGAACGCGCCGTTGAACCACTCCTCGCTCTCCCCGCTGCCCTGCGTGAACACGCTGCCGAGCACGAGCGGCTTGCCCGTGCGCTTCGCCATCGATTCGAGCCACTGCTGCACCGCCGGATCGCGGTGCACCGGCCACGGCACCACGGCCTCGGGCAGGAAAATCGCGTCGGGCGCGCCGCGGTCGTTGGCGTCGAACGTCACCTTCTCGATCGTGCGGAGCACGTCGCGCGCGCGCGCCGGATCCCATTTCTCGCCCTGCGGAATGTTCGGCTGCACGAGCGCGACGCGCGCGAGCTTGTGGCGCTGCTGCCCCATCATCTCGGCGAGAAACGGAAACGACGAAAACACCAGCAGCATCAGCGCCGCCATGAATTCCGGACTGCGCTTCCGCAGCCCCGTCGCGCCCTCGAAGAATATCCGGTGCGCATACGCCGCCACGCCGCAGTTGAACATCACGAGCACGAACGACACCACCCACGCGCCGCCATACGACGCGCTCTGCAGCACCAGCGGACGCTGCCACTGCGACGCCGCCAGCGGCAGCCACGGAAAGCCGCCGAAAATCCAGCTCCGCAGCGCCTCGCTCATCACCCACAAGCTCGCGAGTCCCGCGACGCCGATCAGCCGCACCATCGCGCGATGCCCGCGCAGCCGCGGCACGAACCACCACGCCGCCAGATACCACAGCGTCGCCAGCGCGCCCATGAACGGCCCGAGCAGGAACGGCGCGAGCCAGTAGGCGTTGGCCAGCCACGACAGCAGCCACGTCCACGCCACGACGTTCGCCGCCAGCATCGTCAACGCGAACGGCTTGAACCGCGGCGTGCGAAACGCCCACAGCAGCGCCGGCGCCGCCAGCACGTAACCCGCCTCGCCCGCGCCCACCGGCGGGAACGCCACGTAGGTCAGCACGACCGTCAGCGCAAAAATCCACAACCCCCACCCGAGCTGCGGGTGCTCTTGCCAGAAAGTCGGCTTCGGCTCGTAGGGATCGTGGGCGGCGGCGGTAGGTTCGCTCATTGCAGTGAGCGAGAAATCAGTCCGCCCCCGCCGGAATTGGCAAGCCCGCCCGCGAGCCCGCCCCCGCTCGTAGCAGCCGACGTGAGGAGGCTGCCGACCACCGCGCCGCCCCCGCATCCGCGTCACGCCGCGCATCGCGCCCCAGCCTCCTCACGTCGGCTGCTACGCGACGCCGCGCGCGCCGCTTCAAGATTGTCTGCCCTCGCCCGCGCCGCATGCTCCGCCTTCCCCGCATGGCCCGCACCTCCGCCGCGCCTCCGCCCCCCGCTCGCGTCACCCCGTGGTGGCAACGCCTGCTCCTCCTCGTCGGCGCGCCGCTCCTCTTCCTGCTCGCCGCGGAGGGCGCACTCCGCCTCCTCGGCATCGGCTCGCCGACGGACTTTTTCATCCCCGACGAAAAACCCGGCTACTACCGCACCAACCCCGCGTTCACCGCGCCGTTTTTCCCCGAAAACTTCAGCCTGCGCCCGCTGAACTTCCGCCTCGCACGCGCCAAACCCGCCGGCACCTACCGCGTCTTCGTCCTCGGCGAGTCCGCCGCGCAAGGCACGCCCGAGCCCGCCCTCGGCTTCGCCGCGCAACTCCGCGCGCAACTCGCCCACGCGCTGCCCGACCGCCACGTCGAAGTCTTCAACTGCGGCATCACCGCCATCAACTCCCACGTCGTCCTCGAGGTCGCGCGCCAGCTCCCGGACTTTGCGCCCGACGCCGTCGTCGTCTACCTCGGCAACAACGAAGTCATCGGCCCCTACGGCCCCGGCTCGGTCAACTTGCCGACCGCGCCGCCGCGCTGGCTCATCCGCGCCGGCATCCGCGCGCGCCAGCTCCGCCTCGGCCAACTCCTCCACCGCGCCGCGCAACGCCTCGGCGAAAACTCCACGCGAGATCTCACCTGGAAAGGCATGGAGACCTTCGCCGCCAGCCACGTCCGCGCCGACGACCCGCGCCTCGCCACCGTCTATGCCCACTTCGCCGCGAACCTCCGCGACATCATCGCCGTCTCCGGGCGCAGCGGCGCGCGCGTCGTCGTCTCCACCGTCGTCGCCAATCTGGCGGACTGCTCGCCCTTCGTCTCCGTGCATCGCGCCGATCTCGCCGGCGCCGAACTCGCCGCATGGTCCACCGCCTTCGACGAAGGCAAACGCGCGTGGCAAATGCGCGACGTCGACCGCGCCGAAGCCGCACTCACGCGCGCGCTGCAACTCGACCCGCAATACGCCGACACCCATTTCCTCCTCGGCCGCCTCGCGCTCGCCCGCGGCGACGTCGCAACCGCCCGCCGCGAGTTCGTCGCCGCGCTCGAGTGGGACGCGCTGCGTTTCCGGCCGGTGCCGCACCTCAACGAAATCATCCGCCGCACGGCGAGTTCCGCAAACGTCCGCTTGATCGACCCGGCAAAGGATCTCGGTTCCGATCCCACGTCGACCGAAACGATCGCCGGCCGAGAATGGCTTTTCGAACACGTCCACTTCAACTGGGTCGGAAACGCCAACCTCGCTCGACGCTTCGCCGCGCAAGTGCTGTCACCCGAGATCGGTTTTCTTGATGACGCCGTTTTCGCGGATGCCCTCGGCTACACGCCGCACTGGCGCACGACCGCCGCCGAGAAAATGCTCCTCCTCACCGGCAAAGCGCCGTTCACCGGCCAGCTAACCTACCGCGAGACGCAGGAGCGCCTCCGCGCCGAAGCGCTCGAAGCCCGCCGCGCCACCTCGCTCGCCGACACCACCGTCGCCCTCGACCGCGCGTTCCGCCTCGACCCCGACAACGCCGCCCTCGCCGTCCAATCCAGCTTCGTCGCCCTCGAGCGCCGCGACCTCCCCGGCGCGCTCGCGTGGATCGACCGCGCCATCGCGCTCCAGCCGCCGTCCGCCGTCCTGCTCGCGCACAAGGCCAACCTCCTCCAGCAACAGCGCCGTTTCGCCGACGCCGAGGCGCTCCTCCTCGACGCCGTGCGCGAAGACCCGTTCTACGCACCGACGTGGCAACTCCTCGCGCTCGGCTGGGCCGCGCAAAACGAACTCGCGCGCGGCCAGACCTTCCTCGCCGCGCAACTCGCCGCCCGCCCCGCCAACATCCACGCCCGCGCCGCCCTCGCGATGCTCCACGCCCAACGCGGCGATGCCGCCGCCAGCGAAGCCGCCTGGCGCGACGTCCTGCGCCTCGACCCGTCGAACCCGAACGCGCTCGAACAACTCACCCAGCTCCTCGAGCGCCGCGGCGACAGCGCCGCGCTCTTCGCGCTCCTCCGCGACGGCGCCCGCACTCAGCCGCGCAACTACGCCAACAACGCCCGCCTCGCGCAAGCGTGCCAGGACCGCGGCGACGCCGCCGGCACCGCCGACGCGTTGCGCGCGCTCATCGAGAGCGGGCCGGTCGACGCCGCGCTGCACCTCACCGTCGCCCGCCTCCTTGCCCAACTCGGCCAGCGCGACGACGCGCTCGTCTACGCGCACCACGCCGCCCGCCTCGCCGACGAGGAACAGAACGCGCCCGTGCGCGCCGCCGCCCGCGCGCTCCAGCGCCAACTCGCGCCGCCATGACCGCGCAATTTCTAGGGGCGCAGTCTTGCTGCGCCCTCCGTCCACACGAGGCGCAATTCCCGGGCGCAGCGAGACTGCGCCCCTACAAGTCATGACCGCGCCCGCCCGCGTCCTCGGCCTCTCGGCGTTCTACCACGACAGCGCCGCCGCGCTCGTGCACGGCGACATCGTCGCTGCGGCGCAGGAGGAACGCTTCTCGCGCGTGAAGCACGACGACCGCTTCCCGCGCCACGCGCTCGACTACTGCCTGCGCGCTGGCGGCATCGCGGCGGCCGACCTCGACTACGTCGCGTTCTACGAAAAACCGCTGCTGAAGTTCGACCGGCTCCTCGAAACGTATCTCGCCTTCGCGCCGTCCGGCCTGAGTTCGTTCCTCGCCGCGATGCCGTCGTGGTTGAAAACCAAACTGCACCACCCGCGCGAAATCCGCCGCGCGCTCGGCCGCGATTTCCGCGGACAACTGCTTTTCACGCGCCACCACGAGGCGCACGCCGCCAGCGCGTTTTTCCCCAGCCCGTTCGACGAAGCCGCCGTGCTCACGCTCGACGGCGTCGGCGAGTGGGACACCGCGACGATCGGCGTCGGCCGCGGCAACCGCCTCGAGCTGCTGCGCACACTGCACTTCCCGCACTCGCTCGGCCTGCTCTACAGCGCGGTGACGTATTTCACCGGCTTCAAGGTCAACAGCGGCGAATACAAGCTCATGGGCCTCGCCCCCTACGGCGAACCGCGCTTCGTCGACGCGCTGCTCGCGAAGGTCGTCGACCTGAAGGACGACGGCTCGTTCGCGCTGAACATGGAGTATTTCAACTACTGCCAGGGCCTCACGATGACGAGCGACGCGTTCGCGCGCCTCGTCGGCAGCCCGCGCCGCGAGCCCGAGGCGTTGCTCACGCAGCGCGACATGGACCTCGCCGCGTCGGTGCAGGCCGTCACCGAGGAAATCGTCCTGCGCATGGCGCGCCACGCGCGCGCGCTCACCGGCCTGCGCCACCTCTGCCTCGCCGGCGGCGTCGCGCTGAACTGCGTCGCGAACGGAAAGCTGCTCCGCGCCGGCATCTTCGACGACCTCTGGGTGCAACCGGCCGCGGGCGACGCCGGCGGCGCGCTCGGCGCCGCGCTGTTCACGCACTACCACCTGCTCGGCAGCGAGCGCGCGCCGCGCGGGCGCGACGCGATGCGCGGCGCGTGGCTCGGGCCGGAGTTTTCGCGCGACGAGATCGGCGCGTTCCTGCGCGAGCGCGACGTGCCGCATCGGACGTTCGCCGACGAGGCGGAGTTGTTGCGCGAAGTCGCGACCGAGATCGCGCGCGGCGCGGCGGTCGGCTGGTTCGACGGCCGCATGGAATACGGCCCGCGCGCGCTCGGCGCGCGCAGCATCCTCGCCGACGCGCGCGACCCCGCGATGCAGAGCCGGCTCAATCTCCAGATCAAGCAACGCGAGTCGTTCCGGCCGTTCGCACCCGTCGTCCTGCGCGAGCGCGCGGCGGAGTTTTTCGAACTCGATCGCGAATCGCCCTACATGCTGCTCGTCGCGCCGGTGCGCGCGGAGCGGCGCGCCGTGCTCACGGAGGCGCAGCGCGCAGAGATGCGCGATCCGGATTTGCGCAAGCGCGTCGCCGTGCCGCGCTCCGACATCCCGGCCGTCACGCACGTCGATTGCTCGGCGCGCGTGCAGACGGTGGACGCGGAGCGGCATGGCCGTTTCCACCGGCTGCTCGTGGAGTTCGAGCGGCAGACCGGTTGCCCGGTGCTGATCAACACGAGCTTCAACGTCCGCGGCGAGCCGCCGGTGTGCACGCCGGAGGACGCGTTCCGGTGCTTCCGCGCGACCGGCCTCGACCTGCTCGTGCTCGGCGACCACGTCGTGCGGAAAAGCGATCTGCCGCCACTCACGCCGGCCGAGCTCGCGCAACACGTCGCGAAGTTCGAACTCGATTGACCGATGAACCGCTTCCGCGAAATCAACTGGCATCCCGCGCGCGAGGAGCGCCGCAAATTCGGGCTCATGCTCGCCGGCGGCGCGCCGCTCTCGGCGGCGGTGTGGTTCGCGATCGTGCGCGTCGCGAGCGGCGAGTGGATTTGGGCCGTGCCGGTGGCGGTGGGCGCCGCGGGCGCGGGGCTCGGGCTGCTGCTGTGGGCGGCGCCGGCGCTCGCGCGGCCGTTCTACGTGGCGTGGTATCTCCTCGTGGCGTGCATCGACACGGTCGTCACGACGACGCTGCTCGTCGCGATGTTCGCCCTCGTGTTGACGCCCGTAGCGGTCGCGCTGCGTTTGTGCGGTCGACAGGTTTTGCGAAAATCGTTTAATCGCCCGGCGAAGAGCTACTGGCGCGCGGCGGAACCGACGCCCGGGCCGGAGCGCTACTTCCGCCAATTCTGATCGTGAAGCCCGACGCACCGAAGACCCTGCACGACGTCACCGCGCCGACCGCGCGCGGCGGTTTGCTGCGCGAGCTGTGGCTGCTGCTGCGGCACAACAAGAAATATTGGATGCTGCCGATCCTCGTGCTGCTGCTGGCGCTCGGCGCGCTGATCATCCTCGGCGGCAGCGCAGCGGCGCCGTTCATCTACCGGCTGTTCTGAACGGGAAGCAGGGCCGGTTTCAACCGGCCCAGATTGACCATCGTTCGCGAGCGACCGAGCGAACGGCGTCGAATGGGACCGGCTGAAGCCGGTCCTGTTTCAGACGCGCGTTTAGCTCAGGCACCGTGGCAGTTTTTGAACTTCTTGCCGGAGCCGCAGGGGCACGGGTCGTTGCGGCCGACCTTCGGCGTCTCGCGGCGGATCGTCACGGCCGGGAGTTTGATTTCCTCCTCGGCGGGCGCGGCGGCGGGCGCTTCGCTCGGGCCGGAGGTCGTCACCGTCGTCTGCGTGGCGGCGGCGAGCGCGGTGGGCGCGGCGGCCGGGCCTTGCAGACGCGCGGAGCGCGCGAGGATGGCGAACAGGTTTTCGAACGCCTCGCGGTTGGTCGCGGAGCGGAAGAGCGACGTGCAAATCTGCAGGCGCACGTTGTTCATCAGCTCCTCGAAGAAGCGGAACGCCTCGCTCTTGTATTCGGAGAGCGGGTCTTTCTGGCCGTAGCTGCGCAGGCCGATCGAGCGGCGGAGCTCCTCCATCTCGGTGAGGTGTTCCTGCCAGTGGTGGTCGATGGCGTTGATGACGATGTAGCGCTCGAGGCCGCCGAGCGCTTGCTGATCCTCGACGGATTCCTTCAGCGCGTAGGCTTGCTTGATGCGCTCGACGAGATCCTTGAGCACGGGCTCAGGGTCGCTCTTGGCATCGAACTCGGCGATCTTGGCGCTGATCGGAAAATGCGAATTCAGCCAGCCGACGAGGCTCTCGATGTTCGCGGAGGTCGGGCCGCCTTTCTGGCCGAAGCCGGCGGTCTCGAGTCGAACGGCCAACTCCTCCTCGATCATCTCGAAGATCGTGTCCTTCGCACGCTCCGTGTGCAGGGCGCCGTTGCGGATGCCGTAGATGACTTCGCGCTGTTTGTTGAGCACGTCGTCGTATTGGAGCAGGCGCTTGCGGATGGAGAAATTCTGCTGCTCGACCTTCTTCTGTGCGGACTCGATGGAGCGGTTGAGCCACGGGTGCTCGAGTTCCTCGCCCTCCTGCATCGAGCCTTCCATGATCTTCGAGGCGAGGTTGCCCTGAAGGAAGAGGCGCATGAGGTCGTCCTCGAGCGAGAGGAAGAACTTCGTCATGCCCGGGTCGCCCTGACGCGAGCAACGGCCGCGCAACTGGCGGTCGATGCGGCGCGATTCGTGGCGCTCGGTGCCGACGACGAAGAGGCCGCCGAGTTCGCGCACGCCTTCGCCGAGTTTGATGTCGGTGCCGCGGCCCGCCATGTTCGTGGCGATGGTGACGGAGCCGCGCTGGCCGGCGCGGGAGACGATCTCGGCTTCCTGCTGGTGGAACTTCGCGTTCAGCACCGTGTGGATGACGCCGGCGCGCTTGAGCATGCGCGAGAGCACCTCGGATTGCTCGACCGTGACGGTGCCGACGAGCACGGGCTGGCCGCGCTGGTTGGCTTCCTGGATCGTTTTCACGACCGCGCCGTATTTGTCGCGGCGGGTTTTGAAAATGGAGTCGTTCTTGTCGACGCGGATGCAGGGCTTGTTCGTCGGGATCTGCGTGACGGCGAGCTTGTAGATCTCGTGGAACTCGGTCGCCTCGGTCTCGGCGGTGCCGGTCATGCCCGCGAGCTTCTCATACATGCGGAAGTAATTTTGGATCGTGACCGTGGCGTAGGTGCGCGTCTCGCGCTCGATGGTGACGCCTTCCTTGGCTTCGACCGCTTGGTGCAGGCCGTCCGACCAGCGGCGGCCGGGCATGACGCGACCGGTGTTCTCGTCGACGATCAGCACCTTGCCGTCCTGGATGACGTATTCGACGTCGCGCTCGTAGAGCGAGTAGGCGCGGAGGAGCTGCGAGATCGCGTGGATGTCCTCGGAAACGACTTCGTAGCGCTGCTGGAGCTCGCGTTTGAACTGCTCCTTCTCCTCGGGCGATTTCGCGGTCTCCTTTTCGATCTCGGAAAAATGCGTGGCGAGGTCCGGCAGCACGAAGGCGTCCGGGTCGTCGGGGCGGAGATGCTTGCGGCCGACTTCGGTGAGGTCGGCCTGGTGGTTCTTCTCGTCGATGACGTAGAGCAGCTCTTCCTTGAGCTTGTAGAGCTCCTCCTTCTGGAAATCCGAGTGCATCTCGACGTCGGTTTTGTCGAGGAGCTTGCGCCACTCCGGATTCTCCATGAGGCGCATGAGCTGCTTGTTCTTCGGCATGCCCAGCTTCACCTGGAGCATCTTCATCGCCGCAGCCTGGCGATCGTCGTTGGAGACGTCCTTCTTTTCGAGCAGGTCGGTGGCTTCCTTGATGAAGCGGTTGACCATGCGGAGCTGGTCGTTGACGAGCGAGGCGACGGGCGGCTTCAGGCGCGTGAACGGCTGCTCGCGCTCGATCGGGGCCGGGCCGGAAATGATCAGCGGCGTGCGCGCTTCGTCGACGAGGATCGAGTCGATTTCGTCCACGATGCAATACCAGTGGTCGCGCTGCACCTGGTCGTCCTTGCGCGTGGCCATGCCGTTGTCGCGCAGGTAATCGAAGCCGAACTCCGACGCCGTGCCGTAGGTGATGTCGCGTTGATACATCTCGCGACGCAGGTCCGAGGGCATCTGTTGCTGGATGCAGCCGACGCTGAGGCCGAGAAACTGATAAAGGTGCCCCATCCACTCGGAGTCGCGGCGGGCGAGGTAGTCGTTGACGGTGACGAGCTGCGCGTTGCGGCCGACGAGCGCGTTCAGGTAAAGCGGCAGCGTGGCGACGAGCGTCTTGCCTTCGCCGGTGGCCATTTCCGCGATGCGGCCTTCGTGCAGCGTGATGCCGCCGATGAGCTGGACGTCGAAATGCACCATGTCCCACGTCAGCTCGTGGTCGCACACGATGACTTTGCGGCCGCACATGCGGCGGGCGGCGTTCTTCACGGCCGCGAAGGCCTCAGGCAGAACCTGGTCGAGCGTCTCGCCGTTCTTCAGGCGCGTGCGGAACTCGTCGGTCTTCGCGCGGAGCTGGTCTTCAGTCAGCGACTGGTAGCCTTGTTCAATTTCGTTGATGCGGGCGACGATGGGGCGGCACTTCTCGACGTATTTGCGATGGTGGCGGCCGGCGAAACGTTTGAAGAGGAAATCGAGCATGAAGGGCGGAAACGATTAGCTGCGTGGAACGACAGCGCAACTGACAAATGGTCCGCGGGGTGTGGAGAGCAAACGCCTCGTTTCCAACGAGGTCGACCACGCCCGCAGAAATTAATGTTCGGTTTGCACGCGCCCTGCTCAGTGCCCCTCTGTCATGGCTATCCCCACCCCGTCGTTATCCGAGCCTCGATCGCCGCGCCCCGAGGCGCTGTTCGACGGCTACTCCTCCGGTCCGTTTTTCGATGAAATGTTCGCCAGCGACGGCCAGCCGCGGCCACACTACGCCGCCTTCGCCGATCGCTTCCGCGGCGTCGATCAAGACGCCCTCGCCGCCAAACGCCGCGCCGTCGACCTCGCGTTCCTCCGCCAGGGCGTGACCTTCAACGTCTACGGCGATGCGCAGGGCACCGAGCGCGTTTTCCCCTTCGACCTCGTGCCGCGCATCATCCCCGACGACGAGTGGCGCCGCCTCGAGGCCGGCCTGATCCAGCGCATCACCGCGCTGAACCTCTTCCTCCACGACATCTACCACGAGCAACGCATCCTGCGCGACGGCACCATCCCCGCGCACTACGTGCTCTCCGCGAAACATTTTCGCCGCGAGTTCGTGAACGCCCGCGTGCCGCGCGATATCTACATCCATATTTGCGGCACCGACATCATCCGCGACGACCAGGGCCGTTACCTCGTGCTGGAGGACAACGCCCGTTGCCCGTCCGGCGTCAGCTACGTCCTCGAAAACCGCCGCGCGCTCAAACGCACTTTCCCCGACATCTACGAAACCTGCGGCGTGCGCCCGGTCGACCACTACCCGACCGAGCTGCTCAAGCTCCTCCGCTACGTCGCGCCCGCCGGCGTCGCCGAGCCCACCGTCGTGCTGCTCACGCCCGGCGCCTACAACTCCGCCTACTTCGAGCACACCTACCTCGCCCGCCAGATGGGCATCGAAATCGTCGAAGGCCGCGATCTCGTCGTGCGCGACCAACACGTCTACATGCGCACCACGAAAGGCCTGCGGCCCGTGCACGTGATCTACCGGCGCATCGACGACGATTTCCTCGACCCCACCGTCTTCCGTCGCGACTCCGCCCTCGGCGTCGCGGGCCTCGTCAACGCCTACCGCGCCGGCACCGTCTCGCTCGCCAACTCCATCGGCACCGGCGCCGCGGACGACAAGGTCATGTATTACTTCGTCCCGCGCATCATCAAATACTACCTCGATCAGGAGCCGCTGCTCCCGAACGTCGACACCTACCTCGCCAGCGAGCCCGCCGACCGCAGCTACATCGTCGACAACCTCGACAAACTCGTCGTCAAAGCCGCCAACGAAGCCGGCGGCTACGGCATGCTCATGGGCCCGAAAGCCACCCAGGCCGAGCGCGACGAGTTCCGCCAAAAAATCCTCGCCGACCCGCGCAACTACATCGCGCAACCGATGATTTCCCTCTCGCGCCACCCGACGTGGACCGACGAAGAAGGTTTCGCCGGCCGCCACGTCGACCTGCGACCCTTCATCCTCTACGGCGAGAAACCCGTCGTCATTCCCGGCGGCCTCACGCGCGTCGCGCTCCGCAAAGGATCCCTCGTCGTCAACTCCTCCCAAGGCGGCGGCTCGAAAGAGACCTGGGTGCTCTACCGTTAAGCCGCGGAGCGGCTTAAAAGCTCCAAGCTCCAACCTCCAAACCCCAATGAATTTCCAATCCCTGAATCATCTCCCCGCCGCGCCTCAACCTGTTCGTGGATTTCCGTCTTCTGGTGTTTCTCTGGAGCTTGGATGTTGGAGCTTGGAGCTTCGCCGGCCTCTTCACCGCCGGCGCACGCACCGCCCGCTCGCCTCCAACCCTCGCACGTAATGCTCTCCCGCGTCGCCAACTCCCTCTACTGGCTCAGCCGCTACATCGAGCGCGCCGACAACACCGCACGCCTCGTCGACGTCAATCTCCAGCTCCTGCCCGACATCCGCCGCCTCGACGACCAGACGATCGCCGGCCTCTGGATGCCCATCGTGCAGAGCACCGGCGACGACGCGCTCTTCCATTCGCTCCACACCGACGCCAGCGGCGGCGACGTCACCGAATTCCTCGTCTTCGAGACCGCCAACCCGAACTCCATCGTCTCCTCCATCAACGAAGCCCGCGAAAACGCCCGCATGGTGCGCGACCAGCTCACCGTCGAATTCTGGGAAGAGCTGAACCGCCTCTACCTTTTCCTCCACTCGCCCGCCGCCCGCCGCCTCTGGGAACACAGCCCGCACGAATTTTTCCTCGAGGTCAAAAACAGCTCCCTCCTCCTCAACGGCCTCGCCAACGCCACCGTCGTCCGCAACGAAGGCTGGAGCTTCATGCAGGCCGGCTGCTTCCTCGAACGCGCCGACAAAACCTCGCGCATCCTCGACGTCCGCCACGCCACGCTCCCCGCCCGCGGCGCCCCCGCCCGCGTCAGCCAGGAAGACGCCCTCGGCCTCTCCGCCGTGCTCCGCTCCTGCAGCGCGTGGGACGCCTACAAAGCCCTCCACGGCGCCGAGGTCCAGCCCGCGCACGTCGCCGAGTTCCTCCTCCTCTCCGACAACTTCCCCCGCTCCGTCCGCTTCTGCGTCCGCGCCCTCGACTCCGCCCTTCGCCACATCTCCGGCACCGCGGGCGACCGCTTCTCCAACGACGCCGAAAAACTCGCCGGCCGCCTCCTCGCCGAACTCAGCTTCAGCTCCGCCGACGACATTTTCGCCGTCGGCCTCCACACCTACATCGACCAACTCCAGACGCGTCTCAACCTCATCGGCGACGCCCTCTTTCAGACCTACATCTTCCAACACTTCCACACCCTCGACGACAACCAGCTCCGCCAGCAGGAAGAACAACAACAGCAACAAGCCGCCGAGCCGATCGCCGCCGCAGGCGCGCGATCGCGCTGCACTCTCCGAGCGCTCGCGGCACAGGGTAGGGCGAGTCGTCCCGACGAGCCGCCGCAGTCCCCGTGACCTCCACGCCCTCCGCGATCCTTGCACCGCAGCCCCTCCCGCTCCTCGTCTGGCGCGAGAAAAACTTCTGGTCACAATTCGGGACGAAAACCCACGAAAGCAGTCGGTTCGATTTTTGCGCGTTTTGCGCCTTCTTGCGGCCAACTGCGCTGTGGATCGGGTTTGGACGCGCAGTCGCGATCTCCGCGTTTCACCCGCTCTCTCACCCCCGCGCCTGCGTTTCCCGCCGTGGCTGAACCGCACTCCCCCGCCCTCGCCCTAGGATGAAACTCCACACCCTGCACCGCACGCGCTATGCCTACGCCGCGCCCGTGCGCGAGAGCTTCAACGAAGCGCGCCTGCGCCCAGCCACGCACGACGGCCAGGAATGCCGCCACTTCGATCTCCGCGTCTCCCCCGACGCCCGCACCTCGCACTACTTCGACTTCTACGACAACTGCGTTCACCTCTTCGAGATCGCCGCCCCGCACGGCGAACTCGTCGTCGAAGCCACCGCCCTCGTCTTCACGCGCGACACGCCCGCGCTCCCGCCCGACGCCGCGCCCGCCCCGCTCGCCCGCGTCGACGAATGCCTCCTCCAGGACCGCTGCTACGATTTTCTGCCCGACAGCACGTTCGTCGAAACCACGCCCGACACCGCCGCACTCGCCGCCACCGCCATCGCCGGCGCCGGCGCGACCGACGTCTGGCAAGCCGCCCAAGCCATCATGCGGCACATCCACGCCGAGTTTCGCTACGTTCCCGCATCGACCACCGTGCACACGCACATGCGCGACGTGCTCCGCGCCCGCCACGGCGTTTGCCAGGATTTCGCGCACGTGATGATCGGCTGCTGCCGCGCGCTGAAAATCCCCGCGCGCTACGTCAGCGGCTACCTCTACAACGGCCCGCGCGGCCAGCTCCGCGGCGCGCAAGCCAGCCACGCCTGGGTCGAGGTCTACGTCGCCGGCGCCGGCTGGTGCGGCCTCGATCCGACGAACGCCACGCTCGCCGCCAGCCGCCACGTGAAAGTCGCCGTCGGCCGCGACTACGCCGACGTCTCCCCGCTCAAAGGCACCTACCGCGGCACCGACAAACGCGCGATGACCGTCGAAGTCCTCGTCACCGAAACCGACGAAGCCCTCCACGCCGAACCGCTCACGCGGTAGCGCGGCGCCTCCGCTTCCCGCCACCGCGTCGCGCCATTCCGCTCCAGGTGGAGCGCATTGACCTCAATGCGCTCAAACGCCCACCGCAGGCCAAATCCCGACGCTCCGCGCACGTTCCCCCTCGCGCTCCGTCCCGCCTCCAGCGCCGCGCTCGCGAGTTTTTATTCCAGCACGGATTGCACGGATGAAAACCGGATTAACGGATCACACTCTCGAGCGCACACCGTGATCCGTGATAATCCGTGCTATCCGTGGTAAAAAAAAGCGCACACACGCGGCACCACGCACCGCGCCGCGTGCACGCCAACAGCCGCCTGACGCGGGCTGCTCCGCCTCACCGCCGCGTCCGCCCTCACCTCCCGCCCGCCGATTTCTTCTCCACGTATTTCGGCAACAGCGAGCGCTTCAATCCCGCCTCCGCTTCGCGGTGCAACTCGTCCACCGCTTCCATCTGCTGTGGCGTGAGCACGGAGCGGTAGAACGCCAGCCTGGCCTCGTCGACCGGGATCGTGCCCGTCTTCCGCGCTTCGCGGATAATCTGCGCCTGCTTCTGGAAGAACTCTTTGCTGCCGTAATCCTGCGCCGCCTCATACGCGCGCAACTGCGCCTTCTGCTCGTCCGTCAGCGGCTCGACCGAGTAGCTCAATCTCCGCTCCAGCGACGTGGTCGCATACCGGGCATCGCCCCTCACCGGCTCCGTCTCACCCACGTAGCGCTTGTAAGTTTCCTCGCCCAACAACGCCTGGAGCTGCGCCGCCGTCTCGTTCTGCAACTGCGTCCGCAGCTTCGTGTAGTCCTTCCCGGCGTTGAGACTCTGCAGATCGACCAGCGACGTCTGCTCCTCCGCGAGCAAATCGACCGCCTTGGCCACGACCTCCTCCGACACCCCGAGCCCGCGCAACACGCCGCCGCGATACGATTCCAGCCACAGGCGCGTGCGACGTGCGTAGAGCGCGTTGTATTCCGGATCGCTCATCAGTTCCGGAAAAATCCGGCCGCCCCCCATCGTCATCGGTGGCGGCGGCAAACGCACGAGGGGCGCGCGTCCGGCGTGCTCCGCCTTCAATCGCGCGATGTAGCCGCCGACGTTCGCGCGAGCACGGTCGGCCGCGCTCTGGGTGGCGAGGACCACGCGCTTTCGCTCCGCAACGTCGAGCTGCATGTCGACTTCCCGGCGGACCAAAGCCGCTTGTTCCTGCTCCAGAGCGCGGTCCGACCGCGCAAAGTTTTCCCTCTCGCTCGCCAGCGCCCGCGCCTCCGCGCGCAGCCGCGTCCAGGCGAGCGCGAGCAGCACGCCGACGACCGCGCCGATTCCGATCACGATGATTCGCGTTCTCATGGCCGGGGAACCTCCGACGGCGGTCCGTTGAACGGCACGCCGTATTCGCGCGCCGAATTTTTCCCGAGCTTCAACTTCCCCGCGTAAGCCGCCGCGCGCTCGATCTCGAGCATGCGCGCGCTCACCCGCGTGCCCTCCTGCTCGACGAGCAACTCGCGATACTGCGCCTCCGTCATGATCGCCTTCGCGCCGTCGAGGAACGCCTGCGGGTAAGGCATGGGGGTGTTCTGCGCAAAACTCTGCTCGGCGGCCTCGCGTCCAGTGCGCTCCCACAATTCACCGAGTTTCTTCGCCCGCTCCCAGTCCGCCGGATCTTCCTTCGCCTCTGGCGACCACTGCGCACGAGTCGCAAAGGAGCCCCACGGCCCCAAGTAATCCGCGACCTGCTGCGCCTTTCCCGCACCGAGCAACGCCGCGATCCGCAAATCGACGGTGCGCGCCGCTTCACGTTCAAGTTCCCGCTTCTCGGCGAGCGTCGCGCATTGGATGCCTTCCTCCTCCGCGAGCTTGTTCGCGTCGTAGATCGCCTGCGCGCGCTCGACGAGGAGCGTCTTCAACGCGTCGACCTGTTCGGCCGTCAGCTTCAGGTGACGGAAGAGCGGGGCGTAAGAATCCATCTCGCCCTTGCGCACGATCAGGTCGAGGCGCTTGCGCTCGATCTCGACCGGGTCGGGTGCCGGCAACTCCGCGGCGCTCGGCAGCCGCGCGAGGTCCGACTGCACCCGCTCAACCTGCGCGACGGCGCGCGCGACCTCCGCCTGGCGCGTGGCGTGTCGCTCGCGGGCGAGCGCGAGAGCGTCGCGCTCGGTCGCGAGGCTCTGCTGCTGCTGCAGGCACAACACCGCGAGCGTCACCACGCCCGCGCCGACCAACGCCATCGTCACCTTGCTCATGAGAATCGCTGCGCCACCGGCCGTCGCTCCCGCCACGGCCGCCCCCGCCGCCGTGGCCGCCGGTCCGACGCTCGCCGCGAGTTCCGCCGGCGCGGCCGCCACGGCGTTCTTCGCCATCGACGCGCCGAGCGCGACCGCGCCGCCCGCGAGGCCTTTGCGACGAAGGATGCCGTGCAACTTCTCGAGCGCGCGCTCCACGCGCATGCGCGCGGCGTTCTCGCCGGTGCCGAGCTGCCGGCCGACTTCGGCGAAGCTGCAGTTGTTGAAAAAACGCAACAGCACCGCCTCGCGATCGGCGTCGCGCAGCTCGTCGAGCGCCTCGTCGAGGAGCGGACGCAGCGCGTCCCACTCGACCGCTTGCGTCTCCGTCTCGTTGGCGACCAGCAATTCCGTCGCCGCGGCGCGCTCGTGCGTCGCACGCCGCTGTTCGGCGCGGCGGAGATTGTTCGCCGCCCAGCGCGTGCTCTGGTGCAACCAGCCGGTGAGCAGCGGGTGTCGCGCGAGCGTGGCGGCCTTGCGGGCGAGATCGATGAAGACCATCTGCGTCACCTCCGCCGCCCGGTGCGGATCGCCATCCATGCGCCGCAACGCGGCCGAATAGACCAGATCGATGTGCCGTTCGACGAGACGCGCGAAGGCCCGGTCGGAGCGGGTGGTCGCGTAGTCGCGCAGAAGTTCGGCATCCTCATCCATCGGTGGGTTCATCTGCTTACATCCGCTCGCGCGAGAACCGCACAAAGTTTCCCCCGCCGCCACCGCGAATTTGCTCCGCTGCGGTTTGGCCGGCTTTGGTGGGAGGGTTTTTATGCCCGCCGCTCGACGTGCGCTCCACATCGCGCCCTATCCCGCATCCCACGCCGCGCTCGCGAGTTTTTATCCGCCACGGATCACACGGATGAAAACCGGGTCAACGGATCACTCGCTCGGGCGCGCAGCGTGATCCGTGTTAATCCGTGCCATCCGTGGTCAAAAAAAAAACGCGCACCCGCGACGGGACAAGCGCTCACATCAGCGACTCCCGCGCGACGGAGTCCGGTGAGCCAACGGGCGTCGGCTGCGGCGCGGCGGGCTCGCGCTCAGACCTTCGTCTTGAAATACGCGATCGTCCGCTGGAGGCCTTCGGCGAGCGGGATCGTCGGCTCCCACTTCAGGTGCTTCTTCGCGAGCGTGATGTCGGGGCGGCGCTGCCGCGGGTCGTCGGCGGGCAGCGGCTTGTGGACGATCTTCGATTTGCTGCCGGTGAGCCTCAGAACTTCCTGCGCGAGTTCGAGCATCGTGAACTCGCCGGGGTTGCCGATGTTCACCGGGCCGACCGTTTCGGTCTGGTTCATCAGGCGCACGAAGCCCTCGATGAGATCGTCGACGTAGCAAAACGAGCGCGTTTGCGTGCCGTCGCCGTAAATCGTGAGGTCCTGGCCCTTGAGGGCCTGCACGATGAAGTTCGAGACGACGCGGCCGTCGTTCGGGTGCATGCGCGGGCCGTAGGTGTTAAAGATGCGGACGATGCGGATATCGACTTTGTTCTCGCGGTGGTAGTCGAAGAACAGCGTCTCCGCGACGCGTTTGCCCTCGTCGTAACACGAGCGGCGGCCGATCGGGTTGACATTGCCCCAATAACTCTCGGGCTGCGGGTGCACGGCGGGATCGCCGTAGACCTCGGACGTGCTCGCCTGAAACACGCGCGCGCGGACGCGTTTCGCGAGGCCGAGACAGTTGATCGCGCCCATCACCGACGTCTTCGTGGTCTTGATCGGGTTGTATTGGTAGTGCGGCGGCGAGGCGGGGCACGCGAGGTTGTAGATCTGGTCGACCTCGTATTTGAACGGATCGATGACGTCGTGGCGCACGAGCTCGAAGGCGTGATTATCCAGCAGGTGGGCGATGTTGCCTTTCGCGCCCGTGAAGAAGTTATCGAGGCAGATGACCTCGTGGCCGTCCTTGATGAGACGATCGCAGAGATGGGAACCCAGGAAGCCGGCGCCGCCGGTGACGAGAATGCGCATGAAATTTTCGATTTTGGATTTTCGAATCTCGATTTGCCGAACCGGAAGGTCAGCTAAGCCGGCTGAACGTTGCTTAATGGAAATCGAAAATCGAGAATCGAAAATCGAAAATCAGCCAGCGCGTTCGCCCGCCTCGTAGCGCTCGATCCAGGCCTTGCTCCAGCTCGCGTAATCCCCAGCCTCGATGTGGGCGCGGGCCTGCGCGACGAGGTCGAGGTAGAAATGCAGGTTGTGCAACGACAGCAGCGTGCTCGCGAGAATCTCGTTGGCCATGACGAGGTGCCGCAGATACGAGCGCGAGAAATGGCAGCAGGTGTAGTTGTCCAAACCCTCGACGAGCGGCGCGCGGTCGGTGCGGTAGCGCTCGTTGCGGACGTTGATGAGGCCGTCGGGAGTGAAAGCCGCACCGTTGCGCGCCACGCGCGTCGGGTGCACGCAGTCGAACATGTCCACGCCGAGCGCGATCATCTTCAAAATCTGCGGCGGCGTGCCGAGGCCCATCGTGTAGCGCGGTTTGTCGGCCGGCAAAAACGGCGTCGTCGCGCCAACTTGTTTCAGCATCTCCGGCTCCGGCTCGCCCACGCTGACGCCGCCGACCGCGTAGCCGGGCAGGTCGAGCGCCGCGAGCGACTCGGCGGCTTCGCGCCGCAGATCGTCGAACGTCGATCCTTGCGCGATCGCGAACACGTGATGCCCGCGTGCGAGGAAACCGTTGTCGGTGGCGATCTGCTTGCACTCTTTCGCCCAGCGCAGGCTGCGATCGACGGCGCGCTGGCACTCGTCGCGTGTGCACGGCCACGGCGGACACTCGTCGATCACCATTGCGATATCCGAGCCGAGGTCCGACTGGATTTGCATCACCTCGCGCGGGCCGAGGAAATGTTTCGCGCCGTCGATGTGTGACGAGAACGCGATGCCGTCCTCGCGGATGTCGCGCAGCTTCGCCAACGAAAACGCCTGAAAGCCGCCGCTGTCGGTGAGGATCGGGCCGTCCCAGCCCATGAACGCGTGCAACCCGCCGAGTTCGCGCACGAGCTCCGAGCCCGGGCGCAGGCTGAGGTGGTAAGTGTTGCCGAGGATGATCTGCGCGCCGATCTCGCGGAGCTGCGCGGGCGTGAGCGCCTTCACCGTGCCCTGCGTGCCGACCGGCATGAAGATCGGCGTCTCGATCACGCCGTGGCGCGTCCGCAAACGCCCGCGTCGCGCCGCCGTGGCGGTGTCGGTTTTCAGAAGGTCGAAATGAGCGGACATGCGACCGCGACGCTCGCGAAGCGTTGCGGCGAATTCAATCGGTTTTATCGGAACGTCGCGGCCGAACATTCATTCGGGTAGGGCGAGTCGTCTCGACGAGCCGCCGTCCACCGCGCGGCCCGCGCCCTACTCTCCCGTTTCCGAGTTTGCGCTCTCTGCGCCCGGCGGCGCCCAGCGCCGCAATCCCCGCTCGTCCGGCAGCGCCGGCAAACGCGCGCGCAACTCGGCCCAGCGCGGCGCGGCGAAACGCGGGCGCGCGAGCAACGCGCGCAGTGGCTCGACGACGAACGTCCGCTCCCACAGCCGCGGGTGAGGCAACTCCAGCTCCGGCGTCGCGCGCGTCTCGTCCTCGTAGGCGAGCAAATCGAGGTCGATCGTCCGCGGTCCCCAGCGCACGAGCCGCTCGCGACCGAGCGCGCGCTCGATCTCGAGCAGCCGACGCAACAGCGCCTCCGGCGACAACGTCGTCTCGAGGCCGGCCACGAGATTCAGAAAGGGCGGCTGATCGAGAATGCCAACCGGCTCCGACTCGAACACCGGTGAAGGCTCGACCGCGAGCACGCCCGGCGTGCGACGCAGTTTTTCGAGGGCGGCGCTGATCGTCGCCCACCGATCGCCGAGATTCGCACCGACGCCGACGAACGCCTGTCGCACCTCGCTCATGGGCTCAGCGGCGACCGCGCCGCGTCTGCTCGCGACGGATGCGCACTTGCACGCCGGCGAACTTGAACGTGACCGGCGGCGACGGCTTCACGACCTCGACCACGACTGCGCGCGCGAGCTTGAAGCGCGCGAGGAGGCGCTGCGCGATGTCCTCCGCGAGTGCCTCGATCAAGTAGCGATGAGCGCCTTCGACAACTTCGCCGACGACCGCCTGCACGGCGCAATAATCGATCGCGTGCGCGAGTTCGTCGCTGCGGCCCGCGCGACGCAGATCCGTCTCGATCTCCACGCTGACACGGAATTCCTGGCGCCGCGTTTTCTCCTCGGGCAACACGCCGTGGCAGGCGTGAAACGTCAGATCGGTCAGGATGAGTTTGTCGGGAGATTTCATGAGCGAAATTCGAGTCCGGCGCGAATCGCATCGGCCATGCGCACGTAGCGGCGCATCGCCGCGACGTCGTGCACGCGCACCATCGCCGCGCCTTGCTGGATGCCCCAGACGAGCGTCGCGCCGGTGCCGTCAAGGCGGTTGTCGACCGTCGCGTCGAGCACCTTGCCGATCGTCGATTTGCGCGACGTGCCGAGCAGCACCGGATACCCGAGCGCGACGATACGTCCGAGCTCGCGCAGCACCGCGAGATTGTGCGGCACGTCTTTCCCGAAACCGAAACCCGGATCGAGCCAGAGTTGGTAGGCGGGAATTTTCGCCGCGGCGGCCAGCGCGAGATCGAGTTCGAGATCGAGGAGAACGTCGGACCAGAAATCGCCGTAGTTCCGGTCCGACCGGTTGTGCATCAGGATCGCCGGGCAACGCAGCTCGGCCACCGCGGCCGCCATCGGCGTCACCGGCAGCTCCGGACGTGTGGCGCCGCCGATGCGCGCTGCCGCGAGCCAGCGCTCGCGCTCGTCGTGGGGCAGACCGTGCACCAAAGCCGAGATGTCGTTCACGATGTCGGCGCCCGCACGGATCGCGGCCACGGCCACCTCGGCCTTGTAGGAATCGATCGAAAGCGGCACCGCCGGAAACGCCGCGCGCACCGCCGCGATCGCGGGCAAGACGCGTGCGAGCTCTTCTTCAGCCGCCACGCGCGCCGCACCGGGCCGGGTCGACTCGCCGCCGATGTCGAGCACGTCGGCGCCTTCGACGACCATCTGCCCGGCGCGATCCACCACCGCTTGCGGCGTCGGCAGTTGATTGCCGTCGGAAAACGAATCGGGCGTCACGTTGAGGATGCCCATGATCAGCGTGCGCTCGCCGGGCGCGGGCAATGCGCGACCGTGCGGACTTTGCCAAGCGGTGGGGGCGGACGCAGGCGTCGACATAGGCGTGGCATCTTCCGCGCGTATGCCGGAACAGGCAAGCCCCGGCACTTGACCGCCTGCGTCGCGCCCCAATAGTGCGCGCGTGCTGCTCGTCATCGACAACTACGACTCGTTCACGTTCAACCTGGTCCAGTATTTCGGCCAACTCGGCGTGAATATGCGCATCTTCCGCAACGACGAGATCACGCCCGAGCAGGCCGTCGCGCTCAACCCCGACCGCGTGCTCATCTCGCCCGGCCCCTGCACGCCGACCGAGGCCGGCGTCAGCCTCGAGATGTTCCGCGTCTTCGGCGGCAAGAAACCGATCTTCGGCGTCTGCCTCGGCCACCAAGCGATGGGCCAATACTTCGGCGGCAAAGTCATCCGCGCCGGCCGGCTGATGCACGGCAAGATGTCACCGATCCAGCACCGCGGCACCGATATTTTTAGCGGACTCCCCTCGCCTTTCGAAGCCACCCGCTACCACTCGCTCCTCGTCGAGCGCGCGTCGTTGCCCGATTGCCTCGAGATCACCGCCGAGACCGCCGAGGGCGAAATCATGGGCCTGCGCCACAAACAAATGCCGATCTGGGGTGTCCAATTCCACCCGGAGTCCATCGCCACCCAGCACGGCATGAAAATGCTGCAAAACTTTCTCGAGCTGAAGTAGCGAGCATCGAGTAGCGAGTAGTGAGCATCCCGCACACCGACTCATTTCTACTCGCTACCCGCTACTCACTACTCGCTACTTGCCCGCCCATGCGCTGCCCTAAGTGCACTTCCATCGAGGATAAGGTCATCGACTCGCGCATCGCGCGCGACGGAAACACCATCCGCCGTCGCCGCGAGTGCCTCGAGTGCGGCCACCGCTTCACCACGAACGAGTCGCTCGTCCGCGACAGCCTCATCGTCGTCAAGCGCGACGGCCGCACGGAGCCGTTCATGCGCGACAAGCTCGTCGCCGCCGTCCGCGCCGCGTGCCACAAGCGCCCGATCGACGGCGAACAAATCTACATGCTCGTCGAGGACGTGATCGACGCCGTCGAAGCCGGCTTCGAGAGCCAGGTGCCGACGAAGGCCATCGGCGAGCAAGTCATGCTCCGCCTCCGCAAGCTCGACCAAGTCGCCTACGTGCGGTTCGCGAGCGTCTACAAGGAATTCCGCGACGTCGGGGAATTCGTCGACGAGATCACGAGCCTTGCGCCGTTCTCCGAAGGCACTACACCGAAGCCGAAGAAATGACGCGCCCCGCTCAACTGCGCCGCCTGCATTTTCTGAACGCGCTCTTCGCGCCGCTCACCGGGCACGACCTCTACCTCGCGCAGCAAATCGACGCCGCCATCGTCACCAGCCTCGACGCGCAACTCGCGCGCGCTGAATCCGACTCGAGCGCCGAAATCGCACCGAACGATCCGGCCTTCGTGAAGGCCGCCGCGCAACTCTTCGCCCGCCTCTGCCGCGAGCGGGAGTCGCACGGATTTTTCCACTGGGATGCCGCCGCCGAGGCCAACGCGGCCACGCCACTCTTCGCTCGCGCGAACTTGATGCAGGGCCTCAAACAACTCGCCGCCTGCCGCGAGGCCACCGTGCTCATCACGAATCTCCGCCCGGCGCTCTGCCCCGACGCCAAGCGCGGCGCCGCGAAGCGCCAGCGCGAATACGACGAAACCCTCGACCTCCTCCGCAAACTCACCGCCGCCCGCACCCGCCGCGGTGCGAACGTGAACCTGCTGTTTCTCTGACGGAGGGCGCGCGTCCCCGCGCGCCGCGGCCCGCGAGGACGCGGGCCCTCCAACCCCTGCCTCTCCGATGAAAACCATCTTCCAGAAAATCATCGACCGCGAGATTCCCGCCAAGCTCGCCTATGAAGACGAGCACTGCATCGCCATCCACGACATCAACCCGCAAGCGCCGGTGCACGTGCTCGTCATCCCGAAGCAGCACATCACGCGCATCGCCGAAGCCAAGGCGGACGACCAAAACACGCTCGGTCACCTGCTTCTCAGCGCGGCGGCGGTCGCGAAGAAACTCGGCCTCGAGCAGAGCGGCTTCCGCGTCGTGATCAACAACGGCCGCGACGGCGGCGAGACGGTGCCGCACCTGCACGTCCACCTCCTCGGCGGCCGCCCGCTCGCCTGGCCGCCAGGCTGAGGCGCGCGGACGCGCGCCGGTTGAAGTGCAGAGTTTAAGTTGAAGCACAGGCCCCGGAGCGCGCCCCTGCTTCAACTTAAACCTCCCACTTCAACTAGCGTTTGGCGGCGTCCGCCGCCAAGTGCTTCGCGAGCCACCCGCGCACTTCGCCATACCAGTAGCGACTGTCTTCGCCGCGGAGGATCCAGTGGCCGGCTTCGGGGAAGACGATGAGCTTGCTCGGGGCGCCGAGACGTTGGTTCAGCGCGAACCACATCAGGGCGTTGTTCATCGGCACGCGAAAATCGAGTTCGCCGACGGTGATGAGGATGGGCGTCGTGAAACCCGTGCCCTTTTCCTTGTTGCCGGCCTGTAGCGCCGGGCTCTGGTCGCGCCAGACCGCACTGTCGCCCCAGATCGGGCCGCCACTGTTCACCTCGCGGCCCCAGATGCTGTCGCTCGTGCCCCACTGCATGATGAGGTCGGCCTCGCCCGCGTGAGAAATGAGACATTTGTAGCGCGTGGTCGTCGCTTGCAGCCAGTTGGCCAAGTGCCCGCCGTAGCTCGCGCCCGCGGCCGCCATGCGCGTGCCGTCGATGAACGCGAAACGTTTCACCGCTTCGTCCGCCGCTTCGTTCACGTGATTGCCCGGACCGCGCAGCGGATCGAACTGAATCGAGCGCGCGAACTCCTCGCCGTAACCGGTCGAGCCCTTGTAGTCGGTGAGCACCAGCACGTATTCGGTGCCGGCGAGCAGGTGATAATTCCAGCGCAGCACGAACGTGTCGTGCCACATGTTCGCTGCGCCGCCGTGGATGACGACCACGAGCGGATACTTTTTCGCCGCATCGAAGCCGGCGGGCCGCACGATCATGCTGTGCACGTTCATGCCGTCCTTCGCCTTGAACGCGAAATGCTCCACGCCGGGCAGGTCGAGCGCGGCGGCTTTGTCGACGTTGAACGCCGTCAGTCGCTTCGGTGCGCCGTTGAAGGAATAAATCTCGGCCGGACTCGACACGCTATCCCACGTGCCGACGAGCGCCTTGCCGCCCGCGTTGAGTCCGCCCGTGGTGCCGTAGCTCATCGACGGCTCATCGCGCACGTCGCCACCCGCGTAGCTGACCGAGTGGATCTGCTCGATGCCGGCATGCTCGAAGGTGAAGTAAACGCGGTCGGTGCCCTCGGGCAGTGCGTAGCGGCCGACGGAGCGATCGAGGTTCGCGGTGAGGATTTTCTTCTTCGCCGCATCGAACGGCCACGGAAAGCTCGCGAGCCGGCTGAGGTCGTAGACCTTGTCGATCGTGTTCGGGTCGGTCGTGCAGAAGAGCGTCTTGCCGTCGGGCGAAAACTGCAGGCTGCCGTAGCTGCTCTTGTCGTTGGTCAGGCGCTGCGGTTCGCCGCCCGTCGCGGCGACGAGATAGAGCTGCGTGTAGACCGGTTCACGGGCCGCGGCGTCGCGATTCGTGGCGGCAGCGAAAACGACGCCGCTGCTGTCCGGCGCCCACTCGGCCTCGAGCGTCTGGCCGTCCTCGCCCTGTCCGCCGCCGAAGCCGGGCAACTCCGCGAGCTTCGAGCCCGCGAGAAGATCGCGCGCCGCCGCACCGGCTTTCGCCTCCATGACGAACAGGCGCGCGCGTTTGTCGTCGAGCCACGTCATCCAAAAGCGGGGCGGAAACTGCTCGTAGGCGCGCGCGCTGTATTTGCGATCCTTGCGCTCCTTCGCGGCTTTTTTGATCGCGTCTTCGTCGTTCGCGCCGGGGAACACGTCGCTGACGAACAAAATCTGCTTCCCGTCCGGACTGAATTTCGGCGCACGCGCGCCGAGCGTGAGCGTCGTGAGCCGCTCGGCCTCGCCGCCGTTTTTGAGATTCAACACGTAGAGCTGCGCGGCCTCGTCGCCGTCGCGCTTCGTCGTGAAAACGATTCGCGCGGCATCCGGTGACCAACTCACGCCACCCTCGCCTGCCTTCGTAAACGTCAGCCGACGCGCCGGCGCGTCGTCGGCGAGCGATTTCAGCCAGAGGTCCGTCGACTGCTCTTTCGGGTCGTAGGCCGGCTCGGTCACCGAGAACACGGCCCATTTCCCGTCGGGGCTCGCGACCGGCGCACCGACGCGTTTCATCAGCCACAAGTCCTCGTGCGTGATCGGACGTCCCGCCGCGGACGGTTCGGCGCCGAACACAACCGCCACCGACATGAGAAACCCAAACGACAGTGCGCGAATTTTCATCGCGCGAGTGTCATAACCCAAAGCGCCGAGTCAAACGCGATGCGGCGAATCGTGCCGCGCGCGGGCGCCGCGACGATCGATGCGAAGGGTTCGCATCCGGTGTAGCGGAAGCCGTGAGGCTTTCGCGCGCAGAGACCACGAAATTCTAACAAATTCCGCTACGAACCAGGGACGTCCGAACATGCTACGACCGCGCCTCGAACGTGCCGTCGGCGCGCTTCGCGACGAGTTTCTTGAGTTCGAGCATCATCAGCGCCGCCGAGACTTCCGGGGCGCTCAGATCGGTTTGCGCCGTGAGCGCGTCGATGCCGAACAGTGCGCCGCCGCGGAAGCATTCGGCGATCTTGCGCTCCGTGTCGCTCAGCGCGGCGGCGGACGTCAACTGCTCAAGCATGCTCGGCGCGTCGGGTGCAGTGGGGATTTTGCCCGGCGCGAAGCCTTGCAGGTAGTTCAGCTCGCTCAGGAGATCGTCCACGCTCGTGAGCAACGTCGCGCCGTCGCGGATCAGTTGATGACAGCCCGCGCTGCTCGGCTGATCGATGCGCCCGGGCACCGCGAAGAGCAGCCGCCCCTGCTCGCCGGCAAAGCGCGCGGTGATCATCGCGCCGCCGTCGACGTCGCTCTCCACGACAATGATCGCCTCGCTCATGCCCGACACGATGCGGTTGCGCATCGCGAAGCTCTGGCGATCGGCTTTCCGCCCGAAGGGAAACTCCGAGAGCACCGCGCCGCTCTCGGCGATGCGGCGGTAGAGGTCGAGATTCTCCGACGGATAAATGATGTCGATGCCGGTGCCGATCACCGCGGCGGTCTTGCCGCCAACGGAGAGCGCGCCTTCGTGCGCGGCGGTGTCGATGCCGCGCGCGAGGCCGCTCACCACGCAGAAGCCGAGACGCGCGAGTTCGGCGCCGAGTTTTTTCGCCGTGGCCTGGCCGTAGAGCGTCGTGCGCCGGCTGCCGACGATCGCGATGCATGGCGCGTCGAACTCGTAGCCGCCCTTGCGATAGAGGCCGATTGGCGGGTCGGTGATTTCTTTCAATAGCCGCGGATAGCCAGTGTCGCGCGCGGTGATGAACGTGGCGCCGGCTTTCGCGAGACGCTCCTCCTCGCGCGCGAGGTCGAAGTGCGCCGTCCAGCCCACGACCGCGGCGCTCGTTTCCGGGCCGACGCCGCGCACGCGTTCGAGACTGCGACGATCGGCGCGGAGGATGGCGACGGGGTCGCCGCCGAATTCCGCGAGCAAGCGGTTGAGCGAGATGGGGCCGATGTTGGGCAGGTCGTTCAAAATCATGAACGCCTGTCGCTCGGTGAGTTCAGGTGTCTTCATGGTCCGTGCAGTGGAGCGCCGGCTGGAGGTAATCCAGCAACTGCGTCGTCTGCACGGCCACCTGGCCCTTGTCGCGGGCGAGCAAATCCGCAGCGAGCCCATGCCACACGACGCCGCACGCTGCGGCGAGCAACAAATCGTTCGGCGCCTGCGCCAGCAGTCCGCCGATCAATCCCGCGAGCAAGTCGCCGCTGCCGCCGCGCGCGAGCACGGGGCCGCCGAAGAAGGAGTAGTAGGCGATTGCGTCGATCTCTGGGGTAGCGCGGTGCTTCAGCCCGCGCTGAATATCCTCCAGCGCGGGCTGCAGCGCCGCGCTACTGGTGATGCGCGTCGGCGAGCCTTTCAGCACGGCGACCGTCTCGCCCGTGTGCGAGTGTTCTGACGCCGGTCGAAGACCGGCGCTACCGCCGAGGCGCTGCCACTCGCCGGCGTGCGGCGTGAGCACGAGGCGCTTGCCGACGGCGGCATGCACGACCTCGGCGCGCAGCGCGTCGGCGTCGAGCAGCAGCGGGAGCGAATCTGGCGTATTACGCAATATCGCCGCAGCGGCCTCGAGCGTCTCGGGCGCGGCGCCGAGGCCGGGACCGATTGCCAGCGCCGTGGCGCGGCTCGCTTTTTCGCCGATGAGGTCGACAGCCGCGGGCGAGAGGCCCCCGTCGGCACTTTCCGTGAAGCCGACCCACATCGCCTCGGGAAATTTCGCGGCGTATTCCGGCACGAGCGACGCGGGCACGCAGGCCGTGAGCAGGCCGACGCCGCTGCGCAGCGCGGCTTGGACCGTCATGAGCACGGCTCCAGGATAATGGCGCGAGCCACCGACGACGAGCAAGTGGCCGTAGGTGCGCTTGTCGGACTGCGCGGGGCGCAATGCACCGAGTGGTCGCACGAGCGACGAGATGAGCACGCGATTTGCGGCCCCGGTCGTCGGTTCCCGCGCCGGCTTCGCGGGTTCGGAAACGCCAGCAACGCCGGCGAAGAACCCGAGGTCGAGGTAACGGGGGCGGCCGACGAAGGCGGCATTCGCAGGTGCGATGACGGTGGATTTCACGATGCCGGTGCAATAGGTGAAGTCCGCGCGGAAAATGGTGGCGCCATTTGCCTCTTCTCCGAGTCCGCTCGGCAAGTCGACGGCAGCGCGCAGACGGAGGCGCGGATGCGTGTTGACCCACGCGAGCAACTCGGCGGTCGCGTCGTCGATCGGCGGACGAAATTGGAAGCCGAACACGCCGTCGAGGCACGCGTCGTAGGAGGCGAATTCGCGTTTCAGCGCGGGAGCATCGAGCTCGTGCATGCGCGCGCCCGCGGTGGCGCGCAAGGTATCGAGCGCGCGACGCGCGAGAGGACGCAACGCGTCGACTCCGAACGCGCACACGACGTCGGCCGTGGCGCCGGGCAGATTGGCGAGCAGCGTCGCCGCGGCGAGGAGTGCGTCGCCGCCATTGTGGCCCTTGCCGGCAAGGACGAGCAGCCGGGCGCCGGCATCAAGTCCGCCGATCTCGCGTGCGTCGTCGAGCAGCGCGTTGGCGACCGCGCGACCCGCGTGTTGCATCGCGTTCCACTCGGCCACCTCGTCGCGCAGCAGCTTCGCTTCCCAAGCCTTCGCTTGCGCGCAGGTGAGGATCGGGTGCGACAGGTGCGGCATGCCGTGAGAATAGACGCGGGCGGCCAACGCGCAAAGCAAACTGCGGTCCGCGAATCATGACGGAGAGCGCGCAGACGACAGGATAGCCATCAGCTACGGCTTCTTCACCGCATCGCCAATGTTCTCGTTCTTCCAGCCCGTCTTGGTGGCCGGAGACAGGTCCGGCTTCTCCACCTGAACGGGAATTTTCTGCGACTCGCGCGCCGGTGCGACGCTCTTTTCGAGCGATTTCACTGGTTCCTCAGGACGTGCGCGAACGGGGAGATAGAGCCGGAGCGGACTGTCGTCGCCCGCCTCCGAGTCCCACTCGAAGCCGCGGTCGCGCGGCTCGGGGATTTCGCGGAAGCGAAAGCCGTCGGGAGTGCGGCGCGCCTCGAAAAAGTAGCTGTAACTCCGGGTGCCGGGATTCCAGTAGGAGAAGCGCGTGCGGTCGTTTTTCCAGTGCGCCTTGTCCGCCCAGACGGCAAAGAGTTCCGGGAGGCCGTCCCAATCCCGGTAGTCGCGCAGGCCGACCGATTCGAGTTTCGTGAGCGGACGTTTTTCGCGTGGAACGGCGGGCGTTTCGTCGCGCGCTTTCGGCGTGGCGAGGTAGAAAAACGCCAGCGGCGCGCCGATGAGGATCAGCAGCACGAGCCAGGCGAGTTTGCTGACGGGGATTTGGGAATGAGCACTCATCGGCCGAAGTGTCTGCTGCGTGTCGTTGGGAGGAGCGTAGCGACGAAGCAATCCAGCGAGAGGGATCGCCACGTCCGACTACGTCGGGCTCGCGATGACAGAAACACGCTGACTGAGTGTGCGCGCGGGGGCGAGCGAAAGTCTTGCGCAGCGAGCCCGGCGGCGAGGCGTTCGCACTCGTCCCGGTCCCGCCCTACCTCAGACGTGCTTCACGAGCGCGGCGACGGCCATGGCGTGACTCTCGATGTGCGAGAGGCTGAGCCAGACGTGCGTGGCGCCGACTTCGGCGAGCAGCTTCGTGGCTTTTTCGTCGAGGCGGACGAGCGGCTCCTTGCGCGTGCCGTGGTAGACGGAGATCGACGTCCAATCGAGGTGCGGACCGATGCCGGTCGTGAAGCATTTCGAGACGGCCTCCTTCGCGGCCCAGCGCGCGGCGTAGTGCTTGTGCGGATGGCCGAGGCCGTCGCAGTAGGCGCGCTCCTCGTCCGTGAACACGCGCTTGAGGAAGCGATCGCCGTGTTTCTCGAGCACCTTGCGGATGCGCTCGGTCTCGATGAGGTCGCAGCCGAGGCCGATGAGGATGCCGCCGGGAGGAAGAGTGATGTTCATCGGAAGAGATGGAAGGAGCCCACGAAACACACGAAAGAACACGAAAGAGGAGCCGGGTGCAGCCCCGTCTGGATAAACAATGAACGAGAAACGAAACGGCCGCGTCTGGATCCTTCGCTACGCTCAGGATGACTTGATGGACGAGAGAAAATCACTTTCGTGTCGTTCGTGTGTTTCGTGGGCCAATTCTGCATCACGGATTCATCCGCGCTTTCAATTCGCGGACGGCTTCTTCGATGCCGGTGAAGAGGGCGCGGCTCATGATGCTGTGGCCGATGTTCAGCTCGTGCAGGTGCGGGATGGTGCGGACCTCGGCAATGTTGACGTAGTTGATGCCGTGGCCGGCGTTGACCACGAGGCCGAGTGCGTGGCCTTGCGTCGCGCCCATGCAGAGGCGCTTGAATTCGTCGGCGCGCGCGGGGCCGTGGTAGGCGTTGGCGTAGGCGCCGGTGTGGAGTTCGACCCAGGGCGCGTTGAGCTTCTTCGCCAGGTCGATCTGGTGCTCGTCGGCGTCGATGAAGAGCGAGGTCTTGATGCCGGCGGCGTTCATGGCGTCGGTGACGCGCGCGACCTTGTCGCGGAACTTCACGACATCGAGGCCACCCTCGGTGGTGATCTCCTCGCGGCTTTCGGGGACGAGGCAGACGGAGTGCGGCTTCAGGCGGAGCGCGAGGGCGGTCATCTCGGGCGTGCAGGCCATCTCGAGGTTCACGCGGGTCGCGGAGGTTTCGCAGAGACGTTCGACGTCGCGGTCCTGGATGTGGCGGCGATCTTCGCGGAGGTGGATCGTGATGCCGTCGGCGCCGGCGCGTTCGCAGAGCGTGGCGAGCGCGACGGGATCGGGTTCGACGTTGCCGCCGACGGTGGCGCCGGCCTGGCGGTAGCGGGCTTGGCGGAGAGTCGCGCAGTGGTCGATGTTGACGCCGAGGAGGATCATGGAGCGAATAATGCTGGAAAGATGAGAGGGGAAAACGAGGAAAAAGCTGTGCTTGCCGGTTTGGCGCGGGCCTGAGTTCCTGAGCGACCGTCTCCCGCCCATGTCCACCGCCCCCGCGCCGAAGCGCGAAAATCTCCTGCTGAATCTGGTGTTCAACATCGCGGCGCCGATGCTGATCCTCTCGAAGCTGAGCACGCGCCTCGGTTCGATGCCGGCGCTGCTGCTCGCGTTGGCGTTTCCGCTGGGCTACGGCGCTTACGACTTCTGGCAGCGGCGGAGTGTGAATTTTATTTCGGGCCTCGGGTTTGTCAGCACGCTGGCGACGGGCGGACTCGGATTGCTGCGGCTGGAGCCGTTTTGGTTCGCAGTGAAGGAGGCGTGCGTGCCGGCGCTGATCGGCGTCGCGGTGTTTGCCTCGCAATGGTCGAAGCGACCGCTGGTGCGGCAGTTTTTGCTGAACGAGCAGGTGATCAACTTGCCGCGCGTGAACGCGGCGCTCGACGAACACGGCATGCAGCCGGCGTTCGAGGCGCTGTTGCGCGCGTCGAGCGTGCTGCTGGCGGGGTCGTTTTTCCTGAGCGCGTTTCTGAATTTCTCGCTGGCACGTTACCTCATCACCGCCGCGCCGGACACGCCGGCGTTCAACGCGCAATACGGACGCATGCTCGGTTGGAGCTGGCCCGTGATCGTGGTGCCGAGCATGGCGGTGATGATGTTCGCGCTGTGGCGGCTCGTGAAGGGCGTCGAGCGCATGACGGGGCTGACGCTCGACGAGATTCTGCATTCGCCGGAGGAGAAGAAAAAGGCGGCGGGCGCGAATGATCTCCAGACAAACGAAGACGGCACGGCGGCGCCCGCAGTTCCAGTGGAGCGCAAGGATCGCTCGTAGCGGAATTCGTCGGAATTTCGCGGCTCCTCTCGCGAAAGCCTGACGGCTTCCCCCACATCGCGTCAGCCGAGCGGTTTGAACATGAAGCCTTGCCAGGCGCCGTCCTGCACGAGGCGTTGCCAACCGTGGCGCTCGTAGAAGGCGATGGCGCGGGTGTTGTCGAGGTAGACGCTGAGGTCCATCTGCGCGAAGCCGGCGGCACGCGCGTGGGACTCGGCGGCGGCGAGGAGTTGGTGTGCGACGCCGCGGCCTTCGACGTCGGGATGGACGGCGAGGTAGAGGATCGTGAACGACGGCGGCGCGGGCGCGGAAGCGGGCGCGGACGCCAGCGCGAGAGCGGGCTCGCGTCGAGAGCGCGGGCGGAGAAAGCGCAGACCGGCGCCGATGCGCGCGCGGATGACGCGCCGCACGAGGAGCGACGGGCGCCGCAGGAGTTCGCGTGCGACGAAACCGAGGTGCTCGCGCAGGAACGCGCCTTCGACGTCGCGCGCGGTGCCGCCGAAGCAGAAGCCCGCGAGGCGGTCCGCCGTGAACGCGGCTGTCGCGTGCACGTCGGCGCGGGCGCGCAGGCTCGCGTGGTAACGCTCGGCGGTCGCGACGCCAAGTTGGCTGATCGCGGCGTGCGGGAACGCTGCGACGTGGATGCGCGCGCTCGCCGGCAAATCGGCCGGCGTGAGCGGCCGTTGGATGGCGGGGAGTCGACGCAAAGCGGGTGCGCGGAGTAACACGGCTGGAGTAAGACCGCGCGAGGACGCGGGAGTTTCCCGGGAAATCAGGCAGAAGAACTCCCGCGAATTGCGCGAATGGTCGCGAATTCGGCGGCCCTCGCCCTTTCGGTTTGGCTCGATCGCGCGCGTCGATCGGAGCGACCGGGCGACGATGAGTTTTATCCTAAATTCCGCAGAAGATTAACCACTGATGAACACTCATGCACACTGAGGAATGAGAAGGCCGAAAAGCGCGACGTGAGGTGCGCACCTTCCAGGTGGGTGGTCGCGGCGAGGCAAGTCTGCTTCGATGATTGCTCGTCGGTGAAAATCCGTGGTTCAACTGCGCTTTCTAGGTTTATCCTAAAAAACGCAGTTGAAACGCGGAGGACGCGGAGAGCACAGAGGAGAAACTCCGATCATTCCGCTCCACGGCCCTTCACCCGGCAGGTGAGTCCTTCGGAGGCCGGATTTTCCCGCGTTCTACTCCGCGTCCTCCGCGCTCTCCGCGTTTCAACGGCGGAATTTAGGTTTATGCGCGCAGGCCGCGTTCGGATCGCGGCGTAAAGCCGCTCCTACAGTTCGGGTGAGCGCGGGCTGGGAGTAGCGCGGTGCTTTGGCCCGCGCCGGAGGAATTTTCAGCGCGGGCTGAAGCACCGCGCTACCGCGGGCAATCCGTCCGCGGTGCGGCGGGCGGGAAGTGCGCGCGGGTGGCGGAGGCAGACAGCCGACGGACGTCGGCTGCTACTGTGAGGGACGCGCGGCGCTCGGAGAAGTGGCGCAATTGCGGGAGCGGAGCACCTCGCGATGACAACTAAAGCGTCAGGCGCGGTGGTCCATAACCGTGTAGTCGCGCTTCGGCGTCCCGATGTAGACTTGGCGCGGGCGGTAGATGCGGCCCTTGGTGTTGGACGCGACTTCCTTCCAGTTGGCGATCCAGCCGGGCGCGCGACCGATGGCGAACATGACGGTGAACATGTCCGTCGGGATGCCGAGCGCGCGCATGATGATGCCGGAGTAGAAGTCGACGTTCGGGTAGAGTTTGCGCGAGACGAAGTAGTCGTCCTTGAGGGCGGCCTGCTCGAGATTCTTCGCGATTTCCAGGAGCGGGTCGGATTTGCCGAGGCGGGTGAGGACTTCGTCGCAGGCCTTGCCGATGATGCGGGCGCGGGGGTCGAAGTTGCGGTAGACGGCGTGGCCGAAGCCCATGAGGCGGTTGCCCTTCGAGCCGGACTTGGCGGCGGCGATGAAGCGCGTGCCGTCGTCGCCTTCGTCGTGGATCGACTGGAGCATCTGCATGACGGCGACGTTGGCTCCGCCATGGAGCGGGCCGGAGAGCGCGCAGACGCCGGCCGCGATGGACGTGAAAAGATTCGCGCCGCTCGAGGCGACCATGCGCACGGTGGACGTGGAGCAGTTTTGCTCGTGGTCGGCGTGGAGGAGAAGCAGCAGGTTCAACGCACGCGTGACCTCGGGGATGGGCTGGTAGGCCACATACGGGTCCGAGAACATCATGTGCAGGAAATTTTCGGCGAAGGGCTGATCGCGCGGATGGATGAACGGCAGGCCGTTGCGGTAACGGTAGATCATCGCGACGATCGAACGGATCTTCGAGATGGCCATGGCGGCGGCCAGGTCGAAGTTCTCGAGGTCTTTCTCGAAGTTGTTCGTCGCGAGGTGCGGGTAGTAGGCGGCGAGCGAGCTCACGATCGAGGTGAGCATGCCCATCGGCGGCGCGGACTCCGGGAAGCCTTCGAAGATGCGGAGCATCTGCGTGCCGATGGCGGCGTTGTCGCGGAGGCGGCGGCCGAATTGCTGGCGCTGTTTGGCGTTGGGGAGCTCGCCGTAAATGATGAGGTAGGCGGTCTCGACGTATTCGGAGTAGGTCGCGAGCTGCTCGATCGGGTAGCCGCGGTGGCGGAGGATGCCGTTGTCGCCGTCGAGGTAGGTGATGGCGCTCTCGCACGAGCCGGTGTTGCCGTAGCCTTGGTCGTAGAAGATGTAGCCGGAGTCTTTGCGGAGATTGCGGGCGTCGATGGCCTTCTCACCTTCGGAGCCGATCATCACCGGAAGCGTGAGTTCTTTGTCGTCGACCTTGAGCTGGGCAGTGGGTGCTTGCATAGGGCGTAGAGCAACGTGCCGAAAACCGTCGCGGTGGCAAAGCAAAGCCTCGGGAGTGACACACGCCGCGACATGAATAAGCTCGCAGCGTTTTCTCTTTAGAAAAAGTGAAACGCCGGCGGAGCGGCCGGCGTTGCAGAAAGCGGGAGCGGAGACCAAGCGGCGCGCCGCCGCGGGCGACTCACTGCGGCATGAGTGTCGGGACGGAGAACGAGTCGGCGGGGAAGGACTCGTTGATCTTCACGCTGTCGAAAGTGATGGTCGCGATCTGGCCGTTGGGGGCCTTGTTGATCAGCGTGCGCGGGAAGCGGAGACCGCCGGCGCGAATCTCGCCTTCCTCGCGGATCTCGCCGCCGGACTCGGTTTCGGTGCGGACCAGGCGGCCGGTGGCTTTCTCGAAGTAGCGGATGAAAACGATGTTCTCGGCGTGGGTGAAGGTGAGTTTGACGCAGTCCTTGCCGTCGGTCGTCACATCGCCGCCGAACTCGACTTTGCCGCCGCGTTTGTCGATGCCGCGGTAGAAAAAGAGATTCTCCCAGGTGTTGGCGCGGAGGCGCTTCACTTGCTGGGCGTCGAGGAGCGAGAGCTGCCACTTCTTGTCGTCGGTGGCGTCGGCGCGGCGCACCCAGGCGTCGTAGCCGTCGAGCGCGGTGGTTTCGACGACGGTGTTGGAGCGGCGGATGATGCGCTGCTGGTAGGGCTTCTGGAAAACGATGTCGATCGCGAGGACGACGTTCTCGTCCTTGGCGGTCTTCGGGTCCGCCTTATCCGGCACCTTTTCGGTCGTGGTGAACGTGCCGCTGAAGTGGATGCTGCGCACGGCTTCGAGCGCGGCCTCCGGGCCGACGGCGGAGCGGGCCTTGCTGATCCAGTGGTCCGTGCGTGCGTCGGCGAACGTCAGCGTAGCGGCAAACAGGGTGACGGCGAGCGGCGCGAGGAGGCGAAATTTCATGGGGCTAATTGACCTGAAAGGTGGGCAACGGTGCCATGCTGCGCAAGGGATTTCCCCGGTGGAGCGATGGAGTAACGAGCGCGCGTCGGGCGAGACTTCGGAGCGGGCGCTTCGGGGGCGCCGATGCCGACAGAGCGCGACGAGGCGCGGACACTGCGGGGGCACCGATGTCTCGCGCGGCGGCTCGCACGCGGTGGCGGTTGCGAGAGTCCCTGTCGCCGCCGGGGACGGCGGCGACCACCTCAATCCGAGCGCAGACGAGGAACGAAAAAATGCCGGCCGAAAGCCGGCGCGACTCACTCCCACTCGATCGTCGCGGGCGGCTTCGAGCTGATGTCGAGGACGACGCGGCTGACGCCGCGCACCTCGTTGGTGATGCGGCTCGAGATTTTCTGGATGAGCTCGTGCGGGAGCTTGGCCCAGTCGGCCGTCATGGCGTCGGTGCTCTCGACGATGCGGAGCGCGATCACGTAGTCGTAGGTGCGCTCGTCGCCGAAGACGCCGACGGTCTTCACCGGGAGGAACACGGCGAAGGATTGCCAGACCTTCCAGTAGAAACCGGACGCCATCATCTCCTCCTGGAGCACGGCGTCGGCGTTGCGGAGGATTTCGAGTTTTTCGGCGGTGATGTCGCCCATGACGCGCACGCCGAGGCCGGGGCCGGGGAACGGTTGACGCCAGACGACCTCGCGCGGGAGACCGAGCGCGGCGCCGACCTGGCGGACTTCGTCCTTGAAGAGTTCGCGGAGCGGCTCGATGAGCTTCAGCTTCATGCGCTCGGGCAAGCCGCCGACGTTGTGGTGCGTCTTGATGAGCGACGCCGGGTTGCCCTGGATCGAGACGGACTCGATCACGTCGGGATAGAGCGTGCCTTGACCGAGGAATTCCGCGGTCCGGCCGATGTCCTTGAGCGTCTTTTCGAAGACTTCGACGAAGGTGCGGCCGATGATCTTGCGCTTCGTCTCGGGGTCGGTGACGCCCTTGAGGCGTTTGAGGAAGAGCTTCGAGGCGTCGACCACGCGCAGGTCGATGTGGAAATGTTTTCCGTAGAGCTCGCGCACGTAGTCGCGCTCGCCTTTGCGCAGGAGGCCGTTGTCGACGAAGACGCACGTGAGCTGCTTGCCGATGGCTTTGTGCAGGAGCGCCGCGGCCACGGACGAGTCGACGCCGCCGGAGAGGCCGAGGAGCACGCGACCTTTGCCGACCTTGGCGCGAATCTCGGCGACTGAGTGCGCGATGAAGTCCTTCGTGGTCCAGTCCTGCTTGGCGCCGCAGACACCGACGAGGAAGTTGCGGATCATGTCCACGCCGCGCTCGGTGTGGAAAACTTCCGGGTGAAACTGGATGCCGTAGAACCCGCGTTTCGCGTCCTCGATGGCCGAGAACGGCGAGTTCTCCGACGTGCCGATCGCGACGAAGCCCGGCGGAAGTTTCGCGAGTTTGTCGCCGTGGGAATTCCAGATGCGCAGCTTGCGCGGCAGGCCGGCGAAGAGTTTGCCCGGCTTCTTGATCGAGAGATGGCCGTGGCCGTATTCGCGGGCCTTCGAGTGCTCGACTTTGCCGCCGAGGAAGTGGCCCATGAGTTGCACGCCGTAGCAGATGCCGAGGACGGGCACGCCGAGTTGGAAAATCTCCGGGTCGGGATGCGGCGCCTGCTTCGCGTAGACGCTCTGCGGGCCGCCGGAGAGAATGATGCCGACCACGCCGTCTTCGCGGAGTTTGGCGGCGGGCGTCGAGTAGTGGTAGATCTTCGAGTAGACCTCGCACTCGCGGATGCGACGCGCGATGACCTGAGTCAGTTGAGAACCGAAATCGAGAACGGCAATTGTCTGCGCCATGCGAGAAGCTGGGAAAGTTTCCCGCGGAAAGAAACGAAAAAATCAGGGCGCGCGTGTCACGACGCGCGGCTGTGTCGGTAGGCACGCAGCGCGGCGGAAATTCGCCGATGGAATCTCGTTGCAGGCGTTCGGGAGGTGGAGCGCGTTGACCTCAACGCGCTGCTCGGCTCTCTCAGGCTGAAAGCGCGTTGGGGTCAAAGCGCTCCACCTTTCACGCAGCTCAAAACTTCAGCCGCACGTTCACGTGGCCGCATTTCGGGCACGGGGCAGTCTCGGTGCCGGCCGGCTGCGTGTAGAGATGATTGCAGCGGATGCAGTGAAAGCTGATCTTGCGCCGGCCCGCGTCGTAGAGCGCACGGTCGCGCCGATCGTAGTAGAACCACAGCACCACGAAGAGCCCGATCACGCACAGCCCGTAGAGCAGGACGTCGAAGGTGAAGGAAGGCGCGGCGATTTCGGCGAACACGACGGAAAACTTCGTGGAAAGCGTGTGCGTCGCCAAGGGCAAACCACGCGGAGCATTCGCGCTCGCGAGCACCGGACGAAATTTTCAGTGTCGGAATCGTTCTTCCCCATGACGACTCTGGCTCTTCCCTCCCCTCGTTCGCTTCTCGTCGCGGCCGGTTGCGCGGCACTGCTCGCATTGCGCCTCGCTGCGGACGTGACCCCTGCGGCGTTGTTTTCCGATCACGCCGTGCTTCAACAAGGCATGCCGCTGCCCGTCTGGGGCACAGCGAGCGATGGCGAACGCGTCGTCGTCGAATTCGCCGGCCAGCGCGCGGAAACCACCGCCGCGAGTGGCAAATGGCGCGTGACGCTTCCGCCGCTCGCCGCGGGCGGGCCGCACACGCTGACGATCACGGGACAGAATCGCGTGGTGATTTCGGACGTGTTGATCGGCGAGGTATGGATTTGCAGCGGGCAATCGAACATGGAAATGCGCCTCGGTCCGGCGAGCGGCTTGCAGCCGGTGGCGAACTGGCAACCGGCGGTCGCGGCAGCCGATTTGCCGCAGATGCGTTTCTTCACCGTGCCGCGCACGCTGTCGCTCACGCCGGTCGAGACGACGGACGCGAAGTGGGAAGTCTGCTCGCCCGAAACCGCGCCGCACTCGAGCGCGGTAGCGTTTTTCTTCGGTCGCGCCCTCGCGCAGGCGCGCGGCGTGCCGATCGGCCTCGTGCACACGTCGTGGGGCGGCTCGGCGGCCGAGGCGTGGATGAGCCGCGCCTCACTCGAACGACAGTCGGATTTCGCCGCCGATCTCGAGCTACAGAAGGAATTCCTGCGCGATCCGGCAGCCGGCCGCGCACGCGCGGACCAGCAGCTCGACGAGTGGTATCGGGCCAAGGATCCCGGCACGACGGCCGGCTGGGAAAAGCTGCACGACGCGACGGCCGACTGGCGGGAGACAAAAGTGCCGTCGCCATGGGAAGCAGCGGGGCTGCCGAATTTCGACGGCATTGCGTGGTTGCGACGCGAGTTCGAGTTGCCGGCAGACTGGGCCGGCCGCGCGGCGGAGTTGCACCTCGGCGCGATCGACGACGACGACACGACCTGGGTAAACGGCCAGCGCGTGGGCGCGACGCAGGGCTGGGACAAGCTGCGCGTCTACCCGATCCCCGCCGGCGTCCTGAAAGCCGGCCGCAACGTGATCGCCGTGCGCGTCCTCGACACGGGCGCCGGTGGCGGCATCTGGGGCAAGGGTGTGCCGCCGCATCTCGCGCGCACCGACGGCGCGAGCGTTAACCTGAGCGGCGCCTGGCGCGTGCGCTCGACCGAAGTCATGGCGAAACTCTGGCCGGTGCCGCGCGCGCTCACGGAATCGGTGAGCACGCCCAGCGCGCTCTACAACGGCATGATCGTGCCACTCCTGCCTTATGCGATGCGCGGCGTGATCTGGTATCAGGGAGAAACGAACGCCGATCGCTCGAAGCAGTATCAGACGCTGTTCCCCGCGCTGATCGCCGACTGGCGCCGGCTGTGGGGCGAGGGCGATTTCCCGTTCCTCTTCGTGCAGATCGCGCCTTGGACAGGCATGAATCCCGAGATTCGCGAGGCGCAATTGCTCACGATGAAGCGGACGCCGAACACGGCGATGGCCGTGACGCTCGATGTCGGCGACGCGAAGGACATTCACCCGCCGCAAAAACAGCCGGTCGGCGAACGCCTCGCGCTCGCGGCACGCGCGCTGGCTTACGGCGAGCAGATCGAGTTTTCGGGGCCGGTGTTTGAATCGGCGAGTTTCTCCAATGGTCGCGCGGTGCTGCGTTTCAGCCACGTCGATCGCGGCTTGGTCGCGCCCGGCGGCCAGCTCGAGGGTTTCACGATCGCGGGTGCCGATGGCGTGTTTCGCGCCGCGACGGCAAAGATCGTCGGCCAGACCGTCGAGGTGAACGCCGACGACGTGCGCGAGCCGAAAACCGTCCGCTACGCGTGGGGCGAAGCGCCGACCGGAAATCTGTTCAATCGCGCGGGACTGCCGGCTTCGCCGTTTCGAACGGATGTCGAGTGAGCGGGCGCGGAGGGGATTCACCACGGGCCAGCGAACGACGCTCGTGCAACGTCGGGACATAAAAAGCCTCTCCCCCGCGCGACGATCTCGCGGCTGCCAGTCCACGCGCACCGCAATTTTCGCGAACGGCGCCGACGCGAACAGTCGGCAAGGGCAGCGCGTGCCGAAGGCGCCGCTCGGGACAGCAGCACCCACCCGGGCTGCCGCGCGAAACGTCGGCATAGTTTGTCGCGAGTTCGCCCGGCGGTTCGTGAGGGACAAAGAAAAACGCGCCGGCTCGGGGAGCGCGGCGCGTTGAGAGTGATGCGAAGCACGGCGGGCCCAGCGGTCCCGCCCTACCTCATTCGGACTTCGGTGTCTCGACGGCAGGAGCGGCTTCGGTCGCTTCGGCGGCGGGCTTGGCGGCCTTGGCCTTCTTCGACTTCTTGGCGCCCTTGGACTTTTTGTAGCCTTGGTCTTCGGCGCCGATGAACTCGATCAGTGCCATTTCAGCGGCGTCGCTGATACGGCGGGGAGCGAGCTTGTAGATGCGGGTATAGCCGCCGGAGCGCTTCTCGAATTGGGCGACCTTCTCGTTGAAGAGGAGGGTCACGGCGCCTTCGTCGCGCACGTCCTTGAGGGCGAGGCGGCGGAGGTGGATGGCGGAAGCGGAGAGCTTGCCGTTTTCCTTCGGGAGGGCGGCGGCTTTCTTGGCCTTCGTGATCACCTTCTCGATGAAGGGGCGCAGGGCCTTGGCCTTCGTGAGGGTGGTCTCGATGCGACCGTGCTTGATGAGGGAGGCACCCATGTTGGAGAGCATCGCGGCGCGGTGCTCACGGGTGACGCCGAGGGAGGCGTGGTGTTTATTGTGACGCATTGGATGGAAGTCCCAAGTGCCAAGGGCCAAGTATCAAGATACCGAGCCCGCGAACTTGAGAACTAGTGTTTGGTTTGGTCGGCTCCCGATCGGCAATCCGGTCGCAGCGTTGGGCGGCAGCGGACGGCGCGAGAGCCGGAAAATTTCGATTTTGGATGGCTGAGGCTCTACGAGCTGAACTCGATTTTCGATTGGGCGAAGCGGAGCAACGCCGGAGTGGATTTTCGACGGGATCAACCAATCGAAAATCCAGAATCGAAAATCGAAAATGGCTCAGAGGTCCTTCTTCGTCTCGAGGAGACGCTCGTCGAACTTCATGCCGAGCGAGAGGCCGAGGGCTTCGAGCTTCTCCTTGATTTCGTTGAGCGACTTCTTGCCGAAGTTGCGATACTTGAGCATCTCCTGCTCGGTCTTCATGGCGAGTTCGCCGACCGTGGTGATGTTCGCGTTGTTCAAGCAGTTCGCCGCACGGACCGAGAGTTCGATCTCGTTGACGGACATGTTGAGGAGCTTGCGGAGCTTGTTCTGCTCTTCGGAGACCTCGGCGGCTTGCGACTCGAACTCGTAGCTCTCCTGCGAGACGCGATCGAACACGTCGAGGTGGTGCTTGAGGATCGAGGCGGATTGCTTGAGGGCGTCGTCCGGCGTGATGCGGCCGTCGGTCCAGACTTCGAGGACGAGCTTGTCGTAATCGGTGATCTGGCCGACGCGGGTGTTTTCGACCGCATAACGGACGAGGCGAACGGGCGAGAAGAGCGAGTCGATCGGGATGACGCCGATGGCTTGGTCTTCCTTCTTGTTCTCGTCGCCGGGGCAGTAACCGCGACCGGTCTTGATCTCGAGCTCGGCTTCGAAGGTGCGCTTCGTGTCGAGGGTGCAGATGACTTGGTCGGGGTTGATGAGCTTGACGCCGGCGTCGAGCTGGATGTCGGCGGCAGTGACGGGGCCTTCTTTGTTGACCTTGAGGAGCAGCTTCATCGGCTCGCGCTTTTCGGAGACGATGAGGATTTTCTTCAGATTAAGGACGATGTCGGTGACGTCCTCGACGACGCCGTCGATGGACTGGAACTCATGGTTCACCCCATCGATTTTGATCGAGCTGATGGCGCTGCCTTCGATGGACGAGAGGAGCACGCGGCGCAGCGAGTTGCCGACGGTGTGGCCATAGCCGGCTTCGAAGGGCTCGGCGATGAACTTGGCGTAAGTGTTGGTGGCGCCCTCCTCGACTTTCGTGAGCTTGGAGGGGAGTTCGAATTTTCCGAGACGCTTGGGCATTTGGATTAGTCTCTAGTTGAGAGTTGAGAGTTGAGAGTAAGCGACCGGTGGAACGGGCTCAGAAGCGCGAGTAGAACTCGACGATGAGCTGCTCGTTGATGGACGGGTCCATCTCATCGCGTGTCGGGAGGCGGTTGACAACCGCGGAAAGCGCCTCGTCGTTGCGGGTCAGCCAGCCGGGAACCACGCGAGCGCGGCTCTCTTCGACGGAGCGGGTGACGATCTGGCGGGAGTTGTTCGAGGCCTTGATCTCGATCGTGTCGCCGGCGTCGAGCGTGTAGCTGGCAATGTCGACCTTGCGGCCGTTGACCTTCACGTGGCCGTGGTTGACGAGCTGGCGCGCCTGGGCGCGGCTCTTGGCGAAGCCGAGGAGGTAGACGACGCTGTCGAGGCGGGTTTCGAGGAGCTGCAGGAAGCGCTCGCCGGTGACGCCGCGCTCTTTCTTCGCGACCGCGAAGACGCGGCGGAATTGGCGCTCGAGCAGGCCGTAGATGAAGCGGAGCTTTTGTTTCTCGGCGAGGCCGACGGCGTATTCCGAGAGCTTGCGGCGCGACTTCGGGCCGTGTTGGCCGGGCGGAAAGTTGCGGCGCTCGAGAACCTTGGCGGAACCGAGGACGTAGGTGCCGAAGCGGCGGCTGACGCGGGTGGTGGGTCCGGTATAACGGGCCATGGGAGTGAAAAGTAAGAGGGAGAGTGAGGGTGAGAGCGGTCCGAAGTATCAAGTAACAAGTGCGGTGACTGTCCTGTTACTTGGCCCTTGGACCTTGTTACTTCGTTACACGCGACGGCGCTTGCGCGGGCGGCAGCCGTTGTGCGGCACCGGGGTGACGTCGATGATGGAGGAGATTTCCAGGCCGATGGCTTGGAGGCCGCGGATGGCGGAATCGCGGCCGAGGCCGGGACCGCTGACGCGGATTTGGACTTCCTTGAGGCCGTGCGCCATCGCGTTGCGGGCGGCGTCTTGCGCGACGACCTGCGCGGCGTAGGCGGTGGACTTGCGGGAGCCGCGGAAGTTGCACTTACCGGCGGAGGACCAGGAGATCACGTTGCCCTTGGCGTCGGTGATCGAGACGATCGTGTTGTTGAACGTCGCGGTGACGTTGGCGACGCCGGAAGTGATGTTCTTGGAGCCTTTGGCCTTGCGGACCTTGATGGCGCCAAGCTCTTCCTTAAGGAGGTCTTCGGCGGACGGGGCCTTCGGAACGCCGCCGACCATTTCGACGGGCTTCGCGGGCTCGGCCGGAGCGGCAGCGGCGGCCGGAGCGGCGCCGTCAGCAGCGGGCTTGTCGGCTTTCGGGGCCTTGGGGGCCTTCGCGGGCTTCTCGGCGGCGGGCGCAGCGGCGCCAGCGGCGGCTTCCTTCTTGGGAGCCTTTTCCTTCTTCGGAGCGGATTTCTCTTCGGACATGGAGATGTGTTTTTAAGATTAAGCTTCCTTGGCCTTGGTGACGCCAACGGTCTTGCGCGGGCCCTTGCGGGTGCGGGCGTTGGTGCTGGTGCGCTGGCCGCGGACCGGGAGGCCGCGACGATGGCGGATGCCACGGTAGCAATTGATCGCCTGGAGGCGCTTGAGATTGCCCGCGATCTCGCGGCGGAGATCGCCTTCGACCACCCACTTGTTGTCGGTGATGATGTGGAGGATCTTGTTGAGCTGCTCCTCGGTGAGGTCCGAGGCGCGCATGTTGGCGTCGAGACCGGCGGTCTCGATGATCAGGTCGGCACGGGCAGGGCCAATGCCGTAGATGTATCGGAGGGAGTATCCGATCTTCTTTTTGGCGGGGAGTTCAACGCCGAGGAGACGAGGCATGTTGTTACGAGTTTAAGTTGGAGGTTTAAGTTTAAGGAATTCAGGAGGCGCGCGGGATCGTGAGGATCTCGGGGCCGGAGTCGGTCGTGAGCACGGTGTGTTCGAAGTGCGCGGAGGGCTGGCCGTCGGCGGTGACGACTGTCCAATGATCGCTGAGCGTGCGGACCGCGTAGCGGCCCATGTTGACCATGGGTTCGATCGCGAGCGTCATGCCCGGCTTGATCTTCTCGCCGGAGTTTTTCCGGCCGAAGTTCGGGATCTGCGGCTCTTCGTGCATCGACTGCCCCACCCCGTGGCCGACCATTTCGCGGACCACGCTGAAGCCGGCGGCTTCGACGTAGGTTTGCACGGCGTGCGAGATGTCGCCGATGCGGTTGCCGACCTGGGCCTGCGCGATGCCGATGGCGAGAGCATCCTCGGTGATTTTGAGGAGCTCGGCGACGCGCGGGGCAACGGGGCCGACCGGGACGGTCGTCGCGTTGTCGCCGATGTAGCCGTTGTATTCGACCACGACGTCGAGCGAGATGATGTCGCCTTGGCGCAGGATGCGCTTGAGCGAACCGATGCCGTGGACGACCTCTTCGTTGACCGAAAGGCAGGTGTAGGCGGGATAGCGGCTCGCGTGCAACTGGTAGCCGTAACAGGCGCTGCGGGCGCCGAACGACGCGATGATTTCGCGACCGATTTGATCCAAGTCGTAGGTGGTGATACCGGGCCGGACCTGCTCCTTCATCTTCGCCAGAACGGTGGCGGCGATGCTGCAGGCTTCGCGCATCCGACGGATGCCCTCCGCGTTTTTAATCGGGATGGACATCAGGCGGCGAGGCGAGCGGCTCCGGTGAGGAGCCCTTGCGTGCGGTAGTGTGTAGCGACCTCCGCGGGTGCGGAGTCGGAGTCGAGGACCGCGGTGAGGGTTTCACCGCGGGCTTCGACCCACTCGTCGAACACTTTTGCTTGGAGCAGCGTAGCCGGGAAGCCTTCGAGAAGGAATCCCGCATCGGGTTTGCGCGCCCAAAACCATTTGCGGAGGACCGCGAGGGTGAGGTCGTCGCTCAGGCCGGAGCCGGAGCGAGCGAGCGATGCCGCGGCTTTTTGGCCGAGCGTCGTGCGTCGCGAAATCTCCTGTTGCACGAGAGAAGCAGGAGAGACGTGCTCAATTGAGAAAGAACGGGCCTGGAGGAGGAGGTCCGCGTGAAGCGGACCGACTGGACCAAGGAGAACTACCTTCGCCTTCGCGGATGCGAGGGCGGAAAAGGCGCTGGAGTGTTCAGCCCTTTTCACCGAAGTAAAGCGATTAAAGAGCGAAGCGGCGGATCGCCCACGCGCCGAGACCGACGAGGAGAACGACCACCATGACCGCGACCAGTTGCATCACGGTCTTGTCCGAGGCGGCTTCGCCCAGCGCGACCTGCGCCGAGGTGCTGCGACCGCGAATGCGGCCCTTTTTGAGGAAGCCGTCGTAGTGGCGCTGCAGGAGGAACGTCTCGATCTGGCGCATCGTGTCGAGGATGACGCCGACGGTGATGAGCATGCCGGTGCCGCCGAAGAAGTAGGCGACGCGGGGCGGGACTTTGAAGAAGTTCAGCAGGCCGTCCGGGATGATCGCGATGATCGTCAGGAAGATCGCGCCGGCCAGCGTCAGGCGGGTCATCACGAAGTCGAGGAACTTGGCCGTCGGCTCGCCGGGGCGGACGCCGGGGATGTAGCCGCCGTATTTCTTCAGGTCGTCGGCGACCTGGATCGGCTTGAACATGACCGACACCCAGAAATAGCTGAAGAAAAGGATCAGGAGGCCATCGAGCACGTAGTAGCTCCAATGCCCGCGGGTGAGCGCGTTGGCCATTTCGATGAGGATCTTGATGTCGAACGCGGCGCCGAGCTGGGAGAAAAGCTGGGTCGGGAACAGCAGGATCGCGCTCGCGAAGATGACCGGCATGACGCCCGAGTAGTTGACCTTGAGCGGGAGGAACGAGCTCTGGCCGCCGTAGACCTTCTGGCCGACGACGCGCTTGGCGTATTGCACGGGGATTTTGCGCTGACCTTGCGTGACCGCGATGATGCCCATCGTGACGATCAGGAAGAGCGCGATCATCATGACGGCCTGCGGCAGGCCGAGGCTGGCGGTGCCGACCGGCGCGAAGAAGAGTTGGTAGGTGGACATCGCGGCGCCCGGGATGTCGGCGAGGATGCCGACGGTGATGAGCAGCGAGACGCCGTTGCCGATGCCGCGCTGGGTGATCTGTTCACCGAGCCACATCATGAGCAGCGTGCCCGCGGTCATGAAGACGGTCGACGTGACGAGGAAGCTCCACTTGTTGACGAGCACGATCGCGCCGTAGTGGTTGATGTCGTAGCCTTGGAAGAGGCGCGCGGGATTTTCGAGCGCGAGAATGAGGAGGACGCCTTGCACGATACAGATGCCGACCGTGAGGTAGCGCGTGTATTGCGTGAGCTTCTGGCGGCCGACGTCGCCTTCCTGCTGGAGGCGGCTGAGCGCCGGCACGACGGCGGTCATCAATTGGAAGATGATCGACGCGCTGATGTAGGGCATGATGCCGAGCGCGCACACGGCGCCCTTGAGGAGCGCGCCGCCGGTGAACATGTTGTAAAGCCCCACGAGGGCGCCGCCGCCGTTGGCGGTCTGCTCCTCGAAGAACTTGAGGAGCGGCTGCGGGTCGAGACCCGGCAGCGGGATGTGGGCACCGACGCGCGCGACGAAGAGCAGCGACAGCGTGTAGAGGATTCGCGAGCGGAGCTCGGGAATCTTCATCGAATTCGTGAAGGCGGAAAACACGGGGCTAAAATTTTCGATTTTTGATTCTCGATTTTCGATTTTCGTTTCCCCGATTCGAAAGGGGCGCGTCGTGCGCGCCCCAGTCGAAAATCGAGAATCGAAAATCCAAAATGCCGGCCGTTAGGCCGTGATGGCCTGGCCGCCGGCTTTCTCGATCTTTTCCTTGGCGGCGCCGGAGAACTTGGCGGCGGTGACCTTGATGGCGCGCGTGATTTCGCCGTCGCCGAGCACCTTCAGCAACGCGCCGTCAGCGCGGATCAGGCCGGCTTTGACGAGCACCTCGACATTCACCTCGGTGATCGAGGTGTCGAGGAACGCGAGATCGCCGACGTTCACGACGGCGTAGGTCGTGCGGAAGTTGTAGTTGTTGAAGCCGCGGTGCGGGAGCTTGCGGTAAAGGGGCATCTGGCCGCCTTCGAAGCCGGGGCGGATCGAGCCGCCCGAGCGGGCGGTCTGACCCTTGCCGCCCTTGCCGGACGTTTTGCCGTGGCCGCCGCCTTCGCCGCAACCGACGCGCTTGCGACGGTGGACGGCACCTTTGACGTTCTTGAGAGAGTGGAGACGCATTTTCTTGGATTCCTAAGTTTGGGTCGCCGCCCCTGGCCTACTCCGGCGAAGGACGACTCGGATTAATTTCGGACAATCAGGAGCGGGCGGCCTTGAAGTCTTCCGCCATGCGGAGCTTGCGGAGGCCGTTGAACGTCGCGTGCACGACGGCGATGTGGTTCTTGGAACCCATCGACTTCGTGAGAACGTTCTTCACGCCCGCGGCTTCGAGGACGGCGCGGACGCCGCCGCCGGCGATGAGGCCGGTGCCGGGCGTGGCCGGACGGAGGAACACCTTGCCGCCGTCGTATTGGCCGAGGACTTCGTGCGGGATCGTGTCGCCGCGGAGCTTGACCGGGTAGAGGCGTTTCTTGGCGGCTTCAGTCGACTTCTTGATGGCGTCCGGAACTTCGTTCGCCTTGCCGTAGCCGATGCCGACATTGCCTTTGCCGTCGCCGACGACGGCGAGGGCGGAGAAGCTGAAACGACGACCACCCTTCACCACCTTGGCGCAGCGGTTGATGTAGACGACCTTCTCAATCATGCCGGAGTCGTTCTCGGCATTCTGATTGGAGGAATAGGACCTGTTGTTGTTAGCCATGGGCGGTGTTTAGAATTGGAGGCCGCCTTCGCGCGCGGCGTCGGCGAAGGTTTTGACGCGGCCGTGGAAGCGGCGACCGTTGCGGTCGAACACCACGGCGTTGATGCCGGCGGCTTTGGCCTTGGTGGCGAAAGCGCCGCCGACGAGCTTGGCACCGGAGACGTTGCCCTTGGCGTTCTGTTTCTTCACCTCGGCGTCGAGCGTGGAGAGGAACACGAGGGTCTTGCCGGCGGCGTCGTCGATGGCCTGCGCGTAGATGTGTTTGCCGGAGAATTTGACGGAGAGGCGCGGACGGGCGGCGGTGCCGGTGACCGTCTTGCGGATGCGCCACTTGCGCTTCTGGAGGAGCGCGGCTTTGCGGATCGTATTGGACATGGTTATGCTGCCTTTCGGGTGGTGGCGTTAGGCGACGGTCTTGCCTTCCTTGCGGCGGACGCGCTCGGCGAATTCGCCGACGAGACGGACACCCTTGCCCTTGTAAGGCTCGGGCGGGTAATACGCGCGGATTTCGGAAGTGACCTGGCCGACGAGCTGTTTGTCAGCGCCTTCGACCTTGAGCTTGGTGCCGTCGGTGACGGTGACCTTGATGCCTTCGGGAATGTCGTGGAGGATTTGGTGCGAGTAGCCGAGCGAGAGGTCGAGCTGCTTGCCCTTGAGCGCGGCTTTGAAGCCGACGCCTTGGATTTCGAGCTCCTTCGCGTAGCCGACCGCAGCGCCCTTCACCATGCCGGCGATGACCGAGCGGGCGGTGCCATACATGGCGCGGGAGAAACGGGTTTCCTCGGTGGGGGAAACGACGATCGTGTTGTCCTTCTTCTCGATCTTCACGACGGGGGCGAAAGTCTTCGCGACTTTGCCTTTGGGGCCTTCGACGGACACCGTGGTGCCCTTGATGTCGACTTTGACCTTGTCGAGGATCTGAACGGGTTGTTTGCCAATTCTGCTCATGGTGCGGGTGCTCCTTACCAGACGGTGCAAACGAGCTCGCCACCGAGCTTGTTACGGCGCGCGTCCTGGTCCTTCATGAGGCCCTTGGACGTCGAGACGATGGCCATGCCGAGGCCGTTGAGGACGCGCGGGAGGTCGGTGTAGCTGAAGTAGACGCGACGGCCCGGGGTCGATTCACGCTTGAGGCCGGTGATGACCGGGGTGTTGTCGACGTATTTGAGGGTGACGACGAGGGTCTTGTGGCCGCGCTCGTCGGCGCCGCTGGTGACTTCGCGGACGAAGCCTTCGGCTTTGAGGATCGTCGCGAGACTTTCCTTCATTTTGGAGTGCGGGGCGACGCACTGGGACTGGCCGGCCTTCGACGCATTGCGGAGGCGGGTCAGGAAATCACTGATCGGATCGGTCATGGATGGAGGTGGTTTTGAGCTGGGCCGCGCGGGTCATATCCGATGCGCCGTGCGGCGCATAAACCCCCGTGAGCCAAATTGAATTTACCAGGAGGACTTGGTGACGCCGGGGATCTTGCCGGCGAGCGCGAGTTCGCGGAACGTGAGGCGGGAGACGCCATACTTGCGCTTGAAGCCGCGCGGACGGCCGCTCATCGAGCAGCGGTTGCGGATGCGCTCCTTGGCGGAGTTGCGGGGAAGCTTCTGGAGCTTCTTCTGGGCGGCGTAGAACTCCTCGTCCGTGGTGGCGGGATTCGAGAGGATGGCTTTCAGCTCGGCGCGCTTGGCGGCGAACTTGTCGGCGAGCTTGATGCGCTTCTTGTTGCGCTCGATGGCGGAGGTCTTCGGCATGGTGCGAAAAGGTTAGGCGGACTTGGCGGCGGCGGCCTGCTCGGTGCGGCGGAAGGGCATGCCGAGGAGCTTGAGGAGTTCGCGGGCTTCGTCGTCGGTGTGGGCCGAGGTGACGAGGGTGATGTCGAGGCCCATGTGGCGCTTGGCGCTCTCCACGGTGATCTCGGGGAAGATGGTGAAATCGGTGATGCCGATGTTGTAGTTGCCCTGGCCGTCGAGCTTGTTCGGCACGCCGCGGAAGTCGCGGATGGTGGGCAGCGCGACCGCGAGGAGGCGCATGAGGAAGTGCCACATGGCGTCGCCGCGGAGCGTGACGCTGCAGCCGACGACCTGGCCTTGCTTCAGCTTGAAGTTGGCGATGGCCTTGCGGGACTTGTTGAGGATCGGCTTCTGGCCGGCGATGAGGCCCATGTCGCGCGCGGTGTCGGCGATCTGGTTCTTGTCGGCTTCGGCGCCGATGCCGGTATTGAGGACGATCTTCTCGAGCTTGGGAACCTGGTGTTTGTTCTTGTAGCTGCGCGACGCCATGAGGGCGGGCACGACTTGCTCGAAGTAGGCTTTCTTGAGAGGGGGGACGGTATCTTTGCTCATTTTCGGGTGCCCGGTTTCCAAGCGGGCGAATTAGTGAGAGGCGTTAGGCCTTCTTGGCTTCGGTTTTCTTGGCGCGCTTCTTCGAGGCGTCGAAGCGGGATTGGAGCATGAGGTTCGAGACGTGCACGGAACCTTCGCGCTCGGCGATTTTGCCCTGAGGATTCTCCTGCGACTTCTTCAGGTGCTTCTTGATCATCGCGACGCCTTCGACGACCGCGCGGTTCTTGGCCGCGAGGATTTCGAGGACTTTGCCGGACTTGCCCTTGTGGGAGCCGGAGATGACGACGACTTGATCGTTCTTTTTGATGTGGAATTTTTGCATGGTCAGAGAACCTCCGGGGCGAGGGAGATGATCTTCATGTAGTTCTTCGCGCGGAGTTCGCGGGCAACGGGGCCGAAGATGCGGGTGCCCTTCGGATTGCCGTCGTCGCCGATGATGACGATCGCGTTGCTGTCGAAGCGGAGATAGCTGCCGTCGGCGCGACGGAGGGGCGCCTTGGTGCGAACGATGACGGCCTTGTGGACCTCACCCTTCTTAACCGTGGCGTCGGTGCTGCTCTCCTTGATGTTGACGGTGATGATGTCGCCGACGTGCGCGTAGCGGGTGTTTTGACCGATACGGCCGATCATGGACGCGCGGCGCGCGCCGGTGTTGTCGGCGATGTCGAGAATGGAACGCATCTGGATCATGGTGGTGTTCTCCTCGTGCGGTTAGGCTTTCGGGGCCGCGGCGGCGGACACGTTGGCCTTGGTGGTCTTCGTGGGGACGATGGCGGCGACGTCGGTCTCGGTGACCGCAGCGCCGATCGGTTGGACGACGGCTTCGACGACGCGGACGACGCGCCAGCGCTTGAGGCGGCTCATCGGGCGGGTCTCCATGACCTCGACCTTGTCGCCGACCTTGGACTCGTTCTTCTCGTCGTGGACGTGGAGGACGGTCTTGCGGTTAATGACTTTGCCGTAAAGCGGGTGCGGCGTCTTGTAGGGGACGGTCACCTTGACGGATTTGTCGCCCATCTTGGAGGTCACAAAACCGATCTCGGTTTTGCGGGCGGCGTGACGTGCGTGAGTAGACATGGTCTTGTGCGGTTACGCGCGCCTTAGGCAGCGGCGGTCTTCTGGGATTTCTTTTCGTTCAGGATGGTCTCGAGGCGCGCGATGTCCTTGCGGAGGACGCGGATCGTGTGAGGCTTTTCGACCTGGCCGGTGTGCTTGCGAAGGCGGAGCTGGAGGAGCTCGTCGCGGGTGCTGCGGAGCTTGGTGGTGATCTCGGCGGGCGAGAGTTCGCGGATTTCCTTGGAAGTCATGGTGACGTTCTCCTGTGGTTAGACGGCCACGCCTTCGCGCGCGATGAAGCGGCAGCGGAAGGGCAGCTTGGCATCGGCGAGGCGGAAGGCCTCTTTCGCGATGGTGGCGGGGACGCCGGCGAGTTCGAAGAGGACCGCGCCGGGCTTGATCGTCGCGGTGTAATATTCGACCGGGCCCTTGCCCTGGCCCATGCGCACTTCGGCGGGTTTCTTGGTGACGGGCTTGTGCGGGAACACGCGGATCCAGAGCTTGCCCTTGCGCTTCAGGTGGCGAGCGATGGTGACGCGGGCGGCCTCGATCTGGCGACCGGTCATGGGACCGCGGGAGAGGGACTGCAGGCCAAATTCACCGAAGGCGAGCGTGTTGCCGCGCTTGGCATTGCCAGCGCGGGAGCCCTTCATCGCTTTGCGATATTTGGTGCGGGACGGTTGGAGAGCGGACATGGCTTTAGTGAGCTAGAGCTGAGCGGGAGGCTCGAAGCGGTTTAGTTGGATTCGTCCTTTTTGCAGATCCAGCACTTCACGCCGATCTTGCCCCAGACGGTGCGGGCTTCGGCGAATCCGTAATCGATATTCTCGCGGAGGGTGTGGAGCGGGATGCGGCCCTGGCGCTGCCATTCGCGGCGCGCGATGTCGGCGCCGCCGAGGCGGCCGGAGCACTGGATCTTGATGCCGTCGGCGCCGAGGCTCATGGCCATCTGCACCGACTTCTTGATCGCGCGGCGGAAAGCGACGCGGCGCTCGAGCTGGAGGGCGACGTTCTCGGCGACGAGTTGCGCCTCGATCTCGGGCTTCTTCACTTCCTGGATGTCGAGCAGGACTTCCTTGCCGGTAATCTTACCGAGCTGGACCTTCATGTTTTCGACTTCCTGGCCCTTCTTGCCGATGACGATGCCAGGGCGGGCGGTGAAGATCTTCACGCGGACGCGATTGCCGGCGCGCTCGATGAAGATGCGCGGCACGGAGGCCTGCTTCAGTTTCTCCATGAGCTTCTCACGGATGACCTGGTCTTCGTGGAGGAGCTTGGCGAAGTCCTTCTTGCGGGCGAACCAGCGGGATTGCCAGTTGCGGCGGACGGCGAGGCGGAAACCGGTAGGGTTGGTTTTTTGTCCCATAACAGTGGTTGGTTAGGCTTTGCTGTCCGAGAGGACGATGCGGAGGTGCGACATGCGCTTGACGCGCGGCTTGGCGGAGCCGCGGGCACCGGCCTTGAAACGCTTCAGGACCGGGCCGCACTCGACGAGGGCGCGGTGGACGACGAGCTTGTCGGCCGAGAGGTTGTGGTTGTTCTCCGCGTTCGCGACGGCGCTCTTGAGCGTCTTGGCGAGGAGGCGGGCGGACTTGCGCGGGATGAGCGAGAGGAGGTCGGTGGCCTCGGGCACGGAGCGGCCCTGGATTTCGTTGGCGACCTCGCGCACCTTCTTCGGCGACATGCGCGCGTTTTTGGTGAGAGCTTGAATTTCCATGTTCGGTTCGGGTTCGGGTTTCGGCTACGCGCGCAGGTTAGATTTCCTTGCGGGTCATGCCGCCGTGCGCCTTGAAGATGCGCGTGGGGGCGAACTCGCCGAGCTTGTGGCCGACCATGTTCTCGGTGACATACACCGCGATGAAGGCCTTGCCGTTATGAACGTTGAAGGTGTGGCCGACGAAGTCGGGCGTGATCGTCGAGCGACGGCTCCAAGTCTGGATGGGCTTGCGCGCACCGCTGGACTTGACCGCCTTCTCGATTTTCTCGAGCAGGTGGTAGTCGACGAAGAAACCTTTTTTGATGGAACGAGCCATGTTGGGTAGTCGTTAAGTGGTTTACTTCTTGCCGCGCGGCGGACGGCCGTTCTTGCGGGTAAGGATGAGGGAGTTGGACGGCTTGGCGCGGCGGCGCGTCGGGAAGCCCTTGGCGAGCTGGCCCCACGGCGAAACGAGGTGCTGGCGACCGCCACCACCCTTGGATTTGCCCTGACCGCCACCGTTAGGGTGGTCGACCGGGTTCATCGCCATACCGCGGACGCGCGGACGGCGACCGAGCCAGCGGTTGCGGCCGGCCTTGCCGAGCTTGCGCTTGCTGTGGTCTTCGTTGCCGACTTCACCGATCGTGGCGCGGCAGTTGGCGTTCACGAGGCGGGTCTCGCCGGAGGACATCTTGAGCTGCGCCATGCCGTTCTCGACGGCGACGAGTTCGACGGAGGTGCCGGCGGCGCGGGCCAGTTGGGCACCGCGACCGGGGAGCAACTCGACGGCGTGAACCTTCGTGGCGGCCGGGATGACGGACAGCGGGAAGCTGTTGCCGGGGCGATAGTCGTTCGAGTCGGTCTTCAGCGCGCTGTAGATCGAGTCGCCGACTTTGAGGCCTTTCGGAGCGAGGACGTAGGTCTTCGAGCCGTCGGCGTAAGCGAGGAGCGCGAGCAGCGCGGAGCGGTTGGGATCGTATTCGATCGCCTGGACCTTCGCGGGCATGTCGAGCTTGGCGCGCTTGAAGTCGATGACGCGGTAGAGCTTCTTGTGACCGCCGCCGCGACGGCGCGACGTGATGCGGCCGTAGGTGTTGCGGCCGCCGGTCTTGTTCTTCGATTCGATCAGCGAGCGCTCGGGGCGCTTCTTGGATATCTCCTCGGGGCGGTTCAGCTCGGTGAAGCGGAGCGCGGCGGTGAGAGGACGGAAAGTTTTGATAGCCATGGCGGGTGTTTCCTCAGACGAGCTCGATCTTGTCGCCCTGCTTGAGGGTGACGATGGCGCGCTTGCTGTCGGACTTCTGCGTCGGGCGGCCCGTGCGGGAACGCTTCGGCTTGCCCTTGATGTTTTGGATGTTCACGCGCGTGACGGTGACCTTGAAGGTCGCCTCGACGGCTTCGCGCACCGTGAATTTGGTGGCGGAGGGATAAACCTCGAACGTGTATTGGCCGTAGTTGGAGGAGAGCTTGGAAGCCTTCTCCGTCAGGCGCATGCTTTTGAGAACTTTATCGGCGCTGATCATGACTGACCTCCGGTGGCGCGGGCGATGATGGCCTCGATCGCTTTGGTGGAGACGACGATCTTCGAGTATTGCACGAGATCGAGAGTGTTGAGCTTCGCGGCTTCCGTGGTGGAGACGCGGTCGAGGTTACGCGCGGCGCGGGAGGCCTCGGCGGTGAACGGAGCGTCGACGAGGAGCACGGAGCCTTTCGGGGCGATCGTGCGGACGACTTTGTTCAGGAGCTTGGTCTTCGGCTGGGCGGGAGCGAACGTCTCGATGACGTCGACTTCGCCGGCGGAGGCGCGATCGAAGAGAGCGCGCGCAAACGCGAGGGCCTTGACCTTGTTGTTGATCTTCTTCGAGAAGTCGCGGGGTTTCGGGCCGAACACGACACCACCACCGCTCCAGAGCGGCGAGCGGGACGAACCGGCGCGAGCGCGGCCGGAACCCTTTTGGTTCCACGGCTTCTTGCCACCGCCGCGGACTTCGCCGCGGGTCTTGGTGGAGCGCGTGCCCTGGCGGGCGTTGGCGCGATGGGCGACGACGACTTCCTTCACGGCCTGGAGACCGCGATCACCGTCGAACGTCGGGAGAGCGAACTCCTTCTCGGAGGTCTGGCTGGCGTCGGAGCTGTAAACTTTGAGCTTCATTTTGGTTCAGTCTCCTTAGGCTTTCTTGGCCTTCTTGCCGGCGCGGATGATGACGTCGTCACCGTTGGCGCCAGGGATCGCACCCTTCACGAGGATGAGATTCTTGTCGGCGATGATTTTGACGACGCGCAGGTTTTGGACCGTGCGCTGGTCGGAGCCCATGTGACCGGGCATCGCTTGGTTTTTCCAAGAGCGACCGGGCGTCTGGCGCATACCGATCGAGCCGATGCGGCGGTGGAACATCGAACCGTGCGAGGCGGGGCCGCCGGCGACACGGAAGCGTTTCACGACGCCGGCGAAGCCTTTGCCTTTGGAGATGCCGATCACGTCGATGACCTGACCTTCGGTGAAGGCGGCAACCGTGACGACATCGCCGGCCTTGACCGTGGGAGCGGCGGCGAGGCGGACTTCGTTGAGCACGCGGGGCGTGTTCTCGAGGCCGGCCTTCTTGGCGTGGGCGGCTTCGGCCTTGCTCGCGTTCTTCGCCTTTTGGGCGCCGAAGCCGAGCTGGACGGCGTTATAACCGTCGGTCTCGACGGTCTTGACTTGGACAACCGGGCAGGGGCCGGCTTCCACGACGGTGACCGGCACGAGCACGTTCTGTGCGTCGTAGACCTGGGTCATCCCGAGTTTTTTGCCTAATAGAGTAGCGATCATAGGCTAAGTGGTAGGTGGAGGGTTTCCGTTTGGTTTAGACCTACGTTAGCAATCCGGCGATTGGAGCCACCGGGGGCTGCTAAAGTGACTGTCTGAAAGTTGTGGTTTAGACGTTGATCGTGATGTCGACGCCGGAGGGCAGGTTGAGCTTCTTGAGTTCGTCGACCGTCTGCGCGGTCGGCTCGAGGATGTCGATGAGGCGCTTGTGGGTGCGGCTCTCGAACTGCTCCATCGACTTCTTGTCGACGTGCGGCGAGCGGTTGACGGACAGTTTCTCGATGCGGGTGGGCAACGGGATCGGGCCCGAGACGCGCGCGCCGGAGCGCTTGGCGGTTTCGACGATTTCCAGAGCGGACTGGTCGATCACACGGTAATCGAAGCCCTGAAGTTTGATGCGAATGCGTTGGCCTTTCATGGCGGGATAAAGAACGAGGGTTAGGTGCGGGCCGGGGCCTTCGAGGAGGTCTCGACGATCTTGGCCAAGAGGTTGTTCGGCACTTGCGCGAAGTGCGACGGCGTGATCGAGGCGGACGCGCGGCCCTTCGAGAGCGAGCGGATGTCCGTCACGTAACCGAAGAGCATTTCGAGCGGAACGTGCGCCGCGATGATGCACGCGCCGTTCTTGTTTTCCATGCCTTGGATCTGGCCGCGACGACGGTTGATGTCGCCCATCAGGTCGCCTTGGTAATCTTCCGGCGTGGTGACTTCGACGCCCATGATCGGCTCGAGGAGGATCGGCTTGGCGACCTTCATCGCTTCCTTGAAGGCGAAGATGCCGGCCATCTTGAACGCGAGTTCCGACGAATCGACTTCGTGGAAGGAGCCGTCGATGATGCGGATGATCGCATCGACCACCGGGTAACCGGCGACGACACCATTGTTGGTGCCTTCCATGATGCCGTCGGTGGCGGGCTTGATGAATTCCTTCGGGATGACGCCGCCAACGATCTCGTTGACGACTTCGATGCCCTTGCCCTTTTCGTTCGGCTCGATCTTGACGACGACGTGGCCGTATTGGCCCTTGCCGCCGGATTGACGGATGAACTTGCCGACGCCTTCCGCGGAACCGGTGACGGTCTCGCGATAGGCGATCTGCGGCTTGCCCACGGTGGCCTCGACCTTGAACTCGCGCTTCATGCGGTCGACGATGATTTCGAGGTGCAGCTCGCCCATGCCGGCGAGAATCGTCTGGCCGGTGTCCTGGTCGGTCTTGACGCGGAGAGTCGGATCCTCGGCCACGAGGCGCTGGAGCGCGACGCCGAGTTTTTCCTGGTCACCCTTCGAGTTCGGCTCGATCGACATCGCGATGACAGGCTCGGGGAAGGACGGCGGCTCGAGGCGGATGTCGAAGTCCTCATCGCACAGCGTGTCGCCGGTGATGACGTCCTTGACGCCGACGAGGGCGCAGATGTCGCCCGCGTAGGCCAAATCGATTTCCTCACGATCCATCGCGCGCATGAGCACGAGGCGCGAGACGCGCTCCGAGCGGCGGGTGCGGGGATTGTAGAGCGGCATGCCGCGCTTCACCACGCCGGTGTAGACGCGATAGAACACGAGTTTGCCGACGAACGGGTCGGTCCAGAGCTTGAACGCGAGACCGGCGAGCTTCGCCTTGTCGTCGACGACCGCCTCGACCGGGTTGCCGGAGCTGTCCTGGCCCTTCATGGCCGGGACGTCGATCGGGTTCGGCAGATAGTTGACGACGCAGTCGAGGAGGCGCTGCACACCCTTCTTCTTGAACGCGGAGCCGGGGATGACGCCGGTGAACTTCATCGAGACCGTGGCCTTGCGGACGGCGAGGATGAATTCTTCGGTCGTGATTTCCTGACCTTCGAGATACTTGTTCGCGATGACGTCGTCGAAATCCGACACGGCTTCGATGAGCTTCTCGCGGTATTCCTTCGCCTGCTTGGCGTATTCGGCGGGAATCGGCGCGGTGACCGGATTCATGCCAAGCGGATCCTTCGTGTCGTCGAACATGTAGGCGATGTTCTGCACGAGGTCGATCAGGCCGTTGAAGTTTTCCTCCTGGCCGATCGGAATGTAGAGCGGATGCGCGTTGGCCTTGAGCTTCTCGCGCATCTCGTCGACGGCGCGGAAGAAGTTGGCGCCGGTGCGGTCCATCTTGTTGACGAACGCAACGCGCGGAACGCCGTATTTGTTGGCCTGGCGCCAGACGGTCTCGGACTGCGGCTGCACGCCGGCGACCGCGCAGAACACCGCGACGGCGCCGTCGAGCACGCGCATGGAGCGCTCGACTTCGGCGGTGAAGTCGACGTGTCCGGGCGTGTCGATGATATTAATGCGCTGCTTGATCCCCTTCCAGGGACCGAAGGAGGCGTTCCAGGCGCAGGAAATGGCGGCGGCGGTGATCGTGATGCCGCGCTCGCGCTCCTGCTCCATCCAGTCGGTCACCGTGGTGCCTTCGTGGACTTCGCCCATCTTGTGGACGGCGCCAGAATAGAAAAGAATGCGTTCGGTCGTCGTGGTCTTGCCGGCGTCGATGTGCGCGGCGATGCCGATGTTGCGCGTCCACTCGAGCGGGAACGGGCGGTCCTTGGCGTTAGCCGCGGCGACCTTGGCCTTGTCGGTGACGACGGTGATGTTGATCGGAGAAGACATGAAACAGAATCCTTACCAGCGGAGGTGGGCGAAGGCGCGGTTGGCCTGGGCCATCTTGTGGGTGTCTTCCTTCTTCTTCACGACGGAGCCCGTGTTGTTGTAGGCGTCGATGATCTCGGCGGCGAGGGCTTCGCGCATCGCGGTGCCTTTGCGGCCCGTGGCGGCGTCGACGATCCAGCGGAGCGCGAGCGACTCCTGGCGCTCGAACGAAATCTCGACCGGCACCTGGTAGGTCGCACCACCGACGCGGCGGCTCTTGACCTCGAGCTTCGGGCGGGCGTTTTCCATCGCGCCCATGAGGAGGTCGACCGGGTCGCCCTTCTGGAGCTTCTCGCTCACGCGCTCAAAGGCGCCGTAAACGATGCGTTCCGCGACGGTCTTCTTGCCGCTCTTCATGATCACGTTGATCAGGTGAGTGACGAGCGCGCTGTTGTAGCGGACGTCCGGAACGGTGGGGCGGTGAGTAGCTCTGCGACGACGAGACATGGTGAAAAAGAAAGAACGTGATTACTTGGCGGCCTTCGGGCGCTTGACGCCGTATTTGGACCGCGAACGACGGCGCTTCTCGACACCAGTGGCGTCGAGCGTGCCGCGAACGATGTGGTAGCGGACGCCGGGGAGATCCTTCACACGGCCACCGCGCACGAGCACGATCGAGTGCTCCTGGAGGGAGTGACCCTCGTCGGGGATGTAGGAAATAACTTCCGTGCCGTTCGTGAGACGAACCTTGGCGACCTTACGGATGGCCGAGTTCGGCTTCTTCGGCGTGCGGGTCATGACCTGCACGCAGACGCCACGGCGGAAGGGATTACCCTGCAGAGCCGGGGCCTTGGACTTCGCACGGACCTTGCGACGTCCTTTTCTCACGAGTTGGTTGATGGTGGGCATTGGAGGAAGTTACGGTAGGTAAAGGAGGAAAAGGCGCGGAACCTACCGGGACGAAAAGCCCCGGCAAGCACTTTTTCGCGCTGTGCTGAAAAACGCGAATCTCAGAGCGGAAACTCCAAAACCGCGGCGTCAGGTGCACCCGCAGTTTTGCTGAAGGCGCTGTTTGATGACGAAAATGGAGGGTTAGCGAACCACGTTCGCATGACGCACTTCAAGCGCGAAGTTTCAGTTTTTCTCCCAAGTTATTCACAGGATCAGCGCAGCTTGCTCAGAGACGCGAAGAAACGCACCCACAGATGAGCGCGGAGCGTGCGGTGGCGAACGTCCGATCCGCCTTCGCTCTACGAGCTACGGCGGATGCCCATCGGGCGAACCCGATGGGCAAAAAAAAACACCCGGCCGGTGAGGGCCGGGTGTAACTCAGAAGGAGCTAGGCTCTACTTCTGAGTTTTGGCGGGAGGGATCTTGAGGGTCATAATTCCCGAGTGAAAAACAAGGCAAAATTCGACCATCCCCGCCTCCGCCGTTTGTAAGCGGGTCGAGTTGAGTATCGTGACGGCCTGCGGGCGTTAAATCACGCACGCGCGCCGCGCGGACTCAGAGTTCGGGCTGCTCGCTCCGTCCCTTTTTCTGCGGATTGCTCGACTTAATGATTACGGCGATCAGCACCGCCAAGCTCGCGAGGATGCCGAGGACCGAGACGAAGATCAGGATACGCATGACGGTTACTTATTCGCAGGTTGATTGGCCGGCTGAAGCGACTGGCGCAAGATCGTGCCCGTAAGTGCGTCGAGCGTGCCGTTGCCGCTCCCCTGCCCGCTCACCATCACTTGCGGCGTGATCTGCACCTTGCCTTCGACGACGAGTTTCAAGAGTTCGAGTTGAGCGACCTGATTCTGGCCGAGCGTTTCGACGAGCATGCGGTAAGCTTTCGCGCGGCCCTCACCGGTGATCACTTGCGACTCGGCCTCGCCTTTCGCGCGCGCTACTTGAGCCTTCGCGTTCTCGGCTTCTATGCGGACTTTGTATTCCGCGGCAGCGAGATTGCGCTGCTGCTCCGCCTCCTCGGTGGCGCGCACGAGATTCGCACGCGCGACCTCGGCGAGTTTTTGCTGCCCGAAAAGTTTTTCCTGATTCAACGCGACTTCGCGGTCCGTCTGCGTCGCGAGCAATTTTCGGCCGGGCTCTGTCGCGTCGAGGTGGATGTTGCCGACGTAGACGCCGTCGCACGTGACCTTGTAGCGCGCGAGTTCGGCGGTGATGCGCTCGGCCGCGTTGCGCTCGATTTCCGAGCGGCGTGCGACGAACTCGAGCGCGGTCATGCTCTCGGCGACGTTGCGGAACACCGCGCGCACGACCGGCAAAATGATGCGCGCCTCGAGCACTTCGAGCGTCTCGTCTTCCTGTTCGTCCTTCACCATCTGATCGGGGTTGCCGAGCAACGCGACGAGGTAAGGCGCGTTGGCAGCCTCGACCGCGCACGCGACGCGCACATCGACGGGAAACGAAAAACCGTCCTTCGAGCGCACCGACACCGACCAATCCTGCTGGTCGGCATTCGCCGCCTGTTGAGCGGGAGTCGGCCCGTTGCGGCCGGCCTGCTGCTGCGGAACGGCGCGCGCGGTCGATGGCAGCGAGAGCGCGGCCTGATACGTGTAGGTGCGCTGCGTGGTCTTCACGAACGTCGGCACGAACGCCTCCGTGTTCAGATAGTAGGCGCCGGGCATCAGCGCCTCGGCCCAAATGCCGCGAAAATCGCGCGGCACGAGCGGCACGCCGTTCACGACCGTGTAGGTGCGGGAATCGTTCGGGAGCACTTTGCCGGTGTTGCTTTTTATCACCGCCACCAGTCCAGCGGCTACTTGGAGCGCCGGGATCGAGCGAATCTGGTGCAGCGCCGTGTTGTAGCGATAGGTGCCAGGTGTGAGGATCGTCGTCTGTGGCCCGCGATAGCCGGCGCCGGCGAGAAATTTCGGCGCGTTGAGCATGTCCTGCGCGTTCGACCACGGCGGCGCGAACGTCTGCGCTTCCGGCAACGGCTGGCCGTCGCGCGCGGAGACGACGCCGACCTGTCCCGGCTCGATCGTCATCACGCGGGTGAGATTCACCTCGTAGATGAAGGGGATAAAACCGAAGTGCCAGCCGGGGCCGAGGATTTCCTGTTGCGGCCCGCGCTCGCCGTTGCGCGCGATGATGTGTCCGGTTGGAAGCGGATCGCCGAATTGCTTCGCAACGATGCCGGTCTCGTCGTTGCCAACGACGACGGACGAGCCGACGCCGACCCCGAAGACGAACAAACTCACCGAGAGCACGAGCAGTGCGACGCGCGCGGCGTTCGGCACCGTCAACAGAAACGAGGCGCCGAGCGCGACGAGGCTCAGCACCGTGAACAGAATGATGATAGCCATAGCGAAACCTTACTGGGGAGGTTGAGTGCGGCCCAAAACGTCGCGCAGCATGCGGGCGGCGCGCGGACGCGTAAACGCATTTTCGTGCGCGTCGAAAAATCGCCGCGCCGTGGAAAAGAAAAAGCCGCGCAGCGGATGCTGCGCGGCTTCGAGAGTGAACTGCGTCGTCGAGCTTAGCTCGCTTCGGCGGGAACCGGAGCGGCGGCGCGCGGGGCTTCGTCCATCGGGATCTCGCCGCCGAGCGGGAGCGTGACCTTCAGCTTCTTGTAAGCCGGGAGGCCGGTGCCCGCGGGGATGAGGTGACCCATGATGACGTTTTCCTTGAAGCCCTTCAGGCCGTCGACCTTGCCGAGCGTCGAGGCGTCGGTGAGGACGCGCGTCGTCTCTTGGAACGAGGCGGCGGAGATGAACGACTCGGTCTCGAGCGAGGCCTTGGTGATGCCAAGGAGGATCGGCTCGGCCTCGGCGGGTTTGCCGCCGGCGGCGTCGAGGCGCTTGTTCTCGCGGAGGAACGTCGAGCGATCGATCTGCTCGCCCCAGAAGAACTCGCTGTCACCCGGATCCGTGATGCGGACCTTGCGGAGCATCTGGCGGATGATGACCTCGATGTGCTTGTCGTTAATCGACACGCCTTGGAGACGGTAGACTTCCTGCACCTGGCCGATGAGGAACTCGTAGAGCGCGGTCGGCCCGAGGATGTCGAGGATCTCGTGCGGATCGGCGGAGCCTTCGGTGAGGTGCTGGCCCTTGTGGACGACGTCGCCCGGCTGCACGATGATGTGTTTGCCGTGCGGGATGAGGTGCTCTTCCTCGGCGCCGGCTTCCTCGTTGCGAACAACGAGCTTGCGCTTGCCGCGGATCGAGCCCTCGAACGAGACGACACCGTCGATGCGGGCCATCTCGGCGGCTTCCTTCGGACGGCGAGCTTCGAAGAGCTCGGCGACGCGCGGGAGACCGCCGGTGATGTCCTTCGTGGTCGAAGCCTGACGCGGCGTCTTCGCGAGGAGCGCGCCGGCCTGGATGATGTCGCCTTCGTTCACGACGACCTGCGCGCCGGTCGGAATCGCGTAAGCGGCGAGCGGCTTGCCGGCCTCGTCACGGATTTCGATCTGCGGGTTGAGGTCTTCCTTGTGCTCGATGACGACGGTCGCGATGCGGCCGGTGGACTCGTCGAGCTCACGTTTGACCGTGACACCCGGGATCATGTCCTTGAAGTGCAGCGTGCCGGTGCGCTCGGAGAGAACCGGAATGTTATACGGATCCCACTGCGCGATGGTCTGGCCCTTCGTTACCTTCTCGCCGTCGCCGACGGAAAGGACGGTGCCGACCACGATCGGGTAGGCTTCGAGTTCGCGATCGTTGTCGTCGATGATTTGGATGGAGCCGGTCTTGTTGAGGACGATGGCTGCACCTTCCATCTGCACGAGGCGGAGGCCGCGATACTTGAGGATACCGCTGTTACGGACCTTGATCTCAGGGTTCTTGGAACCGGCCGAGGCGACGCCACCGATGTGGAACGTGCGCATCGTGAGCTGCGTGCCGGGCTCGCCGATCGACTGCGCGGCGATGATGCCGACGGAGTCGCCGATCTTCGCGACCTTGTTGGAGGCCGGGTTGATGCCGTAGGACTTCGCGTCGATGCCGTGCTCGCTCGTCGAGGTGAGCGGGGACATGACCTTCACGCGCTCGATGCCGGAGTCTTCGATCTGACGACCGAGTTCTTCGGTGATGAGCTCGCCCGCGCCGACGAGAATCTTCGTCGGATCGAGCGGATTGTAGATGTCGTCCGCGGAGCAACGGCCGGTGATGCGCTCGGCGAGCGTCACGAGCATGGTGTCGCCTTCGAAGATCGCCTTCTTCCAGATGCCATCGCGCGAACCGCAATCTTCCTCGGTGATGACGCAGTCCATGGCGACGTCGCAAAGCTTGCGGGTCATGTAGCCGGCGTCGGCCGTCTTGAGCGCGGTGTCGGCGAGACCCTTGCGGGCGCCGTGCGTCGAGATGAAGTATTCGAGAACGGTGAGGCCTTCGCGGAAGGAAGACAGAATCGGGCGCTCGATGATTTCGCCGGAGGGCTTGGCCATGAGGCCGCGGAGACCGCAGAGCTGGCGCACCTGCTGTTTGTTACCGCGGGCGCCGGAGTCCATCATGATGTAGACCGGGTTGACCTCGGGCTTGCCGTCGTTGCCTTCGAGCTTCGCGAAGACGGACTTCGCGATGCGGTCGGTGGCGCCGGTCCAAATGTCGATGATCTTGTTGTAGCGCTCGCCGGAGGTGATGATGCCCTTCTTGTATTGGGACTCGACCTCGTCGACCTTCTTGCGCGCGTCGCCGACGATCTCCCGCTTGTTTTCGGGGATGATCATGTCGTCGATACCGATCGAGATGCCGGCGTTGAAGGCGGTCGTGAAACCGAGCTCCTTCAGCTTGTCGAGCGTCTCGACGGTCACGGTCGGACCAGCGACCTTGTAGGTGTTCAGAATGAGGTCGCCCAGCTTGCCCTTCGGCACCGGGAAGTTGATGAAGCCGAGCGCGGCGGGCCAGATTTGGTTGAAGATCACGCGGCCCACGGTCGTGCGGAGCGTCTTGCGCTCCTTGTTGCCGAAGGTGGTGTCCTTGCCGAAGTCCGGATTCGGAACGTCGACCCAGTCGTGCATCTTGTAGGCGCCGTCGGCTTTCGCGTAGAGGACTTCCTGCAAGCCCGACATGAGCGGCACACGGACGCCCTTGGCGGGCTTGGTGCGCGGCTCGATCGTCAGGTAATACGCGCCGAGGACGATGTCCTGCGACGGCGTGAGGATCGGCTTGCCGCTCGAGGGCGAGAAGATGTTGCCCGAGGACATCATGAGCAGCTTGCACTCGAGGATCGCCTCGAGGGAAAGCGGCACGTGCACGGCCATTTGGTCACCGTCGAAGTCCGCGTTGTAGGCGGTGCAAACGAGCGGGTGGACGCGGATGGCGGAGCCTTCGATGAGGACCGGCTCGAACGCTTGGATCGAGAGACGGTGGAGCGTCGGCGCGCGGTTGAGCAGCACCGGGTGGCCCTTCGTGACTTCCTCGAGGATGTCCCAAACTTCGGGCGACTTCTTCTCGATCATCTTGCGGGCACCGCGGACGGTGTGCACGAAGCCGAGTTCCTTGAGGCGGCGGATGATGAACGGCTCGAAGAGGACGAGCGCCATCTTCTTCGGCAGACCGCATTGGTTGAGCTTGAGTTCGGGACCGATGACGATGACGGAGCGGCCGGAGTAGTCGACGCGCTTGCCGAGCAAGTTCTGACGGAAGCGACCCTGCTTGCCCTTGAGCATGTCGGAGAGCGACTTCAACGCACGGTTGCCGGCGCCCGTAACGGGGCGGCCGTGGCGGCCGTTGTCGAAGAGCGCGTCGACGGCTTCCTGGAGCATGCGCTTTTCATTGTGAATGATGACGTCGGGCGTCTTCAACTGCATCAGATTCCGCAGGCGATTATTGCGGTTGATGACGCGGCGATAGAGGTCGTTGAGGTCCGACGTCGCGAAGCGGCCGCCTTCGAGCGGGACGAGCGGACGCAAGTCCGGCGGGATGACGGGGAGAACTTCGAGGACCATCCACTCGGGACGGGACTTCGAGGAGATGAAGCCGCCGATGACCTTGAGGCGCTTCGAGAGCTTCTTCTTGATCTGCTTCGAGCGCGTGGCGCGCATCGTCTCGTGCAGTTCGGCGACGACGGCTTCCATGTCGACCTGCGTGAGCACGTCGCGCACGGCTTCGGCGCCCATCTTGGCGACGAACGCGTCGGCGCCATACTCGTCGACGGCTTGCTGGTATTCCGTCTCGGTCAGGAGCTGCTTGAGTTCAAGCGGCGTCTTGCCCGGGTTGGTGACCATGTAGTTCTCGTAGTAGATGACGCGCTCGAGCGAACGAGCGGTCATGTCGAGCAGGAGGCCGAGGCGGCTCGGCATGCTCTTGAGGAACCAGATGTGCGCCACCGGAACGGCGAGTTCGATGTGGCCCATGCGCTCGCGGCGGACGCGGGCGATGGTGACTTCGACGCCGCAACGATCGCAGATGACGTCCTTGTATTTGATGCGCTTGTATTTTCCGCAGGCGCACTCGTAGTCGCGCACCGGGCCGAAGATCTTTTGGCAGAAAAGACCACCCGGCTCGGGCTTGAACGTGCGGTAGTTGATCGTCTCGGGATTCTTGACCTCACCCTTCGACCACGCGCGGATGGTCTCCGGCGCGGCGACGGTGATGGAAACGGAGTCGAAGGGATTCTCGTCGGATCCGAGGACCTGACGGACTTCTTCGCGGGCTTGTTCGGTGCTCATTTGGCGTGATGCTCCCAGTATTTAAGTTTAGCGGTTGCCACCGAGGGCTTCGGAAAGCGTGGTGCGCTTGCCGAGTTTGATGTCGAGGCCGAGGGCCTGCATTTCCTTCACGAGAACGTTGAAGGATTCCGGCGTGCCGGCCTGCAGGGTGTTGTCGCCCTTGACGAGCGATTCGTAGATCTTGGTGCGGCCGTTCACGTCGTCGGACTTGACGGTGAGGATTTCCTGGAGCGTGTGCGCCGCGCCGTAGGCTTCGAGCGCCCACACTTCCATTTCGCCGAAGCGCTGGCCGCCGTATTGGGCTTTGCCACCCAAGGGCTGCTGCGTGACAAGCGAGTAAGGACCGACCGCGCGCGCGTGAATCTTGTGCGAGACAAGGTGGTTCAGCTTCATCATGTAGATGAAGCCCACGACGACTTGCTGATCGATCTTCTCACCGGTGCGGCCGTCGAACAGCGTGGCCTTGCCGGCGGTGGTGACGGTGATGACGCCGCTCTGCTCCTTCTCGACGTCGTTCGCCTGCTTGAGGTATTCGCGGACTTTCTTTTCCGAGATGCCGTCGAACACGGGCGTGGCGACCTTGAGACCGAGCTTCGAGCAGGCCCAACCGAGGTGCGTCTCGAGAACCTGGCCGACGTTCATGCGCGAAGGCACGCCGAGGGGGTTCAAGCAGATCTGCACCGGGGTGCCGTCCGGGAGGAACGGCATGTCTTCTTCGGGGACGATCTTCGCGACGACGCCCTTGTTACCGTGGCGGCCGGCCATCTTGTCACCGACCTCGAGCTTCTGCTTCGTGGCGATGTAGACCTTGACCTGCTTGATGACGCCGGCGCCTTCCGCGTCGCCTTGTTCGATCGACGCGATCTTGCGCTCACGGTCGCCCTCGAGCTCGTCGAACTTCGACTGGAACGAGCCGATGATCTCCATGATCTTGATGCGAACCGGAGACGGATCGATCTCGATGTGCTTCGCGACGGCGGCGAGCTTGCGGAGGAGGGTCTTCGTGATCTTGCGGTTGGCCGGGATGATGATTTCGCCGGTCTGGCCGTTGATGACGTCGAGCGGGATCTTTTCGCCGAGGAGGATGTTGGAGAGCGCCTCGGTGAGCTGCTCGCGCAGCTTGTCCATCTGCGTCTTGTAGTCTTCCTGGATCTGCTTCACCTGACGGCGGCGATCGGAAGGCGAGAGCTTGGAGCCCTCGGCATCGAGGCGCGAAGTGTTGATCTTCACGTCCATGATGATGCCGTTCACGCCCGACGGGACGATGAGGGAGGTGTCCTTCACGTCCGCGGCCTTTTCGCCGAAGATGGCGCGGAGGAGTTTCTCTTCCGGCGCGAGTTCGGTTTCGGACTTCGGCGTGATTTTGCCGACGAGGATGTCGCCCGGCTTGACCTCGGCACCGATGCGGATGACGCCGTTGTGGTCGAGGTTCTTGAGGGCTTCTTCGCCAACGTTCGGGATGTCGCGGGTGATCTCTTCAGGCCCGAGCTTCGTGTCACGCGCGGTGACTTCGAATTCCTGGACGTGGATCGAGGTGAAGATGTCTTCCTTCAGCACCTTTTCGGAGATGAGGATCGCGTCTTCGAAGTTGTAGCCGTTCCACGGCATGAACGCGACGAGCACGTTGCGGCCGAGGGCGAGTTCGCCGTGATCGGTCGAGGGACCGTCGGCGATGCACTGGCCCTTCTTCACTTTCTGGCCCTTCTTGACGATGGGCTTTTGGGTGAAGCAGGTGCCGGCGTTCGAACGCATGAATTTGCGCAGCTCGTAGACGTAGGTGCCGTTCTTCGGGTCGGTGCGGAGATTGCGCGGCATTTCACCGGACTCGGTGACGATGATGCGCTTCGCGTCGACGGAGGCGACGACGCCGTTGGCTTCCGCGACCACGACAGTCTTGGAGTCCGAGGCGAGACGGCCTTCGAGACCGGTGCCGACATACGGCGCTTCGGTCTGGAGCAGCGGCACGCCCTGGCGTTGCATGTTCGAGCCCATCAACGCGCGATTGGCGTCGTCGTGCTCGAGGAAGGGGATCAAGCCGGCGGCGACGGAGACGACTTGCTTGGGCGAGACGTCCATCAGGTCGACTTCGTCGGCGGTGACTTCGAGGAACTCGCCGTCACGGCGCGCGGTGGCTTTGCCGATGAAGTTGCCCTTGTCGTCGACCTCGGCGTTGGCCTGGGCGATGACCTTGCCCTCTTCCTGGTCAGCGGTGAGATAGACGACCTTGTCGGTGACGCGGCCCTTCTCCTTATCGGCGACGCGATACGGGGCTTCGATGAAGCCGAACTCGTTCACGCGGGCGTAAGTCGAGAGGGAGTTGATCAGACCGATGTTCGGACCTTCAGGCGTTTCGATCGGGCAGATGCGGCCGTAGTGCGACGGGTGAACGTCGCGGACTTCGAAGCCGGCGCGCTCACGATTCAGACCGCCAGGCCCGAGCGCGGACAAGCGGCGCTTGTGCGTCAGCTCGGCGAGCGGGTTGATCTGATCCATGAACTGCGAGAGCTGCGAACGCGCGAAGAAATCGCGGATGACGGTCGTCAGCGCCTTCGGGTTGATCAGCTTCTGCGGCGTGATCGAATCGACGGATTGATCGTAGAGCGTCATGCGCTCGCGCACCAGACGCTCGGTGCGGGAAAGGCCGACGCGGCACTGGTTGGCGAGCAACTCGCCGACCGTGCGCACGCGGCGCGAACCGAGGTGATCGATGTCGTCGACGACACCGTCGTTCTTCTTGAGGCGGACGAGATACTTGGTGGCCGCGCAAACGTCGGCCGACTCGAGGATGCGGACTTCGAGGTCCGTCTTCAGGTCGAGCTTCTGGTTGATCTTGTAGCGGCCGACGCGACCGAGGTCGTAGCGCTTCGGATCGAAGAACAGGCGCTTGAGGAGGGCCTTGGCGTTCGCCGTGGTCGGCGGCTCGCCGGGGCGCAGCTTCTTGTAGATTTCCTTGAGCGCTTCCTCTTCGTTGCGGGTCGGATCCTTCTTCAGCGCGCGGATGATCGCGCCTTCGTCGGCGGTCGTGTCGATGACGCGCATCGACTTGATCTCGTGCTTCTCGAAGGTGCGGACGATCTGCTTCGTGAGCGGCTCGAACGCGCGGGCGAGCACGACGCCCTTCTGGGCATCGATGACGTCTTCGACGAGCACGAGGGTCGACACGTTTTCCATGTCGAGGGCCTTGTTCACCTTCAAGTCCTGGACTTCGTAGAAGAGGTTCAGGATGTCGAGGTCGTTGCTGAAGCCGATGGCGCGGAGCAGCGTCGTGATGAGGAATTTCCGGCGGCGGCGGCGGCGGTCGAGGTAGACGTAGAGCAGGTCGTTGTTGTCGAACTGCACTTCGAGCCAGGTGCCGCGGTCCGGGATGATGCGGAACGAGTGGAGCAGCTTGCCGTTCGGGTGCGTGGCAACCTCGAAGCAGATGCCGGGCGAACGGTGGAGCTGGGAGACGACGACGCGCTCGGCGCCGTTGATGATGAACGAGCCGCGCTCGGTGACCATCGGGATGTCGCCCATGAAGATTTCCTCGTCCTTGATGAAGTCCTCTTCGCGGAGGCGGAGCTTCACGTAGAGCGGGACGGCGTAGGTGGTGCCTTCGCGGAGGCACTCGATCTCGGAGCTCTTGGGCTCGCCGATCGTGTAGGAAACGTATTCGAGCGTCAGCCGCTCGTCATACGAGTGGATCGGGAAGACCTCGCGAAAGACGGCCTCGAGGCCGACGGGCTTGCGCTGCTTCTCGGGCACGTCCTTTTGGAGATACTCGAGATACGAGCTGATTTGCAGCTCGATGAGGTTCGGCGGCTGGATGACTTCGCGAAGTTTTCCGAAGTTGACGCGTTCGTGTTGAGTGCGGTCGGCCATGGGTGCTCCCGGTGGGTGGATTGAAGAAAAGGGCAAACTCAGTTCGCGCCACTGAAGGCTGCGGAACCGGCAGATGGGACGTGCGGATGCGAGGATCTCGTCACGTCAGGAAAGAACAGGGAAAATGCCGAAGCACAGGCCGCGACTTGCACGGCCTGTGCTCGGGAATTGGAACTGAATGCGTGGGTGCGAACCAAGTGGTTTACTTGAGTTCGACCTTCGCGCCAGCGGCCTCGAGCTTCTTCTTGATCTCGTCGGCTTCGGCTTTGTTGACGCCTTCCTTGACCGGCTTCGGAGCGCCCTCGACGAGGTCCTTGGCCTCCTTGAGGCCGAGGCCCGTGATCGCACGGACTTCCTTAATGACGCCGATCTTGTTCGCGCCAGCCTCGGTGAGGACGACGTTGAACTCAGTCTTCTCTTCGGCGGCAGCGGCCGGGGCGGCACCAGCGGCGGGGCCGGCGGCGACAGCAGCGGCGGCGGAAACGCCCCACTTGGCTTCGAGGTCTTTGACGAGCGCGGCGAGTTCGAGAATCGGCTGCGCGGACAGCCACTCGATGACTTGGTCTTTGGTGATGTTGCTCATGGTAATCTTCCTGGGAGCGCTAGCGGCGGCGGGAATGCCGCGCGTTTAAGAGACGTATCTCCTAGCTGAACTCCGTTGGGAGTTTTGCTTCTCGCGCGCACCGCCGAAGGAGGGGCGGCACAACGCGAAAAAGGGTTTAGGCGGCGGGTTGCTCCTTCTTGACCTTGGCGTCGAGGACGCGGACGAACGCGGCTCCCTGCATGGTGAGCATGCCCAGGAACATCGAACGCAGTGCGTCGAACGACGGGAGGTCGGCCAGCTTCGAGAGTTCGGCGGCGTTGAACACTTTCTTGTCCAACACGCCGACTTTGACTTCGAGCTTCTGCTTATCCTCGACGAATTTCTTGAGGACCTTCGCGACGCCGGCGGGGTTTTTGCCACCGACGACGACGGCCGTCTGGCCGGCGAGTGACTGGTCCACCTCGGGCAGGCCGAAGGCCTTGGCCGCGACGCGGAACGAGCTGTTCTTCACGACGTGGAACTCGGCCTTCTCGGGGGCGAGGCGCTTGCGCAGCTCGGCCGTGTCGGCGACGGTCAGTTTCGTGAAGTTGGTGAGGATGACGTAGTCAGACTTCTTCAGGTGCGTCGTGACCTCGTCGATCAGGAATTTCTTTTCGGCTCTCATGGTTACGATGCTCCTTAGAATTTGCTGAACTCGGTCGAGGCGATCTCGGAGACGTTCTCGGCGATCTGCTGCGTCGTGAACGAGCGCTTGCCCACGCCGACGCCGATGTTCGCGGTCTTGTCGACCTTGAACTCCACGCGGCCGGCCTTCACGGCCTTGATGCCCGCGGCGATGTCGTCGGTGACGGTGCCGGACTTCGGGTTCGGCATGAGGCCCTTCGGGCCGAGCACGCGAGCGAGCGTGCGGACTTGCTTCATCGCTTCGGTGGTCGCGATCGCGACGTCGAAGTCGAGCCAGCCGGATTGGACCTTCGCCATCATGTCGGCGAGGCCGGCGAAATCGGCGCCCGCAGCGAGCGCCTTCTCCGCGTCGTCGGTGAAGACGAGCACGCGGATCTTCTTGCCGGAACCGTTCGGGAGCGGCGTGGTGCCGCGCACCATCTGGTCGCCCTGCGCCGGATCGACGCCGAGGCGGAAGGACAGCTCGATGGTCTCATCGAACTTGGCCTTCGGGAACTTCGAAAGAATCTCAACGGCTTCGTTGAGCGGATATTCCTTCGTGAGGTCAGCGACCTTGACGGCGCTGTTGTATCGTTTGCTGTGTTTTTCCATTTGCGACTCCTTGCGGTGCGAACGCCCCGACGAGTCGGGGCTCCCGCGGTGAGCGTGTTGGGTGAAAGTTAGTCGACGACGTCGATGCCCATGTTCTTCGCGGTGCCGGCGATCATGCGGATCGCGGCTTCCTCGGAACCGGCGTTGAGGTCGGCCTTCTTGATTTTGATGATCTCGAGGATCTGCTTCTTGGTGACCTTGCCGACCTTGTCCTGGTTGGGCTTGGCCGATCCGGAAGCGACGCCCGCGGCCTTCTTGAGGAGGACGGAAGCCGGCGGCGACTTGCAGATGAACGTGAAGGATTTGTCCGAGAAGACGGTGATCACCACGGGGATGATCATGCCGTTCTGGTCCTTGGTTTTGGCGTTAAACTCCTTGCAGAACGCCATGATGTTGACGCCCTGGGCGCCGAGCGCGGGGCCGACCGGCGGGGCCGGGTTGGCAGCGCCAGCGGGGAGCTGGAGACGAACGTAGCCTTGAATCTTTTTGGCCATGTTAAGGGATGCTGAGTAGTGGCGGGTTTATGGTGGGCGGCGGATCAGCTTTCAGAGGCGCGCTGGACCTGCCAGTATTCGAGTTCGACGGGCGTAAACCGTCCGAAAATGGAAACGGAAACCTTGAGCTTGCCGCGGGCGGGATCGATCTCGTCGACGCGGCCGGTGAGGTTGGCGAAGGCGCCGTCGGTGATCTTCACTTCTTCGCCGACCTCGAAGGACACCTTCGGGATTTCCTTGCCGGTGGCGGCTTCGATGCGGGCCTTGATCTCGTCGATTTCGGTCTGTCGCAGCGGAGCGGGATGCTCGCCGCCGACGAAACCGATGACGCCGGCCGCGTCCTTCACGAAGTAGAAGGGCTTGATGATGACCTTGCCCTCTTCGTAGAGCTTCATGTTCACGAAGACGTAGCCCGGATAGAGCTTGCGCGTCTTCACAGACTTTTTGCCGCCCTTCACTTCGGAGACGACTTCCGTAGGCAGGAGAACCTCGTGCACGAAGTCGTCGAGTTCCTCGGCCTTCTTGAACTTCTCGATGTAGGTTTTCACCTTCTGCTCCTGGCCGGAGAGAGTGTGAACCGCGAACCACTGCGCGGTGGGCGTTGAAGTCTGGGACATGGAAGAACGGCGCGGCGATCAGCTCACCCAGCGGGTGAACAGGTCGACGACTTGGTAAAGGGAGAAGTCGCTGATGCTGGTGAACAGGCCGAGGAGCAGGCACGCGACGATCACGACGATCGTCGAGTCTTTCAGCTCTTCGCGAGTCGGCCAACTGGCCTTCTGGAGTTCAGCGACGAGTTCGCTGAAGAAAATACGAGCGCTGCGGAAAGGGTTGGCCATGTTGAGAAGCTGGGGGGGAGGCGAAAGTGGCAGGCGCGGAGGGAATCGAACCCCCAACCAACGGTTTTGGAGACCGCTACTCTACCAATTGAGCTACGCGCCTGTGGTTATTTCTTTTAGACGACGCAGCCGGAGCCCCGTAAGGGAGCCCCGGCGCGTGAAGTCGGAAGGAGTTTGGCTATTATTCGACGATCTCGGTCACGCGACCGGCACCGATGGTGCGGCCACCTTCGCGGATCGCGAAGCGCTGGAACTTCTCCATCGCGATCGGAGCGATGAGCTCGATGTCGATCGTGATGTTGTCGCCCGGCATGACCATCTCGACGCCCTTCGGCAGGTGCGCAACGCCCGTCACGTCCGTCGTGCGGAAGTAGAACTGCGGACGATAGCCGTCGAAGAACGGCGTGTGGCGGCCACCCTCGTCCTTCGAGAGGACGTAGATTTCGGCCTTCGCCTTCTTGTGCGGCGTGATGGACTTCGGAGCGGCGATAACCTGACCGCGCTCGATGCCGTCCTTGTCGATACCGCGAAGGAGGATGCCGACGTTGTCGCCCGCCTGGCCCTGATCGAGGAGCTTGCGGAACATTTCGATGCCGGTGACGACCGTGGTGACGGTGTCCTTGAGGCCGACGATCTCGACGTTCTCGTTGAGCTTCACGATGCCGCGCTCGATACGGCCCGTCGCGACGGTGCCGCGGCCGGTGATCGAGAAGACGTCTTCAACGGACATCAGGAAGGGCTTGTCCATTTCGCGAACCGGCTCGGCGATCTCGGTGTCGATCGCGTCCATCAGCTCGGCGAAGGCCTTCTCGCCTTCCGGCGTGCCAGCGAGACCGGCAGTGGCGGACCCGCGGACGATCTTGGTGTTCTTGCCGTCGAATTGATACTTGGTGAGGAGGTCGCGGATTTCCTCTTCGACGAGCTCAAGGAGGTCCGGGTCTTCGATGAGGTCGACCTTGTTCAGGAAGACGACGATCTTCGGCACGCCGACTTGGCGGGCGAGGAGGACGTGCTCCTTGGTCTGCGGCATCGGGCCGTCAGCGGCGCTGACGACGAGGATCGCGCCGTCCATCTGGGCGGCGCCGGTGATCATGTTCTTGACGAAGTCCGCGTGTCCCGGGCAATCGACGTGCGCGTAGTGGCGCTTCGCGGTCTCATATTCCACGTGGGCCACGGAAATCGTGACGGTCTTCGTCGCGTCGCGGACAGTGCCGCCCTTCGCGATGTCGGAGTAGGCTTTGACCTCGGCCAGGCCTTTGCGGGCCTGCACGGCCAGAATGGCGGCCGTCGTGGTCGTCTTGCCGTGGTCGATGTGGCCGATCGTGCCAACGTTGACGTGCGGCTTCTTGCGTTCGAATGTTCCTTTAGCCATGTGGAGGTAGGTTTTAGTGGTTGAATAGTTGACCTTTATTAACGTCGGCAATCCCCCGACGTTTGCCCTGGAGCCCAGAAACGGATTCGAACCGTCGACCTCCCCCTTACCAAGGGGGTGCTCTACCAACTGAGCTATCTGGGCAGAACAAGGCGCAGGCAAAAAACAAAGAGAACGGCTAGGGAATGGTTCCCAAAATTAACCGTCAACTAGATTCTTGCGCTTTCTCCGAAATTTCTACGGGCCAATCACGATCCGGTAGACGCCGGGTGCCAATCTCTCGCCCAGCCTGAACGTCCGCGCAAGGTAATCCCGGAAGAAATTATCGACCTCGTCCGCGCCTGATCCGCTCACCAGCAGCGGCTCGCCAGTCAGCCCGGCCGCGCTGATCGTAGCCAGGAACTCCAACGGAGCAAAATCCTCCCGCGGCACCGCCGCGCCCGCGAGCGCCTGCGAGATCAAGCTGCTTCCGCGCATCGATTTAACTTCGATGAACGCCGCGCGCGCCTCCACACGCCGCGTCGCCCCGCCGCTCTCGCCGAAGCCGGCAAACGGCGCCTCGTTGGCGCGCGCCATCACGTCGACGAGCCCCTCCGCGGCCGCGACCACGTCGGCGCCATAGCTCGGGAGGTTCGCTTCGGCCACGTTCCATTTCGCCGCGAAATCCGCAAAAATCTGCCCCGGCTGCGCCACCAGCCGCGACGGCAACGCATCGTGCCCGGCATTGCGCGCCGTCGGGAGAAACATCGGACTCGGATCGAAAAATTCCGCCCGCTCCTGCAACACCCGATTCACCCCCGTCCCGCCGGAATTCGCGATCTGCACAAATGGCTCCGGCCGCCTTGCCGCCGTCGCATCGGGCTTCGCCGTCATGCGCTCCGACCACAGCCACCAACCCGCGCCGGCCAACACGATCACGAGGATCGCACTGAGCACGCGCCGCGTATTCGCCGTCGCGCTCATCTCAACGTCCCGTCGGCACGAACTTCACCGCCTCGCCCGCACTCGCCTCCGTCGCGAGCAACACGTTCGCGAAACCCGCCGCGCGTGCGAGGTCGCACAACGCCGTGAACCCTTGGATCGACACCTGCCGATCCGCGCGCACGAGCAGCGTCGCCGCCGGATGTTTCTTCGCGTAGGTCTCGAGCACCGGCCGAAATTCCCGAACGTCGTAGATGCCACCCTCGAACAAAATCATCTCGTCGCGGCGGTAGCTGACGACAACTGAGGTCGCACCCTGCATCGCGGAGCTGATCTCCGGCAACTCGAGCGCAGCCGACTCGCCGACCTTCACCGGCAGACCCGGCGCCAATACGAAACGCGACCCGAGCAACGCGAAGAACAACACGATCAGCGCGCCGTTCGCCCAAAAGAAAACATCGAAGTCCCGCGGCGGCGGACGCAATTTCGAGACGAGATCGAGCGGCTGCGTGATCATTTTTTCTCCGTCGTCGGCTCGACCTGCGCCGTCGCTACGCCGCTTTCGGCGCCTGCGCCGCCGCGATGCTCGCGCAGCAGGTAACGCATCAGTTCGTTGCCGACCCACTCCATGTCGTGCACGAGCGCGCGCACGCGCCCGCTCAGAAAATGTCGCGCCAGATGCACCGGCACCGCGATCGCGAGCCCCGCCGCCGCCGTGAGGAGCGCCTCGCTCATGCCGCCCGACAGCACCGACGGCGTCGCGTAGTTGCCGCCGTTTTTGAACAGCCAAAACGTCTTGATCATCCCCAGCAGCGTGCCGAGCAAGCCGAGCAGCGGCGCCACTTGCGCGATCGCCGCCAGCGTGCCGATGCGTCGCTCGAGCACCGGAATCTCCGTCAACGCCGCGTCCTGCACCGCGAAGCGCATCGCCTGCTCGTCGTCGCTCGCGTGCCGCAAGCCCGCCTTCACCACCGCCGCGACCGGCCCCGGCGTCTCCTCGCACAGCGTGAGCGCTTCCATCAGCCGGTCCTTTTGCAGGAGATTCTTGATGCCATTCAAAAACTCCGTGGAGCGAATCTGCCCGCGATGCAGATACAGCGCGCGCTCGATGAAAATCACCAGCGCCACGAACCCGAGCGCCACGAGCAGCCACATCACCGGGCCGCCCTGCGCAAAAATGCTGTAGCTGAATGCCGTCATGAAATTTCGCGCGCATCATGCGCCGCGCCTTCGCTTCGTAAACCGCAAACGCGCCGGCTGCTCGCCTGGAGGGCCGAGCTCCCGCGAGGCCGCCGGATGCCGCCGCACCGCTCCGAAAAACTCGCGCCTCCCTCGCTCACGGCTTCGCCCCCTCCGCCGGCGCCGCGCGGAAACGCGCGAGCTTCGCCGTCGCCTCCGCCACGCCGCCGAGCTTGTTGTCGACCACCAACTGATACGCGCGCTGCGCCTCGTCGAGTTTCCCGCCTTCCTCGAGCAGTTGCCCGAGTTCGAGCAGCGTGCGCGACATCCAGTAGCGGCCCTTCGCGCCGAGCTTCGCCGCCTGCGCGCCGTCCATCAGAAATCCGTCCACCACGCCCCACAGCACCGCCTGCGCCTCCGGCGCGCGTCCGCGGCGCGAGAGCGCGAAGCCCCACTTGTAGCCCGCCTCCACGCGCAAATCCGTCGCCGCCGCCGGCAGGTCGCGCAGCCGCTCATACAGCGCCGACGCGCTCTCGTAGTTCGTCACGTTGTTGGCGCCCTGCGCGAACAAGCTGTCCGCCAGCGCGAGCTGCGCGAGCAACACGTCCGGATGCTGGCCGAAATTGTTCACGAGATTCTCGTAAGCCAGCCGCGCCGACCCGAAGTCGTTCAACTTCCGCAACAGGTCGCCCTGTTTCAACCGCGCGTAGAACACCAGCTCGTGCCCCGGATAATCCTTCGCGAGCTTCTCCATGAAGCGATGCGCGTCCTGCAAATTCCGATCGAGCCCCTGCTGCTCCGCGTAGAGCCCCGCCTGATAAAGCGCGAACGGCGCGAACTCGCTCTTCGGATGCGCGTCGACCATGTCCGAGAGCGTCTTCTGCGCGCCGGCGAGATCGCCGCGCCGCGCCTGCCGCGACGCCTGCACTATATAAGAGTAGAGCGCCGCCTTCGCGTCGCGGAAGTCCGCGCGCAGCTTGTCGAGCAGCGCCGCGCCGTCGGCATCGCGGCCGAGTTCCAGCAGCGCCTGCGCCTTCAACAACTGCGCCGTGCTCGTCACCTCGCTCTTCAACGCCGGCTCGAGCTGCGCCGCGTTCACCGCCGCGATCAAATCGTCCACCTGCCCCACCGCCGCCTGTGCCGCGCCGTTGTCGAACGACAGCTTGGCGCGCAGCCACAGCAGCCGCACGCGCAGTTCGCCAGGCACGTTCGCCGTGCCGCTCGCGAGCAGCTTCTCCACCCGCGCCTGCGCCGGCGCGGTCAGGTTGCGCGCCTGCATCTCGCGGATGAGATTCCACTCCGCCTGCCAGCGATTCTCGACGTCGAACGCCGCGTTGCCCGCCATCTCGTCGAGCAACGTCGCCGCCGCGTCGATCCGCTCCGCGCGGATGTCCGCCAGCACGCGCATGAAAATCAGCACGCCCGTCGGCACCACCTGCGGCGCCGCGTGCACGTCGCGCAGGATCGCCTCGTAGGCGTCCGCCGCGCTCTTGAAATCGCCCGCGCGGAAATACGCCTCCGCCACCAGCACGCCGAGCTCCGCGCGCTCGCGCCCCGCCGGCACCAGCACGCGCAACTGCGACGCCAGATCCGCCGCCGAGCGGTATAGCCGCAAATCCCACGCCACCGCCAGCCGCACGCCGAGCGCCGCCGGCTTCAGCGGCGAGCCCGGGAAAAATTCCAGCAGCAACCGCGCGTCCTCCTCCGCAGCGTTGTATTGCCTGTCCTGCAACGCCGCCTGCGCCCGCACCAGCCGCAAGTCCTCGATGATCGGATGCAGCGTCGGCGCGCCGATCAGCTCGCTGAGCATCCGCCGCAACTCCTCGCGCTCCGCCGGCGTGCGCGAGCCGCGCGCGAGCAGGTAGAGCGCCGTGCGTTGCGTCTCGGGTTTCACCGCCGAGCGCACGAGCTGCGCCAGCGCGCGCCGCCCCTCCGGCGTCGCCTCGCCCGCGATCAAACCGAGCATCAGGCGAAATTGGTCCGCGACGTTGCGCTCGCTCGCCGGAATGACCAGCAGATGGCGCTGCAACACCGACAGCGCTTCCGCTCCGCGATTCAACCGATAGAGCCCCGCCGCGTAGTAGCGCGCGGAGTCGTAGCCGAGCCCCTGCCCGGCGTGTTTCTCCATGTTGCTCCGCCACGCGTTGAGTTCCTGTTCCGTCGGCGCATTCGCCATCTGCAACTGCGCCTGCGCCTGCGCGAGCAGGAACCGCGCGCGCTGCTGCTCCGACACCGCCGCCTGCACCGCCTGCTCGTAGAGCGAGTTCGCGCGCGCGATGTCGTTGTCGAGATCGGCGATCTGCGCCTGAAGAAATAACCACCACGCGCGTTCTCCCGGCGCGAGGTGATCGGCGTTCACCTCGCCGAGTTCCGTCTTCGCCGCCTCGCGCCGCCGCGCGTGCGCCGCGAGCAAGCCCGCGCGGAGCCGATACGAGCTGTCGCTCGGACCGTTGTAGGCCTTCAACTCCGCCTCCGCCGCCGCGACGTCGCCGGTGTCGAGCAACGCCGCGACGAGCGCGAGCGTGATGCGCGGCCGCGCCTCGCCCGCCAGCGCGGGATCGCCGAGGATGTCGCGATACAACAACGCCGCCGTCGCCGGAAATCCGCTCTGCAACGCGCTGTTCGCACGCCCTTCCGCCACGATCCAGCCGCCGACCGCCGTGGCCGCGTTGGCGCGCTCGCTCGCGAGCGGACTCGGATTGGCCACCTGCGCGCGCGAGACCGCGCTCGGCAGGAGCAGCAGCAACGCGGCGAGGCGCAAAATTTTTCTCATGAGCGGGCGCATCGTGCGTTCGCACTCCAAGGCTGGCAAGCCTCCGTCGCCGCTCGCAACGCCCGAGGCACCGCGCCGTTTTCTGTAGCGGCGGCCTGCGACCGCCGCCGAGCGGGGAAACGCGTTCGTCCGCCGGTCATCGCCGCCGCGACCGAGTGCAGCGAGCCGGTCTCGCGCCTCGCCGCCGCGGTCGAATCAAACCCTATTCCTATAGCGGGAATCCACTCGCGCACGCGCCCCGCTTCGGACAAAGATGCGCGCGTTCGGTTTCATTTTTCCCACCATGATCATCGCCCTCCTCGTTCTCCTCGGCCTCGCCGCCGTGTTGTTCTTCTGGGTCGCGGGTTCCTACAACTCGCTCGTCACGCTCCGCAACCGCTTCAAAAACGCGTTCGCCCAAATCGACGTCCAACTGAAGCGCCGCTACGACCTCATCCCGAACCTCGTCGAGACGGCGAAAGGTTACCTCAAACACGAGCGCGAAACGCTCGAAGCCGTCATCGCCGCCCGCAACACCGCCTACGCCGCCTCGAAGGCCGCCGCCGCCAATCCCGCCGACGCCGCCGCGATGAAAAACCTCCTCGGCGCCGAAGCCGGCCTCGGCGGCGCGCTCTCGCGCCTCATGGTCGTCTCCGAGCAATACCCCGACCTCAAGGCCAACCAAAACATGATGCAGCTCACCGAGGAGCTCACCTCGACGGAGAACAAAATCTCCTTCGCCCGCCAGGCCTACAACGACGCCGTCACGCAATATAACACCCGCCGCGAAGTCTTCCCGACCAACCTCATCGCCGGCGTGTTCAACTTCGCCGAAGCCCAACTCTTCCAAGTCGACACCGCCGCCGAACGCCAGGCGCCGCAGGTGAAGTTTAGTTGAAGATCGTGATATGAGCGCTGAACTCGCCGTAGCTGTCTGCGCGTTGCTACTCACTATCGGCCAAGCATGGCTGTCGCGTCGCCACAATCGATTGTCGGTGATGCCGCATCTTCAATGGTCTTTTGATCATACGTGGTCTAACTCGGGCCTAGAGTATGGTCTCTCAATTCAGAATCACGGCCTAGGTCCCGCACGCATTCTTCAGGTAGAACTGTTCAAGAACAATGAACCATTCGACACAAAGTGCAGTGACCCGATAAAAAGGATACTGGTCGCTACCTTAGGTGATACAGCCCCGTTTCACGTAAGGGTCTCCAGTTTTCCAAAGCGCAACTACTCGCTGAAAGCGAACGCCGAGTATCGACTGGTCAAAATCGAATTCCCAGGGATGACTCCCGAGCTAGAGGAGAAAATCAATGTGCCGAAGCTCGATGTTCGTATCGAGTATGAGTCGTTTTACGGCGACTCTCGTGTTCTCGACACCAGAGCTTGATTCTCCGCCGTGGACTTCTTCGAAGCCCAAGCCCGCGCGAAAAGCCGCACCAACCGGCTCGTCGTCCTGTTCGTGCTCGCCGTGCTCGGCACGATCGGGGCGAGCTACATCGCCGCGGTCCTGATCGTCGGTCAGTCGCGCGATCGCTCGCACCGCTCCGCCTACTACGACACCGATTACGTCGACCGCACCGCGCTCGTTTACTGGGACCCGACGATCTTCACCGCCGTCGCCGCCGCCACCGTCGCCATCGTCGGCCTCGCCTCGCTCTATAAGTGGTCGCAGATGCGCCACGGCGGCTCCGCCGTCGCCGAGCTCGTCGGCGGCCGCCGCGTCGACCAACACACCACCAACCTCCACGAACGCCGCCTGCTGAACGTCGTCGAGGAAATGGCCATCGCCTCCGGCACGCCCGTTCCCGCCGTCTACGTCCTCGACCAGGAGCCCGGCCTCAACGCCTTCGCCGCCGGCCTCACCACCTCCGACGCCGTCGTCGCCGTCACGCGCGGCACTTTGGAAAAACTCACACGCGACGAACTCCAGGGCGTCGTCGCCCACGAATTCAGCCACATTCTCAACGGCGACATGCGGCTCAACGTGAAGCTGACCGCCATCGTCTTCGGCATCCTCGTCATCGGCCTCCTCGGCCGCGGCATCCTCGAAGGCCTTGGCCGCGGACGCGTCCGCTCGAGCGGCGGCAGCAAAAAAGGCGGCGGCCTCGCCGTGATCCTCGCGATCGGCGTCGCGCTCCTGATCATCGGCTACGTCGGCTACTTTTTCGGCCGCCTCATTCAATCCGCCGTGTCGCGCCAGCGCGAATTCCTCGCCGACGCCTCCGCCGTCCAATTCACCCGCAACCCCGGCGGCATCACCGGCGCGCTGAAAAAAATCGGCGGCTACGCGCTCGGCTCCACGCTCACCGACAAGCATGCCTCCGAGATCGGCCATTTCTTCTTCGCCCAAGGCTTCCGCTCTTTCTTCGGCGGGCTGTGGGCCACGCACCCGCCGCTCGACGAACGCATCCGCGCCATCGATCCGCGCTGGGACGGCAAACTCTTCGAGCCGCCCGAAGTCATCGACGTCGCCCGCGAGTCCTTCGCCTCCGCCGGCCTCGCCGGCCGCGCCGCCGCTCCGAGTAGCGCAGGCTTCCAGCCTGCCTCTTCTTCCGCCCCGCGGATCACCCGCGAAATCGTCCGCGAAGGCGAACCCGCCGCGCCCACACGCGTCCCCTTCACGCCCTCCACCGTCACCGCCAGCATCGGCGCGCTCACCGAAGACCATTTCCGCCAAGCCCGCGCGCTCCTCGACACCGTCCCGCCCGGCCTGCGCCACGCCACGCGCTCCCCCGCCACCGCGATCCCGCTCGTCTACGGCCTCCTGATCGGCGACGTTCCCGCGAACCGCGAACGCCAACTCGCGCTCATCGCGCAACACTCCGGCGCCGCCGACCGCACCTCGACGCAAACGCTGCTCCCGCTGCTCGCCGACCTCGCCGACGCCGTGAAGCTCCCGCTCTTCCAGCTCTGCCTGCCCGCCCTGCGCACGCTCGATCCGGCGACGCTCGACCGCTTCGTCACCACGCTCGACGAACTCGTCCACTCCGACGCCGAAGTGAGCGCCTTCGAGTTCGCGCTCCAGAAAATGCTCCTGCGCCAACTCTCGCTCGCCCGCGCCGAGCGCCCGCGCGCGCCGACGCCGTTCAACTCCTTTCAACCGCTCGCCGACGACATCGCCGTCGTCCTCTCCGCGCTCGCCCGCGCCGGAGCCACCGAGCCCGCGCGCCTCTCCCTCGCCTTCGCGGCCGGCGTCGGCCAGCTCCCGCTCATCGCCGCGCGCCTCGCGCTCGCCAGCCCCGACGCCTGCTCGCTCGAGAAACTCGACACCGCCCTCGATCGCCTCGCCGGTGCAACGCCGCCGATCAAGCAACGCGTGCTCGCCGCCGCCGCCCAAGTCATCGGCGCCGATCAAGTCGTCACCCCGCGCGAAGCCGACCTCTTCCGAGCCATCGCCGCCGCCATCGACTGCCCCGTGCCGGTGCTGGCGGCGTGATCCGAGGATGAACGCGTTGACCTCAACGCGTTCATCCGCGCCCGCTGCGGGCCGCACAACCGAGCGTCTTGAGGTCAAGCTGCTCCACCTCGATCCCGCTCAGTGCCGGATCTGATTGATCACGATCGCCAGCACGATCGAGCCGAAGAGCAGCGCGCGCGCGATCGTGCGCCGACGTTTTTCCTCCGGCAGCCACTTGGTTTCCTGCCCGTTCATCCACGCGAAAAACACCACCGGCAGAATCAGCACGTAGAGCCAGTGCACACCGAGCGACGCCAGCAGTTGCTTCACGCCGCCGCTGATCGACAACCCGAGCACGAACGACGCGAACAGCAGCGAGAACGTCACGCTGTGTCCCCGCAACCCACGCCAAAACCAACTGACGACGACGATGTTCACTCGCCCGAAGAAAACCGCGCGACGCCGACGAGGCAAGCCGCGCCCAGTATGCCCGGCTTCAGCCGCCCCCCAGTCGCCCGCCACCGCCACCCATCACCGGCCCCACCACCACCCGCGCTGCGTCCGCCACACCGCGCCGCCACCCTACCCCGCGATCACCTCGCTCGGCCCCACCCCGCTCGGCCATTCCCCCCTCCGCCACTTCCCTCCTCCGCCGTCACCCCGCTCCATTCTTGCCCACCCAGCCGTTCATGGCGTATTACGCCATAATGCAATATCACGTCCCCGCTCAACTGAAGAGCATCGACATGCTGATCGAGCCGCTCGCCGAAGCGGCAGTCCTGCTTGCGCAGGAGATGCGAAAGAAGGAACGCCTGACTCGCCGTCGCCGTGGATCGACACTACGCCCCGGCCTCGAAACGCCGCTCTGGAACGCGCTGCGCGCAGCCACGATTCCCCTCTTAAAAAAGCGTGGCGCGAAAGCCCTGCTGGCGCGCGAACTGGCGCTCGATCCGTCGCGAATGACGGACTTCTTCGTCGAGAAACGCGCGATGCCCGACGCCGAGCGGACGCTCGAGTTGCTTTGCTGGCTCGGAAGCCAACGTCAGGCCACCAAAGGCGCGGCAAAGTGAATATGGCGTATTACGCCATAACTTTTCCGGGCGCTTGGAGTCGACGCGGTTGCTGGTTTCGCGGGGCTCGTTTGGCGCGCGTGGCGATGGCGGGCGGGAATTGCGTCGGCTCCGTTTTGCTTCGGCGCATCACGCGCGGCTTCGCCTCGCCACGCCGCGACTTGCCACCCGTCCGCGTGCGCCGCACGTTGCCCGCGTGACCGTTGCCGAACGCCAACAGCAAATGCTCGCTGATCTCCTGCTCATCGAGGACGCGCAGGAACGTCTCGCCGCGATCGTCGACCGCGCGCGTCCGCGCCTCGCCGTCTCGCGCACCGAGCACATCGACGCCAACCGCGTGCGCGGCTGCATCTCGCCCGTCTGGCTCGTGTGCGAAACGCGCGACGGCCGCTGCGGGTTCCGCAGCGACGCCGAGTCGCCGCTCGTGCGCGGCGTCGTCGCGCTGCTCTGCGATCTCTACAGTGGCGGCGAGCCTGCCGACATCGTCGCCACCGAGCCGGCGTTGATCGAGCAACTCGGCCTCACGCGCACGCTCTCGCCCACGCGCCTCAACGGCCTGCGCAGCGTCCGCGCCCGCATCCGCGACTTCGCCGCTGCGCAGTTCGCAAAGTAGGGCCGGTCTCCGACCGGCCCAATCGCGTTTCCGCTCGCGAACGACACGAGCGAACGAAACCCAAGTCAGGCCGGTCACAGACCGGCCCTACTCACGCGGACCCGCCCCACGGATAAATCCGTGTCTCACTCCGAGCGCATCAACTGTGTGACGTCCACGCGCGCCGCCCGCCGCGCCGGCCACACGCACGCGGCGATCGCGGTCGCGAGCAACAACACCGCCACGCCACCGAGCACCCACGGATCGTTGCCGGACACGCCGAAGAGCAGCGACTGCACGTAGCGCGTCAGCGCCACCGCGCCGGCGACCCCGAGCACGAGGCCGGCGACCACCAGCGCGATGCCGCGACCGAGCACGAGCGCCGCCAAATCCCGCGGCGTCGCGCCGAACGCGAGCCGCACGCCAAACTCCGGCATGCGTCGGTCGACCGTGTAGGCGAGCACGGAGAAAATTCCCGTGACGGTCAGCAGCAGCGCCACGCCCGCGAGCACGCGCAAGACGGAGTTCGCCATGTTTTCCGTCCAAAGGAGCTGCTGGCGGTGCTCGCTCAGCGGCAGAATACGGTTCACGACGATGTGCGAGTCGAACGCATACAGCCTCCGCCGCAGCGCATCGGCCAGACTCGGATCGAATTCCCGCCCCAGCCGCACGACGAAGACGTTGAACGTCTCCAGATTCCAGCTCTCGGGCGAGTAGATGAAGTTGCCGGGCTCGTCCCGGATCGTGCTGCGCACGTCGCCGACGACGCCGGCCACGACCCAGCCTTTCCAGTCGGAGGCGTTCGGGTTGGTTCCTTCGGGGCGCACGATCTGTCCGCTCGGATCGTCGACGCCGGGCCAAAGCGCGTGCGCGAGCGCCTCGTTCACCAGCACTTCATTGCCCTGCGACTCGCGCAGCCAGTGGCCACGTTTCAGCCGCAGTCCCGCCGTGGCCTCGAAGCCGCGACCGAAGCCCCCCATGCCCGATTTGACGACCCGCCCTTCCGGCCCCGCGAGGCTCATGCCGGGAAAATACCAGCCCGGCAGGAGCACGTCGGCGCCAAAGCCGACCGCGCGCACGCCCGGCACGCGCGCGATCTCCGCCTCGATCTCACGCAAGCGGTTCAAGCGCGCCTGCCAGTCGTTCGCGCCGGGATAATTCGGCGGCAACCCGACAAAGATTTTCGCGAGCCCCGTCGTATCGAAACCGAAGTCGATCTTCTGAAAATTCGCGAACGTCCGCACCATCAGCCCCGCCCCCGCGAGCAGGATCACGGCAAACGCCGCCTGCAACACCACGAGCCCGCCGCGCAGCCGCGCCAGCCCGCGACTCTCGCCCACGGCGTTGCCGCCGTCCTTCAAACCGGTGTTGAGGTCCGTGCGCAGCACGCGCAACGCCGGCAGGATCGCGATCAACGCGCTCGTCAGCACCGTCAGCAGCGCCATCGCGCCGAGGATTCGCGGGTCGAGCCGCCACGCCAGCCAACTCGGCGCGCCGAACGCGTTGCTGCCGCCCGTCGCGCTCAGCAAGAGCGGAAACAACCAGTTCGCGACCAGCACGCCGCCGAGCGCCGCGGCGAGCGCGAGCGTCACGCACTCGAGCACGAGCAAGCGCACGATGCCGCGCCGCCCGCCGCCGAGCGCGAGCCGGATGCACAGCTCGCGCCGCATCCCGAGCATGCGCACCAGCATCAAGTTCGAGGCGTTGAGGCACGCGATCGCGTAGAGAAAACCCACCGCGCCGAGCATCATCCAGTAAACCTCCGGACGAAAAACCTTGTTCAACTCCGCCAGACTGGAGAGTGCGACGCGGTCGTTTTTCATGAACCCGGAAAATTGCGGCGGCAGCTCCACTTTCGCGCCGCGCAACGCCGCCTCGGCCTGCTCGCGCGTCACACCTGGCGCGAGCTGCGCGAGACAGAAAATTTGCGGAATCCACGGCCGCGCCGGATCGGCGCGGTAAACCAGCGGACGGAAAATTTGGCTCTGTAAATAAACCGGCGTCATCTGCCCCGCGCGCAGGATGCCGACGACGGTGCACACCGCGTCGCCGGCAATGATCCTGCGCCCGAGCGCATCCTCACGCCCGCCAAGATGCTCCTGCCAGAACTGGTGCGAAACGATCACTACTTGATTGCGCCCCTCCGCATCCTCACCCGGCAAAAATCCGCGTCCGACCCGCGGAACGATTCCCAGCATCGGCAACACATTCGGCGTCACGCCGAGCCAGCCCGTCGCCACCGGCTGGCCCTCGATCACGACGTTGCCTTCTTGCGGCACCGCCTTGCCGAGCGCAGCGAGAGCCCGCTGCTCGCCCTCGTAAGCGCGCACCATGCAGTCAAAACGAAGGGGCACGAACGGCTGATCGGCAGTCGCTTGCCCGCCGACCAGAAAAACATCCTCCGGATACTGGTTGGCGCGAAACAGCACCCAGTCCGTCACGCTGAAGATCGCGCCCGCCGCGCCGATGCCGAGCGCCAGCGTGACGACCGTCACGAACGTGAAACCGCGATTGCGGACGAGAGACCGGAAAACATAACGCAGATCGGACAGCATAGGGTTGGCGTGCCGTCACGTGGCCTCCCGCGACGCCGCCGCGAGCCTGTCCGCGCCGCGAGGAGCGTCAATGGTCGAACGCGTCAACAACGGCCTCCGAGGTGGAGCGCGTTGACCTCAACGCGCTTTTCGGAGGCGAGAGTGGAACAAGCGCGTTGGGGACAACGCGCTCCACCTCGACAATAGCCAGCGCGCGCGGCTCGTGCCGCGGCGCGCCTTACGGCCCGAGCAACCGCGGGCCCTCGTCGCCGCCGGGCAACTCGTCGAGGCTGCCCCACGACGCCACCGGGTTGCGCGCTTCGAGGAAACGCCGGCCGTGCGCGTATTCCCACAGCCAGCACGCGCCGTCGTGGCGGTCGTGCAGCAGCATGAATTCCGGCGCGGCGTCCTCCGACGGGCTGCGGATGCTGAACCGCTGCTCCGTCATCCGCTCGATCAAGTCGCGCACGCGGCGCAGCAAGGGCACGTCGTCGAGCGTCACCGTCCAATGCCCCGAGACAACCACCGGGTGAACCCCGGCAAAATAGTAACCGATGAACCGCGTCGGCTCGTAGCGCCCGTTGATCCCCAGGCGGCGGGCGTGCTCTTCGACTGCGTCGATGAACTTCACTCGCCACGCCAAGTCGCGCGGGAGTCTGAGTTCAGGCAAATCGATGATGAGATTGTCCGTCATGGACGTGGTTCCTTCCGTGGTTTTCACCCGCATTAACGGCACTGACGCGGGCACGCTTTAGAATTCATTTTGAAACCGATTTGTGACTGCGCGCACCGTGCGGTGGCGAGCGGTGCGCAGCTCGCGTTCGCCCGCATCTTTGCGCTGTTTTCCCGACCCGCGCCGCCTATCGTCTCCTCGTGCCTCCGCTCTACGACGCCCACAATCACGCTCACGACGACTGGCTCGCGCCGCACCGCGAACAGATCGACGCCGACCTCCGCGCCGTCGACCTGCGCCGCGCAGTGGTGAACGGCACCTGCGAAGCCGACTGGCCGGCCGTGACGGAAATGGCCGCGCGCTTTTCCTGGGTTTATCCGAGCTACGGCGTGCATCCGTGGGATGCCGGCAATCGCGCCGAAGGCTGGTTCGATCGCTTGAAAGAGCGTCTCGCCGTCGAGCCGCACGCCGCCATCGGCGAGATCGGGCTCGACCGCTGGATCATCGACAGCGCGAGGCCCGACGACCCGCGCCTCGCCGGCCTGCGCCGCGCGCCGCTCGAGGAGCAAGGCGAAGTGTTCATCAAGCAACTCAGTCTCGCCGCCGCCGAGAACCGCCCCGTCACGATCCATTGCCTCCAAGCCTTCGGCGCGCTCGAAGGCATCCTGCGCCACGTGAATACGCCGGCACGCGGCTTCTTGCTCCACGCCTACGGCGGCCCGATCGAGATGCTCGGCAAGTTCGCCGACTACGGCGCGTATTTCTCCTTCAACGGCGCGTTCCTCGACGCGCGCCACGCGGCGAAGCGCGAGGTTTTCAAACGCGTCCCCGCCGACCGCCTCCTCGTCGAGACCGACGCGCCCGCGATGCCGCTGCCGCCAGATCGCGCGCGCTTCGCCTCGCCGCCCGCGCCCGACGGCTCGCCCGTCAATCATCCCGCCAACCTCGCCGCGACCTACGCCGCGCTGGCCGAGCTGCGCGGTGTTTCGCTCGCCGCCCTCGCCGCGCAGGTCGAAGAAAATTTCGCGCGCGTCTTCGGGTAAGGCGAGTCGTCCCTGACGAGCCGGCGGGAGTCGCCGCGCGCATGTTACGCCGGCTCGTCGGGACGACTCGCCCTACCGGCGCGCTTCGCCCACTCGCCCGAATTGTAGGAGCGGCTTTACGCCGCGATGCGAACGCGGCACGCGCAGCGCAGCGATCGCGGCGTAAAGCCGCTCCTACAACCGATCCCGATCCGCCGCGGGCGCGGCGCACAACGCCACGTGAGCCCGTGCTCCCGCTCCCGCCGCACCGAGAAATTTTCCCGATTAGACCCGCTGCACGCCGCCAGCAGCGCGCGTTCATAACCGCGTCCTCACATCAAGTCCCGCACACACCGGCCGATGGGAGATGCAGGAGCGCTTCGCGCGCATTTTTCATGATGAAACCCATTCGCTGTTTGTTCACCCTCGCCGCGCTGGCACTCGCTGCCGGCGTCACTCCCGTTTTCGCCGGATCCGTCGCCGATGTGCCGGACGTCGCGACGAAGTTCGACACGCCGCCGCGCCCGCTGAAGACCAAACCGCCGCGCTACCCGCAAAACATGCGCGCGCAAGGCGTCTCGGGCGTCGTGGTGGTCGCGATGGTCATCGACGACGGCGGCAAGGTTTTGGTGTGCGAAGTCGCGAAATCCTCCAACGAGGCCTTCAGCGAGCCTGCGCTCGAAGCCGTGCGCACGTGGACCTTCGAGCCCGCGAAAGTCGCCGGCAAAGCCGTCCGCGCGAAGGTCAGCATCCCGCTGAAGTTCGAAGTCGAGGCGTGAGCCTGGAGTAGCGCCGGTCTCCGACCGGCGAAATCGAACTCGCGCACGCAAGCCGCGCGCGCGAGTCACACCGAACGAAGCCGGTCGAAGACCGGCTCTACTTCGCTCGCTCGCGCGCCATCCCAAGCTGGGCCGGCTGAAGCCGGCCCTACCTCGCGCCCCCGCCCATCTCGCCCGCCGCGATCTGCCGCACGACCTCGCCCGCCGCCGCGAAGCCGAACGCGCCGGTCACGAACACGCCGGTGCCGAACCCGCTCGCGCAGTCGAGCTTCAAGCTCGAGCCCGGCTCCTGCTCCGTCGCGCACGTGCCATCCGCCCACGGGTAGACGGGTTTCTCGTTCGAATAAACGCACGGCACGCCGTAGATCTGCCCCTCGCCGCGCGCGAAGCCGTGGTCGCGCCGCAGCTTTCTTCGCACGTAGCGCAACAGGTCGTCGCCCTGTGCTGCGCCGAGATCGCCGACGCGGATGCGCGTCGCGTCGCGCTTGCCGCCCGCGCCGCCGATCGTGAGCACCGGCTGCCGGCGCTCGCAGCACGCGGCGATGAGCAGGGCCTTGTTCGACATACCGTCGATCGCATCGACGAGCCAGTGGTAGCGCGCCGCGAGCAACCGCTCCGCGCTCTGCGTGGTGAAAAATTCCGTGTGCGCCGTGACGCGGCACTCGGGGTTGATCGCGCGCACGCGCTCGGCGAGCACCGCGACTTTCGGCCGTCCAACCGTGTCGGCGAGCGCGTGCGACTGGCGGTTCGTGTTGGTCACGCACACGTCGTCGAGATCGACGAGCGTCAGCGCGCCGACGCCGGAGCGTGCGAGCGCTTCGACGACCCACGAGCCCACGCCGCCGACGCCCACCACCGCCACGTGCGCCGCATGCAAACGCGGCAACGCCGCCGCGCCGTAAAGGCGGCCAAGCGCACCGAAGCGAGAGACGTAGTCATCGTTCATGAAGCGAACACCCGTAGCTCGCGCCGCGCGCGCCGCCACCCATTTTTTGCGCAAAACGTCGCACGCGCGGCCTATTAGCGTTTGGGATTTTCTCGAAGCCCTCACGTGATTCCCGCCGGCGCGCCGAGGAAACATCTGCCCTCCCGTCGCTCCGCGCGCTAGCCTCCGCGCATCGGCCACGCTTTCGGCCGACCGGAGGAATCCCAAAATGACTACGACACTTCACCTGAACGGTAAACGTGGCGTCGAGCTGTTGCACGACCCCTTGCTGAACAAAGGCACCGCTTTCGGCGATGCCGAGCGCGACCTGCTCGGTCTGCGCGGACTGTTGCCGCCGCGCGTCGCAACGCAGGATCAGCAACTCGATCGCGTCCTCGAGAATTATCGCCGCAAGGAAAACGATCTCGAGAAATACATCTATCTCGTCTCGCTCCAGGAGCGCAACGAGGCGCTGTTCTATCGCCTCGTGATGGAGCACCTCAGCGAGATGATGCCGATCATCTACACGCCGACGGTCGGCCTCGCGTGCCAGAAATACGGCCACATCTTCCGCCGCCCACGCGGGCTCTACATCAGCAAGAACGACAAGGGCCGCGTGAAGGGCATCCTGCAAAACTGGCCGCAATCGGACGTGCGCATCATCGTCATCACCGACGGCGAACGCATCCTCGGCCTCGGCGATCTCGGCGCCAACGGCATGGGCATCCCCGTCGGCAAGCTCTCGCTCTACACCGCGTGCGCCGGCATCGACCCGTCGCAATGCCTGCCGATCATGCTCGATGTCGGCACCAACAACACGACGCTGCTCTCCGACCCGCTCTACCTCGGCCTCGCCGAGCCGCGCCTGCGTGGACCCGAATACGACGCGCTCGTCGCCGAATTCGTCAGCGCCGCGCAACAGGTTTTCCCGAAGGCGTGCATCCAGTTCGAGGATTTCGGCAACAGCAACGCGTTCCGCCTGCTGCACCAATACCGCGACAAGGCCTGCACGTTCAACGACGACATCCAAGGCACCGCGGGCGTCACGCTCGCCGGCCTCATTTCGTCCGAACGTCTCACCGGCCTGCCGCTACAGAAGCAGCGCATCCTCTTCCTCGGCGCGGGCGAAGCCGGCATCGGCATCGGCGATCTCATCGTCGAGGCGCTCAAACTCAGCGGCGTGCCCGAAAAACAGGCGCGCGAACAATGCTGGTTCTTCGATTCCAAGAGTCTCGTCGTCAAGAGCCGCACCGATCTCGTGGAGCACAAGCTCCGCTTCGCCCACGACCATGCGCCCGTCGGCACGCTCCTCGAAGCCATCGAGACGCTCAAACCCACCGCCCTCATCGGCGTCTCCGGCATGCCGCAGACGTTCACCGAATCCGTCGTGAAAGCCATGGGCAAACTCAACCAGCGTCCGGTGATCTTCGCGCTCTCGAACCCCACCTCGAAAGCCGAGTGCACCGCCGTGCAGGCCTACACCTGGACCGAGGGCCGCGCGATCTTCGCCAGCGGCAGCCCGTTCAGCCCGGTCAACTACCTCGGCACGATGCACGAGCCCGGCCAGGGCAACAACAGCTACATCTTCCCGGGCGTCGGCCTCGGCGTCATCGCCAGCGAAGCGCGCCGCGTCACCGACGAGATGTTCTACGTCGCCGCGTGCAAGCTCGCCGCGATGGTGACCGAACAGGACTTGATGGTCGGCCGCCTCTACCCCGACCTGAAACGCATTCGCGAAGTCTCGCTCACGATCGGCACCGCCGTGGCGGAGATCGCCTTCCACCGCGGCCTCACGAACATGCTGCGCCCCGCCGATCTCGAAGCCCACGTGCGCGAAGCGATGTTCGATCCGCACTACGCGAGCTACGTCTGACCATTTGTTCAGTGTGTTGATTCCCCCAGCGGGCGGCCGACCTCGGCCGCCCTTTTTTCGTCTGGCCCCGACGTCGGCGCCCGCCTCCGCGCCGATTGTAGGAGCGGCTTTACGCCGCGATTCGGACGCGGCACGCGCATCGCACCGGTCGCGCGAAAAGCCGGCGCCCGCTCCTCCCGCGCGCGCCGCCGCGCAGTAGCGCGGTGCTTCAGCCCGCGCGGAAAACCCTCGCACCGAGCGAAAGCACCGCACCACCTTCCGCCCGCTCCTCCTGCATACGCCGCTCCGGAGTAGCGCAGGCCTCCCGCCTGCTCTGCCTTTTTCACCGCATTCTCCTCCGCCCCAACCGCTCGCCTAGATAGTCTAAGGAAAGACTTGCCGCCGCTGCCTTAGATTATCTAGGTAAGCAGGCATGGCGGACAAAAACGAACTCCTGCCCGGCACACTCGACATGCTCATCCTCCGCGTGCTCAGCCGCGGCGAACTGCACGGCTGGGGCATCACGAGCAAACTCGAACAGCTCTCGAAGAGCGCCCTCCAGGTCGACGAAGGCTCCCTCTACCCGTCGCTCTACCGCATGGAGGACAAGGGCTGGATCGAAGCCGAGTGGCGCCAGACCGAGAACAATCGCCGCGCCAAATACTACTCGCTCACCCGCGCCGGCCGGAAGCAGCTCGAAAAGGAGCAGGAGCTCTGGACGCGCATGAGCGCCATCATCGAACTCGTCATGCAATCCGCCTGAGCCGCGCCGCCGCCCCCCTCCGTAGCGCAGGCGTCCCGCCTGCCCCCCTCCCGCCCCGTCACCCGCCCGCCATGAACCTCCTCCGCCGCCTGCGCTCCCTCTTCCGCCGCCGCGATGTCGAAGCCGAGATGGCCGAGGAGATGCGCTTCCACCTCGAACAGCGCGCCGCCGACTATGCCGCCGACGGACTCGCCCCCGACGACGCCCGCCTCGCCGCGCAGCGCAAGTTCGGCAATACCGCCGCGCTCCAGGAACACGCACGCGACTCCTTCGGCTGGGGCGCGCTCGAACGTCTTGGCAAAGACCTCGCGTTCGCCGCGCGCCAGCTACGCCGCGCGCCGGGCTTCAGCCTGCTCGCGATCGTGACTCTCGGACTCGGCATCGGCGCGAACACCTCGATGTTCTGCGTGCTGAGCGGCATCCGCCTGAAACCGCTGCCCTACGCCGACATCGACCATCTCCAGCACGTCCATCGCGTGACGCCGCAGAATCGCTCCGGCAATCACTCGCCCGCCGATTTCATCGCCCTGCAAAAATCCGCCGCGAGCTACGGCACGGTGGCCGCCGTCGCGTCGGGCCGCGTGAGTCTGTCCGATCCCGGCCAGCACGCGCAGCTCGCGCTCGGCGCGCGCGCCAGCACGAACCTCCTCTCGCTGCTCGGCGTCAGCGTGCAACTCGGCCGCGACTTCCTCCCCGGCGAGGACGCACCCGGTCGCAATCGCGTCGTCATCCTCAGCCAGCGCACCTGGCGCAACCGCTACGGCGCGGCGCCCGACATTCTCGGCCGCAAGATCCGCATCGACGGCGAGCCGCACGAGGTCGTCGGCGTGCTGCCGCCCTCCTTCAACGACTGGCGGCACCTCGGCAACATCGACTTCTTCCGGCCGTTCGAACTGACGACCGCGTTCGCCGCGAACCGTCAATCCAACGAACTCCACATCTTCGGCCGCTTCTCACCCGCACTCTCCGCGGCCGACGCCGCCGCGTGGATGGCCAACTTCGGGGAACAGCTCGCGCGGGAGTTTCCCGACGCCAACGGCGCGAGCACCTGGCGCGCGACTTCGATGCAAGCCACCGTCGTCGGCACCACCGGCGGCACGACGCTGCCGCTGCTCGTCGGCCTCTCCGGCTTCGTGCTGCTCATCGCCTGCTCCAATCTCGCGAACCTCCTCCTCGCGCGCACCATGGCCCGCGCCCGCGAGTTTGCCGTCCGCGGCGCGCTCGGTGCGTCGCGACTCCAGTTGCTCCGTCCGCTCGTCGCCGAGGCGCTCCTGCTCTCGCTCGCCGGCGGCGTCCTCGCCATCGTCGTCGCACTCTGGTTCCGCGACTGGGCGGCGATGCGCTCGACCGGCGACAACGGCGAACAGGTCGTGTTCGCGATCGACTGGAAGATCCTCGCCTGGACCTTCGGCGCGTCGTGCCTCACCGCGCTCGCCTTCGGCCTCGCCCCCGCGCTTTTCGCCCTGCGGCTCGACTTGAACGACACGCTCAAAAGCGGCGGACGCGGCGCCACCGGCGGTCGCGGCCAGCAGCGCTTCCGCCAACTGCTCATCGTCGCACAGTTCGCGCTCGCCACGGTGTTGCTCGCCGGCGCCGCGATGTTCATCCGCGGGCTGAACGACCTGCATCACCGCCGTTCCGGCTGGGAGTCCGCCCGCGTCGTCACCGGCCAGGTCGCATTGCCGTCCGGCGCCTACGGCGACCCGGCGAAGATCGTGGCCTTCCAACGCCTCGCGCTCGAACGGCTCCACGCTACGCCGGGCGTCGAATCCGCCACGCTGGCGTCCGCGGCGCCGTTTTTCGACTGGCCGGTCGTCGCAAAGTTCATCGTCGAAGGTCGCGATCGCCCGGCCGCCGGCCGCGAACCGGCCGCGATGGTCAACAGCCTGAGCCCGCGCTACCTCGAGACCTTCGGCATGCGCCTCGTCGCCGGCCGCGCGTTCACCGAGCGCGACAACGCCACCGCGCCGCGCGTCTTCCTCGTCGGCCAGACCACCGCGCGCGCGTTCTTCGGCGAGGTCGATCCGATCGGCCGCCGCGTCGCGCTCATCGAGAACGGCGCGCCGCAATGGGGCGAAATCGTCGGCGTCGTCGCGGACTTCGAATCCGTGGATCCCGAGCCAGCGCCCATCGCGCACCGCCTTTACCAGCCGCTCGAACAGGCGCCGCCGCGCAACTTCGAGATCGCGGTGCGGGCGCAAGCCGCCGCCAGTCCCGCCGGTCTCGTCGACTCGATCCGCTCCGCGCTCGCGAGCATCGATGCCGACCTCCCGATTCGCCGCCTCCAACCGGCCGATGCGAACATCGACCGCACGCTTTACCAGATGCGGGTGCTGCGCGACATGCTCGGCGCGTTCGGGGCGCTCGGCCTGGCGCTGGCGTCACTCGGCATCTACGGCGTGATCGCGCGCACGATGGCGCAGCGCACGAACGAATTCGCCATCCGCCTCGCACTCGGCGCGAGCGTCCGCGACATCACGCGCCTCGTGTTGGGTTCGGGCGTGCGACTGGCGCTGCTCGGATCCGGTCTCGGCCTGCTCGGCGCCATCGGCGTGACGCGCCTGCTGTTGTCCGGCTTTCCCGGCATCCGCGCCAATCCCGTGCTCATCCTGACCGCAACCACGCTGCTGCTCGTGACCGTGGCGCTCGTGGCCTGCTGGCTCCCCGCGCGCCGCGCCGCGAAAGTCGACGCAATGCTCGCGCTGCGCGCCGAGTAGCGCCGGTCTCCGACCGGCGAAGTTCGGGCATCGCTCGAGTCCGTCATTTGCGAGCGCGGATCGAGTGAGGCCGGTCAAAGACCGGCCCTACCTCGACGCGCGCCCGCCCTCGCCCGCGCTCCGCAGAACCGACTCCATTGCCGCGATCGCCGCGCGTTCGCGTTCGGCCCAGTCGCCGCGAATCCACACGTAGGGCAACTGCCGCCGCTCGAGCGCGCCGTGCCAGATACGGCGGCATTTCTCGCGATCCTCGGGATCGGGAAAACAACGCTGCGGGTCCGGCGCCCACGCGACATCGGTGTCGAGCAGCAGATAGAGCGCGTAGTTGCGGCAGCGCTTCTCCGCGCCGCGCCGCACCTCGTCCGGCGTCGTGCCGTAGAGCAGGTCGCTCCACAGCATCGTCGTCAGCGCCTCCGTGTCGCACACCACCAGCGGCGCACGCGCCCCGCGAGTGTAACCTATTAGGTTACAGTTCTCCGCCGCCCCCTCTGCGTTCCCTGCCGAAGTGTAACCTAATAGGTTACACGTGCGGGATAGCTCGGCGGCGACACGCGCCACGGCTTCGTCTTCGCGGCGCCATTGCTCGCGCGCGATCGGCACCATGTCTTCGAGCGTGATGACGCCGTGCGCATCCCAGAACTCGCGCGCGTATTCCGCGACGACGGGCGCCTGGAAGCGCGCGCCGAGCTTCGTGGCGAGTTCGCTCTTGCCGGTCGACTCCGGTCCGAAAATCGCGATGCGCAGGACGTCAGGATTCATGAGCTCGGTTGAAATCCGCCGCGCTCAACGCGTCTCGACCGGACGCGCCATCGCCGCGCGCCACGCGCGCCAACCGACGAGCGCCAGCACGAGGTAGATCGCGTAGAGAAACGCTGTGTAAGCCAGCTCCGCGCTCCAATACGAGGCGACCGCGACAGCGTTCACGACGATCCACAGCGGCCAGTTCTCGATGTTCTTGCGCACCTGCAGCACCTGCGCCGCCACGCTGAACGCCGCGATGAACGCGTCGCGCCACGGCATCGTCGCGCCCATCGCCGGCCCGATCGTCAGCGCCCATGCGATCGTCGCGGCGGTCGCCAGCCCGAGCGTCACCACCCAGCCGCGCGCGCTCAAGCGCGTGACCGGCAGCTCCGGCGCGCCGCCCTTGTCCTTCACCCAGTGCCACCAACCCCACGCCAGCGCGACGAAGTAGAAAATCTGCAACGCCGCGTCGGCGGGAAAATGGCTCCGATAAAACAGCACGCCTTGCACCGTCACAGCCACGAGGCCGACCGGAAATGCCCACAGGCTCTGGCGGATCATCAGCGCGACGCCAACGAGACCGAGCACGAGATTGGCCTGATCGAGCGGCGAGGCGGTCGTGAGTCCTTGCCAGATGTTTTGCCAGACGGTGGGCATGAGCGCGAAGTGGAGCCGCGGCAGCGAACGTTGTCGAGCGTCGCGGTAGGGCCGGCTGAAGCTGCCCCAAAAGATCGCGGCAGTCTGCTGCGAGCCGCGACTCGCCGCACACGGCGGTTGTCGCAACTTCTCGGGCCGGCTGAAGCCGGCCCTACTTCTTCGCCTGCGCGAGAAACGCCTCCATCGCTTCGCGCGTGATGATGTGCTCGGCGGCGCAGCGCGGACATTGCAGGTGAATCGATTCCTGTTCGCCAAAGAGGCCGTCGAGGTCGTCGCGCGCTGCCGGCGCGAGCGCGCCCATGATCTTCTGCTGCGTGCAGCCGCAGTTCCAGCGATACGCACGGCGCTCGATGGGCGCGACCGTTTCCTTTTCCGCGACTTCCTTCACTCCGGCGAGATCGACCCCACGGAGCCATCGCTCGTCGCAGTCGGGATGCGAGACGAGCATCGCGAAACGATCGTCTCCGAGATCGAAGAAGCGCGCCGGGCGTTGCTCGCTCGTCGCGTAGTAGTGCTCCACGGCGCGGAACAGGTCGGTGCCGTCGAAGTTGACGACGCTGCGGCGCTTCTCGGCCCCGCGCCGCGGCATCAGGTCCGAGTAGAACACGTTTTTCGCCGCCTCGCGCACGTTCTCCGTGAAGATCCGGCCGGTGACCGTGCAGTCCTCGTTGTCGCCGGCGAAAAACAGATTCAGCCGCGGGTCTTGCAGGCTGATCGTCCACGCGAGGTGCTCGAAGCGCGGGCGCGAAGCGCAGTGCAGCGCGAAGGCCGCCAGCGCCTGCTTGAACAGGCGGTCGTGCTCCGGCGCAGGCTTCAGGTGGTTGTCCGCGAGATGCAGGTAATAATCCACGAAGAGCGGACTCAGGTCGCCGCGCACGAGCAGCACATTGCGATGCCGCACGAAGTCGGTGGTGATTTCGGCGCCGTTGACCGGCTCGGGAGTGGGTTCGGACATGCCGCGCAGTCTATGCCGATTCGGCGAAAAGCAACTCCGGTCCGCCGCGCGGCTCGCGAACGCGCACGCCGGCCGCGATCTCGAGATTGCGGCGGAGCGCGTCGCGCTGCGCCGACGACGCATCGAGGCGTTCCGCCGCACGGCGCGGCACCAGCGCCTCGCCCACGCGCACCAGCAGGCCCCAACGCGCCGGCACCTCGGCGGCAGCGAAGATGTCGTCCTCGACCACGAGCCACAGAAAGTCCGCGCAGCGGTAGCGCGCCATGCGCGAGAACTTCGTGCCCTCGCGCATGCGACGCTGGAGCGTCCGCAGCTCGCGGCGCACGCGCGCGTAGGTGCGATGCTCCACGCCCGAGAAATCGCACGAATCAAACTCCGGCCACAGCGCGTCGCCACGCCGGCACTCCGGCCGGTGCATCGCGAGCATCGCCTCGAGCGCGGCCTCGCGCTCGCGCAATGCCGCTGCGGCGGCGCGCGTGTGCGTTTCGTCGTGCGCGTCCTTCCGCAAATCGGCGCGCGACTGCTTGCACTCGAACACCGCGACGCGCGCCTCGGCGCCGGCGTCGAGCGCGACCACGTCGGCGCGGAACCCGCTGCGCGGCACGCGCACCTCGCACTCCGCCAGCGCAAAGCCGTTCGCCCGCGCCCAGGCGAGCGCGAGCGATTTGAGGCGGGCGTGTTGCGGCGTTTCTCCGGACGGCACGCGGCGAAAGTGGCCGCGGTGGGCGAAAACTCAAAACGGAAACGGGGGAAAAAAGCTCCAAGCTCCAACATCCAAGCTCCAGAGAAACCCCAAACAGCGAAAGCCGCAGAAGGACAAATCTAGGAGAACGGGAAAATCCGCGGCGACCTGCCTCCGTGGCTCCTCCCGGCGTCACGCTTCGCTGGAGCTTGGATGTTGGAGCTTGGAGCTTCCGCGCGCGGAGCCGCGATGCGCACGCCGCGTTCGAATCGCGGCGTAAAGCCGCTCCTACAGTTTCGCGCGCTTCCGCGCGCGGAGCGCGCGGTCACGCGCACATCAGAAAATTCCGCCCCTCCGCTCGGCCGGTGGCGAGCAACTGCCCGCGGATATAGTCGCGCGCGCCGCGCACGCCGACGTAGCCTAGCACGAAATTCTGCTCGCGCGGCGGCAGATCCGCCGGGGCGACCACTGGCACGCCGCCGACTTTCTTGCCGGTCTTCTTCGCGTCGATGTCGATGTAGCCGGCGATCGTCACGCCGTGTCCGGCGAGGTGTGCGGCGCGCTGGCGCGTCGGCCGGCCCGCGCCCCAAATCCAGATCGTGCGCGGCGGCTCGATCTCGCGCTTCAGCCACTCGGCGAGCCAGAACGCCTTCAACTTGTAGAACGCCTCGGGCGAGTAACGCGGGTCGGTGCGCGACGCGCGGCCCGGCCAGTCGTGCCACGTGAGCAGCGTGTCGGGCAGCTTCGCCATCTTCACGTTCACGTCCATCCAGCGCAGCCACAGCTCGTAGTCCTCGGGGAAATCGCCGTCGCGGTAACCGCCGTGGTCGTCGACCAGGTGCCGGCGGAACGTCACGCTCGGGTGCGCGAAGGGCGATTCGACGAAGCGGTTCAGCGTAATCTCGTCGCTCGTGAGCAGCGAGTTCACCCACTCGACGTGCAGGGCGTAACCAGCCGCCTTCGCCGGATCGCCGCCGAATTCGACGCGCGAGCCGACGACGCCGACGGACGGATTCTCCTGCAAAAACGCGACCTGCCTGGCGAGGCGATCGGGCATCATCTCGTCGTCGCCGTCCATGCGCGCGATGAACTCGCTCGCGGCCGCCGCAATGCCGGCGTTGAGCGCGCCGGCGATGCCGCTCTTCGTGCGCAGCACGCGGATGCGCGGGTCGAGCTGCGCCATCTCGATCAGGATGAAACGCGTGGCGTCCTTCGAGCCGTCGTCGAGCGCGACGAGTTCCCAGTCGCGGAGCGTCTGGCTCTGAATGCTGGCGACGGCGCGCGCGACTGTCGCGGCGGCGTTGCGAACGGGCATCACGACGGAAACGAGGGGCATGCGCCGGAGAAGCTAGAGAACTTGCGGCGCGAAGCGCCAGCTTTCGTGAGTAGGCCGAACGGGGGAAACAACCCACGCGCGACAAAACAGGTGGCCTCCGACGATTGAAGGTAGGGCGGGACCCTCGCCCGGCGCGTCGGTCACTCACTTCACCGTCCGGTCCGGCGCGATCACGCCCTTCGACTGGAGCTTCTTCACCTTCGGCTTGATCACGAACGAGCAGTAGCCCGCGTGCGGATTGTTTTTGAAATAGTCCTGATGGTAATCCTCGGCCTCGTAGAATTTCCCGAGCGGCGCGATCTCCGTGACGATGGGATCGTCGAAATTTTTCTGCGCCGCTTGCTTGCCCGCCTCGGCGGCGGCTTTCTGAGCCTCACTCGCGTAGAAGATCGCCGAGCGATATTGCGTGCCTTCGTCGGCGCCCTGGCGGCTCAGCGTCGTCGGGTCGTGCGACTCGAAGAAGATTTCCAACAAGTGCGCGTAGCTCACGACGGCCGGATCGAACTCGATGCGCGTCGCCTCGGCGTGACCGGTGTCGCCTTCGCAGACCTGTTTGTAGGTCGGATTCGCGACTTGGCCGCCGGTGTAGCCGCTCGTGACTTTCTTCACGCCCGGCACGTGCTCGAAGACCGCTTCGGTGCACCAGAAGCAACCGGAGCCGAACACGGCGGTTTCAGTCTGGCCGCTCGGCGCGGCCGCGGAGAAGGAGTTCGTCGTCATGAGAAATGCGACCGCGAGCGCGGCCAAGAGCGTGGAAAAACGTTTCATGCTCACTCTACGAGCATGCAGCGCTGTCGGATATTCCGGAGGGGAACCACTGATGAACACCGATTGGCCACAAATTTTCGATCCAGCGGCGGCCATTCATTAGTGAGGCATTAGTGTGAATCAGTGGTTCCCTCTGCCAGCACCGCGTCACTTCGCGCGCTGGATCAACTCCACTTCGTAGCCCTCGGGCGCGTCGATGAACGCGATCACGGAGCCGCTCGAGGTCTTCGTCGGACCGTCGCTCAGCGCGTAGCCTTTTTTCTTCAGCTCGGCCTCGAACGCCGCGAGGTCGTCCACCTCGAACGCGAGGTGCATGAGGTCGGGCTGCACCTGCACGCTCGGAGCGCCCGGCGGCATCTGGCAGATTTCGATTTCCTCGTCGCTGTTCGGCGTCACGACGAACGCGAGCTGCGCACCGCGCGGCGAGGTGTGGCGGCGGCTGACTTTCAAGCCGAGCGCGTCTTCGTAGAATTTCACGGTGCGCTCGAGATCGTTCACGCGCATCCGGGTGTGGAGAAGCTTTTTGACTGCCATGGCGCCCGCGACCGTAGGCGCGAACGGCGCGAAAGCAAATCCGGCCGCGGCGGCGGAGCCGCCGCGGCCGGAGCGCGGGTAGTTTTCCCGGCGTCGCGCTCTTGCCTCGCGCATCGCGGCGCGCATTCTCGCCCGCGCCACCATGTCCTTGGACCTCGCCGCCATCCGCGCCGCCGCCGCCCGCATCGCGCCGCACGTCAAACGCACTCCGGTCCTGACCAACGACGCCCTCGACTCCGCCGCCGGCGCGCAGCTCTTCTTCAAGTGCGAGAACCTGCAGGCGATGGGCGCCTTCAAGGCCCGCGGCGCGGCGAATGCGGTGTTCGCGCTCACCGACGCCGAGGCGGCTCGCGGCGTCGTCACACACAGTTCGGGCAACCACGGCGCGGCCGTCGCCCGTGCGGCGCGGTTGCGCGGCATTTCCGGGATCATCGTCATGCCGCACAACGCCCCGCAGACGAAAATCCGCAACGTCGAGAGCTACGGCGGCAAAATTGTTTTCTGCGAACCCAACCTCACCGCCCGCGAAGCCGCCTGCGCGGAGATCGTCGCGCAAACCGGCGCGGCGCTCGTGCATCCGTTCGACGACTACGCCGTCATGGCCGGCCAGGGCACCGCAACGCTCGAACTGCTCGAACAGGCCGGCCCACTCGATCTCATCCTCTGCCCGGTGGGCGGCGGCGGACTTCTCTGCGGCACCGCCGTCGCGGCCAAAGGCGCGCGCCCCGGCATCCGCATGGTCGGCATCGAGCCCGCGGCCGCCGACGATGTCGCACAATCGTTCCGCGCGAAAAGCCCGGTGAGCATCGCACACGCCGACACGATCGCCGACGGTCTGCGCACGAACGTCACCGGCCAGCGCAACCTCCCGCTCATTCTCCAACACGTCGACGACATCGTAACTGTTTCCGAGGACGCAATCGTCACCGCGATGCGCACGCTCTGGCAAAACCTCAAAATCGTGATCGAGCCGTCCGCCGCCGTGCCCTTCGCCGCGATCCAGTCCGGCGCGCTCGACGTCGGTGGGCAACGCGTCGGCATCATCCTCACCGGCGGCAACGTCGATTTGGACACGCTGCCCTGGCTGAAGAGATGACCGAGAGAAGACCACGAAATACACCAAACCCGCGAAAGATCCAAACCAGCCCGCGAATCACGCGAATTTCCGCGAATATGAGCCCCGCCAATTTCACCGTCGCCCCGTTCGTCTATTCGCGTCGATTCGCGTCCATTCGCGGGCGGCTCCTTTCGCGTATTTGGTGTGTCTCGTGGTGATCTCTTTCCGCCGATGAGCTCCGTATTCCCCGCGCGCCCCGTCGCCACCCTCGAGCAGCTCTCGACGCCCTGCCTCGTCCTCGAGCGCGGCAAGCTCGCGCGCAATCTCGTCACCATGGCCGCCACCGCGGCGCTGAAGGGCGTGCGTTTCCGGCCGCATTTGAAGACGGCCAAGAGCGCTGACATCGCGCACCTCGCCGCGCCGCTGCCCGAGGGCGCGATCACCGTCTCGACGCTCCGCGAAGCCGAATACTTCGCGCACCACGGCTGGCGCGACATTTTCTACGCCGTCGGCCTCGGCCCGGGAAAACTCCCGCGCGCCGCCGCGCTCGCCCGCGCCGGTGTCGACCTCGCCGTCACCGTCGATCATGTCGCTTCGGCGCGCGCCATCCGCGAGTGCGCGCGCGTCGAGCGCGTTTCGTTCCGCGCGCTGATCGAGATCGACAGCGGCGATCGCCGCGGCGGCCTGCCGCCCGAGAGCGCGGAGCTGATCCTCGTCGCGCAGGAACTCGGTCCGCTCTTCGCCGGTGTCGCGACGCACGGCGGCTTTTCCTACAACGAGCGCGATGCCGCCGGTTTCGCGCGCGCCGCCGCGCTCGAAGCCGACGCGCTGCGCATCGCCGCCGCACGCCTGCACGCCGCCGGTTTTCCGAGCGCGATGCTCAGCCTCGGCTCGAGCCCGACCGCCGTCGCCGCGGCGAACCTCGCCGGCATCACCGAGCTGCGCGCGGGCGTCTACATGTTCTGGGACTGCTACCAGGCCGGCATCGGCGCGTGCCGCTACGACGACATCGCGCTCTCCGTGCTCGCCGAAGTGATCGGCCGTCCCGCGCACCGCCCGAACGAGTTCCTGATCGACGCGGGTTCGTTCGCGTTGTCGAAAGACACCGCCACCGCCGCGCTGCCCCCGGAGCAAAACGCCGGCTACGGTTTCGTCTGCGATCTCGCCGGCCAACTGTTGCCCGGCCTCCGCGTGACGCGCACGTGGCAGGAACACGGCCTCGTCGTCAGCGACCGCGCACTCGCGCCCGATGCGTTTCCGGTCGGCAGCCGCGTGCGCATTTTGCCGAATCACGCCTGCCCCACCGCCGCCGCGCACGACCGCTACTTCGTCGTCAACGGCAACCGCGACGTCCTCGCCGAGTGGCCGCGGGTGAACGGTTGGTGATTTCTCTCCCATGAAAATCCGCTTCGGCCTCATCGCCGCATGCCTGCTCGCAATCACGGCCATCGCACCCGCCAAAGAACCGTCGATCAACGAACTCGGCTCCGCCACACCCGCGATTGCCGCTGCCGCGCTCGATCAGGTGCTCGCCAACGCGGATACGACCTCTGCGTCCGCGCTCTACATCGCCGCCGGCGCCGCGCTCAAAGCGGGCAAGCTCAGCGATGCCGGTTTCCTGTTCTACGCCGCGCGCATCCGCACCGCGTTCGATCAGGCGCTGTTTCCGCCGCGCGGCGCGGGCGGCGACAGTCCGCTCGTGGCGCTCGGCGCGCTGCAATTCCAGCTCGGCTCCTCGCTGAATCCGACGCTCATGGCCGATCCGAAAGCTTATGCCGCGGCGGTCGAAAAAGTGAAAGCGTGGACACCGCGCGCGCCCGACGATTACCAGCCCGGTTGGGAATACAAACAGCGCACCACGTTGAAAGCGGCCGAAGACGCGATTCGCGATCTTCGCGCGAAGTTCATCGAACAGATGGGCTCCCTGAGCACGCTCCTAAACGATGAGCGCTATTTCGCCGCTTTCCGCACGGTGCAGAAGTTCAATCGTGGCCCCGCGACCGAGCGCCCGCCCCGCGAAGCCTACGACGCCGCATTGAAGACGATGCGGGAAATCGAGACCGTCAAAGGCATCCCCGGCCCCGCCAGCCGCGTCAAAGGCTGAACGCATCGCCCGCAGCTTCCTGTCATAGCCGAAAACACAGAGTTGACGCGCCCTCTCCCTCCGCTAAACCACCTGCACCTTAAATGATCCAGGTCGTCGCCAAAGTCTCGATGAATCTTACGCCGTGGTATGCCACGTCGAAAGCTATTCTGCGTGAACTCACGGGCGCCCTGTAATCCATTTAGCCACCACCTAAATCCCCTTTCCAAATCACAGGCCGCCCAACTCAGGGCGGCCTTTTTGTTTTTCTCCCATGAACATCGCCACCGCTCCCGTCGTTACCCTGAACGCCGAAACCCAGACGACCGCCCCGCGCGTGCATCCGGGCTTCCCCCGCTTATCGACTCGCCCGCAGGCGAACTCGGGCGGGCCGAATCACCACCTGTTCAACAATAACGGGACGTGGTTCATCCACTACACGCTTTTCCCGGATCCGTTCACGAAGCAGCGCATCCGCGCCTCGCTCAAGACCTCGAATCTCCACGAGGCCCGACAGCGGCGCGACGCCTTCTTCACCCAACTCCCGGGCGGCGAAGTCATCCTCCGGATGTTCGCCCGCGCTTCGGCCGCTTAACCGCGACCGCGCCCGCCCCCTCCGACCGGCCGCACGGCCGGAGGGCGGCGGCGCGCAAGGCGCCAAGCCGCGACTCGTCCAAAGCGAGCGAGCCCCTCCGCAACGGTCGGTGCATCGCTCGGGCATCGGGCCGCCAGCGCGGGTCCGTCGCGCATCGCGGAGAAGCCGGGCGTTCGCTCAAGCTTTCCCAGTCAATCCAGGAGAAATCCACGGGCATTTGCTGGACCGCCCGAGACGCCGCATCCATGCTCCCGTCGTGATCCCATGCGTCCGCGCGATCCGATCGCTCCTTCTTTTTTTCGCGACCTGCGGCATCGCCGCGATGCTCGCGCTGGCGGCGCCCGATACGCTGACGCCGGACGAGCGGAGCTTTCTCCAACAGCGCAGCCCGCTCCGCTACGCGCCCGATCCGGCGTTTCCACCGTTTGAATTTTTCCGCGCCGACGGCCGCGTCGCGGGCGTCACGCCGGAGATTCTCGATCTGCTCGCCGCCGAGCTCCACGTGAAGATCGAGACGGTGCGCTACCCGACCTGGGACGCCGTGCTCGACGGCGTGCGGCGCGGCGAGGTCGATCTGCTCGGCACGCTCACGCGCACGGCGGAGCGCGAGACGTTCCTCGCGTTCACCGAACCCTACCTCTCCGTGCCGAACGTCCTCTATGTCGCGGCCGACTCGCGTTGGAAAACCGGCTTCGCCGAACTCGCCGGCCGCCGCGTCGGCGTGGTGCGCAGCGCCGGCGCGCACTCGTGGCTGACGCGCAATCACCCCGATGTCGTCGCCGTCCCCGTGGCGAACACCGCCGAGGGATTCCGCCGCGTTTCGCTCGGCGAAATCGACGCCATGCTCGAGACGCTGCCGGTCGGCGCCTTCGTGATCTCCGAGCAAGGTTTCACGAATCTGCGCCCGCTGCCGGAGATCGTCTTCACCGTGCCGCAACACTTCGCCGTGCGCCGCGGCGACGAGCGCCTGCGCGACATCCTCGAAAAAGGCCTCGCACGCATCTCCCCGGAACAACGTCTCCGCATTTTTTCCCGCTGGACCGGCGAAGACCCGACCCAGCCGCGCTGGCGCATCCCGGCGCTGGTCTGGCGCGGCGTCGCCGGCTTGAGCGTGCTGCTGCTGGGCTTCGTCGCCTGGACTTACCTGCTCCGCCGGCAAGTCGCCCATCGCACCCGCGAGTTGCAGGCGAGCGAGCAGCACTTCCGCCGCCTGCTCGAGGACTTGCCGATCGCGGCGGCGTGGACCGACGAGCGCGGCCGAGTCGAGTTCGTGAATCACAAATTCACCACGCTCTTCGGCTACACCCTGTCCGACATCCCGACGATCGAAGACTGGTTCCGCCGCGCCTACCCCGACCCCGCGCGCCGCGCCGAACTCCTCGCCCGCTGGCAAGTCGACGTCGCCCAACTCGGCGCGCAAGGCGGCGAAAGCTCCACCACCGCCGAACTCCCCATCACCTGCGCCGACGGGTCGCAGCGCCACGTCCACGTCGTCACCAGCGTCATCGGCGGAAAAATCCTCGGCGTCTTCGAGGATCTCACCGAGCGCGTCCGCATCGAGCAGAAGCTCCGGCAGGCGCAAAAAATGGAAGCCATCGGCCAGCTCGCCGGCGGCGTGGCTCACGATTTCAACAACCTCCTGACCGTCGTCCTCGGCCAGTCCCAGATGCTGCTCTTCGAGCCGCGCCTCCCGCCCGATTTGCGCGGCTCGCTCCAGCAGATCGCCGATGTCGCCCGCCGCGGCGCCGGCCTGACGCGCCAGCTCCTCACCTTCAGCCGCCAGCAGGCGATGCAACCCGTGTTGCTCGACGTGAACGACACGCTGCGCGCGATGCACCAGCTCCTCACGCGCCTGCTCGGCGAGCAAATCGCCATCGAGCTCGACTGCGCCCCCGCGCTCCCGGTCGTGCGCGCTGACCCGAGCATGGTCGAACAAATCCTGCTCAATCTCTCCGTGAACGCACGCGACGCCATGCCGAAATCCGGCACGCTCGCGCTCGCCACGCGCGTGGCCGATGTCGACGCCGCCAGCCTCGCCACGCGCCCCGCCGACGCCCGCCCCGGTCGGTTTATCGTCCTCACCGTGCGCGACACCGGCACCGGCATCGCCCCCGCGCACCTCGCGCGGCTCTTCGAGCCGTTCTTCACTACGAAGGAAGTCGGCCAAGGCACGGGTCTCGGCCTCGCGACCGTATTCGGCATCGTCCAACAGCACCAAGGCTGGATCGAGGTCACCAGCGCCATCGGACACGGCACGACCTTCGACGTCTATCTGCCGGCCGCCGCGTCCGCCGCCGCGCCCCAGACTCCGACCGCCCCGGCCTCAGCGATCGACGCCGCGCCGCGCACCCACGCGACCATTCTTCTCACCGAAGACGAGGCGCCGGTCCGCGAACTCGTCCGCGAATTCCTCGAGCACGAAGGTCACCGCGTTCTCGTCGCCGCCAATGGCGACGAAGCGCTCGCGCTCTGGCAGCAACACCGCGCCTCGATCGATCTGCTTTTCACCGACGTCGTGATGCCCGGCACGCTCGACGGCCGCGAACTCGCCGCCCGCCTCCGCCGCGACGCCCCGGAACTGCGCGTCATCTATGCGACCGGCTACGGCCGCCACCTGCTCCCGGCCGGCGAGAGCCGTTCCCCTTGTCTCGCGAAGCCCTTCGACCTCGCCACGCTCCGCGCCACCGTCCGCCAAGTCCTCGCGAACGACCGCTAGTGAGACTCGCGCCATTGACTGACGACGGCCTTGCGTCGGGTAGGGCGGAGCGGCCCGCTCCGCCGCGACGGGGATATCACGTTCTTGGCGCACCAGGCCGACGACGAGTGCGATGCCTCGAAGGTGCGCCCTCCCCCCGGCGGCGTGATCGGCGAGCCTTAGCCCGGATATTTCACCGCGAGGAAAGAAACCGGGCGCGATAACTGCTGAAATGGTTGGTGATGAAACAATCCCCTGCAACGGTCACCGACGCCCGGTTTCCGACAGACTGTCAGCAGACTTCGTTCCGGTTTCAAGCGCTGGGGCGGCGCGAGGTGGTGGCGGACTTCACGGGCGGCACGTTGAGCAGTGACGGGGGCGTGCTGCTCTTGCGCGAGCTC
>JACPIT010000005.1 GCA_016187945.1 Opitutia bacterium
CACTCCGGCTGGGGCTCGGCCCACGCCGTCTCGATCTGTTTGACCAACTCTTCTCCCAACAACGGAAAGGTGCGAGCCATCCGTCCATCTCAGCGGCTTCCGCCCGCCTCGTAAAGTCTATTAGCTAGCGGACGTTGGTATTACGCCGCGATTGGTGCGAGGCGCATGCCGCGTTCGGATCGCGGCGTAAAGCCGCTCCTACAAGAAGCGCCGTGCGCGACAGCCGACACACGTCGGCTGCTACGCTGCGACAAAGCGCCGCGCAAACTCCATATTACGAAGTTTCGTTCAGGGCTGCGGCGGGGGTTGCAGGAATGCGCGGGCGCGTTGGACGGCGTCGGCGTAGGCTTGGTAGAGCGTCGCGATCTGCGTCTGGGCCTGGCGCCAGGCGGCTTCGTCGGCGGTGCTGCCGGCGGAGCTCAGGGCGTCGCGCAAAGCGATTTCGCGCACGCGGATTTCCTCGGCCGCCTGATCGAAATTCGGACCCGCTCCGGCGACGCCGTTGGCGCGGGCTTGCGCGCGGAGGTCGATCAGCGCGCGCGTGGTCGCGTCGACGCGCGTCTGGAGCGAGCGCAGGACGGTTTGCTGATTCGCGATCGGCGCGGTGCGCAGCGTGGCGAGTGCGACCGTGGGGTTGAGCGCGACGTCGAGGCCGGCGGCGGCGAGTTCGTTGAGGTTCGTCGGCTCGATGGCGAGTGTCGTGGCGGCCGTCGCGCCGGGCGCGGCGGTGGTGCTGTTCACGATCGCCTGCGCGGCGCCGGACGCGGGCGGGAGATTCGGCGCGAGCGGGTTGACGGCGGTCGAGGGTGTCTGCGGCGGATCGCCCGCCGGAGAAGTGACGGGGCGCGGCGGTTGGACGACGACATTCGGAGCGGTCGCGCCCGGCGGTGTCGTGACCGCGGCGGGTGCGGCGGGGGCGGATTGCGGCGTCGCGGTCGTGGCGGCGGACGCCGTGGTCGTGGTGTTCGTGGTGCTGGCGTTGGACGACGAGGAGCTGGTGGTGCTCGATTGGGCGGCGGCAGCGGAAGCCAGCAACGCTGACAGAACGAAAAGCGGGGAGCGGAACGAGAGGTGCATGGGGAGTCCTAGAATTGAGTTAATCTCTTCGGACCGGCGCGCCGGCCGCGCGATGCTGGGGCGGTTTCCGAGTCGGCGGGCCGGGTGGGCGGACGACGCGGGGCGGATGCGGTCGCGACCGGGATGATGCGGCTGTTGCCGTGCAGCGCGGTCGGCTCTCAACCGACTGGGGGCGCTGCTCCACTAGTCCTGCCGCAACGAAAGACAGAAGCCCGCCCCCGCTAAGCGGTGACGGGCTTCCACACACACATTACAACGGGCGGCAGTGTAGCAGCGAGCGCCGGCGCGATCCATGGGCCTTTCGGTCCATTTTGACCGCGAACGGAGGATCGTTTCAGCCGCGGCGCTTCAGGTCGGCGGCGCCTTTCGCGACGAGCGCGGGGTCGACGTTCACACCGGCCTTCGAGAGCGCGGCCTCGAGGATCGCTTCGCCTTTCAGGTAGCCGATCACGATGTCCACAATCCTGCCCTCGCGATCGATGACAAACTGGCAGGGGATGCCGTTGACGCCATAGCGGGCGTGCGAGACGCGTGTCGGCGTGCGCTCCGCGGCGTCGTGCGTCCAGAGGATGTCGGGATAATTTTCCCCGTTGGTCTTCACCCATTGCTCGAACTTCGCCCGCGTGTCGCTGGTGCAGTTGGCGAGGACGACGACGCCTTGGTCCTTGTAGTGCGCGGCGACCTCCTGCGTATGCGGCATCGACGCCAGGCATGGGCCGCACCACGTCGCCCAGAAATCCAGCACGACGACCTTGCCGCGCAGAGCGGAGAGTTTCACGTCCTTGCCGTCGATCGTCTGCGAAACGAAGTCGGGCGCGAGCGCGCCGACCTTCAACAGCTCGACTTTCGGCTCGGGTTTCGGCGTGGCGGCCGCGATGTCCTCCGCCGTCCAGACTTTCGCCGGCAGGTCGGCGGCGGCGAGTTTCACGCCGGCACGGAGGAGAAGATTGCCGAGCGTCTCGTCGTAGCGGCTGCCGAAGCCCGCGCTCCAGCCGACGAGTTTGCCGGAGGCGTCGAACACGATCGTCGTCGGAATCGGCGTCATGACGCCGGCGAGTTTGAACGTGAAAATTTTCGCGAAGTGCTCGGACGAGGCCTTGCGGTAGACGGTGCGCTCGTCGTCGGTGAGCTCGTCCGTCTCCTTCGCCGGACGCGGCGGGGCGCCGGCGGGATCGGCGACGAGCGTGCCGGCGAATTTCGCGGCGTTTTCCGTCTGCCATTTCTGCACGGCGTCGAGCGCCGCGTAGCCGCCGACGCCGAGGAACGTGACACCGGGATACTTCTCGCCCCACGACTTCCAGCGCGCGAGGAAATCGTCGCTCGGGCCGTGGGCGCCGCTCCACACGCCGACGACGGTCACGTGACCCGCGAGCAAATCGGCGAGCTTGGCGGTCGAGCCGTCGAGCTTCAGCACATCGAGATCGCCGACGGTGGCGCCGATCTTGAGTTTGCCGAGATCGGTGTTGAACGGCGGACGCGGATTCTTTTCCGCATCGGCGGCGGAGGCGGCGCGCGCCTTCTCCTCGGCGGCGGATTTCGCGAGCTGCTCGCGGCCTTTGGCGGCGATCGCATCGTCGACCTTTACGTCGACGCTCGCGAGCGCGGCTTCGGTGCGGGCGTCGTCTTCGCCACCGTTGCCGACGATGGTCGCGGCGATCTTGCCGTCGCGGCCGATGACGAACTGCGTCGGAATGCCGACGACGTGGTAGAGGCGCGCGGAGGCGCGCTGCTCGAACGTCGCGCCGCCGCGCTCGTTCGCGTCGAAGAAAAACTGAAGGTCGGGATACTTCGGCTGGTGCTTCGGAATCCACTCCTTGAACTTCGCGATCGCGTCGCTCGTGCCGGAGGCGAGGACGACGACGTCCTGGTCCTTGTATTTAGCCGCGAGCTTCTGTGTGTGCGGGAACGAGGCGATGCACGGCCCGCACCACGTGGCCCAGAAGTCGAGGATCACGACCTTGCCCTTGAAGTCCGACAATTTCACCTCGCGGCCGGTGACGTCCTGCATCGCGAAGTCGGGCGCGACGTCGCCGGCGCCGAGCGTCGAAATGCGCGACGCGGGCGTCATGCCGCCGCCGACGTTGCCCTTCGGCTGGATCGCAGCCGCGGCCACGCCGCCGGCGGGCGCGGGCGCTTTCGCGGCGGGCAGCAGGCCGCCGCCCATCGGGGCGGCAGCGGGGGGGTTCGCGCGCGCGGCGGCGAGCGCCTGCTCGATGAGCGCTTTGTCGCCGTCGGCGAGTTTCACATCGGCGCGCAGGAGGATTTCGCGGAGCCAGCCGCTGACGCGCGGGCCCATGCCGATGATGCCGCCGACGAGTTTGCCGTCGGGGCCGACGACACAGTAGGCGGGATACATGCCCGCTCCGAAGATCATGTAGGAAACGGCCTCCATCATCGCGGTGCCGGCCGGATCCCACGAGACGGTGTAGCCGGGCGTGGCGCCGAGGCTGCCCGCCCATTTCTCGAAGTCGGCGCGCTGCGTGGCGGTGTTGATCGCCCAGACGGCGAGGCCTTGGTCCGCGTAGCTCGCGGCAATTTTCGCGACGTCGTCAGGCGGGTTGCGGGCGCCGGTCCAGAAATTGATGAACACGGTCTTCCCGCGGAAATCGGAGAGCTTCACAGTGCGGCCGGCGGCGTCGGTCGTCGAAAAATCCGGCACGGTTTCGCCGGCGGCCATGTTGGCGAAGCGCAGGGTGGGATTCGCCGCGGTCGGCATCGCGACGGTCTTCGCGAGCATCGGGATCGACTTCGGGCGGTTGGTGTCCTCGGGCGGCAGGCCGCTGAGATCGACGGGCAAACCGCCTCGGGCGAGCAGGCGCAGGACGTTCGGGTTCACGGTCGGACCGCCGCCGCCCGTCGAGCCGATCAGGCGGCCGTCGCGGCCGATGAGGAAGAGCGTCGGGAAACCGGTGACGCCGTAGTGCGTGTTGAAGACGGACGCGGCCCAGCCGTCCTTGCCGGCGGGATCGTGTGCGGTGCGGAATTTGTATTTGTCGGCGTTGCGCTTCACCCAGCCGTCGTAGTTCGCGCGCGAGTCGTCGGCGCAGACCGCGAGGACGACGAGATCGTTGGCGGCGTATTTTTCCGCGAACGCGCTGTTGTGCGGCATCGAGGCGACGCACGGGCCGCACCACGTCGCCCAAACGTCGACGAGCACGAGTTTGCCGCGGAAATCGGAGAGTTTGATCTCGCGAAGGTCGGGCCCGGCGACGGTGAAGTCGGGCGCGAGCTCGCCCGGTTTCGGCCCCGGGCGCGTGGAAGGCGCGGACGGCGCGACGGTGGCGGTTTGCGCGATGGCAGAAACCCAAAGACTCAAACAAGCGAGGACAGTGAGGAACTTCATAGGAAACGGAATGGAAGTGAAACGCCGCCGCGGAAGGCCGCGGCGGCTGAAGGCGAGGATCAGAACGGCAGCACGAACGAGAACTCGTAGGCGCGGCCGAGCACCCACTGGCTGTGCAGCGAGCCGTTGTAGCCATACATGTTGTCGGCGAACGGCGGCTCTTGATCGAAGAGGTTCGCGACGCCGAGCTGGAGGCGGAGGCCCTTGCCGTGGCCGCGCCAGACGCCGTTGAGGAATTCGTAGCCACCGCGCACGTCGATCTTCCACAGCGCGGGATAAAGGCTGGTGACGATCGACGTGTTGTTCGTCCACGGATTGCCGCCGGAGTTGGTGTTGAAGCCGCTGATATAAAGCGCGAAGGCCGAGGCGTTCCACGGACCGCGGTTCCAGTAGATGCCACCGGTGAAATTCCAGTCGGGCGCGCCGTAGGTGTCGCCGCCGTCGCTGATCGCCGGCTGGCCGGGGCGCAGCTCGCGCGTCGACTCGAGCGTGTGCGAGGCGTTCAGCGCCACGCGCCAGCGGCCATACTGTTCCCACGGCAGGCGGTATTCGGCGATGAAATCGACGCTCTCGTTCCGCACCTCGCCGAAATTATCGAAAGTGATGTCGACGGCGGTGATCCGGCCCGGCTGACCAAGTGCGATGTCGGTGGCGTCGGGCGCGGCGCGCGTGATGCGCTCGGGGAACAGCGCCTCGTTGTTGATGATCGTCTGGGCGCTGAGCTGCTGGATGACGTCGCGCTGGATCGTGCGGTAGTAATTTACCTGGAGCGTGACGCCTTTCGCGAAGGGCGGCTCGAAAACGAGGCCGTAGAAATCCGTGCGCGAGGTCTCGGGCCGGATGTTCGGGTTCGCGCCGGAGGTGGTGGCGACGTTGCTGGTGCTGGCGCCGCCGCGGCGCGGATCGAGCAGCGTGCTGTTGAACGTCGAGTTCGCGACCTGGTATTCGGTGAGCGCCGGCGGGCGGAAGCCTTGGGAGTAATTCGCGCGGAGGAGCAACGACGAGTGCGGCACCCAGACGAGGCCGATCTTCGGCACGGTGGTGTGTCCGGCGTCGTCCTGGCTCTCGTAGCGCTCGGCGAGTTGGAGATCGAGGCGGCGGAGCAACGGGCGTGCGTTGGGCTTGCCGAAGACGGGGACTGAAAGTTCGGAAAAACCGGCGTAAGATTCGCGGGCGCCGCCGACGAGCCGCGTCGTGGCGACCGGCGTGGCGGCGAGGCTGTAGCTGATCGATGTGCCTTCGTTTTCCCCGTGAGTGTAAGTGCCGCCGACCGCGAGTTGCACCGGCCCGCCCGGGAGCGGAAACAGCTCGCCGTCCGCCTGAAAATCCCAGCTCGTCGACGTGACATTGTTGTCCACCGACGGGTAGATCGCGAATTTTTCGTAGATCGCATCCTGGCCGCTGCTGGCGGCGCGTCCGTCGACGAACGGATTCAGGCGCTGCGCCGCGTCGGCGTTGCTCAGCGCCGCGGTGATGGCGGCGCCGTTGAAATTGCGCGTGAGCTGGCTGGCGGCCTGGTGCTGGTAATTGAAACCGGTGTCGTAGCGCCACGTGCCGCCGAGCAGGCCGGTCGCGCCCAGCGTGAAGTTGTGCGCCTTGGTGTGCGTCTTCTGCCAGATGGAACCGAACTCCGGGTGCAGCATGCCGATCGCCACGTCCTGGCCGAAGAGGTTGAACGCCGCCGGCACGACGGAGGCGAAATTGCCGAAGCCCGAACTCGTCGCGACCGAGGTGACGCCCGGCTGCGTCTCGGTGCGGCCGCGCACGTCGCTGAAGTAGTATTTCGCGTAGACTTCGAGGCGCGGGTTCACGGTAAAATTGAAATTGCCCGAGGCGCCGTAGCGTTCGCTTCTCGGAATGAGGTCGTCGAACGCCGCCGTGTTGCCCTGGCGGATGCCCGAGGCGGAATTGAGCGGACCGGGGCCGACGCCGGTGAAGTCGGCCAGCGAAGTCGCGTGTGCGACGCCGTCCTTCAGCACGGCCCAGCGCGTCGGGTTGCCGTTGGCGTCGACGATGCCGTTGAGCGTGCCGGTGCGCGCCTGGACGACGACGGGGTAGCCCCAATTCAAGCGGCGGTCGCGACCGTAGACGGGATTCCCGTTCACGTCGTAGCCCGCGATCATCGCGCGGTGGTCCTGATTTTTCGTGAACGAGCGCTGCGAGGCCTTGAGCGGACGACGATCGTAATAGTTCACGTTCACCGTGCCGCGCAGCCGGCCGTTCAGGCCCGTGAAGCCCGTCGTGAGCGAACTCGAATGCTCCTGACCGCCGCCGTGCGCGGCCACCTTGAGGGTTTCGCTGAGCTCGTTGCCGACCCAGTCCTTCTTCAACACGATGTTGATGACGCCGGCGACGGCGTCCGCGCCGTAGAGGGCGGACGCGCCGTCGGTGATCATCTCGATGTGGTCGACCATGCCGAGCGGGATGGTGTTGAGATCGACGAAGCCCTGCTGCGTGCCGCTCGAACGATTGCCCGCGCCGGATTGCGAGACGCGGCGGCCATCGACGAGAACCAGCGTCGAGCCCGAGCCGAGTCCGCGCAGGCTGGCGCCGGAAACGCCGGTCTGGCCGAGCGGGTTTTCAAAATTGCCAGTGACGAAACTGAAGCTCGGCGTGTTGTTCTCGGTGTAGAGACCGGATTCCGGATTCAGCTCGTTGGGCGTGCTCGCGCGGCCCGAGGGCACGCCGGAATAATTTTGCGGGAGCGTCTTGAGGAAATCCGCGAGGTTCAGCGCGCCGGTGGAGCGGATGTAGTTCGCGTCGTAGAGATTCACGGGCGTCGGGCCCTCGCTCTCGCTCTGCCGGATGCGCGTGCCCAGCACGCGGTATTCCTGGAGCTTCACCGCGGGCTGGAGGTCTTTCGCGGCGACCGTCGGCGCTGGACGGTCACTCGCGCGGCGGAGGCCGAGGGCGCCGGTGCCAGCGTCCTGCACGACGACCAGGTCGGTGCCGGCCACGAGTCGATCGAGCGCGGCGCGCGCAGTGAGCGCGCCGGTCACGGCGTTGGTGCGGACGCCGCGCACGACGTCGATGGGATAGACGATCTGCTCGCCGGATTGCTCGGTGAAAGCAGCCAACGCCTCGGACGCCGAGCCGGCGGGGATGGCGTAGGATTTTTTCGCCGCTTCGACCGCGGCGGCGGCGCTGAAGGTCGTCAAAACGAACGAAACGAGAAGAGCCGCGGCGCGAAGCCGGCGCGACCAGGGTAACGAGCTCGGTGTGTTCATAGGTTAGGTGTGGGAGGTGGCCGGGGAGGGAGTGGGGTGCCCGACACAGGAGACGACGACCCGCGCCGCCATTTCCATTATCGCCGTCGAAGCGCCGCGCGCCGACTCGCGTCCGAGCGGCCGCGACTCAGCGCTGCGCGGTCGCGCGCAGGATGTAGCGGCCGTCTTCCTGATCGACGTGCACGCCGAGGATTTCCTGCGCGAGCCGCACGAAGGCGTCAGCGTTGTCGGCGCGGAAATTCCCCCGCAACGGAATCTTCGCGATGCGTCGGTCGGCGATCACGATGCGCGTCTCCTTGTTGTAGCGGTTGAACTCCGCCACCGCTTCGTCGAGCGGCGTGTCGCGGAACTTGATGCGCACGCCCTGCCACGCGAGCGTCGACTCGATCTCGTCGCCGGTGGCTTCGACCACTTCGGGGGCGAGCGGCGTGGGCACGGCGGCGTTGACGGTGGTGCGCTCGCGCGCGCCGACCAGCGCGGCGTTGAGCGCGCCGCTCACGCCGGGTTCCTCGGGCTTGGGCGGATCGATGCGGACCTTGCCCTCGGTGACGAGCACGTCGACGTCGCTGCCGCTCAAGCGGACATTGAAGACCGTGCCGACCGCGCGCACGCGCACGCCGCCGGCGGTGACGATGAACGGGCGGTCGGGGTTTTTCGCGACGGTGAAATACGCCTCGCCGCGCAGCAGCTTGATGTTCCGCTCAGCGGCCGAGTAGTCGACGGTGATCTCCGCGTCCTTGTTGAGTTCGACCACGGAGCCGTCGGCCAGCGTGCGCAGTTCGGATTGCCGCGCCACCTGCACGGTGGCCGGCGTGGCGTCGAAGGGTTTGAAAATCACGAATGCCAGCGCGACCGCCGCGGCGAGCGCGAGCAGCGCACCGGTCGCGCGCCAGATGCGCCGGCGCGGCACGGCGAGCAGATCGGGGTTCGGCTTCTGGCTGTGCTCGGGGCGCCACTCGGCGAGCGTGTCGAGCGCGCTCCAGGCTTTTTCCAGTCGCGCGACGGCGATGGCGTGACGCTCGTCCTCGCGCCGCCATTGCAGGTAGGCGTCCTGCTCGGCCGGCGTGAAACCGCGATCGCGGCGCGCAAGCCAGGCCGACGCGGCGGCGACGACGGCGTCCGGCAGCGGCGAAAGCGGGGAATCTTCGGGGGAGAGACGCATGGCGCGGGGTTCAGGGGAGGCCGTGGCGCGCGAGGAATTCCGTGCAGCGGCGCATGCCGTTGGCCACCTGCACCTCGACGGTGTGCTCGGAGATGCCGAGCTGCGCGGCGACCTCCTTTTGGGACAGGCCGTAGATTTTCCGCAAGGTGAGCACCTGGCGGCAGCGGTCGGGCAGCGACTGGATGGCGTGAGTCAAAATTTCGAGTTCCTGGCGGTGGGCGGCGCTCTCGGCGACGCCTCGCCCCTCGTCGTAGACGGGCGGGGCGTCGACTTCCGCTATCGGCTCGAACGCGACGATCCGGTTGCGGCGCGCCCAATCGATCGCGAGGTTCCGCGCCGTCGTGAACAACAGCGCCCGCGCGGTGCGGACCTCGCCGCGCTCGCGGGCGCGGAGCACGCGCGTGTAGGTTTCCTGCACGAGATCGTCCGGATCGGGCAAATTCGGGAACTGACTTCGCAGCCACGCGCGCAACGCCGGCTCGTGCGGCTGCACTTCAGCGGCAAACCAACGCGAAAGCTCGTCGTTGTTCTCGGGCAAGGCGGGAGAGGGACCGGCGCCACCCCACGCCCGCGCCGCACGCGAGTCGAGCTCGGAAACGTGAGCGGAAAATTTTCCGCGCACCGCCTAATGGAAAGGGCGGCGGCGCTCGTCGTTGGGGCGCGCGGCGTAAGCCGCGCTGAGGTGGTAGGGCGAGTCGTCCCGACGAGCCGCCGCGCAAACGCGGCGTCGTTCGCGGCTCGTCGGGGACGACTCGCCCTACCCGTGGGCCGAAAGTCCCACCGCTTCGCGCTCGCCGGACGGGCGCAGCACGTGTGTGCTCGCCGCTCGCATGTCCACCTGTGTCACCGCGCCGCTCGCGCCCGTGCCGCCGTGGCGCGCCGGACTCGAATCCGCCCGGCGCCTCACGCTGCCCGGCATCGTGCTCGTATCGGCGGCGGCGATGGTCGTGACGAGCTACTATCACGTGCCGGCGGTGCACGGGTGGCTCGACGGCGTGGCGGAGTTTCGCGTGCGCTGCGGCTGGGCCTACGGCGCGGCGGCGCAAGCGCTGTTCGCGGGGCTGATCCCGTTTCTCTACCTGCATTTTCATCCGGCGACGCGCGCGCTGCACCCGGGGCGGCACGGCGCGTTTTTCGTTTTGTTCTGGGCCTACAAAGGATTCGAAGTCGACGTTTTCTACCGGCTGCAAGCGGCGATGTTCGGCGACGGCCCGGAACTAGCGACGATTTTGCCGAAGGTCGCGGTCGACCAACTGGTCTACAACCCGCTCTTCGCCGCGCCGATCGCGGTGCTCGTCTACGGCTGGAAGGACGCGGGCTGGCGCTGGGCGGAGCCGCTCGCCGATCTGCGGACGCCGCGCTGGTATTATCGACGCGTGTTGCCGGTGATGATCGCAGTGTGGGCGGTGTGGGTGCCGGCCGTGAGCTGCATCTACGCGCTGCCGCTGGCGTTACAGTTGCCGCTTTGTTCGTTGGTGAACTGCTTCTGGGTGATCCTGTTTTCGCTGATGACTGCGCCCGGCCGCACGGCCTGACTCGACGGGCATGACTCCAACGGCCTATGGTTTCGCCGCGGCCGATCTGGTAACTTGACCCCTCGCGCGATGAACTCCCCTGCTCTCTCCGCTCCGGCGACGGCGCTGCCGCCGCTCCTCGCTCTCATCGGCCGCACGCCGCTTGTGCCGCTGCATTTTCCGGAAGCGGGCGTGACGATCCACGCGAAGGCCGAGTTCCTCAACCCGAGCGGTTCGATCAAGGACCGGCTCGCCGCCTGCATCCTGCTCGATGCGCGCGAGCGCGGCCTGCTCAAGCCCGACTCCGTCATCCTCGAGTGCACGAGCGGCAACACCGGCATCGCGCTCGCCATGGTCGGCACCGCCCTCGGCTACCGCGTGAAGATCCTCATGTCCGAGAGCGCGAGCGTGGAGCGCCGGCACCTGATGCGGCACTTCGGCGCGGAGCTGCAGCTCTTCAAGGCCGACCGCGGCTACATCACCGGCATCGAGATCTCCGAGGAAATCGCCGCGCGCGATTCGCGCATTTTTCTCCCGCGGCAATTTGCCAACCCGCTCAACGCGCAGGATCACGTCGACCACACCGGCCGCGAAATCCTCGCGCAGTTGCCGGGCCACATCAGCGCGTTCGTCAGCGGCTACGGCACCGGCGGCACGCTCAACGGCTGCAGCCGCGCGCTCCGCGCCGCGCACCCCGACATCAAGGTCGTCGCGATGGAGCCGGCCGAGGCCGCGATGCTCTCGGGCGAGTCGCCCTGTTGCCACAGCATCGAAGGCGTCGCGGGCGGCTATCTGCCGCCGTTGCTGAAGGGCGTGCCCATCGACTGGCCGGAAAAAGTCGCCAGCGCCGACGCCCTCGCGATGACGCGCCGCCTCGCGCGCGACTTCGGGCTGCTCGTCGGCACTTCGTCCGGCGCCAACGTCGTCGCCGCGCTGCGCACCGCGCAGAAACTCGGCCCCGGCGCGCAAGTCGTCACGATCCTCTGCGACCGCGCGGAGCGCTACTACTCGACGAAACTCTTCGCGGACACCGGCGACTCGTCCGTCTAAGAACAAAGCGCCCCTCCGCGTATCAGTTCAGTTACCGAGCGGCGTTTGAAATAAGGTCCGTCCCACTTACTCTCACCGTGATGAACTTCCGTCGTCTGTTTCGCGCCGCTCTCGGCCTCCTGTTCGCGCTCGCCGTCGCCGCCTCCGTTGCGGCCAAGCCCGTGACCAACGGCGCCGTGACCGTCGAACTCGTCTCGGCCGACGCGTCGATCCAGCCCGGCCAGCCGTTCTGGGTCGCGCTGAAAATGAACCACGACGCGCACTGGCACAGCTACTGGATCAACGCCGGCACGGGTTACCCGACCTCGATCGCCTGGACGCTGCCCGCCGGTTTCACCGCCGGCCCGATCGTGTGGCCGACGCCGCACGCCGTGCGCGACACCTCCGGCAAGATCACCGGCAACGGCTACGAAGGTCAGGTGTTTCTCTTCACGCAAATCACGCCGCCCGCCAACCTCGCCGCCGGCTCGACCGTCACGCTGAAAGCCGCCGTCGAGTGGCTCATGTGCAAGGACTCGTGCATGCCCGGCGACGCGTCGCTCGAACTCACTCGCCCCGTCAAGACCGGGAAGCCCGACGCCGACATGACCGTCGCGCGGCTTTTCAACAACGCGTTCTCCGACCTGCCGAAAAAGGACGACCGCTGGGCATTCTCCGCGCGCCGCGACGGCAACAAGATCACGCTCCGCGTCACGCCGCGCGACGAGAAGGACGCGCATGCGTTCACCGAGCTGCACTACTTCGACGAAGCCGGCGTGGTCGACTACGCCGTCGCGCAAACGATGAAGCAAGACGGCCGCACGACCGTCCTCGAAATGACCGCCTCGAGCGACGCACCCGCCGACGCCGCGGGCCTCAAAGGCGTGCTCGCCTCCGCCAACGGCTTCGGTCCCGGCACCGGCTACGCCGGCCTGCTCGTCGACACGCCGTTCGTCGTGCGCGAGCCGATGAAGGAGGCGAAGACGCCCGCCGCGAACGCGACGAACAGCGGCGGCTCCGGTTCTTCCGCCTCCGGCTCTCAACCCTCAACTCTCAACTCTCAACAACCGGCCTCGCTCGCTGGCACGCTGTTCCTCGCGTTCGTCGGCGGGCTCATTCTCAACCTGATGCCGTGCGTGTTTCCCGTGCTCGGCATCAAGATCATGGGCTTCGTCAACCAGTCGGGCAGTCACCGCGCCAAGGTCGCGCAACACGGCCTCGTGTTCGCGGCGGGCGTGCTGGTGTCGTTCTGGACGCTCGCCGGCGTGCTGCTCGCGCTCCGCTCGGGCGGCGCGCAACTCGGCTGGGGCTTTCAACTGCAGTCGCCGGCCTTCGTGTGCGGCATGGCGGCGTTTCTGCTGATTTTCGCGCTCAACATGAGCGGGCTCTTCGAGGTCGGCCTCTCCGCGACCGGCGCCGGCGCCAATTTGCAGGCGAAGGACGGTCTCGCGGGCTCGTTCTTCACCGGCGCGCTCGCCACGCTCGTCGCGACGCCGTGCAGCGCGCCGTTCCTCGCGCCCGCGCTCGGCGCCGCGCTCACGCTCTCGGCGTTCGAATCGCTGCTCGTGTTCACCACCATCGCCATCGGTCTCGCGCTGCCGTATCTGCTGCTCTCGATCTTCCCGCAGGCGATCAAAGTCCTGCCGCGGCCCGGCGCGTGGATGGAGACCTTCAAGCAATTCATGGCGTTCCCCCTCTACGCGACGGTCGGCTGGCTGCTCTGGGTGCTCGCCGGACAAACCGCGGGCGACGACTACGCGCTGCTGAACATCGCATTCGGCTTCGTGCTCGTCGCGATGGCAGCGTGGGCCTACGGGCGCTTTGGCCAGAGCTACGGCAAACCCGCGCGCCAACTCGCGGGCAAACTCGCCGCGGTCGTGTTGCTCGCCGCGGGCCTCGCCGTCGGCTGGCCAAAGGACGCCAACGCCGCCGCCACCGCGGGCACGTCGGGCGCGCCCGCCGGCTACCAAGTCGCCTGGGAAAAATGGAGCCCCGAGGCCATCGCCGCCGCGCAGCGCGCGGGCAAGTTCGTCTACGTCGACTTCACCGCCCGCTGGTGCGCCACGTGCCAGACGAACAAGGCCACCGTTTTCCACAACGACGACGTGCTCGCGGAATTCGCGAAGAAAAACGTCGTGCTGCTCCGCGGCGACTGGACGAACAAGGATCCGCTCATCACCGCCGAACTCGCGCGCTGGGGCCGCTCCGCCGTGCCGTTCAACCTGATCTACGCCCCGGGCAAAAACGAACCCATCGTGCTCCCGGAGTTGCTCACGCCCGGCAAGGTTCTCGACGCCCTCGCGCAGGCCGCCGGAAACTGAACGGCCGACGATCGCGCCCGCAAAAAAGTAGGGCCGGTTTTCAACCGGCCAAAAAAGTCCCCGCTCGCGGACGGCGCCCGCGAACGAAGCTCCTCCGGGCCGGTCGCAGACCGGCCCTACTCGTCGTCGAGCTGCACGAATTGCCGATGCAACCTCGCGTAAATGCCGCCGTGCTGGAGCAGCTCCGCATGCTTGCCGCGCTCGACGATGCGGCCGCGGTCGAGCACGAGGATCAGATCCGCCTGCCGGATCGTGCTCAGTCGGTGCGCCACGATGAAACTCGTGCGCCCGCGCAGCAGTGTGACGAGCGCCTTTTGCAGGCGCGCCTCCGTGAGCGTGTCGATCGCGCTCGTCGCCTCGTCGAAAATCAGCAGCCGCGGGTCCGCCAGCAACGCCCGCGCGAAACACACGAGTTGCCGCTGCCCGAGCGAGAGCGCGCCGCCTTTCTCGCCAACCTCGGCGTGGATGCCGCCGGGCAACGCCTCGATCAGATCGAGACAATCGAGCCGCCGCAGCGCGTCGATCACCTCGGCATCCGTCGCCTCGGGCCGGCCGAGACGGATGTTTTGCGCGACCGTGCCGCTGAAGAGAAAGTTCTGCTGCTGCACGAGCCCCATTTGCCGGTGCAGCGAGTGGCTCGTGAGCGTGCGAATCTCGCGGCCGTCGAGGTGCACCTCGCCGAGCGTCGGCAGGTAGAATTTCGCCGCGAGATTGATGATCGTGCTCTTGCCGCTGCCCGTGTGACCGACCAGCGCGACCGCCTGCCCGGGCTCGGCAACGAAGTTCAGCCCGTGCACGACCGGCCGCGCCGGATCGTAGCCGAAGACGACGTCGCGAAACTCGACGCGCAGGCCGGCACTCCGCGCCGGCAAGTGGGAAGTGACAAGTTCCAAGTGACAAGATTCCGGACCGATGGCCGACGCCGCGCGGTCTTTCTCTTGATACTTGTCACTTGTTACTTGTCCCTTCGCCGCTCGCGGATCCGCGAGCAGTGTGGCGTCCGACGCATCCTCCCAATCCGGCTTCGCATCGAGCAGGCGGAATACGCGCTCGGCGCCGGCCATCGAGACGAGCGCCTGGTTGTATTGGTTGCCGATGATCTGGATCGGAGCGAAGAACGTGTTCGCGAGCAGGAAAAACTTGATGAGCGTGTCCATCTCCATCTCGCCGTGCAGCGCGCGCCAGCCGCCGAGCAGCAGCAGCGCCGCGACGAAGAACTGCGAATTCAGTTCGAGCAGCGGCGTCAGGATCGCCGAGGTGCGCGCGAGCGCGATGTTGTAGCGCGCGTGGTCGGCGAGCAGGCCGCGGAAGAGGCCGGCGTTCGTCGCCTGGCGCGCGAAGCCCTGCGTCACGCGGATGCCGTTGACCGACTCCGCGAGCGTCGCGGTCACGCGGCTGAAACTCTCCGAGGCCGCGCGGCTGAGCATGCTGAGTTTCGTGCGGAAATGCCGGTTGACGATCCACAGCACCGGCGCGAGCGCGACGACGACGAGAAACATTTTCCAATTGGCCCAGGCCATCAGCGCCGCCGCCACGAGCATCTGCCCGAGCTGCACCGTGCTGACGAACAACACGTCCTGGATGCCCACGCGCACGCCTTCCACATCGGACGTCACGCGACTGATGATGCGGCCGGCTTTCACGCGCTGGAAAAAGCTCAGCGGCATCGATTGCACGCGGGCGAAGATGTCGGCGCGCAGTTGGTTCACCACCGCCTCGCCGAGTTCGAGCGCGAAACGCTGGCGGAAGTGAAACATGACGTCGGTGACGAGCGCGAGGGCGAGATAACCGGCGACGGCCCACGCGAGCTGCGCGCCGTCGTGCCGCGCGATCGGCCCGCCGATGATCAGCGCCATCGTCCAAGTGAGCAGCGATATCTGGATCGAGCGCACGACCGTCAGCGCGACGAGCCAGTTGCGTTTCCCGCGGGCGACGCGCGTGTAGGTCCAGAGCCGGCGAATGAGGCCCCACTCGAGCGGCTTGAACTGCGCCTCGTCCTCCTCGTCGGCTTCGCGGCGCGTGAGGACGAGCTGAGCGGCCGTAGGCGCCGGTTTGGATGGCAGCGGTTTCATCGGGCGCCTCCCGAATCCGGCACGCGCGCAGCATCCAGCTTCCTGTAGCGGCGGTCTATGACCGCCGAGCGCAGGCGTTTTCTCGTTCGTCGGCGGTCGTAGACCGCCGCTACAGGAAGCTGAGGCGCACCGGCGCCGGGCCGCGAGCGAACGTCGCGATCGCTGGCCGCGCTCCGTTTCATCGCACGCCCCCTTCCGCGCCGTCGTGCAGCGTGCCGGCGTCGACGAGCTGCAGGTCGGCCACGCGGACGTAGGGGCCGTTCTGCCGCATCAACTCCTCGTGCGTGCCGCGCTGCACGATGCGACCGTTCTCCATCACGACGATCGTGTCCGCGCGCCGCAGCGTGCTGAGGCGGTGCGCGACGATGAACGTCGTGCGGCCCGCGATGGCGCGGTCGAGCGCGGCGAAGATTTCGTGCTCCGTCTCCGGGTCGATTGCGGCCGTCGGGTCGTCGAGCAGCAGGATCGGCGGTTCGAGCAGGATCGCGCGCGCGAGCGCGAGGCGCTGGCGCTGGCCGCCGGAGAGATTGTTGCCGCTCTCGCCGAGCACGGTGTCGTAGCCCTGCGGCAGCGCGGTGATGAAGTCGTGCGCCGAGGCGATGCGCGCCGCGCGCTCGATCTGCTCGCGCGTGGCGTGCGGCTGGCCGAAGGCGATGTTCGCCGCGACAGTGTGGCTGAAGAGAAAACTCTCCTGGAAAACGAGACCGATGTTGCGCCGCAGCTCCTGCACGTCGAAGCGTCGCACGTCGGTGCCGTCGATCGTCACGCGCCCGGCGGTCGCGTCGTAGAAGCGCGGCACGAGGCTCATCAGCGCGCTCTTGCCGGCGCCGGTCGCGCCGAGGATCGCGACGCATTGGCCGGGCGGCACGTCGAGATCGATGCCGTGCAGGACGAGCCGGCCCGGCTCGTAGCCGAAATAGACGCTCTCGAGCCGCACGTGCCCGCTCAGGCGCGCGGGTTTCACGGCGTCGGGCGCCGATTTGATTTCGACCGGCGCGTCGAGAATCTCGAACACGCGGCGCGCGCCGATGAGCGAGTTCTGCATCGAGTTCACGATGCCCGCGACGTTGTTCACCTGACCGGAAAACTGCTCGAGCAATCCCGCGAAGACGACGAGTCCGGTGCCGAACGCGAGTTCGCCGCGGATGACGAGCCAGCCGCCGTAGCCGAGGAGCACGGCGATGTTCACGCGCGTGAGGAAGCCGACGAAGGGCGAGAACAGGCTCACGCGCCAGAAGATCGCGCGCTGCTGGCCGAGCACGGCGTCGTTGCGCCGGAAGAAGTCCGCGCGATTTTCCTCTTCGCGGCCGAAGGCCTTCACGACCGGCGCGCCCTGCACGCTCTCCGCGAGCGCGCGCACCATGTCGTCGGCGAGGTCGCGGTTCTTCGCGTAGAGCGGGAGCATGCGGCGCGTGAAGAGCGCGGCGACCGTCCAGAGCAGCGGCGTCGTGGCGAGGCACGCGAGCGTCAACCCCGGCGCGAGGCTCGCCATGTAGACGACGTAGACGCCGAGCGACACGGCCATGATCACGCTTTGCACGAGCACCTGATCGAGGAACATGCGCACCGCCTGCACGTCGCCGGTGACGCGGTTGATGATCGAGCCGGTGGAGTTTTCGTCGAAAAAGCGGAAGCTGAGCTGCTGGAGCTTGTCGTAGACGCGGCCGCGGAGCCACGGGACGATTTCCTGCTGGGTAAGGCGATTCACGCGCAGCGCGTAGAGGTAGTTGAGCACCGACCGCACGCCCGCGAGCAACAGGATGCCGCCGGCGACGAACGTGAGCACCGCCATCGGCGGCCAAGCCGGCAGCGCCACGCCGAACGGCAAGCGCGGCACCGGGGTGCCTTGCAGGACGTGGCGGATGTAGTCGATGCCGACGCCCGTGAGGCTCAGACCCGAAACGCCGAGCGTGAGCAACACGAGCTGGATGCCGATGACCGCGAGCCATGGATTGCGGTAACGCCACGCGAGTCCGAACAAGCGCCGCACGATCCGCCCGCTGCTGAGCGGCGGCCCGAGCGTGGGCGTGGGTTCAGCGGCGGAAGACGTCGGCGGCGGCATACGTGGAACCGACAGCGTTATCATGCGACCGCGCAGCGCAAACGCGGAGTGCGTTCAGCAAGTAGGGCCGGTTTTCAACCGGCCCCAAAACCATCCTCGCTCCCGAATGATGCGCGCGAACGACCATCGAACTGGGCCGGTTGAAACCGGCCCTACTCCGGCCAGATGCGCGCAAACAGGTTTCCGATCGCGCGGTCGAGCCGCGTCGCGAAAATCAGCCACACGATCGCGAGTGCGACGAGGCACCAGAAACCGAGCGACGTGTAGACGTGCACGATCTGCGTTTCGCGCCAGCCGTGCGCGCGCAGGACGTTCATGTCGCCGCCGCCGTCCTCCTCGCCGCCGATCATCGAGCCGTAGGGAATCGTTTCCTCGAACCGCGCGATTTTCCGCCACCGCAGCCACACGTTCAGGAGCGTGCTCGCGCCCAGAAACGCGAAGACGTAGCGGCAAATTCCCCAGCGAAACTTCTCCGGCAGGTGCACGAAGAACAACGCCATCAGCGCTGCGCTCAGATAGAATTCCCCGCCCACGCCGCCGAACGCCAGCCACAGCTCGCCGCGGTGTTCGGGCATCCGCCACGTCATGTAGAACTGCACCGGCACGAGCGCGAGCGGCAGCAGGATCGCCCAGATCTTCCGCTCGCGCCAGCCGGCCCACGCCAGCGCGCCGAGCAGGAACAACACGCCGAAATACACGAACGGCGCGCGCTCCGCCTCGACGTTCGTCCAGCCGATCGGCAACGGCAGCGCGCGATAGCCGCTCAGCCACGCCACCGTCGCGTGACCGAACTCGTGCATCCACACCTGAAATCCGCGCAGGAAAAACCCGAGCGGGCTCGCGTTCGCCGCCCACGCGAGCGCGAGGAGCAACGGCAGCGCGAACGCGTTCACCGCCCAGGAATCGAACGAGAGCGGATTCAGCCACGTCGCGCGCACATCCGCCGCCGGTGGAACGTAAGCCGGCGCCCCGCGCGCAGCCTGGACCGCCGGTGCCTCCGCCGCCCGGTGGTCCGCGACCTCCGGGCGCGGGTGGCTCGGCGCAGCACCCACGACATCATCCCGTGCCCGGAGATCACGGGCTACCTCGCCGCGGGCGGCGGCGCGCCGGCGCAGTTCCGCGGCGAGCGCTTCGTAGGCGGCGAGCAGTTCCGCCTTTTGTTCCGGCGTGCCGCTCCGGATGAGCGCGAACGAACGTTGCACCTGCGCGCGCTCCAGCGACGCGGCGGTCACGTCCGGACCGACGCCCAGCACGGCGCAACAGCGGGAAAATTCGCGCTCGTCCACGGCGCGCACGACAGCAGCCCACGCCGAGCGCCGCGAGCGTTTTCCCGGCGACCGGTGCAGTGCGGGCGAACGACCCGACCGCACTGTGTTCGCAGTTCACAACCGCCGGCAAACCCGTCACAGATGAACTTTCCTGTGAGAGATCCTGCGCATACCAAATCCGTCACGCTCCTCCTGCTCGCCGCGCTTTGTTGGAGCCTCGGCGGCGTGCTGCTGAAATCCGTCAACTGGCCGCCGCTCGCCGTCGGCGGCGGGCGCGGCCTGATCGCGGCGCTGTTCCTGCTGGCGGTCACGTGGCGCAGCAAACCGTTTCGCTGGGGCTGGCTGCCGCTGGGGACGGCGATCGCCTACACGGCTTGCACGGTGCTGTTCGCCGCCGCGAACAAACTCACGACCGCGGCCAACGCCATCCTGCTCCAATACACCGCGCCGGCCTACGTCGCGCTGCTCGGCGCGTGGGTGCTCAAGGAGCGGCCGACGCGCGCGGATTGGGCGACCATCGGCGTCGTGTTCGTCGGGCTCGCGATTTTCCTCTACGACGGCCTGCGCCTGAACGATCTCGCCGGCATCGCGCTCGCCGTCGCGAGCGGCGTGGCGTTCGCGGCGATGATCGTGCTGCTGCGCCTGCAAAAGGACGACGCGCCTCTCGGCTCGATCATTCTGGGAAATTTTTTCGCGTTCTTCATCGGCCTGCCCGCGATCGTCGCCGCGCCGCCGCTGGACGCGAAGAGCGTCGTCGCCCTGCTGCTGCTCGGCGTCGTGCAACTCGGCATCGCCTACCTGATCTACGCGCGCGCGATCCGGCACGTGACGGCGCTCGAAGCGGTGCTCATTCCCGTGATCGAGCCGATCCTCAATCCGCTCTGGGTGATGCTCGTCATCGGCGAAAAACCCAGTCCGCTCGCCCTGCTCGGCGGCGCCATCGTGCTCGGCGCCGTCACGTGGCGCGCCGCGTCCTCGATCCGCCGCCCGCCGCCGGCTGCGCTGCCGAGTTGAAACCCGTGCGCGCGCCCGCCGTCCTCTCCGCTCTGCTCGCCCTGATGACCTCGCTGCCCGCCGCCGCCCCCGCTCCGCGCGACGACCGCCCGTGCGTCGTGCTGCTCCACGGCGTCGCGATGTCCGGCTGGACGATGCGACCGATCGCGCGTGCGCTCGAGCGCGACGGTTACCGGGTGATCAATCTCAGTTATCCATCGCGCAAAATGCCGCTCGAACAACTCGCAACCGAATTCCTGCCGCGCGAACTGGAAAAACGCGGCGCGCTCGCGGCGCCGCGCCTGGATTTCGTGACGCATTCGATGGGCGGCATCCTGCTGCGCCTCTCCCTGCGCGATCGCCGCCCCGCGAACCTCGGGCGCGTCGTGATGCTCGGCCCGCCGAACCACGGCAGCCCCGCCGCCGACCGCGCCGCGCGGCGCGGCTGGATGCGCGCCGTCATGGGCGTGAACATGCCGCGACTCGGCACCGGCGCCGACGGCATCGTGCGCACGCTCGGCCCGGCGGATTTCGAGGTCGGCGTCATCGCCGGCTCGAGTTTGCTGAATCCGATGTTCAAGCGCGACATGTCCGGCGTGCACGACGGCGTCGTGACCGCCGAGTCCGCGAAGCTCGCAGGCATGCGCGACTTCCGCGTCGTGCCGCATTCGCACACCGTGATGCTCTGGCGCCGCGCCGTGATCGACGACGTGCGAGCGTTCTTGCGCGAGGGAAGATTTCAGTCGGCGGTTTCAGACTAGCGCCGTGTTTTCGCTCACGTTCGCGTGAATTGTAGGAGCGGCTTTATGCCGCGATTCGAACGCGGCATGCGCTGCGCACCAATCGCGGCGTAAAGCCGCTCCTACAGTTGCCGCCATCGAAGGCGCGTCCGCTCACGCCGCCGGGCGCGAGCCGCGATGGCAGACGCCGCCGGGGACGTCGGCGCCCACCCGCGCGAGCGACAGGAGCGGCGATATTATATCGCCGTTCCGAAACGTGCGGACGCGATCGCCCCCCGCGCTGCGATCGAGACCGCGGACCACCTATGCCGCCGCCGGCTTCGGCACGGGGCGGAACTGGAGCAGCAGGTTCGCCGCGGTGATCAGGCCGCCGCCGGCGAGCAGGCGCCAGGTGAGCGTCTCGTTCGCGTAGTCGAAGCCCGCCCACGCGGAAAGCAGCGCGGGCAAGAACAGCGCGAGCACCGAGGCGAACAGCGGCTCCGTGCAGTAGAGCAGACCCGCCTCCGTCGCGGTGATCGCCGGCTGAAAACGGTTCATCAGCGAAAACGCCGCGATCGTGCACAGGCCCGTCAGCACGAGCGTGAACGTCAGCCAAGGCCCCGAAAGCCACGGCGTCACGAGCGCAACCGGTGCGGGCGCGGTCATGACCGCCATGGCGCAAAACACCACGGCCTCGGTCGTGAACATCAAGGCCGTGACCGGCATCACGCGGTTGCCGGCAAACTCCTTGCGTTCGAGCGTGAGGATTTGCCACATGAAGAAGAGCGAGGCGACGAGCGTCTCGAGTTCGCCGCGGCCGATGTGGAATTCGCGCAGGCTGAACTGCGCCAGCACGGCCACGCCGGCCAGCACGAGCGCGCACGCCGTCCACACGCTCGCGCCCGGCGAGCGGCGCGCGCGGATCGCGACGTAGAGCGGGATCAGGATCGCGTAGAGCTGCGTGAGGAAGGCCGAGGTCGACGCGCTGATGAATTGCAGGCCGTCGATCTGGAACACCATGCCGATCGCCGCGGAGAGTCCGAGGAGGAAACCCTGTTTGCGCTCCGCGGCCGTGGCGTCGACGGTCGGGCGCCACGCGACCGCGAGCATGAACGCGGCGCCGAGCAGGAAACGCGGCGCGAGCGTCATGGCGGTGATGAACCAGTTGCCGCTCGCCGGCACGAGACGCTGGTGGAGAAACACGATCGCTTTGGTCAGCGGAAAACTGAAGCCCCAGAAAAAATTCGTGAGGAGCAGCATCGTCAAGGCGGTGCGGTGCGCGGCGCGGGCGTTCATCGAGCGAAGTCGCGCAGCGTAGGCGCGGACCGGCGCACTCCAAGCGCAAAGGCCCGGGGGCGCGAAGGACGAGAAATCGCGAGGCGGCCGGGCGCGTTGCGCGTCGACACTTCGGCGGCGCGCCATCGGGGCATAAACCGAGAAAGCGCAGTTGATCCACCGATTTTCACTGATGAGCACTCATCGAAGCAGACATGCATCGCCGCGACCGCCCACCTGGCAGGTGAGCGACCTCAAGCCGCGCTTTTCGGCCTTCTCGTTCATCGGTGTGCATTCGTGTTCATCAGTGGTTAGTCTTCTGCGGAATTTAGGATAAAGCCCCTCCCACCCGAGGCCGCCGCAACCGCGACGCGCAACCTTCCCGGGAAATTTCACCCTCCTTCGAGCCAGCGCGACAGGGAGCGAGGCAGGGCGCACCGCCGAGGCATCGCACTCGTCGCCGGCCCGGTGCGCCGAGAACGTGATATCGCCTTCGCGGCGGAGCGGGCCGCTCCGCACTACCTTCCGCTTCGTGCGCGTCAGTCTATTGCGCGAACCTTAACTGGCCAAGCGGCGGGAACGAGAACCGGGGGCGAAATGTCCCGGTTACTCCCGCAACACGTTCTTCAGCACGGCGTGGAAGAGCGAGTCGCGCAGCGGCTTTTTCAGGAGCGCGCGGAAACTCGCTCGCAGCGAGTCGCGCAGCGGCGCGGGCAACGTGACCGACACCAGGCCGATCACCGGGCAATCCGCGAGGGCGCGATGCGATTGCAGCAACGCCGGCCAGAGCGCGGCGTCGCGCGCGAGCACGTCGACGAGGAGCGCGTCGTGCACGTGCGTCGGCGGGAGCGCCGTGATGTTCTCGAAAACGTCGACGCGCAGGCCCCAGCCTTCGAGCAGCGTCGCGTAGTGCTGGCGCGCGCGCGAGTTGGCCGAGATGACGGCGAGGCGGCGCGCGGGCAGCGGCGGCAGGCCCTCGTTGTTCTCGAGCACCTGCACGGGCACGTGAAAACGAAACTCGGCACCGGCGCCCGCCTCGCTCGCCACCTGGATCTCGCCGCCCATCAGCCACACGAGGCTGCGACTGATCGCGAGTCCGAGACCGGCGCCGCCGTGTTTGCGGGTGCTGGACGCGTCGACCTGGCTGAACGGCACGAAGAGGCGGTTCTGGTTTTCCGGCGCGATGCCGATGCCGGTGTCGCGCACCGTGAAATCCAGCCGCACGCGCGGTTCGTTCGCGGGGCCGGGCGGCAACGGCACGGCGGCGAGTTCCACCTCCACTTCGCCCGCGGGCGTGAACTTGATCGCGTTGCCGAGAAGATTCACGAGCACCTGGCGGAGACGGCCGGGATCGGCGAGCACGTGCGCCGGCACGCCGGATGCGATCGCCACGAGCAGCTCGAGGTGTTTTTCCGAGGCGCGCGTCGAGAGCAGCTCGACCGCCTCCTCGACGATTTGTCGCGGCGAACACGCCTGCGGGTCGAGTTGCATGCGGCCCGCGTCGATGCGCGAGTAGTCGAGCAGCTCGTTCGTGAGCGCGAGGAGCGCCTCGCCGCTCTTGCGCACGGTTCCGACGTAATCGGCCTGCTCGGACGAGAGCGACGTGTCCTGGAGCAGCGTGGCGAAACCGATGATGCCGTTCAGCGGCGTGCGCAGCTCGTGGCTCATCACGGCGAGGAACTCGCCCTTGGCGCGGTCGGCCGCCTCGGCTTGGTCGCGCGCGATGCGCAGCTCGTTTTCGGAGCGCTTCAGGTCGGTGATGTCGTCGATCACGGCGACGAGGTTTGCGACGCGACCGTCGGGGCCGCGCACCGGCGAAAAAACCGCGCGCGCGGTGAAGAGCTCGCCGTTGCGGCGGCGCATCTGGGTCTCGCCGACCCAGCGCTCGCCCGAGAGCAGGCGGCGGAGCAGGTCCGCGCGCTGCACTTCGTCCGCGTTCTCGGGCAGCAGCAGGCGGCTGGGTTGCCCGATCAGCTCGTCGGGTGCGTAGCCGGTGATGGCGGTGCAGCCGTCGTTCACGTATTCGATCGCGCGGTCGATGTCCGTGATGACGATGGCCGAGTGGCTTTGCTGGATCGCCGCCGAGAGGCGCCGGACTTCGCGCGAGTGCGCGAGTTCGCGACGGCGGTAAAGCCACGCGCCGTAGGGCACGCCGAGCAACAACACGATCAGCCCGAACCCTTCCGCGCGCGCCACCCACAACTCGTGGCGCCAGTCGGCCGAGCTCACGTCGATGCCGAGCACGGTGCGCGGCGCGCCCGGCGGCGGACGATCGCCGACCGGCGCGTAGGCGGTGACCCATTCGCCGAACGAGTCGCGGAGCGGTCCCTCGGTCGAGGGCTGGTGCGTGCGCAGGATCAGTTGCAAGCCGGGCGAATTCGGCGCCTCCGGATAATCGTCGCCGGGCTTCGACATCTCGGCGGAAGTCTCCGGCTCGGAGTCGGCGAGGAACACGACGCGCCCCGCCTGCGCGGTCGAGCGGAAGAGATAGACGAAACGGATGCCCGGGCTCACCGCGCGCAGGCGGATGAGGCGGTCTTTCACCGCGCGATATTCGGGACGGTTGAGGTCTGCGCTCGTGCCGGTGAGCGCGGCGACGTCCTCGCTCGCGAACGCGACGGCACCGTGCTGCGCGCGATCGATCAGTTGCTGGAACAGCGCGGTGCGCCGCCGCTCGGCGCTCCACCATGCGATCGCGAGGCCGAGCCCGGCGATCGTCAGCCACCCGGCGGTGACGCGAAGAGTTGACCCACGCATGCTCACTTCAGGGTGGCGCGAGCAAACGCCTCGCGGTGCGGCGTCGCAAAACAAAACCGCCGCGGATTGCTCCGCGGCGGTCGAGGAAAGCGATTGTCGCTCCGGGTCAGGCCGAGACGTGCTTCGACACGAGCTTGGTCATGTCGAACATCGAGACTTGCGCCTTGCCACCGAACACCGCCTTGAGGGCGTCGTCGGCGTTGATCATGCGCTTGTTCTTTTTGTCCTGGAGGCCGTTCTTCTTGATGTAGGCCCAGAGCTTCTTGGTCATTTCGGTGCGCGGAAGCGGCTTGGCGCCGACGACCGCAGCGAGGGTGGCGTCCGGCGTGACCGGGGCCATGAACTTAGCGTTGGGTTTGCGAGCAGATTTCTTTGCCATAGTGGCTCTCGTATTAGAACGCGTCCGGGGCGATGCAACGATTTTCTAGAGGGGAAAATGATATTTTTCAGAGGAGAACTCGCTTGAAAATCGACTGGCCGCGCGGCAAGGCGCCGTGCAGTTTCGCGCGCCGATGCATTTCCCGGACGAGTTTCCGCTCATTGAAACCCCGCGGCTCGTGCTGCGCGCGTTCGACCTGACCGACGCGGCGACGGTGCAACGCCTCGCCGGCGCGCGGGAAATCGCGCAGTCGACCGCGCTCATCCCGCACCCGTATCCGGACGGTCTCGCCGAGCAGTGGATCGCGATGCACGCCGCCGAGTGGGCGGCACGGCGCGGGCTGTCGCTCGCCGTCACGCTGCGCGCGACCGGCGCACTCGTCGGCGCGATCGGCTTCACCTTCGCGGAGGAACACGCGCGCGCGGAGCTCGGCTACTGGATCGGCCTGCCGTTCTGGCGGCATGGCTTCGCCACCGAGGCGGCGACGGCGCTGACGGATTTCGGTTTCCACGCGCTCGAGCTGAATCGCGTGCAGGCGCACCACTACGCGAGCAACCCCGCCTCGGGCCGCGTGCTGCTGAAAACCGGCCTGCGCCGCGAGGGCACGAGTCCGAAGATGATGCTCAAAAACGGTCGCTTCGAGGACGTCGTCTTCTACGGCGTGTTGCGGCGCGATTGGCCGGGCTGCGGCAGCACCGCGCCGTTCGCCTCGGGCTGAACGGCCGCGGTCGCGCGCCAGTTCCGCTCTTGCGAGCACCCGCGCGGCGCGACATTTTCGCCGGCGTTGGGCAGTTGTTTGTGGGACTTCTCCGCCACGCAGAATCGTCAGTTGAGCGCCAGGGCAGTGTTCGGTGATGGTTTGAATCCCGGTCGTCGGGAACGGGCGGCAGCCAGCAGCACGGCCGCAGCATACACATGGAAAACACCAAACTCTACGTGGGGAACCTCCCGTTCGCCACCACCGCGCAGGACCTCGAAGCTCTCTTCGGTCAGGCCGGTGCGGTCAGCGTCGTCGAGATCATCTTCGACAAGTTCACCGGCCGCTCGCGCGGCTTCGCGTTTGTGACCATGGGCAGCGCCGAAGAGGCGCAGAAGGCGGTCGATCAATTCAACAACTACGACCTCGGCGGTCGCAAACTCGGCGTGAACATCGCGCGCCCGCGCGAGGAGCGCGCGCCGCGTGAAGGCGGCTTCGGCGGCGGTGGTGGCGGCGGTGGACGCGGAGGCTTTGGCGGCGGACGCGGCGGCGGTTTCCGTGGGGGACGTGGCGGCGGCGGCTTTCGCGGCGGACGCGGCGGCGACCGCGGAGATCGCGGCGGCTTCCGCGAACGCGAATAACACCGCCTGCATCCGCGCGCGTTCGCGGCGCGGACCCTTCTTCGAGCCGGACCGACAGGTCCGGCTTTTTTGCGTCGGACACCTCCTTCGCCCCCTTCGTGTAAAACCAATCGCCCGGAGATTGTGCTCTTTCTGCCGGTAGGGCGCGACCGCCGGGCGCGCCGGGAACGTGATGCCGCCCTCGTGTCGGGCCCAGCCGTCCCGGCCTGCCCGTCCTCCGCCGCGCCATCGGGCCCTGCTCCAGGACGATCGGCATCAGCCGCGCGTCCTCCGCATTGCGCACCGGATCGCCATCGGGATTCGCGCCCCCGCGATCGTCGAAGCCGCACCCTGGGCCGTTCGGCCGACGCGAGGAATCGAGAAGGAGCTTGGCAGGAAACTCGAAATACGTTCTCAGTTTCCTCCGCCTCCGATGCCGCCCCGCCGCTCCACGCCGCCGCCCGCCGCCCCCGCCGCCTCCACCGAGGCGACGACCCGCATCGTCGCCGTCGCCCGCACGCACCTCTTCGCGCACGGCTACAGCACGTGGACGATGGACGACCTCGCCACCGAACTCGGCATGAGCAAAAAAACGCTCTACCAGCACTTCCCCGGCAAAGAGGAGCTCGTCCGCGCGGCGCTCGAGCAGTTCGCCGCCGGCGTCCGCGCCGAAGCCGACGCGATCATCGCCGACCGCAACCTGACGTTCGCCGAAAAACTCCGCGGTTTCACCGGCGGCATGCACCAGCGCCTCTCGCAGCTCACGCCGCACGTCATGCGCGATCTCCAGCGCTTCGCGCCGAAGCTGCACGAGCTCACGTTCGACCTCCGCCGCCGCAACATTCCCTACATCTTCGGCCGCCTGCTCGAACAGGGCCAGCTCACCGGCAAAATTCGCCCGGAACTCGACGCACCTTTCGCCGCCGAATTTCTCCTCCATGCGATGCAGGGCATCATGCATCCCGCCACGCTCGAGCATCTCCACCTCACGCCCCCCCAGGCTTTCGAGAAAGCCATCAGCCTCTACTTCGGCGGCCTGCTCACGGCCGCCGGCCGCAAAGACCATGAAAAATCGTTTCCTCGCTAACACCGCGCTGCTCGCACTCGGCGCGGCCGTCCTCCTCTCGTCGTGCTCGCGCCATGGCGACGGCCCCGCGGGCGAGCTCGTGCTCTCGGGCAACTTCGAGGTCGACGACGCGCAGCTCGGCTTCAAGACGCCCGGTCGTGTGATCGAGCGCACCGTGCGCGAAGGCGACCGCGTCGCCGCCGGCCAGCTCATCGCGCGCCTCGACGACGCCGAGCAGCAATCCCAGCTCGCCCTCCGCCGCGCCGAACTCGCCGCCGCCGAGGCGCAGCTCGCCGAACTCGAAGCCGGCTCGCGTCCGCAGGAAATCGCCGCCGCCGCCGCGACCCTGCGCAGCGCCGAGGCCGACCGCGACCGGGTGCGCCTCGACTTCGCGCGCTCCGACGAGTTGCGCAAAAAGCAGGTCATCTCCGATCGCGATTTCGAAGCGGCGCAGGCGCAGCTCAAAGTCGCCGACGCGCGCGCCGTCGAGGCAGCCGAGCGCCTCAAGCTGATCCAGGAAGGCCCGCGCGTCGAAACGATCCGCCAAGCCCGCGCGCGCGTCGAACAATCCCGCGCCGCCGTGGCGCTGGCGACGACGCAGCTCGAGAACACGCGCCTCACCTCGCCGCTCTCCGGCGTCGTGCTCTCGCACAACATCGAGCCCGGCGAATTCGTCTCCGCCGGCACGCCCGTCGTCACCGTCGCCGAGACCGCGCACCTCTGGGTCCGGGCCTACGTCAACCAACCCGATCTCGGCCGCGTGCGCCACGGCCAGAAAGTCGTCGTGCGCACGGACAGTTTTCCCGGTCGCGATTTCGAGGGCGTCGTCGGCTTCATTTCCTCGGAGGCGGAGTTCACGCCGAAGACGGTGCAAACGCCGAAGGAGCGCGTGAAACTCGTCTTTCGCCTCAAAGTCGACGTCGCCAACCCGAAGGACGAACTGAAGCCCGGCATGCCGGCCGACGTTGTCCTGCCAAAGGCTGAAGAACCGAAGAGCTGAACGGCTGAAGCCCACTCTCAGCGGTCGGCCGAATTCAGCCCTTCAGCCTTTTCCTCCATGCCCGCTCCCATCATCCACGCTCGCGGTCTCCGCCGCGCCTTCGGCGAACTCGTCGCCGTCGACGCGCTCGATCTCGACGTGACCGAGGGAGAAATTTTCGGCCTCGTCGGTCCCGACGGCGCGGGCAAGACCACGACGATGCGCATGCTCACCGGAATCCTCGCGCCGAGCGCGGGCACGGCGCAGGTCGCCGGCTGCGACGTCGTGCGTCAGCGCGAGCCGTTGAAGGAGCACATCGGCTACATGAGCCAGCGCTTCGGCCTCTACCCGGACCTCACGGTCGCCGAGAACATCGATTTCTACGCCGACATCTACACCGTGCCCGCCGCCGCGCGCACCGAGCGCACGGAGCGCCTGCTGGCCTTCAGCAATCTCACCCCGTTCAAGCACCGCCTCGCCGGCAATCTCTCCGGCGGCATGAAACAAAAGCTCGGCCTCGCCTGCGCGCTCATCCACACGCCGCGCGTGCTCTTCCTCGACGAGCCGACCAACGGCGTCGATCCCGTCTCGCGCCGCGATTTCTGGCGCATCCTCTACCAACTCGTGCGCGACGGCGTGACGATCTTCGTCTCCACCGCCTACCTCGACGAAGCCGAGCGCTGCAACCGACTCGCGCTCCTCCACGAAGGCCGCCTGCTCGGCCTCGGCACGCCCGACGAGATCAAGGCGATGATGCCGGGCGCGCTCATCGAATTCCGCACGAGCGAGCCGCGCCGCACCGCCGCCGTGCTGCGCGAACAACTCGCGGACGCCTCCGTCGGTCTCTTCGGCGACCGCGTGCACGTCGCCGCGCGCGACGTCGACGGCACCGCCGAGCGTGGACGCGCTCTCCTCACCGCCGCCGGCATTGACGTGCAATCCGTCCGCCCGATCGAGCCGTCGCTCGAAGATGTCTTCGTCGCCGTGCTCGCCCAACGCCGCGCCGTCGCCACGCCATGACCGCCGCGCTCATCGTCATCCTCCTGCTGACGCTGCTCGTCGCGACCGAAACGCAGCCCAGCTCCGGCGACTCGAGCGATACGCCGACGCCGCCGACCGCCCTACCCTCCAAGTGCACGCACGAAACTTACTAACCGCCATGCGCGCCTCCGCCACCACCGCCGAAAACATCGTCGAGGTGCAAAACCTCGAGAAACACTTCGGCGCGTTCAAGGCCGTCGCCGGCGTCAGCTTCGCGGTGCGGCGCGGCGAGATTTTCGGTTTCCTCGGACCCAACGGCGCGGGCAAGTCGACGACCATCCGCCTGCTCTGCGGCCTGCTCACGCCGACCGCCGGCACCGGCACCGTCGCGGGCTTCGACATCGTGCGCGACACCGAGAAAATCCGCACCCGCATCGGCTACATGAGCCAGAAATTCTCCCTCTACGACGAGCTCACCGTCGAGGAGAACATCGATTTCTACAGCGGCATCTACCGCCTGCCGCGCGAGAAAAAAGCCGCGCGCAAAGACTGGGTGCTCACCATGGCCGGCCTGCGCGACCACCGCCGCGCGCGCACCGCGGAGTTGTCCGGCGGCTGGAAGCAGCGGCTCGCACTCGGCTGCGCGGTGCTGCACGAACCGCCGATCCTGTTCCTCGACGAGCCGACCTCCGGCGTCGACCCGAACAGCCGCCGCGCATTCTGGGATCTGATCTACTCGCTCTCCGAGCAGGGCGTCACGGTCTTCGTGACGACGCACTACATGGAGGAGTCCGAGTATTGCGACCGGCTCGGCATCGTCTACCGCGGCGAACTGATCGCGCTCGGCACGCCGCGCGAATTGAAAACCGAGCACATGCCCGAGGCGGTGCTCGAGATCGACTGCGACCGACCGAACGACGCGATGCTCGTCGTCGAACGTCTGCCTTCGGTGAAGGAAGTCGCGCTCTTCGGCAAAGGCCTGCACGCCGTCGCCGCCGATCCCGTCGCCGCGGAGCCGGCGATCCGCGACGCGCTCGCGGGCGGCGGCTTCCGGCTCGCGCGGATCGAGCGCATTGTGCCGACGCTGGAGGACGTTTTCGTTTCGCTGATCGAGGCGCGCGACGCCGCGGCCGGAAAACAGCAGGAGGTGCAGCGATGAAGGCTCGCCCCCACCGTAGCGGAAGCCGTGAGGCTTTCGCAGAATCGCGAAACGCTCGCGCGTTCCGCTACCACGCGCGCCCATGAACCCGCGTCGCCTCTGGGCCGTCGCCCGCAAGGAAGCGCTGCACATCCGCCGCGATCCGCGCAGCCTCATCCTCGCCGTCGGCATTCCGATGCTGATGCTGCTGATGTTCGGCTACGCGCTGACGCTCGACGTCGACCGCGTGCCGTTCGTCGTGTGGGACCAGGGCCGCAGCGTGGAGAGCCGGGAGTTCACGGCGCATTTCACAGCGACGCGCTACTTCGACTTCCGCGGCAGCGTCAGCAACTACGCCGAGGTCGAGCGCGCGATCGACACGCGCGAAGCGATGCTCGCGCTCGTGTTGCCGCCGGACTTCGGCCAGAAAATCGCCGCCGGCCGCGCCGCGGGCGTGCAGGCGATCGTCGACGGCTCCGACTCGAACACCGCCGGCATCGTGCTCGGCTACACGGCAGCGATCACGACGACCTTTAACCAACAAGTCGCGCTCGACCAGGTGCGCCGCCTCACCGGCATCGCGCCGCCTGCCGCGCTCGATCTACGGCCGCGCGTGTGGTTCAACGCCGATCTCGAGAGCCGAAACTTCATCGTGCCTGGCATCATGGCCGTGATCATGGGGCTGATCGCGGCGTTGCTCACGTCGCTGACGATCGCGCGCGAGTGGGAGCGCGGCACGATGGAGCAGCTCATCTCCACGCCGGTGAAGCCCGCCGAGCTGATCCTCGGCAAGCTCCTCCCCTACTCGGCCATCGGCTTCGCCAATCTCGTCATCTCGGTCGTGATGGCGGTGTTTCTTTTCCACGTGCCGCTGCGCGGGAGCGTCGTGCTGCTCTTCAGCGTCGGCCTGGTGTTCGTCGTCGGCACGCTCGCGCAGGGCGTGCTCATCAGCACGATCGCGCGGCAACAACTCCTCGCCAGCCAGATGGCGATGATCTCGACGTTCCTGCCGGCGTTTCTGCTCTCGGGCTTCGCGTTCGCGATCGCGAACATGCCGCTGCCGGTGCAAGGCATCACCTACCTCGTGCCCGCGCGCTACTTCGTCGCGCTCGTGAAGGGAATTTTCCTGCGCGGTGTCGGGCTCGAGATTCTCTGGGCCGACGCCGCGTTCCTCGTTGCGTTCGCGTTCGTCGTCATCGCCGTCTCGATCCGCAAGACGCACAAAACTCTCGGCTGATATGTGGGAACGCATCCTCACCATCCTGCGCAAGGAGTTCCGCTCCGTCCTCCGCGACCCGCGGATGCGGCTCGTGATCATCGGCGTGCCGCTCATCCAGACGCTGATCTTCGGCTATGCCGTCTCGCTCGATGTGCGGCACGTGAAACTCGTCGTGATCGACCGCGACGGCACGCCGGCAAGCCGCGCGCTCGTGGCGCGATTCACCGGCTCGGCCTACTTCGACGCGATCGAACACACGCAGGACGAAGCCGCCGCGCGCGAACTCATCGACGCCGCCACCGCGTCGGCCGCGCTCCAGATCAACGCCGGCTACCAGGAAAACCTCCGCGGCGGCCGCACGGCGCCGGTGCAGTTGATCGTCGATGGCTCCGATTCGAACACCGCGCGCTTCGTCGTGAACTACGCGACGCAGATCGCCGCGACCGCGAACACGGAATTCGTCCTCGATCAGGCACGCCGCCTCACCGGCCGCACGCTCGCGACCGGCCGCGTCGATCTGCAACCGCGTGCGTGGTTCAACGCCGATCTCGAGAGCCGCAATTTCTACGTGCCGGGCATCATCGCGATGCTCGTCATGCTCGTCGGCCTGATGCTCACGAGCATGGCCATCGTGCGCGAGAAGGAGGTCGGCACGATCGAGCAGGTGATGGTGACGCCGATCCGCCCCGTGGAGTTCATCCTCGGCAAATGCGCGCCGTTCGCGGTCGTCGGTTTCGTGAACACCGCGATGGTGACCGCGATCGCGCTCTTGTGGTTCGGCATTCCGTTCCGCGGGAGTTTTCCGCTGCTGCTGCTCGGCGTCGCGCTGTTTCTGCTCAGCACGCTCGGCATCGGGCTGTTCATCTCGACCGTCAGCCACACGCAGCAACAGGCGATGATGACGACGTTCTTCTTCTTTTTTCCGGCGATGCTGTTCTCGGGTTTCATTTTCCCGATCGCGAACATGCCGGCGGTTTTCCAGTGGCTCAGCCTGCTCGATCCGCTGCGCTACATGCTCGTGATCATCCGCGGCGTGTTTCTCAAGGGGGTGGGCTTCGACGTGCTCTGGACGCAGTTCGCCGCGCTGCTCGCGCTCGGCACGGTCGTGATGGCGTTCGCCGTGCAACGGTTTCACAAGAACCTGGCGTGAGCGGAGGGTGCGGATCGAAGGTGGGGCGCGACCGCTGGGCGCGCCGCGAGAACCTCGTCACGTTCGCGGCGGGCCCAGCGGTCCCGCCCTATCTCAGAGCAACGTCCCGCGCAGAATCAGGAACGCGACCGTGAAGTAGATCACAAGCCCGGTGACGTCCACCAGCGTCGCGACGAATGGCGCGCTCGAAGTCGCCGGGTCGAAGCCGATTTTTTTCAGCAGCAGCGGCAGCATCGAGCCCATGAGCGAGCCCCACAGCACGATGCCGACCAGCGAGGCGCCGACGGTCGACGCGACGAGCAGGTAATGCGCGCCGTAGATGTCGCTGAATTGCGCCCAGAGCACGATGCGCAGGAAACCGATCGCACCGAGGATGCAGCCGAGCATCAGCCCGGCCGCGAGTTCGCGGCGCATCACGCGCCACCAATCGCGCAGCCTGAACTCGCCGAGCGCGAGCGCGCGGATGACGAGCGTGGCGGCTTGCGAGCCGGCGTTGCCGCCCGAGCTGATGATGAGCGGCACGAAAAGCGCGAGCACGACGGCCTTCGCGATCTCGTCCTCGAAGTAACTCATCGCCGTCGCCGTGAGCATCTCGCCGAGGAAGAGCACGACGAGCCAGCCGGCGCGTTTCTTCACCATCTTGGTGAGCGCGATCGTCGTGTAGGGTTCGTCGAGCGCTTCGCTACCGCCGAGCTTCTGGATGTCCTCGGTGGCTTCCTCGGCGGCGACGTCGAGCATGTCGTCGGCCGTCACGATGCCGATGAGTTTGCCGGGGCCGTCGGTGACCGGCAGCGCCACGCGGTCGTAACGGCGGAAAATTTGCAGCGCTTTCTCGCGATCGTCTTCGGGGTGGAGCGAGGCGTAGTTGCCGTCCATCAGCGCGCTCACCTTCGTGTCCGGCCCGGCGAGCAGGAAGCGGCGCACGCGGATGTCGTCGAGCAGGATGCCGTCGGCGTCGGTCACGTAGACCATGTTGAGCGTCTCGCGGTCGTAGCCGTGCTCGCGGATGTAATCGAGCGCCTCGCGGACGGTCCAGGCCGGGCGGACGGCGACGAAGTCGAGCGTCATCATGCGACCGACGCTGTGCTCGGGATACGCGAGGAGATCCTGCGCGATCTTCCGCTCCTCGGGCGAGAGCCAGCAGAGCATCTGCATGGCGAGGTCGAGCGGGAGCTCGTTGAGGAACGCGGTGCGGTCGTCGGCGGAGAGTTCGTTGAGCAGCGCGGCGGCTTGCGGCTGCGTGAGGGTTTTGAGGAGCTTGTGCTTCGCGCCGTGCTCGAGATAGGCGAACGCTGCGCCGGCAAGCTGCGGCGAACAGTGGCGGAAGAGAATGCCGAGCTGCTCGACCGGCAGCTCCGAGAGGATCGGCGCCAGATCGGCGGCGAGCCACGGCGCGAGCTTCGCCTTCAGAGCGGCGAAGTTCTTGTTGTCGACGAGCGCCGAGATTTCGGCGCGCAATTGGTTCGATTCCAACGACGGCACGGCGGCACGTTACGCGTCGTGCCTTCGCTGGCAATGCGCAAGGCTCGCGTCAGGCCTTGCCCGTCGTCGGCAGCGAGGCGACGTGCACGGTCTGCGTCGGGAACGCGAAGGACAGGCCGCGAGCTTCGATGGCGCGCATGATGCCGAAGTTCAGCCGCTGGCGCACCTGCATGTGCTTCGCGAAGTCGGCGTCCTTGACGACGTAGACGAGCCACACGTCGAGCGACGATGCGCCGTAGTCGCGGAAATACACGTGCGTATCCGGCGCGTTCACCGCCGGATCGCTCTCGATGAGGCGGCGGATGTCGGCCACCACGCCTTCGAGCTGCTCCGGATGCGCGTCGTAGGCGATGCCGATGACCTGCTCGACGCGGCGCGCGGTGAAGCGCGAGAGGTTGACGATCGACTCGTTGGCGACGGTGCGGTTCGGGACGGTGACGAGCGAGCGGTCGACCTTGCGAATCTTCGTCGAGCGCAGGCCGATGTCCTCGACCGTGCCGGTGTGCGTGCCGATGGTGACGGTTTCGCCGATGCGGAACGGCTGGTCGGTCGCGACCACAACGGAGCCGAAGATGTTCGCGATGGTGTCCTGCGCGGCGAGAGCGAAGGCCAAGCCGCCGATGCCGAGGGCGCCGAGCGCGGCTTTCACGTCGTAGCCGAGGCTCTGGATCGTCACGAGGATGCCTATAAGGACGAAGATCGTGATGAGAAATTTTTTGATCCACGGCATGAACGCCGAGACGCCCATCTGTTTTTCCAACGCGACCTCGTGCGCGTGCTCGAGGATGGCGTCGAACGCGCGGTAAAGGCCCCAGAAGATCGCGAGCGAGAACGCCACCGTCGAGCCGAGCGAGATGTAGTGGTCGGTGCTCTCCGAAAGTTTCAGCACCTTCAACGAGGCGAAGACACCGAGCAGCATGACGAAGGTCGCCGTGGGCGCCTCCATGGCGGGGAAAAGCTTGTCGTCGAGCGTGGTCTCGGTCTTCGACGCGAGGCGCTTCAGGTAGTGGAAGATGATGTTGGTGACGACGCGGCGCAGCAGCACGCCGCAGACGAGGAAACCCGCCGCGATGCCGTAGTGCGCGAGCGTGTTGTCGCCGGTGTTGGGCACGTGGAGGGCGTTGAGGACGACGTCGACGAGGTGCTCGAGCAGGTCGGGCGTGCGCTCGGGCGAGACGACCACGGCGGTCGCGGCGGCGGCCGGCGACGCGGCGGGGGATTTGGCCGCTTCGTCGGCGAGCGCGAAGGCCGGCGCTGCGAGTGGAGCGAGACCGATCAGAAACCTGCGGTGGAAATTCATGGGAAGTTTCTCGTAGAAAACCCCCGGCTCACTCTTGTCAAAGTTATAGGCTGTCCCGGGCGCCGGTTTAGTCGCTTGCCCCGGCCGAAACACCTCGCCCAGATTCCGGGCCAATGTCACTGCCTCTCGCACTCTTCAGCACGATGCCCTGGTGGGCGTGGGCCGGTTTTCTGGCCTTTATCTCCGTGATGCTCGCGCTCGACCTCGGCGTGTTCAACCGGCGCAGCCACGTCGTCACGCTCAAGGAAGCGCTCGCGTGGTGCGCGGTGTGGTTCGGCCTGGCGATGGCGTTCAATCTCCTCGTCTCGCAAAAAATGGGCGCACAGGCCGGGCTGGAATTTTTCACCGGCTACATCGTCGAGCTGTGCCTGAGCGTCGACAACGTCTTCGTCTTCATCGTCATTTTCCAATACTTCCGCGTCGAGCCGCGCTACCAGCACCGCGTGCTGTTCTGGGGCATCGTCGGTGCGGTGGTGATGCGCGCGCTGTTCATCTTTGCCGGCATCAGCCTCATCAACGCCTTCCACTGGATCATCTACGTGTTCGGCGCGTTCCTGGTCTACACCGGCATCAAGCTCGCCATCCCGAAGAAAGACGACGGCTTCGAACCGGAAAAAAATCCCGCGGTGCGGCTCGCCCGCAAAGTGTTTCCGGTGACGGCGACCTTCGAGGGCGGACGGTTTTTCACGCGCCACGACGGCCGGCTGTTCGCCACGCCGCTCTTTCTCGTGCTCGTGGTCGTCGAGACGACGGACGTGATGTTCGCGCTCGACTCGATCCCCGCCGTGATCGCGATCACGCGCAACGAGTTCATCGTTTTCACCTCGAACATCTTTGCGATCCTCGGGCTGCGCTCGCTGTATTTCGCGGTGTCGGGCGTGATGCAGCTCTTCCGCTACCTGAACATCGGCCTGGCGATCATTCTGGTTTTCGTCGGCGTGAAGATGCTCGCGGCGAGCTACGTCTCGGTGCCGATCCACCTTTCGCTCGGCATCATCGGCGCCGTGCTCGCCGCCTCGATCCTCGCCTCCGTGCTGATCCCGCAGGCGCGGAAGGACGAGTGACGCGGAATCAGCTCGGGTTGCTTTAGCGGCGGTCTACGAGCGCCGACGAATGTTGAGACGGCATCCGGTCGGCGGTCACAGACCGCCGCGACAGCTACGGGCGGCGCGGTCCCAAAAAACAAAGCCGCCGGCCCCGCTGAGCGGGCACCGGCGGCGGCTCGGACAAGCGAACACACACGCACGTTCCGAGCGTTACCCCTAAAGGTGGTTTACTTCACCGCGATCTTGCGCGGCTTCACGGCCTCGGCTTTCGGCAGCGAGACGCGGAGCACGCCGTCGTTCAGCTCGGCGCGGATTTGGTCCACGTCCACCGAGTTGTCGGGCTCGAGCGCGAGCGCGAAGGGCGCGTCGACCGACTCGCGGTAGAGTTGCGTCCAGGCCTCGGGCTTCGCCCAGGCGCGCCGACCGCGAATGCTGAGGACGTTTTCCTCGACGGAAATCTCGAGGCCGTCCTTCGCGACACCGGGCAGGTGCACCGTGAGGCCCCAGGCTTCGTCGGTTTCCTTCAGTTCGTAGAGCGGCTTGATGGCGTAGTCCGAGTCGGCGGCGGCGCTGGTGCCGCTGTCGCTTTCGCGACGCGAGACGGCGCGCGAGAGGCGCGGAACGAGTTGGTTGAAGAGAGTCATGGTAACAGATCCTCCTGAGTCGTGGTGGTTAGTTGACGTTGATGGCGATCTTGCGCGGCTTCGCCTGCTCCTTCTTCGGGAGCGTGACGGTGAGCACGCCATTCTCGAGGGCGGCGGCGACCTTGTCGGACTGCACGCCATCGGGCATCGAGATCGAGCGGCTGAAGCTGAGCGTCTGTTCGCCGTCCTTGCGGGTGGCGTTGATCGTCAGGTAGTCCTCGATCATCTCGACGGCGAGATCCTCGCGCTTTACGCCCGGGAGCTCAGCGCGGAGGTAGGTGTTGTTCTTGTCCTCGTAGAGATCGACAGGGAAGCGCGGCGTCGCCGGCGTGCCCGTGCCGGCCAGAGCGGTCGCGAAAAAACGATCGATTTCCGACTCCAAGCCGGTCCACGGGTTTTGAAAAGCGGACCCACGATAGAGGCCCGCGCGCGGATAGGTATAACGAACGATGCGATACATGGTGGTGGTTCTCCTTTTTTGAAAGTGTGCCAGCCCCCATGCACCCGACGTGCCGCCCAGCGCTTCGGTGCAAACCGCCGAAAAACCGCTACTTACTTTTCCCGGTGGAAAACCGGTGAGCAAATCTGTCCGGCAGTGAGACGACTCGCCTGGGAAACTTCGGCGCGACACCGTCTCGGCCTCGCCCGCGAACGACCGTCCCACGCTCAACCAGCACAGCGCGCCGCCAATGTGACATCGCGCGCATTTTCCCGTGGCCACGCCCGCGCCCGGTGCGCCAACCTACGCGCTCCCGATGAGCTTCGACTTCGACACGCCGATCGACCGCGCCCGCAGCGACAGCCAGAAATGGCAGAAATACGCCGGCAAGGACATCCTGCCGCTCTGGGTCGCCGACATGGATTTCGCCGCGCCGCCAGCGGTGCGCGAAGCGCTGCAGGCGCGCGTCGCGCACGGCGTGCTCGGCTACGCGAAGCCGATGCCGTCGCTCGCCGAGGCGACCGTCGCCTACTGCGCGCGCCGTTACGGCTGGCAAGTCGACCCGAGCTGGCTCGTCTGGCTGCCCGGCCTCGTCACGGGCCTCAACGTCGCGGCCCGCGCCCTCGGCGACGACGGCGACGAAATCCTCTGCGCCACGCCCGTCTACCCGCCGTTCATGAGTTCGCCCACGAACCAGCGCCGTCGCACCGTCGCGGTGCCGATGGCGAAGAACGGCGCGCGTTGGGAAATGGATTTTGCCGCCCTCGAACGCGCGATCACACCACGCAGCCGCGCCTTTTTCCTCTGCAGCCCGCACAACCCGGTCGGCCGCGCCTTCACGCGGGCCGAACTCACGCAGCTCGCCGACTTCTGCGTGCGCCACAACCTCGTGCTCGTCTCGGACGAGATCCACTGCGACCTGATCCTCGACGACGTCGCGCACGTTCCGACCGCGACCCTCTCGCCCGAAATCGCCGCGTGCAGCATCACGCTGATGGCGCCGAGCAAAACCTACAACGTCCCCGGCCTCGGCACGTCGCTCGCCATCATCCCCGACGCAAAACTGCGCACGGCTTTCACGCGCGCCGCCGCCGGCATCGTGCCCGATGCGAACGTCCTCGGCCTCGTCGCGTGCGAGGCGGCCTTCCGTCACGGCGAACCCTGGCGCCAGGCGCTCCTCGCCTATTTGCGCGGCAACCGCGACCTCATCGAGCAGACCGTCGCCAGCGACCGGTTGCCCGGCGTGACGATGACGCACGTCGAGGCCACCTACCTCGCCTGGCTCGACATCTCGGCGCTGAAGCTGCCGCACGCGCACGCCTACTTCGAGCAACACGGCCTCGGCTTCTCCGACGGCGCTCCCTTCGGCGCCGCGCCGGACACGCACGTCCGCCTCAATTTCGGCTGCACCCGCGCCACGCTCCAAGAAGCCCTCGCCCGCCTCCGCCGCGCCCTCAGCGCCGCGCGCTGAACGGTCCCGCCCCATTCGCGCCGCGCGATGCCGATCGCCCCGCCCACGGCAACGCGTCGTTAGCCACTTCGTGCACTGCACCCGCCGCGCGTGCCACTTGTAACCTATTAGGTTACAAAGCCGATGAGCTTCAGAGTGGCACACAGGACAGTTGTAACCTAATAGGTTACAACATGGACTACGTGCATCCTCGTTTAGCAACTTGGTTGGCGATCGGTTCGGAGCTTTTCGCCGCCGGGGAACAGATGGTCGACATGGCTCGTCAGAAGATGCGGGCGAAACGCTGGGCCTCTTACTCCACGGTTCGCCCCGGTGTCGGCACGCCGCTGTGGAACGTGCTCGTCCGGGAACTGCGAACCGAGCTGGCCACACACGGCGCCAAGACGCGGCTCGCACGCTACCTCGGCGTTTCGCGGCAACGTTTGCAGGATTTTCTCGTCGGGACGAATCGTATGCCCGACGCGGAACTCACGCTGCGCATGCTCCACTGGCTGGCGGAGAAGCGAGCTGGTCGCGATCTGTCGTTGTAACCTATTAGGTTACAAATCGAGGATGACGTAGAGTGAACGCTTCGGTGCATTGTAACCTAATAGGTTACAAATGGGCTGGCTCGCTTCGCGCGGTGGCTCCCGGCGGGATCGCCGGCGGGGACAGGGAGAGATTCTGATTTGCGCTCGGACGTGAGCAGCTAACCATCCCGGCGTGCGCATTGGGCCGTATGAGTTTTCGTCGAATCTGTGTCTCTCGCCGCTGGCGGGTTACACGAATTTGCCGTTTCGGCTCGTGGTGCGCGAGGTGGGCGGGCTCGACTGGGTCACGACCGACCTGATCAACGCGCGCTCGCTGCTCGAGCGAAACCACAAGGCCCTCCAGCTCGCGCAGACGGCGCCGGCGGAGAAATTGCTCTCGGTCCAGCTCTTCGGCTCAGTGCCGGAGGAGATGCGCGACGCGGCGGCGCTGGTCGAGTCGATGGGCATCGCGGCCGTCGACATCAACATGGGCTGCCCGGTCAAGAAGGTCGTCGGTGTGGGCGGCGGTTCGGCGATGATGACCGAGCTGAAAAAAACCCAGGCGCTCGTGCGCGGCATGATCGAGGCGGTGAAGATTCCCATCACCGCCAAGATGCGCCTCGGCTGGGACGCGGACAACCTGACCGCGCCCGACCTCGCGCGCGCGCTCGAGGACGTGGGCGTGGCCGCGATCTTCGTGCACGGCCGCACGCGCGCGCAGGGTTTTGCCGGAACCGTGAATCTCGCGGGCATCCGCAGCGTCGTGCAGGCGGTGAAAACCATTCCGGTCATCGGCAACGGCGACGTCACCACGCCCGACGCGGCGAAGAAGATGTTCGACGAAACGGGCTGCGCCGGCGTGAGCATCGGGCGCGGCGCGTTCTACAATCCTTGGATTTTCCGCCACACGCTCGAGTTCATGCGCACGAGCGTGCTGCCGGCGGAGGCGAGTTACGCGGAGCGCGTGCACGTGATGCGGCGGCACCTCGATCTCGCGTGCGAGGTGTTCGGCGAGGAACTCGGCTGCCGGCTCTTCCGCAAGCCGGCGGCGTGGTATGCGAAGCGGTTGGGCCCGGCGAAGGAGTTCAAGAAGGCCGTGGTCGGTCTGCGGACGCGCGCGGAGTTCGACGAGATTCTCGCGCGCTACGAAAAGTGGCGCGCGCAGTTCTGCGACGAGCGCGGCGAACTGCTGCCGCGGTTCCAGCCGGGCGCGATGGTAGCGTCGTTCATGCGCGACGACGACGATCCCGCGGTCACGCAACGCGAGTCGATTCCCGTCCCGAAGGGACCGGTCGACGTCTGGTGAGCGGGCGCCGGGGCTTTTCGTTTTTTCGGCAACTGTTGCGACGGTCGGTGACTGCCGACGGGACACGAAAGTCGCTGGCCGGCGTCATCGACCGCTGCTACAGGAACTGCGCCGCAAACCGCCGCGGCGATGCGGGCTCGCCACGCGCGCGCTCGCCTCGCAACCTCCGCGTCGTTCACGCATGTTCAATTTCGTCCATCTCTGGGGCATCTTCCTCGGCACCGTGGTCGGCTTGCTGCCGCTGATCAATCCGCTGGCGGCGGCACCGACGTTCCTCGCGATCACGGAGGGCGACACGGAGGCGCGCCGCCGCGAGCAGGCGCTGAAGGGCTGCCTCTACATGGTGGGCATCCTCGTGAGCTTCCTCGTCGGCGGCACGTTCATCATGAATTTTTTCGGCATCTCGATTCCCGGCCTGCGCATCGCGGGCGGGATCATGCTGACCGGCATCGGCATGAACATGCTCGCGACGCACCGCGCCTCCGATGACGAAAAAGAGGAGCGCGAGGCGGCGCGGCGGAAGGTCGACGTGTCCTTCTCCCCGCTCGCGATGCCGATGCTCAGCGGCCCCGGCTCCATCGCGGTCACACTCGGGTTCACGTCGCTGGCGACGAGCCCAGTCGACTACGTGGCGATCATCGCGGGCATTCTCGTGGTGGCGTTCATCACGTGGGTGACGCTGAGGCTCTCGGGCACGATCGTGACGTTCATCGGCGTCGTCGGCGTGAACGCGATGACGAAGATCATGGGTTTTCTGATCATGTGCATCGGCGTGCAGTTCGTCGTGAACGGCATCCTCGGCATTGCCACCGATCCGGAAGTGTTGCGCGGGATCAAGGCTACGTTGGCGCATTGAGCGAGGCGGGCGCGCGCGGTTGAAGTGGTAGGGCGAGTCGTCCCCGACGAGCCGTGCTTGTTGCGCGCGGCGGGCGACGGCTCTCGCCCTACCTTACCTGTGCGCGTGCGGCGGCTGTGACCGACCCGGAAGTGGGGCGAGGTAGCGTGAACGGAGAGCGGCGATATTATATCGCCGTTCCACCGGGCGCGCGTTGCAACTGGGGACAGAAAGGCCGGGGCGCGCGGCCTCGGCCTTGGTGACAAATGCAGGCGGGACGCCCGCGCTGCGGCGGCGAGCGCCGCCGCGTCAGAACTCGCGGTTCAGGCGGACATACCAGAAGGCCGGCTCGGCGGTGTTGATCGCCGGGTTGTAGCCGAACTGGCTCGAGAGGTAGCGCGGCGGATCGGTGTCGAAGACGTTGCGCACGCCGACGGTGACCTTCGTGCGCCACGGCGTCATGTAGCTCACCTGGGGATTGATGCGCCATTGCTCCTTCGTGTCGGGCTCGGTGTCGGGACCGGTGAGGAGCTGCGCCGGATAACTGCCGATGTAGTTCACGAACACCGACGCGGCCCAATCGCCCTTCGTCCACGCGAGCGTCGCGCTGCCGCGCCAGAGCGGAACCGAATCGGTGCCGTCGATGTCGATCGTCGAGGTGGCGCCGAGCGACGAGATGGTTTCGCGCTCGAAGTTGCCGACGTAAGTGGCCGTCAGGCCGGCGCGGAAATTGCCCCAGCCTTGCACGTTGCGGCTGTAGTTCACGCCGAAGTCCCAGCCTTCGTTGATGATCTTGTTGGCGTTGAACCAATCGGTCGCGACGTAGTCGATGATGCCGACCGTGTAACCGGCGGCGGCTTCGGCGGGCGTGAGGGCTTTGCGGACGACGCGGCCGGCGGGGAGCACGAGTTCGTTGGCGAGCGTGAACGCGGCGGAGTCGCGCGTGATCAGGTTGGTCTGATCGAATTTGAAATAGCCGACGTCGAACGAGAGACCCTTGAGCGGGCCGCGCGGGACTTCGATCACGACGCCGAAGTAGGTGGTCTGCGTCTCCTCGGGTTGGAGGTCGGGGTTGCCGCGGCCGACGGTCTTGAGCTGGCCGGACGGCTGGTCGGGGCGGCGCGGGTCGAAGAGCTGGTTGCCGGTGAACGACACGCTGCCGGTCTGGTAGAGGAACGCGAGGTCGGGCGCCTTGAACGACTCGGAGAACGAGCCGCGCAGCATCAGCCATTTCGTCGGGCGCCAGCCGAGGGCGATCTTCGGCTTCGTGGTCTTGCCGAAGTCGGAGTAGTCTTCCCAGCGGCCGGCGAGTTGGAGTTCGATTTGTTTCGAGACGGGAATTTTCAACTCGGCGTAGGCGGACGTGACCTGGCGTTTGCCGCCGTAGCCGAAGCCTTCGGAACCGCCGACGATGTTGCCGGTTTCGTTCTCGAGCGTGCGCACGTCGCTGAGGGTTTCCGAGCGATACTCGACGCCGAACGCGGCGCCGACCGGGCCGGCGGGGAGATTGGCAATCGTGCCGCTGACGGAGGCGTCGTAGAGGCCGGCGGTGAACTTGGTCTTCGTCGGATTCGTGCCCGAGTAGTAGTCGGTCACGCGCGGGTCTTCGGGGCCGAAGGGATTCGCGTAGAGCACCTGGCCGCCGATGTTGAGGCCCATGAGCGCTTCCTGCACGCGGCTGTCGAACGCGGTGCCGGGCGAGGAATTGTCGAACGAGCCCTGCGCAAACATGTAGGCGGCTTCCCAGCTCCAGTCGTTCGGCAGTTCGCCGCCGAGGCCGAAGAGATAGCGTGGATAATCCGAGGTTGTGTCGACGACGCGCGGGCCGGCGTTCACGAGGCGGAACGTGCTCAGCTCGATCGCCTGGCCGGCGGCGCCGAAGTAGCGCGTGCCATAGGGATTGTAGGGATTCGCGGCGGGCACGAGCAGGCGGTTGTTGGTGCCGGCGCCCTTGTCGGTCGTGGTGAACGGCGCGGGTGCGGAGAGGTTGATCGTCTCGATGCGTTTGAAAAACAGATCGGCGAAACCGTAGATCTGCGGCGTGAACTGGTGCTTCACGTAGACGCCGAGGCCGCGCGTGGTGTTTTCCGGCAGCAGCGTCGAGTCTTGCTGGAAGTTGTAGAGACCGGCGCCGGTCGCCCGCGACGTCGCGACGGCGTTGGCGACGAGCGGATCGGTCGTGGGGCTCAGGAACGTGCGGACCGTCGCCGTGCCCGGGATGAAGAAGCGCGCCGGGAAACTGCTCGAGCTGCGCAGGTCGACGCCGATGACGAGGTCGCCGCTGGCGTCGGTCTCGATCTGGCCGGTCGCGCTTTTGTTGTAGCGCAGGTCGGCATTGTTCGAGAACGCGAGATCGCGGTTCATGAGCATGTTTCGGTGCGAGTAGTCGGCGGTCATCACGATGCTCGTCTTCTCGGTGCTCGCGCCGGCGATGACGAAGCCGGTGACCTCCTGCGTGTCGGTGCCGAACGTGTTGCCGAACGAAACGTCCATGCCGACGCCGGTGTAGGAGCGCTTGAGCACGATGTTGAGCACGCCGGCGACGGCATCGGAGCCGTAGATGGCGGACGCGCCATCCTTGAGGATTTCGATGCTCTCGATCGCCGCGGTCGGAATCTGGCGCAGGTCGATGACGGACTGGAAGCCGTTGAACGCGCCCGCGCCCGACGGCACGGCGCGCCGGCCGTTGATGAGCACGAGGGTGTTGTTGTTGCCGAGACCGCGGAAATTCACGGTCGACGAGCCGGAGGCGAAGCCGGTGCCGGAGCCTTCGGGCGAGATCGTGCCCGCGGTGTTGAACGGCATGGCCCGGATCGCGTCCTCGACGTTCGAGAAGCCGCTCGATTGCAGGTCGGCCTGCGTAATGCGAACGACGGGGCTGGGCGTCTCGGCGTCGACGCGTTTGATGCGCGAGCCGACGACGGAGAACGCGTCCATCTTCACGGTGCTGTCGCCGGATTTTTCCTGGTTCGAGTTGGAGGCGCCGCCGGTTTGCGCGAGGAGCAGCGCGGGGGCGGCGAGCAATGCGACGGCGCTGCACCAAAGGCGCGAGCGAGCCGCATGCGAGGGGCATGTGGTGTGGTTGATCATGATCGATCGTGGTTGCTGTGGTGTGCGGCGCCCGGCGGAACCCGCCGGCGCGTCGAAGTGCGGCGAGCACGTCATAATTCCCCGGAGCGGCAACGGACCCGCGACGTGCGTCTAGGGCGGTGCGCCGTTCGACAAGTCGCGCGCGGCGCGCGGCAGGTCGCGGGCGGGGCGGCGAATCGCGCGGGCGGGTGGCCGTCGGCGTCCGGGGTAGCGCGGTGCTTTAGCCCGCGCGGGAGAATTTTTAGGCGCGGGCTGAAGCACCGCGCTACTCCAAACCGTCGCTCGCGTGAGCGGTAATTGTAGGAGCGGCTTTATGCCGCGATTCGCTCGAAGCGCATGCCGCGCTCGTATCGCGGCGTAAAGCCGCTCCTACACTGCTGGCGCACGCCAGGCGTGTGCGGCTCGATTTTCGGGCGCGAAAAAAAGCGGCCGGGATTTCCGGCCGCCTTGGGCGTGAGTAGCGCAGGCTTTCAGCCTGGATTCGTTGCGCGCGAGCGGGGGCAGGCGGGCCGCCTGCGCCACGCGGATTCGGCGGCGAAGGGACTCGCCGCCTTACCGTCAGAACTTGTAGCGCGCTTCGACGAAGATCAGGCGGCCGACGGCGCCGTAGGTGGCGATGTCGGCGTTGCCGTTCGAGAACGTGCCCTTCGCCACCGACGGCTGCGCATCGAAGACGTTGTTCGCGCCGAGGCGCAGCGAGAGACCGTTCAGCCAGCGCGTGTTCGCGCCGAACGCATAGCTCACGCCGAGGTCGATCGAGTCGAACGGCTCGACGTAGGTGTCGGCGCCGGGATCGGTCTCGTCGTAGGCGTTCTGGTCGTCGACGGACGGGACGTGTTGCCACGAGAACGTCGCGCCCCACTGGCCGCGCGTCCAGTTGCCCGAGAGGATCGTCTGCCACTTCGGGATCGTGCCGTTGAAGGTCGAGGCGTAGCCGGCGGTCTCGCTGAAGCCCGCGCCGGGATACGGCTCGAATTCGTATTTGTCGAAGTAGCTCGCAGCGAGCGTGAGGTCGAGTTTGCCGAGCGTGTCCATCTTCCACGAGTAGTCGAATTTCAGGTCGAGGCCGGCGAGCTTGACCGTGCTGATGTTTTCATACGGGTCGCGCACGTAGACGTTGTCGATCGGGCGATTGCCGATCTGGCCGGCGGCGGTGACGGGCGTGCCGTTGGTGAACTGCGAGAAATCGTCCGCCGGGCCGAAGCGCACGCGGTTGGCGAAGGGCGACGCGGTGCCGCGCAGCTCGACGTCCTGAAGGATCAGCGTGGCGCCGTAGAGGCCGACGAGATCCTTCTGGTCGATGTTGAAGTAGTCGACGCTCATCGAGAAGCCCTTCAGCGCACGCGGCGAGTAGACGAAGCCGAGCGTGTAGTTGCGCGAGGTGGTGGGCTTCAGGTTCGGGTTGGCGGGGTTTTGCTGGTTGCCCTGACCGGTGATCGGCGTGCCGCCGCCGAAGCGATCGAGCGCGAGCGAGGGCGTGGAGCCGCTGGCCGTGGGCCCGAACATCTGGAAGAGCGTCGGCGCGGCGAACGACTCCGAATACGTGCCGCGGAGCGCGAACTCGTCGCTGAACGGGAGCCAGCGCAGCGTGAGCTTCGGAACGGTGGGATCGTCGGTGTCGCTGTATTTCTCGGTGCGGAGCGCGCCTTCGAGTTCGAGCACGTGGAAGCCCGGCGCGGTGTGGTTGCCGCCGAAGATCGGCACGCGCACGTCGACGAACGCGGAGTTGACCGAGCGGCTGGTGTTGAGCGGGTCGAGCGTCGTGGCCGAGTCCCAGCCGAAGGTGGCGGACTGCGAGTAGACGTCGGAATTCTGCACGAGCGACTCGACGCGGCGCTCGGCGCCGACGGCGAAACCGACCTCGCCGGCGGGCAGATCCATCAGCTTGCCGGTGATGCGGCCGTCGTAGTTCTCGATCGTGCTGGTGGCGAAGCCGAACGCGGTGCCGAACATGCCGGACGACTCGATCGCGCCCGCGGCCTGCTCGCGCGCGAACATGTTGATCGTGCCCGCAGCGACGGCGGCGATGCGCGCGGCGGTGTTCACGACGTTCTGGTTGCGGTAGCTCTGGTCGATGCGGTTTTTGTCGGCCGCGATTTCCCAGGTGTAGCCGTTGGCGAGTTCGCCGCGCACGCCGAGGACGCCGCGCATGGACGTGGAGTCGTAGAAATACTGGCGCGGGAACGCCGTGAAGCGGTTGCGCGCGCGCAGCGTGACGTCGGACGGATTCGTCGGATCGGCGGCGGAGCGGCTGGAGCTGATCGGCTGGGCGTTGAGCTGGCTGTAGGTCTTCGTCTGCGTGTAGAGGAAGTCGCCGAAGAGCGTGACCGAATCGGTGAAGCGGTGCTCGAAGTTCATGAGTGCGGACGAGCGCTCGTTGCCGAGGAGGAGCGTCACGTAGTTGGCGAGGTTGAACGCGTATTGCTTCTCCGTGCCGACGCCGCTGGCGAGATTGCTGCCATCGACGGGGATGTAGGTGCCGTTGGCGACGAGTTGCGCGAGCGTGAGGTTCTGATTGAGCGGCGGGGCGTTGAGGCCCGGCTTGAGCACGTAGAAGTCGCCCGTCGCGTCGTTCGTGATCACGCCGCCGAAGGTCGGCGTGCCGTAGCTCTCGGCGGAGTAGCCGCGCTCGTATTGGAACATCGGGTCGGTCTTCGTCCACTCGCCGCCGATGGTGACGGTGGTCTTGCCGGAGCTGGCGCCGCCCACAAGCGAGAATTTGCGCTCGGAGTAGTGGCCTTTCTTGTCGGAGAACGCGTAGCGGGCGTTCGCTTCGAAGCCGGTGAAATCCTTTTTCAGGATGATGTTCACGACGCCGGCGACGGCGTCGGTGCCGTAGAGCGCCGAAGCGCCGTCGTGGAGAACTTCGACGCGCTCGACCGCCGCGATCGGGATGAGGTTGAGGTCGACGAACTGGATGCCGCCGGAGGCGAGGATGGGCGCGTAGGCGGCGCGCCGGCCGTTGATGAGCACGAGCGTCTGCGTGTTGCGCAGCGCGACGGACGAGCCGCCGCCAGTGCTGCCGGACGAGATGTCGGCGTTGGACGAGCCGAGATTCAGGCCGCCGGTGAATTGCGGCATGGTCTTGCGCAAGACTTCGAGGAGGCTCGTGCTCACGCCGCTGTCGGCGATCGAGGTGGCCGAGATGGTCGTGACGGGATTGGCCGGCTCGCCCGCGGCGACGGGGATGTAGGAGCCGGTGACGACGAATTTCTCGATCTTCACGGTCTCGCCTTCGGCCGCGGCCGAAGGGGACGATTGCTGAGCGTGGCTGGCGATGGCCAGCGCGGGAAGCGACACGAGCGCGAGAGCGCGCCGCAGCTTCCGCATCTGCGGATGGGTTTGGTTCATGGTTTGCGTGAGGGTAGCCGCGGCAAACGAGCCGGCGGCATCGTCCGGCCGTTCGAGCCGGGCGATGCGACGAACGCAGCGGCAACGCGCGCTCGTCGCAAAAATCCAGCGGCGTGATTCTAGCGGCTTACGACGAACGACGAGGAATCCACCGCCACCGCGACGACGACAGGTAACTCTCTGCCGCGAAACTTCCGCGAACGACGTGCCAGCGCGCATCGACGGCGCGGCGCGCGTCCGAAATGTAGCAGCCGACGTGAGGAGGCTGACGAGCGTGGCGCCGCGTCCCCCAGCCTCCTCACGTCGGCTGCTACGAAACAGCCATGCGTCCCTACAGCAACTGCTCGACGGCGCACCGGTAGCTGCGGCTGATGTTCAACGTCGTGCCGTCGTCGAGTTCGAGCGGGCGGCCCCAAGCGGTGGTGGGCTTGAGGCGGCGGACGTAGGCGGTGTTCACGACGCAGGATTTATGGATGCGCACGAAGCGCGCGGCGCTGAGCTGCTCGAGGGCGTGCGTGAGCGTCATGCGCGTGAGCAGATTGCGCTGCGTGGTGTGCACGCGGATGTAGTCGCCCTGCGCCTCGATCCAGCGGATGTCGGCCTGGCTCACGAAGTGGTGCTCGCCGTCGACCTTCAGGACAAACGGCGCATCCTTCGCCGGTGCAGCCGCGAGCGGTGGCGGCGGGGCGGGTTCGGTTTTTTTTGCGAGGTGCGCGAGCAGGCTCGTGACGGCGCGCTGCGTGTCTTCGAGCAGGTCGCCGCGCAAGCGGCGCTTCGCGCGCTCGAGCGCCTGGTGAAAGCGGTCGTCGGAAAACGGTTTCACCACGTAGTCGACGGCGTGCAGCTCGAAGGCCTTGATCGCGTGCTCGTCGAACGCGGTGACGAAAACCACCTCCGGTCGCTCGGAGGGTTTCAAGTGCAGGAGCGCTTCGAGGCCGGTCATGATCGGCATGTGGATGTCGAGCAGGGCCAGCTCGGGCCGTTGCGCCTTCATCGCCTCGAGCGCGGTTTCGCCGTCGTCGGCCTCGGCGACGACCTGGATTTCCGGATCCGCGCCGAGGAGATCGCGCACCATGCGGCGTGCGATTTTCTCGTCGTCGGCCACGAGTGTTTTGATTCGTTGCATGGGGTAAAAGTGCTTCGGGAGAGATTGCTTTTTTTGAAACGCAAAGATCACAGCATGCCGGCGCCGAAAGTCGGCCCAAGGCAGCTCGCCCCAAAGAACGCAAAAAGGTCATCCCCCTCGCCGACGAACGTCAGCCGCGCGCCTATAGGCGCCTCGAAAGCTCCATTCGCCGGCGAATTCCTCGTGTTCATTGTGGCCAAAAATTCTTCATGCTTTGCGAGGATTCTGCCGCCTTGGGTTTCAGGCTTCGGCGCGCACGGGCGCAGGCACGGGCGCGGCGGCGGGTTTGAACGGCAGCTCGAGACGGACGATGGTGCCGGCCGGCGTGTTGACCTGGCAATCGAGCACGAAGTCCGCACCGAACGCGCGCTCCATGCGCTGGCGCGTCGTCGCGAGGCCGACGCCGTGGCTCGGCGGCGACGCGGCGCCGCGCGGCATTTCCGCCGGATCGTTGCCGACTTCGAGCCGCAGGCGCCCGTCCGCAACGCGCGCGGCGATGCGCACCCAGCCCGGCGTGCGGCGGCGCGCGATGCCATGCTTGATGGCGTTCTCGACCATCGGCTGGAGCAGCAGCGTCGGCACTTCGGCGCCGAGCGCGTCGGGCGCGGCGTCGATGGAGAAATTCAGCCGGACGTCGAAGCGCAGTTTCTCGATCTCGAGGTAGGTGCGGCAATAGGCGAGCTCCTCCTCGAGCTTCACCACAGGACGGCCCGTGCTGCCGATGAGCGCGCGGAGCAGCGAGCTGACACGCGCGAGCGCCTCGACCGCCTGCGCGTTTTCGCCCAGCCGCACAAGGCCGGCGACGGCGTTGAGGGCGTTGAAGAGGAAGTGCGGGTGGAGCTGCTGCTTCAGCGCTTTCATCTCGGCCTGCACGAGTTCGGAGCGGAGTTTTTCCTGCTGCAGTTCGGTCGCGCTGAGTTTGAGCCGCAGTTCGCTCTCGCGGATGAGCGCCTGCTGGCGCTCGTGCAGCAAGTCGACGATGTAGCCGGCCGCGAGCGTGCCGAGATAGGCGAGCACGTCGAGGAGCTGCCGCGGGCTGAACTGGGAGGTGATCTCCTGAAAACTCACGAACGGCATCGACCAGCTCGTCGAAAACGGCAGCGCCGCCCACACCCAGATGCGCATCGCCATCACCCACTCGAGCAGCACGGCGCAAAACGCGAAGTGGAGAAACAGTCCGAGCGGAATCCACCCGCCGCGAAACGGGATGCGGCGACGCAACTCGAAGATCACCGGCGTGAGCAGGCCCCAGAGCCACGCGCGCATCATCTGGAGATAGCCGATCCACACCGTCGCCATCGTGCGATCGCCGCCGCGCGGGACTTCGATCGGCACGGTCACGTAAGTCTGCGCCACGAGCACGATGCCGATGCCCGTCCACACGGCGAAGAGCAACGGCCAGCGAATGGACGGACGCGGGGACACGGACTTTGCGTGCGCCCGCGGAGCGGAAAATGCAAGCCCCGCAGCCGCACGGCACGGCGCGTCCAACGCACGCGGAGCCGAGTCCGGCGACGCCCGTGGAACGCTCGTCGCAGCGCGGTAGGCGTTCGTCGATTTTCCGCGATGACGCAGAAAACGCGACGGCGGTCGCGCAGCCGCGACCGGCCGAAGGAGTAGCGCGGTGCTTCAGCTCGCGCTCAGAACGTTCAGCGCGGGCCAAAGCACCGCGCTACCTCCAAATCCTCGCGCTCGCGAAACTGTAGGAGCGGCTTTACGCCGCGATTCGAGCGCGGCATGCGCTTCGAACCAATCGCGGCGTAAAGCCGCTCCTACAAAATCGGCGAACGCGAGTGGCGGGCGCGCCGGCGCGGCTCAGTTGCGGCGCTCGACGGTCGCGCCGGACTTGTCCTTGAAGACCAGCATGCGCGTCTCGGCGTTGTAGGTCTCGAAATAGACGCCGAGCTGCGGATTCACGAGATCGCCGGGCGCATAGGCCGTGCGCTCGATGAACACACGCGGAGTCGCTCCGCCACGCACGCCGCTGATCTTGAGATTCTGCACCCACGCCTTGAACGCCACGCTCGGCGGCGGCGGCGCAGCGGGCTTCGCGACCGTCGGCGCGGGCTCGACGGATGCGACCGCGGGAGTCGTGACGGCGGAGTTGTTCGTCGCGGGGGCGGACGCTGGCGATGTCGCGGCCGGGCTCACCGGTGGCGTCGAAGCCGGCGGCGTGACGCCGGGCTTCGCTGCATCCGCGTCGAGCACCTCGTTGGTGGCGGCGGTCTGATCCTGCGCCGTCTTGCCCGCGACATCCTTCGCCTTCGCCACGGCTTTGCCGAAGCCGGTGGTCGGTGCGGCGGGTTGCGGACCGGTCGCTGGTGGCTGCGCGGTGGGTTGAGGCGCCACCTGCTTCGGCACCTGCGCGACGGGCCGCGGCTTCGGCGGCGGAGGCGGCTCCTCTTTGGTCAGGAAGAAAAACGCGCCCGCTCCGATCGCGAGCACGGCCGCGCCGAGACTGGCGAACAGGAACAGACGCTTGCGGGGATTCGCGGCGGTCGCGGCGGCTTTGAGCTGTTTTGCCTCGGCTTCGCTCGGCGCGGCGGCGGATGGAGCCGGACTCGGCTTCTTGAGTCCAGGCGGAGGCGGAAATTTGGCGGCGCCGGGCGGCGGCGGGAATGGCGCTGCGACCGGCGGGAGCGGCGGTGCCGCGGGAGCGGCCTCGGTGGCGGGCGGCGCGGCGGGGGCGGGTGCGGGCGCCGCGATGGAAGCGGGCGCGTTCAACGCGGCGACCGGCAACGGCGGCGGCAGGTCCGCCGCTGCGGCGGGCGCTGCGGGAGCGCCCGGCGTCGCGGCGGGCGCAGTCGCGGGATCGCGCGGCTTCAGCGCGATTTTCGGTCGCGCGGCAGACTCCGCGATCGGCGCAGGCGACGGCGCGGCCACTGCGGGCGGAGGCGGAGCAACCGGCACCGAAGCGGGCGCCGGCGGCGGAACTGCGGATGCGAGCGCAGACATCGGCGCCGGTGCGGGTGCGGGCGCGGGCGGAGCAGAAACGGGCGCAGACGCCGGCGCCACAGGTGCGGGCTCGCTCGCGACGGGCGGTGTCGAAGCACCCGCGGGAGCCGCCGCCGCGGGCGTGGCGGAAGCGGAATCGCCCGAGAGGCGCGGCTTCAAGCGCACGGGAGCAACTGCCGGCGCGGGCGCCGATGCCGACGCGAGCGCAGGCGGCGCCGCTGGCGCCGGAGTTTCAGCAGCCGGTGCAGGCGCAGGTGCGGGCGCGAGCGGCTCGTTCGTCGGCGGCCCGCTGGCCGGAGGCGGCGGGGCGGCTGCAGCCGGGGGAGTGGACGCCGCCGGGGTCTCGCCCGACAGACGCGGCTTCAGGCGGAGCTTCGGGGCGTTCTCGTCACTCATGCTGGTGGGTTAACATTTTTGGCGGAAGGCGAAACACAAATTTCCCCGCAGGCGTGACAATTTCCCGTCTTTTCACAGCATGGCGCCATGCGGCCGGAGAAAACGTTTTGCTCGCGGGTGGATGCGTGGCTGGTCGCGCTCGTCGGCGGTGCCGCGGCGCTGCCGATCGCCGCGGCGATCTGGCTCGCGGCGCACGGGCAAACGCGCGGCGTGTTCCTGCTCAGTTGCTGGGGCACGACGATGCTCGCCGTCGGCGCGGCGCTGAGCTGGCCGGTGCGCTACACGCTGCGGACCGACCGGCTGCACATCCGGAGCGGCTGGCTGGAGTGGGACGTGCCGTTCGCGGCGTTGCGCGAGGTGGCGCTCTCGCGCAGCCCGCTCGTCGGCCCCGCGTGGTCGTGGCGGCGCGTGCGGCTGGATTTTGCAGATGGTTGCATCCTCGTCTCGCCAGACGACCGGGAACTGTTCATACGGGAACTGGCCGAGCGCTGTCCGCACCTCGTGCGAGCCGGCACCGGTTTGGCGTCGCGCACCCCTCCGTCCCATGAAAAAGCTGCCCGCTAAGATCGCCGGCATCACCACCGCCGCGGTGGAGAAGGCCACGGGCCGCGCCTGGAGCGACTGGGTGGAGCTCCTCGACAAAGCCGGCGCGAAATCGTGGCCGCATGCCGAGATCGCGCAGTGGTTGCAGAAGAACCACAAGGTGAACGACTGGTGGAGCCAGATGGTGACGGTCGGCTACGAGCAAGTCACCGGCCGCCGCGTGAAAAACCAGAAGACCGACGGCTTCGAGATCAGCGTCAGCAAAACCATCGCCGCGCCCGTCGCGGTGGCATTCGAGGCGTGGAAAGACGCCGCGATCCGCGAGCGCTGGCTGCCGCGCACGCCCCTCTCCGTCCGCAAGGCCACGCCGCACAAATCCATCCGCATCCTCTGGCCCGACGAGACCACGCTCTCCGTGAACTTCTGGCCGAAAGGCCCGCTGAAGTGCCAGGTCGTGCCGCAACACGGCAAGCTCCCGGACGCCGCCACCGCCGAGCGGATGAAAGCGTTTTGGACGCAACAGCTCGACGCGCTCGGCGCGTTCCTCGAGCCGAAGGCGTGAGGCCGCGGCGCGCGAGGTCGTCGGGATAGCGGCCACCGCGCTCGCCGAAGCTTCGATCGGAAGGTCCGTCGCGAGTAGCTTCCTGTAGCGGCGGACCGCCGAACGCACCGCATGCCGCCCTTGCTCGGCGGTCATAGACCGCCGCTACAGAAACGACCCGCGCCGCGCGCCGACTCGCCCCTCAAAACACGCTTGCCCGCGCGACACCCGCGCGCCGCAGTAGTCAGCAACATGCGTTCGCCTTTCCCTCGCCGCATCCTCGCTTCCCGCCTCGCCGCGCTCGCGTTCGCCCTCGCGGCGTTCGCGAGTGCCCTCGCGCAGGAGGTGCAGGTGCACGGACTGATGTTCGAGCGCTGGGTGCGCGACACGTTTTTCGGCGGCTACAAGCCCGCGAGCTACACGCAACGCTGGGACATCCCCGCCGACGCCAACAAGGACCACGGCGGCGTCCCCGTCAATCCCAAGGCCGTGAAGTTCGGCACGCCCGTCGACCTCGGCGACGCCCTGCGCCAATACGAGATCAACGAGCCGTTCGTCCTCCTCCTCGGCTTCTGGGAGCAGGACGGCGACGAGAAACGCTTCGTCAACATCCTCGCCCCGCTCATCACGCACGAGCAGTGGAAAGCGCTCTGGGGCGACGTCAACTACGCCGACCTCCTCAAACTCGACGAACTCATCAAGGATCCCGCCCGCCCGATCGAGGAGACGCGCAAGCTCGCGCTGAAGATGAAAAATTCCCCGCCGTTCACGACCGCCGTCATCCAGGTGAATCCGAAAATCGACCCGCGCCAGCGCCGCCTCCAGTGCTCGATCCGCTTCGCCGACGTTTTCAAACACCTCGCGCCCGACGTGCCCGAGCGCCCGGCCGGCCCCGCGACGCTCTGGGGCGTCCCCTTCCCCGGCCCGATCGCCTCGCCTGCGCGCAACCAGCGCTGAGCGGCACGGAGCAACCTTCACCGCCGCGCCGCCCCGGAACGGCGATATAATATCGCCACTCCTATTTCCCGCGGGAACATCCCGCGTCTCGAACCGAGCGCGAGGTAGGGCGCGGACTCCGCTCCGCGCCGCGGATTTCCGGCGGCGAAGGGACTCGCCGCCCCACCCACGAGGCCAAGCTGCGGGAACGAAAACTGGGCGTGATACATCCCCACTAACGCTTCCGCCCCGAAGCGGTCTTCGCCGCCGCCGCGACCGCCCCCATCCCAATCTCGCTCGGCACCACCAATTGCCACCGCCCGCCGGTCAGGCGGAAAACCAGCACGGCGTCCTTCGCGATCGCGCCGCCGCGTTCCGTGCGCGTCCGCAGCGCGATGTCGCCGTTGCTCAGGTTCAGCGAATTCACCGCGCCGATCGCGCTCAAATCCTGCGGCACCTGCACCGCGATCAGCGTCGCCAGCATGCCCTCCGGCGTGCCGTAAGTCGCGCGTGCCTCCTCGGACAATTGCGCAAAAGCGTCCGCGATCTTCGCCCGGCCGGCTTCGTCGACCGCCAGCAACCGACCGAGCTCGTCGGTTGCGCCGCGCGTCGCAGCCCACACGAAACTCTCCAGCGCCGCCTCCGGCGTGGCCGCGCCGGCGTTGCGCCAATCGGCGCTCTTCACCATCGGTCCGCGCAGCGGCGGCAGTTCGTCCCCGCCCGAGTCCCGCGGCGGCGCCGCGCCCGCCCCGCCTTTCGCACGCGCGATCGCCTGCTCGACCGTCGCCAAGTCCGCGCGCACCCGCCCCCACTCGTCGTGCTGCCGCCGCAAACCCGCGAGTTCGTTCTCCGCGTCGCCGCGCCGGCCCGCCGCGGCGCGCGCCCGCTCCAGTTGCCGCGCGATCAACCGGTCGCGTTCGGCGCGCAGCGCGACCGCACGCGAGTGCTGCCACGCCCCCAGTGCGCCGAACGCGCCGATGCTGCCGACGAGGCAAAGCCAGATGAGTGCCTTCGGTTTCATCGCCTCAAAACCAGTCGTCGCCCTCGTGCTGCATCGTGAACACGATCGCCGTCTCGAGGCGCGTGTTCACCGTCCGGCCGCCCTTTCGCCCCGGAGCGAATTTCCACTGCCGCAACGCCTCCAGCGCCGGCTCGTCGAACGCGCTGTGCGTCGAGGACACCACTTTCGCGCCGACGACATCGCCGTTCGCGTCGACCACGAAACTGACGGTCGCCCGTCCCGCGATGCCGAACTCGCGCAACGCTGCCGGGTAAATCGGCGCCGCCTGCGCCAGCGGTCGCGGCATCGCGTCGAGCTCGACGGTCCGCGCCGCGTCATCCGCGCGCGGCGGCGTCGGCGCGCGGCGCGGTCTCGCGGCCGCGCCCGCCTCCTGCAATTTTCGCCACTCGTCGGATCGCTCGCGCAGCCGCCGCTCCAACGCCGGCAACTCGCCCGCCTCGGCGCGCAGCCGCTCGAGTTCGTCGCTGCCCGACGACGGCGCGCGCAACCGCCGATCTTCGGCGCGGATCTCGTTCGCGACCGACCGCAGCGCGGCAACGTCGCGCTCGAGCGCGGCATTCGCGCGCTGCTGCACGACGCCCGTCAGCACGCCGGCGGCCAGCACGACCGCGCCCGCCGCCCATTGAAGTTTGGTCACGCTCATAAGCAGTCCCACCGCGCCCGCCGTCGAGGCCGCCGGAGCCGCCGCCGCAACTGCCGCCGCGAGTCCGCTCGGCGCGGCCACGACGGCCTCCGTCGCCAGCACCGCGCCCAGTGCCGCCGCACTCGAACGGATGCCGCGCCGCGCCAGCGCGGCGTGCAGCTTGTCGAGCGCCCGCTCCACGCGCATGCGGGCGCCGTTTTCGCCGACGCGCAGCCGCTCGCCGATCTCGGCGAACCCGCGGTTCTCGAAAAAGCGCAGCAACACCGCCTCGCGATCGCGGTCGTTCAGGTCGCGCATCGCCTCGTCGATCACGCCGCGCAGCGCCGCCCAGTCCGCCGGTGGCGCGTCGGAGCGGGTCATTTCTTCCATGACGGTTGCCTCCCGCTCGCGGCGCCGGCGCCGCTGCTCCGCGCGCACGATTTTCGCGGCCGCGTAGCACGTGCTCGTGTAGAGCCAGCCGGCCAGCACCGGACGCCCGGCCAGCGTCGCGGCCTTGCGCGCCAGATCGGCGAACACGCTCTGCGCCACGTCGCGCGCGAGGTGCGCGTCGCCGCCGACCTGCCGCAAGGCCGCCGAATACACGAGCGGCAGCCGGCGCTCGACGAGCGTGGCGAACGCCGCCTGATCGGCGGTTTCGGCGTAACGGCACAGCAGTTCGGCATCGTCCATTGCGGTTTTCCAGATAGCACCCGCGCCGCGCCGAAGCGCACAAAATTTTTCGGAACGGGCGCGTGTCGCCCGCCAGCCCGGGTTTTTTTGATTTTCACACGAAGGCGGCAAAGGAAGCGAAGCAGACTCAGCGAAGGAGAGCTTTTCGCCGACTTCGCTTCCTTCGCTGCCTTCGTGTAAAAGTCCCCTGATCGACCATCGATGCCGCCCGCGGATTCCAAATCCCGCACTCGCCGCGCCGCTTCGCGCACGTAGACTACGCTTGCGGCGGCGCACGCCTCCCCCGCGAAAAACGTCAACCGGGCCCCGCCCACAACGACTCGCGCCATGACTCCCCACACCTACCTCGAGCACGGTCTCAGCGTCCTCCAAGCGCGCCTGCGCACGCCGCGCGCGCCCATCGCCACGCCGACCGACGTCCACCCGTTCGTCACGCTCTCGCGCGAGACCGGCGCGGGCGCCTCCGCGCTCGGCCTCGAACTCGTGCCGCTCCTCGATCGCGATTTCGCCGGCGAGGCTGGCTCGTGGGTTTTTCTCGATCGCGACCTGCTCAACCGCGCGCTCACCCAGCACCGCCTCCCGGCGAAACTGGCGGAATATCTTCCCGAGGACCGTGTCTCCGAAATCCGCGCCACCATCGGCGAACTCGTCGGTCTGCATCCGTCGCTCTGGCAGCTCGAACAAAAAGTAGCCGAAGCCGTCCTGCAGCTCGCGCACGTCGGCCACGTCATCCTCGCCGGCCGCGCCGCGCACCTCATCACGCGCGCCCTGCCGGGCGGCCTGCACGTGCGGCTCGTCGCCTCGCGCGCGACCCGCATCGAACGCACCGCCGCCGCGCTCGGCTGCAAGCTCGATGCCGCCGCCAAGCAGGTGGATCAAAACGACGAGGCGCGCCGCCGTTTCGTGCGCTCGAACTTCGACGCCGATATCGAAGACCCTCACTACTACGATCTCGTGATCAACACGGAACACTTCAGCGCCCACGACGCCGCGCAACTCGTCGCCTCCGCGCTGCGCGAGCGCCTCCACCAGGCTCACGCGTTCACCACGCATCCGCCCATCGCGACGTAGGCCGCCCGTCCGCCCAGGTGGAACGGGTTGACCTCAACCCGTTCCGAGCGCGTCTAACCGACACGCTCCCACTTCGCCAGCGATCCCCGCCGCGCTCCGCCGGACTCGCGCAGAAGACCTCCCGCGAATGGCGCGAATATGCGCGAATTCAGGGCCCGAAATTCGCTTTCCTCCTTCGGAATGGCGACACGGATCGGTCGACCTGAAGATTGACGACTTTCATGCGCGCCGATTCGCGAAATTCGCGGGCAACTGCCTGAGTCCGGCTCCGGCGCGAGCGCACCACCGCTCTCGTTGACTCTCGCGCGTCGGCCGCGCAACGTCGCGGCGCATGACGAACCACGCGTCGCCCCCGCTCGTCCGCGCGCTCGGCCGCTGGACCATGGTGGCGCTCGTCGTGAACGGCGTGCTCGGCTCCGCGATCTTCGGATTGCCCGACGACATCGTGCGCCTCGTCGGCCGCGCCGCTCCGCTCGCCTACCTGCTCGCGGCGGCGGCGATGCTGGTGTTCATCGCCGTGTTCGCCGAACTCAGCTCGCAGTTCACCGAGCCCGGCGGCCCCTACCTCTACGCGCGCGAGGCGTTCGGACGTTTTTGGGGCATCGAGATGGGCTGGTTCACGTGGCTCGTGCGGCTTACCGCCGCAGCGGCGAACGCCAACCTGTTCGTCATCTACCTCGGCGAATTCTGGCCCGAAGCCACGACGCCGCTCCCGCGCACGCTGCTGCTCGCGGGCCTGCTCGGCACGCTCACGTTCGTCAACTACCTCGGCGTCACCGGCGCCGCGCGGCTCTCGAATCTGTTCACCGCGGCCAAGCTCCTGCCGCTCGCGCTGCTCATCCTCGTCGGCTTCGCACTCGCGCGCGTCGTGCCTGCGCCGGCGCCGCTGCCGCCGCTCGCCGAGACGAAATGGATGAGCGCGTTCATCGTGCTGCTGTTCACCTACGGCGGCTTCGACATGGCGCTGATCCCCGCCGGCGAGTGCAAGGACACGCGGCGCGACCTGCCGTTCGCGCTCTTCACCGGCCTCGCCGTCATCACGACGATCTACGTGCTGCTGCAACTCGTCGCGATGCGCACGGTGCCCAATCTCCCCGACAGCGCGCGCCCGCTCGCCGACGCCGCGCGCGCGCTCGTCGGTCCGCTCGGCGCGTCGCTGATCGCGATCGGCGCGATGGTGTCGACCAGCGGCTACCTCAGCGCGCAACTGATCGGCGTGCCGCGCCTGACGTTCGCGCTGGCGCAGCGCGGCGATTTCCCCGCGCCGTTCGGCGCGGTGCACGCGCGCTTCCGCACGCCGCACGTGTCGATTCTCGCGTGGGGCGTGCTGACATTCGCGTTGGCGCTCTATGGCAACTTCGCCTGGAACGTCGGCCTCTCCGGCGCCGCGCGCCTGCTGACCTACGGCCTCTCCTGCGCCGCGCTGATCAAACTCCGCCGCACCCGCCCCGACGCGCCGGCGCTGCGCTTGCCCGCCGGGAAATTCATCGCGGCGCTCGGGCTGCTGCTCTGCGTCGTGATGACGACCGGCATGGAACTCGGCCACGTCGGCGCGATCGCTGCGGTGGCGACGATCGCCGCCGTCAACTGGTGGCTGGCCCGGCGGAAACTGTAGGAGCGGCTTTACGCCGCGACTGGTTCGAAGCGCACGCCGCGTCCGAATCGCGGCGTAAAGCCGCTCCTACAACCTAGCCGAACTCATTCGGAAAACCTCCCGCGAATAGCGCGAATGGTCGCGAATTCAGAGCGAGAAATCTCTCTCCGCCGCTGAATCGATCTCACCGAAGGTCGATGATTTTCATTCGCGCGAATTCGCGCCGTTCGCGGGCAACTGCCAGCGTCAGGTTCAGGCCGTCGCCACCGCGCTCTTCCGCCCGAACCCCAGCGCCTCCTTCAGCCAGCTCCACGCTTTGCGCAGGCCGACTTCGCAGGTGCCGCTGATGTGATACGTGCGCGCGAAAAGTTCCTCGTGTCCGAGGTAGCGCGGCGGGAGCAGGAGCAGCGTCTCGATCTTGTCCGTCGCCGTGTTGTGACCGAGCACTTCCGAGTAGAACACGCCGCGCCCGACCACGATGCCCTCGCGCGGCACGGCGATCTCGCGCTGTTTCAGCACGAGCCACGGCCGGAACTTGAACGTCAGCGCGCCGTCCGCGGCCTGATGCAGCCGGCCGTAGGTGCGCAGCGGCACGCCGTCGAGTTTGCGGCCGAGGAAAACCTTGTTGCCGTCCGCGAGCAGTTGGAAACGCCGGCGGCGCGCGGTGAAGAAGTCCCAGCAAAACACCGTGCCGAACGTCGTCAGCCGGAACGCCCAGCCGGAAAGGAAATACGCGAGCACAACGATGACGACCGACAGCGTCGCGCCGACCACGGGGTCGATGAACGCCAGCGCCGTCAGCGTGCCGAGCAAGGCGGTGCGCGCGCCCTTCAACGCCGCGTCGACCGCGCCCCACGGACTGAGGAGGATGAGAACGTTGATCGCGTGCGACGCGATCCAGACGACCACGTGCACCGCGATCGCGAGCGGCACCATCAGGAGCGTCAACAGCCACGAGAAATCCATCGCGCCGAGGTGCACCATCGCGAGATTGCCGAGGTGCAAATCGAGCCCGGCCGTCGGCGTGCCGCGCGCGGCCATGACTTTCGACGCCGCGGAAACCAGCACGGGAATCACCGCGCCGGTCGCGACGAGACCGCTGACCTTGTTCTCCACCGTCTCGAGCACATCGAGCGGTTTTTTCCAACCGGGCGGCGTCGCAGCGCCGAAGGCGTCCTTCGCGGCCGATGCGCCGACGAGCAGGAAGCCGCACACCCACACCAGCGGGTTCGCGAACCACGGCAGCGCGGCCTTCTCGGCCGGCGTGCTGGCGCGCCACCAGTCGTAGCAACCGATCGCGCTGACGCCGAGCAGCGGTGAGATCGCGACGCCGGTGATCTGCGTGGCGGTCTTCGCCAACTCGAGCCCGGCGCTCGGCACCTCGCCGTCCTTGGCTTTCGGGGCCGGATTTGACGCCGCCCACAGCGGCACGGCGAAGAAGCACAACACACCGAGCAATGCAACGAAAGGAGCGAATCGCTTCATGCGCCGAAAAGATACGCCCGCGCGCCGCGTTGGAAAGCCCGCAGATGCCGGGACGCGAATGTGTGCGCCCGACGACCGTGGTGGGAGGGGCTTCACGCGGCGGCGCTCGGCCCGCGTCCAACGTCGGCGCGTAAAGCTCCTCCCCCACGCTCGCGCGCGAGCGGTAGCGCCGGTCTCCGACCGGCGGCAGGGCCGAACGTTCTCTCACCCGCTGCTCGCAGATGCCGCTTCGCTGCCGCCGGTCGGCTTGTCAGCCGTAGTCTCGGCGAAGGCTGAAGACCGGCGCTACTCTGTTGCGCGCGCGCGGCCGGGTTGTTCTCTTCGCGCCATGCCGCTCACCAAGGCCGAGATCGCCCGCCTCCGCTCGCTGCAGGACAAAAAGCACCGCGAGACGCTCGGCTTGTTCGTCGTCGAAGGCGAAAAGGTCGTCGGCGAACTCCTCGCGGCAAAGTTCCCCTTCGTCGAACTCTACGCGACCGACGCATGGTCAGGTAGGGCGAGTCGTCCCGACGAGCCGCCTCGCGCCGCCGCCGCGCGGCGCGGAACGGAATCCGCGCCCTACCTGGAAATCTCCGCCGCCGAGATGGCGCGCATCAGCCACTATCCGACGCCATCGACGGTCCTCGCCGTCGGTAAAATCGTCCGCGCTCCGCTCGCGCCGCACGCACTCGACCGCGGCCTCACGCTCGCGCTCGACGGCATCCAAGACCCGGGCAACGTCGGCACGCTGCTCCGCATCGCGGACTGGTTTGCGTTCGACCGCGTCGTGCTCTCGCCGGATTGCGCGGATCTTTTTTCCCAGAAGGTCATCAACGCCAGCATGGGCTCCTTCGCGCGCGTTGCCGCGCACACCGCGCCGCTCGCAGAAGCGCTCGCAGGGTGCGCCGCGCCCGTGCTCGGCTGCGATCTCGCGGGCGACGACGTGCACGCGCTGCCGGCGCTGCGCGACGCCGTCGTCGTGATCGGCAGCGAAGGACGCGGGCTCTCGCCCGCTGTCGCCGCGCGCGTGACGCGCCGGGTGACGATCCCGAAGTTCGGCGGCGCGGAGTCGCTCAACGCCGCTGTCGCCGCCGCGATCGTGTGCGACAACCTGCGACGCGTGCGGTAAGGCCGGCGCGGGCGACGCTCCTGAGCCGAACAGGCCACGCGCGCGCCCTTGACTTCACCCCGCGCCCGCGAATCTTTCCCGCCGGTGCCACGCCTCCGCCAACTCTCGCTCGCCTGCCTCGCTCTCGTGCTGTGGCTGTGGGGCACGCAGCATTGCACTCTGGAAGCGGCGGGCGTGCTCGACGGGTTCGGCCTCGCGACCGCGTGTGACTCGGACGAGAGCGGCCATTGCACGACCGATGACTGCGACACGCTGGAGAGCGGCGCGTATCGCATCGCCGACTCCTCCATCCACGTGCCCGCGCCCGAGGCGTGCGGCCCCGAGTGCTGGCTCTGCGTCGCGTTGCTCGCGCCGCGGGCGGAAGCGCCGGCCTGTTTCGCCACGACCGCGCCCGTCGCACTCGACGTGAGCTGGGTGCCCGCGCGACATTTCGAACGTCGCGCGGCGCCGCCGTCGCGCGCTCCCTCCGCGCTCCTCGCCTGATCCGTTCCGTCGCGAACGGATAGGCCGCTTGCCGCACGCCCGCGCTCCGCGGGCGCCTCCCTCTACCCGGGCCGCGCCGTGCCCGACCGCCACGCTCACCCGCCGCTTCGTCATGAAATTTTCCCGCCGCTCCCTCTTCGCGTTCCTCGCCGTCGCGCTCCTGCGCGCGCAACCCGCCGCGCCGCGCCCGATCGACGACGTCGTCGCCGAAATCCTCACCGGCAATCCCGAACTCGCGTTCTACACCGCCGAAATCGACGCCGCGCGCGCCGGTCTCGTTGCCGCCGGCACGCGCGACAATCCCGTGCTCTCCGTCGAAACCGGTCGCAAGCGCGTGCGCGACGCCGCGGGCGTCCTCGCCGGCGAAGGCGCCGCGTGGACCGTCTCCGTCGCGCAAACCTTCGAGTGGCCCGGTCGCCTCGCGCTGCGCAAGGCCGTCGCCAACCGCGACGTCGCGCTGGCCGAACTCGGTCTCGCGCGCTTCCGCGCCGCGCTCGCGCAACGCGCCCGCACGCTCGCGTTCTCGCTGCACGCCGCGCAGGAGCGCGCGACCGCAACCGCCGAGGTGGCCGCGCGCTACCGGGCGCTGCGCGACCTGTTTCTCGCGCGCGATCCCGGCGGCATCACGCCGCTGCTCGAGACGCGCGTCCTCGAAGCGCAGGAACTCGCGCTCCAGCGCCGCGCGACCGACGCGCAACTCGCCGTGCGCGCCGCACTGACCGAGCTGAACCAGTTGCGCGGCCGGCCCGCCGACGCGCCGCTCGCGATCGCTGCCGGCGCGCGGGAGTTTGCGCCCGCGCCCGACGTCGACGCGCTGCTCGCCGCGGCGCGGGAAAACAATTTCGAGTTCCGCGCCGCCAAACTCGAACTCGAACAGCAAGGCTTCGCCGTCTCGCTCGCGCGCCACGAGCGGCGTCCGGGTTTCACGGTCAGCCCCTACGTTTCGCAGGAGCACGCGGGAGATCGCGAGCGCACCGTCGGCATCGGCGTTTCGGTGCCGTTGCCCGTCACCCGTCGCGCGAGCGCCGGCGCGGCCGCGGCGGAAGCGCGGCGTCGTCAGGCCGAAACCGCCGTGCTCGTCGCGCAGCGCAACCTCGAGCGCGACGTCCTCACCGCGAGCCAGCGCTACGCCGCGAAGACGGCCGAGGTGGCGAATTGGTCGCCGGAGGCCGCGCAAAAATTCCGCGAGGCCGCCGAGTTGGCCGATCGGCACTACCGCCTCGGCGCCGTGCCGATCTCGACCTACGTCGAGCTGCAGAACGCCTACCTCGAGGCGATCGACGCGCTCTGCGCGACGGAACAGGACGCGCTTGAAGCCGCCGGCGCGCTCCAGCTCCTGACCGGTTGGGATCGTCCCTTCGTCACCCTCGCGACTCAAGGCCGGCCATGAAAACCTTTCTCGTTCTCGCGGCGCTCGTCGCATGCGCTTTCCACCTCGGCGGCTGCGGCAAGGTCCGCGCCGCGGTCGACGCTACGCCCGAGCCGGCGCCCGCCGCCACCTACAAGGCCGGGCATGGCGTCCAACTTACCGCCGCGGCGCGGCAGTTCGCCGGCCTCGCGACTGCGGAGGTCGGCACGCGTGCCTTTGCCGGCGCGGACACGGTCGCCGCGGTGCCGCGCTCGGCGTTGTTGCGGACGGTGCGGGGCGATTTCGTCTACGTGGCGAACGGCGCCTGGTTCCTGCGCACTCCGGTGATCACGGGCGCGACGGACACCACGCACGTGGAAATCAAAGAAGGACTCTACGAAGGCGACACGATCGTGGTTCGCGGCGTGCGCGCGCTGTCGCTGGCGGAGATCCAAGCGCTCAACGGAGGCGTCGGCTGCGCCGATGGACACTGATGCTGGAACGCCTCATCGAATTTTCTCTGCGCAAGCGCGGGCTGGTCGTCTGCTGCTCGCTCATCCTCGTCGTCGCCGGGTTGTGGGCGGCCGCCCGCCTGCCGGTGGACGCCGTGCCCGACATCACGAACCCGCAGATTCAGATCAACGCCGCGGTGCCCGCCCTCGCGCCGGAGGAAATCGAGACGCTCGTGACCGTGCCCGTCGAAATGGAAATGGCCGGGCTGCCGGAGATGATCGAGCTGCGGTCGTTGTCCAAGTTCGGGCTCTCGCAGATCACGATGACGTTCCAGGACGGCGTGGACATTTACCGCCTGCGTCAGCTCGTGACGGAGCGCCTCGCACACGCGCGCGACCGTCTGCCGCCGGGCATCACGCCGGCGCTCGCGCCGATCAGCACGGGGCTGGGCGAAATCGTCTACTACACGGTGCGCTTTCGCCCCGGCGCACCCAGCGCGCCGCCGGACCGCGCGGAACAACTCCGCCAGCTCCGCCTGCTGCACGACACCACGATCAAACCGTGGCTGCGCGCGACCCCAGGGCTGGCGGAGGTGAACGCCATCGGCGGCTACGAGAAGCAGATCGTGATCGCGCCCGATCCCGCCAAGCTCGCCGCCGCGGGCGTCAGTTTTCAGGATCTCGTTGCCGTCGTGCGCAACAGCACGAACAACGCCGGGGGCGGCGTCCTCGAGTTGGGCGGCGAGGCGGTGGTCGTCCGCGCCGACACGCGCGCCAAAAGCCTCGCGGACCTCAGCGGCCTGCCGGTGAAGTTCGCCGGACGCGCGCGGCCGCTGCTCGTTTCCGATCTGGCGGACGTGTCGATCGGCTCGGCCGTGCGCTCGGGCGCTTCGACGGAGGACGGCGAGGAAACCGTCACCGGCGCCGCGATCATGCTGGCGGGCGAGAACGCCCGGCTGGTTTCGCAGGCCGTCGTCGCGCGACTCGCGCACATCCAGGAAAAACTGCCGGCGGGCGTCGAAGTGCGCGTGGTGTATGACCGCTCGGACCTCGTGAACGCGACGATCCAGACCGTGCAGCGCAACCTGGCCGAAGGCGCGATCCTGGTGGCGGCGATCCTGTTCGCCTTCCTCGGCCACTGGCGGGCGGCCCTCATCGTGTCGCTCGCGATCCCGCTGTCGTTTCTCGTCATGCTGACCGGGATGGTGGAGGCGAAAATCAGCGCCAATCTCATGAGCCTCGGCGCGATCGATTTCGGCCTCATCGTCGACGGCGCGATCGTGATGGTGGAAAACATCCTCCGGCACATCGCCGCGAAACAGCACGCGCTCGGCCGGGAACTCACCGCGGGCGAGCGGCTGGCCGAGGTGAAGCGCTCCGCCCGCGAAGTGGGGCGCCCGATGTTTTTCGGCGTGCTGATCATCACGCTGGTCTACGTGCCGATTCTCGCGCTCACGGGCGTCGAGGGTAAGATGTTCCGGCCGATGGCGGCGGCGGTGATGTTCGCGCTCGCGGGCGCGCTCGTGCTCGCGCTGACGCTCATGCCCGCGCTTTGTTCGTGGTTCCTGCGCGGCCGGATCGACGAGCGCGACGGCTTCGCGGTGCGCGCGGCCAAAGCGGTCTACGCCCCGCTGCTCGAGCGCGCGTTGCGGTGGCGCGGGCTGGTCGTCGGCGTGGCGTTGCTGCTGTTCGCCGGCGCCGGCTGGGGCTTCACGCAGCTCGGCGCGGAGTTTGTGCCGCAGCTCGACGAAGGCTCGCTCTCGATCCAGATGATCCGCGGCAACAGCGTGGCGCTGGGCGACTCGGTGGCGTTGCAGCGCGCCTCCGAACGGCTGTTGCGGGAAAAATTTCCGGAGATCAGCCACCTCTTCGCGCGGATCGGCACGGCGGAAATCGCCACCGATCCGATGGGGCCGAACGTGTCCGACACCTACGTCTTTCTCACGCCGCGGGAAAAATGGCGCACGATCGACGGGCGCCCCGCGACGAAAGCGGAGCTGGCCGAATCGATGCGCCGCGAACTCGTCGCCGCGGTGCCGGGGCAGACGTATCTGTTCACGCAACCGATTCAGATGCGGTTCAACGAAATCATGGCCGGCGCCCGCGCCGACCTGTCGCTCAAAATCTACGGCGACGACTACGCCGAGCTGGAGCGCCTCGCGACCGCCGCCCGCGATGTGTTGCGCGGCGTGCGGGGCGGTGGCGACGTGGAGTTCGAGGCGCTCGGCCGGGTGCCGATGCTCGAAATCACACCGAAACGCCCCGCGCTCCAAGGGCTCGGTCTGCACGCCGACGAGATCAACGCCGTCGTCGGCACCGCGCTCGCGGGCGAAGCGGCCGGGACGCTCCTCGACGGCAGCCGGCGCTACGACGTCGTCGTGCGCCTGCCGGAAGCCGAGCGGCTGAACCTCGCCGGCCTGCGGCGACTACCGGTCGTCGCGGCGGGCGGCGTGCAGGTTCCTTTCGAGCGCGTGGCGGAAATCGCCGTGGCCGATCGCGTCGGAACGATCGCCCGCGAGGACACGCAACGACGCGTCGCCATTCTCGTCAACGTCCGCGGCCGCGACACCGAGGGCTTCGTCCGCGAGGCGGCGGCCAAGCTGCGCGAGCAGGTGAAATTTCCGCCGGGCTACGCCTTCGAGTTCGGCGGCCAATTCGAAAACCTGCAGGCCGCGCGCGCGCGCTTGCTGATCGTCGTGCCCGCGGCGCTCGCGCTGATTTTCGGGCTGATCTACGCGAGCTTCGGCAACGCCCGCCAGGCGATGCTGATTTTCCTCTGCGTGCCGCTCGCGGCGACCGGCGGCGTCGCGGCGCTGTGGTTGCGCGACATGCCTTTCACCATCTCCGCCGCCGTCGGTTTCATCGCGCTGTCCGGCATCGCCGTGCTCAACGGCATCATGCTGATCAGCTTCATCAATCAGCTCCGCGCCGAGGGAAAAGACGTCCGTCCGGCCGTCGTCGAGGGCACGCTCACGCGTCTGCGTCCGAAGCTGATGACGGCGCTCGTCGCCTCGCTCGGCTTCGTGCCCATGGCCCTTTCCACCGGGCCCGGCGCGGAGGTCCAGCGTCCGCTCGCCACGGTCGTGATCGGCGGCGTCATCACGTCCACGTTCCTCACGCTGGTTCTGTTGCCGATCCTCTACGACTGGATGGAGCGGGGCCGCGCGCGCTCCGAACCCGCCACCAAAACCTGAAAACGAATCGCCCGACTCTCACCATAAACCCACATGAAAATCCCTCGTCTCCTCCTCCCGTTCGCCGCGCTCTGCGCGGTGGTGTGCGCCCACGCCGAAAACATCGTCGGCGGCCCGAAAGGCGGCCGCCTGCTCGAGACCGAGCCGCTCCGCGCCGAGTTCTTCGTCACGCCCGAGCGCAAAGTGGAAATCGTTTTCTACGACGCGGCGCTCAAGCCGGTCGCGCCCGGCGCGCAGAGCGTGACCGTCACCGCCGAGCCGGCCGGCGGACGCGTGAAGCTCGAACTCGAGAAAACCGCGACCGGCTTCCTCTCGACGCAGCCGTTGCCGGAAGGCGGGCCTTACCGCGTCGTCGTGCAAGCGCGCGCAGACGCGGAAGCAAAGCCGCGGAACTTCCGCATCGATCTGAACCTCGCCCCCTGCGGCGAGTGCCAGCGCGCGGAATACGCCTGCATTTGCGAGGGACATTGATCCCGCGTCGCGTGCGTGCGGGCAACCGCGGGGCGTGAAGCCCCTCGCATCGCGATCGCACGCGTGCGGTAGGGCCGGTCTGCGACCGGCCTCGTCGGATTTTCGCTCGCGGATGAGGCGCGCGAGTGCCGCTTCGTTTTGGCCGGTCGGAGACCGGCCCCACTTTCGGGCTACTTCCGGCGCGCGATCCAGGCGCGGACGTTTTCCTCGAGTAGGTCCATCGGCAGCGCGCCGTCCTTCAGCACGAGGTCGTGGTAGGCACGCAGGTCGAACTTCGGGCCGAGTCCCTTTTTCGCGAGTTCGCGCAGCTCGACGATCTTCAGCATGCCGACCTTGTAGGCGGTGGCCTGGCCGGGCCAGACGATGTAGCGGTTCGTCTCGGTGAAGATGTCGCGCTCGGGATTCGGCGTGTTTTGGCGGAAGTAATCCATCACCTGCTCGCGCGTCCAGTGCTTGGCGTGGAGGCCGGTGTCGACGACGAGACGCACGGCGCGCAGCAGCTCGTCGTAGAGGCGGCCGAAGTCCATCATCGGATCCTGATAGTAGCCGAATTCCTTCGGAAAATACTCGGCGTAGAGCGCCCAGCCCTCGACGTAGGCGGTGTTGCCGCCGTATTTGCGGAAGCGCGGGATGCCCTGCAGCTCCTGCGAAATCGCGATCTGCATGTGGTGGCCGGGAATCGCCTCGTGGTGTGCGAGCGTTTCCATCTCGAAGATCGGCACGCCGCGCATGTCGACGGTGTTGACGTAGTAAACGCCCGGCCGCGAACCGTCGGGCGCCGGCTCTTCGTAGAACGCGCCGGCGGAGCCCTTCTCGCGGAATGGCTCGACGACCTTCACGAGCAACGGCGCCTTCGGCTTCACGCCGAAGAACTCGTCGAGTCGCGCGTTCATCTCGTCGATGATCTGCTGCGCGCGCTTCAGGTAGGCGGCTTTGCCCTCGGGCGTGGTCGGGTAGTAGAACTCGTCGCTCTCCTTCACGTGCTTGAAGAAGGCCTGCAGGTCGCCCTTGAAGCCGACGCGCTGCATGATCGCCTGCATCTCGTGGTGGATGCGCGCGACTTCGCGGAGGCCGAGCTGGTGCACCTCCTCAGGCGTCATCTTCGTGGTCGTCGAGGAGCGCAGGCGGAATTTGTAGTAGTCGTCGCCGTCGGGCAGTTTCCAGACGCCGTCGTCGGTCGTGGCGACTTTCTCCTGCGCTTCGAGCACGCCGATGAGTTTCGCGTAGGCGGGCTGGACCGCTTCGACGAGCGCCGCGCGGGCGTCGGTGAGGAGCTGCTGTCGTGTGGCGGCGTCGACGTCCTTGAGCGCGCCGATCTTCGCCTGCGCGTCTTCCCAGAGCGGGCTCGGTTTGCCCGACTGGTCGAACGGCTCGCCGGTGACGACTTCGTGGCACGACTCGAGCACGAGACCGAAGACGAATTTCGGCGGAAGGACGCCCTTCGTCTGACGCGTCTGGATCATCGCAACGATCTGGTCGAACAGCGGCGCCATGCCGCGCAGGCGCGCGATGTAGGCGCGGGCGTCGGCGGCGTTGTCGACGCGGTGGTAGTTGATGAGGAACGCGGGCACCTGCGAGTGCAGGCCGCCCATCTGCTCGAGCGGGTAATTGTGGTAGCGCCAGCGCCAGCCCTCGATCGCCTCCTCCGTCTGCCGCGCGAAGAGCCGGTAGCTCACCTTCGTCTGGTCATCGAGCGCCTCGAAGTTGATCGAGCGCTTGAGCTCGGCGAGCTGCTGGACCGTGAGCGAGAAATCCTCGAGCGCCTTCTGCTCCGAGAGATCGTCCCACTTGTCGTAGTCCTTTTTGAGACCGAGTTGGGTTTCGGTCATCGGGCTGCGCGCGACGTTCTCGTCGAACACGCGCTCGAAAAACGCGTTGGCTTTGGCGGACTCGGCGGCGACACGTGCGTCAGCCGTGGCGGCGACTTCGTCCGAGGCGTGGGCGGCGGCGAAGGATGCAGCGGCGGTCATGGTCAGCACGCCAGCGACGAGCAAGGAACGGGGATTCATGTTGCCGCCGAGGAAACACAGCGCAGCGAACGCAGCAAGAAAGTAGGGCCGGTCCGCGACCGGCCAAAGAAATCCTCGTTCGCCCACCGCATTCGCGATCAACATTCGCCCAGGCCGGTCGAAGACCGGCCCTACCTCAGCACTCGTAACTCACGCCGAGCTGCGCGAGCCACTCGTCGAGCACGGCCATGTTGCCGAGCGTGTCGGCGGGCGTCATGGCCGCGACCTCGCGTTCGCCGCGCGCGAGCGCGTCGGCGACGGCGTCCGCTTCGAGCGCGTAGAGCGGACCGGGCGCGGGCACGGCGATTTCCTCCGGCTCGGCCGCGTCGGCGCGGCGCAAAGTGAACCGCGCCTCGGCCCCGGGAAAAAACGGCGTCGGAATCTCGATCAGTCCACCCGTGCCGTGGAGCCGCGCGCAAATCTCGCGCGGACCCGCGAAGCCGCACGCGAGGCGCGCCACGATGCCGTTGCCGAAGGTTGCGACGGCCGCGGCGTATTCGTCGACGTGCGTCGTGGCGTTGAGGCGGCCGATGCCTTTGAACTGCACCGGCTCGACGAAAGCCCGACCTTGCGCGGCGCCGGCCATGCGGCGCGCGAACGACACCGGATAGCAGCCGAGATCGAGAATGCCGCCGCCGCCGAGTTCGCGGTTGTAGGCACGGTGCGCGGCGTCGAACGGGAAATCGACCGCGAACGTCGCGTCGATCATCCGCAACTCGCCGATCGCGCCGGAGCGAATCAGCTCGGCCAGGCGCGCCGTCTGCGGATGGCAGCGATACATGAACGCCTCCATCAGCAGCACGCCACGACGGCGCGCGACCTCGACCATGCGCTGCGCATCACTGCCGCGGACCGCGAGCGGTTTTTCGCAAAGAATGTGTTTCCCCGCCGCGGCGGCCGCGAGCGTCCACTCGAGGTGCTGCGGGTGCGGCGGCGCGATGTAGACGGCTTGCACGGTCGGATCGGCCAGCAGCGCCGCGTAACTGCCGTGCGCGCGCACGCCGCCGAATTCGGCGGCGAAGCGGTCCGCGGTTTCCTGCGCGCGGCTGCCGATGGCGACGAGCCGGCTCGTGCGCGACTCGCGAATGTCGGATGCGAACCGTCGCGCGATCGTGCCCGTGCCGAGAATACCCCACTGCAAACCGTCGCTCATGGCGTGGCGCGAGGCGGCGTTGACGTCAGTGACTCCACTTTTCGCGCGTGTCGTTCACGAGCGTCTGGAGCAGGTCGAAGCGGACTTCGCCGTAGTTCAGCGCGTAGCGGAGCTTGCCGTCGCGGAAAACCCACGTCGTCGGCAGCCACGTGATCGGGAAACCGAGGAAGGTGTTCAGGCGGTCCGCGCCGGCCTTCGAAGTGGCGGCGGGATGCGTGAGCAGCGTGAGGTTCGACTGGCCGCCGAGGTTGCCGGCGGCGAGTTTCGGCGCCGGGTCCATGCCGCGATGCCAGATGTTGAGGAAAACGAATTTCACGTCGGCGTTCGCGCCGATGAATTTCGCCCAACCGTCGGGCGTCATTTCCGCGCGGCAATTCGGGCACCACGGCGCCCAGAAGTGCACGATCGTGACGTGCGGGCCGGCGACGATGTCGCCGACCTCTTTCTCGAGCGGCGGAAGCGGAGCGGCGGAGGCTGCAGCCGGAGTTTCGGCGCGCACGAGAGCGGCGACGAACAAAAGCGAACAGGCGGCGAGGAGCAAGCGGAGCATGCGCGTAAGATGCGCGAGGGGGCTTTTTATGCCAGCGTCGAGTGAAGCCCCGATTCGCCGGAATCCCCCGGTAACAGCCGCGCCGATTTTCGGCATCAGGCAGCCTTGAATCACCGGGCGAGCTTGTAATTTCGTCCACCGCGGCGCGCGGCTAGTGTCTAATCCCTTCACTCCCCCAACCCAAATCATGAACGATAAAATCCACGTTCGCGGCATCCACCTCACCCTCACTCCCGCCCTCACCCAGGCGATGCACGAAAAGGCCGAGCGCCTGCTCCGCCACAACGACCACATCATCCGCATCCGGATGGATCTCGAGCACCACGACACGAAGGCGCCCGAGCAGCGCTTCACCGCCAAGGCACAGGTCGAGATCGACGGTCCCGATCTGGTCGCCTCCGCCACGAGCGAGGACGGCTACAAGTCCGTCGACATGCTCGTCGACAAACTCGACAAGCTCCTTCGCGAACGCCATGCGAAGCGCGTGCACGGCCGCAACGACGAGCGCCGCCAGGCGCCGGACGTGCTGCACGGCAAAGCGTGAGCTCGCACGAGCAGGTTTGAAAAACGAAGCGCGGCCCGTCGGTCGCGCTTTTGGTTTTTGTAGGAGCGGCTTTACGCCGCGCGCCTCGCAGCAATCGCGGCGTAAAGCCGCTCCTACAGCCAGGCCACGCGATCGCCGCGCGCCTCACCGATACGGCTGATGCAGCGTCACCGGCTGCGCCTTCTTGCGGAGTTTCAGGTTCAACATCTCGACGGCGAACGAGAATGCCATCGCGAAATAGACGTAGCCCTTCGGGATGTGGAAGCCCATGCCTTCGGCGATCAGCGACGTGCCGATCAGCAACAGAAACGACAGCGCGAGAATCTTCAGCGTCGGGTGCTTGTTCACGAAGTCGCTGATCGAGCCGGCCGCGAACAGCATCACACCCATCGCGAGAATCACCGCCGCGATCATGACCGTGAGGTGCTGCGCCATGCCGACCGCGGTGATCACGGAATCGAGCGAGAACACGACGTCGAGCAGCATGATCTGCACGATCACTTTCGCGAACGACGCCGCGACCTTCGCGGACGCGTGGCCCTCCTCGCCCTCGAGCTTCTCGTGGATTTCGTGCGTGCTCTTGAAAATCAGGAACAGTCCGCCGACGATTAAAATCAGATCGCGCCCCGAGACGCCGTGGCCGAGCAGCGAGAAGAGCGGCGAGGTGAGCTTCGCGATCCACGCGATGCTCGCGAGCAGTGCAATGCGCGTGAGGAGCGCGAGGCTGAGGCCCATCTTGCGCGCCCTGCCCTGCTGCTCGTGCGGCAGTTTGCCCGCCAAGATCGAAATGAAAATGACGTTGTCGATGCCGAGCACGATCTCGAGCCCGGTGAGAGTGAGAAGGCTGATCCAAGTTTGCGGGTCGCTGAGCCAGTCCATAGTGTGGGCGAGTGAGCCGCAGCGCCGCCCACCCGTCAACGCGCAGCGTGCTGGAAATTCCAGCGAAGAATCCACGGGCGGGCACCAACCGAGGTAGGGCTGGCTTCAGCCGGCCCAGTGGGACGCGGTGCGTCAGCGGAACTCGCGAGCGAGGGTCGATCGGGACCGGCTGAAGCCGGTCCTACCCTGCGGACGTCACACGCCGACCCACGCCAGGCCCGTCTGAATCCAGAACGGAATCGCGAACACGCCCAGTGCCGTCGTGCCGAGCACGATCTGCACCGCCACCAGCGGTTGTCCACCGTAGACCCGCGCGATGATGATCGGGATCACGGCCGACGGCATCGCCGCCTGGATGACGAGGATGCGCTTCAACTCCGGCGAGAACGGCCCGATCTTCGCCACGGCGAAAAACAGCAGCGGCAGCACCAGCAACCGCACCGCCGCCGCACCGACGAGCACGCGCGGTGCGACGAGTTTGCCCCACTCGCCGACATGCGGCTGGATGCTCACGCCGGTCATCACCAACCCGAGCGGAATCAGCATCAACCCGAGCCAGTGCACCGCGCTCATCATCGGCGCCGGGATCAACGGACCGAGGCCGGTGAGATTCACCGCCAGCGCCGCGAGCAACGCGAACAGCGGCACGTTCAGCAACCGCCGCCAGCCTTCGCGCAGCCCCATGCCGCTGATGATGAGCACGCCGCCGGTCCAGATCGCGGCTTCGACGCCCATGTTGTGAGTGAGCAACAACCCGCGCGCCTCGCTGCCCCACATCGCGTCGACGATCGGCAGCGGCAGATAACCGTAGTTGGCCAGCCCTGCCGCGATCGCGAACGTCCGCAATCCCGTGCCGATGTGCAGCCCGATCGTGCGCGCAAACGCGTAGGCGATGCCGAAGCTCGCCAGCGTCAGCGCGAAACCCGCAAGCGGCGCGAACAGCAGATTGCCCGGCTCGCGCAGCGCCGCATTGCCGACCACCGAATCGAAAATCAGGCATGGCGTCGCTACCTTGATGACGAGGTTGAACAAGCTCTCTTCCGCTTCCGCCTTCACCCACCCCGCGCGCCGCAGCCCGATGCCGAGCAGCACGACGAGAAACACCGGCAGCACGGTCGCGAAAAGTTGGGCGTAGCTGGTCATAGCGGAGGACGGATTTCGGAGAACCGAGGACAGGGAACGGCGGGCAGGAACTCAACCGCGGTCTGTGTGCAGAGGTAGGGCCGGTTTTCAACCGGCCCAAGGACGTGAGTGCCACGCCAAACGCCCGGGAGAGAAATCGCGGCCGCGCGCCGGCCTCGCCTTGCGCGAATACGGCGGTGGCATCGGTGCTCCTTGGGCCGGTAAAAACCGGCCCTACCGCACGCATCGCTGATTGTTGGTAGGGCGAGTCGTCCCGACGAGCCGTTACGTTCGCGACGCGTTCGGCTCGTCGGGGACGACTCGCCCTACCCGTCCGTCACTCCGCCATCGCCTGCCCCGCGAGCCAGCCGGTCGTCCACGCGGCTTGAAAATTGAAACCGCCCGTCACGCCGTCCACGTCGAGCATCTCGCCGGCGAAATGCAGGCCGGGCACGAGGCGGCTTTCCAGGCGCTTGAAATCCACCTCGCTCAGTCGCACGCCGCCGCACGTCACGAACTCGTCCTTGAACAGACTCTTCCCCTTCACCGCGAACTCCGCCTCCGTCACCTGCGCCGCGAGCGCGCGCAGCGCCGGATTGCCGACGGTCGTCCACGGCGCGCTCGGCGCGAGGCCGGCGGCGACGACGAGCCGCTCCCAGAGACGTAGCGGCACGCCGAGCGGGCTCCACGTCGTGACCTGCTTGCGCGGCTCGGCGGCGCGGGCGCGCTCGAGTTCGGCGCGGGCACTTTCGGCGTTGAACTTCGGAGCCCAGTTCACCCGCAGCGCGAACCGGTAATCGCGCTCCGCGAGCGAGCGCGCGCCCCACGCGGAAATTTTCAGCACCGCGGGACCACTGAGCCCCCAATGCGTCACGAGCATCGGTCCGCGCTCCTTCAGTGGCGTGCCGGGGACGGCGGTCGCGGCGTCCTCGACCGACACGCCGGCGAGATCCTTCAGCCGCGGGTCGTCGATGTGGAACGTGAACAGCGACGGCACCGGCGGCTCGATCGTGTGCCCGAACGCCTGCGCGATCGCGAAGCCGGCGTTCGATTTGTTGCCGCCGGTGGCGAGCAGCAGGCGATCGGTCGTCACCTCTTCGCCGGTCGTCAGTTCGACACGGAAGCCGCCGCTCGTCGGCACGCGCAGGACGCTCTTCACGCCGCAGTGCGTGCGCACCACCACGCCGGCCTTGCGCGCGGCGCCGAGCAGGCAGTCGACGATCGTCTGCGAGTTGTCGGTGACGGGAAACATGCGGCCGTCGGCCTCGGTTTTCAGCGTGACGCCGCGCGCCGCGAACCACTCGACGGTGTCGCGCGGCTGGAAGCGGCTGAACGCCCCCGTCAGCTCGCGGCCGCCGCGCGGGTAGCGCTTGGCGAGATCGCGCGGCTCGAAGCAGTGGTGCGTGACGTTGCAGCGGCCACCACCGGAAATTTTCACCTTCGCGAGGAGATGAGCGGTGGCTTCGTAGAGCGTGACGCGGCAGGCGGGGTTCGCCTCGGCGCACGCGATGGCGCCGAAGAACCCCGCAGCGCCGCCGCCGACCACGCTGACCTGCCGCTCGTTCATGGAGCGCGCAGCGTGCGGCGCGCGCGGGGGGTTGTCCAAGGAGAAAAAAAGAGCGCCGCGGTCCACCCCTGGACCGCGGCGCTTACTGCACACACTAGCCTAACCTACCTGAGTTTTGCGTGTTGGTAGGAAAACTTACTTGCCCTCGGGCGGGGGCGGCGGGCCGTCTTTGTCGTCCGCACCGTGGCCGCGCGGACCCTTGGCGCCGCGATGCTCCTTCATGCGTTCGGCCTGCTTCGCGCGCATCTCCTGTGCCTTGGTGCGCTGCTCGGGCGTGAGGACGGCGTCGACTTTGGCGACGCGCTCCTTCTGGAGCGCTTGGAACTTCTCGCGGCGCTGCTCCTTGGTGAGCGAGGTGTCGTCGCGCAACGCGTCGAGTTGCGGGCGGTAGGATTCGTTGATCGCCTTGATCTGGGTCTTCTGGTCTTCGGACAGGCCGAGTTGCTTGGCCATGCGCTCGCCGAACATTTCCATGCCGGGGCGCGGGCCGCGGGGGCCCTTGTCGGCGGGCGGGTTATCTTGGGCGTTGAGCTGCGGGGCCAACGCGGCGACCGCGAGCGCGGCCGCGAACAACAGGACTTCAGTGGAACGTTTCATGATGGGTTCTTGGGAGTTGAAAACGGGCTACAGGGGCAAAGACGCGGCGCAGCGCGCGGCGTTTCAGGTCGCGACGATTTTTCGCGCAGGAAAAATTGGCCGGCGGACGTAACCGGCGCGGCGTTTCGAGCGTAGCCGCGAGGTAGGGTCGGTCTCCGACCGGCCCATTGGGATGCTTGATCGTCAACGAAGGACGCGAACGGCGTTTCCGTCAGGCCGGTCACAGATCGGTCCTACTTTTCCCCTCCGTAATTGCGCCGCCGCGCGATCGGCGCTTCGTTCACCGCGTGCAATTCGCCGCCCTCGTCCGCATCGCTCAGGAAGTCGTGTCCGCCGCGCAGCGCCGCCTGCCGCCGGAAGTGCGCTCCGTCGCCACGGCCGTGCCCGTCTGCTACGAGACCGTGCCGAACGACGCCATCCTCGCCGAAGGCTGGGAGCCGGACATCCTCGGCTTGTTCGTCGGTCACGAGCACGGCGGCGAGTTGCGCGACGACTTCGCACCACTGCCGCCGCAGATCCTGTTGTTCCTCGAAAACCTCTGGGACTATGCCGAGGGCGACACCGGCATTTACCGCGACGAGGTGCGCCTCACCTACCTGCACGAACTCGGCCACTACCTCGGCTGGGACGAGGACGAGGTGGCCGAACGCGGGCTGGAATAGCGCATCTCATTGGGAACCACGCCCAATCTTCGCTTTCATTCCTTCAGCGATTGTGTTTAACCGTCCTCTATCCGGCCGCATAGGCCGCCCCGACCAAGCCACATGAAGAAGTTCCTCAACGCCTTTGTCCTCGTCGCCGCGCTCGCCGTCGGCCTCACCGCCCACGCCGCGAACATCAAGCGCGACACGCTCGTCGAGCGCCTCGATACCTGCGAGGCCATCCTGCAAGACCTCCAGTCGAGCACGAAGACCGCGATCCCGCCCGAGGTTCTGCGCCGCGCCCAAGGCATCGTCGTCATCAACCAGGTGCAGGCCGGCCTGTTCCTCGGCATCAAGGACGGCTACGCCGTCGCGATGGTGCGCCGCCCGAACGGCCGTTGGTCGATCCCCGTTTTCCTTCGCGCCGGTGAGGCCTCCTTCGGCCTCCAAGCCGGCGTGAAGGCCGTCAACACCGTCCTCATCCTCACCGACGAATCCACCGCGCGACTCCTGCTCAAGAGCCGCTTCAACTTCGGCGCCGAAGCCAAGGCGATGGCCGGCGTCCGTGGCGGCGAGAAGGAAGCCGTCAACAAGCAGCTCGTCGAAGGCGCCCAAGTCCTCGCCTACTCGCTCCAGGAAGGCTACTACCTCGGCGCCGCGATCAAGACCGGCTTCATGCAGCCCAACGACGAGGCCAACCGCGTGTTCTACAACACCAACAACCGCCTCCCCGAGCTCCTCTTCTCCGACTGGACCACGCCCCCGACCGAAACGCGCTTCATCATGGATTACGTGACGCGCCTCACGAGCCGCTGAGACGCGAAACAATTTATTGGGTCACCCGAACCCGCCGGTTTTCGGCGGGTTTTGTTTTGGGCGCGCGCGGCCCGCGCCCCGACGAAGCGACGCCTGATCCCTGACGGAACGGCGATAGAATATCGCCGCTCCACGACTCCCGGCATCACCCCCAGGGAGGTAAGTTGCGCGCTCGCGCACAACTCCCCCGGCAATTCCACGCCAGCGCCGCGACGCCTCGGGCATTCGCGCAAGTGGCGCGGCCAGCGCGCCACTTACCCGACCACGCGAGCAACCCCGCCCAGCGCTCCGACGCCGACGACGCCGAGCCGTTCCCTCGCCTCACTTCCCCGCGCGCAACGTCCGCACATACGCCACCAGCATGCCGACGACCGAGTCCGCCACGCGCTGCTGCGCCTCCAACCGATCCGCGCCCGGCAACTCCACCGTGCCCGACATCACCGCGATCTTCCCGCGCTTCACGTGCGCCACCGCCCACCACGCCATCGGCTCCTTGATTTTCTCGGCGCGCGACGGCTCGGCATAGCCCGTCGTCGCGACGCCGATGTCCGCGCCGAACAACCGGCACGCGCCCACCGCCATCTCGACCGCCACCTGCTGCGAGACGCAGTGGCACTGCTTCGCGTGCGCGCGATTCACGCCGAGCAGCTTCGCTTTTTCGTCGAGCGAGTAAGCCGTGACACCACCGAGAAAATAATCCGACGCCCCGCTCACGCTCGCGATCAGCGCCTGGACGCGCCCGGCGGTCAGGCTCTCCGCCGTCGCGACCGTCAGCCGCGGTTTTTTCGCGAGCAATTTCTTCAGATGTTCCGAGAGACCGGTATTCATGAGCATGAAGCTGGCTCCGTCGCCGATACGCGCAAGCCTCCGCCATCCTTGCTTGCCTCCGATCGCCTCTCAAGTCACCACTGCCGGGCGACACGGGCCAGTGTCTGGAATGGCAAATACCCCTAATGCCCGATCGTTGTCTCGTCTGACCCAATTGAGTTCCGCCGCGCCGGCCGCATCAAAGAGCGGACTCATCCTGATCTGCGACATCGTGGATTTCTCGCGATTGACGCGCGAAGAGCAGCGCGCGGCCGTTCAGCGGCTCTGGAGTTATCTCACCCGCGAGGAATCAACGCGTGTATTGGGCACCGACCGGATCATCAACGGAACGGGAGACGGCTTCATGATCGCATGTCCTGACCACACCCGCGAAGTGAAGCATGCCGATTTCGTTGCCTTAGCGGAAGGGATGGTGCGGCACATGATAAACGGTCGGCCATCGCGAGGACTCCGAGTGGGCGTCCACCAAGGCGCCTTCACCTACCTTGATTTAGATCTCGATATCGATGGCAAGGGACGCTGCCCGACTCGCCAGGGGGTTGGCAAAGGCATCAACCGCTGCGCGCGTATCGTCGCTATCGGCGATGCGGGTGATATTACCGTGACCGAGCAATTCATCGCCGAGTGGGCCGAAACCACGGGAGAATTCATTCGCGAAAAATTTTCGCCGCGACCAGGCAAAGATCCATTCGAGGTGGTGGTGAAGCATGGCGAGTCTCTGGAGCTGCGTTTTTATCGTCCCGGGAAAAGAGTGAACCGTCCGTGGCCGAAGAAGATTCGCGGTATGCGCGACGCTCAGCATCAACTCAAACAGCAGTTGGCGCTGATCCGGAGCGGTTTCATCTACTACGCTCAAGCCCTGAACGTCGCGCTGGCTGAGGAATCACTGGATGTTCGTGTCTCCCTTTTCGCGCCGGACGCGCAAGCGGGCGCGGTCCTCGCACCTACTCAGTTCCGATACCATCCCCAAGACCACGGGGCAAACATGGGCACCACATCCTACTCGATCGCGGCGACCGGAACCGGACCCGCGGGACGAGCTTTCGCTACTCATGCTCCCTCCATTTGGATCCAACTTCCCGACCCGAAGAGAAGTTTGCGAAGCTATGCTGCCGCTCTGGCGCCTTCTGGCCTGAGCAAGGCTGACGTGAAAAAATTCTACCGCAAAGCCCGCGCGTTCATTGCTTTTCCCTTCGGAATGGATCGTCGGCATCCAGACGGAGCCGTATGCGTCGATATTATGGAACCGTTGGAACAACTTTCCCCAGCCCAAGTTCGGGAGATCGCTGATTTTCTTTATGACCGCTTCGCTGTTACTCTCTCGGCTTTGTGGAGACTTCGTGGACAACTTTGAGCGAATTCTACTCGCCACCGACAACACCCAATCCAAGCCTAACCCGATTCACTCATGTCCCAACTAGCCGACCAACGCAGCCGCGCGACGGAAAGCAATCGCACTGCGGCGATTCAAGGACAGGTTCTGCAACGCCTCGCGCGTGATGAGCGGGATCTCCAGATGCGGAATTTAGAGACCTATCGCGGCGACATGCCTGGCGGTCGAATTTTCGTCAAAACGGGTCACGTCCGAGTTCGTGTCCTGAAGTCGGCCTAGACTCCGCCGCAGCCGCCACCGCTGCCCGCGCGCCACGATGAAGCCCGCGCACTCCGGCGCGCCGCAACGGCACGGATGCCGCCGCGCATCGCGGACGCGGAAGCCGTAGTCGAACGTCAGCTCCTCGCCCGGCGCGAGATCGCGCCGCGCCACGATCCACACGCGCCGCCCGTCCGACTGAGCCTCGCAATTCGGCGCGCACGAGTGATTGATCCGTCGCGCGGGATTGCCCGGCACGTCGCCATCGAGATCGAAATGCCGGTTCAGCTCGAAGATGTAGACGCACGCGTCGCCGCCGGTCGCGGCCCGCGCGCACCGCAACTCCTCGCGCCGCTTTGCCTCCGCCTTCGAGATGCGTTCGCCGATGTATTCGATGACCGACTCGCCTTCGGGGATGAAATCGCGCGTGAAAACACCGACGCCATGCAGCCGCGAGCGCCCGAGGCGCAACGTCGGCGGCAACTTCACGCGCGGCCCGTTTTTCTTTTTTCGTCTGCTCAAGCCAGTTCGAGCCCCACCGGACAATGATCGCTGCCCAGCACCTGCGGCTCGATCCACGCGCGCTTCAGGCGCTTTTGCAGCGCCGTCGACGCCACGAAGTAATCGACGCGCCACCCGATGTTCCGCGCGCGGCAGTTCATCATCTGGCTCCACCACGTGTAGTGGTCGGTGCCCTTCTCGAATTGGCGAAACGTGTCCACGAAGCCCGCGGCGAGCAGCGTCGAAAAATTCGCGCGCTCCTCGTCGGTGAAGCCGGCGTTGCGGCGGTTCGTCTTCGGGTTCTTCAGGTCGATCTCCTGGTGCGCGACGTTGAGGTCGCCGCAGAACACGACGGGCTTTTTCTTCTCGAGCTTCTGGAGAAATTTCAGGAACGCCGGATCCCACTCCTTCGTGCGGTAGTCGAGGCGCGTGAGCCCGCGCTGCGAGTTCGGCTGGTAGACGTTCACGAGGAAAAAGTCCGCATACTCCGCCGTGATCACGCGTCCCTCCTGGTCGTGCTCGTCGAGACCGATGCCCTCGTTGATCTTGATCGGAGCCTCGCGCGAGAAGACCACCGTGCCCGAGTAGCCTTTCTTGAGCGCGGAGTTCCAATGCGCCTTGTAACCCGCGGGCCACTCCACGTGCTGCACGTCGCCGGGATGCGCCTTGGTTTCCTGCAGGCAAATCACGTCGGCCTTCGACGCCGTCATCCAGTCGAGCAGACCTTTTTTCATGGCGGCGCGCACGCCGTTGACGTTCCAGGAAAGCAGTTTCATGCGCGTAGGCTCGCGAGCGTTCGGCGCCGCGCAAACCGTTTCCGGCGGCGGGCACCCGGTTTTTCGGCTGCCAAGGCGCATAATTCCCGTAACTGTGCCGCCCATCCCGGGTTTTCCCGCCCATCCCCACGATGCTCTCGCGCGTCCGCTCCGTCGTCCTTTCCGGCCTGCTGCTGCTCCCCTCCGCCGCCGCGCTCGCCGGCCAGCCACCGCCGCCGCCCAACGAGATCGTCGTCTCCGCCGCCAACTACGCGCACACGCCGCCCGAGGTGCTGGAAAAATTGTTCCGCAAACCCGCCGACCTGCCGGACGCGCCGCCGCCCGCCGCCACCGCCGAGCAGCCGGTGCAGCATTATCAATTTCTCCGCGGCGAGGTCTTCGAGGCCGACCTGAGCTACGACGAAGTCTGCAAGTTGCTCCTCCCCGCTCTCGCGACGAAGAATCTGCGCAACACCTTCGATCAATCGCAGGTCGACCTCGTGCTCCGCATCAGCTTCGGCGGCCGCATGTGGCGCGATCCGTTCGTGCGCGAAGGCGATCTCGAGTGGAAACACGGCCTCGTGCCGCGGCGGCGCGGCACCTCGCTCTCCGCCGCGACCGCGTGGGACGACCGCGCCGGCGGCAACGAGGCCGAACTCTACCAGACCGAGCGCATCCTCTCCGAAACGTATCCGAACAGCGACGCCGAGGGCATGGCCGACCGCCTGATCGGCGGCGTGCACACGGAGGATTATTTTCTCGTCGTGGTCGATGCCTTCGAGGTCGCCACGCTCAAGGCGAAGGGCAACCACGCCCCGCGCGCATGGACGACGTTCATCGCCGTGAAACAGCGCGGCCACGCGAAGTTCTCCGAAGTCGCCGCGCAAATGATCGCGAAAGCCGCGCCGTATTTCGGCGAAACTCTCCCGGGCAAAGCGCGCTTCTTCGACCGCGCAGGCAAAGCCACACCCGGCGAACTCCGGGTCATCGAGGAAAACGTCCCCGCGCCGAAAAGGTAGGGCGAGTCGCCGACGAGCCGACGCCGCTCGCACGTGGACCGGCTTGTCGGGGACGACTGGTCCTGCCCGGTCCGATCTCCCCTGAAAAACAAACAGGCCGCCTCCGGGAAGGAGGCGGCCTGGGGGAAGGGGTATCAGCGCTGCGCAACCGTCGCAGCGTCCGCGTTCTCGATGCGGATCGGCAGCACCACGCGAGTGCGCACCACGGCACCGTCACGCGTCAGCGGCTTGAATTTCCACTGCGCCACGGCCCGCGAGAGCTGCTTCACCAGATCGGCGTCGGCGTCCGCGGGAGCATAAATCTCCTTCGGCGCACCGTCCGCTTCGATGATGAAGCTCAAACGCACTTCGGCGCCTTCGTAGCTCGGGTCGACGATCGGTTTCACAACCGCGATCGGCACGGGCACATCGGCGCGTCCTGCGTAGGACTCGACGTAAGCCTCCTCGGTCGACTTCGCGGAAGCGAGCGACGCGAGCAGGCTGCTAGCGAGGATCAGTTTAATCACGTTTTTCATGGTAGGGTGTCTTTCTTGTTTTCTGGTTTCTCTGTTCATTGCACCCGGCACTGCGCCGGATGTTTGCGCCGCGCCGGCCGATCCGGCCGCTCGCGCGCGAAAGCCGCGTTTTGGGGACGCGGGGTAGTGATAACACCGTGAAAACCGATCGCTCGGCCTGACTGCCAAAGAACACCCGGCTAAATGCAACCCCCATGCCAAGCACTCCGCGCCCGCGTGTGCATTTATCTCGGGAAACCTCCGCGCCCCGCGGCGAAATTTCGCGCGCCGTCCCGCTGCGCCCCGTGCGCCCCGCACCGAAACGCATCTGGCCACCGCTCCCGACACGCTCGGATTCAAATCATTCATCCGAAATTCCTCCGCCGCGGCCCCCCCAAGCACCGGGCGCGCAAAAAACAGCCTACTCCGCCCCCCGCCCGAGTCGGACTCATCCAGTCGCCCGCGAATGGCGCGAATGGCGCGAATGAAAATCGGCCATCTCCGGAGTCGACCGGTCGTGCAGGCGGTCGAGCAGGTGCGAGGAAATTTTCTCCCACTGAATTCGCGACCATTCGCGCCATTTGCGGGAGGTCTTCTGCATGCATTCGGCTGCGTCGGATCGTTTCGCACCCGGGCGCCTCCACGATCCCCGCGTCTGGTCCCGATTCATTTCCACCCACTTTGCGTTTCTGTGCTTTTGTCCGATCTCGTTTCACTCGGTGGTGGCCATCTCTCCGCCAGGATTTAGTTTCGTGCTCTCTCCCATGGCCGCTCCTGCTCCTCGCGCTCCGCTTCCGAGCTGCACGCTCGAAATCAAAGCCGTGCCCAACGCGCCCCGCAACGCCGTCGTCGGCTGGCTCGGCGATGCGCTCAAGGTGAAGGTCCACGCCCCCGCCCTCGAAGGCCGCGCCAACGAGGAACTGTGCGAATTCCTCGCCGATGCGCTCGATCTCCCCCGCCGCGCCGTGACCGTGCTCCGCGGCGACAAATCCCGCCAGAAAGTCGTCCGCCTCGAAGGCCTCGACCTCGCCGAAGCGAAACGCCGCCTCACCGGAAGGTAGGGCGAGTCGTCCCCGACGAGCCTCAGCGCCGCGTCCGAGTCCCAACCTACTTCGCCGACACAGTGAGCCGGTGGAAGCGCGTCGCGAGCAACACCGCCGCGCACGCCAGCCCGACCGCGAGCCCCGTCCACACGCCCGCCGGCCCGAGCGGCGTGTGAAACGCCAGCCCGTAGCCCAGCGGCAGCGCGATCACCCAGTAGGCGATGAACGTCAGCACCGTCGGCACGCGCACATCCGTCAGCCCGCGCAACGCGCCGGCGCTGATCACCTGCGCGCCGTCGAAGAGTTGAAAAATCGCCGCGACGATCAGCAGCCGCGCCGCGAGCCCCGCCACGTCGGCCGCCGGCGTGAACGCCGCCGTGATCCACGGCCCCGCCAGCGCAAAAATCAGCGCGAACGCGCCCATGAGCGCCAGCCCCGTCGCCAGCGAGCCGAAGCCGATCGCACGCACCGCCTCGTGCCGCCCCTCGCCGCGCGCCTGGCTGATGCGCAGGCTCGTCGCCATCGCGAGCCCGAGCGGACACATGAACGTCAGCGCCGCACACCCGAGCGCGACCTGGTGCGCCGCGAGCGGCACCGTGCCGAGCCAGCCCATCATCAACGCCGCCATCGCAAACGCGCCACCCTCGAACAACAGCATCCCGCCCGCCGGCACCCCGAGTTTCAGCAACTCGACGAACCGCGCCCGCTCCCACCCGCGCCACGGCGCCGCGCGCACTCCGGCGAACACGGCCGCGCGCCGCAGCCACGCATAGATCGCGACCGCCGCCACGACGCGCGCGAGCAGCGTCGCGATGCCCGAGCCGACGAGCCCGAGCGCCGGCAAACCGAGATGCCCGAACACGAACGCCCAATTCAGCACCGCGTTCAGCGCCACGTCGGCGAGCATGAGCGCCATCGGCACCCACGGCTGGTTGAGCGACTCGCAAAACTGCCGCTGCACCTGAAACACGAGCGCCGGCAAAAACGAGAAACCGATGAGCAGAAAATACGGCCGCACGATCGCGATCACCTCCGGCGGCTGGCCGAGCCGATGCAACTGCGTCGACACCGCGAGCATCAGGCCGAACATGGCGATGCCGATCGCCGCCGCCAGCGCGCGCCCGTGCCGCAGCCACGCCGCGCAACCGGCCTCGTCGCCCGCGCCGCGATCGCGCGCCGCGAAGACGCCCGCGCCGAGCACGAGCCCGATGCCCACGACGTAGCAGAGGCCGAACACGCCGTGCGTGAACGCCGCCGCCGCCAGCTCGACCCTCCCGACGCGCCCGATGAACGCATTGTCCGTGACGCCGATCAGCATCTGGCTCACCTGCCCGACCACGATCGGCAGCGCCAGCGCGAGCGTCGCCCGCAGTTCGCGAAAAATCTCGGCCGCCTTCGCCATGGGAGCGCGAATGGTGCGCAAACCCCTGCGCGGCGCAACCGCGCAGAAGCTCCAAGCGCCAACCTCCAAGCTCCAGAGAAAGCCCGGTCCCAAAACTCGGTCCGCCCTTCGTGGCTTCGTGGCTCCGCGGCTCGGTCGGTTTTCCTATTGAGTCTCGCTTATCAGACAGGGGTAGGGCGCACCGGCCCGGTGTGCCGCGAAGGCCGCAACACGCTCGCGACGGAGCGGGCCGCTCCGTCCTGCCACCGACAAATTGCACGTCAGTCTATCGGGCGAGCTCCACTAGATTTGGAGCTTGGTGTTTCTTTGGCGCTTGGATGTTGGAGCTTGGAGCTTCGCGAGCATCGCGAGCGCGGAGGATCGCGAGCGCCGGTTTTCTGCTCGCTCCACTTCGCACGGCGCGCTGAATCCCGCGCCGTGTCCGCCCTCGCCCTCGCCCTGATCCTCGCCGCCGCGTTCGCCCATGCGACTTGGAATCTCGCGGCGAAGCGCTCCGGCGGCGGCCTGCCGTTCGTGTGGCTCACCGGCCTGCTCTCGTTCGGCTGCTACGTGCCGGCGATCGTCGCCTACGCCGCATGGAAGCCGATCGTCCTCCCGCCGGGCACACTGCTCGTGATCGTCGGCAGCGGACTGATCAAAACCGCCTACGCGCTCCTGTTGCAGCGCGGCTACCGGCACGGCGATTTCTCGCTCGTGTATCCGCTCGCGCGCGGCACCGGGCCGCTGCTCTCGACCTGCGCCGCGATCGCGATCTTCGGCGAGCGACCGAGCGCGCTCGCGCTCGCGGGCGGCGCGTTGATCGTCGTCAGCGTTTTCTACCTCACCGGCGGAGCCAAACTGCTCCACGCCGATCGCGCGCACCTCCGGCAGGGGCTGCTCTACGGGTTCGCGTGCGGCTGCTGCATCGCCGCCTACACGGTGTGGGACCAGCGCGCGGTGTCGCAGCTCCACCTGGCGCCGCCGGTCTACGATTTCGGCACGCAACTCGTGATGTGCACCGTGCTCGCGCCGTTCGCGCTGCGGCGGCTGCCAGAGGTCGCGCAAGGCTGGCGCGAGCACCGCGGCCAGGCTCTCACGGTGGCGTTTCTCGCGCCGACGGCCTACATCCTCGTGCTCTTCGCGATGCAGTTCACGCCCGTCAGCTACGTCGCGCCCGCGCGCGAGATCAGCATTCTCATCGGCACATTCTTCGGCGCGCGCCTGCTCAACGAGGCCGACGCTTCGCGCCGCCTCGTCGCCGCCGGCGGCATGGTCGCGGGCGTGATTGCTCTGGCGCTGGGGTGAGCCGCGCGTAGTTTTCGGTCGTGCGCCGCTCCAAGGAAATCGTCGTGCTGCTCGTCCTGCTCGTCAGCGTGATGGCGTTCGTGCTCTGGTATGTGCGCCAGCGCCGCGCCGAGTTGCGCGCTCGCCCCGCCGCGGAAAAGGTCGTCGGCCCGGTGGTCAGCGCGCCCGCTCCGATCGCAGCGGCGCCCGCTGCCACGCCCGCCGCCGCACCCGCGCCGGAACCCGTCGACCTGACGAAGCACGAGGCGAAGACGATCGATTTCTCGAGCGGCAAGCCCGTCGTGAAAGACACCCCCGAAGACCGTGCCGCGCTGCAAGAGGGCTTGAAGGACATCGAGGAGGCCACACGCAACGTGACCTTCAAGGCGGACAAAAAAGACCCGAAGAAACCGTGAGCGCGGGTGCAGAGTAGCGCGGTGCTTCAGCCCGCGCTCAGCATTTCCCGCGCGGGCTGAAGCACCGCGCCACCCCGAGCCCCTGCCCGCGTGAACTGTAGGAGCGGCTTTACGCCGCGATTGCTCCGATGCGCATGCCACGTCCGAATCGCGGCGTAAAGCCGCTCCTACAACCAATCCCAGCGGCGTGACCGCCGCGGCTACGAGCAGACGGCCGCGTCGCAGCCGTCGTCAGACGGCGGGGATCATCGGCGGCGGCGCAGGGACTCGCCACCCTACCGCTACGCCGCACCGCCGGTCACAAAATCCCACGCTCGACCCAGGTGTGCTCGCCGGCGAGGACTTGCTGCGTCAGCTCGTAGCCGTGCTGGTCGGCGTTGTGCGCGATGCCGGCGAAGTTCTGGCGGATGCGGACGTGCGTTTGCGCCACGAAATCGTCGACGAGCACAAGCACCTTCGCCTCGGCCTCGCCTTCGCCGAGCAGCTTCTGCGCGTAGGCGCACGTGGCCGCGATGGCGAAGAGGTCGGCGCCGATGTCGGCGAGACGTCCGAGCAGCACCTGGCGCTTCTCGAGTTTGGGGCCGAACTTCACCATCTGGTGAAAAAGCGTGCGCGCGAGCCGGCGCGACAGCGCGGCGACGTCGCTGAAATGAGCCGCGAGCCGCGGGTGCATGTCCGCCGGCGCCGCGCCGCCGATCGGCAGCCACTGCTTCGGATACCACCACGCGTAGAAGCCGGCCGCCCGCACCGCGCTCGCGAGCCGCTCGCGCCACGGGCGCTCGGTGTTGAGCGCGATGCCGGCGATTTTCAGGTGCGGATCGAGCGCCTCGCGCATGATGAAGAGGCGGAGGATTTCCGAAGAGCCCTCGAAAATCGTCGTCACGCGGGCGTCGCGCATCATGCGCTCGACCGGATACGGCGTCTCGCCGCGCGCGCGGAGCGACTCGACGGTCTCGTAGCCGCGGCCGCCGCGGATCTGCATGAGATCGTCGAGCGCGGCCCAGGCTTTTTCGGTCGCCCACATCTTGCAGATGGCGGCTTCGAGGCGGATGTCGGCGTGCTTGTCGCGGTCGACGATCCGCGAGGTGGCGACGAGCATCGCCTCCATCGCGAAGGTGTGCGCGGCGATGCGGCGGATTTTTTCCGCCACGGCCGCATGCTCGCCGATCGACACGCCCCACTGAATGCGTGTCCTGCCCCACTCGCGGGCGATCTGGAGCGAGCGCTTGGCGACGCCGATGCTCGACGCGGGGATGGAGAGGCGGCCGGCGTTGAGCGTCGTGAGCGCGACTTTCAGGCCGCGGCCCTCGCCGCCGACGATGGCCGCGCGGGGCACGCGGACGTTGGTGAAACGCAGCACGCCGTTGTAGATCGCGCGGTGGCCCATGAACTGGCTGCGGTGCACGACCTCGACGCCCGGCGCGCTGGCCTCGACGACGAAGGTGGTGATCTGCGTGCGCGGCTGGCCGTCGACGAGTTTCGGCGGCGTCTGTGCGGCGACGATGGCGAGGCCGGCGCGCGTGCCGTTCGAGCACCAGAGTTTTTCGCCGTTGAGGAGAAATGCTTCGCCGTCCTCCGTGGGCGTGGCGGTGGTTTTCATGCGCGCCGGATCGGAGCCGACGCCGCCCTCGGTGAGCGCGAAGGCCGAAATCTCGCCCGCGGCGACACGCGGCAGGAATTTCTGTTTCTGTTCCTCGGTGCCGAACAGCATCAGCGGTTGCGGCACGCCGACGGATTGGTGGATCGAGAGGTGCGCGAAGGTGTTCACGCAATGGCTCGCGATGAGCTGGCAGGCGCGGCCGTAGGTCGTCTGCGAAAAACCGAGGCCGCCGTAGCGCTGCGGGATCTTGATGCCGTAGGCGCCGAGGCGCGCGAGTCCGGTGAGCACGGCGTCGGGGATTTCACCGGTGCGATCGATCGCGTCGGCGTCGACGTGCGCGCGCAGGAACGCCGCGAGGTCGGCGAGAAATCGGTCGGCGCGCGCCTTCTCGTCGGCGTCGACTTCCGTCACCGGATGGAGCTTTTTCGGCGACCAGTTGCCCATGAAGAGCTGCGCGACGAAGCTGAGGTCGTCGTGCGATTCGCGGGCGGCTTCGGTGACTTGGAGCGCGGCGCGCTGGCCTTCGTTCATCTTCGACATGTCGATGACGGACTTGGCCTCGTCGGGTTTCGGAGGAGAGTGCGGGGGGACGGCGGACATGGTGCAACGACCGCGCACGACGCGCGGGCGATCGGGGGTTGGTTTGGCGCCAACTACGTCTCGAAAATTCCGGCGGTCAACCGGCCGCAGCCGTCGCTCACCGGGTAATACTTGGCCGAGGGGCGGTGTGAGCGTTCTTAATCGCGGGAATATCGCCGCCTCCGCCCGGCTCTTCCCTCGCGGGCGGGCGCTTGTTCTTTTCGTCGTCATGCGTAGCATGCCCGTCCCCGCCTTTGTTTTCCCCCATGAAATCCAAACTGATCCCGCTCCTCGCCGCCGGTCTCGTTCTCGCCGGCGCCGTTCATGCCCAGACGCCCGCCGCACCGAAGCTCGTGCTTCCGCAGGCCAGCCCGCCCGCCTCGCTCAAGCAGCAGGTCGGCATCACCGACATCGAGGTGAACTACAATCGCCCCGGCGTGAAGGGCCGCAAAATTTTCGGCGGCCTCGTCCCCTACGGCGAGATCTGGCGCACCGGCGCGAACACCGCCACGAAGATCACTTTCAGCACCGCCGTGAAGCTCGGCGGCACCGCCGTCCCCGCGGGCACCTACGAACTCTTCACCATCCCCGGCGAAAAGGAGTGGACCGTCATCGTCCACAAAAACATGTCGCAGTGGGGCTCCTACGCCTACGACCAGAAGAACGACGTCGCGCGCGTCACCGCCCGGGTCGCCGCGCTCGCCTCGCCGGTCGAAACGTTTTCGATCTGGTTCAACGACGTCCGCGACGACAGCGCGACGCTGAACTTCACCTGGGAAAAGACCCACGTCGTCGTCCCCCTCAGCGTCGACACCGTCGGCATGCTCGCCCCCCAAGTCGAAGCGGCCATGGCCAGCAACGCGGAAAAGAAACCGTATTTCGCCGCCGCGATGTTCTATTACGAGAACAACCATGATCTCCCGAAGGCGCTCGAGTGGATGAACGCCGCCGTCGCGAAGAATCCCGGCCAGCATTGGATGCTCTACCGCAAGGGCCTCCTCCTCGAAAAAATGGGCGACAAAGCCGGCGCCCGCGCCGCCGCCCAGGAGTCGCTCGCTCTCGTCGAGAAGGAAAAACCCGGCGAACTGCGCGAAGAATATATGCGCCTCAACCAGGCGCTGCTCGAACGCGTGAAGTGAGCCGCCGCCGCGCGCCGTCGCGTGTCTCCCGCCGCGGCGCTCGATGGAGGGCGGGGTCTCCCGACCCCGCCTCTTCTTCGACGCCGAATGCTCTTTCGCGGCGGGGTCAGGAGATCCCGCCCTCCATTTCCCGCCCGCTTCCGCCTTTCGCTGCCCTGATGTTTCCCCGTCGCCTCCCGCTCGTCGCCGCCGCCGCCCTCGCCTTCGTCCTCCGCGCCTTCGCCGAACCCGCGCCTGCGCCGCTGCCTCCCACCGCCATCGCCCAGGAACTCCGTTCGCTCCGCACCGTCGGCACCGTGCTGCACATCGGCGCGCATCCGGACGACGAAAACACGGAGCTCATCACCTACCTCGCCCGCGGTCGCGGCCTGCGCGCCGGCTACCTGTCGCTCACGCGCGGCGACGGCGGGCAAAACGAGCTCGGCCGCGACTTCGACGAGAAACTCGGCGTCCTCCGCACGCACGAGCTGCTCGCCGCGCGTCAACTCGACACCGGTCGGCAATTTTTCACGCGCGCCATCGACTTCGGTTACTCGAAGAGCCCGGAGGAGACGCTCGCGTTTTGGGACAAGGAACAAGTCCTCGGCGACGTCGTGCGCGTCATCCGCCAATTCCGCCCCGACGTCATCGTCACGCGCTTCCCCGTTCCGCCCGGCAGTGGCGGCCACGGCCACCACACCGCCTCCGCGATGCTCGCGGTCGAAGCCTTCAAGCTCGCGGGCGATCCGAAGGCTTATCCCGAACAACTCGCCCAAGGCCTCACTCCGTGGCAACCGCGCCGCGTGCTCTGGAACGTGTTTCGCTTCGGCGGCAACGCCAACGCGCCGCTGCCGCTCCCCGGCACGCCGTTTTCCGAAGACATCGCCGGCACCGACGCCGCGACCGGCCGCGAATTCGGCCAGATCGCCGCGCTCAGCCGCTCGCAGCACAAGACGCAAGGCCTCGGCGGCTTCGCGCTCCGCCCGCGCACCGGCCCGAACGGCCAGACGTTTCTCCTCCTCGCCGGCGAGTCCGCGAATGCCGACCTGCTCGACGGCGTCGATACGACCTGGAAGCGCTACAAAGGCGGCGACGAGATCGACGCCGCGCTCGAAAAGATCATCGCCGACTTCAAGGCCGACGATCCCGGCGCGAGCGCGCTCGCGTTGCTGGAGTTGCGCAAAAAACTCGCCGCGCTGCCGGCCGACCCCGTCGTCGCCGACAAGCGTGCGCAACTCGACCGCATCCTCACGTCCTGCCTCGGCATCACGGTCGAGACGACCGTCGCTCAACCGGAAATCACGCCCGGCGAGGCGCTCGAGATTCGCTACCGCCTCGTCTTCCCGCAGAGCTGGCAGCCGCGCGCGCCCGGCGTCGAGATCAAGCACCTCGACACGCGCGCCAGCGGCGGCGACTTCGTGCGACAGCGCGGCCCGGTCGGCCTCGCGAGCGGCCTGCTCGTCGTGTCCGAGACGCTGCGCGGCACGCTGCCGTTGGTCACGCCGCCGTCGCAACCCTACTGGCTCCGCGAGCCCGGCGCCGCCGGCCTCGCGCGCGTCTCCGATCCGCGCCTGATCGGCCGCCCGGAGAGTCCCGCCGCCGTTTCCGTCACGCACGTTTTCCAGATCGGCGATCAGCAACTCGAGATCGTCGACGAGCCGGTCTGCGTCACGCGCGACGAGCAAGGCGAACACCGCCGCCGCCTCGACGTCGTGCCGCCGGTCTCGCTCGCGTTCGGTTCGGAAATTTTCTTCGTCGCGCCCGGCACGAGCAAGGAAGTGTCAGTCGAAATCGCCGCCGCCCGCGCCGGCCGCGGCACGCTGCGCCTCCGCGCGCCCGCCGGCTGGAGCGTCGCGCCCGCCGCGCAGTCGTTCGACGTCGACGCCGCGGGAGAGAAGGCGGCGTTCACCTTCACCATCACCGCTCCCTCCGCCGCCGGCGCCGGCACACTCAACGCCGAAGCCGAGATCGGCGGCCGCGTCTACTCGAACAAACGCATCGAGCTGCGCTACGCACACCTGCCGCTGCTGCTGCTCCAGCCGCCGGCGAGCGTGCGCGTCGCGAGCTTCGACCTCGCGCTCCGCGGCAAGAGCATCGGCTACCTGCCCGGCGCCGGCGACTACGTCGCCGAGTGCCTCGAACAGATGGGGTGCACCGTGCGCCGCCTCACCGGCTCCGATCTCACGCCCGAAAAATTCGCCGGCCTCGACGCCGTCGTGATCGGCGTCCGCGCGTTCAACGAGCGCACCGATCTGAAGGACCACCTCGCCGGCCTCTTCGCCTGGGTCGAGCAAGGCGGCACCGTCATCGCGCAATACAACCGCCCCAACGGTCTCGCCGCGCCGACGCTCGCGCCCTACGAACTCTCGATCGAAGGCCCCGCGCCCGCACTGCGCGTCACCGACGAACGCGCCCCCGTCACCGCCCTCGCCGAACACCCCGCGCTCATGAAGCCGAACCTGATCGCCGCCGCCGATTGGGACGGCTGGGTGCAGGAGCGCGGCGCGTATTTTCCCTCGAAGTGGGACGAAGCGCATTTCACGCCGCTGCTGGCGATGAGCGACCCCGGCGAAGCGCCGCTCAAGAGCAGCCTGCTCATCGCGCGTCACGGCAAGGGCCACTACGTCTACACCGGCCTCGCGTTCTTCCGCCAACTCCCCGCCGGCGTGCCCGGCGCGTGGCGGCTGTTCGCCAATCTCGTGTCGCTGAAGGGCGAGTGACCACCATGTCGCGAGCGCACGTTTTCTTTCACCACGGATTGCACGGATCACGCAGCGAATCTCCGGCGACACTCATCCGTCTAATCCGATTCCATCCGTGAAATCCGTGGCCAAACAAAACGCTCGCTCGCGCCATGCGCCCCGCACCTGAAGAAGCCCCCGACGCCGCCGACCGCCGCACCGGCCTGCCGCTGCTGCGCACGTGGCGCGCGGTCTATTGGTGCGTGCTCGCCGTGTTCGCGCTCTGGGTCGCGCTGCTCACGTGGCTGACGCGCCACTTCGCATGAACGTCGTCGATTACCTCGTGATGTTCGGCGTGCTCGTGGCGATCGCGGCCTACGGCATGTGGCGCACGCGCGGTCAGCACGATCTCCGCACCTACGTGAAAGGCGGCAACACGCACTGGCTCACCATCGGTCTCTCCGTGATGGCCACGCAGGCCAGCGCCGTGACGTTCCTCTCCACTCCAGGCCAAGGCTACGAAAGCGGCCTCGGCTTCGTGCAAAACTACTTCGGCGCGCCGCTCGCGCTGATCGTCATCTCGATCGTCTTCCTGCCGATTTTCCGGCGGCTGAACGTCTACACCGCCTACGAATACCTCGGTCAGCGCTTCGACGCGAAGACGCGCCTGCTCGGCGCCGCGCTCTTCCTCGTGCAACGCGGCATCGGCGCCGGCATCACGATCTACGCGCCGGCGATCGTGCTCTCGACCGTCATGGGCTGGCGGCTCGATCTCACGATTCTCGCCAGCGGCGTGCTCGTCGTCGCCTACACCGTCACCGGCGGCACGCCCGCGGTGAACCTCACGCAAAAATACCAGATCGGCGTCATCTTCGCCGGCATGGTCGCGGCGTTTTTCGTTCTGCTCTCGAAACTCCCCGCCGGCCTCACGCTGCACGAAGCGCTGACCGTGGCCGGTGGTTTCCACAAGCTCGACGCCGTCGACTACTCGCTCGATCCTGACAAACGCTACACGATCTGGACCGGCGTGTTCGGCGGCCTGTTTCTCGCGCTCTCGTATTTCGGCACCGACCAGTCGCAAGTGCAGCGCTACCTCGCCGGCAGCTCGCTGCGCGAGAGCCGCCTCGGCCTGATGTTCAACGCGCTGTTCAAGATCCCGATGCAGTTCTTCATCCTGCTGCTCGGCGCGCTGGTGTTCGTGTTCTACCAGTTCGAGCGTCCGCCGGTTTTCTTCAACCAGACCGCGTGGCACCAACAGGCCGCAGGCGCGCAGGACGGGAAACTCCGCGCGCTCGAAGCCGACTTCAACGCCGCGCACGCCGACAAGCAGCAGCACCTGCACGAGTGGCTCGCCGCCGAACGCGCCGGCGACGCGCCGCGCGCCGACGACGCCCAAGCCGCCGCGCTCGCCGCGCACCAGCGCACCGAAGCCGCGCGCACCGCGACGAAGGCCGCTCTCCGCGAAGCCGACCCCAAGACGCCGACGACCGACGCCGACTACGTGTTCATCACCTTCATCGTCGATCACCTGCCGCACGGCCTCATCGGCTTGCTCGTCGCCGTGTTCTTCGCCGCGACGTTCTCCTCGAAATCCGGCGAGCTCAACGCGCTCGGATCGACCACCGTCGTCGACTTCTACCGGCACATCCATCAACTCCGCGGCACGAGCGCGTCCGACACGCACTACGTCGCCGCCGGCAAATGGGCGACTGCGCTCTGGGGCGTGGCGGCGATCGTCTTCGCGATGAGCGTCACGCTCGCGGAGAATCTGATCCAGTTCGCCAACATCGTCGCGTCGATCTTCTACGGCGTTGTGCTCGGGCTGTTCCTCGTCGCGTTCTTCTTAAAATGGGTGCGCGGCACCGCCGTCTTCTGGGGCGCGCTCGCGGCGCAGGTGCTCGTTTTCGTGCTCTTCGCCACGCTCAGCATCTCCTATCTCTGGTATAACGTCATCGGCTGCGTCGCCTGCATGCTCTTCGCGATGATCCTCCAGTTCTTCCTTCCCAAACCCATTAACCACGGATTGCACGGATGACACGGATCGACCCATCGCCTCCGGTGGTTTTATCCTTGGAATCCGTGCAATCCGTGGTCCCTCCTCCGTTTTTCTCCGTCTCATCCGTGTCGCTCCGCGCCATCCGCGGGAAACTTTCATGAGCGCTCCCGTCATCTGTTTCGGCCAGCAACCCTGCGGGATTTTTCCGCGGCGGTTTCTCTACGCGAAATTCGTCACCGCGCGCCGGCTCCAGCAGCAGATCGGCGGCGAGATCGTGTTCTTCTACCACGACAGCGATCACGATCCGCGCGAGACGCAGACTACCCTGCGTCACCACAAGACCGACGAGCCGCACACGCTGAACTTCGCCTTCGCGAACAAACTCCAGCGCAAGTTCTCCCCGCTGTTCCTCAAGCGCATCCCCGCCGACTGGCCGGCCCACACCGCGCGCGAACTCGGCGCCTACGTGTCGCCGCGCGCACTCGAGGCCTTCCGCGCCGTGCGCGCGGACAACGTCGCCGATTTCTGCCTCGAGATGTATCGCGCCATGGGCCTGCTCGAGGGCGTGCGCGTCGTTCGCTCCGGTGACCGCGCCGTGCGCGAGGCGGCGTGCGACATCGCCGAGCACTTCGTCGACGTGCCGCACCAAGGCGAAACCGTCCGCGCCCGCTTGATCGACGGCGCGCTTAAGCTCCACGAAGGCGGCAACAGCTACGTCACGCTCCCCGCCCAGCCGTTCGCGAAAGCGCAAATCAGTCCGACCCGCGACAGCCGCCTGCGCTGGATGCAGGGCGTCCTTCACTGCACGCACTACATCTGCGGCGCCGGCGAGCAGGCGTATCTCGATCCTGCCGACGCCCCGGAAATCGCCTTCGTCCCCCGCGACCCCATCGACCGCTCCGACGAAGCGTGGGCGGAATTTCGCGCATGACGTCCGCCGTCGCATCAGGCAGCGTTTGCTGACGTAGCGCCGGTCTTCGACCGGCGTCCTCCGCGCGAGCGCACGTTACTTCCGCCGGTCAAAGACCGGCGCTACCTAAAGCCGGCCCCACCCTCCCATGAACCTCTCGACCGCTCCCCTCCTCGCTTTCGGCGCTCACCCGGACGACATCGAATTCGGCGCGGGCGGCATCATTGCGCGCGAGACGCACGCCGGCCGCCCCGCGCACTTCGTCGTCTGCTCACGCGGCGAGGCCGGCACCAACGGCACGCCCGCCGAGCGCACCAAGGAAGCCGAAAAAGCCGCGAAGACGCTCGGCGCCAAAATCGAATTCCTCGAACTCGACGGCGACTCGCACCTCGAACTCCGCAACGCCCACGCGCTCAAACTCGCCGCCGTCATCCGCCGCGTCCGACCCGCGATCGTCCTCGCCCCCACGCCCGAGCCGAACCAGCACCCCGATCACTGGCGCCTCGGCCAGCTCGTGCGCGACGCCACGCGCATCGCCCGCTACGGCGGCGTCGCCGAGCTGAAAAGCCAGACGCCGCACGCGGTCGGACAACTTTTCTTCTACGCCCTCGGCCCGAGCGCCGAACCGCGCGACGTTTCGCCGGTCGTCATCGACATCTCCGACAAGCCGCTCGTGACCGCGTGGACCAAAGCCATGGAGGCACATGCCTCGCAGATGAAGACGCGCAACTACGTCGAACTCCAACTCGCCCGCGCGCGCGTCCACGGTCTCAATGCCGGCGTCGCTCACGCCCAGCTCCTCTGGCCGAACGACCCGCTCGTCTTCCACTCGCTCACCGACATCTCCCGCGGCGCGCGACGGTTCTGACCATGTTCGCAGACAGTTATCCGTTTTCTGTAGCGGCGGTCTATGACCGCCGGCCCTATTCGTCGGCGGTCATAGACCGCCACTACAGCTCATGAGCGACCGCCCGCTGAAACTCGCGCTCACCTGCTACCCATCCGTCGGCGGCAGCGGCATTCTCGCCTCCGAACTCGGCGAGGAACTCGCCGCGCGCGGACACGAGGTCCACTTCATCAGCTACGAGCAGCCGTTCCGCATGCCGGACGGCCCGCGGGTGTTCTTCCATCCGGTGGTCGTCAACAGCTACGATCTCTTCAAGCACCCCGACTACACGCTGCCACTCTCCGTGAAGATGGCCGAGGTCGCAAAACAACACGCGCTCGACCTCCTCCACGTCCACTACGCCGTGCCGCACGCCACCGCCGCGATCCTCGCGCGCGCGATGCTGCACGAGGAACACCGGCTGCGCATCATCACGACCCTCCACGGCACCGACACGACGCTCCTCGGTCGCGACCCCGGCTACGGCCCGGCCATCCGCCACGCGCTGGAAAACTCCGACGCGATCACGACCGTCTCCGAATTCATGCGCGCCGAAACCGTGCGCCTCCTCGGCGTGCAGCGCCCGATCGAGGTCATCCATAATTTCTTCGAGCCCCACGCGCCCTCGCACCGCCGCGACGAAATCCGCCGCGAGCTCGGCGTCGCACCCGACGAAGCGCTGCTGCTCCACCTCTCGAATCTCCGCCCGCTCAAGCGCATCGATCTCCTCCTCGACACCGTCGCGCTCCTGCGCCCGCGCCTCGCCTTCAAACTCGCCATCCTCGCCGGCGCCGACAGCGCGCAACTCGCCGCCGAAGTGCGCCGCCGCGGTCTCGCCGACCGCGTCGTGATCCGCGAGCGCGTGAGCGAGATCGAGGACTACCTCCAAGCCGCCGACCTCGGCCTGTTCACCTCGGAGATGGAGAGTTTCTGCCTCAGCATTCTCGAGTTGATGAGCGTCGGCGTGCCGAGCGCGGCGTTCGCCGTCGGCGGCATTCCCGAAGTCACACACGACGGCGAAACCGGCGTGCTCGCGCCCTTTGGCGACACGGCCACGCTGGCGGCGAAGATCGAGGCGCTCCTCCGCGACCCCGCCCGCCGCGCCGCGCTCGGCGCCGCCGGTCGCGCGCGCGCCCGCGAAAAATTCTCCGCCGCCGCCATCGTGCCGCGCTACGAAGAACTCTATCGTCGGATCGTCGCGACGTAGCGCCGGTCCGTGACCGGCGGACGTGCGCGCGAGACGCCAGTCAGAGACTGGCGCTACGGCACGCATCGCGCGGCGGGTCCGAACCGTTCACGATTTGGGGGGCGTGACCCATTCCGCCTTCGCACAGCGGCGCGTAAACTGGCCCCCGAAAGTTCATCGCTCCCCCCCTTACCCAGCCGGTTACCCTTCATCGGCGACTCCGACTCCGCTCGGTGACGCCCTGCCGCCATGCTGCTTTTCGCTTTTTTTCGCGCCTCGCGTTTGATGCCGTCGCTCGCGCAGCGCCTGGTGCGATGGCTGTTCGACGCCGGCGCGTCCTCCGAGCGTCGTTCGCGCGCCATCGACGTCCTGCGCGCCGCCGCGATCCTGCTGGTGCTCGGCTGTCACTGCGTCGTGCGGCCGGACGACGCCGGCGCGCTCTCGCCGCTGGCCGGCGCGTGGCATCGCGTGGGCTGGACGGGCGTCGATCTCTTCTTCGTCCTCAGCGGATTTCTCGTCAGCGGGTTGTTGTTCTCCGAGTATCGCCGCACGGGAGCGATCGACGTGCGGCGATTTCTCGTGCGCCGCGGCCTGAAAATCTGGCCGGCCTACTTCGCCTATCTCACGTTCCTCGCGCTGTGGTTCACCTGGCAACGCTGGCACGGGAAACCGGTCGACACCCTCGCCGCGCTACAGCCGAACCTGCTGCACCTGCAAAACTACCTCGGCACGCCGCGCGAACACACCTGGAGCCTCGCCGTCGAGGAGCATTTCTACCTCTTGCTCGCGCTCGCGGGATTCGTGGGGCTGCAATCGCGCTGGCTGCGCGCGCAGGTGCGGCGCCATTTTCCCGTCGTCGCGATCGCGGGCGTTCTCGGGCTCGCCGCAGTGCGTCATGGGCAATTCCTCGCGGTCGGTCGCGAGGCGATGAATCTCTTTTCCACGCACCTGCGTTTCGACGGCCTGCTCCTCGGCACGCTGCTCGCCTACCTTCATCATCTCCGCCCCGCTATGCTCGCGTGGAGCGCGGCGCGACCCGGCACGACGCTGCTGGCCGGTGTCGCGCTGGCGCTGCCGACGATGATCGCGACACCCGATCTGAACGCGTGGACCGCCGGCGCCGGCCTGACCATCATGTATGCCGGCTTCGCGCTCGGCGTGCTCGGCACGGTGCAGCTCGAACGCTCGGCCTCCGGCGCGCGCATCTTCCAGTCGCCTGCCGCCGGCGCGCTCGCGCGAGTCGGTTTCTACAGCTACGGCATCTATCTTTGGCACATCGATCTCGCTCAGACTCCGCTGAAAAAAATCGCCGCCGCGCTCGCGACAACCGCATTGCCGCCGGAAGCGGTGTGGACGGCCCTCACGCTCGCCTATGTCGCGGCGGCCGTCGCGAGCGGCGCACTGATGTCGCGCCTGCTCGAGTTGCCCGCGCTCGCGTGGCGCGACCGCTATCTCACCGCCGAGCCGCGACTGCGCCCGGAACCCGCGCGTCTGATCGCAGCTCCGGTCCGCCACTGACCGCGTCGTCCGGTGAAAAAATCCGGTTGCCTCGAGGAAACCGTTGCCCCGCTCCCGCCGCCCGCTCATTAGAGGCGCATGGCGTCGTCGCGTCGTCGCAAACTCACCCGCAGCGAATACAAAATCCAGGCGGATGAACTCCGCGAGCAGCTCGTCCAGCTCCAGCTCGCACTGAAGCGCGCCCCGTTCAAGGTGATGTTGATCATCGCCGGTCCCGAGGGTGCCGGCCGCGGCACGCTGCTCCAGACGCTCGCCGAGTGGCTCGACCCGCGCGGGGTGGAAACTTTCTCGTGGCACCCGCCCACCACCGAGGAGCGCGAGCACCCGCACCAGTGGCGCCTCTGGCGCGACGTGCCCGCGATGGGCCGCATCGGCCTCTACGCCGGCTCGTGGTATACCGAGACGCTGCGCGAGGAGGCGCGCAACAAACGCGCGCTCCGGCACGTCGCCGAGGAAGCGGAGCGCATCCGCGATTTCGAGACCCTGCTCGTCGACGGCGGCACGCTGATCGTGAAAGTCTGGCTGCACATCTCCGAGGACGCGCAAGGCCGCCGCCTGCGCACGCTGCGCGCAGACCCGCTCACCGCCTGGCGCGTCACCAACGAGGACTGGCATCACCATCGCCTCTACCGCCGGCTCGAGAAGACCGCCGCACTCATCCGCCGCAAAACCAACCAGCCCGGCGTCCGCTGGACCACGATCGACGCCGAGGACGAACGCCAGCGCGACCTCGATGTCGGCCGCCTGTTGCTCGCCCGCGTCGCCGCGCACCAGCGCGTGATCGCGAAACTGCCGCGCGCCGCCGCCGCCAACCCCGTCGCGCTCCGCCCGCGCGGCCTCCGCCGGTTGCATGCGCTGCGTCTCGATCAGGAAATGTCCGAGACCGGCTACGACGCGCTGCGCGACAAGTGGCTCGGCCGCCTCAGCCGCGCGCTGCGCTCCGCCTTCAACACCGGCCGCGCCGTCGTTTTCGTTTTCGAAGGCTGGGACGCCGCCGGCAAGGGCGGCGCGATCCGCCGCCTCACCAGCGCGGCCGATCCGCGCGACTACCGCGTCATCCCGGTCGCGAAACCCACGCCCGAGGAAAAACACGCGCACTACCTCTGGCGTTTCTGGCGCGACGTCCCGCGCGACGGCCGCTGCGCCGTCTTCGACCGCTCCTGGTATGGCCGCGTGCTCGTCGAGCGCATCGAGGGATTCTGCCGCGAAGACGAGTGGCGCCGCGCCTTCGACGAAATCAACGCCTTCGAAAAAGAACTCACCGACCACGGCGTGATCGTCGTGAAATTCTGGCTGCACATCTCGCACGAGGAGCAGCTCCGGCGCTTCCGCGAACGCGAAGCCACGCCGCACAAGCGCCACAAGCTGAACGAAGAGGACTGGCGCAACCGCCGCCAGCGCGCCGCCTACGAGATCGCGGTCGGCGACATGCTCGCGCTCACCGACCGAAAAAACGCCCCGTGGCACCTCGTCCCCGCCGACGACAAGCGCTTCGCCCGCATCGAAGTGCTCTGCACCGCCGCGAAGCAAATCGAAGCCGCACTCGCCGACTGAGCGTCCGCGCGCTCGCGCGCGCGCCGCTGCTGAGGTAGCGCGGAGCTTCAGCCCGCGCCGGAGCGTCCTCAACGCGGGCTGAAGCACCGCGCTACCCCAGACCCACGCGCACGTGCACTGTAGGAGCGGCTTTACGCCGCGATCTGCTTCGTCGCGCCTGCCGCGCACGAATCGCGGCGTAAAGCCGCTCCTACAAAAACCGCCCGCCCGCCCGCCCTCCTTCGTCTTAGCAGCCGCCCTCATCGTAGCAGCCGACATGATCGTAGCAGCCGACGTGAGGAGGCTGTCCTCCACGCGCCCACCCTCCGTCGCACGATCGTAACCTCGCCGCGCTCGACTCGCACCAGCGCCTCCGTTTCGGCTCACGCGCGATGAAACGCCTCGCGCTCGCCCTCTGCTTCGCCGCCTCGCTCTCCGCCGCCGCCCGCACCGACCTCGCCGGCGCCAGCGCGCTCTACACGCAGGGCCGCTACGCGGACGCGTCCGCCGCATTCGAGCAGATCGCCCGCACCGAGCCGGAATCCGCCGTCGTGCTCTTCCACCTCGGCAAACTCGCCGTGCATGGCCACGACTACGCCGCCGCGATCGAGCGCCTCACGCGCGCCGCCGCCCTCGCGCCCAACGACGCCGCCATCACGCTCTGGCTCGGCAACGCCCACGCGTGGTCCGCGTCCGTCTCCGAAGGCCTCACGGCGCGCGTCAGCCATGGCCGCAAAGCGCTCGCGCTCTACCGCCGCGCGGTTGCGCTCGATCCGGAGAACGTGCCGGCGCGTTTCGCGCTGATGAATTTCTACCGCCACGTCCCGGCCATGCTCGGCGGCGGCCTCGACCGCGCCTACCGCGAGGCCGGCGAGATCGCGCGCCGCGACGCCACGGCCGGCGCCTATGCGCGCGCGTTGCTGTCTTTTCACGAGCAGAAATTCTCCGTCGCCTACGACACGCTCGAACTGCTGCTCGAAAAATCTCCCGACCACTACGGCGCGAATTTCCTCCTCGGCCGCCTCGCCGCCGCTTCGCGCCAGCATTGCGCGGAAGGTCGCGCCTCGCTCCAACGCTGCCTGCGTCTCACGCCGACCGAGAACGACGACCCGCACGCCGACGCCCGCGCGCTGCTCGCCCAACTCGAAGCCCCGGAAGTCGCCGCGAAAAAGTAGCGCGCCCGACGAGCCCACGCTGGCACAAATTGTAGGAGCGGCTTTACGCCGCGATTGCTGCGGAGCGCCTGCCGCGCACGGATCGCGGCGTAAAGCCGCTCCTACAAAAACGGCCCACCGCCCACCACCCTCGTAGCAGCCGACGTGAGGAGACTGTCCTCCGCGCGCCGCACCCCTCAGCCGTCTCACGACGGCTGCCACGCAGCAGCAACGCCGCACACCGCGCGGGCGTTTTGCGGCGATTCGGTGACGGGCACGTGAAACCGCGGTGACGCGCACGGTTTGGTTTTGCGCGACCTCGCCGCGCGCGCCGTAGGTTGATATCGCCCATGAACGCTTCCGCTTTTCTCCCGCCGTATCCGACCCTCGCGCGTCTCTCGCAACAAACCGCCGCGCCGCTCCAAGCGCTGCTCCGCACGACCGGTTACACGCTCCGCCCGCCGCGCGCGGTCGGGCACGTCGCGCGCGTCACCGCCCGCCAGGCGGCGCTGCTCGCCTCCGGCATCGTCGGTCCGCAGGCCTGCGCGCAAATCCGCGTCGAGGAGCGCGGCGGCGCGCTGCCCACGATCGTCGTCGGCGGCTTCGTGCCCGACGCCACCGAGGCGTTCTACCTGCTCCGCGGCGGCCTGCTGCGCTATGGCAGCGTGTTCTATTTCAATTACCCGCGCCGCGGCTTCTCCACCGATCTCTTCATCGCGCAACTCGAAGACCTCATCGCCGAAATCGTCGCCACGCGCGGCGTGCGGCCGGCGTTGATCGCGGTGAGTTTCGGCGCGGGGCTCGTCATCGAGATGCTCCGCCGCGCCGCCGCCCGCGGCGAGTCGCTGCCGCTCGCCGGCCTCACGCTCGTCAGCCCGGTCGCGTGCAGTGCCGACCTGATCGACTTCAGCGCGCCGAAACCCACCACGCTCCTCGGCCGCGTGCTGCTGCCGTATCTCCGCGGGGGCGCGTCGCCCGACGGCGCGATCGTCGAGAAATCCCGCTCGGTGTTCCTGCGCATGTTCGAGTCCGGCGCGCAAAACCAGTCCGCGCTCCGCTTCCTGCTCACGCGCGCCGAGACGCGACGGCTGCGCGACGCCGTCGTCGGCACGATCAACGCCATCGACGCCGCCGGCGCGTTCGAACGCGTGCGCGCGCTCAACCATTTCCCCGCGCCCGCCGCGCCGCGGGCGCTCTTCACCGGCCCCACGCTCGTGCTCTACGCGGAAAAGGAGAGCGCCGTGCTCCAGGAAAACGCGCCGACGTGGCGCGAGTTCAGCGAGCGCACCACCGCGTGGTTCCCGCAGGGTCGCTGCGTCGTCGTCACCAACCACGCCGACCACCCCGTGCAGCACGCCTCGCTGATTTTCCACTCCCGCAACTTCGAGCCGCACCTCGCGCAGCTCTACCGCGCGATCCGCCAGCGCCCCGCCCGCGCCGCGTAGACCGGACACGAATCGATGGCGGCACCGTTGAACATCCCTCCCCACCCGAGGCTCTCGACCGCAACCCAGAGGGCAGGCCATCGGACACACCGAATACACGGAATGCCTTCGGTGTGTTCCGCGAGTCCTGTGGTTCATCGTGAACGGCGGGTTCGTCGTGAACTGAAATCCTCTCCCTGATCATGTCTGCTTCGTTCGCTCCGCCTCCCGTTTCGCTCTCCGGCAAACTCGCCGGCGTCATCGGCCGCCGTCTCGCCGCGCGCACCGCGCACCGCCTCGCGCTGCAAGGCGACGGCTCCGCCGCGCAAGCCGCCACGCTCGCGCGCCTCGTGCGCACGCTCGCGCCGACGGCGTTCGGCCGCGACCACGGGCTCGAGCCCGGCATGCCTTACGAGCACTTCCGCGCGCGCGTCGCGCCGCGCAACTACGAGGGTTTCTCCGCCTACATCGAGCGCATGAAGCGCGGCGAGGCCGACGTGCTGCATCCGGGCCGCTGCACGCATTTCGCCGTGTCGTCGGGCACCACGGCCGGTCCGTCGAAATGGCTGCCGGTGAACACGGCGATGCTCGCGCACTTCCGCGACGCCGGACTCGATTCGCTGTTCTTCCACGCGCTGCGCGCCGGCCGCGGCTCGGTCTTTCGCGGGCGCCATCTCTTCCTCGGCGGCAGCACCGGCCTCGTGCCCGTGCCGGGCGTGACGCCGCCGATCTACTCCGGCGACCTCAGCGGCATCACGGCGCTGAATCTCCCCTGGTGGGCCGAGCGCCAGCTCTACGAGCCGGGCCGCGAAATCGCGCGCCTGGAAAACTGGCCGGAAAAAGTCCGCGCGATCGCCGAGCGCACGTGGAACCGCGACCTCACGCTCGTCGGCGGCATCCCGAGCTGGCTGCTCGTGCTCGCCGACGCCGTGCGCGACACCGCGCAACGCCACACCGGCCGCCGGCCGGAGTCGCTCGCGGAAATCTGGCCGAACCTCGAGTGCCTCGTCCACGGCGGCGTGCCGGTCGACCCGTTCACGGAGGAATTGCGCCGCGCGTTCGGCCCGGCCGTGCGACGCCACGAAGTTTATCCCGCCTCCGAAGGTTTCATCGCCGCGCAAGACACCGAGAGCAGCGGCCTGCGGCTGATGGCCGACCACGGGATTTTCTACGAGTTCGTGCCGTTCGCCGACTACGACGAGAGCGACGCCGTGCGCACTGCCGCGCGCGCCGTGCCGCTGGCGGGCGTGCGCCTGGGAGTCGACTACGTGATGCTGCTGACCACGCCCGCCGGCCTCGTGCGCTACGTGATCGGCGATCTCGTGCGCTTCGTCAGCGTGGAGCCGCCGCGCCTCGTCTACGTCGGCCGCACGAAACTCCAGCTCAGCGCGTTCGGCGAACACGTGATCGAGAAGGAAATCACCGACGCGCTCACGACCGTCTGCCGCGGGCACGGCGTGCAGGTGGAAAATTTTCACGTCGCACCGCTCTTCCCCGGCGCCGCGCGCGCCGTCGGGCGCCACGAGTGGTGGATCGAGTTTCGCGGCGCCGCGCCCGCGCCGACCGAGATGGAGCGCTTCCGCGCCGCGCTCGATCGCGAACTCGCTGCGCTCAACGACGACTACGCCGCGAAGCGCGCCGGCCGCGGTCTCGAACTCCCGCTCGTGCGCGTCGTGCCGAGCGGCGGCTTCGAGCGCTGGCTCAAGCACGCCGGCAAGTGGGGCGGCCAGCACAAGACGCCGCGCTGCCGCTCCGACCGGCGCATCGCCGACGCCCTCGCCGCGCTCTTCGCCGCCGAGTGAAGCGGACGGCTTGGTTGTGGGAGCGGCTTTCCTGTCGTCCGAAGCCTTGGCGAAGGATGAACGCCGCGATTGCGGCGATGCGCCTGCCGCGCTCGAATCGCGGCGTAAAGCCGCTCCTACAGTTTTCGCGAGCGAGGGTTTGGAGTAGCGCGGTGCTTTAGCCCGCGCGGGAGAATCCTCCGACGCGGGCTGAAGCACCGCGCGACCGGGGCCGCGTTCGCGCGCGGCGCAATTGTCACGCGTTCGACACACGCGGGCGGGCGCGACGCTTGCGGACGCCGGGGGCGGACGTAGCGTTCGCGCTGTGCACGTCTACCTGATCCGCCATGCCCACGCCGACGACGGCAAGAACGACGCCGCGCGACCGTTGAGCGCGAAAGGCCGCAAGCAGATCCGCAAGGTCGCGCGCTTGCTGCGCGCCGCGGGCGCGTTCGAGGCCGCCGAATTCTGGCACAGCCCGCTCGTGCGCTCGCGCGACACCGCCGCACTCCTCGCCAAGGAGTTGAAATGCGCGACGCCGCTCGCGGAGGTCAGCGGCCTGAAGCCCGAGGACGATCCGGCGATCATGGCGCGCAAGCTCGGCGACGCGCGCAAACCCGTCGCCGTCGTCGGCCACGACCCGCACCTGAGCGCGCTCGCGTCGCTGCTGGTGGTCGGCGAGGAGGAGCCCGCGCGCTTCAAGCTGAAGAAATGCGCCGTGCTGCGTCTCGACCGCGGCAGCGGCGGCTGGACGGTGCGCTGGCAGATTTCGCCGGAGCTGGTCTGAGGCGGACTCATTCACAAGGCCTCCCGCGAATGGCGCGAATTGTCGCGAATTCAGAGGGAGAGTTCCCCTCCTTCTGCTTAGCCTAAATTCCGCAGAAGATTAACCACTGATGAACACTCATGCACACTGATGAATGAGAAGGCCGAAAGACGCGGCGTGAGGTGGCTCACCTGCCAGGTGGGTGATAGCGGCAATGCCAGTCTGCTTCGATGCGTGCTCATCAGTGAAAATCAGTGGTTCAACTGTGCTTTCTGGGGTTGTGGCGGCTTTGCGCCGCGACCGGCTGCGTGGCGAGCGCCGCGTTCATCCTAATTTCCGCCGTTGAAACGCGGAGAGCGCGGAGGACGCGGAGTAGAACGCGGGAAAATCCGGCCTCCGAAGGACTCACCCGCCGGGTGACGGGCCGCGGAGCGGAATGATCGGAGTTTCTCCTCTGTGCTCTCCGCGTCCTCCGCGTTTCAACTGCTGATTTTAGGTTCATGCGTGCGAATTCGCGAAATTCGCGGGCGGCTGCCTGAGTCCGGCTGAGGCGGCGCGACGGAGGAACGGCCGCTTGCGTTTCGGCGCGGGTGTGCTTGGTTGACCTTCCTGTTCTTTGACGGCGCATGTTAGCCAGTCGCCCGTCATTCCCATTTTATGGGCGTGTTCCGGATTCGACCCTTGGTTGGAGTGCGCAGCTGCCGGTCGAGAGCCGAAGGTCTCTCGCAAATCTCCCTTCGAAAAAAACAAACGGCACCTACGAAGAAATGCCCCTGGCGGCCTAATGGCCGCCTCGTTCCTACTCTGACTCCTGCTAAGGGATAGGAACGTCGACAGCAGGAATAGCGGGTTTGGCCGTCGTGACGGGCCCGCCGTATCTTCGAACCACGGCTGGCTGAGGGACGAGCGCGGGTCAACGCGCGCCCAAGGCGAGATTCAAATATGACCCTACACCGGTAGATGCGGCGCGCGAAGGCCCGGGGCACAGGGGTTCAACTCCCCTCACGTCCAATTCTTTCAGCAGCCGAAAAAAACTGCCCGCCGTCGCCTTGTGCGCAGGCGGGCCAGACGCCCGCCCGCGGCCCGATGCCGCGTCGCGGGCGTTTTGCTTTTCGAACGCGAGCGCTCGGCTGAACCGGAATCATTCAATAGGTGGGCGTCGGTGTCCCTACCGGCGCCTGTCGCCGCACGACCGCGGCGACCACCCGTCTGACTCGAATCTCGTCAGTCGAGGATCGTGCCCAACTGCCTAAGTCCCGCTGAGGCTTGGCTCCGTGATTATGGTTCCCTATACGGAACGTTAATTGACAAATTGTTCCGTATAGGAAACACTAACGCCCATGCCCGCCGCCGCGCCCATTCCCGTGCCAGCCACTTCCGCCCTCCGAAAACTCGGGCGCGAACTCGCTCTTGCCCGGCGCAAGCGAGGGATTTCGACCGCCGACATGGCTGCGCGGCTCTTCGCCAGTCGGGTCACGCTCTGGCGGCTCGAGCGGGGCGACCCGACCGTAGCGATCGGAACCCTCGCGACCGCTTGCTTCATTTTGCAGCTCCACGATCGCCTGGCGAATCTGGCCGCGCCGGCCACCGACGCTCTCGCACTCAGCCTGGACGAGAAAAACCTGCCCCAGCGCATCCGGCGTCCTCGGTCATGAGTGTGGAAGTTCACATCGAATGGGCCGGAGCGACTCACTTGGTTGGCCATCTGCATGAGTCGGCGCGGAGCGCCGCCGTGTCATTTGTCTACGCACCCGCGTGGCTCGGTCGTGCCGATGCCTTCGCGATCGATCCGACTTCGATGCCGCTGGTCGCAGGCCCGCTGCACAGCCCGGCGCTTTTTGGCGGAATCCAGGACTGTGGACCAGACCGCTGGGGTCGCGGGCTCATCGAGCGCGCCGTGCGAAAAGGCGTCCTCGACCGGAAGCCTTATCAGGATCTCGACTATCTTCTGGCTCTGGCCGACACCTCGCGAATCGGAGCGCTTCGCTTCCGCCGGAGTGCAGACGGGCCTTTTCTTGCGGCCGGCCCGACGCCCGTTCCTCCTCTCGTGCGTCTGGCGGCGCTGCTGCGCGCGACGGATGCGATCCACGGCGAAACGGAGACGGCGGCTGATCTGCGATTCCTCTTGGGTGAAGGCTCGCCTCTCGGCGGAGCTCGACCGAAGGCGTCGGTTGGGTTGGCGGACGGTCGGTTGGCCCTCGCGAAATTTCCCAAGCGGGACGACATCCGGGACATCGCCGCCGGCGAGATACTCGCGCTCGCGCTGGCTCGCGAGGCCGGCCTCACTGTCGCCGATCACCAACTCGTGAAAGCCGGGCGACGAAATGTTTCCGTGATTACCCGGTTCGACCGCGAGGGCGGTCGTCGGATTCCGTTTCTCTCCGGCAGCAGCCTCATCGGTCTCGCGCCGGGCACCGTCGGCGCCTACACGCTGTTGGCGGACGGTATTCGCCAGCACGGTCACAACATCGCCGTCGACCTCCGTGAGTTGTGGGGGCGCTTGATTTTCTCCCTGCTCGCCAGCAACTACGATGATCATCTCCGCAACCACGGCTTTCTGATGCGGGCTCCGGGGCGCTGGTCGCTCTCGCCCGCTTACGACCTGAATCCCGTTCCTGAAATCGAACGCTCTCAGACACCGAAAACGGCGATCACCGAAGACCCAGGGGAGCCGACGATCGCGGCGGCGTTGGATGCTGCGCCACGCTTCGGAATGAAATTAGCCGACGCCCGGAAAGACCTCCGGAGGATACATCGCGTCGTCTCGAACTGGCGCGCCTTGGGCAAGCGGCTCCGCCTCGACGCCAAGACGCTCGCGCCCTACGCCACCGCCTTCGAGCATGCGCTCGCGGACGAAGCGGGACGGCTGGCGTAGGCGCCGGGTCCGCGCAGTTGTTTTCTCGTTTTGCGTGTCTTGCGCCACTTTGCGGCGTAACGGTCGGCGGCGAAGCACGTCCGTGCGCGAGGCCGCAGCAAAAGGCGGGCGTCCGCTCGCCTGTCAACATTCAACCTATGACCCCGTCCGACCGTCCCGGCCCGTCAATAGCCATAAGTGGCCAAACTGCTTCGCAGCTCCCTGGCCAATTGATCGAAGGTCAAACAGACGATTCTTTGGGAATTAACGACGACTTTGCTCATCCGCCACGCGAGCCGCGCGCGATCCATGTCGTCTAAGAACGAGTCTCTTCCGATGACCAACATGCCCATGAATTCGAACGCATCTTGGCCGAACGTAACCGTGCCCGTTCGCGTTTGACGGAAATCGTCAACTTTCCAGAGCCAATCAACAATCTGACTGAAGCCATGTTCAAATCGCGGCGACCACTCCTTTGTGGTGCGGGCACACGCACGGTAGATGCTGTCCCTCCTCGCATCTTCAAATTCAATCATGCAGAAACTCTTTTTGTCCCAATCTCCGATAATCGCATCGGCGCGAAAATCTCCATACAGGGAGAATTCGGGATCGACTCTGTTAAAGGCTGCCATGCTTGGCGCGAGCGCCCCTAGGTAGGCCAGGAGATGCCGATTCGAGCGAAAGAATGGTAATACGTCTTTGCTTTCACTTAGTTCACTCTTGCTGCTCAAGAGGGCCTCGAAGGCCGAAAGCTCAACAACGCACTTCTTGATGTCGAAGAGGAAGGGAGTGAGCGGCTTCATCGCATGCCTCCTCCCAGCCCATACGTTCGTTGCAGGCGATCATGATCCACGATCTCCAAAATTTCTATGCTACCGGCTGTCTGTCTCAAAATCGCGCGATATCGCGTGCCGATCCGTCCCACGAAGATGTCGGAGCCGGCGACAGAATGAAGCTTGTAGACTTTGTCCCCAAGTTCGAGCAGCCGACCGGCGGCAGATAGCGCGCTTAAGAAACGCGCCGCTTTTTTACGCTCATCTGGTGGAAGGTGATCTAACGCGATCTGTGCTCTCGTTGTGACAATACAGTGCATTTTCTGGTCCACTGAGTGACTGAGACTCCGTGGAAATCCTCACTTTGCTTGGTCCTCGAGCATGAGAGTGACGCGAAGCGACAAACGATCAAGAGCGCTTTGGAACCCTGCGGCCAAAAAACGCCCGCAGCCGGTGAGGGCTGCGGGCGGGGAGCTATGAACGAACTGAAAGGAAACGAGTGGCGTTGCGTTTACGGCGCCAGGTCGATGAGGGCGCCGCCGCCGTTGAGGATCAGGCGGTCGGCGGTCAGGCGGCCGGTGAGGGTGGCGTTGCCGTTCAGGGTGACGTCGCCGTTCGGCACCGTGGCGATGCCGTGGAGCGATGCGCCGCCGTTCAGCGTGAGTCCGTCGTGCGCCACCTGCACCTCGAGCCACTCGGGGTGATCGGCGGCGCCGAGCGCGCCGTTGAGCGCGAGTCCGGAGGCGAGGCGCAGGATGACGGGGCCGACGATCTCGACTTTCGCGCCGCCGTTCAGCGTGAGTTTCTGGAACTCGTAGACGGTGGACTCGTTCGCGCCGGCCGTGCCGAGCACGAGGCCGCTGCCGCTGTTGACGGTGAAGCTGCCGTAGGAGCCGGCGGGGAGCGCGCGGCTGCCGGCGTTGCTGTTGAGCGTCAGGTCGCGGACGGTGGCAAAATCGCCGGCGGAATCCGTCGGGCGGTTCAGCGTGACGTTGCGCGTGCCGCTCGGTGCAGCGAGGGCGGGCACGGTGGGCAGCGCGAGCGGGTCGACGCGGCGCACGACGTAGCGCGCGATGGCGCCGCCGTTGAGCGTGATCGTGTAGTTCGACGGCGTGGCGACGCCGGCGGCGTCCTGCGTGCCGACAAAGGTCGGCTTGCCGTTCAAACGCACGCTCGGCGTGCCGGGCACGAGCAGGTCGCTCGCGACGGAGGCGCTGCCGTTGAGCGTGAAGCTTTCGCCGGTCAACAACTGGAGCGAGCCGTCGAGGTCGCCGTTGAGTGTCGGCGCGCGGCGCACGAGCGCGGTGACGGTGACGCGCAACGCGGCGGTGAGCGTGCCGGTGTAGTTCGCGTCGTCGATCGTCGCGGCCACGGTGTAGCTGCCGGGCAACGTCGGGGCGGTGGCGCCGCCGTCGTAGGTGAGCGTGACCGCGAGGCCGCTCGGCGTGGTCGTGGCGGTGACGACGCGCGGCGTGCCGTCGTAAGGCTGCTGCAAGGGCGCGAGCACGATCGGCGCCTCGGCCTTGGCAATCACGAGCGTGCCGGTGGCGGTGCCTTCGTAATTCGGCTCTTCGATCGTGGCCGTCACGGCGTAGCTGCCGGCGTTGGTCGGCGCGGTGGCGCTGCCGTTGTAGGCGAGTTTCACGTTCAGGCCGGCGGGCGTCGTGGTGGCGGTCACCGGCTTCGGCGCGCCGTCGTAGGTTTGCTGCAACTGACCGAGCGTGATCGACGCGGCGGCTTTCGCGATCACGAGCGTGCCGCCGGCGGAGCCGACGTAGTTCGGGTCGGTCACGTGCGCGGCGACGGCGTAGCTGCCGGCGTTCGTCGGCGGCGTGGCGCTGCCGTCGTAAGTGACCGCGACCGGCAAGCCGGCGGGGACGGTCGCGACGGTCACGCTCTTCGGGCTGCCGCTGTAGGTCTGGTTCAAGTTGCCGAGCTGCACGTCGGCGAGCGCCGGGGCGATGGCGAGCGTGAGCGTGGCGCTGCCGGTGCCGGCGGCGTTGGTCGCGCCGAGCGTGACGGTGAAGTTGCCGGCGGCGGCGGGCACGCCGGAGATCACGCCGCTGGTCGCGTCGAGCGCGAGTCCGGGCGGCAGACCGGTGGCGGAGTAGCTGGTCGGATTTTCCGTCGCGGCGATTTGATAACTGAACGCGGCGCCGAACGTGCCGCTCGCGTTCGCACTCGTGACAACCGGCGGGCCGTAGACGACGAGCTTGAGCTCGGTCGCGGTGACCACGAAGCGGCCGGCGAGACCCGCAGGCAGGCCGGCGGCGGTGAAGTCGCTGGCGGTGAAGTCGGTCGAGCTGAAGGTCGCGAGCGTGTAGCTGCCCGGTGCGACCGAGGCGTCGGGCGTGAGCTGGAAGACGTAGCTGCCGCTGCCGCCCTTCGTCAGCGGACCGACGAGCACGAGCTTGTCGCTCGCGGAACCGACGTTGAACGCGAGCACGCCGCCGGCGTTCCAGGTCAGGCCGGCGCCGGTGAGCGTGGCGGCGGCGCTGGCGCCGTCGGGCGCGAGTGTCGCGCCGGCGTTGAGCGTGAGCGGGCGATTGATCGCGCCGTTGCCGGTGAGCGTCGCGCCGCTGTTGAGCACGACGGCGTTCGTGGCGTAGCCGAGCAAGCCGGTGACGCGGAGCACGCCGGCGTTGACGGTCGTCGGGCCGGAGTAGGTGTGCGTGACGCCCGCGCCGTCGAGCGTGAGCGTGCCGGCGCCGGTCTTCGTGAAGCCGCCGGCGCCGCCGACCGCGCCGTTGAGCGCGATGTCGAACGGCTCGTCGGCCGCGTCGGCGGTCTTGAAGGTGACGTTGCCGTTCGTCGGCAGGTTGATCGGCACGGCGGTGGCCCAGTTCGCTTTCGCGCCGAGGACGCCGGCGCTGAAGTTGAGGTTCGTGACCAGGGAGGTGGCGCCCTTCTTCACGATGCCGCCGCTGCCGAGGTAGAGCGTGCCGCCGTTGAGCGTGATCGTGGCGGAGCCGGCGGTGACGGTGGCGTCGTAGCCGAGGGTGAATTTTTCGATCGAACTCGTGCCGCCGGTGAAGATCGCCTGCGCGACGTTGTTCGTGTTGGTGCCGTTGTTGCGGGCCATGATCACGCCGTTCTGCGTGTCGGTGGCGATCAACGTGCCGCCAATCACGCGCAGCGCGCCGCCGCGGCCGCCGGTTTGCTGGTTGCCGATCGTGATCGCGCCGCTCGCGGTGACGAGGCCGCCCTCGACGGACATGTTGCCGTAGGAGTTCAACGTGCCGAGGCCGATGTCGGCCGCGCTCAGCGTACCGCCGTTGACGACGACGCCAGTCGCGTAGTCGGGCGAGGTGCCGGCGTTGCGGGTGACGTTGATGCCGCCGGTGGTGACGGTGCCGCCGTTGACGCGGAGCGTGGCGCCGAAATTGCCGGCGGTGCGATAGCTGCCGAGCGAGACGGTGCCGCTGTTGACGATGAGGCTGCCGGTGTTGTTCGTGACGAGGCCGCCGGTGGCGAACGAGCCGCCGCTGATCTGGAGGCGCGTGTTCGTCGTGAGGTTGACGGCGTTGTTGCCGAGGCTGAGCGCGCCGCCGGCGAGCAGCTCGACGTAGCCGGCGTTGAGGTTGAGCGCGCCGGTGAGTGTGCTCGCGCCGCCGAGGGTCAGCGTGCCGGCGCCGTTTTTGATGAGGCCGGCGTTGCCGGCGAGCGGGGCGTCGACGCGCGCGATGGTGCCGTTGAGGCCGAAGGCGGTGCCGGTGCCGCCGGTCACGCCGTTCACCGTGATCGTCGGCGAGGTGCCGGCGAGGGTGAGCGTGTTCGCGAGCGAGCCGTTGGCGTCGAGCGTCCAGTTGCCCGGCGTGCTCGTGGCGACGTCGCCGAACACGACGCGGTTGAGCGTGCGCGGCGAGTCGAGGTGCACGGTGTTGCTGGCGGTGAGATCGAGCGTGCTGAAATCGCCCGTGCTGGTCGCGCCGTCGGCGACGACGGCGTTGTTCCAGTTGGACGGATCGCTCCACGCGCCGCCGCTCACCGGGTCGATCCACGCGCCGCTGCCGGTGGTGGCGGTGACGAGCGTGTAGGGCTGGCCGGCGCTGTAAGCGGTCTCGGGATTGCTCTGCGCGTCGACGATGCCGCTGTTCGCCGGCAGATCGAGTCGGAGGTCGCCGTTGCCGGCGACGTTCACGGTCACGTCGAACGTCGTGCCGCTCGCGGCCGACACGGCCGCGACCGTGCCGGCGGCGCTGCCGGTCGTGCTGACGGCGAACGCGGCGGGCGCGACGCCGCTGACGGCGTGATTGAACGTGACGCGGAAGATCACGCTGCCGATGTTCGACGGGATGATTTGCTGCGAAGGATCGGCGCGCACGATCGCGACGCGAGGCGTGCCCGCGAGATGAAGAACGAATTGCGGCGAGGAGCGGCTGCCCTGCCCGCTGTCCGTGACGGTGGCGAAAAAGACGTTGTCGCCGTCGGGCAGAGAAACGTTGCGGTAATCGAACGACCAGGCGCCGCTCGCGTCGGCGACGACGGTGCCGATCGTGCCGACGCCGACGCGCGTGAGCGAGACGCTCGCGGCCGGGGCGGCGGTGCCGGTGAAAAGGAAGATGCGATCCGACGTGCTCGCGCCGCTGGCGTAGGTGCCGGTGTCGCCGACGGCCGTGGTGATCACGGGCATCGCGAGACCGCTTTGGAAGGTGTAGGTCGACGAGACCGGGCTGTTGTGGCCGGCGGTGTCGCTCGCCACGGCGGTGAGACTGTGCGGGCCGTCGGCGAGCGTGCCGCTGTAGGTGACGGACCAGGTGCCGCCCGCGCCCGCCACGGCGGTGCCGACGAGCGTGGCGCCGTCGAGCGTCACGGCGATGTTGCGGCCCGACTCGGCGGTGCCGCTGATGACGAACGGATTGCCGCCGACGTAGGTGATGGCCGGCGTGGCGATCGGGCCGTCGAGTTCGACGGCGTCGAACACGTAGCTGGCGCTGAGGAACGGCCCGATGTCGGACGTGCCGCTCACGGGCGTGATCGTGAGCGTGTTGGTGCCGGCGACGAGCGCGCTGGCGGGAATCGTCCAACTGAAGACGTTGTTGTTACCGCGGTAGGTGCCGACGGTGATCGTGCGCGTGCCGGGTTGCGACGGCGCGGCGGGGATGGAGGAGTTCCACGTGCCGTTGACGCTCGCGGTGGGGCGGCCGCCGGCGTAGTTGCAGGTGATGCCGACGCGGAGGGTGAGATCGGCGACTTGGTTCGGCGCGAGGTTGAACTTGATCGTCGTCGGGCTGTTTTTCAGACGGAACTGCGCGGACGGAAAAATCGCCGGCGAGTCGACGCCGACCGTGTAGGTGATCGGGCCCCACGGCGTCATGCGCACGTCGGACGGATGCATGACGGTGAGCTTGTCGGCGTTCATGAAGCCGGCGGGCGTGCCGTCCCATTCGCCGATGCGGAAGATCACGGAGGGCGCGGCTTCGGTGGAGGTGAGGTTCAGCGGCGTCGTGACGCCGGCGGAGACGACGACGTTGGACTGCGTGGCGACCTCGAGTTCGCCCTTGTAGAGCGTGGCCTTGTAGGTGCCGGCGATCAGACCGGAGCAAGTGTAGCTGCCGTCGCTCGCGGCGGTCGCCCAGTATTGCGCGGTGCCGTTGGAGAAACCGACGACGGCTTGGAAACCCGCGGGCACGCCGCTGACGGTGCCGCTCACGCTGCCGCGCGCGGAAGCGGGCACGTAGCCGAGGAGATTGAGCGAGCTCAACCACGACAGATCGGGCGTGGCGGGCGCGGAGCCGTTGTTGAAGACGTAGGTGTAGAGATTGAGCGTGCCGGGGCGAAAGATGTCCGTCTGCGCTTCGCCGTAGTTGAGCATCGCGTAGACTTCCTGGTCGCCGCCGGTCTGCGCGATGAGGCAGCGGTAGAACGGGCCGCCGGACATGCCCTCTTCGTTACCTTTGACCATCCACACGCCGACGTTCGGGCCGGAGGCGCCGATATAGCGCCAGTCCATCTGGCGCATGTTGGAATAGTGCTTCGAGCGCGTCTCGCCGTTGGCGAGGCCGAAGATGTCGCCCGACTCGATCGCGCCGGTGTTATTGCGGATATCCGACGGCGCGGGACCGTTCGGCAACAGTTCCTGCGGGATGCGCATGATGTAGCGCACGAGGCCGTGCACGTCGGGCTCGGTCGTGAAATGCGTGCCCATGTAGATGTTCGAGTCGCCGCGCCGCGCGATGTAGTAGTGCGTGAGATTACCGGCGGAGACGGTGACTTTCACGACGTCGCTGCCGACCGTCTCGGCCGACACGACGGAGGACGACACGCCGTTGTAGAGCCAGTCGAAGCCGGAGTTCACCTGCGAGCCGCGCGACTGGTTTTGGTATTCGACGCCGTTGTAGACGATGCTCGCGAGGTCGCCGGGCGACTGGGTGCTCGAGCCGAGGTCGACGCGCCGGACCTTGAACACGAGGCCGGCGCCGGTATCGACGGTGTAGAACGTGTCGTCGGTCGTGAGGCCGAACGCGCCGAACGCGAGCGTCGGCGCGAGCAGGCCGACGAGCGGCAGCCAGCGGTGCACGCGAGCGAATTGCACGAGGACGCGCAGCAGCGCGAGGAGGGGGAGCAGGCGGGAGTTCATCGGGGGAATCGGGCGCGCTCGCTTCACGTCGAGTCGACGCGCCGCCCGGACGCACGGGCATCAAGCCGACGCGGCAGGCTGGAAGTGAGCAGGCACATGGCAGGAGTCGCGGCGAGCGCCGCGCACGAACCAAGAGGGGGGACGGGGTAAGGGTGAGGGGGAAAAGCACGCCGGCAGAAACCGGTGCGAGCGAGTGGCTGAGTAGCGTCGGCGCGCGCGTGCGCAAAAGAGCGCTGAACCGGACAGTCCGCGCGCGGGCGGTTAAGACATTATTCACGAGCGCGTGCGTGGTGTGCGGCGGCATGCGATGGCGTGCGTGGTAGCGGAAGCCGTGAGGCTTTCGCGAGTGGGACGAACCGCGAAACTCTGACGAATTCCGCTACGACGCGCCGACAGTCGCGCAATTCGCGGCGCGGAAAGTAGGGCCGGCTTCAGCCGGCTCGGCGGATTCTCGCTCGAGAACGAAATGCGCGCGCGTGGCTGCAACTGGTCCGGCTGAAGCCGGATCTACTTTGCCAGCTGCGTGTGCAGCCAGGCGTTCATCTGCGCGGCGTAGTCGGGCAGAAACTTTTCCCACGTGAGCAAACCGTGTGGAGCGCCGGGCAACACGATCAGATCGCAGGTGTTGCCGGCCGCGCGCAGCTTTTCCTGGAACGCACGCGACATCGCGAGCGGCACCGTCTTGTCGGCGTCGCCGTGAAGAATCAGGACCGGCGGCAAGCCGGGGCGCACGTGCTCGCTCGGCGAGTGGTCGCGGAGTTTCGCCTCCGTTTCGGGCGTCAACTCTTTCGCGATGTTGAAGAGCGCCTGCAACGACGTGCTGGCGCCGCCGCGGTTGCGGGTGTCGGTCACGAGATCGGTGACCGGCGCGAAACCGACGACGGCTTGCACGCGCGTGCTCTCGTCCGCGAGCACGCCGGCGAGGCACGCGAAGTGTCCGCCGGAGGAGTGGCCGACGAGCGCGATGCGCGACGAATCGCCGCGATACTCGGCGGCGTGCGCCTTCACCCAGCGAATCGCAGTCTGCACATCCTCGAAGCCCGCGGGCCAGCGGTGCGCGGGCGCGAGACGGTAATCGATCGAGAACCAGACGAACTGGCCCGCGCCGAACGCGGCGAACCACGGCGTGATGTCGGCGCCGTTGCCGGGCTTGTCGCTGCCGGATTTGCTGCCGCTGCTCCAGCCGCCGCCGTGCACGAGGATCGCGACGGGAAACGGCCCCTCGCCGGCCGGCGTGCTCACGTCGAGTTTCAGGCTGACGCCGTCGGCGCGGCCGTATTCGACGTCGCGGAGGATGCGCGCTTCGGTCGCGCGGGCGCATTGAGCGGCGAGGCCGAGCAGAAGGAGGACCACGAACGAGCGGAGTGTTTTCATCACGACAGCAGCAGGATTAACCCGGATGTTTCACCCGCAGAGCGAAGCGCGCGACGCAGCGTGGTAGCGGAATGCGTGAGAATTTCGCCGCTGCCGAGGTGCGAAAACCTTACGGTTTCCGCTACGCTGGGAAATATCCGGGGGAACCAAGAAAGACACGAAGGGGGTTCTGTTCTCTGTGCGCTCTGTGGCCTCTGCGTTTGCTGTCCGGAATTTGAACACAGAGGACACAGAGATCGCAGAGGGTTTCATGCGGTCAGCGCCGGGGCAGGAGGCGGCGCACTTGCTCGAGACCTTGCTGCGCGCCGGGGTGTGCGGGCGCGAGTTCCAGCGCGGCTTCGAATTCGTCGCCGGCGTCGGCCACGCGGCCGAGTTCGAGGAGCAGCGAGCCGAGAATGTGATGCGCGTCGGGACTGTCGGGTTGCAACTCGACGGCGCGGCGGGCGTGCGGGAGCGCTTCGTTCGGGCGGCGGGCCACCGCGTAGACGAGAGCGGTCTTCAACTCGGCGTTGGCGTCGGCGGGAGCGGCACGGCGGGCCAGCTCGAGTTGCACGAGCGCTTCGGAGGTGCGACCGGAGTTGGCGAGCGCCCATCCGAAATTTACGCGGGCAACGACGAACTGGGGTTCGATTTCCAAGGCGCGGCGGAAGGCGGCGAGGCCAGCGTCGGCTTGCCCGAGCGCCATGAGGGAGACGCCGAGAGTGTTGTGGGCGGAGGCAAAGCGCGGCTGCAGTTGGACGGCGCGCTCGAGGAGCGGACGGGCCTCGGCGGGGCGACCGAGGCGGTTGAGCACGTTGCCGAGAGTGTTCAGGGTGTCGGGGTGGTCGGGCTTGAGTTCGTTGGAGCGCAGCAAATGCGGCAGCGCTTCGTCGGTGCGGCCGGCGTCGTCGAGCGCGACGCCGAGATTAAGTTGCGCGACCCAACTGTCGGGGTTGCGGGCCAGTGTGGATTCGTAGAGCGCGAACACGTCGCGGTAAGTGGCGCTTTGCTGCCAGGTGAGCGCGCCGGCGAACGCGAGGAGTGCGGTCGCCGCGACGGGGCCGCTCCATCGCGGCGCGGAGAGACGCTCCCATCCGCGCACCGCGAGCGCGCCGAGCAGCGCGATCATCGCGAGACTCGCGTGGTATTGGAAGTGATCGGCGACGTAGGAGAAGACGAACGGATAGACGTTCACGAAACCGAGCGCGGGAAACAGCATGCCGCCGAAGAGCAGAAATGCGGCGGGCAGCCCGCGTCCGCGTCCGCGGCGGCTCCACCACGCAAGCGCGCCGAGCAGCGCGAGCGCGGCGACGGGAAAGAGCCAGGGCGCGGCGGCGGCGGCATCGATCTGCCAGCGCGGGTAGAAGAAAATCAGCTCGGCCGGCCAAACGAGTTTGCCGAGGTAGAACCAGAAGATGCGCGCCGCAAGCAGGCCGCGCTCGATCGGGCCGAGGTGAAACTCCGCGCCTTGCGCGCCGATGCCGGCGCGCTCGAACCAGGCGGTGAAAAGCCCCGCTGCGATCCCGGCCGCGAACCACGGCAGCAGCGGCCGCACATCGTCGCGCCACGACACGCGGCCGCGCCGCCACCACGCGAGGACGAGCAACGCGGCGGGCAGCGTGGCGGTGACGGATTTCGTGAGCAGTGAGAGAACGAAGAGCGCGGTGGCGAGCGCGTAGGAACGCAGGCGTTTTGCCCGCTGCGGGCCGGAAGGCAGGCGGGACGCCTGCGCTACGGCGGAGCGAGCATCTTCGAAACGCAGCCAGGCGAGTGCGGCGGCGAGCAGGAAGACGAGCGAGAGCGTGTTCTTTTGTTCCGAAATCCACGCGACCGATTCGACGCACACCGGGTGCAACGCGAACAGCAGACCCGCGAGCGTCGCGCCCGGCACGGCGAGGCGGCGCAGGAGCGCAACGAAGAGGCAGGCCGAGAGCGCGTGCCAGAGCACGTTGACGAGGTGATAGCCGAGCGTGGCATCGCCCCAAAGCGCGTGTTCGAGCCAGAACGCCGAGTGGAGCACCGGGTAGTATTGCTGCGTCACGCCCGGCTCGAACCAGACGCGCAGCAGGCCGGACCACGATTGCAGCGCGGGGCTGGTGACGTGCCCGGCGTCGTCCCAGAGAAAATCGCCGCGGAGGCTCGGGAGGTAAGCGACGAAGGTGGCGAGCAGGCAGAGGGCGAAGATCGCGCCGAGCGGCCACTCGCGAGCCGGAGCTTCGGGGGCAGAGGGTGAAGCGGAACTTCGCGGTCGATTCATCGGCAATATTCACTGTGTAGCGGAAGCCGTGAGGCTTTCGCGAGTGCCGAGGCGCGAAATTCTCACGAATTCCGCTATGCTGCGGCGCCGTTCAGGCCGTCCCGCGGGTGAGAGAAGCGGGATCATCGTCCGGGCAGCGAAGGGGTGGCGTTGCGGGCGGGCAAGTCGTTTCCCGATCGGGGATTTCTCCGCGGATCACGCGGATAGGCGCGGGTGTTCGGTGTGTTTTTTCCGTCCACGTCGATCCGCGGTGTCCGCGGGAAATTTTCGGCCGAGTCGAAAAGAAAATCGCCGCCACTGCGGTGCGAGTGGCGGCGATGAAGTCGGTCGACGAACGGCGCGTTACAGCTCGAACGTCGCGGAGAGGATGAACTGTCGCGGATCGACGATGCGGTAGGTTGCAGCCCTGCCGTCGAAGAAGGCCTGCACCGCTTCGAGGCTGCCGCCGTCCTCGAAGACGTTCTTCACGTTGAGCTGGAACTTGGCACGCACCTTACCGTTGAACATTCGCGTCGAATAGGTCGCGAACAGGTCGACGAAGGTCTCGGATGGCGAGTAGATCGGCCGGTTCGGATCGAGTTCGAGGATGCGGTTCGACGCCTGCGTGAGGTCCATGCCGTCCGTATAGCCGAGGCCGTAGAAGCCGATGGAGCCCTTGCTGGCGTAGCGCAACGAGCCACCGACGCTCAGGTTTTTGAGGATCTTGTTATCGCTCATGCCGGCCAGATTATACTTCGTGCTGAACTTGGCCTGGTATTCGCGGAGCTGGGGACGGGGGCGGCCGATGAGCGCGCGGAACACGGACATCGGCGCGTTGACGTTGCCGGCGAAGTTCGTCGCGGCCGAGTTGGTCGCGTTGTAGCCGCCGTTGGTGTTACCCGAGGAGAATGCGCTGCCCAGGATATTCCACCAGAGCAGGTGGCCCGTGGTGCCGGTGGGGATGCTGGTGGCGTTGATGGGCGTGGTCACGCCGTTGATGGTGGCCGTGGTCTGGGTATAGCGCGGATCCTCGAGGGTGGTCCAGATGGGCATGCGCGCGGCGATGTAATCGTCGACGGCAGCGCCCGCCGCGGTATTGATCGCCTGGGTCTTCGTGACCGAAGCGCTGACGGTCCAGTAGGGGGTGGGGTTGTAGTTGATTTCCAACTCGTGGCCCTTCGATTCCATATCGTTGACTGCGGCGTAGGTGCCGTTGGCGCCAATGGCCTTCAGTCCCACGTATTGCTCGAGGGGCATCTTGATGGCCGCGGCGATCTGCTCATCCGAAGCGGTGCCACCGGTGCCGGTCCCGCTCAGCCAGGCGGTGGCTTGTTTTCTCAGGTTCCACGCATCGTTCTGGACGAACCCTTCGTAGCGGAGGATGCGCTGGGCCATCGTGGAGATGTCGCCGTTGCGGAGGTTGAGCTGCAGCGTCTCGAACTTGGTGTAGCGGATGGAAAGCTTTCCGTCGAACAGCGTCAGCCAGAGACCGATGTCCTTGCTCGTGCCGGTCTGGTTGGGCAGTTTGTTGAGGAAGAGGTCGTAGGCGGGGCCCTGCGCGATGAAGTTATCGGATTTGTTGTAGGTGAGGCTGAGGCCGCCGACCGCTTCGGCGAAGAGCCGGGTCAGACCGGTGCCGTTTTGGATCGTGGACTGGACGACGCGCAAATCGCGGAACGGACGGGCGACGATCGAGGCGGTCTTGGTATTGCCTGAGGCCGTGCGCCAAGGGCCATCGAACTGATCGGCTTGCGCGCGATCGAACGAGCGGAGGTCAGAGGACAGCAGGGCGAGGGAGGAATTACGGTCATTCACGGTGTCCTTGCGCAGGCCGAAGGTGCCCACCAATTTGCCGTCGAAGAAGATGCTCTGGAGCACGCCGCCGTAGGTCTTCACGACCGTATTGAGGTTGGCGAGGCCGCCACCGTAACCGGGCGTCCAACCCACCGTGGTAACATCCTTGAACATCTGGGAGGAAGACGGCCCCCAGACATACGGAACACTGGCTCCTTCCGGGAAGTAGTTCGGAGCATATTCGATGGGGCCGCCCACGGTGTTGCCGACGTAGTATTGCTCGTTGAGGCGGGCGTAGTTGTTCAACGGAGTCAGCGCGCCGGAGGAGTTCAAATAATTGGGATGAAGGTTGCTGTTGGTCTGGTAACCCAAGGGAGCATTCAGGCTCGCGTATCTTTGCTGGTAGGCCTGGTCGAGGCCCAGCGCCGTGTGGCGGTAGTTGTAGCTCCACGTCTTCTGATCCTTGTATTCGTAGTAGCCGAGAACCTGCTGAGTGCCGAGCCACTTGGTCAGGCCCTGATCTTGCGAGAAATCGACGCGATAGACGGCTTGGGCGCGGGCGGTATCCCACAGCAAGGGCTTGTCGCGGAGATAGGGTTCGCTGCTCCGCAGGTAAGGCCGGCCGAAATAGGGGTTCGGCGTGCCGTCGAGATAGTGGGTGTTCACGTCGACCTGGAGCTGGCCGACGTTGCTGTTCACGCTCGCGGGGCCCATGGGTTGGTTTTCCAGTCGCTTGGCGTTCTCACGCAGATAGGTGGCTTGCGCGGCCAAGGTCTGCTTCGGCGTGTTGATGATGATCTGGTCGAGCTGGGCCATATAAGTATTCACGTTGTCCCAAGCCTTGCTGTTGCCCATCAGGTTGATTTCGGTCCAGTCGTAGATCGAACGGTCGGCAATGGGCCGGGCGACGGAGTTATACAGTGGCTGTTGGGTCGCAGTGTAAGTGTCCGACGGACCCGTGGTCAGGAGGCCGATGCCCACGGCCGAAGCCGAATACGGGTCGGTCGTGCCGTAATTATTGCCCGCCGGAGAACTCGGATTGCCGGTATACCGCGCATTGGTCCAATAGGGCGCCTCGCCGGTCGTGCCGATCTGGAACGGCGAGCGGGTCTCCGCACCGCCAGTTATAAACGAGGGCGCCGACGAATACGGTGTGGTGGAGCCGACGACGTTGCCGTTACCCATGACTCGTCCATCGGCGAAGGTGACCAGGCGGGTGACGGGATTCCAGCCCGGTTGGCCGGCCTTGAACCAATCGGTGTAGTAGTCGCGCGGCGTGGTGTAGTTGGGCCGCACCGAGGTATTCTTGTAGTTATACCACGAGACCGCGATGGTCGTATTCTTGAACGGCTGGGCCTTCACCTGGAAGCTGAGGCGGTCGGCATCCTCGCCGGAAGGTTTGCGGATGAAACCGGTGTGTTGCTTCGCGTAGCTGGCGCGCACGGCGAGCTTGTTGCGGAAAAGCATGCGATTCACGTCGAGCGAGCCGCGCCAGCCGCCGTAGCTGTCGGCGCGCGTCTCAATGCGCGTGAAGTCCCGGGTGACGTTAGCGGTCGCCGGCACCTGGTTGACGGTGCCGGAGGCATTGCCCAAGCCGAAGATGTTGGCGTTCGGACCGCGGCTCAGTTCCAGCGAATCCATCCAGAGCGGGTCCACCGGCACGCGGCCGGACATCGCGATGTTGTTGAACGCGATGTTGGCGTTGCCGATGCCGCGCACGCGATTGGCGTTGTTCGGATTGAGGGCCACGTTGTCGACGACCGCACCGGTGCGATCCGTGACGAAGTCGGAATAGGAGCTGATGCCCTCGGTGCTGGCCATGTGATCGAACACGTCGTTGATGTCGATCATCGCGAAGTCCTGCATCTGTTCCTTCGTCATCACCGTGATCGACTGGCCGAGATCCTCGATCTTCGAGTTCAGGCGCGTGCCCGACATCGTGTTCGAGGCGAAATAGCCCTTGTTGTTCGCCTTTACTTCGAAGGGCGACAACACGACGGCTTCGTCCTTTTTCGCGGCCGCATCGGTGGCGGCGGTGTTGGCATCGGTGAGCTTCGAAGCCGGCTCTTGCGGCGCGGGCGCGGCGGCGGCCGACGCGGGAGCCGATTGCGCGAACGCCGAGCCCGTCCAGGCGGCGAAGGCCAGCAGCGCAAGGTTGAGCGCGCGCTGCGAGGTGTGCAGTCGATTACGGTGTTTCATAGGGGGGTGGGTTTGCTGTGCTTGCTAAAGGGAGAAACGCGCTCACGGCTGGCGCGGCGCGGCAGGAAAAGGTTTCCCATCGACGGTGAGTCCGGTGACGGCGTCCAAAACGAAGGTCTCGCCCCGCGCGGGCGAAATCGCGCAGCGGCGGAACGCGATGTCGCGTGCGTGCGTGGCAAGCACGCCGCGCTCGGCGACGATCGCGCAGTCCTCGAACGCGACGTTCTGCACCGGCGAGGCGGGCAGCCCCGTGATGCGCACCGCGACGGGCGCGCCGCTGGCGGCGACTTTGCGCACGGTGATGTTGCGGAAAGTGGGCGGCGCGGGGTTCACGATCGCGCTCGTGTCGGACGAGTAATCCATGTTGAGGATCGCGAATTCGTATTTCAGGTCGCGCGCGGTGACGTTTTCCACCCAGACGTTCTCCACCACGCCGCCGCGACCGGGGCGCGATTTGATGCGCAGCACGCGATCGGTGCCGTCGAAATCGCAATCGTGCAGGTAGACGTTGCGCACGTCGCCGGACATCTCGCTGCCGATCACGATGCCGCCGTGGCCGCGTCGGCTCGTGCAGTGGCGCATGACGACGTTCTCGGTCGGCCGCGCGACGCGCCAGCCGTCCTCGTTGTAGCCGGACTTGAGCACGACGCAGTCGTCGCCGGTGGAGAACGTGCAGTGCTCGACGAGGACGTTGCGACAGGAATCGGGATCGAGGCCGTCGTTGTTCGGGCCGTCGGTGTCGACGTTCACGCGGCGGACGATGACGTTCTCGCAGTAAACCGGATGCAGTGTCCAATTCGGGCCGCCGCCGATGGTGAAGCCCTCGAGCAGCACGTTGCGGCACTCGACGAACGACACGAAGCTCGGGCGGATCGCCGCTTCGCGCGTGCCGAAGACGCGCTGCTCGACCGGCACGCCTTTGGCACCGGCGGCGAAGAGCGCGCGGCTCTCGGATTTTTTCCACGCCCACCACGCCGCGCCGTTGCCGTCGAGCCGGCCGGGGCCGGTGATGGCGACGTTCTCGCAACCGCGCGCGTAGATCAGCGGCGAGTAGTTGAAGCACTCGATCCCGCCGACGCGCACGAAGACCGGCGGCAGGTAATCCTCGAACACGTCGCTGAACACCACGACCGCGCCGGCGGCGAGATGCAGCTCGATGTTGCTGCGCAGATGAATCGGCCCGGTGAGCCAGCGGCCCGCGGGCACGACGACGCGACCGCCGCCCGCCTGCGCGAGCGCCTCGATCGCGCGCGCGAAGGCTGCGGTGTTCTTCGTCTTGCCGTCCGGCACCGCGCCGTGCTCGACGATGCTGACGCTGCGCGCGGGAAATTGCGGCCGCTGCAATTGCGGCATCGCGAACGGCGCGCGGATCGGCGCGATCGGTTCCGCGGCCGCTTCGTCGTCGGCCACCATCGTCGCGGGAAAAACTCCGAGCGCCGCGCACACGAGGCCGCGGGTCAAGCGCGGCGCCGCACGCTGACAGCGGAAAAAGAGGGGAAACAACCCGGAGGGCTGCATGCGGGGATGGCATCCGACGCGACACACGATTGCTGCGAAGCAGCGAACGGCGGGCGGATCGGGACGGGGGGAATTTACGGGGGTGGGTAGAGAGCGACTCGACAGCCGGTGAAGCGCGCCGCGCGGCCTCTCCGACGATGAAGCGATGATGCGCCGCGCCGCGCGCCCGGGCAACGCGAGGCACGTTCGCATCGTTGAACGAGTCGTTCATAAGTGAACGTCGCGATTCAGGCGGCGTTGGCGCAATCAACGATGCGCATGTGCGGGCCGTTGCCGCGCGCCGCGCCGCGCGGTTGATTCGACGCAACCCTTCGCGACCGCGCTGTCGAAACTCCGGTCGCTTTCCCCCACCCCCGCGCCGCCGTTTCGATGAGCACTGCTTCCCCCACTCCCGCGCCCGAGAGCGCGCCCGGCCGCGTCGGTCGTTTCCGCTGGGCGATCTGCGGGCTGCTGTTTTTCTCCGTCGCGATCAATTACATCGACCGGCAGATCATCGGCCTGCTGAAAGCGCCGCTGAGCGCCGAGCTGCACTGGAGCGAGAGCGACTACGCGAGCATCGCGGCGGCGTTTCAATTCGCCTACGCGTTCGGCTATCTCTTCGGCGGGCGCGCGATGGATTGGGTCGGCGTGAAACTCGGCCTGCCGCTCTCGGTGCTGTTCTGGAGCATCGCGTGCGCCGCGCACGGCCTCGTGCGCTCGGTCGTCGGTTTCTCGATCGCGCGCGTCGGACTCGGACTCGCGGAGGGCGGCAATTTCCCCGGCGCGATCAAAACCGTGTCCGAGTGGTTCCCGGCCAAGGAGCGCGCGCTCGCCACCGGCATTTTCAACTGCGGCTCGAACACCGGCGCGATCGTCTGCCCGCTGCTCATCCCGTGGATGGCGGCGACGTGGGGCTGGCAAATGACGTTCTTCGTCACCGGCGCGCTCGGTCTGCTGTGGATCGTCGTGTGGGCGCTGCTCTACGAAATCCCCGAAAAACATCGCCGCCTCTCCGAGGCGGAGCGCGCCTACATCACCGAGGGTCGCGCGCCGGCCGCGGTGGAGCCGTCGGTGCCGTGGCTGTCGTTGCTCGGCTATCGCGCGACGTGGGCGTATCTCATCGCGGGCATTCTCGCGGGGCCGGTGTGGCCGTTCTATTTGTTCTTCCTGCCGGATTTTCTTCAGAAGCGCTACCACCTCGCGCTCACGGAGGTCGGCGTGCCGGTCGCGGTGTTCTATTTGCTCGCGTCGTTCGGCGGCGTGGGCGGCGGCTGGCTGTTCGCGAAGCTCTTCGCGCGCGGCTGGAGTCTGAACGCCGCGCGCAAGGTCTCGCTGCTCGCGTGCGCCGCGTGCGCCGTGCCGGTGTTTCTCGCCCCGCAGGTCGACAATCTCTGGTTCACCGTCGCGATCGTGGGCCTCGCCGGCTCGGCGCACCAAGGCTGGTCGGCCAATCTCTACACGTTCGTCTCCGACACGGTGCCGCGCCAGGCGGTGAGCTCGGTCGTGGGACTCGGCGGCTTCGCCGCGTTCCTCACCGGCGGCTTCACGTCGAAACTCGTCGGCCACCTGCTCGAGACCTCCGGCAGCTACACGCCGATCTTCGCCGGCGCTTCGCTGATGTATGTGCTCTCGCTCGGCGCGCTGCATTTGCTCGTCCCGCAAATCGGACGTAACTGAATGCCGTGATTCACGTGCTCGCCGTTTTCTTTCTCATGAGTCTCACTCCGGCCCTCTCCTCGCCTGCTCCGGGCGCCGCGTCGGCAACGCCGCCGTGGACCGCCGACCGCGGCGACGGCACTTACCAGAACCCGATTCTTCACGCCGACTACTCGGACCCCGACGCGGTGCGCGTGGGCGACGATTATTGGATGACGTCGTCGAGCTTCGGCCACGTGCCCGGCCTGCCGATCCTGCACTCGCGCGATCTGGTCAACTGGACGCTCGTCAACCACGCACTGCCTGCGCTCGTGCCGCGCGAACATTTCGCCACGCCACGCCACGGTCAGGGCGTGTGGGCGCCGTCGATCCGGTATCACGCCGGGAAGTTCTGGATTTTTTATCCCGACCCGGACTTCGGCCTCTACGTGATCACCGCGAGCAACCCGCGCGGCGCGTGGTCGACTCCGGTCCTCGTCAAAGCCGGCAAGGGTCTCATCGATCCGTGTCCGCTCTGGGACGACGACGGCCAGGCCTACATGATCCACGGCTGGGCGAAGAGCCGCGCCGGCATCAACAACCAGCTCACGCTCCACCGCCTCGCGCCCGACGGCACCCGCGTGCTCGACGACGGCAAGGTCATCATCGACGCGAACCAGCTCCCCGGCTGGCGCACGCTCGAAGGCCCGAAGCTCTACAAGCGCGGCAGCTACTACTACGTCTTCGCTCCCGCCGGCGGAGTCACGGAAGGCTACCAAGCCGTCTTTCGCGCGAAAAACATCTGGGGCCCCTACGAAAATCGCATCGTGCTCGAGCAAGGCTCCACGCCCATCAACGGCCCGCACCAGGGCGCGTGGGTCGACACGCCGCGCGGCGACCACTGGTTTCTCCATTTCCAGGAGTTGCCCGCCTACGGTCGCATCGCGCACCTGCAGCCGATGCGCTGGCGCGACGACGACTGGCCCGTCATGGGCAACGATCCCGACGGCGACGGCAAAGGCGAACCCGTGCTCCGCCACGCCAAGCCTGCCCTCCCCGCGCAACCGCTCGCCGTCCCCGCGACCTCCGACGAATTCGACGCGCCCGCGCTCACCCGCCAATGGCAATGGCAGGCCAACCCGCGCGCCGACTGGTTCTCGCTCACGGCGCGTCCCGGCTCGCTGCGTCTCGCGTGCGCGCCCGCGCCGAGCGCCGTCTCGCACTGGCTCACGCCGCAGTTGTTGCTGCAAAAATTCCCCGCGCCCGCCTTCACTGCGACCACCACGCTCCACTTCGCCCCGCACCGCGACGGCGACGCGGCGGGCCTGATGATTTTCGGCTACGACTACGCGTGGCTCGGCCTGGTGCGCCGGGGAGGACACACCAAGCTCATCCTGCGCACCTGCCACACCGCACAGAAGGACGGACAGGAGCATGAACTCGCCACGTTCGACGCGCCCGACGGCGACGTGCAACTGCGCGTGACGGTCTCCGCCGGCGCGCGCTGCACGTTCGCGTTCAGCCGCGACGGAAAATCGTTCGCGCCCGTCGGCGTCGAGTTTCAAGCCACCTCGAGCCACTGGGTCGGCGCGAAAGTCGGCGTGTTCGCCGCCACCGCGCCCGGCGCGAAGAGTGCCGGCTTCGCCGAGTTCGACTGGTTCCGCGTGGAGTAGAGCCGGTCTTCGACCGGCTTTAACGCATCCACGTTCGCCACCTCGACTGGCGAGCCACGTCCAATAACACCGGTCGGAGGCCGGCGCTACTATCGCCGCGACTGCGAGCTTGAATGCCCGCGCGCCGCGCCTGAGATTCGCCGGCACGCGAAGGGACACTCGGAAGTCACGCGGCCGTTCCGCCCACCCCAGCCATGCCTCCGGACACCACATTGGAAGACGTCGCCCAGCGAGCGGGAGTCCACCGCTCGACGGTGTCGCTCGCGCTCCGCAACAGCCCGCGCATCCGCCCCGAAGTGCGCCAGCGCATCCAGGAGATCGCGCACGAGATGCACTACCGCGTGAATCCGCTCGTCGCCACGCTCATGCGCTCGCGCCGCTCCGGGCACGCGGTGAAACACGTCTGCCTCGCCTACGTGACGAATTACCCGACGCGCTACGGCTGGCGTCCCGAGCACCACGATCGTCCGGATTTTTTCCCGGGGGCGCAGCAGCGCGCCGAGGAACTCGGTTACAAGCTCGAACACTTCTGGCTCGCCGAGCCCGGCATGACGCCCGCGCGCATGAGCGACATCCTCAGCCGCCGCGCCATCACCGGCGTCCTGCTCGGCCGCCTGCCGCCCGGCCACTCGGCGATCGAGTTGTGCTGGGAACGCTTCGCCGCCGTCGCCCTCGGCTACACGCTCCGCGCGCCACTGCTGCACCACGTCGCCGAGGACGCCTTCAGCGGCGTCACGCAAATCGTCGAGCAATGCCTCGCGCGCGGCTACAAGCGCCTCGGCTTCGTCGTCGCCGACATCGACGACAGCCCGAGCTGGGGCAACCGCCTCTTCGGCGCATTTCTGCGCCAGCAGTATCTGCTCCCGCGCGACCACCAGATTCCGCCCTGCGACTACGAGCCCGGTCCCGGCTTTCGCGAAAAATTCCTCGCCTGGGTCAACCAATGGAAACCCGAGGCGATCATCAGCACGCGCAGTCAGCCGATTTTCGATTGGCTGCGCGCCGCCGGCTACGCGCTGCCGCGCGACATCGGCCTCGCGACGATGCTCAACAACCACCCCGAGCACGGCGTGTCCGGCATCTACAACGACCCGCGTCTCCTCGGCGCGCTCGCGACCGACATGGTCGTCGGCATGCTCCACCGCGGCGAGACCGGCCTGCCCGCCGATCCGCATTTCGTGCTCTCCCCCGGCGTGTGGTTCGACGCCGGCACGCTCCGTTCCCCGGAGAAATAGCCCGCGCCGTGCGCTCCCGGCGCGCCGCGCCGAACCACGCCGCGCTCGTCAATGACAGGAATTTCGGAAAGATGCGCACGATCGCGCGCGTTTCACTTTTAGCTCCGGACTCGTCACCCCGGAAAATCGAAACCATCCCAACCATGACACGCCCCACTAACGACCCCGGCCGCGTCTGGCCGGTCGCCGCCAGCGCTCCCGCGCTCGGTCAGCCGCCCAGCAATCACCGCGAATGCGCTTCGCTCTCGCTCCGCCTCACCATGGGCGGCCGCACCGACATCACCTGGACGTGCCACGCCCCGTGGGACGCCGCCACCGGCCGCTTCATCTCGCGCCGCAGCGTGTGGCTCACCGGCCGCTTCGCCGGCGTCGGCAGCCAACTCACGCGCTTCTGCCTGCACGACACCGGTGCGCAACACCGCACCAAGCTGGTCTGGGCACGCCCGCACTCGCCCGACGCGAACGCCCGCCTCGTCGAGCTGACGCGCGTCAGCCCTTCCCCGACCGTGCCGCCGCGCTGGGAGAACCAGGGCCGCACGCCGCAATCCGCCAACGGCTTCTTCGCCATCGAGCCGTCGAGCCCGCACACCGCCGCCGGCGGCTGGCTCGATTTCGCCCATCGCTACGAACTCGAGTTCACCGCGCCGTGGTGCGAGCTGGAAGTCTTCTACGACCAATACCCGGTCGGCACGATCGCCGCGCAGATGGACGACGGCGGCATTCCGCCGATCCCGCCGGTGTCGATGGAGAACTAGTTCACCGGCGCCGCGCGCCAGATCCGCACGAAGCCTTCCTCCAAATAGCCCGCGAGCACCGAACCGTCGGCGCTCGTGGCCGCGCGGATCATCGTGCCGCTCGCCGGCCCGACCGCGCCGTGCAGCTCGATCTGCTCGCGCCAATCGCGCGTATCGACCACGTGCACGACGCCCTCGCGCCCGCCCAGAAACAAGCGCGGCGCGCGCGGATGGAACACCACGGCGTGCAGCACACCGCTGCTGGTTGTGATCGTGTGAACACCGTTGCCCGCGATCTCGCGCACGGTGGCGTCGCCGTCGTTTTGTCCCCAAGCCAGCCAGCGATCGTCCGGCGAAAAACTCCCGAAGAGCGCCGGCCGCGGCGGTTTCCACTCGCGCACGAGTTCGAGCGTGTCCGCTTTCCACAGTCGCACGCGCAGATCCCGTCCGCCCGTGGCGATGAGGCTGCCGTCGTTCGAGACGGCCACCCACCAGATGAAAGTGTGGCCGGTTTCGCGCACCACCGGAGCGCCGCCGCCGAGGGAAACGGCCCCGAGCAGCGCGCCGTAATTGGAAAACGCGACCCGCCCGCCGCGCTGCGACACGGCCGCTTGCGATGCCGGCCACGGCAGCGCGACGCGCGCGCTCACCGGCGCGCCGCTCGCGGGCGCGCGCTTCTCCAGCGCCCCCCGCGCCGTCAGCAACCATAGCGCGTCGTCCTCGAACCGGAGCGGCTGGACCATCTCCGGAAAGCGCGCGCGCTCCGCTCCACTCGCGATCTCGACAACGCGCACCGCACCGCCCGGCGCTGTGGCCGCGAGGAATTTTCCGTCGTCCGAAACGCACAACGCCCGGCCGCCGTTGGGTGGATTCGCGAAACCGTCGAGCGCCGTCGCATCGGCATCGGTCGCCGCGCTCCACACCCGCACGTCGCCGCCGTTGCCCGTCGCCAGCACGTGTCCGCCCGGAAGCCACGCGATGCTTTGGCTGTCGCTCTCGAGTCCGCGCAACCGCCGCGTCACGGCGCCGGTCGCCGCATCGAGCAACCACACGCTCGATGCGCGCCCGCCGACCGCGAGCCGTCCTTCGTGCACCGCCAGCGCGGTGACCGGCCGCATCCCGAGCGACCTCCGCCACAACCGTGTGCCGTCGCTGATGCGGAACGCCTCCACTTCGTCGGTATCGCCCCAGCCGCAAAACAACCGGTCGCCCGCCAGCGCCAGCGCCGTGGGCCGGTGCGGCGTCTCCCACTCGTGCACGAGCGAGAAATCCGCCAGCCGCCAAACGTGCAGGCGCCAGCCGGTCGCCGCGGACCGGCTCGACCGCGTCGCCAGCACGACCGCGCTGCCGTCGACCGAGAAAGCCGCGCCCATGTAGCCGTCGTCGTCTTTCAGATGTTCGGCCAGCGGGAGTTCGACCGTGGCCTTGCCGAGCGCAAAATCCCAGCAACGCAACGCCTGGATCACGCCGTTCACGTCGACGACGAACGCCCACGCGCGCTGTTCGTCCGCCCATCCGAGCGGCACATGGATGCCGTCGACGCCATCGCCGTCCGGGCGGCCGTCCTCGACGTTCCAACGCATCAATCTTCCGCCGCGCCCCGTGCCGCTCAGCCAGTGCCGGTCGGGAGAGAAATCGCCCAAGCCCGTGGCGCCCTCGATCGTGCGCTCGAGCCGGCCGTCCGCCAGCGACCACACATGCACCTTGAGGCCCATGCTGGCCGCCGCGCGCCGGCCGTCCGGCGACACGCACACGCGCAACCCGGCCGCCTCGCCGGTTTGCAACACGCGCGCCGGATCGCCCTGCGCCTGGGTTTGCAGCGCCTGCCACTCGAAGCCGCGCAAATCCGGCTCGCCCGCCGCCGGCGCGCACTCCGACAAGAATCGCCGCGCGCGACCGAAGTCGTCGCGCTCCAGCGCCTGCTGCGCCTGCGTGAGCCGCGCCGCGTAGACGCTGCGCCGCGCGAGCGCGTCGCGCTCGGCCTCGGCCGCGGCGCGCAGCCGCATTTCGCTGTTCGCCCGCTGCCGCTCGACCCACATGCCGGCTCCCGCGACGGCCGCGACGATCGCCAGCACCGCCGCGATCCGAAGCGCGCGGCTGACCCGCAACTCGGCGCGGCGCAAGCGGCGGACGGATTTGCCGGCTTGGAGCAGCAGCAGCTCGTCGAGCAGCGTGCTCGCGTCCGCGAACCGCCGGCGCGCGTCGCCTTCGCAGGCGCGCAGCAGCACTTCGTTCAACTCCATGAATTCGCGCCGGTCCGGCCACTCGGCGAAATCCGGCGGCAACCGCGGGAACTCCGTGCGATCGACGCCCGTGGCGAGTTCGTAGAGCAATTTGCCGAGACTGAACACGTCCGCCGGCGGCGCGCCCGGACCTTCCGGCGGCACGAAGCCCTCGGTGCCGACGAACGTCATGTCCGGCGCGCTCGCAGCGGTGACGAGGCCGACGTCGGCGAGTTTCGGCACGCCGCCGACGAAGATCACGTTCGACTGCTTCACGTCGCGATGCACCAACCCGGCCGCGTGCAGGCTCGCCAGCGCGCGGGCGAGCGCCACGCCGAGCGCCACGACTTCGGCGACGGGCAGCCGTCCGCGGCTCCGTTGCACTTCGCGCAGCGTCAGCGGCCGGTAGGTCTCGGGGTCGAACGCGCGGCCGTGCTCCGCGTCGTCGGCCAGCTCCATCACGTAGTAGAACATCCCCGCGGTGTCGTCGCGGCCGGCGTGGAGCAGCGCGAGCTGCGACGGCTCGCGCAGCGACACCGCGGCGAACCGCGTGATGCCCTCGAATTCGCGCGCGAACGGCCGCGGGTTGGGGAACCGGTCGCGCCAGACGATCTTCACCGCGCGGAACGCGCCCGTGATGCCCCGCGCCAGCCAGACGTCGCCATAGCTGCCGCCGCCGATGAGCCGGATCAGCTCGTAATCGGGAATGCGCGGCGCAGGCGAGGAGGTGACTGACATGACCGCCGCGTTTGTGCCGCAGCGCGCCGCGCGAGTCGATAGCGGGGTGCGTCGCACGGCGGCAATTCGTCGCGCGGCCGCGAGGCCTGATCCAGATATTTCACACCCGGTTCGCGTTCCCGTGGGCAGGGCGGCGAGTCCCTTCGCCGCCGCAGATCCGCGGCGCGGAGCGGAGTCGGCGCCCTACCTCGAACCTTGTCGGGCTAAAAAAGATAGCGCGGTGCTTCGGCCGGCACTGGACAAATTTCAGCGCCCAGTCGAAGCACCGCGCGGATTTCGCCTTGTAGCTCTAGGGCGAAAAAATTGCGCGGCACCGCCGCCGCGGTGGCTCAGGCCAGCCGCACCCGGATGAGTTCGACCTCCGCCTTGAGGAGTTTCGTGAGGCGGTGGCTGATGAGGTAGACGGAAGCGGCGTTCACGCCGAGTTCGCGCGCGACCTTCAGCACCGGCCAATCCTGGCGGCGGTAGAGATCGAAAATCTGGAAATGCTTCGCGGGCACGCGGCGCGCGAGCCGCGCCAGCGCGGCTTCGAGCACTTGGTGCTGCCACTCCTCGTCCCACGCGGCGTTCACATCCACGTCGTCGGGCAACCGCTCGACGGTCGCCGTGCGGTCGTCCTCCGACGGGGGCGCGGCGTAGCGCTCGTGCGGGCGGCGCGCGCGGAATTTGTCGTTGATGCGCCAGCGCGTGAGGTTGAGCAGCCAGCCGCGAAACGAGCCGCGGGCCGGATCGGCCTCGAACTCGTGCACCGTCTGCGCCACGCGCTTGAAGACGTCCTGCGTCACGTCCTCCGCGTCGGCGTGGCCCAATCCGGAGCGGAGCGCGCAGCCGTAGACGAACTGGTAGTAGAGCCGGTAGAATTCCGTCCAGCTCGCTTCGTCGTTCCAGTCGCGCAGGCGAAACAGCAACGTCGGCCGCGTGCGGAGGGTCGACGGAGGCGGGATGTCGGAGGCCATGGCAGGGAGAGTCATAATCAAACAACGCGACGGCGCACCCCAATCTTTCGCAAAAAAAGAAATTGGCCGATTTTCTTGAAATAAACCGGCGCGGTCGCGCGTTAAGGTAGGAGCATGCCCAAGTGCTCGCCGAATTCGCTTCTGTTGCTGCCGCCGCGTGCGACGGCTCGGGGCCCGCGTTTTCAAAAACGCGCGCTGCTCGTCGGCGTGGCCCAGTATCCGGTGGTGCCGATGGTGCCTCCGCTCCCGCCGCTGCCCGGCGCGGATCGCAACCCGTGGCTGCTCGCGCCGGAACTCGCGCGCCGCGGCTTCGCATGCGAACTCCTGCTGAACGAGCACGCCACGCGTGACGAGATCCGCCGCGCGATCCGCACGCTAGTGATGCAGGCGCGCGCGGGCGACGTGTGCGTGCTGGCCTTCAGCGGGCACGGCTTCTCGCTCGTCGGCGCCGGCGAGGCCGAGAGCGGCGATTTCCTTTATCCCTACGACGCGCAAACCGCCGGCCCCATCCGCAGCGACGAGCTTCTCCGTTGGTTGCTGCCGAACGAAAGTCGCGTCTCGCTCTACTGCGTGCTCGACGCCTGCCACGCCGGCGCGATCGCCAGCCGCCCGCTGACGCGCCTGCTGCGCTGGTCGCGCTCCTGGCGCGGCCACCGGGCCGAGCCGGACGCCGACACCGTGCTGCCCGACAACACGCTGAATCACGTCGTGCTCAGCGCGTGCCGCGACGACGAGCGCGCAGACTACTCTTCGCGCACCGCCGGCACTTTCACGCAGGCCTTGGTCAATGTCCTCGCCGGGCAACGCGAGGCCGCGACGCGCGACGTCATGCTCGCCACCGCCGCCGAGTGCGCACGCCGCCTCGGCACCAGCCAGCACCCGCTGTTGCGCGGGCCGCGCTCGGCGCTGGACGCGGAAATTTTCACCTCGTTCCGCCGGCCCGTGGCGCCGGTGCCGGCCGTGTTCGCCGCGCATCGCCGACTCGTCGGCCGCGAACCGTCGGAGGCATTTCAGACTTAGACTGCAGGGCCGGCCTCTCGCCTAGTGGCCCAACGCGAGGACCGGCCCTGCAGTTTCACCCCGCTTTCTCGGTAACTGGTGTTGTGCTGACTAAAAAAGGTGGGAGGGGCGCAGGGGTTAGGCGTCCCTCCCACTCTGCCGAACTCATGCAGAAGACCTCCCGCGAATCGCGCGAATGGTCGCGAACTCAGAGGGAGAACATTTCCTCTCTCCGGTTCGATCGCCCGCACCGACCGATCCGGAGATCGACGGTTTTCATCCTAAATTCCGCAGAAGACTAACCACTGATGAACACTCATGCACACTGATGAGTAAGAAGGCCGAGAAGCGCGGCGTGAGGTGGCTCACCTGCCCGGTGGGCGATCACGGCGAAGCAAGTCCGCTTCGATGAGTGCTCATCGGTGAAAATTAGTGGTTCGACTGCGCTTTCTAGGTTCATTCGCGCGAATTCGCGCCATTCGCGGGCGATTGCCTGAGTCCCGCTCCGCCGCGGAAGCGAAAGAGACACGCCAATCTCCGCGGCCAAATTTCTTCGCGCACCGCCGTCGCCGGCGGCTGGGAGTGCGCAGAGCCGCGCGCTGACACCGGCGGCCTCACGGGCGCGGCGACCTCAAACGCGCGCGACTCGCACGCACCGCTCACGGACTCACCGTCACGCGCAGCGGCGCGGCGGCGCGGCCTTTGTCGTCGCGGGCGTTGATGCGGAATTCATACGTCCGACCGCGCGGCAATGTGACCTCGATCGACCACTGGTGCTCGTTGTCGCGGTGGACGAACGCCGGGATTTCCTGGATCGGCTGGTCGGCGGAATCGTAGCGGCAAATCGCGTCGAGCGACTCGATCACGCCGTCGCTGAGCGCGGCGACCTCGATGACGATGCGGTAGCGCCACTGGCCGTAGGGCTCGGCGCGGCTCGCGAGATGGCGCAGCACGGGCGCGCCCTCGGGGACGTCCGAACGCGGGCCATCCACTTTCGTGACCGTGGTGCTCGCCTGCGCGGGCGCGCGCTGTTGCAGCGGCGCGGGCACGTGCACGCCATCGGGGCGCGCGGGCGTGGCGTTGTAGACGAGATTGTAGCCGGTCGCAAACGCCGGTGTGTAGCCGAGCAGGTCGATCGCGCTGTCGTTGTCGAAATCGCCGGCGAGGAACACGCGCTGCTCCGGGAAATCGTTACCGCTGGCGAGGCGCGGCCAGACGGGATTGCGGCTGAAGCGCCGGTAATCCGCCCCGAGGTAGACGCGCAGGCCGTTGCGGCCCGCGACGCCGATGTCGAGGCGTCCGTCGCGATTGAAATCCGTCGCGATGATCGACGCCGTGCCGAGTCCGAGGCCGAACTCGCTCGAGACGAGTTCCCACGGATCTTCCCAGCCGGCGCGGCCCGAGGCGCCGAAAACCACGCGGATGTGTTCGCCGTGCTCGACGTCGCTGTCGGTCAGGATCAGGTCGTCGCGTCCGTCGCGATCGAGATCGGCCACGCAAAGGTCGCGCGCGAAATCGTCGCGCCCGCCGATGGGCCAGAGGAACGGCTTGGTGACGCCGCGCTGGTTGAAATACATCCACGCACCGGTGCAACGGCCCTTGTCCTCGGTCGTCACGGCGATGTCGGCGAAACCGTCGCCGTCGAAATCGCCCGCGGCCAGCCGCGTGATGCGGTCGAATCGCACCGCGTAAGGTTCGCCCACGGGCGTGACGCCGCTTTGCGCGACCTGGAGCAGACGGAAATCGTTATAGCCCTCGATCACCGCCACGCCCCAGCCGAGCGCGCCGGTGAAGAAACGGCCGGTGGCCGCACCGCGAATCGGCTCGGTCGAGCGGTAGGGCTTCAACGTCGGCACGAACAATCCGTCCGCCGAACCGAAGAAAACCTGGAGGATCGGGCCGGCGGCGACCACGAGATCGGTTTCGCCATCGTGATTCAGATCGGCGGCGAGGAGCGTTTCGGGCGGGAAGCCGTCGAGGCTCGCGAGATCGAGCACGCCTATGGTCTTGAAGCCCTGCGCCTCGTCGCGCGCGTAGAGCACGATGCCCGACTCGATCGCTGCGAACCCGCGGATGCGATTCTTCGAGTGCAACAACGCCGCGCGCAGCGGCGGATGCGCCGTCGCGATGCCCGCCGTCGGCCCGAAGGCGAATTGCGGCACGGCGAGCGTCGCGGTGTTGAAACGCACCGGCGCCTTCGGGTCGGTGCGCGGGAGTTGCTCGAGCCAGGTTTCGGCGACGACCGCGTCGCGCGCGGCGCGGGGCAATTCGAGCGAGAGCGGCAACGGCTCCGGCACGGGCGTGGCGGCGGCCTCGGCGACGGTTTGCGGTTCAGCTTTCTCCGGCTCGGGCGGCGGCGGCGCCGAGAGCGGACGCGCGCTGCGGATGCGATCGTTTTCCACCCACTCGTCGAACGCCTCGTCCGCACCCTCGTAGGCCACGAACACCCGCGACGGCTCCGCGCGCAACACGATCGCGCGGTGGCCGGCGCCGGCCTTGTCGACGATCACGCGCGCGCCGGCCTGCCAGCCTTGCGGCGCCGGCGCCGCGCGGCCGAGCGTCGCGCCGAGCAATGCCGCCAAACCGAAAACGATCAGACGCCGGAGGAAAAAACGCGGGAACATCCCGCGCACTGTGCGGAGCCGCCCGCCGCGGCGCGACGAAAAAATAGGGGGAACACCCTGCAACGCCGCCCAGTGCAGCGGCCGGAATCATGCCGCGTGAGGCAGGGCCGGCTTCAGCCGGCCCCGCTTCGCTCCCCCGCCCGCGAATGCTGCACGCGACGATCGTCGTGCTGGCCCGGCGTCAAGCCGGTCCACCTTCACGCCCCCGTCAACTCGTCGTAGACGACGCCGAGGTTGATCGGCAGGCGGCTGTTTTGCGCGGCGTGATAATCGGGGAACGCGTCGAGGTTTTGCCGCGTGACGATCTCGGCCTTCGACTTGCCGGCTTTGATCTCGGCGGCCACGTGCGCGACGAGCGCGTCGAGGAACGTCGCCATCGCCAGCACGTCGTCCTTCGAGCCGGTGACGCCGAACTTCGGACTGCCGTGCCCGAAAATGTAGATCGCATCCGCCGGGTAAGCTGCCGCGAGCTTCGGCAGCGCGTCGCGCCAATGCTGCACCTTGCAGCCGCCAGCCTTGTCGGTGACGGGATAGAGGCGATTGAAGACGAGGTCGCCGACGTGGACGACGTTGGCCTTTTCGAAATGCACGGCGATGTCGCCGCCGGTGTGTGACGGCCCGAAGAAGCGCGCGCTCACGACCTCGTCGCCGGCGTCCATGCGCCACGTGTCGGCGAACAGCGTGTCGGGCAACGTCGGATCGCCCATCTGCGGGCTGCGCGCCGCGGCGGCTTTTTGGAGCGCCGGCACGGCTTCGTGCGCGACGATTTTTTTCGCGACCGGCCGTAGCGTGGCGTTGCCGCCCGTGTGGTCCCAGTGGTGATGCGTGTCGATCACGGCGTCGAGCGAGCGACCGCCGCGGCCGGGCAGACCTTCGAGGAATTTCGCCGCCGTTTCCGCGAACTGCGTGTCGACCGCGATGAGCGCGTCGCGATTCGACAACCAGCCGATCGTGCCGCCGCGACCGGTGAAAACGCCCACGCCGCGCCGCAGCTCGCGGAACTCGACCTTCACCGGCGGCGGAGCCGTCGGGGTCGGCGCCGCCCCAGGCGCGGGCGGCGGTGTCGCAGAAACCGGGGGCGTCGTGGCGGTCTGGCCGAACAGCGTGCCTCTCGCGAGCAAGCTCAGCGAGACGGCCGCGGAAGTCGTGGCGAGGAATTCGCGGCGATTCATGCGCGTTGGTTGAAAGCTTCGGCAGCCAATTCGTCGATACGGCACTGATCGGAGGACGATCCTACGCTGGCCAGCGCAGACACTAATTCCGGACGGAGCGACTGATAGCGAGGGATTCTCAATTGTCGGAGCACTTGGGCCTGATATCGGACCGACCCGCCGCGCATCTGCACCGATACCTTGCGCACCTGACGAAGAACAAAGCTGCTCCGGAGCAATGCTTGCAGCGCGGCGAGGTTCCACTCCTCCGAGGTGATCCAATAGAGGTTGTGCTGCGGATACCATGCGCCGCTTGTGTGCCCGATCACACCTCCCGCTTGGATGTCGGGCAGGAGGAGCTTGGGGGCGCCAGCTAGCGGGAAGTTCACGCGATCAATCGTGCGGAACCAAAAATCCGGTTGCTTGCGCGCTGTGTGTCGCTTGGCCAACGCCGCGCGGTGTTTCTCGAAATAGGCGCGCAGCCCGGGATACCGCGAGAGGTCGCGCAGTTTGCTCTCGGCCGAGTGCTCGTGAGGATTGATGAGGTAATGCCCGCTCCATCGAACGGCCTCGGCAGAAACGTCTGCCGCCATCACCAAGGGCAACTGACATTCCGCTTCGATCTCCGGCATCAGGCCCGGCGAGATAAAAACGTCGTCGTTACCGGTAGCGACACCGATGCCGACTCGTGTCCCGCGACCGGACTCTTCGAGCACCGGAAAGCGTTCAGCGAGGCCGGCGTGTTCCAGAAACTCTTCGCGATTCGTAGCCACCCAAGGCGCACCGTCTGGATACCATTCGGGAAAATGTGACCAAACACCCCCGGCCGGGAGACTCCGTTCGCGCACGAGTTGGTCCAGCACTTCAGGCTCGACCGAATCCAGCGATACCGCGTGGGCGCCCTCACCGCGCAACCGGTCGATCACGATCACGCACGGATAGGCCGACACGTCGCTGACGAACGGCTGCGTGTGTTCGAGGTTCACATAAAACCGAACGCGGAATTCTTGCGCAATGAACTGCCGCAAGCTCCTCCCGTATTGATTTTTTGCGAAACGATTGGCGCAAATGAACGCGAGGATGCCGTCCGCCGAGAGCAGTCGCAGTCCCTGCTCGAAGAAGGCCACGTAGAGATCCGCACGATCGCCGCACGTCTGATACAACTCTCGATAGCGGGACATCACCGACACCGGGATCTCCTCAATTCGAACGTATGGAGGGTTGCCGACGACGAAATCGAATCTCTCGCGCCAGTGCTTGAGCAGAAAATCGGCGTGCTCGATCCAACGTTCCGCCAGTGCAGCGGCGCGACCCCGGGGACAACCATGCGTGCATAGCATCTCTGCCGTCTTTTCCCGCGCAATCGCCACAAACGCGCTGTTGACGTCGCACGCACGCACCGCCGCGTCGATCTGTGCAGAATCCCAGTCGATTTGCCCAATCTCCTGCAATTCGGAGGCGAGCAATCGCTCGATCGCGATGGTGATGAAAGCCCCGTCGCCACAACTAGGTTCCAAGAGCCGCCGGCTCGCCAGGCGGAATCCCGGCTGCACGGAATACCCCGCCAAGTCCAAAATAAACGCCGTAACCTCGGGTTTAGTGAAAACGGCCCCAACCGGCTCGGAGGGTTCCGCTCCGTTCCAGACATCTCGCCAGTCGTTTTCGAACAATAGTAGTCCCATGATGCTTAGGCGCACCCAACGAGATGCCCGTGCAGCGCTTTCGCAAACGCGTAAAAGCTCAGGGCTTCGTTGGGTTCCTCGAAGTCCCCGTTGGTTCCACGCGAACTCAAGACAAGCGCGGCACTAGAATACTTTCTCTCCAAGACCAATCGCTCACAAAGAATCGCGTAGCGCTGGGCATAGGACGTTCTTTCAAAAACGCCAAAGGGCGGAAACGGACTCTTCTTCAACGCAACGGGTCGCGTCGATTTTTCCGCCTTTTCCAGCAGGAACAAATATCCCAGCCACGGAGAAATCGTCCCGAGCGCGCCTTCGCGGTAAGCGACCCAAAAATCCGTCGCACAGCCGATCGCTTCCTCGCTCCGGTTGTTGAAGTTGTTCCCGAAGCTTCCCACCTGCGATTTTAACTCGATTGCCGCGCATAGCCTTCCCCGGCGACACATGATGACGTCCCATCGCTTCTGCGGCCGAAAATAGCCCGGCAGCTCCACGCCGACGTCGAAAAAAATCTCGTTCTTCTGAAACCCGGCACTGGCCGCTACTTTGCACACGAGCGCGAGCACCTGATTAAGGTGTTTGCCTCCCGTAACTTCCGCTCTCGTCCCGACATCAGCGGCTCCCTTAAGCGCTTGGCGCGCGGACTGTCCTCCTCGGTTCTTCCAATACGCCCGTATCGCTTTGCGGAGTTCTCGAGCGAACTCTTCTTCCGTCCAAAATGACTCCTTGGTGGCGCTCATCGGTGGACTACGTGGATGCGAGCCTGACCTGCGAAAGTCAACTTAGGGGAACTCACCGCCCGCCGCGCCGCCAGCCCGTTTGCGAAACTTTCCTGTAACCCGCCGCGGCCCGCGCGGTATTCCCCGCTGCACACTCGCCATGCCCACGCCTCATGCTCGCCACCGCTCCAGCTCACGAAATCCGGGTTCCCTCGCGCGCCGCCGTCGTTAGCTTCAGCGCTCACGTGGAAGCCACCGATCACGAACTCATGATTGCCGTGCGCGCCGGCGACGTCGCGAAACTCGGCTCGCTCTTCGAACGCTACCAGCAGCGTCTCTACGCGTTCTTTGTCCGCATGACCAACCAGCCCGCCGTCAGCGAGGATCTCGTGCAGGTCGTGTTCTACCGCATCCTGAAATACCGCCACACCTACCGCGACGAAGGCAAATTCACCGCCTGGATCTACCACCTCGCGCGCAAGGTCGCCGCCGATCATTTCCGCAAACACGCCAAAGCCGCCACCGCCACCGATCCCAGCGATCTCCACGAGCACCCCGATCACGACGGCATCGCCCCCGACCGCTCCGCGGCCACGACCGACGACCTCGAATTTCTCCGCGTCGCGCTCACGCGCCTGCCGGTCGAACACCGCGAAGTCCTCGTGCTCTCACGTCTCCAAAACGTCGAGCACAAGGAAATCGCCCGCCTGATGGACACCTCCGTCGGCGCCGTGAAAGTCCGCGTCCACCGCGCGCTGAAAGAACTGCGCGACGTCTACTTCAAACTCCGCCGCGATGCGGCAGCGTAACCGCGCTGCGCGCGGCAAAGTTCCAAGTGCCAAGTTTCCAATTTCCAAGAAATGCACCGTCACTCTCAACGCCCGCCCGCGTCTGCCGCCGCCCCCGCCGCCTTTGGCGTTTGTGATTTGGCGTTTGGAATTTCTCCGCCGCGCGCTGCGCGCCGGAAGCGCAAAGCTCCACCCACCAAGCTCCAATGAAACACCGTTCCTCAACCTCCAACCGAGCCGCCATCGCCGCCCGCCTCGCTCCGCGGTTTGGAACTTGGATGTTGGCGCTTGGAGCTTAGCCCGCCCCGCATCGTCCACCACTCTCGTCCGTCACCCCTCGCCATGAACTGCTCCCGCGTCACCGAACTCTTCATCGACTACCAGGACGGCTCGCTGCCGCCCGATGAAGCGGCGCAGATGCGCGCTCATCTCGCCTCGTGCCCGACCTGCCAGCGCGAGTGGTCCGCCTTGCAGGAAATCACCCGCAAGCTCGACCAGCTCCCGCCACCCGAACCCTCGCCGCGCCTGCGCGAGAATTTCTACGCGATGCTCGAGACGCACCAGCGCGACGCCGATGCGCCCAGCCCGTTCGCCCTCGCGAAGAGCCGCCTCGACCGCTTCTTCGAGGCGATCCTCCCCGCGCAACCCGCGCTGCAATTCGCCTTCGCGCTCGCGCTCCTCGCCGCCGGCATTTTCTCCGGCGCACGCTGGCTGCATCAGCCCGCCGCCGTCGCCGCGCCCGACGAAAAATCCCAGAAGGAAATCGCCGACCTCCGCGCGCAGGTGAACGACATGGGCAAACTCGTCACCTACTCGCTCCTCCAGCAAAAATCCACGAGCGACCGCCTCTCGCGCGTCCTGGCCACGATGGACCTCAAGTCGCCCGACCGCAAAGTCCTCACCGAGCTGGTCGGCACGCTCGCGTTCGACCCGTCGGTCAACGTCCGCCTCTCCGCCGTCGAAGCCCTCGCGCCGCACGCGCAGGAAGACGTCGTGCGCGCCGGCCTCCTCGCCGCGCTGCCGCGCGAGTCCGCGCCGCTCGTGCAGCTCGCGATGATCGAGCTCCTCGCCAACGTCCGCGAGGCCGACGCCGCGCCGCTCTTCGATCGCCTGATGCGCGACGAGTCCGCCGACAAGAACGTCCGCGACGCCGCCAAGCGCGCTCTCGCCACTTTGCGCACGCCCCTCGCGCCCGCTGAACAGAACCCGAACGCCCAAACCAAGGAGTCCTCGCGCGGCAAAACCGTCTGAGCTCTCCCCCAGCCCCCACCCTCATAAAAATGAAAATCCACCTCCGCTCCCTCCTTCGCCTCGGCGCCGCCTGCGCCGCGCTGGCCTTCGCCGCCACCGCGCTGCACGCCGATGAAGACGCCGCCGAACAAAACACGGTGCGCTCCAAATTCAGCGACCCGTCCAAACCCGGCACGCTGAAAGTATCCCTCCCCTGGGCCGAAGTCCACGTCACCGGCACGGACGGTAACGACATCGTCGTCACCTCCACCCTCGAGCAGAAAGGCAAGAAGGACGTCGCCAAGGACGGCTTCCGCCGCCTCGACGAAGACGTCTCCTTCGAGGTCATCGAAAAAGGCAACGTCGCCACCATCGTCATGTCCGGCGACAATCTCTGGGCCGCGCACGGCGCCGAGTTCCACGTCCAGGTGCCGCGCAACACCAGCCTCATTCTCCGCACCGAGGCCGGCGGCGACGTCAACGTCGAGAACATCGACGGCGACATCGACATCAACTCGATGAACGGCGAAGTCTCCCTCACCGACATCGGTTCCTCCGCCGTCGTCAACACCATGAACGGGGAAGTCACCGCCAACTTCCGCAAAGTCCCCGCGAAGCCCGTCTCGATCACCTCGATGAACGGCGAGATCGACCTCCGCCTCCCCGCCGACACGAAGGCCAATCTCCGCATGCGCACCCACAACGGCACCATCCGCACCAACTTCCCCGAAGGCGTGCTCCAGGCGAAGACCGAGAAGGTCAGCGGTAGCCGGGGCTTCACGACCGGCTACGGTCCGAACCGCGACCAGATCCGCGAGATCACTCGTCAGGCCGAACGCATGGCACGCGACGCCGAGCGCATGGCGCGCGAGCACGTCAAACTTGCCCGCGTCCACGCCGACGCGGCGAGGGACGACAAGGACGACGAAGACAACGACGGCGAAACGCCCACGCCGCCGGCCGATCCGGCGGTCGCCGCGGCGCCCGACGCCGCTTCCACTCCCGCGCCCGCGGCGAAGCCCGTTGCCACCACGCTGCCCGCGCCGGCGCCGATGCCGCCCGTGCCCGGCTGGTCCGGCGGCAAATCGATCGTCGGCACGCTCAACGGCGGCGGCATCGACATCCAGCTCTCGTCGATGAACGGCACCATCACGCTCCGCCAAACGAAGTGAGCCGTTAGCCCCGGAAGCGTCACGCTTTTGTTTGTCATCGCGAGCCCGACGTAGTCGGGCGTGGCGATCCAGCGAGCGCCGGATCGCTTCGTCGCTGCGCTCTTCGCAATGACAGATCGTGGGAGCGGCGAGGTGGCGTGTGCTCTGCCCACGAGAGAGTGTGAGGGGTGCAGGCAGGTCGTTGGGACGATTTCCCACGACCGAACCGGGGATTTTCCTCCCCGGTTTTTCGTTTTAGAATTGGCCCGCGCGCGCCGTCCTGCGCATTCTACGTCGGACGCGCAAAACACACGGGCCGTTGCGCGCTCCGCTTCCCGCCACGCACGCCGGGAAGACCACGCGCATGCACTTGTCCCTCGAACGCAAGATTGCGGCCGCCTTTGTCGTCGGCGTCGTTGTCCTTTTGGGCATCGGCGTCCTCACGTGGCTCAGCCTCACCCGGGCTGAACGCGCGTTCGCGTTGGTGGAGCACACGCACGTCGTCCTCACCCGCCTCGAACAAATCCAGGTGCAGGTGCTCGAAGTGCAAACCGGCGCGCGCGGCTACGCCCTCAGCGGCGACGAAGCGTTCCTCGCGCCGTTCGACGCCGGCGTCGCCGGCATCCGCGAGAGCCTGGCCGCCGCGCGCACGCTGACGCACGACAACCCTGCCCAGCGCGCGCGCGTCGCACGCCTGGCTCCGCTGGTCGAGCGCGAGATCGACGTCATGTCCCGCCGCAACGCCGCGCGCCGGGCGGGCGGCATCGCGGCCGACCTCGGCACTCGCACGCTGCTCGAGGGCAAGCAGCTTATGGACGAGATCCGCGCCGTCGTCCGCGAAATGGAGGCGGCGGAAAACACGCTCCTCGCCGAGCGCGCTCAGGCCGCCCGCCGCAGCGCCGCGCTCACCCGCGGCGCGCTGCTGCTCGCCGTCGCCGTCGCGCTCGTCCTCGGCGCCGCCGCGGGCGCCCGCGTGCAACGCGACTTCCGTGCCCGCCGCCAGGCCGACGCCGCCCTCGAACGGTCGCGGAAACTCTTCGAAACTTTCTTCGAGCAGTCCACCGACGCCATCGTCGTCGTCGATGCGCACGGCGTCATCCAGCGGGTGAACCGCCGCACGGAAAACCTCTTCAGCTACGCACGCGCCGAGCTGATCGGGAAACCGGTGGAGACGCTCATGCCCGCGCGCTTCCGCGAGCGCCACCACGCCCACGCGCAGGGCTACCAGGACGCGCCGAAATTCCGCGCCATGGGCGCCGGCCTCGAACTCTTCGCACAGCGCCAGGACGGGACCGAGTTCCCCGTCGACATCATGCTCAGCCCGCTCGAGACGGACGAGGGCCGCGTCGTCCTCGCCACCATCCGCGACATCACCGAGCGCAAGGCCGCCGCCGCCGCGCTCCAACGCTCCGCCGAGCGCATTCGCGACCTCTACGACCGCGCGCCATGCGGCTACCACTCGCTCGATCCGAACGGCCTCGTCGTCGACATGAACAGCACCGAACTCGCGTGGCTCGGCTACACCCGCGAGGAAATCGTCGGCAAAAAACATTTCTACGACCTCGTCGCACCGGACTACGTAGGCCTGTTCATGCGGAACTTTCCGCTCTTCAAACTCGCCGGCTCGGCCACGAACACCGAGTTCCAGCTCCAGCGCAAGGATGGCTCCACGTTCTACGTCTCGATCAGCGCCGTCGCGCTCTACGACGAGCAGGGCAACTACGTCTCCAGCCGCAGCACGCTGCACGACGTCACCGCCCGCCGCGAATCCGAGCAGCGTCTCGCCGCGCTCCACCGCGATCTCCAACGCCACAGCGACGAGCTCGAGCACGCCAATCGCGACCTCGAAGCGTTCTCCTACTCCGTCTCGCACGACCTCCGCGCCCCGCTGCGCCACCTCGCCGGTTTCTCCGCGCTGCTCGCGCAGAAAGAAGGCGAGCGGCTCGACGCCGAGAGCCGGCGCCTGCTCGGCACGATCGAGGGCGCCGCGAAAAAAATGGGCGCGCTCATCGATGCGCTGCTCGATTTTTCCCGACTCAGCCGCGCCCCGCTGCAACGCCTCCGCGTCGACACCGCCGCGCTCGTCGCCAGCGTCATTGCCGACGGCCAGATCGAGAGCGCGCCCGACACCGTCTGGCAGATCGAGCCGCTCCCCGCCGTCGCCGCCGATCCCGCGCTGCTGCGTCAGGTCTGGGCCAATCTCCTCGGCAACGCCGCGAAATATGCCGCGCGCGCCACGCCGCCGCGCGTGCAGGTCTACAGCGCCCGCGACGAGCGCACCGGCGAAGCCGTCTTCGCCGTGCAGGACAACGGCGTGGGCTTCGACCCGCGCTACACGGAAAAGCTCTTCAAGGTTTTCAGCCGCCTGCACAACGACCGCGATTTCCGCGGCACCGGCATCGGCCTCGCGCTCGTGCACCGCATCGTCACCCGCCACGGCGGCCGCGTCTGGGCCGAAGGCCGCCCCGGCGCCGGCGCCACGTTTTTCTTTTCCCTGCCCGACTCCATTCCCGCCCCGATCGCTCCTCCCGCCCTCCCCGTCCCATGAAAATCCTCCGCCCCATCCTCATCGCCGACGACAACCCCGCGGACATCGAGCTCATGACCGCCGCGCTCCGCGCGATGAATCTCCCCAACGAGATCGTCGTCGCCACCGACGGCAGCGAGGCCCTCGACTACCTGCGCGCGCATGCGACGCCCGCGAGCCGCGTGCAGCCGCCGCCCGGCGTGCTGCTGCTCGATTTGAAGATGCCGCGCGTCGACGGCTTCGCCGTGCTCCGCGCCCTCCGCGCCGATCCGGTGTGGCGCCACCTGCCCGTCGTCGTGCTCACCTCCTCGCAGCAGGAGCGCGACATCGCCGAAAGCTACGACTCCGGCACGAACGCCTACGTCGTGAAGCCGGTCGATTTCCAGGAGTTCCTCTCGACCGTCGGGCAGCTCGGCCGCTTCTGGGCCTCGCTCAACCAGCCCGCCGAGTGCGCCTCGTGATCCCTTCCCCCATGAAAATCCTCCACCTCGATGACAACCCCCACGACCAGGAACTCGTCGCCGTCTTGCTGAACGCGGAGTGTCCCGAGTGCGAGATCGTGCCCGCAGCCACGCGCCCGGAGTTTCTCACCGGGCTCGCGAGCGGCAGGGTCGATGTGGTGCTCTCCGACTACACCATGCCGGGCTTCGACGGCCTCGAGGCGCTCGCGCTCACGCACCAGCACGCGCCCGACGTCCCGTTCGTTTTCTTTTCCGGCAGCATCGGCGAGGACCAGGCGATCGCCGCCGTGCGCGCCGGCGCCGCCGACTACGTGATCAAGGACCGCCATCGCCGCCTGCCCACCGCGCTGCGCCGCGCCGTGCTCGACGCCCGCGAGCGCCGCCGCCTGCGCGAGACGGAAAACTCCCTCCGCGCCATGCACGAGCGCTACCAGCGCTTCATCGAGACGGCGCGCGACGCCATCTTCTCGCTCTCGTCCAACGGCGTCATCACCACGCTCAACCCCGCCTTCGAGACCATCACCGGCTGGCCGCGCGGCGAGTGGGTCGGCCAGAGTTTCATCCGCCTCGTCGATCCCCTCGACACCGAACGCGCCAAGCGCCGCTTCGGCGACATCCTCGCCGGCGACGATCCCGGCGTGTTCATGCTCCGCCTGCGCACCGCGCGCGGCGCCGCCGACGTCGAGTTCACCCTCAGCCGCGGCCAGACGGCCGACGGCGCGCTCGAACTCATGGGCATCGGCCGCGACGTCACCGAGACGCGCCGCCTTCAGGAACAGTTCCTCCGCGCCCAGCGGATGGAAAATCTCGGACTGCTCGCCGCCGGCATCGCCCACGATTTCAACAATATCCTCACGCCCATGCTCATGGTCTCGCAACTGCTCCGCGAGCAATCGCCGCCCGAGAGCCGCCGCCTGCTCGACACGCTCGAGCACAGCGCCGCGCGCGGCGCCTCCCTCGTGAAACAGATCCTCTCGTTTGCCCAAGGCGGCGGCGACGAATTGCGCGTCGTGCAGCTCAAGCACGTGGCGCGCGACATCATCGCGATGGTCGAGGAAACTTTCCCCCGCAACGTCCGCCTCGAGCAAAGCGTGCCCAGCGACCTCTGGCCCGTCCGCGCCAACGTCACCCAAATCCACCAGGTGCTCCTGAACCTCTGCGTCAACGCCCGCGACGCCATGCCGCACGGCGGCGCGCTCTCCCTGCGCCTCGAAAATCGCTCGCTCGACGCCGGCACCGCCGCCCGCATCCCCGGCGGCCGCCCCGGCGCATTCCTCCGTCTCGAGATCGGCGACACCGGCAGCGGCATCGCCCCCGACGTGTTGCCGCACATCTGGGAACCGTTCTTCACCACCAAGGAAGCCGGCCGCGGCACCGGCCTCGGCCTCTCCACCGTGCGCGGCATTCTCGCGCGCCACGAAGGTTTCTGCGACGTCACCAGCACGCTCGGCCGCGGCACGAAATTCTCCCTCTACCTGCCGGCCGAACCGACCTCCGACACCGACGCGCCCTCCACCGAATCCACCGCCCTTCCGCGCGCCAACGGCGAACTCGTGCTCGTCGTCGAGGACGAGCCCGAGGTGCGCACGCTCGTGCAGCGCGTGCTCCAGCAACAGGGCTACCGCGTCGTCGCCGCCGAGAACGGCGCCGAGGCGCGCCGCTGGCTCGACGATCCGCCGTTCGCGCACGAGCTGCGCGTCATCGTCACCGACATGATCATGCCGCGCATCGGCGGCCGGGAACTCGTCGAACATGTCCGCCAACGCCTGCCGCACGTGCGCATCCTCGTGATGAGCGGCTTCAGCAGCGGCGGGAAAAATCACGAAGCCATCGGCGACGCATTCCTCCTGAAACCGTTCCGCCACGACGCTCTGCTGCGCCAGGTCCACGCCTTGCTCGGCCGCACCACAACGTAGCCGCGATCCCATGCCTTCCTGCACCGACGGCACGTTCCTCGGCGGCCGCAGACCGCCGCTACACTTCGGTCGTCGTCGCTCTTGCTAAAAACCGCCCCGCCGCATTGATTTAACGCCCGAATGGCCGACATCCTTATCATCGACGACGACGACATGTTTCGCGACGTGCTCGCCAGTGCGCTTGAACAGTCCGGCCATAAAATCCGCCAGGCCACCAACGGCGTGGAAGGCCTCCAGATGTTTCACGCCGCGCCGGCCGAACTCGTCATCACCGACATCGTGATGCCCGAAAAGGAAGGCCTCGACACGATCCGCGACCTCCGCCGCGATTTTCCGCAAGCGCGCATCATCGCGATGTCCGGCGGCCTCGCGCACGACCCGAAGCTCTACCTGCACATGGCGGAAAAATTCGGCGCCACCGCCGTGCTCGCGAAACCCTTCCACCTCGCCGATCTCAGGAAAGTCGTCGACGAAGCGCTGAAGGCGTGACGGCCGGGTGCCGCGCCCGTTGAGGTCGAGAGTTGAAGTTGAAGAGCAATTCGACGGCGCATCGCGCGCAGCCCGGCCTCAGCGACGGAACGGCGATATTTTATCGCCGCTCGGTGGTCCCGCCGCTCGCGCGTCCGCGAGCGTTGATTGCCCTTCAACCTTCAACTTCAATGGGCGGCGCATTGCGCCGCCTACCCCCGAAACTGCGCGATGAGCTGCAGCCGGCGTTTCAACCCGAGCTTGCGGTAAACCGCGGTCAGTTGATTGCGGACGGTGAGCTCGGATTTCCGCAGCGCCCGCGCGATCTCCTTGTTCGTGAGCCCGCGCACTGCCTGCGCGACGACTTCCGCCTCCGCGGGAGTCAGCTTCACCACGCCGCCGCTCTCGTGATGCGAGAAGCGCATGCTCAGCGCAGCGACGCGATCAGCCGCGCCCGCGTCGGCGCGCCGAGCTTGTGCAGGATCGAGGCGACCTGATTTTTCACCGTCGCCTCCGCCTTGCCGAGCATCGCCGCGATTTCCTTGTTGGCGTAGCCCGCGCCGAGCAACTCCAGCACGCGGCACTCGGCCTCGGTGAGCAGCGCGCGCGGCTCCGCCGGGAAAAGCTGCCGGCGATTCGTCGCCGGCTCGGGCAGCAAACAGTAACGCTCCGCGACCATTTCAGAGCCCCAGCAGGCGCTTCACTTCCATTTCGAGCTTTTCGCCGCGTGCCTCGGTCGCGGCGATCTTGCCGTCCTTATCCAAGAGAAACATCGCCGGGATGGCTTTGATGCCGAATTTCACCGCGTAGTCGTTCTTCCACCACTTGCCGTCGAAATACTGCGGCCACGGCATCTCGTTTTTCGCCGTGAACTCGAGCATCTTCCTTTTCGCGGTTTCCAACTTTGCCGCGGTCTGCTCGGACGTGTCGCTCGGACGCGCGTTCGGATTTTCGAGCGTGATGCCGACGACCTCGAAGCCCTTGTCGTGATAGGCGGCGTAAACCTTCTTCACGTTCGGCAGCTCGGCCACGCACGGCCCGCACCACGTCGCCCAGAAATCCACGAGCACGACCTTGCCCTTGAGTTTGGCGACGTCGACCTCGCGGCCGTCGGCGGCGGTGAACTTGATCGAGCCGATCTCGGCCGCAGCCACCTTTTGTGCGGCGGCGCGCTTTTCGTCCTCGGCCGCGCGAGTCGCCGCGGCCTTTTCGAGCGCAGAGGCGATCACGGGATTCTTTTTGAGCCCGGCTTCCACGGCGGCGGCATCGGAGGCGTTGAGGTTGCGGCAGACTCCGCCGGTATACATCACGATGATTTCGGCGACACGCTCGTCCGGAAATTTCGCGACAAGCCGGTCGATGAGCGGACGAAACTGCGCGACGTCGTATTTCTCGCCCTTCAACCGCGCGACGGTGCCGGCGTCGATCAACAGGGCATAAAACGCGCCGTTTCGCTGGCGCGGGTTGGCGTCTTCCGCTTCGACGACGAGTTGGAGCAGGCGGACCTGCTCGCTCCGGTAAGCCAGCACCGCCGCCTGGTCCGCGATGAGGTTGCTCCCGTTCGGCTTCTCGGCGAACTCCGGTTTGAAATCCACGATGAACGACGGCCCGGTGTAGCTCGCCTGCACCCAGCCTTCGTAGCGCCGCGGATCCGACGGATATTTTTCGCCGAAAGCCCGCACGGCGGCGGCGAATTCCTGGAGTTTCTTGTCCTGCCACCGGAAGTATTCCTTCGACGGAAACTCGACGCCCGCGGGCGGCTCGGCGCGGTAGATCGCCCAGGCCGCGTCGTAGTCGATATCGGCGGGCGATTTCGCCGCCGGAGCGGAAGCGGTGGACGCAGTGCTCTCGTCGGCCTGCGCCCGCGCCAGCGGCGCGAGCGAGGCACAACCAAGAATGACGACGGCAAGACAGAGGGAACGCAGTTTCATGGGGACCAGTGGCGCGGCGATCAGAGTTTTTTGGTGAACGAGACGATGTAGCGCCGCAGGCGCGGATCCATGACGATGCGGCCGTTGACGACATCGGAAGTCGACGGCTCGCGGTTGAACACGTTGACGACCGTCGCGCTGAACCGCGTGTCTGCGAGAAGCCGCTGCCACCACGGGCGCCCGGCCTCCTTGAACGCGCCGGTCTTGCCGAAATCGTAGGAAACCTGCGGGTTCCACTCGATGTAGGGCGGATAGGAGAACGTGAAGTTGTTCAGACCGCTGATGTAGTAACGCGACTGGTAGTTGGCGACGACGCCCGCGGTCCACGCGCTGCGCGACCAAAAGAGCGAGCCGGTGAGCCGATCGGGTTGGATGCTGGCGGTGGGATTCGCCGCAGGCGTGGATTTCGTGATCGTTTTGCCGGCTTCCGAATACGCGACCATCACGGAAAACCCGCCGACGCTCGTGCTGCGCTGGTAAGTGAGCTGATAATCCCAGCCGCGCGTCCGCACCCGCGAGAGATTGATGTTGCTGATATCGAAGCCCGTGATGCGCCCCGCGTAGCCGGCCGGATCGGACGGCGATACCGCCGCGCGCGTCACGCGTTCCGGGAAGAAATCGATCAGCACCTGCCGGCTCGGGCCGCCGATGCGGTCCTTGTATTCGAGTTCGTAGCGATCGACGGAGAACGAGAGCCCTTTGAACCACGCGCCGGGCACGTCGACGACGACGCCCCAGTTTTTCGAGACGGACGTTTCGGGCGAGAGGCCCGGGTTGCCGCCGGAGGTCTGCGTGACGGTGCCGAGCACGAGTTCGCCGCCACGCCGCGTGTCGTGGACGTTGCTCGAGGTCGTCAGCGTCGGTGTCGAAGTGAAGACCGGCGCGAGCAGGTCGTAGAGCTTGGGCGCCTTGAAGCCGTCCGCGCGCGACGCGCGCACGGTGATCCATTTGGTCGGTTGAAAGAGCGCGTGAAAACCCGGCGAAGTTTGAGCGCCGATGTCCGAATAGTCTTCCGCGCGGATCGCGGCACCGACTTCGAGACGATGCACGAGCGGCAAATGCTGCTTGTCCGACAGCAGCGGCACGGAGCCCTCGGCGAACGCCGCCGTCGTCCGACGGCTGAACGGCTTCGTCAGCACATAGCTGAGCGCCGAGTCGCCGGGCGTGCGGTAGAATTCCACTTTCTCCTCCTGCGACTCGCCGCCGACGGCGAGCTTCATCGGACCCGCCCAGCCTTCCCAAACCGTGCCGTCAGCCTGCAGCGTGTAGTCGTAGACTTCGCTCGTGTCGTGGTGCGGGAAGATCGGACGCAGCGCATCGAGCACGCCCGCGGCATTCGGATCCTTCACCGTCGAACTGTCGTAGGCGAGGATCGGGCGCTTGGCGGGATCGGCGTTGTTGATCGCCGCGCTCGTGCGGCTGAAGTCGAAGCCCGTCGAAATCGGCTCGTCGGCGGCGATGTTGCGCGCGAACGAGCCGCCCAGGTCGTAACGCCAGTCGCCGGGCAAATCGCCGCGCGCGCCGAGCGAGAGGCCGAGATTTTCCTGCGACGATTTCGTTTCGAGCAACGGGAGGTCGTAGAACACCTTGTTCAGGTTCACGGCGCTCGAGAACGGATTGCCCGCGTAGCCGGCCGGCAGCGACGCCTGGAAGTTGACGATCGGCGGCGTGCCGACCGTGTCGTTCTCGAATTTGCTCCAGCGCGCCTCGACGTAGGGTTTCAACCAGCCCGCGAAATCGTAGTCGGCCTTGAACACGACGCTGCGCCGCGTGGCGGGATCGATGAGCATGCTGTAGGCGGCGGGATCGAACGGAGCGCTCACCGTCGTGGTGTAGGCCGAGTTGGCCACGGTGGTGCCGGTCGAGCCCGCGGGAATGCCGACCTGATTCGTCGTCAACCCGGGCAGCGGCGCGCCGCCGAACCCCGGAAACGATCCAGAAGAAAGCGAACCCGGACCGCCCGGCACCTGTTGGAGCAGGAAGCTCGTCGATCCGCCGTATTCGGGAAACACGCTCTTCGCGCTGAACCAGCGATCGCGCGAGGCGAGACCGTTCTGATGTTCGTAGGAGGCGGAGAGGAACGTCGACAACTTCTCCTTCCGATAGCCGGCCGTGAGCGAAACCGTCGTCTGACCCACGTCGGATTTGAACGTGTTGTCGTAGGAGACGTTCAGCTCGGCGCCGGTGAAATTTTTCTTGAGAATGATGTTCACGACGCCGGCGATGCCTTCGGCGCCGTAGATGGCGCCCGCACTTTGCGGGAGCACCTCGATGCGCTCGATCGCGGACATCGGGATGCCGTCGACGTTGAAATCCTCGCGACCGCCCGCACCGCCCGGCGCTTCCTGACCCGTGCGCGGCACGCGCCGGCCGTCGACGAGGACGAGTGTGGAGTTGCCGCCGAGGCCGCGGAGGTTGAAGGACGTGCTCACCTGCTGCGCGCGCGAGACGCCGCCGTTAACCAAGTTGTCGTTGAAACCGACCGTGCCGCCCAACTGCGGGATCGCCCAACGGATGTCCGCCAGCCGCGTGACGCCGCGATGTTCGAGCTCGATGCGATCGAGCGTGAGCACGGGTAGCGCCGTCTGCTCGCCCACGAGCGTGCGGATGCGCGAGCCGGTCACCTGGAATTCCTCGAGTTGCACGGTGTCGTCCTTCTTGTCGTCGGCCTTCTGCTCGACGACGGGGATTTTCTTCTGTGGCACCGGTGTTTCGTCGGGCTTCGGCGCGACTTGCGCGAAAGCGAGCGTCGGCAGCCACAGGAGCGCGGCTGCGAGGAGGCGAGTGTTCTTTCGGTTCATGGTGTGCGAGGGGTGTCGGCACCTTTCAGCCGCCGGCGTGCCCGCACAAACTAACTTAGGTTAATAAACCACGTGCGCTCGTCATAGCGCCGGATTGGGACTCGCGCGCGCGGCGCGCTTCGTGCTCCGCTCCTCGCGGTGAGCCACGCGAAAATTTCTCCCAACCTCGGCCTGCTGCCCGCCGGCGCCGGTCAGGGGACGCTGCTGAATCTCCATCGCGCGCTCGAATTCGACGAACTCTGGATCGCGCTCCAAGGCCTCTTCGAGGAACTCGTGCCGCACGACACGCTCGTGATGTCCGTCAACTACCTCGATTGGAAACGCGAGACGTCGACCAAGCGTTTCTCCTCCGGAAAATCGCGCCATCCGCACGACGAGCACGCCAACCAGCTCGTCGCGCAGGAAGGTCGCGCGTTTTTCCAGCCGTTTCTCGATCTCCACCACGGCATCGGCGCCTATCAGCATTCGCAACTCGTCTCCGACCCGCGCACCATCGACCGCACGCCCTACTACCGCCGCTACATGGCGCGCTACGACTGGCGCTACTCGGCGCACCTGCTCTTCTGGCATGGCCGCGGCGTCGAGACGTCGTTCGCGCTGCGCCGCCGCGCCGAGCAGGGCGATTTCACGCCGCGCGAGATGAACGTGCTGAACGCCGTGCATCCGCACATCAAAGTCGCCTTCGATCGCATGAAAATCTTCGAGCAGGAACGCCAGCGCCGGCGCCTCCTCGAGGGTTTCTATCGCGCGAAGCCCGACGCCGTGCTGTTCCTCGACTGGAATCTCGAGCCGATCTACGTCTCGCAGGACGCGCTCGCCCTCTGCGCCGTCTGGAATCTCGGCCACGAGCGCGCCCGCAACTACACGCCGCAAGCCGTCTTCGCCATCCCCGAGGAAATCCGCGCCGCGTGCGACGACCTCCGCCGCGAGTGGCAGGCGCGCCCGAGCGACTCGCTGCCGGTCGAGGGCAACGCGCCGGCGCGCCACGTCCTCTCGCGCCAGCCCGGCCACGAAGCGCTGATCGCGCTCCGCCCGGAGAAGAACGGCACACTCACCAAGCCGGTGTTCGTCGCGCGCCTCCGCGTCGGCGAATCCGCCGAGCCGATTCACGCCCTGCCCGACCCGGCGTCCGACCGCCTGTTGCGCCAGCTCACGCCCGGCGAGCGCGATCTCGCGCAGCTCGTCTGCGCCGGCCTGACGAACAAGGAAATCGCCGCCCAGCTCAAGAAGACCGAAGGCAGCGTGAAGGTGCAGCTCAGCGGCGTGTTTCAAAAACTCCGCGTCAACAGCCGCGCGAAACTCATCATCGCGCTGCGCGGCTGAACGGTGGCGAGGAGCTTCAGCCCGCGCCGAAAGATTTTCCGCCGTTTCCTCTGTGCTCCTACGGATTGGCTCGGTGCGCTCTGTGGCCAACGGCGTTTTTTAGCCCGGATATTCCACAGCGTAGCGGAAACCGTAAGGTTTTCGCACCTGAGCAGCGGCGAAATTCTCACGAATTCCGCTACCACGCTGCGTCGCGTGCTTCGCTCTGCGGGTTAAACATCCGGGTTAGGGAAATCCTCGACGCGAATCGCTTCCGGTTTGCGCCTCTTGCGCCTTTTTGCGGCCACCACCTCCGGAATTGGAGTGCAGCTTCGCCCTCGGTGTCCGCCGCGACTTCGGCGTCGAAAACGTCCGGACCGCACCGTTTGCCTCTCCGCTGCGGAGTTGCGCGTCGTGGCTCTGACTGCTCCACTCCGCGTCGTGTCCCTTGAACCGCCCACGCCCGACGACGATCCGGTCGCGTCCACCGTCACTGCCGATCAAGTCGCCGCTCATGCCGCCGAGCCGCACGCGCACGGCCACCACGGCCCGACGCACACGCACTGCGAAAACTGCGGCACGAAACTCGCCGGTCCGTTCTGCCACGCGTGCGGCCAGCACGACTTCGAGTTTCACCGCTCGTTCGGGCATGTGTTCCTCGAGGCGCTCGAGAACTTCTTCCACTTCGATGCGAAATTCTTTCGCAACATCGTCACGCTGCTCTTCCGCCCCGGCGCGCTCACTGCGGACTTCAACGGCGGCAAACGCGCGTCGCAGATGCCGCCGTTCCGTCTCTACCTGTTCGTCGGCGTCCTGTTTTTCTTCCTGAGTTTCCTCGGCAAAGAATCGGCATTTCTCGACGAGGAACGCGCCAAATTCACGGGCCAGCTCTCGCAGGATTCCATCGTCCGCGGCCTTGAGGACGCCGCGAACGAGCACCCGGCCGGCAGCCCCGAGCGCGAGCGCCTGCTCGCCGCCGCGCAACGCGCGCGAGACGCCAAGACCCCGCGCGAAGCCGCCAAAGAGGTGCTGATGCCGAAGAAGCCCTCGCCCGCCGCCACACCCGCGGCAGGCAAGAAAGTCGCGAAGATGCCCGGCGGTTTTCAACTGAGCGTGACCGAGAAAAACGACACCGCGTTCGAGCGCTACATGAGCGAGTGCGGCAGCTACGCCTTCGAGCATCCGCACGAGCTGAAGGAGGCGTTCGTCCACTCGCTTCCGAAAATGCTGCTCGTGTGCCTGCCGTTCTTCGCGCTGTTCACGCGCGTGCTCTTCCGCAAGTCCGGCCAGGTTTACCTGCAACACCTCGTGCTCGCGCTGCACTTCCACACGTTCATCTACCTGTTCCTGCTCGTGCGCGCCGGCTGGGTGGGCCTCGGCGCCTACGCCCACATCGGCGGCCTGATCGCGCTCGTCGCGGGCGCCTGGCTCGCGCTGTATCCGTTCCTGATGTTCCGCCGCCTTTTCGGCACGAATTGGTGGGGGACGATCTGGCGGACCGGCGCGCTCGCCGCGGCCTACGGCACCACCCTCTGCGCCGCGTTCGTCGGCACGCTGATGGTGATTTTTGCGACGCTCTGAACTCGCACGCCGCGCACGAACGCCGCGAGTTCGAGCTTTGCGTCTTTGGCGCTTCTTGTGGCCAACTCTTCCGCCTCCTCCCGGATGAAAGCTCTCCGCCTCGTCGCTCCGCACCGACCGCTCGAACTGCACGAAGTCCCCACGCCCGCGCCCGGCCCCGACGACGTGCTCATCCGCGTGCACGCCGCCGGCATCTGCCACTCCGATGCGCACTATCGCAACGGCGTCGCGCAATTCGACCGCCTGCCGCTCACGCTCGGCCACGAAGTCGCCGGCACCGTCGCTGCGCTCGGCGCGCGCGTCCGCTCGCTCGCGTGCGGCCAGCGCGTCTGCGTGCACTACCTCGCGACCTGCGGCACGTGCGCGTGGTGCGCCGGCGGTCACGAGCAATTTTGCGGCACCGGCCAGATGATCGGTCGCCACCGCGACGGCGGCATGGCGGAGTTCATCGTCATGCCGGCCGCGAGCGTGTTTCCGTTGCCCGACGAAATCTCCTTCGCGCACGGCGCCGTGATGATGTGCTCCTCCGCCACCGCGCTGCACGCCCTGCGCAAGGCCCGCCTCGCTCCCGGCGAGACCGTCGCGGTGTTCGGCATCGGCGGACTCGGCGCGTCGGCCGTGCAACTCGCCCGCGCGCTCGGAGCCGGGCGCGTTTTCGCCGTCGACATCAACGCCGAAAAACTCGCTCTCGCCGAGCGCTTCGGCGCCACGCCGGTGAACGCCCGCGCCACCGACCCGGTCGGCGAGATCCGCCGCGCCACCGGCGGTCGCGGCGCGGATGTCGCCCTCGAACTGATCGGCCTGCCGCAAACGATGCAGCAATCCGTCCGCGTGCTGAACAAAATGGGCCGTGCCGCGCTCGCCGGCCTCACGCGCCAGCCGCTCGCGGTCGATCCGTATTACGAGGTGATCAATCAGGAGGCGGAAATCATCGGCGTGTCCGATCACCTCGCGACGGAGATTCCCGAGTTGCTCCGCTTCGCCGCCGACGGCCGCCTGCAACTCGCTCCGATCGTCACGCGCACCGTCCCGCTCGACGCCGCCGCGATCAACGGCGTCCTCGACGACCTCGACCGCTTCGGCGGCGCCGCGCGGACGGTAGTGGAGATTGCATAACGCAGCGTGCGCCACCTTTCCCTGATTTGACCGCCACCCGCACGCCGCTACGCTGCCCGTTCTCTCGCGTGAAAAAATCCTCCGCCCGCTCCGCCACGAAGTCCGTCTCGCCCGCGTCTGCCGCCGCCGGCAACGCCGCCGCTCCGCTCCCGTTGTTCAACTGGCTCCGCACGCGCGGCGCCGGCGTGCTCCTGCACCCAACCGCGCTGCCGGGCGAGCAAGGCGTCGGCGTCTTCGACGCGCACGCGCTGCGCTTCCTCGATTTTCTCCAGCAAGCCGGCGTGAAATACTGGCAACTCTGCCCGCTCGGGCCGACCGGCTACGGCGACTCGCCCTACGCCTGCTTCTCCGCCTTCGCCGGCAATCCGCACCTCGTCGACCTCGCCGCGCTCGTGCCGCACGACCTGCTCGACGAGTCCGACCTCACGCCGTTGCGCGCGCTGCCGACCGATCGCGTGGACTTCGGCGCGCTGCACCACGTGAAGCACCCGCTGCTCGCGCGCGCCTACCGGAATTTCAAAGAGCGCGAAGTCGCCGCGCCCTATGGCGAGTTCGAGGTATTCAAGCACCGCCACGCCTCGTGGCTGATGCCATTCGCGTATTTCACGGCGCTGAAGGATCACTTCAACGGCGCTTCGTGGACCGAGTGGCCCGCCGAGCTGCGCGATTTCGCCTCCGCACAAAAATCCGGTCTGCGCGAGCTGCTCGAGGAACCGATCGAGCGCTGTTGCTTCGCCCAATATCTCTTCTTCGGCCAGTGGCACCTCATCCGCACCGAGGCGCGCGCGCGCGGCATCGAGATCGTCGGCGATCTGCCGATCTTCGTCGCGCTCGATTCGTCCGACGCGTGGGCGAATCCCGACCTCTTCGAACTCGATCCGCAGACGAAGCGCCCCGTGGCGGTCGCCGGCGTGCCGCCGGATTATTTTTCCGCCGACGGACAACTCTGGGGCAACCCGCTCTACCGCTGGGACGCGCACCGCGCGGAAAATTACCGCTGGTGGATCGAGCGCATGCGCGCGGCGTTCGAACTCTACGACATCGTCCGCATCGACCATTTCCGCGGCTTCGACACCTACTGGCGCATCCCGCTGCCCGCGACGAACGCGCGTGTCGGCGAATGGCTCCACGGTCCCGGGCTCGATCTCTTCCGCGCGTTTCAGAGGGAATTTCCCGACGCGCGCATCATCGCCGAGGATCTCGGCGACCTCACGCCGAGCGTGCGCGAGCTGCTCGCGCAGACCGGCCTGCCCGGCATGCTCGTGCTGCAATTCGCCTTCGGCGGCGACGCGACCAACAGCTACCTGCCGCACAACGCGACGCCGAACAGTGTCATCTATCCCGGCACGCACGACAACGACACCACGCTCGGCTGGTATCGCACCGCGAGCGAGCACGAGCGCGACTACGTGCGGCGCTACTTCCGCGTCTCCGGCAGCGAAGTCGGCTGGGATTTTCTCCGCGCCGCCTACGCGAGCGCGTCGCGCCTCGCGGTGATTCCGCTGCAGGATATTTTTTCGCTCGGCAGCGAAGCGCGCTTCAACACGCCGGGCAAACCCGAGGGCAACTGGCAGTGGCGCTATCGTGCGAACGAACTCGAAAAAATTTTCGGCGGCACCGCGAACTACCTGCGCGACCTCGCGCAGCTCTACGGCCGCTGAAAATTTCCGCGCCGAAAAATTCGGCGCGGTGGCGTGCCGCGCGTCACACGGAAGATTTTCCGTGCATTACGCGAAGCGCGTGCTTAGAAATTTTGCATGGCAAAGAAAAAAGCGGCCCCAAAAAAGGCCAAGAAAGCCGGCAAGAAGAAGAAGTAACTCCGGTTACTTCTCTTCTACCCCAAGCCGCCGGCTCCTCGGAGCCGGCGTTTTGTTTTTGGCCCACCGGAGAAACGGCGCCGCAAATTGCAGCGCCGAACGGTCGAACGAACGAAGCGATTTCAGTCGCCGCAGCCGGCGCCAGGCGGCTGTCGTTCACCGGAGCGCAAAACCGCACCGCCTCGTAACGGCGATATAATATCGCCGCTCCGCGATCGCCATCGGCTCAGTTTCCGCTCCCGCATTCTGTCGGGGGCGCAGTCTGTAGGGGCGCAGTCTTGCTGCGCCCTCCGCACCTCACACACCGCTCCGATCGGAACTGGCCGCCCTCCGCCAGGTAGGTTGCGCGCTTGCCCGCAACTCACTCGCTCGACGCTCTGCGCCATGCCGCGCAAGCGTGCCACCCACGAGTCCTCGGGCATTGTTCCTCGACGTTACTTGATCTGCTCCGGCCGGAATTTTCGCCAGTAGCGCGCGAGACCGGCGACGCTCATCGCCGCCGGATCGGCTTGCTCGTAGGTGTCGAGCAACTCGTCACTCAAGCCTGCCATCTTCAGCTCGGCGCGCACGCGTTGCTCGAACAGCGGCACGATTTTTTCCTCGGGCATGCCGATCTTCAGCTCCTCGGCGATCCACTCCGCCCAGTCGAGCAGGCGCTCCACGAGCTCGTTGAGCCGCTTCGCCGGATCGTCGATCTCGCCGAAATGCGTCAGGAACACGCGCGCCGGCTGCAGTTTCATGATCCGCTGCAGCGAGCCAAGCCAATGCTCGATGTGGATATCGGGCGGCGGACACGGGGGCAGACAGGGACCGCCGTCGATCACGACGCCCATCACGTCACCGGCAAATAGCGTCCGCTCGCGCTCGAGCCACCAAGCGTGGTGGTGCTGCGCGTGACCAGGCGTGTCGAGCGCGGTGAAAATCGTGCCGCCGGCCTCGACGGTTTCGTTGTCCTGCACGACACGGAGCCGGTCTGGGCGCACGGCGCGCATGTCACCCCAGAGCGGCGCCATCTGATCGCCGAAAATTTTCGTCGCGCTCGCGAGCAGCTTGCTCGGGTCAGCGAGATGTGGCGCGCCGCGCGGATGCACGCAGACCGTCGCGCCGAACTCCTCCGCCCAACGCCACGCCGCGCCCGCATGATCGAAATGGATGTGCGTCACGAAGACGTGCGTGACGTTCTCGGGTCGCAAGCCGGCGTGCCGCAGACCGGCGACCGTGGTATTGAAGATCGACTCCGGTCCGCAATCCACGAGCGCGAGCTGCGCGTCGCCCACGACGCCGGTGCCGATGACCTTCGGCCGGCCGAGGTGGAGACCGTCGATGAAGCGGATCATGTCAGGTTGAATCGGTGGAGGGTCCGCGTCCTCGCGGACCGGCGCTCGATCTCAAAGCGGCCCGCGGGGACGCGGGCCCTCCCGTGGACGCTCCCGCTCACTTCACCGCGGCCCAGACGCGCTGCACGTCGTCGTGGTCTTCGAGTTCCTGCAAAAACTCGCCGACTTCGGCGCGTTGCGCGTCGTTCAACTCCGGGAATTGCTTCGCGACGTAGCCAATTTCCGCCGTGATGACGCTCCAGCCGTTGGCCTTCAGCCAGGTGGCGACGGCGTGCACCGCGGTGCGGTCGCAGAGGAAACGCGCGCCGGTGGCGCCTTCGGGGATGTCGTCGTTCTCCGCGTGCGAGAGCGGCGCAAAATCGTTCGCGCCCGCCTCGATCGCGGCGGCTTCGAGATCGGCGCCTGCGGTGGCGGTGTGCGCCTCGACGATGCCGGTGTGATCGAAGAGAAACTTGTTGGAGCCCGCCGTGCCGAGCACGCCCTTCTTGAAGAGCACGCGGATTTCCGGCGCGGTGCGCTGCGTGTTGTCGGTCATGCACTCGACGATCACCGGCACCTTGTGCGGCGCGTAGCCCTCGAAGGCGACGTGGTCGAGGTTGATTTTTTCGCCGCCCGTGCCGGCGCCCTTCGCGATGGCGCGCTCGATCACGTCGCGGGTCACGCTCGCCTTCTTGGCCTTTTCCACCGCGGCGAAAAGCCGGGCGTTGGCGGTCACGTCGCCGCCGCCGAGTTTGGCGGCCACGGTGATTTCCTTCACCAGTTTGCCGACCACTTGGCCTTTCTTGAGGTTAACGATCGCGCGTTTCGCGTGCAGCCATTGGCGTCCCATAAGAGCGCGAACCGTAGGCACCCGCCCCCGCCGCCCGCAACGCCAGAATCGTCGCCGGCCGCCCATTTTGACGCGGCCGGCATTCGCTGGTTCGGGCGTGGGGGCGAACGGTGAAGTCGTGGCAGCGTCCACCGCCGGAACCTCGGGGGTTGCGAACCTGCACCGGAAATGCGTGTCTCCCCGCGTCCATGAAAGCTCTCGCCTGGCTCCTCCTCGGGTTCGTCGCGCTCGCGACCGGCTGCGGCTCGCTCACGACCGCCGGCCGCGTGGACCTCGGCAAACACCGCCGCGTCTGGGTCGAGCAGCGCCTCAACGACAACCTCGGCGTCGGCCGCAAACTCGCCGCTGAACTGAACGCGCTCGGCTACACCGCCGACGTCGGTCACTTGACGATGATGCCGGAGAACACCGAGCTGATCGTCACCTACGACACGCGCGAGGAGTGGGATTTCCGCGCGTATCTGATCGAACTCAACGTCTCGGTGCGCCCCGTCAAGGACTACAACATCATCCTCTCGACCGCGCGCTACTTTCACCCCGGCGTGACGAAGAAATCGTCCGACGCGATGATCCACGAACTCGCGGTGAAACTCTTTCCGCCCTGCCACGCGAAGTGAGCGCGGCGCGGCGGAGAGCGCTCAACAGCCTCGTCACCTCGGCTGCTACGTCATCTCCGCTGCTACGTCATCCGGGCCGCTACGTCATCTCGGCTGCGGCATCGCGCTTCGCTGCTGACATAATGCTGTCGCGCCGCTGCGCTACCTTCCGCGCCCGATGAAAAACCGCTGCTCCTGGGCCGAAGCCGAAGTCCACCACCACTACCACGACACCGAGTGGGGCGTGCCCTCGCACGACGACCGCCACCTCTTCGAGATGCTCATCCTCGAAGGCGCGCAAGCCGGCCTGAGTTGGACGACGATCCTGCAAAAACGCGAAAACTACCGCCGCGCCTTCGCGAACTTCGACGCGGAGAAAGTCGCGCGCTTCGACGCCCGCAAGCAAACCGCGCTGCTCGCCGACCCCGGCATCGTCCGCAACCGCCTCAAAGTCGCCTCCGCCACGCTCAATGCCCGCGCGTTTCTCGCCGTGCAGGAGGAGTTCGGCTCGTTCGACCGCTACATCTGGACCTTCGTCGGCGGCTCGCCACTCCAGCCGAAACTGAAAACGCGCGACCAGATTCCCGCCACCACGCCCGTCTCCGATGCGATGAGCCGCGACCTCCTGAAGCGCGGTTTCAAATTCGTCGGCTCGACGATCTGCTACGCGTTCATGCAGGCGACCGGCATGACCAACGACCACCTCGTCACCTGCCCGTGCCACCGCGAGTGCGCGCGGCTGGCTTGATCCTAAATTCCGACGAAGATTAACCACTGATGAACACTCATGCACACTGATGAATGAGAAGGCCGAGAAGCGCGGCGTGCGGTGGGTCACTGCCAGGTGGGCGATCGCGGTGGTCTGCTTCGATGAGCGCTCATCAGTGAAAATCAGTGGTTCAACTGCGCTTTCCAGGTTGATCAGCGCCGCCCCGCGCCCGTGCGCGAGCGTTCGATCAGCGCCAGCGCGCCCGCCACGAGCGCCAGCGCGCCGAGCACCCACACCGGCAGGCTGAGGCCGAGCAGAGCGTTCAGGCCGAACACGAGCAGGAAGACCGCGAGAGCGAGGTTCGCCATGGCGAGGAGAGGTTGCGCGCAGTTTAGCCCCGCGCCCGCCGCGCGTCTCGCGAAGCAAACCCGGCCGCACGCTACGGGGAAAAACCGGAGGCGCGCACGCGCGCTCCCCTTCCTCTCCTGGAGGCGGGGCCATCAGCCCCGCGAGGCGACCGCTTCGACCCCGAAAACCCGCGGGGCTGATGGCCCCGCCTCCAGTTTCAATTTCGTCAAAGCCGCCGACGTAGCTGACGTGGCGACCGACGTCAGTCGGCTGACGCCCCGCGCGATTCTCAGCCGTCGCCACCGCGCGCACGGTTCGCCCGGCGGGAGGCGGCCAGTTTCAGGCCCGCTAATATCCGGCCGCGAAACGCCGCGCGCGCTAATCGGCCGACGGTCGCGCGCCGATGAAGAGGATGACCCCGCCATGTATCCGATCACGCTCTTCATGCCTCCCGCCGCGTTGCCCGCCCGCAACGCCGCCGCACGTGACGCGCGCGAGGAGCAGGCCAACAGCCTCACGCATGCGCTCGGCGCCGTGCTGAGTCTCGTCGGCGCGGCCGCGCTGTTGCCGCGCGCGCTGCAACGCGACGACTGGCTGATCGCCTCCGGCACGATGGTTTTTTGCGGCGCGTTGCTGATCCTCTACAGCGCCTCGGCGATCTACCACGGCCTGACCGATCGCCGGTGGAAACACTGGTTCCTGCGCTTCGACTACGCCGGGATCTTTCTGCTCATCGGCGGCACTTACACGCCGATCCTGCTCGTGCACCTGCGCAACGGCCTCGGCTGGGGCGTGCTCACGACCGTGTGGACGTTGTGCACCGCCGGCATGGTGCTCGCGGTGCGCCACCAGTTCCCGTGGCGCTCGCAGGCCGCCTCGACGTTGTTCTATCTGTCGCTCGGCTGGCTCTCGCTGCTGGTGTTGCCGTCGCTTGGCTCCGCGATGCCCGCCGAGGGTTTTCGCGTGCTCGTGCTCGGCGGCGTCTGCTACACGCTCGGCACGGTCTTTTTTGCGTGGGAACGGCTGCCGTATCACCACGCGATCTGGCACGTCCACGTGCTCGCCGGCAGCGCCTGCCACTGGTTCGCGATCTACTACAGCCTGCCGCCGGGCGGCTGAGCCGCGATCGTCGCGCGAGCCGGCGCCCAGCCAAAGTCCGCATTTCGGACTTTGCGCGCGACGATGCGACTTCGCGGCCCGGGTCGCCGACGGCCAACGCGACTTCGCGGTTGCAATCCGTCGCTCGTGATTAGCTTGGAGCCGCATGCTCACCGGCCTCACGCAATGGATCGCGCGGCGCCCCGCCACCGGCGGAGCGTATGCGGGGGCGTTCGTGCGCGACGTGACGATCGAGGACGCGCGTGCGCCGCGCGATCCGCGCCTGACGCGGTTCATTCTGATCTGCTGGGTGCTGATCGCGGTAAAACACATCGCCGTAATCTGGGCCGTGCACCGCTACCAGATGCCGTTTCACCCGCTCATCGTGAATTTTCCGACGTGGCTGATCGGCGCGGTCGCGACCGCGCTCTACCTGCGGCGCACGCGCTGAGCCGCACGCGCCCCGCCGAGCCACTCGTAGCAGCCGACGTGAGGAGGCTGACGAACGGCGGCTGACCAACGCGGTCACGCAAACTCAGCCTCCTCACGTCGGCTGCTACGGGCGAGGCCCGCACGGGTTGCACGCCGGCGCGCGGAGATTTCCGTCTGGCTTAGGTTTGCGCACTGGGAAATTCTGCGGCGCAAAACGACATGGCCTCACCCCTCGTCAAGCGCCTGCAGCTCCTGCTGTCGGTCCTCAGCGTTCTGATCGTCATCGCTCTCGCCGCACTCGGCTGGGGCTATTACCAATTCCACGGCAGCCTGCCGCAGCTCGACGGCTCGCGCGCACTCGCGGGACTGGCGGCGCCGGTGAAAATCGAGCGCGACGCCCTCGGCGTGCCGCGCGTGAGCGGCGCCAATCGCGTCGATCTCGCTCGCGCGCTCGGCTTCCTGCACGCGCAGGACCGTTTCTTTCAAATGGACCTCTTGCGCCGGCGGGCGGCGGGCGAGCTGGCCGAGATTTTTGGCGCCGCGGCGCTGCCGCTCGACAAAAGCGCGCGCTTGCACGGCTTCCGCGCGACCGCGGGAAAAGTCGTCGCCGCACTGCCCGCCGATCAGCGCGCGATGCTCGATGCCTACGTCGCCGGTGTGAACGCCGGACTCGCCGCACTGCCGAAGACGCCGTGGGAACACCTCGTGCTCCGCGCAGCGCCGCGCGCGTGGGCCGCCGAGGACACGGTGCTGTGCGTCTACGCGATGTGGTTCGATTTGCAGGACAGCACCGGGCATTTCGATCTCTCGCAGCGCGCGCTTCAGGTCGCCTACGGCGTGAGCGGCGCCGCGTTTTTCGCCCCGCGCGGCACGGCGGCCGACGCCGCGCTCGACGGCTCGACGTTCCCCGCGTCCGCGTTGCCGCCCTTGCGACTCAAGGCGCCCGACGAAAAAACCACCGCCGCACTCGCGCCCGAGTGGTATGAGCCCGCGCTGTTGCCCGGCAGCAACAGCTTCGCCGTGGATGGCGCGCATAGCGCCACCGGCGCCGCGATCCTCGCGAACGACATGCACCTCGGCCTCGGCGTGCCGCACGTCTGGTATCGCGCGGAGCTGGATTGGAAGGACGACGCGGGCGCCGCGCATCGCGTGGTCGGCGTGACGTTGCCCGGCACGCCGTCGCTCGTCGCGGGCAGCAACGGCGACGTTGCGTGGGGCTTCACCAACTCCTACGCCGACACGGTCGACGTCATCATCGTCGAAACCTATGCCGATCTCCAATATCGCTCGCCCGCCGGCTGGAAGGATTTCGAGGAGCGCACCGAGACGATCAAAGTGAAGGGCGAGCCCGACGTCGCGCTCACGACGCGCTGGACCGAGTGGGGCCCCGTCATCGCGCCGGCCGACGAAGGCCGCTACTACGTCGTCCGCTGGAACGCCCACTCGCCCGAGTCGGCCAACCTCGAACTCCTCCGCCTCGAGACGACGCGCGCCGCCGACGAGGCCGTCGCGCTCGCGCACCGCGTCGGCATGCCGAATCAAAACCTCGTCGTCGCCGATCGCGCCGGCCGCATCGCCTGGACCGTGACCGGCAAAATCCCGAAGCGCGCCGGCTTCGATGGTCGCGTGCCCGCGATGTGGGGCTACGGCGACCGCCGTTGGGAGGGCTGGCTGCCCGAGAGCGAAGTGCCGGTCGTCGCGAATCCGGCGGACGGTTTCCTTTGGACCGCGAACAACCGCATCGTCGGCGGCGCCGCCTACGCGAAGCTCGGCGACGGCGGTTACGACAACGGCTTCCGCGCTGGCGCCATCCGCGACGATCTACGCGAACTCGTGACGAAGAAAAAAGCCGCGCCGGCCGACCTGCTCGCGATCCAGCTCGACGACCGCGGACGCTACCTCGATCGCTGGCACAAACTCCTCCTCGAAGTGCTGACCGACGATGCCGTCGCGCAGAAGAAGACGCGCGGCCAGTTGCGCGAACTCGCCGCCGGTTGGAACGGCCACGCCGCGATCGAATCCGCGGGCTACCGCATCATCCGCATGTTCCGCACGAAAGTCGCCGAGCGCACGCTCGCGCCGTTCCTCGACAAGCCGCAGCGCGCCTACGAGCAGTTCCGCTGGGGCACGATGACCGAGGACGCCGTCTGGCAGCTCGTCACCGAGAAACCCGCGCGCCTGCTCAATCCCGAACACCGCTCGTGGGAATCGCTGCTCCTCGCCGCGGCCGACGACGTGCTGGACGACGCCGAGAAGCAGGGAGTCGCGCTCGCGAAATACACCTGGGGCGCGCGCAACACGCTGCGGATGCAGCACCCGTTCGCGCGTTTCCTGCCGGGCTGGATCGCGCGCTTCGTCAGCATGCCGGCGCAGCAACTGCCCGGCGACAGCCAGATGCCGCGCGTGCAAAGCCCGACGTTCGGCGCGTCGGAGCGACTCGTCGTCTCGCCCGGCCACGAAGACGAAGCGATTTTCGAAATGCCCGGCGGCCAGAGCGGCCATCCGCTCTCGCCCTACTTCCGCGCCGGACATGACGCGTGGGCGCAAGGCGCGCCCACGCCGCTGTTGCCCGGCAAAGCGGAGCACACGCTCACGCTCGCGCCGCCGTGAGTAGCGCCGGTCTCCGACCGGCGGCGTTGCACCCTCGCTCGCAGATTCTCCCCGCGAGCGTCGCTCAACCGAAGCCGGTCAAAGACCGGCCCTACTCTTCCGACTGGCCAGCCGCGCGCGTTTCACGGATTCTGCGCGCGCCGGCCCGGAAAATCGAAAATCCGAAATCCCAAATCGAAAATGTCCCTTCACGTCCTCACCCACCCGCTCGCGCAACACGTCCTCACCCACCTGCGCGACAAGACGACCAAGCCGGTGCTCTTCCGCACGCTGAGCTACCAGATTTCGCTGCTCCTCGCGCTCGAAGCCACGCGCGACCTCGCCACGACGGAGAAGGAAATCGAAACGCCACTCGAGAAAATGACCGCCCGCGTGCTCGCGAAGCCGCTCGTCGTCGTGCCGATCCTGCGCGCCGGCCTCGGCATGTTGCAGCCGTTCCACGACGTTTTCCCCGACGTGTCGGTCGGCTACGTCGGTCTCGAACGCGACCACGAGACGGCAATCGCGCGCAGTTATTACTGCAAGCTTCCGCCGCTCGCCGGCGCGCGCGTGCTCGTGGTCGACCCGATGCTCGCCACCGGCGGCAGCGCCGCGCAGGCCCTCGCACTCGTGAAGGCCCAGGGCGCGACCGACATCGGTTTCGTTTGCATCGTCGCCGCGCCCGAAGGCGTGGCCACGGTCGAGAAAGCGCACCCGGAGATCCCGATCCACGCCGGCGCCCTCGACCGCCAGCTCAACGCCCGGAAATACATCCTCCCCGGCCTCGGCGATTTCGGCGACCGGCTCTACGGGACGTGAGATGTTGCGCTGGCTGACACGCCTCGTCGGTGCTCGTCCGGTGGTCGCACCGGTCGCCCCTACATTTTTTGAACAGGCCGCTGGGTAATGCGGTGACGGGTAGGGCGCACCGGCCCGGTGCGCCGAGAACGTGATATCACTCTCGCGGCGGAGCGGGCCGCTCCGCCCTACCTGACGCAACGCCGCCGTCAGTCTATTGCCCGGGTCTCAATAAGCATGCGGAAATTCTTTTCTACGCTGGCATTCCGATCACCTGGCCGCTTGCGGTGAAAGTCGAAGAATTGGAGCGTCTGGCCGTCAGAGGGCCGAACGATCAACCGCTGCTCCGCCGGGTCATCCGCGTCTGATTGGCCGCGATATTGACCGAACGCGCGGCGCGGCTCGCTCCGGGATTGCGCGTCCTCGCACCGGCGCGTGGAGTGCGCGCATGGACCTCTCCCATCTCTCCGACCGCGCCATGCAGATTCGCGAGTGCTTCGCTCGATACGAACAGCGCCGTGTCGGGCGCACGTGGACGCGCGAGGAAATCGCGCAGGGCTTCGTCGTCGATGTCGGCGACCTGACGAAGCTCGTCATGGCCAAGGCCGGCGCGCGGCGCGTCGAGGGCGACGTCGATGCGAAGCTCGCGCACGAGCTGAGCGACTGCCTGTGGAGCGTCCTCGTGCTGGCGCAGCTCTATGGCTTCGACCTCGAAAAGGAATTTTTGAAAACGATGGACGAACTCGAGCGCGGCACCGCCGCGGCGACCGAGCGGGATTACTGATCCCTGCTCCGCCGGAAGGCCCCGGCGCCGCGCGCGAACGCCCGCGCACGCGGACCGGGAAACGGACGCCGCCCCGCCGCTCGATCGACGGCGCCGCGCGACGACTCCGCAGCCGGAGAAACTTCATTCGTGCATATTCGTGAAATTCGCGGGCCGTGGCTCGAGTCCGGTCGCGCCCGAGGGTTTTGCTCGTCGCGCGCCAGCGCGGCGTCTAAGCATGGAGGCATGGCTGCTGCGGAACTCGAAATCGTTTCCATCCCTCCGCTCTCGCCCGGCGAGGCGTCGCTGGTCGACATGCATTCGGTGCTGAACGTGTTGAACGTCCTCTACGGCGAGCTCTACCTGCTCGGCGACACGCTCGGGGCCGAGGCGGAATTCGCCCCCGCACTCGAGCGCTGCGAGACGATCCGCGCCGACCTGACCAACCCCGTCGCCGCGCTCCACCACGCCGAAACGATCGGCGAGCACGCTCAGGCCATCCTCGCGGTCATCGACAACGCCCTGCGCACCCGGCCGGAGCAAGCGCGCCTGCCCGCGGTCGAGGAGTCCGTCGCCAACATCCAATCTGTCTTCAAGGTGATCGGCGTGCGCGCCCGCGAGTTGCTCGCCCGCGCCCGCGCGCCGGGCGAATGGATCGAGGTGTCGGTCGAAGAACTGCGCGCGGACTTCCGCCAGGTGTTCGCCGCCATCGAGAAAAACAGCCACGGCCGCTACCGCATCATCTACAACCTCGCGCAACAGGAGCCGGCGGACTACTACGTGGACTTCGCGATCGAGAGCGACGACGGCCGCAAGGTCGCGCTGCCCCTGCTTTTCAAGGACGTGATGCGCGACCTCATGGCCAACGCCCGCAAATACACGCCGCTCGGCGGCACGATCAGCGCGGGACTCTACGAGACGGACGACAAGCTGAAGTTCACCGTGCAAGACACCGGCTGCGGCATCCCGCCCGCGGAGCTCGAGACCGTCGTCCACTACGGCAAGCGCGGCAGCAACGTCACGCACGTCCGCACCATGGGCGGCGGCTTCGGCCTGACGAAGGCCTTCCTCGTCACGAAACAGTTCGGCGGGCGCTTCTGGATCAAATCCGAACTCGGCGTCGGCACGCGCCTCCGCATCGAGATCCCGCGGCCGAAACCGGCCGTCGGTCTCAGCGCCTGAGTCGGCGAGAATTTTTCTGCCGTCGCCGGCAACGCGTCCGCCGAATGCCCGTCGCGCCGCTACTCGCGCGCGCTCCTGGATCACGGATTTGGCGAGGGAAATCGAACCAACTCGGACGCGTCTTGCCGCCGTCTGTCATCGCAAGCCCGACGTAGTCGGGCGTGGCCGTCGAGGCTGACGCACTCGTCGCGATCCAGCGAGCGCTGGATTGCTTCGTCGCTGCGCTCCTCGCAATGACAGATCGTGAAAGAGGCGAGAGAGCGTGGGCTTTACCCATGAGAGAGTGTGGGGGGACGCAGACCAAATGGACGCCGCCGCAGCCTCGAAGGGTGATCCGTGTCATCCGTGCAGTCCGTGGTTCAACCAACCGCTCGTTCGCGGCACGGCGCCCGACTCGCCGGACGAACGCCCTTGGCCGTCGGTAATTTTTTCGTGTCCTTCCGCGCGTTTCGCCGGCAATTCTCCCTCCACGCATGCACATCGAACGCCCGGGCCTCATCGTCGCCGACCAGTGGAAGGACTACCAACTCCTCGACTGCGGCGACGGCATGAAGCAGGAGCGCTGGGGCGCTTACACGCTCGTGCGGCCCGATCCGCAGATCATCTGGCCGCGCGCCGGCGCCGCCAAGCGCTGGGAAGGCTGGGACGGTTTCTACCACCGCAGCGAGAGCGGCGGAGGCAAGTGGGAGTTCCGCACCAAGCTGCCCGACCAGTGGACGATCCGCTACGGCGCGCTCACATTCCGCATCCACCCGACGAGCTTCAAGCACACCGGTCTCTTCCCCGAGCAGGCGGTGAACTGGGACTGGTTCACCGCCCGCATCGAAGCCGCGCGCGCCGCCGGCCGTGAGGTCAGCGTGTTGAATCTCTTCGGCTACACCGGCGCGGCCTCGGTCGCCGCCGCCGCGGCCGGCGCGAGCGTCTGCCACGTCGACGCCGCCGAAGGCATGGTGAAATGGTGCCGCGAAAACGCCGCGCTCTCCGGCCTCGCCGATGCGCCCGTGCGCTACATCGTCGACGACTGCCTGAAATTCGTGCGCCGCGAGATCAAGCGCGGCCGGAAATACGACGCCGTCATCATGGACCCGCCGACCTACGGCCGCGGCAGCACCGGCGAAATGTGGCGCCTCGAAGACCACCTCTGGGAACTCCTCAGCGAGTGCAAACAAGTGCTGAGCGACCGCCCCGTGTTTTTCCTGATCAACGCCTACACCGCGCGCCTCTCGCCCTCCGTCGTCGTCAATCTCCTCGACGGCCTGATGCACGACGCCGGCGGGAAAATCCACGGCGGCGAAGTCGGCCTGCCCATCCGCGCCGACGGGAAAATCCTCCCCTGCGGCATCTACGGCCGCTGGGAAGCGACCTGAGCGTCGCGTCGAAGTTGCGCCGGCGTCCCGCCGGCCTCGTCTATGTGCACGCGCGACGCCCGCGCGACTTCACGCCGCGCCTCCCGCGCTTAGTTCCAAATCGTTCTCGTTCTCCCGAGCGTTCCCCGTTTTCTTAGGCCCATTATGAACATCATCTCCACCCCCAACGCTCCCGCCGCCATCGGCCCGTATTCTCAAGCCATCCACGCCGGCGCCTACGTCTTCTGCTCCGGCCAGATTCCGATCGATCCGGCCACCGGCAAGCTCTGCTCCGACGACTTCGAAGCGCAGACCAAGCAAGTCCTCGCCAACGTCGCCGCCGTCCTCGCCGCCGCCGGCCTCAGCACGAAGGACGTCGTGAAATCCACCGTCTTCCTGAAAGACATGGCCGACTTTCCGAAGCTGAATCCGCTCTACGAAGCCGCCTTCGCGCCGCACAAGCCCGCGCGCTCGACGGTCCAGGTCGCGAAGCTCCCGCTCGACGCGCGCGTCGAGATCGAAGTCATCGCCTACAAGGGGTGAGCTTCGCTGCTTCTTGGTGGAGCGCGTTGACCCCAACGCGCTTTAGGCGAGCGAAGACCGAGCAGCGCGTTGAGGTCAACGCGCTCCACCTCGGCGCCGGTGCGCCGCGCGCGCTCCTCGCCTTCGCGCTCGGCCTCGCATTGCTCACCGTCACGAGCGCCGCATCGGCCACAAGCGATGCGCGCGCTGCCAGCGACCCCGACCTCTTCTGGGGCTCGTTCGCCGTCGAGCACGGCTCGTGGACGCTCGTGACGGAAAACGACAAATACTTCGCCGGCACCGATCGCCACTACACCAACGGCTTCAAGTTCATCTGGCTCGGCGAAACGACGCTGCACCGCTCGCGCGAATTCCTGAAGCGCGTCGCCAACACCATCCCTACGCTCCGCGGCATCGAGGCCCAGCAACGCTACAAGGTCGGCCTCGCGCTCGGTCAGGAAATTTTCACGCCGACCGACATCGCCACTCCCACGCTGCTCCCGAACGACCGCCCCTACGCCGGCTGGCTCTACGCCTCGATGATGGCGCAGGCCCAGGAGCGCGACGGCTCGCTGTTGCGCGTCGTCGAAGTTTCCCTCGGCGTCGTCGGCCCGTCCGCTCTCGGCGAAGCCGCGCAAAACGGCTGGCACGACGTCATCCACGTCCCACACGCCGAAGGTTGGGCCAACCAACTCCACGACGAGCCCGGCCTCATGCTCTCGTGGGAACGTCGCTATCGTCTCTACACGATCACGGTCGGCCCCGATCACATCCTCGACGTCATCGGCCGCGCCCGCCTAACGCTCGGCAATGTCCACACGCATCTCGCGACCGGCTTCATGGTGCGCGCCGGCTGGAATCTGCCGCACGATTTCGGCACCGACCTCATCCGCCCCGCTGGCGGCGGCATGGCCAACGCCGGCCGCGCGCGCACGTTCGGCGCCTACACTTATCTCAGCGCCGAAGGCCGCGCCGTCGCCCGCAACATCTTCCTCGACGGCAACACGTGGCGCTCGAGTCATTCGGTGAGCAAGCTGCCGTTCATGGGCGATGTCTCCGCCGGCTTCGTGCTCGCCTGGCCGCGCTTCCAGCTCACTTACACGCAGGACTACCGGAGCAAGGAATTCCGCACGCAGCAGCACCGCGACGTCTTCGGCTCGATCGCGCTGACGACGTATTACTGAGCGCCGAGTCGCGCCCGTCGGAGCAGAATTCGTCGGAATTTCGCCGTCCCTCCGCCGTAGCGGAATTCGTCAGAATTTCGCCCGCCCACCCGCGAGGCCCGCCCGCCCACGCGTTCGCTCGCCCGCGTAGCCGATTCGGGAAAGCCTCACGGCTTCCGCTACGTCGCCCGCCTCCTCGCCCATCGGCCCACGTCACCGGACGCATTTTGATTCGTCGCGCCCTGGTTTCCCGGCTTTCGTCCGGCCGTGGCGAATCTCCCCTATCGCATCGGCGTCGACGGCGGCGGCACGAAAACCGAACTGATCCTCGTCGACGGCGCCGGCCAGATCCTCGCGCGCCACGTCGGCCCCGGCTGCAATCCCAGCCACCTCGGCGCCGACGGCGCGCGCACCGTCCTCCTCAGCGCGCTCGAAGCGCTCCTCTCCCAATCCGCAGTCCGCAATCCGAAATCCGAAATTTCCGCCACCCGCCTCTACGTCGCCGGCAGCGCCGCCACCTGGCGCGAGATCGCCGCGCTCCTCCATGGCTACGGCGTCGTCGCGACCGGCCCCGACTCTCTCCCCGTCCTCGAACTCGCGACCGCCGGCGGCCCCGGTCTCGTGTTGCACGCCGGCACCGGCTCGTTCGTCGCTGCGCGCGCGCCCGACGGCTCCGTGCATTACGCCGGCGGACTCGGCTGGCGCTTCGGCGACCCCGGCAGCGGCCACGATCTCGGTCGCCGTGCCATCGCCGCCGCGCTCCTCGAACTCCAGGGCTGGGCGCCCGCCACCGGTCTCGGCGAAGCGCTCCGCGCCCACACTGCGCTCGCCGACGCCGCCTCGATCACGCGCCTGTTCTACACCGACCCCGAAGCCAACGCCCGCATCGCCGCCTTCGCACCGCGCGCGATCGAACTCGCGCAACAAGGCTGCCGCCCCGCGCAAGTCGCCCTCGCCGGCTCGATCGGCGAACTCGTCGCGCAAGGCCGACTCGTCACCGAAAAACTTTTCCCCGGCGCGCGCGACATCACCTGCGGCATCAGCGGCGCCGTGCTCAACAATCCCGCCGCGAAATACGCGCTCCAAGCCTTCGCCGAGTCGAACGGCTGGCCCGTGAAACTCCATTTCATCACCGAACCGCCGAGCGAGGGCGTCCGCCGCCTTCTGCTCCGCGACTGAGCGCTCCCGCGCCCGCGCATGCCCTTGTCCGCTTCACGCTCCGATCCCGCGCCGTCTCCCGCCAACGGCGGAGGCGAGGCGGTCTTCGGCTCGACGCAGTGGAGCATCGTCCTCGAATCGCGCCGCGACTCCGCGAGCCGGCGCGAGGCGCTCGAGAGACTCTGCCGCACCTACTGGCTGCCGATCTACGGCTACCTCCGCCGCCGCGGCTACGCCTCGCACGACGCCGAAGATCTCACGCAAGGCTTCTTCGCCTACGTGATCGAGGGCGATTTTCTCGACCGACCCGACCCCGAGAAGGGCCGTTTCCGCGGCTACTTGATCGGCGCGCTGAAACACTTCCTCGCCCGCCACCACGAACGCGAGAACACCCAGAAACGCGGCGGCCGCGCGCATGTGCTCGACTGGACCGCGCTCGACGCCGAGCGCGAGTTCGCGGTCATCGACCAGCCGTCGCTCGACCCCGGCGCCACCTACGAGCGCGGCTGGGCGCTGGCGGTGTTCGCGCAAGCGCTCCGCCGCCTCGACGCCGAGCAAGCCGCCGCCGGCCACGCCGCCGAGTTTGCCCTGCTGCGGCCGTTCCTCAGCTCGAGCCCGTCGCAAAACGAATACGCCGCCGTCGCCGAAAAACTCGGCCTCGCCCGCGCCACGGTCGCCGTGCGCATCTTCCGCCTGAACCGCCGCTACGCCGAACTCGTCCGCCTCGAGATCGCCGCCAGCGTGCGCGACCCCGCCGAGATCGAACACGAGATGCGCCACCTCCTCGCCATTCTCCGCGGGTGAAACGAAAACTTCCCCATGGAAGCGACCCTGCGTCAGGCAGAGCGACGAGTCCCTTCGCCGCGAAAACCCGCCGACGGTAGGGCGAGTCGTCCCGACGAGCCGGAGCAGCGCGAAGCGGCTTCGCGCCCGATCCGCGGCCGGCCGCACTCGCCGAACTCCATCCCGTGAAATTCCCGCCGAGAAAAACGGCAATCCGCCTCCGAAGATGAATTCGCCCGCCGCTTCGCAGCTTTGCCCGCATTGCCGCCGCTCGACCGCCACGCCGTTCGGCACCAGCGGCGTGTGTCTGCTCTGCGCGGGCCGGCGCGCGCTCACGCTCGACCTCGAAGCCACCGACCCGTTCGCCTCCGCCGCGCCCGACGCCGGGCTGACGTCGCGTTCGCCCTTCGGTGGTGAGTTGCCGGAGCGCATCGGCCCCTACGCCATCATCGACGAAATCGGCCGCGGCGGCATGGCGCGGGTCTTCGTCGCGCGCCAGCCGCGACTCGACCGACTCGTCGCGCTGAAAGTTCTCTCCGGCCCCGCCGCCAGCTCGGACCTCGCCGCGCGCTTCCTGCGCGAAGCTCACACCGTCGCGCGCCTGCGGCATCCCAACATCATCGCGCTGCACGACTCCGGCCGCGCCGACGGCGCGATCTACTTCGCGATGGATTACGTCGAAGGCGGCGACCTCGCCGCCCGCCTGCGCACGCGACCGTTCGCTCCCATCGCCGCCGCCGAGCTGATCCGCAAAGTCGCATTCGCCCTCGCCTACGCGCACCGCCAGGGCGTGCTCCACCGCGACCTCAAGCCGTCGAACATCCTCCTCGACCGCGACGAGCCGATGCTCGCCGACTTCGGACTCGCCGCCGAACTCGAAGCCGGCGGCGATCTCACGCGCATCTCGAGCGTGCTCGGCACGCCGCATTACCTCGCGCCCGAGACCATCGCCGGCGGCAGCGCCGCCGCGAGCGTCGCCAGCGACCTGTATTCGCTCGGCGTCGTGCTCTACGAAATGCTCGCGGGACGCCCGCCGTTCGCGGGCGCGACCGTCGCCGACCTCGTCGCCCGCCGCGCCGCGGAAGAGCCGCCGCCGCTGCGGCAATCCGCACCCGCCGTTCCGCGCGACCTCGAAACCGTTTGCCTCAAGTGCCTCGCGCGCGACCCAGCGCGGCGCTACGCCCATGCCGACGCGCTGGCGGAAGACCTCCACCGCTTCCTCGCCGGCGAGCCGATCCTCGCCCGCCAGCCCGGCTTCCGCGAACAAGCCGCGCGCTTCGTGCGCCGGCATCGTCTGCTCGTGACCGTTTCCGGCGCGACGGGCCTCGCACTCGCCGCGGGCGTCGTGGCGAGCACCGTCCTCGCCATCCGCGCCACCCGCGCCGAAAAACGCGCCTCGACCGAAGCCGCCAACGCCCGTGCGCTGCTCGAGTTTTTTCAAACAGACATCCTCCTCCAGTCGAAGCCCGACGCGCAGGCCGACCGCGACCTCAAGCTCCGCACCGCGCTCGACACCGCCGCCGCGCGGATCGGCGGGCGCTTCGCGAATCAGCCGGAGATCGAGTCGACTCTGCGCGCCACGCTCGGCGAGGCGCTGCACTCGCTCGGCGAATACGCGCACGCCGCCGATCAGTATGCCGCCGCCATCCGCCTGCGTCGCCAGCAAGCGCCGGACGACGCCGTGACGTGGCGCTTGATCGATCGGCAAAGCTACGCGCTGACGCAGCTCAGCCGCCACACGGAAGCCGAACGGCTCCTCGCGCCGGCGCTCGCCGCGCAGCGGCGCACGCTGGGCCCCGATCATGCCGACACGATCGACTCCGAGCAGACGCTGGCCTCGATTTGGGACGGGCAGGATCGCCTCGCCGACGCGTTGAAACTCCGCCGCGATCTGCTCGCCCGCCGCGCCCGCCTCAACGGACCGGACGCCCCCGTGACGCTGGAAGCGCAGAACCGACTCGCCACGACGCTGCTCAACCTCGGCCAATTCGCCGAGGCGCGCGAAATCCTCCAGCGCACGCTCGTCGCGCGCCGCCGCGTGCTCGGCGCCGAGGCCGCGCCGACGCTCGAGTCGCTCAACGATCTCGCCGGCGCGAACTGGGCGATGGGCAATCTCGGCGAGGCCGAGGCGCGTTTCCGCGAAGTCGTGCCGCTGACGCGTCGCGTGCTCGGCCCGACGCATCCCGACACGCTCCGCTCGCTCGGCAATCTCGGCCACGTCCTCGCCGCGCAGGGCCGGCTCGACGAAGCCGCCGGCACGTTCGAGGAGGCGCACACGCAGATGCGCGCGACGCTCGGCGAGGGCCACCAGGAAGTCCTGCGCATGGCCGGCGCGCTGGCCTCCGTCTATTTTCGCGAAGGTTACTTCGAAAAAGCCGAGGCGCTTTGCGTCGAGATTATCGCCGACTCGTCGCGCACGCTCGGCGCGCAGCACCCTGAAGTCCTCGCGGCGCGCACGCAGCTCGGCGGCATCCTAGTCGCCGAGGGAAAATTCTCCGACGCCGAACGCGAACTCCGCGTCACGCTCACGGCGCACCAGACGATCGACGAGCGCCGGCCCGTGCAATTCGTCGCGCAATCTCACCTCGGCGCGGCGCTGACCGGCCTCGGTCGACTCGCCGAAGCGGAGGAAAACCTGCTCGCGGCGCAACGCGGCTTCGCCAGTTGCGCCGACCAACTCACGCCGCGGCAAGTCTGGGTCTTCCACGAAACGCACGTCCGCCTCGCAAAACTCTACCGCGCGCTCGGAAAACCGGGCGAAGCCGCCGCGTGGGAGCAACGGCTCGCGGAGTTGAAGGCGAAGCGGTAGTCCGCGGCGCGCGTCCCAGTGGCGACTCCGACAGCTATCGAGGCTCGCGCAATAGCCTGCCGCTCCCGAAGCGGAAGGTAGGGCGGAGCGGCCCGCTCCGCCGCGAAAGCGATGCCACGTTCCCGGCGCACCGGGCCGGTGCGCCCTACCTACGAGGCGAAGCTGCGGGAACGAAAACTAGGTGTGAAATATCCGGATTAGGAGCCTGTCGGACTTTGAAGACGAAGGCCTGCTGGCGCCCGCTTTTCGCGCTGAAAAATTTCGGTGAAGTCAAATATCGATCTATACGCGCCTTCATTCGCGTAAGTCCGACAGGCTCTTAGCCGGCGGCTAACGACGACGTTCACCAGCCGTCTGACGACGGCTGCTACGACGCGCGGCGCGATGCGACGCTACGGCTCCACCACGTAGACGAACTTGTCGCTCATCTTGCGCAGCGTGCCGGTGGTGAGGTCGCCGTCGTCGAAGGCGCGGTCGATCGCGCGCAGGTCGGCATCGGTTGCGGTGAATTGGTAGACCGAGATCGAGGCGGTGAAGCCGTTCTGGTCGTAGTCCCAATCCCACACGCCGCCGATGGGCGTCGTCGTGCCGAACAATTTGTCGGGCACGTAGCCGCGCAGCTCCGGATGCAGGGCGCCGATGCCGTTCGGCGGAAACGCGCCGTGCTCGAGCGCGTAGCGCTGCGCGCCATCGCGGATTTGGCGAACGTCGTTGAAATACCGCCGGCCGAGCGCAGCGCGTTTCGTGCGCTGGAACGCCGGGAGCGCGAGCGCCGCGAGCAGGCCGATCAGCACGACGACGATCATGATTTCGACAAGGGTGAAGGCGCGCCAAAGTTCGGGCCGCGGGTTTGGGGGTAGGGCGGACCGGCCCGGTCCGCCGCGATACTCGCAAGTCCGCGGCGGCGGAGCGGGCCGCTCCGCCCTACCTTTCGCTTTGAACGCTTCAATGTGTAGCGCGCGCTGCAATCGGTTCGTCACTGCGGTTTTTCCAACGCGCCGAGATCGGACGCCGCGCCGCGCGTCACGCGCGGCTGCCCGTCGGCCTCGGGCACGTATTCCCACTCGACCGGCAGCGCGCCGTCGGGCAACGCGAGCGCGGCGTCGAGCAGCGGCGAGCCGGCAGCGGGGTGCAGGTCGTCGGTCGCGAGGCTCACGAAGCCGGGCGTCGCGCCGGCGAGCACGAGGCCGGTGCCGTTCGCGGCCGTGCCGCCGACGCTGTAGCCGGTCGTGATCCAGTTGCGTCCGAGCGCGATCGTGCGGCCGGAGTTCACGAGCGAGAACGGACCGGCGCCCGACTTCGCGCGATGGATGACGTTGTTGGACGCCACGACTTGCGCGGGCGCGAGCGTGAGGTTGAAGAGCGTCGTGGACCAGCGCTGCGAGTCGACGACCACGGTGTTGTGGTGGAAGTGCAGCGTGCCCGAGCGGAAGTTCGCGGCGCTGCTCCAGTCGCCGCCGTAGCGGATGAGCGTGCTGCCGTCGGTGCCGTAGTCGCCGCCGCCGTTGCGCAGGATGTTGCCGTAGACGTGCGTCGTCGCGAACGACGGATCGGCGACGATCAACGCGGGCGCGCTCACCGGCTCGATCAGCGAGAGGAGGTTCGCGCCGCCTTCGATGCGGTTGTAGCGGATGACGACGCCGGCGGAGCGGTCGAGGACGTTGGCGGTGTTGCCGCCGTTGAGGCCGCGATCGAGGCGGCTGAATTGCACGGTGAGGCCGATGCCTTCGGTGAGGAGGTTCGCGCCGTTGTAGCTGCTGCCCTTGCCGGCGTGGTAGAGCCAGCAGCGCTCGACGGTGAGGTCGCGCGTGAGCGTGGTTTCGGACGAGCCGGAGGCGGCGACGATGCCGTTCGGCGTGTCGTGGATCGTGCAATCGCGGATCGTCACGTGCTCGGCGCCGTAGAGGAAAATCGCGCCGGCGCTCGAGTAGTAGGTCGCGCTCGTGCCGTCGGGCTTCGTGTAGGACGGCATCGGGTTTTGCGCGCCGCTCATCGTGAGCTCGAGGTTCGAGAGGACGAGATGGCCGGGCTTGTAGGCGGCGGGCTGCGCGGCGGCGCGCGCGACGGCGACGATCGAGCGCTCCATCACGTCGCCGAACCACGGCGCGTAACCGGTGTTCGCGGCGGCGACGGCGCCGGTGCCGTCGATGACGGGCTGCTCGCCGTTCGGGCCGGCGACGCCTTCGACGACGATCGGCTGCTCGGCGGTGCCGCGCGCGGAGAGCAGCAGCTTTTCTTTGTAGGCCTCGGCGCGCCAGTGGATGCGCACGATGTTGCCGGGTGCGAGGGTCGACCACGGAACTTGCGCGAGGCTGGTGAACGGCTGGCCGGGGCCGACGTGGTAAACGACTTCGTCGTCGGTGATCGTGATCGTGGCGAGCGCAGCCGCGCCGAGCGTCGCACCGCCGGCGGGCGAATCGAGCGTGAGCTGGAAACTTTTTGTCGGCTCCTCGGTGGTGTCGTTGACGATCGGGACGTCGATCGTCTTCGGCGAGGCGTCGCCTGCGGCCCAGTGGAGCGTGCCGCCGGCGTAGCCGTAGTCGGCGCCGGGGAGCGCGGAGCCGGCGAGCGTGTAGTAGTTCACGCTGACGGCGCCATCGCTGCCGCCGACGCGATTGACGGTGAGCGTGGCGCTGCCGGCGTTTTCGGCGACGGTGATGGCGGTCGCGGCGAACTCGAAGCTGCCGGGCGCGGCGGGCGGGAGGACGACGCCACCGCCACCGTTGTTGCCGCCGCCGTCGTTGCCTTCGTCAACGGGCGGCGGGCCGCTGTCGTCATCGGTGAGGGTGACGGTGGATTCGAGGAGGGAGCCGAGGACACCGCCGTTGCCGGGCGATTGGAGGGCGACTTTGAAATAGCGCGAAGGTTGCGGCGTGGCGTTGTCGTAGACGGAGATCGAGATGAGTTTGTCGATCTCGCCGTCCTGGAACGTCACGGTGCCGCCGCCCGCCTGGTAGTCGGTGCCGCCGATGGCGGAGTAAGCCAGCGTGTAGTAATTGACGCTGACGACGCCGACGCTGCTGCCGGTGCGCGAGACGTGGAGCTGGGCCGTGCCGGCGGCTTCGCTGACGGTGTAGTCCGCGGCGGCGAATTGCAGCGTGCCTTCGCCGGGGATCGCGGGTGCGCCGCCGCCGTTGTTGCCGCCGCCGTTGTCGTTGCCGCCGCCCATGCCGGCGCCGGATTCGTCGTCGGCGATCGTGACGGTGGCGGTCGCAGGATTGCCGAGCGCGCCGGGCTGCGAGGGCGTGAGGAGTTTCACGACGACGGTCTCGGCCGTCTCGGGATCGGCGTCGTCGAGCAGCGGGAGCGAGATCGTCTTCGGCGCGCTCTCGCCGTCGGCCCAGGCAAGCGTGCCGCCAATCGTCGTATAGTCGGCGCCCGCGGTGGCGGTGCCGCCGGTGACGGCGTAGCTGACGGAGAGGTCGCCTTCGGTGCTGCCGAGGCGCGTGACGGTGAGCGTGACGTTGCCGGCGGTCTCGGCGGCGGTGACGGCGCCCGCGGTGAATTGGAGCGTGCCGGGGTTCGGCGCGGTCTCGGCGATCGTGAGCGTCGCGGACGCGCCGGCCTCGGCGATGTGGAACGCAGCGCTCGGTTGCACGGCGACGACGAGATCCTCCGGGCCTTCGCTGACGCCGTCGGCGAGCGCGGAGACGGTGAAGCTCGCGCTGGCGGCGCCGGCGGGAATCGTGACGCTCGCGGGCAGGCCGGAGATGTCGGTCGCGGTCGCCGTGCCCGACGTGGGCGAGAGCGCGAGCGGGACGGTGAGCGCGGTCGAGGCGTCGCCGCTGCGCGAAACGGTGAACGTCACGGGCGCGGCGGCGCCTTCGACGACGGTGGAGGCGGAGGCCTTGATCTCGACATTGGCGGGTTCGTCGACGCCGAGCAGCAGCACGCCGCCGCCATCGGTGAAGCGCAGGCTGCCGCCGGGCGCGAGCGCGACGGTCGTGTCGCCGTCGGCGGCGACGCCGAAGGTCGCGGTGTAGGCCGTGAACGGGGCGAGGCCGGTGATGTAGTGCTCGGTGACGGACGCGGGGACTTGGTAAGCGAGCGACGCGACCGGAGCGGTGGCGTTGCGCTTGAACAAGACGACGCGTGGGCCAATCACGGCGCCGTCGTAGTCGGCGCCGCTCGTCGAGCCGATGAGTTGCGTCGCGGTCGGCGCGGCGGCGGCGGCGTCCGCGCCCTCGATGACTTCGAGGAAGCGCGCGGCCGCGGGCGCGCCGGGGGCGGCGATGACGAGGCGGGCTTGCATGTCCTCGTTTGGCGCGGGCTGGCCGGAGGAAATGTCCGTCGCCGCGAGCGGTGCGCCAGCGGGGAGCAGCGAGGAGACGAAGAGTTTCGCCTTGGCGGTCTGGCCTTCGCGCGCGGTGGCGGTGGCGACGTTGCCGGCGATCGTGGGGGTCTCGGGCAGGTTGAGATAAAAACGTTTCCAGAGGCCGGCCTGCGATTCGGAGCGGTCGTAGACGACGACGATGTCGGGCTTCAGCCAGACGAGGCTGCGGCTGGCGTGCGTGACGGCGCGGACTTCGGGGCGGTTGTAGGAGTTGTAGAGGTTCGTCGCGTCGCCGTCGAAGTGCAGGAACTTCGTCGCGGTGGAGCGCGCGATGAGGTGCGGATCGCCGAGCGATTCGTAGATGAGCTGGCTGCCGTGATCGATCTGGAGCTGCGTGTTGCCGGAGTCGCCGCCGGCAGCGGCGGGCGTGTTCTGGAGCGCGGGGGCATTGCGGTAGTCGGAGCAGCCTTGGAGGACGCCGTAGCCGGTCATGATTTTCGTGAGCCAGAGGCCGTTTTTCCAGAGGCCGAAGCCGAGGTTGTCGCCGCGCTGGTGGTCGATGCGCATCCAGCCGAGCTGCCACTGGAAATACGTGTCCTGCGCCGTCGGGCCGGAGCGCGCGAGCGCCTGACCCATCGTGCCGGCGGGATCGTAGGCGGCCCAGAAAGTGTTTTCCTGGAGCGCGGGGCGCGGATCGGCGGGCGCGGGCGCGGCGGGATCGAAGAGCAGGAAATAATACAGCGCGTCGCGGTAGCGGTGCTCGCTGCGCGTGCCGCGAATGCGGTCGGTGAGGCGCGACGTGCCGCCGGGCGCGAGGTGGCGCTGGATGTAGCGGACGGCTTGCACGATCTCGCCGGTCGTGCCGTTTTTCTGCCAGTCGTGGATCGCGAGCGGCGCGAGGACTTTGATGAACTGGTCGTTCAGCATCGCGTAGTTTTCGAGGTCGCCAGTGAGCGCGGGTTGAAAATGCGAGCCGAGGTAGGCGAGGCTGGAATTCACACGCGGGGCCGGCGCGAGGAGCGCGAGGTAGCCTTTCAGCATGCGCGACCAGAACGGGTGTTTCTCGAGGGAAACTTGCGGGCCGAAGCGCGCGACGTCGTCCTCGCCGGCGCTGTGGAGCGCGGTCATCGCGAGGGCGAGCGGCCCGAGGCCGTTGGTGGTGTATTGCGTGCCTTCGAGCGAGAGGCCGCCGCCGCCGTCGTGGCGCTGCGCGTAGTCGGTGAGGTAGAGCCAGGAGCCGGTGACGTTCTTGAGCAGACCGCTGTTTTGATAAACCCAGTCGCTCGCACCGCCGGGGCCGGCGGCGTAACTCGTGAGCGCGCCGGCAGGAGCGTTGTCGGCGACGCTCGCGAAGCTCGACGGCACGTCGTCAGCCGGGTCGAACGCGAGCGCGTAGAGCGTCAGTTGGCGAAGGTGGTTCGCGTAGTGGTTGTTCAGCGCGATGCGGAGATTGCTGCGCTTCAGCGCCTGCTCGGCGGAATCGAGGCCGAGGATCGCGGGGTCGTTGACGAGATTGTTCGGGTTGATCGGGCTGTAGTAGGGCTTCGTCCACGTATCGGCCGCCCAGAGGAGGAAGGTTTTGCGGATCTTCGCGCGCTCCTCGGCGGTGAACTCGTCGTAGATCCAGTCGACCGTGAGGCCGAAGGCTTCCTGCGCGAAACTGCGGTCCTGGAGCGCGAAGCTCGGGTGGCGGAACGGCGGGTATTTGCCGTCGGCATCGGGCGCGGGGTGGCCGAGCGAGGCGGGGTCGATGACGGTGAAGAGACATTGCTTCGCGGCGGTGACGAACTCGTCGTGCTGCTTCTGTTGCGCGGGATCGTCTTTCGTCATGAGCGCCATGAACGCGAAGAGCATCGCGTATTGCTCGGAGATGAGCGGCTGGTTGCCGGTGTGCGCGCCGGTGTCGTCCTCGGGCGCGGCGGGATGCTCGGTCTCGTTGCCCCAACTGCCCTCGCTCGCGCCGGGCGGCGTGGTCGTCCAGTCGGCGTCGCCTTCCTTGTGGAGCACGCCCTTGTCGTCGGTGAACGTCACGCGCGTCGGCGCGAGGTAGTCGTCGCTCGGGTCGTTGGGCGTCCAGTTGTTGTGCGGGCGGAGCGCGCGCGTCGACGAGGAGCGCCAGTCGCGCAGCGCCTTCGTCACGACTTCGTCGCGGAAGGCGACCCAGGCGTCGTTCGAGTCGATCATGCGATCGCGCAGCGTCTGGAGATCGGAAGCGTGGAAAAGCAGCCGCGGGTGCGTGGTGACCGGCGCCGCGGTCGCGGAGACGCTGAGGCTGGCGAGCGCGGCGAGTCCGAGACACAGTCGAAGCCAGAAGGGGCGGAGGTTCGTAGGCATGATGCTTCCTATTTGCGGATTTCGGCCCGCCGATTTCCTCGCCGGCCCTATTTCGTCCGGGCCGTTCGGCTAAGAGGTTGATTTGACGGCGGCGGAGGTTTCTCGTCGGAGAATTGAACTGCACTCCCGTCATCGCGCCGCGTCCGCGGCTGCTCGCCGAGTCCGAGTGGCTCGCGCGGCGGCGCGCGCACGAGGCGCGCGTGCGCGTGTGGACCGACCCGCATCAGACGCGGCAGGCGCACGGCGAGAAGCACCCGGTCGAGGATTTTTTGTGGGAGTATTATTCGTATCGGCCGAGCTGGCTGCGCCGCTGGCATCCGGGTCCGGACGTCGTGCTGCTCGGCGAGGCGGCGCGCGAGTATCTGCGCTGGCCGGAATACGAACTCGTGCGCGTCGAGCGAACCGCGGCCGACGCTACCAACGCCGCCGATGCGGCGAGCAGCGCCGGCGGCGGCACCGCCGGCAGCGAGTTCGTCGAAGGCGTGCGGGTGAACTGCGCGGCGTTCGACGCGAAGCGCCGCGAATCGCTCGCGTGGCTGCTCGGCTTGCTGCGCGCCACGGCGGAGCGCGCGCCGTCGTTCGCCTGTTTCGGCCTGCACGAATGGGCGATGGTCTACCGCCTCGCGCCCGGCGACGTGCGCCACGCGCAACTCCCGCTGCGTTTCCCGCCGGAGGAGATCGCGCGCATCGTCGAGTCGTTGCCGATCCGCTGCTCGCATTTCGACGCGTTCCGCTTCTTCACGCCGGCCGCGCGTCCGCTGAACCGCCTGCAACCCGAGCGCGCGACGACGGCGCAGCTCGAACAACGCGGCTGCCTGCACGCGAACATGGATCTCTACAAGTGGGCGTTCAAACTCGCGCCGTTCACGCCGAGCGAGCTGATGGCGGACTGCTTCGCGCTCGCGCGCGAGATCCGCGAGGTCGACATGCGCGCGAGCGCCTACGATTGCACGTCGCTCGGCCTCGCACCGATCGCGATCGAGACCGCGGACGGTCGCGCCGACTACGAGCGCCGCCAGCGCGACTTCGCCGAGCGCAGCCAACCGCTGCGCGCGCGCCTGATCGCGGTGTGCGAGCGGTTGCTGGCGAGCTGACCCGCCTCGTAGCAGTCGACGTGAGGAGGCTGGGATTGCCGGCGCAGCCTGACACATCCTGCGGAGTTGCGCCGCACGCGTTCGCGCCTACGTTTCGCCGCGCATGGCCGAACCCGGCTACATCATCCAGGAACGCACGCCGAAGAAGCCCGCCTACCCCATCCGCGACGAGTTGCGCGGCTACTTGCGCCGCTACCGCCGCGAGCGCGATCTGCCCGTTACCTACGAACGCCTGCGCGATTTTCACGAGGCGATGCCGCTCGTCGACGCCGACGGCAAAAACACGCTCTGGGACACCGTCGTCTACCGCGCCGAGGACATGGCCGCGATCAACGAGGATCTGAAGCGCATCTACGCCCTGCTCAAAGTCGACGGCGACTTCTCGGTCATGCAGCACCTCTACATCGACCGCGTGGACTTCTGCTCGTTCGGCAACTCGATGCCGTTCCGCGTCCGGATCGTGAACGCCTACAACGAAAACCCGGACTACTTCTACGTGAAGAAGGCCGACGCGTCGCGCGTCTACGGCCTCGAACTCGAGCACCTGCTCTCGCCCAACCGCCTGAATTTTCTCACCCACGGCAACTCGCTCATCGAGGAACACATCGCCGGCATCCCGGGCGACGTTTTCATCGAGCGCTGGCTGAGCGACCCAACCCTGCGCCCGATCCGCATCGCGAAGGAGTTGGTGAAGTTCAACGAGCGCTGCTTCATCCGCCTGCTCGGCGACATGCGCAGCTACAACTTCGTCTTCGTCGTCACGCCGGATTTCGAGAGTTCGCAGGTGCGCATCCGCGCGATGGACTTCGACCAGCAGAGCCACCACGGCCGGAAAAATTTCTATCTGCCGCAGTTCTTCAAGGACAACCTGCCGCTCGTCGAATTCTGCACGCAGCACCTGCACGCGAAGACGGCGTTCCAATACCAGCGCGAGGAGCAGACGCTGATGCTGCAACGCGCCGAGCTGGCGAAGGCGCGCCTCGACGCGCTGCTCGAGGCGATGGCGGTCGACCCGATCGCGCCCGACGAGCACGTGCGGCAGCTCCGCGAAGGCCTCGCGGACCACTACGAATCGAAGGACTTCCTCGCCTGCCCGACGATGGGCGCCCTCGTCCGCGAAAGCCTCGCGAAAACCCGCGCCCGCATCGAACACGACGCCAGCGGGCACTTGCCGAAGCTGTGACGGGCGCTCTAATCGTGCTCGACAGCCTGTCGGGGGCACTGCACAAGTGCCGCACCCCTTAGCCCTTATGGCCACACCTTGCGTGTCCCTTAAGTCGCTCCCTTGCACAGCCGCGGGCCAGGCTGTTTTTGTCTCGTTCATTGTGGATTGAACTAGTTCACTCACCCGCGGTCTATTCCTCGTTCCATGTCCTCCTACGCCACCAAGAAGCTCGAAAGCGAACTGCAGAAGGCCGTCGCCTCCCGCAACGCCAACGCTTCCACCGTGCTGCCCTCCAAGCTGCCCGGCGAATATCGCGTTTCCCCCGAGGTTGCCGGCTACCTGAAGCGCATGAGCGACTATCGGGAGAAGGCCAAGACCGTCCGCGTTGGCAGCTACTGAGCTGTCGCTGACGGTCGATGTCTGATTTCCGTTCTGCCATCGGTTCGGACCCAACGTGGCACGCAACGGATGGGGCGTTTTCGAACTTCGAGTTCGTCGACACGCGCTTCGAATCGAACTCGATCCTCCGCCGCGTCCTCTCTTTGGCGCGAAAGCTCGGCTACCAAGGGATGCTGGAGGAGAAAATCCTCCCGGAGAGTTGCTCCCTGCTCCGCGAAGAGGATGCGGCTCTTGCCGTGCGCTTGCCTGACTTCCAACACTCGGCGGTGGTCCGGCTCAGTTTCTTCACGGGAGCAACCCAAGGCGCCCCCGGAGACTTCCTCGGTTACGCGATCATCAAACAGGATTATCACGCTGCGGGACCGTTCATGCACGTTTTCGAGGCCGTGCTCCGGCCACCGCGTGGGCCGAAGGAAAATAATTACAGCCACTGCCAGCGGACTTTTCACGTCCGCGCTGGCGACCAGTTGTATTCGGTCAGCGGGGTGCTTTACGCCCAGCAGAACGACGCGACCTTTGTCTGCGCCCACGTGGCCTTGCGCACGATGCTCTCCTGCGTGCTCCCGCAGGGCGATGTCAGCTACGCCCAACTCAACGCTTGGGCCGGAGTGGACCATGCGAACCCCGCCACGCAGGCGGGCACGCGCGGCCACGGCGCCGGCGGACTCACATCGGAGCAGGTGGAACGCATCCTCCACCACGCCGGCTTGCACCCGGAGTTGATCGTCAACGAACCCAACACTCCCGGCGAGTTGCCGGACGAAATCGAATTCCAGAAACTCCTCTACGGCTACCTCGAGTCCGGCCGCCCGGTGATGCTCGGCTTCGAACTCGGAGCCGATCCGGTCAACCATGGCGATGGCCGCCACATCATCCCGATCTTCGGCCATACCTTCAATGAGGACCTCTGGGCGCCCGAGGCTGAGCGATTCTATTTCCGCCACAACCTCGGTTACTTCACCAGCGAGAGCTGGCTCAGTTCCTACCTCGCCCACGACGACAACTTCGGGCCCTACGTCTGCCTCCCCCGCCATTACCTCCGGCGCGACCAGTTCCGCCTGCTGGTCGGTTTGAAGCCCGCCGGACTCACGGTCCCGCCAGACTCCGCCGAAGCGTGGGCCTTCGATTTTGCCAACAACATCGCCGCGCGCCTGCCAAGCGGCCTAGCGCCATGGCTGGACCGGCAGATCGCCTTCACCCAGGCGCAACTGCTTGTGCTGCGCCCCTTGCAGGTCAAACGGGAGCATTACCTCACGCAGATGCGCGCGTCGCGTGATCGCGACGGCTTCGATATCGAGTCCGCCCACGTCGCCACCCTCGCGGCTCGTCTGCCCGAAACGTTCTGGCTGGTGGAGATCAGCGCCCCTGAACTCTTCCCGTCCAGCCGGCGCAAATTTGGCGAGGTGTTGATCGCCGCCGAACTGCCCGATCAAGCCATCGATCCCGTGCTCATGCTGCGCGCGCCGGGGGTTCTCGTCTTTCCCACGCCGACCGGCATCGAAACCCACCGCACGCGGCTCCGAGGACACACGGACCTATTTCGCCTGTCTTGAATGCCCGCAATGGCCCTTCAAACTTCGTTGCCCGGCGGCTGGAGGAAGTCCGACCAACTGATCCAGCCTTTGCCTGCGTAATAGGCTGCTGGATTTCCCGGAATGTCTCGGGGTCTGTTGCCGGGGACTTTGCACCACGCCAGCCAATCTTTGCCTGTCTTGAGGCCGAGTTCCCGAGCGAAACTGCACGCCGAACGATAGGACCTGAAAATATGATCCGAAGGCGCAATGTTGCCGGTGCCGAGCCAGTCACCCCAACCGCGCCATTGGCTGCGGTAAACGTTGCGCGGGCTTTTGGGGATGTCCGTCGGTAGTGGTGGTTTGTCGGGGAATTCCCCGTTAACATAATGCGGCCACTCGAGTGAACCCGTGATGTGCAATTCATGGACAAAGGATCGCGCCGATTCGAAGTCGCGAAAATTACGAGCTTTGCGGACCCTCTTCACCTCAGGAATGTCGGCTCCAAGCCAGTCGCCCCATCCGTTCCAGCCTTTGGTTGCATAAGTGCGATCTGGTTGTCGCGGCACGCGCGGTGGCAACGCGTGAGGATCGCTTGCGAGCGCTATCCATGCGCTGCGCGATGTGAGGTGAAGCGATCTGGCGACCTCGCGTGCTTTGGCAAAGGGCAAGTAGTTGCGGACAGTAGTGCCAACCATACCGTTTCCAAGCCAGTCGCCCCAACTCACCCAGCCGCTGGACACGTAGGCTTTCCAAGGCGATGCCGGAATATCGTTGGGCTTCGGCGGCAGATCAGGGCGGTCGCCACGACAGTAGGCCTTCCAGTGTTGCTGACCTGGAATTTTCAGTCCTCGCGCGAACGCTCTAGCCTCTTCGAACGGACGCCAAGGATCGCGAATATCTTCGTATCCCAACCAGTCCGCCCATCCAGCCCAATGGCCGGCATAGGCTTTGCATCGCTCTGGAGTGGCGGGAATGTCACCTGGCAAGGGCGGCTTACCGGGCAACTGACCAGAGCAGTAGGGATACCATTCATCAGAGCTTTTTAGGCCCAGGCCTCGTGTGAAAATGCGTGCATCAGCAAATGGGCGAAACTGCTTTTTCTTCGTTCCCTCCACTCCGGTTCCGAAGAACGCCCCCCACGTAGTCCATCCCCGATTCAGGTAAGATTTATCCGGACTTTTCGGGACATCCGCTGGCCACTCCTGGCCGAGTTTCGCGACCAGCACACGCCACTGCTTCTGACTTTTCGCATGCCGCTCTCTCGCGAATTTGGCCGCTTCCTCGTAGCGCCGATAGCTTAGCTTCGCCACCAACCGCCAACACCGCACTTCAATCTCCCGAGCAAATTTCTCCGCGTCGACGCCGAGGGGCAGCGCGACTTCGTCGAGGTCGAAGTGCACCAGTCCGCCGATCTCGGGCGTGCGGCCCTCGGCGGTGGCGCGGAACCATTCCACGATGCGCTCATCGTGCGTCGCCAGCGCCCGCAGCACGAAAAGCACAAACTTGAAGGCGCTGCTTTCCGCCACTTCGTCGAGCGTCGCGCCGTCGGGCACCACGAGCGGCAGCAGGATGTAGCCCATCGTCTTGCCCGACGCCGGATCGAGCCGCAACGCCCGCCCTGCCGCCTGCACGATCTCGATTGTGCTGCCCTTCGGGTCGGCGAAGAACACGCAATCGATGCTCGGCACATCCACACCTTCCGTCAGACACCGCGCGTTGGTGACGAGTGACGGCGTGGCGGCCAGAAATTCTTTCAGCTCCCGCTGCCGCGCGGCGCTTCCCATGCCGCCGTTTACATGGTGCGGCGCGATGGGAGTTTCTGCAGCGAACGCGCCGTTCAGCCGCCCGCACAGCTCCCGGAACTGTTTCGCCCGCGCGATGCTGCTGTGGAACGACACCGCGTGCCTCACGCCGTGTTCGCCCGTGGCGCCGCGGAGCGCGATCAAGCTCGCGAGCGCCTGCGCCGTCACCTCGTCGAGCCCCTCGGCGCCGAGATCGAGCCAGCGGTTCGCCTCGACCAGCCGTGCGACCTCCGAGGCGCGCACGCCGATGGTGAGGATGCGGTAGTCGCTCAGGATCGGCGGCGTGGCGGCGATGGCGTCCTTGAAGGTGAGCAAAGCGAACGTCTCGCCGTAGAGAGCGGGATCGTCCATCGACACGACCTCACCAGAGCGGCCTTGGAAGCGGCGTTCGGTCGCGGTCATGAACAACCGACGCGAGAGCGGCAGGTTTTCGTCGAAGAGCAGATGTGAGAAATGCTTCGCCTTGTGGCCGGTGGTGCGGTGCGCCTCGTCGAGCACGGCGAAGTCAAAGCTGAACCCTGCCTCACGCGCCGCCTCCGCCAGCACCGGCGAACTTTGGTAAGTGGTCAGCACGACGACCTGTCCGTCGCGCTCGCGCAGGGCCGTGAGATGCGTCGCGAGCACCGCCGGATCGGTGTCGCAAGGCAGACCGAGCTCGTGCACATGCGCGATGAGTTCGGCCTTTTCCGTCTTCGCCACGTCCGCGTCGCTGCACACGCACAGCCAGTCCGCCGCCTCACCCCGCGCCAGTGCTTCGCGCATCCATGTTTCAAGAGTCTGGCGGATGAGCGCGATGCTCGGCACGGCCACGAGCACGCGCCGGGCGCCGAGTTTCCGCGCAATCCAGCAGGCCGTGAGGCTCTTCCCCGATCCGCAGGGACTGATGAGTTTGCCGCGAGCCGAGCCGCGCTCACCGAAGTGTGCAGCGGCGGACGCGCTGGCGCGCTCCTGATGCGGTAACGGGACTCGTGCCACCGGCAACGCCGGAGTGGCGTCGCCTCGGAGCGTTGCGCCCCATGAATGGAAAAACTCCGCATCCAGCCCAGCCCAAGTCTCGCCCGTGAGTTCGCCAATCCGGTCCGCTCCCTCGAACAAATCCGTGACGCGCTCCGTGGTGGTGCACACGAGGCCGAAGCTGATCCCGCGACAGATCGCGAAGGCCAGCGAGGTGAACGTGGAGAGCTCGCGGTGCGTGAGCGCGGCATCGGTCTCGGTGCGGTATTTTGCCTGAATCGCCCAGAGCTCACCCGCACAGGTCTCCGCGACGAGATCGATGCCTTCGTCCGGCTTCGGCAGATTGAGTTTCGCGTGAATCGCCTCGGGCACCTCGGCGAGCAACCAGATGTGGCGCAGTTTTGCCCGATACGCCGGCGCGGTCCGAAGATAGTGCTGCACGAGTAACTCGAACGGCCGACCACGCGCACACGGCGCAAGCAACGATTGGCGGTTGGCAAACTCAGGCCACGACGCGACTGAAGCGAACTGCTCCGCGGAATTCATGAACAGACAGAGTGATGGCCCATCGTCATCCTGCCCTCGAGGCGACCGAGGTCGAGCGCCACTTCCCCGCCGCTACTCCCTCACCCCTGCGGCACGATCTTCTCCAGCGCGAGCGTCACCGCCGCCGTGCGGTTCTCCACGCCGAGTTTCACGAAGGTGCTTTCGAGGTGCTTCTTCACCGTCGTGAGCTGGATGCCGAGGATCGTGCCGATCTCCGGATTCGTTTTTCCCTGCACCACCCACGACAAAATCTCCGCTTCGCGCGGCGTCAGCCCGAGCGCTTGCGCGAGCGCCGCGGGCGTCGCGTCGGCGACCGAGGCGGAGCGGCCGCCGCTCGTTTGCTTGCGTCGGCGCAAGCGCGCGGCGACGGCGGCGAGCAGGTCGGTCGGCTCGATGGGTTTCACGAGATAATCGTCGGCGCCGAGATTCATGCCCGCGCGCAAATCCTCCTTCTCGCCCCAGCCGGTGAGAAAAATAAACGGCGTCGCCACCGTGCCGGGCTGCTCGCGCAGCGCTTGCAGCACGCGGTGGCCGTTCATCTCCGGCATCGTGATGTCGCACACGACCAGGCCGGGCTTCTCCTTGAGCGCGAGCGCCACGCCTTCGCGGCCGTTGTGCGCCTCGAGCGTTTGGTAACCTTCGGCGGAGAGCAGCGCGGCGATTTGCCGGCGCATCTTCGCATCGTCGTCGATCACGAGGATTTTTTCCACGCGCGCAGATTGGTCAGCCGTCTCGCCGAAGTAAAGCGGCCAGCACGCCGCCCACGCGTCCCGATTACGGGAAAAAATTCCTAGCCGTCCGGCCCGCGCCCGCTGGCCAATACCGCGCCGCAGCACGCCCGTGTATTCTCGTCGCAACAAAACCGCCACCGCTTCCACGCCATGACGCCCCAGGAAACCCAACTCGTCCGCACCTCCTTCGCCAAAGTCGTCCCCATCGCCGACCAGGCCGCCGCGCTCTTCTACGCGCGCCTCTTCGAACTCGATCCGGCGCTCCGCGCGCTCTTCTCCGGCGACATGGCCGCGCAGGGCAAGAAGCTCATGCAGGCGATCGGATTCTGCGTCGCCAGCCTCGACCGCCTCACCACCATCGTCCCGGTCGTCCGCGAAATGGGCCTGCGTCACGCCGGCTACAAGGTCCGCGACGAGCATTACGAGACCGTCGGCGCCGCGCTGCTCTGGACGCTCGAAAAAGGCCTCGGCGCCGACTTCACCGCCGAAACGAAAGCGGCGTGGGCCAAAGTTTACTGGCTCCTCGCCGAGACGATGAAAGCCGGCGCGCGCGACGGCGCCGCCCAGCAAGCCCGCGTCGCCTGACTCTCCACCGGCCGCACGCCACCGCTCCACGCCATGCCTCCCGTGCTCGAAACCGCTCGCGCCGACGCGCCGCTCCCGACGTGGGCCTGCGTCGCCGCGCTCGTCCAAGCCGTGCTCCTCTGCGCGAGCCTGACGCTCCTCGCTCTGAGCTGAGCCGCCGCCCGCCGCTCCTTTTTTCCCTGAAGACGGACACACACCACACCACGCCTCCCGTCCTCATGAACAAAACCAAGCAACTCCTCCTCACCGCCAGCCTGCTCGCCGCCGCCACCGCCGCATTCGCGCAATCGCCCGACGATGCCGTCGTCGCGCGCGGCCGCTACCTCGTCGAAAATGTCGTCGGCTGCGCCGACTGCCACTCGGCGCGCAACCAGCGCGGCGAGATCATCCCCGCGCAGCATCTCATGGGCGCGCCGCTGCCCTTCGCGCCGACGGTGCCGATGCCCGCCTGGGCCGCCGTGTCGACGCCCATCGTCGGACTGCCGGGCTACACCGACGAGCAAGCCGTCACGCTCTTCACCAAAGGCCTGAAGCCCGACGGCAACATGCCGCGTCCACCGATGCCGCAATTCCGCCTCACCGAGGAAGACGCCCGCGCCGTCGTCGCGTATCTGCGCTCGCTCAAGAAATAACCTTTCCGCTTCCGGTGCGCGCGCAGCGCTCGCCGGTCACAAACAGGGGTAACACTCGGGGCGCGGGCTGTCACCGCTCGCGCCCCGAAAATTTTTCCGTTCTCGATCCGATGACTCCGCTGCTCGCACCACTCGAAAAATCCGCCGCCACACTGGACGCCGGCCTGCTGCTGCTCGCCGGCTGCATCGCCGCGCTCTCGGTGCTGCTCCTGCGTCTGCGCACGGCGCCGCGGCGGCAGTAGCGCCGGTCTCCGACCGGCGTGATCGACCTGCTCGCGCGAGCTTCCGCCGCAAACGTCGATCCCATTTCCGCCAGTCAGAGACTGGCGCCACCTCCGGCTGCCGCCGTCTCATCTCCACCCCGCTTCCGGCATTGCCGCGCGCGCTCCGCGCCGCACACACTCCCCGACCGCATGGCCGATCCGCGCCCCGCCTCCGCTCCGTCCGCCGCCGCCGTTCGCGAGAACCTGCTCCGCGCGTTCCTCGCCAGCCCGGCGATGCTCGCGGTCACGCGCCTGAGCGACGGCGTGCTGCTCGAAGCCAATCCCGCGTTCCTCGCCGCCGGCGATCTCACGCGCGAGCAGGCGCTCGGCCGCGTCATCAACGATCTCGGCGTCTGGCTCGAAGACGCCCGCCGCCGCGAATACCGCCGCCGCCTCCTCGAAGAGGGCCACGCGCGCGACTTCGAGGCGCGTTTCCGCACGCGTAAAGGCGACGAGCGCGACATGGTGCTCAACGCCGAGGTCGCCGACATCGACGGCGAGCGTTGCGTCATCGCGATCGCGCTCGACATCACCGCGCGCCGCCAGCGCGAGCGCGAACAGGACGCCGTTTACCGCATCTCCGAGGCGACGAATTCCACCACCGACCTCTCGGCGCTGTTCAAGAAACTGCACGAGATCATCGGCGGCCTGATGCCGGCGCAAAATCTCTACTTCGCGCTGGTGAGCCCCGACGGCCGCGAGGTGTCGTTCCCGTATTACCAGGACGAGTGCTCGCAATGCCCCGCGCCGCGTCCGCGCGGCAAGGGCCTCACCGACTACGTCATCGACTCGAAGCAGCCGCTGCTCGCGCGCAAGGAGGAGCTCATCCAGATCCTCGCCGGCCAGGGCTACAAGCCCACCGGCACGCCGTCATCCGTCTGGCTCGGCGCGCCGCTCGTCGTCGCCGACCGCGCGATCGGCGTGGTGGCGGTGCAGGATTACCGCGACGAGACGGTCTACGGCGAGGAGGCGAAGCGCCTCCTCACGTTCGTCGCCAGCCAGGTCGCCAGCGCCGTCGAGCGCCGTCGCAGCGAGGCGATCCAGCGCGAGTCGCAGGACTATTTCACGAAATCCTTCCACGCCAGCCCGGCGCTCATGCTGCTCGCCGATCTCGCCAGCGCGAAGATTCTCGAAACGAACGCCGCGTTCCTGCGCGCGTCCGGCTTCACGCGCGAGGAAGTCATCGGCCGCACCTCGGTCGATCTCGGCGTGTGGGCGGACAAACTCGAGCGCGAGCGCGTGCTCGCGGAGTTGCGCGCGCGCGGCTTCGTCCACGGCTACGAAACGGTTTTCCACAACAAGCGCGGCGAGCCGCGCTACGTCCTGCTCAACGCCGACGTCTTCGAACTCGGCGGCCGCCCCGCGATGCTCATCACCGCGATCGACCTCACCGAGCGCCGCCGCCGCGAGCAGGTGCAGGAAGCCACCTACCGCATCTCGCGGGCCGTGCTCGCCGGCGGCGACCTGCACGCGCTGTTCTCGGAGGTGCACCGCATCATCGCCAGCCTGATGCCGGCGCGGAATTTCTACATCGCACTCCTCAGCGCCGACGGCCGCACCGTGTCGTTTCCATATTTTTCCGACGAACACGACCGCGGCCAGCCGCAGCACCCGCCCGCCCGCGCGCTCGGCCTCGGCTTCACCGAATACGTCATCCAGTCCGGCCGTCCGACGCTCATCACGCAGGCCGAGCTGACGAAAATCCTCGGCGCGCGCGGCGACTACCGTCCGCCGTCCGCCGCCCCGCTCGTGCGTCTCGGCGCCCCGCTGCTCGCGGACGGACGCGTCGTCGGCGCCCTCGCGCTCCACAGCTACGACAACGCCAGCGCCTACGACGCCGACGACCTCGCCCTCGTCGACTTCGTCGCGCAACAAGCCGCCGCCGCCGTGCGCCGCCGCGAGGCCGAGCAGGCGCTCGCGCGCGCCGAGCGCCAGTTCCGCGGCATCTTCGAGAACGCCGTCGAAGGCCTCTACCAATCCACGCCCGACGGCCACTTCCTCCGCGTGAACCCCGCGCTCGCCGGGATGCTCGGCTACGATTCGCCGGAGCAGATGATCGAGGGCGTGAGCGACATCCGCGCGAAATTCTACGTGCAGCCCGGCCGGCGCGAAGAGTTTCTCCAACTGATCCGCAGCGCCGACGAGGTGAGCGACTTCGAATCGGAAATCCACCGCCGCGACGGCTCGCACGTCTGGGTCTCCGAGTCGGTGCGCGTCATCCGCCGCCCCAACGGCGAGCCGGATCACTTCGAGGGCGTCGTCATCGACGTCACCGCGCGCCGCGAGGCCGACCGCGCGCTCCGCGCCGCGAAGGAAGCCGCCGACGAGGCGAGCCGCGCCAAGACGCAGTTCCTCGCCAGCATGAGCCACGAGTTGCGCACGCCGCTCAACGGCATCCTCGGCTACACGCAAATCCTCCGCCGCGACACCGCGCTCGCCGAGAAGCAGCGTGCCGGCATCGGCGTCATCCACCAGTCGGCCGAGCATCTCCTCGCGCTCATCAACGACGTGCTCGATCTCGCCAAGATCGAGGCGCGCAAACTCGAGCTGCACCCGAGCGAGTTCGGTCTGCTCGAATTTTGCCAGAACGTCGCTGAAGTCTTCGCGCCGCGCGCCCGCGAGAAAAACCTGCGCCTCGAAACCTCGTTCGCCGCCGACCTGCCGCGCACCGTCGTGTGCGACGCGCAACGGCTGCGCCAGGTGCTTTTCAACCTGCTGAGCAACGCCGTGAAGTTCACGCAGCAGGGCGGCGTGGTGTTCACGATCGAACGCGCGCTGTTCGGCGCGGTGCGTTTCTCGGTCAGCGACACCGGCCCCGGCATTCCGGAAACGGATCAGGCGCAGCTCTTCGAGCCGTTCGCGCAGCTCGGCGATCATCGCCAGCGCGTCGGCGGCACCGGCCTCGGCCTCAACGTCAGTCGCAACATCGTCGAGCAGATGGGCAGCCGCCTGCACGTCGAGAGCCGCGTCGGCTGGGGCACGCGCTTCTGGTTCGACGCCGTGCTGCGCGAAGGCACCAGCGCGCCCGCGCCGGCCGGCTCGTCGGCGCCGTGGCGCATCACCGGCTACGACGGCCCGCGCCGTCGCGTGCTCGTGGCCGACGATCACGAGCCGAACCGCGTGCTGCTGCTCGACCTGCTCCAGCCGCTCGGCTTCGAGATTACCACCGCCACCGACGGCGAGGAGGCCGTCCGCCTCGCCCGCGAAACGAAACCGCATCTCGCTCTCCTCGATGTCCGCATGCCGCACCTCGATGGTCTCGCCGCCGCACGCCGCCTGCACGACGAGCTCGGCGACGCCGCGCCGGTCACGATCGCGATCTCCGCCAGCGCACACGACCAGCAGCACGCCAACGCGCTCGCCGCCGGCTGCGTGGCATTCCTCGCCAAACCGTTCAAGGACGAGGAACTGTTTTCGCTCATCGGCCGCCACCTCGGCCTCACCTGGAAACTCAGCGACGCGACCGCCGCGCCCGGCGAGACCTCCGCGCCGTTTCCGACGCTGCCGTTCCCGCCGGCGCCCGCGCAGGCCGAGCAGCTCTTCGAGCTGGCGAGCAGCGGCGACGTGGCGGCCGTGCGCGCATTCGTGCAGAAGATCGCCGCCGAGGATCCGCGCCTCGCCGGCTTCGCGCAGCAAGTCACGGAACTCGCCGCGCGCTTCAAGATGAAGGCCATCCGCTCGCTCGTCTCGCGCTACCGCGCGGAGGAAAAGACGGAAGGACCGAAGAGCTGAAAGGCTGACGATGTTCCCCGCGCCCGCGATCTCGCACGACTTGACGGTAGGAGCGGCTTTACGCCGCGATTGCTCCGAAGCGCTTGCCGCGCCCGAACGGATCGCGGCGTAAAGCCGCTCCTACAAAAGCCCGCCATCCTCAGTCTGCCGTCCTCAGCCTTTCCGCCTTTCAGCCCATCCGCCTTTTCCGCCCCATGCCCGAAACCATCCTCCTCGTCGACGACACCCCCGCGAACCTCAGCGTGCTGGCCGAGTGCCTGAGCGGCGCGGGCTTCTCGCTCCTGGTGGCCGAGGACGGTGAGGACGCCCTCGCGCTCACCGCGCGCAACGCCCCCGACCTCATCCTCCTCGACGTGATGATGCCCGGCATCGACGGCTTCGCCACGTGCCGCCGCCTCAAGCAGCGCGCCGAGACGCGCGACATCCCCGTGATTTTCATGACCGCGCTCGCCGACACCGCGGAAAAACTGAAGGGCTTCGAGGCCGGTGCCGTCGACTACATCACCAAGCCGATCCAGCACGAGGAGGCGCTCGCGCGCGTGAACACGCACCTCACGATCCGCCGCCTCCAGCGCGAACTCCAGCAGCAGCTCACGCTGAAGGAGCGCTTCATGCGCTTCGCGAGTCATGACCTGCGCAATCCGCTTTGCCTGATCCTCATGTCCGGCGAACTCGCGAAGCGCAAAAAGCCCGCGCCCGAGATCGCCGAGTATCTCGACAGCATTCATTCCTCCGCGAAACAGATGCAGCGCATCGTCGACACGTTCCTCGACCTGCGCCGCTCGGGCGCGCAGACGCCCGCGGGCCGCTGCGATCTCAACCTCCTCGCCGCCGCCGTCGCGGCGCAGCAGGAACCGGCCGCGGAAAACAAGCGCATGCTCCTCGCGCTCGAACTCGCCGAGGCGCTCCCGCCCGCGCGCGCCGACGCTGGACACGCCTACCAGGCGCTGACGAACTACGTGAGCAACGCGCTGAAATTTTCGCCGCCCGACAGCCGCATCGTCGTGCGCACGCGCGAAGCCGGACTGCGCGCGCGCGTGGAGGTCGCCGACTGCGGCCCCGGCGTGCCGGCGGCGGAGCGCGGCGCGTTGTTCACGGAATTCGCCCGTCTCTCACCGCGCCCCACAGGCGGCGAGGAAAGTCACGGCCTCGGTCTGAGCATCGTGAAGCAGCTCGTCGAAGCGCAGGGCGGCGCGGTCGGCGCGGAATTTCCGGCGAGCGGCGGCGCGGTTTTCTGGTTCGAATTACCCATCGGCGGCGTGTGAGCGGCAGCGCCCCGGCGCGTTTATCGTCGCGGGTCATGCGGCGGACATTTGCTTGCGACCGGGAGCGAATGCGGCTGACTTCGTCGCGATCGCGAAAACCCCACGCTCGTGATTCCCGGATGCTAATTCTCCGCAGCATCGTTTTCTCGCTGCTCCTCCCCGCCACGGTGGTGGGCTGGGTGCCGCTGCGCTTTTTCGAGCGCCACCCGATCTGGATCGAGGGCGGCCTCCGCTTCCATGAGTGGGCGGCCGCGGCGGGCACGCTGTTCGGATTCGCGACCTACCTCGCGTGCGCGTGGCAATTCACGTTCAGGGGCCGCGGCACGGTCGCGCCGTGGGACAGCCCCCGCAAACTCGTCCAACGCGGCTGCTATCGCTGGGTGCGCAACCCGATGTATCTCGCGCTCGGCGTCGTCCTCGCGAGCGAGGCGGTCTATTTCGAATCGTGGCGCATCGCGCTCTACCTGCTGTGCACGGCGTGCGTCGCGCAACTCGCCGTCGTGCTGCACGAGGAGCCGGAGATGAGCTTCCGTTTCGGCGCGATCTACGAGGACTACAAGCGCGCCGTGCCGCGCTGGTTCCCGCGCCGCCCGCGCCCGAGCGCGTTCGAGATCGATGCCACGAGCGTGGAGCGGTAGGGCCGGTTTCCGTCGTTTGGGCTGTAGGAGCGGCTTTACGCCGCGATGCGAGCGCGGCGCGCGCTTGAAACCCATCGCGGCGTAAAGCCGCTCCTACAAAAACCGCCTCCCGCCGTCTGCGCGCCTCACGCACCCAGGCACCGCACCACCATCTCGCGCATCACCGTTTCCTGTTCGTTCGGGCGGCGGATGATCTCCTCGAACGCGCGGATGAATTCCTGCTGATTGTCGATCAGGCGGCGCAACGTCGGCAGCTTCGCGCCCGCGACGAGCTTGCCGGCATACCACTGGTTTTGCGTGAAGAGGTTGAACGAGCTCTTCTCCGTATCGCCGCCGAAGTGAGTCGCGTAAGCGCCCTGCGCGCGCGCCCACGCCGCCTTGTCGAAACCGAATTTCTCCGACGGCGCGCGCAGGTCGCCGCCGTCGATCAGCACGCGCGCCTGGATGAGGATGCGGTTGCGATTCTGGAGCGACGAAATGAGCGGACGCGAGTCGCCGCCGGCGAAGAAGTGCCGCTGCAGCGCGTCGAGCGTGCCGCGCAAATCGCCCGCGAAAAACCGGTCCGCCGCCTCGAAGAAGTCGCCCTCGGCCACGTTCGGCGTCAGCTCGGCCACGTGCGCCTCCTCGATCGTCGCGCCGTCGCCCGCGAACGTCGCGAGCTTGCGCACCTCTTCGGTGATGAGCCGCGTGTTCGCGCCGACCTTCGTCAGCAAGAGCTCCACCGCACCGTCGCCGAAGCTCGCCCCGATCTCGCGCGCCTCGGCGAGCGCGACGCCTGCCAGCCCCTCGGCCGCGCTGTCGGCATCGCCGCCAATCAGTTCGAAGTCCGCGTGCGACTCGCACCATTTCGGAAAACTCCGCCGGCGATCGATCGGCGCGGCGGTGACGATCACGCCGACGTTCGTCGGATCGACCGTGCCGAGCAGTTCCTGCAGCGCCTCGACTTGGTTCAGCGCGCCTTCGGAGCGGCCGGTGACGGTGTCGGCGAGGAAGTTCACGTCCTTGAACCACACGACGCGTTTGCCGCCGAACATCGCGACCGTCTGCACGGCGTCGCGGAAACGGTTCACGGCGGTTGCGACTTCGTCGACGTTGTTGGCGAAACCGCTGACGATCTCGCGCGAAAAATCGTCCGCGCCCGCCTCGGAGGCCATGGCCTCGAACCGCTCCTTGCCCATCCGTCCGACGAGAAAGTCGTCGGGACCGCAGATGAAAACGAAAGGCTTGGCGGAAGGCATCGCTCAACACACAACGCCCGCCGCGCCCGCTGGCAAGCGCGGGCTACTCACTCGTTGCCGAGCGGAGCATCGACGGTGAAGAGCCGCACGATGCGACCGGCCAGGAGGACCGCCACTGCGCCAACCCCGATCTCGATTACGAGCACGATGGCACGGTTGTTAATGACCGGCGAATGGAAGCCGGCAGCAGCCAGCGTCAGCAAATCGCCGGCCGATTTGAACAACAGATAAATACCGAGCAGGCGGACAACCAATGTAGCGAGATATGCAGCAATTTTCATGGATGGTGGTTGGCCCGTGCGAAGAAGACAGCTTCACGACGATCGCCGTGCAACCGAATTGTCGCCCGCCGTTGTGGCTCGCGCTGACTTATGTAGGGCGGGGTCGCCGACCCCGCCGGCGTTGCCGGTGATGCTGTCTTTCGAGGCGGGGGCAGCGACCCCATCCGACAACGCCCCTCACGCTCCTTCTCAATTCACCAACGGCTGCGCGGCGCGGCGTGCCTCGCGGACGACTTCGCGTCGCAGCCAGTCGATCGCCGCCGTGACCGCGCGTTGTTTCACGGTCGCGCGCGCGCCGGGATAACTGAGTTTCTTCGACCAATCGCCGGCCGGCGAATGCAGGCCGATGTAGACCGTGCCGACCGCGTTCTCGTCGCAGCACTTGCCCGCTGTCGGGCCGGCGTAGCCCGTGATCGCGAGGCCGTAGTCGGCGCTGAGCTGCTCGGCCACGCCGCAGGCCATCGCCACCGCGCACTCCGCGCTGACGGCGCCGTGCTGCGAGAGCAGGCACTCGGGACAGTCGAGCAACAGCATCTTCGAGTCGTTGCTGTAGCTGACGATGCCGCCCATGAAGAATTTCGAGGCGCCGCAGATGTCGGTGAAACTGTTCGAGAGCAACCCGCCGGTGCACGATTCCGCGACGGCAAGCGTGCGACCGCTCTGGCGGAGATGATCCGCCGTGACCTTCGCGAGCGAGTCGTGGCCGAGGCACACAAAGTCGTCGCCGAGCAGCGCGGCGCACTCGTCGGCGATGGCTTCGAGCGTGTCGCGCGAGTATTTTCCATCCGGCGAACTCACGCGGCAATCGACCTTCCACTGGTGCGCGCAATACGCGATGCCGAGCCCCGGGTAGCGGCCGAAGATCGGCTGGAAACGCGTCTCGAGCATCGACTCTCCCACGCCGGCGGTGCGGAGCTGGATGTAGGATTCCTGTTCGGAAATGAGTCCGAGCTGCGCGAGCCGCGGCAGCACTTGCTCGAGGAACATCGGTTGCAGTTCGTTCGGCGGCCCCGGCAGCATCACGACCACTTTCCCGTCTTGCTGCGCCCAGAGTCCGGGCGCCGTGCCGTTCGGGTTGGGCAACACTTCGCCGCGTGCGAAGCGGAACGCCTGCTTGCGATTGTTCGGCGTGCACGTGCGGTTGAATTTCGCGAAACGCTCCTCGATCGCCGTCATCAGCGTCGGGTCGAAGACGAGTTCCTGCCCGAGCACCTCAGCGATCACTTCGCGCGTGCGATCGTCGCACGTCGGCCCGAGCCCGCCGCTGGTGATGACGACATCGGCGCGCGACCAGCTCTCGCGAAATTGCCGCGCGATCGCATCGGCGTCGTCGGAGATCGTGACGTTGCGGTCGAGCTGCACGCCGCGTCGGCCGAGTTGCGCGCCGATCCAGGTGAGGTGCGAGTTGGCCGTGAGCCCGAGGAGCAGCTCGTCGCCGAGCGTCACGAGCTCGAAGCGCGGAGTTGATTTGCCAGCCGGGGAAGGCTGGGAATTGTTCGTCGGGTGGTCGGCCATGTCCTAGGGCGGACCGTAGCGCTAAATTCCCAAAAATCCAGCCGCCTGAAGCCCGGAATGGCCCACGAAACACACGAATCACACGAAAGAGCGCCGCGCGCGATCGCGCCCGCGCCCTCGTGCGCGCGCGCACACGCGTCGGCAGCTTGCCACTTGTCACTTGGCCCTTGTCACTTGCCGGCGTCTCGCCGGCCACCGGCCCATGCCTGAACCCCGCTCCATCGACGCCATTCGCGAAAAAGTCCGCGCGCTGCCGGACACGCCGGGCGTTTATCTGATGAAGGACCGGCTCGGCCGCATCATCTACGTCGGCAAGGCCAAGAGCCTGAAAAAGCGCGTCTCGTCCTACTTCCAACCTGGTCGCACACGCCAGCTCCGCCACCAGCCGAAGATCCGCACGCTGATCGAGATGATCGCCGACTTCGAGACGATCGAAGTAAAGTCCGAGCCCGAAGCGCTCCTCCTCGAAGGCAAGCTGATCAAACAGTGGCGCCCGAAATACAACACCGACTTCACCGACGACAAACGCTTCCTCCTCGTCCGCGTGAATCTCGAGCACGAGATGCCGCACTTCGCGCTCACGCGCTTCCGCAAGGAGGACCGCTCGCGCTACTTCGGGCCGTTCGCCCACTCCGGCCTCCTGCGCCGCACGCTCGCGACGATGCGCAAGCAGTTCGGCGTCCTCCTCGGCGATGCGCACCCGCTCAAGCTCCCCGACGGCCGCTACCAACTCTACGAAGACGTGCGCGCCGAACTCTACGGCTGGCCCAACGAAGTCTCCGCCGCCGACTACCGCGCGCGCGTCGAGCAGGCGTGCGATTTCCTCGACGGCAAGAGCCGCGAGTGGCTCGACGCGTTGCGCGAGGAGATGCAGGCGCGCTCCGCGAAACAGGAATACGAGAAAGCCGCCGAGCTGCGCGACGTCGTGCTCGCGCTCGAGCGCACGCTCTCGAAGACGCGGAAGTTCACGCGCGACCTGACCCAGCTCCGCCCGAACGAAGAAGCGCTGCGCCTGCTCGGCGAAGCGCTCAGCCTGCCCAGCCCGCCGGTGCACATGGAGTGCTTCGACATCTCGCACATCAGCGGCACGTTCGTCGTCGCGTCGATGGTGCACTTCACCGACGGCGTGCCGGACAAGGCCAACTACCGGCGTTTCTCGATCAAGAGTTTCATCGGCAACGACGACTTCCGCGCGATGGAGGAAGTCGTCGGCCGCCGCTACCGCCGGCTCATCGAGGAACAGAAACAATTTCCCGATCTCGTCGTGATCGACGGCGGCCGCGGGCAGATCGCGGCGGCGTTGAAAGCGTTCCTCGCGCTCGAGTGTCCGCCACCGAAAATGATCGGCCTCGCGAAGAAGCACGAGACGATCATCTTCCCCGACGGACGCGACCCGCTGAACCTCCCGCTCGGCCACCCGGGCCTGAACATCCTCCAGCGCCTGCGCGACGAAGCACACCGTTTCGCGAACACCTACAACGCCGACCTCCGCTCGCGAAAGATCAAGGAGAGCATCCTCGACGATTTCCCCGGCCTCGGCGAAAAGCGAAAAGCCGCGCTCCTCGCGCATTTCGGCTCCATCGACCGCCTGCGCGCCGCGACACCCGACGAGCTCGCCCAAGCCGAAGGCATCGGCCCGAAGTTCGCGGCGGAGTTGCACGCGTTCCTCGCCCAGCCGCCCGAACCGCCAGCGAAAACAGATTGAACTGAGCCGCGCTTCCGAGGTGGAGCGGCTTGACCTCAAGACGCTCGGGATTGCGGTCCGCAGCGAAAGTCCGCGAGCGCGTTGGGGGCAACGCGCTCGACCTGCCCGGTCGGGTTCGGGGGGTGGTTGGCCGCGCGCCGATGCCGCTCCCCGCGCGCATTCCAAGAATCCCACTCGTCGGGCGCCCCGTGTCGGCGTAACCTACGCTAGGTGCGGTCGCCATCACGGCGCCGCGTTGAAAGGGGAAATTACCATGAACGTCCATCACTTCGATTTCCACGAGGCCCTGCATTCGCGGGCGCTCGCGCTTCGCGTCGTCACCGTGCTCGCCGGGCTCTTCGTGCTCGCGCACTTCGGGCGCTTGCTCCTGCAACTTGAAATCCGCATCGCCGGACACGCGGTGCCGCTATGGCTGAGTCTCGTGGCGATGGTCATTGGCGGCGCGTTCGCCTGGTGGCTCGGCAGTCTCGCGTTCCGGAAAGACGAGAAGCCGCCGGAAACGAATCTGCCGGCTAGCGACCGCTGAGGGCTTCGTTGCAGTTTACGAGACCGGCTGACGATCGCGTGCGTCGAGGTAGGGCGAGTCGTCCCGACGAGCCGCTTTCCGTCGGCGGAGATTCGTTCGCTTGGATCTTGTAGGCGGGTCGGGATCAGCAGATTCACCCGAAAGCGACGGCTCGTCGGGACGACTCGCCCTACCTTCCACAACCGCGCCCGCGTCCGCCGCTCACTTCCGCAGTCGCGTGATCCGCGCGAACAGCCGCGCGGGCAGCAGCCACTTTAGCAGCAGAAACACCTTCGCGTGGAACGGCGCGTTGTAGCGCGGCGCGGGATTGTCGCTCGCGAGCGCGGCCTCGACGCAGCGCGCGATGTCGTCGGGCGCTCCGGCGACGCGCTGCAGTTTCTTGTAGCCGACGCGAAAGCCCGCGAGGAACGGCTCGTAAGGCCCCGCGTGCGCGAGAATGTCGTCCGACGCCGCGTCGGCCACGTTGACGAACTCCGTCACGATGTAGCCCGGCCGGATCAGCGTCACGCGCACGCCGAACGGTTCCAGTTCGCCGCGCAGGCCGTCGGTGATCGCCTCGAGCGCGTGCTTCGTGGAGTCGTAGATGCTTGAGAGCGGGCGCGCGATGCGGCCGGCCACGGAGCCGATGTTCACGACGCAGCCACTGCCTTGCGTGCGCATCGTCGGCAGCACGAGCTGCGTGAGCGCGATGAGCGAAAAGACGTTCGTCTCGAAATTCCGGCGGATCGCTTCGAGCGGCACGATCTCCACCGGCCCGCGCGTGCCGTAGCCGGCGTTGTTCACGAGGCCGTCGATGCGGCCGAATTTCGCGAGCGTCGCGTCGACGAGCCGGCGGCGGTCGGCGTCGCTCGTCACGTCGCCCGCGACCGCGAGCACGGCCGCGCCGGTCGGGTCGAGTTCGCGTGCGAGCGCATCGAGGCGCGCTTGGCGGCGCGCGGAGATCACGACCTTCGCGCCGGCGCGCGCGAGGCGGCGCGCCGTGGCTTCGCCGATGCCCGACGAAGCGCCCGTGATGATGACGACCTGACCGGCGAGCTGGGGCATGTTCGACCAATAGTCGAGTGTGGCGCATTGAACAGATTTTCTCTAAGAACCAGCGCGTCTGTCCGTGGTCCATTTTGCACCCAATCAACTCATGAAATCCCTCCGGCTCTCCGGCCTCCTCGCTTTAGTCGCGACCGCGCTCACCGCGGCGCCCGTCGAATCCGTCATCTCCGCCGTCACGGTCTACACCGATCGCGCCGTCGTCACCCGCACCGCCACCGTCGAACTCGCCGGCGGCCAGACCGAACTCGTCTTCGCCAACCTGCCCGAAGGCCTGCTCGACCAATCCGTGCAAGTCAGCGGCCGCGGCACCGCGCAAGCCACCATCCTCGACGTCGCGGCGCGCCGCACGTTCGTCGACTTCACGCCCAACGCCCGCGTGAAGGAGATCGAGGACCAGCTCCGCGCGCTCCGCAACGACGACCGCTCCCTCGGCGACCAAGTCACCGTGCTCAACAGCCAGCGCGACAGCATCAACGAGTTCATGAAAAACGCCGTCGCCGCCACGAAGGACGCCGGTCGCCCGAAGCTCGACGACGTGCGCGCCACGCTCGAGTTCGGCCAGAAACAACTGCTCGAACTCGCGCAAGCCAACCAGAAGCTCGACCAGCAACGCGAAGACCTCGGCAACAAGATCGCCGCCCTCGAGCAGCAGCTCAACGAGCTCCGCGGCACCGGCGGCAAAGGTTTTAAGACCGTCGTCGTCCGCGTCTCCGCCGCCCAAGCCGGCAACCTCGACCTCGCGCTCTCCTACACGGTCGGCAACGCTCGTTGGATTCCCAGCTACGACGCGCGCGTGCTCAGCAGCGAACGCGCCGTGGCGCTGAGCTATTTTGGCGTCGTGCATCAGACGACCGGCGAGGATTGGAAAAACGTCGCGCTCACGCTGTCCACCGCCCGCCCGTCGCTCGGCGGCGCAGCGCCGGTGCTGACGGCGTGGAATTTGGATGTGTTCAACCCGATCATCCTCGAACAGGCACGCCGTCAGGAAATGGACCGTTCGGCCCGGCTCAAGGCCACTCCCGCGATGGCTTACGCCGCCGCCAACGCTCCGCGCGAAGTGAACATGCAGACGCTCACGAGCGACGCGGAGGGAGCCGGCGGCAAACCCGAGAGCTTCGACGCGACCGACGCCTCCGCCACCCTCGAAGCCGGCGCCACCAGCGCGTCCTTCAAGATCGCCACCGCCGCCTCGATCCCGAGCGACGGCTCCGCGCAGAAAGTGCCGATCGCGTCCACCAAGCTCGCCGCCAATCCCGAATACCTCACCGTGCCGAAGCGCCAAGCCACCGCGTTCCTCACGACGAAGGTCGTCAATTCGACCGAGTTCCCGCTGCTCGCCGGCGCGATGAACGTGTTCCTCGACGGCACCTTCGTCGCCACGAGCAATCTCCGCACCGTGATGGCCGGCGAGAAATTCGACCTCGCGCTCGGCGCCGACGAGGGAATCAGCGTGAAGCACAAGCGCGTGCAGAAATTCACCGAGGACACCGGCCTCACCAACTCCGGCAAGCGCATCACCTACGAGTATCTCGTCACGATTCAGAACAACAAGAAGTCCGCCGAGCGCGTGATCGTCGCCGACCAGATTCCGCTCTCGCGCAACGAAAAGGTGGTCGTGAAACAGCTCGTGCCCGACGCCCGCGACGTGAAGCCCACCGACGAAGGCACGCTGAAGTGGACGCTCGACCTGAAGCCCGGCGAGAAGCGCGAGATCACGGTGAAGTTCGCCGTCGAGCACCCGAACGACGTCAACGTCACCGGCCTCGAGTAAGAGCTCTGCCGCTCGGTCCCGTAGCGGTTCCGAGCGCAGCGAGAGTCCGCCCTTCGTCAGAATTTCGCTGCCGCGACGCGGCGAAAGCCTCACGGCTTCCGCCACCAGGCAGACGAAATTTCGGCTCCCCTTTTTCTGGGTGCGCGAGAGCCCGCCGCGAGGCGGGCTCTCTTTTTGCAGTGCACGGCAGAGCGCGTTGCCCCAGCGCGCTCACGCGCGAATGCGTTGAGGTCAACGCGCTCCACCCAACGCAACCCGCTGCGGCGCCGGCTTGCGCGCCGCGCCTGCTTCCGCCTGCATTCGCGCCATGTCCACGCCCGCTCGCCCGGCTGCCGCTGTGCCCGTCCTGCTCGTTGTCGCCGCCGCGCTGTTCCTCAGCGGCGTCTTCTTCCCGTTTTTCCACGTGTCGAAGTTCTGGATTTTCCACGAAGCCGTCTCGGTGGTCGGCGGCATCGTGATGCTCTTTCAAGAGGGCGAGTATTTCCTCTTCGCGGTGCTGACGCTGTTCACGCTCGTTTTCCCCGCCGCCAAGCTCGGCCTGCTCAGCCTGATCTGGCTCGAGCGCGACAAAAACCTCCCGCGCATCCAGCGCCTCCACGCCCGCGTCGCGAGCGTGGGTAAATGGTCGATGCTCGACGTGTTCGTCGTGGCGATCCTGATCGTCGTCATGAAAGCCGCCGGACTCGCCAAAATCGAAATCGGCCTCGGGCTTTATCTGTTCACGTTCTCGGTCGTCGCCACGCAGTTCGCGTCGTCTTGGATCGACCGGCAGTTGCGCGACTGAGCGAGTTGAACTGACGCGTCGGTCGTCACGGTAGGGCGAGTCGTCCCCGACGAGCCGCGGCAAACAAACTCCAAAGCCGTGCAACCGATAGAAAGCCGGCGGCCTTGTCGGCGCGGGCCGCGTCGCCTTTGAATGGCGCCGTCTCACCCCGTTCACCCCTGCGCCTGCCGTCTCGCCACCGCCGAGACCCACGCTGCTCCGGCCCGTCCCCATGAAACTCGCCTCGTTCCTCTGTTCGGTCACGCTGATCGCCTCGCTCGCGGCCGTCGTGGCCCGCGCCGCCGACTCCGCCGCGCCGCTCAATCCCTCCGGCTTTCGCATCCGTCGCGGCACGAATCTCAGCCACTGGCTCTCGCAATACGCCGGCCAGCCGCGCACGCAGTTCATCACCGAAAACGACCTGCGCTTCATCGCGCGCAGCGGTTTCGATCACGTGCGCCTGCCGATCGACGAGTCGGAGCTGTGGCTCAAGGATGGACGCCCGAACGAGGAGAACTTCGCCCTGATGCTCAGCGCCATCCGCTGGGCGCGCGCGAACGGTCTGCGCGTGATCGTCGATCTCCACACCGTGCACGCGCATCACTTCAACGCCGAGAACGAAGGCCTGAAGAACACGCTCTGGACCGACCCGAAATCGCAGGAGCATTTCCTCGGTCTCTGGCGCGAACTCTCCGCGCGCCTTCGCGATCAGCCCGTCGACGCCGTCGCCTACGAGATCATGAACGAGCCGGTCACCGACGATCACGAGGACTGGAACAAACTCGCCGCGACGACCCTCGCGCAAATCCGCACCACCGAGCCGACGCGCGTCGTCGTGATCGGCTCGAACAAGTGGCAAGGCCCGTGGACGTTCCCGCACCTGCGCGTGCCGGCCGGCGACAAGAACATCATCCTCAGCACGCACTGCTACGCGCCGTTCCCGTTCACGCACCACAAGGCGAGCTGGGTGCCGCTGAAAGCCTACACCGGGCCCGTGCATTATCCCGGCCCGACGATCGCGGCTGACGACCTCGCGAAGATTCGCGCGTCCGGCAACCAGCCGTTGATCGACCAGCTCGGCAGCGCCGCCGAGAACTGGAGCCCCGCGCGCCTCCGCCAGGAATTGAAGCCCGCCATCGACCGCGCCAAGGAACTCGGCCTGCAGCTCTACTGCGGCGAGTTCGGCTGTCTGCCGACCGTGCCGCGCGCCGACCGGCTGGCCTACTATCGCGACTTCGTCGCCGTGCTCGAGCGTGAAAGCCTCGCGTGGGCCAACTGGGAATACAAAGGCGACTTCGGCGTCTTCGAGTGGCACGGCTGGGAATTCTTCGGCGGCGCACCCGACGTGGAGATGCTCGACGCACTGATGCAGCGGTAGCGTGGAGGGTCCGCGTCCCCGCGGACCGCGAACGCACATCGATTCCCGCCGGATCAGCGCGACCCACGCGAACGAAGAGAACGCGAAAACCGGCGGCCCGCGGGGACGCGGGCCCTCCGGCAAGCCGAATGGGCTTTTACCGCTCGCGTCCGACCAAAAACCGCAACACGTCCGGCAATCGCGCGGCCCAAGCGCGCTCGCTGTGCTCGGCGCCGGCGATCTCGCGATACTCGAGGTCCGCGCCCTGCGTCCAGCCTTTAGCCACGAGCGTGTCGCGGAAAAGTTGCGCCACTTCCCAGCCCGGCTCCGCCGTGCCCATGTCGAGCCAGAGGCGGACGTCGAGCTTGCGCGGCAGACGCGCGAAATCGCGCAGCGCGACGCGGTCGTCCCACCACAGCGACGGCGAGAGCGCCGCGACGTTGCCGAACACGCGCGGATGCCAGAGACCGAAGTAGAGCGAGACGAGCCCGCCCATCGACGAGCCGACGATCGAGGTCGTGCGCGGGCCGGGCAGCGTGAGGTAGCGCGCGTCGATGAAGGGCTTCAGCTCGGTCTCGACGAAGCGCGCGTAGCGTTTCGCGTCGCCCGCGCTGCGGAGCTTCGCGCCGTCCATGCCGTCGTAGTCGGCGCGCGTCGGCGTGTATTCGTCGATCCGGTGCACGCCGGTGTTGGCGATGCCGACGAGGATCGGCGGCACGATTTCGCGAGCGCGCAGGAGTTTTTCCGCCGTCTCGCCTGCCGCCCAGGCGACGCCGCCGAACGCGGTCTTCGGGTCGAAGATGTTTTGCCCGTCCTGGAAATAGATCACGGGATGCCGCCGCCGTGGATCGCCGTAGCCCGGCGGCGTCCAGATCGTGACGTCGCGGCTGTTGCGGAAAATCCGCGAATGAAACCGCGCGAGCACGCGGAGCTGCGGCGCGCGTTGGACGCGGCGGGAGCGGAGGGCAAGAGGTCGGCGTTCGGGAGCAGGCATCGGTCGGCGCGCACGCTACGGGGGCGCTGCCGCCGGCCGCAAGTCCGGCGACGCGAACGACGTTTTCGCTTCGATCCCAAACTGGAGGGCCGAGCTCCCGCGCGGCCGCGAATGGGGCACGCGCCGCGCAGCGATCGGCCTCGCGGGAGTTCGGCCCTCCATCCCTGATTTCTCGGCGCACGCGGCCTGAAAAACTTCGGGGGTTCTCCTCCGCGCCGCGGCTTGCACCCGCCCCTCCCGCGCGTATGCAGGAAGGGCACACCCCCTGCTCCCGCCCACCCTGCATGCACGAGCAATACGTCCGCTGGTATACGCCGCACCTGAGTCGGGACTTTGAGATGCTCGTGTTCGGCCACGCGGGCATGCCGGTGATCCTGTTCCCCACGTCGCTCGGCCGGTATTTTCAAAACAAGGACTTCGGCCTCGTCGGCTCCGTCGCGCACCTCGTCGACGCCGGCCGCGTGAAACTCTACTGTCCCGACGGCATCGACGAGCAGAGCTGGTATAACAAATCCATCCATCCGGCCGATCGCGTGAAAACGCACATGGCCTACGAGCGCGTGATCCTGCACGACGTCGTCGCGCGCGCGCAGCACGAGACCGGTCGCAGCCGGATCGCCGTCGCCGGCGCGAGCTTCGGCGGGTATCACGCGATGAACTTCGCGCTGCGTCACCCGGACGTCGCGGCGTATTGCGTGAGCCTCAGCGGCGCGTTCGACATCCGCTCGTTTCTCGACGGCTACTACGACGACAACGCCTACTTCAACAACCCCGTCGACTACCTGCCCAATCTCGGCGACCCGTGGTTTCTCGAACACGTTCGGCGCATGGGCATCATCCTCGGCACCGGCGAGCACGACATCTGCCGCGACCGCAACCACCACCTCTCGCGCCTCCTCAACGCGAAAGGCATCCCGCACTTCCTCGACGACCGTCAGCGATGCGGTCACGACTGGAACTATTGGCGCGACATGTTTCCGCATTACCTTTCCCTCCTCCACACCTGACGCACCCGCCGCGACCGGCACGAAGCCATCACCCGAATCTTTCTCTTTCCTCTTTCTCTTAATCTTTCTCTCTCGTTTGTCATCGCGAGCCCGACGTAGTCGGGCGTGGCGATCCAGCAATCTAGCTGGCTGGATTGCTTCGTCGCCCCGCTCCTCGCAATGACAGGTTCGAGAAGGCGCCACACCACAACTCAACCCGCTCTCCCCATGAAAAAAATCGGCATCCTCCACGGCAAGGAACGCACTTTCCCGCACGCGCTCATCGAACGCATCAACTCCCTCAACGAGCCCGGCATCGTCGCCGAGCCGGTGAACATCAACCAAGTCGCGCAAGGCGCGCCGTCGCCCTACGCCGTCATCCTCGACCGCATCTCGCAGGACGTGCCGTTCTACCGCGCGTATCTGAAAAACGCCGCGCTCAACGGCACCGCCGTCGTCAACAACCCGTTCTGGTGGTCCGCCGACGAGAAATTTTTCAACAACTGCCTCGCGACCAAACTCGGCGTCGCCGTGCCAAACACCGTCATCCTGCCCTCGAAGGATCACCCCGCGGATTGCAGCGCGGAGTCGTTCAGCAATCTGGCGTTCCCCTTGGATTGGGACGGCATCTTCAGCTACATCGGCTGGCCCGCGTATTTCAAACCGCACTCGGGCGGCGGCTGGAAAAACGTCTACAAGGTCCACAACCCCGACGAATTTTTCAAAGCCTACGCCGAGACCGGCCAGCTCGTGATGCTGCTCCAGTCCGAGGTGCAATTCGACGACTACTACCGCTGCTACTGCATCGGCGGCACCGATGTCCGCATCATGCCCTACGAGCCGCGCAACGCCCATCACCTGCGCTACGTCGTCGACCGTCCGCCTGCCGCGCCCGCGTTGCTCGAGCGCATCAAGCGCGACGTCCTCACGCTGAATCAGGCACTCGGCTACGATTTCAACACCGTCGAATTCGGCGTGAGCAACGGCGTCCCCTACGCGATCGATTTCTGCAACCCCGCGCCCGACGCCGACCGCAACTCCGTCGGCGAGGAAAATTTCAAATGGGTCGTCGACGCCGCGGCCCGGATGCTCGTCACCCGCGCCAAATCCCACCGCGACGGCGCCGACAACCTCACCTGGGGCAAATACGTCCAAGCGAGCGCCGCCGGAAAATTCATCGGCGCCGCGACGGCGGCGAAGAAAAAATAACCTCCGTCCGTGCCCCACCGCGGAGGTGCGTAGGCCACCGCGCCTTCTCATCCTTCATCCATCATTCCTCATCCGTCGATCGCCATGCCCACGCGCAAAAAATCCCACACCTTCACCCTCGGCATCGAAGAAGAGTTCCAGATCGTCGACCCCGTCACGCGCGAGCTGAAGTCGCACATCGAGGAGATCATCGAGGGCGGCAAGATGATCCTGAAGGAGCGCGTGAAACCCGAGATGCATCAGTCGGTCGTCGAAGTCGGCACCGACATTTGCCACGACATCGCCGACGCGCGCCGCTCCGTCACCGGCCTCCGCACCGACCTCGCGCGCCTCGCCCGCTCGCAAAATCTCCGCATCGCCGCCGCCGGCACACACCCGTTCTCGCACTGGATCGACCAGAAAATTTCCCCCGGCGAACGCTACGCCGGCGTGATCAACGATCTCCAGCAAGTCGCGCGCGCCAACCTCATCTTCGGCCTGCACGTGCACCTCGGCATGCCCGACCGCGAGACCGCGATTCACCTGCAAAACACCGCGCGCTACTTCCTGCCGCACATCTTCGCGCTCTCGACCAACTCGCCGTTCTGGGTCGGCCGCGACACCGGCTACGCGTCGTATCGCCTGCAGATTTTTCAGCGCTTCCCGCGCACCGGCATCCCCGACCTCTTCGAATCGGTGAACGAGTTCGACGACTACGTGAACCTGCTCGTGAAGACCGGCTGCATCGATAACGCCAAAAAAATCTGGTGGGACATCCGCCTGCACCCGCTCTTCGGCACACTCGAATTCCGCATGTGCGACATCCCGATGCGCGTCGACGAGACGATCTGCCTCGCCGCCATCATGCAGGCCGTCATCGCGAAGCTCTACAAGCTACACCGGCAAAACATGAGCTTCCGCACCTACCGCGCCCGCCTCATCAACGAGAATCGCTGGCGCGCCGCCCGCTACGGCATCAAGGGCAAGATGATCGATTTCGGCAAACAGGAGGAAGTCGAGACGCGCAGCCTCATCGCGGAACTCCTCGAGTTCATCGATGACGTCGTCGACGAACTCGGCTCGCGCAAGGAGATCGACTACGTCCAGACGATCCTCGCCCAAGGCACCGGCGCTGACCGCCAGCTCGCCGTCTTCGAGAAGACGAAAGACCTCAAAACCGTCGTCGACTACATCATCTCCGAAACCCACCACGGCCTCCCGCTCTGAGTTAATCTTTCTCTTTCCTCTTTCTCTTAATCTTTCTCCTTCTCATCGCGTGCTTCGCCGTCTTTCCGTCCGAGCCGGAGAAAGAGAAAGATTGAGAGAAAGAGGAAAGATTCACCGAACACCTCCCGCACCTTGTATTCCGACGCTCCCCGCACCACGCCGCCCTCTCCGGCGTTCCGCCCTCAGCCCTCCGCGCTCAGCTCTTCACCCATGCCCGCCGCCACGCTCCCAAAAACCTTCGACCCCGAGCTGACGCCCGGCGCGCGCAACGCGATCCACATCTGCCTCGCGCTGAAAAAGCACGAGCGCATGACGATCATCGCCGACAATGCCTGCGCCGAGATCGCCGCCGCGCTCGTCGCCGAAGTCGAGCAAACCGGCGCCGCCTACGAAGTGTTTATCCTCGAGGACCACGGCCCGCGTCCGCACCGCGACATGCCCGCCGCCATCCTCGAGCACCTCGCGCAATCGCAGGTCTCGATCTACGCCTGCATCACCCAAACCGGCGAGCTCCGCACGCGCATGCAGATGATGGACGTCATCAACCCGCGCAAGATCCGCCACGGGCACATGGTGAACATCAACAAACAGATCATGCTCGAAGGCATGCGCGCCGACTTCCTCGCTGTCGACGCCCTCTCGCAAAAGCTGATCGAAAAATGCCGCCGCGCGAAACGCGTCACGTGCAAGACCGCCGCCGGCACCGGCTACGTCGCCGAACTTTCGCAATCTCTGAAGTGGGTGAAAACCTCCGGCCTCATCTCGCCGGAAAAATGGGGCAACCTGCCCGGCGGCGAGATCTTCACCTCGCCGTTCAACTCGAACGGCCGCTTCGTCGTCGACGGCGTCGTGGGCGATTACCTCTGCCAGAAATACGGCGACATCGCCGCCACGCCGCTGACGATCGACATCAAGGACAACCGCATCGCCGGCCTCGCGTGCGCGAACCAGGAACTGCTCCGCGAGTTCGACGCCTATTGTCACACCGACGAGAACTCGAACCGCGTCGGCGAATTCGCCATCGGCACGAACCTCGCCTGCACGCGCATCATCGGCCACATCCTGCAGGACGAAAAGCTCCCCGGCATCCACATCGCCTTCGGCCACCCGTATAGCGAACACACCGGCCAGCCGTGGAAAAGCACGACCCACATCGACTGCGTCGGGAGAAACTTCGACATCTGGCTCGACGACGAACAAGTGATGGCGAAGGGCCAGTTCCTGATCTAGCTATGCAATCGCGTTGGCGCGCCATAGGTCTGTCGGTAGGTGCTGCGGTGATCGTCATTGCAGTAGCACGCCTCTGGATAGTTGATTTCTATCGGCAATCCAGCCGCTCGATGTCGCCGCTAATTGCGCCTGGAGAGGTCTTCTGGGGAAACAAAGTAGCCGTTAGGTTCTCTGGCGGGTTTGTTCGTGGCGACGTGATCATCTTTAAGCAGCCGGTGGAGGATCGCACTGAATTCTGGGTTATGCGCATCGTCGGCTTGCCCGGAGACATCATCGAAACGGCGGGCGTGAAAGTTTCGATTAACGGAAACCCCATTGCGCACACTACGATCGGGAGTGTGGACGGAAATCTGCGAATCCTTGAGAAAATTGACGGTCGCTCTCATGAAATTCTCGTTTCGCAAGCGGAGGCGCCGATCTCGCGCAATGTTGTAGTGAAAGTGCCGGCAGACAGTTTTTTCGTCATGGGCGACAACCGGAGTCTGGCCTTTGATAGCCGATACATCGGAACAATTCCTCGGGAAAACCTGGTCGCGCTCTGCTTTCGCCGATGATCCCCGCCCTCCGCCAGTGCTATAACGCCGCGTTCATCGACGCCCGCTACGCCGCCCCCGCGATCCGACCATCCGTGTGATCCGTGCAATCCGTGGTTCAATTTCTTTCTTCCTCCGCTGCGCGCTCTAGCCGCGCTCTCACGCTCTGGTTTTAACCACGGATTTCACGGATAACACGGATCATGCTGCACGAGAATATCACCGAGAGCGTCATCGGGGCGGCGATGAAGGTGCTGAATGAGCTCAAGCCGGGCTTGGACGAGAAACTCTACGAGCGCGCTCTCGTGATTGAGCTGACCAGGCGCGGTCACAAGGTGGACCAACAACACCCCTTCGTGGTCCGCTACGACGGTATCGAAATCGGCACGCTGGTCCCCGACCTCATCGTTCACGACGCGGTCATCGCAGATCCGAAGGTCGTCACCGACTTCAACGAAAGCCACATCGCCCAGATGCTCGGCTACCTGAACATCACCGGCCTGCACGTCGCCCTCCTCCTTAACTTCAAGCACTCCGACCTCCGCTGGAAGCGCGTCGTCCGCTGAAACCCATCCGTGTCATCCGTGTAATCCGTGGTTAAAAACCAAAACGCCCGCCCGCGGCATCACTCCCGCCGCCGCCCATGATTCCCGCCCTCCGCCAGCGCTACAACGCCGCGTTCACCGACACTCGCTACGCCGCTTTCACGCGCGAGCTGAACCGCTCGATGTATTGGCCGGTGGACTTTCGCGTCGCGGAGTCGCCGCTCTTCCTCGACGAACCCACGACCCGCGCGCTCGTCGACGCCGCCACCGACATCACGCGCCAGCTCGCCACGCCCGAGTTCCGCCAGCACGCCGCCAACGCCGTCCCCGCCAACCTCTCCGTCCCGCACGAGACTGAGTTCCCGCATTTCCTCTGCATCGACTTCGCGCTCTGCCACGACACCGACGGCCGCGTCCTCCCACAGCTGATCGAGCTGCAAGGTTTCCCCACCGTCGCCTGCTGGCAGGTTCTCCTCACGAACACCTACCGCGCGCACTTCCCGGAAATCCCGCCCGAATTCACGCCCTACTTCGCCGACGTAGCGCAGGCGTCCCGCCTGCCCTCCGGTTCCTCCCCGCCCACGCCCGCCGAGCAGGACGATCACTACCTCGACGAACTCCGCTCCGCCATCCTCGGCGACTGTCTGCCCGAGAACGTCGTCCTCCTCGAGATCGAGCCCGAGAAGCAGAAGACGCGCATCGATTTCGCCTGCACGCACAGCCTCCTCAACGTCCGCCCGATGTGCCTGTCGAAGATCCGACAACGCGGCCGCCAGCTCGTGTATTTCTCGGGCGGACGCGAGGTGCCGATCCACCGCCTCTACAACCGCGTCATCTTCGACGAGCTTTTGCGCAAGCCCGACTTCAAGCCCGGCTTCAATCTCCGCGACGACCGCCTCGACGTCCAGTGGGTCAGCCACCCGAACTGGTATTTCCGCATCAGCAAACACACGCTGCCGTTCCTGAAGAGCCGCTACGTCCCCGACTGCCGCTTCGTCAGCGAACTCGCCGGCAACATTCCCGCCGACCTCGAGAACTACGTTCTGAAACCGCTCTACTCCTTCGCCGGCCTCGGCGTCGACATCGCGCCCACTCGCGAAAAAATCGCCGCGCTCTCGAATCCCGCCGAGTGGCTCCTCCAGCGCAAGGTCGCCTACGCGCCGATCCTCGCCACGCCCGACGGCCCCGCCAAAGCCGAAGTGCGCCTCATCCTCGTCGGCGACGGCACGGAGATGCCGCGCCTCGTCAACCAACTCGTCCGCCTCACGAAAGGCGCGATGCACGGCGTCGATTTCAACAAAGGCAAAACCTGGGTCGGCGCCAGCGCCGGCTTCCATCCGCCACCCTGAGCGCGTCTTTCTTGTAGGAGCGGCTTTACGCCGCGATTCGAGCGTGATGCCACTCGCGATGACCATCGCGGCGTAAAGCCGCTCCTACAGTCACGCGAACGCGGGCTCGGAGTAGCGCGGTGCTTTAGCCCGCGCTGAAACTTTCCCAGCGCGAGCGAAAGCACCGCGCTACTTTTCGCCAGCCGTGCAGCCATGTAGGTTGCCCGCTCGCGGGCAACTTCCTGGACGCCGCCGCTCGACTCGCGACTCGCGCCCTCACTCCGGCAACGCCCCCGCGTTCCAGTTGAACAGCGTCGCCTGCTCACGCGCCGTCAGCTTCACCGCTTTCATCAGCCCTTCATCCACCAACTCGCGTAGCAACGGCTGGAGCGAATGACTGCCGCCGTTCGCCACGTGCTCCTCGAAACTCAGCAACGCCGCGAGCGGGTAAATCGCCGCAAACGGCTCGAAAAAACCTTCGCGCGAAACTCCCACTGCACCGCGCCCCGGCCGGCAAAGCCCCGCGAGCTTCTCGAACCAGGCCGCATCCACCCGCGGCAAATCCACCGCGAGCACCGCCAGCCACTCGGTCTCGCACGCGCGCAACGCCGCATGCACGCCCGCAATCGGGCCGACGCCCTCTCGCGTGTCGCGCACGACGGTCAACCCGGGCGCGAACGACCGCTGCCCCGCCCGCAACGCGAAGATCACCGGCCGCGCCCCCGCCGCCGTCAGCACGCGCTGCTGCCGGCGCCACAACTCGACGCCATCGACGCAGAGCCGCGCCTTGTCTCGCCCCATCCGAGTCGAACGCCCGCCCGCAATCACCACGCCCGTGAGTTGTCGTTTCATGTCCGCCGAAATAAAGAAGCTCCGCGCACGCTGCGACCGCAGAAACCGGCCCCGCGAACTCTCGCGTCCGCCGTTCTTTTTTGCGCCTCTTGCGCCTTTTTGCGGCCTCCTCGTCTTCGACTGCCGCCTCACACCGCATCACGCTTCAGCCAGCCGCCCGCAACGATCTTGCAGCGCAATCCTCCGCGCCCCTTCAGCCAATCCTCCGCCCCCGTCGCCACTGCCTGCTCCATCCAGTGACACGGCCGGCACTCCTCGACGCCCTCGAACGTGACGCCTTGCAGCACGAACCGCTCGCCGATCAGCGCGTTCAGGTCGACGCCCTCGGTGATGATGTTTCGCCGAAACGCCGACGGCGCGAGCGCCGGCACGCTGAACTCGCGTCGCACCGCATCGAAAATTTCCGCCGCGAAAAACGTCGCCTGCCCCTTGTATTCCGGCCGGTAGCCGAAAAAGCGATCGCCGCGCAACCCGTAGCCCGCGACGCATTCGACTTCTGGCACCTCCTCGATCGGATGCGTGTCTGCCCCTTGGCCGTAGCGCCCGAAAAAATTATGCCCCGGCGAAACGAAGATGTGGCGCACGCGGATCATGTCAGGGACAGAGGTTGAACCACGGATTTCACGGATAGCACGGATTGAATCGAGAATCTGCGGCAACGAATTCTTCGCGAGAGCACAGCGCACCATCCGTGTCATCCGTGCAATCCGTGGCTACCTGCTTTTGCGAAACCAGCCTCATCCGCGCGCAATCAACGCACCGCGTCCGCGCACGGCAACGCGTTTTCCGGCGCCCGCCACGCCTGCGCGATCTCCGCCGCGCGCACGACTTCGCCCACGATCACCAATGCCGGCGTCGGCAACGCCATCGCATCCGCAACCGCCGCCGCCGTGCCGAGGGTCGCCAACTGGATCTGCTGCCCCGCCGTCGCCACCGCCGACACCAGCGCCACCGGCGTGTCGAGCGCGCGACCGCACGCCACGAACTCGCTGGCAATGTGCCCGAGTGACCGCACGCCCATGTAAATGCACAACGTCGCATCGAGCCGCCCGTAAGCCTGCCAGTCGATCGGCGCGTGTCCCGCTTCCGGCGCCGCGTGCCCCGTGATAAAAACCACCGCCGGGCTCGCCCGCCGATCCGTCAGCGGCACCTGCAACGCCGCCGCCGCCGCGAGCGCCGCCGTCACGCCCGGCACGACTTCGCACGCCACGCCCGCCGCGCGCAACGCCGTCAGCTCCTCGCCGACGCGCCCGAACACCGACGGATCGCCGCCCTTCAGCCGCACCACGCGCTTGCCGGTGCACGCGAGCCGCACGAGCAGCGCATTAATCTCGTCCTGCCGCGCCGCGTGCGCTCCGCAGCGCTTGCCGACATCGAACATCTCGGCGCCGTCACGCGCCCAACCCAAGACCTCGCGCGGAATCAGCGCATCGTGCACGATCGCGTCCGCCGTCTCGACGAGCCGCCGCGCCTTCAGCGTCATCAGCTCCGGATCTCCCGGCCCCGCGCCGACCAACCACACGCGCCCTCGCGCGCCCGCGCGAGCCTCGGCCGAAGTGTAACCTAATAGGTTACACTTTCGCTCGGGTGTCTTCTCGGAACGGTAACCTATTAGGTTACTCGACGCTGAGGCGTGCGGGGCATTGCTCATTCGAAACGACGCTGCTTCCGGCGCGCGCCGCTGTCGGCGGGCGCGGGCGCCAGGCTCACGGCGCAGGCTTTGTAGCTCGGTTGGCGCGAGTGCGGATCGAAGGCCGGGAACGTCAGCCGGTTCACCGACGCGTCGTGCATCGGCATGAAAATCTGGCCGCGTTGCACGGTCGCCGTGACGACGGTCGTCGCACTCGCCTCGCCGCGCGCGGAGCGCACGAGCGCGGGCGCGCCGTCGGCGAGGCCGAATTTCTCCGCGTCGTCCGGATGCACTTCGACCGTCGCGCCGCGCGGCGCGAGGCGCCGCAGCACCTCGCTCTTGTCGGTGCGCGAGCCGGTGTGCCACTGCGCCGACGAGCCGCGGCCCGTCAGCAGGATCAGCGGAAACTCCGCGGACGGTTGCTCCGGCATCGGTCGCGGCGGGTCGAACACGAACTTCGCGCGTCCGTTCGGCCGGAAGAATTTTCCGTCGGCGAAGAGGCGACGCTCCTGGAATGCGGATTGAGGAGTGCGGATTGCGGATTGAGCTTCCGCTGCGAGGCGGGGCGCGTTCGTCGTCACCTCCCCCGCCGTTTCATTCCGCAATCCGCATTCCGCATTCCGCAATTCTCCGGCGGCGGCCGACGCCGGAAAGGGCCACTGAATGCCGCCGCTCTCGGCCAGGTGTTCGTGATCGCGCACGCCGGTGAAGTCGCACGGCTGGCCGCGCGAGAGTTCCTTCAGGATTTGCAGCGCGGCGGCGGGCGACGACCAGCGGCGGAACATTTCGCCGCAGCCCCAGCGCTCGGCGATGAGCTGAAAAATGCGGAAATCGCTCAACGCTTGTCCGGGCGCGCGCGCGACTTTGCACACGGCGCCGAGGCGGCGCTCGGAGTTGATGAACGTCCCTTCCTTCTCGCCCCAGCCGGCGGCCGGCAAAATCAGATCGGCCATCTGCGCGGTCACCGTCGTGGTGAACATGTCCTGCACGACGAGGAAATCGAGTTTCTCGCGCAGCCGCGCGATGCGGTTCTGGTTCACCCACGAGTGCGCCGGATCGGTCGCGATCACCCACAGCGCGCGAATCTCGCCGCGATCGACGGCATCGAGGATCTGGTCGTAAGCGATGCTCTTCTCGGTCGGAATGGCCGCGGGGTCGATTCCGAGAATGTCGGCGACGTGCGCGCGGTCCTCCGGCTTTTCGAAAGCGTAGCCGCCGAGCAGCGAACCGGCGTTGCCAAACAGGCGCGAGCCCATCGCGTTGCACTGGCCAGTGATCGAGTTCGGTCCGGTGCCGGGCTTGCCGACCTGGCCGGTCATGAGCGCGAGGTTCACGATCGCCTGCGCCGTGCGCGTCGACTGATGGCTCTGGTTCACGCCCATCGTCCACCAGAAAGACACTCGCTTCGAGCGATCCGCGATCGCGTCGGCAAACTCGTTCAGCTCGTCGCTGCTCAAGCCCGTTTGCGCGCTGACCAGCTCGGGCGTGAACGCGCGCACGAACTCCGCGAACTCCGCAAAACCCTCCGTGTGCGCCGCGACGAACGCCTCGTCGACCGCGCCGCGCGCGATCAGCAGGTGAGCGAGACCATAGAGGAGCACGAGGTCGCTCTTTGGTTGGAGCGCGTAGTGCCGCGAAGCGGCGTTGGCGGTTTCGGTGCGGCGCGGATCGACGACGATGATGCGCGGATTGCGCCGGTTCTGCATCACACGCTGCCACATGATCGGGTGCGCGATGCAGGGGTTCGCGCCGATGAAGACGAGCACGTCGCTCTCCTCGAAATCCGCGTAGGTGAACGGCGGCGCGTCGAACCCGAACGACTCCTTGTAGGCAACATGCGTCGTCGCCATGCATTGCCGTGTGTTCGAGTCGAGGTGCTTGATGCCCATGCCGAACTTCGCGACCGCGCCGAGCAGCGCCATTTCCTCCATGACGATCTGCCCCGTGCTGAGCACCGCGACGCTCGCCGCGCCGTGTTTCGCCTGCACCTGTTTCATGCGCCGGCAAAAACGGTCGAGCGCCTCGGCCCATGAGATCGGCGCCAGCTTGCCATCCGGCAGGCGGCGCAACGGCGTCGTCGCGCGATCGGGCGCCGCGAGCGGCGTGAGCGCCTCCCAGCCCTTCGGACACGCCATGCCGAGGTTCACCGGGTAATCCGGATTCGGCGACAAGTTCACCGCGGCGCCATCCGCGCCGAGGTGGATTTTCAGCGAGCAACCGGTCGAACAGAAACCGCAGATGCTCGTCGTGGTCGCGACCGGCGCGAGCCGCGCGGGCACGTGACCGAGACCGAATTCGGATGGACGCAGGACGAGCTCGCTCGTCATCACGCCTTCGCGCGCATGCAGGAATCGTTCGATCGTGGTCTTCATCGCACAGCGTAGCCTGGCATCTTCGGCGCGTCGACCGCGCGGAAGAAAAGATAGCGCTCGGCGAGCTCGCCGGCGAGCAGGAGCGCCAGCGCGCCCGCAGGAAAGTATTTCGCGTAATGCGCCATTACCGGCTCGGCGGCGACGGGCGCGAGTGCGACGAGAGCCGCCGCCGCGCCCGCCACCAGGCCGAGCCGGACACACAGCACACCAACAAAACGACCGCGCTGCACGCGCGCGGAAACGGAGTCGCCGCGGAGCGACGCAAACTCGACCGCGAGCTTGGCTAGCAGCACGGCCACGAGCGGGAATGTGGCGTAATACGAGATATTCGCGGAGGCCGTCGCGGGCGGGAGAATCGCGAGGGACGCGAGCGCGAGGAGCGCGCCGCCGAGGAAGAAACGCGGCGCCGTGGACGCCGGGCGCCAGAAGCTGCGATGCGTGTCGACGTAGATCATCACCGAGCAGACGAGTCCGGCCACGCCCACGAGCGCGGCGAACGCCGCTGCGCCCGGCAGGTGCGGCGCGAACGTCGCGAGCGCCGTGAGCCCGAACCAGGCGCCGAAGAGCACGGCTTCACGGCTGAACCACGAGTTTCTCAGGCCGAGGAAAACGCGCCAGGCGCGCAGCGGTTGACCGAGGTGGAAGGTGGCCGCGGCGAGTCCGAGCGCACCGAGCGCCAGCGGCGCGAACGCGAAATAATTTGGCGCGCGCGAAGCGAGCGGCGTGAGCAGCAGCGTTTGGAGAGCGATGGCCCACGGGAGCAGCGTGAGCATGAGCACGAGCGGCCAGTGCGCCGGCTGCGGACGCAACGCGAGCGCGTCGGCCGCGCGCATGCCCGCGGGCAATTCGCGCGCGGTGACGTAGCGGGTGGTCGGCCGCGTGTAGGTGGGATCGGGGCCGGGGAAGGCGATCGGGATTTTCGATTTTGGATTTTCGATTTTCGATTTCGGACCGGCTGCGGCGACGGCGCCCGGAACAAGGGAGTGCGACTCGTTGGGGGACGCATTTGGCGCCGTCGGAGATGCCGGCGCTGCGGCGGATGCGGTGGTAGTGACCACGACGATGCGGATGGCTTGCGTGGGGCAGGCTTGGGCGCAGGCGGGGGCTTCGCCGTGCACGAGGCGCTGGTGGCAGAGGTCGCACTTTCGCACGATGCCGAGACGCGCGTTGTATTTCGGCACGTCGTAGGGGCACTTCAGGACGCAATACTGGCAGCCGATGCACTGGTCATCGAGGTGGCGGACGATGCCGGTGAGCGGATCTTTTTCGTAGGCGAGCACCGGGCAGCCGTTGAGGCAGCCGGGGTCGGCGCAGTGGTGGCAGGCGCTCGTGATCGTCTGCACGATCGGCAGGTCCGAGGCGCAACCGAGCAACTGGCCGGTGTCGCGCCAGGTTTCGTTTTCGTCGAGACCGTTGAGCGCGTGACAGGCGGAGACGCACGCCTTGCAGCCGGAGCAGGCGTCGAGATCGACCTCGAAGGCGTATTGCTCGCCGGCGCGCGGGCGCGAGAGCGGGAGGAGCGACTCGAAGATTTTCGGCTTCGCGTCGCCGGTTTTCGAGTCGTCGTAAGCGCGACTCGCGCGCGCAGCGGGGGTGTCGAGGCGCGATTGTTCGACGAGGAGTTCGTCGAGGAAATCGCGGAGGCTGCCGGCCGGCGAAGGCGCGATGTCGGGGCGCGGAGCACCGCTCACGGCGGCGCGCGCGGGCGGCGCGGCGCTTTCGTGCTCGGGGCGGCGGTCGTCGACCGCCGCTGCTGGTTCGCCGGCGGTTTTCATCGCGGGCGCTCAGTAAACGTCGCGCTGGTAGCGACGGGCGGATTTGAGCTGGGCGACGTAATCCGCGGCTTTGTCGGCCGTGCGACCGCTGGCGCGGGCGACGGCTTGCACGAGCGCTTCGTCGACGTCGCGGGCCATGCGCGAGGCGTCGCCGCAGACGTAGAAATTCGCGCCGGCTTCGAGCCAGGCGAAGAGTTCGGCCGCCTGCTCGAGCATGCGGTGCTGGACGTAGGTCTTCGTCGCGGCGTCGCGCGACCAGGCGAGATCGAGGCGCGTGAGCGTGCCGTCGCGTTGGAGTTCCTCGAGTTCCTCGCGGTAGAGGAAATCGGTGGCCGATTTCTGGTCGCCGAAGAAGAGCCAGTTGCGGCCTTTCGCGCCGGTGGCGCGGCGCTCGGCGAGGAACGCGCGGAACGGGGCGATGCCCGTGCCGGGGCCGACCATGATGACCGGCGTGTCGCCGCTCGCGGGCAGGCGGAAGTTCGGGTTGCGGTGCACGAACACGCCGGCGCGGCCGACGGAGAGCGCGCGTTCGGCGAGGAAGGTGGAGCACACGCCCTTGCGCGCGCGGCCGCCGAGTTCGTAGCGGACGGCGCCGACGGTGAGGTGAACCTGACCGGCGTGCGCGCGCGGCGAGGAGGAGATCGAGTAGAGGCGGGGCTGGAGTTTTTTCAGCGCGCCGACGAACACGGCGGGCGACGGGCGCTTCGAGGGAAACGCGAGGCGGAGCGCGTCGAGGACGTCGTGCGGCTGGCCGTGTTTCTCGGTGTTGAGCGCGAGCAGTTCGATCAGCGCGGGCGCGGGGCGGCCGAGGTCGTAGAGATCGGTGAGCGCGCGGCGGAGCGAAGTCGGCGAGCCGGAGGGCGCGGGGACGGACTCCTCGCCGTCGCAGCCGAGCGCGGTGATCACGTCGTTGACGAGCTGCGGGCAATGCTGCGGGAAAACGCCGAGCGCGTCGCCGGCTTCGTAGGCGAGGTCGGAGTCGGCGAGGGAAAACTCGACGTGGTTCACTTCCTTGGCCGAGCCGGCGACGTTCAGGCAGCGCACGGCGAGCACGGGCGCGTGGAAGGGATTTTTCTTGGAGAAGCGAGGCTCGGCGTCGGAATTTTCGATTTTCGATTTTGGATTTTCGATTGGGACTACGGAGGTGGCGAGGATGGCGCCGGAGTTTGCGCTGGCGGAGAGCGCGGCGAGGGATTTTTCCAGCCACGACTGGAAGGGCGCATCGTAGTCGAGGTCGCAGTCGACGCGGTCGGCGGCGCGAGTGGCGCCGAGGCGGGCGAGGGCGGCGTCGAAGTCTTTCGCGCACTGGCAGAATTTCGCGTAGTTGGTGTCGCCGAGGCCGCAGACGGAGAAGCGGACGTGCGTGAGCTGCGCGCCGTTGAGGCTGCGGAGCGAGGAGAGGAGCGCCTTCGCGTTGTCGGGCGGCTCACCGTCGCCGTAGGTGCTGGTGATGACGAGGAGCGCGCCGGAGGAGGCGAGGCGCGGGACGTCGGCGGAGGCGGCGTCGAGGATCGTCGGGGCGAAGCCGCGGGTGGCGGCGAGTTTCGCAGCTTTCTTGGCGAGATTTTCCGAAGTGCCGGTTTGGGAGCCGAACAGGATCGTCAGCGGCGCGGCCGGTGCCGCTGAATTTTCGATTTTCGATTCTCGATTTTCGATTGGGCTCGCGGCACGAGAGAAAAGGCCGGCGAGGTAACCGTTGAGCCAGGCACGCTGCTCGGGGGTGAACGGAGCCGAGTCGGGAATGAATGGGACGAAGGGCGATGACACGGAAAGCGGGAGTTACGAGAGGAGTTGCTTGAGTTCTTCGACGGTGTGGCGGCGGGACCAGGTGACGAACGTTTCGCCGGCGGTGCGGCGGGCGGCGAAGGTCGCGAGCGTGCGCGCGACGAGCGCGGGCAGATCGTCGGCGGCGACGTTGCGGAAAATTTCGCGGGCGATGCCCTGCTCCTGATCCATGCCGCCGCCGAGGACGACGTGGTAGCCTTCGCGACCGTCGGCGAGCTTCGTGGCGACGCCGCCGAGGTCGCCGCAGTAATGCTGCGCGCAGGAGTGCGGGCAGCCGGTGAGGTGGACGTTGACGGGCGCGTCGAGCGCCGGGCCGTGGGAGCGCAAGTGCGCGGCGACGGTGCGCGCGTGGCTCTTGGTGTCGGCGCCGGCGTATTTGCAGCCTTTGTTGCCGGTGCAGGCGATCACGCAGCCGGCGCTGGCGTGCGCGTCGGTGTAGAGGCCGAGCGCGTGCACGGCGTGGGCGACGGCGGCGGCGCTGTCGGCGGTGAGGTGCGGGATTAGGAGGTTTTGCCAGACGGTGAGGCGGAGTTCGCCGGTGCCGTAACGCTCGGCGAGAGCGGCGATGTCGCGCATCTGCGCGGACGTCATGCGGCCGACGGGCACGCCGACACCGAGATAAAAACGGCCGAACTCCGCCTGCGGGTGGATGCCGAGGTGGGCGCGCTTGTCGATCGGCGCGCGCGGCTCGCAAGCGGTGCGCGGCAGGCGCACGAGCGGGAACGAGAGCTTCTTCTGCGTTTCCTCGAGGAACTTTTCGTGACCCTTCCAGCGCTCGAGGAGGTATTTCAGGCGGGCCTTCTTGCGGTCGGTGCGGTCGCCGTTTTCGCGGAAGACGCGGATCATCGCGGCGGCGACGGGCACGAGCTGCTCGGGCGTGAGGAGCAGGCCGGTGTCGCGCGCGAAATCCTTGTGGCCGGTGATGCCGCCGAGTTCGCAGCGGAAGTAGATGCCGGGCGCAGGCCGGAGAGCTGAGAGTTGAGGGTTGAGAGTTGAGAGACTGTTTTCCGTGACGCGGACGGCGAAGAAGCCGATGTCGTTCGTGTCGGCGGCGGCGGAGATCGTGCCGCCGGAATCGAAGGCGACGTTGAACTTGCGCGGCAGGCCGTAGAGGTCGCGGTGATTGAGAATGTAGTGATGCAACGCGTGCGCGAACGGCCGGACGTCGATCAGCTCGCGCGCGTCGAAGCCCGACGTGGGGGTCGCGGTGATGTTGCGGATGTTGTCGGCGCCGGAGCCGCGCGAGGTGAGGCCGAGCTGCGAGACGCGCGTGAGCACGCGGACGATCGAGCGCGGCGGGAGTTCGCGGAGCTGGAAGTTCGCGCGCGTCGTGATGTCCGCGACGCCGTTGCCGCACTCGTCGGCGAGGTCGGCGAGGCCGCGGAGCTGGTGCGCGTGGAGCTCGCCGGCGGGGATGCGCAGGCGGATCATGAAACTGTCCTGCGCAGGCGCGACGTAGAAGAGGCCGTGGAACTTGAAGCGGAAGGTGTCGGCCTCGTCGGGGAATTTGTCGGCGGCGGCGTGCGCGCAGAGTTTTTCCCAGATTTCGAGCGAGTCCTCCTCGAGTTTCCAACGCTCGGGTTTCGAGAGATCGGAGACGGGCGTGCCGAAGACGGTTTCCTCCGCGAGCGCGGACGGCGCGGCGAGGTTGCCGGTGGCGGCGGCAGCGGGCGCGCCGGTGAGCGCGCCGTTGACGGTGAGGCCGACGAAGGGCGACGAGTTCAACGCGCCGGCGAGGAAACCGCTGAGGTATTCCTTCTGTTGCGGAGTGAATTCTCCGGCGGACGGTGGGAGCGCGGTGGAGAGCATGTTCAGACGCGAGCGAGGCACATCGCACCCCAGGTGTTGCGCCAGCGGAACTTCACGAGGCCGAGGCCGGCGAGTGCGAGGACGCACAGCCCGGCGAAGAGGAGGATGCCGCTCGTGTAGCTGCCGGTCTGCGCGTGCGAGAAGCCGAACAACATGCCGAGACCGAAGCCGCCGAGCCCGCCGCCGCAACCGACGAGACCGGTCATGAGATTGATGTCTTTCGGGAAGCGCTGCGGCAGGAGTTGGAAGACCGAGCCGTTGCACATGCCGAACGCGCCCGACGCGATGAAGAACGCCGCGCCGCAGAGCCAGAGATTCGACGAGAGCGCGGCGACGACGAGCGCGCCCGCGGCGACCGAGTAGAACACGCCGAGCGAGCGGATGCCGCCGAGGCGATCCGCCAGCGCACCGCCGAGCGGACGGCCGAGTGCGCCGATCAGCGTGCAGAACGCTGCCATTTCGCCGGCATGCACCGGCTTCAGGCCGAACGCGTCCTTGAAGTAGAGCGCGAACGCCGTCGCGAGCCCAACGAAGCCGCCGAAGCTGATCGTGTAGAAAAAGCAGAACCAGTGCGCGTCGCGCTCGCGGAGCACGCGAACGTAGTCGGAGAGCTGCTTGCGCTTCACGACACCCGGCGGCTCCTTCGCGAAATACGCGTAGAGCAAAAACGCGATCCCGAGCGGGATCAGCGCGGCGCCGAAGACCGCCTGCCAGCCCCACGTCGCGGCGATGCGAGGCGCGAGCAAGTGATCGATCACGACGCCGATGTTGCCCGCGCCGGCGAGCCCGAGCACGACGCCTTGGAGATGCGGCGGATACCAGCGACCGGCCTGCGGCAGCGCGACCGCGAAGCTCGCACCGGCGACGCCGAGCACGAGACCGAGCACGAGAGTCTGGCCGAGAGTGGAGAGTCCGAACTGCCAGGCCATGAGCAGGCCGCACATCACCGCGATCTGCGCGAGCAGGCCGGTGTTCTTCGTGCCGATGCGATCGACGAGCAGGCTCAACGCGATGCGCAGCACGGCGCCGGCGAGGATCGGCGTGGAGACCATCAGGAATTTTTGCTCGCTCGTCAGACCGAGTGCCGGAGCGATCAGCGCGCCGAGAGCGCCGAGCATCGTCCACACCATGAAGCTCACGTCGAAATAGAGGAACGACGTCGCCAGCGTCGGCCAGTGGCCGGTGCGGCGGAGCTGTTGCGAGACGCTCAGCGCCGCGTCTGTCGGGGCAGGCTCGGCCGACTCGACCGGGCACGTTGCCGCGGGGAGCGAAACAGTAGCAAGAGGGGAAGTTTCAGCGCGTGAAGACATTCGTCGGCGCTAAAAGCGCGGGCCATGCCAGCGGTTCGCGGCGGACGCGTTCGCGCGGCGCAAAGAATTCATGGCGGCATGAACAACGCTCATTAAAGTCAGCGAAAAATAAGGCGTGCGATGAGCGCGGCTCACCGACGAGCCGGGTGAAATCGTCGATGCAGGAAGCGCGCGGGAACGCGAAGGCGGGGCGGTTGCCCGACGAGTCTACGCGATGGGATTACGCGAGCGGGTGGGTCACGCGAAGATAGAGCGGCGGCGCCGGACGGACCGTCGGTCGGGAGCGACGTTTGCGGGTTTTGAATGGGTGCGAGCGTTCGAGGGGCCGGCTGAAGCCGGCCCTACCTCGATCAGTCGCGCTCGACGAGGCCGGTTGGCCAGGCGCAGTAGCTCGGTGACGGATCGCACGACGCCAGCGGGAGCGTGAACGGCACGGCGGGCTTCTTCGGCGGCGGCAGCAGCGACGTCCGATGCGCCAGATCCTGGTCGAGCGGACCGAAGAGCCGGTCGGGAACCAGGTTGAGCGGGGGCGTGGCGGGCTGCGAGGTCATGCGGGAGAGTTTAGCGAGTCGCGTGCCACCCGAAGCCATGAACAGCGCGCATGCGCCAGTAAAATGCTCATGCCTCGCATGAATTTTATGCATGAACAACTGGGGGCGGCGGACCGCGGCGGCGGTGCGTTTTTGGGGGCGACCTTGCAGTGGGTGTCGGGAGGGGGAGCGGGTTCGCGCCGGAAGCGGTTGCGGCGCGACCGGGTGCGTTGCGCGCGCCGCGCTCGGATCGCGGCGTAAAGCCGCTCCTACAGTTCGCGGTGCGAGAACGCCGAGTCGGACGGGGCTTCAGCCCGCACGGGAAGGGTTCAGCGCGGGCTGAAGCGACGCGCTACTGACGGGCTTCGCCGGGCGTTCGTGGCTGCGCTCTTCAAGGAACGAGATGAGGTTTTCGCGGCACCGGTAATACTCGGGATCTTCGAACAAGGTGCGGCGATCGCGCGGGCGCGGGAACGGCACCGTCATGATTTCGCCGATGGTGGCGCGCGGGCCGTCGGTCATGCAGACGACGCGGTCGGCGAGCAGGATCGCTTCGTCGACGTCGTGCGTGATGATGAGCGCGGTGATTTGCTGGCGCTGCCAGACGGCGAGGAGCGCGTCCTGGAGTTCTGCGCGCGTGAGCGAGTCGAGCATGCCGAAGGGCTCGTCGAGCAGCAGCATCTTCGGCGAGAGGGCGAACGCCCGGGCGAGACCGACGCGCTGGCGCATGCCTTGGGAGAGTTCGCCGGGCTTTTTGTGCAGGGCGTCGCCGAGGCCGACGATCTTGAGGTAGTATTCGGCGAGTTCGCGGCGCTGTGCGGGCGAGTAGGCGAAGTAAACCTGGTTCACGCCGAGGAGCACGTTGTCGAGGACGCTGAACCACGGCAGCAGGCACGGCGCCTGGAAGACGACGCCGCGATCAGGACCGGGCTCGGTGATGGTTTTGCCGTCGAGCAGCATCGTGCCGGAGGTCGCGGGCGTGAGGCCGGCGATCATCGAGAGCACGGTGGATTTGCCGCAGCCGGAGTGACCGATGAGCGAGACGAACTCGCCGGGCGCGAAGTCGAGGTTGAAGTCCTCGACGATCACGGTCGGGCCGTAGGCTTTGTGGATGCCGGTGAGTTGGAGGAGTGGTTCTGGCACGGGGAGCGGAGGACGGAAGACTGAGGACGGATTACGGAGAGACGACGGATTGAGGGCGAAGGGTCAGAGACTCTTTCCTCTTTCTCTTAATCTTCCTCTTTCTCCCCGTTTGGATGCGGTGCGGTGTGCGTCCGATTTTGGGGGAGAAAGATTAAGAGAAAGAGGAAAGAGAAAGATACGCCTCACGCGCTCGCGAAGGCGGCTTCGAGGCGGCGGCGGGCGTGCCAGTGGAAGAAGGGACGGCCTTTCGCGGAGATATCGGCGGGGCGCAGGGACGGCGGAGCGAGTTGCTCGCCGTCGGCGCGGCCGCGGCGGGCCTGGCCGATTTCGAGCAGGCGCGCGGTGATGTGCGCGCGGAGGTGCTTGAACTCGGGATCGTGGTTCAGCGCCTTGCGGTCGCGCGGGCGCGCGAGGTTGACGGCGATCGGCTCGGCGAGCGTCGCGCCGGGGCCGGTGGTGAGCGGGATGATGCGGTCGGCGAGGAGGAGGGCTTCGTCGACGTCGTTGGTGATGAGGACGACGGTCTTGCGGTCGCTTTCCCAGATGCGCGCGAGTTCCTGCTGGAGCGTGCCGCGCGTGAGGGCGTCGAGCGCGCCGAGCGGCTCGTCGAGGAGGAGGACGCGGGGATTCATCGCGAGACCGCGCGCGAGGGCGACGCGCTGGCGCATGCCGCCGGAGAGCTGGCGCGGCAGGCGGTCGCGCGCATGGGCGAGGTTGACCATCGCGATGTATTTCTCGACGTGCTCGCGGCGCTGTTCGGACGGCCAGACGGGGAAGCACTGGTCGACGGCGAGCGCGATGTTCTCGTAGACGGTGAGCCACGGGAGCAGCGAGTAGTTTTGAAACACGACGCCGCGATCGGAGTCGGGCTCGACGACGGTTTTGCCGGCGCAGGTGACGCTGCCGGCGTCGGGCGCGCTGAGGCCGGCGATGAGGTTGATGAGCGATGTCTTGCCCGAGCCGGAGTAACCGACGATGGCGACGAACTCGCCGCGGCGCACGGTGAGGTTGATGTCGCGGAGGACTTCGGTGCGTCCGCTGGCGGAGCGGAAGGACTTCGAGACGCCGGTGAGTTGGAGGTAGGTTTCCGGCGCGGGGTCGGCGGTGGAGATGCGTGGAGGAGGAACAGCGGACATGGGAATTTTTTTCAGAGGGAAATGCGGCGGGCGCGCCACGCCGTGGCCGCGGAGAGCACGGCGACGGCGAGCGTCACGGCGGGCGTTAGCAGGGTCTTGGCCAACACCGCGCGCGTGATTTCGCCGCGCAGCAGGTGGTCGCCCTGGTTGATCGCGATCTGCAGCAACGCGACGGGCACGGCGACTTTCACGGCGCCGAGCCAGACCGCCGGCTCGCGCAGCGGCGCGAACCAGCGGGTGGAGGACGTGGAAGTGGACGCGGTGGCGGGCACGATCAGAATTTCAGCACGAGTTGCGCGTAGCTGAAGCTGGCGCCGTCGGCGCGGCCGGTGGCGGCGAGGTAATCGCCGGCGTCGAAGTGGCTGTAGCCGAGGAGAATTTCGTAGGGCGGGCTCGGCGACCAGGTGAACGTGGCGTCGAACTCGCGGCCGGCGTCCTTCGGCAGCGCGCCGGTGCGCGAGGCGGCGGGGCGGACGATCGCGATGGCGTTGGCGCGATACCAAAAGTCTGTCGTGCGCGCCAAGGAGAACCAGTGGTAGTCGAGGCGGAGCACGCCTTTCTTGAGCGAGTTGTCGACGTGGATGAACGGCCGCGCGCGGAACGTGACGGCTTTGCTCTCCATGTTTTTCCAGGCGAACACGTCCATGAAGCCGTAGTGGAGGTGATTCGTGTGAAAGAGATTCAGGAAGCCCTCGTTCTTGGTGTCGCCCGGGTTTTTGTCGCCGGAGGCGTAGTTGAATTCGACGCCGACGCGCGGGACAAACGCGACGCGCTCCCACGTGTAGCCGGCCTCGGCGTGGAACGCGTAGGCGCGGTGGTCGAACCAGTCGAAGCCGCGCACGGTGGTCGCGGGCAGGCCGGGGCGCGCTTTGCCCCACTGGTAGGCGCCCTCGACGGTGTAGTCGAAGCCCTTGAGCGGCGCGATCGAGATGTTCTGCGCGCGGAAGCCGAGCGTGTAGATTTTCTCCGGCACGTCGAAGGCGCGGACGTTGCCGTTGCCGAACGCGGGCGCGGGCACGACGTAGTTCGGGAGGTTCTCGGTCTTGCCGCGGTAGAGGAGATAGGCGTCGAGCTTCGTGTTCTTGATCGCGCCGGAATTCTGGACGTAGACGCCGAGGAAGAGGTCGTCCTTGTCGGAGCGGTCGAGCTTGTAGTCCTTCACGCGGTCAGTGGTCGTCTCGCCGGGCGTGACGACGGAGGTCGCGAGGAAATCGAACGTCGTGCGCTGGTCAGCCCAGTTGTAGACAGCCTTCACGCCGTCGAAGACGCGCGCAGGGTTGTTCCACTCGAAACCGCCGACGAGGCGCTGGTCGCCGTAGGCGATCATCTGGCGGCCGACGCGCGCGGACCAACCGGAGTCGCGCGGATCGCCGACGTCGACGTAGAGCTGGCGCAGGTCGATGCGGTCGTCGCCCTCGGCGGCGTTGACGTAGGGGACGTTGGGGCGCTTCGAGTCGTATTCGCGCGCGTCCTGGAGCTGGCCGTAGAACGAGAGCGTGGGCGAGACGGTGTATTTCGCGCCGGCGCGGAAGCGCGTGAGGACGAAGGTGTCGTCGTTCGCGGTGTCGGTGAGCGAGTTGAAATCGAAGGTGTTCTCGCGCAGCTCGACGCGCACGCGGGCGTTGAAGTCGAGCGCGAGCTTGCCGCCGTCGAGCGTGACGGGGTCGCCGAAGATGTAAGCCTGCGCCGCGGGCGCGGCTGCGAGCAGTGCGAACGCGGCGATCTGCGCGAAAGTCGACACATGAGCCGCGCCGAACGCGGCGCGCGTGTGCGCGGCGATGTAACCTAATAGGTTACAATTCGGCGTGGACTCAGAGGAGTGGGGGGCTGGTTTGTAACCTAATAGGTTACAAATCATGGGGGCGCTTTCGCCGACGGAGACGGCGGCGCGGGCGGCGGGGCGGGTGTGAGGAGAGGGCGTGGTCATTTGCTGGGTGTTTGGTGTCAGGCCGGGTTTCGAGGGAGCGAACCGGAGCGCGGCAGCAGAAGGGGAATGGGAAAACGGTCAGGTCGCGGCGCGGAGTTTGGCCTCCGCGAGGCTCATCAGGCGGTCGAGGACGAAGCCGATGAGGCCGATCGCGATCACGCACATGACGATGTGGCGGTAATTGAGGGCGTTGTATTCCTGCCAGAGGAAGCCGCCGAGGCCGGGCGCGCCGGTGAGCATCTCGACGGCGACGATCACGAGCCACGCGATGCCGAGCGAGAGGCGGAAGCCGGTGAACATGTAAGGCAGCGCGGAGGGCACGATGATCTTCTGGAGCATCTGGAGCCACGAGAGCTTCAGGACTTTGCCGACGTTGAGATAATCCTGCGGCACGGAGCGGACGCCTTGCGCGGTGTTGAGCACCGTCGGCCACATCGAGCAGAACGCGATGGTGAACAGGCCGGCGCCGTCGAGGCCCTTGAAGATGCCGAGGCCGATCGGGAACCATGCGAGCGGCGAGATCGGGCGCACGATCTGGATGATCGGGTCGAACGCTTTCGTGAAGAGCGTCGAGAGACCGAGGATCAGGCCGAGCGGCACGCCGAGGAGCAGGCCGAGCGAGTAGCCCTTCGCGACGAGGTAGAGCGATTTCCACGTGAAGCGGAGGATGCCCTGGTCCTGTTCGCCGCGATAGGCGAGCGGGTCGGTGATGTAGCTTTTCGAGTCGTGCCAGGTCTCGGTGGGACCGGGGAAGTAGTTGCTGTCGTCCTTGCTCTTGTCGTTCGCCGAGTAGAGATGCCAGGCGACGAGGAAGAGCCCGATCATCACGAGCGGGAGGATGAGCCAGTCGAGTTTGAAGGCTTTCATGAGGAGAGCGGAGGGTGTCAGAGGGATCGCCACGGCCCGCGGCGCGGGCCTCGCGATGACGAGGCTGGGCGAAATCCGTTTCCGTTGCGCGGAAGCGGCCCGGCCACGAGGGCCGGCACTACAGGTTGGGAGCGAGCGGAGGCGAAGATCGTCATCGGGCGGGATGTGCGCGGGCGCGGCGTTTCGCCGGTCGGAGACCGGCGCTACCTATGTGCGACGCGCGAGGGTTCAGCCTTTCAGCGCGTGGACGGCGAAGCTCTTCGCGTAGGCTTCGAGATCGCCGCTCGGGTCGAAGGTCGTGCCGTCGAAAAGTTTTTCGGGCGAGTTGTCGAAGCCGCGACCGGTGACGCCGAGTTCGGCCATCGCTTCGCTGTAGAGGTCGTGGCGGCAGACTTTGTCGATGACCGAGTAGTCGGGCGCGCCGGTCACCATGCCCCAGCGGCGGAACTGCGTAAGCCACCACTTGCCGTATTTCGGCTGCGGGAAATTGCAGTTCCGCTTGCTGAAGTGCATATAGAACTCGTCCTGCTTCTTGCGGCCGTCGCCGTAATCGTAGTCGCCGAGCATGCGGCCGAGGATGATTTCCTTCGGGCAGTTGATGTAGGCGGGCTGCGAGACGATGTCGGACATCTCGGAGCGGTTGTCCAAGTTGTCCATCCACTCGGAGGCTTCGTGCACGGCCTTGAGGATGGCTTTGACGGTCTTCGGATTTTTCGTCGCGAACTCCTCGGTGAAGGCGAGCACCTTTTCCGGGTGATCCTTCCACATGTCCTGCGTGGTGATCGCGGTGTAGCCGATGCCGTCGTCGATGGCGCGGGCGTTCCACGGCTCGCCGACGCAGAAGCCGTCCATCTTGCCGACGCGCATGTTCGAAACCATCTGCGGCGGCGGGATCGTGACGAGATTCACGTCGGCGCCGGCGCCGGCGGCGTCGCCCGGGTGAATGCCGCCGCTGGCGAGCCAGTAACGCATCCACATCGCGTGCGTGCCCGGCGGGAAAGTCATGGCGAACGTCAGCGGCTTGCCGGCTTTCTTCGCTTCGTCGACGAACGGCTTCATCGCGCTCGCGTCGGCAGCCACTTTGCCGCGGAAGGATTTTTTCAACGAGATCGCCTGGCCGTTGCGGTTGAGCATCCAGGCATAAACCATCGGCTTCTTGGGCGAACCGAGCAGGCCCATCGTCGAGGCGTAGGGCATGCCGATGAGCATGTGCGTGGCCTGGTTGTCGCCGGTGGAGAGGCGGTCGCGAATGACGGCCCAGCTCGCTTCCTTCGAGATCTTCGAGCGGATGCCGTATTTTTTGAAGAAGCCTTTTTCGTGCGCGACGACGATCGGCGAGCAGTCGGTGAGCGCGATGATGCCGAACTTCACGTCGGGCGTCTCGGGCGCGTCGGAAGCGGAAGCCGCGGTGGCGGCCCAGGATTTGTTGCCGAGGGCGGCGAACAAGGCGGCGCTGCCGGTGAGCAGCGCGCCGCGTTTCAGGAATTCGCGGCGATCAAGCGTGCCGGGGACGGCGGAGGAGCGATGGGGAGGCGTGGACGGGTTCATGCGTGGGTGTGCTGAGGGCTTGGTGATGGAGGTCTTCGCGGAAAATTTGTGCAGGCAGCGCGGCGCCCGCCGCGCCGGCGGGCAGAAGGCCGGCGGCGCCGAGCTCGGATTGGAGCGCTTGCGCGCGGGCGAGCGTCGGGGCGTTCGCGCCGTGCGCGAACACGAGGAAATCCGCCGCGGCCTCGAGGCGGCCCTGGCCGGCATCGAACTGGCCGGTGAGCGCGGGAAGGAGCGCGGCGAGCGGGACGTTGAGCGCGTCGCGACGGCTGAGCAGATCGGCGAGCGCAGTGCGGTTGGCGGGCTCGTCGCACCACGCGCAGGCTTCGTGCAATGCGGCGATGAGGCGCGCGTGTTCGTCGGCGCGCTCGGCGGCGAAGCTGTCGCGCACCATCAGCACTTTCTCGACGTGGCCGGGCGAGAGCGCGGAGCTCCACGTCGGGCACCAACCGGCGCCGGCCTGCACGGCGAGCGTGTTCCACGGTTCGCCCGCGCAGTAGCCGTCGAGCGTGCCGGCGACGAGATTGCTGAACGTCTGCGCCGGCGGCACGATGACGATGCGCACATCGCGCTGCGGGTCGACGCCGGCGGCGCGCAACCATTGCAGCAACTGGAGGTGATGTGCCGAGTGGCGGAAGACGACGCCGAGCGTGAGTTTCTGTTCGCCGCGGCGGCGCTGCGCTTCGAGGCGGAAATCCGTCGGGGTGCGCACGCCCGCATCCCACAGGCGGCGCGAGAGCGTGAGCGCGTTGCCGTGGAGATTCAGCACGAGGCCGGTGAGCACGTCGGCGCGCGGGCAATCGACGCCGAGGCGCGTCGACCACAACATCGGCGCCGGCGCCGGCGCGGCGTCGAGTTCGCCGTGGATGATTTTGTCGCGGATGGTGGCCCAGCCGATTTCGCGCGTGAGCTCCACGCGCAAGCCGTGGCGAGAGAACAACTCCCGCTCGCGGGCGACGAGCAGCGGCGCGGCGTCCGTGAGCGCGAGAAACCCCAGCCGGAGGGCGGCGGACGGACGCGGGACACGGAGAAAGGCGTTCATGACGTATTAACTGAGCGGGGGCCGTGCCATGCCGCGAAGTTGGCCCGTTGATTGCTTAGGAAAGAATTAATCCGGCGCATGAGCGCCGTTCATCCATGCACAAGCCGCTCGACAGTCGTCAGCTCGCAGCCTTCGCCGCCGTGGCGCGGAGGCTGAGCTTCACGCAGGCGGCGAAAGATCTCTTTCTCACACAAAGCGCTGTCAGCCACGCGCTGAAGGCGCTCGAGGACGACGTCGGCGCGCGCCTCATCGAGCGCAGCGGCCGTCAGCCGCAACTCACGCCCGCCGGGGAAAAACTGCTGCGGCGCACCGAAGCGATCATGCGCGAGATGACGGCGGCTCGCGCGGAGCTCGACGAAAGCTCCGAGTGGGGCCAGGCGCGGCTGCGCGTCGGCGCGAGCACGACGGCGTGCCAGTATATACTACCGACGGTGCTGCGCGAATTCCGCGAGAGTTTCCCAAATTGCGAAATCGTCGTGCAACCCGGCGACCACGGCCGTCAGGTCGAGTTGCTCAACTCCGGCCAGGTCGATCTCGCGCTGCTGCTCGCGCCGGGCGCGGGACGCGACACGGAGTTCGTGCCGCTGTTCGAGGACGAGCTGTGTTTCCTCGTGCACCCGCGTCACCCGTGGGTGAGCGCCGGCGTCGTCGATCGCGAGAATCTCGGCCGCGAGACGTTCGTGCTCTACAACCGCACGAGCCACACGTTTCAGCTCGTGAGCGAGTATTTCCAACGCGAACGCGTGCCGCTGGCGCACGTGATCGAGCTCGGGAGCATGGAGGCGATCAAGGAGCTGGTGAAAATCGGCCTCGGCGTCGCCGTGCTCGCGCCGTGGATCGCGCAATCGGAGCTGACGAGCGGCGCGCTCGTCGCGCTCCCGCTCGGCAAACGCAAGCTCACGCGCACGTGGGGCGTCGCGTATGCGAGCGACCGCACGCTCTCGCTCGCGGAGCAGACGTTCATCGGACTTTGCCGCTCGCTGACGCAGGATTCGGATTTCGCGCAACGCGCGACCGGGACCGGGTGAGCGGCGAACGGCAGGGAAGTTCGCGCGTCGCGCCACGCGCTATGCGCTACGCGAAAACTGTAGGAGCGGCTTTACGCCGCGATTCGGACGCGGCGTGCGCACCGCAGCAATCGCGGCGTAAAGCCGCTCCTACAATTCACGCTGCGGCAGTTCGGAGTAGCGCAGGCGTCCCGCCTGCTTCGCCGTCTGCCGCTGGCTGGAAGCCGGCGCTGCTCGGCAAAAACAAAGCCGCGGCGCCTTGCGGCCGCCGCGGCTGACTGCACACACTTTTATTGACCCAAACTCAGAAGCGGATGTTCGCGCCGACGCTGTAGGTCATGTTCTTGTCGTCGTCGCGCTCGACGCCGGCTTGCAGGCCGACGCGGCTCGAGAGCCAGTAATTGGCCTTCACGCCGTAATTCCACGAGTCGTTGTCGGAACCGCGCGTGATGTCCTCGTAGCGGACGTAGGGCGTGACGGTGACGCTCGAGACGACTTCGAACTCGGCGCCGACGCCCGCGCCCCACGCGAACGAATCCTCGCTCACGCCGGCGGCCTTTTGCCAGACCCAGCCGATGCCGGCCTCGACGTAGGGCTTGATGCCGCCCGCGGTCAGGAACGCGCGCGCGCCGGCCATGAGGTCGTGCTGCGTGAGGCGCGTGCCCGCGAACTTGCTCGAACGCGCGTAGCCGTATTCGAGGATGCCGTCGAGGCCTTCGCGCAGGCTCTGGTTGGCCGCGAGCGAATAGCGCGAGGCGTGAATGCTGGTCGCATCGAAGTCGACGTAGCTGTAGCCGAGCGTCGTGTAACTCTGGCCGAGCAGGCCGGTGGGTTTGGCGTCCGCCGGATTCGGCACGGCGACATTCGCGCTCTGCGCGAACGACGCGGAAGCGAGGCCGAGCGAAACCGCCGCGGCCAGGACGAAAGTTTTGAAGGAAGGAACGTTTTTCATGGTTTGGTTTTTTGCTTGGTCGTGCCTCGCAACGGAGCCGCGCGGTGAAGCGCGGCATGTTGCGGTGCACGCGGATGAAAACACGCCGCCGCGGGCGAAGTTCCGGCGGAAAATTTTCCCGGTGCGCGGAACACCGTCGCGACGCGCTTGTCGGGCCGACGGGTTTTTCCCACGCGTGGGACGTTCCGCGCGCGACGCGCGAAATTTCGCCGGAAAATTCTGCGCGCGCGTCGCGTCACTTGCGCTCGCGAGCAACGCGAGTAGCCTGCCGCTCCACCCCACTCCACCTATGAAGTTCGTCCGCTTCGCCTTCGCGCTCGCCACCGCCATGCTCTTCTTCGCCACTTCCAACGCCGATCCCGTGAAAGTCGGCGATGCCGCCCCCGCCGTCGCCGGCACGACCGACACCGGCGAGAAACTCAATCTCGCCGACGTCTACAAGCAGCAGCCCTACACGCTCGTGTATTTCTACCCGAAGGCCGACACGCCGGGCTGCACGAAACAGGGATGCTCGCTGCGCGACGGCTACGAGGCGCTGCTGAAAAAAGGCGTCGCGGTGATCGGTGTCAGCCACGACGACGTCGCCGCGCAGAAAGCGTTTAAGGAAAAGTATCACCTGCCGTTCACGCTTATCGCCGACACCGACAAGACCGTGATCAACGCCTTCGGCGTGCCGACGCGCACGGTGCCGGCCGTGGGTGAGTTTGCGTCGCGCTCCGCGTATCTCATCAAGGACGGCAAGATCGTCTACACCGACTACAAGGGCACGACCGACCAGCAGGCGAAGGTGATCCTCGATTTCATCGAGGCGCAGAAAAGCTGAGCCGGGAGCAGGCAATCGCCCGCGAATTTCCCGAATTCGCGCGAAAAAAAACGCCGATCTCCGAATCCATCGAACGGTGTCGTCGCTCAAATGGGGGAGCACATTGCTCCCTCTGAATTCGCGACGATTCGCGCCATTCGCGGGAGGCCTCCTGCAAGAGTTCGACCACGAAATCGCGCGCACGCGAAGGCACCTGAAGCGGGTTCCGCCCTCTGCTTCCTCCGTTTCCTCCTGTGAAATTCGTCCACTCTGGGCCGGTCAGAGACCGGCCCTACTCCAGCGGTTCGCCAGCACGCCGTTCACGAGCAGTTGGATCGGGTGATAGAACATGATCGGCAGCAAAATCAGCGAGAGGTCCGCGCGCGCGCCGAAGATCAGCACCGCCAGCGGCACGCCCATCGCGAGTGTCTTTTTCACGGCGCAAAAATAACCGGCGATGAAATCTTCGCGGCTCAGTCGCAGCGCGCGACACGACGACCCGATCAGCACCGACATGAACGCAAAGAGCCCGACGGCGAGCGCGAGCGTCTCGAACGTCACCGCCGCGCCATAGCGCTGCCACACGCGGTCCTGCACGGAGTCGCAAAACGCCGCGTAAACCATGAAGAGGATCGCGCCGTTGCTGAGGCGCGTGACCCACTTCTTGCGCGCGTCGATCCACGCCGCCGCACGCGTGCGCGCCAGCGCGCCGAGCGCGAACGGCGCCAGCGTCAGCGCGGTGATTTTCAACAGCAGCGGGCCAATGGGCGCCGTCTGCCCCGTCGTGCGCATCAGCAACTGCACGAGCAGCGGCGTCAGCAGCACGCCGAGCACATTCGAGAGCGCCGCGTTGAAAAGCGCGCCGGTCGTGTTGCCGCGCGCGACCGAGGTGAACACGACCGAGCTGGAAACCGTCGACGGCAGCACGCACAGATAAAGAAACCCATCGCGAATCGCCGTCGGCATCGACGGCCAGAGTGCGGGCATGACGGCGTTGAGCCCGAGGCCGACGAGCGGAAACACACCGAACGTGAACGCTTGCACGATGACATGCAGCCGCCAGTTCGCCGCGCCCTCGCGGACTTTTTCGAAGGGCAGCGACCAGCCTTGAAGAAACAGGATCAGCGCGACGCCGAGGTTCGTGAGCACCTCCGGCTGCATCCAGCCGCCGCGCGCGGCCGGCTCGGGAAACACGAACGCGAGCGCCGTGGCGGCGAGCAGGCCGAACAGGAAGGCATTGGAGCGGAGCCAGGCGGTCATTGCCGCGATCCTCCTCCGTGGGTCAGCGCGCTTGCGCGCGCCGACGAAGCGCGCGCAAGCGCGCTGGCCCACAGGAAAGCATGGCCGTCTTCAGAGTTCATCGTCATTCACCGGCGCGAGGATTTCGGCGCGCGGGTCGAGTTTGGCCCGCTCGATCCATTCGCTGAACAGCGGCGAGCGGTCGAGCAGCGCGCGCGTCAACGGCGCCGCCACGAGGTCGATCACGCGCAGCGTGCCGTCGGCGGCGCGCACGACATTGCGGTCATGCGTGTCGGCGACGAGCCACGGCTCGCCGTCGAGAAACGCCAGCCGCGGGTGGTCGCGGTCGGCGCGCAGGAAGCGCGACGGCATCGGGATGAAGCGATCCGGGGCGAGCCCGGAGACATCGTGTTTTTCCGGCAGCGGTCGGCCGTAGGTTTGTTTCGCGACGAGCACGCCCTCGTGCGTGATGCCGATGAGTTCGGTGGGCATGCCGACGATGTGCGTCAGGCGCAGTTTTTCGAAGAGCCGCCGGTAGCTGCCGGGCACGGCGGTGGAGCGCAGGTGTCCGTCCTCGTCCCAATCGAAACGAAACGTCGCCCCGACCTCGCCGCCCTCGCGGAACAGGAAAAATTTGTAGACCGACTGGCGTTCGTCGGCGAAGGCCAGCGCCTCCACGCCGCCGCCGATCCGGTGCAGGCGCGCGGTGTTGGCTTCGAAGGGGTCGTCCGATTCCGAGTCGAAGCCGAAGTCCTCCAGGCGCACCAGCGGCAGCGTGCGGCGGAACGCGCGGATGGCGTTGCCGAGCGCCGTCCAGCGCGGCTCGGCGAATTCGAGCAGGCCTACTTCGTCGTCTTTCGCGACGACGAGAGAGTGGTCTTGATGTGCTCCGAAAGCGCATTCGGCTGCCGCCGCGCCCACTTGATCGAGCGCCCGAAGTCGTTGCCCGTGACTGTCCAGAATTGCTGACCATCCTTCCGCGCCGGGGAAGCGGGCGCCTTCGAGGAATGTCTCTCCTCCGGTGAAGGGGTCTTTTTGCATGGATCGGACACGCTTTTCACCGTGCGCCGGCTCCGGCGCGACGCAAAACGAAACTGCGCGCAAGCTGTTCACACCCCCGGGGTGGGATACTCGTTTTTCACACGCCGGTAGCCCGGATGTTTCACCCGCGAGCGAAGCACGCGACGCAGCGCGGTAGCGGAATTCGTGAGAATATCGCCGCTGCGGAGGCGCGAAAACCCTACGGTTTCCGCCACGCCGGAAATATCCGGGGTAGCGAAGCGAGCGAAGGAAGCATACCGGGGGCTTCGCTTCCTTCGCTGCCTTCGTGTAAAAACAACAGCCCGCCTTCCCTCTGTGTTCGGCGTATTCAGCGGCCCGCCCGGTCGCTCAACGAGCGCGCGCCGGACCGGAATCGCCACCCCGATCTGTAACGACTGTCGGCTTGCCGCGGCCGACGGAGCCGGCTTGGGTCGCAATCCCGACGCTTGACACCCCCCGGCCCCTCCACTGACTTTGACCCTCTTTTTTTAACAAAACCATGCAACCTACATTCCGCCCGCACCGCAAGAAACGCGCTCGCAAGATCGGTTTCCGCGCCCGCAAGTCGACCCGTGGTGGCCGCAAAGTCCTCGCCTCCCGCCGCCGCAAGGGCCGCAAGCGCCTCACTGTCGTCTGATTTTCCGCTCGCCGTGCCCGGCGCTGACACGCCTCCGCCGTCGCAGCGCCTCCGCGCCACGCAGCGCGTGAAGCGCAATCGCGATTTCCGCGCCGCGCGCGAGCACGGCCGCCGCGCCGATTGCGGCGCGTTCCTCCTGGTCTGGCGCGCCCGGCCCGCGCCGGACGAAGCGACGCCCGCCCGCTTGGGCGTGGTCGCCTCGAAGGCCGCCATCAGCAACAACGCCGTGCTCCGCAACCGCGCCAAGCGCCGGCTGCGCGAAGTTTTCCGCAAGCACCAGCACCTCGTGCCCGCCGGGCTCGACCTGGTGCTGACCGCGCGACCGGCCACTCTGCGCCAGCCGCTCGCGGAAGTGGAGCAAAGGTTCGTCGCCGCTTGTCGGAAGCTGGCTCCTCAGAATGTCTGAACCATCGGCAACTCCCGTGGCGGCGGTCTCGCACCGTCGCACGACGCTCGCAGGTAGGGCGGCGAGTCCCTTCGCCGCCGAGGCTCGGCGCGGAGCGGAGTCCACTCCCTACCTCGCCGTCCTCGCCCGCCTGCCTGCGCGCGCCGTGGATGCGTTGCTCTGGCTCTACCAAAAACTCGTTTCGCCCGCGCTCCACGTCGCCGCGCCGTCCTGCGGCTGCCGTTTCGCGCCGACGTGCTCGCACTATGCGCGCGAAGCGCTGCGCGAACACGGACTCGTCGCCGGTCTCGCGCTCGCCGCGCGCCGCCTCGCCAAATGCGGCCCGTGGCACCCCGGCGGCCTCGATCCCGTGCCGCGACGGAAACTCTCGTGCTCGCGCGTGCACACCGCCGCCTGAGCGTCACTCTCACCGCCCCCCCCCCGCTCCCTCCCTTTCATGGACAAGAAAAACACCGCCATCGGCGTGCTGCTCCTCGTGGCCGCCATGCTCGCCTTCTATTTCAGCGCCAAGTTCGCGCCGCCGCCGGCGAAGCCCGCGATCCCGACGACACCGGTGACGAGCCCCGTCGCCACCAACGAGGCGCCCGCCGCCGGCCCGGCGCGCTCGCCCGCCGACACCACGTTCACCGCCTCCAAGACCCCGAGCGGCGCGCCCGCCGAATTCGTCACGCTCGCCAACGACTACGTCACCGTCCGCTTCACCACCGCCGGCGGCGCCATCGATCGCATCGAGCTGAAGAAGCACGCCGCCACGCTCGACGCCCACGGCAAGCCTTCCGCCGCTCCCTACACGCTCAATTCCCCGCAAGCCGCGCCCGCGCTCAGCTTCGGTTCGTTCCCCGGCGTCGATCGCGACGCGCGCTACGAACTCGTCTCGCACACCGATCGCGAGGTCGTTTATCGCACCACGGTCGACGGCAAACTCGAGGTCACGCGCCGTTACCAGCTTCTCGGCGGCACTGCGGGCGATCCCTATCAGGTCCGTCACGAGACGACCTTCCGCAATCTCAGCGCGCAACCGCTGCCGCTGCCGCGCACCTCGCTGAATCTCGGCACCGCCTCGCCGCTCGGTCCGCTCGACAACGGCATGTATGTCAACGCCGGCTACTACAACGGCGACAGCACCGAGTTCATCCGCCGCGACGAGCTCGCCGGCGGCGGCTTCTTCTCGTCGAGCGCGCCGCTGCCGTTCATGGACAAGGTCGCTCCGATCACCTGGGCCGCGGTGAAGAACCAGTTCTTCGCCGCCATCCTCACGCCCGACGAGCCCGGCGTCGGCCTGCGCATCGAGCGCGTGAAGATCGATACCCGCGCGCCCGTCGAGGATCGCGCCGCCTACGGCGTCAGCGGCGAGTTGCAGATCGACCTGAAACCCATCCCGGCCAACGGCGCCACGAAATGGAGCGCCACCTACTACAACGGCCCGAAGGAATACCGCCGCCTGTCCTCGTCGGCCAACTTCCCGAAGGACGAGGGCAAGGTGATGAATTTCGCCCCGATCTGGTTCAACAAGGTTTTCCTCTCGCAGTGGGTCGGCCCGATGATGCTCCTGTTGCTCACTTGGATTCACGATTTCGTCCCGAGCTGGGGCTGGGCGATCGTCGTGATGACGATCCTGCTCAAGGTCGTCACGCTGCCCTTCACGCTCGCGGCCTCCCGCTCGGCCAAGCGCATGCAAAAACTCATGCCGCTCATCCAGGAGTCGCGCGAGAAATACAAAGACAACCCGCAGAAGCAGCAGGAAGCGATGATGCGCATCTACAAGGAGAACAAGGTCAACCCGCTCGGCGGTTGCATCCCGATCCTCGTCACGATGCCGCTCTTCATCGCCTTCTTCGCCGTGCTCCAAGGCGCGGCCGAGTTGCGCTTCGCGCCGTTCCTCTGGGCTGTCGATCTCTCGGCCCCGGACACCGTCTACTCGTTCGGCGTCTTCAATCTGCCGCTGCTCGGCCTGACGCACCTCAACATCAACATCCTCCCGATCCTCATGGGCGCGACGATGATTTACCAGATGCGCCTCACGCCCACGGCGCCCAACGTCGATCCGGCGCAGCAGACCATGATGAAGATCATGCCGTGGATGTTCGCGTTGTTCTGCTACAGCTTCGCCTCCGCGCTCGCGCTCTACTCGACGATCAACGCGCTCTTCTCGATCGGCCAGCAGATGTTCATCAACAAACTGCCCGAGCCGCAACTCGCCGCCCCCGTCGGCGCCGACGGCCTGAAGAACGTGACGCCGAAACGGAAGAAGTAGCGACTAGCGAGGAGTGAGTAGCGAGCATTCGCCAGCGCGGCCGGATGCTCGCTCGCACACCTACTCGCTACCCGCTACTTACTACTCGCTACTGTCGCCCCATGGCCGGCCACAACAAATGGTCCAAAGTCAAACGCCTCAAAGCCGTCACCGACGCGCGCAAAGGCAAAGTCTTCTCGCGCCTCGCGCGTGACATCACCCTCGCCGCCAAGGCCGGCGGCGGCTCGCCCGACGCCAACGCCCGCCTGCGCACGCTGCTCCTCAAGGCCCGCGAATCGAACATGCCGGCCGACAACGTCGATCGCGCGATCAAAAAGGGCACAGGCGAGCTGCCGGGCGTCGTATTCGAGGAAATCACCTACGAAGGCTATGGCCCCGGCGGCGTCGCGTTCATCGTGAAGGTCACGACCGACAACAAGCAACGCGCCGCGCAGGACATCCGCTCTGTCTTCACGCGCTGGGGCGGCAACCTCGCGCAGACCGGCTCGGTGTCGTTCCAGTTTCTGCACGCGGGCCAGTTCCTCATCGCCGCCGGCAAGACGACCGAAGACAAACTCTTGGAAGTCGCCCTCGAAGCCGGCGCCGACGACGTGATAACGACCGAGCAAGGCTTCGAGGTGCGGTGCGCCGTCCACGCCTTCGACAAAGTCGCGCACGCACTCGAGCAGACCGGTCTCAAAACCGACTCCGCCGAAATCGCCTACATCCCGACCGTGACGGTGCCCATCACCGGCCTCGATCTCGCGAAGAACATCGTGAAGCTCCAGGAATCGCTCGAGGAAAACGAGGACGTCCAAGCCGTCTTCTCGAACGACGAGATGGACGAAGCCATCAGCGACGCCGCGCACGGGTAAATCGACGTATCGTCTGCTGCCCTTTGAGGGGCTCGGCTCCAGACGAGACGTTCGTGGCGGCGAGCGCCATATTGGCAAAAAAAAGCGACTCCGCCAGGACGCGCGGGACTGGACATTCTCGGATACGAGATTCAATGCTTGGCCGTGCGGTTTTCACGATGAAATACAAGGTCATCTCCCTCTTTTCGGGTGCGATGGGTCTCGACCTTGGGCTCGAACAAACGGACCGATTTGAGATTGTGGCGTGCGTGGAAAAGGAGCCGGCGTTCTGCGAGACGATCCGACTAAACCAACGCGAAGGCCGCCTCCCGCGATCGCTTAAAGTCTTCGAAGGAGATATCGCGTCCATTTCTCCTCGGCAGATTCTGGACGAATGTGGGCTCGGGGCTGATGAAGTGGATCTGATCGTCGGCGGTCCGCCTTGCCAGGCATTTAGCACCGCGGGGAAGCGTGGCACCGTTCAAGATCCCCGTGGCACGCTCCTCTGGGAATATCTGCGTTTCGTGAATGCGATCCGACCGCGGTTCTTTCTAATGGAAAACGTCCGCGGGTTGCTTTCCGCGGCACTCAAACACCGACCGATCGCGCAAAGACCCGACAAAGGCGGCCCGCCGCTCACCCCCGAAGAGGAGCCCGGATCGGTCGTGCGACTCTTCGCGAAAGATTTGGAGGAACTCCCGGGATCGCCTTATCACTTGGATGTTTTCGAGGTGAATTCGGTCAATTACGGCGCCCCGCAAATCCGCGAGCGCGTTTTGTTCATCGGCAATCGGGACGGCAGGATCATCGATTTCCCGCCACCCACCCATGGCGCGCCTCAAGCGGAAGATCCCTCCGAGTTGCCTGGCCTCTCGGAGGCGACCCAACCGTGGACCACGCTCGGCAGCGTGATTAGCGACCTCCCTCCGCAAACCGGCAACGTTCTGGATTTCAGTCCGCGAAAAAAATCCTTCCTCGAACTCGTTCCGTCGGGATCGAACTGGCGAAGTTTGCCTCTCGCTCTGCAAAAGGAGTCGATGGGAAAAGCGTGGTATGCCAAGGGGGGGCGCTCCGGTTGGTGGCGGCGACTCAGCTTCGATCTGCCTTCACCCACCTTGGTGACGATGCCGAACCACGCGAGCACGGCGCTATGTCATCCAACAGAGACACGAGCTCTTTCGATCGAGGAGTATGCCCGCATCCAAGAATTTCCGACCGGTTGGAAATTTTGCGGCACGTTGGCCGAGCAATACGCACAAGTAGGCAACGCGGTTCCGACTCGGCTCGGCTCAGTCGCCGGGCAGATTCTGAGCCAGGCGCTGGATCGGCCCCGTCCCGCGAAGCCAGACGACGCGGTCGCGGCCGGGCCCAGGATTATCTACGTGCAATCGCACGTCCGGACACGCCGGTGGTTTAAGGACGGACAGCCCGTCATCTGGGAGGACGGGAACGAGGATCGCTCGGCGGGATACTCTCGCCCCAAAACGACGAAAAAGATCAGGGCACTTCAATCAGCGTAAAACAGATGTCCCGTGCTCATCCTGGCCTGCCCCGGCCCAAACCTAGCGTTCTGTCGAAAGCGCGCCTGCTCGCCCAGCTCCAGATCGTCGATGCCGATCCCGCGTCGCGAGCCCGGGTTCTGGCGATGGAAAACGACTTCCACCGGAAAATCGACCTGCATGTCGCCGCGTTGCCGGTGAGCGAATCGGCTTTCGAGAAATTCAACACCAGCCCGTTCGTCCTCCTGATCCACTCTCGAAAGAAAAACTACACCCGCGTTAGCGAACTCGAGAGCGACATCCTGCCGGCCAAGCAATTTTCGTCCATGGAAACGTCCGCGGGGCGAATGGTCGAAGAGGTCGTGCTACCTGCCTACGGTTGGGTCTGCGTCGCGAGCGAGATGCATACGACAAACTCCGCGCTCGACGGTCGGAAGGCCGAACCGGGCCTCCTTCGCCTTGCCACTCTCAAAAGCGGCCCACGGTGTCTGAACGATGAAATGAGCGAGAACTTCGCCGACGCCGTGGTTAACAATTACAGCGCCTGGGCCAGCGAAGCTCATGCGTCGAAAATCGATTTCACTTACGGCGTTCTCTACGGAACCCGCCGTGCCTCGAACAAGAAAGACTGGCACATCCTTCGGAACATATAACAAAAGATGCATGCGCGCGGATTCGCCATGACGTCCGAGCCCGAAAACCAATGGTTCTGCGGTTTCTCCGCAGACAACATCGACGTAACGGTTACGATTCGGATCGGACTCGACTGGTGGGCGCACCTCGGCGGCGAACTGTGTTTCATCGAAGTGATGACGGCGTTGATCCGCGCCTGCATTTCACCCGGCACGGCAGACACAGCAAACCACGTCTACGCCATCAGTGACATGCAAACCATCGTGTCCACGCAAGCAGTCGGGGAGGACTACAATGTCGCTCTGCTCCAGCGCAGCCAGCTACCGTGGCTTATGCTGATGGCGCGGCATTACTGCGACCAATTAGCCGAGTGATCTCGTGAGGACGCGAGCGCACGAACTGGCTGGCCACGCCCTAAACCACCGACGACCGCAACCGCACGAACGTCCGCTCCGCGCGTTCGACTGCGCCGCGGAACTGATCGGCGGTCAAACCCGCCGCGCCGATCGCGCCGCCCTCGGCGTTCGCGCGATCGCTCGGCAAACCGTAGCCGTTCTGTGCCGCCACACCCGCAGCCAGGGCCAGCAGATGCACGACCGGCTCCGAGCGCGTCGCCGCCGTGTCGTGATGCTCGATCGCGAGCACGGTCTCCGGCGGCAAATGCCAGTGGTTGAGAATCGCCGCCGTGACCTGCCAGCAATCGGTGCCCCAATGCCGGTGCTCCCACACCGCCAGACTCTCCGCTCCGCTCGCGTGAAACGGCGTCACGCGCAGCTCCTCGCGGTGCGCCGCGCGCTCGAGAATCACCATGCCCAGTCCGCGCAGCAAACCGATCGTGTAGCACGCATGAGCGTCGAGCTGCGCCCGCGGCGCGAACTCCTCCATCAGCGTCGCCACGAAAAGCGAATTCTCCCGGTAGCGCGCGCTGCTCACGCCGTGCAGCGGCAGCGGCGTGTCCGCCAGTTGCACCGACGCCAGCGCGCCGACGAGCCGGTGCACTTCGCCGAAGCCGATCGCCACCACCGCGTCCTCGATCGCGCCGATCGGCTCCGCCCGCGCGTAAGCCGCGCTGTTCGCCATGCGCAGCAGACGCGAGACGAGCGATGAATCGCGTTTCAGCAACGCAACCACGTCGCGCGCGTCCGTGTCGGGCGAACGGACGAGTTTCCCCAGCTCCGCGAGCAAGCGCGGAGCGGCAGGGAGCTGCTGCGCCAAATCCTGGAACAGCACCTCGGTGAACACACTGGAGGTGGCCATACACCTCCCTTATCGGCGCAAATCCCTCAAAACTGAGCTCCGGTTTTCTCCTGATACACCGAAAGGTCGATGTGCTCGAAAAGATCGCCCGCGCCGTCGCTGTCGGCGCCGACCGTCGTCGCATACAGTCCGAAGCGGCTCACGCCCGGCGCGTCGAGCTCGGCAAACGGCCGCGTCGCGTAACCCTGAGAGACGTGCTCGCGCCCGCCAATCTCGCCGATTTCGAGGCAGGTTTTACTGCCGGGCGCGACAGGCACGTCCTGACGAAACGCGAGCGGCCGCGTCGGCCAGCGATGCACGTAGAGTTTTTTCGCCTGCCAAGGCGCGAGCGCGTCGCTCGCTGCGTCAGCCGGCAGCGCGCTCGCGTCCGCTGCCCATGCGAACGCCTTCGTCACCGAGAGCGCGCAGCCCACGTGATTCGGGTGACCTGACTCGCCGTCGAGCGCATGCGTCACGATCACGTCGGGCCGGTAGCGGCGGATTTGTTGCGCGAGCCACTCGGCCGCCTTGCTCTCGCCGCCCCAGAGTTTCCAGTTCTCCTCCAGCGTCCCCTGCCACGCGCCGTCGGTGAAGCGCGCGAAGAGCGGCTCGTGCGGCAAACCGTAGATGCGGCACGCGCGGCGCTGCTCTTCTTCCCGCAACTCGCGATTGCCGCGCGGTTCGATGCCCGCTTCCCCGCTCGTCAGCACGATGAACACCACCGGCAGCTTCCGCACTTGGCTCACGTAGGGGAGCAGGCCCGGAAAATAGGCCTCATCGTCCGGATGCGCGATGACGACCATCAACGCCGCCTTCTCCGGCTGCGGTGCCGATGCCGCACCCGCATCAGTCGTCCGCGCGCTCGAAACCGCAGTGGCCAGCCCCACCACGATCACGAAGCCAGTCCACCACCCGCTGGAGCGCGCCCCGCTCATGGTCACGTCGCCGTCAACCCGGCGCGAGATGTCCGATCTGGCGAGTGAGCGACTTTTCGAGGCTGCCGCACACGAGTTCGCACAGCTTCGGAATCGTCGGATCGCTGATGCGATAAAACACCTGTAGGCCTTCCTTCCGCCGCGCGAGGATGTGCGCCGCCGTGAGCGTCTGGAGGTGACGCGAGACGTTGGCCTGCGTGCCACCGGTCGCCTCGACCAGATCGGTCACGTTGCGCTCGCCATCGAACAGCGCCTGGATCAGCCGCAACCGCATCGGCTCCGCCAGCACGGCGAAACGGGCGGCGACGAGCTGGAGGGCGTCCTCACTGAGCGGACGATGTTTGGCCATGGAGCGGAGGAAACAGCCTCTTGACATGGTGGCAAGTATATGCGTTTATGCTCATATAACGTCAATCCGAATCCTCGCCATGACCACGCATCGTCTCGTCCGCCTCCTCGCCGGCACCGCCACCCTGATCGGCGTGGCACTCGCCCACTGGGTCAATCCCTGGTGGCTGCTGCTGCCGACTTTCGTCGGGCTCAACCTCATCCAGTCTGTCTTCACCGGCTTCTGCCCGCCCACGCTGGTGCTCCAGAAACTGGGTTGGGTCGACGACCAGGACGTGATTCACTGGGGCGGTCGGAACTGAGACGTCATGCCTGCTTGGTTTCGCTTTCTGCTCCCCGTGCTCGCCGGGGCGGCCCTCGGCGCGCTGATGGGATATTTCGGCTCGTGCTCCTCCGGCACCTGCCCGCTCACGTCCACGTGGTGGCGCGGCGCGCTCTACGGCGCCGCACTCGGGCTCCTCTGGAGCTTCGGCCAGCGCAACTCTTCCTGAAATGAACCCGCTTCGTCACCCTGCGCTCGCGTCAGCGCTCCTCCTCTCGTTCGCCTTCGCCTCCGCCGCGCCCTGGACCGCCGCCGACGCCGTCGCCGCCGCCCTGCGCGACAGCCCCGACGCCGCCCTCGCCCGCGCGCGCGTTTCCGCCGCCGAGGCGATGATCGAACAGGCCAACGCCGCCTGGCTCCCGCAACTCACCGTCTCCAGCCGCTACACCGAGACGAACAGCCCGATGGTCGCCTTCGGCTCCATCCTCAATCAGCGCGCGTTCAACTTCGGCCTCGATTTCAACCAGCCGGGCAAGATCGACAACCTCAACCTCACCGGCACCGTCGGCTACAACCTCTATAGCGGCGGTCGCGCCACCGCCGGCCGCGCCGCCGCCCGCGCCGGAGCCCGCGCCGCCGAGGAGGATCTCCGCGCCGCCCGCCAGCAACTCGCCGCCGAGGCGATCAAGGCGCTGCTCAATCTCCGCAAAGCCCGCGAAGCCGTCGCCGCCGTCGAGGCCGGCGTCCGCGCCTACGAAGCCGCCCTCGCCAACGCCCACCTGCGCTTCGACGCCGGCCAGGTGCTCAAAGCCGACCTCCTCAGCCTCGAAGTGAAACTCTCCGAGACGCGCGAGCAGCTCACAGCCGCCCGCCACGGCGCCGCGCTCGCCGAACGCGCGTTCCTCTTTGTCCTCGGTCGCGATCGTGTGTCCAGCGAGCCGGTTGAAATCGCGACCGAGGACGCCTCTCTTGCCGCCCTCACCGTCCCCGTCGTCGCGACCAGCGCCGATCGCCCGGAGCTCGTCGGCCTCCGCCAGCGTCTCGCCGCCGCGGAAAAAATGGTCGCCGTCGCCCGCGGCGCGCGCCGCCCGACCGTCAACGCCTTCGCCTCCTACCAATACGACCAAGGCTGGAAACTCGACCGCCATGCCGACGGCTGGCTCGCCGGCGTCTCCGTCGACCTGAACGTCTTCGACGGCGGCCAGACCTCCGGGAAAATCCGCCAAGCCGAAGCCGAGCTCGCGCAAGTGAAGGAAATGCTCCGCAAAGCCGAACTCGGTTTCGCCCTCGAAGCCGAGCAGGCCCGCCTCGCCTACGAATCCGCCCGCGAGCGCCTGACCGTCAGCGCGCAGACCGTCGCGCAAGCCGAGGAGAGCGCATCGCTCACGCGCGCCCGTTTCGAGAAAGGCGCCTTGCTTGCGGCCGACCTCATCGGCGTCGAAAGCCGCCTCATCGAGACGCGCCTGCGCCGCACGATCGCCGAAGCCGACGAGCGCATCGCCCTCGCCGAACTCCACCGCGCCCTCGGCCTCCTGCCGCTCGGCCAGCCATGAACCCGATGACCGGCACTGAACAAAGCGTCCGCTCGCGTGCGGTAGGGCGGGACCGCTGGGCCCGCCGCGTGCGCGGCATCACATTTCCGGCGGACCGGGCCGGTCGCGCCCTACCCTCAATCCCAATTTCATGAAACTCCCCTCCACCGTCATCCTCCTCGCCCTCGCGCTGCTGGCCGGATGCTCCAAGCACGGCTCCGACTCCGCGGCCGCCGCGCCCGCGTTGCCCACCGCGCGCGTCAGCGTCGCAAAAGTCACCGCGGTCGACGCGCCCGTGCTCACCGAAGTCACCGGCACCGTCCGCCCCGCGCAGCGCGCCACGCTCGCCGCGAAAGTCATGGGCACGATCTCCGAGTTGCCAATCACGCTCGGCCAGCGCGTCGCCGCGGGCGATTTGCTGCTGAAAATCTCCGCCGCCGAAATCTCCGCTCGCGTCACGCAGGCCCGCTCGCAATTCAACGTCGCCCAGCGCGACCTCGACCGCGAGCGCGACCTGCTCGCCAAGGGCGCCAGCACGTCCGACATGGTGCGCGGCCTCGAAGACCGCTTCGCCGGCGCCGAGGCCATGGTGCGCGAAGCCGAGACGATGCTCGGCTACACCGAGCTGCGCGCGCCCTTCGCCGGCACCGTCGTCCGCAAATTCGTCCACGCCGGCGACCTCGCCGCCCCCGGCCAGCCGCTCGTCGAAATCGAAGGCCGCGGCGACTTGCAGATCGAAACCGGCATCCCCGACTCGCTGGCCGCCAACGTGAAGGTTGGCGACGAGTTGCTCGTTCAGGTCGATGGCGACGCGTCGTTCCGCGCGCGCGTCGCGGAACTCTCCTCCTCGTCCGACGCGTTCGCTCGCACCGTCACGGCGAAGCTCTCCGTCGCCGCCGACGCGCCGGTCCGCTCCGGTCAATTTGTCCGCGTGCACGTTCCGTCCGCCACCGTGCGTGCGCTCCTCGTGCCCGCCGAGGCCGTCAGCACCGCCGGCCAGCTCGAACGCGTGTTCGTCGTCGCCGACGACCGCGCCCAACTCCGTCTCGTGAAAATCGGCGGCGCTCACGACGGCCGCATCGAAATTCTCTCCGGCCTCGCCGCCGGTGAAACCGTCATCGTCCGCGCGCCGGCCGGCCTGCGCGAAGGTCAACCGCTCGAGATCGCGCCATGAGCACCGCCCCACGCCAATACGGCATCGCCGGCCGCATGGCGGCGATGTTCATCGACTCGAAGCTGACGCCCATCGTCGTCGCCGCGTCGCTCCTGCTCGGCGTGTTCGCCGTGTTCATGCTCCCGCGCGAAGAGGAGCCGCAGATCAAGGTGCCGATGATCGACGTGATGGTCGCCATGCCCGGCGCCAGCGCCGCCGAGGTCGAGAACCGCGTCACGCGCCCGATGGAAAAACTCCTCTGGGAAATCGCGGGCGTCGAATACCTCTACTCCACCGCGAGCCCCGGCGGCAACCTGACCATCGTCCGCTTCAAGGTCGGCACCGACCTCGAGACCGCGCTCGTCCGCCTCAACCAGAAGCTCCAAACCAACTTCGACCGCATCCCGCTCGGCGTCACGCCGCCGCTCATCAAGCCGCGCACGATCGACGACGTGCCCGTGGTCGCCCTGACGTTCCACAGCACCCGCTACGACCACTACACGCTGCGCCGCATCGCCGCGCAGGTGGAGGAGTCGCTCAAGGCGATCCCGATGGTCGCCGAGACGACGATCATTGGCGGCTCGCGTCGCCAGGTCCGCGTCGAACTCGACCCGAACGCGCTCACCGCCCGCAACCTCGCCGCGTCCTACCTCGTGCCGATGCTGCAGCAGGCGAATTCGCAGACGCACACCGGCGCGCAAGCGTTCGCGAATCAGGAAACCATCCTGCAAACCGGCACGTTCCTCCGCGACGTGCGCGACGTCGGCAGCGTGGTCGTCGGCGTCCACGGCGACCGCCCCGTCTACCTCCGCGATGTCGCGAAGATCACCGACACCGCCGAAGAGCCGTCCAACTACGTCCTGTTCGGCGTAGGCGCCCGCGCCTCCACTCGCGCCTCCGCTGTCACTGTAGGGCCGTCGCTTGCCGACGGGCCGCAAGCCCCGGCCCGGCCACAAGGGCCGGCCCTACAGTCCGTCCACGCCGCGGCCGCTTCTTCTGAAATCCAAAATCAGGAATCCAAAATCGAAAATTCAGAGTCACCGGCGGTGACTCTGAGCCTCGCCAAGCGCCCCGGCGCGAACGCCGTCGAAGTCGTCGCCGCCGTGAACGAGAAAATCGCCACGCTGCGCGGCACGACGATCCCCGCCGACGTCGAGGTCACGCTCACGCGCGACTACGGCGCCACCGCCGCCGAGAAGTCCAACGAGCTGCTCCTCCACATGGGCATCGCCGTCTTCGGCGTCGCGATCCTCATCATGTTCTTCCTCGGCTGGCGCGAGTCGCTCGTCGTGCTCCTCGCCATCCCGGTGACGCTCGGCCTCACGCTGCTGGTTTTCTACCTCTACGGCTACACGCTGAACCGCATCACGCTCTTCGCGCTGATCTTCTCGATCGGCATCCTCGTCGACGACGCCATCGTCGTCGTCGAAAACATCGTCCGGCACATGAACCTGCCGGGCTGCCGCCACCGCCCGCTTATCGACGTCGCCATCGAGGCCGTCGACGAGGTCGGCAACCCCACGATCCTCGCCACCTGGGCCGTCATCGCCGCCGTGCTGCCGATGGCGTTCGTCAGCGGCATGATGGGCCCCTACATGCGCCCGATCCCGATCGGTTCGAGCGCGGCGATGCTCTTCTCGCTGCTCGTCGCGTTTGCGGTCACGCCGTGGGCCGCGCTGAAAATTCTCCGCGGCCACCGCCCGCACGGCGCGACCCCGGAGTTCACCGACGCGCCGATGCAGGACGAAGACGCGATGCCCGACACCGCGTTCACCCGCCTCTACCAACGCTTCATGCGCCCGCTGCTCGAGCACCGCTCGTGGCGCTGGGCGTTCCTCGCAGTCGTCGCGTTCCTCACGGTCGGCTCGATGGGCCTCGTCGGCCTCGGCGCGGTGAAGGTCAAGATGCTGCCCTTCGACAACAAGTCGGAGTTCCAGGTCATCATCAACCTGCCCGAAGGCACCACGCTCGAGCAAAGCGCCCGCGTCGCCCGCGAGATGGCCGCGTCGCTCCGCACCGAGCCCGAAGTGCGCGACTACCAAATCTACGCCGGCACCGCCTCGCCGTTTAATTTCAACGGCCTCGTCCGCCACTACTTCATGCGCCGCGGCAGCAACGTCGCCGACATCCAAGTCAACCTGCTGCCCAAGCACGAGCGCTCCGCGCAAAGCCACGACATCGCCAAGCGCATCCGCCCGCGCCTCGAGCAGATCGCCGCGAAATACGATGCCGCCATCGCCGTCGCCGAAGTCCCGCCCGGCCCGCCCGTGCTCTCCACCCTCGTCGCCGAAATCTACGGCCCGAGCGAGGAAGCGCGCCTCAAGCTCGCCGAAAAGGTCCGCGGCATTTTCAAGTCCTCGCCCGGCGTCGTCGACGTCGACTGGTATGTCGAAGCCGAGCAGCCGAAGACAATTCTCCGCGTCGACAAAGCCAAGGCCGCCCTCCACGGCCTCACCGAAGCCGCCATCGCGCGCACGGTGCAACTGGGCGTGCAGGGGTATCCGGTCACCCTCCTGCACGCCCCTGCCGAGCGCGAGGACGTGAACATCGTGCTCGAACTCCCCCGCGCCGCCCGCGCCCGGCCGGACGACATCCTCGCGCTCACCGTGCGCTCCGAGATGAATCCCGCCGCGCCGCTCGTGCCGTTGCGCGAGCTGGTCACCATCGAGCAGACGCGCGCCGAGCGGAACATCTACCACAAGAACCTCATGAACGTGACCTACGTCACGGGCGACGTCGCCGGCATCGTCGAGAGCCCCGTCTACGCGATCCTCGCGATGAACCAGGAGCTGGCGAAGCTGGACGCGTCCGAGTTTGTGGAACCCCGTAGCGGAAGCCGTGAGGCTTTCGCCGATCCCGCGAAAGCCTCACGGCTTCCGCTACCGGTGAAAATCTACAACGCCACCATGCCGTTCGACGACCGCGAGCCCGCGATGAAATGGGACGGCGAGTGGCAGGTGACGATCGAGGTGTTTCGCGACCTCGGCTTGGCCTTCGGCGCCGTGCTCATCCTGATCTACATGCTCATGGTCGGCTGGTTCAAAAATTACTCCACGCCGCTCATCGTGATGACCGTGATTCCGTTCTCGCTCGTCGGCATCATGCCGGCGCACGCGGTAATGGGCGCGTTCTTCACCGCGACGTCGATGATCGGCTTCATGGCCGGCGCCGGCATCGTCGTGCGAAACTCGATCATCCTCGTCGACTTCATCGAGCTGCGCCTCAGCCACGGCCGCACGCTCGCGCAAGCCTGCATCGAGTCCGGCGCCGTGCGCTTCCGCCCGATGATGCTCACCGCACTCGCGGTGGTCGTCGGCGGTTTGGTCATCCTCGCCGATCCGATCTTCCAGGGCCTCGCGATCTCGCTGCTCTTCGGCGCCATCGCCTCGCTCCTCATCAGCCCGCTCGCCGTGCCGCTGATCTACTACATGACCCACGCCGGCAAGCCCACCACGCCGCCCGCCGCGCCGAAGTGCGAACTCCCCGCCGACACCAAATCCTGACCTCCGTCCGCCTGTAGGAGCGGCTTTACGCCGCGATTGGTGCGCAGCCCATGCCGCGTCCGGGTCGCGGGATAAACCCGCTCCTGCAACCACCGCCCTTCCACCCAACGCCGTCTCGCCCCCGCTCGCTTCCCTCATGAACTGGTTCCTCCTCCTCATCGTCGCCTTCGTGCTCTTCATGACCGTGCGCCAACTCATCGCGGCGCGCCCCGGCATTCCGCTCGACGATGCCAAAGCCGCTCTGAAAACCGGCACCGCGATCCTCGTCGACGTCCGCGAACCGCTCGAGTGGACCGGCGGCGTCGCGAAGACCGCCTCGCTGATGCCGTTCAGCGATCTGCGCGGCGAGCGCACGCAATGGCGCGCGTTCCTCGAAAAAAATCGCGCGCGCAAAATCCTCGTCTATTGCGCCTCCGGCACCCGCTCCGGCATGGTCGCCTCGCGGCTCCGCAAGGAAGGCTTCGACGCCGTGAACGCCGGCTCGCTCCGCGACTGGGACCGCGCCGGCTGGCCGATCTGCTCGCCGAAGAGCCGCTAAACCCAAAACCATCTCCTCACTCTCTTCTGTCGTCGCGAGCCCGACTTAGTCGGGCGTGGCGATCCAGCTCACTGGATTGCTTCGTCGCCACGCTCCTCGCAATGACAGTGAAAAACCAACCCCGAACCCAAAACTAAAATGAAAACCAACGTCGGCACCATCGACCGCATCCTCCGCATCGTCATCGGCTGCGCCATTCTCGGCGCGGGCTATGCCCTGAAGAGCTGGTGGGGCCTCGTCGGCCTCGTGCCGCTGCTCACCGCGGCGTTCGGCTACTGCCCCGCCTACCTGCCCTTCGGCATCAACACCTGCGGCTTGAAGGACAAAGAATGACGCGCCGCCGGCGTTGCCCCGTGCCGGCACGTGATTTCACTTTCCGGCATGTGGAGCTGGGCCAAATGGATCGCTGATCGCACCGTCGCCGCGAGCGGACTCGATGTCGCTCACGGCGCGGGGGCGGCGCTGCACTTTTTCGTCTACGACCTGCTCAAGGTCGTCGTGCTCGTCGCCGCGGTATCTTTCGTCATGGCGCTGATTCGCGGCGCGATCCCGCACGACAAGCTCCGCGCGAAGCTCGAAGGCCGCGGCGGCCGCGTGCTCGGCTACCCGGCGGCGGCGCTCTTCGGCGCGCTCACGCCGTTCTGCTCGTGCTCGTCGGTGCCGATTTTCCTCGGCTTCGTGCAGGCGCGCTTCCCGATCGGCGTGGCGTTCGCGTTTCTGATCACGTCTCCGCTCGTGAACGAAATCGCCGTCGCGATCATGGCCGCGACGTTCGGCTGGAAACTCGCGCTGGGCTACGCGGCGTCCGGCATCGTGCTCGGCATCGTCGGCGGCCTCGTGCTCACCGCAATGCACGCCGAGCGCTGGCTCGTCGCCGGCGCGAGCGGCGCGGCGGACGACGACGATGAGCCGCTCCCGCACGGCGTGCGCGCACGGCTCGTCGATGCCGCTCAGACTAGCGGCCGCATCCTGCGCAACATCGCGCCATGGCTTGTGGGCGCGCTCGTGCTCGGCGCCGCGCTGCACGGCTTCGTGCCGGAGAATTTCTTCCAATCGCTCTTCGCCGGACGCGGCGCGTGGACCGTCCCGCTCGCCGCCCTCGCCGGCCTGCCGCTCTACGTGAGCGCCAACGCCACCGTGCCGCTGCTCGAGGCGTTCGTGGCGAAGGGCGTGCCGCTCGGCACGGCGCTGGCGTTCCTGCTCTCGGCCGTCGGCGTCTCGCTGCCGGAGCTGGTGATGCTGCGCGGCGTGATGACCGTCCGCCTGCTCGTGCTGTTTTCGGTCGTGGTCCTCATCGGCACGACGATCGTCGGCTGGATTTTCAACGCCGTGGCGTCGTGAAACCCGGCAACCCAAACGACGACGCCCTTGGGAGTAGGGCCGGTTTTCAACCGGCCCAAACGCTTCGGACGCCGCTCGGGCCAGTCACAGACTGGCCCTACCGACGCTGGCGTTTTTCTCTCCGCAAAACCAAGCCCCTCCTGCCGCTCTGATCCGCTCGCCCATGCTCACCGCCCTCGAAGCCATCAACGCCCGCCGCTCCATCCGCGAGTTCGAGTCCGAACTCGTCCCCGCCGACGTTGTGCAGCAAGTCGTCGAAGCTGCCGGCCGCGCGCCCAGCTCCAAGAACACGCAGCCGTGGCAGCTCATCCTCGTGCAAGGCGCCGCGCTCGAGCGGCTGCGCGCCGATTTTCTCGCCGCGTTCGACGCCAGCCGCCCCGGCAAACCCGACTACCGCTACGCACCCGACCCGCTGCCCGACGCGTGGATGGCGCGGGCTCGCGAGACGGGTTTCGGCATTTTCAAGCACAAGGGCATCGGTCGCGACGACGCCGAGAAACGCCGCGCACACGACCGGGAGAACTTCCGCTTCTTCGGCGCGCCGCAGGTGTTTTTCCTCGGCACGCAGAAATCCGCGCACGCGCACGGCACGTTCCTCGACTGCGGCTTCGTCCTCGACAACCTGATGCTCGCGCTCACCTCGCTCGGCTACGGCTCGTGCCCGCAGTTCAGCATCATGGTCTACGCCGACCTCCTGCGCCAGCACCTGCCCGACAGCGCCGACACGCTCTTCATCTGCGGCCTGCCGTTCGGCCGACCGAAGCCCGGCAGCCACGTGAACGCGTTTCAGCCCGCGCGACTGCCGCTTGCGGATTGGTTCAAAGTAGTCGAGTAGTGCGCCCGTCACCATGACCCCCACGCCCGACGCCCAATTCTGGGAAAACCGCTACTCCACTCCCGATTTCATCTTCGGCACCGAGCCGAACGATTTCCTGCGTTCCGTCGCGGCCGAAATTCCGGCGGGGCCGGTGCTCTGCCTCGCCGAGGGTGAAGGTCGCAACGCCGTCTTCCTCGCCACGCGCGGTCACCGCGTCACCGCGGTCGACCAATCCGTCGCCGGCCTCGCCAAGGCGCGGGCGCTCGCGGCGCAGCGCGACGTGCCGCTGCAAACGATCGTGGCCGATCTCGCCGATCTGCCGATCGCGCCCGGCGCGTGGAGCGGGGTGGTGGCGATTTTCATGCATTTGCCGCCGGCGTTGCGCCGCGACCTGCTCGCGCGCGTCGCCGCGGGACTGCGTCCGGGCGGCGTGTTCGTGCTCGAGTGCTACACGCCGGCGCAAATCGCGTTCGGCACCGGCGGCCCGAAGGATCCGACGCTGATGCCGACCCTCGCCGCGCTGCGCGAGGAGTTGCCCGGACTGGAATTTTCCCTCGGGCAGGAAATCGAGCGCGACGTCCGCGAAGGCGGCGGTCACACCGGCCGCAGCGCCGTCGTGCAAGTGCTGGCGCGCAAGCCCGTCTGAGCGGCGCAGCCAACGCGGCGCGGTGGCGGAATTCGTGAGAATTTCGCCGTTTCCCACGCGCGAAAGCCTCACGGCTTCCGCTACACCGCAAACTATCTATGCGACCGCGGTCGGTTTTTTCGCAGAGATTGTCGGTGCGCGGTGCGACGCGCTCGGCGGCGGCGTGTGAAGCGAGGTCGTCGTCGCGTCGGTTCCTTTCGCGGCGCCGTGCACGATTTCGCGCAGCGCATGCATCGCGGCGCGCAGCTCTTCGGTCTGCGCACGCAATTCTTCCGAAGCCGATGCGGACTCCTCCGCCGCGGCGGCGTTGCCCTGCGTGAGTTTGTCCATCTGCGTCATCGCCGTGTTCACCTGCCCGAGGCCGGTGTCCTGCTCGCGCGCGGCGACGACGATCGCCTCCATCGCCTCGTCGACCTGGCGGGCCTTGCCGACGATCTCGCCGAGACGGCCCTGCACGCGCTCGACGTATTCCCGACCGGAATTGCTGGCCGTGCTGGCCGCGGCGATGCGCTGGGCGGTGTCCTTGGCCGCATCCGCCGCGCGTTGCGCCAGCGTGCGCACCTCGCCGGCGACGACCGCGAAGCCGGCGCCGGACTCGCCGGCGCGCGCGGCTTCGACGGAGGCATTCAGCGCGAGGATGTTCGTCTGAAACGCGATCTCGTCGATCGTCTTCACGATCGCTTCGACTTCCTTCGTCGCGCGGCTGATCGCATCCATCGCGCCGCTCATCTCCCTCACTTCCGCTTCGCTCGCCTCCGCGGCGGAGCGCGCCTCGCCGGCGACGGTCTTCGCATCCTTGGCGTGATCGGCGGTGCGGCGCGTCATCGAGGCGATCTCGGCGAGCGTCGCGGACGTTTCCTCGAGCGCGGCCGCCTGCTGGCTCGCGCCCTCGGCCAGACTGGAACTCGCCGAAGCGATCTGCCCGGCGGCCGCCGCGGTCTGCTCGGCGCCGGCATCGAGCGTCTCGCTGACTTTGCCGATGTTGCGCGTGAGCGTGACCGCGAGACCGAACCCAAAGCCGAGCGCGAGGACGACGCCCAGCACCGCCGCGGTCGCGACGAGCCGTCCGGATCGCGTGGCGTCCGCCTCGCCGAGGTGCACCGTCGCGTCCGATTCTTTGCGCGTCGCTTCGATGAGCTGCTCGTAAGACGCCTGAACGACCTTCTGCTTGTCGCGGACCTCGGTCATCGTGAGGCGATCGAGCTGGTCGTAAACAGCGCGGGCTTTCGCGGTTTCCTTCAGGATGTCGGTGAAGAGGCCGATCGTCTGCTCGGCCGCCGGCACGAGTTGTTCGAGATAGGTTTTCTGCGCGGCCGCGGGGTCGTTTTGCGCGAGTTCGCGCTGGATTTGGGCAATCGCCGCGTGGAAACGCGCATGCGGCTCTTTCGCCCGCTCCATGACGCCGGCGATGGCGGGATTCCTGGTGTGGAAACCGCCGAGCCATTTGCCGAAACGACATGTGGTGGGATCGGTCCCGCCGGTGTAGGTCTTCTGCGTGAGGATGTTCGTGGCGGCACGCTCGATGGCCTGGTGATGGTCGCCGCGAAAGCCCTCCTGCTTCGCCTCGAGGTCGAGCGGGTTGGTGACATCCGAGGCCTCGAGCCCGTGCACGATCTGGAAAAAACGGTCGTTCGCCTGGTTCCACTCCTCGATCTGCTGGGTCAGCTTCGCCGCCTCGGCGGCGTGCGGACCGCTTTCCGCCTCGCCCTGGAACAGCGCGAACAGTTTCCGATAGGCCGCGCGCGCGTCCTCCACATTCGCGTATTGGCGGGCGCGATCGTCCGGCTGCAGATTCGGCGACAGGAGCGTGCGGTGTGCGACGCGCATGCGCTCCAACTCGTAGCGCGAGTCGAGCAAGCCGGTCATCGTCGGCAACGTGTGGTCGCCGATGCGTTCGACGTAGCCGCTCACGCGCTTCGTCGAAAAATAGCCGACACTCGCCACGATCGCCGTGATCGCCGCGACGACGCTGAAAGCCAGCAGCAACCGCACGCGTAAACTCATGCTTTCCATGGTGCCCAAATTCTACCTGTTGCATCGGCACAGCTCGAATCCTCCCGGGCGATAGCGATTCCTATTCTGATCCAGATAAGTTCGCCTGTCGGCCGCGTCGCGAGCCGTCGGTGCCGACCACGATCCCGCGCCGTCAGCTTCGCCGGCGTGTGCCGGCGCAAGCTTGGTTGCGACCCCCTGCACCGCCGGGCCGTCCCTCGAACGCCGCGAGGTGCCGTTCCGACGCGCCGGCGAGAGAGCGTGCGACGTTCCTCAATTCCTCGCTGTCGGTGCAGGCGACGAGCGCCTGGAGATCGGCAAGATCCTGCCGCTCCACCGCCGCGCCGGCCGCGAGCGCCTCGTCGGCCGAGCGCAACCCGCGCGCGAGGAGTTCGTCGTAGCGTTGCTGCACGACGGCGGCAGCGAATTTCCCCGCGACCGCTGCCGGCGGCGTGAGCGAGGCCCGTGTCGCGAGCGCGCGGAGCGCGTCCTCGTGGCGTTGCTCGGCACGCTGGATGTGGCGGAATTGGGGCAGCGACCACTTCGCCTCGAGCGCCGCATAGATTTCGCGCGCCATGCGCTCTTCCTCGATCTGGAAGAGCAGCGCGTCGCGCGCGGCGGCGCTCAGTTGCAAGGGCGCCGTGCTGGTCGCACCGCACGCCACGCGGGCCGGGCGATCGCACGCGCCGCGATTGCCGCCGCGACACGGTTGCGCGGTCGCCGTGGCGACGAACGCGAGGCTGGAGAGAAGGAGGATCGGAGTTTTCATGGTTGAGAGGAGTTGCGCGATTAAACCCCGCGGAACGCGCCGACATTACTCGCCGCCGAAATTTCCCGCGCGCCGTAATCGCGAGCCGCATGCGGGGTTTAAGTTCGCGAAAGGAAAACCCATGAAAATGAAATCAGTCATGCTCGTCTCGTTCCTCAGCCTCGCGGTGCTCGCGACCACGTCGGCCTACGCCGGCAACGGTCGCGGCGGATCGTCTGCCAACCGCGGCGCCACGAACCCCGGCCGCACCGTCGGCACGCCGACGCCGAAGAAAGACGGCACCGGCGGTCCCGGCAAACCGGCGAATCCCGCCGGCCCGCAGGACGGCACGAGCCCCGGGCCCGGCCCGCGTCGCTGAGCACGACCAATCTCGCACCAGAGGCGGCGCCCGACCGGCTCCGCCTCTTTTTTGCTCCCGCCATCGTCACTCGCTCCGGGCGCGTAGCGGAAGCCGTGAGGCTTTCGCGAGTGGCGCGTGGCGCAGCCCACATCCGTCACCATCTCCCGCGAATCGCAGACCAGCGCGGACAATCTTTCGCGCGGCAGCGCGAGCGGGTGCCGCTGCTTGCCCGCCTCTAGCGGGTCCCCAGCGGCACCTTCAGCGTGCGCGGCCATCGGCCACGCTCGTGTCGTCGCCGGGACGGCGACGACCACCTCGGCCCTGTCGGCGAAAACGGTGAGGCTTGCCGCGGAGCGAAATTCTCACGAATTCCGCTACCAGGCTGCGGACATCATGAAACCAACACCGTCCGCGTCTACGGCTTCGCGTGCGTGCGCAGGAACTCTTCGACCATTTTCTTGCGTGCCGCGACGCGCTCGGCCGGCGGAAGCGCTTCGAGCCGGCGATGAATCTCTGCGCGCTGCGCGTCGTCGGCCGACTGCATCATCTCGCGCCAGCCGTCACGGAGCTCCGCGGGCATCTGACCCCAACCCTGCCGCCACGCCTGCCGTTCCGCGGCGGGCAATTGCCGGAACTGCACGATCTGTTCGCGCAATTTCGTCCGCTCGGCCGGAGTCATCGCGCGAACGCGCGCGATCGCGCGCTGCAGATCGTCGAGTTGCGCGTCGTCGAGCGTGAGAAATTTTTCCAGCGCGACGAGATCGCCGGCGGCGGGGGTCGCGGGAGCATCGGCGGCGCGCAACGGCATTCCGGCGAGCGCGAGGCAGAGGATGAGCGTCGAATGGATCGTTTTCATGAGCGGAAGGCTTCGGGGTTGGCGGACAATTCCAGGCAAAGGTCGCGGTTCGACGCATCGAGCAGCGGCGCGGCCCCGGCCAGCTCGGCATCGAGCTCGAGCAGTCGTTCGAAGTCCGGCGGCGGAGCGGACGCGTGCGGAATCTCGAGCCACAAGACTACTGCGGCCGCCGCCGCGAGCGGCAGCGTCCAAGGCAGCCACCGCCGCACGCGCGATGCGGTTCGCGGTTGCGCTGGTCCGCGCGCGACATCGTCGGCCAGCGCCGCGAGACGCCGCTCGAATTCCGGCGTGGTGCCGCGACGCGGCGCGGCGAGCAGGCGGTCGAGATCGGCGTCGGAGAGCGGGCGTTTCATGAGAGTTCCTCCATCTTTTGTTTGAGTTCCTGGCGGGCGCGGTGGACGAGCACGCGCACGGCGTTCGGATTCGAGCGCAACGCGAGCGCGGCTTCTTCGTAGGACAGTTGTTGCTGCACGATCAGCAGGAGCGCCGCCCGCGGTTTCGGTGCCAACTCGACGAGCGCCCGCTGAAAAACCTCCTCCAGCTCGGCCAGCCGCGCGCCCTCGGAGCTCGCGCCCGCAAAATGGTCGAACGCCTCGGGCGCAGTCGCCTCCGCCGGTTTGCGTTGTCGCCGCCGCAGCTCGTTCAACGCCAGGCGATGCGCGATGCCGAACAGGTAGGTCGAAAAGCGCGCCGTCGGCGCATAATCCGGCGCGGCACGGTGGAGGCGCACGAAGACCTCGAGCGTCAGATCCTCCGCCTCGGGCGCAGACCCGAGCAGCCGCTGGAGAAAGCCCAGCAGCGGCAGCTTCCAGCGCTCCATCAGCCGGCGCATTGCCGCGGCGTCGCCGGCCGCCAGCTCCCGCATCCAGGTCGTTTCCTCGGCCTCGGGCGGAGCGCAGACGATGGAGGCGGGCGACGGCATGGGCTAAACGGTGAAACCCCGCCGGCCGAGACCCGTTACATCCACGCGCTCCGGGTAAGGCTCGCTTATTTGCATGAGCATTTGCGCATATATCTAGATATGCGCAGGTGGAGCGCAAGCCGTGCGCAGCGCGCCGCCGGCCGTTCTGCGACAATGGCGGCCGGTTCAGCCCACGCCTGACCAGCCAACCCAAATGAAAGCCCTGCGCTCACTCCTCCCCCTCGCCGCAACGCTCACGGCGATCACCTTCACGAGCCCGCTGGTCGCGACCAACGGCATGAACATGGAGGGCTACGGCCCCATCGCCACCGCGATGGGCGGCACGTCGATGGCCTTCGACAACGGCACCGCCGCCGTCATCAACAACCCCGCCACGCTCGGCCTGATGGCCGAGCGCGCGCGTCTCGACATCGCCCTCGGCGTGCTCGGGCCCGACATCACGGCCACGAACCCCGCCGGCGCGCGGGCGGATTCGCAAGCAACCGCGTTCTATATGCCGGCGTTCGGCTACGCGCGCCGCAGCGGCAATCTCACCTACGGTCTCGGCGTCTTCGGCCAGGGCGGCATGGGCTGCCAATACGATGCCAACTCGTGGCGCGGTCTCGGCTTCGGCCTGGAAAATCGCACCGAAGTCTCCGTCGGCCGCGTGATCGCTCCGCTCGTCTGGAAAGTGAACGACCGCCTGCACATCGCCGCGACGGCCGATTTTCTCTGGGCGGGCATGGACCTGAAGATGGCGATGAGCGGCACGCAGTTCTTCGACCTCGTGATGCCGACCAGTCAGCAGTTCGGCCGCGCGTCCGGCACGATCGTGCAGAGCTTCAGCGGCATGATGAGCCAGTTGCCGGCCGGCACGAACGTCGACTACGCGTATTTCAATTTCTCCAACGGCAACGCCTTCACCGGCGCGGCGCGCGGCTACGGCTACGCGGGCAAGGTCGGCGTCGTCTACCGGGCGAACGACCAGCTCACGCTCGGCCTCACCTATCACTCGAAGTCCGCTCTCAGCGATCTCAAGGCCACGGGCGCCGCGGTGAGTTTTCAGCTCAACATCCCCGGCATGGGCGCGATGGCGCAGACGCTCACCGGCGAGATGAAGGTGAATAATTTCGAGTGGCCCGCGATGCTCGGCGCCGGCGTCGCCTACCGGCCCAACGAGCGCTGGCTGATCGCCGCCGACGTTCGCGAGATTTTCTGGGCGAGCGTCATGAAGCAGTTCGCGATGACGTTCACGGCATCCTCCGCCGCGAGCAACGGCTCCTTCGCCGGGCAGACGCTCAACGCCGCGCTGTTCCAGGAATGGCGCGATCAACTGGTCGGCCAAATCGGCGCCGCCTACCAGGCCACCGATCGTCTCACGCTGCGCTTCGGCGGCACGCTCTCGAGCGATCCGATCCCGTCCAAGTATCTCAACTGCCTTTTCCCCGCGACCATCGAGAAACACCTGACGATCGGCTGCGGCTGGAAAATCGACGAGCGCTCGACCGTCGATTTCTCGTTCACGCACGGCTTCGAGGTCGCCGACACCAACGGCTACGGCATCCGCATCACCCACGCGCAGAACAACGCGCAGCTCATGTATAGCTACCGGTTCTGACGCCCGGCTGCGTTCAAACTCCCTTCCGCCATGAAAAAACTCCTCATCCTTGGCGCCGGCACCGCCGGCACGATGATGGCCAACAAAATGGCCCACGTGCTGCCGCGCGACGACTGGCAGATCACGATCGTCGACCGCGACGAGTCCCATCACTACCAGCCGGGATACCTGTTCGTGCCGTTCGGCATCTATTCGCCCCAGGAGATCGTCAAGCCGCGCCGCGATTACCTGCCTCGCGGCATCGACCTGATCGTCTCCGGCATCGACGTCATCGAACCCGACGCGAACCGCGTCCGACTGCAAAACGGCCGTGTGCTGACCTACGACTTCCTCGTGATCGCCACCGGTGCGCGCCCAGTGCCCACCCAGACCGAGGGCATGCTCGGCGACAAGTGGCGGAAGAACATTTTCGATTTCTACACGCTCGACGGCGCCGCCGCGCTCGCCCGCCACCTCAAGCATTGGGAAGGTGGCCGCCTCGTCATCAACATCGTCGAGATGCCGATCAAGTGCCCGGTCGCCCCGCTCGAGTTTTCGTTCCTTGCCGACTGGTTCTTCACCGAGCAAGGCCTCCGCAGCAAAGTCGAGATCGACTACGTCACCCCCTTGCCCGGCGCGTTCACCAAGCCGAAGGCGTCGGTGCTGCTCGGCGATTTCCTCGACCAGAAAAACATCCACCTCACGCCCGATTTCGCGATCGGCCGCGTCGACCAGGAGAACAACAAGATCGTGTCGTGGGACGAGCGCGAGGTGCCCTACGACCTGCTCATCACCGTGCCGACCAACATGGGCGACGAGTCGATCGCCCGCTCCGGTTTCGGCGACGAGTTGAACTTCATCCCCACCGACAAGCAAACGCTGCGCTCCAAGGTGAAGGACAATATCTTCGTGCTCGGCGACGCCACCGACCTGCCCGCCTCGAAGGCCGGATCGGTCGCGCACTTCCAAGCCGACATCCTTTTCGAGAACCTGCTCGCCGCGATCGACGAGCGGCCCCTGCGCGCGCGCTACGACGGACACGCGAATTGCTTTATCGAGTCCGGCTTCAACAAGGGCCTGCTCATCGACTTCAATTACGAGACCGAGCCTCTGCCCGGTCACTATCCCCTGCCCGGCGTGGGCCCCTTCTCGCTCCTCCAGGAGACGAAGATGAACCACTACGGCAAAATGATGTTCCGCTGGGTCTACTGGAATCTCCTTCTGCGCGGCGCCGAGCTGCCGATCGAAGCCGAGATGTCCATGGCCGGCAAACGCCCCTGAGCCCATGAATGCCACCGACACCGATCTGGCCGCGCGGCTCGACGCGCTGGATCGCAAGCTCGACCTCGTCCTCGCGGAGGCGGAGGAAGTCCGCCGCCTGCGCCGCGAAGTCGAAGAGCTGAAGGAAGACTTCTCCCGCATCGGCAAGGATCTCTTCCGCACCGCCGTCAACGAACTGGAGGAAGTCGCACCGTTCGTCCAAGGCGGCGACATCGCGGAACTCGCCAAGCGCCTGCTCCGCAATGTCAACACGCTGAACGAACTCCTCGTCCAACTCGAGAGCGCCCGCGAATTCCTCCAGGACGCGACGCCTCTCGCGCGCGAACTTTTCCACGACGGCCTCGCCAAGATGGACGAGTTCGACCGCAAGGGCTACTTCGCCATGGGCCGCGAATTCGGCCGCGCACTCGAGAACGTCGCCGCCAACTTCACCGTCGAGGACGTCCGCCTCCTCTCCGACAACCTCGTCGCGATCCTCACGACCGTGAAGAATCTCACCCAACCGGAGATGCTCCAGGCGATCAACAACGCCGTCGAGGTCTACAAGAAGATCGATTTCGACTCCGTCGAGGAATTCTCGCTCTGGCACGCCTTCAAGGAAGTGAACAAGCCCGAGATGCGCCGCGGCCTCGGCTTCCTGATCGTCTTCCTCCGCAACCTCAGCGCGCACACGCCCGCACCGGTCCCGCGACTCGCGGGACCGGCTTCCGACACGAAGCCCTGATCGCCTTTCGTTTCACCACCCAACCATCCATCCGCCATGCCCACCCGCACCATCGCCAACAAATCCCTCGAGGTCGACGCCGAGGGTTTCATGACCAACTACAAGGACTGGGATCTCGAAGTCGCCAAGATCCTCGCCGCCGAGGAGGGCATCGCCGCCCTCACCGACCGCCACCTCGTCGTCCTGAATTTCATGCGCAAGGAATTCGAGACGAAGGGCGACGGCCCCAGCATCCGCAAACTCACCAAGGAGAGCGGCGTGCCGACGAAGGAGCTCTACGAGCTCTTCCCCGGCGGCCCCGCAAAAAAAGCCGCGAAGATCGCCGGCATCAAAAAACCGCACGGCTGCATCTGAGCGCGCCGATTCTTTTCCTCTTTCTCTTAATCTTTCTCTTTCTCCCCGGGCCATGCGCCACTCGCACCGCCCGCCGCAGGAGAGAAAGATGAATGAGAAAGATTAAGAGGAAAGAGCCGCCGGCTCCGGCGCACCCCGCCGCCCACTCGCTACTCACTACCCGCTACCCGCTACTCGCCACTTCCTCCCAACCCCATGTCCTCTCCGGAAAAAATCAAAAAGGTCTCGATCATCGTCTCGCGCGGCTCGTTCGACGGCGTTTATCCCGGCCTCATCATGGCCAACGGCGCCCGCATGGAGGGCATCGAGGCCAACCTCTTCTTCACGTTCTTCGGTCTCTACGCCGTCCTGAAAAAATACCAGGACACGCTGAAGATCGCCACTGTCGGCAACCCCGCCATGCGCGTGCCCGACGCGAAAGGCTTCCCGCTGCCCACCATCCTCGGCGCGCTGCCCGGCATGTCCGCCTTCGCCACGAAAATGATGCAGAAGGAAATGGAGGCGCTCGACATCCCGCCCGTCAGCGAGTTCACGCAGATGATCTCCGACGCCGGCGGCCACCTCTACGCCTGCAAGGCCACGGTCGACATGTTCCATCTCTCGAACGCCGATTTCGTGCCGCACATGGAAAAGGTTCTCACCGTCGGCGATTTCTACGAACTGGCCGCAGGCGGCCAGATCATCTTCACCTGAGCGCAGGTGGGTAACCCGGCGTTCGCGCGCCGTGCTACATGGCGGGCCCCGTCGATTCGCGTCGGCGGGGCCTTACCGCCGCCGCGTCGCCGCGGCGGAAGCTCCAAGCTCCAAGTTCCAAGCTCCAACCGCCAAGCCACAGAGGAACGCCAACACGAGAAACCGGTGCCGCGCGGCCACGTGGGTGGGCGCAACCGTCCTCGGCGGCGCCAAGTTCACGGCCGGCGCGCGCCTCTGTCTTCGTGTCGTCCTAAAAAACGCCGTTGAAACGCGGAGGACGCGGAGAGCACAGAGGAGAAACTCCGATCATTCCGTTCCGCGGCCCTTCACCCGGCAGGTGAGTCCTTCGGGGCCGGATTTTCCCGCGTTCTACTCCGCGTCCTCCGCGCTCTCCGCGTTTCAACTGCGGAATTTAGGATCGTTGGAGCTCCTTTCTGAAATTTGGAGTTTCTCTGGAGCTTGGAGGTTGGAGCTTTTCCAGCTTTCCCCCTCCGCTGCGCATTTGTTGCCCTTTTCCCGCCGCGTAGGCGGCGGCACGCTTCGGGTGTATCATTCCGCCATGAAAAACACCGTCCACCCCGTGGTGTTTGCCGGCCTGTGCGCCGTGCTGTGCGCGCAGGAGCCGACAACCCCGGAAATGAAATTCGCGTGGGCTCCCGCAGACGATCCGATGACGGCCACGGTGCGCTCCGCCGGCGATCGGCTCATCGACCGCATCGGCGGCTCGCTGATCGTCGAGGTCGAACGCACGCTCGCCACCAAAGGCCTCGACGAAGCCGTCGAGTTGCTGCACTTGAAAAATCTCGCGCCGCCGAAACCGCTCGAAGGCAAGCCGCGCGTCACCGCGATCAAGATGCCGAGCTTCCGCGTGCGCGATCCGAAGAACGCGCCCGACGCCGCCGATTTCGCCGCGCTCGACCTCGTGCGCATCGCGCTTCAGTCCGGTGAAGCGCCGCCGAAAATCATCGTGCAAAAAGTCGAGCCCGCCGGCGCTCCGACCGAGTGGCGCGTGTATCGCCCGATCGCCGTGAACCCGAAATGCCTCCTCTGCCACGGCAGCACCGAGTCGCTCCAGCCGCAGGTCCAGCGCATGCTCGAGCGCCTCTATCCCGAGGACAAAGCCAACGGCTACCAAGCCTGGGAATGGCGCGGCCTCATCCGCGTCTCTTACGAAGCGCCCGGCGCCGCGCCGGCGGCGAAGAGCAACTGACCGCGCGCACCGCGCGGCGCGGCGCGGCGCGCGAAGCTCCAAGCGCCAACCTCCAAGCTCCAGAGAAATCCCAAGCGCCAAAACACACGCCAACCGCACGGCGGCGCAAAGCGATCCGCCGCGGGCGGTTTTCTCCGTGCCTTTGTGCCTCGGCGGTTAAGCCGAAGACTTCACGCTCTCCCGCTCGAGCGCGACAGATGCAAGGTAGGGCGCGGACTCCGTTCCGCGCCGCAGATTTTCGGCGGCGAAGGGACTCGCCGCCCGGCCCCCGCGCCGCCTCGCTGCGAAAAGGAAAGCCGAGGAGCGGGAGACGATCCCCGCGAATCGCGCGGCTTCACGACGAGTTTCGATGGCGGGCGCCTCTCCCTCGCTTGCACGGAACCCATCGCTCGGTAGCTTCACCGCATGCTGAAGAAACTCGCCGCCCTCTTCCTCGCCAGCGCGCTCGCCACCTTCGCGGCCGAAGTCGCGCGCATCGCCCCCGCCGACGCCGCGAAACTCCTCGCCGGCGGTCATGCCGTGCTCGTGGACGTGCGCGAGGTCAGCGAGTGGCTCGACACCGGCGTGGCCGCACCTGCGGTGCTGCTGCCGAAAAGCGATTTCGACGCCGAGCAGTTCGAATGGAAACCGTTCCTCGAAAAAACGCCGAAGAGCACGACGCTCGTGCTCTACTGCCGCACCGGTAAACGCGCCGGCCTCATCGGCGCCGCTCTGGCCGACAAGGGCTACAAGGTCGTCAACGCCGGCGGCTTCAAGGAGTGGACCGACGCCGGCCTGCCCACGCGCCAGCTCGAGTCTCGTCATTGAGTCCATCGTGAGCGCAACGTCCGCCGAGCGGCACAGCACGGTCTCGCGGGCCGACCACAGCCAGCCCTGCGGTCCCGATTGTGCCCACGCGCAACCGCTGCGCAGCGACCCTTTCGGCGAAGAATGGCTCTGGTGCACGCATCCCGCGAACGCCGTGCACCTGATCCGTCCGGGCCGTCCCTGCACCCGCTACGTGCCTGCGTCCGATCCGATCGCGGTGCTGCAAGCCGGCGCACCGCGGCACGCGTGGTGAAAAGCGTCCGCTCCGCGGAGGCGATCAATCCGTCGGCCGAGTGAAGAACGTCTCAGCCGCCGCGTGAGCGCGCGCGTCCTTTTGCACGTCGCCGGGCCGGTTGCCTTCGCCCAGCAGAAAGCCGCCCCACGACATCTGCATGTAGTCCGCCGTCAGCCGCAGCGTGTCGCGCAGGGGCGTCGCCAACGCGGGGTCGGTGTCGGAAAAGGAGCTGATCGCCCACATCGTTTTGCCGGCCATGCGGGCCTTGAAATCCCAGCCGGGCGCGCGCAGCCACGCCGACCAATGGTCGAGGTAAAGCTTCGCCGCCGTGGGCAGGGAATACCAATACACCGGCGCAACGAACACGAGGTCCGTGCTCGCCAGCGTGCTCTCGAGCAGGAAGCGCGCGGCTCCATCGACCGCCGGCGCCCACGCTTCGTCGGTTTCGTGCCGCCGATCGACGAATGCGGGCAACGGATGATCGGCGAGACGCACCCAGGTCTGGCGCACCGCGGCCGGCAGGCTCGCCGCGGCCCGCCGGGCCAGTTGTTCGGCATTGCCGTCCGCGCGCGCGCTGGCGAGGAGAAACAGAAATTGACGCGACGGAGCGGAGGACATCGGGCAAACAGCATGACATTTTCCGGCTTTGGCAAAGCTGCCGCGCCGCACCGACCGGCACAGCGCTACGCAATTTCCGTCCGCGTTTGTCGCAACGCCGGTTCGCCGCCGAGACCGCCGCTCAGCTCCGCCAAGCGCGCAAACGCGCGGCGGTGATCACGCACACACAGTCCTCGCCGTCCGCCGTGTGCAGCCAGTGCGGATCGAGTTCGGCGAACGCACGCTCCAACGCCGGGCGCGCCTGGCCGACTTCGAGCGTCACGATACCGTGCGGCTGCAGACGCTCGCGCGCCTGGCGCAGGAGCTTGCGCACGACGTCGAGCCCGTCGCGTCCGCCGTCGAGCGCCATCGCGGGCTCCTTGCGAAACTCCTCCGGCAGATCGCGCATCTCGCGCGTCGGCACGTAAGGCGGGTTCGAGAGGATCACGTCGTAGCGCGCCGCCGGCACGGCATCGAACACGTCGGAGCGGTGCAGCTTGATGCGCGCGCCGAGCTGGTTTTGCGCGAAGTTGAACCGCGCCACCGCGGCGGCATCGGGCGAGAGTTCGATCGCATCGACCTTCGCCTCGGGAAAACAATCCGCGAGCAACACCGCGAGGCAACCGCTGCCGGTGCACACGTCGACGACGCGCTTCACCGCGCGGCGCGGCGCGCCATGTAGGGCGGGGTCTCCCGACCCCGCCTTCTTCGCCAATCCGTTCCCTTTCGCGGCGAGGTCGGGAGACCCCGCCCTACATTCGACGATGTCGGCGATCTCCGGCAACAGCTCGACGAAATACGACCGCGGAATGATCACGCGCTCGTCGACGAAGAACTTGTGTCCGCCCAGCCACGCTTCGCGCGTGAGATATGCCGCGGGCACGCGCTCCTCGATGCGGCGCCGGAAAACTTCCGCGAGCTTCGCCGCCTGCTGGGGCGTCGGCTGGCGCCGCAACACGCTGCGCGGGCTCTCCAGCGGCAACTCGAGTGTGTGGAGCGCCAGATAAAGCGCTTCGTCGTGCGCATTGTCGGCGACCTGTCCGAGCGCGACTTTGTGCCGCGCGTAGCGCCGCAGCGCCCACGCCAGCCAGTCGGCGATCGTTTTGGGACGGGACGGCATCTCAAATCCCCGCGAGGGCTTGATAGAGCAGCATGAAGGGCAGCGCCACGATCTTCATGAGGAACATGATCGCCGCGCGGACCGGCGACAGCCACAGCGCCGCCAGCAGCACGAGAAAACTCCAGCGCGCGATCGCGAAGTAAGTTTCGTCGCGCATGCGCACCGCGTGACGCAGCACTTGGCCGCCGTCGAGCGGCGGCAGCGGCAGGAGGTTGAAGACGGCGAGCGTCACGTTGAGCACGATCACTAGCACGAATATCTCGGCGGTGCGCGGGTCGGTTTTGTAGAGCACGCCGCCCAGCAAGGCCGCGAGCAGCGCGAGTCCGAGATTGGACATCGGTCCGGCGAGCGTCACGAGCACGTCGTCGCGCCGCGGATGCTTGAAGTTGCTCGGGTTGACCATCACGGGCCGGCCCCAGCCGAAGAGAAATCCGCCGCGGAGCACGAAGATGCAGACGAGCGGGAAAATCACCGTGCCGAAGAGATCCATGTGCGGCAGCGGATTGACCGTCACGCGGCCCTGCGCGCGCGGCGTATCGTCGCCCAGTTTGTCCGCCACCCACGCGTGCGCCCACTCGTGGATGCAGAGACTGCACACCAGAACGATGTAGAAGAGGAGCCCGTCGCGCAGCGTGGTGAGATCGATGTCCATGGGGAAAGCGGGCGGCCGGCTCAGGCGGACTTGGCGCCGCCGCGGTGCTCGGAACAGTAGCACCGGTCGTCGTCGCCGTAACGAAAATCCTCCATCGGGTGCGTGAGGTCGGTCTTGCCGCAAACGACGCAACGGTGGCGCGGCTCGCGGTCGCTGGCGCGTGCGGCGGTCGCGCGAGCCTTATGCTCCATGCGGCGTCGACCGGTCTTCACGCGATGGACGATCTCGCCGGAGAAAAACAGCAGAAAGTTGCCGATCGCGGCGAGCGTGGCCATCCGCGTCGGCCAGCCCCCGGCAATCAGCGCGTAGCCGTAGCCCAGCCACTGAATCAGCGCGAGCCACTTGATCTTCACCGGCAGGATGAAGAACATCATCAGCTCGAAATCCGGATTCAGAAACGCGAACGCGAGAAACACGCTGCCGGCGAGAAAGAGATTCGTCGCGTAGCTGAGCGGAAACAAAAACGCCACGACCGCCGTCAGCGCCCAGCCGGTGAACAGAAACAGGTTGTAGCGAAACACGCCCCAGTAGCCCTCGAGCGCGCTGCCCATCATCCAGAACAGATACCACGCGAACGCGATGAACACGGGCCCGTAATTCGGCGGCAGAAACAGGAACGACGCCACGCGCCAAAACTCGCCTTCGCGCACGGCCAGCGGGAGCAGCGCGATGCGTTCGAGATTGAAAAAGCCGAGAAACGACGTGCTCCAAAAGAACACCTGGCCGATGACGAGATAGAGCGAGAGATTCGGAATCGCGAAGCGCCCGAGTGCGCGTTCGAGGCGATTGAGAAGTGACATGCCGTGGAAGTGCCAGCCCCGCCCGCCGCGCGCAAGCGCCGAGCGGCAAAATGGAATCGGGCGCGAAGAAATTCCCCGGCGCTCCGGACGCTGATGCCTGATCGGCATCGCACACCGCATGAGCGGCGTGAGGCCCGAAGCGTGGTAGCGGAACGCGTGAACGTTTCGCCGTTTGCACGAGCGAAAAACTCACGTTTTCCGCTCCGCCGCGGGCGCGCGCGGTGCGACGTGCATCGGGGCTTCAGCCGGACCGGAACGGCATTGGGGCGGCTGAAGTCGCCGCCTACTTTTTCGCCGCCGCCAGTGCCTCGACCACCTTTTGCTTGTCCTCGGCGAACTTCGGATCGGTCACTTGGTCGAGCAGCGTGCGCGCCTCGTCGGCGCGGCCGAGTTTCACGAGGATGTTCGCGCGCTGGAGCTTCACGAGCTGGCGCATGTTCTCGCTCGTGGCGCGCCCGCCGAGCTTCTCCCAAACGGCCAGCGCCTCCTCCCAGCGCGGCGGCTCGATTTCGTAGTAAGCTTTCGCGTGTTGGTAGGCGAGCGACAGGTCGTTCGGCGCGAGGTCGGCGGCGTGCGCGAAGGCCTCGAGCATCGATTTGTCGAGCGCCGCGCGCGTCCAGCCGCCCTCGTGCAGAAAGTCTTCGCGCGCGGCGAGCAGCAGTTGCCCGAGATGGAAATGGTAGAGCGGCTCGTTCGGCGCGAGATCGATGGCGGCGGTGAGATACGGGAGCGCTTCGAGCGGCTTGCCGTCCTCGGCGAGGTGTTTCGCAAGCTGGTTTTTCACCAGCGGGATGTTCGGGTCGAGTTTGTTGGCCTTCAGGAGCATCGCCACGGCGGCCTTCGCCATGTCGATCTTGCCGAGGAACACGCCGTAGGCGACGTAGCCGGGGGCAAAGTCCGGATTTTTTTGAATGAACACGTCGTAGCTGCCCGCGAGCGCCTTCGCCTCGGCGGCAAAGCGAGCCTCGTCGAGCTGGTCGCCCTCTTTTTCGGCGCGCTCGAAGAGCTGCTTCTGCCGCTCGACGATTTCCTTCAGCGATTTTTCGGCGAGTGTCTCCGCCGCGAACGACGGCACGACACACACAGCCAGCAGGGCGCACAGGGCAAGGAGACGGTGGGACACGCGGGCATTCGACACCGCGCGGGCGGAATCGTTCAACGGAATTTCCCGCCCTGCCGGTTCGGGAGTCCATTTTTTCGCCATGGAGAACCTAGCATGGCTGCGCCGCAACCGAAGAGGCATTCAGGGCAACCACGAAAACACGAGCGAGGGAAAGGCTTTGAACCACTGATACACACTGATGAGCACCGATTGAATCAGTGAGGATGAGTGCGAATCGGTGGTTCCCAGATCGGCTCGAGAAGGAATGCACTCAGAAAAACAACGCTCCACGGATCGTAGCAAAGACTACGTGGAACGCCTTCTGTGCATTCCGTGTGTTCTGTGGTCCGACTGCTCACACCCGCGCCCCGAGCCGCCGTGCCGCCGCGCGGACGTCCGCCGGCATCTCCACCGGCACGATGAAGCCGCGCGCCGGATATGCCACAAGCCGCTCGATCTCGCCGACGATCTGCGCGCGCAGCGTCAAACCTTGCCGCGCATACAGCGCCTCCTCCTCCGCGAGCGTTCGTTCCGGTCGCACGCCGGCGACGCGCACCTCCGGCCAATGTCGCCGCACCGTGGCGAGCGCGCGGCGCAAACGACAAGGCGTCGCCACCACCAGCGCCGTCCGCATGCCGCTGCCCGGATAGAGATCGGGTCGCGCGTCGGCCAGCGCCGTGGTCGCGAACGCCAGATTTTCCCCGGTGTTCGTCGAGCGCGTTTCCAGCACGGCGATGCGCGCCTCCAGCTCCGGCCATCCGCGCCGCACCTCGTCGCGAAACTCCAGCGCCTCCGGCTGGCCGAAATCCCCGCTGCCCGCACCGACTCCGCCGGAGAACACGATCCAGCGCCCCCGCCCCGCCCGCACCAGCTCCGCGCAAAGCCGCGGAATCTCCCGGTCGAAATGCCCGAGCCCGAGCACGACGTCCGCCGGCTCCGCGGGCAACGGATCGACACCCGCGAGCCAGCCGTAGACGATTTCGCGAGCGAGCGAGTCGGGAGCGGCCACGCCGCGACGACAGGCTTTTCGCGGCTCCGGCGCAATCTCGCACGCGCCCTCACTTCGCGCTGGCGACACGCGCGGTTTGGATACGTTCGCGGCATGCCCACGCCTGCGTCCGCTCCTTCCCCCGGCCCGATCGGGCGCGGCGCTCGCATCAATCCCGCCAACCGCTTCGAGCAGATCGCCACCGAGGCCGACCCGGATTTCGTCGAGTTCGACGATCACGGCGTGCCCATCGAGCAACCGCACCCGCGCACGCAATTCTTCGACGATGCGAGCGAATCGATCCTGACGCCGAACGACTCGCCCGACGTCGGCGCGGATTTCGGCCTCAATCCCTATCGCGGTTGCGAGCACGGTTGCGCCTACTGCTTCGCACGACCGTTCCACGACTACCTCGGCTGGAGCAGCGGGCTCGATTTCGAGACGAAAATCCTCGTGAAGCGCCGCGCGCCCGAGCTGCTGCGCCGCGAGCTGAACGCGAAAAAATGGCGCCCTCAACCGGTGATGCTCAGCGGCGTCACCGACTGCTACCAACCGGCCGAGCGGCGCTTCCGGCTGACGCGCGCGTGCCTGGAGGTGTTCGCCGAATTCCGCAATCCGGTGGGCGTCATCACGAAAAATTTTCTCATCACACGCGACCTCGATGTATTCGCCGAACTTGCCCGCTGGCGCTGCGCCGCGGTGACGCTCAGCGTGACCACGCTCGACGCCGCGCTCGCCGGCAAACTCGAGCCGCGCGCGTCGCGTCCGGAGCATCGCTTGCGCGCCATCCGCCGGCTCGCCGACGCCGGCGTGCCGGTGAGCGTGAACGTCGCCCCCGTGATCCCCGGCCTCACCGACCACGAATTGCCGGCGATCCTCGAGGCCGCGCGCGATGCCGGGGCGCGTCGCGCCGGCTACATCGCGTTACGCCTGCCGCATACGGTGAAGGACGTGTTCCTCGACTGGCTCGACGCGCACGAGCCGGGCAAGAAGGAACGCGTGCTCGCGCGTGTGCGCGAGATGCGCGGCGGCAAACTCTACGACGCCCGCTTCGGCGTGCGCGGCCGCGGCGAGGGGATTTTCGCCGAGCAGCTCCGGCAAATCTTCGCGGTGACAACGCGCCGCCTCGGCCTCAATCGCGAGGAATTCACGCTCTCGACCGAGCACTTCCGCCGGCCCGGCGGCGACGAGTGCGGCCGCATCGGCGGCGTGCAACTGGAGTTGCTGTGAAGCGCCGGCCTCAACGCGTGAATTGCAGGAGCGGCTTTACGCCGCGATTGCTGCGATGCGCATGCCGCGTCCGAATCGCGGCATAAAGCCGCTCCTACAACTTCGCGCTAGAGCACTTTCAAGAAAGGCGTCGCCGCGTTGGAGCGCAGCGACAACGCGGTTTCACTCGGGCCACGCTTGGCAGAATCTCGCTGCGCTCGGAACGCCACGGGCTCAAGCGCGGCTACACTTTTTCCGAATTTGCTCGGGTAGCGCGAGCGGAGCCGCACTCCGCGCTTTCGCTTTCGGCCGAGTTCGGCATCTTCGCGACATGGCCTCCGTCTACGAAACTCTCCGTGCCGACATCATCGCCGCCATGAAGGCGCGCGACTCCGCCCGCGCCACCGCGCTCCGCACCATGGACGCGGCGATCCAGCGCGCGGCGATGGACGCGAACAAGCCGATCGACGAGGCGCTCGCCATCGCGACGATCCGCAAGGCCGTCAAAAACCTGTCCGACGCACGCACCGAGTTCGAGAAGGGCGGCCGCGCCGACCTCGTGGCCGCCAACACCGCCGAGATCGGTCACCTCGAAAAATATCTCCCGCAGGGCCTCGACGCCGCGAAGCTCGACGCGCTGATCGGCGAAGCGATCGCCACCACCGGCGCCACGTCGAAAAAGGAAATGGGCAAGGTCATCGGTGCGCTGAAGCAGCGGCCCGAGGCGCCGCTCATCGATTTCGCGGCGGCCAGCAAGGCGATCCAGGCGAAGCTGCCGTAAGGCGCAGCGCGAGCCGACGCCCGCACTGCAGTTCGCTCAGCTCCACGGTGCGGCGAACGCGGCGTGGTGTGACCCCGGAGTGGTGCTTTTGTAGGAGCGGCTTTACGCCGCGATACGAGCGCGGCATCGGCATCGAACCAATCGCGGCGTAAAGCCGCTCCTACAGTTCCCGCGAGCGCTGGCTCGGAAGTAGTGCGGTGCTTCAGCCCGCACTGAAGATTCCCCAGCGCGGGCCGAAGCGCCGCGCTACCGGGTCTCGCTTCACGCGCCGTCGCGCGAATTTTTCAGCGGCGGGGCGAGGTTCGCGCCGAGCCAGTAGTCGGCGATGCGTTGCGCGAGGAGCTTTTGCTCGTCGAGCCGGCTCGGCTTCACGAGGAAGGAATTCGCGCCGATCTCGTAAGCCTGCACGACGTCGGAATCGAGCGCCGACGACGTGAGCACGACGACGACCAATTTCCGCAGTTCGGGCGTCGCGCGGATCTGGCGGAGCACGTCGAGGCCGGAAATGTAGGGCACTTTGAGGTCGAGCAGGACGAGGCTCGGCAGCGGGTGCTTCGCGCGATCTTCGTAGCCTTGGCGGCCGAGCAGATAATCGAGCGCCTGGCGTCCGTCGGGGGCGACGTGCAGATCGACCTCGGTGCCGGTGCTCTGCAGGGCACGGCGGAGGAAGAAGACGTCGTTCTCGTCGTCTTCGACCACCAGGAGCTGCGGTCGGCCCTCATTCATGGGCGCGGGCAAAAGCCGTGGCGTTTTTCATCGGGGCGCGTGCGTGGTTCGCCCGTCCGCGAATCTCTGGTGGCCACAACGGAGATCCGAACGGGAGAACCACATCAAGCGGACGGAGCGCGCAAAACGTCAAGCACCGCCCTTGAGCGAAATACCCCAATCGGGCGCGAGAACGCCCTAGGTGGCGCTACCGCCAACGGGAGAATCTCCCGCGCGCAACACGATCACGCGCCGCCAGGCGAACACGACGATCCACGCCAGCAGCATCGTCGTGACCGTGTGGCTGAGGTAATGCGCGCCCTTCAGCATCTGATACGTGCCCATCCACCAGCCGACGCCGAGGCCGAGCGCGAAGCCGACGGCGCGCATGCGTCGCGACGGCCGGAGCCACGCGAGCGCGAGCAGGGCGAAGCCGCCGCTGGCGTGCCCGGCGGGAAAACAGTGGCCGCGACGCTCCGGCCGATCGTCGGCCGGATAGGACGAGCAGAGCTTCACGTAAGGCACGTCGCCGCCGTAGCGGCGGATTTCGGACGGGCAAAACACGTTGGAGAAATTCTTCCCGAGTCCCGCGAGCGCCGGCACGGTCGCGATCGTCGCGACGGCGAGCCACAACCCGCGCCGGTCGAAACGGAGCCGTTCGCGCCAGCGCGCCGGGCCGAGCGCGAGCACGAGCAGCGCGATGCCGGTCGCGATCACGCCGAGTTTTGGCACGTTGTAGAAGATGGCGCGGCCGACCGGCTCGTGGCCGTCGACGATCCAGCGGTGCGACACGAAATCGTAGAAACGATCCTGGAGCGCGAGGTCGACGTTCGTGAATTCGAAGAGCGCGAGCGCGCCGGCGAGTGCGAGGATCGCCGGCCAGAGCGTGCGGTCGAGGCCGGTTACGCGAGGCGTCATTGGCCCGACGCTGGGGCTTTTTTCCGACCGAGCAAGCGCTTGAAGTCGAAGTTCACGCGGAGCTTCGCGTTCAGGCCGACGTCGTTGCCGTCGGGACCGTGCGTGAGGCGCAGGCCGACGCCGAGCAGCCATTTGCCGCGAGCGTGGAAGGTGTATTTCGGCGGGAGCGTCCACACGATGCCGGGCCGGATGCCGAACACGTAACGATCGCTCGAACTCGTCCAACGCGTCGTCTGGTAAGTCGACTCGAGCGTGTAAGTGGTCGGGCCGCGCTCCCAGAGGATGCCGCCGGAAAAGCCGAGCGAGTCGTCGCGCAGATCGTTTTTCTCGAGCCGGCCGAGGACGTCGGTGCGCGTGACGTCGTCGTAGCCGAGGCCCCAGAACACGCGCCAGCCGGGATGGGTGCGGAGCGGGCGCGACATCGTGAAGTAGGGCGAGATGTGTTTCAGGCCGTCGGTGACGTCGGGCGGCGGCGTGCCGAGCGGGCGCGACCAATCGATGCCGACGGACGTGTCGACGCCGAGGTGCAGCGGATCGCCGAGCCGGTATTTCGTGCCAAGGTGGATCGAGGCGAAGCCGGCCTGCTCGCCGAAATTGCCGTGCTTCAAGCCGTGGGTGAAATAGGCATCGGTTTCCGCGGTCGCCTCCCAATTCGCGGTGAGACCATAGCGGATGCCGAGCGCGGTGCGGATCTCGTCGCGCTTCGTCAGGTCGCCGAGGTGCGGGTGGACGATGAGGCGCAGCGAACTTTTCCGCTCGGTGCCGGGAAGCGCGCTGTTGAAAATGCCCTGGATGCGCAGGTCGTCGTCCGTGGCTTTTTCGCGTTTCGGCTCGGTCGTGGCGGCGGGGGCGGCCGGATTCGCGACCGGATCGTCGGCGCGAGCGGCGGGGGCGAGGAACGACAAACTCAGAAAAAGGAAAACGCAGGGGCGCATGGGGAGGAGGATCAACGTGTCATTCTGGACGGCGGAAAAGGGAGGGCCGGGCTCCGGCGGGGCCGAACGTGAACGAACGCGCCACCGCGTTCGCGGCCTCGCGGGAGCTCGGCCCTCCATGACGAGCATCAGCCTGGCAGTCGGAGAGAGTTATTTTGAAAGCGGGGCCGTCTGGCCGGTGTTCTTCGTGGCGCGCTTCTCGCCCTCGGCGGTGAATCGCGCGAGTTCGTCCGCGGTGACCGCGTTGTAGAGGCGGTGTTCGTAGAGGTAGTTCGCGCTCTGGTAGTAGCCGATCGCGGCGTTTTCGTTGGCTTCGTCGCGCGGCGCGGGCGAGAGCGCGCCGTTGGCGAGGTCGACGGTGTAGGAGTTCGCGCCGCGTTGGGGGCGGAGCACGACGAAGTGGCCGTGCTCGAGGTGACCGAGCTTCTGGTAGTTGCCGATGAGCGCGCGGGTGTTTTCCGGCGGCGTGCGGCGGACGTCGTGGCCGAAGAAGCGCGAAACGTAGCTCCAGTTGAGCAAGCCGAGCAGCGTCGGCGCGTAGTCGACCTGGCTCGTGAGCGCCTTGATGCGACCGGGCGCGATCTGGCCGCCGGGCGCGTAGATGAAGAGCGGGATGTGGTAGTTCTGCACCGGCAACTCGGCGCGGCCCGCGCTCGACGCGCAGTGGTCGGCGACGATCACGAACACGGTGTTCTTGAACCACGGCTTCGCTTCCGCGTCGCGGAGGAACTGACCGATGGCGAAGTCGGTGTATTTCACCGCGCCCGCACGGCCGGAGATTTTCGACGGCAGGTCGATCTTGCCCTCGGGGAAGGTGTAGGGGCGGTGATTCGAGGTCGTCATGACGAAGAAATGAAACGGCTTGCCCGCCGTGAAGGCCGCGTCGGCCTCGCGCATCGTCCAGCGGTAGAGATCCTCGTCGCACGCCCCCCAGACGTTGGCGAAAGTAATGTCGGACTTGGCGACGGCGTTGCGGTCGATCACGCGATAGCCGTTCGCGCCGAAGAAATAATTCATGTTATCGAAGTAGCCGAAGCCGCCGTAGATGAACGCGGTCTCGTAGCCCTTCGCGCGGAACACGGAGCCGAGCGTGAACATGTTCTCGTTGGCCGGGCGCTTGATCATCGAGCGGCCCGGCGTCGGCGGCAGCGAGAGCGTGAGCGCCTCCATGCCGCGATCGGTGCGCGTGCCGGTGGCGTAGAAGTTTTCAAAAACCAGGCTGTGCCGCGCGAGCGCCTCGAGGTTCGGCGTGAGCTTCGAGGCATGGTTGAAGAGGCTGACGAAGTCCGCACTGAGGCTCTCGACCGTGATCTGGACGACGTTGGGTCTCAGCTCGGAGCCGCCGTCGTTTTTCACGTAGCGCAGCGTGTCGCGCTCGCCGGGGCGGAGGAGCGTGGAACCGTCGACGGCGAGCTTCGCCTGCACCTGCGCGAACGCCTCGTCGATCGGCAGCGTTTTGTAGAATTGCTCGTAATCGAGGATGTTGTTCTTGAACGCCGCGAAGAGCGCCCAGAGGCCGTTCTTGCCGATCTCGCGGTTGAAATTGTTTTTGAAGGCCGGCAGCCGCGTGTCGTCCTGCACGAGGCCGAACGCGATCGCGGCCGCGAGCCAGAGCGCGGCCGCTTTCCAGCGCCGGCCCGCGGGCTCGTTCGCCGCGGCGAACCACTGCTGCGGCCAACCCGAGCGCGCGAGCAGCCACAGCCCGAGCGCGGAGCCGGCACCGACGCCAGCGAGGATCGCGGGGAGGTTGTAGGATTCGCGGATGTTGCCGACGACCTCGGTGGTGTAGACGAGGTAGTCGACCGCGATGAAATTGAACCGCACGCCGAACTCCTCCCAGAACGTCCACTCGGAAACCGTGCCGAAAATCAGCGCGTAGAAAATCGCGAACGCCCCGAGCGCCGCCAGCCAGCGCGCCCACGCCCAGTCGAAAAACTGCGCCGGCAACGCCGCCAGCAGCAGCGTCAACGGCAGCGAGGCCCACGCCGCCGCCCCGAGATCGTAGAGCACGCCCCAGAAAAACGCCGCGAGCAGCGAAGGGTTCCAGACGACGTCGTGCCGCGCCTGGACCAGCAGCGCCACGCGCGTGAGGAACGCGACGATGAGGAACATCGCGAAGAAAATCGCGACACCACCGTGCCGGCGCGCTAGCAATCGAGACCAGGTGCGGCGACGGCCGTCAGCGGCCGCCGGGGAGTTGCTGAACATAGGGCAAGTGTGTGGGCAGAGATGAATCGGCGATGAATCACCGATGAACGGTCATTCATTTCCGGCCGATCCGGGGTGGGCAACTTGATTAAGAGCGCGTGCGTCGACCGGCGACACATTCTTCGCGAACCGCGCCCCCGCACCCAGCAGCGCCAGCGCGAGCAGGCCCGCGGCCGCGCGGCGCGTGTTGCGCCGCAGCATCCAGCCGCGCCCCACGAGTCCGACGACCATCACGAGACCCGCCGTCGCGACGAACCACCGCGGAATCGCGAGCATGTCCTCGACCATGCCGATGCCCAGTGCCGAGCCGATCCAGCCCGCCACGCCGTAGACGACCGCCGCGAGTTGCGGCCGGCTGCCGCGCGCCGGATAGAACACGAGCGCCGTCGAGTAGATCGAAACCGCCGCGGTGTAGAGCAGCACGCCTTCGGTGAATTTTTGGCGGTTCGGCTCGATCAACACGCACGCCGTCAGCAGCAGCGCCGCCGCCGCGAGCACGGCGCGACCGACCCAGCGCTTGTCCATCATGTAGCCGGCCAGCAGCGCCGCCGCGAAATGGATCGCCGCGTTCGCCCACAGGCGACCGGCGCCCCACGTGAGTTCCTTCAGATACGGCGAATGCTGGATGATGTAGAACGCCCCGCTGTCGAGCCACACGAGCGCGAGGAAGATCAGCACCCACGCCGCGACGCCGGACGGCCGATAATCGAAACTGTCCGGCACCTGCCGCGGCGCGCGCAGATCGAGCATTTGCACCGCGAGAATGCCGACGCACGTCGCGCCGAGGGCGAAAAACGCCTGCGCCTCGCGCCCGGCGTTGAACACGAACGGCAGGTTGCAAAAAGCATACGCCGCGCCCGTGCCGAAGCCGACCGCCGTGCCGAGCCGGTCGCCGCCCGTCACGCGCCGCAGGATGCCGGCGAGCGTCACCGTGAGTCCGCCCGTGCCGAAGCCCGTGAGCACCGCCACGACGAAGAGCAGCGCGGCGGAGTTCGCGACGAGACTCAAGCCGGCCGCCGCGCCGCACGTCGCGAACAACCCGACCATCCGGCGCTGCGCGTGATTTTCCACGAAACGAAACGCCGCCCACGCGCTGCCGCCGAGTCCCGCGAGCCCCATCGCCGCCATGATCGGTTTCAGCAATCGCCCTTGTTCGCCGAGGACCGTTTGCACGACCTTTAGAAATCCGAACTGCGCGAAGATCAGGAAAAACACATACGTCGCCGCCACGGCCAACACCGCGCCGAACCACGCGCTGTTTTGCGGTATGAATTCTTCGTGATATTGCCCGCGATCGTCGCCGGCGTTGTGCGAGGGGTGACTCATTCCTCGGGGGAGAATGTTTGTCGCGGCTTATGCCGCGCGCGGCAAAAGAAATTTCTTGCTGACGCCGCCCCGCTCCGGCTTTTTGGCGGTCCGATCACCCGATGATCCGCAACCACCACCATCACCACGCCTCCTAGCCTTCCCAATTCCCGGGAAGGCAGCGTGCCTTCCCGTGGTGATGAAACGAATTTCTGAAACCCCGGCTGGCACGACCACCCGGGGTTTTTCGTTTTCCCGTTTTCAACCCGCCGCTCCCTACTCGCTCCTCACGACCCGCTGCTCGCCACTTCTTCTTCCCATGTCTCCCATCGTCGCTCCCCTCCCGAAAGACCGCCTCCGCCTCGCCATCCAGAAGAGCGGACGCCTCTCCACCGACTGCCTCGATTTGCTCAATCGCTGCGGCATCAAGGTGAAGGCGCCCAAGGAAAAGCTGCTCCTGCACGCGGAAAACTTCCCCATCGATATCCTCTTCGTGCGCGATGACGACATCCCGCAGCTCGTCATGGACGGCGTGTGCGACCTCGGCATCGTCGGCGAGAACGTCCTCGAGGAAACCGCCCTCGAGCGCACCTCGGGCGGCACGCACAACCCTTACGTGGTCGACCGCCGCCTCGATTTCGGCGGCTGCCGCCTCGCCGTCGCGCTCCCCGAAGAGCGCGGCTACGCCGGTCCCGCCGACCTCGCCGGCCTCCGCATCGCCACTTCCTACCCGCGCCTGACGAAGCGCTGGCTCCAGTCGCAAAACATCAAGGCCGACGTCGTGCTCCTCACCGGCTCCGTCGAGATCGCCCCGCGCCTCGGCCTCGCCGACGCCATCTGCGACCTCGTCGCCACCGGCTCCACGCTCGAAGCCAACCGCCTCCGCGCCGTCGAAACGATTTTCAAATCGAAGGCCACGCTCATCCGCTGCGACCGCCCGCTCGACGCCACCAAGCCTCACGCGCTCGACATCCTCCTCCGCCGCATCGACGGCGTGCAACTCGCCGCCGAGGCGAAATACATCATGCTGCACGCCCCGAAAGCCGCGCTGCCCGAGATCAAAAAACTTCTCCCCGGCTCGGAAAATCCGACGATCCTCCCGCTCGCCGGCGACGACTCCAAGGTCGCGCTCCACGCCGTCTGCCAGGAAGCCGTCTTCTGGGAAACGATGGAGTCCCTCAAGCGCGCCGGCGCCAGCAGCATCCTTGTCCTCCCGATCGAAAAGATGATGATGTGACGCCCGCTCTTTCTCTTTCCTCTTTCTCTTAATCTTTCTCCCCACCCGGCGGAGAAAGAAGAAAGAGAAAGATTAAGAGGAAAGATTTCGCGATCCGGCCTCACCTCCGGCCTCACGCTCGACCACCTGTCATTCTGAACGAAGTGAAGAATCCAGCCATTCCCACCACCGCCCGCGTCTCCCGGTCGCCCGCGCCACTCCCGCCACCGGCCTGAGCCTTTTGCGCCTTCTGTTCCTTTTGTGGCCCCTCTGATCTTCAGCCCTTCGCCGTGACTCCCCTCGTCTGGAAAACTCTCTCGCCCGCCCGCCGCGCCGCCGCCCTCGAGCGCCCGGCGCAGACCCGCCGCGCCGAGATCGCAAACGCCGTCTCGCGCATCATCGCCGAGGTCGCGCGCGACGGCGACGCCGCGCTGAAGCGCCTCACCGCGAAATTCGACGGCGCCAAGCTCACCTCGCTCCGCGTCAGCCCCGCCGAGTTCGCCGCCGCCGAAAAAGCCCTGAGCGCCGCCGACAAATCCGCGCTCCGCACCGCCTACCGCAACCTCCGCCGCTTCCACGCCGCGCAAACCGCGAAGCCCGTCCGTGTCGAAACCACGCCCGGCATCGTCTGCGAAAAAGTCACGCGCCCCATCGAACGCGTCGGCCTCTACGTTCCCGGCGGCAGCGCGCCGCTCTTCTCCACCGCGCTCATGCTCGGCGTCCCCGCGCAACTCGCCGGCTGTCCCGTGCGCGTGCTCTGCACGCCGCCCGGCCGCGACGGCCGTGTGAACCCATGGATTCTTTTCGCCGCGCAGCTCTGCGGCATCACCGACGTCTTCAAAGTCGGCGGCACGCAAGCCATCGCCGCCCTGGCCGGCGGCACGAAGACGATCCCGAAGTGCGACAAACTCTTCGGCCCCGGCAACGCCTACGTCACCGAGGCGAAGCTCCAAGTTTCTCGCTCCGCCGCCGGCGCCGCCATCGACATGCCCGCCGGCCCGTCGGAGGTCATGGTCATCGCCGATGCCTCCGCCGATCCCGCGTTCGTCGCCGCCGATCTCCTCTCGCAAGCCGAGCACGGCCCCGACTCGCAAGTCGTGTTGGTCACCTTCACGGAAAAATTCGCCGCGCGCGTCGCCGCCGAAGTCTCCGCGCAACTCGCCCAGCTCCCGCGCCGCGAGATCGCCGTCGTCGCACTGCAAAAAAGCCGCGTCCTCCTCGCGTCCTCGCCCGCCGAAGCCGTCGCGATCGCCAATCGCTACGCGCCCGAGCACCTCATCCTTCAGCTCAAAAATCCCCGCGCGCTTCTCGACGCCATCACGACCGCCGGCTCCGTCTTCGTCGGCCCGTGGACGCCCGAGTCGCTCGGCGACTACGCCAGCGGCACGAATCACGTGCTCCCCACCTACGGCTGGGCGCGCTCCTTCAGCGGCCTCGGCCTCGCCGACTTCTCGCGCACGATGACCGTGCAGGAAGCCAGCCCGCGCGGCCTGCGCCGCCTCGGCCCCGTCGTCGAGCGCCTCGCCGCCGCCGAAAGCCTCACCGCCCACCAGCGCGCCGTCAGCGTGCGCCTCCGAAATCTTTCTCTTTCCTCTTAATCTTTCTCTTTCTCCCTCCCGAGCAGAGAAAGAGGAAAGAGAAAGATTAAGAAGAAAGAATCAGAAACAACTTTCTCCCGCCGCCGCTCGCATGAACGATCCCGTCCTCTCCCTCATCCGCCCCGAAATCCTCGCGCTCACGCCGTATTCCTCGGCGCGCAAGGAAGCCTCCGGCGGCAAGGTCTGGCTCGACGCCAACGAAAACCCGCAGACCCCGCACGCCGGCGCGCCGCGCCTCAACCGCTACCCCGAGCCGCAACCGGCCGAAGTCGTCGCGCGCCTCGCCTCGCTCTACGGCGTCACGCCCGACCGCGTGCTCGTCACCCGCGGCTCAGACGAAGGCATCGACCTCCTCCTCCGCGCCTTCTGCCGCGCCGGCCAGGACTCGATCGTCACCACGCCTCCGACCTACGGCATGTATGCCGTCGCCGCCGGCATCCAAGGCGCCCGCGTCATCACCGTCCCGCTCGTCCGCGAAAAAGACTTCGCGCTCGACGCCGACGCGATCCTCCGCGCGGTCACGCCCGAAACGAAACTCGTCTTCCTCTGCTCGCCCAACAACCCCACCGGCCAGCTCCTCGATCGCGACGCCGTCCTCCGCATCGTCACGACGCTCGCGACCCGCGCCGTCGTCGTGGTCGACGAGGCCTACGCGGAGTTCTCCACCGAGCCCAGCCTCGTCCAGGAACTCGGCGCGCACGCCAACCTCGTCGTCCTCCGCACGCTCTCGAAAGCCTTCGGCCTCGCCGGCGCACGCGTCGGCGTGACGCTCGCCTCGTTGCAACTCATCGGCGTGCTGCAAAAAATCATCGCGCCCTACCCGATCCCGGCACCCGTCGTCCGCGCCGCGCTCGAAGCGCTGTCGCCCACCGCCATCGCCGCCGCGCGCCAATCCGCGCTCGAACTCGTCGGCGAACGCCGCCGCCTCACCGCCGCGCTCGCGAAACTCCCGCACGTCCGCAAAATCTGGCCGAGCGACGCCAACTTCCTTCTCACCGAAGTGACCGACTCCGCGCGCGTGATGTCGATCGCGCGCGCCGCCGGCCTCGTCATCCGCGACCGCAGCAAAGACGTCCCCAACACCGTCCGCATCACCATCGGCACCCGCGCCGAAAACGACTTCGTCCTGGAGACCCTCGCCCGTGTCTGAGCGAAATCTTTCCTCCCTGTGGGCCAGCGCGCTTGCGCGCGCCCAAACCGCGCCCGCAAGCGGGCTGCCCACCCCATGAAAAAACTCCTCTTCCTCGACCGCGACGGCACGCTCATCACCGAACCCGCCGACCAGCAAATCGACCGCCTCGACAAATTCGCGCTCGAGCCCGAGGTCATCCCCGCGCTCCGCCGCCTGCGCGACGCCGGCTACTCGTTCGTGATGGTCACCAACCAGGACGGCCTCGGCACGCCGAGTTTCCGCGAGAGCGAATTTCGCCCGCTCCAAGACCTGCTGCTCAACATTCTCTCCTCGCAGGGCATCCGCTTCGAAGCCGTCCGCATCTGCCCGCACACCGCCGCCGATCGCTGCGATTGCCGCAAACCCAAGCCCGGCCTCGTGTTCGACTACCTGCGCGACACCTCCTGGGACCGCGCCGCCTCCGCCGTCATCGGCGATCGCGAAACCGATCTCCAACTCGCCGCCGCCCTCGGCCTCCGCGGCCTCCGCTACAACCGCGCCGCGCTCGGCTGGACCGAGATCGCGCGCCAGCTCGTCGACGCCCCGCGCCGCGCCACCATCAAGCGCGAGACCAAGGAAACGAAAATTTCCGTCTCCGTCGACCTCGACGCCACCGCGCCCGTCTCGTTCCAGACCGGCCTCGGTTTCTTCGACCACATGCTCGAGCAGATCGCGCGCAACGCCGGCATCAGCCTCGTCATCGCCTGCGACGGCGACCTGCACATCGACGAGCACCACACGATCGAGGACGTCGGCCTCGCCCTCGGCACCGCGCTCAAACAGGCGCTCGGCGACAAACGCGGCATCGGCCGCTACGGATTCGTCATGCCGATGGACGAAGCGCGCGCCGACGTCGCTCTCGACCTCAGCGGCCGCGCCTGGCTCGTTTTCGAGGCGGATTTCCCGCGCGAGAATGTCGGCGAGCTGCCGACCGAGATGGTCTCGCATTTCTTCAAATCGCTCAGCGACACGCTCGGCGCGACGCTTCACATGAAGGTCACCGGTGACAACACGCACCACATGATCGAAGCGCTCTTCAAAGGCTTCGGCCGCGCCCTTCGCCCCGCCGTCGCCCGCACCGCCAGCACCGACATCCCGAGCTCGAAAGGAGTGTTATGAGCGCGTGTTGGCATTTCTTCGTTTGCTCAGTGCGCGAGCTACGAAAGCTCCAAGCTCCAACATCCAGAGAAACACCGGACTCCAAATTCCAAATGACGAATTTGAAATTGAGGATTGGAGATTGTTTGGAGCTTGGAGCTTTCCTCCGTCCGGCCTTTCGCCTCTCCACGATCTCTTTCACTCTCACCCGCCCAGCATGCTAGCCATCGTCGATAGCGGCGGCGCCAACATCGCCTCGGTGCGCTTCGCACTCGAGCGCATCGGCATCGCCAGCCAACTCACCGCCGATCCCGCGGTCATCCGCTCGGCCGACCGCGTGATCTTGCCCGGCGTCGGCTCCGCGCAGGAAGGCATGCGCAAGCTCCGCGCGCGCAACCTCGTCGACACCATCCGCAGCCTCACGCAACCCGTGATCGGCTTCTGCCTCGGCGAGCAGCTCCTCTTCGAGTCGTCCGAAGAAGGCGACACGACCTCGCTCGGCCTCATCCCTGGCCGCGTCGCGCGCATTCCCGAGACACCCGGCATCACCGTGCCGCACATGGGCTGGAACACCCTCGAAATTCTCCGCGACACGCCGCTGCTGCACGGCATCGCGCGCGACGCGCGTTTCTATTTCGTCCACAGCTACGCCGGCCCGGTGAACGCGCACACGCTCGCCAGCGCCACGCACGGCATGCCCTTCGCCGCCGTCGTGCAGCGCGGCAACTTCCACGGCGTGCAATTCCACCCCGAACGCTCCGGCCCCGCCGGCGCGCAGCTCTTGAAAAACTTCCTCACGCTGCGCGCCTAACCAACCCAGCCCCGCTCCGCCCAAGCCATTGGGGCTAATAAGCAACAAACGCACTTCCGCACCCGCATGATCATTTATCCCGCCATCGACCTCCGCCGCGGCCGCGTCGTGCGCCTCACCGAGGGCAGCTTCGACGCCGAAAAAGCCTACTTCGACGACCCCATCGCTGTCGCGCGCGAGTTCGCCGCTGCCGGCTCGCCGTGGCTGCACCTCGTCGACCTCGACGGCGCCAAGGACCCCGCGCAGCGCCAGACCGCGCTCGTCTCCACGATCGTCCAAGCCTGCGGCCTGCGCGTCCAATCCGGCGGCGGCATCCGCGACGAATCGCACGTTCGCGCGCTCCTCGACGCCGGCGTCACGCGCGTGATCGTCGGCAGCCTCGCCGTGAAGGAGCCCGAACTCGTCGCTAGCTGGCTGGAAAAATTCGGCCCGGAAAAAATCGTCCTCGCGCTCGACGTGCGCCTCAACGCCGCGGGCGTGCCGCAAGTCGCCATCGCCGGCTGGCGCGCCGACAGCGGCCTCGCGCTGAACGACGTGCTCGCGAAGTTCACCGCCCGCGGCCTGCGCCACATGCTGTGCACCGACATCTCGCGCGACGGCAAACTCACCGGCCCGAACTTCGAACTCTACGCGCAACTGCGCCGCGATTTCCCGGCGCTGCAAGTGCAGGCTTCCGGCGGCGTCTCGTCGCTCGAAGACCTCCGCCGCCTCAAACGCGAAGGCGCCCCCGGCGCCATCGTCGGCCGCGCGCTCTACGAAAACAAATTCACGCTCAAAGAAGCACTCGCGTGCTGAAAATTCCAAAATGCCAAACGCCAAATCACAAACCCGCGAATCCCTGACCATGCTGCGCACCGCATTTTTTGGCGTTTGGACCTTTGGCGTTTGAGATTTCTCCCATGCTAGCCCGCCGCATCATCCCCTGCCTCGACGTCCGCGACGGCCGCGTCGTCAAAGGCGTCCAGTTCCGCAATCACGAGGACATGGGCGACATCATCGAGCTGGCCCAGCGCTACCGCGACGCCGGCGCCGACGAACTCGTTTTCTACGACATCACCGCCAGCAGCGACGGCCGCACCGTTTCCGCCGCGTGGGTCGAGCGCGTGGCGCGCGTGATCGACATTCCGTTCTGCGTCGCCGGCGGCATCCGCTCGCTCGACGGCGCACGCCAAGTCCTCCACAGCGGCGCCGACAAAGTCTCGCTCAACTCGCCCGCCCTCGAAAACCCCGCGCTCGTCACCGCGCTCGCCGACGAGTTCGGCTCGCAGGCCGTGGTCGTCGGCATCGATTCGCGCCAGGAAAACGGCGACTACTTCGTGAAGGCCTACACCGGCAATCCCGACAAGACGCAGTCCACCCGTTGGCGCACGATCGACTGGGCCCGCGAAGCGCAGCGCCTCGGCGCCGGCGAAGTCGTGCTCAACTGCATGAATCAAGACGGCGTGCGCGCCGGCTACGATCTCGTGCAGCTCAAACTCGTCCGCGCGGTGCTCACGATCCCGCTCGTCGCCTCCGGCGGCGCCGGCGCGCCCGAGCACTTCCGCGACGTTTTCCAACAAGCCTCGGTCGACGGCGCGCTCGCCGCGTCGGTCTTCCACAAAGGCACGATCCCCATCCCCGACCTCAAAGCTTACCTCGCCCGCGAGGGCATCTGCGTCCGCACCTGAGCAACCGAATTTCAACGCGGAGGTCGCGAAGAACGCGAAGCGACCCTATCTCCGCGCTCTCCGCGACCTCCGCGTTTCAACCCTTCTCTCTCCCATGACTCTCCCCCCTCTCGACTGGCAAAAAGGCGACGGCCTGCTGCCCGCCATCATTCAAGACGCCGACACGCAACAAGTCCTCATGCTCGGCTACATGAACGCCGCCGCGCTCGAGCAGACGCTCGCGACGAAGCGCGTGACGTTCTTCTCCCGTTCGAAGAACCGCCTCTGGACCAAGGGGGAATCCTCCGGCCACTTCCTCGACCTCGTGAGCGTCGAAGGCGACTGCGACAACGACACGCTGCTCGTCCGCGCCCGCCCGAACGGCCCGACCTGCCATCGCGGCACCTGCTCGTGTTTCGGCGAAGGCGGCGGCGCCACCGGCACCGGCTTCCTCGCGCAACTCGAGCGCACGGTGAACCAGCGCATCGCCTCCGGTGACGAGAAAAGCTACACCGCGAAACTCGTCCGCGAAGGCACGAAGCGCGTCGCGCAGAAAGTCGGTGAAGAAGGCGTCGAGACCGCGCTCGCCGCCACTGCCGGCGACAACGCCGAACTCGCCAACGAAGCCGCCGACCTGCTCTTCCACTTGATCGTGCTCCTCCGCGTTAAAGGCCTCTCGCTCCAAGACGCCCTCAACGTTCTCGAAAAACGCCACGCCGGGAAAAAGTGACCAGTAGCGCGGTGCTTCAGCCCGCGCTGAAAATCCTCCCGCGCGAGCTAAAGCACCGCGCTACTGCGAACCGTCGTTCGCAAAAATTGTAGGAGCGGCTTTACGCCGCGATTGCAGCGTTGCGCCTGCCGCGACCGAACCCATCGCGGCGTGAAGCCGCTCCTACAACCCAACCGCCCGCCTCATCCTCTCGTTCCGCCCGCGCGCTACTCTTCCGTCGCGCACGCCCAATTCGGCCACTGCCCGCGAATGTAGCCACCAGCCGCATCGAGCACCGCCTGCACCAGCGGCGCCGGCTGCCCCCGCCACAGCGCCGCCACCTCGACCGGCCCGCAACCCTCGAGCGGCAGCGCGCGCACGTCGCGGTGCTTGATCACGCCGGGAATCGCCACGTTCACGCCCACGCCGTAGCCGCTCGCGACGTATTGCGTGATGAGCTCGAGAGAGCTCGCCTCGATCGCCGGCGTCCAAGCTGCCTTTTGGTGCTTCAAATGCCGCTGAAAAATCCGGCTCATGCATTCGTTCGCCGGTAGGCAGATGAGCGACTCCTCGGGAATCCCGCCGGCCCACAGCTCCTCCGCCTTTTTCCACCGCGATTTTTTCGGGACCAACAGCACAATCGGCACGCGCAACAACAACCGATGCTCCACGCCCGCCGGCGGACGGCTGTCGATCGGCGTGATCGCGAGATCGATTTCTTTCTCGAGCAGCCAGCGCTCGATCTGCGGCTGAAAGCCAGACCGCAGACTCAGCCGCACCTTCGGTTCGTGTTTGCGCAGGTGCCCGATGATCGCCGGCAAATGATCGCGCAGTGCCAGCTCGGACGCGCCGATGCGCAACTGCGGCGCCGCGCCTTTACGGAGGCGCGTGGCGACCGGCTCGATGTTTTCGAAAAACGGAGTGATGAACGTCATCAGCTCCTCGCCGGTGGCGGTCAGCCGAAACGGCGTGCGCTCGAAGAGCTTCGCGCCGAGATCCTGTTCGAGCTGGAGAATCTGGCTGCTCACCGCGGGCTGCTGGATGCCGTAGGGCATCGCTCGCACGGCGCGGCTGATGCCGCCGTTTTTCGCCACGTAATAGAAAAGCTCGAGGTGGTGGATGTTCATCGCGCGTCTCGCACGCTGCGGCGCAGCGCGGCGGCTGGCAATCCCGCGCGAGCCGCGTGATGAGGACGCGCCTCACGTTTCCCTGTAGCAGCGGTCTATGACCGCCGGGCGAACGTCGCTCGTGCTTCGTCGGCGGTCACAGACCGCCGCTACAGCAGCAGAAACGCGAGATGCGCGCCGCCATCGATACCCCGCATTGAGTTTATCGATTAACGCCCCGCGCGGCCGGTCCGGTATCGTTAGCGCGTCAACTCCCCTCGCGCATGAACTCCTCCCGCAACTACCACCGCCTCCTCGCCGGCCAGTTTCTCGGCGCGTTCGGCGACAACTTCGTCCTCGCCGCCGCGCTCGGCCCGCTGACGTTCAGTCTCGCCACTGGCGCCATCACCGAGCGCGAGGTGAACGCGCAGAACGCGCTCTTCAGCGCCGTGTTCTTCGTCCCGTTCATCGTGCTCGCGCCGCTCGCCGGTTGGCTGAACGACCGCATGCCGAAGACCGCGTGGCTGCTCGGCGGCAACGCCATCAAACTCGCCGGCGCCGCGCTCGGGCTCGTCGGCGTCTGGCTGCACGCGGGCGACTTTCACGCGAGCCGCCTCTGGCAGGTCGCCGGCTACGCGATCATCGGGCTCGGAGCGTGCGTCTACTCGCCGGCGAAATACGGCATCCTCCCCGAAATCCTCCCCGCCGAACGTCTCGTGAAGGCCAACGGCATGGTCGAGATGCTCACGCTCGTCGCGATCGTCGGAGGCCTGGGCGGCGGCGCGGCGCTCTACGATGCCACGCGCTCGCTGCCGGCCTGCTACCTCGCGAGCGCCGCGCTCTATCTCGCCGCCCTCGTCTGCAACAGCCGCATGACGCTCACGCCGCACAACGCCGCCGCCTCGCTGCGGCGCAGCGTGGGCGAATTCGCCGGCAATCTCCGCCGCCTGCTCACTCACGCGCGTCTCGGTCGCGTGCTGCTCGGGTGCGCGCTGTTCTGGTTCGCGGGCGCCACGCTCCGCAGCAACCTCCAAGGTTGGGGTCTGCAAGTTTTCCACGAGGCCGGCGTCCACGACGTCACCAACACCAAACTCGCGCTGCTCAAGCTCGGCCTCGTCCTCGGCATCGTCGCCGGCAGCGTGCTCGCCGGGCGCCTGCATCGCGTCGGCGATCTGTCGTGGTCGCGCCGCTACGGACTCTTGATGGCGGCCGCCGTGGTCGCGCTCGGCCTGCTCGGCGGACACGCGGGACTCGCTGTCGTGATCGTCGCGCTCGTCGCGGCGGGCGTGTTCGCCGGCTTGCTCATCGTGCCGCTCAACGCCGCGCTGCAACACGAGAGCGACCCGCGTGCGCTCGGCAAGACGATCGCGATCCAAAATTTCACCGACTACCTCGCGATGCTGATCGGCGCCGGTTTCCTCGCCGCGCTCACCGCCGCCGGCCTGACGCCCACGCAGATCTTCGTCGCGTTGCCCGTCGCACTCGCCGTCGCGTCCGTCGCGCTGCGGATGCGCTCCGCGAGCGAACCGACTGAATCCTCCGAGGTGGGCGCTGTCGTCCCGGCTGCGACAAGTGCCAAGTAGCGGAATTCGTAAGAATTTCGCCGCAGCGTCGCCCACCGCCGAAAGCCTCACGGCTTCCGCTACGCTCCTGAACCTCTTCTCTCCCACGTCATGAAAACCCTCCTCCGCTGGATCGTCCGCCTCCTCTACGGCTTCCGCGCACACAACACCGGCGTGCTCCGGACGCCGGGTCCGGTGCTGCTGATCCCGAACCACGTCTCGTGGCTCGACTGGCTGTTTCTCTACGTGCTCCTCGACGACGACTGGAAATTCGTCACGTCGTCCACCACTGCGGAAACGAACTGGCTCACGCGAAAAATCATGGTCAACCGCCGCACGTTTCCGGTCGACCACGCGTCGCCCTACGCCGTGCGCGACATGGCCGAGCACCTCGCGCGCGGCGGCCGCCTCGTGCTTTTCGCCGAGGGCCGCATCTCGCTCACCGGTTCGCTGATGAAAATCTTCGAAGGCACCGGCTTCCTCGTCGGCCGCACCGGCGCGAGCGTCATCACATGCTACCTTCGCGGCGCAAATCGCCTGCCGCTCGTCCGTCACCGCGGGTGGACGAAGCGGTTCCCGCGCGTCAGCGCGCATTTCAGCGATGTGCTTCGCGCGCCGCGCTGCGACGAACTGCCCGGCAACGAAGCGCGCGGCCGCCTCACGACCTGGCTGCACGACGCGATGGTTCGCCAGCAATTCGAAACCGAACTCGCCTTCGGCCCGCAAAACGTCCTCGCCGCCATCGCCGAAACCGCGGCCGCGATCCCCGGCCGCGTCGCGCTGCAAGACCACACGCTCGCCGCGCTCACCTATCGCCGCACGCTCATCGGCGCCGACGTGCTCGCGCACGAATGGGAAAGTATCCTCGCTCGCGACGCCGCGGCGCGCGTCGGCGTCCTCCTCCCGAACGCGAACGCCACGCCCGTCGTCCTGCTCAGCCTGTGGCGCGCCGGTCGCGTGCCGGCGTTACTCAACTACTCGAGCGGTGCCGCCACGATGCTCGCGTGCGCACGCCTCGCGGGACTGCGGCATGTGATCACGTCGCGGCTTTTCATCGAGAAGGCGAAGCTCGACGTCGCCCCGCTGCGCGCGGCGGGGCTGGAGCTGATTTTCCTCGGAGACGTGCGCGCCGCAATCGGCGTCGGAACGAAAATTGCCGCAGTGCTCGAACATACGCTCGCCTGCGGCGCACGCATCCGCCGCTCGGAGCTGCGCGGCGACGACACCGCCGTCGTGCTCTTCACCAGCGGCTCCGAAGGCACGCCGAAGGGCGTCGAGCTCTCGCACCGCAACCTACTCGCGAACGTCCACCAGGCATGCGCGATGATCGACGTGACCGACGACGATCGGTTCTTCAACGCGTTGCCACTCTTCCACAGCTTCGGCCTCACCGGCGGCACGCTCTTCCCGCTCGTGCGCGGCTGCTACACGTTCCTCTACCCGTCGCCACTGCATTACCGCGCGGTGCCGGCGCTCGTCTACGACCGCGCGTGCACCGTGCTGCTCGGCACGAACACGTTCCTCGCCGGCTACGCGCGCAAGGCTCACGCCTATGATTTCAACTCCGTGCGCTTCCTGATGGCTGGCGCGGAAAAAGTGCAGAGCGCCACGTTCGATCTCTGGGCGCGCAAGTTCGGCGTGCGCATCCTGGAAGGCTACGGCGCCACCGAATGCAGTCCGCTCATCTCGGTCAACACGCGCCTCGATCCCGCTGCCGGCACCGCCGGTCGCTTCGTGCCCGGCCTCGACTACCGACTCGAACCGGTCGACGGCGTCAGCGAGGGCGGCCGGCTCTTCGTGCGCGGCCCGAACGTCATGAAAGGTTATCTCAACGCGGACGCGAACGCCGCCTTCCGCGCGCTCGCCGGCTGGTATGATACCGGTGACCTCGCGCTCGTGGACGCCGGTGGCTTCCTGCACCTGCTCGGCCGCATGAAGCGCTTCGCGAAAGTGAGCGGCGAGATGGTCAGTCTCACCGCGGTCGAGGATGCGCTCGCGGGCGCGTTCCCACACCTCGGCGCGCGTTGCCAGGTCGCCGTCATTGCCCAGCCCGACGCCGAGAAGGGCGAGAAACTCGTCGCCGCGACGAACGACGCGCGCCTGACGCTGGCGGAGATCCGCGCCGCCGTGCGCGCGAAAGGCCTCTCGAACCTCTGCACGCCCCGCGAGCTGCGCGTCGTGCGAACCATCCCGAAACTCGGCACTGGCAAGACCGACCACCGCGCGCTCGCCCGCGAACTCGCGACCGCACCAGTGCCCGCGCCGGCCGAAATCGCGATAATGGGGACGCGTTCCTTCTGAAGGCAGAGCGGGACCGCTGGGCCCGCCGGGAACGTGATGCCGCGCACGCGGCGGGCCCAGCGGTCCCGCCCTACCTCAAGACACACGCCTCGCACATTTTCGAACCACCCCCAGGCCTCGCCCATTCCACCCGCCATGAAAACCTCCGCTCCTACGACTCCCGTCGCTCCGCGCCTGCCGCTCTGGCTGAAACTCACCTACACGGCGTTCCTCGCCGTTTTGATCCCGGTCTATTGGGCAAACTACGGTCCGACGAATTTCCTCTATTTCTGCGATGTGGCTCTGCTGCTCACGCTCGTCGGGATGTGGCGCGAGAGTCCGCTGCTTCTCTCGCTGCCCGCCGTCGGTATTCTTCTGCCGCAAGCGCTGTGGTGCGCCGATTTCGCCGCGCACCTGCTCGGTTGGAAGCTCACGGGCATGACCGACTACATGTTCGACGCACACCGTTCGCTCTTCCTGCGCGGGCTCTCGCTGTTTCACGGCTGGCTGCCGTTCCTGATTTTCTACGCCGTGCGTCGCCTCGGCTACGATCGCCGCGCGTTTCTCGGTTGGACGACGCTGAGTGTCGCGCTGTGCGTCGTGGCGTATTTCTTCCTGCCCGCTGCCGGAGCCGCGCTCGCCGATCCGAAGATTCCGCGCAACGTGAACTACGTTTTCGGCTTCGACGACGCCGCGCCGCAACGCTGGCTGCCGCCACTCGCCTATCTCACCGCGTGGATCGCTGCGCTCATCGGCCTCGTCTACGCTCCGACGCATCTGCTGCTCCAAAAAACGTGCCCACGCGCCGTGCGCACCGAATGAACGCGGCGAACGACGCCACGTGTCGATAGGTCGCATTGAGTTTATCGATTAACGCCGTCGCACCGTCTCCGGGTAATCTTCGCGCGTCATGAAAAACCGCACCGTCCTCCTCTTCTCGTCCGCCCTTCTCGCCTCGCTGCTCACCGGCTGCGTCGGCCTGTGGCACGAGCGCTCCCATCACGAAGCCAGCAGCGTCGTCCAGTTCCTCTACCCGAACAAGGACACGCCGTTCGTGCAGCCGCAGATCCCGACGCTGCGCCTGCCGCTGCGCGTCGGCGTGGCGTTCGTGCCGACCGGCTTCGGCGACGGCCGCGGCGGGTTTCGCCACGTGCAGGCGAATTTCACGGAGCAGCAAAAGACCGAGCTGCTGCGCAAAGTCGCGGGGCAGTTCAAGTCGCTGCCGTTCGTGCAATCCATCGAGATCGTCCCGACGACGTATCTGCGGCCGGGCGGCGGCTTCGAGAACCTCGACCAGTTGCGCGCGATGATGGGCATCGATGTGATCGCGTTGGTCGCCTACGACCAGGCGCAGAACTCCGACGAGACCGAGGCGAGCCTGGCGTATTGGACGATCGTCGGCGCCTACATCGTGCCCGCGCAACGCAACAGCACGCACACGCTGATGGAGGCCGTCGTCTACGACATCGCGAGCCGCAGCCTGCTGTTCCGCGCGCCCGGCACGAGCACGGTCCAGAATCACTCCACGCTCGTCCGCACGGATTATTCGCTGCGCGAGGCTTCGGCCAAGAGCATCGAGGACGCCTCCGCGCAAATGACCGCTAATCTCGCGCAGGAGCTCGAACTCTTCAAAGTCCGCGCGAAAGAGGAGCCGCAGAACGTCCGCATCGAACACAAGCCCGGCTACACCGGCATGGGTGACCTTAGCGGCCTGTTCGCGGCGTTGCTGGCGCTCATCTTCCTCGGCGGCCGCGTCGCCTTGCGGCGCACTTAATCGTAGCAGCCGTCGTCAGACGGCTGAGAGTGCGTCGGCCAAAAGTCATCAGCGGCCTAACGGCCGCTGCTACTCCGACCCGAAGCAGTCTCCAGGCACCGAGCCCCAACCCCCGAGTGAAAATTCTCCGCACCCCGTTTCTGCTCTTTGTGCTGCCCGCGCTCGCCGTCGCGGGTGCGCCGACGTTCTTCGTCTATGAGCGCGCGGCGATTCTGCGCGGCGAATGGTGGCGGCTCTGGACGGGACATTGGGTGCACTTCTCCGTCTCGCACGCGGGCTGGAATCTCTTCGCGCTCGCGGTGGCCGCAGCGTTGCTCGAGCGTCTCCAGCCGGGCTGGACCCTCCGTTTCGTCGCTTTGGCTGCACCGGCGATCAGCCTCGGCCTGCTCGCGCTGACGCCGACGATGACGACCTACGGCGGGCTGTCGGGCCTCGCCGGGGGCGTGGTGACGCTTCTCGCGCTGGCGCAACTCGACGCCCCGGCGCGCTACGCTCGCGCGTGGTGGTTCGGCGCGCTCGCGTTGATCGTCGGCAAGATCGCGTGGGAGTCCGTTGCGGGCACGCCGCTCTTCAGCCGGCTGGAGCCGGGGGCGTATCGCGTTTCCGTCGCGGCGCACGCGCTCGGCTTCGCGGCGGCGCTGGCGTTTTTCCTCTTCGCCCGGCGCCGCTACGGGCGCGACGGCGGCGCAAACACGCCGCGGCCCACGAGCCAGGTCTGTGCGGCCGCGAGCGCGAAGTCCGTCAGCGGCACGCTGACCCATGCGAGCGGCAACGCACCGGTCGCGACGGCCCACGCGCTGTAGGCGCCGGCGGCGAGGCGGAAGAAAATCGTCAGCTCGAGCACGTGGCGCAGCAGCGCGACGTCACGGCGCGCCAGCGCCCAGAGGTAGCTGAAACCCACGGCGGCCACGAAGGCCCCGACCCAGCGCAGGTAGATCGTCGGTTCGGCGGCGAGTGCGCCGGCGCCCATGAGTTTCAGCATCAACGCGGGCGCGAACACGAGGCCGAGCCCGGTGCAAAAATCCAGCGCGCCCGCGCCGAGCGCGAGCAGGGTGGCGAGCAGCTCGAGTTTGTTTTTGGTCATGCGGCGTGCCGAGTAGCGCCGGTCTCCGACCGGCGTCGTTTTGTCCTCACTCGCTCTCGCATTCGCGATCGACATTCCATTCAGCCGGTCGAAGACCGGCTCTACTCCGACTCGCGCTCACTCCGCCGCCGCCACCGGCAGCGCGCCGACGAACTGGAAGCGGATCGTCACGTCGGGGTCGACGGTCGCGAGGCCGAACTTGCGGAATTTCTTCAAGCCCCAGTTACGGTAGTCGATCGTCGCCTTGCCGGTGACGGTGTAGACGCCGTCCTGCACCTTCACGAGCACGGGGAACTCCACGAGCTGCGTCTGGCCGTGAAAGCTGAGCTTGCCGCTGGCCTGGCCCTGGCCGTCGGGCGCGAGCGCGAGCAGGCCGAGGTCGAAGCTGCCCTCCGGCTCGCCGCCGCCGAGCCATTTGATCATCTCGGCATCGCGGTCGGGTTTGCCGGTGCGCAGGTCGGTGAATTTGAATTTCAGGAGCGCGTCCTTGATCTTGGCGTTCACGTCGAGCGGGACGGCGAGTTCGTAGCGATCGAGGTGCCCGGTGAACGAGTCGAGCGTGGCCTTCACGTCGACGTCGATGTAGGATTTGGAGCGATCGAGTTTGAGCGCGCGCTCGGCGGCCGGAGCATCGGCCGCGAAGACGCGAACGAACGCGATGCTGAGGACGGCGAGAACCAGGAGCCAGCGGGGCAATTTCATGAGGGGGCGAATGTGGGCTGAACCAGACTGGACCGCAAATCCGCAGTGGTGTTGCACGCCGAGTTTATTATCAGTCGTCCGCAACCCCGCCGGCGCGCCGGCAAAACCCCTCCCAACGATGAGCGACCGCAAGACCGCCGATCAATGGTTCGCCGAATACGGCGAGAGTCACCGAAACCGCATCAATGAGACGATTCACTGGATTTGCGTGCCGACGATTTTCTACTGCGTGCTCGGCCTGATCTGGTCGATCCCCGTCGGCGGTGCGCTGGCGACGGCGATGCCGTGGTTCAACTGGACGCAGCCGGTCGCGCTCGCCGTGCTGTTTTTCTACCTGCGGCTGTCCGTGCCGCTCGCGTTGGGGATGTTTCTGTTCATGAGCGCGTGCTACGCGCTGATCGAGTGGCAGGCAGGCTCGGGCTGTCCGGTGGCGATTTGGAAAAGCAGTCTCGCGCTCTTCGTGCTCGCGTGGATCGGCCAGTTCATCGGCCACAAGATCGAGGGCAAGAAACCGTCGTTCTTCCACGACATCGTCTTCCTCCTTATCGGGCCGGCGTGGCTGATGCACTTTGTCTATCGCCGGCTGGGCTGGCGGTATTGAGCGGAGGCTCCTCAAGCCCGCGCGCGCAAAAATTGCCGGAGTGGCTTCACGCCGCGATACGGACGCGGCGCGCGCTTCGCAGCAATCGCGGCGTAAAGCCGCTCCTACAAAAAAAATCCGCCACCCCGCCGCGCTGCGACGGATGCCGGCGCCCACCTTTTCAGCGGCTCACGGCGACCACTCGCGCCGCGGCGGCATCGGCAGCGGGCCGGTGCGCGGCGGCATCGCGGCGTAGATAGGGCGGCCGAGGCCGGTGACGAGTTTCTGCACCTCGACCGACTGGCCGGTCTTGAAGCAGAGGTTCGCGGACGCGCCGATCAGCATCGATTGCGCGCCGGCGCGCTCGTCGGCCGCGCGAAGGTATTTGTCCGCGGGCGGATTCGGCAGGAACAAGTCGTCGAGCATCACCTTGTCGCCGCCGCCGTGGCCGCCGGTGCCGGTCCACGGGTCGATGTCGCGCGCCGAGCCGCGCAGCGGGATGACGCGCGTGCTGACGGCGCCAGGAGCCATCGCGCCTTGCGGTGCGTCGCCGGCGCCGACGTAAACTTGTTCGACGTTGGTGTGTTCGAGGCGGCCGAGCGTGCCGTTGAACGCGATCGTGTAGCCTTCCCACGCGTTGAAGGCGTTGAGCGAATAGCTGAGCGTCGCGCCGTCGTCGTAGCCGACGATCACGTTCATCGTGTCCTCGATGTCGATGCGCGGGTGGAAGACGCAGCGGTCGCGGAAGTAGCCGTCGTGCGACTCCTGGTCGAGGTAGAGTTCCTTGAGCTTGGGGCTCGCCGCGAGGCTCATGAAAAAGCCGCACTTCTTCGCCTCCGGGCAGGTGTGGCAACGCTCGTGGTGGGACTCGAGCCCGAAGCGCTTCGCCATTTCCGGAGTGTAGAACTCGCGCTTGCCGGTCGCCGTCACGCGCACGGGCACGGCGCCGAGCCACCAGTTCACGAGGTCGAAATGGTGCGTGGCCTTGTGCACCATCAGGCCGCCGGAGTTTTTCTTCTCGCCGTGCCAGCGACGGAAGTAGTCCGCGCCGTGATGCGTGTTGAGCATCCAGTGAAAATCCACCGAGCGCACTTCGCCGATGACGCCGGACATGAGGAGATCCTTCACCTGCGTGCGCGAGGGCGAGTAGCGGTAGTTGAAGAGCACGCGGAGGTGTTTTCCCGAGCGAGCGCATGCGTCGAGGATGCGCTGGCATTTCTCGGCGTCGGTCGTCATCGGCTTTTCCGTGATGGCGTCCACGCCGGCGTCGAGCGCGTCGACGAGGTAGTCGTCGTGCGTGGCGTCGACGGTGGTGACGATCACGGCGTCCGGTTTGGTCTCGGCGAGCATCTTCGCAAAATCGGTGTGCAGGTAGCCGCGCGGCGCGGGCGCGTTGTTGGCCGCCGAGCGTTTTTGCGCGACCTTGATGCGTCCGGGATTCAGGTCGCAGAGGGCGACGAGGTCGGCGTGCTCCCAATAGGTGTTCTCGATCGCGTCCTGATACATGTTGTGCCGCGAACCGAGGCCGACGATGGCGTAGCGACGGCGCTTGGCCGGCGCGTCGGCGGCGCTGAGCTGCGTGGCGCCGAGGGCGAGTCCCGCCCCGGCGACAGAAACGGTTTTTAGAAAATCGCGCCGATCCATGGCGGCGCCCGGGGTGGGAGTGGAGATCGGGGTCTGCATAGTGCGGAGGATTTAGCGCGCTCGGCGGCGGACGGCAACCGCGCGCGCGCGGACGGTTCGGGCGCGGGCACGCTCATGAACCGGCAAACGACAACGACCGCGCGGCTCCGTGGCTGGCGGAGGGGCGATAGAATATCGCCCTTCCGGGACCGACGCGGATCGCGGCGGCGAAGGCGACATCAGCCAGGTAGGGCGGACTGGCTCGGTCCGCCGTGAGCGCGCGGCGAGATTCGCGCGCGTGAATGGTCTGGCTGTAGGAGCGGCTTTACGCCGCGATTCGGACGTGTTGCCAGCCTCGTCGTCGCGGAGCTGGTCGCGGCGCAAAGCCGCTCCTACAGTTCACGCTGCGGCAGCACGGCGTGGCGCAGGCGGCTCGCCTGCTTCTCCATCCTGCGCGGGCTAAAGCACCGCGCTACTCGGCGCCGCGCCGCCGCGGCCTCAGCCGCGCCCGCCGCGGAGCACGACGACGTTGGCGAGATCGTTTTTCTCGAACTCGGCCCAGTAGCGCTCCTCGATTTTCTTCAGCTCGTCCTCGGCCGAGGGCGGCGGCTCGACGCCGGGCGTTTCGATCGCGCGCTTGGCGGCGGCGCCGGCGTGATCGCGGTCGGCGAGGCGCTGGACGAATTCGTGCCAGAAGGCGTCGTTCTGAAAATCGAGCTGGATGTCTTTCATCCGCTCCTCCTCGGCGAGTTTCGGCGCGGGTTGGAGCGTGCCGTCGCTGCGCTCCTCCACGGCGTCGGCGCAGCCCATGTCGGTCGCGAGCTGCATGAGGCGCTGGTCGAGGTCGAAGTAGCGTTTCGCCGCGGCGGTTTCTTCGCCTTGGTAGCCGGTGACGACCCACATGCCGAGGTGCACGAGCTCGAGGAGCTGGCGATATTCCTTCGCGGTGAACGAGACTTTCATGGCGGGAGCCAACCGTTGCCCGCGCCCCGCGCCCCGCAAGCGCGAATTGAGCGGGCGACCGCGATCCGCCACGCCGCCGGGGGCTACGGCACGGGCTCCTGGCCGTGGTGCGCCGAGGGGTCGGTGAGGTGGAATCGCAACGGCACCTGCGCGCGCGTCACGACGGACTTGCCGCCTTTGCGCGGCGGCGCGAAGCGCCAGGTCGCCACCGCTTGCGCGGCCGCGTAGCCGAATTCCGGGTTGGCCGCCGAGACGACGCGGGGCAGTTGCGCGTCGCCGCGCTCGTCGATGAAAAACTCGATCAGCGCCTCGCCGTCCTGGCCGGCCTTGTGCAATGCGCTGGGATAAACGGGGCGGCGGCGGGAGAGCGGTTTGAGCGGCGCGTCGAGTTCGTTCGCCGAGGTGAACTTGGCGGCCCGATTTTTTCTGAGCTGCCGCAAAATGCCGAGCGCGGAGTCGTCCACCGGCACGTCGCCGGAACGCAGGTCGAACTCGTATTCGATCGCCAACGCGGCCCCGCAGCGCGTGCCGTCCTTCTTGCGCGCGGGGCGGAATTCCCACGCGTCGATCGCCGCCAGCGCCGCTCGCGCCAGCTCGGGATGGGAAGCCTCGACGGCTTTCGCCGCGATCACATTGCCGTCCGTGCCGACGATGAACGTGATTTTGACCTTCCCGCGCGTCTCCTTCACCGCTTCCTCGAAGGGGAAAACCGGGAACACCGTGTTCAGCACCTCGGGCGGGATGTCCCAGCGCAACGCTTCCGGCAGCGCCTCGGGATGCTTCAATTTGTCCGGCACGGCCCAGAACTGGCTCCCGCCGCCCTGAAGCGTGAACGGCATGTCGATCTGACAGCGCGTGAAGACCGGCCGCCCGTCTTTTTTCGCCGGCGTGAAGGTCCATTTCATGATCGCGTCGAGCGCCGGCCGCTCGAACCACGGGTTGTTCGACTTCAGGATGAACGCGTCGGCGATCCGTCCTTCCTTGTTGACGATGAATTCCACCGTCACGCGGCCTTCGACGCCCGCGCGGCGCATGCTGAAGGGATAGATCGGCGGCTCTTGATGCTTCGGGCGCGGTGGCTCGTCGAGCGCGTTGACGGGGAATTCCTCGGGAGTTTCCGCCAGCGCGACGGCTCCCAGCAGGCACAGGGCGATCAATTTTTTCATCGAGGCAAAAGGGTTGTCATTCCGTCGCGTTGAATCGCAGCGGCACGCGCACGAGCACATCCGTCGGCTCGCCGCCGCGGCGCGGCGGAGCGAACACCCACTGGTTGACCGCGGTCGCCGCCGCCCAGCCGAACTCCGGCAGCGTCGCCGACACGACGCGCGGCGCGCGGGCGCGGCCATCGCGATCGATCACGAACTCGACCTCGGCCTCGCCGGTCGGCTTCGTCGCGCGCAACGCCTCCGGATAAGCCGGGAACCCGCGCCACACGACTTCGAGCGGCGCGTCGAGTCCGCGCGCGCTGCCGATTTTGTTTTCGGCGAGCGCGGCCGCGAGGCGCAGCAGCGCTCCGCCCTCGGTCCGGCGAAACTCGTGGCGCAACGCGACGCGCACCGGGACGTTGTTGCCGCCCTTCAGCCCGGGGCGGAAATACCACGCGTCGACCGCCGCCGCGAGCGCCGCGCCGAACTCCGGGGCCGAGCACTCGCCGAGCGCGAACTCGGTCACGCCCCCGCGCGGGCTGATGACGAACGTCGCCTCCGCGCTACCCTCCTCGCCCGCGACCAGCCGCTCGCGCGGGTAAACCGGCTCCTGCATCACCACCGGCTCGGGCCACACGTCGACCTCGGACTCGTCGGCCAGTCGCAGACCGTTGGCCGCGCAAATCTCCGGCCGCCTCGCGCCCACGCTCACGAAGCTCACCGGCGCACGCATCGTCGCCGGGCGCGCGAGCAGCCCCTGTCGCGCCGGCTCGAACGTCCACCGCTCCGCCACGCGCAACGCCTCCGCCACGAACGCGCCGTGCGAAGCCCACAACACGCGGCGCGAGGCCACGCGGCCGTCCACGCCGATGCCGAGTTCGAGTTGCACTTCGCCGGGCAGTTTGCGCGGGTCGAGTTCCTCCGGGTAATCCGGATCGACCGCATTCGCCACGCGCGGGGCTTTGCGCTTCGCCGGCGCCGGCCACTGCGTCTGCGGCGGCAGGCCGTAGGGCGGCTTGAGTTTCGGCGACGCGAGCGAAAACACCACCGGCGCGGTCATGCCGCTGGCGACGGGTTTGCCGTCGTCGAGCGCCGGCTTGAATTTCCAGCGTCGCACCGCCTCGAGCGCGGGCGGCGCAAAGACCGGATCGGTCGCGTCGGCCACTTGCGCGTCGGTGACTGCGCCGTGCTCGTCGACGATGAGGTCGACCTCGACGCGGCCTTCTTTCTTCGCCTGGCGCGCCGCCTCGGGATAGGCAGGCGGCGACCATTCCTGCAACAGCGCGGGACCATCGACGACGAGCGCGGACGGCGGGATCGGATCGGTCGCGCGCAAGGCCGGCGCGGCCAGCAAACCAAGGACGATCGCGACGCGGAGCGCGCCGGACAAGGGGGATGAGTTCATGCGTGCACGTCTGGCCCGTGACGAAGCGGGGCACACTAGGGCCGGTGCGAGCGTGCGCAAGGCTGCGCGCAACCGAGCCGCGTCAAGCGCGCCGCGTTTCCCGTTTGCTCGCGATCGCGCAACCGGCGATCCTCGCCTCGCGTCACTTCGTCAACGCCATGCGCCTCGTCAGCCTGCTGCTCCTGATCGCCTCGCTCGCCGCGCCGCGGCTCGCCGCCCGCGGTTTCCTCGACTTTCTCCTCGGTCACCGCGACCTCGAGGTCATCACCGTCACCGACACGACTCCCGCCGCGAGCGCGTTGCCCGCTGCGACGAAGGAGCACCCGCAATACTACCTCGGCCTCAGCCTCGGCTTCCGCGACCTCGGCGCGCCGGTCGGCGGCATCAAGGAGCCGCCGTCGAAGGACGCGCTGCGCTTCATCGCGGCCGAGCTCGCGAAACAAGGCTACCTGCCCGCGACGGACAAGTCGCCCCCGCCCACTCTCCTGCTCGCCTACACTTGGGGCACGTTCAACGCCGACGTCTTCCAGCCCGATCCCGACCTGCCGCGCTCCTACCGCAACCGCGCGCAAATCCTCCGTTTCCTCGGTGGGAAAAAAGTTGGCTTCGACGACAACTTCTTCGACCCGCTGACCGCTCCCGTCACCGGCCTGCAGACGATGGGCTACGACGCGCGCAACCTCTACGACATCGCGTCGGAGGATTTCTACATCATCGTCGTCAGCGCCTACGACCTCGCCGCGATGCGCCAGAAAAAGAAACAACTGCTCTGGATGACGCGCATCGCCACGCCGTCGCTCGGCTTCGATCTCGGCGAATCGATGCCGGCGATGCTCGCGATCGCGGGGCCGAACTTCGGCAAGGAAACGGCGCGCCCGGTGTGGACGAGCGCGACGGACAAATTCAAACCGAACGTGAAGCTCGGCGAGTTGCGCCTCGTGGAATACCTCGACGGCGCCCCGCTGCCGGTGATCGAGAAACCCGCAGCCCCGCCGAAGCCGCCAAAACGCGGCGAGAAGAAGTAACGCGCCGCCGCCGGTAGCGGAATTCGTCAGAATTTCGCGTGGCGTCGCCTGCGAAAGCCTCACGGCTTCCGCTACGGAGAACCTCCGCTTGGGGCGGGTCTCGGCTCCTGACTTTCGCCTCGTTCAAATGCGCCCGTCAGCATCGTTCAGCCGAAAAAACGCCGTTGAAACGCGGAGGACGCGGAGAGCGCAGAGGAGAAACTCCGATCATTCCGCTCCGCAGCCCTTCAACCTGGATATTTCACCCGCAGAGCGAAGCACGCGACGCAGCGTGGTAGCGGAATTCGTGAGAATTTCGCCGCTGCCGAGTCGCGAAAACCTCACGGTTTCCGCTACGCTGTGAAATATCCGGGTCAACCGGCAGGTGAGTCCTTCGGCGGCCGGATTTCCCCGCGTTCTGCTCCGCGTCCTCCGCGCTCTCCGCGTTTCAACGGCGGAATTTGGGTTCAAGGCCGGGAAATTCACGTTTCGTCGAGGTCAGCGCGTCCGCGTCTTTTTTTGCGCTTCTTGTGCTTTTGGGGCCCTCCGATTCCGGCCTCTTCGCGCACCCTTCGTCCAAAAAAGCGTGTCCCCCGCGTGACCAACGGCGGCATTGACCGCCCCGGAGCGCGCGCCTTCACTGGCCGACCGCTCGTCACATCCAGTGGGGGGCGGATTTCATCACCATGTCCAACAACTCCACCGAAGCTCCGAATCTCATGGAAGCCCTCGTGTCGCTCGCGAAGCGCCGCGGCTTCATCTACCAGTCGTCCGAAATCTACGGCGGCCTCAACGGATTCTTCGACTACGGTCCGCTCGGCGTGGAGCTGAAGCGCAACATCCGCGACTGCTGGTGGCGCGACATGGTGCACCGCCGCGACGACATCGTCGGCATCGAGACCTCGATCATCATGCACCCGAAAGTCTGGGAAGCCTCCGGCCACGTCGCCGGCTTCACCGACCCGCTCGTCGACTGCAAGGTGAGCAAGCAGCGCTATCGCGCGGACCAGTTGTTTTTCGCCGCCGTCGTCGTCGACGGCAAAACCGTCGGCTACGTCTCCGCCCTCGAGTCGGAAAAAACCGCCGAGGATCTCCAGCAGGCGGCCGAGAGCTTCAAGCGCAAGAAAGCCATCCAGGGCACGCTCGAGTCGGTGAAGGTTCGCGAGTTCACCGAAGCCACCGAGGCCGAGATCCCGCTCATCCCCTCGCCCGCCACCGGCGAGCCCGGCAGCCTCACGCCGCCGCGCGCGTTCAACATGATGTTCGAGACCAACGTCGGCGCGCTCAAGGACGCGAGCAGCGTGGCGTATCTCCGCCCCGAGACGGCGCAGGGCATGTTCGTCGATTTCAAGAACGTCGTCGACACCACGCGCGTGAAGCTGCCCTTCGGCATCGCGCAAGTCGGCAAGTCGTTCCGCAACGAGATCACGCCGCGCAACTTCATCTTCCGCTCGCGCGAGTTCGAGCAGATGGAGATGGAATATTTCATCCACCCCGACGCCGACTGGCTCGCCTGCCACGAGGAATGGCTGAAGTGGTGCCAGGACTGGCTGAAGTCGATCGGCCTGCCCGAGTCGCACCTCTCGCTGCACGAGCACCCGAAGGAGAAACTCGCGTTCTACTCGCGCCGCACGGTCGACATCATGTTCAAGTATCCGTTCGGCGTGCAGGAACTCTGGGGCATCGCCGCGCGCTCCGACTACGACCTCCAGCAACACCAGAAATTCTCCGGCGTGCCGCAGGTTTATTTCGACGAAGGCACGAAGGCCAAGGTCGTCCCGCACGTCATCGAACCCGCGGTCGGCGTCGACCGCATCTTCCTCGCCGTGCTCGCGTCGGCCTACGCCGTCGAGGACGTGAAGGACGAGAAGGGCAACGTCGAGCAACGCACCGTGCTCCGCCTCTCCCCGCGCATCGCACCGACGAAGGTCGCCGTGCTCCCGCTGCTCAAGAACAAGGAAGTCCTCACCAACCGCGCCAAGGCCCTCTACGCGAAACTCAAGAAGCGTTACGCCGTGCAATACGATGACGGCGGCGCGATCGGTAAGCGTTACCGCCGCCAGGACGAAGCCGGCACGCCGTGGTGCGTGACGATCGACTTCGACACGATCGAAAAGCCCGGCGACACCTTCACCCTCCGCGAGCGCGACTCGATGTCGCAAAAGCGCATCACGGAAGCCGAACTGTTCCAACTCCTCGAAGACCAGGTATTCTAAGGTAGGGCGGGACCGCTGGGCCCGCCGCTTCAAACCAGCATCTCATTGTAGGGCGGGGTCTCCGAACCCCGCCTTTTTGTTTGGATAGCTTGGCTTTACTAAGAACTCCCTAAGTAAAGCGAAGGGCCTTTCGGGTTACTTAGGTTCGGCTTGGCCAATCGTCCCCTCGCACAACCGCTTCGATCACTCCGCTTGGCGCTCCCTTGCCCGAGTTCGCTTAACTCAGCCGGACTCATGCAGCCCCAAACAGCAAAACACGTTTTTGCGCCGGACGGAAAGAAACGGACTGTAGGACGGGCTTTATGCCCCAATTCGAATGTCGTTCCGCTATCGAGGGCCGATCTCGCGGCATAAAGCCGCTCCTACAGTTTCGGGCCATGAGCTGTTTCCTAGGAGTTGGCCCCGACTTCCCTCCGAAATTCTACGACTGAAAAGTGCGAGGGTGGGCCAGCCCGCTGGCGGGCGCCCAAGGAGCGCGAGCAAGCTCGCTGGCCCACAGGCAACTGCATGATCCCGGCTCAGCTCAGTTCACCACGATTCCCCGCCGCCCGCCTGCCCGACGATTGTGTTTTTTTCCGCAGGTAGGGCGGGACCGCTGGGCCCGCCGCGAACGTGATGCCGCCCGCGCGGCGGGCCCAGCGGTCCCGCCCTGCCAGTGCCGAGCCATCGTGCACTAGCACCGGGCGATCGGTATCAATCCGTCCCGCGCGCCAACTTCGCCCGCAGCTCCGCGATGAGTTCATCCACGTCGTGCGCGAGGTCGACCACGTCCACGAGCGTCGGTCCGAGCTGTGCGGCCGTAAGCAGCTTCTCCTCCTGGCACGACTCCATCGCTCGCAGCGCATCGTCGAGATACTCGCGCGCCTTTTTCAACCGCACGATTGCCGCCGCGCAAAATCCCAGTTCCGGCGGCCACTCCCGACCATTGAGCGCGCCCGCCAGTTTCGCCCCGGCGATCATCGTCGCATCGAGCAACTCCTGCACGGGATGTTCCTGACCGGCGTCCGCCGGAATCCAGTTCTCGGCCTCCGCCTGCTGATGCAAGCGCACGTGCAACTCCGTCGTCCGCTCCACGAGCGGGTGGCGGAAACGCAACTGCTCCTCCACCTCCGGATCGGGATGCGCCAGCGCTTCGTCCGCAGCGGCATTCATCTCCTCGATCCACTCGGCGCTGCGCGCGCGATCCTCCTCCGTCGGCTCCGGTTCGCCGCGTTCGCGACGCAACCGCTCGATTTCCTCTTCGAGGATTTTCTCGTAGTCGGCGCCGTCTCCCTCGCGCTCCATCCGCGCCGCGATGCGGTCCGCCAGCAAATCGCTGCGCGCCTGCCGGGCCTCGGCCTCCGCTTCGGTCTCGGGCTTTTCATCCCATGCCGCCGGCTCGTCTTCGCCCTCGCTGTTTTCCAAATCCCACTCGGGCGGCGTGTCGTCGACGACCTTGCCGGCCTGCGCTGCACCCGCCGCTTCACCCAGTCGCTCCATGAACCCGCCCATTGCCTCGCCGTTCGCGCGGCGCTGCGTCTCGTCCTCGGCCTCGGTCATTTCCCAGGCCGGTTCGGCGACGATCTTCAGCTCGAAACTCGCCGTCTCGATCACCACGCGGCCGTTGCGCTCGGAAAACCACTCGAGATAGAGCAAATTGCCCCAGTGCCACGGCATCTCGCGGCCGGTCTTGTAGTAGAGGTGCATGTCCTCGAGCGGAAAATCCAATACCTTCACCTTGCGCGATGCCGTGACGTCGCCGACCGAGCCCACTTGTCGCGCCGCGAAACTCTCCGCGAGCCCCGGCTTCGGCGCCGGATTCACGAACTCCAGTCGGCGCCCCGCGAGGTCGCGCCAGCAATCGCCCGTCAACTCCAACTCCACCGGCTCCGCGCGTCCGACGAACCAGATGCGCCCCGTCACGCGCCCGCGCGTGCGATTGTCGATTTCTCCGCGAATCACCTGCTCGTCGATGCGCCAAGCCATGCCCGCGCAGTGTGCGCGCGCCGCGCCGCCGCGCGAGCCGGTTCTTTCCACGGTCCTCGCTCGTTCTTTCGAATAAGCCTCACGCCGCCCCGCTTCCGCCCGCCGGCCGGCGGTTGACTTCCCCGCCGCCGCGTCGGAATTTCCGCCCGATGCCCGCGTCCGCCGACAACAATCCCGCGTCCGACTCGGCGCTGTCCGCGCTCGCGAGCTTCATCGACCGTTTCGACCAAGGCACCCGCCTGCGCGGCCGCCATTATTTCGAGCAACGCCGCGTCACCGTCGTCGATGCCGTCGCCAATCAAGTCATCGGCCTCGTGCGCGGCTCGTCCGACTACAAAGCCAAACTCTCGTGGATCGGCGGGCGCTGGATTTCCGAGTGCACCTGTCCCGTCGGCGACGACTGCAAACACGTCTACGCCACCGGCCGCGCCTGGCTGCGCAAATGCGACCGCACCGGCCGCGCCGCGGCCACGCGCACCGCGCCCACTCCCGCTCCGGTCCGCGCCACGCCCGCCACCGCCGCGCACCCGCTCTGGCAACCGCAGGAGCAGCCGCTGGTCGACGAGTTCGCCGCCGCCACCGGCCAGCTCCCCACGCGCGAACAACTCGCCTGGCTCCGCAATCTCGCCCGCGTCTTCCACTCGCTCCCGCGCACCGAGCATGGCTACGGCTGGCTCGACCTGCACGGACTCACGGCGCTCGTGCCCGCGTCGCACCGCGCCGTTGCCCCGCGCTTCGGCCCCACCCCTTTTCACCAGTTCTGGAAAAAGCCGCCGGCCTCGCCGCTGAAACTCTGGTCGTTCATCGCGCTGCTGTTCGAGGAGCACCGCCTGCCGCTGCCGGAGTTCGCCGCGCCGTTCACCGATCTCGCCCACGCGCGCGCCTCCCGCGCGGCGATCCAGCGCGAATTTCAACTCCGCATCTGGCGCGAACGTTTCGCCGAACTCGACGCGCACGCCGCCGCGCCGGCGGAAACCGCTCCCGCCGGCGCCCTGCGCCTCCGGCTCGACGCGCGCGCCAAGTCCCGGAAAGCCGTCTGGGAATTCTGCGCCGCCGGTCCGCTCGGCGCGTTTTCGGCCTGCCCCGCCGACACGCTCCGCCGCTTTCTCGACGATCCGGCCGAGGCGGCGCGCACACTCGACGAGCCGAGCAACACGCTCCTCGCCTACGTGCGCACCAGTTATCTCCAGCACAACCGCACCACGCTCAAACTTTCCGACTCCGAAGACTGCGCGCTGCTCGGCCAAATGCTCGCGCACCCGCGCGCACGCGATCGCGTCGTGACGGCGAACGGCACCGCATTCGCCGAAGCGGACGAGCGCCTGACGTGGCAAATCGTCGATCATCCCGACGACCCGCACAGCACCATCGTCCGCCTCGCCTTCGCCGACGGCACGCCGGCCCCCGCCCCGCTCGTTTTCGTCGAAGGCAATCCCTCGCTCTACCTGCACGAAGACACGCTCTACCGCGGCCTGCCGCCGCCGAACCCGCAGCTCGACACGTCTTCCGACGATGCGTTTGCCGCCATCGTGCCGCGCGATGCGCTCGCGCTTCCCGAGGCGGGCCGCTTCGCCGCGCGCGCCCGCGTGCCGTTGCCCGGTGACGCCGCCGGTCGCTACCGGCACGAGCCTCTGCGCGCGCGCTTCCGCGCCACCACCGTCTCCCCTTACGACGGCGCATCCCCCGACGAGGATTTGCTCGTCCTCGAACTGCACGCTATCGCGCCGGACGACGCTCCGCGCGCCCGCTGGGGCCCGGAGAGCTGGAACACCGACGCGCCCAAACTCAAACGCCCACCGGACGCCGCATTCGTGTTGCACGATTTCGCGCCGCTCACGCCCGCCACCGAACACCTCAGCCGCTTCATCGAGCTGCACTGGCAATACGATGGCCCCGGCGACGGCGACTTCGTCGCCGAGATGGCGCGCACGAACTTCGCCACGCGATTCGCCGAGTGGCTCGCAGCGATGCCGCCCGGCATCCTCGTCGAGCTCAGCCCCGAACTCGCCGCCTTCGGCGCCCCGCCCACGCGCGCGCACTTCGCCCTCGAAATCGAAGAGAGCGGCATCGACTGGTTCGGCGTGCGCGTGAGCCTCCGTGCCGACGACACCACGCTGACCGCCGAGGAAATCGCGCTCCTGCGCGCGGCGCGCGGCCGCTTCGTCCGCCTCGCCGGCCGCGGCTGGCGCCGCCTCGAACTCACGGCCGATTCGTCACCCACTGCCGCGCTGACGCAACTCGGCCTCGATGCCGAGACGCTCGCCGCCACTCCGGCCGGCGAAGCCCCGCGGCTCCACGCGCTCCAACTTGCCGATCCCGCCCTCGGCGACGCGTTACCCGAAAAACTCGCGGCGCAAATCCGCGCGCGCGCCGCCGCGATCCGCGCGACGCCCGCTCCGGCATTGCCCACCGGCCTGCGCGCCGAGCTGCGCCCGTATCAGGTCGAGGGCTTTCACTTTCTCGCGCACCTCGCCGCCAACCGCTTCGGCGGCGTGCTCGCCGACGACATGGGCCTCGGCAAAACCCTCCAGACCCTCGCCTGGCTCCTCTGGCTCGCCGAACAGAAAGCAGCTTCCCCGCCCCCCGCCGCCACCCCACTCAATGTTCGTAATACGAACGTCGCCACCGCCACCGCCACCGCCGCCTCTCGTCCATCCGTCGGGCGAAAAACCAAACTCCGTAATACGGAGTTTGCCGCGACGACTTCGATGACCGCTGCGCCCGCTCTCCGCGCGCTCGTCGTCTGCCCGAAATCCGTCGTGTTCAACTGGGAGAGCGAGACGGCCCGCTTCGCTCCGATGCTGACCACCGGCCGACTCGCACCGCGCTCGGCCGAGCCGGTGCCGGCCGGCGTCCAACTCGTGATCGCCAACTACGCGCAGCTCCGCCTCAACGCGGCGGCGCTCGCCGCCGAGTCGTGGGACGCGGTCATCCTCGACGAGGGACAGAACATCAAGAACCCCGCCAGCGCCACTGCCGCCGCCGCTCGCGCGCTGCCCGCCACGCACCGGATCGTGCTCACCGGCACGCCCGTCGAAAACCGCCTGCTCGATCTCTGGAGCCTGTTCGCTTTCGCCCAACCGGGCCTGCTCGGCGGCCAGACCGCGTTCAAACGCCTCTACAACGACCGCGAGAATCCCGCCGCCGCCCACGCCCGCCTCGCCACGCGCGTCCGTCATTTCCTGCTCCGCCGCACAAAGAACCAGGTCGCCCGCGACCTGCCCCCGCGCACCGAGGAAGACATGGTCGTCGAACTCGACGGCCCGCAGCGCGCGCTCTACGACGCGGAATTGAAACGCGCCCGCCAACTCCTGCTCGGCGTGAAAGACGCGCGCGAGTTCGACGCGCAGCGTTTCAACATTCTCCAATCGCTCCTCCGCCTCCGCCAGATCTGCTGCGACCCGCGCCTCCTCGGCGCCGACCTCACCGCCGCCGCCGACCGCGACGCGCCCGCGCCAGCCAAACTCCGTAATACGGAGTTTCGCTCCGACGCCGACGCCACCACTTCGGGCAAAACCGCGCGCGCCCGCACCGCCGACGCTCCGCCAGCCAAAGTCCGTGATACGGACTCTGCCGACGAAACCGCTCCGGCGCGCAAGCCCGCCGCCAGCGCCAAACTCGAAGCGCTGCTCGACACGCTCGAGCCGTTGCTGGAGGAGGGCCACCGGGTGCTCGTGTTCTCGCAGTTCGTCTCGATGCTCGGGCTGATTCGCGACGAACTCGGCGCACGCAGCATCCGTCACCTGATGCTGACCGGCCAGACCGAGAACCGCCAGGAGCTGGTCGAGCAGTTCCAAGCCGCCGACGGTCCGCCCGTGTTTCTGCTCTCGCTCAAAGCCGCCGGCTCGGGCCTCAACCTCACCGCCGCCAGCTACGTCGTGCTCTACGACCCGTGGTGGAACCCGGCCGTCGAGGCGCAAGCCATCGACCGCACGCACCGCATCGGCCAGACCGAACACGTCATCGCCTACCGCCTGCTCGCCCGCGACACAGTCGAAGAGAAAATACGCGCGCTCCAAAAAGAAAAAGCCGCCCTCGCCGCCGCCGTCGTGCAAGAGGAGTCCCTCGCCCGCGTGTTGGATTTGGAAAGTTTGAAACGAATCCTGAGCTGAAACGGACCTCCGCAATCGCCCGCGAATTTCGCGAATCCGCACGAATGAAAATCGTCGGTCTCCGGGCCCACCGAGCGGTGCCGTCGATCAGCCTAAATTCCGCAGAAGATTAACCACTGATGAGCACTCATGCACACTGATGCAGGAGAAGGCCGAGAAGCGCGGCGTGAGGTGGCTCACCTGCCAGGTGGGCGATCGCGGTGATCCAAGTCTGCTTCGATGAGTGCTCATCAGTGAAAATCAGTGGTTCAACTGCGCCTTCTAGGATCAGGCGAAGGAGCGGGAATTTCCCTTTCTGACTTCGCGCCAATTCGCGCCATTCGCGGGAGGTCTTCTGTCGCGAGCCGTGGCGATCCAGCGCTCACGCTTCCACGCGACACCTCCGCCGGGTTTTTGCCTTTTCCCTCCGCCGAGTCTTGCCACCGTGACGGGATGACCCGGCACGACGCGTTCATCCAAAAGGACTGGGAAAAGGGCGGCCTCGCCAGCCTCGCCGTTTGGCGCACGCGCAGCGACGGCAGCGTCGATTACGCGATCTTCATCGTGGACGCCTACTGCCTCGGCGTGAAGGACTGCGTCACCGAGACCGGCGTCTCCGCGACGGATGTCGCCGCCGATATCGACGTGCAGTTGCCCCCGGCGATCCGCGAGCGCATCCACCCCGCCTGCGCGAAGAAACTCATCGAGGGCGCCCTCGCCTACGCGCAGGCCCTCGGCTTCGCCCCGCATCGCGACTTCCGCAAGGCCCGCAAAATCCTCAACGGCATCGACGCCGCCGCCTGCCCGCGCGAATTCACCTACGGCCTCGACGGCAAACCGTGCTACGTCCGCGGGCCCGAGGACGACGACGACCGCGTCGACCGCATCCTCGCCATCCTCGAGGCCCGCTGCGGCGAAGACGGCTACGATTACGTGGACCCCGAGGAGGACGAAGACGAACTCGACGACTTCAAAACGCGCGAAGCCCTGATGGAACTCCTCGACGCCGAACCGGAAAACGTGCCGCGCCTCTACGAAGTCAGCGGCCTCATCGCCGCCATGTCGCTCTGCCCCACCGTGCTCTCGCCACTGAAACTCCTCGACGTCCTGTGGGGACCGCAAGGCAAGCAGTGGAAGAGCCACGAGGAAATGCAGGAGTTCATGAATCTGCTGATGAGCTACTGGAATCAGGTGAACGACCTCATCCTCTCCACGATCGATCCCGACGCGCATCCGGACAACAACATCATCGACATCTTCTCGGAGGACTTCGACGAGTTCGCCGCCGAGGAAGGCGAAGAGACGGCCAGCCGGGCCATGACCGCCGCGAGCATCGTCTGGGCCCGCGGATTCCTGCGGGCCACGGAACTATGGCCCGAAGCCTGGGGTAACTTCCTCGCGCGCCCGGATCTCGCGCGGCATTGGGAAGTCATCGGCTGGTGGGCTCACTTCGAGCGAAAAGAAGTTCGCGAAAAAGCGATCGCCGCCGCCGAGTCCGAGCCTCCTCACACGCTGGCCGCCGCCGCAAACGCCCTCGCCCGCGCCCTGCGCCGCCCGCTGCCGCGCGCCGGCGAATCGGATTGAGCTGCGCCCCCGCTGCCGGCGGTCGAGCTCATAGAGGGCGGCGCGCGGTCCCCAGTCGCCGGCGCAGCGCGGCACCGCGATTCGTGACGCATCGACCCCTTGCCTCCGCGCACCGGGCGCGTCTCGCTCTAGGACATGTCCGACGCCTACGCCGCCGCTCGCTCACTCATCGATGCCGCCCACGCCGCCGACCCGAAGAAGACCGCGGACGGCCGCGCGGCGGAGCTTGTCTACGCCGCGCGCATGGAAGCGTGGGTCGCGCGCGTCGTGCCCGACGCTTCGCCGCTGCTGCGCCTCGCCGCGCGTTGCCAGCACCTCGAGCGCTGGAGCGTGCCGCGCACGACGTTCCCCGACGGCAAGGTCGGCTATCTGAAATGGCGCCAGTCGCTCTACGTGAAACAGGCGACACGCGCGAAAGAGCTGCTCCTCCAAGCCGGCGTGCCCGCCGCCGAAGCCGACGAGGTTTCCACCTGGGTTTCGAAAACCGCTCTGAAAACCAATCCCGGCACGCAAGCGCTCGAAGACGCCGCGTGCCTCGTGTTTCTCGAAAACGAGATCGGCGACTTCGCCGCGCAACACGCCGACTACACGCGAGAGAAGTTCATCGAGATCATCCGCAAGACGTGGAAAAAAATGAGCCCGCGCTCCCACGAACTCGCGCTCGCCCTCCCGCTGCCCGACGCCATCGCCGCGCTCGTGCACGAAGCGGTGGCGGACGCGTGAGCACCGGAACGCGCGGTCATTCCTTCACGAAGTTCAGGTAACGGCGGGCTTTTTCGCTTCCGCTGGATTCGCCCTGCTCGAACGACTCCCAGTAGAGCTTCGCGGCCAGCAGATAGTCTTCGCGCGTGCCGACCCCATTGGCGTAGCAGACCGCCAGGTTGTGCACGGCGAAGAGGTCACCCTTCTGCGCCGCGAGCCGTATGTAACGAAAGGCCGTCGCCTCGTCCCGCTTGAGCCCCGCCACCACGGAAGCCCCCCAGTAGTGCACGTAGCCGTAGTATCCCGCCGCGCGGACATTCCCGGCATCGGCCATCGTGTGAATCTCCTCCAACGCCGCCGGCTCGCGCGTGCAGCCGATGCCCTCCAGCCGCAGGCGCGCGAGCACGAATCTCGCATCCTGGCTTCCTCCGGCGACAGCCGCGCCGAGAAGCTTGCGCGCCAACGGCAGGTCGCGTTTCGCGTAGTAACCTTCGGCGTGAGCCAGGCCGAGTTCCGTCATCGCATCGGGAAACGTCGGATTCATCGACTCCAGGGCCACGAGGTATTCCTTGCCTCGCTTCAGCATCATCCACCGCCCTCCGTTCGCCGTGCGGGCCAGTTCGGTGGCGTAGAGGAGTTTCGCATTTTCGTTCGTCGCCGCGAGCCGCTTGAGGGCGTCGCGCCCTTTCGCGGAATTGAAACGCCACGCTTGTCGGTAAAACTCAAGGGCGAGCGGGGGACTGGCTCCCGGGGCCGCCGTGCCCTCTTCGTAGGCGGCCGCGATGTCCACCAACCCGCCGGGATTGCCCAACTCGGCCGCGCGCCGGACTAGATGGATGCCGCGCGGGATATTCACGGGCACGTTCCATCCCAGGATGTGATACCAGCCGAGGCGCGCCATGCAGCGCGGCACGCCCCGCTCCACCCCGCGGCGGATAAACGCAATCGCCTCCGACCGCGATTTGCCTTCCACCAAACCTTCCGCGATCGCGCGCCCATAGACGTCCAGCGCCGCCGCGCTGCCCTCGGCGATCGCCTCCTCCGCCAGTTGCCGGCCGCGCTTCGCATCCACCAGCAACGGCATGCCCCAATCTTTTCCGTAGAAATACATGCGCACCATGAACGCCTTCACCGCGGGCCGCGGATCGCGGGCGAACTCCTGCCGCAGAAACTTTTCCCCCGCCGCGTCGCTCTTCGTCTCGCAGATCACGCGCATGCGCAGCTCGAACGCCATCTCCGCGCGCTGTGCCGGCGGCACATCCGGCCACGACACGTCCGGACTTTCGTCGGCGCGAGCGGCCGCTCCCACGAGCAGGCAAATCACCGCGATCGCGCGGCATAGGCGGCAAATCGAACTCGTCAGGATAGAAACCCACATAAGTCACGTCATCCCAATCGCGCGTTTTTTCCCAACGCAACCGCGTTTGCGCCCGCCGCCGCGCGTCAACGGGGTGCCGGACCCACACGGCGAGATTCTCGCTCCGAAGCCACCGCCGCGCGAGAATTCCGGCAACCGCCCGCGAATCTGCCGGTCTCGGGAGGAACCATGCGCGGCGCACGGAAGGCTTTGCTCTTGCTGTTCATACTGCTGGCCCTCGGCGTGGTTACGCTGCCGTGGTGGCTGGGCGCAGTCCTGCGTCCATTGGCGCGGGCGCAAGGCGCGTCGTTCGAGCGCTACGAAACCGTCGGCTACACGCGATTCCGCCTTCACGGTATCACGTTCAGACGCACGGGCGTGGCGTTCTCCGCCGGCCAGGCCACGCTCGACACGCCCGCGCTCTGGTTGCTTCGCCGCGCCCGCGCGCACGTGGAAATATCCGACTGGGCGCTGCGGCTCGCGCCCGCCGACGCGCCGGCCCCTCGCGCGCAACCGGCCGCGTCGCCCGCGAACGTCCACTCACTCGTGCAGCACACGTTGCAAACGTTGCGCCGCTGGCTCCCGCGCCTGTTCGCTGAAAACGGCACCATCGCCCGCGGCGGTCAGACCTGGCGCATCGCCCGCGCGACGTGGGCCGACGGCGTGCTCCGCGCCGACGGCGCGCTGCCCACGCGCGCGGACGTGCGTGCGACGTTCACCGAAAAAGACGGCTCGTTCCTCGCCACCGCCGACCTGCCGTCGCTCGCCGCGCGCGCCGAACTCGCGTGGACGCCGAACGCGCTGCGCGGCGCCGGCACGTGGCGCGAGCAGCCGTTCACCGTCGACGCGCGCTTCGACGATGCATCGTGGCTGCCCACGCGCGCGGAGCTCCGCGCGGAAAACTGGGATCTGCCCGCCGCGGACATGAAACTCGGCCCCGCCTACGAGCGCGTGCGCGGTCGCCTTCTCGCGCGTTGGGCCGACGGCGCGTTCACGATCGATCTCGCCGCCGTCGCGACGCCGGCCGGCGAAAAGAAAGCTCCGCCGTTTGAGCTGGCGGCGCACGCCACCGGCGACCGTCGCCAGATCGTGATCCGCACGCTGGAGGCGCGCGCGCCGTTCGCGACTGCGACGCTGAGCGCGCCGCTCACGTTTTCTTTCGATCGCGCCGTCGCCGCCGGGGCGGCCGTGCTGACCGTCGATGCCGATCTCGGCCGGCAGCCCTGGATTGATGCCGTCGGCAAGTTCACCGGAAATATCCGCGTCGTGCCGAGCGGCGCCGATTCCCGCGGCGAGTTCCGCTGGCAGCTCGACGCCTTCCGCTGGGGAAAATTCGCCGCGCACTCCGGCAGCATCCGCGGACGCTGGCAGTGGCCGCGCGTGCGATTCGACGAGATCGCCGTGACGCTCGATGCCGCGAGCCGCCTCGCCGCGCACGGCGTCCTCGACTGGCCGCGTCGCGAGCTGCACGACGCGCGCGTCGATGCGACGCTCGCTTCCGCGTGGGCTGCACCGCTCCTGCCGGACGGCGTCGCCTTCGAGAAGATCGTCGCGGCGATCGAGGCCGACGGCCCGTTGGAAAAGCTCGCTCACCGCGGCGAACTTACCGCGACGAAACTCCGCGCCAACCGTCTGCGCCCGATCGAACTCTCCGGACAATGGACCGGCGAGGCGCTCGCGCTGCGCGAGTTTTCCGCCTCCGCCCACACGGAAAACGCCACGCTGCGCCTCGCGGGCTCGCTCGACGCAAACCGCGCGACGGTGCGCGAGTTCACCCTGCGGCGCGACGGCCGCGAGCTGCTCCACAGTGTGACGCCCGCAGAAATCCTTTGGCGGCCAGCCTGGAAAATTTCCGGCGTTCGCCTCGAAGGCGCGGAGAGCGCGCTGGCCACGGACCTCGATTGGAGCGCGGCGCCGAGCTTCTTCGTCTCCGGGCAAAAGCTCCCTTCGGAGTGGTTCTCCGATTGGTGGGCGGGCGAAATTATCCCGAGTCGCTTCGAAACGCTGAATGTCCGCGGCAGCGTCCACGACGGCGTGCTCGTCGGCGAGACCGCGGCCGAAGTCGCGGCGCAGATCGACGGCGAGGGGTGGCAGGGCCGCCTCGGCGCGAGTGCGGCGGCGGACGGCGTCCGCATTTTGCAGCTCGAACTCGCCGGCGCCCGCGGCCTGATGGCGCAGGCGCGCGGGCGCGTGCCGGTGCGCGTGCACTGGCCGCGCACACCGCGGGTCGAACTCGACGCGCAGGCGCCGCTGGAACTCGCAGCGTCGATCGCACCGGACTCGCCGCTGTGGGAAGTCATCCGCCGGCAAACCGGGTTCGCCGTCGATGGCGGCGCGATCGAGGCGAATCTGAGCGGCTCGCTCGCCGAGCCGCGCGGCGAAGTGCGGATCGAGGCGAGGCGCATCGCGCGCAGCGGCGACGATGCGGAAAAAATCCCCGCGGAAATCACCGCACTCTCCGCCACGCTCCGCGGACAGCGCGACGGCCTGCGGCTCGCGTCGCTCGACGCGCAGATCGCCGGACATCCCGTGCACGCCACCGGGCGGCTGCCGATGGATGACGCGGCTTGGCGCACGTTGCAGCACGCGCCGCGCGATTTCGACTGGCGTCGGGTCGAGGCCCAACTCTCCGTGCCACGCGTCGAACTCGCGGCGCTCGCGCACACGTTTCCCGCCCTGCCGTTCACCGCCGGCACGCTCGGCGCGCAGGTGCAGTTCGCCCGCGGTGAATTCACCGGGCACGCGGAACTTCGCGACGGCGCCACGCGACCGTTGCCCGGCCTCGGGCGGCTGCTCGCCGTCGAGGCCGATCTCGCGCTCGCGGGGCGGCGCGTCGACGTGCGCACGTTTTCCGCGCAACTGGGCGGCGAGCCGGTGCAGTTGATCGGCACGGCGGCGCTCGGCGCGCGCGAGCGACCCGAGCTCGACCTCCGCTTGCAGGCGAAGAACGTCCCGCTCGTGCGTCGGCCGGGGCTGCTCGTGCGCACCGATCTCGACTTGCAGGCGAAGACGCCCGAGCGCGGGCCGACGCGCATCAGCGGCCGCGTGGGCTTGCGCGACGCGCTCGTGCTCGCCGATCTCGCCGCGATTTTGCCCGGCGGCCCGCGCGGCGTGGCGCACGCGCCGCCGTATTTTTCGGTCAACGTGGAACCGTTTTCGCGCTGGCCGCTGGACGTGCGGATCGACGGCGCGCGGGCGGTGCGCGTGCGCACGGCGGTGTTCAACGGGATCGCGACGCCGCAATTCCAGCTCACCGGCACGCTCGGCGATCCGCGCGCCGTCGGACAGCTCGCGGTGGACGAGGGGCTGGTGTTGTTTCCCTTCGCGCGCTTCGCCGTGCAACAGGGCACGGTGCGGCTCACTGCCGCGGACCCGACGCAGCCGCAGCTCGCCGTGAACGCGACCGCGAAGCGCATGGGCTATGAACTGCGACTCGAAGCGGGCGGCACGACGGCGGCGCCGACGCTGACATTCTCCTCCAACCCGCCGCTCGAATCTGCGGACATCCTGCTGCTCGTCACGACCGGCCAGCCGCCGAAGGACGAGATGAGCGCGCTGACGAATCAGCAGCGCCTGACGCGCCTCGGCACGTTCCTCGGCAGCGGCATTTTCCAGAATTTCGGCGGCACGGAGGATCGTCTCGAAATCACTTCGGGCGAACAGGTGTCGGAAGCCGGCCGCGAAACCTACCGCGCGGAATACAAGGTGACCGACAAGCTCTCGCTGACCGGCGAATACGACCGCTACGACGACTACAACGCCGGCGTCAGCTATCGCATCTACACGAAGGAGGGCGCGAAGCGTGACGAGCGAAAGAAATAGCGCACGCACGCGCGTCGTAGCGCCGGTCTCCGACCGGCGATGGTTGCGCGCGTGGCATGCGCTGCGTTCTGCCGCCAGTCGGAGACTGGCGCTACTGCCGGCGTGCGGGATCGCGCTGATGTTCGCCGTCGCTCTGCCCGCCGCCGAGTTGCGCGTCGACGGTCTCGGCTGGTTCGGCAGCCGCGAGACAGCGCGCAACTTGCAAGTTCTCCTCGGCGACCAGCTCGCTCCCGAAACCGTCGACGCGCCGCCGATCGAGGACGCGGCGCTGATTCTCTATCACGAACTCCAGCGCAACGGCTATCTCGACGCGCGAATCACAGCGGAGATCGCGCAGGCGAGCGGGCAAACGTCGCGGCACCCGATCACGGCGACGCTCGACGAGCCGCTGCCGCGCCCGCTCGCCGCGCGTCGCGTCGTGCTGCACGTCGCACGCGGCACGCGCTTCCTGATCCGCGAAGTGGTTTTCCGCGGATTGCACGCGATGAAACACGACGAGGCGCGGCGGTTCTTCACTGGAGAAACGATGCTGATCCCGCTCGCGGCGGATCGCGTGTATTCGCCCGACGGCGTGCGCACGTCGCTCTCGAATCTCGCCGAGGAGCTCCGTCTGCGCGGCCACGCCGGCGCGGGCGCGACGCTCGCGCGCGAGGACGTCGATCGCGCGACCGGACGCGTGCGGCTGGAGGTCGACGTGAACGAAGGCCCGGTCTGGCGCGTCGACGCGATCGAGTTTTTCGAGCAGGTCGATCCGATGACGCCGCCGGATTTTCTTCAGGACCGCCGCGGGTTGCCTTGGTCGACGCTGTGGCGACAAGACGCGGCGACGGCGGTGCGCGCGTGGTATTTCGCCCGCGGTTTCCCGGACGTGCGGGTGCGCGTCAGCTCGCGCCTCGGCGAACGCATCGATGGACGGCAGAGCGTCACGGCGGAGATCCGCGTGGCGTTAGGCAAGCAGGTGCGCCTCGGCCGCGTGTCGCTCGAGGGCAACACGCACACGCGCGAGCGCACGATGCGCCGCATGCTGCGCGTGCACACGGGCGACTTGCTCAATCCAGTAGCCATCGACAACGCGCAGGCGCGGCTGGCCCGGCTCGGCGTGTTCAACCGCATCGATCTCCGCTACGAGGAGGCCGAGCCCGGCGTGCGCGACGCGATTTTCTCCGTGGCCGAGGGTCGACTCGAGGAGATCAACCTGCTCGCCGGTTACGGCAGCTACGAGCAGCTCCGCGCGGGCGTGGAGTGGCAGCACCACAACCTCTTCGGCCGCGCGCACACCGACAACCTGCGGCTCGTGCAATCGATGAAGAGCACCACCGGCGAATACCGCTACACCGTGCCGTCGCTCTTCGGCACGACGGCCGACGGCAGCGCGCGGCTCTTCGGCTTGCGCCGCGAGGAGTTGTCGTTCGTGCGCCAGGAATACGGCGCGGATGTCTCGCTCTCGCGCGAGTTCCCTTCGCTCCACTCGACCGGCACCGCGAGCTACACATTGCAGCGGCTCAAAACCACGGCCAACGAACTCGCGACGAACCCCATCGACGAAACCGAGACCGACGTCGCGAGCCTCGACTTGCGGCTCGTGCGCGATCGGCGCGACAACCCGCTCACGCCGCGCTCCGGCCACCGGCTCTTCGCGCAGGTGCAGCTCGCGAGCAAGTTCCTCGGCGGCGAGGTCGATTATCAGCAATTCCAGTTCGGCGGGTCGTATCACCGGGCCGTCGGCGCCGGCCGCTGGGTGCACCTCGGCCTCGAGCACGCGATCGTGACGACGTTCGGCGCGACGGACGATCGCGCGGTGCCGGTGAACGTCCGCTTCTTCCCCGGCGGCGACACGTCAATCCGCGGCTACAATCGCGGCGAAGCCGCGCCGCGCGCCGCGAACGGCCAGTTTGTCGGCGCGAAAAGTTTCGTGCAGTTCAGCGCCGAGTTCGAGCAGGCACTGACGCCGAAGCTGTCGACCGTGCTCTTCGGCGACGCGCTCGGCACCGCGGCGCGGCTCGCGGATTATCCGTTCGACGAGAAACTTTTCTCCGTCGGCCTCGGTCTGCGTTACCACACGCTCATCGGCCCCGTGCGCGTCGAATACGGCCGCAACGTGAACCCGCGCCCGCTCGACCCGCGCGGCACGCTGCTGGTGTCGATCGGGTTTCCGTTCTGAGCGCGCGACGGGAGCGTTCGCCGGAGGGCATGGCTCCCGTCGAGGCGTTGCGCGGGCGAGGACGCGGCGGCGTTCGCGACTTGAGGTGGTCGCTGCTCTCCCGGCGGCGACGAGGCGCGTGCCGCCGGCGCAGCCGCTCACGTTGTCTCCGCACTTCGGCGCGGCGGTCACCGATCCGCCGCAACAGGGCGAACGTCGGCATCGCGTCACGCTCCGCGCGTTTGAGCTGGCCAAGCCGCCGTGCGTGCGCCTGATTTTGCCTTAAATCTCCCCTCAATGGCCCCGCACCGCGCTTTGCGCCACCCCCTCACTTGGGTGCCCTCGCTCTATCTCGCGATGGGTTTGCCCAACGTCACCGTCGGCGTCGTCGCCGCGATCATCTACAAAAACCTCGGCGTCTCGAACACCGATATCGCGCTCTACACCTCGCAGATGTATCTGCCGTGGGTGCTGAAGCCGCTCTGGTCGCCGTTCCTCGAGCCGTTTCAGACGAAGCGCTGGTGGGTGATCGCGATGGAGTTCCTGATGGCGGCGGGGCTCGGCGCGGTGGCGTTTTGCCTGCCGCTCGACGGCTTCTTCCGCGCGTCGCTGGCGTTTTTCTGGATCATCGGCTTCGCCTCGGCGACGCAGGACATCGTGGCGGATGGCGTCTTCATGACGACGGTCTCGATCAAGGACCAGGCGCGCTACTCGGGCCTGCAGGGCATGTGCTGGAACATGGGCGCGGTGATCGCGTCGGGCCTTCTGGTGTCGCTCACCGGCTGGCTGCACAACAAGGCCGGCCTGTCGTGGGTGCATTGCTGGATGATCATCATGGTCGGCACGGGCGCGGTGATGGCGGGCTTCGGCGCGTGGCACCTGCGCACGCTGCCGACCGGCGAAATCTCCGCGCTGCACGGCCAGGGCGCGCGCGCCGCGTGGCCGGCGTTGAAGGAGTCGTGGGTGTCGTTTTTCCAGAAGCCGCAGATCTGGCTGATGCTCGCGGTGGTTTTCTTCTACCGCTTCGGCGAGGGCTTCATCGAAAAATTCGGTCCGCTCTTCCTGCTCGATCCGCGCAGCGCCGGCGGCCTGGGCCTCGACAACGAATCGCTCGGTCACATCAACGGCACCGTCGGCACCGTGGCGTTCATCGTCGGCGCGTTCGCGGGCGGTTTCTTCGTGGCCAAGATGACGCTGCGGCGCTCGTTCTTCCTCCTCGCCCTCGCGCTCAACGTCCCGCACCTCACCTACTATTTCCTCAGCCACGCGATGCCGACGAACGTCGTCGTGATCGGCGCGATCGTGGCGGCGGAGAAGTTCGGCTTCGGCATGGGCTCGGTCGGCCACATGCTCTACCAGATGCAACAGGTCGCGCCCGGGCCGTTCAAGATGACGCACTACGCCTTCGCGACCGGCGTGATGGCGATGACGAAGTGGGCGACCGGCTCGATCAGCGGCTGGGTCTACGGGCTGTGCGGGCAACACTACGCGACGTTCTTCACGTTCGTGCTCATCGCCTCGGTGCCGCCGATCATCTTCGCGTGGCTCGCGCCGTTCCCGCAGAATGGGCACGATTTCGCGAGCGAGGCAGAGAAACAAAGCTCCCCCGGAGCACACTAAACACACGGAAAGGAGTGGCGCTGTGGATCGCGCGTTTGTCTCGACCCGGTGGAGCGCGTTGACCTCAACGCGCTCAGACGTCCGTCCGGCGGCGAAAACGCTCGAACGCGTTGGGGTCAACGCGTTCCACCTCACGAGCCCTCCCTCGCGCATCGCCCGCCGCGTGCTCGCCACTCTCCGCCGCCTTTCGTGTCTTTCGTGTGTTTCGTGGTCTCTGCTCAGCTCACCTCTGTCTCTCTTCGCCGTGAACGCTGAAACCTACACCTGGCGCAACGTCGCGATCGGGGGCGGCGGCTTCGTCACCGGCGTCGAGTTTCACCCGACCGAGCCCGGTCTCGCCTACGCGCGCACCGACGTCGGCGGCGCGTATCGCTGGGACGCCGCCGCGCAAACCTGGGTGCCGCTCCTCGATTGGCTCGGCCAATCCGAGTGGAACCTCCAAGGCGTCGAGAGCGTCGCGCTCGATCCGACCGACCCCAATCGCGTCTATCTCGCCTGCGGCACCTACACGCGCCCCGACGTCGGCAACGCCGAGCTGTTCCGCTCCACCGATCGCGGCGCCACATGGCAGCGCACGACGCTCCCCTTCAAACTCGGCGGCAACGAGGCCGCGCGCGGCAGCGGCGAGCGCCTCGTCGTCGATCCGAATTCGCCCAACCTCCTCTATCTCGGCACGCGCAACGCCGGTCTGTGGCGCAGCGCCGATCACGGCGCGACGTGGGCGCGCGTGACGAGCTTCCCCGATCTGCCCGACGGCAGCGCCGGTCAGCAGCTCATCGTCGACGGCCGTTTCAACTACCTCGCGCAACCCGTCGGCATTCTCTGGGTGCGGATCGATGCGCACCGCGGCACGCGCGGTCAGCCGACACCCGTGCTCTACGCCGCGATCTCGCGCATCGGCGAAAGCATCTTACGCAGCACCGACGCCGGCGCGACCTGGCGCGCGTTGCCAAAGCAGCCGACGACGTTCCGCCCCACCGGCGCCGCGCTCGCGCCGGACGGCACGCTCTACGTCACCTACGCCGACGAGCCCGGCCCGAACCGCATGCGCGACGGCGCGGTGTGGAAATTTTCCCCGCGCGACGACGCCTGGGCCGAAATCACGCCGGAAAAGCCGGACGCCGCGAATCGCGAACGCCGCTTCGGCTACGCCGCCGTCGCCGTCGATCCGGCTGCGCCCGCGACCGTAGTCGTGACGACGTGGGGCCGCGGCAAGCCCGGCGAAGAAATGTTCCGCAGCACCGACGCCGGCCGCACGTGGCGCGCGACGATGGCCAACGCGACCTGGGACCACTCGTCCGCGCCCTACACGCAAACCATGTGGCGCCACTGGATGTGCGACGTGGAGATCGATCCCGCCACCCGCGACCGCATCCTCTTCACCACCGGCTACGGCATCTGGGCCTCGACCAACGCCACCGCCCCCGACCGCGGCGCGCCCGTGAACTGGGTTTTCCGCAACCGCGGCCTCGAGGAAACCGTGCCGCTCGCGCTCCTCAGTCCGCCCGAAGGCGCGCACCTGATCAGCGGCCTCGGCGACATCGACGGCTTCGTGCACGACGATTTCGCGGTCTCTCCGCAAAGCGGCCGCTTCTCCGCTCCCGGCTACAAGAACACCGAGTGGCTCGACGACGCCGCGCTCGCGCCGCGCACCATCGTCCGCTCCGGCACGACCTACGACGACGACCGCATCCTCGCTGCCATCTCCGACGACAGCGGCCGCACCTGGGCGGCGCTTGCCACGCAGCCGCCGCACAAAGACACGCGCCGCCGCTTCGTCACCGGTCCGATCGCGATTTCCGCCGACGGCAAAATCATCTCGTGGACACCAAACGGCGCGACGCCGTTCTTCACCGCCGACCGCGGCCAGACCTGGCGCGCCGCGCGCGGCGTGCCGGCGGACATCCGCCTGGTCGGCGACCGCGTCGATGCGCGCACATTCTATGGCTACGACGCCGACGCCGGCGCGCTCTACGTCGGCACGAGCGACGATGCGGCGAGTTTCACGCGCCTGCCGCACCGGCTGCCCGTGGCGAAACACGCCTTCTGGCATCGCAACTACGGCGATCTCGCCGCGGTGCCCGGCCGCGCCGGCGAGTGCTGGCTCGTGGCCGGCGAAAAACTTTTCGCGTTCACCGAGCGCGGCGCGCAGCTCCGCGAGTTTCCCGCGCTGTCCGCAGTTGGTGGCGTTGGTTTCGGCAAAGCCGCGCCCGGCCACGAGTATCCAGCGGTGTTCGCCACGGCGACAATCGACGGCGTGCACGGCATCTACCGCTCGGACGATGCCGGCGCCACCTGGGTCCGGCTGACGGACCCCGCGCACCAATTCGGCTCCGCGTCGCGTCTCACCGGCGACCCGCGCGTCTTCGGCCGCGTCTACGTCTGCACCGGCGGCCGCGGCATCACCTACGGCGAGCGGAAGTAGGGCCGGCTGACCCGGCCCTACCTCGCGACCAACCGAAACGGATCGCATACGCGCTGCGGTCATCCGACTAAAAGGTTCGCGCAATAGACTGACGCGAGCGAAGCGGAAGGTAGGGCGGAGCGGCCCGCTCCGCCGCGAGGGCGACATCACGTTCTCGGCCCACCGGGCCGGCGACGAGTGCGATGCCTCGACGGTGCGCCCAACCTATCAGTCTGATATGCGAAGCTCAATAATCCGCGCCTTTCATCCGCGAAACCCGTGGCAAAATGAAACACGCGAGCGCGGCATGCGCCCGAACCGACTCGCCGCGCGGAGTGACGCGCGCTTGCCTCGCGGCGGCGTTCGCGACCTGCTCGGCCGCTTGGACAACGCCTGCCCTTTCTCGCCCGATCGCCGGCACCGCTACTCGCTCATGCATCGCTTCCCCTTCGCGTCGGCGCCTGCTCGTCTCGCCCCGCGCCCAAACCGCGCGCTCATCTCGGCTCCCTGCCGCCCTGGGTTCTTGGAGGGCGGGGCGATCAGGCGGCGGGCGACTCCGGATTCGGCAGCGGCGTGGGCTGGACCCCGCCGGCTTGGGTGCCGGCGTGTTCCGCAGCGGTGTCTCCTTCGGCCACCGTTCCGCTGAAACCCTGCATTTTGGTCACGTGGAGTATCTGTCCTTCGGCTTGCTCGAACAACCGGGTCTGTTCCGAGTTGATCGCATAGTTTCCCAGCATCCAGCTCCCTCGCGGCACGAAGAGCCGGGCGCCGCGGAGAACCGGGAAGGCGAACAGGTTCTTTTTTTCCTCGGAAAACCCGACCGATGTGCGGTCCACGTAGATCATGAGATAATCGCTGCGTTCCTCCGTCTCCTCAGTCTCCTTCCAAATCCGGTCGATCAACTTCGTTTTCTCGCCCTTGTCGGTCGACCCGCGCTTCAGCCGGTCGCGCCAGCAGAACAACACATTGTCGGCGACCGCGGCGATCATGCCGCTGAGCCGCGCGTTGGCCGCGCCCATGAAGACAGATTTCACGCGCCGATCCGGCGCGGGCGTTTCTCCCTGCGGCAGTGCAGGCGGTGCCAATTTCACTTTGAATAGATCGAGCAACGCCGGGACGAACATCGGATCGTTGGCCAGCAGCGGAAACCGGTATTCGAGTTGGGTCAGATCCCAGAATGCCAGCCGGCGAATCGGCGGATTCGCCACCTGGAGCCGTGTTTTCAAATAGTGCAGGAATTCCGGTGGGGCGATGGCTCCCGGTCGCTGGTAGAAGACGAAGACGTGCCCGCAACAGGCGGCGAAACCCGGACAACAGTCCTCCGGGCGGCGACCCAGCGGGCATTTTTCGTGGACGCGCAGCGTGTATTTGTTGTCGATGACAGACACCAGCAAGCCGTGCTGTGCAGTCTGGAAGTTCATCGATTGCCCGGCTTCGGGTGAGCAGGCATCCTCCGGACTCGGTCCGTGCTCCGGCTCCGTGTGGCTGCGGCTGCGAAAGAGGAAATCACGCGTCAGGGTCGTCTTGAAGGTTCCGCGTGGCCCGAGCAACGCGATCGAATCTCCCAGTTTCACTCCGCCCAACACCTGTTCGATCACCGACCAACCCCACTCGGTCAGAATTTCGTTTGGATCGGCTGCGGCCCCAAACGGTTGGTTCCTGGCGGACTTTCCGGTCCGTGGTTGTCCATCGGCGCCGTCTTTTTCTTCTGACCCGCCGGTCTCTGGATTCGGCTTCGGCCTGACGGCTTGAAGCGACTCCGTCCATTGCGACGCCATGTAGAGGTGCGAGTGCACTTGGAAGTGAACCGAGGGATAAATCTCCAATCCGCATCCCCGGATCTTGTATTGGTGCCAGCCGAGCGCGGCTTCCTGATAGCGGGATTTCTTGAAATGCAGTTCGTGCAACACGTAATCGATCGGGATCTTGACGTGTTTTTCCTCCAACTCGATCACCAGGTCGACCTGGTGATCGATACTCTCCTCGATACCGCGCGACGGTTCATAGGCGATCACCGCGAGCAGGCAGCACTGACGCAGCTTGCGGATTAAATCTGCCAGCTCCAGTTGCCCGCGTTTTTCCAATGAAAGGATGCTGAGGCCGTCGAGAAACACGATGGGGCGCTCGGCCCGCTTCTTGCCTTCGGCTCCCTTCATAATTCCATCGACGAAGCCATGCGCCCGCGCCAACGGATCCTCGCGCAAATGATCCTCCGCCGCCACTTCGCCCGCGAATTCGATGAGGTTGGGACATGGCAGGACGGTCTCGCCGTTTTCGTCTTTTTCCTTCTCCGAAATGTCTCCGTCATCCTCCAGCATCTCGATCGCTGTCTTCTTCAGCTTCGGATCCGCGGGGTCGACGCCCAAGACGGTGAGGTATTCTGCAGCGACCTGCTCGATCGTGGCACCGCTTTCGACGGCGCGGACCAATTCCCATTTTTGTCGGCACTGATTGGTGACCAAGCGCCGATAGATCGACCTCAGTTCGTCGCCATCCTGCTCGAGGGAAAAGAAGTGTCGCTTCGGCTGCCCCGCCGCAAAGGTCACGTTGGCCGCCAACTGGAGCGCCAGCGTCGACTTCCCGGTGCCGGCCTTGCCGCACAGCATGACGATCAGTCCATCCGGACTCTTGTCCGGGGGTGGCAGCACCAACCCTCCCCGGAGCAACTCATCCAGCATGCCTTGCCGGATGATCGGCGACCTGTCTGGCCCGCCAGTATGATCGACCACCCAACCGCCGCTGTTGGTCGGGATGACAGAACGAGTGTTGTTCATGATTTTCCTTCCAGCTCCAAATACAAAGCGTCCGCAAAGCCCCGCACGTCGGCATACACTTTGTCGCCCTTGCCCACCGCCGCGTGATAGGTGACACCGAGTCCGGCCAGCAGCCGGCGTTTGAGTTCATGTTGGAGAGGATCCGGGCTCGCCCCGACGCAATGCAGTCGCCGTGGCCGGCTGTCTCGCCCGGCCGAATGCAGCAACCGGAGGATGTTCCAATCGCTCATCGACAGTCCGAAAAAAAGACCGGGGTGGCTGCGCAGAAAGTGCAGTTGGGACGACTCCTCCCACGCGTAGGGATCCTGCATCGAACGGGCGAAATCCTCCTGGCGCAGCACCACGGGGATATTCAGTTGATGCGTCCCGGTGCCCGCGGGCGGCAGACATCCGTGCACATGATAGACGGGCAACCAGTCAACTCCGGCTTGCCCGCCTCGCAGTTCCGTCTGCCGCGAGATCGACAGCGGCTGGCGTGCCCGCTTCGCCCCGGCAGCATCGGCGATCATTTGCATCGCCAGCTCCAGCAGCGTGTCGAAGTTGTAGGTGACCACTGCGCCGATTTCCGACCGCAGGCACAACCGCGCCAGCGAGACCAGAAAACCGAAATTCTTCTGCTGTGTCTCATCGCCCTCCAGCTCGGTCATCCGCACGTCCGGCTGCTTCGCCGCCGCAGCGCACATGGCCTCCAGTCGGATCAATCCGTCCCCTTGGGTCAGACGGCTATAGATGAGATTGCGCAACTCGGGGGTGAAGCGGTTCTCGCCCAGCAGAATTGCCGCAATGCCGGCCTGCGCGTAGGTGTCGTGCTCCTTTTGTATTTCCGCCAGTATTTCCGTCCTCTTGTCGGCCGACGGCACCGGTTCGACAGTCCCCGTAATGCCGCGCAGCAACAGTTGTTTGAGCAGCTCCTTCCACGTCAGGCCAGCGCCGCCATTGACGCCCGCGCCGACAAAAAGCACGATTCGCTCACGCCGCGCGAGCTGCGCGATCTCACCGACCAATTCGTGTCCCAGTGGGGGTCCATTCACGGCAGGCGCGGTTGGCCCGTAGTTCCCGCCTCCTAACTTTCCGCGCATTCTACGACCTCCCATCGGCCGCCAACAAGGCTATTATCCGATCGGCCCAGCGCCGCGCGGATCCTCACACCCGCTGCTTCGCTCTTTCACCGCACGGCGCGCGCTGGCACCGTGAGACCATGAAACCGTTTTCCCTCCTCGGCCCGTGCCTCGCGCTGGTGTGCGCCGTCGAGCCGACGCCGGTTCTCCTCGACACGAACATCGGCCGCTCCATCGACGACGCCTACGTTCGGGCGCAACTTGTCCACAATCCGATAGTGCGGCTGCTCGGCGTCACTCCCTTTTCGGGCAACACCGGCGCGCGCACCCCCGATCCCGCTGCAGTCCTCGCCTGCGTGGAATCCCTTTTCACGCACTGAATCCCACGCCGCGCCGATCGCACGTCGCTCGGCGCTCCCATACCCCTTGGAAAACGTCTGCCATTTCACGCCCGACCGCGTGCATCGCTACTCGCTCGTGCATCGCTGGAATCCGCTCTTCGGCGACCGCTTGATCATGTGGATCGGCCTCAACCCTTCGACGGCCGACGAGTCGCAGCTCGACCCGACGCTCACCCGCATCCGCGCGTTTTCGCAGCGCGAGGGCTTCGACGGTTTCTGGATGGCCAACCTCTTCGGCCTGCGCACGCCGTATCCCGAGGAGATGATGAAGGCGCCCGATCCCGTCGGTCCGGAAAACGACGCGTCGCTCCTCGCGGCCGCCGAGCGTTGCGAGAAGATCGTCGCCGCGTGGGGCGTGAGCGGCGTCTATCAAGCCCGCGCCGAGGCCGTCGCGCGCCTCTTCGCCGGTCGCGAGCTGTGGTGCCTCGGCACGACGCAGGACGGCCACCCGCGTCACCCGCTCTACGTCGCGGCGAAGCAGCCGCTCGTCCGCTGGGAGCCGCGGTCCGGGAAATTGTAGGAGCGGCTTTATGCCGCGATACGAACGCGGCATGCGCTTCGCAGCCATCGCGGCGTAAAGCCGCTCCTACAGTTCACGCAACGGAGGCGTCGAGTAGGAGCGGCGATATTATATCACCGCTCCCCCGTTCCGGCGCGGCGATGGCCGGAAAGCCCCTGCCACGCCCTCGCCGCAAGTTTTCGCGATTTGTGCCGATTACGTCGGCAAGGCGCCGCACGCTCTGCGTTTCGGCTGCCTGCACACGCACCCGCCCCCGTTCTCCGCCGCCATGTCCGCCGAATCCCCCGAACTCCTCGATCCTTCCGCTTCCGCGCACGAAAAGGCGAAATACGAACAGATGTGGGAGCGCGACGATTATCGGAAATTTTCGCCCGGCCTGCATGCGCTCGAACGCCTCGACCTCGCGGCGCGCTTCCGCGACTTCGGCGTGCGCACGATTCTCGACGCCGGCTGCGGTTCGGGAAAATTCATGCAGCGGATCATGGAGCGCCACGCGAGCGAGTTCACCATCCGCGGCTTCGACATCGCCGCCAATTGCCTCGACCCGTGGTTCGCCGACAAAATGGCACCCGGCTTCCTCTCGCTCGGCTGCATGTGGGACGAGGGCGCGCTCCCCGCGCCGAACGACGCCGTCGTCTGCACCGACGTGATGGAACACATCCCGACCGAGCACGTGCCGGCCGTCCTGCGCAATCTCCGCGCGGCAGCGACGCGCTGCGTGTTCTTCGGCATCGCGCTTTTCCCCGACGCGTTCGGGCCGAAGGTTCTCGGCACGCCGCTCCACCTGACCGTGCAACCGGTCGATTGGTGGCGGGCGCGCGTCGCCGAGGCCGGACTCGAAACGATCTCCGGCGCCGTGCAGAAAAATCCCGACGAGACGCCGATGTGGCTTTACCTGCTCTGCCGCCCGGCAGCGTGAAAAACTCCCGGTCGACCGTCGGAACTTCTGGCCGCCATCAGCCCGGTGCGTGACGCACGCGACGCCGTTTCGCGATTTGCGGCCGGCCGCGTTCCTCTTTTCGTGGGCGCATGCTCTCCACGCTCTCTCCTCGCGCGAACTTCTTTCTCCGCGTCGCGCTCGCGGTCGGCTCGGGTCTTTTGATCGCCGGCTTGCTGTGAAAAAATTCCGCTACGCGCTCGATCCGCTCTGCGTGGCGGCGGTGGCGGCCTACGCCTTCGGCCGCTGGTGGCTGCGCGCGCACGTCGCACACGGGTTCTGGCACGATCAGTTCACCGACGTGCTGCTGATCCCCGCCGCGCTGCCGCTCGCTCTCTGGATTCAGCGCCAACTCGGGCTCCGCGCGCACGACGCGCGTCCCGGTTGGCGCGAGATCGCGCTGCACGTCGCCGTGTGGTCGGTGGCCGCGGAGGCGATCGCGCCGCACGTGTTTTCCCATGCGACCGGCGATTGGCGCGACGTCCTCGCCTACGCCGCGGGCGCGGCCGGTGCGGGCGCGTGGTGGAGCTTCGCGTGAGCTTCGACCGTCTCGCCCCGCACTACGGCTGGATGGAGCGCGTGCTCGCCGGGCGGCTGCTCCAGCGCTGTCGCACCGCGTGGCTCGGGCAACTCGCCGGCTGCGAACGTCTGCTCGTCGCCGGCGTCGGGCACGGACGGTTCCTGCACGAACTGCTCCCGCGCCACCGCGCGCTGCGCGTCGTGTGCGTCGACGCGAGTCGCGGCATGTTGCGCGAGGCGGAAAAACGCGCCCGCCGGGCGCGCCTCGATGTCTCGCGCGTCGAATTCGTCCACGCGCGCCTGCCCGAATGGCGGCCGCGGTCGCCGGCGTTCGACGCGATCGCGACGCACTTCTTTCTCGATTGCTTCGCACCGCCGGAGCTCGACGCCGTCGTCGCGCGTCTGGCCGGCGCCGCGGCGCCGGCAGCGATGTGGCTGATCTCGGATTTCGCCGTGCCGCCGCGCGGCTGGGCGCGGCAGCGGGCGCGCGCGGTGCACGCGTTGATGTATGCGTTCTTCCGCGTCGTCACGCGATTGCCCGCGCGCCAGCTCACGCCACCCGACGCACGGCTCGCGGCACATGGCTTCGCGCTCGGCGGACGCCGGACGTTCAACCACGGGCTTTTGCAGGCGGACTGCTGGCAGCGTCCGGCTCGCGCGTGACCTCGAGCTCGATGTCGCGCAAGCCGGCCTTGTCGCGCTGGTAGCTCGGCCGCGGGGAAAAGCCGCGCACGGTCAGCGACACCTCGCCCGTCTCCGCGAGCAGGAACGTCCGCCAGCCGCTCGGCGGCTCCGAGCGGCTGCCGCCTTCGATCTGCCACGCGAGCAAGGCGCGGTGTCCGCCCGCGGAAATCCCCAGCGCGTGCGGTTCGACGAAGCGCAGATGTCCGCCGTAACGCAGGCGCAACACGCGTTGCCGGCGGATGGCTTCGCGCACGAGTTCCGTGCTGTCGGCCCCGGCGGCGCGAGCCGGATGCGTCGCGCCGAGAAGCGCGGCGGCGGCGATGACGCGGAGAAAATCTCGCCGGTTCACACCGCGCAGCGTGCGGCGACACAGCGAAGCTGGCAAGCTCGGGGGCGGCCATGGGGCGAGACGGTGCGCGCGCGAGGCGCTTTCTCCGATCACGGCCCGCTCAGCGCCGTGGCGGCGACGTTCCGGCTCGTAGTCGCGCTCGTCGGAACGCTGACGAACGTCCGCCCGCCTTTCCCAGCCGCCTCACGGCGGCTGCTACGACGCGACGGCGCGCGAATGTCGACGAGTTCGGCGCGCGGCGCGTTACCGCTCGGCGTGCGCGTCGGGCTTTTTTCCAGCGGGCGCGTCGCCGGCGAGGAAGTCAGCGAGCGGCAGGCCGAGGCGGATGATTTCCTGCACCGCGAGCGCGGCGACACGATCGGCGCCGTAGGCGGAGTAATGCGTGTCGTCCTGCCAGCCTTTCGGTTGGCGCGCGTAAACGCCGGGAGCGATCCAGAGATGCAGGCGCTTCGAGCCTTCCAGACCGTGCGCTTCCTCGAGCGCGGCGGTGAGCGCGTTCAGTTCGAGGAGCGGCGCTTTTTCCTGCTGTGCGACTTCGCGGGCGGCGGCGATGTAATCGCCGTGCGTGTCGACGAGGTGCGTGCCGTCGGCCGACCATTTGCGGCGCGCCGCGGAGGTCGCGAGAATCGGCGTGGCGCCTTTCGCGCGCACGTCGGCGATCATGCGCCGGAGGTTGGCGGCGAATTCGCCGCGCGGCTCGGTGTGGCGCGCGGCGTCGGGTTTTTCGTCGTTGTGGCCAAATTGCACGATCGCCCAGTCGCCGGGCTGGAGGGCGTCGACGAGTTTTTGCCAGCGGCCTTCGTCGATGAACGACTTCGTGCTGCGGCCGTTCGTGGCGTGGTTCACGATCGTGAGCGCGCGACCGAAATAGCGCGGCAGCATCTCGCCCCAGCCGTATTCGGGGTTGGGCGTCTGCCGCTCCTTGGTCGCCAGCGTCGAGTCGCCCGCAAGGTGCAACTGCGCCGCGGCGAGGCGGGCGGCGCACAGTGAGAGGAGGCAAAACCAAGTCGCGAACGGGGAGCCGAGTTTCACGCGCGGCATCTGAGGAACGCGCGCCGGCAACGGCGAGCTTGAACGCGGCTCGGTTCGCTGAAAATTTTGACGACATGAAGACCTCCGCAAAAATCCTCGTCGGCCTCGGTGCATTGCTGGTGGTGGCGCAGGCGATCCGGCCGATGAGCAACCGCGGCACGGTCGCCGGACCGAACCACCTCGCGAAACTCGCGCCCGTGCCGGCAGAGGTCGAGGCGGTCCTCCAACGCGCCTGCTACGACTGCCACTCGAACGCGACGACCTACCCGTGGTATGCGAATATCCAGCCGATCGGCTGGTGGCTCGAGCAGCACGTGCGCGACGGCAAGCGGCACCTGAATTTCTCCGAGTTCACGACGTATTCGTTGAAGCGCGCGACCAAGAAACTCGAGGAAACGGCCGCCGAGGTGCGCGAGCACGAGATGCCGCTGCCGTCCTACACGTGGATGCATCCGGAGGCGAAATTGAGCGACGCCGAGATCAAACTTCTCGCCGACTGGGCCACGAATACGCGCCGCGCTGTCGGCGTGGCGCTGAGCGCACCGGGGAAGTGAAGCGGCGTTCGTCGCGGCTCGCGACGCAGCCGACGTGAGTCGGCGGGCTCGGTGCGCAGCGATGGCCCGAGCGGCGGCGGCGCGAGTCGGCACGGCATGCGAAGCGGCCACGCAGCGCGCGCCACGCGCGGAAGTTCTGTTTTACCACGGATTCGACGGATGGAAACGGATCACGCTGCGAGTGACTCAGCTCGTCCGCGCGTGACGCGGGTCACGCGAAGGCGGATATCCGGGCAATCCGTGTCTTTCATCCGTGCGATCCGTGGCAAAACTGAACGCCCTCGCGCGGCAGGCGCGTCGCTCGCAGACGGCATGCGGGACTCGATCGCGCGTGGCGCACGGATCGACAAAGGTGGCGCGTGGAGACGGGGCAGCCTCGTCACCTCGGCTGCTACGAGCAGCGAAGGTTTTGCCGCGGCGGCGGCTCACTCCGGCAGCTTCTTGTTCTTCTCGCACGCGGGCGCGCCGGGCATCTGCTCCATCGCGGAAACCACCTTGCTCATCAGGCGCGCGAACTCCTGCGCTTCGTCGTCGCTGAGGTGCGCCGCGAAATACTTCGCAATCCCCGCGCGGTAGACCGGCCAGATTTTCCGGAGAACTTCGACGCCCTTGTCCGTCAGCACCGCGTGCTGCACGCGGCCGTCGACCGGGCACGATTTGCGCTCGATGAGTTTCTCCTTTTCGAGCTTGTCCACCAGACGCGTGAGCCCGCTGCGACTGAGCAACGCGCTGCGCGCCAGCTCGCTCATCCGCAGGTGCCGGTCGGGCGCGAGGTAGAGCTCGTAGAGCGCATCATACCAGCTCAGCGACGGCAGCCCCGCCGCCTGCAAGTCCGCCTCGATTGCGGCAAAAATCCGCCAGAACGACACGTAGTAACGGCGCCAGGCTTCGAGGTGGGTTTCGGGCAGGTTGGGCTGCTTCATGCCGACACCGTAGCGATTTTAGTTGCATACGCAACCGATTCCGCTCTTTTAGTTGTGCATGCAACCATCATCCCTCTTCCACTCCTTCGTCGCGACCAGCGACTCTCTCGCGCCGCTCTTCCTGCGGCTTTCGCTCGCTCTCATGATCCTCCCGCACGGTCTGCAAAAAACCGTCGGCTGGTTCGGCGGCTACGGCTTCAAAGGCACCATGGGCTACCTGACCGGCACGGTCGGCGCGCCGTGGATTTTCGCGCTGCTGGCGATTCTCGCCGAGTCGGTGGGCGGCGCGATGTTGCTCGCGGGCGTCGGCACGCGCCTGGCGGCACTCGGGATCGGCGGCGTGATGATCGTCGCGGCGGCGCAACACCGCGCGAACGGCTTTTTCATGAACTGGTATGGCAACCAGAAGGGCGAAGGCGTCGAGTTCCACCTGCTGGCGCTCGGCATCGTGCTCGCGCTGCTCGTGCTCGGCGGCGGCAAATGGTCGCTCGACGCCGTGCTCGTGCACTGATCGCGGAGCCGCCGGATCGAGGTCGCGCCCGCGAACTACGCGCATTCGCTCGATCGAATATCCTCCACCCGTCAGGGCTCGGCTCACCGGTCGGCGCCGCTCCCCGAGGCGTGGCGCCGGGTTTTCGTCGGACATTCGCGACGATTCGCGCAATTCGCGGGCGACCTTCTCCGACTCCGCGGGCGCACGAGCCGCGCCCACGTTCCGCTCACGGCACCTTCGCGAACGCCAGTTGCCGCACCAAATCCTCCTTCGCGCCGTAGTAGCCGTAGTCGGTCGCGCGCCAGTAGAGTTTCGCCGCGAGCACCGGATTCTCCTTCGTGCCGATGCCATGCTTGTAGCAATGCGCGAGGTTCATGATCGCCAGCTTGGAGCCGAGCTCGGCCGCCTTGCGCGTGTAGTGAAACGCCTTCGCTGGGTCTTCCTTCAACTTCCCCGCCTCCGACGTGCCCCAGTAGTAGAAAAACCCGAGGCGCGAGCACGCCCGCACATTGCCGGCGTCGGCCATCGCCGTCATCTCGGCGAGCGCCGCATCTTTTTCCTGCGGACCCGCGAGGCCGCGCAGCCGCATGTAGGCGAGGAAGAATTTCGCCTCCTGGTTGCCCTGCCGCAACGCGCGGGTGAAATACTCCTTCGCGCCCGCCGGATCGCGCTTGATCCAATCCACGCCGAACAGCTTCGCCACGCCGAGCTCCACGCAGGCGCGTCCGTCGTTCTGCCCGGCGCTTTCGAGCACCGCGAGGTGCTGCCGCACCACCGACGGCACGATGAAACCGCCCTCGTTCGCGAAACGCACGTAGGCGAGCGAGCGCATCAGCTTCGCATCCGGCACTCCCTTCTGCTCGAACTCCGCCAGCTTCTTCCACCCCAGCCCGTCGTTCTCCAACGCGAGCAGATAGTAGTATTCCAACGCCCGGCCCGGCCCCCAATGCTTGATGCCGATCGGCGACACCTGGCGCTCGAACGCCTCCGCCACATCCGCGAGATCCATGGTCGATCCCAGCGCCACCGCGCGCTGCAGATCAAAGACGCCCTCGACGGGATTCGCCGGCACGCCCCACCCCTGCACCTTCATGTGTCCGAGCCGCCCGATCGAGCGCGCGAAACCTGCGCCGGCCGCCTCGCGCAGCAGTCGCAAGCCCTCCGCCCGGTCTTCACCGAGGCCGAGTTGCCCGTGGACGAGCGCGTAGCCGAGCACGTCCTTGGCGACCAGACTCCCGTCCCGCGCCGCCATGCGCAGCAGACTTTCGCACGTCTCGTTCGGCACGATTTCGCCCAGCCCCCAGCCCTTCGGGAAAAGGGAAACCCAGGCCACATACGCCCGCACCTCCGGCGCGTCGGGCCGCTTGCGCATTTCGTCGCGCAGAAACTGCGCCGCTTTCGCCGGCCCCTTGTCGCCCAACACGAGCCGGAAACGGATGCCGAACAACTCCTCGCGCAACACCGCCGGTGGCGCATCCGGCCATTGATAGGCCGTTTCCGCGCGCACCGCACCGGTCGCGAAAAGCGAAAGCAAAACGAGGCTGCAGCGAACCACTCCGAACGTATTCATAAGAAAAATCGCCGCGCGGCCCAGACGCAGACGTGGCCGCGAAATTGCCGCCACGCGCAACCTGCGCGAGCGCAATTTTGCCGCCAAGCTCGCCAGCAGCACGCCGCATCGCGCCGATGAATTTCGTCGCACGCTGTGCCGGTCGCGACGCCGGCTTCCGCTCGGCGAATGCCCGCGAGCCCAAACCTCGCCCTTCTCGTCGCACTGCGCGCAACCTGACGCCGAAGCTCCGCCTCGTTTTTTTCGCCCGCGCTGTATCGCCACCGCATCGGAGCGGCGTCGACAATTCCGCGCACCCGCCTAAAAATGGCGCGGTGAACATCGTCGCGCCCACGCTCCGCCGTGCCCGCTCCGAGGATGCGAGCGCCTGCCTCGCGCTCGTGAGCGGCGTGCTCGCCGAATTCGGCCTGCGCCCCGACCCGTGCGGCACCGACGCCGACCTCGCCGATTTCGATGCAGCCTACTTCGCACGCGGCGGCGACTTCGTCGTGCTCACCGACGCCGCGGGGACGATCGTCGGCACCTGCGGCCTATTTCCCATCGACACCGCCCGGGGCGCGCCGCGCACCGTCGAGCTGCGCAAAATGTATCTCGCGCCCGCCCTGCGCGGCGCCGGTCAAGGCCGCCGCCTGCTCGAGTGGGCCTTCGCCCGCGCGCGCGAACTCGACTTCCGTCGCATGACGCTCGAGACGGCCACCGTGTTGAAAGACGCGATCGCCCTCTACGAACGCAACGGCTTCCGCCGCGACAGCGCCGCCGCCCACTCCTGCCGCTGCGACCTCGCCTACACGCGCGAACTGTGAGCTGAGCTATTTTCCGTCTTCCACCGCCATGCACCGCATCAACCTGGTCGAGAAACTTGCGCTCTTCTCCACGCACTGGGATCCGAAGATCGTCGCCGAGCTGAACGGCCAGCACGTGAAACTCGCGAAAATCCTCGGCGAGTTCGTCTGGCATCACCACGCACACGAGGACGAGCTGTTCCTCGTCCTGCGCGGCGGCTTCCGGATGGAGTTCCGCGATCGTCCCGAAGGTCCGGCCAGCCGCATCGTCGAACTGCGCGAGGGCGACATGCTCGTCGTCCCGCGCGGCGTCGAGCACCGCCCGGTGGCGGAGCGCGAGTGCAGCATCCTGCTCTTCGAGCCCGCCGGCACGCTCAACACCGGCAACGCCGGCGGCGACCTGACGAAGACGCGCCCCGGCTGGATTTGAAATGAAGCTCGCGCGCCGCTGATTCCTCGTCAGCGCGGCACCCGACAGACACGGCAAAAATCCGCACGCCCGCATCAACGGCGAATCCCCTTTGGCGCAGGTCCGGTTTTTAACCGGACCATTTCCCGTGGAGAAAACGGAACGTTCCCGCTTTCTCGCGGGTGACGCGCATTCGAAAATCCGGAGTCTCGCTGTGATCCGATTAGGCCAGTCGAAGACTGGCCCTACGCACGCCATCGACTGTCTCCGCGGTTCTCCGTGGCCTCCGCGTTTCAGCGGCTGCTTCTTCGGCCGAACAGCGCGCACGCACCTTCACTCCGACCGTAGCAGTGCGAGCGGATCGACCTTCGCGGCGCGACGGGCGGGCAACAACCCGCCGACGACCGCCGCGAGCAAGCCGGCCGCAGCCGCCAGCGCGATCGCCACCCAGTCGACGCGCAGGCCCGTCATCATCCACGAGCCGAGCAAGCGCGGCAGCAACGCTGCGAGCCCCACGCCCAGCCCCGCGCCGAGCGCGCCGAGCAGCGCCGCATCGCGCAACACCCCGCGCCACACCCGCCCCGGCTCCGCGCCGATCGCGAGGCGCACGGCGATCTCGCGCGAGCGGCTTGCCACCAGATAACCGAGCGCGCCCAGCACGCCGATCACCGCGAGCAACGTCGCCAGCGCGCCGAAGCCCGCGGTCAGCCGCACCGTCGCGAGATCGTTGCGCGTCCAGCGTTGCGCGCGTTCTTCGAGCGTCGTCCAGCGATTGAACAGCACGCCCGGCTCGGCGGCGGAGATTCTTTTCTTCAACGCCTCGCGCGCCGCCGCGGCGTCGCCCGCGACGCGCACGACCATGCAGGCGGCCGGCGCGCGCCATTGCGGCAGCGGATCGTAGAACATCGCGGGCGCGGCCTCGCGCACGCCGTTCACCCGCGCGTCCGACACGATGCCCACGATCTCGCGGTCGTCCGCGTCGGGATTTTCGCCGAAACCGAAACGCCGGCCGAGCGGATCGGCGTCGCCGAACACTTCGCGCGCCAGCCGCTCGCTGATGATCGCGACGCTCGGCCGGCCGGCGACATCGTGCGCGGTGAAGCCGCGGCCGCGCACGAGCGTCATGCCCATGGTGGCGAAATAATTCTCGTCCACACTCTCGTGCTGGATGTTTTCGCGCGGCTGATGTGCGACTTCACCGCGGAAATACAGACCGCTCATCGAGCGACTGCCGCTGAGCGCACCGCTGGCTGCGAAAGCCACGTCGCGCACCGGCGGCAACTCGCGCGCCGCGGCGCGCAGTCGCGCGAGCAGCGCCGGTTGCCGCTCTTCCGGTATCCCCGCGCCGCGCAGGTCGAAAAAGGTCTGCACCAGCGCCGACCGGTCGTAGCCGGGCGCCGCGGCCAGCACGCGCCGCAAATCGAGCGCCAGCGCGCCGGCAACGGAAATCAACATCACCGACAGCGCGAGTTGCGCCACGATCAGCGAGCGCCCCAGCCGCAGCGTCCCGCCGACGCCGAGATGCCGCTGCTGCAGCACGGATTGCGGCGAAAGTCGCGCCATGAGCCACGCCGGCGCCAGCCCGATCGTCAGTCCGAGCACGACCGCCAGGACGGCGAGCGCGCCGACCAGTTGCCAATCCAGACCCGGCAATCCGCCGCGCACGTCCGGCACCAGCCAGCGCGCCAGCAACGGCGTGAGCCACGCACCGATCAGCCCGCCGCCCACCGCACCGCCGAGGGCGAGCAGCACGCTCTCGAGCAAGGCGCCGCGCGCGAGCCGCCAGCGGCCGGCGCCGAGAGCGAGACGCACGCCGAGTTCGCGGCCGCGGCCGAGCATGCGCAGCAGCAGCAGCGTGGCGGAATTCGCCGCCGTCACGAGCACGACCGCGGCGACCAGCAGCGTGAGCGTGAGGCCGACGCGGCGAAAATCGTTCCGCGTGTCGGAGTATCCCTGCGGGCTCGGCACGAGGCGCGGCACGCGGTTGCGGAAATCCTGGATCGTCGGCGCGTCGGTGATGATCGCCAGCGCCGCGGCGAGTTGCGGTCGCCATGAGCGCTCGAGCGCGTCGTGCGCGGCGGCATTTTCCCCCGACACGCGCACGAGGGCCGACAGCCAGTTCACGTTGTCGAGGCGCGTCCATTGCTCGAGCGGGATCTCCCCGTCGGAGATCGTCCACGCCGATGGCCGCGAGCCGAGCGGAGCGTGCAGACCGAGCGGCAGCCACAAATCCGGACTGTCGCCCAACGCCACGCCGTCGAACGACGCGGGCGCGATGCCCACGATGGTGATTTCCTGGCGATTGAGGCGAACGGTGCGTCCGACGGCGTCGGCCGCGCCGCCGAGCTTCGCCGTCCAGAACGCGTGCGACGCCACCGCCACCGCGTGCGGTGCGCCGGGCGCGTCGTCCGCCGGCATCAGCACCCGGCCGCGCGCGGCGCCGATCCCGAGCGCGGAAAAGAACGCGCCGTTCACGAACTGCACCTGGCAGGGTTGCGCGGGTTGGTCGTCGAGGCGCAACGCCGCACGCGTCGGATTCGAATACGCCGCGACGTGCCCGCCGAGTTCCGGCGCTTCCGCGAGCCGTCGAGCCGTCGGCGCGCTGAGGAGGAACGGATCGCCCTTCGGGTCCACCACCAGCCGCAATTCCTCCGGGTGCGGCACGGGCAGCGGCTCGAGCAACACGCCGCGCACGAGCGAGAATACCGCCGTCGTCACGCCGATGCCGAGGGCGAGCACGAGGATCAACGCGAGCGCGAAACCCGGTCGGCGCGAGAGGCTGCGCACAGCGACGCGCGCGTCGTGCGCCCAGGCTTCGAGCGTGGGCCAGCCGAGGGCGTCCTCGGATTCCTCGCGCGTGGCGAGCACGTTGCCGAACGCGAGGTGCGCCTGGCGGCGCGCCTCGACGCGATCGAGCCCGCGGCGGACGTTTTCCTCGGTGAGCTGCTCGATGTGGTGGCGCATTTCCTCTTCGAGGCGGGCGACGCGCGCGCGGCGACCGAGGAGGTTTTTCAATTTCGTCCAGAGTTTCATGAGCGTGGCGTGGATTCGTGGTTTCGCGCAACGGCGGTCACAGACCGCCGCTACAGGCTAGGTTTCGGCGGAGAGCACGGCGTCGACGAGCGCGGTGACGCGCTGCCAGTTGGCGACCTCTTCCTTGAGCTGCTTTCGGCCGGCCGCGGTGATCGAGTAGAAGCGCGCGCGGCGGTTGTTGTCGCTCGTGCCCCACTCCGAGGAAATCCAGCCCTGCTCCTCGAGCCGGACGAGCGCCGGGTAGATCGTGCCTTGGTTGAGGAGCACGGAGCCGCCCGAAACCTGCTCGATCCGCCGCGCGATGCCGAAACCGTGCAGCGCCCCGAGCGTCGCGAGGGTTTTCAGGACGAGCAGATCGAGAGTGCCCTGGAGAAGTTCGGTGCGGTCGGCGTCGCTCATGTTGGAAGTCAACAGGTGTTCCTGTTGAAAGTCAACACGAGCCGCGGTGGCCGGTCGGCCGAGGGGCATCCGAATGCCCGCACCGCCAATCCCGGTTTGACCGCCCGCAACCCACCGCCCAGCCTCGCGAGCATCACGGGCCCGTTTTGATCCAGCCGTTTCCACGCAGAGAGACGGCGAGCATACCCTTTTGCCCCGATTGAAAGCGGCCTCGTCAAACTCGCGCCCACTAGAAATGCAACCGGCGGCGGTTGTGCCGCCGTGTGAAAACATTTCGGCGGCACCTTGCGATGCCGCCGAAAAAGAAGCGCTGTTGACCACGGTGTGTCCGCTTGGCGGACAGTGAAACGGGCTGCGCTCACTGACTTTGACTTGATTCCGCCGACACCGAACCCGCCTTAAGAAATGACCGCAAGCACGAACTCGCCTCGCCTCGAACTCGCTCTCGACATCGGCCACAGCTCCATCGGCTGGGCCGTGCTCTCCACTCCCGATGTCGCACAACCGAACCTGCTCGGCTGCGGCACCGTCATTTTCGAAAAAGACAGCGCCCTCGCCAACACTCGCCGCCTGCACCGCTCTCAACGTCGACACGTTCGGGCCACGCGCCAGCGCATCGCGCGCATGGAAAAGTTGCTCGCCCACCTCGGCGTGTTCACCGAGTCGGAGTTGAAGAGCAAGCACGTCGCCAACGGCGGCCACCCCACGCCTTGGTTGCTCGCCGCCCGCGTCCTCGCGACCGATGGCCAACAAACGCTCACCTGGCCCGAGCTTTGGGACGTGCTCCGCTGGTATGCCCACAATCGAGGCTATGAGGAAATCTCCGGCGAGACACGCGCCCCCGACGAAGCGGAATCCGACGACAAGAAGAAGGACGCCGAGAAAGTGGCCAACGCCAAGGCCGCCCTCGCGAGGTTCGGCAAATCCACGATGGCTGAGACCATCTGCGCATGGCTCGGACAAGACGCGTTGGCACTGCGCGCTGGAACCACCGCCAGCTACAAGGCGAACAACTGCGCGTTCGACCGGGAGAAAGTTGTTGTTCCTGAAGTCGCGCGCATCCTCGCCGCACACCGAGGCAAGCTGCCCCATGTGGACGAAGCGCTCATTGCCGCGCTCACGCTCGATGCCCGCGCGATCAACGTGCCCACCATCAAACTGCCCAAGCGCTTCGACTCCGGCCCGAGTCGGACCAGCGGTCTCCTCTTCGGGCGACTCGCGACGCGCTATCACAACCGCATCATCGGCATCTGCCCCATTTCCGTTCCCGAGCGAAAGCTCCCGAACAAAAACTGCCCGGAGTTTCTCCGCTACCGCTGGGCGATGAATTTGAGAAAAATCTCGGTGGCGAAATCCATCGAAGAGAAACTACGCACGCTGACACCGGACGAAATCGATGTCCTGACCAAGCGAATGAAGGAAGAGGGGCGAATGACATCCAAGGAGTTCATCAAGGCTGCACGAGAACTCGGGGGCTTCGTCCGCGATAACCTTGAACAGACCTTCATGGAGGCGACGGCGGATGACGATCTGGTGTTTGACCCGATTCAGGCACTGGCAAAACGACACAAATATCTCTCCACCGTCTGGCCGCACCTGCCTCCCGCGTTGCAAGCGCGCACGCGCGGCCGCTTGCGCCGGGGAAAACCGACCTCTCTCGCACGTCTCCGCGAAGAAGCCGTGAAGCTCGGTCACGACTGCGCGGCATTCGACGCCGCCGTCGATGCGCTGTGCGCACCACCCGCGAAAAAATCCAAGCGGCAAACGCCGCCACCGACGCGCGACGAAGTGCTTGGGGCAGTCATCGACGCGAAGCGCGAACTCGCCAAGCTCTCCGGCCGCGCGCCCTACGCGCGCCCACTGCTGGCGAAAGCGTTCGACGAGGTCATGGCCGGCCGCGACCCCAAGGCGACAGGTGGTTGCCTGGAGGAGACCGACGAGGTCCGCCGCCGCCGCGAGGCGCGCTCCATCGCCAACCAGACCAATAACCACCTGCTCCGCCACCGACTGCAAATCCTCAGCCGCCTGCTCGCCGATCTCGTGGCCGACCCCGCCTACGGCGCAGGCGACGAGCAGCGCTTCACCCAAATCACCGTCGAGGTGAACCGCGAGCTGCGGGACATGGCCGGCTTGTCCGCTCAGGACATCGCCAAGGAGCTTGGGCAGCGTCTAAAACAGCACGGCGACGCCGTGAAATGGCTGGAACAAGACCCACAGGTCGCGCCGAAAATCGGTGCCGGCCTCATCCGCAAGGCCCGTGTCGCCCTCGATCTCGGCAAGCGCTGCCCCTACACCGGCGAGGAATTCAGCCCCATCGATCTCGTCACCAAGCGCGTCGACCTCGACCACATCATCCCGCGTTCACAGCGCGCGTCCGACTCACTCGATTCGCTCGCTCTGACTTTCTCCGCCGTCAACAAGTGGAAGAAAGACCGCACCGCGTGGCAGTTCATCCAACAGGAAGGGGGCAAGCCAGTGCCCGACGCGCCCAACCTCTCCATCATGACGCCAGCGCGGTTCAAGGCGCACGTCGAGTCGCTCGACACCAAAGGCCACCTCGACGACTACCGGCGCAAAAAGCGCCGGAAGGAATTCCTTTTGCTCGAAGCCTACGAGGAGAAAGCCCGCACCTTCACCCCCGGCCAACTCACCCAAACTTCGCAGCTCGCGCGACTCGGTGCACAGACTGTCCGCCAGGTGTTGCCGCACCTGGAGCCGCACCACCTCGTCGCGTTGCCCGGCTCTGTGACGGGCGCGGTGCGCAAGGCCTGGGACGTGCTCGGCTGCCTCGCCACCGCCGCCCCCGGCGTGATGGAGAAGGTGACGCTGCCCGACGGCACCGAGAAGAACGAGGTCCGCACCAAGACGGAAATCCGCGACATCACGCATCTGCACCACGCGCTCGACGCCTGCGTGCTGGCGCTCGCCGCGCACTTCATCCCCAATCGCGGAAACGTTTGGCGACTACTCGCCGAACGCCGTCTCAACTCTGCCCAGCAAGCCGAACTCGCCGCCCTCGACCTGCTCGATTTCGACGAGCGCGGCGGCTTCCGTCTCCGCGACCTCGGCTCGGGCCTGAAGGAGCAAATCCGCCAGCGCCTCGCCGAGCGCCGCGTCGTGCAGCATGTGCCAGCAGACATGAGCGGATTGAGAGTCGAGGAGAACACCCGTGGCGTGGTGAAACGCGAAGGCGGTTTCGTTCATCTTCGCCAGCAAAAGCGCAACGCCGACGGCAAACTCGTCGTGAATCACACGCGTGAGCCGGAGGGCAAGGTTGTCGGCCTGCCGCAATGCAGCGACGTGTCCGGCAAACTCGCGAAACTGAACGGCGTGCGGGTAATCGCCGATAATTTTGGCGTAGCCATCTTGAAGGACGCCGCGCTCGACCCAGCTCTGCGATTCATCGTCATCCCCTACGAACGTGTGTGGCAGCGACTCGATGAACTTCGGGAGCGCAATGACGGTTCTCGCCCCCTTGTATTGCGCAACGGAATGCTAGTGGAGGTGCCTCGCGGACGATATCAGGGCCGCTGGATGGTTCGCGGGGTTCAGCTGAATCAGAAATCAGGCATGCTCGTGGACTTGAGTTACCCGGATTTCATCAACTACCGAGTGCCCGGCCGTTCTGAATCCAAACAGAATGTATCCTTGAATACTCTGGTGAAAGACGGCCTGCGCGTGCTTCGACCCCGCATGACCGCGAGCATCGATATGCAGCGCTGAAACTCCCCCGTGTCCTACCACATCGTCAGCATCGACTCGCCCCAGGCCGATCTGACGTGCCGGGACGGGCAACTCGTTTCCACCGACGACAAGGGCACGAAACGTCAACTACCGCTTGAAGACGTCGCCGCGATTGTCGTCACGAGTTTCTCCGCGCGCATCCACAGCCACCTCTTCCTCGAAGCGGCGAAGCACGGCGTGTCGCTCATCATCTGCGAGCGCTTCCAGCCCGTCAGCCTCCTGTTGCCCGCGTGCCGCTCGGCCGACACGCTGCTGACGCGCCGCCACCTCACGCTCGACGAAAAAGTGCGCCGCCGACTCTGGGAAAAGACGATCGACGCCAAATGCCTCAACCAAGCCGCGGTTGCCGGGCTCGTCGCGCCAAAGAGCGATGCCACACGCGAACTCGCCCGCGCCGCCCAGGCGCGCACCGCACGCAAGGAGGGCGGTTGCGCGAAGTTGTTCTGGGATGCGCTGACCGTGGGGCTGCGCATCGAGGGCTTCGCACGCGGTCGAAAACTCGGCGGCTTGAACGACCTCCTCAACTACGGCTACGCCGTGCTGCTCTCGACCGTGCTTCAAAAACTCTACGGATTCGGACTCGATCCGACGGTCGGTATTTCGCACGCCATCCGCGAACGCAGTGCGCCGCTCGCCTACGATTTGATGGAGCCGTTTCGCCCCTGCGTGGATTGGCGCGTCTATCAATGGGTGAAGGATCGCCCGCACGAGGAAGCCTTCGTCGTCAGCGGAGAATTTCGCCGCTGGGTGACCGGCTTCGCCGTGCAACGCGTCGATTATCTCGGACTCGATCTCGATATCCGCGGCGTGATCGAGGGCGACGTGCGCTCCTTCCGTCAAGCGGTGCTCAACGGCTCCGCGCGACACTACCGGCCATGGATGTGGAAAAATTCAAAATGGGCTGGCTGGTCGTAGCCTTCGACCTGCCGGTGCTCACGCCGAAGCAGCGCAAGGAGGCGACCGGTTTCCGGAAATTCCTCCTCGATGACGGATTTCAGATGATCCAATTCAGCCTCTACGTGCGCCCGTGCGTGAGCTTTGCACGGCAGCAGACGCACCTCGAGCGGGTGAAGCAGGGCATCCCACCGGAAGGAAAGGTGCGGGCCTTCTACGTGACACGAGCGCAGTGGGAACGAGCCTACGTGATCTACGGAAGTCCGGCCCAAGAGGTGCCTCCAGAAGACATGCCGGAACAAATTCAGCTATGGTAGAAAAGCAGAAGGCCCTCGCAAGGAGGGCCTTCGCTTCGGCGGATCGTCTCCGCCGCGGATTTGGAATCAAGGCAAAGCTTGACCGTTTGCTTCTTCAATTCCTTCAGCGATCGTCTCCGCCGCGGATTTGGAATCAAGGCAAAGCTGTGCGGATCGTGGCTTGCGCCTGTTTTTCGATCGTCTCCGCCGCGGATTTGGAATCAAGGCAAAGCGCGTCGTCCGCAGGGCCATCGGCAAGGAAAGATCGTCTCCGCCGCGGATTTGGAATCAAGGCAAAGCGATCCGCTCCACCGGGTTCTCGCTGATCAGGATCGTCTCCGCCGCGGATTTGGAATCAAGGCAAAGCCGGGCTCGTCGTCTCGATGACGCGCGAAGAGATCGTCTCCGCCGCGGATTTGGAATCAAGGCAAAGCCGCCAAGTGGTAGGTGGCAAAACTGTGTCGGATCGTCTCCGCCGCGGATTTGGAATCAAGGCAAAGCACATCGACGGTGACACCGACGCCCCCGACTGATCGTCTCCGCCGCGGATTTGGAATCAAGGCAAAGCGCGATGGCGCCCGGCGTGGAGATCGGCAACGATCGTCTCCGCCGCGGATTTGGAATCAAGGCAAAGCAGTGGCCGCGCGTGGCGCAGGCGCGCCGCGGATCGTCTCCGCCGCGGATTTGGAATCAAGGCAAAGCCGGACTCTTTGCGCGGACCGCCACCGAGGCGATCGTCTCCGCCGCGGATTTGGAATCAAGGCAAAGCGGTTGGGCTCTCACACTTGCTAGCGTCGGTGATCGTCTCCGCCGCGGATTTGGAATCAAGGCAAAGCTCATCTGCCCGCGGCGCGGTCGAGGGCGCGGGGGAAGAGGATGTTGTTTTCCTTGTGCACGTGACGGTGCAGGTCGGACTCGAATTCTTCCAGGCCGCCGAGGAGGGCGCGGTGGGTGTTGCAGGCGTTTTCGTCGGGGCGGAAACCGTCGGTGAGTTCGCGCAGGCGCGCGACAGCGCGGCCGGCGAATTCGTGCTCGGCTTCCATCTGGCGGATCGGGTTGGCGATCGAACCGCAGTGAAACTCGTCCGGCGCGCCGCTATCGAGCTGGCGGACGATCGGGAAGAGCACGTTTTCCTCCTTCGCCATGTGGCTGAACATTTCGTGGGCGAGAATCGAGACGGTCTCGGCGACTTCCTTCAGGCGGTCGTCGCGCCAGGCGTGCTTGCGGGCGACGCGCTCGGCCATTTCGACGAGGCGGGGCAACTCGGCTTTCGTGTATTCGTGGTGCGTGCGCTCGATATGATCGGCGAGTTCGGTGAGCGAGAGCGTGGCGGGGTTGATGTCGTCGGTCCCGGGCGTGACGGCGAGGGCGGCGTCGATCAGCGCGAGCACGGTGGCGGGATCGAGGCCGCGGGCGGCGGCGAGTTCGGCGAGCGGTTTTTTGCCGCCGCAGCAGAAGTCGATGCCGAGTTTTTCGAAGAGGCGCGAGAGCGCGGGGCGGGCGGCGACCATTTCGCCGACGGTGGTTTGGATCGTGAAGGGAGCGGGAGACGTGGAGGAGGTGTTCATTGCGCCGGTAATGTAGCGAGGGGCGCGGCGCGACGCTTTGAGCTGGGTCAAGGGTTGCGCGGGTTCGCGTCGCCGGCGCGTGGCGCCGCCTGACGGTGGAAACCCTACCTGGCTGCGGGCGTTCCGGTGATGGCCTCCGGTCGGTTCGTCGGGACGACTCGTCCTACCCGTCTTTGCAAGACCGGCGCTGCGGCGCGGAGAGTTGCTCAGTTGGCGACGACGAGGGGGAAGCCGGCTTCGCGGAGGGCGCGGTGGAGGGCGCGGACGTGCGCCTGGTCGCGCGTCTCGACGGTGCAGACGGCGTTGACGGCGTGGACGTCGGGGCCGCTGAAGGCGCGGTCGTGCGCGATGTCTTTCACGCTGGCGCCGGATTGCGCGATGACGCGCGCGAGGGCGGCGAGGCCGCCGGGGCGATCGCTGATCGTGACGGTGAAGCGCGTGATGCGGCCGTCGCTGACGAGGCCTTTTTCGATCACGCGGCTGAGGATGGCGGGGTCGATGTTGCCGCCGCCGGCGACGAGCACGACGTTCTTGCCGGCGAGTTCGGGGAGTTGCCCGGACATCATCGCCGCGAGCGGCGTGGCGGCGGCGCCTTCGACGACGATTTTCTCCATCTCGATCATGCGGAGGATGGCGACGGAGATTTGCTCCTCGGTGACGCGGACGACGCGGTCGACGTGCTGGCGGAGAATCGAAAACGAATTCGCGCCGACGGTGAGGGTGGCGAGGCCGTCGGCGAGCGTGGCGCGGCGCGGGGTGAGGACGGGTTTGCGGGCGCGAAGGGCGGCGGTGAGGTTGCCGGTGGCGGTGCTTTCGACGCCGATGATTTTCACGGCGGGGCGGAGCGATTTCACGGCGAGGGCGACGCCGGCGAGGAGGCCGCCGCCGCCGACGGGGCAGACGATGGCGTCGAGGGTGTGGACTTGTTCGAGGATTTCGAGACCGAGCGTGCCCTGGCCGGCGATGATTTCGGGGGCGTCGAAGCCGTGGATGTAGGTGAGGTGTTCGTCGCGGACGAGCGCGTCGGCTTTGGCGCGGGCGGCGGCGAAATCGGCGCCGTGGACGAGGACGGTCGCGCCGAGTTTTTTGCAGGTGCTGATTTTGATGAGCGGCGCGTAGTCGGGCATCACGACCGTGACGGGGATGCCGAGGAGTTTGCCGTGGTAAGCGAGGGCGGCGGCGTGGTTGCCGGCGGAAGCGGCGATGACGCCGCGAGTGCGCTGTTCACGCGAGAGCTGGAGGAGGGCGTTGCGGGCGCCGCGTTCCTTGAACGAGCCGGTGCGCTGGAGGTTGTCGAGTTTGCAGTAGATGTGCGCGCCGGTGATTTCGGAGAGCGGGATCGATTCGGGGCAGGGCGTGACGACGACTCCGCCACGGATGCGGCGGCGCGCGGCGCGGATGTCGGCGAGGGAAACGGGGAGCATGGGGAACGGCGCGGGAAGCGGTGGGTGGATCGCCATGGTTCGCTGGTGGGGAGCCGCCGAAGGCGGGCAAGCCTCGCGATGCGCGATGGCGGGCGGTTTTTTGCGCGAGACGGTAGCGCGGCGCGAGGGGCGCGCAACAGCGTTGGGGCAGCCGCGGAGGGTTTGCGGGTGCGCTTCTATCGTCGCTCGGATGGCTACTGACGCAGTGGAAACGCGGAGGACGCGGAGAGCGCAGAGGAGAAATTCCGATCATTCCGCTCCGCGGCCCTTCAACCGGCAGGTGAGTCCTTCGCGGGCCGGATTTTCCCGCGTTCTCCTCCGCGTCCTCCGCGCTCTCCGCGTTTCAACTGCGGAATTTAGGCTGAGTGGGGGCGTGGCCCGTGGGGTGGCGGGCGCAAGGCGGGCGGAGCGATGGCGGTGGGGTCAGCCTCCTCACGTCGGCTGCTACGGGAGGCGGCAGGGCGCCGGATGCGAAGCGGGCGCGCGGGCGGCGCGCGCGTTTGCGTTTTTTGGGCGGTTGAAAAGCCGTCCCTACTTGTCGAGGCGACGCTTTTGGCGGGCTTTGAGGGCGGCGGCGCGCTCCTCTTCGTTGAGGACGCCGTCGCCGTCGCGGTCGAAGCGTTTCAGGACGGCTTCGCGGTTGGCCTGGAATTCCTCGCGGGCTTTCTCGGCTTCGGTGCGTTCGGCGTCGTCGAGTTTGCCGTCGCCGTTTTTGTCGAAGAGCTTCAGCGCTTTCTTGTAGCGCTCCTTCGGGCCGCCGCCGCTCATGCCGCGCATGTAGGCGCGCGCGGCGAGTTTTTCTTCGTCGTCGATGCGGCCGTCGTGGTTCTTGTCGAATTTTTCCAGAAGTTCACGTTGGCGGGCGTTCAACCCGGGGCCGGCGGGGGTCGAGGCGGGAGCGGGCGACGCGGCGGGTTCGGCGGCGAGCGTCAGGACCGGGATTAGCGTTGCTGCGAGCAGGGAGAGAACTAGAGACCTTGGCGCCATAGCGGTGTTGGGAGGATTGCCGGCATCTGGCAAGACGACCAGCCCGTGGCGCGGTTACGACCGCTTTCACGCTTATGTTCCAAGTCACTTTTTCCGAGCAGAGCATGCGCGAGCTGAACCGGCTCGACCAACTCGCCCAGTTGGAGGCCATCGAGCCGATCAGCAAGGTGAAGCCGTCCGATCTGGCGCACCCGCGCGAGCCTTTGGGCAAGTTCAACCGTGGCGGAGTCGATTTCTACCGGCTGCGCGCGGGCGAGTTCCGGTTCTACTTCACGGTCGAGGGCGATCAGCTTCACACGCATTACATCCTGCACAAGGATTCGCTGGAGGACGCGCTTTTCCGCCTCAAGTTGCCGGTTTCCGAGAAGCAGCTCTTCGAGCAGGACTCGAAGTTCTGGAAATACCTCGAGAGCCTGACGAAAAAGTAATCGCCCGCCGCGCCCCATGTCCGATCTCAAAGATCGCGAGAATCCCTACAACGTCACCCAGGCGAGCCGCATTTATTTCCTGCCGAATCTGATGACGGCAGGGAACCTGTTCTGCGGGTTCATCGCGGTCATCCGCTGCATCCAGGCGCGCCTCATCACCGATGCGGGCGAATATGCGACCGCGCACACCGCCCAGAATGCGCTCGAGCTCTACACGCAGGCGGTGTGGTTCATCCTGCTCGCAGTGGTGTTCGACTCGCTCGACGGGCGGCTCGCACGTTGGGGCGGGCGCACGTCGCTGTTCGGCGCGGAGTTCGACTCGCTGGCGGACGTGGTGTCGTTCGGCGTCGCGCCGGCGCTGATGGTGTTTTTTCTCATCCTCGCGCCGCGCGAGCAATACCAGTGGTTCCGCGAGCTGGGCTGGTTCATCGCGTTCATCTACCTGCTGTGCGGCGCGGTGCGGCTGGCGCGCTTCAACGTCATCACGAACCCCCTGCTCCACCGCGCCGAGGCGGAGTCGAGCAAGGACTTCGTCGGCCTGCCGATCCCCGCGGCGGCCGGCACGGTGGCGTCGCTGGTGCTGTTGCTCGTGAACTTCGCCCGCAATGACCGCGAGCTGCGCCAGCTCACGGTGGCGATGCCGCTGCTGCTGATCCTCGTGGCGTTCCTCATGGTGAGCACCGTGCGCTACCCGAGCTTCAAGCAGATCAATTGGGAGACGAAGACGCGCTTCCAGACCTTCGTGCTGATGGTGGTGATCGCGGCGCTCGTGGTGCGGTTGCGCGAGGTGGCGTTCTTCTTCGTTTTCCTCGGTTACATCGCCTACGGCCTCTTCGCCCACTACCAGCGCGCGGCACGGCACGCCCGCATGCGAGTTCTTCGCAAGCGCGTTGTGAAGATGCGCGGGGAAAACCCCGAATAACTTTTTCCTGTGAACAACCACCGACTTATTCGCCCTTGCTCCACAGTTGTTCGCAGGCGCCGGGCATCCGGTTTTTCCCTCGGAAAACCTCGGAGTTACCGCGATATTCTTGGACCATAATAATACGGATACTTCCTTATTGAATCCCTCTCTATCTATCCATTCTGTGGGAAACCCTAACACCCTGCCCGCCCGATGAAATTTAAGATCAATCGCGACCACTTCAGCAACGGCCTGGCTCAGGTCCTCAACGTCGTGGGATCGAAGGCGGCCATGCCCATCCTGAGCAACGTGCTCATCGAGGCGGAAAAGGATCAAATCTCGCTCTCCACCACGAACCTCGACCTCGGCATTCGCTGCAAGATCAAGGCCGAGGTGAAGGAAGGCGGCAGCGTCACGCTCCCGGTGAAGCGCCTCGCCACCATCGTGCGCGAGTTGCCCAACGTCGACGTCACCGTCGACGCCGCGGCGAATCATCAGGTGAAGATCGCGTCCGGCGGCTCCAATTTCAAAATCATGGGCATCGGCGCCGAGGAGTTCCCGAAGCTGCCCGATACCGGCGACGACAAGACGTTCTCCCTCGAACAAGCCGAGCTCGCCGGCATGCTCGGCAACGTCGCCTACGCGCAATCGACCGACGAGACGCGCTACATCCTCAACGGCGTCTATTTCAACTTCAAGGACGGCAAGCTCGCGCTCGTCGCGACCGACGGCCGCCGCCTTGCGCTCGTGGCGAAGGAGATGCCCGTGCCCGCCGCCAGCTCCGGCGCGATCATCCTGCCCGCGAAGACTGTGGCCGAACTGCTCCGCCTCCTCGGCAAGGGCGACCAGCTCAAGATCGCCTTCAACGATCGCCGCGCCGCGTTCCAGATCGATACGAACAAGGACACCTCCGGCCTCACCGACGCGATCTACCTCTTCTCGAAAGTCGTCGAGGGCAACTACCCGAATTACCAGCAGGTCATCCCGAAGGAGACGCACCAGCGCATCGCGCTCGAGCGCGAACTGTTCCTCCAGTGCGTGCACCGCGCCGCCCTCGTCACCTCCGAGAAGTCGAACTCGGTTAAGATCAAACTCTCCGCCAACCTCCTCGAAATCACCGCGTCGTCGCCGGACTTCGGCGAGTCGCACGAATCGATGGCGATCGCCTACAGCGGCCCGGAACTCCAGGTCGCATTCAACCCGCAATTCATCATGGATCCGCTCCGCGCCCTCACGAAGGACCAGGTGTTCTTCGAGTTGAAGGACGAGGTGAGCCCCGGCGTGTTCAAGACGCTGGAGAGCTTCGTGTGCGTGATCATGCCGGTGCGGCTGAGCTGATTTGATTTCGCGGAGCGGCGACCACGCCGACGGGCCATGACCGCGCAACTCAGACCTGTAGCGGCGGTCGTAAGCCGCCGTAGTAGCGCAGGCGTCCCGCCTGCTCCGACGTTCATTGCAGGCGAGACGCCTGCGCCACTCCTCGCGCGATGACGGAAACACTCACGCTCTTCCTCGCGCCCGCGGCCGCGCTGCTGCTGTTGCTGTTCTACATCAACCTCCGCATCGCATCGCCGTTGCTCGCCATCCCGATCCGCTGGCTGCGCTGGGTGCTCTTTGCGCTGTTCATGGCGGAGACCAACGCGCGCTTCGACTGGATCGACCGGCCGTTCTGGGTCGTGGCGGCGACGGCGTTTCTCGTGTGGTTCCTCGCCGAATCCGGTTTCAACTGGCTGCGCGTGTCCGCGATCAGCCTGAGTCCGCTGCCGCTGTTTCCGAAATTCACCGCCAACACCAGCGGCGACGAGTGGCCGGTGCAGGAGCGACTGCTGCGCGTGCGCGATTGGCTGCGCGACAACCGCTTCACGCCCGTGCAGGCGCTGAAAGCTGAAGTCGGCGGAGGCATCTGGCTGCGCGTGTCGGTTTACCAAAGCGCCGATCACACGATGCGCCTGCAGGTGGCGTTCCTGCCACAGGACAGCGGCGCGATCACCGTCTGCTACAGCCTCTCAACCGAGACGCAGAGCGGCCGACGCTACGTCACCGACAATTTCTTCCTGCCCTTCGGTGGCTTTTATCCGGAGAACTGGTTCGTCGACCGCAGCCCGTGGCGACGCGCGTTGCCGAAGTTCGTCGCGTATCACCTCGCGCGTCTCGCCCAGTCCGGCGAGCAGCTCGTGCCGTGGGAAACCGATCCGCTCGACGACCTCAACCGTCAGCAGCAAGCGATGGAGCAAGTGAACACCGAACTCGGTTTCCTGCTCCCGCACGCCGAGCGCGAGGAGCACGGCAAGATCACGCCCGAAGGCCGCTTCCGCATCTGGAAAGAGGCGTGGTTGCTCGATTACCTCGGCATCGCCGGGCGCTACTGAGGCTGCGCAGCGCGATCGTCCGCGGCCGGCGCGCGCGGCGCGATCTCGTCCAGGAAACCCTCGTCCCACGCGATGGCGGTGAAACCGCTGTCGACGCGCGGATCGGTGCAGGCCGCGTAGAGGTGCCGCCGCGCCCACGCGAAGCCCTTCTCTCCCGGGAATCCGGGCTTGCCGATCTGGGGAGCGAGCGCGTTCCACGCCGCGATTTTCTCCGCTGTGAAAGTGCCGCGCGAAGCGAGCCAGGCCGCCACCGCCGCGTCGTCCGCCGCCGCACCGACTGCGGCGAGCATTTCGTCTTTCGTCAGTGCGAAGTGCTGGAGAAAAATCCCGTCGATCCCGAATGGGCTGCAGAACGGCGCCTGAAAATCCGCCGGCAGCGCGCCGGCGTGATGCAGCCGGCATTTGTCGATGAAGCGCGGCAGCCACATGCAGTCGCCGAGCGTATCCGCCGGCCTTCGGAGTTTGGTCATGGCGGCAGCGTAGCGGACGGCGCGGGGCGCGACCTCCCGCTTCCGCGCAAACGCGTGCCGCAAACGCTCAATCGCGCGGCCCGCCGGACACGCGGCTTCCCCACGCCAGAAAACCCGCTCCAATCCCGACGATGCCGTTTCGAAATTCCGTTTCCGCTTTTCCCGCCGCGGCCGAGGAGAACGCCGGCTGAGCGCCGGTCGATTTGCCATGGTCTCCGCGACAGGCCCTGCTCAGCGTGACGCGATGAAGCGCTCGCTCCATGTCCGGCCCGGTCTGGGCCTCGCCCTGCATGTCGTGCAGGAAGGCGGCCGGCCGTTGTGGCGGGTGGCCGTGGAGTTTCCCTCGCTGATCCTCGTGCGCGCGGGCGTGAAGCACCTGAAGCTCGACGGCGAGGAGATCGTCGCGCGCGAAGGCGAGATGATCGCGCTCTCCGGCGGTTGCGAGGTCGAGGTCGTCAACACTCCGCCGGCCACCGGCCCCTACCTGGCCGAGAGCCTGTCGATCGATCCCGCGCTGTGTCTCGAGAGCGAGCCGCCCGGCGTGCGCCTGACGCCCATTGCCGGTGCACGGCGGATCGCGCGACCGCCGGCGTTTCTGCGCGCGGCTTTCGTCCGGGCCTTGGCGGCGTGCGACGAGACCGCAGGGCCGCCGCCGGCCCTCGCGCGGCACCAGTTGCAGGAAGTCGTGTTGGCGCTCGCGGAGCTCGGCCTGCGTTTCGATCCGAGCCGGCTGAACCGGATATCCACGCGCGTGCGGCGGCTCGTCGGTTCCGACGCTCCGCGACGGTGGCGCGTCGATGCGGTGGCGCGCCAGCTCGGCATGAGCGAAGCCACGCTCCGCCGCCGGCTCGAGCGGGAGGACACGAGCTTCCGGCGCGTCCTGCAAGAGGTGCGCATGGGGCGCGCGCTCGTGCTGCTGCAATCGAGCGAACTGCCGGTCGTGCAGGTGGCGCTCGAGGTCGGCTACGACAGCGTCTCGCAGTTCTCCGCGCGCTTCCGGCGACATTTCGGGCAGAGCCCGCGGCAACTGCGCGGCCCAGCGCCGCATTGAGCGCGAACGGCCGCTTTCTGAGCGAAGCGGGAGCGCGGTCGAGCGGAGGAACGGGTAAGCTCGCCCCGTCCATGAAAAATTATCCTCGCTCTCTCGCCGGCTTTTTCGGACGCGCACTCGCCGCGCTCGTCGCCGTCGGCTTCCTCGGATTTTCCTTCGCCGCCAAGGATCTCGCGGCCGGCGGCGAGCCGGCAGCGGCGGCGTTCCGTCTCTCCAGCGCCGACTTGGCGCCCGGCGGCCGGCTCCCCGAGGCGCAGGTGCTCGACGGCTTCGGCCGCCACGGCGGCAACCGCTCGCCGCACCTGCGGTGGGAAAACGCCCCGGCGGGAACGCGGAGCTTCGTCGTGACGTTGTTCGATCCCGAAGCTCCGACAGGCTCGGGCTGGTGGCACTGGGTCGTGATCGATCTTCCCGCGACGACGCACGAGCTGGCGGCGGGAGCGAGCAAGCGTCCGAGCGCGCTGCCGGCGGGCAGCCGCGAGATGCGCACGGATTTCGGCGCGCCCGGCTACGGCGGCGCGGCGCCGCCGGCGGGCGAGACGCACCGCTACATCTTCACCGTGCACGCGCTCGACGTGCCGCGCCTGGACCTGCCCGACGATGCGAGCGCCGCGATGGTGGGATTTTTTGTCCACCTCCACTCGCTGGGCTCCGCCACGTTGGCGGTGAGCTACGGTCCCTGAACAACCCTGCGGGCGCCGCGCGGCGGGCCGCGATCTGCCAACTCCTTTCCCCATGATCCACGTTACCCTCGCCTCCGAGGCCCAGAAAAGAAACTCGTTCGGTGTCGCGTTCGACCTGCTCGCGACCGGACCGCAGTGCATGATGACCGTGATGCACTACCGCGTCGGCAACCGCATCCCGTTCCACTCGCACCCGAACGAGCAGATCGGCTACATCCTGTTCGGCCGCACTCGCGTGCTGACGCGGGACGGCGCGCGTGAACTCGGGCCGGGCGACACCTACGCCGTCCCGGCCGGTGTCGAGCACAGCATCGAAATCCTCGAGGACGCGGACGAGGTGCAGGTGTTCACGCCGCCGCGGCCGGAGTTTCGCTGACGGGGACGCCAATCCCCCGGCGACGGCGTTTGCCAAAGCCTCGTGAAACCCGCCGCACCCCTAAAATCGGCTCGTCTCGCCGCGCGTTCGGAATAGCGGTGGGAGCATGACGCTTTTGCTGGCCACCTCCGCACTCGAGACCGCGCAGAAGATTCCGCCCGCTACGTGGCTGAAGCTCGGTATCGGCATCGCCGCGTTCGTCATCGCGATCGTCATCCTGCGCAAAGTCGCGCAGATGAACAAAATCGTGCTCGGCGTCATCGTGTTCGTCGTCGTCTCGATCATGTTTTTCTCGTGGGTCTACAACCGCAACGAGCCCAAGTGGCTGACGCCGGTCGTGGAAAAGATCGCACCGTTCTTCCCCAGCGCCGGTGCCTACAACAACAAGCAGCAAAAGGCGCCCTGACGACAAGTAGGGCCGGTCTGCGACCCGCCCAAACGCGTCTCCGCTACCGCTCGGTCGCTAAGAACCGATCCCGCCCCCCCGCCGCTCGCGATTCGTTCGCCGGCGAACTTTTTGCCCTCCGGCGCGTAATAAGCAACGACGTGACCGGCTTTTGATTTGGTCTCGGGCGCGGCCATGGCTAGGTTCGCCGCTCCACATCTTATGGCCAAGACGCACTCTGACATCGGACTCATCGGCCTCGCCGTCATGGGTCAGAACCTCGCGCTCAACATCGCCGACCACGGCTTCCAGATCTCGGTCTACAACCGCACCGTCGAGAAGACCGACAAGTTCGTCGCCGACAACCCGAACACGCCCGGCGGTCTCGTCGGCACGAAAACTCTCCAGGAGTTCGCCGCGTCGCTCGCGAAACCCCGCAAGGCGATCATCCTCGTCCAAGCCGGCAAAGCCACCGACGCCGTCATCGACGGCCTCGTCTCCGTCTTCGAGCCGGGCGACATCATCATCGACGGCGGCAACGCGCTCTGGACCGACACCATCCGCCGCGAAAAAGCCCTCCGCGAAAAAGGCCTGCGCTTCATCGGCTCCGGCGTGTCCGGCGGCGAAGAAGGCGCGCGCTTCGGCCCGTCGCTCATGCCCGGCGGCGATCCCGCCGCGTTCAAGGAACTGAAACCGATCTGGGAAGCCGTCGCTGCCAAAGTCGACGCGAAGACCGGCAAGCCCATCCCCGGCGCCAAGCCCGGCCAGCCCGTCACCGGCGGCGTGCCCTGCACGACCTACATCGGCGAGAACGGCGCGGGCCACTACGTGAAGATGGTCCACAACGGCATCGAGTATGGCGACATGCAGATGATCTGTGAGGCCTACGCGCTGATGTCCGGCCTCCTCGGCCTCAAGCCCGCCGAACAAGCCGCGATCTTCGCCGAGTGGAACAAGGGCGCGCTCGACAGCTTCCTCATCGAGATCACCGCCGACATTCTCCAGCAGAAGGATCCGAAGACGAAAAAGAAGGCCTTCGTCGACATCGTCCTCGACACCGCCGGCCAGAAAGGCACCGGCAAATGGACCTCGGTCAACGCGCTCGACATGGGCGTCGCCGCGCCGACGATCGCCGAGTCCGTGTTCGCGCGCTGCATCTCCGCCATCAAGGAAGAGCGCGTCGCCGCCTCGAAAATCCTCAAAGGCCCCGCGAAGAAAAATTATCGCGGCTCGAAGAAAGCGCTCATCCAAGCGATCCACGACGCGCTCTACTGCTCGAAGATTTGCTCCTACGCGCAAGGCTTCCAGCTCATGCGCACCGCGCAGAAGGAATACAACTGGAAGCTCAACTTCGGCGAGATCGCCCAGATCTGGCGAGGCGGCTGCATCATCCGCGCCGCGTTCCTCCAGAAGATCACCGAGGCCTACGCGCGCAACCCGGACCTCGCGAACCTGCTCCTCGACCCGTATTTCAACAAGACGGTGAAGGCCGCGCAGGAAAACTGGCGCAAGGTCGTCTCGCTCGCCGCCGAATACGGCGTGCCGGCTCCGACGTTCTCGTCCGCCCTCGCTTACTACGACAGCTACCGCTCGGCCCGCCTGCCGGCGAACCTGCTCCAGGCGCAACGCGACTACTTCGGCGCCCACACTTACGAGCGCGTCGACCAACCGCGTGGAAAATTCTTCCACGTCGACTGGCCGGAAGCGAAGCGCCCGCAGCTCGAAGCCTGAGCCTCCACTTGTAGGAGCCTGCTTGCAGGCGACCGATTCTCCAGCGCGGCCCGAAACGGCTGCGCTTTTTTTGCTGCTCAAGTGTCATCCGTCGCTTCCGATCAATTCGACAAAATATCTGGACAAAATAGGCACCGATAGCCGCATAAATCGCTGATTGAAAACGACAGTTGTTCTGATAAATCGTCAAAATATCTGGTCAAAACAGCGTCCTCATGCCCCGACCAACTTCCATCGATCCCGCTCAAATTCGCCTGCACTTGCAGGCGGGCGGGCCGGCTGGCGCCCAAGCCTTGGCTGCGGCAACGGGGGTCGACCGGCGAACCGTGCTGCGTGCGTTGGCGACGCTCGGCGACGGCATCGAGCAGCTCGGAAAGACCCGCAACACTCGCTACGCCGCCCGCCGCGCGATTCAGCGTCAGTCGGGTCCTTTAGCGATTTCTCGCATCGGCGCCAACGGCGTCGCCTACCAATGGGCCGCGCTTACGCCGCTGCACGGTGGCTGGAGACTCGAATGGGCGTCTCCCTCGCTCCATCCCGATTGGGCCGATCAAGTTCACGACCACGCCGGATTTTGCGAGGGCCTACCGTTCTTCGTTGCCGATCTTCGTCCGCAAGGCTTCCTCGGCCGAGCGATCGCTCGCCAACTACCGACCGCCTTCGGTTTGCCGAGCGACCCACGGAATTGGAGCGACGATGACACTTTGGTCTACCTCCGAGAATGGGGCTACGATTTGCCAGGCAACTTGGTCCTGGGGTCCAGCGCGACCTCGCGCGCAATCAACGCATCCCGCACCAATCTATTAGCTGTGGGGGATCGCGAAAGTCGCTATCCGGGCTTGGCCGAACAAGCCAATGCCGGTGAATCCGTCGGCTCTTCGGTCGAAGGAGAGCAGCCTAAGTTCACGGCGTGGCTGCACAATCAAGCTGCCGCCAATGCGCGTGGGGTTCTCGTCAAGTTCACCGATCGCCTCGACACTCCGACCGGCCGACGCTGGGCGGACCTGCTTGCGGCCGAAGCCATCGCGCTGAAGTTGCTCACGTGGTCTTCGCGCGGCGATGCGGAGTCGGCCGCCCCCCAGATTCTCGATTGCGGCGCCCGGCGTTTCTACGAACTCGAACGCTTCGACCGTGTGGGCACCCACGGCCGCCGCGGCGTCGTGTCGCTGCGCGCGTTGCACGACGCGGGCTTCACCGGCCCCGACACCAACGACTGGTCGCTCGCCGCCGCCGGGCTGCACGCGGCCGGCTGGATCAGCGATTTCGATCTTCGCGCGGTGCGCCTGCGTGCGCTGTTCGGCCGGTTGATCGGCAACACCGACATGCATTTCGGCAACCTGTCCTTCTTCCTCGATCTCGGCCTGCCGCTCGCGCTCGCGCCGACCTACGACATGCTGCCGATGCACTGGGCGCCGCGCACTGGCGACGCTACGCCCGCGCCGGAATTCGCGCCGCTGGCCCCGATGCCGCAAGAGCTCGATCTCTGGCCTGAAGTCGCGCCTTTGGCCGAGCAGTTCTGGGCACGTGTCGAAGGCGACGCGCGCGTCTCCGACGGCTTTCGCCCCCACGCCGCCGCGGCGCTTCGCGCCCTGCGCGCATTGCGGACGCGTTTCGGCTGAGCCTCCGATGGTAGGAGCCTGCTCGCGGGCGATTCGTTATTCCATGCCGCGCCCGCACCGGGGGCGGCTTTTCCGAGCGAATTGAGCCGGCGGCAAACGAGCATTCGGCCTAGCTCCGCTGTGCTGCACGCCACAGGCGAGCCGACCAACGTGTGGCGAGCAACCCTGCGACTGCGCCCACACCCCAGAGATTGTCGTTCATGTCGCGGGAAAAGATCAGCACCAATCCCGATGCGCGCATCGCTGTCGAAAAACTCGAAACGCAAAACGGAATGAGGAAGAAGCGAGCGATGGGCCAGAAACCCAGTTTTTGCGGCGAAACGCCGGCATGGTCGGCGTTCGCCAGGAGAATCGCGCCGACGACAACCGCGATTCCCGCGGCGTTCGCCCACGCGTCAAATGACCCTGGTGGGTGTCGCAAGATCATGATCAGATACCACCCAAAGGCGCTCCATAGCAAAGTGCGCGCTCGATCAAGGCCCGCTAGGTAGGCGACGATGCTCACGTCCCGGTGAGCGGCTCGCGACGGCTGTCGAGGTAGCGCTGGAGCGTGGGCAGGTCGTCGATATCCAGTCGTTCGCGCAGCAGCGCCACGCTCAATCTTTGCTCTGCAGCGCGCCGCAGCGTTTCGGCAAGGACGGTCGAGGTGCTCCAATTAATCCCGGTAAACAGACTCGGCGCGGGCGCGCGCAGCCCGATGAGGTAGTAGCCGCCGTCGCTCGCCGGCCCGATGACGACCTCGTGCGTCGCAAGCAATCCCACCGCCTCGCGCAAGCAGGCCTCGTCGAGGTCTGGACAATCCGCGCCGATGGCGAGCATCGGCCGATAGCCGCGTCGGAAACCGGCGAGAAATGCGTGACTCATCCGCTGCCCGAGGTCGCCGCCGGTCTGCGCGCGATAATGACGCTGACCCAGCCACTCGGTCATGTCGGGCTTCGCTCCACGCGGGGCGTAGTGCACTTCAGTGCGCATCTCGTCCGGTATTCGCGCGAGTTGCTCTTCGCCCATGCGGCGATACAGCGCCGTCGCCTGCTCGTGTCCGATTTCTCGTCCGAGGCGGGTTTTCACCGTGCCGGGGCGGGGTGCCTTGAAGAAGGCCATTACGAGCGGAGTCATGGCGAAACTAGAAAAGCTTGCCGAAGAATCCGCGGCGATAATTGCGGCCGCGTTCGCCCTGGTCGTTCAGGCCCCAGTCGTAGTCGCGGTATTCGACGCTGTAGCGTTGGCTGACGAGGAACCCGCGGTATCGCTCCGGGCCGAACTGCTCGAGCACGCGGCCGAGCGCGCCGCGTTCGACGAAGTCGGATTTGAACCATTTGAAGATCGGCGAAACGCGTGCGACCTGCGCGGCGGGATCGAACTGGTTGAGATCCTCGCGGCCGAGCCAGGCCCGGAAGGCGTCGTCGGTTTGTCGCGAGAGATTCTCGGCGGTATCAGCCCGCACGATTCGGCGCGGCGTTTCGCGGAGCTTGGCGTCGATGTGTTCTTCGGCGCCGCCCGGTTCACCGGAGGCAACCAAGTCAGCGTCGGCGATAAACTCCTGCGTTTCAGCAAGGCGGTCATTGCTACCGGTGCGCGCGCATCGGCGCCGCCCATTCCGGGCCTGCGCGACGTGCCGTATCACACCAACGAAACGCTGTTCACCCTCACGAAGCTCCCGCGGCGGCTCGCGATCATCGGCGCGGGGCCGATCGGTTGCGAGATGGCGCAAAGCTTCGCCCGGTTCGGCGCGGAAGTTTTTCTCGTGGAGGCCGAGCACGGCATTCTGCCGCGCGAGGACCGCGATGCGGTGGAGGTGGTGCAGGCGGCGTTGCAGCGCGACGGCGTGCAACTGCTCTGCTGCGGAAAGGATTTGAAACTGAGCCGGGCGCCGGGAGGCGTTCGTCTGCAGGTTTCCTCGCACGGGAAGGACTACGATCTGGTCGTGGACGAACTTCTGGTCGCAGTCGGTCGCGCTCCCAACACCGAGGCGCTGGGCCTCGATGCCGTCGGAGTCGAATACGACCGCAAGGGCGTAAAGGTGGACGATCACCTGCGAACAACCAATCCGCGCATCTTTGCCTGCGGCGACATCTGCTCGCCGTTTCAATTCACGCACGCGGCCGACTTCATGGCGCGCATCGTGATTCAAAATGCGCTGTTTCTCGGCCGGGCCAGGGTCAGCGCTCTGACGATCCCGTGGGCGACCTACACCTCGCCGGAGATCGCCCACGTGGGGCTCTACGAAAAGGAGGCGGTCACTCGCGGCATCGCCATCGACACCTTTACGCAACCGCTGACTCAGGTCGATCGCGCCATCCTCGACGGCGAAAGCGAGGGCTTCGTGAAGGTGCATGTGCGCCAGGGAACCGATGAAATCGTCGGCGCTACTGTCGTTGCCGCGCACGCGGGCGATCTTGTTTCCGAACTCGCGCTGGCCATGAAAAGCCGCGCCGGTTTGCGAACGGTCGGCGCAACGATTCATCCTTATCCCACGCAGGCCGAGGCAATCCGTCGCACCGGCGACCTCTACAACCGCACTCGCCTGACACCGATCGTTCGCTGGCTTTTCGCGCGCTGGCTCGCGATGCGACGCTGACGGCAAGGGACGGTTCGTTCGACACATCGCCTGCGCATGCATTCGCGAATTTCCAATTGGATCAAAACCCTCGCCGTTCGCCGCGGGACTCGCGACAAGGGCGGCGAGCGTTCGCAGGCTCTGGAGCCGAAGATGCGGCTGACGAGGCTGACGCTCGCGACCGGCCTCGCGCTCACGGTGGCCACTCTGCTGGTCGTCCTCTTGGGGCGGGCCTATTTGTTGGAGCGCATCGGCGAAACCTACGTCGAAGTCCAGCGCCACACCGCAGCCGACCAAGCGCGTCGCATCGCGCTCCTGCTTGAGCGGGAACTTGCCGCGGGCGAAGCACCGGGCGCCGTGCAACGGCGCCTTCAGGAAAGCCTCAGCCGCAGCCCCTACGACGACGCGGGTTTCCTGTGTTTGTTGGACGACCGCGCGACGATTCTCTGCCACCCGGAACTCGCCGCGATTGGGATGCGAGTTCCTTTTGCCGCCGGGCCCGCGGCTCCCGCGTCCGGGGGAAGAGCCGAGCTGCTCACCGGACAAGATTACGCCGGAGACACGCATCTCGTCGTGCGACACCGCGTGACGGGCGCGCCGTGGCAGGTGTCGGTGCATTCGAACTATCGTGCCATCGAAGCGCGCGCGCGGTCGTTGCGCGACCGGGTCACCGTTGCGGCGCTGCCGCTTTTCTGCGGATTCATCGTGCTCGGGACGATTGCCGCGCGATTTGCCGGACGAAACTACGAGCGGCAGATCGAGGGAATGAACCGCACACTGGAAGAGAAGGTGCGACAGCGCACGGCGGAGCTCGCCGACACGTCCGCCTATTTTCGTCAGATCATCGAAGCCGCACCGAGCGCACTTTTCATCTGCGGCACCGACGGAAAGATCCGCAGCGCGAATCGGCACGCGCTCCGCCTCGTCGACCGGCCATTCGCCGAACTGATGGGCATGGCGGTCGATTCGCTGTGGCGGTGGGCGCCGTCGCAACTGGCCCATGCCCACCGCACGCCGCCCGATGGTCTGCGGCTGCGCGAGGCGCAACTGGCAGCAGCCGACGGCCGCATCCGCGAACTGCATGTCTTTACCTGCGTGATCCAGCAGCGCGACGAGGCGGAAGCGCTCTTCGTCGTGCAGGACATCACCGAGCTGAAGACCCTCGAACGCGAGTTCCTCCAAGCGCAGAAAATGGAGGCAGTCGGCCAGTTGGCGGGCGGCGTCGCGCACGATTTCAACAACCTGCTCGCTGCGATCATGGGCTTCGCGGAGATCGCGCGACTGCAAAGCAGCGACCCCCCAGTGATCCGGCGGCTCGACCAGGCGGTCGCCGCGTGCCAGCGCGCCGGCCGGCTGAGCCAGCAACTGCTCGCATTCAGCCGCAAGCAGGTGCTCGAGCCGCAAGTGGTGCTCCTCCCCGACCTGATCGACGAAGGAAGAAAAGTTCTGGAGCGCGTCCTCGGCGAGGGCATCGCCATCGCGACGGAGCACGAGACTTCGCCGTGGTCGCTGCACATCGACCCCACGCAATTCGAGCAGGCGCTCCTCAATCTCGCCATCAACGCGCGCGACGCGATGAACGGACAGGGCACGCTCCGCCTGCGCTCGCGCAACGTGCCCGCCGGCTCCGCGAGTGGCGACAACAACCGTTGCCTGCTTTCCGACTGCGTGTGCCTCGAAGTGGAGGACACGGGGCCGGGGATTCCTCCGGAAATCCAGTCACGGATTTTCGAGCCGTTTTTCACCACCAAGGAAGTCGGCCGCGGCACCGGACTCGGCCTCGCCTCCGTGCAAGGCATCGTCCAGCAGCACGGCGGTCACATCGAATTGCGGAGCGCGCCGGGGCGCGGCGCGCGCTTCTCGCTCTATTTTCCGCGCCACCACGGCGCGGCCGAATCCGCCACGAAGACGGAGAACGCCACCGCCATCGCTGGAGCGCGAAACCGGTTGCTCGTGGTGGAGGACGAACCGGCCCTGCTGGACTCGCTTTGCGGCCTCCTCGACCAACACGGCTATCGTTGCACGGGCTGCGCGACTCGCGAGGCCGCGCTCGACTCGCTGTCGCGGGAACCTGATTTCGATGTCGTGCTGAGCGATGTCGTGATGCCGGGAATGAGCTTGGCGGAGTTCATGCCCCGCATCATGGACCGCACCCATCCACCGCGCCTCGTGCTCATGACCGGACACGCCAGCGGCCACTCTCTCGATGGGGCCGAGGCCGCCGGCGTGCCGGTGTTGAGAAAGCCATTTCGCATCGAACAACTCTCGACCCTGCTCGCGTCGCCCGCTGCGATGCGTCCGCTCCAAGCATGACTCCGGGAAGTGGCTCTCGTGGCGGATTCTCGACGGCGCCCGGCCGGCGTGCGCTCACTGCGGCGCTCGCCGCGATGATGGCGGGAACCTCTGGATGCCATTCCGCACTCGTCTCGCGGGAGTCTGGATCGGCATTCGGAACGACCACCTACGTGGTGCAGACCGTGCCGCGCGATGCAGTCGCGGCGTCGCGATCGGAAAGCGATCCCGAAGAGGCATCGAATGCAATGGCGACGAAGGTGGACTACTTTCTGCCCGCGCGCCCAATCGGTGTGCTCGCTCCGGCGCGTTACCCAGCCGCGCGAATTGCCGACGGTCCGGAGAGCGTCACGGTTGCGGTGATTCTGAAAATTTCCGACCGCGGCGACGTGAGCGGCATCGACTTGGACCCGCTGGCCTATTCGACGCCCGTGAAGAGAATCGTGGATTTCGTCGCAGCTCTGCGTGCCGTCGCTTCCGAATGGGAATTTGTCCCCGCCGCCGTGATGTCGGCCGCGACTGACCCGGGCCCGGACGGAGCGACGACGTTGGAAAAGCGGCCGGTCGCCTCGGAGTTAGCGGTGCAATTCACGTTTTCACGCGCGGCCATCCGATGAACGCCGCGCGCAAATTTCCTTGGCGAGCGTTCGTCACGATCGGGTGCGCGCTCGCATTTTCTTTTTTGGGCCGCGCTCCGTTATTCGCCGAAGAGGCAGCCGATCGCGGCCCCGCGCCGGAGTATCCGCGCATGGGCCCGGATATCTTCGACACCCACGTGGACGGCGCCGTCTTGATCTCTTCCGCCTTCGCGCAGGCCAGAACCTCCGGCAAACAGGTGCTGCTGCTCGTCAGCGCGAACTGGTGTCCATGGACGCGCCGACTGCACAGCATTCTGCACGGAACGCCCGCACTGCAACGCCGACTGAACGAGCGTTACGTTTTGGTCTATCTCGACGCGAACACGCGACGCGATCGACAGCGAAACGCGTCGGTGCTCGCCCGCCTCGGCGACCCGCAAAAGCGCTTCGGCATCCCGGTCTTCGTGCTGCTCGATGCGGACGGCAAAGTCGCGGAAACGCGCGAAACGCAGTCGATCGCCGCACCCGATGACGCGGAGGTGGCAACGAGGCTGTCGCGGTTGTTGCTCGTCCAGGACGACTGAATTTTTTGGGATCGCGAACCCGCTTTCGGAAAACATGTCCGCGTAGAAGAAGCTCGGTTTGGGTTGCCGCTCGGGCGGAGCGGATCCCGTCTGCCGCGCCGTAGCGATTGACGCACACGCCGCGAGCGAGCGTTTGACGACGGGCACGAGTGCGAGAGACTGAGCGGCGAGCTGTCCGCTCTTTTTCGTCATGTGCGCCAAACGTTCCTCCTCTACCGCTGCGATCACCTCCGCTCAGTTCGGCAAACTGCCGGACGGCCGCGCCGCCACGCTCTTCACGCTCGTGAACGCGAATGGCGTCCGTGCCGACATCACCGATTACGGCGCGATCGTCGTGCGTCTGCTCGTGCCGGATCGCGCGGGTAAACTCGAGGACGTGATGCTCGGCTGCAACTCGGTCGAGGACTACGCGAAGGGCTCGCCGTATTTCGGGGCCGTTGTCGGTCGTTTCGGCAATCGCATCGCCGACGGCCGATTCACGCTCGACGGCCAGACCTACACGCTCGCGAAAAACAACGCGCCCGGCGGCATTCCCTGTCACCTCCACGGCGGCAACGTCGGCTTCGACAAAGTTCTCTGGACCGCCACGCCCGAGCCGAAAAGCAAAGCCCCCACGCTCACGCTCCGCTATCTCAGCCGCGACGGCGAGGAAGGTTACCCCGGCAATCTCGACGTCACCATCCGCTACACGCTCACGGCCGACAACACGCTGCGCGTCGCCTACTCGGCCACCACCGATCGTGCGACTCCCGTCAATCTCGCGCAGCACGCCTACTTCAACCTCAAGGGCGAAGGTCGCGGCGATATTCTCGATCACGAACTCACGCTCAACGCCTCGCGCTTCACGCCGGTGAACGCCGGCATGATCCCGACCGGCGAGATCGCCTCGGTCGGAGGGACGCCGCTCGACTTCACGACGCCACACGTCATCGGCACGCGCATCGATGCGGCACACGAGCAACTCCAGCTCGCTGGCGGCTACGATCACAACTTCGTCCTCGACGGTCCGACGCGCCAGCTCGCCTTCGCCGCGCGCGTGCGGGAGCCGGCGAGCGGCCGCGTGATGGAAGTCTGGACCGAGGAGCCCGGCGTGCAGTTCTACGCCGGCAATTTTCTCGACGGCTCGAATGTCGGCAAAAACGGCGCGCGCATCGTCCGCCGCGGCGGCTTCTGTCTCGAGACGCAGCACTTCCCGGACTCGGTCAACCATCCGGATTTTCCGACGACGATCCTGCGGCCGGGCCTGCGCTACGAGACGAGCACGGAGTTCCGTTTCAGCGCGCGCTGAGCGAACGGCGCAGAATGCGCGTTGCGTGAGTAGGGCCAGTCTCTGACTGGCCTGCCTGGCGCTCGCCCGCGGAAAAAGTCCGGTCAAAGACCGGACCTACGCCGAAAGGCGGCGGAGGTTTTTTCGACTTTCCGAGGAAAGGCCGCGACGCGGCGCGCTCACACGTTCGTCTCGATCGCCGCGAGCAGCTCGACGTCCGTGAACGGTTTTTTCAGGCACGCGTGCGCGCCGGCCGCGGCGGCGATCGTGAGGCAGTTGTGCGAGTCGACGTAGCGGCCGCCGCCGGAGATCGCGACGAGCCGCGGCACGTGGCGGCCGGTGCGCCGGACGTTGTTGAGCAACTCGATGCCGTCGCCTTCCGGCATCAACACATCGGTGATCAGCACATCGACCGCGACGGAATCGAGGATGACGGCGGCCTCTCGGCCGGAGCAGGCGCAGACGACGGCGTGGCCTTCGCGCCGGAGGAGTTCGGAGATGAACTCCACCACGTGCGTCGAATCGTCGACAATGAGCACGGAATAACGTTTTGCAGCAGGCATGCGTGGAAGCGTGGTAAATGGCCCGTGGCAGCACGAATACGCAGCACCTCCGCGAAAGCAACGCTGTGGTTGACCGCGGTGCGCGTGTCGAGCGCGGCGAGCGGTGCACTGTAGGAGCGGCTTTACGCCGCGATTGCTGCGATGCGCATGCCGCGTCCGAATCGCGGCGTAAAGCCGCTCCTGCAGCGAGCCTCAGCCTCCGAGCGGCAGCGTGATCTCGAACGTCGTGCCGCGCTCGTTCGTCTCGCGCAGCGTGAGCTCGGCGCCGATCTGGCGCGCGAGCAGGTGGCTGATCGCGAGGCCGAGGCCGGTGCCGCCGGGTTTCGTGCTCTGGCCGGGACGGAACAGCGCTTCGCGCACGCGCGGCGGAATCCCGCGGCCGGCGTCGACGATGTGCAGGCGCCAAGCGTCCGCGGTGGTGGCGAGTGTCACGCGCACGGCGGCGCCGCGCGGACTGGCTTCGATGGCGTTTTCGACGAGGTTGCCGGCGACGAGCGCGAGCAGGTTGCCGCGATCGCTGGCGAGCGAGCCGTGGGAATCGGCCGCGTGCAATTCGAGCGCGATGCCGCGTGCGTGCGCCGTGGCACGGTGGCGCTCGCGGAGCAGCGCGGCGAACTCGGCTCCGTTCAGCTCGTAGGAGACGTGCGCCTGGCGCTCGCCGAGCATCGCGACGGTTTGCTGGATCATCTGCTGCAATCTCGCGGTGTAGTCGGCGGCGGTTTGCCAGTCGTCGTCGCCGCTGCCGCTGTCGCGGCCGCGCGTGGCCATGACGGCGCGCAAGCCGGCGACGGGCGCCTGCAAACCGTGGAGCAGGTGCGAAGTAATCTGGCCGAGCACGGACGCCTTGGCGGCGAGCGAGAGTTCGAGGTTGGCGCGGATGAGCCGCTCGTTGCGCTCGGCGATCTCGCGCTGTGCACGCGACAGGCGCCAGTAGGACAAGCCGACGACGAGACCGACCAGCGCGGCGCCGAGCGCGAGTGTCGCGCGGGTTTGGCGGGCGATGCGCGCCTCGATGGCGTCGAGATCCTGCGCGAGCGCGCGGGCGTCGATCCAGTATTGCACGGCGCCGGCGAGACGCGTTTCGCCGGCGCGATTGAGCGGGAGCAGCACTTCGAGCACGGGCGAGCCGGCCATCGGCGTGTCGTCGGAGCCGAACGTCGTGTGCAGCATGAAATCGGGGTGATAGCGGCTGACGGGTTGCAGGCGCGTGAGCTCGAGGTAATCGGCGGGCGCGAGGTCGATGAACGGGAGCGACGCCGGCACGGCTTGCACGAGGCCGCCCTGCTCGTCGAAGACCGCCATCGCGAGCATGCCGGGCTGCTCGGCGCTGCGGAGGACGGCGCGGAGATGGTCGGTGTCGGAGGCGGCGGGCGCCGACGCGGCAAAGCGTTGCAGCACGATCGGGTGCAGCATGGCGCCGGACCGCTCGATGAGCGTGCGCTGCATCTCGTCGCGCAACTGATGCCGCACCGGCAGGAGCAACGCGGTGAACACCGCCATCAACGCGAGCACCGCCGCGGCCGCGACGATGCCGGGCCGGGCGGTGAACAGGCGGACGAAGTGCAGGGCGGTGGTTTTCAGCGGTTCAGCAGCGGCAGGTCGAGTTTTTCGAGGGCGGCGCCGAAGAGGAGGCGGCGTTGCTCGGGCGAGAGACCGGGCTGGAGCACGGCGGTTTCGTAGTCGGCGTAGCGCAGCCAGTTTTCCTGCTGGCGGAGCGCGTGGTCGAAGACGGCGAGCTGCTGGTCGATGCTGCGCGCGGATGGGCGGCCGGCGAGATTGCTGGCGATCGAGAGGATCTCGGTGGTGAGCTGCTCCTTTTCCCGCGCGAGCGTATTGTAGCCGGTGCGCTGGCCGGCGTTGAAGGTGGCAAGTTCGACGATCGCGGCGTCGCGCTTCGGTGCGAGAGCGGCTTTGTTGCGGCGATTCGCGACGATCTGGATGCTCGGCGCGCCGTCGAGACGCGAGAACTCGACGCGGTCGTCGGGGAATTCCGTGCGGAGCGCGTTGAGTTTTTCGACCATGCCTTTCTGCCACGCGCTTTTTTGCGCCATGTAGGCGGAGATGCGCTTCATCAGCGGGGTGGGCAGCGGCAGGGCGGCGGGGCGCGCGGGATTCGGGAACGGCGCGAGACCGATGCGGATTTCCTCCGCGAGCTGGTCGATCGCGGCGAACTCCGGCGCTTGCGACGTCGCGAGGGCCTTGAGGGCGTTGGTGCGCGTGCTGGCCCAGAAAGCGCGATCGGTTTTGTAGAGCGCGTCGCGCAGCTCGTGTTTCAGCGCGGATTTTTTCGCGCGGTAGGCGTCGATCTTCGCCTCGAGTTCCGGCGGCAGCCCGGCGGGGAGGCGGATGCGCGCGGTGAACGGCGAGAAATAGAAATACGGTCCGGGCGTGCCGAGCGAGATGTCGGCGTCGGGCGCGCGCAGGCTGTCGGCGAGTTCCATGGCCATTTCGCGGAGCAGCAGGCGTTGCGGCGAGGAGAGGCCTTCCTGGAAAAACGAGGCGCCGACGACGACCTTGATCTCGTCGAGCTGCGATTCCCAGCGGGTGTCGTCGCCGAGGCGCCATTGACGAAGGTCGTCCCAATCGACGCCGCTTTGGAGCCACGAGCCGTTGACGAGGTTGTCGCGGATGCCGTCGGCGGTGGTCTCGAGCCCGACGAGTTGGGGTGTTTGCGCGCCGGCGAACACAGTCAGCTCGCGCACGCGCGTGTCGGGATCGGCGCTGGCGAGCGACTCGACTTTCGCGCGCAGAGCGCTGACGGCGGTGAGGCGCGCGGCGATGTAGCCGTCGAGTGTTTCGCGGCGCTTGCGCGAGAGGTCTTCCGAATACATCAGCGCGCTGAGCGGCGCGTAGAAGGTGTCGTAGATGCAATTGCGCAGGACCGGCGGCAGCGTCATCGCCGTGAGCGTCGACGAGGTTTGCCGGGCCGAGGCGACCGGCACCGTTTCCCCGAGTGCAGGCGGCGTCGGCGGGAGGAAAATCATCTGGCGCCGCACCGTCACCGTCGTGGAAAAGCCGCTGCTGAACGGAGTGTGGAAGCCGGAGCCGTAGCCGAAGCGGTCGCCGTAGAAGCCGGGGCTCACGAACGTCGTGTCGGTGCGGTAGGTCGTGGTGTTGTCGGTGTAATTGCGCGGGGTTTCGCGAACGGTGTCGGACGACGACGATGCCGGCGCGGGACTGCTCGTTTGTTCCGCGGCGAAGGCGGCCGTGACGAGCGCGGAGAACAGCAAAGAGGAACGAACGATGGGTTTCATGCCGGAAGCAATTGCGAGAACTGTGCCGCGCCGCGCGGCCCGGCGCAGCGACGTTGCGAGCGAGAAGCTTGCGGAGATTTTCGCGGAAAACGAGCCGCGAGCGCGCGCGCAGAGTTGGTTGCAGCCCCCCAACGCGGGCCAGACGGGCGGTGGAGGTTGGGTGTGCGGCACCAAGGAGGACGGCCTCGGAGATCCAGAGCCGACAGAAGAAGCGGACGGTTTTCTGTGTCTTTCGTGTGTTCTGTGGTCTGCTCTGTCTCGGGTGGAGGGCCGAGTCCCGGCGAGGCCGTTGGCAGTGAGGGCAATTTCACGTTCGCGGCCCCGGGCGCTCCATTCGGACTGTCGCGCGCAACGCCCGCGCTACTGCAAACTCTGCCGGCGCGCGGCGAGGCGGTAGCGGAGGAACTCGCGCGTCACGCCGAGGCGGCGGGCGGCGGCGGAAACGTTGTCGCCGGTCTCACGCAGCGCTTCGGCCACGAGCGTCTCGACGATATCGTCGATCGCGAAACCGCTCTCGGGCAAACGCCACGCGGGATTACGCCACGCGGCCGTCGTGCTCGCGCTCGCGTCGGACGGTTCGGGCGCGCTGAGCGTGGCGAGGTCGAGCGTCGGGCCGTTGCCGAAAATCAACGCGCGTTCGATCTCGTGCGAGAGCTCGCGGATGTTGCCCGGCCAGCCGTGTGCGACCAGCGCGCGCTCGGCGGTGGGCGAGAACGCCACGGTGCCGCGGCGGTGCCGCTGCGCGAGGCGCGCGAGCAGGTGGCGGGCGATCGGGACGATGTCGCCGCCGCGCTCGCGCAGCGGCGGCAGGGCGACGTGCAGGAGGTGCAGGCGATGAAAAAGGTCGTCGCGAAACTTGCCGGTGCGGGCGAGTTCGGCGAGCGGCTGGTTGCTGGCGGCGATGACGTGGGCGTCCACCGCGATTTCGCGCGCGGCGCCGAGGCGGCGGATTTTGCCGTCGTCGATGGCGGTGAGGATTTTTGCCTGGGTCGCGAGCGAGAGGGAGCCGATTTCGTCGAGGAACAGCGTGCCGCCGTCGGCGGCCTCGAAGAGCCCGAGGCGGCCCTTCTTCGCGTCGGTGAACGCGCCGCGCTCGTGGCCGAAGAGCTCGGACTCGGCGAGTTGCTCGGGCAGCGCCGCGCAGTTCACGCGCACGAACGGCTGGGCCGCGCGCGGGCCGCGGGTGTGCAGCCAGCGCGCGAGCAGGCTCTTGCCGGTGCCGGTCTCGCCTTCGATCAGGACGGGCGGCAGGCGCTGTTCGAGGCGCACGAGCGCGGCGAGGATCGAGTCGAGCTGGCGGCGCAGACCGCGGAGATTTTCGCCGAAGAAAAATTCCTCGGGTGCGTCGCGGTGCTCCTCGCGGCGCTCGGCGACGCGGCGGCTGCGACCGCGCAGGAGCGCGACGGGGAGTTGCTCGAACTCGAAGGGTTTCGCGAGATAGTCGCACGCGCCGAGCCGCATCGCCTCGACCGCCTCGCGGATGCCGCCGAACGCGGTCATCACGACGACGGCGGTGTTTTCCGAAAACGCGCCGGCGCGGAGCAGCTCGAGCACGTCGCCGTCGGGCAGGTGCAGGTCGGCGACGGCGAAATCGAAGCGGAAGTCGGTGAGCAGGCGGCGCGCGGCGGCGAGGTCGGCGGCCTCGGCGATTTCGCAACCGAGCGAGCGGAGGTAGGCCGCGAGGCGTTTGCGCAGCGCGGCGTCGTCCTCGAGGAGGAGCACCTCGCTGCCAGCCGGGAGCGCAGTATCGGAGCGCATCGCGGCCATTCGCGGACGGAACGCGCGCGACTTCAACGTCAAAGCGGCCGCCGGCGCCTTCTCGGCAAGGGCCCTTCGGGCACGCCGGACACCGAGCGACACGAACGAGCCGAAAAAACGCCGTTGAAACGCGGAGGACGCGGAGAGCACAGAGGAGAAACTCCGATCATTCCGCTCCGCGGCCCTTCACCGGGCAGGTGAGTCCTTCGGAGGCCGGATTTTCCCGCGTTCTGCTCCGCGTCCTCCGCGCTCTCCGCGCTCTCCGCGCTCTCCGCGCTCTCCGCGTTTCAACTGCGGAATTTAGGATGAGACGGCAAGGCGCCGGTTCCCGCGCGGAGCTTCGGCACCCGGATCGATGTTTCCCATTAGCCCCAATGCCCCGGCGGGGCTCGTCGCAAGGCATTGGGGCTAATAAGCAACAATGCTCCCGCCAGGAGGCAAACGGGCGGCCGGCGCTACTCGCGGGCGAGGAGGAACTCCAGCGGGAGGTCGATGCGGGCGGACCAGGATTGCTCGTTGTGCGCGGCGCCGGGGAATTTCTTCGTCAGCCAGTCGCGGCCTTCGGTGTAGCCGAGCGTGCGCAGGGCGGCGTCCATGCGCTGCTGATACGGTTCGTAGGACGCGTCGAGCGTGGCGGTGCCGAAGTCGAAATAGAGTCGATGCGCGCCGGCATGCGGGAGGTTTTGCGCGAAGAAGTCGATCGCGCAGCCGTCGCCGATGGGCCAATGAGTCGAGACGCAACCGGCGGCACCGAAGACGGCGGGATGTTCAGCAAGCGCGTAGGCGGAGATGAGGCCGCCCATGCTCGAGCCCATGATGCTCGTGTGCGTGCGGTCGGGGAGCGTGCGATAGGTGCGGTCGATGAACGGCTTCAATTCCTCGACGAGAAATTTCAGGTAGGCGTCGGACTTGATCTGCGCGGCGGTGAGGCGCGGGCCGTTGGGCCAGAGCGGGAGTTCCGGAGCGGTGACGGCTTTGCGCGGCATGTATTCGGGCACGCGGTCGTAGCCGTTGTTCCAAACGCCGACGACGATGGCGCCGCGCGTTTTGCCTGCGGCGATGAGGCGATGCATCGCCTCGTCGATGCCCCACGTGACGCCGCCGTAGCTGAGGTTGGGGTCGAAGAGATTCTGGCCGTCGTGCATGTAGAGCACGGGGTAACGCTCTGCGGCGTTTGCGTCGTAGCCGGGCGGGAGCCAGACGTCGACGTGGCGTGCGCCGGCGAATTGCGACGGGAACGCGGCGTGCCGCACGAGGCGCGCGGTGCCGACGGTGACGTGCGTTTCGCCGCTGAGCGTGGTGCCGGCGAGGTTGTGCACGGCGACGCGGTAGGAGCCGGTGTGCGCGGTGACGGCGTGCGGGACGGCGTAGGTGGCGGACGTGGCGCCGCGGAGGAGTTCGCCGTCGCGATACCATTGGTATTCGAGATCGCCGGAGCCGGTGGCGGCGGCGGTGAGTTTCAGCTCGGCACCGAAGGCGACGGAGATTTTGGCGGGCGGTTGGGCGGTGAAGGTCGGGCACTGCGCGCGCGCGATGCCGAACTGCACTTTCGCGGAGGCGGGCGCGACGGTGATGCCGCCGACTCGCGCGGCGGCGAGGTGGCCGCGGAGGTCGTTCACGGTCGCGGTGAATTCGAGTTTCTCGTCGGGCGCGAGGTCGGCGGGCGGCGTCCAGAAAACGCGATATGGCGGGGCATCGTCGGTGCCGAGCAGCTCGACTTGGCCGGGGCGCGAGGCGCGCGTCATCGTGAACGTGACTTCGGCCACGCCGTCGGTGTTCGCGACTTCGGCGCGGATTTCGCGGCGCGAGGGGAAGACGAGGTCGTCGATCTCGCGGGAGCCGAAGGTGAGGTGCGCGCCGGTGGCGGGCGCGACGAGTGCGATCGTGGGCGCGGTGGCGGGAGCGGCGAGCGGGCGCTCGGCGCGCCAGAGGGCGAATTGCAGCGGGGCGAGCGTGACGCGGGCGGCGCCGTGGGCGTCGGTGGTGAGGTGGCCCGCGACCTCCGGTCGCGGGGTTTCAGACGATGGCGGCAGCTTATCTGCGCCGCCGGCCGACCCGCGCCCGGAGGTCGCGGGCCAGCTTGAGTCGAAGAGCGGTGCGAGCGTCGCGCCGGCGGGCTGGCTGGTGGGGACGCTGGCGGTGAGCGTGGCGGTGCGGGAGTTGTTGAAGACGGCGAGGTATTCGGTGCGTTCGCCGCGCTCGAGGCGCGAGAAGGCGAAGAGGCCGGGCTCGGCGGTGGAGCGCAGAATCATCGCGCCGGTGCGGAGCGCGGCGTGTTCGCGCCGGAGTTGGCCGAGGCGGGCGAAGAGGCGGTAGAACGGGTGCGTCGGGTCGAACTTGTCGTCGGCGCCGGTGCGGGTGGTGGCGAGGAGCTGGGCGTTTTTGTAGACGGGCGCTTGCGGGGCGAACATGTCCTCGCGGGCCTGCTGGTCGATGCCGCCGGCGCCGAGCATGCCTTGTTCGTCGCCGTAGTGGAGCGTGGGCATGCCGCGCACGAAATACATCAGGCCGTGGCCGAGGCGCGCGAGGTCGGCGATCCGGTCGAGCGGCGCGCCGGGGTTTTCCTGGAGCAGGTAGTAGCCCCAGCGGCCGATGTCGTAGTTGCCGAGGAGCGTGATCGACGAGTGGACGTTGCTGTCGTGGTCCGTGTAGTAATCGTCGCGGAGAAAAAATTCCTCGAGGGCGGCGGCGGGGCCGCCTTGAGCGACGAATTTCCGCGCGGCGCCGGCGAAGGCGAAGTCGGTCGTCGAATCGACGGGCATGGTGCCGGTGGAGAACTCGCTGAGGTAGGCGACGTCGCCGGCTTCGTTCATGACTTCGCCGAACTGGATGAAGTCGGCGCGGCCGAGCGCGCGCGCCTGGGCGCGGAGGGCGGGATTGAAGGCCTGCCAGAAGCCGGCGTTGGCGTGGCGCATGGTGTCGATGCGGAAGCCGTCGACGCCCCACCCCAGCCATTGACCGAAGACGTCGATGAAGCCGCGGACGACGCGCGGGTGCTCGGTCATGATGTCGTCGAGGCCCATGAAGTCGCCGAGGACGGCGCTCTCGCCGGTGAAGGTGCTGTTGCCGCGGTTGTGGTAGAGAGTGGGGTCGTTGAGCCAGTCGGGGTTTTTCGCGTGGGCGAGCTCGGGTGCGATCACGGGGCGGTAGGCGAAGCTGCGCTCGGCGGAGAGCGCGGGGAATTCCGCCTTCGTCGAGGCTGCGGCGGGGTTCGCGTCGAGGGTCGCGCCGTCACGCGGCGGCGCGGTGGGCGCAGGCGGGAGGCCGTTGTAGGAGGCGGCGCGCTCGTCGAAGGGCTGGCCGGCGGCGTCGCGGGTCGGTGCGGTCTTGGTGTCGACGTAGGTGTAGTTGCCGCCGGCGTATTTGATGATGTCGCCGGTGTGGTTGACGACGATGTCGAGATAGACGCGGAAACCGCGCGCGTGCGCCTGCTCGATGAAGGTGCGGTATTCGGCGTTGGTGCCGAGGTGTGGATCGACGTTCAGGAAATCGAGCGGCCAGTAGCCGTGGTAGCCGGCGGAGCGGTCGGAGGCTTGGACGGCGTTGTTCTTGTAGGGAGGCGTCGTCCAGATCGTGGAGACGTTCAGGCCCTGGATGTAGTCGAGCTTGCTGGTGAGGCCGGCGAAGTCGCCGCCGTGGTAGTAACCGATGCGCGTGGGATCGAAGCCGTTTTCCTCGGGGCCGCCGGGGATGCCGCCGGTGTCGTTCGCCGTGCTGCCGTTGGCGAAGCGGTCCGGCATGAGGATGTAGATGGTCTGGCCGGCGCCGGGATGGGTGAAGCGCGGCAGAGCCACCGGTGCGACCGTCTGCGCGCGAGCGCACGGGAACAGAGCGAGAGCGAGCAGCCAACACGCGGCGCGCGCGCGCCACGGACGAGTCGAGGGGTGAGACATCATGGGGAGGGCGCCACGGTCGCGTGCGGTCGGCGGGCCGTCAAACGGACGAGCCGGGAGAAGACTTCCAAGGCCGCGAAAAAACTTAGGAGCCGGACGCCGAAAACCGAGCCGCGGAGCGTGCGCGCGCGGTGGGCCGCGGCGACGGCGTGTGCGGCCGCGGGCGATTTTCAGAGGGGAACGTGCGGATTTTTCGCCGCCGCGACGGACGAGGCGGCGCGCGGGGAGCGCATCTAAGAGTTCTCCGGAGCATCTCGGTTTTCTGCGTCGAAAGCCAATCGCGACCGGCGGTGGAGACGATTTCATCGGAACATCCCCTCACGGCGCCCGCTGTTGGCGCACCCCTGTTAACCCCACCCTTGCTGCTGACGGATTTTTATCCCCCCACCATGCACACCCACAAACATCAGAAATTGACGCGCCGGTTCCTCACTCGAGGACTGGTCGCCGGCCTGCTGCTTTCGCAGACGGCCTTGTCGGCTTACGCGCAAGCGGCGGCCGCAACGGACGAGAAGAAGAAGGACGACGACGTCGTCGTTCTCGAAGCCTACAAGGTCCGCGCGGGCTTCAGCGGCTCGCTCGCGGCCGCGGCCGAGAAGAAACAGGCGGCCGTCAACATCACGGAAGTGATCGCGCCGGAAGACCTCGGCAAGTTGCCCGACGTCTCCATCGCCGACTCGCTGACGCGCCTGCCCGGCCTCGCCGCGCAGCGCACCAACGGCCGCAGCCAGCAGATCAGCGTCCGCGGTCTCGCGGCGGACTTCACGGTCGGCACGCTCGGCGGCCGCGAACAGGTTTCGACGAACCTGAATCGCGCGCTCGAGTTCGACCAGTATCCGGCCGAGCTCTTCGACGGCGTGACGGTTTACAAGACCGCCGCCGCGAACCTGATGAGCCAGGGCCTCGCCGGCACGATCGACATGCAGACCTACAGCCCGCTCAGCAAAGGCAAGCGGCAGGTCAGCATGAACGCTTACTACAACTGGAACCAACTCGGCCAGCTCACGCCCGGCGTCAGCTCGACCGGTGAGCGCTTCGGCCTCACCTACATCGACCAAGTGGCCGACGGCAAAGTGGGCATCGGTCTGGGCGTCTCCTACTCGAAGACTCCGTGGGCCGGCCAGCAGTTCCAGGCCTGGGGCTACCCGCAGGACGGCGCCGGCAACTACGTCCTCGGCGGCACGAAGTCCTACGTCCGCAACTCGATCCTCGATCGCAAGAGCCTGATGTTCGTCCTCGAGTTCAAGCCGAACGAGCACATCCACGCCAAGATCGACATCTTCAAATCCGACTTCCAGGAAAAGCAGTTGCTCCGCGGCATGGAGATTCCGCTCTGGTGGAGCGGTGCGCAGGCCCAGTCCGGCGCCACCTACACGAACGGCCTCGCGACCAACCAGGTCTTCGCGAACGTCATGCCGATCGTCCGCAACGACGTGTTCGTGCGCGACGCCTCCCCGATCGCCATCGGCGGCAATCTCAAGATCAACGAAAAGTCCGAGTGGCCGATCGAGATCGACGCCGGCTACTCGAAGATCTCCCGTGAGGACGAGAATCTCGAAACCTACGCCGGCATCAGCCAGCGCGGCACGCCGTTCACCCAAGCCGACCGCATGACGATCAAGCTCGTCCCCGGCGGCATCCCGACGATCACGCCGACGCTCAGCTACGCCGACGGCAGCATCCTCAAGCTCTCCGACCCGCAAGGCTGGGGTCCGGATTCCCTCCCCGGCGGCGGCATGTATGGCTACCTGAAGTTCTTCAAGTCGAAGGACGAACTCGGCCAGATCAAGGCCTCCACGAAGCACGAGCTCCCGAAGGTCTTCAAGAGCATCGAAACCGGCGCCTTCTTCTCCGAGCGCTACAAGCGCGAAGGCGAAGGCCCGTCCGGCTACATCAACACGCCCACCGGCGCCGTCACGCTCCCGCTTCCGGCCAAGGTCGGCACCACGGACATGAGCTTCCTCGGGCTCGGCAGCATCTACGCCTTCGACCCGCTCGCGGCCTATAACGGCGGCACCTACGGCTTCACCGCCAACAACGACACCGGCATCGTCGCCAACCGCTACGACGTCGACGAGAAGGTCACGCAAGCCTACGTGCAGCTCAACATCGAGACGAAGTGGGGCAACGTTCCGATCGACGGCAACATCGGCCTGCGCGGCATCCACACCGACCAGAAGTCGAAGGGTTTCTCCGCCAGCGGCAACCTCCTCAACCCGGTCTCCGCCGGCGCGACCTATAACCAGGCCGCCCCGAACCTCGCGCTGAATTTCCACCTCCGCGAGAGCACCGTCCTGCGCTTCAGCGCCGCACGCCAATACGCCCGCCCGCGCATGTATGATATGCGCGCCTCCCGCACGTGGAGCTACGATCCGTCCTTCGCGGCCTCGACCACCACCAGCCCGTGGGGCGGCGGCGGCGGCAACCCGAACCTCAAGCCTTGGGCGGCCAACTCGCTCGACCTCTCCCTCGAGCACTACTTCGCCGACAACAAGGGCTACTTCGCCATCGCCGGCTTCACCAAGAAGCTCACGAACTACATCTACGAGCAGCAATCCGTCGCGAGCTTCGTGGGTTATCCGGTCCGCACCGGCCCCGAGCCCGTCCTGCGCCAAGGCATCGTCTCCCAGCCGGTCAACGGCCAGGGCGGCTCCATCAAGGGCGTCGAAGTGACGCTCTCGCTCGCCTCCGAACTGATTAACAAAGACATCAAGGGCTTCGGCATCTGGGCCAGCGGCGCCTACACCGATTCCGCGATCAAGCCCTTCGGCCCCACCGGTCCCGACATGCCGATCGCCGGCTGGTCCCGCAAGGTCGCCCAGCTCACGTTCTACTACGAGCGCCACGGCTTCTCCGCGCGCATCAGCGAAAAGTATCGTTCGGCCAATCGCCAATACATCACCACGTTCGGCCCCCCGAACCGTGGCGGCGACGTCAGCCCGAACGGCGGCTTCTCCGTCGCGCAGCCGGAAAAGACCATCGACGCCCAAGTCAGCTACACCTTCGAGAAGGGCCCGCTCAAGAACCTCACCCTGCTCGCCCAGGCCTACAACCTGAACAACGAGCCGCTGGTCACGTATAACAACGACGACCCGCGCCAGGTGATCAACTATCAGAAATACGGCGCCTCCTACTCGGTCGGCGCGTCCTACAAGTTCTGAGTAACCACGGGACTCCGTCCCGGTTTGTTTCCACGCGGCCACCAGTTCTACTCTGGTGGCCGCGTCATCTCCGCCGTCTGCTTCATTTATCGCGCATGTCCTCCTCTGTTTGTCATCGCGAGCCCGACGTAGTCGGGCGTGGCGATCCAGCTAGCTGGATTGCTTCGTCGCTGCGCTCCTCGCAATGACACGGCAAGGGTGCTGAGTTTTCGTGCGACACTGCCCCTCCGTGCTCTCCGCGTCTTCTGAGTTTCAACCGCCCTCCTCCGCTCAACCCCGCTTCGCCGTGCGTCTCCTCGTGTGCGCCCTCGCTAGTTCGCTCCTCGTCAGCCACGCCGTCATCCTCGCGGCCGACCAAACCTCGCTGCAACCGATCGGCGCCGTCGCGTCGACCGCCCGCACCGTGCAAGGCGTCTCGCTCACCGCCGCCGATGGCTCGACCGTCGCCGTGAGCATTCTCGCGCCGGACCTCGTCCGCGTGCGCACGCTATTCGCCGGACAAAAGCCCGCGCTCGATCACTCCTGGGCCATCTCGAAGACCGACTGGCCCGCCACGCCCTTCCAGTTTTCCGAGGACGCCGCCGCCGTCACGCTCACGACCGCCGAACTGAAAATCGTCATCGCGCGCGACCCGCTCCTCATCGAATTCCGCGACGCCGCCACCGGCCGCGTGCTCAACGCCGACGCCCGCCCCATGGCGCGCGATCCGCAAACCGGCGCCGTCGGCACCGCCAAGAAACTTGGCTACGAAGAACACTTCTACGGCCTCGGCGAAAAAGCCGCGCGCCTCGACAAGCGCCGCGGCAAGTTCGTCATGTGGACCTCCGACACGCCCGGCTACGTCGAAGGCACCGACCCGATTTATCAGAGCATTCCGTTCTACGTCGGCCTCGAAGCCGGCGTCGCTTACGGCCTTTTCTACGACAACGCCTGGCGCTCCACCTTCGAGTTCGGCCACCTCACGCAGGAATCGGCCAACTACACCGCCGACGGCGGCGAGCTGAACTACTATTTCTTCGCCGGCCCCTCGCTGAAGAAAGTCGTCAGCCGCTACACCGAGCTCACCGGCCGCATGCCGCTGCCGCCGCTCTGGTCGCTCGGCCACCAGCAGAGCCGCTACAGCTATTATCCCGACAAGCTCGTCGAACACATCGCGCAGCAATACCGCGCGCACGACCTGCCGCTCGACGTGCTCTACTTGGACATCCACTACATGGACGGCTACCGCGTCTTCACGTGGGACAAGTCGCGCTTCCCCGACCCCGCCGCCATGACGCGCCGCCTCGCCGAGCAAGGCATCCGCGTCGTCACGATCATCGACCCCGGCGTGAAGCACGAACCCGACGGCCGCGCTGCCGAAGGTAGGGCGGGACCGCTGGGCCCGCCGAGCCCGTCGCAAAACGCCGCCTCCGCAAACACCGCCTCCGCCCGCTACTCCGTCTACGACGAAGGCGCGAAGCACGACTTCTTCCTCCGCCAGACCGACGGCTCCGTCTACGTCGGCGAAGTCTGGCCCGGCAAAGCCGTGTTCGTCGACTACACGAAGGAAGACGCGCGCCGCTGGTGGGGCGAGCAACACCGCGCGCTCACCGACGTCGGCATCGCCGGCATCTGGACCGACATGAACGAGCCCGCCGACTTCCTCGACCCGAGCGGCAAGCGCCACGAAAAAATCCGCTTCGACGACCTCGGCCAGCACACGCCCTACAACGGCCTGCGAAACACGTTCGCGCTGAACATGACGCGCGCCACCTACGAGGGCCTCCAACGCCTCAAGCCGAACGAGCGCCCCTTCGTTGTCACGCGCGCCGGCTACGCGGGCATCCAGCGCTACGCCGTGAAGTGGACCGGCGACAACAACGCCACCTTCGCCTCGCTCTCACTCAACGTCCCGATGTTCGCCTCGCTCGGTCTCAGCGGCGAAGCGTTTGTCGGCGCCGACATCCCGGGCTTCATCGGCCGCGGCGACGGCGAACTGCTCGCGCGCTCGTATCAGATCGCGGCCTTCTCGCCGTTCTTCCGCAACCACACCGCGATCGACAGCTACGACAAGGAGCCGTGGCGCTTCGGCCGCACCTACGAGGACATCGCGCGGAAGTTCATCAAGCTCCGCTACCAGTTCCTGCCGTTCCTCTACACGACGATGGAGGAAGCCTCGCGCACCGGCCTGCCGCTCTTCCGTCCGCTCGTGCTGAATTTCCAGGACGACGAAAACACCGCGACGATCGACGACCAGTTCATGGTCGGCGACGCGCTGCTCGCCGCGCCCGTCACGCGCGCCGCCCAACGCGAGCGCGAAGTCTATTTCCCCGCCGGCACCTGGTTCGACTACTGGACCGGCGCGCAACTCGCCGGCGGCGAAACGCGCGTTGTTGCCGCGCCGCTCGATCATCTCCCGCTCTACGTGCGCGGCGGCGCGATCGTCCCCTCGACGATCTCGATGAGCCACACCGGCGAAAAGCCGTGGAATCCGCTGCACTTCGACGTCTATCCCGACGCGCACGGCGCCGCCACCGGCTCGCTCTACGAAGACGACGGCCTCTCGCCCGCCTACCAAAAAGGCGCGCTGCGCCGCACGACGCTCTCCTACACCGACCGCAAGCTCACCCTCGCCGCCGAAGGCGCCTTCCAGCCCGCGGCGCGCACGTTCGAAGTCACCGTGCACGGCGTCGTGGCGAATGCCGTGTTGGTCGACGGCGTGCCGCTGCCCGCCGACGCGTGGTCGCGCAACGCCGACAATTCCGTCTCGCTCCGCCTCTCCGACAACGGCCACGCCCGCGTCGTCGAACTCCGCTGAACCCGCTCAATCCGGTTCAACCACTGATTCACCCAGATGCACTCAGATGATCCAAATCGCCGGCTGATCGCGCTGCATGAGGTAGGGCGGACCGGCCCGGTCCGCCGAGATCGTGATGCCGCCTGCGCGGCGGACCGAGCCGGTCCGCCCTACCCGGCGGCCCTCCATCCGTATTCCTCTGTGCCCCTCTCTGGTTCGCAAAACCGGTCCCTCTAAAAATGGAAGCGCCCCCGACTTCTTGGCTCAACATCCGTGCCGCCGGCGTGCTCGCGCACGTCTCCTCGCTTCCCGGCGACTACGGCATCGGCAACCTCGGCGCCGGCGCTCGCGGCTTCATCGACTTCCTCGCCGAAGCCGGCGTGCGCTACTGGCAAATCTGCCCCATCGGCCCGACCGGTTTCGGCGATTCGCCTTACCAGCTCTTCTCCGGCCGCGCGGGCAATCCCTACTTCATCGACCTCGGCGAACTGAAGGAAGAAGGCCTGCTGACCGACACCGATCTCGTGCCGCTGCGCGCGCTGCCCGCGAGCCAGGTTTTCTACGGCGCGCTCTACGAACGTTTCTGGATCGCGCTCGCGAAAGCCAGCGACCGCTTCCTCGCGAGCGGCAAGGACGAGATCGATGCGATGGGCTCGTTCCGGGAATTCCGCGCCGCCAACGCCGGCTGGCTCGAACCGTTCGCCGATTTCATGGCGCTGAAGGCGCACTTCCAAGGTCGCCCGTGGACGATGTGGCCGACGGAGCTGCGCCGCTGGACGCCGGCGTTGCGCACGCTTTTCCCTGACACCGTGAAACGCGAGGTCGAGCGCCACGCGTTCTACCAATATGTTTTCTTCGGCCAATGGGACCGCCTTCGCCGCTACGCCGCGCGCCGCGGCGTCGGCATCATTGGCGACGTGCCGATCTTCGTCGCGCTCGACAGCGCCGACACCTGGGCACACCGCGAAGTCTTCCAACTCGACGCCGACGGCCAGCCGACCGTCGTCGCCGGCGTGCCGCCGGATTATTTCTCTGCGCTCGGCCAGCTCTGGGGCAATCCGCTCTACGATTGGGAATACCTGCGCGGCACCGGCTACGTTTGGTGGATCGATCGCCTGCGCGCCGCGTTCGAGCTCTACGACATCATCCGCCTCGATCACTTCCGCGGCTTCGACACTTACTGGGAAATTCCCGCCGACGCGCCCGACGCGCGCACGGGTCAGTGGCGCACCGGCCCCGGCGCGGTGTTCTTCGCGGCGATCCGCACGGCGCTGCCCGATGCGAAGATCATTGCCGAAGACCTCGGCTACATCGGCCCCGGCGTCGTCGCGCTGCGCCGCGCCGCCGGCCTGCCCGGCATGAAGATCGTGCAGTTCGCCTACGGCCACGACGCGAACAACGCCAACCTCCCGCACTACTATCCGCCCGACAGCGTCGCCTACACCGGCACGCACGACAACGTCACCACGCGCGGCTGGCTCGAGTCGTTGACGGAACCTTACGCGAGCAAGATCGCCGACTACTTCCAACTGAACGGCAACGCGAAGTCCGCCTGGCCGATCATCCGCGCCACGCTGTCGACCGTCTCGCGTCTCGCCGTGCTTCCGATGCAGGACTTGCTCGATCTGCCCGCGAGCGCGACGTTCAACCGGCCCGGCACGATGGACGGCAACTGGGTCTGGCGTTTCACCGCCGACGATCTCGCCAAACTCCGCGCCGACAAAGTCGCCACGCTCAAGCACTGGATTCAGCTCTACGACCGCACCGGCGACCGCCCCGTGCGCGACTACAGCGAGCCGCCGGAAGCCAAAGGCTGAAGGACTGAAAAGCGGAAGGGCTGAATGAACGATTTCCTCACAATCCGCGCCCGGGCGCCAATGGAGGGCCGAGCTCCCGCCAGGCCGTTCGTCGATGCGGCCCGCGGCCTCGCAGGAGCTCGGCCCTCCAATTATCCCAACGCACTGTCTTTCCTGCCGAGTAGCCGCGTTGGAGCGCAGCGACAACGTGGCCACGCTTTCGCGCAAAGCTCAAGCGCGGCTACCAGATCTCGCCCATCTGTCGAGCGAACCTGCGCAGCCCTTTGGCGTAGCGCCGGTCTCCGACCGGCGTCGTTGGATTTTCGCACTCGTTTCGATCCGCCGGTCTGAGACCGGCGCTACTCCCCATGAAAGACCTCAAACCCCTCTCTCTGCCCGCCATCTGGAACATGAGTTTCGGATTCTTCGGCATCCAATTCGGTTGGGGCCTCCAGATGGCGAACATGAGCCCGATCTACAAATACCTCGGCGCGGCCGACGACCAGATCGCGCGCCTCTGGATCGCGGCGCCGCTCACCGGCCTCCTCGTGCAGCCGATCATCGGCGCGATGAGCGACCGCACGTGGTGCTGGCTTGGGCGTCGTCGCCCCTACTTCCTCATCGGCGCCATCCTGAGTTCGCTCGCGCTGTTGCTCATGCCCAACTCCGGCTCGCTCGCCGAGTGGCTCATCCCTCACCTGCCGAAATTCTACATGGCGGCCGGCCTGCTCTGGGTGCTCGACGCGTCGATCAACATCTCGATGGAGCCGTTCCGCGCGTTCGTGGCGGACAAGTTGCCCGAGCAACAACGCGGCAAGGGTTTCGCGATGCAGAGCTTTTTCATCGGTGCGGGCGCCGTCATCGCCGGCATGCTGCCCTACATCCTGCGCAACTGGTTTGACGTGAGCAGCGCGGCCGACGGCGCCAACGCGCTCCCGACCAACGTGAAAATCTCCTTCTACGTCGGCGGCGCGGCCTTCCTCGCCGCGGTGCTGTGGACCGTGATCTCCACTCGCGAAGAGCCACCGGAAGACCTCGAGGCGTTTCGCCGCAAGAAAACCGAGACCGGCGGCGCGGGTCATCTCGTGCGCGAGATTTTCGACGCGCTCCTCCACATGCCGCGCACGATGCAGCGCCTCGCGTTCGTGCAGTTCTTCACCTGGCTCGGCCTCTTTTGCATGTGGCTGCACTTCTCCAACGCCGTGCCCGTGCTCTTCGGCAGCGACGACCCGTCGGCCGACCTCTTCAAGCGCGGCGCCGAATGGGCGGGCGTGTGCTACGCCGTGAAAGACGCCGTGACCTTCCTCACCGCCTTCGCGCTGATGGCCCTCGCACAGCGCAGCGACCGTCGCCTCATCCACGGCGTCTGCCTCGTGCTCGGCGGCCTCGGCCTGCTCGCGGTTGGCTTCATCCACGGTGAGGAAAACAAATACTGGCTGCTCGCCGCACTGGCGCTCGGCGGCGTCGCGTGGGCGTCGATCCTCTCGATGCCCTACGCGATTCTCTCCGGTGCGCTGCCGCGCGAGCGCGTCGGCGTCTACATGGGCATCTTCAATTTCTTCATCGTGCTCCCGGAAATCCTCGCCGCGCTCTTCTTCGGCTCGCTCGTGAAAAACTACCTCGGCGGCAACCTTGTCCACGCCGTCATGGCCGGCGGCGTGTGCATGGCGATCGCCGCCGCGTTGCTGTTCTTCGTGCCCAAAGAAAACACCACATCCGTTGCGTGAGTAGCGCCGGTCTTCGACCGGCGGATTTGCACGCGCGAATCCATCAGGCCGGTCACAGACCGGCCCTACCCTCGCACCGAAATCTTCTCGCTCCTCCTCCCCATGCTCCGCCTCCGCCGCTCCATCCTCCTCGCCGCGCTTCAAGCCGCCCTCGCCTCGCTCGTCTTCGCCGTCGCCGCACCCGAGCGCGAAAAGCCGATCCCGAGCGCGATGCACGCCGCCGTCGGCGTGCCCGCCTGGGCGCGCGGCAGCACGATCTACGAGATCAACGTCCGCCAGTTTTCCGCCTCCGGCAAATTCGCCGCCGTCACCGCCGACCTTCCGCGCCTCAAAGCACTCGGCGTCGACATTCTCTGGCTCATGCCGATCCACCCGATCGGCGAAGTCCATCGCAAGGGCCCGCTCGGTTCCTACTACGCCGCGAAGGATTACCTCGCGGTGAACCCCGAGTTCGGCACCGAGCAGGATCTGCGCGACCTCGTCGCCGCCGCGCATGCGCTCGGCCAGCGCGTCATTCTGGATTGGGTGCCGAATCACGTCTCGCCCGACAACCCGCTGACGAAGACGCACCCGGAATTTTTCTGGCGCGACGAAAAGGGCAACCTCACGCCCCCGCACGGCACCGACTGGACCGACGTCGTGCAGTTCGACTTCAACGCCCCCGGCCTCCTCGATTACCAAGCGGACGTCCTCATCCACTGGGTGAAAAATTTCGGCATCGACGGCTTCCGCTGTGACGTCGCGTGGGGCTTGCCCACGCCGTTCTGGAATGAAGTCACGAAGCGCGTGCGCGCCGTGAAGCCCGACGTCTTCTTCCTCGCCGAGGCCGAACTGCCGCAGCAACAAGTCGCCGCCTTCAACGTCTCCTACGGCTTCGATCTGCACCACGCGATGAACGGCGTCGCGCAAGGCAAGAAGTCCGCCAGCGGCCTCGACGAGGCCTACGCGAAAATCCGCGCCACGTTCCCGCGCGGCGGCGCGCTGATGGTTTTCACCAGCAGCCACGACGAAAACAGTTGGGCCGGCACCGAGTTCGACCGCATGGGCGCGGGCTTCGCGCCGTTCGCCGTGCTGACGTTCCTCCTCGATGGCGTGCCGATGATCTACAACGGCCAGGAAGTCGGCCTCGACCGCCGCCTCGAGTTTTTTCAAAGCGACCCGATCGTCTGGCCGAAGGAAACGCATCCGACGACGAAGCTCTACCAAGTGATGACGAAGCTGCGCCGCGAAAACGCCGCACTCCACACTGGTTCCGCGATGCGCCGCCTCGACACGACCGACAACGCGACGTTCTACGTCGTCGAGCGCGCGGCGGGAAACAAGCGGGTTGTCGGCATTTTCAATCTCACCGCGAAAGACGCGAAAGCCGACCTCTACGACGCCGCGTTGACCGGCAAGTGGACGGACGCCTTCACCGGCGAAACGGTCGAACTCAACGGCCTCGTGCCGCTCGATCTGAAGGGCTGGCGCTATCGCGTGCTCGTGCAGTGACCTTCTCGCCGGGTGCTGCGCAGTCGGGGGTAACCTGACGGCACTCCGCGAGCAGAACATCAGAAGGGCGTCGGCCGGGGGCCGGCGCCCTTTTTATTACCACCGATTCGCGTCGCATCTCGAAGCTCGGCCAGTTGAATCGGCAGCAGTGAAATGGTGGCAGAAGATTCTCTTAGCTCCGATCATTGTAGCCGTAGTCATATTTGGCCTGCCGCTCGTGGGGATCGTGCTCCTATGTTGGTTCGGTGCGTCGGTGGGATTGATCGTTGCTGTGTCGCTGTTTTGGTTGCCGCGTGGAAAACGATATTTGGTGGTCTATTCAGAAAGCGAGCATTGGCGCTCTTTCTTTGAGGACGAGGTTTTGCCGGCGTTCGGTAATGCGGCTCATGTGATCAATCTCTCGCGGGAGGGAGGCCAGAGGCGCTGGTGGCATCTCGGATGGGCCCTTCATGTCCACTGCGGTGGATATCGAAACCGGTTTCCGGCGGTTTATCGTTTCGCGTTATTCGGCCCATGGGTGTCGATACGCTTTTATGATGCCTACATGCAGGCGAAGAAGGGAAAAACGGCGGCGCTGGATAAAGCACGCGCTGACCTGAGTCTTTGGCTGCGCGGCTAAGCGTGCGGTTCTTTCTCAGCTTTCCGCTGAAGAACTCGCGCCCGCTTCCTTCTGGTGCGGCACGCCGTGCGTGTAGTCGAGGTGGTCGAAGTAGACGGTCTTCGGCTGCTGCTCCTGTTGCTGGCGGCGCGCTTCGATCTGCGTGCGGAATTCCTGCGGCGTGACGCCCTTGTGCTGCTTGAACACGCGCGCGAAATACGCGGGGTCGGCGAAGCCGCTGGCGTAGGCGATTTCCGAGATGGTCAGCTTCGTCGTCTCGAGCGCGAGGATCGCGCCGTCGATGCGGATGCGTTGGATGTAGTGCGTGAGCCGCTCCTTCGTCTCGATGTGGAAGAGATGCGAGAGATAGTCCGCCGAGCAGCCGAGCACCTCGGCGACGTGCTGCACGCTGAGGTCGGGGTTGGCGAATTGCTCGCGGACGAGGCACTTCGCCTGAAACACCTTGCCGATGTCGCTGTTGAGCTGACCGCTGCCGGTCTCGACGATGTTGCGCATCAGGCCGAGCAGCGCGAGCAGCAGCCCTTGCAGCACGGCGTCGCGCGCCGGGCCGTGCATGTTGTGCGTCGAGGCGATGCTGTTGGCCAGCGTGAGAAACACGTCGAGGTTCGGCGCGTCGAAGAACTCGATCACCTCGATGTCCGGCTTGCCGGGGCGCGCCTCGTGCGCGAGGTGCAGGCTCAGCGTGTTGTTGTAGAAACCGGCGACGAGATTGCGGAACGAGTCGCCCGGCGCCGCGCCGACCTTTTCGCCGTGCGGCACGCCGGCGGGGATCACGCACACCTCGTCCGGGCCGACGCGGAAGTTTTCCTTGGGGAAATTGAAATCCGTCCACCCGCGCACGCCGAAGAATATCTCGGGGCGGTAATGGTAGTGCATGCCGCGCTTGTTCTGCACGGGGCGCACCTCGTGCGGCACGCGCAGCATGATGCGATTGCGCTCCGCGAGGCGGATCGCGTGATCGAAGATTTGCCGCATCTCCGCGCGATTGTGCTGGCTCATCGCGCGAGCAGCGAACAGGGCAGACGGGGCCGCGGGTTCGGACATGGCCGGGGGGTGCTGGGTTAGACGCTTCCAGCGAAGAGCCAATCCGGGGAAACTCAAATGGAATCAGGCGGCGCCGCTTCTCCCCTCCCCTGTGGGCAGCGCGCTTGCGCGCGCAGATCCTGGATGGCGCGCGCAAGCGCGCTGCCCACACACGTGCCCGATTTAAGACGAGCCTCCGCCTTTGACGCGGCGCGCCACTCGCCTACCGTGCGCCTTGAATGATCGCCACCGACCACGAACTCGAAGCCGAGACCGAGCGCCTCTTCCGCGCGCTCATGCACGTCGATTGCGAGCCGGGCCGCGTCTGGAACTACGACGCCTGCCGCCGCATCGCGCCGCTCACGCTCGAGATCAACCGCCTGAAAAAAGAGAAGGACGCCGTCATCCTCACGCATTCCTACGTCGAGCCCGAGATCATCTACGGCGTCGGCGACTTCAAGGGCGACTCCTACTTCCTCAGCCTGAAAGCCAAGGAGGCGCGCGCGAAGGTGATCGTGTTCGCCGGCGTCGTCTTCATGGGCGAGACGGCGAAAATCCTCTCGCCCGACGCGACTGTCGTCGTGCCCGATCGCGGTTCCGGTTGCTCGCTGGCGGACTCGCTCACCGGGGAGCAGTTGAAAAAATTGAAAGCCGCCTACCCCGACGCCGCGGTCGTCTGCTACATCAACTCCACCGCCGAGGTGAAAGCGGAGTCCGACGTGTGCGTCACCTCCGGCAACGTCTACGACATCGTCGCCGCGCTCCCGCAACGCCGCATCCTTTTCGTGCCCGATCGCCTCATGGGCGAAAACATCCGCGCCGAGCTGAAACGCCGCGGGGTCGACAAGGAGATCATCACCTCCGACGGCACCTGCATCGTGCACGACGAGTTCACGCCGGCCGACATCGCCGACGCGCGCGCGCGTTTCCCAGGGCTCAAGGTCGTCGCGCATCCCGAGTGCGAGCCGAGCGTGGCGGCGCTGGCGGATTTCGTCGGCAGCACGGGCGCGATGATGAAATACGTGAAGAGCACGCCGGCCCCGTATTTTCTCATGCTCACGGAATGCGGCCTCGTCGGCCGGCTGCAGGTCGAGACGCCCGAGAAACACTTCATCGGCGGCTGCCGCCTCTGTCCCTACATGAAGCTGAACTCCCTCGAAAAAGTCCGCGACGCGCTCGCCGCCCCGCGCCCCGAGCAGATCGTCACGCTCGACGAGGATCTGCGCCGCCGCGCGTTGCGCAGCATCGAGCGGATGTTCGAGATGGCGGGGACGGGCGCAGCCGGTTGAGAGTTGAGAGCTGAGAGTTGAGAGCCGGACGACGCGGTTCGATCTCTCAACCCTCAACTCTCATCTCTCAACTTTCCCTCTTCATGCTCACGCCCCGCACCGAACACCTCATCGACCTCGCGCTCGAGGAAGACGCCGGCCTTGGCGATATCACGAGCCGCGCCATCTTTCCGGCAGCGCACTGCAGCCGCGGCGAGATCGACGCCAAGCAGGATCTCGTCCTTTGCGGCCTCGAGGTCGCGGCGCGCGTTTTTGCCAAGGTCGATCCGGCGCTGAAAACCAAGCTGCTCGCCCGCGACGGCGATCGGGTGAAGAAAGGCGCGATCGTCCTGCGCGTCGAAGGGCCGACGGCCGCGATGCTCACGGCCGAGCGCACCGCGCTGAATTTTCTCCAACGCCTCTCCGGCATCGCGACGCAGGCGCGCCGCTACGCCGATGCAGTCGCCGGCACGGGCGTGCGCGTCGTCGACACGCGCAAGACGACGCCGGCCTGGCGCGCGCTCGAGAAATACGCCGTGCGCACCGGCGGCTGCTTCAACCACCGCAGCTCGCTCGGCGAGCATGTGCTCATTAAGGACAACCACATCGCCGCCGCCGGTTCGCTCACGCGCGCGGTCGAGCTTTGCCGCTCCGCCGCACCGCACGGTGCGAAGATCGAGGTGGAGGCGAAGACGCTCGCCGAAGTGAAGGAAGCACTGCGCGCGCGGGCCGAGATCGTGCTGCTCGACAACATGACGCCCGAGCAAGTGCGCGCGGCGGTGAAGGAGATCGCCGGCCGCGCCGTCGTGGAGATTTCCGGCGGCGTGAAATTCGATACGCTCCGCGACTACGCGTTGCCTGGCGTGGACGTCATCAGCATCGGTGCCCTCACCCACTCGGCCATCGCGGCCGATCTTAGCCTCGATGTGCAACCAGTTCGGAAAAGGTAGGGCGAATCCTCCGGATGAGCCGCGGCTCGTCGGGACGACTCGCCCTACCTCAAAAAGCATGAAAACCATCGAAACCGATTGCCTCGTTCTCGGCGCGGGCCTCGCCGGGTCGGCTTATGCGCTGCACGCGGCGCGGGCTGGCTTGCGCGTCGAGCTGCTCTCGCTGGCGGAGCCGCTGGTCGCCAACAGTGACTGGGCGCAGGGCGGCATTATCTACGGCGCACAGAGCGATCCTGCGCAGCTCGCGCGCGACATCCTGGACGCGAGCGCCGGCACGGCGAACCCGGCGGCGATCGAACAGCTCGTGCGCGAGGGGCCGGCTGCGGTGAAGGATTTGTTGCTCGACGAACTGCACGTGGACTTCGACCGACGCCCGGACGGCGAGCTGGATTTCACGCGCGAGGGTGGCCACCACGAACGGCGCATCATCCACACTCGCGACACGACCGGGCACTCGATCCTCACGGCGGTCGCGGCGAAAGTGGACGCGACGCCGGGCATCACTCGCCGCGCGGGTTTTGTCGCGGTCGACCTGCTCACGCTCTCGCACAACGCCGCCGATCCGGCGCACCGCTACGAGCCGCTGACGTGCTTCGGCTGCTACGCGCTCGACACTGCGAGCGGCGAGGTGATCGCGATCACGGCGCGGAAGACCATCCTCGCGACGGGCGGCTTGGGTGGAATTTTTCTGCACACGACGAATCAGCCCGGCAGCGTCGGGCACGGCGTGGCGATGGCGTATCGCGTGGGCGCACGCGTCATCGACCTCGAATACGTGCAGTTCCACCCGACGGTGTTCTTCCCGCGCGACGCGGCGCCGTTTCTCATCACCGAGGCCCTGCGCGGCGAGGGCGCGGTGATCGTCGATGCGCGCGGTCGGCGGTTCATGGATAAAATCCATCCGCTCGGCTCGCTGGCGCCGCGCGACATCGTCGCGCGCTCGATCAGCCAGCACCTCGCAGCGACGGGTGACGCGTGCGTGTTTCTGGATCTATCCGCGCTGAAGCCGGAGTTCATTCGCGATCGGTTTCCGGCGATTCACGCGCGGTGTCTGGAGGCGGGCATCGATATCACGCGCGAGCGGATTCCGATCGTGCCGGCGGCGCACTTCTCGTGCGGTGGCGTGCACACGGACTTGCAGGGCCGGACGAACGTGCGCGACCTGAATGCCATCGGCGAAACGGCGTGCACCGGTCTGCACGGCGCGAACCGCCTCGCGAGCACGTCGCTGCTCGAGTGTCTCGTGAGCGCGCGGGCGGCGGCGAACGCCGATGTGCGGGAGCTTGCCGAGCGCGGCGCGGCGGCGCGTCCGGTGGCGCGCGAGTGGCGGAGTCCGGCGAAGGTGGCGGACCCGCTGTTGTTGCAGCAGGACCTGCATCAGATCCGGCAGACGATGTGGAACTACGCGGGCATCATCCGCTCGCCGCGGCGGCTGGCGCGGGCGCGGCGGATTTTGCTGGAGCTGCGGGAGGACATCCAGGCGTTCTACCGCGATTGCCGGCCGACGCGGGAGTTGATCGAGCTGCGCAACGCGATCCAAACGGCGTTGCTGGTGGTGCACGCGGCGTCGCTGAATCCGGTGAGCAAGGGGTGCCACTTCGTGGCGGAGGAGAGCTGAATTGGTGGCCGGGGTCGGCGACCCCGGCTGCATCGAGGCCGGACAATGGCGCGCGCGAGGCGGAGGCGATGCGCACGGAAAAGGGCGCGGACGAGCCGCGCCCCGACGATTGCAGCGGCGCGGAGCCTCAGCTCTCTTTCGAGCGGGATTTCAGCCAGAGCATGAGACCGCCGAAGAGCGCGAAGATCACGCCCCACGTCAGGTTCACGTTTTGGCCGAGGGAGTGTTTCGCGTAGATCGCGGGATCGGCCATCACGCCGTAGCCGACGAGAATGAGGCCGAGCGTGAGGAAGAGCAGCCCCATGGGCAGGCGAACGTCGAGTTGTTGCATGGCAGAGCGGGGTTGCGGGTTACCAGAAGATGAGGTTCAGCGCGACGGTGAGCGCGAGGACGATGACGCCGAGCGTGGCGGGGCGCGCATACCAGGGCGTGTCGTGGTGATCGACGACCTTCTCGGTGAGCGAGTAGACGAGGCCGCGCAGTTCCGTGTCGGTGCGGTTCGGCTTGGTCGCGAGCGAGATGACGATCGTGCCGACGAAGCAGCCGGTGAAGGCGAAGATCGCCATCCAGAAGTTCTGCGCCATCGAGCTGGCGAAGGTGTGCTGCACGGAGATCCAGCCGCCCTTGTAGATGCTGGCGGCTTCGCCGACGGGGAGCGTGTTGCCCTGGAAAATCATCGCGGCGAGCGTGCCGAGGAGCAGGCCGAAGAAAGCGCCGTGGCCGGTCGCGCGTTTCCAGAACATGCCGAGGAGGAAGATGGCGAAGAGCGGCGCGTTCACGAAGCCGAACACCAGTTGGAGCATGTCCATGATGTTATTGAATTTCGTGGCGGCGTAGGCGCAGAACGCGCTGATGATAAGGCCGACGACGGTCGTGATGCGACCGACTTTGATCAGGTGCTCGTCGGTGGCGTCGGGCTTGAACCAGCGTTGATAGAGGTCGTAGGTCCAGACGGTGTTGAAGGCGGTGACGTTGCCGGCCATGCCGGACATGAACGAGGCCATGAGCGCGGTGAGGCCGATGCCGAGCATGCCGTTCGGGAAGTATTTCGCGAGCATCGCGGGCACGACCATGTTGTAGTCGGGATTGCCGTCGGCGCCGGTGGGCAGCGCGATGGCGGCGGTGCCGCCCTTGTGGTAGAGCGCAATGGCGAGCATGCCGGGGAGAATGACGAGCGCGGGGAACATCATCTTCGGAATCGCGGCGATGAGCGGCGTGCGGCGCGCGGAGTTCATGTCCTTGGCGGCCATCGCGCGCTGAATGACGAGGAAGTCGGTGCACCAGTAACCGAACGAGAGCACGAAGCCGAGGCCGGCGACCATGCCGAACCATTCGATGCCGATCGGGTTGGCGCTGGGGCTGCCCATGTGCGCCCACGAGTGGCTCCAGGCGCCCGGCATGCCCTTCGTTTCGGAGTAGGCGCCGAGCTGCGTCATGAGGCCGTCCCAGCCGCCGATGTCCTGGAGGCCGAGGATGACGAGCGGGAGGAAGCCGAGCACGATGAGGAAGAACTGGAGCACCTCGTTGTAGATCGCGGAGGTGAGGCCGCCGGTGTAGATGTAGACGAGGACGATCGTGCTCGAGACGACGATGCACGCGTCGAAATTCCAGCCGAGGATCGCGTTGAGCAGCTTCGCGAGGGCGAACATCGAGATGCCCGACGAGAAGACGGTCATGACGGCGAACGACAGCGCGTTGAACGTGCGCGTCTTTTCGTCGAAGCGGAGCTTCAGGTATTCGGGGACGGAGCGCGCCTTCGAGCCGTAGTAGAACGGCATCATGAAAATGCCGACGAACACCATCGCGGGGATGGCGCCGACCCAATAGAAGTGCGAGGTGGCGATGCCGTATTTGGCGCCGGAGGCGGCCATGCCCATGACTTCCTGCGCGCCGAGATTGGCGCCGATGAAACCGAGCGCGCAGATCCACGCGGGAAGGGAGCGGCCGGACTCGAAGAAGTCGGTCGAGGTTTTGAGGTATTTTCGCAGCACCCAGCCGATGCCGAGCACGAAGGCGAAGTAGACGGCCAAAATCAGGTAATCGACTTTGGCGAGTTCGAGGACGACACCGCCGGCGGAGGCCGACGAGGCGCTGCCTCCAGTGGAGGCGAGGAACAGGGGCAAGGATGACATGGGTTGGGGGAGAAACGCTACGGGACCGAACTCAAGAGCGCCGGGGTCCAGCGCCACGACGCGTGGACCGTGGCAGGCGCGCAGGCGCGCGCCAACCGGAATCTGAATTCATGACGCTCGCGGGCGTGCAGGCGCGGAGGGCGGGCATTTCGGGGTGGGCGGGTTGAGGGCGGCGTGTGAGTTTAGCAATCGGTGCGGCGCGTGGGCATCACTCGTTCGGGGGAGAAGACCTCACGGGAGTCGGCAGAGTATTCGAAAACGGTCGCGACCGCTGGGTGCGCGAAACACGTTCGCGGCGGGCCCAGCGGTCCCGCCCTACCTCAGACGTAGTGGTTCAGTTGGCCGAGCGGACGTAGGTTTGGATGGCGCGCGCCGGGATCTGGCAGGCGAGCGCCTCACCGCTGGCGGAGAGTTGGAACGTCGCGGGCGCGTCGGTCTTGTTCATCACAATGGTGACGAGCGAGCCGTCGGGATTCTGAAACGCGATCGACTCGAGGCCGGCGGCGCCGCCCCTCGAGGCGACGCGGTGCGCGCCGGGCTTCACGAATTTCGAGAAGTGTCCGATGTAGTAGAACGACGGGCCGTAGCGGACTTCCTTGGTGTCCGTATCGATGATGACGGGCGCGTCGCAGAAATTGCCGACGTGGTTCGGGCCGCCGCGCTGGTCGAGGACGATGTTCCAGTCGATGTAGCCGCCGACCCAGTTCTTAAAGTCGCCGATCATCTGCGTGGCGTAGCCTTCGCCGTGTTCCCAGACGCCGAGTTTGTTGCCGCCTTCCCAGCAGCCTTCGGTGAAGAGGAGCGGCTTGTCCGGATAACGTGCGTGAACGCGCGAGGAGGCCTCGAAGTCATTGCTGACATACCAGTGCAGGCCGAGGCCCCAGAAGTATTTCGCGCTCTCGGGGTCGCCGAAGATCGCGTCGGCGCGGGCTTCCATGCGGTCGCGGTTGTGGTCCCAGCCGACGAGCTTCACTTTGCCGAGCAAGCCGGCCTTTTCGAACGCGGGCCCGAGGTGATTCTTCACGAAGTCACGCTCCTGCTCGGGCGTGAAGAGGCAGGATTCCCAGCGCTGTTTCGCCTCGGGTTCGTTTTGGATCGTGAAGGCCCAGATGGGGAAGTTTTCCTCCTTGGCCATCGCTTGGACGAACTTCACGTAGAAATTCGCCCACGGCGCGGCGAAGTCCCAACGGAGCTCGCCGCCGTCATCGGCGCGGACGTTGTTCTTCATCCACGCGGGCGGGCTCCACGGCGAGACGAGGAGGTGGAAGTTGGCGTCGCCGCCGGCGGCTTTGCGCGCATCCTGTAGGAGCGGCATGAGCCATTTGCGCATCGGCTCGAGCGTGAAGGCGTGGAGATCGTAGTCGTGCGGGACGTCGTCGAGCGTCCAGATGTTGAGCGAGAAATCGCACGAGTTCATGTGCGTGCGACCGAGTGTGTAGCCGATGCCGTCTTTCGGGTCGTAGTAACGGCGGATGACTTCCATGCGCCGGTCGGGGGGGAGCTGCGCGAGCACCCAGGCGGACGACTCGGTGAGTGCGCCGCCGAAGCCGATCATTTCCTGGTAGCGCTGCGCCGCGTCGATCTTGAGCGCGTCGGCGGACGCGGTGGCGGCGGACGCGGTGGCGGCGGGCGCTGGGGCGGCGATGGGCGCGAGGCGGTGAGCGTTATCGCGGGCGGTCTCGATGACCGTCCAGTGGGCGGCGGAGGCGGAGGTGTGCATGAGAGCGGCGAGCGCGGTTGCGCCCGCAAGGCGGAGGACTGAGTTGGAACGCATAAGGGGGGAAATTCGGTTGTGAGCACCGTCGCCGGCGCCAAGCCCGCATGTCGTTCGCGGCGGCGCCACTCCTCTTTCGAGGGGGCTTTCGACGACGCGCGCGGCGGAGGGAAGGTCGGCTACGGCAAGGTGAGGAGCGGAGGATTCAGGCGAAGAATTTCTTGATCGTGACCTCGACGGGTTCGGCGGCGGCTTTGCGGGCGGCGAGATCCTGCTCGATCTGTTTCACCGTCGGGTCGTCGAGGCGGTAGAAGAAAATCGCGAGGCCGCTGAGCAGCGCGAAGGTGCCGGGCAGCACGGCGAAGACGACGTAGATGCCGGAGATGGCGCGCGGGGTCTGCACGGCGTTGGCCACGTAGCCGTAATGACTGAGCAGCCAGCCGAGCAGGGCGGTGCCGAGCGCGAGGCCGATTTTTTGCGCGAGCACGGCGGCGGAGAAGACGAGACCGGTGCTGCGGCGGTGGAACTTCCATTCGCCGTAATCGGCGGTGTCGGCGTAGAACGACCAGACGATGGCGGGCGTCGGGCCGGCGACGAAAGAGGCGAAGATGTTCAGCGCGGCGAGGACGGCGAGGTTGTGCGGATCGGCGACGTAGAACGCGGCCATCGCGAGGGCGTTGAGGATGGTGAGCCAGATCATCAACGGGCGGCGCGGGAAGAAACGCAGGAAGAGTTTCGTGCAGAGCGAGCCGATGATGAACGCGAGGCCGCCGGCGAAGTTGTAGAGGCCGAGGCCGGAGGAGGAGATTTTCAGGAAACCGAGCACGCGCGCGAACGGCCCGAATAGCTCGTCGAAGCCGCGCAGCGCGTCGTCGCCGACGATGTATTTGAAGTAATAAACGGTGGCGCCGGCGCGCAGGCCGACGTTGGCGAGCGTGAGGAAGCCGGCGAAAAACAGGATCAGCCACGGGGCGTTGCGCGAGAGGTCGCGCAGATCGGTCCAGACGGATTGCTGCGCGCTGGCCGGCGCGGCGACGCGCTCGCGCGTGTTCCAGAACGTGTAGAGGAACATCGCGACCGAAACGGTGGCGAAGACGATCAGCATGTTGCTGAAGCTGTCGGCCTCGTTGGCGCCGAAGTGATCTTTCAGCCACGGGACGTAGGTGCCGATGATGAGCCCGCCGGTGAAGGCGCACGCGAAACGATACGCGGACAACCCGGTGCGCTCCGCGGAGGACGGCGACATGACGCCCATGAGTGCCGAGTAGGGCGTGTTGATGACGAGGTAGGCGATCAGCGTGAGCGCGTAGGTGGCGTAGGCGAAGACGATCTTGGCGGACGGGCTGAGCGTCGGGTTGGAAAACATCAGGTAGCCGCACACGCCGTAGGGCAGCGCGCCCCAAAGCAGATACGGGCGGAACTGGCCCCAGCGCGTGTGCGTGCGATCGGCGAGGATGCCGATGAGCGGGATGAGCCAGGAGACGAACGTGGGCACCAGGCCCGCGACGCTGCCGGCCGCAGCCGGCGTCAGGCCGAAGACGTCGGTGTAGTAGTAGACGAGAAAGCCGTTGAAGAGCGCGAAGTAGAAATTCGACGCGGTATCACCGAGGCCGTAGGCGAATTTTTCGCGGAAAGAGAGGCGTTCAGGTGCGGACGACACGTGAGACGACGGGGGGAAGGGGTTAGGCTAACAGCCGGAGCGAAGGCGCGCTGCGCCGGGGTTGCGAAAACTCGCGCGCGGAAAAAAGAGAAGTGTGGGAGGCGTGTCGCCGCCCGCGATGTTTTTTGCGCGGGCGGCGGCGAAAAAAACGCGCGCACCGAAAAAGAACGGTGCGCGCGTGGAGAAAGAACGGAGAACGAAAGCAGCTCAGAGCTTCTGCGTGTAGGTCAGGGACCAGCGACGCGGGGCCTGGGCGATGAAGCCGTAGTAGTCGGTATTGTTGGCGAGGTTGTCGATGTTCAGTTGGATCGAGGCTTCGTGGCCGCGGACCTTGAACTCGTAACGCGCCATGCCGTTCCACATCGTCTTCGATTTCGTGCTCAGGAAGATGACGTTGCCGTTGGCGTCCTTCGGCTGGGTGAAGAACGTCGGGTAGATGACGCCGGGGCCTTCGTAGACCGCGCCGATGCCGAGCGAGAGACCTTTAAGCGAGGAGGCCTTCGGGAAGTTGTAGTTCACCCAGGCGGAGCCTTGGTTCTTCGGCGTGCCGTCGAGCGTGAGGCCGTCGCCGAAGGATTTGTGGGTGGACGTGTCGGTCGGATCGGTGAAGCGAGCGGAGGCCGCGGAGCCGCCGTCGGCCCAATCGATCGGAGCATACCAGATCGCCCACTTGTCCTGCGGGTAGGGATACTTGATCCACGCGGAGGCGTTGAGAACCTTCTTCTCCACGTGCGCCCACGAGAGGGCGATCTGGAGATTGTCGGTCGGCGAGAGGAGGACTTGTGCGTCCCAGCCCTCGGAGCGATCGGAGCCGAGCGGCACGGAGCGGCCGCCGGTCGGTCCCGGGGGCCCGCCGCCGTTGTAGTCGGCCGTGGCTTCGTTGGTCAGGTTGTCGAAGCTGTAGATCCAGCCCCACCAGCCGGTCTGCTTTTGCGCGAGGACGTTCGAGAAAATCGAGTCCATGAACGCGGCGCCGGTGGTGCTGGAGGCGTTGACATACCAGTTGGTGTTACCGGCGGAGTTGGTGGCTTGGTAGATGGAGCCGGCGGCGACGGCGGCGTTCCATTGCGCGGTGGAGGCGACGACGGCGCCGTTCCAGCCGTTGGTGTTCGGGTTCAGATCGTTGATCTGATAAACGATGTTCTTGTTCGGATTGAAGTAGTGGACGCTCGCATCCGTCGGGGCCCACCAGATGCCGCCGGGGTTGCCGATGCCGACGCGGGTGCGGGTGATCTCGAACTTGCTGATCGTGCCGGACAGGCGGCCTTCGAAGAGGTCGAACTTGAGGCCGATTTCCTTGTCCTCGCCGAGGGCGGCTTTGATGACGTTGCCGTTGAAGTCCTTTGCGCCGTCGTAATTCGGCAGGCTGGACTCGGCCTTCATCGCATAGAGCGAGAGGTTGCCGCTGCGGGTGAGGCGGATGTCGATGCCGTATTGGTAGGTCGTGTCCTTGCTCGGCTCGCCGTATTGTTCGACGGGCGCGGCGTCGTAGCCCTGGTTGTGCGAGATGTGATCGGCGCCCCATTGCGGGTTGTAGTGCCAGAATTTATTCCAGCTCCGATCCTTTCGGGCACCGGCGATGAGCGTGACCCAGTCGTCGAGGAGCTTGCCTTGGTAGACCGCATAGAGGGCGGAGTCCTTCGTCTTCTGGATTTGGTGGAAGAGGTCCGTCATGACCGCGTCGGGCGTGTTGTCGGCTTGGAAACCGTATTTGAACGGCGTGAAGTCGGACGGGTTTTTATACATGTTGCGGTCGTAGGGCGTGCCGCGGACGGAGCTCTCGTAGCGCTCGTTGGTGTAGTTGAGGCCGACGAGGAAGGTGTTGCCGAGCTTCAGCCACTTCGAGTCTTGGAAGAGGTCGAGCTTGTAGGTGAGGTCGGCGCGGATCTGCTCGTGGTTATCGTGCTCGTTGGAGAGATTCCACTGGTAGCCGATCGTGGCGGCGCGGGCGCCGGTCGGGAAACCGCTCTGGCCGGTGACCAGCGGGATGTAGGTCACGGTGCCGCGGGCCCAAGCCGGGACGGAGGTGCCGGGATTTTGGAGCGAGGCCGAGACGTCGAGCTGATCGTAGCTGAAGCTGGAGTTGTTGTAGCCGAGATTGAAGTAGAGGTTCTCGGCGAGCTTCTGCTCGAGCTTCACGAGGATGTTGTAGGCCTTGCTGTCGTTGAAGGTGTCGGGACCGCTCCAGCGGAACTCCTTCGGGTCGCGACCGCCGGGCGTGAGGAAGCCGCCGTTGTAGGCTGCGGAGTCGTTCACGAAGCCGCTCGGGACCGCACGGAGGTTTTGGAAGCCGATGCCGCGGCGGTTCTGCTCGCCGAACTCGGTGTCGAAGGTGACCTTGGTGTCCTTGAAGGGCTGCCAGGTGACGATCGGGGCGACGAAGAAGTGGTTCTCCTTGGCGTAGTCGGTGTAGTCATCCTTCGACTGGTAGGCGGCGGTGAGGCGGTAGTTGACCGTGCTCGAGATCGGGCCGGTGTAGTCGAGGGTGGCGCGCTTCTGGTTGTAGCTGCCGATGCCGAAACCGATCTCGCCGCCGGCTTTGTTGCTCGGCTGCTTGACGAGGTAGTTCACCACGCCGCCGAAGTTGCCGACGCCGTAGAGCAGCGAGGATGGGCCGCGGATGACTTCGACGCGCGAGAGGTTGACCGAGTCGGTCGAGTTCTGGCGGCGGAAGCCGTCGCGCAGCGAGGCTTCGGTAAGGAAGCCGCGGATCTTCACGTGCGTCTGGTCGGCGGTGCCGGTGCTGCCTTCCGGATTGTTGATGCGGCCGGGTGTCGTGGCGGCCCAGCCCTGCGTCGTGCCCCAGTCGTTTTGCGACTGGAGCTGGATGCCGGCGCTGTAGCGCAGCGACTCACGCAGATCCTTCGAGCCGGTGTCGCGGATGAATTGCTCCGTGATCACCTCGATGGGCATCGGCAGGTCTTTGATCGCGGTGTTCAGGCGCGTGCCGGACGTGGTGTTGGTGGCTTTGTAGCCCTTGTCCTTGTCGGTCGTGACGGTGAACGGGGAGAGCTGGTAGGTTTGCTCTTCTTCGGCTTTCGGGGCGGCGAGGGCCGCGGTGTTGTCGGTCGCCGGCTGCGTCTGCGCCAGAGCGAGGCTCTGGGACGAGACGAGCAGGAGGGCCGCCAAACACGATTTGAATCCGGCATCGCGGATTGGGTTTAGCTGGGGGTGCATGTTAGGAGGGGCAGAGTTGGGCTGCGGCGCCTCTCTGCTGGAGTTCTCCGCGCAGGCGTTTTCGCCCGTGGGGACGAGCGGGGAAACGAGAGGTGGGGAGCAACAGCGGGGAGGCGATAACGGCTCACCAAGCGAGCCGTTACCGCATCGGAGCACGTCGAATTGCACGTGGTCAACACTAATGTGCACAAGACTGTGCGCATATGACGGACGGTCTTTTGTCCCTAATTTATCTCATAAAACTCTACAATAGAGCAGATAAAAATACGCGCTCGCGTGCGACTGGTCACAAATTGCGCTTAGATTGTGTAGTTATGTGCACATAAAATTACGTCTTGAAAGTGCGCACGCCCTCGTCGATAACACCGCCCGCGCCGCGCCCGCGGCGTGCCCCACCCCGAATGGAAACGCTGAATCAAGGCCTCATCGCGAAGCGGCTGAATATCTCGCGCACGACCGTCTCACGCAGCCTGGCGAACCACCCCGCGATCAGCGCGGAGACGCGTGCGAAGGTGCATTCGATGGCCGAGGAGCTCGGCTATCGCCAATCGCCGGGACGCCGCGCGCGGCGGGCGAAGGCGGCGAGGCGCGACGTCACGATCGGCGTGCTCATCGGCGTGCCCGAGGGCAACGTGAAGATGGCGACCTTCCCCTATCTGCTCAAAGGCATCCGCGAGTGCGCGGAAGTGGAGCGCGTGAAAGTCGACATCCACTACCAGCCGCCCGAAGCGTTTCATCCCGAGGCGGGGCGCAAGCCGGTCTTCCGCCACATCCGCAGCGGCGATTGGCGTGGCGCGCTGCTCATCTATCCGTTCACCGAGGCGGCGGTCGACGTGATCGCGCGGAAAATTTCCACCGTCTCGCTGCTCGAAAATTACGACAACCCGCTCGTCGACACGATCGACACCGACGAGGTCGCCGGCATCGTCGTGCTCGTGCGGCAACTCGTCGCCGCGGGCCACCAGCGCATCGGCTATCTCACGTGGAATTATCCCGTCGGCGGCCACTGGGCGCTGCAACGCTTCGGCGGCTACGTCGAGGCGCTCTTCAGCCTCGGCCTGGAGTTCAACCCGAGCTGGGTGCTCAACATTCACAAGGATGCGACGCGACGCAGCCCGGTCGAAATCTGCGACGAGGTCGCGCGCCTCACGCGCGCCGGCGGCCCCACCGCCTGGGTCTGCGCGGCCGACCACCAAGCCTACCAACTCATCCAGGATCTCCAGGTGCGCGGTGTGCGCGTGCCGGTGGATATCTCGATCACCGGGTTCGATGGACTCGAGCCGCCGCAGCACTTGCCGCGCGTGATGTCGATGCAGGTGCCGAGCGAGGACATCGGCATCGCCGGCGTGTCGCGTCTGCTGAATCGACTCGTGCACCCGAACTCGCCGCGCCGGAAAATCCTGGTCGAGGCGAAGCTCGTGCCCGGCGAGACGATCGCCGCGCCGCTCGGCGCGTGAGATCCCGGCGCGCGGAAACCCTGTAGCGGCGGTCTATGACCGCCGAGCGAAAGATGAACACGCGCGCGAGTCGGCGGTCATAGGCCGCCGCTGCAGAAAGCCGCTTACCCCGCGGCGCGCTGATAGACGCGCACGAATTCGATTTCCATGCGCGCGGGGAACGCCGACTCGTCCACGCCTTTCGCGCCGCCCCACAGGCCGCCGACGGCGATGTTGAGGATCAGATAAAAATTCTGCTGATACGGCCAGCGGCGCCAGTCGGCACCGTTTTTCCGATCGGTGAAGTAACACGCGTCGTCGACGAAGATGCGAATCTCCTCCGCGTCCCATTCGAGAGCGTAGGTGTGAAACGCTTCGCTCGCGTCGGGCACGAGCGTCTGCGCCGTGACGGGTTTGCCGCCCTTGTCGCCGTTGTGTTGCTGATTGTGCAGCGAGCCGTGCACGACGCCCGGATCGTAGCCGACATGTTCCATGATATCGATCTCGCCGATGTCGGGCCAAAAGCCGCCGCCGAGCGTGTGCTGCACCGGCAGCATCCAAATCGCCGGCCACGTGCCGCGACCGGCGGGGAGTTTCGCGCGCACTTCGATGCGGCCGTAGCGCCAATCGGCTTTGCCGCGCGTGACGAGACGCGCGGAGGTGTAGGCACAGCCCTGCCATTTTTCGCGCCGCGCTTCGAGCACGAGGCGGCCGTGTTCGACGCGTGCGTTCTCGCGGCGCGCGGTGTAGCTCTCGAGTTCGTTGTTGCCCCAGCCGTCGCTGCCGAGGTCGAAGTTCCATTTCGCGGCATCGGGCGCGCCGTCGCGCTCGAATTCGTCGGACCAGACGAGTTGCCAGCCGGACGGAGTGGCGCCGGACGCGGCGATCGACGAGAGCGGAAACATGAGAGCGAGGGAAAGTGCGGCGAGTTTCACGAAGCGGAGGCGGGCGAAGGCGCGGCACGGCGCGCGGCGAGATCGCGCTCGATCTGTTTCACCGTCGGGTCGTCGAGGCGGTAGAAGAAAATCGCGAGGCCGCTGAGCAGCGCGAAGGCGCCCGGCAGCACGGCGAAAACAATGTAGATGCCGGAGATGGCGCGCGGGGTTTGGGCGGCGTTGGCGACGTAGCCGTAGTAGCTGAGCAGCCAGCCGAGCAGCGCGGTGCCGAGAGCGAGGCCGACTTTTTGCGCGAGCACGGCGGCGGAGAAGACGAGACCGGTGCTGCGGCGGCCGAACTTCCATTCGCCGTAGTCGGCGGTGTCGGCATAGAAGGACCAGACGATGGCGGGCGTGGGACCGGCGACGAAGGAGGCGAAGATGTTGAGCGCGGCGAGGACGGCGAGGTTGTGCGGATCGACGACGAAGAACGCGGCCATCGCGAGCGCGTTGAGGATGGTGAGCCAGATCATCAGCGGGCGGCGCGGGAAGAAACGCAGGAAGAGTTTCGTGCAGAGCGAACCGACGATGAAGGCGGACGCGCCGGCGAAGTTGTAGAGGCCGAGTCCGGAGGAGGAGATTTTCAGGAAACCGAGCACGCGCGCGAAGGGCCCGAAGAGTTCGTCGAAGCCGCGGAGGGCGTCGTCGCCGACGATGTATTTGAAGTAATAGACCGTGGCGCCGGCGCGCAGGCCGACGTTGGCGAGGGTGAGAAACGCGGCGAAGAAGAGGACGAGCCAGGGGCCGTTGCCGGCGAGGTCGCGGAGGTCGGTCCAGACGGATTGCTGGGCGTTGACCGGAGCGGCGACGCGTTCGCGGGTGTTCGCGAAGGTGTAGAGAAACATCGCGACGGAGATCACCGCGAAGAGAATCATCAGATTGCGGAAGCTGTCGGCTTCGGTGGCGCCGAAGTGGTCTTTGAGCCAGGGCACGTAGGTGCCGATGACGAGGCTGCCGGTGAAGGCGCAGGCGAAGCGGTAGGCGGAGAGCGACGTGCGATCTTCGGAGGATGGCGACATCACGCCCATGAGCGCGGAGTAAGGCGTGTTGATCGCGAGGTAAGCGAGCAGCGTGAGGCTGTAGGTCGCGTAGGCGAAAACGATCTTGGCCGTCGGGCTGAGCGACGGGTTGGAAAACATCAGGTAGCCGAGTGCGCCGTAGGGCAGCGCACCCCAGAGCAGATACGGGCGGAACTTGCCCCAGCGGGTGGTGGTGCGATCGGCGAGCATGCCGACGACGGGATTCATCATCCCGACGATGAACGGCACGAGACCGGCGATGGTGCCGGCGGTGGACGAGCCGAGGCCGAAGACGTCGGTGTAGTAGTAGACGAGAAAGCCGTTGAAGAGCGCGAAGTAGAAATTCGAAGCGGTGTCGCCGAGGCCGTAGGCGAGTTTTTCGCGGAAAGTGAGGACGCTGGAGGTGGGCACGGGAGAGAGGCGGTGAGAGGTGTGCTAGTGCGATGACTTCACTTCGTTTGTCATCGCGAGCCCGACGGAGTCGGGCGTGGCGATCGATCGCGCTGGATTGGTTGGCCGATGTCGCCGGCGGCTCGGTAGTCGCTGCGCTCCTCGCAATGACAAGCTGCGATAATGGATACGGGCGAAAAAACGACGCGCACCAGCGGTGGCCGATGCGCGTCGGAACTTGGGAACATGCTACCCCAAACTCAGAATTTGTAGTCGAACTCGAGGCGGTAGGTGCGTGGCGCGGCGTAGAGCAGGCCGTAGAGCTTCCGATCGTCCGTGAGGTTATCGATGTTCATCTGCACCGCGGCGTCATGATCGTAGAGCTTGAACGCATAGCGGGCCATCGCGTTGTAGGCGTAGCGAGACGGCGTCTTGAGGACGACGATGTTGCCGTTCTTGTCGGTGATGCGCTGGCCGCCACCGTGAGTGATGCCGGACTGATATTCGCGCGGGGACTCGAAGGTGCCGCCGAGGCCGAAGCTCCAGCCCTTCATGACGCCGTCCTTGAACTGGTAGTTGGCCCAGACGGACGCTTGGTGTTCGGGCGTGTCGTCCTGTTTCTCGCCGTAGCCGAAGCCGATGCCGGACCACGAGGAGGAATCATACGGGCTCTTGTAGGCGACGTTGAGCGGCTTGCCGGTCAGACCCCAGTCGGTGTTGGGGAAATACCAGACGGCCCACTTGTCGGCCGCATTGCCATACTTCGCGAAATCGCCGGCGGAGGTGATGATCTTCTCCATGTGAGTATAGCTGGCGATGATCTGGAGGTTGTTCGTCGGCGAGAAGACGATGTCAGCCTGCCAGCCTTTGCCTTGGTCTGAGCCGATCACGTATTCGTTGCCCTGCGGGCTCGAGGCACGGTCGTTCCAGGCGTTGTTCGTTTCGGAGTCGTAGTTGTAGAGCCAGCCCGGCCAGCTCATCCCGTGGGCCTTCGTGAAGTCGAAGATGGCATTCAGGAAGTCGGCACCGGTGGTTTTGGAGGCGTTGACATACCAGTTGGAGTTACCATCGACGGTCTTCTGGTAGATGGCGCCTGCGGCGACGCCGGCGTTCCACTGGGAGATGCTGGCGTCGTTGGCGCCGTTCGTCCAAGTCGGGCCACCGACGGAGGTCGGACGAAACTCGTTAACCTGATAAACGATGTCCTTGCTCGCGTTGAAGTTTTTGTAGTTCGAGGTCGGGGCCCACCAGTAGAAGAAGGGCGTGCCGGAGCGGTTGATCTTGAAGGACGAAACCGAGCCGGAGATGCGGCCGTCCCAGAGGTCGAACTTCACGCCGAATTCCTTCGAGCGCGCGATAACGGCGCCGATGGGATTGCCGTTCGTGTCGACATAGCCGTTGAAGTTGGGCTGCACGCCTTCGGCTTTCAGAGCGAAGAGCGAGATCTGCTTCGTGACTTCGAGGCTGACGCCGCGCTGGTAGGTGCGGACCTTCGCCTTGGGGCTGCGAACCTGACTGACGGAATTGCCGACGCGATTGTGTGTGTAGACGTAGTTGTCGCTCAGGTCGTCGCGGCCGCCGAGAATGACGAGGACGCGGTCTTGGATGAACTTGCCCGAGTAGACGAGGTAGGTCGATTGATCCCAGGCCTTGTTCTTGTTGTAGGTGCGGGCGACCATCGCAGCGTCGGCAGAGCCATCGCCCTGCTTGCCGAAGGTGATCGGGGACGTGTCGAGCGGGCTCTTGTAGTTGCGGACGTTGTCGGCGGTGCTGCGACCGTCGGACATGTTGTTCTGCTTTTCCTCGGAGTGACCGAGGAGGACGGAGTGGGTGTTCGCGAACCACTTGCTGTTCTCGAAGAATTTTTCTTTCCAGCTCAGCTCGGCGCGGAACTGGTCGTGAGAATTTTCGGCGACGCTGTCGTTCCAGCCGTATTGAAGGACGACGTCGTTGACGGTGCCGTTGACGACGTTGAGGTTCGAGTCGCCGTTGATCTTGTCGAGGCCGGCGGTGCCGAAGTTGACGGTCTTGCGGAGGCTGGCGGGGCCGACGCCGGTGTTGAGGTTCGCGTAGACGTCGCGGGAATCGAACTTCACCTTGCTGTAGTTGTAGCCGGCGAGGAAGTGGAGGCTCTCGAAAATCTTTTGATCGACCTGGAGGCGCAGGTTGCTGGCCTTCGTCTTGACGAATGTGTCCTCGCCGCTCCAACGGAACGTGTAGGGATCGGTGCCGGGCACGGTGTAGAAATCGGCGTGCTCGCCTTGGTCGCCGCCGCTGACTCCGGTCATGGCGCGGACGCGCTGGAAGCCGACGCCCTTGTCGGTCTGCTTGCCGTATTCGTAGTCGATGGTGACCTCGGTGGTCTTCGTCGGCCGGAACGCGAAGGCTGGCGAGATGAAGGTGTGGTTGGAGTTGTAGTATTGCGTGTGATTATCGCGGTCCTCGAACGCGCCAGTGACGCGATAATTGAAGTCCCACGTTTTGCTGACGGGCCCGGTGGTATCGAGCGTCACGCGCTTGAGGCCGTAGCTCCCCATCGTGAGGGCCACTTCGGAGGCCTGCTTGGCCTGCGGAACTTTCGGGATGTAATTAACGATGCCGCCGAATTCGCCGATGCCGTAGAGCAGGGCGGTGGGGCCGAACGCGACTTCGACACGGCCGATGTTGATCGAGTCCGTCGAGTTCTGGCGGCGGAAGCCGTCGCGCAACACCGCGTCCGTGACGTAGCCGCGGATTTTGTAGGAGGTGGCGGTCTTGTTGGCGGTCGCGCCCTCGGGGTTGTTGACGCCGCCGGGGCCTTGGTAAGCGCCACCGGGCGTGCCGAGGTCGTTTTGCGACTGTAGCTGGATGGCGGAAGTGAACGAAAGCGCCTTGCGGAGGTCGTTCGCGCCGGTGTCGCGCACGAATTTTTCCGTGATGACCGAGATGGGCATCGGCAGATCCTTGATCGCTTCGTTCAAGCGCGTGCCCGTGGTGGCGTTGGTGGCTTTGTAGCCGTTGTCCTTGTCCGTGGTCACCTTGAACGGCGACATTACGTAGGTTGACTCGCCATTATCTTTGGCGTCCGCAGAGCCCGCCGGGGCGGGATCGGTAGCAGCGCCGGTGGACTGCGCTGCGGCGTAGGTGGGGAACAGCCCCAAGGCAGAGCTGGCCATAAGTCCGGCGCAAAGCACGGAACGATGGGTGGGGATCATTTGGGTAGACGGTTGGGTTTTGCTGCCCTTCTCATCGGCCACGCGCGAGCCACGGGGGGAACGGGGTTCACGCGGAACCAATGGGGAGCGAAGGGGGTGAAGGGTTTTGCCGAAAGCGGGCCGGAGCTCGCCGTTCGATGGACGAAAGCGTCGCGTTTTGCGCACGCTCATGTCAACGCGTTTGTGCATTGGCTGTTGCACGCTAACTGAGCCGTTTTGTGCTAAATCAAATCGTTGAAAGACAATCTAAAGCATCGATCCAATGCAATTAGGCTCGGCGAAAATTTCTGCCATTGTTTCATTTGTTGCATGGATAATTGCTTGCTTCCTTGTGCGCTATTCGTAGCAACAGCGCTCGCGTGCGCGCGATAGCTGTTTCGTGCCCTCGCACTGTTTCCCCACCCCCGCGGCAGCCAGTCATGGCTCAGATCAACCAAAACCTCATCGCCAAGCGCCTGAACATCTCTCGCGCGACGGTCTCGCGCAGTCTCGCCAATCACCCGGCGATCAGCTCCGAGACGCGCGCGAAGGTGCACAGCATGGCTGAGGAGATGGGCTATCGCATCAGCCTCGGGCGCATGTCGCGCCGCCATGCGAAGGGCGCGAAGCGCCTCACGGTCGGCGTCCTCATCGGCATCCCGGCCGAGAATGTCGTAATGGCGACGTTCCCGCACATTCTTAAAGGCATTCGCGATCGCGCGGAGGTCGAGCGCATCAAGGTAGACATCTATTACCAGCCGCCCGGCGACTTCCATCCCGAGAGCAATCGCAACCCGCTCTTCCGCCACCTGCGCGATGCCGACTGGCGCGGGGCATTGCTCATTTATCCGTTCGCCGAGGCCGCCGTCGAAGCGATCTCGCGCCGCATCTCGACCGTCGCCGTCCTCGAAAGCTACAGCTACCCAGGCATCGACATCATCGACACCGACGACGCTTCGGGCGTGCTCGGGCTCGTCGAATGCCTGCGCGCCGCCGGACACTCGAAAATCGGATTTCTCTCCTGGCTCTATCCGATCGGCGGCCACTGGGTCGCGCGGCGCTTCAGCGGCTACGTCGAGGCGCTCTACTTGCACGGACTCGAGTTCAACCCGGACTGGGTGATCAACGTGCACAAAAAAGGTCCGCAGCTCAAAACCAACGAGGTCTCCGATCTCGTCGCGCATCACGTGAAAAACTCCGGCGTCACCGCCTGGGTCTGCGCCGCCGACCACCAGGCCTACCCGGTCATCAGCGATCTGCGCGCGCGCGGCATTCGCGTGCCCGAAGACTGCTCCATCACCGGCTTCGACGGTCTCGAGCCGCCGCCGGGCCTGCCGCGCGCCACGTCGATGCGCGTGCCGCACGAGCACATCGGCGCCTCCGCGCTGAACCGCCTGATCAACCGGCTCGAGCACCCTTCTTCCCCCCGCCGCAAAATCTTCGTCGAGGCCGATCTGGTCCAAGGCGAAACCATCGCGCCCGCGCGCACCCTTTAGTGAACGTCTCTTCGCCCGTCTCCCCCGCCTCGCGAATTTCCCCTCGCCCCGCTCCCTCAAACGCGACGCCCACCGGCTCGCTCGTCGACATCTTCGGCGGTCGCTACCATCGCATCGCGCACAGCGACCGCCTGGCGCCGTTCTTCATGAACGTCGTCAGCTCGTCCGATCTCTGGCTCTTCGTCGCCAGCAACGGCGGACTCACCGCCGGCCGCAGCGACGCCGAGCAATCGCTCTTTCCCTACCAGACCGTCGATCGCATCTACGACAGCGCCGGCGTCAGCGGCCCGGTCACGGCGCTCTGGGTCGCCACCGCGCGCGGCCTCGTGCTCTGGCGGCCCTTCGCGCCTGCCACCGCCGCGGGCGCCGCCGTCACGCGCACGCTCTACAAGAGCGTCGAAGGCGATCGCCTCTGGTTCGAGGAAACCAACACCGAACTCGGTCTCGTCTTCCGCTACGGTTGGTCCTCCGCGGAAAATCACGGCCTGCTCCGCCGCTGCGAACTCGAGAACCTCACCGGCGAGCAAATCTCCGTCCGCCTCGTCGACGGCCTGCGCAACATTCTCCCGTCCGGCGTCTCGCTCCGCCTGCAAAACGTCAGCTCGTGCCTGACCGACGCCTACAAGACCGCCGAGTTCTTCCCCGAGTCCAACCTCGGCGTGTTCTCGCTCGCCGCCGCGATCGTCGATCGCGCCATCGCGCTCGAATCTCTCCGCGCCAGCATCGTCTGGTCCGACGGCCTGCCGAAGCCGACCGTGCTCCTCTCCGACGCACAACTCGGCGCCTTCCTCGAAGGCGGCGCGCTCACGCCCGAGTCGCATCGCCGCGGCGTTCGCTGCAGCTACCTGCTCGCGAGCGAATTCATCGTCCCCGCGAAGACGACCACGCGCTGGATGTTCGGCGCCGACATCGGCCTCACGCAAAGCGACGTCGCCGCGCGCCGCGCCCTTGCACGCAGCGGACAACTCCGCGCCGCCGCCGTGGCCGACGCCGATGCGTCCACCGCGAAACTCCGCCAACTCGTCGCCGCCGCCGACGGTTTCCAGCGCGGCGCCGACGACACCACGACGACGCACCACTTCACCAACGTCCTCTTCAACATCATGCGCGGCGGCGTCTTCGCCGAGGGCCACGCGATCCCGACGGGCGACTTCGCCGCCGTCGTCGCGCGCCGCAACCGCGCCGCTGCCCAGCGCCACGCCGCGCTGCTCGCGAGTTTGCCGGCGACGCTCACGCGTGCCGAGTTGCTTGCCCACGCGCGCGCCACCGGCGACGCCGACCTCGCGCGTCTCGCCGAGGAATACCTGCCGCTCACCTTCAGCCGCCGCCACGGCGACCCGAGCCGCCCGTGGAATAAATTCAAAATCCGCGTGCGCGACGAGAAAGGCCAGCGCGTCCTCGCCCACGAAGGCAACTGGCGCGACATCTTCCAAAACTGGGAGGCGCTCTGCGTCAGCTACCCCGAGTTCATCGACTCCGCCGTCGCGAAATTCCTCAGCGCGTCCACCGCCGACGGCTACAATCCCTACCGCGTCACGCACACCGGCATCGACTGGGAGACGCCCGACCACGAAGATCCGTGGGCGTCGATCGGCTACTGGGGCGACCACCAGGTCATCTATCTTCAAAAACTTCTCGAGTGGTCCGGCCGCTATCATCCCGGCCGTCTGCACGCCGCTCTGCGCGAAGCGCGCTACGCCTACGCGAACGTTCCCTACCGCCTCGCCAACTACGCCGACACCCGCCGCGACCCGCGCGTCACGATCCAGTTCGAGAGCGAAAAACACCGCGCCATCGTCGCGCGCGAAGCCGAAGCCGGCACCGACGCGCGCCTGATCGCGGGCGCCGACGGCCGCGTGCTGCACGTCAATCTCACCGAAAAACTCCTGCTGCTCGCGCTCACGCGGATGACGAACTTCGTCGCCGGCGGCGGCATCTGGATGAACACCCAGCGCCCCGAGTGGAACGACGCCAACAACGCCCTCGTCGGCTACGGCGTGTCGTTCGTCACGCTCGCCTACCTGCGCCGCATGCTCGCGCACGTGCAGGGCGAGCTGTTGTCTGCACTCGGCAGCGAGTCGGTCGCGATCTCGTCGCGCGTGCTCGACCTGCTCCGCGGCGTCCACGCTGCACTCGATGCGCACCGGGCGATGCTCGCTTCGCCCGCGATCGCTCCCGCGCAACGCCGCTCGCTCCTCGATGCGCTCGCGACTGCCGGCTCGGATTATCGCGAAGCCGTCTATCGCTCCGGCTTCGGTGCCGCGCAGTCGGTCACGCCGCAGCAACTCGCCGCCACGCTCGCGCTGGCGCTCGAGTTCGTCGACCACACGCTGCGCAACGGACTCCGCGCCGACGGTCTCTACCAGTCTTACAGCCGCCTCGAATTCACCGAGTCGCCCGCCGGCCTCGAGGTCCACGAACTCTACCCGATGCTCGAGGGCCAGGTCGCGGTGCTCAGCTCCGGCCTGCTCGCGCCCGCCGAAGTCGTGCGCCTGCTCCGCGTGCTGCGCGACAGTCCGCTCCACCGTGCCGACCAGCGCAGCTACCTGCTCTATCCGGATCGGCAGCTCGCCGGGTTCCTCGCGCGCAACACGATTCCGCCCGAGGCCGTCGCTTCCTCGCCGTTGCTCAACGCGCTGCTCGCCGCCGGCGACGATCGCGTGGTCGTGCGCGACGCCGTGGGCGCGCACCGTTTCCAGGCCGATCTCGCCAACGCCGACGCGCTCCGCGAGCGCCTCGCCCAACTCGCGCGCGAGCCGCGCTGGAGCGAACTCGTGCGCGCACACGGCGCGGCCGCCGAGGAGGTTTACGAACAGGTGTTCCACCACCGCGCCTTCACCGGGCGCAGCGGCAGCATGTTCGGCTACGAAGGCCTCGGCTGCATCTACTGGCACATGGTCGCGAAACTCCTGCTCGCCGTGCAGGAGAATCTCGTCGCTGCCGAAGCGCAGCACGCGCCCGAGGCGTCGGCATTGCGCGAGTGCTACTACGAGATTCGCGCCGGCCTCGGTTTCAACAAGACGCCCGCGGAATACGGCGCGTTTCCGACCGATCCTTACTCGCACACGCCCGGTCACAGCGGCGCGCAACAACCCGGCATGACCGGCCAGGTGAAAGAGGAAGTGCTCACGCGTTGGGGCGAACTCGGCGTGCGGGTCGAGGGCGGCGCGCTGGCGTTCCGGCCGACGTTCCTGCGCGCGGCGGAGTTCACCGTCGCGCCGGCGACGCTGCGCGTGCCGGCCGGCGACGGGCGGGAGCAGAGCGTCGCGATCCCCGCGCGCGCCCTCGCCTTCACTTTCTGCGGCGTGCCTGTGATCTACCAACTCACTCGCGGCGCCGCGCGCGTGCGCTGGACCGATGCCGCCGACGCGCACGAACTCGCCGGCACCGCACTCGACGCCGCGGCCAGCGCCGCACTCTTCGCGCGCACCGGTCGCGTAACGCGCATCGAGGTCGAACTCGGCGACGAGTTCCGCCCGCTGTGAACGGCGACGATGCGATCGATCGTCACACCTTCGATGACGACGGTTCGAAAGGTGGAGCGCGTTGAGGTCAACGCGCTCCACCTCGGAACGATCGTTACGTCGGATTTTTCTGCCATGAAGTTCCCTGCCCTGCTCCTCGCCGCCTGCGCGGCGCTGTTTTTCCTCGCACCCGCCTCGCGCGCCGCCGAACTGCCCGGCGGACGCCGCGCGCTGAACCTCGAACTCGACGGCCGCTGGATCGGCAACGCCGTTTCCTTCAGCCCCTATCGCGACGGCCAGCGCCCGGAGGAAGTCGCGCCGAGCGATGCCGAGATCCTCGCCGACCTCCGTCTCGTTTCGCGTTACTGGAATCTGATTCGCACCTATGACAGCAGCGACGTGACCGCGCGCACGCTGCGGCTCATCCGCGAAAATCGCCTGCCCTTGCGCGTGATGATCGGCGCGTGGGTCTCCGCCGAGCCGAAAGGGCGTGAGCAAAACCGCAGTGAACTCGCGAACATCGTGCGGCTGGCGAACGAGTTTCCCGACATCGTGATCGCCGCCGCCGTCGGCAACGAGGCTTGCGTGTGGTGGTCGGGCCATCGCGTCGATCCGGCGCTGCTCGTCGGCTGGATTCGCCAGGTGCGCGCCGCGATCAAGCAGCCGGTGACGAGCGCCGACGACTACAACTTCTGGAACAAGGACGAGTCGCGCGCCGTCGCGGCCGAGTTGGATTTCATCGTGCTGCACGGTTACGCGCTCTGGAACGGCCGACCGCTCTCCGAGGGCATCTCGTGGCTCGAGCAGCAATACGACGCCGCGACGCGCTTCCACCCCGGCATCCCGATCGTCATCGGCGAAACCGGTTGGACGACGAGCCGCGACCCGTCGCGCACGAAGGTCGGCGAGGAAGGCTACATGATGAAAGCCGAGGTGTCCGTCGCGGCGCAGGAAGACTATCTTCGCCAGCACTTCCGCTGGGTGCGCGCGCGGCGCGTGCCGACATTCCTCTTCGAGGCCTTCGACGAAAACTGGAAGGGCGGCGGCGTAGCGGTCGCGCCGCACGCTTCCGAGAAACACTGGGGCGTGTTCGATGCGCAGCGTCGGCCGAAGCCGTCGTTCGAGGCGATCATCCGCGAATTTTATCCGGAGGAGGCGAAACTCGCCGGCGGCCCGCGCCCGCTGAACCTCGACCTCGACGGCCGCTGGATCGGCAACGGCATTTCGTTCAGCCCGTATCGCAACGGCCAGGCGCCTTACGGCAAGGAACCGACCGACGACGAAATCCTCGCCGACCTGCGCCTCGTCGCGCGCTATTGGAATTTCATTCGCATGTATGAGGCGACGAGCGTCACCGAGCGCACCGTGCGCCTCATCCACGAGCACCAACTCCCGCTGCGCGCGATCGTCGGCGCGTGGGTCGTGACGAACGACACGCCGGAGCACCAGCAGCGCAACCGCGACGAACTCGCGCTCGTCACTCGCGTGGCCAACGCCTACCCCGACGTCGTGCTCGCCGTCGCCGTTGGCAACGAAGCGTGCGTCTCCTGGTCGTGGCACCGCACCGATCCCGCCGACGTCGCCCGCTGGGCGCGCGAAGTGCGCGCGGCCATCAAGCAGCCCGTCACCGTGGCCGACGACTACAACTTCTGGAACAAGCCCGAGTCGCAGGCCGTCGCCGCCGAACTCGATTTCATCATCCTGCACGGCTACGCGCTCTGGAACAGCCGCCCGCTCTCCGAGTGCATGTCGTGGCTGGAACAGCAATACGACGCCACCGTGCGCCACCACCCGGGCAAGCCCGTCATCATCGGCGAAACCGGTTGGGCCACGAGCTTCGATCCGACGCGCAACAAACCCGGCGAGGAGGGCGCGCTGATGAAGGCAGAAGTCTCCGTCGCCGCGCAGGAGCACTACCTGCGCGAGCACTACCGCTGGGTCGCGGCGAAACGCATCCCGACGATTCTTTTCGAGGCCTTCGACGAAAACTGGAAAGGCGGCGGCGAGAAGACGCCGGCTCACGTCGTCGAGAAACACTGGGGCGTGTTCGACACGCAGCGGCGCCCGAAATCCTCGTTTGCGGCGATCGTCCGCGAGTTCTATTCTGCGCAACCATGACGTGGTCTGTGTTGCGTTTTCCAGCGGCCAGGAGCGTGTGCGCGTTCTTGGCCGCGGTCGTTTTCGGCCCCGGCGTGCTGCGCGCCGACTCGCTCGACGCCGCCCGCGCTCTCGTGCAACGCGTGCTGCCGCAGCACGCCGCGCAGATCACGCTCGAGCCGCTCGACCACGCCGCCGGCGCGCCGGACGCGTTTGAAGTCGAGACGCGCGACGGCCGCCTCGTCTTGCGCGGCCACAATGGCGTCACCATCGGCTCCGCGCTGAACTGGTATCTGCGCAACGTCGCGCACGCGCAGCTCTCGTGGTGCGGCGACAACCTCGCGCTTCCGGAAAAGTTGCCCGCCGTGCCGGAGAAAGTGCGCGTCACCTCGCCTTACGCGCAGCGCGTCTACCTGAATTACTGCACGTTTAACTACACCGGCGCCTGGTGGGACCGCGCGCGCTGGGAGCGCGAGATCGACTGGATGGCGCTGAACGGCATCACGACTCCGCTCGCGATCACCGGCCAGGAAGCGGTGTGGCAGGCGACGTTGCGGCGCTTCGGCATGAGCGACGACGAGATCCGCGCGTTCTTCGTCGGCCCGGCGTTCTTCGCGTGGCAGTGGATGACGAACATCGAGGCGTGGGGCGGGCCGCTCCCGCAGTCGTGGATCGATTCGCACCTCGAGCTCGGCCAGTGGATCGTCCGCCGCGAACGCGAGCTCGGCATGACGCCGATCCTCCAGGGCTTCACCGGCTGCGTGCCCGTGGCGCTGGCGAAAAAATTTCCCGAGGCGCGCATCGCGCAGAAAAAGGTTTGGTGCGAAATCCCGCCCGGCCCCGCGCAAATCGATCCGGCCGACCCGCTCTTCGTGAAAATGGGCCGCGTCTTTCTCGCCGAGCAGCAAAAGCTCTTCGGCGGCGATCACCTCTACGCCGCCGATCCGTTCCACGAGGGCGAGCCGCCGCAGGAGGGCGCGCAATACCTCCACGACGTCGGCGCGACGATTTTCAAGCTCACGACCGAGTTCGACCCACAGGCGACGATCGTCATGCAAGGCTGGTCGATCCGCGAAGGCATCGTGCGCGGCATCCCGGCCGATCGCCTGCTCGTGCTCGATCTCACCGGCCAGAAATGGCGCGAAACGAAATCGTTTTGGGACCGCCCGTGGGTCGCCGGCATCATCCAGAACTACGGCGGCCGCCACAGCCTCGGCGGCAACTTGCCGCAACTCGCCTCGACCGCGCCTTCGCTGCTCGGCACCGCGGAGGGCAAGCACCTCGTCGGCATCGGCCTCTTCCCGGAAGCGATCGAGCACAACCCGCTGCTCTTCGATCTCGCGGCGGATCTCGCGTGGCACACGCGCACGCCCGACTTGCCCGCGTGGGTCGAGCGCTATGTGCACGCGCGTTACGGCAAGAACAACGCCGCCGCGCAACGCGCCTGGGCCACGCTGCGCGACAGCGTCTACACGCAGAAGAGTCCCGAACCGCCGATGGAATCGCCGCTGCAAGCGCGCCCGGCGCTCGAACTGAAGCAGGCCTCGCCGTGGGGCTCGTTCGAGCGCGACTACGACGTCACCGCGCCGTGGCGCGCGTGGAGCGATTTGCTCGCGGCGTCCGCCGAACTCGGTGGCGTCGATCCGTTCCGCTACGACCTCGTCGATGTCGCGCGCCAGTCGCTCGCCGATTTGTCCGTGCCGCTGCACCGCGAAGTCGTCGCCGCGTGGCGTTCCGGCGATCGAGAAAAGTATGCGGCCGCGCGCGATCGCTTTCTCGAACTCGGCGCCGATCTCGACACGCTGCTGGCGACGCGGCGCGAGTTTCTGCTCGGCCCATGGCTCGCCGACGCGCGCGAATGGGGCACGACCGCCGCCGAGTCCGATCTCTACGAACGCAACGCGCGCCTGCTGATTACGGTCTGGGGCGGCGCGCCGGAGAACACCGCGCTCTTCGAATACTCGTGCCGGCAGTGGTCGGGCCTGATGCAGAATTTCTACCTCGAGCGCTGGCGGAAATACTTCGCGTGGCTCGAACAACAACCGGCCGGCTTCGACGACCACGCGCTGCCGCGCCGCGACGGCCGCGTGCTGCCGGCCGCGAACGATTTCTACCGCGACCTCGCGCGTTGGGAATACGCCTGGTGCGACGCGCACGAGCCGCACGCGACGCAGCCGAGTGGAGATTCGGTTGCGGTCGCGTGTGCGCTGTTCGAGAAATGGTCGGCCGCGCGCGAGCGGAGCTATGCGACTTTCGACTGGAACTCGCTAAAGTCGTCGTCGCCGTGAAGACCTTGTGTTTCGGTGGCTTGTTATTGCGAGGAGCGAAGCGACGAAGCAATCCAACGAGATGGATCGCCACGCCCGACTGCGTCGGGCTCGCGATGACAGTTAAAAGGTGATGCCCTGACGTCCGAAATGAAACTTTCCGCTCGGTTATTCATGAGCGCTTGCGCCGCCTCTCTCGGAATTTCGTTCGCCTCCGCTGCGCCCGCGCTGATGCCGTGGCCGGCACACGTCGAGTGGCACGAGGGTGAGCTGCCGATCGCCGCGGAGTTTCGCGTGCGCATCGCCGGCCATGACGATGCGCGGTTGCGCGCCGGCATCGGGCGCGCACTCGACCGGCTCGAGAAACGCACCGAGCTGAACTTCGGGCCGCGCTATGCGACCGAAGGCGGCACGCTTGTCGTGACGTGCGCCGCGGCCGGCTCGGCGATTCCGCGGCTCGGCGACGACGAATCCTACACGCTCGAAGTCCGCAGCGGCAGCGCCGAGTTGCGCTCGCCGAATGTCGTGGGTGCGCTGCGTGGACTGGAGACGTTTTTGCAGTTGGTGGAGGCGCGGTTCGACGTAGCGCAGGCGTCTCGCCTGCCTGCTTTCGCGGCGGGGTGCGTCGTGATCCGCGACGCGCCGCGTTTCCCGTGGCGCGGACTGATGATCGACGTCGCGCGGCACTTTCAGCCGCCGGAAGTGCTGCACCGCAATCTCGACGCCATGGCGGCGGTGAAACTCAACGTTCTCCACCTCCACCTGACCGACGACCAGGGCTTCCGCATCGAGAGCAAGCGGCACCCCGAGTTACCTGCGGTGAGCGCAGACGGCGCGTCGATTGGCGCGAGCGAGGAGGCTCGCGACCTCCGGGCGCGGGCAAACCCGTCCGCGGAGCGGCCGGGCCACCATTCGGGCGACGTGCTCACGCAGGAGCAGATCAAGGCGCTGATCGCCGCGGCGGCCGAACGCGGCATCCGCGTCGTGCCGGAGTTCGACGTGCCGGGTCACACGACCGCGTGGCTCGCGTCGCACCCGGAGATCGCGAGCGCGCCGGGGCCGCATGCGGTCGCGCGGCGCTGGGGTGTGCTCGACGACGTGATGGACCCGACGCTCCCGGAGACGCACGCGCTGCTCGAATCGTTTTTCGGCGAGATGGCGGCGCTGTTTCCCGACGAGTTTTTCCACATCGGCGGCGACGAGAACAACGGCAAGCAGTGGAACGCGAGCGCGCGGATTGCGGCCTTCAAGCGTGAGCGCGGCCTCGCCACGAACGAGGCGCTGCACGCCTGGTTCAACCAACAGTTGGCGGTGCTGCTCGCGCAGCACGGCAAGCGGCTCGTCGGCTGGGACGAGGTGCTTCACCCGGATTTGCCGCGGAGCGCCGTCGTGCATTCCTGGCGCGGCCCGGAGTCGCTCGCGCGCGCGGCGCAGGAGGGCTTCGCCGGAATTTTGTCCGCGGGCTACTATCTCGACCTGCACTATCCGGCGGCCGATCACTACGCGGCGGACCCGCTGCCGGAAGGACGGGCGGCGACTCCGCTCGCCGCCGAGCGCGACGGCGCGGAGCGGAGTCCGCGCCCTACCCTCACGCCGGAGCAGGCCGCGCGCGTGCTCGGGGGTGAAGCGGCGATGTGGACCGAGTGGGCGGACGCGCAGAATTTCGACTTTCGCGTCTGGCCGCGGGCGGTCGCGGTGGCCGAGCGACTCTGGTCGCCGCGCGAGGTGCGCGATGTCGCCGACATGTATCGCCGGCTGGCGCGGGTGGACGAACTGCTGGTCGAGACCGGCGTGCAGCATCGCGCGTGGCCGCGGTTCGAGGGATTTTCCGCGGAGGACGCGACGGCTTTGCGCGTGCTGGCGTCGGCGGTCGAGCCGGTGAAGCGCTATCGGCGTCCGCAGATTCAAAAGGGCGGCGCGGATTTTCCGCTGAACGAACTCGCCGACTGGGCGCATTCGGAGAGCCGGCCGGCGCGGGAGTTCGCCGAGCGGTTGGACCGCTGGGGCGAGTTACCCGCCGCGGAGAAACGCGCCGCGCTCGACGGAGTCTTGGCGCCGCTCGCAGCGTGGCGCGCGGCGGCGACACAAGTGGCGGCAATGCCGGCGCCAACGGAGTTCGCGGCGGGTCGAAACGAGACGGCGCGGCGATTGGTGACGCTCTGCGAGACCGCCGGGAAGGCGTTGCGTGCAGTCGCGAACGACGGACGATTCGCGGCGGAAGAAGCCGCTCAAGCGCGCGAGTTGTTAAAGCGAGCCGCGCAGCCGACGGCGGCCGCGGTGGAGTTTCCGTTTTTGCCGGCGTTGGAGCGGCTGGTCGCGGCGGCGGAGGTGGCACGATGAGCGCCCCGACGCCGATTCCGGCTCCGGCAAACCGCCTGCTCGCGCTCGATGCGCTGCGGGGGTTCGACATGTTCTGGATCGTCGGCGCCGACGCGATTGGCGGAGCGCTGCACCATCTCCGCGGCGGACCGGTGCTGCAGCTCGTGGCGGAGCAGATGGAGCATGTGGCGTGGGAGGGATTTCATTTCTACGATCTGATTTTTCCGCTGTTCGTGTTCATGGTCGGCGCGGCGATTCCGCTGTCGATCGACAAGCTTGTGGCGCAGGGCGGCCGCGCCGAGGCGTTGCGGCGGATCACGCGGCGGACGCTGTTGTTGTTCGCGGTCGGAATTTTCTACTACGGCGGGATCGCGCAGGAGCCGCGGCTGCTCGGTGTGTTGCAGCGCATCGCGCTCTGCTACGGCGCGACGAGCGTTCTGTATCTGTGGCTGCGGCCGCGTGGGCTCGCGGCGGTGGGCGTGGCGTTGTTGGTCGGCTATTGGGCGCTGCTGAGGTTCGTGCCGGTGCCGGGCTTTGGCGCGGGCGATTTTCGCGAGGGGCACAATCTGACGAACTGGATCGATGCGCGCTGGCTGCCGCTGCGGAAGTGGAGCGGCGATCACGACCCCGAGGGATTGCTGAGCACGCTGCCGGCGATCACATCGTGCCTGCTCGGTGTGTTCGCGAGCAAGTGGATCACGAATGCCGCGCGCAGTGCGCGGGTGCGCGTGATCGGGCTCGCGGCGGCGGGCGTCGCGCTGATCGCGCTCGGCTGGATGTGGGGCGTGCAATTTCCGGTGATCAAGAATCTGTGGACGTCGTCCTTCGTGCTCGTGGCGGGCGGTTGGAGTTTGCTGCTGCTCGCGGCGTTTTATCAGGTGATCGACGTGTGGCGCGTGCAGCGGTGGGCGCGGCCGTTCATGTGGGTGGGGGCGAATTCGCTGCTGATTTATCTCGTGAGCAACGTGGTCGATTTCGCGAAGCTCTCGGAGCGATTCGCGGGCGGCGCGGTCGCGGCGTGGCTCGACGCGCAGTGGGCCGGGCTCGGCGGGCTGGTGCTGGCGCTCGTGGGCGCGGGCTTGGCGGTGGGTTTCTGCGGCTGGCTGTATCGGCGCGGAATTTTTCTGCGGATTTGAGGGGTGGAGCGGCTCCAGCCGACCGAGTGGCGGCGGTGTTCGCAGGTTCGGTTGGCGCGCGGGAATCTAGCTGGGCCGGCTGAAGCCGGCCCTACGCCGAAGGGCGGCGCGGGCTTGACCGGTCGGTCAGGGAGAACGGGCTCGCCAGCGCGCGGCGGTTTGCGCTGCATCGGCGCGCGGCATGAATCCGTTTTTCAACGCCGGCGACTGGATCGTCATCCTGCTTTATCTCGGCGGCGTCGTGGCGCTCGGGCTCTGGTTCGGGCGCGACCAGCACAACACGCGCGACTACTTCCTCGGCAGCCGCAACATTCCGTGGTGGGGCATCGGGATGTCGATCGTCGCGGCGGAGACGAGCGCGTTGACGATCATCGGCGTGCCGGCGATCGCATTCGGCGGCAACCTGATGTTCATCCAGATGATCGTCGGCTACGTGATCGCGCGCGTGATCCTCGCGGCGGTGATGGTGCCGCATTATCTGAGCGGCGAAATCTACTCGCCTTACCAACTGCTCGAGCAGCGCCTCGGCGTCGCGCCGCGGCGCGTGGCGGGCGGGTTGTTTCTGTTTTTGGAAACGCTGGCGGCGGGCGTGCGCGTCTACGTCGCGTGCATTCCGATCCGGCTGCTGCTCGGCGAGACGGTGTGCAGCTTCGGCGGACTCGTCGATCCGATCCTCGGCGCGATCGTGCTCTTCGTGGCGCTGTCGCTGCTCTACACCTACGTCGGCGGCGTGAAGGCTGTGATCTGGACCGACGCGGTGCAGTTCGGGCTGTTTCTCGCGGGCGGATTGTTCGCGCTGTTCTACGTGCCGACGCTGATGGGCGGCTGGGACGCGGCGTTCGAGGTGGCGCGCGCGGGCGGGAAGCTCGTTTGGTTCAACGGAACGTTCTCGTTCGGCGCGCCGTTTAACATCTGGATGGGCGTGCTCGGCGGCACGCTCATTGTGCTGTCGTCGCACGGTGCGGAGCAACTGATCGTGCAGCGCGTGCTCGCGTGTCGCACGGTGGCGGATGGACGGAAGGCGCTCGCGCTGAGCGCGGTCGTGATTTTCCCGCTGTTCCTGATTTTCCTGCTCGTGGGCGCGCTGCTGTGGGCGTTCTACCAGTCGCACCCGATGCAGATTCCGCTGCCGGAGAGCCGGCCGGGCATCAAGGCGAACGATTTCATCTTTCCCGTGTTCATGCTCACCGAGGTGCCGCATGTGCTGAAGGGGTTTCTCATCGTGGCGATTTTGTCAGCGGCGATGTCGTCGATCAGCTCGGCGATGACGGCGCTGGCGTCGGTTTCGACGATGGACTTCGTGAAGCCGCTCGCGCCGCGCTTGAGCGAGGCGGCGTTGCTAGCGTGGAGCAAGCGCTCGACGGTGTTCTGGGCAGCGGTGCTCGTCGGCGTGGCGTGGCTGACGCGCGAGGTGCAATTCGTGCTGAACGCGGCGTTTTCGCTGCGCGGGCTGACGAGCGGCGCGTTGCTCGGCGGGTTGCTGCTGGCGCTGTTCGCGCGCGGCGTCGGCGCGCGGGCGGTGGTGGTCGGGATGCTGACATCGGTCGCGGTGATGAACGTGCTGTATTGGCCGCCGAACATTCCGGCGGTGCGCGGCTGGTGGCTGGCGACGTTCGGCGGCGAGATTTTTTGGCCGTGGTTTACGCTGATCGGCACGCTGGTGACGCTCGGCGTCGCGGGGGCGATGCGGCGATTCGCGCCAGAAAAGTGAACCGAAGGGCTGGAGGGATTGTTTGAACCGGAAAGCGCAGAAGAGGCGTCGCGCGAGCGTCCTCTCCGCTTCCTCGGCAGTTTCCCGTTTTTGTTTGAACAGGAGAGAACGGAGGAAACGGAGAGAGAGGGGGGCTCCGCTCTCGCCGTTTCCTCTGGGGAGAAATTTCGGCTAGTTCCGCCCGGCGGCGACGTGGCGGAGTTTTTCGGGATTGCGGACGATGAAGATCGTGCGGATGCGGTCGCCGGACATTTCGAAGGAGAACGCGTTCACGAGCCGGCCGGCGGAGAACATCAGCGCGCCGATGCGGCCGTTCACGCGGGCGAGGCGGAAGTTCACGTCGGGCAATTTCCAGCGCTGCACGCCGACGAAGAAGCGGCTGATGCGATCGGCGGTGACGATCGGGCGGCCGACCGAGACGACGCGGCCGCCGCCGTCGGCGTAGAGCGTGGCGTCGTCGGTGAGCAGCGCGAGCAAGTCGCGCACATCGCCGGACGCGGTGGCGTTGAGGAATTGGCGGACGATGGTCTCGGCGCGCGGGCTGGGCGGCGCGGGCGGTTGCGCGGCGTCGGCGAGGCGCGCTTTGGCGCGGCTGACGATCTGGCGGCAGGCGGCTTCGGATTTTTCGACGATGGCGGCGATGTCCCCGTAATCGTAGTCGAAGGCCTCGCGGAGGAGAAACACGGCGCGCTCGTCGGGCTTGAGGCGTTCGAGCAGCAGCATGAACGCCATCGTGAGCGAATCGGCGAGCGCGGCGGCCTCCGCGGGCGACGCGCCGGAATTTTCGACGAGCGGCTCGGGCAGCCAGACGCCGTAGTAGTCGGTGCGGGCGCGTTGGGCGGAGCGGAGCTGGTCGATGCAGAGGCGCGTGGTCGTGGCGACGAGCCACGCGCGCGGGGAATCGATCGCGGCGGCGTCCTGCTTTTGCCAGCGCAGCCAGGTTTCCTGCACGGCGTCCTCGGCCTCGGCGACGCGGCCGAGCATGCGGTAGGCGATGTCGAACAGCAGGCGGCGGTGCGAGGTGAAGGCGGAGGCGTCGGCGGGCATGGCGGGGTCAGGCGGCGGCGCCGGGCTGGATGTGGAAGGCGACGTTGAAGCGGTTCCAGCCGTTGATGACGACGATCGCCAGCGTGAGGTGGAAGAGTTCCTTTTCGGAGAAATGCGCGCGGGCTTCGGCGAAGATTTCGGCGGAGACGCCGTGTTCGCCGAGGCGGGTGACGGCTTCGGTCCAGCGGAGAGCGGCGCGTTCGCGCGGCGTGTAGCAGGAGACTTCCTCCCAGGCGGGCAGGAGTGCGAGGCGCTCGTCGGTCTCGCCGCCGGCTTTGGCGTCGCGGAAATGCATGTCGAGGCAGAAGCCGCAGCGGTTGAGCTGCGAGGCGCGCAGGCGGACGAGATCGAGCAAGCCGCGGTCGAGGAGGTTGGCGGCAGGCGATTGCGAGATCGCCAGCATGGCTTCGAGCACTTCGGGCGCGCTGGTGTGCGAGGCGCGCGGCGTGATGACGTGGGGAGTTTCGGTGGAGGCGGTGGTTTTCATGTCATCCACAGGACGAAGCAGCGCGGTGGTTTGTGACGGCGGTCGTGGATTTTTGTTTTTTTGAACCGGAGGAAACGGAGGAGCTGAAAGCGCGAGCGCGGCAGCGGCGAGCAGTCGTGATTCTTTGCGTCCTCTGTGTTTAGCGGATCGGAGTTTTGAACACAGAGGACACAGAGGTCGCAGAGGATCGGATTTGGCGGCGGAAACGAAAAACGCCGGCGCGGGGCCGGCGTTCGGGAAAGCGGGAGTTTTTCCTGAGCTCAGAAGAAGCGCACGGGCTTGGCTTGCATGCGGGCGTGCTCGTCGTCGGAGCAGCCGGCGTTGGTGTTCACGTCGACGGCGGCGTTGGTCGGCTTCACGATGTCGTTTGCGAGCATGTAGTTTTCCACTTCCTCGCCTGAGATGTCGGCGAGCATGACGCCGTCGATTTCGACGCAGGGCGAGAGGGGCTGGCCGGATTTGCGGACCATCTCCTCGTAGTTCGCGCGGATGTTGATGATGTCGATGTCCTCGAAGGGCAGGTTGTATTTGCGCATGATGGCGCGGACGCCGTTGGACCAGCCGCAGTGGGGCTTCAGGTAAGCTTTGATCTTCATCGTGGAGAGGTGAGAGGGAGCGTGTGTGGGTTCGGAGGCGGAATGTAGGTGGGGAGTTTTCTTCTTCAACTGAAAGTTTTGGCGGCTACGGTGCGGAGCGTGTCAGCTCCCCTGCCCGCGCTCACTCCTGCCCAGGCCTCGGCGTTCGCGCGCCTCGCGCTCGACAATGTCCGTCGCGAATTTCCGCACGCGCAACTGCATGTGTTGAGCGAGGCCGACGACGCGCGTCCGCCGCGGGCGTTGCATCCGGCGTTTTACGGGAGCTACGACTGGCATTCGTGCGTGCACCAATTCTGGATGCTGGCGCGCCTGGCGCGGCTGTTTCCGCAACTGCCGGAGGCCCGCGCGATCGACGCGGTGCTGCGCGAGCATTTGACGGCGGGGAATCTCGAGGCGGAGACGGCGTATTTCACGGCGCCGGGGCGCGCGGCGTTCGAGCGGCCATACGGGTGGGCGTGGTTCTTGAAGCTCGAGCAGGAGGTGCGCGCCTACGATCCGGCGCTGGCGAAAAATCTCTCGCTGCTCACGGAAGTCATTCGCGACGGGTTCATGACTTACCTGAAGGCGCTGACGTATCCCGTGCGCCATGGCGTGCACGGCAACACGGCGGTCGCGACGGCGTTCGCGTTGAACTGGGCGCGCTCGGTCGACGACCAGGATTTGAAGCTCCTGTGCACGAGTCGCGCGGCAGCGTGGTTCGGGCATGATCGCGATTACCCGGCGCATCTCGAGCCGTCGGGCGAGGATTTCTTTTCGCCGGCGCTGGTGGAGGCGGGTTTGATGGGGCGCATCCTGCCGCAGGTGGCGTTCGTGGCGTGGTTCCACCGGTTTTTGCCGCAGCTCGCGGAGGGGAAGCCGGCGTCGCTACTGCAACCGGCGGCGGTGAGCGATCCGGCCGACCCGCGGATCGGGCACTTGATCGGGCTGAACCTGAACCGCGCGTGGGTGTGGCGGCGGCTGGCGGATCTGTTGCCGAAGAGCGATCCGCTCGTGCCGGTCTGCGAGGCGGCGGCGGCGCGGCACTTCGAGACGGCGCTGCCGATGCTCGACCCGCACGATTTTCACCGCGCGCACTGGCTGGCGTCGTTCGCGGTGTATGCGTTGACGGAGTGAGCGCGAGAAACCCGAAGAACTGAAGGGCTGGAGGGCTGGAGGGCTGGAGACTCGGGCCAGATACGAGCGGCGTCCTATCCGCCAGACAGGCCGGGCACGCGAAGATGCGGTTTTCGTGGTCGCGCCGCTGTGCAGGCGAAGCTTTCGATTTGCCCGTCTTCAGCTCTTCCGTCTTTCAGTCTTTCTCCATGACGACCGTCGTCCTCCTCGCTGTTTCGAACATTTTCATGACCTTCGCGTGGTATGGCCACTTGAAGTTTCTGCACGACAAGCCGCTTTGGGTGACCGTGGCGATTTCGTGGGGCATCGCGTTTTTCGAGTATTGCCTGATGGTGCCGGCGAACCGGCTCGGCTACGGCAAGTTCACCGGTTACGAGCTGAAGATCATCCAGGAGGTGATCACGCTCGTGGTGTTTGTGGGTTTCGCGTCGCTCGTGCTCGGCGAGAAGCTGCGTTGGAATTACGCCGTGAGCCTCGGCCTGATCTTTCTGGCGGTGTATTTCGCCTTCGGCTTCAAGCCGGCGACGCCGCCGGCGAGCTGAGCGATTGCGCGCACGACACCACCTGATTTCAGGCGGTTTTTTTGCGACTCCGCGCTTGCCGCGTGTGGCGCGCTTCCGAAAGTCTCCTGACATACGGCTGTCATCGTGACCCGATAGCCTCCGCCCCTCTCACCTACTCCCTCCATGTCCAAAGCCGATAAGTCTCCCAAAGCCGAAACGAAACTCGCCCCGGCCGCCAACACCGCTCGCGACAAGAATCTCGAGCTCGCCGTCTCCTCGATCACGAAGCAATTCGGCGAGGGCTCGATCATGCGCCTGGGCAGCAACACGAAGATGAAGGTCGAGACGCTCTCGACCGGCTCGCTCGCGATCGACCTCATGCTCGGCGTCGGCGGCCTGCCGAAGGGCCGCATCATCGAAATCTACGGACCGGAATCGTCCGGCAAAACCACGTTCTGCTTGAGCGTCATCGCCGAAGCGCAGCGCCAGGGCGGCCTCGCGGCCTTCATCGATGTCGAGCACGCGCTCGACCCGAAATACGCGAAGGTCGTCGGAGTGAACCTCGACGATCTGCTCGTTTCACAACCCGACTCGGGCGAAGACGCGCTCAACATCATGGAGACGCTCATCCGCTCGAACTCGATCGACGTGATCATCCTCGACTCCGTTGCCGCGCTCACGACCAAGGCCGAACTCGATGGCCAGATGGGCGACGCGACCGTCGGCGCACAGGCGCGCTTGATGTCGCAGGCCATGCGCCGGCTCACGGCGGTCGTCAGCAAGACGAACTGCATCTGCATTTTCACTAATCAGATTCGCGAGAAGATCGGTGTGATGTTCGGCAACCCCGAGACGACCTCGGGCGGTCGCGCGCTGAAGTTTTTCTCGTCCATCCGCCTCGACATCCGTCGCAAGGACCAGCTCAAGACGCCCGACGGCAAAGTCATCGGCAACCGCACCAAAATCAAGGTCGTGAAGAACAAGGTCGCCCCGCCGTTCACCGAGTGCGAATTCGACATCATGTATGACGAGGGCATCTCGGCGATGGGCTCGCTGCTCGACCTCGGACTCGAACACAAGGTGCTCGAAAAGAAGGGAGCGTGGATCGCGTTCAACGGCGAGCTCGTCGGCCAGGGCCGCGAAGCCGCAAAGGACGCGCTGAAGCAGAACCCGCAGCTCGCCGAGAAAATCAAGAGCACCATTCTCGAAAAAGCGCAGATCAAGCCGGGCGATCCGGCCGCCGGCGCGAACGAAGAGTGACGTTTCTTACGTTTTGAAACCCCGAGGCGTTGCGCCGATGAGAGCGATCCGAAAGCTCGCGGCCGCAGCGCCTCTTTTGTTTTTTGCGGGCGTCGTTTTATTCGGTGGCGCAGGGTGTGCGGGCTTCCTCGCTCCCGCGGACAATGAGATTCGCGAGAGCCTCGAGCGGGTGCGGCGGGCGAAGCTAGCGCGCGCGGTCGACATGATCGATGAAGTCACGACGGCGGACTGGCGTTTCGTCAGCGGAGAGCGCACGCTCGATCGTGCCGCCTATCGTGCGTGGTTGAGCGAGCAACTGGCGCGATTTCCAGTGGAGTCGATCGCGACGAAGATCACGCGGATCGAAGTGCGCGGACGGTTTGCAGAGGTGTCGCTACGCCAAACTTTGGTGAGGACCGAGACTGATCCGGTCGGGGTGCCGGTGCGTTGGTGTCTGGTATCGGTCGAGAATCAGGAATGGGTGAAGACCGCGAACGGTTGGCGCATCACGCGCACGCAACAATGGCCGCAGGAGCGCACGCGATTGCAGAAGTGATCGCGGGAGCCGAGTCGCACGGGCGAGTGGGCGAGCTGTGGGCGGAGCGTCGAGTTCTCGGTGGTAAGTCGGCCTCGGCGCGGGTGGGCGGGCGTGCACCGGTTTCCTTTTGCATCTCGGCGCGCGCTGTCTTTGGGTGGCGCGATGGGTTCGCTCCACGACACGATTGCCGCTCTGGCGACGCCGGCTGGCACGGCGGCGATCGCGGTGCTGCGGGCGAGCGGGCCGGATGTTGCGTCACTGACGCAGGCGATTTTCGGCGAGTCGCCCACGCGGCGAATGGCGCGACACGCCGACTATCGCGATGGGCGCGGCGAATTGCTCGACGACGTGCTGTTCACTTTTTTTGCCGGCCCGAATTCCTACACGGGCGAGGACACGCTGGAGATTTCGTGTCACGGGAATCCGTTCATCGCGCAAAAAATTCTCGAGGATCTGCTGGCGCGGGGTTGTCGCGCGGCCGAGCCGGGAGAATTCACCAAACGGGCGTTCCTGAGTGGGCGGATCGATCTCAGCCAGGCGGAGGCGGTGATGGATTTGATTCATGCGCGAAGTGAGCGCGCGCTGGCAGCGGCGAACCGACAGTTGCGCGGTTCGTTGGGGCGGCGGATGGAGGAACTCGTCGCACTGCTTTTGAGAAATTTGGCGGAGATCGAGGCCTACATCGATTTTCCCGACGAGGATTTGCCGGCGGAGAATCGAGCCGCGCTCATTGACCGCCTGAAGGAATTGCGAGCCAAAACGCAGCGGCTGGCGGCGACGAACCACTACGGCCAAATTCTGCGGGACGGAATTCGGACAGTGATCATTGGCGAACCGAACGCGGGGAAAAGCAGCCTGCTGAATCGACTGGTGGGTCGCGAGCGAGCGTTGGTGAGTTCGGAGCCGGGAACGACGCGGGATTACATCGAGGAGACGATTTCGCTGGGGCAGCACGCGCTGCGGCTGGTGGATACGGCTGGACTAAACCCGCAGGCGGGCATTCTCGAACGGCGCGGGATCGAAAAGACGCTCGAGCAGGCGGAGGACGCGGACATCTTTCTCTGGGTGATTGATGCGACCGCAGGGAAGCTCCCGCCCCTGCCCGCTCCTCTGCGCGATCGCCTGTCGGCGGCGAACAGCGTCGTGGTTTTCAATAAGGTCGACGCGTGCCCAGAGTTTTGTCCGCCCAAGGTTTTCTCGAATGAAGTCGCGGTCTCGGCGCTGCGGGGTGACGGCGTTGAGGAGCTCGTCGCGGCACTCGAGGCGCGCGCGGAATCTTTTCGGACGGATTTGGGTGAGGACTGGGTGGCAATCAACGCGCGGCACGCCTATGCGTTGAAGCGAGCCGAGGGCGCGCTCGAGGCCGCAATTGGCGGCCTCGTAGTCGGCCTTAGTAGTGAATTGGTGGCCAGCCATTTGCGAGATTCCCTAATTGCTTTGGGGGAGATCGCGGGACGCGTGGACAACGAGCGGATACTGGACGTATTGTTTTCGAGCTTTTGCATCGGAAAATAGATTTAATATCAAAATAAAATGCCAGATCGGGTTTACGATGTCATCGTTTGTGGAGCGGGGCACGCTGGGGTTGAGGCGGCCTTGATTGCGGCTCGGCGTGGGGCCTCTACCCTGCTGTTGACCGGCAATATCGACACGATTGCCCAGATGAGCTGCAATCCCGCAATCGGCGGTCAGGCGAAAGGGCAGCTCGTGCGCGAGATCGACGCGCTGGGCGGCGAGATGGCAATCAACACCGACGTCACCGGAATCCAGTTTCGTCTGCTGAACGAGTCGAAAGGGCCAGCCGTCCAATCGCCGCGGGCGCAATGTGACAAGAAGGCCTATCAATTTCGGATGAAGCACACGCTAGAGCTCCAGCCGAATCTGCGAATTTTTCAGGCGACGGTGACGGGACTGATTTTCGAGGTCGGCAAGGTTGTCGGCTGCCGCACGAATTTGGACATCGAGTTCCGCGGGCATGCGGTCGTGGTCACCACCGGCACTTTCCTGCGCGGCCTGATGCACGTTGGGCAAAATAAGAACGAAGGCGGGCGATTGGGCGATTTTAGCGCAAAGACGCTCTCGGCGAGTCTGCTGGAGGCCGGCATCGAACTCCAGCGACTGAAGACCGGCACGCCGCCCCGCATCTTAGGGAGGAGTATTGATTTTTCGGTCCTCCAGGAACAGCGCGGGGATGAGCACCCTACCTTCTTCGCGTTTCACGACACGCGAGGAGACGCGGAGTTGTTCCACGTGGAACACCGGGGTGAGCGCCGTCTGGGCTGGAGGCCGGGTGCCGATCAGGTCTCCTGCTGGATTACTTACACGACCCCCGAATCGGCGGAGATTGTTCGGAGCAATCTCCATAAGTCGGCAATGTATTCCGGTGAGATCGTTGGGACCGGCCCGCGCTATTGCCCGAGCATCGAGGACAAGTTCGTCCGATTCGCCGACAAGCCGCGCCATATGCTCTACCTGGAGCCGGAGGGGCGAAACACCAACGAATACTACATCAACGGGCTTTCCACGAGTCTGCCGCTGGATGTCCAAATTCGGCTCGTCCACAGCATACCCGGTCTGGAACACGCGGAATTGCTGCGGCCGGCTTACGCGGTGGAATATGACTTTGCCCCGCCGCAACAACTCCTCCCATCGCTGGAATCACGAAAGGTGGAGAATCTATTCTTCGCGGGCCAGATCAACGGCACCTCGGGCTACGAGGAGGCAGCATGCCAAGGACTCATCGCTGGAATCAACGCGGTCGAGAAGGTGAGGGGCAATCCGCCTTTGATACTCGGCCGCCATGAAGCCTACAGCGGCGTGTTGATCGACGATTTGGTCACGAAGGGCACAAGCGAGCCCTACCGCATGTTCACGAGCCGAGCTGAATACCGGTTATTGCTCAACCACGGGAGCGCCGAATTGCGCCTGCTGGAGCACGCGAAAAATCTCAAATTATTGCCGGAAAGCCGTTTGAGGGCTATTACTACGAAACGTGCCGTGGTCGACCATTGGGTGGATTGGTTGGAGCAAAACCGCACCGAGGGTGGTCGTTGGGCGGATGTGATCCGCCGTCTGCCCGACGTGCCGCCCTTGCCTGTCGATCTCGAGGCCATCGATCCGGCAGTGCGTGGTGAGGTTCTCTACCGCGTCCGTTATCGTGGCTACCTGGAGCGGGAGATGCGGCAGGTCGAAAAGCTCAAGGACATCGACAACATCAATCTACCGGCCAGCATCGACTATCTGGCGATTCCGGGCCTGCGCCGCGAAAGTGCCCAGAAGCTCCAGCAGTTCCGGCCGGTCAATTTAGGCCAGGCGAGCCGCATTTCCGGTGTCAACCCGGCGGACATCAGCATTCTCATGGTTCGCATGGCGTCGAAGCGAGCGCGTTGATTGCCCGCCGCGACATGCCACTGTCGCGGCGGACATCGCCGATCTATCCCAGTGGCTTGCATGTGTGTCGTTTCCGATTTGCGCGAACCAAACCTGCGCGCGAATCGCGAGTCCCCATTCTACTCCCATTCGTCCGCTGCCCTAGCGCGCGATAGCAGCGACGCTCGTCGTCGGCCATGCCCCGCCACGCCGCGCCCGCCAAATGCCACTCGCGTTCCCGCTCGGCGACGCTGTAACATTCAGGTGACAGCGCGGAATTCCTCTGGAGCGTTTCGCGTCCGTCACAATACTCGTGCGCAATGGAGAAAAAGAAGATTCTCGTGGTCGACGATGAGCCGGATGTCACCGAACTCGTGGCTTACAGCCTTCGCACGCGCGGCTTTCTGGTTGAAACGCTGAACGACGCGACGGCCAGCCTCGCCAAAGCCCGGCACTTTCACCCGGATATGGCAATTCTAGACATAATGATGCCGCACCTTACGGGCCTGCAAATCTGCCGCCTCTTCCGCAGCGATCCGAAGCTCGCGCGCGTGCCGGTCATTTTTCTCACCGCGAAAACCGAACCGCAGGACCGGATCGATGGCTTCGAGAGCGGCGCGGACGACTACCTCGCCAAGCCTTTCAGCCCGAAAGAACTCGTCCTCCGCGTCGAGGCCATGTTCCGCCGCCTCGCGCAGCCACCGCCCAGTTCCGCGCGCCTTCAGGTGGGCACGATCGTCCTAGACGGCGAAACGCATCGCGTGACCGTCGACGGCGCATCCATCGATCTCACGGCGACCGAATTCAAACTCCTCCGTCTGATGATGGAGCGACAGGGCCGCGTGCAAACCCGCGAGCACCTGCTCGTCAACGTCTGGAACTACTCCGCCGAAATCGAAACGCGCACGGTCGACACGCACGTCCGCCGCCTCCGCGAAAAACTCGGCGCCGAGGCCGACTGGATTGAAACCATCCGCGGGGTGGGTTACCGCATCGCCGAGAAAAAAGTCTCGGCATGATCTACCTGTTCATCGCGGCGCTGCTGCTCGCGCTTCTGTTGGGTGCGCGTTTGCTCGTGCGCCAAAATCGCCTGCTCGAGCAGCTCCGCGGAGCCATCCAGTTTCAGCAACCGCTGCTGAAATCCGAGGGCAGCGCCGACCATCTCCCGGAGTGGCCGGGTCTCACGGAGGACGTCAACCGGCTCATCACGGAAAACGCCACGCTCCGCCAGCAACGCAGCGATCAGCTCACGCAGCTCGAGGCCACGCTCGGCAATCTCCGCGAAGCCGTCCTCATCGTCGACGAGGCGAACTACATCCACCTCGCGAACCGCGCGCTCCGGGAAATTTTTCCCGCGTCGCGCGATCTCGTGAATCTTCGCCTCGAACTCATCGTGCGGAGCGCGGCGTTTCTCGACTACGTGCGCGCCACTCGCACCGGCCAGCCGCTGCCGCGTCAGGAATTCGAGATCACCGACGGCGCGAGTTCGACTTGGATCGAAGCCAGCGGCGCGCCGATCCCGTCGCCCGACGGCAAAACGCAATGGGCGCTGTTCGTCATCCACGACATGACGCAGCAGCGCATCCTCGAGCGCATGCGCCGCGATTTCGTGGCCAACGCGTCGCACGAACTGCGCACGCCCCTCAGCGTGATCAAGGGCTACGTCGAAACGCTGGTCGATGGCCACGCCACCATGTCCGACGACGAGCGCGCGAAATTCCTCGCGACGATCCAGCGCCACAGCGACCGCCTCAACGCCATCATCGCCGACCTCCTCACGCTCTCGCGCCTCGAGTCTGTCACGCCCGGCGTCAACTTCGAGGCGATCGACCTCCGCGCGTTCCTCCTCGCCCTCGTCGACGACACCGCGCAGCGCCCCAACGCCAAACGCCACGCGCTCGCCAGCCGCCTCGACCCGGATCTCGGCGAGATTTCCGGCAACGCCGAGAAACTCACTCAGCTCTTCGGCAACCTGCTCGACAACGCGGTGAAATACTGCCCGGCGGGTGCGAACATCGTCGTCGAAGCCCGCCCGCTCGCCGCCACCGGCGAGATCGAAGTGGCGGTGCGCGACACCGGCCCCGGCATCCCCGCCGCCGACCTGCCGCACATTTTCGAGCGCTTCTACCGCGTGGAAAAAGGCCGCTCGCGCGAGAGCGGCGGCACCGGACTCGGCCTCAGCATCGTGAAACACATCGCGCAGCTCCACGGCGGCCGCGTCTGGGCCGAGAGCGAAGTGGGGCAGGGCACCGCGATCTTCGTGCGCCTCCCGCTCGCGTCGGCCGGCAAAGCGGCGAAACCAGACAGCAGGTGATCAAAGGTGGAGGGCGCGACTCCCGTCGCGCGGCGAACCACGCGAGGGCTGATCGACGATTCACGCCCCGGCCGAAGCCGAGCCCTCCCCTTGCGGCGAAAGCCCGGGCCGCGCCATCACGCCCCAAGCACAGCGACGTGACGAGCCGGCGCGCGCCGCGCTTCGCGCTTGCCGCCCGCTCGCGCTCGCGGCGGACTGCGCGCGTGACGTTCAAGCCCGAGTTCCTCGCCCGCGTGACGGAGCGCCGCGCCGAATTGCAGCGCACGCTCGCGACGCTCCTGCCCGCGCCACGCGCGATCGTCTGGGAAGTCGGCTGCGGACACGGTCACTTCCTCGTGCGCTACGCCGCCGAGCACCCGCAGAAATTCTGTGTCGGCGTGGACATCATCCTCGATCGCCTGGCGCGCAGCGGCAAAAAACGCGATCGCGCGCAGCTCGCCAACTGCCATTTCGTGCGCGCGGAGGCGCGGGAGTTTTTCAATGCGCTGCCGGCCGGCGTGACGTTCGAGGAAGTCTGGGTGCTTTTTCCCGACCCGTGGCCCAAGGCCCGGCACAATAAAAACCGCATCCTGAAGGCGGATTTCTTCAATGCCGTTGCCAGCCGGGCAGGGGAGGGCGCGCGCTTCTATTTCCGCACGGACCACGAGGAATACTTCCGCGAGGTCGAAGGCATTGTCGCGACGCTCCAAACGTGGCGGCGCGATCCGGCCGCGTCGTGGCCGCTCGAACAGGAAACCGTTTTCCAGGCGCGCGCCCCGAGCTACCACTCGCTCGTGGCGGTCAGGACATCACATCCAGCGCCAGCAGTAGAATTAGTTGGGCCAGGGCAGCCGCCCCCAGGAGCACCCACGTCGCCTGCATGAACGGATCGCGCGCGAGCTTGCGCTCGCCGTTCGGGTAACGGGGCTGCGCGGTGCGCTCGATCAGGTCGCGATTGGCGGCGTCCACGTTTTACAAGTCGCTCAGTCCGCCGCGGCGCGCAAGCCCGCACTGCGCGTCTTAATAGCCATCATTAGCGCCACAGGACAAAAATCTCGGCGGGCCTAATTCCGGGAACCTCCGGGGCGGAAATTGATTTCAGAAGTTGACGGAGAGCCGGCCCAAAAGCTTGCTGGTCGTTCTCCCGCCCGAAGGCACCCCGTTCGGATATCAGCATGCGCATCGTCAAAAATCTCCTCGCATCCCTCCTCGCGCTCGGCGCGACGACTGCCGCGTTTGCGGAAGGTGGCGTCGATCCCAAGGCCTCGGTGCTGTTCGATCTCGGCGGCGGCTGGCGCATCACGAACAGCATGCTGACCGGCTGGGCCGTCTCGCTCGTGCTGATCACGCTCATTTTGCTCGCGGTCGGCAATCCGAAGATTCTTCCCGGCAAAGCCCAGTCGGTGTTCGAGTCGCTGCTCGAAGCGCTGCGCGATCTCTTCGAGCCGATCGTCGGCAAAAAGGCGTTCCCGGCGACGTTCCCGCTGCTCGTCACGCTCTTCGTCTTTATTCTGATTCAAAACTGGTCGGGCCTGCTGCCCGGTGTCGGCACCATCGGCTGGGAGTCGCACACGGAACACGGCACGCACTTCACCCCGTGGGTCCGTCCGTTCACGGCCGACTTCAACAGCACCATCGCGCTCGCGCTGATTTCGTTCGGTGCCTACCTGATCATCATCTTCAAATATGCCGGCCCGAAACTGATTCTCTGGGACCTCTTCGGCAACAAGGCCGACAAGAAGGAAACGCCCGGCTGGCTCTACCCGATCCTCTCGCTCGTGTTCCTCGTGGTCGGCTTCATCGAGGTGTTCTCGATCGCGATCCGCCCGTTCACGCTCTCCGTCCGTCTGTTCGGCAACGTCTTCGGCGGCGAAAATCTACTGCACGGCACGAGCTTCTTCCCGGTGTTCTATTTTATGGAGCTGCTCGTCGGCCTGATTCAGGCGACGGTCTTCACGCTTCTCTCCGCGGTTTACGTTGGCCTGATCTGCAATCACGGCGACGACCACGATCACGCGCACGAAGGCGCCCACGGCGAAGCGCACCACTGAGCCTTTCCCGTCGGGAGCGTGCCAACGAGTGCGCGCGGCGGAAATCCAACCAACCAAACGAAACATCACCATGAACCTCCTCCTCGCTGAAATCACCGGCAACATCGCCTCCGCTTTCGGTCTGCTCGGCGCCGCCATCGGCGTGGGCCTCATCGGCACCAAGGCCGCGGAGTCCGTCGGCCGCAACCCCGGCGCTTCCGGCAAGATCCTCGTCCAGGCCATCATCGGTATGGCGCTCGCCGAAGGTCTCGGCATCCTCGCGCTGTTCCTCGCCAAGTAAGATCGTTTCTTTAACTGGCGGTGCCGGCCGCAAGCCGCGCCGCCAGTCCCTTTTCTCCGCTCTCCCGCTCCGCTGTTCCGCCATGCTCTCCCTCTTCCTCGCCACCACTGAAGCCGCGCACGCCGCCGCCGGCGAGCCTTCCATCGTCGAGAAGTTCGGCATCGAGTGGCACTACATCGTCTGGCAGATCGCCAGCTTCCTCATCCTCTTCGTCGTCCTCTACAAGTTCGGCATCAAGCCGACCGTCGCGACGATGGAAGAGCGCAACAAGAAGATCGAGAGCGGCCTCAAGCACGCCGAGGAAATGCAGGCCAAGCTCGCCGCCGCCGCGCAGGAGAGTGCCCAGGTCGTCAAGAACGCCCATCTCGACGCTCAGAAGATCGTCGACGAAGCCCGCAAGGCCTCGAAGGAATACACCGACAAGCAGCAGGCCGAGGCGCTCCAGCGCTCCGCCGATCTGCTCGCCAAGGCTCAGCAGGCGATCGAACTCGAGCACAAGAAAATGCTCAACGACGCCCGCGGCGAGATCGCCCGCCTCGTCGTCACCACCACCGAGCGCGTCCTCGCCAAGAAGCTCACCGACGCCGACCGCGCCGCCTACAACGACACCGCCGCGAAAGAACTCGCGTCGCTCTAAACTGATTTCGCGCTCCGCGTTCCGCCCTCAGCACTCCGCGTCTCCATGGCCGCCGACAAGCAAACCAAGCTCCTCGCCAAACAGCTATTCAAGCTGAGCGTCGTGAACGGCGAGGTTTCCGCCGACCGCGTCGCCGGCGTCCTGGGCTGGATCGAGAAAACGCAGCCGCGCCACCCGCTCGCGCTGCTCCAGGTTTATCACCGCTACATCGTCAACGAGGTCGCGAAGTCCCGCGCCGTCGTCGAGCACGCCGGTGACGTCACCGGCGCCACGCTCGCCTCGATCGAGGCCGCGATGACGAAAAAATATTCCCGCAAAGTCACCGCCGTCGCGAAGCCCAACGCTGCGCTGCTCGCCGGCGTCCGCGTTCGCATCGGCTCCGACATCTACGAATCTTCCGTCGCCGGCCAACTCGCCGCCCTTTCCGCTTCCGTCTAACCCCATCGGTCACCCGCTTCCTAATTTCTCAACCGCCGCACTGCGCCCATGAGCAACGTCATCGAACAAATCGAACAACAGATCGCCAAGCTTTCCACGAAGGCGGTCAAGAAGAACACCGGCACGATTCGCACCGTCGCCGACGGCGTCGCCAAGATCGAGGGCCTCTCCGACGTCATGTATAACGAGATGGTGCAGTTCCCCGGTGGCGCCATCGGCATCGCGCTCAACCTCGAAGAAGACGAGGTCGGCTGCGTCGTCCTCGGCGACGTCTCCCAGCTCAAGGAAGGCGACGAAGTCTCCACCACCGGCAAGCTCCTCTCCGTCCCCGTCGGCAAATCCCTCCTCGGTCGCGTGGTCGACGCCCTCGGCCGCCCCGTCGACGGCAAGGGCCCGCTCGACGCCAAGGAATTTTATCCCGTCGAAAAAATCGCCCCCGGCATCATCGTCCGTAAGTCCGTTTCGCAGCCGCTCTTCACCGGCATCATGGCGATCGACTCGATGATTCCGATCGGCCGCGGCCAGCGCGAGCTCATCATCGGCGACCGCGGCACCGGCAAGACCACCATCTGCATCGACACGATCATCAACCAGGCCCGCATCAACAAGGTCGGCCTCGCGTCGGGCAACAAGGACTTCCGCCCCGTCTACTCGATCTACGTCGCCGTCGGCCAGAAGCAGTCCAACATCGCGCGCACCATCGCCGCCCTCGAGGCCGCCGACGCGCTGCAGTTCACCGTCATCGTCGCCGCGCCCGCCGCCGACAACCCCGCCAACCAATACCTCGCGCCCTTCTCCGGCGCCGCGATGGGCGAGTGGTTCATGGAAAATGGCATGGATGCGCTGATCGTTTACGACGATCTCTCCAAGCACGCCGTCGCCTACCGCCAGATTTCGCTGATTCTGAAACGCCCCTCCGGCCGCGAAGCGTATCCGGGCGACGTGTTCTATCTCCACAGCCGCCTCCTCGAGCGCGCCGCGCGCCTCGCCGGCAAGGGCTCGCTCACCGCGCTCCCGATCATCGAGACGCAGGCGGGCGACGTCTCGGCCTATATCCCGACGAACGTCATCTCGATCACCGACGGCCAGATCTTCCTCGAAACCGACCTCTTCAACCAGGGCATCCGCCCCGCGGTGTCCGTCGGTCTGTCCGTCTCGCGCGTCGGTTCCGCCGCGCAGATCAAGGTCACCAAGCAAGTCGGCGGCAAACTCAAGGGCGAGCTCGCCCAGTTCCGCGAACTCGCCGCCTTCGCGCAGTTCGGCTCCGACCTCGACGCCAAGACCAAGGCCACGCTCGATCGCGGCGCGCGCATCGTCGAACTCTTCAAGCAGCCGCAGCTCAACCCGATCTCGATCGAGGCGCAGGCCTCCGTCCTCTGGGCGCTCCAGAAAAACTACTTCGAGTCAGTCGACGTGAAGAACATTGTCGGCGCCGCGAACTCCCTCCGCGAGTTCCTCACCACGCGCAAGGACGCCCTCCTCACCGCCATTCGCACGAAGGCCGCCCTCGACGCCGAAATCGAAGCCGGCCTCAAGGCCGCCTGCGACGAGTGGAAAAACACCTACGCCGCCAAGTAAACCGGTAGGGCGGACCGGCCCGGTCCGCCGCGATTAAGAAAACACTTCCGCACTCACCGTGGCTTCAACACGCGACATCCGCCGACGCATCAAGTCGGTCAAGAACACCCGCCAGATCACGAAGGCGATGGAGCTCGTCGCCGCGTCGAAGATGAAGAAGGCGCAGCAGGCCGCGATGGCCGGCCGCCCCTACGCGCAGCTCATGGCCGACATGCTCGCCGCACTCGCCGGCCGCGTCGACGAATCGCTTCATCCGTTCCTCGTGAAACGCGAGGTCAAGACCCGCGGCATTCTGCTCATCACGACCGACAAGGGCCTCGCCGGTCCGCTCAACGCCAATCTCTTCAAGCTCGTCCTCGACGTGAAGAGCCCGGCGAAGTTCGTCGCGATCGGCCGCAAGGGCGCGCAATTCCTCGGCCGCGCGAAGAAGGATCTCGTCGCCGACTTCACCGTCACCGATCGCGTCGGCTTTGCCGAAGTGAAGCCGGTGATCGAGTTCATGATGAAGATGTATCTCGACGGCGAAATCGACACGCTCGAGGTCATCTATCCGCGCTTCAAGAACACGCTCGTGCAGGAGCCCACGCTCCGCCCGCTGCTCCCGCTCTCGAACGTGAAGGACTTCGTCGCGCACCTCCGCGCCGAGACCGGTCACACCGCGAAACACGACGATCGCGACATGCTCTTCGAGCCGAGCGCGCAAGCCGTGCTCGAGGCGCTGTTGCCGTTCTACGTCAACCGCTACGTCTACCAGCTCATGCTCAGCGCCAAGGCCTCCGAGCACAGCGCGCGCATGGTCGCGATGAAGACCGCCAAGGACAACGCCACGAAGCTCCTCGGCGACCTCACTCTCGAATACAACAAGGCCCGCCAGGCCGGCATCACGCAGGAAATCCTCGAAATCGCCGCCGCGCAGTTCTCGTCCGCCTCCTGATCCTTTAACCAATCCACCCCGCCCACCGTTTCGTCATGAGCAACCAAGGCAAAATCGTCCAAGTCATCGGCGCCGTCGTCGACGTGCAGTTCGCCGAGAACACCGTGCCGCCCATCTATCAGGCGCTCACGGTCGACTTCACCGCCGCCGGCAAGAAGGAGCACCTCACGCTCGAGGTGCAGCAGCACTTGGGCGAAGGCCTCGTGCGCACGATCGCGATGTCTTCCTCCGAAGGCCTCGTGCGCGGCATGCCCGTCGTCGACACCGGCGCGCCGATCTCGGTGCCCGTCGGCGAAGGCGTGCTCGGCCGCATCTTCGACGTCACCGGCAAGGCCGTCGACGAGAAGGGCCCGGTTCCGTTCACGAAGACTTACCCGATTCACCGCCCGGCTCCGCTGCTCGTCGATCAGGACGTCAAGGCCTCAATCCTCGAGACCGGCATCAAGGTCATCGACCTCATCTGCCCCTTCATCAAGGGCGGCAAAGCCGGCGCGTTCGGCGGTGCGGGCGTCGGCAAGACGGTCGTCATTCTCGAACTCATCAACAACATCGCGAAGGCGCACGGCGGCTACTCCGTGTTCGCCGGCGTCGGTGAGCGTTCCCGCGAGGGCAACGACCTCTACCACGAAATGTCCGACGCGGGCGTCATCAACCAGAAGGACATCTCAAAGTCCAAGGTCGCGCTCGTCTACGGCCAGATGAACGAACCCCCGGGCGCCCGTATGCGCGTCGCCCTCTCGGCGCTCGCGATGGCGGAATACTTCCGCGACGAGAAGAACCAGGACGTGCTGCTCTTCATCGATAACATCTTCCGTTTCTCGCAAGCCGGCTCCGAAGTGTCCGCGCTCCTCGGCCGCTCGCCGTCCGCCGTCGGTTATCAGCCGACGCTCGCGAACGAAATGGGCATTCTCCAAGAGCGCATCGCGTCGACGAAGAAGGGCTCCATCACCTCCGTGCAAGCCGTCTACGTGCCCGCGGACGACCTCACCGATCCGGCGCCGGCCAACACGTTCGCGCACTTGGACTCCACCATCGTGCTCGAGCGCTCGATCGCCGAACTCGGCATCTATCCCGCGGTCGACCCGCTCGCCTCCGTCTCGAAGGCCCTCCAGGCCGACGTCGTCGGCGACGAACACTACAAGGTCGCCCGCGAAGTTCAGCGCGTGCTCCAACGCTACAAGGATCTCCAGGACATCATCGCGATTCTCGGTCTCGATGAGCTCTCCCCCGAGGACAAGCTCACCGTCTACCGCGCCCGCAAGATCCAGCGCTTCCTCTCGCAACCGTTCGCGGTCGCCGAAGTCTTCACCGGCACGCCGGGCAAATACGTCCCCGTCAAGGAGACGGTCCGCGGCTTCAAGATGATCCTCGACGGCCAGCTCGACGACGTCGCCGAAACCGACTTCTACATGAAGGGCGGCATCGACGAAGTCCTCGCCGCCGCCGGCAAGAAGTAACCTCCGGTTCTTTCTCTTAATCTTACTCTTTCTCTTTCGTCAGGTCTCAGGCCACGGAGGAGAAAGAGGAAAGAGAAAGAGGAAAGAGAAAGATTCCACATGGCTCTCACACTCGAAATCGTCACTCCGGAAGCGAAGGTCTATTCCGACACCATCGACTCCGTCGTCATCCCGACGGTCGAGGGCGAGATCGGCATTCTCCCCGGCCACATCCCGCTGCTCACGCAAGTCGCCCACGGCGAACTGCGCGTGGCGAAGGGCGCGGAGACGCAATACCTCGCCGTCAGCGGCGGCTTCGCCGAGATCGAAGGCGACACCGTCCGCGTGCTCGCCGAGAACGCGATCACCGAGGAGAAGATCGACGAGAACGCCGTCGAAGCCGCGATGAAGCGCGCCGAGCAGGAACTCGCCACCGCGAAGACGCTCGACCCGCAGGAGCTCGAGCACCTGCAAAGCCTCGTCCGCTACGCCGGCGTCCAACTCGCCGTGAAGCGCCGCAAGCGCTGAGTAGCGCCGGTCTCCGACCGGCGTCGTTCGATCCACGAAGCGCGGCCCAAACGCCGCGCTTTTTCTTTGGCTGCGGGTGAGGCGGGACCGCTGGGCCCGCCGCGCAGGCGGCATCACGTTCCCGGCGGGACCAGCGGTCCCGCCCGACCTCAAACCAGCCTCATTTTGCCGCGCCCGCTGCCGCGTGCCGCAGCGCCATGCCCGGCCGCGCGCCGGTGTGCTCGCCGTCGCGAATCACCGCTACGCCGTTCACGAACACCTGCGCGAAACCCACCGCATAGTGATGCGGATCCTTGTAAGTCGACGGATCGCCCACCTTCTCCGCATCGAACACCACAACGTCCGCCCAATTTCCCTCCCGCAACACGCCGCGCCCGCGCAGTTGAAAATGCTCCGCCGGCAAACTCGTCATCTTCCGCACCGCATCTTCGAGCGTGAGCACGTGCAGCTCGCGCACGTAGCGGCCGAGCACGCGGGCGTTGTTGCCGTAGCCGCGGGGGTGGGGGACGCCCTCGCCGAACACGCGCTCGCCGCTGTCCGACGCGATCATCGTCATCGGATGCTTCATGAACACCTGCAGGTCGTCCTCGGCGATCCCGTGGAAAACACCCTGCGCGCCGCCGCGCCGCTCGATTTCCAAAATCACCTCGATCTGATCGTCCAACGAATCCGAGCCGCGCAGCTTCCGCGCCGCCTCGACGATGTTCATGCCATTCAGCGTCCCGTCGCCGCGGAACGATGCGACGACCGCATACCCGTAGTCGACGCGTCCGCGGCCGAGGATGTTGCGCTTCATCTTCGCGACGAGCTCGGCCTTGCGCTTCGGGTCGGCAAGGATCGCATTGAACGTATCGCTGCCGCCGTCGAACGCCTCATCCGGAATCAACTGCCGCAGCTTCGTGCTCGAAGCCGTGTAGGCATACTGGTCCTGCCGCACCTGCACGCCATCGGCTCGCGCCTTGTCCAGCACCGCGAGCACCTCAGTCGTGCGGCCCCAGGAGTTTTCACCGGAAAGTTTGATGTGCGAAACCTCCGCGCGCACGCCGGCCTCGCGCGCCACGCGCAACACCTCGTCGATGGCCGCGAAAATCTTGCCGCTCTCGCTCCGCATGTGGCTCGCGTAGATGCCGTCGTAAGGCGCGATCACCTTTGCCAGCTCCACGATCTCCTCGGTCTTCGCAAACGTGCCCGGCAAATAAATCAGGCCCGTCGATAGCCCGACCGCCCCAGCGCGCATCGCCTGATCGACCAGCCGTTTCATCTCCGCCATTTCCGCCGCCGTCGGGACGCGGTCGAAGATGCCCTTCATTGCCGTTTCACGCACGGTGTTGTGTCCGATCAGCGTCGCGACGTTCGGCGCCACGCGCTTCGCCTCGATCTCCGCGAAGAACCTGCCGACATCGAGCTTCGAGCCACCGCAGTTGCCGACGACGATGCTCGTCACGCCCATCCGGAGGAAGTGTTCCGACAGCGGCAACTTTTCCGCAATGTCGTCGGAGTGCGTATGCACGTCGATGAAGCCCGGCGCGACCACGAGCCCGCGGGCATCGACGTGCGTCGTTGCCGAGCCGGTCACGTCGCCGATCTTCGCGATCTTGCCGTCCTTGATCGCGACGTCGGCGACGAACGCCGGCTTGCCCGTCCCGTCGACCACTCGGCCGCCGGCGATTATCACGTCGTAGTCCGCCGCGCGCACTGCCACCGCCACCACCACGCACGTCGCCGCGAGCCCAAAGCCAATTCGTTTCATGCGCGCAAGCAGACGCGAATTCCGCCGCAGCGCGAGGCCGTTCCGAGTAGCGCCGGTCTTCGACCGGCGAAAATGCGCTCCCGTCTGCTCCCTTTTTCCGCGTTCGCGAGTTGGGTCCGCCAGCGAGGGGGCTCCAGTCCGGTCAAAGACCGGACCTACCTCGGCACCACGCCATGCCCGCGTTCGATATGAGTCACACTCAACAGGCCGCCGTTCGCGCGATAGCCGCCTTCGAACGGATTTTCCGCGAGGAACCACGGCGTGTCCAAATCCGCGAACTGAAACCCGCCGAGCCCGCACGCGAAGCACGCGGAAAAAGTCATCGCCAGAATCGACTCGACGTTGCCGCCGATCATCAGCCCGAGGCCGCGCTCGCGCGCGACGCGCACAATGTCGAGCGCCGCCGCCACGCCGGCCTTCATCAGCTTGATGTTCACGACATCCGCCGCGCGCGCGTCCGCCAGTCGCACGACATCCTCGCCGGAGCACGCCGCTTCGTCCGCAGCCACGAGCCAACCGCTCTCGTCGCGCAGCATCCGCATGCCGCTCAGGTCATCCTTCGGCAGCCACTGTTCGAGCAGCGCCGGCGTGATTTTCGCCGCGCGCAATCCCTTCACGAGTTCGCGCGCATGCTCGCGCGAGATGCCGGCGTTGCCATCGAGGATCAGCGGTGCGTCCGGAGCCGCCGCGGCGATCGCGCCCACGCGTTCGAGATCGTGCATCGCCCCCTTCGCCCCACCGACCTTCACTTTGATCTGCCGGATGCCGCGCGCGCGGATCGCGCGTGCATCCTCGGCCGCCTGCGATGCCGTGCCAGTCGTTACGGTCATGTCGGTTTCGAGCATCGTGCCCGCGCCGCCGAAAAATTTCCAGAGCGGCTCGCCGCGCTGCCGCGTGAGCGCATCGAGCAGCGCCATCTCGAAGGCGCATTGCGCCGACCCGCATTGCGCCCCGCCGGCGTCGCGCGCCCAGCGGGCGACCGCGAGCCAGTCGCTCGCATCGCGACCGACGACCGCGCCGCACATGGCCGCGAGCGCGCGCAGCACGTCGGCTTGCGTCTCGCCGTTGTAGGGCGGCAGGGGAGCGGCTTCGCCGTAACCGGCGGTGCCGTCAGCCAGCTCGACGCGGGCGAGGACGTTATTCGCCGCCGGTTGCGCGCCGCCGGAAATGCCGAACGGCACGAAGAGCGGAATGTCGAGCGGCGAGAACGTCAGGTCGCGGACGAGAAGAGGGGCACCCACGGCGCGAGAGCAGAGTCCCACGCTTGCGTGCAGGCAAGTCGCGCGACCCTAGCCGAAAGGCCGACGCTCCTGCTGCATTTGTAGCCAAATAGACTACAAACAGGTCCGGGGTTCGCGGGTGAATCCTGGGGCGCGATGCGCACTTTTCATCGAGGCCGACCTAGACGAACGGCCTCGCTCCGCTCGCGGCGAGCGCCAGCGCAGCGACGTAGCAGCCGACGTGAGGAGGCTGGGTGAAACAGCGCCGCGCTCGACAGCCTCCTCACGTCGGCTGCTACGGAACAAGCGGAGTGCACGCTTAGCCGAACGGCCGGGCGCTCCGGCGTTGCCTCGCGCGGGACGCTCTGACTGAGTGCGCGCGCGATGACGCTCTTACCCCGTCTGCTGCTCGTGTTGGTTGCGTTCGCCAGCTCCGCGCTTCTGCGCGCTGCCGCATTGTCGGAAGAAATGGCCGCGTTCCTCGCGCAGCCGCGGTTCGACGGCGCGATGTGGGGCGTGGAAGTCGTTTCGCTCGACAGCGGGCAAACGCTTTTCGCGCACCAGCCGCATCTCCGCCTCTCTCCCGCGTCGAACGCGAAACTCTACGTCGGCGCGCTCGCGCTTGCGCGGCTTGGCGGCGACTACCGCATTCGCACGCCGCTGCTGGCCACCGCGGCCGTGACAGCGGCGGGAGAACTTCCCGGCGATCTCGTCGTCGCCGGACGCGGCGATCCGAGTTGGGGCGCGCGGGAGAAAAAGCCGGCGTTCCCGTCGGTGTTCGCGCCGTTCGTCGAGGCGCTCCGGCACGCGGGGGTGAAACGCATTCGTGGCGATGTTGTGGCCGACGGGACTTGGTTGCGGCAGCCGCCCGACGGCGCGGGCTGGACGGTGGACGACATGAATTTCGACTACGGCACCGAGATTTCCGGGATCACTCTGTTCGACAACTTCGTCGAACTCCGCGTCACGCCCGGTGCGAAACCCGGCGAGCCTTGCGCGTTCGAGGTGCTCGAACCGCTTTCCGGACTGACGTTCGTCAACCACACGCGCACGCTCGCCGCCGGCGCCACCGCGACGGTGGAAACGCGACGGAACGCCGGCACGACCGTCGTCGAAATCATCGGCGGCGTCGCGGTAGACGCGAAGTCCGCAAAAACCGAAGCGCCCGTCCCGCGTCCGGCACAATGGTTCGCCGTCGCGTTGAAGGCCGCGCTTGAGCGCGCGGGCATCCGCGTCGACGGAGAGGCGCGCAGCCTCGTCTGGCCCGAAACGCCCGCGCGCGCCGGCGTGCGGCTCGGCGAAATCGTTTCGCCGCCGCTGCGCGAACTCGTCGCGGGTTTCATGAAGCCGTCGCAGAATCTCGAGACCGATCTCGTGTTCGGCCACCTCGGCGAATCGCGTCGCACCGCCGACACGCCAGCGGAAAAACGCAGCGACGATCTCGCGCTCGACGCGCTGAAGGAATTCGCGCGCGAAGTCGGCATCGCGCCGAACGATCTGGTTTTCGAAGAGGGCTCGGGTCTCTCGCGCAACAATCTCACCACGGCCGACGCCACGACGCGCTTGCTCGCTTTCATGGCGAAGCATCGCGAGACCGACGCGTTTCTCGCCTCGCTGCCGATCGCCGGCGTCGACGGCTCGCTGCACCGGCGCATGAAGGGCACCGCCGCCGAAAACAATGTTCGCGCGAAGACCGGCGGCCTCCGGTGGGCGGCGTCGCTCTCGGGCTATGCGACGCTCGGCACGGGCGAGCGCGTGGCATTCAGTTTTATGCTCAACCGCCACGTCGCCGCCGAAGGCCGGCGGGCGTGGAAGGAAATCGACGACCTCACCGTGATCCTCGCCCACCATGGCCACCCGTAACGCCGCCCGCCTCCTCGTCCTCCTCGCTCTCGCGCTCTCGTTCGTCCGCGCCGGCGAGCCGATCGTGTTCGGCGCGATCGAAACGCAGACCGCTGCCGGACCGTTGCGCGGCCTATGGGCGAAAATTCATCTCGGCGATCCCGCCATCCGCGTCGGCGCGACCGAGCCGATCGCGCCCGGCGCGGGCGACCCGGCAGGCACGGAGGTGAAACTCCTCCCGGTGAACGAGTGGGCGCTCGCGAACGACGCGACCCTCGCCTTGAACGCGAGTTTCTTTGCGATGATCGACCCGAAGCCCGGTCCCGGCGAAGACAAGGTGCGCTACACGACGGGTGCGGCGTCGGACATTCGCGGCTTGAGCAAAGGTTCGCACGGCCTCGTTTCGCCGGCGCGCGAAATCGACGGGCGCGGCGATCCCGCTCTGCTGATTTATGCGGACCACGCGCGCGTCACCTACGCGCGCGCGACGGATCTCGACGGCGTGGTGTGCGCGGTCGCCGGCCTCGGGCCGACCGACGATCGCAAGCAACCGGGCACGCTGCTCGTCGAGGCCGGCCGCAACGCCGGAGCGACAGCGCGGGTTTCGCCAAAAGTCCGCCATCCGCGCACGGCTGCGGGCGTCACGGCGGACGGCAGGACGCTGATCCTCCTGGCGGTCGATGGTCGCCAGCCGGGCGTCAGCGTCGGCGCGACGCTCCCGGAGATGGCGGACTTGATGATCGAACTCGGTGCGCGCGATGCCGTGGCGCTCGACGGTGGCGGCTCGACTTCGTTTTTTTTGAAGCGCTCCGACGGCACGTTGCTCACGAACAAGCCGAGCGACGGCAACTGGCGCCCCGTCGGCAATCACCTCGGCGTGTGGGCGAGCTGGCCGAAGCAGGCGCAACCAGCAGCGACGAACAACAAGCCGTGAACGCAGGTGGCGATCGGCTTGTGGGTAGGGCGCGACCGCTGGGCGCGCCGGGAAAGTGTTGCCGTCTTCGCGGCGGGCCCAGCGGTCCCGCCCTACCTCACGTGACGGACATCGGCTACGGTCCTTTCGCCAGATGAAAACCACCGACCGCCTCGTTTCCCTCGACGCGTTTCGCGGTGCCACGATCGCGGGGATGCTGCTCGTGAACAACCCCGGCACGTGGAGCGCCGTCTACGCGCCGCTGCTGCACGCGCCGTGGCACGGGTGGACGTTCACCGACACGATTTTTCCGAGTTTTCTGTGGATCGTCGGCGTGTCGCTCACGCTGTCGACGGCGCGGCGCGTCGAGGCCGGCGCGGATCGCGCGGCGCTGTTTCGCCACGCGCTGCAACGCGCGGCGATCATCTTCGGGCTCGGGCTGCTGCTGAACGCGTTTCCGTTCGGGCTGATGCCGGCGCACCACTTCGATCTGGCGACGCTGCGCCTGCCCGGCGTGCTGCAACGCATCGCGATGTGCTACCTGGGCGCGACGGCGATTTTCCTGCGCACGAGCTGGCGCGGACAACTCGCGTGGACCGTCGCGCTGCTGGCGGGTTACTGGGCGCTGCTCACGCTCGTGCCGGTGCCCGGCCACGGCGCGGGCGTGCTCGCGCCGACGGGCAATCTTGCGTGGTGGATCGATGCGCACCTGCTCGCCGGCCACACGTGGTCGGGCGCGCCGGCGCAGGGCTTCGATCCCGAGGGCGTGCTCTCGACGTTGCCGGCGGTCGCGACGGTGCTGTGCGGAGCGCTCGCGGGGCAATGGCTGCGGGTGCGGCGCGAACCGGTGAAGATTTCACTCGGCCTGATGGCGGCGGGCGTCGTGCTGCTCGCGCTCGGCGCGTGGTGGGGAAATGTTTTTCCGCTGAACAAGAACCTGTGGACGAGTTCCTACGTCGTGTTCATGGCCGGCTGGTCGGCGCTGTGGCTTGGCGTTTTTCACTGGGCGATCGACGTGCGCGGCTGGCGCGCGTGGGCGCTGCCGTTCACGATCTACGGCATGAACGCGCTGGCGATGTTCGTGCTCGCGGGGCTCGTCGCGCGGATGCTCGGACTGATCCAGTGGACGAACGCGGCGGGCGCGAAGGTCACGCTGAAAGGCGCGCTCTACGACGGCGGTTTCGCGTCGTGGCTCGCGCCGCGCGCGGCGTCGCTGACGTTCGCGGTGTGCTTCGTGCTGGTGTTCCTCGCCCTCGCGTGGGCGATGTGGCGGCGGAAGTGGTTCGTGAAGGTGTGAGCGCGGTTGCCGGGCAGCGCCGGCTGGAGCGGCGATATGATGTCGCCGTTCCGGGGCTGCGAGAGGGACGATTTCTCAAAACGCGCCGCTCTTGACGAAATCGTCGGCCGCGTAGCGGCGGAAGGCTTCGATCGCTTCGTATTCGGCGAGGCCGAGGGCGTTGTAGGCCTGGGCGAGGCGGCGGCTGCGATCCTCGGTGCGCTGCCAGAATTCGCGCCGGTCTTCGCCGAGGAAGAGCGCCTGGTCCTTTTGCGTCTCGTGGCGGAAAATCGCGCGGCGGCGGCGCAGCACTTCCTGCGGGCTGAGCGGCACGGCCAGGTCGATTTCATCGAGCGGCCACTCGGCCCACGCCCCGCGGTAGAGCCAGAGCTCGCTCTGGTCGAGCCAGGCGGATTTCTCCGCGGCGGCTTGCGCGAGCGCGTCGCGCAGAACGTGCAGGCATTGGCGGTGTGTGCCGTGCGGATCGTCGAGATCGCCCGCAGCGTAGACGAGATGCGGCTGCACTTGCTCGAGGACGCGACGCAGGCACGCGACGTCTTCGGCGCCGTAGCGGCGCGAGCGCGGCGCGGCGCCGTAGAACGGCAGGTCGAGGAAATGCAGGCGGCTCTCCGGCACGCCGCAGACGCGCGCGGCCGAGATCGCCTCGTGCCGGCGGATGAGCCCCTTCCAGCGCGAGAGTTCGGTCGACGGCGCGACGGTGCCAGCGGTGAGTTCGCCGCAAATCGCGTCGAGTCGCGCGCGGTTGGTCGTGTCGATGAGTCCGCTGTCGCGCACGAAGGCCAGCACGCGCCACGCGGCTTCATCGGTGACCGCGTTGGCGCCGGAGACTTCGTAGGCGATGTGGACTTCGTGGCCTTGGTCGACGAGACGGCAGAGCGTGCCGCCCATCGAGATGACGTCGTCGTCGGGATGCGGCGAGAGCACGAGCACGCGTTTCGGAAACACGTTGGCCGACTTCGCACGGAGCGGGCGCACGGGGGCGTCGCCGGGCTTGGCGCGCTTCGGATCGCGTCCGCCGGGCCAGCCGGTGATCGTGTGCTGCATTTGGTAGAAGCCGATGAGGTTCGCCTCGTAGGCGGAGCCGTGCGTGCGGATCAAATCCTGCAGGCCGGCCTCGTTGTAGTCGTCGTCGGTGAGCTTGAGGATCGGCTTCTGGCGCAGTTGCGAAAGCCACAGAATGGCGCGGCGTGTCATGCGCTCGTCCCACGCGAGGCCCTGTTCCTCGAGCGGGCCGAGCAACCACGGCGTGCGGAAGCGCGTGAGCGAGCCCGCCGCGGCGGTGTCGACCACGAAGGTCGCGTCCGCGTGCTCCTGCAGAAACGACGCGGTGACGTGCGAGCTGACCTCGGCTTCGATCGCGGCTCGCACGATGTCGGCCTTGTGCTGGCCCCACGCCATGAGGATGAGGCGGCGGGCGTTGAGGATGGAGCGCACGCCCATCGTGATCGCGTAGCGCGGCGTATGCGCGTCGCCGCCGAAATCGCCCGCGGCGTCGCGGCGCGTGAGCGGATCGAGCGCGACCAGGCGCGTGAGCGAGTGGCGCGGGCTGCCCGGCTCGTTGAAACCGATGTGGCCGGTGCGGCCGATGCCGAGGATCTGGATGTCGATGCCGCCGGCGGTGCGGATCGCCTCCTCGTAAGCGGCGCAATGCGCGTCGACCTCCGCCTTCGGCACGACGCCGGACGGCACGTGGGTGCGCGCGGGGTCGACGTCGATGTGGTCGAACAGGTGCTGCTGCATGAAACGCCGGTAGCTCTGCGGGTGCGTCGGCGGCAGCGCGAAATACTCGTCGAGGTTGAACGTGGTGACGTTCTTGAAGCTCAGGCCTTCCTCGCGGTGCAAGCGCACGAGTTCGGCGTAGACGCTGACGGGGGTGGAGCCGGTGGCGAGGCCGAGCACGCAGGTGCGGCCCTCCTGCGCGCGGGCGCGGATGAGCCCGGCGATCTCGGCGGCGACGGCGCGCGAGGCGTCGCGGCTGTGCGCGAAGACGGAGATCGGCGCATGTTCGAAGCGGCAGCGTTCGAGCAGGGGAAGCGAGTTCATGGGAAGAGGGGAGCGGTGCGGGGAAAGTGGTTTTGTCGTGGCGAGACCCGCGAAGCGGACCGTGGCGATCCGGCTGGATCGCTGCGTCGCCGCCTGGCGGCGGCTCCTCGCGGGAACAGATCGAAGAAGGGCCTCACAGAATAGGGCTCGCACTCGTTCCTACAACTAGCAGAAACGACGAAGTTTTTGACGAAAATGCCACCCGCCAACACGCCCGACCTGCGCAAACTCGTCTCGAAGCTCCCGCAGCCGAACTTCCAGCTCCTCGGCCGCCGCCCTGCGCCGCTCCCGCTGCCGGCGAACATCGTCTGCTTCCAGCGCCAGCGTGCCGACGAGTTGAACAAGCCGCGTCGCGGTCGCGCGCTGCATCATCGCTTCGTGCTCATCTGCGCGCTGCGCACGGCGGTGACGGTCTGCGTCGACGACCGCAACATCCGCCTCGACGCCGGCGAGGCGCTGCTGGTGTTTCCGTTTCAATTTCACCACTACGTCGACCCGCAGCGCGAGGACATCGCGTGGCTATTCGTGACCTTCGAGCTGGGCGACGCCGAGCCGCTCGCAGCGTTGCGTTTCCGGCCGTTTGGGCTCTCCGGGGCGTTGCGGGCGCTCGCGGCGGAGCTCGTCGAAGCCTACGAGACCGAGCGGACGGAGGAGCTGCCGGTGCTGCTGCTCGCGCTGCTCCTCGCGCGCATCCGGCGCCTCAAGCACGCCACGCCGCACCACGCGCCGCCGCCGGCGCCGGAGCCGGAGCAGGGGCTGATGCTTCGCATCAACCAGATCGCCCAGCGCAGCGGCGCGCCGCCGAGCATCAAGGAACTGGCTCGCGCGCTCGGCATCAGCTCGAGCCACCTGCGCGCGCGGTTTCGCGCGTCGTGCGGCGTGAGCATCGGGCGGCACCTGCGGCGGCTGCGACTCGAGCAAGCGTGCGGTTTGCTGCGCCTCGGCCCGCAGCGCGTTTCCGAGATCGCGGAGCAATGCGGGTTTGGATCGATCTACAGTTTCTCGCGCGCGTTCCGCCTCGCCTACGGCATCTCGCCGCTGGCCTTCCGCCACAGCGGACGAAAAAACCCGACGCTCACGGGCCGCAGCCGCGTGCGGAAACGCCGGTAGGGCGCCGCCGTCACACGCTCGCGGCAGTCGCCGACCGGCGGTGACGATCTGCAAGGTGCGCCGCCGTTCGCGTGCGGGGTAGCGGAATTCGTGAGAATTTCGCCGGTCGTTGCTCGCGAAAGCCTCACGGCTTCCGCTACGCGGCAAAAATCCTCCGCGAGCGGCGCCGCGCGTCATCCGCGCCTTCGCGCTTGGCGTGACCGCACGACGTTGCGCTAGGCTGCGGGCGTGGAGGACTCTCGTTCGCAGGCGAATTCGATTTCGGTGCTGACACTTGGCGTCGGCGCTTTCGCGCACAGCGCCGGCGGCGTGCTGGCGGACAATGGCGCGCGCGTCGCGACCTATCTGACGCGCGCCTACGCGCATTTTCCGCCGTCGCTCGTCGGGCCGACGTTCGACCAGGCGCAGCATCCGTCGCCGCTGCCACTGCTGCGCGAGCGCGGCGTGCAGCTCGTGCTCCCGCAGTCGATCGACTGGGCGCGCGCGCCGTGGGCGGACGAGATGCTGGCGTCGGGCGCCGGCATTCTCTCGCCGACGGGCGAGGGGATGCGCATCGAGCGCGAGCGGGATTTCGCGCGCGAGCTCTGTGCGCGTTTCGGCGTGCCGTTCCCGCGCGCGCACGTCGCGGCGACTCGCGCGGAGGCCGAGGTGATTCTCGCGCGCGACCGCCGGCCGTTCGTGATCAAGAACCCGCTCTGCTCGCCCAACAGCCCGATCCACACGATCGTCTGCGAAACGGTCGAGGAGACGCGGGCGTGGCTGCAACACGTCAACGATGCCGAGGGCGTTTTTCTCCAGGAATACGCGGGCCGCGCCGAAGCCGGGCACATCGCGCTCGTGAGCGGGGGCGAGATCGTTTCGCTCGTCACGAACCAGGAATACAAGCGCGCCTTCGCCGGCAATCTCGGCATCGTGGCCGGCGCGCCGCTCGGCGGCATCGTCGAGCGCGACGAGCGTGACCGCTACGGCCTCGCGCGCGAGCTGCTGCATCCGTTGCGACCATGGTTCCGCGAGGTCGGTTTCCACGGCCCGATCCAAGTCACCGCCGCACACCACGAGGGCCGCTGGCAAGTGCTCGAATACAACATCCGCATCGGCGTCACCTCCGGCGCGATGATCCTGCGCATGCTGACGAATCCGCTCGAGACGCTGCTCGCCGCCACGCGCAACCAGCCGCTCGCGCCGCGCTGGCGCGACGGCATGGCGTTCGGCGCGTCGGTGACGCTCGCGGGCTACGGTTATCCGTTCACGCAGATCGTCGGTCCGCCGATGCCGATCGAAACCGACGCTGCGCCCGACGGCCGCACGTGCGACCTCTGGTGGAACGAAGTCGGTCGCGCGCCCGACGGCCGCCTGCTCGCGCTCGGCCACCGGCTCGCGGACGCGGTCGGTTACGGCGCGGACTTGCCGACCGCCCTCGCGCGCGCCTACGCGGCGATCCGCCGCGTGCGCACGACCGGCAGCTACTACCGCAACGACGTCGGCCAGTCGCTCTGGCCGCCGGGGAATGTGTGATGATGAGCGCGACGACGTTGACCACAGAACACACAGAATCAGCTTCCTGCTCGGCTGAATCTCGAAGGCTGCGAAGCAAAGTTGCAGCCGAGGTGACGAGGCTGCTGCGGCTCCGGCCTGGCCCTTCCGTGTGTTCTGTGGTTCTTCTCTCTGGAAGGCGCCGGTCTGCTTCTCCGCATGAACTCGCCTGAAGATTCCGTTGCTCCGTCCGGCTTCGCCGCCGCGCTCGCGCTGCGCCCCGCGTGGGTCGAGATCGACGTTGCGCAATGGCGGCGGAACTGGGCGCTCATCCGCGCGGAGATGCCCCACGGACTCGGCTTCATCGCCGTCGTGAAAGACGACGCCTACGGCCACGGCATGCTCATCGCGGCGCGACTCGCGTTTGAACACGGCGCGCTCGCGCTCGCGGTCCCGACGCTCGCCGAAGCGGTCGCGTTGCGCGAGGCCGGCCTCGATGCACCGATCCTCCTCCTCGGCCCGCGGCATCCCAGCGAACTCGACCTCTGCGTGCGCCACGCGCTCACCTGCACGATCGCGGAGGAGGCCGACATCGCGCCGCTCGCGAGCGCCGCGGCGCGCGCCGGACGGCAGGCCGCCGTTCACCTCAAGATCAACACCGGCATGAACCGCTACGGCGTCGCGCCGGAGAACGCCGTCGCGCTCGCTCATGCGATTCTTGCCGAGCCGGCGCTGCGGCTCGAGGGCGTGTTCAGCCACTTCGCGCAATCGGACGAGCGCGACAAGACGTTCGCGGACGTGCAACTCGAGCGCTTCCGCTCCGCGCTCGCGCAACTCGCCGCCGCGGGCGTGCGCGTGCCCCGGCGGCATCTCTGCAACAGCGGCGGCTACCTCGATCTGCCGCGCGCGCATTTCGACGCCGTGCGCCTCGGCATCCTGCCGCTCGGCGTTTATCCGTCGCAGGTCTGCCGCCGCATCCCTGGGCTCGCGCCGGTGCTCTCGGTGAAGGCGCGCATCGCCGCGCTCCAGTCGCTCGCGCCGGGCGAGCACGTCGGCTACGGCATGCGCTTCACGGCGGCGACGCCGCGGCGCATCGCCGTGCTGCCGCTCGGCTACGGCGACGGTTTCCCGCGCGTGCGCAACGAGGGCGACGTGCTTCTCCGCGGCCGCCGCGCGCCGATCGTGGGCGGCGTTTCGATGGATGCCCTCTTTGTCGACGTGACCGACGTGCCCGGCGTGGAACGCGGGGACGTGGCGACGCTGCTCGGCCGCGACGGCGCGGAGGAAATCACCGCGCACGACCTCGCCGCGCTCAAGCGCTCCGTGAGCTACGATCTGCTCTGCGCCTGGCGCGCCCGCCTGCCGCGGCACATGAGTCGCGCGTCCGGTTGAAGCGAAGCGGCAGATTCGGCGCGTTGCTCCGATATTTTCCAACCGGGCGCGCCTCGCGGCGCGAACATGCCGTGCCTCAGCCGGCAAAATGGGGAATTTTTCCCATTGTCGAAAATGACGAACTTTTTGACGAAAATGATATGGTCTTTCGCGCTTCCCCTCTGAAATCGAGAAGCGTGAAAAAACAGGGAAAGAATTCTGCTTGGAGCCTTCGGCGCTACGTTCTTAAGGACCAGACCAGTTCGGTCGCTTTACCCTCCAACACCTAACCACCGGCCGAACTCCTGCACACCATGAGTAAACTGCACGTGAGTTCTCCTCCGTTCTCCGGGCTTTGGCGCATGCTCTTTTGCGCCATCGCCATTTTCGCGACCTCGGGCCTCGCGGTCTTCGCCGCCGATACCGCGCGAGTGACCGGCACGGTTGTCAGCAAAAGCACCGGCAACGCCCTGCAAGGCGCGCAGGTGACCGTCGCGGGACGTTCCGCCTTCACGGACGAGAGCGGACGTTTCACGATCTTCGACGTTCCGGTCGGCAACGCCCAAGTCACGGCGTCCTACTCGGGCTTCAAAGACATTACGCAGGAGGCCGCGGTCTCGTCGTCCGGCCTGGCCGATTTCACGCTGACGCTCGAGACCGCCGACGTTTTAACCCTCGCACCGTTTACGGTGCAGTCGGTCAAGGAAGGCCAGGCCCTCTCCGTCACCGAGCAGCGCAACGCCGGTAACATCAAAACGGTGGTCTCCCTCGATGAGTGGGGCGTCCTCCCGACCCAGAACGTCGGCGAGCTTGCCGCGCGCCTGCCCGGCGTCACGTTCACCACCGACGAGGACGATCTGATCTTCAACATCTCGATCCGCGGCCAGCCCGACAGCTACACCCGCCTCAACATCGATGGAATGTCAGCGACCGGTGTTTCCGGCGTGGGCCGCACGGCCACGCTGCACTCGTTCTCGGCTTCCAATTACGAGGCGATCGAGATCGTCGCCGCGCAAACGCCCGACAAGCGCGCCGATTCCCTCGGCGGCCAGGTCAATCTTCGCACCCGCTCGCCGCTCGCGATGAAGGAAAAGCGCCGCATCACCTACAACTTTAACGGTCGATACTTTCCCTCGTGGTCGAAACGCAACGTCCCGCTTTCCGATCATCCGCTCCATCCCGACTTGAGCGTCGGCTACACCGAAATTTTCGATGTGTTCGGTGGCAAACGCAATCTCGGCATCGCGATCAACGCCTCGTATCAGGAGGTGGTCAACCAGATCGACTACGACTTCCTCCAGTATCAAAACATCGCCGACCCGGTTGCATATTTCCACGACTACGACAAGCGCTCGGGCATCAATCACCGGTTCATCCAGGGCTTCTCCGCGCGCGCCGATTATCGCGTGACGGACAACACCACTGCCTCGCTCACGTTCATCTACAACGCCGGCTACGAACCCTACTACGATCGCGTCCGCGTCAATCCCTTCGGCACGCGCACGATCTACAACGGCAGCACCGGCCTTGTCCTGCCCGGCTACACCGCCAACCGCACCGAGATCCGCCAGGCCGCCGGCACCCGCTTCGACGTCGAGACCTGGAACTTCTCCTTCGTTTCCAAGAATCCCACCGGCACACTTCGCTTCGAGCACGACTGGGACCGCCTCAAGGTCGACCACGCCTACCGCTGGTCCATGACCCGTTGGCATTCCGGCCACGGTCTCGATGGCCAAGGCGGCCAATACGTCTCGCGCCTCAACGCCCCGCTCGGCTTCATCCTCGATAACTCCGATCTCGACGGCAAGGTCTTCACCCAGACCGGTGGTCCGTCCGTGTGGGACATCAACAGCTACACGCCGATTCTGCTGACCAACGCCAACACGACGACCATCCCGGTCCCCCAGACCTCCCGCAGCTTCGTCCAGCGCGACACCGTCACCAAGACCAACGAGGTCACTGGCACCATCAACGCACAATACCAGTTCGACACGAAATACCCGCTATCCCTGAAAGTCGGCCTCGACTCACAGAATCGTCGCGTGAACAGCTACCAAGTCAGCCCGCGCCGCTGGTATGGCGTTATCGGATCGGTCCTCAACACCGACCTCATGCCGCTCAGCGAATTCGAGGTTCAAAACGGCACCGGCGGCCAGCGCGTCGCAGCGTTCAAGCCGTCTGCCGTCAGCAACACCCTCAGCAATTCCGCGCTCTGGTATGAGGACGTGAATTTCAACGCCACCGCACCCTATATCGGCCGGCGCATCCTCGAGGAGGGCGTGGATTCCGCCTACATCCAGGCGGATGCCCGTTTCGGCAAGCTCCGTCTCGTCGGCGGCGTCCGCAACGAAAGCGTCAAGACTGAGACCTTCACCTACTTCCGCGCCCGCTCGACCCTGATCTCCGACCAACCCGACCACTACAAGCGCGCCGCGATGGACTACAACGCCAACATCCTTGACGGCAAATACTCGAAGTCGTTCCCGAGTGTGCACTTCACCTACGATATCACGCCCAACCTGAAACTCCGTGGTGGCTGGGCCAAGACCTACGGCCGCCCGCTCCTCGCTCAGATGATTCCCGGCGTCACGGCCAACGACGCCACCCAAAGCGTCACCATCGGCAATCCCTCGCTCCTGCCGCAGCTCGGCGAAGGTTACGACCTCAAGCTCGATTACTACTTCAAGAACTCCGGCAAGCTCACTGCCGGCGTCTTCAAGAAGACGATCACTGACTACATCGGCTCCGCTCGCACGGTCGACCTCACCGTTCCCAGCGGTCCCGACAACGGCTTCGACGGACTCTACGGCGGCTACATCATCTCCCAGTCCATCAACCTCGGCGACGCCAAGATCGAGGGCATCGAGATCGATTACAGCCAACGCCTCTCGATGCTCCCTGGAGCGCTCAAAGGACTCACGATCTCCGCCAACTACACCTACCAGCGCACGGAAGGTAATTTTGGCGGCACCACGCCCCTCAACACCGATCAGGTGGCCGGGTTCGTCCCGCGCCTCTTCAACGCCCGCGTGCTGTATAACTACAAGAAATTCGGCGCCTCCTTCGACGCCAACTTCAAGGGCGCCTACCTCGTCGCTTATAGCACGACTGCCGGTGCGAGTCGTTTTCAGGCCGACCTCCTCCGCTACAACGTCGGCTTCTCGTGGCGCTATCGTCCCGAGGCCACCTTTTTCCTGAACTTCGACAACATTACCGAGGAAGGCCCCGAGCAGTATTTCTATACGCCGAGTCGCATCAGCCAGCGCCTCATTGCCCCGACAGCGATCAAATTCGGCGTCACCGGCACGTTCTGACGCGCCGCGTCTTTCTTTGCGCGCGCACCTGGGTTCCCCGGGTGCGCGCGTTGCATTGTCGGAAACGACGAACTTTTTGGCCAAAACGCCAACGTGTGCGGCGCGTTGGCTCGGACGTCATTGGGGTGGCCGAAAGGCGAAACTAATCTTCTTGGACGCCTCGCGCGTTGGACTAGACACGACCCCGACCCCCGGTGGACAAGCCTGAACACCTTGGCCCGGTTCTTGCGCACACTCACCTCCGCAAGAGCTACAGCACACAAAAATCCAGACCTATGAACGCACGTTACCTACGGAGCCGGTCCTTGCTCGCATTCTTCGCGAGCGCCGCCGCGCTCTCCACCGCGGTGGCGCAAACCGCCCCCGCTGCGAACGACGAGAAAAAGGACGAGGCCGTCAAACTCGAGAAGTTCGTCGTCACCGGTTCCTCCATCAAGCGCCCCGCCGACGAGGGCGCGTTGCCGATCTCGGTCTTCACGCAGCTCGACCTACAGCAAGAGGGCATCGCGAGCGCCGAGCAGTTGATCATGAACCTCAACATCAACGGCAACGGCCTCGACAATCTGGCGTCGAACGCCGACGTCGTCGCCGGCGCCGCTCGCGGCAACAACGGCGCCACCGCCGCCAACCTCCGCGGCCAAGGCTCGAACGCCACGCTCGTTCTCCTCAACGGTCGCCGCGTCGCTTCGCACGGCCTCAACGGCGGCGTGGTCGACCTCAACTCGATTCCGTTTGCGGCGATCGATCGGGTCGAAGTCCTCAAGGACGGCGCCTCCGCCGTTTACGGCACCGATGCCATCGGCGGCGTCATCAACTTTATCACGAAAACCGATTTCCGCGGCCTCGTGGCCAACGCCTCCTCCGACATCACCGAAGACGGCGGCGGCAACATCTTCCGCTACTCGCTCGTCGGCGGTTGGGGCAGCCTCCACAAGGACGGCTGGAACGTCATGGCCTCTCTCGCCCTCGCCGACCACAAGATGCTCCGCGGCGACCAGCGCGACTTCGTCAATACCTTCCAACCCGCGCGCGGCATCTCGCCCGATACCCGCGGCACTCCGATCGCCACGCTCTTTGCCGCGGCCAATCTGCCCACGGCACTCGGACCGAGCAGCACAGGACCGGTTGATCCGGCCAACTCCGCGATCCGCGTCAACGGCATCAACATCATCGACCTTCCGACCAACACCGCCGGCTACGCCGGCCTCGATGGCATGGGCCCCTACGAAGAAGTCCTCTGGGGCGCGACTTCCGCCAGCGGCAACGGCAAATACGGCTCCGCGTGGGACACCGGCCGCGCCGCCGTCCTTCAGCAGCCAGTCAAAAACACCAACTTCGTTGGCCGTGGCTCCTACAAGCTCGGTGAGCACATCCTGTCGGTCGAGGCAGTCATCAGCCGGTCGGACTCCACGAAGAGTTTCTCGCCCAACCAATGGAGCACCGCGGGCCTCACCTCCGCCGGCGCGCAGACCACCACGACCACCGCCAACGGCACCGTCGTGCCGAATCCGCTCTCCGGCATGGTCTACCCCAGCAGCGGCGCCGACTACAACCGCGTCTTCAACGCGCTCGTCGCCTACTTCCCCGCGCTCGAAGCCAATCGGGGTCTGCCGCTCGCTTTCCGCTGGCGTTCGCTCCCCGGCGGCAATCGCGAGATCAACACGGTCAGCGACACCCGCCGCTTCCTCGTGGCGATGGAAGGACCGCTCCGCCTCCCGGGCAAATACTTCTCCGAATGGGAATATCGCGCCGGCGTCGCGCAGGCACAGAGCGAGTCCAAGTCGAAATTGTTGAACGGCTATTACTACACCGTTCCCTTCGCGAACCTGATCAAGACCGGCGTCCTCAGCCCATTCTCGTATGAACAATCGCAGGCCGCGATGGACGGCCTCAAGGCCGCCTCAGCTACCGGTGTAGAACTCTATGGCGGCACCTTCACGACGACCTCGGGCGACTTCACGGCCTCCGGTCCGGTCTTTGCCTTGCCCGCCGGCGAAGTCCAAGCCGCCATCGGCTTGGATTACCGCAAGGAAGAATACGAGTTCAAGGGCGACCCGCGCACGAACGTGAGCACGGCCGACTCCCTCATTTTCAACGTGCCCTTCGACAACGCCCTCGCCACCGCCGGCACGCTCAGCCGCACCGTGAAGGCCGTCTTCGCCGAAGTGCAGGTTCCGATCTTCAAAGGTGTCGACCTCAACGTCGCCGGCCGTCGCGACGAATACACCGGCTTCGGCTCCACCACGAATCCGAAGATCACCCTCCGCATCTCGCCCAACGAAAAAATCCTCCTCCGCGGCTCCTACAGCACCGGTTTCCGCGTGCCGACCTTCAAGCAGCAGTTCGACCCGTCCTTCGAGTCAATCTACGCCGGCGCCGACCTGACCGATCCGGTCACTGGCCAGCTCATCCCGCCCAATAGCCTCAACACGATCAGCGGCGGCAAGGCCGACTTGAAACCCGAGGAGGCCGATATGATTTCCTACGGCGTCGTGTTCTCCCCGGTCAAAAACATCACCCTCGGCGCCGACTGGTGGTCGATCAACCGCGACGGCACCATCCAGACGCTCGGCACCTCCGTCATCCTCGCCAACTACCAGCTCTTCCCCGATCGCATCATCCGCAACAGCTCGAATGCCATCACGAAGATCGACGTCCGCCCGCTCAACGCCGGCCAGACCGAGACCAGCGGCATCGAGTATACCGGCCGCGGCGAATTCGACCTCTTCGGCGGAAAGATCGTCGGCGACATCAACGTCTCGCAGCTCCTCAAGAAGCGCTCGAAGCTCGTCGCCTCCGCAGCGTGGGGCGCCAGCGAAGTCGGCCGCTTCACCCGCGCTTCCGACATCGGCCTGAAGTGGAAATACACCGCCGCCGTCTCCTATCGCAAAGGCAAGTGGACCGGCCGCGTCAGCCAGCTCTTCCGCGCCGGCTACATGGACTACGTCCCGCCCGGCATCGCCAACGGCGCCTACCTGTCGAAGGCGACGGAATACAACCCGAAGGTCGGCGAATACATCACCTACAACGCCAGCCTCACCTACAAGTGGAGCAAGGACGTGACGATCATCGCCGGCATCAAGAACCTCCTTAACGAAGATCCGCCGTTCTCGATCGCCTACGACACCAACACCGGCGCCGGCAGCTCGTGGGAGCCCCGCGTCGCCGACCCGCGCGGCCGCTCGTTCACGCTCTCGGTCGAATACAAACTCTTCTAACGCGCCGGGCTCCCTCCGCCCGAGCCACGAACCTTTCGAGGGGCGGTCCACACCGGATCGCCCCTTTTTCTTCGCATGACGCTTCCCTGCCCGCTCCCGTTTTGTGCCCGCCGTGTAGCGGAAGCCGTGAGGCTTTCGCCCCTGGCGCGCGGCGAAATTCTGACGAATTCCGCTACCCTCTCTGCCCGCGCCGCCCAAGTAGCGCCGGTCTCCGACCGGCGAAAGCGCGCCTCCTTTCGCGGCACTAGCTCGCGCGTAGCGCCGCACGACGCCGGTCGAAGACCGGCGCTACTCCACGCCTTCGCGCTCACCCTCACTTTCATCCTCACACTCACCTCGGCGCCGCGCGCCGCCGCGGCCGACCCTGCACCGACGCCGCCCGCCGCGGTTGCGGCGAAGCCGCTCTACCAATTCACCGAGTCCGAGGTCGGCGCCTACCTCACGCACCTGCACGCGACCGAGCCCGACTTGCGCCGGCGCATCGTCCACCTCGCGCGCAAAAACCTCGGCCAGCCCTACGAGCTCTATCTCCTCGGCGAGGCGCCGTTCGAGACCTACGACCCGCAGCCGCTCTACAGCATCGCGAAGAGCGACTGCCTCGTCTTCGTCGAACACACGCTCGCGATGTCGCTCACGAGCGACTGGCCGGGCTTCATGCGCCTCCTCCAGCGCATCCGCTACCGCGACGGCCGCATCGGCGTCGTCACCCGCAACCATTTCACCGAAGCCGACTGGAATCCCTCCAACCGCTGGCTCGCGCGCGACATCACCGCCGAACTCGCCGGCCCGCGCGCCGTGAAGTTCGACGAGAAAATCGACCGCGCCGGCTTCCTCAAAAACCGCTACAAGCTCACCGTCTCGATCCCGGTCGAGGAGCACCGCGACCTCTACTTCCCCTACGCCGAAGCCCCCGCGCTCGCCGCGCAACTCCACGATGGCGACCTCGTCGAAGTCGTCCGCGGCATCGTGAAAAAAGGCGCGCCCACGAACGACATCTTCGGCGGCAACGCCTGGATCGGTCACGTCGGCCTCGTGGCGCACGGCCCCGACGGCACGCTGCATATCATCCACTCGGCCGAGCCGAAAGTCCGCGAAGAAACCTTCGCCGCGTTCATCGCCCGCGAGACGGCGCACAACGCCGAGCGCGACGCCGCCGGCAAACCGCGCCTCCTCGGTTTCAAATTCCTCCGCCTCGAACCCGACCCGCTCGCCAACCTGAAACAACTCGACGGCCCCGACGCCCCGCGCGTCACCTTGCCGGGTGGCGGCAGCCTCAAGTGATCTTTCTCTTTCCTCTTTCTCTTAATCTTTCTCTCGCAAACGCGCCGCGACTAGACGCGCTGTGCCGATCCCGAGAGAAAGATTAAGAGAAAGAGGAAGGATTTCCGTTCCCGCTTCCCACGCATCCCGCTCCCCAGAAACGTCATTTTCAAATAAGGCCGTTTTCACTCCAAGAACGCAAAGGTCGCGAAGAAACCGGCACTCAAAACCTTCGCTCCCTTTGCGGCCTTCGTGTAGAGCCACCGATCTTCCTCCGTGATTTCCCGCTCCCACACCGCTCTCGTCGCCCGCCGCAGTTTTCTTCACCCGAAGAAAGCGGATGCCGCAAAGAAGGCCGCCGCCGAATCCTCCGCGGCGTTCGCTACGTTGGTGTAGAGCCAGATTTTCTTCCGTGATTCCGTCTCCGATCGCTTCGCTTCCCGCCCGCCGCGTCGAACTCGCCGCGCTCCTCGAACGCTGGGCCGCCATCAACTCCGGCTCGAGCCACGCCGCCGGTCTCGCGCGCATGGCCGCCGAGCTCCGCGCGACCTTCGCCGCGGCGTTTCCCGCCGCGTCATTCGAGGAACTCGCCGCCGACGCACCCGACTACAACCCGCCCGGCGCGAAAGCCCTCCGCTTCCGCCTCCGTCCGAGTGCGCCGCTCCAGGTTTTCCTCTGCGGCCACTACGACACCGTCTACGGCGCCGACGATCCGTTCCAAGCCTGCCGCTGGCTCGATGCCGACACGCTCAACGGCCCCGGTGTCACCGACATGAAGGGCGGCCTCGTCACGCTGCTCGCCGCGTTGCAAGCCTTCGAGCAGACGCCGCACGCCGCGCAGATCGGCTGGGAAATCCTGCTCACCCCCGACGAGGAAACCGGTTCGCACGGCACGCGCGCTCTCTTCGAGGATGCCGCCAGGCGCCACCACTTTGGCTTCGTCTTCGAGCCCGCGCGTCCGAACGGCGACATCATTCATTCGCGCAAAGGCACCGGCGGCGCCATCGTCACCTGCCACGGCCGCGCCGCGCACGCCGCGAAAATTCCCAACGACGGCCGCAGCGCGATCCTCGGCCTCGCCGCCTTTCTCCTCGCCGCCGCGAAAATCCCCGCCGAGTTGCCCGGCGTGCTCGTCAACACCGGCAACATCAAAGGCGGCAGCGCGGCGACGAACGTCGTGCCCGATTTCGCCCAGGCGGAACTCGATCTCCGCGTCACGAAAATCTCCGACGAAGCGCCGCTCTTCGCCCGCCTGCGCGCCCTCGCCGCCGAGGTCGCCGCCGCGCACGAGGTGAAGTTCGACCTCAATCTCTGGCTCAACCGCCCGCCGAAGGAAAACCACGCGACCGAAGCGGCGCTCTTCCCGGAATTTCAGCGCGCCGGCGTCGACGTCGGCATGAAGCCCTTCAACTGGGTCCACGGCGGCGGCGCCTCCGACGGCAACCTCCTCGGCGCGGCCGGCCTGCCGTGCTTCGACGGCATCGGCCCCGAAGGCGACCACCTGCACAGCGCCCGCGAATACTGCCGCGTGAACACGCTCGCGCCGCGCGCGCAGACCGTCGCGCTCTTCCTGCACCGCCTGGCCAGCGGCGAGGTTCCGTTTCCGAGGTAGGTCCGGTCTCCGACCGGACCAGTTGCAGCGACACCCGCACAGTTAATCTCCGAGCGAGAATCCGCCGGACCGGCTGAAGCCGGTCCTACTCTGGCCGCTGCGCGCCGTGCGCTCCGGCGAAAAAATTCCGCGAACGCTTTGTCACCTCTCCAGGCTTTCCGGGCACTTCCTCGTGCCACACGATGAGCCTAGAAAGCACAGTTGAACCACTGATTTTCACTGATGAGCACTCATCGAAGCAGACTGGCATCGCCGCGAGGGCCCACCTGGCAGGTGAGCCACCTCACGCTGCGGTTCTCGGCCTTCTCATTCATCAGTGTGCATGAGTGTTCATCAGTGGTTAATCTTCTGCGGAATTTAGGATGAAAGCACCTGAAATCATGGCCCTGCTCCACGCCGCCAGCGACGCCGATCTCGTCACCGCCTGCCAGGGCGGCAATCGCTCGGCGTTCGAGCAGATCGTGGGGCGCTACCAGCGCCTGCTCTGCTCGCTGGCCTACTCGGCGCTCGGCGACATCGCCGCGAGCGAAGATGTGGCGCAGGAGACCTTCGTCACCGCCTGGCTCAAGCTCGGCGAACTGCGCGAGCCGGAAAAGCTCCGCTCGTGGCTGTGCGCCATCCTGCGCTTTAAGATCAGCCACGCCCGCCGCTCGGCCGGACGCGAACCGGTGTGCGATGCCACGCCGCTCGACGGGGCGCTCGAACTCCCGAGCGAGGACGCGTCGGCCGACGAGACGGCCATGGCGCGCGACGAGCAGGCACTCGTCTGGCGGGCGTTGCGGACCCTGCCGGAAATCTACCGCGAGCCCCTCGTGCTGTTTTATCGCGAACATGGTTCGATCGAGCATGTGGCGGCGGAACTCGATCTCACCGAAGACGCCGTGAAACAGCGCCTCGCGCGCGGGCGCAAGCTGCTCAAGGATCAGGTGCTCGCCCTCGTCGAGGGGGCGCTGGCACGCAGCACGCCGGGCCGCGTGTTCACTTTCGGCGTGCTCGCGGCGCTGCCCGCGCTGACGCCTCCGGCCCAGGCCGCTGCTGTCGGCGCCGCCGCCGTCGCGACGAAGGGTGTCGGCGGCCTCGCCAAACTCGCCGCGTTCGCGGCCCTGCTCGCCTCGGTCAGCGGCTTCGTCACCACCGTGATGACGCTGCGCATGAACCTCGACCAGGCGCGCACCGCTCGAGAACGCCGCGCCGTGGTCGTCGTGACCGCGGTGTTGTTCGGGAGCTTCGTCGGCTTCCTTCTGTTCGTGTTCGCGCTGCGGGTCGCGGCCGCGCGCTGGCCGGACCGGCTGCCTGCCATCGCCGCGGTGCACCACGCCGCGGTCGTGGCGTTCGCTGCGGGCTGGTCGCTCGCGCTGCTTCGCAGTCTCCGCTTTTCGAGCGAACTGCGCACCGCCGAGCGGCGGCGCGAGCCGGAAAAATTTTCGCACCCCGCCGATCGCGCGGGCTCGCGCCAGTCGGAATATCGCAGCCGCGCGACGTTGCTGGGGTTGCCGCTCGTGCACGTCCGTTTTTCGACTCCCGATGCGGGACAAGGGCCGGCCCTCGGCTGGATCGCGGGTGGCGATCGTGCGGTCGGCCTGCTGTTCGCGTATGGCGGCTGGGCCGTCGGCGGCGTGAGCGTGGGCGGCGTGACGTTCGGACTCGTTTCCCTCGGCGCGGTGAGCACAGGCGTGCTCAGCCTCGGCGCGATCTGCTTCGGCGGCGTCGCGTTCGGTTCGGTGTCGGTCGGCTGGCGCGTGTTCGGCTCGCTTTCCGCCACTGCCTGGGAAACGGCGCAGAGCCTCGGACTGGCGTTCTCGCACTTCGTCGCGGCCGGACCGTTCGCGCTCGCGCCGCATGCCAACGACGAATTCGCGCGCCGGTTCCTGGCCAACCCGCACGCCGATCGCGAGTGGCTGATTTTCTGCACGCTCACCGCCTTGCTGGCGCTCGTGCCGACGACGCTCTACGTCCGCGCCGCGCGCCGCCGCATGAGCCGCTTGGCGGCGCCAGACACGCCGCCGTCCTGAACGCGCCACGCGGGCGCGGAGCCGGCCGCTGTTCGTCGCTCTGCCGGGCGACACGAGGCGTGAGCCGCGTCCACTCCTTTTTAGACCATCATGATTCCGTCTCACGCTCCTCTCGGCGCCGGTTCCGGCGCGCCGCGCACCGCCGCTCTCGACGGTCTGCGCTCCTGTCTCACGCTGCTTGTCGTCGCGCATCATGCGGTGCTCGCGTATTTCGTCTACGCGCCGCCGCTCGGGAAATTCGACCGCTCCCTCTGGTGGGCGGCGTTTCCCGTGATCGATCCCGCGAAGGCGCCGGGCGTGGACGCGCTCGTGCTGTGGAACGACTCGTTCTTCATGGCGCTGCTGTTCCTGTTGTCGGGCGTCTTCGTCGGTCCGAGCCTCGCGCGCAAGGGCGCGGCGGGTTTTATCGGCGACCGGGCGCGGCGGCTCGGCCTGCCCTTCGTCGTGAGCGCGGCGCTCTTCGCGCCGCTGGCGTATTTCCCGGCCTATTGGCAGCGCACCGGCGCGATGGACGTCGCGGGCTTTGGGATCGCGTGGAAACAACTCGACCGCTGGCCGGCCGGCCCGGCGTGGTTTCTCTGGGTGCTGTTCGGATTCAGCGTGCTGGCCGCGCTGACATCGAGGCTGATGCCGCGGGCTTTCGCGGCGTGGGGGCGGTTTGGCGCGTGGTGCGGCGCGACCCCGTGGCGTTGTTTCGCTGTCTGGACCGCCGCGGCCGTGCTCGCCTACGTGCCGGTCACCTGGCTCGTGAATCCGATGCACTGGGCCGGCTGGGGGCCGTTCTTCGTGCAGAGCGCGCGCGGGTTGTTCTACGCCCTCTACTTCGCCCTCGGGGTCGCGCTGGGGATGCGCGGCGAGTTGACGCGCGGCCTCCTCGCGCCGGACGGATCGCTCGCGTGCCGCTGGGGGCTCTGGCAAGCCGCCGCCGGCGTCGTGTTCGTGGCGTTCGTCGTCGTGCTGATCGTGGCCGCGATCAAGGGCTCGCGCGGCGAGAGCCCGGGGCTCTGGGGACATGCGGCCAGTTTCCTGATGGCAGTGAGCAGTGTGGCGACCAGCCTCGGCTTGCTGGCGTATTTCGCGCGTCGGCACTCGGTGGAAAACCGCTTCTGGGCGCGGCTCCGGCCGAACGCGTTCGGCATTTACCTCGTCCACTACCCGGTCGCGGTCTGGCTGCAATTCGCCCTGCTCGGCGTCGCGTGGCCCGGACTGGTGAAGGCGGCCGTCGTGACCGTCGCCGCGATCGCGATCAGTTGGAGCCTCGCGGAAATCCTCCGCCGCCTGCCGGGTGCGCGCGCGGTGCTTTGAGCGCGCGCTCTCCTACGCCGGCAGCCATAACCCGCCGAGCACGACGCTGCGCGTGGCGCCGGTGACGGCGGGGCAGTTGCCGGCGCCGCTGTGCACACGCTGCCGCGCCAGCCAGGCGAACGCCATCGCCTCGACCCAACCGGGCTCGATCCCGAGCGCGTCCGTCGTCTGCACTTTGCAGCGCGGCAGACGCGCGGCGAGCGCCCGCATCAGCACGGGATTTCGCGCGCCACCGCCGCACACGAACACGCCGGCACTCTCGAAACCGAGGCGCGGACGGATCGCATCGCCGATCGTCTGCGCCGTGAGAGCGACGAGGGTGGCCTGCACGTCCGCGGGCTCAAACGCGCTGCCGCCCACGCGCGCCTCGAGCCACGCCGGCGAGAAATACTCCGGCCCCGTGCTCTTCGGCGCGGAGCGCGCAAAAAATTCGTCCGCCAGCAACTCGCGCAGGAGTTTTTCCTGCACGCGCCCGCGCGCCGCGAACGCCCCGTCGCGATCCATCGGTTCGCCGAGTTGTTGCCGGGCCCACGCGTCGAGCAGCGTGTTGCCCGGCCCGGTGTCGTAGCCGAGCACCCGGGCATTCGGGTCTGCCGGCAGCAGCGTAACGTTGGCGATGCCGCCGATGTTCACCACCGCGCGCGCTTCGCGCCGGCTGCGAAACACCGCGTCGTGAAACGCCGGCACGAGCGGCGCGCCCTGGCCGCCGAGCGCCATGTCCTTGCGCCGAAAATCCGCGACGACCGTCACGCCGGTCTCCGCTGCGATCGTGTTGGGATCGCCCACCTGCAGGGTGAACGGCGTCGCGAGTCGGGGACGGTGCCGCACGGTCTGCCCGTGGCTGCCGATGGCGCGGATGTCCTCGCTCTCGCGCCCGGCGAACGCGATCAGCTCGTTCACCGCGCGGGCGAAATGCCGGCCGACCGCCACGTCCGCCGCGCCGAGTCGGTCGATCTCGTTTTCGCCCGGCACCGCCAGCCGCAGCAGCTCGGCCCGCAGATCGGGCGGATACGGCAGCGTGTGCGACGCGAGGAGTTCGATGCGCGGCCCGAAGCGCACCAGCGCCGCGTCCACGGCGTCCACGCTCGTGCCGGACAGCACCCCGATGAAAAGCTCGTCTTTCGGCCCAGAACTCACGCCCGAGTGAAATGAACGGTTGAACCGGCCGCAGCAACGCGGATTCTCTTGCCGCGTTCACAAGTTCGCACCGCTTCCGAACCCAGAAGTGGAACAGGAGAAAACAGAGAGAACAGAGATCGAGCCCGGCAGCCAGCCGCCCCATTTCTCCGTTCCCCGGTTTCCTCCTGTTAAAAACGAAAATCCATTCCGCTCATGCTGAACACCGAAAGACCGGACAGCCGCCACCCCGAGCTCGATCTCTACGCGACGGAGAGGCTCATCGCCGCGTTCACCGAGGACCAGGTGCTCGCCGCACACGTGGTCGATTGCGCGCGCGCCGAACTCGCGCGCGCCGTCGACGCCGCCGCGCCGCGCCTCGCCCACGGCGGCCGGCTCATCTACGTCGGCGCCGGCACGTCCGGCCGACTCGGTTTGCTCGACAGCGTGGAACTCTGGCCGACGTTCTCCTGGCCGCACGAACGCGCCATCGCGCTGCTCGCCGGCGGACGCGACGCGCTCTTCGTTGCCGTCGAAGGCGCCGAGGACAACCACGCGCAAGGCGCCGCCGACCTACGCGCCGTCGCGCCAACGCCACACGACGTCGTCATCGGCCTCGCCGCATCCGGCCGCACGCCTTTCGTGGTCGGGGCGCTCGAAGCGGCCCGCGCGAGCGGCGCGTTGACGATCGGCATTGCCAACAACCCCGACGCGCCCGTCGTCGCCGCCGCCGAGATCGGCATCACGCTCGACACCGGCAGCGAAGTCATTTCCGGCAGCACGCGCCTCAAGGCTGGCACCGCCCAGAAGATCGCGCTCAACACGCTCTCGAGCGCGATCATGGTCCGTCTCCACAAAGTCTACGGCAACCTGATGGTCGACGTGATGCCGACGAACGCGAAGCTCTACCGCCGCGCCATCGCGCTCACCGCGCGCGCCACCGGCGCCGACGACGAGAAAGCGCGCGCCGCGCTCGAGCAGTGCCGCTACCGCGTGAAGGTCGCGATCGTGATGCTCCGTCGCAATCTCGACGACGACGCCGCCGAAGCCGCGCTTGCGCGCGCCGACGGCAACGTCCGCGTGGCCCTCGCGTCATGAGCATGCGAAGTCCGCTCCGTCTCGTGAGCCGGCGGGTAGCGCCGGTTTTTGACCGGCGAGAATATCTCCGCATGCCGCCGGCCGCGCGAAACGCCGGTCGCAGACCGGCGCTACTCCAATCCCTCGCCGCGCTCGCCGTTCTCTTCCTCGCCGGCTGCGTCACGAAACCAAAACCGCCCGCGAAACCCGAGCCGCCAGTCGCCGCCGAACTCCCCCCGCCCACGCCGCGTGAGTTTCGCGGCGTGTGGGTAGCGACGGTCAACAACATCGATTGGCCGAGCAAACGCGGCCTGCCCGTCGCGCAGCAGCGCGCCGAGATCGTCGCGATCCTCGATCGCGCCAAGGCGCTCAACCTGAACGCGGTCGTCTTCCAAGTCCGCCCGGCGGCCGACGCGCTCTACGCCTCTTCGCTCGAGCCATGGTCGGAGTATCTCACCGGCAAGCAGGGCCAGTCGCCCGGCTACGATCCGCTCGCCGTGTGGATCGCCGAGGCGCACCGGCGCGGCCTCGAACTGCACGCGTGGTTCAATCCCTACCGCGCCCGCCACAACGAGGCGAAGTCGCCGCTCGCGAAATCGCACATCGCGAACACGCATCCGCGCGCCGTGAAAAAATACGGGGAGCTCCTCTGGATGGACCCGGGCGAGTCGTTCGCGGCCGAGCGCACGCTCGCCGTCATCCGCGACGTCGTGCGCCGCTACGACGTCGATGGCGTGCACATCGACGACTATTTTTATCCTTACCCGATCGCGAAACCGCTGCCGCCGAAAGCGCCGAAGGACGCGAAGCCCGACGAGATCGATTTCCCCGACGACCCCGCGTGGGGACGCTACCGCAAAGCCGGCGGCAAACTCGCGCGCGCCGATTGGCGCCGCCAGAACGTCGATCAGCTCGTCGAAAAAATCCACGCCGCCGTGCACGCCGAGAAGCCCTGGGTGAAGTTCGGCATCAGCCCGTTCGGCCTCGGCCGCCCCGATCGCCGGCCGGCGGGAATCAAAGGCTTCAGCCAATACGACAAGCTCTACGCCGACGTGGAGCTCTGGCTTGCACACGGCTGGCTCGATTATTTCGTGCCGCAGCTCTACTGGCCGTCCACGGCGAAGGAGCAGTCGTTCTCCGCGCTGCTCGATTACTGGGTGGCGCAGAACCGCGCCGGCCGGAATCTCTACGCCGGTCTCTTCACCAGCGCGATCAGCGACGAGAAAAAATGGTCGCCGAACGACATCGCGCAGCAAATCGCGCTCACGCGGCAGCGTGCGAACGCCGGTGCGACGGGCCACGTGCATTTCAGCTCCGTCGCGCTGATGGAGAACCGCAAAGGCATCGCGCAAAAGCTCGCGCCGCTCTACGCCGCGCCCGCGCTCGTGCCGGCGTCGCCGTGGCTCGGCACGAAGGCGCCCGCCGCGCCGACGTTGACGTTGGCCGGCGCGCGCGAAGTGAAAATCGCCGCGGCGTCCGACGCCGCGCTCTTCGTCGTGTGGCGGCGCAGCGGCCCGCAATGGCGCCTCACCGTGCAGCCCGCGCGCGACGTCACGATCGAACTCTCGCCCGGCGACGAAGCGGTCGCCGTCAGCGCCGTGAACCGCCTCGGCAACGAAAGCCCGCGCGCGTCGCTGACGTTGGATTCTGCGGGTAGGGCGAATCGTCCCGATGAGCCGCGTTCCGCGAACGGCTCGGCAGGGACGCCTCGCCCTACCGGTAAAAAATCGCGCTGATCATGACTACCGTATCGAATGCGCCGCGCTCCCCCTGGTCGTGGATTCCCACGCTCTATTTTGCCGAGGGCATTCCCTACGTCGTGGTGATGACGCTCTCGACGGTGCTCTACAAGAACCTCGACATCTCCAACGCCGACATCGCGTTCTACACGAGCTGGCTCTACCTGCCGTGGGTCATCAAGCCGCTCTGGTCGCCTGTCGTGGACCTGTTCCGCACGAAACGGTTTTGGATCTGGACGCTGCAATTCATGATCGGCGTCGCCTTCGCGCTCGTCGCGCTCACGCTGCCCGCGCCGGGATTTTTCCGACTCTCGCTCGCGATGTTCTGGCTGATGGCGTTCGCCTCCGCCACGCACGACATCGCGGCCGACGGCTTCTACCTGCTCGCGATCTCCACCGGCGACCAGGCGGCCTTCGTCGGCGTGCGCACGACGTTCTACCGACTCGCGACGCTCTCGGCCCAGGGCGGCTGCGTCTATCTCGCGGGCAAACTGATCGCCACGACCGGCAGCGTCGCCACGGCTTGGTCGCTCGTGTTCGGCCTGCTGGCGGCGGTGTTCTGCGTGCTCGGCGCGCTCCACCTGTTCGTGCTCCCGCGACCCGTCGCCGATCGCGCCACCGCGCAGGGGGCGGATACGTTGCGGGAATTTTTCGCGGTGTTCGTGTCGTTTTTCCAGCGGCCCGGCATCGGGCTGATCCTGTTTTTCCTGCTCGTTTACCGGCTGGCGGAATCGCAGGCGTTGAAGCTCCTTTCGCCGTTCCTCCTCGATAAACGCGTCGCCGGCGGCCTCGGTCTGACCAACGAGCAACTCGCCTTCGCCTACGGCACAGTCGGCATCATCGCGCTCACCTGCGGCGGGCTCGTCGGCGGCTGGGCGATCTCGCGTCTCGGTTTGCGGCGGCTGCTCTGGCCGATGATTTTCGCGATGCACGCGCCGATCGCGGCATTTCTACTGCTGGCGCTTTATCAGCCGACGAGCCTGTGGATCGTGACCGGTGCGGTGGGCGTGGAGCAATTCGGCTACGGCTTCGGTTTCACGGCCTACATGCTCTACATGATCAAGGTGGCCGAGGGCGCGCACAAGACGGCGCACTACGCGATCTGCACGGGCTTCATGGCGCTCGGCATGATGGTGCCGGGACTGAAGGCGGGGCGCATCCAGGAGTTGCTCGGATACCCGCACTTTTTCCTCTGGGTGTTGCTGTGCACGCTGCCGTCCTTCGCGGCCGTCGCGCTCGTGGCGAAGACGATCGATCCGGCGTTCGGGAAGAAGGCGGCGTAGCCTGCGCCTGGTCCTCAGCGCACGACGTGTGCGCTTCGGTAGATGGGTATGCCGACGCGGGCGATGTGGGCGGCCACCGCGGCATCCGTGTTGCCGTCGAGAAGAATCAGGCTGAAGCGGTAGGGCAAAAGCAGATCGTCAAGCGAGTCGTAGATGCGCCCCAGGATGCGCCAGTCGAGATCCGGTCCGGTCAGCGCCAGATCGATATCCGAGCCGGGCTTGTGCGTCGCTTTCGCGCGGGAACCGAAGAGCACCGCCTCTTCCACTTCAGGAAAGCGGGATAGCACGCCGCAGATTTGCGCGAGCGCCCGCTCGGAGAGATCGTGGCGCGGTTTCACGAGATTTCCTTTTCCAATTCGGCAAATTTGACTGCGAACTTGCCGAATTCAGGTGCGAAGCTGTGCAAGATGGCCCCTGCCAGGTCACGAGCTGTCTTTTCGTTGTAAGTGTGACTGCTCCGATTGCGTCCCGCGATCATTGCCATCCACTCGTCGCCATTGGAAATGAGCCCACGTGCGAAGGCCTCCCGTGTGGCATCCTTCGATCCATAGAGATTCATCGCACCGCGCGACTCCAGAAAATCCCTCAACGTGTTCCATGCGAGTTCGTGCGTGAACTCGAACGCTTGAATGAGTCCTTGTTGCTCCAGCTCGCTCAGTGGACGTTGAGCTGCGAGGTCGACGGCGGCGGAGAGCTGCCCAAAAGCCTTACGAAAGCCCTGGAGGCGCTGGCGCCAGCGAACGTCGGGATTCTGAGGCATGTCGGGACGTTATTCTGCCGGCATTGTCACGCAAGCACAGGCGTCGACGCTACGGCACGAGGCGCCGTGCGCCTTTGATGACTTTGTTCCAGTCGAAGGCCGGGCCGGGGTCCACTTTGTTCGTCTGGATGTGGTAATGTCCGAGGACGCCTTCGTAGGCGGCGAGCTGATCGTCGGGGAGTTTTTTCGGCAGCACCTTCCCGTCGGGCCCGCGCGGGTAATCGAGGCGGATTTTCGGGAAGACGCGGTGGAGCGCGGCGGTGAGTTTGATGAGCGCGGCGTATTGCTGGGGCGTGAGGTCGTATTGGACGAGATCCTGGCCCTGGATGTTGCCGTGCACGGGCTCGGCGCGGGCGGGGGAGCCGACGAAGCCGATCGTGCGGATCATCGGGTCGCCGAGTTTTTCCGGGACGGTGATGATCGTGCGGCCCTTCGCGTCGCGCGCATACCACGCGTCGAGCGGCTTCGTGTCGGCCGGGCCGTAGGCGCCCATGTTCGCGATCTCGATGCCAACGCTGCGGTGATTCGAGGTCGTGGCGTGATACGCGCGCTCCTTCAGGTCGAGCGTCTGGTAGATCGTGCCGTCGAGATCCAACATGAAGTGCACGCTGAGTCCGCGGTGGTCGTGCAGGATGTTGAAGCACTGCTTGGCGATGCCGCAGACGTCGAAGTGGATCACAAACTGGTCGACCGTGCGCTGGAGCAGCGGCAAGTCCCAGCCGCCGCCGCGCACGCGCTCGATCTCGGCGGGCGTGAGTTTTTGAAAGCGCAGGCCGTAGCGGTTCGGGTCGGTGTAGCCGACCTTGGCCTCCTGTGTTTTTACCCAGCTGCTTTGCTCGTAGGGCGCGAAACGCCGCTCGACGCGGTAAGCATCGTAGCCGCCCGGGTCCATCCACGTGACGACTTTCGTGCCGGTGTGGAAAAGCTGCCCGGCGACGACGATCTCGTCGCCGGCGCGTTTGTTGAGCGTGCCGGGGCGATGCGCACAGCCGGCGAAGACGAGCAGGGCGAGCGCGACGCAGCCGAGGTGGAACGCGTTGACCTCAACGCGTTCGGACGAAGAGCGCATTGGGGTCAATGCGCTCCACCAAAGAAAACGACGAGCGGGCGGAATCATGAGGGAAGAGGGAGGCTGGCGCTGCGCTTCAGCGTGAGCACGCGGGCGCAGGATTCGTCGACGCGTGTCGCGTCGATGCGGCCGTCGGCGACGGCGCGCTCGATCAGCGCGATGACCTTCGGCGCGATGTCGGGGTCGTAGCTCATGTTGTTGCCGAAGCAGAGCAGATCGACGCCGGCGTTCACGGCGGAGATGACGGCACGCTCGAGGCCGTAGTGCGCGGAGATGGCTTTCATTTCCATGTCGTCACTGAGAACGACGCCGCGGAAGCCGAGCTGGCCGCGCAGCAGCTTGGTGACGACGGCGCGCGACAGCGTCGCGGGCAGCGTGGGATCGAGGCGCGCGTTGAAGACATGCGCGCTCATCACGGCGTCGCCGAGGCCGGCCTCGATCAGGCGCGCGAACGGCGTGAGCTCGCGCTCGTGCCAGGTCGCGGTGACGTCGACGAGGCCGAGGTGCGTGTCGCCGGCGGCGCTGCCGTGACCGGGAAAATGTTTCGCGCAACTCAGCACGCCGTGCGTGCGATGGCCGCGCACCCACTCGGCGGCGTGACGCGCGACCGCCTCGGGGTCGGCGGAAAAGCTGCGGCGCTTGCCTTTGATGATCGGGTTGTCGGGGTTGGCGTCGAGGTCGACGACGGGCGCGAGATTGAAGTTGATGCCGGCGCTCGCGAGCGTGCGCGCGGTCGCCTCGGAGTGGCGGCGGGTTTCGGCGAGATCGTCGAGCCGGCCGAGTTCCTCGGCGGAGATCGTCTCGGGAAAACCGTAGGCGGGCTTGAGGCGGTTGACGCGGCCGCCTTCCTGATCGATCGCAACGAGCAACGGCAGGCGCGCGTGAGATTGGAGGTGCGCGACGAGGGCGCGGAGTTGCGCGGGCGACTCGATGTTTCGCCGGCCGGGTGCGCCGGAGTCGATCGTCGACGTCATGTCGAGGTCGAAGAGGATCACGCTGCCGATGGCGTGCTCGCGCAGGTCGCGGACGATCAGCGCCGTGTCGGCGGCGGTGCTGCCGCGGAAGCCGAGCAGCAGCATCTGGCCGATCTTTTCGCGCAACGAGGAGGGGAGGGCCGGGGCGGACATGCGGGCGAGTCGCCGCCGACGTTGGGCCCGCGCCGCGCGTGAGGCGAGCCCGCGTCGATCAAGGCGCGGTGGCCGTTGGACCCAGTAGAGCGCGGGCGTCGCGCAGGGCGGTATTGTCGGGGTAAAGCCGCACGCCTTCGTCGACAAACGCGAGATGCTGCGTGGGCGGCGCGGCTGCCGTTTTCATCCACGCGTCGGCGAACAACATGTAAATTTCCGGCGTGCGTGCCGCCTGCGTGCGCGCCAGCAGCAGCGGCTCGATCACGCCGAGTAGTTGTTCGTAGCTGAGTTTGCCGTCTTTGCCCTGCGGCTTCGCCAGGCGCTCGTCCAGCCGGAGCTGTGCGAGCGCGAGGTAGGCGTGGGTGCGGGTCGTCCTGGCCTTCATTGCCAAGGTGAGGTAGTGCGCGGCGCGATCAGGGTGGCCGAGGGCGCGTTCAACCGTGCCGAGTTCAGCCACGAGGTCGGGCGAACGTTCACCACGACGATAAGCGAGGATGAGTTCTTCGCGCGCACGATCGAGCTGGCCGCTGGAGGCGTAGGCGATGGACTTCAGGCGGGCAATCTCGAGCAGGGTGGCGGGGCGCACTTCCACTGTCGGCGCGGGCGGCAGCTTCTCGCCTTTGTTCGCCTTCACGCCGTGCACCTTCGAGCGCGTGCTTTCCACGTGGACGCGGAGCGCGCCGACGGCCGCGGCGTAGTTCATTCGGAAGCACTCTTGAAAGAGCTTTTCGGTCAAAGGTTCGGTCCGGAGGCGTCGCGTAAACGTCAGGAATTGCGACGAGTTCCGGCCGAGATCGCCGAACAGCCCCCAGTGGACGAAAGCGTGGCACTGCTTTTTCCAGCGCAGAAGTTGGGACGCGTTTTCCGTGCCCGGAAACTTCCGCAGGTCTCCGGCAAACATCTCCTCGAGCGGGAACAGAGCGCTGTGCGCGAGCGCGGCATTGAAATCCATCTGATCGGAAAGCGAATCCTGGAAGTGCGTGGCTCGGTGCTGGAGATCGCCTTGCGACACCCGGCCGGGCTCGCGGTCCGTGCTGCCGATCGCGCCGGTCTCATTTGGGTCGTCCACCTGCCCGAGGGTGACGGAGGTCTCGGTGATCCGTGTCCAGGCGAGGACTTGGGCGACGCCTTCGATCAGCCACGGCTGCAGGGGCGGGCGAGGCTGCGCGAGTCGGACGCGAAGGTATCCGAGCTGAAGGTTACGAGTGGTGTTCGCCGCGCGCATGGCGGGCACGGCTCCTTCTGCGGTCTCGGACTCCGTCAGGTTGTCTTGACCGGCATCGGCGAAATCGAACGCATGCGCGGCTGCGTTGATGACCAAGATAGGCTGCTCCGCCTGTCCGAGCACGGCAGTCTCAGGATCTTCGGTGCCGGACTCGAGCGCGCGGGGCGCGAGGGAAACGAATTGATCCATTCCTCCGGTTATCATGATGCGCAGCGGTGCCGCGGTAGCGGGGAGCAGGCGGGTGCCGCTCAGCTCCAAGGCATGCAGCAAGTGCGTGAGATCGTTGGCGAGTTGCTCGGTGCGCTGGCGCGAAGTGCTTGAGAGCACTTCCTGGCCTGCGATCTTGGTGTAATACCACGTTTCGGGCGGCGGCAGCTCGTGTGCGGCGACGACGTTGAATTCGGGCAGGTTGACCGGCGTGGTGTTCACGGGTCTATCCTGCCCCGACAGGCGCATTGCTGCGCCGACGATCAGCGCGGTGGCCCAGACCGCGCGAAGGAGGGGCATAGACATGGACGCGAAGTGTGCGCATGCGGAACAGCCTGACAAACCGGAACTGTGCGGAGGGCCGAGCGGCCAGCCCGGATATTTCACCCGCAGAGCGAAGCGCGCGACGTAGCGTGGTAGCGGAATTCGTGAGAATTTCGCCGCTGTCGAGGCGCGAAAACCTCACGGTTTCCGCTACGCGGTGAAATATTCGAGGCTCAGCGCTTCACCGCGCCGATGCCGGGGCGGTCGCTGAGTGTCACGCGGCCGTCGACGATGCGCGCGCCGTCGAACGGGTCGTCTTTGATGAGCAACGCACCGTCGAGGTCGGCCCAGTCGACGAGTGGGGAGAGTTGCGCGGCGGCGGAGATGGCGCACGAGGTCTCGGTCATGCAGCCGAGCATGACTTTCATGCCGAGCGCGCGCGCGAGGACGATCGACTTGTGCGCCTCGCGCAGGCCGGTGGACTTCATGAGCTTGATGTTGATGCCGTCGAACACGCCGCGCAGCCGCGGCACATCGCCGACGCGCTGAAGGCTCTCGTCGGCGATGAGCGGCAACGGGCTGCGCTCGCGCAGCCACGCGGTGTCGTCGAGGGCGGTCTTCGGCATCGGCTGCTCGATGAAGAGGACGTTTTGCGGCGCGAGCCACTCGATCAGGCGCAGCGCGTCGTCGCGGTTGGCCCAGCCTTGGTTGGCGTCGACGGTGAGCGGGACGTCGGTGACTTCGCGGATGGTCGAGACGAGCGCGCGGTCGGTGGCGTCGTCGCGGCCGAGTTTCACTTTGAGAATTTTGTAGGGCGAGGCTTCGCGGGTTTTTTCGCGGACGACTTCGGGCGTATCGATGCCGATCGTGAACGACGTCACCGGCGCCTTCGCCGGATCGAGACCCCAGAGGCGGTGCCACGGCGCGCCGAGTTTCTTGCCGATCCAGTCGTGCAGCGCGATGTCGATGGCGGCCTTCGCGGCGGTGTTGCCGGGCGCGAGCGCGTCGAGCGCGGGGAGAATTTCCTCGAGTTGAAACGGGTCGGCGAGGCGCGCGAGCAGCGGTTGCGCGGCGGTAAAGAACGCCGCGGCGCTGTCCTGCGTCTCGCCGAGGTAGGGCGGCATCGACGCCTCGCCGTAACCGACCACGCTGTCGCGCTCGACTTCGACGAACATCGCGGGCGTGGAGGTGCGGGTGTTGGACGCGATGCCGAACGCGTGACGGAGCGCGAGCGTGTGCGGAACGAAGCGGAGCTGCATGAGGAGCCGCGGAGGCGACGCGTGCATCGCACGGCGTTTCGCGGCGCGGCGCAAAGACGAAAGCTCGGCGGCGCGGTGGGCTTTCGGCGAAGGCAAGCGGAGAGGGATGAGGTGCGACGGAAGATGGATGAAGGCACGGCCACGAAGAGGCGCGAGGAACCACGAAAAGGGCGGTGGAACTTCGGCAGCAGAGCGACGGGGCAGGGCACCGGGAGTCCGCGGCGTTCCGCGCTTTTTGCGTTTCCTCGTGCCTTCTCGTGGCTCCGATTCTGGCGTTCGAGCATGACTGGCGCCGGCAGGTAGTGACCGACATGGATGTCGTGCATGCCTTGTTGACTTTGGTGCGGGCTTTGCGCGAAGGCGGCGGCCGTTTTTCACGTAAGAAGCCTTTGATTAGCGAGTTTAGCTAGCGAGGCGTGGGCACTTCGGGGCGCGCACGATCAAAACCTTGGCTTGCAACTCAGTCTCAATCGCGTTTGCTGACCTCGACGGATGTCCACGCCTTTCCAAGAACTCGCACCCCTCTGCCAGCTCCCCTCCGGAGCGACGGGTCGCGTGTGCCGGCTCACCGGCGACGAGAGTTTTTGCCAGCGCATCCGCGAGATGGGGTTCGGCGAAGCGGCGTTGGTCACGAAAATTTCGGGCAGCGTCACCAGCCTCTGCCTCGTCAACGGAACTCGCCTCGCGCTGAACCACAGCGCGGCGATGAGCATCCTGGTCGAGCGTTTGCCGGCCGGCGCGAAGTGAAAGGGCTGAAAAAAACTGAATGACTGAAAAGCTGAAGGCCTCCGCCGCTGCTCTCGGTTAGTTCAGCCCTTCAGTTTTTCAGTCCTTCGGCCCTTTGCCGTGAAGCTCCCGTCTCACATCTCGCTCCCCGCTTCCGCCGCAAAGCGCCCGGCTTCCGCTGCCGCCTACCGCACGCCGGTCTACGCGGTCGTCGGCAACCCGAATTGCGGCAAGACCACGCTCTTCAACGCCCTCACCGGCCTGCGCCAGAAGGTCGGCAATTACCCCGGCGTCACCGTCGAAAAGAAAACCGGCACCACCTACTCGCAGCACGGCCGGCCGATCCAGATCATCGATCTGCCCGGCGCCTACTCGCTCGCGGCGCGCTCGCCCGACGAGGCCGTCATGCGCGACGTGTTGCTCGGCCGCCGCGAGGACACGCCGCAGCCCGACCGCATCGTGTGCGTCGTCGACGCCTCGAATCTCGAGCGCAACCTCTACCTCGTCCACCAAGTCCTCGATCTCGGCCGCCCTGTCATCGTCGCGATGAACATGATGGACGTCGCGGCCGACGCCGGGATCAAAGTCGACCCCGCCGCACTCGAGCGCGAACTCGGCGTGCCCGTCATCCCGTGCGAAGCCGTGCGCGGCAAGGGCCTCGTTGAGCTGCGTCTCGCGATGAGCCGCGTCGAACTGGCGCTCGCGAAACACCGTTGGGACGTCCCCGGCCCGATCGCGCCCGCCGTGGCGGAGATCCAAGCTTCGCTCGTGCAAAACGACGCTCGCCCGCCGCTCGTCGCGCGCGCGGAGGCGTTGTTGCTGTTGACGGATTTCGATTCCGTGCGCGTCGCCGGCTCGAAGCAGCATTCGGCGCGCACGCTGGAAATTCTCTCCGGCTGGCGCGAGCGCTGGACGAAGGACGGCACCGATTGGTCCGGCGTGCTCATCCGCAGCCGCTACGACGCCATCAAAGTGCTCTGCGAAGACGTGATCCTGCGCGACCGTCACTCCGGTCCGTCGCTCTCGGACAAGATCGACGCTGTGCTTTGCCACTCGATCTGGGGCTGGGTCGCGTTCGCCAGCGTGATGGCGGTGATGTTCTGCTCGATCTTCACGCTTGCCGAATACCCGATGAACTGGATCGACGAGCACGTCGCCTCGCTCGGCGCTTGGGTGAAAACCGCGATGACGCCCGGCGATCTGCGCGATCTGCTCACGGACGGCGTGATCGGCGGTGTCGGCGGCATCGTCGTGTTCCTGCCGCAGATTTTGATTCTGTTTTTCTTCGTCGGCCTGCTCGAGAGCACCGGCTACATGGCGCGCGCGGCGTTCATCATGGACCGGCCGATGAGCAAAGTCGGCCTCAATGGGCGCTCCTTCATCCCGCTGCTCGGCTCTTACGCGTGTGCGATTCCGGGCATCATGGCCACGCGCACGATCGAGAACGCCCGCGATCGTCTCGTCACGATTCTCGTCGCGCCGCTCATGAGCTGCTCGGCGCGCCTGCCGGTTTACCTCCTGATGATCGCGACGCTGTTGCCCGGCGAAACTGTCCCCGCCGCGCAAAAAGCCGGACTCATGCTGATCATGTATGCGCTCGGCACGATCGGCGCGTTCGGTTTCGCGTGGCTCTTCAAGCGCTACCTCGTGAAAGGCGGCACGCCGCACATGATCATGGAACTGCCTGCGTATCAGCCGCCGCGTTTTTGGGACATCACGCGCCACATGATCGAACGCGCGTGGCTGTTCCTGAAAAACGCTGGCACGATCATCCTCGCGATCTCCATCGTGCTGTGGGCGCTCACGACTTACCCGAAGCACCCCGATCCCGCGGCGACGCCCACACAGCAGATCGCCCACAGCTTCGCCGGCCAGGCCGGACGCGTGCTCGAGCCGGTGATCAAGCCGCTCGGCTTCGACTGGCGCGTGGGCATTGGGCTCATCACGTCGTTCGCGGCGCGCGAGGTGTTCGTCAGCTCCATGGGCGTCATCTTCGGCGTCGAAGGCGCGGAGGACGACACGACGCCACTGCGCGACGCGTTGCGCAAGGCCCACTGGCCCGACGGCGCTCCGCTCTTCACGCCGCTCGTGTGTCTGACGCTGATGGTTTACTACGTCTTCGCGATGCAATGCATGAGCACCGTTGCCGTCGTGAAGCGCGAAACGAATTCGTGGCGCTGGCCGCTCTTCCAAATCGCCTACATGACCGGCACCGCCTGGCTCGTGTGCTTCGCGATCTACCAAGCCGGCCGGGCGCTGGGGTTCTGAGGAAATTTAACCACGAAAAACACGAAACACACGAAAGGGAAGTTACTGTAGGGCCGGCGCCCGCCGCCGGCCCGGTTTGTTTTCGTGTGTTTGGTGTGTTTCGTGGTTTCACCTCTGAAATGTCCTCGTCTCTCCAAACCCTGATCGCCGTCGCTCTCGTCCTCCTCGCGAGCGCGTATCTGCTGCGCTCCTGGTTTGGCCGGAAGAAAAAGCCCGGCTGCGGCAGCACCGGCGAGTGCGGCGCGATCTCGCCCGAGGTGAAAAAGCTCCAGTCGCGCCTGAAGCGGTAGGGCGAGTCGTCCCCGAGGAGCCGCGCGCTCGTCCTTGCGCCGCATTTTTCCCGCTCATCTCCGGTTTGTCCTGAGCACGCGGCTCGCGCATCGTCGGCGCGGCCGGTTGGGATGGCTCGCGTTCCTCGCGCCTCTCGTGGCCGAGAACGTCCCCCCAACCCAGCACCCCCATGAAAGCCCCCGTCCGCATCTTCGCGCGCGCTCTCACATTGCCCGCGCTCGTTGCTCTCGCCAGTTCCCTCGCCGCGCAAACCACACCCGCACCGACCGCTCCGGCGGAAGACGCCGCGCCTGCCGTCGCCACGAGCGACACCACGATCAAGCTCGACGACTTCGTCGTCACCGCTGTCTCGCGCCCCGACAAGTCCAAGCTCCAGTCCTCCATCTCCGTCTCCACGCTGCCGATGGAGCAGATTAGCCTGTTCACGCCGCGTAACACCGCGGAGCTCTTCCGATCGCTGCCCGGCATCCGCGTCGAGTCCACCTCCGGCGAAGGCAACGCCAACCTCACCATCCGCGGCCTTCCGCTCGCCGACGGCGGTTCGCGCTACGTGCAATTCCAGGAAGACGGCCTGCCCATCGTCGAGTTCGGCGACATCGCGTTCGGCAACGCCGACGTGCTCTTCCGCTCCGATCCCACCATCGGCAACGTCGAGGCCGTGCGCGGCGGCAGCGCCGCCGTCTTCGCGTCCAACTCCCCCGGCGGCGTCATCAACATGATCTCGAAGGACGGCCGCAACGCCGGCGGCACCGTCGCGTTCACCTACGGCGTCGACTTCGACACCACGCGCGCCGAGTTCAACTACGGCGGCCAGATCTCCACCGGCCTGCGCTACAACGTCGGCGGTTTCTACCGCAGCGGCGAAGGCCAGCGCACCACCGGCACCAACGACGGTGGCGGCCAGATCAAACTCAACTTCACCAAGGAACTCGCCGGCGGCCACGTCCGCATCTACGTGAAGGCCATCGACGACACTGCGCCGACCTACCTGCCGGCGCCGACGAAGGTGAACAGCGCCGATTCCTACGGCGACTTGCCCGGCTACGACGTGCTCAGCGGCTCGCTCTACACGCCGAATCTCACGACCGACAACGCCGTCGACACGCACGGCGGCCGCGTCACGCGCCACTTCAACGGCATCCACACCAAGGTCGCCTCCATCGGCGCCGAGGTCGTCGTCTCGCCGATCGAGGATCTCTCAATCACTGACCGCGTGCGCATCTCCTCGCAATCCGCCCAGTGGGGCGCGCCGTTCCCCGCGAGCGTCCGCACCGCCGCGCAAGCCGTCGCCGCCTACGCGCCGACCTTCGCCGGCGCCACGCAGCTCGTCTACGGCTCCGGTGCCAACAAAGGCCAAGCCGTCGCGAGCGACGCGCTCGTCACCACCGTTCACGCCTTCGACACCAACGCCAGCGACCTCGGCTGGGCGGGCAACGATCTCAAAGTGACGCGCTTCCTCCGCCTCTCGAACGGCACGAAATTCGACGTCACGCTCGGTTACTACAACTCGCAGCAGAAGATCGTGCAGAACTGGACCTGGGCCGCCTACCTCCTCGAGACCAAGGGCGAAAACGCCAACGTGCTCAACCTCGCCAACGCCGCCGGCACCGCGCTCACCTCGAGCGGCCAGCTCAGCTACGGCCCGATCGACTGGGGCAATTTCTCCCGCGCCTACGACCTCAAATACACCGTCAACGCGCCCGTCGCCTCCGTCACGATGCAGTCCGGCAAGTGGTCCGTCGACGCCGGCGTGCGCCGCGACACCGTGAAAGCCCGCGGCCTCGTCGTCGACGGCACCGCGCGCAGCTACGACCTCAACGGCGACGGCGCCATCTCCGGCGCCGAGCTCGGCGGCGTGCCGACCTTCAACTGGGCTGCCGGCACGAACGTGAATTACCAGCTCAGCTACACGAGCTACTCCGCCGGCGTGAACTACAGCGCGACGCGCGACCTCGCGTTCTTCGCCCGCCACTCCTTCGGCGGCCGCGCCGGCGCCGATCGCCTCGCGCTCAACGCCGGTTCGAGCGGCCCCGGTTTCGCCGCGAAGTCGTTCTACTACGACGTCACGCAGTCCGAAGTCGGCGTGAAATACCGCACGTCGAAACTCGTCCCCGGCCAGCTCGTGTTGAACGCCACGCTCTTCAACGCGAAGACGCGCGAGCCCTCCGGCGCCGAGCTGAACAAGGTCAACCCGCCGATCGACTACACCGCCACCGGCGTCGAACTCGAAGCGTCGTATCACGTCGGCGGCTTCGACCTCCGCGCCAACGCCACCTACACCGACGCCGACGGCGAAGTCACCAGCGGCGCGAGCCGCGTGACGTTCATCCCGCGCCGTCAGGCGAAGTTCATCTACACGCTCGCCCCGTCCTACACGTTCGGCGCGTTCAGCCTCGGCGGCTCCGCGATCGGCACCACCGAATCCTACGCGCAAGACCCCGCGCATGGCGTCACGCAAAACGCCACCGCGCTCAAGCTCCCCGCCTACGTCACGGTAAACGGCTTCGCGACCTACGAACTCGGCAAGGGCGTCACGCTGAGCCTGAACGTGAACAACCTCTTCGATTCCCAAGGCTGGACGGAAGGCGAGGAAGGTTCGCTCCCCGGCGTCGGCGCGCTCCCCGTCGTGCGCTTCCGCACGATCCCCGGCCGCACCACGTCGCTCACCCTCCGCTACGCCTTCTGAGTAGCGCCGGTCTTTGACCGGCGTAAACGCCACGATGCAGTCGGACCGCACGCTTCGGATGAATCTCAAGAATCCTCTCCGATCTGTAGGGCCGGCCCTCGTGGCCGGGTCGCGGAAAACCTGAAACCGGCCCGCCAGCCCGAGCCAGCTCTCCACCGACTGCATCGTTAAGTCTGAAAATAGCGTGAACCCAAACCGCCGGTCGAAGACCGGCGCTACTTTCGCCCCTCTCGTGCGCAACCAAGTCCAACTCATCACCTACGTCGATCGCCTGAGCGGCGGCGGCTTCCGCGCGCTGCACGCGCTGCTGCGCGGGCCGTTCGCCGGACTCTTCGGCGGCGTGCACGCGCTGCCGTTCTTCCACGCGATCGACGGCGCCGACGCGGGCTTCGATCCCATCGACCACACGCGCGTCGACCCGCGACTCGGCGATTGGGACGACGTGCGCACGCTCAGCGCCGACGTGCCGGTGATGGCCGACTTGATCGTGAACCACATGTCGGCCGACTCACCGCAGTTCCGCGACTACTCCGCGCGCGGCGCCGCGTCGCCCTACGCCGACCTGTTCCTCACCGCCGACCGCGTGTTCCCGCACGGCGCGAGCGAGGCCGAGCTGCGGAAAATCTTCCGCCCGCGCCCCGGTGCGCCGTTCACCACCGTCACGCTCGCGAACGGCGAGACGCGCCGCCTGTGGACGACGTTCACGCCGCAGCAAATCGACATCGACGTTCGCTCGCCCGCCGGCGCCGAGTATCTCACTTCCATTCTCCAGCAGTTCCAGCGCAGCGGCGTCGCGATGATCCGCCTCGACGCCGTCGGCTACGCCATCAAGCAGCCCGGCACGAGCTGCTTCATGATTCCGGAAACCTACGAGTTCATCTCCGCCCTCACCGCGCAGGCGCACGCGCTCGGCATCGAGGTGCTCGTGGAAATCCACAGCTACCACCGCGACCAGATCGCCATCGCGCGCCGCGTCGACCGCGTCTACGACTTCGCGCTGCCGCCGCTCGTGCTGCACGCGCTCTTCAACCGCACGGCGCGCGGCCTGAAATCCTGGTTCGCGATCAGCCCGCGCAATTGCCTCACGGTCCTCGATACGCACGACGGCATCGGCATCGTCGATGTCGGCGCCGATCCCGCCGACCGCACCGGCCGCCCCGGACTCATCCCGCCCGCCGAACTCGACGCGCTCGTCGAACGCATCCACGCCAACAGTCGCGGCGCCAGCCGCCAGGCCACCGGCGCCGCCGCCAACAACCTCGATCTCTATCAGGTCAACTGCACCTACTACGACGCGCTCGGCCGCGACGACCGCGCCTACCTCACCGCGCGCGCGATCCAGTTCTTCGCCCCCGGTATCCCGCAGGTCTACTACACCGGCCTGCTCGCCGGCGAAAACGACCTCGCGCTGCTCGCCCGCACGAAAGTCGGTCGCGACATCAACCGCCACTACTACACGCCCCCCGAGATCGACGCCGCGCTCGCGCGCCCCGTCGTCCGCGCGCTCTTCGACCTGATCCGTTTCCGCAACACGCATCCCGCCTTCGCCGGCGAGTTCGCCGTCGCCGAAACGCCCGAGCACCAACTCCACCTCACCTGGCGCGCCGGCCCGCAGCACGCGACGCTCGAGATCGATCTCGCCGCGAACACGGCAGTGATCACCGCCACGCGCCCCGACGGCACGACCGAAACGCGCGACTTAGGTGGAACGCGTTGACCTCAACGCGTTCAAGAACGCCCGCTCGCGCCATCAGCTCCGTATCGGGCTGCATTCCCGAGCGTCTTGAGGTCAAGCCGCTCCACCTCGATGCAAGGCCCGGCTCCCAGGTGGAACGCGTTGACCTTAACGCGCTCAATAAACTTCCGCAGCCTGAGGTAGGGCGGGACCGCCGGGCCCGCCAAGCTCGCGGCGCCAAGCTCGCGGCGCCACGTTCGCGGCGCCACGTTCGCGGCGCGCCCAGCGGTCGCGCCCTATCTCGATGCAACGAGTCCGGCGGGGAAAATTTCCGCCCGCGAATTCCGAAACTGTGGGCGAGGTGCCCGCCCCCACGGGTTATCGCCGTCGCTGCCTGCGCCTCGCTGGGTGGGAGCCGGCCCGCACCCAGCGCTCGTGCTATCGTAAATGCCGACGCGGCAAATTTAGGAACCACTGATCTTCTCTGATTGGCACTTATCTCCGTATCAGTGTTCATCAGTGTGCATCAGTGGTTCAAAAACTCCTGCCCCGTTTGCCTAGCGCGTGAGTGAGCGACACCCTTCTTCCCACTCTCACTTTCCCTCTCACCCTCACTCCCATGAGCTTCCGCATCGTCGGCCTCGGTGAAATTCTCTGGGACGTCCTGCCCACCGGCCGCCAGCTCGGCGGCGCGCCGGCCAATTTCGCCTATCACGCCGCTGCGCTCGGTGCCGAATCGCGCATCGTCTCCCGCATCGGCCACGACGACCTCGGCCGCGCCGTGCTCGCGCGCCTCGGCGAACTCGGACTCGCCACCGACGCCATCGAAACCGACCCGACCGCGCCGACGAGCACGGTGACCGTCGCGCTCGAGCCCGGCGGCCATCCGCACTACACGATCCACGAAAACGTCGCGTGGGACCGCCTCGCCGGCGAACCCGCCGCCCGCGCCGCCGTCGCCGCGGCCGACGCGATCTGCTTCGGCACGCTCGCGCAGCGCAGCGAGCCGGCGCGCAACGCGATTCGTTCGCTTCTACGTCTGACGCGCCCGGAGGCGCTGCGCGTCTTCGACATCAATCTCCGCCAGCACTACTTCTCGCGCGAGCTCATCGCCGAGTCGCTCGCGCTCGCGTCGGTGTTGAAGGTCAACGAAACCGAGCTGCCCGAGCTGATCCGCCTGTTCACGCTCCCGCGCGACGAACGCGCCGCTCTCGCCGCGCTGGCGTCGCAGTTCAGCCTCCGCGCCATCGCTTACACGCGCGGCGCGTCCGGCGCGCTGCTCTACGCGGAGGGCACGTGGTTCGACCACCCTGGCGTGCGCGTGACCGTCGCCGACACGATCGGCGCCGGCGATTCGTTCACGGCCGCGTTCACGCTCGGCCTCCTGCACGGCTGGTCCCTCGCGACCATCGCCGAGCGCGCCATCGCGATCTCCGCCTACGTCTGCTCCCAGCCCGGCGCCACGCCGCAGCTGCCGCCGGAATTGACGATGGCGTTCCGAGGTGGAACGCGTTGACCCCCAACGCGTTCAAGAACGTTCCCTCGCAGCTTCGGCCCGCTTCCGGCTGCAATCCCGAGAGCGTCTTGGGGTCAAGCCGCTCCACCTTTCACACACGCGTTGACCCCAACGCGTTCGAGGAGCAACGATGCCTTCGCGCCGCCTGGGCCTGCGACGCGACTTCTCGATGCAGGAATTCGGACGCAGGCTGCACCACAACACGCCCGGTTGGGTCAAAGATGGAGCGTCGTTTCACATTCGAGTTCGCGTCGCCGACACACCGCAGTCTTCGCTGATTCATCCGCTGCTCGCCCGTGAATTGCTCGAGGCCGCGCAACGCTACCATGCGCGCGATCGCTGGTGGTGTGAGCTGTTCCTGCTGATGCCGGATCACTGGCATGCGATCCTCGTGTTTCCAGCGTCGCCCGGCATGAGCCGCACGCTGCGCGATTGGAAGCGCGGCACGGCCCGTTTCCAGAACGTTGACTGGCAGGAGAACTATTTCGATCACCGCATCCGCAACGACGCCGAGTTCGCCGAAACGTGGCACTACATCCGGCGAAACCCGGTCGCGCGCGGCCTGTGCGCGAGCGAAGACGACTGGACATGGTGGTGCGCACCGGCTTCAGAGACTTGAGCGTGTTGACGTTGACGCGTTTGCGAACTGCAGTTCCGAGCGCATTGAGGTCAATGCGCTCCACCTCTGACTTCCGAGGTGGAACGCGTTGACCCCAACGCGTTCAAGGACGCGCGCTCGCGGCGCCGGCGTCCCGCAGCGGGGCTGCAATCCCAGAGCGTCTTGGGGTCACGCCGCTCCACCCGCGCTGACGCGCGTTTGCTACCGCGACACCTTCACGACCGCTTTCGCCATCACTTCCGGGCGCAGGCCGAAGTCGTGCTCTTCGCGGTCGTAGAAAACCGCCTTCGGCTCGCGCTCGATGTGCGAGGCGACGTGTTGCAGCTCGGCGCGGAATTGCACGGGCGAGCGGCCCGTGGCCTTGCGGAAGACGCGCGTGAAGTAGTTCGGGTCGTTGAAGCCGCAGGCGGCGGCGATTTCCTTCACGCTCAGCGGCGTGTGGCGCACGGCGTCGACCGCGTTGGCGAGGCGGATGCGCGTGAGATACTCGACGATGCGTTCGCCTGTCTCACGGTGAAACAGCTTCGACAGATGGCTCGGCGAGCAGCGCAACTCCGCGGCGAGCGACTCCACGCTCAGCTCGGGGTCGTGCAGGTTGTTTCGCATCAGCCACTGGCAGCGGAAGACGCGCTCGGTTTCCGAGTAGCGCGAGGCGTCCTGCTCCTCGACGAGGGCGAGCAGCAGCGAGAGCTCCGCCAGCAGCAGGCCCTTGATCGCCGTGGCGCACGCCGCGCGGTCGCGGAAGCGCAGCACGCCGGTGCGGTTGAGGTATTCGACGAGTTCGTGGAAGAGATCCGTCGTGAAGAAATGGATGTCGTCGACGATCGGCTTGCCCGGCGGCGATTCGTGCGCGACGTGGATCGCGACGGTTTCGTTGTAGTAGCAGGCGACGACGTTCTCGAACGGCTTGGTGGTCGCGCGGGCGATCTCGCCGTGCGGCACGCCCTTCGGCATCACGCAAATTTCGCCGGGGCCGAGCACGAAGCGCTGATCGGGAAAGAAGAACTCCGTCTCGCCGCCGAGTTGGATGAACAGCTCGGGCTTGAAGTGATACTGCATGCCCGGGTGCCGCTCGAAGAGGTGGCGCGTCTCCGGGATGCGCACGCGCGCCTTGCCGGATTCGAGCAGCGCGATCTGCCGGCGGAACGTTTCGATGAACAGACGGCGCGCGTCGATCTTCGCGCCGGCGCGGGCGGGGAGGAACGAGATCATGGGGTGGGGTGGGGCGAGGGTGGAGCGGCTTGACCTCAAGACGCTCGGGGGTGTGACCCGCAGCGCGTGTTCTCGAACGCGTTGAGGTCAACGCGTTCCACCTTGCGGGATGACCGAACCGATAGTCGCGCTCCTGCCGCGCCGCACCTGCAAAATCGCGCCGTGCTGCAATTCGCCGATTTTTCCGGGTGGGCAGGCTTCCGGTTTCGCTCCACGAATCCACGCTGACCGCGCCCCTCCGTAATCTTTCCTCTTTCTCTTAATCTTTCTCTTTCTCCCTCCGTCTCCGCCCCCACCCCGTTCCCGTCGCATCTAGCCCCCGCACGCCCTTCCGCTGCCTCCGCGCCCTCCGGCGCGAGGAAGAAAGATTAAGAGAAAGAGGAAAGAGAAAGATTTCGCCCCCCAACCCCCATGAAGCCCCGGCTCACTTTCGCCCAGATCCTGAACATGAATTTCGGGTTCTTCGGCATCCAATACTCGTTCGGCCTCCAGCAGGGCAACATGAGCCCGCTCTACAAATTCCTCGGAGCCGACGAGGCCGCGCTGCCTTACCTCTGGCTCGCAGGCCCGGTGACCGGCCTCGTGGTCCAGCCGATCATCGGCGCGATGAGCGACCGCACGCTGTCGCGCTGGGGACGGCGCACGCCGTATTTCTTCATCGGCGCCGTGTTGTGCAGCGTGGCGCTGTTCTTCATGCCGTTCAGCCCGACGCTGTGGGCGGCGGCGGGACTGCTGTGGATTCTCGACGCGGCCAACAACGTCACGATGGAACCGTATCGCGCGTTCGTGAGCGACAAGCTCGACCGCTCGCAGCACTCGCTCGGCTTCCTGACGCAAAGCGCGTTCACCGGCCTCGGCCAGACGCTCGCGTATCTCACGCCCTCGATCCTCGTCGTGCTCGGGATGAACAAGGACGCGGTGAACAGCCACCACATCCCGCACGTCACCATCGCGGCGTTCGTGATCGGCGCGGTGTTTTCCATCACGTCGATTCTCTGGACGCTGCGCACGACCAAGGAAATCCCGCTCACGCCCGACGAGGAGGCCGCCATCCGCCGCCAGCCGCCCGGTTGGACGCATGCGTTCGCCGAAATCGGCTCGGCCATCCGCGAGATGCCGCTCGCGATGCGCCAGCTCGCGGTGATGAAGCTGTTCCAGTGGTATGCGCTCTTCTGTTACTGGCAGTATATCGTGCTCTCGCTCTCGAAAACGCTCTTCGGCACGACCGACGCCACGAGCATGGCCTTTCGCGATGCGAGCCTGATCAACGGCCAGATCGGCGGCTTCTACAACGCCGTGGCGTGCGTCGCGGCGTTTGCGCTCGTGCCCTTCACGCGGCGCTTCGGCGCGGCGCGCACGCACGCGTTCAGCCTCACCGCAGCGGGCGTCGGCCTCATTTGCCTGCCGCTGATTCACTCGAAGCTCCTGCTCTTCGTGCCGATGCTCGGCATGGGCCTCGCGTGGGCGAGCGTGATGGGCAATCCCTACGTGATGCTCGCCGGCTGCATTCCGGCGCACCGCACAGGCGTCTACATGGGAATTTTCAACATGTTCATCGTGATCCCGATGATCATCCAGATTTTCACGCTGCCACTGCTCTACCGCAGCATGCTCGGCGGCGATCCGAGCAACGTCATCCGCCTCGCCGGTGCACTCCTGCTCTGCGCCGCGGTCGCGACGCTCTTCGTGCGCACCGCGCCGGCCGCGGAGAAGCCGCTCGTCAAGTCGTCGCCGGCGCAGGCGTGAGAAGCCGGCTCTTCCCGATCGGCAACACGATCAACGCTGCGATCACGCACAGCGCGCCCGCGCCGATGAATGCCGGCGCGTAGCTGCCGTAACTCGTCCGCGTCGCTCCGGCCATGTAGGCCGCGCACGCCGCGCCGACTTGGTGCGCCGCCACGACCCAGCCGAACACGATCGGGCCTTTTTCGCGCCCGAACACCTCGCTCGTGAGCCGCACCGTTGGCGGCACCGTCGCGATCCAGTCGAGCCCGTAGAACACCGCGAACACTCCGAGCCCCGCCGCCGGTCCGAGCAGCGCTTGCGGCAGAAAAATCAGCGAGAGACCGCGCAGCCCGTAATAGGTGAAGAGCAACGTGCGACAGTTGAAGCGGTCGCTAAGCCAGCCGGAGGCCGTCGTGCCGAACAGATCGAAAATCCCCATGAGCGCGAGCAGCCCCGCCGCGCGCACTTCGGGAATGCCGCAATCGAACGCCGCCGGGATCAGGTGCGTGCCGACGAGCCCGTTCGTGCTCGCGCCGCACACAAAAAACGATCCCGCGAGCAGCCAGAAATCCCGCACGCGCACCGCCTCGAGCAGCGCGTCCACGGCGCGCTTCGCCGGATTGCCCGCCGTCCGACTCCGGCCACTTTCACTCTCCCTTTCACCTTCACTCGGCGTCTCCCCAAACGGCCGCAAGCCCACATCGCGCGGATCGTCGCGCATCAGCCACGCGATCAGTGGCACGACCGCGAGCGCCGCGGCCGCCACGACCAGCGGCGCGCCGCGCCAGCCCTTTTCCGTCACGACGGTCGCGAGGCTCGGGAGAAAAATCAGTTGCCCGGTCGCCGTGCTTGCCGTGAGCAAGCCCATGACGAGTCCGCGCCGCTGCGTGAACCACCGCGTCGCCACCGCCGCCCCGAGCACGGCCGCGGCCATGCCGGAACCGATGCCGACCACGAAGCCCCACAGCACCACGAATTGCCAGTAGTGCGTCGCAACCGTCGAGAGCCCGTAACCCGCCGCGAGCATCGTCATCGCCGCCATCATCGTGCGCCGCAGCCCGAAGCGTTGATACAGCGCCGCCGCGAATGGCCCCATCAACCCGTAGAGGAAAATGTTGATCGAGACGATCGACGACACCGTCGCGCGGCTCCACTGAAACTCATTGCCCAGCGGCAGCAGGATGACGCCCGGCGTCGCGCGCGCCCCGGCGGCCGCCAGCAGCGTGACAAACGCCACGCCGGCGACGACCCATGCGTAATGGAATTTGGTGATCGGAGCTTTAGCGGGAGCGCTCATGCGAGCGCGGAACCTCCGCACTTCCCGCTGCGGGTCAAACGCCGCCGCCCTGTTCGCCGCGGTTTGGGCCGAACTGTGCGTGTTGCGGTTCGTGGGCGTGCAATGAGTCGAATCGCTTGATTGTTGTGGGAGCTGTCGATTGGGGTAATCGTGCCGCATGGCTGATCGCGTTTCCGCAAAAACTCGAAGCAGGATCATGGCGAGCGTGGGCACGCGTGACACGGGACCGGAAGTCGCTCTCCGAAAACGACTCCACTCTCTTGGCTATCGGTATCGCACTCACTCGCGAAGCTTGCCGGGCAAGCCAGACATTGTGTTTCCTCGGTTGCACAAGGTCATCTTCGTCCACGGATGTTTTTGGCACGGACATCGGTGTCGGTGGGGAAGGCTGCCGAAGAGCCGCGTCGATTACTGGACTGCTAAAATTCGACTTAACCGGCAAAGAGATCGTCGCGTCACAGCCAAACTGCGTCGCCGCGAGTGGCGCGCGCTGGTGGTGTGGCAGTGTCAAATCCGGGACATCGAGCGCACTCTTCCGCGAATTGTGCGCTTTCTCGAAAGCTGAGAGTTGCTTGAACTCGGCTCGACTGTTCTATCGCGCCTACTAAATACTGTCGCCTATGCCACGCCCCCTCGGAATCGACCTTTTTGCCGGAGTAGGCGGTATGAGCCTGGGCTTCGAACAAGCGGGCTTCGACGTCGTTGCGGCCGTGGAATACGACCCGGTGCACGCGGCAGCGCACGAGTTTAATTTTCCGCGTTGCGCCACCATCGCCAGTTCGGTGGTCGGATTGAGTGGCGCGCAGATACGGCAGGCGGCCGGAATCGGCGATGCGCGTGTCGACGTGGTGTTTGGCGGCCCGCCGTGCCAGGGATTCTCGCTGATCGGTCAACGCGTGTTGGATGATCCACGAAACGCTCTCGTTCGCGACTACGTCCGAATTGTCCGCGAACTGGAGGCGAACTATTTTGTGTTCGAAAACGTCAAGGGGCTGACGCTGGGCGATCAGCGCAAGTTTCTCGACGAGATCATCGCGGCTTTTCGCGACATCGGCTACAATGTGCGACTGCCGTGGCGTGTGCTCAACGCGGCGCATTTCGGTGTGCCGCAAGACCGCGAACGGTTGATCCTGATCGGTGCGCGGCGTGGGCTTTCCCTCCCGGACTATCCGGTGGCTTCGACCATACCGGCGGGCAGCGATTTGGAACTGCAGGGATTGCAGCACGGTCCGACGTGCGAAGACGCGCTAGACGACATTCCGGACGCAGAGGCGTTCGAGACTCTGACAGACAGAGATTGGGTCCGCACCGATCGTTGGGGAACCCCATCGCCGTATGCGGCGGAGTTGCGATGTCAGACGCGGGAGTCGTGGCACTTCGGGTTTAGGCGCGAGTGGGAGTCGGCGATTCTCACCTCCAGCGCCCGTTCCGAACACACCGATATTTCGCGCCGCCGATTTGCCGAGACACTGGCCGGGCGCGTGGAGCCGATCTCGAGATTGTTCAAACTGCCGCGGACCGGGCTGGCGAACACGCTGCGTGCGGGGAGCGATTCGAAGCGCGGCGCCTTCACGAGCCCCCGGCCGATTCACTATCGGTTCAACCGCTGCGTCACCGTGCGCGAGATGGCTCGCCTTCACGGATTTCCCGACTGGTTCCGTTTCCACGTCACCAAATGGCATGGCGCGCGGCAGATCGGCAACGCCGTGCCGCCGCCCCTCGCCCGAGCCATTGCATCGCATATCTTGCGCGCGACGGGAACGACACCGACTCGGCCGGCGGAGATCGTTCCGCTCGGGGACACGCGCTTGCTTGAAATGGAAATGTCGCAAGCAGCCGCGCACTTCGGCGTGCCGGTTCCGATCGGTGCACGCGACCGGAAGAGCGGTGCCCGGAAGCGCAAGCAGATCGACATCGAGCGTGCGCGGACTCCGCGGCTCCTTTATGCCTAAACGAAACGCCAGTCGCTCGGGGCGAGAGAACCGTTACAAGACGCTTCTCGAAAAGATCTTCTTCGACCACTACACGCCGGGAGCGACGGAAGTTGTTTTCGAGAGGGACGAATTCGTTGCGGCGGCGAAGAAACTGAAGGTTCCGCTGCCGAAGAACCTCGGCGATGCGGTCTATTCGGTTCGCTACCGCATCGCGATGCCGGCGCGTGTAGTCGAGACACAAACGGAGGGCCACGCGTGGACAATCGCCGGCAAGGGGAAGGCACGCTACGCCTTTCGCTTGGCAAAAGTGTCCAGCATCGTCCCGAACGAAAGCCTCGTCACGATCAAGATACCCGACTCTACGCCCGAAATCATCTCCGCTTACGCGCTTTCCGACGAACAGGCGCTTCTGGCGAAGGTTCGCTACAATCGACTGGTCGATGTCTTTCTGGGAATCACGGCGTATTCGCTCCAAAGCCACCTGCGGACGTTCGTCACCGATGTCGGACAGATCGAGGTCGACGAAATATACGTCGGCATCGACCGCCACGGGCGTCAATTCGTGGTTCCCGTGCAAGCCAAAGGCGGCAGCGACAAGCTCGGCGCCGTCCAGAGCGAGCAGGACATCGCGCTCTGCCGCGAGAAGTTTCCCCATTTAATCTGCCGTCCGATCTCGGCCCAGTTCATGGCCGACGACTTGATCGCGCTATTCGAGCTCACGGTCGAGGACGGCACGATCAAGATCGTCGACGAGGCGCACTATCGTCTGGTCCCGGCTGAGCAGATTTCGAGCGACGATCTCGCCGCTTACGGTCTGCGAAAAACGCAGAGGTGAGGCTCTCAGAAGCGCGCGCCAGTTCGCGTAACGCGCCGCGTTGGTCGCTTTCCGTTTGCCGCGGCGGCGGCTCCGCGCATCGTCGCCCGCCATGTCATATCGACGCCTGTTACCCCTGGCGGTCCTCTGTGGATTGACCGCGGGCCTCTGCGCACAGGAGAAGACGCTCGTCTTCAAGGGCGCACAACTGATCCCCATCGTCGGCGAGCCCGTGCCCAACGGCGTGCTCGTCGTCTCCGGCGGCAAAATCGTCGCCGTCGGCGTCGCCGACAAAGTCGCCGTCCCCGCCGATGCCGAGGTGCACGACGCCACCGGCAAAGTCATCATGCCCGGCATCGTCGATTCGCACAGCCACATCGGCGGCCCCGCCGGCGCCGACGCGTCGAGCCCGATCCAGCCCGACGTGCGTGCGCTCGACTCGATCGACGCGCAGAGTCCGTCCATCCAGAAGGCGCAGGCCGGCGGCGTCACGACCGTCAACATCATGCCCGGCTCCGGCCACCTCATCAGCGGCCAAACCATCTACGCCAAACTCCGCGACGGTCGCACGATCGACGAGCTGCTCATCAAGAACGACGACGGCTCGCTCGCTGGCGGCCTCAAGATGGCGAACGGCACCAACTCCATGCGCGGCGCGAACGGTTTCCCCGGCACCCGCGGTAAATCCGCCGCGCTCGTTCGCGAGCAGTTCATCAAGGCCCAGGAATACAAAGCGAAGATCGAGCGGGCGAAAGGCGACCCCGACAAAATGCCGCCGCGCGACCTCGCGTTGGAGGAACTCGTCGAGGTGCTCGACGGCAAACGCGTCGTGCAGCACCACACGCACCGCCACGACGACATCCTCACCGTGCTGCGCCTCGCGCACGAGTTCGGGTTCAAGGTTGTCCTCCACCACGTCTCCGAAGGCTGGAAAGTCGCCGACGAGATCGCGAAGGCCGGCGTGCCCTGCTCGGTGATCATGGTCGATTCGCCCGGCGGCAAACTCGAGACGCGGGACATGTCGTTCGCCACGCCCGGCGTTCTCGAAAAGGCCGGCGTGCTCGTCGGCCTCCACACCGACGACCCGATCACCGACTCGCGGCTCCTGCTCCGCTCCGCCGGCCTCGCCGTGCGCGCGGGCATGACGCGCGACGGCGCCCTGTGCGCCGTGACCATCGCCAACGCGAAAATCCTCGGCCTCGAAAAACGCGTCGGCTCGCTCGAGCCGGGGAAGGACGCCGACTTCGTGATCCTCGATGGCGATCCGCTCAGCGTCTACACGCACGTGCAGCAAACCTGGGTCGAAGGCCGCAAGGTCTTCGATCTCACCGACCCGCAGGACAAACTCTACGCCCTCGGCGGCGCCGGTGCCGGCGATCCGCGCCGCGCGCAGCTCTGCTGCTTCGGCAACGCCTGGGACATCATCGCCAACGCCAACGCCGAACTCTTCGGAGGTGCCCAATGAATCCGACTCAGAGCCGCCTACGCGAGGGGTGGAGCGCGTTGACCTCAACGCGCTCGAGCGTGTCCGCTGCGGGCTGCATCCCCGAGCGTCTTGGGGTCAAGCCGCTCCACCTCCATGCCGGACCCATAGCCGTTGCCGCCCGTTTTTGCGCCTTCTTGTGCCTCTTTGCGGCCAACTCTTCCGTCGCTCGCGCCGCCGACGCCATGCCGCTCGCGATCCTCGCCGACACGATTCACACCGCCGCCGGCGCGCCGATCCGCGACGGCCTCGTGCTCGTCGGCCGCGACGGCAAGATCGCCTACGTCGGCCCGGCGAAAGACATGGTCTACACCGCCGATCACCGCGTCGTGCACGCGAAGGTCGTCACGCCCGGCCTCATCGACGCGCGCGCCACGGTCGGCCTCTCCGGCCTGCTGAACCAGCCGCACGATCAAGACATGCTCGAACGCTCCGCCGCGGTGCAGCCCGAGCTGCGCGCGCTCGATGCCTACAACGCGCAGGATCCGCTCGTCGCCTGGGTGCGCGGCTTCGGCATCACCACCGTCAACACCGGTCACGCGCCCGGCACGCTCGTTTCCGGTCAGACGATGATCGTGAAAACGCTCGGCCGCGAAACCGACGAAGACGTGATCAATCCCGCTGCCATGACCGCCGTCTCGCTCGGCAACGCCGCGCTCAATCGCAGCGACGGCCCCGGCGGCGGCGCGAGCGCCGGCGGTCCGCCGAAATCCCCCGGCACACGCGCCAAAGCCGTTGCGATGCTCCGCGCCGAACTGATCAAGGCGCAGGAATACGCGAAGAAGCGCGACGCGAAGGACGAGACGAAGCGTCCGGGCCGCGACCTTCGCGCCGAGACGTTCTTGCGCGCGCTCGACGGCTCGCAGCCGTTGCTCATCACCGCCAACAAGCAGCTCGATATTCTCGCGGCGCTCCGCCTCGCGAAGGAGTTCAACCTGAAGATCGTCCTCGACGGCTGCGCCGACGCTCAACTCGTGCTCGACCAGATCAAGGCGAGCGGCTTCCCCGTCATCCTGCATCCGACGATGGCCCGCGCGAACGAAGACGCGGAGAACCTCGCGATGGACACGGCCGCGAAACTCCGCGCGGCCGGCATCCCGTTTGCGATTGAGAGCGGCTACGAAGGCTACGTGCCGAAGACGCGCGTCGTGCTCTTCGAGGCCGCGGTGGCGGCGGGCAAAGGCCTCGGCTTCGACGGCGCACTAGCGAGCGTGACGATCGACGCCGCGAAGATCCTCGGCATCGCCGACCGCGTGGGTTCGCTCGAGAAAGGCAAGGACGCCGACCTCGCGCTCTACGACGGCGACCCGTTCGAATACACGAGCCACTGCACGGCCACGGTGATCAACGGCCAGCTTTTCGAGCACGCCGCGAACTGAACGTGCCGCTGACAAGGTGGCCCACGACCTCCGGGCGCGGGTCGTCCGAGGTGGAACGCGTTGACCCCAACGCGTTCAAGAACCCGCGCCGCCATTCGCACGTCCAAGCGCGTTGAGGTCGACGCGCTCCACCTCGCGCCAATCGCGGCGTAAAGCCGCTCCTACAGTTCACGCGAGCGTGGGCTCGGAGTAGCGCAGGCGTCCCGCCTGCTTCCGGCAGGCAGGCGAGACGCCTGCGCTACCGCTCTCTCACGGCAAGTTTGCCAGCACGCGTCGCGCGATCGCGGCGATGATCTTCCGGTTGTTCGCGTGCTCGCGGCCGTCGGTGAACGTCACGATCACCACGCGGCCGCCATCGGGCAGCTCGATCAGCGCAGCGTCGTGCCGCGCCCAGCTCACCCATCCGGCTTTCGACCACAGTTTCATGCCGGGCGAGAGCGCGGGGCCGGTGAAGCCGACGTCTTGCGAGTCGGGATCGTCGCTCTTCTTGAACGGATCGCGCCGCATCAGTTCGAGCATCTGCGCGGAGCGCGCAGGCGAGACGCAGCGGCCTTGCGCGACTTCGACGAGCAGCCGCGCGGTGTCGTTCGTCGAAAGATGATTCCGCGCCGGCGGATGCGCTTCCATGTCCTGCTTCTCGCGACCGTAGGGGCCTTCGCCCCAGGGTTTCCGTTGCGCGTAGACGTTGGTGTAGCCGAGGCCGGCGAAGTAGCGCGTCACGACGCCGCGTTGCGCGTTCCATCTCGTCAGCTCGTCGGGCGGCAGTTCGGGGCCGCTCGTCGTGCCGGTGATGGCGTCGACGACGTAGCTCGTCGCCTCGTTGTAGGAATCGACGATCATGTCGCGCAGACCGCGGCGCAGCTCGGGCGTGTCGGCGAGCTGGCCGTCTTCCATGCGGCGGTGCGCGTAGGCGGCGAAGAAGAGTTTGATCACGCTCGCCGGATAAATGCGCGCGTCGCCGCGGTAGTTGGCCCACGCTGGCGTTGGGCCGCGGAGATCGACGACCGTCACGGCGATTTGATCGGGCTTCAGTTCGGGCGCGGTGAATTCCGCGCGCGTCTCGGCCACGGCGCGATCGAGGACGCGTTGCAGCGCCGCCGAGTCAGCCGCCCGGGCGGAACCGAAGACGAAAAGGCCGATCGCGAGGGCGAAGGCGGAGAATTTCATGCGAGAGAAAACAGAAACGCGGAAGACGGTGCGCGGTGGAGCCGCGATAAAATCCAAGACAGTTGGCCACGAAGAACACAAAAACGTTCGTCGCGCCGACGAAAGTCACACCGTGCGCCTATAGGCGCCTTGAGAGCCACCTTCGCAGACGAGGTCTTTGTGTTTTTTGTGGCCATGCCTTGGTCTGGACCGAGACGGCGACGCCTCGAATCGCGCGTGTGCCGCCTCACGAGCGCCAGCCCTGCCGGATCATCGCGACGGCGATGGCGGCGAGGAGCATGGAAATGATTTTCGAGATCGCGCGCATGCCGGTCGGCCCGATCTTGCGGCCGAGCCATTCGCTGTAGTGCAGCGCGAGGACGACGAGCACGAGATTCACGACGAGCGCCGCGAGCGTGACCACGACGCCGACGTTCTGATTTTGCGCGAGCACGAGCAGCGTCGTGATCGACGCCGGGCCGGCGATGAGCGGCATGCCGAGCGGCACGACGCCGAAATCCTCCGGGAGTTTCTCGCTCTCGGCCGCCGAGGAGAGCAGGTCTTTCGCGGCGATGACGAACAGAATCAGGCCGCCTGCGATCTGGAAATCGCTCACCGAGATGCCGAGCGCGGCGAAGATCGACGTGCCAAGGAACAGGAAGCCCAGCGCCACGAGTCCGCCGGTCCAGATCGCTTGATCGGCGACTTTCTGGCGGCGTTCGCGCGGCAGGTTTTGCCCGAGCCCGAGGAAGATCGCCGCGAGGCCGATCGGGTCGATCGCCACGAAGAGCGGGATGAACGCCTGCAGGAACTTGTTCGCCCAGTCGAGCATGCCGTCACGCTGCGGCGAGGCGCGGAAAAGGCAACGCGCCAGCGGGCCAGTTTGAGCAATCCGTGCGCAGCCGGCCCGCGTTGACGGGAGTAAACTTCCGGCCTCAACCCCGAAAAAAGGAGGACGCCATGTCCGCCATCAAAATCCATCTCGAAGATGCCGAGATGCACCCCGTCGAGCGCCTCGCCCGGCTGCTCCACGTCGAGACCGAAGACGTCGCCTACGCCGCGCTCAATCGCCTGATGCTCCAGGCGCGCGATCCCGAAGTGCAGAACGATATCTGCCAGACGTGCAAAAGCCGCGACACCCAACTGCCGCTCTGGGCCGACACCGCCGGCTCGGTGCACGCTTACGAAGGCATGCGCGACTGCGACCCGGAACACAGCAAATACTCGGTCTAGATTTTTCCCGCCACGGCGCGTGCCGTAGGGCCGGCTTCAGCCGGCCCAGTTGGAACTTCGCCGGCGCACGACGCGCGCGAACGCTGCGGCGCCGTTGCGCGCGAGTGCCTTCGTTGTAGGAGCCTGCTTGCAGGCGACCCAACGCAGCCGACACGGAGGTTCGTTCGGTCGCCTGCAAGCAGGCTCCTACAAAACAATCATCGCTCAGCCGGACTCTTGCAGTTGGCCCCGATTTCCCTCCGGAATTCCAAGACTGAAAAGTGAGAGGGTGGGCCAGCCCGCTGGCGGGCGCCCAAGGAGCGCGAGCAAGCTCGCTGGCCCACAGGCAACGGCATGATCCCGGCTCAGTCCGCCAGCGCCGTCAGCGCGGACACGAGTCGCGGCGCCTTGAATCGGAAGCCCTCCGCGAGGAGGCGCGCCGGCACGGCGTATTGGCCTTCGAGGATCAGGCTTGGATCGGTCTTCAACACGAGCGGCGCGACGAGCCGGATCGCGAACGCCGGCGCCGGCGGCGCCCACGGTCGGCCGAGCACTTCGCGCAGCGTGCGCATGAACTCGGCGTTGCCCACCGGCTCGGGCGCGCAGGCGTTGTAGGTGCCGCGCATCGCGTCGTCGTTCACGGCGCGCAGAAAAATTTCCTCCAGATCGTCGAGCAGAACCCAACTGATGCCCTGCCGGCCGCTGCCGGCGCGTCCACCGAGAAACGCCTTCGTCGCGCGCGCGAGCGGCGGGTAGGCGCCGCCCTTGCGACCGAGCACCACGCCGATGCGCAGCACGACGCCACGCACCGCGGGCGGACACTCGGCGGCGAACGCCGCTTCCCATTGCCGGCACACATCTGCCAGAAAATCCGTGCCCGCGTCCGCGGACGCGTCCTCCGCGCAGCGCCGCTCCGTGTCGCCGTAAATGCCGACCGCGCTCGCTTGCGCCCACACCGTCGGCGGCGTCGCACACGCGCGCGCAGCCGCGCCGAGCGCGCGCACGGCGTCGAGCCGCGACGCGAGGATGCGTTGGCGGTTCTCCGCCGTGTGCACGCAATCGATCGACGACCCGGCCAGGTTGATCAACGCGTGCGCGCCCTCGATCTCGCCCCACCAGGTCGGCCGCGCGGCAGTGTCATCTATTGGATTACACTCTGCTGCGGGCTCCCACGGCACCTCGCGCACGCCGTCGCCGCGGCGGCGGGGCGTCGAGCGCGTAAGCACGACGACCTCCGCGCCGCGCTCGCGGAAGCGGCGCGCGAGCGCGGCGCCGATGAAACCGGTGCCGCCGGCGATGACGATGCGTTGAGCCATAGTAAATTTGTAGGAGCGACTGGACGCCGCGACAAGTCAGCCCTAAGCTGGTGTCGGTGCCCACGCCTCCGGCCAACTTCTACGACTTCACGCGCGACGAACTGCTCGCGCTGACGTCGCGCTGGGGATTTCCGCCGGTGCACGCGGCGCGGTTGTGGAGCTACGTTTACCTCGCGGGCGTGGAGGACTGGCGCGCGATGCCGGAGCTGCCGGCGCGTTTCCGCGCGAAAGCGGAGAGCGAGCTGAGCTTCGGCCGCCACGCCACTGCCGCGGAGACGCACAGCGCGGACGGTTTTACCCGGAAATACCTGCTCGAACTCTCCGACGGCCGACGCATCGAGACGGTGCTGATGCGCTACACGGGACGCGTGACGGCGTGCATCAGCAGCCAGGTCGGCTGCGCGATGGGCTGCGTGTTCTGCGCGACGGGGCAAATGGGTTTCATGCGTCATCTCAGCGCCGGCGAGATCGTCGCGCAGGCGATGCACGTCGACGCCGTGCTGCGCGAAACCTCGGGCCAGGCAGGGCGAGTCGTCCTCGACGAGCCGCATCGCACACCGGCTCATCGGGACGATTCGCCCTACCCGACGCCCGCGCTCGCGCAGCCTGCGAGCGCCTCGCCGCACGAGCGTCACGAGCGGCTGCGCAACATCGTGCTCATGGGCATGGGCGAGCCGCTGCACAATTACGACGCGGTGATGAAGGCGATCGACATCCTGCGCGACCCCAACGGGCTCGCCCTCGGCGCGAAGAAAATCACGCTCAGCACCGTCGGCGTCGTGCCCGGCATCCGGCGGCTCGCGGAGGAGCGTCGGCCGTTTCACCTCGCGGTTTCGCTCCACGGCGCGACACAGGAGGAGCGCGCGGCGCTGGTGCCCGCCGCGAGGAAGTGGCCGCTCGACGAATTGATGGACGCCTGCCGCGCCTACATCGCGCAGCAGCAGCGGCGCGTTTTCTACGAGTGGACGCTGATCGAGGGGAGAAACGACACGCCGGAAACCGCGCACGCCGTCGGTCGCCTGCTGCAAGGTCAGCTCGCGCAGGTGAACCTGATCCCGCTGAATCCGACGAACGGCTACGACGGCGCGCCGACCGGCCGCGAGGCGGCGAAGCGTTTTCAGGAAATCCTGGCCGGCTACGATCTGCCGAGCACGGTGCGGCAGCGTCGCGGCATCGACATCGCGGCGGGCTGCGGCCAGCTCGCGGTGGCGAAGAAGTAGCGAGTAGCGCGGTGCTTCGGCCCGCGCTGGAGCGTTTTCAGCGCGCGCTGAAGCACCGCGCTACCACGAGCCTGCATTCGCGTGAATTGTAGGAGCGGCTTTACGCCGCGATTCGTTCGGACGCGGCAGGCGCAGCAATCGCGGCGTAAAGCCGCTCCTACAATCGTTCGTCACGCGTCGTCGCGCGTAGCGAAAGCCTCACGGCTTCCGCTACGCGCTCGAGCGGGTGCGTCGCTCAGGCCGGCGCTCGCGGCGGCTTCGCTCGCGAGCCAGGCGCGGGCGTGGGCGGCGGCGGGTTCGTCGACCGCGGCGCCGCGGGCTTGAAGGCGTTGCAGCGCGGTGACGAGGGCGAGTTGGGCGCGGGCGTCGGCGGGGTTGGCTTGGGCGGCTTTCAGGAAGAGTTCGGCGGGCGCGACGATCTGCTCGGGCTCGAGCATCTGCTTTTCGCCGAGGAAGAGCGTGAGCGAGCTGCCGAGCGCCTGGATGTAGCTGAGCGGCGCGGCGGGCGCGGCGTAGGGCAGGCCGGTGGCGGCGGGTTTCCACTCCATGTAGGTTTTGAGCTGGTGGTGGAATTGCGCGAGCACGGCGTCGGCGTCGGAGGGCGCCCAGCGGGTCGTGAAGGTTTTCAGTTCGCGGAATTTCTTCACCTCCCAGATGCGGGCGCCGAGTTCGTAGTCGGCGTTGCGGCTGCGGAGGGCGAAGGTGACGACGTAGTCGAGGCCGCCTTGCGCGGACTCGTCGAGCTGGCGGATGTTTTCCGCCGTCCACTCCATCGGGAAGAGCGCGTAGTGTTTCGGGGCGAAGAGGCCGATGCCGGCGATGGGATCGTAGCCGGCGCTGAAGGCGAACGTCTCGGCGAACCACAGCGGCAGGCCGCGCGTGAAGCGGCCGACGGCGTCCTCGGGTTGCGCGGCGCGCTCCATGAGGTTGGCTTCGCCGAGGAGGGCGCATTGGGCGAAGGCGACGCGGCGGAGTTTGCCGTCGCGGGCCGGGAGCAGGGCGGCGGCGTGCGGCTCGAGGCCGTAAAACCAGATCGGTTTGCTGATGCTGACGAGGCTGATCTTCGTGCCGGCTTCGAGGTCGGTGGCGGGCGCGGCTTCGGAGACGGCGAGTTCGGCGAGGGCGCGGGAGAAGCCGATGAGGCGGTGTTCGAGTTCGGGGCGGTTGAGCGCGAAGAGCAGGTCGAGGAGGTGTTGGGCGGCTTCGGGCTGGCGGGCGGCGAGGTAGGCCTGGAGGAGGTTGAGGCCGGGGCCGGGACCGTGGCGGTCGGCATCGTAGCGCGGCGCGACGAGTTCGATGAGCTCGCGGATGTGGCCGTGCACGCCGAGATCGGCGGAGACGGTGAGCAGCACGTCGGCGCGGTCGCCGGAGGCGGCGAGAACCTGATCGTAGATCGCGATGGCGCCCGGGAGATCGCGGGCGGCGAGGCGGGCTTTCGCGGCGGCGAGTTGCGGCATGACGCCGCCCGCGGCGGCGGGAGCCGGGCTCGGCGTGGGAGCCGGCGCGGCGCTTTCGTGGGCGGGAACGGCCGGGGTGACGTTGGCGACCGGTGTGGCCGGCGTGCGCGCGGGAGCGGATTTTTTACCCGTGAAGCGATCGAGGAAACCCATGCCGCGAGCCAAGCGGACGCGCCGCCCGCGCGCCAATAAAATTTCCCCCGCTCGTGGCGGGGCTGCGGTGCGACCGGAGGCATCTCGTTCTCCGGCAGACCGCCTCGGTGATGGCGAGGTCTGCCCGCCTTGAGCGGGAGCGAGTGCGGCGACGGAGCGGTCGAGCAAAGCGAGAGTCTGGCATCCCCACATCCCCGGAGCGCGGATCTGTCCGCTCGCGTCAGGCGCGAGGACAAACCGTGGGTCGATGCGGGGATAGGGGAAACTGCGGTAGGACGGGGCCGGAAGCGCGAGGCGGGAGTTTCTCCCGTGCAGAGATTCGCATTATCCCATCGAATGAGGGTGATTCAGACTCGGAAAAACGGGGTCCATCTTTTTGTTGTCTGTCCCTTCCGTTCGCGCCGTGCGGGTGCGCCGAACCTCAACCCGACGAATTACTTCATGTCAGCTCAACGGATCGCGTTGGTCACGGACCACGGCATGGTGCGCCAGCTCTTCGCTCAACTGCTCACGGTCGAACTCGGCCTCAACCTCGTGTTGCAGGCCGGAACCGTCGTCGAGGCCGAGCAAGTCCTGGTCGGCGAACGCCCGGCCATCGACCTCATCATCGTGGGCTCGACGTTGCCCGACGGGCGCGGCGCCGACGTCGTGCGCCGGGTGGCTCCGCGTGCGCCGGACCTGCGTTGGTTCATGCTGTCGATGCGCGAGCAAGCGCCGCTCGTGCGCGAGGCGGCCAATCTCGGCATCCAGGGTTTCGTGATGACGCGTTCGGACTTGAACGTTTTTCGCGACGGGCTGCGTCGGGTTTTGGCGGGTGAAACGTTCTACTGTCCCGCGGCGGCGCGGCTGCTGGCGGAGCACGTCGTCAACGAAAGCGCAGCCACGAGCCCGCTGACCCCGCGCGAGCGCGAAGTGCTGCGGGGCTTCGCGCGCGGCGAGAACACGAAGGTCATCGCGCAGCGCCTCGGCATGAACGTGAAGACCGTGCAGAACCACCTCACGTCGCTGAAGGACAAACTCGGCATGCGGGAACCCGCCGAACTCGTGCGCTACGCGATGAAGCACGGCTACGTGGACGAGATTTGAGGCGCGGCTGCCGCGGACTTCGCGCGCGCGGATCGGCGCGCCGGAGAGGCGAAAGGGGAAACCGGCCGAAGGCGCCGTGGATTTTTCCCGGCGGTTTGTCCGTGCGTCCCGCTCATCGGCGGAGCGCGCTCGGGTAAGCTACGGCCTGTTTTCGTAGCGATGATCCTGTCCGCCGCCCCAGCGCCACTCCATCCTGCCGCGTCCGATGTTCGGTGCGAGCGGCCGCACCGTGTCCGCCTGCAGCGCGGCCCGGTGCGGATGGTCTGCGGGCCGCGACGAGGACGAGGCAACGTCGCCTCGGCATGATTCCGGCTTCTCATTCACGTTCCCCCCGCCACACTCCGCGCCCGCCCCATGCCACTCGAGTTCCCCGCCTCGGTGCCGTTTGAGCCGACTGTTCATCAGGAATTTTTGTCGGCTATCCAAGGCAACATCCTGAAACCGCACGGGCGCATGCAGGTCCGGCTCGTGTTCTTCGCGGGATTGTCGACGCGCGAACAGGCGCGGGCACTGCTAGCCGAGGCCTTGCGGAGCGGGCGCGTGACCTCGGCGTGGCAACAGAGGGAGCAAGCCGACCTGAGAAAGGCGGGCGGGGGCCAGGCGTTCTTCTACGGCGTGATGCTGACGAAGGAATTTTTCTGGGCGACCGCGAGCGCCGACTTTCCGCCGGAGGGCACGGATGCGTTTCGCACCGGCGCCTACAGTCGCGCGGCGGACCCCTCGAAATGGGATCAACCCTATCGGCAGCATCCGCAGGGACTGTGGCTGGTGGCGCACGACGAGACGGATCAACTGAAGGACGAAGTGGCGCGCGTGGAGAAAATGCTCAGGAAACACGGGGCTAAAATCCTGCGGCGTCCGCGCCCCGCCTCCGGCGCCGCGCCCGACCCGAAGCCCGGCACGGAAGCCGGTTTCCGCTGGCACGACGCGGGCGAACGCGACGCGATGCGCGAACCGTTCGGGTTCCGCGACGGGTTGAGCGACTCCGCGTTTCTGCAGCCGCAACCGGCCGCGCCGCGCCATGTGCAGATCGGACTCGCGCAGCTCCTGATCGGGGACGGCGCGCATGCGGGTGGATCGTTCTTCGTGTTGCAGAAACTCGATCAAAACGTGGCGGCGTTCCGGCGGTTCGAGGGCGAGATCGCGAAAAAATTCACCGCGCTCGGCCGGCCGCTGCCGGCCCGCGAAGCGGGGGCGTTGCTCGTCGGGCGCGAGCGCGACGGGCAACCGCTGGTGGACGGCGTTGCGGCCGGGTCGAACGCTTTCGATTTCGATGGCGACGCGACGGCCGCGCGTTGTCCGTTCCATGCGCACATCCGAAAGGCAAATCCGCGGACGACGACGTTGCCGAACGAGGGCCTGCTCGAGCGGCAATTCGCGCGGCGCTCCGCGATCTACGACGAACGCGGGCAACTCCCGGCCCACGCCGCGCCGGATTATCCGGAGGGCGCCGCGATCGCCGGGGACGTGGGGTTGCTGTTCATGGGCTACATGCGGGACGTGCAATCGCAGTTCGAGCACATGCGCCGGACGTGGTTCGAGGACGACAATTTCCCGTTTGCGAACAGCACGCCCGACCCCGTGCTGGTCGGAGCCGGCGCGGCGGGCGGCGGCGAATGGCGCTGGAACCAGGCCGGCGTCGCCGTGCCCGGCCTGTCGAGCTTCGTGCGGAATCGCGGGACGTTGTTCGGTTATGCGCCGTCGATCCTCTGGCTGCGCCGGTTTGCCGCGGAAACGGCGCCTTGAGTCATGCTTGCCACGCTCGCGCTCGAACAGGACTACGTGTGGTTTTTGGCCGCGATCGTCTGGGGCGCGCTGTGGGTGGGATGGCTGACGTTGGCGCGCACGGAGCGGGAGTGGCGCTGGCTGCCATGGGCGGCCGGCGCGGGGTGTTTGTCGGCATTGGTGGAACTGGTGGCGATGGCGTGGCCCGGCGAGGCGCGCGCGTGGGTGGCGCCGCGACTGGTTTGGGAAGAAGTGCAGATCGGCCTGACGGCGGCGCTGCTCGTCGGATGGACGGTGGAGCTGGGACGTCAGCGGCTGCTGAATCGCTGGACGGCGATCCTGACCGTGGTGCTGATTATCGAGGGTGCGCTGTTCCGGAGCTTCCTGCCGAAAGAACTGGCGTGGTTCCTGCCCGGCTTCGGCGCGGCGCTGGCGCTGTTTTGGGCGCGCGCGCAGAGCGAGCCGGTGCGGGCGGCCTTGGCGGTGTGCGCAGTCGGTTTGTCGCTCACGAACACCGGGCCGGTGGCGGAGTGGGCGCTCGTGCCGCGGCGCTGGGCGGGGTTGGACGCGTCCAGCCTCGCGCACGCCGCCGTCCATCTGGCGTGGGCGGCGACGATCGGCTGGATCGTCGCGCGGAGGTTCGGGCTGACGGAGGCGCGACTGGATCGCCGGCCGCTGTTCTACGCCGGGCTCGGCTGGCTGGTCGCCGGTCTGGCGCTGGCGAGCGTGTTGGGAGCGCGTTCGCGCGTCGCGTTCGAGTCGGCGGCGGTGAGCCGCGCGCGACTGGAAGCGACGCTGCTCGATCGCGCGAGTTTGGCGCGGCTGGTGGGCCGCAGCGATTTTCGCTTGGACAAGATTTACGCGGAGGGCCATCCGGACGGCGCGCTCTACAATTACGGGAGCATTCGCCGGCTCCGCTCGGACGAAGGCTGGCGCCTGGAGTGCGAGCTGGTGCGGATCGAGCAGGCGAATCCGGACGTGCTTTTCGCGTGCCTGACGACGTTGCGTGACGGCTGGTTGGTGATGACGGGCTCGCGGCGGCAACTCTCCGCCGTGACCGAAGTCGGCCTGGCGCGCCGACACGATCCGCAGGACGAGGAAGATTGGCGGACGGGCGCCGCGCGCTACCTCGCGCCGCACGCGACCGGACTCGGTCTGCAAAACTACGCGCGCGCGCCGGTTTTTTCGCCGAGCGGAGAGATGCTCGGCTGGCTCGCGCTGCTGTTTCCGATCGAAACCTGGGTCGCCAGCCAGACGCAGACGCGCCTGCTCGTATTCGTCGTCGTGGGTCTCGGGCTCGTGCTGGCGGGCATGACGGAAACGCGCCGGATCCGCGCGCGGGAGCAGGAGAGGGCCCGCGCCCAGGCGGCTGCGGCGCTCGAGGCCGACCGCATGAAGACGGCGTTTCTCGCGAAGGTCAGCCACGAGCTGCGGACGCCGATCCAAAGCATCATGGGCTACGGCGAATTGTTGCGGGGCAGCATCACCGATCCGCTCGCGCGCGCCCGCGTGCTCGCGCTGCGCCAGCACACCGACTTGATGCTCCGGCTGGTCAACGATCTGCTCGATCTCAGCGCGATGCAGATGGGCGCGTTTCGGTTGCGCGAGCGTCCGGCGCGACTGGGGGAGACGATCGGGCAGACGGTCGAGAGTCTCCGTCCGCGCGCGGAAGCGAAGGGCCTGTCGCTGAGTTTCGAACTCGAGCCGGGCACGCCCGAATGGGCGCAGATCGACTCCGAGCGCGTGCGCCAGATCACGCTCAACCTCGTCGGCAACGCGATCAAGTTCACCGATCGCGGCGGAGTCGACGTGCGCCTCGGATGCACGGAACGCGCCGGCGTGGTGTGCCTCGCGGTCGGCGACACCGGTCCGGGCATCCCGGCGGAGCTGGCAGCGCGGTTGTTCCAACCGTTCGTGCGGCTGGAGCCGACGGCGGCGAAGGAGGGAACCGGTCTGGGCCTCGCGCTTGCCGACGCGCTCTGTCGCAGCATGCGCGGCGGCATCGCGCTGGCGGAGCGCGCGGGCGGCGGCGCGGTATTCAACGCGACGTTCGAGGCGCGGCCGTGTCTGCCGCCGGACGAACCTTCGACGCGCTCCGACGCCTGCGGCCGCCCGCTGCAGGGTCTGCGCATCCTGATCGCTGAGGACAACACGCTCGTGCGCGAGCTTTTTGCGAGCTACTTGGGCGAGATGGGCGCGCGTTGCCACCCCGTCGTCGATGGCGCGCAGGCACTCGAGGTCGCGCGACGCGAGGCGCTCGACTGCTGCGTGCTCGATCTGTCGATGCCGTGTCTGGACGGCTGGCAGACTGCGGCGCAACTCCAGGCGCGGCGCGCGGCCGGCCTGAGAATCGTCGGAGTCAGCGCGCACGCCAACGCGAGCGAGCGCGAACGGGCACTGGCGGCCGGGTTCGACGAATTCCTGGCGAAGCCGGTGGAGCTCGGTGCGCTCGCGGCGGCGGTGCGGCCGGAGCGAGCGACGGTCGCGGCGGAATCGGCGGCGATGAGCGGCCTCCACGCGCGGCTGCGCGCGCAGTTCCGCCTCGAGGCGCCAGCGCGGCGCGCGGCGGCGCTCGCGGCGCAGCGCGAGAACGACGCGCTGGCGCTGCGGCAGACCGCCCACTGGTTTTGCAACAGCGCGTCCGTCCTGGGCGATGACGCGCTCCGTCGTGCGAGTTCGCAACTCGAAGACGCGGCGTTGTCCGCGGACTCCGCCGCGGTCGAGCGAGCCTGGCAGGCGTGCGAGCAGGCGCTGCGTCTGTGGTTGAACGATTCGGTCGCGATTTCCGACGCCACCCCGGCGTCACACCCGAAAAATAAAAACCAGCCATCATGAATCCCATCGTTGTTCCTCCCAATCCCTTCAACCCCGGCGTCGGATTTACCAAGGTTCTGCGCGTGATGTTCGATCAACGCGGCGGCGTGACCGTCGCCACCTACGTGCAGGCCGGCGGCGCGTGGTCGCAAACGAGCGCGTTTGCCGCCCGGCTCGCGGCCGGCAAAATGGCGCTGTCGCTCGGTGCCGCGGCGCAGGCGATGCGCGCGCTGCTGGTAATCACGCCCGACGCCTGGACGAAGCCGTGGCCCGGCAGCAAGAGCGAGATTCTCGGCCAGAGCGCGCCCTATCCGATGGGGCAGGTCGACTACCCGGGCGGCTATGATCCGAATTTTTTCGCCGTGCCGGTGAAGTCGGGCTGGTTCAAAAAGCAGACCGGAGGCGGCACGACGCTGCACCTCGACGCCGCGGTGTTCGACGCGAGCGGCAAGATCGTGATCGATCACTGCAACCCGATGGAATGGCGGCTCGACCGCAAACTGCCGGTGTTGGTCGCGAGCATCTGGCTGGAAGATGGCGCCACGGGCATCGCGCGTTTCCCTCGCTGGCCGAAAACGGGAAAGCCGCTGAACGTCGGACTCTGAACGACGTTCGCCCCTGAAGTCGCGCCGCGGCGCAATTTCAGGGGCGAGGCCGGCAGGGAGGGATCAAACCGCGCCACGCAGGACGTGGCTTTGTGGTCACTGGGGGGAGCGTTCGCCGTTTTTCTCCGGAGCCTTGTTGGCCGTCGCGGGTTCGGCGGCGTTCGACTTGGATTTGAAGCTGCTGAAGAACTCCGCGAGATCGAGTGAGTAGCCGACGGTCACCGACCACTGGCCGGGATCGGTGTGGTTGTAGAGGCGCGCACCGAGGTAGGCGTAGTTGGCGTCGAGGACCGGATAGAAGAGCTCGAACTCGAGCGCCATGGACTTGTTCTGACGGTAACTCGGCACGACGCCGTCGAAGAGCACGTGCGATCTCGTGGGGTCGTCCGGGTCGAGTTGCACGTTGTCGAACCAGGCCTGACCCAAACCGAGATGGGCGAGCGCCAGGCGCTTCTTGCCGTCGTCCTTGGTGATGACGCGTCCGAATTTTCCGACGATTCCCGCGAAGTAGCGTGGGTGAACGCGCCGAGCTTCGCGATCCGTGCTCGCGCCGATGGAGCCGCCGAGGCCGAGCGTGAAGAGGGTGTTCGTCGCGTAGCCCTGTAGGATGTGCGCATCCAAGCCGACTTCGCCGCTGAAATCGCCCGAACCGGTGACGGTCGAGGCCGAGTTTTTGGCGCCGTTGGCAAATTCGAGCGAGAGTCGCGTGGTGTAGTCGATGGTGTCGTCCGGATCCTCGAACCAGCGGATAGGCGAAACCCACACGGCGTCGGAATCGCTCAAAAGCTGGCGTTCGCAACGCGACTGCTTCGGATTCCATGCGTCGTTCCACTGGCTGCCGCCGTAGAGCGTCGGATCGACGCCGTAGGCGATCGAAGAGGCCGCGCCGTCGGGCTGCCAGGCCCACGTGTTCGAATAGAAAAGCTCCAGGTAGCCACCGAGGCGCGTGCCGTCGGTCTTCAGTTCCTTCGTGGCCTTGTCGATCGTATAGGGCGCGATCACGCGCGTGCCGGCGTGCGTGAGGAGATCGGTGCCGGTCTTCTTCACCTCGCGCCATTCGAACGAAGTCGGCAGGTGCGCGCGCAAATCCTCGGTGACGGCGGTCACCTTCTTGGGTTTTGGCTCGACGGCTTTTTCTCCGACTTCGCCGGGCTTGTCTTCGGGTTCCGCGGGTTTGCCGCCCTGCAATTGCTGGAGCGCGGCCTTCTTTTTGGCCAGGTCGGCCTCGGCTTTGAGGACGGCGTTTTCGGCCTTGGCGAGAGCGAGTTCCTTCTCGAGTTCGGCGGCGGTTTTCTCGGCGCCGCGAGTCGGCGGGGCGGCGAGCGCCAGCATCAGGGCCAGCGCGATGAACGTGAAGGGGCGGGTTTTCATGGCGCGCACAGTCTGCCACGGCGCGCTCGGGCTCGGCGCGGGGCGGCACGAAGGCGGCGCGGGCGTTTTTCCCGCTTCTATTTCCATTGCGCCCGGGCAGACTGCGCCGCGCTCGCGCTAGATTTTGCTCATGTCCGCCGCTCCCAAAAAAGCCCGCGTCGTGCTCGTCGAAGATCACACGCTCGTCCGCCAATTGCTGGCGCATCTCGTGCGCGACGATCTCCAACTCGAACTCGCGGGCGATTGCACGACGGTCGCCGAGGGCGCGGAGGTACTCGCGCGCACGAAGCCCGACCTCGCGATCGTCGATTGGATGCTGCCCGACGGGCGGGGCTTCGATCTCGTGCGCTCGCTCGGACCGCAGTTGCCGCGCACGCGCTGGCTGTTCATGTCGTCGAACGAGCAGGGACACCTCGTCCGCGAGGCGGTGAGCCTCGGCGTGCACGGTTTCGTGCTGAAGCGGTCCGATCTCGCGATGTTGCGCGACGCGATCCGCCGCGTGCTCGAGGGGGAGACTTATTATTGCCCGAACAGCGCGCGCTTGCTGGTGGATCGCATGGTGGACGAGAGCCGCGCGGTCGGCGCGGCGCTCACGGCGCGCGAGCGCGAGGTGTTGCGCGGCTTCGCCCGCGGCGAGAATCCGAAGGCGCTGGCCGAGCGCCTCGGCGTCAGCGCGAAGACGGTGCACAACCACCTGACGATGCTGAAAGACAAACTCCGGCTGCGGGAGCCGGCGGAGCTCGTGCACTACGCGATCAAGCACGGCTACATCGAGGCGCCGTGAACGCGCGCTCGGAGCGCTCCCGCGAATGGCGCGAATGGCCGCGAATTCAGAGGGAGACGATCTTTTCCACGCGCTCGATGGCAGCGACAGGCCGGATGCATCCCGCCTATCGCTCGACGATTTTGTTCTTTTCCGCGGGTAGGGCGCGACCGCTGGGCGCGCCGCGGGCGCGGCGGCCATCGGCGTTCGCCAAGGCTGCGGCCTGACAGGCGGCCCGACCACGTCTGACTCGCGCTGACAAGCAACGGCACGATGCATCCGGGAGCGCGGACATGCGTCGCAATTTTCGCGAGCGGTGCCGAGGTGGTCGTCGCCGTCCCCGGCGACGACGCGCACGTCGTCAAGGGCAGCGCACGCTGAAGGCGCCGCTGGGGACAGCGGCGCCCACCCGCGCTACCGCGCGAAACGTCTGCACCGCTTGTCGGCGATTCACAACAGAGGGTGAGAGATGCAGGATAGCGGGCTCCCGGAGCGGGGGAGGTTTCCGTCGTGCGAATTCGCGCCATTCGCGGACGACGGCATCGGTTCCGCCCGCCTCAGCGTTGCAGCGCGGCGATGGCGGCGGCTTTCAGTTTCACGCCGGGGAGCTCCTGCCAGCTCAGCGTCGCGGAGCCGAAGTAGCGCTCGGAGTTGCGCGCGCCCCAATCGGTCGTGGCGATGCGGTAGATGCGGTCGGGCGCGATCGTCTCGGGCGCGGCGGCGACGAGGAAATCGCCGCGGCGTTCCTCGAACGGCGTGTTCACGTTCTGATTGGCGGCGGCGACGAGTTCGCGCAGGCGCACGCCGTCGATCTCCGTCGTGAAAACGCCGCCGTCGAAACGCACGCACGCGTCGAAGGCGAGGCGCGACACTTCGCCCGCCGGCAGGCCGCCGCCGAACGTGGTGTTGCCGATGAACGCGGCGTCGACGCGCGCGGCGTCGCGCAGCGCGCCGGCGACAAAGCGTGCGGCGGCGCCGGGCGGGAGCGCCGCGCGCAGCCGGCCGACGGACACGAGGTCTTCGGGTTTGAGGTGTTCGCGGCGGACTTTCTGGATGAAGCTGGCCATCGGCATGTCGGCGGCGCCGGTCTCGGACAACTCGACTTGCTCGACGCTCCATCGCAGCGCGCCGCCGAGGCCTTGACGGAGCCACACGAGCGAGGCGTGGCTGTTCCAACTGCCGCTGTGGAAATAGACGGTGTGGCCTTGCGGGTGGACGAAGCGCAGGTGGTCGTGCGCGCCGGCGAAGAGGGTGCCGTCGGGGACGATCTTGAGCAGCTCGCGGTCGGCTTCGAGGCCGGCGTGGCTGAGCACGATGAGCGGACCCTGTTTCGCGAAGCGCGGCAGGTATTCGCGGCCCCACGCGACGGGCTCGGCGGGTTTGAGCGACGGACGGATCGGGACACGGTAGGTGGCGAGGTGATCCGTCGTGAGGCCGACGAGCACGGTGTCGATGCGGCCGAGCTTCAGTCCGACGGCGGGATCGGTGAAGTATTTGCCCGTGCTGCGGTCGCGGAGATTGCTGATCGGCACGACGCCGGTGTCGCGCACGCGTTTCAAGGTCTCGGCGACGTCGTAGAATTCCGGGTCGTGATTGCCGAGATTGAGAAAGGTCGGCACGCGGCTCGCGAGCGCGCGGAACATTTCGAAATCGATCGCGCCATGCGAGCGGCGCGCGACGACGTTGCCGTATTCCTGCGTGTCGCCGTCGAGGAGGACGGCGATCGGCAGGTCGGGATTTTTCAACCGCAGCCGGTCGACCAGCGCGATGAACTGCGCCGTGCGTTCGTAGGCGGAATGCTGGTCGCCCATCACGACGAGCAACGCTTCGACCTCCGCGCCGCGAGCGAGCGCACCCCAGCCGCATGCGAGAAGCACGAGCAGGATGGCGAGGCGACGGGGGAGCATCCGCGCGATGCTTCGGAGCCGCGCGCAGGCTGACAACTCAGAAGAACGGCAGGGAAAAATTCCCGTCGTCGCGGAAAAATTTCCCCAGAAGCGCCGGGCTGCATTCCCGTAGGATGGTGGGCGTCCGCGAGTCATCGCTCGCGCATGCTCGGCGCGCCGCCGCGCGCTGAACCGAAATTTCGGGCTACGTCGGGCCGGCCCGAGTGGGCCGGCCCTTTTTCGCCGGGTTTTTCCGAGCGAGGCCGAGCCGTCGCTCGCGCGAAACGTAGGGGCGCTTTACGCCGCGATTCGAGAGCGGCGCGCGCATCGCGCCACTCGCTCGCTCGCGTCCGGCGAGTCGCGCGCCCACTTTTATCGGCGCGTCGGCACAGGCGTGCACTGGCCTCAGCCGCTGCGGGGCGGGGCGAGGCGGGCGGGCGGGACGCCGGCGCGAATTTCGAGCGTGGCGAGAACCTTCGGCACATACATGCGCGTCTCGGACGGCAGATGCGGCGCGATCGCGGCGAAGGTCTTCGCGCGCTTCGCTTCGAGCAGGCGGCGCACGCGGCCTTCGCCGGCGTTGTAGGCGGCGAGCGCGAGCGGCCAGTCGCCGAATTTGCCGTGGAGCGTGCGCAGGTAGCGCGCGGCGGCGCGGGCGGATTTTTCCGGGTCGGCGCGCTCGTCGGGCAAAAACGTGCTGAGGCCGAGGCTCTTCGCCGTTGCGGGCATAAACTGGTAGAGCCCGCGCGCGCCGGAAGGGCTGCGCGCCGCGGGATTGAACGTCGACTCGGCCTCCGCGAGCCACGCGAGATCGGCCGGCACGCCCTCGGTGTCGAACGCCGCGCGCACGATCGGCAGCAGTTGCGGCGCGCGCAGTGGCACCGGGCGCGTGCGCATGCGAGCGAGCCAGAGCTGGTAGTAGGGGATGTCGGGCGTCGCGATCGGCGGGCGCTGGCCGGGTTTCAGCGCGGGCGGCTTCGGCGGGAGCGCGTGGCCGGGTTGCTTCACGGCGAGGCTCGCGGCTTGGATGTAGTCGAGGCGCTCTTCGAGCCACTCGGCGTAATCCGCGTAGTCGGGGAAAAGTTGAAGCGCCTTCAGTGCGGCGCGGGCTTCGGGTTCGTAGGCGGCGAGCGCGCGCAGATCGTTTTGATCGAGCGCCGCCTGAAGGCGCGCGGCGAAGGCGTCCCACTCCTGCTTAGAAGGGAAATAAAATTCCCGCTTCACCTCCGGCGGCGCGTAGTCGTCGAAGAGCTGCTTGCCCTGCCGATAGAGTGCATCGAGGTCGATCTCCGGCTCGGGCTCTGGCGGCGGCTTGGCCGACGCGGGCCTGGCCGGCTGCGCGAATGCCGTGGCGGCGAAAAACAGGAGCGGCGGCAGGGCGCGGAGCATTTTCATGAGGCGGAAGGCAGGGCATTGGCCAACAAATGCGCCCAAAGCACAAAGAGACTTTTGCGATTCCTGCGCTTTTTGCGGCCAACAAGGCCGTCGCGGCGGCGAGGAGGATTCCTGCGGCTTTGTGCCTCGGCGTCGTTGGGGTTCCAATGCGGGGTTTTCATCCGGGCGCTCGGACTGAGACCGTCGGGACGCGAAACCGTTTCCCGCGTTGACCGCGCGACCGTTGCAGGTAGCTAGAGCCCCTTCACGGATGAATCGCGTCTTCCTCCAAACCCATGGCTGCCCACCTGCGCCGGAGCTTCGGCGGGGCCGCGTCCGCGCGTCCGCATGAATCGGGTTTTCATCAAGACCTACGGCTGCCAGATGAACGAGCGCGACAGCGAGGCGGTCGCGGCGATGCTGCGCGCGCGGGGCTATCGCATCGTGCAGGACGAGAACGCGTGCGACGTGATGCTGCTCAACACCTGCAGCGTGCGCGACATGGCCGAGCAGAAGGCCATCGGCAAAGCGGGCTACCTTTCGCAGAGGAAGAAACGCAATCCGCGCTTCGTGATCGGCATCCTGGGTTGCATGGCACAAAACCGCGGCGCCGCGCTGCTCGACGCCCTGCCGGATGTCGACCTCATCGTCGGCACGCAGAAGTTTCACCAGGTTCCCGACCACCTCGACAACCTGCGCGCTGCGCAGGAAGCCGGCGCGGTGCTGCCGACGCGCATCGTCGACATCGCCGAGGAGGCCGGCTCCCAGAACACGATCAAGGACCACCTGCTGCCGCAGGACGAGCCGGGTAGGGCGGGGACTCCGCTCCCCGCCGACGCTTCCGGCTCTCAACCCTCAACTCTCAACTCTCAACCCGGCAGCGGCTCCGAGCCGCTGCCGCAAGTGACCGCGTTCGTCTCGATCCAGCAGGGCTGCAACATGGACTGTGCGTTCTGCATCGTGCCGAAAACCCGCGGCGACGAACGCTCGCGGCCGATGGACGAGATCGTGCGCGAGTGCGAGGAGCTCGCCGATCGCGGCGTGCGCGAGATCACGCTGCTCGGCCAGATCGTCACGAGTTACGGCCGGCGCGACTACCAGCACACGGGTGGCGTCAGCCCGTTCGTGCAACTGCTCGAACGCGTGAACGCCATCTCCGGCATTCGCCGCATCCGCTTCACCTCGCCGCATCCGCGCGGCTTCAAGGACGACCTCGTCGCCGCCTACGGCCGCCTCGAGAAACTCTGCGAATACGTCCACCTGCCGATGCAGAGCGGCAGCGACCGCATCCTGCGGCTGATGAACCGGCCCTACTCGCGCGATCGTTACCGGCAGATCGTCGACGACCTGCGCCGCGTGCGGCCGGACATGTATTTCTCCACGGACATCATCGTCGGCTTCCCCGGCGAGACGGCGGAGGACTTCGAGCAGACGCGCGCGCTCTTCGAGGCCTGCAACTACGACATGGCCTACATCTTCAAATACTCGATCCGCAGCGGCACGCCGGCGGCCGAGCTGGCCGACCAAGTGCCCGACGAGGTGAAGGAGGAGCGAAATCAAATCCTGCTCCGCCTGCTAGAGCAAAACTCCGACCGCCGCAACGCCACGCTCCTCGGCACGACCCAGGAAGTGCTGGTCGAAGGCCCGGACAAGAAAGGCCTCGGCTACATGGGCCGCACACGCGGCAACCGCATCGTGCACTTCGCCGCGCACGAGCGCCTGATCGGCGAACTCGTGCCGGTGAAGATCAACCGCGCCTCCACCGCCGTGCTCTACGGCGAGCTGGAGCTCGCCGGCGTGGAGCCGTAGATCTTTCTCTTTCCTCTTTCTCTTAATCTTTCTCCCTCCGATGAGCGCTCCGATCTTCGACCACGAAAAACTAAAGGCTTACCAAGAAGCGCTTCGTTTCATCGGGTGGATCACCCCCATCATCGATCGGTTGCCCGGCAGGGTGGCCGCCAAAGATCAGCTTGATCGTGCGTCTACCAGCATCGCGCTGAATCTCGCAGAAGGAAATGGCAAGCGGTCGCACCCCGACCGTTGCCGGTTTTTCGACATCGCACGTGGTTCGGGCGTCGAATGTGCCGCCTGCCTCGACGTTTTGCGTGTGAAACAGCTTGTTTCGGATGATGAAGTTACGATTGGGAAATCCATTCTCATCGAGGTTGTTTCCATGACCGCAGGTTTGATCGCTCGCTTTGGTGGGGCTGTGCACGAGGACGCCGCTAACTATCTCTCAAACGAAGAGATTGAAGAGAAAGAGAAAGATTAAGAGAAAGATTTCTTCATGTCTCTTTTTCTCGCCACCCTCCTGCCCGGTCTCTTCCTCGCGCTCCTCGGCGCGTTGCTGGCGTGGGGCGATCCGCGTGTCAGTTCGACGGCCAGGGCCCTGCCGCGCTCGCAGCGCGGCGCCTGGCTCTTTTTCGGCGGCGGCGCGCTGTGGTTTCTCTTCCGGCTCTCGCGGCTCGGCGAGGCGGACCTGATTTTCTTCCAAAACCCCGCGCCGGTGATGCTCGCATTCGGCGCGCTCGCCGTGCTCGCGTTCGTCTACGCGCCCGACTTCCTCGCCGTGCGCGGGCTGTGCATCCTCACGCTGCTCGCCGCCGAGCCGCTGCTCTACGCGGCCTATATGGAGTGGACGCACCCGCAGCGCCTGCTGATGGTCACCGCCGTCTACGTCGCGCTGGCTGCGGCGCTCTACCTCGCGGCGGCACCGTATCGTCTGCGCGATTTTTTCGAGTGGCTCTTCAAACAACCGAGGCGCGCGCGGACGCTCGGAGTGTTCCTGCTGGTTTACGGACTCGTCACCGCCGGCGCCGCGTTCGCTTACTGAGCCATGGCCGATCATCCGACCGTGTTGCTCATCCTCGCCGGCCCTTCCGGCGTCGGCAAAAGCACGCTCTGCGACCGCCTCGTGCGTGAAGTGCCGGGCTTCGAGCGCGTCATCACCGCCACCACGCGCAAGCCGCGCCCGAACGAGGTCGACGGCCGCGACTACCACTTCCTGTCCGAGGTGGAATTCCGCCGCCGCGTCGCCGCCGGGGAATTTCTGGAGACCGCCAAGGTGCACAACGGCAGTTTCTACGGCACGTTGAAATCCGCCGTGCTCGACCGCCTGCCGCACACCAATCTCGTCATGAACATCGACGTGCAGGGCGTGCGCAGCATCCGCTCCGCCGAGCGGACGACGCCGGGGTTGCACGGCCGGCTCGTCACGATGTTCGTCGCGCCCGACTCGATCGACGTGCTGCGCGAGCGCCTGCAAGGCCGCGGCGCGGTCACGCCCGACGAACTCGCGCGCCGCATGCAAAGCGCCGAACTCGAAATGGTCGAGCGCTACACCTACGACTACATCATCCACAGCGGCACGAAGGAACAGGACTTCCGCGCGCTGCTGGATTTCTGGGAGCAGGCGAAACGCAAACTCGGCCGCGCCTGCTGAGCGCGTCCGCCTCACATGCCGCGCGCGCCGCGATTTCCGGTCAGCGATCACTGCGACGGCGAGCGCTTCTTCAATCCGCCGCCGCAACCGCAGGCACTCGGCTTCTCGTCACTGCCGCGCTGGTGGCTGCAACAACTCCGCGGCGATCTCCAACGCTGGCCGCGCGACGTGCCGCCACCGCGCCGCGTGCAATTGCCCGCGAGCGTCGCGCCGGGCGAAGTCGCGGTGACGTTTATCGGCCACTCGACGTTCCTGCTCCAGTTCGCCGGGCTCACGATTCTCACCGACCCGATTTTCGCGCGCTGTGCGGGACCGTTCGGCCTCTTCGGCCCGAAGCGCGCGCGGCCGCCGGCGCTGCGGCTCGATGAGTTGCCCGCGATCGACGTCGTGCTCGTCTCGCACAACCACTACGACCACCTCGACCTCGCCACGCTGCACTGGCTGGCGCGCCATCGGCGCCCGAAATTCGTCACGTCGCTCGGCAACCAGGCGTGGCTCGCCGCGCGCGAAATCGAGTCCGACGTCGTCGAACTCGATTGGTGGCAGACGGCCGACGTCATCCCGAGCGACGGTGAGCCATCGCGCGCCAGGTGGAGCGAGTTGACCTCAACCCGCTCCGAACGCGTTGAGGTCAACGCGTTCCACCTCGATCAGTCGAACGCGCCGGCGCAACCGCTGCTGCGCGTGACCGCGACGCCCGCGCAGCACTTCACGGCGCGCGCGCCGTGGGATCGCTGTCGCACGCTCTGGAACGGCCTGATGTTGCACACGCGCGCCGGCGACGTGTTCTTCTGCGGCGACTCCGGCTGGGGGCCGCACTTCGCGGCGATCCGCGAAAAACTCGGCGCGCCTGCGCTCGCGCTGATGCCGATCGGCGCTTACGAGCCGCGGTGGTTCATGCTTCCGGTGCACATGAATCCCGACGAAGCCGTCCGCGCGCACCTCGCGCTCGGCGCGCGGCAGAGTCTCGGCATGCATTTCGGCACGTTCCAGCTCACGAACGAAGCGATCGACCAGCCGCTCCTCGACCTCGCCATCGCCCGCGAAGTGCACGGCGTGCCTGAGCCGGATTTCACGACACTCGACTTCGGCGAGACGCGGACGCTGCGCCTGCGCTGAATCGCTGTTTTCGCTCAGGCGAGCTGCGTGAGCGTCTCGGCGAGATCGCGGCGACGCGGTTCGAGTCCTCTGGTCACGGCGCGCTGGTTCAGACGGTAGACCCAGACCCAGACCACGCTCAGCGCGATCGCCGCGCCGAGCAGGCCGACCACCATGGCCGGCCAGGGAACGGGCGAGTTCGGTTGGAAGAAAGCGCCGCCGAGGAAAAGCAACGCGGCGACGCCGAGCGGCGCGAGATACCACCAGGCGACGGTGCTCAGCAGCCGGATTTGCACGTCGAGTGCGTCGAGCGCCGCCGTGATGTGATCGCGCAATGCAGCCGACGCGGCCGGTGCATGCCGCAGGCGCCGGATCCGGCCGGCGATCAGGAAGGCCGCCGGCACCAGGGCGAAGAGGCCGGTGGCGATCGGCCAAGCGAGGGGCGCGCCGCTACGCAGGCCACTTACGGCGAACACGCCGGCGACCAGCAACGAGGCCGCGATTTCCGTGACGTCGCGCCACAGGATGCGGCGGTCGAACGCGCGGGCTTCGCGCCGGACGCGCTCGGCCAGCGCGGCGGCATCGTGCGACGAGGGCGCGGACTGGCCGCGCCAGAGGAATTCAGCTTCGGGGAGGGTCATGGGATTTGTTCGATGAGTTGAGCCAGCCGCGCGCGGGCCCGCGTGAGGCGTGCGCCGACGGCGTTGGGAGTGAGGCCGGTGATTTCGGCTATTTCCGAATACGGAAGCTGGTCGAGCAGCAGCAGCACGAGCGTGCGGTCGGCGGCGGCGAGCTGATGGATCGCGGCGTAAAGGCGAGCGATGCGCTCCGTGTTCTCGCCGTCGGGCGCGGTCGCCGGCACGTCGGACGCGGGCTCGGACGCCAGCCAGCGCGTGCGCCGCGCCTCGTCGCGCCGCCAGGTGAGCGCGGTGTTCAGGCACACGCGGTAGATCCACGTCGTGGCGGCGCATTGGCCGTTGAAGCGCGGCAGCGAGCGCCAGAGCTGCACGAGCATGGCCTGGTGGAGGTCGTCGTGGTCGCCCGGCGCGTAGACGCGGCTGATCTTGCGCGGGATGGCGGCGTGGGCGGCCAGCCAGGCGCGAAAGAGAGATTCCTGGGCGGACGCAGTCATCGTTTGCCTGATTAGTAGCCAAGAAGGGCGGTTTCTTACAGCCCGCGCGCAAAATCGACGGGGCGCATGCTGGACTTCGCGGAGGTGCGGACGCTAGCGTTGCGGCCCTGAGGCGCGGTCTGGGCCGCCGCGCCCGCACCCCGATGAAACTTGCTCCTGTCCTCGCGACTGCCCTCGCGCTCTCTCTTTTGGTCAACCTGGTGCTCTGGGCCCGCGTCACACGCGAGGCGAAGACGTCGGCCGCTCTCGCGACGGCCGGCCGCGCCGGCGAGGGCCAAGCTGGGCGGGCTGCCGGTGCCGCGGTCGTGGAATCGACGACTGCTGCGGGTGCCGCCGGCGCAAAGCGCGGCGTCGTCTGGCATCGGCCCAAGACGGCGGAGGAATGGCGGGCTCTCGCGGAGGATTTGCGCGCCGCTGGATTCCCTCCGCAAACGATTCGCTCGCTCATCTTCGGCGCGGCTTACGAGGAGGCGTTGGCCGCTGGCCGGCTCGGCAAATTGCCGTTCTGGCACCAGTCCTATGATGCCAAGCCGGCACGAGAGGAGCAGGCGGAGTTGACCCGTCTGATGACCGCCACCGAGGAGGCGGCATTCGGGAAACGCGATCGCGTTCCAATGAACCCGATTCATCGCGCCGCACGCTATGGCAGCCTTTCCGACGAGAAGATCGCCACACTCGAGAAAATCGAGCAGGACTACGGCGAAGTCTATTGGTCGCAACGCCGCGACGGCGAGGGCGGCGATGCGCTAGAGACCTTCGAGGGCCGCGCGCGCATCCGCTTGCTCGAGGAGGAAAAGGAGCGCGACCTCGCCGCCGTGCTTACGCCGGAGGAGTTCGAGGATTACGAGCGCCGCGGCTCGCGCGCCGCCCGCCCCGTCCTCAACGGCGTGCGCGACATCGAGGTGACCGAAGAGGAATACATGGCGCTCTACCAGATGCAGCGGAACTATCTGGCGTCGATCCCGCGCACCGAGGGCGCGGCGGAGCTGGCGCCCTACCTCCACGACAACGCAGCGCCAGCCGAGGAAGTGCGAAAAATTCTGACCGACGACCGCTTCTACAGCTACATGGAGAAGAGCGATCCGCTCTACGCCCGCGTCGCGCAATTCAGTCAAAAACGGCCCGCGATCACGCGCGAGCAGACCTACCAGCTCTACCAGCTTCAATCGGCGGCGATGCTCGCCGTCGCTCAAACTGCCGCGTCCGGCCGCGCCTCCGATCCCGCCAACACCCCCGAGGGCCGCGCCGCGCTTGCGCCGTTCGCGGCGAAGCTCGAGGCGCTGCTCGGGCCGGAGCTGGCCGCCGCCTACCGGCGCACGCCGCAGGGAAAACTCTTCGGGTCGCCCGGACGCCCGTGATTACGCGGTCGCGTGCTGGACAACCGCGCGGTTGCCGTCGATGCTCCGCGAAATCGCTGCGACGACGGGCCATGTCGGAGCGGAACGTCTCGCTGTCGTCCTCATGAATCGCACGCTGCTGTTCGCCCTCCTCGGCCTTTCGCTCGTCGGCAATACCTGGTTTCTCTTCGCGCGCGCCCGCGAAGCGGCGGCGCCGCCCGACGGCGACCGCGCTGCACCCGCCGCGGTCGCGCCCGGCGTCCGTGGCGCATCCGCAGCGACGCCGCCGAAAGCGGCGACCGCTGCCGCGAAAACCGGCGAACCGGACGCCGTCGCGCCGCGCGGCCTCACCTGGCACGCACCGACGACCGACGACGAGTTTCGCGCACTCGTGAACGACCTGCGCGCCGCCGGTTTTCCGTCGCCGATCATCAATCGCATCGTGACCGAGCTGTATCAGCAGCGCCGCCTCGCCGAGAGCCCCGAGGCGAAAGTCCCCTTCTGGCAGCGGCGCACGACCCAAAAAGAAATGCAGGAATACCGGCGCGAGATCGCGCGCGCCCTCGAGGCGATCCTCGGCCCCGACGCGCGCCGCTCGGTGCAGATCGACGCTGTCACGCGCGCCCGGCAATACGGCAATCTCGCCGACACGAAGATCGACGCCATCGCCGCCGTCGAGCGCGACTACCAGGAAATGCAGACCGACTTGTCGCGCAATCAGGACGGCATGTTCTTCAACTCCGACGAGTGGGCGGCGCGGCAGCAGCAGCGGAGTTTGCTGAAGACGGAAATGCGCGCCGACCTCGAAAGAATTCTCACGCCCGCCGAACTCGCCGACTACGAGCTGCGCAATTCCGACACCGCGCGCTCGCTCTCGTTCGCCGTGCAGAACATCGCGGTGAACGCCGCCGAGTTCGCCGCGCTCTACGAGATACGCCGCGCCTTCGAGACCGCCAATCCGGCGCTGATCGGCCGGGTGACCACGGAGCAGATGACCGCGCGGCAGGCCGGCGAACTCGCCGCCTTCGAGCAGGCGCGCGCGCTCCTCGCGGACGATCGATTCTACGGCTACCTCGCCGCGACCAATTACGAATTCCGCAATCTCGCCGGCCTCACGAAGCAATTCCCGTCCGTGACGCCCGCCGTCGCCTATCAGGCGCTCCAACTCCGCTACGAAGTGCAACAAGCCCGCAACTCGCTCGCCACCGCCGGCGCGCAGAACACTCCCGAAAGCCTGGCAGCCGCCTATGCCGGGTGGAACACGCGCCTCGAGGCGTTGCTCGGACCAGAAGCGGCCGCCGCTTATCGCAAGACGAATTTCGGGCGCACATTTGTCGCGCCCACGGCACGTCCCGCCAACCGCACCGTGCCGCCGCGAGGCTGAGGAGACGCCGCCATGAAAAACACGATTCTGATCGCTCTGCTCGCCGCGTCGCTCGGCATGAATGTCTGGTTCGCGTTCGCCCGCTCGGCGACAGCGCCCGCCGCCGCGGGCGATCGCGCCCGCGCGCAGGCGGCCGAGGTGGCGAGTGCCGCCAGTCGCCGCGCCGCGAACTCGGCCGACCAGGCCGCAACGGCGGCGCGTCCGTTCGTGTGGGGCGCGCCCAGCGCGTCGAACGACGACCTGCGCACGCTGGCCGCCAACTTGCGCGCCGCCGGTTTTCCCCCGGCCGTGGTCGCGAAGATCGTTGGCACGATGTTGCGCGACCGCGCCTACGCGAAGGTGGCGGAGCTGCCGTTCTGGCAGTTGAGCTCGAACAACCGCGACGTGCGCAAAATGCAGATGGAAGCCGGGCGCGAGTTGCTGCGACTGCAGGAGGAAATCCTCGGCGCTTCCGGTTCGCAGCTCGCGACGCTCGATCCGAACACGCGCCGCGAGCGCTACGGCGATTTGTCCGACGACAAAGTGGCGGCGCTGCTGAAGATCGATCGGGATTATCAGGACATGATGTCCGATCTCGCACCGTCCGGCGCGATCGGAGCGGAGGAAGGCAGGGCATTGGGCGACCAATTCAGGACGCTGGAAAAGGAGCGGTTGGCCGACATCAAGGCGGCGCTCGGGCCGGAAGCCTACGCCGACTACGAGCGGCAGAACTCGGGCGCGGCATCGATGGTGATGCGCGGCCTGCGCGACTTGAAGGTGACGGAGGAGGAATACAACGCGCTCTTCGCGGCGCAAAAGGCGCGCGACCCGAACGCGTCGACGGGGTTCTCGATCGTCGATCTGGACGCGCCCAGGTCCGACAGCGCGCAGGCATTCTACGAACAGGTGCGTGCGATCCTCGGCGACGAGCGGGCGCACACGTATTTGAAGTCGGCGGACCCGGGTTACGGACAGGTCGCGCGGTTCACGGAAAAATATCCGAGCCTCGCGCCGGCCGTCACCTACCAGCTCTACGAATTGAACAACGAAAGCCGAACGACGATGCGCGCGCTGACGCAACGCGCCGACGGGCAGCCGGTCGACGGTGCGAAGATCCAGGAAGCGGTCGCGCGGCTGAACTCGCGGCTCGAAGCGCTGGTCGGCCCGGAGATCGCGAACGCATATCGCTCGCAGGGGCTCGGAGCGTTCCTCCGCACGACGGTTCGGTCCGCACCGAGCACCACCGGCACGCCCGCTCCCAGCGGCGCGGTGACGCCCCCGAAGGGCTGAGCACCGCGCAGGCGTCCCGCCTGCATCGACGTCGGTGCCGGCGCTACCTCACGGCGCGTTCTACGAACGCGGGCGATTGCGGTATTCCTCGCTGTTGCGGAGGTCGCGGCGGATGTCGTCGTCGCTCCAGTCGTGCTCGATGATCTTATTGCGATAGTGCTCGAAGCCGCGGGGGTCGACGTCTCGACCGAGAACTTCTCGGTAAACGCGATTCAGGCGCGCGGTCATGTAGGTGACGCGATATTCGTCGCTCGCGCGGAGCGAATCGCGCACCTGCTTCTCGGACCACCCGCGGTCGACGATCATGCTGCGGAAATGCCGCAGGCCGGACTCGTCGGGCTCGCGCTCGAGGATGTCCTGATAGGCGCGGCGGACGATCTTGTCGGGATCGATGCGCGGCGGACGGTCGTGGTCGCGATCGTCGTCATGGCCGCGGCCTGGCGGACGCTCCGGACCGCGACGGAAATCGACGCGGATCGAGGAGATGCGGTCGTTGAAGCGAATGACGCGGTGGTCGCCGCGCGAGAGGTCGCGCAGGTCGTCGGTCACGCGCAGGGCATCGCCGCGAAAGTAGGCGTCGGTGTAGACCGTCACGTCCGCGCCGCCTTCGACCAGGATGGAAGTGATGCGGTCGTTGGCGCGGCGACCGTCGTCGAAGTTGACGCGCGCGAGGTTGTCGATCGCCTCGCCGGGGCGGAGCACGATCGCGCCGCCTTGGAAATTCGGATGCTCGAACAGCACCACGCGCGGGCCACGGTGATCGTTGCGCGGTTGCGCGAAGGCGAGTGCGGGTAGCACGGCGAGCAGGGGCAGGGCGCGGCGGAGGTTCATGCGGATAGGACGGCGCAACACGGGCGGTTATTCAATCCTCGGTGCGAAGCGCGCGGTGTGTCGTAGCAGCCGACGTCAGTCGGCTGGCGAAGGGCGGAAGCGCAGCGGAGGCGGGTGAACCGCCGACCGACATCGGCTGCCACGACGGACGGGCTCGCGCCACGCGATCGAAGCGGGACCGCGCTCAGTAGAGCAACCGCGCGCGGATCGTGCCGGGGACGGTCGAGAGTTCGTCGATCGCGACCTCGGAGGCACCGGCGTCGACGTCCATGACGAGGTAGCCGATGTGCTCGTTGGTCTGCAGGTATTGCGCGGAAATGTTCACGCCACGCTTGGAAAATTTTTCGTTCACGTGCGCGAGGACGCCCGGGACGTTTCTGTGCACGTGCAGCAGGCGCGACTTGCCGGTGCCGGCGTGCTCGGGGAGCGTGACCTCGGGGAAATTCACCGCGGTGACGCTCGAGCCGTTGTCGGAGTAGCGCACGAGCTTCTCGGCGACCTCGGTGCCGATGTTGGCCTGCGCCTCGATCGTGGAGCCGCCGATGTGCGGGGTGAGGATGACGTTGTCGAACTTGCGCAGCGGCGAGACGAATTCCTCGTCGTTGCCCTTCGGTTCGACGGGGAAGACGTCGATGGCGGCGCCGCCGAGATGTTTTTTCTCGAGCGCTTCAGCGAGGGCATCGATGTCGACGACGGTGCCGCGGGCGGCGTTGATGAGGTGCGCGCCCTTCTTCATGTGGGCGAGCTGCGCGCGGCCGATCATGTTTTTCGTCGAGGGCGTTTCCGGAACGTGCAGCGACACGACGTCGGACTCGGCGAGGAGCTGGCTCAGCTTCGAGACGGCCTTGGCGTTGCCGAGCGGGAGCTTGCCCTCGATGTCGTAGAAAATCACGCGCATGCCCATGTGCTCGGCGAGAATGCTGACCTGCGTGCCGATGTGGCCGTAGCCGATCACGCCGAGCGTCTTGCCGCGGACTTCGACGCTGCCCTCGGCGCTCTTCGACCAGCCGCCGCGATGCACGAGCGCGTTTTTGTCGGGGATGCCGCGCAACAGCATGATCGCTTCGCCGACGACGAGCTCGGCGACGCTGCGGGTGTTGGAGTAGGGGGCGTTGAAAACCGGGATGCCGCGCAGCGCGGCGGACTTGAGGTCGACCTGGTTGGTGCCGATGCAGAAGCAGCCGATCGAGGCGAGTTTCGGCGCGGCCTCGAGCATCTCGGCGGTCATGTCGGTGCGCGAGCGGATGCCGAGGAAGTGCACGTCCTTCAGCGCGGCCTTGAGCGCGTCGCCGGTGAGGGATTTCGGGAGCGTCTTGACCGACGAGTAGCCGCTGGCTTCGAGAACATCGACGGCATTTTGGTGAATGCCTTCGAGGAGCAGAACCTTGATGCGGCGTTTGTCGAAGGAGTGCTTTTGCATGAGGGAGGGCAGGGTCGTCGCGAACCGAGCGGCCGGCAAGGCCGTCTTGTGTCACGCGAGCCGGAGCCGGGCGCGGCGCCCGTCCGTCCGGGCGCCGTCGCGCGCCGGGGGAAAAAGGCGAGTCGCTCCGCCTCCGGTCGCCGAAGCGGGGACAGAAAGCGGACAATATCTGCGCAGCCTTGGCGCTTGCCCAGCGACGGGGCGGACGGGGATTTTTTCCGGTGTTCACGTGAGGAATCCGCGCCCCACCCCCGTGTCTTTGGGCTCCCGGGCGATCGTCTGGACCGCCATCGCAGCGGCATGTTTCTTTGCGACGCCGTGGACGTGGCTGCGGCATTGGGAGGCGGACACGGTGGACTTCCGGCTGCAACTGCGGGGCGTCGCGGCGGACACGGTTCCGGTGGTGCTGGTGAGCATCGAGGATTCGAGTTTCACGATCGCCGAGCGAGCTCCGGCCGAGGCCGCGCGCGCATCGGTGTTGGCGCGCATGGGCCGACCGTGGCCGTGGGACCGGCGTGTGTTCGCGGCGGTGCTCGACCAACTCGCCCGCGCCGGCGCGCGCGCGGTGGCGTTTGACGTCGTATTCACGGCGGAGACGGCGGGCGATCCGGAGTTCGCCGCGGCGCTCGCGGCGTCGCCGGTGCCGGTCGTGCTGTCGCGGCAATACGTCGTCGCCGACACGCTCGAAGGCGAACGCAGCGTCACGTCGATCGAGCCGCGCGCGATGTTCGCCGATGCAGCGCCGCAGGTGAGTGCCGGCTACGCGAACATTTGGCCCGACGACGACGGTGTTGTGCGCGAGACACGGCTCGCGCTCGCGCCGGGCGAACTGCTCGGCGATGCATCAGGCGGCAACGCGGCCGAACCGTCGTTCGCGCTCGCGGTCGCGCGTGCGTTGCGAACCGATCCCTCCGCGGGCGCGCGCGCGGAGCTCATCAATTATCTCGGTCCAGACGGCACGATTCCGCGCGTGCCGATCGAAAACCTCTTTCTCGAGGACCGCTGGAACGGCTCGCTGCTCGCGCGCGGCGAGTTTTTCCGCGACCGGATCGTCGTGGTCGGGCCGTGGTCGGAGTTGCGGTTCAAGGACTACCACGCCACGCCGTTCGGCATGATGGCCGGAGCCGAACTGCAGGCCAACCTCATCGCGTCGCTCGTCGGGCGCGGCCTCCTCTGGGCGACTCCGCCGTGGGTCGGCTGGCTGGCGGTGGGGATCGCGGCGGCGCTGGCGGGAGTGATCTGTCTGCGCGCGGCGGGCGCGGTGCGACAGGCGTTCACGTTGCTGGCCGTGCTCGGGGCGTGGCTGGCGCTCGCTCAAGTCACGCTGATCGCGAGCGGCGGCCTCGTGCCGGTGGCGGCTCCTTCGCTGGCGCTGGTGACGGCGGGCATTGGCGGCATCGCCGTGCGCTACGCCGGCGAACAACGCCAGCGACGCCGGCTGCGGACGCTGCTGGGCAGCTACGTGTCGGAGCAAATCGCCGAGGTGATCGTGCGCCAGCCGGAGTCGCTCGCGGCGGCCATGCGCGGCGAGCGCCGGCCGGTGACGGTGTTGTTCTCCGACCTGCGCGGGTTCACGCGCCTCTCGGAAGAGCGGCCGGCGGCGGACCTCGTCGCGCAGCTCAACGAGTATTTTCACGCGACCGTCGACGGCATCCTCGCCGAAGGCGGCACCGTGCAAAAATTCATCGGTGACGCCATCCTCGCCGTCTGGGGCGACACGCATTCGGCGGGCGAGGCGGTCGACGCGGAGCGCGCCGTCGCCGCGGCGCTGGCGATGGACGAAGCGCTCGCGCGCCTCAACGTCGAGTGGGCGCGTCGCCCCGATCGCGTGCCGTTGCGCATGGGCGTGGGGCTGCAGCATGGTCTCGTCACCGTCGGCAACATTGGTCATCCTCGGCGCATGGAATTTGGCGTGCTCGGCGACGCGGTGAACACCGCCTCGCGCCTCGAGGGCGCGACGAAGCACCTCGGCCTGCCGCTGCTCGTGGGCGAGCCGGTGGCGCGGCTGGCGGCGGGGCGTTTCCGTTTCGCGTTCGTCGCGCGCCTGCGGCTCGCCGGCCGCGCGGCGCCGGTGGAGGTGTTCACGCCGGTCGGCCGCGCCGACGAGCCCGAGCCATTGTGGCAAAATGGTTACCCAAAAGCCGTCGCGTTGCTGCAGGCCGGCGAATTCGCTGCGGCGCGAGCGAGCTTTGCCGCTCTCGCCCCCGACGCGCCGCGCGCGCGCGAGCTGGTCGCGTTTCAGGCCCAACGGGCCGACGCGCTGGCCGCGCGCCCGCCGTCGTCGTGGGACGGCACGCTCCGCCTCGAAGAAAAATGAACCTCCTCTCCGTCATGAAAACCGCCCCCTGCCTCGGGTTTCTCGTGCTCGCGTCTGCGTTGTCCGCGGCGCCGCTGGTGCTGGACCATTCCACCGTCACCGAAGTCGTCAATCAGGTCGACCGCATCACCGTGCCGACGGAGACGGTGGCGCCCGCCGTCGTGCAGATGGAGCTGCGCGCGCCCGATCGCCTGCGCACGGGACGCGAGTCGCGCGCCGAGCTCCGCGCGGAGGACGGCACGATCACGCGCGTCGGCGCGAACACGCTCTTCGCCTTCGACCCGCGCGGGCGCGAGCTGCGCCTCGATCGCGGCAGCCTCTTGTTTCATTCCCCGACCGGCAAGGGCGGCGGCACGATCCGCACGTCGTCGGCCTCGGCCACCGTGCTCGGCACGACGCTCATCGCCGCGACCACGCCCGACGGCGGCTACAAGCTTCTCGTGCTCGAGGGACGCGCCGAGGTGAAATTCGCCTCGGGCAACGCGCTCCAGCTCGAGGCGGGCCAACTCACGTTCGTGCGCCCCGGCGCCGGCGGCATCGGCGTGCCGGGACCGATCGTGCCGTTCGACCTCGCGCGGCAGGTGAAGGGCTCGAAACTCGTCCAGGGTTTCTCGCGGCCTCTGCCGTCGCAGGCGCGCATCGACCGCGCGATCCAGACGCAGGGCAAGGCCGTGGGTCTCGGCCGCTACGTCACGACCGGCTTCCTCGTCTTCGCCGCCAGCAGTGAGACGCAGGTGAGCGGCATCGAGACGGCCGGCCCCGACGCCGACAACAACCTCGTCGGCGAGTTCACCGCCGCGCAACGCCTCGCGCTCAACACCTCCACGACGCTCTCCACGCCCACGTTGCCCGAGGCGCGCCTCTTCCGCTCGCCGCTGCTCGTGCCGAAGAGCGAGAGCCCGTTCCTCAACAGCCAATCCGACACGCTCCTCACCGGCTTGCTCGCCGACACGCTGACGATCACCACGCCGACGCTCAGCCTCGCGACCTGGGGCGGCCCGGCGGATTTTCAACTCGTCGGGAAACAAAGCATCGATGTGACCGGTTCGCTCCGGTTCACCGATCTCGGCAACGTGAGCTACCTGCGCTTCTTCAGCCCGCGCGTGAATCTGCCGTCCAGCGGCACGATCTCGGCCACGTTCACGAGCGCGACGCCCGGCACGTTCTACTTCGACACCGACGAGACGTTCACGCTCGGCGCCGTCACGTTCGAGTCGCACGGCGGCGGCGTCATCCTCCAATCGCACAGCGGCGACGTCGTGCTCGACGGCACGATCTTCCACTCCGACTCGCCCATCGGCGCGCTCGCCACCGTGGCCGGCGCAGTGAACCTCGATTCCCGCGTCGGCAACGTCACCGTAACCCGCTCGCTCGTCGACGCGCCCGGCGGCGCCTTCGCGATCTCGGGTGCCGCCGGCGTCACGATCCGCCAGTCGACCTTCGCGCTCGGCGGCAATTTCTGGGCCGACTCCGGCAAGTCGCTCACGTTCGACACGCTGACGTTCACCGCGCCCGCCGGCAGCGTTTTCCAAGGCACGGGCAACGACACGATCACGGCGCGCGCGCTGGATTTCCGCGCCTTCGCCGAGGTCAACCTCGGCGCCCGCACGCTCGTGCTCGAGTCGGTGCACTTCGCCGCCGGCACGACGGTGCGCCTCGTCAGCGAAAACGGCCTGCTCGCGCCCAACCCGAACACCGGCGCGGCCGCCGCGACCGGTTACGTGAACTTCATCCGCGACGTCACCTACGCCGACAAGCCCGCGCAGGACTTCGTGCCCGTCGCCGCCGGCGGCACCGGCGCGCAGCCCGCCGCGATCCAAATCTCCAAGCCCAACTGAACGCGTCCGCGATGAAACCGCTCTTCCGTTCCGCTTCCGTTCTTCTCTCGCTCGCGGCCGCCGCGCTGCCGCTCGCCGCCCGCGCTGCCACGCCCGCCGAGCGTCCGTCCGCCACCGCGGTTGAAGAAATTTACCGCGGCGAACTCGACGACACCGGCCCGCAATACCTGCTCCAGCCCGCGGCGGGACGCCCCACGCGTTTCACGCTGTGGTCGCGCGCCGACGCCTCGTGGACCGACAACGCCACCTTTACCGAGACCAATCCGGGCGAGACAACCGTGTCCTCGTTCCAACTCGGCGGTGACGTGCGCTGCCTCGAACGCACGATCGCCGACGGCAAACTCCGGCTCGTCGCCGGCGCCCACGGACAGATTTTCCGCTACGGCTTCGCGAGCGACGACGACCGCGTGATCGATTACCTTCAGGTCGATCGCAACAACTTCGACCTGCTCGGCGCGCATCTCCGCGCCACGTGGCAACGCGGCCCGTGGCTCGCTGCCAGCTCGCTCCAAGGCACGTTGCTGCACAACCGCAGCGCCGGCCGCACCTTTTACCACGAGCTCGCGTGGGACGCCGCGCTCTACCGCCAGTGGAGCGTCGCCGGCAAGGCGACCGTGCTCGTCGGCGCCGATCTCGCGCGCCGCTGGTCGACAACCGAGACCTACGGCCTCCTGCCGCGGAGTTGGAACGACCGCGCCGACGCCGGACTCACCGCGGCGTGGCGGCAACCGATCCGCGGCAAACTCGCCTGGCGCGCCACCGCCCGCGTGCAAACGAGCGAATATCTGCACGCCGACCGTTCGCGCCGCGACGTCACCGGCTCACTCGGCGCTGAGCTGATCTACACCTGGCGCGAGCGGTGCGATTTCCGCGTGTTCGTCAGCCACGAACGCCGCGACAGCACGGAGGCCGCCATCGCCGACTACGCCCGCTGGGAAGCCGGCGCCGGCGCCGGCGTGCGCTGGGAATTCTGAGCCGGGATCATGCCGTTGCCTGTGGGCCAGCGAGCTTGCTCGCGCTCCTTGGGCGCCCGCCAGCGGGCTGGCCCACCCTCTCACTTTTCAGTCTTGGAATTTCGGAGGGAAATCGGGGCCAACTGCATGAGTCCGGCCGAGGCGCGGCACGCCCGTTTTCAGTTTTTAGGGGCGCAGTCTTGCTGCGCCCTTCGCGCTTTCATGGGGTAGGGCGGGACCGCTGGGCCCGCCGCGAATACTATGCCACCGGCGCAGCGCGCCCAGCGGTCGCGCCCTACCTCTGGCTTCGTCGCCGACGTAACATCGGGGACCACCTCCTGCCGCTCGTGCGCGCACTTGCCAGCGCCGGGCGGATGCGTTGGCTCTCTCGCCGATGCCCTCGAAACCCATCCCCGGCTCCAGCGGCGAAGTGCTCACGTGCCTGCCCTCGGCCTACGTGCCGCACGCGGCGACCGGCTTGCTGCACCTGCCGCGTTTCCTCGCGAAGGCGAAATACGTCAAGCAACACGGCGCGCTGCCGGCGAGCTACGCGAAGAACTACAAGCGCGGAATGGACCGCTTCCTTTGCCTGCATCTCGGCATCGACCCCGCCGCGGTCGAGAAAATCGTGTTCGAGTGCATCGACGCCGGCCTCGATGACGCGGAGCGCGACCGCCGCCTCCTCGCCCTTTTCCCCGCCGATCTGCGCGTCGCGAAATGGAACCGCGACTACGTGCAAAAAGGCATGACGCCGAGCGGCCGGGAGTTCTTGAACGAGGCGCTGACCAACATGGGCTGCGCCGACCGCGTCGAGCAGATCGTGAGCGTCGTGGACCTGATCGAATTCGACGAAGGCCGGATCGAGTAGGCGCAGGCGCTCAAGGCCTGGAGATTTTCACACGAAGGAAGCGAAGGGAGCAAACAGGCGAGGCGCGCCTTCGCTTCCTTCGCGATCTTCGTGTGCAGTCCGAATCGGCGAGGTGGTCGCCGCTGTCCTCATGATGACGCGCACGTTCAAAACGGCACGCGCATCCTTGGCGTCGGCAGGATGCGCGGGCGCCACGCCTCTCGGATTTCTACACGAAGGCAGCGAAGAGAGCGAAGCGGAGGGAGGGTTCTTCGCTTCCTTCGCGATCTTCGTGAGCTCAAGCGTCCGTTCCGCGGCAACGGATCGTGCATGACATGCCCGCGGCTTGTGCGGGCGGGGGCGAGCGCCCACGGTCGCGGCATGGCTCTCCCCACGGAATTCAGCGGCGTCACGGTTCACACGAAGGCGAATGTCTATTTTGACGGCAAAGTCGTCAGCCACACGGTGCTCCTGCCGGGCGGCGCGAAGAAGACGCTCGGGCTGATTTATCCCGGTTCGTATCATTTCGGCACCGGCGCGCCGGAGCGCATGGAGATCGTCGCGGGCGCTTGCCGTGTGCAGCTCGACGGAAGCGCGGATTGGAAAGATTACGCCGCCGGCACGTTCTTCGACGTCCCGGGCAAGTCGGGCTTCACGATCGAGGTCGCGGGCGGGCTCTGCGAATACATCTGCTCGTTCCTCTGAGATCGTTGTAGGGCGTGCCGATCGGGAGGGCCCGCGTCCCCGCGGGCCGCTGCGGTCCGCGAGGACGCGGACCCTCCCGATGAACGCCGCTTCCCCGCTGACAGGTTTTCCGCTGGCCACGTCCGGCGGCGCGCGTAACGGTTCGCGAAGTCATGTCCTCCGAAGCCGCCGCCACGCCCGCTCCCGCCGCCATCCCGAACGTCCTCGCCGAACGCTATGCATCGCCGGCGATGAAGGAGATCTGGTCGGCGCACGGGCGCATCCTGATCGAGCGCGATTACTGGATCGCGGTTATGAAGGCGCAGCGCGATCTCGGTGTGGCGATCCCGACCGAGGCGATCCGCGACTACGAGCGCGTGAAGACCGAGGTGAACCTCGCGCGCATCGCCGAGCGCGAGCGCACGACGCTCCACGACGTCAAGGCGCGCATCGAGGAGTTTTCCGAGCTGGCGAAACGCCAGTTCATCCACCTCGGTCTCACCAGCCGCGATCTCACCGAGAACGTCGAACAACTCCAGGTTGCCCGCTCGCTGGAGTTGGTTCGCTTCAAGGCCGTCGCCGCGCTGCACCTGCTCGCGACGCGCGCCGCCGAGATGCGCGACGTGATGATCACCGGCCGCACGCACAACGTCCCGGCGCAGCCCACGACGCTCGGCAAGCGCCTCGCGATGTTCGGCCAGGAACTGCTCGTCGCGCACGCGCGCCTCGAGGATTTGATCGCGCGTTACCCGGTGCGCGGCCTGAAGGGCGCCGTCGGCACGCAGCTCGACCAGCTCACGCTCCTCGGCGGCGATGCCGCGAAGGTCGACCAGCTCGAGGCGCGCATCGTGAAGCACCTTGGTTTCAAGGCCTCGCTCGGCGCCGTCGGCCAGGTTTACCCGCGTTCGCTGGATTTCGATGTCGTCAGTGCGCTGCACCAGGTCGGCGCGGCGGCCGCGAGCTGCTGCACGACGCTGCGGCTCATGGCCGGCGCGGGCCTGCTCACGGAAGGTTTTCAGGAAGGTCAGGTCGGCTCGTCCGCGATGCCGCACAAGGTCAACGCGCGGAATTGCGAGCGCGTGTGCGGTTTTTCCACGATCCTCAGCGGCTACGTCACGATGACGGCGAACCTCGCCGGCCACCAGTGGAACGAGGGCGACGTGTCGTGCTCGGTCGTGCGCCGCGTGGCGCTGCCGGACGCGTTCTTCGCGATCGACGGGCTGTTCGAAACTTACCTGACGATTCTGCGGCAGATGGAAATCTTCCCCGCCGCCATCGCGGTCGAGAACGAGCGCAACCTGCCGTTCCTCGCCACGACGACGATCCTGATGGAAGCCGTGAAGAACGGCGCCGGCCGCGAGACCGCGCATGAAGCGATCAAGCTCCACGCGCTCGCTGCCGCGAAGGCCCTGCGCTCCGGCGGCAACGCCGATCTGCTCGCCTTGCTCGCTGCCGATAAGAAAGTCGGCCTCGGCAAGAAGAAGCTCCAGGAAATCCTCGCGCAAAGCAGCCGCTTCGTCGGCGCCGCCCCGCACCAGGTCGACGAGTTCGTGGCGACGGTGAAACCGATCGCGAAACAGACCAAAGGCGCGGCGGATTACCGGCCGGGGAAGCTGCTGTGAGTCTTGGCCTGCTGCGGTAGCGGCGATCTACGACCGCCGAGCGCGGGCGGCATCACGATCACCGGCTGCCGGCGGAAGCTTTTCAGCCTGCTCCTCCGCGGTGCGGCATCGCGCGTTTTCCCCCGGTTCGCTCCGGTGTTTTTACGATTTCCCCGGGCGGAGGGAGAATTGGGTTGCCCTCGCTACCGCACCGACCTTTTTTGGACCCTCTTTTCGGTTTCTTTAGCAGCTTTAACTCCACCCACCCATGGCAGAACTCGCAGGCAACTGTCTCATCGGTCAATCCGGCGGCCCGACCGCGGTCGTGAACGCGACCATCGCCGGCATCGTGTCCGAGGCCCTCAATCACGGTAACATCGAGGAAGTCTACGGCGCCCTCAACGGCGTCGCCGGCCTCCTCCAAGAGGACCTCATCGACCTCGCGGCCGAATCCCAACAGGCGATCCGCGGCCTGCGCTACACGCCCGGCGCCGCTCTCGGCTCCTGCCGCACCAAGCTGAAGCAGGCCGCCGAGGTCGACCGCGCACTCGAAGTCATCAAGGCGCACAACATCCGTTACTATTTCCACATCGGCGATGGCGACTCCCAGGAGTCCGCCGCCAAGATCGCCGAGGCCGCGCGCACCGCGAACTACGACCTGCAGGTCATCGGCGTGCCGAAGACTATCGACAACGACGTCCCGACGACCGACCACTGCCCCGGCTACGGCAGCGCCGCGAAGTTCATCGCCACCACCGTGCGCGAGCTCGCGATCGATGCCGACGCCACCGCGCAGAACGACATCGTGACGATCGTCGAGGTCATGGGCCGCAACACCGGCTGGCTCGCCGCCGCCGCGACCCTCGCGAAGCGTCGCGACCACCCGAACGATCCGCCGCACCTCGTCTACGTGCCGGAAGTCGCGTTCGACGCCGCCAAGTTTGCCGACGACGTCCGCCGCATCCTCAAGCGCGAGAAGCACTGCGTCATCGTTGTGGGCGAAGGCCTCGTCGACAAGGACGGCAACTACGTCGCCGTCGAGTCCGGCGATGCCGCCTCGGCCGCCCAGTTCGGCGGCGTGGGCGATCACCTCAAGGAGATCGTCGAGTCCCAGGTCGGCGCGAAGGTCCGCCTGACGCGCCTCGGCGTCACGCAGCGCGCTGCGGCGCACCTCGCCTCGAAGACGGACGCCGACGAGGCGTTCCTCGCCGGCCAGGCCGCAGTCAAGGCCGCCATCGACGGCGAGAGCGAGAAGATGATCACGCTCGTGCGCGGCGACACCGACACCTATTCGTGCGAGACGGGCCTCGTCGCGTTCGCCGACCTCGTCGGCAACACGAAGAAGCTCCCGCGCGAGTGGATCAACGAAGACGGCGTCAGCCTGAACTTCCAGTTCTACCGCTACGCCACGCCGCTGATTCAGGGCGAAGTCACCGTGCCGTTCGAGAACGGCATCCCGTCCTACATCCGCCTGCACGGCGAGCGCGTCGACAAGCAGCTCGACGCGTTCCAAGGCTGAGCCGCGCAAGAAGCGAAAGACTTTCAGAGCCGGTCACGCGACCGGCTCTTTTTGTTTTCGTGGATCGATATTGGATGGTCTGCTCGCGAAAATTGTAGGAGCGGCTTTACGCCGCGATGGGTTCGGGGCGAATGCCACGCTCGTGTCGCGGCGTAAAGCCGCTCCTACAGCTCGCGTGGCGGGGGGGGCTTGGGGTAGCGCGATGCTTCAACTCGCGCTGGGGGATTTTCTGCGCGGGCCGAAGCGCCGTGCTACTCGGCGGCTCGCCGCGCTCAGGTTTTCGGCGCGTCTTTTTCGGTCTTCGTCGGATCGGCTTTTTTCTCTGCGTCGAAATCCGGTTTCTCCAGCGCGGGCTTGCCGCCGATGTAGCGGCTCAGCCAGCTCTGCATTTCCCAGTGCCAGTAGATCGCGTTCTGCGGATGGAGCACCCAGTGGTTTTCGTCGGGGAACACCACGAGGCGTGACGGCACGCTCATCGCCTGGAGCACGCCGTAGAGTTCGAGGCCGTTGCCGTAGGGCACGCGGTAGTCGATCTCGCCGTGCAGCACGAGCGTGGGCGTCTTGAAGTTCTTCGCGTAGAACATCGGGTTCTCGCGCTGCATGCCTTCGAGATTGTCCCAGGGTTTGCCGCCCATCACTTCGGGGAAGCCGTGCGGCACGTCGGTGGCGTATTGCGCGTAGCTGTTGTTCACGCCGGCGTGGTCGATGATGGCTTTGAAGCGATCCGTGTGTCCGAGCACCCACGCGGCCATGTAGCCGCCGTAGCTGGCGCCGGCGGCAGCGAGGCGGTTGCGATCGAGGTTCGGGTATTTCGCGAGGAGGAAGTCCGTCGAGCGCATGATGTCCTCGAATGGCATCTCGCCCCACTGATTCAGGATGCTGCGGGAGAATTCCTCGCCGAAACCGGTCGAGCCGTGGCGATTCACCCAAGTGACGACGTAGCCGGGAGCGGCGAACACGTGCGTGTTCCAGCGGTAGCTCCAACTGTCGCGGCACATCGTGTGCGGGCCGCCGTGCATGAGCTGCACGAGCGGGTATTTCTTCGACGCGTCGTAGCCCGGAGGGAAGACGAGCCAGCCTTGGATCTCCGCGCCGCCAGCGCCGGCGAAGGTGTAGCTCTCGACCCGGCCGAGATCGATCTGCGCCATGAACGCGTCGTTCACGTGCGTGAGCTGCCGCGCCTGACCGGTGGCGGCATCGAGCGCGAAGAGCTCGTTCGGGCGCGAGGTGTTGTCGTTGAGGAAAACGATCGTGCCGGCCTTCGCGTGCATGTTGGAAGAGGTGCCGGCGCGATAGACGGCGGCGAAGCCGGAGCCGTCGGCATTGGCTTTGAAGATCGGCACCACGCCGCGGTCCTCGGCGACGAGCCAGAGCGTTTTGCCATCCTCGGAAAATTCGACCTCGTCGATCGAGTAGTCGGCGTCGTCGGTGACCGCGACGCTCTTGCCGCTCGCGACGTCGTAGCGCCAGAGCTTCTGGAACTCGCCGGAGTAATACGGCGTCTCGGTGCGCGTGAAGTAAACGCTCTTGCCGTCGGGCGCCCAGACGGGCGAGCCGTCGTTGCCCTTGTTCTCCGGCGTCACGTTCTTCATCTCGCCCGAGCCGTCGGTCGGGACGAGGTAGACGTCGTCATTCGGAAAATCGCGATAGGGCGGGGGCGTGGAGTTGAACTCCAGCGCGATGGTCTTGCCGTCGGGCGCGATGTCGAAATTCACGTCGCCGCTCGGCGTGAGGAGGCGGTCGAGTTTCGGCGTGAGATCCTTGAACGTCTTCGTCGCCACGTCGACCAGCAGCAGGCGCGTCGCGGCGCTGTCGACGATGTAGTGGTCGAAGTAGCGATACTGGCGGTTCTCGGTGACCTTCGCGGTCATCTTGGATTCCTTGCGGCGCTTCAGTTCCTTCTTCATCGCCGCGATGTCGTCCGGCGCGAGTTTGCCGGCGAGTTCGGGCATGACGATCGTCGAGACGACGATCCCCTTACCGTCCGGCATCCACTTCGGATTCGAAACGGAGGCGGGCAACTCGACGAGCTTCTCGGCTTCGCCGCCGCCGACCGGGATGAGGTAGAGCGCCGCCGCCTCGTCGTCGCCGCGTTTCGACGTGAACGCGATGCGCGTGCCGTCGGGGCTCCACACCGGCGCGCTGTCGCTGGCTTGCGCGGTGGTGAGTCGCCGCACGGCGCCGCTGGCGACATCGGCGAGCCAGAGGTTCGTGGTGCTCTTGTTTTTCTCGATCGACCATTCCTGCTGCGTGAAGACGACGGTCTTGCCGTCGGGGGAGAGCGCGGGACTGCCGAGGCGTTTGATAGCCCAGAGATCCTGCGGCGTGAGCGGGCGCTTGTCGGCCGCGAAAGCGGCCACCGCGAGCGCCAGCGTGACGAATAACGCGACAACGCGAGGGGTTTTCATTCTGCGGCCCAGCAAACCGAGCCCGGGCTGCGAGTCAAAGCCGCGCCGGGCGAAAGCGGCGAAAGGCGCACTCGGCGCGATGAACGCTGTAGGGACGCGGGCGGGAGAGTAGCGCCGGTCTTTGACCGGCGGTTTTGCGGGCGCGGATTCGTCACGCCGGTCAGAGACCGGCGCTACTTCCGCGCTCCCAGCCCCTCACCGATACTCGATCCACTCGCTCGACGAATACTGCTCGATCAGTCCGCTGACCTCGTCCTCGTTCAGCTCCGGCCACGGCGTCTCGGCCGCTTCGCGGCCGAGCGCGCGGCCGAGCGATTCCACGAAGCGCGCACCGAAATCGTCCCAGTCGAGCGGGCCGACGCTGCTTTTCTCGATCGAGCCTTGGAAGAGCAGGCCGTGCTTGTTGCGCTTCTGCGCGGCGCCGGCGACTTTCGCGCCGGTGTGCGCGTTCACGACGTCGAACAGCTCCGCTTTCTGGAAGCACACGCCCGGCCCCGGCGCGCATTCCGTGCCCCCGGGCGGAGGTTCGCACACGGCCTTCAGCTCGACGGGTTGGCCGAGCGCCACGAACGCCCCGGTGACGCACTCGTGCACGACGCGGTAGGATTGCGTGGCGCGCGCCTCCTCGAGCGCATGGCCGCGCGGGATGACGAGCGAGTAAGTCCAGTCGTTGCGGTGATCGACGATCCCGCCGCCGGTCGGTCGCCGGCAAAGATCGGCCGGCAGCTCCGCGGCGAGCTTCTCGCGCACGAAGGCGATCTTCTGGCTGAAGCCGAAGGTGAACGCCGGCCCGCGCCACTCGTAGTGGCGAAATCGCGCCGCGTTCGCTTCGGGATAGCGCTGCAAGAGCAGGAAATCGATCGCCATGTTCTCGGCGGCGCCGGCGGTGCGAGTGGGAAGGACGTGCAGCGACATTGGCGGGATCGAAGGCGATGTGGGGGGACGCTCCAAGCCCCAAAGAAACTCCAAGCTCCAAACCCCAAGCTTCAGAGAAACCCCAAACTTCAAAACCACAAAGGCACAAAGCCGGAGGTCTTCTCCGTGCCTCCGTGTCTCTGTGGTTAATCCGGCATTTTCAGGTTTGGGGTTTCTCTGGTGCTTGGAGATTCGTGCTGGGAGCTTTCCTTTCGCTCCACCACGCCGGCAGCACGAGCCGCTCCATCGCCGCGGCGAAGCGCTCCGGGCGCACGCGTAACTCGCGATCGAGCGGCGCGAGGTCGAGCGTCAGGTCGCGCGGACGCGTCGCGGTGAACTCCGGCAGCGCCGTGCGCGGCACCGGTTCGATCCAGGCCGGCGGAAAACCGAAGTGCGCGCAGATTGCCCGGCCCATTTCCCAGCGGGAGACCGGCTCGGCGCCCGTCCAATGCAGCACGCCGCCCAACTCCGGTCTCGCGGCGAGTTCCAGCAACGCGGCCGCCACGTTCTCGGCGCTCGCGACGGCGCGGATCTCGTCGGTGAACAGCTTCATCGTTTTTCCGGCGCTCCACGCTTCGAGGAATTTCTCGTGCACGCTGCGTCGGCCGCCGAGGCTATTGCCGAACAGCAGCGGCACGCGCACGACCGCAGCACACGGATCGGCGCCGAGTGCGTGAGCCTCGGCGGCGCCGAGCACGCGCCCCTCGGATTCCGCTTTCTGCCGGCCGTAGCGGTGCAGCGGACTCACCGGCGATGCGATGGAGTAGGGCGGTGTGGCGCCGTCGAAAACCTGTTCGCTCGAGACATGGACGAAGCGCGCGCCGAGTTCGCGCGCGACGGCGGCGAGCGCGGCGGGCAGCTCGACGTTCACGCGTTGCGCGAGTTCCGGCGCGGCATCGCATGCAGCAGGTTCGGCGATGGCCGCACAGTTCAGAATCGCGTGCGGTCGCTCCGCCCGCGCGAGCGCGACGACGCCAGCCGAGTCGGCGAGATCGAGCGAAACTAGCCGCGCGACGCCGGGCACGGCGCCCGGCCAGCGACCGACCACGCCGACGACCTCGTCGCCTGCCGCCGCCGCCGCGCGCGCCACCGCCGTGCCGAGCAAACCGGAGGCGCCGGTGAGCAGAATTTTCATCGAAGGAAATCCGGCCGCGGCGAGCGCTCGCTCATCGCGCGTCGAGCAAGCCGCGGACGGAGCGGAGGAGCGTGCTCAGCGCGAAGGGCTTGGGCAGATGGGCGAACGCGCGAGCCGGAAAATCGCGCAGCGCGGGCGCCGGCGAATCGGCGGAGACGGCCAGCAACTTCAGCGTCGGGCTCTTGGAATGGAGCGTGCGGGCGAGCTTCGCGGCGTCGGTCGCGCTCGCATCGAGCAACAGCAGTTGCGGGGCAGGCTCCTTGCGAACGGCGGCGAGCGCGTCGCCGATGCGCGCAAATTCCGCGACGCGGTAGCCGTCGACCGTGAGGATGCCGCTCACCATTTTGCGCAGCACGTCGTCTTCCTCGACGAGCCAGAGCAGTTCGGAGCCTTTGGCGCTGGGAAGCGCCGGGATCATCGTGCTGTAAACCTGCTCCGGCTCGGCGGTCTCCGGCAGCAACACTTCGAAGGTCGTGCCCGCGCCGGGCTTGCTGCGCACCGCGATGCGGCCATCGCAGCTTTTCACGACGGCGAAGGCCAGCGCGAGGCCGAGGCCGGTGCCGTGCGGTTTCGTGGTGAAAAACGGTTCCCACACGCGCGCGAGCGTCGCGTCGTCCATGCCGGTGCCGGTGTCGGTCACCTGCACCATCACATAGCTGCCGGCGCGCAGGCCGTCGGCGGCGGTCTTTTGCTCGTGGTTCGCGGTGCGCACGGTGAGCTTGCCGCCCTGCGGCATGGCGTCGCGCGCGTTGAAACAGAGATTGAGCAACACCTGCTGAAACTGCGTCGGATCGATGCGCGTGTTGCCGAGGTCGGAGGCGAGGCGCAGTTCGACTTTCACGGCGTCGCCGACGACGCGGCGCAGGATGTCGGCGATCTCGCGGACGAGCGTGTTGGGGTTCACCACGCGCGCCTCGGTCTCCTGGCGGCGGCTGAACTCCAGAATCTGCCGCGCCAGGCGGGCCGCCTTCTGGCCGGCGCGGTGGATTTCCTCGAGATCCTTCTGCGCCTCGGGCACGTCGGCAAGCTTCGCGCTCATGATCTCGCAATAGCCGTTGATGATCGAGAGCAGGTTGTTGAAGTCGTGCGCGACGCCACCGGCGAGCTGGCCGACGGTGTCGAGTTTCTGCGAGTGAAACATCGCTTCCTGCAGACGGCGGTGCTCGGAAAGATCGCGGAAAAGCGCGACCATCAGTCCCGGCTCGAGCGGCGAGAAATTCCAGCTCGCGAAAAACGGCACGCCGTCGCGCCGGTGCAGCCAGCCCTCGCCGGCGAGCAAGCGCTCGGTGAGCGAGCCGCTGGTGCGCGGCGTGATGATCTCGGTCTTCGGACCGTGCAGCAGTCGCGTGTTTTGGCCGACGAGCGCCTCGCGTGCGTAGCCGCTCAGGACGGAGAACTTGGCGTTGGCGGCGAGAATTTCCACTCCGGCGCCGTCCCACCTGTCGCGCGTGATGAGCGCGGCCTCGGGCAGCGATTCCAGCAATGCCACGGCCGCAGACGCGGGAGCAGCGGCGGAAACCGCGGGGGCGGAGGTGACTTTGCGATGCGGCATGGAAACGCGGACTGGGACGCCGTCGATTTGGCGGGCTCGCGCGCGGCGTGTCAAAGCCTGCGTGACGAACGAGGCGCGGCGCGAGGCGACGGATTGAAGGTAGGGTGACCGGCCCGGTGCGCCGCGGATGTCGCATCACGCTCGCGGCGGAGCGGGCCGTTCCGCCCTGCCTCACGCGAGTCGTCCGCGGGGATTGACCAAAGACAGCACGAACTCGCCGCGCATTCGGAGCTTCACCCGCGGGCGCGGTCGGCGAATAAACGCGGCGTGCCTGCCGAACTCACCTTTGCTCAATACGCGTTGCTGGTCGTCGCGGGCCTCGTCGCCGGCACGGTCGACGCGATTGCGGGCGGCGGCGGGTTGATCACGCTGCCGACGTTGCTGGGCGTCGGGTTGCCGCCGCCGCTGGCAATCGGCACGAACAAGCTCGGCTCAGTCTTCGGCACGGCATCGGCGACGTGGAGCTTCGCGCGTCAGGGCGCGGTCGACGTGCGCGAATGCGGACGCGGCGCGTTGTTCACGGCCCTCGGGGCCGTGGCGGGTGCGGCGGCGGTGCGGCTGCTCGATCCGGCGCTGCTCGGGCGCGCGATCCCGTGGCTGCTGGTCGCGATCGTCGTCTACATGATTTTTCGCCCGCAACTCGGCGAGACCGACCGCCACCACCGGATGGAGGTGCCGGCGTTCTACGCGGTGTTCGGACTCGCGCTCGGTTTCTACGACGGATTTTTCGGGCCTGGCGTGGGCTCGTTCTGGACGATCGCGTTCGTGATGCTGCTCGGGCACAATTTCGTGCGCGCCGCCGCGCACACGAAGGTGATGAACCTCACCAGCAACGCCGCGTCGCTCGTGTTCTTCGTGTTCGCCGGCGCGGTGGTGCCGGGGCCGGGCCTCGCGCTCGCGGCGGGCCAGATCGTCGGCGGCCGCCTCGGCGCGCACCTGGCGCTGACACGCGGCGCGCGCTTCGTGCGCCCGATCTTCTTCGTGATGGCGGTGCTCACGGTGGCGAAGCTGATTTATCAGCACTACGTGAAGTAAGGGTGGGGGCGCGGACTCCGCTCCGCGCCACTCGGCTCGTCGGGACGACTCGCCCTACCGTGGGTGGGTCTCGGCGGCGAGGGGACTCGCCGCCCTGCCGCGCGCCTGGCGTTTGATTCTCGCGGAATGCGCCGTATGCTTCGCGCTCATGAAAGCCGTCCAAGTCGTCGCCATCAAAAAGCCGGTCGCGCTCGCCGACGTGCCTGCGCTCGTCGCGGCGCCCGGTTTCGCCGTCGTGCGGTTGAAAGCCGCGGCGTTGAATCATCGCGACGTGTTCATCCAGCAGGGACTCTATCCCGGCATCAAGCTGCCGGTGACCCCCGGCTCGGACGGCGCCGGAATCGTGGCCTCGGTCGGCAGCGAGGCCGATGCGACGTGGATCGGGTGCGAGGTCATCATCAACCCCGCGCTCGACTGGGGCGCCGACCCGCGTGCGCAAGGGCCGAGCTTTCGCATCCTCGGCATGCCCGACGCGGGGACGTTTGCCGAGGAGATCGTCATCCCGGTGGCAAATCTCGCGCCGAAGCCCGCGCACCTCACTTGGGAGCAAGCGGCGGCGCTGCCGCTCGCCGGGTTGACGGCGTGGCGCGCGGTGTTCACGCGCGCGCAACTGCGCGCGGGGGAGCGCGTGCTCGTGACCGGCATCGGCGGCGGCGCGGCGCTCTTCGCGCTGCAATTCGCCCGCGCGGCCGGCGCGGAGGCGTGGGTGACGTCGAGTGCGCCGGAGAAGATCGCGCGCGCGCGGGCGCTCGGCGCGCGGGGCGGCGTGAATTACCGCGACGCGGACTGGAGCGAGCAGTTGTTAAAGGCGGCGGGCGGCGCGTTCGACGTGATCGTGGACAGTGCGGGCGGCGATGGTTTCACGAAGCTTGTCGATTGCGCGAAGCCCGGCGGGCGCATCGCGTTCTTCGGCGCGACGGCGGGGAATCCGAGCCTGTTCGAAATGCGGAAGTGCTTTTTCCGCCAAATCAACGTGCTCGGCACGACGATGGGCTCGCCAGTGGATTTCGCGGGCATGACCAACCTCGTGGCCGCGGCGAAAATCGTGCCGACGGTCGATCGGGTGTTCGCGCTCGCCGAAGCCGAGCAGGCGCTGCGGCACATGGAGGCGGCGGCGCAATTCGGGAAGATCGTGCTGAAGATATGAGCCGGGCGCGGGCGGAGGATTTTTGCGCGGAACGCGCGGCTCGCCGCGAACGCGGAAGCGGGCATCCGAGCGACGCGTCGTATCGCGTCCCGGCTCGCCGGGCTTGGGCGGAGGCGCGCGGGGGTGGCAAAAACGACACGGCCGCCCGGGCGTGGCGGGCGGCCGTGGAGGTCGCGGGGGCGCGGCGTATAGCTCGCCGCGCGGGCGCGCGACTCAATGTTTCTGCGGGAGGTCGCGCACGATCGGGAACGTGTGGGTGCCGGGCGGGAGCGCCTGGGCCTTGAGGAGTTTCGGCTTCTTCGCGGCGGCGGTGTTCGGGCTTTGGGTGTAGGCGGCGGCGAAGAGGCCGCTCTCCTTCGGGGGCGCCCATTCGTAGAAGTTGGTGACGCCGATGGCGAGTTGCAGGCTGAAGTCGGCGGATTGCGCGCCGGGATCGAAGGGCGTGGCGCAGGGGAGGTTTTCGAACCAGCGCATCCAGGTCTTCGAGCCGACGGCGGGCGGGTTGGCTTGGAAGAGCGGGCTCATCGGGGAGAGCGCGGGATACTCGGCGGTCATGTGGCAGCTCAGGCAGGAGCTCTGCGGGTTGTCGACGGGGCCGTTCAGGCGGCCGTTCCAGCCGAGGTGCGTGGGCGGGAGCTGGCGGGTGTCGGCGTTGATGGAGGTTTCCTTCAGCTCGGGGTTGATGCGGGTGGCGACGGGGTTGGGGTTGGTGTAGGCGAGGCCGTTGTTCTTCGGGTCGTTGCCCCACATGATGCCGACGGGCATGAGGTTTTTCCACGCCGGGCCCTGGCTGACGGCGCCGTTGTATTGGAACGTGCCGAAGAGCCAGCCGAGGGGCGCGCGGTCGTCGCGCACGGCGATGTCCATCTGGATGAGCGAGACGGTGCGGAGGGAGCGCGCGGTGTTGCCGAAGGTTTCCTGGATGTAGCCGGTCCATTGGACGGGGTTGACGAGGAAGGGCACTTCGGAGGCGGGCACGTCGACGAAGAGGAGTTTGCAGATGACGGTGCCCTCGGGGAAGCCGTGGGGTTTGGTCGTCCACGAGAGGTCGGGGTTCATGTGGTCGGCCCAGACTTTGCCGATGGTGTAGCCGCCGAAGCTGTTGAAGAAGCCGACGGCGTAGGTCTGGTAGTTGTCGCCGGGCGCGGGCACGCCTTGGGCGAGCGAGAGCTGCATGTTGGCGACGGGGGCTTCGCGCGTGAGGCCGTGGACGCCTTCGCGGCCGCTGGCGCCGTAGTGCTGCCAGGGGATGTGATACCACTTGCGCACGGGGTTGTTTTGCACCTGCCAGTCGGTCGCGAACTTGGCGGGATCGGCGGAGGTGTTGCCCTCGAAACAATAATCGCGGACGGCCATCATGTAGTCGCGCCACGCCTCGAAATCCGGGGAGAACGGCGCCGCCGGGAGCTTGGCGAAAAACGCCGGCACGTCGCTCTTCGCCGGCAAGTCCTTCGGGTAGTCCTGGCTGAGCTGGAAGACCGGACCGGTGTAACCCTCGGGCGACACCATGAAGCCGAAGTCCGGGAACGGGTCGGTGCTGGGGTTGGGTGCGGGCGTGGTTGCCTCGGCGGCGGCGAGGCGGCTGAGAATCCCGGCTGCCAGTAAGACGGCGAGGCCGAGACGCGGGAGCGTGGCGTGGGTATGGTTCATGGGCAGGGCGAAGGCGGGGAAAGCCTTCGGGGTCGTCGTGGTTGGCGTGGAAACCGGCCGGGGTGGCGCGGAGCGGAGCAGGACCGAAGCTCGCGCTGGCGAGCGAAACGCCTGCGCGCGCCGGCGATAAGCCGAGGCTTCGCGCCGAAAGGACGAGAAAGCGGACTTGACGCCGTTTCAGTGCAACGCCGCCGGTTGCGCTTCGCCGTGTCCGAACCCCGCGCGGATGGCCCAGTGGATCAACTGCGGCGTGCGATGGACGCCGACCTTCGCCATCGCGTGCTGGCGGTGCGATTTCACCGTGAGCGCGCTGAGGCCGAGCGCGCGGCCGATCTCCGCGTCGTCCCACCCGCGGGCGAAATACGGCATCAGCTCGAGTTCGCGCCCGGAGAGAATCTTGAAAAACGCCGACGGCTCGGCGCGCAACGCCGCCCACGCCCGCCGCACTTCCTCCGGAAAATACCGGCGGCCGGCCGCGAGCTCCGCGACCGCGGCGGCGAGGTGCGTCTTCACGTCGCCCGTTTTCCACAGGAAGCCATGCACGCGCTCGTCCCGCATGCGGAAGATCGCCACGGCATCGTTGCGGGAGGAGAGGATCAGGATTTTCGGCGGCGCGGGCCGGAGCCGCGCCAGCGCGGCGATCGCCTCGAAGCCATCCATGTCCGGCAGCCGCAGGTCGATCAGCACGATCGTCGGCTGCAACAGCTCCGCCAGCGCCATGCCGCTCGCGCCGTCCGCCGCCGACTCCACGCGCTCCACCGCGGCAATCTCACGCAGCGCTGCGCCGCAAAATTCCCGCCAGAGCGGGTCGTCTTCGATTTGGAGAATAGACAAAGCCAGACGCATCGTGTGTGGCCCGCGCGGGCAGTGTCGCGGGAGCCTCGCGCCCATTCAAGCGCAACCTCGGAGGCAAAAGGGTCACGGCCGGCCCCGATTTTGCAGCCAGACCCAGGCCGCGTGGACGAGCTGCGACGCCGCCTCGCCCAGGAAGACGAAATACAGCGCGCCCGCCACGAACACGACATAGCCGAGCAGGATGGCGACGCCGTCCCGTTCGAGCAGCCCGCCGGCGAGCAGCAGGATCGCCCAGGCGGGGAAGCTGTTGGTGAACGGTATCGGCAACGGCAGCAGCAGCGCGATCGCCGCCATCAGGATGACCGCCGCGTGCAGCCGCAACAGCGACGGCGAACCGGTCGCGACCGTCCAACGCGGACGCAGGAATTTTTCCAAGAAACGGATGATGCGCTCCGCAACGCGAAACAGCTTCGCAAAAAACCCGGCCGGGAGCTGCTTGCGCTGGAGCCTTTTTGGCAGCCACGGGCGCTGGCCGAGCATGAGGCGAAACGCGATGAGCGCGATCGCGAGCCCGAACGGCGTCGACAACCCCGGCAGCGGAATCGGCGTGAGAAACGGCAGCGCGAGCAGCAGCACCAGCAGCAGGTAGGCGCGGCCGCGCAGCACGTAGATCACCTCGCGCAACGTCAGCGGGCGATCCTCCGAGCGCGCGCGCAGCAGGCCGATTTCCTCAGAGAGTTTTTGCGGAGCGTGCATGCGTTCAGCCGAGGCGAAAGGAGCAAGGTTGGGCCGGGTTCAGCCGGCCCAAAGCGTGCGCGCCTGCGCCTGTGCGTTTTTCCGCCGCGCCCGCATTGCGGGTGAATCGGGACCGGCTGAAGCCGGTCCTACGGGCGCGCGGCGTGCGCGGAGATTTCAGGTGGGCGCGCGTGCTCATCGGCGATGCCGGCGGTCAGGTGCCGCGTTTGTTGCCGTAGAGTTCGACGTGCAGCCGGTGCGCGTAGCGGTAGCCGCGGGCCTTGCACAGCTCGCTCAACCAGCCGGCGCGCGCGCGGAGCGTCTCGAGCGTCGTGCCCTCGGGCATGAGGAGAATCTTGTGTGGCGGCACGACGCAGAGCGTGTCGCGAAGGAGTTCCTCGATCTCCACCACGTCGGCCTCGGAGTTGACGACGAACTTCAACTGGTAATCGCCCGCCGCGATCCACGCCGCGATCGTCTCCGGCTGGCGGCGGAGCGCCTCGTGTTTCTTGCGCCAGGCGTCGTCGAGCCGCGCGTCGGGCGCGGAGTGTGCGAGCTTCGGGCTGAGCGAGGCGAGGTCGAACGCGATGCCGCGCGGCGGCACGGTCGCGGCGGTCTCGATCGTGACATGATAGCCGCGCTCCTTGAGCTGAAACGCCAGCTCGTGAATCTCCGGCGCGATCATCGGCTCGCCGCCGGTGAGCACGACGTGCCTGGCGGGATAGGCGCGCACGGCGGCGAGGATTTCGTCGACCGACATCTGTTTTCCCTCGGGCGACCACGAAGCGTAGGGCGTGTCGCACCAGTTGCAGCGCAGGTTGCAGCCGCTCGTGCGCACGAAGACGGACGGCACGCCGACGAGTTCGCCTTCGCCCTGGATCGAGTGGAAGATTTCCGAGATGAGCATCTGGTAGCCCGCTAATCACGCGAATGGTCGCGAATCTCAAACCTGATTCGCGCCCAAATCGGTTTGACGTGGAGGGCCGAGCTTCCGCGAGGCCGGCGCGGTCGCTCGTGGCATGTGCCGCGTCTGGACAAGCGGCCTCGCGGGAGCTCGGCCCTCCCTTTTCATAAACCCTCGGGCGCACGCGGCAACGGCGGCGTGGCTTCGTAAACGGTCGGATCGGCGAGCCCGGCCTGCTGGAACGCCTCGCGGCGCTCGACACACGTGCCGCATTTGCCGCAGTGCACGGCGCCGCCCTTGTAGCACGACCAGGTTTGCGCGAAGTCCACGCCGAGCCCCGCGCCCGCGGCGGCGATCTGGCCCTTGGTCAGCGCGATGAACGGTCGCAGCAACTGGATGCCCGCATACGTGCCGAGCCGCAGCGCGTCGCCCATCGCGCGCATGAAATCCTCGCGGCAATCCGGATAGATCGCGTGGTCGCCGCCGTGCGCCGCGATCACGAGCCCTTCGGCGCCGACGCTCTCGGCAAAACCGCCCGCGACGGCGAGCATGATGCCGTTGCGGAACGGGACGACGGTGCGCTTCATGTTTTCGTCAGCGTAGTGGCCCTCGGGGATGTCGCCCCCGCTCTTGAGCAGGTCCGACGTGAAATGCTCGCCGATGAACGCCAGCGGCACCACCTCGTGCCGCGCGCCGATCGCCCGCGCGTGGCTCGCGGCGAAGGGCAGCTCGCGGGCATTGTGCTTCGCGCCGTAGTCGAAGCTCAGCACCGCGCGCACGTCGTGCTCCCGCCGCGCCCAATGGAGCGCAGTCACGGAATCCATCCCGCCGGAGCAGAGCACGACGACTTTCATGCGGAGCAGTTGGCCACAAAAAGCGCCGGAAGCTCAAAGACAAACTCACGCAAGCGAGGGTGGGCGCCGACGTCCTCGGAGGGCCCATGCTGGCGGCACGCGCCGCGTCGCCGCCACGAACGAGACCGACCACCACAGAAAACGCAGAATACACAGAAGGTCTGCTGTGTCTTCCGTGTGTTCTGTGGTTCATCGCCTCTGCCGTCGGAGGATTGGCCACAAAAACGCGCAAAAACCCACAAAAGTATCACACCCGCCAGCCAAAGGCTGGCCGTTTGGCTCTTTGTGTCTTTTTGTGCCTCTTTGTGGCCACCCCTCGTCCGCTCCTGATCGCCCATCGCGGCGCCTCCGCCGAGCAGCCGGAAAACACTCTCGCGGCCTTCCGCCGCGCGCTCGCGCTCGGCGTCGACGGCATCGAACTCGACGTGCACGTCACGCGCGACGGCGTGGCGGTGGTTTTCCACGACGACGACCTGCGCCGCCTCACCGGCGAACGCGGCCGCGTCGCCGCACGCTCATGGCGCGAACTCCAGACGCTCCGCGTGCGGGGCACGCAGCCGATCCCGCGGCTCGTGGACGTCCTCCGTCTGACGCGCGGCCGCTGCGTCGTGCAGATCGAGATCAAGGCCGGCGTGCCGGTCGCCCCGGTGGTGCGCGCCGTGAAAGCCGCCCGGGCGATGGAGGGAGTCGTGCTCGCGTCGTTTTCCGTCGGCCTCGTGCGCGACGCCCGCCGGCTGGCGCCGACGGTGCCGCGGATGCTCATTTCCGAGGGGAAACGCACCCCGGCCTCGCTCGCGCGCCAGCTCGCGGCGTGCGACGCCTCCGGGATCAGCGTCGATTGCCGCGCGATCCGCTCGGCGGCTTGGGTGCGGTGGTTTCAGGCGCGCGGCTTCACGGTGTGGTCGTGGACCGTGAACGACGCGCGCACGGCGCACCGGCTGGCCGGGTGGGGCGTCGGGGCCCTCCTGGGAGATAATCCGGCCTTGATGCGTGCCGCGGTTTAGGTTTTTTCTGCGGGCTCCCATCCGTCCGTAGGCGGACACAGTTCATGATCCTCTTTCACGATCCCTCTTGCGTCGGCTATGGCTCGCATATGCGGCCGGAACAGCCCGCGCGCATCGCCCGGACCGTCCCGCACCTGAAGGCCGCGCACCCCGCCTGGGAATGGCGCACGCCGGGTAATTTCGACGAAGCCGCGCTCCTCCGCGCCCACGCCCCGGCGCTCCTGAAACGCATCGAAGAACCCGGCAACATCGACGAGGACACGCCGTATTTTCCCGGCATCGCGCAATTCGCCCGCCGCTCCGTCGCCGCCGCGCTCGACGGCGCCGCGGCCGCGCTGGCGGGCCAGCGGGCGTTCGCGCTGATGCGTCCGCCCGGCCACCACTGCACGCGCAACCAGGCGATGGGTTTCTGTTACCTCAACCAGATCGCCGTCGCCGCGCTCGACGCGCAGGCGAATCGCGGCGTGCGCGTCGCCGTGTGGGATTTCGACGCGCATCACGGCAACGGCACCGAGGACATCCTCGAGGGCAAGCCCGGCACGTTCTTCGCCTCCGTGCACCAAAGCCCCGGCTACCCCGGCACCGGCACGCGCTCGACGGTGAACTGCCGCAACTTCCCCGTGAAACCCCACACGCCGCGCGAGCTGCACCTCGCCGAACTCGCGCGCTCCTGGGAAGCCGTGCAGAGCTTCAAGCCCGACCTCGTGCTCGTCTCCGCGGGCTTCGACGCGTTCGCGGACGACCCGATCACCGAGATGACGCTCGCCCTCGACGACTTCGCCGAACTCGGCCGCTGGCTCCGCCAGAGCGGCCTCCCCGCCGCCGCCATCCTCGAAGGCGGCTACAGCGAGCAGCTCCCGCAGCTCATCGACGCTTTTCTCTCCGCCTGGGAAAATTAACCTGACCGACCGCGTGCACACCGTTCCGCACTACCGCTTCCTCGACCAAGCCGAACAACTCGAACCGCTCTACGCCGCGCTCGACCGCGTCGACGAGATCGCGCTCGATACCGAGGCCGACAACCTCTTCCGCTACCGCACCCGCGTGTGCCTCCTCCAGATCCTCGCGGACGGGCAGATATTCCTCGTCGACCTCCTCGCCGAGCTGCCGCTCGCCCCGCTCTGGCAACGCCTCGCGACGAAGCACCTCGTGATGCACGGCAGCGACTACGACCTGCGCCTGCTGCGCGGCCTCTGCGATTTCCGCCCGCGCAGCCTGTTCGACACGATGTTCGCCGCGCAACTGCTCAACATCCCGCGCTTCGGCCTCGCCGCGCTCCTCGAGCAGCACTTCGGCATCAAACTCGACAAGGACCACCAGAAGGCCAACTGGTCGCAGCGCCCGCTCGATCAGGACATGCTCGACTACGCCGCGCTCGACGTGCACCACCTGCCCGCGCTCCGCGACAAGCTCACCGACCAACTCTCCGCGCTGGGCCGCGTCGAATGGCAAAGGCAGAAATGCCAGTGGCAGATCGAAGTCGCCGGCGACGGTTTCGCCGGCCCCGACGAAAACTCGTGGCGCATCGGCGGCTCCGAAAAACTCGGCGGCCGCGGCCTCGCCGTCCTCTATCAGGTCTGGCACTGGCGCGAACGCTGGGCCGAGAAGCTCGACACCCCGCCGTTCAAGGTCACCGGCAACGAAATGATCATGCGCATCGCCCGCGCCGCCGCCGAAGACCTGCCGCTCGCCGACGTGCTCAAGGTCCACCTCGGCCGCCGCCACGACCGCCTTTTCCCCAGCCTCGCCGAAGCCGTGCGCCACGGCCTCGCTACCGACCCGCGCTCGCTCCCGCGCCGCGAGCGCCGCCGCGAATTCGCCCCGCTCACCCCCGAGGAACTCGCCCGCCAGGACCGCATCAAAGCCGACCGCGACCGCCTCGCGCAGCGCTTGAATCTCGATCCGACCATGATCGCCACCCGCTCGCAACTCGTCCAAGTCGCGCGCGCCCCCGCGACAATCGACGAGGTGCTGCTCCCGTGGCAGGCACAGCTCCTGAAATCCGAGCCGGCATGGAAAGGCTGAAGAGCGGAAAAGCGGAACGGCCGATCCTCCTTTAGCCGATTCGCTCTTTCCGAGCCGCGCGACGCCGCCGCTGCATCCAGCTTCGACATCGCGCAACAGAGTCTCCGGACTCAGCCCTTCAGCCTTTCAGTTTTCCAGCCCTTCCCGTGACCGACTCCGCCAACATCGCCCGCCACCTGCCCCTGATGGCCGAGCGCCAGCCGGATCACCCCGCCGTGAAAATCCCGCGCGGCCGCACGCGCGACGGCCGCATCGACTACCTCACGCTCTCCTTCCACGAACTCGACGCCGAAGTCGACGCCTGGGTCGCGCACCTCGCGGCCAAAGGCGTGCAGCGAGGCGACCGCGTGCTCGTGATGGTCCGCCAAGGCCTGCCGCTCATCGCCGCCGCCTTCGCGCTCTTCAAGCTCGGCGCCGTGCCCGTCATCATCGACCCCGGCATGGGCCGCGAGAGTTTCCTGGCCTGCGTCGCCCGCTCGCGCCCGCGCGTGCTGCTCGGCATCCCGCTCGCACAGATTTTCAGCCACGTCTTCCGCACGGCGTTTTCCACGATCGAAGTGCGCGTCTGGGTCAGCGGCTCGGCCACCGCGCGCCGCGGTTCCGGCTCTCAACTCTCAACTCTCAACTCTCAACCCGCCGCACTCGCCGCCACCGCGGCCACCGACCTCGCCGCGATCCTGTTCACCAGCGGCTCCACCGGCGCGCCCAAAGGCGTCTGCTACGAACACGGCATGTTCGACGCGCAGGTCCGCCTCGTGCGCGACACCTACGGCATCCAGCCCGGCGAAGTCGATTTGCCGATGCTGCCGATCTTCGCGCTCTTCAACCCCGCGCTCGGCATGACCACGATCGTGCCCGAGATCGACCCGTCGCGACCCGCCACTGTCGACCCCGCCAAAATCCTCCAGGCGATCCAGCAGGAAAACGTCACAAACTCCTTCGGCTCGCCCACGCTCTGGCGCAAAATCGCCGCGCACGCGAAAGCCGCGGGCACCACGCTCCCGACGATGCGCCGCGTGCTGATGGCCGGCGCGCCCGTGCCGCCCGCGCTCTTCGCCGACGTGCAGTCGCTGTTGCCCAACGGCACCGCGCACAGCCCCTACGGCGCCACCGAGTCGCTCCCGATCGCCAGCATCGCCGCCCGCGAAGTCCTCGGCGAAAAAATTTCGTCGCCTGCACCCATGGCTCCCGACGCGACTCTTGGAACTTGGCCCTTGGCCCTGGGAACTTCCGCCGCGACCGCGGCGGGCCACGGCACCTGCGTCGGCCGCCCGGTGCGCGAGATCGAAATCAAAATCATCGCGCTCACCGACGCCCCGCTCGCCACCCTCGCCGACGCCCGCGAACTCCCCTCCGGCGAGATCGGCGAAATCGTCGTGCGCGGCCCCGTCGTCACGAAACTCTACGACGCACTCCCGGAAGCGACCGCGCTCGCCAAAATCCAAACGCCAAATCCCAAAGGCCTAAACCAGGACGACGCTGCCAATTTGGAGCTTGGAGACTTGGAGCTTGGAGCTTCCGGCGCGCCCCGCGCGCCGGTCTGGCACCGCATGGGAGACGCCGGCTACCTCGACGCGCACGGCCGCCTCTGGTTCGTCGGCCGCAAAGCCGAGCGTGTCGAGATGCGCGACGGCGTTTTGTTTCCCGACCAGGTCGAGCCGATTTTCAACCAACACCCCGACGTCCGCCGCACCGCGCTCATCGGCCTCGGCGAACGCGGCCACCAGCGCCCCGCCATCGTCGTCGAACCGATCTCGCGCGACGTCGTCGCCACGCCCTCGCTGCGGCGCAAGCTCGTCCGCGAACTCCGCACGCTCGGCGCCAGCCACGTGCGCACCGACCGCATCCGCCTCGCGTTTCTCCATCCGAGTTTCCCCGTCGACGTCCGCCACAACGCGAAGATCCACCGCCTCGCCCTCACGAAATGGGCGGAGAACCACACCGGCTACGAACTCGACAAACGCGAAGTGTCCGCCTCGGCCTTGAAGCGATGAGCGGCGCTCCGTCATGGCAATCTGTCCGCGAGTGGAGCGCGTTGACCCCAACGCGCTGCTCGCTGCTCGCTCACACAACGCGCGTTGAGGTCAGCGCGCTCCACCTCGCCGCGCACGAGCAGAGGAAATCTGCCGGTTGCCCCGCGACATGAACGTCCCCGTCTTCATCACCGGCGCCAGCGGCTTCATCGGCGGCAAACTCGCCGAGCGCCTCCTCGCCGCCGGCCGCGAAGTGCGCGTGCTCGCCCGCCGCCCGTTGCCCGAGTTGGAAAAACTCGGCGCGCGCATCGTGCGCGGCGATCTCGACGACACCGCGGCGCTCGCGCGCGGCATGGACGGCGCCGGCACGGTCTTCCACGTCGCCGGCCGCGTCGGCGTGTGGGGGCCGGCCGAGGAATTTTTCCACATGAACGTCGCAGGCACGCGCCGCGTCGTCGCCGCGTGCCGCGCCGCACACGTGCCGCGGCTCGTCTACACGAGTTCGCCGAGCGTCGTCTTCAACGGCGGCAACCTCGCCGGCGTCGACGAGTCCGCCCCGCTCTGCACGCAAGCCCCGAGCGCCTACCCGACGAGCAAAGCCGCCGCCGAACGCCTCGTCGCCGCGGCGAACGACGCCACGCTCGCCACCGTCTCGCTCCGCCCGCACCTCGTGTGGGGCCCCGGCGACCGCAACATCATCCCGCGCGTCCTGAAACTCGCCCGCTCCGGCCGCCTGAAAATCATCGGCGAAGGGCGAAACCTCGTCGACTGCACGCACATCACGAACGTCGTCGACGCCCACCTGCAGGCCGAACACGCGCTCGCGCACGCCGGCACGCCCCCCGCGCTTCGGCCGACTTGTAACCTAATAGGTTACAAAACCACGCTGCTCCCACTCGGAGAGAACGGAAAGTGTAACCTATTAGGTTACACTGCGAACGAGGCGGGCGACGTGCGAGGCAAAGCCTACTTCATCACGAACGGCGAGCCGGTCGTGATGTGGGATTGGATCAACGAAATTCTCCGCGGCCTCGGTGAACCGCTCGTGACGAAGCACGTTTCACTCGCAACCGCATATCGCGCGGCTGGCGTGTTGGAGTTCTTCTGGCGCGTGCTGCCGCTCAAAGGCGAGCCGCCCACGACGCGCTTCGTCGTGAAGGAGTTGGCGACCGACCACTGGTTCAAGATCGCCGCCGCCCGTCGCGACCTCGGCTACGCGCCGCGGGTGACGATGGCCGCCGGCACCGCGGAGCTAGTGGCGCACCTTAAGCGCAGCGAGTGACACCAGCCATGCGATATCGGCGCGCTTGAGGAGCTTGGTTCGTATGATCAGCACCGGCCGACGCTGATCGCGACCAAATACCTCGATAGATAGGGGCCAGTCCTTTTCGAACATCATGTTGACCTTGGAGAAGGTGATGTCGCGGAAGAGAACACTTTGTTTTTCACCAAACCAGCCATGCAGGGCGATTTTTTCATCAGTAACATGAATTTCGGTGAACCATAGCTGCGAGATCGCGAACGCGCAAAAGATGCCGCCGATGGCTGCGATCTCTGCTGCTTCACTCCAATGGTGGTCGAGTAGATTGCGACTTACACCGTAGCCAGCCGCGAGCAGCGCGGGACTCGCTATAATCGTCAGCGCGATAAACGGCCTACCGCTGAGCTTGAGCGTCCTATCCATGCAGTCTTACTCGCTCCGCTGCCGCACGGCCTCGAAGAGCGTGATGATCGTCGCCATCGCGACGTTCAGCGAATCCGCCTGACCGGCCATCGGGATGCGCACGAGCACGTCGGCGCCTTTCATCCAGAAATCGCTCAGGCCGTATTGCTCGCTGCCCATGACGACTGCGAGCGGACCGCGCAGATCGGTCTTCGTGTAGAGATTGTCCGTGTGCGGCGTCGTCGCGGCGGTGCGGATGCCCTTCGCCTTCAGCCACGCGTGCACGGTCTGCGAATCGGCGACGACCACCGGCAAGGAGAACAGCACGCCCGTGGACGCGCGGACGACGTTGGGGTTGAAAACATCTGTCACCGCGTCGCACACGATCACGGCGTCGCAACCGGCGGCATCGGCGCTGCGGAGGATCGTGCCGAGGTTGCCGGGCTTCTCGATCGATTCGCAGACGAGCAGGAACGGTGCAGCGCCGAGCGTCAGGTCGTCGAGCGTGCGCCGCCACTGCGGCGCGACGGCGAGCAGGCCGTCCGGACGCTCGCGGTAGGCGACCTTGGCGAACGCGTCCTTCGACAGCTCGAACAACTGCGCGCCCGCCTGCCGCGCCTGCTCGATCAGCGCCGGCTCGTTCTCGCCGAGGAACCAATCGGGCGCGAAATAGAGTTCCTTGAGCTTCACGCCCTTCTCCAGGGCCCGACGCACCTCGCGATAGCCTTCGACGAGAAAAAGCCACGCCTCGTCGCGCTCGCGCCGTTCGCGCAGGCGCACGAGCTGTTTCACGCGCGGGTTCTGGAGGCTGGTGATTTTTTCGGTCACGGCAGAAGAGAGCCCACGAAACACACGAAAGACACGAAAGTGCCAAAGCTTATTTAGCCCGCGGAGTGCGCCGCAAATTTCCGCGAACGAGCGCGAATCGGAGCCGCCGCGGGATGCGCGCCGATTCGCGTGCATTCGCGAGCGCTTCTTCAGGCTTCCGTTGGCGGGTTTCGTGTCTTTCGTGTGAGGCGTGGGCCGAAAGAAAAAAATCAACGACTACCCGTTCCCGTATCGCACCGAGATCGAGCTGGAGATTTCCACGCTCACGAACCTCGGCCTCGGCCTCGGCCGCGTGACGCTGGCCAGCAGCGGTCAGCGGTCAGCGGTCAGCGATCAGCCGGACCAGCCGACGCCGGCCGCTGCTGAAATCGAGAATCCAGAATCCAAAATCGAAAATCGCTCGGGCTGGGTCGTGATGGTGCCGTTCACGCTCCCGGGCGAGCGCGTGCGGGCGCGCGTTTACCGCAACAACAAGAATTTCTCCGAGGCCGACCTCGTCGAGGTGCTCACGCCGTCGCCGCACCGCGTCGCGGCGCCGTGCCCGCTCTTCGGTCGCTGCGGCGGCTGCCAATACCAGCACCTGGCCTACGCCGAGCAACTCGCCTGGAAGCGCCGGCAAGTCGAGGAGCTGCTCGAGCACATGGCCGGCATCGCGTTCCCGGTTTCGCCGGTGATCGGTTCGCCGCGCGAATACGGCTACCGCTCGAAGATCACGCCGCACTTCCATGTCGGTCGGCCCGACGATCCGCGCACGCCGCCGCCGGCCGAGACGCCGATCGGTTTTCTGAAACAAGGCACGCGCTTCGACCTCGTCGACGTGCCGGCGTGTCCGATCGCGACGCCCGAGATCAACGCGAAGCTCCCCGAAGTCCGCGCGCGCACGCGTCAAAGGCTCGCCGCGGGCGAGTTCAAGCGCGACGCCACGCTCCTGCTGCGCCACGCGCAGGAAGGCGTCATCACCGACTACGACGCCGTGATTCACGAGGTGATCGCCGAGGCAAACTGTAACCTATTAGGTTACACTTTCGCAAAAGCCGACTCGGCTGCAACCGGGACAACGAGCGCAGCCGGCGAGGCGGACACAGGAGGGCGCACGTTTCGTCTCCACTTCCTCGCGCGGGATTTTTTCCAAAACAACCCGTTCATCCTGCCGGCGTTCACCGGTTACGTGCGCGATCAGGCGAAGGCCAGCGGCGCGCGGTTTCTCGTCGACGCCTACTGTGGCAGCGGGCTCTTCGCGCTGAGCTGTGCGCCGGCGTTCGAGCGCGTGGCGGGCGTCGAGGTGAGCGAAACCTCCGTGCAGTTCGCGCGCGAGAACGCGGCCGCCAACGGCATCGCCAACGCCGTCTTCTCGGCCGGCGACGCGGCGACGATCTTCGCCGGACTCGATGCGGCGTTCGCACCGACCGAGACGGCGGTGGTGATCGATCCGCCGCGGAAGGGCTGCGATGAGTCTTTCCTGGCGCAGCTCTTCACGTTCGGGCCGCGCGCGGTCGTCTACGTCTCGTGCGATCCGGCGACACAGATGCGCGACCTGAGGAGTTTCCTCGCGGCCGGCTACGAGCTGACGGCGGTGCAGCCGTTCGACTTGTTTCCGCAGACGCGCCACCTCGAGTGCGTGATCAGCCTGCGCCGCGCCTCCGGCGGACAGGTCAGCCACCGCTGAGCGCTCGGCGGAGGTGTCGTGCCGCGCTGCGCAAGAAGTGAGCAGCGAAATTTCGGGCAAGCGATGCGCAGCATGCGGCGCGGGTCTGTGCGATCATTGCGGTGCGCTGCCAACCGTGCTTGTGACGGCGCCGCGCGAAAACAACGCACCTATGCGCTAACGCCCCGATCCCTGCGTGATCGTCAGGCCGTTAAAATGAAGGCGCCGGTCAACCCCGGCGCCTGATTTTTTGAGGGAAGAGCGGAGATGCGGGCTGTAGGAGCGGCTTGACGCCGCGAAACGAACGTGGCGCGTGCCTCGGAGCAATCGCGGCGTAAAGCCGCTCCTACAGTGCACGCGTGCGTGGGCTCGGAGTAGCGCGGTGCTTCAGTCCGCGCTGTGAGGTTTCAACGCGGGCTGAAGCACCGCGCTACGGCCGGCTCTACTTCGCCGATACCGCGCCGGCGAGCGGCACGTAGGGCTCTTCGCGGAGGTCGGCGGCGCGACGGCCGCGGAGCAGTTGCACCCAGACGCGCGTGCAGGCCAGGACGACGAGCACGACGAGGACGAGAAACGTGCCGGTCACCGCGGCGTTCACGTAATTGTTCGTCAGCAGCCGCTGCCACTCGGCGAGCTGCGTGGCGGTGCCGCCGGCGGCGATCTGCCGCTTGAGCGCGTCGGCTGCGCTGAGAAAACCCAGGCGCGGGTCCGCGGCGAAAATTTTCATCCAGCCCGCCGTCATTGTCACGCACAGCAGCCACGCCAGCGGCGCGAGCGACACCCACGCGTAACGCGCACGGCCCATCTTGATGAGCACGGTGGTGCCGAGCGACAGCGCGATGACCGCGAGCAGTTGATTCGCCACGCCGAAGATCGGCCAGAGCGAGTTGATGCCGCCGAGCGGATCGACGACGCCTTGATAGAGAAACCAGCCCCACGCGCCGACGAACGCCACCGTCGCCAGCCAGTTGCCGGCCGTCGAGTGCGTGTCGCCGAGCGGTTTCCAGACGTAGCCAAACAAGTCCTGCACGAGAAAACGGCCGACCCGCGTGCCGGCGTCGAGCGTCGTCAGAATGAACAGCGCCTCGAACATGATCGCGAAGTGATACCAGAGCGCCGTCGCCGTCTTCGAGCCGAGCACGCCGGCGAACATGTGCGCCATGCCCACCGCGAACGTCGGCGCGCCGCCGGTGCGGCCGACCATTGTCTTTTCGCCGACGGAGGCCGCGAGGTCGTTCATTTGCTGCGGCGTCACGGGAAAACCGAGCGCGCTGACCTTTTGCGTCACGGCGGCGACGTCGCCCTTCATGTTGATCGCGAAATATTCGCCGGGCTCCATCGCGCACGCGGCGACGAGCGCCATGATGCCGACGAGCATTTCCGTGATCATGCCGCCGTAGCCGACGATTCGGATGTGACTCTCGCGTTCGAGCATCTTCGGTGTCGTGCCCGACGACACGAGCGCGTGGAAGCCCGACACCGCCGCGCACGCGATCGTGATGAAGCAGAACGGAAACACCGGTCCGGCGAACACCGGCCCCGAGCCGTCGATGAACCGCGTCAGCGCCGGCATCTTCAGGTGCGGCGCGAGGATGACGATCGCCACGCCGAGCAGCGCCACGCAGCCGATCTTCATGAACGTGCTCAAGTAGTCGCGCGGCGCGAGCAGCAGCCAGATCGGCAACACTGAGGCGACGACCGCATAGCCCATGATCCACCACGCCAGCGTCGTGCCGCGCAACGTCATCGCCTGCTCGAGCGCCGTGCCGTGAATCCATTGCCCGCCCACCACCGCGAGCAACAAGCCCACCACGCCGCACGCGCTCACCACGCCGATCTTGCCCGGCAACCACGAGCGCAGCGCGAGGCCCATGAGCAACGCGAGCGGGATGGTCGCCGCGATCGTGAACGTGCCCCACGGGCTCTCCGCGAGCGCTTTCACGACGACGAGCGCGAGCACCGCGAGCAGGATGGTCATGATCGCGATCACGCTGACGAGCGTGAGCAGTCCGGCGAACGGCCCGACCTCGTCGCGCATCATCTGCCCGAGCGAACGGCCGCCGCGGCGCGTGGAGCAAAACAGGATGAGGCAATCGTGCACGGCGCCGCCGAGCGTCGCGCCGACGAGAATCCACAGCATGCCGGGCAGGTAGCCGAATTGCGCTGCGAGCACCGGTCCGACGAGCGGCCCGGGCCCGGCGATGGCGGCGAAGTGGTGGCCGAAGACGACCCACTTATTCGTGCGGACGAAATCCTTGCCGTCCTCCTTCACGACTGCGGGCGTGGCGCGCGTCTCGTCGAGCGTGAGCACTTTCGCCGCGAGCCACGCGCTGTGGAAACGCCACGCCAGCGCGAACACGCAGCCGGCGGCGACGACGAGCCAGAGGGCGTTGACCGGCTCGTCGCGCGTCCACGCGAGCACGGCGAAAGCGGTGACACCGAGCGCGACGACGAGAAACCAAACGACGACGCGCAACCAGGAGAGCGAGCGGGGTAGCTCCATGCGTGGGAGGGGTGGGGTGCGGGGGAACTTACACGCGGAGCGGTGCGCCGCTAGGAAAAAGGCGGGAGGGCGCGACACGAGATCGGCGCGAGGGATTTTTCGCCCGATCGCTGGAGGCGTTCGTCCGAGGTAGGGCGGCGAGTCCCTTCGCCGCCGGAAACCCGCGGCGCGGAACGGAGTCCGCGCCCTACCACGACCGCTGTGCGGCGCGAGCGTGCTCCCAGCCGACTTACGTCGGCTGCTTCGGGCGGCGGCGGTGGGGCCGATCTGTGATTGGCCCGCGCGCGGGCGGGGGTGTTTGGGCCGGCTGAAGCCGGCCCTACTCTTCCCTCACGAGCATCGCCACGGGGAACTCGGCGAAGAGTTGCGCGGCGGCGGCGGTGCCTTCGAGCCAGGCCGCGGTGAAGACATGGCGCCATCGTCCCTCGGGCAAGGGCAGGTGCGTGTCCTCCCACGCGCCGCCGAGCGTGAGCGTGAAGCGCGGCACGGCCACGATCACGCGCTCGCCGCGCTCGAAGGCCAGCAGGTGGCTCGTGCGCGTGCCTTGCGCGATGCGCGGCCGGTAGCGTGCGCCGCGCGCGAAACACGCGGCGTTCGCCCGGCGCGCGGCGAGGGCGCGCGCGATCAGCCAGAGCTTCGGCAGGCCGGAGTCGATCGCCGCCATCACGTCGGCGGCCGTCAAGTGCTCGAGGCGCGAGAGAAAATCCACGCGTTGCGCGTAGTCGACGGGCCGGCGGTTGTCGGGATCGACGAGGCTGAGTTCCCACAGCTCGGTGCCTTGATAAAAATCCGGCACGCCGGGCGCGGTGAGTTTGACGAGCGTCTGCGCGAGGCTGTTGGTGCGGCCGGCGGGCGCAACGAGCGCGACGAATTTTTCCAGACTTCCGAGGAACTCGCGCGACGCGAACAGCCCGTGCACGAAATCGCGCAGCGCGTCCTCGTAGCCGGCGTTGGGCGCGTGCCACGAGGTGCGAATCTTCGCCTCGCGGCAGGCTTTGAGCATGTAGGCCCAGCAGCGTTCCTCGGAGATCGGCCACGCGCCGACGAGCGTCTGGTAGAGCAACCACTCGGCGTGGCGGTCGGGCGTGCGGTGGTTCCACGCGTCGTGGTTCAGCACCGACCACGCGTGCACGGCTTCGCCCCAGCGGTCGGGGATTTCGGTGAGCACGGCGAGGCGCGTGCGGACGTCTTCGCTGCGCTTGTTGTCGTGCGTGGAGGTGGCGAGGAGGTTGTGCGGCCAGTTCGCGCCGAGGTGGTGGCAGAATTCGTGGAAGCGCTCGGTGGGAATGCCGATGGCGGACGCGGGCGCGCCGACCTCGTTGCAGGCGACGAGGCGATCGTAGACGTAGAACGTCGTGTCCTCGATGCCCTTCGCGGCGACGGCGGGGCTGAGTTGTTGCCAGCGGCGCAGGAAATCGCGTTCGTGGCCGCTGGGGTTGGCGCGCGTGAGCAGTTGCTGGAGGAAGTCGAAGACCGCGGCATCGACGTGCGTCGCGAGCATGCGCGCGGCGGTGAGCGAGTCGTTGATGAGGCGCAGGTCTTCGCTCTCGTCGGCGCTGGCGGGGCGGTAGGTGCGGTAAACGGGCAGTGCGGTCGTGAGGCGCGCGAGCGCCTCGCGCATTTGGCGGCGGCTGAGGTCGCGCTGCGCCCAGTCCTGCTGCGCGAGCGCGAGGGCGAGATCGGTGAGGCGCTCGAGATCGGCGTTGAAGGCGCGCTCGAGCACCTGGCGTTGCTTCTCGCGGACGACGGCGGGGAAGTTGACGGACTCCTTGGTGAAATCCGAGTAGAGCGCGGTGAGCGCGTCGGATTTCTGGCCGTCCATCCAGAGGCGGTTTACGCGGGCGAGGAATTCGTAGCCGACGCCGCCGTCGACCGGCCAGTCGCCGCGGAGCGTCTCGTTCTCGTCGAGGATTTTTTCGACGTAGATGCGGCCGTCGGGCAACCGCTCGCGGAGGCGCTGCAGGTAGCCGCGCGGGTCGGCGAGGCCGTCGGGGTGATCGATGCGCAGGCCGGCGAGTTCGTCGCGTTCGATCATGCCGCGGATGCGCGCGTGGCAGGCGGCGAAAACCTCCGGGCGGTCCATGCGGACGCCGACGAGCGTGCCGACGTCGAAGAAGCGGCGGTAGTTCGTCAACTCGCCTTCGAGGCGCCAGTGGTGGAGGCGGTAGTGTTGTTGCTCGAGGAGCGCGTGCAGGCGCTCGCGATCGGCGGAGAGGGCGGCGAGTTCGGCGTCGCCGGCATTGGCGAGCGGCGTGTGGGTTTCCGGGCAGAGCGGCCACGAGTGCTCGAAGTAGCGCACGCGCACGTCGCCGGTGGCGCGGCGCACGAGTTGCAGTTCGCCGACGGCGAGCGCTTCGCCGTAGCGGCGGCCGAGCGGGCAGAGGTGCACGAGCCAGCGCGTGTCCTCGCGACGCGGCGTGACGTCGAAGAAATTCGCGTAGCGGCTGAGCGGGCCGAAGCGCAGCAGGTCGTCCCACCACGGATTCTCGGCGGAGACCGCCATGTGGTTCGGCACGAAATCGAGGAGAATGCCGAGGTTGTTCGCACGCGCGGCGGCGACGAAGCGTCCCCACGCCGGCTCGCCGCCGAGTTGTTCGCTGACGCGCGTGGGATCGGTCACGTCGTAGCCGTGCGTGCTGGTCGCCGCGGCCTGGAGCACGGGCGAGAGATAGACGTGACTGATGCCGAGTCCGGCGAGGTAGGGCAGGACGCGCGCGGCGGCGGCGAGCGGGAACTCGGCGTTCAGTTGCAGGCGGTAGGTGGCGATCCAGTCGGGAGAAGGCATGTGATCGAAATCCGATACTCCGGCGCGTGCTTCGGTTTGCCGGTAGCAGCGGTCGTGAGGCCGCTGGCGCCAGCCGTCTGACGGCGGCGGCGACGAGGCAGGAGCTACGACGGCGGCGCGGTGGTGGCGGCGCGCACGTCGGCGGGTTTGGCGCCGTGGCGGGCGAGGTTTTGCGCGGAGTTGACGAGGCCGACGTGCGTGAAGGCTTGCGGGTAGTTGCCGAGCTGGCGCTGGAGGCGCGGCTCGTATTCCTCGGCGAGGAGACCGAGCGGGCTGCGGATCGCGAGGAGCTTCTCGAAGAGCTCGCGCGCGTCGTCTTCGCGGCCGAGCAGGCAGAGGCAGTCGACGAGCCAGAACGTGCAGGGCAGGAACGTGCCTTCGCCCGGCGGCAGGCCGTCGACGTAGGCGGAGCCGATGGGGTGGTAGCGGTGGATGAGGCCGTTCTGCATCAGGCCGCGCGCGATGGCGTCGATCGTCCGCTCGACGCGTGGATCGTGCGCCGGGAGAAAACCGACGAGCGGGATTTGCAACAGCGCGGCGTCGAGCGAGTCGGCGCCGTAGTATTGGACGAACACGCCGCGCTCGGGGTGCACGCCCTTTTCGCAGACGTCGGCGTGGATCAAGTCGCGGAGCTGTTTCCACGTCGCGGTGTCGCCCTCGAGTCCGAATTCCTCGACGGAGCGGATGGCGCGGTCGAGCGCGACCCACGCCATGACTTTCGAGTGCGTGAAATGCCGCGCGGGTCCGCGCATTTCCCAGATGCCTTCGTCGGTGCGCGTCCAGTTTTGCGCCACGTAGTCGACGAGGTGGCGCTGCAATGCCCACGCGGGCTCGCTCAACGGGATGCCGAGGCGGCGGGCCTGGTGCATGGCGTCCATGACTTCGCCGTAGACATCGAGCTGGAATTGATCGACGGCGGCGTTGCCGCGGCGCACGGGGCGGGAGTTTTCGTAGCCGGGGAGGTGTTTCACCTCGAGCTCCGGCAGCGAGCGCTCGCCGGCGGCGCCATACATGATCTGCAACTGCGCGGGATCGCCCGCGACGGCGCGCAGCAGCCACTCGATCCACGCGGCGGCCTCTTCGGTGTAGCCGGCGGCCATGAGCGAGTAGAGCGTGAGCGTGGCGTCGCGCAGCCAGCAGTAGCGGTAATCCCAGTTGCGCACACCGCCGAGGTGTTCGGGCAACGAGGTCGTGAGCGCGGCGACGATGCCGCCCGACGGCTGGAACGAGAGCGCCTTGAGCGTGATGAGCGAGCGCACCACCGCCTCGCGATAACGGCCGGGGTAAGTGCAGCGTTGCGCCCAGGAGGTCCACCACGCGTCGGTGGTGGCGAGGAGCGATTGCGGGTTTTCCGGCTTCGGCGCCGACTCGTGCGACCAATGCCAGACGAGCACGAACGAGCGGTTTTCCCCGGCGGCGACGCGAAACTCCGCGACGGTCGAGAGATTTTCGCCATGCGTTTCGACGTCGCTGTGGAGCGAAAGCGCATTCGGTCCCGCGACGGCGCGCAACACGCCCTCGGTGCGGCGCACCCACGGCACGGTCCAGCCGTAGTCGAACCGGATGACGAGGCGCATCGTCAGGTCGACCTCGCCGCGCAGGCCGCGGACGAGGCGCACGATCTGCCGGTGCGGCGAGAGCAGCGGCATGAAATCCGTGACGAGCACGGCGCCGGTATCGGTCTCGAATTCGGTTTCGAGCACGAGCGAGTCGGGGCGGTAGCGCTGCGTGGCGCGGAAATTTTCCGCGACGGGCGAGAGGCGCCAGCAGCCGTGGGTCTCGGTGCCGAGCAGCGCGGCGAAGCACGCGTCGGAGTCGAAGCGCGGCAGGCAGAGCCAGTCGATCGAGCCGTTGCGCCCGACGAGCGCGCCGGTGTGCAGGTCGCCGATGAAGCCGTAGTCCTCGATGCGCATGCGTCGCGGCAGCATAGCCGCGGTGCGGTCCGGCCCGCATGGGGTGGAGACCTATCGGGGAAAGTAGAGCCGGTCTCTGACCGGCTGGTTTTGGCGATGGCTCGCCGACGCGGCGCGCGAGTGTGCTCCCGTTTCGCCGGTCGGAGACCGGCGCTACTTCAATCCAGGCTGCCGGTCCGCAGTGGCGGGCGGGCCGTGGGCGCGGGCCAGTAGCGTTCGCCGAGGCACAGCGCGTCTTCGAGCGCGGGCAGCATCGGCGTGCAGAGTTCGCGGGTGAGTCCGCGTTTTTCACAGGGGCGCAGATCCCACAAGCCCATGTTCACCCACTCCTCCGGCGCGTGCCACTCGGGCATGCCGAGGATCGGGTAAAGGCAGACGCCGCGCAGCGGAATGCCGCGCGCGAGGATTTTTTCCGCCTCGGCCACGATGTGCGCGAGCCAGCGCGGACGCGTGTCGTCGACGTGCGCCGTCTCGGTGAGGAGGATGTCGCCGCCGCCGGCGCTGGTGCACGCGTCGCCGCCGCCGCCGCTCGCGCGATCGGCGCCGGGGCTCGCGAGATCGGTGCCGCCGAGGCTGACGCACTCGGCGCCGCCGTAGCGTTCCCAGACCGAGACGATCAAATCCGAGAGCGGCACGCGGCGCGGATCGTCGTCGGCGAGCGGTTGCTCGTCGCGGCCGAGTTCCCACTGGTTGGTCCAGTAATAGTTCAGGCCGACGATATCGAGGTGCGCGCGGCTGCCGCCGAGTTCGGGCATGAAGCGTCCGGCGATGATGTCGAAACTCTCCCAGACCGCGCGCTCGTTGAAGTGACGCACGGCCTCGGCGAGATCGGGGCGGTCCGGCGGCGGCGCGACGTGGCAGAGGGGGTCGACGTTCACGATGCGCGCCTGCGGCACGACGCGACGGATCGCGTCGATCCCGCGGAGGGCGGCGCGCGCGAGGGCGACCTTCAGCTCGAAGGCGCAGCCCCTCCGGTGCGGCGCGAAGCGGCCGACCTCGCCCGCGGCCCACGCGAAGAACGACGGCTCGTTGACCGGCGTGAAGAAGCAGCGGCCCTCCGTGCGCGCCGCCACGTAGCGCGCGGCGGCGGCGCAGTAGTCGGCGAAGCGCGCGGGGAATTCCTCGCCGAACAGATCGAGGCCGGGCGGGTAGCCGTAGTGAAACAAATCCCAGATCACCTCGACGCCATGGCCGCGCGCGGCGGTGACGAACGGATCGACCGAGGAAAAATCGTAGCGCCCGCCGCCGCGATCGACGAGCGGCCAGCGGATCGCCTCGCGCGCGGCGAAGATGCCCACCTGCGCGAGTCGCGCGTAATCCGCGTCGGCGTGCTGGTCGTGGTGCGTGGCGGCGATCTGGTCGATCCAGTCGCCTCGGGCGTTGTAGCCCGTGGCGCATTCGAAGCCGCCGACGATGAAGCTGCGGAAAAGCATCGCGGTTAGCCTTACGCGACCCGCGGAGCAGGCGGAAGGGGGAGCGGCCCGGGAATCGCCCTCCGGGATTTGCACCGTGCCGGCGCGGACGCGAGCGCGCCGCGATTATTCAAAGGAGTGCGCGCGAATGGCGCCGATCGGCGCTAGTCGCCGAGCGGGAGGCAGAGGATGGGTTCCGTGTTTCCGGGTCGATCGACGTAGCAGCCGACGTGAGGAGGCTGCGATTGAGGTGAACGTCGCGGCACAGCCTCGTCACCTCGGCTGCTACGGCGCCGCGCGCAGCGTCGGGCCGTCCACGAATTCGGCGTCGAGCGAGATCGAGAGCGGGAAACGCGGCACGCCTTGCTCGCGACGGTGCAGCATGCCGACGACCGTCTCCACCGCCGTCGCGCCGAGCCGGTGCGGCAGCAGATCGAGGCCGGCGCACGGACGCGAGCGCTCGGTGACGTTGATGCGGAAGAAGCCCACGTCGTCGGGCACGCGCAGTTTCAGCGCCTCGACCCAGTCGATCATCGCCTGCTCGTGGCCGATGATGACGTCGGGGCGGTGTTTCTTGAACCAGGTGGTGAACGTTTTCTGGTTCAGCTTCGGCGTCACGAGCGGCGGCACGGCGAGCGTGTGTCCGCTGACGCGGAAAAACGAGATGAAGCCCGAGCTCCACTTGTGGTCGACGCGCTCGTCCTTGCGCGCTTCGAGCGCGAGGCCGATGCGCTGGTAGCCGCGCGCGGTGAGGAGATCGAGCGCGCGCCGCATCGAGAGATAATGATCGGGCTGGATCGTGTGCAGGCTCGGCTGGAGGAGCCGGTGGTCCATGCCGACGGCGGCGATCTGCGAGAGGTCGAACGCCGAGAAATCCTGCCGGCGATCGAACGGCAGAAAAATCACACCCGGGATGCAGCGCGCGCGCAGCACGCCGTTGAGCCGGGTGACGGAGAGCGCGGGGGGCTTCGGCCCGACCCAGAAAACCTCGGTGCGAAAACCGAGTTCCTGCGCGCGCGCCGCCGCGCCGCGCACGACTTCGCGGTGGAAGAGCATCAGCTCGGTGTGCTCGTCGATCGTCACGTCGACGAGCCCGAGCACGCCGCTGAAGCCGTGATGGCGCGAGCGGCGCACGGCGGACAGCGCGGCGCCGAGCAGCGGATTCGACTGATAGCCGAGCTTCTCCGCCATGCGATGCACGCGCTCGCGCGTCTCGGGCCGGACGCGCGGGCTGTTGCGCAGCGCCTCCGAGACGGTGGCGACGGAAACGCCGAGCTGCTGCGCGAGGCTGCGGATGGTGACGTTGGCCGGCATTTCTTCTAACGGTTCAAAATACGCCGTGTCGCCGCTGGCAACGATTTAATATCCCGTGCGCCTCACCCCCACCCCGCAGACACTTCAACGACCCCGAGTGTTTCATTCCCCCATGAAGAACTACACCCGTCAGCGCCTTGGGCTTTGCGCAGCCCTCGGCTTGCTCGCCGCGACCAGCGGCGTTTTCGCCCAAACCGCCGTCCCCGCCAATCCGACGCCGAAGGCCGACGATTCCGTGGTCACGCTCGACACGTTCGTGGTCTCAGGCACCCGCGCGTCGCTCGCCAAATCCCGCGAGTTCAAGAGAGAGGCCGCGATCATCAGCGACAGCATCGTTGCCGAGGACGTCGCGAAATTTCCCGATTTGAATCTCGCCGAATCGCTCCAGCGCCTGCCCGGCGTGGCGATCAATCGCGAAGCGGGTGAAGGCCGCCGCGTTTCGTTGCGTGGCCTCGGGCCCGACTTCACGCGCGTGCAGCTCAACGGCATGGAAGTGCTCGGCAACGTCGACTCGCCGCAGGACAGCCGCGGGCAGGGCAGCCGCGACCGCGCGTTCGATTTCAACATCTTCGCGTCCGATCTCTTCAGTCGGATGGATCTCTACAAGAGCTTCGATGCGGCCCAGAACGAGGGCGGCCTCGCCGGCACGATCGGGCTCTTCACCGCGAAGCCGTTCGACAAACCGGGTTTCAACGGCGCGATCTCCACGCAGCTCGGCTCCAACACCCAGACCAAGGATCTGCAACCCCGCGGCGCCTTCCTCATCTCCAACACCTGGGGCAAGAAATTCGGCGCGTTGCTCTCCGTCGCCTATTCCAACCGCAATACGGAGGAGCAGGGGACCAACACCTATCGCTGGCGCCCGGCCACGTCGTCGACCGCCTACGGCAGCAACATCTCCGCGCTCTCGGCCGCCGACCAGGCGCTCGTCAAGGGCGGCACCGTGCGCTTCGCCCGTGGCAACCGCATGTCCTCCTGGGCCAGTGACTCCGAGCGCCTGGGCATCACCTCGGCCTTCCAGTGGCGCCCGACCGAGGACATCGAGCTGACGCTCGACATTCTCCACGGCAAATTCAAGGGCAAGCGCACCGAGTTGCACCTCGACTCGCGCGGGGCCAACTCCAGCTCCTGGCTGGGCGGCGCCGCCACCGTGGCCGGCGTCGTGCACCCGAACTCGACGATCAATGCCATCAAGATCGTCAACAACGAGGCCGTCTACCTCGACGTCAGCAACGGCAACATTTCCACGGAGTCGCGGCGCCAGCTCGCCGATAACACCTTTGACCAAGGCGTCCTGTCGGGCCGCTGGAAGATCACCGATCGCCTGAAGGCCACCTTCCTCCTCGGCACGGAGCGTTCCATCTACGACATGCCCTACAGCGACAAATTCTACACCGAGGCGTTCGGTGACGTCGTCTCCGACTACACGCGCGATCGCTATTACGGCTACCACACCTACAAGATGGATACGGCGAATCCCGAGAACTTCAGCGCCCACGAAATCGATTTCTCTTCGAGCTACCAGGAAACGAACTTCGACAACGCCAAGGTCGACTTCGATTTCTTTCTCCGACCCGGCTCCTCGCTCAAGTTCGGCGCCGCCTATCAGGACTTCACGAACAAGGGCTACGCCGACGCCTACAACGACTACCTCCTCCCGCAGTTCGAGTCCGGCGCGGTCGACGACAGCGTCTCCTCCTACGCGTATGTCTTCCGCAACCACAAGGACGCGGACTGGGTGGCCATCGACTGGGACAAAGCCATGTCCAAGCTGGGCATCACCCGCCAGCAAGGCACGCGCTCCGGTATCTACAAAGTCGAGGAGGCCACCAGTTCGGGTTACGCGCGCTATGATTGGGAAACGACATTATTCGGCCACAGCCTCACCGGCAACGCTGGCTTCCGCGGCTACCGCACGACCGTCACCTCGACCGGCACCGCCAATGTCGGCCCGATCACCATCGTGAAGAAATACAACGACGTGCTCCCGGCCCTCAATGCCACGTTCAAGTTGAGTGACGACCTGCTGCTCCGCGCCGCCGCGTCCCAGAACATCAACCGTCCCACGCTCGGCTCGATGGCCGTCAACGGCACGGTCACCAACTCCAACGGCGAGATCAAGGTCAACTCCGGCAACCCCGGCCTCAAACCCTACTACTCCGACAACTACGATCTGTCGCTCGAATGGTATTTCGGCGATATCGGTTACGCGGCGGTCGGAGTCTTCCGCAAGGACGTCTCCGGGTTCATCAGCAATCTGGTCTCGACCAATGTCACCTACGGCTCGACCGGTCTCCCGCTCGATCTCTACACCGGCATCACCGCTGCGACCAATGTCGCGGAATATAGCCGTCCGGTGAACTTCGAGGATGCGAGTATCACCGGCGTCGAATTCACGGTGCAATCCGACCTCAAGTTCCTGCCCGCGCCCTTCAACAAACTCGGCGTCATCGCCAACTTGACCTTGGTCGACGGCGAACTCGACTACGCGAGCCCCGCCGAACAGGCCGCCGGCACCCACTACGTGTCGTCCATCTCCGGCCTCTCCGACAAACTCGGCAACGTCACACTCTACTACGAAACGAAGAAATGGGGCGCCCGCGTCTCGGCGAACTATCGCTCCGGTTACGTCGCCTATCCGCTGGCCATCGCGAACGACGAGTTCGGCGACGGCTTCAACGCCACCGTCTACGTCGACTTCTCTGCGTTCTACCAGATCAACGACCGGATGAAGCTCACGTTCGATGCGATCAACCTCACCGATCAGCGGGAGGAGCAATACTCCGACTTGGTCGCGCGCCGTCACTACAACACCACGACGGCCGGCACGTCCTTCTTCGCCGGCGTGAACTACAAATTCTGATCCTCTCTGCCCGCCGCTGCTGTTCCCCCAGGCGGCGGTGCGACGAACAAAAAACCGGCGAGCCTCGCGCTCGCCGGTTTTTTATCGGGGACCGAAGTCCTCCGAGAAACTGCTTAACAGTCAAACTGAGCTCCGCCTCGCCATTTGTCTCCCGTCTCGCTCGGATTCGCGTCGCTATGCGTTTCTCCCTCCGTCCGGTTGCTTTCACCCTGCTGTTAGCTGCCGCCAGCGCGCTCCGCTCCGCCACTCCCGCCGAGACTTCCGCACTCGGCACCGCCGAACCCGAGCCTTGGCAGAATCCGTTCGCCCTTCACGCCGGCACCGAGCCGCCCGCTGCGACGATGACCGTCTTCGCCGACGAGGCCGCCGCGCGCACGCTCGACGCCACACGCTCGCCCTTCGTCCGCTCGCTCAACGGCCCGTGGAAATACCACTGGTCCGCCACGCCCGCCGCGCGCGTGCCGGAATTCTGGCGCCCCGATTTCAACGATGCCGCGTGGACCACGATCCGCGTCCCCTCGAATCCCGAAGTCGAAGGCTACGGCGTCCCGATCTACACGAACATCGCTTACCCGTGGAAACCCGTCGAGCCGCCCGCCATTCCCGCCGACTCGCTCAACCACGTCTCGTCCTACCGCCGCACGTTCACCGTCCCGCCCGAGTGGGCCGGGCGTGAAATCTTGCTCACCTTCGACGGCGTGAACTCGTTCTTCACGCTCTGGCTCAACGGCGAGAAACTCGGCTTCAGCAAAGACAGCCGCACGCCCGCCACCTTCCGCCTCACGCCGCGCCTGCGCGCCGGTGAAAACCTTCTCGCCGTCGAAGTCTTCCGCTGGTGCGACGGCTCCTATCTCGAGGATCAGGATTTCTGGCGCATGAGCGGCATCTTCCGCGACGTCACGCTCTGGTCCACGCCGCCGGTGCACCTGCGCGACTTCCGCGTCGAGACGCGCCTCGATGCCGATTACCGCGACGCCGAGCTGGCGCTCGATATGGAATTGAAAAGCTACGCCGAAACCGCCGGAGAAATCCGTATCGAAGCGATGCTGTTCGATCCGCAAGGCACGGCCGTCTCCTGCGGTCCGATGGCGGCGAAAGTCGCGGCACCGAAGCCCGGCGTGAAAAAGATCGTGTCATTCACCACGCAGGTCGCTGCCCCGCTCAAGTGGTCCGCCGAGACGCCGCACCTCTACACGCTCCTTCTCACGACCAAGGACGCCTCCGGCCGCACGCTCGAAGTCATCCCCTGGCGCGTCGGCTTCCGCTCCGTCGAAATCAAAAACGGCCAGCTCCTCGTCAACGGCCAGCCCACGCTCTTCCGCGGCGTCAACCGCCACGAGCACGACCCCGATCTCGGCCAGGTCGTCACGCGCGAGCGGATGATCCAGGATATCCGCCTGATGAAGCAGCACAACATCAACGCCGTCCGCACCTGCCATTACCCGAACGTCCCCGAGTGGTATGCGCTCTGCGACGAGTTCGGCCTCTACGTCGTCGACGAGGCCAACATCGAGTCGCACGGCATGGGCTACGACGAAAAGACCCTCGCGAAAAATCCACTCTTCTCCGACGCGCACCTCGATCGCACGATCCGCATGTTCGAGCGCGACAAGAACCACGCGAGCGTCATCGCCTGGTCGCTCGGCAACGAAGCCGGCGCCGGCGAAAACTTTTCCCGCACCTACACGTGGCTGAAAGAGCACGACGCCACGCGCCCCGTCCAATACGAGGGCGACCGCGGCTTCGCCGTGAGCGACGTCGTGTGCCCGATGTATCCGTCGCCCGAGTCCGTGCGCGTCTACGCCGCGCTGCCGCGCGAAAAACCTTTCATCATGTGCGAATACGCCCACGCGATGGGCAACAGCACCGGCGACATCTGGGCCTACTGGCGGCCGATCTACGACGGCGCGCCGCATCTCCAGGGCGGCTTCATTTGGGACTGGGTCGACCAAGGCCTCCGCACGCCCGTCCCCGCCTCGCGCCAGATCGAGCGCCTCGACAACCCGAAATCGCTCCCGCTCGACCCGAAGCTCGGCACCTTCTTCGCCTACGGCGGCACGTTCGGCCCGGCCGGCGTCGCGAGCGACGGCAACTTCTGCGCCAACGGCCTCGTCAGCGCCGACCGCACGCCGCACCCCGGCCTCGCCGAGGTGAAAAAAGTCTATCAACCGATCCAGCTCCGCGCCGTCGACCTCGCGCGCGCCGAGATCGAACTCAAAAACTGGAACGACTTCCTCCCGGCCGACGCGTGGCTCGCCGCCGATTGGCGCGTCGTGGCCGACGGCGCAGTCGTCCAGCAGGGCAAAATCGAAAACCTCGCGCTCGTCCCGCGCGCGACGCAGCGCCTCGCGCTCCCCGTCGCCCCGATCACGCCCGCGCCGGGCGTCGAGTATTTCCTCGAAGTCAGCTTCAAGCTCAAAGCCGCGACGCCGTGGGCCGACGCCGGTCACGAGGTCGCGTGGGAGCAATTCCAATTGCCGCTCGCCGCGCCCGCTCGCGCGCTCGCCGCGCCCGCCGCGAATCTCCCGCCGCTCGCCCTCGCGCGCGCCGACGGCCGCATCGTCGTCACCGGCGACGGCTTCCGCGCCGCGTTTTCCGAAAAGACCGGTTTCCTCGTCTCGCTCGAGAGCGCCGGCGCCGAACTCCTCGCCGCGCCGCTGACACCGCACTTCTGGCGCGCGCCGACGGACAACGACCGCGGCAACCACATGAGCGAGCCGTCGTCGAATCCTCGCCAGCGCTCGCCGCTCCTCTGGCGCACCGCGCACGAGCAATGGCGCGCCACCTCCGTCGACCTTCGCGAGCGCGGCGGCCGCGCCGTCGAGATCATCGCGACCGGCACGTATCCCGAGCTCGGTCAGCAAACGATCACGTGGACCATTCTCGCCAGCGGCGACATCGAGGTCGCGACGACTTGGCAAGCGCCGCGCGAAAACGCCCTGCGTCCGCCGGAGATGCCGCGCTTCGGCATGCAGACGACGCTGCGCGAAGGCTTCGACAACCTGACCTGGCTCGGCAAAGGCCCGCAGGAAACCTACTGGGACCGGCAGGACGCGCGCGTCGGCCTCTACCGCGGCAAAGTCGCCGACCAATACTTCGACTACATCAAGCCGCAGGAAACCGGTAACAAGGAAGCCGTCCGCTGGCTCGCGCTCACCGACGCCGCCGGCCGCGGCCTGCTCGCGATCGGCGAGCCGCTGCTCAGCGCGAACGCACTGCACTACGCGACCGAGGATCTCTTCTGCGCCACGCAGCACGAGAATTTCTACCGTTACCAGATGCCCGACCGGAAAACCGTCACGCTGAACCTCGATCTGAAGCAACGCGGTCTCGGCGGCGACGATTCGTGGGGCGCGCTCCCGCACGGCTACTACCGTCTCCCCGGCGTGTGGCCCACGAGTTACCGCTATCGCCTCCACATCCTCCGCGGCGGCGAAAACGTGAGCGAACTCGCGCGCACCGAGCTGCCGAGGTAGGGCCGGCTTCAGCCGGCCCAGTTCAAATCTCGCACGCGCACCGCGATCGCGAACAGGGACGAAACGGGTCCGGCTGAAGCCGGACCTACCACCCTAACGCTTCGACGCCCACGCCGTCGTCGCGCGCACGAATCCGCCGAAACTCCCTCGCATTCGGCGTCGACTCGCCGTCCGCTCGCGCGGAAAACTTCCCCCGCTCGCCACGCGTTCAGCGCCCGCCTCCCCCGATGAAATCCGGCCCGCTCCTCCCGTTCGTTCTCGGCCTTGCGATCGTCGCCGTCGCCGGTCCTTCGTTCGCCGCGCCCGCACCCGTCCTCGAACCCCGCGCGCGCGAATTGCTCGACGACTCGCTCGGGTTCGCCGAGCGCGCGTGGGACGAGCAAGTCGGCCTCCTCTGGTCGGTCGCGTCGGGCGAAGAACGCCGCGTGCACCGCGTGCGTGAAAGCGCGTGGTTCGCGCTCGGCCTGCTCGTGCGTGGCGCCCCGGGCGACGAGACGCGCGCCGTCCGCATCGTCGAACGCATTCTCGATTTTCAATTCACCGCGCCCGGCCAGCCGTGGGACGGCACCTTTCGCCGCTCGCCCGAGGAGCCGCCACCCGCCGCCGGCGCCGAGCTGTGGAAAAATTACGACCCGAATTGGCGGCAGTTCATCGGCACGACGTTCGCGCTGATGCTCGAGCAGCACGCCGATCGCCTGCCCGCCGCGCTGCAAGCGCGCATGACCGACGCGATCCGCCGCGCCGTCGAAGGCGAGCTCACGCAAGGCCGCGCGGAGCCTTACCACACGAACGTCTCGCTCATGCACGGTTTCCTGCTCGGTTGGGCGGGCCAACGCCTCGCGCGCGCCGATTGGGTCGCGCAAAGCGAGCAGTGGATCGAGCGCGTGCGCGCCGCGTTCGCGGAGCACGGCTCGTTCGAGGAATACAACTCGCCGACCTACTACGGCGTCGACTTCTACGGCCTCGCGCTCTGCCGCCGCTACGGCGCGACGGAAAAAATCCGCGCGGCCGGCGCCGAGATGGAGGCCGGGCTCTGGCGCGATGTCGCGCGGTTTTATCACGCCGGGCTGCGCAACCTTTGCGGCCCCTTCGATCGCGCCTACGGCATCGACATGCGGCGCTACGTGTCGCTCGTCGGCGCCTGGATGGGACTGGTGCTGCCGCGCGAGCTCACGCCGTTGCCCGACCCGTCGAAGCCGATGGGCCACGCCCACGATCTCGCCGCCGTGCCGCTCTACATCGCCCTCGGCGCGCGCGTGCCCGACGATGTGCTGGCGGCGCTGCACTCGTTCCAAGGCGAGCGAGCATTCGAACGCGTCATCACCCCACAGCGGCGGGCCACGGCGTGGATTTCCGAACGGTTGATGCTGGGCGGCGAAGTCACCGGGCAAACCGTCGGCGCCGATCCGAAGCGCAATCAATTCGTGCCGGCGACCGCGCACTGGCGCACACCCGACGGCGACGTGGGCTGGTTCCGCGTGCAACTATCGCCGCCGTGCGACGTGCAAGCGGCGAAACAGACGCTGACGTTCAACGCGGCGACGACGGGCGATTTCGTGTTTCAAGTCCGTGCGCCCGGCGCGACGGAAGCGCAGTTTGCGCGCGAGAAGTGGACGCTGCCGGGCCTGGAGGTCGCGTTGGAGTTGCCCGGCGAGGCGCACGTCTTGGTCGCGCGTGACGGCGAGAATTTCCTCGTGACCGTGCGCGGCGCCGCGCGATTCACGCTACGCGGGCGCGCGGTGGACTGACGCCTCGCTCGCGCGAGGTAAGGCAAAGCGGCCCGCTCCGCCGCGAGCGCCATGCGAGGCTCGCGGCGCACCGGGCCGGTGTGCCCTGCCTGTGCCGCCGGGAGTTTCGCGCGCCGCCCGTCCGTGACCCTAACGGTTAGCGCCGCTCCGCCCTGACGCGCGCGCGCTTTTGCCCCAGCGTTCCGGCTTCGGCTCGCCCCTGCATGTTCGTTTCGGCCAATAACCCTCCATTGACGCCCCGCTCGTTTCGGCCGAGGAATCCGCGCATGGCCCGTCGTTTTCTTCTCACGATTTCTTGCGCGTGGCTGGGAGTGTTTGCGTCTGGCGTCGCGGCCGAGCCGCCGCGGCTCGCCGTCGCGATCTCCATCGACCAGTGTCGCGCCGATTACCTCGAGCGATTTCGCCCGTGGTTCGTCGAGGGCGGATTCCGGCGCGTGCTCGACGGCGGCGCGGTTTACGCCGAGGCGTTTCACCGGCACGCGATGACCGCCACCGCGCCGGGCCACGCCACGCTGCTCAGCGGCGTGAGCGCGAGCGTCCACGGCGTCGTCGCGAACGAGTGGTTCGATTTCTCCGCGGGCAAAGTGCTCGGCTCGATCCACGACCCGAACGCCCCGCTCGTCGGCGCGCCCGCTCCGGCCATCCGCGCCCCGGGCGGCATGCTCGACACCGATCTCACCGCTTCGCCGGTCGCGATGAAAGCCGCCACCGTCGGCGACCAGCTCAAGCTCCGCTACGGCGCGCAGTCGCGCGTCATCGGTCTCGCGAACAAGGATCGCGGCGGCATTTTTCTCTCCGGCCGCATGGCGGACGCGGTCTATTGGTTCTACGCCGGCCGCATCGTCACGTCCGCCTACTACCGCAAGGAGCTCCCCGCGTGGGTCGCGGATTTCAACGCCACCGATCCGATCAACCGCCGCTATGGCCAGACTTGGGACCGGCTGCTCGCGAAGGAAATCTACGACCGCGTGCAAGGCCCCGACGAAGCCGTCGGCGAGGAAATCCGTCACGGCCTCGGTGGCGCGTTTCCGCGTCGCATCGACGGCGGACGGCCCGCGCTCGACGCCGAGTTCCACAACGCCTATCGCCTCGACCCGCACGGCTCGGAAGTGCTCGGCGAACTCGCCCAACGCGCGATCGTCGGCGAGCAACTCGGCCAGCACGCCACGCCGGACCTGCTCTGCATTTCGTTTTCGCAACTCGACTACTGCGGCCATTCGTTCGGTCCCGACAGCCATGAGATCATGGACAGCGTCCTGCGGCTCGATCGCGTGCTCGCGGAGCTGTTCCAGTTCCTCGACGAAAAAATCGGCGCCGGAAAATGGACCGTCGTCATCTCCGCCGATCACGGCGTCGCGCCGCTGCCCGAGCGCGTCGCCGCGAGCGGTCGCATCGAAGCGGGGCGTATCGATTACCCCGGCATGACCAAAGCCGTCGAAGCCGCCCTCACCGCCGCGTTCGGTGCGCCGCCGGAAAATTCCGCGTGGACCGTGCGCGACAGCTACGGCTACCGGCTCATCCCGAGCACGCTGGCGGCGCGCAAAGTCACCTCGTCGGCCGCGCAGCGCGTCGTGAAGGTCGCGCTCGAGCGCTGGCCGCAAGTGGCGTTCGCGTGGACGCGCGATGAGTTGCTCGACCACACGATCGTCACCGGGCCCTACCTCGAAGCGTGGCGCCTCAGCTTCGATCCCGAGCGCAGTCAGGATGTGATTTTTTCGCCGAAGCCCTATATCGTCGACCGGGCCAACAACGGCACGAACCACGGCACGCCCTACGACTACGACGCGCACATCCCGCTCGTCTGGTATGGCGCCGGCGTGCCGGCCGGCGTGCACGTCGAGCGCGTCGGTTCCGACGCCATCGCGCCGACGCTCGCGCGCGTGCTCGGCGTGCCGCCCCCGCCGCAAGCGCACGCGCAACCGTTGTTTTGAGCCCTGAAATCCGCCCGCGAATGACGCGAATCGACACGAATTCTCCGACTGCCGATGGCCGAGGGTGGAGCGCGTTGACCCCAACGCGCTATTCGACCCGCGCTCGCGAAAAGCGCGTTGAGGTCAACGCGCTCCACCTCGCCGTCATTCGCGGCCATTCGCGTGATTCGCGGGCCACTCCGTCCGACACGATTTTTCTATGTCCCCCAAAACTTATCGCGCGCTCCTGCTCGGCATCGCCGGACTGGGCGGATTTCTCTACGGCTACGACATCGGCATCATCGGCGCCGCGCTGCTCTACCTGAACAAGACGATCCAGCTCACGGCGGCGCAGGAATCGCTCGTCGTTGCCGCTGTGCTCGCGGGCGGCACGGTGTCGTCGCTCGTCGCCGGCGCGATGGCGGACATCATCGGCCGCAAACGTCTCATGATAGCCGCCGGCGTCGTGTTCCTCGCGAGCGTCGCCATGATCGTAGCCGCGCACGGCTTCGCGCCGCTGCTCGCCGGCCGCACCCTGCAGGGCCTGAGCGCCGGCATGATCGCCGTCGTGATCCCGCTCTACCTCGCCGAGTCGCTGCCGGCCGCCATCCGCGGACGTGGCACGGCTTGCTTCCAGCTTTTTCTCACCGTCGGCATCCTGATCGCGATGGCGGTCGGCCGGCACTACACCGCGCAAGTCGAAGCGATGCACGACGCCGCGGCGGACGCGCTGCGCCACGTGCAGGACGCGGCGTGGCGTTCGATGTTTCTTTCCGCCGTGTGGCCGGGCGCGCTGTTTCTCGTCGGCACGCTGCTCGTCACCGAGTCGCCGCGCTGGCTCCTGCGTCGCAACCGCCCTGAAGAGGCCCGCGCCGCGCTGGCACGTTCGCGCGAAGGCGAAGAGGCGGAAAACGAGTTCGTCGAAATGCGCGCCTCGCTCGCCGCGACGACCGGCGTCGACGGCGCGAAAGCCGCCGGCAGCCTGTGGCAGAAGCGCTACATCGTGCCGTTCGTGCTCGCGTGCGCGGTGCTCGGGCTGACGCAGACGACGGGCATCAATTCGATTCTCCAGTTCCTCGTCGTGATCCTGCAAAAGGCCGGCCTCGCGGCCGAAGCCGCCGCGGCGCAGGCGACGTGGGTGACGGCGGTGAACGTCGTCTTCACGATCGTCGGCCTCGTGCTCGTCGACCGCCTCGGCCGCAAGGCGCTGCTGCAGATCGGCACGGCCGGCATCGCTCTCGCGCTCGCGATCGGCGCAGTCGTGTTCTGGCGCGTGCAATCCGGCGCGCTCGCCGCCAGCCCGGGCACGGGCGTGATCGTCAGCGCGTGCCTGATGCTTTTCGTCGCCGGCTTCGCCACCGGCCCCGGGGTGTGCGTGTGGCTGGCGCTCTCGGAGCTGATGCCGACGCGCATCCGTTCGCTCGGCATGGGCATCGGTTTGCTGATCAACCAGGGCATCTCGACGGCGATCGCGGCGATGTTCCTGCCGGTGGTCGCGCGCTATGGTTACGCGGCGATGTTCGCGTTCTGGGCGGCGTGCACGGTCGCGTATTTCCTCGTGGCGACGCTGTGGCTGCCCGAGACGAAGGGCCGCACGCTCGAGGAAATCGAGGCGGAGTTCGCGAGGTGAAAATCGTTTTTAACCACAGAGGCACGGAGACACAAAGGATCCTCCGAACCGCCTTCTCGGTGCCTCTGTGTCTCTGTGGTGAAAATTTCTGCCGATGAACGTTTCTGACCAACCGATCAAAGCCGACGCGCGCCTTCTCTCGCTCGACGCGCTGCGCGGGTTCACGATGTTCTGGATCGTCGGCGCCGACTATATGGCGGCGGCGTTTCGCGGACTTGATGGCGGCGCGGCGAGCGCGTGGCTCGGAGAGCAGATGGGCCACACCGACTGGGCCGGGCTGACGTTCTACGACATTATCTTCCCGCTGTTTCTCTTCATCCTCGGCACGGCGGTGCCGCTCTCGCTCGACAAGATCGTCGCGCGCGAAGGCCGCCCGGCCGCGCTGCGACGTGTCGGGAAGCGCGGGCTGCTGCTGTTCGCGCTCGGCGTGCTCTACTACGGCGGCATTTCCGCCGGCTGGGATCACATCCGCTGGGTCGGCGTGTTGCAGCGGCTCGCGCTCGGCTACATGGCGGCGAGTTTGCTGCACCTTTACGTGCGGCCGCGCGGCATCGCGGCGATCGCGGTCGCGGTGCTCGTCGGCTACTGGGTGTTGCTGACCTTCGTGCCCGTGCCGGGCGGCGTGGCGGGCGATTTCTCGCGCGGCCACAACTGGCCCAACTGGGTCGATGCGCACTGGCTGCCGGGCAAGGTCTGGTATGGCGACTACGACCCCGAGGGCCTGTTGAGCACCTTGCCAGCGATCGTGTCGGCGTTGATCGGCCTCTTTGCCGGACGCTGGATGCAGGACGCGACGGTCGCGCCCGAGCGAAAGCAACGCGGCCTGATCGTCGCGGGCGTCGTGTTGCTCGCGCTGGGTTACGCGTGGGGACTGCAGTTTCCGATCGTCAAACGCCTCTGGACCTCGTCCTACACGCTCGTGACCGGCGGCTGGAGCCTGATGCTGCTCGCCACGTTCCACTACCTGATCGACGTGCGTCGGTTCGCGCGCTGGTCGCGGCCATTCGTGTGGATCGGCAGCAACGCGCTGCTCATCTATCTCGTGAGCCACCTCGTGGACTTTCGCAAAGTGTCGTCATGGTTCGTCGGCGGTGAAATCGGCGCGGCGCTCGATGCGGTCTGGCGCGGCTCGTCGGGGTTGGCGCTGGCGCTCGTCAGCGTGGCCCTCTGCACCGCGCTCTGCGGCTGGCTCTATGCGCGGAAGTTTTTCGTTCGGCTGTGAGTGGAGAACTTCACCGCCACGGAATCCTCGTGGCATCGATGCCGAAGGTAGGGCGGCGAGTCCCTTCGCCGCCGGTAACCCGCGGCGCGGAGCGGAGTCCGCACCCTACCGACTCCCGCGGTCGCGTCTTGGCCCGCAGGCATCGCGCACATGTTTGTCATCGCGAGCCCGACGTAGTCGGGCGTGGCGATCCAGCTCGCCGGATGTCAAACTGTCGGCCTCCGGCCTCGGTAGTTTCGTCGCTGCGCCCCTCGCAATGACAAGCAAGCTCGCGGCACTTCTGCTCTTTGCCACGGCGGCGGCGTTGCACGCGGCGGAGTTGGAAACCGCCGCCGCCCCCGGCGTGCGACTGAATCAGATTCAGGTCGTCGGCACGCATAACTCGTATCACCTCGAGCCCTCGGCGACGGCGAAGGCGTGGCGCGCGAGCCCGCTCATCCGCCGCGAACTGCCGGCGCTGGCCGCGCTCGCGGTCGAATACAGCCACGTGCCGCTGACGGAGCAGCTCGAGCGGCTCCACGTCCGGCAGCTCGAACTCGACCTCCACCTGCCGGCCGAGCGCGGCGGCGAATTTCCCGTGCGGCACCTGCCGGTGTTCGACGAGCGCTCGAGCGTGCCGACGTTCACGGCGGCGTTGCGCGAGGTTCGCGCGTGGTCGCGCGCGCACCCGCGGCACGTGCCGATCTTCATGCAGCTCGAGTTGAAGACGCTGCGGTCGCTCCCGTTTCCGCTGGAAAGGATCGACGAAGCCGAACTGCGCGCGCGACTCGCGGCGCTGCCGACGCCGCGCGAGTGGGCGGCGGACGATTTCACGGGGCTGGAGGCGGCGATTCGCGACGTGTTTTCGCCGGACGAGCTGATCACGCCGGACTTCGTGCGCGGCGAAGCGCCGACGCTGCGCGACGCGATCCGCACGCACGGCTGGCCGCTGCTCGACGCCGTGCGCGGCCGCGTGATGTTCACCTTGGACAACGAGGGCAACCTGCGCGACCGCTACCTCGATGGCGCGGCCGGCGACGGTCGCGGACGGCTGCTCTTCGTGAGCGTGCCGCCCGAGCATCCCGCGGCGGCTTGGGCGAAACTCAACGATCCCGTGCGCGACTTCGCGCGCATCCAGGAACTCGTGCGTGCCGGCTTCATCGTGCGCACGCGCGCCGACGAGGAGCTGCGCGAGGCGAAGGCGAGCGAAACGGCCAGCGGCCCGGCGCCTCGGAACGGCGATATTATTTCGCCGCTCCGGAGGGACCGCGCCTTCGCCAGCGGCGCGCAGATCGTGAGCACGGATTTTCCGGAGGCGGATCGACGCTATTCGGACTATGCGGTGCGTTTGCCAGATAGCGCCGTCGTGCGACCGAACCCCGTCAACGATCGCTAAGGCCGCTCTCGCACATCGCTGCCCCCTCCGATAGAAGGGGTCGCCCTCATGTGTGGAGCCGCGCCCGGTCGTATTTCCCGTAAGTTTCTAGGGTAAGGGCAGATAGTGCGACCAGTGCGATTATACGAAATTATGCGTGAAATGAGGTATAACTGGCTATAAATCCAAATAACTCGCTAGAAATCCATGGACCCGATCACCAATCCCTTTTCGCCTGGCGCGGGTTCGCCGCCGCCCGAATTGGTCGGACGCGACTCGATTCTCACTCAGACCAAAATATTGCTGGGGCGCACGAAGCAGAAACGTTCCGAGAAGAGCATGCTGCTCACGGGCCTGCGCGGTGTCGGCAAGACCGTTCTTCTTAACGAAATGGAACGGTTCGCGTTAGCCGAGGGCTACCGGACCATCTTGATCGAGGCGCACGAAGACAAGCGCTTGGCCGCCTTGCTGGCGCCGCACCTCCGCAAGTTGCTCTTCGAATTGGATCGAATCGCCGGAGCGGGCGACAAAGCGAAGCGGGGACTCGCCGTTCTCAAGAGTTTCCTCAACGGCGTGAAACTTTCAGTTGGCGACGTCGAGATCGGCTTGGACATCGATCCGGAAAAAGGCGCCGCCGACAGCGGAGACATCGAGGTGGATTTCCCGAACCTGCTCATCGCGGTCGCGGAAGCTGCGGTGGAGAAGAGTGCCTGCGTCGCGATTCTCTTGGACGAGATCCAGTATCTCAGCGTAAGCGAACTGAGCGCGCTGATCATGGCGATGCACCGAATGCAGCAGCGGCAACTGCCGCTTGTGCTTCTCGGTGCCGGTCTCCCGATTTTGCCCGGACTCGCGGGTGAATCGAAGTCCTACGCCGAGCGACTGTTCAACTTCCCGGACGTGGGTCCGCTCTCCCGGCCCGACGCCTTCAAGGCGCTGCGAGATCCAGTGAAAGCGGTAGGGGTCGATTTCGACGAAGAGGCATTGGCCGAGATTTTCCGGCTCACGGAAGGGTATCCGTATTTCTTGCAGGAATGGGGCTACCAGTCATGGAATCACGCAAACGCTTCGCCCATCACCTTGCAGGTGGTCAAGCAAGCGACCGCGACGGTGATTCCCCGTTTGGACGAGAATTTCTTCCGCGTTCGGTTCGACCGTCTCACACCGAGCGAAAAACGGTTCCTGCGCGCGATGGCCGAACTGGGGTCTGGAGCGCATCGAACCGGAGACATCGCTGAAAAACTTGGGGTCAAAGTCACCAGCCTGGGCCCGAGTCGCGCCAATCTTATCCGAAAGGGGATGATCTACAGCCCCTCGCACGGCGACATGGCGTTCACCGTGCCGCTGTTCGACGCGTTCATGCGCCGCGCGATGAGCTGGCCGCTCTGAACCGAACTTGCTTCGGTCCGTTTGTCGGCTCCCTCTTCCCGGACTTTGTCGCGTCTTCGCGAACGTTGGCTTGCGGCAGGGGCGGCTCCCTCGACCGCCCTCGGCACACGAAACGCAAAGGCAGGGCGAGTCGTCCCGACGAGCCGAGCCGCCCAGCGCGCTCACCGGGTGCGAGTGTGATGGCGATGCGAGAAGGCGGCAGAACATCAAGATCCGCGGCCTGAGACTTTTCGCCCGGCTCGCACCGGTGAAGAAGAGCCGGGTCACAGAGCACACGGAGGAAGCGCTGAGTGAGGGAGACTGGTCGTGGTAGGCCATAGGTTTTCAACTGCTGATTGGCGAGCGCTGGCTTTCCTCCGCTCCTGCAAGCCGGAGAATTGCCTGCGTTTCACACGCGATGCCACTCATCGCGAACCGCGGAGATCGCAAAGGCTTGGCCCCTCTCTCTGTGCTCCTTTGTGAGCTTCGCTTCCTCCGTGTTGATATCCGTTGTTCGGATCGAATCGGGCGGCCGCGGATAGCCCTCCGACGGCTCCGCCGCGTTCGCTGACCTCGCAATCTAACCCATAGACGGCGGTGCGGTCGCGCGCGGTGGCGGCGCGGTCAACACTGGTCCCCGTGCATATTGGTGGGCGCGTTCGCGCGTTCACTTCGGTTGGGTTTGATCGGCGTCGCCTTGGGGGCGGCGCCGATCCTCACGCCGAACCAGCCGCGAGGCGGAGCAGGAACCAGAACAGCGCGATGATGCCGGCGGAGATGCCGCAGCAGACGAGGAAGCCAACGGTGTCGACGCGGTCCCAGCGGGAAAATTCCCAGTTCGAATCGCGGCCGAGAAGCTTCAGGTCGTCGAAGCGGCGCGGGTCGCGCTGCGTCTCGGCGAGCGCGGCGGCTTCGAGTTCGGGCGTGGCGCCGACGGGCGTTTTCATGCGGCCGTAGAACTGGTCGACGCGTTCGCGCGCGGGCGCGCGGGTGAAGAGGCTGACGAGGATGAGAAACACGAACGGCGTGAGCGCATCGACGAAGAAGCGGGCGGCAAAACGGTTCGCGGCGGAGAGTTTTTCCACCGGCAGGCCTACGAGCTTCAGTTGGACGAGTTCGAGGTGCAGGCGGCCGCTGCCCTGGAGTTCGCTGGATGCGTCGCGCGGATCGCGGCGGGCGACGGTCTCGAAGTAGATCGGCTGGAGTTCGCCTTGTCCGGCCTCGGCGCGCGCGGTGAGCGTCGGGTGCGTGCGCAGCGCGGGCAGTTGCGCGAGGGCGAAGGGTCCGAGGATGTTCAGCGCGGTGGCGACGAGCAGGCCGGCCCACGTGCCGGCGACGGTGAGGCGGCGCCAGAAAAAGATCAGCATCACCGCGGCGCCGAGCGGCACGGCCACGGTTTGCAGGAGGATCAGCATCGAGAAGACGCTGTCCATCGCCGACGCGGCGACGACGCCAAGCACGAGCGCGCCGAAGATCGCCCAGCGGCCGGCGCGGATGCAGGCGGCCTCGCTTGCATCGGGGCGGAACGGCCGAAAGACGTTTCGCACGAACAGCGCGGAGACCGACATCGTCTGCGCGGCGACGGTCGACATGTTGGCGGCGAGCACGCCGGTGAGCATGAGGCCGAGCAGGCCGGGGCCAAGCAGGCGGCGCGAGAGCGTGCCCCACGCGAGATCGGGATCGGAGAGCGCTTCCGGACCCTGGAACAGCGCGGCGGCGATCAAGCCGACGAACGACCACAGGATGAACATCAGGCGCTTGCCGTAGGTGCCGGAGACGGCGCCGAAGCGCGCGGCGTATTCGTCCTTCGCCGAGCCCGCCACGCTCATGTTGCCGATGATGCCGTTGATCTGAATCAGCGCGACGAGAAAGATCGCGAAGAGCGACAGCGCCGTGACCTGCTGCGTCGCGCCGTCGGAGCCGATGAGTTCGAACATCGACGCCGGCACGCGCACGCGGAGTTGCTCGACGCCGCCGAGCGCCGTGAAGCCGGCCGGCACGAGCATGACGGAGAACGCGACAATGATGAGGCTTTGCAGCACCTCGTTGATCGCGGTCGCCGCCATGCCGCCGATGATGACGTAGACGCCGACGACGAGCGTGTAGGCGAGGTAGAACGGGATCGGCCGCAGCGCGGTGACGTAGCTGCGCAACTCGCCGCGCGCTTCGCGCTCGCGCAGCGTTTCGAGCCGCGCCTGCGCGACGGGCGCGAGCGGCGCGATCCTGGTTTCGGCGCGGAGGCGCTGGAGTTCGCGGTAGCCTTCGACGGACTCGCGCTCCGGCGCGGTCCACGCGGCCTCGTCCTTCACGACGAGCGCGGCGCTGATCTTGTAGGTGACGAGATTGCCGAAGCCCACGACGACGAAGATCGCGACGGTGATCTGGAAAATCGCGTAGAACGTCGCGAGTCCGCGGCTGCCGAGCCGGTCCTCGAACAGGTCCGCCATCGTGACGAGCCGCACGCGGCGAAACCAGGTGTTCATGAACCAATAGTAGGGGTTCAGGAAAATGAGCTGGAAGCCGAGCCACACGCCGGAGACGCCCTGGCGATAGACGATGCTCGCGGCGCTGACGGCGCCGTTGGCGTCGGTCGCGTTGCCGAAGTTCAGGAAGAACTGGTAGATTTTTCCGAGGCTGCGTCCGGCGAGGAAGAAATTTTCCTGACTCGCCGCGGCGGCGCGCGCTTTGCGCTGGCCGAGGTAGACGACGAAAACGAGGTAGGCGACGACGACGAGAGCGTCGAGAAGGTGAATGCTGCCGAAACGCATGCGGCGGGGTGGGGTCGGGGAGGGGAGCGGCCGAAGCAGAAGCGACGTTGAAGGAATCGCGCCGCGCGCCGAGGTAAAACGCGGCGGCATCTATTCGTTAGGGTGGGGTGTGCCCGCGGCGATCTTGGAGGGGCGATATAATATCGCCCTTCCGGGAAGGACGGAGAATCCTGACAGCATGGAGTTGGACGAACTGCGGTTCTTCGATCCACGTGCCGAGATCGCGCACGGCCAGAACCGCCTCCCGCATTGGGAACAGCCGGGCGCCGTCTGCTTCGTGACGTTCCGGTTGGCCGACGCTCTGCCGGAGACGTTGCTGCGCGACTGGCGGATCGAACGCGACGCGTGGTTGACGCGGCACCCCAGGCCGTGGACGAGCGCCGTCGAGGCGGAGTATCACCGGCGTTTTTCGGCGGCGACGGAGCGGTGGCTCGATGCCGGTCACGGGTCATGCGTTTTGCGAACTATGGCCCACGCCCGGATGGTGGCGGAGGCTCTGGGCTATTTCGAGGGTCGACGGTGCATGCAGATCGCTTGGGTCGTGATGCCCAATCACGTGCACACGGTGTTCGCGCTCCAACCGGGCGAAGATCTGAGTCGGCTCGTGCAATCGTGGAAACGGCACGCGGCCGTGCAGATCAATCGGCGTCGAGGGACTGTCGGCGAGACGCTCTGGCAGAAGGACTATTTCGACCGACTCGTGCGGGACGCCGGGCATCTCGGACGGTGCGTGCGGTATATCCGGCGGAATCCGGAAAAGGCGTGGCTCCAGCGCGGCGAGTGTCTCGCGTGGGAGAGCGAGCTGGCGCAGAAGCTTTAAGACGGGGCGATAAAATATCTCCCTTCCGGGAAGGGCGGCGGCGTCTGGTGGAGGGGCGATATTATATCGCCCTTCCGCGAGAGCGATCGGCTCGACGCGTGCCTGCCTCACGCGCGCGGCTCACTCTGCCGGCTTCAACCGCACGATCCGGCCGGGGCGGCCAATCAGTTCGAGAGCGACGTAGAGGTAGCCGTCGGGGCCGGTCTTGATGTCGCGCACGCGGCCGAGGTGATGGAAAATTTCCTCGGTGTGCACGACGCGGCCGCCGTCGATCACGAAGCGCAGGAGCTTCTGCGTCGCGAGCGTGCCCATGAAGAGGTTGCCCTTCCACCGCGGGAATCGGTCGCCGGTGTAGAACTCCAGCTCGCTCGGTGCGATCGAGGGCGTCCAGTTGACCGCCGGCGAGACGAGGCCGGGCGCGTCGGTTTTGTCGCTGATGGGCGTGCCGTCGTAGTTGATGCCGCGCGTGACGAACGGCCAGCCGTAGTTTTGTCCGCGCTCGATGCGGTTGAGTTCGTCGCCGCCGCGCGGGCCGTGCTCGCTTTCCCAGAGCGCGCCGTCGCGCGGGTTGCGGGCGAGACCTTGCGGGTTGCGCACGCCGAGCGCCCAGATGGAGCCGGCAGCGCCGGGCGCGTGCACGAACGGATTATCGGGTGGCACGCGGCCGTCGCGAAACACGCGGTGGATTTTCCCGGTCGTCTTCGCGAGATCCTGCGCGTCGCGCGTGACGGCGGCTTCGCTGCCGCGCACGCCGATGCCGAAAAACAGATAGTCCCCGTCGAACACCAAGCGGCAGCCGAATAGCGCGTAGCCTTTCGGATACTGATCGCGCGGGATCGAGAAAATCGCCTCGCGGTCGACGAGTTCCCCGTCGCGCAGGCGGGCGCGGACGATTTTCGTCATCGCCGTCTCGGGCCGCGCGCCGGGATCGCAATAGGCGAGATAGATCCAGCCGTTGCGCGCGTAGTCGGGATCGACGGCGACGGAGAGCAAGCCGGCTTCGTCCTTCACGACGACGGGCGGCAGACCGCCGATCGTCTCGGGGCGCAGCATGCCGTTTTCGACGATCCGAAGGCGGCCGCCGCGCTCGGTGACGAGCATCCGGCCATCGGGCAAAAACGCCATCGACCAGGGCACATCGAAACCTTCCGCGACCCACTCGACGGTGAAAGCGTGTTCCTCGCTGCGCAGCGGCCCGGTCGGCAGCGGCTGGTTGTCCTGCGGAACCGCTTCGCGGCGGCGCGCCGCGCTCTCGCGCAGGAAAACGACGAGCGCCTCAATCTCGGCGGCGTTCAATGCGCCGCCGAAGGCCGGCATTTCGCCCGTGCGCGAACCGTCGCGGATGACGCGGGCGAGCGTGGCGTCGTCGAACGCGTGCCAGCGGGCCGCGTCGGTGAGGCGCGGGCCCTTGCCGCCGTCGAGGTGCTCGCCGTGACACGACGCGCACCACTCGGCGTAGAGCGTGGGCGCGTCGCGACCGAGCGGTGGCGACGCGACCGGCGGCGTCACGGGCGCGGCGCGCGCGAGCGTCGGTGCGAGAAGGACGAGCAGAGCAGGAAAAATCGGACGCATACGGACGCCGCGTTGCGGGCAGACGCGCGGCGTCGCGCTTTGCGACTCGGCGGTGGCGTGCGCGTTCCCGCGAACCGCGTGACGACCCGGAAACGCGCGAAAACCCCGATGGTGCTCGCACCGACGGTCGACGGCCGGCCTCCGATCTAACGATTTACTGGTGCGAGCGGTTGCCGCGCAGGACAGGCGTCCTTTCCTTGGTGCCCGTGACGTTTTCAGCTCCCTCTGTTTTCCGACGCGAAGCGATCTCCCGGCGTGGCGGAGCGCCGTTTTCGGTGACGCGCGACTTTCGCAGCGGAGGCGCGGCGTGAATCCCGCGCGAGTCTGCCTCGTCGGCGTCGGCGGCTACGCGCGCGTGCACTTGCGGCACCTGGTCGATTTTCATTCGCGCGGGCTACTGCGATTCGTCGGCGCGGTGGCGTTGCCGGCGGAGATGGAAATGGACCCGGAGGCACGGACGGCGGCCGAGGCGTGCGGGACGCGACTGTTCGCGAGTTTCGAGAGCATGCGGGAGGCGTTGCCGGAATTGCGGGCGGATCTCGTCGTGTTGCCCACGCCGATCCATTTGCATGTGCCCATGGCGGTCACGTTGCTGCGCGCGGGCGTGCACGTGCTGGTGGAAAAACCTCTCACGGCGACTGCACGCGAACTCGAGGAACTGCTGCGCGTCGAAGCGCAGACGCGCCGGCTGCTGGCCGTCGGTTTTCAATATCTCCACGCCGGCGAGGTGCAGGCGTTGAAGGCGGCGCTCGACGCCGGTGCGATCGGACGCATCCGGCGGATGAGCGTGCACGCGGCGTGGCCGCGCAGCCACAGCTACTACACGCGCAACGACTGGGCGGGCCGCCTGCGCGTGAACGACGCCGCGGTGTTCGACTCGCCGGTGACGAACGCGATGTCGCATTTTCTGATGCTGATGCTGTTTCTCGCCGGCCGACGGACCGGCGAACCGGCGCGGCCGCAACGGGTATCGGCGGAGTTGTATCGCGCGCAACGCATCGAGTCGTTCGACACCTGCGTGCTGCACTACGAGGCGGACGGCACGCGCTTTGACTTCTACGGCACGCACAGCTCGCGCGCGGTCGAGCGCCCGTCGCTCTTGATCGAAGGCGCCGACGGCCGGGCCGAGTGGGTGCAGGACAGCCACGCGACGATCGAACGCGGTATTGCGCGCAAAGTGTTCGAGGCGAAACCGGAATCCGCCACCCGCGAACAGATGCTGCGCGACGTGCTCGCGCGCGTGCGCGGCGAAGCGTCGTTCGTCTGCACGGCGACGATGGCGGGTGCGCACGTGCACAGCATCGCTGCGCTGCACGAGCGCGGCGCGATCGTCGACGTGCCCGCGAACTGCGTGAAGCAGCGCGAGGAAGACGGCCAGGTTTTCAGTTACGTGGAGAACCTCGATCAGCCGCTGCTCGACGCGAGTCGGCGCGGCGTGGGTCTGCGCGAGGCCGGCGTGCCGTGGGCCGTCGCGCCGCAGGCGATCGAGTTGCTTTGAGGCGCGCGACGTGCGGCGCGCGCGATTGTAGGAGCGGCTTTACGCCGCGATGGCTGCGGCGCGAATGCCGCTCTCGAACGAATCGCGGCGTAAAGCCGCTCCTACAAACGCTGCGCTCCTGTAGCGGCGGTCTATGACCGCCGGACGAGTGACGCATGAGATTCGTCGGCGGTCATAGGCCGCCGCTACAGTGGATTCGGCGCGCGGTGGCCCGAATTTTTCTAACGGTTACATCCGCCGGCCCCTCGCGAAGGAGACGACTGCGTGGGAAGGTGGGCTTCCCAAAATTGCTGTGCGCCCATGCTGGAAGCCCGACACCTCTCCGCGTTGATTCGCCGCTCGAGCGCGGCGGCGCAGTCGTTGACAGGAAGGTGGAGCGCGTTGACCTCAACGCGCTGCTCGACATTCGCTCGCGCAAAGCGCGTTGAGGTCAACGCGCTCCACCCTCGAATGCCGCGGCCTCTCTCAGAGCGCGGCGAGCCAGCCGCCGTCGACGTAGAGCACGTGGCCGTTGACGAAATCCGACGCGGGCGCGGCCAGAAAAATCGCCGCGCCCACGAGATCGTCCGGCGTGCCCCAGCGGCCGGCGGGCGTGCGGCTCTTTACCCACGCGTCGAATTCGGGCTCGGCCGCGAGATGCTTGGTCATGTCGCTGAGAATGTAGCCGGGGCCGATGCCGTTCGCCTGCACGCCGTGCGGGCCCCACTCGACGGCCATGGATTGCGTGAGGGATTTCAAGCCGCCCTTCGCCGCGGTGTAGTTGCCGGTCGTGGGGCGCGTGGCGGCGCTCATCAGCGAACAGATGTTGATGATCTTGCCGCGACGCCGCGCGATCATGTCGCGAGCGACGGCCTGGCCGACGACGAATGCGCCGGTGAGATTCACGTCGAGCACCTCCTGCCACTGCGTCGGCGTCATGTCGACGAGCGCGGCGTAGCGATGGATGCCGGCGTTGTTCACGAGAATGTCGATGCTGCCGTGCTCGCGCTCGAATTGCTCGATGGCGGGCCGCACCTCTTCGGGCCGCGCGACGTTGAACAGCACGCCGTGCGCGTCGATACCCTCGGCGCGCAGCGCGGCGACAGCGGCGTCGAGGCGCGCGCGATCGAGATCGTTCAGCACGATGCTCGCACCCGCCGCAGCGAGTCCGCGCGCGAAACGCAGACCGAGGCCCTGGCCGGAACCGGTGACGAGAGCGCGGCGGCCGCGCAAGGAAAACAACTCCGCGATGTTCATGGCGGACCGCATTCGTCCCGCGCGGCGCGCTCCGGCGCAAATCTCCAATGAAACGAATTCGTCGAAGCGTTAACCCCGCCGCTGCGCAAAGGCCCGCCGATCTCGCGAGCTGCGTCGCTCGCGCGGCGCGGCCGAAGTTTTCGCTCGGCTACACGCCTGTCGTGCGTTCCGGCTCGGCCAAGACGGACCCTGGCGGCATGGGCATGGAGTTCGGCGTGCTGCGTCTCCGCCGCGGCGCGAAACACCGCGAGGTGACGAAACGCGAGACGGTGCTCGTGCTGCTAGCCGGCAACGTCGAGGTGACGATGGACGGGCAGACGTTTCGCGCGACGCGCGCCTCGCTGTTCGACGAAAAGCCTGCGACGTTCCACTGCGGCCGCGGCACGCCGCTCGTCGTGCGCAGCGATGCAGCCGACACCGAGTTCGCCGTCGTGCGCACGGAAAATCCGCATCCGCTGCCCGTGCGCTACTACGCGCCGAGCGACGTCACGACCGAGGATCGCGGCGCCGGCCTCGCGCAAGGCGCCTGCCGGCGTTTCGTGCGGACGATCTTCGACTGCGCGTCGCGGCCCGACTCCGAGCTCGTGATCGGCGAAGTCGTGAATTTCCCCGGCCGCTGGTCGAGCTATCCGGGTCACCACCACCCGCAGCCGGAGATCTACCACTACCGCTTCACGCTGCCGCAGGGCTACGGCCACGCGGAGCTCGGCGACGAGGTCTTCAAAGTCCGGCACGGCGACACGGTGTCGATTCCCGGCGGCCTCGACCACGCGCAAGTCTCCGCGCCGGGCTACGGCATGTATTACCTGTGGATCGTGCGTCACCTGCCGCGCCGTCCCTACAAGGGCTTCGCGTTCACCCCCGAGCACAAATGGCTGCTCGATCCGACCCAGCAAGGCTGGCAGCCGCCGACGGGCGCCTCGAAAAAATGAAAACCATCCGCACCACTCCCGCGGCGGCGATCGTCCGCTTCCTTCAAACGCAATTCATCCGGCGCGACGGCGTCGAGCACCGCCTCATCGACGGCGTGTGCGGCATCTTCGGCCACGGCAACGTCGCCGGCCTCGGCCAGGCGCTCGAGGAACACGGCGGCAAGTCGCTCCCGTATTTCCAACCGAAGAACGAGCAGGCGATGGTCCACACCGCGATCGCCTACGCGAAAACCAAGCGCCGCCTCGGCACGCTCGCGTGCACGACCTCCGTCGGCCCCGGCGCGACCAACATGGTGACCGGCGCTGCGACCGCGACCGTCAACCGCCTGCCGGTGCTGCTCCTGCCCGGCGACATTTTCGCGAACCGCCGCCCCGGCCCCGTGCTCCAGCAGCTCGAGCATCCGCACTCGCAGGACGCGAGCGTGAACGACTGCTTCAAGCCCGTCTCGCGCTACTGGGACCGCATCAACCGCCCGGAGCAGCTCCTCACCGCGTTGCCCGAGGCGATGCGCGTGCTCGCCGACCCCGCGGAAACCGGTGCCGTGACGATCGCGCTGCCCGAGGACGTGCAGAGCGAAGCGTTCGATTGCCCGACGCACTTTTTCGCGAAACGCGTTCACGAAGTCCGCCGCACAGCGCCCGCCGTCGACGCGCTGGCGGACGCAGCGAAACTGATTCGCTCCGCCAAAGTGCCGCTCGTGATCGCCGGCGGCGGCGTGCACTACTCCGACGCGTGCGCGGCGCTGCAAAAATTCGCCGAAGCGACCGGCATTCCCGTCGCCGTCACGCAAGCCGGCAAAGGCGCGTTGCTCGAATCGCACGCGCTCGGACTCGGCGCCGTCGGCGTCACCGGCACGCTCGCGGCCAACCGCATCGCGACCGCGGCCGATGTCGTGATCGTCGTCGGCACGCGGCTCTCGGATTTCACCACGGCGTCGAAGACGCAGTTCCAGCACCCGCGCGTGCGCTTCGTGTCGATCAACGTGAACGCCGCCGATGCCGCGAAACACGGCGCGCTGCCGCTCGTCGGCGACGCCCGTGCGACGCTCGCCGCGCTCGGTCGTGCGCTGCGCGGTTATCGAGTGCCGACGACGCACACGCGTGCGATCGCGGCGGCGCGGCGCGCTTGGGAAAAACCGTGGCGCGCGATGACGTCGCCGGCGAAGCCGAGCGCCGACGGGCGCCTTTATCAGAGCGAAGTCATCCGCGTGCTGAATGAATTTTGCGACGAGCGGAGCATCGTGGTGCACGCCGCCGGCGGCATTCCCGGCGACATCCACAAGCTCTGGCGCGGCAAGTCCGCCGACGATTACCACTCCGAATACGGCTACTCGTGCATGGGCTACGAGATCGCCGGCGCGCTCGGCGCGAAGATGGCCGCGCCGGACCGCGAGGTCTACGCGTTCCTCGGCGACGGCAGTTACCTGATGCTCAATCACGAGATCGTCACCGCCGTGCAGGAAGGCCGGAAGATCACGGTCGTGCTGAGCGACAACAGTGCCTACGGCTGCATCCACAATCTCCAGCGCGCGTGCGGCGGACGCAGTTTCGGCAATGAATTCCGTCAGCGCTCCGAGCGGAGCGGTCGCCTCGACGGCGCGCCGATCGCGGTCGATTACGTGGCGAACGCGCGCAGCCTCGGCGCAACCGTCTTCACCGCCACCGACGCGAAATCGCTGCGTGAGGCTCTCGCCGCCGCGAAGGCCGAGCGCAACACCTGCCTCGTCTACGTGCCCGTCACGCCCGGCTCGGTGATGCAGGGCTTCTCGTGGTGGGACGTCCCGCCCGCCGCCGTGTCGAGCGTGCCCACCGTCCGCGCCGCCCGCGCGCGTTACGAGCAGGCAAAGCAACGGCAGCGGTTCTATTACTGAACGTCCATGAATTCAGCTCACCACAGAGACACCGAGGCACAAAGCCGAAACGCCGTCTCCGCGTCGTCGACGGGCTCCGTGTCTCTGTGCCTCCGTGGTTCAATTCCGTCTGTTTTTCCATGACCGCCTCTCCTCTCCAACTGCGCGACTGTCTCGTCGGCGCGAACCCCATCATCTGGTCGAACGACGACTTCGCCGATCTCGCCGGCGATGTGCCGCTCGACACGATCCTGCGCGAGATGCGCGAAGCCGGTTTCGCCGGCTCCGAACTCGGCCACGCGTATCCGCGCACGGCCGCCGCGCTCGCCGAGCCGCTCAGCCGGCACAGCCTCCGCCTCGTCAGCGGCTGGCACAGCACCTACCTCGCCTCGAAACCGCTCGCGGAAGAGGAGAAAAGTTTCCGCGCCCACCTGAACCTTCTGAAAACGCTCGGCGCGCGCGTCGCGATCGTCGCGGAGTGCACGCGCTGCATCCACGGCGACAAGAACGCCGCGCTCGGCTTCGGCGAGAAACTCACGCCGCGCCTCACCGAGACCGAGTGGCCGAAGTTCGTCGCCGGCCTGAAGCATCTCGCGGCCGTCGCGGCGAGCGAGGAGATGAAGATCGTGTATCACCACCACATGGGCACGGTGATCCAGGCCGAGGCCGATCTCGATCGGATGCTCGCGAGCGTGCCGGAGATTTGGCTGCTGCTCGACGCGGGGCACCTCGCGTTCGCCGGCATCGACCCCGTCGCGGTGGCGCAGCGCTACGCGGCGCGCATCGCGCACGTGCACCTGAAGAGCGTGCGCACCGACGTCGCCGAGCGCGTGCGCCGCGAGGGCTGGTCGTTCTACCGCGCGGTGGCGAACGGCGTGTTCACGGTCGCGGGTGACGGCTGCGTGGATTGCCCGGCGATTTTCCGCGCGCTGGCCGGCGCCGATTACCGCGGCTGGCTCGTCGTCGAAGCCGAGGAAGACCCGGTAAAAGTCCCCGCGCTCCCGAAAGCCAAGAAAGCCCGCGAATACGTCCGCGAGCAAACCGGCGCCTGAAACTCCGTGAAAATTTCGACGGCACTTCTCGCGACTGTAGGAGCGGCTTTACGCCGCGACCGTTGGGCGCGCGATGCCGTCGCGGCGTAAAGCCGCTCCTACAGCTTCCGAACCCGAAAGATATTTATGAGCACTTCCCGCATGTCCCAGATGACGGCGCTCGGCGCCGATTGGTGGAACGACTCCGGCGTCGCCTCCGAACTCGGCGAAGCCGTCGCGCTCGGCGCGGTCGGCGGCACGTCGAACCCCGTCATCGTTTCCCAAGCAGCCAAGGCCAACCCGCACCTCTGCCTCCCGATCCTCGAGCGGCTCATCAAGGAGCACCGCCACGCAACCGAGGACGAGCTCGCGTGGAAACTCATCCACGAACTCGGCCAGGCCTCCGCGAAGCAGCTCCTGCCCGTGTGGGAGCGCACGAAGGGCGCGAAGGGTTACCTGTCGATGCAGGTGAATCCGAAGTTCTACCCGAACGCCGACTTGATGGTCGCGCAGGCGGTCGAGCTTTCCGCGCTCGCGCCGAACATCGCGATCAAGGCGCCGGCGAACGACGTCGGCATCATCGCGATGGAGGAAATGATCGCGCGCGGCGTGAACGTGAACGCCACCGTGAGTTTCTCCGTGCCGCAGGCACTCGCCGTCTCGGCGGCGTTCGAGCGCGGCTTGAAGCGCGCGCGCGCGGCGGGTCGCAACGCCGACGCGATTCGCCCCTACATCACGATCATGATCGGCCGCGTCGACGATCAGTTGAAGCGCGTCGCCGAGGCACAGAAGATCGCCGCGACGCCCGGCGTCATCGATTGGGCCGGCATCGCGGTCTTCAAGAACGCGCACCGTCTTTTCAAGAGCAGCGGCCGGCCGGGCGTGTTGCTCGCCGCGGCTTATCGTCACGAAGGCCACTGGTCGCAGATCATCGGCCGCGAGGTGCTGCAGACGATTCCCTACACGTGGTGGACGAAGTTCAACACGTCCGCGACCGAGCCGCGCCTCACGATCGACGACCCGGTCGATCCCGCGATCCTCGCCGAGCTGCGGACGAAGTTCCCCGACTTCAACAAGGCGCACGACGAAAACGGCATGCCGCCCGCGGAGTTCGTCCGCTACGGCGCGACGGTGCACACGCTCAATCAATTCCTCGGCGGCTACGCCGATTTGGTCGGCTTTGTGCGCGGTGCGATGCTCGGCTGAAAAAGCTCCAAGCTCCAATCTCCAAGCACCAGAGAAACTTCAAATCCCAAGCTCCAACCGCCCGCCACGATCCCCGTCTCCTTTGAAGTTTGGTGCTTCTCTGGAGCTTGGATGTTGGAGCTTGGAGCTTTCGTCCGCCACCTCTCCCGAATTTTTCCATGACCCTTAATCTCTCGACTCCCTTCTTCATCGGCGGCGAATGGACCACGTTCGCCGGCGCGCCGCGCTCGACCGTTTTCAATCCCTCGCTCGGCGAACCCATCGGCGAACTGCCGCTCGGCGGCACGGCCGAAGTCGACGCCGCCGTGCGCGCCGCGCACGCGGCGTTTCCCGCCTGGGCGGACACGCCCGTCGTCGAGCGCGCGCGCGTGATGTTCAAATACCGCACGCTGATCGAGCAGCACTTCGACGAGATCGCGCGCCTCATCTGCAAGGAGCACGGCAAGACCTACGCCGAGGCGCGCGGCGATCTCTACCGCGGCTACGAAGTCGTCGAACTCGCCTGCGCCGCGCCGACGCTGCTCACCGGCGAACTGCTGCCGAACATCGCGCGCGGCATCGACGGCGAACTCGCACGCTACCCGCTCGGCGTTTGCGCGGGCATCACGCCGTTCAATTTCCCGGCGATGATTCCGCTCTGGATGTTCCCGCTCGCGCTCGTGTGCGGCAACACCTTCGTCCTCAAGCCGAGCGAGCGCGTGCCGCTCACCGCGATCCGCCTCACGCAACTGCTCGCCGAAGCCGGTTTGCCGAAGGGCGTGTTCAATCTCGTGCACGGCGGCAAGGAGAGCGTCGACGCGCTGCTCAAGCACCCGCTCGTCAAAGCGGTGTCGTTCGTCGGCTCGACGCCGATCGCGCGCTACGTCTACACGACCGGCACGGCGCACGGAAAACGCGTGCAGGCCAACGGCGGCGCGAAGAACTACGTCGTCATAATGCCCGACGCCGACGTCGACAAGACCGTCGAAGGCGTGATGAACGCCGCGTTCGGTTGCGCCGGCGAGCGCTGCATGGCCGGCTCCAGCGTGCTGACGGTCGGCGATCGCGGCCGCCACGTGTTGCCCGAACTCGTCAAAGCAGCCCAGGCGATGACCGTCGGCCGCACCGACGTCGAAGCGCAGCCCGGCATGGGCGCCGTCATCACCGCCGCGCACCGCGATCGCGTGCGCAGCCTCGTCGACGACGGCGAGCGCGCCGGCGCGAAGGTCATCGCCGACGGCCGCGGCGTGAAGGTGAAGGACGCGCCGAACGGTTTCTATCTCGGCGCCACGATCGTCGAAGACGTGCGCACCGACATGAAGCTCGCGCAGGAGGAGGTGTTCGGCCCCGTGCTGAACGTCGTGCACATGTCCGATCTCGAGCAGGCCATCGCGCTCGCGAACACCTCGAGCTTCGGCAACGGGGCGGCGATCTTCACCCGCAGCGGCGCCGCCGCGCGCGAATTCAAGCACCGCGTGAAGGCCGGCATGATCGGCGTGAACGTCGGCGTGCCCGCGCCGATGTCGATGTTCCCCTTCAGCGGCTGGAACGAGTCGTTCTTCGGCGACCTGCACATGCAGGGCCGCGCCGGCGTCCAGTTCTACACGCAGCCGAAAGTCACCACCTCCCGCTGGTTCATCGAGGGCGAGGGGGACATTTGGCGGAAGTAACTTGGAAACATCACACGCACTCGTGGACGCTGTTACACCAAACCCACGCTCTGTCATTGCGAGGAGCGCAGCGACGAAGCAATCCAGCGCGCGCTGGATCGCCGCGCCCGACTGCGTCGGGCTCGCGATGACAGACCAGGGGTGAGGCATGCTGGTGGTGCGCATCGACCACCGCGGTAACTCCCGCCGTCCCTTCAATCGAAAATCCAGAATCCAAAATCGAAAATCCCGACATGATCACCTTCGCTCAATTCGGCGCCGGTCGCATCGGCGCCATCCATGCCGCGAACCTCGCGGCTTCCGGCAACGCGCGTCTCCGCTACGTCGTCGACGTCAACCAAACCGCCGCCACTGCGCTCGCCAACAAGCACGGCGCGCGCGTCGCCAACGTCGGCACCGCGCTCGGCGACCCGGAGGTCGACGCGGTCATCATCGCATCGTCGACCGACACCCACGCCGACCTCGCCATCGCTGCCGCCAAGGCCGGCAAGGCGATCTTCTGCGAAAAGCCGATCGACCTCTCGCTCAAGCGCGTCGACGCCTGTCTCGCCGCCGTGAAGAAGGCCAAGGTGCCGATGCTCGTCGGTTTCAACCGCCGCTTCGACCCGAGCTTCGCCGCGCTGCGCCAGCGCATCCTCGACGGCGCGATCGGCGCCGTGGAGCAGGTCATCGTGACGAGCCGCGACCCCGGCCCGCCGCCCGTTTCCTACCTGAAAGTTTCCGGCGGCCAGTTCCGCGACATGACGATCCACGACTTCGATATGGCGCGCTGGCTCCTCGGCGAGGAGCCGAGCGAGATCTTCGCCTACGGCAGTTGCCTCGTCGACCCGGCGATCGGCAAAGTCGGCGACACCGACTCCGTGATGATCGTGATGAAAACGAAGTCCGGAAAGCTGGCGCACATCAACAACAGCCGCCGCGCCGCCTACGGCTACGATCAGCGCATCGAAGTCCACGGCGCGAAAGGCCGCTTGCTCGCCGGCAACCGCACGGCGACGACAGTCGAGCAAGCCGATGCGACGAACGTCAGCGCCGACAAGCCGCTGCACTTCTTCCTCGAACGTTACGCGGACGCCTACCGCATCGAACTCGCGGCGTTCCTCGATGCGCTGGCGAACCAGAAGCCAATGCCCGTCGGTGCCGAGGACGGCCGCCGCGCGCTCGTGCTCGCCGAAGGCGCCGCGAAATCGCTGCGCACCGGCCGCCCGGTGAAGCTCTGAGGCGCGAGAGAAGACGGCGGTCCCGCGTCGCACTTGTAGGAGCGGCTTTACGCCGCGATCCCGAACGCGGCGCGTGCCTCGCATCAGTCGCGGCGTAAAGCCGCTCCTACAATTTTCGCGAGCGTGGGCTTGGAGTAGCGCGGTGCTTCAGCCCGCGTCCGGGAGATTTTCGGCGCGGGCAGAAGCACCGCGCTACCGTCCGCCGCGCGAAACGCTTGCGCGGCGAGCCCGGCGGCCCCGCCCTGCCTGCGAGTCAGGCCGGACGGAGCGGCAGGCTCGTGCCGTCGACCCAGCGGCCTTCGACGAGGATGCGGCGGCAATAGCGCGGGACGCCGCGTTCGCCTTGATGAATGAGGCCGGCGAGCGTCGCCATCGCGACGCGGCCGACTTCCTGGGAGTTCTGATCCACGCCAGCGTCGAAATGTCCGTCGAGCAGACTGAGCGTCGCGACGCCGACGTCGCCGGGCACGCGGCGATCGAGGCGCGTGAGCAATTCCGAGAGACCGCCGAGGCTGGTGAGGATGCCGTCGACTCGCGCCTTGCGCAGCGCGGCTTTGAGCGCGCGCGCATCGGCGAGAGTATTTTCTTCGCTGAGCGTCACGGGCGCGAGGTGCTGGCGCAGCGGCACGTGAACGTCCTGCGCGCTCAGGTAGCCGGCGCGGAAATTTCCGCCGGTGTTCAGATCGAAGCGGTGGGCCGACACGTAGGCGATGCGCCGGTAGCCACGCGCCCACATGTGTTCGTAGGCCATCGCGGCGCAGTTCTTTTGGTCGCTCGTGACGATGTGTGCGCGCGGCTCGGCGACGGAGGTGCCGAAACGCACGACGGAAAACTGGCTCCAGTCGAACTCGGGCAGGTTCAAACCCTGCTGATGCGGCGGGAGGAGGATGCCGCGCACGCTGCGGGCGAGGAGGATTTGCTGGAGGCGCGCCGGCGTCAGATCCTTGCCGACGACGAACTCTTCGAGACGGTAACCCAGTTGTGTCGCGTAATCATGCGCGCCGCGCCAGTAGGCGTCGAATTCCTGGAAACGCCGCAGCCGGCGCGGGTCGGGCCACTGGTTGATCCACGCCACGGTCGAGCGGATCTCGACGGCTTTCTTCGCCTGGCGATAGGCCGAGAGCGACGAGAGCATCGGGTCGGGCCGGTAGCCGAGGCGCTCGGCGGCGGCGGCGATCTCGGCGCGGCGGCCGGCGGAGATGCGGGTGTCGCCGCGCAGCGCCAGCGAGACGGTGACGTGCGAGACGCCGACGGCGGCGGCGACATCGCGGAGCGAGACGCGGGAGGACGGCGGGCGAGGGGCGGACACGAGCCATCAGGTAGGCCCGGGAATTACCAGTGTAAACAGGGAAACACTGGGCTCGACCGGCGGCTCCGGCTGAACTGGCTCCGCTTTCGCCCCACTTTCCTGTTCCGGTTCCGGCCGGTCCCCATTTCTGCGGTTATCCCGATGTCCCAAGTCGCCCTGCTTCTCTCTCCTGACGCGCTGGCTGCCGCCTACGGTGCGCCGGTTTTCGCGCGTCTCCGTGAACGCGCGGGCGAGCCGCTGGTCGTCGCGCCGGCCGACGCGTGGCGCGCGCACGCCGACGCGCTGCGCGACACCGAGGTGATTTTTTCCGGCTGGGGCGCGCCGCGGATGGACGAGGAATTCCTGCGCGCCGTGCCGAAACTGCGGGCGGTGTTCTACGCCGGCGGCTCGGTGCGGTATTTCGTCACCGACGCGCTGTGGCGGCGCGGCGTCCGCCTGACGACGGCACAGGCGATCAACGCGATCCCGGTCGCGGAGTTCACCGCGGCGGCGATCGTGCTCGGGCTTAAACGCGTCTGGCACTACGCGCGCGTGACGCGTGAGACGCGGGACTTCCCGACCGAGCGGCCGATGCCGGCGGCGTTCGGCACGGTCGTCGGGCTGGTTTCCTACGGCACGATCGCGCGGCTCGTGCGCGAGCGGCTGCGGACGCTCGAGGTCGAGGTGGTGGTCTACGATCCGCTGTTGCGGGCCGAGGACGCGCGACGCGAAGGCATGCGCAAGGTGGAGCTCGACGAATTGTTCGCGATTTCCGACGCCGTCTCGGTGCACACGCCGCAGTTGCCGGAAACGCTCGGCTTGATCCGCGGCGCGCACCTTGAGCGGATGCGCTCGGGGACTTTCTTCCTCAACACCGCGCGCGGCGCCATCGTGAACGAGCCCGAGATGATCGACGTCCTCCGGCGGCGCCCGGACTTGCAGGCGTTTCTCGACGTGACCGCGCCCGAGCCGCCGGCGGCGGACTCGCCGCTCTACACGCTGCCGAATGTCGTGCTCACGCCGCACATCGCGGGTTCGGTCGGATCGGAGTGCCTGCGCATGGGCCACGCGATGATCGACGAATTTGAGCGCCTCCGCGCGGGCAAGCCGTTACGTTGGGAAATCACCGCCGCTCGCGCCGAGCTGATCGCGTGAGTCGCGGCGCCTCCACGCCATGATCACCGCCTACGATTACGGCATCATCGCCTTCTACCTGCTGTTCATGCTGGCGATCGGCGTGGTGTTCCGGCGGACGAGCAAGGACACGTCGGACTACTTTCGCGCGGGCGGTGCGATGCCGTGGTGGCTGACCGGCGCGTCGGCGTGGATTTTCAGCTTCAGTGCGTGGACGTTCACCGGCGCGGCGGGCAAGGTCTACGAAACCGGCCTGCTCGTGCTCTGCGTGTTCTACGCGACGATCCTCGCACTGCTGTTCGCGCTGGCGTTCACGTGTCTGCGTTTCCGGCGCATGCGCGTCATCACCTGGATGGAAGCGGTGCGGTTGCGCTACGGACCGTTCACCGAGCAGTTCTACACCTGGATCAAGCTCCCGCTGCTGCTCCTCTTCGCCGGCGTGAGCCTGAACGCCATCGGCGTGTTCATGTCCGCGGTGTTCAAGATCGACATGGCGACGATGCTCGTGGTGCTCGGCGTGGTGGTGACGCTCGTGGCATTCGCGGGTGGCTCGTGGGCGGTGCTCGCGAGCGACTTCGTGCAGGCGTTCCTGATCGTCACGATCACACTCTGCCTCGCGGTGCTCGTGCTGGCGCGACCGGAGATCGGCGGCGTGCATGGCCTGCTGGAAAAAGTGCCCTCCGCGCACCTCAACTGGTCCGAGCTGGCGCGGCCGGAGCTGATCGTCATCTGGCTGCTGGCGACGCTGTGGCTGAAATTTTCCGACGAGAACAACATGGAGCGCGCCACGATGTATCTGATGACGCGCAGCGATCGCGATGCGCGCCTCATGGTCTCGATCCCGCTCATCGGCACGCTGCTCGGGCCGCTCATCTGGTTCATCCCGTCGATGGCGGCGACGATCATGCACCCGAATCTCGCGGCGGAATTCCCCTCGCTCGCGCAGCCGCACGAGGCGGCGTTCGTCTCCGTCTCGCTCGACGTCATGCCGCAAGGCCTGCTCGGCCTCCTGCTCTCCGCGATGCTCGGCGCGACCGTCACGAGCATGGACGCCGGCCTGAACAAGAACGTCGGCATCTTCATCCGCAGCCTCTACAAGCCGCTCTTCCGTCCCGACGCCTCCGAAAAACACCTGCTCGTCGCCGGCAAGGTCTGCACGCTCGTCTTCGGCGCGATCATCATCGCCGTCGCGCTCGGCGTGAATCGCTACCGCCACACGAACCTCTTCGATTTCGTCAACCAACTCGCGGCCAACCTCCTCATGCCGCTCGCGCTGCCGCTGATCTTTGGGCTGTTTTTCAAGCGCACGCCGAGCTGGTCGGCCTGGAGCACGGCGCTGATCGCCGGCGCCGCGTCGTGGTTCCTCGGCGAATGGGCAACGCCCGCGAACGTGCAACAGTGGCTCGGCTGGACGCGCCCCCTCACCGGCGACGAGGCGACTTACCTGCGCCTCGCCGTCACGACGCTCGGCGGCACCGTGCTCGTCGGCGGCGGCTGGTTTTTCTTCACCTCGATTTTCTACCAGGAAGGCTCCGCGACGCACCGCGAGCGCGTCGATGCGTTTTTCCACAACCTCGAAACGCCGGTCGACAAACACGGCGTGCAGGGCGTGCAGACGTCGATCTACCGGCTGCTCGGCGGACTGTGCCTCGTCTACGGCGCGTTCATCCTGCTGCTGATGCTGATCCCGAATTCCCTCACCGGTCGCCTCTGCTTCCTCTTCTGCGGCGGCATGATTTTCGCCGCCGGCGCCGTGCTGCACCGCATCGGCAGGACGCGCGCGGCGCAGGACACAGCGGCGGCTTGAGTCGCCCGGTCGCGCTCCGGCACGGTTGAGGCGGTCACCTCTTTCATGTCCGTCATCCGCAATCCCGTCCTGCGCGGCTTCAACCCCGATCCGTCCATCGTGCGCGTCGGCGGCGACTATTTTCTCGCGACCAGCACCTTCGAGTGGTGGCCCGGCGTGCAACTGCACCACTCGCGCGATCTCGTGCACTGGCGGCTCGCCGGCCACGCGCTCACGCGCGAATCGCAGCTCAACCTCCGCGGCATCACCGACTCCGGCGGCGTGTGGGCGCCGTCGCTCAGCCACGCCGACGGAAAATTCTGGCTGATCTACACCAACGTCCGCACCTGCGGCATGGGCCGGCCGTTCAAGGACGTTGGCATCTACCTCACGACCGCGCCCGCGATCGACGGCCCGTGGTCCGAGCCGATCGCGCTCAACTCGATCGGTTTCGATCCGTCGCTTTTCCACGACGACGACGGCCGCAAATGGCTCGTGAACATGATGTGGGATTTCCGCCCCGGCCGAAACCGCTTCGCCGGCATCGTCGTGCAGGAATACGACCCCGCCGCGCGCCGCCTCGTCGGCCCGATGACGCGCGTGCTCGCGAAGGACATCCTCAGCGAAGGCCCGAATCTCTACAAACGCGACGGCTGGTATTACCTGATGCTCGCCGAAGGCGGCACCGGCTGGAACCACGGCATCGCGCTCGCCCGCTCGCGCGCGATCACCGGCCCCTACGAACTCGATCCGCAACCCGCCGTGCTCACCACGCGCGACGCGCCCGGCTCGCCGCTGCAAAAAGCCGGACACGGCGAACTCGTCTCGACGCCGGCCGGCGAATGGTTCCTCGCGCACCTCGCCGCCCGCCCGCTCGTGCTCGGTCGCGTCGCCGATGCGCCGCGTCCGCCGCTCGACGTGCATCCCGCCGATCGCGCCACGCTCCGCCGCTGCCCGCTCGGCCGCGAAACCTGCCTGCAACGCGTGCGCTGGACCGACGACGGCTGGCTGCGACTGGATAACGCCCCGACCGCCGACTACCGTCGTAGCGGAAAACGTGAATTTTTCGCCACGGTCGTAGCGGAAAACGTAAGTTTTTCGCGCCCTGTGAGCGGCGAAACGCAGACGCGTTCCGCTCCGACCACGCCGGCGCTGCTCGTCTCTGCGCCGCGCGGCGTCGCCCCGCATCCGTGGCCGACTCCGCCGACGCGCGACGACTTCGACGCGCCGCAACTCGACGCGACGTGGGCGTCGCTGCGCGGACCGATCGACGAGAGCTGGGCCTCGCTCGCCGCGCGTCCGGGCTGGCTGCGTCTGCGCGGACGCGAGTCGTTGCACTCGCTCTTCCACCAGAGCCTCGTCGCGAAACGCGTCACCGAGCACCGCGCCGTCGCGCGCACGCGGATGGAGTTTCGCCCGGAGCACTTCACGCAAGCCGCCGGACTCATCTGCTACTACGACACGCGCACGCATTTCTATCTCCGCGTCACGCACGACGAGACGCGCGGCCGCGTGCTCGGCATCGCGGTGACCGACGACGGCGCCTACAGCGAACTCGCCGACGCCGCGCTCGACGTGAACGACTGGCCGGCGTTCCACCTCCAGGCCGAGATCGACGGCACGCGCCTGCAATTCTCCGCGTCGCGCGACGGCACCGCGTGGCAACCGGTCGGACCGGTGCTCGATTTTTCCAAACTCTCCGACGACTACGGCTCTGCGCTGCACTTCACGGGCGCGTTCGTCGGGATTTGTGCGCAAGACCTTGGCGGCGCGGGCGTGACGGCGGATTTCGCGCACTTCGAACTGCGGTGCGTGCGTGCCGATGAGTGAAATTAAACCCGTTTTGTTACCAGTGAAACTATTCGGGCCGTTGAAAAGGCGGGCGCGGGTGACGATAGCGGAACTGACCCCCGGCGATCCCGCCGCACTGAACCCCATCGCACACGAAATTCCCTGCGTGTCACTGCTGCACATGAAAACTCCCCGATGTGAAGGCGTCGCGTTGGCGCGCCCTTCAACCGCCCAACGCTCCAGCGCCGCCTGGCTGACGGCGCTCTGTCTCCTCGCCGCGCCTGCGTTCGCGCAGCTAGCGGCGCCCGCGCCGGCTCAACCCGCCGGCTCCGCCGCCAAAGTGCCGATCGAAACTTCGCCTGGCGCCGCCAAGCCCGGCGAGGAGCCGGTCTACACGCTCACACCGTTCGAGGTGAACACCGACAAGGACGACGGCTTCATGGCGACGAACGCCGGCACCGCGACGAAGCTCGGCTTGGACATGAAAGACATGTCCGCGCCGTATTCGGTCATGACCGGCGAATTTCTGAAGACGATGGGGATCACCGATCTTCAGTCGGCCGTCATGTGGTCGACTAACGGCGCGCCTGTGCTCGACGGCCAGGGCGCCGACCTCTTCGGCGGTGGCGGCACGTCGACGGCGTCGACGATGTATAACGTCCGCGGCGCGATCATCAACGCGGGCCAGCAACGCAACTTCTTTCTCACTGCAGCCGTCGGCGACACTTACAACGTCGAGCGCATCGACTTCGGCCGCGGCCCGAACGCCGTGCTCTTCAACGTCGGCGCGAACGACGCACTCGGCGGCGGCATCAGCACGCAGGGCAAGCGCCCGCGCGTCGACCGGAACCAGGATCGCATCAGCGCCGTTTTCGGCTCGTGGGATTACTACCGCGGCACGCTCGACCTCAACCGCGTGCTCATCCCCAACAAACTCGCGGTGCGAGCCAACTTCCTCTACCAGACGCGCAAGGGCTGGCAGGATCAGGAAATGGAAGAGCGCACCGGCGTGACGCTGTCCGCGCTCTACCGCTTCAGCCAGAAAACCGAACTGCAGGTCGAAGCCATCTCCGACCGCATCTCGCGCTCGCGCGTGCCGCTGCCGTATTTCGACAACATGAGCGGCTGGAACGGCAAAACGGTTTTCGACGGCCCGATCACGAACGACCAGATCAACGGCCTCGCGCCGCTCGCCGACGGCACGTTCCTCTCCCGCGGCCCGTCCAGCCCGACCAGCTCCACCATCGTCGCCTACAGCGGCCAGCCTGAAGGCGTGTGGCGTGAAGGCGGCAGCGTCTACATCTACGACCCGGCCAGCAACTCGGTGATGAACTGGATCAACACCGGCAGCACGCGCCGCGGCGACGAGACGCCGCTGACGCCGATCTACATCGATGGCGTCGCGTGGACGCGCTTCAACAACAACGAAATTCTCCCCATCGGCAATTACGGCTCGAGCGGCGGCAACAGCCGCACGCCCGGTGTCACCAGCAACGGCGGCGCGGCGGCGTTCAACGACATGATCAACCTGCCCGGCAACCTGTTCTCGAAGGTTACCGCCAACTCACACTTCTCCGTCCCCGGCAAACGCTTCTCCGCGATGCCGAACCGCCCGCTCTTCGTGCAGCCGACGAAGGACATCAACGCCGCGTTCCGCCACCAGATCGGCGACTCGCTCTACCTCGAGATCGGCGGCGACTTCAACCGCGTGCGCGAGCAGCCGCTCGCCAGTTACCTCGGCCTGCGCACGGGCTTCATCGATCTCAACCGCAAGCTCCCGAACGGCGAGGCCAACCCACACTTCCTCGATCCCTACTCGCAGGTCGACATGACCTACAACGTCCGCCTCATGGACAACTGGGGCGTGCGCGCGAATCTCGCCTGGATCAAAGATCTCGGCAAGTGGGGCCACTACACGCTCAACCTCACCGGCTCTTACAGCGGCCGCGAAGTCGACTACACGCGCTACACGCTCAGCACCGCGATGGCCGCCGACCCGCGCGAGTGGCAAAACGGCAGCCAGCGCATCCGCGTGCGCTACTACTGGAACGACACCGCCCGCCCGTGGGACGAGGTCGCACCGACCTCGCTCTTCGAACGCACGCCCACGGGCACCGGCAACAGCTACACGACTTCCACCACCGCGCTCAAACCGCGCTGGACGCTCTTCGAATGGTCGGACCGCCAGGAAAAAACCAAGAGCGCGATCTTCGCCTTCGCCGCGCGCTATTTCGACAACAAGCTCATCGTCAGCCCCGGCGTGCGCGTCGACCAGCAGTGGACCTACGTGCGGAACATGCCCACGAACTGGGGCTTCCTTCCCAACAATCCTAGCTGGGACGGCGTCTCGCTCGACGATCGCTACTGGCGCCCCGACGCGCCCGCCGATTGGAAGACGCTCAGCTACATCCCGCGCAACCCCGACGGCACGCCGCGCTCACTCCAACCCGTGCCCGCGTTCGGCAACCGCCCGACCATCTCCGGTCGCAACGGCGTCGACACCGCGAATCCGCTCTACGCCAACGACCGCTTCCGCGGCGACTACAACAACCCCGCGGTGAAGCAGACCATCGTGCTGAAGAACCTCGGCCTCACTTACCACGTCTTCCGCTGGATGTCGCTCAAGGCGAACTACGGCGAAGGCTACAAGCCGCTCGATCCGGGCCGGTTCCTCCTCGACGGCACCGACGCGCTCCCCGAGCGCGGCGTCGCCTACGAAGGCGGCGTCACGTTCAGCCTCTTCCGCGACCGCCTCACGATCACTCCGCGCTACTATTTCAACCGGAAGGAAAATCGCCTCGGCGATCCGCCCGCCGGCGGCAAAGACGGTGCGATCAACAGCCTGATCCGCCGCCGCGCCTGGAACGACGCGAATCCCGACGGCCGCAATTCCTTCGGCTACGGCGAAATTCTCGGCGGCGATTACTTCGCGACGAAGAACAACGGCGTCGAAGTCGAAATCAACGGCCGCATCACGAAAGGTTGGCGCGTCATGGCCAACTTCGGCACCGGCCAGCTCATCGACTACGATCGCTGGAAGAACACCCGCGCCTACATCAACAGCCGCAAGGCCGAGTTCCTCGACGTCCTGAAAGCCGCCGGCGGCACGCTCGACACCAGCGCCAAACCCTACAACGCCGGCCACGCCGTCGAAGCCGCGCCGGGTTTCGCCATCCCCGATCCCGCCGTCACCGACGCGATGATCAACGCCGCCGGCGGCAACATCGGCAACCGCACCGGCGCGATCAACAACTACAACGACATCTGGGTCCAATACGACAACATCGGCCTTCTCGCCGACACCATCGGCATCAAGCGCATGTCGATGAAAGTCTTCACCGACTACAGCGTGCAGCGCGGCACCTTCAAAGGCCTGCGCGTCGGCCTCGGCTGGCAATACGTCGACAAGGACATCGCCGGCTACCGCTCCGGCGACACGATCCCGAATCCGGCGTTCAACTCCTCGCAACCGATCTCCGCGAGCAACCGCCCGTGGATGGACGACCCTAACGTCGACCTCAACACGCCCGTCTGGGTGAAGCGCCCGTCGGAAGTCACCGCCACCTTCGGCTACTCGAAGCGCCTGCACTCGGGCTTCGCGCTCCTCGACGGCAAGGAACTCGAAATCCAGCTCACCATCCGCAATCTCCTCAACAAACAGGAGGTCTACTTCCAGGACGACGGCGTCACGCTCCGTCCGCCGAACGGCGACTACACGCAGCCGAACCGCGTCGCCGTCCCCGGCCGCATCGCCGGTTACCAGCGCCCGATCAACTTCGAGCTGATGGCCGCGCTGAAGTTCTGAGCGCCCGCCACGCGTCTCTCAACGTGCCGCCGAGCCGTGCGCCGGCGGCACTTTTTTCGACCACCCGAACCGATTTTCCAGTGAAACCGCCGTCGCGTTTCACCGCGCTGCGACTAGCGTCCTGACTCTCGCCGGTCGTTCTGCCGATCGCGACACCCACCCCGTCATCGCCCCTTGAATCCCTCTTGTCATTGCGAGGAGTGCAGCGACGAAGCAATCCAGCGTTCGCTGGATCGGCGCGCGCCTGCGCCTGACCCGCGCTGACAAACCCGAGCGAACGCTCACCTAAACCTCTCCCATCGTGTCCGCCTCCCGGCCATCCCCCGCCGCCCCTCGCCGCTTCATCGAACCCGGCCAGCTCTGGCCCGACGATCGCGGCGTGCACATCCAGGCTCACGGCGGCGCCGTCGTGCGGCATGGCGACGCGTGGTTCTGGTTCGGCGAAGACCGCTCGCGCGATAACGACCCCGCGCGCCGCTGCATCGCCTGCTACGTGTCGCGCGATTTGGTCAACTGGACGTTCCGCGGCCAGGTGCTGCGCCTCGCCGACCCGGAGAACATCGGCCCCGAGTGGATTCTCGAGCGGCCGAAAGTCTACCCGTGCGCGCAAACGGGAAAGTTCGTGATGTATTTCCACCTCGACGGTCGGCTGCCCGGACACTGGTCGCGCTACAGCGTCGCGCGCGTCGGCGTCGCGATCGCGGACGCGATCGACGGCGAATATCGCTTCGTGCGCAGCTTCCGCCCGCTCGGACAGGAGAGCCGCGACATCGGCCAATTCATCGACGACGACGGCGAGGCCTACCTGATTTTCGAGAGCCGCCCGACGAAGGGTTTTTTCATCGCGCGCCTCACGCCCGACCGCCTCGACGTCGCCGAGCAGGTCGCCTTCGTCGCCGCGCCGATCGAGGGCGGCGCGATCGTGCGGCACGACGGACTCTACTACTGCATCGGCTCGCACCTCACCGGCTGGTGGCCGAACGCGAACAAGTTTCTCACCGCCGAACGCCTCGCCGGCCCCTGGTCCGAGCCGCGCGATTTCGCGCCGCCGGAGACCGCGACCTTCGGTTCGCAGTCGACGAATCTCCTCAAGATCGTCGGCACAAAGCAGACCGCAGTCATCTACCTCGGCGACATCTGGCGTCCCTACGATCTGCCCGACAGCCGCTACCTCTGGCACCCGCTCGAGATCGGCGGCGGGCAATTGCATCTAGAGCCGCGCGGCTGGATGCCCGGCCCGTGGTCGATCGACGTGCAGACCGGCGAGGTGGCCTACGCATGAATCACCCTTCGCAGCGGTGGCTCGAAGTAGCGCCAGTCTCCGACTGGCGTCGCTCGACCCTCGCTCGCGCCTTCAGCCCGCGAACCTGCGTCCCCCTCGGCCGGTCGGAGACCGGCCCTACTTTTTCGCTCTCACTCTGTCTTCATGCCTGACCGTCCTTTCCTCAGCATCTGGTTCGGCAATTTCTTCGAGCCGTTCTTCAGCGACCGCGACGCCACGCGCCGCGGCATCGCCGAGGTCGCCGACCTCGGTTTCAACAGCCTCAACCTCGACTCGAAACCCTGGGAGGACTTCTTCGCGCGCTACCGCGGCGAGCCCGCCAGCCCCTACGTCGCGATGCACGAGTTCATGATGGCCGAAGCGCAGGCGCGCGGACTCGATTGGACGCACCTCGCGCTCTACCTCTGCGGCGACAATCTCTACCCGACCATCCGCGACGTCCCGCCTGTGCGCGGCGAGGAAGCGGTCCGCGCCGACGGCCAGCCGATGGGCACCTACAAATACTGGTCGCCCCGCGCGCAGCAGACGATGGTCGATCACGTCCGCGGCCTCCTGAAACTTTACGGTCCCGGCATGCGCCGCCGCGCCGGCGACGACGAGTGCGACCGCGCCGGCGCCGGCCGCATCGTCATGCAGACGATGTTCGACCCGATCCCGAAACCGAGCTTCGACGCCGAGGGAAAACAAAAATACCTCGCCTGGCTCGAGCGGCGCTACGGCGGCGACATCGCCGCGCTCAACGTCCGTTACGGTCTCGCCGCGTCCTCGTTCGCCGCGCTCACGCCCGCCGACTACTGGCTGCGCCCCGAAGAACTCGACTGGGTCGGTTGCGCGATCCCGAGCCGCGACGACTTCGTGCGCCGCACGCCGGATTTTCATCGCTGGATCGACAACCAGACGTGGCTCGCCGGCGTGATGGAGGACTATTTCGCGACGATGAAAGCCCGCTGGCGCGCCGAGGCGCCCGAGCTCTTCGCCGAGCCGGTGCTGCACCAGTGGGGCTATTTCTTCAACCCGCCGGATCAGCCTTACTGGCCCACCGCGAAGCGCGCGCTCGATGTCTGGCGCATCGCGCCGCACGTCGACGGCGTCCTCTTCATCACCTCGCCGCTCAACGCCGAAAATCTCCCCGACGCCGCGCCCGTCAGCGTCGAAGGCGCAATCCTCCGCAGCGCAAATTCCCTCAGCGCCAGCCCGCGCCGCACCGGTTTCACCGCCGGCCTCTACCTCGGCCGCCACGTCAACGGCGACATCTACCGCTCCGTCCCGCCCGCCGAGGCGATGGCCACGCTCGTCGCCGCCGGCGCGACCGGTTTCCACATCTACGGCTACAGCGGCCTCGACGACGGCGGCGTGCTCTTCCGCATGGACGACGTTTTCAAAGACTCGCTCCGCGCCGGCAACCGCTGGGCCGCCGCCGTGATCCCGCTTCTCGACGCGCCACGCGCCAAGGAAGTCGCGATTCTCTTCCCGCGCGAGATGAGCCTCTACGAGCCATTGCCGGTCGACGAAGGCGGCCGACACCGCATGGACCTGCTCGGTTGGTATCGGCAGTTCGTCGATCTCGGCTGGCATGTCGACATCCTGCATCCGGACCAAGTCGTCGCCGGCGCGCTGCGCGATTACCGCCACCTCGTTGTGCCGCACAACTCGCTCTACGACCTCGGCGAAAACGACCCGCTCGAAACCGCCGTGCGCGCCTGGGTCGAAATTGGAGGCACGCTCTTCCACGGCCCGCATTGCGAACTCGCGCGCCGCGCGTTCGGCGTGCGCGAGGAAACGATCGAGTTCGACTGCCTGTCTTGGTGTAGGAGCGGCTTTACGCCGCGACTCGACCACGCCGCGGGCAACGAATCGCGGCATAAAGCCGCTCCTACATCCGAGCCCAAGGCAACCGAGCCCGCTCGCACCGAAGACATCATCCCGCATGGCTGGTCCACCGTCGCCTACCGCCAAGGCGCGGCGCTCGCGACCTACATCCAGTCCGGCAAAAACGCGCTCGCCGAAACGCGCGTCGGCACCGGCCGCGTGCTCTCGTTCGGCTTCCAATACGGCTACGCCTACTCGCGTCGCACGATGCCGATCGTGCCGCCGCAATACGGCAAGCGCGAGATGCACCCGATCGTGCTCCTCCGCGAGACGCCCGTCGCCGCGCTCGTCGGCGCGTCGCCGCTGGCGTCGCTCCCGCCGCGCCAGGGCGTCGAGTGCGCGCGCTTCGGCTCGCGCGTCGTGATCGTCAACCACCGCGCCAGCCCGATCGAGCTCGGCGCGCTCGCCGCCGCCGCGCGCCGCGCCATCCACCAAATCCCGACCGCTCCCGGCTGGCTCGCCGCGCACGCCGCGGTTTTGCTCGAACTCTGAGGTAACCTCCACTCCCCCAATGATCCGAATTGGAACGACCGCACTCCTCCTCCTAATCGGTGCCTTCGCCGGCGTTTCCGCCCTCGCCGCGCCAGTCACCTGGATCAGCAGCACCGGCGAACAACTCTCGCGGACGATGCCCGCGCCCGCGCTCGAATCCGGCCGGCCCGAAGCGCCGCCGCACGTGCGCGCCGTGCCGGAGCGGACGGCGCAGACGATCGACGGTTTCGGCGGCTGCTTCAACGAGGCGGGTTGGGTCGCCCTCGGCAAACTGCCCGAGGCGGAGCGCCAGCGCGTGTTCGCGGCGCTGTTTGGCGACGACGGCTGCGCGTTTGCGCTCGCACGCGTGCCGGTCGGCGCAAGCGACTTCGCCCTCGATGCCTACTCGCTCGCGGACACGCCGGACGATTTCGAGCTGCGGCATTTTTCCCTCGAGCGCGACCGCCGGCACCTGCTCCCCTACATCAAAGCCGCGATGGCGGTCCGCCCGGCGCTCCGCTGCTGGGGTTCGCCGTGGAGCCCGCCGGCGTGGATGAAGACGAACCGCCACTATAGCAAGGGCTCGCTCCGCTGGGAGCCGGCCATCCTGCGCACCTACGCGACCTACCTCGCGCGCTGGGTCGAGGCCTACCGCGCCGAGGGCGTCGACATCTACGCCCTCGCTCCGCAGAACGAGCCGAACATCCTCAACGTCTACCCGACCTGCTTGTGGACCGCGGCGCAATTACGCGAGTTCGTCGCCGATCATCTCGGGCCGACCTTGCGCGACCGAAAAACCAACGTCGAACTCTGGCTCGGCCTCAACGGCGACCCGTTCAACGGCGGCGAAAACCTCAACGACCGCCTGCTCACCGTGCTCGAAGATCCGGCTGCGGCCGGCTTCCTGACCGGCGTCGCCTTCCAATACGACAGCCGCAACCAGATCGCCGCCGCCAGCGCGCTCTACCCGGCGAAGAAGTTCATGCAGTCGGAAACCGAGTGCAATCGCGGCGAAAACTCCTGGGCCGACGCCCAGCGCCTCTACGGCCTGATGCGGCGTTACCTCGCCGGCGGCGCCGGCAGCTACTTCGCCTGGAACCTGGTGCTCGACGAAACCGGCCTGAGCACGTGGAAGTGGCGGCAGAACGCACTCGTCACCGTCGACGGCACGACCGGCCAGGTTGCCTACAACGGCGAGTTTCACGTCATGCGCCACTTCAGCCGCTTCGTGCGGCCCGGCGCGAAACGCATCCTCACCACCGGCCCATGGAGCGAGCAGATCGCTTTCGTGAATCCCGACGGCTCGACGGTGTTCGTCGTCGCCAATCCCGACGCGACGCCGCGCGAACTCGTCGTCGCGATCGCGGGGCGCGCGGACAGCGACACCTTCGCCGCGACGTTGCCGGCGCAATCGGTCAACACATTCGTTGTCGCGCCCGAGCCCGCCGCCCGCCGATGAAAGCGCGACAACATTCTGACGCTTCGCCGTCCGTCCGTCGTCCGTCCGCCGCCGTCGTGGCATGCGTCGCGCTCCGCTCCCGCTCCGGTGCGCGCGCCGCGGTTGCACCCGACGCGCGCTCGGGACGGGCTCGCGGCGCCGCCTCCGTCGCTTTCCCCTCCGGTTGCTCATGAAAACTTTCCTCGCCTCGCTTGTCCTCCTGTTCTCCGTCGCCCGCGCCGGCGCGACCGACGGCGGTTTCCTGTTCGTGATGTTCCGCAACGAACCTCCGGCCACGGCGGAGCAGATACATTTCGCGCTCAGTCGCGACGGCCGCGAGTGGACCGCGCTCAACGACGGCCGGCCCGTCCTCGTCACCGAACTCGGCGAAAAAGGCGCGCGCGATCCCTACGTGCTGCGCCGGGAGGACGGCCAGGGCTTCGTGCTCATCGCCACCGCCGCTCCTTCCGCGCGCTGACGAATCGCGCGCCCGCTCATGACGACTCCCTGCCCCCACGCTGCGTCCGTCGCTCCCCTCCTCGCGCTGCTGCTCGGTGCGGCTCTCGCAACAACCGAAACGCGGGCCGCCGCGCCGAACCAAGTGGTCGTGTATCCCGCGCCGCGCGAGTGCGCGCTGAACACGGACTTTGCCATCCGGGTCCGCGTGCCCGGCGGCGAGTGGCAGGCGGTGCCGACTTACGTCGTGAAAGTCGATGCGGTGATCGGCACGGAGCATTCGCCGCGGAATTCCTCGCTCGCGTCCTTCGATTTCGCCGGTGCGGTGGAGGTCGCGATCACTTCGGCGCGCGGCGCGATCCAGTCGGCCCGCGTGCGCCCGTTGTCCCACGGCATCGTGCCGCGCGTGGCGGGCGACACGCTCACGTTCACGCTGACGCAGCCGCGCAACCTCTCGATCGAGGTGAACGGCGAAATTTTCCAAAACCTCCAGCTCTTCACCAATCCGCTCGAGGAAAACCGTCCTGACCCGAGCGATCCTCGCGTCATCTACTTCGGGCCGGGCGTGCACGACGCCGGGAGCCGCACGACGGCGGCGCCGGCGGAGGCGCCGCAACCCGAGACGGCGGAGCGTCTGCCCAATCCGACGTATCGCGCCGTGCCGGCCGGCGGCGTGTTGCGCGTGCCGAGCCACACGACCGTCTACCTCGCCGGCGGCGCCGTCGTGCGCGGGCGCATCCTCTGCGACGGCGTCGAAGACATCCGCATCGTCGGACGCGGCATGATCGAGCAAAGCGGCCGCGGGAGCGGCATCCGCATCGCGCATTCGCGCCACGTCGAGGTGCGCGACATCTTCACGCCGCAATGTTTCACCGGCGGCTCGGAGCACGTGACGATCTCCGGCGTGCGCTGCATCAGCTACGTCGGCAACGGCGACGGCATGAACGTCATCAGCAGTTCCGACGTGCTCATCGACGGCGTGTTCAACCGCAACTCCGACGACTGCATCACCGTCTACGGCAGCCGCGGCGGCTTCCACGGCGACGCGCGGCGGATCACCGTCCGCAACGCCACGCTCTGGGCCGACGTCGCGCACCCGATCCTCGTCGGCACGCACGGCAGCACGCCGCACCCGGAGGTGCTCGAGCAGTTGCGGTTCACCAACCTCGACATCCTCGACCACCACGAGCCGCAGCTCGACTACCAGGGCTGCCTCGCCTTGAACGCCGGCGACAGCAATCTCATCCGCGACGTGCTCTTCGAGGACGTGCGCGTCGAGGATTTCCGCCGCGGGCAACTCGTGAACCTGCGCGTCTTCTTCAACGAGAAATACTGCACGTCGCCCGGCCGCGGCATCGAGGACGTGACGTTCCGGCGCGTCACCTACACCGGCGCCCACGCGGAGACGTCGATCGTCGCCGGCTACGAAGCCGCGCGGCCGATCCGCAACGTCGTCTTCGAGGATCTCGTCATCAACGGCGTCGCGATCGCCGACGACATGGCGAAACCCCGCTGGTATAAAACCGCCGACCTGGCGCGCATCTTCGTCGGCGAACACGTTGCCGGCCTCGTCTTCCGGCGGAGCACCCCGCTGGTCGCCACCCGCTGATTTCCCATGAAACCCCGCCAACTCCTCGTGTCCCTCGCGCTCGCCGTCGTCGCGCTGTGCCGCGCCGCCGCCGCCGAAATCGAAGTCGCGAGCCTCGCCGACCTCGCGCGCGTCGCCGCGCAAGACGGCCAGCAGATTCGCCTGAAGCCCGGCGTTTATCGCATGGCCGATTATCTCACCGCGCCGGTGCTCGCGGAAATCCGCGGCGGCTTCGACAAGAAGCAGGGCCGGCCGCCGGTGCCGATGTTCGTCTTCCGCGGCCGCGACAACCGCATCGATTGCGCCGGCGCGACGATCGAGATCGACACCGCGCTCTACGCGCTGCTCCCGCAGGGCGGCTACACGCGCTGCCTCATCGTCGCCGGCGCGGGCAACACGATCACCGGCCTGACCATCCGCAACACCGGCGCGAATCGCGGCAGCGGCGGCAACATCCTCTCGCTCGCCGGCGAACGCACGACGCTCGAGGACGTGACGCTGCACGTCCACGGTTCGTTCCCCTACGGCTACGGCGACTTGCTCGGCAAAGGCGGCCCCAATCTCGTCCACCTCGAAAAACAAAGCGGCATCCAGGTGCTGGGCTCCGGCTCGACGCTGCGCCGCTGCCGCGTCTTCAGCCGCGCGCTCGGACATTGCTTCTACATCCAGGTCGGCGGCGACATCCGCCTCGAGGATTGCTACGCCGAGGGCGTGATGCGCGCGACGAGCGACATGCTCCGCGACATCTCCGGCCCGGCGTTCGATCTCGGCTTCAAGTCCGTCTACGAAAACCGCGACGGCCGCTACGCCATCGCGCCCGGCTACGTGAAGGCGCTCACCGAGGACGGCTTTCGCACCTACGGCGGCGCCGGCCGCGTGACGCTGCTCAACTGCACCGCGATCGACACGCGCGCCGGTTTCGAGATCGGCGCGAAAGACGATGCGCCGCAGAAAACCGTCCTCGAAAACTGCGTCGCGCGCGGCTGCGAGCGCGCGTTCCTCATCGGTTCGCAGACGATCGTCCGCCGCAGCCGCGGCGACATCGCGCACGGCCCGCTGCTCTACCTGCGCGGCGGACGCGACTCCGACGTCGAACTCGAACTCGTGGGCGACGGCCCGCAATCGCTCGTGCACGCCGTCGCGACGATCGCCGGCGAAAACCACCGCGTCCGCCTGAGCCCGCAGCTCGGCGAGCGGCCGATCCCGGCGTTGCCGATCCTGTTCGGCTTCGGGATGCCCGCGCACGCGGAGATGAGCAGCCCGATCAAGCCCGCCCCCGCGCGCGGCATCACGCTCGTGAACGAAATCGCCGCCGCTCCGGTGATCACGAGCGACACGATCGCCGATTGCAAAATCGAGAGCCGAAGCCGCACGTTCACCGACGCCGCGCTCCGCGCGAGCTCCGGTTCCTGGGGCCTGCCCCCGAGCGGCATCGCCACCGGCGCGCCCGATAAAAAATGACGCCCCGCCGCCCCTCACCGGCAAAGTGGTCGCCGCTGTCCGCAACGGCGACAGAACCGCGGCGCACCGCCCGTCGTAGCAGCCAACCCCGTAGCAGCCGACCCCGTAGCAGCCGACGTGAGGAGGCTGAGGCTGACCCGGCGTGAAGAGCGCACCACAGCCTCGTCACCTCGGCTGCTACGTCGCTTCGCGGGCGTTCGCGGCACGGATGCGCGCCGGTTTCTTTTTTGCGGCGTGCGCGTTTTTGGTGGCCCTCCTCAGCGCGTTGCCCGTCCGCGCGAGCGACGCCGTCTGGCAATGGTCGGTGCCGCTGGGCGAGGGCAGGGCGTTTCTCTGGATTCCCGAAAACTGCCCGCGCGTGCGCGCCGTCGTCGTCGCGCAGCACAACATGATCGAGCAAGGCCTCCTCGAGCACGCGACGCTGCGCCGCACGCTCGCCGCGCTCGGCATCGCCGAAGTGTTCATCGCGCCGCCGTTCGACCGGCCGTTCGATTTTCATCGCGGCGCCGGCGAGCGCTTCGACGCCACGATGCGCGCGCTTGCCGCCGAGTCCGGCTACGACGAACTCGCCGCCGCGCCCGTCGTGCCGATGGGGCATTCGGCGTGTGCGTCGTTCCCGTGGAATTTCGCCGCGTGGGCGCCGGAGCGCACGCTCGCGATCCTCTCGATCAAAGGCGATGCGCCGCAGACGAACCTCACCGGCAGCGGCGCGCCGAATCCCGACTGGGGCGCGCGGAGCATCGACGGCATTCCCGGCCTGATGGTGATGAGCGAGCAAGAGTGGTGGGAAGCGCGCCTCGCGCCGCTGATCGCGTTCCGCGCCGCGCACCCGCGCACGCCGCTCGCCGTGCTGTGCGACACCGGCCACGGCCACTTCGACGCCAGCGACGAACTCGTCGAGTTCCTCGCGCTCTTCATCCGCAAAGCCGCCGAGGCGCGACTGGTAGCGCCGGTCTCTGACCGGCGTAGTTATGAGGACAGTTCGCCCACGTTGCCCGCGAATGACGTCGAACTTCGCCGGTCGCAGACCGGCGCTACTCTCCGCCCCGTGCTCCCCGCCGCTGGCTGGCTCGTCGCCCGCTGGCGCGCCGACCGCCCCTACGTCGGCGCCGTTGCGCCCGCTGCGCGCTCCGCCGGCGCGCCCGACGAGGCGTTCTGGAGTTTCGACGAGGAGCACGCGCGCGCCACCGCCGCCTACCAGGCCCGCGGCGCCGGGCTCGCGCAGCCACAGGTGGACTTCGTGCAAGACGGCGCGCTTGCACCCATCCGCACGACGCACACCGGCGTCGAACTTGCGTTCCAGCCCGAGGCCGATGGCGTCACGTTTCGCCTCGCGGCCGACTTCATCGCGCCGCTGCCGAAGAAACCGCCCGTCGCCACCAAGGACGTGAAAAATCTCCCGCCGCCCACGACCGCGCACCCGACGGCCGCCGCGCCGGCCGACCGCGCGGACGGTCCGCTCCTGGTCTCCGCCATCACCGGCCCCGTCGAGCCGATCGCGCCCGGAGTGTTCCGCGTGGCCTTTAGTCGCACCGCGTCCACGATCGACGCGCGCTCGCACGACATCTGGCTGCGCGCGCATCATCCCGGTGACGCGCGCCACAAGGGCGCGGTGCAGCAGGCGCTGCTGCGCGTGCCGGCGTTCACCGAGGGCGCCGGCCAGACGATCGACTTCCCGCCGATCGCGGACCAGTTCGCGAGCGCGGAGTTCGTTCCGCTCGCGGCGACTTCCGATGCCGGCGTGTCCGTCAGCTACTACGTGCGCGAAGGCCCGGCGTTCGTGCGCGGTGGCATCCTGCATTTCACGCCGCTGCCGCCGCGCACGCGGTTCCCGGTGACGATCACCGTCGTCGCCTGGCAACTCGGCCGCGGCGCGGCGCCGAAGCTCCGTGCCGCCTTGCCGGTCGAGCGCAGTTTCCGTTTGTTTGGCCCGTGAATCCGACGCGCGTCCTCGTTTTCTGCGACGATCTCTACCACCCGGCCGCGGTCGTGCGCGCCGGGCTCGCGCCGCTCGGGGCGAGCGGTGAATTCGCGTTCGACTGGATCGAAAATGCCGCAGGCTGGAATCCCGCCGGCCTGCGCGACTACGCGGCAGTGCTGCTGTCGAAGTCGAACGTCTGCTCCGCGAAGGACGAGACGCCCTGGCTGGCGGGACCGAACGAAGGCGCGCTGCGCGACTACGTCCGAGCGGGCGGTGGGCTGGTGGCCGTCCACTCCGGCACGGCGAGCTACCGCGACTGGCCGATCATGCGCGCGGTGCTCGGCGGAGTTTTTGCGAATCACCCGCCGCCCTGCCCGGTGACGGTCGAACCGGTCGGCGGGCATCCGCTTTGCGCGGGCGTCGAGGCGGCGTTCACCGTCCACGACGAACACTACCAGATGCTGCTCGACGATCCGGCGCTCGACGTGTTTCTCCGCACGCGCTCGGCGCACGGCGCGCAAGTCGCCGGCTGGACGCGACGCGAAGGCCGGGGGCGCGTGGCCGTGTTGACGCCCGGGCATTTTCCGGAGGTGTGGTTGCACGCGTCGATGCAGCGCCTGCTGGTCAACGCTCTGCACGCCGTCGTCGCGGGTTGATCCTAAAAAACGCAATTGAAACGCGGAGGACGCGGAGAGCGCAGAGGAGAAACTCCGATGATTCCGCTCTACGACCCTTCACTCGGCAGGTGAGTCCTTCGGGGGCCCGGATTTTCCCGCGTTCTACTCCGCCTCCTCCGCGCTCTCCGCGTTTCAACTGCGGAATTCAGCTTGATGCAGGGCGGCGCGGAGCAAGGGGGAAATCGCAGTGGTTCGGAGCGGCGTGGGCCGAATCGGGCGCGCCGCGGGACGAGCGCGGGAGATTACGCCGCCAGGCGGCTGCTCTGCCGGCGCGCAGGTGACGATGAAGAACGCGGCGACGGTGCTCCCGTCGCCAGCGAATCAAAACGACAACGGAAATCCCACCATGAGCATCTCATCGATCAACACCGCCACCTCCGCCGGCGCGCTCGCGCGGCCCGACCCGAGCGAGTTCCTCCAGAAAATGTTCGCGCGCCTCGACGGCGACAGCGACGGCAAGGTCACGCAGGACGAGTTTTCCACCGCGATGGAAAAGCGTTTCGGCAAGACCGACGACGCATCCGCCGCCGATCGGCCGGACGCGGCGACGATCTTCCAGAAAACGGACAGCGACGGCGACGGCGCGATCACGCTTTCCGAATTCGAGACGGCGTTCAAAGCGATGCGCGCGTCGGGCGGGCAGGGCGGTGCGGGCGCCGGCGCGCATGGCGCAGGCGGGCCGCCGCCGGGACCGCCCCCGGGCCCTCCTCCGAGCGGCGGCCAAGGCAGTGCATCCGCGGCCGAAGAAGCCGGGCAGGTGTTCGACGAGATGGACACCGACAAGGACGGCAAAGTCTCCGCGGAGGAACTGCTCGCGGCGCTGAAGAAAAAAGCCGAGGAGAATGACCAGTCGGGCGGCGTGACGAGCGCGAGCAGCGCGACGCCGGACTTCGAGAAACTTTTCGCCGCGATCGATTCCGATGGCGACGGCAGCGTCACGCAACAGGAGCTGACGAGCCTGTTCGAGGCGCTGCGACCGGCGCGCGAACCGCACAGCGGCTACGCCGCCGACGGCTCGCCGAGCGACGAGACGGTGGTCGGCAGCAATATCGAGACAACGGCCTGAGCCGCGCTGCACGTGGCGCGCGCCGCGAGCGAGCGGCGTTTTTTGACCACGGATTACGCAGATAACACGGATGAACCCGATGGCGTGGTCCAGGCGATCGGTGAAATCCGTGGTCGAGAAACAGCGTCGAGCGCGCGGCGTGGGGCGGAAGGCATTTTCAGGCGGAGAAATTTAACGCGGAGGACGCAGAGAACGCGGAGGGACGCGCCGCGCGGTCCGTCTCCGTGTGCTCTGCGATCTCTGTGTCGAGGATTGGGGCTCGGGCGGCGAGTGGAGCGCGTGCCGCGGGTGGACGTCGAGTTGGCCACGGATCAGACGGATTGGGACGGATACGACGGATACCGCGAATCCGAAGCTACTCTGGCGCTGCTGGCACGACCATGTGCCCGACGACGAAGCGCGCTATCTGGCCGCGCTGTCCCAACGAAAATCACCGCTCGCCGCCCACCTCCGCACCGCCGCCTGAAACGTCACTTTTTTCTTGTCCGGTTGCCCTCAGGTGTTGGTTAGGCACTTTCAGAGAAACTTCTTCTTGCCGCGATAGAACGAACCCTCGCATACAACTTTGCCTCGAAAGACACCCTCTTGATCCGGCGCGCCGATGTTCGATGACACTTTCTGCCCAAGAAGTTTCTTGTTGAGAACCGAGACCGCTTCGTCAGGGGGCACGCTGCGAAGATACGGTGGCGATAGATCGCTGAAACGAATCTTCACTACATCGGGCAGACGATGCGCGTTGAAGTTCCCGATGAACGCGACCTCAACGAGAATTGTGTCGGCCGAGATAATTTCGACCACGGCGCCTTTGATTCGATCCATTTCTTCCGCCGATCAGTGTTACTCAGATTCAGTGAAAAACCTCACTTTGGTTTGGCCCGTGGCGGGGAGGTTGGAGCAAGGGAACGGATGCTCAAGGCTGTTGTGAGAAGCGAGAGGCTTTTCGTCGCGGGGTTCCTTTGGCTTCCTTGTAGGAGCGGTAGTTGCGCCGTCTTCCGCTCGGAACGTCGATATTATATCGCCGTTCCTACAGCTCACACGAGCGAAGACTCGAGGTAGCGCGGTGCTTTAGCCCGCGCTGAGAATCCTCCCGCGCGGGCTAAAGCACCGCGCTACTCCCCAAAGAAAGCGGCGTCCCCGGTGACGGAGGACGCCGCTTGGGCACCGACACAACACGTCCCGCGTAAACGCGCGGCGACGAAGCGGAGATCAGAAGCGGTATTTGAAATCCAGGTAGAACATCCGGCCAACCGCGCCGTAGGTCGCGATGTCGGCGTTCGACTCCGTGAACGTGCCCGCGGCGCTCGGCGGCGACTCGTCGAAGACGTTGTTCACGCCGGCGGTGAGGGTGAGGCCCTTCAGGTAGCGCCACTCGTTGCCGAAGGTGTAGCGCACCGCGGTGTCGATCGAGTGATAGGCTTCGACGTAGGTGTCGGCCGTAACGTCGCCGGCGGTGTCGTCGCCGTTCACGTCGGTGACGTGCGGGATGTAGCGCCAGCCGAGGTTCGCGCCCCAATTGCCGCGCGTCCAGTCGAGCGTGGTGTAGGCGGAGAACTTCGGGATCGTGCCGTTGGAGTTGGTGGCGTAGCCGACGGTTTCGAACCACTCGCTGTCGGGGAGATTCTTGATCCGGTAATGATTGTAGATGCCGATCGTCGAACTCGCCTTGAAGCGGCCGAGGTCGCGCCACTCGAAACTGTCTTCGAGTTTCACGTCGAAGCCGTCGAGTTTCTGGCCGGCGATGTTCACGAGCGTGTCGGTGACGTAGATGCTGTCGATCGAGTTGCCGCTGATCTGGCCGGCGGCGGTGATGGCGGTGCCGCCGTCGAACATGCTCGTGTCGCCGGCGGCGCCGATGCGGACGAATTTCGCGTAGGGCGAGGCGGCGCCGAGCAGCTCGACGCTTTGCAGGATCGTGGCGGAGCCGATCGACGAGATCAGATCCTTCTGCTCGATGTGGAAATAATCCACGGAGACGGAGAAGCCCTTGAGCGTCTTCGGCGACCAGACGAAGCCGGCGGTGAAGTTCTTCGAGGTCGACGGGAGCAGCGCGCTGTTCGAGCCGGTGCGGGCGTTGGCCTGGCCGGTGATGGCGCCGCCGCTGAGGCTCGTGAGGTTGAGCGTGGAGGTGAAGCCGACGCTGCCGGGGCCGAAGAGCTGGAAGAGCGTCGGCGCGGCGAACGATTCGCCGTAGGTGGCGCGGAGCGTGAGGTTCTCGCTGAACGGCTGCCAGCGGAGCGCGAACTTCGGCACGGTCGGGTCGTCGGTGTCGGAATAGATTTCGTGGCGCGCGGCGATGTCGAGGTCGAGCGTGTGGATGCCGGGGATCGCGCTCTCCTTGCTGACGAGCGGCACGCGCAGCTCGGCGAAGAGGGACTTCACGTTGCGGTCGGCCTCGAAGGGATCGAGCGTCGTGGCGGAATCCCAGCCGAAGGTGGCGGTCTGGCTGTTGCGATCGGCGGTCTGCGAGAGCGACTCGCGGCGGATGTCGCCGCCGAAGGCGTATTGGACGTCGCCCGCGGGGAGCGCGAAGAGATGGCCGTTCACGCGGGCGTCGTAGGTGACGAGTTTGCTGACGGCGGAGCCGAGCGCGGTGCCGAGAATGCCGGACTCCTCGATGGCGCCGTCGGCCTGCGTGCGGGCGAAGAGGTTGATGAGGCCCGACGCGACGGCGGCCTGGCGCGCGGCGGTGGAGATGAGGTTCTTGTTCGTGTAGTCCTGCGCGACGCGGTTGTAGTTCGCGGCCATTTCCCAGTTCGTGTTCTCGTCAATCGAGCCGCGCGCGCCGAACGAGCCGCGGATGCTCGTGGTGTCGTAGAAATACTGGCGCGGATACTCGACGAGGCGGTTGCGCGCGGTGACGGCGACGTTGGCGGGATTGTAGGCGTTGCTCGCGGCGACGGACGCGCTGAACGGCTGGGCGTTGAGCTGCGAGAACGTCTCGGTGTGCGTGTAGAGCAGGTCGCCGAAGAGCGAGACGCGGTCGTTGATCTGGTGATCGAGCGCGGCGGTGACGGCGCTGCGCTCGTTGCGGAGGAGCAGCGTGACGTAATTGGCGAGGTTGAACGAATACGCGCCGGCGGCGCCGGTGCCGTTGATGAGGTCGGTGGACGAGAACGGTCCGAGGTAGGTGCCGTTGGCGACGAGCTGCGCGAGCGTGAGGTCGGTGTTGGTCGGCGGGGCGTTGAGGCTCGGGTTGAGCACGTAGAAATTCGAGCCCGAGCTGATGACGCCGGCGAACGTGCCGGTGCCGTAGCTCGGGTTCGAGAAGTTGCGCTCGTATTGGAAGAGCGGATCGGTCTTCGACCACGACGCGGAGAGCGTGAGCGACGTTTTGCCGTTGCCGGCACCGCCGATGACGTAGGCGCTGCGTTCGGAGTAGTGGTCGGAGTGTTCCGACATGCCGTAGTGCGCGCCGACCTCGAAGCCCTCGAAGTTTTTCTTGAGGATGATGTTCACGACGCCCGCGACGGCGTCGGAGCCGTAGGTGGCGGAGGCGCCGTCGGCGAGCACGTCGATGCGCTCGATGGCGGACATGGGGATGAGGTTCACGTCGACGAACTGGTTGCCGCCGGAGGCGAGGACCGGCGCGTAGGCGGCGCGGCGGCCGTTGATGAGGACGAGCGTCTGCGTGTTGCGGAACGCGACCTGCGAGCCGCCGCCGGTGGCGCCGCTGGAGATGTTGGCGTTGGTGTCGCCGAGGTTGGCGTTGCCGGAGAACATCGGCATCGCCTTGCGCAGGACGTCGAGGACGTTGGTGGCGACGCCGGTTTTCGCGATGTCGTCGGCGGTGATGGTTTGCACGGGGATCGTCGACGCCTCGGCGGAGACGGGGATGTAGGAGCCGGTGACCTCGTATTTGCCGAGACTGACGACCTTCTCGTCCTTGCTGTCGTTGTCGTTCGTGGTTTGCGCGGGCAGCACGCAGGCGACAGCGAGCGCGAGCAGGAGCGACGCGCGCCAGCGCACGCCGTTCCGCGGGTGGTTGGGTGTGGTGTGATTGATCATAGGCGCGGCCCTTGACGCGCGGGTGCGCGCGGACGTTCCGGCGAAGCGGCGGCGTGCGCCCAGCTCGCGTCGGGCTGCGGGAGCCGCACGACCGGCGGCGAGCCCGCGGCGCGAAATCGCGCCGTCCGCCGCCGGCGTGCGGCCAAATTCAGTCGAGCAGCCGGCGCACCGCGCCGGTCTGCGCCCGCGCCACGGGCACCGTGCCGCTCGCGCCGAGCGTGAGGCTGAAATCGCCTTCGGGACGCAGCGTGGCTTTGGTGACGTGGTCGCGGTTCACGATATGCGAGCGATGCACGCGGAGAAAAAGCGACGGATCGAGCTGCGCTCCGATCCGCGCCAGCGTCGTGCGCACGAGATGCGTGCCGGTGCGGGTGAAAACCTTCACGTAGTCGCCCTCGGCCTCGAGCCGCAGGACGTCGCGCGGCGCGACGAGATGAAACTCGCCATCGCGTTTCAGCACGAGCCGCTCCGCGCGGAGACGCGCGACGGCCGGCGCTGCGGGCGGCATCGCGGAAAGGCGCGCCGTTCGCAGCACGACCCGCGCGCGGGCGATGGCGGAGCCGAAGCGCGCGGGCGCCACCGGTTTCAACAGGTAGTCGAGCGCGCCGACCTCGAACGCCTGCACCGCATGCCGCGGCTCGGCCGACGTGACGATCACGGCGCGCGTGAGACCGGCCAGCGCGCGCCAGAGCGTAAAGTCTTCCAGCGCGCTCCACTCGACGATGACGAGTTCGGGCGCGAGCACCGGAATCTGCTCGGCCGCCTCCGCGAGGCTGGCGCAACTGGCGGCGAGCTCGAAGTCGGCGTGGAATGCGAGTTGGTCGCCGAGCCCGAGGCGCGCCTCGTGTCCCGGATCGACGATGAGGGCGCGGAAGAGCACGCCCGGCGTGACCGACGCCGGCGTGGAGGCGAATTGCGGGAGGGCGTTCATCGTGGGCGTGCGTGCGCGCGGAAAGGCGCGCGGCGTTTGAGACGAGCGACGGCGGCGCGCAGTTCCGGCGGTGCGACGCTTTGCGCGCGGGCGGACGACGAGGCCGGCGCGGGCGACGATCAGGGCGCGGTGCGCCGGGACGAACCCGCGGCAAAAAGATGTCGTGTGCGCCGGGCCGAAGCGCCTCGCGGCGCGGTTGCGACTGCGCGCACCGGCACGGTCGGGGAACGGCGTTGACCCTGCGGCGCGAAAATCGTAGTTTCGGCGTGCCGGTGGAGCCGTTGCACCGGCGCTGCCGCAACACACCCTACAACCCCCGCTCGGCCTCCGCCGCGTCGCGGCGGCGTCCGAACCTCAACCCCGGCCGTGTCATGCGCCTTCGCGAACTCTTCTCCTTCCGCGGAAGGATCGGACGAATGACCTTTTGGCGCCTGGTCCTCGTTCTCCTGGCCGCCCTGCTGGTCAACTTCGTCTTCGCTGGCATGGTGATGCCGTCGGACCCGGCGCTGGCGGGGATCGGCGGGCTGATCGCGATGCCGGGGCTCATCGCGATCGGACTGGTGTCGCTCGCCGCGCAAGTGAAGCGCTGGCACGACCTCGATCGCTCCGGCTGGATGGTGCTGGTGAGTCTCGTGCCGATCGTCGGTTTTCTCGTGAACCTGATCTGCCTCGGTTTCCTGCGCGGCACGGCGGGTGCGAATCGTTTCGGCGAACCCGAGGGCGTCGCGCCGCGCGCCGCGGCCGGCAGCGAGCCGCCGCTGCTGGCGAGCGCGGCGCTGCCAGACGCGCCGCCGCCGCTGCCATCGAGACCGCGGGCGCCGATGTCGCGCGGTGCGCGTTGGGCGCTGATCGGCGGGGCGGTGGTCCTGGTGCTGGTGCCGGCACTGGGCGGGCTGTGGTGGATGTTGCCCGGATCGGGTTGGAGCGCGCGCAAATCCTGGCTGATGGCGAAAGCCGGCTCGGCGACCGAGTGCTACGCGATGGGCCTGCGCTGCCGGAAAGGCGCGGACGGTTTCCGCGCCGACGACGCGGCCGCGGCGAAATGGTTCGAGGTCGCGGCGAGGGCGTATCACACGAAGGCGCAATACGACCTCGGCGTCCTCTACTTCTACGGCCTCGGCGTGCCGGCGGATCGCGACCGCGCGCGCGAGTGGCTCGATAAGGCGGCGCGCAGCGACTACGCGCCGGCGATGACGCTGCTCGGCTTGATGGAGGAGCAGGATCTGCCGCTCAGCAACGTGGCGTTCGAGCTCTGGCAAAAGGCGGCGGCCGCCGGCGATCCGTGGGCGGAGTCGCTGCTCGGCTCCGCCTACCTCGCGCGCGGCAATCCGCTCGAGGGCGACGAGAATTTCGTGCGCGCGCTCTATTGGCTGGAAACGGCGCGACGCGACGGCGTCGAGACGGTCGGCGGATTGCTGCGGCACGTCTGGGCGAACTTGCCGGCGGAGCGCGTGGAGGCGGTCACCGAGCAGGTGTTCGCGCGCTTGGAGCGCGACTCGCCCGAGCCGGTGACGCCGTCGGAAACGGCCACGAACCCCGAGCCGCCCGCCACCGCCGAATCGACGCCGTCGACCGCAGAGACGCCGACCGCCGAGAACAACGAGACGCCGACGCCCGCATCGTCATCGGAAGACGATCCTGCCGTGGCCCTGCGCGCCGACGTTCTAGAAAACGTGCGCGCGCTCGAAGACTACACGCGCATCAGCACGCTCTACGCGGAGCGCAGCCAGGCTGACGCCGACTGGACGGGCTCGGACGAGGGCCGCGCGGTCGGGCAATACCTTCAGCGCATGCGCACCGATGCGCAATCGCTCCGCCGCAGCGGCGAGGGCGACACCGTCACGCTCGACTACACCATCGGCGGCGCCACGCACCACTTGGAAGGCGTGCGCGTCGCGGACCTCGCGAGCGACGCGGATTATCGGCAGTTCGTTGTCGAAAGCATCGCGCGCAACATCGTCACGGCCCCGCGGCCGCTCGCCGTCGCGGCGTTTCTACGCGCCGCCGAACCGAAAGAAGGGGAGGAGAAATGAACCGAAAAATTTTCGCCCGTGGCCTCATCGCCGGCGCGCTCGCTTGCGCCGGGATATTCGTCGCCGCGCCGGCGCGAGCCGAGGGACCGAGCGCCGAGCCTTACGAACAGGACGCGGGGCTGCTCGCCAGCAAGATCGCGCAGCACCGCTATCGATTGAAACACGCGAAGGACGGCGAGGCGCGGCTGTCGGAGATGGAGTCCGCGGTCTCGGAGTTGCGCCGCAAGATTTCCGAGCTGAAAGACGCCGCGAGCGACATCGCGTCCGTCGACAGCCACCTCCGTTACCTGCGCAACATGGAGCTCGAGCCGAAGGAGCGCGCGATCGAGCAGTTGAAGACGCAGGCCGAAAGCGACCTCGGGTCTTTCGCCCCTCGGGCGCGCAGCCTCCAGGCGCGCATCGCCCAGCACAACGCGCAGAACCACGAGTTCGGTGAAGGCCAGGAGGCAGCGCTCGCGGCCTACAACGCCGAGGCGGCGGACCTCAACCAACAGAAGGAAGCGCTCAAAACCGCCGCCGACGAGCGGCAGCAGTATTGGCAGCAGCAGATCGAGGCGGCCATCGCCGCCTACGCGAAAGCGCAGAAGGAATTCGTCGAAACCGAAGAGAAGCGCCGCAACGCCGCGGAGAAATTCCGCGAGCACCACGACGCTTACAATGCCGCGCGCGCGCCGCTCGTCGAATCGCTCGGCACGCTCGAGCGCGAGCCGGAGCCGGAGACGAACGCCGCGGTGCCGCTGACGCCGTTCAAGCAGGCCCACCCCGAAACGAGCGGCGAGATCGTCGCGGCGACGCGGCATCCCGTCGGCCCCGGCAGTTCGCGCGCGATCGAGAAATTGCAGATCGTCGCCGCGTCTTCGAACGCCGGCGCGGAGTCCAACGTGAACGTCACCTCGAAGACCGAACTCGGCTACCAGTTCGACACGCCCGAGGGACTCGCGCCCGTGGATTTGCCGAGCGTCGCGACGCCGGTCGGCGAAAGCGTCGACGCCCCCGCCGAGCCGCCGCCGGCTCGTTCGGTGCCGCTGGTCGTCGCGGAGCCGCCGCCGCGCACGCAGGCGACGCCGGTGGTGCAGGCTGCGACGCAGCGGCAGGAGACGAATTTCAACAAGCTCGAGCAGCTCTACCAGCAACGCCGCGAGCTGACGCAGCAGGGCCCGCGCGCCAACGCCCAGGCGTGGGGCAACGTCGTGCAGGAAATCTCCGTCACCCAGGCGAAGATCAATTTCGAGGCCGTGACGCAAAAGCTGACCGAGGGCTCGGAAGGTGTGAATCTCTCCGTGCGCCGCCGGCCCAAGCCGATCGAGGTGCCGTCGCCGACCCTGCCGGAAAAGAAATGAAAACGCTCCGCTGGCTTCTGTTTCTTGCGTGCCTGTTCGCGACCCGCGCGCTGCGCGCCGAAGAACTCGAACTGGCCTCCGTGCCGATCGACTTTCCCGAACCGCGCCGCACCGAACTCCACGACGAACGCGCCGCACTGCTGCGCCGCTGGCAGACTTCCCTCGAACGCGAACGGAAGCTCAAGCTCGACTACGCCGGCGCGAAAAAAGGCACGCCTCGCGGCGACGAGGCGGAGCGGCGGCGCGACGAATTGCAGACGGAGGCGGACGCGATCGTCGACGACGCCGACGCGTTCAACGAAAAGATCGCGCGGTTGGCGAAGGAGCTGAAGCCGACGAACCCCGTGGTCGATCCGCGGAGATTCGTGACCGCGGCGGACTACGACGATGCGAAGCGCTGGCGCGCGGAGCTGCTGCGGCGGCAGGCGCTGATCCAGGGGCAACTCGCGAAGCTCGAGGCGATCGGCGGCGGCTTGCGGAGCGATTCGCGCGAGTTCGAGAAGCTGCGCGAGCAGGCGCAGATCGATTGTCTCGAGGACGTGCTGATGAAAATCCCGGCCGGCGCATGCTTCGAGGGACTCGCCGCGCAGAGCCTGATCACCAGGGAGGAGGCGAAGGCGCTCGCCGACGGCTTCAACGCGCTGAAGCTCCTCGTCGAGGCGCAGCAGGCGGTGAGCGCCGAGCGCGACGAGGAGAAGTTTCAGAAGGTGCTCTCGACCCGCAACGAACTCCGCGAACTGCTGATGGGCGGCGCCGTCGAGAAGCTCGACCCGAAGGCGCGCGTCTGGCTCCAGACGATGGAAGGCGTCTTCGATGCCACGGCGCAGAGCCTCGGACCGGGCGACGCCGCGCAACCGACGAGCAAAATCGAGACGCTCGGCAAGGCGTTTGTCGCGTTCGGCGAAGCCGTTTTTCCTCCCGCCGCGCTGGTCGAAATCGCCGGCACGGTGACCGAAAAGTCGCTGCGCCAGCAAATCCTCCAGGAGCCGCTGGAGGCGCTCGGCGAGGCGCTGAGCAAAAATTTCGACGCGCGTCGCGTCTACACCGCGCGCCTCGAGGCGGTGCAATACCAGCTCTCGGCCGTGCAAGAGACGATCGGTCGCTACGAAGCGGTGCACTGACACCCAGCGCTCCGGTGGTGCGGCGCGAATTTTCCTCAAAACGCAGTTGAAACGCGGAGGACGCGGAGAGCGCAGAGGAGGAACTCCGACCATTCCGCTCCGCGGCCATTCACCCGGAAGGTGAGTCCTTCGGGGGGGGGCGGCAGATTTTCCCGCGTTCCACTCCGCGTCCTCCGCGTTTCAACTGCGGAATTAGGATTTTCCGGGTCACGGCGACGGAGCGCGTTTGACCGCGACGCGCGGCTCGATTTTCGTTTGCGGGAGGCGCGTTGAGGTCAACGCGCTCCACCGGCTCCGGATCGCTCCCGTTCATGAAAAAACTCCTTTCGCTTTTCCTGCTCGCCGCCGTCGCCACGGCGCACGCCGCCTCGGGCGGCTATTTGTTCGTCACCTTCAAGGGCGAACAGAACCCGCTGACCGAGCAAATCTACTTCGCGCTCAGCCAAGACGGACGGAATTGGCGGGCGTTGCACAACGCCGAGCCGGTGCTCGTCAGCAAGGTCGGCGAGAAAGGCGTGCGCGATCCGTATCTGCTCCGCGCGCACGACGGGAAGACGTTCTACCTGCTCGCCACGGACCTCTCGATCGCGCGCAACGCCGATTGGGGGCGCGCCGTCCGCGCCGGCAGCAACGCCATCATCATTTGGGAATCGGCGGACTTGGTAAATTGGTCGAAGCCGCGCCGCGTGCCGGTGGCGCCGCTCGATGCCGGATGCACGTGGGCGCCCGAGGCGATCTTCGACGAGGACACGGGCGACTACCTCGTGTTCTGGGCGTCCACGACGCGGCGCGACGATTTCGAAAAGCACCGCATCTGGGCCGCGCGCACGAAGGATTTCCGGAAATTTTCCGCCCCGTTCATCTACATCGAGAAGCCGCAGAACGTGATCGACACGACGATCGTGCGCGACGGCGGGAAATATTTCCGGTTTACGAAGGACGAGAAGTTCAAGGCGATCACGATGGAGGAGAGCACGAAGCTCGCCGGACCGTGGCGCGACGTGCGGAATTTCTCGCTCGCGCAGCTCGTCGGTTTCGAAGGCCCCGAGTGTTTCCCGCTGCAATTCGCCGCCGGCGAGCCGCCGACGTGGTGCCTGATCCTCGACTACTACAGCAAAGGCGAGGGCTACCAGCCGTTCGTCACGCACGATCTGGCCAGCGGCCAATTCGCGCCCGCGGCCGGCTTCGTGTTTCCGTTCCGCTTCCGCCACGGCTCCGTCCTGCCGCTCTCCGCGGCGGAATACGAGCGGCTGGCCAACGCGGCGGCGTCCGCGCCCGCCGCTCCGCCGCCCGCGTCGGCGCCGTGAGCCTGCGCGGCCGGGTGGCGCTTAGCCGCGCGAAAGCCGATGAGCCTCGTGCGGGTTCAAAAGATGTGCACCGTTGCCATCTCCAAGCAGCGCGTGCTCAATCTCAGCCGTGAAACATGCGGGAAAATTCGCGGTGGCTGAGTAACGCCGATCGGCAAAGCACGATGATGCGGTTCAGCTATCAGATTATCTCGACCGAACCGCTCCGGGTGCGCGACATCGCTGGCGAGGAGAAATTCACGGGCATGGTAGCGCAGCACTGCTCGAAAGTTTACGTCGTCAGTGATCGTGGCAGAATTGTCTATGTCGGCTCGTCCAAGCAGCCTCTGCGAAATCGTCTTTACGGAGCGTTGAGGTCGAAGGGACAGAGTGGGTATTTCGGCTACGCTTGGAAGAAGAGCACTGCGGCGCTGACGCTGGACGTTTGGGTTCTCGATGGCGTGAGGGTCGAGAAGGGTAAGCGGTGCGTCACGGCTGAGACAGTCGAGGCAGAGGTCGTCTTTTTGATTCGAGAGCGAGACGGCAATTGGCCCAAGCATCAGACAGAGATCCATTTTCATCCATCCGAACCCCGACATCGCGAGATCGCGGCGACGATCTATGAAGAAATTCGGAAAAGAGCCTAACTCAGAGCGTTCCGCTGCGCCGTAGCGCGCAGCGGGGCGCCGGTTGAAGAGCCTTCGCCGAACTCGGTTACTTCGTCGAGTGGCGAGCGAACGCCCAACAACCGCCCTTATTGCGGGCCGGCCAGCGACGATCTGGTAGCGCGGTGCCGAAGCCCGCGCTGGCGAATTTTCAGCGCGAGCTAAAGCACCGCGCTACCCCGAACCCGCGCAGCGTAAACTGTAGGAGCGGCTTTACGCCGCGATTGGTTCGGACGCGGCGCACGCATCGCAGCAAATCGCGGCGTAAAGCCGCTCCTACAAGAGCAAGTCGTCCGTGCACCCGCCCGGCGGCGGAGCGGGCCGCTCCGCCCTACCTCCGGCAATTCCTCCGCGTCCTCTGCGTTTCAATCCTCTTCCGGCGCCCGCTACGCTTCGCCGAGTTCGCGGAACGGCACCTCCAGCCGCGCGGTCGCGCCGGCGGGCGTGCGGATCAGGTCGAGCGCCGCGCGGGCGCCGTAGAGCGTGTCGAGTCGGGCGCGGATGTTTTTCAGGCCGACTCCGGTGGTCGGTTTGCGCGGGGGCTCGTCGTTCGCCGCTGCGCCGTCCGGCTCGTCCGTGATTTCGACGATCAACCGGTCGTCGCGACGCCACGCGCCGATGCGCAACGTGCCGGCGCGACCGCGCAGGCCGTGGATGATGGCGTTTTCCACGAGCGGCTGGAGCGAGAGCGTGGGGATCGCCGCGACGGTGGCGGACGTGTCGATGCGCGTCTCGATCTTCAGCGCGTCGCCGAAACGCACCTGCTGGATGCGCAGGTAGTGCTGCACCATCTGCATCTCCTCGGTGAAGGTGATCTCGGCGCGGCCGCTGTTGTCGAGCGAGGCGTGGAGCAGCGCGCCGAGCGAGCAGATCATCTCGTCGGCCACGTCGGCGTCGGCGCGCACGAGCGACGAGATGGCGTTGAGCGAGTTGAAGAGGAAGTGCGGCTGGAGCTGGAGTTGCAGCGCGGCGAGGCGCGCGGCGGTGAGCTGCGCCTCGGCTTGCGCGGCGCGGCGGGCGGCGCGTTGCAGATAGAGCACGTGGGCGAACGCCACGAGGCAGCAGTAGAGCGGGAACGATTGCCGCCCGCGCAGGAACCACGGTGGCGGCGTGCGGATCGTCCGCGGCCCGCCGCCGTGGTCGTCGGAAAACATCTCGAACGACGGTGCCTGGCGGGGCGCGCGGTCGAAGCGGACGTCGGCGCGCGTGCCGCGCTCCGGCTCGTCCGGCGGGGCGGCGATTCCGGAGGCGTTGACGCTGCTCGCGCCGGCGGCGACGGTCGCCGTGCCGCTCTCGTCCGGCGGTGGCGGCGGTGGCCCGCCCGCGTCGTTGAAGCCGAATACGTGCACGCTGCCGCTGCCGCGTCCGTCGGTGCGGACGAAAAACCGGCCGCGGTCCGGGCGCGGCCAATCGAAGAAAGTCGCAGTCGATTCGAGGCAGAGCACCGCGATGACGCTGGCGACCGCGTGGACCAGCAGCGCGCGCGGCCAGCGCGGACCCGCGATCGGAAAATGCAGGCACAGCCACACCGCCGCCGGGGCGACGAACGCCCACGGCACGAGCCGCAGCGCGGCGAAGCGCACGTTGTCGCCGAACGGCATGAAGCCGCTCAGCCACGGCTGGATCGAAAACAGAAACCCGAGCGCCACCCAGCCGGTCGGCAGCCACCACCAGTGGCGGAACGTGATGACCGCCTCGCGGTCGCCCGCCTCGCGCAACGACTCGCCGGAAAACGGAGCGGCCGAACTCACGCGGCCGAGCCTTCCCGGACCGCGCGGCCGAGCGTGCGCTTCTCCAGGCGCTCCTGCAGCTCGCGGAAATTCCGCTGCAGCCGCACGCGCGCGCCGCTGCGCAGCAGCAGGACGTGTTCGCCCGGCTCGTCGAACAGCACCTCGACCACGCGGTCGAGATTCACCGCGGCCGAGCGGCCGGTGCGGAAAAACTGCTCTTCGCCGACCTCGACGAGCGTGTCGGTCAGCGTGCCGCGCAGCACGTGGTTGCCGCTCGAGGCGTGGAGCACGACGTAGTTGGCCGCCGCCTCGATCCACTCGATGTCGCTCACGTGCACGACGAGATAGCGGTCGCGCGTCTTCACGAGCAGGCGGTCGCTGCGCCCGGCGGCGCGCGCGGCGTCCGGAGTCTTGCCCGCGAGGCGCGCGCGGGCGCGTCCCAGGGCGCGCGAGAAATTCTCCCGGCTGTAGGGCTTCAGCAGATAGTCGACGGCGTTCGCCGCGAAGGCGTCGACTGCGTGATCCGGGAACGCCGTGGTGAAAATCACCGCGCGCGCGTCCTGTTGCAGGGCGTGGGCCACTTCGATGCCGTCCAGCGGCGGCATCTGGATATCGAGGATGAGCACTTCGGGGTGGAGCTCCTCGGCGAGCCGGAGCGCTTCGCTGCCGTTCGCGGCGGCGCCGACCAGTTCGAGGTCGGGCTCGGTCGCGATGAGGCGGCGCAGCTTGTCCAAGGCGAGAGGTTCGTCGTCGGCGATCAGGACTTTCAATTTCATCTCGGAGATTTTGCGGGGGTGTGACCGCGGATTTTCCCGGAGGAGCCAAAAAATGACACAACGGTCCGGCGCGGCACGCCCGGAAGCGGGCCCCTGCATCGTTTGCGCGCGGGTTCGTCCCTGCCGAACTGGGATTCATCCCGAAGTAATCGCGGGAAAATTTTTCGGCTGTCTAAACCGGGCAAATGGATCTTCGCCCAGTCCTGTTGGCCGGCGCCGCTTTCGCGTCGGCGGCACTCACCTTCGCCCAATCGTTGCCGCCCGCTCCCGCCGAACCCACGGAAGAGGAGTTGCTTCAGGATCTCCGCGCGCTCGACGAACTCGCCGTTGCGAAGAACCAGCTCTCGTTTTCGCTGCGCTTCGGCGGCAAGCTGAAGGCGCGTTTCCAAAACGTTGGCACCATCACCTCGGCGCTCGATCTCGGCGACACCACGACCGAAGCCCACCGCACCTATAACGACGGCTACGTCTCCCTCGACGCTCGCGTCGACGGCGACGGCAACGACGTCGCGAGCGACGGTCGCACGAACACCTGGAGCTACAACTCCGCCACGCAAGTCAGCGCCGACGGCACCGCGATCGATTTCCACCGCTACGAGACGCGTTCCGAGGGCGCGTCGATCCTCGCGACCAGCAACCCGTCGGTCGGCATCGACATCGAGGGCTCGCGCGAGCTCTGGCGCTTCGGGCGCTCGCTCGGGCCGGGCCGCCGCGTGTTCACCGTCGGCGCGGGCTTCGGCTTCGGCCTGAACACCCTCAACGCCAAATCGTCCGCGTCGATCACCGCCACGCTGCTCACGATCACCGACTCGTATTCGCTGCTGGGCGCCCCGCCGCCCGGCGGCGATCCGTCGGATTCGAGCAGCACCGGCTACAGCGCGCCATCGACGACGACGGTGACAGTGACCAACGCCGACGGCACCACCACCACGCAGACGATCGACAACACCACCTATCTCGGCAGCACGCCGCAGAGCCGCACCGAGACCGCCACGCCCGGCGGCGCGACCATCAAAGGCATGTGGCAGGTGAAGGGCGCGTATTTCAGCGTGCGCGGCGGCCCGTGGCTGCGCTGGCAGCCGAGCGATCGCTTTTCCCTCCGCTTCAGCGTCGGCGCCAGCGCGAACGTCGTCGGCTTGCGCATGCGCTACGACGAGCAGCTCGACCTGGAAGACCTCGATCTCACGACGGCCGTCCAAAACGCCGACGAATCCACCGCGGAGACGTCGGCGCAGGCCGGTTTCTTCGGCGGGGTCGACGCCGAGTATTGGCTCTCGGAGCGGACCGGCTTTTTCGGCAGCGCGTCCTACGAATACTCGACGCGCGACTCGACGCTCACTCTCGGTGGCCGCTCGGCGCTCATCAAAATGTCCGCCGGCCTCGGGCTGCGCTCGGGCCTCAGCTTCAAATTTTAACGGATGAAATCCCTTCGCCTTTTTCTCGCGCTCCTCGGGAGCCTGCTGCCTGCGCTCGTCTTCGGGTTCGATCCGAACGCCAACGGCAACGTCTACGCTACCGCCGTGCAAGCCGACGGTCGCGTGCTGCTCGGAGGCGGCTTCACCAGCGTGCAACCGCCCAGCGAAGGCGCGCCGGCCACCCGGCAACACCTCGCGCGCTTCAACGCCGACGGCTCGCTCGACACCTCGTTCAGCCCCGCGTTCGACGGCGACGTGACCGCGCTCCTCGTGCAAGCCGACGGCCGCATCCTCGTCGGCGGCAAATTCACGTCGGTCCAACCCAACGGCAGCGCGTCCACCTGGGCGCGCTCCGGCCTCGCGCGGCTCAACGCCGACGGCACGCTCGACACCAGCTTCGACCCGCGCCCCACCGGCGGCAGCGCGTCGCTCGCGTCGGTCTACGCGCTCGCGCTCGACGCCAGCGGAAACATCCTCGTCGGCGGCAGCTTCACCACGCTGCAACCCGGCGGCGCCGGCGCGACGATCGCGCGTGGCCGCATCGCGCGCCTGACTTCCGCCGGCGCGGTCGACGAGTCGTTCGCGGCGAATTTCAACAACGTCGTCTTCGCCCTCGCCGTGCAGACGGACGGAAAAATTCTCGCCGGCGGCGGCTTCACGACGCACCAGCTCGGCGGCGCCACCGCGCAGGCGGCCCCGCGCCTCGCGCGGCTCAACACCGACGGCTCGCTCGACACCTCGTTCGCCGTCCTCGCCAACAACCGCGTGCTCGCGCTCGCGCTCGAAGCCGACGGCTCGATCCTCGCCGCCGGCGATTTCACCGCCGTGCGCGGTTCGGCCGACAGCAGCGACATCACCCGCGCGTTCCTCGCGCGCTGGCACGCCGCGGGCGATCTCGACACCAGCTTCGCCCCCAATCCCAGCGGCAGCATTTCGGCGCTGCTCGTGCAGCGGGACGGCAAGCTCGTCGTCGGCGGCGACTTCACCGCGTTCCAGTCGATCAACAGCGGCGTGCTCACCACGCTGCCGTATCTGGCGCGCCTCGGCGCCACCGGCGAGATCGACACCACCTTCGCCCCCGGGCCGAACGCCGCGGTGCGCGCGCTCACGCTCCAGTCCGACGGCAAGATCGTCGTCGGCGGCACGTTCACGCGCTTCACGCCCTCGGGCGCGGCCAACAGCATCCTGCGCAACCACGCCGCGCGCGTGCAGGCCAACGGCGACCTCGACGGCTCGTTCACGAGTGAAGAAGACGGCACGATCTGGGCCAGTGCGCTCGAATCCTCCGGCAGCGTGGTCGTCGGCGGGGCGTTCACGACGCTCGGCGGCCAGACGCGCACCAACCTCGCGCGCATCCTCGCCGACGGCACGATCGATCCCGCCTTTCACCCGACGATCGACGGCGGCGTTTACGCGATCGCCGTCCAGTCCGACGGGAAAATCCTCGTCGGCGGCACCTTCGCGAAAGTCAACGACACCGACATGGCCTACCTCGCGCGCCTCAACGCCGACGGCTCGCTCGACACCGGCTACACGCCCGGCCCGAACGGCGCCGTCTACGCGCTCTACCTGAAGAGCGACGGCAAGATTTTTGCCGGCGGCAATTTCACCACCTGGAACGCCGACACGACCGAAACCACCGACGACGTCAGCCGCGCCTACTTCGCCGAGATCGACTCCACCGGCGCCATCACGTCGCTGAACTGGAACCTCAACAGCACCGTCTACGCGATCGCGCTCCAGACCGACGGCCGCTACGTGCTCGGCGGCGCCTTCACCGCCATCAACGGTTCGTCCCGATCCTGTCTCGCGCGCATCGGCGCCGACGGCTCGGTCGACTCCGCGCTCAACCCTGGTGTCGACGGCACCGTGCGCGCCGTCGTCATCCAGTCCGACGGCAAAATCGTCTTCGGCGGCGGCTTCACGACGCTCCAAACCGACGATGGCGAAAACGACGACGACGACAGCGACGACACGAAGACCGACGACGCCGACCGCAAGCGCCTCGCGCGTCTCAACGCCGACGGTTCGCTCGACAAGACCTTCAACCCCGCGGCCGACAGCCTCGTCACCTCGCTCGCCACGCTCGCCGACGGGCGCCTCGTCGCCGGCGGCTACTTCACGACGTTCGGCACATCCACGACCACGACGCGCAAGTATCTCGCGGTCCTCACCGCCGCCGGCGCGCCCGACACCTCCGCCGCCGTGCAGACCAACGACCGCGTCACCGCGCTGGTCAAATCTTCGAGCGGCGCGATCTACGTCGTCGGCCGCTTCACCTCCGCGACGACTGCGAGCGGCGAATCGGTTTCCGCCAGCAACCACATCGTCCGTCTCACCAGCGCCGGCGCGCTCGAAACCTCGTGGACCGTCACGTCGAGCAATCCCACCGGCGCGCGCGTGCTCGCCCTCGCGCCGCAAGCCGACAGCCGCGTGCTCGTCGGCGGCGTGTTCGAGCGTCTCGGCGGCCAAACGACGACCAACCTCGCGCGCTTCACCAGCGAAGGCCTCCGCGACGCTTCGTTCAGCGCGAGCGCCGACGGTGCCGTGAACGCCCTCCTCGTGCAGGCCGCGACGACCTCCGCCGTTTCCAAGACCAACCTCCTCGCCTGGTTCGAGTCGAACGGCACGGTGCGCACCAGCTTCGGCCGTAGCGACATTTCGAACCTCGCCGGCCGCGTGAACACGACGCTCGTGCTGCCCGACGGCTCACTGCTCGTCGGCGGCTCGTTCACCATCACCGGCAGCTCGATCAAGCACCTCGCGCGCTTCACCGCCGCGGGCACGCTCGACACCGGTTTCAACCTCTCGCTCGACAGCAGCGTCGCCGCGCTCGCGCGGCAGTCGGACGGCAGGATCGTCGTCGCCGGCGCGTTCACCGCCCTCGGCGGCAGCACCCGTTACTACCTCGCGCGGCTGAACGCCGACCTCACCGTCGACACCGCCTTCGCGCCGCCCGCGCTCAACAGCTCGATCGCGGCGATGGTCGTCCAATCCGACGGCGCCATCGTGGTCGGCGGCTCGTTCACCGCCGTGGAAGTCGACGACGGGCAAAACGACGACGACGACGGCGACGGCACGAAAACCGACGATACCGGCCGCACCTACCTCGCACGTTTCAAATCCGACGGCACGCTCGACACCGCCTACAACCCCACGCCGAACAGCTACGTCGCCGCGCTCCTGCTCCTGTCCGACGGCCGCCTCGTCGCCGGCGGCTCTTTCAGCACGTGGACGCCGAACGGCGCCTCGTCCTCCACCTCGCGCGCCTACCTCGCGCTCCTCAACACCGACGGCACGCTCAACGACTCGCTCGCGCCCACGCCGAACGGCAGCGTCTCGGCCCTCGCGCGCCAGAGCGACGGAAAAATCCTCTTCGGCGGCACGTTCACCACGCTGCAACTCGACGACGGCGAAAGCGACGACGACGACGGCGACGACACCACGACTGACGACGCCGACCGGCTCTACCTCGCGCGCCTGAACGCCGACTACTCGCTCGATAAGACCTTCAACCCCGAGCCCAATTCCTACGTCTACGCGATCGCCGTGCATCCCGACGGTCGCCTCTTCATCGGCGGTGCGTTTACGGCGCTGGAATCCACGAGCGACAGGCCCGTCGCCCGCAGCTACGTCGCCGCGCTCACGAGCGCCGGCGCGATCGACACGACATTCAATCCCTCGGCCGACGGCTATGTCTACACGATCGCCGTCGCGTCCGATGACTCGATCCTCATCGGCGGTGCGTTCACGGATTTGAAATCCGAACCGATCCTCTACGCCGGCGGCGAGTTCACCACGATCGGCGGCGTCACCGCGCCGCGCTTCGCGCGCCTCACGCTCGACGGCAGCGGCGACGGCAGCTTCGCGCCCACGCCGGACGGCGCGGTCTACGCGCTCGGCGCGCAGGCCGACGGCAGCGTCGTCGTCGGTGGCGCGTTCACCACCATCTCCGGCACGTCGCGCATGCGCCTCGCGCGGTTCTCGGCCTCCGGCTCGCTCGACGGCAGTTTCGCCCCGTCGTTCGACGGTGCCGTGCGCGCTCTCGCCGTGGGCAACTCCGGTGCGATCGTCGTCGGTGGCGACTTCACGAGCGCCGGCGGCGCCACGCACACGCGCCTGGCCCGCGTGCTCGCCTCGGGCGCGGTGGACAGCGGTTTTTCGCCGTCGATCAACGGATCAGTTCGGGCTCTCGCCGTCCTTCCGGACGGGAGGATCCTCGTCGGCGGCGAATTCACTTCGGTCAACGGCACGACGCGCAACCGCCTCGCGCGCCTCAATAGCGACGGCTCGCTCGACACTGCGTTCAACCCCGCGCCCGACGGCGCCGTCTACGCGCTCTCCGCGCGCGTCGACGGCTCGGTCGTGGTTGGTGGCGCGTTCGCCAGCATCGCCGGCGCGAGTCACGCGCACATCGCGCTCTTGAAATCCGACGGCTCGCTAGACACCACGCTCTCCGCCACGGCCAACGCGAACGTCCATGTCCTCGCCGGCCTGCTCGACGGCCGCGCGCTCGCCGGCGGCGAGTTCACCGCGATGGGCGGCACGGCGGACTACCTGCTCAGCCGCGTGTCGGGCGCGAGCACCGGCGCCTACAGCTTCGCCGTCGGCTCCGGCCTCGGGTCGGCGTCGTGGACGCTCTCCGGCCCGGCGGCGGATTTCTCCGCGGTCGCGCTCTCGTATTCGACCAACGGCAATCTCTGGACCGCGCTCGGCCACGCCACGCCGTCCTCCGACGGCAAGACCTGGAGCTGGTCCGGCGGCGCGACGCTCCCGTCGAACACGAACTTCCTCCTCCGCGCCCGCGCGCTCTCGTCCGCCGCCGGCGGCGGGTCGAGCGGCGTCACGGAGGTTTACTGGCAATTCTACAACACCACCGCGTCAGGCACGATCACCGTCGGCGCTTACTCGGACGGCGGCAGCGGTGGCAGCGGCAGCTCCGGCGGCTCGAGCAACAGCGGCGGCGGCTCCATCGCGCTCACCGGCACGCGCTACGCGAGCAGCACGAACGCGAGCGCGTCGGGCTACTTCTCCGACTTCAGCACCCTGTTGCGCCTGAAGGGCGGCGAAGTGCAGTTCGTGAACTTCGTGATCGGCGGATCGAACTCGCGGCGCATTTTCCTGCGCGCCGCCGGCCCCGGCCTCGCGCGCATGGGCGTGAGCGATTTCGCGACCAAACCGAAAATGGAACTCTACACCGCCGCCGGCGGCCTCTGGGCCAGCGGCGCCAGCCCGATCGCCGACGCGAGCGTCATCGCCCTGGCGAACTCGCTCGGCGCGCTCGCGATCGTCTCGACCGAAGCCGACGCCGCGCTCGTCACCACGCTCTCGCCCGGCTCCTACGTGCTCGCGGTCTGGGACGGCGCCGGCTCCGGCGGCGCGGTGATGACCGAGCTCTTCGAGGCGGACGGCAACGTCCCGTCGCGACTCGTGGCCTATTCGACACGCGCCAGCGCCGCCACGAATACCGGCACGCAAACCGCCGAGTTCACGATCAAAGGCACTGCGAACCAGACCGTCCTCGTGCGCGCCCTCGGGCCCGCGCTCACCGCGCAAAGCCTCAGCGGCACCAATGCCGACCCGACGCTCCAGCTTCAAAACGCCTCCGGCACGACGCTCGCGAGCAACGACAACTGGGAAACGCCCGTCACCGCCAACAACACCGCCGGCGCGACCGCGACGCAGCTCGCCACCGCCGCGACGAACGCCGGCGCCGCCGCGCTCACGAGCGGCAGCAAGGACGCCGCCGTCCTCGTCTCGCTCGCACCCGGCAGCTACACCGCGACCGTCTCGGGCGTGAACTCTGCCGCCGGTCTCACCGAACTCGAAATCTTCGAGGTCTCCACCGTCACCGGCTCGAACGAGAACGGCACCGGCAGCAACACGACGACACCCTCGAACAGCTCGAGCAATTCGACGAGCAGCGGCGGTGGCGGCGCGCCGTCCTGGTGGGCGTTCGGTGTGCTGGCGCTCGCGCTGCTCGCGCGACGCATGCGGCGTCGCCACTGAAAAAACGCGCGCTGTATTTCCAGTTTGGTCGCTATCCGTTGATCGGCGTGTCGCGTCCGTGCACGCGGCCGGCGAATTTACAGGGCATCTGGAACGACAGCCTCACGCCGCACACTCGGTTCTCGTTTCCGCAGTTCGGCGTCGTGAAGGTAGGGCGGCGAGTCCCATCGCCGCCGAGACCCACCCACGGTAGGGCGACTCGTCCCGACGAGCCGCTCTCTGCGGCGCGGAGCGGAGTCCGCGCCCTTACCTCACATTCTGTCGCGCTCGATCGACGGGGAGTGAAACTCCCGGGCTCGTGCCAGCGCGCCTCAGAGCCGGAGATTTTTCGTCTCGATCAGGCCGTCGAGCATCAGCACGACCGATTGCACCATCGGGCACGGCGGGCACGAAAAGCGGACGCGATCGCGCACGTAGGCGATGTCGTCGACGTTGAGCGGACGCATCTCGTCGTTGATGAGTTTCAGCAACGCCTCATCGCGCATGTCCTGCGGTCCCGCGGCCAGTTGGCGCAGGGCTTCGCGGACTTTGGGCGTGAGGACGGGTCGCTTCATGAGTGCGCGCAATGGAGCACACGGTGCGCGATTTCGCCAGCCTGCGAAGCGGCGCGAGTTGCGAGCCCGGACGTTTCACCCGCAGAGCGAAGCACGCGACGCAGCATGGTAGCGGAATGCGTGAGAATCTCGCCGCTGCCGAGGCGCGAAAACCTCACGGTTTTCGCTACGCGGTGAAATATCCCGGCTAGGCAAGTAGCGCCAGTCTCAGACTGGCGAAAAGAGGCGCGCGGGCGGAAAAGCAGGACCGGCTTCAGCCGGTCCAGCCTGGTTTTTGTTCGCGGAATTGCGTCCGCGATCGACGTCCGACTCGGCCGGCGGAAGCCGGCCCTACTTCGACCTAATTTCCCGCCAGCTTGCGCGTGATCTCGTCGGTGAGTTTCTGCACGAGCGCCTCGACTTCGGGATTCGGCGCGGGGTCGCGCGAGGCGCTGGGTGACTCGCAGACGGCGCCGGGGCGGAACTCGGTGGTGTCGCACAGTTCGCATTCCTTCAGCGAGGCGCGCGGGTCGGGCATGCCGAGTTTTTGGCGAAGGTTGATCAGATCCTTGAGGTGCTCCGGGCTGAAGCGGTGCAGGCCGCTGCCGAGGCCGGCGGCGATCGCGACGGTGCGGCAGTAGGAGTCGATGTTCTCCATCTTCCAGTAAGCGTCTTCGACGTCCTTGCCCCAGACGATGACGCCGTGGTTCTGCATGAGCACGGCTTGGTGGTCCTTGCCGACTTCGCCGACCTCGTCGGCGTTTTCCGGCGTGCCGGGCGTCCGGTATTTGGCGACGCCGATCTTGCCGAGGAATACTTCGGCTTCGGGGATGAGGCACGAGGGAATCTGCGCGTTGGCGATCGCGAAGGCGGTGGCGTGCGGCGGGTGCGCGTGCACGCAGGCTTTAGCGGCGGGCTGGCGCTTCATGATGCCGAAATGCGTCTTCGCCTCGCTCGTGCGCACGCGCGTGCCGGCGAGCTGGTTGCCGTCGAGGTCGACGAGGCACATGTCCTCGGGCTTCATGAAGCCCTTGCAGATGAGTGTGGGCGTGCAGAGTGCGAGGTTGTCGCCGACGCGGATGGTGATGTTGCCGCCGTTGCCGTCGGTGTAATCGCGCGTCCAGAGGCGCGAGCCCATGTCGCACATGCGCTGCTTGAGGACTTGGATCGCGGGCGAGTTGAAGAATCTTTCGATCTCGGACGGCGTCTTCGGGTCGGTGCCGGGCGTCCACTTGAACTCGTAGTCGGGAATCGTCGGCTGTTTCGGCGCAGCGGCGTAGTGGGCGGTGCCGTTGACGCGGCCGGTGTAGCGGGTGCGTTCGTTGACGAAATCGCGCGCCGACGGCGTCAGCATCGCGTCGGCCGGGATGGCCTGACCGGCTTTGGTGAGCGCTTCGACTTCGCTGAGAGTGAGAACTTGAGGCATGAGGACGGGAGAGGGCGGAAAGTTGAGAGTTGAGAGCTGAGAGGGTCGGGGTTCTTTCCTCTTTCTCTTAATCTTAATCTTTCTCTCCGGGTCGGCCGCCATGAGCGCGCAATACCCCGAGAGAAAGATTAAGATTAAGAGAAAGAGGAAAGAGTTGGCTGGGAGGCTGATTGAAAGTGCAGTGGCTTAGCGTGGCGGCTGGTAATCGACTTGGTCGACGAGGCAGGCGCAGTAGGCGTCGACGGGAGCGTCGCCTTCGAACGGCTGCGCGGCTTCGGCGCCTTCGGTGAATCCGATCACGCTGCCGATGGTCGCGCCGAGTTCGTCGAACACGACGAGCGAGGCGCCCGGGGCGAGAGGAGCTTTCGGTTGGCCCTTCGGCATCGCGCGCGCGGCGGCGGCGAATTGGTCGCGCGTGAACGGCTGCACGACCAGGAGGCTGCCCGCCGAGTAGACGGGCTCTTTCAGCGTGAGCGTGACGCGGCCGATGACGGTGCCGAGGCGCATGGTCAGGAGGTGGGATCCACGATGCCGATGATCAGGTTGCGGAGGGGCGTCTTCGGGTCGTTGACGAGCTGGCGCGTGGCGGAGCCGTCGGTGGAGAGGATGACGTGTTGGTGCAGGCCGGCGCCGAGCGGATCGACGGCGAGGACGGGCGCGCCTTCGTCGCGGCCCTCGGCGTCGAGCGGCTGGCAAATCACCGTGCGCGTGCCGTGCATGCTCGGATGGCAGGCCGCGGCGACGATGGTGCCGTCGATGCGCGCGTAGTTCATGGGAGTAGGGCCAGTCTGTGACTGGCCTGACGCCGGTCGGAGACCGGCGCTACGGCACGCGGCGCTGACGATGTGGGGCTCGTGCGCATCAGTAGATCCGCAGGTTGTCGACCATCACGCAGCGGCGCGTGCGGGTGAACGTGCGCGGCGTGGTGATGCCTTCGCCGGTGGTCGTGGCGATCGAATAGCTGAGGTAACCTTCGCCGCCGAGACCGAGGCCGGCGGTGCAGGCGCCGTTTTTCACGAAGAGCGTTGTGTCGAGCGCCCGCGCCATCGCGGTCATGTGCTCGACGTTGAGCGAATGGATGATCGCGGAGTGCTTGTAGCCGTGCTCGGCCTTCAAGGCGCCGGCGATGCCTTGCTCCACGCCCTTCACGCGGATGATTGGCAGCATCGGCATCATCTGCTCCTCGTAGACGAAGGGGTGGTTCTCGTCCGTCTCGGCGAAGAGCAATGGCGTGTCGGCGGGAACGTCGATGCCCGCATGCTTGGCGAGCACGGCGGCGTCGGCGCCGACGAGGGCGCGATTGAGCACGGCGTGCGAACACCCTCCCGCGTCGGGCTTCATCGAGAACGCGCCTTTCGTGAGCCGGTCGAGCTGGTTGCTATTCAAGGCGCGCGCGCCGTGGCGCGAGAGCGCGGCGATGAAGGCGTCGGCGCACGACTCGAGCACGAAGACTTCTTTTTCGCCGATGCAGAGCAGGTTGTTGTCGAAGGCGGCGCCCTCGATGATCTGCTTCGCGGCGCGCTGGACGCAGCCGGTGCCGTCGACGAGCACGGGTGGGTTGCCGGGGCCGGCGCAGACGGCGCGCTTGCCGGATTTCATCGCGGCGGCGACGACCATCGGGCCGCCGGTCACGCAGAGCATGCGGACTTCGGGTGCCTTGCAGAGCGCGTCGAAGGATTCGAGCGACGGCTGCTCGATCGTGCAGACGAGATTCTCGATGCCGAGCGCGGCCTTGATGGCTTCGTTGAACGTCGCGATGGCGAGCGCGGCGGACTTGGCGCCGCCGGGGTGCGGGTTGAAGACGACGGCGTTGCCGGCGGCGACCATGTTGATGATGTTGCCGGAGAGGGTCGGGATCGAATGCGTCATCGGCAGGATCGCCGCGATGACGCCGTAGGGTGTGAACTCCTCGAGCGTGATGCCATGATCGCCGCTGCGCGCGTCGGGGCGGAGCCACTCGACGCCGGGGACGAGTTTCACGATCTCGAGCTTCGCGACCTTGTCGGGCAGGCGGCCGATCTTGGTCTCGGCGAACTCGAACCGGCCCCATTCCTGCGCTTTTTGCGTGCAGAGCGTCTTGACGATCTCGATGACTTTGACGCGCGCGGCGATGCCGCCGGCGGAGAGTTTCAGGAACGCGGCGTGCGCGGCGGCGCACGCGCTGGGCGCGTCGGCGAACACGCCGGAGCGGCGCGCGCTGCTGACGATCGCGGGCGATGCGAAGGCGGCGTGCGCGGAGGAGTTGGTGGACGCGGACGAAGGCGCGCGGCCGAAAGTCTTCACGACTTCCTCGACGACGCTGCGCACGAGCGCTTCATCAATGGCGAGAGAGGGATTCATGCGTGATGGCGGAAAAATAGGTAGGGCGCGACCGCTGGGCGCGCCGCGAGTGAGTTTCGGCGGGCCCAGCGGTCCCGCCCTACCTCACGCGACGGACGCTCTGTTCGCGCGAAGAAGTTCATCAGGCGAGGCGGTGGCCGAGGACTTCCACGGTGTCGACGAGGCCGATGACGGCCGCGTCGATCGGGAGGGATTTCATGCCTGCAGCTTGGCGGGCCGAGCTGCCCTGGCAGAACAACACGAGATCGCCCGCGCCCGCGCCGAGCGAGTCGACGGCGACGATGGTGTTCGAGCCGGGGCGAAACTGCGCGGGCTTGGCCTCGTCGACCAACATCGGGCGCAGGAGCAGAAGTTTGCGGCCGCGCATGGTCTCGTCCTTCTTGGTGGAGACCACGGCGCCGATGACGCGAGCGAGGAACATGGGGCGATGAAGTTGAGAGTTGAGGGCTGAGGGTTGAGAGCCGGGAGGCGGGCGGGTAGGGCGAGTCGTCCCGGCGAGCCGCGGAGGTGGAGCGCGTTGACCTCAACGCGCTTCCCCCGTGCGAGTGTCCTCGAGCGCGTTGGGGACAACGCGCTCCACCTCGGACGGCGGCGAGATTACTTCTTTGCGGCGGACTTCGGCAGCACGACGGCGATTTCGTCGTGCGGGCGCGGGATGACCTGCACGCTGACGACTTCGCCGTAGGCTTTCGCGGCGGCGGCGCCGGATTCGACGGCGGCCTTCACGGCGGCGACATCGCCGGTGACGACGGCGGTGACGAGAGCGTTGCCGACTTGTTTCATCGGGCCGACGAGCGAGACGTTGGCGGATTTGAGCATGGCATCGGTGCCGGCGACGAGCGCCGTGATGCCGCGAGTTTCGAGGAGACCGAGGGCGGATTGGGCCATGGGACGGAGGAGTTGAGGTTTAAGTTGAAGGGTTAAAGTTGAGAGAGTGGTGGAGCTGCGAGTGGTCCGTAGATCTTTCCTCTTTCTCTTAATCTTTATCTTTCTCTCTGTTTAGGGATCGGAAGCGGTGCGGTTCGGTGCGGGAGAAAGATTAAGAGAAAGAGGAAAGAGAAAGATTTAGGGGGTCATGGGCGGGCGACGTGCAGGTTGGTGAGCAGGCGGGCGGCTTCGCGGGCGACGACGAGTTCCTCGTTGGCCGGGATCGCGAAGACGCGCGTGCGCGACTCGTTGGCGGCGAGGTCGGACTCGGGCGCGTTGGCGGTGTTGCGCTCGCAATCGAGATCGAGGCCGAGGTCGGAGAGGCCGGCGCAAACGGCTTCGCGCAGCCACGGATTGTTTTCGCCGATGCCGCCGGTGAACACCAGGGCGTCGCATCCGCCGAGATCGAACCAGAAGGCGCCGACCCAGTGGCGAATGGCGTGCACGTAGACGTCGATCGCGATCTGCGCGCGTTTGTCGCCGCGATCGGCGGCGGCCTTGATGTCGCGCAGGTCGTTGCTCACGCCGGAGAGGCCGAGCAGGCCGCTCGCTTTCGTGAGCGCGTGTTCGACTTGTTCGGCGGAAAGGTTGAGGCGGCGCATGGCCGTCGGGAATGCCGCGGAGTCGAGATCGCCGACGCGGTTGTTCTGCGGCAGGCCGGATTGCGGGCTGAGGCCCATGCTCGTGCCGATCGCGACGCCATCGGAAATGCCCGTGACCGAACTCGAGCCGCCGAGGTGGCAGGAAATCACGCGCACCGGCGCGCCGGGAATAACGCGCGGGCCGTCGAGATAGAGGCGGCGCACGGCTGCGGCGACGTCGTCGCGGCCGAGCAACTCCGCGGAGCGCTCGGCGATGAACTTGTGGCTGGCGCCGTGAAAACCGTAGCGGCGGATGCCGGCGAGATACCATGCCTCGGGCACGGCGTAGCGGCGCGCGTAGTCGGGCACCCATTGGTAGAACGCCGTCTCGAACAGCGCGACGCGCGGCACGTTCGGGAGCCGCGCGCGGAAGACGCGCAGGCCTTCCGCGTAAGCGGGGTTGTGCGCCGGTGCGATGTCGGACGTGGCAAGCAACGCTTCTTCGACGCGCTCGTCGGCGAGCACGCAACCGGTGACGTCGCCGCCGAGGACGGTTTTGAAGGCAACCGCGGCGAGATCGTCCGGGCCGCGCACGAGTCCGGCGTCGGCGAGTTCGCCGAGCGCCTGATCGATCGCCGTGCTGTGATTCGTCACGCGCTCGAAGCCGCCCCTCGCGAGCAGCCGCGCCGATTCGCCCTGCAGACTGAACAGGCGATACTTGAACGAAGTGGAGCCGAGATTCGCGACGAGGATGTTCATGGGGCGGCGGAGCGGGAAATTAGTGACGCTTGCGTTCGCGAGGTGGGCGCGCAGGTCCCTCTGCGCGCCTTTCAGGTGGCGATGCAGGTGCGATTGATAATTTGAAAATGCGCATCGGTGCGGGCGTCTTCAGGCGGGCACAGGGACGTGTCCGCCCACCTCACGAGCGATTTGCTCACGCAACCCACTTGCCGAGGGCGGCGAGGTCTTCGTGCGGGCGCGGGATGACTTGGACGGCGACGACTTCGCCGACGCGCTTGGCGGCTTCGGCGCCGGAGTCGACTGCCGCTTTCAGCGCGGCGACATCGCCGCGGAAAAACGCGGCCACGTGGCCGGAGCCGATCGTTTCGTAGCCCGTCATCGTGACGTTGGCGGCTTTGAGGGCGGCGTCGGTGGCCTCGATGAGCGCGCACAGACCCTTGGTTTCAATCATGCCGAGTGCTTCTTGAGCCATGGCGGAAAGTTCTTTGGAGGTTGGGGTTTCAGAGACCGAATTGTTTGATCAACTCGGCGTGCGGGCGTGCGATGACGTGCGCGCACACGAGCTCGCCGACGCGCTTGGCGGCGTCGGAGCCGGCTTCGACGGCGGCTTTGACGGAGCCGACGTCGCCTTTGACGACGACGGTGACCAGACCGCCGCCGATCTGGATCTGTTTGGCCAGCGTGACGCCGGCCGCTTTCACCATGGCGTCGCTGGCTTCGACGGAGCCGACGTAGCCCTTGGTTTCGATCATGCCGATGGACTCACTCATAGGGATGGGGATTCGGGTTGGAGGGGATGGGTTGAGAAAACGGATCAGCGGAGCAACTCGACCGGCGTGCCCGGCCCGAGGCCGCAGGCGTTGCCCTCGTCGGTGTCGATGTGCACCTCGAGCTTGAAGTCGGGCGACACGCGCACGAGCAGGCGGTCGAACGTCACGCCCGCCGGCCCGCCGATGCGGAGCTTCATGAACTCGCCGGGCTTCACGCCGTAGAACGCGGCGTCGTCCGGGTGCATGTGCACGTGCGGCGCGGCGCGGATGACGCCCTGCGGCAATTCGAGAAATCCCGCCGGGCCCATCAGCATGCAGCCGGGCGTGCCCTTGATGTCGCCGGAGGCGCGCAGCGGAATCTCGAAGCCGAGCGAGATCGCGTCGGTGTAGGCCAGCTCGACTTGGTTGAGGTCGCGGCACGGGCCGAGGATGCGGAGATTGGAAATCACGCGGCTGCGCGGGCCGATGAGCGTGACGCTCTCCTCGGCGGCGAACTGGCCCGCCTGGTAAAGCATTTTCTTCGGCTGGAGCTGGTGGCCCTTGCCGAACAACGTCTCGACGGCGGCGGGCGTCAGGTGGCAATGGCGCGCGCTGACGTTGACGACCAGCGGATGCGGTGCGCGCGCGGCGGCCGGCACGGGAAGGTTGAGCCGCTGATAAATGAGGCGGCGGACGACGTGCTCGATCTCGGCCCGATGGGGCAACACTGGGGCGGAACTCATCGTTAAAGGACGCAAATTTGCCAGACGCGGGCGCGGCGCGCTGAGCGTAGGTTGGCTTTTGCTGTGCGGATATGCGCGGTTTCGATCATATCGCGGGCGAAGTTTATCGATGACAGCCCGGGTGCGAGTGGGGCGTCAGTTCCGGGTGGACGCTTCGGCGGGTGGAATGCGTTGACCCCAACGCGTTCGAGGAGCTTTCGCCGCGGGAGGAGCGTCCGAGCGCATTGAGGTCAATGCGCTCCACCTCGAGTCGATGCACACGAGCATGTTCATACGATCTCCCGATAAACGTCCGGGTGCGGGCGCGGCAGGACGACGGCGTCGACGAGCACTCCCGCCTCGGCGAGGATGAGCGCGCCGGCTTTGACGGCGGCGTCGACCGAGGCGACATCGCCCGTCAGCGTGCAATACGCCTTGCCGCCGAGCGCCATGGCAAGGCGCAGTTCGAGCAGCGTGACGTTCGCGGCTTTGGCGACGGCGTCGGCCGCGCGGATGAGCGCGGCGACGCTGAACGACTCGATGATGCCGAGCGCGCCGTTCGGTTGCGGCACTTGGGCGCGGCCGATGGCTTCGAGAACTTCCGGCTGAATATTCGCGATGACGGTCTGGTCGATCAGGAAGCCGTTCGCGGCCTCGGCGCCGGCGGCGATGGCGGCGTCGACCGAGGCGGGGTCGCCGCCGATGAGAATCATGTATTTGCCGGAGCAGATCGAGCGGCTGAGCAGCAGGCGCACGTCGCCGCCCTTCAGCATCGTGTCGGCGGCGCGGAAGCCGGTCGCGACGCTCGAGAGCTCGAGAAGGCCGATGGATTTCTCTTTCATGCGGAGCGGGAGAGAACGATTTCGGTGGCGGTGACGGCTTCGACGACGCCCGCGAACGGCGCGTGCAGACGCGCACCGAGCGCGCCGGTGGGCGGTTCGGCGACGACCTCGCCGGCGGCGACGCGCGCGCCGGCGGCGACGAGCGGTTGGCCCGGCGCGCCCGCGCCTTGTTTCAGGCGGAGGCGGACGCGTGCTGACGCGAGCGGTTCGGCGCGGAGCGGGGCAGGGGCGTTCAGGTCTTCGAGGCTGAGTTTGCGGAGCAGCGCCTTGATCGGGACGCGACGGCCTTCGCGCATAGGATGCGGACGCGGTGTGGTCGGGCCGGTCCATTTGCGGTTGGCGGCGCGGAGCGCGGACTTCGCGTCGTCGCAGGCTTCCTTCGGGAAAAGTTGTTCGGGGCACGCGTAGAGCGTGCAGAGTCCGCATGCGCAGCAGAGCGCGGCCCAGTCGTTCCAGTCCTGCTTGCCCGTGGCGTTGAAGCCGAGGCCGCGCATCACGAGATGCGGCTCGACGGCGTAGCCGAGCAGGAAGCGCGGGCAGAACTCCGTGCAGAAACGGCATTGGTCGCACGCGGATTTGCCGATGCGCGCCTTCGCGGCGGGGGGCGTCAGCTTGCGCTTCACGACCGGGTGCTCGCGCGAGAGAACGATGACGCCGGTGGAGGTTTTCGTGACGGGCACGTCGAGGTTGGTCGTCGTTTCGCCCATCATCATGCCGCCGAGGCAGAGCACGGGATCGGGCACGGTGGCGCCGCCGGCGGCGGCGATACATTCGGCGAAACTCGTGCCGACGGGCACGGCGAGCGTGACGGGTTCGCGCACGGCGCCGGCGATCGTGAGGTATTTCAGCGTGACCGGGCGGCCCTCGGCCGCGGCGGCGATGTTGGCGAGCGTCTCAACGTTGTTGACGACGACGCCCGCGTGAATCGGCAGGCCGGCGGCGGGAATGAGGCGGCCGGTGACCTCGTGCACGAGGTCGTATTCGTCGCCGGCCGGATAATAGTCGCCAAGCAGTTTGACCTGCACGCGCGTGCCGGTGCAGGCGGCGGTGATGGTTTCGACGGCGTGTTGGTTCTTCGTTTTGATCGCGACGAAGCCCGCGGTGGCGCCGACGGCGTCCATCGCGAGTTCGACGCCGCGCACGACGTCGCGCGGACGATGCTCCATGACGGCGGCGTCCTTGTGCAGCAACGGCTCGCACTCGGCGCCGTTGGCGATGACGGTGTCGGCGCGCGCGCTGAGTTTGACGTGAGCGGGAAAACCGCCGCCGCCCGCGCCGACGACGCCGGCGAGGCGGACGAGTTCAGCCAGATTCATCCGAAGTTGCTCCAGGTGGCGCCGGGTTGGGCGAGGTCGTGTTCATGACTTCAGTCGGCGTGGAGCAACTGACGGGAAGGGATTTTGATGCCGGCGGCCGCGACCTGTTTCGCGGTGGCATCGGTGATGAGGCCGGCGAACTCGCCCCAGCGGGCGACGCGGTGCGGCGTCGTGCGGCCGAGCTTCGTGGCGTCGAGGCAGAAAAACGTTTTCGGCGTGCGCTCGCAGACAGTTTTCTGAAACGCGGCGATTTCCGGGTGGGAATTCGTGATGCCGTCGGCGTCCATGCCTTCGCCGCCGAGCAGCGCGACGTCGAAGTGCCAGTTGCTCAGCGCGCGCACGGCGTCGCCGCCGAGGAGCGCGGCCTGGCGGCGCAGAAACGTGCCGCCGAGCACGTGCAGGTCGATGTCCTCGTTCGTGCCGAGCACGGTGGCGACGGAGAGGTTGTTGGTGACGAACGTCAGGCCGGTGCACGCGTCGCGCTTGCGGCTGAGCGCGCGGGCGACGGCGAGGATGGTCGTGCCCGCGTCGAGGAAGATCGTGCCCTTGGCGGGAAACTGCGCGAGCGCGGCGAGGGCGATGCGCTCCTTTGGCCGGCGGGCGCGGTGCGAGCGGGCGGCGAGCGAATCGAACGAGGCGTTGTAGTCGGCGAGCGCGCCGCCGCGGGTGCGGGTGATGTGACCTTCGCCGGCAATGACGGCGAGATCGCGGCGCGCCGTGGCTTCGGAGATTTCGAGGCGCCGGCAAATCTCCGCCACGGGCAGGAAGCCGTCGACGCGGATCAGCTCGCGCAGGCGCTCGCGGCGGGCATTGACGATGTCGAGGGAGACGCGCACTGGCCGGAAGGGAACGATTTTATATGAGCGGAGCCAATCATAAAGGCTGCGCACGGATTGTCGTGCGCCGTGCGCGATTTTGCCGTGTCCGGTCCTCCGGCCGGTGCATCTTCGCCGGGCGGACAGCGCCGCGCCGGCGTGGATTCGACACGCCGAGCGCCGAGCGAGCCGCGCTTCAGGCGCTCTCGAGGATCAGGTTGCCGTATTGCGTCGTGTCGCCGGTGCGGATGAGGCCGATGGCGCGCGGGACGCGGCGCTTGAACTCGACGTGCGGCTCGAAGGTGAGCTGCGCGGGCTTCAGCGCTGCGGCGAAGGCGACGCGCGTGCGCCGGTCGTTCACCTTGAGAAATTCCTCGGCCATCCACGCCGGGCCGACTTGGAAGTTCGGCAGCACGGCGCGCACCACGTCGAGCACGGTCGGGATGCCGTCGACGAGGGCGAGATCGACGGTCTCGATCTCCGGCCAGAACGGGAAGCCGCGGTCGGCGATGACGAGCGTGTTCGTGTGGCGCACTCGCGCGAGCAGCGAGAGAAGCTGGGGATTGAGGATGCCGGTTTTGAGCATGGGGGAGGGCGGATGACTGAGGAAGGAAGCGGACTGAGGGGAACCACGAAAGACACGAAATGGAGGAGGCGGCGGCGCGGCGAGGGTAGGGCGTTTGATGAGGTGGAACGCGTTGACCTCAACGCGTTCGAGGATTCGCGCTGCGGGGTGGATGTTTGAGCGCATTGAGGTCAATGCGCTCCACCTCAACGTTTGCGCGAGGTTTTCCTTTTGCCGAGGCGCTTCAGACTTCGATGTGGATTTTCGTGACGCGCGAGGGGTCGGCGGACCAGGCGGCGAGGGCGACGCCGGCGTTGGTCCACGGGTCGGTGCGGGTGATGGTCTCGTCGACGGGGTAGCGGCCGGACTCGAGCACGCGGACGACGTCGGCGAAGTCCTGGCGCGTCGCGTTGCGGGAGCCGCGGATGTCGAGTTCCTTCATCACAAAATACTTCGTCTCGTAGCTGACCGGCTCCTTGGCGTAGCCGATGTAGACGACGCGGCCGGCGAACGCGACTTCGTCCACCGCGGCGCGGAAAGTCGCGGGCAGGCCGACGGCTTCGATCACGACCGCGGGGCCGTCGCCGTTCGTGAGGGCCTGGACGCGCTCGTGGAGATTTTCGGTCTTCGAGTTGATCGTGAGCGCGGCGCCGGCTTTGCGCGCGAGGGCGAGTTTGGCGTCGTCGACGTCGACCGCGATCACGCGCGCGCCGCGGAGGAGCGCGGCGCCGCTGATGGCGCCGAGGCCGATCATGCCGCAGCCGAAGACGAGCACGGTGTCGGTGGCGGCAACCTGGCCGCGGTCGACGGCGTGGAAGCCGACGCTCAGCGGTTCGACCAGCGTGTGCTCGCGCAGGGAGAGCTTGTCGGAGCGCACGAGTTTTTCCCACGGCGTGCAGAGAAACTCGGTGAGACCGCCGTCGCGTTGGACGCCGAGCGTCTGGTTCGAGCGGCAGGCGTTGACGCGGCCGCTGCGGCACGACGGGCAGGTGCCGCAGGTCGTGTAGGGCACGACGGTCGTGATCTGGCCGACTTGAAATTCGGCGGGCACGCCGGCGGTGACTTCGGCGATGACGGCGCCGAGTTCGTGGCCGGGGATGCGCGGGTAGCTGACGAGCGGGTTGAAGCCGCGGAAGGTGTTCAGGTCGCTGCCGCAGTAGCCGACGCGTTTGATCTGGAGGAGAACTTCGCCGGCGCGCGGCGTGGGGCGCGGTTGGTCGATGAACTCGGTTTTGCCGGGGGCGGTGATGGCGAGAGCTTTCATGGGGAGGTGACGAGGTTAATCGCCGACGGGAAAAAACGGCGCGACGAGGCCTTCGGATTTCAAGGTGCGCCAGAATTCGGCGGGGATCGGGGCGACGGTGCTGGCGACGTTGGCGCGGATGCGGTCGGGCTTCTCGGTGTTGAGCGCGACGGCGACGATGCCGGGGAGCGCGAGGCCGAATTGCACGCAGGCTTCGGCGGGTTTCACGCCGTGGCGCGTGCACGCGGCGAAGAAGCGCTCGCGCCACGAGAAGAGCGCGGCGTCGGCGGTCGGGTCGGGTTGGCGGTAGTCGAACCACTTGCCGCCGGTGAGAAAGCCGGCGTTGAACACCGCGGAGTTGATCATGCCGACGCCGCGGCCGTGCAGGTGTGCGATGAGGTCGAGCAGCTCGCGCGGGTGCGTGTAAACCGTGAGGCTGCACGCGAACATCGCCCAATCGAGATCGACGCGCTCGGCGATCTCGCGGATGACGCGCCAGTCTTTCGAGCCGATGCCGACGGCGCGGACGCGGCCCTGTTGCTTCAGCTCGAAGAGCGCGCGGTAGGCGCCGAGGATGTCGTCCATGCGGCGCGCGCGGTCGGCGGGGTCGGTGGCGGCGGCGAGGAATTCGTCGGGGTCGTGCACGGAGACGACTTGCACGGCGTAGCCGTCGCCGAGGAGCGCGCGGCCTTGTTCGTGGCAGCGCAGGATGCCTTCGTAACTGATCTGACGCTCGGCGTCGTGCGCGATGCCGGCCCACACGCCGCGCTCGAACGTCGGCTCCGCGCCGCGCAACGGCACGCGATACCAGCCGAGCTTGTTGCTGATGACGACGCGATCGGCGGGCACCTTCAACTCGCGCAGCGCGCGGCCGATCGACTCGAGCGCGAGGCCGGCGCCGTATTTGCCGGCGGAGTCGAGCACGACGGGCGGGGGGCAATGGCGGAACATCTCGGAGACGAGCGCGACCTTGGTGGCGTCGGGGACGACTTGGTAGAGATTGCCGAGGCAACTCGTGCCGAAAACGATCGGCGGCACGCTGAGGCCGGTGCGGCCGAGGGGGCGGTGAGGGACGGCGGGGGCGGCGGTGCTCATGTTGTAGGAGCGGCTTTATGCCGCGATGGGTGCGAGGCGCGCGCCGCGTTCGGATCGCGGCGTAAAGCCGCTCCTACAATTTTCGCGTCGGGCGTGGGGCGGTAGATCGTCGGCGGGAATTGCGCGGCGATGGCGCGGCGGATTTCGGCGAGGTCGCGGGCGGCGCCGAGCGCGATGAGTTGCGAGGCGAGATTGCCGATCGCGCTGCCTTCGAGTTCGAGCGCGTGGACCGGGAGGCCGGCGGTGTCGGCGGTGGCTTGGCAGAGCAGGGAGTTTTTCGCGCCGCCGCCGACGAGCAGGATGCGCGCGAAACGTTTGCCGGAGAGCTGCTCGAAGCGTCGCATCGCGGCGGCGTGGCCGGCGCCGAGCGAATCGCAGATCAGGCGGGTATACTCGGCGGCGCGGCTTGTGGGTAGGGCGGACCGGCCCGGTCCGCCGAGAGGGTGGCGCCGCACGCGCGGCGGAGCGGGCCGCTCCGCCCTACCGCTCTGAAGCTGCGCGTCGATCGCGGCGCGCATCGAGGCGGGGTTCACGAACGCGGGATCGTCGACGTCGAGCAGGCGCGCGGGCGCGGGCAGGCGGCGGGCGTCGCCGAGGAGCGCGCGCCACTCGCGGGCGTTGGCGGGGCGGGCGCCGAGGTCTTTGAGCGTTTGCTCGAGCAGCCAGAGGCCGATGACGTTCGTCAGCGGACGGAAGCGGCCGTCGCCGAGGCGCTCGTTGGAAATGCGGGCTGCTGCGGCGGCGGGCACGAGGAGCGGCGTCGCGCTTTCGTAGCCGACGAGCGACCAGGTGCCGGAGCTGATAAAGAGATCGTCGCCGGTCGCGCTGGCGGGCATCGCGGCGAAGGCGGCGGCGGTGTCGTGGCCGGGCACGGCGACGGCGCGGGTGTCGCGCAACTCGGGGATGCCGGTGACGGGGCCGAGGTCGCGATCGGCCCGGATCGGGCGATGGAACCAGCGCGCGGGGATGCCGAAGTGCGCGAGCGCGGGCCGCGACCAGCGCAGGCCGCGCACGGAGAGGAGCTGGCTCGTGCTCGCGATGGAGACTTCGTTTTCCATTTTTCCCGAGAGGAGAAAATTGAAGTAGTCGGGCAGGAAGAGGCAGCGTGCGGCGTCGTCGCGCACGGCGGGGCACGACGCGACGGTCTCGGCGAGTTGGAGGCTGGAGTTGTAGAAGACGTTCGGGATGCCGGTCTCGGCGTAGAGGAGCGCGGTGGTTTTCCCGTCGCGCGCGAGGCGCTGGAGGCCGGGCTGCGTGCGCGCGTCGCGGTAGGCGTGCGTGGGAAACACGAGGCGGCCGGCGGCGTTCACGAGCACGTGGTCGACACCCCAGGTGTCGACGCCGACCGAGGCGAGTTGCGGGAAGCGGCGTTTGGCGGCGAGGAGGCCGGTGCGGACTTCGTGCCACAGGCCGGGCAAATCCCAGTAGTCGTGCGCGCCGAGCGAGCGGAAGGAGTTTCCGAAGCGGTGCACCTCGGTCAGCTCGAGCGTCGCGCGGTGCCAGGTGCCGACGATCACGCGGCCGCTGGTCGCGCCGAGATCGACGGCGGCGCAATGAACGGGGCGGCGGGTGGAGCGGGGCATGGGCGCTAGGCTCTGCGGCGGGGGCGCGGTGTTGCGGCGCGCGTTTGACCGACGTTCGCCGGAGGGGCGCAGCGAGACTGCGCGCCTACGGTGGCGGAGTCGGTCGGTCGTGGTGTCACGGCGACGGATCGGCGCGGAGGCCGAGGGCGCGCTGGCGGTAGTGTTCGTCGCTGCGGTTGGCGATGCGCGCGACGTCGTCGGCGGTGAGGTAGCGCGGGCCGCCGGCGGCGCAGGCGCCGAGCGTGATTTCGGCGGCTTTGGCGGCCATCAGCGTCGCCGCGAGCACGGCGGCGGGCGTCGGGCCGAGCGCGATGAGGCCGTGGTTTTCGAGGAGGACGACGCGCGGCGTGACGCCGTCGCGCTCGATGGCCGCGCGCACGGCGTCGCGGATGGCGCGGGCGAGCGCGAGGCCGGGGTCGGTGTAGGGCACGAGCACGGAGCGCGCGCCGCAGCAGACGATCTCGTCGGGGAACAGCCGGCGCTCGGCGAAGTCGCGCGCGCGAGCGGAGCAGAGCAGGGCGTTGACGGTGACGGGATGCGTGTGGCCGACGAACGCGACGCCGGGCAGCGAGAGCAGCCAGGCGTGAAACATCGCTTCGACGGACGGCTTGCGGGCGACGTAGTCGAGCCGCGAGTCCATCAGCGCCGTGTCCACGTCGCGGTCGGACGCGGACGGTTTCTCGAGGAGATCGATGAGCGGCTGGCGGCGGCAGGCGGTGACGCCGGCGGCGTCGAGGGTCGCGAGGTTCGAGCCGCTGGCCTTGACGAGAAAGGCGTCGGCGCCGAACGCCGTCGACGTGTTGCCTTCGCCGAGGATGGCGAGGCGGCGGTCTTCGCGACCGAGATCATGCGAGAGGTCGAGCAGGGCGCCGAGCGGCGTGGAGGCGTCAGTCATGGGGGCGGCTGGATTGCGGAAGGATCACCACGAAACACACGGAAGACACGAAAATCGGAAGGGGACGTTCGGTTCGGCCCAAGTGGTGCATCGCGCCAAATCCAAGGTATTGTTGACGTTCGTCACTTGTCATTGCGAGGAGCGCAGCGACGAAGCAATCCAGCGCTCGCTGGATCGCCACGCCCGACTACGCCGGGCTCGCGATGACAAACCAGAGGGGGATGCATCCTCTTTCGCGTGGTTCGTGTATTTCGTGGTTTGCCGGATCGAAGGATCGGCGGCTCAGAACGCCTTGCCGTCGGCCTTGGTGCCGCAGAGCGAGACTTCGAGGCCGAGTTCGGCGGCGAGGGCGGCTTTGGTGTAGAGCGCGAGGTCGGCTTCCTTGGCGGAGTTGGCGTAGGCGACCTGGATGTGGTTGCTCTGGTGGCGGGCCATCATCTGGTCGCGGGTGACGCCGTAGGTGACGGCGTGCATGATCGGCCATTGCGGCGTGGTTTCGCTCCAGCGGCGCTCGGTCTCGGCGGCGGGCAGCGCGATGACTTTGGCGCGGCCGAGGTCCATCTTGAGTTTGCCGCCGGCGACGAAGACGCGGCTCCAGACGATCTCGCCGGGCTTGGCGATGCCGCGCAGCGTGCCGCCGCCAAGGCGGAAATACATCGACGGCTGACGGTGCGAGTCGGAACCGGCCCAGCCGCCGATGTGATGGTCGGCGGGCGCGCTGCCGGAGATGAGGAACACCCAGACGTAGTCGGCGGTGGTGCCGGACTTGTCCCAATCGCCCCAGCGCAGGTCGTGCAGCGTGTTCGCGCGCGGCTGGCCGAGGGCTTTGTGAACGCGATCGGTGAACAGGCCGTCGAGGCCGGCGCACTCGTCGACTTCGTTGAAATGCGGAATCGGTTCGCCGGCGCGGATGACGGAGTCGTCGGCGCGTTTGACTGGCGGGCGCTCGGTGGAGTTGAGCGTGCCTTCGACGAGGTCGGAGGCGGGCAGGAGATCCTTGAGACCTTGCTGGTATTGGATGCCGATCGTCTCGCAGCCGAACTCGTCGGCGAGGCGCACGGCGGCGACGTAGGTTTTGCACTGCCAGAGCACCTGGCGCTCGGTGAGATCGGTTTCCTCGCTGGGGCCGAAGTGGAACTTGAGGCCTTTGCTCTTATACCACGCGAGGACGTCCTGCGCTTCGGCGTCGGAGACCTGGGTGGCGGCGTAGTAGAGCGCGGATTGGGAGAGGCGCTCCTTGTAGACGCCGGTCGGGAAGAGGAGTTCGTCGGGGATGATGGCGTTATACATGCCCATGCAGCCCTCGTCGAAAACGCCCATGATCGACTTCTTCACACGGAGGTCGGCGGCGATTTTCTTCGCCACGGATTTCGCCTTCGTCGGCACGGCGGTGCGCGCGAGGGATTTCACGTGAGCGGTCTTGTGTTTAACGACGCCGGTTTTGAGCCAGCTCCGGAGCCCGTCGAGGAAGAGCGCGTCGTCGAAGTTTTCGCTCCAGAGCGTGGAGTATTTCACGCCGGCCTTGGTGAGGGAGCCGTTGAGGTTGAGCATGCCGACGAGGCCGGGCCAGGTGCCGGACCAGTTGGCGACGGTGAGGATCGGGCCGCGGTGCGAGATGAGGCCGTGGAGGAGGTGGTGCGAGTATTGCCAGACGGACTCGGCGACGATGAGCGGCGCTTCGGGATCGATGCCGGCGAAGACGGCCATGCCTTCCTTCTGCGAGCCGATGAAGCCGTGTTTCTGCGCGGGCTTGTAGGGATGCGCGCGGACGAGGCGCGCGCCGAGCGAGGCGAGGACGGCGCCGAGTTTTTCTTCCATGGCGGCCTGCGCGGGCCAGCACTTTTCGTTGGCGGATTGACGAAGGTCGCCGTTGGCGACGAGGAGGACGCGGGGAGAACGGGAGGGCATGGTGGGGTGGAGAATGTTGACCGACTCGTGAAGCGAGCGGGCGGGGATTTTACCGCGTTTGCCGGGGCTAGAGAATGGACAAAGCAGACCCGCTGCTGGATATTTTTGACCGTAATCCGCCATGCCGAGACCCCGCCGCATCGCCGCCGACCCTGCGCCCGCCGACTCGCCTGCGCGGGTGCGCTCGCAGTTGCTCGCCAGCCGCGTCGCGGGCTCGCGCTACATTTTTCCTAACCTGGCGCCGCGAGCGGGCGAGCGTTGGACGGTGGCGCTGGCGGGGCGCGAGGAATGCGCGGCGGATTACCTCGTCGAGCGCGAGCGGTATCCGTTCCACTCGGTCGAGGTGGTGGCGGCGGGGCGGGGGAGCGTGCGCCTCGGCGGCGGCAAGGGGCATGCGATCGGGCCGGGCTCGGTGTTTTGCTACGCGCCGGACATGCCGTGCCGGATCGAGAGCGATGCGGCGGATCCGCTGGTGAAATTTTTCTTCGCGCTGGCCGGACGCGACGTGGCGCGCGTGTTGCGCGAAGCCGGTCTGGCGCCGGGCGCGGTGCGGCGCGTGAGCGCGCCGGCGGAGATCGTCGGCATCGCGGAGAACGCGATCCTCGAGGGCGCGCGGCACACGGCGCGGACGGCGGAGATTTGCGCGAAGTGGGTCGAGCTGCTGCTGCTCAAGGTGCGCGACGCCGGCGATGCGCGGCGGACGGGTCGCGAGCGCGCGCGGGAGAATTTTCTGCGTTGCCGCTCGCTGATCGAGACGAACGCGGCGCACCTCAGCTCGCTCGAGGAGGCCGCGCGACTGGCGGGCATCGACGCGGCGAGCATGTGCCGGTTGTTCCGGCGGTTTCAGGGGACGAGTCCGTATCGCTATCTCATGCGGCGGAAGATGGCGCTCGCGGCGGAATTTCTGATGGAGTCCGACGGCATGGTGAAGGAGGCGGCGGCGCAGGTCGGGTTTGCCGATCCGTATCATTTCACGCGCTGCTTCAAGAGCGTGCACGGCATCGCGCCGAGTGCGGTGCGACGCTATCGGCCGCGGGGCTGAACCATCGGAGAAACCCGCTCCCGTTCTCCCGCCCGCAGAAGCAGAAAAGCCCGCAACTCGTTAGGAGAGTTGCGGGCTGCCAAAGTGGCGTCCCCACGGGGATTCGAACCGGGAAACGCTCGATAACACAACTGGCTCGTGAACCGAGTATTTGTGTTGTTATGAGTGAGTTAGAACAGTGAAGAAGGTATAACGAGTGTGAACGAAATCAAACCAGAAAGGAGGTTTTGTCCTAATCTCGTCCTAATTTTTTTCTGCATCACCCCACGGGGTATGAAGTCCCCGGAACCGAAACGACGGCATCTGCCGTATGGCCCAATGATCTTCCATGCTGGAGGCTGTGGAGGTTTGGGGCCTAGACGAACGCTGTTGGAATCAGATGTCGCGGGGTTCGTTCGCGCCTCGCGGGATCCGTGGGCGGCGAATGATGATTGGGTCATTCCCCCAGCATTCGCTCCAACTTTTCAAGCCGAGCCATTTTCGCACCTCCCTGTCAGCGTATCGGCCGTAGTCGTGAATTGAGATGTAAGGATGCAATGCACCAGCCTCGATGTCGGCGCGCACTTTCCTCCGACTCTTGTAGCCCGCCTTGCTCAAAGCCCGCGACGTGCGCACCCATAGGCCAGCAAACGGCCCTGAAGTTTCGTAGTGTTTGCTGTTCCGCACGCGCTGCCTCATGCGACGGAGAGTCAGGGCGGGCGCGCGGCTTTGAGCAAGACCGCGATGCTCAACAAGGGTGAGTTTCTCCTCATGAAGGGACTCGGCATGTCGCCGGTCCTTTTCAGCCGGCGTTCAGCCCCGTTTGTCTTTCACCCCGCTAAACGCGATTTCCCCGAGCCGAGCACGATGGTTGAGGTGAATTAGCAGCTTCCGCATGACGGCTACGAGCGCGACCCGCGACGGCTTACCTCGCGCGCGTAGATTTTGATAATACGAGGACATTACCGGATTCACTCGGGCGGCTACGAAAGCTGGCATGAAAAGAGCCGCTCGCAGATGCGTTCGCCCACCCCAGATATGACGAGTGCCTGAGACAGTCCCACTATCTCGATTGAAGGGCGCAACACCTGCCAGCGCCGCAATCTGGCGACGATTCAGTCGCCCAATTTCAGGACATTCGGCGAGGACGCGGTTCGCCGTCAGAACCCCGACGGCCTTCACTTCGCACATCGCATCCCGCTTGGCGAGTAGGCGTGAACTCGAATTAATAACTGCGTCAGCAGCAGCATCGAGCAGGACCACCTCGGCGTGTATGGCGCGAATGACGTTTTCTGCGCTTTCCCTTAGTTCCTTCGTGAAGAGCTCGTGTTTCTGCCCTTTCTGGATCGTTTGCTGGAAAATCAGCTGTTGTCGCCGACGCATGATCTCCCGCAGTCGCCTTTCTGGAGCGCCGACTTTTCGAGTGGGCTTCGGGTGAAGAGTGCGGCCAAGGGCGGCCAGCATCCCGGCATCAATCTTATCGGTCTTCGCCAAGTAACCGGTCGCCTTAGCAAATAGCCTGACATGCAGAGGGCATAACACCGAAACCTTGCAGCGGTGGGCGTGTAGAAATGAAACCAGAGTCCTACCTTGGGAGCCTGTTGCCTCACAGATAAAATGCAGTCGTTTGCCAACGCCGCGACAGGCTGCAAACATCTCAATGCACCCTTCAGCGGTGTTGGGCACCCGCAGACTCAGGCGGGGCGCAGCGACATCTAACTGTGCCTTGCCGATGTCGATCCCAACGTAGGTAGGAGAAACGCTCGCGCGTTTGAGGGTTTTCATGTGACGAGTGGCGCGGGTGGTGACCACATAACTTTACGGGCTTGGGAGCCCTTGGAACACGACGGTCTCCCACCCGCATGTTGAAAAACTCGGTTCGCTTCAGGAGCGCAGAAACGAAAACACTCGATCTCGGGTTTGCGATAATTGGTGCGGGTGATGACCCACTTTCAAGGCGGACATGAATCCATTGAATCCCTCGGTCTCTCACCCGCGTGATTTTCTAGAAAACTTAAAAGAGCGGCGGGCGTCGAAACGCCCGCCGCCAGGTTAGACGCTGTTAGACGCGAACACCGTTGGGCCGCACCGTCTGATTCATGGCCTCCGTTTTCGCGGCGTTGATAAACGCGCGTTCCCGGTTGGCCGCGGGCACGTTGCGGAGTCGTTCTTCGATCTTGGTTTTGATCTCGGGATGCTCCTCCACCCATGCCCGGATTTCCTCGTTGCGACCGTTCGAGTATTCCGCCCGCTGCATCTTGCCGAGCATGAGCTTTCGGATCAGATCGTCTTTGCTGAGTCCGTTGTAATACTCGACGAGCTTCGGATTCTCCCCGATGAACTTATCCAGTTTGGCGTCAATCTCCGGGTTTCTCCGCAGCGTGGTTTCCTGCGCCTTCCTTTCTGCCAGTGCTTGTTTTAATGATGGCATAATGCCTCCTGTCTTACCCCAGCCATTTGTTGAGCAAGGCGGCTGGTCGCCAACGGCAATTGACCTTGTCCGGGCGAGGATCGCCCAAAGTCAGAGACAGTCTTCATCGAATTGGCCGCTTTCCGGCGGGTTGAGGGTTTTGCGGCGAATGTCCAACACCGCACGTTCGAACTCGCGCTGAATTTCTTTCGACGTGCCGCAGGCGATCCAAAGGCGCACAAGGGCGGTCACGCCGGGGCTGCTTCCGTAAGACGCCATGAGCTGCCGGTCAGCCTTTTCGAAATTCGCGGTCAGATGGGCCGGCAACACGAGTGGCAAGCCCTCAAGGGTCGGTGGTTCGTTTGTTTCCATGTCACTTTCCTCCGTCTGGATTCGGCGCAGCCTGCTTGGCGCGCATGTCCGTCATGTCCTTGGTTAACTTCGCCAATTGAGCCGACAGCGCTTCGTTCTGCTCGATCAACGAGGCCATAAGCTGATTTTGCTGGGCAATCTTCTGTTCGAGTTCGGCGGGTAATGGATTCGGCTGCTTCGCGGGATCGGCCACCGCGAGGGTCGGACCGAGCGGGACGACCGTGGGCGCATTGGGATTCAAATTCCACGCCGCCCCGGCTTCCTTCCGATACACGACATGAGCCTCGTGCATCACGTTCGGGTCGCCCGGATCGACGTAGCGACCGGTCGGATAGGACTTGAGCGTTTCGCTCATGCGGACTTTTTCGACGTTGGTTTGATCTAGGTCTGTGCCCGACACCGGAACGGGGGCGACCGGCGCAGGCGGCGGCGGAGCCTTGGCCACCGTTTTCGGTTGGATCGTTTCGCAGCCGGCGCAGAGCGCCAGCGCCATGCACACAAGGCACGCTCCAGTTTTCATTGCTGCTTCCTCCAAATTTCCTCGTTGCTGCGATTGCCCCGCGTGCCTTTCGCCTGATCTATGGTTTCAGTCACGTAGAGATAAAATTGCTTTCCCGCCGGCACGCGCACGAAGAAGCCGTCACGGGCAATCGCCTCCTGAATTTGCCGCGCATACGCGTTGAGGACATCAGCCGTGCCCGCCAGCGCCGCATTGCGCGTGGAAACAACCGGCACCTGGGCAACGCCACCGAAGGCCGTTCCTTGATTCTGCAATTGCTGGAGCCCACCCGCAAAGCCCGCAAGGAAGGTCGAGGCGAAGAGTCGAATTTCCTGCCAGTTGTCGGATTTGATCAGGTCGCCCAGCAAGCCAGCGGAGCCGTCGCGCATCCCAAATTCGCCGCTCACGTCGTCTTTCTCACGATCCAACGCGATGCCATTCAAAACCAGTTCCGTCCCATTGAGCGGACTCCCGTCCCGCCACACGACCACCCATTTTCCGGAGGCGGCAATTCGCTCGCGGGCGCGATCGAGCGACGCGCGCCCATGAACTTCCGTGCCTGCGGGGATGATGAGTTCGCCATTGTGGTAAATGTCTTCCGTAACCAATCCGATGACGGGCGTGTCCAGTTTCGAGGACTCAACCGTGATGACTGTTTCACACGGGATCAGTCGTCCGAACGGCGCATAAGTCTTCGACAACGGAGGCGCCGCATTCGAATCAGTCGCCACCGAGAACAGGCTTATCGGCAGCACCCGAGGCTCCGTTCCTTTCGCGGCGACCCGCTGACCGCGCGCATCCACCGCCGTTGCAGTGGGCGTCTCGTCGGGATCGCTGACAGGCACATCGGACACAGTGGCGCTCTTGCGAACAAGAGGAGGTAATTTGAACGGCAGCCCGTTGCGGGTAATCGACTCGCGGGCCGCTCCCTGCTCTGACGCGGTCACCTTCGTCATCTGTGCGGCCTGCGCTTTCTCCCGCGCATTGCTGCGAAATACGAGCAGTCCGCCGACGGCGATGAAGCCGAAGAAAAGCACCAGGTTCCCGGTGGGCGATTTCAGATAGGGCAGCACACGCATGGCTATTGCGGCACGATCAATTTTGCGTCCCGTTCGACTCGCGAGACGATGATGCTGAAGGCGTTTTTGATGGAGAGATTCGCCCGGCCGCCGCGCGGCGTCCCCGTGATCGCGAAGAAGCCCGCCGTGGTCGCCTTTGGCGGAACTATCCCGGACGCATCTGAAATCGAAGCGTAGTAGATTTCCTGGCCGACGCGCACGGCGAGCCGCTGAGGTTGATAAATCACTTCTTTGTCGCCCGCGTTTTCAAAGCGTAGCCGGAAGACCAACGTATCCTCGGGATCGAAACGAAACACCTCCTCAACCGTGACGTGAAAATCCCGATAGTAGCTCACCGTTGCCGGCGTGGCATGTTCGATTTGCTGAACAGCCTCGGGATACTGGGTCTGAATCAGGCCAAAACTCTTCGCCCGATCCAGAAGCCCGAGCAGCACCTCGGGCGACACGCGCCGTCGTAGCGCCGCACCGCGGCCAGCCAGCTCGTCCTCGTAAAACGTGACCGAGCCGTAAGGCTCCGGCCCGGTCACGAAGCGCAGGACATAAGTTTTGTTCTTCCAGACAACATTGACGGCCGCTTTCGCGGTCGGGTCCAAGGCCCGCACGCTGAAAAAATATCGACCCGGCGTGTAGGCCAGCAGCAGCGGCGCAGGCGTTTCGGGACTGGAGGAAACATTCGCACCCTCAATCGCGGTGATCGCAGAAGGAAACATGATCGTTGTCGGCACCTCCCGGCTAACGGGAATCTCGTAAACCGTGCGCTCATCCAGCGGGAATTGCTTGATGACCTGAGTCTGGAGCGGATGAACATCCGCCCGAGCCATCGCCAGCAACACAAACGCCGCCGCGATCAATTGAGAGTATAGTCGTAGCTCCATACGCCGAGCGGATAGCGCTTGTTCGCCATCATGTTTGGGTTGCGGGCAAAGGTGAGGTTCAAGGTGAACTTCGGACTTTCCGTGAACGTCTGGTTCTCGAAAATCCCGGTGCGGATCAACTGGCCCTCCACTTTCACGAGCACGCGATCCTCGCGCGTGCGCAAAATGTCGATTTTGAAGACCTCGGGCTTCTGATGGATATTTTTGAGTTCAAATTCGGGGCGCGACTTCTCGCGGTCCACCTGTGCCTTCGTAAATGCATCGATCAGAAAAAGTTTTTGCAGCATATCCGGGTAATCGAAATCGCGAGGGTTGCGTTGAAGAAGAGCGAGCGTCGCCCACAGCGTCATCGACTCATGCAGTTCCTTCGCCTCTTCAAACCCGAGCAGCGGCGACGTGGCGAACGTGCCCGCCCCGTCCAGCACCACAACGCGTTCGCGCGCGCGATAGGCCCGGATAATTAGATAGGGTTGGATGACACAGAACATGAGCGCGACGCACGCCACGATGAACCAAACGCGCGCCGCAAACGCGTGATCGGCGAAAAGCTTTGCGGGCGAGAAGGCCGCGCCGCGCACCGCCGTTGCTGGAAGCTTCTTTCCTTGATCTACCGGCGTCTCACGCAGACTCGCGACGGGAGGTTGTTCGAGGGTCGAAATCATAATGCCTCCTCATTAGATACCCGGTCGCGCTCCCAAGCCCATCGGCGGTGGCGATGGCGGCGCGGAAGAAGCTGCCGCCGCAGCTTGTGGGGCGAGAGCGGCGCCACGTTGTCCGACCAGCCGGTCGCCGACGCCGTAAATCATGCTCGCACCTCCGCGAACCATGTGGCCCGGATTTGCCGACGCCCCGGTGAACGCGTGCCCTTGGGCAAAGAGCATCTGCATCACGATGGGCGTCGAAATCATTCCAACGACGATCATGATCGTCGCAAGGATTCCGCCCATGAAGGTCAGCAGCGGCGAATAAAGCGCGTCACCGACGCTCGATGGATTTGCGCCCACCGCACCGCGAAAATCGGTCCACACGGCGAGGGCGACAAGATTTGTCAGAGCAAAACCAATCGGCCACGCAAAGATGGCCAACAGTTGTTGCAGAAACCGAACGCCGATGCCGGCGAAGCCGGGCAACATGAAAACCGCCAGCGCAAACGGTGTGAGCAAATAGAGCAGCCACCGGAGGACATACTGAAGGATCAGCATCGGCACGGTGATGAGCGTGCCGATGTAAATGAACACATTCGCGAGCGCGCGAGAAACAGCTTGGTAGATCGACTCATTCAGATGCCGCCACGACCACGATTGGCCTTCTGGATTGTCCGCCGTGGAATCACGGATCGTATCTGACGCTGCGGTGGGATGCTCGTTGTATCCGGGAGCGACAGCCTCCGCGACCGCCAGGAAGACTTGTTCCACCTTCGGGAACCATTGGTCCATGTAGGCGATGGCCGCGATAATGACGATGGCTTTGACGAGCGGAACGAAGAGGCTGACGCCGGTCTGCGAGCGCTGCGAAGCCATCGCGAAAATCAGCCCCGCCACCATGACCGCATAGACGATGAATCGAAACGCGGCGACTAGCGCGATCATCTTGGATTCAAGAGTTGGAAGATAGATTTCCATAAGCTCACGGCTGCTTCGCTTTCGCCGGGTCTGGGGCTGGAGCCTGCGCGGGCTGCGTCGTTGTCGTTGGCAACCCCAAGTCGATTGCCGGCGGCTTTTTCCCCAGCTTCTTGTTCATCTCCGTAACGGCCTTACTCGAGTCTCGGATTTCCTGTTCCTGCTTTTTCTCAAGTTCGAGGCGCGCACGTTCGTTCGCGGCCGCTTTTTCTTTATCGGAAGCGCCGCAGCCGCCGACGGCGAACACGAGCGTGAAGCAAACCAACGGGAGGATGATCTTATTTGGTTTCATCGTAGTTTTGGCGCATCTTCAGCGTTTTCATGTAGGCCGTGATGCGCTGGTTTGCTAAGTAGTTGTCTCGTGCCTCAAGTTCCGCAGCGGCCCGGCGTTCTTCCTCCGACCGCGCATCGTTCGCGATTTTTTGGAGGGCCACGGCGTCAACCTCGCGGCGGCGTGCCGCGTCCACTTGGCCGAGCTGACCATTGAGTGCCGTCAATTTGGCCGAAAGCTTTTGAACCTCCGCCTCGGTCGGCGCCGCCTTCATGTCTTCGAGCGTTGCGGCAATTTGTGCCTGCAATTCTTTCTCTCGCGCCCTCGTTTCCTGCGCGACTTGGTCGGAATTGTCCTGCTTCGCGTCCAGCACCGAATACCGCCGGTAGGTGAGCGCGTCGCGCTTCATAGCGTTTCCGTTGAGATCGACATCGCCGAGCGCGCGGAACGTTCCCGCCCCGGTGTTCCCCAACGATTGGAGGCTGTCCACCAAACCGACCACGGCGTCCCTGGCGCGGCCATAGTCGCGAACCAGATCCGTTGCGCCCAGCCTATCCAGGACAAGCTTACCGCCGGCCTCGGCAGGATTGCCCGTCCACGCGCGGAGATCGGTTTGCAGACTGATTTGCTGATTGAGCTGATCTATCTGCGTTTTCAGATGCCCGATGCTTTCGATCCACTTCGCGACGTTTTCCGCGTGGGCAAATTGGTTGGCCGACAAGTTGGCTACGTCCGTCACCGGGATTTGAGCGACGGCCCGAGCCGCCGTCATAATCCCGACTAGAAAGAAGAGGAGGCTTTTCATGGTTCAATGGGCACGTAGGCCACGGTGGCATTGCGAAGAACGCCGTTGACGGTTGTTTCCGGGACTTGCACCGGCACTTGATTCGCAGGCCGCGAATCCCCGGCGGGCGCACGTTGCTGGTTCTGAATGATCCAATACTGTTGCTTCACGGCTTGGTTCAGCGCTCGGTCGAATCCGCGTTTCTCGGCTTCGGTGTCCGACCGCTTCACTTCCGATTGGGCGACCTTGGAAGCGATGTAACCAGCAGCGGCACCCGCCGCCGCACCACCGATGCGATGGTCAGACACCTCGTAGCCAATCGCACCGCCTGCGCCCGCCAGACCGAGGTCGGAGGCCGCGCCACCCACGGTGCCGCACCCGGCCAATCCGATAGCCATTGCCGCCAAGACGGCAGCCACCGCCGCACAATTACACCGCTGCTTTTTCATGGGAGACCTCCTTGGATGCCTGAACGTTTCGCACCGTGCCGCACAACGGCGGGTCAGTGACCGGAGAATAAAAGCAAAGGCTGGAAAACTTATTCCCGTCCGGTTGTTGCTCCGGCATGGGGTAGTTCTGAATCGACGCGCACACCGATTCTGGGAGGCCGATGTCGCGCGCGATTTCGTCCACATCGCTGCGGTCGAATTGGCGCATGAGGAAAAACTGTTTGCTGTTCCCGATGATAGCCGGGCGGAGCGCAGTGTTTTTCAGCCGGCCGAATTGCTGAAGAATCGCCACGGCCCAACAACTGAACTTGCGCAACTGCGCCCAAGATTCGGCCATCACCTTCTCGCCGCCCGGCACATTGCGAAAGCGATCCGCTTCCTCGTAAACAAGGCGTTTCCAAAGGTGTCGCGGCAGCGAAATGATATGCTGGCGCGCGTAGCCCGAAACGAGCAGCCCAGCGACCGTCTTGAGTTCGATGGCCTGCTCAGGGATCGATCCCAATTCGAAATGCGCAATCTTGCCGGTGAGTGAAACGTTGGTCGCGCCGTCGAAGAGCCGCCCATATTGCCCGTGTGCGCACCAGGCCGCGAGCAGCGTCGCGAGATGATCGATCTGCTCTTTTTTGTGCTCCTCGAAACGCGAAAACTGCATGAGCTCAACGAGGCTCGCGTGAACGGGATAGTCCTCCCGCCCATAGTCTGCATGTGCTGTCGCCATCACCATCCGCTCCGTCTGGGGATTTTTAAGAAAGCCCGTAATCTCGGCTTCGCCGATGCCGGCGACGAACTGTTGCGCTTCGTCCTCGTTCGCCCGGATGCGGTCACGGAGATCGGCGAAGGCTTCGATTTCCGTCACGCCGAGGCCCATCTTTTCCAGCTTCCAGCGATGTGTCGCGCAGGCCATGCGCTGAATCCGGGGAAGCTGCTCCCGATTGCGCTTTGACCACTCGTCAAACGCGTCCTCGTAAAGCTGATGAATGTAGCGGGCGAGGACCGCTTGGCGGGATTGCTGCGCTTCAACTTCGGCCGCTTCACCGATCATGCGCGACACCAACGCGACCGCCGTCGCGATTTGCAGTTGATTCAACGGCATTCCGCCCGTGTCGAAATAGTTGATCGTCAGATCACCGTCGGGATGGAGAATGATGGGACGCTCGCCCAGCGCCTTCGTGAATTTCTCGTAGGACAGCCCCTCCTCGATGATGACCGTGTAATGGTAGTAAGGCGCGGTCTGTTCCAAAAAGTCGCGCATGTGCATCGACTTTCCCGCCCCCGTCGCGCCGAGCAGCACCGTGTGCTGCGGCGTCGGCGGATTGCCGAGAAACGTGCGCAGGCCGACGAGGTTGTTCTGCGAGCCGTCGTAAAGCGCCTCGGCTTCCGCGAGGTGTCCCGTGAACGTCGCCGAGAATGGTAGGAGATCGGCAAGATAGCTGTCCTCCGCGTAGAGGCTGCGGTGTCGGTAGGTGCTGCCCGTCCAGCCGGGCCAGGAGGCAAAAAACAACTTCTTCGCCGTGCTCGGCAACGCACACTCGTAATACTGCGCGCCGCCGAGGTTGTTGATGGCATTTTTTATCGCCGCGCACTTGGCCGAAAGCGCCGGTTCGTTTTCGTCCCAAATGCGGATGATGAACGTCGCCGAAAACGCGCGGATGAAACCGGTCGAGAGCGAGTCGATCTTTCGTTCCTTCCTCCCAATGGCGACGAGCAGCGAATGGCGCTGCGTGTCCTCGTATTCACCGCGCAGTCGTTCGATAGCCTTTTCCTCTTTGTCCACCTCACGTTTCGCCGGCAACGGCTCGACATTGACGGTGATTTGATAGTCTAGGAACGGGAGGCCCGTCAGCCGGTAGATGATGCCGGGATAAGTTCGGCTCGGCCACCGCTTGAGGGTGAAAATCGTGTGGTAGCGTCCATCGAGGTAGAATCCGATTTTTTGCAGACCCACGCCGTCCGAGTTCCAGCAGTTTTCTTGGAGTGTCAGCGCAGGGTTGAACTGGCTCGCGAAATCCAGATCGAAACGCTCCGCCAGCGAGGGGTTGAGGAACTTCGAGCAATAGGTGAAGTTCTCCAGGTCATCCATCGGTGTTACCGTCGTATCCGCGCCGAAGATGGTGCGGAGCGTCCCGGTCAGCTCTTCGAATTGGGCACGCAACTGACCGAGAAGTTTTTCGTAATATGCCTCCAGCCCACCGCGCGTTTTCAGGTTGGCGGAGTAACCAGCAATCTGTGTCGAGACGAAGAGCACGAGCTGTTCACGGCGTAGTTCGCGCCGGTGCATTTTCTCCCAATAGCGGTCGAATCGTTCCTGCCGGGCGCGCTTGATATATGGATGCGTAACTTTTTCGGTTTCGCGGAAGTAGCGCGTGAGTTCCTGCCTATAGTCGGAATTACACGTCCATTGGAATTGCGCACGCATCCCTTCGCCAAGATTCGCAAGCAGGCTCCGAATCTTGTCTTGGTAGCCGTTGAGGTGGGCAACGCTGCCGCCCCGGAGGTCGGGCGGTTGCAGCACGAAGCCCTTGGTCGCAACGCCACCCTTCTCCAATGCTCCGAAGAGCATCAGTCCTTCCGCGAAGTATCCATTAGGCGCGCGGCTGCTCATAACTGGCCTTTCCCGGCAAACGGGACTGCGTTCGCGGAGCGAACGACCAGCCTTCGGGGTTCACCAGATGGTCGAACAAATCCTCAGCATAGCCTTCGGGTTTGTTGTGCCGCAGCAGAACAACCCACGCGAGCGTGACCAGCAAGACCGGCAGCGAGAACACCAGCGCCGGCAATGTCGCGACGTGGAGAAGCGCGGTCAGCAGCAGGTAAAGACCGAGCGCGACCACGAAAGCAACGACCACGTAAATGAAGTCATTGCCTTCCAGCCCGAACGCCCGGCCCTTGGTGTCGTTCGCGCTGTTCGTGTCCGTGATGCGCAGCTCGTTCATGTTAGAACTGTGGCACCAGCGCGCCGTCGCTCATGCCGAAGATGGAGAACAGCGCACCCATGATGGCCGCCGCGCCCGCGATGATGATTCCGCCCACTACGCCCATTTTTCCGTCCGCGTCGCCCTTCGACATCCGATCAGCGCCACCCCAAATTTTGATGACGCCCCAGAGAAAGCCGCCAAGGAAAAGAATGCCGAGCCCGTATTGGAACGACGTTTTGAGTGACGAGGGCACTTGCGCCAGCACCAGCGGCGAGGCAGACGCCTCCCGCGCTCCGAGGAGCAATCCTGCGATGCTCCCCACTATTCTTCCGATCTTTGTTTTCATGGGAATCGCATTCAGAGGCCGGAAGCCGCCGCCCTGCGGTGTGCAGAAATGCGGACTACCGATACCTACGATTGACCCTATTTCGCGAAAACAGGCTGGAGGCGTTCGTCGGATTTTTTGGGACGTTCGGCGGATTTCAAACGCGCCTGCATCATCAAAAGCTTTGGCGTATATTTGAAAAAACTACGGAAGCGCCAGGTGAAGTGGCCTTGATCGTCGTAACCGACCGCCCGCGCCACTTGACCCAAACGATATTCGCCGGTCGCCAGTAGCTCATGCGCCCGAAGCATTCGGCAGCGCGTGATATACTCATACGGCCCCAAGCCAGTGGTGTTTTTGAATACGGCGGTGAAATGCGGCACAGACTGCCCGACCTTCTTCGCGAGATCAGCCACGTGGATGTCGTAGCTCAGTTCCTTGCGAATGTAGTCATCCAAAATGCGGAGACGATTTGGCGAAAGCACACCACCAACCGTGTCCTTGGACTGTGGCGCGCCACAAAGCAGCTCCATGACCTGCAAAGCCACCGCACCGGCAACCGTTTCGAGTAGCCGCGACGCACTTTGTCCCTCGTCGCAAAGTTGACGAAGGGTTGAGCAGAGCTGCCACAACACGAGATCGCGATTTGCGCGCGAATTGGGTTCGGCAAAAATCGCGCCTGAAACGTTGTTCATCTTCCGCCGCCAAAATCGTTCCTCGACATAAAGCACCATGATTTCTCCATTCGCCTCCCAGCGGCTGGCGTGAAAAACCCCGGGAGCGACGACGTAGAATTGCGGCCCGACTATTCGCTGCTCGCGCCATTCACCCGAGGGCGTGCGCCATGAAAATACCAGCTTCGCAGGCTCCAGCAGAATCGCGATCTGCAATTGCCGATGACGGTGCTCCGAGATATTTCTCGGAGAGAGCCGATCATAAAATAAGGTCACCTCACGCCCCCGCAGTAGGCCCCGCTGAAACGGCACAGAGGTGGGCGGGAGTTCCAACCGACGAATTGTCCCCCCATTGATCGCGTTGTATCCGTTTGGGTGGGGCATAACCGAGCCTGTGGTTGGCTCAGTCAGAATAGGCCTATTCGTGCGTTTTGCAAATCTCAGGCGATTACCTATTCCGCCAATAGAACCAAGTTGTCGCGAGCGGAGTTAACTCCGATGCGACCGGGACTGGATCGGCCTTCGAGGAGACACGTCGCAATCGCATCCTGTAAATACCTCTCCACGGCTCCGCGCATGGGCCGCGCACCAAGGGTCTTGTGATAGCCCTCGCGGATGAGGAATTCGATTGCGTCGGGCTCGACCGTGATCGCATGACCCAACGTGCCCAAGCGATCCCGCTCACTCACGATTAACTGCTCACAAATTTCCCGCTGCGTCCGGTAGTCAAGGCGCGCAAAGACGATTTTTTCGGTGACGCGCCCGAACAACTCGGGCCGCAATTGCTGGCCCACCCGCATGAGCACGGTGCGCTCCACCGTCGCGAACGGCGCCGATACCATTCGCATGACTTCTGCCGAACCGATGTTGCTCGTGAAAACGACATAGAACCCCGATAAGTTCAACGTTTCGCCCGTGGCGAGCGTGATCCTGCCGTCCTCCAAAATTTGGAGAAACAGATCCAAAACGAGTGTGTGCGCTTTCTCGATTTCATCGAAGAGGAGCGTTCCGCGCGAAACACCGCGCAGCGCACGTCCGAGTAATCCGGGGTCGCCTGCGTTTTCTCCGATGAGTTTGTCCACCGATTTTTGAAGCTGATATTCCGACATGTCGAAACGTATGGGCTCGGCACCATCGAAGAGGTAGGCGGTGAAAACGTTCGTCGTTTCTGTTTTTCCGACGCCGGTAGGCCCCACAAAGAGGAACGAACCCTTGGGCCGGCGCGGATTCGCAAAACCCATTTCCCCGCGCGTGAGCACAGACGATACACGGCCCAACACGTGAGCCTGTCCTTTGATTCGCGCAGCGAGATGCGGCGGGAGTCCACGCAGCAGCGGCAGCGCCGAACCCGCTGCGCCGTTGCCGTTCGTGGAGGGCGTCAACTGCGATACCATGACGGCACTCCTCCGTTGGCTCCGCGCGGCGGCAGCGTGACTTTGCGAAATCCTTTTTCGCAGTGCTGCACGACTGCCTGAAATTTTTTCAACCGGCGCAGCTCGTGCGGTTCGATGAAATATTTTTCCTCGTCCGTCCACGAGGTCGTGCGTCTTCCTGCCGTCCAGCCGTAAGTCCGTTTCTTCATTTTCCGCTTCCCGATGGTGTCGGCGGCGATCCTCGCGCTGTCCTCGTCGGCAGCCTTGAACGTGATCCGGTTCGCCATGTTCGCGATGAAGACCTTCGCTTTCTTCTCATCCTCCATCGGCGGAATCAGCGACGTGTAAGCTTGGGTATCGCCGATGAACGTCGCCCTGGCCTCGCGAATCATGTCCACGACGTTGTAATCGCTCAGACCGTCGGCGCTGGCGGTCACAACTTTTTGCGCTTCGCCCGCCCAAAAAATCAGCAGGTTGTCTCTCACGCGCGTTTCGGCCGGCCGATCAAACCGCCGCAGCGCATGGGAATAATAGACCAGCTTCAGCAGCGTGTGAATGTAGCGCCGCTCGACGGTGAACCGCTGGGGAACGGAAACGCAGATCACCTTGCTGCGATCAATCTCGCTCAACGACACTGTTGATTTCGTCGGACAGAAAACGGCCGCGATGTCCGGGTCCGTGAAATATTTCAGGTAGTTCGCTACGGTCGTCTTTACGCCGCCGAGTTGTTCCGCCGGCTGTGCCTTGAAGTTGCTTTCGTAGTGGTCCCTCAACTCTTCAGCTTCGGGTGATGGATTCTTTTCGAGCCTTGCGATGAATTCTTTCAGCAAGCTATCCGAGGTCAGCAGGTCGTAAGCCTTCTCCAACGTAACCGGGAAGTTGGTCGCGGCGAGCACCCGGAATGCAAATTCCATCTGCACCTGAGCCTGAACCCGAAAGAAACTCTGCTGCGAACGCTGGCCGAGTGCGTCTGCCACGTCGCAAACGATTTTGGCCTTTCCTGAATAGGGGAGATACGGGTCTTCGAGAAAATTGATCGTGTAAGTCGGCTGCCAATCAACCGGCGCACCGTCCGGCTTCACCTGAAGAACAAGCAAATCGTTTTTCCGGCCAAGTTCGGTGAACATCGCCGACAGCGTCTCGGCATATAGTCCCTTGTCATCGACGCAGACGCCGCCCCACGTCGGGCAGTTCTTCGAGACCTCCCAGAGCATCGCGTTTACGGCCCCAAGCGTTTTGCCGCTTCCGGTCTCGCCAGTGATCAACCAACCGCGACAGAAGTCTTCCATCGTCCACGTGAAACCGCCGAGCCGGAGCACCGCAGGCGACGGCCGAAGACGGCGATTAACCGCGCTGTAGAACTCCCAAACCGACAGGACCGCAAAGCCCACGGCCAATCCGCCGATAATGCCAGGTCCGGCCCACAGCACGCGGGCCGCGACAGCGCTCGTGACGGCAAGGCACAAATTGATCCACATATCGACTCCTGACTATCAGGCATCGACCGGCGGACGCGCTGTTCGGTTGCGCGGCGTTTTCGGACGAAACGCGCCTTTTTTGGGGCGTTCGTCGGATTGCGCGGCACTGGCCTAGTCAAACAGGGACTGGATGGGCACTTTGAGCGCCTTCGCGATGGCGGCCAGTTCGTAGTCCAGGATCGGGCGGTCACCGCTCTCGATCTTTGCCATTTGTGACTGATTAATCTGGATACCCAGCCTCGCCAGTCTCCCTACCATATCCTCCTGCGTGATCCTTGGAACCGCCGCCAGGCGGACGCGCTGAATGGCGTTACCGGTGAGGTTACGGCTGGTCTTATGGTTTTTAGGTGCGCGCTTCAAGACGCGCTGATCTTACAGTTATTCGCAGGCAGAATTATTCTCTTGGCGAATAAACGAGAAACGCCAATGTCCATCTATCTGCTGGAATTGATGCCCGAAAAAAGATCACTTCGCATCTTCTGCGCTGAGGACAACACGATCCTCGGCGAAATCATGGTTCGTCTATTCACGCAGGCCGGCCACACGGTCGAGCACGCGGCGGACGGCTTGGAGGCGTGGGAACGATTGTCCGAGGATGTCGGCCGTTTCGACCTTCTCGTCACTGACAACCAGATGCCGGGGCTCAACGGACTGGAGCTGGTAGAGCTACTTCGTCAGGCCAACTATCGCGGCCGGATCATCGTCCACAGCTCCTCCCTCACGCCGCGCGAAACCGAGAGCTACCGTGTTTTAGGCGTCGATTCCATCGTCCTCAAAACGACCCCAGCGGAGGTATTGTTAGGCCTCGTCAAGGCGTTCGCCGAGTCGTGAGGTGCCGCCGCGACGGGCTGCACGTCGATACGCTCGACAAAGGGGCCAGCGCCAGAGGACTTGAGATATTTTTCCGCTGCCGCGCGCAACCGTTCGAGTCGCAGGCCTGCGGCCTCGTCTGCGAGTTGCCCGAGATTGACTCCGACAATCGTGACCTCGTGGGCCACAAATGTGAGAATCAATTGCTCGCGGTTATCCTCGGCAATGCGATGACGGCCAAAGATGAAATGTTGCCATGGCAAAAGCCAACACTCGTCACCCGACATTTCGACGACAAGCGTCGCGACCTGACTCTTGGTGGAATAGCATGGGTGCGCCACCACCGCCGCCGCTTCCTGGGCTCGACGCTCGTCCAACATTTTTTGAAGTCCGCTCATAAGTGAATCCTCACGCGCGACGCCTGCCGCGTCTCTGATTGATAGTTTTCAACGAATCGCCTCCGCTGTGCTCCCCGAATGATCGCCCAGGCTTGGCGCGTCCATTCAGGCCAATGTCCTAGGCGCGTGTTCGCCGTCTCGGCCGGCGCGATCGCTCCGGCCTTTAGTTCAAGCGCCAGTTCGCGCTCGCCGGTGCGGACGATATTCGCGCGCAGCTCATTCTTGTCCGAGGTGAAGACTATGACTCGTCTTCGTCCGCGTGAGATCGCGACATACCACTGATTGCGATTCGTTGCGGCCCGATTTTCCGCATCGGCGAACAGCACCGTGTCCACCGTCTTTCCTTGCGAGGCGTAGGACGTGACCGCGTAGCCCCGATTGAACAACCTTTGTGATGGGGCGAGCGTCTTACGGGCTCCGGTTTCGTCCTCGATGACCAGTGCCCCGCACTTGCGCACATGCCGCACCGTAACGAGTTCTCCGTTTACGAGCGGAGTGCCCTCCACCGATTTTCCGTTGAACTTCAGTTGCAGCCGGTCTCCGGGCGCGATGTCCATCGCGGTCGCGGTGGCCACGCTGATGCGTGCCGTGTAACGGTAGCTCAGTGTTGAGCGCCGCCCGTCTTTCACCAGCACAAGCCCGCGCTCGGTGGCACCCGCAATCTCGCAAACCTCGCCTTTCACGAAACGCCCATACCGCCGGACGAAATGCGCGAATTGGCCGGCCCGGTAAAAGCCGGGGTCGCGCTTCTGCGCCTCCGTGGCATCAATTCCCTGGTAAGCGATGACCGGACTGCTTTCGCCTAATTTTCCCTTCGCGCTCAGTTGAGCGCGGATGGCGTCATTGACCCCACGCACCTCGTCCCATGTTTGGGCGACGACCAATGCGCTTTCCTTCCGCGCCAGCGCAGCAAGGTAATCCCTCGCGAGTGCGTCCCGCCGCGCATCCGACGGCAACTCACGCACACATCCCAAAGCGTCCAACCGGTCGAATGATTCGACCACCTTGCCCGTGGCGGCTGCTTTTACGGCCGCGCGATACTGCCGGATGAACCTTCGTTCCGCTTGTGATCGACCGTGAGCCGGATTTTGCCGACGAATCACGCGAATTTCAGCCGGTTTGAGTCCTCCGTGTTCTTCGATGGCCCGCAGCGCGTCCGAGGCCGTCACTGCTCCATGCTGGCGCGTATCGCCCGATAAGATCAGCCGGCCTTGGTGCGCTTGCACAAGGAGCATGAGTGCGTGCAATTCCCGACCGCCAATCTGCCCGGCCTCATCGACCATCACGACCGCGCGCGGAGGAAGCTGCTTCGTGACCAACACCTGAGCGACGGTCTGCGCGGCGAGCCCGTCCTTTTGCAGATCGCGCACTTGCTGGCGTTGAGGTGCCAGCACGACGACGGAATGGCCCGCCCCGGCCAGGCCGCGCTCCACTTCTTTCAGCGCGAAACTTTTCCCAGTGCCCGCGCCGCCGCGAAACAGCGTGACGAAATCACGGCTCGCGAGAATTTGACTCACGGCGGCCCGTTGCTCGGCCGACAACGCAGGCGACGCGGCGAAGTCAGCAGCGAGCGGAGCGAAGCGCCTCCGCCCTCCACGGGCCGCCATGACAAGGTCAAGTTCGCAACGCAGCACCTCCCGTGAAGTGATCTTGCGCGTGCCGTCCTCGCGGATGTAGGCGCGCTTTTCAATGGCTTCCCGTAGGGCTGCGAGATCGTAATTTTCGCCGCGCCCGCGCGCCAGTGCCGCCGCCATCAATTCGTAGTCGTTGATCACCGAGCGCCGCTCAAACAAGTGCTCGTCCGCCCACGCGGTGATTCCAGCCACATCCGCCGGCCTCGCTCGATTTGGTTGAACGGAGTGCAATGCGCCCAGTGCCTTCGCCTCGTCCGTCGTCAACTGTTTCGCCCAAGACGGGCGCAACCGGTCGGCGGTCGAGTCCTTGAGTTTGCGCCGCCGGTTGCCGTGCGCGATACGCTTGCGCAACTCGCCCACGTCGGCGACGTGTGACCCTATTTCCAACTGTTGCTTGGCCTCCTCGTTGATTTGTTGGTTTCGCTTTGAAAACCGCGCAATAACCGACTGCGGGACGCCCTTGATCTCAAAGCCGCGCGCCGTGTTTTCGATTTCGTAGCCGAGCGCGCGGAGACCCTTGCAGAGTTCGTGCCGGTAGAAATTCGTGGCGAAATTTTGGGCGCGATACATGCCCGCCGGTTGCAGCCCCTTCCAGCGATTTTCCACCGGATCGAACGTCGCATTGAACACGACACAATGCGTGTGAAGGTGCGGGTCGAGTTCCCGGCTCGTGTCGTGCCGGAAACACGCCGTTACGAGGTTTCCGGTCGCGCGCTCGGTGTTCTGGCCTGATTTCCGCACGCGGGTTTCCGCGAACTTTTCCAGTTCGAGCATGGTTCGCCGGACGGCTTCGTTGTGCAGGGTCACAATACGATCATCCTGATAGAGGGCGACGACCGACACGCTCTTCGGTGGTGCAATCGCGAAGTCGAAAAAAATGCGTCGATTGGCGACCGCGTCCCTGTCCGCATCTTGCCGAACCGTGTTCATCCGCTGTCCGAGTTTCTGACCCGTCACAGGGTGCTTTCCTTCGCACAACGCCAGAAATGCCGCCTCGTTAACCGTGCCCTTTAGGCCCAGTCTATTCGCACCTTCACCGAGCCATTCGCCGGCGATTTTCTCACCCTGCGAATAGTAGTCGCCTACGCTCAAATGCTCGCGGAAATATTGCTTCGCATTCCCGAGATTGAATTGGATTCGCGGTTGAATCATGATGAGGAAAACCGACTTGGCGGTAATGATTTGTGTAACGTAGCCACGTTACTTTTTGCCTGAGACACAGCACCCCTTAGCGCTGCGCGTAACGTTTCGATCTTCCTAAGTGCGACACACGGCGTGTCGCATGACGCGGAGCGTCAACCGGCGCAGACCTGCGCCCCGGAGGGAATACGGGCAGTCGCCCGGCTGGCAGTTGCGCCTATTCCCGACTTCCACGAAGACACGCCGCGCTGCGCTGTTTCGGCGTGCCCTCGTGGACCCGCGGAGCGTGCGGCACGCGCGCGGAGACTTGGGGACGCTCCTCGCTTTCGCCCGCCGTCTGCCTTCGCGGGCCGCCACCTGGCGAGCACGCTGCGGCTCCCGGCTCGGCTTCGCTCGTCGAGTCCCCAAGACTCCGCGCCGGCCGCCGGTTGTGGCGCACCCGCGCCACGTAACGAAATAGGATCAGTCCGGCTTGGCTGCACCCGCCAGGTCGCGACTGGCGCGCACCGTCCGCACCTCGCGTTGGATGAATCCGTCGAGTGCCTTCAACTGAACAGGACCGAGTTCCTTGAGCGATGCGACGGCAGTTTTAAGGTTCAACTTTTCCGTCGCGAACCGATAGACCTGCTGGCCGCCCCAACCGAGTTCGCGCGCACCGGCGAAGATCGCCCGGTAAAAATCGTTCTGGTAAGCGACGGGGTTGCGACCGCGCAGATGCGAACGATTGATGGCCCGTTGCTGCCGGAGAAAGCCAAGGGCTTCCTCATACCGGCTGCGCGGAATTAAAAGGTAGGACGCAACCTGAAACCGGCGCTGGAGCATCCGATGCACGGCCGCAAAATTGGCCTCTCCTTCGTCACCGGCTAGCCGGTCGGCAAGTTCGCCGGCCACCTCGCGGATGCGCTCGCGTTGCTCAACGGTCAGGTGACGCTCATCGGGAGTGATCGTATTTCGACGGATGACCTTTTCCGTTCGGATTAGATCCCGCCCAGCGACCTGCACGACGTTTCGACAACCGTTCATACGGACGTTTTGATTTACCGTGTTTGCCATCGGCGGCAGCAACGCCGCGAGGCTTTCGATCAGCCGAGCCAGTTCCGAATCGCGGTCCAAGCCGCTCGACGCGCTGTCCTCGACGAGCAGCGCTTTTCGGATCAGAGACTCCGGTTTTTCAGTCGCGAGTTCTAGCGCGCGTGTGGCGTCAGGATTCGCGGCGAATTTTTTCCGCAGGTAGGTTTTCGTGGCCTCGTAAGAATCGCGGACCGCCTGGCTGGCGACACCTTGAACTGCGTGTTTCAGAAAAGCCGCCGCCGCGAGCAGCGTGGAGAATATGGATTCTGTTTGCATGACACCCGTGCGCCCACGTCAACGGCACAGGTAGCGCCGCTCGCTGCGGAAATGGGATCAGCACGCACCGAAGTAGCTGAACCTATTGACGAGTGTCTCAGCGCCGAAAATCCCTCGACTGGAAGCGATGGTAACTGCGCCTCCCGTAGAACTTGCGGCAAGACGTAACCTAATTCCCTCGAAAACTAGGTTGCACCTCAAAGTGTTGGAGTTAAAAGCAACCAACACTGTGACCCGCTACATTCCAGAGCGATACGCTACTATCTGATGCCCCCTTCCGATGGCAATACTCGTAAACTGGTTTGAGGCCACATTTGAACGCAAGGACTGCACCTTACCGTTTCTTACTTCACCTTCGTGGGAAAAGTCTAACGACATCCTTGAGGCCCATCCGACCGCGGAAATTGTGAGGCTCCGGCAACCGGACGGCACCATCCGCCTGTATTTTATCGCCGGCCAATCCCCCGGCGATGCTCAATCCGCGACGGTCACGCTCGCCGCCGAACGATCTATCTCCGCCCGTCTCATAGAATACAACCTCGCGAAATTCTTCGAGAAGACGGGAGCGCGGGTTAATTTCAACCGCCATTGGGGCGTCGAAGTCACGAGCGAGGTCCAGCAGTATCCGCGCATTGGTCTTACCATCCATCAGGGTATGAGCGCGAAGTATTTCGCGGACACCGAATCGAAGTTTCGGCATGGACTGACGCTCAACTGGATTGTGCGCCCATTTTTCACGATGCCGGTGAGCGACCTCCCGACCACCCGCGACTACAACGGCTTCCCCGTTCTGCTCAAATGGCCGGATGCCCTCGGCGCCTGTCCTGAAGCGATTGCGCCGTTCAACGAACACTATCTCGGCACGATCATTGAAAAGCTCGACTGCCAGCGCTATCGCGTTTCGCTGCGCGACCAAACTCAACAAGAGATCGATGGCCGCGCCTTGTTTTTGGAGGCTCGCACGGAAGTTCTAGCCGAAATGGAGCAAGTGCTTTCGCGCGAGTCCGGCCAAACGTCGATCCAACGCCGGATCCTGCAACTCACTCATTCACTCAAACCCGATGGGCGCCGCAATCCCGGAATTCTGCGGGACCAACTCGCTTCTGCGCTCAAAGTGCTCGATCCGTCGGACCGCGGTCAGGTAAGCATTCCGCTGCTCCCGAACGGGACCGGCGAAGTCTGGGTCAACTGTTACGCCACAGGCGTGCAACGGAGTTGATATGTTTACTTGCACTGTCCTTCATAAGTCCGGTTTCCGGTTTTCGCCCGATGACCCCCAAATGGTCCACGACGACCGCCTGCGCGGCATCATTCGGTTCGGCCCGTATCGCAAAATCGACAAACCTGCCCCGCGCCTCGCGTTTGTTTTCCCCGAAGGAAGCCGCGATGCGGCCAACGCGCTCTACCTCGCGTTGCGCAATGGCATTGGCGCCTTCAAGGGGCTTCCCAGCGTTTTCAAAATTCCGCTCGAGCGGGACCAGGTTGCGGCAATCACCGGATTCACGCTGCGTAACCGTTACGACCACCACGATTGCGCCCAGCGATACCGCGATGCCATTCAGTCGTGGATTCAAGCGAACAGGGAAACACCGGACCTGTTCATCAATATTCATCCCAGGTCCATGACTTGGGAGGACGATTCGGCGTATGCTGCGACGAAAGCCGCCCTGCTGAAAGAGGGGTTGCTCTCCCAGAACGTGACGTTCGATCTCATCCAAAATTCCACCCAATTTGAATGGTCGGCCGCTAACATCGCGCTAGGGCTGTTCGTCAAACTTGGCGGGATTCCCTGGGCAGTAAATCGACCCAATGCCGAAACGGAAATCGTCATCGGAATGGGACGGTCGGAATCCTATCACCCGCGCACCCGCGAACGCGAAAGGGTCATCGCATTTACCACCTGCCTTCAAAGCAACGGCATCTATCAGTTTGCCAATTTCGGCCGCGCGTGCGCGGCCAATGAAGATTATCTTCCTGAACTTGAACGCACCCTTCAACTCACTCTAAGCCGCGTGCAGGGTATGCGTCCCCAGCCTCGCACGCTCACGTTGCACTTTCCCAAAGACTTCAACTTCGAGGAGCGGGAACTCTGCAAAAAAGCGGTCGCCGCGGCCAACGCTGCATTTCAACGCATCGAGTTCGTCAAAATTACTGAGGAAGATCGGTTCTTTGCGATCGATGACGAGTCGCCGGATCAGGTGCCTCGGCGCGGCACCTGCATTCGCCTGAGCAGGACTGACAGCCTCCTCTACACCGAGGGCTCCGAAGAACGTCAGCCGTGGGCCAATCGGCCCCCGTCGGCCGTCCGGATAAGGCACTTCAGCGAGCAACTGACCGATTTGGCGACACGGGATGTCATCGGGCAGGTTTACGATCTGAGCCTTTCGAATTGGCGAGCGTTCAATGCGCGGGGGTTTCCCGTCTCCATCTATTACAGCGAACTTATCAGCCGCATTTTAAGGAAGGCCGATCTCTCTCAAGTGCAGGGAGCACTCATCCAAGATCGTCTTTGGTTCCTCTAGCATGGCCGACAAAAGCTCAGTTGCGTATCTGACTGGCGCGGGGCTTTCCGTGGACGCCGGACTTCCGCATTCGGTGAAACTCGCGGAGAAACTAAAGGAATACCTGATCGCGCAAGCCGCCGAACCGAAGAACGAGGAGGCGAAGGTTCTCTTGGGGCTGCTCTACTTTATTCTCGGAGGGATTCGATTTCAATGGGGCCGGCTCGGCCTAGATCCCGATCAGCCCGTCAACATCGAGCAAATCGCGACCGCCGCATTGCGCCTGCGGCATCGCCATAAAGATCCGCTCGCGCCGTATGTCTCGGCGTGGACGGACCGCATCGTAAGCCTGGAGGCCCAGCAGGAGGGGGCGCTAGAACGATTCAGCGATACCATTTTTGCTCGACTCAAGGAGTGGCTAGCTACGCCCGCCAAAGAAAAGATCGAATACATCAACCGCATGGGCGACCTCCATGATAAGGACGCCGCCGTCAGCATCTTCTCCCTCAACTATGATCTTTTGGTCGAGACGGCGCTCGCTAATGCGAATCGCGTATTGGTTAATGGCTTCAAAGAGGGCCGGTGGAATCCCGAGCTTTTCAACCAGAAATCCGACATCCGGCTCTACAAGCTTCACGGGAGCCTGGATTGGGTGGATGACGAAATGCACGGTATCTGCTCGTTGACTTTTGATCGCCATCCCAAGGCGGAAGATTTCGAGGTGCAAAAGTCACCGCTGCTGATCTTCGGCACCGATTCAAAGCTTTCCGGCAAAGATCCCTTTCTCACCTTGGTTCATGCGTTCTCGGATCAACTCCGCTCCACCCAGGTGTTGGTCGCCATCGGCTACAGTTTCTCCGACCAATATATTAACGATATAGTCGAGCAACGCATGCGCGATAATCTGCAATTGCGGATCGTGATCGTGTCACGCACGGCAGACAAAATTAAACAACGGGTGCTTTTTTTGGAGAACAGTCCTCGTGTGACAACAATCAACGGTAACGCGCAAGATGCACTCAACAGCGGCGCGGTGCGGAATGAAATTCTACGGGTGCTTAAAGAGGCCAAACAAGAGGCGCCGTTCTGAGCACTTGAAGCGCCGGTCCGACGTCGCTCAGGTCTCAATCAGTTAACAATTGCAGTTGAAAGCCTGTCGGCAAAAGCGGCTTGGTATCGACTAACCTGCTCAGTGTCATGAGCGTGAACGTAGTCACGGGCCGAAAGAATTCTCCGCCTCCGCTCGCTGCCCTATTCTGTCACACCCGCCATGGAGTTCTCGCTTCGCTGCGCTCCTCCATTCCGTCCTTCGGCCTTCCCCCTCGCGAGGAGCGACTAGGCTCCTCACTCGGCGGCCTCGGCCGTGGCTGGGTGTGCCTTCAAGGGCCAGCGCGCGGAGTGCGCCTGATAACCGGGCACGAGGCCCGGACGGGTTGCGCAACGGGCGCATGGCAACATGCAACAATCCACGTTAGACTTCTACGACCAGCACCAGTCGCCGCCCATCGCCTGCGGCGAGCAACCGCAGCAGCGGTTTGAAATGTTCGGGGCCGCGGCACTCAGCGACACCGAACTGATCGCCATCATGCTTCACACAGGAATCCAAGGACACTCAGTTCTTGGACTCGCCTCACAATTGATCGCCCAGGCCGGGTCCATCGCCGGACTCGCCAGTTGGCAGCCGGAAGACTTCCGACGACTGAAAGGGATCGGCCGAGCCAAAGGGCAGCAACTGGCCGCACTAATCGAAATCGGCCGGCGCATGATCAAACAGCCAACCGGGCAAGCGCCCGTGCTCAACCGCCCCGAATTGGTCGCAGCCCACATGGCCCCATACGCACGGGGCTTGGAGGTCGAAAAGTTCTGGGTTTTGTGCCTCAACCGGAAGAGCCGGCTAAAGAAATTGGTGGAGGTCACGTCGGGCACCGCGACCGCAGCCTTGGCGCATCCACGCGAGGTGTTCCGCCAAGCCGTCCAGCATGGAGCAACCGGCATCGCCTGCGTCCACAATCACCCCTCGGGTGATCCAGCACCTTCAAGTGCAGACGTCCAAGTCACGCGCCAGCTCCGGGAGGCGTCTAAGGCCATCGACATCGAGTTGATGGATCATGTGGTCATTGGCACCGCCGCCGCCGACCCGGTTGGCCTGGGCTACTACAGCTTCCGCAGTGCGGGACTTATCTAAGGAGGACGCCATGCAAACATTTGAAACGTCCTTACACTACCGACTCGTGCGTCTGGGCGACTCCGACCCGCTGACGAAGCCGATGACCTTTGTGGAATACATGCTCGGCGCTTTCGCGGACTGCGCCCGAGAAGAAAGCCTATGGCTCATCACCATGAATCCGAAGCACCGGCCGATCAGCCGAACGTTGCTCCGGTCGGGACCAATGGCGGCAGCTATGACGCCGCCGCGAGACCTCTTCAGAGTCGCACTACTCGCGGACGCAAACGCCATCGCCATAGTGCGGGGCGAACCCAGCGAGAACGTGGCGATGACCAAGCACGACTACCGCGTAGTGAAACGATTCGGCGAGACCGCTGGATGGCTCGGGATCGAGTTCGTGGATTACCTCATCGTCAGCACGCGCGACGACCTAAAAAGCCATATATTCAATTCATGGCGACAGGCCATCGCCGGCTGATTGGCTCGTGGCCGAACTTCGGGCGCCTGTTTGGGCCGGCCGGGCCATCTTCAGTCTCGCCCGCGGACGACCAGCGGTTTAAGTCATGTAGCCAGCAATCTTATCCGCAAACTCCAGCCCCCGAGAAACAAACCTCGTCTGCGCGCACAGCGCCGACGCCTGAAATCCTATCTCTGTGAAGGTCATCCCAGCGCTCCAAGACGAAGCCAACCTTAAGCGTAGAATCCGTGCCCACCTCAAGTCCTTGGGGTTCACAAAATCAGAAGACGGTTCACTACATCCGCCTGATTCATCCAAGGACACCTATCGCCATCTCCACCGGAAGCAAAAGAAGGCCAAGCTTGATCGCACCGATCGCTGGTTCAAAAAAAAGTTTGAGGAACTGAAAATCCATTTTGCGGCGGGCGCGGAAATCAATCCCGAGAACATCGTCGCGGAGTTGGAGGAAATTCCGCCAAGCAAAAAGAGCAAAGAGGACTGGCGGGGATACCTGTTTCGTCTCGCCAGTCTCACCTGGAGCGTCCCCGTGTCTTCCGGTTACGGCCGCCGGATGCGCTTCCTCGTGTGGGACCGGAGTAATAACAAGCTCATGGGCATTATCGCCCTTGGCGATCCCGTCTTCAACATGACGGCGCGCGACAGCCACCTCGGTTGGAATGCGAAGCAGCGCAGCAAAGGGCTCGTCAACGTGATGGATGCCTACGTGCTCGGAGCGATTCCGCCTTACAATCAGCTTCTCGGCGGCAAACTCGTGGCGTGCCTCGTCCGCACGAAGGAAGTCGCGGAAGCCTTCGAGAGGAAATACGGCAAAACGAAAGGCATCATTTCGGGCAAACGGAAGCACGCGCGCCTGTTTGTCGTCACGACCACATCGTCCTTGGGGCGTTCGTCGCTCTACAATCGCCTGCGCCTCGGGAGCACCCACTACTTCCAGCCAATTGGATTCACAGCGGGCTGGGGCCATTTCCAAATCAACGACCGACTGTTCGCCGACCTCCGAAATTTCCTTGCCCGCAAGCGCGGCAAGTATGCAAAGCGGGCCAAGGCCCATCAATTTGGCCAGGGTCCGAATTTCCGCATCCGCGTGGTTCGCCTGGCACTCGAATCCCTGAGCATGAATCCTGACATCCTCCGGCACAATCTCCGGCGGGAAGTGTTTCTGTGCGCGTTGGCCAAGAATGCCTCGAAGCTTCTCACCGGCCGAGCAGTCAGGCCGAATGTGCGCGACGTCGTCTCGGCCGCAGAGGTTTCGGTCGCCGCCCGCCAGCGGTGGCTAATTCCCCGTGCGGAACGCCGGCCCGAATTTCGGAATTGGACCTTAGAGGATACACTCCGCGTCATCAAAGGCCAGATGCCCCAGCCCGTGGCCGAGCCAGCACCGGCAGTCGCCGCCGCGAACATGTAGCCGATATGAACACTGGCCGCGAAAGGATTACGGGACGAATCGTGACCGCGACTGCGGCCGCCAAAACCCCGAATCGTCAGTTCGCGTGCCCGATTTGTGCGGCCTCTTTGTTCTATCACCCCGTCAGCGACTATCGGGTCGCTTTTTTTGGGCACCGTCCGCACCAGGCCGAGCCCGACTGCCCGCTGTATTTCGCGCCGCACGACAGCGACGTTGAACACGTCGTCAATGATCGCGCGTATCGAATCCGGGAGCCGGCACTGCGCCTGCAATTGTTGAATCGGCAAAATAACGGCCACCGGTGGCAAGCGTGCATCCTGATCCCGAAATTTGACCGGGCTACTTCATTCACCATCGAAAACTCGACGGTCTATGGCCGCGTCAACGTTTCCGCCATCCGGGAGGGCGGAAATCCCTTCCCCGTAGCCGTCCAGAAAGCAGACTACCTGATTACCGTCTTCGAGCCCGACGAACCGCCCGAACAGATCGCCGTGGAAGGCTTTGCTTCTGTCACTCTATTCCGGCTTTCGCCGCAGCTTTGCAGCCGTGTTGAACGTCGCGCCCCGCTCACGCCGGGCGAGGCGTATGTCGTCATTCACCACGGTGTCGCCAATCTCGCTCCGCCTTCTGGACTGCTGCCCACACAACCGCTCGTAACCGCGGACGGCTGGTCGGGATTCGCCTTCGCCCTTCCGACCTCGCCGACGAGGGACATCAGGAAATGGATCGCGACGAAGCTCGACCGAAGTATCGCCGAGCAGGAGTTCAGCGCCGCGGTCGTCGCTCCCATCGATGCCTACCGGCTTAATGACGGCACTTGGATGGTGGCCACGCCGGTGGATGCGATCACCGCATCCTTTGCCTTTGGTGCCGATGGTGCCAGCCCGTCAACCCTCACCGTCGTTCACAACACCGCCGGTAAATCGCAATCGGTGAGTCTCGGTTCCGCTCGACAAGCCCATCTTCGACTCCCCAATCCACATTCTGGTTTGTATCAGGTTAAGCGTGCCGACAATGGCACGATCCTCTTGACCATCGCCGTGGCTCCACCGGCACGAGAGTCCAAGCAGGCCGGCGTCTACTTTCTTTTCAGCGTTAACGGACGTGTGGAAAAGCAATACCTCTGGAGCACCGAACTCACGTCCCGCTTCCATGGCATGTCCGTCGGACTTGCCGACCTCATTGAGGCTTCGATTCCACTCGGCATCCGCCTCTCGATCTCGACCGGCGTCGGACCCAAGCAGCAACGGCAGACCATCGACAGCGGAGATTCCCTCACCCAGAGCGAAAACGCCGGTGCGGGCCTGAAACGTGCTATCGAACAAGCCCTCAAGAGCGCCCGGCCGACATTTGAAATCGATGCGGCTGGATTCGGTAAGTTTGCATTTCCCTCCAGGCCGACAGAGCGACTGCAAGGCCCGGCCAGAGTGTCACCTGCCGCAGCCGCCCGCCAAGCCTGGATCGCGGTTGCAACGCAGGCGCTCTTGCGACGCAACCCCGCGCGTCCGAGCGATACCACGGCCCAACTCCGCGCTCACGCCCGTCAACTTCTGAATCGACCCGGAGGCGTGCAGACATGACCCACGTCTTTGGCACCTGCGTCTATGTCGATCCCGCCGGGATCTTCGCGTTCTATCGCGTCGAAGGCACGGTCAACGGCGACGGAGCGTGGAGCCACGTCGCTCACGCAAAGGAGCGATACCCCAATCGCGGAACGATCCGCATCATTCATTCGGCCCTTAACGTCGCTCCCTCGCGGATCGGGAACCTGGGCGTCTTTGAAGTGAGCGAAGCGCCGAACTTCGACCAGATCGCCAACGATCCCAATGCGGCGAAATACCGCGCCGTTCGAATCATTCCCTGCATCTTTCAGGTGTATCCCCTGAAGTTGTCATCCCAGCAAACGACCGAAATCGCGGCTCTTCTCAAGAACGGCGTTAACGCGTTGGGCGAGTTGACCGCGAAAACGAAGCTCTACGTCCAACTGAACGACGGCGTCGTTTCGGGGCCACTGGAAATGAAGCTCAAGGACCCCGACAACCCGGAGAGCACGTTGTATGTCCTGGATGAAACCTCCGCCCTGACCGTGAAACCGGCGTGGCGAAACCTCGCAGCGCTGCGCTCCTTCGAAGTGCGAGTCAACCAGCGCTATGACGCGACGTTCGTCGGACCGGCAATTCCGGCGCCTGAATTCCACCTCGATTTCGCCCCACTCGAATACTCCCTCAAGAAAGTCCTCGACGCCCTCCACGATCAAAAACTTCTTGAGGCGACCCTGACGAAAGCGAAACGAGCCGCGCTTGCCCACGCGCTCGCGTCGATCCAGTCCGATTCGGAAACCAAAGGCCGCATTGATACCGTCCTGCGTCAGCTCACTCGGGCTGCGCACCTCGACACGGAGTTCACCCGGCTGATTCAAGAAGCATTATTGCATCCTGCGGTCGCCGCACGAGTCGCGACGGCTGTCGAACAGGCCAAGACCGACGCCACCGCCGAAATCGGCCGCACCCAAACGGAGGCCCGTGCAACCGTCGCCCGACTGCAAAACGAGGCCGAATCCATCCAAGCCCGGCTCCGGGAGTTGGAGGGCAAAAAGACGGCGCTCGGCTTGGAAATCCAAACTCTCGAATCGGACCGCGCCGCGGCAGCGGCAAAAATCGACGAAGCAATCCGCCAGCAATTTGAGCAAGCGGCGAAGAACTCCGTCGCGCTACTCTCAGAAATCACGGTTTTGCGGCCGTTTCTCAGCGCCCCACCCGTTGCGCCGGCGATGCCGGCTCCCATCGGCGCGCCCATCCCAGCCCAGCCATTTTCTGTTTCCAAGGCCGAGGCCGTTCCGTTGCGCGAGCCCAAGGCCGCGCAGCAACATCTGGCCCGCAACCTCCAAACGCTGGGCCTGACTCCGCCGCGCGCGAACCAATGGAGCTGCGAAATTCTCGCCGCGGTTCTCGTCGGACAGGCGGTGTCCTTTCGCGGTTCGATGTCCAGCATGGTCGCGAATGCCGTCGGGCTTTCACTTTTCGGAAACGCGATGGTCACGCTCGACGTGACGGTTGGCCTGATCGAACTCATCCGACTCCAGCCATTGCGAGAGGCGCTGCCGGCCGTTGACGCGTGGGGCGTGGTCGCGCAGGGGGCAAACCGATCCTGTTTGGATGCGTTCGGCGGCGAACTCGTCGAACGGGTCCTCAATCGTTCCTGGGGAGCAATGGGCAAGGAACTTTCTCCGTTCACCGTATTCAGCCTGCGCGAGGGTCCGAGCGCGCTCGTTCCGACGCCAAAATTTTCCGAACTCGGTCCCGTATTTCATACCGACGCCGTTTCGTGGCGGCCCTGCACGGGAAATCCAATGACGCCCGGTTCCCTGTCATGCTCCCGAATCACGGCCGATCCCGCGATTGAAACCGACCTCGACTTCCTGCGCAGCGCCTTGATCGGCCGCAACTCCGCCGTATTCTTGGCCAACGCGAAAAGCGCCCTGACGGCTTTGCATAGTCTGCGCAGACTCGCCCTGCCGACTGCCACCCCAGCCGACACGCTGGCGAAGCAAGCCCTCCAATCGCTGGCCTGCTGGTGGGTGCTGCCCTTCCTCGCCGCCACGCATTGCCCGCCGGAGGAACTCGCGGCGGTTGAAGCCGTGGCCCAGGCGGACGACGTTTTTGCCGCCCATCGCAGCCTCCTCTTTCCCCCGGAGGCCCAAGCGTGAGCGCGACCCTGACGAGACCGAACGTGTTCGCCGCGATCGGCGTAAGAACCGGTGAGACCATCCCCGCGGCCATCATGGCAGATTACGCCCGCACCGCGATGTTCTCGTTGTGCGACGGGCCTCCCGTTACCACCCAAAAACTCACCGGGAGCATCGAGGAACGTCTGAGCCCTTTGATCCGCTTTCGCTCTCGCGCCATTGAAACGTTCTTCGCCAACGAAGACACCGAAGATGAACTTTCCCCCGTCAAGCAGGCGGTCGATGACCTCGTGGAGATCGGCGATTTTGTCTCGATTGGAAATGGCTACCATTACCCTGCGCCGCCACGAATCGTGACGCTCGATCCCCGCACGGCCTTTGTCATTGGCGGCGCACCGGGCCGTTATTTGGGACCTCACTTTGACGTCGATACGTCCCGACCGACCGTGGCCAGGCTCGCCGCGTTACCCTTGTCGCCCGGCCTTCCGCGACAGAACTTGGAATCATGGTTGGGCGCGCCAAACATCGAACTCAAGGAATGGTCCCACGGCCAACTGCACGCGCCTTTGGAGCAGGCGAACATTGCAGCGGACGAATGGGAAGTAGCGACCTTTCGCGATAGCGCGCCGTGGGCCAAGGCGACTCAGCTCACGGACCTTCGCCCCACCTACATTTGTCGGGAGCCCCGCGAAAACGTGAACGGCTCGCGAAAATTTATCGCTCGCTTCGAGCGGAAAGGCGGCGTCTTCACCGCCATTGCGGTGCGACCTATTTCCAACGTCGATTGCCGCCGTTTGATCCACGGTCAAAAGCTGACGCTCGGAATCAACCGCCGTGTCTTCGCCGTCGAGCACGGCGTTTTTTTCGCGATCCGACTTAGCCGATACTCACTGCCCGAGGTGCTGCGGCTGCTGAAAGCACTCTGCCACGATTGGACCCTGCTGGAATCCGGCCAACTCGAATTCCTGATCTCGGCCGCTCTGCGCGACTCCACGCGAAACTTTCTCACCCGCTACGCCATGCACCTTCCACACTCCGCCCCATGAACCAGGACTACGGCGTAACCGCGGTTGTCAGCGGCCTAAAAGAGGCCCTCAGCTCATATCTCCAGGCACAGTATCACATCCGGGACGAAGCGCTGGTCGAGGAACGGCGCAAGCTGTTCGACACGCCGGGAATCATCGCACAGCGAGCCTACGTCGAGGCTACGCCGTCCTATGCCAGCGAGAAGCGACTCGCCGATTTGAAGATTCCCCAAGCGGCGCGGGATTTACTCCTCGAATTAGCGCCCCTCAAGGTCGGCGTGTTTCCCGAGCCCTACAACCACCAAGCCGACGCACTGGAGGCGTTTCTCGGCAGGGGAAAGGACGTGCTTGCCGCCACCGGCACCGGCTCCGGCAAGACGGAAATTTTTCTGCATAACATCATCGGGTCGCTCGCGATTGAAGCGGCGGCGAAGCGCAACGACTCCGTGAACATGAGCGGGTGCCGGGCCTTGCTGCTCTATCCGATGAACGCGCTGGTGACCGATCAATTGGGGCGTATCCGCCGCCTGTTCGGCGATGACCGCGTCGCGGCCCTGTTCCAGTCGAGGTTTGGCCGTCGCATCCGCTTTGGCATGTATACCAGCCGCACCCCTTATCCGGGGGAGCAAAACAGCAAGAAGGCCGCCGCCCAGATCAAGCCGTTGTTCGAAAAATTCTATCTGAAGCTCGATCAGCAATCCGCACTCAAGCGGCAGTTGGAGGAAAAAGGACGCTGGCCGAAAAAAGATTTGCACGGGTTCTACGGCGAACCGGGAAGCAATTGGGAACGTCGCCTCAAGACCCAACCGGGAGACACCGAACTTTTCACGCGCCACGAAATGCAGCGCGAGTGCCCGGACATTCTCATCACCAACTATTCGATGCTGGAGTATATGCTGCTCCGGCCCATTGAGCGCACAATTTTCGACCAGACCAAGGCGTGGCTCGAGGAACACGAGGACAACTACCTCACCTTGGTCCTGGACGAAGCCCACATGTATCGCGGGACCGGCGGCGCGGAAGTGGCGATGCTCATTCGTCGCCTCATGGCCCGTCTGGAGATTCCTCGCGAACGCCTGCGCTGCATCCTCACCAGCGCGAGCATGGGGCGCGACCGAGCCGCGCAAATTGATGCGCTCAAGTTTGCCGATGAACTCACCGGGTTGAAGCAGGGTCGAAAGCCGGGCTTCGAACTTATCACCGGCAAGTTTGCTCCGCTCGCCGCCGCGTCCCCGGCGTCCCCCGATCAAACTGCGGCGCTGGCGGGATTCCGGCTGAACGAATTCCTCTGTTTTGGAGAAGACAAGCCCCGGGCGCTTGCGGCCGTGACTGCGCTGGCACCGAAGCTTGGTTGGAATGCGAGCGGGGTGACGACGGACACACTCGCCGATTGGCTTTATACCCAACTCTCCGGCTTGCCGGTCGCCAACTTGCTGGTGGGGGAAGCGACCGCCGGTGCGAAAGAATTCTCGGTTCTCGCGCGCACGGTCTTTCCCCACGCCCCCGCCGACACCGCCGCACAAGCCACCGAAGCTTTGTTGTCGCTGGCGAATTTTGCGCGCTCCGCCGCGAAGGACAAAATCTTCCTGCCGGCGAGGCTCCATCTGTTCTTTCGCGGCCTGCAAGGTTTCTACGCCTGCATCAACCCCGACTGCGCCCATCGCCAGGTGACCTCCCGCCGCACTCTGCTCGGTGCCTTGTGGCCGGAACCCCGCGAAACCTGTAAGTGCGGCTCGCGCGTGTATGAACTCCTGACCCACCGCGATTGCGGCATCGAGTATCTGCGCGGCTACATTTCGTCCCGCGGCCGGCCCGACTATCTGTTTCACGAGAAAGAATCGCCGGTCGGAATCTCCGAACTTCAGAATCAGGCTCGCCTCCGCGAAATTCACCTGTTGGTCGGGGGACAGCCCCACCCGAAGGCCCAGCCCACTCAGGAGGTTTGGATCGACATCAAGTCTGGCCAATTAACGTGGCAGCCTCCGGCCGATCCTGACCATTTTCTACCAGCTCGCGCAGCGATCCCCAATTTGGTCAATCCGCTCGCGGCGCATTCCTTCGACCGATGTCCCGTTTGCCTTGGCCGCTGGCGGGCCGGACACACCAAGATCATGGACTTGAAGACCAAGGGCGAGCAGCCGTTTGCCGCATTGGTCAAGAGCCAGACCTTCCTCCAGCCGCCCACCCGCGCCGACAAGGAAGCCTTTCCGAACCAAGGGCGCAAAGTTTTGTTGTTTTCCGATGGCCGTCAGAAGGCCGCCCGGCTGGCGCGCAACATTCCACTCGAAGTGGAATACGATTCGTTCCGGGAAAGCCTCGTCCTCGCCACCCAGCGCCTGCAAAAAATCGGGAAGGAATCCACGCTTTCCGATAAGCGCATCTACCTGGCGTTCCTCGATGTCGTTTGCGAATTCAACCTCTCGTATTTTGACAAGAGCGACCACCAGCTCCTGCTAAATCACGTCCAGAAATATCGGGAGACTTACCAGCGCGACCTTCTCACGGCACACGACGAGTGGAATCAGATCAACCCGCCCGCCCGCTTCCACCAAGCGCTTCTCCGCCAGCTTTGCAGTCCCTACTATTCGATTCCGTTTGTCACCGCCGGCTGGCTCGAACCGGCCCGCAACGCCTCGCGGATGTTTGCGGAAGGGCTGGCGGCGGATGCGATTCCTCTGCCCGCCGCGCAGGCGCGCGATCTTGCCATCGCCTGGATGGCGGAACTCGCCGCCGACTTCGCCATTGGCACATTCCCGGATCGCACCCGAGAACTCGCGGAGGGCTGGCCTCGCGATCATTGGGGCGTCCTGCCCAACCTGCCGGAAAACCTCCGGGCCATCCTGGTTGCCGAGGGTTTCACCGCCGACGTAATCGACAAGATCAGTGGCCACCTTTTCCGGGCTTTTGCCCAACCCAATACAACGGGGCGCCATTTCCTCGATCAGGACCGGGTGATTCTCCGCGTTGATCTGGACGCGAATTGGTTTGAATGCACCCGCTGTCACAATCTGAGCCCGGTCGCTCCCTTCGGGCATTGTCCGACCTGCAATCTGACGGATTTGGCGGTCATTAAACCCGATTCCAACGCCTACATCGCGTCGAGAAAAGGGCTGTGGCGAAATGCGCTGAAGGAGTGTCTGGCCGGCGTCCGACAGCCGCGGTGCATCAGTGCGGAGGAACACACCGCTCAACTATCGTATCGCGACGCTGGCACGGTCTTGGCCACGACCGAAATGCACGAGTTGCTCTTTCAAGACATCATCATCGACACCAAAAAGGAGAGCCCGGTCGATGTCCTGAGTTGCACGACAACGATGGAGGTGGGTGTCGATATTGGATCGTTGGTCGCGGTCGGTCTCCGCAACGTTCCGCCCCAGCGCGAAAACTACCAGCAACGGGCGGGCCGCGCAGGTCGCCGCGGATCGGCGGTCTCCACCGTCGTGACCTACTGTCATGGCGGACCGCACGACAGTCACTATTTCCACAACGTTGCCAAGATGGTGTCCGGTCCGCCCCGCACGCCGGTCGTGAAAACGGACAACGAAAAGATCGTCCGCCGCCACATTCACGCCTTTCTCATTCAAACCTATTTCCAGGGATTTCCGGGCAATCTCACCGGCGTCATCACGTCGGCGTTGGGGCGCACCACCGAGTTTTTCGCGCCTTACGTGGGACTGCCGTGTTTCGAGCATTTCCGCTCTTGGATCGAAACCGAGATTGTTCAACCCCCTCACGCTCTGGTCAAAAGGATCACCGCTTGGTTGCCCGAAGCGGCCAGCGCCAACCCGGCGGCACTTGTGACCAAGGTCGCGAAAGACTTCGTGCAGGATCTCGCTGGCGCTGGCGAAGATTTCATCGCGAGCCTAAGCCAACCGCCATCGACTGACTCGCCCGAGGATGAGGAGGAAGACGACGATCAGGAGGATAAGCTGCTCGATTTTCTTTTCGCGCAGGGAATGCTCCCGACCTACGCCTTTCCGACCGACCTTTGCAGCTTTAACGTCGAATACCTCGACAACACCCTGGTGCGAATCCGGGAAAAGCCGCAGCAGTCCGTCACGAAAGCGCTCAGTGAATACGCCCCCGGTCGGATCGTCGTCATCGACAAGAAGAATTATCGGTGCACCGCCGTCACCGCCAACACGAGTCCCTTCGAGCGCGACCGCGCGGCGCCGCTTTTCGCGAAGAAGCTGAAAAATTACATTTTCTGCGCCAACCCCCTTTGCTCATTCGTGCAGGAGACCGATGCCCAACGCACGGCGCCACAAACGGCCTGCCCGCTCTGCAACTCCCCGCTCGCGCTCGGCGACATCCTCAAGCCCGAGGTTTTTCTCCCGCATTGCGGCAAGGAAGCCGACGAGACCGACGACGACCAAGAATTTTCTTATGCCTCCCCGGCGCAATTTCCCATTCCGTTGCGGCAGGAGAAAGAGGATTGGAGTCCGCTCGGCAAAAACGCCCTCAAGACCTTTGCCGAAAATCGTCATCTGGTTGTGGTGAACAAAGGCGACCCGGATTTGCTCCACGGTTTCCAGGTCTGCACCCTTTGCGGAAAGGCCGTCATCGATCAGGACACCGGCGGCCTCGCGAGTCACAAGCGACCTTACCAAACGAGCTACATTCCCGGTCGCGGGAGTCGCCCCGGCCCGACCTGCGACGGCGTTTCCCGGCAGGTTCTTTTGGGCAACGATTTCAAGTCCGACCTGATGATCATGCGGGTCAAAGCGCTGGCCCCCCTTGAAACCACGTCCGATCCCGGCAAGGCGGCGTTCATGGCGATGCAACACGCCATGAAAACGCTAGCGGAGGCCCTCAACCTCGCGGCGAGCCGCCGTCTCGACCTCGACCCCTCGGAATTCAGCAGCGGGTTTCGAGTGTATCCAACCGATCCCCAGAATCAGGAGATCATTGGGGAAATCTATCTTTTCGACACGCTTTCCGGCGGAGCAGGCTATGCGAGCCAGATTGGCAATGAACTGAGGGAAGTTCTCGACGACGAAGTCCGTCAGCTCCTCGCCCATTGTCCGGCCGGTTGTGATCGTTCCTGCTACGAATGTCTCCGGCATTACGGGAATCAATACTTTCACAATCAACTCGACCGGCATCTCGCGCTTGCGCTTCTCGATTATGCCGTTCTCGGCACGCTGCCCTTGCTCGACAACTGGGCGCAGCAGATGACCGCAGTCGATCCTCTGGCACGGATGCTTCAAAAGTCTGGCGTGAACATCCGTCTCGGGGTCAAGGCCGGTCCGATCACGATACCGCTCGTGGCGGAGCGACAGGGACGACGCCTTCTCATTGGCACGGCTCACGGCCTCTATGCCAAATCTACCAACGACTCGCATCCACTCGTGAAGCATTTTCAGAACGACCCCGCCTCTCCGGTGGAAATCATCAACGAGTTTCTCCTCTCCCGGAATCGACCGGCAGTTCATCAAGAGATTCTGACGAAGCTCTGAACTTTAGAACCGTGGCGCAATTTTATCCCGTAACGGACTTAATTTCGGAAGCTACCTATCTTCGTCGTGACTTTCGGAGGCAAAATTCCATCGCACCCCATAACTGGATTAGCGCTGAATCCCCATGTCTCCACAAGGAACCAACGCAATAGATCCGTGCGCTTAGTTTTGCGCGAAGGCACCAGTCGCGGATCACCACGTCCGGGAGACATCAGTATAAGCAAAAGAAGTTGTGCAGCGGAAAACCGGTGTCCTGCGAACCACCGTTCACGCTCGGTCATTTCAGGCCACTTTCCTGTCTTGATCCATTCAAGGCAGAGCCTGTCGATATTGGTTCGCATGCGTTTTTCAATTCTACGCATGTTCGCCGTGGCGTCCGATTGAGAAGCACCGAATTCGGGCAACGGCCCTAATTCGAGGGGTTGTCGGGCTTCGCGGAAAAAATTAAACCAGTCTGTCCAGTTCTTCATATGAAAATGCCACCAGGACTCATTCAGATGGCAGCCAGCCTTTCGGGGGCGTCCACCGTTCATTGAATTCAGTAGCATTGACGGCTGCCTCCATCACAGGCCACGCGAAAATGCGAATGGCGGCCAATGTTGCGGTCATTTCAACGGGCGCGAGGGCATTGCGGCGGATGAAGACCGCCCAAGTCGCGGCTTTCAGTGCAGCGAACTCCGGGGTCAGCGCGACAGGCACCGTCGCCGGCAATGGCATCTCGCGCCGGGCGAATGTCCGGGTGATGGCGGCCTTCAGCAGTTCGCCTTCAAACGGGAATTTCCGGCTGAGGAACCAGATGTCGAAAAAGTCCTTCATCCGCGTGTTCGCCTCGCCCAAGCGAACGCTCGCTTCGAGTTTTTCGGCCACGACGGTGTAGATCGGATACGCGCGCAGGTGCGGGGCGGGAAAATCCAGCAGCGCGGGGAATTCAACTTCGTCCGGCTCGGGTGTGACGACATCACCAAACCCGATGTCCACCTGAACCCGAATCCGGGCATTTTCCAACCGTGCTTCCAGCGTAATGCGCGTGCCAGGATATGCGGCTTCTTCGCGAATCGGCGCCGCCGCCACACTCTCGGGCAAGAAGGTGAGGCCGTCCGGCTCAATTTCGAGCCGACACAGCTCCGTGAAGATCGTCTTCAACGTCTCGTCATCATGCGGGCCGGAGCCGAGAAGGTCCACGTCACGGGTCGGCCGATGGGTTCCGTCCGCCCAGATCGCGAATAGCATCGCGCCTTTGAGCAGGAAATTCTCCGCGTGGGACGAGCGACTGAGGCGGTAGAGCAGCCGCTCAATGCCGTAACGCACCAGCACGAGGTCAAAGGGCTCTTTGCGGCGCTCGCTCAAGGTGAGCAGCCGTTGCCGGACGGACGCCGGCAGATTCCGCTTCGGTTCGGGCTTCATGTCAGGCTTTCGAAATAGGGACGCATCACCTTGGCCACACGGTCAACCCGCGCATAGTGTTCCAGGTCTTTCATCGTGGCGCGGCGCGCACGCCACGTTTCGCGCAGGGCTTCGAGCGCCACATCGAGGCCGATCTTGTGACGGAATTTGAAACAGTCCGCCACGGTCTTGGCGGGGTTGTAAACCCGCAGGGGCACGCCCTCAACCGTATGGGTTTCGACGCCCTCATTCAGAGCGGGGCCGGAGAGGCGGACGATTCGCAGGCCAACGCGGCGCGCTCGTGGACTCCAACTCTTGTGGCCGAGGGCCAGCCAGACCTCATGCGGATTCTGTGTCGTCAGGCGATGGTAGTTGAGAGCCGAGAGCAGGCAGACGATGCCGTTGGGAATCTGTTTGCCGACTTCGGCCAGCGTGTGGTTTTCGGTGATGTCCGCACCGGGCGGACGATAAAGCCCGCGACCGGCGCGTTCCAGCAGCCCGGCTTGCACTGCTTCCCGCAGATGAACACGGTTGAACCCTTGGGCGGTCAGGTCGCGTGAGCGCAGGAGGGTGGTGCCGTGAAAGGCTTCTTTGAGGCGCTTTTGGGTGGTCGCGGTCATAACAGAACCTCGGCATTTATTCATATTCTCCGAGGTCTTGTAAATCCCATTCGCCCCTGCCTCTCGACTTGCCGCAAGGCTTGTCCGGTGGATTGGCGTCGTATCTAGCTTACGAGCGGTCAGTTCCGATGTTCGGCCTAGAACCCGTTCTATGCTCTTCGGAATTGCTGGTGAAGGGGCTCTTTTGCGGGGTGCGCTGGGCTTGGTGGGTGTCGCCGGAGCTCCGCGCGCCGTTCCCTGCGGCGCTTTGCCACGGCGCGCGCGGCCCCGAACGCCGCCAGCGCCTAACTGGGGTCGAGTCCGGCCCCAGCCCCCGGTTTAGCCGACAGCTCGCGCGGCGGTGCGAACGCGAGGGCGGCCGGCGCGTTCGTCGCGGCGGATGCCGTGACGTTTGCAGAAGCGGCGGAAATCGAGCGAACTGATCCGCAGACCGAGTGTGGCGAGATGCGCCCGCACTTCGCGGGTGCGGTAGGCTTCGCGGGGATACCGCAGCATGTAAACCAAGGCGTGCAGCTTCCACCAATCAGCATAGCCGAAAGCGGCGCGCAATCGGCGCGGATCGAGTCCGGCGAGCAATTCGACGGCGTGGCCGAGTTCGGCGAGTTGGCGGGTTTCACCCGAGCGGATCGCTGCGTCCAATAAATCGGCCCCAGCTTGGAGGAGCTTGGGCGATGCCTTGGCCGCCTCGCCGGCTTTGCGCCAGTCACGGGCGAGGAGAAAGACGTTCAGGCCGAGCGTGCGCGCCTCGTAGCGTCGCACCAGCACCTCCATTTCCTCCCATGTAAGCCCACCAAACGGGCGCGCCGCCTGCGCGGGCAACTGTGCTTTCATCCGGCGTTTTTCCTCAAGCCACCCGTCGAGTTCGCCCGCCAGTTCGGCGAAGCCGTTGGACATGGCCTCGCCGTTGAGGTCGCCACGCTCCACGAGGGCGAGGAAGTTCGCGCGGGTGTCGGCATCCTGCCCGAAATCTTCCATCAGCCATGTCAGCAGATCGGGAAACTGCCGGCACATGCTCGCCAGCAGCCGCAGGAAGGCGCGGCTGCGGCGTTCCGAGGTCCGGACGGACGACGCTAAGGCGACGGCAGTCATGACTTGTGAGAACGCACCGGGCCGGAAAAGTTCGCCGCCGGAGGGGCAGGCTCGAACCATAGGCGGAGCTTTTCATACAGGAGGCGCAGGTCTCGCCGGTAGGCTTCGCGCTGTTCCTCGTCGGTCTGCCCGGGCCGGCGTTTGAGTGTGCGGACGAGCCGGTTGGCGAGAACGACATGCGCCGGGAGGGTATGCCGCAGCCGGCGCTTGCCCGGTGTTTTCGGCTCGGTGGCGATGCCGAGCCGGGCATACGCCTGTCGCAGGCTCATGCCCTGTAAAAACGCCGCGTCGGTCACGCAGTGAGCGAGCCGGATGTAACGCTGGGCGGTCCGGGCGGTGCCGCGAAAGTTGGCTTTCAGCCAGAGGAGCCAGGCACCCGGCCCCATGTCGCGAAACACCCGTTTTCTTTCCTCAACGAGCAGGTGTCCGGCGTGCCAGGCGGCGACGAGCGCCCGGTGTAGCGCTTCGCGCGAAGCGATCGCGCACCGCTTGGCCTCTTCATGGAGGCGGTTGATTTCCGCCACGACGGGCGGCGTGGACGGGGCCGGGTTCATGACGCCATCCCTGTGGTTTCGCGGAAGCTGTCCGCAAGTTGATGCACCGCCTGTTTCGTGCGACCGGCCACGTGGCCGATTTCCTCCAGCGTCGCCTCGTTGATCAGATCGGGCCGCACGCAGTAGAGCGCGACCGTTGCACGCACGCCGCGCTCGTCGAGCGACGCGGCTTCCGCCATCCAGACCAAGAGCCGGCAGACCACTTCCAGGGCGAGGAAGCGCGCTTCCTGCTTGGGATCGACCGGCTCCGCGAAGAACGAATCATGGTTGGTTTTCATTGTGGGATTGAGTTCGCTCCCACGATACGCCGCGCCCGCGATTCCTAATAGATACAGCGTGCGCTCTCCGTTCTGATCCTATTTCGCACTCGTTCTGCCTGCGTGCGACACGGCGTGTGTCGCTTCGCCTGAAAACGAAAACACCGCGCTGGACAAAACCAGCGCGGTGTCAGGATTTGCCACGGTGCGGACTCAGCCGCGCGCCGGCACTTTCAGCCGGGTGCGGATGTGGGTCGCGACCTCGGAGGCGTCATAATAGACGAAATGACCGACGCGGTGATGCGGGATGCGCCGAAGCTTGGTCCAATTCCGCAGGGTGGCGATGGAGGGCTCTTTGTTTTTGGGAAAAATCCCGCTGGCGCGCAGGCCGATGATGTCCGTGAGCTGGCTTTCGGTGGAGGGAGAGATGTGCGTTTCCATACCCCTGACCGCCGGGTCAATTGCGGCGCCCCTGCACGCTCGCCATCCCGGCCCGGCGGCGCTAGGCTTCCCCGCATGTCCATTCCCGAATACAAGGGACGGTCGGCGGACGACATCGCCGCGGGGAAGTTCGTCAACGACTCCGCCTGGCAGGTGTATACGAGCCTTTCGTGGTGCGACTATGCCGAGCGCCGCAACGCGCCCACAGCACTGCACTACGCTGGCCTTCATTTGCGGACTGGCGTCGAGCAACTCTGGTTCGAGGTCCTGTTCGCAGCCTCGGGTGGTTCGATCACCGCAAACGAATACGAGCAGGCGCTGCGCAGCACCACCAAGCTATATAAGATGATCGACGCCGCCGAGCCGCACTACATTAAGTTTGCCGAGTTCGTCCAATTGCTGGCCGCGGTGGACAGCCGCGCGCATCCGCCGACCGTAGTGTGGGACATCGCCCGCCTGAAACGCATCCACGGCGGTTGCGGCGAACTGCTGCTGCATTTTCAAGGCGTGCCAGAGAAGGGCTATCGCAGCGATGCGTGGAACGAGAGCCGGCTGAAATTCCTGCGCGAAGCGGCCGCGTGGATGTGGAATGAAATGACCACGCGTGGCAGCCTCGCGGTTTATTCCCCCGAGGGCCTCAAGAAGCCCGAGGTGTTTTCATTGTGGGAACGCTACCGCGACGGCACGAACTCCGCAGAGGATGTGCGGCTCGGCCTCCGCATCATCCAGCCCATCGTGCGGGGCCGCCCGCCCGCTTAGTCCTCGGCGCGCCTAATACGGCTTCTCGCTGCACTGGCAGCCGGGCGGGAGAGGAAAAATGTCCCCGAGCGAGTGCGAGATGGAACGGCGCAGGATTTCCGGATTGCGGATGAAGCGCGTGAGCATGAAGCGCGTGAATTTCCACGGGTTGATCGCGATGATCTTCCGCCCGTTGTTCACGCAGAGCGAGGGCCGCTCCCCAAATTCCGCCCCGATCATCCATTTGTAGCGGTAGGTTTTTCCGCCGAGCTGGTAGTCTTTGATCTTTTTTTTCGGCTGCCCTTGGTGCTGCATCCCGTGGCGGAAAAGAAACCAGAAGTGGCGAAACAACTTCAGGTCGCAGTCGAAATCCCACGCCGCCTTTTTCAGGAAGGGCTCGGTCTTGTTGTGCTGGGTAATGGTGTTCGACTTGATCCGATAATATCGCTCGCAAAGGAAGAAACCCATCGAGAGCGCGACGAACGCCCCGTCGCCGCGCGGAATCTGTTTCAGCCGGTTGTAGGGCGACACATACCACCGAATGAACTTCGTCCGGTCTGTGAGCATGGCGCATCATACCCGATGCGGGCGGCCAGCGGCAGTGAAAAAATGCCGCCGACCGCCTGACTTCTGAGCCTCACGCCGCGTGCGCGAGGGACGGGACCGCGCCGAACAGCGCTTTTCGCGGGCGAATCGCGAAGAACGCCTCGGCCTCTTTCGTCGTTTTCAAATCGAGGTAGTGCTTGCGGATGATGCTTTCGGAGTTGCCCGCCTGAATCGCCGCCTCGCCGATGGAGCGGAATTTGGCCACGAACATCGAAATGAACGTGTGCCGCAGCACGTCGTGCGTGAGGTTGAAATTCTTGGCGAAGCGGTCGCGCCGCTTCTTGAAATTCCCGAGGATGATCGGCCCTTTGTCCAACGGGTAGGCTTTGAGCCACGCGGCGAGATTCGGCTGAATCGTCACCTTGCGTGGCTCGCGCACCTTCGAGACTTCGGCCGAGACGTGAATCACGCCCTCGTCGAGTTTCACCGCGTCCGGCTTGAGCTTGGTGATCTCGCCGTAAGGCACACCCGGACGGATGCCGGCGAAAAGGCACAGCGCGAAATACGGCACCCAACGGCCTCCGTCGTAAGTCTCCATGTGCTCCATGAGCTTCGCCGCCTGCTCCGCCGTGAACGTTTGCGCCACGCCGCGCTTCCGGCGAATGCGGTAGTGCGGCACTTTCAGAATCGGATTCTCCGCGATCCAGCCCCGCTGGAACGAGTATTTGAAAAATGTGGAGAGGATGCCGCGCCGGTTGTTGTGGGTCTTCATTCCGGGCCGGTCTTTCTCCAAAAATTCCGTCAGGGCCGTCGCGGTGAGTTCAGCGACCGCTTTCTTGGGAAATGCCGTCACCAACCGTTTCAGGTCTTCCCGAATCCGGTTCATCTGCGGCGGCGAAAGCTGGTCCTGGGCGAACTCGTGTTCCTTGGCCGTGACGTATTCGGCCACGGCGTCGGCCAGCGGCTTTTGCTTTTCCGGCTCGCGGTAATTCGCGAGTGCGAAGTCCAGATAGAACGACAGCGAGCGCGGCAGGTTCGCCAGTCGCCGAAAGGCCGCCTCGGCTTCGTGGAGCTGATCCTCGTTTAAGCGGGTGACGGCGGCACGCGTGCCGGTGTCCCGCTGAAGCCAACTGACCTCTTGAACCTGACGCTCTGCCTCCGCCTCCGTGCGGGTCTGAAAATTCTTGCGGAAGCGTTGACCGTCGATGCGAGCGTAGAGCTGAAAAACGATTTTCCCGGAGGGATTCGTGAACTCTGAGATGACGAATGGAGTGACTGTCTTCATGACCGATTTGGCCGGTCAACGGCCAAATCGGTTATCGAAAAATCTAACCTCCTATTGCTAAGAAGTTAAGTTGGCGTCCCCACGGGGATTCGAACCCCGGTCTCCACCGATGCTGTTTTCATGGAATGACTTACGTTAGTAGGAAATGACTTATGAAATCGGCGTCACTCACAAAACTCGGCGTCATTCTTACTGTCATTCTTACCTATGGCCTCCCTTTGGAAACACCCGAAAAGCCAGTTCTGGACCGCGTGCTTCACTGACGACAACGGGCGTCAGCTCAAGCGCTCCACGAAACTTACCGACCGCAACAAGGCCACGCTGATGGCCCAGAAATTCGAGGCGGCCTACCGCATGAAGCTCACCGAGGCGCAGGCCCGCAAGGTCGTCTCCGACATCTTCGAGCAGATCCACGGCGAGCAGCTCTACCATGCCACGGTCCGAAAATTCCTCACGGATTGGATGACCAACAAGAAAAGCGAAACCAGTCCGGGCACCCACAAGCGGTATCAGAACGCCGTGGACAAGCTCCTCGCTTTTCTTGGCGACCGGGCCGACCGGGACATCGCCTACGTCCACAAACGCGATCTCGCGGCACTGCGGGACAAGACCGCCGCAGAATTGTCGGTTTCGACGGCTAACACGGACTTGAAGATTCTGCGCGTAGCGTTCCACCAGGCCGTCATCGACGGCCTGCGGCTCGACAATCCCGGTGCGGCCGTGCGCACGCTCGAGGAACACAAGTCCTCCGACGCCCCCGAGCGTCGCCCGTTTACCGAGAAGGAACTAAAGACGCTGTTCGCCGTGGCTGAGGGCGAATGGGAAGGCCTCCTCCTCGGCGGTCTCTACACCGGCCAGCGCCTGGGCGACCTGGCGTCGTTGACCGGACGCCGGATCGATCTCGGAGAAGAGTTGCTCACGTTCCGTTCGCAGAAGACGGGACGTGATATGGTCATTCCCATCGCGGCCCCGTTCTTGGCTTACCTGAAAAAGAATATGCCGCGTGACCCCGATGCCCCTCTCTTTCCGAAAGCCCACGAAGAACGAAAGGAAGCCGATGGTGAATCGCGCCGGCTTTCAGCGCAATTTCACGCGCTCCTCGTGAAGGCAAAGCTCGTCGATGCCCGGCCCAAAGACAAGAACAGTGGGCGCGGGCATTCGGTGAAGCGCACCGTCAGCGAGCTAACTTTCCACAGCCTGCGGCACAATACCACGTCCTGGCTCAAAAAAGCCGGTGTGCCGGAGTCCGTGGTTCGCGACATCATCGGTCACGAATCGGAACTCGTCAGCCGCAACTATACTCATGTGGACGATGCGACCAAACGGAAGGCCATCCGCAACCTGCCCAATATCACCGCAGCATGAGGATGTGACGCATACCGAGGCAGCGAGCGCATTGTCGCTTCACGGCCTCCGGCATCGCACCACCTTGCGTCCCGGGCGTTCTAGGGTTCCGGCGTCGGCCGTGTGGGATACGGCCACTCACCCTTCGCTCGATAGTCGAGCATGAACTCGGCGAGCGAGACGCAGGGAAAATCGGCGATGAATTCGGCGGCGATACAGGGATAGAGGGTCACCATCGCTGGAGCTACCCGCAAACATACACCGCGGTGTCCCAGCGCCGATGAAATCTCGTGTGCGCGGCTGCGCACCCAATCGATCTTTTTTCGAAACTTGGCCGCGTAGGAGTTATTGCCGGAAACGAAAGTTGAAACGTCGTCACGCCAGTATTTCGCCTCTAGTCCTGTGTTCACCATTTTTGCTTCCAGCACAACCAACAGCCCCTTCCCGGAATCAACACCAAGAAGGTCGATTTCGCCGACTTCGGGTGGAATTTGGACAGCACCAGACCCGTTTCCGATCTGGTCCTTGGCTCGCCCTCCTTGAATCCCAAGTTTACGAGCGTTCTGTGCAACGACATCCTCGAACCAAACGCTTGCTTGCCTGGAGAGTCGCTCGAGGGCGGCTTTCACGCGAGGATCACTCCATTCCATAGGTAGACGCTTGTAGCAGACTCCGTGAACGAGATGGGTCATGCTCTCCATGGCCATCTGCCGAGAGAATGCTATGTGCGGGCCGGTTTCGTGTGGAAACGCGAGAAACCCGCGACGAAACGCACGATGCTCCTGCTTTGGGTTCCAAACGACGCGGCCTTCTGCGCGCATGTTTTCCGGAAAGACGGTGAACCCGGACAAGGCGCGCTCCACTGCCGCAAGTGGCGCGCCTTGGCTGATGAGCTGATCTACGATGCTTTGCCGATGGATAAACAGCGTCGGGAAGCCACCCGGCGCCGGCTGACAGCTATTGATGATCAACCGCAATAAATAGATGAAGTGCCCGTAGCTCCATCCAAATGCGGATTCGAATGCCGGATCGAGTTCGGGCTGATGCCTGACGGTGTGGTAATCAAATTGGTGTCCGCTGATGAACTCCGCACGATGTTGCCGATCTCGCGCCAGCCGCTGCTGCATTCTCAAGTCATAGCCTTCATGCTTGCCGGTGACGTGAACTTCATAGTCCACCGCATTACCGGGCTTATGAATCGTCGCTTCGCTGTCATTTGGAAAGACGCCATGCACCCGATTGCTCATTTCCGCCATGTCAACAAGCGTCTCGGCCGCAAGCAGGGCCTGATCCATTGCTCGCCAGGATTGCTCCTTTGTGGCCTTCGATGGTGCCGTCGGCTCATGAAGTGCGATAAGCTCGGCGATGAACTTCATCGCCCGGCGATAATCGCCTTCAATACGAAGCCAATTCTCCCGCTGCTGGGGATCACGAATCTGAGCGCCATGTAGAATCGTTGCCGATTCTTCGTATTGCGTGAGAATAAACTCTAGAGAATCGCGTGAGGCCAACACCGGAATCGCTGCCATTAACTGCTCTGAGAAATAGGCGAATTGATGCTGAAGAACTGAATTGGCGATACCTGCATCTTTGTAACGACCGACCCGAAACTTCAAAAGCAGATGGGCGCGCGCCTCCGTGCGCATTCGATGTGCAGTTTCGAGCGACCACCGAAATATTCGGGCCGGGCCATATTGCTCTACACGCATCGGCACATGCCCAGATGCGCACCGCAGAAGGTCAAGCTCCCGATGAACGGGCGCAAAGCGTCTTCTTTATGGGTGTTCAAACATGGCTTTCATGTATTCACGCAACGCGACCACTACCTCGGCAAATACCCCAGGCAGGCCGGTGAGGCTGTTCCGTCGAATGAACGCAGCCCACTGCGTTTGCTTGGTCGCATTGTTGGCGAACGCGTCGCTCAACGGGTCCGGCCACACGGGCAGCGGCGTCTGCCGGCGGGCGAAGGTCGCCTCGATTGCGCGGCGGAGCGTGGGGCCATCGAGCTGGAAACGTCGCGTGAGAAACCACACGTCGTGAAAGTCCTTCATCCGCGTGTTGGCGATGCCCAGCTTCGCCATCGCCTCGAATTTCTCCGCCACGACCGTGTAAACGGGATAGGTGCGCACCTGCGGCGCCGGGAAATCCAGCAGCGTGGGAAAACTCGCCGTCTCCGGCGCGGGCGTGACCGCGTCGCCGACACCGACATCGATTTGGACAGGCACCTCCGCCGGTCCGAGTTTGGCCAGGATCCGGACGCGGACACCACCATAGGTGTTGTCCTCCCGTATATCCTCGGCGCGAACGGAAGCGGGATCGAACACCAGGCCGTCATCGACCACCGGCAGCGTCACCACCTCCTTAAACAGTTTTTGGAGGTCCTCTTTCTCCGAGGGGCCGAAGCCCAGCAAATCGAGATCCCGCGTCGGGCGATGCGTCTTCTCGTCCCAGACGACGAACAGCATCGCTCCCTTCAGCAAGAAGCGGTCGGCGTAGGCTGACTGACTCAGTCGGAACAGCAGCCGCTCGATCCCGTAGCGCAGAAGCAGCAGGTTGAAATCGTCACGGCGTCGGGCGGCTTCGTTCTGCAATCGCGCCTTCACCGATGCCGCCAGATTCTTCGGTGCGGCACTCATGTCAGCATCTCCAGATACGGCTGCATGATTCGGCTGACGCGGCACACCGCCGCTGCCGCCGCGAGATCCTTCATGGAGAATTTCTTTCCCCGCCAGCCTTCCCGCAGCGCCTCGACCGCAACATCGAGACCATATTTCTGCCGATACTTGAAGCAGTCGGCCACCGTCTTCGCCGGCGAGTAAACCCGCACGGTTCCCCCGGTGAGGGTGTGCTCTTCGATCCCGAAGGTGTAGGCCGAACCGGAAAACTGGGCGAAGCGCAGCGGCAGGCTCACGCCACGCGGACGATTGCTGCCGCGCGGCAGCGCGAGCCACACCTGATGCGGCGATTGCGTCCCGATCCCGTGGAATTGCAGCGCAGAGACCAGGCAGACGACACCACGCGGCACCCGCTTGGCCGCTTCCACCAGAGATTGGTTTTGGTCGCCGTCGAAGCCCGCCGAGGCGTAGAGCCCACGTCCAAGCTGGCGGACTTGCTCCTGGCTCACCAGACGACGCAGATACTCGCGAGGGTAACCGGCCACGACCATGTCGCGGGCACGGAACACCCCCAGACGGCTGGCGTGGTCGCCGGCAGCCTTGAGGAGAGTCATGGTGTTACGTTCTATTTTCACTTCCTCATTTATGGTGTGAATACGTAACAATGACTCAAGGCGAAAACCCCGCCATGAGGATACGAGGGTTCTCAGGGATGGCTTGTCCATAAACGACTTCAGGCCAATTCGTTGAGGTAACCCATCAGGCTGTCGTAGCTGATCAGCCGGATGCCCCGGAGCGCACCCCGCTTGCGAAGGACGACGCTTTTGACGGGAGGAGTCCCGGCGTTGGCCGGGCCGGGTATCGTCAGCTCGTTGAGGGTGCTCCGGGACAGTCCCGTGAACCGGCACCGGCTACCGGGAGCCGGCAGACGGAGCCATTCAGGCTTCAGCGATTCGCCAGCCATGGCCGCGGAGGGAGAAGGAAGGGTCGCGTTCATGATTCTTCGTTTCGGTTGAGATTGAGTTGGGTTCAGACGCTCACCGTCACGGTGGCCTCATGACGGAGTTCCATGCGCATGGCCGCGCGCGCCTGCACCTCGCCCGCGAGTTGTTCGATCATCGCGTCATGAAACCGGTTCGCGCGGTGGTGCACGGGAAAACCGAAGTCGGTCTTCTCTGTGCGCCACTCCACCGATGCGACCATGCGCTGATCACGGTGATCGAGGAGGCGAACGCCGCCGCCCTCGAAAGCTGGTGCCTGATTCAGGAACGCCTCGACCGCCTCCGGTGCTGAGTCGGTTCGATAGCCAGGAAGGAAAAGCCCGGCGCGATTCTGCCGATAGATTTGATACCGTGCCACCGTCGCTACCGCGTCGGGGCCCGTGATGGATGATGTCGTGTGGTTCGTTTTCATGGATGAGTTGGGTTTCGCTGTATCCATCTCTGCGCTTCCCGGCGACATCCTCAATCGAGCGGCCCTGCCGAAATCGCGGGGCCAATCCTACACCGGATTCGGTAGGCCCAGAGCATCGGGCGAAGCACGCCGATCCATCACCGTGGAGTCATGCGACTCCCCACAAACCGAGCGGTGCCTGCGGACCCAAAGCGGCCGGCACCAGCCGACCGTCAGGCGAGGTCACTCCGGACTTCAGCTCCGCGAGTCGCGCTGGTCGTGTGGCTCGTCCTCGTCGGCGTAAGTCATCACCGCCGGCAGGGTCGTGAAATGTCGTCGCCCCGGACCGGGCGAGACCGTTGCGGAATTTCTCAGGCATCACTCTCCCACGTTCTGATCCGGTGGCGGCATGGAGCACCCCGGCCGCGCTGCATGCGTTCATGGCTGCGAGCGGTCCGCGTTCTTCCGGGCAACGCCGCCAAAGCGGCACGTTCCTTTTTCCGGGATCGTTTTCGCTCTCTCTGGCGGCCCCTCCGGCCGGCCCGCCGCTGCGCGGACGGGGAACGTTTGGTTCCCCCTTGAAAGGAATCCTCCCAACCGCCCCCTCGTCCCGGCCGGCACCCCCGCCTTGGGGCGAGAGAGCAACTCCGCTCCCTCAAAATCAAAAAAGGAACTATATGCCCTCCAAGACCGCTCAACCCGCCTCGTCTGCCAAGCCCACCACCAGCGCCAAGCTGCCGGTGAAAACCTTCCGCCTCGGCCGCATCAAAGCCGCCGTGTGGGAGAACGAAGCCGATCAGAAGAAATTCTACAACGTGACCTTCGCCCGGACCTACGTGGACGACGCCAAGAACTATCACGACACCGACAGCTTCGGCCGTGATGACCTCCCGCTCGTCGCCAAGCTGGCCGACCAGGCCCACACGTTCATCTTCGACCGCCTCGCGGAACTGAAGTCCGAACAGAGCGAGTGACTCCTCGCCACCACGGCGGCCGGTAACCCCGGCCGCCTTTTTTGTGTCCTCTGGCGCCGCTCCCGACCACCGAACCGACGCTCGCTTCGCTCGAATCTTCTAGCGACTGCCAGCCGCTGGTTTCGCCATTTTACACCCGGTCAAGGTAGTCCGCTGCGCGGCTCCACCTCGCGGGATCACTCCGCTTCCCCCTCGTTGGTCCTGCTACGCAGGACACGGCCTCGGCGCTCCGTCCACCGCTTTGACTTTCGGGTGTGGGGCGAAAATCGCCAATCGGCAGTAGGCGATAAGGTCACGAAACGTGACGCACGCCCCACGGGCCGAACGGCATGAAACCATGTCCTGTGAAAATCCGTTCGGGGAAACGATCTACTCCTACTCCCGCGCCCAAGCCATCGAGGACGGCGTCCTCGTTGACCTGAGCCAGGCCGACTCCATCCGCCAACACTGGAAATACCCCTTCGCCTGCACGTCGGCGGTGTGGGCCATCATCGAGGATGCGTTGCAACAGCCCGGCCAGGATGTCTCCGGCATCTGCCACGACATCTCCACCATGGCCAAGCTCGCCATCCGCAGCACGACGGCCCCGGAGCTGGTCCGGTTCAGCGTCATCATCACCGGGCGGACGCATGCCCTGAAACTGCACATCGGCCCGGGCGACACCGCGGCCCCGGTCCTCACTCTCATGCTTCCTTACGAGGACTGAACGAAGGGGGTTCGGCCCCTTTTTTGCGCCTTCGCAAGCTCACGCACTGGCGCGCTCCGTTGGCGGAACTTTCGCCACGGCTGCCGTCGCCAGAAGACGGCGCTGGAATCCGGGATACTGAATCCGCTGAGGCGACACCCAGATATACCCGTGCTGAAGCGCATACAGCATGAGCTGACCTTTGTGATGCAGCTTCATCTTCGCCATGATCGCCTTCCGGTGCGTGTTCACCGTGTAGGGTGAAAGCCCGAGCCGTTCCGCCGCCTGCTGATCGTCTGAGCCGTCCCCGATGACCGAGAGCACCATTTGTTCCTTCTCCGTGAGGGCATCGAGTGTGATGTTCTTCGGCCGTTTCAAATTCGGTAGCATCGTCGTGCTTACGTAGAGCCGGCGTTGCATCACCTCCTGCAACGCGGTCGGGAGATTCTCCATGCCCTCCGCGTGTCCATCATAAAGACCATCGTAGCGGATACTGCGCAGCAGATCGAAGGTGCGGGCGTCCTTGCGCGACGTGAGCACGAGGATTGGCAGCGCCGTTTCGATGAACGGCTCCAGGTGCTCCAATCCATCCATGTCGTCGATCTTCACGCCGGTAATGAACAGGTCCGGCACCCGTGCCTGAATCGAATCGAGCGCGTCGAACCCGAGCTGAAACACCTGCACGTCGGCGTTCCGCCACAGGTCTTTGATATGTCGGCTGATCAAATCCCCGTAAAGTCTATCGCCCTTCAGGACCACGATGCGTGGCGCGGCGTTTTTGGGCAACATGGCTATGAGGCGGCAGGGTTCAGGTGCAGTTTCATTCCATCCGAATGCGGCAGCAGGCGGCCTGAGCCGTCGCCCCCGCGCAGTAACTCGCGAGCGAGCGCGTTCCGAACCAGAAGCTCGGCGGCGTCACGCATCGGCCTGGCCCCAAGCCGCTCGTGATACCCCCGACTAACGACAATTCCTTGCACGGATGGTTCCGGGGAAACCCGATAGCCCAGCCCGGCTAGCGTCCGACACTCCTTCTCCACCAGCCCGGAAGCGATGGCGCACTGCGCCTCGTAGTCGAGTTTGTTGAACACCACGGTCAGCGTGATGCGGGCGAAGATTTCCGGCCGCAGTTCCCGCTGCGCATCCTGCCGCACAAGGCGCTCCATTGTCTCATACTTCGACTTCCGGAGCGTCATGATGCGTTGCGCGCCGATGTTGCTCGTAAGCACCACATACCAGGCCGAGAAATCCAGCACACGGTTGCGGCCCGTCGTCAGCCGGGCCGCATCGAGTAACTGAAGGAGCACGTCCAAGACCCGCGGATGCGCCTTCTCGATTTCATCGAAGAGCAGCGTGCCGCAGCCGGCGCACGCATCAAACCCCTCCGCGATCCGGCCCGGCTCATCGGCGGTCCCGAGCAACAACCCGAGGCGATCCGCCGTCTGGTATTCCGACATGTCGAGCCGGACGACACGATCCGGGCCAAGCAGGTCTTCCGTGAAGCGCAGTGTCAGCTCCGTCTTGCCGACGCCGGTCGGGCCGAGAAACAGGAAGCTCGCCTTCGGCCGACCGGGCACGGTGAGTCCAAGCTCACCGTGTTGCAGCCGCTCGGCGACCAAATCGATAGCCGTATCCTGTCCCGTGAGCATCGCCTTCAAGCGATCCGGCAAGGTCCGGAGCTTTTCGAGGTGTTCGGCGGCGATACTCATGACGCGCTCTCACCATTTCGCTTCCGTGGCGGCCGTGGCGTTCGCCACCACCGGTTCCGACGCGGCAGGCGGCACCCCGGAACGGAGCCGGCCGCGCTCGGCTTCGAGTTGCTCGCGGAGCTTCGCCGCTTCCGCACTCTGGCGCACCAGTTGCGCATACTGAGCCTGCATTCGACGCTCGGTTTCGGCCATCGAGGACTGCATCGCACGCAGCTCCCCCGTGATGGCCTTTTGCGTGGCGAGTTCCGCCGCAAGTTCGGCGTCGCCGGAAAGCGGAGCATGGCTCGCCGGGGCATAGCCCGTGCGCGGCACGGTTCCCGTGTCGTCGGCAGCGTTCGCCGGGACGATGGTGCGGCGATAGACGGCGTGCGCTTCATGGCGAATCGAGGGATTCACCGCCTCGCGATAACCGCGCACATCGTAACGCGTCTCGACCGCTTTGGTCGGAACGAAGGCGGCCACGGGCGCGACCGGGGGCGGCTGGATCGCGACGGGCTGCTTGGTCGCGCAACCGGCGAGGAGAACCGCGGGGAGAATATACCAGAGGGTTCGCATAGTTATCCTTGTGATGGGTGTTGAGGAGCTGGCCGAGGAGCCACGGGTTCAGGCGGCGCGGGCTGAGGGGATTTCACTCCCGCCACGCTCGCCTTCTGCGGATCGACCGACTCGAGAACGTAAACGTAGAATTCCTTACCGGCCGCCACGCGGACGAAGTAGCCGTTTTCCTCAATGTCCTTCAGCGTGCGCTTCGCGTAGAGATCGAACACGTCGCCCACGCCTTCACGCACACCGTTGGAGACCGAACCGGTGATGGTCGTCCCCAAGGCGGTCTGCGTCCGGTCCTGCGTGCCGCGCGCGAAACCGCTGAGCGCGGCGGACGCCAGCACCTTCAATTCCTGCAAGTCATCCGTCGCCATCAGACGGCCTTTGATGCCGCCGGACCCATCGGTGATTCCGTAGCCGTCAATGTCGTGTTCGTATTCGCGATCCAATGCCACGCCGTTGAACGCCAGCTCGCGGCCATCCTGCCAGACGAAACGCCAGGTGCCGGATGCGTTCACGCGGTCGCGCAGCCGACCCGCGCGCGCCGTGCCATGCACGAGCGTGTTGGCCGGAATGACCTTCTTGCCGTTCTGCCAAACGTCTTCGAGCAGAACCGCGATGACCGGCGTCTCCAGATTCGCGCTATCGATCGTGTTCACGAGTTTGCACTTCAAGAGCGTGCCGAACGGCATGAACTTCTCTGGCGGTGGCGGAACCGCGCGCTCGGACCGAACCGGCGGCGCTTCATACGAGGCAAGCAATGAGGCGTAGCGAATCTTGCGCGGTTTTGGTTCTGCGGCCGGCGTCGCCGTGTGCGGTTTCTGGCCCGCCGCGCCCGTGGCCACGGGTGCAGCCGGACGGAAGGGCACAATACCGCCGGCGGTGGTGGCCTCGCCTGCCTGGGCGACTACCTGCAGACGCGCTTGCTGTGGCAACCCGCTTTCGAGGCCTTGATCCAACGGCACCCGCACCTGACCGAGTTCGACCTTCTTCGTGCTCTGCGCGGCGAGCTTTGCCGCCTCGCGCTCCTGCGATTGCTGGCGTCCGTAAATCGCCAGACCGGAAAACAGCACGACGACGAACACGATGAACAACCCGAACTTACTCTTGAAGAAATTGCCGATGTTGCGCGGGTTCATGACTTCGGTGCCTCCGCTACTGCCGGTGCCGTGGACTCCGTTGTCGCGACGGCCTCACGTCGCGAGGTATTGACCAGAATGGTGAACGCGTTGTCGGCGCTGAGATCGTTGCGCGTGCCATCCGGCATACCGACGACGGCGAACTCAGCGTCGGCGCTCTCGCCAGGAGCGAGACTGCGCGGACCGTTGGCGATGGACTGCTCAAATTTCTCTGCGGCGACCCGGGCCGCAAACGTGCTCGGGGCAAGATCGAGGGTTCGGTCCGTGGTATTCTTCAGCCGCAGCAAAAACACCACCGCGTCCTCCTTGGAGAAGCGATAGACTTCCTGCACGGTCACCTCCACGTCGGGCAGGGTGACGGTGCGGTTTTGAGCACGGAGCGTCACGCCCTCGACAGCCTTCGGCAGCGACTTGGCCAGGACGGGATAGGCCCGCGCACGATCCAACAGGCTGAGCCCGATGCGCGGCGAAAATTTCACGGGCTCCGGCGGCGCTTCCACCCGGATGGCCGTCGCCTGAGTCGCGGGCTGGAAGATCACGCTGGCGACCGAATCCGCCGCGACCGTGCGAAGGTTGAGAACGTAGGCAGAGCCTTCGTAAATCGCCGTCAGCCTCGCGGCGGCGTCGGGCTGGAGACTGCGGACAAGGATGAAGTTCGATCCGGGCGCATGGGATACATGGAATCGCAGGGGCGTCCCTTCCTCGACCTCCACCGATTGCTTACCACCCTCGATCAACATGTCCGCTCCCGCCACGGCGGTGATCGGACCGGGGAACATGACGGTGGTGACCTCGCGGGACACCGGCAGGTCCACCGCCTGCTTCGGATCAAGCCGGGCCTCGCGAATCGTTTGCGCCGCGAGCGCCGAGGCGAGGCCGATGAAGAGTAAGAGGGATTTCATCATGGCGCGTCCTCACGTCTTGATGGGCTCCACTTGGAACGCGGCGACCGCGGTCGGAAACCGCCCGTTGCGGGTCAGGTCCGGGTTGACCAGGAACTTGAATTTCACCCGGTAGCGGAGCACCTCTGTGATCGGGGCGCCCTGATAGGAGCCGACTCGGATCAACTGAACGTCGGCTGACGTGTAGAAGGCGTTGTCGCGCGTGCTCAGAATCTCCGGCACCCCGACCTCCACTTTCTGATGGAGGGATTTGGCTTCGAACTCGGGTTTGGTCCGGTTGAGCGATGCCTGTGCAGTCTGTGCGGCCTCCCGGAGGAAGAGCTGTTTGAACAACTCGGGGTTGTCCAAGCCCGCCGGGTTGCGTTCGAACAGCGCCTTGCACGCGAGCTTCGTTTGCATCGCGTGCAGGTCTTTCGCTTCCTGAATGTCCACCACAGGCGACACGTAGTAGGTGCCAAGACTGTCGATCATGACGACCTCGCGCTTGCGGGTCAGTTGCTCGACCAGTTGATGGCGGTCCCAGACCGCCCAGACCCACGCCATGACGGCGACGAGGAACCAGATTAACGACTGACGACGCTGCCGGTCAAAAATGGCCAGCAGTGACGACTTCGGTTTCCCGAACTGCGGCGCAATGCGTGAAGCGGGCGCGGAAGCGGTTTCGGCGTTGGCGACCATGGCAGTTACCTCCGGGGGTTGTCTTGGTTTGGATGCGTGGCAGGGCGTGACGCATTCCGCCGCTTATTCGCACCCTCTCCTTCATCTTGACGCATCGTTTCAAGCATCGCCTTGGCCATGTCGTCCTCGGCTTGGGCGAGACGGTCTGTCTCGCGGGCAAGGTCCTTGAGCGCCTTGGGATACTTCCGATGAAAGTTAAATATCGGGCTCATATGTCGATGGCAGCTTGGTTGGGATTGTCCTCGTGGGGTTGTTTATCAAAGCCGCTACGGCTTTGCCGTTTTCGTTTCGAATGCTCCCGGAACTCTTCGGCCATGCTTTCTGCGGCGCCGGCACGGCGTGCCTGCGCGGAGGCCATCTCCTGAGTGGCCGCAACCTGGCTTCGCATAAGTCGCCCGGCATAAAGTCCCGAGACCCCACCGATGGCAGCGCCGGTCGTCCGAGCAGATCCTCCACCCCGAACCGCAGATTCAGTGCCGCTCGCCATGGCCCCGGTAGCTGCGGCAGCAATCACGCCGGCCGCACCAACACCGCCCGTGGCCGCGGCTACACCTGCACCGACACCACCGGCAAAGACCGACTGTGCCACTCCTCCTACACCGCGAGCAAACTCTGCGGCGGGATTCGCGCCCATGAGCAAAACCTTAGTTGTGACATAGGGAGCCAATACCGAGCTGACCAGCATCCACGCACCGATGAGCAACACCGTGAGCGCGGGCGCCGCAATTGGTGCTCCGACAATGAACAGGGGCACAAGGCTGGCCGTTGCGGCGGCATCCAACATCGCTTTCGTTACCACCGCGGCAATGATCCAGCCGAACGGCCAGCAAACCAGGGCGGCGAGACCGATAACAAACTTCTGTGCGACGCCGGTCATCGGACGGAGCATAAAGAAGGAAAGAAAGATCGGACTAATGGCCCAGCCAGCCGTGAGTAGAATGTCGCCGACGAGTTTGACCACGTATTGAACGCCCCATGAGAGCCAACCGAACAACCAAAGGAGCGCATAACAGATCGCAGTCCCAACCGATTTGGTGCCCCAAATGATGTCCCACATGCTGGCATCAGGTTCAGTCGCAGCCTTGCCGGCGATGAACTGCACGAACTGTTCATCAACTGCAGTCGGATCGACGCCCAACATGCTCCCAAATGCGCTCACAATGTCGTTGAGGCGCATCAGCCATTCACGGAGGAAGAGCGTCGAGATTCCGATCAAGAACACCTTCGCAATCAGCCAGGCATATGCACCGGCCTCGGGACGACTCCGAATGGCGTGAAACGCCATCCCGGCGGCCACAATCGCACTACCGATGTAAGCGCATCCGCCCCACAACGACGAGAGACCGTCAAAGTAGGAAGATGGGAGAATGCTGCCTGTGGGCGCGGCCATAAGATTTCCAGCGATTATTTCTTCGGTGTTTCGGGCGCATTCGGTGCCACCGTGTCATCGACTTTCTTGAGATAGTCCCGGTTCTTAAAGACCTTCGGTAGCGCCTCCATCTCCTTGCGGGCAGCCTCGGCGCGCGCCTTGGCCTCAGCCTCTTCACGGACGCGCCGGGCTTCCGCCTCACGGTCCACGCATCCGCTCGCGACCAACACCGCCATCAGCAAAACTCCGGTGATCGTAGGTGCTTTCATAGGACCGTTTTGACCGATTTTTTCCGGGGGTGTTCGCCGTTAGGGTGTGAAACGTTTTTCAAACACATACCGGAGCATGGACTCGTATTGCGGCTTAAACGTTGTCGATAGCTTCCGGGCCTCCTGCTGGGCGAGGCGGCGGCGGGCCTCGGCATCGGCTTCGGTCTGGGCATTGGTCATGGCCGTGGACTCGGCCGCCTTGACCTGCACCTGGGCTGCACTCATGGCGACCTCAGCATCGACCGCGGTAAGCTGCCCATACTGGGCGTTGAGCACCGCCTCCAACTTCTTCTGCTCCGCCTCCGTTTCGGCCGCCCGGAGGGCTTCGCTGGTTTGGGCGATGGCCCGCTTCAAGTCCTCCCGGCGCGTGTAAACGTCGCTCTGCACGGCCTTGAATTCATCTACCGTGACGGCCATGTCGTGAGACTCTTTGTAAACGGTCGGGTCGCGTTCAATCACGGCACCATCGAAGTCGCGGAAGTCTGCCCGGACTTCGCGGAAGATGCCGCCCCGCGTGTCGCCGAACAACCCCCGGCCATCGACGCGGGCGATGCCCTGCGCCCAGGTCTTGACCTGTGTCGGGAGGCTCAGGTCGGCACGGAACTCCGCAAAGCCGACGAGATCCTTCACGTTGGCCATGTCACCCATGCGCTTGAGCTGGGTCTCGAACTGTTGAATCTGCCGAATCTGATTGGTGATCTGCGTGGCCTGATTCGCCAACTGCTCCACCATCGCAGCGTAATTCACGGCGCTTTGCTGGAGGTTTGCGGCATCGATCACCGCCCATTGCGCGAGGCCTGAACTCGCGCCCATCGTCAGCACCGAGGCCAATAGGAGCGTCGTTTTCATGAACCGGTTTCCTCCTTCGGCATGACCACGCGAATGACTCGCTTGGTCGGCTCGCGCCTGACCCCGTCACGATCCGTTTGGGGCACGTCGATTTCGTAATAGGTCTCCTCGTAGCCGTCATCGAGCGACCGGCGTTGGTTGTCCCGGGCGATCCAGTATTGCTGCTTCACGGCGTTCGACTGGCCCTTTTCGTAGCCGGCCAGATACGCCTCCCGCTGGGCCTTGTTATTGAAGTAGTTGATGGTTTCGCCGACCACGAAGCCCGCCGCCGCCCCGACCGCGGCATTCTTGGCTTTGCCGTCGCCCTCCCGGGCGCCGATGTAAGCTCCGCCCGCCGTTGTGGCTGCGGTCGTGGCAAAGTTGCGCGTGCGCCCGGCCGACTCGGCGCTGGCAGTCGCACAGCCCGGCATGAAGAGGACAACCACCACCATGAACAGCAGGCCGACCAGATACGGCTGCGAGAACGAGAGACTGTCCAGGAATCGTTGCATGGGTAGCCTTGGGTTGAGGATCAGGATTCGTTGATTGTGAGTTTGAGTTCGTGACGTTGCGCGTGGCCCTGACGCTGGCCCTCGCGTGCACACAGCCGGTCAATCGCATGGGCGATGAAAACGCCTGCCTCCAACCGCCCTTCGAGGAATTCAACAATGTCCGCCTTCATCCGCAGGCGGTCGGAAGGCGGAAGCAGATGGGTTTCAAGGACCGCCTCGACTTCGGCGACCTCACTCTCATCCAATGGATCGCGACCGTCCCGTTCCTCAATACGCTCCGAAAAGGGCGCGAGGCGTTCGAACAAGCGGTCTTCCTCGACCATCTCGTATCCCGCGTGAAGGAGATCGAACCCGGAGCGGCTGACCATGACTTCGGTTGGCTCACCGGACCGCACCAAGGTCGCAGCGTCTCCCGTTGCCGTCTCCCGCTCCATGAGCCGGAAGATCAGAGCGTCATCTTCAAAGGCGGCTTCGATATGTCGGTGACGGCTCACGCGCTGAGATTCCGAACCCGGCACGCCGGTCTCGGCTTTGCGTGTGACCTGCACATCGGGAAGCTGCACCAGAACACGCGGCAGAGGAACGACCCCGCCGGCGGTGCCGCGATGCTCGTCCCGGTAGCTGCGGCCCGCCACAACCATGCGCTGCGCCTCGCGTTGGATTTCCTCGTTGGTCTTCATGGCATCAGGCGTTGGCGATGATGGCATCCACCACGTTGCCGTTTCCACGGAGCGCCTTCTCGCGCTGGTCGAAATGCGCGCCGGAGCTCGACGCGCAGTAGAGCATTTCGCGCGAGGCGACGTTGCGCATCGTCACGATCAACGGACGGCGTTCGTCCGTGTGGTAGTAGGTGAACTGAGAATACTTCGTCCCGACCAGCTTCTCCGGTTCGGGGTGACTCATGACGGCATCCTTGGCCGCATCCGGGATCGGAAAATCCCGGCTCAGGTCCTCGATGTCGGACCGGTCGCTCTGGCGGAGCAGGAACAGGATGCGGCTGTTGCCCAGGACGGCACCCCGGATGTCAGACGATTTGAACTGCTCGTAATTCTGAACGGTCGCGACGTTCCAGACATTGTATTTGCGGAGCTGCTGGTAGGACTCGCGCAGCACCTTCTTGCCGGACGGCACGAGCGAGAAGCGCGCGACTTCCTCAAAGATGTTTCGCTTCCGCAGCGCGCGCGGCAGCCGCATCATGTGCGACCGGGTATAGTTCGCGATCAGGAAGGCCGCCGCCGCTTTGAGTTCCTCCGCCGACTCCGGGATATATCCGAGTTCAAAGTGAGCGACCTTGCCCGTGAGCGACACATTCGAAACGCCATCGAAGAGTTCGCCGTAGCTGCCACCCGCCGACCACGGCTCCAGGAGCGTGGCAAGGTAGCGCATTTCCTCGGCATGGGGCCCGGAGGCCTCGGCAGAAAGCAGTTCCTGCAACTGTCCATGCTGCGGCATCTCGGCCGGGCTGAGCCGGGCGAACACGAGGTCGCGGATTTGCTGCGCACCTGCACCGTCCTTCGCGAAACGGACCACGTCTCCTTCGTCGGCTGAGGCCGCGAAGGTCGACGCTTCATCTCCGCGACGTTGCTCCCATTCGGCGAACTCGAGGAACGCATCGAGCCCAGTCGCCTGCGGCCCCATTCGGGTCCGGCGATACTGGTCGAGGACGTAGGCCCGACGCGCCATGACCGCCGTTTCCTCCGGGTGACGATTGAAATACCACCGCGCGAAATCCTCGTAGAGGCGGCCAATGGCGTTCGCCAGGAGCGCCTGCCTGAGCTTGTTGCGGTCCTCGTCTTTCGACTGCCCGACCATGAGCATTGGGAGCGCCGCCGCCGCACTGAGGTGCAACCCGGACAACGGCAGACCCCGCGTGTCGAGGTAGTTCATGGTTAGCTTGCCGTTCGCTTGGACGATGATCGGCTCTGCGGCCGGATCGACCGTCTTGGCGTAGGTGGTGTAGGACTCACCTTCCTCCACGATCATCGTGTAGGCGTAGAACGGTTCCGTCTGGGTCAGAATATCGATGACGTTGACGCTCTTGCCGGAACCCGTGGTCCCGATGACGACCGCGTTTTGCGGCGTCTGGTTGTTGCCCTCGCCGACAAACGTCCGTCCGCCGACAAGGTTGCCGTTGGGGCCTTCGAAAATGAACTCCGCCTGATCCAGGTGACCCACCGGCGTTGACGAGAACGGCAGGATGTTCGCTACGAGCGCGTCATCGTAGTCATGCCAGAGCGAATCGTAGCGACTGAACGACCAGCCTGGCCACGTGCAGTAGAAGAAGTTTCGCGCGGAGGGTTCGAGGGCGGGCTCGTAAGCCTGCGCCCGCTCCATGCCGCCGACCGCGGCCTTGAGCGCGGTCAGCTTCGCCCGAAGGTCTTCCCGATTCCGATCCCACGCGCGGATGATGTATTGGATGCGGTAGGGTGAGCTGTCGCCGTTGCTATAGCGGGCGATCTTCGCGGCCTTCGTCCGCATCGCCGCGAGGAGCTTCACCTTCTTCAGGCTCTCATAGTCGCCTTCGACGCGGTTCAGCTCCTTCTGCTCTTTCTCGATCAGCTCGTCCACATCGACCGACTCGACGTTGACGGTGATGGCGTAGTCCCGGAAGCCGAGCTTCGTCAGGAGGTAGGCGAGGCTTGGGCGGGTCCGTTTCGGCAGCGACTTGAGCACCAGCATCCCGTGGTAACAGCCATCGAGATAAAAACCGGTGTCGGGCTTCTCCAGCGGGCGGCCTTCGCCGAGCCAGCAGTTTTCCTGAATGGATTTCTGGGGATCGAAGAACTCCAGCGGATCGGTGACCTTCTGCTCCGGCAGCGACGGATTGAGAAACTCCAGGTAGTGTAAGAAGTGATCGGCATCGGTCATCGGCCGCACCTGACCGCCGCTTCCCCCAAAGAGCGCCTGCAGGAACTGCCCGATTTGGTTGAACTGCTCGGCATAGGTGCCAAGCAGCGCCTCCCGCGTGAGTCGGCCGGCGTTCTTGCCGAGCACCGCCGCATCGACCGGCGTCGTGAAATACAGGCGGAGACGCTCCCGCCGGAGTGCGCCAGACTCGACCATGCGCCAGTAACGCACGAACCGCTCGTTGCGCTGGCGCTTGCTCCATTCGTTGGTCGCGAGCGTGGCCGTGTCTTCCCGGTAGCGCTGGAGCGGCTTCCGGAAGTCGGAATCGTTCGTCCACTGCACCTGCATCCGCCAACCGGGCTTCAGCACCGACAGCAGCGCGACCAGGTCGGACTCGAATGCGTTGTGATGGATCGGATCGGCATGTTCCAAGTCGGGGGCGATAATTTCAAACCCACGCGCGATAAAACCACCGCGATGGAGGCCTTCGAAGACAATCATGTCTTCGCCAAAGTAGCCGTCTGCGGGTTCGGTTCTCATGCCACTTCCTCCCCACGTTCTGCCAACGCTTCTTCCAGCATGTCCTCCGTGACCGTGAGTTGCTCCTGCAACCGATCATAGTCGGCGCGCGCCACCACGGGTTGCCCACGCTTCTTCTGTTCGGCTTCCTTGTGGCCGGTCATCTCCCCAACCGGGCGAGCGTTCGCGCCGAAATGACGGGCCGTTCCGAGACTCGCGCGGTGTGAGCGCACCGCCGGCTCGGGCGCGTCCGCCTCAGGGGCCAGCGGCGACCCAGCGGCGGCGAAGGGGTTCGCCGGCCGCCGGGCGCGCGGGCCGAATTGGAAGGAGAGCAGACCTGACTCGACCAACGCGGATTCGAAGAAATCGGTATCGTAGTGCTCCGGCTTGTTGTTTTTCAGCGTGAACACATACGTGACCGACAGCGCGCAGAGCACGACGCCCACCAGCAGGCACAACAGCAGCGACACCCCAAAGATCCCCCAGAGGAAGATCACCATCAGGATCGTCGCGCCGCCGGAGCCCAGTAGATACCAACCGGAATTCCCGGTCATGCCGAGGAACTCGCCGGAGGACTGTGCGCCCTGATTGGCGTCGTGCTCGTTGAGATGCGTCGAGTGCATGGGACGCGGAACCGGTTTCGATCAGGGCGAGAAGGTGCCGACGTTGGAGGCTTCGATCCCCATGTTGCTCCACATCGTCCGCACGATGGCGAAGGCGAGCCCGCTCACCATGGCGCCCGCGAAGGCCCATTTCGCGATGGACTGCCGGCCCATCATCATGGCGACACCGGCTGCCACGATGCCGACCGCGGCGAACGTCCCGCTCAGATACATGATGATCGCGTTGCCCGCCTCCGTGGCGGTGCGCAGATCGACCGCTTGCGCGTGGGCGAGCGTCGGCCAGGCCAGCATGGCCCCGAACCACACCGCAAGTTTCTGCAACGAGCTGACCGGCGCGTGCGGCCGGCTTTCCGAATACAGGTGCAGCGCCCTCATCATCATCGCCACACCAAGACAGAACGCCACATAGGGCGTTAGGTGGACCAAGGTTGTCATGTTGCTCTCCGTTTTTGATGCCGGCGCTTGTGGGGGCCGAATCCCGCGAAGTTCACCCGGCACTCAATGCGTGACGGGAAACCCCATGGGCAAAGAAACAAAATCCCTTCCCGCCTATCGCAATGCGGCGGTCATACCGAGATTTCGGTAGGCCCAACTGTGGAACCGAAACCGAGTTTATTCCCAGCAGGACGGGGTGACAACGACCCCTCTCCATGCAGGGTTCTCTGTTATTCAGGAACCGTGGGCTACCAGCGCCGCCTTAACCACAGCTTTCACGTTGCCCAAACAACATGAGCCCTGTGGATTGCGAATTTCACAGGCGCAAAGACCGGCCTTCATTTCGCTGGCGATGCGCTCAACAACGGTGGACTTCCCCGAGGCCGCAATTTCCTCCCGCACCATCGCCGGCGTAAAGCCGAAGCAGTAACACACAGGGGCGTTCTCCGCGTCCTTCTGAGTTATGGGCCGCCGCACGTTAGCTTTCGTCAAAGTAAGCCCGCCGACTGAAAAATAAACGACCTGGCACTCCGGCGTTCCGCAAAAATAGAACGCCCCATGATTTACCGCCGTAAGAAACTCCGGGCGGACCTGATGTTTGAGGGTGAGCGTGGAAACGGTCCGGCCCGGACGTTTGCACTGTGGGCAGAACGCCTTGGTCTTAGCTTGAGGGGCTCCCTCCGTCGCTGAAGCGCTCTTTTCGGGTGAACAACAATCGGACATTGCTGGAATGAGTTATTTGAGCGGCTCGGCTTTGAATCCCGTGCCGTCGATATGGGCGATCAGCGTTGCTTGCGAGACCACGGCGGCGTCGTAAGTGATTTCGGCTTCCTTGGTGGCGTAGCGCACCGCAGCGGAGCGAACCCCCGCGACCCGCTGCAATGTGCCCTCAATCCCGACCGCACATGCCGCACAATCCATACTTGGAATTCGCACCCGGAGCACCGACCCACCTGCTGTGGTGGTCGAAGCGGGACGCGCTCGATCAGCTACGCTACGCGCCGCTTCGGGGAATAGCGCGACTCCGGCGACGACAAGCGTGCAAAAGCTCAGAAGCACCAACGGCCAGCGCTTCGCCGGTAGCCTCGCACACGCAGCGTCAGCGGCGCATTGCAGCCGTCGAGCGCGGATGGCCAGAAACCATGCGACTATCAGCAATCCCACCGTGACTCCCAGGAAAATGGGGCGTGAAGCCGCAAACCAACCCGCGGCGGCAAAACTCCCAAGCCCTAAAGCGACGGCGGCCAGCGGACCAATGCAACACAACGAAGCGGCCAGAGCGGACAGGAGCCCGCCTGCCAGAATCCACGATTGCTTTGCCGATTTCATGAACGCAGCTTACACCCTATACCATAGTATAAGGTCAACCCACACCATCATGACCATCGGAGAACTTGCCAAACAGGCGGGAGTGAACGTCCAGACGGTGAGGTATTACGAACGCGTAAAGCTGTTCCCCGCAACCCACCGGTGGCCAGGGTCCGGTTACCGTGACTTTGACGACGACGCGTTGCGGCGCCTCCGCTTCATCCTATCAGTCAAGGAACTCGGCTTCACCCTCCGCGAGATCAAGGAGTTGATCGACCTGCAAATTCTTCCCGGCGAATCGTGCGCCGAAGTGAAACAACTGCTCGAATCAAAACGGGACGAAATCGACCGACGAATGAAGGAAATGAAGCGGTTGCGTCGCAATTTGGATGAACTTGTCGACGCGTGCCAGGCGCGTAGCACAGATGCGACCTGCCCCGCACTCTGGGCAATGATGACTCGCGCGGAAAAAGCACCGAAGCGCTGAAATCAACCAACCGTGTCCAATCCCTCCCACCCACGGGTGAGAACGCCCGGCCGTTATCGATCCAGATCTAACTCGATTTGTCCGCGTCGATTTCTCTCCATGCAGGTGAGCGGTTTGGTAAACCGAATTTCGACGGCGAACGTATCGGCTTCGTGCTCACGATCCGCTTGCAGCTCCGGTTGCGCGCGCACGCGCGCCAAGGTGTGTTCCTCAATCGCCAAGAACAGAGGCGCGAGGTTGTGGCCGCGCACGACCACCAACCAATCGCCGACCTCGATCTTGATCGTGTCCGGCTCCGCGTAATCCCAGCGCGCCTCGACATAGTGCATCCACGGCAGATTCCGGCGCTGATCCTTGCCATCGTCGAACGTGACGTGGCTCGGGTTCGCGCCCGCATCGAAATACAGCTTCGGTTTTCTGAGCGGAGCGCGTTCCATCACGCCTTCCTCCCTTCACCCTGAGCCGTTGCGAGCCCGCGCAGCTTCCTGACGGTGTTGTGCCAGGCCTCGCGCATGCCGGCCCGTAGGCCACGCGTCGCGCGCGGAGCAAGACGCTCATCGAGCGTGAGCCGATGCCGAGCCATGAATTCCGTGGCCAGTTCCCGACCCGGATCGGGCCGCGCGAGCCGGCTCAGGATTTCCGCCTTGTTGGAAAGATAGATGGCATGAGCGCCACGATAGCGGGTGTTGCCGACGTAGAATTGGCGACGGGCCAGCGCCCGCATGGCGACCTCGCCCAAGACCAGCAGCGATTCCTCCGACGTGCTGCCCTGCGAACGGTAGGACGTAAGCGCGTGACCGTAGGTCCACGCGGCAAACGTGCGAGGCAGCTCCCGCCCATCGGTGAACACGATGCGATCCGCTTTCGGATCGACCTGCGCCACCTCCTTGAAATCGCCGTTCGCGAATCCCGCATCGTCTTCCCGCCCGCGAATCAAGAGCCGGTCGCCCACGGACACGGCGAGCGATTGCGCCCGGCCCACTTCGAACGCCGCCCGTTGCTTGCGGGTGATCTTCGCCTCTCGACCCTTGGGACCGCGCACCCGCAGACCATCGGGCAGGACGGCGATGACCTCGGCCGCGACGCCTCGCTTGAAGAAGCGCGTATCCCGCGCGAACAGCAGCCGGTCGCCGGGGCGGTATTGGTCCCAGTGGATTTTCTGCTCCTCCGTCCACGTGAGCGGTTTCACGGCCTCGCGCGTGACCTCGACTTCGCCCAGCAGACCCGCCTGACGGAGCGCGGGCCGCACCTGCGCATTGAAGCGCTCGATTTCCTCCCAGAACGGAATCACCACGAGCGTTTCGATCCCACGCACCCGATTGCCCACGTAGTGCTCCGCCGCCTGGGCAAACATGGCGTTGTCGTCCGCCGACTCACGGATCAAGCCGCGCCGGTCGGCGAATCCGAAGGCCTCGGCGACGGCTCCGGTGGCGAGGAGGCGGCTGAAGCGCCGGTCCGCCTCGTTGCGCTGGCGCAGGACTTCAGCGAGCCTCACAATCGGCGTCCCGGAATGCCGGATGATGTTTCGGAGCGCGTCACCCCGCTGCACGCTGTAATGCTGCTTCGTATCCCCCACGAGGAGCAGCCGCGCGCGGACCTCGGTCGCGATCCGCGTGACCTGATCCAATTGCTGCGTCGAAAGGAGCCCGGCTTCGTCGATCAGCACGACCCGGCCCGCCGCCTGTGCCTGCATCGTTTCGCTGACGAGGAAGCGTTGCACCGTGTCCGCCTGTTCCAGGCCACTGGCCAGCATGGCATCCCGCGCCCGGGTGGTCGGGGCGAGCGGAAGGAACCGAGTGCCGCCGGCCCCGAGGTGTGCGCGTTCGATGGCGGTCAACACGGTCGTCTTGCCCGTGCCGGCGTCGCCGATCAGGACGCTCAGAAAGTCCCGGCTTTCGAGCAGCGCGGTCGCGGCCGAACGCTGGCCGGCGGTCAGTTCTGGCGGAAGCTGCGTCGGATCGCCCAAAGGGAAGCGTTGGTTGCGGCCGACGCGCACGCGCTGCACCGCCGCGTCCTCTTCGCGCCGGATTGGCCGCAGGCTCATCTCGCCGTCCTTACGAATCGCATCCGGGTGGACTTCGAGCGCCTCGCGCAGTTCGCGCCAGCGGTAGAAATCCGGGTGCAGTTCGAGCGCGGCGTTCAGCACCTCACCCTCGCGGACGACACTGCTGCGCTCGTAAACATGGCGCAGCGCCGCTTCGAGAACCGAACGTGTGTTGCCGTGCGACCATTGCATGCGCGGTGCTTGTTGGCGTGCGGCGCGGACAAGACCGTCGAGCGCGCGTGCTTCGTCGGCGTTCAACTCCGCGCGTTGCTTCGCTCGCACGGCCGGGGTGGAGATTTCCGTGAGTTTATCCTCGCGCGATTCGCGGACGAGAATCTCGACCTCCCGCTTCGTGGGCTTGCGCCCCTTGTTCGCCGCGAACTCCTCCGCCAGGCGTTGCACCTGCCGGGTGCGCTTCGAGAAGCGCTCGCGCAGGTGCTCGACCCCGCGCACGGCAAAGCCCTTCGAGTTCATTTCATACGGTTCGTAGCCCAGCGACCGCAGCCGCGAGGCTAGCTCGCGATACATGACCTGCCGCAGATACGCCGAGGCGCGCAGCATCTCGACCGGTTGTAGCGCGAGCCATTCGTTGCGCGCGGCGTCCCACGTCGCATTCGCGAGCACCGCATGCCCATGCAACTGCGGATCGAGGTCGCGACTCGCATCATGGAAAAACAACGCCCCGACGAAATTTCCCGTGAGACGGAAGGCTTCCGTTCCGGCCGCTTCGCCGCGACGCTCACGCACCGCCGCGAAGCGCTCCATTTCGGCGAGCGCCGTTTTCACGGATTCCACGAACGCTTCGCGGACCCTCTCATCGCCCCCGACCATCGCCAGCACACTCACGTCCTTCGGCGCGGAGAGTTGCACATCGAAGAACGCGACCCGGTTGGCCTGATCCCGTGCGGTGAGTGCTTCGCCGGTCCCCGGGTGCCGATTCTGCCGCAAGGCCTCGAATGATTTGTCGGTGACCGGTCCCGTCAGTCCGAGCGCTCGGGCACCTTCGCCGATCCACTCGCCGCGCACCTCCTTTTCGCCTTCCGACCAGTAATCGTTCTTCCGCAGGTGATGCGAAAGGTAAGTGGCTCCGTTCCGAATGACTCCCACGGTGATCATGCCATCATCACGCCCGAACAAGCCGTCCACCTCAACGGAGCGCCCCTCCCGATTCCGGGGTAGCGGGCCTACCGGTCGCACGGTAGTCCTCCGCTTCGTGGGCGGACATCAGCGGCTACGATGAGCTGGGAAGGTCGGCGAAAATCCCCCACGCTTGTTTGGCCACAGACGCAATACCCTAACGAGTTCGTTGGGATCGGGCCATCGAGCTTTCACAGATCGGCCAAACGCGCGCGGGACCGGCCGAACTACCCTTTTTTCGGTAGGGTCGCTGCCTCGCGGATTCGGCGAAAGCGCGCTTCGTTCTCCGCACGATCGGTGATGAAAACGCTCCCGGCACCTCACGTTTTGATGCGCCAATGGCTGCACGATCCGCAAGCCATCACGGTAGCTGCGTTCGCAGTTTCCGCCCTGTTTCTGGGCATCGCAGGATGGCTGATTCAGCGGAATCTTCGCCACAACGAGCCGGGGCTGCGCCTCCCGCTGGCGCTCCCTTTTGCCCTCGCGATCTCCGCCTCCGGTCTGTTCGGGGCAATCCGGTTGCCCTCACCTTGGGGATACGTTGTCGGGGCCGTCCTGTGCGCGCTGGCGGGCGGATTATTCTACTACGCCGACCATCGCCGCTACGTGCGCGACCCCGCTGGCAAGGTGGTGGCGGACCGGTGGCAAATCGTGCTGGCGTTCGCCGGATTCAAGTGGACACGGGACAAGGCCAACCGGCACTTCTTCTTCTCCGGTGACACCGGTTCCGGCAAAACCTCAGGCATGAACGGCCTGCTCGCCGACCTGATGCGGCGCAATCCCACGCTCGGCGGCGTGGTCATGGCGAACAAGGGCGACGAGTGGTTTTACCTCGAATGGCTCGCGAAGAAGTATGGCCGCGAGCACGACATCATCCGCCTGCGTCCGCGGTTGGTCGGCGAGCCGGGCAAGGCAATCCACCGTCTGAACGTCACGGGCGACGCCCGGTTGCCGTTCACGACCCGGGCGCGGATTTTGGTCGATACGGCCGCCGCCCTGAATCCGAAGGACGAAAAGGGCTTCTTCAAAGTGAAGGGAGCGGCCCACATCGGGCGGGCCTTTGAATTGCTCGCCGACATCGGCCGACCTACGACCGCGACCAACGCCTACGACCTGCTGACCTCGGAGCGGGAGTTGAAGGCCGCGTTGGAGAAGCTCACGGAACTGGAGCCGACCGAGCGCCGTATCCGCCTCGCCGAGACCTTGGAGCAAACCTACCTGAAGCATGAGGCGAAGGAGCAACGGGCTGGCGAGATCGGCACCTCCCAGAACTACCTCGAATACCTCGGCACGGCCGAGATTGCTGAAATTTTCAGCTCCAACGAGCCTGACACCTGCACCATGGCCGACGTCGATAGGGGCAAAATCTTCTGCATCGACGTGCCCCAGGACTACACCACGGAGCGGCAGTATGTGTTCACCGTCATCAAGCTTCTCCTCTACCGGCACGCCCTCCGGCGCTACGCGCTGCCTCCTTGGCAGAAGTATGCCCTGAACCAGCTTGTCTACGTCGGCGACGAGTTCCAGAACGCCATCACCGCCAGCCACGACGGCACCAGCGACTTCAACGTCATCGACCGGCTCCGCGACTGCATGCTCATGCTCGTGGTGTCCGCCCAGGCATTCGAATCGCTGATTCCGCCTCAAACCAAGGAACAAGCCGAGGTTCTGGCCCTCAATCTTAAGAACCTCGTGATGTATCGGGCCGCGTCCGAGGCCGACGCTCTCCGGTGTGCGAACGCGCTGGGTAAACACTGGGTTGAGCGTGCCACCCGGACCGTGCATTTGGACCATACGGCCCACACGTATCAGCGGGTGGAGGAGTATCGGATCAAGCCGCACGAATTCCGGAGCCTGCCCGACCACACCGCCGTGGTGCGTCATTGCACGAACGGTTTCAAAAAAGTCTCCCTCCGGCCGCGCTAATCCCCTATAATTGAATTTCGTTCGATGAACCCCGAAAAGAGCCCAGAACTCACCGTCCAAACCCTGCTCGCCCTCCGCAAGGAAGACGACGCCGTCCGGCTCATCACCGAGCGCCTCCGGGTGAAGGAAATGGGTCCGGCCGACCACATCCGCACGAAGCACGAAGTGAAGGCGTTCGTGGAGTCGGGTGATACCGCTGCCGCGAATAAGCTGCTACTCTCGGGAAAGGAGCGGGTGGCCCTGAACCAAGCAATGGCTGAAAAGATCGCGATTACTCAGTCGCAGAAGCAACGGCCGTGAGTCCTCAGATGTGGAGCGCCGGTAAGCCCCTAACGATCTTCATCGTTTCCAGGCTCACGGTGACAACCCGAAGAAAAAGCTCTAAGGGATACTTGGCGTTTCCCATCGTTTCCGTGGCCCAGAGATTGGCGTCGTTGACGATGCCACTGTCTTTGTCGGTGGTCACGGCTTGGCGTTCCATCACCCATTCGAGGGCTGGTTTTCCGTTCACCTCGTATTCATAGGCATCTAACGGGATGTCACGAATGGTGATATGCTCATTGTAAATTACCGTGGTCTTGTCGGCGATGGATTTCTTGGTCTCCGGGTCGCTGGTCTTGGCAAATTTCATCTTCGTCACCCGGTAGTCAGCCCCTGTTAGGGCGGCGCGGGGCACTTTGCCGGTGTCGAGCTTGGCACCGGGGTAGACGTCTACGGTTTCGTAGTGCAGGTGCCAGTAGGCCAGTTCGCGCCCGGCCTTAGAATAGGCGCGAAAGTCCGCGGCGGTCTTAACGGCAGGGATGCGCGGTAGTTCTTTGCCCAAGTTGTCGGCATAGCGGCTGCGGTAGTCGGGCGAATGTAGCAGCCCGTAGATGTAGTAAAAGAGATCTTCCTTGGTGATCGCCTCGCCTGGATACGCGGCTTGAAAATGCGCCAGCCCTGCGTCGGTGATAGCATCGCGCCGCGTGTAGGTGGGCTCGGTCGCGCCCTTTCCATCGTCGAAGAGTCCGCTGTCTTCGGTCTCCCCAGCCTTTTCGTAGAGGTAAAGGGGGAAGCATTGGCCGCCACCGTCGGGAAGAAGGCAAACCGGGTTGGCGATCATCAGCGCGAACTGGCCTTCACCGCGCCAGTTTCCCTTCACCATAATCGCGAGGTTCTCAGAGTCCGGCTCCGGATAGAGCCGAAGCATCTGGTAGACCATCTCGTTGAACGACCGATCAAAATACAACCACTGCTTTGTGAAAGGGCGGTAAAGCGCCCGCGTGATTCGCTCCGAATGAAATGCGAACCGCTTGTCTTTTGCGAAGTCAGCCTTCAGCGCCCTCGTCCAACTGATTCGCGAGGGATCGGTGTTAATGAATCCATCGACCACTTGCTCCCGCGCCTTCTTTTCAAGACCTCCGTGAGCCGAATTGAACCGATTGAGTTCAGAATCATAAAACTCAATCATCCGGCTCATTGAGCCGCTTATCTGCGACTTCGACATGTTGAAGCACCAGGTATCCCGGCCTGTAGCAACACCGAGCGAGAAGTTGTCGAACACCTTCTTCCCGTCGCCCTTCTTGTCTCCCATCGCAATGAAGTTGCTGAAGCCTTCGTCACGCTGCTTTAGCCAGTCGCCGTGAGCGTCGGGAGTAACCGGTGTCCATCCGTTGATGGCGCTGATTCCATCCGCGCTCGCAAAGGTCCGAATGCGTTCCAGCTTCTGTTCGCGACTGAGATAGTCGCCAATGTCGTGGAAATGAATCTGCCCGTAGTGCTTGGCGCTTGGATTTTTAATTAGGAGGGAAATCGCAATAGGTGCGCGACTCCCGCTGCCAAAAATCTTCCCGCCTTCTCGGCGCGAGATGTCGCCGGAAGTTCGTTGGTTCCCGCGGAGGTGGAAGACGTAGATGCTGCTGAACTCTTCCGCGAGACACTTGCGCATCCCGTCCGAAGAGGTGGACTCAAGAAAGCCGGCGTTCGTGACGAAGCCGATAATGCCGCAGTTTCCAACTCGGTCCGAAGCCCAGCGAATCGCGCGGATGTAGCTATCGTAAAGATTCTTTACGGAGGTCATCGTCGAGCGCGAGGCGTAGGTCGCTTCGATCCGCCCATCGAGATGCGGGTATCCGACGTTCTGGTTGTTGTCGTTGGCGCTCTCTTGCCCAATCGAATACGGCGGGTTCCCCATGATGACCCGGATATCGAGCGCCTTCTGGCGCTTCCGGCGGGCGCTGTTGTGTTCCATGAGGTCGCTGACAAGGTCGCCCTTTTCATACATTTGGAAGGTGTCGGTGAGGCAGATTCCCTCGAAAGGCTCATACTTCCCGCCGACGATGGCGTGATAGACGGCCTCGATATTGATGGCGGCAATGTAGTAGGCGAGGAGCACGATCTCATTGGCATGGATCTCGTGCCGGTATTTGTGCGGGAGTTCTTCGGGCCGGATGAGGCCGCTCTGGAGGAGGCGAGTGATGAAGGTGCCGGTGCCGGTGAAGGGATCGATGATGTGGACGCCTTTGCTCCCGAGGGTCTGGCCAAACTCGGATTGCAGGAGGTCATTGATGCTGTGGATGATGAAATCCACGACCTCCACGGGGGTATAAACGATGCCGAGGCGCTCGGTCATCTTGGGAAAGGCGTTGCGGAAGAACTTGTCGTAGAGTTCCACGACAATCTTCTGCTTGCCTGCAGCGTTATCGATGCCGTTCGCCCGCATCTTCACGCTGGCATAGAATTTTTCCAGCGTCCCGGCCTCCTTCTCAAGACGGTGTTCTTGCAGCACGTCGAGAACATGCTGCATTGCGAGCGATACGGGGTTGTTGCTCGCGAAGCTGTAGTCGCTGAAAAGCGCATCGAAGACCGGCTTCGTAATCAGGTGCTGCGCGAGCATCTCGATCACCTCAGGGTCCGTGATTGAATCGTTCAGGTCATCACGGAGTTCGTTGGCGAAATCACTGAAAGCCTTCGCTTCCTTCACGTTCTCCGGATTGGAGACTATCTGGGTGATGCGCGCGATGTGCGTCTGAGCAATCTGCGCGATGTCCTTAGCCCACTCGTCCCAGTAGCTGCGGTTACCGCACTTTTTGACGACACGAGCGTAGAGGGCTTTTTCAAGCTCACCGACATTGAACTGAAGTTGGGCCTGCTTCCCGTAGGTGGCCTGCTCCGGCTCACCGACCGTGTGCTGGCCGACACCGGTCTTGTTTTTCGCGCCACTCTTGGACGTGGCTTTGGTCTTCCGCTCAATTTTGTCGGTGATGGAGATTACCTCCATCTTGCGGGTGTCCTTACCGACGAGATCCAGCTTGTTAATGAACGCGTCAAACTGGTCATCGTGCGAACGCAACGCCTGCAGGACTTCCCACACGACCTTGTAAACTTTGTTATCGTTCAACGCATCGGCCTCATCCATTCCGGCCGGGATCACGACAGGCAAGATGACATAGCCGCGTTTTTTCTTACCGGCTGGGTCCTTTCGCATCACACGCCCGACAGACTGAACCACGTCCACTTGGGAATTGCGGGGCGTCAGGAATAGCACGGCATCGAGAGCGGGAACGTCCACGCCTTCTGAAAGGCAGCGGACGTTGCTCAGTATGCGGCAGGTCTCGGCTGGCGGTTCAGACTTGAGCCAAGCGAGCCGCTCTTCTTTGAGCGACGCCCCCATGGAGCCGTCCACATGGCGGGCCTCGCAAAGCAGTTTGCTGGCCTGCGCCTCGGGCTCCTTCTCTCGGTAGGCCTTCACGACCTCCGCAAACATGGCTGCAATCTCCTTGGAGCTGACGCGGTGGTGCTTCGCCCCGGGAATGCGATCAATCACCTGGCAGAAAGCGACGGCCCGACGCATCGGATCGGCATCGGTGGCGTCCTGGAGGCCTTGCTTAGCGAGCGCCTTCCAGCAACCGACGATGCGCGCCGCATCGTCGACTTTGAGTTGGTTATTTTCGTCCTTCAGCAGGTTTTGCAGACGCTCGCTGACATGGTCGGCGCTGATGGTAAGAACGATGACCTTGTAGTCGCAGAGCAGATCAAGCTGCACCGCTTCGGAAAAAGTGATGACATGGAGCTGGTCGCCGAATTTTTCGACATCATCCATCGAGCAAATCTCAGCGTTCTCTTTTTCCGCGGTGGCCTTGGCCGAGTCCCCATAGATGCGGGGCGTGGCCGTCATGTAGAGGCGCTTCTTGGATTTTAGGAAAGCAGCGTCGTGAACCTTGACGAAATTGCTCTCTTCTTCCCCTTCGAAAGTTGCACCTGTCGTGCGGTGGGCCTCGTCGCAAACAATGAGATCAAATTCAGGTAGGCCGTGCGCCTGGGCCCCGGCCACGACTTCAATCGAATGGTAGGTTGAGAATACGACGTTGAGATGAGCCTTGTCCTGACGCTTCAGGAACTCGACCGCGAGGCGCTTGGGGTCCGTTGTGGCAGGGTAACGCAGCTCGTGGGCAAACGTGGTAACGGTGTCTTCGTCACGTTTGCGCTTTTTTCCCACTTCCGAATCCGAGCACACGGCAAAACTGTGGAGCGGTATCTGGCTTTCCTGCGTCCACTCCGTGAGCGATTGCGAAAGCAGCGAGAGCGAGGGGACGAGGAAAAGCACGCGGCCACCAGCCCCGGCCATCTCCTCAGCGACCTTCAAACTCGTGAAGGTCTTTCCGGTGCCGCAGGCCATGATGAGCTTGCCGCGCTCACTTTTGGAGAGTCCGGCCAGGACATCGCGGATCGCGCGCTCCTGATGACGGCGAGGCGTCTTCTTCTGCTTTAGAACCGGCGCCTTGGCTGACTGATAGCGAGACCAGTCGATCTGGCTGTTCTCCAAATCGTAGAGGTCGAGCTTCGTGACCGGTGGGTTCTGGTCGAAAAGCGCGAGATCGGCGTTCTCAGTCCAGTCGTTCGTGGTTGAAACGATGATACGGTGCGTGAACGGCTTCTGTCCCGATGCCGTGAAGAAGGAATCGATGTCTTCCTTCCGAACGCGATAATCCTCGTCGTAGAACTTGCATTGGATGGCGTGAAACTCGTCCGTGCCGCGCGTCTGAGCGACCAAGTCGATTCCAGTGTCGCGCGCATCAATCCCGCGTTCCTTTGCCCAGTCCGAATACTTCCAGATTTTCTGGTAGAGATCGGCATAAACCGGCTCCGTGCGGAGGTAGGTGACAATCAGCTCTTCGAAGTAGGTCCCTTTTTCGCGTTCGGTTTGAGCAGCCTGACGGAAGTGATTGAGAAGAGCTGAAAGTGGAGAAACTGGCGCAGCCATGGGTGGGGTTTGTTTAACGACCGTGATAAATTCGACAAGCGCTGCGGTTCTTACGACGACGGTCGCTCATATCCAGGCGCGAGCACGGCGTTATCCACGTCGTGAAGAGCCATCAGATTCCGCAAGCAGAGAGGAAACAGATCGAGGCGCTGCGTCGGAGAGCAATCGACGCTCCAGAGACGAAGCACATAGCCGGCAAGTGCCGCGCGCACCCTGAGGACATGCACGTCGTCAGACATCTGAAACTCCTGCGCGATCATGGCCTTCTTCTCCGGCGACGCCTTGGGATGCGGAATCAGCTCCAGCTTGAGCATCCTGTTCCACTCATCGTCGTTCTCCTTGTCTTCTACCGGTAGGGGCTTCGCATCCCACACGACCTCGGCGTGTTTGATTCGATTCACGATGAAGTCGCAAAAGATCCCTTTTCGCCGGCAGTAGGCCCGAACGAGCCACTTTAGCCCCGTCCCGACAAAGCTAAACGGAACGATTTCTCGCGGCCCATGATTGCCGCTATCCGACAGGTATTCGATTCGAAGGACGGCTTTCTGGCAGATTGCACGGGAGACTGAAGCCAGCACGTCGGCCGAGGGTGCCTGTAGCCGACTGGGCAATTCGCATGGCACGAGTGATTCCGGCTCCGTGCCAAAGTCGTTTCCAATCCCATGCACCAAGGCTCGTAAAAGCTGCTTGGGATCAATGTTTTTTAGGTAATTAAGGGCGAAGGATTTAGAGATTCGGTAGATTTTCGTGCCCGTATCGAACTCAAGGTTTTCGCCCGCTTCGTCACGGTAGATCGCCAAGTCACGGGTCGCGGCAGCTTCGCTGATACCGAAGCGCTGGATCAAATCAGCCCGAGAAATTTGCCCTGTGAAATATAGCCTAAACTCCAGATAGTTAAGACGTTCTCGTTGATTTTGGGAATGTTCAGCCATGGGGTGATCATCACTCACGCAAAATGAGGTGTTGACCTAATCAAAATTAGCGCACTCAATTTGAGTAGATGATGACCCAAAGAAGAGTCCATCGAACCTAAACAGTCAACCAAACACCACCATGGCTACCAATCCTCCCAAAGGCGACGGACACCGTAATGGTCCCGTCACCGGCAGAACTCAGACCCAGACTCCTTCCGGTAACTGGGTGAAGCGCGACACCGGCACCGGCCGGTTCATGGATGTGAAGACATCCGATGCCAAACCCTTCAAGGGCGTCCGCAAAGAGAAGTAACCCGTCCCTCCATGCCGCGATTCGCAGAACACGCAATGCTGGGGTCTGGAGCGGGAGTGATCTTCAGTCTCGTCGTCCAAGGCGCGCGTCAAGCGCCGGCGCCTGTGGCGATTGATCCCGTCCACACTGGCGTCTGTGCCGTTGCGGGATTTCTCGGCAGCTGCGTTCCGGATAAACTGGAGCCAGCCAGCCGCGTGGTTGGTCCCAATCATCGGGGTGCGTTTCACTCCATGTGGTTTCTAGCGCTGACTCTAAAAGGAGCGCATTACTTCGCGACGCTCAAGACCGACAGCGAAGTCGAGCGCTGGCTCGCGGATGTTGCCGGTGCTTTCTGCGCCGGGGTTAGTTCTCACCTTGTCGCGGACCTATCGACCAGTCGGGGACTCAATTTTGTGGATAAAGGATTCTAACCTAAAACAGAAAACTAACGTAATCATGAAACCGGAAAAGAAACTCGTCACGATCATCGTCGAGGGCACTCCGCACGAGTGGCCCAAAGAAGAAATCTCCTATGAGCAGGTCGTCACCTTGGAGGTGCCCGACTATGCTCAGCATCCCGAAATCAATTATTCGGTGAAATATAAGCGCGGTCAGGGCAACAAACCCGAAGGCATCCTGCTGAAGGGTGAGTCCGTGAAAGTCAAAGAAGGGATGGTCTTCAGTGTTTCAGAAACTGGTCAGTCGTAACGAGGACCTCAGGCGTCTCTACGAAAAGGGATACGCCATTGGTTTCGACACGAACAACTGCCTGATCGTGCGGGACGTGTTCTACCTCGACGGCACCCTCGCTCTGCGGCGAGGGGCGATTGTCGCCAAACTCGTATTCGTGGATAAAGAAGCCGTCCGTCAGGATGACCACCAGGTCTACTTTGCCGGTGAAATGCCACACGGTCTGGATGGGAAACCGATCCCGAACTTCGGTGGCGGACCATGTCAGGTCCACCTGTCGGCAGAGAACACCGATGTTGTTGTCCAACGATCGTTTTCAAACAAGCCGAAGAAAACGGGCGCTTACGCAAATTTCTTCGAGAAGATAGAAAGTTACGTGGATCAGATCGCCGGGCCCGCGATGGCCAAGTTTGGCCGCGATGCCTCGCCCCTGACCCACAAGGCAAATACCGGACTGCCGCCGGACCCTATTTTCAAGTTTCCCGATACCCTGTCTTCGCGCGCCGGCATCTCGGATCTAAGGGAGATTTTCAAAGATGAGGTCGTCGCCATCATCGGTGTTGGCGGCACAGGTGCCTATCTTCTGGACCTGCTGGTAAAGACCCCGGTCAAGGAGATCAGGTTCTTCGACCTGGACGACTTTCACGTTCACAATGCCTATCGGTCCCCTGGCAGGCTGGAAGAGCATGAACTTGGTAAGCCCAAAACCGAAGTCTATCTGCGTCGTTACGAGGGATTCAGGCATGGCCTCACGGCCCGGCAACTCCATGTCGGCTCCGATTCCGCCGCAGAACTGGCCGGGGTCACCTTTGCGTTCGTCTCGGTGGACAAGGGGTCGTCGCGCTCGGCGATTTTCGATGTTTTGATCGCTGGGAAAATCCCATTCATCGACGTGGGCATGGGCCTTAAACGGAAAGGCGATCCGCTCAGCGGCATGCTGAGAGTGACATACTACCCGGTAGACCGGGCTGAGGAAGTCCGCGCGAAAGGGTATGCTGAGATGTCTGACCCGGCTGATAATCTCTACCGCACGAATATCCAGATAGGTGAATTGAATGCCCTGAACGCCTGCCTCGCTGTGGTAAAATACAAGGAAGTCCGCGGCTTTTACGGTAACAACGAGCCGATGGACAACTACCTCTTCGATGTTTCCGACATGAAGATCGCCTCATGAAGTTTCGCCTGCAACGAGTCGAGTTCATGCCCAAGGAGATGCAGCCAGGCATACTCTACTACGCTGAGGAGTATGGAGCCGCGGCGCACCTGTGCGCCTGTGGCTGTGGTTCGAAAATCCGAACCCCAATTGACGACGCAGAGTGGTCACTTGAGGAAGGCTCCGGAGGGCCGTCACTTTACCCGTCCGTGGGCAATTGGCAGAAGCCCTGTCGCTCACACTACTTTATCAGAAACGGGGCGATCATATGGTGCGGCCAGTGGACGGAGGAGGAGGTCAAAATGGGCCGGCGTCTTGAGCATCAGCGACGCGTCGCTCATTTGGATAGCAAATCTCCACGGAAGAAGCGCCGTCGCTTCTGGGATTGGATGCGCAGTCTTTTCGACTGAGCGCAATGGGCGGCCGAGCATATCAGTCCAGAGGACGCTGCGTCCACCGGCGCGAAAGTCATGCCCTACTCTTGCAGCCGGCAGATAACATTTTGCGCAGCCCTGGCTAAGCTCTTGCCGTCAGCCTTGCCTCCCGTCAAACCTACCTCGGGCCACCGCACGCCGACGTCTTTCGGCGTATTGCATGTCGCACATGCCCCCGAAAGGATCCCAATGAGCGAACCGACCATAATTTGCCCGAAGTGTCAGAACGAGATTAAGCTGAACGAGTCTCTGGCCGGCCCTCTCATCGCGTCCACCAGGCGTGAATACGAGGCGCGCCTCGTTCAGAAAGACACGGACATCGCCAGTCGGCAGAAGGCATTGCAAGAGCGCGAGGACGCGCTCTCCAAAGCGAAGGAGTCCCTCGATAGTCAGGTCGCTGAGAAGTTGAAACTCGAGCGCGCCAAGATTGCCGCCGAAGAATCGAAGAAGGCGAAACTCGCGCTCTCCACCGACCTTGAACAAAAGGCCAAAGAAATCACCGATCTTCAGGAAGTGCTCAAAGCCCGCGAAGGGAAGCTGGCCGAGGCGCAAAAAGCGCAGGTCGATTTGATCAAGAAGCAGCGCGAATTGGACGACGCCAAACGAGAACTCGACCTCACCGTCGAAAAACGAATTCAGGAAGGGCTCACCGTAACACGCCAGCAGGCGAGGAAAGAGGCCGAGGATGAGTTGAAACTCAAGGTCGCCGAGAAGGAGCAAACCATCACCTCGATGCAAAAACAGATCGAGGATTTGAAACGCCGGGCGGAACAGGGTTCACAGCAAATCCAAGGCGAGGTTCAGGAGCTTGAACTGGAGGCCCTGTTACGGGCCAAATTTCCCCGCGACACCATCGACCCCGTGCCGAAGGGAGAGTTTGGCGGCGATGCAATGCAGCGCGTGGTCGGTCCTCTTGGCCAGGTATGCGGCACGATTCTTTGGGAGTCCAAACGCACCAAGAATTGGAGTGACAGTTGGCTGGCCAAACTTCGCGATGACCAGCGCACCGCCAAGGCTGAGATCGCCGTGCTGATCAGCCAGGTGCTGCCGAAGGGCGTCGAGAATTTCGATTTGGTCGATGGCGTGTGGGTGGCGCACCCCCGCGTGGCGATTCCCGTCGGCACCATGCTGCGCCAGTCGTTGGTGGAGTTGGCAACTGCCCGCCAGGCATCCGAGGGCCAGCAGACCAAGATGGAAATCCTCTATTCCTACCTGACCGGCCCACGTTTTCGCCAGCGGGTGCAGGCCATCGTTGAGGCGTTTTCCAACATGAAGGAAGACCTCGACAAGGAACGGAAGGTCATCACGAAGCAGTGGGCCAAGCGGGACGAGCAGATTGAACGCGTCATGCAGGCCACTGTTGGGATGTATGGCGACATGCAGGGTATTGCGGGCAAGACGCTACAAGAAATCGATGGGCTAGAGATTAAGACCCTTGAAGCGCCCGAACAATAACAACTCCCTTTATGGCCAAGAAAGCAAAAGCTGCCCCCGCACCCGTAGCCGACGCATCGACGGTTCCCGTGAAGCGGCCTCGGGTGCATAAGCTGACTATTCGCAATTTTCGGGCTATCGGAAAGGAGCCGGTGACAGTCGAATTGGACGATATTGTCGTTCTAGTTGGCCCCAACAACTCCGGCAAGAGTTCGATTCTTCGAGCATATCAGGTCGTGATGCTACACGGGTCAAAGGACGGCGAGTTGACGCAAGAAGACTTTCCCGATGGCACTATCGATGCCAGTAACCCAGTTGAGATTGAACTGGAGACAGTCGTCTATGACGAAAAGGCGCCCGGCGAGAAATGGATACGAAAAGACCCAACTACAGGGGAGATGTTTGTGCGAGAAAAGTGGACTTGGGTTGCGCCAGGAAAACCGAAAAGAGTCGGCTGGGAAGTTGGCGAACCAGGCAACTGGCACGCATCGGAGGTGCCTTGGGGGGCACCAGGAGTCGCTCAGCCAGCTCGTCCAGAACCACATCGGATCGAAGCATTCGATTCTCCGCAGACTCAAACCGCAGCCGTCGTCACCCTTCTTAAAGATGTGCTGAACCAGCGGATCAAAGAAATGCAGGAAACTCCACCTCCCGCAGACGGAACGACAGTAGAGTCAACCGACTACCAAAAGCTCCTCACATCGGTTTCTGAATTTCAAAAGAAAGTTGTTGTCGCAGCCAACGAGCAAATAGCGAAGATCGAGACGGAAATGAACACCCTTATCGACCAGGTGTTCCCAGGTCAGGCAGTTCGTTTTGATGCACGCCCCGAGGACAACATCGACGATTGCCTGACGTTCTTTCGAGACACTCCTCAACTGCTGATGGGGCCAAAGAACGGCTATCAACCGCCCGTTGAAAAACAGGGCAGCGGCGCTCGACGCACGTTACTTTGGGCGGCGCTCCGGCTCGTAAAAGAACAAGCTCGAGCGAAGAAAGACGCGACTTCAACACGACCACACATCTTGTTGATCGATGAGCCGGAATTGTGCCTGCATCCGAATGCTGTCAGGGAAGCCTGCCGTGTTCTATACGATCTTCCAAAGACTGGAAACTGGCAGGTAATGGTCACCACCCATTCGCCCGTTTTTATCGACCTTTGGCGCGACAATACATCGATAGTTCGTGTCGAACGACAGCCAAACGGTTCAGCCAGTGGAACCACGATCTACCGCCCAAAAAGGGCTGCTCTTGATGACGATGACAAGGAGTGCCTCAAGCTTCTCAACCTATGCGACTCCTATGTCGCTGAATTCTTTTTTGGCGGACGAACTGTTTTGGTAGAGGGCGACACTGAGCACACGGCGTTCACCTACGTGATGCAGCAGGAGCCGGAGCGCTTCAAAGACATCCATGTGGTCCGTGCACGAGGCAAGGCCACTATAGTTTCATTGTGCAAGGTGCTAAATCAATTTGGAGCCCCATACAGCGTCTTGCACGATAGCGACACCCCAACAGCATTCCGAAAGGGGACCGTGATCACGAATCCAGCATGGACGCAAAATCAACGGATATACGACCAAGTTAAGAACTTGGTTGCCACTCGTAAAATCCGACTCGTTGCTTCCCTCGTAAGTTTTGAGCCTGCGTATTTTGGCACCGATGCTTCAAGCGAGAAGCCAGCCAATGCGTGGACGACACTTAAGGAAAACAAGGATGCCCACGTAAGGATCGCGACTCTACTGGAGGCTCTAGTAGATTTCACCAAGCCCTTGCCTCAGGGAGCCGTGGAATGGTCTGATCTTGCGGCACTCGAAAACCAGTTGCCGAAAAATCCAGCATGACGAAGAAGCAGAAACTAGAACTGACATGGATCGGCAAGGAGCACCGACCGAAACCGGAGCTGCGCATTCTTTTGCCGGATGATTCCAAGTCGTATCATGCCAAACATCACGCTACGTAAAGCGTGGTGCTCGATAGACGGGAGCAGTGAATACCTGGCGAACCACTTGCGTGCCGTGATCCCGGTCGCGACTTGGCCTATACGCCAACCCCAGCAGCAGGAGGATCTGGTTCTTCTAGATAGCGCGAAATATCTACGGGACGAACGTAGATTCTGACGTAGCGCACGATTTCTGTGCCGTGAACTTCGCCCACGGTTCGTTTGTCTTCGTCATATTCGGGCAAAGAGCCCCAAGCGCGTTCAAGTGTGCGGTGAAAAACTTCTTCGCACGTTTTGAGGTGATTGGCAGAGAATAAGCCAGGGAGGCATTCCGGCCAAGATTGATCTCCCAATTTAAGAATCGTTGGGCTCCGATTCGGGAGGAAAATCAATTTTTTAGAGACGGAAAGGTCAGCACTGAAGTCTTTGGGGCGAACGTCGTCATCATCATCGTAGTCCAATTCCTTTCCCATATAAACTTCGACTTCGACGAGACCGCGCAAAAGCGCCTCAAGCGCATCGCTTGTCAGGAATTCGCCGTCTTGGATTGCGACAGGGAGTTCAGGCGCAGTTCCTCCTAACAACATTACAATCTCCGCGGCATTGAGTTTTTGCTCACCCGAAATCTTAGCGGCCGAGATGAGCTTGGCCTGATTTGTCGCCCATTCACGAAGAACCTCCGGCGGCACGGTCGGTTGTGCAGAATCTCGCGCAACCGTGCGCGGCTCCCCACTTAGGACGCCAACAATATGTTGGATTTTCGCCGCTAGAAACCCGCCAACCGTAATCACACCCTCAGCGGTATAATAAGTCGAAGATGTAGGGCAGATACATGCCCGGCCGTGACTCCGGCCGGTCACAGGATCTTTGAGTTCTCGAAGGTTCGCGATCATGAACGCCACGCCACGTTCGATCAAATCATTCCGGTCCCCGGCGGTTCTACTCAATAGGGTCTTAGGCTCTTCACTGAGCCAATCGTTAGCCGCAATAGCGATTTCACTAGAACCGTCTTGAACCACATGCACCGTAACGTCCACGGCAGGAGAATGCCTCGCAACCAACATGCGTAAGCTGATCAAGTTTTTTGCGGTTCCCGTTGAACCGCGATAGAGCAGTCCCGTTGGTTCGTCCGGAGGAGTTCGCAGCCGCACTGAAACACGTGTTCCGGGGTTTCCCAGCGCTTCTTCCAGCACTGGCTCCCTTAAAATCGGTCGCATTCGGAGACCTTTTCTAAAATCCAGCGTGTGCGTATCCGAGGCGGCCGCATCGTGCCGGCGGCTTGTGACTGTAACCTCGTCTCCGAGCATGAACACGGAGAAAAACCCAATTCCAAACCTGCCAGTCGGTTTCAGCCCCTTCGATTGAAGTCCTGGAAATTCACGGCGCATCGCCGCACTTCCCCAGAATGACTTGCCAAAATCAAGCAACGCTCCAGTCAGCACACTCGACGACATGCCGATCCCATCGTCCTCAATGTCTATCCATGCGGCACCGTGCTTGTCCTTGCGAATTTGGACGACAATTTTGCCAGCGGTAGGCTCGAGGTTCGCGAGCAAGCGCCTCGCACGGATTGCGTCCGCAGCGTTTTGAATTAGCTCTCTTAGCGGAACTGCTGGGTCTGCTCCATATAGCCTCTCACCGCCGAGCAGTTTCACTAACGCAGGGACATCCGAAACGCGAAGTTCTGTATCAACAGGTTTCCATCGCCTAGTCGTAATTAGGGTCGCTACCGCTTCGGGCGATTTAGCGTTCTTTACTGCCGTCGCTGCGAACGATGCCATGTCACTCGCGTCGAGTAAGGAGTGGACCGATCGCAATTCATCGTCAATTAGCGCAAGCATGTCGTAGCACAGCCACCAAGCTCCGGCCTCTTCGATGTCGAATGGACTTCCTGTATAAACAAGGAAGGTTTTATCAATGGAAGGTTTGCCGAGATGGGTCTGAAAAGCCCAATGCGTGGCCGAAGCGCCCTCGGGTTGAATAAGAGCGCGCAAAAATCGTGGTGCGCGCCGGTGGTCAACGTGCGCGGCGTCGGCTACGCGAAGCAGGCAGGCGAGTTTGAGGGGACTAACGTGCCAGTCCGCTGGAACGCCTGGGCCGGCGTTCACCCTTTGCGGAAGATTTCGCAGTTCTGATGTCGGCCACCAGTGGCTTGCCGCGATTTGGCCAATAATATGACCATAAGCGTTTCGAAGGTCGCTGTCTTGTATCAGGCTTTCCCGCGTCCCGTCCGGTGACGGCCATTCGACAAACGGTAATTCACCAGCACGTCGGGCATGGAAATCCCGCAGGACATCAGCCAACGCGGCACGTGAAATTTCGAGAGAAGCTGAATCTATATGCTCGGGTGTTATTTCTTTTCCCGTGGCACGGAGATGATTTGCGACCGCATCCCGCCACTCCGGGGTTGCTTTGATCTCAGCCAGCCCTCCGGGATAGGCCGCGAGGGACATCGCAGAATCATGCAGCAAAACGGCGGCACCAAAAACGAAGCCTTCAGCCGGGTTAAGTGGATATGTCGGTCCCGCGATTAGGCTCGCCGTTTCCCAAAGGGCATCGAGATGGGTCACATCATGCACCGTGAGACCCGGTATGTCTTGCGGAATAAGGGAAACCAGGTGGTTTGCACGCGAGCGCATGTCGAGAAGGCGGTCCCGCAACCTGTTCCGTGCATCCGCATCGCGGGTGAACGCCATGTCGCTAAGGCTATTCTGCCAAAGACTAGTGTTTTCGAATGCCTGCATGGCTTCGTGCGAATATTGCAGACGCGGCCACTACTTCAAGCCGACAAAGCCAAGAGGGAAGTTGGTTTGCTTACGAGACTTGGAACATGCGGTCGTCCAGCGGAATCGCATCCCTTGCTTCCGGGGAAATGCCTTTCCCCGCGGTCGAGTCTGCGGCTCGCCCTCCCCATTCTAGCGGGGACACCCCGCAACGCCCCGACGCCGGCCAAGGCCGGCCTAGTTAGCGCGAGCGGAACCGGACACCGCTCCGGTGTTCCGCTCCGACTGCGGCTCCGGCCACTCGTTGCGGGCGGAGACGGCTTGGCTCCGCGCTCACGGCCGCCTCTGGCGATTCGTCGTCCGAGCACGACCATTCGCCAGGATCGCTCCCGGTCGCAGGCTCTCCGGTTGCGACACCGGCGGCCTTGCCGCGCTCCCGCCGGCGCCGACTCCTTCCTCCACTCCCGGCCTGTCGCCTTCGCTCCGCTCCCACACCTGCGCCCCGTCCGGTCCCGCTCGACCCCAAGGGTGACGCTCAGACGCCGCTGGGCTGCCGATGCTCGCTCTCGTTGCACCGCTCGCGCATCCGTAGTTAGCGAAGCCTGTCCCCTGTGGGCTGCCTGATTGTAGCACCTGCGCCGGCTGGCGGTCGGCGGCGCGAGCGCCTTCGCCCGTCCGCGCCTCAAGGTATTGCTCGCTGCGCTGCGCTCCACCTTGCGCGACGGTGCTGATCGTCGGCATCCCTCCGGGGCGGCCGATTTTCGGTTCGGCTCGGGTTGGGGTCCGCGTGGCGCGGCCCGCCACGATGCGCCCTCGTTGGGGCGCTTCAGAACAAGGAAAGTTATGAACTCGATTGAATCCGTTCCCGTTGCTCCCGCTCGCGTCTTCAAGGCGCTTTGTGACCCTGCCCGCCCGGAGGGCACCCGGTCCGTGTCACCCGAACCGGCGGTTCGGGCTGCTCCGCAAAGCTTCGCGACGCCATCGTCGCGCTTTCGCGCTCTGTCGTCCGATGACCTCCGCCGTTGTGCTCCCTCGATCTTTGCCGAGCACGCGCGGCCGGGGGTGTCTGCTCGCTACACCTTCGTTTCCACCCAGCAGGTCGTTGCGCTGCTTGGCGCGGAGGGCTGGGAACCGGTGAAGGCGTCCGAGCAGCGGGTCAGACTGGAAGACCGCGTCGGTTTCCAGATGCACGAAATCCGGTTTGCTCGGCGGGTTGACTTGGAGGCCGGGGCCTTTCAGGTCGGCAACACCCGTCCGGAAATGATCCTGCAGAACGCGCACGACGGCAGCCGGGCCTACCGTATCGACGCGGGCCTGTATCGGTTGGTGTGCCGCAACGGTCTGACCGTCGCGGATGCCGACTTTGCCCATGTCTCGATCCGCCACGTGGACGTTTCCGCCGACGCCTTCGCCAAGGCGGCGCAATCCGTAGCCGAGAACACGCCCCGCGCGCTGGAGGCGGTGGCCAAATGGCAGGGTGTGCAGCTCCCGCAGGCCACCCGGGTGGAGTTCGCCCGGCGCGCGGCGGGCCTTCGTTGGGATGCCGAGCAGCCGGTGATGAAACTCCTCAGCCCCGAGAAGTTGCTGACGCCTGTGCGCTACGGCGATGCCGCTACGGACCTCTGGACCACCTTTAACGTGGTTCAGGAGCACCTGATTCGAGGCGGTGATCGCTACATGGGCTACACGGCCGGCATGGGCATCCGCCGCAACCGGACGCGCCCGGTGGGCGGCCTGTGCGAAGGCCAGAAGCTCAACAAGGCGCTCTGGAGTCTCGCGAGTGAGTTCGCGAACAACTGAGTCACACACGGGGAGCGGCCTGCGGGCCGCTCCCTTTCTTTCGGGAGGCGTGATCCCCCGTTTCCGGTAGGCGCGCTCGCGTGCCAGACGCACGCTAGCCGCTTCAATCAGCGGCGCCGGTCAGCACTCCGCTGACCGGCGCATTCACAATCAACGCCATCGCCCATGAATAACGGAACCTCCGAAGCGCCCGCCACCACTCGCACCCCCCGCACCACGACCACCACCGAAGAACTCGATACCCTCAAACGCGAGCTAATGAAAGCCGAGGTCCGCCTCGCCAAGGCCCGCGCGACTGTCACTGGCGCAGAGGTGGACATAAAGTTCCTCAACGCCCGCCTGAAAGCCCTTGCGAAATAAACCCCTTTTGCCCGGCATGGCGCAAAGCCCGCTCTCTGGAGCGGGCTTTGTGCTTCTCGCGAAATTGGCCCTCAAGATTTCGAGGAGCGCACTCGCAGAAGCCGCAACGCATTCCCTACGACCAAAAGCGTCGCTCCCGTATCCGCCATGATGGCCAGCCACAGGCTGGCGTGACCCAGCAGGGTGAGAACGAGAAACAGCGCCTTGAGTCCAAGGGCAAAAGTGATGTTGAAACGAATGACTGCCAATGTGCGCCGGCCCAAGCGAACCGTCTCGGCGATTTTGGCCAGGTCATCCTGCATGAGCGCAATGTCAGCCGTCTCAATGGCGGCATCGGTGCCGGCCGCACCCATCGCGATTCCGATGTTTGCCGTCGCCATCGCGGGCGCATCGTTCACGCCGTCACCGGCCATCGCAACCACGCCATGTTTCTCGCGCAGCGCCTTTACCGCGGCCACTTTTTCGTCGGGCAACAAATCGCCCCGCGCCTCGTCGATCCCGACTTGGCGGGCGATGAAATCGACGGCGCGCTGGTTGTCGCCGCTGAGCATCACGATCTGGACTATGCCCGCCGCATGAAGCTCGGCAATCGCCGCCTTCGCATTGGGGCGGAGTGTGTCGCCGATGGCGATGATGCCAATCACCCCACCTTTGCAGCCATCGTGCGGACGATGCCCGACCACGACGACCGATTGACCCTTTCCCTCGATGTCAGCGAGGCGGCGTTCGATGTCCTCGTTGCACACCCCGAGTTCGTGGGCGAACCGATGATTCCCGACAAAATGGGGATGACCCTCAACTACGCCTTCCGCGCCGCGCCCACTGCGGTTCTGGTAATTTTCCGCCCGCGTGAATGCGATGTTCCGCTCCCTCGCGCAGGCAACCACCGCCTTCGCGAGCGGATGGGCCGAGTGATCGTCGATGGCGGCGGCGATCCGCAGGACATCCGCTTCCGACTGCGCATCGACCAGTTCCACCCCCTGCACCTTGGGTTTCCCTTCCGTGATAGTCCCGGTCTTGTCCACCGCCAGCGCTTTTAGCCGACCGATGGTTTCGAGGTGTGCGCCACCCTTCACAAGGACTCCGCGCCGGGCGAGCGCCGTCAGTCCCGCGACAATGCTGACCGGCGTGGAGATGACCAACGCGCACGGACAGGCGATGATCAGCAGCACGCAGGCGCGGTAGAGCCAGACGCTCCACTCGCCGTCCAGGAAAAGCGGCGGCACGAGGAAAATCAGCAACGCCACTGCGGTGACGGTCGGCGTGTAGTAGCGGGCGAACACATCCACGAAACGCTGCGTCGGCGCTTTTTGTTCCTGTGCTTCCGCGACGAGGCGGATGATGCGGGCCAACGTGGTGTCACCGGCGGCACTGGTGACACGAACTTCCAGCGAGCCTTCGCCGTTGATGGTGCCGGCAAAAACCGCGTCGCCGGGTTTCTTGTCCACCGGCACGGATTCTCCCGTGATCGGCGCCTGATTTACCGCGGACTCACCGACGGTGACAACCCCGTCGAGCGGTATGCTCATCCCGGATTTCGTGGCGATGGTCTCGCCGACCGCAACCTGAGCGACCGGCACTTCGAGAAACGCGCCATCGCGCTTCACCAACGCGATTTTGGGAGCAAGTTCCAGGAGCGCTTCAGTCGCCCGGTGAGCCCGGCGGTCAGCCCAACCTTCGAGCCATTCGGCCACGCCGAACAGGAACACCACGGTAGCGGCTTCGACCCACTCGCCAATAGTCGCCGCACCGATGACCGCGATGACCACCAGTAGGTTGATGTCCGGACGCAGACGCAGGATGGCCAACCACGCCTTAGGCAGCAGGAACCAGCCGCCGGCCAGCATGCCAGCGCCGGCGATCAAGGCGGCAAATGATCGCTGACCGACTTCAAGCACCTGCATCGAGAGAGCAACGCCAACCAAAAGGCCAGAGACGATCAGGCTGAGGTTCTCAATGCCGATCGTTTCCGCTCCATGCGCTTGATCGCAAGACGCGTCGTTTGATTGATAATCGCTACTCAAAGCAAAGATGGGTTGTGTGGCGTTACATGGCGGAGTTTTGAAAAGCGGAATCCAAGCAAGCGGATCCGTTCTCAGGGTGCGCGATAGAGGGTCAGGCAAACTGGATCATCCCGAAGCCAAGGGCGCTGCTTTCGTTCAAAGTCCGGCCACCCGTTGCCGGGCGGCCGGACGACCTAACCCGCGTTGAAACCTACTGACAACGCGGAATCCATTGAAGAGCGGCGCTCTGATCGCACGGGCCGCCAATGCACCGGCGCGCGCGATTGACTTGAGCGATGGCCGGCAACCGAGCATCGCGGTCCGCTGTCTCCGCACGCGCTTGGCTCAGTCGTTGCATGTGCAGGCGTATTCCGCGCGCTTGCACTCTCCGCACGTCTCCAGATTGAAATCGACCCGGAAGTTCTGCGGCTTGGCATCTGGCTTTGCGCGCAACTGCACGACGACCCGGTAGGGATCGCCGTCCGGCAGCGCCGCTTTGGAGATGTAGCCAGTGGCCGTTTTCTCCAGATCGACCTTGCTGCGGCCCGATTTCGGTTCGGCGGTGACGGCGACAACCTGGTCGCCGGGAGCAATCGCGTTGAGTGCGTCGTCGTAAAACGTGATCTCGACCTTGCGGTCCGGGTTAACGAAGAACTCGGCCCGCTGGCCGTCGGCTTCGAGCAGGCGGCCCCCCTTGGGACCGCCGACGATCTTTTCGGCACCGACGAGAGAAACGGCACCGGTGAGGATGGCAGCGAGGACAAACAGTTTTGTTTTCATGATAGATGGGATGGGTGAAAGTTCTCAGACACAATGACACTGGATCGTGTGCTGAGGCCCCTTGCCTGTGGCGGTGGGAGTGTAGCGAAGCACCCGGCGGCACTCCCGGTTTGGATCGTAGAGGTGCCCTCCGATGGTTGCCGGAGCGGTGAGTTTGGCGCAGATGGCGCAGGGCGGCTCGGTTTTTCTTTCCGTGCGGGTCGGAGACGGTGTGACTTGGGTCTGCTTGCCCGTCGGAGTCGCAAACGCGGTCGCGACGAGTAGGGGCAGCAGGATGGCTGCAGCTTTGATGGTTGGTTTCATGGGATGGGTTTGGGTTTGTGATTGTGGGGAAACGGGCGGATGGCCCGGAAAGGTTCCTTGCTCAGGAATGGTGTCCCTCGTGCGCCCGGACCGCGATCCGGGCCGTGCCTCCCGGCAACGGGTCGAGCACGACCCGGTAGTCCGCCGAGTCCGGCATTCGATGCCGGCGGCGAATCTGCCGAGGCTCAAAATGCTCCACGCTCGTGCGCAGCACATTTCCGTTCCTGTCGTAAAGAGTCACATCGAGGTGCGTCTGGGTGGTGTCGTCGGCCTCCAGTCGCTTGACGACATATCCCCGGACGACCAGCGGGCCGCCGCCCTTCCGTTCGAGCCAGATTTTCTCGACCCGCACGACGGGCGAGTCGCTCCGCTCGAGGATGATATGCGCGGTGTCCGCGGGAGCGCGGAACGGCGTGACGCAACCGGCCAGTCCAGCCACGATGAGAGCGAGGCAACAGGAGAGCGGTTTCATGAGGAGCGTTGCGTTGAGGGTTGAGTCTGGGGTGGCTCCGGCTCGTCTCGCTCGACCCAGTCATAGAGGGCTGGGAGGAGCACCAGGGTGAGAAACGTCGCGCTCAGAATGCCTCCGATGACCACAGTCGCGAGCGGACGCTGGACTTCGGCGCCAGCGCCTGTCGCCAAGGCCATCGGCAGAAAACCGAGGGAGGCCACCAAAGCGGTCATCAATACGGGTCGGAGGCGCGTCAACGCGCCTTCCAGCACCGCTTCCCTGACGGTGCGTCCTTGCTCCCGCAGGAGGTTGAAAAAGCTGATCAACATGACGCCGTTCAACACCGCGACGCCGGAAAGGGCGATGAAGCCGACACCGGCCGAGATGCTGAACGGAATGCCGCGAATCCAGAGGGCGAGCACCCCGCCCGTAACCGCCAGCGGAATCCCCGTATAGACGATGAACGCCTGGCGGGCGCTGCCAAAGCTCATGTAGATCAGCGCGAAAATCAGCGCGAGCGCCGCCGGAACCACGATGGCGAGGCGTGCCCGGGCCGCCTGCAGATTCTCGAACTGCCCGCCGAATTCGTAGTAATAGCCGGCGGGCACCTTGAGCCGTTCGTGCAGCTTCGCCTGGGCCTCATGCACAAAACTCTCCGTGTCCCGGCCGCGGACGTTGATCAGGATGGCCACCCGTCGCTGGGTGTTTTCGCGATTGATCGTGCCGACCCGGTCGGCCACCGCGATGTCGGCCAGCCGCGAGAGCGGGACCTGAAGATGCTCCTCGGTGGTCACGGGCAGCTCCTGCAACCCGGCCAAGTCGAGGCGTTTCGCCTCGGGCAGGCGCACGACCACCTCGAAGCGGCGGTTGCCCTCGACCAGCGCGCCGGCCTCTTCACCCGCGAGGGCGGTGCTCACCACCGCGTTGATCTCGTCGGCGTGCAGATTCAGGCGCTGCAAAGCGTCCCGCTTCGGCGTGACTTCAAGCATGGGCACGCGGCCGAGCGCCTCGAATTCGACATCCCCACCGCCGGGAACCTCGCGGAGCACGTCGCGCGCCGCCGCCGCCAGCAACTCCAGTTCGGCGTAGTCGTCGCCGTATATCTTCAGCGACAGATCGGCGCGGGCACCGGCCATGATTTCGTTGAAGCGCATCTGGATGGGCTGGGAGAAAAGATAGGTCTGGCCAGCAATGGTTGCGACCAGTTCGCGCCGCATCAGCTCGATCAGATCTTGCTTCCGGGCGGGACGACCGTCGATTTGTCGCCATGTTTCCTTCGGCCGGAAGAACACATTGGTGTCGGATACGTTCGGACCCATCGGGTCCGTCGCGATTTCCGCGGTGCCAATACGGCTGTAGATATGGCTGATCTCGGGAAACTTTTCCCGCAGGAGGCGTTCCGACTGGCGCTGCAACTCGACGGAGTTGGCAAGCCCGACGCTGTTGCCGCGGATCATCTGAATGGTGACAGAGCCTTCGTCGAGCTGCGGGATGAACTCGGCCCCCAGGTTCGTGAAGAGCCAGACGGACCCGCCGAAAAGGACGAGAGCCCCGATCACAACCAGCCAGCGCAACCGCAGTGCCCAGCCCAGTAGCGGCCGATAGGCCACTTTCGCAACCCGCACCGGCCAGCCATCCTTTTCCTGAATCCGCCTCATCAGGAACCAAGACGAGAGAGCCGGCATCAGCGTGAGCGCCAGAAGCAAAGAGCCGGCCAACGCCAGCATGACGGCCAGCGCCATCGGCCGGAACATCTTCCCTTCGATTCCGGTGAGCGCAAGAATCGGAACATAGACTAGGGTGATGATCATCACGCCGAAGAACATGGGTTTTACGACTTCGCGTGCGGCCACATGCACCTCGTGTGCGCGCTCGTGCTTGTCGAGCACGCGGCCCAGTTTGTGCTGCTTTTCGGCCAGGTGACGAAGGATGTTTTCCACCATCACGATGGCCCCGTCCACGATGAGGCCAAAGTCGATGGCCCCCAGGCTCATCAGGTTGGCGCTCAGTTTGGCTTGCGCCATGCCGGTCAGCATGAACAGGAACGACAACGGGATCGCCAGCACGACGATGAATGCCGCACGCCAGTTGCCGAGCATCGCAAAGAGGATCGCGGCGACGAACACGGCGCCCTCCAGCAGGTTTTTTTCAACCGTCTTGATCGTGGCCTGCACGAGGTCGGAACGATCATAGACCGTTTCGATCACCACGCCCGGAGGAAGTTTCTCCTGGATGGTCCGCAGCTTGGCGACAGCGGCATGGGCCACAACCCGGGCATTCTCCCCGGCGAGCATGATGGCGGCGCCGACAATCGTTTCCTCGCCATCCGCGGTCCCCGCACCCGTCCGCACCGCGGAACCGATGCCCACGCTCGCCAGATCGCGGATGAGCAACGGCTTGATGGCGCCGGGAAACTTCACGGGAAGATTGGCAATGTCCTCCACGGTGCGCGCGCGGGTATCGGCCCGCACCACGATTGCCTCGCCGCCCAATTCAATGATTCCGCCACCCGTGTTTTCCGTGCTCTGGCGCACGACCGCAACCAGGCGCTCGAAACTCACGGCGGCTTCCGCGAGCTTCCTGGGATCGGGCTCAACGACAATCTGCCGCTCGTAGCCACCAATGGCGTTCACCTCGGCCAGGCCGGGCGTGGTGCGGAGCAGCGGCTTGATCGTGTAGTCGTGGATAAGCCGGAGTTGCCGCTGTCGCTCGGCGGCATCGGCGGGCTTGTCCTTTGCGTCGTCACGATACCGGACGGTGTAATAGACTATTTCGCCCAATCCCGTCGCCACGGGCGCGAGCGCAGGCGAGACATTCGCCGGCAAACGGTCTCGGGCGCGCGACAGGCGTTCCGTCACCAGTTGGCGTAACAGGTAGATGTCGGCTCCATCGCGAAAGGTCATCGTGACCTGTGAGAGGCCGAATTTTGAGAGCGAACGCAGCTCTATCATGTCCGGCAGCCCCGCCATCTCCATCTCGATGGGAGCCGTCACCAGCACCTCGATCTCCTCCGGCGCGAGGGCGGGCACCGAGGTGTTGATCTGCACCTGGGGGCTGGTGATGTCGGGCACGGCGTCGATGGCGACATGCGAAGCTGACCAAAAGCCAACCGCCACGAGCAGCAGCGCCGCGAAGGCCACCAAGCCGCGTCGTTGCAGGGCGAAATCAATGATCCGGTCCAGCATCAGTGTCCGTCGGCGCAGCCGACGCCTCCGTTTACGGCTTGAAGCTCGGCCATCCAGAGCGCCTGAACGCCGTTTATGACGATACTATCGCCCTCATAGAGACCGTCCTTTATCTCGGTCCAAGCGCTATCGCTGACGCCGACCGTGACCGGAGTGCGGAGCATCCAGCCACCGTTGGAGACATAGACGAAATCGCCCTTCACGGTGCGCAGCAGCGCGGCGGTCGGCACGGCAGGAGCTGCCTTGCTATCGCCGATGTCACGCGAGCCAACTTCGCCAATCGTCAGCCCGATGAACTTGCTGGCGGTTGGCGTCAGTTGCAGACCGTGCCCCGCTTTGTAGTGGGCGGCCGGGGCCACCTCTGGCGCGGAGGCGGTCGATTCGGCGAACGAGCGGTTGCAGCCGGTGAGGGCGGCGAGCGACGCCGTGGCGAGAAGAACGAGAAGGAGTGTTTTCATGGCTGGGTTTCGATGAGGTTGAGGTCGAGGCCGGTGAGTTGTTGCAGTTTGAGTCCGGCCTCCAGGGCTTCGCCTGCGGTTTCCAAGAGCGCTTCGACGGCTTCGAGATAGCTGTTCTGCATCTCGACATAGGTGGCGATGGGCACCGCACCGAGGCGGTAGTGCCGGTCGGCCACCTCGGCGGCCTCGCGGAATTTCTTCACGGCATCGGGCGACCAGCGCCGGGTTTCCGCCGCTTTGGTCGCAAAGGCCTGCGCCTCGGTCAGCACCTCGCGCTCAAGTTCGCGCTGGGCGACAAACGCAGCCGTCTCGGCCTGCCGGCGTCGCGCCTCCGCGAGGTCCACACCGCTGCGGGTCCGAGCGCTCACCGGAAGCGGCACGCTCAGCCCGATACCCACGACAGTTTCGCGGTCGCCAGTATCTTCGCGCGAGTAGAACGGGCTCACGCTCACCGCAGGATACCGTTCATTGCGCGCCAAGCGAACCTCGTATCCCTGCTGCTCCAGTTCCACCCGGCGCATCTTGAAGTCGAAGTTGTTTTCGCGTGCCGCGGCCAGCAGGGCATCGGTTTCCGGTGCTTCCTTAAACGCCAGCGCCGTCACGCCGACCCGCAGGGGGGTGGCCGTCGGTTCGCCCCGGAGCAGGTTCAATTCCAGGAGCGCTGCCTGGACACCGAGTTCCGCTTCGGTTGCACGCCGTTGCAGCGTCAGTTCGCTCGCCTCGATGACGCGCGTTTCCAAAAGCGGGGTGACGCCGGCAGGCTCGCGCGCCAGAAACGTCTCCCTGAGAGCGGCAAACCGTTCGGCCACCTCGCGCACGGCCGCGGCCTTCGCTTGAGCCGCGTATAGGCCATACGTCAGCGTTCGCGCCCGCGCATCGAGCGCGGCCCGGAAACGGCCCAATCCCAACTCAGCCAGCTCAACCTGCCGGTTGGCGATGGCCTTTCGCAGGCCGATCCGCCCCGGCCATTCAAAGGTTTGGGTGACAGAGACTGACCAGGCCGTGCCCTCCCCCGCCAGGGCACCACTGGTCTCGCGCAGGCGTTTCCGGCCGAGATCCAGAGATAGCTCAGGATCATTGAGAGCGACCGATACGCGGCGACCGGCCTTCGCCGCGTCGATCTCGGCTTGGTAGAACGCGAGTTCGGGATTCTTCGAGAGAATTTCCTGAACCAGGGCGGCTGGGGCGAGGATTGGGGCTGTTTCCTCAGCCTGCGTCAGGGAACTGGCGCCGAGCGTCGTGAAACACAGCAGGTGGAAGATGGATGGGTGAAGGGCGGAAAATTTCATGTGGAGGATTCTGAACGCGGAAAAGCTGACGAGATACACCTCTGGCGCACGCCCAAGCGGGGCGACGCGCAACAGGGCGCGTTAAACTCACGGCGGCCCGAAGCAGGGACCGTCCGGATAATCAGACCGAAGGAGCGCGAGACGGCGGGGCCGCGCGCCGGACAAAATGCCAGGTGCGCGCGCGCGCGTCCTCGTCACCACCGCGATGCACGACTACGTCGGTCGCGGGATCAGGCGCACGCAATGCAGAACAGAGGCTGCATGCGGCGCACAAACAAAGATCGTTTTCGGAAGGCACAGGGGCCTTCACCTCGTCGTTCGAGATTTTGAACAAACCACCTTCAAGAACCGCGCAACCGTCGGTGCAGGATTTGTCGGTCACTCCGTTACATGGAGTTTCGCAACCAAAGAATTCCAAGCCGGGCACGGTCTCAATCTCACAACGCAGCGTCGCAGGCAGCCAAAAAGCTACCAACAAGAGAGCGAAGATGTTGTAGAAGCGCCGCACGATTGAGAATAAGTCGCAACTGACAGGCCTTAATGTCAACTCCTATTCGCTGTCACCCCGCGGTGAACAGGGGAAGCAGCTCGATCAGAAGAAGATGGAGGCGTTGAGTTCGATTTCCCTATGATGCTCGCTCTGCTCGAATTCTTTTAGCCCTGCCCCGTCCGGTAGCGCCCCATTTTATGGGCGGTCAAGGTCGTGCCTGCGGCCTCCACCCCGCGCGAACGTTCCGCTTCCCCCTCGTTGGTCCCGCTGCGCGGGACACGGCCTCGGCGCTCCACCCAGCGCTTTGACTTTCGCCCACCCCGAGCGGGCGCTCAACCGGGCAGCACCCGCGATCACTCGACACCATGTCGAGAAAGGGAAACGCGGCTCGCGCGAGCGCTCACCATGCGCGTTTACGAAGCCAAGATTGTTTACTCCCTCGTTTCTCTCGGCGAAGAGGTCCGTCTCGACCGACCGGAGAAGGTTGCCGACTACCTCCGTTCTGCTTTCGAGGAGAACCCGATGCAGGAGGCGTTCTACTGCGTCTATCTTGACCGCAAGAATCACCCCATCGGCCGACATCTCGTCACCCTGGGCACCGCCACATCCACGCTGGTCGCCCCCCGGGAGGTGTTCCGCGGAGCCATCCTCGCCAGCGCCTCTGCCCTCGTGGTCGCTCACAACCACCCCTCCGGCGACCCGGCCCCGAGCGCCGCGGATGTCCAAATCACCCGACAACTCCGTGAAGCCGCCAAGGTGATCGACATCGAACTCATGGACCACGTCATCGTCGGCGACGCGAAGGCCGATCCGCACGGCGTTGGGCACTATTCCTTCCGAGCGGCGGGCATCCTGTGATGCCCTCTTTGCCGCGGCCTTCACGAGGCCGCGCGAGCGGATCGTGCGTTGACTCCGACCCATTTCGTCCAACGGTTTTGCCAGACGGGCCAGCCGCCCCGGGGGCAACCTCGGGGCGGTATTTTTTCGTCGGCTTGCTGCGCTGCGAGCGCTGGACCGGCAGTCGCCAAAGCAAGCTCCACGTCATCGCCAAACGTCGCCGCGCCTTGACGTATCTATTCTTACTGGCATTCTTACTTCACGGTCGCCGAAAATTCAAAAGCCCGTAACTCGCGAGAGCTACGGGCTTTTGAAGATTGGCGTCCCCACGGGGATTCGAACCCCGGTTCTCACCGTGAAAGGGTGGTGTCCTAACCGGGCTAGACGATGGGGACGTAGCTCGGACTGCGTTGAGCAAAAAACGGAAGGGCGACGCTACGACCGCACCTCCCTCACGCAAGGATTTTTTGGAAACCCCACCCCGGACGAGCGAAACGGCGAAAAAGAAGGCACTTCCGTCGAAAATGCCTTTGAGCTTCGCCCCGGTTTCGCGCGAGATTCCGCGCATGAATTTCGCCGAGATCGCCGCCGCGCTTCCGCGCCAAGCCGTCACCTCGATCGACGATCTGCCGTTCCGGCGCATCGCCTCCGGCAAGGTCCGCGAGATCTTCGATCTCGGCGACGCGTTGCTGCTGGTCGCCACCGACCGGCTCTCCGCCTTCGACGTGATCATGCCGGAAGGCATCCCGGGCAAGGGCGCGATCCTCACGCAGATGAGCCTCTGGTGGTTCCAGCAAACCCAGCACCTCCTCCCGAACCACCTGCTGCCCGACCAGGAGCGCGAGTTTGCACGCCACGGCATCGGCAGCCGCGACCTGCGTCTGCGCAGCATGATCGTGCGAAAACTGAAGCCGCTCACCATCGAATGCGTCGCGCGCGGCTACCTCATCGGCAGCGGCTGGAACGCCTACCAGAAATCCGGCGAAGTCTGCGGCATCAAACTCCCGCCCGGCCTCCGCCAAGCCGACAAGTTGCCCGAGCCCATCTTCACGCCGACGACGAAGGCGCCGAAAGGCCAGCACGACGAGCCGATCGACGACGCCCAGGGCGCCGCGGCCATCGGCGCCGCACTCTACGAAAAAGTGAAGGCGTCGAGCCTCGCGCTCTACCGCTTCGGTCACGATCGCGCGCGGCAGGCGGGCATGATCCTCGCCGACACGAAATTCGAGTTCGGCACCGACGCCGACGGCAATCTCATCCTCATCGACGAAGTGCTCACGCCCGACTCGTCGCGTTACTGGCCGGCCGAGAGCTACGCGCCCGGCATGTCGCCGCCGAGCTACGACAAGCAGTTCGTGCGCGACCACCTGCTCGCGATCAAATGGGATCAGTGTCCGCCCGCGCCGCACATCCCGGACGACGTCATCCGCCGCACGCAGGGAAAATACCTCGCGGCGCTCAAGAACCTCCTCGGCTGAACATGCGCGCGCGATCTCTCGCGAACCTCCTGCTCGTCGCGTCGGCGTGCCTCGTCGCGCTGCCGGCGCACGCCCGGCTGGGCGAGAAGGCGGCCGAATTGCGCCAGCGATTCGGCAAGCCCGAGGCGCAGCCGCAGAAAAACGTGCTCGTGTGGCTCATCGAAGAATCCGCCGGCGCGCTGCTCTACACGGTGACGCTCGACGAGAAAGACACCTCGATCGCCGAAGGGCTGAAACCGTTTCGGCAGGCGAAGATGACCGAGCAGAGCGCGCGCAACTTCATCGCCGAGCAACTCAGCTCGCTGCCGTCCGATCACAAGGCGCACGAGCTGAAGCCCGGCGAAGCTTACGCCTTCGCGGGCGAAAAGCTCACGTGCGGCCCGAACGAGCGCGTGGTCGTCGACGATGCGAACGGCATGTTGATCGTGTGGACCGTCGCGCCGACGCCGTCGGTGCTCGCGGTCACGCGCGCGATGTTCGAACGCACGCGGCGCTGAGTGCGAGGTGGGGCCGGCTTCAGCCGGCCCATGAAGTGCCGCACTCGCGCGCAATGCTCGCGAACGAAAACCCAATTGGGCCGGCTGAAGCCGACCCTACCTCAAACGCGCGCGTCACTTCGCCGCGTCGATCGTCAGCACGAAGCCGCCGTTCGGCGCGAGCGTGACCGGCACGCGTTCTCCTTCGCGCCAGGTCACCACGCGTTGCTCGGAGCCGCCGCGTTCCGCGTCCGTGATCAGCGTCGCGCGACCGCGGGGGGCGATGCGGCTCAAGTCGAGTTCGAGTTTGCGCTCCGCGCCTTCGCCGTTGATGCCGCCCACGAACCACTGCCCGCCGCCGCGACGCGCGAGCGCGACGTATTTGCCAGGGAAACCGTCGACGAATCTCGTGTCGTCCCACGTCGCCGGCACCTGCCGCAAGAAATCGCGCACGTAGCCGGGCATTTTCGCCAGGCCTTCCGGGATTTCCGCGTAGTGCTGGATGCCGGACGTGAAGAGCACTGCGAGCGCCAGCTCGAACGGCACCGTCGTGCGCCGCACGCGTCCGCCCGGCAGGCGGTCGACGCAGAGCGGCGTGAAATCCATCGGCTCAAAAAGATTTCGCGTGAACGGCAGCATCGCGCAGTGCGACGGCTGCGCATCGGCGTTTTCCTGCGCGAAGGTGATGAACTCGAATCCCTTGATCGCCTCCGCCGTCATCAAGTGCGGATACGTCCGCGTCCAGCCGCGCGGGAGCGTCGCGCCGTGGAAATTGAGCAGAAATCCGAACGGCTCCGCGTCGCGCATGATCTCGTGGTAGAGCGCGATCACCGGCTGGCCGTCGCCGCCGAAGAAATCGATTTTCAGGCCCTTGATGCCGAGCGCGCGCAGGCGCTCGAACTCGGCGAGACGCGCGGCGTGCGTGTCCATGCGGTGCTTCGGCGTCTGCGGTGCGTCGTTCCAGTCGCCGTTCGAGTTATACCAGAGCAGCAGGCCGACGTTCTTCGTGCGCGCGTAGTCGGCGAGCTCCTTGATCTTTTCGTAGCCGATCTGCTGATCCCACCCCGCGTCGATCAGGCAATACGCCCAGCCCATCTCGGCCGCGTAGTCGACGAAACGCTTCTGCACAGAGTAAATCGTCTGGTCGTCGCCGAGCAGCGGCCAGCTCCACGATGCTTTGCCGGGCCGCACCTCCGCGGCGGTCGGTGGTGTGCGCGCGGGCGCCGCGAGGTCGGTGCCGAGTGTGGATTCGGCGACGGTGGCCAGCGAACCGATCGCGATGAGGCGCCACGGCGTCGTCCACGGCAGCGTCGAACTCGGCGCGACCGGCCGGCCGTGCATCGTCTCGCGCGCGTCGGGGAAGCCGATGCGATACTCGCCGTCGGGCGACTCGTGACGCAGGCGCGCGCCGCAAAAGTCCGGACCGACATTCGTCTCGCTCAGCGCCACCCACGTCTCGCCGACGCGAAACAGCGCGGGGAAAACCCAGCCGGCGCCGAGCGTCGACGGCGTGCCGACCGCGATCTCGCGCTGGTAATGCTCTTCGTAAGACGGGTGACAGCGCATCCAACCGGTTTTCGCGACCGACATCGGTTGGAGCCACGCCTTCGCCTCCGCGGGGAAGTGGAACGCGCTCATCTCCCCGACGATCGTGTGCGGCGCGGCGGATTTCTCGGGGAACGCGTAGCGAAAGGCGACGCCGTCGTCGGAAACCTGGAACTCGACGTCGAGGGCGCGACCGTCACCGGTTGCGAGATGATGCACCTGGCGGTTCGCGCGGTAGAGATTGACGCGACGTTTGCCGGTCAGCAGCTCGTAGCGATCCTCGACGCGTTCGACACCCGATGAGGAACGCAGCGCGAGGCCGCGCGAGAAGTCGGCATCGTCGCGCACGAGGCCGAGGGGCGAATCGCGCAGCACGATTTCGTCGCCGCGACGGACGCGGTAGAGCGGGACGCCGTCTGCCGCGCGGAGCTCAAACTCCACCGCGATGCGACCGTCGGGCGAGCGGAGAATTTCGGACGCGAGCGTGCTGGAGGCGGTCAGCGCAAAGGCGAGCAGGGGGCGGAGCGATGCGAGTTTCATGGGGGAGGGGGGGGCGCCCGACGTTCGGGCGAGATCGCTGGCCGGTCAAATCGCGGGGCGCATTACCGTTCGATGCGGAGAAGACGGTGAAACGCGGAGGCCGCGGAGAGCGCGGAGGAAGAAAAACCCGGAAGACGCCCGAGGCGCGGAAGCGTTTCAACGCAGAGGGCACAGAGGCCACGGAGAAGGACGGAGCTTTCAGCGTCCGCTGCGAACTTTGCCCTAACCTGCGATTCAGCACACCCGCTGGTGAATCTCCGATGGACGGTGCCTGCCTTTCGCGCGGTAGCTCGGGTGGGCGCGGCCCTTGACGACGTTCGCGTCGTCGCCGGAGACGGCGACGACCACCTCGGAAGCGGCTCGTGAAAATTGATGCAGGCAGGCTAAATAGGCTGGGTGTCCTTTTCAGCGCTTTCCGCGCTTACGGCGGGGACCGGCGATCTTCTCACAGGTTGTTTCGACGCAGCGCCTCGAGCGGATAGTGCGTGCCGCGCCAGACGATGCCGCGTTGCCAGAGGGTCACGACCATGGAGCGCAAGAGGATGTAGTCGAACACGACGAGACCGAGCGGGAACAAGAGGCCGTGCCAGCGACGTCCGCTGCCGAAGCGCTGGTTGTCCACGGCGACGAGGAGCATCAGCGCCACGGCCGCCGCGTAGACCATCCAGGTCGTGCCGCTCGTCCACGCCAGCGCGGCGACGGGCCAGAGGAAAAACAGCCCGTGCGCCGCCACGCCGCCGAGAATCATCCACGCGCGATAGTCCACGCCGGCGAACGCGTTTTTCGTCAGACCGCGCACCAGTTCGCCGACGCTCGCATACCACGCGACCGAGATCGCGCCGGCGCCGAGTGCGAATTCGCTGCGGCCGCCGTGCGATTTCATGGGCTTGCCGAGCTTGATGTCGTCGTCGGGCCGCAGCCGCAGCGGCGCATGCCCGCCGCGGGCGCGGTAGGCGGACGCGCGCACGAGGTTGAAGGCGCCGACGCCGCCGTGCGCGCGGCTGCGCGGGTCGGCGATTTTCCACGGACGCAAAAATAACGCGAACGTGAGGCTGAACGCGCCGACGCAGATGCCGAGCAGGTGGCCGCCGCGGCCGGCGCTCGAGTGAAGCTGCGGGGCGGCCGCGAGGTGATCGAGCGAGCGCGCCTCGGCGTGCGCGATGGCGCGGCGCAGGGCGTCGGGGCGGAAGTGAACGTCGGCGTCGGTGAAAAGAATCCACTCGCCGGTCGCGCGCTGTGCGCCGTGGTGGAGCGCGTGATTCTTGCCGAGCCAACCGGGCGGCAACTCGCGCACGTAATCGACGCGCAGGCGCGGCTCGCGCGTGGCGAGCGCGTCGAGGATTTCGCCGGTGCGGTCTTCGGAGCGGTCGTTCACGGCGACGAGTTCGAGATCGGGATAGTCGAGCGCGAGCATCGTCGGCACGGCGGCGCCGACGGTCGCTGCTTCGTTGCGCGCGGCGAAGACGATCGAGACCCGCGGCCAGTGCGCTGGTGCGGGCGCGGCGACGTTCGCCAGCGACGCGAGCCGGCGATTGCCGCGCATCACGTCCCACGCGGCGCCGATCCAGAGCGCGAGTGCGAGGCCGCCGAGGAGCAGTTCGCCGTTCACGCTCTCACGAAACTGGCCGCGCGGATTCGCGCAAGCGTCACGCGGACGCTTTTTCGGCGTCGGCGGTGCTGGGGGGCGTGTGGGCGAGGAGGACTTTGTCCACGCGCTGGCGGTCCATGTCCATCACCTCGAAACGCCAGCCGTTCCAATCGAAGAAATCGCCGGCGACGGGGATGCGGCCGAGTTGGGTGACGACGAAGCCGCCGAGCGTCTGGAACTCCGCGCTTTCCTCGCCGGGGAGTTCGCGGAGTTTGAGGAGTTGCTTCACCTCGCCGATGGCGAGCGTGGCATCGACGAGCCACGAGCCGTCTTCGCGGCGCTTGGCCTCGGGCTGGGCGCGGCGGAGCTGGTCGGGGAGTTCGCCGACGATGGCTTCGAGGATGTCGATGAGCGTGATCATGCCTTGCACGCCGCCGAATTCGTCGACGACGAGCGCGGTGTGCTTGCCGGTTTTCTTGAACTGCTCGAGCACCTGGATCGCGGTCGTGTTTTCCGGCACGAGCGTGGCGGGCGTGAGGAGATTGCGGAGATTCGTCGGCAGGCCGAAGGCGGCGTGTGCCCACAGGGCTTTGATGTGGATCATGCCGAGCACGCTGTCGCGGTGCTTTTGGTAAACGGGGAAGGTCGAGTGGCCGCTGGCGACGATCTTGCGCCAGTTGGCTTCGTCGGGGTCGTCGATGTTGAGCCAGACGAGTTTCGGGCGCGGCGTCATGAGCGCGGTGACGGGGCAGCGGTCGAGGGCCATGACGCCTTCGACCATCGCCTTCTCGGCTTTGTGGAAAACGCCGGCGTGCAGGCCCTGGTCGATGAGCGAGGCGATTTCCTCCTCGGAAACGGTGACTTTCGGCTCGGCGTGCGAGCCGAGGAGTTTTGCCACGCCGTCGGTGCAGGCGGTGAGCAGCCAAACGAAGGGCGCGGCGATTTTCGAAACGAGATTCATCGTCCGCGCGAGCGCGATGGCCCAGCGCTCGGGGTTGGCGAGGCCGAGGCGCTTCGGGACGAGTTCGCCGAGCACGATGGTGAAAAAGGTGATGCCGAGCACGACGCTGCCGAAGCTGACGTAGTTGCTGTATTCCGCGGCGGCGGGAAAACGTGCGAGCAGCCAGTGGTTGAGTTCGCGGGCCAGCGCCGCGCCCGAGAACGCGCCGGCGGCGATGCCGCTGAGCGTGACGCCGAATTGCACGGTCGAGAGGAACTTCGTGGGGTTCTCCGCCTGCGAGAGCGCGAGTTGCGCGCGGGGGTTGCCTTTTTCCGCGAGCGTTTTGAGGCGCGACTTGCGCGAGGAGACGAGCGCAATCTCGGCGAGCGCGAAGAGGCCGTTGATGAGCAACAGCAACGCGATGACGAGCAGCTCGAGAGCTACGGAATGCATAGGGGCGGCGAACGGTAGGCGTGACCGGTCGACCGGCAATCAATTTACCCGTCCCGCCGGCCGGAGCGACGGTAAATTACGGGTGCAAGTGCTTCGCGGAGAGCGGGCTGAGGGGCGGCGGCGGTCGCGTCGAGGTGTTCGGTCGGCGCGGGCGGGATTGGCGGGAAGCTCCAAGCTCCAAACCCCAAGCTCCAGAGAAACTCCAAACCTCAAGATTCCCAAAAGCAGGGCGGATACGGGCGCGCGAGCCGCGAGGCGCGCTCGCGAAGGAGCGTCTCGGAGCTGGCGAGCTTCCGCCGCGCCGCACGGCGCGGCGGCATTATTCGTCGCCGTTCTTCTCGGCGGCGAAGGCGGCCGCCTTGGCGTCGTCGAATTCGCCTTCCCAGCGGGCGACGACGACGGAGGCGAGACAGTTGCCCATGACGTTCACCGAGGTGCGCGCCATGTCGAGGAGCGCGTCGACGCCGAGGATCAGAAACGCGCCGGCGAGCGGGAGCTTGAACGATTCCAGCGCCGCCACGAGCACCACGAAGGACGCGCGCGGCACGGCGGCGACGCCTTTCGAGGTGAGCATGAGCATGAGCAGCATCGTGATTTGCTGTTCGATCGAGAAATGGATGCCGGTGGTCGTCTCCGCGGCCTGCGCGACGAAGACGGACGCGACGGCGAGGTGCAGCGTGGAGCCGTCGAGATTGAACGAGTAGCCGGCCGGCAGCACGAAGCCGACGATGCCGCGCGGCACGCCGACCTTTTCCATATTTTCAAACGCCTTCGGCAGCGCGGCCTCGCTGTTCGCCGTGGTGAACGCGAGCGTGAACGGCTCGCGCACGGCTTTCGCGAAGGCTTTGAGCGGCACCTTCGTCACCCAGATCACCAGGCCGAAGACGAACACCACGAAGATCACCAGCGCGCCGTAGAGGGTGAAGACGAGTTTGCCGAGCGCGAGGAGCGAGCCGAGACCTTGATGGCCGACGGTGAGCGCGATCGCCGCGCCGACGCCGAACGGAGCGAACTTCATGATGATGCCGGCGAACTTGAACATCACCTGGGTGAGGCTGCCGAAGAACTGAAGCACGGGCTTGCCGGCTTCGCCGGCGGCGATCACGGCGACGGCGAACAGCACCGCGAAGATTACGATCTGGAGCACGTCGTTCTTCGCCATCGAGTCGATGACGCTCGTGGTGAACATGTGCAGGATGATCTCGACGAGCGTTTGCGGCTTGGCGAGTCCGGCGGTCGAGCCGGCGGCGGCGGGCAAGGTCACGCCCGCGCCGGGTTGCGCGACGTTCACGACGAGCAGGCCGACGACGAGCGCGAGCGTCGTGACGACCTCGAAGTAGAGCAGGGACTTCCAGCCGATGCGCCACGCCTTCTTCATGTCGCCGGTGCCGGCGAAGCCTTGGACGACGCTCGCGAAGATGAGCGGCGCGATCATCGCTTTGACGAGGTGGAGAAAGATGTCGCGGATGAGCCCGAGCCACTCGTCGAGTCCGGTGCGGGACGCCGTCGGCAGCGTGCTCATCCACCAACCCAGCACGATGCCGATGACGAGGCCGAGCAGGATTTGTTTGGTGAGCGACAGGTGAAACCAACGGCTCGGCGCGGCCGGCGTGACGGGGGCAGGGTGACTCATGGCGGGAATGCGCCGCACCAAAACAGGCGCGCGCGCGTCTGGCCAGAGTGGAGTTGTGCGGGCGTAGAGCTACGCCGTGCAAGGCTGAGTCGGGACTTCCGTCGTGGCAGCCGCCGGCAGTCGGCTGTTGCCGCTTTCACGAACGACACGCGTCGGCCGACGGCGGCTGCCCCCGCCGCTCGCGGTCGTTTCAGGTCCGGCGCGCGACGGTCAGCGGAGCGTCGCGACGCGAGATCGGCGCGCCGGCGGACTTTTCGGGCTTCGGGGCGGTCCACGCGCTGACTTCGCCGCGGGTGAACTGCACCTCGCAGCCGGAGTCGTAGACCCAGCGTTCGTAACCTCGCGCGGCGTTGCGCATGAGCGGTTCGCCGAGGATTTCGCTGACTTGGGCGCGGCTGAGGCCGCTCCGCACCTGCGTCCACCGCAACGTCTCGCCGGGCACCGCGGGCGAGGCGGCGCCGAGGACCACGAGCAGAATACCGGCGGCGAACATGTCCCCCTTATCGCCGCAATCGCGCGGCAGCGGGAACCTTATTCGCGGCGCGCGCGGGTATTTACCCTTTCTTCGCGGTCGCAGTAGCGGGAGCAATCGTGCCGGCTGCGCATCGAAAGTAAATTTATGCGTGGTCACGCATTTCCCTGCTACCTGTGTGCAGATTTTGGCGTAGCATTGCGCAGACTCGGCAAATCCCTTCTCTAGCCGGCGTGGTTACTTCCTCGGACGAAACACGCCGCAGCCGAGAGCTCGTGAAACAGCTCCGCGAGTCGCAGATCTACCGCGACTACGAAGCGGCGTTTCGCGAAACGACGGGGCTGCCGATCGTGCTGCGTCCGCTGGAGGCCTTCGATCTGCCCCATCACGGCGATCCGAACGAGAGCCCGTTCTGCTCGCTGATGGCGACGACGAACCACACCTGCTCCGCATGCCTGCAATTGCAGAAGCGCGTCGAGGAGGAATCGCGGATGGAGCCGAAGACGCTCAAGTGTTTCGCCGGCCTCTGCGACTCGGCCGTGCCGGTGCGCGTGGGCGAGAATCTCGTGGCGTTTCTCCAGACCGGCCAGGTCTTGTTGCACAAGCCGAGCAGCCGCGAATTCGGCAAGCTCGCGCGCGACGTGATCAACTGGGGCGTGCAGGCCGACCTGAAGCAGCTCGAGGAGGCGTATTTCCAGTCGCGCGTGCTCGACAAGAAACAATACGAGGCCGTGCTGCGGTTGCTGACGATCTTTGCGCAACACCTCTCGTCGCTCAGCAACCAGCTCATGCTCGCGGCGAAGCAGGCCGAATCGCCGATGATCACGCGGGCGAAGGCGTTCATCGCCGAGCACCAGCACGAGGAGATTTCGCTGCGGCAGGTCGCGGCGTCGGTGAACACGAGCGCGTTTTATTTCTGCAAGATGTTCAAGCAGGCCACGGGGCTGACGTTCACCGACTACCTCGCGCGCGTGCGCATCGAGAAGGTGAAAAACCTCCTGCTCAATCCGCACAAGCGCATCAGCGAGGCGGCCTACGAGACGGGCTTCCAGTCGCTGTCGCAGTTCAACCGCGTGTTCCGCAAGATCGTGGGCGAATCGCCGACGACGTGGCGCGCGAAGCTGAAGCAGGGCTGACGCGCTCCGCGGTCGGCAGCGGACCACGCCGTCGTGTCGACGGGCGCGGCGAGCCGCTCCCGTCTAGGCCGATTTCGCGCGACGAGCGCGGTGCGCGGCGTGGACAGTCGGAGACTGGCAGGCGGGCGAGGAGCGATTGAGGCAGACCGAGCAGAGCGTATCGATCTCCTGCTGCGCGAGCAGGTGGAAGCTCGTGAGCAACGCGTCGAGCATCGGTTGCGGCACGCGCTTGGCCGCCACGAGGTGCAGCGCGAGTTCACCGGTCGCGTAGTAATTGAGCAGCGGATTCAGGCCGCAACCGCAGTGGCGCTGGAGCGGGACGAGGAGCGCGGACGTCTTCTTGAGGACGGAGTCGAGCGAGTTTTCCGAGAGCGAGCGGAAGACCTGGGCCAGCGTCTCGTCCATCAGATAGAGGAGCGTATCGGGATTGCCCAAGGGCGACGGCGCGGGCTCGGCGCGCAACAGCGCCTCCCACTCCTTTTTGATCGCGGGTCGAAGCCCCTCCAACTGCATTGACTCGCTGGAATCCACGGCGGGAGTTTGCCACGGGACATTTGCGCCAGCTTTGCAGTCGTTGTGTATCCGTGCGCATATCTTGGAGAAAGGGAGGCATGCTTCGCCAATAACTGGGCGCTTAATGCCAACGCGTGCGCAGCGCTCTGAGGAAAAATCCGGATGATGGTGGGGGACTTCTCCACGCCTCCTCCACGCCATGTCTGTCATTCCGATAACAGTCTTTCTTAGCCTGTTGCTGGCCGGGTTCTTCGTTGTGCTGTTTTTCCGCGAACAACGCCGGCATCGCTTCGCCAGCTCCGAGCGCGACTCGTTGCTGCCGCTGGCCGAAGAGCGTCCCGCCGCCGCCGCCAAATCTCCCGCCATTGCTGCGCCCGACGCTCCGGCGTCGGGCGATCTCTATTTTTAATCCCCCGCCCGTTCGCACACACCCATGACGACAGGACAAAAAACTACCATCGAGTTCAACGATAAGGTCGTCCGACAATTCATGCTCGCCGCCGTCCTCTGGGGCGCGGTGGGCATGCTGGTCGGTCTGCTGATCGCGACTCAACTGAACTACTGGCAGGCCAACTTCGGCCTGTCGTTCACGAGCTTCGGCCGCCTGCGACCGTTGCACACCAACGCGGTGATCTTCGCGTTCGTCGGCAACATGATGTTTGCCGGTGTCTACTACTCGACGCAGCGCCTCGTGAAGGCGCGGCTCGCGAGCGATTTTCTGTCGAACCTCCACTTTTGGGGCTGGCAGGCGATCATCGTGGCCGCGGCGGTCACGCTGCCGCTCGGCCTCACGCGCGGCAAGGAATACGCCGAGCTGATCTGGCCGATCAACATCGCCGTCGCGCTCATCTGGGTCGTGTTCGCGGTGAACTTTTTCTGGACGCTCGCGAAGCGCAACGAGAAGTCCCTCTACGTCGCCATCTGGTTCTACATCGCGACGATCATCACCGTGGCGATGCTCTACATCGTCAACCACCTCTCGATCCCGACGTCGTGGATTCACAGTTACCCGATCTTCGCCGGTGCGCAGGACGGCCTCGTGCAATGGTGGTATGGGCACAACGCCGTGGCGTTCTTCCTCACCACGCCGATCCTCGGTATCATGTATTACTTCCTGCCGAAGGCCGCCGAGCGTCCCGTCTACTCGTATCGCCTCTCGGTCGTGCACTTCTGGTCACTCGTGTTCCTCTACATCTGGGCCGGTCCGCACCATTTGCTGAACACCGCGCTGCCGAACTGGCTCCAATTGCTCGGCATGACCTTCTCGCTCATGCTCTGGGCGCCGTCCTGGGGCGGCATGCTCAACGGCCTGCTCACGCTCCGCGGCGGCTGGGACAAGCTCCGCGTCGACCCCGTCATCAAATTCTTCGCGGCCGGCGTGACCTTCTACGGCATGGCCACCTTCGAGGGGCCGCTCCTCTCGATCAAGGCCGTCAACGCGCTCGGCCACTACACGGACTGGATCATCGGTCACGTGCACGGTGGCGCGCTCGGCTGGAACGGCTTCATGGCCGCCGGCATGTTCTACTGGCTCGTCCCGCGTCTCTGGAATCGCCCGCTGCACTCGCAGTCGCTCGCCAATCTCCACTTCTGGCTCGGGCTCACCGGCATCCTTTTCTACATGGGCGCGATGTGGGCGTCCGGCATCACGCAAGGTCTGATGCTCAACGCCACCGCGGAAGGCGGCACGATCCTCAAATATCCGAACTTCCTCGAGACGCTGAACGCCATCCGTCCGCTGATGCTCCTCCGCGTCGTCGGTGGCGTGCTCTACTTCACCGGCTTCATCCTGATGGTTTACAACATCTGGAAATCCATCGCCGGCGCGAAAGCCGTCAACGGCACGATGGAAGTCTACGTCGAGCAATACGCGGAAAACGAAAAACTCTCGCTCGCCGGCTCCTTCTTCGGCGCGCCGTTCGTCTACACCGTCATCGGCATTCTCGCCGCCTGCGTGTGGATGTTCACGAGCGGCTGGGTGAACCTGCTCGGCCTCTTCGCCACCGTGATGGCCACGCTCATGGCCATCGGCCACTTCCAGACCCGCGGCACGAAATGGGGCGAGTATTACGACAAGCTCATCCTGAACGCGCTGCCGTTCACCGTGCTCACGTTCCTCGCCGTCGCCGCCGGAGGTCTCATCCAGATCGTCCCGATGCTCACGATCGAGAAGCAACTCCAAGTCGAGGATCGCAAGGCCGACGTCTACACGCCGCTCGAACTCGCCGGCCGCGACATCTACGTGCGCGAAGGCTGCTACCTCTGCCACTCGCAGATGATCCGCACGCTCGTGCCCGACGTCATGCGCTACGGCGATTACTCGCGCCTCGGCGAATCCATCTGGGACCACCCGTATCAATGGGGCTCGCGCCGCACCGGCCCCGACCTCGCCCGCGTCGGCGGCAAATACAACCACGCCTGGCACTACGACCACATGAAGGATCCGCGCTCGATCTCGACCGGCTCCAACATGCCGACCTACGGCCATCTGCACGACAACAACACCGACTACGCCGCGCTCCCGAGCAAGATTCACGTCCAAAAACTCCTCGGCGTCCCGTTCCCGAACTGGTCCGACTCGATGATCGGCACGCTCGCTCACGAACAGGCGAAGGACATCGCGAAAGATCTCCAGACCCAGGGCCGCTACGTCGAGCCCGACCGCGAGATCGTCGCCCTCATCGCCTACCTCCAATCGCTCGGCAAAAAATGGACGCCGGTTCCCGCCGCCACTGCCGCCACGCCGTAACCCCCAACCCGCTCTCACCATGTTACGCCGTATCGTTTACGAAGACTGGCAGCTCATCTTCCCGGTCGTGGCGCTCGCCGTCGCGTCCCTCGTCTACGTGGCCGCCGCCTGGCGCGCCGCTCGGATGAAACCCGCGCAGCTCGACCGGCTCGCCCAGCTCCCCTTCGAAAAAGAGTAACCCTTCCCGCCGCACACCGACAATGAATCCCCAACCTCCTGCCGACGACCGCGACGAGGCACTGCGTCCGCACTCCTACGACGGTATCCACGAATACGACAAGCGCCTGCCGAACTGGTGGCTCTACACCCTTTACGGCACCATCGCCTTCTGGGTGTTCTACTGGTTCGCCAACCAGATTGCGCACATCGTTCCGTCCGACACCGCGCAGGTCGACGCCGCCATGGCGAAGATCAACGCCGTCAAGATGGCCAACTCCATCGACGTCACCAACGACGCGAAATTCTGGGAAATGAGCCAGAACTCCGAGTTCGTGAACTCCGGCAAGCAGACCTTCGACTCGCTCTGCGTGCAATGCCACCTGCCCAGCATGAAAGGCAAATCCGAGAATCCCACCGCCGTCGGCCCTAACCTCGTCGACACCGCGTGGATCCACGGCGGCACGCCGAAGGAAGTTTACGCCACCGTCTCCAAGGGCGTCCTCGCGAAAGGCATGCCCACGTGGGAACCCGTGCTCGGCCAGAAGAAAGTCGTCGAAGTCGTTTCCTACGTCCTCTCCCGACACAAGCAGGGCGAGGAAGTCACCGTCGAAGTCTCCAAGTAATCCTCCACCCGAGCGACGGCGTCAGCCGCCGTCGCTCCTGCGGCTCGCCATGGCCGCACCCGCCTCCGCTCTGACCACGACATGAGCGCAGAACCCAACAAAACCCCCACGCCCGCACCCGCGCCCTTCGCGCGCCCGACACCGCCCAAACCGGCGGCGACGGCGCGCCACGCGCCCTCGCGCGACGCCGTCACGACGATCAACGACGACGGCTCACGCTACTTCCTCTATCCGGCCGACGTTCACGGCTGGTTCACGCGCTGGCGCCGCCACCTCGGCCTGCTCCTCGTTGGCATCTATCTGCTGCTGCCGTGGATTCCGGTCGGCGGCTACCCGGCGGTCTTCCTCGATCTCGCCGAGCGGCGCTTCCACTTCTTCGGCTACACGCTCGCCGCGCAGGACGCCTGGCTGCTGTTCTTCGGCCTCACCGGCATGGGCTTCGGCCTCTTCTTCCTCACCGCGCTCTTCGGCCGTGTGTGGTGCGGCTACGCGTGCCCGCAGACGGTTTTTCTCGATCACATCTACCGCCGCATCGAACGCATGATCGAAGGCGATGCGCCCTCGCGCCGCCAACTCGCCGCCGCGCCGATGTCCGGCCGCCAACTCGCGCGCCGCGCCCTCAAGCACGCGCTCTACCTGCTCACCTCGCTCGTCATCACGCACCTCTTCCTCGCGTATTTCGTGAGTTGGCCCGAAGTCTGGCACTGGATGTCTTCCGCGCCGCGCGAGCACTGGGCCGCGTTCGTCTTCATGGCGATCGCGACCGGCATCCTTTACTTCAACTTCGCCTGGTTCCGCGAGCAGCTCTGCATCGTCATCTGCCCCTACGGCCGCATGCAGTCGGCGCTCACCGACGACAACACCCTCACCGTCGGCTACGACGCCCGGCGCGGCGAACCGCGCGGCAAGGTCGGCACGCCCGACGCCGGCGCGTGCGTCGATTGCAACCGCTGCGTCCAGGTTTGCCCCACCGGCATCGACATCCGCCACGCCAGCCTCCAGCTCGAGTGCATCGGTTGCGCCGCCTGCATCGATGCGTGTGACGAAGTGATGAAAAAGCTGAAGCGCCCCACCGGCCTCATCCGCTACGATTCGCTCACTGGTCTCAGCGGCGCGAAGACGCGGTGGGTTCGCCCCCGCACGATCGTCTACGGCATCCTGCTCGCGATCGGGATCGTGGTCGCCGCCTTCGCGTTCTCCGGCCTGAAGCCCGCCAGCATGATCGTGTTCCGCATGACCGGCGCCGCCTACTTCGTCGACCGCGACGACGTGCGGAATCAATTCCTGCTGCGCATCGTCAATAAGCGCAACGAGCCGACCACCTTCACCGTCGCCCTCGACGGCGTGCCGGACGGGATCAAGCAAAGCGGCTTCACCGCGCCCGTCACCGTCGCCCCGCTCGGCGAACTCGTGTCGCCGCTCGTGCTCATCTCCGAGCGCAAGCACTACTCGGGTCCGTTCAAGTTCACCGTCCGCGTCGAGGACGGACAGAAGACGCTCGTGCTCGCGCGCACGATCGAATTCCTCGGCCCCGACGCCCGCCTCCTCGAAGAAGAAGACCGGGAAAAAGGCATCAAGCGCTGACCATGGACGCCTCCACGTCAAAGTCCGGTCGGTCGCTCTGGCTCTGGGTCGCTGGGCTCTTCGTTTTCGGCGCGCTGCTCTGGGTCGCCATGTTCACGGCGACGCGGCACGTCGATACGCGCGAGGTGCCGCTGGCCACGAAAGGAGCGCGCCGATGAACGCGAAAGAAACACCTGCGTTTGGCGCGGGAGCGCCGGTAGGGTGGGACCGCCGGGCCCGCCGCGAAGGTCGCTTTGGCGCGTTCAGCGGCCCGACCCCGCCGCCCGAAAGGAGCCGCCCATGACCGAACTCGCCGGCATCTCCGGTCCCGGCACGGCGTTCGTCGCCGGTCTCGTCACCAGCCTGCACTGCGCCGGCATGTGCGGCCCGCTCGCGTGCGCCGTCATGCCCGCGGCGCGCGACGACGCCGATCCTCAGACCGTCAGCACCGTCTACCACGTTTCGCGTCTGCTCGGCTACGGCGCGCTCGGCGCGCTCGCCGGCGGAGTCGGTCGCGTGCCGCTCACGTTCCTCAGCGACGACGTTGTCCGCTACCTGCCGTGGCTGCTCGTGTTGTTCTTCGTCGCCGTCGCGATCCGCTTCGACCAACGCCTCCCGCGGTTCCCGATCCTCGGTCGCGCCTACGCCTGGGTCGCCGGACACCTGCGCGGTTCCGCCGGACGTTCGCGCGTGCGCGCCGCGGCCGCGCTCGGTCTCGCGACGCCGCTCCTGCCGTGTGGCCCGCTGTATTTTTTGATTTCGCTGGCGCTGCTCTCCGGTTCCGCGCTGCGCGGCGCGGAGACGCTGCTGGCGTTCGGCCTCGGCACGGTGCCGCTGCTGTGGTTCGCGCAGACGAACTACCATTGGCTGCGCCTGAAACTCGGCCCGGTCTGGCTCGCGCGGGCGCAGACGACGCTCGCGCTCGTGATCGCCGGCCTCATCGCCTGGCGGCTGCGTGCGACGCTCGGACTGCCCGGGCCGGACGTGAATAATTTCGTTTGTCACTGAGATGGCCGATTCACCGACATCTCGCGCGAATTGGGTGGACGGGGGCGCAGCCCCGACAGAGGTGCGTGGACCTCGTGTCGGCAGGACTTCCCCTGTCCACTCTTGCCGCCACTGCGGCGCGCCGCTCAAGACGGACGCCGCGCGCGAGTCCGGCTTCTGCTGCTCTGGTTGCAGCTACGTCTTCCGCCTCGTCCACGAGGAAGGACTCGAGGGCTACTACAAGATCCGCGATTCCGTCGTCGCGCCCGTCGACCAAACCGTTTTCCAGCCGCGCGACTTTTCCTGGCTCGCCGAGCTCCAGCGCGCCGCCGAGGCCCCCGCGCCATCGGGGCTAATAAGCAACAATCCCGAACTGACGCTCGAGGTGCAGGGCATTTCGTGCGCTGGCTGCGTCTGGCTGATCGAGAAAATTTTCCACAAGCACGCCGGCGCGCTCTTCATCGAGACCGACGCGCAACTCGGCCGCATGCGTTTCCGCTGGGCGCGCGGCCAGTTCGACGCGACGGAATTCGCGCGTGCGCTCCAGTCGTTCAACTACCTCGTCGGTCCGCCCGGCGAAGAGCCCGCCGTGCCCGAGAGCAAATTCCTCGTGCGCCGCGTCGGGCTCTGCGCGGCGTTTGCGATGAACATCATGCTCTTCGCGCTGCCCGCCTATTTCGGCATGGAGCGGACGTTCGCCTACGCGGGGCTCTTCGACACGCTCGCGATGGCCTGCGCGACGCTCAGCGTGCTGGCGGGCGGCACGTATTTCATCGGCCGTGCCGCACGCGCCCTGCGCGATCGCGTCATGCACATCGATCTGCCGATCGCCGTCGGCATCGTCGGCTCCTACGGCGGCTCGATCTACGGCTGGCTCACGGGCAACCACTCGATCGTCTACTTCGATTTTGTCGGCACCTTCATCGTGCTGATGCTCGTCGGCCGCTGGGCGCAAGTCGTCGCCGTCGAGCGCAACCGCCGCCGTCTGCTCACGACCAACGCGCGCCCGCAAAAAGTTTCCGTCGACACGCCGCGAGGCGCTGTCGATCGCCCGGTCGAAGAACTCGCTGTCGGTGACACCTACAGCGTGCGCTCCGGCCAGGTCGTGCCGGTCGAGTCGCAACTCGAGTCCACCGCCGCGACGCTCGGCACCGCCTGGATCAGCGGCGAAGCCGATCCGCGCGAGGTCCGCGCCGGCGCTCGCGTCCAATCCGGCGCGCTCAATCTCGGTCGCGGCTCGATTCGCCTGCGCGCGCTCCAGCCGTGGCACGCGTCGCTGCTCGCGCAGCTTCTTCGCCCGACCGGCCGCGATCAGTTTCGCCACCGTCTGCTCGAACGCGTCGTCACCGGCTATCTCGTGGGTATTTTCGTCGCGGCGGCCGTCACCGCGATCGGTTGGTGGGTGACGACACGCGATGTCGCACTGACGTGGTCGGCGGTCACCGCGGTGCTCGTCGTTTCGTGCCCGTGCGCCATCGGCCTCGCGTATCCGCTCGCCGACGAGATGGCGACGGTCGCGCTGCGGCGCTTTGGCGTGTTCGTGCGCGAGAACGACCTGTTCCCGCGCCTCACGCGCATCCGCAAGATCGTCTTCGACAAGACCGGCACCCTCACCCTCGAGACGCCCGTGCTCGCGAATCCCGAGGCGCTGCACGGCCTCGCCGCGCCGGCGCGGGTCGCGCTGTTCGCGCTCGTGCGCGACAATCCGCACCCGATCAGTCAGTGCCTGAACGAAAACCTGCTCGCCGACGGCCTCGTCAACGCCCTCGAGCCCGCCGCCGGCGACGTGCGCGAAGAGACCGGCTACGGCGTCGGGCTCCGCACCGAGTTCGGGCTCTGGTCGCTCGGCCGCCCCGGCTGGTTGGGCCGGACGGCTTGTCGTCCACTAGATGACAAGGCGACGGGGACGCACGACACGGAATTTGCGTGCGACGGCGTCGTGCTCGCGCGCTTCAAGTTCACCGACTCCGTGCGGCCCGGCGCGCGCGAGGAGATCGCCGCGTTGCGCGCGGCCGGTTTCGAGACGTTCATCCTCAGCGGCGACCGCCGCGAGAAAGTCGCCGCGATGGCCGACGGTCTCGCGATCCCGGCGTCGAATGCGATCGCCCAAGCTTCGCCCACCGAAAAGGCGCAGTGGCTCCAGCAAACGGATCGCCAGGACACGCTGATGCTCGGCGACGGCGCGAACGACTCGCTCGCCTTCGACGCCGCCTTCGTGCGCGGCACGCCGGTCGTGCACCGCGGCGTGCTCGAGGGCAAAGCGGATTTCTATTATCTCGGACGCGGCCTCGACGGGTTGCGGCGAATGTTTTCGGTGAACCACACGCGCCGCCGCACGCAGCTCGTGTTGATCGTCTTCTCCGTCGCCTACAACTGCACGACGGTGACGCTCGCCGCGCTCGGCCACATGAACCCGCTGATCGCGGCCGTGATCATGCCGGCCAGCTCGCTGCTGAGTTTGTTCATCGTCGGCGTCGGCATGCGCCGCTGGGCGAAACGGTAGGACCGGCTTCAGCCGGTCCAGAACGTGTTTTCACCCGGAAATCGAGGCGGCGAGCGACGTCCGAACGGGGCCGGCTGAAGCCGGCCCTACGGCGCGTCCCCCCTCAGCGCTTCCCGCCCCGCCGCGCCGACTCGACGGCGAGCAACCCGTGCGCGAGGCCAAACTCGGCCAGCGCGAGCACGAAGAAGCCCGGATACATCGACTTCCGGCTCGGCCACCAGACGGTTTTGAGTCGGTCGAGATTCAGCGCCATGCTGCCGCCGCGTTCGCGGATGAAGAGCAGGAACTCCTCACGCAGCGCTTCGTCCTCGCGCAGCGCGGTAAAGACAGGCGCGAGTCGCTTCTCCAGGTAAGCGCGCTCCGCCTCGGTGATGGCCCTCACTTTTGGCATGCGCGCAGGCTGCGCCCGTCCGCTTGTAAATTCAAGGCGTAAGTTTGAACAGCATCAAACATCTGGAATAAACGAGTGTATTTTTAACACGGTTTCGATTGTGGGCGCGGGCGCATTTTGCATGCTCGTCGGCCGTAACCCACCCGAACCCATGAATACGCTCCTCATCGTTCTCGCGACCGCCGGCGTGCTGGCGGTCCTCCTGCTCGCCACGTATCGCCTGTGGCTGCGCCTCTTCGGCGTCGTCATCGTGCCGAACAACGGCGTCGGCATCGTGACGAAGAAATTCCGCCTCGGCGGCACCAACGCCACTCTGCCCGACGGCCGCATCATCGCGTTGAACGGTGAGGCGGGTATCCAGGCCGACGCGCTCGCGCCGGGCCTGCACTGCTGGCTCTGGCCGTGGCAATACGCCATCGACATCGTGCCGTTCGTCACCGTGCCCGAGGGCAAACTCGGCGTGGTCGAAGCGCGCGACGGCGAGCCGCTCTCCGGGGGCCGCGTGCTCGGCCGCAAGGTCGACTGCGACTCGTTCCAGGACGCGCGCGCGTTCCTCGAGAAAGGCGGCCAGCGCGGTCCGCAGATCGCGATCATCCCGCCGGGCACTTACCGCATCAACACGGCGCTGTTCTCCGTCACTGACGCACCCGTTCTCGAAATCCGCGATAATCGCGTCGGTGTCATCACGACGAAGGAAGGCCGCAGCTTGCCGCAAGGCGAGATCGCGGGCCGCACCATCGACGGGCACAACTCCTTCCAGGACGGCGAAACTTTCGTGACGGGCGGCGGCTTCAAGGGCCTGCAGGAGCAAGTGCTCCTCGCCGGCCGCTACTTCATCAATCCCGCCTTCGCCACCGTCGAGACCGTCGACATGACCGAGGTGCCGATCGCGCACGCCGGCGTCGTCATCGCCTACGTGGGCGAGCCGGGTCGCGACGTGACCGGCGAGTCGTTCAAGCACGGCAACCTCGTCGAGAAGGGCAAAAAAGGCGTCTGGGCCGAGCCGCTCGATCCGGGCCGCTACGCGATCAATCCGCGCACGCACCGCGTCGAAAACGTGCCGACCGCCAACGTCGTGCTCAACTGGGCCACGGGCAAAACCGAGTCGCACCGCCTCGACGAGAAACTCTCGACGATCACCGTGCGCTCGTCCGACGGCTTCAAGTTCAACCTCGATGTCTCGCAGATCATCCACATCCCGCGCAACGACGCGCCGAAGGTCATCGCGCGCTTCGGCAGCATGGTGAACCTCGTCACGCAGGTGCTCGAGCCGACGATCGGCAACTACTTCCGCAACGCAGCGCAGAGCTCCGACGTGATCGAATTCCTCAAAGCCCGCTCGGAAAAACAAGCCGACGCGCGCAAGCAGATCAGCGCGGCGCTCGACCACTACAACGTCGGCGCCGTCGACACGCTCATCGGCGACATCGTGCCGCCCGAGGATCTCATGAAGACGCTCACCGACCGCAAAATCGCGGAGCAAGAGCGCGTCACCTACGAGACGCAGCGCCTGGCCGAGGTCGTGCGCAAGGAACTCGAGCAAGCCAAGGCCGTCGCGGCGACGCAGGCCAAGGTCGTCGACTCCGAACGCTCGGTCGCGATCGCGGAGTTCGCCGCGCAAGCTGCGATCCGCAAGGCCGAGGGTGAAGCCAAGGCGAAGACCGCGATCTCCGAAGCCGACGCCGCCGTGATCAAAAACGTCGGCGCCGCCGAGGCCGAGAAGACGCAGAAGATCGGTTTGGCCGAGGCCGCCGTCATCAAGCAGAAGGCCGAGGCCACGAGCCGCGAGAGCTTCGTCGCCATCGAAGTCGCCCGCGCGCTCGCCAGCAGCGGCCAGAAGCTCGTGCCTGACATCGTCGCCGGCCCGAGCGGCACGAGCGGAGCGAACAACATCGTCGAGTTGCTCGCCGCGCAGTTGCTGCGCGACAAGATCGTCGGGCAAACGCCGGCGAAGAACTGAGCGCGAGCGCGCGCGCATCGCGCACGCCGCTTCGACTGAGAAATCACAACGCCCGGCCTCTTCGCGAGGTCGGGCGTTTTTTCTGAAGTAGGGCCGGTCTCTGACCGGCCAAATACAGCCACGCGCGCGTGCGTCGTCCGTGCGCGAAAGTCCAAGCAAGCCGGTCGGAGACCGACCCTACTGCACTGACGCGAGTGCGCTCACCACCGCCTCGGCGAACGCTTCGTGTCCGAGCGGGCCGACGTGCACGAGGTCGTGGGCGATTTCGGTCGGCGCGTGCTGCGTGAGCAGGCGGTCGATGATCGCTTGCGTGTCGATGAACAGCGCGCCGTGGTGCGGCGCGAGGCTGGCGACGATCGCGCCGAACTCGTCCATGCGGCGGCGCATCGGGTCGTCGCGGTTCGGCTCGACGTAGAACGGCGTCAGCAGCGCGAGCGTGCGAAGGCGCGGGCGCGCGGCGGCGAGCAGGCGATCGAGCGTGGCTTCGTATTCGGCGTGCGGCACCGCCTCGTTTTTTCGCTGCGGGTCGAAGAAACGCCAGACGTCGTTGATGCCGATCATCACGGTCAGCCAGTCGGGGCGAAGATCGATGACGTCGCGCTGCCAACGCGCGGCGAGGTCGCGCACGGTGTGGCCGCCGATGCCGCGGTTGAAGACCTCGATCCTGCGCTCAGGCAGACGCGCGGCGATTTTCTGCGCGGTGAGCGCGACGTAGCCGTGGCCGAGCGCAGTGGCGTAGTCGGGCGAGTCGGGACTGGGACGGCCCCATTCGGTGATGGAGTCGCCGATCATGACGAGGCGGGTGGGCATGATGGGGAGGGGCGTGAGGGTGAAAGTGAGAGCGGGCGCGCGGAGCCTGGAGTAGCGCCAGTCTGTGACTGGCCGGGTTTAGACGAAGGTCGCGAATGGCGCGGCGAGCGGGGCGTTTTTTCGGCCGGTGGGAGACCGGCCCTACGGCTGACGCGTGAGCACGACGGCGGCGTGGCGCTCGATCGGCGGCGTCGGGAGGCGCAGCGTGCCGCCGGGGTGCTCGATCTTCGTGGCGGGGGCGGGCGTGCCTTTCGCGGTGTCCCACCACGTCGCGCTCCACGTGCCGGCGGGGACGTCGTCGATCGCGAGCGTGCCGCTCGCGGGAGCGTCGGGGGTGAGCGAGAGGAGATTCGCGCGGTGCCGCAGCCAGAGGGCAATGAAGCGGTCGCCGCGGCGGCCGAGGGCGGCGAGCGCGGGGATCGTCGTGCCGAGATCGGTTTCGGCGACGTGCACCCAGTCGGTCGCGCCGGTGTTTTCGAAGGCGATGGCGTGCGCGCCGGCTTTGATCGGGACGGCGAGCGTGGCGGGGAAAGTGTCGCTGTGCCGCCACGACGCTTCGGCGGCGGTGGCGCCGTCGACGGTGACGCGGAGCGCGCCGCCGTTTTCCGCGACGCCGGCGATGGTGAGGCGGAGCGTCGTGTCGCGCGGGAGCGTCGCGTGAAACACGCCGCGGCTCGGGAAGCCGTCCTTCGCTTCGGAGGCGGGCGTGACGAAGACGGCGGGCCAATCGCCGAGTTCGAGCGGTTCGCGGCCGTCGAGCGGCAACGTGAATTCCCTCGCGGGGCGGCGCTGCCAACGCTGCGTGCCGGTGAGCTTGAGCGGCACTTGCGCGGCGCACTCGACGCGGGCGGAGAAGGGTTGGAGGTCGCGGTGGCGCGACCAGCCGGAGAGCGCGACGAAGCGGTGCGCGGCGCCGATCTCGGCGAGGTGGCCGTTGGCGCGGAACTTCCCGCCTTCCCAGAGTTGCGCGGGCAACTCGCCGACGCCCATGAGGCTGGCCCAGATGGCGGGCGGCTCGGCGAGGCCGGCTTTTTTCACGGCGTCGGTGAGGCCGAGGTGATCGTCGCCGAACTCGCCGTAGAAAACCGGCCGCGTGTCGCCGTCGCGGCGCGGCGCGAACGTGCGCGCGCCGGCGAGAAGGTTCGCGCTGTAGAGGTGGGGCTGGAGGAAATCCATCGACGCGTAGATGGGGCTGCGCAGGTCTTCGGTGCTGGTCGTGATCGGGTGTACGTAGACGTCGACGGAGCGGATGAATTTCGCCAGGTCGTCGTGCCACTGCGCGACGGCGGCTTCGTTGCGGTCGAGCCGCAGCGCGTCGACCCAGTGGACTTCGTTGAAGAGTTCCCACGCGAAGATGGCTGGCGACCAGCCCCAGCGCGCGACGATGTAGCGGTATTTCAGCGCGGTGAGCAGGCGCGCGGTGGGATCGGTGAAAAAGTCGGAGGGCGATTTGAGAAATCCGCCGGGGTGAGCGGCGTTCCATGGATTGTCTGCCCAATTGGGATTCACGGTCGTGCTGAACTGGCCGTGATGTTGGAGCACGAGCTGGAGATAAACGCCGTGCTCTTCGGCGGCGGCGAGCAGGTCGTCCCAGCGGGCGGCGACGATCGGGCTGATGCCGCCGGGCGGCACGGGCGCGCCGTCCTCGGGGCGAATCCAGTCGAGATTCGTGCCGCCCCAGTGAACCATCCAGACGCGCATCCAGTTCAGGTTGGCGGTGGCGAAGGCAGCGATCGTGGAGCGATAGTAGTCGACGATGTCGGGGTCGATCGCCCAGGCGACGTTGGCGCCGAACGGCACGAACGCGCGGCCATCGGCGCGCGCGAAACCGCCGGGGCGGCGCGGATCGAGGCCGACGGGCGGCAGGCGCGGGCGGGTTTTGTTTTCGACGGTGGAATCGGAATGCGGCGCGGTGGCGAGCGGCGTGGCGGGTTGGCCGCGGGAGCTTTCGAGGATGTGGCCGAGACGATAGGCGCCGACCTCATCGGGGCGCGCGTGCACGGCGTAGATTTGCCGGCCGACGTAGAATGCGGGCAACAGGAGCGTGCGGCCGGACGGCGTGACGACCTCGGCCCAGAGTTCGCGCGCGAAGGGATTGGCGATCGCCGCGGTCGGGGGCACGGTGAACTCGAAGCGGACGGGCGCGGCGCGGAGCAGCGAGCACAGGCAGAGCGTGACGAACAGCGCGGGTCGCCAGCCGAGCGAAAGCGAGCGGAGCTTCATGGGGTCGAAGGCCGATTATCGCACACGACGGCGGTGCGCGAGAATGAGTTTGGTTGGACGGAAATTGAGAGGCTTCGCGCGGCAGAGGGCGCGGAGGAGAAAACAGGTTTACACGAAGGAAGCGAAGATCGCGAAGGCCGGCGCCTTCTTCGCTTCCTTTGCTTCCTTCGTGTAGAACTCTCTGATTCCGGGAAAATCTCGACGACGGAAAACACCGATCATCCGATGATCTTGCTCTTTTCTGCGGGTAGGGCGCACCGAGCTGCCGAGGCAAAAACGCTCATCGCGATTCCGTCCTCCCGGTGCGGCGCCAGCTCAGGGCGATCGATATTTCACCGAGGCAGCGGAGGCCGGTGCGGCGAACCCTGTAGCGGCGGTCTATGGACGCCGAACAAGCGCGGCATCGCGTTCGCCCGGCGGTCATCGACCGCCGCTACAGTGGGACCGAGACCCGCGAGGTGCGGAAAAGAAAAAGGCGCCGGAATTTCTTCCGGCGCCTTCTGCAACCTGGATCCCGCGCGCCAACCCCAATCGGAGCGCGGGACTCTGTATGAACGAGAACCTTAGAACGTGAAGGTGTTCGTGATCTGCCAGATCATGCCTTCCTGGATGCGGGAGAGGGCCACGGTGCCGTCGGGCTGGAGATTGACGGGCACGAGGTGGGCGCTCTCGCCGACATTGCGGAGATTGAGCTGCACGCGCCAGTGAACCTTGGGCGAGAGCTTGCGGCCGTAGCCGACCCAGAGGTCGAAGTGGTCATCGGTCGGGCCGTAGAGCGGCTGGTCGATGTCGAGGACATCCTTCGTCGCGTTGTATTTGTAGCCGAGGATGCGCTTGTCTTCCCAGCGGTAGGCGAGGCCGGTGTTCACGTCCTTGAGCCAGCCTTCTTTGAAGTTGTAGTTCGTGACGGCGTTGAAGCGCCACGGAGCGACTTCGGGAACCTGGCTGCCGATCTGCGCCTGGAGGACGGCGTAGGGGGCGAGGATGTTATCGGCCCAGACCTTGCGAAGGGTGTCGCCGCCCCAGAGGCGGATGAGGCCTGCGTCGCCGGCGAGGAACTTGGTGTAGGTGTCGATCCAAGTCTGAATCGTCGGGCTGATGGCGTCGCGCGTGGCCTTCGTCTTGGAGAAGTTGACGGCGACGGACCAGTTCTTGGTCGGCTGGGCGGTGATCTCGTATTCGACGCCCTTCGAGGTGGTGTCGACGGAGGCGACGGGGCCGGAGCCGAAGCTCTTGAGGCGGCCGGCGTAGGCGGGCTGCAGGCCGAGGTTGGCGGCACCGTTGCCACCGACGCCGTAGGTGGGCACCGAGGCGTAGCGTTGATCGTTGGTGGTCGCGGCGTGCATGGCGGCGACGTTGAGGCCGAGGCCGTATTCGTCGGCGAAGGTCTGCGTGAGCGGGAAGTTTTTGAAGTAGTCGTTCACGATCGCCTGAATGCGGACGGGGTCGCCGCCTTCGATGCCGTTCCAGGGCCAGCCCCAGTTGCCCTGGCGGAGCTGCGGGTTGGCGATGCCATCGAGCGCGGCGAGCGCGTGGCTGGCGCCCCAGTAGGGCAGCGCCCAGGCGTAGTAGAGATTGCCGGAGAAGCCCGCGCTGTCCGCTTGGAGCGTGGCGTTCTTCATCTTGGTCTCATACTTCGTGATCTTGAAGGTCAGGCGATCGTCGAGGGTGCTGATGACGACGCCGTAGTCCTTGGTCTCGGCCTGGGGATTATCGATCGCGTTGCCGAAGATGTCGCCGCGCGGGGCGTCGGCTTTGAAGTTCTCGGACTTGTTGGCGAAGACGCTGAGATTCGAACCATACGGCAGCTTGGCGCGGATGCCGCGCGGGGTGTGGAGGACGACGCCCCAGCTCTTGCTCTCGCCGGCGACGTCTTTGAGGTCCGGCGTGGATTTGCTGTAGTCGGTGCTGGAGACGTCGTTGGTGAGCTTGATGCCTTGGCGGTTCTCGTTGGTGACCTCGTCGCGACGCCAGCCGAAGGTGGGAACGAGCGTGCCGTCCCAGAGGTAGGCCTGCCAGATGAACGCTTTCGATTCGATGACGTTCTTGGCGTATTGGGCGCTGGAGTAGAGCAGCGCGCGGTCGGCGGGATTGTCGTAGTTGAGAACCTTGTAGGTGCCGGACTTCCAGCCGACGTAGTTGGAGGCGACGTCGCCTTGCGTGCCGGTGATGACGGCGGGATTGCCGTTGGCGTCGTAGTCGATGTAGGTGCCGGGAGCGGCCGGATCGACGCTGGAGTTCCAGTGGCTGTCGAAGTAGCGCAGCGTGAGGTTGCCGTTCGGGTCGATGACCGTGTTCACCGGGCTGAGGCCGGCGCCGGAGGCGCTGGAGCGGCTCAGCAGGGACGGACTGAGATAGGAGATCCAATCATACTGGCGCTCGCCGGAGGTGATGCTGGCGTTGAGGCTGTTGGCGGTGTTGAAGGCAGGATCGGAGGCCCAGCGGGAGAAGCTGCGCTGGTCGGTTTCCTTGGTGTCCTTCGACCAGAGGCCGGTGAAGACATGGCGACCGAGCAGTTTGCTGATCCAGGATTTGCCGAGGTAATCCTCGGCATTGATGTCGGCGAAGGCGGTGAGGCGCTTGGCGTCGCGGTCGATGTAGTTCTCGGAGTTGCCGTATTGGCCGGAGTTGCCGACGTAGGCGCGGCCGACGTTCGGGTTCACGCTGCCGTCCATGCGGTGCGTGTTGATGTCGACGCCGATGATGTATTGGTCGCCGTTGAGGAAGGCGAGCTGGCCGTCCTGGTATTCCTGGCGGTCGTAGACGAACTCGAAGCCGAGGCGTTCGTTGAGGAAGGTCTGGGAAATCGCGATGTTGGCGGCGTTCCAGTCCTGCCACTCGCGCTTGTTGTTTCCGTCGATGAGATTGTTGTAGAAATCGAAGATCGACGAGTCGGAGAGGGAGACGTTGGAGTAGTATTTGCCACCGGGGACAGCGACGCGGGCGTAGTTGTTGTAGGTGGTGATGGCCCAGAGCTTGGCGAATTCGAGACCGCCGATGGGGGTGGTCTTGCTGCCGGCGCCGATCGGAGTGCCGTTGGCCTTCGGCGTCATGCTGTAGAGCAGGCCGGTGCCGTCGTAGAACGAGGCGAGATTCGGGTTACCCATGCGGCCGAATCCGCCTTCGCGGAACCACGGATACATGGCGGAGGTGCCGAGATAGTTGTTGCCCCACTGGTCCCACGTCGTGAGCGGGTTCAGCGTGAGCTTGTTCGGGTTGGCGACGCCGTTCGCCGAGCCGGTCTTGAACCAGGGCGTGATGCCGTCGATGGGCGGCAGCGAGCGCGGACGGTTGGCGTTGACGTTGCCGTTCTCGAAGTTGGCGCGGATCGTCGTGTGCGAGCCGTCGCCGAAGAGCTTCGGCTCATAGCGCATGGCGGCGAAGAGGCGCTTGTCGTGGTTGAACGCGGGCTTCTGCTGATACTTCGTCTCGTCGTCGAGGAGGGCGACGCGGAACGCTAGGACGTTCTTCTTGGCGACGTAGTTGAAGTCGCCGGAGGTGCGGAACGAGCCGAAGCGGCCGATGCGATTCTCGATCTTGTTCTGCGTTTTGAACGTCGCGGTGTTGATGCTCGTGTTGATGATACCGGCCGGGCTGCCGACGCCGAAGAGGATCGAGTTCGGGCCGCGCTGGAGATCGACGCGATCGACGATGTAGCCGTCCCACGGGATTTCCGTCAGGAAGTAATCGCGAGTGTTGTCGGCGGCATCGAGACCGCGGACACGGGTGTTGTTGCTCGGACGGAGAAGATTGCCGACCTCGTTGTAGGTCGACGCGCCACCGGCCGCGGAGAAGTTGCCGCGCACGCCGGCGACTTCGGTGTTGGTCGTGTAGACGAGCAGATCCTGCTGGTTCTTGGAACCGGTGTCCTGCAGGAACTGCGACGTCACGACGCTGATGGCCGACGCGACGTCCTTCAGCTCGGTGCGCACGCGGGTGCCGGCGAGGGTGCTGTTGGCCGTGTAGCCAACGTCCTCGTCAGCGGTAACGACGAACGGGGAGAGCACGAGCGTCTCCTCGGATTTGGCGTCGCCCGTGGGGGGCGTCGCGGCGGGCGGTGTGCTCTGCGCTTGGGCAGAATGCACTGCCGCGATAGTCAGTGCGGACGTGAGCCAAAGCGCACGCAGCCGCAAAGGATGGCGGGTCATGATCATCGGGGTTTGAGGGGTGGTAGGAGTTGGGGGCGCACGTGTTGAAGGTGCGACTGCGCCGCTCCCCGAAGACGGGAATGCGCGCAGCATCGTGACTATACCTTCCTCGGTGCGCGGGGTGAATGAGTTCACTTGCACCGGAATTGAGTCTTATTGCCGTCCTGATTTAACGCTATCCTCACTCTGAGGCGCCAATCAGGGCCCCAGACTCATTGAATTCTCTTTGCTTCCGTTTTCCGGCGAAATTCACCCGGCGAATCGCCGGTCAGGCGCTTGAAGACGACGCACATATACTCGACGTGTTCAAAGCCAGCGAGTTCGGCGATGCGCTTGAGCGGGAAGTCGGTTTCCATCAGGAGCTGCCGGATCTTCTGCACCTGCACCCGGCGAATCTCCGCCTGCGGCGAGCGGCCGAGGTGGCGCCGGAATTTTTTCTCGAGCTGGCTGCGCGAGGCGTGGGCGTGCTTCACGACCTCCTCGACGGTCAGGCCTTGCGTGGCGCGCTCGCGGATGATGCTGAGCGCGGCGGCGACGTTGCGGTCGTCGATCGCGAGCACGTCGCTCGACGGACGCGTGACGACGCCGAGCGGCTCGATGCGCTCGTCGAGATCGGCGAAGCGCTCGCCCGCGAGCATCGCGGCGAGAATTTCGGCGGCGCGGTAGCCGGACTGAAACGCGTTCGGCGCCACGCTGCTGAGCGGCGGGTAGGCGAGCTCGCAGCGGATCGGGTCGTTGTTCGAGCCGACGACCGCGATTTCCTCGGGCACGAGCATGCCGTGCGCGTGCGCGGCGGTGAGGATTTGCTGCGCGCGCAGGTCGAAGCACGCCATGACGCCGCACGGCTTCGGCAGACGGCGCAACCAGTCGGACAAGCCCGAGATTTGCTCGATGTCCCACGCGGGCGTGACGTCGCCGGGATAGTTCACGTCGTAGACGTGGCACTCGCGACCGGCGAGTTGCAGCGCCTCCATGAACCCATCGCGCCGCTCGCACGACCAGCCGTCATTCGAAAAGCCCGTGTAGCCGAAATGCTGGAAGCCGCGCTCGAGAAAATGCTCCGCTGCGAGGTGGCCGATCGCGACATTGTCCGGGCGGATCTTGGGCACGCCCGGAAAGCGCGGCATATCGTTCAGGTCGACAAGCGGGATGCGTTGCTTGCGGCAGGTTTCGACGAGGCCCGGCGTCGTGTGGCGGCTGATGACGCCGTCCCACTGTTTGCTCTCGAGCCAGCGCGGATCGATCTCGGCGCGCGCCTGATCGTCGTGGAACGCCGTCCAAATCTGGTGCGTGCGCTCGTAGTGCACGACGCCGCGCAGCATCGCCATGCTCTCCTCGAAGCGCGTCAGAAAAACCAGAAGGACTTGCGGCCTCACGCCCGGGACGCTGGGAAGCGCCCCGCGGGGAGGCAAGTGCGCAGGCGCCCGTAGGACAAGGCGTGCGCGCGCATTCCGATAAACTGCGCGCTCAAGCCGCGGGCGCGATCTCGCCGCGCCGCGCGCGTAATTCCGTCTCGATCTCCGCGACGCGTTGGTCGCTCAGTGGGTAGAAGCACACGACGGCGAGCGCCACGACGCCGAGGGCGGCGGGGATGAGGCTCATCAACAGCACCATGCTGTGCAGCACCCCGGGCGATTGCGCGACGTTCGGCGCGAAACCCGTGGCCGTCAGCATCGCACCGGCGCCGAGTCCGCACACGGCCCAGGAGAATTTCTGGGTCATGGTCGACGCCGAGAACACCAGCCCGGTGGCGCGGCGGCCGTTTTTCCACTCCGAGTAGTCGGCCGTGTCGGCATACATCGCCCACAGCAGCACCGCAAGCGGACCGCCCGCGACGGCGCTGAGAAACTGAAACAGGAAAATCGGCCCCACCGCGGTCGGCGGCAGCCAGTAATAAACGGCGTTGCACGCCACCGAGGCGGCGAGCAGCGCGATGAACGCCGCCTTCTTGCCCACGCGCGCCGCGAACCAGCCGACGCACAGCACGCCGACGATCGAGCCCGCGTCGCCCGTCACGCCGAATGCCGCCCACAGATCCTTGAACTCGTAGAGATGCGGCGCGCTTTGCCACGGGAGCTGCACCGTCTGCGCGCCGACGTAGTATTTCAGGTAGTGCGCCGTGATCGTGAGGCGCGTCGAGATGAACAGGATGAACGTGAGCGTCGTCCCCGTGAGCACGAGCCACGGCCCGTTGCGGAACAAGTCCGCGAGGTCGTGCTTGATCGAAGTCTTCTGCGCGGGCGGCGGCGCGACGCGTTCGCGGGTGCCGAGGAACGTCACCAGAAAAAATCCCACCGCGACCGCCGCGACGATCGCGAACGCCAGGCTCCAGCCGCGCTGCGGGTTCGCGCCGCCGTCGCCGAACGCGTCGACCATGTAGGGCAGCGTCATCTTGATCACCAGCCCCGCGCCGAAGGCGAAGACGAACTTGATCGACGACACCCGCGTGCGTTCGACGGGATCGGGCGTGATTACGCCGAGCAGCGCGGTGTAGGGAATGTTCACCGCGGTGTAGAGCATCATCATGAAGTTGTAGGTGAGATACGCCCACACGAGTTTGCCCGTCGTGCCGAAGCTCGGCGTCGTGAACAGCAGCACGCCACAGATACCGAAGGGCACGCAGCCCCACAAAATCCATGGGCGGAACTTGCCCCAGCGCGTTTGCGTGCGGTCGGCGACGATGCCCATCAGCGGATCGTTCACGCCGTCCCAGATGCGCGTGAGCATGAACATCAGGCCCGCCGCGGCCGCGGTGATGCCGAAGACGTCGGTGTAGAACAGCAGCAGGAAATTGCTGAACGACGCCCAGAACAGGCACGAGGCGAAGTCGCCGGTGCCGTAGGCGAGCTTCTCGCGCAGCGAGAGTTTGCCGAACGCGGAGGACGGAGCGGCGGTCGTGGCGGCGGTCGTCATGGCGAAAAGGGAAACTCAGGCTTTGCCGCGGCGCGCTTCGAGCGTGGCGCGCACTTCGGCCATTTTTTCCTGCGTGAGGCCGAGGCGGGCGAGCAGGATGAAGGCGAGCACGAGGCCGGCGATCGGCACCGCAGCGAGCAGGAAGCGGATGGTGAAGATCGCGTCGGGATTCTGGTTGCCGCCGAGCGAGGCGTTGAAGCCGGTGCGCGCGAGCACTTCGCTGGTGATCCAGCCGGCGATGGCCATGCCGAATTTCATGATCCACGAGCCGCAGGCGGAGAACGCGCCTTCGCGGCGTTTGCCGGTCTCCATCTCGTCGTAATCCATCACGTCGGCGCTGATCGAGCCGTAGATCATCCAGAAGCCTGCGCTCGTGAACGCGATCAGGCCCGAGGCGAGCACCTGGAGCCAGCGGATGTTGGGATTGTAGAGCCACCACGTCGCCACGAACACCGTCATGGCCGAGAGCTGCACGGCCATCATGCCGTGCTTCTTGCCGAGCTTGCGCGCGAGCGTGGCGTAGACGGGGATGCCGAGAAAACCGAAGAACATGCCCGAGAGTCCCATCCAGAAATTCCATGTGCCCGCCGCGGCAAGGTCGCCTTGGCACACGTAGTAGACCGTCGCGTAGTAGCCGAACGTGCCGACGAGGGTCGTGCCTGCGCCGTAGGCGATCGCCATCGAGAGATTCGCGCGGAACGGCCGGCATTTCAGCGCGAGAATCAGCGTTTCGAGAATGGAAACGCGCTCCTGTTTCCGCGCGACGACGAGCTTCTCGTAGTAGCGCTCGTGGAGCAGGAAAAACATCACGATGCCCGCGACCACCATGATCGACCCGAGCAACACGGTGTAGACCTGCGCGCCGAGGAGGATGTTCGTCTTCTCGCCGGCGGCCGGCGGCAGCCAGCCGAAGAGCGTCTGCGCGAGTTTGCCGATGCGCGGGAAATCGAGGTGGAAGAGACCGCCGAAGAGATTGCCGAACCACGAGGCGGTCTGCTGCGCGAGGGCCGTGAGCCGCGTCGGCACGTCGCCCCACGAGGACGCCACCCACACGCCGGCGGTCGTGAACGCCGCCGCGGCGAACATCGCGACCTCGGGCAACTTTTGGCAGACGCCGCGGAACGCCGCGAGCGTCGTGCGCTCGTGGTAGTCGGGCGTCAGCTCCGCGCCGATGCTTTGGAACGGCATGTAGAAGCAGCTCATGATCGGCACGAAGATCGCGAGCGTCCCGACCATGAACCAGAAATACGTCACCTCGGACCAGCCCGGTCGCGCGGCGAAGAGCAGCGGCAACGCGAGCCCCGCGAGCACGGAGCCGACGAGAATGAACGGCCGGCGGCGACCGTAGCGCGTGCGCGTGTTGTCCGACCACCAGCCGAAAACCGAGTCCCAAACCGCCTCGAAGCAGAGCTTCACGAGCAGCGCGCGGCCGATCCATGCCGGCGAGACGCCGAGGTAGATGTTGAACACCTGGTAGGCCAGGCCGACGTAGAGCCAGTGGCCCCACATGTCGTGCACGGAGCCGAGCCCCATGCCGAATTTCTGGGCGAGCGGAATGCGATCGGAGAGTTCGGTTCCGTTGTTGGGCTGACTCATTGGGGGCGGGGGCGTTGGGGCGAGGAGGTGAGCGGAAAAATGCGACGGCGCTGCGTGAGCTGTAGGAGCGGCTTTACGCCGCGATTCGATCGTGGCGAGCGCTCCGCAGCAGTCGCGGCGTAAAGCCGCTCCTGCAACTCGCGCGATGTTGACCGGAAGTAGTGCGGCGCTTCAGCCCGCACTGGGGATTCGCGAGCACGGGCTGAAGCACCGCGCTACTCGAGGCGCAGTCCGGCCCGGTCGCAAGGGCCGGCCCTGCAGTCCGGGAGCGGCGACGGTCGAGGTGCGCGGCGAGCATGGCGTTCGGCTCAGTAGGTGTCCGCCAACGAGCGCCACTGGAGCGCATCGCGCAGGCGGGCGAGCGTGAGCGGGCGCGCGAAGTCGAGCGTCACGGTCTTCGTTTCGTGCGGGTAGAGCTCGAAGTAGTTGTCGCTCGCGCGGTGCGCGATGCCGGGCAGTTCGAACGCGAAGCGGTGCTGAAACACCGGTGACGTGAACGACACGCGCGCCTGCTTCGGGTGCACGAGTTCGGTCTGCACCTTGGTCTTGCCCTTCGGCAGATCGATGAAGCGCGGGGCGGTGAGGAAAACGGTGTCCTCGCTCGCGAGCACGCCGTCGACGTCGAGGGCGATGCGCAGGACGAGCGCGTTGCGGCCGTGTTTCGCGATCGGTTCGCCGAGGTGGAGTGTCTGTTGCAGCGCGCTCTCGCCGTAGCGGAGCACGACGTTCTTGCTGCCGCGTTGCACGACGGTGCCGTCGAGGAGAAACAGATCCCAGCGCAACACGCCGCGCGCGGGCAGCGGGGCGTCGTAGACGGTGTAGAGGTGCGCTTCGCGCACGGTGGAGCGGCGGTAGTTGCCGATGCCGGCGATCTCGTCGCCGGGCAGTTGCGCGGTGACGAGCGCGGGAGCGAAGAAGCGGCGCGCGACGAAATGCAGCGCGCGCCAGCGGCCGGTGAATTCGATCGAGCTCCACGAGGCGACGGGCCAGCAGTCGTTGAGCTGCCAGTAGAGCGCGCCCTGGCAGTGCGGCATCAGACGGCGGTAGTGCTCGACGCCCGTCTGCATGCAGTAGGCCTGGTTGAGCTGCGAGAGATAGATCAGGTCGTCCTGCGTGCGCGGGAAACGGTAGCGGCGCGACACGTAGTCGAGGATCACCTGGTTGCCGCCGCGGTTTTTCTGGTGGTTCTCCATCGCGGCGCCGAAGACGTTGCGGTCCTCCGGCGGGCAGAACGTCGCCTGCGTCTCGCTCGAGCAGTAGCTCTGCATGCCGAACTCCGACACGAAGCGGAAGCGCCACTTCTCGTAATCCTTCACTGGATTCCGCGCGTGCCACACGTCCCAGAAATGCGTGTCGCCGTGCTTTTCGCCGTCGGCGTGGCGATAGCCGCCGCCGGGGCGGTGCGGCGACGACGGCCAGTAGGGCGTGACACCGTCGATCCCGGCGACGACGGCGGGCAGCGCTTTATCGAACACTGCGGCGTAGGCGGCGCGATTGACGGGCTGGGCGAGCAACGGCGAGCCGTGAGCGGGGTCGGTGTTGAGCGCTTCGATCTCGTTGTTGCCGCACCACAGCGCGAGGCAGGCGCGGTGGCGGAGGCGACGGACCTGCTGCTCGGCCTCGACCTGAACGCTGCGGATGAACGCGGGGTCGCCCGGATAAATCGCGCAGGCGAACATGAAATCCTGCCAGACGAGCAGGCCGAGTTCGTCGCAAATATCGTAGAAATCCTCGCTCTCGTAGATGCCGCCGCCCCAGACGCGGATCATGTTCATGTGCGCATCGACGGCCGCGCGCAGATCGCGTTCGTAGTCGGCGCGGTTGAGCGCGGTGACGAAGGCGTGCGCGGGAATCCAGTTGGCGCCTTTCGCGAAGAGCACGCGGCCGTTGACCTTGAACTGGAACGTCTCGCCGGCGGCGTCGGCGTGGCGGTCGAGCTCGATCGTGCGCAGGCCGAGACGGAAGACGCGCGAGCCGATCGGCACGCCGTCGGCACGGCGGATCTCGATCGAGAGGGTGTAGAGCGGCTGCGCGCCGTGGCCGTTGGGCCACCAGAGCTGCGGGTGATCGATGGCGATCTCGCGGCCGATGCCCTCGGCCACCAGAATGCCGCCGAGCTTGAGGCGATAATGGCACGTCGCGGCGCGGTCGGCGCGGTCGGCGCGGGCGAGTTCGGGCGTGAGGTGGAGCGTGACGCTGCCGTCTTCGGCGTGTTCCTGCGCGACGCGCACGCCGACGAGGCGGTTCTTCGTCCAGCCTTCGAGGCGGATGCCGCGCCAGATGCCGGCAGTGACGAAGCGCGGACCCCAGTCCCAGCCGAATTGGCACTGCTGTTTGCGGATGACCTGGCTGCGGCCGACGGGATCGTTGAACTCCTTCGGCGCGTGGTCACGGCGACGGGTGCGGATGTAGCGCAGCGCGCTGTCGAAGCGAATCGCGAGTTCGTTCGCGCCGGCGCGTAGGAGCTTCTTCACGTTCCAACGGTGGGCCACGAACATGTTGTCCGTGCGTGCGACGCGGTGGCCGTTGAGCGTGACGGTGGCGACCGTGTCGAGGCCGTCGGCAACGAGCTCGACGATTTCCTCGCGCAAAAACTCCTCCGGCACGTCGAGCTTCGTCGTGTATTCCCAGTCGTGTTCCTCGATCCACTGGAGGTCGAGTTCGTTGGTGCCCCAGAACGGATCGGGAATGAGTTCGTGGCGGCGGAGATCGGTGTGCACGCAACCCGGCACGATGGTCTCGCGCCAAGGGCCGCGTGCAGTGGCGTCGCGGAAGCGCCACGGTGCGGAGTTGAGCGAGAGCTGCTGCATGGAGGCGTGGGAAGAGAGGTGGAGCGCGTTGACCTCAACGCGCTTTCCGCGGCGACAATCCTAGAGCGCGTTGGGGTCAACGCGCTCCACCTTTCGGTGGCGATCGTTGGGGGAGGATTGATCCATCGCGAACGGCATCGGCGTCAGCGCTTCAGCGGGTTGTCCTTGATGAACTGGATCACCTCGTGCGCGTCGCAGAAGCAGAGCGCGGAAAACGTGTCGGCGGCGCCGTAGTAGATCGCGATGCGGCCCGTCGCCGAGTCGCAGAGACAGCCGACGGGGAAGCACACGCCGGGGACGAAGCCGCTGAGTTCATACGGCGCCTCGGGGCAGAGCAGCGCCTGGTTGGCGGACGCGATGACTTTCCACGGTTGATCGAGATCGAGCAGCATGGCGCTCATCGAGTAGACGAAGCCGTTGCAGGTGCTCGTGACCGCGTGGTAGAACAGCAGCCAGCCTTCGCTCGTTTCGATGGGCGAGGGGCCGGCGCCGATCTTGACGCCTTGGAACCACGGCCAGCCGCGGCCCATGACGTGGCGGTGCTTGCCCCAGTAAACCATGTCGGGCGACTCGGAGATGAAGATGTCGCCGAAGGGCGTGTGCGCCGTATCGGACGGGCGCGAGAACATCAGATACTTGCCGTTCACTTTGCGCGGGAAGAGCACGCCGTTGCGGTTGTAGGGCAGGAAGGCGTTCTCAAGCTGCTCGAAGTGCGCGAAGTCCTGCGTGCGCGCGATGCCGATGGTGGGGCCGTGATAGCCGTTGCACCAGGTGATGTAGTGCGTGCCGTCGATCGGCGTGACGCGCGGGTCGTAGGCGTATTCGTGGCGGCGGACTTCCTCGTCGGGGCACTGGAAGTCGATCGGCTTGGGCTCGAAGGTGAATTTGAAACCGTCGGGGCTGCGGCCGACGTGCAAGTGCGGCAGGCGATCCATGCCTTCGGTGCGGAACACGCCGATGAAACCGCCCTGCCACGGCACGACGGCGCTGTTGTAGATGCCAGTGACGCGCGGCAGCGGGCGGCGGCCGATGACGGGGTTCGCGTCGTAGCGCCAGACGGTGTCGGGATTCCCGGCAGGGCGCGGCTGCCACGGAATGTTGGGGAGAGCGGGGCCAACGATCTTGAGTTGCATGGCGAGGCGGAGAGGAGCGAGGCGAATGAAGCTAAGGCGCGGCGCAGAAGAAGGGGAACGCGCGCGCAGGGGAAAGAGGGGAAGACGAGCACGGCGAGTCTACGCCCGCGGCCCGCTGGCGTTAATGAGTTTTGTTGTTCGCAACTTGAGAGCGGGCGGCGGAAGCGGCGGGATAAGGCGCGACCGCTGGGCGCGCCGCGAATGTGTTGCCGCGCTCGCGGCGGGCCCAGCGGTCCCGCCCTACCCAGGAAAGCTGCGTTGCGTGTAGACTTACTTTGCGAACGACAGGCGGTAGAGCGCGACGTCGTGCGAATCGACACGCACGGTGAGCGGCTTGCTCGTGTCGCCGGCGTCTTTCTTCGCCCAGACGTCGCGGACCTGATAAGTGCGGCGTTCGAGCGTCCAGAGGCGGTCCCACTCGATCGTGAGGTCGGCGGCGGCGTTCGACGTGTTCAGCGCGCAGACGGCCCACTCGCCGCCGCTGAGAGGCTTGATCCAGATTTCGATGTTCTTCGACGGATCGGCGAGCGCGCGGAAACCTTGTTTGCCGAGCTTGTCTTGGTCGATCGCGATCACGTCCTTGTCGGTGAGGATGGCGCGGATTTCGGGCGACATGTGGGTGACGTCGTTACCGGCCATGAGCGGCGCGGCGAGGATGCACCAGAGCGAGAAATGCGCGCGCGACTCGGCGAGCGAGAGGCCGGCGTTGCCGACTTCGAGCATGTCGGGGTCGTTCCAGTGACCGGGGCCGGCGAATTTGTTCAGGCCGTCCGTGCCGACGTTGTCGACGAGGCTGTATTGCAGATCGAGCAGACGCTTCCAGCCGGACTCCCAGCCTTTGCGGCCGTCGTAGGAATCGTAGATGTCGCCCGTCGTGCGCCAGAGGTGACCGACGTCCGCGGCCCACTCCCAGGGTTTGTTCTGGCCCCACTCGCAGATGCTGAAGACGACGGGGCGGCCGGCGGCGAAGAGGGCGTCGCGCATGCGCGTGTAGGCGTCGCGGGCGTTGGCGTCGCCGTGGTTGCACCAATCGTATTTCAGGTAGTCGACGCCCCACGAGGCGAAGAGCCGCCCGTCCTGAAACTCGTGGCCCCAGCTCCCGGGATAATCGCCGCAGGTGCGGGAGCCGGCGCAGGAGTAGATGCCGAACTTGAAGCCGCGCTCGTGCAGGTAATCGGCGAGGGCCTTCATGCCGCTTGGGAATTTGTTCGGATCGGGCACGAGGCTGCCGTTCGCGTCGCGCTGCTTCATCGCCCAGCAGTCGTCGATCACGATGTAGGTGTAGCCGGCGTCGCGCATGCCGTTCGCGACCATGGCGTCGGCGGTTTGTTTGATGAGGGACTCGTGGATCTCGCTGGCGAACGTATTCCAGGAGTTCCAGCCCATCGGCGGCGTGAGGGCGAGGTTATCGAATTTCTTGGCCATGGCGGTGAGGGCGACGGCGGTCGAGAGGACGAGGGTGACTAGGGTTTTCATGACGGAGGGAGATTGGCGCCGTTGGTGCGGATGAGGTCGCGATACCAGTAATAGGAATCCTTCGGCGTGCGCTTCTGCGTCTGGTAATCGACGTGGATGAGGCCGAAGCGGTCCTTGTAGCCTTCCTTCCACTCGAAGTTGTCCATCACCGACCAATAGAAATAGCCGGCGACGGGCACGCCTTCGGCGACGGCGCGTTTCATCGCGGCGAGGTAGCGCGCCATGAAGTCGATGCGTTGCGGGTCGTGGACCTGGCCGTCGAGGTGGACGAAGTCGGTGTTGCAGTAGCCGTTTTCGGTGAAGACGACGGGCAACCGATAACGCTCGTGGATGAGGCGCGCGGACCAATACGTGGCGTCGGGCGCGATGTTGAGCCAGGAGAGCGTGCCGCGCGGGTTGCCGATGCCCCATTCGCCGGGGACTTTTTCCGGCGAACCGTCGGGGCGCGCGCGCACGAGCCAGCCGGAGTAGCAGTTGTAGCCGGTGAAATCGATCGGTTGCGCGATCAGCTTCAGGTCGGCGTCGGTGGCTTTCGGCATGTCGGCGCCGAACGCCTCCGCGGCGTCGTGCGGGTAATGGCCGAGGTGCACCGGGTCCATCCACCACGAGAGGTTCCACATGTCTCTTCTCGTGCACGCGAAGTAGTCGCGGCGTGCGGCCTCGATGTCGGCGGCGGAGTTCGTCGCGGGGATGCGTTCGCGCCCGGTGTGCGCGAGGGAAACTTTGATCGGGCCTTTGCAGCGCGCGCGCAGCACCTGCGTGGCGCGGCCATGCGCCATGAGGAGGTGGTGCGAGCCGAGCAGGCACTCGCGGAAACTGAGTTTCTGGCCCGGGGCGAACATCCCTTCGTGGTAGCCGAGACCGATGACGACGGGCGGCTCGTTGATCGTCATCCAGTGTTTCACGCGATCGCCGAGTTTGTCGGCGACGACGGCGGCGTAGTCGCCGAACCAATCGACGATCTCGCGATTGCACCACGCGCCGCGGAGCTGGAGCGCCTGCGGCAAATCCCAGTGAAACAGCGTCACCCACGGCGTGATGCCGGAGGCGAGCAGCGAGTCGACGAGGCGGTCGTAGAACGCGAGGCCCTTCTCGTTCACGCGGCCGGTGCCGTCCGGCAGGATGCGCGGCCAGGCGAGCGAGAGGCGGTAGGCTTTCGCGCCGAGTTCGCGCATCAGCGCGACGTCCTCCGCGTAACGGTGGTAGTGGTCGCACGCAACGTCGCCGTTGTGGTTCTCGAAAATCTTGTCTGGTTCGTGCGAAAACACATCCCACACGGACAGCCCGCGGCCGTCGGTGGTGGCGGCGCCTTCGATTTGGTAAGCGGCGGCGGCGACGCCCCAGGTGAAGTCTTTCGGGAAACTCATGCGGTGGATGCGAGAGGATTGGTTCTTACAGGAGGGAGCGGAGGAAACGGAGAGGACGCGGCGGATGCGGGGAGTAGCGCGGTGCTTCAGCCCGCGCAGAGGAGTTTCCAGCGCGGGCAGAAGTACCGCGCTATCTCGAACCTCCGCAGCGAAAATTGTAGGAGCGGCTTTACGCCGCGACCGCCTTCGCGCGTGGCGCCGCGTTCGAATCGCGGCGTAAAGCCGCTCCTACAGCGGATGGAATCGCTGCGCGGGCGTGAAGCGGTATTCGTTGCTCTGGCGGGCATGAGGAATTTCCAACGCGGGCTAACGCACCGCGCTACTTTTTCAGCCCGAGGAACTGGCGGATGTGCTCGTTGATCGCTTCGCCTTGCTCGGGCGTGTAGCTATGCGCGAGTTCGAGCGTGAGGCCGAGCGTCTTCGGCGCCTTGATCACGTTGAAGGCGGCGTAGGTCGAGGTGGGTGTGCAGACGTCGTCGTTGTAGCCCCAGTTGTAGTAACCGGGGACTTTGATGCGCCTGGCGAAGTTCACGCCGTCGTAGTAGGCGCTGGTTGCGATCTTCGCGGGCGTGGCGTGCGGGGCCGGCGCGGGCGGATTCCATTGGCGGAACGGCCACGGCCAGCCGGAAGCGCGGCCGTGCAGGTCGCCCGTGAGATCGCAGCCGGCGGGATGCGTCACAGCGAGGCCGGTGACGCGCGCGTCGAGCGCGCCGGCCATGAGCGAAATCCAGCCGCCCTGGCTGGCGCCGGCGACGACGAGATGCTTGCCGTCCCAATTTTCGCGCGAGGTCAGAAAATCGTTCGCGCGCAGCACGCCGAGGAAAACGCGGCGGTAGTAATACGCTTCTTTGTCGTCGAAGTTGAAGAAACAGTAGTCGTTCAACGCGCCGGCGCTGAGCTGGTCGTAGACTTCCTGCGGCAGGTTCACCGGGAGACCGTGGATGCCGATCTCGAGCGTGAGCGCGCCCTCGGAGGCGAAGCCTTTGTCGCCGCCATACGGGCGCACGCCGGCGCCGGGCACGCGGAGGAGCGCGGGATATTTGCCGGGCGCCTTCGGCTCGCAGTAGATGCCGTAGAGGCGGCCTTTGATCGCGTTCCACTCCGGGCTGATCACGCGGAAACTCACCTGGTAGACGTTGACCTTGTCGGTGCACTGGTCGGGCAGCAGCGTGAGGCGCGCTTCCATCGGCACCTTCGCGAGCTCCTCGCGGCCTCTCTGCCAGAAAGCATCGAAATCCGCCGGCTCGGTCTGGGTCGGCCGGATTTTCTCCGGCTCGAACGCGGCGGTCGCCACGCCCTTCACTTCGCGGCCGGCGACCTTGGCGGTGACGATGCAGCGGAGAAAGCCGGGCTCTTTCAACGTGCCGCCATCGAGCACGAGGCCTTCGATCGGGACGACGGCGCTCTTCGTTTCGGCGGGGCGCAGTTCCTGGCCGGCCTGGTAGGAGACGGCGACGTTTTCGATCGGCTCGTTGTCGGCGACGACGCTCACGCGGAATTTGGCGGACTCGCCGAGCTGGTAGGTCCAATCGCGATGATCGGGCGACACGCGCACGTGCACGGTGGCGACGCGGAGCTGCGCCTGCGGCGGCACGGGCGTGATGGCGGAGTTGGCGAGCGGCTCGCCGGCAAACAGGCTCATGGAAGCGGAAGCGAGGACGAGTGCGCTCGCGAACAGGAGACGAGGCGTGTGCATGGGGGAAGGGGCGGGGGGCGGGTGGAGTTTAGGCCAAGGAGCGACTTGGCGGAATGAGGTCGTTTGTTACGCGATTGAGAATGCGCGACGGGGGTCGGGTGAAGGGCGGGGGGCGATCGACACACGCAGCCCTTTGGCGTAGGGCCGGTCTGTGACCGGCCAGAGGCGCGCGGCGGGTTTGTCGCCGCGCGCAAATTACGGCCGGTCTCGTTTGGGCCAGTCGGAGACTGGCCCTACTTCATCCGAGCGTTACTTGAACTTTGACGACCTTGCGGTCGCCGGTGGCGAGCGGGATCAGATTTCCGTCGACGGTCTTTCCATCGACGACGAGCGACTTCACGCCCTTCGAGACGCCGTTCGGGTTTTTGACTTCGATCTTGTAGGTCGTGCCGCGGAAGGCGCGCTCGACCGTGAAACCGGGCCAATTCTTCGGGATGCACGGATCGATGCGCAGGCCGTCGAGTTCGGGGCGCACGCCGAGAATCCATTGCAGCGCGGTGTGGTGCGACCACGACGCGGTGCCCGAGAGCCACGGCACGCGCGACTTGCCGGCGTTGCGATTGCAGGTGGCGTAAGTTGTCTGGCAGTGAACGTAAGGCTCGATCTCGCGCAACTCGGCGCGGGTGTTGTAGGCCGCGGGCATGAACGAGCGGTAGTAGTCGTAGGCGAGATCGCCGTTGCCGAGCAGTGCTTCGGCGATGACGGCCCAGCTCTGCGTGTGGCAGAAGATGCCGGCGTTTTCCTTGATGCCGTGATTGTAGATGACGCCGCCCATGACGGTCGGCGGCGTGTGCGTGAACGGCGGCGCGCTGAGCATGATGCCGTAGGGCGTCGCGAGTTCGCGCTTGAGGGCGTCCATGCAACTGCGGCCCTGCTCGGGCGTAGCGGCGCCGGACATGACGGCCCAGACCTGCGTGTTGATGTAGATGCGGCCTTCGGCCTCTGCTTTCGCGCCGTAGCGGTGGCCGTCCTGGCCGATGGCCCAGAGGAACCATTCGCCGTCCCACGCGGCTTTCTGGATGGCGGCTTCGAGCTTCGCGAGCTCGGCGCGCGCCCAGGCGGCTTCGGCAAGGTAGGGCGAGGCGTCCCCGCCGAGCCGTTGCGCGGCGGGGATGACATCGACGTTCGACGGCTCACCCGGAGGGTTCGCCCTACCGGCGGTTTCGCGTTCGGCCAGCTTCTCCGCGATCTGCGCGTAGGTCGCGAGGCCGAGGCGGACTTGGAAGGCGACCATCACGGACTCGCCGTTGTAGCCCATCTTCACGCAGTCGTTCCAATCGGCGTGCAGGCCGCAGGGCAGGCCGTTCGCGCCGGAGCGCTCGAGGTTGAATTCCAGCGCGCGACGCAAGTGGTCGAGCACGATCGCTTCGCCTTGGTCGGCGTAGGGGAGGACTTTTTTATAGAAATCGAAATCGCCCGTCTCCGCGACGTAGTCGGGAATGGCGTTGAAGAACCACTGGCAATCGTCGGAGCGATACTCCTCGCGTTTCGGCGCGGGCATCTGGCCGGGCGTGTGGCTGAACGGCGCGACGACGGGCATGGCGCCGCCGTTCGAGACCTGGCCGGTGAGCATCAGCTCGAGGCGCTCGCGAATCTGGTCCTTCAGCATCGGCATCGCGCCGAGGAAATCCTGCACTGTGTCGCGGAAGCCGAGGCCGTCGCGCTCGCCGTTGTAGATGAGCGAGGCGTGACGCGACCACGTGTAGGTGATGAGCGCGTTGTAGGCGCCCCAGACGTTGGCCATCGAGTCGAACTCGGCGTCGGGCGTCTTCACCTTCACGCCGGCGAGCAAGCCGTGCCAGTGCGCGATGAGTTTCTGGAGTTCCGCTTCGCAACGCTCGGACGTGCCGAACTCGGCGCGGGCGGCGTAGCCGTGCGACTCGGGCGTGCCGAGGCCGAGCATCGCGATGAGTTCGCGCGTCTCGCCGGGCTGGAGTTCGATTTCAACCTGGAGCGTGCCGCAGGCGTTTTCGCCCTCGGCGAGGAAGTTCGAGCACTTGCCGTCGATCACGGCCTGCGGGTTCGCGTAGGTGTTGTAGCTCGAACCGAGGAAACGTTCGCGGACGGTCTCGTAACCGGCGAGCGGCGCGCCGACGAGTGCCATCCAGAGGCGGTGGCAGCCCATGAGATCCTTCTTCGGATCGAACGCGTGATACGGATGCACGGCCATGCCGAGCATCTCCTGCTCGACGGACGCCTTCGTGATGAACTGCGAATACTGGAGATTTGTCAGGTCGTTCGGCATGTGCCACGGGCTGGCCATCTCGCAGTAGGTGAAGACGGCGAGCTTGCGCGGCTGCTTCGATTTATTGGTGACCTTGAGGCGCCAGTATTCGAAGGCCTGGCCGAGCGGGACGAAGTAAGTGCTCTCGGTCTCGATCGCGGAGTAGCGCGAAGTGATCGTGGTGTAGGCGGTGCCGTGGCGACAGGTGGATTTGTATTTCGCGAGCGGCTTGCCGACGGGCTGCCAGGACGACGACCAGTAGTCGCCGCTCTCCTGATCGCGCAGGTAGAAATAGCGGCCGGGCTGGTCGAGCGGCACCGAGTTGGAGCGCATCCGCAGGAAGCGACTGCCGAGCGCGCTCTTGTAGAAAGAGTAGCCGCCGGCGTTGTTCGTGATGATCGCGCCGTAGTCGAGCGAGCCGAGGTAGTTGCTCCAAGGACGCGGCGTGTCGGGGCGCGTGATGACGTATTCGCGGGCTTTGTCGTCGAAATGACCGTATTGCATGGCGAGAGGAGAAGTTGGTTGGTGGAAGGGAGAGGGCGGCGGTGGCGTTCAGGCGGGGCGCGGCGATTGGAGGTGGAGCGCGTTGACCTCAACGCGCTTTCTGCGAGCGGGCCTCGAACAGCGCGTTGGGGTCAACGCGCTCCACCTTTGCTGCCACGGGTTCTCTGCCGAAGCGTTCATCGAGTGCTGGAAGACGCGCTCAGACCTTGCCGCGGCGCGCTTCGAGTTTTTGCCGGATGTCGATCATCACCGCGTGGGTGAGCGGGAATTTCGTGAGCGCCCACAGGGCGAGGCAGAGGCCGATGATCGGGATCAGTGCGAGCAGGAAGCGCATCATGAAGAGCGCGTGCTCGGTTTGGTTGCCTTCGAGCGCGACGTCGAAACCGGTCGAGGCGAGAATGAATCCCGCGGTGCCGGCGCCGAGCGCCATGCCGCACTTCATGATCCACGACGCTGCTGACGCGAACACGCCTTCGCGACGCTGGCCGGTCTGGAGTTCGTCGTAGTCGATGACGTCGGCGAGCATCGAGCCGTCGAGCGTCCAGAATCCGGCGCCCGTGAACGCGATGAAGCCCGAAGCGAGCGGCTGCAGCCAGGGGCGCAGCGGATCGTAGAACCACCAGGTGCCCACGAACACACCGATGGCCGTCAGCATGACGGCGCGCATGCCATGGCGTTTGCCGAGGCGGTGCGCGACGGCGGTGAAGGTCGGGATGCCGGCGAAACCGAGCACCATGCCGGAGACGCCCATCCAGAAATTCCAGCCGGCGCCCGCCGCGAGATCGCCGCGGCAGACATAGTAAACCGTGTCGTAGTAACCGAGCGTGCCGACCATGCTCAGGCCCATGCCGTAGGCGAGGCGCATGCCGATGAGCAGCAGGAACGGTTTGCACGTGGCGGTCTGCTTGATCGACGCGACGAGTCCGAGCCGCTCCTGTTTGCCGACGACGAGTTTGTCGTAGTAACGCTCGCGGACGGTGAGGAAGAGCACGATGCCCGCCACCACCATCAGCAGGCCGAGAATCCCACAGTAGACTTGAGCGGCGAGGAGGATGTTGGGTTTCGTGCCGGCCGGCGCGGGGCCCCAGGCGTTGAGCGAGGTGAAGAGATGCAGCACGCGCGCGCCGACGTTGGTGGAATTGGCGCCGACCCAGATCGCCATCGTCGTGAATTGCGCGGCGAAAAACAGGCCGAGCTCCGGGAATTTTTGCACGGCGTATTTGTAGGACATCACGCTCGTGCGCTCGTGGTAGTCGGGCGTCAGCTCCGCGCCGAGGCTCACATACGGCATGTAGAAGCAGCTCATCACCGGGATGTAGATCGCCGACGAGACGACCATGAACCAGAAGTAGGCCGACTGGCTCCAGCCGGGGTGAACCCAGAACAGCAGCGGTAGACAGATGCCGGCGATGAGAGAGCCGACGAGCATGAACGGCCGGCGGCGGCCGAAGCGCGTGCGGGTGTTGTCGGACCACCAGCCGAAGAGCGGATCGGAGAACGCGTCGAACACGCGGTTGAGCATGATCGCGGTGCTCGCGAGGGCGGGCGAGAGACCGAGGCCGATGTTGAAGACCTGATTGACGAGAGTGGGGTAGAGCCAGTGGCCCCACATATCGAGGACGGTGCCGAGACCGTAGCCGATCTTTTGCGGAATCGGCACGCGGTCTTCCGGTGCGGTGACGTTGGAGGGCGCACTTACAGGCGCAGAGGTGGTGGGTTGGCTCATTGGGGGAGAGGTGAGGGAAATTCAGCGCGCGGCGGCTGTGCGGGGCGCTTGGCTTTCGATGACTGCTTCGGCGGGCGCGAGGCCTTCGGCTTGGGCGGTGAGCTTGATCGAGCCGGCGTTGCGGGTCGCTTGCACGATCACTTGCGCGTAGCCGTTGAAGAGGCTGCGTTCGCTGCCGACGTCGGACTCGTGACAACTCGGGTCGCCATTGCCGACGCCGACGATGCGGCCGCCGGTGACGGCGAATTTCGCGAGCAGATTCGCGGTCGGCACGTGGCGGCCTTGCGCGTCGACGCTCGAGACGGCGAACACGACCACGTCGCCGCCGTTCGGCGCGTCGACGCCCGCGCGCAACGTCGTGCGGTCAGGCGTGAGCACTAGCTTCGCGGGCGCACCGGTGGTTTCGACGCGCGCGGTCTGCACGACCTGGCCGCCGCGATAGCCGCGGGCTTCGAGCGCGCCGGGTTGATAGACGACCTGCCAGTCGAGGTGGCCGTTGCGCGGCATGATTTTTTTGCCGAGCGAGGCGTCGTTGAGGAAGAGTTCGACGGCTTCGTGATTGCTGTAGACCGAGACCTTCAGCGTCTGGCCGATTTTTTCCGACCAGTTCCAGTGCGGCGCGACGTGCAGCACGGGCGCGTCGGTCCACCAGGATTGCAGGTAATAGAAACTGTCTTTCGGAAAACCGCAGGTGTCCATGATGCCGAATTGCGAGCTGACCGCCGGAAATCCGAAGGGCGTCGACTCGCCGCGGTAGTCGAAGCCGGTCCAGAAAAACAGGCCGGCGAGGAAGGGGCGTGCGGCGTAGTAGCTCCAGCCTTTCTCGCAATTGCCGCCGCTGTCGCCCTTCTCGAGCGGCGCGAGGTGCGCGCGCGGCTTGTCGTCGAAATAGATGCCGCGCGTGCCTTGCGTCGTCGTCTCCTCGGTGCCGACGCCGGGCTGTTGCGGGAATTTTTTGTGCTGCTCGTCGGGATTCGACTGCGCGATGTAGTTGTAGCCGACGACGTCGGTGGTCGTGGAGCTGCCGCCCCAGCCGCCGCTGATGGCGACGGTCGTGCGGCGCGTCGGGTCGAGGCGGTGCGCGTGCGCCTGCATCGTGGCGGTGAGGCGTGCGCCGAGGATGTTGCCCTCGATGCGCCACTCTTCGTTGCCGACCGACCAGATGATCACGCTTGGGTGATTGCGGTCGCGGCGGATCATCGCCTCGAGGCGGTCGAGTTGATCGGGGTTCGCTCCCATCAGGCGGTTTTCGTCGATGACGACGAAGCCGAGGCGGTCGCACGCGTCGAGGAACGCCGGCGACGGCGGCTCGTGCGAGGTGCGGATGGCGTTGCAACCGAACTCGCGCAGGCGGCGCAGGCGATACTCGATCAGCGCATCCGGCACGGCGACGCCGACGCCGGCGTGGTCCTGGTGGAGGTTCACGCCCTTGAGGACGACGTGCTGGCCGTTGAGGAAAAAGCCGCGATCGGGATCGAAGCGCACCGAGCGGATGCCGAACGGCGTTTCGTAGCGGTCGACGATCGCGCCCGACGCGTCGCGCACGAGCGTGACGAGCGTGTGCAGCGACGGTTTTTCGACGGACCAGAGCTGCGGCTGCGCGATCGGCAGCGTGGCGGAGAACTCGGCGCGCTCGCCGGGCGCGACGTGCAGATCGGAAAGCGTTTTCGTGGCGAGCGCCGTGCCGTCGGGGCCGAGCACGGTTTGCTCGAGCGCGAACGTCGCGGGCGCGTTGCCGTCGTTCGCGAGAGCGGCGCGCGCGACGACAGCGGCGGCAGAAAGATCCTCGCGCACGTCAGTGCTCACGAACGTGCCCCAGGGCGCGACATGCAGCGGCGCGGTTTTCGCGAGCCACACGTGGCGGTAGATGCCGGCGCCTTCGTAATACCAGCCTTCTTCCATCGTGACGTCCGCGCGCACGGCCACGACGTTCTCGCCGCCGTAGGTGAGATAGTCAGTGACGTCGTAGCGGAAGCTCGTCGAGCCGCTCGGCCGGCGGCCGAGATAAAAACCGTTCACCCACACCTGCGAGTCGCGGTGCACGCCGTCAAATTCGAGCGCGATGCGCCGGCCGAGGTCGTTCGCGGGAATGGTGAATGTTTTCCGATACCACCCGACGCTGCGCTCGGGAAAATTGCGACCGATGGCCTTGTAACCGTGGCTATGGCTGCCCTTGCCCGCGAACGGCGCCTCGACCGCCCAGTCGTGCGGAAGATCGAGCGAGCGCCATGCGCTCGCGTCGAACTTCGGGTCGGCAGGGCCGTCGCCGTAGCCGGCCTTGGCGAGATAGGAGAAGTAGCCAGTGCCGTGATTGAAATCTTTCGCGGGATCGGACGGGTGTCCGAAGGCGAAACGCCACCCGGCGTCGAAGTTTGCGCGTTCGCGCGGGGCGGGTTCCGCGGCTGACCCGGTCGAACCGCAGAGAACGGCCGCGAGGACGGAGAGGAGCAATCGCATCATGGGGAGAGGGTGGCGCGCGGCGCGCGCGCCGGGGTTGGGAGGGGGCCGACGCTGGGCGAAACGCCGAAAAAGGGCAAGTTTTTCGTTAAATCACGCGTTTCCGCGTGGATTTTTGCCGACGCTTGTGCGTTGGTGCCGCCTCGTCCTTGCTTCCCGCCATGGCCTCCACGCTTCCTTCATCTTCCGCTTTTCCCGCCGACTTCGTCTGGGGTGTCGCCGCCGCCGCGCCGCAAATCGAAGGCGCCGCGCATGAAGACGGCAAAGGCGAGTCCGTCTGGGATCGTTTTGCGCGCCAGCCGGGCAAGGTCCACGGTGGCGACACGCTCGATGTCGCCTGCGACCACTATCATCGCTTCGAGGAGGACTTCGCGCTGATGCGTGCGCTGGGCATCAAGAATTACCGACTATCGCTCGCATGGCCACGGATTCTCCCGAGCGGCGACGGCGAAGTGAACCAGGCCGGCCTCGATTTCTACCGCCGCTTGTTCGCCGCGATGAAGGCGAACGGCATTACGCCGTGGGTGACGCTGTTTCACTGGGATTTGCCGCAGGCGCTCGAAGATCGCGGCGGGTGGGGGAGCCGCGTGACGGTGGAGGCGTTTGCCCGCTACGCCGACACCGTCGTGGCGGCATTCCGCGACGACGTGAAACACTGGATCACGCTGAACGAGATTCGCTGCTTCACGACGCTCGCCTACGAGCGGTGCACGAAGGCGCCGGGGCGAAAGGTCTCCGCCGCCGAACTCAATCAAACCTACCATCACGCTCTCCTCTGCCACGGCCACGGCGTGCGGGCGGTGCGGCAACTCGGCGGCCCCGGCGCGCAAGTCGGCCTCACGGACAACAGCGACATCTGCATCCCCGTCACCGAGATCCCGGCCGACATCGCGGCGGCGCGCGCGTGGTTTGCGCAGCGCAACGATTTCCTGCTCGGCGCGATTCACCGCGGCAGCTACTCGCCCGAGTATCTCGTGCAGTGCGGCGCCGACGCGCCGCGCGTGGAGGCGGGCGATTTTGCCCTCATCAGCGCGCCGACGGATTTTCTCGGCCTGAATCTCTATACCGGCACGTTCGTGCGCGCCGGCCGCGGCGGTGTCGTCGAGGAGCTGCCGCTGCCGACGAACTACCCGAAGGCCGACAGCCGCTGGCTGGACCTGATACCGCAGGTGATGTATTGGGGCACGCGCCTGGCGTTCGAGAGCTACGGCGCGCGGCCGATCTACGTCACGGAAAACGGCTGCGGCTACAACCACGAGCCGGTCGTGAACGGCGAGGTGCTCGATCTGCATCGCCGCGATTTCCTGCGCGGACACCTGCGCGAACTCGAGCGTGCGGTCCGCGACGGCGTGCCGGTCGCCGGCTATTTTCTGTGGTCCTTCATGGACAACTTCGAATGGGAAGACGGCTACGAGCGCCGTTTCGGCATCGTGCACGTCGACTACGCTACGCAGAAGCGCACACCGAAACTCTCCGCGCGCTACTACGCCGAAGTGATCGCGCGCAACGCGATCGTGTGACGGAGGTGGCGCGCCGGCGTCGCGGATGGGTGAAGTTGCGCGCGCGACCCACGCGGCGTGGCGGAGCGGCGATATAATATCGCCGTTCCGATCGACGGTGGCAGTTGGGGGCCGGCACCCTGCGCCGCGCTCGACAAAATTTTCGGATTGCAACCCTAGATTTAACGCTACATCACCACGTTTCCCGCTCCCATTTTGCCCCGACCATGAAATTCACCGACGGCGCCTGGCTCATGCAGCCGGGCGTTCAAGCCCACTACCCAGCGGAAGCGCACACGGTGTCACGCGACGGCGACGAACTCGTCGTGCACGCGCCGGCCCGGCCGATTCGCCATCGCGGCGACACGCTGCAGGGACCGCTTCTGACCATCCGCCTGAGTTCTCCGCTCGAGAACGTGATTCGCGTGCGCATCGAGCACTTCAGCGGCACGCTCCCGCGCGGGCCGTTTCTGCCGCTCGTAAGCGGGTCGCGTCCGGAGGTGGCGATCGCCGCGGACGACAAAGTCGCTTCGCTCACGAGCGGCGCGCTCACGGCGAGCGTGCAGCGCGAGGGCGGCTACGCGCTGACATTTTCCTCCGGCGACCGGGTGCTCACCCGCAGCGGCTGGCGCGGCGCGGCTTACATGCAGTGCTCGAACGGCGCGAATCATGTCGTCGAGGGTCTCACGCTCGGCGTGGGCGAAAATGTTTACGGCCTCGGCGAGCGCTTTGCGGGTTTCGTGAAGAACGGCCAGTCGATCGAGATCGCCAACAAGGACGGCGGCACCGGCAGCGACCAGGCTTACAAGAACGTGCCGTTCTACCTCACGAACCGCGGCTACGGCGTGCTCGTGAACGAGACCGGCCACGTCTCGTTCGAGGTCGCCTCGGAAAAAGTCTCGCGCGTGCAGTTCTCCATCCCCGGCGAGAGTCTGGAGTATTTCATCATTGCCGGCCCGGACCCGAAGGACGTGCTGCGCCGCCTCACCGCGCTCACCGGCCGGCCGGCGTTGCCGCCGCCGTGGTCGTTCGGCCTGTGGCTCTCGACTTCGTTCACGACGAACTACGACGAGGCGACGGTCACGAGTTTTATCGACGGCATGAAGCAGCGCGACCTGCCGCTGCACGTGTTCCACTTCGACTGTTTCTGGATGCGGGAGTTCGACTGGTGCAGTTTCCAGTGGGATGCGCGCGTGTTTCCCGATCCGGCGGGCCTGCTGCGCCGCCTGCACGACCGCGGCCTGCGGGTGTGCGTGTGGATCAATTCCTACATCGCGCAGCGCTCGCCGCTCTTCGCCGAGGCCGCGCAAGAGGGCTACCTGCTCAAGCGCACCGACGGCTCCGTCTGGCAAACCGACCTCTGGCAGCCGGGCATGGCGATCGTGGACTTCACGAATCCCGCCGCGGCGGAGTGGTTCGCCGGACACATCACGCGCCTGCTCGAGACCGGCGTCGACGCGATCAAGACCGACTTCGGCGAACGCATCCCGACCGAGGGCGTCGTCTATCACGACGGCTCCGATCCGGCGAAGATGCACAACTTCTACCCGATTCTCTACAACGAGTGCGTCTTCCGCGCCATCGAGGCGAAACGCGGCCGCGGCGACGCCGTGCTCTTCGCGCGGTCGAGCTATGCGACCGGCCAGCGCTTCCCTGCGCATTGGGGCGGCGATTGCTGGTCGACGATGGAGTCGATGGCCGAGTCGCTCCGCGGCGGACTCTCGCTCAGCCTCTGCGGCTTCGGCTTCTGGAGTCACGACATCGGCGGCTTCGAAGGCACCGCGCCCGCCTACATCTACAAGCGTTGGGCGGCGTTCGGCCTGCTCTCGTCGCACAGCCGCCTGCACGGCAGCAGCAGCTACCGCGTGCCATGGGCCTACGACGACGAGGCGTGCGACGTCGTGCGCACGTTCACGAAACTGAAGTGCCGGCTCATGCCGTATCTGTGGAGCGCGGCCGTCGAAGCGCACCGCGATGGCGTGCCGACGATGCGCGCGATGCTGCTCGAATTTCCCGACGATCCGGCGTGCGACACCCTCGATCGCCAATACCTGCTCGGCGGCTCGCTGCTCGTCGCGCCGGTCTTCACCGAAGACGGCACGGTCGATTACTACCTGCCCGCCGGCCGTTGGACGCACCTGCTCACCGGCGAAGTCCAGGAGGGCGGCCGCTGGCACCGCGCACGCCACGGGTTCCTCAGCCTCCCGCTCTTCGCGCGTCCGGGCAGCCTGATCGCGTTCGGCGCGACGGACAATCGTCCCGACTACGACCTCGCCGAAGGCGTGACGCTGCGCGCGTTCGAGCTCGCCGACGGCGCGAGCGCGACGGCGGAGTTCTACACGCCCACCGGCGATTCCCGCGGCCGCGCCACCGCGCGCCGCACCGGCTCCCGCGTCGAAATCTCTTGGCAAGGCTCCGCGCCCGCCCGCTGGTCCGCGCAGCTCGGTGCGGGTCCGATCCTCGAGGCTGCGCCCGGCGCCACGACGCTCGCGCTCCCGCTCGCATGAACGCGGCGGGCCGAGCCGCGACTTGCGCTCTCTCTCGCCCTTGGTGAGAGTATCGACCTCCCCTCGCATGCCGCGCCCCGCCAAAAAGAAAATCAAACACATCCGCGCCGCCACGCTCGCGGACGTCGGCCGCATCGCCGGCGTGTCCGCCATGGCCGCCTCCGCGGTGCTCAACGGCGCGCGCACGTCGTCCCGCATCTCGCCCGAGACGCGCGAGCGCATCCTCGCTGCCGCGCGGCAGCTCGCCTACCGGCCCAACGCCGCCGCGCGCGCGCTGGCGAACCGCCGCATGGACACCATCGGCGTCGCCGCCGTCATCGTCGACGGCGAGCTGAACCACTATTTTCTCGAGGTGTTCAACGGCATCCTCGAAGCCGCCGCGCGCCACGACCAGAACACGACCGTGTTCGCCCTGCACGATTGGGCGAAGGATCCCGAGCGCCTCCACCGCTTCTGCGACGGCCGCATCGACGGTCTCATCCTGCTCGCACCGACCTTTCACGAGGACCACGTCGCGTTGCCCGCGCACACCCCGTTCGTCTCCATCCACGCCAACATCCCGCTGCCCGGCGTGCTGAATATCGAGAGCGATGAGGAGCGCGGCGCCTACGAAATCACCCGCCGCCTCGTCGTGCAGGGCCACCGCCGCATCCTGCACCTCGCCGGCCCCAACGACCTCATCGGCCCGCAGCGCCGCATCCGCGGCTACCAGCGCGCGCTCGCGTCGCTGCGTCAGCCGTTCGACGCCGACCTGCTCGTCTCCGCCGGCTTCAACGCCAAGGAAGGCGCGAACGCCTTGCGGGCCTGGCTCCGTCGCCATCAGGGAAAACCGCTGGCCGACGCGATCTTTTGCGTGAACGACGGCGTCGCCATCGGCTGCATCGAAGCGCTCGCCGAAGCCGGCCTGCGCGTGCCCGACGACGTGTCGGTCGTCGGCTTCGACGACTCGCTCGCCGCGCGCATGTGCGTGCCGCAACTCAGCACTGTCCGCCAGCCGCTCCGTGCCATGGGCGCGCGCGCCGTCGACGTGCTGCTCAATCGCATCGAGAAACCGGAGACGAGCGCCGGCTCCACCGACAAGCCGATCGTGTTCCCCGTCGAACTCGTGCACCGCGCCTCCGTCGCCCCGCCGCCCTCCGCCGAACGCGTCGTGCCGCCGATGCGGTGACGCGGAGTCGCACGCGATTCTCGCGAATTTGCGCGAATAAAGATCGTCGATCTCCGGGTCGATCGATCGATGCGTTCGATTATTGAGCCTCGCGTATCAGACCGAGAGGTAGGGCGCACCGCCGAGGCATCGCAGTCGTCGCCGGCCCCGTGCGCCGGGAACGTGATATCGCCCTCGCGGCGGAGAGGGCCGCTCCACCCTGCCTTCCACTTCATTAGCGTCAATCTATCGCGCGAGGCTCAATAAGCGGACGGGAGGGAGACTTTCCCTCTGAATTCGCGACAATTCGCGCCATTCGCGGGAGGTCTTCTGAGTGAGCCCGCTCTGTTTGCTGAACCGCGCGCCGTTCCGCTCGCGACCGAAGCGGGCCGCGAAAAAATATCGCGCCCCCCTCTTGATTTTGCACCGTCTCCGGTCGTTGTAACTGAGTAACCGCACCCTTCGTCTCTCACCCGCCATGAAACCCGCCGCCCAATATCCCGCGCCCGCGCTCCACTCGACGGAGCGTTTGGGTTCGTGCGCGGCGATGGCCGTGAGTGCGACCTCTCTCGGTCGGCCGATCGATGCGAATCGATTCGGCGTCATCCCGGCGCACAAGGAAGTGGTGTAACTCAGTCCGACGATCGCCGTCGCCTGCCGCCCACTTCCGCCGGAAGTGGGCTTTTTCGTCCCCGAAAAGGACGCTTCCGGAAATCCGAGCCGAAGCTCGTTTTCCAGATTTCGATCGCGGCGCGCTACGCCGCACCCGTCCCGTCAGTCACTCGCGATCCATCGCGCGCGCCCCGCCGCCCGCCTCGCTCGCCTCCCATCCCATGCATCCGCTTTCCCAACGTTCCGCCGCCGTCGTCGATCTGCTCGACATCGTCGACACCGCTCTCGCCACCGTCTCGCGTCGCGTGCCCGCTCATGTCGCGCGCGACGACCTCGCCTCGGCGGGCAAACTCGCGCTCGTCGCCGCGTTTGCTCAAATCGACGGTTCCGAGGACGACGTCCGCGCCTACTGCTTCGTGCGCGTGCGCGGCGCGATGCTCGACGAACTGCGCCGGCTCGACTCCGTCACGCGCCGCCAGCGCCGCGAAGCCCGCGCGGTCGCTCACGCCCAAGCGCAGCTCGCCGCCGCCCTCGGTCGCGAAGCTACGCTCGACGAACTCGCCGCCGCCACCGCTCTCGACATCCGCGCCATCGCCGCCGCGCGCGCCACGCTCGCGGCCGACGTGCACGACCGCGAATTCGACTGGAACGACCTCGCCGACGCCGACACCCCATGTCCGGCGACGAGCGTCGAACTCGCCGATCTGCGCGCCGCGATCGTCGGCGCGCTCGACCGCCTGCCGCCGAATCAAGCGCTCGCGCTGCGCCTCTACTATCTCGAGGACGCGCCGCTCGACGACATCGCCGCGCGCCTCGGCGTCTCCCGCGAACGCGCCCGCCAAGTGCGCGACGCCGGCGAGAAGCGCCTGCGCGCCGACTTCGTCGTGCTCTCCCTCTGGCAAACCCTGCTCAACCAAACCTGACCCTCCTTCACCATGACCCGTTTCGAAATCCGCACCACCCACCAACCGCTCAAGCTCATGCGCGTCGCGCACAGCCGCACGCGCCTGCCGCGCCGCCTCGGCGAGCCCGGGATTTTCTACCAGAAATTCCCGCGCGCGCCGACGCCGCGCCCGGTCGCCCCGCGCGTCAGCGTCACGCAGTAACACTCCCGCTCTTCCGTGAGCTGGACTCGCTGCTCGACTGGAGGGCCGGCGCCCGTCGCCGGGCCGAAACGCTTCGCCGCCGGACGGCCCGGCGACAAGCGCCGGCCCAGTTGAATTTTTCTCCCTCCAGCCTCACGCTCTCTCCTTGAACATCACCCAACCCAGCGACGCCCTTCGACCGGCCTCCTCCCAACTCCGCTCGCGGCCGCCTCTCGCGATCTTCCCTCAATTGAGGCCGTTCGGAGACCGGCCCTGCCCGCACTCTTTGCGCCGCTCACTGCTCTCTCTTTGCCCATGAACATGGAAATCAAAGCCCGCGACCTGATCGCCGCCGGCTGGCACGAAGGCCGCCGCCTCGGCCCGGCGCTGCGCCGCGCCCGCGACCTCGAGTCGACGGGCCTCGCGCGCGCCGCCGTGCTCGCGCGCCTCGAACAGGAATTTCCCAAGCAACTCGCCGTGATCCTCCCGCGCTACGAGCCGGCGCCGCTCGCCGAGGCGATCGAGGCCGAGACTCCGCTCGAAGCGGAGAACCTCGCCGCCGCGCGCGTCCGCATGCGCGAGCTCCTCCACTCGCCGGTCGTGCGACGCGGCGTCATCATGCCCGACACCTGCCCGTCGGGCGGCGGCTACGCGACGATTCCCGTCGGCGGCGCCGTCGAGGTCGCGAACGCGATCATTCCCGGCGCGCACTCGGCCGACATCTGCTGCTCGATGTTCGCCTCGTTTTTCCCGGCGAATCATCCCGTCGGCGAGATCATGGACCACCTGCAAAAGGTGACGCACTTCGGCGCCGGCGGACGCCCGCGCGGCCACCAGTGGTCGTCGCCCGTCATCGAGGAGCCGGTGTGGGACAACCCGTTCCTCACCGGCCTGCAAAGCCGCGCGCGCGACTTCCTCGGCACGCAGGGCGACGGCAACCACTTCGCCTACGTCGGCCGCATCGAGTTCACCGAGCCGCAACGCGCCGCGCTCGAGCGCGCCGGCTACACGGAGCTGTCCGACTGGATCGTGCGCCGCGACGGGAAGTTCAACGTGCTCGTCACGCACCACGGCTCGCGCGGCCTCGGCGCCGATCTCTACAAGCGCGGCCAGGTCGCCGCGCGCCAGTGGTGCGACGAAAACGCCAAGGACATCCCCGACGCCGCCGCATGGCTCCCGGGCGATTCGCCGGAGGGCCGCGCGTATTGGGACGCGTTGCAATACATCTCCCGCTGGACGCGCGAGAATCACGCGCTCCTCCACGAAGCGCTCCTGCGCCGCCTCGGCCAGCGCGCGCTCGTGCAGATCGGCAACGAGCACAACTTCGTCTGGAAACAGGGCGACGTGTTCCTCCACGGCAAAGGCGCCACGCCGGCCTGGCGCGATCGCGACGGCCGCCCGCTGCTCGGCCTCATCCCGCTCAACATGGCGCGCGAAGTCCTGCTCGTGCTCGGTGCGGACAACCGCGACTACCTGTCGTTCTGCCCGCACGGGGCCGGCCGCAACCAATCGCGCTCGGCGATGCTGCGGCCGTTCCGCGATGCCGAAGGCCGCATCGATCCGTCGCGCATCCAGCAGGTGCTCGGCGAGGTCGCGCCCGGCCTCGACATCCGCTGGTTCTGCGGCGCGCCCGATCTCTCGGAGTCGCCGCTCGCCTACAAGGACGCCGCGAAAGTGAAGGCGCAGATCGTGCGCTACGGCCTCGCGGAACTCGTCGGCGAAGTGCGCCCGCTCGGCTGCATCATGGCCGGCGAAGCGCCCGAGCCACCGTGGGTGAAAGCGCGTCGCGAGAAACAGGCCCGCCACCGCGCCGAGCGCCGCGACGGCCGCGACGAGATTGCGGGCGCGTGACGATGCGCCGCGATCGCCGCCGCGGCGGCTGCCGCGCGTGCGGCGGCGGCGCTTGAGCATCGCGGATGGGCGGGGCCGGCTCCTCCCACGTTGATGCACGTGCACGACTGGACGGACGGACTCGCGTGGCCAGCGACGGCCGCCCGATGGCCGCACGGAGCCTGCCCGAGGCGCGGGACCGCGACTCGCGCCATGGCGAAGCCGCCCGAAACGGCACATCTTTCCCGGCCATGAAAATTCGAGACGTCATGACTCCGCACGCCGAGTGCGTTTCTCCGGACGCGAGCCTCGTCGATGCCGCGCAACGCATGCGCGCGCTCGACGTCGGCGCGCTGCCCATCTGCGACAACGACCGGCTCGCCGGCATCGTGACGGACCGCGACCTCGCGATCCGCGGCGTGGCGGAAGGCCGCGACCCGCGCACCACTCCGGTGCGTGCCGTGATGTCGCCCCACCTCGCGTATATTTTCGACGACCAGGAGGTTGAGGAGGCGGCCCGGTTGATGGAAGTGAAACAGATTCGCCGCCTGCCCGTCCTGAGCCGCGCCAAGCGCCTCGTCGGGATCGTCTCGCTCGGTGACATCGCGGTCGAAACCGGCATCGCGCTCTCCGGCGAAGTGCTCAAGGAAATCTCCCAGCCCGTGCATCACGCCGAAGCCTAGCCGGCGTGAGCCGGCGCACGTCGCGCGGGAACAGCGTCCGCCGCGCGTCGGGCCGTTGGAGGAAGCGCTCTGTGGCGACGCGTGCGATCCGTCCGTGCGCGCCGGGGATGAGGACGGCGATTTGGCGGCGAGCGGCACGTCAGCGGCCGACGAGTTTCTGCAAATGCTCCGGATAGCGCGCGCCGTGCACGGGAATTTGCGCCGCCGCGCGATCGATCTCGCGGAGATCGGCGGCGGACAGCGCGAGGTCGGCCGCACCGAGATTTTCCTCGAGGCGGTGCAGCTTCGTCGTGCCCGGGATCGGCACGATCCACGGCTTCTGCGCGAGCAGCCACGCGAGCGCGACCTGCGCGGGCGTCGCCTTCAGCCGCGTCGCGATCGTCGCGAGCAGATCGACGACGGCCTGGTTCGCCGCGCGGGCCTCGGGCGTGAAGCGCGGCACGACGTTGCGGAAATCCGACGCGGCGAACTGCGTGCGGGCGTCGATCTTGCCCGTGAGAAAACCTTTGCCGAGCGGGCTGAACGGCACGAAGCCGATGCCGAGCTCCTCGAGCGTCGGCAGGATTTCCGTCTCCGGCTCGCGGAACCACAGCGAGTATTCGCTTTGGAGCGCCGTGACCGGCTGCACGGCGTGCGCGCGCCGGATCGTTGGCGCGCCAGCTTCGGAGAGGCCGAAGTGCCGCACCTTGCCGGCCGCGATCAGCTCCTTCACGGCGCCGGCTACCTCCTCGATCGGGACGTCGGGATCGACGCGGTGTTGGTAGAACAGGTCGAGCGTGTCGACCTTCAGGCGGCGCAACGAGGCGTCGGCGACGGCCTTGATGTGCTCCGGGCGGCTGTCGAGGCCGTCGAGCCGCGCTCCGTCCGGGCCGATTTTGAAACCGAATTTCGTGGCGATCGCCACGCGACCGCGGAACGGCGCGAGCGCTTCGCCCACGACTTCCTCGTTGGCGAACGGCCCGTAGACCTCCGCGGTGTCGAAAAAGGTCACGCCGCGTTCGACGGCCGCGCGGATGAGCGCGATCGCGTCGGAGGGTGGGACGGCGGGACCGTAGCCGAAGCTCAAGCCCATGCAGCCGAGGCCGAGAGCGGAGACTTCGAGATTGTTGTGGCCGAGTTTGCGTTTTTGCATCGTGGACTCCTTGGGACGGTCGCGACTCTAGCGCATCGCGGCGCGCGCGTCGCCCGGGGTTTTGCTCCGGCTGTTGTCGGATTGCTCGAAAATGCGGCGCGGCTTCCCGCGGGCGCGTGTCGGGAGAGTTGTAAGTTTCCGCACGGGGAATTTACTGGCCGTCGTCCCACCGCCATGCCGATTCCGGAAATCACCTCCGCCGAAGAGATCGAGCGCTACGCCCTGGGCACGAAGATCGCCGGCAGTCGCGGACCGGCGTGGCGCGACGTGCGGGTGGCGATCAAATCGCTGCCTCCGACCGCCGGCGTCTTCACGATGCCGGTGGTGACCGAGCCGATGATCGTGTGGATCAGCTCCGGCGAAGCCGAGGCGCAGGAACGCGAACACGGCGGCGCGTGGCTGACGACGCACTTGAAACGCGGCTCGCTCTACCTGACGGCGGCCGGCGCGCCCTATGAGTTTCGCTGGCGCACACTCACCCCGGAACCGTTCGAGGTCGTGCTGGTGCTGCTCGGCCTGCGGCTGTTCCGCGAGGCGTTGCGGGAAACCTTTGGGGCGCGCGCGCCGCACGCGCACTTGCGCGATCTCTCCGGTTTCGCCGACGAGCGGCTCGTGGCGCTCGTCCGCCAGCTCCGCGAGGAGGCGGAGCGACCGACCGCGAGCCCGCTGGCCGTGCGCGGCCTCGCGCAGGCGCTCGCCGTGCACCTCGCCCGCGAATACACGACGCTCGCCGACGACGCGCGCGGCGAGAGCGCGGCGCTGCCGGGCTTCAAGCTGCGCCGGATCACCGACTGGATGGCGGAGCACCGCGCGGAGGAATTCTGCCTCGCGCGCCTCGCGGAGCGCGCGGAGGTGAGCGAGTTTCACTTCAACCGCCTCTTCAAGCGTGCGACCGGCCTGCCGCCCTCGCGCTACCACATCAAGTTGCGGCTGGACGCCGCGCGCCGGCTCCTGCGCGAGACGAAGAAGAGCATCATCACGATCGCGAACGAAGTCGGCTACTCGAACCCGAGCCATTTCGCGCAACTCTTCCGCAAGGAAACCGGCCTCTCGCCGAGCGACTATCGGCGGCAGCGGTAGCGAGGGAGCGCGACGGGAAACGAGCATCGAGAAGCCCGAACATGACCCTGATCGTTTGCCTCTCGCCCGACACCCATCCGGTGTTGTTCTCGGACACATTGCTCTCCAGCGAATCGGGGCGCCCGGCGGTGGCACTGCCGAGCGTCGGCCAGCGACACGACGGCATCGAAAGCGCCCGGAAGCTGAAGATTTGGGGCTGCGAACAAAAGGTGGTGCAGATCTGCACGAGAATCGTCGCGGTTTGGGCAGGCGACTATGCCCGGGCGCGCGCGGTTCTCACCGCGGTCGAGGAAGTCTTCGGCGCCGGACCGGTGAACGCATCGTTTCTGCGGACCTACCTTCGCGCAAATCACGACGAGGCGCTGCCGCACGTGGCGTTGATTTTTTCGGTGCTCGAGGAGGTGGGGAGCACCGAGACGGTCTGGTTCGGTTGTCGCGCGACGGTCGTCCCGCCGGTCGGACAAATCGTCTTCGCCGGCAGCGGCAGCGATCGATTCAGCCGGTATGCGAACCAGATTCCGATGCGAATCCTGCGGGCGGGCGATTACGTCCGGATCGGCGTGGCGGCAGCGCTCCAATTCACCGGCTGCCTCTTGGCCGATGAAATGGCGACGGGCGCACCGCTGCAGGATTCGTTCGGAGGCGCCTACGAAATCGCCACTTTCTGGGGCGGTTGCAGTCAAAAGATTTCGGACTGCGTCTATCTGTTCTGGTTTCCGGAGCAGGACGCCGCGGGCGGCATCGCCTTCAGCCTTCAACCGCGAAAATTCATCCGGCGATACGAGAACAACGGACACACCGCGTTCTACTGCATCGAAGCCGAACCCACGGCGGGTTTCGGCGCGAAGATAACGAAAGAGGAGTTGTTCGTGATGCCGAATTTTCTCCGCCGCGAAACCGCCGTCGACGTCTCGCAGCGCCGCCCGTCGTTGAACACGACCTGGCAGGTGAACGTATTCTGCGTGAAGCTGCGCGATGGGAGTCACCGGATCGCATCGCAGATCAACTACCGCCACGAGGCCCGAGGGCATCCGGTGCAATTCCGCGACGTGGACGACCTCCAATTCGAGATGTCGATCGACTTGGAGTCGGTGAGGCAGACGTTGGTGGGACTGGTGCGCCGCTAGACTGGAATCCCGCCGCTTGTCGTCGGCGTGCCGCTCTGCGTGCGCGGCATTGGTGGGCCCGGCGGGATTCGAACCCGCAGCCAAGGGATTATGAGTCCCCTGCTCTGACCGTTGAGCTACAGGCCCCTCGATGAGCTTCCGACAGTGCGTTCCGCCGCCACGCGTGCGAGCCAATTTCCTTCGCGGCGGAGCGCTCGCCGCCGGCTGTCGCGTTGTTGTCTTAAAAAAAATTCAGCCGGGCTTCAGTTCCCCTTAAAAATCGGCGACTACTTTCGCGGCGCACCTCCGGGCGTCCTCGCCCGATTACCCCAAGCCCCCATGAACCCACTGGCCGCCTCCGCCACGCGCCGCGTTGCGCTCGTAGCTGCTCTCCTCGTCGCTCCCTCGCTCCTGCTCGCGCAAGCCGCCCCCGCTGAAAATCCCCCCGTCGAAAACGCGCCCGCCGAACCCGAAAAAGTCGTCCATCTCGACGCCTACACTGTCACAGCGCACATCGAGACTTATCACCAGGAAACTTCGTCGATGGCGACGAAGCTGCCGATGGACCTGAAGGAAATCTCCTCCTCGCTCTCCATCATGAACGCCACGGCGATCACCGATCGCAACGCCGTCACGCTCCTCGACGTCGTCGGCTACGTCGTCGGCGCCGCGCAGTCGCAGGGCAACATCAACGGCTTTTCGTTCCGTGGTTTTCCCAACACCGGCAGTTACACGCAAAACATCCAGTTCGACGGCCTGATGGGCGCCACGCTCAAGAAGGCCGCGTCCAGCGCCGCGAACGTCGACAGCCTCGAATTCCTCAAGGGCCCGAACGGCGTGCTCTACGGCCAGATGAACCCCGGCGGTTTGCTGAACATCGTCACGAAAAACCCGAAGGAGGTCGCGCACCAACACGTGCGTTTCACCACCGGCGTCTACGCGGGTGAGTTCACACGCTTCGGCAAAAAAATCACCAACACGCTCAGCGTCGACTCGACCGGCCCGGTCTTCGGCAGCAAGCACCTGTTCTACCGCATCGTCGCCGATGCCGGCAGCACGCCCACGTCGCGCCCGGGCAACTACGACCGCAACTACTCGTTCTTCCCGTCGCTCACTTACAAGTGGACCAAGGACACCTACCTCACCGTCAAGGGCGAGGTCAGCACCGACGTGCGCCGGCAGGACGACGGCGTGTTGCCGATCTTCACGAGCGCGCCGATTTCGGTGACGGTCGGCGGCGTCGCCACCTCCACCGCCGCCTACGGCGAGAACGCCACGTATTACACCGCGCCGCTCAACACCGTCTACAACGACCACAAGGACATTGCGCGCGATCGCGGCGAGGCGCTCTCGGCGTTTTTCCACACGACGCTCGGCGAGTGGCAGCTCCGCGTGCAGTCGCGCGCTGTCTGGCACGTGGACATCGTGCGCGAGTTCACGATCAACAACGCCAACGTCTATTCGCCGTCGGCCAAATACGCCACCCCCACCACGCGCCTGCGCCGGCAATACAACGACGTCGACAACGCGCACCGCTACCGCTTCGCCGACGCGAACGTCTTCCGCTCATTCGACACCGGCAAGGTGAAGCACACGGTCCTCCTCGGTATCGGCGGCGGCTGGGAGGAATTTTTCAACCAGCGCATCGCCTTCGGCCCGAACCAAGCCACCGCCAACTCGATCACGCTCGTCGATCCGATCCTCGACCAACTCGACTATCCCGCCGACGGCACCGGCGCGACGAACCAAGTCACCTGGCAGACCGCGCTCGGCGAATACGCCTCCGACCAGATGAAGATCGGCGACAAGGCCCACGTTTCCATCGGCGTCCGCCACGATCACCAACTCGTGCACGGCTTGGACAACCTGCGTCCCACCACCACGGCGTTCAGCAACACGCTCGACACTTACACGAAACAGGGCGGCGTGGTTTACGACGTGACGCCGCAGCTTTCCGCCTACGCCAGCTTCAGCCAGTCGATCAAGCCGCAGACGAACATCGCCTTCGACGCGTCGGGCCACTCGGGTTTCCCGCCGGAGTCCGGCAAGCAATACGAGGCCGGCGTGAAGTTCTCCAACGAGCGCAAAAACCTGAACGTCTCCGCCGCCGTGTATGAGATCACGCGCGAAAACGTCGTCGTCCCCTCCGGCACCAACTTCACCGTCCCGACCGGCGACGCCCTCGCGGGCCAGGCCATCTCGCGGCTCGACGGCCAGCAACGCAGTCGCGGCGTCGAACTCGAAGTGCAGTGGCAGCCGTTGTCGAACTGGCAATTGCAGGGCGGCGTCGCCTACTCGCAGGCGCTCATCACCGCGTCGGCCACGAATCCGCAGAGCGTCGGCCGTGATCTCGCCAACGCGCCGCGCCTCACCGGCAATTTCTGGACGCGCTACAACTTTCCCACCGGCAAATTGAAAGGCCTCGGTCTCGGCACCGGTGTCGTCTACGTCGGCGAGGCGTGGGCCGGCGATCCGACCACCGCGGTCTACTACCGCCTCAAGTCCTGGAGCCGCGTCGACTCGTCGATCTATTACAAGTGGAAGCGCTACGACTTCGCGCTGAACGTCCAGAATCTTCTCGATCGACGCTACATCTCGTCCGCGCAGAGCGCCCTCACGCTCAACATCGGCGAGCAACGCAAACTCACCTTCTCGGTCGGCCTGCGTTTCTGAGTTCTGCCACCAGTCGATAAACAGAAATTCTGACGAGTTTCAGTCCGTGTTCACGTTCCACCCGCAAGATTCCGCCGCATGACCCCGACCACGCGCAAAGCGCTTCTGACGTTCCACCTCTGGGCCGGGCTCGTGCTCGGTGCGCTGCTGCTCGTCGTGTCGCTCACCGGCGCGCTGCTCGTCTTCCGCGGCAACCTCGAACGCCAACTCGATCCGCATCGCTGGATCGTCGCGCCTGGAGCGACGCGCCTCGCGCCCGAGCAACTCATCGCGCGCGCTGTCGCCGCGCACCCGGCCGGCGAACTCGAAAGCGTGCGCTCTTTCGGCGACGCGACCGCGCCGTTCCTCGTCTACTTCTCGAACAAGGATTACGTGCACGTGAACCCCTGCACCGGCGAAGTGCTGGGCACGCGCGCGCGCTACGGCGAGGGTTTCGGCTGGATCGAGGGGCTGCACAAATACCTCCAGCTAGCTCCGCCCGTAGGCGAGGCGATCAACGGCTACAACGCGCTCGCTTTCCTGCTCATCATCGCCACGGGCGTCGTGCTCTGGTGGCCCGCGACGCGCCGCGCGCTCGTCGCCGGCGTCACGCTCAACTGGAAGCTGAAGGGCCGCCCGTGGAATCTTGGCCTGCACAAAACCGTCGGCATCTACGCCGCGTTGCTGCTCTCGGTGATGGCTTTCACGGGCGCGCCCGTGTCGCTCGACTGGCTGAAGAACGCGCTCTACCCGCTGACCGGTTCAACGAAGCCCGCATTGCCGCTGCCGCTCGCTGCGCCCTCGACGGCACCGATCGCAACGACGAGTGCGTCGTTCGTCGGCTTCGATCGCGTCGCCGCCGCGATGGCGGCGCGGTTTCCCGCGGCCCGCGAAACCTACATTCCGCTCCCGAAGAAAGGCCTCGTCGCCGCTTACAGCATCGAAGCCGACTCCGCGCACCCGAACGCGCGCTCCTACGCCTACTGGGACGGCGCGAGCGGCGCGCTGCTCCGCGCGCAGCCTTACGCGACGGCACCGGCCGGCCTGCGGCTCTACTATTTCATGATGTCGCTGCACACCGGCGTATGGGGCGGCCCGGCGATGCAGATCGCCCTCCTGCTCGGCGCGCTGTCGGTGCCATTGCTCACCTACACCGGCGTGGCGAGCTACCTTCGACGCAAGTCCGCGCGCGCCGCGACCGCGTCCGCTCCGCCTCGCGCGCTTCCGCGAACCGACGCGCCGCCGCGCGCGCCGAGATTTTCGCCACCGCACGCCTTATCTGAATGAAAATTTAGATTTCGTTCAGCTTGCCTTCAGTCAGCGCGGCTAGGCTTGTCGCAGCCTCGCGACGTCCTTCGCCTCTACCCCTGTCAGGCGAGTCGCGCCGGCCAGCACACCCCACGCCAATGTCACTGTTCCCCCGATTCGTGTCCGTTGCGCAGCAACTCGTGTTGCCGCTTTCGCTGCCCCTCGCGCTTCTCGCGCAGGACAAAAAGGAAGAAGTCGTCCACCTCGAAGCGTTCACCGTCAGCACGAGCGTCGGCACCTACGAGGAGACGATGACCTCCACCGCGAGCAAGACCCCCGTCGACCTGAAGGACATCGCCGGCACCGTGCAGGTGCTCAACGCCAACTTCATCGGCGACAAACTCGCCGCCTCGCTCGAAGATTTATATCCCTACGTCGTCGGCATGACGCGCGAGAGCCCCGCCGGCGCGGGCTTCACGCTGCGCGGTTACACCAACAGCGCGACGAACACGATGATCAACAATCTCATGACCGACGGCCTGCCCGGCGGTGCCTCGCGCTTCGGTTCTCCGACCACCGCGAACGTCGAGCGCGTCGAGGTTTTGAAAGGCCCAAACTCCGTCCTCTACGGCGCGCTCAATCCCGGCGGCCTCATCAACATCGTGACGAAACAGCCGTCCGCGAAGCGCGCCAACTCGCTCTTCACTTCCGTCGGCGTTTTCGCCGGCGACCAGGGCGGGCACGACGCGGGCTTCAGCACGACGCTCGATACCACCGGCCCGCTCGACGCCGAGAAGCACTGGCTCTACCGCGTCATCGCCACCTACGAGGACCAGCCCGCGTGGCGGCAGTTCGATTGGACGCACAATCTCTATCTGTTCCCATCGCTTACCTACCGCTTCAACGAGAGCACCGACGTCACGCTGAAACTCGAGTTCCACCGCGAGAGTCGCTTCGGCATTTCCGATCAGGCGCTCGTCGCCCCCGGCAATCTTGTCGCCAACGTCCCGAGCGATCACTCGATCGTTTATCAGGATCCGTCCAACAGCTCCTACGACAAGGGAGACGTCTACAATCTCACCTTCACGCACCGCTTCGCCAACGGCTGGACCGCGAAATTCAACACCCGCAACGTCCACCACGCCGACGGCCGCCGCCTCCTCGAAAACCGCTCCGTCACCACCGCCACGCCAATCGAGAACAGCACGATCACGCAGCGCTTGCGCGACACCTGGAACCGCCGCCGCTACGCCTACTACGATTTCAACCTCTACGGCGACCTCGGCCCCGACTCGTTCAAGCACACGCTGCTCTTCGGCCTCAGCGGCGGCTACGAGAACCACAACTTCACGCGCTGGCTCTTCCAGAACGTCACCGGCGCACCGATCAACGTCTACAACCCGATCCACGGCCTCACCACGTATCCGACCGTCAACTCCACGACTGGCACCGGTCCGACGCAGATCGGCGTTTCGAAATACTACAACTACGGCGCCTACGTCACCGACCAGATCAAGATCGGCCAGCACTGGCGCGCCTCGCTCGGTCTGCACTCCGAAAAATACGACACGAAATACTCCGACACCGCCGTGCTCCTCTCGACCGGCAGGTTCGTCAACCCCGGCCAGAGCAACCACCCGTCGGCCACCGTGCCGTCCGTCGGCATCGTTTACCAGCCGAACGACACGCTCTCGTTCTACGCGAGCTACGCGCAGTCGTTCAAACCCACGCCGCCCAACTCCGTCGCGCAAGGCGCCGTGCAGCCCGACCCCGAGACGGCCAACCAGAAGGAGATCGGCCTCAAAGCCGATTTCGCACAGCACCAACTCGGCGTGCTCCTTTCGCTCTACGACATCGAGCGCAACGACGTCGTCGAGCCCGTGCCGAACGTCTTCGATCCCGCCACCGGCGTGCAGGTCTACCGCTCGCTCTCGAACGAGAGCAAAGGCGTCGAGATCTCCGTGAACTACCAGCCGAAGCCGAATTTCCAGGTGCAGATCGGCTACGCCTACAACGACGCCACGGTGACGAATTCCGCCGCGACGAACCTCATGAGCGCCCGCCTCGCCAACGCCCCGCGCCACAACGGCAACATCTGGATGCGATACAACGTCCCCGACGGCGCGCTCCGCGGCGCCGGCGTCGGCTTCGGCCTCATCCACACCGGCGAGCGCAACGCCGTCGTCGACAACCGGCCGAGCGCGATGCTCACGATCCCGTCGAACACCCGCGCCGATCTTTCGTTCTACTACACGACGAAGCGCTACGAGTTCGCGCTGAACTTCAACAACGTCACCGACGTCGCCTACATCGCCGGCGGCGACGCGCAGACCGACCTCGTCCCCGGCGCGCCGCGCAAGATCACCGCGTCGATGAAAGTGCGCTTCTGACCGCGCCGCGCCGCCGCCAACCTCCCATGCGCCAGTCTCGCTTCTTTGTCGGAGCGGCTTCACGCCGCGATTCGCACCGCCCACGCGGCGCAGAGTCGCCACCACCCGGCATCCGTCGCTCTCGCTTGTCGGCTCGCGACACCCTGTTCAGCTCACGACTACCTGTTGTCATTGCGAGGCGCGGAGCGACGAAGCAATCCAGCGCTCGCTCGATCGCCACGCCCGACTGCGTCGGGCTCGCGATGAAAAGAAAGTGGGATGGACGCGAGCTGCAGTCCTCCACGCCGGAGAGAGAGCCAGGGTTTCGGAATCACCGCCGATGAACACCGTCCAACCCACGCCTGACTCGAGCGCATCCGCCTCGGCGGCATCCTCTCCGCCGCCCGCGCCCGCCGGCCGTCCGCGTTTCTGGCCGGCGGGCTGGTGGCGCTGGATGGAGCGGCGCGTCGGCGTCGTGCCGCTGCCGGTGCTCGTGGCGCTCGTCGGCATCATCGGCTATTTCGTCCGCGTCGGCAAAGTGCCGCCGGAGCTGTGCATGATGATCGCCGTGATCGGCGTGGGCGGCTTCCTCTGCGCCGAGGTCGGCAAACACCTCCCGCTCCTCAAGCACATCGGCGGCGCGGCGATCTTTGCGACCTTCGTGCCGTCGGCGCTCGTGTTCTACGGCGTGCTGCCTGACACGTTGATGCAGCCGGTGGCGGAGTTCACGAAGTCCTCGCAATTCCTCTACCTGTTCATCACGGCGGTCATCGTCGGCAGCATCCTCGGCATGGATCGCCGCGTGCTGATCCGCGGCTTCCTGAAAATCTTCGTGCCGCTCGCCGCCGGCTCGCTCGCGGCGCTGTGCGTCGGCACCGCCGTCGGCACCGCGCTCGGGCTCGGCGCGCGGCACACGCTGCTCTTCGTCGTCATCCCGATCATGGCCGGCGGGGTGGGCGAGGGCGCCATCCCGCTCTCGACCGGCTACGCCGAACTGCTGCACGTCGACCCAGGCGAGCTCTTCGCGCAAATCCTCCCGCCCGTCATGTTCGGCAGCCTGACCGCGGTGGTGTTCGCCGGCCTGCTGAATTTCTTCGGGAAAAAATTCCCGCGCTTCACCGGCGACGGCCGCATCCAACCCGGCGAACACGACGACCTGAAACCCGGCGAGCACGAGATCGCCGAGCACATGGACATCGACCACATCGCCGCCGCCGGCATGTTCGCCGTCACGCTTTACCTCGCGGGTCTGATGGGCAAGGAGGCGTTCGGTTTCCCCGCGCCGGTGACGATGCTCTTCCTCGCCGTCGCCGCGAAGCTCGCGTTCGTCGTGCCACCGCGCACGCAAGCCGGCGCCTATGTCGTCTACCGCTTCTTCCGCATCGCCGTCACCTATCCGCTGCTCTTCGCCATCGGCGCCGTGATGACGCCGTGGGACAAACTCATCGCTGCGTTTCATTGGGCCAACCTCGTCACGATCATCGCGACCGTGGCGACGCTGATGACGACCGGCTGGTTTGTCGGACGCTGGGTGAAACTCTACCCGCTCGAAGCCGCCATCGTGAATGCCTGCCACAGCGGCCAGGGTGGCACGGGCGACGTCGCGATCCTCACCGCGGCGAACCGGATGCAACTGATGCCGTTCGCTCAGATCGCCACGCGCATCGGCGGCGCGCTCACGGTGACGCTCACGCTGCTGGCGCTGAGAGCGCTCGGGTGATTGATCCGAGGTGGAACGCGTTGACCCCAACGCGTTCGAGGACTCGCGCAACGGGATGGACGTTCCGAGCGCGTTGAGGTCAACGCGCTCCACCTTTCGACCGATTTCTTCGCCGCCGTCCTTGCCACCTCCCGCTCGCTCTCGCACCCTCGTGCCCGCGGTGACCACCCCTCAGCCGATCAATCTCCCGCTCGCGACGGCGTTGCGCCGCTGGGCTTTCGTGCTCGCGCCGGGACTCGTGCTCTACTTCGCGCCAGTCGGGCCGTTCACCGATCCGCAACGGCACCTGCTCGCGATCTTCGCGGCCACGATCGTCGCCCTCGTCGTGCGGCCGGTCGAGATGGGCGTCAGCGTGTTTCTCGCGACGGTGTTGCTCATCCTCACCGGCACGCTCTCGGCCGAGACGGCGCTGGCGGCGTTCGGGAACACGACGGTGTGGCTGATCTTCGCGGCGTTCCTCTTCGCACGCGCGATCCACACCACGAAACTCGGTGCGCGCATCGCGTATTTTTTCATCAGTTGGTTCGGGCGCACGTCGCTGACCCTCGGCTACTCGGTCGCCATCTCGGACCTCGTGCTCGCGCCGGTCGTGCCGTCCGACACCGCGCGCGGCGGCGGCATCATCGCGCCGATCGTGCGCAGTCTCGCGAAGGCGCTCGACTCCGAGCCCGGCCCGACGGCGAACCGCATCGGCGCCTACCTGACGCTCGTCGGGTTTCATTGCACCTACACGGCGTCGGCGATGTTCCTCACCGGGATGGCCGCGAATCCGCTCATCGCGCGCCTCGCGAAAACCACCGCGGGCGTCGACATGACCTGGGGACGCTGGGCGCTCGCGGCGTCGTTGCCGGGGTTGTGCTCGTTCGCGCTGATCCCGTGGCTGCTGCACGAACTCAGTCCGCCCGACCTCCGCGAAACCGAGCACGCGCGCGCGCATGCCCGCGACAAGCTCCGCGGCCTCGGCCCGATGAGTCGCGGCGAACGCGTGCTCGTGGTCATCATGCTCGTGGTGCTCGGCGCATGGGTGACGGCGCCGCTGCACGGCCTCGGCAACACCACTGTCGCACTCGCGGGCGTGAGCCTCGTATTGCTCTGTCGCGTGGTGACGTGGGACGAATTGCTCGGCGACAAGACGGCGTGGGACGCGTTGATCTGGTTCGCGCCGCTGCTGATGATGGCGGAGCAACTGCAGCAGCAAGGGGTGATCGGGCTGATCTCCGGACAGGTTTTCTCGCATTTGCATGGCTGGCCCTGGGCGGTGGCGCTCGGTGCGCTGGTGATCGCCTACCTCTACGCGCACTACACGTTCGCGAGCATGACGGCGCACGTCTCCGCGCTTTATCCCGGTTTTCTCGGCGCGGCGCTGGCGGTCGGCGTGCCCGCGCAGCTCGCGGTGTGGCCGTTCGCGTTTTTCTCGAATCTCAACGCCGGCATCACGCACTACGGCACGGGCTCGGCGCCGGTGTATTTCGGCGCAGGCTACGTGCGGCAGGGCAACTGGTGGGCGATCGGCTTCATCGTCTCGATCGCCAACCTCGGCATCTGGCTCGGCGTGGGCCTGCCGTGGTGGCGGCTGATCGGGCTGTGGTAGTGCAGCGAAATCCACCGCGCCCGCGCGCGAAAGTTGTAGGAGCGGCTTTACGCCGCGATTGGTGCGCAGCGCATGCCGCCCGCGCATCGCGGCGTAAAGCCGCTCCTACAAATTCACGCGCTGCGCTCGAGCACGGGCAGCTCGAACACCACGCGCAGGCCGCTTCCGCTCTCGCGCGCCTCGGCGCGGATCGTGCCGCGATGCAGGCCGACGATGCTGCGCGAGATCGCGAGCCCGAGTCCGCTGCCTTTCGGCGCGGCGGGTTTGTCTTCGGCCTCGAGCCGCACGAAGCGGTCGAAGATCCGCTCGCGTTGTTCGGGCGCGACGCCGGGGCCTTGGTCTTCGATGGCCACGCGCCACGACTCGACGGTGAAATCCGACGTGAGCGTGATCGTGCCGCCGGCGGGCGAGACGTTGATCGCGTTTTGCAGCAGGTTGAACAGCACCTGCCGCAGCCAGTTCGGATCGAACTCGACGATGCCGGCGCCCTCGAGCTGCGCCGTGAAGTTCACGCCGCGATGCTCCGCGAGCGCGCGCGCGTCCTGCGCGAACGATTGCAGGAACGCCCGCGGGTTCTCGCGCCGAAACGCGAGCCGCACCGCGCGCGCCTCGGCGCGCGAGAGGAAGAGCAGCTCCTCGATGATCTTGTTGAGCCGCACGATTTCTTCGAGCTGCACCTGCACCGCCTCTTCCTGCGCCGGCGTGAGACCGCCTTCGACGAGGAGTTTCTCGGCCTGCAAGCGCACGAGCGAGAGCGGCGTTTTGAGCTCGTGCGACGCTTCGGCGGTGAAGCGACGGATTTGGTTAAACGAAAGTTCGAGGCGATCGAACATCTCGTTGAGCAGGCGGGCGAGATTGGAAATCTCGTCCTGCACGTCGGCGACCGGAATGCGTTCGCTCAGATTGTCGGAACCGATGCGGTGGGCGGTCTCCTGGATGGCGCGCACGGGGCTCAGCGCCACGCGGCTGAACACGAGACCGGTGATGAGGCTGAGCACGAGCATGAGGCAGACGAGAATCAGGCTGATCTCCGCGTAGCCATTCATGACTTGCCGGACTTGGTTGGCGGGCGTGGCGACGAGCACGTCCATCGGGCCGAGGAAAAATTCGCCGATGCGCAGCGGGCCGATGCCGTCGAGCGGCGCGTCGAACGCGTGTTGGCCCGGCACGTCGACGAGGCGGCGCGCGCCGAGATTGTGCGAGGCGAAGAGCAGGCTTTTGTCCTTTGCGTGAATCTCGACGTAGAACAACACCGACGCGATCTCCGCGGCGCCGCGCATGCGCTCGTCGACTTCCGCAGGGGTGAGCTGCGCGTAATCGCCGCCGAGGCTGGATTTGATTTGCTCGAATTCGGCACGGTTCAGCGCATCGAGCGCGTGCACGAGGTGCTGTTGCAGCAGGTAGTAGCCGGCGACGAACAGCAGAATCAGCGTCGCGGTGGAGACGCCCGCATACCACAGGGCCAGCCGCGCACCGATCGACCTCATGGCAGGAGCTGGTAGCCGACGCCGCGCACGGTTCTGAAAAGCGGCCGGGCGGGGTCGGTGTCGAACTTCGCGCGCAGCTTGCTCATGTAGACGTCGAGCAGGTTGCCGTCGATGTCGTAGGCCGACTCCCAGATTTTTTCCGCGATGAGGGTGCGTGGCAGGATGCGGCCGGCGTTTTGGAGAAAAACTTCCAGCAGCGCGAACTCGCGACTCGTCAGCTCCACCGGCTGGCCGCCGAGCGCGACAGTGCGCGCGAGCAAATCCATGCGCACGCCGCGGTGTTCGAGCACGGTTTCCTTCACGGCGCTCTGGCGGCGCAGCAGCGAGCGCACGCGCGCGAGCAGTTCCTCGAGCGAGAACGGTTTCGCGAGATAATCGTCCGCACCGACGTCGAGGCCCTTGATGCGATCTTCCACCGCGTCGCGCGCGCTGAGAATCAGCACCGGCTCGTTGAAGCCGCTGCGGCGCCACTCGCGGAGCAGATCGAGCCCGTCGCCGTCGGGCAGGCCGAGGTCGAGGATGATCACGTCGTAACCGGTTTCGCAGAGCGCATCGCGCGCGGTGGCGCAATTCGCGACCCAAGTCGCGGTGTAGCTGCGTTCCACGAGGCTTTTCTTGATGAACTGACCGAGCCGCCGCTCGTCTTCCACGATCAGGATTTTCACGGGGTGGGGTGACGCCCGAATGAAAACCGGCGCGCGCAGTCGTCGCGAGGGCAAACTCCGTTAAGAAAATTTCAGGTTCGCGCACGGGACATCGCCGGAGAGGGCGCGGCCCCAGCGGCGCGCCGCTCACGCGCGAGCCGCCGCGCCAGACGGCGGGTGTTTCCGCGGCGAAGCTGCGCGGTGCGCCTACCGGCGCGCGAAGTCCGCGCGCGCTAGTCTGAGGCCGTGAACGGTTGCGAAAAAAAGCTCCGCGCCAACTCCGGCCACGCACGATCGCGGCCGGCGAAACCGGAGCCATGGGGGCTTGCTTACCGCGATTTCAAGGCGACGCGGTTCTTCGGCTCCCTCGACGGGCTGCGCGCGCTGAGCATCGTGGCGGTGATCTGGTTTCACACCGTTTCGCACGATCACGCGACGCTGCTCGGGCAAGGCAACAAAGGCGTGACGCTTTTTTTTGCGATCAGCGGCTTCCTTATCGTGACGCTCCTGCTGCGCCAGAAGGAGCGCACCGGCTCGATCGACCTGGGAAATTTCTGGGCGCGGCGCGTGCTGCGCATCTTCCCGGTCTATTACCTCGCGCTCTCGCTCTACGTCGTGCTCGTGGCGCTGGTGGAGCGCGACCCGGCGGCGCGGGAGGCGTTCTGGGGAAACTTGCCAGCGTTCGCCACGTTCACGTCGAACTGGTTCGTCGACCTCGAGAATGCGCGCGTGATCTTCTACTTCGCCTGGTCGCTCGCGGCGGAGGAGCAGTTCTATCTCCTCTGGCCGCTCGTCGAGCGCGTCGCGCGCGGGCGGCGGCCGCTGCTGATCGCCGGCGTCGCTCTGCTCGTCACGCAGGCCGTTGCGTTCGCGTGGCCGCTCGCGAGTCGCGGCTACCTGCCGCTGCGGATGGTGACGAGCGTGCCGGCCGCGATCCTGTTCGGCGTGGCGCTCGCGCATTTGCTGCATCGGCCGCGGACGTTCCACTGGCTGTGGACGTTGTTCGGGCGACGCGGGAGCGCGTTCGGCGCGGCAGCGGTGGCGCTGGCCGCGCTCGCTTTCGCGCCGGCTTGGGGCGCGGCGGGCGAGTTGGCGATGGCGTTCGCGCTGGCGCTGCTCGTGGCCGCGTGCGTCGTGCGCGAAGACAACGATCTCGCTCGCGTGCTGCGGCTGAGGCCGGTCGCGTGGATCGGCACGGTAAGCTACGGCATGTATCTTTTCCACATGGTCGCGGTGAATCTCGTGCGCCGCGCCGCGAGCGCGACGGGGGTGACGTCGCCCTACGTGGATTTCCTCGGCGGCACGCTGCTCGCCCTCGCGCTCGCGACCGCCAGCTATCTTACCTACGAGCGTTTTTTCCTGTGGTTAAAAGAGCGCTGGTTCGCCTCGGAGCGCTCCGCCTTGGCGGCGCCGGTGCGCAAACCGGTGGGAACGTTGACGGTGGGAGGGGCTTTACGTCCCGACGTTGGACGCGAGCCGAGCGTCGGGGCTTAAAGCCCCTCTCCGCCGCGCCGAAGTGCTGCGGCCGCCGACTCCGGCGTTGCGCGCGCTCGCGGCGCCGCGTTGAGTCGGCGCATGCGCATCGCGGTGATTTCCGACACGCATGATCGTTACCCGGCAGATTTGCCCGCGCGCCTGGCGGCGGCGGATGAGATCTGGCATCTCGGGGACGTGTGCGCGCCGGAGGTGCTTGTGGAGTTCGAACTGCTCGGAAAACCGCTGCACGTCGTCCTCGGCAACAACGAGGCGCATAATTTCTGGCCGATCGAACTGACGCTCGAGCGCGGCGGGTGGCGCTTTTTCCTGACGCACATCCCGCCGCGCCGCGCGCCGCGCGGAGCGCACTTCGTGTTGCACGGTCACACGCACGTGCCGCGCGACGAGGCGGATGCCGGCGGCGTGCGCTGGCTGAATCCCGGGTGCATTTCCCGACCCAATCGGGGCGCGCCGGCAAGCTTCGCCTGGCTGGTGATCGAGCCGGGCGGCCGGCCGGAGTGGAAATTGGTGCGCGTGTGAACGACGCTGCGCGGACGCCGGCGCGGCGAAAGCTCCAAGCTCCAACGTCCAAGCTCCAGGGAAACTCCAAGCGACGACCCGCCAAAACCGGAGGAACCACAGAAGCACAAAGGCACGAAGAGAGGCCGTTCTCTTTGCATCGCTGAGCTTTTGTGGTTCGTCCGATGTGCCAGCTCCGTGATTGGAGGGCTGAAATTTCTCTGGAGCTTGGACGTTGGAGCTTGGAGCTTTCCTCACGGCTGGCTCGTTTCCTGCAAAACCGTCCACATGCAAATCGTCGCCTTCACCGCTTCGCAACTGCTCGCGCGCTCGAGCGATTTCGAGCGTCTGCTTGCGGACGCCGTCACGCACGGTGCGTCGATCGGTTTCATGCTCCCGCTCGACGCAGACGAGGCGGAAGCTTACTGGCGCAGCGTGGCGGCGCAGATCGAGTCGGGCGGCAAAGTGCTGTTCGCTGCGCTCGGCGCCGACGGCTCGCTGCTCGGCAGCGGACAGCTCGCGTTCGAGTCGCGCGCGAACGGCAGGCATCGCGCCGAGGTGCAAAAAGTCATGGTGCGGCACGCCGCGCGCGGGCGCGGCATCGGCGCGGAGCTGATGCGCGCGCTCGAAGCGGAAGCGCGGCGCGCCGGGCGCACGCTGCTGTTCCTCGACACCAGCGTCGGCGTGAGCGGCGCGGTGCAGTTCTACGAGAAACTCGGCTACACGTTCGTCGGCAGCATTCCGGATTATGCGCGCGATCCGGATGGTGCGTTCGCGCCGAACGCAATCTTCTTCAAGCGAATTTCTGTGACGTGAGATTTCGTTGGAAATCCGGCGCGAGCGAACTTAGCTCACCGTTCTTGATGAACAGCGGGGAGCAGGAATTTTTTCAGTTGGGCACCGCGACGGCACCGTCGCCGGACCTCGTCTACGTGCGCAGCGCGCAGGCGCGGCGTTACCGGCTGACGTTGCGACGCGACGGCGTGGCGGTGGCGACTATTCCGCTGCGCGGCAACGAGCGCGAGGCGCAGCGTTTCGTCGAGCAGCACCGCGAGTGGCTCGAGCGCGCCCGCTCGCGCCAGGCGAAACGTCCGCGCGCGGCGGAGATTTGGACGATCGGCACGCACGTCCTGTGGCGCGGCGAGATGCAGCAGATCCGCGTCGCGACCGAGGGCGAAAAGCCGCAGGTGAGCGTGGCGGCGGACGTGTTCCGCGTCGCGTCGCTCGACGGCGACTTGCGTCCGACGCTCGAGGCGCACTTCGCGCGCCGGGCGAAGATCGAACTGCCGGCGCGCGCGTGGGAACTCGCCGCGGAGACGGGCGTGGACTTGAAGGCCGTGAGCGTGCGCAACCAGCGCGCGCGCTGGGGCTCGTGTTCGGCGGCGGGCGCGGTGTCGCTGAACTGGCGCCTCGTGCAGACGCCGGACACGGTGCGCGACTACATCATTTATCACGAGCTGATGCACCTGAAGGAAATGAACCACAGCGATCGCTTCTGGGCGCGCGTGGAGGAAGTTTGCCCGTGGTGGAGGGACGCCGAGCGCTGGCTGAAGCGGAACGGCTCGCTGCTGGGGCTCTGAGGCGGATCGATGCCGTCGAAGTGCGCGCAGCGTCGTAGCAGCCGAGGTAACGAGGCTGTGCTGCGACTTCACCCTGAATCCCAGCCTCCTCACGTCGGCGGCTACGAGACGCCGAGGTTGGGGCAGCGAAAGCGGCAAATCGTCTGCGAGCGGCGGACCGTGAGATTTCCGGGAATAGCGCGGCGCGGCGCGGCTCTGATTCTCCATGAATCTACGCGCCTGCCTCGACACCTTCGACCGCCTCGCTTCGCTCCTGCAATCGCCGCTGCTGTTCGTCCTCCGCGTTTACTGGGGCTGGTCGTTTGTCCAGACCGGTTGGGGCAAGCTCATGCACCTAGATCGCACGACGGAATTTTTCGCCTCGCTCAACCTGCCTGCGCCGAAACTCAACGCCATTGCGGCCAGCACCACCGAGTGCCTCGGCGGCGGGTTGCTGGCGCTCGGACTCTTCGCGCGTCCGGCAAGCGTGCCGCTCGCGGTCACGATGATCGTCGCCTACGCGACAGCGGATCGCGAGGCGGTGCAGGCGATCTTCAGCGACACGGACAAGTTCACCAGCGCCGCGCCGTTTCTGTTTCTCGTCGTCTCGTTGCTCGTGCTGGCGTTCGGCCCCGGCAAATGGTCGATCGATCACCTGCGGGCGCGCGGGGCGAAGGCGTAGGCTCCGCCGCAATTGAGGCGCATGGGAGCGGCGATATTATATCGCCGTTCCGGGGCGGCTACGCGCCGGGCGGTTTCGCGGCGCGGGTGAGGGCGGCTTTCAGTTCGGTGATGCGGACGGGTTTTGCGACGTAGTCGTCCATGCCGGCGGCGAGGCATTTCTCCCGGTCGCCTTCGAGGGCGTTGGCGGTCATGGCGACGATCGGCATGGGCGCGTGCCAGCGTGCGGTGCCGTCCTTCTCGGAGCGGCGGATGGTGCGGGCGGCTTCGTAGCCGTCCATCTCGGGCATCATGCAGTCCATGAAGACGAGGTCGTAGGGAACCTGGGAGAGTGCGTCGATGGCTTCGCGGCCGTTGGCGACGGCGTCGGCGGTGTAGCCGAGGCGGCGCAGTTGCGCGAGGGCGACGCGCTGGTTGACGGAGTTGTCCTCGGCGATCAGGACGCGGCCGAGCGGGAGGACGGAGGGCGCGAGCGGCTGCGGTGTCGCGGGGTCGGCGGGGAGCGGGGTTTCCTTGGGGGCGCGGCCGAGCACGGACACGAGCGCGTCGTAGAGGCGGGACTGCTTGATCGGTTTGATGAGGTAGGCCTCGATGCCGGCGGCGCGCAGTTCCTCGGGCGGATGGAGCTGGCCGAGGGAGGTGAGGATGACGAGGTGCGCGGATGCGAGCGCGGGGTCGGCCTTGATGGCGCGGGCGAGCGCGAGGCCGTCCATCACGGGCATCTGCATGTCGATCAGAACCAGATCGAAGGGCCGGCCGGCGCGCGCGGCGGCGCGGAGGACGGTGAGCGCCTCGGCGGCGTCGGCGGCGCTGTCTTTCTCCATGTTCCAGGCGAAGAGCTGGTGACGGAGGATCTGGCGGTTGGTGGCGTTGTCGTCGACGACGAGCACGCGCACGTCGAAGAGGCTGGGGTCGGCCGGGCGCGGCGCGGCGACGTGCGGCTGCAGTTGTTTTTCGAAGCGCGCGGTGAAGCAGAAATTCGAGCCGTGGCCGGGCTCGCTGTGCACGGTGATTTGTCCGCCCATGATCTGGACGAGCTGGCGGGCGATGGCGAGGCCGAGGCCGGTGCCGCCGTATTTGCGGGTGGTGGAGTTGTCGGCCTGCGTGAACGCCTGAAAGAGGCGCGACTGAATTTCCTTCGGAATGCCGATGCCGGAATCGCGGACGGAGATGCCGACGAGGACGTCGTGCGCGGATTCCTCCTCGTTGGTGACGCGAACGGCGACTTCGCCGCGGTCAGTGAATTTGATGCCGTTGCCGATGAGGTTGACGAGCACCTGGCGCAGGCGGCCGGGATCGCCGCGGAGGTAGCGCGGGACGTTGGGTGCGACATCGCCGGCGAGCTCGATGTTCTTGCGCAGCGCGCGTTCGGCGAGCATGTCGAGCGTGCCTTCGACGGTTTCGACGAGGTCGAAGTCGAGCGTCTCGAAGAGGAGTTTGCCGGCCTCCATTTTCGAGAAGTCGAGGATGTCGTTGAGAAGGGTGAGGAGGGTTTCCGCGGAATTGCGGATGGTCTCGGCGAACTCGCGTTGGACGGGGTTGAGTTCGGTATCGAGCAGGAGACCGGTCATGCCGATGACGCCGTTCATCGGGGTGCGGATCTCGTGGCTCATGTTGGCGAGGAACTCGCTTTTCGCGCGGGTGGAGGCGAGGGCGGCGTCGCGCGCATCGGCGAGGGCGCGCTCGGCTTCCTTGAGTTGCGTGATGTCTTTCGTGATGCCGAAGGTGCCGACGATGTCGCCGGCGTCGTTGATCAGCGGCATCTTCGTCGTCAGGCCCCAAGTGATCCGTCCATCGGGCCAGGTTTCCTTTTCGACTTTGCCGACGATGCCTTGGCCGGTGCGGACGATGGTCTGCTCGTCGTCGAAGGCGGCTTGGGCGCGTTCGGGGGAGAAGAAATCGAAGTCGGTCTTGCCGATGACGCCGTCGGGATGGGCCTGGCCGAAGCGTTCGTGGAGCACGCGACTGACGCGGAGGAAGCGCGATTCGCGATCCTTGAAATAGATCGGGTCGCTGCTGTTGCCGAGCAGGGTGCGGAGGAGATCGCTCTCGGTGGCGCGGGTGCGCTCGGCCCGCACGCGCGCGGTGATGTCCCAGAAGACGCCTTGCAGGCCCGCGACCTCGCCGGCGGCGTCGCGCACGGGAGTCTTGATGAGGTGAACCCAGAGTGTCTGACCGTCGGGGCCCCGTCGTTCCTCGATGATGTCCTTCGGCTCGCCCGAGCGCATGACGGCCTCGTCGTCTTCGCGGTAGCGGCGTGCGACGTCGGCGGGGAACAGGCTGTCATCGGTCGCGCCGACGATCTGGTCGAGCGAGCGACCTTTGCGCTGGCAGAACGCCTCGTTGGCAAACACGAAGCGACCGGAGCGATCCTTCCGGAAGACGAACACGGGAAGCGCATCCAATACAGACCGGCACAGCGGCTCAGGAGGGGGCGACATGGACGAACGCGTTCGATATAGGCGGGTGCACGCCGGCGCGGCAATCTTTTCGCAGCGCGGGGCAGTGAAACAAAAAAGGCGCGGACGATGGTCCGCGCCGGTGAGCGAGGGGCGATTTCGGGAGCTCAGGCCCGGCGGGGACCGACGAGTTGCTCGTAGGCTGCCGCGAAAACGGCGAAGCCGTAGGGCAGCGTGAACACCACGCCGATGATGAGGAGCGCCGTGCCGAGCGCCGAGAGAATGGCGGCGACGATCAGCAGGAAGAACATCAGGAACCAATTCGCCGTGATGACGCGGCGGCTGACTTCCATCGCGGGCCAGAAGTCGAGTTTGTGATCGAGCACGAGCAGGTAGGTGAACTTGTAGGCGATGGCCAGATAGATGCCGGGCAGGATGAGGCAGACCGCGCCGACGATGATCAGCACCGTCGACACGATCGCGCCGAGGATGAGCGCGCCGGTCATCGAGTTGAAGCCGACGAAGCAGTCGCCGAGTTCGGGTTTTTCTCCGCGCAGTTTGCGCACGAAGTAGAATTGCAGGCCGCCGACCAAAATGCCGGTGAGGAGCAGGCCGGCGAGCGGGATCGCACTGGCGGCGCAGATGACGAGAGTCATCACGAGCGTGATGCCGACGAAGGTCCAGTAATCGCTCTTGAGCAGATCGAGGCCGCGGCTGAGCGCCGCACCGAAGTCGAGTTTCGCGCCGCGCGCGAGGATGGCGTCGGCGTAGGCCTTCGGGTCCACCGCCTGCGCGCCACTCGCGAACGAGCCGGACGCGGCCGCCGCAGTCGGTGCGGGCGGCGGCGGCGGTTGAGCCGCGGCGAAGGCGCCGGCGAAGTCCGGCAGCGAGCCGAGATTGCTCCACGCGGACTCGCCGTCGCGGCGAACCTGCGTCTGGGCGTTTGCGCGTCCGCTGGCGATCCACTCGCGCAGCTTGTCGGCCGTGACCGGCCCGTATTCCTTCCCGTCGGCGCCTATGATGGTGAACATGGTGGCGGCATTCTCCACGTTGCCGCGGGCGCGTCAATGGTCCGGCCGTTCCGACCCGGCGGGGTGTTTCCACCGGGGCAGGGGAGGTGTGCCGAGTGTTTCACCCTCCTTCGAACGCGTGCTACAGGGTGCGAGTCGCGGCAGGACGCTGACTCCGCTTCGTGCCGGTTCGGCTCGTCGGGATGACTCGCCCAACCCGCCGCAAGCGCGCGGCCTGCTGTCTGCGGCGCCGCGCTCACTCCTCGCCGCGCTTTTCGTGCGCGACGCGCTGGCGGAACTGCTTCGTGATCTTCTTCCACTCGTTCTTGTGCTTTTGCGAGGCGCGGCGGTCCACGCGGCGGACCTCGAAGGCGGTTTCGCGCTGGAGGCGCTGGTAACTTTGCCAGCGCGAGAGGTCGAGCGAGCCGTCGGCGAGCGCGGCGCACACGGCGCAGCCGGGCTCGGTGGTGTGCGAGCAATCGGTGAACTTGCAGCGCAGCGTCAGCTCGCGGATGTCGGCGAACACGTCGTCGAGCGCCTCGTCCGCCTGCCACGGCTGGAGTTCGCGCATGCCGGGCGTGTCGATGATGAGCACGCCGTCGGGCGAGACGACGAGCTCGCGGAGCGTCGTGGTGTGCCGGCCCTTGCCGTCGATGTCGCGGATTTCCTGGGTGGCGAGGAGTTCTTCGCCGACGAGTTCGTTGATGAGAGTGGATTTGCCGACGCCGGAGGAGCCAAGGAAGGCGACGGTCGTGCGCGGCGTGAGCCATTTGTCGAGCGGTTTGGTGCCGCCGCGCTTGAGCGCGCTGGTGACGACGATCGGCGTGCCGCGGGCGATGGCCTCGACTTCGGCGCGGCGCGCGGCGGCTGCGCGGGTGAGGTCGGACTTGTTGAGCACGATCACCGGCTGCGCGCCGCTGGCGCGGGCGGCGGCGAGGTAGCGCTCGATGCGGCGCAGGTTGAAATTCGCGTCGAGCGAGCTGACGAGGAAAACGGTGTCGACGTTCGCGGCGACGACTTGCTCGACGTCGCGTTCGCCGGCGGCCTTGCGGGAGAATTTCGTGCGGCGCGGCAGCACGGCGTGGATTTGCGCGCGAGTGTCGTCGCCTGGCAGCGGCTCGATCGCGACCCAGTCGCCGACGGCGGGCATGTCGGAGATGGCGCCGGTTTCGGAGAGAAACTTGCCCGTGCATTGCGCGAGGCGCGCGGTGTCGGGCGTGGTGGTTTCCCAGAAGCCTTTCAACTGGAGCGTGACGCGCGCGGCTTGCAGCCCCGCCGCGGCGTGCGGCGCGAAGGCGGCGGAGAGTTCTTCGGTCCAGCCGAGATCGGCGAGCGTCATGGCGCCGAAAGTTGCCGGGCGGCTGCGGCGGTGCAACGTCGCACTTCGCCTCCGCAGAGCGGTGGGACGCGGCGCGACCCCGCGAAGCCTTAGGCGAAGGGATTAGCTCTTTTGGGTTAAAGGGAGCCTTCAACACATGCGCACCCTTGCGCAAGCGATGCAGGGGCCGGGCCGGCGGTTGGCCGTATGATAGAACCATGCTCGACACGATCCACGCTCTCTCAGCGACGGACGTCATGAAACGCCCCGCCAAAACTCTCCCGGCTTCCCTCCTCTCCAGCCCGCGACTTGCTCCCGGCAACTGGCGCTACGATGGCAGCAGCAACCCGCGCGGCACGTTGATCCTCGCGATCTTCGTCTCGGTCGGGTTGCACATCATGTTCCTCTACGGCTTCAACACCAAGCCGAAGGCCGTGAAGACCGCCGCGCCGGTCGAGGAGATCATTCAGATCGCCATGCCGGATCTGAAAGAGGATGAGCCCGACAAAGTCGAAGAGCTCAGCGACGATAGTGCGGACCAAACGCCCGCCGTCGCCGTGCCGCAACTCGCCGATGTGCCGTCGTCCGTCTCGGTGTCGACATTCGTGCAACCGCTGCAAGTTTCCCCGCAGATCGCCGACAACCTCAACGCCGCCAAGGTCGCCAAGATCCCGCTCAGCGCGACCCGCGCCCAGAAGATCGCGAACCTCGGCAAGGTTTTTGAAATTTCCCAGCTCGACCGTCCGCCGCAACCGATCGCGCAACCCGCGCCGACGTTCCCGTATTCGCTGCGCCAGCAGGTTTCCGAAGCCAAGGTCACGCTCGAATTCATCGTCGATTCCAACGGCGATGTCGTGGCTCCGATGGTCACCGATTCGTCGCACCACGGGTTCGACGATGCCGCCGTCATCGGCGTCTCGAAGTGGAAATTCCGTCCTGGCATGAAGGCCGGTCGCAAGGTCAACACCCGCGTCCGTCAGGCGATCAACTTCACCGTCGGCGACGAGTAACGTCGCACCGACGAATTTTGTAGGAGCGGTTTGCCGCCGCGCCCGCAGGTCACCGAGCATACGCGGCACGCCTCGGCGCAAGCCGCTCCTACCCGCGCAGCCCGCGCGCTTCGCCGGATGGCGCGGGAACGCCGGGCGGCCGGATAGTCCCGCGGTCGCGAGCCGAGTTTCCGCAACTCGCCCCATCGCGTGAGACTGCTCGCGCGCCTACGCAGCCCTGCGTATTCGCATCGTCGGCCGAGTTGCTAGGATGAGCGCGCACGATTGCGCCTCATGAAAAAGTTCCTCCTGCCCCTGCTCGCGTGGCTGCTCGCCGCGCCGTTGATCGCCGCCACCGCCGCGAAACAACTTTGGACCCAGCCGCTCGGCGCCGACGCCAAGTGGTATCAGCTCACCTCCGCCGGCACGCTCCTCGTCGGCACCGCCGACGCGCTGCTCTCCGTCAACCCCGACGACGGCAAACTGCTCTGGAAACGCGCCGACATCGCGAAGTCGACGCGCAACAACGCCGTCGAAATCCCCGGCACCCCGTGGATCGTCGCGAATAATTTCGCCGGCCTCGGCAACAGCAAGGTGACGTTCCAAGCGCTCGACCTGCTCAGTGGCGAGACCGTCTGGAAAACGCCGCAGCTCTCCGGCCAATACCTCGACACGATCGCCGTGCCGTCGAAGGGCCTCGTCATTTTCGTCGTCCAGACCTGGGAGGAAAAAGACAACGGCATCTACCTCCGCGCGCACGACCTCGCCACCGGCGCGGCGAAGTGGTCGGTGAAATTCTGCAAATCCAACGGCATCCCGCTCCACCTCGCCGACGGCAGCGGCAAGTTCATGCCGACGATGGATCTCTCCGGCTACCACGATCCGGTGATCGACGGCGATGAGATGTTCCTCGGCTACCTCGGCATCCACTGCCTCGACCTCAACACCGGCGCGATCAAGTGGGCCGTCGAATTCCCGCCCGGCAACAAAGGCCTCAAGAAAACTTACGCGCCGCTCCGCATCGACGGCGACCGCATCTACGGCGCCGGCGGCGGCAGCGTATTCGCCATCGACCGCCGCACCGGTCAACAGCTCTGGAAAAGCGAGCGCATCTCCGAATACGCCGGGCTTTTCAAGGCGCGCGGCAACGCCATCGTCTCCCAGCTCGAGATCGTCGACGGCAAAGTCTTCTCGCGTTTCGGCGGCAATTTTTCCGACGGCAACCAGGTTCACCTTAGCGATCTGCTCGGCGTCGTCGTGCTCGACGCCGCGAACGGCAACCCGGTCTACAAGGACCAGAAAATCGACGGCGGCCTCACCAACCTCCTCGTGCTCCCCGAGGCGCACGCCGTGATGTTCGCCGACGGCAAGGAACTCGTCGGCCTCTCCACGAGCGGCGCGGCGGTGACCGAGGCGTTCCGCGTGCCGATCGAATTCAAACGCAAGATGGGTGGCAGCGATATCGCGAAGATCGGCCTCGGCATCACCGGCGGCCTCATGGGCACGATCAAAGCCGTGAAGTCCTCCAGCAAGGCGCGTCTCGACGTGCCCGTCGCGATCGTCCGCCAGAACGGCCACATCGTCGTGCAGGGCAAGCAGCACCTCCTCGGCTTCGACCCGCTCGCGAAGCAGCAGAAATGGTCGCTCTACTACGCCGCGCCGAGCGACGCCTTCGCGACGATCGCGATGTTCGCCGTCACCGCGCTCGCCTCCGCGCAAGGCAACATGCAGGTCGCGCAGAACGGCAGCGTCATGACCAGCGGCGGCCGCCAAGGCATGGAGAACATCCAGGGCGCGCTCGACCGCTACAACCGCTACACCGAAAAACGCGCCGCGCAGTCCGGCGGCTCGAAGGCCACGGAGAGCTACACTTACATCGTGACCAAGCTCCCGAAATCCGGCCTCGGCCTCTACGGCGTCAACCTCGCCACCGGCGAAACCGACCGCGAACTCCCGCTCGGCGCGAAAGATCCCGACTACATGGCCGACGAGCGCACCGGTCGCATTTACTACTTCAAGGGCCACGACACCCTCATCGCCTACGCGTTCAATTGAGCCAGGGAACCTTCGACGTGAAACCGCGTCCAACGGCCTCTCGTCTCTTTCCCCAATCTTGAACGCGAGCGGGGGACATACGCCCGCCAGCTCAGGTAACCAAAACTGCGGCCTCGCTCTCCGGCCTTCGGAGGCGAGGCCGCGATGCTTTGCGCGGCGAAAAATTTTTCTGTTCTCCGCCTCCGGCAAACTCCCGATGCGAGAATTGTAGGAGCGGCTTTACGCCGCGATTCGAGTGTGGCGCGCGCAGCGAACCAATCGCGGCGTAAAGCCGCTCCTACAGCTCAGGCTGACGCCGGTTCGTCGGTAGCGCGGTGCCTTCAGCCCGCGCTGAAAATCTCCACCGCGGGCTGAAGCACCGCGCTACCCTGTCGCGTCGCCGCGCGTTGCCCCGCGCGTCAGTTCGCGACGAGGAGCTTCGAGCCTTCGACGCCCGGGCGCCAGAAAAGCGCCGTGTGGCCGACGGCGCCGACGCATGCGCACGCGGCGTCACGCTCGACTTGCTCGCACAACGTCGCGCGCGCGTGGCGATCCTGCCCGCCGGTGAAACGCAGCTTCACAAGTTCGCGCGCATCGAGCTGACGATTCAATTCGACGAGAAACTCGCGCGTCACGCCGTCGCGGCCGAGCCACACGTGATCGGGCGAGGTTTGGCCGAGACCGCGGAGCCGGTTTTTTTGCGCGCCGGTGAGAGCGGGAAGAGACATGCGCGCAACAGAGGCGAAACAGTCGCGCATGAAAAGCTCCGAATGACTGTGCGGGTCGCGCCGCGCCCGCGTCCCACGCGCGGGACGCGTGTTTCCCGCCCGCGCGGGCGCAGGCGGTTGGCCGAAAGGCGAAGGCGAAATTTAAGTCGTTGGATGCGCGCGAGCTTCTGCGCCGGGCGCAGCTTGGCACGCGCGTTGCAAAAGAGGACGCACACCGCGCGACGGCGAAATCGGTTTCTGAAACTTCGGCGCTGCTTCCGGTGTGAGAACAGCAACCACCACTCTCCACGCTCCCTTTCCCATGAACTCCACGAACACCGTTTCTCCCTCCCGTCGCGCCCGTCCGCATTTCCCGCGCGGCGCCGCCAGCGCGCTGCCGATGACGCCGCCGCCCGCAGGCAGTTGGCGCTATCCCGCCGCGCCGAAGACGCGCTGGACGTTCGCGGTCGCCGTCCTCGGCGCGATGAGTCTCCACGCCGCGATGTTCTACAGTTTCGAGTCGAAGCCCGCGCGCAAAGCCGCCGTCGCGACGAAAGCCACGGAGCAGGTGATCCAGATGGAAATGCCGCCGCTGCCGCCCGAGGAAATCGAGGACAAGCCGACGGAACTCGTCGAGCAACAGACGCCGACCATCGCGGTGCCGCAACTCGCCGACGTGCCGTCCGCGGTCGCGCTCACGGATTTTTCGCAGCCGATCGACCTGCGCCCGAAGGCGGAAGTCGACGCGAACGCGCTGCGCTCGATGACGATTCCCGTCAACCACGGCCGCGGCGGCAACGGCTTCGGCAACGCCGGCAACCTCTTCAAGCTCTCGGACCTCGATCGCATCCCGCAAGCGGTCGCTCAGCCCGCGCCGTCGTTTCCGCAGACGCCCGGGCTCGAAAGCGGCGTCGTGCGCGTGAGCTTCATCGTCGACGCCGAGGGCAACGTGCGCGAGCCGAAGGTGGTCGATTCCAGCGACTACGCCTTCGAGGCGGCGGCGGTGCGCGGCGTGCAGCGCTGGAAATTCCGCCCCGGCATGAAGGGCGGCCGCAAAGTCGCGACGCTCATGGAAGTGCCGATCCGCTTCGAGTCCACCGATCCGCAGGGCTGATCCGTTTTTCGCAACGACTGACATCGCTCACGCGCGCCGGAGAAATTCCGGCGCGCGTTTTTTGTTCGCTGTGGGCCCAACCCTCCGGAGCTGGCTCCGGTCTGCATGTCGCAGCGGCGGTAAGGCCGCTGGCGCATTGGCCAGCCGTCTCGCGACGGCTGCTACGACGAAATGCTCGTCGCAGGACCAAAGGTGCGAGGCGACGTTTTCGAACGCGCCGAGGTCAACACGCTCCACCGCGGGCCAGTGTCGCGCGAACCTCGCTCCCTGAGACGCGCGGTTCCCGCGTGACACACGACTGTCGCCGAAAATTCACCCGGCGCGCGAAAATCCCGGCGCGCATCGGGGAATTTGCGGCGGCGTTTGCGAAGATTCGGTGACGCGCGCCGCCGTCGCTTGTGTTTCGTCGCGACCGCTCCTTCGTGTCGGCTGCCGAAAAACGGCAACGACTCACGTCCTCATGAACACTCCCGATCTTCTCCGCAAACCGCGCCACCCGCGCGCTCATTTCCCCTCGACCGGCTTCGCCGCGTCGCCTCCGCCTGCGTCCGCGAGCGGCGATTGGCGCTACACCTCGGCGCCGAAATCCCGCGGCACCGTCGCTCTCGCCGTCGCCGCCGCCGCCGGCCTGCACGCGGCGATGTTCTACGGCTTCCCGGAAAAAACGCCGCGCCCCGCGCACGTCCCGCTCGTCAAGGCGGAAGCGGTCATCCAGATCGCGATGCCGCCGCTGCCGCCCGAGGAAACCGAGGACGCGCTGCACGAACTCGTCGACGAACCCACCGCCGCCGTGGTGCCGCAACTCGCGGAGGTGCCGACGAGCGTCGCGCTCAGCGATTTCACGCAGCCGGTCGATCTCCGCCCGAAGGCGGAGGTGGATACCCGCGCGCTGAAATCGATGACGATCCCCGTCGCGCGCGGTCGTGGCGGCTTGGGCGGCGGCGGCGCGCCGACGATCTTCAGCCTCTCGCAACTCGACCGCGTGCCGCAGCCGATCGCGCAACCGATGCCGAATTTTCCGCAGAACGTCCACGTCGTCGGCATCGAACGGGTAACCGTCCTGGTCGAGTTCGTCGTCGACGCCGAGGGCCGCGTCGTGGAGCCGCGCGTCACGCAGTCGAACGCCTCGGAGTTCAACAACGCCGCGCTCGCCGGTGTGCTGCGCTGGAAATTCCGCCCCGGCATGCTCTCCGGCCGCAAGGTCGCCACGCGCATGGAAGTGCCGCTGACATTCGACCTGAAGACGGGCGAGTAAGAATCTGTAGCGGCGGTCCTATGACCGCCGAAAGGCAGCCCGAAATCTCCGAGCGCGGGATTCCCGTCCGCGGGGCGGCCGGGCTACCCTCCTCAGCCGAACGTATCCAGCGGCAACTCGCGCCACGTGCCAGGCGCGAGTTCGCCGAGCGTGAGCGGGCCGAAGCGCACGCGCTCGAGCGTGAGCACTTCGCAGCCCTGGCTCGCAAACATGCGCCGCACCTGGTGGTAGCGGCCCTCGGTCAACGTGAGTTCGGCCTCGCGCGGACCGAGCGCGCGCAACTCCGCTGGCGCGCACGGCTCCGTCTCGCCGCGCAGCACGAGCGTGCCGCTCGCGAAGAGTTCGCCGAGTCCGGCGGGCAGATCGGCGTCGAGCGTGGCGCGGTAGATTTTTGGCACCTTGTGCTTCGGCGAGGTGAGGCGATGCACGAGTTCGCTCTGATCCGTGAGCAGCAGCACGCCGCTCGTGTCCTTGTCGAGCCGGCCGATGGTCGTGACGGGCGGATTGCGTCGCTGCCAGCGCGGCGGCAGCAGACCGTAGACGCTCGGACCTTCGCGCGCGTCGTGCGAACAGACGAGGCCGAGCGGTTTGTGCATCAACAGCAGCAAACCGTCCGGGTGGTCGAGCGGCTCGCCGTCGACGCGCACGAGTCCGGCCGCCGTTTTCTCACCCGGATCGTCGGCTACGCGACCGGCGATCTCGACGTGGCCGTCGTCGATCCAGCCGCGCGCCTCGCGGCGCGAGCAGTAGCCGAGGTTGGCGAGAAGTTGGTCGAGACGGCGCGGCATCGGAGGACGGAGGACAGGGGACTGAGGGCGCGGAGCGGAGTCAATGATTGCGATGCACTCTCTCCGGCCGCGGGCGGAGGGCGCGCAAAAAGGTCGTCAGCGCGCAGAGCGCACGCGTAACTCAGGCGGTGGCTCTTTTCGTTCTCTCCACGCTCGTCCTCGTTCTCGCTTACGCGGCTTCCTTCACGTTGCGACCCGCCCCGCTGTGGTCGTGGGTGTGGAAAGTCGCACTCGCCGTCGGCGAATACGGCGTTTGGTTCCTGCCGCTGGCGGTCGGGCTGGGCGGCATCGCGCTCGTCAGCACGGACGGCGCATGGCGCGTGGGTTTGGTGACGTTGTGCGCGTTCGCGACGATCGCGCTGCTGCGGCCGCTGGCGAGCGCGTGGCGGAACGGTGCGCGGCTCGAAACGGATTTGGCGGCGGCATTCGGGGCGGGCGCTCGTCCGCCGATGCGCCCGTTCAGTCTCGCGCGTCTGGTTTTCCATGGCGGCGCGGCGGTGGCGCCGGTCGAGACGCACGTTTTCTCGCGCGGTGGCGGCGAGGAATTGAAACTGGATTTCTACCGCGCGCGCGGCACCACGCCCGCTGGCGCGCCGTGCCTCGTGGTCGTGCATGGCGGCGGCTGGGACGGCGGCGAGCGCACGCAAATCCCCGCGTGGAACCACCGCTGGGCGTCGCGCGGCTACGCGGTCGCGGCGATCACGTATCGGCTCGCGCCGCGCTTCGTCTGGCCGGCGCAGCGCGACGACGTGCTCGCGGCGCTCGCGTGGTTGAAGGCGCACGCGCGCGAACTCGGTCTCGACGCCGGCCGCTTCGTGTTGCTCGGTCGCTCGGCGGGCGGGCAGATCGCGACCGCTGTCGCCTATGGCGCGCGCGATCCGGCGATTCGCGGCGTGATTTCGTTCTACGCGCCGCAGGACATGGAGTTCGCGTGGGGCGTGTCGCGCGAGGACGACGCGCTGAACTCGATCAAGCTCATGCGCCAATACCTCGGCGGCCCGCCCGACACGCCCGAGCGGCGGCAACTCTACGCCAGCGCCAGCGCGCAGGCGATGATCGGGCCGGCGACGCCGCCGACGCTCCTCTTGCACGGCGCGCCCGACACGCTCGTGTGGCACCGGCACAGCGAGCGGCTCGCGGCGGCGCTCGCGGCGGTGGGCGCGCGGCATTTCTTCCTGTCGTTGCCGTGGGCGACGCACGCGTTCGACTTCAACCCCGACGGTCCGGGCGGACAACTCGCGGACTACGCGATCGAGACGTTTTTGCGTGCGACCACCGGCGCGCCGATTCCGTAACGGCGGCGTCGGGCCGCCGCTCGCGTCGAGTTTAGGCTGGCCACTGGCGGCCCGTTCCGGGTTGATGGCCGCTCACATGTCCAACTGGGAATACAAAGTCATCACCAGCGGCAAGGGCGGCTTCGCGTCGCCGGCATTGCTGGAAAAATTTCTCAACGACCTCGGTCAGGAAGGTTGGGAAATCATCAACTTTCACACGCTACCCGACAACCTGCTGGCGTTCACCGGCCTCGTGCGTCGCACGACGCAACGCGACTGGACGCTCGAGGATGCCGCCGCGGCCGCCGCCCGCGCCGAGGCCGACAAACTCCGTGCGGAGTTCGAGGCGAAATTCAAGGCCGCCAGCAGCAACGCTCCCGGCCAGTCCGCCGAGGAAGCCGCGGACACTTTCCTCGCCGAGGAAAAAGTCGGCGCCGACGACGGCCTGCGCCGCCTGCGCGACACCTCGCGCGACGACGATCCCGATGCCGCCGAGGAAGAGGGCGACAAGGACGATTGGGACAAACTCGCCGCGGAGGACGAGCTGCCGACGTTCTTCGACGCGATGCGCCCGCACATGCGCAAGAATCAGCGCGGTCCCGGCATGAGCGTCGGTCTCGATTACCTCGCCAAAAAGTGGCGCCTCGAGGAAGCCGACCTGAAGGGCGCGCTCGTCGAGTGCGGCCTGCAAATCCCTGCCGACGAGAACGCGAAGCCGGTCTACGTCGAGTTCGAGGGCGATCTCTACTGGGTGAACATCAATCGTCGCGGCGAAATCTGGATCAACACCCGCGAGAAGCCCGAACCTGTTTTCCGCATCGTGCCGGGCAAGCGCCTCAGCGAAGAGGAAGCGCCGACCGATACGGCCGCCGCGGCTCGCGAGGAGCGCCGCCAGCAGCAGGAGACGCGTGCCGAGCGTCACGCCGAAGCGCAAGCCACGCCGAGCGTCGCCGCTCCCGCGCGCGACGCGCAAGCGCAAGCCGCCGCGCAGCCGTCGCCGCAGCAATCCGCTGCGCCGAAAACGTTCCTCGATAAAGTGCGCGGTCTCATGCGCCGCAACCGCCGCGGCCACGGCTGGTCGGGCAGCTTCGGTTTTCTCACGAAGGCGATGCGCACCGACGAAGCGGGCCTCCTCGCGCAACTCGCCGAGCAGGGCCTGAAGCTGAAGGACGATGCCGCCGAGAAGCCGCTTTTCCATGAAGAGGGCGATTTCCTCTACTGGATGGACAAGAATCAGCGCGGCGAAATCTGGATCAACGCGCGCAAAAATCGCGGTGGCCCGCGGCCCGACGGCAGCGAGGCCGCGGAAGCAGGCGGCGACGATGCCGCCCCCGAGCCGGGCGCGCCCGAGACGCTCGCGGCCGAGTCCGTTCCGGCGGTCGCGCCCGCGCCCGAACCGAGCATCACCGAGGCCGCACCTCCGACCGAAGCGGCCCCCGCTGCTCCCGCGGCGGAACCGACGCGCGTGCGCGCCGATGCGCTCGAAGCGCTGCGTCTGTTGCTCCAGCCGAAGAAGCGCGGCGAAGGCTTCACGGCGAAGGTCGACGACCTCGCCGCACAGCTCAACCGCCCCGCGGTGGAAATTCTCGAAGCGCTCGTCGGCGCGGGACTGAACGTGCCGGACGATGCGAAGACGAAGCCGACTTTCGGCGAACGCAACAGCGAGATTTTCTGGCTGAACCGCAACGCCAAGGGCGACCTGTGGCTCAACGCCAAGGACTCGAAAGCCAAACGCGCCCGCAGCAAGAGGAAGGCCGACGGCGAGGAGTCGGACGAAGACGACGGCGGCGAAGAGTAAGGCGCGGTTGGGCCGGCTTCAGCCAGCCCGGGCCGCAGGTGAATCGCGGGATTCGTTCGGGAGCGAGGATTCAACGGGGGCCGGCCGAAGCCGGTCCTGCTTTTTCCCCACGTTCCGGCGCGTCCGCCCTTACAAACTCGCCCGCTCCGCGTTCGAAAAACGGATGGCGGACGCTGTGCTCCGGTGGGAAAGTGTCCGATGCAGCCGCTCCTGGCTGCGCAGCACTCAATCAGGAGGAACACATGAAACCCGCTCCGATTCTCCGCTGGAGTCCGCTCCGCGAGATGGAGGACATTCAGAGCCGCATGACGGCTCTCTTTGGACCGGACCCGCTCCGGATGATCGATCCGAACCGGGAAGAAAAACTCGTCACGACGGACTGGATCCCTGCCGTCGACATCACCGAAGACGATCATGAATACCTCATCAAAGCCGATCTCCCCGAGATGAGGAAGGAGGACGTGCACGTGACCTTCGAGGACGGCGTGCTCACCCTCGCCGGCGAGCGTCACGTCGAGAAGGAGGAGAAGAACCGCAAGTATCACCGCGTCGAGCGCGAGCACGGCCGGTTCCTGCGTTGCTTCACGCTGCCGGAAAATGCCGACGCGACGAAGATCCTCGCGGAGTTCAAGGACGGCGTGTTGCTGCTCCGGCTCCCGAAGAACGACAAGATTCGCCCGAAGGTGATCGAAGTGAAGATCACCTGACGAGCATTGCACGTGCGTCCCAGGGTTTGGGGTCCGCGACGCGCGCAAGTTCCAAGGATCCCGGGAAACGCCGGGCGACGGATTGCTCTCCGCCGCCCGGAACGTTTTGAGGGGCGCGCGCGGTGCCGGAGTTGTAGGAGCGGCTTTACGCCGCGATTCGTTCGAGCGAGGCAACCGCATCGCGACGGTCGCGGCGTAAAGCCGCTCCTACAGTTCACGCGAGCGAGGGTTCGAAGTAGCGCGGTGCTTCAGCTCGCGCGGGAGGATTTTCAGCGCGGGCTGAAGCACCGCGCTACCGCATGCGCCGTTGCGGGCGACTCAGTTCCCGTCGCCGCGCATCGGCGGCTGCGTGTGGAAGCGCGCGATGCCGGCGAGCTGATCGGCGACGCGACGGTCGCCGCGACAGCGCGCGAGATTCCCCGCGCCCTCGCGCACGCCGTGCAGGCGCGTCCACTCGTCGAACGTGCCGGGCATCACGAGACGCACGATCGGTGCCTCGAGCGCGCCGTTGGCGCGGCGGGCGGTGTAGGTCGACTGATTGCGACTCAACTCGGCATCCAGCTCGGCTGCGAGCAACGGACCGGTCGGCGTGCGCACCGTGCCGGGCCGCAGCTCGACCCACCACTCGTGGCTGCCCTGCGGACGCGGCACGAGGCGCGTGAAGTAGGGCGCCACGTGGAAATTGACGGCGGTCCACTCGTTGCGGCCACACACGGCGAGGAGCGCAGCGGTGACTTCGCGCTCGGTGACGTGCTCGTCGAACGAGTTCAACTGAAGCGGCGTGCGCCCGGTGAAGACGAGGCGCGGCGGCTGCGTCGAGACGAAGCGCACGCTGTCGCCCACCAGGCAGCGGCAGAGGCCCGCCGGCGTCGTGACGACGATCGCGTAGTCGGTGTCGGTCTGCACCTCTTCGAGCGGCACGCAACGCCCGCCGAGCGCGGCGAGATTGCCCTCGATGAGTTCGCGCGCGGGCAGGAATTCGAAGAACAAGCCGGTGTCGGTCAGCAGCCGCAGGCCGGCGCCCGAATCTCCGTCTTGCGCTGCGTAGAGACCTTCGGCGCCGGCGTAGATTTCGTGCAGCGGCACATTGGGTCCGAGCCCGGCGCGGAGGGCGTCGCCGAAGATGCCGAGGATCGAGCCGGTGTGGACGCAGCAGCCGAGATCGCGCCAGACCGCGCGCAGGTGCGGCACAGGCTGCTTGTCCGCGCCGTGGCGATTGCGCATCGCATCGATCAACGCCGTGAGTGAGGCCGGCGTGCCGGCGAGCAGGCGCACGTCGAGCGTCGCACAACGCTCCGCGATGGCCTGCATCTTCTCGGCGCCCGCGCTCAGGCGGGCGATCGCGGGCGGGGGCGCGTAGAGATTGCTCTCCGACCACTCGGAAAGCGCGAGCGGCACCATGGCGTCGAGATAGCCGGCGTAGGCGCCGCCGGATTCGTTGAGCGCCGTGCTCGCGCCGACGTGCAGATGCCGGCCGAGGAAAAGCTCCGGCTGACCCGTTTGCGCGGCGTGCAGCAGCAGTGCGTCGGCGAGCGCGGCGCGGAAATGCGCGAGCATCGCAGGTGTGGCGGGGAGGGGCTTCGGTGTGCCGTCGACCGTGCCGGCGGTGTAGACGAAGAAGCGGCAGCGGCCCGGCCAGAGCACATCGGGCGCGCCGGCGGCCATGCGCTCGATCCAGCCGCCGAACTCGGCGGGCGTGCGCAGCGGCACCTGGGTGCGATACTCGGGGTAGCTGGTGCGCGGTCCGAGCCCGTGCAGCCGGCCGAACTCCGTGCCGGCGTGCGCCGCCATGAGCGCGGCGAAAATACGCCGCTGGTGCGCGGGTCCGGCTCCGGCCGCGCGCAGTTTGCGCTGCAACCGGTGCATGCGCCGGCTCGCGATGAGTCTCACCAGGAAGCGCGGCGCAAGCGTCATGACGGAGAGGAGTGAAAGCATTACGGGCCAAGTGGCCAGAAAGGAGCACGGGCGCGCGGCGAAAAATCTTTCAAAAGGTTGGGGCGCTCCGGCGGATAAAACATTGCGGCACGCGCGGCGTTGCCGTTCAACACGCACCGCATGCCGTCGTTGCCGCCGGTTATCTTCGAGGACGAGGCGCTCATCGCTTTCGACAAGCCCAGCGGGTTGCTCATCGCGCCCGATCGCTGGGACAAGTCGCGCGCGAATCTCATGACGCAGGTCCACGCTGCGCTCGGCCACGATGTGGCCAACGTCCACCGCATCGATGCCGACACGAGCGGCATCGTGCTGTGCACGAAGACGAAGCCAGCGCTGGATTTCGTCAGCGGGCAGTTCCAGTCGAAGACGGTCGAAAAGATCTACCTCGCGGTCGTGGTCCGCGCCGGCGATTGCGCCGCGCCCTGGGCCGGTGGCGCGCCGACGATTGCGGGCGCCGACGGCGGATTACCGGACGCGTTTCAGGTGGAGCTCGTGTTGAAGGAAGACGACGCGGCGCCGGGCCGCATGTGCGTCGTGCGTAAACACGGCAAGGGCGCGGTCACAGATTTCACGGTGCGCGAGCGCTTCGGCGCGTTCACGCTGCTCGAGTGCCGGCCGCAGACCGGCCGCACGCATCAGATCCGCGTGCACCTCGCCGCGAGCGGCTGGCCGATCCTGAACGATCCGTTCTACGGCAACGACACGCGCCTGCTCCTCTCGGACCTGAAGCGCGGCTACAAGGGCCGCGACGACGAGCGTCCGCTGCTCGCGCGGCTCGCGCTGCACGCCAGCGCGTTGACGTTCACGCACCCGCTCTCGCGCGAGCGCGTGACGATCACCGCCCCGCTGCCGCACGATTTCGAGGTGGCGCTGAAATACCTGCGGAAGTTCGCGGGACCGGGCGCGCGCCGGCGGTAGGAGCGGTTCTTCGTAGCAGCCGACGTGAGGAGGCTGGGAGCATGAAATCGTTTTCGGCAGCCTCCTCACGTCGGCTGCTACGAGAAAAGCGCCGCGGCGGGTGACCTCGGAGAAAACCCGGCGGGCTTACATTTGTCATACGGCGACTAATAGTTGGGTCGCGCGTCGGGCTTGGCGTTGTCAGCGACGGGGGCGGGGAGTTCCTTGGCCGCAACTCAACACCCCCAATGAGCAACCCCGCTACGGTTTCCCATGCCGTCGATGCCGACGGCATCGGCTGGATCACCTTCGACGACCCCGCGAGCCGCGCAAACGTCTTCAACCCGCCCACGCAAGCCGCGCTGCGCGCCGCGATCGAGGCGCTCGCGGCCGAGCCGGTGAAAGCCATCGTCGCGCTCAGCGGGAAAGAAAAAATTTTCATCGCCGGCGCAGACCTGAAGTGGCTCGGCAAAATCGCCACGCCTGCGGAAGGCAAAGTGGCGTCGCGCGCCGGGCACGCGTTGTTTGGTCTGCTGGAGAATTTCAAAATGCCCGTCGTGTGCGCGATCCACGGCGCGTGTGCCGGCGGCGGCTTCGAGCTCGCGCTTGCCTGCCACTGGCGTCTCGCGAGCGACGCGAAGGAAACCGTGATCGGCCTGCCGGAAGTCGGCATCGGCCTGATCCCCGGCTGGGGCGGCTGCGCGCGCCTGCCGCGACTCATCGGCGCGAAGGCAGCGGTCGACCACATTTTGAAAGCGCAACTTCTGCCCGCGGCCGAAGCGCACAAGACCGGCCTCGTCGACGAAATCGTGCCGGCGGCGGAGTTGCGGGCGCGCGCGAAAGCGGCGGCGCTGAAGCTCGCCGCGAGCGGCAAGCCCGCGCGTGCGCCCGGCGCGCCGGCGGACGCGACGTTTTTCGCCGAGCAGCGCAAAGTCGCGCTGTCGCGGATGCGCGGGCAACCGGCGCCGCTCGCGGTGCTCGACGTGATCGAGCAGGGCGCGGGCGCTCCGCTGGATGTGGCGCTCGAGCTCGAAGCGACGCTCTTCGGCGAGATCGCGGCAGGCGAAGTCGCGCACAATCTCGTGCACGTGTTCTTCCTGAAGGACGCGGTGAAGAAGCTCACGGTCGACGCGTGGTTCGCGAAGCCGGTGAACGCCGTTGCGCCCGCACCGTTCCAGAAAATCGGCGTCATCGGCGCCGGCGTCATGGGCTCGGGCATCGCACAATGGTGCGCGGCGCGCGGCTACCGCGTCGTCATGCGCGACGTGAAGCCAGAGTTCGTCGATCGCGGCCTCGCCGTGATCAAGGGTCTGTTCGACGAGGCGGCGAAGCGCGGCAAGATGTCCGCCGACGCGGCGGCGCAGGGTGCCGCGCGCGTGCAGGGCACGACGGAGCTGGACGCGCTCGCGGATTGCGACCTCGTCGTCGAAGCGATCGTCGAGAACGTTGCGGCGAAGCAGGCGCTGGTCGCCGAGCTGTCGCGGGTCGTGCGCGCCGACTGCGTCCTGGCGTCGAACACCTCCGCGCTGCCGATCGACGAGCTCGCCGCGACGGCGACGCATCCGGAGCGGACGATCGGTCTGCATTTTTTCAACCCGGTTAGTCGCATGCCGCTGATCGAGATGGTGCTCTCGCCGCACACGACGCGCGAAACGGCGGAGCGTGCGCTGGCGTTCGCGAAGCACCTCGGCAAGACGCCGGTCATCTGCCGCTCGTCGCCGGGCTTCCTCGTGACGCGCGTGTTGTTCTTCTATCTCAACGCCGCGTGCGAGCTCTGGGAACAAGGCGTGCCGACGGACGTGATCGATCGCGCGATGCGCGACTGGGGCTGGCCGATGGGCCCGATGCGCTTGATCGACGAAGTCGGTGTCGACGTGACGGATTTCATCTACGGCGAGATGAGACACTATTTCCCCGCGCGTTTCCGGAGCACAAGCGTGTGCGCGAAGATGCTCGCGGCCGGGATGAAGGGCCGGAAGAACGGCGCGTCGTCGGGCTTCTACATCTACGACGGCGGCAAGGAAGCGCTGAACCCCGCGATGGCGTCGTTCGCTCCGGCGGCGGCGAAGTCGATGGACGCGACGGCGATTCAAGGTCACCTCAACGGCGTGATGATCGCGGAGACGAAGCGCGTGCTGGACGAAGGCGTGTTGAAGACGGCGGACGACGCCGATTTCGCGCTGCTGATGGGCACGGGCTTCCCGGCGTTCCGCGGCGGCCTCATGCGCTACGCGCGCGCTCACGGTCGCGTTTGACGCAGACTCTTTAGCGAAATTCCGCTCTGGAACTGAATCGCGGCTGCGAGAATTGCCGTTGCCGCGCGGATTGTTTTCCAAAACCTACCCCCACGTCCGACCATGGCCAAAGCCACGACCTCGACTCTGAACAAGGAACAGCGGCGCCACCTGCTGCGCACGATGCTGGAGAGCCGGCACGGCGATCTGCGCGAGGAGAGCCTGAATCGCCAGGGCAAAGGGCATTTCCATGTCTCGGGGCGCGGACACGAGGCGTTCAGCGCGCTGGGCGCGCAACTCCGCGACAGCGATTTCATCGTGCCCTACTACCGCGATCGCGGGATGTGCATGGGGCGCGGCGTGACGACGCGTCACCTCGCGCTCGAGTATTTCGCGAAGCGCGAGTCCACCTCGCGCGGCCGCATGATGCCGTCGCATTTCTCGGCGCGGGAGCTGAACATCGTCAGCGTGCCGACGCCGCTGGGGGCGCAATTGCTGCCGGCCTGCGGCATCGCGTGGGGCATGAAGCTCGACGGCAAGGACAGCGTGGTCGTGACCTCGATCGGCGACGCGGCGACGCGCCAGGGCGATTTCTACGAGGCGATCAGCTTCGCGCAGGAGAAGAGGCTGCCGATCCTCTTCATCGTCGAGGACAATGCCTACGGCATTTCGACGCCGACGCGGAAAACCAACCCGCTGGCGATCGACGTGCTCAACAAATCGCAATGGCGCGCGATCGAAGGTTCCGACCTCGACGTCGTGCACATGGAGACGCAGCAGGCGGTCGCGAAGCTTCGCGCCGGCGAAGGCCCGGTGTTTCTCTGGGCGAAGGTCGAGCGGCTCTCGAGCCACACCAGCTCGGACGACCACACGCTCTATCGCACGAAAGAAGACATCGCCGCGATGGAGAAGGCGGACCCGATCCGCGTGCTCCGTGATCGCATGATCAAGCTCGGTGAGTTGACCGAGGCGGAGTTCGCGAAGCTCGACGAGGAGATCAAAGAGAAAGTGCGCGCCGACTACGCCGCCGCCGAGCGCGCCGAGGATCCGCGCGCCGACGAACTGCTCCTCGAAGTGACCGGCGCCTCACCCGACCTGAACGAGGAGCTGTTCAAGCCCGGCCGCTACCGCATGGGCGACGTGATCAACAAGACGCTCCGCGCCGGTCTCGACGCCGATCCGGGCCGGGTGATTTTCGGCGAGGACATCGAAGATCCGAAGGGCGGCGTGTTCCGCCTCACGCAGAAACTTTCCACGGATTTTCCCGAGCAGGTTTTCAATTCGCCGCTCGCGGAATCGACGATCTTCGGCATCGGCGGCGGCCTCGCACTCTACGGACGGCGGCCGGTGTTCGAGCTGCAGTTCATCGATTTCAGTTTTCCCGGCTTCAACCAGATCGTGCAGAACCTCGCGAATATCCGCTGGCGCTCGAACGGCGCGTGGAAGGTGCCCGCGGTGTTCTACGCGCCCTACGGCGCCTATTTGCCGGGCGGCTCGATCTGGCACTCGCAGGCGAACGAGGCGGCTTACGCGCATTTTCCCGGCATCAACATCGTCATTCCCTCCACACCCGAGGACGCCGCTGGACTGCTCTGGACCGCGATGCACGGCGAGGACATCACGCTCTTCCTCGCGCCGAAGCACATGCTGTGGGCCGAGGCCGAGTCGACGCAGCCGATCAGATCCATCCCGCTCGGTTCGGCACGTGTCGTCACCGCCGGCGACGACCTCACGATCGTCGCGTGGGGAAACACGATGGAGAAAGCCCACGAGTCGATCGCGGAGTTGAAGGGCGAGGTGAGCGTCGAACTGATCGACCTGCGCTCGATCGTGCCGTGGGACAAGACGACGATCGAAGCCTCCGTGCGCAAGACGGGCCGGCTGATCGTCATCCAGGAAGACACGGAGGCGTGCTCCGTCGGGCAGATGATCGTGCAGCACGTCGTCGGGCGCGGGGAGATTTTCGGTGCGCTGAAGGCGCCGCCGCGGCTTATCACGAAAGGCAACGTGCCGATCGCCTACAACCCGATCTACGAATACGCCGCGCTGCCCTCGGTGCCGCAGATCGTCGAAGCGATTTGGGAGCTGGTATCGATGAACGTCGTGCGCGGGGAAGTGCCGCCGGCGGTTGCGCCGCTGGAAACTGTCGGAGCGGCTTTACGCCGCGACCCGCAGGCGGACGAATTGCGGCCCAAAGCCGCTCCGACAACCGAATCGACCGCGGCCGCCGCTCCGTCCTCGCACGCGCCGCAAAACACCGTGCTCCCCGGCACGAGCGACATCCTCGTGCGCGTGCCGATCATGGGCGAGGGACTGCGTTCCGCGCGCGTGGTGAATCTCAACAAGAAGCCCGGCGACGCCGTGAAGCACGACGACGTGCTCTGCGAACTCGAGACCGACAAGGCCGTTTACCCGGTCGAAGCGTCGTTCGCCGGCACGTTCAAGGAGTGGCGCATCAAGGTCGACGACACCGTGCTCATCGGACAAGAGATCGCGCTCGTCACCGGCGACGCCGCGAGCGTGGCCGGATTGCCGATCGGAGGCGCGGCGCCGGCGAAGCCGGCCGCGGGCAGCGCTGTGGGAGCGGCTTTACGCCGCGACTCGCAGCCGGACGAATCGCGGGATAAACCCGCTCCTACAATTTCCGCAGCGAAGCTCTCAGCACCCGCCCCCGCGATTTCCGCTTCCGCTCCCACTTCCATGAATGGCAACGTCCGCCCGCCCGCCTTGCACCCTGCGATCACGAAGCGCCTCGATGCCGTCGTGCCCGCGAACATGTTGATGGACGCCCGTTGGGAGCCGTTGAAAAAAGCCCGCGAGGCCGCGAAGGCGAAGCTCGGCAAAACCGCGTCGTCGCCGTCGGCGATGATGGCGTGGTGCGTCACGCGCGCGCAGGAAAAACACGCGGCGTTCCGCTGCCTCGTCGGCAAGGACGGCACGATCCTCGAGCAGCCGGTCTTCGACCAAGGTGTCGCCGTCGCGCTCGAAGGCGATCGTCTCGCGACGGCGGCGATCGGCGGCGCGAACAAACTTTCCTTCGCCGACTTCAGCGCCGCCTACAACCGCGCCGTCGACGAGACGCGCGCCGGCAAGCTCCTCGACGTGCAGGCGCCGCTCAACATCACCAGCCTCGGCGCGTTCGGTGTCGAGAGTGCGACGCCGATCGTCGTGCCGCCCGCGATGGCGACGCTCTTCATCGGCACCGCGCACGAGCGGATGATCAACGACGGCGGTCTGATCTACCCGTGCGAGGTCGTGACGCTCTCGCTGACCTTCGACCACAAAGTCGTGAACGGCGCCGGCGCCGCCGCGTTCCTCCAGGAAGTGAAGCAGCAGTTCGAGAGCTTCACGCTGCCGCGCTGACGCGGCGTGCGGCCCGAAGCGCCGCTTGCGCCGCCGCGCGCGTTCGCCTGCGAAGAAATTGTTGTGTGATATTCCTAAAACCCCTCCGGTCCGCGCCGGTTTGTGCCGATAAGCGGTCCATACCTTCCGCTCCTTCGCGAGCCCCTTGACGACGTGAGGTTCCCTTTCCCGTTGCTGTTTATCTTTGCCATCCTTCTGGCGAGCGCCCGCGCGGCGTCGCCCGACATCGACATCGGTCTGACCGCGGACGAGAAAAACTGGATCGCGGCCCACCCGGAAGTGCGCGTCGGACACGACATCAGCTATGCGCCGTATTCGTTCCGGGATGCCCGCGGGAATATCGTGGGCATCGATCCCGACGTGCTCGACCTGATCGCGCAGCGCACCGGCCTGCGATTTCGCAACGAAACGCGCGCGAATTGGGAAGAGGTGGTGAGCGATTTCAAGGCGGGGCGACTCGATCTGCTGATGAGCCTCGGCTACGTGAAAGAGCGCGAAGCGTTCCTGATCTACACCCGCGCCTACGGCTATGCGCCGGACGTGCTCGTGACGCGCGACAACTCGCCGGTTCCCTTTGAAATCGGCGAGCTGCGCGGCCGGCGCATCGCGCTCGTCCAAGGCTACACGGCGATGCGGGCGATGGTGGAGTCGGCGATGTCCGATCCGCAGATCGTCGATTATCCGACTTCCGAAGCGGCGATGCTGGCGGTCGCGCGCGGCGAGGCGTTCGGAGCGGTGTCCGACGCCGTGAACGCGGTCTACATCATCAAGGCGCGCCATCTCACGAATCTGCGCTTGGGCGTCGTCCTCGAGAGTCGCGGCGTGGCCAACGAAAACTATCTCGGCGTGCGCCGCGACCAGCCCGAACTGGCCGTGATCGTCAACAAGGCGATCGCGAGCATCACCCCCGCCGAGCGCCACGCGATTTCCAATCGCTGGGTCGGCGTCGAACTGGACGAGAGCGTATGGTCGGCGCGCATCGTGCGCGTCGCCGGAGTCGTCGTCGTCGTGGCGGTGCTCATCGGCGGACTCATTCTCTGGCACAATCGCCGCCTCGCGCGTGAGCTCTCCGAGCGGCGCCGCGTCCAGGCCGAGCTCGAGCAGACGCACGAGCGGCTCACGCGCGCGAGCGAGGAGAAGTCGGAGCTGATGCACATGCTCGCACACGATCTCCGCAATCCGCTCACCGCGGTCGTCATGGGCGTGGACTTGCTGCGCCTCGGCGATCTGCCGCATGAGCACGAGGAGACGGCGGCGCGCCTGCGCAGCCATGCGCAGAAAATGGGCCGCTTGATCGACGACCTGATGGACGCGAACGCGATCGAGTCGGGCCAGCGGCAGTTTCATTTCGACCCCGTCGATCTGACGCGCACGGTGCGCGCGGCGGTCGAGTCGTTCGCGGAACCGGCGGCGTTGAAACAACTGCGACTCGAGCTCGCGTTGCCCGCCGCGCCGCTCGTGGTGCAGACCGACGAGGGCGCGTTTCGCCAGGTGGTGGACAATCTGCTCTCGAACGCCGTGAAGTATTCCCCCGCGCGTCAGTCGATCGAGATCGCGCTCGTGCGCGAGGGCGACGGCATGCGCCTGACGGTGACCGATCACGGCCCGGGCATGAATGCGGACGACATCGCGCAACTTTTCCGGAAATTCGGCAAAGGCCGCGCGCAACCGACGGGCGGTGAAAAGAGCTCGGGGCTCGGCCTGTGGATCGTGCAGCGCGTCGTCGACGCACTCGGCGGCAAGGTGCGTTGCGAGAGCGAGCCGGGCGCGGGCGCGACGTTCGTGTTCACGCTGCCGCTGGTGCGGCCGGCGGCGTAGAGCAAGTGGCGCAGGCGTCTCGCCAGCCACGAGCATCCTAGCCGGCGGGCCGCCGGCGGCTACACGCACCCGACGGTCTTGCTCCGGCGCTCGAGCAGGAGCGTGTCGCACCATTGGCCGGCAAGCGGGCCGTGTGACATGCGGCCGATTTTTTCGCGGATGCCGACGATGTGGAAGCCGTGGCGCTGCTGGAGCGCGAGGCTCGCGGTGTTTTGCGGGAAAGTGGAGGACTGGAGCGTCCAGAAGCCCTGCGCTTCGCTGAGGCGGACCATCTCGCGCATGAGCGCATCGCCCACGCGCTGGCCGCGATGCGAGGCGGCGACGTAGAGGCTCATCTCGGCGACGCCGCGATAGACGTGGCGCGACGAAACCGGAATGAGCACGGCCCACGCGGCGAGTGCGCCGCGCGCATCGCGGGCGACGACGCAGGCGCTCGCGATTTTGGTTTTGATGAAATCGACGAACGATTCCGGTGGCGTGGACTCGAACGTACCCATGCCGGTCGCGATGCCTTCGGCGTAGACGCGTTGCACGTCCGGCCAGTCGGCCTCGGTCATGACTTGGAAGGTGAGGGCGGGGTGGGGCATGGGACGAAGCGCAGCCGAAGGTGTGCCAAAGTAGGGCCGGCTTCAGCCGGCCTCAAGTCGCGCAGTATTCCCTTATGGTGTGCATTTCGCGGCTGCATTTGGGCCGACTGAAGCCGGCCCTACTACAGGCGCTCGACGGTGTGGTTGGCGTGGCGGAGCGTGCGCACGGCATCGTCGACTTGCGCCTGTTTCACGAGCACGTAGTCGGTGTCGAAGGTCGAGTGCGCGAGGATGCTGATGCGCGAGAAGGCGAGCGGGTCGAGCACGGAGGAGAGAATGCCGGTCTCGGTGAACGCGAACGGACCGCGCAGCTTGAAGAGGCGCCAGCCGGCTTCGTGTTTCACGTCGGGCGGAATCAGCGCGGCGGGGCAGAGGATCGAGAGCTCGTCGGCGGTGCGCGTGGTGGCGCTGAAGACGGGTGATTTCACCCAATCGGGGATCGCGGCGTCGGCGGGAAGGCGGGCGATGGCGAATTCGCCGGGAAGGAGTTGGATGACGAGCGGCATGACGGAAACGAAATGCGATGGGCCGGTGGCGGCAAGCGCGGTGAAGTGACGCCGGCGCACAGGCGGGCGTGTGGATTGGCGTAGCAGCCGACGTGAGGAGGCTGATGAACGAGATGCCGCGTTCCCAGCCTCCTCACGTCGGCTGCTACGAGGCGGAGGCGGTTTGCGATCGAGGTGCGCTGAAAACGAAAACCCGCGCGGGTGAGGCGCGGGTTTGGAGGAGGCTGTTTCATGGAGGACTCGGCTTCTGCCGAGCCGTGGCGCGACTGGAGTCGCGTCCCGCATCGAGTCGCTCAGAAGAGCGCGTTGGCGACGACGCCGACCGCCGTGATCGGGCCGGAGTCGCCCATGCCGTCGAGCGCGCGGTCGGCTTTCTTCATGACGCCCTGGATGTCTTTATACATGGTGTCGTCGGCGAGGAGCTTGCCGAGCGTGCCTTCGCCTTTGGCGATCTTGTCGGTGACAGTGCGGACGTTGGCGACGGAGACTTTCAGGTTTTCGGCGGTGGCCTGGTCGTAGAGGAGCGTGCCGACGGCGCCTTTGCCGGACTTCACGTCGGCGATGATGCCGCGCGTGTCGGCCATGAAGACCTTCGCGTCGGCGGCGGCGGCCTTGATCTCGCCGACGGCGGCGACGAGGTCGTCGTGGAGCTTCGGGTCGTTGACGAGTTTGCCGAAGGTGCCTTCGCCGTTTTTGATTTTGCCAGTGATGTCCTGGAGGTTGGCGATCGTGTCGGTGAGCTTCGGGCCGTTTTGGTCGACGAGTTTGTCGAGCTTGTTGAAGAGCGAGCCGGAGCCGCTGTCGCCGCCGAGGGCTTTGCCGATGTTATCGGCGACGCCTTCGAGCTTGGAGCCGAGCGAGCCGAGTTGGGCGATGACCTCGTTCATGTCGGCGGTGTTCTTGGTCTTCATCGTGTCGCCGTCTTTCAACATGACGGCGGAGCTGCCGAAGCTGACGGCGAGGTGCTGGCTGCCGAGGAGGCTGGAGGTCTCGACGGAGGCGACGGCGTCGTTCGGGATGGCGACTTTCGGGTCGATGGTGAGAACGGCTTCGACGCGCTGGTTGCCGAGCCGCGTGACGGCGACGGAGCCGATCTTCACGCCGGCCATGAGCACTTCGTCGCCTTCCTTGAGGCCCTTCAGGTTGGCGAAGGGCGCGACGAGGGTATAGCCGCTTTTCTTGAATATCTGGCCGCCGCTGAGCGACTCGAACGTGATCCAAGCCAGCGCGCAGCCGAGCAGGAAGAAGAGGCCGACGCGGACGGTCTGTTGCGTGTTATTCATGGGAGTTCTCCAGTTGTTTGAAGCGGGGATTCTTGAGGTCGATGACCGGCGTAAGGAAGTCGGCGATCTCGCGTTCCTTCGGCTCACGAAAATCGGCGGGCTTGCCCGTGGCGCGGATTTTGCCGTCGAAGATGATCGCGATGCGGTCGGCGATGTTGATCGCGAGGTCGCGATCGTGCGTGACGACGATGCTGGTGACGGCGGTCTGCTCGCGGAGCGTGGCGATGATCTCGCTGATCGTGGCACCCATCACGGGATCGAGCTCGGAGGTCGGCTCGTCGTAGAGGAGGAGTTGCGGCTCCATGACGAGGGCGCGGGCGATGGCGACGCGCTTCTTCATGCCGCCGGAGAGTTCGGACGGGTATTTTTGCGCGGCTTTCTCGAGCGAGAGGATCGAGAGCGCGTGCATGACGCGCTCGCGGATGCCGGCTTCGTTGCATTGCCGGTGCTCACGCGGGTAGAGCGCGAGGTTGTCGTAAACCGTGAGCGAGTTGAAGAGCGCGCCGGCCTGGAAGACGAGGGCGAGGTGGACCTTGTCGCGCGTGTCGGGATCGGCGGCGTCGTAGTCGCCGATGCGCACCTGGCCGCTCGTGGGCAGCTCGAGGCCGGCGATGTGTTTCAGCAAAACGCTTTTGCCCGAGCCGCTCGGGCCCATGATGCAGAAGATCTCGCCGGCGCGGACTTCGAGGTTGATGTCCTTCAGGACGGTGACGCCGCCGAATTTCTTCGTGAGGTGGTCGACCGTGACGCCGAAGGTTTTGCCGGCGAAGGGAGTGGCGGTGTAGTTGGGTGAACTCATGGCCGGTCAGAGGAGCGCCTTGGTGACGAAGTAATCGAGCACCAGGATGAGGATGAGCGAAGTGACGACGGCGCGCGTGACGGACGCGCCGATCTCGCGCGGGCCGCCGCGGGTGTTGAGGCCGATGTAGCAGCAGACGAGGACGATCACGAAGCCGAAGGTCTCGGCCTTCAGCAGGCCGTCGGTGATGTCTTTCCAGTCCATGTAGCGTTTCAGCGCGGCGAAGTAGGACTCGCTGTCGACGGAGATGAAGTGCGTGTATTGGCAGATGAGCGCGCCGCCATACCAGCCGCAGAGGTTGGCGATGAGCGCGAGCACCGGCATCATCACGAGCACGGCGGCGAGGCGCGGGAGCACGAGCATGCGCTCGGGCGGGATGTTCATCGTCACGAGCGCGTCGATTTCCTGGTAGACTTTCATCGACGCCAACTCGGCCGTGATGGCGCTGCCGACGCGGCCGGCGATGAGGATGGCGACCATGACGGGGCCGAGTTCGCGCGCCATCGAGAGGCCGACGAGCGTGCCGATGAACTGCTTCGCGCCGAAATTTTCCATCGAGTAACCGCTCTGCAGCGCGAGCACCGAGCCGATGAAGAAGCTCAGGATCGTGACGATCGGCAGCGAGGTGTAGCCGATGAGGAAGCATTGCTCGACGAAGCGCCCGAATTGGCGCGGGAGCGTGCCGGCGTATTTCAGCGTGCGCGTCGTGAGGAGCACGACGCCGCCGATGTGGCCGATGACGAGGGTGAGCTGTTTCATGGGAGAGCGGCCGCGGGGGCCGGTGAAGCGACGGAACGACGAAAATCGAAAACGGAAAACTTCCAGCGGCGTTCGCCGGGTGTGCGCCGCCAGCTCAGCAGGCCGTTGCCGAGCGCGACGCGTTCGCCGGACTGCGGCGTCGCGCGCGTGCTGAAGAGCGGGCCGAGATGAAACTCGCGCTCGGTGGGCGAGCGACGGCGGCTCACGAGACTCCACAGGATGCTCCAGCGGGTGTCGTCGGGCGCGCGCTGATCGTAGCGGTAGAGAGCGGCGAGCGGCGTGTAGAGTTCGCGCACCGGCTGGTTGCTCGGGAAAAACACCTCGAACGGACTCACGACTTGAAGCTGGCGGCGGCCGGCGCCGTTGTCCCAGACGCTGAAGAGGGGCCAGAGATGTTTCTTGTAGGCGGGCGCGGCGGCGAGGTTGGCGAGGCTGCGTTGCTCGTGCGACCAGTAGACGAAAAAGAGAAACTGGTTGCGCTCGTTCGCGATCGCGTGGTCGGACCAGCGGGCGTTGCGAAAGAGCGGCCAGCCGATCCAGGTCTTGTCGTAGCCTTTGACGACGCTGTGCGTGTAGAGCGGCGCCCAGCGGTTCACGTAGCGCTCGTCGCCGCGGCCCTGCACGAGGAACGGCCAGAAGGCGCGCGTCTCGTGATAACGCTTCGGCGCGGTGCGGTCGGTATAGCCGAAGAACGGCCAGAGGTAGTTCTCGTCGATGTAGCCCGGTGCGGTCGTGCGCGTGTAGAACGGCAGGAAGCCGAGGCTCTCGCGCGTGGCACCGGCGCCCGCGGACTCATCGAGGTGTTTCACCTGTTTGTAGACGAGCGGCCAGAGGTAATACTGGTTGTCGTAGTCGTCCGCGCGCGCGACGTGGCCGAAGAGCGGCCAGAACTCGAAACCATGATGCCCGTTGCCGCCGGTGAAACGCAGGAACGGCCACGGCACGTAGTTCGTGTGGCGGCCGTCTTTTTCGACGCGGAGATAGAGCGGAAATGCCGCCCAAGTGAGCCGGTCCTTGCCGAAGCGATTTTTAATTTCGCCGCCGACGGGCAACAGCCCGCGGTAGCTCGTCGCCGGATCGCCGCTCTGGCGCGAAAAATAGAGCGGCCAGACATCGAGCCCGTGCACGCGTTCGCCGCCGAAGCCGGCTTCGCGGCGATCGTTGACCAGTTGGAAAAACGAAAACCACGAATCCGCGCCGTCGCGCCGCCAGGTGACGAGCGGGTAGAGGAAGTGCACCGTCTCCTGTTCGCCTTTCGCTTCATGCAGGAAGAGCGGACGCAGCATGCGCACCGAAGTGCCGTCGGGCGACGTGCGCTCGGCGAGGAACGGCCCGAGACCTTGCTGCGCGGTCACCTCGCCGGTGCGTTCGTCGACGTTGGCGACGCGCAATGGCCAGCCGTTGAGCTCGGCGCCGCGGAGCGGCATCACGAACCCGGCCGCGAAGAGCAGCCAGACTGCGAGTCGGGACGTCATGCTTGGTCGATTGTTGCTTTTGCGTCCACGCGGGCCAGTTAGGTGATGGCTCGCGCAGAACAGGGACACGTAAATCCCGGTCCGCGAGGGCGCAAACAGTATGTTAAAACCCCAATCAGCAGGATGTGTTCCCCCGTCGCGCCAGAGAAAGTCATGGCGGAGCACGCCGCGCAGGACCGCACGGAGGACCGGCGCATGCGCATAACCGGCGGCAACGCTCGCGGCATCCCGCTCACGCTGCCGAAAGGCGACGCAGTGCGGCCGGCGACGGACGCGATGCGGCAGGCCGTGTTCTCGAGCATCGCGAGTCGCGTGCCGGGCGCGCGGTTTCTCGATTTGTTCGCGGGCAGTGGCGCGTATGGCCTCGAGGCGCTGAGCCGCGGTGCGGCCGGCGGCGTGTTTGTGGAAAAAAATGGCAAGACCGCCGCCTGCATTCGCGAAAACATCGCCGCCGTCTGCAAGAGCCTCGCGCGCGGTCCGCACGACCTCACGGTGCTGAACACGGACGCGACGAACGTGCCGCTGGCGGGCGACGCGCCGGACCTGGTCTTCGTCGATCCGCCCTATGACATCATTGCGGACGTGGCGCCGAAGCTGTTCGCGAAGCTGACCGAGTTGCTCGCGAGCAAGGCCGACCCGGTGATCGTTTTTGAAATGCCCGGCGAGCTGGAGCTGACGCCGCCGGGCTGGACCTGCGTGAAGCGCCTCGGCAAAGGCACGCGCCAGCCGACGGTGTGTTTTTTCAAGCGGGCGGAGTAGGGCCGGGTTCAGCCGGCCCGGCTGGGATGCGAAGCGGGATCGCGAGGTAAAGCCGGTCTCCGACCGGTCTGGGTGCGACGTCGCTCGCGGATGACGCGTGCGAGCGAAGGTCCAACTGGGCCGGTTAAAAGCCGGCCCTACTCAAAGCGTGCCGCGCGCGGCCTTGGCGAGCGTGAGGGCGGCGACGACGGCGGTCTCGAGGCGCAGCACGCGCGAGCCGAGGTGCGCGAACTCGAAGCCGGCGGCGCGGAGCTGCGCGCGGTCGCGTGCGCCCCAGCCGCGCTCGGGGCCGAGAGCGAGCACGAGCGGTTTGTCACGTAATGGATGACAATCGCTCAGGGCGCGTGGCGCTTCGTAGTTGTCGAGCGCGAGGCGCGTCGGCGCGCGCGTGGCGTCGGGTGCGACGAGCGCGAGCGCGGCGGCGAGCGGGTGCGTGGCGGTGACTGCGGGAATTTGCGTGGAGAAGGCCTGCTCCGCACCGGCGAGCACGTGGCGGCGCCATTCGCCGTCGCGCCATAGGGCGCTTTGGGCGTAGCTCGGCTCGGACTTTTCGGCGGCGACGAAATGAATCGCGCTCACGCCGAGCGTCGTCGCGTCGCGCAGGATGTCGCGTGCGGTTTGCGGGCGCGGCAAGCCGACGAGCAGCGTGATGGCGTCCGGCGGCGCGGGTGGCGCGCCCCAGGTGAACGAGAGCGCGAGAGCGTCGTCGTGCACGGCGTCGATGCGGCCTTTGCCGCGCGGACCGTTGACGAGACCGGCGTCGAATTCCTCGCCGGGCGCGCGACGGAGCACTTCGAGCAAGTGGCGCGCGCGCGGATCGCGGCGCGGCAGCGGCGCGGCGATCTCGTCGGGAGCGAAGAGCACGAGGTTCACGCGGTCGAGTTACGCGCGCGGGCGTCATGTGTCCACCCTTGGCTTGATGCGCTGAGGCTTTGGCGTAGCCTCCGCGCAGTGAGTTCACCTGCAAAGCCGCCCCGCCGTCCGCTCGATGATCCTTTGCACGGCCACACCGCCATCATCATCGAAGATCAGAAGCTGTTCGCCGATTTTTTGGCCGGCTGCTTCACGGAGTGGGGCGTCGAGGTGCTGGCGAACACCGCTTCGGGCGTGGAGGGTCTGGGGCTGGTGAACCGGCTGAGTCCGGACTTGTTGATGCTGGATTTTTCGCTGCCGGACATCGATGGCCTCGAGATCGCGCGGCAGGTGCTGGCCGACCGCTCGAAGTCGAAGATCAAGGTGGTCGGCATCTCCTCGCATTGCGATCCGTGGACGATGCTGCAGGTGCAGAAGCTCGGCCTGCACGGCTTCGTCGACAAGATGAACCAGAGCGCGGACACGTTGCGCGCGGCGTTGACGACGGTGCTCGGCGGAAACGTCTTCTACACGAGCGCGGTGACCGAATCGAGCGCGCGGCTGCGGCAGGATCCGCGCGCGTTCAACCGCGTGCTGTCGGATTACGAGATGAAAATCCTCGCGATGATCGGGCACGCGATGTCGGACGAGGAGATCGCCACTGCGCTCGGCATCAGTCCGGCGACGATGCAATCGCGCCGCCGCGACATCATGAAGAAGCTCGACATCCACACGACGCCGAAGCTGATCCACTATGCGATCGTGAACGGGCTCACTCGGCCGACGCGCATGTGAGTCGCGCGAGGGAGTCGCGCAGCGCGGTCCAGTCGTGCGCCAGCTCCTCGGCGAGGCGTTGCGCGGCCGCCCAATCGCCGGCGCGGCAGATTTGCTCCAGGTGCAGCGCGCGACGCATCGGCGCGGCGGCGTGCAAAAAGCCGAAGCGGCCGGAGATTTTGTGGGCGGCGCGGGCGCTGGCGGTCACGTCGTTCGCGGCGATCGCCTCGGTGAGGCCGGTGAACTCGTCCGCCGCCGCGGTGCCGAATTCGGCGAGTTCGCTTTCGAGGGTGCGCGCGTGCTGGCGCGCGAGCATCTGGAGATTCTCCAGCGGGTCGAAGATCTGCGCGTCGGGCGTGATCAGGTGGCGCGCGCTGGCCGGCGCGCGATGGAGGATGGCTTGTTCGAGTGCGGCGCGCAGGCGTTCCTCGACGACCGGTTTGCCGAGGAAGCCATCCATGCCGGCGGCGAGGCACTCCTCGCGCTTCTCGACGGTGGAGTAGGCGGTGGTGGCCAGCACGAGCGGCTGGCGGCCGAGCGGTTGCAGGGTCTCGCGGATGCGGCGGACGAGTTGCGGCCCGGTGGTGTCGGGCATGTCGTAGTCGAGGAAGATGATGTCGGGTTGGTGCTCGACGGCGGCGCGCAGCGCCTCGTCGCCGTTGAGCGCGGAGCGGACGGTGAAGCCGCGGCGTTCGAGCAGGGCGGACAGGGAAACGACGTTGTATTCCTCGTCGTCGACGACGAGCGCGCGTTTCGGCAGAGCGGTGAGGGAGCGTTCGACGGCGTCGACCGGCGCGCGCACGGCGATCGGCAGTTCGAGTTCGAGGTAGAAGGTGGAGCCCTGGCCGGGAGCGCTCTCGACCCAGGCGCGGCCGCCCATTTTTTCGGCGAGGCGGCGGCAGACGGCGAGTCCCATGCCGGTGCCGGGGATACGGCTGCTGCGCGCGCCGGCGCCGCGCTCGAATTTCTCGAAGATGCGGGTCTGCTCTTCGGGCGGAATGCCCGGTCCTTCGTCGGACACGGCAAAGACGAGGATGGTGCCGCCGGCGGCGCCGCGTCGCGACCAGGCAGTGACTTCGACGGTGCCTTGCGGCGCGTATTTCACGGCGTTGCCGACGTAGTTGAGCAGCACCTGACGGATGCGCCGCGCATCGCCGATGAGGCGGGGCGGCACGGTGGGGCCGAGGGCGAATTCGACGCTCACGCCGGCGGCGGCGCTGACGGGCGCAGTGATGGCGGACACCGCTTCGAGCACTTCGGCGGGCGAGAACGGCTGCGGGTCGAGCTCGATCGTGCCGGACTGGAGCTTGGAAAAATCGAGAATATCCTCGAGCAGCGAGGCGAGGTGCGAGGCGCAGTGGCGGAGCAGGCCGAAGCGGTAGCGGCCCTCGTCGTTGAGCGGCGAGATGTCGATGGCGGCGGAGAGGCCGACGACGCCGTTCATCGGATTGCGAATCTCGTGGCTCATGCTGGCGAGAAACTCGTCCTTGGCGGCGTTGGCTTTCTCGAGTTCCGCGGTGCGCTCGTGGACGAGGCGTTCGAGCTCGAGGGTGCGGGCGAGCATCCGGCGCTCGCGGTAACGCACGGCGCCGAGCACCGCGAGTCCGGCACCGGCGGCGTAGCCGGTGTAGGCCCATGGAGAGCGATACCACGGCGGGAGGATCGTGAACGTGAAACTCGTGGGCTCGCTGGCCTGGCCGGCGGGATTCACGGTGCGGGCGGAGAACGTGTAGGTGCCTTCGCGGAGGCTGGAGAAATCGAACGAGACACGCGACGAAGGGCTGCTCCACTCGGCTTGCGCGAGGCCGAAGCGGGTTTGGAACCGGAGCGCGGGCCGGAGCGCGATCTCGTAGCTGCGAATTTGGAAATGGAGTTGTTGGTCCGAGGAGAACTCCGTGCCGGTCAGGCTTCCGACGAAATCGATCGAAGGCGGATGCGGCGGCGCCCAATCGTGCAGCTCCGCCGGTCGCGCCTGGATCAAGCCGTCGCTGCCGCCGATCCACAGGGTGTCGGCGTCGCGCTCGCGCGTGACTTCGAGCGCGGTGAGCTGGCCGACCGTTTGCAGCCCGGGGACGAACAGATCGCGCCAGCGCGCCGTGCTGCCGTCGGCGGACAACTCGACCACGCCGACGCCGAAGTTGTAGCCGATGGGCGCGTCGGCGCGTTGGAACCGCAGATAGAGGCGCTGTCCGTCTTTCGAGACGGCACCGCCGATGGGGGTGGCGGGCAACGTGAGCGCCAACTCGCGGGGCGGTCGTTCGGACGTGAGCAGAAAGAGGCGGCGTTGCGCGATCACGAGGATGTCGTCGGCCCGATCGAAGACCAACGTGCCGGTGGCGAAGGCGGGGAAGTTGCCGTAGACGGTGCGCGCGGGCTGTAGCGCCCCGTTTTCCCGGCGGGCGACGAGGAGGGGCGAACGGAAGTTGCCCATCCAGATGTTGCCGGCGCGGTCCTCGACGACGCCGCTCGCCGCAGTCGTCGTCACCAATTGCGCGGCGGTGCGCCACGTGCCGTCGGGAGCGCGCTCGAGTTCGCCGAAGCCGTCGTCCTTCAACAGCACGAAACGGTCGTCGCCGACGGGGGCAGCCTGCTCGACCGAGGCGAGGTGGCCGGGGAAGGAGGCGACGTTCGCGGTGAACTGGCCGTCGTGGAGGAGATCGATGGCGCCGAAGCGCGCGAGCAGCAGGCCGAACGGCGTGGGAAACGCGGAGCGATAGCCGCCGAGGCCGGGCGGCAGGGCCTCGACGCGCAGCGGACCGCCGACGGTCGCGCGCGCTTGCACGCGGAAGGCGCGGTTGTCGGCGCACAGCCAGACGTTCTGATCGGCGTCGCGGCGCAGCGAGGTGAGCCCGCCGGCGGCGTTGGGCAGTTTCACCGTGGCGGTGGCTCCACTGGCGGGCACGCGCGCGAGATTGGACTCGGTGAGGATCCACAAATTCCCCTCGCGGTCGACGAGTTCGGTGAAAACGGTGCCGCCGAGACCGGACTCGGAATTGATCTGGCGGACGATTACGCCCGCGGGCGAGACGATCGCGACGCCGCCGTGCAGCGTGGCCCACGCCTGGAAGCCCCCCGGCAGATCGGCGACGCTGACGAGGTGGCCCTCGGCCGCGAAGCGATTGAGCGCGGGCGAGCTGAGCGCGCGCGAGGCGGGCCCGATCGTTTGCAGGCCACGGTTGGAGGCGCCGACGAGTTCGCCGTCGCACCGGCCCAGCCAGAACAGCGCGGCCGCCGGCAACTGGTCCGGCTCGTAGAGCTTCACCGGGCCGCTCGCATCGAGGCGATACAGTCCGGTCTCGGGATGGTGGAACCAAAGCGCGCCTTCGAAGTGGATCGGAAACAGCCGCTGCGCACCGGAGTAGTGCCAGGTAAGGAATTTTTCGCCGTCCCAGCGGAGCACGTGCTGGTTCGACACGAAATCGACGTAGCGCTCGGCGGCGTGGCACGCCCAGATCGCCTGCAACTCGTCGGGCGCGACCGGTTGCTTGTCGCGCAGCGACACGAAGCGGAATTTCCCCCCCGGCAATTCGTCGAAATAACCGAGGCTCGGCGCGCCCACCCAGACGCGCTCGGTGCCGGGCTGGAACGCGACGCAGCGGACGTAGGAGTGCGAATCGAGCGGGCGGAGATTCCACGACTGCCCGTCGAACACGATGAGCCCTTCCGTCGCCGCGACGTAGATCGCGCCGCTGCGCGGGTGTTGGGCCATGCCCCAGAGCTCCGCCTGCTGCCCGAGCACGCGCGGCCCGAAGATCTCGAGCGCCGGATCGCCGAGCGAGCGATCGTCCCACGCGGCCGGCGCGCGGAGCGCGGCTCCTCCGATGAGCAGCATCCAAACGAGGGATCGAAAGCGCGGAGGCATGAGAAAACGTGCCGAAGCTTGCGCACTCGGACGATGGACTAAAACACCTAATTTCAGGGGGACGCGCACCACGCCTGCGGGTTTCGACCGGCCTGAAGAATGGCGATTTGCGGGCGCGGATTTCGCAGCGCGCCGGGGCAGAATCGTGAGCGTTATGAATCACCTCAAAAAACTCATCGTCGGGCTGGTCACCAGCCTTCTGGTCTCGGTCGGTTTCGTTCGCGCGGCGGAGTTCACTGCGGGCAGTTCGGCCGTCGTGACGGCGGAACACGCGCAGGTCACCGCGCCCGGTTCCCAACTCCCCTGCGCCTGGATCTGAAAAACGAGCCACGGCCATGCTCAATCTCGCTGCCTTTCGTTACCGCAACGTGTTGACCGCCGACGGCGGGCCGCTTGAGCGGTTGACCTGCGGCGAGGTGCGTGTGCTCGGCGCGCGGTGGTTCGAGGCTAACGCCTACCTGCGCGCCGGGCACATGGACGGCCAGTTCAAGAGACGCGTGTGGGGCTCCGCCGACGGTGGCGGCACCGACGCGTCGCCGCTCGTCGCGCGCTTCAAAGCGATCTCCGAAGCGATGGAGCGCTGGGCGCATTGGACGACGTTCCGCTCGGGCGACGGTCCGCAGTATGGTTTCGACGTCGATCCTTCGAGCAATGGCATGGCGGCGTTCCCGGGGTTGTTCGCCGCGCAGGCGCGAGGCGCTGCGCTCATGGAAGCGGCGGAACGGTTCAATTTGCTGAATTGGTGGGAAGGACGTCTCTCGGCGCACGCCATGAGCGTCGCCTGGCCCGGCGTCGACGCGATGGTGATCGAATCCGACGCGCCGGGCGTGACCGTGGTTCTGCACCGCCGCTCGGCGCGCGGGCACCACGCGTTCGGCCACGCGGCGCGGTCGACGTTCGCAGCGGCGTGCCACGCCGCCGCGGTGGAGATGGAGCGGCACGAGACCGTGGTCGGCTACTACGCGCTCGCGGGTCACAATCACGAGGGCGAGGGCGACATGCACCCGATCGAGCAGCGGAGTCTGTTTTTCGCGTCGGAGGAGGGTTACGAGATTTTCCGCTCCCGCGCCGCTGGCGGCGTGGTGGGACGGCGGGCAAAACTGCGGGTCGTCTTCGACGGAGTGCTGCCCGGTCCGTGGGAACGCTACGCGCACGTCTGGCGCGTGCTCTATGAGCCGCCGAGTCTGCGGTTCCTCTCGCGCGAGCGGGAGTATTTTCTGTGGTGAGCGGGGCGCCGGCGAGCGCGGATGCGTTTTCGTCGCGCTCGTCAGTCGGGCGGTCCTGCGCTGAGCTACGGACGGCAGCCTTCGCTCGGAAAGAGCGCAGGTTTTTTCCGCCGTCCGCACGTGCCTCGCCGGATGCTGGCTTTGCCAGCCGAAGCCTTGGTGGAGGCTGGTGCGGGCAGACGGAATCGAACCGACGATACCTGTTTGGAAGACAGGAGTTTTACCACTAAACTATGCCCGCGAAGGCGCGGGCGTGAGAGTGGCGGGGCGCGACGACCATTCAAGCTTTAGTTAAACTCCCGCGCGTCCGCGAAAGGGGTTGCGAGGGCAAATTCGTTGCGCTTTAACCGGCTCACTATGGCAACTCCCGCGGCCGCGAAACCCAAGTCGAGCGTCCAACAGGCTCAGGCGCTCGCCAAACAGAAGGCCCTCGAGAAGAAATCCAAGACCTACAAGCTGGCGCTCGGCGAACTCGCCATCTTCACGAGCCAGCTCGCGTCGCTGTTGCAGGCCGGCCTGCCGCTCGTGTCGTGCCTCGAGGCCTTGCAGGACCAGACGGAGGATCAGGTTTTTCGCATCGTCATTCGCGACGTGCGCAACGACATCGCGACCGGCACGGCGTTCTCGGCGGCGGTGAGGAAATTCCCGAATTCGTTCAACTCGCTCTTCGTCTCGATGGTGGAGGCGGGCGAGGCGTCGGGCGGTTTGGCGGAAATTCTGTCGAAGGTCGCCGCGTATTTCGAATCGACGGTCAAGCTGACCAAGAAGGTGAAGTCTGCGATGACTTACCCGATCGCGGTCATCGGCCTCGCCATCGCGCTCGTGAACGTGCTGCTGATCTTCGTCATCCCGGTGTTCGCGGACATGTTCAAGGATTTCGGCGCCAAGCTGCCTGCGCCGACGCAGATGCTGATCGATCTCTCGAACTTTCTCAAAACCTGGTGGTGGGCGATCGCGCTCGGCGTCTACGGAGCCTTCACGGTATTGAAAAAATACACCGCGACGCCGGCCGGGCGCCGCCAGAAGGACAACTTCCTCGTGAAGGCCCCGATCTTCGGCAATCTCGTGCACAAGATCGCGCTCTCGCGCTTCTGCCGCACCTACGCGACGCTGATGCGCTCCGGCGTGCCGATCCTGCGCACGCTCGAGATCGTGTCGTCCGCCTCCGGCATGTGCCAGGTCGAGGACGCGTGCGTCGAGATCGCCAAGCACGTCTCGCAAGGCGGCCAGGTTTCCGAAGTCATGGCCGCGAATCCGTTTTTCCCGCCGATGATGAAGCACATGGTCAAGGCCGGCGAATCCACCGGCAACGTCGACGGCATGATGAACAAGATCGCCGATTTCTACGACACCGAGTGCGACGCCACCGTGGCCGCGCTCACGTCGCTGATCGAGCCGATGCTCATCGTGTTCCTCGGCGTGGTGGTCGGCGGCATCGTCATGGCGATGTTCCTCCCGATCTTCCAACTCGGCGCCGTCGCCGGTGGCCAGGGCTGAGGCGCCGCCGCCGCCGCGCCGCGGCGGCGGAAGCTCCAAGCTCGCAAGCTCCAAACCCCGACGATTCTCCCGGCGCGATCCACCGGCACGGCGGGGATTTTTGAGAATTGAGGTCTGGATTTTTTCTGGAGCTTGGATGTTGGAGCTTGGAGCTTCCGCGCTTCGCGCGCCCGTGCGCGGAACTAAACAAATCCTTTACCGCGCCGCCGCGCCGCGGCTTCCGCGCCGGTTGACCGAAAGCCGCTTGCATGCAGGATAGGCGCTCCGCAAAGTTGCGATCCCTCTCGCCCATGCCTTCCATTTTGATCGTCGACGACCTCATCTCGATTCACGAGATGCTCGAGGCCGTCATCCAGCCGACTGGCTACGCCACGGCGTTCGCCACGGATGGCGAGAAGGCGCTCGCGCGTTACAAGGCCGAGAAATTCGATCTCGTGCTTGCCGACATCGACATGAAACCGATGGACGGCATCACGCTGCTCAAACAGCTCAAGCAGTTCGATCCCGCCGCGGTCGTCATCATCATGACGGCCTACGCCAGCACCGAGAGTGCGATCCAGGCCCTGAAATTCGGCGCGTTCGATTACCTGCAAAAACCTTTCCGCGTCGAGGAGCTCATCCAGACGCTCAAGCGCGGCGTCGAGTTCAAGCGTGTCGTCACAGAGCGCGAATCGGCGCGCACCGCCGGCGGCGGCACGGCGCAGCCCAGCGATTTCGAAGGCCGCCTCGTCGGCTCCAGCCCGAAGATCAAGCGCCTCATCACGCAGCTCAAGAAACTCGCCACCGCGCACGCGCCCGTGCTCGTGAGCGGCGAGCTCGGCAGCGGCCACGAGATCGCCGCGGAGCTGTTGCACGCGGCCGGTTCGCCCGCTGCGAGCCCGCTCATCAACATCGACTGCAAGCTCATCGATCCCGCCACGCTGCACGACGGCCTGCTCGGCGCCGACGGCACCGGTGGCAAATGGGTGCAGCAAGCCAAGGGCGGCACGCTCGTCCTCCAGCACGTCCAATGTCTCCCGGGCGAAGCGCAGGAGAAACTCGTCTCGATCCTCCGTGCGCACGCGCCGCACCTGCGCGTGATCTGCACGACCGAAGCCGATCTCGAAAAACTCACCGAGGAAGGCGGCTTCAACGAGGAGCTTTTCTACCGCATCGCCGCGCTGCCGGTCCAAATGCCCGCGCTCCGCGAGCGCCCCGAGGACATCCCGCTGCTGCTCAAGTCCGTCGCGGCCACTTCCGCGAACCCGCAGTTCGATGCGCGCCAGATCGAGTTCACGGACGACGCGATGGCCACGCTCCGCGCCTACCGTTGGCCGGGCAACTTGGCCGAGTTCACGCAAGTCACGTCGCAAGCCATCTCGACCGCCGAGGCGCGCGTGATCACGTCCGCGCAACTGCCGTTGCGCATCCACGAATTGAAGGACTGGCCCGCGCTCGCCGACTATCTCGCCGGCCAGGAAAAGCAGTATATCGCGCGCGTGCTCCACGCCTGCGGCGGCGACAAAGCCAAAGCGGCGAAAGTGCTGGGCGTCGAGCCGACGAAGCTGGTCTGAATCGCCGCCGCCGGCCGGCGGCGGAAGCTCCAAGCTCCAAACCTCAAGCTCCAGAGGACCGCGAGATCCTTGCGGCTTGAAACGCCGCGGCGCAGCGCGGTTCGTTTCGCGCCGAAGGTCGTCGCTGCGAGCGTAGGCCGGTTTGGATTTTTAGGCTTCTCTGGAGATTGGAGATTGGCGTTTGGACCTTCGCGCGGCGCCGCCGCGCGCGTCATGCGTCGCCGCCGCCCCTTTTCCCGCTTGCCGCGCCCAAACGCGGTCCCAACCTTCGCCGAAATCTGCGCTCATGCCTAAACGCACCGACCTCGAATCCATCCTGATCATTGGCGCCGGCCCCATCATCATCGGCCAGGCCTGCGAATTCGACTATTCCGGCACGCAAGCCTGCAAGGCGCTCAAGGAGGAGGGCTACAAAGTCATCCTCGTGAACTCCAATCCGGCCACGATCATGACCGATCCGGAGTTCGCCGACGTCACCTACATCGAGCCGCTCACGGTCGAGATCCTCGAAAAGATCATCGCCAAGGAGCGCCCGTCCGCACTGCTCCCGACACTCGGTGGCCAGACCGCGCTGAACCTCTCGATGCAGTTGCACAAGGCCGGCATCCTCGAGAAATACAAGGTCGAGATGATCGGCGCCAAGCCGCCCGCGATCGAGAAGGGCGAGGACCGCCAGCTTTTCAAAGAGGCGATGCTCAAGATCGGCCTCGATTGCGCGAAATCGCGCGTCGTGCGCACGCTCGACGACGCCCGCAAGGCCGCGGACGAGATCGGCATGTTCCCGCTGATCATCCGCCCGTCGTTCACGCTCGGCGGCACCGGCGGCGGCGTCGCCTACAACCGCGAGGAATTTGAGCAGATCGTCAACGGCGGCCTCGAAGCTTCGCCCGTCCACGAAGTCCTCGTCGAGGAATGCCTCCTCGGCTGGAAGGAATACGAGATGGAGGTCATGCGCGACCACAAGGACCAGTGCGTCGTCATCTGCTCCATCGAAAACTTCGACCCGATGGGCGTGCACACCGGCGACTCGATCACGGTCGCGCCCGCGCTCACGCTCACCGACAAGGAATACCAGGTGATGCGCGACGCGTCGTTCGCCGTCATCCGCGAGATCGGCGTCGAGACCGGCGGCTCCAACATCCAGTTCTCCGTCGACCCGGCCACCGGCCGCATGGTCGTCATCGAAATGAATCCGCGCGTGTCGCGCTCGTCCGCACTCGCGTCGAAGGCCACCGGCTTCCCGATCGCGAAGATCGCGGCCAAGCTCGCCGTCGGCTACACGCTCGACGAACTGCGCAACGACATCACGCGCCTCACGCCCGCGAGCTTCGAGCCGACGATCGACTACGTGGTCACGAAGATCCCGCGCTTCACCTTCGAAAAATTCCCCGGCGCCAACGCCACGCTCACCTCCGCGATGAAGTCCGTCGGCGAGGCGATGGCCATCGGTCGCACGTTCAAAGAGTCGTTCCAAAAGTGTCTGCGCTCGCTCGAGACCGGCGCGCGCGGTTGGGGCGGCGGCGGCAAATACGGCGGCGACGAACTGCCCGACGACGCCACGCTGCGCCAGAAACTCGGCACGCCGAACGCCGAACGCGTTTACTACATCCGCTGGGCGTTCATGTCCGGCATGACCGTCGACGAGCTTTTCGATCTCACGAAGATCGACCCGTGGTTCCTGCACCAGTTGCGCGAACTCCACGAGATGGAGCAAAACCTCAAGCAGCTCACGCTCGCGACGCTCGACCAGCGCACGCTGAAACGCGCGAAGCAGTTCGGTTTCTCCGACGCGCAGCTCGCGCACTTGCTGAAGGTCGATTTCGATACGATGCGCGCCGCGCGCAAGAAGGCCGGCGTCAACACGACTTACCGCCTCGTCGACACCTGCGCCGCGGAGTTCGAGGCCTTCACGCCTTACTACTACTCGAGCTACGGCGACGAGAACGAGATCCTGCCTTCGCAGAAAAAGAAGATCATGATCATCGGCGGCGGCCCGAACCGCATCGGCCAGGGCATCGAGTTCGACTACTGCTGCGTGCACGCGTCGTTCGCGCTGCGCGAGGCGGGCTTCGAGACCGTGATGGTCAACTCGAACCCCGAGACCGTCTCGACCGACTACGACACTTCCGACCGCCTCTACTTCGAGCCGCTCACGCTCGAGGACGTGCTCGAAATCTACGAGCAGGAAGGCTGCGTCGGTGCCATCGCGCAATTCGGCGGCCAGACGCCGCTCAACCTCGCCAGCGCCCTGAAGGCGCGCGGCGTGAACGTCATCGGCACCTCACCGGAAAGCATCGACACCGCCGAGGACCGCAAGCTCTTCGCCGCCGTGCTCGACGCGCTGAAGCTCAAGTCGCCCGCCAACCGCATCGCGATGTCCGAGACCGAGGCGATCACGAGCGCGGGCGAACTCGGTTACCCGGTGCTCGTGCGGCCGTCATTCGTGCTCGGCGGCCGCGGCATGTTCATCCTCTACAACGAAGCCGAGCTGCGCGAAGTCGTGCATCAGGTCTTTGCCGTCATGCCGGGCAAGCCCGTGCTGATCGACAAGTTCCTCGAAGACGCGATCGAGCTCGACGTCGATTGCATCAGCGACGGCGAGACGACGCTCGTCGGCGGCATGCTCGAGCACATCGAGTTCGCCGGTGTGCACTCCGGCGACGCCGCGATGGTGATGCCGCCGCACACGCTCTCGAAGGAGATGCTCGGCACCGTTCGCTCGGCGACCTACGCGCTCGCCAAAGCGCTCAAGGTCGTCGGCCTGATGAACGTCCAGTTCGCGATCAAGGACAACCAACTCTACGTGCTCGAAGTGAACCCGCGCGCGTCGCGCACCGTGCCATTCGTGGCGAAGGCCATCGGCGTGCCGCTCGCGAAACTCGCCGCGCGCGTCATGGCTGGCGCGAAGTTGAAGGATCTCGGTTTCACGAAGGAAATTCAGCCGAAGCACTGGTGCGTGAAGGAAGCCGTGTTCCCCTTCAACCGCTTCCCCGGCGCCGCCATCGTGCTCAGCCCCGAGATGCGTTCGACGGGCGAAGTCATGGGCATGGACGACGACCTCGGCATCGCCTACGCGAAGACGCAGATGGCCGCCAAGCCGTCGCTCCCGCTCAAAGGCAAGGTCTTCATCTCGGTCAAGGACTCCGACAAACCACAGGTCGTGAAACTCGCAAAAGGTTTCATCGAACTCGGTTTCACGGTCTGCTCGACGACCAACACGGCGAAACTGCTCCAATCGCACGGCCTCGCGGTGCAAACGGTCTTCAAGCTCAACGAAGGCCGCCCGAACTGCGTCGACATGATCAAGAACAGCGAGATCCAGTTCGTGGTGAACACCCCGCGCGGCATGATCCCGCGCCACGACGAGAACGCGATCCGCGCCGCCGCCTACGCGAACAACGTCCCGATCTCGACGACGCTCACCGGCGCCGAAGCCGCGCTCAACGGCATCCGCGCGATGAAGAACCTCCAAGTCGGCGTCCGCCCGATCCAGGAATACCGCTACAACACCGTCGCGATGGCGTAGCCATCGCGACGGAAGCTCCAAGCTCCAAACCCCAAGCTCCAGAGAAGCTCCAATTTTTCGGAAGAAGCATGAACGCCAAAAGCAAACGTCGAATGCGCGTTGCTTCGGTCATGCGACGTCTTGGTGCTTTCCGTCGTTCGGTGTTTCTCTGGAGCTTGGATGTTGGAGCTTGGAGCTTCTGATGCCGATGTCCGACCAACCGCTTACCCTCGTCGCCCTCCTGCACGGTCCCGATCAACGCGGCCTCGTCGCGCGCGCGGCGGGTTGGATTTTTGAGCGCGGCGGCAACATCCTTCACGCCGACCAGCACCGCGACGAGGACGAGGGCGTGTTCTTCCAGCGCATCGAGTGGGTGCCGCCCGCCGGCGCGAAACCCGCGGCCGAGGAGAAGGCGTTTCTCGCCTACGCGCGCGAAGAGCTGCGCATGAACGCCGTCGTGACCGACTCCGCGCGTCGGCCGCGTCTCGTGCTCTTCGTCTCGAAAGCCGAACACTGCTTCCACGACATCGTGCTCCGCTGGCGCGCCGGCGAGTTCCCGTGCGAGATCGTGGGCGTCGTCTCGAATCACCGCGATCTCGCGGCGGCCGCGCGCGGCTACGAGCTGAAATTTTTCCACCTCCCCGTCAGCGCGACCACCAAGGCCCAAGCCGAGGTGCGCCAGCTCGCGCTCCTCCGCCGGCTCGGCGCCGACGTCGTCGTGCTCGCGCGCTACATGCAGGTGCTGTCGGGGGATTTTCTCGCGGCGTTCGGCAAGCCCGTGATCAACATCCACCACTCGTTTCTCCCCGCGTTCGCCGGCGGCCGGCCGTATCACCAGGCGCACGAGCGCGGCGTGAAGCTCATCGGCGCCACCGCGCATTACGCGACCGCGGTGCTCGATGACGGTCCGATCATCCACCAGGATGTCACGCGCGTCACGCACCGCCACAGTGTCGAAGACCTGATCCACAAAGGTCGCGATCTCGAGAAACTCGTTCTCGCCCAAGCCTTGCGCTGGCACCTGGAAAATCGCGTGCTCGTGTTCGGGCGCAAGACGGTGGTGTTCGACTAAGGCGGCGCGGGCGCCGCCGGTTTAAGTCGGAAGTTTAGGTTGGAGGCGACCGAGATCGCTATCGCTGGGCCGCTCGCCGCCCCGAGGCGCTCGGCTGTGGCTGCTACTTCGACTTAAACTCGAAACTTAAACTGGCGCGCCGTCTCGCGGCGCGCCCCGATTCCGGGCTTGAGCGCGCTCGCGGCGTTCCCCATGTTGCGCGTTTCCCATGAGCAACGTCCCTTCCGCCACTCCTCCGCACGATCCGGCCAACCCGCCGCCGCCCGCCGGTGCCGACGCCTTCGCCGCCGACGTGCACTCGTTCTGGGAGAAGAACCGCTCGTTCGTCCTCATTCTCGTCGCCGCCGTTCTCCTCGGCCTCGTCGGCCGCGAAGGCTGGCAATGGTTCCAATCCTCGCGCGAACAAGGCGTGCAGGAGGAATACGCCAAAGCCGGCGACCGCATCGACCAGCTCGCGAAGTTCGCCGACGCCAACAAAGGCCACGCGCTCGCCGGTGTCGCCTTGCTCCGCGTCGCCGACGATGCCTACGGCAAAAACGATTTCAAATCCGCCGCGACCACCTACGCCAAGGCCGCCGATACGCTCGACAACGTCGCTCTGAAATCCCGCGCCAAGCTCGGCGCCGCGATGAGCCAACTCGCCGCGGGCGACAAAGCCGTCGCGGAGACTGCGCTGAAGGCGCTCAGCGCCGACACGAAGGCGCTGGCCACCATCCGTGCCGAGGCGACCTACGACCTCGCGGTGCTCGCGAAGGACGCCGGGCGCGACGACGAGGCGAGGAAGTTCATCGAGGAAATCGCGAAGATCGAAACCGCCGGTGTCTGGGCGCAACGTGCCGCCGCGCTCAGCGCGCAGCTCGCCGCCGGCAAGCCCGCTGCTCCCGCGCCTGCGACCACCCCGACGCCAAGCGTCGAATTCAAGCCGAAGGGCTGAGGCTCGGACTGAGCGGCGCGCAGAACGCGGAACGCCAGAAGTCGATTGCGAACGAGGGCGGCCAAGAGCCGCCCTTTCTGTTGCGCGGATTCTGAATCGAAACGCGGAAAACGTGGAGCAGCGTAGGCCTTTCGTCTGCCACGGGCTTCGTTGCGAGCGGGACGAGAGAGTCACGTTGCACCTTAAATTCCGCAGTTGAAACGCGGAGAGCGCGGACGACGCGGAGTGGAACGCAGGGAAATCCGGCCCCCGAAGGACTCACCTGCCGGGTGGAGGGCCGCGGGGCGGACGAGAGGGAGAGAGGGTCCGCGGCCTCGAAAAGGTCAGCGATGCTGTGGCGACCCCCCGCTGTGTTCGCTGCGACGTGAGCGGGCGCTTAAGCTGCATCCATCGCACGCTCTCGTGAATCGTCGATTGGCTGTGCCGACGTTTCGCGGCGTAGCGCAGGTGAGCGCCGCTGCCCCCAGCGGCGCCTTTTAGCGTGCGCCTCCCTTTGACGACGTTCGCGTCGTCGCCGGGAACGGCGACGACCACCTCGGAGTCGCTCGCGAAAATCGGGATGTATGCAGCTTAACCGAGCGCTTGGGCGAGGTCGGCGCGGAGGTCTTCGAGGTGCTCGAGGCCGACGGAGAAGCGGAGCAGGCCGGGCGGCGTGACGGAGGCGGGGCCTTCGACGGGGCGGCGGTGCTCGATGAGGCTTTCGACGCCGCCGAGCGAGGTGGCTTGCGTGATGAGCTGCACGCGGCAGGCGACGGCTTTCGCTGCGTCGTGGCCGCCGCGGACTTCGAACGACAGCATGCCGCCGAACGCGCTCATTTGCTGCGTCGCGACCGTGTGGTTCGGGTGCGAGCTCAGACCCGGATAATAGACGCGCTCGATCTTCGGGTGGCCGGCGAGCCAGGCGGCGAGATTGGCGGCGGTGGCGGACTGCGCGCGCACGCGCAGCGGCAGCGTGCTGAGGCTGCGCAGAAGCAGCCAGCAATCGAAGGGCGCGGGCACGGCGCCGGCGAGGTTTTGCCACGAGCGGAGACGCGTCACGAGGTCCGCGGGCGCGTCGGTGCCGAGCACGAGCGCGCCGCCGAGGAGGTCGCTGTGGCCGCCGAGGTATTTCGTGGTCGAGTGGAGGACGATGTGCGCGCCGAGCGCGAGCGGCTGCGTGAGGACGGGCGTGGCCCAGGTGTTGTCGGCGACGACGAGCGCGCCGGCGGCGCGAGCGAGCTGGGCGACGGCGGCGAGGTCGGAGATTTTGAGGCGCGGGTTCGAGGGCGTTTCGAGCCAGACGACGCGCGCGGGTTTTTGCAGCGCGGCGGCGACGGCGGCGAGATCGCTGGTGTCGATGAACTCAGCGACGAGGCCCCAGCGACCGAACTCGTTCGTCGCGAGGTAGCGCGTGCCGTGGTAGAGGTCGTCGGGCAACAGGACGCGGTCGCTGGGCGCGAGCGCGGCGAAGATCGCAGCGCTCGCGGCTTGGCCGGAAGCGAAGGCGAGGCCGTGCGCGCCGCCTTCGAGGGCGGCGAGGGCGGTTTCGACGGCGGTGCGGTTCGGGTTCGAGGTGCGCGAGTAGATGTGGCCGCCGAGGAGCTGGCCCTGGTCGTCGCGCGCGAAGGTGGAGCTGAAAATCAGGTTGGGCGTGACGGCGCCGGTGGCGGGATCGGGTGCGCGGCCGGCGTGGATGGCGAGCGTTTCGGCGTGGGTGGTTTTCATGGCGGAAAGCGGAGCAACAGTCGGGCCAGCGTGCGCGGGGGACCGGCACAGCGCAACCGATGAAAAACGAAACAGCGTCGCGTGAGGGCGGCGCCGGGCACGGCGTGGACGCGTGCGACGGGCGGCGAAATTCCTACGAATGGCAGACTGTCGCTGCGCTCGAAACCGCTACGACGGCAGAAGCGCGCTATGCGGGAGTGAAGGTGGTGTGATTGCCTCGATTTGATGGACAGAGAACCGAGTTGTTCATGAAGTTCGCGGAGCCCACCGCCTCAGTGCCCGAAGAGGCGGCGGTGGGCGGGAGCGAACTTTGTGAACAACTCGGTTGGGATGCAGGCGACGGAAGGAAAAGATCATGCAGACCGGAAAAGAGGAGAAGCCGGGCCAGCGCACGCGCCGGCATTTTGACGAAGCGTATAAACGCCGCGCGGTGGAGCTGACGTTGCAGGGCACGCGCTCGGTGCGGCAGATCGCGGACGAACTCGGCGTGACCGACTCGATGCTCTACGAGTGGCGGCGGCTGTTCGCGCCGCGACCGGGAGCCGACACCGGCACGCCGCAAACGGCGGCGGAAAAGGACGAGGAGATCCGGCGATTGCGCGCCGAGCTGGTGCGCCTGCAGGAGCGGGAGATCGTCCTAAAAAAATCGTTGGGCATCCTCTCCGAAACGCCCGAGAGCGGTATGCCCAGGTGGACACGATGAAGGGCGAATACCCGGTGAGGCTGTTGTGCGAGCTGTTCGCGGTGTCGCGCAGCGGCTACTATCGCTGGCAAGAGCGGCGGCCAACGCAGCGGCAACGCGACGACGCCCGCCTAGCAGTGCAGATCGCGGTGGCCCACGCGCGCAGCCGCAAGAACTACGGTGCGCCGCGCCTCGTGGAGGAACTGCGCGAGGCCGGCACGCCCATCAGCAAGCGACGTTGTGCGCGGCTGATGAAGGCGCGCGGCCTGCAAGGTCGCAAAAAACATCGCCGCCGTCCGCGCACGACCGACAGCCGCCATGCGCATCCGCCGGCGGAGAACCTGCTCGCCCAAACGGCGGCTCCCACCGGTCCCAACCAGGCGTGGATGACCGACATCACCTACATCGCAACCGGCGAAGGCTGGCTCTATCTCGCCGCGATCCTCGATGTGTGGAGCCGGCGCGTCGTGGGCTGGACGTGCGGTCCCACGCTGCACGTGAGTCTGGTCCTCGCGGCGCTTCAGGCCGCCGTGCGCCAGCGTCAACCACCGAAGGGGCTGCTGCATCACTCCGATCGCGGTGTCCAATACGCCTGTCACGATTACGCGACCGCCCTGGCCGCCGCCGGCCTGGTTTGCAGCATGAGCCGCCGCGGCAACTGCTACGACAACGCGGCGATGGAATCGTTTTGGAGCACGTTGAAAACCGAGACCGGCCTTGACGCAGCCGTGCCGATCGGTCGACGTGCCGCCGAACTCATCGTCTTCGACTACATCGAAACGTTTTATAATCCGACGAGGCGCCACAGCTCGCTCGGTTACCGTTCACCTGTGGCCTTCGAAAACCAACCAACAAAAAACGATATCAAAGCTGCCTGAATCGATGTCCATTTTTTCGAGGCAAGCCCAGTGGAGCGAGTTGACCTCAACCCGCTCCGAACGCGTTGAGGTCAACGCGTTCCACCTGAAACGGAGGCAGGCGGGACGCCTGCGCTACTCAGTAGCCGACGGCGGTGGCGTCGCCTTTGCGCGGGTCGGCGGCGCCGTGGCGCAGGCCGGTGGCGGGGTCGATCCAGATCGTCTCGCCGTCGCCTTGATAGGCGCCTTCGTAGGATTTGCGCTCGGGGAGCGTGTGACCCTTGGCGCGGAGCGCGGCCATCGTGTCGGGCGACATGCCGAAGCGCTCGAAGGTGACGACGTCGGGCATCCATTGGTTGTGGATGCGCGGCGCTTCGACGGCCTGCATCACGGGCATCTTGTGGTCGATGACGTTCGTGACGATTTGGAGAACGGTGTTGATGATCGTCGGGCCGCCGGGGCTGCCGGTGACGAGGACGAGTTTGCCGTCGCGCGTGACGAGCGTGGGCGTCATGGACGAGAGCGGGCGCTTGCCGGGGACGATGGCGTTGGCTTCGCCTTGGAGGAGGCCGTAGGCGTTGGGCGTGCCGACTTGCGCAGTGAAGTCGTCCATTTCGTTGTTCATGAGAATGCCGGTGCCGGGGATCGTGACGCCGGAGCCGTAGGCGCCGTTGAGCGTGTAGGTGTTCGAGACGGCGTTGCCAGCGGCGTCGACGACGGAGAACTGCGTCGTCTCCATTTTTTCGGGGCGACGGATTGCTGCGGGATCGAACACACCGAGGCCGGGTTGCACGGCGCTGGCGGGCGTGGCGCGGTCGGGTGAGAAATCCTTCATGCGGTTCTGCACGTAGGCGGGGTCGAGGAGCTGCGCGACGGGCACGCGGACGAACTCGGGGTCGCCGAGGTATTCGGCGCGGTCGCGGAAGGCGCGTTTCATGACTTCGGCGAACAGGTGGTATTTCGCCGCCGAGTTGTAGCCGAGCGCGCCGACGTCGTGCGGCTCGAGCATCATGAGCATTTGCAGGAGCGCGATGCCGCCGGAGCTGGGCGGGGGCATCGTGACGATTTCGTAGCCGCGGTAGTGGCCGCGCAACGGTTCGCGCTCGACGGGGCGGTAGGCGCGGAGGTCGTCGAGCGTGATCGTGCCGCCGTGCTGGGCCATCGCGGCGGCGAGGCGGCGGGCGGTTTCGCCTTCGTAGAATTCGCGCGGGCCGAATTTCTGCAGGCGCGCGAAGGTCTCGCCGAGGTCGGCTTGCACCCAGAGTTCGCCGGCGTTCCAGAACGCGCCGTCCTTCAGGTAGATTTTTTTCGACTCGTCGAATTGTCCGAGCAGGCGCGGTCCCCACTCGCGGAGGCCGTGCGCGGTGGTTTGGGAAACGCGGTGGCCCTCGGCGGCGAGGCGGCGCGCGGGTTCGCAGACGTCGGCCCAGGTCACGCGGTGCGAGCCGTATTTCTCCAACGCGAGCGCGAAACCCGCGACCGAGCCGGGCACGCCGCTGGCGCGCCAGCCGACGGTGGATGAGCCCTCGCCTTTGAGAACCTTGCCGTCGGGGCCGACATACATGTCGCGCGTCGCGGCGGCGGGCGCGGTCTCGCGGTAATCGATCACGAGGTCGCGCGCGGTTTGTCCGTCGGCTTCGGCGAGATGGATGACCATGAAGCCGCCGCCGCCGATGTTGCCGGCGAACGGATACACGACGGTCAGCGCTAGACCGGTGGCAACCGCGGCGTCGACGGCGTTGCCGCCTTTCTGGAGAATTTCCACACCGGCGCGCGAGGCGAGTTCGTGGGCCGAAGTGACGACGCCGTGCGGCGCCTCGACCGCGGGACGCTGCGCGAGCGCACGCGGCGCGGCGCAAACGAAAACCAGAGCGAACGCCAGCAAGCCGGCGACGAGGCGAGTGGGGGTAGGCATGTGCGCACTGTTGCCGGGTGCGGCGTTCTCTCAAGCGCAACTTCGCCGCGCCCCAGCGCACCGGGGCGAAAAAAATGCACGACGTGTGCCGCGCAGTTGGCCCGGTAATGGCTTGTAGGAGGTTTCGTTATGACTAGCGTCCGGGTTGCACGAACCCACCTTAGGCGCTGGTTACCCCGACCACTTTTTGCCTAGCCAACCTATGAACCAACAACTGACCCCCCGCGGGGCTGGCGTGAGCGCTAGCCTTCGCCAGTTGCGCGCCCTCGGCGCAATTGCCCTCACCCTCGGCGGCCTCTCCGCGGCCGCTTTTGCCCAAACAACCGCGCCCGCCGCCGACGCGCCCAAGCCCGACGACAAAGTCGTGAAGCTCGACACATTCGTCGCGACCGGCTCGCGCTTCAACAACCGCACTGTCACGGAATCTCCCGTGCCGATCGACGTCGTCAGCGGCGCCGAGTTGCAGAAAGGCGGCTACACCGAGACGGCACAGATGCTGCAAGCCGCGGTGCCGTCGTTCAACTTCCCGCGTCCGTCGCTCACGGACGGCACGGACCACATCCGCCCGGCGACGCTGCGCGGCCTCGCGCCCGATCAGGTGCTGCTGCTCCTGAACGGCAAACGCCGCCACACCTCCTCGCTCGTGAACCTGAACGGCTCGATCGGCCGCGGCTCGGTTTCGACCGACTTCAACGCCATCCCCGCCGGCGCGATCGGTCGCATCGAAGTGCTGCGCGACGGCGCCTCGGCGCAATACGGCTCCGACGCCATCGCCGGCGTCATCAACGTCATCCTCCGCAAAGACAGCGGTTGGGGCGGCGACGTCTCCTACGGCGAGACCGGCGAAGGCGACGGCAAGGATTTCAAGATCAGCGCCTATGCCGGCACGAAGCTCGGCGATAACGGCTCGCTCTTCCTCAACGCCTGGACGCGCGACAAGGATCCGACCAACCGCAGCCTCGCCGACACGCGCCAGCAATACTTCGGCATCTCCAGCACCGGCACCCCCGTCGCTATCTCCGGCAACTACGGCTCCGGCACGGGCCTGTCCGCTCCCGGCGGCGGCGCGACGCTCGATCCGCGCGAGCAGACCGTCAACCGCATCAACCACCGCTTCGGCGACCCGATGGTCAAGGAGAGCGGCGCCTGGTTCAACGGCGACTACCCGCTGCGCGACGACCTCGATCTCTACTTCTTCGGCGGCTTCAGCACGAAGCACGCGAACGGCGCCGGCTTCGCCCGCCGCGCCGGCGACGACCGCACGGTCCGCGCGATCTACCCGGACGGCTTCCTGCCCTACATCCAGACCGAGGTGTTCGACGCCTCGTGGGCCGGCGGCGCGAAGGGCAAAGCCGGCGGCTTCGACTGGGATCTCAGCTCCGTCTACGGCTACAACACGCTCGACTACATCACCGCCGAGTCCGCCAACGTCACGCTCGGCAACGCCAGCCCGAAGTCGTTCTACGACGGCCAGCTCAAGTTCAAGCAATGGACGAACAACTTCGACGTCACCTCGCAGGTGCAGACCGGTTTCGCCAATCCGCTCAAGATCGCCGGCGGCGTCGAGTATCGTCAGGAAGATTACAGCATCGCCGCGGGCGAGCCCGATTCCTACCGCGACGGCGGCGTGCGCATCATCGGCGGACCGTCCAACGGCAACCTCGGCGCCGTCGGCGCGCAGGTGTTCCCCGGCTTCAAGCCCTCCGACGCCGGCACGCACTCGCGCGACTCGAAGGCCGTCTACGTCGACCTCGAACAGGAAGTGAACGACAAGTGGCTCGTCTCCGCCGCCGGCCGCTTCGAGGACTACAGCGACTTCGGCAGCAACAGCACCGTCAAGGTCGCCACGCGCGTGAAACTCGCCGCCGGCTTCGCGCTCCGCGGCTCCGTCAGCACCGGCTTCCGCGCCCCGCACCTCGCGCAAGAGTGGTTCAGCTCCACCGCGACGAACTTCATCGGCGGCGTGCCGTTCGACATCCTGACCTTCCCCGTCAGCGCGCCCGCGGCCAAGGCCCTCGGCGCCACCGCGCTGACGCCCGAGAAGTCCACCAACTACTCCTTCGGCGGCACGTGGAATCCGACCGACGACATCTCCGTCACCGTCGACTACTACAACATCGACATCAAAGACCGCATCGTCCTCTCGTCGAACTTCACCGGCACCGCCGTGATCAACCTCCTCGCCACGCAGGGCATCACCGGCATCGGCGGCGGCCGTTACTTCACCAACGCCGTCGACACGAACACGAAGGGCTTCGACGTCTCCGGTCGCTACACGATCAAGACGGTCGATCTCGGCAAGTTCACGCTCACCGCGGCCTACAACAACAACAAGACCAAGGCCACGCAGGTCAAAGCCGCCAACGCCACGCTCGCTGCGATCACGACCACGCCGCTCTTCGACGTCACCGAAACCATCCGCCTCGAACGCGGCCAGCCGCGCGACGCCTTCAACTTCTCCGTCGTGTGGGACTACAAGAAGTGGTCCGTGCTCGTGCGCGACACGCGCTTCGGCAAGGTCTCGAGCGTCGCCTTCTCCAGCGCGACGCAGGCGCAGATCGACGCGCTCACGCCCGGCTACAACGTCGAGCTGCGCCCGGCCGTCCCCGGCACCGTCGGCGGCACCACCACGAACCAGCAGATCATCCAGACCTTCGGCGCGAAGTGGCTCACCGACCTCGACGTGAGCTACAAGCTCACGAAGAACATCACGCTCTCCGCCGGCGCGAACAACATCTTCGATGTCTATCCGGACCAGAACATCCGCTCGCGCATCGTGAACGGCACGGTGTTCAACGGCGCCGACAACGCCGGCATCTTCCCCTATAGCGGCGTCTCGCCCTTCGGCTTCAACGGCGTGACCTACTACGGCAAAGTCGCGTTCCGCTTCTGAGCCGGCGCACGACGCGACTCGCAAAGAAAAACTTCAAAGGCGCGGACTCCGGTCCGCGCCTTTTTCTTTTCAAGTGCGCAACAGGACGGTGCCCGATCGCGCGCCACGGCCAGCCCCCCCCCAGCCGCCAGCGCGCCCACCTGGTGCGCTCCACCCAGCAGCGTCTGCCCCGAGCGTCGTGCCTTGCCGTCGCCGCGCCAGCCGAACGTGTTTGTAGTCTAATAGACTACAAACTCCTCCGCGCCCGCCGAGCGAAAGCGCGGCTTGCCCGGGCAAATTTGTAGTCTATTAGACTACAAACATGGCTACGTATCCCGTGCAGATTCCGGGAGCGATTGCGCTCTCGTTGTTCGACTTGGCGGATGCGACGTTGCGCGACGCGAAGCGCGCTTACCGGCACGCGCGCCGCCGGCGCATCGGCGCGACCCTGCGGCCCGGCGCGGGCACGCCACTCTGGAACGAGTTGGTGCGCCAGGCGCTGCCGCTGCTGGCGAAGCGTGGCGCGAAAGTCCGGCTCGCCCGCCAGCTCGGCGTGTCGCGGCAACGATTGCGGCACTGCTTGAATGCACAACACGCCTGCCTCGACGGTGAGCGCGCGCTGATGCTGCTGTGCTGGGTGGCGGCGCATCAACGCGGTCAGCCGCTGCCGCTGCAGGCCGAGCCGGATTTGTAGTCTATTGGACTACAAATCCGCTCGGGCCGGCGGCGCGGAAGCGCGGCGAAATGCGAGCGACTTGGAGTGGGTGGCGGGAGCGACGCGGCGACGCCGTGAGCGGAGGCGATCGCTGAACGCGCGAGCGGGCGCTGGGTAGGTCGCGGCATCTCCGCCGGTGCGGCGGCTTTTGACGTGGCGCGAGTCCGGGGCGTCGTTTCACTCGCCTCATGCCCCACGTGCCCGGCTTGCGCAGCCCCTACGACAAAACTGTCGGCGGTCTCCACCACTTCGGCCGCATGCTCGACAAAATCCGGCTGATGCTCGCGGGCCAGTTGCCCGAGGATTTCCAACGCAACTACGGCTTCTCGCTCGGACTCGACGGTCAGCTCTGCGGCTTCCTCAGCGTGAAGTTCGAGGACGTGGAGGCGCGCATGAAAGAGGGTGGCACCGACGCCAACGTCGCCGAGTGGGTCTTCGCCCGCGGGCTGCGGCCGAACCGCACGCAGACGATGGTCTGGAACGAGCACTCGCGTAAATACGGCTGGAACGACCGTGCCAGCGCCTACCTGCAGGGCTTGAAGAAAGACGCCGGCGCGGAGCACGTCGCGCGAATCACTTCGTTCGATCTGATCGAGCTGAGCGAAGGCCGCGAGCCGCCGCCCCCGCGCGGCTGAGTCGGACTCGCGCCGTCGCCCGCGAATCGCGCGAACGCGCGCGAATGAACCTGAATTCCGCAGTCGAAACGCGGAGAGCGCGGAGGACGCGGAGCAGAACGCGGGGGAATCCGGCCCCCGGAGGATTCGCCTGCCGGGTGAAGGGCCGCGGAGCAGAATGGTCGGAGTTTCTCCTCTGTGCTCTCCGCGTCTTCCGCGTTTCAACGGCGTTTTTGGGATGAAAACCGTCGCTCTCGCCGCCGCCCGGGCGGTCGGCGCGCTCGATCGGACCTGCAGGCGAGATTGCGTCGCTGAACTCGCGACAATTCGCGCCGTTCGCGGGAGGTGTTCTGGATGAAGTTCGGCCCGGCGTCGCGCCGTTTTGCGCCACCTGAATTCAGGCGGTTTTGGTCGCTATCGCGTCGCGCGCGTCGGGCGTAGCTTACGCGCATGATCAGTCTGCTCCTCGAACGCCACGAAAACATCTCCCTCGAAAAGGTGGGTGCGTTCGTGCAGCGCTTCCTCGCGGAGGGTGCCCGGTTGGTGGTCGTGACCATCCAACCCGACGGCCAGAGCTGCACGATCAGCGTGCAGCGCGAGTAACGCGCGGCATCACTGCGCCCACGGCGCCCCGGCCGGACCGAATTGCGTGCCCGGAGGGAAGCGCAGTTGAAAATGCTCTTCAAGGCACGCGAGCAGCGCCGCGCCATTTTCGATCGTGCGCTGATGGAGGATTCCTCCGCCGCGCCGGTGCGTGAACGTGCCGCCGCGGATCGCCTTGCGGGTGCCGTCACGCAGCGCGAGGCCGACGGCGACGTCTTGCTTGAACTTCGAGGCCGGGTTCGCGCTCGTCCACCAGTTGGCCACTTCGCAATCGATGGGATGCATCTCGTCGAGCGTGAACTCGCACAGGTCGGTCCACTCGTCGCCGACTTTCATCTGGTGAAACAGCCGGTCGCCTTCGGCGACGAGGCGGCGCGGCTCGTGCGGCGTGGCGTGCTCGCGGTCGAACTCCAGCGGAATCGCGCCGGTGAGCGACGCCGCGCCGAGCCCGCAATCGACGAGCCAGTCGCCGCCGTCGAGGTGCACGCGCAGGAACAGATGCGTGCGCGCCGGCACGGTGTCGCGCGGGATTTGCCAGCGCACTCGCGCGCCGATCGGCGTGACGCGGAAGCCGAGCGCGCGCAGCGCGAGCAGCAGCAGATTGTTTTGCTCGAAACAGTAGCCGCCGCGCCGCTCGTGCACGAGCTTGGCCGCGATCGCCTCGGGCGTGAGCACGATCGGCCGGCCGAGCAGCACGTCGAGGTTTTCGAACGGAATCGCCGTCGCGTGGTGCCAGGCGACGGCGTGCAACGCCGCGAGCGTGGGCGTGCGCGCACCGGCGTAGCCGATGCGGGCGAGATAAGCGTCGAGGTCGAAGCCGGCGGGTGCGGACATGCGCGGAGAGACTACCAGCACACGCGAATCGCGCCAGTAGCCGTTCGGCGAAATTTCCGCGGGCAACTGTAGCGGCGTAGCAGCCGGCGTCAGTCGGTTGATGGCGCGGGCAAATGTCGCGGGCGCGGCTTCGTCAGCCGACTGACGTCGGCTGCTACGAAAGGCGGGCGCGAGCGGGGCGCCGATCCCATTCGTCAGCGGTCACAGACCGCCGCTACAGGATGGGGGTCTCACGCCACGGCGGCGGGCGTGGCTTCGCCGGCGTGCAACAGGCGCAGCAGCTCGCGGTGATCGGTCTTGCCGGAGCCGAGCTTCGGGATCGCGTGCACGAAGCGCAGTTCGCGCGGCGCGCAGAGATTGCTCAGGCCTTTCGCGCGCACGGCGGCGCGGACATCGGCGAGTTGCAGGCGCGGCTCGTTGGCGATCGCGACGAGGCGCTCGCCCTTTTCGCTGTCGGGCAGGGCGACGACCGCGATCGCGCAGCGCGCGCCGAATTGCGCGGCGAAGGCGCCGGCGAGCGCGTCTTCGACGGCGGTGAGCGAGATCATCTCGCCGCTGATTTTCGCGAAACGCTTCAGCCGGCCGAGCACAGTGACGTAGCCGTCGTCGTCGATCTTCACGATGTCGCCGGTATCATACCAGCCGCCGAGCGCCTGGAAGCGCGCGTTCGCGTCGGCGTTGAGATAGCCCTTCATCATCGCGGGCGTGCGCACGAAGAGTTGGCCGCCCTCCGTCACGCCGGCGACGGGTTCGAGGCGATACTCGACGCCCGGCACGAGGCGGCCGGCGGTGTCGGTGCGCGGGTCCATCTTGGTGTTGATGCAGACGACCGGTCCGCACTCGGTGGCGCCGTAGCCCTCGTGGATGCGGACGCCGAACTTGCGGGCGTAGGTCTCGAAGGTCGCCGCCTGCACTTTCTCCGCGCCGGCGACGAGGTAGCGCACGGTCTGGAGATCGTAGGGGTGCGCCTTGCGCGCGTAGCCGTTGAGAAACGTGTTCGTGCCGAGAAAAATCGTGCAGTTCTTCTCGTAGACGACGGTCGGCACGATGCGGTAGTGGAGCGGCGACGGGTAATTGAAAACGTAGTTGCCGCGCACGAGCGGCGCGACGATGCCGCCGACGAGCCCGAAGCTGTGGAAGAACGGCAGCGCGTTGAAAAACCGGTCGTCGTCGCGCAGGTCGGCCGCGACGAAGATCTGCCGGAGATTCGCCAGCATGCCGCGGTGCGTGAGCTCGACGCCCTTCGGCAAACCTTCCGAGCCGCTGGTGAAGATCACGGCCGCGGTGTCTTCCGACGCGACGGGCGCGCGGAGCAGGGCCGCACCGAGCGAGAGCGTGTTGCGCCACATGGCGGCGAGCTTCGCGCCGGCGCCGATCTCGGCGCGCACGTCGTCGAGATAGATGAGTTGCAGGCCGGCTTCGCGCAGCGGCTCGAGGTTGAGTTTGGCTTTTTCGAGGAACGCGCGCGAGGTGAGCACGTGCTTGAGGCCCGCGAGTTGCGCGCAGGCGACCATCACGGCGGGGCCGGTCGAGTAGTTCAGGAATGCCGGCGTTTTGCCGAGCGACCAGAGCGCGAGCACGGTGGTGACGGCGCCGTTCACGGTCGGGAGCAGCACGCCGATGCGTTCGCCGCGCGCCGGCGAGAGCCGCCGGCCGAGCGCGACCGTCAACGCGTCCGTCGCGATCATCAGCCGCCGGTAGGTGAGTTCGTTGAACGCGATGTCCTCGAGTGCGACCTTGCGCGGCAGGGCGCGCGCGGTGGCGGCGATGGCGGCCGGCAGGGTCTTCGCGCCGAAGCGCATCTCGACGTCGAACTGCTGGCGCATGATCTCGTCGCGCAGCCATTGCGTGAGTTTTTGCCGGGCGACGTTGTGCGCGAACGCCGACGTGTCGGGGGCGGCGAGCGGCGCGCTGAAGTGCACCGACACGCGCGGGAACCACTGCGTCCAGCCCTTGTGGCGGACCCATTTCACGCGGACGGCGTTGCGCAGGTAGCACGTGACGACCTTCGCGCCCGTGCGATGCACGAGGAACGCGGTGCCGTCGTAGATTTTCATGAGCGTCGTCGTGCTCGAGATGCGGCCTTCGGGGAAGAGCACGAGTTTGCCGCCGCGCTCGAGATGCTCCGCCATGCCGCGGACGGCGAACGACGAGGTGTTGTCGACCGGGAACGTCCGCGAGTTGATCATCATGCGCCGGTGAATCCACGTCGTCTGTGCGGTGGTGGACGACGCGACGAATTTCCAATCGTCGTCGAGGCACACGAGCACGAACGCCCAGTCGAGCCATGAGGTGTGATTCGGGCAGAGCAGCATCGGCCCCGGCCCGCGCAGCGCCTCCGCGCCCTCCACTCGGAAACGGAAGAACAAGCGGAGCAGGAAACGAAGCACCGGGATCATGCGCAGAGAGGTGGGCCGCTCACGAAGCAACACCCGCGCCTCCCGTGTCGCGAGGCTAAAGACGCCGCGCGGCTTGCAGGAAAATGCGCACCGCAAATCGTCGTAGCAGCCGACGTCAGTCGGCTGACGTCGACAGACTCAAGGGGAAGGCGTGCGGCGCGCCGTAGCGGAATTCGTCAGAATTTCGCGCGCCCTCGCTCGCGAAAGCCTCACTGCTTCCGCTACGGACTCGGACTACGGATGCGCGCGACCGATTAGCCTCACTTCGCCGGCACGAGCCGCACGATGCGGTCGGGCTGGTTCAGCGCGACGTAGATCGCTCCGTCGGGGCCGGTCTGCACGTCGCGCACGCGGCCGAGGTCTTTGAGCAGAATTTCCTGATGCGTGACCTTGCCGCCCTCGATCACGACGCGACGCAGTTCCTGTTGCGCGAGCGCGGTGACAAGCAGGTTGCCCTTCCAGCGCGGGAACGCGTCGCCGGTGTAGAAATCGATGCCGCACACCGCGATCGACGGCGTCCAATGCGTCACCGGCTGCTCCATGCCGTCCTTCGCCGTGATCGCGGTGATGGGCGTGCCGTTGTAGTTCATGCCGTAGGTGATGACGGGCCAGCCGTAGTTCGCGCCGCGGCGGATGATGTTCAGCTCGTCGCCGCCGCGCGGGCCGTGCTCGGTTTCCCAGAGCACGCCGGTGCCCGGCTCGAACGCGAGGCCTTGCGGGTTGCGATTGCCGTAGCACCAGATCGAGGGAAACGCGCCGGGCTGCTTCGCGAACGGATTGTCTTCGGGGATGCGGCCGTCGTCGTGGAGGCGGTGAATTTTTCCGTTCGGCAGTTTCACGTTCTGCGCGTCGTCCTGCCGGCCGCGCTCGCCGTGCGAGAAGAACAAATAGCCGTCGCGGTCGAAGACGATGCGGCAACCGAAGTGCACGCCGCCGCCGGGGCGGTAGAATTCCAGCGGCGCGCGCCAGATCGTTTGCTGCCCGACCCACGCGCCGTCGCGAATCTTGCCGCGCACGATCGTCGTGAGGCTCACGGCTTCGCCGTCGCGCGTGGCGGGATCGGAGTAGGCGAGGTAGATCCAGCCGTTCTCCGCGTAGTGCGGATGCACGGCGACGTCGAGCAAGCCGCCCTGGCCGCTGTCGCGCACCGCGGGCGTGCCGCGGATCGGATCGCTGAGCACCCCGCCGCGCTCGACGATGCGCAGCTCGCCGGATTTTTCGGTGAACAGCAGCCGCCCGTCCGGCAGGAACGCCAGTCCCCACGGCGTCGAGAGGTGGTCGGCCACGGTCTCGATCTTGAACGCGTGCAGCTCCGACGGGACCGTCTCGGTCGGCTGCGGACGCGTCGCGCGATTTTCCGACGACGAAAATCCGGCGCGGCGCTCGCGAATGAAAACCACCATCGCGCGAATCTCCGCTTCGCTCAGTTCGTCACGGAAGCCGTCCATCGCATCCGGCACGCCGTCGCGGATGACTTTGGCGAGAGCGTCGTCGCCGCTGCCGTGGATCCACTGATCGTCCATGAGCGACGGACCGACGCCGCCGGTGAGATTGCGGCCGTGGCATTGTGCGCAGTTCTGCGCGTAGAATTTCCCGATGTCGCGCGGCGCGGCCTGGGCGCAGGCAGCGGCAAGGGTGAGGGCGACGAACGACGGAGCGGCGATGAGGCGTGGGAGCATCGGCGCGAAACGTGCAAGCCGCGCGCCGTTTTGCAAAGCCGAAGGAGCGCGCGCGGCAGTGCGCGCTGCGGCTCGGCGTAGCGCAGACTTCCGCCCAGCTTCGACGATCGATGCCGGCGGGACGCCTGCGCCGCTCTACGCGCGGTCGCGCGCGAGCGTTTCCCAGTCGCGCGGCGCATCCGAGACCGGGCGCAGGATCAGGTAACCGACGAGCGTCATACCGAGCAGCGAGAGCACCGCGATGCCTTGTCCGCGCAGCGGCGACAGGCCGAGCCGCTCGACGGCGACGTGGAGGATCGCCGCCCAGAGAAACGGGCCGGTGATCGCCGAGAAGCGCCCGACCATGCCGTAGAGCCCGTAGAATTCCCCGACGCGGCCGGGCGGCGTGAGTCGGAGCATGTAGGGCCGGTCGGCGGCCCAGATGCCGCCGAGCGAGAATCCCGCGCCGCACGCGACGACATACATCGCCGCCAGCGGCAGCGCGAAGATGCCCGTCGCCGCCGCGAGCGCGAACAACGCCATCCAGCACCACAGCACGAGCGTCAGCGCGCGCTTCGGGCCGACGCGATCGGTGAGGCGTCCCCACACGAAACCGCCCGCGACCGCGAACGTGATTGCCGCGAGCATGATGAATTGCGCCTGCTTGCCCGCCGCGGCGCGATCGTGGCCGTTGGCGAGCGCGACGTTCACGGTGAACAGCGTCATGAAGCTGATGACGGTGTTGATCGCGTCGGTGTAGAAGACGCGGCCGACGAGGAAGCGCGCGAGTCCGGGGTGGCGCTGCGTCGTGCGCAGCGTGGCGATCGTCTCGCGCACCGCGGCGAACGCGCCCGCGAGCGTGAGCGGTTGCGGCGCGGGATTGCCGCGCTCGCGCACGAACACGAAGCAAGGCACCGACAACAGCGCGAAGGCGATCGCGTAGAGCGCGAAGAGCCGCGGCTGGTTCTCCGTGCCGAGAAACAGACTCGCGCCGACTGCGAGGTAGGAGCCGAGGTAGCCGACGCCCACGCCGATGCCGCCGATCTTGCCGCGGTTCGTCTCGTCGCTCACCTCCGGCAACAGCGAGTCGTAGAACTGCAGGCCGGCCTGGTAGCAGATGTTCGCGACGATGAACAACGCCGCGGTCGCCGCGAAGCCTGCGCGCGCGAGCAACGCGGTGGCGACCACGCAGAGCAGCGTCGACACGACGAGGAACGGCATGCGGCGCCGCGCGCGATCCGTCCACGCGCCGAGCAGCGGCGACACGACGAAGATCACGCCCATCGAGATGCCGCTGATGACGCCGTAGACGGAGTCCGCGCGCGCTTCGCCGACTTCGCCGCGCACCCAGAGCGGAAACACGAGCGACACCACGCCCATGGAAAAGATCGTGTTCGCCAAGTCGTAGAGCACCCAGCCGGCAACGGCGCGGCGCGGAACGGACGGCGTGGGCGAGGACGTAGCGGCCATGCGCGCGAAGCTGCGCGGGGTGCGGAGCGTTGGCAAAGCCGATCTGGAGCGGCGCGCGACGCGCAGAGGCGCGGACGAAGCGACCGACGTGCGAGAAAAGTAGCGCGGTGCTTCAGCCCGCGCGGGAGAATCCTCAGCGCGGGCTAAAGCACCGCGCTACTCCGAACCCGCGCGCGAAGTCGAGGTGTTGAGGGCGTGGCACGCGAAAGCCGGATGAAGTAGGGCCAGTCTGCGACGGGCCGAGTTGGAGTTGGCGCGCATGCGATGCGCGCGAGCCAGGAGCGGCGTGGGCCCGTCGAAAACCGGCCCCGCTCCCGCGGGCGAAATGCGCTAGCGCCGCGCGGCCGCGCCGAGTGAAAACCCGCGCGGCGGCCGGCGCGACATGAGCGTTTTGTGACAAAAAAGGAGCGGCGCGCTCGCTTTACAGTTTGCCCGTCTGCGGCATCTGTCCGCGACGCTGCCACGGGCGAACCACCGCGGCGGCCAACCCCACCCCACCGAGTCCCATGAATGGAAATTCACTCCGCCGCACGGTGCTGTGCACCGGCCTGGCTTCGCTTCTGACCGGCGTCGCCGTCGCGCAGACGCCCGCACCGACCGCCGATAAAAAGGAAGAGACGGTCGTCTTGCCGCAGTTCACGATCACCGAGAACCGCGCGAATCCTTACCAATCCCAGCAGGCGCTCTCCGCGTCGCGCATCGCGATGCCGATCCAGGACATCCCGCAGACGATCTCGGTCGTCACGAGCGATTTTCTGCAAGACACGCAGAGCTACCGGATGCTCGACGCGGCGAAATACATCACGCCCGTCGTCGAGTCGACGCTGCCGATCGGCGGCGACCGTTACATGATCCGCGGCTTCCAGGTCTCGCACGAGTTCATCGACGGCGCGGAAATCTCCGGTCAGGACGGCTACAGCGCCTCGCTCATGGGCTACAACATCGAGCGCGTCGAAATCATCAAGGGCCCGAACGCCATCCTCGTCCCGGGCGGCAGTCCCGGCGGCCAGTTCAACCCGATCACGAAGTCGCCGCTCGGCATCGACAAGCAGTCGCTCACGCTCGAACTCTCGCAGTATTCCAATCGCGCCATCAGCGCCGACGTGAACCGCGTGCTTTCGAAGAACGACAACTCCGTGTCGTCGCGCTTCGTTTTCGCCTACTGGAACAACCGCGGCTACTTCGACCGCCAGTTCCGCACCGGTTGGATGTTCGCGCCGTCGATTTCGTGGCAGCTCAGCCCGAACCACAAGCTGACGGTGAAGGCCGAGTTCATGCAAAACCGCGAGACGATCACCAGCGGCCTGCCGATCGATCCGTCCGTCGGCTCGAACGACTATGCGCGCATCGCGCGCGGCCTGCCGCGGACGTTTTCGTTCGGTGACGACAGCTCCGACGCGCGCCACCGCGCCACCGAGCGCCTCACCGCCGAACTCCTCTCGAACCTCGGCGATCACGTCACCTCGCGCCTCCAACTCATGGCCAACCATGTGGTGCGCGAAGACTGGGGCGGCACCGGCGCTGCGCTCGCCGGCGCGGGCGGCGGCAGCCGCAATCCCAACACCGGCCTCTACGAGCCCGGCGTGAATTGGACCACGAGCACCGACAGCGTCACCGGCGTCACCACCGTGACGAAAACCGTCGTGCCGACGACCGACCCTTCGACGTGGAGCTTCACGCGCAACACGACCGCGGTCGACCTGTTCTACACCGAGGCGCACCTGCGCAACGACTACGCGGCGAAGTTCGACACCGACTTCGTGAAGTCGACGACGATCGGCGGTGTCGCGGCCAACTTCTCCGAGGTGCAGTTCAAAATCTATCCGGGCGGCACGCGCCCGACCGTCGCCGCGAACGCGCTCGGCTCGATCACGTTTCCCAACTGGGGTTACCTCGAGCCCACCCAGTCGAACGGCGGCGGCAACCGCACTGGCAAGCAGGAGGACGCGCAGCTCTTCGTCTACGAAAACGCCGCGTTCTGGCACGACCGCATCCAGCTCTCCGGCGGCGTCTCGCGTTTCTTCGGCCAGCTCAGCCGCACCGACACCACGAACATTCCGCCGGCCAACACGTATCCGACCTACAACCTCACGACCGATGCAAAAACCTTTGGCGCGCTCGTGAAACCCATCCCGCAGGTTTCGCTCTTCTACGGCTACAACACCACCGGCGGCACGATGCCGTCGTCGCTCAACCCCGGCACCTACGCGCCGAACTTCCGCGTCTCCTCCGGCAAGCAGATCGAGTTCGGCGCGAAGACCTCGCTGCTCAACGACAAGTTCACCGCGTCGTTCGCACACTTCGACATCGAGCAGGCCAACTACCCGGTGCCGAACAGCGATTACTACACGCTCGTCGCGCAGGGCCGCATCACCGAGGCCAACGCGCTGCCGAATCCGCTCTACCTGAATCTCAACTCGGAGGGCTGGGAGTTCGAGTTCACCTACGCGGTGAACAAGAACCTGACGCTCCTCGGCAACTACACGTCGTTCAAGATCCGCCAGCCCGGCACGAACGTCCGCGTGCGCGCCGTGCCCGACAAGAACGGCGCGATCTACGCCGACTACCGCTTCACCGAGGGCGCGCTCAAGGGCTTCGGCGCGAACATCGGCCTCGATCACAAGGGCGACGTCGCCGGCGAAAACGCCACCGGCTACTCCGCGCTCGGCGTGGCGAACCAGCCGACGTTCCTCGTCGCCGGCCGCACGCTCGTGAATGTCGGTTTCACTTACCGCACGAAGGATTGGACGGCGCGCCTCCAGGTGGCCAACGCGCTCGACAAGGACTACATCCTCGCGGCCGGCAGCCGCACGTCGGCCGTCCCCGGCGACCCGCGCAACCTGAAGCTGTCCGTCACCTACGATTTCTGAGGTGCGGAGATCGAGCTTGGGAGCCGTGCGAAGTCACGGCTCACGTTAGGCAGGAAGCCGGCGCGGGGGCGCCGGCTTCTTTCGTTTCGCTCGTGTGCGCGGCGCCGCCGAACGCGCGCACGCGTCTGCGCGCGCGTGGGCGCTTGCGAGAGTTGTAGGAGCGGCTTTATGCCGCGATTGGTTCGGACGCGGCAGGCGCAGCATAGCCATCGCGGCGTAAAGCCGCTCCTCCAGGTTCGCTGCGAGGATTGAGAGTAGCGCGGTGCTTTAGCCCGCGGGGGAGAGTTTTCAGCGCGGGCTGGAGCTCCGCGCTACGGGGGATGCGCGGGATCGAGTCTGGCGTGAATCAGTCGAGTCGTGCGCACGCGTCGCACGGCGCGCGTGGGCGCCGGCGGGAGTTGTAGGAGCGGCTTTATGCCGCGATTCGCTCGGACGCGGCAGGCGCTGCGCAGCAATCGCGGCGTAAAGCCGCTCCTACAGGTTCGCTGCGAGGATCGTCGGTAGCGCGGTGCTTTAGCCCGCGCGGGAGAGTTCTCGGCGCGGGCTGAAGCACCGCGCTACGGGGGAGGCTCCGTAGCGGCCCTCGGGGATTCCGTCGAACTGACCGAACGTGATCGCGGTGGCCTCGGCGGCGGAGAGGTGCATCGTGCGAGCCTCCACCCCTCCACGCTGTGCTTCGCTATTTCGCTAACGGTCGCGTCCGCTGGAAAAGCCGCATGCGCTGCAACACGCGCACGAATTGGGAAATCTATGCCGTCATCGAGGGGCGCTGCGGGCTCGCGTTTTCCGATCAGCGGCCGCCGCGTTTCGCGGACAACACGCTGTGGATTTTCGCTCCCGAGTGCAGTCACGCGTGGACGAATTGCGGCAAGAGCGACTACCACCGCATCGCGCTGCACTTCGGCAGCGTGCCGTATCCGGTGGACGACATCGCGCGCCGCAACGGCGGCTGGCTGGAGCGCAAACTCGACGCCGCCGGCGTGGCGAAGCTCCGCGCGCTCGCCGCGGAGATCGAGCCGCACTTCTGCCGGCCGACGCTCGTCAGCCCGTTGGTGTTTCAACGCGTGCTGATGGAAGTGTCGCTGCTGCTCGTGGAGGGCGACGAATTCGCGACCTTGCCGCCGGCGCTGACGGACCTCGCAAACTTCAAGATCGAGCGCGCGCTCTCGTGGTATGCCGAGCACCTCGCCTCCGCGCCGTCGGTGAAGCAGGTCGCCGACGCGATCCACGTTTCGCCGAGTCATCTGCGGCGGCTGTTCTGGCAAGGGCGCCGCGCGAGCCCGAAGGCGCAATTTCAGCGCATCCGGCTCGAGAAAGCGAAGGAGCTGATGAGCCGGTCGGCATTCACGCTCGAGGAGATCGCGCGGCACTGCGGCTACGCGAGCGCGAGTCACCTTTGCCGCGAGCACAAGGCGGTGTGCAATTTCACGCCGACGACGTGGCGCAAGAAACTCATCGACCGCTTCGTGCGCCCGCTGCCGGCCGGCGAGGTGCCGGTGCGGGAATTCAGCGCGCGTCCCGAAGAGCGCGTGATGCGCGCGTGAGCGAGGCGGGTGCGCTGGCGGGGAAGGGCGTCCCGGCCCCCGCCGGGACGCCCTCGCACTCTGATTGAGCCCGAAGGCTCCCCTGGTTGCTACCAAGCATCGCCCGAGCGCTTGATCGACACGTTGTCGTAGTGCGCCTGGCCGCCGGTGACCGTGTAGTCGCGGTGGCCGAGGAGGACGGAGACGGCGTCGGTGCCGTTCGCCGGGGCGGTGAAACTGAAAGAGTGCGTCGTCCAATTCGTGCTCGTGAGGTTGTAGCTCGCGATGGTGACGCCGGTGGTTTCGTTCAACACCCAGACGCGCCCGTCGGCGCCGGAGCTGTCGACTTTGGCGTCGAGCGTGACGACGTAGGTCGCACCGCCGACGTAGTCGGTCCACGGGTGTTTGAGCTTCTGCCATTGCGTGCCGTTGGCGATGAGCGTCAGGCCGTAGGCGCCGCGGCGGGCATTCGCGGCGTCGCGGTAGGCGGTGGTCGCGGTGGAGAGCACGCGGCTCCAGCGCGCGGGGAGCGTCGAGTCGACGGCGTCGGCGAGTTCGAAGCCTTGGTTCGTCAGTTTGACGGGATCCCACTTGATGAGCTCGGACAACGTGGCCGCCTCGCTCGGATCGGAGGCCGGAGTGGCCGCGTATTGCGTCGCGCCGAGATACCAGACGAGCGGGTCGAACTGCGCGAGCGGCACCCAGCCCCACATCTCGCGGGAAAAATCGTAGTCGGTGCAGTAGGAGCCCTGCGTGCCGTTGACGTGGTTGTGCAACTGGGGCGAGGTCGTCGAGCCGTTCCAGACGTAGTCGGTCAGCGTGTCGGTGAATTTCGCCATGTCGGCGCCGGTGAACACGTGGGCGCCGCGCTGGAGGGACGCGATGAACTCGAGATCGACGTTGGCGTGCGATGTGTCCTCGATCTTCGCGCCGGGGTGGGTGCCGTAGCGCCACAGGTAAGCGCTGCCCTGCGTCGTGAGCAGGTTGGCGAAGAAGGTCGCGCACTTGTCGGCTTTTTGCCGGTAGGCGGTGTTGCCGTTCACGTCGGAGAGGATGCTTTGCACGCCGAGCAGCGCGAAGGATTGGTTGTGCGGGAGCGGGCTGAACGCCGTGTTCGACGAGAACGTGTCGTAGCCGGTCGGCTCCTCGTAGTAGCCCTCGGTGGCGGACGCGTTCACCCACGTGTTGCCGTAGAAGGCTGCGGGGTCTTCCCATTTCGCGATGACGTGATTCTCGAGGAAGGCCTGGTAGTCGTTGGCCTTGGTTTGAAACGACGAGAGCGCGGTTGCGTTCTGGTTCACGAGGCGCACGAACGTGGCGATCGGGACGCCGATCATGCCGTCGACGACGTGATAGGAGAAGAAGGGCGAGACGCGGAGGTTGTCGAAGAAGACCGTGTCGCCGCTCGTGGTCGTGGCGGCGTGGCTGAGCCAGATTTCGACGTCGTGGCCGGCGGCGGGCATGACGAACTCGACCGAGTAACTTTTCCAGTTGGCGGAGGTGGCGAACACGCTGCCGAGGACGGTGCTCGTGGTGCGATCGTAGACGAACGCGCGCGCGGCGACGCTGCCGCCGTTCTTCGCCGAGAAGGCGAGTTCGTAGCGGTGATTCGGCAGGTAGGCGGGGATGTCTTGATAGAGTCGCTGCAACGTCGTGCCGGCGGTGATCAGCTCGGCGCCCCAGGTGACGCTCGAGCAGGCGTTGCCGGGGATGTAGGCGCCGGGCGCGTTCGTGCGAAACGCGGTCGTCGCGGTCGAGCCGCTGCGGGTCCAGTTGGCCGGGAGCGTCGCATCGCCGGGGTCGGCGGTTTCGAAACCGGGGTTGAGCGCGAGATTCGGCGAGTAACGCGCGGTGGTCCAATCGCGGTAGCCGTCGCCGTCGCTGTCGACGGCGGTGCCGATGACGGTGTCGACGTGACTGGTGAACTTGGTGAGCCACGCGGTGTCCTGCGAGACGTCGTAGAGGTTGAGATAACTGCGCAGCATGTAGCTTTCCTGCCAGGCGAGGTAGGCGGCGTCGGTGCGCGCGGTGTAGGTGGAGCCGCTGGCGTTGTCGAAGGCGACGAAGTCGTCGAACCACGGATTGCCGGTGGCGTGGAGGGCGGTGCTGCCGCCCAGCGAAACGGCGGCGACGAGCGAACGGAACAGAACGTGAACGTTCATGAGGATCGGGGTTTAGGGTTGGAGCCGGCGGAGGAGCGTCGCCGGCGAGTGGCGGAGCGCGGGACTACGGGCCGAGAATTTTTCGCAAGAGCGGCTCGAAGACGTCGGCCTGGCGAACGAAGCCGAGATCGCTCGGGTGCGAGCCGTCGGTCGTGGCTTCGCCGTCGTCGCCGAGCAGGTCGTCGCCGGGTAGATAATAGAGGCCGGTGACGCCTTCGCGTTGGAGCGCGTCGAAGCACTCGCGCAGCGCGGCGTGATTTTCGGAGTGGAAGCGGTCGCGCTCGGGCAGAATCCAGACGTTGGGTTTGCGGCGGTCTTCGACGAGCACGATGGGCGTGTCCGGGCGCGCCGCGCGGAGCTGGCGGACGAGCGGCGGGCATTTTTCGCGGACAGACGCGGCGTTCATGTTTGGCAGGCAGTCGATGACGTAGATCGCGGCGTCGATTGGCGTGAGGAACTCGCCGACCGCGGCGTCCATGTGGCCGTTGCCGGAGAAACCGAAGTTCATCACCGGGCGGTCGAGGCGGCGGCCGAGAATCGCGACGTGCGTCATGCCGGGGCGCGACGCGCTGGCGCCATGCGTGATCGAGGTGCCGTAGAAGACGATCGGCTTGGCCGCGCGCGGCGGCAGGCCTTCGAATTTTGCGTCGGCGGGGGCGCCGATGAACAGCTCTTCGACGCCGTTGCGCAGGGGAAGATAGAGCGCGTATTCGCGCGAGCCGGGAGCGAGGCCGCTGACGAGTTCCTGACGGACGTGCTGGCTCGCGGGCCGCGTGACGCCGACCCAGCGCCAGCGGCCGGCGGCGTCGCGCGCGTAGAGATCGAGTCCGCTGGCGCCGATGGCGGTCTGGTTGGTGCCGGCGTTTGGGCCGCGCAGCAGCGTGTAGTCGGCCCAGAGCGTGGTCGCGTCGGTGCGGAAGCGCACGAGCATGCCGGCGCTGTCGCGGCTGAGTTTCCAGACTTCGTCGGTCACGCGCGTTTGCGCGGCAGCCGGGAGGCGATCGAACCAGCGGAGGCGCTCGCGCTCGGGGAGCGCGCGGCCTTCGACGCCCCAATCGGCCGCGCGGTGCCAGACCAAGCCGGGCGGCTCGGCGGGCTCGGCGGCGCGGACGGAGCCGAGCAGGACGAGCGCGAAGAGGAAGAGGCGTGGTAAAGCTGATTTCATGATCGGTCGAGATTCGCGGGAGCAATGGCGAGGTGGAACGCGTTGACCTCAACGCGTTCTTAAATTTGGGCCGCGCAGCGGACGCCCGAGCGCATTGAGGTCAATGCGCTCCACCTCGCTACCGCTGGCTGTTGGGTGGGCGCGCGGCGCCGGCCTCAGTATTCGAGCGTGTAGGAGCTGGTGAACTGACGCCCGAGCGTGAAGTAGCCGCTGCCTTCGATGAAGATGTCGTCCAGGGCGTTTTTCACCGCGATGCGGAACGTGTGCTTCAGGCGCGGGCCGGTTTTCCAGTCGTAGCCGGCGGCGAGATCGAGAATGCCGCCCTCTTCGGCGCGGAGTTTGTAGCGCAGATCGGTCGCGGAGGGCGTCTGGTCCATGAGACGATAGCCGCTTTGGGCGCGGTAGGCGGCGTTCAGGCTGAGGCCTTTGAGCGCGCCGCTGCGCACGCGGTAGCTGGCGCCGACGGCGTAGTTCCACTCGGGCGTGCGGACGACGTGCAGGCCTTGCTTCCACGCGTCGAGGCTCTTGATGTGTTTCGCGTCGACGGTGCCGACGGAGACGCGGAGCGAGAGCGCGTCGGTGACTTTGCCGTTGGCGTAGAATTCGTAGCCCTTCGAGCGGTCGAGGCCGCCGGCGATGAATTGCGGTTTCTCCGCGGGGTTGTCGACGGCGCTGTCGAAGTCGGGGTTCGCAATGCGGACGTTCTGGCGCTCGATGTGGAAGTAACTCGCGCCGACATCGAATCGCTCCTCGAGCAACTGCGTGCGGAAGCCGGCTTCCCAGCCGTCGCCGCGCTCGTTCGGCATCGGCTCGCCGGTGTGCGAGTAGACGTCGCCCTTCGGATTGAACGAGGTGGAGTGCGAACCGTAGAGGACGGTCGTGGGCGTGGCGTAGTAGTTCAGGCCGACGTTGTAGGTGAGGTCGTCGACCTTGGAGTGGGTTTGGTCGGTGACCGTGGTTTTGTCGGGACTGAGGCGGCTGGTGATCGTCGTCTTCGCGGTGTCGTAGCGGCCGCCGGCCATCACGAGGATCTTGTCGTTCAGGAAACGCGCGCGGTGCATCAGGAACACGCCGGTGATGTCGTAGTCGAGGCTGCGGTTTTCCTGGAGCCACGTGTAGTATTGCGGTGTGTCGCGGTGGTTGATCGAGGTGTTGAAAACCGGGATCGGGTCGGTGCGCGGGCCGTGGAGCGAGCCGGCGTCGGTGGTGTAGTTGGGGATCGCGCCGGTGTAGGTGACGGTGTGGACGTCGCTCGCGACGCCGCGCGGGGCGCGTTCGGAGACGCGGCCGTCGATCTGGTTCGAGTAGTCGAAGGTCAGCAGCGTCGAGTGTTTCACCGGACCGGTGGTGAAATTCACCGTGAGGTCGGCCTGGAGATTTTTCACGTCGGACGGGAGCTGGCGCCAGAAGGGGTAGGCGACGGTGTTCCAGCGGGTGAACTCGTGCGTGGTCGGGTTGACGAGGATCGTGGAGCCGCCGAAGGCGGTGTAGTCGTAGTCTTGCGTGGTCTTCGAGTCGTTGTAGGCGACGCGGAGGCTGGCGTCGGCGGAGAACTGGTGGACGAGCGTGACGTTGACGGTGTCGAGCTGGCGGTCGCTGTAGGTCGTGGGACCGAGCGTGTTCACCCAGCCGTATTTCGCCATGAAGTCGTAGGCGAACTCGCCGGTGTATTTGTTGCGCGTGCCGTCGGTGGGATCGAGGCCGTCGATGCGGATGTCGATGACGGGGCGGCCGCGGTTGTTGCGGCGGAACATGTGCTCGTATTCGACGAGGATCTCGGTGCGCTCGGAGAAATCGTGCCGGAGCACCGCGCCGAAGTTGCGCGTGCGCTCGTAGGTGAACATCTGGTCGAACTCGCGTTCGGCGTAGGAGCCGGCGAGCAGGAGCGCGGTGCGGCGGCCGAGGGAGAGATTGTGCTCGAGCTGCACGCGGCCGGTGCGGTTCTGGCCGGCTTCGACGAGCGCTTTGCCGGAGTTTTTCCCGAAGACGGGGCGCTTGGAGATGTAGTTGATCACGCCGCCGGGCTCGCCGCGGCCGTAGATGGCGGCGTAGGGGCCTTTGATGACTTCGACGCGTGACACGAGCGTCTTGTCGATGACGCCGTTGCGATAAAATCCGTTGCGCAGTTGGTAGTATTGCGAGAAGCCGCGGATGGAGTTGCCAGAGCCGGCGCCGGTGTAGGATTCGAGGCCGGAGACGTTGCCGACCTGCGAGAGGACTTCGCCGAGATCGCTGACGATGAAGTCGTCCATGAAACGCGTCGTGAGCACGTCGAGCGAGAACGGCAGTTCCTTGATCGGCACGGCGACGCGCGTGCCGCCGGAGGATTGGTTGACGGTCCAGAGGTTGGACTCGCCGGCGGCGCGCACCTCAAAGGGGTTGAGCGTGATCACGGTCTCCGCGGCTTGTTCCTGCGCGGAGAGTGGAGGCGGGGCGGAGAAGGCGAACGAGGCGAGAGCGCTGAGCGCGGCGGAGAGCCAGGGCTTCCGCGCGGGCTTGGGGTGGGTTTCCATCGAAGAGAGAGAGTCGGGGTGGGAGCGAGAGGGGTGGTTTTCGCCGTCGGTGCGCGAGGCGGGACGCGGCGATTGGCGGAGGATGCCGAAGGCTTTGCCGCCGCTAACCGGGACGGCCGCGAACGGGGTGCCCTCGAGCATGCGATCCAAAGCCTGCTGCGGCGTGAGGCGTCCCTGCGCGGCGCGCGTCGTCGCCGACTCCGGCACGTCGGTGGAGATCAACACCTCGATGTTGCCCTGCTGCGCGGCGAGTTTCAGCCGCTCGTGCGCCGGCCCCGCGGGGATGGCGAATTCCGTCGGCGGCGTCGCGGCGCAAACGCCCCCGGCCACGTGCAGCAACACGAGGAGCGGCAGCCAAACGGAGCGCGCGAGACGCCTGAACAGCATCAACGGACGGGGGAGATAACTTGGTCAGGCGCACGAGGGCGGGGGTTCGCCCAACAAGACACCTGGCCGATCATGGATGACTAAAAAGCAGCGTGGAAACGTGGAGTCGGAGAGAGCGGGTGCAGTGGAAAAAAGCGAACGCGATGCGCGCGGTGCGAGCCGTGCGCCGTCCGCTCCGCGTCACCGAGCGAGAGCGGCGTGGGCGGGGCTCACGGTGCGCGACGCAGCACGATCTTCGAGGTGCCGTGGCGCTCGACGCGGATGCCGTGCGTCACGGTGAGCAACTCGAGGAAGCTGTCGAGATTCGACAAACGCAGCGTGCCGCTGATCGGCGCGCGCGCGAGTTCGTCGTCGCCGATCACCAGTTGCGTGTGATTGCGGCGGTTGAATTCGAGAATCACTTCGGAGAGCGGAGCGGCGCGGAAGCCGACGAGATCGTTTTTCCACGCGAGTTTCTCCTCCACGCGCTGCGGCGTGTAGGCTTCGACGACCCACGACGAGTCCGGAGTGTCGGTCGGGACGACGACGCCTTGCCCGGCATCGAGCGTCCGCACGGCGGCGGCCGGGGGCGGCACGGCGCCCGGCGCGGAACTGGCGGCGGGCGGCGGCGGATCGACGCGCACGCGGCCCTTGGTGACGAGCACTTCGAGGCGCTCCGCCGTCAGCGCGATGTTGAACTCCGTGCCGACGGCGGTGACCGCGACTCCGCCGACGCGCACGACGAACGGTCGCGATTTGTCCTCGGCGACTTGGAAGTAGGCCTCGCCCGAGACGAGATCGAGGACGCGGCGCTTGGGCTCGAAACGCACCGCCACCTGCGCGCCGCGGTTCAGCACGACGACCGAACCGTCTGCGAGCGCATGCCGCTCGGAGGAAAGAGCGGCGTCGCCCGCCGCGAGGCGCACCGGCACCGGCGAGGAGTCGGCGGTGCGTCCTTGCCACAGCGCGAAGCCGAGGGCGAGCGCAGCGGCCATGCCGCCGAGCCAGGCGAGCGTCCGTCCGCGACGGGATTGCGGACGCGGCGCCGCGAGCAGATCGGGATTGGGTTCGAGGGCGTGGAGCGGCCGCCACTCGACCATCACGTCCATCCGTTTGAAGACGGCTTGGAGTTCGGTGTAGGCCTCGGCGTGTTGCGGCGCGGCCGAGAGCCACTCGAAGAACGCGTCCTGTTCCGCGGCGGTGAAGCCCGCGTCGCGCTTCATGATCCACTCCGCGGCCTCCTGGCGGATGCGTTGGCGGCGCGCGGCTTCGGGCGACGATTCGGCCGGGTTCATGCCGATCCTTTCTCGCGGAATTTTCCCACGTAGTCCGCGCACTTGTTGAGGCCGATGGCCAGTTGGGCGTTCACGGTGCGCGCGGAGATGTCGAGTTTTCGGGCGATGTCGGCCTGCGACAGGCCGTAGACTTTTCGCAGTGTGAAAATTTGCCGGCAGCGATCCGGCAGGGACTGGATCGCTTTCGTGAGAATCTCCAGCTCCTCGTATTGGGCGACGGATTCGCGGACGTTGGAGCTTTCATCCAACAGCTCGCTCTCGTCGAGCGGCTCGGACACGTGCTCGCCGCGGACCTTGGCGCTGCGGGCGGCGTTGAGCGCGAGGTTGCGCGCGGTCGCGAACAGAAAGGCTTTCGGCGCGTTGATCGTATCGGTCTGCCGAATCCGCAGCACACGAAGGTAGGCTTCTTGAATGACGTCGTTTACCGACACGCTCGCGCCGAAGCGGCCTTGCAGCCAGGCGCGCAGCATCGGCTCGTGCACGAGCAGGTTGTCGGCGAACCAACGTCCTTCTTCGGTGGATTCAGGGGGCATTTCCGCGACTGAGAATGGTGGGGTAGAGCTGGGACACCCGAGAGCGGCGATGTGACTAAGGAATTTTTTGCGAATTTCGCCAAGGCGCCGCCCGCGCGGCGCCGCCCCGAGACGGAGCACGGGGCGCGCGCAGGTCAACTTGAATGAGCCGCGCGCGAACATGCTCGCGCGCCGGTGCGACGGTGCGACGCTGCCGCCAGTCTCGCCGCAGGCGGGTCAGCGTTTTTCGCGCACGAATGCCACCGGTTCGACGAACAGCTTTGGGTTGTCGAGGTTTGCGGCGATGAGTTGCTGCGCGTTTTCCGGACTAGCGACGGTTTCGGGCACGACTTTCGGGCTCACGCGCCGCAGTGTCAGCTCGGCGCCACCGGGCGAAAGCTCCCAGAGGTAGTAGCAGTATTTCCGCTCGTCGTCGTTGAGGTTCTGCACCGTGACGAGCGCGCGCGAGGCGACGTCCGAGTGGTAGACACGGTAGGCGTCGCCGTTGATCGTCGCGATGTAGGTCGTGTCGTCGAGCTGCCGGATCGTCAGCAGATCGGGATCTTTTTCGCCCTGTTCGCGCCAGTTGCCGAGCAGTTGGGTGTTTACCTTTTGCGTCGCCGTCTTCGTGAGCGGGACGTTGAAGTCGCAGCCGGCGAGCAGAGCGCACGCTGCCGCGACGAGAGCCGCCATCCATCCCTGAGTTTTCATATGCGCCGGGGTTACCCGGGAGATACCACTCGGCGCGACGCGGCGCAAGTATGGGGACGGCACGCGCCAGCAGGGCTGCGAACTCCTGGCGCGCGGCTGAGACTCGCGTCTTGCGCCGAGCGCGCGCGAGCGGCAGAAATTGCGCCCACGGGCCAGCGCACGCCGCCGTTGCGGCGAGAACTCACACGCCGCCCATGCCCCGCAAAATCCCCGCCGATCCACTTGCCGGCCGCATCTTCACGATCCGCGGTCAGCGCGTCATCCTCGATAGCGACCTCGCGCGTCTCTATGGCGTGGCGACGAAGGTTTTCAATCAAGCGATCAAGAGAAACGCCTCGCGCTTCCCGAAGGACTTCGGGTTCCGGCTGACGAAAGCCGAATATCGCATTCTGAGATCGCAAAACGTGGCTCCAGGCGACGCCTCGTCGGGAGACGCGGCAGGGATGTGGTCACAATCTGTGACCACATCCAAGTCGTCTCGGAGGCGGGTCTCAAACGCTCCCTGGGTCTTCACCGAGCACGGCGCCGTGATGGCGGCGAATGTCCTCCGCAGCGCAAAGGCGGTGCAGATGAGCGTCTACGTCGTGCGGGCGTTCGTTGCCCAGCGCGAGGCGCTCGCGACGAACCAGACGGTGTTGCGGCGACTCGCTGAGATTGACCGGACGCTGCTCGAGCACGATGCCGCGCTCCGAGCCCTCTGGGGCAAATTGCGACCGCTGCTCATCCCGCCACCGGAGAAGCCGGCGCGCGAACTCGGATTTCACGCGGGCATGAGGAAGCCGTGATGTGCCGCGCGAGCTGTCACCGCGCGGTTTCTCCAGAGGAATCCGGTTGAACACAGAGGTCGCGGAGAGCGCAGAGGCGAGACTCCTTCGGGCTGCTTATTCTCCGTGGCCTCTGCGACCTATGTGTTAAGCAATCTGCGGGATTTTCGTGAGCGTCACGTCAGCGCCCGGCTTCGATCGCGGCGGCGACGGTCTGCGCGAGCACGGCCGCGCCGCGGGCGTCAGGATGCACGTGGTCCGGCGTGAGATCGTGGTGGTCGCGCATCGGCGTGAAGAGATCGATGAGGCCGACTTTTTCGGCGCGCGCGATGTCGGCGATCATCGGCTGGAGTTCGCGTTCGATCACTTCGGGCGAGATCGACCAGCCGCTCGGCGGCCACGCGGGCATCGGCTGGCAGATGAAAATGCGCGGGTGCGTGGGCAGCTCGCGCAGTTGCCGGATGAGCGAGACGTAGTTCGCGACGAAGCGGTCGCGGTATTGCCAGTTGAACGGCTTCGAGTCGTTCGTGCCGAGGCCGATGACGATAATGTCGGGCTGAAACGCGCAGGCTTGCGCGAAGGTCGGCAGCGAGCGGTAGGGTTTGTCGCCGATGTCGAGCAGCGTCGCACCGCCGACGCCGAAGTTGCGCGTATCGTAACCGTCGCCGAGCAGGACGGCGAGTTGCGTGGGGTAAGATTTGTGCGCGGGGTCGCCGGTGCCGTAGCCCTCGGTGATGCTGTCGCCGAGGCAGGCGACGCGGATCGGCGCGGCGGACACGGCCGAGCCCATCAACGCAGAAACCGTGATGAGGAGCAGGAACAAGCGACGAGTCATATCGACGAGCTTGGGACTGAGGGCAGTATCGGGCAAGGATCGGAGTTGGGTTATGGCTCGGTCAAAGCGACCGGTTGACGATCATCGAACAGGAGTAATGCTCCGGGCGTGATTTACTCGGACTACAACGCCACGGCTCCGTTGCGGCCTGAAGTGTTCGCGGCGATGAAGCCATTCCTGACCGAGCGCTGGGGCAATCCGAGCAGCAGCTACTCGTTTGGGTCGCAGTTGAAGTCGGAGATCGAAGCCGCAAGGCGCTCGGTGGCAAAGCTCGTGAATGCGAACGCCAGCGAGGTGGTCTTCACCGGCTCCGCGACGGAGGCGGACAACACGGCGCTGAACGCAGCACTCATTGCCCAACCAGAAAAGCGCCACCTCATCACGTCGGCTGTCGAACACTCGGCGGTGCTAAACCACTGCCATTTTCTCGAAAGCCAAGGCGTGCGCGTCACGCGATTGTCGGTCGATCGTGACGGATTGCTCGAACTCGGACGCCTTGAAGCTGCGCTTACCGACGATACCGCGCTTGTCTCGCTGATGTGGGCCAACAACGAGACGGGCGTGATCTTTCCCGTCGCCGAGGTGGCGGCGCTGTGTCGCGCGCGCGGCGTGCCCTTCCACTGCGATGCGGTGCAGGCGGCGGGCAAGTTGCCCATCGATCTCAAGGCTGTGCCGATCGACTACCTTTCGCTGAGCGCCCACAAGCTCGGCGGTCCGAAGGGAGTCGGCGCGCTCGTCGTGCGCAAAGGTGCGCCCTTTGCGCCGAGCTTGCACGGAGGTCATCAGGAAAAAGGCCGGCGCGGCGGCACCGAGAATGTGGCGGGCATCGTCGGCTTCGGTTGCGCCGCCGAACTTGCCGCGAAAGAGCTGCCGGGCTACGCGGCGCACATCCAGCCGTTGCGCGACCGGCTCGAGACGGAGTTGCTCCAAAGCGTCGCGGGTGCGGAGCGCAACGGCCACGCCACGCTCCGTCTGCCCAACACGAGCAGCCTGACGTTTCCCGGCATCGAATCGGAGGCGCTGTTGCTCCTGCTCGATCAAGCTGGTGTCTGCGCCTCGGCGGGCTCGGCGTGTCTGGCGGATTCGGACGAGCCGTCGCATGTGGTGCGCGCCATGAAGCCGGAGAGCGCCGCCGCGCGGCAGATGGCGCGGTTTTCGTTGGGTCGCGAGACGCCTTCCGACGACATCGACCAAGCGATCGAAGCGGTCGAGAAAACGGTGCGGGCGCTGCGTCGGTAGTCCGATAATCGGTTTGTTTTTGCCTCCCCGTCGCGTAGCTTGGCGGCATGTCAGTCGCCGAAATCAAAGCCGAGATGGCCAAGCTCCCGCCAGCGGAGATCGTGCATCTTGCGGCCTATGCCCGGCACCTCGCTCGACGGAGCGAACCGGAATACGCGGCGCGCCTCGACGCCGAGGCCGATGCGCTCGAAAAGGGTGACCGTATTCCCGGTGCGGAGATTCGACGGTTGGCTGGTGAGTTAGACCGCGCGGGCTTGTGAGCGGTTACGACTACGTTCTGACGGCCGTCGCTGCGCATGCCGTCCTCGGCAGCCCGAAAAGGCTGCGACACGAAATCCTGGCCGAATTGGAGCGACTGGCTCGCGATCCCTTTTGCGCTCCGGACTTGGAAGAGGCTGGGCCGTCCGGCAGGAAATTCGCGATTCGCGTGCGCGAGAGGATCGTCCTCACCTACTGGGTGGACCACGCCGTGAAGGAAGTGCGCGTGCTGCGGGTGGAGATTTGCTGATCGGCGCCTCCGACGTCCTCATGAAGTGGCGAGACGCTGGCCGAGCTGACCTTGCCGGAGTCGAGTTTCGAAGCCCTGCACCGCGACGAAGTGCCGCGCGTGCGGAGCTTGGCGAGCGGCGCGGCGTAGGGAGTGGGTCTTCTTCTCGGACGGAAATCCCGCAGCGGGAGTTCGAAATGGCGCGCTAGAACTGCGCACAGACGCCACAGACCATGGCATAACGTCGTCTAGCGATTCGGAAGTCACTCAAAACTCTCTTCGCTTGTGCGATCACGCGCGCGTTCCCGTTCGATCCAGCGGTCGAGTTCGGGCATGATTTCGTTCATCAAATCGCGCACCTTCGCGTCGGGATGGTCCGCAAACTTCATCATCTGAGTTTTCCTTTTAGCAAGGACATCAGCCAACGATCCGCTCCAGCTTCGCGGGTGAACTCGATGCCACAGATCACCAAAAAAAGCCACCTTGTCGGGGGCTTGGTCCAACATCGCCACATACAGAGGGGAAAGCTCCTCGCTTTCGTGGTTTTTCTCATCCCTCTTCGCAGCGAATAGATGGAGGCTTTCGCCTAATAGGGGATAGCGCACACTCGGTTCTCGACGCGCCCACTCGTGCAGGGTCTCCGGCTCAAGCTTCTCAACCGGTGACTTCACATGGAAGTCCATGTGAAACCCGACCGCCACGGCCGGAAGAAGAAAAGCATCGAGCGCGACGAATGGCTGGACCTGAAATAAGGATTCCAAGGTGTGCGGATATCCGCTCCCGGTTTGCTCCCTCCAGTTCCTGCCCAAGCTTGGTGAGAACGTCCTCGGGCGCGACTGGTGCGCTGCACGCGATGATTTGAGCGCCGTCTCGGCCTGGTGCAAAGAGGTCACCGAGCGGCGCGTCGGAACGTAGCCACCGTGCGACTGCCGCTTGAGCCTCTCGAGAGTCGTGCAGGTATCCGCAGATCGCTGTCGGTCTGATCGGTGATGTCGTTGCCAGAAATCTCGAACATGATTTAAGAAGGCGGTTTTGGGAGTAATGATACTATCGTGGCGGCAGCGCCGCACGATGTCGCATCCGGTGTCTTCGCAGGCATTCAACGGCCGGTCGCAGTTTTGCTTTCGGGTCGAACTGCAGGTGGCGGCCGGCGTAGGTGCGGAGGAGCGAGGCTTCGGGGCCGACTTCGAGGAATCGTGTTGGATGCACGACCACTCTCATCTCGTCGTCGACGGTCCAGAGGCCTTCGTCGAACATCCAATGTGCTGTCTTCGAGAGCGCTAGTCCGTTGGTCAGATCATCGTTGCGCGTCTCTGCCCAGCTTTCGATATGCGCGGCGTCCACCACACTCGCGCCGTCGGTGGTGACACAGCGATAGCCGGTCAGCGCGCACACGTGGTGGTAGTCGTCGACGACGCGCACCTGGAATTTCGCGCTGCGGCCCTTCAGCTTCGCTGCTTCCAAGCCTGCGGAAACCAATTGCTCGCCGACCGCCGGCCCGAGGTTCGGCGGAGTAAAGCCGAAGCTCTCGTAGAACGCCGCTTGCTCCGCTGGCTCAAAATATCGCGAAATCAACAGAAGGCGCGCTTTCAGGCGAAAATCGGGATCAGCCAGCAGCGCGTGAAAGTCACGGTCCAGTTCGCACACGGCGCAATCGTTCGGACTCGTCGCTGGTCGCATGTCAGCGGTGAACGCGGCCCAAAATTCCTGACTGCTCAAGTGATAGAACGGGAGCCGGAGATCGAGTTTGGTCGGCCAGCGATCGGCCGTGAAGCTCCCATACGTGCGGAAACGCAGCACGAGACTCGGCGTTCGCACGAATGTCCGTCCCGGTAGTCCGGCGCCCGTTTCTGCCATGTCGATCAAGCACAGTAGCAGGAGCGGCTTGTGCGGTGCCTTGCCGCGCGTGTTGCCGCGTCCGATGGCAGGGCGCAGGGCGGTTAACTTGCCGAGCCAATGGCGCGTTTTTTCGTTGGCATCATTTACCACGGGCGAGGGGCGTTGCGTCAGATCTGGTGCGAGCCGTCGGGACGGATGCGGCTAATCAGGTCGTTTTCGGCGGAGGGGCGCTGTTTGATCTACTCGAAATTGCCCCGCGGGGAAGATTTCTTTTCCCGCGTCACCGTTGCGTTGGCGAGACGGGGTGCCGGCATTGCGGCAACGGGACACGTAGAGGCGGAGCTTGCGTTCGGGCAGGTGAAAATTACCCGTGCGGCATGTCAGCGAATGCCTCCCGAAGCCCCTCCTCGCGCCGCGACAAGTCTTCGCGGCGAATGGCGGGAGCGGAGATCAATTCCCGTTTGACGCAGATCGAACTGGCGACGGTGAGTTCGTTGCGGGCATTGCAGATGGACATCGAAGGCGACGAGGGTGTGCCGGCCGCTGCGGTCCTGCGGAAGGCACGGGCGGCTTTGCGGTGAGGGCCAGTCCGAATTCGCGGTGATTCGTGTAATTCGCGGGAGGGCTGCGGGGTGAATTCGTCTGCGTTTGGGCAACAAAAAGGCCGCGGCGTTTTGCCGCGGCCGGAAAGTCGGCGGGGTCGGGAGACCCCGCTCTACAGGGAGGCGCTCAGGCTTTCTCGCTCTCGTCGGGGATGCGCATGCTGTAGAAGCTGCGATACACGAACACGAGGGCGATCAGGAAGAACACCGCGCCGATGGCGTGCTTGGCTTGGACGTTGGTCATCGTCACCGCAATCTCGACGGCGAGCAGGCCGAAGAGCGTCGTGAACTTGATGACGGGGTTCATCGCGACGGACGAGGTGTCCTTGAACGGATCGCCCACGGTGTCGCCGACGACCGTCGCGGCGTGGAGATCGGTGCCTTTCTGGCGGAGTTCGACTTCGACGATTTTCTTCGCGTTGTCCCAGGCGCCGCCCGCGTTGGCCATGAAGATGGCTTGGAAGAGGCCGAAGAACGCGATGCCGATCAGGTAGCCGATGAAGAAGTAGGCGTTGAAGAACGGCAGCGCGAGGGCGAAGCAGAACACGACGATGAAGATGTTCCACATGCCCTTCTGCGCGTATTCGGTGCAAATGCGGACGACTTCCTTGCTGTCCTTGTCCGAGGCGGTGGTCGCATCGAGCTTCATGTGGTCCTTGATGTAGACGACCGCGCGGTAGGCGCCGGTGACGACGGCCTGGCACGACGCGCCGGTGAACCAATAGATCACGGAGCCGCCCATGATGAGGCCGAGGATGATTTCGGGCTGCACGATGGAGAGCTTTTGCACGACGTCGCCGAAGAGATTTTCGAGCAGCATGATGATGCCGAAGACCATCGTGGTCGCGCCGACGACGGCGGTGCCGATGAGCACGGGCTTGGCGGTGGCCTTGAAGGTGTTGCCGGCGCCGTCGCCTTTCTCGAGCTGGTATTTGGCGTTCTCGAAGTCGGGTTTGAAGCCGAAGTCCTTTTCAATTTCCGCGGCGATGCCGGGGCGCGCCTCGATCTGCGAGAGTTCGTAGACGGATTGGGCGTTGTCGGTAACCGGGCCGTAGCTGTCGACCGCGATGGTGACCGGGCCCATGCCGAGGAAGCCGAACGCCACGAGGCCGAACGCGAAGATCGGCGCGGCGAAGGCGAACTTGCCGGGCAACAGCGCCATCAGCGCCGGGTTTTGCGAGAAGTGATACGAGGTCCACATCAGCAGCATGATGATGAGGCCCATCCAGAACGCGGAGAAGTTGCCCGCGACGAAGCCCGAGAGGATGTTCAGCGAGGCGCCGCCGTGTTTGGAGCAGTTGGTGACTTCCTTGACGTGACGGCTGTTGGTGCTGACGAAGATTTTCGTGAACTCCGGGATGAGCGCGCCGGCGATGGTGCCGCACGAGATGATGACCGAGAGCACCCACCACAAGTCGGGTTGGACGCCGCCGCTTTGGTGCGCGAGCAGGAAATAGGAAGCGAGGAATGTGATGCCGATCGAGACGGCCGACGTGATCCAGACGAGGTGCGTGAGTGGCGCCTCGAAATCGAAGTCTTTTTGCGCGCCGTATTTCGCCTTCGAGATGATTTGATTCAGGAAATACGAGACGAGCGATGTCACGATCATCAGCGCGCGCATCGCGAAGAGCCAGATGATGAGGATGGCGCAGAGCGACGGGCTGCCGGCGAGCGCGAGGGCGAGGAACGCGATGAGCGCGACACCGGTGACGCCGTAGGTTTCGAAACCGTCGGCGGTCGGCCCGACGCTGTCGCCGGCGTTGTCGCCGGTGCAGTCGGCGATCACGCCGGGGTTCTTCGGGTCGTCTTCGGGGAGCTTGAAGACGATCTTCATCAGGTCGGAGCCGATGTCCGCGATCTTGGTGAAAATGCCGCCGCAGATGCGCAGCACGGAGGCGCCGAGCGACTCGCCGATGGCGAAGCCGATGAAGCACGGTCCGACCAGCTCGCGCGGCAGGAACACCAGGATGCAGATCATGAAAAACAGCTCCACGCAGACGAGGAGCAGGCCGACGCTCATGCCCGAGCGCAGCGGGATGAAGAGCGTGGCGAGCGGGTTGCCTTGCAGCGCGGAGAAGGCTGCGCGGCTGTTGGCGACGGTGTTGATGCGGATGCCGAACCACGCGACGCCGTAGCTGCCGAGGATGCCGAGCACCGACGCGAGCAGGATGACGACGACGTGCACCGCGCTGTTGTGCGACAGGAAGCCGAAGTAGTAGACCATGCACGCGGCGATCAGAATCCAGAGGATCGCGAGGAACTTGCCCTGCGTGAACAGGTAGGTCTTGCACGTCTCCCAGATCGTGTTGGAGACGCTGCCCATCGACGCGTGCACGGGCAGCGCCTTGGTTTGCGAATACTGCACGAGGCCGAACGCCGCGCCGATGGCGCAGAGTGCGATGCCGAGATACATGAGTGTCAGACCACTCATGCCGCCGAGTCCGTCGAAATGGACTTGGGTCAGATCGGGGATCTTGATGTCAGCTTCGCTGGCAAATGAAGGAGCGGCGGCCGCGAGCGCAGTCAGAGCCAACGCTGCCCGCCTCCAGAGGTGTGTGTTCAGCATAGCGATGGGGATGGGGTTGAAGTCCGGCGACGTTGCCCAAGTCATATGACGCAAGCCAGAGCAAACTGGGTCAACGTCGCGGAACCGTTGACCTGTAAGCCGGATTAATCTTCGGTTCGCCGCGCGTTAATCCGCATCATGCCGCTCCTCGCCGTCCGCGATCTCGTCAAAAGCTACCCGCGCTCCACTGCGCCGCGGCCCGGTGATGCGAACGGGAGAACCACGGTGGTCGACGTGCAGGAGTTTTCCCTCGAAGCCGGCGAGCAGCGCGCGTTGCGCGGCGAGAGCGGCACGGGCAAGACGACGTTTCTCCACCTGATCGCGGGCATTCTCGCGCCCGACTCCGGGCATCTCACGCTCGACGGCCGCGACCTCGCGACGCTCGGCGAGGCGGGCCGCGATCGCCTGCGCGCGGAGACGATCGGCTACATTTTTCAGACGTTCAATCTGCTCCAGGGCCACACGGTGCTCGAGAACGTCGAGCTCGGCATGGCGTTCGGCCGCGGCGTCGATCGCGCGCGCGCGGAGGCGTTGCTGCGCCGCGTCGGCCTCGGCGAGCGGCTGCATCATTTTCCGCGTCAGCTCTCGACCGGTCAGCAGCAACGCGTGGCCGTCGCGCGTGCGCTCGCGAATCACCCGAAGCTCGTCCTCGCCGACGAGCCCACGGGCAACCTCGACGCGCGCAACAGCCGCGAGTCGCTCGCGCTCATCCGCGAAGTCTGCCGCGAGAACGAAGCCGCGCTCCTGCTCGTGAGCCACGACGAAGGCGTGCTGAGCCAGTTCGAAAGGGTCGAAGCGTTCTCGAGTCTCAACCGGGCTGCGCTCGTTTAGACGGACGAAAAAGCTCCAAGCTCCAAGCTCCAAACCCCAAGCTCCAGAGAAGCACCAATCTTCAAAAACAAACCGGATGAACCACAGAGGCACAAAGACACAAAGAACAGGCGCCAGAACATGCGTCTCTCCGTGCCTCCGTGTCTTTGTGGTGAATTCTTCGGCCGTTGAAGTTTCTCTGGGGTTTGGTGCTTGGAGCTTGGAGCTTTCAAAATCGTCATGACGATTTTGAACCTCATCTACCGCTCGCTCCGCCAGCACGCGCTCTCGACGCTCGTGACCGCGGGCAGCATCGCGCTCGCGGCGGGACTCTTGCTCACGGTCTGGGTCGTGAAGACGCAGTCGCAGTCCGTCTTCTCCGCGACGAACTCCGGTTTCGACGCCGTGCTCGGCGCGCGCGGCTCGAAGCTCCAGCTCGTGCTCAACACGATTTTCCACCTCGAGACTTCGCCGGGCAACATCGCCGCGAGCGACTTCGAGATGCTGCGCCGCAATCCGATGTTCGCCGGCGCGATCAAGACCGCCATCCCGATCGCCGTCGGCGACAGCTACCACGGCTGGCGCATCGTCGGCACGGTCGATCAGCTTTTCGACACGGTCGAATACGCGCCGGACCGGCGCTACGCGTTCGCCAGTGGGCGCAACTTCAAGCTCGGCGAAAACGAGGCGGTCGTCGGCTCCTACGCCGCGCGCAAACTCGGCTGGCACGTCGGCAGCACGTTCCACCCGCAGCACGGCATGAACGCCGAGCACGAGCACGAGGAACTCTACACCGTCGTCGGCGTGCTCGCCCCGACGAACACTCCCGTCGATCGCGTGATCTGGATTCCGCTCGAAGGCATCCAGACGATGAGCGGCCACAACCCGCTCGCGAAAGCCGAGATCAGCGCCGTGCTCATCCAACTCCGCGCCAGCACCGCCGGCTTGATGATGAACAACGCGCTCAACGCCTCCGGCGGCAAACTCACCTTCGCGTATCCGATCGGCACGATCGTCGCCGAGTTGTTCAACAAGATCAGTTGGGTCGACAAAGTGCTGACGCTCGTCGCGTGGCTCGTCGCCGTCGTCGCGTCGGGCTCCGTGCTGGTGAGCATCTACAACTCGATGAGCGCGCGGCAGCGCGACATCGCGATCCTGCGCGCACTCGGCGCGCGGCGGCGGACGGTGTTCGGCGCCGTCGTCGGCGAGGCGGCCGCGATCGGCCTGCTCGGCGCCGCGGCCGGCTTCGGTGTTTTCGCGGGGCTCGCGGCGTTCGTGGCGTCGATCATCCAGGCGCAGACGGGCGTCGTGCTTGAGCCGCTGCAATGGAATCCCGTTTTCGCGTGGGGCCCGGCGGCGTTCGTGGCGCTGTGCGTCGTCGGCGGCATCGTGCCCGCCGTGAAGGCGTATCGCGTGCCGGTGGCGGACACGATCGCGCCGCTGTCGTGATCTAGCGAGTGTAGCGGAACTCGTGAGAGTTTCGCCGCCCCCGGCCCGCGAAAGCCTCACGGCTTCCGCTACGGCGTGAAGCACGCGCGCTCCGCTGGAAACTCTCCGCGCGCGTGCAACGGCGCGCTCGTTGACAGCGCGTGCGGACTTCCGCAGCGTCCGTCGCGTTCGGCCCATGAAAAAATTCCTGCCCCTCGCCGCGCTCGCGGCGGTCTTCAGTCCGGTCGCGGCGTTCGCGGCCGATCCCGCACCGGCCACGCGCTGGTTTCTCGCGTCGCCGCTCTCCGGCCTCGCCTTGATGATCGTGTTCTCGCTCGCCGGCACCGGCCTCGCGATCGTCGGCTACAAGCTGTTCGACCGGTTCACGCCGGGCAATCTGCACCGCGAAATCGTCGAGGAGCGCAACGTCGCCGCCGCGATCATCGGCGGCTGCGTCATCCTCGGGGTCTGCATCATCGTCGCCGCGGCGATGATCGGTTGAACCGCGTGCGCGCGGAGCGGTGAAACGTTCGCGGAAGATTCGTTTGGTGCTGCTCGGCGGCGTGTCCGCCGGAGCGATCACCGCTTGCGCGCCGACGGTGAACGTGGTGGAGCCGCACGTCACGGCGGACAACGTTTACGAGAACGATCACTTCATCCCGGGCGCCGGCTACTATCACGCGCCGTTCCGCGCGTTCTACGCGCAGCCCTACAACAGCTACGACGCGACGAAGAAACAGTTCTACTACGCCGGCGAGTGGCACGAGTCGCCGTTTCAGAGTGTCGTGAACCTGTCGTCGCCGACGCCCGACGCCGCGCATCTCGCCGAGCTGCTGCGTCGCGACATCCCTCGTGGTGGTTTCGGCAGCACGTCGGGCGGTCGCTCGACTTATTCGTGATGCAACGCCACGCGATTCCTCCTCGCCCCGACTGGCGTGCGCGCGTCGAGTATCACGGCCTCACTTACCACACGCACGAGAACGGCCCGTATTGGGACGAGTCGGCGTGCTACGAACTCACGGCCGCGGATGTCGATCGCCTCGAAGCCGCCGCGCACGCGCTGCACTACCTCTGCATCGACGCGGCGGAGCAGGTGATCGCGCGCGATTGGTGGGCGCGCCTCGGCATCCCCGACGCGACGGTGCCGGCGATTCTGCGCTCGTGGGAACGCGACGACTTTTCGCTCTACGGCCGCTTCGATCTGGCGTTCGACGGCATGGGCGAACCGAAGCTCCTCGAATACAACGCCGACACGCCCACGGCGCTCGTCGAGGCAGCGGTCACGCAGTGGTTCTGGCTGCAAGACACGCGGCCCGACGCGGATCAGTTCAACTCGATTCACGAGCGGCTGATCGAAGCTTGGCGCCGCTACGCGGGGCGCGCGGTGCATTTTTCCGCGATCAAGGAGCACCCCGAAGACGAGCAGACGGTGCTCTACCTGCGCGACACGGCGGAGCAGGCCGGCGTGCTCACGCGCGACGTGCACATCGAGGACATCGGCTGGGACGCGGCGCGCGGGCGGTTTGCGGATTTGCGCGGCGAGGCGATCGAGCGGTGCTTCAAGCTCTACCCGTGGGAATGGCTCTGGCACGAGGCGTTCGCGCCGCACCTCGCGGGCGATCCGGTGCAGTTCGTCGAGCCCGCTTGGAAAATGCTCCTGAGCAACAAAGGCCTGTTGCCGGTGCTGTGGGAGTTGTTTCCCGAGCACCCGAATCTGCTGCCGGCGTTCGAGAATGCCGACGCGGGCGCGCTCGGCGGGTCGTTCGTGCGCAAGCCGAAGCTCAGTCGCGAGGGCGCGAACGTCGCGCGCTTCGAGGGCGGCGTGGCGATCGAGGAGAACGGCGGCGACTACGGCGAGGAGGGCTTCGTCTATCAGGCGCTGGCGCCGATCCCGGAGTTCGCGGGCAATCGCCCCGTCTGCGGCGTGTGGATCGTCGATCACGAGCCGGCGGGGCTCGGCATCCGCGAGGACACGCGGCTGATCACCGGCAACCTGAGCCGGTTCGTGCCGCACTTTTTCCGATGAGCCGGAATCCCACTGCTCTGCGCGTCGGCATGTCGGGCCTGCTCCGCGGGCGCCGCTACACCGTGCGCGGCTGGGTGGTGTTCAGCGTCGTCGTGGACGGCGAGACGTATTACTGGACGGAGTTCAACGTCGCCGACGAGCGCGGCGTCGCGGCGACGCTGGTGTTCGAGGAGACCGAGGACGGGCCGACGTGGAAATGGTTCACGTTGCTCGAGCCGCGCCGTCCGCTGACGATTGCCGAGGCGGCGGCGAAGCGCGCGGGCGACACGGTGGAGTTCGAGGGGCGGCAGATTCCGATCACGCTCGTGAGCGAGTCGCACGCGGTGGAAATCGAGGGCGAGGCGCCCGGCGGCGTGTTGCGCGGCGAGGTGGCGCGCTACTTCAACGCCGACGCCGGCGAGCAGCGGCTGTTCGTGGCGACGTGGCTCGGCGAGAAGATCGAATTCTACATCGGGCAGACGATCGGGCGGAAGTTGGTCGAGAGCGCTTTTGGCCTGCCGCCGACGAAGAGCTTCAATGAGAATTTCAGCTCCGCGACGAGCGACTCTTCGGCGGATTTGGAATACGTGAAGAACGGGGCGTGGGCGCTAGTCGTCTTGGGAGTCTTTGCGTTACGATTCATCTTCGAGAACTACGACCCCGAGCCTGACGTCCGTTTCGCCGCGCCGCCGGCGATGACGCCCGCGCCGGCGTCTGGGTTGGCCGTCGGTGCGCGCGGCACGCTCGTGGGGCGCACGACCGAAGTCGTCGAGTATGCCGACGGCGAAGTCGCGATGCGCGGGGCGCGATTTCACGCGAACGAGTTTCTGCTGCGCGTCGCCGATCGCGGGGAGGCGCTGCTCGTGCAGGGCTGGCGCGGCGATCCGAATCACTGGCTGCTACTGCGGCCGATTGTCGTCCCGGCGACGTTCACGCCGACTTGGGCGGGCGGCTTGCGCCGCGGGTCCGGTTTTCAGGTCGAGGGACGGCGATTTGAGACGGTGGATGTTTGGCTCGAGCGCCCGAAGCCGGCGAAGGGCGTGCGCGCCGGCACGCCGTGGGCGCAGTCGACGCTCTACGGCCTGGTCGCGCGCAACGGCGAGGAGTGGCTGCTGTGTCGCTGGGACGAGAAGGAAATCCGCTGGTATCTCGGCCGGGCGTTGTCTGCGGCGACGGTGGCGGCGGCGTTTCCCAGGTCGTGAGTCGGGAGTAGCGCGGTGCTTCAGCCCGCGCGGGCGGATTTCTCGGCGCGGGCTGAAGCACCGCGCTACCCCGAGCGGACGTTGCGGCAATTGTAGGAGCGGCTTTACGCCGCGATTGCTGCGATGCGGCCGCCGCGCTCGAACGAATCGCGGCGTAAAGCCGCTCCTGCAGCGCTGCGTTGTCGTTGCGGTGAATTCGCCGCGGGCGGGCGACGGGCGCTGCGGGACGGCGCCCTTGCACGATCTCGCTGCCAAACCTTTTGACGAAGCTGCCGAACCGGCTACGGTGCGCGGCGATGAAGGCTGCCACGAAATTCCTCCTGCTCACGCTGGCTTGCAGCGCGCTCACGTTGCGCGGCGCGGATGTCGCGGCGACGCCCGCGGCGCCGGCGAGCGGCGAGAAGAAGGAGTTCGAGCGCGTGGAGTTTTCGCTGCTCGGTGCGTTCAACTACGTGCCGCCCGGCTACGAGACGGGCACGCCCGACGGCAAGGCCGCGCCGGCGGACGCGAAGCCGAAGGACCAGATTCCGGATTTCGTGCGCAAGCTCGATGCGAAGAAGGTCGCGATCACGGGCTTCATGCTGCCGACGAAGTTCAAGGACGGGAAGGTCACCGAGTTTTTGCTGATGAAGGACCAAAGTTCGTGCTGCTTCGGCGTGATGCCGCGCATCAACGAGTGGGTGACGGTGAAGATGACCAACGGCGGCATCCCGCCGCTCATGGACACGCCGATCACGCTCGTCGGAAAACTGAAGGTCGGCGAACTCTTCGAGGAAGGTTACCTCGCCGCGATCTACCAACTCGACGGCGAGCGGCTGCTCGACTCGAAGAGCTAGGGCATGTTTTCGGACCGTCGTTCTTGATTATTGGCCGGTGGTGGGCCGGGCTCCAGCGAGATCGCGAACGCGATACCTCGCCTCGGAAACCAACGGCCTCGCAGGAGTTCGGCCCTCCCTCTGCCGAATTGCCGTGGCACCTTGAATCGGTTTGAAAACGTGCCCTATTGAGAGCCTCGCATAGCGGACTGACAGGTAGGGCGCACCGGCCCGGTGCGCCGGGAACGTGGTGCCATCCTCGCGGCGGAGCGGGCCGCTCCGCCCTACCTTCCGCTTCGTGAGCGTCAGTCCATCGCGCGAGCCTCAATAGCCGGAACGCGTCGGGGTCTTTTTCTTCATCGCCCGTGCGCGGCGCGGCGGGCCCGGCACGCGGTTCGTGCGCTGCTCCTCGAGCGAGTAGACGAGACAGCAGCGGTGATATTGCAGGAGGAACGCCTTGTCGTCGGTCGAGAGGCTGGCGACCCAGTCGAGCGCCTCTTGCGGCGGGAGCTTGCGCACTTCGTAGAGCGGACAGTGGTCGGGATTCGTGTCTCCGACGGGACAGCCCGCGAGCAGCGTGACGATCGAGCTCGGGAGCAACGGTTGCCCGCGGACGACTTTGCCGGGAGAACGCTGGGGCGACGGCTTCACGCCGCGAATTGTGTCGAGCGATCGCCGCAGGTCAAACCGCGTTCGTGTGCTTGGCTCGGCCGCGGGGGCCGGTCCTGCAATCCTGAGGCTACGGGCGAGGGAAAAGCTGATCCAGGCGGTCCTTCACCGCCGCGGACGCTTGGCGGCTGACGCCGACCGGCTCGCCGACGCCGGCCAGACGCAACGTCAGAACGCGCCCGGTGCGGTCGTAGGCGGTGACGCGCTCGAGATTCGCGATCGTCGTGCGATGCACGCGCTGGAACGGCGGGCTCGGCAGCGTTTCCTCCCAGGACTTGATCGTGCGGCGGACGAGCATCTGGGTGCCGTCGACGAGCTGGACGTGCGTGTAGTTTTCCTCGGCTTCGATGCGGCTGATCTCGGAAACGTTGGCGAAGCGCGCGCGCTGACCGTCGTTGAGGTGCACCTTGTCGTCGCGCCGCAGGCCGACGGCGGCGGGCGGCGTGGAGTCGGTCGAGCGCAGCGCGCGCGCGAGCGAAGCGGCGAGCCGCTCGGACTTCACCGGTTTCAAAACGTAGTCGAGCGCGTTGACCTCGAAGGCGCGGAGCGCGTGGTCGTTGAAGGCGGTGACGAAAACGATGCGCGCGCCCGGGCGCACGAACGGCACGAGATCGAAACCGCTGCCGCCGAACAACTGGATGTCGAGAAACACGAGGTCGTAATCGGCGGAGCCGAGCAGCGTTTTCGCCGTGGAGACGGTCGCCGCCTCGCCGACGATCGCGACATGCGGATGCGCCGCGAGGAGCGCGCGGAGGTCGGCGCGCGCGGGGGCTTCGTCGTCGATGATGAGGGCGCGAGTCACGAGGAGAATGGCGGAGTCGAGAAGTCCGGCGCGGACAATCGCAGGCGCACGATCACCCAGCCGTCGCGTTCTTCGTGGGTGAATTCGTGGGCATCGGGGTAGTGCCGGCGGAGGCGTTCGCGGAGATTGTCGTGGCCGATGCCGTGAGTCGGGAGATGGTGCGCGGCGGGTTGTGCGACCCACTGACCGGTGTTGGCGACCTCCAGTTCCAGCGGCCCGCCGCCGCTGCGGCGGGCCGCGATGCGCAAGCGGAGGGGCGGCGGGCTCGTCACCGAGCCGTATTTGAGCGCGTTTTCGACCAGCGGGAGCAGGAGCAGGCGCGGCAGCGCGGCGGCTTCGAGTGCGGCGGGCGCGTCGAGTTCGACGGAGAGCAGCTCCTGCAGGCGCGTCTGCTCGATGTCGAGGTAGGCGCGCAGCATGACGATTTCCTCGCCGACCGACGACGATTCGGCCGGGCGGCGACCGTGCAGCGTGAGGCGACAGAAATCGGCGAGGCGGTCGAGCGTGTCGCGCGCGGCGCCGAGCGCCGGCGGAATTTGCGAGCGGATCGACGTGAGCGAATTGAAGAGGAAGTGCGGATTGAGCTGATAGCGCAGGACGTCGAGGCGCGCTTTCTCCTCGGCGAGGCGGGCGGTGATTTTTTCGTCGAGCTCGAGTTGGTGCAGGCGTGCGAGTTCGTGGTTCTGGCGGCGCAGGTCTTCGGTGCGCGTGGCGACGAGATCCTCGAGCTGCTGGTTGCGGCGTTCGAGCGCGAGCGTGCGGAGGCGCACGAGGCCGAGAACGACCGCCGCGCCGACGAGGCCGAAGCCGAGCCAAGCCGGCCACCTTTGCCACCACGGCGGCAGCAGCGTGAACGCGAGGCTGGCGACCGGCGTCAGTTGGCCGTCGTTGTCGCGCGCGCGGACTTCATAGCGATAGCGGCCGGGGTCGAGGTTGGTGAAGGTGCGCTTGCGCTCCTCGGACCACGGCGACCAGTTGTCGTCGAGGCCGGTCAGGCGGCTCTGGTATTCGACGGCGCCGCCGGAGCGGAAACGCGGAGCGACCGCCTCGAACGTGACCGCGCGGTGCTGGGGCGGAAGCTCGGCGCCGTCGCGCGCGATGTCGGACGTCACGAACGCGGCGAACTCGGTCGGCGCCGCGAACGCGCGGCTGGTTTCGACGCGCAGCAGGCCGTCGTTGCCGCTGACCCAGAGCGTCGGCCCGTCGGGACCGGGCTCCTCGAACAGCATGCGCGAGAAATGCGCGGCGTCGGCGAACGCGTGCGGCAACTGCTGCGGCGCGCCGGAGCGCGGCACGCGGAAGAGCGCGAGCTCGCGCGGGATGTTGGTGTCGCGCTCGACCCAGAGGTGGTCCGGATGGCTCGCGGAGAGGAAAAGCGCGAGCCGGTCGGGCTCGGGAATCTGCGACGCGATTTGCGGCAGCGGGGCGAAGCGGTCGCTCGCCGGGTCGTGCAGCCACAGTCCGGTGCCGCCCTGGCTGATCAAGGCGCGGCCGCCCCACGCGTAGACGCGCATCGTGTTGCGCTTGTCCGGCAGGCCGTGCGTGCCGGCGGCGAAGTGCGTGACCTCGACCGCGCCGCGCGGCTCCGCCGGTGTCGGCGCGCCGAGGCGGACGCGGTAAGCGCCGTCGTTCAGCGTCGCGGACCACACGGCGCCATCATCGGTCTCCGCGAGCGTGCGCGAGCCGGATTTCACGCCCGGCACCGCGCCCTCGTCGCGCCACTCGTCGCCGGTGCGGTAGATCGAGCGCACATCGTCGACGCTGGCGAGCCAGAGGCGGTTTGGGTCGCGGTGGGAGCGCAGCAACGCGAAGACGAGTTTCGGCGGAGAAAAAATTTTGACGAACTCGCGGCCGCGCATCTGCACGAGGCCGGCGTCGCTGGTGGCGAGGATCGGCCCGCCGTCGTCCGCGACCATCGCGGTCACGAGTCCCTTGCGGATTTGCTCGAAGTGCGCGTTGCCCGACTCGAACGAGCCCGGCACGAACTCGTAGAGCCCGTCGTCCGCGCCGAAATAGAAGCGGCCGGCGTGGCGCAGCGCCGTGCGCCCGCGGACGACCGGCGCGCCCGCGCGATCGAAAATGCTGAACGGCGCCGGCCACTCGAGCCGGGCGAGGCCGGTGCTGAGACAGAGCCAGAGTCCGCCCTCGCGATCCGGCACGGCGTCGCCGGCGACGACGGACGGCGCGCCGGCGTTTTCATCGAGGCGCCAGACGAATTTGCCCGCAGCGTCGACGAAGAGCACGCCGCCTTGATTCAAGATCAGCAAGGCGAGCGAGCCGTCGCGCAGCCGGCGGGCGCGGAAGAGCCCGCGCGTGCGCAGCAGCTCGTCGGCGTCGGTGGCGAGCGGCGTGAACGTGCCGTCGTGCCAGTGGAAAAATCCGTGGCGCAGCGTGCCGAGGACGAAGCCGCCGTCGGGCGCGCGCTCGATGAAGCGCACGGTCTGGTCGCGGAAGAACGCGTCGTCGGAGACGGTTTCGAGGCGGCCGTCGCGGATGCGCTGCAGTGGCTGGTTCGCGGCGCAGACGAAGGTATCGTCGCCGACCGTGTGCACGCTCATGAGGTCGTTCTCGCGCGCCTGGACGGGCAGGAGCGTGAACGCGCCGTGGCGCCACATCAGGACGAGCTTGGCGGTGACGAAATAGACCGCGTCGCGCTGCGCCACGACTTGGAGGAAGACGGAGAAATCGTGGTCGCCCGGAGGCAGCCGGTCGATGAGCGACACGTATTCGCGTCCGCGCGCGGTCGGGCGGAGAAAGCCGATCTGGCGCGTGCCGCCGACGTAGATGTTGCCGTCGTCGGCGAGCGCGAGGCCGCGGATGTTTTCCGAGTAACCGGTGCGGATGACGCGCCACGTGGCGCCGTCGTAGGTCAGCACGCCGTTGGTGTTGCCGAAATACATCACGCCCGCCGCGTCCTGCACGGCGCAGAGATTCTGGGCGTCGGCTCCGTAGAGGCGCGGCGTGAACGCGCGCAGGATCGGGCGTCCGACTTCGGACGCGGCGAGATCGCCCCGGAAAATCGAAAATGCAGAAAAAGCGGCGGCGAGGCGGGCGAGCCGCCGGACGCGAGGTGCGAGGTGACGCATCGACGAGAGGTGGCGCATGGTCGCGGTTCGAGAGGGGGGCGCAATCGAATTTGTCCATTCGTCACTCGGGCGGAACAGCTCGTCACTCGCGGCTTCGGGGGCGCGCGCGTTGCTGTTTTTCGAGAGGAGGTCGCGGGGCTCTGGGCGGGAAGTTTTCCCAGAGCGTCGCGCTCCACACCACGCACCCGTCATGAAATCCACCCGCCTCCACGCGGCGCTGCTCGCTCTGAGCGTCGCGGCTTTCGCTCCCGATGTCTCTGCCCAAGTGTTCGTCGGCGCCGACAACTTCAACGACAACACGCTCACGGCCCAGATCGTGAACGGCTCCAATCTCGGTCTCTCGCAGCTTCCGGGACAATGGCGATTCCGCACGGACAACGCCGACGGCTCGGGCAATCTTTGGACGGAGACGAACCAACGGATGGAATGGACGACTTCGAGCACCACCGGTTTCAACCGGGGCCAGCTCGGTTGGGCGACGCCGGTGGTGAGTTCGAATCCGACGGGTAGTGCGGGCCTTTCTGCGCAGCCCTACACCTCGAGCTGGGTGGCGAGCGTTGCCGTGACGAATAATCTCACCGCACTGACGACCGGTTATTCCTACACGGGTTTTGAAATCTACACGACGAACGCGACCAACACCGGCTCGAATGCCTACTACGGCATCGCGCTCAATCAGGCGGTGAACGCGACCTGGATCGTCGCGGAGTGGGGCAAGTGGGACAGCACGCTCAACGGCGGCGCCGGCGGATTCGCCGTCACGCCGACGTTCATTCCTGTGGCGTCGCGGGACGCGTCGGTGCAACTGCGCCTGAGCTACGACGGCGGCACGAAGGTGCTCGACACCAGCTACAGCCTCGATGGCGGCGCGACGTTCTTGTCCGGCGCCTCGTTCGATCTCGCCGGCGCTCAAGCGGGCATTTCCGCGCCCTACAACAACGGCTTCGGCCTCGAGTTCTACGCCTCGGCGAACGACCTCGGAAGCGCCGTCACGAGCGGGCAGATGTCGTTCGACAATCTCTCCGTTACCGCCGTGCCCGAGCCGTCGACCTATGCGGCGCTCGCGGGCCTCGGTGCGCTGGGGCTGGTGGGGTGGCGCCGTCGCATCACCGCGGCCGCTGGCGCGCGATAATTTCTCATTTGCTAGCTACGTGGGCCCCGCCGGGTGGCGGGGCCCTTTTTTTTGCGCGCGGGCCGGCGTTCAGCGGGCGATGTCGCGTTGCGTGAGAATCTTGAAACCGCGGTTGGAGAGCGCGCGCTGGGCGAGGTCGGTGTCTTCGACGTGGAGCGCGACGGCGGTCTTGCCGCGCGGACGGCAGATGAACGAGTAGACGTAGTGGATGTTCATTTCCGTTTCGTAGAGCGCCTTGAAAATTTCCTGGAGCTTCGACTCGTCGCTGAACTCCACGGCGAGCACCTCGCACTCGGTGAAGAAAAAATTGTTCGCCGCCATCAGCTCGCGGGCGCGATCGGGATCGTCGACCACCATGCGGTCGATGGCGCAGTCGGTGGTGTCGAGCGTCGTCATGGCCATGATGTGGACGTTGTGCTTGGCGAGCATCGCGGTGAGTTCGTGCAGGCGACCGACGCGGTTCTCGATGAAGACGGAGAACTGTTTCACCGGATCCTGGGCGAGGGTCGTTTCCATTTCGGCCATGGCGAGAAGCGAAGGTAGGCGGTGGGAGCGGAACGGTCAACTGGGTTAAAGACACGCGCGCTGAAACGGAAGGCGCGAGTGCGGCGGAATTAGGCCCCTGAAAGATTTGCGGTCCCAACTCGGAGGTTTAGGCGCGCCGCGAAGCTTGTGTGGGAAAGCGACGAGCCTAGTTTGGCGCGCGATGTCCCAAACCGACCAACATGCGCGGACGACGCGGCGCGCCGAAGACAGCGCGCGGCTCGTGTTGCGCGGCATCGCGCTCAACGCCGTGCTCGCGGCCGTGAAGCTCGCCGGCGGCGTGTTTGGGCACACTTACGCGCTGATCGCGGACGCTGCGGAGTCGATGCTCGATATTTTGTCGTCGGTGCTCGTCTGGGCGGGGTTCCGCGTGGCGGCGCGGCCGCCGGATGCGAACCATCCCTACGGGCATGGCAAGGCGGAGCCGCTCGCGGCGCTGGTGGTGGCGGTGTTCGTGTTCGCGATGGCGGGCTTCGTCGGGTTGCAGGCGGTGCACGAAATTCGCACGCCGCACCACGCGCCGGAGTGGTGGACGCTGCTGGTGCTCGCGGCCGTCGTCGTGACGAAGGTCTGGTTTTCGCGCCGCATGGGTTCGGCGGGCGAGGAGGTCGGCAGCACCGCGCTCGGCGTGGAGGCGATGCATCACTACTCGGACGCGATGACGTCGGGTGCGGCGTTCTTCGGCATCGCGGTCGCGCTCTGGGGCGGTCCGGGTTGGGAGACGGCCGACGACTGGGCGGCGCTCTTCGCCTGCGTCGTGATCGCGTTCAACGGTTTCAACATGAGCGGCAAGGCGCTCGGCGACATCATGGACACGGCGGTGTCGCAGAAATTCGAGAACGAGGTGCGCGAACTCGCGAGCGCCGTGCCGGGCGTGCTCGCGCTGCACAAGGTGCGCGTGCGCAAGAGCGGCCTCAGCCACCTCGTGGACATTCAAGTGCGCGTCGACGGCGACATCACCGTGCGCGAAGGCCACGACATCGCGCACGCCGTGAAGGACGCGCTGATCGACTCCGCGCCCCACGCCATCAGCGACGTGACGGTGCACGTGGAGCCGATGAAGTGAGATCGCCGCGCCGGCAGCCGGCGCGGAAGCTCCAAGCGCCAAACCCCAAGCTCCAGAGAAACTTCAAGGAGCGAGATCGGGCATGGGATCGATGCCGATCGCCCGATGATGGTGCTCTTTTCTGCGGGCAGGGCGCGATCGCTGGGCGCGCCGAAACGCCTGCGCGGCGGGCCCAGCGGTCCCGCCCTGCCTGCGTGGCGCCATCGTGCAATAGCTCCGGGCGATTGGTGCGAGGGTGCCCTTTGCCGCGAGCGGCGTCGGGAAAAGGAACCACAAAGGCACAGAGAGCGGGATTGCTCTTCGTGGCTTTGTGCCTTCGTGGTGAAAATGGTTTGGGGAATTGGCGCTTCGGGTCTCGCCCGGCGCCGTGCCGCGCTCAGGGCGTCTGCTGCGCGGGCGGGGTGGGGAACTCCGGGTCGCGGATGTTGCCCTTCATCGTGAGCCACGGGTGGATTTCGGGGATGAGGCGCTGGTCCTTCACGAGCGGATCGGTGGCGACGAGCGCCTGCGCCTCCTCGAGCGACGCGCACTTGAAAATGAAAATGCCGCGCCAGTCGCCGCGGTCGACGATGGGGCCGGCGACGAGCAGCCTGCCGCTGTCGGCGAGGCGCTGGATGTTCGCCATGTGGGCCGCCTGGCCGGCGACGAGTTCCTCTTTCGTGCCCTTGCCGGCATTCGGGCCGCGCCGCAACACGCAGAAGTAGTAAGTCGTCATGTTCGGCGGAAACGCCGGCGCGACGGCAGCGGCGGGCGCGGCCGATTTTTCTTGTGCGCTCAACACGAGCGCGAGCGCGAGCGTGGCGGCGAGAAACCGCGGGGTAAGTTTCATGGCGCGGCGAGAGTGGCGGACGCGTGCGCTGACGCGAGCGCGCAAATCGCCGGCGCCGCCTCGCGGCATGACACACCGGTGACAACCCGCGCGCGTCGCACGTCAATGCATGCGCGGCCCGCGCGGCGGGATTCGCGCATCCTGAACGCGTGCAAAACGCAGCGTGCATACGCATTGCGTGAGCGTTCGCGCCGGCGAGAACTACGCCGGCGCCGGGCGTAGCTTTCCCCTCTGAAACCGAGCTGAAGCGAACCTGAATTCTGCGGCATTATTCGCGAGAAATGCGGGCGCTTATACGGAAAGAAGCAGGCGTTTAATGCGAGGCGTGGACGGGCTTTCCCGTTGCTGGGGCAATTGCGTTTTCTAGGCTGCGCACGTTATGAAGAACTCCCCGAAGCCGCTGAGCAAAAATCCGCACCTGATCCAGTGGGTGAATAAAATGGCCGCGCTGTGCAAGCCCGACGCCATCCACTGGGTCGATGGTTCGCAGGAGGAATACGACGCGTTGTGCGAACAGATGGTCGCCAGCGGAACGTTGATCAAACTCAACCAGAAGAAATGGCCCGGCTGTTTCCTCGCCCGCTCGGACGCGAGCGACGTCGCGCGCGTGGAAGACCGCACGTTCATCTGCTCGCTCTCGAAAGAGGCCGCGGGCCCGACGAACAACTGGGTCAACCCCTTCGAAATGCGCAAGACGCTCAAGGGCCTCTTCGACGGCTGCATGGAAGGTCGCACGATGTATGTGCTGCCTTACAGCATGGGCCCGATCGGCTCGCCGATTTCGCAGATCGGCGTCGAGCTCACCGACTCGCCCTACGTCGTCGCGAACATGCGCATCATGGCGCGCATCGGCCAAAAGGTGTTCGAGCTCATCGACGAGGATTTCAAGCGCGTCGTCCCGTGCGTGCACTCCGTCGGCGCCCCGCTCAAGAAGGGCCAGAAGGACGTCGTGTGGCCGTGCAACAAGGAGAAGTATATCGTCCACTTCCCCGAGACGCGCGAGATCTGGAGCTACGGCTCCGGCTACGGCGGCAACGCGCTGCTGGGCAAAAAGTGTTTCGCGCTCCGCATCGCCTCCGCGATGGCGCGCGACGAAGGCTGGATGGCCGAGCACATGCTCATTCTCGGCGTCGAGAGCCCGAAGGGCGAAAAGACCTACGTCGCAGCCGCGTTCCCGAGCGCGTGCGGCAAGACGAACTTCGCGATGCTGATCCCGCCGCCGCATTTCCAGAAGCAAGGCTGGAAGGTGTGGACCGTCGGCGACGACATCGCCTGGATCAAGCCCGACGCCAACGGCCGCCTGCGCGCGATCAATCCGGAAGCCGGCTTCTTCGGCGTGGCCCCCGGCACCGGCGACCACACCAACCCGAACGCCATGCAGGCGCTCGCGAAAAACTCGATCTTCACCAACGTCGCGCTCACCGACGACGGCGGCGTGTGGTGGGAAGGCATGACGAAGGAAGTGCCCGCGCACGTCATCGACTGGAAGGGCAACGACTGGACGCCCGAACTTGCGAAAGAGAAGGGCGTCACCGCCGCGCACGCCAACGCTCGCTTCACCGCGCCGGCGAAGCAGTGCCCGACGATCGACCCGGCCTGGGAGGACCCCGAGGGCGTGCCGATCCACGCGATCATCTTCGGCGGCCGCCGCGCTTCGACGATGCCGCTCGTGTTCCAGGCGTTCAACTGGTCCAGCGGCGTCTACATCGGCGCGACGATGGGCTCGGAAATGACCGCCGCCGCCGCCGGCACGATCGGCAAAGTCCGTCGCGATCCGATGGCGATGCTGCCGTTCTGCGGCTATAACATGGGCGACTACTTCCGCCACTGGATCAACATGCAGAAGGATCTCAGCGAGACGCCGCGCGTTTTCCACGTGAACTGGTTCCGCAAGGACAAGGACGGGAAATTCATGTGGCCCGGCTTCTCGGAAAACATGCGCGTCTTGAAGTGGATCGTCGATCGCGTGCGCTCCGGCGGCCGCGCCAAGGAAACGCCGATCGGCTGGGTGCCGCGCTATCGCGACATCGAGTGGGACGGCCTCGATTTCTCCGAGGAGCGCTTCAACGAGCTGCAGAAGTTCGAGCGCGAAGCATGGAAGACCGAGATCATCGGCCAGGAAGAACTCTTCTTCGACCTGCACGCCACGATGCCGAAGGAGCTGATCTTCGAGCGCGAGCTGCTCATCTGCCGCATGCGCTGAGCGCGCGTTGCGACCTCCCTTTGCCATTCGGGGCCGGCGAAAGCCGGCCCTTTTTCTTGGCTGCTCGCTGGCGATTTTGGGAGTTGGTCTTTGGGCGCGCTTCGCTTTGGTGAAGCGGTCACGGGCCGCTCCTCGATCTCACGCAACTCCGCGAGGACTGGCGCCGGCTGGTCCGCCGGAGCGCGTGGGCAACCCGCAAACTCGGAAAACCATGCCACGTCCGATCGTCATCATCCACGGCTGGAGCGACCGCTCCGCCAGTTTCGGCGCCTTGCGCACCTTTATCGGCTCCCTCGCGGGAGGAAAACTCTTCGAGATCAACCTCGCGGACTACGTCTCGATGGACGACGAGGTCCGGTTCGACGACCTCGTCATCGGGATGCAGCGCGCGTGGACCGACGTGGGCCTGCCCACCAAGGCAGGCGCGGTCGACGTCGTCGTGCACAGCACCGGCGGACTCGTCATCCGCGATTGGCTCGCCACGAATTTCGCGGTCGGCGAGGCGCCGATCAAGCGACTGCTCATGCTCGCGCCGGCCAACTTCGGCTCGCCGCTCGCGCACAAGGGCCGCTCGTTCCTCGGCCGCGTGGTCAAGGGCTTCAATTCCGAAAAACCGTTCCAGACCGGCACGCAGATCCTGAAAGGCCTCGAGCTCGCCAGCCCGTATTCGTGGGAGCTGGCCATGCGCGACCGCTTCGGCAACTCCAGCCACTTCGGCTCCGGCAAAATTCTCTGCACCGTGCTCGTCGGCAACGTGGGCTACAGCGGCATCATGGCCGCGGCCAACGAAGACGGCTCCGACGGCACCGTGCGCGCCTCGACGGCGAACCTGAATTGCACGCTCATCGAGGCGGATTTCGCGACCGATCCCCAGAAGCCCACGTTCAAGGCATGGAACTCCACCGGCGGCACCGCGTTCCGCCTGCTCGACGGCGACAACCACAGCACCGCCGCCATGAAGGAAGGCGGGCCGCGCGATCCGAACGGCCGGGCGGCGATCGAGCGCGCGCTCACCGTGACGGACGAGGAATTCGACGCCTGGTGCTCGCAATGCGCGCAGGAAACCGCGCAGATCACGACCGCGGCCGAGGAGAAAAAGGACGAGGCGCGTTACGGATACCAAAACACCGTCGTGCGCATCCGCGACGATGCCGGCGTCGACGTGCGCGACTACTTCCTCGAGTTCTACCTCGAGGACGAGGACGACCCGAAGAACCTCTTCTCGGAACTGTTCCACCGCGACGTGCTGCGCAGCGTCCACGCCTACGGCGACAACTCCGCTTACCGGAGCCTGATGGTGGATTGCACGACGCTGTTCCGCGACGTCGACAAGGAGCAGGAATACATGAAGGTCAGCGTGGTCGCGTCGCCGGAGTTCAAGACCAACGGCTACGTGGGCTACCGAACGTTCGCGGACGAGGATTTGGGCGGCCTGAAGCTGACGCGCGCGCAGATGCAGAAGGTCTTCCAGCCGCACCGGACCGTGCTGATCGACCTCACGCTGCGGCGCGAGCGCGCGCCGGAAGTTTTCCGGATCAAGCCGGCGTGATTTCCGCCGCGTTTCCCGGCGGGCCGACCGCTCGTCACGGGAAAATTGCCGAAACAATTCCCCGGCGCACGGTCTCAGGATCATGCGCCTTTTCGTTTGTGCGATGTTCAGTGCGGTGTGGCTCGCGGTGGCGGGCACGCACGCCGCCGAGCCGACGGCCGGCGAGCCGCCCGATCCGTTCGGCGGCGTGCCGGCGCCGCTGGCGGAGGCGTTGCGGAGTTACGGCAAGGACGCGCCGCGTTGGGCCTACACGCAGCGCTTCGTCGAGTTCGACCGCAAGGGCCGGGAAAACGAGAGCTGGATCGCACGCTTCGATCCCTCGCAGCACTACGACGTGCAGTGGACGCTCCTCGAAAAGAACGGCAAACCGATCACCGATTCGCAGCAGAAGAAATTCCGCAAGGAGCGCGCGAAACTCGAGCAGAAGGGCCGCGTGCGGCTCGGCGAGGCGCTCGACTTGAAGCGCGCGGCGCTGTTGCCCGACCAACCAGACTCGGTCGAGCTGCTGACCTACGAAGTGCCGCTGCGGCCGATCGAGGGCTCGCCGTTTCCGCCGGAGAAGTTCCAGGTGTTCGTGAAGGTCGCGCGCGAGAACCACGCGCTGCACGCGATCGATTTGAAACTGCGAGACCGCGTCCGCCTGGCGCTGGTGCTGAACGTGAAGGCGGCGGACGCGCACATCGAATTCGCTGCGGTGCGGCCCGACACCGGACCCGCGATTGCGAAGATCGCCGCCAGCGCCGCGGGCTCGGTGGCGTTTATCCCGGTCGGCGGCCGCGTCGAAGCGACCCGCAGCGACTTCAAACGCGTGACGCCCTACGACGATCGCTTCGTGGTGAAGCCCGGCCCGTTGCGGACGATCGATTTCTGAGCGGGCCCGCTCGACCGGCCGCTCCGCGACTGGCGGCCGCGTGTCGGAGAAGTCGGCGGCTACCGCGGAGCTTCAGCGACGGAGGTTTGTGCCGATGGAGGGGAATAATTCCCGTTTCCCCGTGACGCTGGACCACGCCACCATCGTATCGCTCGGTTCGCGCCTGCCGCCGTCGCTCGGCGTGTTGGGGCGCTTGCAGGCGTTGCTGGGGGATGCGGACGCGGACGTCGACGACATCGTCGAACTCGTGAACATCGATCCCGCGCTCACCTTTCAGGTGATCAAGCTGGCGAACAGCGCCCTCTACGGGCTGCGGAGCCGGTGCGAATCGCTCGACGAAGCGGTGTCGCGCGTGGGGTTCGGAGACATTCATCAAATCGTGGGACTCGCGGTGTCGCGGCACGCGTTCCAAGGCGAGCTGCCGGTCTACGACATCGCGGGCGGCCGGCTCTGGGAAAACGCGGTGGCGGTCGGCACGCTGAATGCGGAGTTCGCGGCTTTGGCCGGCGGCGATGCGCGCGCGGCATATGCGACCGGCTTGCTGCGCAGCATCGGCAAGGTGGTGGTGAACAATTTCGCGCCGCAGGTCGTTTATCCGGGCGAAGCGCGGGCGCCGAGCGCGCACGCGTGGGAAAAAGCGCAGCACGGCGTGAGCGCCGCGGAAATTTCGGCGGTGTTGCTCGATCACTGGCGGTTCTCGCCTGAGACCGTCGGTTCGGTGTGTGCGCATCACGCGCCGGAGGAGCAGCGGGAGTTTGCCGGCGCGGCCGCGCGGTTGCACCTCGCGTGCGGCGTCGTCGTAGGCTGGGGCTGCACGCTGCCGGGCGAGAGCGCCGACTGGCGCGTCGACCCGGCGATGTTCGAGCGTGCGGGCATATCGCCGGAAGAAATCCCGGGTGCGGTGGAGCGCGCGCACGCGCGTTTCGTCGCATGTTCGATGCTCGAGTGGTCGCACGCGGCGTGATGTCGTTCGCGCTCCGAGGTGGCCCGGCCTCTCCGGGGACGGGAGCGCAGTCGCGAATCCCCCGCCCGCGTCCGGAGATCGCTGGCCATCCCTTCCCGTCGTCCGGCGCTCAGCGCGCGGCCGCGGCGATCGTGATCGCGGAGTAGGCGAAGAGCGCGACCATCGCGACCGCGAACGCGGCGCGCACGACGGTGCTGACCAAAAAGCCGAGCGCGGCGCCGAGACCGGATTTCAGCGCCTCGCGGTCGGTGCGCTGGCCGAGGAGTTTTTCCGCGGCGACGGCGCCGAGGATCGTGCCGAGCAGCAGGGCCGGCAGGGAGAAAAACATGCCGACGAGCGCGCCGCCGCCCGCGCCGGTCATGCCCCATTTCGAGCCACCGAAGAGGCGCGCGCCGAGCAGGGTGCAGGCAAAGTCGGCGACGACGGAAAACAGCCAGAACACGCCGATCCAGACGACCGCGGCGGTGCTGACGCTCGCCGGCAGGAGGAGTTTGTGCAGCAGCGCGCCGGCGAAAATCAGCGTCGTGCCCGGGAGCAACGGGACGACCGAGCCGACGAGTCCGCCGAGGAGCAGGAGCGAGGTGAGCGTCCAGATCGCATAGTTCACGGTCGGCACGATGGCCGGGTCGCGGCGCGGGGCAAATGCCGGATGCGATTTCGGAAACGCGACGGGGGATTCCACGAGCGGCCCCGAACTCCCGCGACGGAAACTGTAGGAGCGGCTTTACGCCGCGATTCGGACGAGGCGTGCGCAGCGAACCAATCGCGGCGTAAAGCCGCTCCTACAGTCTTCGCGGACGGGGGTCGGTGGTAGCGCGGTGCTTTAGCCCGCGCGGGGAGATTTTCAGACGCGGGCTGAAGCACCGCGCTACTTCGAGCGAGCGCTGTGCTTTCGACTAGCGGTGCTTCACCGCCTCCGACTGTAAGACGAACATCGTTGTTGTGTCCGGCTTCGACGCCCGCACTCTCCCGCGCCGATGCCTGCCCCGATACCCCACGACGACGCGGTGCACAGCGAAGCGTTTCTCCACACGCTCATGCGCCGGCAACTGAAACTCTCGATTGCCTGCGCGGCGGCCTTTCTGGTCGTGCTGCTCGGGCTGCCGCTCGCGAATTACTTCGCGCCCGCGCTGATGGCGACGCGCATCGGGGGCTTCACGCTGAGCTGGCTGCTGCTGGGCGTGCTGTTCTTCCCGGCGGTATGGGCGATTTCGTTCCTGTTCATCAAGCGCTCGATCTGGCTCGAGCGGGACGAAGTCGAGCAGGTGAAAAAGGGGAGGGCCGAGCAATGAGCGCGCTGCCTCTCTTCCTCGCGCAAGCGTCGAGCGGCCTGCTCGGCGGCGTCGATCCGTGGATTTTCGCGTTCTCGTTCGTCACGGTCGCAGTGACGATCTGGATGGGTTTCCGCTCGGCGCGGACGTCGAAGACCGCGAGCGATTTCTTCGTGGCGGGGCGCTCGGTGTCGGTGGGCTGGAACGCGTCGGCGATCTCCGGCGAGTATCTTTCGGCGGCGTCGTTCATGGGCGTGGCGGGCATGGTGATGTCGAGCGGCTACGACGCGCTGTGGTATCCGGTGTGTTACGCGTGCGGGTATCTGTTCCTGCTGTTGTTCATCGCGGGGCCGCTGCGGCGGTTCGGCGCCTACACGATTCCGGATTTTGCGGAGGGCCGGTTCGACTCGCCGCTGTTCCGGAAAATCGCGGTGTGCTTCGTGCTGTTCATCGGATTTTTCTACACGATGCCGCAGATGAAGGGCGCGGGCACGACGCTGGCGTATATTTTCCAGGCGGTGGATCTGCGCGGCGGCTGGCTGGAGTTCCTGGCGCCGCGCAACGCCGAGGGCATCGCGCAAATCGGTTTTCCGTATTGGGGTGGCGTCGTGCTCGTCGGTGCGGTGATCACGCTGAACGTCGCGCTCGGGGGCATGAAGGGCATCACGCTCGTGCAGGCTTTCCAGTATTGGATGAAGATGTTCGCGATCAGCGTGCCGGTGTTCGTGCTGATGGCGGTCTACGGATTCTACGGCGCGCATGTCGGCGCGAATGACGGGCGTTCGCTCGCGGCGGCGCCGGACGCGGCGCCGATCGTGCAGACGGTCGAGCGCAAGCCGCTCGTGGAAAAAGCGCCGAAGGACGCGGCGTGGGTCTCGCCGTTCGGGCCGTTGACGACGAAGGCGGCGAAAGCGGCGGGCCTCAACGACGAGCAGGCGCGGCCGTTTTCGCTGCTCTACACATACTCGCTCATCATCGCGCTCGTGTGCGGGACGGCGGGCTTGCCGCACATTCTCGTGCGGTTCTACACGAATCCCGACGGCGTGGCGGCGAAGCGCACGACGATGTGGGTGATGATTCTCATCGGCATCTTCTATGTGTTCCCGCCGGTGTTCGGCGTCATCGGGCGCAATCTGCTGCCGGAGCTTTACGCCGCCACCGGCGCGAAGGGCACGGACAAGGTCGTGCTCGAACTGCCGCGCGCGGTCGGGGGCGTGTGGGGCAGCGTGCTCAGCGGCATCACGTGCGCGGGCGCATTCGCGGCGTTCATGAGCACGTTCAGCGGGCTGCTCGTGTCGATGACGGGCGCGCTGGCGCACGACGTCTACGGCCGGATGCTCAAGCCGCACGCGACGCCGGCGGAGCGGCTGCGGATGTTCAAGATCGCGGCGGTCGCGATCGGCGCGGTGGCGATCGGGCTCGGGTGTTTCGTCGAGCCGTTGGAAATCAACTTCATGGTCGGGCAGGCGTTCGCCATCGCGGCGGCGAGTTATTTTCCGCTGCTGTTCATGAGCGTGTGGTGGCGCGGCATGACGATGACCGGCGCGGCGACCGGCATGTTGTGCGGCGGCCTGCTGGCGCTCGCGGCGGCGACGGCCGTGAACGTGAGCAACCTCGCGCTCGACAAGGGACCGATGGGGAAACTCTTCGCGGGCTTCGCGCCGATGAATGCGTTTTGGAAAACTCATCCGCTGCTCCGCATCCTCTGCGAGCAGCCGGCGATCTGGACGGTGCCGCTCGCGATCACGCTGATGATCGTCGTGTCGAAGCTCACCGTGGCGAAGGTGCCGGGCGACATCCGCATGAAGATGCTGGTGCTGCACGCGCCGGAGACGCTCGGATTGAAGAACGAGTATATCCAGGAGCACGCGGGCCCGGGGCATTGAGCGGCAACGTGTGATCTGCGGTGCGTCGGGTGGAGTAGCGCGGTGCTTTGGCCCGCGCCGGGAGATACTCAGCGCGGGCTAAAGCACCGCGCTACTCCAAGGCCGCGCATGCGGAAACTGTAGGAGCGGCTTTACGCCGCGACTCGAATGCGGCGCCGCTCTCGAACCAATCGCGCCGTAAAGCCGCGCCGACAATCTTGATTGTCCGGATGCGGCTTGCGCCGAGTGGGGCGGCGGCATTTTCTCGGACGATGAAAGGCTGGCTCGGGGATCTGCTGCGCACGTTCTGGGCGTGGTGGTATTGGAACGCGCGCAAGACGCTCTACGTCGCGCGCGGCCGAGTGGGGCGGTGCCCGTGCCACAACAACAGCGACATCGGCGGACCGGATGGCGTGCGTTGCGACGCGGTGCTGTTCTGGAAGGATCCGCGGCGGTTCGGCCGGCGCGTGTGTCCGCTGCTGACGCGCAACGCGAAGGGCGACTGGATCTGCCGCGTGTCGCCGGCGGAAGTGCGGCCGTTTTGGGGGCGCGTGGCGATCAGTCACGCCGGCGCATTCGTGGCCCTGGCGGTCGTGGCCGGAGTTTTGGCGTGGGGCGGGATGCGCGCGGTGGGCTACCACGTGAGCTTGAGGCAGATTTTCTGGCCGCGGGCCTGGAGCGAATTGAAGCAGGTGCGCGCGGATTTGTTTCGCGAGAAGGCCGAGACTGCTCTCGCCGCGGGACATCCGCGCGAGGCGGTGACGGCGTTGCTCGTGGCGCGACAGGTCAACCCGGGCGACTACACGAGCGGCATCATGCTCGCACAACTGCTGCACATGGTGCAGCCGGATTCGGTCGACGGGCTTTACGCGCAACTGCTCTCGCAGCATCCGGCGCATGCGAAGGAGACGGCGCGCCTCTGGTGTCGCAGCCTGCTGGAGCGCGCGCAAATGGGCGGAGTGGCCGCGCTCGCGCTGGCCCGGCTCGAAGCGGAGCCGGGAGCCGCGCCGGCGTGGACGCATGCGCTGATCACGGCGGCGCGCTGGACGCGCAACTGGACGATGCTCACGACGGCGATCGACAATCCGAGACTGCCGGCGGAAACGCGCGCGGTCTGCGCGCTGGAACTGAAATTGCGGCGAACCGATCCGGCCCATGCCCGGACGGTGTTGATCGCGGAGCCGTCGCCGCGGACGCCTTACGCGGCGCTGCATCGGGTCGAGCGACTCGTCGAGTTCGGCGATGCGTTCGAGGCGCTCGATTTGCTGCGCGCGGCGCGGCCGCTGTTGTCCGGCCGCGACGTGGCGCGGCTGACGCTCGCGGCGGACGCGGTCGGGCGCAATCGCGCACGCCTGGAGCGGGAGAGCGCGCGACTGCTCGCGGCGAGCGGCGCCGATGCCGCGGCGGGGGTGGCGATCGTCGCGCAGCATTTGATCCACTATCCGGATGACGCGTTGCTCGTGCGCTGTCGCGAGGCGTTCGAGCGGCTGCCGGCGAGCGGCGGACGCGACGAGGCGGCCGCGGCGTTGTTTTGCGCGGCGGCGCTGGCCGGGCAGATCGACTGGTTGCCGGAAATTCGGAAGCAGTTCAGCGGGCAGGGCGCGGCGAGCCTGGTGGCGCAGCAGAAGATCGAAGAGCGGCTGCGCGGCAAGGGCTGGTCGCCGCTGTTTCTGTTATCGGTCGTGCGGCCGGTGTCGGCCGATTTGAATTACGCGGTGCTGGAGCGGATGATCCGTGCGGGAGCGAACGTAGGCGCGCTGCGGTCGCCGGCGAAGTGAGTTGGACGCGCGTCGCGGAGGCAGCGGCGAACGCGGGGGCCCGGGATTTTCGCGAGCGGGCGATGCGGTGCGCCGCGCGCGTTTTTTCGGGCGAAAAAAAGAGGCACGGTGCGGAGCCGTGCCTCGGAAGAGGGAAGTGCGAGAGTCGCTCGCGGTTTACCGGGTGGTGAAGGTCTTCGAGCCGAGCAGTTGCGGGGTCGTGGACGAGCTGGGCTGGCGATAGACTTCGACGCGGAAGGTGTGTTTGCCGCGCGGCACCGGGAAATTCAGGTGATACATGTTGTTGCCCTGAATCGTGTAGGTCGGCGGGTTGGGGGAGCGGCGATCGTAAGGATACAGCGTCGGGGTCGCGTTCGAGCCGTTGGCGTAGACTTCGTAGACGGCGATCACGACGGAGGTGTCGCGGTCGCCTTTGCAGTTGGCGTGAATTTCGTCGTCGTCGGTGCGGCCCCAGCCGTAGTGCTGGCCGTTGTCGCAATCGTAGCTGCCGTTGTGATCGTCGTCGGAATGATCGTTGTCCGAGTGGTCGTCGCAATGGTCATCGTCGCCATGATCGTTGTCGCTGTGGTCGTCGTGGCAGGGGCGGTGTTGTTCGCAGCAGATCTTGAATTTGATCGGGAGGACGGAGCCGCCTTGCTGGCACTTGTTGAGGTTGATCGGCGGCAGCCAGAGCACGGCGCAGGTGGACGGCGGCGGCGGAGTGGTCTCGGTGACGGTGAAGGTCGTGGTGTCGCTCGCGACGACGCCGGAGCTCGTGCCGGTGGCGACCAGCGTGTAGGTGCCGGGCGCGCCGATCGCGAGGGTGGCGGTGCCGCCGGCGTTCGCGGTGCCGAGGCCGGAGGGGGCGATCGTGAGCGGCGCGCCGTTCAACGTGGCGGAGACGGCGTCGATCACGAAGCCGCTGTTGACGGTGGCGGTGAAGGCGAACGGCACCGAGGTGGCGGGCGAACCGGCGGCGCGGGTGATCGTGGTGCCGTTGGCGGGCGTGCTGATCGTGACGGTCGGGACGGGGGTCGCGGCGACGACGTTGAAGGTGCGGGTGGCGGTGGCGCTGCCGTTTTGGTCGGTGGCGGTGACGACGAGCGTGTAGTTGCCCGCGGCGGTGATGGCGAAGTTGCCCGAGCCGCTGGCGTTGAGGGTGTTCATGCCCGTCGCGGTGAAGGTGACGGGAGAGCCGTTGAGCGTGGCGGTGAGCGTGGTGATGCCGCCGTAGTAGCTCGTCGCCGAAAACGAATACGGCAGACTCAACGTCGTGCCCGTAATCATCGTGTAGGACGGGCCGGTGGGTTGGGCGATGCTGACGACCGGCGGCGGAGCGGAGACGACGACGGTGAAATCGGCGCTGTCGGAACTGGTGCCGAGCTCATTCGTGGCGCTGGCGCGAATCGTGTAGGCGCCGGGCGCGGTGACGGTGAAATTGCCTGAGCCGGTGATCGAGCCGTCGGTGTTCGTCACGGTTGTGAACGTGAGCGACGTTCCGCCGAGTTTCGCGTCGAGCGTGGTGATGGGAGTGACCGCAGGCGCCGCGGCGGTGAATTGAAATGGAATCGTCAGCGGGCCGACCGCCGGTTGATAGGTGAAGACGTCGCCGTCGATCGGAGTCGCGAGAGTGATCGTGGGCACATCGCCGGCCGGCGCCGGGTAAACGGTGGCGTTGAGAAATGCCCAAGGATCGACGGTGCCGGCAGCCCAACCGGGCGTCTCGATGCGGTAGGAATACGCACCGGCCGAAGCGCCGAGCGGCACGTCCATCGTAACGGTCGTCGTGAGCGTTTGGTCGGGCGCGGTGAACTCGAGCGTGGCAGGGTTGAACGTCACGTAGCTCAGCGCGATCGCGTCGGGCACGCCCGCAGGTTTGTCGAGGATCGTGGCAATCGGGCTGATCGAGACGGGCGAGCCCACGACGACGTTCGACGGCGCGGTGATCGAGAGCACCACGGTGCGGACGAGCGGCTGATCGCCCTCCACTTTAGTGAAGCTCGGCGAGTAGCCCACGGTCGGCGTGCCCGGACGAGCGAACGCCGAAGCGATCAGAACAAAAGCGAACGCGAGCAACGACAGAGGACGCGAGAATCCGGTGTTCATGGGGCAAGAGGTGATGCTCTTTTTTTGCGGGAAATAGGGACGATCGGCAAGAAAATAGGTGAAAGACCCTAAAAAATACTGGACCTAAGCGGGCCGTTTGGTGAAAGCTGTTGTCGAAATGATCTCCGCACCCCGCGCAGCGCGTTGGCTGTCGTTCGGCATTTTCTGCCGAGGGGGAATCGCCGCGTCGGTGTTGCTCGCTGCGCCGATCGTTGTGTGCGGACAAACGGCGATCAGTTGGAGCAACGCTTCTAGCGGCAATTGGACTACCGGAGGCAACTGGACCGGTGGCACCGCACCAGCAAACAGCCTTACCACCAACTACGCTTACTTTAACCGCAGCGGAACGATCACCGTCACCGTCGACTCCAGCCGTTCGGTCGCCGGCATCCGTTTCGGCACTTCGGCGGGCGCATTCACGATCACGAAGACCGGAGCGACGCGCACGCTCACGCTCGGCAGCTACGGCATTCTTCAGGAAGACGGCACCGACCAGACCATCACCGGCTCGAGCCTGCGCCTCACGCTCGGCGCGGCGTCGACGTTCAACGTCGCCGGCACCGGCAATCTCACGATCTCGACGACGGGCGGCACGATCGCGACTTCCTCCACCAACACCCTGACGCTCACCGGCAGCAACACCGGTATCGGCACGATCTCGTCGCAGATCGCCGGCACCGGCGGCACCGTGACAAAGACCGGCACCGGCACCTGGGTGCTCTCCGGCAACAACAGCTACACGGGCGGCACCACGCTCGCCGGCGGCACGCTCCAGATCGGACACGCGAACGCTCTCGGCACGTCCGGCACCGTCCGCTTCACCGGCGGCACGCTCCAATACGGCAGCGGCATCACCACCGATTTCTCCTCCCGCATTGCCAACAGCACCGGCGCCATCGCCATCGACACGAACGGCAACGACGTCACGTTCGCCAGCGCTCTCGCCTCCACCAACACCGGCGGCCTCGCCAAATCCGGCGCCGGCACGCTCACCCTCGGCGCCGCCAACAGCTACACCGGCGGCACCACGCTGAACGCCGGCACGCTCGCCCTCGGCAACAACAGCGCCCTCGGCACCGGCACGCTCACCGTCAACGGCGGCACGCTCACCGCCAGCGGCGGAGCGCGCACGCTCTCGAATTCCGTCACGCTCGCCGCCGACCTCACCATCGGCGGTTCGCAGGATCTCACGCTCTCCGGCGGCATCGCCCTCGGCGGCAACCGCACCTTCACCATCGACAACACCGGCACCACCACGTTCTCCGGCAGCCTCACCGAGCCGTGGTATTCCGACATCACTAAAGCCGGCAACGGCCGCCTCGTCCTCTCCGGTTCGAACACCTTCAGCGGCGCCATGATCGTCAACGCCGGCACGCTCGCCGTCACCAATAGCGGCGCCCTCGGCAGCTCCTCGTGGAATAACGTCGTTGCCAACGGCGCCACGCTCGAACTCTCCAACAACGTCAGCCTCGCCGAGAATGGCTTCACGATCACCGGCACCGGCGACGGTGGCGCGGGCGCGATCAACAATCTCTCCGGCACCAACACGCTCACCGGTCAGATCGTCCTCGGCGGCGCCACCACGATCAATTCCGCTGCCGGCAGCCTCACGCTCGATACCGCCAGCCTCGGCAGTAATTCCCTCAACATCACCGGCGCCGGCAACACGACGTTCGCCTCCCAAATCGACAGCTCCGGCGGCGCCCTGACCAAATCCGGCAGCGGCACGCTCACGCTCTCCGGCACCAACAGCTACAACGGCGGCACGACCCTCGCCGGCGGCACCATTGTCGCCAACAACGCCGTCGCGCTCGCCTATTCCGGCAACATCGCCTTCACCGGCGGCACGCTCCAATACGGCACCGGCATCACCACCGATTGGTCCTCCCGCATCGCCGACAGCACCGGCGCCATCGCGATCGACACCAACGGCAACAACGTCACCTACGCCTCCTCGCTCGCCTCCACCAACACCGGCGGTCTCACCAAGTCCGGCGCCGGCACGCTCAGCCTCACCGCCGCGAACAACTACACCGGCAACACCACCGTCAGCGGCGGCACGCTGAATATCCAAAACGCCACCGCGCTCGGCACCGGCAGCGCCACCGTCGACACCGGCGCGACGCTCCAACTCCAAGGCGGCATCACCACCACCAACAACCTCACGCTCGCCGGCACGCTCGACAGCGCCAGCGGCGCCAACCGCTTCCTCGGCAACATCACGCTCTCCGGCAGCGCCTCGATCACCTCCAGCTCCGCCGGCGAACTCTTCACGATCGGCCCCGGCTACACCAACTACCCCTCGCAAGCCGTCGAAGATCCGGGCGCATGGACCGGCACGATCGCGATGGGCTCGAACACCCTCACCGTCGGCGGCGCCGGCGACATGCTCATCAACTCCATCGTCGGCCAGTCCGGCGACACCGGCAGCTTCATCAAGAACGGCACCGGCACCGTCACCTTCTACGGCGATCGCAACTACTACACCGGCTCCACCACGGTGAACGACGGCAAGCTCGTCCTCGACACCCTCGACGGCCCCATCGACCAGACCATCCTCGGCAACCTCAACATCGGCGACGGCACCGGCGCCGCCGAATCCGCCATCGTCCAATTCTCCAGCGCGAGCAACTCGCACAACAAGATCGCCGACACCTCCACCGTCACCATCAACACCGACGGTTTCCTCAATCTCAACGGCCGCCGCGACACGATCGGCGCGCTCATCATGACCGGCGGCCGCGTCGACTCCGGCAACATCTCCGGCGCCCAAGGCACGCTCTCCCTCGCCGGCGACGTCACCATTAATGCCTCCACCACCGGCTCCACGATCGACGGCTACCAGTTCGGCCTCAACGACGCTCTCGACTCCACCTCCGTTCGCAACTTCACCGTCGCCGACGGCGCCGCCGCCGACGACCTCACGGTCAACTCCCAAGTCGTGAACGGCGGCATCGACAAACTCGGCACCGGCACCATGGTGCTCACCGGCAACAACACCTTCGGCGGCACCGCCACCGTCTCCACCGGCGTGCTGAACATCCGCAGCAACACCGCCCTCGGCGCCAACGGCGGCGGTGCGCCCGCCAACGGCACCACCGTCCAGACCGGCGCCGCACTCCAGATGCAAGGCAGCATCGCCGTCGGCCTCGAGCACCTCACCCTCAACGGCAACGGCATCAGCAACGACGGCGCGCTCCGCAGCCTCTCCGGCACCAACTCCTGGGCCGGCCCCATCAACCTCGGCGACCACTCGCTCATCAAGACCGACGCCGGCACGCTCACCCTCACCGGCGCCATCACCGCCACCAACAAAAACCTCACCGTCGGCGGCGCCGGCGACACCTACATCACCAACGCCATCGGCACCGGCACCGGCACGCTCACCAAGATCGACAGCGGCACGCTCTTCCTTTCCGGCGACAGCACCTTCCACGGCGCCACCTCCGTCACCGCCGGCGTCCTCAACATCAGCAGCGACACCGCCCTCGGCGCCACCGACGGCGGCACCACCGTCTCCAACGGCGCGGCTCTCGAGCTCCAGGGTAACATTCACGTCGGCGCCGAAGCTCTCTCCCTCGACGGCAGCGGCGTCTCCAGCGGCGGCGCGCTCCGCAATGTTTCCGGCAATAACCAATACGACGGCGTCGTCACCGTCACCGGCACGACCGCGCTGATCATGGCCGACGCCGGCTCGCTCAAACTCGGCGGCGGCGTCGCCACCGGCGGCAACGCTCTCACCATCGGCGGCGCGGCCAACACCGAGATTTCCGGCGCGCTCACCGGCACCTCCGCCGGCTCGATCACCAAAGTCGACGCCAGCACGCTCACCATCTCGAGCACCAACAATTCCAGCTACCAGGGCAACGTGAACATCAACAGCGGCACGCTCCTCATGGCCGCCAATAACGCCCTCAACAACGCCGCCGTCGACGTCGCCGTGAGCGGCGGCACGTTCTCGCTCCAGACTTACGCGCAGACCATCGGCTCGCTCACCGGCACCGGCACGGTCGACTTCGGAGCCGGCGACGGCGTCACCACTTTCAGCACGCTCACGCTCCTCGCCGACTCGACCTTCTCCGGCACCTTCACCGGCACCGGCCAACTCATCGTCGGCGCCGGCGTCACGCTCACCCTCGGCAACGACTTCAACGCCACCGGCGTCACCATCGTCCTCGCCGGCGGCACGCTCAACGTGAACGGCTCCGACAGCACCTTCGCCGGCCTCACGCTCACCGGCAACTCGACCATCGATTTCGCCAGCGGCCTCGATTCCACGATCCACTTCGGCAACCTCTCGCTCAGCAGCTACACGCTCGCCGTCGCCGGCTGGACCGATGTGAACGACGTCTTTCACGTCACCAACGATCCGGGCAACTACGGCGCCGCGCCGCTCAACCAAGTCACCTTCGCCCCCTCCGGCTCCTGGGTCGGCAACGACACGATCTGGACCGGCGACTACACCGGCTACACTTACGGCGACGAAGTCCGCCCCTGGAAACCCGTCCCTGAGCCTTCGACCTACGGCGCGATGTTCCTCGGCGCCACCATCGCCCTCCTCGGCTACCGTCGCTGGCGCCACCAACGCCCCGCGACAAAGTAGCGCGGAGCTTCAGCCCGCGCCGAAAAAATCCCCGAGGCAGCGTCCCACCGCTCCGCCTCTCCCCGGAACGGCGTATCCTATCGCCGCCCCCTTCGACTGGGCCTAAAAAACGCAGTTGAAACGCGGAGGACGCAGAGAGCACAGAGGAAAAACCCCGATCATTCCGCCCCGCGGCCCTTCACCCGGCAGGTGAGTCCTTCGGAGGCCGGATTTTCCCCGCATTCTACTGCGCGTCGTCCGCGCCCTCCGCGTTTCAACTGCGGAATTTAGGCTGAAGGCTCGCGCCGCGCTCCCGCCACCGCCGCCCTCGCCAACTCGAGGGACTCGCCCCCCGAACCGCGCCCCACGCCGGCCCCCGCACGTTTTCCGTAGCCGCCTGCGTTCGTCGGCTGTCGCCCACGCTCGCGCCGCGCCTCCGTTCGCAACTCCCCGCCCCCCGCGCTGTCCAACCCAGCGTGCCGCACCTCGCGCTCACCACGTTCCCGCACCGCCTCCGCCGCGCATCCGCGCTCGCACTCGCGCTCGCCAGCCTCGCTCCGCTCGCGCGCGCCGACGACATCCTGCGCGACGCGGTCGGCCGCTGGCTTCACGAGCGCGACAACTGGGCTTTCACCCAACTCGCCCGCGAATACGACGGCGCCACCCTCAAACGCGAACGCCTCGAACGCTACGACCCCTCGCGCCCCGACCGCGAGCGCTGGCAACTGCTCAAACTCTACGGCCGCGAGCCGACTCCGCAGGAGCGCAACGACCTCACCGACCGAAAAAACAAAAAGCGCCGCAAGCACACCGCCGCCGTCGCCGACTACTTCGATTTCGACCACGCCCTCTTCGCGGGCGGCGATCGCCAAGCCGTCCGCTACGAACTGCCGCTCCGCTCGAGCGCCGACTGGCTCTTCCCGATCGACAAGGTTTCGCTCGTCCTGACGATCGACAAAGCCACGCGCGCCATCACTCGCGTGCAGGCGAAAATCGACGAGCCCTTCCGCGTCGCGCTCGGCGTCGCCCGCGTGCTCGACGTCCAGCTCGACGTCGCCACCGAGCTCCCACCGGCCGCCGCACCCACCGCCGACCCCGCCGCCGCAAAGCCGAGCGGCACCGCCCGACTGGTCGTCACGCGATTCGGCGACCGCGTCGAATACGAGTGGACCGACTTCCAGCGCGTCACCCCGCACCCCGACCGCAAAATTCCATCGAGATAGCGCGCGGCGCGAAAAATTTTTCCACGTCGGCGACGCGTGCCGCGCTTCAGCCGCATCTTTTCGGTGCGCGCTTCATGCTCCGACTCTGCCAACGAGTTCCGCGCATGCGCCCAGCTTTCGGCAAAATATGCGCAAAGGTGCCCCGTCGCGCCATTGACCACGCGCGTCACGGCCTCGCAATCGAAGCATCATGCATTGGACCACCCCTCCCGCACATTGGCCGCGCCTCATCCAAGGCGGCATGGGCATCGGCGTCTCGAACTGGAACCTCGCCCGCGCCGTCTCGTTGCGCGGCCAGCTCGGCGTCGTCTCGGGCACCGCGCTCAACTCCGTCCTCGTCCGCCGCCTGCAGGACGGCGATCTCGACGGAGCCATGCGTCGCGCGCTCGACGCGTGCCCGCTCCCGAACGTTTCGCAGATTCTGGAAAAATACTTCGTGCCCGGCGGCATCGGCTCCGGCCGGCCCTACAAGCTCGCGCCGATGTTCTCGCTCGATTCCGCCGCCGAGTTGCTCGGCCTCACCGCCGCCGCCAACTTCGTCGAAGTCCACCTCGCGAAGGAAAACCACGGTGGCCTCGTCGGCATCAATCTCCTGGAAAAGATTCAGCTCCCCACGCTCGCTTCGCTCTACGGCGCGATGCTCGCGAAGGTCGACTACGTGCTGATGGGCGCCGGCATCCCGAAGGCGATCCCCGGCGTCCTCGACCGCTTCGCCGCCGGCGAGAAAGCCGAGATGCGCGTCGCCGTCGAAGGCACGAAAGCCGAGCACGCCGTCGCGTTCGACCCCGCCGCGCTGTTGCCCGGCGAAAAATGCGCGCTCCCGCGCCCGAAGTTTCTCGCGATCGTCTCCTCGTCCGTGCTCGCGCTCACGCTCGCGCGCAAATCCTCCGGCAAGGTCGACGGCTTCGTCGTCGAAGGCGCGACCGCTGGCGGCCACAACGCCCCGCCGCGCGGCGGCACCACGCTCAACGACCGCGGCGAACCGATCTACGGTCCGCGCGATACGCCCGACCTCGCCGCGATCAAGGCCATCGGCCTCCCGTTCTACCTCGCCGGTTCGCAAGCCACGCCCGACGCGCTCGCCGCCGCGGACGCCGCCGGCGCCACCGGCGTGCAGGTCGGCACGGCGTTCGCCTTTTGCCGTGAGAGTGGACTCACGTCCGAAATCAAAAGCGCCGCGCTCGCCCGCGCCCGCGAAGGCGCGCTCGATCTCCGCACCGACCCGCGCGCCTCGCCCACCGGCATGCCGTTCAAAGTCGTCGCGCTCCCCGACACCGTCGCCGCCGCCGCGGTCTACGACGCGCGCCCGCGCCGTTGCGATCTCGGTTATCTGCGCGACGTCTACGCGAAGCCCGACGGCAGCGTCGGCTACCGTTGTCCCGCCGAACCCGTGGAGAATTTCGCGGCAAAAAGCGGCGACCCCGCCGCTGCTGCCGGTCGCAAATGTCTCTGCAACGGTCTGCTCGCCGCGATCGGTCTCGGTCAGCGCGGCGCGGGCAATTTTGTCGAACCCCCGATCGTCACCGCCGGCGACGACGTGCGAAACATCGCGCGTTACCTCGAACCGGGTGCGACCGATTACGGCGTCGACGACGTGCTGCGGCACGCCGGCATCTAGACGGAAAAGAAAAGCGGAGCCGTCTTCAGCGGCTCCGCGGCGGATTCAGGAAACTTCAGGAACGTCCCGAGCAGCAGGACGCGCCGGGCGTTTTCTGATTCGCGCAGTCGTGCGCGCTGGCGACGACGGCACCGCATGCGGTGCACGAATGCTTGCGCGCGACCTCGACACTTCGCACCTGCTGTCGATTCGGTGGACCGACGAAGCGCGTGGCGCGGACCGATGTGTCCTTGCACCCGGGGCACGCGACGATCGCTGGCACGGCGGCCTTGGGGTGCGCGGCGGATTTCTCGCCGGGACGGAAGAGTTGCGAAGTCGTTCCGGCGGTGGCGATCAAAACCGAGCCGGCGAGTGATGTGGCGAGCAGGAGGAGGCGGAGGGATTTCATGGCGAGGAGAGTTTCGTTGTTTGGGCGACGTGATTGTCGTTACCAAGTGAAACGCTGCCGCCGCCGATCCCCCCTTGCGAAGTCGATACGATTTGCTGCGCGCGGATTGCCGTGCGCCGCGGCGATTCACGTCGCCGCGAACGAGCGCATGAGCGCCTGCCACCACGGCCAATGCGGAATCGCGACGAAGCCGATCTCGTGCGCGAGCAGCACCGCACCGAGCGCGACGTAGGGCGCGCGGATACGGCCCTTCTGCGCGTCGTCGCGCAGAAGCAGCAGCGTGATCGCGAGGCAGATCGCATAACTCGCGTGGATCGTGGACTCGAACGTGCCGAAGCCCGGCACGAAATTCGCGAGGAAGCGCGCCAGCCCCGGCGGGAGCGCGATCACCGCCGTGCTCGCGAGCCAGCGCGCGTGCAGCGGCTGGTTGCGGCGGTGGCGAATGGCGAGGACGTAAGCCCACGCGAAGTAGGCGAGCGTGGTGAGATCGATGAAGGCGAGTTGCGCACCGAAGGTGCGGTTGAATCCGTTGCGCGCCTCGAGCATCACGCGCACGACGAGCAGGCCGGAGATGACCAGAGCCGGGGCGACCACGAGCGACAATCGACCGAGCAGGCGATGCAGGCTGAAGCGGCGTGTCGCAGCGAGGTGCGCTTGGGCGACGAGCAGGAGCATCCAGGTCGTCGCCGTGACGCCGTGGAAATGATGGACGGCGTCGGTCTTGCCGAGGCGGGCGAAATACGACGGCACGAAGCCGGCGACGGTGACCGCGGTCGCGAGGGCGAAATACCGCGTGGCGCGCGGATAGAGCGGTCCGGCCGCGCGCGGAGACGCGATCGCGCCGGGCGCATTCGTGGAGGTGCTCATCGTGGGTAAGCGGGCCGGAGTAAGCGGATTTTTCGCCACGCGGCAAGGCGCGCGAGATGGCCGCGGCGGGGCGCACGCGCTCCTCGAGGCGCGGCGCTCGCGCGTCCGGCTTCGGCGACGGAAAAGAAAAAGGCGCGCCGCTTGGGGACGGCGCGCCAGTTTCTTGGGGAGGTAACAGCCAGCAATGGCGTGCTTGATGGGGGTCGTTTCTGCTTCACACGAAGGAAGCAAAGGCCGCAAAGAATCGAAGCGATGTCTTCGCTTCCTTCGCGATCTTCGTGTGAAAAGATTTGGTCGGTTATTCGCTTTCCTCCGGCGGGGTGAAGCCGCGGCGCAGCACGTTTTCGGCGATGAGGCGCGGGAAGAGGAAGTTTTCGAGGTATTCCTTGCCGCCGGCTTTGGTGCCGCCGCCGGACATCTTGAAGCCGCCGAACGGATGGCGCTCGACGATCGCGCCGGTGTTGCCGCGGTTGATGTAGAGGTTGCCGACGAGGAATTCCTCACGGGCGCGCTCGATCGCGCGCGGGCTGCGCGAGAAGAAGCCGCCGGTCAGCGCGTAGTCGTTGTCGTTCGCCATCGCGAACGCCTCGTCGAGGTCCTTGGCCTTCAGGATCGCGACGACCGGGCCGAAGATTTCCTCGCGCACGATCTTGTGGTCGGGCTTGCAGCCGGTGAACACGGTCGGCGGCACGTAGTAGCCGCCGCTCGCGAGTAGCTCGGGCGAGAGCTTCGCTTGCCAGGCAAGTTTGCACTCCTGCTTGCCGGCCTCGATGTAGCCGAGAATCGATTTCTGCGCGGCCTCGTCGATCACCGGGTTGACGATCGTGCCGGGGAGCGACGGATCGCCGACGGGGATGGTCGGGCACGCGGAGAGGAAGCGCTCGACGAACTTGTCGTAGACGCCCTCGAGCACGATGAGGCGCGAGAGCGCAGAGCATTTCTGGCCCGCGAAGCCGAACGCGCTGTAGAGGCACGCGGGGATCGCTTCGTCGATGTCGGCGTCGTTGTCGATGATCATGGCGTTCTTGCCGCCCATCTCGCAGACGACCTTCTTGAGGTTGAGTTGGCCGGGCTTGGTCTTGCCCGCCTCTTCGTAGATGCCGAGGCCGACTTCGCGCGAGCCGGTGAAGGCAATGAAGTCGATCTTCGGGTGCGCCACGAGGTGCGCGCCGGCGTCGGCGCCGGAGCAAGGCAGGTAGTGCAACGCGCCCGCGGGCACGCCGGCCTGCGTGAGGATGTCCATCAGGAACGCGCCGATGATCGAGGTCTGGCGCGCGGGTTTGATGATCATGCAATTGCCCGCGACGAGCGGCGCGACGGTGAGGCCGGTGAGGATCGCGAGCGGGAAATTCCACGGCGCGACGGACACGCCGACGCCGCGCGGCGTCCACTGCTGCACGCAATGCTCGCCGGGCACGCGCTGCGTGACGACGGGCTTGCCGAGGCGGCGCATCTCGACGGCGTAGAAGCGCAGGAAGTCGATCGCCTCGGAGGTGTCGGCGTCGGCTTCGACCCACGGCTTCGCGCCTTCGAGAATGAGCAGCGAGTTGATCTCCATGCGGCGCGACTCCATGAGGTCGGCCGCGCGCTCGAGCATCTTCGCGCGGTCGTCGACGGGCGTGGCGCGCCACTTCGGGAAGAATGCGACGGAGGCCGCGACGGCGTCCTCGGCGTCTTGCACCGTGCCCTTCGCCCAGTAGCCGACGACCTGCGCGGGACGCGCGGGATTGACGGACGGGAGGAACGGGCGGTCGGTGACTTTCTTGCCGTTGATGATGACGGGCCACTTCTTGCCGAGCTGCGTCGCCTCGAAATTTTTCAGTGCGACGCGCTGTTTCTCGCGATTGGCGGCGAGCGTGAAGTCGGTGTTGGCGGCGTTGATGAACGCGCCGGCCGGGCGCGGCTTGCGTGCGAGGGGATCGGTGGCGGTGGCGAGCGCGTTGACTGGATTGCCGAGGAGTTGCTCCTTCGAGGCCTCGCCCATGTTCTTGATGCGGAGGAAGCCCTCGTTCGACGTGTTCTCGAGCAAGCGCCGCACGAGATACGCCATGCCCGGCAGCAGTTCGCCGATGGCGCTGTATTCGCGGACGCGGTGGCCCATCTGGAGGAGCGCGGCCTTCAACTCGTCGGCCATGCCGTAGAGCGCTTGGAACTCGTAGTGCTTCGGGTGCACGCCGAGGCGTTCGGCTTGCGCGATCGCGTGCGCGCAGGAGCGGACGTTGTGCGAGGCGAAGTTCGGCGTGACGATGTCGGCGTTCTCGAGCAGGAAGACGGTGAGCTTTTCGTAGTTCGCGTCGGACTCCGGCTTCTTTTGCCAGACGGGAATCGGCCACTCGCGCTGCTGGGCCATGACGGTCTCGTAGTCCCAGTAGGCGCCTTTCACGAGACGGATGTTGAGCGGGCGGTTGTGTGCGCGCGCCCACGCGACGAGGTCGCGGAGGTCGGCTTCGCAGTCGCGGAGATACGCCTGCATCGCGATGCCGATGGCGGGCTTTTGCGCGAACTCGGGTTCCTCGAAGATCGATTTGAAGAGGGCGAGCGTGAGGTCCTTCAGCTTGTAGCTCTCCATGTCGAAGTTCACGAGCGCACCGACTTCGATGGCGCGGCGGAGGATCGGCCGGAGGCGGTGCTGGAGCGCTCTGATCGAGTTTTCCGGATCGGCCGGGTGAACGTCCGGCGTGAGCGCGGAGATTTTGACCGAAAGATTGAGGCGCGGGAGTTTTTTGCCGTCGGCGCCGACGTCGCTGAAGCACGGCTCCGGTTCTTTCGCGTAGAATTTCGAAACGGAGTCGAGGATCTCGAGGTTGCGCTTCAGGAAGACGTCGGCCTCCTCCTCGCTCACGACGGCTTCGCCGAGCAGGTCGATCGTCGTGGCGATGCCGAGCTTGATGTTCTTTTTGATCTGCTTGAGCAGGTCTTCGCCCGTCTCGCCGGCGACGAACTGGCCGGCCATGTCGACGATCTGCGCCTTCACCGGGCCGGCGACGAGCGCGGGCGCGAACGACGAGGCGGCGAGGCCGGCCTTCAGCGCGGGGTTCAGCTCGACGGCTTTGTCGCCGAGGTATTCCTGGAGGTGGCGGACGATTTCACCGGAGGAGTTGAGCGAGGGGAGGACGTCGACGAAGCGGAAGAGCTGCGTCTTGAACGCCGGATCCTTCATCGACCAGTCCATGAGGCGCGCGTAGGCGCCTTTCTTGGAGAACAGCGCGGGTGGCGGCTGCTTGTCCATGAGGGCAAAGAGCTGTTCGCCTTTGGCGCGAACGGCGGCTTCGATTTTCGGGTCCGGGGTCAGGAATTGAGCCATGGCGGGAAAGCGTTGGCACCATAGTCCGGCGCGCCGTCCGAGTCGCAATCGGGCCGCGACCTAAAAAGCGTGCGTTCACCGGTTCTAATTGCAGGAAAATCGATTTCTTCTCGCCGCTTGCCAATGCGGCGGGCGCGGCATCGGATGGGCGCAACGATGAGACGGAGTCGTGCATTCCTCTGTAATTGCGGATCAGCGCGCTTGCGCGCGCCATTTCTGAGCGAAGATGCGCGCGCAAGCGCGCTGACCCACAACTCCGAATCATGAACTGCCTCGGCCTCATCGGCGGCATCGGCTGGGAGTCGACCGCACTCTATTACCGGCTCATCAACGAGACCGTGCGCAGCCGTTTCGGCAGCCTCTACACGGCGCGGATGCTCATCAACAGCCTCGAGTTCCAGTCGCTTGACACGCTGGTAAAGGAAAACCGCTGGAACGACGCCGGCGCGATGCTCGCCGACGCGGCGCGCACGCTCGAAGCCGCCGGCGCCGACGGCGTGTTGATTTGCTCGAACCTCATGCATTACGTCGCGGAGCACGTGGAGGCGGCGGTCGACATCCCGCTGCTGCACCTCGGCGATGCGGTGCTGAAGGAGCTGCGCGCGGCGCGCGTCACGCGGGTCGGCTTGCTCGGCACGCGTTTCACGCTCGAACACGATTTTCTCCTCGAACGCCCGAAGGACAAACCCGAGTCGGGCCGGCCGCGGAGGCCGATCACGGTTTTCCAGCCGCACGCGCGCGACTTGGACGAACTCGACCGCATCATCTACGGTGAAGTTTGCCGGGGCATCGCGCGCGACTCCTCCCGCGATACGTTGCTGCGGATCGCCGGCGAACTCCGCGCGCAAGGCGCGCAGGCGATCGTGCTCGGGTCGTCCGAACTCGGCCTGTTGCTCAAACCCGACGATTTCAACGAGCCGATCTTCGACAGCACGGAAGTCCACGCGCTCGCCGCCGCGAAGTGGCTCATCGACAGCAAGCCGCTCGCCAAGCCGGCCGCCGCTACGTCCGCTGCTGCCGCCGCGAAGCCGGCCGCGGCTCCGGGAGGACGCCGTGGGTAATCGACGCAGAACGCCCGCCGCCGTTGTAGGGGCGCAGTTTTGCTGCGCCCTGCTCATGTCGCGTTCGCGCAAAGGGCGCAGCAAGACTGCGCCCCTACCTGAGCTTCGCGTTTTCTTAATTGGAGGGCCGAGCTCCCGCGAGGCCGTCGTCCGCGCGCGGCATTCGCCTCGTTCACGGCCTCGCAGGAGCTCGGCCCTCCAGCGCAGCGAGGGAATTTACGGCCTTGGCCACCAGCGGCTTAGCCGCTCCGAACTTTCTGCAACTTCAGCGCAACGGGAGGTGTTCTGATGGACGACGGAACTCCAGTGCAAACGAACTCAAACGGGATGACGGTCCCGATCGATTTCACCACCTTCATGCGAAACTACCAAGACATGGTTTATTCTACTGCCGTGCGCCTCATCGGAAATGAGACGCAAGCGGAGGATATCGCGCAGGAGGTCTTCATCAAAGCGCACGAGCATTGGGAAAAGCTCGCCGGCAGCCCCACCGCTGGAGGCTGGCTGAAGACGGTGGCGACCAACATGTCGATCAACCACATCCAGCGCTACAAGAAGCGTTGGAGCTTTTTCTCCGACCTCGTCCACCGCAATGACGAGGGCGAGGAGAAGGAAGTTGAGTTCGCCGCGCCCGACACGTTTTTCCAGGGCGTCGATTCCGCCGAACGCCGCGCCTACATCGAGCAGGCGCTCGAAAAGCTCCCGGAGCACCAGCGCGTGCCGCTGGTCCTTTTCCATTTCGAAGACATGCCTTACGAGGACATCGCCAAAAAACTCGGCATCTCCCTCTCGAAGGTGAAAACCGACATCCTCCGCGCCCGCGAGGCCCTCGCCAAGATCCTCGTCCGTCGCGGCACCGCCCACGAAACCTTTCAACCCTGAGCGCGCGTCATGAATCCCGAGAAAATGAATCCTGACGAACTCGAGCAGTTCATCCACCGCGAGCTGCGCGCGCTCCCGCCGCGGAAAGCTCCCGAGGGTTTCGAGGCGCGCTTCCAGGCCAAACTCGCCGCCCGCCAGGGCCAGACCGCGAACGCGTCGGCCTCGCACGCCGCGCTCTCGCCCGAGCAGCTCGAGCACCTCGTCCACGCCGAACTCCGCGCGCTCCCGCCGCGCCGCGCCCCGCACACGCTCGAAGGCCGCGTGCTGGCCGCCATCGAGCAGCGCAGCGCCGTCGCCTGGTGGCACCGTAGCTGGAGCTACTGGCCGACCGGCGTGAAGGCTGCGTTCGCGTTCGTCGCCACGGCGTTTGCGGGCACGATCGTTGCCGCTTCCTATTCTCTCTTCTCCGGTGTGACGCCGGAAAAAGTCGCCGCCGAAGCGGGCGAGCGCCTGAGTCTCTTCACGAAACTGTGGCACGCCGCCGCGTGGGTCGTCGATTTCGTCAGCTCGCAGGTTGGCGCGATCCCATCGCTGTGGCTCTACGGCGGTCTCGCCTTCGTCGCCACCATGTATGTCGCCTTCTTCGGTCTTGGCGCGGTCGCTTACCGCGCGCTCTACCGCCCCAATTGATTTGCCTCCCATGAACCAGAACCGAACCCGCTTGCTTACCCTCTGGCTTGCGCTCGCGCTGGCAATCCTGCCGGCGCTCCGTGCGCAGGAGGCTCCCCCGGCCACGCCCGCGCCGGAGAAACCTGCCACCATCGAGCCTGCGAAGCCCGACGAAACCACCGTCGAATCCAGCGACGACGAGGAAGAAAAATCCCCGGACGCCGTCGCACCCGCGGAAGAACCGAAAAAGGCCGAAACGCCCGCCGCTCCCGCCGCCGAAGAAGCCAAGCCGGCCGACGAGGCGCCGATGCGCGACCTCACCAAATCGGAGCCGTCGAGCGACCCAAAGCCCGCGAAAAGGAAATCCACCCGCTCGCGCAGCTACGGGACGCAGCACGGCGGCGATATTCCATTGGGCAATCACGTCGTGCCCGCGGGCCAGCAGTGGGGCGAGATCGTTTCGATCATGGGCGACAGCATCGTCGATGGCGACGTCGCCGACGCGGCGGTGTCGGTCAACGGCAACACGACGGTCAACGGCACCGTCGGCGACGCGGCCGTCTCCATCCTCGGCACGACGCGCGTGAACGGAAAAGTCAAAGGTAGCGCGGTGGCCGTGCTCGGCGACGTGATCCTCGGGCCCAACGCCGAGGTCGGCGACGAAGTCGTGGCGGTGCTCGGTCGCGTCGTGCGCGAACCCGGTTCCGTCGTCCACGGCGGCGTCCAGCAGATTGGCGGCTTCGGGCCGTTCGTCGGCTTCGAGTGGCTGCGCGCCTGGGTGCACCAATGTCTTTTCTGGGGCCGCCCGCTCGGTTTCGGCGAACACCTCGGCTGGGCGTGGATCGTCGCCGGCTGTTTCCTCGCCTTCTACGCGCTGCTCGCGCTGTTGTTTCCGAAGGCCATCGATCGCTGCGCCGAGACGCTCGAGCAACGCCCCGGCGGCACGCTGCTCGCGGCGCTGCTCGCCGTCCTCATCAGCCCGCTGCTCGTCGTGTTGCTCGCGATCACCGGCGTGGGCCTGGTGTTGATCCCGTTCCTCGCGATGGCGCTGTTCTTCGCCGGACTCTTCGGCAAGGCCGCGGTGCTCGCGTGGCTCGGGCGGCGCATTACGAAACTGCTCGGCGATGGCGCGTATTCGCACGCGTTCTTCACCGTGCTCATCGGCGGCGTCATCACGATGCTGCTCTACACGATCCCGTTCGGCGGCTTCATTCTCCGCACGATCTTCGGGTTCCTCGGCATGGGCGCGGTGATTTACACGCTCGCGCTCGCGATGAAGAGCAGCCGTCCGGCGAAACCCGCGCCGGCGACGCCGATGACTCCGCGGCCGACGTCCGCTCCGGCCGCGACCGCCGCCGCGACGGCGCCGATGGCTGCGACCACCTTCACGTCCCCGGCCATGCCGGTGCAGAGCGCCGGGTTTGGCGCGGAAACACCTTCGCCCGACGCGCCGCCGCCGAGCGTCGCCGCCGCGGCGGTCCCGCCGGTGACCGAAGCCACGCCGCCCGTTTACGGCGCGGCCACGCCCGCCGGCGCCGTGCCGCCGTTGATCAGCGCCACGTTGCCGCGCGCCGGTTTTTGGATCCGCGTCGCGGCGGCGTTCCTCGACTGCTTCATGATCGCGGTCGCGCTGGGCGTGCTCGATTTCATGCATCGCGGCCCCGCGCCGATGTTCGTGACGATCGCGGCTTACTGCGCCGTGATGTGGAAACTCAAGGGCACGACCATCGGCGGCATCGTGTGCGGCCTCAAGGTCGTGCGCCTCGACGATCGCGAGATCGACTGGGGCGTCGCGATCGTGCGCGCGCTGTCGGCGTTCCTCTCGTTCTTCTGCGCCGGTCTCGGCTTCATCTGGGTCGCCTTCGACGACGAGAAGCAGAGCTGGCACGACAAGATCGCCGGCACGACCATCGTCCGCGTGCCGAAGGGCACGCCGCTGCTCTGAAACGAGGAGTGACCACGAAACACACGAATGACACGAAAGAGAAAACACGCGCAGCCGGGCGAAACATCGCGGCTCCGAGGATTTCGTGTGGTTCGCGTATTTCGCGGCTGACCCCAAAAACTGAACTCAAGCCATGACCACGATCCTCACATTCTTCGTCTGGTGTCTGCTTTTCGTGCTCTGCTGGCCGCTGGCGTTGCTGGCGCTCGTGCTCGCGCCGCTCGTGTGGCTCATCGCGCTGCCGTTCCGCGTCGCGGGCGCGGCGATCGGCGGCGTGCTGGCGCTGGTGAAGGCGCTGTTCTTCCTGCCGGCGCGATTGCTGGGCGCGCGGTAGCGCCGGTCTTTGCCCGGCGTATTCGGCGCCTCATTCGCGGATAAGCTTCTCGGGCATCGTTCATTCAGCCGGTCGAAGACCGGCTCTACTCCACGCCGCATTGCCGTGACTCGGAACCGCAGATTTCTGGGCTGACAGCGGCGCGGCGACCGCCGATAGGTAGGCGCTCATGGCAAAACCACTCGTCGGCATCATCATGGGCAGCTCCTCCGATTGGGAGACGATGCAGCACGCGGCTGCGCAACTCGAGGCGCTCGGCGTGCCGTTCGAGAAGCGCGTCGTCAGCGCGCATCGCACGCCGAAGCTCATGGTGAGTTACGCCGAGTCAGCCGAACGCCGCGGGCTGAAGCTCATCATCGCCGGCGCGGGCGGCGCGGCGCATTTGCCGGGCATGACGGCCTCGCTCACGACGCTGCCGGTGCTCGGCGTGCCGGTGGAATCGAAGGCGCTCAAGGGCCTCGACTCGCTGCTCTCGATCGCGCAGATGCCCGGCGGCGTGCCGGTGGCGACGTTCGCGATCGGCAAGCCCGGCGCGATCAACGCCGCGCTCTTCGCCGCCTCGCTGCTCGCGCAATCCGACGCGAAGACGAAGCGCGCGTGGAATGACTTCCGCACCGCGCAGACGAAGAAGGTGCTGAAAACGAAGCTGCCCTGAAAAAGTTGAGAGTTGAGAGCTGAGAGTTGAGCGACCGAACCCCGGCTTGCGGCTCTCAACCCTCAACTCTCAGCTCTCAACTGCCATGCTTCTTCCCGGAAAAACCATCGGCGTCCTCGGCGGCGGGCAACTCGGCCGCATGCTGGCGCACGCGGCAACGCGACTCGGCTACCGCATCCACGTCTTCGAGCCGCAGGCGAACTGCCCGGCCGGTGCCGTGGCGCACAAGGAAGTCAACGCGCCCTACGAAGACCTCGAAGCGCTCGCGGCCTTCGCGCGCGAGTGCGACGTCGTCACCTACGAGTTCGAAAACGTCCCGTCCGCGCCGTTGAAGCACATCGAGTCGCTCACGCAACTGCGGCCGCATTGGAGCGTGCTTGCGACGACGCAGAATCGCTCGCGCGAGAAGCGCTGGCTGCGCGACAACGGTTTTCCGCATGCACGTTTCGCCGAGGTCGCCGCGGACGGCGATTTGGCGGCGGGCATCCGCGAGGTCGGCGTGCCGTGCGTCGTGAAGACGGCGAACTTCGGCTACGACGGCAAAGGGCAGCTCAAGGTGATGACCGACGCCGACGTGCCGGCGGCGCTGAAGAAATTCGCCGGCCATCCGGTCGTGATCGAGCAGTTCGTGGATTTCGCGTGCGAGGTCTCGGCCGTCGTCGCGCGTTCGGCGAGCGCGGCGGTGCGCGTGTTTCCGATTTCGGAGAACATCCACACGAATCACATCCTGGACTTCTCGATCGTGCCGGCGCGCGTGCCGGCCGAGACGCTCGCGAAGGCGGAGAAGCTTGCGCGGCTCGTGGCGGAGAAGATCGATCTCGTCGGCGTGCTCGGCGTGGAGTTTTTCGTCACGAAATCCGGCGACGTGCTCATCAACGAACTCGCGCCGCGCACGCACAACAGCGGGCACTACACGATCGACGCGTGCATGACCTCGCAATTCGAGCAGCAAGTGCGCGCGATCTGCGGCCTGCCGCTCGGCGCGGTGACGCTGCTCTCGCCCGTCGTGATGGTGAACATCCTCGGCGACGCGTGGAAATGGAGCGCCGACGGCAAACTCGCGGGCGAGCCGAATTGGGACGCGCTGCTCGCGCAGCCGAACGTGCGCCTGCATCTCTACGGCAAGGAAGAGCCGCGCATCGGCCGCAAGATGGGACACTTCACCGTGGTCGCACGCGATGCCGAGATGGCGTTCGAACTCGCGCAGAAATACAAGGCGCGGTTGCAAGGGTAGGGCGCGGACTCCGCTCCCGCGCCGCCGATGCCCGGTCTGTTGTTTCTGTAGGCAGCCCGCTTGCGGGCGCGTCGTGAGCGCGCGCGAGCGCGCTGGCCCACAACGGCGCGGCGGTCAGCTCTTCGGCGGCTGCGGCAGGTCCGGGCGGGCGAGGAATTTTTCCAGGCGCTCGGCGGGCTCGATCTTCGGGCCGCCGTCGTAGACGAATTTCCATGAGCCGTCCGGCTGGCGTTTCCACACGGTCATATAGATGCCGACCGTCGGCGCGGCGGCTTTGCCGCCGGCGGCGGGCGGGGGCGTGAATTCGTAGCGGCCCCACGTGTAGCCGAGCGTGCCGTCGTCGGAGACGTCGACCATGAGCGGCGACCAGACGAGCTTCACGCCCTTCGGCGCGGGGGCTTGGGCGCGCGCGGCTTTGAGGCCGGCTTGGTATTCGGCGCGCGAGAGGCTGAGGCGGCCGGACTCGAAGGCGTGCTCGGCCATGTTGGCGGCGAAGGCTTCGCCGATGCCGAGTTCGGCGGCTTGGCGGCAGAACTCCGCTTCGGCGCGCACGAGTTCGGCTTTGAGCGCGTCCTTGTCCTGGTTGGCGGCGATCGCGAGGACGGGGAGGAGGAGGGCGAGGACGAGCGAGAGGAGTTTTTTCATGGGAAAATTCAGGCGCGGACTCTCGGGGGCCGGCGAGGCGGTTGCGATGCGGCGACGCGTGCGCGCGGTCAGTCGCGCGAAAACTGCGGCGACGATCTCACCCGGCGGGCATGATGAGGCCGCGGCATTCGCCGAGGCCGATGCGGCGCGCGCCGGGGCGCTCGGCGTAGCCGCGGAGGATGACCTCGTCGCCGTCGGCGAGGAATTTGCGCTCTTCGCCGTTCGGGAGGCGGAGCGGATCGGTGCCGCGCCAGGTGTATTCGAGGAGGCAGCCGCGCGTGTCGCGAGCGGTGCCGGAAACGGTGCCACTGCCGAGGAGGTCGCCGGGCGAGAGGTTGCAGCCGTTGCTGGCGTGGTGCGCGAGGAGCTGGCCGAGGGTCCAATACATCTCGGTGAATTTGCCGCGCGAAATGCGGTGCGGCGTGTCGCCGGCGAGGCGCATCTTGGCGGTGAGCAGCCAGACTTCGAGCGTGAGATCGAGGCCGCCGTGCGTGGCGTCGTAGTGGTCGACGAGGTAGGGGAGCGGTGCGGGGTCGCTGGCGGGACGCGGCATCGCGGGCACGCGGAAGGGTGCGAGGGCTTCGAGCGTGACGACCCAAGGCGAGATCGTGCTGGCGAAATTTTTCGAGAGGAACGGTCCGAGCGGTTGGTATTCCCAAGTCTGGATGTCGCGTGCGGACCAGTCATTCAGCAGGACGATGCCGAAGAGGTGTTGCGGCGCGGCGGAGAGCGGAAGGCGTTCGCCGAGGGCGTTGCCGGGGCCGACGAACGCGCCGATCTCGAGTTCGTAGTCGAGGTTTTTGCAGGGCGCGAAGACGGGCGCGGGCGCGTCGGCGGGTTTGAGTTGTCCGTGCGGGCGGCGGATGGCGGCGCCGCTGGCGACGATCGACGAGCCGCGGCCGTGGTAGCCGATGGGCACCCACTTGTAGTTGGGGAGGAGCGGATTTTCGGGTCGGAGCATCGAGCCGACGTTCGTGGCATGGTGGATCGACGCGTAGAAATCGGTGTAGTCGCCGATGTGTGCGGGCAGCAGCAGCGTGGCGCTGCGCATCGGCACGAGGCAGGTTTCGACGCGTTGACGGAGTTCGGCGACGGGGCTCGCGGCATCGAGCAATTCGCTCAAGCGGGCGCGCACGGCGGACCACGCGGGCGCGCCGAGCGCCAGGAGGGCGTTGAGGGAAGGGTGTTGGCTCGCCGGGATGACGGGCTCGGGGAGCAGCCCGGCCGCGGCGGCGGCGCGGAGATCGAGGATGCGGTCGCCGATCGCGACGCCGAGGCGGCGCGTCGGATTGCCGCTCGTGCGGAAGACGCCGAAGGGCAGGTTTTGGAGCGGGAAGTCCGCGTCGGGAAGGTTGGCCGAGTCCACCCAACTGCGGCGGGCGGGGTCGTGCGTAAAGTTCAGGCTCATATCCAGCGAAGTTCTTGGAGGCCGTCGAGCGGCTCGGTGAACGAGCACGAGCCGAACGAGCGGCAGAGCGCGGCGCGGGTTGCGTCGATTTGCGCGGCAGTGAAGCGATGCGAGCGCCACGCGAGCGCGTCGGGCGTGGCGGTGAAGTGCGACGCGTCGCCATCGTCGAGGAGTGCGAGCGCGTCCGCGTCGGAACCGCCGGTGTGGACGAGCGCGGCGGCGAGGAAGACGTTGAGGAAGCCGAACATTTTTCCTGTGGCGCTGCCGGGCGCGTAGGTCAGGCGGTAGTCGCCGCGGAGCGGGTGGTGGAGGCCGGCGGTGGCTTTCATCGCGACGCCGGCGCGGTGACACTCGCGGAGAAAACGTGCCACGTCGGCGGGTGGGGGGAAGGCGTCGGGCGTGGTGCCGCCGGTGCGGAGCTTCGCGCCGCGGCCGGTGGCGCGCACGACGTCGAGCAGCGCGGACAGATCGGGCGCGGTCGGCGGGATTTCGATCCAGACTTCGAGCGACGAAGGAAACGGTGCGACCAGACGCGCGATGTCGGCGGGTGCAGTGGATGCAGCGGGCGCGGAGATTTTGGTTTCGACGGAGACGATGCGGGCGCCGGCGTGGCGCGAATTGAACACGAGGATGGAGGGGACGTCGGCGAGCGGATCGGGACCGGCGAGCACGCTGAGTTGCCAGCCTTGCTGCTCGGCCGGAGGCAGGAGTGCGAACGCGGCGTCGAATTCCGCCAGGCGCACGAGCGGGACGACGAAGCGACCGAGAGCCGCGCGGTGCGGGCCGGCGAGGTGCGCGGCGTGGGCGCGCACGGCGTCGGGCATGGCGAGCTGCGCCGGCGGGAAGAGGCCGGCGTAGTCGATGAGCGAGCCGAGGAGCGACGAGGCCGCAGACATGCGCCGCCGACGGTTGGACGGCGCGCGATGCGAGTCAATCGGTGAGCCTTAGGGTGTAAGGCTCAGCGTTGTCGTGGCCTTTGGGCGGCGCGACGACGCGGTGGGGCGACTGCGTGCGGCGAAGCGATCAGAGGTATTTCGCGAGGAAGGTCTCGAGTCTCCGGTAGAACTCGATGCGCGCTTTTTCGTTCCGGAAGCCGTGACCTTCGTCTTTTTCGATGATGATTTCATAGGTCTTGCCGAACTGTTTGAGCTTGGGTTCGAGGCGCTTCCAGTGGTCGATTTCCACGCGCGGGTCGTTGAAACCGTAGGCATGGAGCGTTGGGATCTTGATTCGATCGACGAAGTTCAGCGGTGAGCGATCGAACTTGTATTGTTTGTCGTCGCCCACCCACTCGCGATAATACTCGTCGGAGCCTCGACCCGAGCGGCCGCGACCCCAACTCGTGATGAGGTTCAAGTCGGAGACGCCGACGTAGTTGACCGCGCACTTGTAGAGGTCGGGGGTGAACGCCGCACCCGCGAGAGCGGCGTAGCCGCCGTAGCTACCGCCGTAGATCGCGATGCGCTGCGGATCGGCGATCTTCTGTTCGATCGCCCACTTCACGCCGTCGGTGAGGTCGTCCTGCATCTTGCCGCCCCATTCACGTTTGCCGGCGGCCTCGAACGCGTAGCCGTAGCCGCCGGAGCCGCGGAAGTTGATTTGAAGAACGGAATAGCCGCGGCTGGCGAGGAACTGGACCTCGCTGTTGAAGCCCCAACTATCGCGCGGGCCGTAAGGGCCGCCGTGGGGGTTGACGATCAGCGGGGCCGCTTGGCCGTTCGAGCCGGCGCCGCGCGTGAGGTAGCCGTGGATCGCAAGGCCGTCGCGTGCGGTGAAGGTGATGGGCTCCATCGGCTGCATATGCTCGACCGCGAGGTGCCGGTTGGCTTTGCCAAGCACGGAGAGTCGGGGGGCGCGGCGATCGAGCAGATAATATGTGTTCGCGTTGCGGTCGCTGGCCGCGGCGATGACGACGAGTTTTTCGTCGGCGCTGGTGCTGACGATTGTGTTTTCGGTGCCGGGGAGCGTGGCATCGATTTGCGCTTGGAGTTTGGCGCGGTCGGCGTCGAACCAGTGGTAGCGTGTCTTGTCAGTTTCGTAGCCGACGCCGTAGAGCTTGGTGCGGTCGTAGGACGTGACGATTTCGGTGACGTCGCCTTCGGAATGGTGGAAAATCGGCTCACTGACTTTGAGTGTGCGGCAGTCGATCGAGCGAAGTTCGCGGGTGTCGGTGTGCTCGCGTGAGAAGAAATACAGCGTTTGGTTGTCGGCCGCGAATTGGAGGAATGACCATTGGGGGCGCGTAGCGGAAAACTCCGCGACCTTTGTCCAGTCGCTCGAGGTGTCGCGGCGTATCTCGAAAAGGGACTTGTCGCCCAGGACGCGCGATCGCGCGCGCACGACGCCGGCGTTATCGACGACGAAGGAGAATTGATCGAGGCCGTGCAGCGAGACTGGCACGACGGTGCGGTTGGCGTTGACGACATCGAGGAGGTAGAGTTCCGGCCGGTAGCTACCGATCTCCTTGGGCCCATAGATGAGCATGTGCCGCGAATCGTAAGGGAGTTCATCGACTAGGTCGGCCCAGTTGGCGCGGTCGGAATACCGTTCGCGGAAGGATTCTGCCAGAGCGACGACGCGACGCCTGGAGATGCTGATCGAGCGGTAGGCGGGCGACTCGTTGCCGCCGAGGTCGCCAGCGTAGACGATGTGGTCGGAGCCTTTCCAGAGGAAGAACTCGATGTTCTCGTCGTGGGCTGCGACGAGCGGCTCGATCTTGCCGGTCGCGAGGTCCATCAATGCGATGCCGACTTTGCCAGTGCCGAGCGTGGTGAGGAAGGCGAGGTGTTTGCCGTCGGGAGCGAGCTCGACCGAGCGGATGTCCGGTTCGGCGAAGAACTGCTCGACCGGGATGCGTGGGGGCTGTTCGGCTCCGATGGCGTTGAGGGCAATGAGCAGGCCGCACACGGCGGCCAGCAGGCGGGGGACGCTCAGCAATTTTGTCATATTATCGAGTGTGTGCGCCGGGCAGTAAGCACGGCGTGCCGCGCTGCGGCAAGTCGGCTCGCCAAATAAACGGGACATTTTCCGGAGTTAGCGTGGTTTGCAAAATCGGTTTGCTACGGCTCGGTGAACTTGTTCTAACGACGCGCGAGGTTTCAGCCGGGTCACCCGGTGGCACCTCACCAACACAACACAACAAACTGAACGAACTATGAACTCCTCCCCAAGGAAGTCCTTGGCGGCGTTTGCCCTGCTTTTGGGCGGCGTCTCCCTGGCTACCCAAGGTTTCGCCCAAACGACCGCGGCTTCGAGCGCCGCCACGGATGATAAGGTCCTGAAACTCGACAAATTCGAGGTCACGGGTTCCTACATCCCCTTCGCCGGCACGCAGACCGCGCTGCCGGTCACGACCCTCGATACCAAAGCGATCGAGGCGACCGGTATCACGACCAACGTCCTCGAAGTGCTGCGCAAAGCCGCGCCGCAATTCTCGGGCAACGCGAACCTCGGTAACTCGAACGCGAACATCTCCTCCGGTTCGACCGGTGGCGGTTCGCAAGTCGCGTTCCGCAACACCCAGACCCTCGTCCTCGTCAACGGCCGCCGCCTCTCCTACGCTCCGATTCTGGCGTCCGGTGGTTATCAATACGTCGACGTCAACCTGATCCCGGTCTCCGCGATCCAACGCATCGACATCCTGCAGGACGGCGCCTCCGCCACTTACGGCACGGACGCCGTCGCGGGCGTGGTGAACATCATCCTCAAGACCGACTACAAGGGGATGGAGTTGAACTCCCACTACGCCGTCTCCTCCAACACCGGGCACTACGAGCAGCGCTCGTTCTCGGTCGTCGGCGGCGGTGGCTCCGACAAGACGAACGTCACGTTCTCGGCGGAATACACGCAGTCCGATCCGCTCTTCCAGAAGGATCGCGAGTTCTCCAATCCCAGCTACGGCACGGCGAGCTTCGGCGGCGTGGTCAACACCCGCACCGTTCCGAACAAGTATTATGTGCTGAAGCCGGGCCTCAATGCGCCCCCGGCCGGCCACACCGATCTCGCCACTCTCGTGGCGCAAGGCATCTATATCCCGGTCGACTCGACCAACCTCATTCTCGGTCTCGGCAACGAGCAACAATACGCGTTCAACTTGTCGAACTACGTCACGCTGCTCGTGCAGAACAAGCGTTCCAGCGCCTCGCTGAACTTCGACCACAAGGCGAGCGACAACATCACCGTTTTCGGTGACATGATCTACTCGCACACGGAGACCTATTCGCAGCTCAATGCCCAGCCGATCTCGGCCGTGCTCCTGGCCGACAATCCGTCCAACCCGACCACGCAGACGATGCTGGTTCGCAATCGCTTCGTCGAATACCCGCGCCAATACTTCTACGACACGACCTCGATCCGCGGCATCCTCGGTGCGCGCGGCACGATCAACGAGAAACTCTCGTGGGAAACCGCCGCCAACAAGAACATCGTGAAGCAGGACTACACGAACGCGAACGTCGTCAACGGCGCGCTCCGCGCTGACGCCGTCGCGAACGGTTTGGTCAATCTCTCCGCGCGCCAGCAAGCGCCTGGCGCCGTCGCCGCCGCCGGCTTCTTCGGCACCGCGCTCGGCCAGGCGACCTCGACCCTCACGACCTACGACGCCCGTGTTTCGGGTGAGCTCTTCGAGATGCCCGCCGGCGCCGTGGGCTTCGCGGTCGGCGCGGAATACCGCGTCGAGACGCTCAAGCAGACCGCCGACGTCTACTCGCAGACGAACACCTTCGGCTGGGAGTCCGCCACGACGCTCGATCCGTTCGACTCCAGCCGCAACGTCTCGTCGCTCTTCGCCGAAGTGCGCGTGCCGCTCGCCAGCGCCCAGCAGAACATCCCCTTCGCCCATTCGCTCGACCTCAGTGCGGCGGTCCGCAACGAGAAATACAGCGATACCGACGATCCGACCGTGCCGAAAATTTCGCTGAGCTGGCGCCCGGTCAACGAGGAGCTCCTCCTCCGCGCGACCTACTCGAAGTCCTTCTCGGCTCCGACGCTGTTCAACCTGTTCGGACCCGGTGGCGTTGGTTTCACCAGCGCGCTCTCGCTCGACAAGCTCGGCGGCGGCACCATCGGTGGCCAGGCCAACGCCCGCAGCGGTTCGAATCCGAACCTGATGCCCTCGCGTTCCAAGAACTACACCTTTGGCGCCGTTTGGTCGCCGAAGGCCGTCAAGGGCCTGTCGGTCACGGTCGACTACTTCGACATCAAGCAGTTTGACCTGATCTCCACCATCGGCTCGGCGACGATCCTCCAAAGCGTCGAAACCCTCGGCGGGGCGTCCCCCTATGCCGGCTTCGTGAAGCTCGGCAGCTTCACCGGCACTGCGATCACGGCCCCTGGCCAGATCGGCAACTCGGCGATCGATGACGTCTACGTCACCGACACCTTGGTGAACATCGCCAGCCAACACCTCACCGGCGTCGACTTGAAGGTCGACTACACCTACCAACACGACACGTGGGGCCGCTTCGACTCCCAAGTCTCGGTTGGCTACTACAGCGGCTACAAAGCCAAGACCCTCCCGGATACGGACGAGTTCGACACCGTCGGACTGGCGACGAATTTCAACGGCACCATTCCGCGCTGGCAGAGCTACAGCTCGATCGCCTGGAGCCGCGGTCAATGGCGCGCCACGCTCGGCTGGCAGCACATCCCCGGCGTCACCGACGTGAACGGCGACGGCGAGGAGCGCACCCCGATCGACATCAAGTCCTACGACGCGTTCGACCTCTCGGCCGGCTACACCTTCGGTTCCGAGTGGAAGATGATCAACGGGCTGACGGTCCGAGCCGGCGTGAACAACGTGTTCAACAAGATGCCTCCGTTCGGCGGCGGCACGTTCTCCGAGGCCAATGCCGACACGGCGACCTACAATCCAGTCGGCCGCCTGATGTTCATCGAAGCCAAATACGTGTTCTAAGAACGACGCGCAGTTTCGTTTTCTTCGAACGGCCCGGTTCACACCGGGCCGTTTTGTTTTGTGGGGCATTGCCGGACAGAAAGTTCGTTTATCGCATCCATCTGACGTTTTGGCGTGATTTTTGCGCGATTCATCTTGCCACGGTGTCATACGAACTGTTTGCCGATGCCACACCTAGCAGGCCCGAGGGCACCTCGCGGTCCGCTCTAACACAACTGCAACACAACCGAAGAACTATGAACGCACGTTCCGCTTGGAATATGCGGTCGGCGCTCGCGCTGCTCTTGAGCGCCAGCCTGATCCCCGCCGCGGTGGCCCAGACCACCGATTCTGATAAGGAGACGAACAAGAAAGACGAACCTCTGAAGCTCGAAAAATTCGAGGTCACCGGCTCGCTCATCAAACGCATCGACACCGAAGGGCCGGCTCCGGTTCAAATCTTGAATCAGGAGTATATCCAGCTCTCCGGCTCGAATACCGTGCAGGATGTTCTGCGCCGCATCCCGTCGAACTTCGCGGGCGTGAACGAAAACATCAACAACCAAGGCGCAACCGGTGGCACTGGCAACGTCTCGCTGCGCGGCCTCGGCGCCGAAGCAACGCTCCTCCTCATCAACGGTCGTCGCGTGGCTCCGTCCGCCGCGGCTGGCGCGACCTCGTTCGTGAACATCAATGGCATCCCGCTCGCGGCCGTCGATCGTATCGAAGTGCTCCAAGACGGTGCGTCCGCCATTTACGGCTCTGACGCGATCGGCGGTGTCGTGAACATCATCCTACGCAAAGATTATACCGGCTCTGAAATCTCCGTGCGCTACGGTAACGCCTTTAAGGGCAACGATGTCCATACATTCCGCGCCAATCTCATGACCGGCGCCTCCACCGACAAGGCAAGCGCCACGATCGTGTTCGATTACTTCCAGCGCGGCTCGAAACTTCGCCAAGATTTCGACAACTACACGAAGACCGCTGACCATCGTGCGCTCCACGCCGACGGCACCGACTTCCGCAGCCCGACCGGCAACCCCGGCACGGTTTACTTGCGCCCGGGATCGGCCTACTTTTCCGCGGGAAACCCGCTCGGTCTCCCCGCCAATCCCTCCGGCATTTACGGCGTCCCCGACGGTTCGACCGGTCTCTGGACTAACGCCGCGACCTTCGCTGCGACGCTCCTTCCCGGTGTCGAGCGCACGTTCGATTTCGCCGGGCCGAACCAAATCATCCCGGCCACTAACCGCATCGGTATGTATTCGTTCGGCACCTACAAGATGACGGACAAGATCGAGTCCTTCCTCGAATTGTCCTACAACCAGACCAAGACCGACGTCTATCTCGCCGCGACGCCCGTGACTGCCACGGGTGCAGTCAACATCGTCCCTGCGAACAATCCTTACAATCCCTTCGGTGAGCCGGTGAACTTTCGCTTCCGCCCGCTCGATGTCGGTCCCCGCACCGATTACATCACCACGAACAACTACCGCATGCTGATGGGCCTCAAGGGCGAGGTTTTCGACAACTGGAACTGGGAAGTCGGCCTTCTCCTCAACAGCGACAAGGTCGACGATATCGGCATCCACTATATCGTCACGAGCGACGTCATCGCGGCTGCCAGCGGCACCTTCGCGCGGGCGCCCGGCCTCTTCCTGAACGTCTTCGGCGACAAGCAGGGCAACGATCCGCGTCTGCTCAAGGCCCTCGACAACACCGTTACCACGAACGGCTCGCTCAAACAGCAGTCGATCGATGGCAAAGTCACCGGCACGCTCTGGGAACTGCCTTCAGGCGGTCTCGGCATCGCGGTCGGCGGCGAAAAGCGCCAGGAACGCCTCGAGGTTTACCTCGATCCGCTCACCCAGCAGGGTGCGTTCGCCGGTTCCGGCACCCGCGAAAACACGTTCGGCACGCGCGACGTCTACAGCGCCTACTCCGAACTCAGCGTTCCACTCGTCTCCCCGAAACAAAACCTCTCCTGGATGCGCAGCGCCGAGCTCCAGATCGCCGCCCGCTCCGAGGAATACAACATCCGCGGTCAGACCAAGGCCAAGTTCACCTCCACGAAGCCGAAATACGCGATCAGCTTCCGCCCGATCAAGGACGTGCTCCTGCGCGCTTCCTACGCCGAAGGCTTCCGCGCTCCGTCGCTCTTCGAGCTTTTCTCGGGTGCCAACGGTTCCTTCCCGAGCGTCAACGACCCGCTCCGCAACCGCCTCGATCTCACCATCACGAATCCCATCCTGCTCCAATCGCTGCGTTATTGGGTTCCGTCGACTCCGGCGGGCGCGACGTCGGTGACACTCGCGGGCTCGGGAATCGCCGCCGACGACAACCAGCAGGTGCAACAGTCACAGCAGGGTAACACGAACCTGCAGCCCGAAGAGTCGAAGTCCAACTATGTCGGCTTCGTTTGGGATGTGCGTTGGGTCAAGGATCTCACGATCTCGGCGAACTGGTCGAAGATCAGACACTCGAACATCATTCGCCTGCCTTCCGTTGCCACGCTCAACACCGGCGTGCTCTACGACCCGGCGTTGCAGTTCCTCGTCCGTCGCGACCCGCAGACCCCGGCCGACGTGGCCGCCGGTCGCCCGGGCCGCCTCGCGACGAACGGAGTCGCGATCTACCTCCAATACGTCAATCGCGCCCTCGTCGAAGTCGAAAGCTACGACATGGAAATCGACTACAAATGGAAGACCGCCAACTTCGGCAACTTCAAGCACACGATCACCGCCACCTATATGGCGCACTATTGGGACCAAGGCACGTCGCTGTCGGCCAAGGTCGATAACGTCGGCTCCGGCTTCACGTCGCAGGGCACGATCCCGCGGTTCAAGATGAACCTCCAAAATTCGTGGACGTTCCGCAACTGGACCACCGCGGCCTACGTCAACTGGGTCGGCCACTACAAGGACTTCTCCACGCCGAAGAACGATTACCGCAAGGTCGAAGACTACGTCACCGTCGACCTCCAGACGACCTACTCGTTCCGCACGCCGTGGGTCGGCGGCAACACCGAGCTCACCGTCGGCCTCACCAACGCCTTCGACGAGTCCACGCCGTTCGTCACCGAAAACATCACCGGTTCCGGCAACACCGCGATCGACACCCAAGTGCACGATCCGTATGGCCGCTTCTGGTATGTCCAATTCCGTCAGCGCTTCTGAGTCGCTGATTTGATTCCAACTCTCATGGGCCGAGCGGAAATTTTTTCCGCTCGGCCTTTTTTCTGCCGCCCCTCGCCTCCGCCTCGCACACTCACTCATGAAACGCCTCGCTTGCTTCGTATCCCTGCTCGCTGCGGTCGTGCTTCACGCCGCTGCCACGGCTCCGGCGATCCCGCCCGAACTTCCCGTCGAAGAACTCTTCGGCACGCCGACCATCTCGCGGCTCACCTTCTCGCCCGACGGCCGCTACATCGCCGCGCTCCAGCCGTGGGAGAAGCGCCTGAACCTCATCGTCGTCGACCTGCATAAAATGCAGAAGACCCAACTCACCTCGATGAAGGAAGAAAACGTGGCTGACTTTCTGTGGGCCAGTAACAGCCGCCTCTTCTTCTTCATGGACGACGACGGCAAGGAGTCCTACCGCATGTTCGCGATCAACGCCGACGGTTCCGAACCCGAGCTCGTCGCCTCGTTCCGTCGCTTCGAATTGCTCGGACGCATCCGCGGCGACAACCAACACTTCGTCGTCGCGGGGAACGGCTACCAAGAGCAGACGTTCGGCCGCCAGGTAGCCCCGCTGCACGTCTCGCGGTGGACGGACGTCTACTACGTCGATTTGAAAACGGGTCGGGCGAAAGTCCACGCACACAACCCGGGCAATTTCGACGATTGGATCATCGACCGCGCCGGCGTGGCGCGGCTCGGCGTCGCGCGTGAGCCCGGCGCCGCCTCAGTCCACTACCGGAATAGCGATGGCGCTTCATGGGAGAAGATCGCGACCTTCCACGACGGCGAGCAATCATGGATGCCGATCGGCTTCGACGGCGATAACCAGACCCTCTACGTCGCATCCAACATCGGTCGGAAGACCAACGCCGTGTTCAAATACAACCCCGACACGCGCACGCTCGGCGAGCTGGTTTACGGCGATCCGACTTACGACGTCGAAAACATCATCTACAACGACGCGCTCAATCGCGTCGTCGGCGTTTGGTATCAGGGCGAGCGTCCGACCGAGGTCTGGCTCGACGAGCCGTTCCGCGGCTACCAGCGCGCGCTCGATGCGGCGTTCCCGGAAACGCTGATATCCATCCGCGAGGCGTCGGCCGACAACTCGCACCTCCTCGTTTTCTCGCACAGCGACCGCGAGCCCGGCCGCTATTTCATCTTCGCTCCGAAGGCGCGCAAAGTGGAGCCCGTCGCAGCCACGCTCCCGGAAATCGATTACCGGCAGATGGCCCAAATGCATCCGTTTGCGATGACGGCGCGCGATGGGCTGCGGCTCCACGGCTACCTCACGCTTCCCGTCGGCCGCGAGCCGAAGAGCCTGCCGCTCATCGTGCATCCGCACGGCGGCCCCTACGGACCGCGCGACAACTGGGGCTACGACCCGGAGGTTCAGTTCTATGCGAATCGCGGTTTCGCCGTCCTTCAGTTGAACTACCGCGGTTCCGGCGGCTACGGCGATTGGTTCGAACGCGCGGGCTACCGCAAATGGGGTCTCGAAATGCAGAACGACCTCACCGACGCCGTGAAATGGGCGATCGCCCAAGGCATTGCCGATCCGAAGCGCGTCGTCATCTCCGGCGCGAGCTACGGCGGCTACGCCACCATGGCCGGCCTGACTTACACGCCGGAACTCTACTGCGCCGGCATCAACTATGTCGGCGTCACCGACATCATGATGCTCGTCGACAATCCCGGTCTGGGACTCGATGCCAACCGGACTGGCGAGTATGCGTATCGCACCCGCATCGGCGATCCGCACGAGGACGCCGAACGCATCAAAGCCACCTCGCCGGTTCACTTTGCCGACCGCATTCGCGCGCCGCTCCTGATGGGCTACGGCAAGAACGACCGCCGCGTCGAGATCGCTCACGGCGCGGCGATGGTCCGAGCGCTCAAAGCGGCCGGTCGAGTCGAGGGTCGCGATTTCTGGTTCTACGTCGAAAATCGTGAGGGGCACGGATTCCGTCGCGCAGAAGCGCGCATCGCCTTCTACAAACACATCGACGAGTTCCTGAAAACGCAGGTGCTCAGTCGCACGTCGGCGGACGAACTCCCGGCCGGCAGCGGGACGCGTTGACTCGCGGCGCATCGCTCGCTCCCAAAACAAAGCCCCGGAATCTTCCGGGGCTTTTTCGTGCGCGCGAGCGCCGTCGCCGAATGCTCGCGCGCGGCGTGGCGGGCTCACCCGCGCTTCTTCGCGAGGAGCTGCTCGAGCTTCACGATGTCGGCGGAGAATTGGCGGATGCCTTCAGCGGTCTTCTCGGTCGCCATCGCGTCTTCGTTCAGCGTGAAGCGGAAGCTCTTCTCGTCGAACGTCACCTTCGCGAGCGTCGCGTTCTTCGCGGCGGCGGGATCGAGTTTCCGCACGATCGGGGCGTCGCTCTTCGCGAGTTCGCCGAGCAGTTGCGGGCTGATCGTCAGCAGGTCGCAGCCCGCGAGTTCGACGATCTCGCCCGTATTGCGGAACGACGCGCCCATCACCTCCGTCGCGTAGCCGTATTTCTTGTAGTAGGCGTAAATCTCGGTGACCGACTTTACGCCCGGATCCTCGGCGGGCGCGTAGTCCTTGCCCGTGGATTTTTTATACCAATCGAGAATGCGGCCGACGAACGGCGAGATGAGCTGCACGCGCGCCTCCGCACACGCTACGGCCTGCGCGAACGAGAAGAGCAGCGTCAGGTTGCAGTTGATCTTCTCCTTCTGGAGCTGCTCGGCGGCCTTGATGCCTTCCCAGGTCGACGCGATCTTGATGAGGATGCGCTCGCGACCGATGCCGGCGCTTTCGTAGAGCGCGATGATCTCACGCGCCTTCGCGATCGTCGCCGCGGTGTCGAACGACAGGCGCGCGTCGACCTCCGTCGAGACGCGACCGGGCACGATCTTCAAAATCTCGCTGCCGAACAACACGAGCAGCCCGTCGATCACGGCGCCGAGGCTGGCGCTCGCTGGCGCGTCCTTCACCGCCTTGTCGACGATCCACGCGTAGTCGGGCATCGCCGCGGCCTTCAGGATCAGGCTGGGATTCGTCGTCGCGTCGCGCGGCGCGAATTGCTTCATGCTGGCGAAGTCGCCGGTATCGGCGACGACGACGGTGAACTGCTTCAGTTGATCGAGCTGGCTCGTGGAGGACATGAGGCGCTCACTTTAGAAACTGAGGATGCGCCCGCAAATAGTTCCTCATCCATAAAACCCCGCCTTCCTCGTCATAGAACGCCCCATCGAGTTGCGACTCGAAGGCCGCATCCAGCGCCGGCTTGAAGTTCGGCCCGGGCGTCATGCCCAGCGCGATCAGATGGCGGCCGAGCAGGATCGGTTGCGGTGCGCGGTCGGCGATCGCGAGTCGCGCGGCGGCGTCGCGCAACTCGTGAATGCGCCGCAGCGCCTCCTCCGATACGAGTGGCGGCCGGCCGAGGTGGTCCGCGGTCATCACCGCGATCAACTCGTCCATCGTGGCCGGCGCGATTTTGCGCGCAAGGCGGCGCACCGTCGTGTCGCGGAAATGTTCCTGGCCGTGGTGATGCGCGAGGTGATTCACCACGAGCGGCCGCACGAACTCAACCAACTCATGCGGTGCGCCGATGCGCTGGAGAAAACTTTCCGTCAGCGGCGCGCCCGCCGCTTCGTGGCCCGGACTGACCCAACGCAGCTTGCGATGACGCTCGGCCTGGTGCGTCGTCGTCGCCTTGCCGAAATCGTGCGCCAGCACCGCGAGCGTGAGCATGCGTCGCACGCGCGCGTCGCCGTTTTGCCAGGCGTCGAGTGTGACGAGAGCGTCGATGCAGTGGCCGGTGTGCGTGAGCGCGTCGCCCTCGGGGTGCCATTCCGGCTCCTGTGGCAGGCCGTCGAGCTGCGCGATCTCCGGGAAATGTTTCAGCCAGCCGGACTCCTTGAGCACGGCAATGCCGCGCGACGGCTTGGACGATTTTGTCGCCCATTTTTCCCACTCGCCCCACACCCGCTCGATGGCGAGTTCGCGGTAGGTGTCGGCGATCGACCGGCACAGTTCGGCCGTCTCGGGCGCGAGCGTCAGATCGAACCGCGCGGCAAACTGGAATCCGCGCAACACGCGCAGCGGATCTTCGGCGAACGCCGCGCTCGTGTGCCGCAGCACGCGCGCGCGCAGGTCGCGCTCGCCGCCGTGCGGATCGATCACGCGCGCGTCGAGCGGATCGTAGGCGATGGAGTTGATCGTGAAATCGCGCCGTGCCGCCGCGTCGGCCTCGGTGAGGTCGGGTTCCGGTTCGACCGCGAAGCCGCGGTGGCCCGCGCCCGTCTTCGATTCGCGGCGCGGCAGCGAAAAGTCGTATTCGGCGCCCGACAGTCGCACTTTCAGCACGCCGAAGCTGCGGCCCACGAGATCCGTCGGCCCGAACGACGCGAGCGCGCGCTGCATTTTTTCGTAGTCGAGGCCGAACACCTCGACGTCGAAGTCCTTCGGCGCGAGTCCGAGCAGCCAGTCGCGCACGCACCCGCCCACGAGCCGCGGGCGTCCGCCGGCGGAGCGGAGCGCTTGGAGCGCGGAGAGAAGTGGCGGCGGAAGTTGCATGCGACGCGGCGCGGAGGCCGACGCGGCCAGCGTGCAGCGATCCTGTTACGGTGCAAGGCTTGCTCGCGACCGCGAGATCGCGCAGCTTGCGGCGCATCGGACGCTCCACGCCGAAACCACGCTTCGTTGTCGCTCCTCCCATGAAATCTCCGCGTCTCCTCGGAATCGCGCTCGTGTTCTCGCTCGTCGTGCCGGCCACGGCACTGTTCGCCACCTGCGGCGGTGGGGGCGGCGGTGGAGCGGGCGGCGCTGCGTCGTTCGGTGGCGCGCGCGAGCGCGCGGTGGAGACTTATCGCGTGCCGTGGACGATCTTCAATCGCGCTGCGCCGCTGCCGGGCTTGCCGGGCGCCGGCCTCATCATGCTGTGGTTTCCGACGAGCAACGACGCCATCGCGGGCTCGCCAATGCTCACCTCGCGCGCGCTCACGCAAGCCGCAGCGCGCGGCGTGGCCGACCTCGTCGTGCCGCCCGACGACGCCGCGGCGCGCGAGAAATTCCAAGTCCCTGCCGCCGCCGAGGCCGCGTTGCTGATCGAACCCGACGGGCGCGAAGTGAGCCGCGTTTTGCCGAACGCGAAGGGACGCTTCGAGGTCGGTGCCGTCGACAAACTCGTCGAAACCGAACTGAAGGCACGCGAGAAGAACCTGAAGACACTGCTCGACGCCGCAGACAAGAAACTCAGGGCCGGCGACAAGACTGCGCAGACGGACTTCGAAGCCGTGTGGGCGCAGCGCGTGATGTTTCCGAGTCTCGGCAAACGCGCCGCGAAGGCGCTGCAGAAGCTCGGCCTCAAAGTGAGCTGGCAAGCGCTCGAGCCGCTCGGTCGCGACGAACTTGCCGATCCCCCGCTTGCCAAAAACGCCGAGGTCGAGCGCGTGCTGCGCGCCGGTCTCGCGGCGGAACTCGCCGCGCGCTACGACGAAGCGGGGCGACTCTACGAACGCGCCGCCGCGCTCGATCCGAGCGATGCGACGGCGCTGCGTTTCCTGGGAGAGTTTTATCGCCATCAAACCGGCGAGTGGAACAAAGCGGGCAAGGTCTTCCGGCAGATCCTCGCGCAACCCGCCGACCCGCTCGCGCGCGCCGTGGCGTTGCACGGACTCGGGAAGATGACGATCCACGCGGGACGTTTCAAAGAAGGCCTGCGGCTCTTCGAGGAATCGCTCGCGGCGTTCCCGCTGCCGATCACCTATCGCAACCTCGCGGTGTATTGGTTCTCCGAAAAACAGGAAGAGAAGGCGGCGGGTTTCATGCGCCAGGCTCTCGCGCTCGTGCCGGACGACGCCTACAATCAGGTCTTCGCCGCCGTGTATCTCGCCGCGGCGGGCAAGACGCAGGAGGCGCTGGCGATCGCGCAGCGCAACGAGCACCTGATGGAGGCGAGCTACAATCTCGCCGCGATCTGGGCGCAGGCGGGCGACCGCGCGAAGGCGATGGAGTATTTGCGCCGGCATTTCTACACCTATGAGCGTTTCGAGGCGGTGCGCGCGATGGAGATGAAGGAGGCGCGCGAGGATTGGATGTTCGCCTCGCTGCACCGGAGCCGCGAGTTCGACGAACTCACCAAGGGCGCGAAGAACGCCTGGATGATCGGCCTCGAGTGGTGCGACCCGACGCAACTCAAGCCCGTCGACGGCCCGCCCGGCCCGCGCAGCATGCAGTGAGCGTCGGGCGGCGCGCGTTCGCGGCCGAGTCGTCGCCCGCCGACGCGCATCCGGCAACGCACCGCGTGCGCCTACACGCTCGGCCGCTTCCACGCACTCCACGCGAGCAACGCCCACCCCGCGAGAAATGCGACGCCGCCGAGCGGTGTGATCGGCCCGAGAAACTTCGGGCCGCCCAACGCGAGCCAGTAGAGGGAGCCGGAGAAGCAGATCACACCGCCGGTCCACAGCACGGCGACCTTGCCGCTCGGGCCAGCATGCGCGTCGCGCCAGCCGGCGAGCGCGAGCAGCGCGACCGCATGCACGAGTTGGTAGAGCACGGCGGTTTTCCAGGTTTCGACGGAGCCGTGCGCTTCGAGCGTCGGCTTGAGCGCGTGCGCGCCGAAGGCGCCGAGAGCGACGCCGATGAAGCCCAGAATCGCCGCCGCGAGTGTGATGGTGCGAGTGGAGCCGGTCATGGGAACCACTGTGTCGACAACCCGTCGAAAACCAACCTTCCTTTCGTGATGTTCGGTCTGCTGGGCGCGTTTCAGTTTCGTGTAGCGGCGGTCTGTGACCGCCGAACGGATGAGTTGCCTCGCTCGCCGGCGGTCATAGACCGCCGCTACAGCGCGCAGAAAACGAAGATGCGTCGGCTGCTCCTCATCGTCGGTTGCCTGGTCGCCTCGCGACTCGCGGCCGCCGATGGCGAGTGGACGCGCACGGTGGACACGACGGTCGAGTCGAAGTTTGTGCGCCGCGGGATCGAGCGCGCCGGCGCGTCGGTGCTGCCGGCAGTTTGGTTGGCGAACGATACCTGGAAATTCGGCGCGTGGGCGAATTTCCCGTTCGAGGACGCCCGCTGGCACGAACTCGGCGCGAGCATCGGTTACACGCACGCGTTCGATTCCGGCGCGAAGCTCGGGGTGGAGATCGCGCACCGCCACTTGGGTGAAGCCTACGAAGGGCACCCCGCGCACACCGGCGAGGTGACGGCGTCGTTTTCCGTGCCGGCTGGCCCGGGGCGCGCGACGGCGAGCGTGACGCGCGATGTGCACCGCCGCGCCGACATCGGCGAACTGAGCTACGCGGGCGAATACGCCCTGACGAGCTGGGGCGCCTTTCTCAATTACCGCGTTTATCTCGGTTCGGTCGCGGCGGACGATGTGCTCCCGCAACTCGCGACGCCTCGCGTGGCGGATTCCTACATGTTTCATGGCGTCGACCTCACGGTGCCGTATCGGGTCGGCGGCCAGACGATCGTTACCGCGGGCGTGCACTATGCCGGCACGAATGGCGCCCGGCCGTTTTGGTCCCCCAACGAAGCCTCCACCGGGGGAAAGATCTGGTTGAGCCTAGCCGCAAGCTACGAATTTTGAGCCGTTAGCCCGTTCCGAGCGCTCCATTTCGGCTCGCGCCGAAAATGTGAAGTCGGTGGTGTCCTAATTTGGATCGATGCTCTGAAAAAATCCTGTGGAGCTGGCATGGTAACGCACTCGACGGATCAAGCTCGCACGGCTACGGTTCGGCCCGATGCGATTTCTTTCCCCGCTTCAGCGCCATTGGGACGACGTTAAGGGAAACGCAAAATGGGACTTGTTTAAGGAAGCCATGAAAGCGTCCCCATTTTTCGCCTCTCTCGGGACTGGTATCCTAAACGCCATCAGGGAAGCGTCTTGGTGGCAGCTAATAGCCGGACTGTTTCTCGTTTACGTCGGCGCATGGCTCTTGGCCGCGCTCATTTCCGAGATTGCGTGGTATCTACGCAAACCGTCGCTAGAGGTCACGCTAGAGAATAAAAACACGGTCACCTATTGCAAAGACATGCCCAGCATGGGAAGCCGGCTATTCATTCGGAATCCTCACAATAAAACACTCAAAATTGCGCTAGTTCGAATCGGTCAAATGGACACGAATTCGTCCCATGTAAACACGGGCATGGCGGCTTTCCCTATCGATCTTTTCCGCGATTCGGACGGAGGGCCAAAACTGTTACATCCGGGCGAACTGTGGGAACTGGATTTCCTGCTCGAAGGGAAAGCGGTTACTTATTTTGGGAAGGAGTTCATACGAGCCCGTTTTCCTACCACTGGACATCTGCAATTCGTGGCGGGGGGTGATTATCGGCTTCATCTATGTATCTTAATCGAAGATTTTCCGATGCATGATGAACGGTATTTTTATAGAGTAAGACAAAACGGTTTCGATTATTTGACCGCTCATTTCAGTCGGATTCCGCGCTGGAAGAAGGCGGATTGATTACTTAACGCTTCCCGCTCTGCGCCTGCTCTTCCTTCGTAATCACGACCGATGTTTTACTCATTTCTGTAGCCTCACTTTTCACCGCGTTAATACGTGCCCTCTTCGCCTGTTCGGCGCGCCATTGCGCGTGAGTCATGGGGCGTTGAACACAACTGGTTAATGCCGCCGCTAGTGCGATAAGTAACACATGTTTCATTTTCCGAAAAACACGCGCTGTTTTTTCTCTTTTAATAAATCCAATTCACGCTGCTTACCTTGAATGGCTTGCCTATAGTTTGCGCGCGTCTGTTCGTCATGGGCCATGTAAGCTTCGGTTTCAATGCGCTGAAGTCGGGATATTTCACTCCTTAAATTTTCGATCTGTATATTCAGTAGATCAATTTCGGACTGCCTGTCTCGATTCGGGGGTGGCGACACCGGAATATTTCGTGATATTGAGCGCGTTGGCTGTTTCTGAGTAGATGGTGGCAGTGGTTTGTTGAGACTGGGGTGCCTGCCACCCATGCCGTCTTTCACATAAAATCCTGACGTGAACCAATAGTTGGAACTAGATGCCCGTTGGGCCTCCAATTGGCGTTCTCGAAAGATTCGCCCCTCTTCCGAACGTGCTACCGCCGCCTCGGTTTCTTTCTGGGTGCGGGCCTTTTCCTGTGCGACTCGACGCTGCTCTTCTGTCGCCCGAGCGATGTAGTAGCTGCGCATCTCATATTCTTTGTCGGAATTTCTGGCCCGATATTCCGTTATGCGCCCGTCAATGACGACGACTTGCGCGTCAACCCATCGATAAATAGCTTTATTTCCAGTCTTGGCCTTGGATTGAGGCTGGCCCTTTACGGCAAAAATCTCGGCCTCCGTCTTACCGACAAAATCGATCTGCGCGAAAAGCGGAATTGGCGCAAAAAAAGTCAGCATGAGGAAGGTTGCGACTAATCGAGACGCATACGTATTCACAGAACCTAAGCACACCGTAGAAACCTGCGGTGTCAACAATCCTTCCCGCCCGTTAGACTCAACGGGTGACCGCCCTTAAATGCCTGCAATTGAATCTCCGCCGACTACGGACGGAGCGCGGGCTTACGCAGCAGGAAATGGCCGAGAGGGCAGCACTGGACTACAAGTATTACCAGCGTATCGAGACGGGCGCATGGCCAGGGCTGCAACTGCGCACCGTGGACAAGTTAGCCAAGGCGCTGCACGTTGAGGTGGCAGACCTATTCGTTCGTTAACGCAGCCCCAGCGCCTTCCGAGCCTTGACGACGATGGCCTCGGGGCCGGTAAACCCGCCGTCTTTGTTGAAGGTCAATTGGGCGAACTCTTCGGCGGTCAATTTTTCGCGGAGTTTCTGTTGAATCCCCTTTCCGGACGATTCACGGAGCTTGTTCAAATCGAGGCTCATTTTGGTGTATCTCCTTGTGTGCTTTTCCAAATCAGACTCGCGTTGGCTTACGTGTTCCTGTTCCTCGCTGGAATACTACGGAGGCTAGGACTATGGTCTCCGTGCATGCGAGTCTGTTTGAGGTTCGCCGGACTAAGGCCGACATTCGTCCAGTTGCCTAACAAACGCGCTGAATTCACGTTAGTTCAGACGACGCGCTAGTGCTGCGGCTTGCGTTTGGGTTGCATCGCCTCCGCGCGCCCAATCAGCGTTTCGCGCATCCAAGTGCTCAAGGGTGCGCCGCCCGCGACCTTTTTTAGCTCCTCAATTTCGCGCTCAGACAGGCGAATAGGGACGACCTTTTTCTTCTCATCTGAGGGGAGTTGCGGCCTGCCAATCTTAGGTTTTTTGCTCATGGATTAAACGTAATACGAAAAGTCTTGAAATCAATCAGACTTTAGGTATTACAGTAAGTCAAGAATGGCAAACATCCTCCCAATCGAAAAACAGGTGACGGCAATCGGCGCGCTCGCCGAAGGCATGTCCATCCGTTCGGTTGAGGCGATGACCGGAATTCACCGGGATACGGTGATGCGTCTTGGCGCGCGGGTGGGGGAAGCCTGCCGCCGCATGATGAGTGAACAAATGCGCGAGCTAGATTGCCGCCAAATTCAGGTTGATGAAATTTGGGGATTTATCGGCAAGAAGCAGCGCAACGTTGACCCGAACGATAATCCCGAGGGTTTTGGCGACGTTTGGACGTTCGTTGCACTAGACCCGGAATCCAAAGTCGTGCCTACCTTTCATGTCGGGAAGCGCAATTGGGAGGACACGAATGCGTTCGTTCACGATCTCGCTTCGCGCATGAAGAACCGGATTCAGCTCTCTTCCGATGGTATGAATCAGTATCTCAACACGGTTGAGGATGCTTTCGGAACAGACGTGGATTATGGCCAGATTGTGAAGGTTTACGGTGGCATTGATGATGTGGAGCAGCAGCGCCGTTACAGCCCGCCGCCCGTTACCGCTGTGAACAAGAAGGCGATTTGCGGCGAACCGGACCTAGACATGATTTCGACTAGCCACGTTGAGCGACAGAACCTTTCCGTGCGCATGCGCAATCGTCGGCTCACGCGCCTGACGAACGCGTTCAGCAAGAAATTGGAGAACTTCCGGGCTTCGATGGGTCTGACGTTCTTTTACTATAACTTCTGCAAAATACATAAGAGCATTCGTTGCACTCCGGCGATGGCGGCGGGAGTCACAAATCGCATATGGAAAGTTGACGATATTGTCGCTCTTGCATAATATTGTCCATATATGCCGAAGTTGCCAACCTACGATAGTATTGAAATCACCGAAGCGCAGTTAGCAAGTTTTTGGAAAAGATTCTGGAATCAAATCGAGAAAACCGAAGATTGCTGGTTGTGGATAGGAGCCAAAACCAAAGCCGGTTACGGCGTAATGTATGGAGCCGCTCATAAACCTACCATTTACGCGCATCGGGCCTCATTTGAACTGCACAATGGACCAATCGAGAAAGGGAAAATGATTTGCCACAAATGCGACAATCCCGGCTGTGTGAATCCAGACCATTTCTTTCTGGGCACCCATTTGGACAATACCAGAGACATGGATAAAAAGGGGCGTCGTCGTTCGGTTTGTCGTCTCACCCCCGAACAAGTGCGCGAAATTCGACAAAATTATGTGCCGTGGGTTATTTCAAGAAGCGTATTAGCAAAACGCTACGGGGTTTCAGTGGGATGCATCGACGGGATTCTAATCGGCAAATCATGGAAAACGCTGGTCTAATCGCTTGTGGACTGTGCGCGACTTGGTAGAGCTGGCCAACTAGCATGGAATACCTAGCCGAGCTGAAACACGCGATTCGCCAAGTGCATGGGTGCGAGGCAACGCATGTTCAGACGGTGCCGGTCAAAGAGGTGTTTCTGGGGCAGACGGTGTGGGAGGGCGATGTGGAGATTTTCGACGTGATCGGGCACGCGAAGGCGAAGCGGTGTTATGCGTGGGGCTACCCGCCCGAGGGGCCGAATCGGCGGATTATCGCCGTGCTGGAAATTCCGCCCGTGGATTCGCCCGTTACTGCCGTGCGCGCGGCGATTGTGGCTCAGGCCAAAAAATAGTCGCGTGAGACTTAGAAAAACGAGAGGGTCCAAGCATGGCCCTCAGTTCGGATAGCACTGGCAAAGAATGGAATGCTCGAACCTTAGTTGAGCGGAAGGAATACGTCACCAGTTTGGCCAAGGTTCTGACGGTTATCAGCAACCCGAAACGGACAATTGACGGCACCAAATTATTCGCTTTGACCGAGAAGCATTTCGAGGACGCGGCTAATCAAAGTGATTCGGTCCTCGAAGTTATGGGGCAGCTCATTCGTGACAATAAAGTGGGCTAGAACTAAGTCTCGCATAATTGCTCTGTAAACGGGGTCGTTTCTGTCTGGGGACATACTTACCGATACACGAAAACGCTTCATTTTTATGAAAGACGCATCTCCCACCTTAATCGAATCAGGTCGCCCGGATGGCTCGCCCGCACAAACAGTCGAATACTGCCTAAGACAACTCTACGCCGACCGCCACAAGAGCGTGAGGGATGAGGTAGCAAAAGACCTGACGTATGAGGAATTGTTGGGTGCGCTCTTACATGCGCGGGACTCGATCCAAGAATTGCGAGACCTACAAAGCCGATTGGAAAACGAATCGGACGATTAGCGTGTTACGGTTGGGCTACCCTCTTCGGCTTCACCAACAGTTGTTCCGCAATCTTGTGCAGGGGATTAATCCGCGCCGTGCGTTTCGGCGCGACCAAATGGCCTTCCCGGATTGCCTCCGGTTCCTCAATCCAACGCGCGCGCCGTTTCTCTTCGCCTAGAGACAGACCGAACGGGCTACTGCGCCAGTAGCCTTGGGAAGCTGGTTTCTGTGCCTTTGGGCGCGTCCAAGTGATTTTGAAGGTGGGGCGCTCTGCCTCCTGAGTGGCCGCGCTCAGGCCACGGGGCTTTAGCTCACGAAGGTGGGGCGGACTCTTTTTCCGGGTAAGGAGAAACCGGATGTAGTCCTGACGCTGTTTTGCGGAGAGTTTCAACGAAAACGGCGCGTCTTTTCGTGTATCACTCATGCGTGAATCCCTCTCCCAAATGGTTGCCGGTTGAAGTCGCGACAGAAAGCGGCGCTGAAAAGCGGCTCATTCTGACTTTTCCTCGGACAACGGGGCGCTTTGAGCGTCTTTGGGCACGTCTCGCCATTTGCGCACGTATTCTGCCTTATAGGTGTAAGGTGGCGCTTTTTCGGAGGACGTGGGCACGGAAATTTCCCACCATTCTTCCGGCCCATCCTCTTGAGTTACTCGCTTTACGAGATACGCGGCCCCTAGACGCTCTACGAGCCATTCTGGGGACAGGAATCGCACGAAGGCTGTGTGATCCTCAATTAATTCGATGGCACAAAGGGCGGTTGGTTCGCTGGAGCTAGATTTGAGCTGATAGAGGAGGGCTTTCATCGCCCTTCAGTCTCTCCATGCTGCCCAATTAGCGCAAAACCCTTTGCGCGAGAGGAAATTTGAAATTGGGACACTACCGTGAAGTCTTGGGTGTTGACAGGGTAGGGCGGAGTCTTTCCCTTGGGCCTCTTTCCGCAATGAAAACCTATCTGGCCAAAAAAGAGACAGTCCAGCCCAAGTGGTATCTGATCGATGCCGAGGGGCAGGTTCTTGGCCGTCTCGCAGTTAAAGTCGCCAACATCATCCGTGGTCGCAATAAGGCCACTTACACTCCGCACGTCGATACCGGCGACTTCGTCATCGTCATCAACGCGAGCAAGGTCGTCCTCACCGGCAAGAAGGAAGAAGTGACCGAGTATATGTCGTTCTCCGGCTACGTCGGCGGCGAAAAATACCGCAAGCTTACCGAAGTCCGCGCCAAGAAGCCGGATTTCATCGTCCTGCAGGCCGTCAAAGGCATGCTCCCCAAGAATCGTCTCGCCGCGAAGATGCTCACGAAGCTCCGCGTGTTCCCGGGCGCCGAGCACCCCCACGCCGCGCAGAACCCCATCAAGCTTTGATCTGACCCATGAGCGCTGACTCCACTGTTTTCACCGGCACCGGCCGTCGCAAGACCTCGACCGCCCGCGTTCGCCTCGTCGCCGGTTCCGGCAAGCTCACGGCCAACGACCGTGACTTCGACTCCTATTTCAAGCACGACAACTTCGCCCGTCGCGCCGCGAGCCCGCTCACGACCGCCGACGTGAAGGACAAGTTCGACGTCATCGCGAACATCGCCGGCGGCGGCATCAGCGCCCAAGCCGGCGCGGTGGCCCACGGCATCGCCCGCGCGCTCCTGAAGTTCAACTCGGAGCTCCGCGTCACGCTCAAGAAGGCCGGTCACCTCACCCGCGACCCGCGCGAAAAAGAGCGCAAGAAGCCTGGCCAGCCGGGCGCCCGCAAGCGCTTCCAGTTCTCGAAGCGCTAAGCGCTGGCCGAAACAGGTTTTCATTCTCAACGGGGTGCCACGAGCACCCCGTTTTTATTTGCGCAAATCCCCTACGTTCTCCTTTAGTCCACCCTCAATTAGATGAAAGTCGGCATTGTCGGCGCGTCGGGCTACTCCGGCGAAGTTCTCGTTAAACTCCTCCTCGGTCACCCGCACGTCACTCTGGCGGCGGTCACCTCACGCCAGCACGCGGGCAAACCGCTTTCGAGCGTGATCCCGGCCTTGCGCGGCACGGCTGCGGACACGCTCAAGTTCATCGGCTCCGACGCGGTCGAACTCGCCGCGCGCGACGACATCGGCCTGTGGTTCCTCGCCCTGCCGCACGGCGCCGCCGCGGATTTCGCGAAAGCCCTCGTGCCCGCCGGTCGCAAGGTCGTCGACCTCAGCGCCGACTTCCGTGTGGCCGACCTCGCGACCTACGAAAAATACTACGGCCACCACCACGCGCCCGAGCTGCTGCCGCAAGCGCGCTTCGTGCTTCCCGAGCTGACCGACGCGAAGTGGAAGACCGAGATCAAGCTCGCTGCCGCGCCCGGTTGCTACCCGACCAGCACGCTCGTCCCGCTCGCACCGCTGCTCGCCGCCGGCCTCGTCTCGCACGAGCACATCGTCGTGAACTCCTTCTCCGGCGTCTCCGGCGCCGGCAAAAAGGTCGACGAAGCCTATCTCTACGTCGAACGCGCCGAGAGCGCCAAGGCCTACGGCCTCGTGAAACACCGCCACCTCGCCGAGATCGAGGAGCAGCTCTCGCTCCGCGCGGGGGCGAAGATCGTCCTCCAGTTTAATCCGCACCTCGCGCCCATGCGCCGCGGCATCATCACGACGATCACCGTTCCCGCCGCCGCCGGCGCGACGCTTGACGCCGTCTACTCCGCCTGGCGCGCGGCCTACGCGGGACGTCCGTTCGTGTCGATTCTGCCGACTGGCGAGACGCCCGACTCGGCCTACGTCACGGGCACGAACCGCATCGATATTTCCGCCGTGCACGACGCGCGCACCGGAAACTTCGTGCTCACGTCCGCCGAGGACAACCTCGTGAAGGGCGCGAGCGGCCAAGCCGTGCAGATCATGAATCTCTGGTGCGGTTTCCCCGAGACCGCCGGATTGCTTTAGCACACACCAACGAAAAATGACCCAACTCACCGTTACGCCGGATAGTGCAGGTATCACGGACGTTCCCGGCTTCGAGGCGGCAGGCGTCGCTTGCGACATCCGCCAGAAGAACGACCTCAAGCGACTCGACCTCGCTCTGGTTTACTCGCTGCGCCCGTGCACGGCCGCCGGCACGTTCACCAAAAACGCGGTCAAAGCCGCGCCGGTGCTGTTGTGCCAGAAAAATCTCGAGGAAGGCGGCCCGTTTCACGGCTTCATCGCCAACTCCGGCAACGCCAATGCCTGCACCGGCCCCGAGGGCCTGAAGGACGCGAACACGATGGCGCAGCGCGCCGCCGCGTCGCTCAACCAGAAACCGCACGCGTTCTTCGTCTGCTCGACCGGCCGCATCGGCCAGCCGCTCCCGATGGACCGCGTGATCAAAGGCCTCGAGCGCTCCGTGAACGAGAAGGGCCGCACGCCCGCGCACGGCAAAAAGGCCGCCGACGCCATCCTCACGTCCGATACGAAGGCGAAGACCGTCACCGTCTCGTTCACCTACGACGGCAAGAAGCACACCGTCGCCGGTTTCGCCAAAGGTGCGGGCATGATCCAGCCGAACATGGCGACGATGCTCGCGTTCCTCGCCACGGATTTTTCCGTGCCGCGCAGCTTCCTCCAGAAGACGCTCACCGAAGCCGTCAACGGCACGTTCAACTGCATCACGGTCGACGGCGACATGAGCACGAACGACACCGTCATCATGCTCGCGAACGGCCACTCCGGCGTCTCCGTCGGCGACAAGAGCCCGCGCGAACTCCGCGTCCTCTTCGCCGAAGCCGTCTGGAAAGCCTGCGACATCCTCGCCGACAAGATCGTCTCCGACGGCGAAAAGATCACCAAGGTGATCGAGGTGAAAGTGCAAGGCGCCGCCTCCGCCGAGGACGCCGAGAAGTGCGCTCGCGCCATCGGCAATTCCCTGCTCGTGAAATCGTCCTGGTATGGCGAAGACCCGAACTGGGGCCGTTTGGCCGATGCCGCCGGCTACTCCGGCGCGAAGCTCGTCGAAGCCAAGCTCGACATCCGCTACAACGACACGCCCGCGATGACCGCCGGCAAGCCGCACCCCGAGCTGAAGCCGAAGTGGAAGGAGATCGTGAAGCAGCGCCGGTTCACCATCACGCTCGACCTGCACCTCGGCAAAGCCAGCTACCGCCTGCTCGCGACCGACCTCACCGAAGGCTACGTGAACTACAACAAGAGCGAGTGAACAGTAGCGCCGGTCTCTGACCGGCGAAGTTATCGGCTGTCGGTCCACTCGCCGCGCCCACCAGCCGCCTGACGGCGGCTGCTACGACTTTCCCGCTCTCGCGCACTCGGCGTTTCACCGCGGCGCTTGCCGCATTTTTTTAGTGAAATCGCTGCGCGTTGCCTTCAGAAAAATTTCCGCCTGTCACCATCGATGACCACCGGTCGCTCCCTCACCCTCACGACATGACCTCTATCAACGTTGAAGAGGTCATTGCCAAAGCGCGCGTGCTGCTCGAAGCGCTCCCCTACATCCAGGATTTCCGCGGCTCCACGTTCGTCGTGAAATACGGCGGCAGCTTCATGGACGATCCGAATCCCGAGGCGCGCACGCGCGTCGCGGCCGACATCGCGTTCCTCGCGGCGGTCGGCATCAACGTCGTCGTTGTGCACGGCGGCGGCAAGGCGATCAGCAAGGCGATGGACGCCTCCGGCCTGAAAGCGAATTTCGTCAACGGCCTCCGCGTCACCGACGAAGCCACGATCGCGATCGTGAAGAAGACGCTCGACGAAATCGTGAACAAGGAAGTGTGCGACACGCTCTCCTCCGTGAAAGCACGCCCGAAGGGCCTGCCCGGCGACAGCGTGCTCGTTTGCCAGAAACTCGGCGTCGATGACGACGGCAATCCGGTCGACCTCGGCTTCGTCGGCGATCCGACCGAGGTGAAGGTGAAGCTCATCAAGAAGGAGATCGCGGACGGCTTCATGCCGGTGATCTCGCCGGTCGCCGAAGGTTACGACGGCAAGCCTTACAACGTGAACGCCGACACCGCGGCCGGTCGCGTTGCCTCCGCGTTGCGCGCGCGTCGTCTCGTCTACATGAGCGACGTCCCCGGCCTGCTTTCCGATCCGAAGAATCCCGACTCGCTCATCTCGACGCTCAAAGTCGGCGACGTCGATACGCTGAAAAAGAAGGGCGTCATCGACAAAGGCATGCGCCCGAAAGTCGCCAGCGCCGTCCGCGCACTGCAGGAAGGCGTGCAACGCGTCCACTTCATCGACGGCCGCATGCCGCACAGCCTGCTGTTGGAAATTTTTACCGACAAGGGCGTGGGCACCGAAATTGTGCACGGCTGAACTGGTCGGCGCCGAATTTGAGAGTGCGCCGCGCGGCGCACTTCTCTGATTTGTTTTTTCCATGAACCAACCTTCCATCGTCCGCACCAACGCCGCTGAGCTCTACGACGCGTATGTGATGAAAAACTACGCCAAGGCCCCGCTCACGCTCGTGCGCGGAGAGGGCGTCTGGGCGTGGGACGACACGGGCAAGAAGTATCTCGATTTCGCGTCGGGCATCGCGGTCAACGCGCTCGGTCACTGCCATCCCGTCTGGGTCGAGGCGATCCGCCGCCAGGCCGGCGAGCTGATCCACTGCAGCAATCTCTACCGCAACCCGAACTACGGCGAACTCGCCCGCCGCCTCGTGCAGCAAGCCGGTCCGGGCCGCGTCTATCTCTGCAACTCCGGCACCGAGGCCAACGAGGCGATGATCAAACTCTCGCGCTTGCACGGCATTCGGAAGTCCGGCGAAGAGGGCAAGTGCTACAAGGTGCTCGTCGCCAAAAACGCGTTCCACGGCCGCACCTACGGCGGCATGAGCGCCACACCGCAGGAGAAAATCCAAAAAGGCTTTCGCCCGCTCGTGCCCGGCTTCGCCGCCGGCGAGTTGAACAACGTGCAGAGTTTCGTCGACCTGATCGACGAGCAGACCGCCGCGATCATGATCGAGACCGTGCAAGGCGAAGGCGGCGTCACGCCGTGCACCGACGAGTTTCTCTGGGGCCTGCGCCAGCTCTGTGACAAGCACAACCTCCTCCTCATGCTCGACGAAGTGCAGTGCGGCTTCGGCCGCACGGGCGCGTTCTACGCGTTCCAGCACTCGGGCGTGCGCGCCGACGTGATCGGCATGGCCAAGGGCATCGCGAACGGTTACCCGATGGGCGCGATCTGGACGGCGGAGAAACACGCCGAACTTTTCACGCCCGGCTCGCACGGCACGACGTTTGGCGGTTCACCGCTCGCCTGCGCCGCGGCGATCGCCGTGCTCGACGTGCTCCAACGCGAAGACCTCATCCGCAAAGTCGCCGTGAACGGCGCCGCTTGGAAAACCCAGCTCGAGCAACTCGCCGTCGAGTTTCCGAAGCAAGTCACCGGTGTCACCGGCCGCGGCTACATGCTCGGCCTGCGCCTCACCGGCGAGCCGGCGCCGTATCTTCCGCTGCTGCGCGAAGGCGGCCTGCTTTGCCCGATCGCCGGCGGCAACACGATCCGCCTGCTCCCGCCGCTCATCGCCACGAGCGAGCACCTCACTCTCGCGACCGACATCATCCGCGGCGCGCTCAAGAAAAAGGAAGCGTGAGGGATGCATGCACTCCGTGCGCGCCGGGAACGTGGTGAAAGGCTTGCAGGTTGAGTTAACCGGCCAAAGGCGCGCCCGTTCAGCTAGTCAAGAGTGTCGATTGACGACTTCGGCTCGACCCAGCCTCTTGCGGAACGCGTCCTGCCATTGGTTCGTTAATTCGATCAAAACGACTGCCACTTTACCTGTCGGATTCGCTTCCGATGGCGGAACGGACGGCGCTGACCAATTGACGCATGCAGTAAAATAGCGAACGTAAGGTATGGGCGCTCTCCTTCCCCCTTCGACGCTGCGCTATTCGCGCGGAGTGAACCCTCGCCGAAACTTGCCGACGGCGTCCAAACGCGGCGAAAGTAATTTTCTGCGAGCGTTCGAGCGCGCCTATCTCGGTTCGCTTTCGCAAGGGCTCGCCCGTGCGGAGTTCGATCTAAGTGGTTACGGCATCGCCGACCTCGTATGGGTTTCGTGGCAGTCGAACCGGCGGCCGGACGAGGCCACTGCCGTCGGGTTTGCCGAGCGACCAAAGGTGCAGATTGTCGCGTTCGAGTTGAAGCTTCAGGATTGGCGACGGGCGTTGCGGCAAGCGTTTCGCTACAGCTATTTTGCGAATCTCGCTATGGTGGTCGTCCCTCCGGCAGTTGCCCGACGGGCGCAACTGGCGCATTTTCGGCAGCTTGGCGTCGGGCTATGGACGTTTGACGCTGAGACTGGACGTATCCGCCGGTGCTTTACGCCCCGCAAGCGTCAACCTCGGAGCGCGGTTGCTCAACAGAAGGCGCTCGCCTCATTGCTCGCTCTAGCGAAGCTCCGCTAGCTCGACAAAAAGGTCCAGTCCTTCGCCGAGTCCAGCTAGGTGTCGTCCGTCGGATTTGGAATCGAGACGGAGCGGGCTGCGTTCTGCGATCAGTCCGTAGACCTCTTGGGCTCGGAGGAGCGCCTGCCGGCAGCGTGCGAGCCCTTCATGGATGTCTTCACGCACGAGCGAAGCGTGGAGGTGTTGGAGCGCTTCCCACGTTTGCAGCGCTTCCGCGTGTCGACCCGCTTGGTCCGCATCGACGAAGAGTTCGTCGGACGGCAAATCATTCAGAATTTCGGGAACTGCGGTGCGGAGCGCGTCCACCTCAAACGCGGTTAGGCGATTCAGCAGCGCACAACTCAGGTAACGTGTGAGCGGCTGCCGGCCACGGCTCGGTTCGGGGTTGAATCGGTTCAGACTGAACGCCCGCAGGTTCGCCCACCAGCCAGTGGCACCAGCATAGGCGCCGGCGACGCCGAGGAAGGGCGAGGCGAGGTCGGCATAACCGTTGATTACTCGGAAGCCATTTACCGCCAACGTGTGATTCAAGAGCATCCAGCCCGCCACGACATCGGTGTGGTAAACTTCGGCGCGCGCGTCCGCTTGGTTTACGGCGACGAGGAGATAGAAACCATCGGGCGGATTATCCAGCGCTGTGATGTCCTCCAGGAATTCCACCAGTTCCGCCCGGTCCAACAGCGCGTCGCGCGATAGCGCGAGCGTGGCGTAAACGGGCGGCGTGAACCCTTCCTGCATCGCGACGCTCTTCGCGTGGCGGATGAAGTGTTTGGCGATGACCGCCTCGACTGAATTGCAGGAGCCGGGAATGACGATGTTCGGGGCGATGAGACCCGTGAGGTCATGGCCGGCTTGAAAGGTGAGCGCCCGGGCCAAATCATCGCGGACCCGGCTTTCGCTCTCTAGTTGGCTCCGGCGACGGGGCGTTAGGTAGTGCCGGCCATAATCCTCCAAGAGGCTCCCCAATCGGCTGTCAGGATTTCCTGCGAGAAAGCATGCGTAGTATTGCGGGTCGAACAGGCGTTCGGCCTCGGCCGACTCACCAGCGAATTCGGCCAGCCGGCCCGCGAGTTTTTCCAACGGCAAATCACGGGGACTAAGGATCACGCCATCGAGCGAGCCATTGCGCAGGCCGTCTCGGACTTTGTCGCCGTTTTGAAAACCATGTTGTGCGAGCAATTTCATGCCGGATTCTCCAGTCGTTGGATCAATTGCGCGAGATTACCGCGGAGCATCGGCTGCTTCTTGAGCAACTGGTCGATCAAGGCGGAAAACTCGGCAGAAATCTCCGGTCGCAAGTCGCGGAGCGACCGCGGCGGCGCGCGAATGGCGCGCGACAGTGTCATCACGAGGTCGTCACCTTGGCGGGCGATGGGATGTTCACGGGTTGCGTATTCGAAGACAGTGAGGCCAGCGGTGTAGAGGTCGGTGCGGTAGGTGAGACGGTCGCGAAAATCGAGGTTCGCCATTTCCGGCGCGAAGTAGCGATAGGTCGCCGGTGGCATGCGCTGTGAGGCTTCGTAGGTGAGGGAGGCTTCCGTCACGTCGTAGGCGATACCGAGGTCGAGGAGAACGAATGGTCGGTCCACCCGGGCAAGCTTCACCACATTACCGGGTTTTATGTCGCGGTGAATGGTGTTCAGTTCGGAAATGGCCCGAATCGCGCGCAGCAGCGAGAGCAGGAGTTGGCGGCATTCCGTTTCCGAAGGCAGCGGCGCAGCCACCGGACCGCGGATCATCTGCCAAAGGTCTGGACCGTCGAGCCACTCTTCCGAGTAGCCAATGTATTCGGTCCCCGCGATTGTTTCCGTGCGGGCGTCAATCGACCCCAATTTGACCACTTCCGGGGTCGTGACGCGGGCGAGCAATTGCACTTCGCGCATGACTCGTCCGAGTTGTTCCCTGCGGATGCCCTGTTCACGGTCACTGGCGCCGCTGGCGGGCAGGAAGAGAAGTTTGAACGCTTCCTCCCCGCGCGCCGTTTGTGCGCGGTAGACCGCTTTGAAGCCGCCAGCGGTCAGGAACTGCAGCGTGCGCAACTCGGGATAAGCTTGGAGAATCGCAGATTCGGCAGGAGGTTGGAACGACATATTACGCTCGACGTAGCCGTCAGCTTTGGCTCCCGGTGCGCCCGGGGAAAGCTCCAATTGTGATCGGCGCACCTCTTGGATCTCGTTGCTTTTTGCTCTGGCGCAGTGGGGCGGCGGCGACTTAATCGGACAGTTTCCATGAGACACTTCCTCAAGGACACCGACTTCACCCGCGCCGAGGTGGCGCAGATTTTCGATCTCGCGGCGCGCCTCAAGCGCGAGCGCGGCTCGCACGAGAAGCCGCTCGCCGGGCAGACGTGGGCACTGATCTTCTCCAAGAGCAGCACGCGCACGCGCGTGTCGTTCGAGGTCGGCATCCACGAGCTCGGTGGCAATCCGCTTTTTCTCAATCGCAACGACATCCAGATCGGTCGCGGCGAATCCGTCGAGGACACCGCGAAGGTGCTCTCGCGCTTCGTGCACGGCCTGATCGTGCGCACCTACGAGCAGAGCGAGGTCGAGCGCCTCGCTACCGCCGGCACGATTCCGATCATGAACGCGCTGACGGATTTCCTGCACCCGTGCCAGATCTACACCGACGCGTTCACGATGACCGAGCGTTGGGCCGGCAACGGCGACCGCTTCGCCTCGCTGAAGGGCCGCAAGATCGCGTTCCTCGGCGACACGGCGTGCAACATGGCCTACTCGTGGATTCTCGGCGCGGCGCTCTTCGGCATGAAGATCAGCCTCGCGGGCCCGGCGCAATTCGCTCCCGGCGCGGACATCGACGCTCAGCTCGCGAAGGACGGCCTGCCGAAGAATTACCACTTCACGACCGATCCGTTCGAGGCCGTGAAGGACGCCGACGTCGTCTACACCGACGTCTGGGTGTCGATGGGCAAGGAGGAGGAGACGAAGGAGCGCATCCGCGTGATGTCGCCGTATCAGGTCACCGCGAAGCTCTTCGCCGCTGCCAAGCCCGACGCGTATTTCATGCACTGCCTCCCGGCGCACGCCGGCGAGGAAGTCGAGCAAGCGGTGCTGGATAATCCGCGCTGCATCATTTTCGACGAGGCCGAGAATCGCCTGCACGTGCAGAAGGCCATCATGGCCACGCTCGCGGCGGCGCGCCGGTAAGTAGCGCCGGTCTCTGACCGGCGAAAGTATATCCTCGCGCGCGAATCGTGTTCGCGATCGCCCTCTCAAACACGCCGGTCGCAGACCGGCGCTACTGCTCGAGAATCAGCGTCACGCGATTCGACTGCGTCTTCTGAAAGCGCCCCGTGCCCAGATTGCCGTCGTCGAGCTTGGCATCGATCTCTTCGAGCTGTTCGTCGGTGCAAGTCAGGCTGGAAATCGAGATGCCGGCGGCCACGCCGCTCATGTTGCGATCCCAGTTCCAGCGTCCGCCAATCGTCGTGGTGGCTTGCCACACCGCGGTCTTGAAGTCGCCGGCCATCGACACGGGTGCGGACGGCACCACGCCGCCGCCGGAATTGTTCGGCCAGAAACCGTTTTGCAGCGCGTAGGTCTCGAACGCCTGTGCGAACACGCGAAAATCGTTCGCGACGCGGGCGTTTTGCGCGGCACGTTGGACGCGCTGCATCGCCGGGATCGCGAGCGCGGCGAGCAGGCCGATGATGACGACGACAATCATGATTTCGACGAGCGTGAAGCCGGGCGAGCGGAAGTCGCGGCGGCGCGAGCGGGCGGGGGAGAGCGTGCGCATGACAGGTCTTTGAGTTGCCGTCACTATGCTCCCGCTCGCTCCGGCGTGCGAGTCGCGAAGGGTCAAAGCCCCGTGAAACGCGCCGCGCAAAATTGACCTATTTTTATTTTGCGAGCGCGGCGCGCCCGGTCTCACACTGCGCGCTCTACCATGAAGATCGTGCTCGCTTACTCCGGAGGTCTCGACACCTCCGTCATCGTCAAATGGCTCCGCGAAACTTACGACGCCGAGATCGTGACGTTCGCCGCCGACATCGGCCAGGAGGAGGAACTCAAGGGCCTGCCCGCCAAGGCGAAGAAGACCGGCGCGTCGAAGCACTACACGCTCGACCTCGTCGAGGAGTTCGCCCGCGACTTCATCTACCCGATGATCCGCGCCAACGCGATCTACGAGGGCCAGTATTACCTCGGCACCTCGATCGCGCGCCCGCTCATCGCGAAGGCGCAGATCGACATCGCGAAGAAGGAAAAGGCCGACACCGTCGCGCACGGCGCCACCGGCAAGGGCAACGACCAGTGCCGCTTCGAGCTCACCTACATGGCGCTCGCGCCGCACCTGAACATCATCGCCCCGTGGAAGCTCGAGAGCTACCGCGAGAAGTTCCCCGGCCGCGCCGAGATGATCGCGTATTGCGCCGAGCACAACATCCCCGTCGAGGCCTCGCTCAAAAAGCCATACTCGATGGACCGCAACCTTCTCCACATCTCCTACGAAGCCGGTATTCTCGAGGATCCGTGGTTCGATCCGACGACTCCGGAGAACAAGGGCATGTTCAAGCTCTCCGTCTCGCCCGAGGATGCGCCGGACAAGGCCGAATACGTCGAACTCGACTTTGTGAAGGGCGACTGCGTCGCCGTGAACGGCAAGAAGCTGACCCCGGGCGGCGTGCTCAAGACGCTCAACAAGCTCGGCGGCAAGCACGGCATCGGCCGCGTCGACCTCGTCGAGAATCGCTTCGTCGGCATGAAATCCCGCGGCGTCTACGAGACCCCGGGCGGCACGATCCTCATGCAGGCGCACCGCCAAGTGGAGTCGCTCACGCTCGACCGCGAGGTGCTCCACATCCGCGACAGCTTCATCCCGAAGTATGCCGAGCTGGTCTACAACGGCTTCTGGTTCGCGCCCGAGCGCGAGATGCTCCAGGCCATGGTCGACGAGAGCCAGAAATTCGTCACCGGCACCGTCCGCCTGAAGCTCTACAAGGGCAACATCATCACCTGCGGCCGCAAATCGAAGTATTCCCTCTACGACGACAAGATCGCGTCGATGGAAGGCGTGAAGAGCTGGTATAACCAGAGCGACGCCACCGGCTTCATCCGCCTCAACGGTCTCCGCCTCCGCGCGCGCAATCTCGCGCAAGGCGGCCCGCAGGTCTGAGCGCGCACTGACTCCGATCTCCCGCGAGCGGCGCCCGAACGGCGCCCGCTAGCGGGCTGGCCCACTCTCGCGCTTTTCAGTCTTGGAATTTCGAAGGGAAATCGGGGCCAACTGCATGAGTCCGGCTGAGCGTCGCGACTTTGCGTTGTGTCAGGGAGGAACTCGTTCGTTCGCCCTAATCTCACGGCGGCCCGGGCTTCGTTCGCCGAGTCGCTTTTTTGCGGCGTCGTGTAGGACCGGCTTCAGCCGGTCCCGTCGATCTACGTGCTGGCCACGCTCGCGATTACGTCCCCGCTGGGCCGGCTGAAGCCGCCCCTACCGCACGCGCTCGAGCTGTAGGAGCGGCTTTACGCCGCGACGGGTTCGAAGCGTTTGCCGCGCTCGGTCGCGGCGTAAAGCCGCTCCTACAATTGCCGCTGCGTGCCGCCGTCCCCGGCGGCGAGGCCGGCCAGGCGTCACGCCTGGATCAATCCGCGGCGGATGGCGTAGCGCACGAGGTCGGTCTGCGTTTGCAGGTTCAGTTTGCGCATGAGGTTCGCGCGGTGCGTCTCGGCGGTGCGGGCGCTGATAAAAAGTTTTTCCGCGATCTCGGCGGCGCCGAGGCCTTCGGCGGCGAGTTGCATCACCTCGCGCTCGCGCGGCGAGAGCGTGTTGTAGGGATCGCTCGAGTCGGGCGTCTTCACGGCGAGCGCCGTGATCGCCCACTCGGTGAGCGGCGCGCTGAGGAAACGGCGACCGGCGAGGACTTCCTGCGTGGCCTTCACGATCTCGTCGGACTCGGAACCTTTCAAAATGTAGGCCGACGCGCCGCTGCGGAGCGCCTCGATGACGTAGGGCTCGTCGTTGTGCATCGAGAGCACGAGCACTTTCGTGTTCGGGCTCGTGATGCGGATTTGGCGGAGCGCTTCGAGGCCGTGCAGGCGCGGCAACGACAGGTCGAGAAACATCAGGTGCGGTTTGTGTTTCTCGGCGAGTTGCACGGCGGAGAGGCCGTCGGCGACCTCGGCGACGATCGTGAAACGTCCGTCGGCTTGCAGCACGCTGCGCACGCCGCGGCGGACGATTTCGTGGTCGTCGGCGAGGATGACGGTGGTCATGCGGGGAGCGGTGCGACGCCGTTGGCGGCGAGCGGAAATTCGGCGGTGATGCGCGTGCCGGCGCCGGGCGTGGACTGGATGTCGATGCGCCCGCCGGCGAGATTCACGCGTTCGCGGAGGCCGGCGAGACCGAGCGAATCGGTTTTCGCAAGGGCGCGGGTGACGTCGAAGCCGCGGCCGCGATCCGAAATCTCGACGATGAGCTGCTTGTCCTGATGCGTGATGGCGATGGCGGCCTGCTTCGCCTGCGCGTGGCGCGCGGCGTTGGTGAGCGCTTCCTGCACGATGCGGTAGACGACGGTCTCGAGTTCGCCGGGCAGACGGCCGGGCGGCAGGTCGGCGGCGAAATCGACTTCGATGCCGGTCTGCTTGGTGAATTGCTTCAGGTGCCACTCGATCGCGGGCTGCAGGCCGAGGTCGTCGAGCACGCGCGGGCGGTATTGCTGGGTGAGCGTGCGGACGTGTTCGAGCAGGTTGCCCGCGATGGTCATCGCTTCGGCGAAGTGCGTGCGCAGGGGAGTGTCGGTCGAGGCCTTGAGGCCGGCTTCGAGCTGGAGCTTGAGGCCGGTGAGGAGCTGGCCGATCTCGTCGTGCAGCTCGCGCGCGATGGCGCGGCGCTCGTCCTCCTGGATGCGCAGGAGTCGCAGCGAGAGCGCCTGGAGCTCGCGGGTGCGCGCGATGACCTGTGCTTCGAGCGAGCGGTTGAGCGTCTCGAGTTCCTTCTGGAGTCGCGCGTTTTGCCGTTCGGTCTCGGCGCGGCGCAGGATGCTGTTGAGCGAGAAGACTACCTCGGTGAGGTAGTCGGGTTTTTGCAGAATGAAATCCTGCGCGCCGAGCTTGAAGGCGGCGATCGCGGTCTCGCCGTCGCTGCGCGAGGAGACGAGCACGACGGGCAAGTGCGCGGCGTTCGAGTGGATTTGCCGCAGCACTTCGAGCGGTTTCGTGTTGTGCGGGTTCGGGCCGATGACGATGGCGCTGGTGGGCGCGCCGGCGGCGAAGAATTGGTTCAGCTCGGCGGTGGTGCCGACGACGTAGAGCTCGAACTGCGGGGCGTGCGAGGCGAAGAACTCGCTGATGCTGCTCGCGAGCGCGGCGGAGCCTTCGATGAGCGTGACCGGATGCCGGCCGGGGAGCGACGCGGTGACGGGACGCTTCGCGCGCGCCTCGGCGTGACGCGCCTGCACGCGTTTCACGATGTCGACGAGTTGGAGGAATTGCGGGGAAGTCTTGTCGACGCAGTCGGCGGCGCCGGCGCGGAGCGCGCGCACGGCGAGTTCGGTCTGGCCGTGGCCGGTGACCATCACGACGGGCGTGGGGTCGTTACGGCGCGCGAGTTCGCCGAGGATGTGCAGGCCGTCGGTGTCGGGCAGCACGAGGTCGAGGAGCAGAATATCGTAGCCGCCGACCGCCATGCGTTCGAGGCAGCGGGTGCCGTTGGGGACGATTTCCAACTCCCAGTCGGGCGCGAAATGCTCGACGTAAGTGCGCACGATGCCGGCCACGTTCGGGTCGTCCTCGGCGTAAAGGGCACGGATCATGGCCGCAGGTTATGGCGCAACCCGTTCTTCGGCAAGAGCGCGCCCAACACCCGAAATCGGGCGGAATTCGCGAGCCGGTTGGCCGGCGCTTATCGGCCGTTTTCGCGAGAACTTAAGGCAAATCTGCGGCTTGCACGTGACTCCCGGAACCCCGCCCGGTCTCTCCCGCATGTCGCGCGGGAAACACCCTAGCGCAAAATGCGAGGCCGGGTCGCGTAGGGGCACGGATAATTGGAAATCGCGTTTTCGAGGATGCTGGTCGCATGACAACGACCCGCACCCTCCTCCGCTACGCCGCCCTCACCCTCGCGGTCGTCGCGCTCACCCTCTCCGCCAGCGCCGGCATCAAGAGCCCGCGCCTCCTCACCAAGATCGCGCAGAACACCCCGGCGCCCGTCATCGTCGACAAGGGCAGCGAGATGAAGCTCGCCGAGAAGTCCGCGAAGGAAAACGGCGGCACCGCGCTCTGGGGCATCGGCCACTCGATGGAGCCGCTCTACGCGCCGGGCACCGCGGTCGTGGTCAAAGAGATCGGTTACGACGACATCAAGAAGGGCATGACCCTCGTCTACCGGAAGGCGAACGGCGGCCTCGTCGCCCACAGCGTGATCGATGAAGATCGCCGCGGCTACGTCGTCCAGGGCGTCAACAACGACGAGCCGGACGCGGTTTCCGTGAACGAGAAGAACATCGTCGGCGTGATCGTCGCCGCCTACAGCGCCAACACCGGCGGCTTCCACCAGACGATGGCGATGAACAACACGAAGAACGCCAAGGTCGTCGCGATGCGCTAAGCTGCCCCCGCCGAACGAAACAAATCGAACTCATCGACCGAACCGACCGCGCGAAAAGCCAGCTCGCCCAACCACTTTCACTCTCCCTCTCACTTTAGCTTTTAGGACTGACAGGTCCGTTGTCACAGGAGGCCGCGCAGGGGTGCGCGGCCTCCGCTTTTTCCGGTCACGCAGCGCGCCGCGTGAGGTGAAGCCGGATCTCATTCTCGAAGTCAAAAATCGGACAACTTCGGTCCCGCGCACTTCACCGCGCCGGGGACGAGACGAGTAGCGGAGGGCGTGAACCCGTTTCTGCTTCGATCAGACTCGCGACCTGCCCACCTGCGCCGATGGCGCGCCGGGATCGTTTGCGCCTGCCTGGCGTCGATCGGGGTGACGAACGCGGAAGCGAACCGCATGACCACGGGCGTGGTCATCGATCGTGTCACCCTGCTCAAGGCGATCGACATCGCGATGGAAGGGAAGGCCGCGGTGCCAGTGACCTTCAGCGCCGAGCACTATGCGCTGGTGCGGCACGAGTGGATATCGGGATTCATGGAGCGTTTCCGCGAGGATCTTTCGCACAAGAACGTGCCGGTGAGCCTGGTGCGTGCGGACAGCGGCTGGCGTCCGGCGTTCAACTGCACGGCGTTCACCGACCTGTTTCTCGGCAACGCGGCTGCCGAACTGTTGGTCGATCAATGGCACGATCGAGTGCAGGCGGAACGGCCGGCGATCGTCGCCGTATGGTATACGCCCGATCGCGCGCCGCTCGATCGAGAAAACCGTCACCGCCAGGCGCACAGCGTCGTCTTGATCTTCACCGACATCGGACCGGTGTTCGTCGACCCGCAATGCGGCCCGGTCAGTCTGACGGTTTCGGAACTGCGGACCGTCGTGCACCGGCGCGCGTGACGTGGAGGGCCCGCGTCCCCGCGGGTCGCGCTCCGTCCGCGCATGCGTATCGGCCCGCGGGGACGCGGGCCCTCCGGCTCACACCTGGAGCACGCCGGTGTGGAAACTCGCGCTCGGGGTCGGACGACAGGCGAGAGCGAAGGCGCGGAGAAGTGTCGCGCGGGTCTCGTGCGGTTGGATGAGCGCGTCGACCCAGCCGCGCGCGGCGCCATAGCGGATGTCGGTTTGCTCCACGTAGCCGGCTTTCACCTGCGCGCGCAGCGCGTCGAGTTCCTCCTTCGTGCGTTCCTGCTTGGAGGATTTGGCGAGGATGTTGAACACGACGTCGCTCGCCTGCGCGGCACCCATGACGGCGTATTTGGCGTGCGGCCAGGCGAAGATGAAGCGCGGGTCGAAGGCCTTGCCGCACATCGCGTAGTTGCCGGCGCCGAACGAGCCGCCGGTGACGACGGTGATCTTCGGCACGGTGGAGTTGCTGAGCGCGTTCACCATCTTCGCGCCGCTGCGGATGATGCCGCTCTGCTCGGCGTCCTTGCCGACCATGAAGCCCGACACGTCCTGCAGGAACAGCAGCGGCACGCGCGTCTGGTTGCAGTCCATGATGAATCGCGCGCCCTTGTCGGCGCTGTCGGCGTAGATCACGCCGGGCATCTGCAGGCCCGCGGCGCCGGCGGCTTTCGACTGCACGCGCATGCGCTGGTTGGCGACGATGCCGATCGGCCGGCCGCCGAGCCGCGCGAAGGCGCAGACGATGGATTTGCCGTAGTCGGCCTTGTATTCGTCGAGCGAGCCGGTGTCCACGAGGCAGCGAATAACGTCGCGCACGTCGTATTCCTTGCGTCCGTCGACGGAGACGAGTTCGTAGATGCGGCTCGCCGGAAATTCCGGCGAGAGTTGAGAGTTGAGAGCTGAGGGTTGAGAGCTGGGAACTGTGGAGACGGTTTCTGTAGGAGCGGCTTTACGCCGCGATTCGTCCGGCTGCGTGGCTGCATCGTCGCGGCGTAAAGCCGCTCCTACAGCTTCCGCCGGCAGCAGCGCAATCAAGCTGCGCAACCGCTTCAGCGCCGCGGGATCGTCCTTCTCCTTGAAATCCACCGTGCCGGAAATCTCCGCGTGCATCGCGGCGCCGCCGAGCGTCTCGGTGTCGGTTTCCTGGCCGATGGCGGCTTTCACGAGCTGCGGGCCGGCGAGGTAGAGGCCGCTACCCTCGGTCATGAGGATCTTGTCGCAGAGCACGGGCAGATACGCGCCGCCCGCGACGCAGTTGCCCATGATGGCGGCGTATTGCGGGATGCCAGCGGCGGAGATGACGGCGTTGTTGCGGAAGATGCGGCCGAAGTCGTCCTCGTCGGGGAAAATCTCGTCCTGCATCGGCAGGAACACGCCGGCGGAATCGACGAGGTAGACGAGCGGCAAATTGCACTCGAAGGCGATGCGCTGCGCGCGGAGGACCTTCTTGCACGTCATCGGGACGAACGCTCCGGCCTTCACGGTGGCGTCGTTGGCGACGATCATGCACGGATGGCCGGCGATGTCGCCGATGCCGGTGACGACGCCCGCGCCGGGGAACGCGCCCCACTCGCGATACATGCCGTGCGCCGCCCAGAGGCCGACCTCGAGGAACGAGTCCGGCGAGTCGATCAGCGCCGCGATGCGTTCACGGACGAAGAGACGCCCGAGCTTGTGCTGGCGCTCCTGCCCCGCCGCGCCGCCGCCGTCGCGCAGGGCGGCTTCCTGCTGTGCGACTTCATTGCAGCGGTCGAGAAGGGCGGGAGTGGTGGAAGGGGTGGTGGGTTTGTTCACGCGGCGTTAGCGTTTAGAAATTTCCATGTGCTCCTCCGGGCCGAATCGGTCGAAAACGTAGTGCGAAATCGTAACGCCCTTAAGATTCCATGTGTGGCTGGGGAAACCTTCTGATCCGGGCGTGGAATAGTTCGGTTTGCCGAATACGGACTCGAAGCTCCGCTGAAACCCATCGAATGATACTCGTTGGTCGGAATAGTCATGTCGGAAGAATTCAAGACGAGTGAGTCGCCCGGTTTCGTGCAGGTGAAATCCCACGAGGCAATGGAGGCCCGCAATAGGCTGCGCTTCGATCGTGTAGTATCCGGCCGTAACTTTTTTCAGAGAAGGGATCGACGCGAGCAGTTGCTCAAGGGCGACGCAGTCAATGCTCCAAGGGATAAATATCCGTGGCTCGAAAATCTCAAATCCGTCGCTGATGTTCATCTTGATCACACCATCGGCCGGAACTTGCCGACTACGCCGGTGAGACAGGCCGTGATTTGGCCGAGGGAGCAAACTTCGACGGTGTTCACGAGTTCGCCGAAGACGTTGCTGCGAGTTGAAATGATCGCGCTCATCATCTGAGCTGCTGACGAATCCAGTTCGGCGAGCGACGGCAGTCCAGAACCGCCGCGACAAAGACGGTATCGCCTTCGACGGCGTAGTAGATGCCAGTCGAGAATTTGCGAACCAGGTGACGATGGTAGCTTGCCACGCGCCGATGGATGCCGGCAGTGGTGGAGAGCGAGTCGATCTCAGCTTTCAGCGTGCGGACGTAGTGGCTCCCCACTCCGGGCGATTGTTTTTCGTAGAACCAAAAACCAGCCAGCAGGTCGAGCTGGGCTCGGTTAAGAATCACGACTTTCATTTGGGCGGCCGCGTGCGATGGCCTCGTCGATCTGCCGCTTGGCGACTTCCCAATCGATGTAGTGCTCCTTGCCTTCCTTCACGAGCTGTTCGCGCTCGCGCAGGATTTCGAGGTGCCACTCGGGGATCGGAATGTCGTCAGGATTGCGACTGAGATCGGCCCAAATCTCTTCCATCAGCCGGAGCTTCTCCTCGACCGTCATCTTATCGAGTGGAAGGGTGATGTTCATGGGCGGAACGTAGGCGGGGTGAAGGGTGAGGCAAATCCAGAAATCACACCATCGGCCGGAACTTGCCGACTACGCCGGTGAGGCACGCTGTGACTTGGCCGAGGGAGCACACTTCGACGGTGTTCACGAGTTCGCCGAAGACGTTGCCGTTGCTGCGGGCGACGTTTTCGAGGCGTTGCAGCGCTTCGGGGGCTTTCTTTGCGTGCTTCTTCTTGAAGGCTTTCAGACGCTCGACTTGCAGGCGCTGCTTCTTCGGCGGCGTGCGGGCGAGGGGGACGTTCGGGTGCGCTTCCGCGGAAACGTATTTGTTGAGGCCGATGATCGGGCGCTGGTGCGCGTAGATCTGTTTTTCGTAGGCGTGGCCGGCTTCCTGGATTTTACTGCGCTGGTAGCGTTGCTCCATCGCGGCGATGACGCCGCCGAGCGTGTCCATCTCGCGGAAGACATCGAGGATGCCTTTCTCGACCTGGCGCTCGAGCGCGAGCAGGCCGGGCGCGCCGCCGAACATGTTCATCATGTGCTTAAACACGCCGGACTCCTCGAGGATGATCGATTGGCCGTGCGAGGCGAGGAGCGCGTATTTTTCCGTGGGCGTGGTGAACGGCTCGTCGGCGGAGTTCGAGTGGCACGAGTTGCTGTAGTTCATGTAGGCCAGCATCAGCTCGACGGCGGTGCGCGTGAGGTTGTTCTGGAACTCGGCGGCGATGAGCGAGCGGCCGGAGGTCTGCGTGTGCAGCTTGAGGATCTGCGCCTTGGCGTCGGCGCCGAAAACGTCGCGCATGCCGATGGCCCAGATGCGGCGGCAGACGCGGCCGAGCACGAGGTATTCGACGTCGAGGCCGCAGTCCAAGAAGAACGAGAGACGCGGACCGAAGGCGTTCACGTCGGCGCCGCGCTGCTTGAGCAGCTCGACGTAGGTGAAGCCGTTCGAGAGCGTGAACGCGGCTTGTTGCACGGGCGTGGCGCCGGCTTCGGCGATGTGGTAGCCGGAGATCGAGACGGGATACCAGCGCGGCATGTTGGGCACGCACCACTCCATCATGTCGCCGAGGAAGCGCAGCGAGGCGTCGATGGGGAAGATGACTTCGTTCTGCGCCTGCACTTCCTTGAGCATGTCGGCCTGGATCGTGCCGCGGAGATTGCCGACGCAGTCGGGGCCGAAGCGGCGCTTCGCAGCGGCGATGAACATTGCGAGGATGATCGGCGCGGGCGCGTTCATCGTCATGGAGACGGAGGCGTCCTTGCGCGTGAGGTCGAAGCCGGCGAAGAGCCGCTGCATGTCCTCGACCGTGTCGATCGCGACGCCGCCTTCGCCGACTTTGCCGAGCACGCCTTCGTGATCGGAATCGAGGCCGTAGAGCGTGGGGCCGTCGAACGCGGTGGAGAGGCGCAGGCTCTTTTGGTTTCGCGAAAGGTATTTGAAGCGCGCGTTGGTGTCCTCCGCCAGGCCGAGGCCGGCGAAGAGGCGCATGGGTTCCTCGCCGGTGGGAGCGGTAATGGGAGCGGAGGAGGCGGATGCCTTGGGGGGGCGCGCGTTGACCTCAACGCGCGTGGAACTCTCGCTTGCCGGCGCGGCTTTGAGCGCGTTGGGGGCAACGCGCTCCACCTTTTCGGACACGTCGCGGTCGAGATACATCTCGCGGTAGGCGGCGGTGGCGTAGGGGAACTGGCCGGGTAGGCCTTGGCCGAGGAGGTAGTCGGCGATGGCGCCAGGCTCGTCGGTGTCGGGGAGCGCGAGGCGCGGGAGGCGCGTGCCGGTGGGCGAGGTGGTGTGGTCGACGCGCGCGCGGATTTTTTCCCAGCGCGCGCGGAGGTCGGCGGCATAAGCGGCGTCGGTGCGCGCGCGCGCGACTTCGGTGCGGACGAAGGCGTTGTAGGTGTCGACGGAGTCGGCGATGCGGCCGAGGGAGCTCATGCGAAGGAAATCTTTCTCTTAATCTTTCTCTTTCCTCTTTCTCTCGGCTGGGGAGCTTTCTCGTGCGTGTTCTCGGAGGGGAGAAAGAGAAAGATTAAGAGAAAGAGGAAAGATTGCGGAGGCGTGGGTCGGGAGTCGGTTAGAGTTTGAGCTGGCAGGCGGGTTCGCCGCCGGTGGAGACGGTGAGGCCGGCGCGGGCGGCGATGGCGTCGAAAAGAGCGCTCACGCCGGGGTCGAAATGTTTCGCCGCCGTCGTGGTGTGGAGCGTCTGGTCTTTGCCGTTTTGGTCGAGGCGCGCTTGAATCTCGGCCTTCGCGGTGTGGGCCATTGGGTGGTCGCACTTGTTCAGCGCGACGAAATCGGCTCCATTGAGCAGCGCGATTTTTTGGAGCTGGATGCGGCCGCCGTAGTAGGGCGCGAGGACAAAGAGCGAGGCGTCGACGAGCTTCTGGCTGCCGAAGACGCCGAAGGGATCGCTCTCCTGGCCGACGCCGACAGACTCGACGAGGATGAGGTCGAACTCGCCGGAGTTTCTCAAAATTTCGATCGCGGCCGGGGCGGCGGCGCTGAGGCCGGTGAGGCTGCCGCGCGTGGCCATCGAGCGGAAGAACACGCGGTCGTCCTGCGCGTAGATCGCGCTGACGCGGTCGCCAAGGATCGCGCCGCCGACCCGCAAGCCTGCGGACTCGGCGCCGCCGACCCGCGAACTCGCGAACTCGGCGCCGCGCGAACCGGGATGCGACGGGTCGTTGGCGAGGATGGCGATGCGGCCGGTGGGACAGTGACGCAGGAAACGCGAGGTGAGTTCGTCGATGAGCGTGGATTTGCCGGCGCCGCCGGGGCCGGCGATGCCGAGGACGTGCGCGCGGTGCGAAGCTGTAGGAGCGGCTTTATGCCGCGATTGCTTCGAGCGCGATGCCGCGGTCGGATCGCGGCGTAAAGCCGCTCCTACAGTAAACGCTTCGGTCTCCGCGAGGGTGATGGCGCGGGCGAGGGCGCGGTCGCCGCGGAATTTCGCGTTCGGTTTCGCGTCGCGCGCGTAGTCGCGCTTGATGAGCTCCATGATGTCGTCGAGCGGCGTGCCGGCGAAGAAGATGCGGTCGGTGCCCTGGCGCTTCATCACGCGTTCGTCGGCGGGCGTGATCGTGCCGCCGCCGCCGCCGAAGACGGGGATGTCGCCACTGCCGCGGGCTTTCAGTTGATCGACGACTTCCTTGAAGAAGACGATGTGGCCGCCGTTGTAGGAACTGAGGCCGACAACGTTGACGTCCTCCTGAATCGCAGCGCGGGCGATGGCCGTGGCCGACTGGTGGTAACCGAGGTAGATGACCTCGATGCCGTGGCGGGCGAGTTCGATGTTGATGGTCGTGACGGCGCTGTCGTGCCCATCGCAGATCGGCACCGCGGTCAGGATGCGGAGCGGAGCGGCGGGGGCGGCAGCGCGGCGGGGAGTGGCGGCGGCCATAGGATAGCTATGACATACGGCGGCGCGAAGCATGCGCAACCTCCCAACGGCGCCGGGCGCGCAGAGTGCAGAGTCGCTAATGTAGCCCTATGAGCGGCGAATGGCCGCGTAAACGGCGCGGTGCGCCGACGCGGTTGGGGGGGGCAGGCGCGTTCCCGTTTGGCAGGGCGCGAGCGGTGGCGCGTTCGACAGTGGGGTGCGGATGTGTAGGGTTGGCGGATGCAATTCCGGGATTTGAACGAGGCGCAGTTGCTGGCAGTGGCGATCGGCGCGGAGGAGGAGGACGCGCGGATTTATCGGGATTTTGCGGAGAGGCTGCGGGGGAATTTTCCGGCGTCGGCGGACTTGTTCGCGCGCATGGCCGAGGAGGAGGACGGACACCGGCATCGGCTGATCGATGTATACCGCGCGCGTTTCGGTGAACACATTCCGCTCATTCGGCGGCAGGACGTGAAAGGATTTCTGGTGCGTCGGCCGTCGTGGCTGGCGCAGACGCTTCGCCCGGAGCGGGCGCGCGAGGAGGCGGCGATGATGGAGATCGAGGCGCGGCGTTTCTACGAAGCGGCGGCGGCGCGCGCGGGCGACGCGGGCGTGCGGCAATTGCTCGGCGATCTGGCGCAGGAAGAGGGGCGCCACGAGGCGACGGCGGTGATGGTCGACAGCGCGCAGCAGGCATCGGGGCAGGTCGAGGAAGAGGCGCACGCGGCGCGGCGGTTGTTCGTGCTGCGCTTCGTGCAGCCGGGGCTGGCGGGATTGATGGACGGCTCGGTGTCGACCCTCGCGCCGCTCTTCGCGGCGGCGTTTGCGACGAACAACACGGTCGAGACGTTCAAGGTCGGGCTCGCGGCGTCGGTCGGCGCGGGGATCAGCATGGGGTTTGCAGAGGCGTTGTCGGACGACGGCAAGCTGAGCGGGCGCGGTGCGCCGTGGCTGCGCGGCGTGGTGTGCGGGTTGATGACGACGCTCGGCGGCATCGGGCATACGCTGCCGTATCTCGTGGATAATTTTCGGCTGGCGACGAACGTCGCGATCGCGGTCGTGGCGGTGGAGCTCGGCGCGATCGCGTGGATCCGGAAGCGCTACATGGACACCCCGCTCACGTCGGCGGTGTTTCAGGTCGTGGTGGGCGGCGTGCTCGTGTTTCTCGCGGGCTGGTGGATCGGCGTGGGGTGAGCGCGGGGTCGGCTCCGCACCGAGCCGGCTCGTCGGGACGACTCGCCCTACCTCTTGCGCTGCGGTGGCGACCGAGCGCAAAATCGCGGCGGCGAGGGGACTCGCCGCCCTTCCTCGATGGCGCCGGTCGACTCAGCTTGCGCGGGAGCGGCGGCGCCAGACGGTGCCGGCGACGGCGAGCAGGCCGAGGCCGAAGAGTGCGTAGGTCGACGGCTCGGGGACCGGCGTGAAGTTCAGCATCAGCGCGGTGCTGTCCTGACTGAGCGAGAGCGTGAACGAGCCGCCCTGGTAGGCGGTGAAGCTGGAGGGATCGAGGACGAGATTGCTCGTGCCGGCGTCGCCGGTGCCGATGAGGCCGGTGATGGGCGCGGAGGTTTGCACGATGGCGAGCGAGATCGGCGTGCTGAAATCGGTGGTGAGTGCGCCGAGGCTGTCGCTCGTGGCGGACCAGGAGTTGACGCGGATGGAGAACGGATTCTCGACCGTGGCGGTGATGGCGAACGTGCCGGTGCTGGAGACGACGATCTGATCCCAGCCGCTGCCGGCTGAACCGGCAAAATTGGAGATGTCGAAGCTGGCCGCGCCGTTGGCGGCGAAGGTGAGGCCGCTCGTGAAGGTGAGCTGGCCGGGCGAGTTGCCGGGCGCGATCGTGACGTGCGAGTCGGCGACGATGGCGGAGCCGATGGAGCCGTTGCCGCCGAGGGTGCCGCCGGCTGTGCCGAAGGTGATCGGGTTGGTGAGCGTGTAGCCGGCGGCCGCGCCGATGCCGCCGCCGTCGAGGACGATGGTGCTGGTGCCGAAGGCGGAGGTGCTGCCGGCGAGGAGCAGGCCGCTCTTGATGGTGGTGGTGCCGCTGTAGGTGTTGGTGCCGGCGAGCGTGAGGGTGCCGTAGCCGGTCTTCACGAGCGAGGCGTTCACGTCGGCGGTGGTGGTGCCGGAGAAGTTGGCGGGCGTGCCGCCGATGTTGGCGTAGAGGGTGGAGTCGCTGCTTTGGTTGATCGTGAGCGTGGAGCTGGGGGCGAGGGCGATGAAGGAGCGGTTGTTGGTGTCGTAGCCTTGCGTGTAGCCGCCGCTGAGATTGCCGACGCTGGGGGCGGCGCTGGTGAACTGCAGGTCGGCGCCGGTGCCGAGGTAGATCGAGTTGTAGGAGTTGGCGGCGCCGAGGGCGGTGTCGGTGTTGGCAACGACGAGTGGCGTGCCTTCGGAGAGCGAGTAGCTGCCGATCTGGACGGAGTAGGCGAAGAGGCTGCGGTTGTCGCCGTTGAGGGTAAACGTGCCGTTGCCGGCGAAGGAGAGCATGTAGGTCGAGCCGCTGAGGTGGCCGTTCAGCGTGAGGCCGTTGTTCACGTAGGATTGGGCTTGGGAAGCGGATTTGTCTTGGTCGCTCGTTACGGGAACGCCGAGCTGGAGCAGGCCGCCGGAGAAAACGATGTCGTTGTGCAGGGTGACGTTGGAGTTCGTGGCGACGAGCGCGGCGGGGTTGTCCCAATTGTAGTTGCTGGTCACGCTGAGCGCGCCGGTGCCGAGCGGGCCTTGGGTGATGACGCCGTCGACGAGCGTGCTGGAGGCGCCGAGGAGGAGGTAGCCGCTGTTATGGGTTGTGCCGCCGGAGAAGGTGCTGTTGCCGGAGGTGAGTTCGACGTAGCCGCGGCGGTGGAGGTCGGAGTAGTTGGAGCCGACGTTGAGCGAGTTCATGCCGGGGGCGCCTTCGGTGGGGGCGAGCAGCGCGCTGTCGATCGTGAGCCAGCCGCCGTTGATGCCGGTGACGGAGAGCTGCCCGGGCGAGGTGGCGGTCTCGCTGTGGGGCGCGGTGATCGTGCCGGTGAGGTGGACGTGCGTGCTGGTGCCGACGAAGACGTTATTGAGGGCGCGGAGATCGATCGGATCGGCGATGTTGCGGCCGGCGGGGAGGTTGGCGGGCGCGGTGTCGAAGCCGAGGATGGAGTCGAAGTTGTAGGCCGTGCCGGCGAGACGGGAGATGAACTGGCTCGGCGTGACGGTGCCGGTGCCGCCGGCGGTGAAGTTTTCCGTGTAGCCGACGTAGGCGCCGGAATCCATGGAGAAGCTGGAGCCGGTCGGCAGGGCGGTGGCGGAGTCGAGCACGACGATCGAGTGATCGCTCAGGAGATTGCCGGTGAAAGTATTCGCGCCGCGCAGCCAGACGGTGAGCGGATCGTCGCCGTAGAACGTGCGGACGCGGACGCCGGCGCTGGGGGAGTTTTCCGGCGCGCCGAGGTTCGTCTCGACGTAGAGTTTGCCGGAGCCGCCGCCGAAGACGTAGTTGCCGCCGGTGGGCGGAGTGATGGCGCCGGTGAGTGTGGCGCTGGTCATCGAGCCGAGGCCCCAAAAGCCGCTCGTCGAACTGCCGTTGTCGTTGACGAAGCTCGCGAGGTTGACGGTGTCGGTGAAGACCGTGGGCGTGGAGGCGAGGTCGGGGTTGGTGTCGAAGCCGAGTGCGCCGTCGAAGGCGGTTGCTCCTCCCGGCGCGGCGGCGATTTTCGGGAGGATGGCTTCCATGCCGCCGCTGTAGCCGGTGCCGACGTAGCCGCTGTAGGCGGTGATCGAGCTGGTTTGGCCGAGGGCGCCGGGGGAGAAGAAGATCACGCCGGCGTTAGCGGCGATCGTGGCGCCGGTGTAGGTGTTCGTGCCGGTGAGGACGACGACGGGGAACGAGTCTTTGGTGCCGGTCGCCGACGTGGCGGAGAGGAGTTGGTCGTTGCTCTGGTAGTCGTTGGTGAACGTGATCGTCGTCGCGCCGCCGGGTGCGTCGGCGATGGCGCCTTGGAGGAAGAGCGCTCCGTCGACGCCGACGCGGAGGGTGGTGTTGGTTTCCTGTGGCGTGATGGCGCCGGCGAGGGTGATGCTGTTGGGCTCGGACGAGGAGCCGATGGTGACGTAGTTTCCGAGCGAAATCGGGTTATGCAGCGTGACGTCGTCGTTGTAGGTGTTCGTGCGCAGGCTGGTGCCGCTGCCGAGCGTGAGCGTGCCCGAGCCGACGGGGCCGGTGATGAGCTGCGAATCGCCGAGGGAGGAGCTGGCGCCGAGGTAGAGCGTGCCGCTCTGGAGGTTGAGGCCGCCGCTGAAGTCGCTGTTGCCGCTGTTGAGCGCGAGGGAGCCGTTGCCCGTTTTCGTGAGCGAGGTGCCGGCGGCGGATTGCGTGATCCGGCCGTAGACGTAGACCGAGCCGGCATCGATCAGCCAATTCTGATTGCCGAGCAGTTCGATGTGGGAACCGATCCCCACCGAAGTGTAGCCGGAGCCGTTGAGCTTGAAGCTGCTCTCGCCTTCGCCCGAGCCGGCGAGGCTCAGCGTGCCGCCGTCGTCGCTGTAGAGATAATAGCTGGGCATCGGCGCGTTGAATTCGAGGCCGCGCACCTGGAACCGATACGGAAATTCCACGCTGAGGGATCTGTCGTTGGAAATGCCGCCCGACGCGCCGAAGATGAGCACGGTGCCGGCGTCGGAGGTCGGCGCGACGCCGCCGATCCAGTTGCCGGCGCTGTCGACGCGAGCGTTGCCGTAGTCGGACACGATCGTTGCGGCGTTGCCCGACCAGGTGAACGAGGGAGTGGTCTGGGCGGCGAGCCATCCGGGCAACAGCACGCAAGCGAGCAACAGAGCGGGGCAACGCAAGGCGATCATGGCCGAGGTGGTATCCGGCGCGGTCGTTTTGCTCAAGATTTTTGCATCTACCTAGGCGATCGGACACGGCGGGAATGCGGTCTTGCCGCTCTGCCGGCGCAGTGCGAGATGTAGCGCGCGGGTGCCGGTTGGCCGCGGCATCCCGCCAGAACGGATGAAAGCCCTCCTGTTGCGCACGTTGGTCGTGGCGCTGCTCTTCGCAGCGACGGGCCTGCGCGCCGACGCGCAGGAGCTGGCGCTCACCGCGGAGGAAAAGGCGTGGCTCGCCCGGCATCGCGAGATCCGCGTCGGCTACGACCCGAACTGGCCGCCGTTCAGCGTGACGGACGCGAGCGGGCGGTTCGTGGGCATGGACGCCGATCTGCTCGCTCTCCTCGGGCAACGGCTCGGGGTGCGCTTCGTGCCGGCGCCGGCCGCGAGCTGGCCGGAGGCGTATCGCGCGGCGCAACGCGGTGCGGTCGACCTGCTCGTGGGCACCGCGCGCACGCCGGAACGCGAGCGGGAGTTCCATTTCACGGAGCCCTACGTGAGCTTTCCCGTCGGCATCGTCACGCGCAGCTCGGAGGATTTTTATTGGTCCACGCTCGATCTCGAAGGCCGCACGGTGGCCTCGCCGCGCGGCTACGTCACGACCGCGGCGCTCGTGCGCGACTTCCCGCGCGTGAAGCTGCGGCTCACGGACAGCGTCGCGGATTCGCTCGAGCTCGTCACCGACGGCCGGGCCGATGCGGCGATCACGAACCTCGTGAACGCGAGCTACATCATCAAGACACGCGGCTTCTCGAATCTGAAAATCTCCGGCGTGCTGCCGGACACCTTCGAGCTGCGCTACGCCGTGCGCCAGGACTGGCCGGAACTCGTGCGCCTCCTCGATCGCGCGATCGCCTCACTCTCGCGCGCCGAAGTGCAGTCGCTCCACCACCGCTGGGTGCGCGTCGATTACGCGAAGGTCATCCGCTGGGATCTCGTCTGGAAAACCGCCGCGATCGTCCTCGCCGTGCTCGGTGCCGTGATCGGCTTTCTCGTCTGGCACTATCGCGCGGTGCGCATCGAGCTCGCGAAGCGCAAGCTCGTGCAGCAGGCGCTCGAGGCCGCCAACACGCGCCTCAACGTCGCGAACGGCGAACTCATCACGCAGCACGAGGAAATCTCCGAGCTGATGCGCGTCGCCGCGCACGACCTGCGCAGTCCGCTGACGGCGATCACGCTCGGCGCGGATGTGTTTCGCGAGACGCTCGCGGGCGCCGCCCGCGCGCAGGCGGAGTCGATGCTCGGCGCCGCGCGACAGATGATGCAGCTCATCGACGACCTGCTGGAGGTGCACGCGCTCGAGCAGGGCGAGCGCCGTTTCGAGTTCGTGGAGACGGACGTGGCCGCGCTCGTGCGCGAATCGGTCGCCGCGCTCGAACCGCTCGCGCAGCGCAAGAGCATGGTGCTCGACCTCGCTGACGTCGGCGCACCGCCGTTCGTGAAGGCCGACGCGCGCGCGCTGCGGCAGGCGTTCGAGAATCTGCTGTCGAACGCCTTCAAGTTTTCCCCGCCGGGCGGGATCGTGCGCGTGCGCGCGTTCGTCTGGAACGAATTCGTGCGCGTCGAGGTGATCGATCAAGGCCCCGGCGTGCCGCCGAACGAGCGCGAGCGCATCTTCACCAAATACGCGCGCGGCACCGCACGGCCGACCGGCGGCGAAAAATCGACCGGACTCGGTCTCGCGATCGTGCGCGAAACGATCTCGGTTTTGAACGGCCGCACCTGGTGCCAGGAAGCGCCGACCGGCCGCGGTGCGTGCTTCGTGATCGTCGTGCCGTTCCTGCAAGCCGAGGAATCGCGCGTCGCGATCTGACGGTGCGCTCGCGCCGGGGCGCGCTGACTTCCGAGCGGTAGCGCCGAGAGCACGCACTCCGTCGCGCCCCGCCGACAAGCGGTGGCCCGCACCTGCCGAGGGCAGCGCGCGAATTCGTCGCGAGCGCGTCCCGCGCGCGGGAAAATCGCGGGCGAAGATTGGTGGTGGGCCGAAAGCCGTAGCGGAGCTACTCGCGCTGGCTGCGCGATTTGCGGAGGCGGAAAAATCGCGGCACGCGCATTGCATTGCGGCGTGTGGCCCATGATTTCGTTTCGCCCGCTCCCGCTTCTGCCTCTCGTCGTCCGCCGTCGCGCGCTCGCGTTCCTCGGCTGCGCGCTCGCCGCGCTGCCGGCTTCGCTCCGCGCCGGCTACGAGGACATCGTCAACGCGTTCGCCACGATCCGCTCCGACACGACGTTTCCCGTGCAGGGAAAAACGTTCGACGACATCGAGGAAACCTTCGGTCCGCGCCGGCAACCCTCGCTCAGCGGCAGCTACGACTGGCACCGCGGCATCGATATCGACGGCGCCGGCGGCGAGAACATCCTCGCCGCCTACGACGCGCAGTTCGAGAAACTCGATTACTCGGCGAGCGCCGGCAACTACGTCGTGTTGAAACACACGCTGCCGAGCTCGGTCGCGTTCGGCTCGAATCCCGACAAGCAGACCTGGACGACGTTCTACACTTACTACATGCACCTGAGCGACGACAGCGTGACGCTGATCAACAACCAGGGCTGGGCGAAGGGCGATGCGATCGCGAAGGGCACGACGATCGGTCACCTCGGCAACACCGGCGGCTCGGGCGGCGAGGCCTACGCCTACCACCTGCACTTCGAGTTGCGCTTCGGCACCTCGAACCCGCTCGAGAACCAGATCGCCGTCGGCGGCCTCACGGCGACGGACGCGTGGTTCGATCCGCACATGCATCCGATGCTGCTCTTCAATCCGAACGACGCCACGCTGCGCGGTGCGTCGAGCGGCGCGACCTACGCGCAATCGCTCTCGCTTCTCGCCGCCGGCACGCACGCGGACGGTCTGACGTTTCAATACGCCTCGTCGCTCGACGAACTGCCGCTGCTGAATCGCTTCGACGTGCAGGTGCGCGAGATCGCCAGCGGCAACGTCGTGCTCAGCCACGCCCTCGACTTCAACCAGCGCACCGGTTTCGACGCCACGACCAACGCGCTGCTCGACGTGCAGGACACGACGGCGCCCTACAGCGCGCCGCAATTCTTCGAGGACACGGACACGACGTTCTCGTCGCAACTCGTCGTGCCCACGAGCTGGCTCGGCGCCTACAGCTCGGCCGCGTATTCCGTCACCGTGACGGCGAGCGACATCTGGCTGAACTCCATCGCGCTCATGGTCTCCGCGTCGGCCGTGCCGGAGCCATCGACCTACGCCGCGCTCGCCGGCGCGTTGGCACTCGGCGTAGCCGCGTGGCGTCGTCGCGGCAACGCTCGCGCGCGCGACCTGTAGGAGCGGCTTTATGCCGCGATTGGTTCGGAGCGCATGCCGCATTCGCATCGCGGCGTAAAGCCGCTCCCACAATCGCGCTGCGCACGCGAGGGAGCGATTGACGCTGGCAGGAGCACTTGGTGGATTGATTCTCGGATCGATCGGGCCGTCGTTCCGCTCCCCTATGTTTTCGGACCTTCGCGTCGTGTGCCGCTCGCTGGCACGCGCTCCCGGCTACGCTATTACCGTCATCCTGACGCTCGCTCTCGGCATCGGCGCCGCGGCGGCGTTGCACAGCACCCTCTCGGGTTCGCTGCTGCTGCGCTTCAATTTTCCGCGGATCGACGAACTCGTCCGCATCGAGGCGATCTCCCAGGGGGCGCGGTTTTCGAACCCGACTTTCCTCGCGCGTTTCCTCGCCTACCGCGAGCGCGCGAAGTCCTTCTCCGCCCTCGCGGGTGGCACGACCGAAACGCTCAACCTCGTCGTCAACGGCGAGCCCGAGGGCGTGGCGGTGGCGCGCGTGACGGCGAATTATTTCACCGTGCTCGGCGTCGCGCCGCTGATGGGCCGCACGTTTCTGCCCAACGACGAACAGCCCGGCTCGGACAACGTCGCGCTCCTCACGTATTCCTATTGGAAGAACCGGTTCGGAGCGGACCCGGCCATCCTGGGCAAGGAGATCCGGCTCAACGAGCGGAACTACCAGGTCGTCGGCGTGCTGCCGGAGGATTATCGCGCGCCGTTCAACACCGCGGGCGGACGTCTCTGTGTGCCGCTGGTCGTGCCGCCCGTCGCGACGCCGCAGACCGCGTTCAACAGCATGGCCACGATCGCGCGCCTGCGGCCGGGCGTGACGCTCGCGGCTGCGCGGACCGAGTTGCGCGGCATCCTCCCGGAGCAGGGGCAGCCTTACGCGGAGGCGATGGGCAAGTTCAACGCCGTCCTGAAACCGATCGACGCGCCGCCGGAGTTCGACGGCTACCAGCGCTTCGTCGTCATGCAGTGGACCGGCGTCGTCGCCGTGACGTTTCTCTATCTGATTGCCTGCGTGAACGCCGGCAGCCTCATGCTCGTGCGCTCGCTCGATCGCCGGCGCGACACCGGCATCCGCCTCGCGCTCGGCGCCGGACGCTGGGCGGTGGCACGGCCGCTCTTGATCGAGGCCCTCGTGCTCGCGGCGACGGCGATCGCGTTCGGCGTGATGGTGGCAAAATGGCTGTTGCCGGCGCTGATGGCGGTCGCGCCCGGCAGCGAGGAAAACGCGTTCAAGGCGATCGCGCTGAGCTGGGAAACGCTCGGCTACCTCGCGCTCCTCGGCGTCCTGACCGGCATGCTCGTCGCCAGCGGCCCGGCGTGGCGCGCGGCGCAGATGAACGTGAACGACGCGATGAAGGACGGCGGTCAGGGCACTGGCGAGAGCCGGCGTCTGCGCCTGCTGCGCAACACCCTGGTCGTGGTCGAGGCGACGCTCGCCGTCGCGCTTCTCGCGGGCACCGGACTGATGATCCGCACGTTTCAGCGATTGCAGGAATACGATCCGGGTTTCCGGACGGCGAACCGCTTCGTCGTGAACCTCCGCATCTCGCGGGACGAAAATATGAAGGCGGATGTGCGCCTCGAGCGGTTCAAGCAGATCGTCGAGCGCCTGAAAACCGTGCCGGGTGTGACGGGCGCGAGTTTTGTCGGGTCGAACTTTGCGCCGAGTTTCTTCGGACCGGCGAAGGTGAAGCTGTCGAGCCGGCCCGACGCCGGCGAAGTCGAGGCGGCGGCGCACCTCATGATGCCCGACGTGCTGGAGCAGCTCGGCGTCCCGCTGCGCGCGGGTCGCTCGCTCGCGGAGTTGCGGCCGGGCGATCCGGTGTCGGTCGTGGTCAGCGAGACGTTTGCGCGAAATTACTTTCCCGGACGCAGCCCGCTCGGCGAGCGGATCGAAATCACGCCGCACGACGTGTGGGAAATCGTCGGCGTCGTCGGCGACATCCGCTCCGCGCGCCTCGAGGCGAAGCCGCGATTCTATTTTCCGTATTGGCAGCAGAAGGGGAACACGAACTTCAACGTCCTCGTGCGCACCGCGGCGAAACCGGGCCCGAAATTCAACAGCGACCTGCGCCGCGCGATCTACGAGGTCGAGCCGAAGTTCGCCGTGATGTCCGTGAACAGCTTCGAGCAGCAGCTCAGGTGGGAGATCAGCACCGAGCGCTTCGTGATGACCGCGCTCGAAGTGCTCGGCGGGCTCGCGCTGTTGCTGGCGGTGCTGGGGCTCTTCGCGATGATCGCCTACTCGGTGGCGCAGCGCCGCGCGGAATTCGGCATCCGGCTGACGTTCGGCGCGACGCCGGCGTCCTTGCAATGGCTGGTGGTGCGCGGTGGCCTCGTGCTCGCGGCGCTCGGCGTCGCGCTCGGGCTCGGCATCGCGTGGGGCTTGGCGCGGCTGATGACGGCCGTGCTCTACGGCACGCGCGGCGCCGATCCGGTCATTTTCGGCGTCGTCGGCCTCGTGATGTTCGTCGTCGCGCTGCCCGCATGCTGGTGGCCGGCGCGCCGCGCGGGCCAGGTTGACGTGGTGAAGCTCCTGCGCGCGGAGTAGTAGCGCCAGTCTCTGACTGGCGAGGGACAGCGCAGCAGTCCGCCGGTCACAGACCGGCGCTACATCAGAAATCCGCCGTGCCCGGGGTGCGGGCGAAGGGGATCACGTCGCGGATGTTGCCGACGCCGGTCACGAACATGAGCATGCGCTCGAAGCCGAGGCCGAAGCCCGCGTGCGGCACACTGCCGTAGCGGCGCAGGTCGAGATACCACCAGTAGGCTTTCTCGTCGAGGTGGTGCAGCGCCATGCCTTCGCGGAGTTTTTCCAGACGCTCTTCACGCTGGCTGCCGCCGATGATCTCGCCGATGCCGGGCACGAGCAGGTCCATCGCGGCGACCGTCTCGCGGCCCGGCGAGCAGCCGTCGGTGGCGCGCATGTAGAACGCTTTGATCGCGCGCGGATAGTTGTAGACGGTCGTCGGGCACTTGAAGTGCTCCTCGGTGAGGTAGCGCTCGTGCTCCGCCTGGAGATTCGTGCCCCACGCGACCGGATGCTCCCACGTCTTGCCGCTCTTCTCGAGGATTTCGACGGCCTCGGTGTAGCTGCAGCGGACGAACGGTTTTTCCAAAACGAAGTCGAGGCGCGCGAGCAGGTCCTTGTCGACGAACTTGGAGAAGAACTCGAGGTCGGCCGCGCAGTGCTCCTTCGCGTCACGGATGAGGTATTTCACGAACTCCTCGGCGAGATCCATGTTGCCGTGCAAGTCGCAGAACGCCACCTCGGGTTCGATCATCCAGAACTCGGCGGCGTGGCGCGAGGTGTTGCTGTTCTCGGCGCGGAAGGTCGGGCCGAACGTGTAGATGCTGCTCAGCGCGTGCGCGAAGATCTCGCCTTCGAGCTGGCCCGACACGGTGAGGAACGCCTTCTTGCCGAAGAAATCCTTCGCGTCGTCGACGTGCTTGCCGTCCTCGGTGCGCGGCGGGTTGGCGACGTCGAACGTCGTCACGCGGAACATGTCGCCCGCGCCCTCGGCGTCGCTCGCCGTGATGATCGGCGTGTGCACGTAGTGAAAATTCCGCTCCTGGAAAAACTGGTGGACCGCATACGCGAGGCGGCTGCGCACGCGGAAGACGGCGCCGAAGAGATTCGAGCGCGGACGCAGGTGCGCGATCTCGCGGAGGAACTCCAGCGTGTGACCCTTTTTCTGGAGCGGATAAGTGGCGTCGGCCTCGCCGAGCACGGCGAACGTTGTGGCGACGACTTCCCATTTTTGGCCCGCGCCCTTCGACTCGACGAGCTTGCCGTGCACCTCGACGGACGCGCCGGTGTTGGCCCGCGCGACATTCGCGTAGTCCGGCAGCGAAGCGTCGACGATGACCTGCATGCCTTTGAGGCAGGAGCCGTCGTTGAGCTCGATGAACGAGAAGGCCTTGGCGTCGCGCCGCGTGCGGACCCAGCCTTGGAGGAGGATCGCGTCGCTCGGAGCAGTGGCGTTGTGCGCGTCTTTGACGAGAGTGCGTTGCATGGCGAAAGGACGGTCAACCAAGCGGCGCGCGCGGTGGTTGGCAAACCCGATATGACGCGGGGACGCAGCACCGGCTTCCGGTCGGCCGCGACGCTCCCGGCAGATTGTTGCTTATTAGCCCCAATGCCGCTCGGGGCCGGCGCTGGTCGCCGGGTGGCGGTGGAAAATTTGTCGGGAATAAACCGGCGCGGGCTCGCCGGAAATAGCCCGCGTGCGCCGTGCCTCCCACGCCAGCTCCATGCCGTCCGCCGTCTCACGCGTTTTTGCTTTCGCCGCGCTCGCGCTCGCCGCCGCGGCGGCGGAGCCCGCGCGGATCAAACTCGCGAGCGACCCGCAATGGCCGCCGTTCAGCTTCGGCGAACCGGCGCGGCTCGTCGGTCTCGATGTCGATCTCGTGCGGCTGGTCGAGCGGCAGCTCGGCGAGCGTTTCGAGCGCGTGGCGGTGCCGGATTGGAGCACGGCGCTGCGGCTCGCTCGCGCGCGCGAGATCGAGGTGTTGAGCGGCGTGGCGCGCACGCCGGAGCGCGAACGCGACTTTCTGTTCACCGCGCCGTATCTGCGGCAGGCGTTCGGCATCATCACGCGCACCGAGGCGCCGTTTCTCGCCACGCTCGATTCGCTTGCAGGCCGGCGCGTCGCCGTCGTGCCCGACCACGCGGTCACGGAGCGGCTGCGCGTCGATCAGCCGCAGGCGCACTTTGTCGTCGCGCGCAACACCGAGCAGGCGCTGCGGCTCGTCGCGGCGGGCGAGGCCGACGCGGTGCTCACCGACCTCATGAACGCGAACCACCTCATCAAGGCGAACGGCCTCACGAACCTGAAAATCGCCGGGCTCGCCGGCTACCACTTCGAGCTGCGCTTCGCCGTGCGGCGCGATCGCCCTGAACTCGCCGCCGCGCTCGATGCGGCGATCGCGGCGCTCGATCCCGCGGAGAAACAGGCCGTGGTCGATCGTTGGGTGCGCGTGGACCACTCGGACATGCTGCGCTGGGAGGAAGTGCGCCGCGTGCTCGCGACGGGCACGGCGGTGCTGCTTCTCGTCGTGAGCGCGGTGTTCTGGCACAATCACCGCCTGCGCCGCGAGCTGCTCGAGCGCCGCCGGGTCGAGGCGGAGTTGCGCGCGGCGCACACGCGGCTCGAGGAACTCAGCCGCGAGCGCGCGCAGTTGCTCGGCATGGCGGCGCACGACCTGCGCAATCCGCTCACCGGACTCGTGCTCTCGCTCGATTTCGTCGACGTCGACAACCGCGACGCACGCCGCCGCGTCGTGCGCGAAATGAAACAGCTCGCGACGCACGTGCTGGATTTGCTTTCCGACCTGCTCGACGCGCAGGCGCTCGAGGACGGCCGCCGGCGATTGCGCCCGGAGCGCGTGTGCCTGGCGACGCTCGCGCGCGAGGCGGTCGTGGAGCATCACCGGCGGGCGGTGCGGAAGATGCTGCGCCTGCGCGTCGAGGCGCCGGACGCGGCGGAGTTGCTGGCGGACGCGGGCGCGTTGCGGCAGGTGCTCGACAATCTGCTCTCGAACGCGATCAAGTTTTCCCCGGCGGGGCGGCGCATCGATGTCGTCGTCGAATGCGACGAGCGCGCGGCGAAATTCACCGTGGCGGACGAAGGTCCGGGCATCGCGCCGGCGTCGATGGACCGGCTGTTCACGAAGTTCGCGCGGCTCGACGCGCGGCCGACGGCGGGCGAGAGCTCGGTGGGCCTCGGACTCGCGATCGTGCGCCAGCTCGTCGAGGCGATGGGCGGGCGCGTCTGGTGCGAGAGCGAACTCGGCCGCGGCACGCGTTTCATCGTGGAGTTGCCCATCGAGGGAGCGGTCGATTTGCCGGCCGCGAACGCCGGAGCGATCGCGCCGCAAACGGTCTGAGGCGCCGCGCGCCGGCCCGATGCACAGGGGAGGATTTTTTCCGGGCAACCCGGAGCCGCGCGCTTCACTCTAACGCGGCATGAAACCGACAGCTCATGCTTCCGAAGATCACGCGACGGGATTGCTGCTCGCGGTGCTCGCTGGCGCGGGGTTGGCCCTGCTCGCCGGTTGCGGTTCCGAGACCGTGGCGCCCGTGCCGCCGCCGGCCACGCCGCCGACTCAGACCGTCGTTGTCGCTCCGGCTGTCACGCCTGCGCCGCAAACCACGGTGATCGGCGCGACGCCGTCGGGCCAAATCATCGTCACGCAAGCGCCGCCTGTGGGCGTGCAACCGCAGGTCATCAGCGCCCGCCCGTCCGTCGAACACGTGTGGGTCGCGGGTTGGTGGGTGTGGCGCGACGGACACTACGAATGGCGCTCGGGCGAGTGGGTGATCCCGCCGCGCCGAGGCGCCGTGTGGGTGCCGCCGCGTTGGGAACGCCGCGACGACGGCTACGTTTTCGTCGAAGGCTTCTGGCAATAGCCGGCCGCGTGCGCGGCGCGCCCGTCGCAGACTCTGCACACGCGAATGGCGCGGGGGTTCCTCCGCGCCATTTGCGCGAGTAGGTCCGGCTTCAGCCGGACCAGTTGGTCGTTGATCGCGGGCTAAATTTGCGCGCGGGAGTCGGCTGGGCCGGCTGAAGCCGGCCCTACTTCACGGCGCCGCTCAGCGGTGCGCTTTCGTCGCGTTCGATCCCGACGGGGTAGAGCAGGTAGCGGTCGTCGTAGAACTTCGTGCGTTGGTAGAACCACTGGAGACGCGCGGTCGGGCTCTTCGCGAACTCGGGTTCGGCGGCGAGCTTGGCCTCGAACTCGGTTTTCAGCTTCGGGTCGTCGGCGAGCATTTTTTCCGCGAGCGGCGCGAGGACGTAGCCTTCGATATACTCGGTGCGTTGGAGAATTTCGGGGAAGAAGCCCCACGCGAGGAACGACTCGTCGCTGACCGGATCGAGCAGCATCATGGCGAGATCGCCGAGCGGTTGGTCGGTCGACACGCGCACGGAGCCGGCGGGATAGACTTCGTCGCGCGTTTCCCAGGTGACGCGGTCGAACTTGAGCGGGTGATGGCCCTCGAAGGGCGTCGCGGCGGGCTTCGGGCCGGCGAGGCGCGCGAGCGTGACGCGAACGGTGGTTTCTTCGCTGAGTTCGTCCAGCTCGATGCCGTGCGCGTGCAGGCGCTCGATGATTTCGGGCTTCGTCACGGACACGTAGAACGCTTTCGGTCGCGCCAGCAGGGCGCCGTGGCGATCGAGGTGAATCGGCAACCCGGCGTAAGTCTTCGGCGTGCCGAGCCAGCGCACTTCCTTGGTGCCGGAGGCGGGTGACTCGTAGGTCTCGAACGCGATGCCGGCGAAGTCGATCTGCGCGCCTGTCTCGCGCGGCAGGTCGAAGTTGGCGGGGAGTTGCGCGGGGCGCGCGGCGCGGTCGGCTTCGATGGCGGCATGGACGCTCGCGGCGTTTTCACCGAGCGCGCGGAGCGCGGCGGCGAGGAGCACGTAGGTGCCGAGGACGCGTTGCCGGTAGGGTTTCAGCGAGTGGTTCTCGACGAGGATCGACGGGATGTGGCGGAGGTCGCCGTAGCCGTTGGAAAAACGCGGGGTGGCGACGCCCATGCCGAGGCCTTCGGCGAGGTCGCGGTTGTTTTGCGCGAAGACGAGCGGGCCGGGGATGTGGCCGGCGTCGGCGAGCGCGCGATCGACGACCGGCCGGAGCGTGTCGGCGAGCCACGCGCCGATGCGGGGCGACCAGGTGAAGATGCTGCGCTCGCCGTTGAAGCCGTAGGTGATGTCGTAGGCGTAGTCGATGCCGTCGGTAACGTGGAGGTCGAGGTAGAGCGAGGGTTGCCAGGTATCGAGCACGTCGAGAAGGCCGCGCATCTCAGGGGAGTCGGCTTTCATGTAGTCGCGGTTGAGGTTCAGGTTTTGCGCGGTGGTGCGCCAGCCTTGGTGGATCGGGCCGCGCTGGTTGGGGCGGTTCCACTCGGAGCTGCGCTCGTGGCCGTCGGCGTTGAAGACGGGAATGAAGAGGAAATTCGCCTTCTCGAGCAGCGCGGCCCGATCGCCGAACGCGAGATCGCGCAGGAGCATCAGGCCTGCGTCCTTGCCGTCGATTTCGCCGGAGTGGATGCCGGCTTGCGCGAGGAGCGTGGGGCGGCCGTTGGCGTCGAGTTCTTCGGGCGAGGCGGCGCCTTCCTTGCTGGCGACGACGAGATAAAGCGGACGGCCCTGCGCGGTGGCGCCGAACTCGACGAGTTTCACGCGCGGCGAGGCGGCGGCGAGTTTCTCGAGCCACGCGATCGTGTCGGCGTAGTTGGGCGAGTCGGCGAGGCCGGTCTTTTCCGCGGGCGTGATCCACGGGTGATCGGGTCTGGCGAGGAGCCCTTCGCTGGCGCCGTGCCACGCGGGAGCGGGCGGCAGGAAGTCTTGCGGAGAACTGGCGCGCGCGAACGGCGCGGTGGCGAGGAAAGCGGCGAGCAGCAGGCGGGTTTTCATGCGCGAAGTCCGGGAAGATGTCGGGCGCGCGCGAAAACGAAAGGCCCAAACGACTGTGGTGGGCGCGGGAGTCGCAACCTGATTGGCGCGCGGGCCGGACGGTGGATCGGGCGCGGTGGATGGGGTGTTGCGGCGCATGCGAAGGAGGCGCGGCACGCCTGCCGCGGTGCGCGGGCGGCGGCTATTTTCAGCGGCACCCCCCGATGCACGCTTACTGGTCGAGTTACCCCGATCTGCGCAGCGCGCTGGTGTTGGCGCTGGCGGTGCTGGCGCTGTCACTGGCGAGCTGCGCGTCGCGGCAGCTCGCACAGCCATCGGCCGAGATGGCCGCGCCGATCACGACCGGGCGCGTCTACTCGCTGAGCGAGGTGCGCGCGCGCATCCCGGTGATGTATTTCGGCGACGACAGCTACGCCGAGGTGAACAGCGCGTGGCTGGGCAAATGGTATCGCGAATACCGCACGCAGCTCTCGCGCGTCGGCATCGTCGATTGGAACGAGCGCTTCGATTGCAACCGCTTCGTGGAGTTCTACACGGGACTCGCGCAGGCGTATTATTTCCGGGAATCGTTTCATGCGCGGAATCCAGGGCACGCGCTCGCGCTCGGGCCGATCTGGTATGTGCGCGACAACGGGCGTTCGCGGCACGCGCTCGTCCAGGCACTGACGGAGCGCGGTCGGGTGTTTTTCGATCCGCAGAACGGCCACGAGGTGCAACTCACGCCGACGGAGCAGGCGAGCGCGTATCTGATGATGTTTTGAGCGGTGCGCGACTGCGACGACGTATGGGTAGGGCGCGGACTCCGTTCCGCGCCACGCATGTCCGGCGGCGAACGGAGTCGCCGCCCTACTTGAGGTCGAGCCCGGGTTTTTCCATGCGCAGGAAACCGCGTTCTTCGCGCGTGTCGACGAAGCCGAGCGAGCGATACAGCGCGCGGGCGCGGACGTTTTCCGGATAAACGTAGAGCGAGAACGCGCGCACCGACAGGAACCTCGGCGCGACCCGGAGCAGCTCGCGGCAGAGCGTGCGGCCGAGTCCTTCGCCGCGGCGCGTCGGCGAGACGATGATGCGGGCGAGATGCGCGAAATCGTCCTCGCGATGCATCACTTGGCCGAAGCCCACGATCTCGTCCCGTGCGGCGGCGCACAGCACGAAGGCCTCGCCGGTCACGTGGTGGAGGTTTTCCCAAAATTGCTGGCGCGCGACCGGGAAGCCGATCGTCGGGCCCGCCCACATCCGCATCGCCTCGGCGTCCGGCGCCCACGGCAGCACGACATCGAGGTCTTCGAGGCGGGCGGGCCGCAGGCGCGGGGCGTTCGGGGTTATTTCAGGCATTCGGCGAACCGCGGCTGCGCGGCGGCGTGGCGGCGGTGGACGTCGAGATAGACTTCGTCCACCAGCCGGTCAATCGCCGCGCCGTGCATGAACTTCGCGCTGAAGCCCGGGTGTTCGCGGTCGAGCGTGTGGCGCGCGGCGGTGAGGAAGTCGCCGATGATCTCGCGCGGCGCCTCGTCGCCGACGGCGATGCGGATCGTCGTCAGCGTGATGCCGGCCTCGCGCAGCGCGTCTTCGCCGAGTTCCGAGTGCGACGTGAGCGCGGGGCAGAGCACGAGCGTGTTGCTCTGGCCGAGCGAGACCATGTGGCCGAACATCGGCGCGAGCGAATCGAAGAAACGCTCGAGCGTCTCGCGCGAGATCAGCGCCTTCTCCAGGTCGATCGTGAAGAGCGGCGCGGGCAGGCCGAGGTAGGCGATGCGCTCGGCGATGGCGGCGTTTGCGTCGCGCGGATTGGCCGGACCGTGGACCGTCACGAGCGGGTTCGAGGCGAGCCAGCGGGCAAAGATCGCGGTGTTGATGCATTTTTTGAGCATGCGCAGCTCGAGCGTCTTCATGCCGGTGAGCACCTCGAAGGCCTTGTCGGAATCGAGGAACGCGCCCTTCACGTAGTAGACGTTCCAGAACAGCGTGTCGTCCCAAGTCTTGCCGGCGTGCGTGTGCTCGCCCTTCGGGAGGAACATGTCTTCGTTGCGCCCGATGACGACGCCGGCGGTGGTGGTGCCGTGGCCGGTGAGATCCTTCGTGTAACTGTGCAGCACGAAGTCCGGGCGCGCGGCGGGATCGGGATGTTGCAGCGGCCGCGTGAGGAACGGCGTGCCCACCGTCGAGTCGCAGATGACCGTGAGGCCTTCGGCGTGCGCGAGGCGGCAGATTTCCGGCACGTCGAGGAAGACGCCGTGCGGGTTGCACGGGCTCTCGAGGTAAACGTAGATCCAGCGGCCGGCAGTCAGGCGATCGGCGAATTTGGCCTTCGTGTCCGCGAGCGCGCGGGCGAAATCCTCAGCGGTGGCGCCGTCGAAGAACGACACGCCGACATCGAGGTTCGAGCGTTTGCCGAACCAGTCGTGGATGAGCTGGTAGGCGCCGCCGTAGATGTTGCGCGAGGAGAGGATCACGTCCTGGTAGCCGACGAGGTGCGAGAGCAGCGAGTCGATCGCGGCCATACCGGAGTTGAAGTTCCACGCGAGATACTCGCCGGCGAACGGTCCGCACTCGATGTCGACGATGTGGTTGGCGAGCGAGATCGAGGTCGGGTTGAGCAGGCGCGAGTAGATCTCGTGCAGCGGCTCCTTGCCTTGGAACGCCTCGTCGATCCATTCGGAGCACGCGTAGAGATAAGTCGCGGTGCGCGTGATGACGGGATTGGCGGAGAAGAGCGCGGTGACGTTGTCGAAGACCGGATACGGGCCCTTGGCGAGCGTCGTGGCGTTCGAGTAGCGCAGCGACTGGTGCGTCTTGCGCGTGGGGTTTTGCAGTGTGTCGAGGAGCTTCGCGAGTTGGAACGCGAGGAACTTCTTCGCGTTGAACAGCGCGAGCCGGTCCTCGCGCGGCAGGTGCGCCAGCTCGTGCGTGGTCGCTTCCCACAGCTCCATCACGTCGCCGTGCGACGCGTAGATTTTCTCGGCCAGCGCCAGCAACGGCCGGCCGACGGCGGAGTGGGGATCGATGTTGAAGTGCTGGAGTTGCTCGAGCGCGAGCTCGTGCAGCGTGGTGGCGTGGGTGGTCTTGCGGAGCGGGGAAAGGAGTCGCGCGGCGGGCGGCTCGGGAGTGACCGGCTTCTTGCCGACCGGTCGACGGACGGAAGTGAGAGTAGCCATGGCGGCAAACTATCGCGGCGGACGCGCGGTCGCAAGAGGCGGGGACTTTTTCGACCTCGTCAGCACGAGCGTTAATGGTGAGAAAATGCGCCACCTGCCGATTATGAACCTCGAAACCGCCCGCCGTCTGCTCTGCCGCTTGCAGGATTCGATCCGCGACGATTTGCAACGTGCGCGCGTCCGCGAGCGTCGGCGTGGCGGTGGCGGGCGCGGCGGATTCGCGCGCGTCGCCGCCGTGACGGCGGCCGACACGATCTACGGCATCGACAAAGTTTCCGAAGCGACCGTGCTGCGCTGGCTCGAACGAAACTGGCCGCGCACCACGCCGCTCGAACTCGTGATGGAAGGCCTCGAAGGCGGCGAAGCGGCGACGACGTTCCCGCGCAGCGCTCCGGCCGTGGCGACGAAGTGGAAACTGATCCTCGATCCGATCGACGGCACGCGCGGCCTGATGTTCGACAAACGCAGCGCGTGGAGCCTCGCCGGCCTGGCACCACAGCGCGGCGTGCGGACGACGCTGGCGGACATCGTCGTCGCGGCGATGACCGAACTGCCGACGAGCAAAGGCGGCTTTGCCGACCAACTCAGCGCCGTGCGCGGCGGTGGCGTGCGGGCGGAGCGAGTCGATCTGCGCACGGGAAAGCGAGCGAAGCTGATGCCGCGTCCGTCGAGCGCCCGCGATCTCGCGCACGGGTTCGCCTCGGTCGCGAAGTTTTTCCCGGCCGGCAAAGCGTGGCTCGCCGAGATCGAGGTGCGGCTCCTGCGCGAACTCGGCGAGGGCAACGACGTGTTCGACGACCAATACCTGAGCACCGGCGGACAACTGCACGAGTTGATCGCCGGGCACGATCGGTTCGTCGCCGATCTGCGTCCGATTGCGTTCGCACGGCTGGGTCTCGGCGGCGCCGAGTGCGGCAGCGCCGGCGGAGCGCTGGCGTGTCACCCTTACGACATCTGCACGGCGCTCATTGCGCGTGAGGCCGGTTGCGTGGTGACGGCGCCGGACGGCAAGCCGCTGCGCGCGCCACTCGACACGACGACGCCGGTGGCGTGGACCGGCTACGCGAACCGCGCCCTCGCGCGGCGCATCGCGCCGGTGTTGCGCCGCGTGCTGGAAAAGTAGGGCCGGCTTCAGCCGGCCCGGGAGAACTCGCGCTCGCGGCCCTCACGTGCGAGCGACGCCGAATTGGACCGGCTGAAGCCGGCCCTACTCAGCGCCAGACGAATTTCTCACCGGCGGCGATGGCGAGCGGGCGCGTTTCGTCGTTGTAGCGCACCGTCGTCGCGCGGCCGAGCGTCGAACGAATGCGCGCTTCGGTGAGCCGGCCGTCGTGCCAGGCGAGATCGACGACGTAGCCGCCGCGAGCGCGGAGGCCGGTGACGCGGCCGGCCGGCCAGGCTTTCGGCAGCGCGGGGAGCAGGTGCAGTTCGCCATTCTGGCTTTGCAGGAGCATCTCGGCGATTGCGGCGGTGGCGCCGAAGTTGCCGTCGATCTGGAAGGGCGGATGCGCGTCGAAGAGATTCGGGTAGGTGCCGCCGTGGGCCATGTTGTTCGGCGTCGCAGGATCGACGAACTGGAGCTGGCGCAGGAGCATCTTGTGCGCGTGATCGCCGTCGAGCAGGCGTGCCCAGAAATTGGTTTTCCAGCCGAGCGACCAGCCGGTGCCGTCGTCGCCGCGGAACTCGAGCGAGCGGCGCGCGGCGGCGAAAAGCTCCGGCGTGCGGGGCGATATCTCGTTGCCCGGGTGCAGCGCCCAGAGATGCGAGACGTGGCGGTGCGTGCTCTTCGGGTCGTCGGCGTCGACGAGCAGCCACTCCTGAAGCTGGCCGTGCCGGCCGATCTTGTTCGGGATGAGTTTCGCGGCGGTCGCGCGGAGTTGCGCGGCGAACGCGGCGTCGGTGCCGAGTTCGTCGGCCGCGCGTGCGGTCCAGTCGAACAAGCCGCGGATGATCTGGTGATCCATCGCCGGTGCCATCACGAGCCCGCGTTGCTCGGGCGAGTTCGACGGCCCCGACATGAGCTGGCCGTCGGCTGGCGCGGGCACGAGGTAATCCATGAAAAACTCCGCCGCGCCCTTCATCACGGGATACGCGCGCGCGAGGAACGCGCGGTCGCCGCCGAATTGATAATGCTCCCACAGGCTCTGACAGAGCCACGCGCCGCCCATCGGCCAGATGCCGTGATCGGAATTGTTGATCGGCGCGCTGCCGCGCCAGAGATCGGTGTTGTGATGCAGCACCCAGCCGCGCGCGCCGTAGTGGTGCTCGGCGGTGAGGCGGCCGCTCGGCACGAGATCCTCGATCATCGCGAACAGCGGCTCGGTGCACTCGGGCAGCGCGGTCGCCTCGGCGGGCCAGTAGTTCATCTCGGTGTTGATGTTCACCGTGTATTTGCTCTCCCAGGCGGGGCGGAGATCCTGATTCCAGACGCCCTGCAGATTTGCGGGCTGATCGCCCGGGCGGCTGCTCGCGATGAGCAGGTAACGGCCAAACTGAAACGCGAGCGCGGCGAGCTGCGGGTCGTCGGCCTTCCTCTCGGAGCGGAGGCGTTCGTCGGTTGGCAGCGTGGCGGCTGGCGACGTGCCGAGGTCGAGCGCGACGCGGCGAAAGAGCGCGCGGTGATCGGCCTGGTGCGCCGCGAGCAACGCCTCCGATGGCGCGGCGGCGAGCGCCGTGAGTTGCGCCGTGCAACGCGCGACGAGATCGGCGTCGGAGAGTTGGTCCGAGGAAATGAAGTTCGTCGCCGCGGTGAGCACGAGCGTCACGCGATCGGCGCCGGTCACGCGCAGCGTGTCGCCTTCGCGGGCGACGCGACCGCCTTCGACGCGCGCGTGCACCTGTGCGGCGAAGCGCATCGCGCCTGCCTTCACGCGGCCCTCGAGCGCGAGACCCGGCAGCGCGGTGTCGCGCGGCGTCGCGCCTTCGTGCGGACTCGTGAGGCGGAGCGCGAAGGTCAGTTGTCCCGCGCGATCCGCGTCGAGGCGAACGACGATCGCGTTTGACGGGTGGCTCGCGAACGCCTCGCGCGTGAACGTCGTCTCGCCGACGCGGTAGCGTGTGGTGGCGACGGCCGCGTCGAGATCGAGTTCGCGGCGGTAGTCGGTCGCGGCGTCGTGTCCGGGAAATTCGAACTGGAGATCGCCGCATGGCTGATAGGCGGTCTGGTGCAGCGGCACGCTCATGAATTCGCGCAGCGCGAGCGCCTCGGCCTCCTTTTGCTTTCCTGCCGCGAGCAGCGCGCGGAGTTCGGGGAGGAATTTCGCCGCGCCGACGTGGTGGTAGCGATGCGGCTGGCCGGTCCAGAGCGTGTCCTCGTTGAACTGGATGCGCTCCGTGCCGGTGCCGCCGAAGATCATCGCGCCCAGGCGGCCGTTGCCGATGGGCAGCGCCTCGACCCACGCGGCGGCCGGGCGCCGATACCAGAGGCACAATTCGCTCGCGCGAGCCGCGAGCGAGAGGATCGAAAGCAAGACGAGGCCGAACAGCGGACGAGGTGCGAGCGACAGCATCGCGGCAGGCAATCTGCCCGCCGATCGCGGCGCAAGCCGCGCGCGCGTCAGTCCTTCGTCTGCTCGATGACGGTGACTTTGCCGTTCTGGAACGTGACGCGGATTCGCTCCTCGACTTCGGGGCGATAGACGTCGGCGTAGACGGGTTGGTAGTAGACGCGATACGTGTTCAGGTAGCGGTCGTAGTAGACGCGGCGGTGATAGCCGGCGAAGTGCGTGCCGTCGTAGCGCTCGAAATAGGTGCTGTAGATCCAGGTCGTCTGCGAACCGGTGGCCGTGCGGGCCTCGCGCTTCTGATCCGGCGCACCGAGGGCGAGGTAGACCATGTCTTCGGTGTAGCCGATATCGATGATGCCCTGCTTGATTTTCTCCTGGGTCGCGGTGTCGAGGCTGGCGAAGAGCTGCGGATTTTTCGCGATGCGGGTGTCGACGGTCTCGCAGCCGGCGACGAGGAGGAGCGCACCGAGCGTGAGAAGGAGCGGGAAAAGTCGGGCTTTCATGATGGGAGGAAAGACGCCGCGAAACCTACTTGGGTTCCGCGGAAAGGCGAGCGTCGCGCAAGAGGTTGTCGATCCGCGGGACTTCGTTCGTAACCGTTGCCCAGAAACCGGCGGTCCAAAGTCGCGAGAGCGCCCCAAGGCAGTTTTGTAGTCTATTAGACTACAAAACCGGCCTGGTCTCTCGGTGTTCCCGAGGGAAGCGGCTGAATGCACTTGTAGTCTAATAGACTACAAACCGGCTGGGCGGTCACAGCTTCGCGCGGCGCAGGCGAAGGGCGTTGGTGACGACGGTGATCGAACTGACGCTCATCGCGGCGCCGGCGAACATCGGGCTGAGCAGCCAGCCGAAGAGCGGGTAAAACGCGCCGGCGGCGAGCGGCAGGCCGAGAGCGTTGTAGATGAACGCCCAGAAGAGGTTTTGCTTGATGTTGCGGAGCGTCGCGCGGCTGAGGTGCACGGCGCGCACGAGCGCTTGCAGGTCGCCCTTCACGAGCACAAGTCCGGCGCTGTGCATGGCGACGTCGGTGCCGGTGCCCATCGCGATGCCGACGTTCGCGGCGGCGAGCGCGGGGGCGTCGTTGAGGCCGTCGCCGGCGAACACGACGCGCTCGCCGCGCGCCTGATGCTCGCGGACGAGCTCTTGTTTGCGCGCGGGCGTGACCTCGGCGTGGAAACCGTCGAGGCGCAACTCGCGCGCGAGCGCCTCGGCGGTCGCGGTGCGGTCGCCGGTGACCATGTAGACCTTGAAGCCGAGGCGTTGCAGCTCGGCGACCGCGGCGGGCGTGGTGGATTTCACGCGATCGGCGAGCGCGATGGTGCCGGCGAGTTGACCGTCGAGCGTGACGGCGATGACGGTGGCCGTGGGGTGGAGCGCGTTGACCCCAACGCGCTCAGCCGTGTTGAGGTCAACCCGGCCCACCTTGACGCTGCGGCCGTTCACGCGCGCGGAGACGCCGGCGCCGATCTCGGCGCGGAAATCCGTTGCGCTCGCAAGCGCGAGGCCGCGCGCTTTCGCGGCGGCGACGATCGCGCGCGCGAGCGGATGCTCGCTCGGCGATTCGGCGGCGGCGGCGAGCGCGAGCAGATCGTTTTCCGAAAGGTGGAGCGGCTTGTCCCCAAGACGCTCGTTGGACTCTCGCGGCGAGCCCGCGCGACCGAGCGCGTTGGGGTCAACGCGCTCCACCTGCACGGCGACGACCTCGGGGCGCCCTTCGGTCAGCGTGCCGGTTTTGTCGATCAGGAGCGTGTTGGCGCCGGCGAGGGCTTCGAGGGCTGCGGCGTCTTTGACGAGCACGCCGGCTTGCGCGCCGCGGCCGATGCCGGTGACGAGCGACATCGGAGTCGCGAGGCCGAGCGCGCACGGGCACGCGATGATGAGCACGGAAACGGCGTTGATCAGGCCGTAGAGCCAGCCGCGCTCGGGCGCGAGCAGCGTCCACGCGACGAACGACGTCGCCGCGATCGCGATCACGACCGGGAAGAACCACGTGATGACTTTGTCGGCGAGGCGTGCGATGGGCGGCTCGCTGTCGATGGCTTGCTCGACGAGGCGGATGATCTGCGCCAGCAGCGTGTCGGCGCCGACGCGCTCGGCGCGGTAGACGAACGAGCCGGTGGTGTTGAGCGTGCCGGCGCTGAGTTTGTCGCCGGATGATTTGACTACCGGTAGCGGCTCGCCGGTGAGCATCGACTCGTTCACCTCGGCGGCGCCGTCGGCCAGCACGCCGTCGACCGGCAGGTTTTCGCCGGGGCGCACGCGGAGCAGGTCGCCGGGATGAACGTCTTCGACCGGCACGTCGTGCTCCGTGCCGTTCGCATCGACGCGGTGCGCGATCTTCGGCGCGAGATTCATGAGCGCGCGGATGGCGGCGTCGGTGCGCGCGGTGGCGCGTTGCTCGAGGATTTGGCCGAGCAGGACGATCGTCGTCGTGAACGCCGTGGCTTCGAAGTAGAGCGTCGCGCCGTGGCCGGAGAAGAATTGCGCGGGCAGGTGCTCCCACAGCAGCACGACGGCGGCGCTGAAGAAATACGCGGCGCCGGTGCCGGTGACGGTGAGCAGAAACATGTTCGGGTCGCGCTCGCGAATCGCTTTTGCCCAGCGGCGGATGAACGGCCAGCCGCTCCAGAAGAACACGGGCGTCGTCAGCACGAACTGAATCCACGCCGACTGCTGCATCGTCAGCCAGTCGTAGAGGTTGTGCGAAGCCATCGGCCACATCGCGAGGACGAGCACCGGCAGCGAGAGCGCGGCGGCGACGTAGAATTTCGGTCGCAGGTAACGCTCGTGCGGCAGGCCCATGTGCACGGGCTGATCGGGCGGGGGCAACGCGGCGGACGTGGCCGCGTCGCCGGACGCGGGAGTGGGCGAGTGGGCGTGCATGGTCAAATTTTCGCGAGTTCGCGCTCACGCAGCCACGCGAAAATCACCGGTGTGACGACGAGGATGTGGACGAGCGACGACAGCATGCCGCCGACGACGGGTGCGGCGAGCGGCTGCATGATTTCGACGCCGGTGCGCGAACTCCAGAAGATCGGCAACAGCGACGCGACGGTCGTCGCGACCGTCATGACTTTCGGTCGGAGGCGGAGACGCGCGCCTTCTTTCACGGCGGCGAGGAGTTCGTCGCGGGTGAGAGCAGGTAGGGCGCGACCGCTGGGCGCGCCGTCATTCGAGAGTCTTTGCGGCTCGTCCGGAGGACTCGCCCTACCTTTCGTTGCGCGCGCTTTCGTCACGGCTTCCTCCAAATACACGACCATCACCACGCCGGTCTGGATCGCGGTGCCGAAGAGCGCGATGTAGCCGACCCAGACGGCGACGGAAAAATTGAAGCCCATGAACGCCTGCAGCAGCACGCCGCCGGTCAGCGCGAACGGCACGGCGAGGATCACGTGCGCGGCTTCCGCGACCGAGTGGAACGTCACGATGAGCAGCGCGAAGATGATGAGGATCACCGCGGGGAAAACGTAGAGCAGCGTCTGCCGCGCGCGGATCTGGTGCTCGTATTGGCCGGAGTATTCGATCGTCATGCCGGGGTCGAGCGTGACCTCCTTGGCGAGGCGCTCCTTGATCTCGTCGACGAAACCGCCGAGGTCGCGGTCGCCGACGTTGGCCTGCACGAAGACGCGGAGGCGGCCGTTTTCGCTCTGGATTTCGTTCGGACCGACGACGCGCTTCACGTCGGCGACCTGGCGGAGCTGCACGACGGCGCCGGACGGCGTGGGGAAACTGAGCTCGCCGAGCTTCTCGATGTCGCTGCGGTCTTCGGAGTCGAGTCGCACCTGAATCGGGCGACGCTCGCGGCCGTTGATCGTGGTCGAGACGTTCGCGCCGCCGAGGCCGGCTTCGACGTATTCGTAGACCTGTTTCACGCTGAGGCCGTAGCGCGCGAGGTCGGGGCGGCGGACGGCGATCTCGAGGTAGGGCTTGCCCTGCACGCGCGACGGCGCGACGCCGGTGGCGCCTTGGATGCGGTTGATGACGCGTTCGACTTCGAAGGCCTTCGCCTGGAGTGCGTCGAGGTTGTCGCCGAAGATCTTCACGCCGACCTGCGCGCGAATGCCGGTGCTCGTCATCAGAATGCGGTTCTCGATCGGCTGGAGGAACCCGGGCACGTAGCCGGGGACGCTCATGAGCTTCGCGGAGAGATCGGCGATGATGCTCTCCTTCGTCGTGCCGGCAGGCCACGCGGAGGTCGGCTTCAACATGATCGTCGTCTCGATCATCTCGACCGGCGCGGGATCGGTGGCGGTCTCGGAGCGGCCGAGTTTGCCGGCGACGGAGGCGACGGCGGGATGCTCGCTCATGACTTTGTCCTGCCACGCCATGATGCGCTTCACCTCGGTGAGCGACGTCGCGGGCAGCAGCACCGGCATGAACAACAGCGAGCCTTCCTCGAGCGTGGGCATGAACTCGCTGCCGAAGCCGCCCGCGACACGCGCGGGAAGCTCCAAACCCCAACCTCCAAGCACCGACGTGACCTTGCGCGGCAGGCCGAACGCGACGACGAGGCAGACCGTGAGCAATGCGAACGCGGCGCCGAGCACGCTCTTGCGGTGCGTGAGCGCCCAGTCGAGCACGGGGTCGTAGATTTTCAGCAGCCCACGCATCAGCCAATTCTCGTGCTCCGGCTTGAACGGCCCGCGCACGAGCAGCGTGCAGAACACCGGCACAGCGGTGATGGCGAGCAGCACGGCGCCGAGGAGCGCGAAGCTCTTCGTGTAGGCGAGCGGGTGGAAGAGCTTGCCCTCCTGACCGCTGAGCAAAAACACCGGCACGAACGCCAGGATGATGATCAGCATCGAGAAGAACATCGGGCGGCCGACCTGCGTGGCGGCTTCGAGCGTGAGGTCGAAGACTTCGCGAGCGCTGAGGTCGGGCCGGGGTAGGGCGAGGCGTCCCGGCCGAGCCGCTTCGGACGACGGCTCGTCCGGAGGATTCGCCCTACCTTTCGCTTCCAGCGCGCGCTCGCAGTGGCGAATGACGTTTTCCGTCATCACGATTCCCGCGTCGACCAGCACGCCGATCGAGATCGCGATGCCGGTGAGCGACATGATGTGCGATGGGATGCCGAAGCGATCCATCAGGATGAACGAAATCAGGATCGAGGCCGGCAGCGGCAGCGTGACGATCAGGATGCTGCGGAAGTGAAACAAAAACAGGATGTGCGCGAGCGTCACGAGGATGACTTCCTCGACGAGCGCGTGCTTCAGCGTGTCGATCGCGCGCGAGATGAGATCGCTGCGATCGTAGAACGGCTGCACCGTCACGCCCTTCGGCAAACCGGCGGAGAGCGACGCGAGGCGCGCCTTGACGTCTTCGATCACGCGGTAGGCGTTCTCGCCGTATCGCATCACGACGATGCCGCCGACGACTTCGCGGCCGTTCACGTCGAGCGCACCGCGGCGGAAATCGCCACCGAGCCGCACGGTCGCGACGTCGCGCAGGTAGAGCGGCGTGCCGTTGCGCGGCTTGAGCGCGATCGTTTCCAGGTCGGCGGCGCTCTTCACGAGGCCGACGCCGCGCACGATGTATTCGGCGCCGTTTTCCTCGATGGTCTTGCCGCCGACGTTGAGGTTGGCCGCGGCGACGGCGTCCATCACTTCGCCGAGCATCACGTCGTATTGGCGGAGTTTGAGCGACGAGACCTCGACCTGCCACTGGCGCACGAAGCCGCCGAGGCTCGCGACCTCCGCGACGCCGGGCACGGCGGTGAGTTGGTAGCGGAGAAACGTGTCCTGCAACGTCCGCAGCGAGCCGAGGTCCTGCGTGCCGGAGTCGTCCTTCAGGTAATATTGATAGATCCAGCCGAGGCCGGTGGCGTCGGGACCGAGGCGCGCGACGACGCCGGACGGCAGCAGGTCGCCGAGGGAGTTGAGGCGCTCGAGCACGCGCGTGCGGGCGAAGTAGGTGTCGATCTTGTCCTCGAAGATCACCGTGAGAAACGAGAAGCCGAACATCGAGGTGGCGCGCACGCTCTTCACGCCGGCGAGGCCTTGGAGCGAGGTGCTCAGCGGGTAAGTGATCTGGTCCTCGACTTCCTGTGGCGAGCGTCCCGGCCAGTCGGCGTAGACGATGACCTGGTTTTCCGAGAGGTCGGGGATCGCGTCGATCGGCACGCGCTGCAACGCGACGACGCCCCACGCGCACAGCGCGAGGAAGCCCGCGAGCACAATGAAGCGGTTATTGAGCGACCAGCGAATGACGGCGTTGATCATGGGAGAGAAAGTCGAAGCAGGCGCCGCGCGTCGCGGCATGGACCGGTGCGTGGCGTCCGCGCAATGTTCCTATTAAGCAACAAGTGGCCGGGCGACTGCCGCCGCGGTATGTGCGCGTTACCGAGGGCGCGAGCGCGGCGGCGGCCGATACGGCAGCGTGCCCGCGGGGGAATGTTCCTATTAAGCAACATCGCTCACTCGATTTCCTCGCCGCACTCGAGCATGGCAGAGCCGAAGAAGGGATTGCGGAGCGTCTTGCTCTTCGAGAGCCAGCGGCCGGTGCCGAGGACAGGCGCCATCGGGCACTGGAATATCGTCAGGTTCTCCTTGTGGTGGAGGTGTTGCGCCTTCACGAGGTCGGCCAACTCGGTGCTGAACGGTTCGAAGGCGCGGCGTGCGGCGTCGAGGTCGGGGCCGTCGACGAGCGCGGATTTCGCGAGTGGTGTTTTTGCCGAGCCGGAGGACGCGGCGACGTAGGCGGCGAGTGCGGCGCGGAGGGCGGGGAGGTGCTTCTGGTAACCGGTGAGATCATCGGAGGCGAGGAGGTCGGCGGCGTCGGCGGCGGCGAAGGCGAGCGTCTTCAACGCGGCGTAGGCGGCATCGCTGGGCTTCGGGACTTCGACGGAGATTTTCTGCGGCGCAGCGGCGGCGTGGTCGTGCGCGCCGGCACCGACGGCGGCGTGCGCGAGTTGCGCTTGGCCGTCGAGGACGAGCGCGCCTTCGGTGACGACCTTGTCGCCTTCCTTGAGTCCGGAAACGGCTTCAGCGTCAGCATCGCCGGTGCGGCCGAGCGCGATTTCCTGCGCAGCGTAGGCGTGGTTGCTGCGTTCGACGAATACGACGGCGCGGCCGCTGTGTTGCAGGACGGCGGTGCGCGGCACGAGCAGGGCGTCGGGCGTTTCAGCGACGACGGAGGCGTAGGCGGTCTGGCGGTGGCGCAGGAGGCGGTCGGGATTGTCGAGGACGACGCGGACTTTCGCGGTGCGCGTGGTTTCGTTGAGGTTCGGGTCGATGAACGCGATGGGCGCGGTCAAGATTTTGCCGGGCAGCGACGGCACGGCGACGTCGACTTGCTGGCCGACGCGCAGCCAGGCGAGGTCGGGCTCGGCGGCGTCGAAGACGAACCACATGCGCGAGAAGTCGCCGATTTGGAACAGCTCGTCGTTCGCGCCGACGTATTTGCCCTCGTAGGCGCCGCGGGCGACGACGGTGCCGGACATCGGCGCGCGCACGGTCACCATCGCGGTGGCCTGCTTGGTGTTTTCGAGGATGTTGATTTCCTCGTCGGTGAGGCCGAGGCCGAGGAGTTTTTCCTTCGCGGCGGCGCGCTCGGCGGCGGTGAAGGCGATCGCGCCGGCCTTCATGCGCTCGAGGTATTCGCGCTGGGCGGTGAGCATGTCGGGCGAGAAAATCGTGGCGAGTTGCGCGCCTTCCTGGACTTCGGCGCCGACGAAGTTGACGAACAATTTTTCGACGCGGCCCGGCACGCGCGCGGCGAGGATGCGGTGGCGCGTGTCGTCGTCGTCGATCGCGCCGGTGACGCGCAGCGAGCGCGTGAGCGTGCCGCGGCGCACGGGCGAGGTTTGCACGCCGACGACGGCGGCTTGCGCGGGCGTGAGCGTGACCAGATTCGGGTCGACGACGGCGGAAGCGGAGCTGGATGCGCTCGCGGAGTTCGCGGCGACGAGTGCCATGCCGCAGATGGTGCACTTGGCGTTCGGCTTGTCCGACTTGATCCACGGGTGCATCGGGCACTGATACGTGGTGGCGGCCGCCTCGGCGGCGTGATCGTGGCCAGCAGTCGTCGCGGGAGCGGAGGATCTTCCGCAGCCGGAAAGGGCAAGACCGACGAGCAGCGCGAGAGCGGCGAAAAAGGAGGAGGCGAGACGAGCGTTCACTCCTCATTATACGCCGAAAACGGCGTCGTCCCTGCCGCAATCTTTGTCGTTTTCCGCGCGGCGGGTGCGCGGGTGGCGTGGCGCGATGCGGGGCGCGGATACGGCAAAATTTAACCTATTGAGTCTCGCTTGTCGGACGCACGGGTAGGGCGCACCGGCCCGGTGCGCCGGAAACGGGACTCTGTCCTCGCGGCGGAGCGAGCCGCGCCGCCCTACCGTTTGCAACTCAAGCGACAGCCGAGTCGCGAGATTCGACGATCGGTGACAACGGTCGTCAGGATTTCGCGGCGGCGGGGGCGGACTCGCCGGGGCGAGACGAAGCGGCTTGCGGCGCGGCCGCGACGGGTTTCCTGGCTTTGGCGACGGTGATTGTGGCGACGCCGACGATGATGACCGCGGCGGCGAGGAAGATGCGCGAGTCGACCTTTTCGTGCAGGATCAGCCAGCCGAGGAAGACCGCGACGATCGGGTTCACGTAGGTGTAGGTGTAGACCTTGGCGGGCGTGCTGTGCTTCATCAGCCAGACGAACGCGGTGAAGCCCACGAGCGAGCCGACGAGCGTGAGGTAGGCCCAGGCAGTGACGGCGTGCGGCGTGAACGCGGCGGCGGTGAGGCGCGAGGGTTCGCCGGCGAGGACGCTGGCGAGAAAGAGCCAGCCGCTGCCGGTGACCATCTGGATCGCGGACGCCGTGAACGGCTCGGCGGGCTCCGACGCGTAGCGGCCGTAGAGCGAGCCGGCGCTCCAGAGCCACGTGGCGGCGAGCAGCGCACCGACGTTGAGAAAATTCAGGCCGCCGGTGCCGTGCGCGACGTCGGGGCCGACGAGCAGCGCGAGACCGGCGAAGCCGAGCGCGAGGCCGATCCAGAGCGGCAGCGTGGGGCGCGCGCCGCGTTTCTTCGTCGGATCGGCGGCGTGGATGGCCCAGTCGAGCAGCACGACGGCGAACGGGCCGGCGGAGACGAGCAGTGTGGCGATGCCGGAGGGAACGGATTGCTCGGCCCAACACACGAGGCCGTTGCCGCCGAGCATGAGGAAGAGGCCGACGATGGCGTTGTCGCGCCACTGCTTCGCGGTCGGGCGGATTTTTTTCGTGAACCAGAGGAAGCCGTAGAGCAGCGCACCGGAAACGGCGAAGCGCGTCGCGGCCATGAAGAACGGTGGGATCGTCTCCACCGCGACGCGAATGGCGAGGTAGGTCGAGCCCCAGACGAGGTAGACCGCGGCGAAAGCGGCGATGAGTTGGCCGCGAGGAGCGGGTTGGGCGTGGGTGGACACGGAAGAGTTGAGAGTTGAGAGCTGAGAGTCGAGAGGAGGTCAGCGCTGCGCGCCGGCGTCGTTGCGCCAGTGATACTCCATGTAGCGCGCGGTGGCTTCGGCGGTGGCGGTGTCGTGCAGGCGAGCGACGAGGTGGAGCGAGAGGTCGATGCCGGCGGAGATGCCGGCAGCAGTGGCGATGCGGCCGTGATCGTGGAAACGGCGGTCGCCGTGCACGCGGGCGGCGGGCGCGAGCGCGCGCAGGTCGTCGAGGTTCTCGGCGTGCGTCGTGACGTCGAGGCTGTCGAGCAGACCGGCTTTGGCGAGGACGAGCGCGCCGGTGCAGACGGAGGCGACGATCTCGGCGTGTTTCGCGGTGCGGCGCACCCACTCGACGAGCGCGGGTTTTTTTAGCAGCGCGCGCGTGCCGTAGCCGCCGGGGACGATGAGGATTTGCGGTGCGGGCGCCGACTCGAGCGTGTGGTCGGCGACGATTTTCAGACCGTTGCGCGCGCGGATGGTGCCGGGTGTTTCGGCGACGAGGCAGACGTTGAAGCGCGTGCCGCCGGAGAGTTCATCGGTGACGGAAAAGACTTCGAACGGGCCGGCGAAGTCGAGGACTTCGACTTCATCGAACACGAGGATGGCGACGTGACGGCGCATGCGCTGAAGCGAGTTGAAGGAGGAAGTTTAGGTTGAAGGAGCGACTCGCGGGAGCGAGCGGGGGATGTGTTCTAGTCGACGACGAAGAGCGTCGCGCCGGCGGTCGTGGAGGAGCGATGAGGCTCGGCGTGGTCGGCGACTTGGTAGCTCATGCCGGGCCGGAGGACGAACGTCCGGCCGTCTTCGAGTTGCGTGGTGAGCTCACCGGAGACGCAGAAGAGGATGTGGCCTTTCGTGCACCAGTGGTCCGACACGTAGCCGGGTGAATAGGTCAGCAGGCGCACGCGGATGGTTCCGAACTGCCGCACGCGCCACTCGGCCCAGCCGGCGAGGCCGGGCTTGCGCTCGGCGGGGACGGCGGACCAGTCGGTGATGCCGAAGGGGAGGTTTTCGATCTGCATGGCGGACGGAGGAGGACTGAGGACGGAGGACGGAACACGGAGGACGGACGCGGCGGACGCTAGCGCGTAAAACGGGCGAGGGTTTCGCGCGCGGGCAAGAAAATCGCCGGTCGGAGACCGGCGCTACTTGTCAGAGCTGCTGCTTCACGAGGTCGCCGAGCGTGTGGAGCGCGGCGTCCATTTCGTCGGACCACGGCTGGCTGCAACTCATGCGGAGGCAATTCCGGTAGCGGTCCTTCACGGCGGAGAAGAGCGAGCCGGGCGCGGTGTTGATCTTGTGCTTCAGCGCGTCGCGCCGCAGGCGCAGCGTGTCGACCTTCACCGGGAACTCGACCCAGATGTAGTTGCCGCCTTGCGGGCGGCTGTAGCGCGTGCCCTCGGGAAAGTGGCGCTGCATGCCTTGGAGGAACGAGTGCAGGTGCTCGCGATACGCGCGGCGCAGCGAGCGGAGGTGGTGATCGTAGCCACCGTCGCGCAGGAACTCCGCGATGGTCTTCTGCAGGATGCGCGGCGTGCCCATCGTGTTGATGAACTTCAGGCGGCGGACGCGCTCGAGGTAACGGCCGGGCGCGGTCCAGCCGACGTGGAAGCCGGGCGCGAGCGTCTTGCCGAACGATGAGCAGAGCATCACGCGGCCGTCGCGGTCCCAGGCCTTGAGCGGCTTCGGGCGGATGTCGCCGAAATGCGTGTCGCCGTAGATGTCGTCCTCGATGATCGGCAGGTCGTGCTCGGCGAGCAGTTCGTAGATTTTCTGCTTCTTCTCGTCGGGCATGAGCGAGCCGAGCGGGTTGTGGAAATTCGGCATCAGCATCACGACCTTGATGTCGTTTTGCGCGAGCGCCTCCTGGAGCGACTCGATGCACATGCCCTGGCGCGAGCAGGTCGGGATTTCGAGCGCGCGCAGGCCGAGCGCCTGGATGATTTCGAGGAAACCGAAATACGCGGGCGTTTCGATCGCGACGGTGTCGCCGGGCTTGGTGACGGCGCGGAGGCAAAGATTGAGCGCCTCGGTGCCGCCGGTGGTGATGACCATTTCCTCGTGGCTGATGGGCACGCCGGCCTGCAAGTAGCGGCGGGCGATTTCGCGCGTGAGCGGTTCGTAGCCCCAGTTCATGCCGGGGCGGCCGATGAGCGACGGGTCGCGCCGCGCGACGGAGCCGAGCATGCGCGCGAGTTTCTTCGTGGGGAAAAGCGAGTGGTGCGGACACGCGGAGCCGAACGGCACGTAGTCGCTGTTGAGCGCGACCTCCATGACGTCGGCGGTGAGGTCGTTCACGCCGACGAAGGACGGCTTGCTCATCGGGCGCGCGATGCGCGGCTCGGGCGCGCTGGTCAGCGCGCGCGGGCGGACGTAGTAACCCGACTGCGGCCGCGCCTCGAGGTAGCCGCGGTTTTCGAGGACCGTGTAAGCTTGCAGCACGGTCGCGATCGAGACGTCGCGCTGGCGCGACATGATGCGCACCGACGGCACGCGATGACCGGGACGCAGCGTGCCTTGCTCGATGAGGTTTTGGAGCGAGTCAGCGAGTTCCGCGTAGAGCGGTCTCGCGGCGGCCTTCGCGGAGGAAAGCGGCTTGGGGGCGACGAGGGTCTGGATCATGGCATGGAAAGCAAAAGTGCGCGGCTACTCTAGCGGAGAACGCCGCGGCACAGTAGCCGCAGCGCGGTTTGATTGATACCAGCACAGTTATGCCAGACAAGCACTGTGACCATGACAGATATTCAGGCGACGGTTGAAAATCGTTCAACGAACGACGGCGCGGCGTGCGGGGTTGCGCTGCCGGCGTGGTGTGCCGGCGCGTGCGTGTGGCAGCCGACGTCAGTCGGCTGGGGGCGGTAGCGCGGGTTCGTCAGCCGACTCACGTCGGCTGCTAAATTGCCCGACGGAACGGCGTGTGGCGCGATGAGCGCGCGACCGACTTTGCGAGGGAGACGCTAGACGGCGAGTTCGCCGCGGAGGTAGAGGACGGCGCGGCCGGCGAGTTTCACGCGGTCGCCGGCGAGGGTGCAGGCGAGTTGGCCGCCGCGGGCGGAGAGTTGGTGTGCGTGCAGCGAGGTGCGACCGAGGCGCTCCGCCCAAAACGGCGTGAGCGCGCAATGCGCCGAACCGGTCACCGGATCTTCGGGCACGGCGAGGCGCGGGGCGAAGAAGCGCGACACGAAATCTGCGCCGCGGTCGCCGGGGGCGGTGATGACGAGGCCGCGCGCGTCGAGCGCGGCGATGGCGGGAAAATCGGGCTGAGCGGCGCGCACGGCGTTGGCGTCGGCGAGGAGGGCGACGAGGTCGAACTTCGAGCGGCCGAGCGCCGCGACGGGTTGACCGATCGTCGCGGCGACGCGGGTGCGGAGGGCGTCGTCAGCGACGGGAGCGACGGGCGTGGCGGGGAAATCGAGTTCGAGGCGGCCGTCCGCGAGCCGGCTGACGACGAGCGGTCCGCTGCGCGAGTCGAGCGTGATGCGTGCGCCGGATTGGCCGAGATGCTCGAAAATCACGAACGCGCTCGCGAGCGTGGCGTGGCCGCAGAGGTCGACTTCGGCATTGGGCGTGAGCCAGCGGATGTGAAAGCGCTCGGGGCCGGTGCGAACGAAGAAGGCAGTTTCAGCCAGGCCATTCTCGAAGGCGATGCGCTGAAGGAGGGCGTCGTCTTGCGGCCAACGCTCAAGCGGGACGACGCCCGCGGGGTTGCCGGCGAAAAGTTGATCGGTGAAGGCGTCGATCCAGAAGAGGTGCATGAATTTTCGATTTTGGATTCTCGATTTTCGATTGAGCCGCGAGTTAAACCGCGCTGTTCCGGCGGTCGATCGTGCGAACTGGTTGATGGCTTTCGTGCTCCCGGGAAATCGAAAATCGAGAATCCAAAATCGAAAATTCAATCACGCGTAGCGTGCGAGCGCTTCGCCCGTGAGGCGGCAGATTTGCCATTCCTTCATGCGGCGGGCGCCGAGCGATTCGTAGAAGTCGATCGCGGGCTGGTTCCAGTCGAGGACGCTCCACTCCATGCGGCCGCAGCCGCGGGCGTTGGCGAGTTTGGCGAGGTGGAGGAGCAGCGCTTTGCCGATGCCCTGGCCGCGGAATTCGGGTTTCACGAACAGGTCTTCGAGGTAGAGGCCGGGGCGGGCGAGGAACGTCGAGTAGTTGAAAAAGTAGAGCGCGAAGCCGGCCGGCGCGTCGCCGACGAAGGCGAGCACGCAGTGCGCGGCGGGCGCGGCGCCGTCGGCCGGGAAGAGCGTGCGCGCGAGCTGTTCCTCGGTGGCGACGCACTCATGCGTGAGGCGTTCGTAGTCGGCGAGGGCGCGGATGCAGGCGAGGATCGTCGGAACATCGTCCCGAGTGGCGGCGCGGAGCGTGCAAGGCATGGCGGGAGCGAAAATGCGGAGCTGGGCGTTGGCGAATCTATTGCGGCGCGCCGCGCCCGTGTCGCGGAGATGGCTCGACAAGGGGGCGGGCCGGGAGTGTGGTTTTGAGGCAAGAACCCCTTGCGGATGGTCACCCGTTTTTTCTGGCAACTCACGGCGGTGCTGACGGTTCTCGCCGCGCTGGCGGCGCACGCCTCCGCTGCGGGCCGGCCGGACCATGTGGTGCTGCAATTTCCCTACACGCACCAGTTCCAGTTCGCGGGTTACTACGCGGCGCAGGCGAAGGGCTATTTCGCGGCGGAGGGGCTCGAGGTGGAGTTGCGCGAGGGCGGTTTCACGCGCCGCCCTTACAGCGAGCTGACGGCCGGACGCGCGCAGTATGGCATCGGCTCGGCGACTTATCTGCTCGACCGGCTCAACGGCGCGGCGCTGGTGCTCGTGGCGACGGTTTACCAGCACTCTCTGCTCGCGGTGATGGTGCGCGCGGAGTCGGACATCCGCGCGCCGGAGGACTTGCACGGCAAGCGCCTCGCGGCGGGCTCGAGCGGGCGCTACCCGGAGATCGCGGCGATGTTCTCCGCGGAGGGGCTGCCGCCCGAATCCTACGTGCGCGTGGAGGACAAGTGGGAGGTCAACGAAATCGTGACGGGCGAGGCGGACGCGCAGGTGGTCTTCATCACGGATTTGCCCTTCGACATGCAGCAACAGGGCATCGCGGTGCGGTTGATCCGGCCGGCGGACTACGGAGTGGATTTCTACGGCGACGGGCTGTTCACGACGGAGACGGAACTCGCGCAGCATCCCGCGCGGGTGGCGGCGATGCGCCGCGCGGTGCTCCGCGGCTGGCAATACGCCCTCGATCATCCCGACGAGATGATCGACTACATCGTCGCGCACTTCCCGAACCGCCCCGCGAAAGTCACGCGCGATCGGCTGAAATACGAGGCGCGCCAGACGGCGCGGCAGATCAACGCCGACCTGCTCGAACTCGGCCACGTGAATCCGGAACGCTGGCGGCGCACGGCCGAGACGTTCGTGCAGCTCGGCATGGCGAAAGACACCAAGCGACTGCAAGGCTTCATCGCGCCGATCGGCGGCGGACCGTCGGTGGCGTTGCCGCCGTGGATTTTCTGGGGCGGCGGCGGTGTGTTCGCGCTCGCCTTGCTGGCCTTGCTCGCCAACTGGCGGTTGCAGCGCCTCGTCGAGCGGCGCACGGCGGAGTTGCGCGCCTCCGAGCAGCGGCAGCGCGAAATTTTCGACCTCGCTCCGAATCCGATCGTCGTCGAGGACGTCACCGGCATCGCGGGCCGTCTCGCGGAGCTGCGGCGCGACGGCGTGACGGATCTCCGGGCGCATCTCGCCGCGCACCCGAGCCTCGTCGAGGAGCTGCTGCGGTTGAAGCGCATCGTGACGGCAAACCGCATCGCGCTGCAGTTGACCGGATTTCGGGACCGCGACGAACTCGAACATCGTTTCCGCGAGATCATGACGCCGCAGGCGATGGCGACGCTCCCGGAAGAGTTGCTCGCGATTTGGGAAGAGCGCGAGTCGCTCACGATGGAAAAGGTCTACCGGGCGACCGGGAACGATTACCACATGCTGGTGAACTGGTCGGTCAACCGCCTCGCGGGACGCCTCGATTTTTCCCGGGTGCGGCTGGTGTTCACGGACATCACCGGGATGAAACGCGCCCAGCGCGCCCTGCACGAGAGCGAGGAGCGCTATCGCAGCCTGTTCGAGACGACGCCGAACCCGATGTATATCTTCGACGCCGAAACGATGCAGGTCGTGATGGTGAACGAGGCAGCCGTGACGCGCTACGGCTACTCGCGGCAGGAGTTCGCGGGGATGACGGTGCTCGATTTGCGGCCGGCCGACGAAGCCGCGCGGCTGGCGCGGGCGATGGACGAATTCCACAGCCAGCGGCCGAGCGTTCCGGGCGGCAGCCACGCCGCCGGCTTGTGGCGGCATCGCTGCAAGGACGGCACGATTCTCATCGTCGAGGTTTTCACGCACTCGCTCGTGTTCAACGGCCGCCCGTGCGTGCTCTCGCTGCCGTTCGACATCACCGCGAAACTCGCCACCGAGCGCGCGCTGCGCGACAGCGAGGCGCGTTACCGCGAGCTGTTCGAGAACGCCGTCGGCGGCGTCTACCGCGCGACGCCGGACGCGCACTTCATCTCCGTGAACCCCGCGATGGCGCGCCTCTACGGCTTCGAGACCGCCGCCGAGATGCTCGCGTGGAACGAGCGCGAGCACGCCGGCCTCACCTACGCACACGAGGACGAGCACCGGCGCTTCATGGAGCTGCTCGATCGCCACGGCAAGGTGGAGGGCTTCGAGTCGCGCCTCGTCGATCGGCACGGCAACACGCTGTGGGTTTCCGAGACCTCGCGCGCCGTGCGCGACACCGACGGCCGGCTGCTCTACTACGAGGGCTTCGTGACGGACATCACCGCACGCCGCCGGCTCGAACACGAACTCATGCGCTCCTCGAAACTCGAGGCGGTCGGCATCCTCGCCGGCGGCATCGCGCATGATTTCAACAACATCCTCACCGTCGTCCTCGGCAACGTGACGCTCGCCGAGATGGACACCGCCGCCGACGCGTCCGTGCACCGCATGCTGCGCGATGCGAAGCGCGCCACGCTGCGCGCGCGCGATCTCACGCAGCAGCTCCTGACGTTCGCCAAGGGCGGCGATCCGGTGCGCGCCGCGATCGCGCTGCCGGAGTTGCTGAAGGAATCCGCCGAGTTCGCGATGCACGGCGCGAAGTCGCGTTGCGAGTTCGACCTCGATCCCGATCTCTGGCCCGCCAACGCCGACAAAGGCCAGATCGGCCAGGTGGTGCAGAACCTCGTCATCAACGCCGTGCAGGCGATGCCGCAGGGCGGACTCGTGACGATCCGCGCGGGCAATTGCTCGCTGTCTGCCGCCGGGAAGATCGGGGCGCTCCCCGCGGACGACTACGTGAAAATCTCCGTGAGCGACACCGGCACCGGCATCGCGCCGGAGCACCTGAGCAAGATTTTCGATCCGTATTTCACCACGAAACAACAGGGCAGCGGACTCGGGCTCGCCACGGTTTACTCGATCGCGCGGAAGCATCAGGGGCACATCGAAGTCGACTCGCGGCTGGGCGCCGGCACGACGTTTCACCTCTGGTTGCCGGCGGCGGAGCACGTCGAGAAGACAGAGACGCCCGTGCCGGAACAACCCGCCGCCCTGCGCGCGAAGGTGCTCTTCATGGACGACGAGGAGCCGATCCGCGAGATGGCGCAGATGTTCCTGCGCCGCCTCGGCAGCGAAGTCGTGTGCGCCGCGGACGGCGCCGCGGCGGTCGAGGCCTACCGCGCCGCGCTGGCGGACGAGCGGGTGTTCGACATCGTGGTGATGGACCTGACGGTGCCCGGCGGCATGGGCGGCCGCGAGGCGATGGAACATTTGCTGAAACTCGACCCGAACGTCCGCGCGATCGTCTCCAGCGGCTATTCGCGCGACCCGGTGCTCGGCAGCTATCGCCGCCACGGTTTTTGCGGCATCCTGCCCAAACCCTACGGTCTGGACCAGTTGCGCAAAGCGATCGCCGACGTGCTCGGTCGCGCGGCCTGACCGGCGCGCCTTTTAGAATTTTTTGCCGGAGCAAAATGCCTGGGAGTCTGTCACGGTGAGGACATGAACACCTCGAACTCGCTTCGCTCCTCCCGTTTCTCCGCTCTCGTTTTCGGCGCGCGTGTGCTGCTCGCGGCCACGCTGGCTGGCACGGCGGCATTCACGTCCGGTTGCGTGGCGGTCGTCGCCGCCGCCGGCGCGGGCGCCGGCGTGCTCTGGGTCCGCGGCGCCATCGAGACGAACGTCGATAGCGACATCGACCGCGTCTACCGCGCGTCGCAGCAGGCGGTGGCCGATCTGCAATTCGCGAAAATCAGCGAGCGCAAGAGCGGCCTCGACGCCGACATCCTGGCCCGCACGGCGCTCGACAAGAAGATCGAGATCAAACTCGAGAAACTCGGCAGCGCGACGAAAGTCACGATCCGCGTCGGCCTGATGGGCGATCAACAGATGTCGCTCACGATCCTCGACCGCATCAAGAGCCACCTCTGAGCGCGGCAGTGTTTCCGACTGGGCCGTAGCGGAAGCCGTGAGGCTTTCGCGAGTGGGCGGCGAAATTCTGACGAAGCCCGCTACCGCGCCGTGCACCTCGCGCGTCCGCTGCGCGTTTCGTTCCGCTGAGCGGCGAAACGCGCGGGCAATCCTTGACCGCTGCGCCGCGGCGCGGTTCGCTCGCCGCATGTTTTCGCGTCGAGTGCGGGTGGGGCTTTTCGCGTGGGCTGTGGGGCTGGTCGCGTCGTGCGCGGCGGACGAGCCGGCGACGTCGGCATCCGAGCCCGAGCCGACGACGCGGCCGGCTGCGACCGCGACGCCGGAGCCGACTCCGGCTGCGCCCGAGCGTCCGTGGCCGGAGGTGCGGCGGGAGACGTTCGACGTCGTCTGGAGCACGGTGAACGAGGCGTATTTCGATCCGAAGTTCGGCGGCGTAGATTGGCGCGCCGTGCGCGAAAAATACGCGGCGCGCCTCGATGCGGTCGCGGACAAGCCCGCGCTGCGCGCGCTGCTGCAGCAGATGCTCGGCGAGCTGCATCGTTCGCATTTCGCGATCATGCCGCGCGACGCCGCGGTGTTCGCACCGGAGGAGCGCGTGCGCATCGGCACGATCGGCGCCGAGGTGGCGTGGGTGGACGACGCCGTGGTGTTCACGCGCTTGAAGGTCGGCCGCGCCGCGGCCGCGGCGGGCGTGCCGCCGGGCGCGGCGGTGCGGGCGATCGACGATCGCGAACTGGGGAAAATCCTGCTGCTGCTGCAAAACGACGCCGGTTTCGATCGCTTGCGCGCCGGCCAGCACCTCGCGGCGTGGGTGAAGTCGAAGTTCGCCGCGCCCGTCGGCACGAAGCTCCGGCTCGCGATCGAACCCGTGGGCGCGGAGACGCGCACGGTCGAGATCGAGAGCGCGCCGCACGAGGGCGTGTGGTCGGAGCCGGTGGGCAGTTTCCCGTCGTTCCCGCTCGAAGTGGAGACGCGGCGCGAGCCCGAGGGCGTGACTTACCTGCGTTTCAACGTCTTCGCGCGCGCGGCGATGAGCGACGTGAAAAATTGCCTGCTGCGCACGCCGGCGGGCGACGCGCTCGTGCTCGACTTGCGCGGCAATCCGGGCGGTCTCGCGCCGATGGCCGGCGGCATCGTGGGCTGGATGAGCGACCGACAGCTCTGGCTCGGGCGGATGCAGATGCGGCAGGGCGTGATGCAGTTCGCGGCCTTCCCGCAAGACGGCGCGTTCACCGGGCCGGTCGCGGTGTTGATCGACCACGGTTCGGCCTCGACGTCGGAGCTGATGGCCGCGGGCTTGCAAGCGACCGGGCGCGCGCGGGTGTTCGGCGAGCGCAGCGCGGGCAAAGCGCTGCCGTCGGCGTTCAAGCAGTTGCCGATCGGCGACCTGTTTCAGTATGCGATGGCCGACATGGTGACGCCGCGCGGCAAGTCGCTCGAAGGCCACGGCGTGGCGCCCGACGAGATCGTCGAGCGCCGGCGCGCGGATCTCGCGGCGGGCCGCGATGCGGTCCTCGAAGCGGCGCGCGCCTGGGCACTGGCCGAGCGCGCGAAGCCGGCCGCGCAACGACTCACGGGCCAAACCCAACCTCGAAAACCATGAAACTCTTTTCCCAACCGCCCGTGTGGCGCGCGCTGCTGTTCGCCGGGGCGCTCCTCGCGCCGATGCTCGCCACCGCGAAGCCCAGTCCGACCGACGAAGCCGATGCGGTCATCGATCGCTGGATCGACGCCGCCGGCGGCGCGAAACGCCTGAAGGCCGCCAAGCAGAGCGATTTTCGGATGCGACTCACCGTCGGCCCCGGCACCGTCCTCGAAATGCAGGGCACGTCGCTGGCCAACGGCGCCTACCGGCTGGTCACGCAGACGCCATCCGGCGAAGTGGTGAACGCGGACGACGGCCGCCTCGCCTGGATGCATCACGCGAGTCTCGGCGGACGGATCGAGGATCCGGCCAAAGCCGAGCGCATGCGCCGGGAAAACCTCACGGCACAGCCGTTGCACGTGCGCGACGATTTCCCCACCCGCCGGCGGCTGCCCGACGCGGAGATCGACGGCCGGAAGCTCCAGGCGCTCGAGCTGATCGATCGCCGCGGCTGGAAGGAGCGCTGGTATTTCAACCCGAGCACAGGTCTGCGCGTGCGCCGCGAGTGTCCCGACGACGACAAGCCCAAGACGGTCGAGGCGTCGGATTTTCGGAAGGTGAACGGCCTCGTGATGCCGTTCCGCGTGCGGGCGCTCGTGCAAGGCGCGCCGGACTCGGTGATCGAGGTGGTCTCGATCGTGCACCAGTCGAAGATCACCGCCGAGCCCTGGCACGTGCCCGAGGGCCTCGAGGCGGATTCGAAACGCGTGGACGAGGCGATGCAGCGCTTCGAGACGGTCATCGGCAGCAAGGAGGCGATCGAGAAGATCAAGACCCGCGTTACCAAATCGCGTCTGGAAATCACGTCCAACGGCATGGCGTTCGACATGACGATGTCGCAGAAGAAACCGAACCGCGTGCTCATCGAGCAGGACATCCCGGGCGTCGGCCGCATGATGCAGGGCTACGACGGCAAGACCGGCTGGGCGTGGGGCGAGATGCAGGGCTACCGCGAAGTGCGCGGCGCCGAACTCGGGCAGCTCATCGGCTCGGCGAACATCGTGCCGCGGAAAATCGGCGACGAAGCGCCGCTGCGCCGCGTGATCGGCGAGAGCACAGGCAAGAATGGCCATCGCGTGCTCGCGGTGGACCTGGCGACGTTCACCGGTTCGGTGGGCATCTTCCACTTCGATCTCGAGACCGGTCTGCTGGTGAAAATCGAGACGCTGATCCAGGCCGGTCCCGGCGGCTCGATGAAAGTGGTGATGGACATGGACGACTACCGCGAGGTCGACGGCGTAAAGATGGCGTTCGCGCAGACGGTGACGAATCCGGCGGTGCGCGTGAAGACGCAGGTGCTCGAAGTGGTGCACAACCGCGAGTTGCCGGATGAGATGTTCCTGCCGCGCAAAAACGGGGAAATCCCCGGCAAGCCGGCGGCCGCCGCTACCATCGGTGAGCCCGCGAAGGACGGGACCGAGGCGGCGCCGTCCGTGTCCGCCGTGCCGGCGAAGTAGTTTCTGCGGGGTTGCAATGGCCGGAGCTGCCCGCGATAAGCCCAGCTCCGCTACATGCTCCGCAAGCTCATCTCGAAGATCAAAGACACGTTCAAGGCCGGTGGTAAGCCCGCCGAAGCCAAGCCCGCGCACGCCCACCGCGCGCCTCACGCGAAGCCCGCCGGCAAGGGCGGCCACCGCCAGGATCGACCCGAGCGCAGCGCGCCCGGCGGACACAGCAGCCACGGCGGCAAGAGTCATGGTCGCGGGCACGCGCCCGACCACGGCGGCCGCGGGCGCGGCGAACATGCGGACCGCGCGCCCAAGTCGCACGCGGCGGCGCACCGCGCGCCGCGCCACGACGAGCCGGCGAAGCCGTTGCCCGAAGTGCCGAAGATGGAGACCGCGTTCTCCGCGCTCGGCCTCAACGACCGCCTCGCCTACGCCGTCCAGCAGATGGGTTACGAGAACCCGACGCCGATCCAGGCGCAGGCGATCCCGCAAGTGCTCGCCGGCAAGGACGTCATCGGCTCCGCGCAAACCGGCACGGGCAAGACGGCCGCCTTCGCGTTGCCGATCCTGCACCAGCTCGAGCGCCGCGGCGCGCTCCGCTGCCTCATCCTCGAGCCGACGCGCGAACTCGCCGTGCAGGTCGAGGAGGCGTTTAAGAATTTCTCCAAGTTCACCGACCTGCGCGTGACGGTCGTCTACGGCGGCGTCGGCTACGGCAAGCAGCGCGAAGACCTCGCGCGCGGCATCGACGTGCTCGCCGCGACGCCGGGCCGCCTGCTCGACTACATGGAGCAGGGCGAAATCCGCCTCGATAACGTCGACATCCTCGTGCTCGACGAAGTCGACCGCATGCTCGACATGGGCTTCCTGCCCGACGTGAAGCGCATCGTCGCCAAGGTGCCGAAGGACCGCCAGACACTGTTCTTCACCGCGACGCTGCCGCCCGAGATCGAGCAGCTCGCCGCGTGGGCGCTGCGCGATCCGTTCAAGATTTCCGTCAGCCGCGAACGCTCCACCGCCGAGACGATCACGCACGCGTTTTACCCGGTGGTGCAGGCGCAAAAATTCGAGCTGCTCGCGCACTTGCTCGAGCAGACGCAGTATCACTCGGTCATCATCTTCTCGCGCACGAAGAGCGGCGCCGATTACGTCGCCAACCGCCTCAAGCACGCCGGCCACACGTGCGCCGTCATGCACGCCGACCGCTCGCAACAGGAGCGCATGGACGCGTTGAAGGGCTTCAAGTCCGGCAAATACGAGGTGCTCGTCGCCACCGACCTCGTGGCGCGCGGCCTCGACATCGCGGACGTGTCGCACGTCATCAATTTCGACGTCCCGGAAAATCCCGAGGACTACGTCCACCGCATCGGCCGCACCGGCCGCGCGCAGAAGACCGGCGACGCGTTCACGCTCGTCACCGAGGAAACCTGGCGCGACGCGCGCAGCATCGAGCGTTTCATCGGCCAGAGCATCGAGTGGAAGAAGGTCGACGGCTTCAACTACACCTACTCGGGCATCTTCGACGGCGGCGGCATGCCGCAAGTCGCCCCCGAGAAACCGAAGAGCCGCCTGACGCGCGGCGGTCGGCGGTAAGGCGAGCCGTCCCGACGAGCCGTTTGCAACGCCGCCGTTTCGGCTCGTCGGGACGACTCGCCCTACCGATGCGCCCGACCGGCGCGGCTGCGACGCAGATTGCCGTTGCGCGTGGCACGGGCGGCGCTTCGCTCGACCGTTCACTCATGAAGCTCGACATCCCGGCTGACGATTTTGGCGGCTACATTTTCGATTGCGACGGCACGCTCGTGGACACGATGCCGCTGCATTACCGCGCCTGGAACGCCGCGATGCAGCGGAACGGGCTGCGCGGCGAACTCGACGAGGAATTGTTCTACTCGCTCGGCGGCGTGCCGACGCGGCGCGTGGCGGAACTGATGGGCGCGCACTACGGGCTGTCGCTCGATCCGGAGCGGGTGTTTCACGAGAAGGAAGACATCTTCCTGTCGATGCAGGGCGAGATGAAGGTGATCCAGCCCGTGGTGGATTTCGCGATCGCGGCGGCCAAGCGCGCGCCGGTGGCGGTGGCGTCGGGCGGACCGCGGCCGATCGTGCGTCAGACGCTCGAGGTTACCGGGCTGGCGGCCTTGTTTTCGATTGTCGTGACGCCGGAGGATGTCGTGCACGGCAAGCCGGCGCCGGACATGTTCCTGCTCGCGGCGGCGAAGATGGGCATCGCGCCGGCGGCGTGTCTGGTGTTCGAGGATGCCGATCCCGGTTTCCGCGCGGCGGAGGCCGCGGGGATGAAATGGGTCGCGGTGACGAGCCGGCCGGTGAAGCGGCAGTAGGGCCGGTCTGTGACCGGCCGAGTGATACGCGATCACGGCGGGAGTTTGCGGTGATCGCGCGTCGTGTTCGATGCGGTGTTTCTTTTCGCCGGTCGGAGACCGGCGCTACTCGGCGAGCCGGCGCAGGACGACCGCGTCGCCGACTTGCAGGCCGGAGACGGCGGCGGCGTTGCCGCGGTTCACGGCGAGCGTGAACCAGCCGTCGGCTTCCGGGTAACCGAACCATTCGTCGCGTTTCACCGGCGCGGGCGTCGTGGCGTAGAAGACGCGGACGACGCGCGCGCCGATCACGAGGGCGAAGCGCGTGCGCGGCTTGATGCCGAGGCGCGCGAGGTCGGCGGGTTGGAAATTCACGACGAGATCGCCGGAGCCGGGCAGGATGGCGATGACGCGGCCCGTGCCGACGGAGTTGTCGGGCGCAAACTCGATTTGCGACGGGCCGGTCTCGGGCGCGCGCGTGGCGTCGGCGTTCGGCTCGGGCGCGCGGCCTTCCTCGACCCAGCGGACGAGGGCGTGGAGCGCGGCGAGTTTTTCGGCGGAGTTGATGTTGGCGTGGCCATGCCGGGCGACGCGCCAGAGTGCGGGCGGAAATGCGGCGTGCGCGGCGGTGGTGACGTAGGCGCGCGGACTGGAGAGTTCGGAATCGTTGGCGAGGATGACGAGCGGGCGGCGCGGCTGGAGCGAGAGGCCGATGGTCGGTTGCGGTTCCTGGAGTTGAAACTCCGGGCTGAGCGCGAGAGCGCCGGAGTAGTCGTCGGGGAACGACTCGACCATGCGTGCGACGATCGCGCCGCCCATAGCTTCGCCGAGGAGATAGACGCGACTCGGTGCGCCGTGGACGGCGGCGATTTGTTTGCGGAGCGTGTCGAGGTCCTCGATGGCGTCTTTGAGGATGACGCCGTTGCGGCGGAAGCTGGTGGTGGCGAGGAGCCAGCCGTCGTCGAGGAGCGCGCGGGCGAAGGGTTGGCGCGTGGGCAGGGCGGCGTGCAGCGGTTGCTCCTCGGTGCGATAGGCGTGGGCGAGGAGGAGAACGCGGCCGTTCCAGCGGACGGGTTTGGCGACGGTGTAGAGGGCGCCGGAGTCGAGCTTGCCGGTCTCGAGCACGACGTCGGCGGCGCGCAGAGCGCCGAATGCGAGCGAGAAGAAAACGAGAAGACGGACGAGGCGCACGGGATTTGATTTGAAGCGCGCGGCGGAGCGCGGTGAGTTTTTCCCATGACGACCTACGCGGAGCTGGCGAACAAGGGCATTCTCACGCAGCCGGTGTATGAGCCCGGCAAGCCGATCGATCAGGTCGCGCGCGAGCTCGGGCTCGATCCGACGACGATCGTGAAGCTGGCGTCGAACGAGAATCCGTTCGGACCGTCGCCGCGAGCGATCGCGGCGGGCGAGCGGGCGTTGCGCGAGGCGAATCTTTATCCGGACGGCGGCTACTATCTACTACGCGAGCGGCTGGCGAAGCACTGGGGACTGGGCATGGACCAGTTCGTGATCGGCGACGGCTCGAACGAGGTCATCGAGTTGCTCGGGCATGCGTTCCTCGCGCCGGGCGTCGAGTGCGTGATGCCCCAGGCGTCGTTCATCGTCTACAAGCTGGTGACGCTGATGTTCGGCGCGACGCCGGTGGAGGTGCCGCTGGCGGCGGGGCTGCGGCAGGATTTGACGGCGCTCCGCGCGGCGGTGACGCCGCGGACGCGGCTGGTTTTTCTCGCGAGTCCGGCGAATCCGGTGGGCGCGACGAACACGGCGGAGGAGATTTTCGCATTCGTGCGCTCGCTGCCGGAGCACGTGATCTTCGTCTTCGACGAGGCGTATGCGGAGTTTTTGGACAATCCGCCGGACTTGCGCGTGCTGATCGCGGAGGGGCGGAAGGTGATCGGGCTGCGGACGTTTTCGAAAATCTACGGACTCGCGGCGCTGCGCGTCGGCTACGGCTACGCGGCGAAGGAGTTGATCGCGATCGTGCAGCGGGCGCGGCAGCCGTTCAACGTGAGCGCGATCGCGTCGGCGATGGCGGTGGCGGCGCTCGACGACACGGAGTTTGTCGCGATGGTGCGGCGCGAGAATCGCGCGGGGCTGGCGCAGCTCGGCGACGGTTTCAAGAAGCTCGGGCTGGAGTTCGTGCCGGGGCAGGGGAATTTTCTGCTCGTGAAGGTGGGGGATGGCGTGGCGGTGTTCGATGCGTTGCAGCGGCGCGGATTGATCACGCGGCCGGTGAAACCGTATGGGCTGCCCGAGTGGTTGCGCGTGAGCGTGGGCACGCGGGAGCAGAACGAGCGGTTGCTCGCGCAGCTCGCGAGCGTGCTCGGACGCGGCTAAGGCTCGGAGGCGGCGAGCGCGACTTCGCGGCCGAGGTGCAGACGCAGCGCGGCGAGCAGGGCGGGTTGCTCGGGGTGCAACAGGTTCAGGTCGCTGCCGAGGCGGCGGTAGACGAGCGTGAGGACTTCGCGCGAGGGGCGGCGCATCGCGAGGAGGCGGCGGAGGTGCGTGGGGAGCGTGTCGAATTGGCCGAGTTCGGCTTCGAGGCGGACGAGGTCGGTGAGCGCGGCTTGGTTGCGCGGATCGATCTCGGTGGCGCGGGTGAGGACGGCGCGCGCGGATTGTGGGCGGTCGAAGGCGAGCAGGCGCGCAGCGACGGCGGAGAGATTTTCGGCGCGGAGATTCGGTTGCGCGAGGAGGTGCTCGAGTTGGAGTCGGGCATCGTCGTCGCGGTGAAGCCCGAGCAGTGCGATGGCGCGGAGGCCGTCGAACACGGGAGCGTAGCGCGAGGCCCAACTGGGCTGGTCGCGGAGGTAGCGATCGAGTTCGGCGAGGCCGTCGGCGTAACGCGTGGCGGCGATGCAGGCTTCGGCGTAGAGGAACGCGGGGGCGTCGGGGCTCCATTTGTTTTGCGCGAAGAGTTGCTGGATGCGTCGGGCGAGAGCGGGTTGACCGGCGTGGGCGGCGAAGTCGCCGAGGGCGAGCAGGGCAGACTCGTCGTGCGAGAAGAGTTGGAGATAGGAATCGATCTCGCGGGCGAGATCGGCGGTGCGGTGTTGGGCGCGGAGGTGTTGGAGGAGGGCGAGGCGAGGAGTGGGCGAGAGCGGGTCGTCGGCAAGGCGCAGGGTGGCGTTGCGGGCGATGTCGGGCGCACGACCGAGGCGCTCGTGAATCTGGGCGGCGAGGGTGAGCGCAGCGGTTTGGGCGGCGGGGTCGTTCAGCGCGGGGGTGAGGCGGGCGAGCGCGAGTTCGGGGAAACCGCGTTCGAAGTCCGAGCGAGCGAGCAGCAGCGCGCCGTCGGGCGAATCGGTGAGCTGGTGCGTGACGAGGACGTTTTCGGCGCCGTCGAAATTGCCGCGGTGGAATGCGACGGCGGCGGCGTGCAGAGCTGCCTGGTGGCGGACGGCGATCGATGGGTGCGCGAGAAGTTGGTCGGCGACGGCGCGCAGCTCGGTGTCGAATTGAAACTCGAGAAGAAAGCCGAGGCTGAAGCGCAGATAGTCGGTGTTCTCGGCCAACGCAGGCAATCCCCTGGCGAGGAGGTCGCGAGCGAGGTCGGGTCGACGCAGGCTCACGTAGAGTTTGGCGAGAGCGATTCGGCCGGATGCGTTGCGCGGAGATTTTGCGACGCCGATGCGGTAGAGGCGCAGCGCTGCGTTCAGGTCGTTCGCGCGTAGCGCGGTGTCAGCGTCGAGAATTGCCCGGTCGCCGAACGCGGTTCGGATGTGACGCCAGCCGCTGGGCGTAACAGTATCGACGAAGTGGACCTCTCGCAGATTTCTGACTTCGACAAAGTAGAGCCAGAACGCAGTGCCGATGAGAGCTGTCGTTGTTGTTAGCGCCAGAAGCGCGACCGAGCCGACACGAAGCCAGTGAATGCGCGCGCGGCTCATGCTATCAGTTTCGATTTCCCAGAGAAGATCACGGAGTGCGCGCACCGGTTCGTGGGTTTTGCGGTGATGAGCCTGAGACGGTTTCCGCGTGAATAGCTACGAGAAACTGCCGAAAAAAATGCCGGAAATAATCCTTGCTCAAGAAATTCTTTTGCATCTTCCTGATGCGACGTAGCTCGCTGACCTAGACACACCTTAATTCGTATGAAAACACACGGACGTCTGTTCGCCCTGGTTGCGCTTGGCGCATCTTCTCTCTCGGCCGCCCCCTTTGTCGCTCTTGGCGACAACGCTGAGCTGTTCCTCACTGGCGCAGTAGTGGTCAACTTCGACGATAACATTTATCTTCGTCCCGGCACGACTGCGCGGCCAGAGGTCAGCGACACGGTGCTGACTTTCACGCCGGGTGTGGACCTCGTCTTCGGCCGCAATGCGGCCACGTCGGGGAACTTCTACTTCCGCGAGGACATCCTCCGCTACTCGGACAACGATCAGCAGAACACCTCTCTGACGAACGTTGGTTTCAATTCGCTCTACAATAACGGCAAGTCGAAGGTCGATCTCGGTGCATCCTATACGGAATACGCGCAGAACGACACGTCGGTGCCGGGCGACATTGTGGAAAGAGACGTGACAAGCCTGCGTGCCCTGTCGGAATTCAGCGCGACGGAGAAGACATCGGTTGGCGTCGGCGCTCGTTTCGAGAAAACCGATTATTCCGGCGGCCCCGGCTATCGCGATAGCAGCATCTGGACGCTCCCACTGGACGCGTATTTTGAATACTCCCCGAAACTTCAGTGGAGCGCCGGTTATCGCTATCGCTCGACCGAGCTTTCTGGCTCGTCCATCGGCAGCAAAGATCACTTTTTCAACATCGGTGCCCGCGGTGAGTTTACTCCGAAACTGACCGGCCAGCTCCGAGTCGGCTATGGCCTTCGCAAGTTGGACAACGGCACTGACGATTCCGACTTCGGCGTCGACTCTAGCTTTGCCTACGCTTATTCGCCGAAAACCTCGTATTCGCTCGGCATCTCGAACGATTTCGGTTCTTCGGCTCTCGGCGAATCGACCAAGTCCTTCTCAGTCAATGTCGGTGCCAACAACCGCATCGACGAGCAATGGAGCTGGAATGCGAACCTTGCTTACCGCTCCACCGATTTCCCGGCTCACTCTGACGACTTTCTCCAAGGTGGCGTCGGCGTCGCTTACGTTCTGAACAACAACGTCAATTTCACGGCGTCCTACACGCACCGCAAGAACAGCTCGGACAGCGCGTTGTTCGAATTTGCGAACAACGTTTTCAGTTTCGGGGCGAACCTCCGTTACTGAAAATAGTTTGAGGAATTATCTGGACGGAAGAAGGTCGCTCGCGATCTTCTTCCGTTTCGCTTTTCTCATGAGACGTCTCTTTCTTTCTTCGCTCGTGCTCTCGTCGCTCGCGATCGGGGCATTTGCTGAAGACCCCATCGCGGCTGCGGCTCCGAAGTCGGCCATCGCGTCGCCAGTCGACTACACTTTGCAGCCGTTGGACCTGCTGCGAATCGTCGTGTTTCAAGAACCGGATTTGGAGCGCCAAGTGCGCATTAGTCAGGAATACACCGTCAACCTGCCGCTGATCGGATTGATCGACCTCTCCGGAAAATCGGTTCGTCAGGCTGAGGAAATGATCCGGGCGCGCTATGACGCTGACTTCCTCAAGAACCCGCAGATCACGATCACTGTTCTCGAATACACGCCTCGCACCGTTCAAGTGGTCGGCGCCATCAACCAACCTGGCGCGATCGCATTCACTCCCGAGCAGCAGATGACCATCATGGAGGCCATCGCCAAAGCCGGTGGGCAGTCACGCGTCGCCGACATCCGGCGGGTAAACCTCACCCGGCTGACGGCGGAGGGAAAAACGGAAACCTACACCATCAATCTCGACGACATCATGAAAGGTCGCTCCACCGAAAAATGGCCGCTCTTGAAAGGCGACGTCATCTTCGTTCCGGAACGCATCCTCTAAGCCATGGAACCAGCGACCAAATTCGACAAAGGCTCAGGCTCCGGCACCTATCCTTACACTTACTACGGTAACAGCTACGGCGGCTATGGCGGCTACGGTGGCGGTGGATCGGAAACCACCGTGCAGCGTGGCTTTCAGGACTACATGCTGATCCTGCGGGAACGCGTGTGGTATATCGTGGTGGTTTTTCTTTTGGTGCTGAGTTCCGTCGGAGTCTACACATTCACTCGCACCCGCCTCTATCTCTCGAACGCCAGCGTGCAGGTCTTCCGACGCGACCCGGTCGTGATGCAGGTCCAAGGCGTCGTCGATAACGAGATTCGCTCGGCCGAGGATCTGAACACCCAGGTAAAAGTCCTCGAGAGCCTCGCGATTGTCCAGGCCGTGGCCGATCGACTCACGGGCGACGACTTGCGCCAATTTTTGGCTCCTTATCAGAAGGACGGCTCCGACGAACCGATCACGCCGGCCGGCATCATTCTTACTAACCGCAAGATCGTCCCGGTCCGCCTCAGCCTGATCATCCAGGTGCAATACACGCATCCGGACCGTTTCGTGGCGGCGAAAGTCGCGAACCTCTTCCTCGACGAATTCATCGCGCACAACTCCCGCCTCCGCATCGAAGAATCGATGAAGGCGGTCGATGAGCTGAAAATTCGCGCCGACCAGCAAAAGAAGAAAGTCGAGGAACTCGCGCTCTCCCTCCAAGGCTATCGCGAGAAGAACAACCTCGTCTCTCTCGACCAGCGCAAGGACATCGTCACGGAAAAGCTGAAGGCGCTTAACGCCTACGTCACTCAGACCGACTCGCGCCGCAAGGAGGCCGAGGTCCGCTGGAAGCAGGTGCAGGAACGTCGCGAGCCGCTCACGGCGCTCTTGGATCTTCCGTTCATTTCGAGCCAGCCGCTCATCGGGCAGCTCGTGCAGCAGGTCGCCGCGCAAAAAATTACCATCGCGCAGCTCCGCGAACGCTACCGCGACAAGCATCCGAAGATGATCGAGGCGATGAACTCCCTCAATCAGACGGAGGCCGAGCTTGCCCGCGCGCTCGCCACCGCCGTTTCGATGACGGAGGCGGATTACCAAACCGCGGTCCGAAGCGACGAGCAGGCCCGCGGTTCGCTGGCGAAACAGGAGTCCGAGTCGCTCGATCTCGACCGCGCCGCCGTCGAATACTCCAATCTCGAACGCGACCTCCGCATCAGCGAGCAGCTCCTCGGCAACACGCTCGCGCGCATGAAGGAAACCTCGATGAGCAGCACCATCGAGACGCAAAACGCCCGCATCGTCGACCGTGCCTCGCCCGCCCTGCGCCACTACTCGCCGAACATTCCGCTCAACCTCGCCCTCGGCTTCCTCGGCGGCCTCGCGCTCGGCACTGCGTTCGCATTCTTCGTCGCCTACATCGACGACCGCGTGAAGTCCTCCTTCGACATCGAAGGCGTGATCGGTCTCCCGCTTGTCGGCATCATTCCCGAGATCAAGCGCATGGAGCAGCCCGAGAAAGCGCAGATCGTCATCAACAATCAGGACAAGCAGGTCGCCGAAGCGTTTCTCGCCCTGCATTCCAGCCTTCGCCTCAAGGACGAGAGCAAAAACGCGCAATGCATCCTCACGACCTCGACGATTCCCGGTGAGGGCAAATCCTTCGTCTCGACGAATCTCGCACTCACCTTTGCCGCCCACGGCGAACGCGTCTGCATCGTCGATTGCGATCTCCGAAAGCCGAACGTTCACAAATCGTTCCGCATCGAAAACCTCAAGGGCGTGATCGACGTCTGCGCCGGCACCTCGTCGCTCGACGACGTCACGGTCAAGAATCTCTTCCCGAACCTCGACATCATTCCCGCGGGCGGACGGGCGAAGAATCCCACGCAGATTCTCAACAGCAAGGGCTTCGAGGTGATGATCTCCGATCTGCGCAAAAAATACGATCGCGTGTTCTTCGACACGCCGCCGCTCGCGGCCGTCAGCGACTCGCTCATCATCCTTCCGCTCGTCGACGGCTCGGTGTTCACGATCTACTTCAATCGCGTGCGCCGCAAAGCCGCGCAGTTCGCCGCCCGCCGTCTGCTCGAGGTCAACGTCCCGTGCTTCGGCGCCGTGCTCAACGGCCTGAACCTCACCGTCTCGGGCTACTACTACGCCCAATATTACGACAAGTCCTACAAGGACTACTACATCACGATGGCAAAGCGCGAAAAGGGCGAAGCCGCCCCGCGCTAGTGCGCCCCGCGCCGCTTCCCCGCGGCGCGCCGCAGCCGATCGTTAATCGCTTCTCCCAAAGCACCGGCGCGAGCCGGTGCTTTTTCGCAGACGAGCCTCGCGAACCCCGCCGCATCCGCCGCCCGCAGCACCGCGTAGAGCGACCGCGCTGCGTCGTCCGCGTCGCCCGAGCGCGTGAGCGCAAAAACACTTGGAGCGGCCGCGAGCGACCGCGGACGTTCCCAGAAAATCACTCCCGTATCCGCATCGGTCGTCTCGCGCGGCGCGCGCGCCACGAGCGTGAACGGCGTGTGCGGGCTGTAATGTTGGTCCAGCAACCCCGGCGCGAGCGTCTGTTCGCGCGCCTTTTTTCCAATGCGCGCCCCGAGGCGGGCGCGCGCGAGCGCGCCGTGCAGATCGCCCGCTGAAATCGCTCCCGGCCTCAGCACGACGAGCCGCGCCGGATCGCTCATGTCGACGATCGTCGACTCGACTCCGACCGCGCACGCTCCGCCATCGAGCACGTGCGGAATTCGTCCGCCGAGTCCGTCGAGCACGTGCGCCGCGGTCGTCGGACTCACATAACCGAACGGATTCGCACTCGGCGCCGCGAGCGGCACGCGCGCGAGCTGGAGGATTTTTCGCGCCAGCGGATGCGCCGGCGCACGCACGGCGACCGTGTTCTGACCGGAGGTGACGATCGCCGGCACGCACGCGCGCTTCGGCAGCACCAACGTGAGCGGTCCCGGCCAAAACGCTCGCGCGAGCGCGCGCGCCACATCGTTGAACTTCGCGAGCTGCTCCGCCGCGCGCAAATCCGTCACATGCACGATCAGCGGATCGTTTGCCGGCCGCCGTTTCGCCGTGAAAATCCTCCGGCACGCGCGCGCGTCGAGCGCGTTCGCCGCGAGGCCGTAGACCGTTTCGGTCGGAATCGCCACCAGCTCGCCGCGTCGCAACGCCGCCGCCAGCCGCCGCAACGCGACGGGAGTGGGCGAGTGGACGCGGGTCTTCATGCGACCAAACAAAAAGCCGGAGCGTCTGCTCCGGCTCAATGCGAAAGGAGGTCTGGCTCCGGCTTACTGCATCACCAGCATTTGGCGCGCGCGCTTGATCTTGCGCGTGACCTCACGCTGCTGCTTGGCCGACATGCCGGTATACTTGCGGGGGAGAATCTTGCCCGTGTCGGTGATGTAGCGGGACATCAACTGCGGCTGGGTCATCGGAATCTCTTCCGGCTTGAGGCTCTGTTGCTTCTGTTCGGTGCTCATGAAGATTGGAAAAGGGGACGAGATGTTGCTGTCGACGCTCCCTCTGTCAACGGGCATTTTTAGCTTTGCGAGCCGGCGCCCGCGTGCCTTCTCTCCCGGCGGATTAGTCCCCGTAGCTCAAGTGGATAGAGCGGTCGTTTCCTAAACGATTGATCCGCGTTCGATTCGCGGCGGGGGCACCAGTCTTCTTTCGCGAGGCGAAAGAAAACTGTCCGCCGAAGCCTTCGGCGAAGGCGGACACCGCTTCCGCGACGCGCGCCGACTTGCCTGGAGGAAATCAGCCGCACTCCCCGAAAATCGTCCAATCCTACTCGCCACACTCCCGCTCCACGCCCCGCGCCGCCGCCCGCGTCCACACCCGCGATCGCGCCCGCTCACATCCCGCTGCGAAATGTCCTGTGATCCACCACGCCGCTCGCGCGCACGCCGCGCAGCGCCGCGCCATACGCGCCGAGCACGCGCAGCGCATAGCGCAGTCGCGCGCGGATCGTCGCGTCCTCCTTCGCGATCTCCGCCGTGCCGTCGGGCGCGTTCAAGTTCCCCTCGACGTGCTGCACGATCACGTGCTCCGGAATCCACGCCAGGCGGTTGTTCTTCGTGCCGCTCATGCGCAGCTCCGCCACCGGATAACTGCCGCCGCGCCCGGCGGACACCGTGACGATCAGCCCGGGCTTATGACCGATTTCATCGGCCGTGCAGTTCATCAAAAAATTCTTCACGCCCGGTGTCACCATGCCGTTCCACTCGGGCGTCACGACGACGAGCGCGTCCGCCGCGCGCAGCTCGCGCGAGATCGGATCCCACAACTCGTCCGGCGCGCCGCCGCTCGCCTCGTCCCAGAGCGGCAGCGGATTCCCGCTGAGGCTGTAGAGAAAAACCTCCGCGCCCGACACCTCCTGCGGCAGCGCCGCCACGACATATTTCGCGACCTTCAACGACTGCGCTTCCACCCGGTGGCTGCCGCTCAGCACGAAAAATTTCATGCGCCGCACGATGCCGAGCCGGGGCTTGCTTGCAAGCGACCTTCGCCCAACCTTCGCGTCGTGCCCAATTCGTTCGGCAAACTCTTCACCATCTCGACCTGGGGCGAGAGCCACGGCCCCTCCATCGGCGTCGTGATCGACGGCTGCCCGCCGCGCCTGCCGCTCTCCGAGGCCGAAGTTCAAGCCGACCTCGACCGCCGCCGCCCCGGCCAGAGCGACATCACCACGCCGCGCAAGGAAGAGGACAAAATCGAGTTCCTCTCCGGCCTCTTTGACGGTCACACCACCGGCCAGCCGCTCGCGATGCTCGTGCGCAACGCCGACGCCCGCTCGTCCGCCTACGACGAGATGAAAACGAAGTTCCGCCCTTCGCACGCCGACTTCACCTACCAGACCAAGTTCGGCATCCGCGACCACCGCGGCGGCGGTCGCTCGTCTGCGCGCGAGACCATCGGTCGTGTCGCCGCCGGCGCCGTCGCGCGCAAGATTCTCGCGCTCGCCGGCAAGGTCGAGATCCGCGCCTTCGTCACGCACATCCACCACATCGCCGCGCCGTCGCTCGACCGTTTTCCGACGCTCGCCGAAGTCGAAGCCAACGCCGTCCGCTGCCCGCACGGCCCCACCGCCGAGAAAATGATCGCGACGATCAAGCAGGCGCGCTCCGAAGGCGACTCCGTCGGCGGCGTCATCGAGTGCCGCGTCCGCCACGTCCCCGTCGGCCTCGGCGAGCCCGTCTTCGATCGTCTCGAAGCCGACCTCGCGAAAGCCATGCTCTCGCTCCCCGCGACGAAGGGCTTCGAGATCGGCAGCGGCTTCACCGGCACACTCCTCAAAGGCTCGCAGCACAACGACGCCTTCGTCGTCAAACGCGGCAAAACTCACACCGCGACCAACAAGTCCGGCGGCGTCCAAGGCGGCATCAGCAACGGCGAGGGACTCGTCTTCCGCGTCGCATTCAAGCCCACCGCCACGATCATGCAGTCGCAGCAAACCGTCGACGTTTACGGCGAGCCGACCGAACTCCAGGGCCGCGGCCGCCACGATCCCTGCGTCGTCCCGCGCGCCGTTGTGATCGTCGAAGCGATGACCGCGCTCGTCCTCGTCGACCACTGGATGCGCCACGCTGCGCAAAACCAGACCTTCAAGTTCTGACTTGTCGGGCCCCCGCGCCCGCATTCGTTCCGTCCGCGATGAGCTCCTCCGCCGCCATCTATTTCATCCTCGGCACGCCCGGCTCGGGCCGCCGCAGCACCGTGCTCGACCTCGTCGAAAACGGCCTCGCCCCCGACGAGCCCGCGCTCGTGCTGCTCGCGCAGAGCGAGACAGCGGACCCAGCAGACGACAAACTCGCCGCCCGCGCCAACATCGAAGTGCGCCGCTGGTCGTGGAACGGCACCGATCTGCCCGACCAGGAACTCCCTGCCACCGGCGCGGTGTTTTTCGTCGCCGAGTCCCGCGGCGACCCGATGACGCAGCTCGAGTCGCTCAAACCGTGGCTCGACCGCCATCACGTCGAACTCGCGCGCGTCTTCACGGTGGTCGATTGCCAGCTCGCCGAAAAACAGGCGCCGCTCGCGCCGTGGTTCGACGCCTGCATCTATTTTTCCGACGTCGTGTTCCTTACCAAGCGCGAAGGCGTGGCCAACAAGTGGCTGAGCACCTTCATCCGCCGTTACGAGGATCAGTTTTACCCGGCGCATTTTATCCAGGTGAAGAAAGGTGGTCTGCCGAATCCCGCGATCGTGCTCGACCCGACGCCGCGCCGCGTCGCGCAATACTTCGAGGAGATCGAGGATCTCTCCGGCATCGAGATCGAGACCGACGACGAAGAAGAGGACGCCGAGGAAGACGAGGACGCGCCGAAACCCGAGCCCTACTTCGAGCGCAACCGCAGCGGGCGGCGCGTGAAGGAACTGCCGGACGTCCGAAACTACCTCGGCTAACTGTCATGTAGCGGAAGCCGTGAGGCTTTCGCGCTTGAGAGACAGCGAAACTCTCACGAGTTCCGCTCCCTTTCGTGGACGCTTCAAAGACTACCGCGCGCGTTTGGCGGCTTTCCCGCTGACGATCTTCGCCGTGTAATACTCCAGCCCCACCGTCGGCGCGTAGGCGGACAACACCGCCTGCGTGGCGCTCAGTTGGCTGGCGAGCGTCGGAACTTCCACGAGCACGCAGCGCGTGATCTGGCGCGTCGAGCCCTGCGGCTGCGAGAGGTTCATGAACGTCAACGCCGATTCGAGCGGCGACATGCTCGGGTTGTAGGCGGCGTTCTCCGCGTAGCGACCCGGGTAGATTTTTCCGTCCGCCGTCAGCACGGCCACGCCGCTGAACTGATACGAGACATCCGTTTGGTAAGGCGCATAGCTGCCCGAGGCGGCGGCCAGCGCAGCGGCGACGACTGGATCGGCCGGCGTGCCGCCGTTCAGCGCGAGCGAATGCGTGCACAGCTTCGGGTCCATCATGCCGCCTTGGACGCCGAGATCGCTCGGCCCGAATGCCTGCGGCAGGAACGTCGTCAGCGGCGCGGCCGTGTAGGCGAGGGGATTCTTCGGATCGGACGGCAGCAGAATGTTCAACTGCTGCGCCGTCACCAGCTCGTAGAGAAATTGCCGGCAATAGCCGCAAGGCGCCGCGCTGATCGCCAGCGCCTGCATGCCGGGCTCTCCGTTGAGCCACGCATTCGTCGTCGCCGACTGCTCCGCGTGCACCGTGAAGCTGAGCGCGACGTTATCGAATTCGAAATTCGCGCCGAGATAGAGGCTGCACCAACCGGTGCCGGGCGCCGGCATGCCCGCGGCGACGGCACCGACTTGATAGTGCGAGACGGGCACGACCGCATACTGCTGCGCGACGGGCAGCAGTTGCATCATGAGCGTGCCGATCTCGGCGTTGGTGCGCCGCAGCAAGTCGCCGACTTGCTCGGCCGGCAGGCGGCCGCCGTTTTCCCAGAGAGCGTCGATGTCGGCGCGGATGAGCTTCGGGAGACGAGCGATGGCTTTCTTCCACCCCGGGGTGCGAGCGAGTTTCTTTTTCATGACGTGATGTGGTTGCGGGCCCGCAGCAGCAGAGAACCGCCTGCCGCTCGCGCCGTCAACCGAGGTTTGGATTTCCTTGCCCGAATTTCGGCCGCGGACTTGCGCGGGCGACGGCTACGCTTACAGCATGATCCAGCTCGACCATCCCGTGCCGCAAAACTCCGCCACGCACCCGCTGCCGCAATTCCGCACGATGTATCGCGCGCTGCGCCGCCGCGACCCGGCCTACGAGGGCGTGTTCTTCACCGGCGTGAAAACCACCGGCATCTTCTGTCGCCCGACCTGCCGCGCGAAATATCCCAAGGCGGAGAACGTCGAATTTTTTCCCTCCGTCACCGAGGCGCTGCACGGCGGCTATCGCCCCTGCCGCCTCTGCAAACCGATGGACGCGACGCGCCCCGTGCCGCCGCTCGTCGAGCGCCTGCGCCGCGCCGTCGAAGCGGCGAAAGACGGCCGCGTCACCGACAAGGATCTCGTCGCGCTCGCCGTCGAGCCGTCGACCGCGCGCCGCCAATTCAAGGCCTACTACGGCATGACGTTTCACGCCTACCAGCGCGCGCGCCGCATGGGCCTCGCGCTGCACGGCCTGAAATCCGGCCAGCCCGTCGTCGAAGCGCAACTCGCCACCGGCTACGAGTCGACGAGCGGCTTCCGCGACGCGTTCGCGCGGCTCTTCGGTCAGCCGCCGCGCGACGCCGCGAACAAAACCTGCCTGCTCGGCCGCCGCATCGAGACGCCGCTCGGCACGATGGTCGCGCTCGCCGACGACGCCGGCCTGCGCCTGCTCGAGTTCGTCGATCGCCGCGGCCTCGAGCGCGAAATCGAGCTGCTTCGCCGCCGCCTGAAATGCGTCGTCGTCCCCGGCGACCACCCGACGCTCGACGCCACCGCCGCGCAGCTCGCGCGCTACTTCGCCGGCGAATCGCTCACATTCGACCTGCCGCTCGCGCCGGTCGGCTCGGAGTTTCAGCAAAAAGTCTGGGCCGAACTTCGCCGCATCGCGCCGGCGCGCACGCGCAGCTATCTCGCGATGGCCGCCGCTGTCGGCGTGCCGAAGGCCGCGCGCGCCATCGGTCGCGCCAACGGCTCAAACATGATCGCGATCGTCATCCCGTGTCACCGCGTGATCAACGCCGACGGCTCGCTCTGCGGCTACGCCGGCGGTCTCTGGCGCAAGCAGCGGCTCCTCGCGCACGAGCGCAAACACCTCCGCTGAGCGCCGGTCGGGGCGCGCCGGCGTAACAGCCCTGTTACGGTCCGTTACTTTTCGCGTGCGGCGTCTGCGCAACAGTGCGCGTGCTGCCGCGCGCTCCGTCTTCGCGCGGTGGGAAAACCCTCCCGCGATGACAACTTCTCCCGCCTCCTCCGCTCGCACGCGCTCGTTCGGTCTCGCTCTGGCATTCGCCGCGTGGCTCGCCCTTTCCTCGCCGCGCGCCCGCGCCGAAAACGCGCTCACCTACAAATACGAGGACTACAGCGAGGCGAACGATCGCATCGCCGTCACCACGCAGAGTGCGTTGCTCGAACAGGATCTCGGCCACGACGTCCGGCTGAAACTCCAGGGCGTCACCGACGCGATCGTCGGCGCTACGCCCAACGGCCAGCCGGCCCCCGCCGGCGGCGATCAGGTCGTGCTCACGCACATGAGCGAACGCCGCCACGAGTGGTCGCTCGACCTCTCGCGACAGCTCGCCCACTGGAATCTCGCCGCGAGCTACGCCAACAGCCGCGAGAGCGATTACCACTCGCAGGGCTGGTCGCTGAACGCGCTCGGCGACTTCAACGACAAGAACACGACGCTCCTCCTCGGCCTCGGCGGCACGAGCGACGACGTGAAGGTTTTTTACCAAACGCCGTGGGCGCGGAAACGCTCGCTCGATCTCGCCGCCGGCGTGACGCAGCTCCTCGACGCGAACACCTCGGTCGCGTTCAACCTCTCGCTCAGCCACGCGACCGGCTACCTCAACGACCAATACAAGCTCGTCCAGAAATCGATCGAGGTCGGCCCGGGCATCTTCCTGCCCTTCACGTTCGGCGAAAACCGCCCCGACGAGCGCACCAAATGGGTCGCGCTCGCCTCGCTCAACCGCGCGCTGCCCGCGGCCGACGCCGCGATCGACGCGAGCTATCGCTTTTACCACGACACGTTCGGCACCAACAGTCACACGGTCGAATTCTCCTGGCTGCAAAAACTCGGCGCGCGCCTCGTGCTGATTCCCCACGTGCGCCTCTACACGCAGAGCGCGGCGGATTTCTATCACTACCGGCTCGACGGCACGAACATCACTCCCACCGGCGGCGCGCCGCGTCCGAACGGGCCGTTCTACTCCTCCGACTACCGGCTCTCCGAACTGCGCTCGATCACGTTCGCGCTCAAGGCCGTGGCGACGCTCTCGTCGCGCTGGCAACTCGACGCCGAGTTCGCGCGCTACGACATGCGCGGCCGCGACGGCGTCACGCCCGCGAGCGCCTATCCGCGCGCCGACGTCGTGACGCTCGGCGCAAAATTTTCCTGGTAACCTCGCCCGCCACTCGCCCGATGACCGCCGCCGAAACACCTCCGAGCACGCGCGATCGCAACGCGTCCGCGAGTGGCCGCGACGGTGCGTTGCGCCAGCTCGCGTTTCCGGCGCTCGGCACGACTTGCGAGGTGCAATACGTCGCGCCCGCCGGCGCCGCGCAAGCCGCCGCGTTCGAGCGGGCCGTGGTGGGGTGGGTGAGCGCGTTCGAGGCGAAGTATTCGCGCTTCCGTCCGACGAGCCTCGTCAGCCGCATCAACGACGCAGCCGGCCGCGCGTGGGTCGAGGTCGACGCCGACATGGAGCAGATGCTCGCGCTCGGCGACGCGCTCTACGCCACGACCGGCGGCGTGCTTGACCCGACGGCGCTGCCGTTGTTGCGCCTCTGGAATTGGAAGGCGGAGCGTCCCACGATTCCGAGCGACGCGCAGATCGCCGCCGCGCGCCGGCTCGTCGGCTGGAACAAAGTTCAACGCGCCCCCGGGAAAATCTTTTTGCCCGAGCCGGGCATGGCGCTCGATTTCGGCGGCTTCGGCAAGGAATACGCCGTCGACATCGTCGCGCACCTCGCGCGGCAGCACGGCATCGGCGCCGCGCTCGTGGATTTCGGCCGCGATGTCTTTGCGCTCGGCACGCCGCCAGGCCGCCTCGCCTGGCACCTCGGCCTCGAAGACCCGCGGCATCCCGGCGCCACCTGGGGCAGCATCGCCGTGCGCGACGGGCGCGGCGTCGCCTCGTCGGGCGACTACGTGCGCTGCTTCCATCTCAACGGCCGGCGCTACGGACACATCGTCGATCCGCGCACCGGTTGGCCGGTCGCGAACGGTTGCCTGCAAGTCACCGTCGTCGCCGCGACGTGCCTGCAAGCCGGCGTGCTCTCCACCGCGGCGTTCGTGCTCGGCGCGGAGCGCGGACTCGAACTCATCGCGCACTGCCCCGGCGCCGAGGGCGTGATCGTCACCGAGACGGCGCGCCACCACACCCGCGGTTTCCACGCCTATGTCGCTTCGTGATTCGTTTCGATTGCCCGTGCGGCTGCTCGCGCTCGCCGTCGTCGCGCTCGCCGCGCTCCCGGCGCTGTCGGCGCGCGTCACCGTCGGCGATGCGTTTCCGTCCCTGAACGACCCTGCGCTCTCGCTCGAGGGAAACCTGCCGCCGTTTGCCGGTCGCGTGACGCTGGTCGATTTCTGGGCCTCGTGGTGCGAGCCGTGTCGCGCGTCGTTTCCCATCTACGCGCGGCTGCACGCGGACTACGGCCCGCGCGGCCTCGCGATCGTCGGCGTGAGCGTCGACAAACAGCGCGCCGCCTACGACGCGTTTCTCAAGCGCCTGCAGCCGCCGTTCGCCACCGTGCGCGACGCGCGGCACCGGCTCGCGTCGGTCGTCGACGTGCCGGCGATGCCGACCTGTTTCCTCGTCGGCCGCGACGGGCGCGTGCGCTTCGTCGGCGTCGGTTTCCACGGCGCGGAAACCACCGCCGAACTCCAGCGCGCCGTCGAAGCGGCGCTCGCCGAAAAATGAATTCTCCCATGAAAACGACCCGATTCCCCCGCGCCGCGCTCGCGCTCGTCGCCGCCGCGCTCGGTGCGCTCGCGCTCACCGGTTGTTCCTCGACCGATCTCGCGCGCGTGAAGCCGTATGAGCGCGAGGCGTTCGCGCACTACACGATGCGCTCCGACCGCGATCCGCTCGCCGCCACCATGAACGAGCACATCTACTTCTCGCGCGAGGCCGCCACTGGCGGGCGCGGCGTGAAGGGCAGCGGCTGCGGCTGCAACTGAGGCGTCCGTGCACCGGCGCGCGCTCGCGGTGGCGAAGCAAACGCCATCGACAAACCGACGCGCGCCGCAGAGAAGGTTTCGCCTCCCCCTCCCGCCTCCGCCATGCGCATTCTCATCATCGAGGACGAGCTGCAGCTCGCACGGCACGTCACCCGCGCGCTGGTGCGCAACGGGCATTTCGTGAACACGCAGTCGGACGGCGCCGCGGGCCTGCGCACGGCGCTGAACGAGGCGCCCGATCTCATCGTGCTCGATCTCAACCTGCCGACGCTCGACGGCTTCGCCGTGCTGACGAAACTCCGCGAAGCCGCGCATCCCGCGCGCGTGCTGATCCTCACCGCCCGCGGCGAAGTCGAGCATCGCGTGAAAGGCCTCAAGGCCGGCGCGGACGATTATCTCGCCAAGCCGTTTTCGCTCGAGGAACTCGTCGCGCGCGTCGAGGCGCTCGGCCGGCGCGGCGTGCCGGTCGACAAAGCCGACCTCCTGCGCGTGGGCGACCTGACGATGGACGTCATCCATCGCCGCGTGATGCGCGCCGGCCAGCCGGTCGCGCTCTCGCCGCGCGAGTTCGACCTGCTCCACGTGCTCATGCAGGAGCCCGGCCGCGTCTTCTCCCGCACGGAGCTGTGCGAGCGCATCTGGCAGCGCGATCACGAATACGACACGCGCACCGTCGAGATCTTCGTCACGCGCCTCCGCAAGAAAATCGACGCGGGCTTCGCCGTCGCGCTCATCCACACGCAGCGGCTCGTCGGCTACACGATTCAGGCGCCCGTGTGAGCGCTTGCGGCGCGGCCGGTCGTCGCGCCATCCTCTTTTTCGCCACCCTGCGATGAACCCGCTCTCGCTGCCGCTCTGTCGTCCGTCGTTTCGTTTGCCCGCGCTTGCCCTTCTCGCGCTCGCGGCGATGGCGGTTGCCGTCTCCGGCCGCGCCGAGGCGACGATCGAGGGCCGCGTCGCCCTGCCCAAGAGCCGCGCCACGCCGGTCGTGAGCCAGCGCTACGAAATCGTTTCCAAGGACGGCGTGCTCGCCACCACCCCCCCGCTCGCGGTCGTCTATCTCGAGGGAAAATTCGCACCGCCCGCCGCGCCGCGGCCGCCGGCTCAGGTCGGCCAGGAAAACATGAGCTTCGTGCCGACGCTGCTCGCGATCGAGGCCGGCACGCCGGTCGAGTTCCCGAACCACGACGACGTTTACCACAACATCTTCTCCTACTCGCCGACGAAGCGCTTCGACCTCGGCCGCTACCGCAAGGAGGACAAGCCGGTGCCGACCGTCACGTTCGAGACGCCCGGCCTCGTGGTGCTGCGCTGCGACATCCATGAGCACATGCGCGGGCTCATCCTCGTGCTCGACACGCCGCATTTCGTGACGACGGACGCCGCGGGGAATTTCCGGCTGAGCGGTTTGCCGGCCGGCCGTTTCACGCTGAAAGCCTGGCGCGACAGCCGCACCACGCTCGAACGCGAAGTCGAACTCCGCGACGGCGAGACGCTGCACGTCGAGTTCCCGTGAACACCGCGCCGCCGAACGCCGCCACGCTGCCCGGCTACCGCGCAAAGCTGCTGGTGGCGATGATGGTCGTCGTGTCGGTCGCGACCGGGCTCGGCCTCCTCTACGCGCAGCGCAATCTCGCGGAATCGGTGCGCCGCGCGTTCGAGCGCGAGTTCCGCTCCGAAGTCGCGGCCGTGCATGCGGCGCAGGAAGTGCGCGACGCCGCACTCGCCGAACGTTGCCGAGCGCTCGCGACGAAACCGCGCCTGCGCGCCGCGCTCGAGGACAACGCCCTCGATCTGCTCTACCCGAGCGCGCGCGACGAACTCGCCGGCGTCGTGACCGGCGCCGCCGAGTCGGGCGGCGCGACGACGGCGTTTCGCGCGGAGTTTTATCGCTTCCTCGATGCGCGCGGGGCAGTGATCCCGCCGCTCGACCTCCGCGGCGTGGGCGCGCTTTCCCCGGCGGCCGAGAAGCAGCTCAGCGCCGGTGTCGCCCCCGCGCGCCCGCAGCGCGGCTACATCGCGGCGGACGGACGACTGAACGAGATTCTAGCGGTCCCGATTCCGTCCTCGGAGACCGGCGAGACGATCGCGGTGCTCGTGCTCGGTTTCCGCGCGCCGGCGATCGGCCGGCCCGACGGCGCGTCGTTCGAGCGCGGGCTCTGGCTCGGCGGGCAATTGCACCTGGCGAGTCTCCGCGGACCGGGCGCCGCCGTCGTCGCGCAACGGCTCGCGGCCGACGCCGACGCGCACGGGGCGAGCGAGCACAGCGTTCAACTCGACATCGATGGCGCGCCGAGCCTGCTCTTCTACAAGCTCCTCAATCCCGACTCCGCCTATCCGCCCGCCTACGAGGTCTGCGTTTACTCGCTCGACGACCTCGCGCGCCGCCAGCGCGTTCTCCTCTGGCAGTTTTTCGCCGCGTGGGCGGTGCTCCTCCTCGGCTCGTTCGCCGCGAGCCGCGTGCTCGCGACGCGGTTGAGCCGGCCGGTCGAGAAACTCGCCCTCGACTCCGAGCAGAACCGCGCGGACCTGCAGCGCACGGCGGCGGCGTTGGAAATGAGCCACGAGGAACTCGCGCGCACCGCACGCTTCTCGGCCAACGCCTCGCACCAGCTCAAGACGCCCGTTGCCGTTCTGCGCACCGGCCTCGAGGATTTGCTCGCGAGCAAGAAACTCGATCACGAGGCGCGCGAGGAAGTGTCCACGCTCGTGCACCAGACGTTCCGCCTCACGAGCGTGATCGAGGATTTGCTGCTGCTCTCGCGCCTCGACGAAGGCCGGCTCCGTCTCGAACTCGCGCCGGTGAACCTCGTGCCGCTGATCGACGCGTGGCTCGACGACTTGAGCGCACTGCCCGAGGGGCGCGACCTCATCGTCGAGCGCGAGCTGCCCGACGCATTGCGGGTGCTCGGCGAGCAGCGCTACACGACGCTCATTCTCCAAAACCTCCTCGAGAACGCGCGGAAATACAACCGCCCCGGCGGCCGCGTGCGCATCGCGGCGACGATCGACGGTGCGGACGCGCTGCTCGTCGTCGGCAACACCGGCGCGCCGATCCCGCCCGAATCGCAGGCGCACATCTTCGAGCGCTTCCATCGCGGCGCGGTGGCGGAAAACAAACCCGGCCACGGCCTCGGCCTCAATCTTGCGCGCGAGCTCGCGCGCTTGCACCGCGGCGACCTGCGCCTGTTGCGCTCGGCCGACGATTGGACCGAGTTCGCCGTGCGCTTCGTCCGCGCCGAGCCCGATGCGCCCGGCGCTCCCGCGCCCGTCGCGCCGGGTGTCGCGTCATGAAAACGCTGCGCCTCGCTCTTGTTTTCCTCGGTGTCGTCCCCGCGTGCGCGTCGGCGTGGGATGACGAGTGGCTCGACCGGCTCGATGCCACGCTCACGCGCGCGGCGGACGACGGCGCGTGGCGCGCGCGGCTCAGCGGCGTCGTCGAGGTGAACTACTACCGCTTCGACCAACCGGCGCCCGGCTTGATCGAAGCGCAGGGCCGCTCGCTCTTCGACCCGCGCCTCGTGCTCTTCCTCGACGCGCAAGCCGGCGCGCGCTGCTATTTTTTCGCGCAGGCGCGCCTCGACGGCGGCTTCGATCCCGGTGCGCACGACGGCGGGGTGCGGCTCGACGAGTATGCGCTGCGCATCCGCGCCGGCGAGGCGGAGCGGCTCGTGTTTCAAGTCGGGAAATTCGCCACGGTCGTCGGCCAGTGGGTGAAGCGTCACCAGGCGTGGGACAACCCGTTCGTGTTCGCGCCGCTCGCCTACGAGAATCCCACGGGCATCTTCGACGAGACGGCGGCGCGCTCCGCGACAGTGTTGCGGTCGTGGGCGCACGTCGGCGTGCCGTTCGCGCCGGCGCCGGGCGACGAGTATCGCGTGCCGGTGATCTGGGGACCGTCGTATGCCAGCGGCGCCTCGGTGGCCGGACGCAGCGAGCATTTCGATTACGCGCTGGAACTGAAAAACACCGCGCTCTCCTCGCGCCCCGAGGCGTGGGACGCCACCCACACGCAGTGGCAAAACCCCGCGTGGCATGCGCGCCTCGGCTGGCGCCCGGACTTGCGGTGGAACTTCGGCGTGTCGTTCGGCGCCGGCGCCTACCTGCGCGACTCCGCCGCGCGCACGCTGCCGGCCGGACGCTCGCTCGCCGACTACCGGCAGACGACGCTCGGCTTCGACGCGAGTTTCGCCTGGCGGCACTGGCAACTCTGGGCCGAGGGCTACCGCGCGCGCTTCGCGATTCCCGGCGTCGGCGACGCGGACACGTTCGTCGGCTTCATCGAGGCGAAATACAAGTTCACGCCGCAGCTCTTCGGCGCCGTGCGGTGGAACCGTCAGACGTTCGGCGACGTGCCCGACGACGTCACGCGACGCCCACTGCCGTGGGGCGCGGATGAGTCGCGCCTCGATTTCGCCGCGGGCTACCGTTTCACGCCGCACACCGAACTCAAGCTCGAGTGCGACCTCGAGCGCGGCCGCGCCGGCACCGGCGGCGGCGCGACGACGTTCGCCGCGCAATTCGTGCTGCGTTTCTGAGACGGACGCAGGCGCGCGGCGTGGCGCGACAATTGTAGGAGCGGCTTTACGCCGCGATCGGTTCGCAGCGCACGCCGCGTTCGAATCGCGGCGTAAAGCCGCTCCTACAGTTCACGCTGCCTCGGCTCGGAGTAGCGCGGTGCTTTAGCCCGTGCCGAAAAAAATTCCAGCGCGGCCAAAGCACCGCGCCACCGACTCATCCCGCTTCGCGTGCGTCGCTCCTCGCGCGCGTTCTCGTTTCACGCGTGCCGTCCGCGCCCGCCGCCGTAACAGCCCTGTTACGGCTGGCCGCTTTTCCCGCGGCGCAGAACGGCAACCTTGAGCGCGGCCCGGCCGTGCGCCGCGCCGCGTTTCCCTCGTCCACCGCCTCCGTATGAAACTCCCCGCCTTCTTCCAGCGCCGCATCCACTGGCTCAATCTTCCGAGCGCGATCCTCATGCTGATCCTTCAGCGGACGCCCGCCGCTACGCTCGTGGCCGTGGCCGACGAGATCGTCGCCGCCGCGCCGCTCGGCACGGTCCTGAAATCCGCGCTCGCCACCGCCGCCGCGCTCGGCGCCGTCAACACCGTCGTCGGCGCCACGCCCCTCGTCCCATCGAGCGGCACGGCGAGCGGCGTCACGGTCACCACGGGCAATTCCGTCTCCGTTTTCTACACTGTCAACGGCACGCAAACGCCGCCCCAGTCGTGGAGCGTCTCGGGAAGTTTCCCGCCCGGCCTGAATTTCTCCGGCCTGACCAGCGACGGCGCGGTGAACGTCAGCTCGCTCAATCTCTCCGGCACACCGACGACCGCGGGAACTTACAACGTCACGATCATCGCTTACGAATTCACCAATCAGGGCGGCATCGCTTCGCCCTCCTACAGCTACACCGTCACCGTCACCGGCGGCAACACGGCCACCGCGCCGAGCATCACGACGCAGCCGTCGAGCCAGACGGTGACCGCAGGCACATCGGTGACGTTCACCGCCGCCGCGAGCGGCAACCCGACGCCGACGTTCCAGTGGCGCAAGGACGGCAGCGACATCGCGGGTGCCACGAGCGCGAGCTACACGATTGCGAGCGCCGCCGCGGGCGACGCGGGAACTTACACGGTCGTCGCGACAAACTCCGCCGGCTCCGCCACAAGCACCGGCGCGACGCTCACCGTAAACGCCGCGACCGCCGCGCCGACGTTCACGACGCAACCGAGCAACCAGACGACGACCGCGGGCGGCTCGGTGACGTTCACCGTCGCCGCGAGCGGCAACCCGACGCCCACGTTCCAGTGGCGCAAGGACGGCACGAACATCTCCGGTGCGACGAGCGCGAGCTACACGATCGCGAGCGCCGCCGCGGGCGACGCGGGAACTTACACGGTCGTCGCGACGAACTCCGCCGGCTCCGCCACAAGCACCGGCGCGACGCTCACCGTGAACGCCGCCACCGCCGCGCCGACGTTCACGACGCAACCGAGCAACCAGACGACGACCGCGGGCGGCTCGGTGACGTTCACCGCCGCCGCGAGCGGCAACCCGACGCCGACGTTCCAGTGGCGCAGGGACGGCAGCAACATCGCCGGCGCCACGAACGCGAGCTACACGATCGCGAGCGCCGCCGCGGGCGACGCGGGAACTTACACGGTCGTCGCGACAAACTCCGCCGGCTCCGCCACAAGCACCGGCGCGACGCTTACGATCACCACAACGGACGTCGCGCCCGAGATTACCTCGAGCCCGAGCGGCCAATTGGCCGCGCTCGGCAGCTCGGTGACTTTCACCGTCACCGCGACCGGCAGCCCGGCGCCGACTTACCAATGGCGCAAAGACCTCAACAACATCGCCGGTGCCACGAGCGCGAGTTATACGATCGCGAGCGTCGCGCTCAGCGATGCCGGCCACTACTCGGCCGTCGTAACGAATCCGCTCGGCACCGTGATCAGCGGCTCGGCCACGCTCACGGTCACGACGACGGCGTCGCGTCACCTCAACGACGTCACCGTCACCAGCGGACACGGCACGACGTTGAGCGCGGGCAGCGTGACCGGCTCGGTGAAATGGCAGATTTCCACCAATGGCGGCTCGACGTGGGCGGACTTGACCGACGGCGGCAGCTACAGCGGCGTCACGACCGCGACGCTCGCGATCGCAAACGTCGGCTCGACTCTCAACGGCGCGCAGTATCGCTTCGTCGTGGCGAACAACGGCGTCATCTCCACGAGCAATGGCGCCACTCTCACTGTCGCGACGGTATTCTTCCCGTTCCCGACCGGCATCGGCGCCGACGGCTCCGGCAATCTCTTCGTCGCCGACGCGAACGCCGACACCGTGCAGAAGATCAATTCGTCCAACCAAGTCAGCCTCCTGGCCGGCGCGAACAATTCCACCGGCGCCACCGATGGGACTGGCGCAGCGGCGCGCTTCAACCAGCCCAACGGCGTCGTCGTCCTCGCCAGCGGCAGCCTCGTCGTCGCCGACACCGCCAACGCCACGCTTCGCGCGATCGACGCGAACGGCGCGGTGACGACGCTCGCAGGTTCCAGCGCCACGCGCGGCGGCGCCGACGGCACGGGCACCGCCGCGACATTCTCCGCGCCCGTCGGCCTCGCGCGCGACAGCGGCGGCGTGGTGTTCGTCGCCGACTCGATGAACCACGCGATTCGCAAAGTCACTTCCGCCGGCGCGGTCACGACCTTTGCCGGCAGCGCAGGCGCGCAAGGCTCGACGGACGGCGCGGGCGCGGCGGCGCGTTTCAACTTGCCCAACGGCATCGCCGTCGACGCGAACGGCGTGGCCTACGTCGCAGACACGACGAACAACACGATCCGCCGCATCGCCGCCGACGGCACCGTCAGCACGCTCGCCGGCCTCGTCGGCGTAAGCGGCTTCGACAACGGCACCGGCCTCGCCGCGCTCTTCAATCGTCCGATGGCGGTCGTCGTCGACGGCGCCGGCAACCTGTTTGTCGCCGACACCGGCAACTCCACGATCCGCAAAGTCACGGCCGCGGGCGTCGTCACGACCTTCGCCGGCACGGCCGGTATCGCGGGCATCGCCGACGGCACGGGCGCGGACGCGCTTTTCAACCAGCCGCAAGCGCTCGCGATCGACGCTGCCGGCAATCTCTACGTCGCCGACACCGGCAACGCCGCCATCCGCAGGATCACGCCTGCCGGGGTCGTCACGACCCTCGCGCTCACCGCCGCGCCGGCGCCGACCCCGACGCCCACTCCCACGCCGACCCCGACGCCCACGCCAAATCCCTCCTCCGGCGGCGGCGGTGGTGGCGGCGGCGGCGGCGCCCCGAGCGTCTGGCTGCCGCTCAGCGCAACGCTGCTGCTCGCGCTGCGCCAACGCCGGCGCTCGCGCCTCGCGCGCCGCGACTGAAATGCTCGAGGTCGGGCGGCGAGTCCCTTCGCCGCCATCGCCTCCGAGTTCTCGCCACTCGCGCTTCGTCGTCGACGTCCCGGCGGCGTCCCGCGAGTTGCACGAAGACTTCCCCGCCGTCGCCTCGCGAACGCCGCGCCTGTTTGCGCGCTTGCCAAGCGTGGCGCATTGGGGGCAGTCATGCGGCGATGCGAATCCTCGTGCTCGAAGACGAGCAACAACTCGCGCGTCATATCGTGAGCGCGCTGACGCGCCACGGCCACGTGGCGACGGCCGAGCACGACGGGAACGCCGGCGTGCGCCGCGCGCTCACGGATCGCCCGGACCTGATCGTGCTCGACCTGAATCTGCCCGGCCTCGACGGCTTCGGCGTGCTCGCGCAGGTGCGCGCGGGCGGCGGCGCGGCGCGCGTGCTGATGCTCACCGCGCGCGGCGAGGTGGAGCATCGCGTCGCCGGATTGCGCGCGGGCGCGGACGACTATCTCGCGAAGCCCTTCGCGATGGACGAACTGCTCGCGCGAATCGAGGCGCTCGGCCGCCGCGGCACGGCGCCGACGGCGGAGGATCTGCTGGCGGTGGCGGACCTGCGCGTCGACGCGCATCGCCGCACGGTGGCGCGCGGCGGCGTGCCGATCGAGCTGTCGCCGCGCGAATTCGACCTGCTGCTCGTGCTCATGCAGGAGCCGGGGCGGGTTTTCTCGCGCGGGGAGATTTGCGAGCGCGTCTGGCATCGCGAGCACGAGTATCACACGCGCACGGTGGAGATTTTCATCGGCCGCCTGCGCAAGAAAATCGACGCGAGCGGTCCGGTGCTCATCCATACCGTGCGCTCGGTCGGCTACACGCTCCGCGCGCCGTCCCGGCCATGATGCCCGAGAATACCGTCGCGCCGTTTCCGACGACCACGCCGAAGCGCTTCCGCTGGCGCCTCCAACTGACGATCATGGCGGTGGTGTCGGCGGTGACGGTGGTCGTGCTGTGGTTCGCGCAGCGGCGCATGGAGCAGACGGCGGAGCAGGGGCTGATGCGGGAATTCCAGCACACGTTCGACGCGCTGCGCGACGTGCAGGAAATGCGGCGCGCGGCGTTGATGGAGCGCTGCCGCGGATTGGTCGATCGCCTGCGCGCCTCGTCCGAACGCGATTTCCGGCAGCGCATTTATGCGCACGGCGTGGAGGTGCTGCGCGACGTGATCGAGCGCGACGAGACCGGTGAGACGAAACCGGAGCAGCAGTTTCACGTCGAGTTCGTGCGTTTTCTCGAGCCGGACGGACGAATGATCGAACCGCCGACGGGTGCGCCCGTCGGGACGCTCACGCCCGCGGAAGAGGCGCAGTTGGCGCTGCGAGGTCTCTCCGGCGTCGAGCCGCAACTCGGTTACCTGCTTCGCGAGCGGGTGGATCTCGACGGTCCGGTCTACGACGTGATCGCGCTGCCGGTGGTGAACGCGCGCGACGGGCGCGTCGTCGCAGTGCTGGTGCTCGGTTTCGAGCCGGCCAAGCACGTGATCGCCGCGAAGGTGCCGCGCGAAGAAACGATCTCGGGCGTGTGGACGCAGGGTCGGATGTTCCTGCTCGGGCTGCCGCCGTCCGAGGAGCAGAACGTCGCCGACGCCGTGAACGGCGCGCTCGCGCGGCAACGCGTGCCGGTGCGGCCATTGTCCGTGACGGTCGCCGGCGTCCCGCGCTTGCTGCTGATGCAATGCCTGAACGTCGGCTCCGCCTATCCGCCGGCTTACGAGGTGGGCCTCTACTCGCTCGAGAAAATGCAGGCGCTGCAATGGCAGTTGCGCTGGCAGGTGCTCGGCGCGGGCGGGTTCGTGCTGTTGCTCGCGATCGGGATCAGCCATTTGATGGCCGTGCGTTTCGCGCGTCCGATGGAGCAACTGGTGCAATTTTCCGCGGAGAACCGCGCGCGCCGCCGCCACGCGGAGGAGGCGCTGGCGCTGACGACAGAAGGCTTGCGACGCGCGGCGCGTTTTTCCGCCGACGCCTCGCACCAACTCAAGACGCCCGTCGCGGTGCTGCGCTCGGGCCTGGAGGAGTTGCGCGTGAAGGAGCGCTTGTCGCAGGGCGCCGAACGCGAGGTGCAGGCGCTGATCGCGCAGACGTCGCGGCTCTCGACGTTGATCGACGACCTGCTGCTGCTCTCGCGCATGGACGCCGGCCGCCTGGAAATCCAGTTCGGCGTCGTGGATCTCGTGCGGCTCGTCGAGGGCGTGCTCGACGATCACAGCGTGCGGCCCGACCCGCTCGGCTTGCAGATGAAAGTCGATTTGCCGCCGCGCCTGCCGGTGCGCGGCGAGGCGCGCTACGTCTCGCTCGTGATCGAAAACCTCCTCGAGAACGCCGCGAAATACAACCGCCCCGGCGGCGTCGTCCGGCTGCGCGGGGCGCGGCGCGACGGCTGGGTCGAACTCATCGTGAGCAACACGACGCGCCAGCCGATCCCGCTCGCGGATCAGCCGCGAATTTTCGACCGGTTCAGTCGCGGCGCGATGGGCGAGGACATCCCCGGCTACGGCCTCGGGCTGAATCTCGCGCGCGAACTCGCGCGCTTGCACCACGGCGAACTCGAGTTGCTGCGCTCCGACGCGGAGTGGACGGAGTTCGTCGTGCGGCTCGTCGCGGCCGACTGAGCCGCGCTCGCCCCGCCGCGCCTCCGGCGGCACATCGGGAAGAGCTCCGTGGGGAAATGGTAACGCCGAGGTTACCTTAATCTGGTTGGCTGTCCGCGGAGCGAAACTAATCCCGCATGCGTTCCCCGTCAGGGCCGAACGGCATGTTTTCCTCCTCCCTGTTTTCCGCATCTCGCCGCCTCGTCGACATGGTTCCTCTGAACCACGCCGCGATCGCGCCGAGTGCGCGCGATGCGGAGCGTGCCGCGCGGCCTCGTGGGAACGTCCGCTCATTTTTTCCCATGTCGCACCCACAACGCCCCGCCTTCGCTCCGGCTCTGCTCGTCGCCGGCGTGCTCTTTCTCCTGCACCCGCGCAGCGCGCGCGCGGAATCGACCGTCACCTACAAATACGAGGACTATCGCGAGTCCGCCGGCCGCGTGGGCGTGCAGGCGCAATACGGCCTGATTGAGCAATCGCTCGGCACCGACGCGAAACTGAAACTCACCGGCGTCATCGACGCCATCGCCGGCGCGACGCCCACGGGCGAGGCGCCGAGCACGCCCGGCGGCGACGTGCCGCTCACGCAGATGCACGAGCGCCGCAAGGCCTGGACCGCCGACTACTCGCGCCAGATCGGCCGCGTGAACCTCGGCCTCGGCATCGCCAACTCGCGCGAGAGCGACTACGTCTCCAACGGCGCGTCGCTGAACACGCTCACGGATTTCAACGACAAGAACACCTCGCTCCTCCTCGGCTTCAGCGCGACCGACGACACCGTGCGCGTCTTCTACCAGCCCGAGCGCGTGAAGAAGCGCGCGTGGGATGCCGTCGTCGGCGTCAACCAGCTCCTCGACCCGCAGACCTCCGTCTCGCTCAACTTCAGCTTCGGCCACGTCTCCGGCTACCAGAGCGATCCCTACAAGATCATCACGAAGGACACCGAGCTGCTGCCCGGCCTCGTGCTGCCGCTGACGTTCCCCGAAAACCGTCCCGACACGCGCAACAAGTGGATCGTCTTCGCGAGCGTGAATCACTCCGTCGACTCCGTGCACGGCGCCGTCGACGCGAGCTACCGCCTCTACCACGACTCCTTCGGCACCACGAGCCACACGCTCACCGCGGCGTGGCTCCAGAAACTCGGCGCGCACGTCGTGCTGATCCCGAGCGTGCGTTTCTACCAGCAAGGTCAGGCCGATTTCTATCACGTCACGCTCACCGGCACCGCCATCGTGCCCGGCGATCGGCCGAACCCCGCCGGTCCTTTTTTTTCCGCCGACTACCGGCTCTCGAAACTGCGCAGCGTGAACTGCGGCCTGAAACTCGTGTGGAATCCCACGGAGCACGTGCACCTCGACGTCGCGGTGGACCGCTACGACATGGCCGGCCGCGACAGCCTCACCTCCGCCAGCGCCTATCCCGACGCCAACATCGTGACCGCCGGCATCAGCTTCACCTGGTAACCTGCCGCGCGCCGCTCTCGTGACCGCCTCCGCCACTCTCCCGTCCGACACGACGCCGCCGCACTCGACCGAGCGCGGCGAGCCGCCGCTGCGCCGGTTCGCGTTCCGTGCGCTCGGGACGAATTGCGAAGTGCGCTACGTCGCGCCGGCGCCCGGCGCCTCGGTGCAGTTCGAGCACGAGTTGCGCGCGTGGGTCGAGCGCTTCGAGGCGCGCTACTCGCGCTTCCGGCCCACCAGCCTCGTCTCGCGCATCAATGCCGCTGCCGGCTCGTGGATCGAGATCGACGACGAGATGGAGGAGATGCTCGACATTTGCGGATCGCTGCACGCGCTCACCGGCGGCATCCTCGACGCCACCGCGGGACCGTTGCTGCAACTCTGGGATTACCGCAACCCGCCCACGCAACTGCCGACCCCCGCCTGCGTCGCCGCCGTGCGCGGACTCGTCGGCTGGCCGCGCGTCGAGCGCGTGCGCGGCCGCGTGCGGTTGCGCCCGGGCATGTCGCTCGATCTGGGCGGGTGGGGCAAGGAGTGGGCGGTCGACATCGTCGCCCAACTCGCGCGCCGCGCCGGCGTGCGCGACGCGTTGATCGATTTCGGTCACGACATCCGCGTGCTCGGCGCGCCGCCCGGACGCCCCGCGTGGCACATCGGTCTCGAAAATCCCGCCGTGCCCGGCCAGCACCACGGCGGCATCGCCGTGAGCGGCAGCAAGGGCGTCGCGTCGTCCGGCGACTACATCCGGCAATTCACTTTCGCCGGCCGCCGCTTCGGCCACATCGTCGATCCGCGCGACGGCTACCCGGTCGCGCACGGCCTGCAACAGGTCACGGTGATCGCGGAAAATTGTTTCATGGCCGGCGTGCTCTCCACGACCGCCTTCGTGCTCGGCCCGCGTCTCGGGCTGGAATTCATCCAGCGCTTCCCTGGCGCCGAGGGCCTGCTCGTCACCGTCAACGACCGCGCGCAGACGCGCGGCTTCTGGAATTATGTCGTCACGTAAACTCGTCGCTCTCCTCGCCGCCGGATTCCTGTTCGCTGCGGCTTTCTCCTTCGCGCGGGCCGAACTCGTTCGCGGCGCCGCGTTCCCCAGCCTCGCCGACGCGCAACTCGAAGGCGCGCTGCCCGAGACGCGCGGCCGCGTCGTGCTCGTGGATTTTTGGGCGTCGTGGTGCGCGCCGTGCAAGGCGTCGTTTCCCGCGCTCGGCCAGCTCCACGCCGACTACGGCGCGCGCGGCGTCACGATCCTCGGCGTGAGCGAGGACGACCGGGCGAAGGACTACGCCGCGTTCCTCAAGAAATACGCGCCGCCCTTCGCCACCGTGCGCGACGCCGCGCACAAGCTCGCCGGCGCCGTGAAAGTCCCCGCCATGCCGACCACCGTCGTGCTCGGTCGCGACGGCCGCGTGCGCGCCATCTTCACCGGTTACCACGGCGGGGAGACGGAGAAATCCATCCGCGCCGCGCTCGACCAGGCCCTCGCCGAATCTCCCGCTTCATGAAAACTCCGCTCGCTCTCCGCCTCGCTCTCGCCACCGCCGCGCTCGCCGCCGCGCTGCTCGGCACCGGTTGCTCCACCGCGCGCGTCCAGCCGTGGGAGCGCGCGACGCTCGCCGACTACACGATGCGGCCCGATCGCGATCCGCTCCAAAACGCGATGACCGAGCACATCTATTTCTCCCGCGAAGCCTCCTCCGGCGGTCGCGGCGTCGGCGGCAGCGGCTGCGGCTGCAACTGAGCCGCGCGGCCTTTTCCCTTCCACGTCAACCTGTCGGGCCCCGCCGCGCGGGGCCGTGTCCTGCCATGCACTCGCTCGCCCTTTCTCTGTTCTGGAAATTCCGCCGCCTCCAACTCCCCGCGCTCGCGCTGATCGCGCTGCTGCAACGCACGCCCGTCCTGCGTGCGCTGTTCAGCGCCGAGTCGCTCGTCGTGCGCGGCTCGCTCGGCCACGTGCTGCGCTCCACCGCGCTCGTCGCCACCGCCGTCGGCGCCGTCGACACGCTCGCGGGCGCGACTACGTTTAGCGCGACGCCCGCCAGCCCCGCGTCGGCGACGACCGGCACCGCGTTCCAGGCTGCGTTCGCCGTCACCGGCGCGCCGTCGGCCGTGAAAGCTTACACGATCGCCGGCCTGCCCCCCGGCCTCGCCGTCACCGGTGCGACCGCGTCGGGCGCCGACCTGTTGCTCAACGCGAGCACCGGCACCATCACCGGCACGCCGACGACCGCCGGCAACTACACCACGGTCATCACCGCGTGGGAAAAAACCGGCGGCACCGGCAACAAGAAAGCCTACAACTACGTCATCAACGTCACCGGAGGCGTCGTCGCGACCGCGCCCTCGATCACAACGCAACCAACCAGCCAGACGGTGACCGCCGGCGCCGCGGCCTCGTTCAGCGTCGCCGCCTCGGGCACCGCCCCGCTGAGTTACCAGTGGCAAAAAGACGGCGCCGCCATCTCGGGCGCGACCTCCACGACCTACTCGATCGCCTCCGCCGCTGCAGGCGACGCGGGAACTTACTCCGTCGTCGTGACCAACTCCGCCGGCAGCGCGACCTCGAACGGTGCGACGCTCACCGTCAACGCCGCCGCCAGCGCGCCGGCGATCACCACGCAGCCCAGTAACCAGAGCGTGACCGCCGGCGGAGCCGTGTCGTTCAGCGTTGCCGCCTCGGGCACCGCGCCGCTCAGCTATCAGTGGCGCAAGGACGGCACCGCCATCTCCGGCGCGACTTCGTCGACCTACTCGATCGCCTCCGCCGCTGCGAGCGACGCCGGCACCTACTCCGCCGTCGTGACCAACTCCGCCGGCAGCGCGACCTCGAACGGCGCCACGCTCACTGTGAGCGCCACCAACACCGCGACCGCTCCATCGATCACGACGCAGCCCGCCGCGCAAACGGTCACCGCAGGCGGAGCCGTGTCGTTCAGTGTCGCCGCTTCCGGCACCGCGCCGCTCAGCTATCAGTGGCGCAAGGACGGCACTGCGATTTCCGGCGCGACTTCGTCAACTTACTCGATCGCCTCCGCCGCAGCGAGCGACGCCGGCACCTACTCCGCCGTCGTGAGCAACTCCGCCGGCAGCGCAACCTCGAACGGCGCCACGCTCACCGTGAACGCCGCCAACACCACAACCGCGCCGTCGATCACGACACAGCCCGCCGCGCAAACGGTCACCGCCGGCGGAGCCGTGTCGTTCAGTGTCGCCGCTTCTGGCACCGCGCCGCTCAGCTATCAGTGGCGCAAGGACGGCACCGCCATCTCCGGCGCGACTTCGTCGACTTACTCGATTGCCTCCGCCGCGGCGAGCGACGCGGGCACCTACTCCGTCGTCGTGAGCAACTCCGCCGGCAGCGCGACCTCGAACGGCGCCACGCTCACCGTCAACGCTGCCAACACCACAACCGCTCCATCGATCACGACGCAGCCCGCGAGCGTCACGGTTTCGCCCGGTCAATCCGCGACGTTCTCCGTCGCTGCCTCCGGCACCGCGCCGCTGAGTTACCAGTGGCGCAAAGACGGCGCCACCATCGCGGGAGCCACCAGCGCCAGCTACACGATCGCCTCGGTTGCCAGCAGCGATGCCGCTTCCTACACCGTCGTCGTGACGAACTCCGTCGGCAGCGCCACCTCGAACGCCGCCACGCTCACGCTTGCCGCGAGCATTTTCCCGCACCTCACCGCGCTGACCTTCGACGGCTCGGGCCGGCTCTACGCCACCGATTCGACCAACGACACCATCCAGCGCATCGCGGCCGACGGCACCGTTTACCTCGTCGCCGGCTCCACCGGCAGCGCCGGCTCGACCAACGGCAACGGCTCCGCCGCGCTCTTCAACCAGCCCGGCGGCGTCGTCGCCACGAACGACGGCGTCCTCTACGTCGCCGACACCGCGAACGCCCTCATCCGCCGCATCGCGACCGACGGCACCGTCACGACCTTCGCCGGCAACGCCGCGCTCCGCGGCAACGCGAACGGCACCGGCACCGCGGCGACTTTCTCCGCACCCACCGGCCTCGCGCTCGACACCGCCGGCAATCTCTACGTCGCCGACGCCACCAACCACACCATCCGCAAGATCACGTCCGTGGGCGTCGTCACGACCTACGCCGGCCAGGCCGGCAGCGCCGGCTCGACGAACGGCAGCGCGACCGCCGCGAAATTCAACAACCCGACCGCCCTCGCCGTCGACAGCTCGGGCAATCTCTACGTCGCCGACACCAACAACAACACGATCCGCAAGATCAGCGCCGCCGGCAACGTCACCACGCTCGCCGGCGTCTCCGGCGTCAGTGGCGCGACCGACGGCACCGGTTCCGCTGCGCTCTTCAACCAGCCGCAAGGCCTCGCGTTGGACGCCGCCGGCAATCTCTACGTCGCCGACACCGGCAATTCGTCCGTGCGCAAAATTATGCCCGCTGGCGCGGTCACGACGATCGCAGGCCTCTCGACGATCTCGCGCGAGAGCGATGACGACGATGGCGGCGACGACAACAATTCCAGCGGCGCAGGGTCCGGCGACAAGCGTTCGAGCCTGAGCGGTTCGCTGTTCAACCACCCGCTCGCGCTCGCCGTCAGCCCCGGCGGCACGCTCTACGTCGGCGACACTGGCGCAGCCGCCGTTCGCACTGTCACGACCGACGGCACGGTCACCACGCTCACGCTCACTCTCGCACCCTCCGGCAGTGGCGGATCGAGCTCCAGCGGCTCGTCGAACAGCGGCACCGGCGGCGACTCGTCGCCGGGCAGCGGCGCCTCCGGCAGCGGCGCAAGTGGCGGCGGCGGCGCTCCGAGCCTGTGGCTCCCGCTCGCCATGACGCTTGCCCTCGCGGCCCGCCGCTGGCGGCGCGAAGTCAGTCGTTGAGCCTCCGCGGCCCCGCTCATGTCGACCGCTGTCGCCGTTCGCCTCACTCCTCCGCTCGACGCCGTTCCCGGGCTGCACCTCTGGCCGCAGCTCGGCGAAAGCTGTCCGACCGTATTGCTGACGCCGGCGGAGAAACGCGTGCTGCACCTCGTGCAGCTCGGCCTGAGCAACAAGGAAATCGCCAGCGCGCTCGGCCGCGCCGAGCCCACGATCAAGAACCAGGTTTCGTCCTGTCTGCGCAAATTCCGCGTCCCCTCGCGTGCGCGTCTGATGGCCCTGTTGCGTTGACGCGTCGCCGCCAACAAAATCCTTGCGCCCCTCGGGGCGGGGCGTATCCATGCCCCTTCCTCTCCGCTCAGGTGGTGGAATTGGTAGACACGCAGGTCTCAGAAGCCTGTGCTTAACCGCATGGGGGTTCGAGTCCCCCCCTGAGCACCAACTAACACGTTGGTTGTGAGGCACGGTGCCTCCGGAGAAAGCTAGGTTGCCAGTTGACGCGGCAACCTAAGCAATGAATCAAACGGAATTCACCGTCGCGCGTTTCGAAAATCGCAACGGCACCACGTCATGGCGCGTCTCCGGTTGGCTGCACGGCCTGCGCATTCGCCGGAACTTCAAAACGCGAGAGGAAGCGGCAGCCGAGAAATCCGCGCTGGAAATCAAAGCACTGCAAGCGGCCTCAGGCCTGCGGAGCGTCGCCACGGCGCTGACCGAAGAACAGATTCGCGAGGCCGAGGCGCTCTTTCAGCGGATCGCCGGCAAGGCGCACCCGCTCACCTTCTACGTCGATTTCGCACTCGCCAACTATCGCGAGGCCGAGACGCGCAAGCCTCTCGCTGAAGCCATCACCGAATACACCGCCGCACGGAAACGCGAGTTCGAGCAGGATCAGATTTCCGGAGTTCAATTCGAGCGGATCGAACGCGACCTGAAACATCTCGGGAATTACTTTCCGGGCGTGACAGTCGCGGAGCTAACCGCGCCGAAGCTGACGGCATTCCTGGAGCGCGGAAACCCGGCGTTGAAGACCTACAACAACCGCCGGGGCATCGTCTCGACATTCCTGAAATTCTGCCTGTATCGCGGTTGGATCGTCGAAACGCTGCTCGCGAAAATCCCCGCCCGACGGATTCGCCGCCGTCGCGGCGGCGCAGCGACACTGACGGCCGCCCAAGCCTCCGAGTTCATGCGTCGCATGGAGGATTTCGAGGGCGGGCGTTGGGTGCGCTTCTTCGTGCTGTGCTTGTTCGCCGGCATCCGGCCTTCCGTGCCAGACGGCGAAATTGCCCGGCTTAAGGCGTCCGACGTGTGCCTGAAAACCGGCGTGATTTCGATTTCGGCGCAGGTCTCGAAAGTCCGTGAGCCGCGCAAGGTGACGATCCAACCGAACCTCGCGGCGTGGTTGCAGGCTTACCCATTGGACAAAGCACCGCTCATCGTCCCGGACTTCCATCGCCGCCGCACCGCGATCGCGAAGGAGTTCAGTCTGACTCACGACGTGCTGCGCCACACATTCATTTCGATGTTCGTTGCCAAGTTCCGCTCCGTCGGTGAGGCCGCGCTGCAAGCGGGCAACTCGGAGTCGATCATTCGCAAGCACTACCTCGATTTGAAAACACCGGAAGAGGCGGAGCAGTTTTTCAACATCCTGCCGAAACGCGCCGCCGGCTCGCCGGCAATCGCGGCGACGCCAACCCCAACGCCGGTCGAAGCGTGCGAGGCGACCTCGCCCGCACCAGTCGAGTTGCGTTTGGCGAGTTGACGCCGCGTCTCTCTGCATGGAGACGCCACCGAACATGCCAGCTCGCACCAATCCACTCATCGACATTACCGGCTTGCGCGCCTGCGGAATTTTTCCTCCGGGGCGCGAGCCCTCGATTCGCACACTGCGCGAGTGGACACGCCTGCGTCGCATCCCGCATCACCGGGTCGGACATTTCGTTTACTACGATCCGACGGAAGTAGCAGTGCACATTCGCACCAATCTGAAAGTGCCGGCCCGCTGAAAGGCGGGCCTTTTTTTCAGCGCCCACCCCGCAGGCACTCGGGCTTGGGCCGAAGGCTTCGGCACTGGCGCGCCTGCATCTTCGTCCCAAACCCGAGCGCCTGCTCCTCCCTTCTTTTGGAAAAAGAACCAAAAGGATGCGCCCAGTCGCCGACTCCGGCGCGCGTTGCGTCCGGAGACTGCGACCGGGCGCAGGAGCGCGGCTGACCCCGCGCTAGGAGTCTGTCGGACTTTGATGAGCTGCCGATGGGGGTGCCGGAAGATTTTTTCTGTTCCGGCGTTGGAGTTTGTCCGTCGGTGATGCCGGTTTGGTGCGGCGGGGCTTTTCGGGGCGATTGGGGACTTGGTCGGGGCGGCCCCCGGGGGGTCAACTCGCGGTCGGAGTCGGGCGCAGGGTGTGCAGGCGTTTGAGATTGTAGGCGAGGCAGACCAGATTCCATTCGCCGGTGACCTGGTGCAGACCGCGGAGCAGGAACTGGCGGAAGCCGAGCACGTGTTTGACGATGCCGAAGACCGGTTCGACCGTGCAGGCGCGTTGGCGGTAGATTTTCCGTCCGGCCTCGGTCTTGAGCTTCTCGGCCATGGCGAGGAGCGCGGGGTCGGGCGGGGGTGGCGGCGATGCGGGCGAAGGCGTCGCGGTTGACGTAGCCGCAATCGGCGAGGGCGGTGGCGGGGTGGCCGAGGCTGGCGGGGATGGCTTGGAGGGTGGGTTCGAGTTCGTTGGCGTCGCTGGCGCAGGTGCTCACTCGGGTGGCGACGACGAGCTGGCTGCCGTCGGCGTCGACGGCGGCTTGGGCGTTGTAGCTTTGGGTGTAGCCCTCGCGTTTGCTTTTGCGCATGAGGGCGGAGTCGGCGTCGGTGAGGTTGATTTGTTCGTCGGGGGCGGGCGTGGCGGAGGGGGGCTTGGGCTGGGGGCCTTTGGTGCTGCCGGTGCGGGCCTCGCGCGCGGCGAGTTTGCGTTCATACTCGGCGCGCTCGGCGGCGGCGCGGGCTTGGGCGCGTTGCTCGAGGTGGGCACAGGCCTGGTCCATCTTGCGGAGGAGTTTTTCGCGGCGGGCGATCTCGTCGGGGAGCTTTTGCGGGTCTTCGTCCTGGCGGTCGGTCTGCTCGGCTTGCTGGAGCAGGGTGTCCACGTCGAGGCGGAGCTGGGCGCGCAGTTCCTGGGCGCGTGCGTAGGTGAGGTTTTTGTCCTTGGAGGCGCTGGCGCGGATGTGCGTGCCGTCGATGCTGACGGTGCCGAGCTTGAGCAGCTTCATCTCGCGGGCGAGTTCGAGGGTGTCGACGAACGCCGCGGCGATGGCCGCGAGGTTTTGGCGGCGGAAGGTGCAGATGGTGTCGTGGTCGGGGTGCGTGTCGGCACAGAGGTAGCGCACGGCGATGTCGCGGTAGGTGGCGCGCTGGATGCGGCGCGAGCTGAACAGGCCGTTGGCGTAACAGTAGATCAACAGCGCCAGCAGCAGGTGCGGGGGATATTGTTCGTCGCCGGTGCCTTTGTGGTTCACCGCAAACTGCGCGAGCGGCAACCGCTCGACGGCCGCGATGACGAAGTGCACCAGATCGTCCTCCGCCACCCAGTCACGCAGGTCCGGGGGCAGGAGCATGGGGGTGTTGCGGTCGATGTTCTTGAAACGATGCGCCATACCACCCCTGCTGCATGCCCCGTGCCCCGCATCACAGCGGCAGGAAAAAAGTCCGACAGACTCCTAGACTTCCAAGACCTGCACCGCATCGATTGTGCATCCGTCTTGAACGTCACGACGGAGGGCCTTCACGCGGCTCACGAGCAAATGCGCGAATAGGTCCGCTGGGCCGCTTCCTTTTAAGCACTCCAAGTTGCAAACAGGCGCGTCGTTTCAATCCGTCGATCGGATTTTTCTAGTCGCAGCCAAAGGATACATGACGCCATGCTTCGCTAAGAAAAATGTCCTCGTATTTGGCACAAGCAGGCTGGCATGCGGGCGAGTTGCTCGAATTCTTCGGACAGGATGACATCGAGGCGCTGCGGGCCGATCTGCTCAATCTCGGTGTTGATGGCTGGCGCGAGTGGGAAATTGAACACCGCGAGGAGGCGAACGGGTTTTTGCGAGCGACGAGAGCGCAACGTGAGAAAAAGAAGAGGTGGCAAGAGCCAGCTCATAAGCGTCGATTGGCATTTAGTGCATATTGGCAGGCTCGGCTTGCGATCGCCGTGCTCGAATCAGCGGCATGCTGCGGACCGGGCGGCGGCTACCGCGAGACTACCGCAGCGGCAGCTATGCGCGCATTCTCGATTGCCGAGGCGCTAGTGTGGACCTGGCCGTTTGGCGACGAACCTCCTTTCGACTGGACGACGGCGCGTTGACTTGGTGAACGGCTTCGTGCCCAACTTTCGCAGAATCTTCGACTTTATGTTCAAAACTGGAGATATTGTTAGACTAAAATCCGGAGGGCCTAAAATGACCGTCCAGCGTCTCGTGGGTGACAAGAGTTCGCCGATGATGGCGTTCGTGGATCAACATCTCAGAACAAAGGGCCACCAGGACGGCGACGTAATTTGCCAATGGTTCGCGAGCAGCGAGCTGAAATCCGAGACATTCTTTGTCGATACATTGGAAGCCGTCGTTGCCGAAAGTAACTGATAAACTGCCCACGGCGATGAGGCACGCTAACGTCGTAGAGTGGTTTCCCATCGATACGGCGCCACCGCCGACGGGGAAGATACTACTTTGGTGGCGGCGCAATCCGATGCCGGGCCAAGTCGCCGACATGATTTTCTCAGGCATGGTCCTCGACGAGGACACCGACACGCACAAGAAGGGCGAAATTTTGCTGATGAACGACGACCCCAATCTCGACTATCGGAGTCAGTTCAGTCACTGGGCCTATTATCCGGCAGGCCCCCAGCGCTAGCGGCATGGCTCTCGCCCGCCGAAAGCGGGCCTTTTTTCAGCGCCCACCCCGCAGACACTCGGGCTTGGGCCGAAGGCTTCGGCACTGGCGCGCCTGCGTCTTCGTCCCAACCCGAGCGCCTGCTCCTCCCTTCTTTTGGAAAAAGAACCAAAAGGGTGCGCCCGGCCGCAGACTCCGGCGCGCGTTGCGTCCGGAGACTACGGCCGGGCGCAGGAGCGCGGCTGACGCCGCGCTAGACTTCCAAAACCTGCACGGCGGCGACCGTGCATCCGTCATGGTTGCCACGACGAATCGCTTTCACCCGGCCGCCGAGCAGATGCGCGAACAGTTCCGCGAGTCCGTCGCCTTCTATGACGACTTCAGCGGCGGAGTATTCGAGCAACATGCGTTGTCCGCTCGCGCCGCGCAGCGTGGCCTTGTTCAATTGGATCAGCGGCAATGCGACCGCATCGCCCGCCTCGAACGTCGTGAAGCCGCCGCCGTGGGCGTGGATTTCATAAGGCGGAAGCGTGGCGGACGGATTCATGCGTGTGCGCGATTCGGGTCGTTTCTTTCTTCACCTCTGTCAACGCGTGCTCCCGGTAGGATTCGCCGACTCCACTCGGCGACGCCTCGCATCACGTCGCGCCACCACGGTTGTTGCAGTGCTTGCGCTGCTGTGGCGACGCGCTCGGCACGAGCAGACAGGTTGTGTTCCGCTTTTAGCCATGCTCCGGCGCGCTCGATTGTTGCTGCCGGCGGGTTGAAATCCAATGCGGCGTCTCGCGTTCCCGCCGGTAACCGCTCCAACAATGCCGCCTTGTCGGGTGTGTGCACCGAACAATTCAACCGCCCACGCGAGCAGGCGACGTAAGCTGATTTTGCATCCAGTTTGGCCGCGGCGACAATGACGTGATCGGTTGTCTTGCTCTGCGAACGATGCGAGGTAACGGCAAAGCCGTGCGTGAATTGGCGGAATTTCTGGGTATCGATTTGCCGCCCTTCGACGGTTTCAATGACGTTCTCGCGCATTGCCGCGACCGTCAGCGTTTGGCCGTTGACCAATCCGGAGGAGCGATCGTTGGCGCGCATGAGCAATTTGTCGCCGATGCAGACCTCCATCGTGTGCGGTCGGGCCACCGAAAACGCATCGCTGCGCAATGGCAGCTCTTTCTCCCCGTCGCGGCCGGCAATCCAAACTTGCTCACCGGTCACGCGGGCGACTTCGGCGAATTCACCCCGAGCGAAGCCGACGCACCGTCCGTTGAACGTCACGACAAGGCCCGGCGAGTAGTTTTTCGCGCGGGCCAGTTGCGTGCGGGTCCACGGCAACGGTTCGTGTGCGCAGACGCTGCTGCCGTCGCGGAGCACGCCACGCGATTTTAGTTCGACGCGGAGCGTGTTCGTGAAGGCGTGGTTTTCTTCCCAAGTCGGAGTGACCGCTAGGACATTGTCCAGGCGTTCACCGTTTCCAGAGACGCGCAGGTAGTCGTCCACGGCGGCGCGCAGATACTCCGCCTTGCCTTCGTGAACCCAGCCGATCCGGTCCAGTTGCTCCAATCCTTCCCGAGCGGAACCGTCAGCCATCAACCGAACGGCATCGCGATATTCGCGCATCGTCTGCCGCCGAATGTCGCTCAGGTCGACACGGTGAAGCGGTGCATGCGCTTCCAGGATGCGCAGAAAGTCGCCTGCCTCGACGGAAGTGTGTTGTCGGCTGTCGCCCAGAAATACGACCCGCGCGCCGTGGCGCTCAGCGAGTTGGAGCACCTCCGCGCCTTGGCTATTTGAGGTAAGCCCGGCTTCATCGACGACGAACACCGCACGTGCTGAAATGTCGCGCGGCGCGACATTCTGCAAAAAACCGCTGACCGTCGTAGCGTTCGCGATGCCGTCGCGGCGCAGGGTATCGGCGGCGGAACTGGTTGGCGCGCAGACAAAGACCGTATGCCCATCCGCGACCAACGCGGTGTGAAGTTGGGTTAGCACCGTGGATTTTCCGACGCCGGCCGCGCCGCGCAAGCAGACCACTTGATCGCGCGTCGTCAGCAGCTCCGCGACCGCCCGCCGCTGCTCAGACGAAAGCTTTTCCATCTGCGCTGGATCGGCCCGACTGAGGATGGGGAACTTATCTTTCGTGCGGTCGATGAATTCGACCGCCCAACGTTCCTGCGTCAGTCCGCGCGGTGTCGCGAAGACGCCATGCAGCCAGGTTCGTTCGTCGAGCGCGACCAGCGGGGATTTCGTTGCCTGCACTTGCAGGCGGTCAAGGTCGAGATGGCCGAGATTCTGATTCAGGGCTTCCGCCAAAATCTCGTGACCCGTGACGACGGAGCGGCGTTCAAACGCATGGCCGATGGCCAGTCGCAAGCTCTCGCGCTCACGAGTGGGGCTGGGTTCGGCAATGCCCCTCGTCTCGGCCCGCGCTTTGATCGCCGTCAATTCGTTCCATTCTCGCGGCGTCAGTTGCGCGCGTTGAGCAGCGAGCACCTCGGGCGTGGTGATTTCCGCGAGCTTGGCGTTGCGGCTCTCAACCGTGATCGCATGGATTTCCGCCGTGGTCGGCGCTCGCCCGTGCTTCTTTTCAAACATGGCGATGCCGCGTTCGATGTCCGCCCGCCGCTTCGAGAAGCGGGCTCGGACTTCTTCGGATACGCCAGCGATTTCGAAACCGGTAATGGTGCCTCGTGCGTCGCGGGCCGTCGTGATGTCGTAGCCGAGGGCACGACACTCCTTCGCGAGTTCGTTTTGATACGTTTTCCCGCCGTAGCGAATCGCGCGCAGCATTTCGTATTCGGTGAGCGCCTTCCATGATTTGGTAGCGGCGTCCCACGTCGCGTTGGCGACGACAAAATGCGTGTGCACCTGCGGATCGAGGGCGCGGCTGGCGGTGTGCCGAAACACGGCGGCGGCGGCGTTGCCGGTGACGTGATTCTGGCGGACAAACATCGTGTTGGCCTGACACGCGGCGAATTTTTCCAGTTCCGCGAACGCGACCGCAGCAGCGCGGTCATGGGCGATCAGCAGGCGGGCGTCGCCCATTGTGACGGCCATAATCGACACGGATTTTTGCGCGCTGCATTGAAAATCGAAGAACTTCACGCGCTCGGCACTGTTGCGCGGCGTGAGCTTGTGACCGTCTTCGGGATGCTGGTTGTTGCGGAGCCGTTCAAAGGCTTCGTCCCCGGCGCGGATTTCTCCATGTAAACCGAGCCGTTCCGCGGCGCGCCCCTGCCAATGGCCGATGACGGCTTCGTTCTCGCAGTAGTAGTCGTTCGAGGCGAGATGGCGGCCGAGATAGGTCGCTCCGTCCTTGATTTTGGCCATAGTGAACATGCGTTCTCGTCAGGAGCAACGTCGTCAACCGCAGCGGGAGTGGGTGGTTTGGAGGAGAGACGCAATATGTCTAGCGCCACAATTGCGTCGTTAGATTCACTCCTACGGACGCCGATGGCGTCGGAGCGAATCTGAGGCCCGTCGAACGCGGCGTGTTGTCCCCGCTCCGATTGGCTCCGATAGACTCCGATTGCTCTCCAACAAACTCCGTCGGTTGACGACAACGGATAGAGCATGAATCTCGACGAAAGAATCTCCGCGTTCCTGCATCAGACCGAAACCAAACCAGCCCGCAGCAAACTGGAGCCCTACACCGACCTGATCCGAACGCTACGCCAGCGACGCTGGACCTACGTCGAAATCGCGCAGGCGCTCCGCGACAAGTTCGCGGTGGACGTCCATCCGACGACGATTCACGCCTTCGTGAAAGTCCGCGCCAAGAAATGCGCGGTGGCGACAATGCCGCCACCCGCGGCGCCCGCTGTAGCAGCACGCGAGACGAAAAAGCCGCGTTTCAACTTGGACGCCTGAGTGTCCGCAGGGTCGCTGTCAGCACACCGTCCTACACGATTCCAACGGTCCCGCGCTTGCCCGGCATATCCTTGTGCCAGCGAGCCAACCATACTCGGCCATCGCGCAAGCAGATGGTTTCGCCGACCTGCAACTCGGCGAAGCGGGACGGTGGCACGCGATAATCCCATTGCTCGTGCACGGAAGTGCTGGTTGTCCGTCCGCCGTCTCTTGAGTGATTCCTGCCGATCGTTTTCGTTTCGACCGTCACCTTGCGTTTGCCGATTTGCTCCGCCGCCCATTGTCGCGTTGCCGCGTGTCCCTGCGGGCCAAAAATCTTCAATCCGAGCAATCCACAAAAGCCTTCTCGCGCAGTCTCGCCGATTCGATCGTCCAAGACTGCCAAATTTTGCGATAGCATGACTGACGTAACCTTGAACTCGCGCAAGACCGCCAGCTTTCGCATCAGTTCACGGCTCACCGTTTCCTGACATTCATCGGAAATCAAAAACGAATAGTGCTTGCGCGCGCGCCGCGTTGCCGCCCGGCAGAAGCAAAACTGCATGATCGCGTTGGCGATTCGACCTTCGGCCGAATTCAGCGTTGGCAAGCCGACCACGCAGATTTTCCCGTGCTCGAAAAGGTCGTCCATGGTGAACGTGGATTCGCCAGCGAACAACTCCCGCAGTGGCGACCGGCGCAGGTGATCGAAGACGCTGGTAACCGTAGCGGCGAGGGAACCTTGCAGGCGGTCGCCGTGCGTCGGATACGTCCGCGTAAAATACTCGACGGCCAGTCGAGCGTTCGAGTCGTTATCCCGCTTACGAGCCAGCGTCAGCGCGGCGGCAAGCGGGCTTCGTTGCCGCCATTGAGGATCGTCGAGTTCCGCCATGCTATTGGCGCGGCCGTCGAACAATTCCGCCGCGAGCAACCAATCATGACGATCATAGGCAAGTCGGCAGAGCACGAACAGGTTTCGCAGGATGATGCTCAATTGTGCGCGCCAGAAGGCATCGTTTTCTCCGCCATCTCGCACACGTTCGGCGAGCACTTCGGCTAATTCCGAAACCAGCGCCGCTGCCTCGGCGCTGCTCGACTCGCGCAGCAACGGATTGAACGAATGGCGAGACCCCGGATTGAGAACGATCGAATCGCGGAGCCTTTCTTCACGTTCGCACACGGCGCGAAACTCCTCGATCTGAGACTCCTTGACGCAAAGGACCAATCCGCCTTGGCGATCGCGAAGTAGCGCGCGATACAGTGTTCGCCCCAACGTCGTTTTGCCCTTGTTGGTGCCGGCAAGAATAAGCACTGACTCGGTCAAATTGCGGCGGGTGAGATGCTGCCGATTGCCGAACTCCACGAGACGTTCATCTGCGGGGGCGGGCTGGGCGCCGATCGCGAGCCGTTCGATGAACTCGGCAACGGCGTTCATCGGGAGCTTTCGGAGGGAAACAGAAAATCTGCGCCGACGATGTAGCCTTGCGCATCCTTACGCCAAGCCGTGCCGCGCAATACGTGGGGCCCGGTAATGCTGAGTAGCTCCCCCTGATCGGTGCGCTTGATCGACGCGCCGATACCAGTCGCGTTTAGCTGATCGACGAACTCTTGCGCTTGTTGCGCCTCACGGTAACTCGACCAGAAAATCCCTGTGACCGCGCCGCAGCCGAGTAGGAAACCGAGGGCCATTAGCAGTGCCAGGCCGCCGACACGCGCTTGCCGGAGGCGCGCCAAACTGCGTTCGAATCGACCGAGTTCGGCGGTTTGCGCAATCAGACCAGCTTCGACCTTATCGAGTGCGAGTGCTTTCCCCAAAGCGGGAATCTGCTGGCGCAGAAATTCCCGCAACATTTCGTCGCGTTGGTCGCTTTTCGCGGATGTTTGCGCGGCTAGGCGCTCAAGCCGCGTGTCAAATTCGCGCAACAGTTTTTCCCCGCTTACGACGATCGCTTGAGGGATCGTGTCGGCGTAAGCGGACGTAGCTTCAAACGCGACGAGCACCTTCGCGAAAATGCTATCGTTTCCGTTTTCGCTGATGGAATGAAGTGCTTCGCGCGCAGCCGGCCGCTTTTCTGGCGGGAGTGCCTGAATGCATTTTTCGAGATACGAGTCGGACATGGTCAGAGGTTGTTCGAGTTGATTTTTGCTCCACGCTTAACCGGAGCCGCTGCAACAGTCGGTTTGTCAACCGGGGCGATCTTCGCGGCGAATTCGGTCGGCAGGAGTTGCCCGGCGATGCTGTCGAAACGTCGGAAAATGGTTCGCAACCAATCCTCGACGACGAGTCGCACCATGCCATCGAGGGGTAGCGTTCGATTCGCGACCGCCTCGACGTGTGTGATCCCGCACCCCTGTTGTGCCTCCAATGCAGCGAGGTGATTGCGCGCCAAGGCGAGCAGCGGCGGGATTTCCAGCGATTCGGCTCCGAGGCGCAAGAGGTCCGCTTCGAGATCGGAACCGTCAAACATCCGTGTGCGCGGCTGGCGCGCAGGATTGCGGACGATGGCGTAATCAACGCCGGCGCCCAAGCGCGAAACCACCCCGTCGATGTCGGTCAATATCTCCAAATCGTCGCCGGGAAAGAGAAGGACGGTAATGCGTCCGCCTAACGTTGCGAACGTCTCCGGGAAGCGGATCATTTCCCACGCGCGCGCCGTTACGTCGCCCAAATGTGCCCGCGGATCGGTCAGCGTAACCGACGTTTCTGAGGCGGTGCGCGCGAGTTTGATGATTTCGCTCTCGGGTTCAGGCCCCAACTCACGCATCGCTACGGAGTCGGGAAACAGGCGCGAGAAATTGCGGTGGTCCGGGTCGAGGTCGTAGCCCCGCCATGGAACACCGCGTTGGTCGCAGTATTGGCCAAGCGCTGAAAAAAGCGTGCTTTTGCCGACCCCGCCGCGCGTCTGGAGGGATGTGATGTAGCGGTGCGCGATGGTGGTGCTCATGCTTCACTCCCTTCCATCTTCTTTCGCGAACAATGTTGGGCGATTTCGACCAATCCGGTGCCGAGGCACGCGAGCCCAAGACCCACCACGAAAGGCCAGCTCGAATTCCATTCCAAGAAATTACGGGGGAAACGGAGACGCCCGAACCAATGCAGAGCATGGGGAACGGGGGCTCGGAACGCGTGGATCAGTAACGCGAGATAGTGGAGGCCCAGCACGAGCATCCAGAGAACGGCGGCGATTTGCGAGAGACGGCCAATGATTTTCATAGGTAAGCGTCGGCGATTGTCAGCCGACGCTTACACGCATGGCGTCAACTGGCCCGTGAGGAATGCGAATAAGATGCGCGTTCCCGCACCTGATCGATGAAGCGACCTAGCCCTTCGATTTCGCCCATGGCGTGCCGACACACGTCCGGAGACCACGCGTGCCACGCTGGCTGCTCGCGCTGCAACAATCGCTCGACGGCACGCAACTCTCTCAACAACGCGAACGGGGCGGCTTCCGCAGCAGAGCGAACGGACCCTTGCACGGTCTTCTTCGAGGCACTGATGCGTCGACGCAGTTCGGCGCGGGAGAGATTTTCACTTTCGGCGAGCAGCAACCAGCGTTCAATTTCGTCCGGATCGCTGAAAGACTTTCCTACTTCGCAGTGATGAGACCACGTCAGAGTATCGCGCCGGCGCGACAGAGGAATTCGGGCGCAAACTAGCTTTGCGTTGCGCAGAGTCGTCGCGTGGAGCCCGGCGGCGTGGGCATAATCGGCGATTCGCCCGCGGTATTTACCACCACCATAGGCGAGGGCGTCGCCGAGCCAAGCCACCAATGTATCAGCGCCCTGTGTGACGCCACGAGTTGCTTGGGTGAGATGGCCGACCAATTGAGCCCAAGCCACGCGGTCAACGGAAGGGCGTAACTCGAGGCCAAGTTTACCAGCGAAAACAACGTGCTGCTCCGGCAGGCCCGCGCGAATGCTTTCCAGATCACACCGCATAGTCACAATTCATTTCGTGGCTTTTGTGGAGGGAGATTTAGCCGCGTCCGCATCGCCTCCACCTCCTGACGAAACCATTCGTGACTCACACCGTGACGGCTCGCGTAGTCCCGGAGACTCCCTATCTCATATTCCGCGATTCCGGTCGCGTGAATGAACACATCGACTGCGCGACTGCGATCTTTCGCCCCGGCCAATTCGTAGGCGATGTCCTTGGCGACTCGCAGCGATTCCCGCTCTGAAGGCGGGGCATTGCCGCACAGAAGCTCGCGCAGTCTCTCTAGAATTCCCCACCTTGCAGCATCGCGGATGATTTCCTCGGCGGTGTCGAACGAGGAATAGTCGGCTTCTACATGTGGGATGTGCTTCCTTCCGGCTTCGCCAGAGTCAGCGTCTGCACGATACGTCTTGGTCATGCCGGCAAAATCGGCACGCCGGGTCGCGCTTCAACACCGCGAAAGTTATTTTGGAGACCGCGCCCGCGTTACCTTGGCCTCGCGGCGTCTTTCGCACGCTCAACGTTTGCCCACCAGTCCTTCCGATGCCGTTCCCAATCCTCTCGTGAATACCGTTCGTGTGTCATCGGTTTGAAATCGAGGCGCACCTGATCTCTTTGCGCAAGGCACCAACAGAGATCGTTGATCGCGGCATCGAATTCGCGCGGATCTCTTCCGATTCCGGGACCATGTTTCTTGCTTCGCCGGGACGGGCTAAATGCTTCTCGACGATCCCAGTTCGTGCGCCAGGGGTTGCAAGGATGGTCGACTCCTCCATGTCGAACTACCCACTTCTCGACGCCACGATCTTCGGCTCGCAGCCGCGCGCGCATTTGCTTTATTGCCTTTGCCTTGATCCCGCCGGGGACAGCCCAATCGTTTGCTGACTCGCCAAACAGCTCCTCCGCAACGGCGTCCCATTTCTTTTTCGACTCAGACTTGCGACGTTTGATTTCACCAACTACATTGGGATCGCGTAACGCGATTCGGTGTATTCCCCGGTCAATTGTCTGTCGGACAGACGCTGTGACGACTTTCGCAAATGATTCCCACCAATCGAAATGGAGGTTCTTCAGAAAAAATGTAGCGCCGCTTACTTGGAGCATTGACCCGGAGCCGAGGCTGAACAGCGACTCTCGTTTTTGCATTTCTGCTAGCTTCAATTTATAACGCGAGCTCTCGAAGAATCGCTCCCTCTCGATTGACGTTCGTTTGCGTGAAGCCTCCATTGCAGATTGAACCGCAATGTAATGTTTTACTAATTTGGCATGTTGCTTTTTAAACAACTTTAATTCCGACGTCCTCCACGGATATTCTTTCCACCATCCGAAATGCTCGTTTACCGGGCTCCGTGGCAAGGGTCGATATGCTTCAACTAGTTGGGTTACCGCTCGGCCGCTGTAGTATTCTGTTCTTTCAAACTGCAAAAGCGCATCATAAGCGGACTGTTCTTCGCGCACGCGCTTATCATGCTGAAGGGATGCCGCGTGATAACGTCGGTCTATTGATAGTTCAGTCGCAGCTATATGATTCTTTCGTTCGATGTTATTCTGGCGCATCTCATATACTGCCGCTTTAACCACCACGCTCAGTTCGTGCGCCAACGAGACTCGAAGATCACCTAGATATGGCTCGGGAATTTGTGCTAGCGCGGGCGGCATGCCAATCTGGTCAATCGTCTTTGCGACGAGCGGGAAGGTGTAGCCGGTCAAATTGACGTGATGGAACTGGACGCTCATGCTCTTTCACAAATCGGCTAAACCCTCGCAAACTCAAGGCCTAGAACACTCGTTCGCCAGATGGATGTCCCGCGGAGAGGTGAAAGGCGGCGTGCTACCGCATTCGACGGGCTGTTCGCTCCACATCCGCCATGAACTTGGCCACCGATACCTTGAGCGCCTGACAGAGCAGGAAGATCGTTTGCAGGCTCGGGTTACGTCGACCGCGTTCGAGATTGCCCAAGGCGTTCAAATGCATGCCTGCTTCCATCGCCAATTTCATTTGGCTCCAATCCTTGCGCAGGCGGTATCTGCGCAGCACGCGACCGAATACGTCAGGAAGGTGGACCTTGGACACGCGCCAAGATTACCAATTGGCTCCGCTAAAAAGATACACCTCTTAGGCGGCACCAAAATAGTGTGCAATGCCCGAGCCGATGGCAGCCAGTTGCACTATCCTGTTCACTGGCCTAGGTGACGCGAAACGTTTTCGGGTTGCATCCTTCGTGGGACGTTAATCAACCTTGGCGTGCCGTGCCAAGGGCCATTGGTGCGGTTTAATTTCCTCTCATGAAAATATCCCTCGGGACGGGGTGGCCCCTTTGCGCGTGTGCATCTCTGCTGCTGGCGTTACCAGCAGCGGCACAGGTAAGCGTGGCAGGTTCCAAGCCCAAATTCGATGTGCTCGCACGCAAGGTAGAAAAGCACGGCGATCACACGGTTACCTTGGTGCGTGTGAAGCCGCCGATTCTCCCGAAGACACCCGCACCTGCGCCACAGCCTGAACCAACGGCGGAAGAGCAAGCGATCGCGGTCCGACGGGCGGGCAAATCCTACGAATCGATCGCCCTCACTGCCGATGTCTACGTCGGAACGCACACGGTGACGGAATTGTCATGGATGGAGGAAGGCGTGACTTATCGTGCGCTCTCGAACGTCGATTTTCGGCTGCTCACCCAACTCGCCGACGTTGAGACCAAAGATTCGGTGTATCTCTGGTTTCCGTTCGTGTGTGCCGCCGAGGGCGAAATGCCAGACGGTATCGGGACGGACGATTTGAAGAAGCTCAATCCGAACCACGCCGACTACGTTTTCCTCGGTTCGGCGAAAGAACAGAAATCGGCTGCGAAGGGCCTCGACTTGCTCGACTACATGCACGCCTACGCGCAACTCAACAGAGAGAAACTGAAAGGCGACTTAGCGAAGCGTGAAGCTGACGAGTTGGCGGCAGAGGAGAAGCGCAAGAACTCGCCACCGCCGAGTCCGGTAATCACTTTCTGGTTGGAAACGGGGGCGAAGCGATGAACGCCGCGCGTATTCGATGCATGGCTTTTCTGGCGACGTTCGCGTTGATCGCGCTCCCTCATGCTTCGTCACAAATGGCGACCGACCTCAACATGGGGGCAACGATGTCGGTCGGCGATACCGACCCACCGACATGGCGTTTCAGTTGGTGGGGGCGCTCCGGTCGCCACTACCTCGTGCAGGTCTCGCTCGATCTGCAGACGTGGAGTTTCCTGCCGGCAACAAATCCGAGCGGCTCGGATGCGCCCATTACGGCCGTGGCGGCGGTCGACTACGATCCAACGGGAATGAACAGCAACGCCGATGCTCCGAAATTGTTCTTCCGCGCAATCGAATTTGATCCGAGCAGTCCGTCGACTGCGGCGAGTGACGCAGATAGTAACGGCATCCCCGACGAGTGGGAGCGTTATTACTTTGGCGCGACAGGCGTTAGCCCGAATGTCGCTCCGGATAGCGACGGTGTGCCTGCGCTGGTCAAATTCCGTCTCGGACTCAAGTCGGGTGCCTCAGCCGTCAGCACGTCGGCGGCCACGACCGAGTTGAAAGTGCATTTCCCCAACTGAACGGGCGCCTCGCATCTACGGCGTTCCTTTTCTACTTCATGAAAATGCTTCGTTTTATCGTGCCTTTCCTCGCGCTCGCGGTGTTTCTGCGTGGACAGCAGTTCGACAATCCCGTTTCGATCCCCATTTCCTATTACGGCGAGACGTTCAAAACGCTATTTGGGACGAGTTCGTTTTCTTTCGGATCAGAAATTGGCGAGACTACCACCGCGAGCGCCGGCGGTGCCGCCGGGTTCGCCTTCTATTCACCGCTGAAACAAGCCACCCTCGTGCCCGGAAAAGAATATGTGGTCAAGGTGCTGTTCAGTAACCTCAATTTCGTAAACATCCATTTCAACACTCCGGCGAACACGACCCTATATGTTAACGGTTTCAAAAGCCGGACAATTTGGGGAGGTGGTAACGGCACGACCACGACGTTCCGTCTTCGCCTGGAGGCGGGGGCCGACATCGTGAACAGCCTAGCGGGCCATCGCAGCGGTGACTGCACGTCAATCGTCGAAGATAAGCCTATTTGGTATCTTGGCCTCGGATCATTGCGAAACGGGCAACTTGCCGGAGCGCTCGGCATTCGGGCGGCGGACATCTCGGACGACCTATTCACGACATCCGCGTTGCTTTGCGATTCCGTCGCCGATGACGAAGTCACGACCGAGCGCACCAACGGCTACATCACCAAGGTGACTTCTCCCGAAGCGGTCGTGACTGTCGACGCGTATGATGCGAGCAGCAGCTCTTACGGTATCCGAGTATTCACGAAGAATGATCTGGTTACTCCCTATGTCACCTACACGATCCGTAAGCAGACCGTTCTCGACGCCAATGGTGCGACAATAGGAACGGGAGTCCGCATTGACCGAGCCGAAGACTCAAAAACATGGTCAACGCTCCTCAAAAAGGTTGGAGGAACCTGGACCCTGTATGACTGGCGCGTAACCAGCCCCACTGCCGATCTCGATACTGCGAATCCAATTGTGACGGTGGTGGCGGGAACGACGTCCACAGTGAACTACGGCGCGGCAACGGGACTCACGATTAAGCAGAAGACTTACACGACCGTTAATTCGCAAACGGAGCTTGGCGAAGTCGTGTTAGGCACCGGCGTTATCTACGCACCTAAGACGAGCTATAGCTATTACACTGATTCGACGGGTGACAATTGGTCGGGAGCGCTGAAGACGCTCGATGATCCAGCAGGTGGTTGGACGAAATACGACTACTACAACACCGCGAATAACTCCATCGCCGGACAAGTGAAGCGAGTTTACCGCCCCTGGCTCGATGAGGTTGCTGATGCCGCGAGCGCGACCACGAGCAACTGCGAGGTCGATACCTACACCTACACGGCGAACTATGATGGCACAACGAGCGCAGTGGCGTCGCGAGAAACTACCATTAAGGGAACGACCGTTGCGAAGAGCACGTGGGATTACAATTGGGGGTTCTCTGCCGACACGAACGGGCACAAGATCGCGCAGATCGTCGAACATGCACACACACAAAGCTCCGTCACGAATTCGCTGACGACAACGACGCTGGCGTATCGGGAAGACGACAGCGCTTCCTTTTTCTGGGGCAAGCTTCACGCGGTCACACGACCGAACGGCAGCAAGGACGCTTACGGGTATTTCGCGGGAACATGGGACGCTGCCAGTAAATCGTTCACCGCCTCCGCTAGCGGAAATGACCGGCTGATTCTGAGCTTCCATGGCCAAACGACGGCTGGCCCAGGTGCTCAAGGTATCTCGCTCAGTTCGTGGAGCGTGTCGAATATCTCGTGGGCGATCGACAGCGTCTACATGCTGCCGAACCGTTCGACGGTCTCTGAGACTGTAATCGATGCCGCGGGGCACGCTGTTTTTGCCGCCGAAAACGTCTTCGTTCATTCGCCTCAAGGAGTTGATTCGCTCGAGCGAATCAGTGCTACGGCATTCACTTTCGACTCACACAACCGCCTCTACCAAAAATCCGATGTGATTCGTTCGACAGTCGAAACCTACCTCTATGAGGGCGATCGACTCGATACGCTCACCGCGGCCGATGGCGTGGTGACGAAATACAAATACGACGACTTTCTTCGGCTTGAGACGACGACGATCGGGGATGGCGGCACGGCAGAGTATCCTGCCAAGATTCGCTCAACCGCTTACGATGCGGCCAATCGCGCGCAAAGCACCTACACGTGCTCGTGCGGCACTGCGGCTGTTTCGTTCACGTATGACAACGCAGGTCGCGTCGAGCACAAGAAGGAGCGATCCCCGAATTCCGGCGAGGAACTCGACACAGCCTACGTTTACCCGAATGCCACAACGACCGAGGTCACTCTGCCGACGAAGGCAACTCGGAATGAGTCGCACTATCTGGACGGTAGGCCCAAAGCGGTGACCGGTTCGGCACAGCCGGCAACGAGCTACAGCTACACCGTAAATTCGACGGGGTTGAATGTCACCCGCATAGACGGCGACGCTACCGTGAACACCTGGACCACGACACAGTCCGATTGGCTCGGGCGAACCACGCAATCCACTCGCCCGACCTACGGGTGGAATTCGACAGATGCGAAGACGAAAACGGTAACGGTGGAATCTACCTACGACACCACGACCGGCGAATTGACGAAGCAGACGACGACCGACGACGCTGCGATTGCCAAGTTACTGCCGGACCATCTCTTCGTCTACGGCTATCCCGGGTTGATGACCGCAGAAGGTTCCGATCTCGATAGCAACGGTTCGCTGGAAACCACAACGAACGATCGTTTCCGGTCGCTCGATGCCTACTACAGCAAAGACGCGAGCGGCTGGACAGCAGTCGCCACAGCCACGGGCTACGCGATCCTCAACGACGAGACTGCCACGCAGTTGAAGAAAACAACGGCGCGCTTGACCGGATTCAGCGGCGGGCAGACAGCCGAAACCGTTGCGACGGATGCGAACGGTCGTTCGACCACAACGACCGAGTCTGTAGACTCGGCGCAGAAGACGCGCACCACAACTGTCTCCATCGATGGCGTGACCAACAGCAGCTCGGCCGTGACGACCAACGGTTATCTCTCCGCGAAAACGCTGCCGACAGGCGAAAAAATCAAAAACACGTATGACGGCTACGGGCGGCTCTACACCGTGAGCAGCCGTTGGGATGGCACGGCATTCGGTGCCGTCGACATCTACGCCTATTGGAGCCAAACTGATTTTCTCAAGAAAGCCGACGTTGGTGGCGTGGAGAACACCACAAGCTACTCTTGGGATACGGCCGCGCACACGCGAACCGTCACCGTCACCGACCAAGCGGGCAACGCAAGCTACACCCTCTACAATGAAATGGATTTGCCCAAGCATGTGGGCGGTGCCGCCGCCCAAGCCATCGAATTTGGTTACGACTCGCTCGGGCGAAGAACGAGCCAGAAGACGTGGCGCTCCCGCTCCTACGACGAATCAAATTGGCCAGCGACGGGAGCCGCGACGACCTCGTGGCAACCAGACCCCTCTACTGGACTGATCACGAAGAAAAAATACGCCGACGATAACCACGTCGATTTCACCTACACCCCTTTGGGAAGCATCAAGACCCGCAAATGGGCGCGGGGCGTGACCACGACCTACAGCTATTTCGACGGCGCGACAGGAAGCAACGCAGGCGTCAGCTACGGCACTCAGGAACTGGCTGGCATCACCTACGACGATAATTCGACGCCCAGCGTGTCCTTCACCTACAAGCGTTCCGGAAATCTCGACACCGTGACTGACGCGGCAGGCACGCGAACGCTCGGCTACGCGACGGCGCAACCCTTTCGCTTGGCAAATGAGACGCTCGGCGACTTCTACAGCGGGAAAGTCCGCGCACTTGAAGTGGATTCCTACGGACGAGGCAAAGGCTTCAAACTCGGAACGACGAGCGTAGCCGCCGCCGACCTCTCGCAGATCGGAACCTTCGTCGCTGCGACCGGAGCGCTGAGCTCGATCACCACGGCCAGTCAAGGTGGGGCCGACCGTTCGTTCACCTACGAATATCGCGACTACTCGGGATTGGTGGACAACGTGCACGTGGGGACGAACAAATCCGCGAATTTCGCCGCAGTTTTCGACTACGACTCGACGAGTGTTGCTCGGCGGGCGAAATCAGAGGGAACATGGATCGGTAACAGCGTCGCTCGCTTCGACCTCGCATACGACAACCGAGGGCTTCTCAAGACCGCGGCCCAGAGTGGCAGTGCCTTCTCGGACTACTATTCCGGCCTTTCCTACAGCTCGGTCTTCAACGCCCACGCCCATAATGCGCGGGGTGAGCTGACGACCAGCGCAATGTATCGCGGAGCGCCATCGGAGACCGATGCGCCTTCGGCTGCCGATGAGTTGCCCGGACGTCGTTTCGAATACCGCTACGACGGTGCCGGTAACCGCGCTTCTGCTGGTTTTTCGGGTGACGCAGCGACTGGCGACGACTCCTATGTGGCCAATGACCTGAACCAATACGATTCGAGGACGAACAAGTTTGTGCGTGTCCTCGGAAGCGCTGCAAAATCGGCGAACATTGCGACCCTCGATTTTCTCGTCTCGAAGGTTGACCGGAGTTTCGGGTTGTTCGTCACGCCGACGAATAGCAACGGGCCGGCGAGTGGCACCGTGAAGCTCTACGTCGGCCTTCCTGGTGCAGGAGCAAACGGTGGCGACCTTTTTACTACCCAAGATAAAACGTGGTTCGCTCCGGCACGGGGACAGTCGTTCAGTTACGACCAAGACGGAAACCTGAAGAATGACGGGCTCTGGGAATATACCTACGATGGGGAAAATCGACTGGTTAAGATGACGGCGTTAAGTGCCGCTCAAAGTGCAGGCTTCCAAAATCGCACGCTTGAGTTTCAATACGACTACATGGGCCGACGCATCCAAAAGCATGCAGTCAACGCAATGGCCGGGACTGACGTGACACTGCGGTTTGCTTACGACGGATGGAACCTCGTCGCCGAGTATTCGGTAAGTGGCTCGACGCTAGCGCTGGCGCGCAGCTACACGTGGGGACTAGACGTCACGGGCTCGGCATCAGCAACCGGAGGTGTCGGGGCACTCTTGCAGGTGGTAGATCACGGCGCCGGTCAGTCTTTCGGTGTCTCCTATGACGGCAATGGAAATGTCGCTACGCTGGTTAATCTCGCTGACGGAACGCTCGGTGCGACCTACGAATACTCGCCGTATGGTGAGCTTTTACGGTCCGCTGGCGACTACGCTTCGACCAATCCATTTCGCTTTTCGACGAAATTTACGGACGCTGAAACAAGCCTAGTTTACTACGGACATCGCTACTACATTCCAGTGCTTGGACGATTCATTAACCGTGATCCTATTCAGGAGGCAGGCGGGCTGAATTTGTATGGTTTTTGCGGCAATATGCCAATTGACCGTATCGATCTTCTTGGAAGAGATGATGAGACGATAAAACTACCTGATTACACAGTATTTACGGAAAAGGCTGCGTTTGGGCTAGCAGACTGGATGCAGCAGATGATGTTAGCTCGCCTTGCTCGCTATGCACTCGCGGGACCGATCTCTATGCCGATTTTTGAACGCATAACTGACGGAACGTTTACTGCGCCAATTGCTGCGGCAACGCCAACGGGCACGACGCGGTGTGCGGAACTTGCAGCAAAGTATCCTGATGCTTTCAAGAAAGCGGGCGAACCGATAAAAAGCCCTCTAAATGCGTTTGTTGCTGCTACGATTCACGCGGGCGCGGAAAGCGAGATTGGCTCCGAGTTTTTCTCAAACATCTTCAAGAATCAGGACGGAACCTATAGCTTTACTGACCCTATGCCGACTATCGGAATGGATATGGGCGGCGGAACAGTGAACATAGAAATCCCTAGCGGGACGAAACGAATCGGGATAACTCATGGACACAATGTTGGCCGTGCTGCCTATATTCAGCACAATTTGTATCAGAGCAGAGGTGCTAAATCATTGGAGCAAGTCACGGCCGAAATACCGGAGTCGCTTTACTTGGATCTAGGTGAGTATTTCTCGGCGGCCGATATGGACATACCAAACTACCAAGCATTTAGGAATACGCCTGTCGTTGTTGGGGTATTCACACCGTCAGGCGCGATCAGAGCTTTTTCAGCTACAAATACAAATATCGTTATGGAATCAAAAGGAAAAGCCGGAGTCCTAACAAAGGGCTATTCGATTGCCGGAGCGCCATCACCCCAAGAGGCCCTTGAAATAGTGAAATGCCTAAAAAACAAATGAATACGTTCTTTCGAATAATTGTCGCTGCAGTCACTCTTACCACAGTTGCGCTCGGAACGCAGAGTGCCGAACCGCCAAAGGCCATTGGGGCGCTTTCGCGGCAAGGAGAAGTTTTACTCGTAAGCCCGATGGGCTTAATTGTGTCGCCAGAAAAATATGATGGGAAGAGGATACTTACTGATGCGTATCTTCAGCTAGCTGAAAATGGTTTTGATCGTGCGATGCTGCTCTACTGTTTCAGAGAAGATATGAACGAAGGCCGCCGCGCCCACGCTTTCGCTATTTTATTGAGCCCTGATCTCGCAAAACAATCGTCTGAACTTGCTGAATTCGATAAAAAGCGGGTCAAACTGGTAGGGATTTTTCGTCGCAACACCGAGAAGATAATGTATGCAGCCCCTGGAGGTGCTGTTACGAGCGTGGAGTGGATCGCTGTGGCCCGTTGATAAGTGAACCCACGAGCTAACCAAAGCACGGTGAGGACCAGCGTGCCAACGAATGAGAAATCGTCACTGAGCAGCTTCTCGGCGCACGAACCCTCCAGTGTTTCAGGAGACAAGCCCGCCTACGTCAGACTGAACATCCCAATGCCTTGCCCGCCTCGTGGCACTTGTCCTTGGTCAACCGGAGCAACACCCGCAGCCGCTTTAATCCTCGATGCGTCGGTCCAGAACTGAAGTAGGGATGCGACTACCCAAGCTATGTTTCTCGACAAAAAGGCCGTGACGCATCTGAGGGAACCCGAAAGTGGCGGTGGCGAAGGGAGGTGCGCAGGGAATTTTTCGGAAGGTTGCCCTTCACCATCACACCTGCGACTTGACCTAATTATGGTCATGGAGTAGTCATATCGCATGACGACTCTCACCGTCTCCAAGGCGAAGGCTCAATTCAGCGGCGTGGCGCGCCGGGTAATCAAAACTAAGAAGCCGGTGCTTGTGCGCACGCCGCAGGGGTTCATTCAAATCGTGCCTTACGACTTGCCGGAGCCCGTGCCGTCTGCCGCCCGGGGCGAACTCAAACTCACCGCTCGCGAGTTGGAGCTGCACAACACCTTCGGCGAGTCCCTGTGAACCTCCGCCGCTGGGACATCGTTTTTCTGCGGGTGGACGAGAAAGATCCGACCGGACATCCGGCCGTGATTCTCTCCGGAGAGAATACCTTGGAGGATTCGCGGCAGCAGCGCTTCAACGCTCTGCTTGGCACCAAGAAGCCGCCAGCGGCTTCGACCGGTTCGCACCAAGTGCTCCTCAATGGCGCCGACGGTTTGGACCATTTAACTCAGGTGGACTGCTCGCTGGTTTACGTCGCTCGCCGTGCGTCGGTGATTCGCCTGGCCGGCACCGTGAGCTTGGAGCGCCGACGCGAAATTCAACGCAAGGTGCGGGCCTACTTGGGGCTCGGTTGAGGTTGCCAGAAGGTTGTCTGAAAGTCTGTTTTTCGCTTCCGATCTCCGCACTTCGCTGCTCTTTTCTTCTCGTTCTAAATCACTCACCAAAAACTAAGTCCGCGTTTTAGCAGCGACTTAGCTTCTTCCGTTCGAAGGGGTTCGAGTCCCCCCCTGAGCACCAACAGCGACTTACGCGAGTAGCGCTGACCGGGATTTGACCCCGACCTATCCCGGAGACATATCCCGGTGCATGGACATCGTAGGCACCGACACGCGGAACCTAATTCGAGATGCTGAAACAGGCATCTTCTACGCTCGGATCAAGATACAGCAGCGGATCTACGTTCGGTCGCTGGAAACGACCAAGATAACGACCGCGCGCGTTCTCCTCCCCGACAAGCTCAAGGAGATTCGCGAAAGCGTGCCTACCGCCGGTGCAAAGGGCGGGGTTTTGGAGCGGAACGCCAAGTTCGCCGATGCCGCCGAAATCTACCGTGCACAAGTGCAGCAATCCTCGCGGCTGGCCCCGTCTTCGGTCGATGCGAAGCTGCGCCCTTTGAAGCTCGTCAAGCGCACTTGGCCGCAGTTGTTGGAGATGGAGATTCGCCGCGTTACACCCGAGGCGTTGGAGACCTACATGGCGGACTTCGAGCGTGGGAAATGGCCTTACAAGCCGCACAACGCGAAATCCAAGACCGTGCCCGGAAACTCGCCGTCGCAGATTAACAAGCTCCGCGCATGCCTCCGAAATGTGTTTGGCGTCGCTGTTAAAGCTCACGTCATCGCGCAGAATCCTGCGCGCGAATTAGAGGCGGCATCGGTTGGTCGGAAGCTTCTCAATCTGCCCACGCGCGAGCAGTTCGCGCAGATTGTCGCGCACGTTCGCACGAAAGCCGGGAGAGGCCGCATTTGCGGAGACCTGATTGAGGGCCTCGCTTACTCCGGCATGCGCGTCGACGAAAGTCGGCGTGTGTGTTGGCAGCATCTGGATTTTGGTCGCAGCATGATGACGGTTTACGGCACGAAGTCGCTCACGAGTGCGCGTCAAATCCCTATGTCCGATGCTTTCAAGACGCTCGTGCTTGGGATGCGGGAGCATCGAGTGGCGACGAAAGGCGGCGAACTGCAGCCAACGGATCGCGTTTTCGAAGCCAAGGAGGCGAGCATGAGTCTCGCGAAGGCATCGACTTCGGTGGGCATGCAGAAGATGACTCACCACGATTTGCGCGACTTGTTCGCGACGACCTGCATCGAAGCAGGCGTGGACATCCCGACCGTCGCACTGTGGCTCGGTCACAACGATGGCGGTGTGCTCGCGATGAAGACCTACGGGCACGTCCGTCCGGCCCATTCTGCCGAGGCAATGGAGAAAGTGAAGTTCGCTTGAGTCCATTTGAGTTCACTTGAGAGCAAATGAGATATGTAGAGAGCGCAGGAGTAATATAGAGAGCTTTAATAGAGTGTAAGTCGGTGAACCTGCTGGGTTTTTTGTTAAGCCCGCAGAAAGGTTAATCTTTTCTCGAACCTTTGTGGTATAATACGCGTCTAGGCAGTTGTTCTTTCGCAGTTTTCTTCGACGTGAAGCGACCGGGCTTCACTGAGGGTTCAAGTCCCCGCACGTCGCCAGGCCAAAGGGCGCGAATGAATCGCGACCCCCGGCTCAAAACATAAAAAACTCCTCCCTCAAAACTGCGACCCGCTCGGCTCGGCCACGGGTTCTCTCCAACTGCGGAGCGCGCGACATCCACATCCCGCGCTCCATTTCGCTCGCCACCTCGATGTGGCTGCGACTCGACACCGAGGCCATCGCCCGGCGTGTCTCCGTTTCAGCCTTCGTTGCGTCCGCCGTTGCTCGTCAACTGCGCCACGCCAAAACCGCGAAGGGGGGCGCCTAAGGGTATGAGCACTACGCTTACCAACTCCATCTCCGCCGAAGTTAACGCCGCCGTCGCTGGCATCACTGTCATCGACCGCGCCCAACCCGTCGCCACGCAGGACACCTCGGACACCCCGAAGGTCACTTCCGTCGGTGCGACCTCCAACCCGAAGGCTGACCGCTTCTGCACGCGCTACGCGCACCTCATCGCCGAATACGGCGACCCGATTTCGTTCAACGACAACGATACGATGTCGCTCAACGAAATGCTCTTCGCGGCCAAGTTCGCCGAGGACCAGGACGTGATTTTCTCGCCCGAGGAGAACCGGTTCTATGCCTACGACCCGAAGACCGGTCTGTGGTCCACGCTCACCGAGGGCGGCCTGCGCCTCAAAATCCACCGCGACGTGTTCGCCGTCGCCAAGGCCGAGGGCATCGCCATCGAAATGGGTTTCAAGCTCACGAACCGCCAGCTCACGGCGCTGACGAACCTGCTCAAAGGTTTCTGCGAGCGCCGCGACGCCTTCAGCACCGCGCACAACCTGATTCACCTGCGCAACGGCATGCTCGACCTCAGCACCGGCACGCCGACGCTGCTGCCCTTTGCGCCGGACTACTACTCGCGGAATCAAATCCCGTTCGTCTACAACCCCACGGCTGCTTGCCCGCGCTTCATCGGCGACCTGCTCAAGCCGGCGCTCCCCGACGACGACATTGACCTGCTGCAACGCTGGGCCGGTTCGGTCCTCCTCGGTGGCGACCGTGCGCAACGCTTCCTCATCATGCACGGCCTCGCCGGTGGCGGTAAGAGCACCCTCATCTCGGTCATCGAGTCCCTCATCGGTGAGCACAACATCGCCACGCTTCGCCCGAGCCTGCTCGCCGAGTCGCGCTTCGAAACCTCCCGCTTCATCAGCAAGACGCTGCTCGTGGGCAAAGACGTGCGCAGCGACTTCCTCAGCGACAAAGCCATCAGCTACCTCAAGAGCCTCACCGGAGGCGACCGCATGACGGCCGAGCTGAAGGGCTCGAATGAGGTGGTTCAGATCCGTGGCAACTTCGCCCTGGTCATCACCGCCAACGCGCTGCCGAAACTGACCCTCGACAACGATGCCGACGCGTGGCGCCGTCGCCTGCTCGTCGTGCCCTTCACCGGCAAGAAGCCCGCCACGCCCGTCCCGGACTTCGCTGGCGTGCTCGCACGCGAAGAGGGTGAGGGTATTCTCGCTTGGATGGTGGAGGGCGCGATGAAGCACCTCGCCGAACTCAAATCCCGCGGCAGCTTCATCCTCACCCCGACCCAACAGGCCCGCATCGACGGGATGCTCGCCGAATCGAACTCGGTCGAGGAGTTCGTCAAAGCCAACGTCATCACCTCGAAAATTCACGACCTCAGCGGCGACGAGATGCTCAGCGCCTACGAGAAGCACTGCCAGAAACTCGACTGGGCTCCCGTCTCGGCCCAAGCATTCCGCACCAAGGTCAAACAGGTCATGCTCGAAAAGTTCGGCCTCACCCAGAGCCACGACCTCATCCGGTATGAGCAAACCGTGCGCGGATTCCGCGGGGTGACCCTCAAGTTCGTCCCCTCGACCACGCCGACGGCGACCTCGTCGATAGACGACCTGCCGTTCTGAGCGTAGCCCACGGCACGACGAAATGGGTGAGAGGAGGCGACTCCTACTCACCCTTTTTTGTGCCCGGTTACGGACACCTCGGACGGCTGTATGAGCACACCCGTTCGTGCGCATAGGGACGGCTTCGCGAACGCCTGCACTCGCCAATCCGCATTGGGAAATCGGAACGACCTTGTCACGCGAGCTTCATTCTTTTGCGCAGCGTGCGCGGCTTTGGACGACCCATGACGTGATGCACAGTGCCATCTGCGCCGGTAACCGAGTTAATATGAACGAAACCGGCGGCGAGAAGCTTGGATGCGTGGTCGTCGCATCGTGCAGTGATGATTTGAATATATCGCGGCGAAGTCATGATGACAGCACCTCGCCGAATTTGCGACTTTGCAATCTCCGACTGCGGAAAATTGCCGACAAGTCATTTTTACAAATCGTCGGAGAGGGCGTGGGCAGAGCAAAGGCGCCGTGCCACGTAATCACAGGCATCTGCGCACGTGGGCGCCCCGTTGTCTTGAAGCTCCCGCACGTCGGACACCTCGGACACCCTTTCGGGCACTCCCAACCGTGCGCGGTGGAGGTTGGCAAATCCACGGACACCTCGGACGCCCGTTCGCCCACATCCGTTCACGCGAGGTGCGGCACGAAGTCACCGCGTCGCGTGAGAAGTCAGAAAACCCCGTCCGAGGTGTCCGAAGTCGGACGAAATTCAATCTACGGACACCTCGGACGGCTGTTTGACCACGCTCGTTCGTGCGGAGTGAGAATCTGGGTTTGGTTACGGACGGCTCGGACGCCCTTTGGGGCACTCCCAACCATACAGAGTGAATTGGATTTTCACCGCGTCGCGTGAGGACTCAGGAAAAGGCGTCCGGGGTGTCCGAGAAATCGCGCTTCGCGCTACTCAAACGGCACCTCGTCGCGTAAGAACTCAGAAAAGGGTATCCGAGGTGTCCGAAAAAATTCACCCGCCGGAAATGTCGGACACCTCGGACGGGTTATCATGCACTCCCGTTTGCACCGGCGGTGTGCCGGAGATGCAGCGCCCAGAACAACTGACGGGTCAAATCTTCGAGGACCAACATCGTCGCGGGCACCTCTGCGGTCCCCGGTATCACTGAGGTAATCATCGCCGGCCCGGTTGGCACAGTCAGCTCGGGATGGGTTTGCAGGAACGGTGCGAGTGCGCGGCCATCAACCGAAGCGCAGAGCCCAGTCACGAAACTAGCGTTGAGGGCATGTGCCGCATTCCACGCCTGCACCCCACCTGTCGCATCAAGCCCCGCGTGCATGACGGCGACGCCATCGCCCTTGTGACGAAGCACGGCGCATTGGTAAGGACCGACCGCAGGCCGGACTTCGAGGGTGACCTTTTGCCCGAGCATCCAATTGGACACGTCATGCGTTCCCGGATTGGCCCAGAGGCGGACGGCGTTTCGCATCAACGGCAGCGGGATAAAGTCAGTGTAGTTACAGCGCTGACCGAGTTGGAGGATGTAGTTCGAAACGGTGACCTTGTGGCCACCGGTGGTTTGCGGAGCGGATTTTTTGCTCATAGTTTTTTTGTTACGAGCAAACGGGCACCTGTTTCGCGGTCGGCTACGGACACCCCGGACACCCTTTCGGCCACTCCCAACCATGCAGGGTGTCCGGTTTCCACCGCGTCGCGTAAGAAGTCAGAAAAGCCCGTCCGAGGTGTCCGGAAATTGGTGGCCGGCCTCCACGTTTACCTCTGGTTCACCAGGAAGTCAGAAACAGCCGTCCGGGGTGTCCGAACGCTCCACCCATCCATTCTACCTCGTCACGTAAGAACTAGGGAAAGGGTGTCCGAGGTGTCCGAGATTTCAGGCCAGACCAACTGCACGTTTACCTTGGTGAACCAAGAGGTCAGAAAAGCCCGTCCGGGGTGTCCGAAGTCGGAGGACCCAACCCACAGGCAGCTCGGACACCTTGCAGGGCACTCCTATTCTTGCGGAGTATATTGTCGAATCCAGTAAGCCGGGCAGCACGTCTCGGAATATCAAAACCAGTGCGAAAAGTATGAATGGCAAGATATGTGGAAGGTAAACTTCCACTCTTGCCCACCTCCGTCCTCCTTTTAGAGGACTGGTGGGGTATGCCGGCCATTTAACCTGACAGCTCGGACGGGTGCTTGGTCACACGTGCGCGCACGGTGGGGAGACGGAAAACGTCTGGCGCCCCTCGGGACAGCCTCCCGGAAACATCCCACTCAGCCCGGGATTGATTCACGGGGTGGCATGGCATGAGAAGCTTGGGCGTTACCGGCTGAGTCGGTCGAGGCCCTGGCGCTCTCATGCTAAATGCGTTCATCGGTAGCGAAGGCGGCTCCGTATAAAAATATAGGGTAATATAACTATTTAGACTACTCTAGCGTAAATTTCCTTGCGCAAAAAAGCTTACGCCGCTTTCAACCCATCGTCTCGCGGGCATTGGGGCCAATGTTTGCGGGCGTTTTATACGTCCGATGTGTATTCATGGCCCAGTCGAAAGCCCGTCGCGCCTTTTCGCAGGCACATCGATTGCGCGTCTGCATCGGCCGGCGCTAATGCCCTCTCCACGATGCGCGGACCTTCTGCGCTTGGTGCACTCGCTTTCGGATAGCGATGCACTCCGCCTTACGTGACCTATTTTATGAAATCGCGCTCACTATGTTTTATGCTGCTGAATTTCCTCAGCAGTTGTGCAATCGTCCTCGCGCAGTCGAGCAACACGACGCCGACGACGGTGACGGGGAACGACGATGCAGCGGCGCGAGCCGCTGCGCGGGGAGCGAAGATCGAAGCCCTCAATAAGGCGGCAGATGATGCCTCAAGGTCGCACGGCAAAGCGAAAACTGGCGCCGAGCTATCGGAGTTAAAGAGGTCAGAGGTGAAGAATCGACTCCTCGCTCATATGCTCGAAAAACGGGCCGTCACGCCCGCGCTCCAGAAGCAAATTGATAACGTCCGTGCCGACGAAAACCTCAGCACCGGAAAACGTTTCGAAATCGCTCAACTGGCCGACATGGCACAGCGGCATGAGAAAAAATTTGCGAGCCGCGTTGAGTGGCTGGCCGAACGAGAAGCGGGGGCCCAGGAGTTGGTGAAAGAATTTCCAAATGAGGCGCGGGCTTACTCGAACTTGCTCGGGGTTGCGCTCCAAAGTTCACCCGAGCGCGCGCTGCCGCTCGCCCGCCAGATTTTGGACTCGTCCGCCGATACCGAAACAAAAGACCGCGCCCGAGCGCTTGCTACGCGCCTCACCATCGATGGCAAATACCTGACAGACGCTTTGGAGGGCACGCCTGGATACTCGGCCTTTGTGGCGCCAAGCCGCGAGCAGATGGTGGTGTTCTATACGTGGCAGCCTGAAGATCCGGCTAGCGTTAAGCGCGCGCAGGAACTGGGAGCGGCGTTGCCGGCGAAGGTGAGGAGCTATGGCGTCAACCTTAGTCGTTCGATTTCCACCGCACTGAAAGCAGCGAACGAGAGCAAGCTCCCCGGCGTGCAACTGGCGAACGGTCGTGGTTACGACCATCCGATTGCGGTTCGGTTAGGACTGACCCTGCCCGGTTCACTATACGCGATTACGAGGGACGGTCACATCCATAACCTTGGCGCGGTTAGCGACCTCAACGCGGCCTTCGCTAAACTCAACTAACCGACCCATGAAAGCATTTATCCGCCTTTTCCGGACTGTGTCAGTGGTCGCGTTGCTCGCGGCACACCCATTGCAGGCCTACGTTGATGTTTGGTTCTCATCAGCTCCCGGAAGTGCAGTTCCGAGCAGCCAAAGCTATTATGTCGAGGGGCGCTCTTGGGCTGGGAATCTGGCCTATTCGAGTGTGGACCTTTGGAAGAACGGTGGTTACTTTGTCGGGAACTATGGGCGTGGCACCGTCATCACTGGCGGCACGACGGCGGATACCGGTCCGCAGACAGTCGAGTATGTCTTAGAGGGTAGTGACTGGACGGAGGGAGCGACTGATTTCGATTGGGCCTACGTGACCGTTGACGCGCCTGTGCAGACGAATCAGCCGCCCATCGCGTCGGTGACAGTTGACGGATACGGCTCAGGAGCAACGGTGACGCGTCCTTTTGGCGGCGGCGTGACCGTGACCGTGCGCTACCACGCGACAGATGCAGACGGCAATCTGACCGGTATTCGTCCGCAGGTTTGGCGGCCCGATGGGAGCCTCGACAACAATGGCGGCAATTTCGTCGGACAGAGTGGTGGCAGCGGTGAGGTGGTTTGGACCGTTACGCTCAACCAAAACGGCAACTGGTATTTCTGGACCGATGCGCAGGACGCCGTCATCAGCCCGAACTACGTGGACTCCGGTTCATGGAGCAGCGGGTTTCGGATAAACGTTGTGGAGGCCGTGCCACCTCCGCAGGCCCCCAGCGTTTCTCAGTTTCAGCCAAGTGCCGATACGACGGTCACGATTGGCACAAACCTGACGTTGCAGAGCTATGCCGACGACCCGTATCGCGCGATTACGGTTCACAACTTGGAAATTCAGCGGCCGGATGGTGTGTGGAACACGAGCGGGGCCTTTGCGAACAGCTCGGCCTACATAGGCGGCCCCGTTGGTCCGGACGCGCCAATGGCATCACTCCGAACCGCAGGCTTCACATTCGACCAAGTCGGCGTCTGGCACGTCCGCTCCCGTGCGGCAAACAATGTCGCTAGCGCGTATTCGGAAACGCGGACCATCACCGTAGCCGCGCAGACGCAAAGTGCGGTTTCGATTTCGCCGACGAGCAGCTCCGTCACCGTTGGTCAGAGCGTCACGTTCACGGCAAGTGGTGGAAACGGCACCGGCGCCTACACGTGGGGAGGGGCCGCATCGGGAACAGGCACGAGCAATACGGTGACGTTCACTTCTGCGGGCACGTATACTGTGACAGTTTACCGTGCGGGGGATAGCACCTATTCCAGCTCAAACACGGCCAGCGCCTCGATTTCCGTGAACCTCAATCCGCAGTCGGGAAGCGTCTCGATTTCTCCTACACAAGCTTATCCGACAGTCGGTGACAGTATCACGTTTACTGCAACCGGCGGCAGTGGCACCGGTGCCTACACATGGGGTGGTGACGCTTCGGGCACGGGAACCTCAAAGTCGGTTACCTTTAGCACGCAAGGTGCACGCTCAGTGACCGTCTATCGCGCAGGGGACGCTACATACGGCGCGTCGAATACAGCCACGGCGTCGGTCACCGTCGGACCGCCGGTGGTCAATGTCATCTCTACGCATCCGCAGAGTCAGACTGCGTTGATTGGTGGCTCGGTGACCTTCTCGGTCACGGCAGCCGGGACCGGCCCGTTCAGCTACCAGTGGAAGAAGGACGGCGTCGATATGGCCGGAAAAACCAGTTCGACCCTCTCACTATCGAATTTAGTCGATACAGACGCGGCAGGCTATTCCGTGGTAGTGACCAACAGCGCCGGCACTGCCCTCAGTAAAACGGCTTGGCTACCCATTTCGCAAAGACAGGGTGGAGGAACGGCTAAACAGCCGCTCGGGGCCGACATCTCGCCTGTCCCGCCAGGCTTGATTTCAACGATGGTCGGTGACGGCGGATACAATATCCAATCGGGCTCCTATGTTCGCGTCGCACGCGATTTCCAGGTCGCCGGTTCCGTGGGAGCATATCCGCTCGAAATGACACACACGTTTACGACCAAGGGTGTCGGCTATAGCTTTGTTTGGTGGGGAGAGGAGCTGGTCAATGACCTTTTCCTCAATAACCCCACGGGGCAGTCGAAAGACTATCAGCAGTCGCTGAACATCACTTTCCCGGACGGGCAATACCTGCATTACGAGGCCAATCGGGACAATTTTCCGAAGGAGTATTTCACATCTATGAATGCCGCACGCGTTGCCATTACACGCGACAGCCGGAACCGCGTGACGGCGCTGGCGCTGCACTTCGCGGACGGCGGGTATCTAATGACCGAAGCGGTCGATGTCTCGACCTATCGGCGCATTTTCCGTCCGCTCATCTTGGTCGATGGTTTCGGCCTCACTACGATCTACACCTACAGCAGCGCAACATCTGCTGTCCCTTATCAAGTTACCGATGCGAGCGGTAGATACCTGCGGTTTACTACCGAGGGCTCAGGCGCAGTTTCGCGGGTGGAGAGCAGCGACAATAAATGGATTCAGTGGAATGCAGCTCTGACGGAGTTGACATATTGGGATAATCCCAACCGCAAAGCCACGATTTCCACCACCCTCGTCGATACCAACAACAAGTATGTCCGGTTTTCCGATGTGCGTGCGACGTCGCCTATGCGCAACGTGGAATACAAGATGCAGCGGTTCGCCTACGGACAAACAGGCAATTTCAGCATCAACCCCCAAGAGCCGGGCGTCTGGGAAGTAATGGAAGAGCGGACCTTTACCGCGAACGACGCGGTGGGCGCTGGCACCTTGGTCTCCACGCGCACGGTCGCGACCCGTAAGCAAGTGATTGAAGAAGTCGGAACAGTGCTAACCGGTCCGGCCATAGATGTGACGGAAACAAGAGGCGACGGCGCGAGCCGCCGCTTTACCTTCGATACTGGCGGCTCGCCACTCCTGACTGCGACAGATTTCAGAAATAATGTCTCCACATACTTAAATTGGCAATATGACATACCTGGCACTATCAGGGATGCGCTCGGCCACGAAACGAAACTGGAGAGCAATGGCTGGGGCCAAATCACAAAAATCACGCTTGCACCAGTCGAGGGACAAACGGTGGGCGACTTTAGGCAATATACCTGGCAAGACAGCCGCTACTTTAATGGAAGCCAAGATGAGCGAGGATTTTGGACCTACTACGACCGCGATAGTCAGAATCGGATTTGGAAAATTCGCTATCCTTCGTCAGGGACACCCGGTCAGCCTGGCTACCTGCCGCCCAGCGAAGAAATCTTTTACTACAATACCCTCAATCAGATCGACCAGCACAAGCTCCGCAATGGGGCCTTTGAATACTGGACCTACAACGCATCCAATCTTCCGGAGAAATTCTGGCCAGCGACCTTCAATGCGAAGACAGACGCAGAGCCGCATTTCGAATATACATACTACTCCACTGGTCCACAAAAAAATCTGCTATACACAGCGAAAGATCCGCGCGGAAACGTCACAACCTACGAGTATTTCGACAGCGGACGGCTCAAGAAGGAGACGTTCCACGACCTCACATACCGCAGCTACACCTATGACGATTGGGGCAACCGACTCACCGTGACGAACGAGCGCCTCAAAGTCACAACCACAACCTACGACGACTACAATCGCACCAAGACGGTTACTGACCCGCTGCTTAATACCACCACCTACGACTACACCCCGAGTCGCGATGCGACGAAGTCGCCCTACGCCCATGTTTCGTCAGCGCTTAGGCGCACTACCTTCCCCTCGACCCGCAAGAATGCGACGAAATACGACGACGACTACCACGTTACCGAGGACATTCGCGCGGAGAGCACTTCGGAGGAAGCCAAGGTTGTGATGACCTACGACGAGGTAGGAAATCTCAAGACACGCACCGAGCAGGTAGAGTCCGGCGTGGCTGATCGCGTCACGAGCTTCCGCTACGACGCCAGAAATCGCCGCCGCTATCAGGATGCTCCACTCAGTCGCACGACCGAGTGGCAATACGACGCCGCCAGCAACGTGCTCAAGGTCATCAACCCTGACACGACTTTCACGACGAAGACCTATAACGCCATGAACCAGGTGGCGTCAGCCACCGACGAGCGCAATCACACCACGAGCTACACCTATCACGCTTCTGGACTCCTCGATGCGCTCACCGACCCCCGTAACAATGTTTATTCGCACACCTACGACGCGGGCGGACGCATCTCCACTCGTGCTTATCCGGGTTCGCCTGCGACCTCCGAGCAGTGGAGCTATGACGCTGCGGGAAACCTTTGGCACTATACCAATCGTTCCGGCAACATTCAAACCTTTGCTTACGACAGCCGCAATCGCGAGCAAACCCGCACTTGGAACGACGGTGTCACTCCCGCGGTTTCCACCGATTATTACGACGACGGTCTCGTCTGGCACCGAAACAATTCCGCTGCGAACCTCACCTTCACTTACGATGACGCTGGGCGGCTCCAGACTCAGACGCAGGCTCCTGCCGGCGGTAGCGCGGTCACTATCACGCTGAACTATGATGCCGACGGACGCCGCAAGACCTTCGACGCCGGAGCCTCGGCCCAACTCGCCTACCACTACAACAATCGCGGCGAGCTCGACGTTGTCCGTCTCGGCGCGAATCCCGACGCCGGCACCGCACTTGCGACCTTCGGCTACAATCTCGCTGGCCAACGACGCAGTCGGAGCGCCGGCAACATCAGCACGGATTACAACTATGACGGCGCCGGCCGCCTGAACTACCTCAACGCCGCTGGTGTGATGCGGCAAGACTTCGGTCACGATTTGCGCGACCGTCGCAAGTGGACGCTGCGCGACCAGAACCTTGGGGACACCTACACGTGGTTCGACGACGGGCAGCTCAACGTCTATCGCCATTCCGTCTCCCGCCCGGACGTGAATTTCAACAACCCAGCCGCTTTCACGGATACCTTCACTTACGACGAGGCTGGTAACCGCCTGACATGGGACGAGAACGGCACAGCCACGACTTATGCCGCCGCGAACGCCCTCAATCAATACACCACCATCAGCGGTCAAAGCGGCGGTGCCATCGGGCACGACACCCGCGGCAACGTTTCCACCTGGGGTAGCCAATCCTTCACCTACGACGCCGAGAACCGGCTTATCGCCTCGTCGCGATCTGGCAATCAGTTCACCTTCGCTCATGATGCCGATGGGCGTTTGGTGAAACTGACGAAGAACGGCACGACTGAATTCCGTTACTACGATGGTGCGCAGTGCTTCCGCCGCGCCGACGCAAGCGGCACCGCTCTGGATTGGACTGTCTGGGGCCCGAATCCGGACGAAGTTATCACCCGCCAGACTGGCGGTGCGTGGCAGTATTACCATCAGGACCAAATCAACAGTGTTTACGCCGTCACTGATGCCGCTGGGCTAGTGCTTGAGCGTTACCTTTACGACCCCTTTGGTTTGCCGGACGTGCGCGACTCAAACTGGAACATCCGAACCACGACCGCGATTGGCACCCTATGGCTATTCACCGGTCAGGAATGGCGCGACGACCTTCAACTTTCGAATTACAAGGCCCGCTGGTATCAACCGACACTCGGGCGTTTCCTCCAAATCGACCCTGTTCGCTTCGACGCAGGTGACGCCAATCTTTATCGTTATTGCTTTAATGATCCACTCAACCGGTTGGACCCGACCGGCTTATTAACGGAGACGGAGAAAACGATGATAATGAATAGCGCAATCGCAGGCGGAACGTTGGCTGGAGGCGCGATTGGAGGCGCAGCTGGTGGGGCAGGGGGAACACTTCTCGGAGCGCCAACCGGCCCGGGTGCGATATTAACCGGCGGAGCCGGAGCAGTGGCGGGCGCAGCGGAAGGGGCGGCGCTTGGCGCGGTTGCGGGTGCTGCGGTTGGCAAAATTGCTATCGCTGCGACTGAGGTGGCGGAATCGCTGGTAAGCCACATGGCAACTAAAAAGGAGCATGGCAGCTATACCAACACGCATCAATCGGGCAAAAGGTATCACGGGAAAGGGCCGCGCTCTAGAGCTGAGAAATCTGGACAACGTATTGAAAATAAGACAGGCGATAAGCACACTTCGACCGAATGGAATTCCTCTTCGGGTGAGTCTCAGGCATTTAAAGATGAAGCGACGCGTATAAGAAATGACGGTGGGGTGGAAAATGCGAATAACTATAATCAGATAAATTCGCCCGGTGAAAAAATGCTTCGCGCGGAAGAGGCAGTAAAGGATCTTCCATCAAAATGAGTTGCTTCTATAGGTATTTCTGATTATCATCGAATGATGCTAAATATAAGCGATATTCCGGATGACGAAAACGGCGCGGTTCTTAGACGGATGCTCGAAAACGGGGATGATCTTACGAAGCCGCGAATGGTAGATTTTAATCATGTTTTTAAAGACGAGAAAGACGCTAGGCTTTTTTCCGATGCCGTAAAGGAAATGAGAATTGGCGAACCGGAGGTCGCATGGGAAGAGGAAGATCATCAATGGAATGTTATAGTTTGTATCTTTATGAAACCTGAGCATGCGCCTATCACATCTATCGAAAAGCGACTGGATACAATCGCGAGCGATTTCCATGGACATGCGGATGGATGGGGCTGTATGGAAGTTCAATAAGGCCCACAGGCCAGGTGTGTCGGGCCTAATTCGCATAGTGGGACGAGACGTGATTAGTGTGTGGAATTCTCGGGTGTTTTGCCACGATAGCGTCGGGAAAGTTGGCCACGGGCGGGCGTCGTAAAATCGAGCGAGGCTGCTCGCAAGCTCAACGAGGCTTATGTAGCGCGATTACCAAGTGAACCCACGAGCCAACCAAAGCACGGTGAGGACCAGCGTGCCAACGAATGAGAAATCGTCACTGAGCAGCTTCTCGGCGCACGAACCCTCCATGATTGCAGGAGCCAAGCTCGCCTACGTCAGACTGAACACCCCAATGCCTTGCCCGCCTCGTGGCACTTGTCCTTGGTCAACCGGAGCGAAACCAGCGGTCGCTTTAATCCGCGATGTGTCGGTCCAGAACTGAAGTAGGGATGCGACTGTCCAAGCTATGTCTCACAACTGAGAGACTTCAACGCACCGAAAGGAACTCCAAAGTCGGTGACAAAGAGCACGGGGGAATTACTGGATTACCCTTTGTTCGCGCAGATCGCCGGAGCAAACACCACTTGACCTAATTATGGTCATCGAGTAGTCATGATTCATGACGACTCTCACCGTCTCCAAGGCCAAAGCGCAATTCAGTGGTGTCGCGCGCCGCGTGATCAAAACGAAAAAGCCCGTGCTCGTCCGGACGCCGCAGGGGTTCATCCAAATTATCCCCTATGACTTGCCGGAGCCCGTTCCGCCAGCGGCGCGGGGCGAGTTGAAACTGACCACCCGCGAATTGGAACTGCACAACACGTTCGGCGAATCTCTGTGAACCTGCGTCGCTGGGATATCGTCTTTTTGCGGGTAGATGACAAAGACCCGACCGGGCATCCGGCCGTGATCCTCTCTGGCGAGAACACCTTGGAGGATGCGCGGCAACAGCGCTTCAATGTCTTGCTTGGGACGAAAAAACCTCCGGCGGCATCAACCGGTTCACACCAAGTGCTCCTCAATGGCGCTGACGGATTGGATCATCTCACGCAAGTGGACTGCTCTCTCGTTTACGTCGCTCGCCGTGCGTCCGTTATTCGTCTAGCGGGGACCGTGAGCTTGGAGCGCCGTCGCGAAATTCAACGAAAAGTGCGGGCCTATCTCGGCCTCGGTTGAGGTTGCCAGAATGTTGTCACCGCGGATGATTTTTGCTTCCGCTCGTTTTCACCGGCTGCTTTTCTCTTCTTCTTAATAAGCTATTAACCAGAAACTAAGTCCGCGATTTTCCAGCAGCTTAGCTATTTCCGCCAGCAGGGTTCGAGTCCCCCCCTGAGCATCAAATTTCTTCCGCGAGGCGGAAGAAATTCGCCGGTCAAAGCCTCGGCGAAGGCCGGCCGGAATCTCCGCCGCGAGTTCAGAACGCGGGCGCACTCAACGTCCCGCCTGCCGCAACTCCGCCAGCCGCTCGCGCAGCACTTCCGCGGAGTCGCGCACCGCACCATCTTTCATCCGGATGCGGTAGCGATCGCTGCTCAGCGACGACTTCGTGGCGCACAGCTCGATGAAATCTTCCGCCGTCTTGATCTTCGCCGCCTGCTTTTCCCATTTCATCCGCAAGTGCGCCTCGGCCGCGACGGGCGTGTGCTCGCTGCCGTTACGAATGAACGCCGCGCCCTCGAGCTGCTTTACATGGGCGAGCAACGCTTCGATCTCGGTCGTCGCCGCCGCGGCGGCGTGAGCGATCGACACGAGCGATAGGCAGACGGCGATCCAGAGCCATTTCATGCCGCGAGTGTTCGCGCTCCGACGGCGGAATCCAGCTTTTCTCCGTCACGTTTGCGGAGGACAACGAGCCGGGAAACACCCAACCTGAGCGCATGTTCAGCGTCGGCAGGCGAATTCAGTTCGGTCTTCTCGCGATGTTGGTCGCGACGCTGCGCGTCGTCGCGCTGCCGCCGTCGCCGGACGTGGTTTACGGCGAATTATTCGCCGACGTGCAGCGCACGCATGTGTTCGCGGATCAGAAGACGTTCCCCGATTGCGTGGCGCGGCGCTCGGCCGCTGAAGTGAACGCGGCCTACGCCGCCGAGCGCGACCGGCCGGGCTTCGACCTGGCGAGGTTTGTCGCCCAGAATTTTCTCGTTCCGGCTGAATCCAGGGTCGCGACGCGGCCGGGCGCCGAGTTGCGCGCGCATCTCGACGAGCTGTGGCCCAAGCTCACGCGGCCGGCAGATGCGCCGCGCGCGGAATCGTCGCTCCTGCCGTTGCCCCATGCCTACGTCGTCCCTGGCGGGCGGTTTCGCGAGGTCTATTACTGGGACTCGTATTTCACGATGCTCGGCCTGCGCGAGAGCGGGCGCGAGGACTTGATCGAATCGATGGTCGCCAACTTCGCGCACGAACTCGCCACCTACGGCCTGATCCCGAACGGCAACCGCTCCTACTATCTCACGCGTTCGCAGCCGCCGTTTTTTGCGCTGATGGTCGAGCTGCTCGCGGATAAAAACGGTGACGCGGTCCTCCGCCGCCACCGCGCCGCGCTCGAGGCGGAGCACGCCTACTGGATGGACGAAAGGGCGCCGACGCGGCACGTCGTGCGGCTCGCCGATGGCACCGTGCTCAACCGCTACTGGGATCGCGGCACGACGCCACGCCCGGAATCGTTCGCGATCGACGAAGACGCGGCGCCCGCGAGCGCGCGGCCCGCGGCGGAATTTTTCCGCGACGTGCGCTCGGCCGCCGAGAGCGGCTGGGATTTCAGCTCGCGCTGGTTCGCCGACGGGAAGTCGCCCGCCACGATCGAGACGACTCAAGTCGTGCCGGTGGACTTGAACTGCCTGCTCTACCAACTCGAGCGCACGCTCGCGCACGCCCGCGAACTCTCGGGCGACGCCGCGGGCGCCGCTGAGCTGCGCGCGCTCGCCGAACGGCGCAAGGCCGCGATCGCCACGCACTGCTGGTCGGCGCGCGACGGATTCTTCGTCGATCTCGACGCGCGCACCGGTGCACGCCGCGAGGCGCTCACGCTCGCAGGCGTCGCACCGCTGTTCCTGGGTGTAGCGACGCCAGAGCAAGCCGCCGCGGTCGCGCGAACGTTGCGCGAGCATTTCCTGCGCCCCGGCGGGCTCGTCACGACGCTCGCGCGCACCGGCCAGCAGTGGGACGCGCCGAACGGCTGGGCGCCGCTCCAGTGGATGGCGATCGCGGGCCTCCGCCGCTACGGCCACGACGCGCTCGCGGCGGAAATCGCGCGCCGTTGGATCGCGTTGAACCGCGACGTCTACGCGCGCACCGGGCGGATGATGGAGAAATACGACGTCGAGGATCTTTCGCTCGCGGCTGGCGGCGGCGAATATCCGACGCAGGACGGTTTCGGTTGGACGAACGGAGTGTTGCTGAAACTGCAAGCACTCTACCCGCCGCGATAGCTCGCTGGCGGTTAGCCGAAAGGCCCCCGGTAAGAAATTGGTTTATTGCCGCGCGCTGGCCCGATTCGGACGCGGATTCCGTTGGGTGTGGTTAGCCAACATGAAACTAACGTCACGCCTGCGAACTTTCCTGTCCTTCGCGTTCCTCGCTCTCGCCTCCGCGCTCTTCGCTGCTCCCGCGGCGCGCGCCGCCAAGCCGACGATCTACGCCTTCAACCAGTCCGGCAGCGGCACGATCAATCTCGGCGAGAGCGTCTCGCTGAACTGGTCCGTCTCGCACGGCGCGAGCGTCTCGCTCTCGCCCGGCATCGGCGCGGTCAGTGGCACCGAGATCGTCGTCACTCCGACGCAAACCACCACCTACACGCTCACCGCCACGAACGCGTCGGGCAGCGTTTCCAAATCCCGGAAAATCACCGTCGTCATGCCGCCCACGATCGCTTCGCTCACGGCCACGCCCGGCACCGTCCTGCCCGCCGGAGCCTCGACGCTCGCCTGGACCGGCACCGGCGCGAATTATTACACCGTGACGACCGATGCCGGCGCGAACCTCGGCAACGTCTTCGGCACGCGCCTCAAGGTCTACCCGCAAACCACCACGAACTACACCGTCACGGCCGTGAACACTGCGGGCACCGGCTCGCGCTCGATCGTCGTCACCGTCGTGCCGCCTGGCCCGAAGCCGGGCATCGCGTCGTTCACCGCGACGCCGGCGACGATCGTTGCCGGCCAGAGCACGGCGCTCGAGTGGTCTGCCAGCAACGCGAACTCGCTCTCGATTTCTCCCGGCATCGGCGCCGTCACGGGCAACCGCGTCAGCGTCTCTCCCGCAGCGACGACGACCTACACGCTCACCGCGAAAAATCTCAACGGCACCACGACGAAAAAAACCACCGTCACGGTCACCGTCGCTCCGCCGAGCATCGCGAGCTTCACCGCCATGCCGGACGCCATTGTCGCGGGCCAATCGAGCACGCTCGCCTGGTCCGTGTCCGGCGCCGACGCGCTCTCGATCTCGCCCGATGTCGGCGCCGTCACCGGCACGAGCGTCAGCGTGAGCCCGGCCGCGAGCACCACCTACACGCTCTCCGCCACGAACGCCGGCGGCACCGTCACGAAAACCGTGTCGCTCGCCGTCGCGCCGCCCACGCCGCCGCCGGCGATCGCGGCGTTCACTGCGTCGTCCGCCTCGATCGTGCAAGGCGACTCGCTCACCCTCAACTGGTCCGTCACGGGCGCCGACACCCTTTCGCTTTCGCCGCTCATCGGAGCAGTCAGCGGCACCAGCGTCGCAGTCGCTCCCGGCGTGGGCACGACCTACGTGCTGACGGCGAGCAACGCCGCCGGCACGGTGACGGCATCCGTGTCCGTCGCTGTGACCGCACCGGTGCCGCCGCCGGCGATTCACGCATTCACCGCGACGCCCGACACGCTCGCCGGCACCGGCAACGCCACGCTCACCTGGTCTGTCGATGGCGCCACCGAACTCACGATCCTCGCCGATGCCGGCGCCAATCCGGGCAACGTGCTCGGCTTGCCGTCGTTCACGGTAAGCCCGGGCGCCACGACGATCTACACGCTCTACGCGAAGAACGCGACGGCCACGGTCACGCAGGACGTGACGGTCACCGTCGCCGATCCGACGCCCACGGCCTCGATCGATACCTTCGTGGCGTCGTCCGACAACGTAACGGCTGGCGAGCCAGTCACGCTCAGTTGGACGACTACGAATTTGGGCAGCCTCTGGCTGTCGGCTGATGCTGGCGGCGATCCCGGTGCGGTGAGCGGCATGTCGAGCATCGTGGTGCACCCGCAGACGACCACGCGTTACGTGCTCAGCGGTTGGGCCGGTCCGGCCGGCACGATATGGAAGGCGCTCGTGGTGAACGTCGGCCCGCCGCCCGCGCCGGTCGTGAATTCCTTCGCCGCTTCGCCCGACTCGATCGCCGTCGGCGCGTCCACCACGCTCGACTGGTCCGTCGCGAACGCCGACAGCGTCAGCATCGCCGCCGATGTCGGCGCGAGCCCCGGCGTCGTTACGGGCAACAGCGTCGTCGTGTCTCCGGCCGCCACCACGACCTACACGCTCACCGCCGCGCTCGGCAGCGCGAGCGCCACGCGCACCGCGACAGTCACCGTCACCGGTCCCACCGCGCCCAATGTCGCTGCGTTCTACGCTCAGCCCGCGTTCATCCAGTCCGGCGCGAGCACCACGCTGACGTGGAACGTCTCCGGCGCCGACACGCTCTCGATTTCGCCGGGCATCGGCGCCGTCACCGGCAACAGCGTCGCCGTCACGCCGACCGCGAGCACGACCTACACGCTCACGGCACAAAACCAGATCGGCGCCACGACGCGCACCGCGTCGGTTACGATCTACACGCCCGGCAGCGGCAGCGTGCAGCACCCGCGCCTCTGGCTCACGCCGCCCTCGCTCGCTGCGCTCCAGCAACGGGCCGCCGCCAACGACCCCGCCTGGCTCCGGCTCCGTGCCGATTGCGACGCCTACGCCGCTCTGCCCGTCGCGTTCCCCGACGCCGGCAACTCCAGCGGCACGATCAGCGGCGGCTACCAATACTACGACTACATGCGGCCGTCGTTCGAGCTCGCGCTCGGCTACCTGGTCGCGCGCACGGTCGATCCGGTTCGCGCCGCGCGCTACGCGGCGAAGGAGCGCGAGCTGCTTCTCGCGCTCTCCGATCCGGTGCACCACGGTTTCTCGCTGATCGATTCCGGCTGGGCCATCCGCGCCTACGTGCCCGCGCTCGCCATCGGCTACGATTGGATTTTCGAGACGCTCAGCGACTCCGATCGCGCGCAGATCTACACCGAGATCAATCGCTGGGTCGCCGACTACGAAGCGGGCGGCTTCGGCCGGAGTTTTCCGCAGGGAAATTATTTCGCGGGTTATTATGCGGCCAAAGCGCTCGGTGCGCTCGCGACCGAAGGCGAAAACCCGGCCGCGCCCGCGATGTGGGACGATTGGCTGAACCGCGTCCACTACGGCCTGGTGCAGCCCTACCACCAGCAGTGGCTCAGCGGCGGCGCCGCGCCCGACGGTTGGAATTACGGCGCGTTCGAGACCATCAACATGGTGCGCCCCCTCGCCGCCGCCTTCACCGCCAAGGGCCTCGACCTCATCCACGACGCCGCGCACCCGCACGCGTATCCGGACGGCAACGTCAAATGGGTCGCGCAATTCACCTGGCCCGACCTGAACACCGTCAGCGACCGCGGGCTCATCTACGACGGCGATAATCCCACCGGCACCGACGCCGGTTGGGCCACGCAATACACCGGCTTCCTCCGCCTCGCCAACGGCGACAACGCGCCGATCGCGCAACGCTACACGTTCGACCTCCGCAGCGCGCAAGGCACGAGCGGCATCGAGCCCTGGGCCGATTTTCTTCTCTTCGATGCGGTGGCGCCGACCGCCGCGTATCGCACCGCCGTCAGCTACGCCACCGCCGGCGCCGGCGAAGTCGCCATGCGCAGCTCGTGGGCGAGCGACGCCGTCTGGGCCTCGTTCCAAGCCGGCCCTTACACCGGCTACGACCAATCCGCCGAAGAGCACTTCGACCAAGGCGGCCTCGCCATCCAGCGCGGCGGCGTGCAATTCCTCGTCAACACCTGGGGCGCGCTTCTGCGCAACACGCCCGGCACGGGCGACGGCGGCGGCTCGGTCTTCACCCGGCTCTACACCGAGCTCTACGATCAAGGCGCCGACGGCGTGAACGGCGCGCGCCGCATCTTCAACACGTTCTACGCCGCGCGCCCCGGCGGCTACTGGGGCCAGATCGGCAACGGCCCCGACGGCGCCAACACCACGACGCTCTCGCGTTTCGAGGAAGGCACCGACTACGTCCTCGCCCGCGGCACGAAGCTCGAGTCGCAATACTTCAGCGACCATCCGATCCAAGCATGGGCGCGCACCGTCGTCTTCCTGCGTCCGCAGCTCTTCGTCGTGCACGACCGCACAACCGTAAGCAGCGCGATCGTCGACAACTGGATGGCGTGGCACGTCGCCGCCGCGCCGAGCGCGCAGGCCGCCGCGCCCGGCACGCATCGCTTCGACGTCGTCGACACGCGCGCCGCCTTCGGCGGCAATCTCTTTCGCGGCCGCGTCACGACCGTGTTGCCCGCGGGTCACACCGTCACCGACGTCGACGTGTTCGGCCTCGGCAAAGTTCACCGTCTCGAAGTGCGCCCTGGCACGCCCGCCGCCGACAACACCTGGCTCGCCGTCCTCGACGCCTCCGCATCCGCCGCGCAAGCCGGCAACGTTGCCGCGCTCACGAACGCCGCCGGCAATCTCTCGACGAATGCCGCCGAGGGCGCGCTGATCCGCAACGCCGCGGGCAACTACGCCGTGCTCTTCAGCAAAACCGCCAGCGCGATCGCCGGCAGCTTCACGGTGAAAGTCCCCGCCGACGACACCTACCTGCTCATCGCCGATCTCGTGCCGAGCGCCGGCTACAGCGTCACCGCCACGCTGGCGAACGGCGAACTCACCCTCGCCATCGCGTCCGGCGGCAACGCCACCACGACGCCGCAAGGCACGCTCAAAATCGACATCACCGCCGCCGGCGTCGTCACGCCGCTGTGACCGGGACATTTCGCGCCCCGCCGGACCGACATGCTCTAGGCATTTACTGACCTGTCATTGCGAGGAGCGCAGCGACGAAGCGATCCAGCGCGCGCTGGATCGCCACGCCCGACTACGTCGGGCTCGCGATGACAAAGTAGCCCGGAAACAGCCCCCACCTCCACGTCCTCCACGAAACCATGAAACACGAAACCGAACCCTCCATCCCCGCGGCTCCGGCCGCCAATCCCAACCAGGCCCTCTGGGAAAAAGGCGACTTCACCGCGATCGCCTCCTTCATGCGCGAGTCCGGCGACGCGCTCGTCGAGTCGCTCGGCGTCCGCCCGCCCCTGCACGTGCTCGATCTCGGCTGCGGCGATGGCACGACGGCGCTGCCGCTCGCTCTGCGCGGCGCGCAAGTCCGCGGCGTCGACATCGCGCGCAATCTCGTCGCCGCGGGCCGGCGCCGCGCGGCCGCCGCCGACCTCGCCGATCGCCTCGGCTTCGAATACGGCGACGCGTGCTGTCTCGCGCAGTTGCCCGACCAGACCTTCGATCTGACGCTCTCGATTTTCGGCGCGATGTTCGCGCCGCGCCCGCTCGACGTGGCGCGCGAGATGGTGCGCGTCACCAAGCGCGGCGGGCGCATCGTCATGGGCAACTGGATTCCGAACGACACGGATTCGTTCGTCTCCCAACTGCTCCGCATCAGCTCCGCCTACACGCCGCCGCCGCCCGCGGGTTTCGTCAGCCCGATGGGCTGGGGCGACGAGCGGCTCGTGGCGGATCGCTTCGCGGCCGCCGGCGTGCCGCGCGAGCAAATCGCGTTTCATCGCGATCGCTTCACGTTCCACTGTCCCGGCGACGTCGGCCATTTCGTCGACGCCTTCCGCCGGTTCTACGGCCCGACGATGAACGCCTACGCTGCCGCCGAAAAAGACGGTCGCGCGGAGGAATTGCACCGCGAGCTGCTGGCGCTCGCCGCCAGCCAGGCGCGCCAGACCGGGAGCGGCATCGCCGTATCCGCCACGTTCCTCCGCGTGATCGTGGATTGCTGAGCGGGCCGGGTAGGGCGGCGAGTCCCTTCGCCGCCGCGATGCGCCGCAGGTAGGGCGAGTCGTCCCGACGAGCCGAAGCGGAGCGGCGTCCGAGCGCGCGGTGGTCGTTGAGGCGGAAGCTCTACGCCCCGACGTTGAACTCGCCGCCGCGCCGCGCACCGGTCTTTCGGCTAACTCCGGCTGTCTTGCACGATGCCCGGTGCTTTGACTTGTTCCGGGGCTCATGACGGACCTCACGCCAGTCCTGCGCGCCGCCGAAGCCCGCGATCCGCAGGGCGCCGCGCAACTCCTGCCGTTGATGTATGAGGAGCTCCGTCGCTCCGCCGCGCAGAAACTCGCGCACCAGCCCGCGGGTCAGACGCTGCAGCCCACCGCGCTCGTGCACGAAGCGTTTCTCAAACTGCTCGCCAACCCAGCGCGCACGTGGGAATCGCGCCGCCATTTCTTCGCCGCGGCGTCCGAGACGATGCGGCACATCCTCGTCGATCGCGCCCGCAGCAAGGCCGCGGTGCGGCACGGCGGCGCGCTGCTGCGCGTCGATCTCGCCGACATCAACCTCGCCGCGGACTCCGCCGGGGAGAGCGTGCTGGCGTTGAGCGACGCGCTCGAGCGTCTCGCCGCGCACGATGCGGAGGCGGCGGAACTCGTGCGGCTGCGGTTCTTCGGCGGTTTCACCTTCGCGCAAGCCGCCGAGTTGCTCGGCGTGTCCGAGCGCACCGCGAAGCGCACCTGGGCCTACGCGCGCGCGTGGCTTTACGAACACCTGCGCGCCGGCGGGTGCCCGGCGGCGTGAGCCATGCCTCCGCGCGAGCGTGAGATTTTCGAGCGGGCCGAGGAACTGCCCGTCGCACAACGCGAGGCGCTGCTTGCGTCGGCCTGCGGCGCCGATGCGGCCTTGCGCGCGCGGGTCGAGGCGCTGCTTGCCGCTGCGGACGAGGCGGACGGTTTTCTCGACACCGACGATCGCGACCCCGTCGAAGCGCCCGGCACGCGCATCGGGGCCTATCGACTCGCGGAAAAAATCGGCGAGGGCGGTTTCGGCGTCGTCTATCGCGCCGAACAGGAGCGGCCGGTGCGGCGCGAGGTCGCGCTGAAGATCATCAAACTCGGCATGGACACGCGTGCGGTCGTCGCGCGTTTCGAGGCGGAGCGGCAGGCGCTGGCGTTGATGGAGCATCCGCACATCGCGCGCGTGTTCGACGGCGGCGCCACCGCGACGGGCCGGCCGTATTTCGTGATGGAGCTGGTGAGCGGGCGCTCGATCGCGGCGTTCTGCCGCGAGGAGCGTCTGAGCGTGCGCGCGCGCGTCGAACTGTTCCTCCAAGTCTGTCGCGCGGTCCAGCACGCGCACCAGAAGGGCGTGATTCACCGCGACCTGAAACCTTCCAACATGCTGGTCACGCTCGCGGAAGGCCGGCCGTTCGCAAAGGTGATCGACTTCGGCGTCGCGAAGGCGATGCGCGAGCCGCTCGCCGGGCACACGGTTGCGTCGCGACTGCATCTTTTCGTCGGCACGCCCGCCTACATGAGTCCGGAGCAAATCGCCGCCGGCGGCCTCGACACGCGCAGCGACGTGTTCTCGCTCGGCGCCGTGCTCTACGAATTGCTCGCGGGCCGCCCGCCGCTCGCCGTCGGCGCGTTCGCCGGTCTCGGTTATCTGGAACTCGTCCGGCGCGTGCGCGAGGAGGCGGCCCCGCCGCCGTCGCGTCACGCGACCATCGATGCGGCGGAAGCGCGCGGCGATCTCGATCAGATCGTGCTCAAGGCGATCGCGAAGGATCGCGCGCTGCGCTACGAAAGCGCCGGGGATCTCGCCCGCGATCTCGAGCGCTGGCTGCGCCGCGAGCCCGTGCAGGCGCGTCCGGCGACGTTCGGCTACCACGCGCGGATGTTTGTCCGGCGTCACACGCGCGCAGTGGCGGCGGCGCTCGCGATGCTGGCGGCGTTCGCCGCCGTCTCCGTCTACTACGCGCACCGCATCGCCGCCGAACGCGACCGCGCGCGCATGTCGGCGCAACGCGCGGCGCGCGTCAGCGAATTGCTCACGGAGTTGCTGACCGCGCCCGATCCGTTTCGCACGCCGGCGCAGGGCGATCCGATGGCCGGCCTCTTCGCCACCACGATCGCGCAGGCGAAACGCGAACTCGCGGACGAGCCGGCCTTGCGCGCGCAAATTCTCACGGCAGTCGGCCGCGTCTACCTGCGCCTCGGCCAGCACGAACCGGCGCGCGCCTCGCTCACGGAAGCCGTCGCGGCGATGCGCGCGAGCGGCCAGCGCGACGCCGGTCTCGCGCAGGCGCTCAGCCAACTCGGCGTGCTCGCGCGCGAGCAGGGCGATTTCCGCGCGGCGCAGCGCGAGCTCCACGACGCTCTCGCCGTCCAGCGCGCGCTGCCGGGCGTCGCGCCCAACGACGTGGCGATCGCGCTGGTCGAACTCGGCCGCACGCACCTCGCGCTCGACGAGTTTGTCACCGCGGAGCGTCTTTTTCGCGAAGCGCTCGAGCTGCGCCGGCGCGCGCTCGGCGAGGCGCATCGCGAGACCGCGGTGAGTTACGGCGATCTCGGTCAGGCTCTCTGGTATCAGGGGCGATTGGAGGAGGCGCGACCGCTGCTCGTGAAATGCGTCGAGCTGCACCGCCGCACCATCGGCGGGGAGCATCCCAACATCGGCCTGTCGATGGGCAACCTCGCGCTGCTCGAGCGCGATCGCGGCGACTTCGCCTCGGCCGACGCGCTCTATCGCGACGCGTTGCCGATGGTGCAACGCACGCTCGGCGCCCGCCACTGGCGCGTCGCGCGCGTGATGGGCAACGTCGCCTACTTGCGCGTGCTCGAGGGACGCCTCGGCGAAGCGGAGCCGCTGTTGCGCGAGGCGAGCGCGATCGCGCAGGAAAACACCGGTGGCGACCGGAGCCTCGCCGCGGGATTGAAGACGGAATGGGCGCGGCTGCACCTCGCGCGACGCGAAGCGGCGCAGGCCGAGCCGTTGCTGCGCGAGGCGCTGACGACCCTGCGGCGCTCGTATGCCGAGGACGGCTGGCGCATCTCGGCAGTGAAAAGCCTGCTCGGCGCCGCGTTGCTCGACCTCGGGCGCACCGACGAAGCCGAGCCGCTCCTGCGCGACGCGGCGACGCACCTGCCGGCCCGTGCCGGCCCGTGCGGCCGCGAGACGCAACCCAACCGCGAGCGGCTCGAGCGGCTGCAAGCGATGCGTATGCACGAGTAGGGCGTGGAAGCCGCTCCACGCCGCATTGGCTCGTCGGGACGACTCGCCCTACCAATGAAGCTTCGCATATCCGGCGGCCGGGCCGGGTGCGCCGCCGAGGCATCGCACTCGTCGCTGGCCCGGTGCGCCGGGAACGTGGCATCGCCCTCGCGGCGGAGCGGGCCGCTCCGCCCTACCTTCCGCTGCGTGAGCGCCAGCCTATTGCGCGAGCCTCGCTAGTGCACCGCGGCGGCGATGCGACTCGCCGCCCAAACCTTGAGCACCGCTCGACATCGCGGCGTCGAACTGGCAGATGGGCCGCCGTGCGAGTGACAGCCCTCATCGGCGAAGATCGAGCGACGCAGTTGCGCCGCATCGGCGGATTGCCGCTGATCGCGTTTGCCGTGGCGCTCTACGCGCCGGCGCTGCGCGCGCCGTTCATTTTCGACGATCAATCGGCGATCCTGAACAACGCGACGATCCGTTCGTGGTGGCCGCTGTGGACGCCGCTCGCGCCTCCGGCAGGCGCTTCGGGCGTCGCGGGCCGGCCGCTCGTGAACCTCTCGCTCGCGGTGAACTACGCGATGCGCGGCGAAGCCACCTGGACCTATCACCTCACGAACGCGCTGCTGCACGGTGCGGCAGCCTGGCTGCTGTTCGGCCTCGTGCGGCGCACGCTTGCGCGCCTGCGACCGGACGAACCGGCGGCGTTTTTCGCGTGGAGCGTCGCGGTCCTGTGGATGGCGCACCCGTTGCAAACGGAGTCGGTTGCCTGCGTCGTGCAACGCACCGAGGTGCTCGCGAGTTTGTTTTATCTCGCGACCTTGCTCGCGTTCGCACGCGCGATGGAGACGGGCGCATGGCGCGGCTGGAAAATCGCGAGCGTCGCGGCGTGCGCCGCGGGCATGGCCAGCAAGGAAATCGTCGTCACCGCGCCGCTCGCTGTGCTGCTCTACGACCGGGCGTTCGCCGCGGGATCGTTTGCGGCGGCGTGGCGCGCGCGGCGCGGCTACTACGGCGCGCTCGCGGCAACGTGGTTGCTGCTCGGGGCGCTCGTCGTCAGCCACGGCGGCTCGCGCGGCGGGACGTCGGGCTTCGAGGCGGGCGTGAGCGTGAGTGCGTATGTGCTGACGCAGGCGAAAGCACTCGGGCTCTACCTGAAACTCGCGTTCTGGCCGCGGCCGCTCGTGCTCGACTACGGCACGGCGACGATCGGCTGGCGCGACGCGGTCGCGCCGGGATTGCTCGTGCTGGCGCTGCTGGGCGGCGCGGCGGTCGCGCTCGTGCGTCGGCCGCGAATCGGTTTTGTCGCGGCGCTGTTCTTCGTGTTGCTCGCGCCGAGTTCGAGTTTCGTGCCGCTGGCGACGCAGACGATGGCGGAGCACCGGATGTATCTGCCGCTCGCGTGCGTGGTCGTGTTGGCGGCGCTGGCATTGCGGCGGCTGACGCGGCACGCGGCCTGGATTTTGTGCGCGCTCGCGGTGCCGCTGGCGGCGGCGACCGTCGCGCGCAACGCGCTCTACCGCGATCCGCTCGCGCTGTGGCGGCAGACGGCGGTGGCCGCGCCGGAGAATCCGCGGGCGCGCATCCATCTCGGCAACGCACTGCTCGCGGCGGGAAAGATCGCGGACGCCACGGCGGAGTTCCGCCGCGCGCTCGAGTTGCAGCCGGGCTACGCGGTGGCGCAGCTCAACCTTGGCAGCATTCTGTTGCTGCAACATCGCGCGCGGGAGGCGCTGCCGTTTTTCGAGGCGGCGCTGGCGGGACAGCCGAAGAGCGCGCCGATCCGCGTGAGCTATGCGGAGACGCTGGCCGCGCTCGGGCGGACCGCGGACGCCGCGGAGCAATACCGCGTCGCGCTCGAACTCGAGCCGAACTTGCCGGAGGCGAACTATTTCGTCGCGGTGACGCTGCTCGAGCAGCGGCGCGTGGCCGAGGCGGTCGCGCATCTGGAGCGCGCGGCGCGCGGACGGCCCGGTTACGCGGAGCCGCGGCGGTTGCTGGAGCGGCTCGGGCGCGTGCCGCCGCCGTGAGGAATATGGCGTATTACGCCATATTCGTGGGAGAGGGACGGAGGCCTTCGGAGCGCGAGGTGAAGCGCCGGAAATTGTAGGAGCGGCTTTACGCCGCGATACGGACGCGGCGCAATGCTCGCAACGCGACAGATCGCGGCGTAAAGCCGCTCCTACAACTCACGGGAGCGTGGGGTTGGGGTAGCGCGGTGCTTTAGCCCGCGCAGGATGATTTTCAGCGCGGGCCGAAGCACCGCGCTACTTTTCGCTCAGGCGATCAGGTCCTGGATCAGCGGTTCCTGCTGCGGTGCGGTGGCGGAGAACTTGATCGCTTCGCGGATGAGCGCTTCGGCGCGGGCTGCTTTGGCGTCGTCGTTGACGTGTAGTGTGCAGAGGCGCGTGCCGGGAGCGACGGGTTCGCCGATCTTGATCAGGTCGGCAATGCCGACGGCGTGGTCGACCTTGTCGGTCACCGCCGCGCGGCCGCCGCCGAGCGCCATGATCGCGTGGCCGCATTTGAGCGCGTCGACTTCGGCGACGAAACCGTTCGCGCCGGCCGGCGCCGCGACGGCGTAGATGCGTTTCGCGGTCGGGAGGATCGTGTAGTCGTCCACCACGCGCGCGTCGCCGCCCTGGGCGACGCACATCTCGCGGAATTTCTGGAGCGCGCTGCCGTCGGCGATGGCAGCTTCCATTTTCTTTTGCGCGTCGGTTTCGTCCTTCGCGGCGCCGGCGAGGATGAGCATGTGGCCGGTGAGCGCGTAGGTGACTTCCATGAGGTCGGCGGGGCCGCGGCCCTTCAGGCATTCGATGGACTCGATGACTTCGGTCGTGTGGCCGGCGCAGCGGCCGAGCGGCTGGTTCATCGCGGTGAGGAGCGCGCGCACGGGTTTGCCGCCGGCCTTGCCGACGGCGACCATCGCGCGGGCGAGAGCGAGCGCGTCGTCCTTGCGTTTCATGAACGCGCCTTTGCCGAACTTCACGTCGAGCACGAGCGAGTCGATGCCCTCGGCGAGTTTCTTGGACATGATGCTGGCGCAAATGAGCGGGATGCACTCGACGGTGCCGGTGACGTCGCGCAGCGAGTAGAGCTTGCGGTCGGCGGGCACGACTTTCGGCGTCTGGCCGATCATGGCCATGCCGACTTTTTGGAGGATCGCGCGGAATTCCGGCACGTCGAGCTGCACGCGGAAGCCGGGGATCGCTTCGAGTTTGTCGAGCGTGCCGCCGGTGTGGCCGAGGCCGCGGCCGGACATCATCGGGACTTTCACGCCGCACGCGGCGGCGAGCGGGGCGAGGATGAGCGAGACTTTGTCGCCGACGCCGCCGGTGGAGTGCTTGTCGACTTTCGCGCCGGCGAGATCGCGCAGGTCGATGACGTCGCCGGAGCGCATCATCGCGTCGGTGAGCCACGCGGTTTCCTGCGGCGTCATGCCGCGCCAGAAAATCGCCATGAGCAGCGCGGTCGCCTGGTAGTCGGCGAACTGGCCGTTGACGACGCCGGCGGCGAAGAACTCGATCTCGTCCTTGGTCAGCGCGCCGCCGTCGCGCTTTTTGATGATGATGTCTTGGGGGAAGAACGCAGGGGTGCTCATGGGCGTGTCATACAACGGAGCCGGACGCGCGGCGTCGAGGGGCTTTTCGCGGCGAGGCGCGAGCGCCGTTTTGGGAAACCAAGTTGAAACGCGCAGAGCGCGGAGGGCGTGGGCGAGTTCGATCCGCAGAACTTCTGGCCACAAAAGGCACGGGAAGGCGCAAAAAAGGAGTCGGCTCTTTTCGTGGATTTTCGTGCCTCTTCGTGGCCGATGAAATTCCCCGGGGCCGACCACGGAACACACAGAATACACGGAAGGGATTCGGTGTGTGCGGTGGTTTCGCAGTGAACGCGGCGCAAAGGACGCGGCAAGGCTGCGCCCCGGCCATTTTTGCCGCACTCAGGCGGCGGGATCACACGCCGGCGCGGTCGAGGCGCTCTTGCAGCGATTCGTAGGTGAAGGGCTTCGGCAGGAAGCCCTGGGCCTGACCGCCTTGGAGGCGGTGCGCACTCTCCTGCTCGTCGTAGCCGCTCATGACGATCACCGGGAGATCGGCGCGCAGTCCGCGCAGCGCGACGAGCACCTCGCGACCGTCGAGGCCGGGCATCGTGAGATCGAGCAGCACGAATTTGAACTCGCCCGGTCGCGCGCGGAATTTCTCCACGGCTTTCTCGCCGCTGTCGACGGTGACGGTGCGGTAGCCGAGCCGCTCGAGCATGATCGTGGCGGTGTCGCGCACTTGCGCTTCGTCGTCGACGATCAGCACGAGGCCGGTGCGGCGGATCGGTGCGGCGGGCGCGCTCGGTGCGGGCATCGGCGCGGCCGATGGGCTGCTCGGCGCCAGCGGCAACAGGACGCGGAAGACGGAGCCGGCGCCGAGCTGGGTCGTGACGTGCAGGGCGCCGCGGTGGCCTTGCACGATGCCGAGCACGGCGGCGAGACCGAGGCCGCGGCCGGTGAATTTCGTGGTGAAGAACGGATCGAAGATGCGCGCGAGCGTCTCCGGCGACATGCCGGCGCCGGTGTCGGCGACTTCGATGTAGCAAAACTCGCCGGGCGCGACGTCGCCGGCGGACCGGCAGGCGGCGAGGTAGGCCGCATCGGCGCGCATCAGACCGGTGCCGAGCGTGACTTGTCCGCCGTGCGGACCCATCGCCTCGGCCGCGTTGATGATGAGGTTCATCAAGACCTGGCGGATTTGCGTGGCGTCGACGAGCGCGGGGAGCGGTTGGTCGGTGAGGTCGAGATCGAGGCGGGCGCGCTGGCTGAGGGAAAGCTGGAGCAGCGCGGCGGTGTCGCGCACGAGTTGAGAGAGATCGGCGCGTTCGATCACCAATGGGCCGCGGCCGGCGTAGGCGAGCATTTGCCGGCAGAGGTCGGCGGCGCGGAGCGAGGCGGACTCGACTTGCCGGAGCATCGGATCGACTTCGTTGCCGGTGGGCAACATGAGGCGGACGAGACTGACGTTGCCGAGGATGGCGGTGAGGAGATTGTTGAAATCGTGCGCGATGCCGCCCGCGAGCACGCCGAGGCTTTCCAGGCGCTGGGTTTCGCGGAGCTTTTCCTCCATGCGGGCGCGGTGGGCCGCGGATTGGCGATGCTCGGTGACGTCGCGGACGATGCAGAGAAATTTGCCGCCCTCGGCTTGCACGATGCGGCGTTCGTAGTGCCGGGGCGCGCCGGTCGGGGCCGTGAGCGTGTAGTCGACGACCACGGCTTCGCCGGTGGCGGCGACTTGTTTGAAGCCATCGCGGATGCGCGCCGCGATCTCGGCGGGGAACGCGTGTTCGAGCGGCAGCGGCGGCGCTTTTTCCGGTGCGGACGCGGCGTAGACGCGATCGTTGGTGTGGAAATCGAGGATGGTGCCGTTCTGGTCGTGCAGGATGTAGGCGTCGGGCAGCGCGCTCTGCAGGGCGCGGTAACGCGTGACGCTGTCGGCGAGTTCGCGGCGCAATTCGTCGCGCCGGACGGCGATGCCGAGGTTGGTGGCGACGGTCTGAGCGATCGCGCGTTCCTCGGCGGTCCACGGGCGCGGCGTGCGGCAGTCGGACAAGCCGAGGAATCCCCAGCAGCGTCCGTCGATCATGATCGGTGCGACGATCACCGAGCGGATGCCGAAGCGCGCGAGCAGCGCGGCGCCCGCGGTCGGCGCGTCGTCGGCGAGGGCGACGACCGTGCGCCCGGCGCGAAACTCCTCGCTCCATTGCCGCGTGCCGGGCAGATCGTAGCCGAGTTCGCGCGGCAGCGGTTTGCCGGTCGGCGGCAGGCCGGCCGCGTCCCAGCGGTGGAGATTCAGCGCGACGGCGCGGTCACCGCCGAGGTTGACGTTTTGATAAAGTGCGGCGCGGTCGAGATGGAGCGCGCGGCCGAGCGTGGCGAGGACGGGCGGCACGGCCTCGGTCCAGGTGGTGCTCGCGAGCAGCAGTTGATTGGCTTCGGCGAGGCCTTGGAACATCGTTTCGTGACGCCGGAGCTCGTCGGTGTGGCGGCGTTGGTCGCTCGTGGTGGCGCCGACGAACAGCGTCGTGAGCACCAGCATGCCCTCGAACAACATCAGCGTCGCCGTCGCGGTGTGCCGGTCGCCGGTGGCAAAGACGCCGTGGCCGAGCGCCGTGCTGACGATGGCGATGCCGCAAACCAGCAGAGTGGCCAGGGTGCCGCCGCGCACGCCGAAACGCATGCCCGCGGCGACGACGACGGACACCGTGAGGAATGCGAGCGGCATCGCGGCGGAACTGGCGTCGCGGAAAAACACGAGCGCGCCCACGGCCGCCAGAGCCGCCGCCGCCAGCGCGATCTCGACGATGCGCCGCGCGCTCAGCCGCTGGACGCCCGGCACGCTCCACACCAGCAAGGGCGGAGCCACGAGCAGCACCCCGAGGAAATTGCCGAAGACCCACGTCGTGCCCTTGAGCAACCGTTCGTTGGCGTGGATCGTGCCGATGTTGCCGAGCAGCGCGATGCCGACCAACGCCGAGACGAGGCAGAACAGCACGGAGACGATTGCGAGCCGGACGACTTCGCGCGGACGCGCGAGCGACGGATCGAAGTTCAGCCGCCGCAGCACCCACGCGGCGCCCGCCGCCTCGAAGGCGTTGGTGAACGCGAGCGGCACGTAGACGATCGGCGTCACGCGACTCGAGACGCTGATGAAGATCGACCCGAGAGCGATGGCCGGCCAATACCGCGGCCCCCACAAGACGAGCAACGCGATGCCGATGCCGCTGGCCGGCCACGCCGGCGTCGTGCCGCCGAAGTATTCGTAGCCCAGCATGCCGAGCAGGGCAAACAACGTCCAGGCGGTGAGCAGCAAGGTGCTTTTCAGCAGGTGGTCGAGAAATGCGGAGCGTGGCGACACGGGGACGGGGAGGAGGCGCAGAGTCGGCGAGCCTTCCGTGGCGGGTGACCTGCCGCTACGCTGACGCGCTCGCATGCCGCGGGCAAGCCCGACTTGGACGTGGCCGATCTCAGTCGGCGTGGAGCGCCTTGGCGATCGCCGCGCGACTGCGGCGATACCACCAGGCGAGCCCGCCCTGATAGAGCGTGCTCGCGAGGACGAGCGCGGCGCAGATGAGCGAATTCATGGCGCGGAGAAACACGTCGCGATCGGACTCGGGGACGTTTGCCTGCCGGAGTTGCTCCATGAAACGCGTGCGCGCGTCGTCGGGCAGCTCGGCCCAGAGCGCGGCCGGATCGAAATGTTTCAGCCGCCACATCACGTAACCGGCGATGACGGTGTAGAGGCAGCCCTGGGCGCCAAGCAGCCAGTGGAGGCCGCCGAAATCGCCGTCGCGCAAGCGGGTTTGTCCGTGCCACTCCATCGCGCCCGCGACGACGGCCAGCGCTGCGAAACCGCTCATGATCCAGTCCTGCGCGAGGAGATTGAGCAACAGGCTCGCGCCCGCGCACGCGAGCACGCCGATGGAGTTGGCTCGCGAAACGCCGAGCACCTTTTCGAGGCGGCGTTGCGGGAGTTCGGGCGGCGTGTGGCGAGGCATGGGGAAGAACATGAATGGGTGCCGCCGAGGCGCGCGCCAAGCGCGATATTGGCGCCGGGCGCGCGCCGGTGGGTAGCGCCGGTCTCCGACCGGCGGAGCGAACTTCGAGCGGCGAACGAGCGGGCGAGGGTGGGCCGGCCGGCGGCGGGGGCGATATGGTTCGCGGCGGCGGGAGGCGGCGTTGGTTTTTCGCCGGTCGGAGACCGGCGCGACGGGGTTTTCGTGCCTCGACGCGGCGGCGTTCGCGCTTTCACTCTGTCTGTTCGCGCATGCCGCCGCCACGCCCACAACCGAGTTTCCGCATCGAGTTCCCGCCGGAACTGCCGATCAGCGCGCGTGCGGACGAAATTATCGGCCTGTTGCTGAAACACCAAGTGATCGTGCTCGCGGGCGAAACCGGTTCGGGCAAGACGACGCAGATTCCGAAAATGGTCCTCGCCGCCGGCGGCGGCACGCGCGGCAAGATTGCCTGCACGCAACCGCGCCGCGTCGCGGCGGCCTCGGTGTCGCGCCGCGTCGCGGAGGAGCTGAACGTCGAGTGGGGCCGCGAGGTCGGCTGCAAGATCCGCTTTGCCGACCAGACGTCGCGCGACACGCTGATCAAGTTCATGACCGACGGCATGCTGCTCGCCGAGTTGCAGGGCGACCCGGAGCTGCGCGACTACGACACGATCATCGTCGACGAGGCGCACGAACGCTCGCTCAACATCGATTTCATCCTCGGTCACCTGCGCCGCCTGCGCCTGCGCCGGCCGGACCTGAAAATCGTCATCACGTCCGCGACGATCGACACGCAGGCGTTTTCCGATGCGTTCGACGGCGCGCCGATCGTCGAGGTGTCCGGCCGCACGTATCCGGTCGAGGTGATCTGGTCGCCGTTGGAGGAGATGGGCGACGAGGAGGGTCGGGCGGGCGGTCCCTTGCCCGCCGAGAGTTCGCGGCGCGGAGCGGAGTCCGCGCCCCACCAAAATCGCGACCGCGACGAGTTCACCTACATCGACGGCGCCGTCGAAGCGGTCGAGCGTGTGCTGCGCGAGAGCGCCGAGGGCGACATTCTCGTTTTTCTCCCCACCGAGCGCGACATCCGCGAAGTCACCGACCAGCTCGAAGGCCGGCGTGCGCGCGCCGTGGAAATCGTGCCGCTCTTCGGCCGGTTGACCAACGCCGAGCAACAGCGCGTGTTCGCGCCGACGCAGAAACGGAAAATCGTCGTCGCGACGAACATCGCGGAGACGTCGCTCACGATCCCCGGCATCCGCTTCGTGATCGACACCGGCCTCGCGCGCATCAGTCGCTACGTGCCGCAAAGCCGCACGCGCCGCCTGCCGGTCGAGCCGGTGGCGCAGAGCAGCGCCGACCAGCGCAAGGGCCGCTGCGGCCGCGTGAGCAACGGCGTATGCATCCGCCTCTACTCGGAGCAGGATTTCAACGAGCGCCCGCGTTTCGCGCAGCCGGAAATCCAGCGCAGCAATCTCGCCGACGTCATCCTGCGCATGAAGGCGTTCGGCCTCGGAGACATCGAGGACTTCCCGTTCCTGAACGCCCCGCCGGCGAAAGGCATCCGCGCCGGCTACGCGCTGCTCGAGGAACTGGGGGCGATTCAGAAATGTAGGGCGGGGTCGCCTCACCCCGCCGCGGACGGTGGTGCAGCGGACGAACGGCGGGGTCAGGAGACTCCGCCCTACAACGATCACGACTACGTCCTCACCGACCTCGGCCGCGATCTCGCGCACTTGCCGGTCGACCCGACGGTCGGCCGCATGATCCTGCAGGCGCGAAACGAAAAATGCGTGCGCGAGGCGCTCGTGATTGCGGCGGCGTTGAGCATCCAGGATCCGCGCGAGCGTCCGCTCGACGCGCAGCAGAAGGCCGACGCCGCGCACCGGCGCTTCACGCATCCCGACTCGGATTTTCTCACGCTGCTCGCGATCTGGGAGGCGTATCACGACGACTTCGAGACGATGACGCTCGGCAAGCTGCGGAAGTTCTGCACGGCGCATTTTCTCTCGTTCATGCGCATGCGCGAGTGGCGCGACGTGCACGCGCAGCTCATCGACACGATCGAGGGCGGCGAGGGCTTCGAGGATACGTCGGTGTTCGACGGCGTGGGTAGGGCCGGCTTCAGCCGGCCCCCGAGCGCGGCGGACAGACAGGGGCCGGCTAAAGCCGGCCCTACTGAAGTCCGCGATCTGACGATGGGCACGCCGGGCTACCGCGCGATCCACCGCTCCATCCTCGCCGGCTTGCTCGGCAACATCGCCACGCGGCTGGACGACGGCACTTATCACGCCGCGCACGATCGCAAGGTTGCCGTGTTTCCCGGCTCGGCGTTGTTCGAGCGGCCGCAGCGCGAGAAAGTCGTCGCGCCGCGCAAGGAAGGGCCGCCGAAGCCGAAGCTCGCGCGCTGGCTCATGGCGTCCGAGATCATGGAGACGGGCCGCATCTACGCGCGCACGTGCGCGCGCATCGATCCGCATTGGGCGCTCGACCTCGGCGCGCACATCCTGCGCGTGTCGCATAGCGAGCCGTTCTGGAGTCCGGAAGCGGGCCGCGTGCTCGTGAAGGAGCGCCGCCGCCTCTACAATCTCGAGCTCGAGACGCGCTCGGTCGGCTACGGCAAAATCAACCCGCGCGAGGCGACAGAGATTTTCATCCGCGAGGGCCTCGTCGGCGACACGGTGACGTTCCCGCTCGATTTCATCGCGCACAACCGCCGCATCCGCGAAAAAGCCGAGAACGTCCTCACGCGCCTGCGCGCGGCGGGTTACATGAATCTCGACGAGGCGGTGTATCGCTTCTACGCGCGGCGGCTGATGCCGGAGGTGCCTGTGGGTAGGGCGAATCCTCCGGATGAGCCGTCTCCCGTAGCGGGCGCGGTGCCTGCGGCTCGTCGGGACGACTCGCCCTACCTGGGCATCAGCAGCGTGCCGGAACTCGTCGACCTCGTGCGGCACCGGCAGACGACCGAGCCGAAATTTTTGTTCATGGGCGAGGACGACCTGAAGCCGCAGGTCGAGGAGACGCCCGATCATGCCGCATTTCCCGAGCAATTGCCGCTCGAGAACCGCGCGCTGCCGCTGAACTACGCCTACAAGCCCGGCCAGGAGGACGACGGCGTCACGTTGCGCGTGAGCCTCGACGAGGCGGCCGAACTCGCGCCTGCGACGCTCGACTGGGCGGTGCCGGGGCATTTGCGCGAAAAGGTCGAGCTGATGCTGAAGGCGCTGCCGAAAGAGCAACGTCGCACGCTCATCCCGCTCGCTGAGACGGCGCAGAAACTCACCAGCGACATCCAGCTCATCGCCGCGCGCGAGCCGCAGCCGACGCTCGCGGCCGCGCTTGCCGAGGTGCTCACGCAGCGGCTCGGCGTGCGCATCGATCCGCGCGTCTGGGACGGCAAGACGTTGCCCGATCACCTGCGCGTGCGCGTCGAGGTGTTGGACAACAAGGGCGCCGTGCTCGGCGCGAGCCGCGAGCTGGCGGAGTTGCAGCAGCAGCTCGGCACGAAGCAGCGCGAGGTCAGTCAGCGCGCGGCGAAGACCGACAGCGCCGCCTGGCGCGCCGCACGGCAGAAATGGGAGACGCCGCCGGCGAACGACTGGAAGTTCGGCGACTTGCCGGGCTCGGTCGTCGTCACCGAGCAGGCCGGCGTGCCGGTGCGGGCGTTCCCGGGTTTGCTGGCGAGCGACGCGGGCGTGGCCGTGCGGCTGTTCGCGACGCCCGAGGAGGCGCGAGCCGCCACGCGCGTGGGCGCGCATCGCCTGCTCGAGGCGGCGTTGCGCTACGAACTCGGCTGGCTGGAGAAAGACCTGCGCGACCTGCGCGCGATCGGCACGCTGACGGTCACGCTCGCGCCGCTGGAGAAATTGCAGGCCGAGGCGCTCGAATCGATTCGGCGCTGGGTGACGGACGGGGCGCGCGTGGGCGGAGCGCGGCTGGCGGGTAGGGCGAGTTCTCCGAACGAGCCGTCCGGCGCTGCGGGTCCGATGGCGGCTCGTCCGGAGGACTCGCCCTACCTGACGCAGGCGATTTTCGAGCGCGCCGTCGGCGACGCGAAGGCCGACCTGCGCGGACTCGTGCCGCGGCTCGTCGACTGGCTGCGCGAGACGCTGACGCTGCGGCTCGCGTTGCAGACGCACAAGACGCCGTATCCGGGCATGGAGAACGATCTCGGCGCGCTGCTGCCGCCGGATTTCCTGCGGCGCACGCCGTTCGCGCGCGTGAAGGAGCTGCCGCGTTACCTGCGCGGCATGCAGGCGCGCGCGGAGCGTTGGAAGCGCGATCCGGCGAAGGACGCGTCGCGCGCGCGCGAGTTGCAGCCGTTCGTGCAGGCGATCGCGCGGCTCGCGACGTCGCGCGAGAGCGTCGGCGGGAATCGACCGCCGCTACAGCAGGCGGCGATCGACGAGTTTCGCTGGCTGGTGGAGGAGTTTCGCGTGAGCCTGTTCGCGCAGGAGCTGGGCACGGCCGAGCCGGTCTCCGCGGTGCGGTTGGAAAAGGCGCTGCGCGACCTCGCGGCGAACAAGGACAGCGCCGCCAGCGCCGCGCCGACCGCGATGGAGAAACCGAAGGTCGCCGTGCCGTTGCCGACGAAGGGCAAGACGGTGTTCAAGAGCCTCGACGCGCTGGGGAATTTGCCGAGGTAGCCGCGCCGCTGAGGTGGCGCGGCAAATCTCAAAGGCCAAACGGCCAAACGGCCAAACGCCAAAATGCGCGGGCGGGCGTTTTTTGCAGGAGCGGCTTTACGCCGCGATACAAACGCGGCGCGCGCAGCGGAGCAGTCGCGGCGTAAAGCCGCTCCGACAGTCACACCGGCGGACCTCGCGCCTCTTCCGCTTTGGCGTTTGGCCGCTTGGAAATTTGGCCTTTTGCCGCGCTCGCCGCGGCTTTGAGGTTGCCGGGTGTGTGGGCGCGCGTAGCTTCGCCGCGTCAACCCCACCCCAACGCATGAATACCTCGATTGCGACGTTGCTGGAGCATAAGGGCGCGGCGGTCCGCTCGGTGGCCAGCACGGTTTCGGTTTCGGATGCAGTGAAGGAAATGAACCGCCACAAAATCGGCTGCGTGCTCATCATGGATGGCGCGCGCCTTGCCGGAGTCTTCACCGAACGCGACGTGCTCACACGCGTCGTCGCGGCCGACCTCGATCCGAAAGCCACGCCGATCACGCGCGTGATGACGGCCAACGTGCTCACCGTCGCGCCCGAGACGACCGTGCAGCAGATGATGGACATCTTTGCCGAGAAGCGCTGCCGCCACCTGCCCGTGGTGAAGGACGGAGCCATTCTCGGTTTGATCTCGATCGGCGACGTGTCGCGCTGGGTCGCGAACACGCATCGCGCGGAAGCGGAATCGCTCCGCAATTATATCAGCGGCGGGCTCTCGGCGTGAGGCGGGCGGCGGTCGGAGCGATTTTCCTCTCGCTGGCGGTGCTCGCGCTGAGCGGTTGCGCGATCGTCGTCGCGACCGGCGCCGCCGTCACGACCGTGACGGTTGCGACCGTGAAGACGGCGGGCAAAGTCACCGCGGCCACGGTGACGACGACAGGCAAGGTCGTCTCGTCGGCGATGACGTCGTCCGGCGACGTCGCATCGATGTCGATGGAGTCGGCGACGAAGCTCGCACGCGCGGGCATGGTGGTCGCGGTGGACTCGAGTTCGGGTCTGGTCACGGAGTTGCCGTGGGAACAGGGCATGCGGCTCTACACCGCGACGCAGAGCGGAAAACTCGGCGCGGCTTACGACGCGGCGACGATTTTTCGCAGCGGCAAACGCATCGGCGCCGATCTGCGCCGGGTGCGCGCGGGACAGGAAGACCACGAGCTGAAGTCCGGCGACGTGCTCGAGCTGCGCCGGCGTGCGTGAGGCGCGGATGCCCGCCGTCCGGCGCGACGCGGCGATCTAGAAATGCACGCGCCGCGGTGGCGTGGCGGGGCGATATAATATCGCCCTTCCGAAGGACGGGCGCGCGGGTGAAAAGAGGACGGATGCGCGGGTGAAAAGAGCCAGAAGGCGGGCGAGGGACACACATCGGGCGCCGCAACCCGGCCGGTTGCGGCTGCGACGGCGTAGGATTTGGTCCGAGCCCGAGTAGGGAATAGAGCTTAGGCATATTCCCTTGCGGGCGCTTCGGGCCGAAAAAGACTCTCGGAGTCGTATGTCCGGAGAAAACGATACCCGCTTCCCCACCAGCGAAGCTGCGCGCGTGATCGACTTCCGCGTCGAGGCCGAGCTCACGCGCATGCTGTATCGCTCGGCGGGGTTCGGGTTGTTTTCCAATTTCGTGCTCGCGACGATTCTCGTGGTCGGCGTGTGGGATTTTTTTCCGCACGACATCGCGCTCGGCTGGCTGGCGGTGATCCTCGGACTGTCGTGCGTGCGGCTGGCGACGAATCTCGCGTTCGCGCGGATGGCGCGGGCGGACGGCGAACTCGGTTGGTGGCGCCGCACCTTCCTCGTCGAAGTGGTGCTCGCCGGCATCGTGTGGGGCGCAGGCGGATGGATTTTCGTCATGGCGGACGGGCTCGTGCCGCGCTGCCTGACGGCGTTCATCATCGCCGGCATGAACGCGGGCGCCGCGCGCTCGCTGGCGCCGGTGCGTCCGGCTTACTGGCTCTACGTGCTGGCGACGCTCGGGCCCGCGGTGGTGCGCTTCGCGACGGCGGACGAGTCGGGGGCGTGGCTGCTCGCGGCGATCACGTTCACTTACGCGCTGTTTCTCATCAACACCGCGCAACTGCACCACGCCGACCTCAAGAAACTTTACCGCCTCATCTACGAAAACGACGAATTGGTGAACACGCTCAGCGTCGCCAAACGACGCGCCGAAGCCGCGAACCAGGCGAAGAGCGAGTTCCTCGCGACGATGAGCCACGAGATCCGCACGCCGATGAACGGCGTCATCGGCATGCTCCAGTTGCTCGGCGATTCGCCGCTCACGGCCGAGCAGCGTCTGCACGTCGGCGTCGCGAGCAAGTCGGCCGACACGCTGTTGCATCTGCTCAACGACATCCTCGACCTCTCGAAGATCGAGAGCGGCAAGATCGAGTTCGAGGAAATCGAATTCGCGCCGGGCGAGGTCGCCGAGGAAGTTGTGGCGCTGTTCAGCACGCGCGCCGCGGCGAAGAGCATCGCGATCGCGTTGGAGACCGATCCGCGTGTGCCGCCGTTCGTGCGCGGCGACCCGATGCGGCTGCGGCAGGTGTTGCTGAACCTGATCGGCAACGCGGTGAAATTCACCGAACGCGGTCGCGTGGATGTGGCCGTGGAGGCGCCGCGCGTCGAGCGTGGTTTCGCCACGGTGCGTTTCCGCGTGCGCGACACCGGCATCGGCATCGCGCCGGCGCTCCTGCCGCGGCTGTTCGAGAAATTCACCCAGGGTGACAGCTCGACCACGCGCCGCTACGGCGGCTCGGGACTCGGCCTCGCGATCTCGCAGAGCCTCGTGCGCGGCATGGGCGGGGAGATTCAGGTGCAGAGCGCGCCGGGCCGCGGGAGCGAGTTCGCGTTCGAGATCACGTGGAGCGTGGTCGAACGGAGTGCACCGCGCGCACCCGACACCGCGCCCGCGGATTGGCCCGAGCGTTTTTCCGGGCGCGTGCTGGTCGTCGAAGACGATTGGGGCAATCAGCGCGTGATCGACCTGCTGTTGCAGCGGCTCGGCGTGGAGGCGCAGATCGTCGACAATGGTGCCGAAGCGGTCGCGCGCGCGACGGACGGAGATTGGCAACTCGTCCTGATGGACGTGCACATGCCGGGCATGGACGGCACCGAGGCGACGCGCCTGATCCGCGAGCGTCTCGCCGGCCGGCCGCTGCCGATCGTGGCGCTGACGGCGAGCGTGCGCCGCGAGGACCGCGAACGCTGCGTGGCGGCGGGCATGGACGATTTCCTGACGAAGCCGGTGCGACAGGACGACCTGCGCGCGTGCTTCGCGAAATGGCTGCGGCCGGCGGAGTAGGGCCGGTCTGCGACCGGCCGGATCGAACGCAGCTCGCCGGTTGAAATCGCGAGCGTGAATCCGCCCGGCCGGTCGGAGACCGGCCCTACCTTGCGCTTCGAGCGAGCGTCGCTACGGTGCGCGCATGAACTTCCGCACTCTCCTCGCCACGGCGGCTGTGTTCGCCGCGTCCACGTTCATGAACGCCAAAGTCGTCACGCAGCCCGTCGCCTACGAACACGACGGCGTGAAGCTCGAAGGCTTCCTCGCCTACGACGACGCCGTGACCACGCCGCGCCCGGGCGTGCTCGTGGTGCACGAGTGGTGGGGGCTGAACGATTACGTGAAGGGCCGCGCGCAGCAGCTCGCGGCGCTGGGCTACGTGGCCTTCGCGCTCGACATGTATGGCGCCGCCGTCGTCACGACCGACGCGAAAAAAGCCGGCGAACTCGCCGGACAATTCTACAACAACCCGAAGGCCTGGGCCGCGCGCGCTCGCGCGGGGCTCGATCAGCTCCTCGCCAGCGGCAAGGTCGCGCCGGGCAAGGTGGCGTCGATCGGTTTCTGCTTCGGCGGTTCGACGAGCCTCGTGCTCGCTTACAGCGGCGCCCCGCTGGCCGGCGTCGTGAGTTTCCACGGCACGCCGGTCGCGGCGTGGCCCGAGGCAAGCAACCGCGCGAAGATCCTCATGCTGCATGGCGCGGCCGATCCGTTCATCAAGCCGGAGGAGATCGCGGCGTTCGAGAAGTCGCTCGATGCGGGCAAATTCGACTGGCAGTGGATCGCGTATGCGGGCGCCGTGCACGCGTTCAGCAATCCCGGCGCGGACGAACTCGGCGCGAAAAACCACATCCCGATCCGCTACGACGCCGTCGCCGCCCGCCGCTCGTGGGAGCACATGAAACTGTTTTTCGGCGAGCTGTTCGGGAAGTAACCGCGCCGAGACGTGCCCGCGCCCCTCGCGGACGTTGCCCTCGCGCGTCGCGCCGGCGTAATCTCGAGGCATGAACCCCGCCCGCATCGAAGTCCGTCTGCGCGAGCTGGCGCAGTTGTTCAACTCGCTCGACCCTTCGCCGTTCATCGACCGCGATCTCGATGCGGACGCGGAGGAGTTCATCGTGAGCTGGGCGCGCGAACTGCCGCACCACGGCGAACTCGAGTTGCACATCCACGTGGCCGAGGCGCCCGACGCCGAGCGCGCGGGCGGCGTGCAGGACGCGGTGCGGCACTACTTCGCCAGCCGCGCGGCGATCAAGGAGCGCGAATTGCGACAACTCCTCCGCCGCGGTCGCGCGAGCCTGCTGATCGGGTTCGCGTTTCTCGCGGGGTGTTTCGGCGCCGGCGCATTGCTGCGGCCGATGTTTCCGGCCCGCTGGGGCGAGTTCGTCGAGCTCGGCCTGCACATCGTCGGCTGGGTCGCGATGTGGCGGCCGTTGGAGATATACCTCTACGATTGGTGGCCGCTGCGCAACGACCTGCGCCTGCTGCGCCGGCTCGCGCGCATGCAGGTGCGGCTCGATGTGCGGGGTTGACCGAAATTTCCTGTAACTTGTCCGACGAGGGCGGGTTCTTTTCGTCACAACGCCTATGAAATCCCTGTTCTGCCTGCTCACCGTCGGCGCGCTGCTCGCTGTCCCCGCGGCCGCCGAGGCCAAGATCGTTCGCACCGTCGAGAAAACGTTCACCGTCCAGCCGGGCGGGAAGTTCACCGGCACCACCCAGGGCGGCGACATCAAGGTGATGACCGCCGACGTCGCCGAAGTGCGTGTGATCGCGCGCCAGACGATCCGCGCCGATTCGGACAAGGAGGCCGACGCGCTCCTGCAGGATCTGCATTTCCGCCTCGAGCAGCAGGGCAACGACGTTGTCGCCGAGGCGAAATACGAGCGCAGCAACAGCGGTTTCCACTGGAAGAACTGGCCGCCGGTCACGGTCGACTATACGGTCACCGTGCCGCGCACCTACGATCTCGATCTCGGCACCTCCGGCGGCGACGTCGAGGTCGGCAGCGTCAAGGGCACCGTCAAAGCGCGCACGAGCGGCGGCGACCTGAAGTTCGCCAAGATCGACGGCGATCTCGATGGCCGCACCTCCGGCGGCAACATCCGACTCGATGAAGGCACCGCCAAGGCGCATCTCCACACGTCGGGCGGCGACATCGTCGTAAACCGCGCCGGCGGACCGACCACCGTCTCGACTTCCGGCGGCAACATCGAGCTGCGCTCCGTCGAGGAACTCCTCGGCGCCAACACCTCCGGCGGCGACATCCGCGCCTATATCACCGGCCCGATCAAACAGGACACCGAGCTCGGCACGTCCGGCGGGCAGGTGGTCGTGCACGTGAAAAAGGACGTTGGCTTCAAACTCGACGCCAGCACTTCGGGCGGCGACGTCGACGCCGAGGGCCTGACGATCACGATCGAAAAAGGCGGCATGGGCAAAAGCAAACTGGTCGGCTCCGTCAACGGCGGCGGCCCGCGGCTCAAGCTCCGCTCGAGCGGCGGCGACATCAAGGTGCGCGCCGAATAATTTTCACCGGCAAACCGCCAGGTGTGTGTGCAAGGGGGCCAGCGCGAAAGCGCTGGCCTCTCGCTTTGGCGGGCACGGTGGGTTGTAGCGGAATTCGTCAGAATTTCGCCGACCGCCACGCGCGAAAGCCTCACGGCTTCCGCTACTCCGCGAGCTACGCGATACGCGCCAGACGCGATATTCGGGTGGATTTGTGCCCGTTCGTGGTTGGACTGGGGTGAACCATGGGCTTGATCGATTCGCACACCCACCTCGAAAGCTTCGCTCGCCGCGGCGAACTCGCGCCGACGCTTGAACGCGCGCGCGCGGCCGGCCTGGAGGCGATGATCACGATCGGGACGGACGCGGACGACTGGGGACTTTACCGCGACCTCGCGGCGGCGCACCCGGGCTTCGTGCACTACACCGCGGGCATTCACCCGTGCAGCGTCGACGAGCGCTGGGCCGAGCGGTTTGCGACGCTGGAATCGTTCTGGCGCGTGGCGCAGGCGTCCCGCCTGCCCGAAACCGAAGCAGGCGGGACGCCTGCGCTACGCGCGCCCGTCGCGCTCGGCGAGATCGGCCTCGATCGGTTTCACCTGCCGAAGGACGACGCTGCGGCCGTCGAGCGCATCTTCGGCTGGCAACAGGACGCGTTTCGCGCCGGCCTGACGCTGGCGAAGAAACTCGGTTGCCCGATCGTGGTGCATTCGCGCGGCGCGTTTCGCGAGAGCGTCGAGATGATCGACGCGAGCGGCGTCGACTGGACGAAGGTGGTCTTCCACTGCTTCACCGAGGGGCCGGCTGAGATCGCCGAGCTGAACCGCCGTGGCGGCGTCGGGTCGTTCACCGGCATCATCACCTACAAAACGGCCGAAAACATCCGCGCCGCTGCGCTGGCGCAGGGAATCGAGCGTCTGATGCTGGAAACGGACGCGCCATATCTCACGCCCGTGCCGCATCGCGGGAAGCCGAACGAGCCCGCCTACCTGCGCCACACGGCCGAGTTTTGCGCGACGCTGTTCGGCCTCAGCTACGACGAACTGGCCGCGCGCACGACCGCGAACGCGAAGCGGTTTTTCGGGATTGGTTGATACTTCGCTCAATCCGCTGACGGATCGAGGTGGAGCGCGTTGACCCCAACGCGCTCGGGCGGTCGTTCCCGCGGCGAAGTTCGAGAACGCTTTGAGGTCCACGCGTTCCACCCGCGGTCGAATGGCGCGCGAAACGCGCCGACACCCGGTTCCGGATATTTCACCGCGTAGCGGAAACCGTAAGGTTTTCGCACCTCAGCAGCGGCGAAATTCTCACGCATTCCGCTACCACGCTGCGTCGCGTGCTTCGCTCTGCGGGTGAAACATCCGGGCAAATAGAAAAGGCCGGTCGCAGACCGGCCCTACTTGGCACTTGTTACTCGCCCCTTGGCACTCGGCTGGCAGCGTGGCGGCGAGCCGCTCACGCCTCGTCGAACTTCCTCGTGAAGAGCGCCGCGAGCTCGTTGAGCATCGTCTCAGCGTCCTCGCCGGTGGCCACGAACTTGATTTTCGAGCCCTTCGCCGCGGCGAGCATCATGAGGCCCATGATGCTCTTGCCGTTCACCTGCTCGTCGTCCTTTTCCACGAAGACGTCCGACTTGAACTTGTTGGTGACCCGCACGATCATCGCTGCCGGACGTGCGTGGATGCCCATCTTGTTTTCGACAAGAAGTTCCCGGACGTGGGTGGCTGCGGTGTTGGTGTCACTCTTTTCCATTGAGGTGATTATCGGCTCAAAATAAAGGGTTCCGAAAAAGCCGCTCTGTCCCCGGCTTGCAACCAGATTCCCCGATATGCCCGCTTTCGCCCTGATCGTGCCCTGCCGTTTGGAGTCCACGCGCTTCCCGCGGAAGCTCCTGCATCCCATTCGAGGCAAGCCGCTTGTGCTCTGGGTCGCCGAGCGCATCGCCGCCGAAGCGCCCGATCTCCCGCTCTGGTTTGCCGTCGATCATCCCTTGCTCGCCGAATGCATAGAAGGTGCCGGGTTCCGGGCGATTTTGACCGACGCACGCCACCCGAGCGGCACCGACCGTCTCGCCGAGGCTAACCGCACTGTCCGCGCCAGCTACGTCATCAACGTCCAAGCCGACGAGCCCCTCGTGTCCGGCGGCCAGATCCGCGCGCTCCAAAAACTCATCCAAGGCGACGCTCCGATGGCGACGCTCTGCACGCCTTTCCGGCGCGCCGAGGACTTCTACAACCCCAACCAGGTGAAAGTCGTCCGCGCCCCGGGTGCGGCGCGCGCCCTCTATTTCTCCCGCTCGCCGATGCCCTACGCCCGCGACCTTGCCGGCAAGGTCGACGATGCCTGGCTCGCCGCGAACGGCTGCTACAAGCACCTCGGCCTTTACGCCTATCACGGCGACTTTCTCGAAAAATTCGTCCGCATGGCGCCGGGCAAACTCGAGCAGATCGAGAAGCTCGAACAGCTCCGCGTCCTCGAAAACGGATACCCGATCGCGATCGACGTCACCGACGACCCGACCATCGGCGTCGACACCGCGGAAGACGCCGCGAAGTTCGAGGCACATTTGGGCGGGTGAAGAGGCCGCGGAGCAGCGCAGAGTGTTTTGAGGCAGAAGGAAAACCACAGATGAACACAGATGGACACAGATAGAAAAAACCGGGAGTCGCTGATGCGGTATCTGTGTGAATCTGTATCCATCTGTGGTTCGCTCGGTGTCTCTTTCGGCTGCCGTTCCGCTACGCTCGCACTCCTCGCCGCTGCGACGCTGGCGTTGAGTGGCTGCGTAACCCGCGACACTCTCGCCAAGCGCCTAGTGGAGGCTCCTAATCATCACACTCCCGCGTCGATGGTGCGGGCGATGAGCGAGGGCGAACCACAGATTCGGGCCATGAGGGAGAAGCGATTGCTGCGGGTTCTGCAGGTGCCAACAGCACCGCCCCGTGCGCAAATCGAAGTGATGGTCCTCGAGCCGGCGAACTACGGCTTTCGCTGCGAAATCGAGCACAAGCTCGCGCAGAATGACGAGCTGGCAACTTTCCGCATTCGTGCCAATTGGACGGTTCCAAAAGTTCACGTCCCTCTCGCGCCCCGGGGGACGATCGTGCTCTTGCACGGCATCATGATGGGCAAGGAGACGATGCTGGCGCCGTGGGGGCTCGCTCTGGCGGAGGCGGGTTATCGTGTCATCTTGGTCGATTTGCGCGGACACGGACGTTCGACCGGCGAATGGATTGGCTACGGGGCATGGGAAGCGGACGATCTGCGCGTTGTGCTTGATGAGCTCGACCGCCAAGGCCTGATTGCTGGACGCATCGGCGTGCTCGGTCTGTCCTACGGTGCCGCGGTAGCGCTCCAATGGGCGGCCGTCGATTCGCGGGTAGCCGCGGTCGTGGCCTTGGCGCCCTTTAGTGACGCTCGACGGGCGATCCGGGAATTCACGCGAGCCGCCGCACCGGAGTTGTTGCGCTATCTTTCCGACGCGGACTTCCATGCGGCCGAGGAGCGCGCGGCCCACCTGGCCGGATTTGATTGGAGTGCCGTCGACGTGCTCGCGGCGACACGCCGCTTGCACGTGCCGGTGCTATTCTTCCACGGGGGGCGCGACACGATGATCGTTCCGGAGCACAGCGAGGCGCTCTTCCGCGTCGCTCCGGCTGGTAGTCGTCGTGAAGTGCTCGCCGACGACAACCACTTCACCATCGGACTACGTTTCGACGAAATCGGATCGCTAGTCACGGCTTGGTTTCGAGAGCGGCTCCAGTCACCCTGATCCGGTGAACTACTCTCGACTCAGCTTGACGTCAGTGTGCGCTCTCTTCGCTGTCGCGGCGCTGATGCTGAGCGGTTGCGTGAGTGGGATACTGGCGACGATGGCCGTCGCCGCGCCGAACAAAGATCACCCGCCGCGCGTGGTGCGCGACGAGGCCTTCGCCAAACGCGTCGACGCGCTCTACTCGCAAGCATGGCGCGTGAAGGTCGGCCCGCCCGCCGCCGAGCTGGCGGTCGCTGTTCTCGAGCCAGGTAACTACCAGTTTCGCTACGACATCGAGGTGAAGCAGAACGACAAGGGCCGGAAGTGGCTCGAACCGAAGTTCGATTGGACGCTCCCGCTGCAACCGATCGGCGCGCCGAAAGGCACGATCCTCGTCCTCCACGGCTACCGCGATGCCAAGGAAAACATGCTCCACTGGGCGGTCGTGCTCGCGGAGTTCGGCTACCGCGTCGTCCTCGTCGACCTGCGCGGACACGGCCGCTCCACGGGCGACGGGATCGCCTACGGCGCGTTCGAGGCGAAGGATCTCGGTCAAGTCGTCGACGACCTCGCCCGCCGCGGCCTGCTCGCCGGAAAACTTGGCGTGATCGGCGTCTCCTACGGAGCGAGCACGGGCCTGCTGCTTGCCGCGCGCGATGCTCGCGTGGCGGCGGTGGTGGCGCTGGAGCCGTTCAGCAACGCGCGGGACGCCGTCGTGGAATTCGCCCACGGCGTCGCACCGAAAGAAGCCGCGAAGATCAGCGACGCGACGTTCGCCGCCGCCGTCGCGCGGGCGGAGAAGCAGGGCAAATTTTCCTGGTCCGACGGCGACGTGCTCGCCGCGATGTCGCGGGTGAAAGCACCGGTGTTGTTCTACCACGGTGCGAAAGACCGCTGGCTCTCGCCCGAAAACAGCCGCCGCCTGCTCGCGAAGGCGCCGCACGGCAGCAATCTAGGCATTCTCGAGAACGACGACCACCTCGTGCTCTCGTTCCGCCTCGTGCCAATCGTCTACGACGTGCGGAAGTGGTTCGATCGCCACCTGGCCGGCGAAGGCGATGCGAGCGCGGCGAAGACGGACTGATCGAGTCGCGCGTGTCTCAGGCGGACGGTGGGACGCGTCCTCCGCGGTGAGCCGCGGCTCGTCGGGACGACTCGCCCTACTACCGAACACAAATGCGGGAGGGCGCGACGTTGCGGTCGAGAGCTCCGAGGTGGAGCGCGTTGACCTCAACGCGCTCTGACGTCCGATTCGTGGCGTGAGTTGTCGAACGCGTTGCGGTCAACGCGTTCCGCCCAAAACAAAAGGCCGGTCGGAGACCGGCCCTACTCTGACTTTCGTGCGATTTGCGGGGCTGTTTTCTGCCGAAAATCATCGAGGCGAGGCGGAGGCGAGCACGCGGGTGGCGACTTTGCGCACGGCGTTCGGCGGCACGACGAGGCGCCAGCGATCACCGTCGCGGGTGAACGAGAGACAGACCTGCCGGATCGCGCCGCCGGTATCGGTGAGCGCGGCATAGGCGAGCGCGGTGTTCGGACCCGTGTCCTGGCGGGAGAGCACGGTCAGCGAGCCGAGCGGCGCGTCGCCCGCGATGAACAGCGTGACCAACCCTTCCGGCGTGCGGTAGGTTTCGCGCGCCGTGGTGGGCAACCCGGCCAGCACGGTCTCGGCTTCGCTGCGGCCGGCGGCGTCGAATTGCAGCGCCGTTTTGAGGGCGTCGAGATCGCCGCCGGCGGCGGACCAGAGGACGGTTTCGAGGGCGTTTTCCGGCGTGGCGAGGCCGCGGTTCTGCCACTGGGCGGCGCGGAGGTTGCGGCCGAATTCGTAGGGCTGCGACGGATCGGTGCGCGGCTCAGGCGGCGGTGGCGGCTGTGCGGCGCGCAGTTTTTGGGCGGCCATGGCGGCGGCGATGGCCGCTTTGCGCGCGGCTTCGTCGGCCGGAGTCGGCGGGACTTGGACGCGCGCGGCGATTTTTTCCCGCATCCGCTGGTCGGCGGCGAGCGTGTCGGCTCGGTGGACGGCGGCGGCGGCGATCTCGGCGCGCAGGCGGCTCGCTTCGTGGGCGGTCTGGCGGAGTTGCGCGAGTTCGGCTTCGCTGGGTTGCAGCGCGGCGAGCCGGGTGTGCTCGGCCCGTTGGCGCGCGAGCGACTCGTGCTCGCGGGTTTCGCGGGCGAGTGCGGCGGCGAGTTGGCGGGAGGCTTGGTATTCGCGGCCGACGACCACGGCGGCGGTGGCGAGCAGGAGCGAAAGCAGGATGATTTTCGCCTTCATGGTCAGAACCAGTTGGTGGCTTCGTTTTGCGGGAACTGCAGGTCGGTGACGACGTTCGCGACCTTGGTCTTGCGCGCTTCGTCGACGACGTAGGCGACCGACATGAGGTTCGCGCCCGGTTCGGCGCGGACGATCAACGCGCTGGCGCCGGCGGGTTGCTGGCTGAGCTGGCGCAGGCGTTGCACGAATTCGTCGAGCGTGATCGGTTGGTCGTCCCAGAAGATCGTGCTCTGGCGCGTGACGGTGACGGTGGGGTGAACGGGTTTGGCGAGGGCGGCGGCGAGCGCGGCGTCGGTCTGCAGGGCGGAAAGGCCTGCGGCGGCTTGGCGCAACTGATCGGCCGCGGCGGTGCGCTCGGCGAGGCGCGTGTTGTCGGCGGCGAGGCCGGCGAGGGCGCGATTGGATTCGTGCAGGCGTTCGATTTCGGCGCGGGTTTGGGCGTTGGCCTGGTGCTGCCAGCTCGCGACGACGGCGGTGGCGGCGGCGATGCTGCCGCCGAGGAGGAGGTTGGATTTGAGCGTATGCATGATGGTTTCGAGCAAAGTCGTGCCGAGGCCGGCGGCGGCCGTGGCGGCGAGGGCGGTGCCGGTGATTTTTGCGGCGAGCCCGGCGGGCACCGCGACGGCGGGTTGATGGAGGAGCGCCACGCTGAGAGCGGAGGCGGTCGAGGTGACGTGGCGGCGCGCGAGCCCGGCGCGGAGTTTGTCCAGCGCGCGCTCCACGCGCATGCGCGCGGCGTCCTTGCTCAAGCCGACGCGGCGGCCGAGATCGGCGAAGGCGAGTCCTTGGAAAAACCGCAGGAGCAGCACCTGGCGGTCGCGCTCGGGGAGTTCGTGCAGGGCGTCGTCGATCACCGGACGCAGTTGGTCCCAATCGGTGGGCGGAGTGTCGGGAGAGTGGAGGTGTTGCATGGTGTGCGCCTCGTGTTCGCGGCGTTCGCGGCGCTGCTCGGTGCGTTTGAGGTGAGCAGCGGCGTGGTGCACACCGGTGTGAAGCCAGCCGGCGAGATTGTCGCGGCCGGTGAGGAGGCGGGCCTTGCGGGCGAGGTCGATGAAGACCGTCTGGGCGATGTCCTCGGCGCGGTGAGCGGCGCCGTTGGTCTGGCGCAGCGCGGCGGCGTAGACGAACGGCAGGTGGCGGTGGACCAACTCGGCGAAGGCGGCCTGCGAGTGGTCGAGGGCGTAGCGGCGAAGCAGTTCGGCGTCAGCAGTCATCGTCTTTCAGTCTATACCTGCCGCCGCGGACCAAACCGAACAAAGATTCCGTCAACGGAAGGAGCGACGGGCCATATCAAGCAGGAGCCCACGAAACACACGAACCACACGAAAAAAGAAGGAGATTCCAGAGGAGGCCGTCCCGGCGGCGACGAGCGCGCCGGGGCGATGCCTGCGGCCAGCCCGAGCTTGCTCAGCAATCGTTCGTCCGTAAATCTCAGCGCGGGCGTCCTTCCTGTGAGGGTTTCACTGAGTTTGAATGACTTGATCGACTAAAAAAATGCACCGCATCCCCAAGTCGATCGATCTCACTCCGCTCCTTGGCTTGGAGGTCATGCAGATCGCCATCAGCCAAAACGAAGTGATCTTCCGCCTCCATCCAGAAGGTGAGATTCGACTGGAAGGCGCTTGGATCCTGAAACGCGGTGACAAAACCGTCATCGATCGTTCGATGGAGCACGCGAAGCGTGACGCGTGGTGCGTTCACGAAATTCTCGGCAACAAGATCACGCGATGCGTCGTTCGGGATGAACGGCACTTGGAGGTCCATTTCGCTGATGCGGTCTTGGAGATCGAAGATGACTCCGATTATTACGAGACCTTCGCTATCGAACATTCAGCGCTGAAGCTCTACGTCTGAAAAGCCGATCTCCGACTGTTCAGAATGGTCGTGGAGGGAAGCAAGTTGGCGGACCGGCGAGCAACGTGCAGCCGTGGCGGTAGAGGTGGAGCGCGTTGACCTCAACGCGCTCGGACGGGAACGGGTTGAGGTCAACCCGTTCCACCCAAAACAAAAGGCCGGTCGGAGACCGGCCCTACTCTCACTTTCGTGTGTTTGGTGTGTTTCGTGGTGCCTAAATCTTCCCGGCCGTCCGCTTCGCGACCATTTTGTAGAAGTCTTCGAAGAGCGGGTCGGCGTCGTTCGGGCCGGGGGCGGCTTCGGGGTGATACTGCACGGAAAACACCGGCAGCTCCTTGTGGCGGAGGCCTTCGACCGTGTTGTCGTTCAGATTGATCTCCGTCACGACCGCGCCTTTGCCTTCGATCGATTTCGGGTCGGTGGCGAAGCCGTGGTTTTGCGCGGTGATCGAGACTTTGCCGGTCTCGAGGTTCTTCACCGGCTGGTTGCCGCCGCGGTGGCCGAACTTCAGCTTGTAGGTCGTGCCGCCGAGCGCGTGCGTGATCATCTGGTGGCCGAGGCAGATGCCGAACGTCGGATAATCCGGCAGCAGCGCGTTGACGGTTTTATGGATGTAGGGCAGCGCCGCCGGATCACCGGGGCCGTTGGAGAGAAAGAGGCAGTCGACGCCGGCCTCGCGCACTTGCTCGTGCGTGGCGGTGGCGGGGAACACGTTCACTTCGAAACCGTGGCGGACGAGCTTGCGGAAGATCGTGTATTTCGCGCCGTAGTCGAACGCGGCGACTTTGAACTTCTTCGCGTGCGGCGGCTGGATGCCGAGCGTGGTGCCGACGGGGAGGTAGGCGGCGTTGTGGCGCTTCGGGTCGGTGTCGCTCCAGATGAAGGGCGCCTTGCAAGTGGTGTCCTTGACGTAGTCGCTGCCGGCCATGTCCTGCCAGGCGCGGGCGCGGGCGACGGCATCGGCGTCGGAGAGGGGGAGCGTGCTGAGGCAGCACTTCATCGAGCCGGTGACGCGGAGCTTTTTGGTGAGCGCGCGGGTGTCGATTTCGCTGATGCCGGGGATGCCGAATTTCTTGAGGTAGGCGTCGAGCGATTGCTGGCTGCGCCAGTTGCTGACGACGGGCGAGACTTCGCGGACGACGAAGCCCGAGCACTTCGGGCCGGTGTGCTCCTCGTCTTCCTCGTTGATGCCGTAGTTGCCGATCTGGACGGCGGTCATCGTGACGATTTGGCCGAAGTAGGAGGGGTCGGTGAGGATCTCCTGGTAACCGGTCAGCGAGGTGTTGAAGACACATTCGCCGGCGATGGTGGCATCGGCGCCAAACGCGGCGCCGTGGAACACCGTGCCATCTTCGAGAGCGAGGACTGCGGGCTGGGGAGCGGACATTAAAGAGGCACGAAAAGCACTTCCGCCGGGCGTGTCTAGTGGTTTTCCAAGAAACCGCGGGGTGTGACGCGGACGCGGGCGAGCGGCGGAATCGCCAGGCCGAGGGTAGGGCGGGACCGCTGGGCCCGCCGGAAACTTGACGCGACCCGCGAGGCGGGCCCAGCGGTCGAGACTAACCCGGATATTTAACACCCAATTTTCGATCCCGCGCCTGGCATCGAGGGTAGGGCGGCGTTCCGAGCGAAGCGGGAAAACCGGACGCGAAGCGGGCCGGGACATCCCTTCGCTGCCGGAAACCCGCGGCGCTTCGCGCCGCCTGCGCGAAAGGGAAAGTGTTACCCATCCGGTGAGTCCGTGGGCAGTCCCGCCCAACCGATGATCGAAGTCAGCTCACTCCTCGTCGTCGGTGAAGTGGGCAACGTCGACGGCGCGGAAGATTTTCCGCGGCTTCGGAAAGCCGAACTTGTTCGAATCGGCGTAACACCAGAACTCGTTGAGCGGATCGTCGGCGACGACGAAGTAGAGCAGGTCCGCCACACCGGCGTTGCGGAAGCCGTGCCCGACGCCGGGTGCGGCCATCACGCAGTCGCCCGGCTCGACGGCGAACGTTGCGTCGCCGAGGCGAAATTCGCCGCAGCCTTCGAGGAACACGTAGAACTCCCATTGCAGCGCGTGCCAGTGGAACGGAAACAGCGTCGCGCCTGGCGGCACGCGACCGAGTTCGAGGTCGAACGGATGACCGCCGAGGCCGACCGGTGTCCGGTGTTGCGCACCGAACGCGAGCGAGATGCCGCGGAACGAGCCGCGGAATTTTCCCTTCGGCGACTGCCAGTCTTCCCACGCGATGTCGTCGAGGTGTTTGCAGCGGGCCGCAAACGGCGTCGCTGGCGGCGTCAGTGCGGGCGCGGGCGCTGGCGCGTCGACGACGGTGTCCTCGCCCTCGAAATAGTCGACCGGCGCCATCTTGAAGAAGACGTTCGGCGTCCGCAGGCCCCACTTTTTGGAGTCGGGGTAATAGAAGCCGTCGAGCTGCGGATTGTCGGCGACGATGAAAACCTCGACGTCTTCGGCGCCGGTGTTGATGAGCTGGTGCGGCTCGCCGGGCGGGTGGAGGAAACAATCTCCGGCGCGCACCTCGCGGCGCTCCTCGCCGACGCGCACCGTGCCGGTGCCGCGACGCACGACGAACATCTCCCACTGCACGATGTGCGCGTGATAAGGGCAGACCGCCGCGCCGGGCGGAATGCGGCGCACCTGAAAGTCGAACGGATGGCCGCCGCCCCAAACGCCGACGTTGCGAATGCCGCCGAGGGCGAGGGAGACGTTTTGGGCGAAGGAGTGGAACTTGCCGGTGGGCGAGCGTTGCTCGAACTCGGGGACGTCGCGCAGGTTGATTTTGTTCATGGCGAGGCGTGGTATCGCGGAGGGCGGCTGCGTTGCGCGTGAGAGCATGCGCGAACGGGCGAGCGGCGCGCAAGCGTGCAGCCGACGTGAGTTGGCTGACGATGCCGAGGTGGACGACGAGATCGCTGGCGGCCGCCGATGTGAGTGGGCGGAGGAGATCGACCGGAGCGGCGGATCGGCGGAACAGCGGAACAGCGGACTGACGTCCGCTGCTACGACTGAACCGCGCGCGAGTGAACCGCTGCGACTGCGCGCGTCAGAGCGGATGGTCGACCGAGCCGGCGAGCATGAGGCTCGAGTAGGGCAGCTCGGCGTGCACGCGCCACGCGTCGCCGACGCTGGGGCCGTAGATGATTTTGCCGCCGAGTTCGGTGATGCGGCGCTCGATGTTGCGGAGACCGTTGCCCTGACCCTTCGCGGGCGAGGAGGGCAGGACGCCGTTGTTGAACCACTCGAGGAGGAGGATGCCTTTGGCGGAGGCGAGGTGCAGCGAGGCTTCGGTGGGGCGCGCGTGACGCAGAGCGTTGCTGGCGAGTTCGCGGCAGATGAAGTAGAGCTGCGTCTGCGCGTCGCGCGAGAGGCCGTCGAGCGCGCCGTCGGCGACGCGCAGCTCGAAGGCGCAGCGGGCGAATTGCTGCATGTGGCGTTCGACGCGGGCGAGCGCGGTCTCGAGGTCGCGCTCGCGCAACTCGTCCGGTTCGAGGTCGAGGATGAGGTTGCGGAGGTCGGACGACGCCTGCTGCAGCATGGCGTTGACGGCGGCGATCTGCTCGGGGCGTGCGGCGACGCCCTGCTCCGCGGCGGTTTGCACGGCGGCGAGTTGGAGGCCGGCGGCGTAGATCGATTGGATCGGCCCATCGTGGATGTTGCCGGCGAGTCGAATGCGGAGCGCTTCGTTGGCCTCGGCGTCGCGTTTCGCGGAGTCGGGGTGCGCGCGCTCGAGTTGGCGGCGCATTTCCTCCTCGAGCATGCGGCCCCAGCGGAGCTGGCCGGCGATGAGGCGGGCGATTTCGCCGAACTCCGTGCGCGCGGCGAGCAGGCCGGTGAGATGCGTGGGCACACGGCTCTCGAGGCTGCGCGTGATCTGGCCGAGCGGGCGCAGCACGAGAAACGCGACGACGCCGACCACGATCGCGATCGCGGCCACGGCGCCGATGCTGACGTAGATCACGCGCCGGATGAACGCCTGGCGCGCAGCCTCGATGAGCTCGAAGTTGAAGCGCGCGTCGAGCTGCACGAGCGGCTGGCCGTCGAGGCCTTGCAACGTGCGGCGGAAATCGTGCACGGCTCCCGCGCTGGGCAGAACGGTGTCGACGGGATGCAGCGTGATGCGCGCGCCGACGATCGTGTTGAGTTGAGAGAGCCATTGCTCGTCCCAGCGACGACCGAGCAGCAGGTAGCCGCGGACGGGCGTCTGGTGCCGCCAGAATTTCGCATCCTGAATCGCGGCGCCGAAAATTTCCCACAGCGTGCCGTCGACGAGCGTGAAGTAGCGGAACGTGTAGCGGTCGCCGATGGCTTTGCGCAACACGGCGGCGCTCGGGAACGGCACGGCGGGGCGGCGGTAGTCTTTGTCGATCGTGTGGAGGAGCGCGAGGTTGGCGTCGAGCACCCAGACCGCGTCGCCGCCGTTCGGGATGCCGACGATGTTGTCGACGTTGCCGGAGGCCCACTGCTCGTCGGGCTTGTCCATGAATTTAACCATGTCGTCCCACCACGCGTAGCTGGAGACGAGCGATTCGAGGCCGGAGCCCTGGATGTTCGTTGCAGTATCGATGCGCGCGGCGCGCTCGGTGCCGAGATCGCGCATGAGGCCGTGGATTTCGTCGCGGCCCTGCTCGAGCACGATCCAATAAAGCGCGCCAAAGCCGGCACAAACGAGCAAAGTGACGAGCGCGAGGCGGCTGAGGAGGTTCATCGGGGTGACCGCGGGCAGGCTACGAGCGCACGCGGGCGGGTCAATGCGTGCGTGCGCGCGGGTCGGGTAGGGCAAGTCGTCCCGACGAGCCGCACCCGGTGAAAGTGACGCGGCGAACGAGCGGCTCGTCGGGGACGACTCGCCCTACCTCACTCGACCGGATTGCTCAGCGTGCCGATGCCTTCGATCTCGACCGCGATGGTGTCGCCGCGCTGCAGCCAGACGGGCGGCTGACGCGCGAAACCCACGCCCTCGGGCGTGCCGGTGAGGATGAGCGTGCCGGCGGGCAGCGTTTTGTCGGCGGTGAGAAATTCGATCAGCGTCGGCACGTCGAAGATCATGTCGGACGTGTTCGAGTCCTGCATGATCTGGCCGTTGAGGATCGAGCGGATGCGGAGTGCGTTCGGGTTCTTCAACTCGGCGGGCGTCACGAGCACGGGGCCGAGCGGGCAAAACGTATCGAAGCTCTTCGCGTGGTTCCACTGGCCGCCGCCGAAGTCGCGCTGCCAGTCGCGCGCGCTCACGTCGTTGGCGCAGGTGTAGCCGAGGATGTAGTCGAACGCGTCGGCGCGTGCGACGTTGCGCGCTTCCTTTTTCAACACGATCGCCAGTTCCGCCTCGTAGTCGACGCGCTCGCTGGTCTGGATGGCGGGGAGGCGTATCGGATCGCCGGGGCTTTGCACGGCGCCGGGCAGTTTCATGAACCACATCGGCCGCTCCGGCGGCGGGCGTTTGCCCTCGGCGGCGTGCTTCGCGTAGTTGAGGCCGATGCAGACGATCGTGGTCGGCGCGACGGGCGCGAGCAGCTTGCCGAGCGGCACGGAGCGCTCGGTCGGGCGGCAGTAGCCGAACACATCGCCTTCGATCAGGCGCGCGGAGCCGTCGGGTTGCAGCGCGGCGTAGGCGGGGCCGGCGGGCGTGAGGTGACGGATGATTTTCATCTGCGCTCAAGGTGAACCACAGAACACCCGGAAGACACAGAAGAAATTCTCAGCGCGCACAAGATAGCCGCCGGGAATGGGAGAGCGTTTCCGCGTCCGAATCCGTCTACAGCGCAGGCGGCGCGCTTCTGTGTCTGCCGTGTTTTCTGTGGTTCCGTGGACGGAATGAAAACAGCGCGGCTTGCCTTTCGTTCCGCCACTCGCTCACTCGGCGGCGTATGGCCCCGCCGCGCCGCAAAAATATATTCCGCCTCGCTCCGCCGCCGCCGATGACGATCTACGTGCGCCGCGGCTTCCTGCGCGTGCTCACGGAAGAGTTCGAAGCGCTGAAGGTGAAACGCGCCGCGCTCGTCGAAGACAAGGTCGAGGCGCACAGCCAAGGCGACCTGCGCGAGAATTTCGGATTCAAGGCCGCGAAGGACGCGATCCGCGCCGTCGACCGCAAGATGGACGACCTCGACCGCTTTTATCGTCGCAACACCTTCATCGAGGTCGATCCGGCCGCGTGGCTGACGAAGCCCACCGACTTCGTCCAACTCGGCCACGTGATCAAAATCGAGAAGCAAGACGTCGGCGCGAAGCGGAAGGACAGTTTCAAGTTCCTCGTCGCGACCTACGGCGAGACCGCGACCGACGCGGACAGCGGCATCGAGTGTCTCCCGCACAACTCCCCGCTCGCCGCCGCCCTGCTCGGCCTCACCGTCGGCAAACCGACGCAAGTGCAGCTCCCCGCCGGGCCGGCGATCCTCACCGTCCTCTCAATCCGCAACCCGACGCAACCCGAACTCGACCGCCTGCTCGCCGAGATCAAGGCGCCGGAGATGGAGAGCGAGGAGTAGTGCGCGGCTTTTTTGCTGGGAGGTTTTACCACTAATGCTCCGCCTAACGGCTACGCTTGGTAGTCCCCTCCGCCTAATCGGCTCCGGTGTGGGTTCCGGGGAGCGGCTAATCGCCGCTTGGATAAATGTCTGGTTTCCCAGTCGGCGATTAGCCGATCCCCGAAGCTTTCCGGGCGGAGCCGATTAGGCAAAGCCGCACTAAGTAGCATCGCCGTTAGGCGATGCATCAGTGGTTAAGACGGAACGAGACCGCCTCCGGAGCTTCGATGTATGCCGTCGCCCGCACTGCTGACGGAAATCGGCCGCCTGCTGGGAAAACTGGACTGAATTGGTCGAGGCAGGCCCGACGCCTGCGCGATGCCGAAGCACTGGCCACAAGAAGCGCGAAGAGTGCAAACCCGGGGAACCGACTCAGTCGAGCTGCGCATCGACACGAGGGAACGCAAAAGGGTGTCGCACCGGTCTCGCCGCCGGTTGACTCCTCCCCGGTTTCCGTCCTCCCGCCGGCAATTCTTGAACAGGTTGTTCAAGAATTGCTCTCGGTGGTTCCTTGGGGCCCCACGTGGAGTTGCCGAAAAAGGAAAAACGCCCCGCTGCGCGGCTCTATTATCTCCACGCTGTCGCCCGGTTCGACTGGTCGCGGCAGTAGCGGCGGCTACCAGTCGGCCTGATCGGAGTTGGCCACAAAAAGCGCAAAGAGCGCAAAAATCGGAACCGACGCACTGCGGCGGCCGCGAGCAGGCTGCTCCGTCCTCCTGGCGAATACAGCTATGTCCGAACGATAGAGGCGGACCGACTGCGCCAGGCCGATTGTGCACCGATGGCATCCCTGGCCATTGTCACTTATTACGTGACAATCGCCGCGGGGCGGCCGCTCACTTTAATTTTGCAGCGGTGCGACGCGCGGAAGTTGTGCTCACGCTTTTGCGACCGGACGATTTCGTGGCGTATTTGCCTGCGCTCTCGGCGACGGCGGCGGGTGCGATTTCGAAATCCACGAGTTCGCGCAGCGTCACTCCGAGGGCGTCGGCCATTTTGATCAGCGTGGAGAGGCGGATGTCGAATTTCCGCCCGGCTTCGACCTGCTGGTAGTGCTTGTAGGAGAGGTCAGCACGCTCGGCGAAGGCCTCCTGCGTGAGGCCGTGGGCCTCGCGGAGTGCTCTGATGCGCGCCAACAGGCGCTTCGCCGTATCGTTTGCCACACGCGAAGATAGCGGGACGCAGCGACTTCAGGCACCCGGGCAAAGGTAGTGTTGGCTGGACACCCATGCAACGGTAGTGAGAACTGGAGGTGTCCATGGCCGACACTCCAAGTCCCCCGCCCGCCAGTCCTGTATCCCGGTTTCCGCTGACCTCCTTGGACCCGCTGACGCCGCGCTTTGAGGAGCTGAAGACGCTTTTCCCGATGGCGGCGACGGACGGTCGATTCGATTGGGAGAAATTGCGCGCGCTCCTCGGCGAGCAAACGGCGAGCGGTCCGGAGCGCTACGGCCTTTCATGGGCCGGGAAGAGCGACGCGCTCAAGGTGCTGCGCCAACTCACCACTGCGACACTGCTCCCCGCGCCGTCCGAGTCGGAGAAGTGGGATCGCACCGGCAACGCGATCGTCGAGGGCGATAATCTCGAGGTGCTCAAGACGCTGCAGCACGCCTACCACGGCCAGGTGAAACTCATCTACATCGATCCGCCCTACAACACGGGCGGCGACTTCATCTACCCGGACGACTACGCCGAAGGCCTTGCCAGTTACCAGCGCTTCACCCGCCAGGTGAGCGAGGAAGGTCACAAGCTCACGACCAACGTCAACACGAGCGGCCGCTACCACTCACGCTGGCTCACGATGATGTATCCGCGGCTCTACCTCGCCCGGAATCTCCTGCGCGAGGACGGCGTCATCTTCGTCTCCATCGACGACCACGAAGTGCACAACCTGCGGCTCGTGATGGATGAGGTCTTCGGAGAGGAGAATTTTGTCGCTCAGATAACGGTTCAGACGAATCCGAAAGGCAGAGTCCTTGATCCTCATTTTGCGCGAACGCACGACTTTGTCCTCGTCTATACGCGGGCCGCTTTAGAAGCGCAGCTCGGCATCCCAAAATCAAAAGAGGAAATCGAGACGGACTTCGATGAGAGCGATGAGAGAGGGGTCTTCCGTTCACTCGAATTGCGAAACACGCACCGGCAGTTCGGAAAACATAACCGCCCCAAGCTTTGGTATCCGATTTTCGCGGACCCGACCGACGGATCGGTGACCTTGGATTCAACACCGAAGCATAAAGTCGAAATCTGGCCGCTTTGGGACGACGGCTTCGAAGGATGTTGGACGTGGGGGCAGGTCAAGGTGAGAGGTGAAGCGTATGACCTTTACGCCAGAGAAGTCGGAGGCAGATGGAAGGTCTATCGTAAGGCGCGGGCGGTCGACGAAGATGGCGCCGTGGTGAGACGGAAGCTCAAGACAATGTTCATCGAGCGTTTCTTTCACACGGAGAAAGGGCAGCAAGCGTTCGACGAGTTGATGGGACAGGGCCTATTCCAAGCGCCGAAACCGGTCGGACTCGTTCAGACTCTTCTCCGGCTCGGGTCACCCGACGATCTCATCCTCGATTTCTTCGCCGGCAGCGGCACGACCGCACAGGCCGTGCTGGAGTTGAATCTCGAGGACGGCGGCAATCGGAAGTTCATCCTCGTTCAGTTGCCCGAGCCTACGGGGCGCGAGGATTTTCCGACGATTTCTGAAATCACCAAGGAGCGGGTGCGCCGGGTGATTCGTCGGATCGAGAAGGAACGCGCCGGCCAGCTCGAACTTTCATCGGGCGCGCCATCCGTCGACCTCGGATTCAAAGTCTTCAAGCTGGCCGCGAGCAATTTTTCGGTCTGGGATCCGGCCCTGGCGCCGATGCAACCGGATCAGCTCGCCGCGCAATGGCAGCTTACGGCGGACAACGTCCGGGCCGATGCGCAGGAGCAGGCGCTGCTCTACGAGCTGATGCTCAAGTGCGGCTTGCCGCTCTCCTCTCCCGTCGAAACGGCGGACGCGGCCGGCTCCATCGCATACCGGCTCGACGAAGGCCGACTGGTGATTTGCCTCGCTCGCGAGGTGACGCAGGAGGCGTTGCGCGCGATGATCGCGTTGCGGCCGCAGTCGCTCCTCTGTCTCGACATCGGCTTCAAGGGAAACGATGCGCTCAAAGTGAACGCGCAGCTCGAGTGTCAGAGTCACGGCATCCAGTTCCGCACCGCCTGACGTGAAGCTTCATTTCGACGCGCAACAGCCCTATCAGCTCGACGCGATCCGCGCGGTCGTGGACTTGTTCGCCGGCCAGCCGGCGGCGGCTGGTAGTTTCGAGTGGCAGGCAAATCTGCTCGAAGCCGAGTTGCTCGACTCGCTCGGCGTGGCGAATGCTCTCGCACTCACCGACGGGCGCTTGCTCGCCAATCTGCGCGCTGTCCAGGAACGCAACAAGTTACCGCCCGCCGATGCGCTGGCGCGGGACGATATTCTCGGACCGCGCAACTTCTCGGTCGAGATGGAAACGGGCACGGGCAAGACCTACGTTTTCCTGCGGACGATCCACGAGCTGCACAGGGCTTACGGTTGGAAGAAATTCGTGATCGTCGTGCCGAGCGTGCCGATTCGCGAAGGCGTGACGCAGAGCATCGCGTCGATGAAGGAGCATTTCGAGGCGCTCTATGGACGGGTGCCGCTCGATCACTGGGTTTACGATTCGGCGCAGGCATCGCGGCTGCGGCAGTTCGCCCTCGGCAACCAGATGCAGGTGCTGGTGATGAACATCCAGGCGTTCGACAAGAAGTCCGTCGCCGTCGTGCATCAGGAGAGCGACCGGATGCAAGGGCGTCGGCCGATCGAGTTCATCCAGCAGAGTCAGCCGATCGTCATCATGGACGAGCCGCAGAACATGGAGAGCGAGAATGCGCGGCGTGCGATCCAGTCGTTGAATCCACTCGTCACCCTGCGCTACTCGGCGACGCACCGGAACGTGCACAATCTGGTCTACCGACTCGATCCGGTGCGCGCTTACGATCTCGGTCTGGTGAAACGGATCGAGGTCGACTCCGTGACGGACGGCGGTGATTTCAACCGACCTTTTCTTGCCTTGGAGAGCGTCACGGCGTCGAAGCGCGGACTGGTGGCGAAACTCACGCTCGACGTTGCGCTCGCGACGGGCGTGAAACGGAAGACGGTGTCGTTGAAGCGAGCGGAGGAGGACTTGTTCGATCTCTCGGGTGAGCGCGACGTGTATCGCGGTTACGTCGTCACCGAGATCAATGCGGACGGCGGTTTCGTAAGTTTCGGCAACGGCGTGGTCCTGCGCGTGGGTGAGTCGCAGGGCGGGCAGACCGATCTTGTGATGCGCGTGCAGATCGAGGAGACGATCCGCGAACATTTCCGCAAGGAGCTCGCGCTGCAAACGCGGCCCGCCGGCGAACGGATCAAGGTGCTCTCATTGTTCTTCATCGATCGAGTCGCGAACTATGCGGCCGCCGATGGCAAAATCCGGCGCTGGTTCGAGGAGAGTTATCGGAAGCTGGCGGCGCAGGCGGAGTTTGCCGCTCTGGCGCCGTTGCCGGTCGAACAGGTGCATGACGGATACTTTGCCCGCGACAAGGAAGGGCCGAAGGATTCCAGCGAAGGCAAGTCCACCAAGGCGGACGACGAGGCATATCAGTTGATCATGCGCGAGAAGGAGCGGCTGCTTTCGCCCGACGAGCCGCTGCGCTTCATCTTCAGTCACTCCGCACTGCGCGAGGGCTGGGATAACCCGAATGTTTTCCAGATTTGCACGTTGCGCGAGGGGCAGAGCGAGATTCGTAAGCGGCAGGAGGTGGGGCGCGGGCTCCGACTGGCGCGCATGGAAAACGGCTATCGCTGCGACGACCCGAAGATCAACCGGCTGACGCTGATCGCGAACGAGAGCTTCGCGGATTTCGCGCGGCGGTTGCAGACCGAACTCGAGGAAGAGTGTGGCGTGACCTTCAAGGACCGCATCGTGAACAAGCGCGAGCGGCGGAAGGTTGCGTTGAACAAGGAGCGGCTGCTCTCGGAGGAGTTTCGCGCGTTGTGGGAACGGATCAGCCAGAAGACGCGCTATCATGTCGAATTCGCGACAGCAGAACTCGTGTCTGCAGCGGCGCGGGTGTTGCGCGACGAGCCGACGGTATCCGCGCCGCAGGTGGTCGTGAGAAAGTCCGAGGTGGTGATCACGGCGACCGGCGTCGAGGAAGCGCCGCGCGCGACGCGGCCCGGGATGCGCGCGGCGGACTTGCCGTCGTTGCCCGACATCATCGGTTACCTACAGCGTGAGACGGAGCTGACGCGCAGCACGATCGCGGAGATTCTGATCGCTTCCGGCCGCACGGCGGAGGCGTTGAAAAATCCACAGCAATTCATGGAGCAGGCCGCGAGTGCCATTCAGCACGCGAAGCGCGAGCTGATGGTCGACGGCATTCGTTACGAACGATTGGCGGGCCAAGCTTACGAGATGCAGCTCTTCGAGAACGACGAAATCGAGAGCTACCTGAGCCGGCTGTTGCCGGTGGCGCATTCGGTTTACGACGCGGTCGAATACGACTCGGAAGTGGAGCGAAAGTTTGCGGCCGCGCTCGATGGGAACGAGGACGTGCGTCTCTTTGTGAAGTTGCCGCGCTGGTTCCTGGTGAAAACCCCGTTGGGTGATTATCGCCCCGATTGGGCGCTCGTGCGCGAGAGCGACGGGCGGGTGTATTTGGTCGTCGAAACCAAAGGCACGACCGACCGCAAAACGTTGCCGGACGCGGAGCGCTTGCGCATCAAATGCGGCGAGAGGCATTTCGAAAAATGTCTCAACGTGCCCTACAAGCTGGCGACTACGGTCGAAGACCTTGCCTAAGCCGGGATCATGCAGTTGCCTGTGGGCCAGCGAGCTTGCTCGCGCTCCTTGGGCGCCCGCTAGCGGGCTGGCCCACCCTCGCACTTTTCAGTCTTGGAATTTCGGAGGAAAATCGGGGCCAACTGCATGAGTCCGGCTAAGGCTGACGAGCGCCTGTTCCGGGAGTTGACTTCGCGCGACGGGCGGATTGGCTCGCGATAGCAAACCCGCCGGGCTTCTCCTCTTCTTCGAAGAGTGTAGCTTACTTCGGCGGGTGTTTTTCTTTCTGGGGTCGGGCCACCCCGCTGAGCACCATGCGATACGACAAGGCCCCCAAATCGTTCGACCAGCAAGCCGATCTTCTCTTGGCGCGTGGTCTATTGGCAGATCGAGCCCAGTTGCTCAGGCGGCTGCGGGCGACGAGCTATTTCCGCCTCACGGGTTATCTGCATCCGTTTCGTGAGGCCGGCAGCGATCGGTATCGGGCGGGCACGTCGCTCGATAGCGTCTGGAGAATCTGCGTGTTCGATCAGCGACTCCGCACGCTGGTGCTGGACGCGATCGAAGCGATCGAAGTGCATGTCCGCACGCAACTGGCCTACCGTTTCTCCCATCGACACGGTGCGTTCGCCTACAACGACGATCGTTGCTTCCCGAACTTGGCACCCGATCAGTTCATCCTCTGGCAGCGCAAGCTCGACGACCAAGTGGAGCGCAGCCAGCGCAGCCGCGAAGAGTTCGTGACGCACTTCTTTGCGAAGTATGGCGACGAACATCGACGACTTCCGATCTGGATGCTGGTCGAGCTGATGGATTTCGGGGCAACGCTGACTTTCTTTCGCGGCGTGAACGACGATATCAAAAAACAGATCGCCGCTGAAATCGGGCAACCTGACCGGGTGGTGATGTCGTGGCTGCTTGCGCTGAACACCGTGCGGAACCGGTGCGCTCATCACCTGCGCCTCTACAACTGGGAACTCGGAACGCCGGTGTTGGTCCCGCAGCCCAACAAATTTCCCGCGTGGCATGCGCCTCGTCTGCCCAATAACAAAATCGCCGTGATTTTGACCCTCTGTCGCGTTTGGCTGAACCATCTTTCGCCGACCAATGGTTGGTCGAAGCGCGTGCGTGCCTTGTTTGCAGAATTTCCCGAGCAGCCGATCGGCCCGATGGGCTTTGCGGCGGGGTGGCAGGATCAACCGCTGTGGAAGGAATGAAAAAGCCCCGCGCGGGGCGGGGCTTGAGAGAACTCGCGCGGCGGGCCCAGCGGTCCCGCCCTACCTTTAGGCACTCGCAGGCGCGGCGTAGTTTTCAGGCCTGCGCTGCGGGTGCAGCAAAGGCCTCCATCCCCACGCACGAGCACACGAGGTTGCGGTCGCCGTAGACGTTGTCGATGCGGCCCACGCTCGGCCAGAACTTCGAGGCGCGCGTCCACTTGTCGGGGAACGCGGCGGTCTCGCGCGAATACGGGTGCGGCCACTCGGTCGCCGTCACGACCGCCGCGGTGTGCGGGGCGTGCTTCAGCGGGTTGTTGAGCTTGTCGCTCTCGCCGCTGGCGACGGCCGCCATCTCGCCGTGGATCGACACGAGCACGTCGCAGAAACGGTCGAGCTCGGCCTTCGTCTCGCTCTCGGTCGGCTCGATCATGAGCGTGCCGGGGACGGGGAACGACATCGTGGGCGCGTGGTAGCCGTAATCCATCAGGCGCTTCGCCACGTCTTCGACTTCGACGCCGTGCTTTTTCCAGTCGCGGAATTCGAGGATGCACTCGTGCGCGACGAGGCCGCTGGCGCCGCGGTAGAGCGTCGGGAAATAATTCTCGAGGCGCTTGGCGACGTAGTTGGCGTTGAGCAGCGCGAACTTCGTGGCGCGCGTCAGGCCGTCGGCGCCCATCATGCGGATATACATCCAGGTGATGACGAGGATGGAGGCGCTGCCGTAGGGAGCGGCGCTGACGGCGCCGATCTGCGATTTGAAATTTGAAATCTCAGAGGCGGGGCGCGCGGGAACGACCGGGTGGTTCGGCAGGAAGGGCACGAGGTGTTTCGCCACGCCGATCGGGCCGACGCCGGGGCCGCCGCCGCCGTGCGGGATGCAGAACGTCTTGTGGAGATTCAGGTGGCAGACGTCGGCGCCGATGAAGCCGGGGGAGGTAAGGCCGACTTGGGCATTCATGTTTGCGCCGTCCATGTAAACCTGACCGCCGGCGGCGTGGACGATCTTGCAGATGTCGCGGATCGCGGTCTCGAACACGCCGTGCGTGGACGGGTAAGTGACCATGAGGCACGCGAGGTTGGCGGCGTGCTGCTCGACCTTCGCCTTCAGGTCGGCGACGTCGATGTTGCCGCTGGCGTCGCAAGCGACGGCGACGACCGTCATGCCGTTCATCGCGGCGCTGGCGGGATTGGTGCCGTGCGCGCTGGTCGGGATGAGGCAGATGTTGCGGTGACCTTCGCCGCGCGACTCGTGGTAGGCGCGGATGACGAGGAGGCCGGCGTATTCGCCTTGCGAGCCGGCGTTGGGCTGGAGCGACACCTGGGCGAAGCCGGTGATTTCGCTGAGCCATTTCTCGAGCTGCGCGAACATCTTCGCGTAACCCTTCGTCTGGTCGGCCGGCGCGAACGGATGCAGCGCGCCGAACTCGGGCCACGTCACGGGGAACATCTCGCTCGTGGCGTTGAGCTTCATCGTGCACGAGCCGAGCGAGATCATCGAGTGGACGAGCGAGAGATCCTTCGTCTCGAGGCGCTTGATGTAGCGGAGCATCTCGTGCTCGGTGTGGTAGCGGTTGAACACCTTGGCGGTGAGAAACGCGGAGCTGCGGGCGAACGCCGTCGGCAGGCCTGCGGGCTCGTTCTCGAGGTTGATCGTCGCGCCGAAGAGACCGGCGAGCGTCTCGACTTGCTCGAGCGTCGTCGTCTCGTCGAGCGAGATGCCGACGGTGGTGTCGTTGACGGCGCGGAGATTGATCTTCTGCGCGGCGGCGGCGGCGTGCAACTTGGTGGCGTCGACGCCGCCGACGGTCAGCGTGTCGAACACCGGATCGCTGTTGATGATGGCGTGCGTGGTCTTGAGGGCGTTCGCGAGGAGCTGCGCGAGCGAGCGCGTGCGTTGCGCGATTTTCTTCAGGCCTTCGGGGCCGTGGTAGACCGCATACATCGACGCCATGACGGCGAGGAGAACCTGCGCGGTGCAGATGTTGGACGTGGCCTTGTCGCGGCGGATGTGTTGCTCGCGCGTGCCGAGGGCGAGGCGGAGGCCGGGGTTGCCCTGAGCGTCTTTGGAAACGCCGATAAGGCGACCGGGCATCTGGCGCTTGTAGGCGTCGCGCGTGGCGAGGAATCCCGCGTGCGGTCCGCCGAAGCCCATGGGCACGCCGAAGCGTTGCGCGGAGCCGACGGCGACATCGGCGCCGAATTCGCCCGGGGCCTTGAGCAGCGTGAGCGCGAGGAGGTCGGTCGCGACGACGCAGAGCGCGCCGGCGGCGTGGGCCTTGTCGAAGAACGCGGTGAAATCGACGATGCTGCCGGTGGTGTCCGGATATTGGACGAGCACGCCGAAGACGTTGCCGGCGGAGAAGTCGAACGTCGCGTGATTGCCGACGACGACGGAGATGTTGAGCGGCTTGGCGCGGGTGCGGACGATGTCGATCGTCTGCGGATGGCAGCGCTCGGAGACGAAGAACACCGACGCGGCGTGGCTCTCGCCGAGCTTCACGCGGTGGGCGAGCATCATGGCCTCGGCGGCGGCGGTGCCCTCGTCGAGCATGGAGGCGTTGGCGATCTCGAGGCCGGTGAGGTCGGTGATGACGGTCTGGAAATTCAGGAGCGCCTCGAGGCGGCCTTGGGAAATCTCGGCCTGATACGGCGTGTAGGCGGTATACCAGGCGGGGTTTTCGAGGATGTTGCGCTGGATGACGGGCGGCGTGGCGGTGTCGTAGTAGCCCATGCCGATGAAGGAGCGGAACACCTTGTTCTTCGCCGCGATGGCGCGGAGCTCGGCGAGGGCGGCGCGCTCGCCGGCGGCGGCGGGCAGGCGCAGTGGGCGCTTCAGCCGGATCTTGGCCGGCACGGCGGCGTCGGCGAGGGCGTCGAGCGACTCGTAGCCGACGATGCGCAGCATTTCGGCGACATCGGCGGCGGGCGAGCCGTTGTGGCGGCGTTCAAAGGAGTCGAGCGGGGCGAGGGATTCGCGGGACAAAGCCATGTGCGAACGTAGGACCCGGCCGGACCGCCGCGCAACTGAGATTTGATGGCGTGCGATGGCCATTAAATGCCGTGAGCGGTCCGGAAGATTCCCTCGCGGAGCGCGGTCGCGAGCGGGGCGAAAAAAATTCCGGGGTAATCGCACGCGATGGGCCGCGCACGGCGATTCGCGCGCGAGAAGTTCGCCAGGTTGTAACCTGCGCGAGTTGATCGGCTGCGAGGCAGTCGTGAGCCTCATCTTTCTTCTCTCAGACTTTACCTGACATGAAATTCTCCCGTTCGGCAAAGTAGCGCTTGCTGCGTATGACACCGAACGGTAACGCAGTGCCCGGTCACACACCTCGCCCCGTATGAAATCCCGTTGCCTCCTCCTCGGCGCGGCGCTCTCGCTTTGCGCCGCTTTGCCTGCCACTGCGCAGGTTGTCCTCTCTCAACTCGACGTCGCCTACACCCAAAACTTTGACACGCTGTCCAACACCGCCAGTTCCACGACAAATTCCCTCGCGATCACCGGTTGGTCTTTGACCGAGAGTGGCGGTGGCGCGCGCGATAACGAACAATACGCGGTGGACACCGGTGGATCCTCGACCGGCGATATCTATAGCTACGGATCAACCTCTGCCACCGATCGCGCCCTCGGCAGCGTGCAAAGCGGCACATTGATTCCGATTTTCGGTGCTCAGTTTACAAATAGCACCGGCGCCACGATCACCTCGCTGGCGATCGCCTATCGCGGCGAGGAGTGGCGGCTCGGCACGGCGTCCCGCACCGACAAGCTGACGTTCGAATACAGCCTCGATGCGACCGGACTCACGAACGGAACGTGGACCAATGTCGCTTCGCTTGACTTCACCACACCGGTCACTGCGACTACGGGCGCCAAAGACGGCAACAACGCCGCCAACTATCTCGATCTCAGTGCGTCGATCCAGTCGCTCTCCATCGCGAACGGCGGGACGTTTTGGGTGCGCTGGACCGATTTCAACGCCACGGCTGCGGACGACGGCCTCGCAGTGGACAACTTCAGCCTGACGCCCGCTGGTGTTGCCGCCGTCCCCGAGCCCTCCACCTACGCTGCCGTCTTCGGCGCGCTGGCGCTCGCGGGCGTGATCGTGCGCCGCCGCTTCGCGCGGGTCTGAGTCGCTCGCCGCTTCGCTTTTCGTCGGACCCGTCGCCCCGCGGGACCGACTGTTGGGTCACCTCTCAATTCCCTTCACCTCTCGCTCCTGCCGATCTTGGTCGATCGTCAGGCCTACGTTCCTGGGCCAATGCAATTCTTCCTTGGAGGCCTTCGCCTCCGTGTCGTCGTCGCGCACGCGGCGAAACCGTTCCTCGCTCTCGCGTTCGTTGCGGCGCTGCTCTTTTCCGCCGTCGCGGGCTACGCCAAGATCGGCGCCGCCTACCAGATGCAGCTCGGCAATCCGAGCAACGCGACCGCCACCACGAGCGATCACGTGCACTACCTCATCCAGCGCGACCAATACGCGATGGACTACAACGACACCAAGCGCGTGCCCAACTGGGTGAGCTGGGATCTCACGACCACCGACGTCGGCGGCAGCGGCCGCTCGAGCTTCGCGACCGATCCCGATTTGCCCGCCGGCTTCACCATCGTCGGGACCGGCGATTATTCCGGCTCCGGCTACGACCGCGGTCACATGTGCCCATCGGCCGACCGCACGCTCGACGCCGCGAATAACCAGATCGTCTTCTACATGACGAACATGGTCCCGCAGGCGCCCGACAACAACCAGGGCGTGTGGGCCAATTTCGAGACCGAATGCCGCAACATCGCCGCGCAAGGCAACGAACTCCTCATCATTTGCGGCGGCAGCAATTACTCGGGCAACACCATCGCGAGCGGCGTGGCGATCCCCGGCTACGTCTGGAAAATCGCCCTCGTCGTGCCCAACGGCTCCGGCGAGGCCCTCGATCGCATCACGACCTCGACCCGCGTCATTGCGATCAAGATTCCCAATATCCAAGGCGTCCGCAGCGATCCTTGGACCAACTATCTGACCTCGATTGCCCAGATCGAAGCCGATACCGGCTTCACGTTCCTCACCGCGCTCCCGTCCTCCGTCGCCAACGTCCTCCGCACGAAAGTCGACGGCCAGACCGCCACCGGCATGCCGATCATCTCGGTGCAGCCCGCTTCGCAAACGGCCGCGCTCGGCGGCGCGGTGACGTTCTCCGTCACCGCCACCGGCGACGCGCCGCTCGGTTACCAATGGTCGAAGGACGACGTGGAAATCTCCGGCGCCACGAGCAGCTCACTCACGGTCGATCCTATCCAGGCCTCCGACGCCGGCAGCTACACCGTGACGATTTCCAACAACGTCGGCTCCACCACCAGCAGCGCCGCCACACTCGACATCACCGGCATCGCGCCGTCGATCACGACTGACCCCACCGCGCAAACCGTCTCCGCCGGCACCACCGCTATTTTCAACGTCGGCGCCAGCGGCTCCGCCACGCTCGGCTATCAGTGGCGCAAGAACACCCAGCCGCTCGCCAACGGCGGCAACGTCTCCGGCGCGACCGCCGCCACGCTCACGATCGCCAACGCCCAGTCCGCCGACGCCGCGCTCTACGACGTCGTCGTCACGAACTCCGTCAACACCGCCACGAGCGCCGCCGTGGCGTTGCAGGTGAATCCGGCCGCGCCCACCCTCACCACGCCACCGACCGCCGCCAGCGTCCTCGCCGGCGCCACCGCGACATTCACCGTCGCCGCGCGCGGCACCACGCCCTTCACCTACCAATGGAGCAAGGACGGCAACGCGCTGACCGACGGCGGCAATTTCACCGGCGCGACCGCCGCCACGCTCAGCGTCGCCAACGTCAGCAACGCCGAACTCGGCAGCTACAGCGTCACGATCAGCAACGGCGTCGGCTCGCCCGTCACGAGCAACGCCGTCGCGCTCACGCTGAAGACCGTCGTCGCCGGCCAGCTCGGCTACTCCGGCGGCACCTACACGCAGAACTTCGACACGCTGCCGTCCTCCGGCACGTTCACGCTCAGCGGCGCCGGACCGCACGCGCTCGACGCCGCGCCCCTCAACGCCGCCGATCTCGGCGGCTGGCACATCGCGAAATGGGGCGGCACCGGCACGAACGAACTCTTCAACGTCGGCACCGGCTCCCTCGCCACCGGCAGCGTCTACTCCTTCGGCGTCGCCGGCACCAACGCGCTCTCCGATCGCGCGCTCGGCTCGGTTTCGAGCGGCAGCACCGTTTCGCGCTTCGGCCTGGTGATGGTGAACACGACCGGCCGCACGATCACGCAATTCACGCTGAGCTACATCGGCGAGCAATGGCGCGACGGCGGCAACTCCACGCCGGTGGCGCAGACCCTGCCGTTTGAATACTCCCTCGGAGCGACCGACATCAACACCGGCACCTTCACCGCGGTGGCGGCGCTCAATTTCGTCTCGCCCAAATTCACGACGACCGCCGGTGCTATCGACGGCAACGCCAACGCCAACCGCACCGCCCTCAGCGCCACCGTCACCGGCCTGACCTGGAACGCCGGCCAGACGCTCGTGCTCCGCTGGAACGACGCCAACGACGCCGGCAACGACCACGCGCTCGCGATCGACGACCTGAGCTTCACCACGCCCGACCCCGCGCCCGCGATCACGCTCTCGCCCAGCGCGCGCAGCGTCACCGTCGGCGCCAGCACGACGCTCACCGTTTCTGCGAGCGGCAACGGCCTGAGCTATCAATGGCGCAAAGGCGGCCAGCCCATTTCCGGCAACGCCACGGCCACGACCTCGTCGCTCTCGCTCGCGAACGTCACGCTCGCCGACGCAGGCGACTACGATGCGGTCGTGACTAACTCCGGCGGCTCCGCGACGAGCGACGTCGCGACGGTCACTGTCCTCACCGCCCTCGAAACGTGGCGCCAGACGCACTTCGGCAGCACGGCCAACAGCGGCAACGCAGCCGACGCCGCCGATCCGGACGGCGACGGTCTCTCGAACCTCGTCGAATACGCGCTCGGCCTCGATCCCGCCGCGGCCTCCGTTAGCGGCGCCCCCGTTGCCGGCGCGGCGAGCGGCAACTGGACCTACACCTTCACGCGCCCGTCCGATCGCAGCGATCTGACCTACGAAGTCGAAGCGTCCACCGATCTCGTGAACTGGAGCGCGACCGGCGTCACGCTTTCGCTCGTCTCCGAGACGAACGGCGTCGCGACTTACCAAGCCACCTATCCGACCGCGTCCGCCGACAAGTTCTTCTTCCGTCTGAAAATCACGGCCAACTAATCGTGCGCGCCCATCCGCGTGGCCCGCGCGCCGGTCAGAGAGCAGCGCCGCTGCTGGCCGGCTTTGCGACCCCGGTTGGATGCCGCCGGCACTCGCCCGATGGCGCCTGGCCTAGAAAGCGCGGTTGAACCACCGATTTTCACTGATGAGCACTCATCGAAGCAGACATGCATCGCCGCGATCGCCCGCCTGGCAGGTGAGCGACCTCAAGCCGCGCTTTTCGGCCTTCTCATTCATCAGAGGTTAGTCTTCTGCGGAATTTAGGTTCAGGTGGAGGGCGCTGGCTCAACCCCTGCGGGTCGGCGGGTTTGCACGTGACAATCCCCCGCGCTGTGGCACATCAGGTGCTCACCGTTACCCGCTGCTCTTGCCCCCGCGAATGTAACCGAAACGTCGTCCTGGCGAATTGAGTTTGAGCATTCGTAGTTCGAGAAGAGCGCTCTCAACACACCAAGACAATGCACCTACGTCGCCTCCTGACCACGATCGTCCTGTCCGCTGCAGTCGCGGGCACACTCGAAGCACAGTCAACGTTCACCGAGACATTCGCTTACTCCAACGGCGCCCTTGCTGGGCAAGGAGGATGGTCTCGGATCGGGTCCACCGTGACTAATCCGCTGACGGTGACGAGCGGTTCGGTGTCTTTCGCCACGACCGGCGAGGACGTGGGTTCCGCGCTCGGATTTTCGGCCAGTTCGGGAAGCCTCTACGCTGGGTTCGATCTGGCTCTCACCGGTGCGCAGGCCACGGGAGACTATTTCCTGGCCTTCAATACGGCGGCGACCGCGACCAACTACACGGGACGGTTTTTCGCCAAGTCCTCCGGCAGTGGTTACGTGCTCGGTTATCAATTGGGTGTCACGGGTGCGACGCCGAGCTATTCGAGCACGGTGTTGGATTTCAGCACCACCTATCGCATCGTGATGCGCTACGATTTTGTCTCTGGAACGCTCAACGATCAGGGCACTTTCTACGTCAATCCGTCGAGCGTCACCGAACTCTCCAACACCGCGGCGGTTTCCACGATCACTTGGGCGGGGACAACCTCCGAAAACGCGTCTTTGGCGGCGATCGCGTTGCGCCAAGGAACCGCCTCCTCGGCTGCGACCATCTCGTCGTTCGACAACCTGATCGTTTCCACGTCGTTCAGCACTGCCGCGAACATTTCCGCTGTCCCCGAGCCCTCCACTTACGCCGCGCTCCTCGGTGCGGCCGGGTTGCTGGGCGTCTTCGTGCAGCGTCGTCGGCGCCGCATCTCGACCCAGGCCTGACGTCGTTTCCTTTTCCGTCCTGCCGGTGGGTTCGCGCGAGCGTTCCCACCGGCTTTTTTGTTCACCCATGCGCGCGATTCCGCCCCAGCTATTCTGACATGATCTCCCTGCTGTTCGTTCTTCGTCGCTCGATTTCGACTGCCGCCGTTTTCGCAGCGCTCGCCACCGTCGCGCTCGCCACTCCCAGCGTTGTCACTTGGAACTTCGCCACCGCCAGCCCGAGCAGCGGCCTGCCGGCCAGCCTCAGCGGCGGCACCGTCACCCAGGGCAACAACAACGGCACCACGACGCTGCTCACGACCACCTCCGCTTCGAGCGGCTACACTGGCGCCTCCGGCACCAACAATGCCGGCGCTGCCGCGCGCATCGGTGCGTTGAACCAGGCTGCCAGCGGCTCCGCCTATTTTGAGTTCACGCTCACGCCGACCGCCGGCGGCCAGATCCAAGCGTCGGCCATCGCCTTCGGCTCGCGCAGCACCAGCACCGGTCCGCAGGCGGTCTCGGTTTTTTCCAGCGTCGACAACTACACGACCGCGATCGCGACCGGCGCGTTGGCGAACAACAGCACGTGGGCGCTCCAGTCGCCGACCTTCACCACCGTCACGGGCGTCGCGAACACCGCCGTGACTTTCCGCATCTACGGCCACAGCGGCACCGGCAGCCCCGGCGCGAACACCGCCAACTGGCGCATCGACGACATGCAACTCACCGTCGACGTGCTGGGTGGCGGGGCCACCCCGCCCGCCGTGGCCAGCGTCACGCCCGCCGACGCCGCGACCGGCCGCGGTCTCAGCACGGCGATCTCCGTCACTTTCAACCAGGCCGTGAATGTCACCGGCGACTGGTTCACCGTCACCGGCAGCGCCAGCGGCGCGCACACCGCGACCGTCTCGGGCGGACCGACGACTTTCACGCTCACGCCGAGCGCGGATTTCGTGAACGCCGAAACCGTGACGTTCACCGTCGCCGCCGCGCAGGTCACCGATCAAAGCAGCGGCACGCTGAACATGGCGGCGGATTTCACGTCGAGCTTCACCACGATCGCCGCCGCTTCGGGCACGCCGACCGCCATCCACACGATCCAGGGCTCCGGCACCACGAGCGCTTTCGCGACGCAAAGCCAGACCGTGCAGGGCGTCGTCGTCGCGACGTTCCAAGCCTCCGGCGGCATCGGCGGCTACTACCTCGAGGCGCCGCAAGGGGAGTGGGATGCCGACGACGCGACTTCCGAGGGCATCTACGTTTTCGACAACATCAACACGGTCGCCGTCGGCGATCTGGTCGCCGCCACGGGCACCGTGACCGAGTTCGCCAGCTCCGGCGTGACCGAGACGGAAATCGCTTCCGTGGTCGGCTTCAGCAAACTCAGCGCCGGCAACTCGCTGCCGCCCGCGGTCGACGTCACGTTGCCGTTCGCGAGCAGCGCTTTCGCCGAGCGCTACGAAGGCATGCGCGTGACGCTGCCGCAGACGCTCGTCGTCACGAACAACTTCGATTACGGCCATTTCGGCGAACTCACGTTGAGCACGGCCCGCCAAAGCACGCCGACCAACGTCGTCGCGCCGGGCGCGGCCGCCATCGCCCTCGATGCGCAGAACCAGCTCGACCAAATCATCCTCGATGACGGCGTGAGCACCTCCTACCCGGACCCCACGCCGTGGCTCTCGAGTTCCACGCCGTCCGTCGCCACGCGCCGCACCGGCAGCACCACGACCGGCGTGGCCGGCGTGTTGGCGAACAAGTTCGGCGGCTACGTCGTCGAGCCCACCGCCACGCCGACCTTCGTCGACGCGAATCCGCGCGCGGCCTCCCCGGCCACGGCGGGCTCGTTGCGCATCGCCATCGGCAACGTCGAAAACCTGATGAACGGCAACGGCGCCGGCGCCGGCTTCCCGACCTCGCGCGGCGCGACCACGTTCGCCGAATACCAGCGCCAGCTCGCCACGGTCACCGCCGGCATCCTCGGCCTCGCGCCCGACATCATGGGCCTCACCGAGGTCGAAAACGACCGGGTCACCAACAGCGAGGCGAACAGCTACGGCTCGACCAGCATGATCGCCCAACTCGTCGCGAGTCTGAACGCCGCCGCTCCCGCCGGCACGACCTACGCGTTCGTCGACGCCTCGGCGGTCGACATCGTCACGGACGTCATCCACTGCGCGATCGTCTATCGGGTGGAAACCGTCGAGCTGGTCGGCACGCCCGCGATGCTCAGCAACGACTACTTCAACAACCACGCGCGCAACCCGCTCGCGCAGACGTTCCGCCAGAAAACCACCGGCGAAAAACTCACGGTGTGCATCAATCATTTCCGCGCCAAGGCCGGCGCCTCGAGCATGGACGACGGCACCGGACTCAACGCCGACCAGAGCGACGGCCAGGGCACGAACAACTATATCCGGACCAAGGAGGCGCAGGCGCTCACCGCCTGGCTCGCCACCGATCCGACCGCGAGCGGCGACACGGATTTCCTCATCGTCGGCGACCTCAATGCCTACGCGAAGGAAGACCCGATCGCCGCTCTCGTGAGCGCCGGTTACGTCAACCTCACCGAGCGTTTCGAAGGCGCGGGCGGCTACTCGTATCAGTTCGGCGGCGGCTTCGGCCACCTCGACCACGCCCTCGCGTCGCCGTCGTTGAACACGCAGACGCTCGCCGCCGCGACGTGGCACGTGAACTCCGACGAGCCCGTTTACTACGACTACAACGTCGAGAACAAGAGCACCGCCCAGCAGGCGATCAACGTCGGCACCGGCTACCGCTACGCCGACCACGACTCCGTCGTCGTCGGCGTGACGCTCGCGACCGCCCGCGCGATCACCACGCAGCCGGTCGCGCAGACGCTCAACGCCGGCGCCGCGCTCGCGCTCACGGTCGCCGCCACCGGCACCGGCACGCTCGGTTATCAATGGTTCAAGGACGACGTCGCGATCGACGGCGCCACGAGCGCCACCTACTCGGTCGCCTCCGCCACGCCGGCGGACTCGGGCAACTACGCCGTGGTCGTCACCGATTACTACGGCTCCACCACGAGCGACACCGTGGCCGTTTCCGTCCGCACTGCGCTCCAGAGCTGGCGGCAAACCCACTTCGGCACCACCGCGAATTCCGGCAACGCCGCCGACACCGCCGATCCGGATGGCGACGGCCTGACGAATCTCGTCGAATACGCGCTCGGCCTCGACCCGACGGCCGCGACGACGACGAGCGCGCCGCAGGCCGGCACTTCCGCCGGCAACTGGACCTACACCTACACGCGGCCCAGCGATCGCAGCGATCTCGCCTACGCCGTCGAGATTTCGACCGACCTCGTGAACTGGACGACGAGCGGCGTCACGCATTCGCTCGTGTCCGACGTCGGCGGCGTCGCGACCTACCAGGCGACGTATCCGACGGTTTCGGCCGACAAGCTCTTCTTTCGCCTGAAGATCACCGTTCTCTGAGACGACGCGGGGCGTTTCGACGCCTGGCGAACTGCGCGCTCGCCGGGCGTTTTGTTTTCGCGCCGCGCGCCACCGGTGACGTTCGCTCCTTGCCGGGCGGCGGAGCGCCTGATGCACTGCGACCATGCAAGCGTGGCTCCCCCGGATGGCGTGCGTCGTCGTGTGTTTGCTGGCGTTCGCGCCGGCACGGGCAGCGGAGGAGTCAGGCCCGCGCGCGCTCGTCGTGGAAGTCGACGGCAAGCCGCAGCTCGTGCGCGACGTGCACAACGGCTTCTGTTTCTACGAGCGCGACGGCAAGCTCGTCAGCGCGAGCCGGCAAGCGCGCACGGCGCTCGCGCCGATGAAGGAGTTTCTGCCGTTTTTCGTCTCGGTGCGCGACATGGAGGCGAAGAGCCACACGTTGAACCTCATGACTAACTCGGGCTCCGGCGAGATGAACCCCGAGTTCGAGTTCCGCGCGAAGTTCGAGTCGGGCTACGGCCTCGAGCACGTCTTCTACGTCCTCGAACTCGATTCGGAGGAACTCGGCAAACGCGTGTTCTGCGACGAAGTCGGCACGCTCGAACCGCGACTCACGCGGAGCGTGCGCATCCGCGTGCCGGTCGTGGCGAAGCTCGGCGCGGGCAAGTTCAAGCTGCACCTCTTCGCCGGCGGCGGCGAGTTGCTCCACTCGCAGATGCCGCCGCTCTTCCGCGACCGTCAGCTCGACCGCATGGTGCTGAGCCGGGTGAAAGGGGCGAAGGACGAACCGGTGCGCCCGTTCGTCGGCCCGCCGCCGGAATATCCCAAGGCGTTTCTCAAAAAACGCCTCAGCGGTGACGCGACGGTGCGGTTCCGCGTGTCGCGCACCGGCGCCGTGATCGAGCCCGCCGTGAAATCGGCTTCCGCGCCCGAGTTCGGCGAGTCGGCCCTCGCCGCGGCGCGGCTGTGGCGTTTCCTGCCGAAGATGGAAAAAGGCCGGCCGGTGGAGTCCGAGGTGGTGCTGCCGTTCAAGTTCGAGCCGCCGCTGGACGAAAAGTGACGGTAGGGCGGCGAGTTCCTTCGCCGCCAGGATGCACCAGCGGCAGCCGGCATCCCTCGTCCTCTCCTGTGAATCGCCGACCGGCTGTGCCGACGCTTCGCGCGGTAGCGAGGGCGGGCGCCGCTGTCCCCAGCGGCTCCTGCCGCGCGCGCTGTCCTTGACAACGTTCCCGTCGTCGCCGGGGACGTCGACGACCACCTCGGAACCGCTCGCGAAAATCGTGGAGGATGCAGGGTAGGGCGAGTCGTCCCGACGAGCCGAAGCGGAGCGGAGTCCGCGCCCTGCCTTGCCTTCTGCCGCGTTCGATCGAGGAATCGTCCAACCCGCGCTTGCCGCGGGCACGGAGACCGCTACGCACATCGCGCATGCCCGCGCCGGAGTTTTCCTCGAAGCAAGCGCGCGCCGACTATGCGGCGCGGCGGCTCGCGGAGCTTTATCCGCATCCGCCAATTCCGCTTGCGCACCGCGACGCCTACACGCTGCTCGTCGCCGTGCTGCTCTCGGCGCAGTGCACCGACAAACGCGTCAACGAAGTCACGCCGCACCTCTGGGCGCTCGCCTCCGACCCGGCCGCGATGATGCACGTGCCGGTCACGCGCATCCAGGAGATCATCCGTCCGTGCGGCCTCTCGCCGCAGAAGGCGAAGGCGATCAGCGGCCTGTCGCGCCTGCTGATCGAGCGGCACGGCGGCAAGGTGCCGCGCACGTTCGAGGAACTTGAGGCGCTGCCGGGCGTCGGGCACAAGACCGCGTCGGTGGTGATGAGCCAGGCGTTCGGCGTGCCGGCGTTCCCGGTCGACACGCACATCCACCGCCTCGCGCAACGCTGGAAACTCACGAGCGGTGCGAACGTCGAGCAGACGGAGCGCGATTTGAAAAAGCTTTTCCCGCGCGAGCAGTGGAATCCGCTGCATTTGCGGATCATCTACTACGGCCGCGAGCATTGCCCGGCGCTCGGCTGCGACGGGACGGTGTGCGAGATTTGCCGGACGCTGTTTCCCGAGCGGAAACGCCCCGTGCAGACGCGGAAGTGACGCGGCGACACGCGCACGCGTCGCTCCCGATGCTTGCCGCGGCTTGGGTGTAGCAGCGACCGCCCAGCCGGCTAACGGCGGCTGCTACCCCTGCCGAAGTTATTGCGCCTTGCATATCAGACTGACAGGCCGGGCGCACCGTCGAGGCAGCGCACTGGTCGCCGGCCCGGTGCGCCGGGAACGTGACACCGCCCTCGCGGCGGGATGGGCCGCTCCGCCCTACCTTCCGCTTCGTGCGCGGCAGTCTATTGCGCGAACCTCGATAACGGCGCCCGGATCGCGCGTGGCGACGGTTTCCGCAACACGCAGGGGCATCCCGGCAAAACCTGCGGAGACGGCGCGGCGCACCCCGCTAGGCTGTGCCGAACAACAACGGATGAACTCCCCCGCACCCCTGAACCCTGGGCGTGTCGCGTTCACTTACGCGGCGCTGGCCGCGATTTGGATCGTCCTTTCCGATCTGCTGCTGAGCGCGGGCGCCAGCGACGGGCCGACACGGTGGGCGATGTTGAAGGGCGTGCTGTTCGTCGGAGTGACGACGTTGCTGCTCTACGGTTCGCTGCGTCAGCTCAGCGAGCGTCTCGAACGAGCGGAGTCGGAACGGGGCCGCGAGGAGGCGCGCTGGCGGGAGGCGCTCGAGGGCGTCGGCGACGGTTTGTGGGAGTGGCGCGTGTCGACGAACGAGATTTATCACGCGCCGCAACTGGAGCGGATGCTGGGTTACGAGGCGGGCGAATTTCCCTTCAAGGTCGACGAATGGCCGACGCGCGTCCACCCGGAGGACTTGCCGCGCGTTTACCACGAACTCGAGCGCTGCGTCGCGGGCGAGCGCTCGGTCTACCAGTCCGAGCATCGCTTGCGCCGGAAAGACGGGGGCTGGACGTGGGTGCTGGACCGCGGCGTGGTGCTCGAGCGCGACGCTGCGGGCAAGCCGCTGCGGATGATCGGCACGCATTTCGACATCACGCCGCGCAAGGAGCTCGAGCAGCGCCTGAGCGAGCAGGCGGAGCATTATCAGACGCTGTTCGAGCGAAACCCGCAGCCGATGTGGATCTGCGACGCCGACACGCAGCGTATCCTCGCGGTGAACGAATTTGCGCTCTCGAAGTATGGCTATTCGCGCGAGGCGTTTCTCGGGTTGACGAGTCTCGATCTGCTCGCGCCGGCGGACGCGGCGAGATTCGCGCAGCCGCCGGCGAGCGGCCGGCCTTGCGCGCCCGCGCCGGGACCGTGGCGGCATCGTTGCGCCGACGGGAAAATCCTGCTCGTCCAACTCATGTCGCAGACGGTCGAGTGGCGCGGCCGGCCCGCGTGCATCGTGGTGGCGCACGACATCACCGCGCAGGAACGCGCCGTGCGCGACGTGGCGGAGAGCGAGCAGAAATTCCGCGCGATCTTCGACAGCGCGAACGACGCGATCTTCACCGCCGACGAGAATTACCGCATCACGAGCTGCAACTCGCGCGGCGGCCAGCTCGTGGGTCTGCCGTCCGAGGCCGTGGCCGGGCAGGCGCTGATGGATTTTTTCCCCGAGCGGCAATCCGACGGTTCCGAGTCGCGGCTCACGGCGCGCCGCATCGTCGCGGAGCTGGGCACGAGCCACGGCGATCCGTTCGAATGGACGCTGCGGCGGGCGGACGGCACGACGGTCGAGGCGGAGATCACGCTCAGCGGCGTGCAGCAGGCGGGACGGCGGTCGCTGGTGGTCGTCGCGCGCGACATCACCGAACGCAAACGCTCCACGCGCGAGTTGCAGCTCCTCCACGCCGCTCTGCAAGCGACACCCGAAGGCGTCATTCTCACGGACGCGCAAGGGCGGATCGAGTGGGCGAATCCGGCGTTCACGACCATCACGGGTTATGCGCTGGCCGACGTGCAGGGCGGCACGCCGCGCGTGCTGCGCTCGGGGCAGCATGACGAGGCGTTCTACCGCAAGATGTGGTCGACGATCCGGAGCGGCGAGGTCTGGTCGGGCGAAGTGCAGAACCGCCGCAAGGACGGCACGCAGTATTTCGAGCACATGACGATCGCGCCGGTGCGCAACAACGCGGGCGAGATCACAAACTTCGTCGCGGTGAAGGAAGACGTCACCGACAAGCGCCGGCTCGAACAGCAAGTCGCGCGTTCGCAGCGGCTCGAGAGCGTCGGCATGCTCGCGAGCGGCATCGCGCACGATTTGAACAACGTGCTGACGCCGATCGTGCTCGCCGTCGAACTGCTCCGCGCCGAGGGCGAACTGGCTCCGTCCGCCCGCGATCGCCTGGAACTGATCGGGCAAGCCGCGCAGCGCGGCGCCAACATCGTGAAGCAGGTGCTCACGTTCGCGCGCGGCGTCGAAGGCGAGCGCACCGTCGTGCAGCCGCGCTACTTGCTGAAGGAGGTCACGCAGCTCGCCGAGGAAACTTTCCCGCGCTCGATCGAAATCCGCGTCGAGAACGGCCGCGACGTGCCGACGATCCGCGGCGACGTCACGCAGTTGCACCAGGTGTTGTTGAATCTCGCCGTGAACGCGCGCGACGCGATGCCGCAGGGCGGCCGGCTGACGTTCGGTGCCCGGGCCGTCGTCGTCGATGCGGAGCGCGCGCGCGGGCTCGCGCCGTTTGCGCCCGGCAATTACGTCGAGTTGACGGTGGCCGACACGGGCACGGGCATGACCGACGAGGTGCTGGAGCACATGTTCGAGCCGTTTTTCACCACGAAGCCGCGCGGCAAGGGCACCGGGCTCGGCCTCTCGACCGTCTACGGCATCGTCCGCAGCCACGGCGGCAAGATCGAGGTCGATACGCAGCTCGGACGCGGCACGGTGTTTCGCGTGCTGCTGCCCGAGGTGCTCGAGCCCACCACGCCGCGCGCCGCGGCGACGAACGAGCGCGGCCCCGCGGGCGGCGGGCGGCGCGTGCTCGTGGTCGACGACGAGGCGCCGATCCGCATGATTGTCGCGCAAACCCTGCGGCGACACGGATACGACCCCGTGCCGGCGGCCGACGGGATGGAGGCGCTGCAACTCTTCCGGATGGGCCCCGCGGCGTATCACGCGGCCGTGGTCGATTTGATGATGCCGCGCATGCGTGGCACCGAGCTGATCCGGGAATTGCGGGCGTTGCTGCCGACATTGAGCATCGTGTATTCGTCCGGTTTCGCGGGTGGCGACGACATGGTGGAGGAAGTCGCCGCGCTGGCGGCGGGCGAAGTGAACGCGTTCCTGCCGAAACCGTTTTTGGAGGAAGAGCTGCTCGAAGCGCTGCGGAAGGCGGAAATGGCGATCGTGGCCTCCATCGAAAAAAAGAAGGTTTGATTTCCGAAAAACCGTCCGCAACCGTGCCCGTCCGGTTTTTGGACGCTTAGCTCAGTTGGTTAGAGCACGTGCTTCACACGCACGGGGTCACTGGTTCGAGTCCAGTAGCGTCCACCATCCTGCGCAGACGAAAGACCGTGGTCGATAGGACTCCCCAACGTCGTCGCTCCTGACAAAAAAACCGGGAGAAAATCGCCCTCGTGATCCAAAACGGCAGGATCGTGAGCGCGCGGACAGAATCGATTTGTATGCGGTGCGCCGCCTCCGTAGCCTCCGCGCCCAATCGAGCAAGGGCCGGCTCGATTTACCCCCCCCGATGATTCGCACCAAGCTGGCGGGACCGCTTCAGTTGACGTTCACGTATGCCGTTTTGGCGGGCGTGTGGATCGTCGCTTCCGATGTGCTCGTGGCCTGGTGGCACGGCGGCCCGACCGGGGCGTTGACCGTCAATGTGACGAAGGGGCTGATCTTCGTCGGCATTTCGAGCGCGGTGCTCTATCGGCTCGCGGGGTCGATGGCGGGGCGCGTGCGGGCGATCGAGCAGGAGCGCACGCGGATCGCCGACGAGACCGCGCTGGCGCTCCGGCGCGCGAACCGCCTCTACGCGACGCTCGCGCGCGCCAACGAAGTCGCGCTCACCGCCGTCGATCGCACGGAGCTTTGCCGCGCCATTTGCCAGACGCTGATCGACCACGCGGGCATGCGTCTCGCCTGGATCGGCTGGGTCGACGAGACGACGCAGGCCGTGCGCCTCGAGGCGAGCAGCGGCCCGGCGACCGCGTATGCCGCCGGACTCTCCATCACCGTCGATGCCACGCGCGCGGAGTCGCGCGGTCCGGCCGGCCAGTCGATTCGCAGCGGCAAAGTGATCGTTTGCCAGGACATCGCGCACACCGCGTCGATGATTCCGTGGCAAACTGCGGCGGCGGCGCACGCGTTGCGCTCGTGCCTGGCGGTGCCGTTGCGGGTGCAAGGCGGCACGCGCGGCACGCTGATGATCTATTCCGACGAGGTCGCGTTCTTCACGCGTGAGATTGTCGAGTTGGTGGAAAAGCTCGCGGCGGACCTCACCCACGGCATCGAGGTGCTGCAAGTGCGCCAGCGTTATGAGGAGCAAACGGCGGCCCTGCGCGAGAGCGAGCAGCGCTGGCAATTCGCCCTCGAAGGCGCGGGCGACGGCGTGTGGGACCGGAACATCGCGACCGGCGACGCCTTTCTCTCGCCGCGCCTGGTCGCGATGTTCGGTTACCAGTCGACTGAACTCCACGGCCACGTCGATGAGTGGGTGGCGCACCTGCATCCCGAGGATGCGGCGCGCGTGCAAGCCGCCTACGACGAGTGTCTCGCCGGCGGCGCGGATTCGTGCCGCGTCGAATACCGCCTGCGCTGCAAAGACGGCAGCTACCGCTGGGTGCTCGACCGCGGCAAGATCATCGAGCGCGATGCCGCCGGCCGGCCGAAGCGGATGATCGGCACGCTCGCCGATCTCTCCGAACTCCGCCGCACCCACGAGCGGCTCGTCCTCCTCGAAGCCGCGCTCCAGGCCACGCCTGCCGGCATCCTCATCACCGACGCCAGCGGCCGGATCGAGTGGGTGAACGAGGGCTTCACGCAGCTCACGGGCTATTCCCTCGCCGAGGCCGTCGGCCAAAATCCCCGCCTGCTCAAATCCAGCCGCCAAACGCCGGAATTCTACGCGAAACTCTGGCAAACCATCCAGCGCGGCGAGGTATGGAGCGGCGATATCGTCAATCGCCGCAAGGGCGACGGCGAGTATCACGAGCACATGATCATCGCGCCGGTCTCGCACGGCGGCGACGGCACCACGCACTTCATCGCGATCAAGCAGGACATCACCGAGCGGCGCCAACTGGAGCAGCAATTCCTCCGTGCGCAGCGCATGGAGGGCATCGGCCTGCTCGCCGGCGGCATCGCGCACGACCTCAACAACGTGCTCGCGCCGATCCTGCTCAGCGTCGAACTGCTCCGCTTGCGGAGCCACGACTCCGGCGACAAGCGCACCCTCGAAGTCATCGAGTCTGCCGCCCGGCGGGGCACCGGCATCGTTCGCCAGGTGCTCACCTTCGCGCGCGGCATCGACGGCGAACGCTCGCCGGTGCGCCCTCGCGATCTCATTCGCGAACTCGTGCTGATGATCGAGGAAACTTTCCCGCGCGACATCGAGATCCGGCGCGACGTGGCCGACGACACTCCGATGGTGAGCGGCGATGCGACGCAGCTCCACCAGGTGCTGCTCAACCTCGCCGTGAACGCGCGCGACGCCATGCCGAACGGCGGAGCGCTCCTGTTCGCCGCGCGCCCCGTCGCGGTCGGCACGAAATGCCCGAGCTACATGGGCGAGATCGCCCCCGGCGACTACGTGATGCTCAGCGTGCGCGACACCGGCCAGGGCATGACGCTCGACGTGCGCGAGCGCATCTTCGATCCGTTCTTCACCACCAAGCCGCGCGGCAAAGGCACGGGCCTCGGCTTGCCCACGGTGCACGGCATCGTGCGCAGCCACGGCGGCTTCATCCAGGTCGACTCCGAGCCGGGCGCGGGTTCGGAATTTCGCGTTTATCTGCCGGCGCTGCCGCCCGAGGCCACCGAGCGCGAGGCGCCGGTCGCCCCGCGGAAAATCGACGGTCGCGGTCGCACGGTGCTCGTGTGCGACGACGAGCCGGCCGTGCGCGAGATCGCCGGCGTGGTCCTCCGTCAGGCGGGTTTCGAGGTCGTCGAAGCCGGCAACGGCCGCGAGGCGCTCGACCTTTTCAACGCCCACTCGGGCCCGATTCACGCCGCGCTCATGGACATCATGATGCCGTTGATGACGGGCGATCGCGCCGCCGCGGAAATGTTGCAGGCCAATCCCAAGCTGCCGCTGATTTTCATGTCCGGCCTGATGGACCAGGAGGCGGTGCGCGTCGCCTTGGATAACGTCGGCGCCCGGCCGCCGCCGCTGCTCAAGAAGCCGTTCACCGCCCAGGATCTCCTCGGTGCGATGGCGCGCGCGCTCGAAACGGCTCACGCCGGCGGCAGCGCACCGAGCGCCTGAGCGCCGCGCGGGATTGCCAACCGCGGCGAGTTGCGCCGTGCTCGCGGCATGCTTCGGCTACCCCTGCTAGCCACGCTGCTTGCCGGCGCCGCGCTCGCGCAACCGGTCGATCTGCTGCTCGTCCACGGCAACCTCTACACGCTCGATCCCGCGCAGCCACGCGCGACCGCGCTCGCCGTTCGCGACGGTCGAATCGTCTTCGTCGGAGACGAGCGCGGCGCGGAGAAATTCCGCGCCGAAGCGAAACGTGTGCTCGACCTCGGCGGCGCCACCGCGGTGCCGGGCCTGAACGACGCCCACATGCACCTCGCCGGCGTCGGCGAGCGCGAACTGACCTTCAACCTCGAAGGCACGACCGGCATCGCCGACTTGCAGCGGCGCCTCGCCGCCCGCGTCGCGCCGACCGAGCCGAAACGCTGGATCTTCGGTCGCGGCTGGATCGAGACGCACTGGCAGCCCGCCGCGTTCCCGACGCGCCGGCAGCTCGACGTGGCCGCGCCGGATCATCCTGTGGTGCTGGAACGCGCCGACGGTCACGCGATCGTCGCGAACAGCCTCGCTCTCCGCCTCGCCGGCGTGACGCGCGACACGCCCGATCCGTCCGGCGGCGAAATTCTGCGCGACACCGAGGGCGAGCCGACCGGCATGCTCGTCGATCGCGCGATGGACCTCGTCCTGCGACTCGTCCCGCTGCCGACGTCCGCGGAAACGGAGCGCGCGCTCATCGTCGGCGCCGAACGCGAGGCGCGTCTCGGTTGGACCGGCGTCCAGATCGCGGGTCACAGCTACGACGAAGCCGAGCAGGTCCGTCGTCTCGTCGCCGAAGGCAAAATCAAGCTGCGCATCTACGACGCCGTGAGCGGCTCCGACGGCAGTGGCGAGAAGTTGCTCGCCGCCGGCCCGGTCATCGGCGAAAGCGCCGGCCGCTACACGCGGCGAGGTGTGAAGCTCTACATCGACGGCGCGCTCGGCTCGCGTGGCGCCGCGTTGCTCGCGCCGTATGCGGACTACCCGCAATCGAGCGGCCTGCTCATGCAGGAGGAGGCGAAGCTCCGACCGTTCCTCGAGGCGGCGCTGCGCCGCGGCATCCAGATCGAGACTCACGCCATCGGCGATCGCGGCAACCGCACGATGCTCGATTGGTATGAAAAGGCGTTCGCCGCCGTGCCGCCCGCCGAGCGCGCGGTGCCGGAGCCGCGCTGGCGCATCGAACACGCGCAAATCCTCGCGCCCGCGGACGTCCGGCGCTTCGCGCCACTCGGCGTGATCGCGTCGATGCAGCCCTCGCACGCGATCGGCGATCTGTTTTTCGCCCCCAAGCGACTCGGCGCGGACCGTCTCGCCGGCGCCTACGCCTGGCAATCGCTCCTGCGCTCGGGCGCCGTGCTTGCGTCCGGCTCCGATGCGCCCGTCGAGCGCGGCGAGCCGATGATCGAGTTCTACGCCGCCGTCGCGCGGCGTTCGCTCGACGGTTTCGCCGCCGACGACTGGCACCGCGAGGAACGTCTCACGCGCGAGCAGGCGCTACGCGCGATGACGCTCGGTGCAGCTTACGCAGCCTTCGAGGAGCGCGAGCGTGGCAGCCTCGAAGTCGGCAAGTGGGCCGACGTGACCGTGCTCTCCGCCGACCTCATGGAAATCCCCGAACCGGAAATCCTGCAAACGCGCTGCCTCTACACGATCGTCGGCGGCGAGATCGTCTTCCCCGCGCAGTGACGCTCGCAGCGCAGCGCGTGGCTCCGCGTCCTTGTCGCGCATCAGCCGCAGCGCGATTGGGGCTAATAAGCAACAATGCCCCGCGGCTCGGCGCTCTCGCTCGGGTCGGCGTCTGCGACCTCGTGGCGTTATACGCCACGTTGCGCGACGACCGCTGAGCGGGCGCGCTCCCAGAGCCGCGGGTAAGCATGGAACCCCCCGAACCGGCAATCCTGCAAACGCGCTGTCTCTACACGATCCTCGACGGCGAGATCGTCTTCCCCGCGCAGTGACTCTCGCAGCGCAGCGCAGTGCTCCGCGTCCTTGTCGCGCATCAGCCGCAGCGCGATTGGGGCTAATAAGCAACAATGCTCCACGGCTCGGCGCTCTCGCTCGGGGCGGCGTCTGCGACCTCGTGGCGTAATACGCCACGTCGCGTGCCGGTCGCTCAGCGCGCGCGCTCCCAGAGGCGCAGGTAGGCGCGCGCGAAGGCCGGGGCGGCGATGGCGTCGGTCTGCAACTCGCGTTGCAGGCGGGCGAGTGTGCGCGGATGGGCGAGGGCGCCGGGAGCCCAGAGCAACAGCGCGAGCGCGCGCACGAGGCGTTCGCGCACGGGCTCGAACGGGTCGCGCGAGAGCAGCGTGCGCGGGCCGGACTGTTTCAACGTCGCGAGCACGCCGCGCCACCGGCGCAGCTCCGGAAATTTCGGGCGCGGATCGAGCGCGTAGGCACGCGCGTCGGGGAAACGCGTGCCGAGGCGCAGAGCCTCGAGCCAGAGCCAGACGAGCTGTCCGACGGGTGCGAGTTGCTCCCAGTGCTCGCACAACGTTTCGCGCGAGGCGCCGGATCGCTCCGGGTGAAACTTGAACTGCACGCCGGCGGCGTGGAAGCGCAGGACGGCGTCGCGCCACTCGGGCATGCCGCCATGCGCGAGATCGAAGCGCAGGCGGCGGTGCCGCTCCTTCGCGCTCCAATGGTAGCGGTGCTGCGCGACGAGCACGGCGTCGCCGAGGGCGAGCTCGGCTTTGGCGAGATTGCGGCGCACAAAATCTGCGTCGGCGGGCGTGAAGGCCGGCGCGTCGAGTCGCTCGCGCGCGAGCAGCAGGCCGGTGAAGCGGTTCATCAGCAGCCGGGTGCCTTCCGCGAGCGGGATGCGCGGTGCGTGGCCGTGGTGCGCGCACGGTTCGAAAAATCGCGCTGCGCCGAAGAGCCGGCGATGCGCGGCGACCAGATCGTAGCTGAACATGCTGACCGGCTGGCGCGCAAATTCGGCGCGGGAGGCGATCTTGAATTCGACGTGAGCGCCCGCGTTGGCGGTGAGAATTTCCCCGAGCACCTCGAGTGCGCGCGCGTGACGCCACTCGTTCGCGTGGCGGTTGCCGCGCAGAAAAACGTAGAACTCGAGGTCGTTGTAGGGGCGCTCGCCGTCCGCCGTGGCGAGCACGCCGCCTTCGCCGCGGCCATAGCCGCCGCCGAGATAGACCGCCTCGAGCTGGCGCGCGGGAACGAGGCCGCGCACGCCGCGCAGGACGCGCGCGCAGACGTGCTCGAGGTGGCGCTCGAGCTCCTCGCTGCCATCCGGCGTGAAGCGCTGCTCAGGCCGGGTGCTGGAGGGCGGATACAACACGGTGCTCGGGGCGGCGGTTTCTGTGCTCATGGAAAAAATCCTCCTCGTGGACCGCCCGCCCGGCGCGCGTGCCGGCGAGGCGGCCGGCGCGCTGCGCCCAGCGGATGCGCGCGGCGTGCGGACATTCGCGCAGGCGGCGCTCGCGCGCGCAGTAAGCGAAATCGCGTTGCACGTCGCGCAGCCAGCCGAGCGCGAAACCGCGAAGCCGCGCGCCGTCGGCCGCGCGGCCCGAGCGCATCGCCATGCACGCCCACGCCTCGCCAAACGCGCGTTTGAACGCCTGTCGCGGCGTGTAGTTGTGCGAGTGCATCACCACGGAGTCCGGGCAATACACGACGCCGTAGCCGGCTGCGCGGCACCAGCGGGTGTATTCCTCGTCCTCGGAATACTGCATCTCCTCGAGGAAACCGCGTTGCTCCCACACGTCGCGACGGATGCCGCTGCCGACCATGCTGAAAAAATGATCCCACTGCGCCGACTCGCGCTGCGGGCCGAAGCAGCGCTCGTAGTCGTGGGCGAACACCGCGCGGCAATCCGGCCGCGGCACCTGCCGGCTGAACGCCGCGGCGGTGCGCGGCGAGCGCAGCGCGTCCACGAGCGGACGCAGCCAGTGCTCGTCGATCGGCGTCGCGTCGGCATTGAGGAAGATCGCGAGATCGTGCCGCGCGAGCTGCATGCCGCGGTTCATCACGCGGCTCGGGTTGTATTCCTCGCTGGCGATGCGGACGAACTGCGCCGGCTGCGCGGCGCGAATCAGTTCGACGGAGCCATCGGTCGAGCCGGAGTCGATGACGATGAGTTCCCAGTCGCGGTAGTTCTGGGCGCGCAGCGCGGGCAGCGTGTCGCGCAGCGCCCAGGCCTCGTTGAACGAGCGGAGAATGATGCTGACGGATGCGTCGGTCATGTGGAGGGAAAAGCAGGAGGGCGGGAGAAAGCCGGGAGGATGCCTGCGCGTGCCGCCGCGGCACATGGGGTCGATGCCACCTTCGAGGGAGGTGCGGACCTACTGCGCGCTACGGTGGCTCGCCGCTATCGTCGCGCCATGCCTGTGCTCGAAATGGTAACGCCCGAAACGGACATCGCCACCGATGAAGCGCCTGCGCCGGGCCCGATCTGCGTGGCGATCGGCATCATGGCGTGGAACGAGGAGAACTCGATCCCGTCGGCGCTGAACTCGCTCTTCGCCCAGTCGCTCTTCGGTCTGCTCGCGGCGCGCGGCGAGCGCGCCGAAATCATCGTGTTGCCGAACGGCTGCACCGATCGCACCGCGACCGTCGCGGCGCAGACGATGACGCGCCTCCGCGCCGATCACCCGCACGCCGAAGCGATCACCGCGCGCGTGTGCGAACTCGAGCAACCCGGCCGCAACAACGCCTGGAACCGGTTCGTCCACGAATTCTCGGCGCGTGAGGCGCGGTTCGTTTTCCTGATGGACGCGGACATCCTGTTCCACGGCGAGCACACGCTCCGCAACATGGTGTGCGCGCTCGAGCGCGATCCGGAGGCGATGGTCGTCACCGATCGTCCGCGCAAGGAGATCGAGTTCAAGGCCCGCAAGACGCTTCGCGACCGCCTCTCGCTCGCGACATCGGCGATGAACCGCACCGGCGGGGCGTGCTTCAGCGGACAATGCTACGGCTTGCGCGCGCCGATCGCACGGAACCTCTACTTGCCGCGTGACGCCGGCGCGCCCGACGACGGATTTTTCAAACAGGTCGTCTGCACGGATTTTCTCACGCGCCCGGTGAATCCGCGGCGCGTCGTGCTCGCGCCGGACGCTGCACACATCTTCGAGGCCTACACCTCGCCGGCGGAGGTGCTGCGCAACCAGCGCCGGCAGATGATCGGGCAGACGATCGTGCACGTGATGATCGAGTATTTGAAGACGCGGCCGCGCGCCGAGCGCGTGAATCTCGCCGCGACGCTGCGCCGCCTGGACGCGCGCGATCCGGATTGGGTGAAGAAACTGCTCGCGCGTCACGTCGCGCACGCGCGGTTTTTCTGGGAGCTGTTTCCCGGGCTCCTGACGTTCCGGCTGCGCCGTTGCTGGGCGATGGGCGGGTGGCGATGGGTCGCGTATCTGCCCGCGGCGGTGCTGGCGACGGGCGTGACGATGATCGCATGCTGGAGCGCATTTCGTTTCTTGAAACGCGGCCACACGCATTTCTGGCCGAAGGCCGCGCGCGGCGCGTTGCTGCGGCAATCGGCGTCCACCTGAGCGCGGCAGTTCCGCGCGCTACCCCTCGCCATGCAAGCCAAAGACCTCCTGGCAGCCTCGCTGCTGCTCGTCGCCACCTGCGGTGGCGTTATCGCTTCGTGCATCTCGCAGGTGGCGCGGAGTCTGTTGTTCGTCGCGCTGCTGGTCGGCGCGGTGTTCGTCGACCGCCTCGATGTGGAATTCGGGAGCCTCTACTGGTATCGGGGCTCGACGCGCGGCTTCGAGCTGACGCTGCTCGACGCGCTCGCGTGGAGCGTGCTGCTCGGATCGCTGCTCGTGCCGCGCACGCGGCTGCCGCGCTGGTATTGGCCGGCGGGCATCGGACTCATGGGGCTGTTCGCGCTCTACGCGCTGGCGTCGGTATTGACGGCCGAGCCAGCGATCACAGGCATGTTCGAGCTGAGTAAAATCGTGCGCGGGCTGATCGTGTTTGCGGCGGCGGCGGCTTATGTGCGCTCGGATCGTGAGCTCGGCGAAATGGCGTTCGCGCTCGCGACCGCGGTCGGCATTCAGGCGATCTTCGGCCTGAAGCAGCGCTACCTCGGCGGCATGGATCGCGTCGCCGGCACGGTCGATCACGCGAACAGCCTGTCGATGTATCTGTGCCTCGTGACGCCGGTGATCGCGGCGGCGGCGCTGGCGGATTTTCCGCGCTGGCTGCGTTCGTGGTGCTGGCTCGCGGTGGGCGGCGGCGCGCTCGCGCTGCTGCTCACGGTTTCGCGTGCAGGCATCCCGATCTTCATCGTGACGGTCGGCGGCGTGGTGTTGTGGGGCATGACGTGGCGCGTGTCGGCGAAGAAACTCGGCTGGATCGCGCTCGCGGCCTTGGTCGGTGCCGTCATCGTGCGGCAGTCGTGGGACAACATCGTCGAGCGCTACGAACAGGCGACGCTCGAGCAGGAGTATTTCGACAAGAGCACGGAGGGCCGCGGCGTGTATTTGCGCTGGGCGAAGGCGATCCTCGACGAGCATCCCTACGGCGTCGGCCTGAACAACTGGTCCTACTGGGTGAGTCGCGAACACGGCCCGCGCGAAGGCTACTACTACGAGGATTACGGCGACTTCAGCCATCCGCCGCCGCGCGAGAGCGGCGATCCGGGCTTCCACGCGGCGCCGGCGCACAATCTCTTTGCGCTCACGGCGGGCGAACTCGGTTACGCGGGCGCCACGCTCTTTGTGCTGATGTGGCTGCGCTGGCTGCAGCTCGGAAGCATGTTCCTGTGGCGCCGGCTGACGTGGCCAACGCATCGGCTCGGCGCGGGCATCTTCTTCGGCACATGCGGGATTTTTCTCCAGAGCATGACCGAGTGGGTGTATCGGCAGACGGCGATCTATTTCACGTTCGCGGTGCTGCTCGGCACGCTCGCGAGTCTGACCTGGATGCGGCGGCATGTCGCGCCGGCGTTCGACGTCGCGACCGCGAGTGAGGGGGAGTTGGAGGACGCGCCGGAGCCCGCGGCGGCCGGGAGGTGGTGAGCATGCGCGTCGCGCACATCCTGCGAAAATACGATCCGACAGAGTGGGGCGGCACCGAGTCGGCGGTGCTGCGGTTGCTCGGCGGCCTGCGCCAACACGGCGTCGAGAGCACGGTTTACGCGCCGCGCCTCGCGCGCGACGTGCGCGACGATCCGTTCGCCGACGCCGGGTTTCGCGTCCGGCGCTTCGAGGCGCTCGTGCCGGTGTGGGGCATCTCGCGCGAGGCGCGTCGGCAGATGATCGCGGTCGGGGGGAATCTCGTTTCGTTCGAGCTGATGGGCACGTTGTGGCGCGAGCGCGGCATCGACCTCGTGCACTCGCACGCGCTCGGCCGGCTCGGCGGCATCGGGCTGACGGTGGCGCGGCGGCGCGGGCTGCCGTTCGTGACGACCATTCACGGCGGAGTCTACGACCTGCCGTCGCGGGTGCGGGGGGAACTGAACGATGCGCCGACGCGCGGTTGGGAGTGGGGAAAAATTTTCGGGCTCTTCGTGCGGTCGCGCCAGATGCTCGACGAGGCGGACGCGATTTTCACCTGCAACCCGCGTGAGACGGAACTGATCCGCGCGCATCATCCGCGCCAGCGCGTGCACGTGCAGCCGCACGGCGTCGACGCGGCCGCCTATGCGATCGATCATCGAGCGGCGGCGCGCACGGCGTTTCCGTGGACCGCGGGAGCGGAGGTGATGCTGATCGTCGGCCGACTCGATACGGTGAAAAACCCGGGCTGGGCGATCGAGCGGCTGCCGAAGATCGCGGAGCGACACCCGCGAGCCGTGCTCGCCCTCGCGGGCGCGTGCACCGAGCCCGGCTACGAGGAAACGCTGCGACGCCGGGTGGCGGAGTTGCAGCTCGGTGAGCGGGTGCGATTCCTCGGGGGGATACCCGCGGGCGATGCGCGCCTGCTCGGGCTGATGCAGCTCGCGCGCGCGATGGTGCTGCCGTCGGTGTCGGAAACGTTCGGCCTCGTGATCCTCGAGGCATGGGCGGCCGGCACGCCGATCCTCGCGAGCCGCACGTCGGGCGCGACGGCGTTGATCGCGTCGGGCGAAGACGGCGTGCTGTTCGATCTCGAGCGGCCGGCGGCGTTCGAGACGGTCCTGCACACGGCGCTGACGGACGAGGTCTGGCGCGCGAGCGTGATTGCGGCGGGCCGGCGAAAGGTCGCGGCCAACTACGACACGGCGTCGGTCGCGGGACGGGTTAAGGCTATTTATGAGGAACTCATCGCGGAACGGCACCCGCTACGTCATTCTGCGTGACGACGACACGAACGCACTGACGCCGGTCGCGTCGCTCGAGCGGCTGTATCGGCCGTTTCTCGAGCGTCAGTTGCCGGTGAATCTCGCGGTGATCCCCGAGGTGCGGCGCGCGACGACCGATCCGCGCGGGAACCGCGAGGGATTTGTGCCGGCGGGGCAGGGCGAGCCGACGGTGCCGCTCGCGAAGAGCCCGGAACTCGTGCGTTACCTGAAGGCGAATCCGAACCTGCACCTGGTGCAGCACGGGTGTCACCACGACTGCTTTGAGTTCGCGATCTCGGACGCGCGGGAGATCGCGCAGCGTTTCGAGCGCGGCGCGCAGCGGTTCGTCGAAGCGGGATTCGCGGCGCCGGTGACGTTTGTGGCGCCGCACGATCGCTTTTCGCCGGCGAGCCTCGCGGCGGCGGCGGAGCGGTTCGCGGTGGTTTCGAGCGGTTGGTTTGAGCTGCGACGTTTGCCGCCAACTTGGTGGCCGCGTTACGCGATGAAAAAATTTCTGAAGCAGCCGCATTGGCGCGTCGGCGAGACGGTGCTGCTGAGTCATCCGGGCTGCTTGCTGTCTTATCAGCGGCCGATGGAAACGATGCTCGCGAACTTACAGCGCGCCGCGACGAGCCAACGGCTCACAGTGCTCGTGACGCATTGGTGGGAATATTTTCACGACGGCGTGGAGAACGAGGCATTCGTCGGCGTGTTGCATGCGCTCGCCGAGTGGCTGGCGGAAATGGAGCGGCGCGGTGAAGTGCGCGTGGTGCCGTTCTCGGCGTTGGCCGAAGAGGAAATCCCGCTGAACTAGATCTCCGCATTGGCGCCTGCTGGAGGGCCCGCGTCCCCGCGGGCCGAGGCGCGTGAGCCGAAGGATGGTCGCGGCCCGCGTGGACGCGGGCCCTCCGACAGGTGACCACACCGACAGGTTGGTGGAGGGGAAGCGACAGTCGCGCCGAGACCACTTGTAACCTATTAGGTTACAAGTGGAGCGGAGGGCTCGCGACGGTTGGGCGGAGTGGCGGCGGGACGGCGGGGCGGGGACGGCTCGCGGTTCGCGCGGTGGGCGATCTCGGCGTCGCGCGTCATGAGTTGATAGATGTGCGGGATCGCGGTGATGCCGACGGGGACGTCGGTGCGATTCGAGAGCAGCGCGGCGTAGCTGTGCGGAGCGTCGGGGTGGTAGCCGTGCATGCCGCGGAGCGGGCGCTCGCCCATGTGGCTCGGGACGATGAGCACGCCTTCGTGCGCGAGGAAGATCAGTTCGCCGAAATAGCGGTCGGGAAACAGCGCGCCGAGATCGCGCAGCTCGGCGTCGGACATGATACGGCCCTGCGATACGCGCGCGAGCGCCTGGGTGACGAGACGGCGCGCGTCGTCGTTGAAGAACCAGAAGCGCGCCATGGTGGAGTCGTAGACCACGACGTAGTCGCGGCCGAAGGTGAGGCCGAGGGCGTCGATTTGCGCGCGGAGGTCGAGCAGTTCGTCGCAGTTGGCCATGCCGTGGTCGCTGAAGACGTAGAGGCGAATCTCCGAGTAGTGGCGTTGGGCGTGCACGAGGAGCTGGTCGAGCCAGCGTTCGTAGCCGCGGAGTTTCTGGCCTACTTCGGCAGAGTCGTTGCCGACGCGGTGCATGAGGCCGTCGAGGGCCGGCCAGTAAAGGAAGGCGAAATCGATTTCCTCCTGCGCGACATCGGCCATGAGCGCGGTGAGGTTTTGTTCCTCGCTGCGCGCCGGATCGCTGACGTGCGCGGCGATGCCGTGGTCTTGGAGAAAATCGAAAATGTTGGGGCCGCGGTTGAGGCCGCCGGGCTGCAACGGGTTTTTCTTCTCCGTGAAATCGAAGAGCGAGATGTAGCGGAACGGGATGTTGTAGAGGTCGAAGTAGCCGCGGAACTTCAGTTGCATCTTCACGAATTTCGAGAGCCAGCGCCGGAAAATGCGCCGGCTCGTGACGGCGCGCGGGAGCCATTGCAGCGGTTTGAGCGAACGGAACGGCGAGCGGGGCGGGTCGTAGACGAAGTAGCACCAGTTGCGGTGTTCGCTCGGCCAGACGCCGGAGAGGATCGACGGAATGCACGCCGAGCTGTAGCCGAACACGGAGCGCAGCCGGCGCCGATGCGGGGCGACGGCGTGCGCGAAGGTGTCGCGGCGGAGAATTTCCCAGCCGCAGGCGTCGACGAAAACGAAGAGAGGTAGAACGGATTTCACAGTGTGAGGCTCAGGCAACGAGAGCGGGCGCGCCGACGGGCTGGCGTTCGACGACCTCGAAGAGGCGATGCAGGCGCGTGAGCTCGATGAGCTGACGCGCCGGTGGCGCCGGATTGAGCAGGCGGAAGGCGATGCCGGCGTCGCGGTGGCGCTGAATCCAGCGATAGAGCGCGACGAGGGCGCCGAGGCCTTTGCTGTCGACGCTTTCGGTGCGGGAGAGGTCGAGTTCGATCGCGGCGACTTGCGGGTGCAACGCGGAGCGAGTCTGCGCGACCAGGTCGGCGGCCGTGCGGGCGTCGAGCACGGGGAGGTCGCTGATGAGCACGGCGTGGTGGGTTTTCTTGATGCGCATGGTGAGGAGGGCTGTGAAAGCCGGTTGGTTGGTGGTGGTTAAAACGGGACGCGGCTGTCCACGGCCCCGGGTGTCTGCGGCGGTGGGGCAGACAAAGAGGAGCGGGCTCGTCGCAGCAGGCCGCTGACCGGCGTCGCGATGGCGCGCGAGAGCGTGCCGACCTTCGCGCGCGCCCATGCGGCGGGCGATGCGGCGTGCGGCGATTTTTCGAGCGAGCAAAGCAGGAAATCTTCCGCGACGCGCACGCTCGATCCGGGCAGCCAGTCGGTCAACTGGCCGCCCCACGCGATCGAGTGGGCGATCTCGGTGACGCCGCCGACGAACGTGTCGGGGCCGACAATGCTGTCGAAGACATGTGCGCCTTCCTCGACGAGCACGCGGTTTTCGAGCACGGCGTTCGGGCCGATGATGGCGCCGGGGCCGACATAGGTATCGTCGCCGATCCAGCACGGCGCGCGGAGTTGCGCGTTCGGCGCGACGCGCGCGTGAAAGCCGAACCACACGCCCGGCCGCACTTCGTGCAAGCCAACGCGGTCGGGCGTGAGCGCGTGCGGCATCAGGTCGCGCGTGGTGGCGAAGAAATCGGCGAGGCTGTAGAACGGCCGGTGATTCGGCAGCGCGGGCAGGCGGTCGGCCACGACCACGTCGAACGGCTCCGGCAGCCACCCGGTGTCGCGGCCGCGATGGCGCGCACGCGCTTCGTCGATGAAAGGCTCGTTGGCCACGGGCACGACCTCCGTCTCGAGGCCCCAGCGTGCGCCATCGTCGACGAGCGCGGCGATCTCGTTCGCGCGATCCGCTGCGAGAATGGTGACGCGCTTCGCGCCCCGCAGCGCGAAGTGCTGGAGCCAATGCTCGACCAGGCCGAGCCCGAGGAAGGGCAGCGCCGCGAGCGCACGGCGTTGCGCGAGCGTTGCCACGCCGGGCCGTTCGGCCGGACAAATGAGGAGCGCTTTCATTTCGTTCAATAGGCGCCGGCGGCGGAGATCACGGCGGGCACGGTTTTGATCAGAATGCGCACGTCTTCGGTGAAGCTCTGGTGTTCGATATAGCTGACGTCGAGTCGCACCTGGCCGGGGAAATCGATCTCGGCGCGCCCGCTGATTTGCCAGAGGCAGGTGAGGCCGGGCTTCACGGCGAGACGGCGACGATCGGCGAGGGAATACTTCTCGACCTCGGAGGGCACGGGCGGCCGCGGGCCGACGAGCGACATGTCGCCGCGCAGGACGTTGTAGAACTGCGGAAACTCGTCGACGGAGTATTTGCGCAGCCAGCGGCCGACGCGCGTGATGCGCGGATCGTGCTTGAGTTTGAAGGTCACGCCGGTTGCGTGCTGGTTTTGCGCGAGCAAATCGCGGAGCTTTTGCTCGGCGTTGCGGCACATCGAGCGAAACTTGAACATCCGGAACGTGCGCCCGTGTCGACCGACGCGCGTTTGCCGGAAGAACACCGGTCCGCCGTCGAGCTTGATCAGCGCGGCGACGACAACGAAGAGCGGCGCCAGCGCGAGCAGCGCGACCGCGCTGCCGACGATGTCGAGCGCGCGCTTGGTCGCCTCGCTGCGCCGCAAAAACCAGCGCCACGCCAGTTGCCGGCAGCGGCAACGGAGCCGCCGCCGCGAGCGCGCCCACGGGCTGGCGAGCGCGGCGTAGTCACTCAAGGAGGCGGGACGCGGAGCGAACGTCGATGTGATCATGAGGAAACGGAGTTGAGGTTGGTCGGGCGGGCCTCACGCCGAGGCGAGGCACGAGGCGGAGTCGGCGACGACCCGCGCGAAGAGACGTTCGAGGCCGTCGATGTATTCGGAAAACCCGTAGTGCACGCGCACCCAGTAGCGGCCGCGCTCGCCGAGTTTGCGTGCGAGCGATTTGTCGCGCAGCAGCTCGTCGATGCGCGCGGCGAAGCGCCGGCGGTCCATCCAGGGCACGAGGAATCCGTTCCAGCCGTCCATGAGCCACTCGCGGATGCCGCCGGCATCGAACGCGACGACCGGCAGTCCGTGGTGCATCGCCTCGAGGCCGGTCGCGCCGAAAGGTTCGGGCCACACGGAGCTCATCACGGCGACGCTGCAATGCGCGTAGAATTCGACGATCGCCGCCTGCGGCACAAACCCGTGGAAGCGGACGCGATCGGCGAGGCCGAGCTGGCGCGAGAGCGATTCGCACGCCTCGCGTTGCGAGCCGTCGCCGAGGATCTCGCACTCGAACGGTTCCTCGACGAGCGCGAGCGCTTCGAGGAGGACGTCGACGCCTTTGCCGCGGATGATCTGACCGGCGAAGACAAGGCGGTTGCGATCGTCGAACGTGCTGCGCAGCGGCGAGGCGGGATTCGCCGGCACGGGCGCGTGGATGTCGATGCGCTCCGGCGCGAGGCCGTTCAGCGCGAGTTGCTCGCGCATGTAGCGCGTGGCGACGATGAGCCGCGCGAAGCGGCGATGCAGGTCGAGTTCGCGGCGCTTCGCTTCGTAGCTGACGAATTTCAGAGGGAAACCGCCGTCGCGATTGCGCGCCACCGATGCGCCGCACGGGAAAATGCAGTAGGGAGAAAGCGCGCGATCGCAGATGCGCCGGCTGAAGACGTTGTAGCGGTAGCTCCGCATGCAGTAGAGGTCGTGGTCGTGCACCATGCGCACGACCGGCCGCCCGCTCGCCACGAGCGCCGCGGTGGTTTCGAGACCGTTGAGGCGATGGACGTAGATCGCGTCGGGATCGATGTCGTGCACGAGTTCGGCGGCGCGCGCGCTCGTTTCCGCCTCGCTCCCCTCGGGGAGTTTTCGCCGGACCGGGAAAATCTCACGCCACTCCTGCTCCTGTTTTCCCGTGCCCTCGCCATGCAGGAGCGCGACCGCGTGACCGCGGCGTTTGAATTCCGCGGCGGTGACGGCGATGTTCGCCTCGGCACCGCCATGCGCGCCGAAGCGCTCGTGGACGAAGAGCAGTTTCATGCGCAGGCTGGGGAAAAATGGTTTTTCATCGGACGCTGCGAAGTTACCGCACGCGCCGTCCGGGGACAGGTAGGTTGCGCCCTCCATGTGCCGGTGCGTCTCAACCCAAAAAAACGGGGGCGCGCCGCGCATCGGCTCATGCAAGTCACCTACCGCAATCGGGGGAGGCACCCTGATATGCGGCGCGCGTGTGGGCTGGTTAAATGCGCCGTCTTACGATGACGACCACCACACCCCTTTCCGAAATTCGGGGCACCGCGCTCGCGGGGCCACCTCTCGCAACGGCAACCCCGCGCGCGCCGGCGCACGTGAGCATCGCGCCCGATGCCTCGCGCTGCGTGCGCCTCGCGATCCGCTCCGCGGGCGATCTCGTGCTCGCGCGGCAACGCGGGCGCATGCTCGCGCTCGATCTCGGCTTCCGCGGCGGCGACGTGACGGTGATCGCGGCAGCGATTTCCGAAGTGGCGCGCAACGTCGTCGAGCACGCCGTCAGCGGCGAGGTCTGCCTGAGCGAGACGCGCCGCGCCGGCTGCACCGGTCTCGCGATCGTCGTCACCGACGAGGGGCCCGGCATGTTCGACGCGATGCGGTTCTCGGAATTCGGCGGCACCGAACGGCAAGGCGGGCCCGGTCTCGGGCTGCCGGGCGTGCGCGCCATCATGGACGAGTTTGAAATCGATTCCACGCCGGGGCGCGGGACCACGGTGCGAATGACGAAATGGCTGAGGTGATTCCAGTTGGCCGCGGGGCCAATGGAAAGCCGCCGGCGACGCGCAGGAAACTGCCGCGGACATCGGTGACGCGTTCCATTTTTCCGAGCGACGCTTCCGCTCCGGCGGACGGCGCGGTCGCGTGCGATCTCGCGCTGCGCGCCGGCTATGCCGTGGCGTTGCGCGATCACCTGCGCGAGGGCGGCGAGAGCGGGCTCGCGGGCGCCTACGAATGCGGCCGCGAAGCCAGCATCGCGGGACTCGGCGTGCTCGATCTCGTGCGCTTGCACCACACGATCCTCGGCGAACTCGAGAGCGGCGCCGAGGTGGACGCGCCCGCCGTGCTCGCGACCGTAGCGCCCGCGGCCGCCGCGGAGCGCGAGAAGGAATTTCTCCTCGAAGCACTCTCGCCCTTCGAGGCCGCACATCGCGGCTACCGCCGCGCGCACGAGGCGCTGCGCGCGCGCGAGCGCGAATTGAGCGACGGTCGCGCGCATTACGAGCGGCTCTTCAACGAGGCCCGCGGCATGGAGGAGGCGCTGCGTCTGCTCTCGAAACGCCTCGTCGATGCGCAGGAGGACGAGCGGAAACGTTTCAGCCGCGAGCTGCACGACGAGGTCGGCCAGGCGCTGAACGCCATGACGATGAACCTCGCCGCGCTCAAGCGCCTCGCCGAGTGCGGCACGCCGGCGGCGCAGGCGCGCGTCGACGACACCGTGCAGCTCGTCGAGCGCACGATCGAGACCGTGCATCGCTTCGCGCGCGAGCTGCGCCCGGCGATGCTGGACGAGCTGGGGCTCGAAGCGGCGTTGCGCGCCTGCGTGCGCGGCTTCGCCGAACGCACGGGCCACAGCGTGGAATTTCACGGACGGCTGGAGGGCAACCTCCTGACGCCCGATCAGCGCATCGTGATTTATCGCGTCGCGCAGGAAAGCCTGAACAACGTGGCCAAGCATGCGTCGGCCACGCACGTCGACGTCATCCTCTGGCGCGAAGGCGGCCTGGCCATTCTCGAGATCCGAGACAATGGCCGCGGCTTCCTTCCTGCGCCGCGGCGGGAAGAGCCGGACCGCCAGCGACTGGGTTTGCTGGGCATGGAGGAGCGCGTGCGACTTGTTGACGGAAGATTCCACCTCGGATCGCGACCCGGAGCCGGAACGATCGTGCGCGTCGAGATTCCTCTCGCGCCCGACGAGTCCGCTCCCGCTGCCCTAGCCGGAAGCAGTGCCGCCGATCCGATCCACGTTACCCCTGTCTCGACACCTACACCCACATGAAATCGATCAAGGTCCTGTTGGCCGACGATCACACCGTGGTCCGGCAAGGTCTTCGCTCCTTGCTCGCCGCCGAGCCCGCCTTCGAGGTGGTCGGCGAAGCCGAGAACGGCCGCCAGGCCGTCCAGCTCACGCACAAACTCCAACCCGACGTTGTCGTCATGGACATTGCCATGCCGCAACTCAACGGACTCGAGGCCACGCGCCAGATCCTCAAGGAGGTTCCGACCGCGAAGGTTCTCATCCTGTCTTCCTACGGAGACGACGAATATGTCCACCAGCTCACCGAGGCCGGCGCCGCCGGCTACCTCATCAAGCAAACCGCGGCACACGATCTCATCAAAGCCATCCATGAAGCTCACGCCGGAAACGCCTTCTTCAGCCCATCGATCTCGAAGCGCCTGCTCGACAGTTATCGCGAGGCATTCATTCATGGGCGCCCGATGAAGAAACGGAACAGCACGCTCACCTCGCGCGAGCAGGAGGTGCTGCAACTCGTCGCCGAGGGCCGCGTGAACAAGCAGATCGCCGCCGAGCTCTGCATCAGCATCAAGACGGTCGAGAAGCACCGGCAGCAAGTGATGAACAAGCTCAACATCCACGACGTCGCGGGGCTCACCCGCTACGCGCTGGCGAAGGGCGTCATCGAAAACTCCGCCGTGCCCGCCGGCGCGCCCGCCGCGGCGATGGCCGTCGTCTGAGCGCGCGAGGGTGCGATCGACGGCGATCGATCGCGCCCGCCCGAGCTGTCGGCGCGCGTTAAGCCATCGCGCCGGCAGCAAACGCGGTCGCTCGGTCGCGCGCGCGTCGATGCGAAAAATTGGAGGCGGGGCCATCAGCCCCGCGGGTCGCTGGCCGCGAAGCTCCCGCCTCGCGGGGCTGATGGCCCCGCCTCCAACGGCCGGCATCCAGTAGCAGCCGACGTGAGTCGGCTGGGAACGCGTGGCGAAATTCGCCAGCCTCCTCACGTCGGCCGCTACGCGCGCGGCGCGACGAGCGCACCGCTGACAACGCTGCGGTGCTGAGGTAGGGCCGGCTTCAGCCGGCCCAAAGGGAGCCCGCTCGCCTTGGCTGGCCGCGAGCACCGTCGAACGGGTCCGGCTGACGCCGGACCTGCTTCGCGCGCTTCGGCGTAGCGCAGGCGTCTCGCCTGTTTCTTGCCGACCGTGCAAGCAGGCTGAAGGCCTGCGCTACTGCTTCGCGTCCGCGCCACGCGCACCCGCGACGTCCCACACCGCGCGGCCATCGACGCTCGCGAACGACATGCCGCGCACGCTGCGGCCTTCGAGGCCGACGACGCGCGCGGGCACTTCGACGCGCGCCCATTTTCCGACGGCGGGCAACTCGCCGATCGCGCGCCGCCCGTCGCTGCCGGCCGTGCCGTAGGTGATGACGTTCGCGCCCCAATACGCGCGGTGTTCCCAAGACGTGCCGTCGTTCCAACTCACCATCAGCTCGCGCGGCGGGTTCGCCGGATCGAGCCACACATGCACGAACAACACGTCGCCGCTCTGCACGTCGAGCGGTTCCCGCGCGTCAGCGAAGCCGTGTTCGTGCACGCCCGCGCCGCTCGCGGAGAAGTGTGCCTTCGTGCCGGAAAACGGCGCGGGCGGGAAGAACGCGGAGCTGCCTGGTGCGGTCATCACGGTGTGGGCCAGCGCGCTCGCGCGCGCCGAATCAGGCGAGGCGCGCCCGAGGGCGCTGCCCACCGACGTTTCGCCTCGCTCGATCCAGTTCCACGGTTCACTGCCGGGTTGCTCGACCGCGCCGTTCGGCAACGCGTCGTCGACCCACGCCGTGGACGATGTGGCCACGCGCATGTCCGTCGCGGCGAAGACACGTCGCCCGTCGGGCCACGCCACCTCCGCTTCGATCCAGTGCACGCCGCCGCGGCGCGGCGTGAACGTGAACTCGTGCGCGCGCGTCGGATCGGAGTCGCGCGTTTCCCAGATGATGTCGGCGTCGGCCAGATTCGTAGCAGCCGACGTAAGGAGGCTGGGTTCGGTGTGTGTGGCCGCGTTTTCACGCGCAGCCTCCTCACGTCGGCTTCTACTTGGCTTCGGATCGCGGCGTAAAGCCGCTCCTACAGTTTTGGGTTCGCGGATTTCCAGCCGCGCGGTCAGCGCGTCGCCGATTTGCGGTTTTTCTTTCGAGAGCACGATGCGCGCCTCCGCGGCGAGCCATGGTTGGCTCGCCGTCGGGGTGAGCGACGCGAGGAACGCCGCGCTCACGAGTCCGCGGGCTTGGTTCGTAACGACGAACTCCGTGCTGACGTTATGCGTGTCGCTCCAGCGATCCATATAGGCGAACGGATCGCGTGCGTCGCCATCGTCGGGGAAACTCAGCATCCGTAGCGGCGTCTGCGTCGGTCCGTGATAGGGCAGGCCGGCCTGGATGTTGCCGAGCGGGAGGCCACTCGGCGGCAGCGCCCGGCGGTCGTTGTGCGCATACTGGCTGACGATCTCGCGCTGACGCAATCGGCCGAGTCCGGTGATGAAGCAACGGTTGAGCGGATTCACGCCGCATTCGAAGTCGAGATTGCGCACGAGCGCCGCGACGTAGCTTTGCACGTCCTGTAGGAGCCTGCCTTCGCGTGCGCCCGTTCTGGCGGCCCGCCGGGAGGCGGGCCCTCCCAAATGCTCGTCCCCTATCGCCGCGGAGGGCGCGCGTCCTCGCGCGCCGAGAATGTCCGCGTCAGCTCGTTCGTCGCCTGGAGCCGACATTTTATCGATCGCCTGCCAACAGGCTCCGGCGTCGGCGAAACCGACTTGCTCGGCGGCGAGTTGCGCGCCGACGGCGAGGTCCATCGCGCTATCGAGTGAGAAATACCAGCCGGCGTTGCGATAGTGCTTAGCCTCGACAGGAAACGCGGTGCCGTAGGCGCTCGCGTTCGTGTTGGCGAGCGCGACGTCGGCCGCGGCGAGAATCTCGCCCTCGCACAGCCGCAGGTAGCGTGCGTCGAGTTTGTCCGGCGGCAGCCGGCCCGAGCGCGCGGCGAACGCGTAGCTGCGGACCGCGTTGCCGAAGCTTTCGCTCAACCGCCACCAGCCCCAGCGTCTCGTGCGCTCGCTCGTCGGATCGGGCAGCCAGCGGAAGAGTTCGCGCTGAAAATCGGGCTCGCCGGTCGCGAGAAACAACTCGCACTCGGCCCAGGCGAGTTCGTCGTGGTGCGAGAAATTGTCGCCGTAATGCGTGAGCCGCTGGTAGGCGCCAGCGTCGCCGTGCCGCGCGAGCGCGTCGGTGAGAAATTTCCAGCCGCGTTTCGCCTGGGCGAGGTAACGCGCGGCATCATGCGGGTAGTGTTTTTTCATCGCGGGCGACGCAGCGCATTCGGCGAGCGCGGCGACGGCCGCGGCGGTGGCGGCGGTGTTCTTCGGCCAGACGACCTGCGGCTCGCCGGCGTCGGGCAGGGCGTTGCTCTCGTAGCGGCGGTCGCGCGGATAGACGAGGAAGTAGAACCCGCCATCGTCGTCCTGGAGTTTCGCGAGGTAGTCCGCTTCCCATTTCGCTTCTTGGAGGAAGTCCGGAATGCCGTCGCCGCTCTCGGGGAGGCCGAGATTGTCGAGTGCGGCGAGACCGGGCAGCGCGTCGGCCGCGAACACGAGCGTGTGCACGAGCGCGGCGCTGTTGGTGGTGTATTTGGAATAATCGCCGGCGTCGTGGTGGCCGCCGCTGACGTCGAGCGGTCCGCGACGCACAAACGGATAGAGCTGGGATTTTTCGTCGTTCGCGAACGGATGCGGCGGACGGGAGGCTTCGCTGCGCTGCTCGGCCGCGAGTTCGCCGATGAGTTTCCAGGTGAACGGAAATTGCGCGGCGCTCGCCGGCACTTCGGCGGGTGCGACGTGACACGCCGCATGCACGAAGCGCGTGAACGGCAGCGCGTTTTCGGTGCCGCAGCGTTGGTGATAGAGTCCGAGCGCGTAGGCGCGCGCGACGGCCATCGCCGCGCCGTCGTGTATGCGGAACGGCGTGGACACGCCGAGTCCGTCGACCGCGACGCGATAGATGCCGGATTCTTTCAGCGGAGAAAAATCGGCGACGAACACTTCCCGGTAGGGCGGCGGCGTGGCCGGGAAGCCTTTGTCGATGCGCCGCACGAGTGGCCCGCGAAAGACTTCGCGCGCGGTGGCCGCATCGATGACGCGGAAGTCGCGCGCGGCGATCGGTAGTTCGCCGGCGCTGCCGAGGTAGTAGCCGATCGCGGCCTCTTTCGGCAGCGCGGGCGCGTAGCCGACTTCGCTGACGTGGATCGCGGGCGACTCGCGTTGCGGATCGAGCGTGGCGGTGAATTTCCAGTCGGCGGGCCAGAGGAAAACGAATGGCGCGGCGGGTTTGCCGGCGGGTGAGAATGGGACGGGATCGCCGGGCCGGCCGTTTGGAGTCGCGCGTCCTTGCGGCGGGCCCAGCGGTCCCGCCCTACCTTCGTGTTGCGAAACTTCCACGTGCGCGCTGGCTGCGAGCGGCTGGGCGAGTTCGAGGTAGAGCCGGTTGCCGAGGCGGACGTCTTTCGTGTCGAGCGCGGCGTAGAGCACGCGACGTTTGAAGCCGACGGATTTCACGGCGAGCGGCGCGCCGTTGGCGGTGACCGCGAACGCCTCCGCCGGCGGCAGGTGCGGCGTGAAGTTTTCGCCGACGATGCCGGGGAGAATCGCAGCGTCGCCGTAGAGCGTGACGATCTCGAGTTCGAGCGTCGTCGGTGTCAGCGCGCGGAGCGCGTGATCGCCCGGGCGAGGCAGAGCGAGTTCGTTGGCGCGGGTGGAGGCGCTGGCGGCGAGCGCGAGGGCGAGAGAGGCGAGAACGGCGCGGGTGAAAAACACGGCGGCAGCGTGCCCGTGGCGTGCCCACCGGCGTATGGGGTCGGCGACTACCGAGGTCGGCGGTCATAGACCGCCGCTACAGGGGGGCGGAGCGCACGAGGCGAGAAGCGGGCACAAAAAAGCGGACCGGGAAATGAATCCCGGTCCGCGGTAGGGTGGAGAAAGTCGGCGCTTGGTTCGCCGACAAGGTCGGGGCGATCGAGCCGGTTCCAAAGCTGAAGTCCGGATGACAGACTTCGGCGGGAGTGGCGGCTGGCCCGTTCGCCGCGCGTTTTCTCCGCCGCGCGGCGAGGGCGTTTGTGGAGCGATCAGCTCAGGAGCGATTGTTGCTTATTAGCCCCAAATGTGCGGGGCGTTTCTGGCGTGTTACGCCTTGTTGGATTTTTTCGTTATGGCAGGGTGGCGCCGGGTTTGGCGCGGCCGGTGACGTCCCAGGTGGCGCCGCCGCCGTAGCTGGAGAAGCACATGCCGGTGACGCTCTTGCCTTCGAGGCCGACGGCGGAGGCGGGGAGTTCGAGGCGAACCCACTGGCCGGCGGCCGGGAGCGCGCCCGCGTTGTAGCGCGAGACGGTGCCGGTGGTGCCGTAGCCGATGTTGTTGGCGCCCCAATAGGCCCGGTGCTCCCACGAGCTGCCGTCATACCAGTGGAGCATGATCTCCGTGGTGCCCGACGCGACGTAGACGTAGGCGTAGAGCGTGTCGCCGGTGCCGATTTGCATCGGAGAGCTGGCGCCGAGGAACGAGTGTTCCTTGTTGCCGGTGCTGCCGCCGGTGGTCTGGTGCGCCTTCGTGCCGGAGAACGGCGCGGGGCTCGCCGTGACCCAGTTCCACGTGTCGCCGCCGGTGTTGGTCGAGGCGTAGGCGCCGGAGGGCAGCGCGTCGTCGACGAACTTCACGACGGAGGCGTCGGCTTGGAACGTGCTCGCGGCGGAGACGCGGCGGCCGTCCGGCCACTCGACTTCGACTTCGACCCACTGGTCGCCGGTGCTCTTCGGTTGGATCGCGTAGCTGGAGCCGTAGGCGGGTTCCTGCTCGCGGGCTTCCCAAACGATGCGGGCGCCGGTGAGGTCGAGGGTGGAGTTGACTTGGAGCGTCACCAGCGAACCGACTTCGACGACGTTCGTCGGAGTGACGATCGTGAGAACGTTCGTCGGCTTCCAGGCGCCGGTGGCCGCGGTGGTTTTAGTGGCGAGGAACGCGGTCGCGAGGAGCGCGCGGCCTTGGTTCGTGTGCACGAACTCCGTGCTCACGTTGTAGGCGTCGGCCCAGCGGTCGTAGAACGGCAGGGTGGTCGCCACGGAGTTGTCGTCCGAGGGGAAGGTCAGCGCGCCGAGCTCGCTCGTGTAAAGCGGGAGGTAGGCGAAGCTGCCCTGGACGTTGCCCTGCGGGATGCCGGATTGCGGGAGGACGCGGCGGTCGTTTTGCGCGTATTGGTGGACGATCTCGCGCTGACGTTTCGTGCCGAGGCCGGTGAGGTAGGAAACGTTCACCGGGTTGGTGCCGCCTTCGAAGTTCATGTTCGCGAGGAGGCCGGTGATGTAGTCGGCCTTGGGCGAGATCTGATAGGCGACGGCCATGTCCATGGCTTGGTCGAGGGAGAAATACCACCCGGCCGAGCGCATGTGCTTCGTCTCCTCGGGGAACGAGGTGCCGTAAGCGGACTGGTTGGACCACCGCAGCGAGTCGTCCGCGGCGGCGACGATCTGCGCTTCGCATTTGGCGAGGTAGGTGGCGTCGAGCGCGGCGGTGCGGCCCGAGCGGGTCGCGAAGGCGTAGGAGCGGATCGCGTTGCCGTAGGACTCGTAGCAGCGCCACCAGCCCCAGCGGAAGGTCGCGGGGTCGGAGGGATCGGGGAAGTATTCCTTGATCTTGGTGGCATACTGCGACTCGCCGGTGGCGAGATACATTTCGACCGCGGCCCAAGCGAGCTCGTCGTCGTGCATGGCGAAATCGCCATAGTGCGTGATCTTCTGGTAGGCGCCGGTTTTGCCGTATTTGGCAAAGGCGTTCATGAGGAACTGCCAACCGAGCTTGGCCTTCGTGAGATAGGCGGCGGCTTCGGTCGGGTAGTATTTCTTGAACTGCGGCGACGACGCGCACTGCGCGAGCGCGGCCACGGACGCGGCGGTGACGGACGTGGTCTTCGGCCAGACGATCTGCGGATCGCCGTGATCGGGCGTGACGTTGTTCTCGTAGCGGCGCTGCGCGGGGTAGACGAGGAAGTAGAAACCGCCGTCGGCATCCTGGAGCTTCGCGACGAAGTCCGCTTCCCACTTGGCTTCCTGGAGGACGTCGGGGATGCCGTCGCCGCTTTCGGGCAGGCCGAGGTTGTCCATCTGCGCGACGCCGGAGACCGAGTCGACGGCGAACGTGAGGATGTGCGCGAGGAGCGCGGCGTTGCTCGTGTATTTCGAGTAGTCGCCGGCGTCGTGGTGGCCGAGCGAGACGTCGATCGGGTTTTTGTTCACCCACGGATAGAGCATCGAAGCTTCATCCTTGAGCTGCGGCGCGGTCTGCGAGGGGTTGGCGTTCGCGCTTTCCTGGGCGATGACGGACCAGGTGTAGGCGTAGGCCGAGCCGGTGGGGATCGAGGCGGGCGCGGTGTGGCACGCGTCGTGGACGTGGCGCGTGAACGGCAACGCGTTCGAGCCGCCGCAACGCTGGTGATAGAGGCCGAGCGCATAAGTGCGCGCGAAGGCCATCGGGATGCCCTCGTTGATCATGAACGGCAGCGAGGCGCCGTAGCCCGGGACGACGAGGCGGTATTCGCCGGGCGTCGAGAGCGAGCTGAAGTCGGCTTCCATGACTTTCGTGTAAGGCGCGGGCGTGTAGGTCCAGCCGGCTTCGACGCGCGGCGCGAGCGAGCCGGTGAATTTCACGGCGCCGGTCGCAGCATCGGCGATCTGGAACTGCGTGCCCGCGGGCACGTCGAGTTCGCCGAGGTTGCCGAGGAGGTAACCGACCATGGCCTTCTTGGGGAGGCCGGGCGCGTAGCCTTCCTGGTTCACGTGGATCGCGACGCTTTCGCGCATCGGCTCGGCGACGGCTTTGAATTCCATCGAGGACGGCCAGAGCGAGGCGTCGGAATTTTTCACTTCAACGGTGGCGCCGGCGGGGACCGCGGAGGCGAGCTCGAGGATGAGCGCGTTGTCGATGCGGAGATCGCGGACCTGCAACGGCGCGTAGAGCGGGCGGCGCTTGAAGCCGACGCGAGAGACGGCGACGTTAGCGCCGTTCACGGTGACCTGGAACTTGGAGGTCGTGGGCGCGTTGAACACGTTGGCCGAGACGAAATCCCAGCTATCGGGAGCGGACGCGGTGGCGTCCTTGCTATTGATGCGACGCAGCTCGACGAATGTCGGCGCGAGGATGTGCAGCGCGTGATCGCCGGAGACGGGCATCTCGAGCGTCGTGTAGTCGACGACCTCGGGCGAGCGCGTGCTCGGTGTGACGGTGCCGCCAGAGCCGGTGGAGCCGCCCGTGCTGCCGCCAGTCGAGCCGCCCGTGGAACCGCCGGTCGAGCCGGAGGAAGAGCCGGCGTCGGCGATGGAGAGCGTCAGCGAGTTCGTGTTGAGCGTGAGGCCGGAGATTGCGGCGAACGTGAACGTCGCGCTTTCGGTGCCCTCGGTTTCGGTGTCGGTGACGGCTTGGAGCGTCATCGTGGCGGACGCGGAGCCGGCCGGGATGGTGAACTCCACCGGCATGTCGCCGGCCGTGCGGCGGTAATCGACCCATTTCGTGGCGGTGCCACCGAGCGTGAACGGCACGGTGAGCGCGGCGGACGTGTCGCCCGTGCGGGTGAAGGTCAGCGCGACGGTGTCGCCCTCGGTGACCGAGGTCGCGCCGGCGGCGATGCTGAGCGTCGGCGTGGTGGTCGGAGGCGGAGTCGTGGTGCCGCCGGTCGAGCCGCCCGTGCTGCCACCGGTGGTCGGCGGCGGCGTGGTCACGCCGGGATCGTTGATCGCGAGCGTGAGGACGCTCGTGCCGAGGGTGTAGCCGGTGACGGGCTGAAGCGTGAAGATCGCGGTCTCGCTGCCTTCGGTTTCCGCATCGGTGACGGCTTGGATCGTCAGCGCGGCGGAAGAGACATTGGCGGCGAGCGTGATCTCGGTCGGCATGTCGCCGGTGGTGCGACGGTAGTCGTTCCACTTCGTCGCGGTGCCGGTGAGGGTGAACGGAACGGTGATCGCGGACGCGAGCGAGCCGGTGCGCGTGACGGTGACGATGGTGGTGTTACCTTCGTTCACGATGACGTTGTTCGCGGAGATGTTCAGGGTGGGCGCGACACTCGAATCGCTGCCGTTGCCGTTGATGGTGACGGTGGCGGAGCTCGGTGAGCCGACGCCGTAGCCGGTGGCGGGCGTCATGCTGAGTGTGAAGATCGCGGTCTTGCTGCCGCTGGGGAACGCGCCGGCGGGCGACGCGATCGTCATGGAGGCGCTGGTGGCGCCGGCGGGAATGACGATGCTGGTCGGCATGTCGCCGTTGGCGGTGCGGTAGTCGGTCCACTTCGTGGCGGTGCCGGAGAGCGAGAAACCGACAGTGAGCGCCTTGGCGGTGCTGCCGGTGCGCTTGAAGACGAGAGTGGCGTTGTCGCTGCCGCCGACGGTCGCGATGGCGTCGGAGGCGGTGAGTGTGACAACGTTGTTCGAGGCGACATTCGTCACCGTGCCGGTGGTCGAAGTCGAGCCGCTCGTCGATGTGCTCGTGGCGGCGGCCGGCGTGCGGCCGGTTTTGTCCCACGTGGCGCGACCGGCGAATTGCGAGAACGTCATGCCGACGACGCTCTTGCCTTCGAGGCCGACGAGGCTGGCGGGAATTTCGAGACGCACCCAAGTGCCGGCAGCGGGCATGGCGCCCATGGCGCGGCGGCCCGCGGTGTCGATCGTGCCGTAGGCGATGCGATCAGCGCCCCAATACGCGCGATGCTCCCAGGAGGTGCCGTCGTTGAAGGACAACATGATTTCCTGCGGGACGTTCGCGGGATCGACATAGACGTAGGTGAAGATCGTGTCGCCGCTCGCGATGGCGAACGGGTTGGCCCAGTTGAACGAGTGCTCGTGGAGCGTCGTCGAGAGGGTGGATTGGTGCGACTGCGTGCCGGAGGCCGGCGCAGGAGTCGAAGCGACCCAAGTCCAGGAATCGCCGCCACTCGCGTAGCCTTGCGCTCCGGTGGGGAGGCTGTCGTCAAACCACACGACGTCCGAGGACGCGCTCGTGGTCTGGCCGTTCGCGGGGGCGAACGCCGCGATGGCGACCAAGGTGGCCAGCGCGTAGAGGATTTTGGCCCAAAGCGGGCCGTTGTTGGTTTTCTCCATAGGCCGCGAGAGTAGCGGCGGCCTTAGGGAGATTATATCAGCCCGGCTCCAAGAATCCTGTAAGCCGACGGTGGCGGTTTTCTGTCGGTGTTGGGACTACAAGGGATTTCGCGTTTGCCTGCGGCGACTGCAGGCTGCGTTACCGAGACTTGGAACGCCACCGTCCCATTTCCTCTCCAAAGTCGAAGCGCATCTCGACTTCGCGGTCGACCGGATGGCCGTCTTTGTGGGCCGGTTGGAATTTCCAGGTTGGCATCACATGGGCGACTCCGGCCGCGAACTGCCCGTGGCTGTAAGCAATCGCCTTCGGCCGAATCGCGCGTCCGTCCTTCGTCACGATGAACCTCATCACGGCGTAGCCGGAGCGCACGCCTTCCAACATGAGTTTCGTGGAAAAAACCGGAGCCTCGCCGGTGAGGTAGACCGGTTCGCTGTTCAGCGCATCGGGAGCTGGCAGCGGCGCTTTGCCATGGGGACCGTCGAAGCGCGTGCCGGATCGCGCCGTCTTTTCAGGGACTTGTTCGCAGCCAGCGAGCAAAAGAGCCGCGGTGGCCACGATGAATAAATGTTTGGGAGAAGTCATGCGTTGGCCCGCGCCGATGCAGGAGGATTTTCCTTTCACGACAAACGCAAAAAACGCCGCGCAGCTTTCGCTGCGCGGCGCTCGGGAGAACAGGATGGGGCGAGTCGTCTCGTCGGACCGGAAAGCCGGACGGTCCATCGTAGCGATTCGCCCCACCAGAATCGTTTTGGGAAGTGCGTTGGCTCCGACCGGCAAGGTGGAGCGAGTTGACCTCAACCCGCTCCGAACGCGTTGAGGTCAACGCATTCCACCGGCGCAGCCGCGCGACAAAAATGAACTCACGTCGTCACGGATTGACCACCGGCACCGAAATGCCCGGAGGCGGGATGTTCGGGTCGATCGCCCGGGCGCCTTCGTTCACGCCGGTGGCGCGGACGAACGTGTCGAGGATCAGGTTCACGTAGCGCTTGAGCGTGCGATACGGCGTGTAGGGCACGTAGACGATGTCCTGCGGCTCCAGCCGCACGTCGGGCGCGCGACCGAGCACGATCGCCTCGTAGTCGATGATCGCGATCTGCGGCTCCGTCAACGAGCCGCGCACGACGGCGACCTGGCGCACGAACGCGTCCTGGATCGTGCCGCCGGCGTTGGCGACGGCTTGCACGAGCGTCATGTCGCGTTCGTAGGGCACGACGCGCGCCGTGCCGACCGCGCCGAGCACGCTCACATCGGAGCCGCCGCTCGTCGGCAGGTAGATGAAATCGCCGCCTTGCAGCCGGATGTTTTGCGAGAGATCGCCGCGGTTGAGCAAACGGTCGAGATCGACCGGCAGCCGCTGGCCGTCGCGCATCACGAATGCGCGGCGCAAGTCCGACGAGTCGTCCATCGTGCGGCCGACGTCGCCGAGGCCGAGCGCGGCGCCGACGGCGGCTCCCGGCGTGGCGGAGGCGGGACCGTCGGCGGAGGCGAGTGCTTCGAGGAGCGTGGTGTTGCCGCCGAGCGGATAGACGCCGGGTTTGTTCACGCGGCCGAGCAGCCAGACGCGCTGGCTCTCGCTCGCGCGCAACGCGACGGACACGGGACGCTTTTCGCGGAAGTATTCCTGCATGCCTTGCTCGAGGCGCTCGCGCACTTGCGGGAGCGTGAGGCCCCAGACGTCGATGCCGGGCAGCAGGTAGAAATAAATTTTGCCGTCCGGGCCGACTGTCGTCGTCACGCGCGAAGCCGGATCGTCGAGCAACTCGAGATCGAGCCGGTCGCCGGGGCCGAGCGTGAATTCGCGCGGCGCCGGATTCAGCAGCGCGGGATCGAGCGCCGCGGCGGTTTCCGGCGCGACGGGTTGCGGTTGCAGCGTGGTGACGCGCGCGGGGCGGTGCGCGCAACCGGCGGCGAACGCGAGGGCGACGCCGAGCAACGTGAGCGGGATCGCCACGCTCGCGGCGCGGGTGCGCGATGACGGTGAAGGTGTGTGCTTCATTTGATGATCGGGCCGGTCTTCAGGCCGGTCCAGTTGAGGATGGCGGATTGGACGAACGACGAGGCGGCGATATCCAGCAGCTCCTCGGCACGCATCCACGGACGGCGGCTGACGTAGACGATGTCGCGCGGTTGCAACGCGAAGTCCTTCGCGCGACCGCCGAGCACGTCGCTCGTGTCGACCACGAACGTCTGCGGGCGCTCGAGCGAGCCGCGCACGACGAGCACGCGGCCTTTCCAAGCCTGATCGGTAAAGCCTCCGCGTCCGGCGATGGCGGCGAGCGACGTCGGTGTGGCCGACGTGAAGCCGAGTGCACCGGGGTAACGCACCTCACCGAGAACGTAGACCTCCTGCAGCCCCGCGGCCGGAAAGTAGAGGTAGTCGCCGGGAGCCAGGACCACGTTTTGCGTGAGATCGCCGGAGCGGAAAAGTTTGTCGAAGTCCACGTTCACGCGCTGATCGCCGCGCACGAGGAACGCGCGCGAAAAATCCGCCGACTCCACGATGCTGCGACCGCGCAGGCCCGTCTCGAAGCCGCCCGCGCGCGCCACAGCTTCGACCACCGTGACCGGACGGTCGAGCGGGTAAACGCCGCGGCGCGACACCTTGCCGAGCACGACGTAGTTCTTCGAGCGGTAGGCGAGCGGGATGACGATCGTGCGCGGGTTGCGGCGGAACTGGCCGAGTTCCTGATCGAGCCGCGCGCGCAACTCGTCGACGGTGAGGCCGGCGGCTTTCACGCCGCGCGCCTCGAGGAAACTGACCGTGCCGTCGGGGCCGACCGCGAGTTCCTCGCGCAGCAACGTCGGCTCGCCGTAGATGCCGATCGTCAGCACGTCGCCCGGGCCGAGCGTGAGGTGCTTTTGCCAATCGGCGCGCTCGGCGGGATTGCTCACGATGAACGAACTCGACGTCTGCACCGGAGCGGAGGCGCCTTGCGCGGACGAGCGGGGCGCGCAGGCGAGCGCGCCGAGGAGCGCGACGCCGCAGCCGAGCCAGCGCGTGAAGCGGCGGCGGATCGGCGGCGCGGCTTCGCGGTTGAGCACGGCGCCGACGAGATTACAGCGCGCCTGGCGCAGCGTCTCGAGCTGCTGGCGCGTCTCCGCTGCGTCGGAATGGCCGCTCTCGGCGAGCCAGACGAGATTGGGGAGGTTTTCCGCGAGCAGGACGGCTTCGGGGATGTTGGCCGGCGGCAGCTCGACGAGGATGACGAGGTTGTCGACCTTGCGCCAGGTGTTGAGCGCGTCGGCCCACTGCTTGCGGCGCTCGAGACTCCAGACCCATCCGGGCAGGGGGATGTCGATGCGCGGCGGCGCATCGGCGCGCTGGAGCTGTTCGGTGATGAGCGTCGGCGTGGCGAGCGCACTGGTGGTGAGGAGCGGCGTATGATCGCCGACCATGATCGTCGCGGTATTCTGTCCTTCGGGCGTCACGACTTCGGCGTCGACGGCGCCGGCCGCGCCGCCGGGTTGCGTGGTGATCGTGAGCACGCGGAAGCCGCGTTCGGAGGCGGCTTGCGCGAGGAGTTTTATCCAGGTCGAGCGGCCTTCGCCGCTCGCGGCCGACGTGATCCCGCAAACGAGGCCGTGATTCGGCGAGACGCTGAGGCGGCGCTGCAGTGCGGTCCAAGTGCGGAACGCCCAGTGGCCTTTCTGCGCCTCGGTCAACTCGTCGATGTTGCCGAGCGTGGCGATGAGCGGCAGGTGCGCGACGCGCCGGACGTCGGACGCGGTCTTGAGGCGGTTGTCGAGGAATTCGCGGCCGACCATCGTGGCGGCGGTGCCGACCAGTCCGACCAGGCCGAGAAGAAATGCGAACACGCCGATCTGGATGTTCGGTTTCGCGATGGCGGCGTTTTCCGGCTCGGCGCGGACGAGGACTTCGAGGTAGCCGGGCGGATTTTCCTGCACGATGGCCGCGGTGCGCTGCTGATTGATCAACTGGGCGCGGGCGCTGCCGAGTTCGCGGGCTTGGTTGCGGAGCAACTCGAGATCGTCGCCGGGCTGGAGCGCCGGCGCGGCGTTCGACGAAGCGGTGCTCGCGGCCAGCGCGCCGTCCGCCGGCGTGGATTTCGCCTGCTGTTCGAGGGCGGCGATGAGCGCGCGCTGCTGGCGGACGAGCGGATGCGCGTCGGTGTAGCGCGCGAGCAGGCCGGCGAGTTCGTCGCGCGCGGCGGCGAGCCGGTCCGCGGTCGGGTTTGCCGGCGGCGGAGTCGCGGCGAGCTGGCCGAGGGCGGACGGCGGGAGCGCGGCGAGACGTTTTTCGACGACGGCGAGATCGGCCTCGACTTGCTTCAAGCGCGCGCTGGCGAGCGTGGCGGTCTCGGCGGCGTCGCGGGCCTGGAGTTCCTGGGTGAAGCGGACGGCCTCGCGGGCGAACGTGTTGGCAAGGTTCACGGTGGGCGTGAGCGCGGAGCCGCTGAGGGCGATGGTGACGAGTTCGCTGTCGCGCTCCGGAGTGATGCGGAAGCGCGAGTTGACTTCGCTCGGGGTTAGCGCCGGCTGCGCGTAAGCGCCGACGCGGCGCAGCAACTCGGGCGAGCGCAGCAGGCCGGCGAGTGTCGGCATCACGAGATTGCGCGGGCGGTAGCCGTTCTCCGGTCCCGCCGGTGCGTGGTAGACGAGTTGCACGGCGCTCGTGTAGGTGGTGTGCCAGCGCGAGGCGGCAAACAGCGCTCCGAGCGCGAGCAGCATGAACGCGGCGAAAAACGGCCACCGCCAGCGGCGGAGCAGCGGGTCGAACAGCGACCACGCATCGACGGCGAAACCGGAGCTGCGCGCGCCGTTCGCGCCGGAAAGCAGGATCGCTTGCGCGTCCTGACGGGGGAATTGCTGGGGGTTCCAGCGACGAGCGCCGCGGGGTGGCATCGATCGCGATCCATTGCTGGGCGGCGCGTCAGTGATCGTGTCCTCGGAGTGATTGTTCATGGGTTGATGTGGTGAGCGTCCGACGGGACGGGGAGGAGTGGCGCCGATGCTACGGACGAGGGAAGAAATCCCGAAGTAGGTGCGGCCCGCATTCGCCGGGTGGGTGCAACCCCACCAAGGCCCGGTGCGGGTGCGCTGCGGTGAGGTCGCGTGGGGTGCCGATGCGGGCGCGAGTGGGGCGGGCGGAAACGCTCCAAGCTCCAACATCCAAGCTCCAGAGAATCCCCAGACACAAAAACACCAAGGCACGGCGAGGCGAAGAAAGCAGCGTCTCCGCGCCGCGAGGAACGTCGCGGCTTCGGGCCGTGAGGGTCAGTTACTGTTTCTCTGGAGCTTGGATGTTGGAGCTTGGAGCTTCGCGCTTCGCGCGCGGCGCGAAGCGCGCGCTCACACCAACCGGTTCGAGATCGCGTAATGCGTCAGCTCGGCGTTGTTGCGCAGGCCCATCTTGAGGAGGATGCGCGCGCGGTAGGTGCTGATCGTTTTCACGGAGAGGTTCAGCTCTCTCCCGATCGCACTGACGGGCAGGCCCGACGCGATGAGTCGCAACACGAGAAACTCGCGGTCGCTGAGCGTCTCGTGCAGCGGCTTCTGCGTGTCGCCGGAAAGATAAGTCGCCATCGCCTCGGCGAGCGCGGCGCTGACGTAGCGGCGGCCGGCCATGATTTTGCGGACGGCGTTCACGAGCTCGTCCGGCGCCGCTTCCTTCGTGAGGTAGCCGGACGCGCCGGTCTTGAGCACGCGCACGCCGAATTGGTCCTCCGGGTGCATGCTGAGCACGAGCACGGGCAGGCGCGGGCGGAGGAGTTTGATTTCCTTCAATGCCTCGAGGCCGCTGCGGCCGCCGAGTGTGATGTCGAGCACGAGGAGATCCCAATCGCGCTTCTGCGCGAGTTCGAGTGTCTCGGCGACGGTCGTCGCCTCACCGAACTCCACGTTCGGGTATTCCGCCGCGAGGATCTGTTTCAATCCGTGGCGCACGATCGCGTGATCGTCTGTCAGCAGAATTCTCATGTTCGGGTGCGCCGGCCCTCCGGTCGCTAGCTATGGGAAGCCTGATCAGGACGGTGGTTCCACGACCGGGTGCGCCGGTGAAGGAAATTTCCCCGCCCAACAACGCCGCGCGCTCGCGCATGCCGAGCAGTCCGATCGAGCGCGTGTTGGCCACCTCCTCCGGCGTGATGCCGCGGCCATTGTCGGCGACTTCGAGACACAGCACCTCGCCGTCCTGCCAAAGATGCACGTCGACGCGCGTGGCCTGCGCATGCCGCAGCACATTGGTGAGCGTCTCCTGGAAAATGCGGAACAGCGCCGTTGTGATGTCGCCGTCCCAGCTCTCGCGCGCCACATCCGAGGCGAACGTGCAGCGCAGGCCCGTGCGGCGCTGGAACTCTCCCGCCTGCCATTCGAGCGCGGCGATGAGCCCGAAATCGTCGAGGATGCCCGGTCGCAACTCCGTCACGATCTGCCGCACGGAATGCGCGAGCGCGTCGACGTGGTTGAGCATCTGCCGGGCCTTTTCCTGCAGGAGGCGGCGGTGCCTCGGCAGGCGCGCCGTCAGCCACGCGAGTTCGATTTTCAGGTTGGTCAGCATCTGGCCGAGTTCGTCGTGCACTTCGCGGGCGATGCGCGTGCGTTCCTCCTCGCGCACGAATTGCAGATACGCCGTCAACGCGCGGAGCTGCTCGTGCGACTTCACGAGCTGGTCCTCGGCCAGGCGGCGTTCGCGTCGCATCGCCGCCTCGGCGAGCGCGCGTCGCACGGCCGCGCCGATGCGCACGAGGTGGTCCTTGCGCACGAAATCCGTCGCGCCGTTCCGCAGCGTCTCCACCGCGACCTCCTCGCCGACCTCGTCGCTGAGAAAAATAAAGGGCGCCTCCGGCCGCCGCTCGCGCACGAGCCGCAGCGCCACCGGGCCGTCGAGGTCCGGGTGCACGTAGTCGGCGAGCACGATGTCGGGCGGCGCATCTTCGAGTGCGCGCTGGAGTTCGCCGGCGGATTGGATGCGGCGCACGCGCGCGGCGACGCCCGCCTGCTCGAGCTGGCGCTCGATCTCGCGCGTCAGGCCCGGGCTCTCGTCGACGACGAGCACGGCGAGTTCGGGCGCGGACGCACGGTTGGCGGGCGTCGTTTCCAGCGGGGTAGGCGGGAGCATGGCGGGCGCGGGCGCCGTCAACCGGCCGGCGCGCCTCGCGGAGGCGGCGCGTGCCGGAACAGGGTGGCGGCGAAAAAGTTCACGGACGGGATGTTTCCCGAGCGTAGTCGCGCGCCGCCCTTCGCGACAGGGGCGCGGCTCCCCCAAACGCGCCTCAGCGCGCACCCCAAAAATCCCACCCGCCGTCGGTCCGCCTCCGCGCCCTCCGGGGTCCGCCGCTCTCCCCCGTCGCCCCCGCCGAAAGAACGAATTCCGTAATACGGAGTTTGGCAGCGCGACGAAACGGGAGGGGCGGGCGAGGTTTAGGGGACGCGGCTGGGCAGCGCCGCGCGGGCGACGCGCGCGGTGCGGCGGGCGGCGAGTTGGTAGACGCCGAGCGTGGCTTCCGCGGTGCGCGCCCAATCGAACGCGCACGCGTGCTTCAATCCGGCGTCGCGCAAATCGAGGCGCAGTTCCTCGTCGGTGGCGAAGCGCCGCAACTGCGCCGCGAAGTCCTCCTCGTCGTCCGGTTCGACGATCAGCGCGGCATCGCCGACGACCTCCGCGAGCGCACCGCGCGACGAACTCAGCACCGGACAACCGCACGCCATCGCCTCGACCGGTGGCAGACCGAAACCTTCGTAAGCCGACGGGTAAACGAAACCGCCGGCCGCGCGATACCACGCGGGCAAATCCGCGTCGGCGACGAAGCCGAGCGTGTGGATCGCGTCGCACCACGGCGAGCGCCGCACCTCGGCGTGGATGTGCTCCGCGCCATGCCAGTCGCTGCCGCCGAGCACGAGCTGCCACGGCGAACCGCTGGCGGCTTTGAAGCGATTGAAGGCGCGGACGAGCTTCACGTGGTTTTTCGCCGGATGCTCGAGTCGCGCGACGTAGAGGAAAAACGGCGCGGTGACGCCGCGTCGCCGGGCGATCTCGCACCGGTCGCCCTCAGCGCGCGGATGGAAACGCTCGTGATCGAGCCCGTTCGGCACGACCGTGAGGCGTTGGCGCGGGACTCCGAAAAACGCCGCGACATCGCACGCGGTGTGCCGGCTGACGGCGACGATCTCATCCTGCCGCCACGCGAGACGGCGCGCGACGACGCGGCCGTAGAACATGCGCACGCGATCGTATTTTCCCGCGACGCGGAACGGCGCGAGATCGTGGATCGTGGCGACGAGCGCGCACGGCTTCGGCCAGAGCATGCGTCGGTAACTCGGCACATGCAGCACGTCGAGGCCGAGCCGCCGCGCGATCACCGGCAGAGCGGTCTGATGCCAGGCGATGTCGCGCACCGCGGAACGGAATCGCTCCTCCACCGGCACGAGCCGCACCGCGCCGCGCGCGAACTCGAAGTGCGGCAAATCCTCGCGCAGGACGAACAAAGTGATCTCGTGTCGCCGCGCGGCGGGCAGCAGCGCGCGCACGAGCGCGAGCACGTATTGGCCGACACCGGACCGGCCGCGCTGCATCACCGAAGTGGAGATTCCGATTTTCATCCTGGAACGTGCGGTTGAACCACTGATTTTCACCGATGAGCACTCATCGAAGCAGACTTGGATCGCCGCGATCGCCCACCTCGCAGGTGAGCTACCTCACGCCGCGCTTCTCGGCCTTCTCATTCGTCAGTGTGCATGAGTGTTCATCAGTGGTTAACCTTCTGCGGAATTTAGGTTCATGGGGTGGGGCCGGTCCTCGGCGGGTCGAAAGGAGGGCCGGCGTCGCGCCTGCGATGGGCGTCGAAGCCGGCGGGACGCCGGCCGCGACTTCACGCGGAGGTTAGCAGATCGTCCGCGACGCCGGCGTGGCGCAGGACGTTTTGCACGTCGGCATGGGCGCGGATGAAAAGCGCGCGATAACCGAATTGGTCGCGCGCGGCTTCCTTGAGCCGTCGCATGAGGCCGGCGGCGGTGCTGTCGATGAAGCGCACCTCGGCGAGATCGATCACGACCGCCGGGCGCCGCACGCCGAGCGCGAAGAGGTGTTGCAGCGTCAGCCGCCACACGGCGCGACTGTTGCCGGCGTGGATGTCGCCGTGCCAGCGGAGCAGGCCCGCCTCCACGTCGCACGAAACCGGCGGCTCATCCTGCATGCCGGCGATCGCCTGTTCGGCCTCGACCGTCGAGCGGGCGATGACGAACGCGCCGAGCAACCGCGCCGTCGCGAGCGCTCCGCGGAGCGCTCGCGACGGCTGGAACAGCACCAGTCGCTCGTCGTGCGAGCGCAGTTGTCGGCGCCACTCGAGCAGAAAGGCGAGGCCGGTGCTGTCGACTGCGCGCACCTCCGAAACGTCGAGCACGCAACTCGCATCGCGCGGCACGCTATGTCGCCAGAACCGCGCGTGACGATCGAGCGCTGCGCGCGTGAGTGCGCCGCCGGCGAGAACTTCGAGCGCATCGCGGGTGAAACTGAGCGAGGGGGGCGCGACCTCGCCGGGTGCATGCGCCGCCGCCGCATGGAGCGCGCGCACCTGCCGCGCGACCGCAGGGAAGAACTCGCGGAGATTCGTGCGGTAACGGCGGTGCAGCCGCGTGGGTTCCTGGAGCAGCCGGTGGAGCCACTCGAGGCCGTGGCCGCGCATCCACTCCGGTGCGCGGCGCACGCGACCTGCGAGAAAATCGAGCGTGCCGCCGACGCCGATCACGACCGGCACGCCGAGACTGCGCAGGTGCATCGCGATCCATTTTTCCTGTTTCGGACAGCCGAAGGCGACGAGCAGCACGTCGGGTCGCGTCGGGCGCACCTCGCGGATGATTTCGTCGTGGTTCATTTCCAGCAGCGGACCGAACGCCGGGCAAAACGTCCCGACGACGCGCACCTCGGGCCAGCGGACGCCGATTTGCAGCGCCGCCTCGGCGGCGATGCCCGGCCCTGCTCCGAGGAGAAAGACGCGCAACCCGCGGCCGAGCGGCGAGGAGAATAGCGCAGGCACGAGGTCGGCGCCCGCGACGCGCGCCGGCAGCGCGTTGCCGAGCCAACGCGAGGCCCAGCGCACGGGCGCGCCGTCGCAGAGCACAAGATCGGCGTCGAGCAGGATGCGACGCAGTTCCACGTCGCGATGCGCCTGGATGAGGAAGTCGACGTTGGCCGTCACGATCTGGTGCGCGCGGCGCGAGCGGATCATCTCGCGGATAGCGCCGATCGCTTCGCCCGTATCGAGCGGCGTGAACGGCACGCCGAGCACGACGACGGGCCAGCGCGCCGCGGCCAGGGTTGGCGGGGGTTTCCCGGCGCGCGAGCGGATCGGCGCGAACGGCGGCGCGAAATCGCGGAGCTGCGGAACGCTCGGGGTAATGGGATTCATAGGCGCTCATTGAAACCGCAATCGCGCGGCCGCGACATGGGGCGAAGCCCGTCGGCGCGCGGCGTCGCGGGCGCGCGGCGCCGCGTCCGCATGGGGTGCGCGCGCCGGCGCGTCTGCCGTCGTTCCGAGGGTGGTTTTGCGGGAAATCAAAAAGCGCCTTCCCCGACCGTTTGTCCCGGAGGGCGCTCGTCGTCGCCCTGCTGACATGGGGTGCGCAACCCGTTCGACGCGGCGCGCGACCGCAGCGACGTGAGGAGCACGTGGGGTGCGCGGGAGGCTTTCAGGTTTCGCACCCACTGAGCCTTGCGGCGGGCTTGGGCTAAAACGTGGGTCTACCACTCAACCCCTCCGCGCCATGAGTTACCCCGCAGCATCCCTTCCCTCGGTCGCGAACGGCTCCGACGCCCCGACGCTCGTCTCCTGCTTCGAAAAACAAGCCGCGCAAACGCCTGAGCGCGTCGCAGTCCGCGGCGTGAACGAGCAACTCACCTACCGCGAACTCGACGCGCGCGCCGAGCGCCTGGCCGAGGAGCTGCGCGGTCGCGGCGTCGGTCGCGAGGCGAAGGTCGGTCTGTTCCTCGATCGCACGCCGCAACTCGTCGTCGCAATTCTCGCCGTGCTGAAAGCCGGCGGCGCTTACGTGCCGATCGATCCGGCGTATCCGGCGGAGCGCATCGCGTTTGTCATCGCCGACGCGGCGCTCGGCGTGATCGTGACCGAGCAAGCGCTCCTGCGCCGCTTGCCCGCATCGGCGGCGCGTGTCGTGTGCGCTGATGCGCCGTCCGGGGCGACCGCGAACGCATCGGCTCCGCGCGAGACCGCGGATGCCGACTCGCTCGCCTACGTGATCTACACGTCCGGCTCGACTGGCCGGCCGAAGGGCGTGGAGATCGCGCACCGCAACGTCGTGCGGCTCTTCACCGCCGCAGCGGAGTGGTTTCGCTTCGGCCCCGACGACGTGTGGACGCTGTTCCACTCGGTCGCGTTCGATTTTTCCGTCTGGGAAATCTGGGGCGCGTTGCTGCACGGGGGCCGGCTCGTGGTCGTGCCTTACGGGGTGAGCCGTTCGCCGGAGGATTTTCTCGCATTGCTCGTCCGCGAGCGCGTCACCGTGCTGAATCAAACGCCGTCCGCCTTCCGCGCGCTGCAAGCGGTCGCGGTGCGCACGGCGCCGGCGTTGGCGTTGCGCTACGTGGTTTTCGGCGGCGAGGCGCTCGACCTGCATTCGCTGCGCCCGTGGTTCGACCGCTTCGGCGACGAGCAGCCGCAGCTCGTCAACATGTATGGCATCACGGAAACGACGGTGCACGTGACCGTCCGCCCGCTCACGCGCGACGACGTGCGTGGCGGCAGCGTGATCGGCGTGCCGCTCTCCGATCTGCAAGTGCACCTGCTCGACGTCGGCGGCGAACCGGTGCGCGACGGCGCGATCGGCGAACTCCACGTCGGCGGCGCGGGGCTCGCGCGCGGCTACCTGAATCGCCCCGAGCTCACGGCGGCGCGCTTCGTGACGCTGCCGACTCTCCCGGGCGTGCGGCTCTACCGCAGCGGCGATCTCGCGCGGCGGCTGCCGGACGGCGATCTCGAATACCTCGGCCGCGCCGACCAGCAGGTGAAGGTTCGCGGCTTCCGCATCGAACTCGGCGAAATCGAAACGGTGCTCGCGGAGCTTTCCGGCGTGCAGTCGGCCGTCGTGGTCGCGCGCGAAGGCGATCACGGCGAGAAACGCCTCACCGCCTACATCGTCGGCGATCCGGCGTTGCGGCCGGGCGTGGCGGCGCTGCGCGAACATGCCGCGAGCCGCCTGCCCGGCTACATGCTGCCGGCCGCGTTCGTGCCGCTCGACCGCCTGCCGCTCACCGTGCACGGCAAAGTCGATCGCGACGCGCTCCCCGAGCCCGCGCGCGAGCGGCCCGAGATCGCCGCGCCTTACGTCGCGCCGCGCACGCCGAGCGAGCGCAGCATCGCCGCGGTCTGGCGCAACGTGCTCGGTCTCGAGCGGGTCGGCATCGACGATGCGTTCGCCGAACTCGGCGGCGACTCGCTCGATCTCGTCGCGGTCGTCGAGGAACTGCGCCGCCAGGGTCGCGCGTCGCTGACGGTGGCCGATCTCTTTCAGCATCCGACCGTCGCCGCGCTCGCCGCGCACCTCGACGCGCACGCGTCGTCGGAATTGCTCGCTGCTTCCGCGTCATGAGCGCCGCCCCGTCTTCCACGCCCGAACCCATCGCGGTGATCGGCCTCGCCGGCCGCTGGCCTGGCGCGCGCAACATCGCGCAGTTTTGGGCAAACCTCCGCAACGGCGTCGAGTCGATCGCCACACTCACCGACGACCAGCTCGACGCGGCGGGCGTCGATCCGGCGCTGCGCGCGAATCCGGCTTACGTGAAACGCCGGCCGTTGCTCGACGACGTGGCGATGTTCGACGCCGCGTTCTTCGGCTACACGCCGGCCGAAGCCGCGCGCATGGACCCGCAGCAGCGGCTGTTTCTCGAGACAGCCTGGGAAGCGCTCGAACACGCCGGCTACGATGCGGAGCGACATCGGGGCGCGATCGGCGTCTTCGCCGGTTCGCACCAGAACGCGTATTTGCTCGGCAATCTCGCGAGCGGCCCGGAATTCATCGAGGAATTCCTCGGCACGCGCGCCGGCGACGGGCTCGTGACTCTGCTCGGCAACGACAAGGATTTCCTCACCTCGCGCGTCGCCTACAAGTTAAACCTCCGCGGTCCCGCGATCACGGTGCAGTCCGGATGTTCGACGTCGCTCGTCGCCGTCGTGATGGCGTGCGACAGCCTGCGCTCCGGGCAAACCGATGTCGCGCTTGCGGGCGGGGTCGCGGTGCTGTTGCCGGAGCACAAGGGCTACCTCGGACAGGAGGGCGGCATGCAGTCGCCGGACGGACATTGCCGCGCGTTCGACGCCGCGGCGGGCGGCACGATCTTCGGCAGCGGTGTGGGTTGCGTCGTGCTGAAGCGCCTGAAAGACGCGCTCGCCGACGGCGACACGGTCCACGCCGTCGTGAAGGGCGCCGCGTTGAACAACGACGGGGCGCGCAAGGTCAGCTACACCGCGCCTGCGGTCGACGGACAAGTCGCGGTGATCCGCGCCGCGCAGGAGCAGGCCGGCGTCTCGCCCGACACGATCGGCTACGTCGAGGCGCACGGCACCGGCACGCCGCTCGGCGACCCGATCGAAGTCGCCGCGCTCACGCAGGTGTTTCGCGCGGACACGACGCGGAAACATTTCTGCGCGCTCGGCTCCGTGAAGACGAACGTCGGCCATCTCGACGCCGCCGCCGGGATCACCGGTTTCATCAAGGCCGTGCTCGTGCTGCGCGAGAAACAGATACCGGCCTCCCTCCACTTCACCGCGCCGAATCCCCGCGTCGATCTCGCGGCGAGTCCATTCACCGTGCCGACGACGCTCACGCCGTGGCCGACGGGCGCGACACCGCGGCGCGCAGGCGTGAGCGCGTTCGGCGTCGGCGGGACCAACGCGCACGTCGTGCTCGAGGAAGCGCTGCCGCGCGAGAGCGCCGCACCGGGCCGGGCGCAGCATCTCTTCCTGCTTTCGGCGCGCACACCGGCCGCGCTCGACGCGGCAGCGGCGCGCCTGGCGATGCATTTGCGCGGCGCGAACGAGGCCGAGTTGCCCGACGCCGCCTACACGCTGCAGGTCGGCCGCCGCGAGTTTCCGCACCGTCGGATGCTGGTGTGCGCCGACACCGCGCAAGCCGCGATGTGGCTCGAGCAGAACGACGCCCGCCACACGATCACGCAACGTTGCGAGCTGCGCGATCCGCCGGTCGTCTTCCTGTTCCCCGGCCAAGGCGCGCAATATGCCGGCATGGGCGCGCAACTCTACGAGCAGGAGCCCGTGTTTCGCGAGGCGGTCGCGGTATGCGCGGGTCTGTTGCAGGAGCATCTCGGGCTCGACGTCACGCGACTGCTTTCCCCGACACCGGCAGAAACCGCCGCCGCGGAGGAGAAGCTGACGCAAACGCGTTTCGCGCAACCGGCACTGTTTACGATGGAGTATGCGCTGGCGCGGCTCTGGCTTTCGTGGGGCGTGCAACCCGCCGCGATGATCGGCCACAGCCTCGGCGAATACGTCGCCGCGACGCTCGCGGGGATTTTTCCGCTCGGCCGCGCGCTCGAACTCGTCGCCGAACGCGCCCGCCTCATCGAAGGCACGCCGGCCGGCGGCATGATGGCGGTGCGCTTGCCCGAACCGGAGCTCGCGCCGTTGCTCGGCAAGCGTCTCGATCTCGCCGCGGTGAACTCGCCGTCGCTTTGCGTCGTGAGCGGTGCGCCCGACGATCTCGCCGTGCTCGAAGCGGCCTTGAAGGAACGCGGCACCGCGACGATCCGCCTCGCCGCGACGCGCGCGTTTCATTCCGCGGCGATGGACGACGTCACCTCGCCGCTCGCACGGCGGCTCCGCAAGCGCCCGCTGCAAACGCCCACGATCCCGCTCGTTTCCGGCATCACCGGCCGCTGGCTCAGCGCCGCCGAAGCGACCGATCCCGATTATTGGGCGCAACACGCGCGACGCACCGTGCGCTTCGCCGACGCGGTCGCGCAACTCTGGGACGAGCCGCGCGTGCTGCTCGAAGTCGGTCCGGGCTCCGCGCTGACGACGCTCGCGCGCCAGCATCCCGGCCGCACCGAGGAGCACGCGATCGTGGCCTCGCTGCCGACGGCGCGCGCGGGCGAACAGGCGACGGTCCTCGGCGCGCTCGGCCGTCTCTGGCTCGCGGGCGTGCGGCCCGATTGGGACAGGTTCCACGCCGCCGCGCCGCGCCGCCGCGTGCCGCTGCCGACGTATCCGTTCGAGCGCAAGCGCCACTGGATCGAGCCGCAGCGCGCGGGCTTTGCCGCCCGCGGCACGAACACGCGTGCGAGTGCGTCTCCCGCGGCGATCGATGCGCCGTCCGCCGCGTCCGACGTGGCGGCGTCGCGCGAACCGGCTGCGAGCTCCGCGGACACTCCGCCGCGCCGCGAACGGCTGCTCGCGCAACTCGCCGCGCTCTTCGGCGAGCTTTCCGGTCTCGAATTGGTCGCTGCGGACCGCACGCGCTCTTTTGTCGAGCTCGGACTCGATTCGCTGTTCCTTACGCAGGCGCGCCAGGCGCTGCAGGCGAAGTTCGGCGTGAAGCTCACGTTTCGTCAGCTTCAGGAAGAGGCCGGCTCGCTCGCGGCGCTGGCGGATTTCATCGATCGCGCCTGCCCGCCGGAGGTGGACGCGCCGGCGGTTCCGAATCGCGCCGGCTCCCCGCCTGCATCGGACGCCGGTGCAGGCAGGGCGCCTGAGCTGCTTTCCGCACCGGTCGCTCAGGAACGGCGACACGAGATCGCCGCTACGGCTCCGACGCCGCTGGCGGAAGAAGGCGTCGTCTTCGGCGAGCGCCAGCGCGCGCACCTGGCAGACCTGACCGAGCGGTTGACGGCGCGCACGCGGCACTCGAAGGAATTTGCACAAGGCTGGCGGCGGCTGCTGGTGGAGCCGCGCGGCGTGGCGAATTTCCGACGCGCGTGGAAGGAGATGGTTTACCAGATCGTCTTCGAGCGCTCTGCGGGCGCGCGGCTGTGGGATGTCGACGGCAACGAATACCTCGACATCACGATGGGCTGGGGGACGAACCTGCTCGGCCACTCGCCGGCGGGCGCGGACGAAGCGATCGCCGCCCAACTCGCGCGCGGCATCGCGCTCGGACCGCAATCGACGCTCGCCGCCGAAGTCGCAGCGCTCGTTCGCGAGCTGACCGGAATGGATCGCGTGTTCTTCAGTCTCACGGGCTCGGACGCGATGGCGGTGGCGCTGCGCGTCGCGCGCACGGTGACCGGGCGGTCGCGCGTGGTGTTTTTCCAAGGCGCTTATCACGGCGCGTTCGACGAAGCGCTGTTGCGCGGCGGTGCGGATGGTCGCGCGCGACCGTGGGCGCCGGGCATTCCCGGCAGCGTCGGCGACAACGCTCTCGTGCTCGACCCGCTCGCGCCGGCGTCGCTCGAGACGATTCGCCAGTGCGGCGCGGAGATCGCGGCGGTCGTCGTCGAACCGATCCTGGGACGGCATCTCGCCAAGGATTTGGGGCCGCTGCTGCGCGAACTGCGCGAGATCACCGCGCAAACCGGCAGCTTGCTCGTGTTCGACGAAGTGGTGACGGGCTTCCGCGTTCATCCCGGCGGCGCGCAGGCGCTGCTGGGCGTGCAGGCGGACCTGGTCGCTTACGGAAAAATCATCGGCGGCGGACTGCCGCTCGGTGCGCTCACTGGTCGCGGCAATCTGCTCGACGCGCTCGATGGCGGCGAGTGGCGCTTCGGCGACGATTCCGCGCCGGAAGCGAGCGTGACTTACCACGCGGGCTCGGCGCTGCGGCATCCGCTCGCGCTCGCGGCGGCGCGGGCGACCTTGCTGCGGCTGCGCGAAGCGGGGCCGGGCTTGCAGGAGGAACTCGGGCGCCGCACGGCCGCGCTGGCGGACAATTTGAACGAATTTCTGCGCGCCTGCGGCGCCGGCTTCACGGTGGCGCAGCGCAGCTCGATTTTCCGTTTCGAGTTTTCGCCGGAGCACCGAGCGGCGCCGTTGCTGGCGTTCCACCTGCTCGCGCGCGGCATCTATCTGCGCGAGCCGACGCAGCTCAACTTCCTCTCGACCGCGCACACGCCGGCGGACGTCGCGGCGGTCGCGGCGGCGGTGCAGGACAGCGTGCGCGAGCTGCAAGAGGCGGGCTTTTTCCCGGGCGACGCGGCGCGCGCGGCGGCATTGCAGTCGCGCGGGAGTGTTTTCGCGCCGATGCCGGCGGCGATCGTCGCGGAGCCGGAGCCGCTCGCGTTTCCGCTCACGAGTGCGCAGCGGGAAATCTGGGTCGCCTGCCAGTTTGGCCCCGAGGCGTCGTGCGCCTTCAACGAGGCGGTCGCGCTCACGCTGCGCGGCGTGCTGGGCGCCGAGGCGCTGATCGGCGCGCTGAGCGATCTCGTCGCGCGGCACGAGGCGCTGCGCACGACCTTCGATGCCGACGGCGCGTTGCAACGCGTGCATCCGCCGCGTCCGCTGGCGGTGCCGCGCACGGATTGGTCGCACCTCGGCGAAGAGGAGCGCGCCGCGCACCTGGCCGCGCTGACGGCGCAGGACATGGAGGAGCCGTTCGATCTCGAACGCGGACCGCTCGTGCGCGCGCGGCTGCTGAAGCTCGGGGAGCAACGGCACCTGCTGATGTTCACGGCGCACCACCTGGTTTGCGACGGCGAGACGACGGCGATCCTCGTCGCCGAGCTCGGCCGGCTCTACTCCGCGCGCGTGCAGGGTGGTATCGCGCGGCTCGATCCGCCGGTGCCGTTCCGCGAACTGGCGGCGTTGCAGGCCAGGCAGCTCGCGGACGATCGCGACGGCGAGCGTTTCTGGCTGGCGCAATTCGCGGAGCCGCCGCCGCCGTTGAACCTGCCGCTCAGCCGCTCGCGCACCGCGCACGGCCTGCATCACGGCGCGGTGGCGCGCGAGGTGATCGACGACAATCTGCGCCGCGCGCTCAAACGCCTCAGCGCGCGCCACGGCGGCACGCTCTTCACCCTGCTGCTCGCGGCATATCAGGCCTGGCTGCTTCGTCTGAGCGGGCAGGACGAGATCGTCGTCGGCGTGTGCAGCTCGGCGCGCGGCCGCACGGGGCGCGCGGGCGTTGCCGGCCACGCGGTCAACACGCTGCCGTTGCGCGTGCGCGCGGCGGACAATCCGGCGTTCTCCGCGCTGTTCGCACAGGTGAACCGGCTCGTGCTCGAGGCGCGCGATCACGCGGAGTATACCTACGGCTGGCTGGTCGAGCGGCTGCAACCGGAGCGCGAGCCGGGTCGCTCGCCGCTGCTCGGCGCGCTGTTCAACCTCGAGCGCGCGAGCGGCGCGGGCGTGGAGTTCCACGGACTCGAGCTCACGGCGGACCCGACGGCGCACACGTTCATGACCTTCGATCTGTTCCTGAACGCGCGCGAGACGGCCGAGAGCATCGTGCTCGATCTCGAGTATCGCGCGGATCTCTTCGACCCCGAGGTGATGGCGCAATGGTTCCGCCATTTCCTCACGCTGCTCGATGGCATCGCGAGCGCGCCGGACGCGCGCCTGGCCGAGTTGCCGCTGCTCGCGGCGGACGAGCGGCGGCGGATGCTCGAAACCGGGAACGCCACCGCGCTCGACTACCCGCGGCACGCGTGTGTGCACGAGCTCTTCGAGGCGCGCGCCGAGGCGACGCCCGATGCCATCGCACTCGTGGCGGGCGGCGAGCGCATCAGTTACGCGGAGTTGAACCGCAGCGCCAACCGCCTCGCCAATCACCTGCGCGCTCAAGGAGTCGGACGCGATGCGCTTGTCGGCGTCTGTCTCGAGCGCTCGTGGCGGATGGTGATGAGCGTGCTCGCCGTGCTGAAGGCCGGCGGCGCTTACGTGCCGCTCGATCCGACCCATCCGGCGGATCGTCTCGATTTCATCCGGCGCGAGGCGCGCATGCGCGTCATCGTGGCCGAGCAGTCGACCACCGATCGGGTGCTGGCCCCCGATGCGACGGACGGCGGCGAGGTGAAAATCGTCTGCCTCGACCGCCACGCCCGCGACATCGCGCGCGAGAGCGCCGAGGATCCGGGCCCGGCGGCGCAGCCGGCGGGTCTCGCCTACGTGCTCTACACGTCCGGCTCGACGGGCCGGCCGAAGGGCGTGGCGATCGAACATCGCAACGTCGTCGCGTTCGTTCACTGGGCGGGGAAGACGTTTTCGTCGCGCGAACTCGACGGCGTGCTGGCGGCCACCACGATCACGTTCGATCTCTCGGTGTTCGAGATTTTCGCGCCGCTGGCGCACGGCGGGAAGGTTCTCCTCGTGCCGAACGTGCTCGCGCTGGCCGAACTGCCCGAGGCCAACGAGGTCCGCCTGCTCAACACCGTGCCATCGGCGATGGCGGAATTGCTGCGCCTCGGCGCGGTGCCGGAGTCCGTCGAGACGGTGAACCTCGCCGGCGAGCCGCTCGCGGAAGAACTGGTCGACCAGCTCTACGCGTTGCCGCATATCCGGCGCGTCAACGATCTCTACGGCCCGACGGAGGCGACGGTCTACGCCACGCACGCGTTGCGCGAGGCCGGCGCGCCCGCGACGATCGGACGACCGCTCGCGAACACGCAGGCCTACATCCTCGACCGCCACCTCCGACCGGTGCCGGTGGGCGTGTTGGGCGAGCTTTTCCTCGGCGGCGAGCAACTCGCGCGCGGTTACTTGCATCAACCCGGTCTGACTGCCGAGAAATTCATCCGCCACCCGTTCGCCACCGATCCGTCGGCGCGCGTTTACCGCACCGGCGATCTCTGCCGCTTCAATCCGGACGGGACGATCGAGTTCGTCGGTCGCATCGACCATCAGGTGAAAATCCGCGGGCATCGGATCGAGCCGGGCGAAATCGAAAACGTGCTCGCTGCCCACGCCGCGATCGAGGAGTGCGTGGTGATGGCCCGCGACGACCGGCCCGGCGACCGCCAGCTCGTCGCCTACGTCGTGCCGTGCGCGCGTCATCGCGCGGAGAGCGACGGCCGCGAACTCGCGGCGACGCTCCGCGTTTACCTCCAGAATAAATTGCCGCCCTATCTCGTGCCCAACGCAATCGTGCCACTGGTGCAGTTGCCGCGCACCACCTCGGGCAAGCTGGACCGACGTGCGTTGCCCGCGCCCGCGGAGAACGCGAACGAGGCACCCGCTACGGCACCCGTCGACGAGGCGCAGTCGCCGCTCGAGGAAAGCATCGCCGAAATCTGGCGCGACGTGCTCGGTGTGCGGCGCGTGGGCCGCTCCGACAATTTCTTCTTCGTCGGCGGACACTCGCTGCTCGCGATGCGTGTGGTCGTGCGACTGCGGGAAGCTTTCAACATCGACCTGCCCGCGGTCGCGCTGTTCACGACGCCGACGGTCGCGGGGCTGGCGGCTGAGATTCAACGGCGGCAGCCCGCCGCCGGCAGCGAGGGCGGCGAGGAACTCAACCACGAGGAACGGTCGCTCCTGGCGACCGGTTGACCATGCGCCAGCCGACCGAAATCAGCGGAGCGATCCCCGCCGCGTTGCACGGCCGCGTGAGCGACGCGCGCGTGCCGGCGCGACTGCCGCTGCACGTCGAGTGGGGCGTGCCGCCGAGCGGAGCGAGCTTGTCGCCCGACGAAGTGCGCATCGCGCTCACGCGCATCGAGCGACCGGAGTGGCCGATCGCGGAATTGCAGGAACTGCTGGCGGCGGACGAGCGCGCGCAGGCGGAGAAATTTCGCTTCGAGGCCGATCGCCGCCGCTATGCGGTCGGTCGCGGCATGCTCCGGCTGTGGCTCAGCCGTTACCTGAACCGTGCGCCGCAGGAGCTGAGTTTCCGCTACGGCCCGAACGGCAAGCCGATCGTCGAGGAGGGCGGCGATCTGCATTTCAATCTCTCGCACTCGGGCGGACTGGCGGCTTACGCGGCGACGCGCGCGGGTGAAATCGGCATCGATCTCGAGCGCGTGCACGAACTTGTCGGCTTGGACCAGATCGGCGTGCTGTGTTTCGCGCCGGAGGAGCGTGCGCTGATCTCCGCGCAAAATCCCGAGGATCGCCTCGCGCAATTCTTCCGTCTCTGGACGCGACACGAGGCGTGGCTGAAGGCCTGGGGCGCGGGCCTCGGCGGCGCGACGGCGCCGAAGCCGGACGAGGACGCGTGGTCGCGTCCGGGCGCCGCGGGCATGTTGGAGACGTTCGCGCCCGCGCCCGGATTCATCGCATCGGTCGCGGTGATTTTCCCGCACGGGAAAAAGACCTTATGAGCGCGAATTCCCCGCTCCGTATTTGGGTGATCCGTCTGCCGGAACGTGGGTGCGCACCCACTGCGAGGGCGCACTGCGCTCCGGTAGGCTGGAACCTCAGTCCCGTGCGCCGCGCGGCTTGTCGTGCGGTTGGCCGCTTGTTCCACGACGTCACCGCTGCATGAATTCCGAAAGCCCCTCCCGCGCCGGCACCACGCTGGCGACGTTTCCCTCGGGGAACGTCCCGCCACCATCGGCGTCGCTCGAGTTCGACTTGCCCGAGGCGGAGCGTCGCGAGATCGCGGCGCCGAAACTCGAACCGCCCGTGCTCCGCCGGCTCGAACGCCCGACGGCACCGCTGTCGTTCGCGCAGCGCCGACTGTGGTTTCTGGCGCAACTGAATCCCGACAGCGCGCTCTACAATCTCCCGCTCGCGCTGCGACTGCGCGGCACGCTCGTGCAGCGTGCGCTCCAGCTCGCGCTCGACGCCAGCGTGGCGCGGCACGAAGCGCTGCGCACACGCTTCGTGTCGGAGGAGGGCGAGCCGGTGCAGGTGATCGACGACGCGACGCCGCTGCGGATCGAGTGGGTGGACTTCTCCGACGCGAACCCCGCCGACCGGGAGCAGCGGCTGCGCGAACTCATCGCGACGCGCGCGCACGAGCCGTTCAACCTCGCGCGCGATCGCCTGCTGCGCGCGACCATCGTCCGCCTGGCGCCCGACGATCATGTGCTGCTGCTCGTGGCGCACCATATCGTGGTCGACGGCTGGTCGTGGCACGTGCTCGGCAAGGAGCTTTCGCTGCACTACAAAGGTTTCATCACCGAGTGGGCGGCGGAGCTGCCGGAGCTGCCGGTGCAATACGCGGACTTCGCGGTGTGGCGGCGCGAGACGCTCGTCGGCGCGCCCTACGAGAAACTGCTCGGCTACTGGCGCCGGCAACTCGCCGGCGCGCCGGAGTTTCTCGACCTGCCGACGGACCGCCCGCGGCCCGCGCTGCCGACATCGCGCGGCGGCACGGTGGCGATCACGCTGCCTCCGTCACTCGTCGAAGGATTGCGCCAGTCCGGCCTGCGCGAGGGCGCCACGCTGTTCATGACGCTGCTCGCGAGCTTCCAAGTGCTGCTCGCGCGCTACGCCCGGCAGACCGACGTGGTCGTCGGCGCGCCGATCGCGGGCCGCACGCAGGCGCAGCTCGAGAATCTCATCGGCTTTTTCGTCAACATGCTGCCGATGCGCACCGACCTGTCGGGCAATCCGCCGTTCCGCGAGTTGCTGCGCCGCGTGCGCAATGTCGCGCTCGACGCCTACGCGCATCAGGACATGCCCTTCGAAAAACTCGTCGAGGAGCTTCGTCCCGAGCGCAAGGCCGCGCGCCCGCCGCTCGTGCAGGTGGCGTTCGTGCTCCAGAACACGCCCGGCCGCGACCTCAAGCTCCCGGGCCTCACCGTGACGCAGTTCGATGTCTGGACCGACACCGCCAAACTCGATCTCACCCTGCTCGTCAGTGAGGCCGCGAACGGCGCGCACCTCGCGACGCTCGAATACAACGCCGACATTTTCGATCGCGCGACAGCCGCGCGGATGCTTGGCCACTGGCGCACGATGCTCGACGCGATCGCGGCCGACGCGTCGCAGCGCATCGGTTTCCTGCCGTGGCTGACGCCCGCCGAGCGCCGGCAGATTCTTTTCGACTGGAACAACACGGCTCGCGAATACCCGCGCGACGCGAATGTGCACCGACTCGTTGCCGCCCGCGCGACGCTCGCGCCCGAGGCGATCGCGGTGGAGAGCGACGGGGCGCGACTCACTTTCGGCGAACTCGAGGTGCGCGCCAACCAGCTCGCGCAGCATCTCGTCGCGCTCGGCGTGCCGCCCGGCAGCGCGGTCGCGGTTTGCCTGCCGCGCAGTCGGGAGATGATCGTGGCCTGGCTCGCGGTGTTGAAAGCCGGCGCGGCTTACGTGCCGATCGACGCGAGCTATCCGCGCGAGCGCCGCGGCTTCATGCTCGAGGATTGCGGCGCGCGGATCGTGATCACGCGGGCGGAACAGCGCGAGCTGTTCGCCGACGCCGAGACCGGCGGACGCGAGATCGTGTGCCTCGATCGCGACGCAGACGAGATCGCGCGCGAGACCGCCACGCCGCCCGAGCGCGCGGTCGCGGCGGAGAGCCTCGCCTACATCTGCTACACGTCGGGTTCGACCGGGCAGCCGAAGGGCGTGTGCGTGCCGCACCGCGCGGTGCTGCGGCTGCTGCTCGGCGCGAGTTACTTCGAGCTCGAGGAGGGCGAAGGCGTCGCGCAGCTCTCGAACGCGGCGTTCGATGCCGCGACTTTCGAGGTGTGGGGTGCGCTGCTGCACGGCGCGCGGCTCGTGATCGTGCCGAACGAAGTGCTGTTGTCGCCCGACGAATTTGCGGGAGCGATCGCACGACACCGGTTGACGACGATGTTCATCACCACCGGGGCGTTCAACCAGCTCTCGCGGCACGCGCCCGGAGTTTTCCGACCGGTGCGGCTCGTGCTCACCGGCGGCGAAGCGGCGAGTCCGGCGTGTTTGCACGACGTGCTGCGCCACGGGCCGCCGGAGCGGCTGGTCAACATCTATGGCCCGACCGAGTGCACGACGTTCGCGACGAGCTACACCGTGCGCGAAGTCGCCGCCGATGCGCCATCGGTGCCGATCGGGCGGCCGATTTCCAACACCACCGCCTACGTGCTCGACGAGCATCGCCGGCTCGTGCCGGTGGGCGTGCCGGGAGAGCTTTACCTCGGCGGCGATGGCGTCGCGCGCGGCTACCACAACCGTCCCGATCACACGGCGGAGAAGTTCGTCGCCGATCCTTTCTCCCAGCGACCCGACGCGCGGCTCTACCGCACCGGCGATCTCGTCCGCTGGCTGCCGGACGGCGCGCTGGAGTTTCTCGGCCGCACCGACAACCAGATCAAGTTGCGCGGCTTTCGCATCGAGCCAGGCGAGATCGAGGCGACGCTCGCGCGGCACGAAGCGGTGCGCGAGTGTCTCGTGACGGTTTTCCACGTCGCGGCGGACGACACGCGGCTCGTCGCCTACGCGGTGCCGAAGGCCGGCCTGCGGCCGGCGCCGGGGGCGCTGCGCGATTTTCTCGCGTCCGCCCTGCCGACGCACCTCGTGCCGAGCGCGGTGGTCGTGCTCGAAGTCTGGCCCCTCACGCCGTCGGGCAAAGTCGATCGCGCAGCTCTGCCGCCGCCGAGCGTCGCGGCGCCGACGACGGTGCGCGACATGCCGCGCACCGATCTCGAACGCGCGCTGCTGAAGGCGTTTTCCACGGTGCTCGGCGTCGAGCCGCTCGGGATCAACGACGGCTTCTTCGAACTCGGCGGCCACTCGCTGCTCGCGGTGCGGCTCATGGCGCACATCGAGCGCGAACTCGGCACGAAGCTGCCCGTCGCTGCGGTGTTTCAGGCGCCGACCGTGGCGCGGCTCGCGGAATGGTTTGGGGCCGCGAAGCAGCGCGAGCCGGGCGACGCGTTTCTTACGCTGCAATCGCACGGCGAATTGCCGCCGCTGTTCCTCGTGCACGGCGTGGGCGGCGGCATGATCTGGGGCTACGCGAATCTCGCGCGCCGCCTCGGCGCGGACCAACCGGTGTTCGTGTTCCGCTCGCGCGGGCTCGAAGGCCGGCCCGAACCCGCGACGATCGAGGGCATGGCGGCGCAATACGTCGCGGACTTGCGCGCTTTTCAGCCGCACGGGCCATATCGCCTCGCGGGTTACTGTTTCGGCGGGAACGTCGCCTACGAGATGGCGCGCCAGCTCCGCGCGCAGGGCGAGGAGGTGGGTTTTCTCGGATTGTTCAACTCGTCGCCGCCGAATTCGAGCTACGACATTTTTCCGTGGACGCCGTTCGGCCTCGCGAAAGCCGCGGCGAATCTGCGGCACACGATAGTCGGCATCATGCAGTGGGACGCCGCGCGCCGCCGGCAATTCCTCCGCTGGCGTCTGCGCACGGTGCGGCGGCACCTCGCGCGCTGGCTCCGCCGAATGCCCGGCGTGTGCGGCATCGATGTCGAGGCGATGGTGGATATTTCCAACTACTCGGAATTCGAGCGGCGCGTGTGGACCGCACATGTGAACGCGCTGATGTCGCACGCCAGCGGAGCCTACGACGGCCCGGTGACGCTTTTCCGCTCGCGCGGACACTGCACGGTCAGCTCTTACGACGAGCGTTTCGGCTGGGGCGATTACGTCACCGGCACGTTGCGCGTCGTCATCGTGCCTGGTGCGCACGAGAGCATCCTCGAAGAACCTCACGTCGCCACGTTCGCCCGTGAAATCGCCGCGTCGCTCCAGGACGTGCGCGCCGACCGCGGCGGCCCGAGACATTCCTCATGATCCAACTCCTCCGTTTTCTGTTCGCCTCGTCGCGCCGGCTCATGGTGCTGACGCTCGCCGCCGCTGTGCTCAGCGGCATGTGCAACGCCGGCCTGATCGCCATGGTCAACGCCGTGCTCAACGAGCACGCCGGGCCGCGCGAGTGGCTGATCGCGGGTTTCATCGCGCTCGTGGCCGGCCGGCTGGCGACGAACTTTTTCGCGCAAGCGATGCTCGCGCGCTTCACGCAGCAGAGCACCGCGCTCCTGCGGCGCGACCTTGTTTGCAAGATCATGGCCGTGCCGCTCAGCCAGCTCGAACGCATCGGCGCGCCGCGCCTCATGGCGACGCTCACGGAGGACATCGCCAACGTCACGCAGGCGTTGCTGCTCATCCCGGCGTTCGCCGTGAATCTCGCGATCCTCGCCGGCGGCGGCATCTACCTCGGACTGCTCTCGCCCGCGGTGCTGGTGATGATGGTGGTGTTCATCGTCGTCGGGGCCGTGATCTATCGCGTGCTGATCGCGCGCGGCTTCAAGCATCTCGGCAGCGCGCGCGACGAGGAGGACCAGCTCTTCAAACATTTCCGCGCGCTGACGGAAGGCATCAAGGAACTGAAGCTCCACCGCGAGCGCCGCCGCACGTATTTCGAGGACGGCGTGAAACCCACCACGGAAAACTACGCGCAGCGCAACGTCGCCGCCGAACTCTGTTTCATCGTCGCGCAAAACTGGAGTCACCTGCTGTTCTTCACGCTCGTCGGGCTGATCCTGTTTCTCCTCCCGAAAGTGCAGCCGGTGAGCACGCACGCGATGACCGGCTACATCGTCACGACGCTCTACCTCATGGGTCCGCTCTCCGGTGTGCTCGGCAGCCTGTCGGTATTCAGCCGCGCGAGCGTGGCGCTCGGCAAGATCGAGGAACTCGGCCTCACGCTCGCCTCGGCGCGCGCGGCCGACGAGGCGCCCGTCGAACGCGAGGCGGCGCGCGCGACGACGTTCGAGAGTCTCGAACTCGTCGACGTCACGCATTCGTATCATCGCGAGGTGGACGACAATCACTTCGTGCTCGGGCCGATCAACCTCCGCTTCCAGCCGGGCGAACTGGTGTTCCTCGTCGGTGGCAACGGCAGCGGCAAGTCGACGCTCGCGAAACTCATCACCGGACTCTACCCGCCCGAGTCCGGAGAGATTCGCGTCAACGGCCAGCCGGTCACCAACGAAAATCGCGACGACCACCGGCAGCTTTTTTCCGCGGTGTTCGTGGATTTCCATCTCTTCGACGCATTGCTCGGCCTGCACGATCCCTCGCTCGACGCGACCGCGCAGGGCTATCTCAAGCAGCTCCAGCTCGACCACAAAGTCCGCATCGCCGACGGCTGTTTCTCGACCACTGCGCTCTCGCAGGGCCAGCGCAAGCGCCTCGCGTTGCTCACCGCTTACCTCGAGGACCGGCCGTTCTATCTCTTCGACGAGTGGGCGTCCGACCAGGATCCGGTGTTCAAGGACGTGTTCTACACGCGCCTCCTGCCCGAGCTGAAGAAGCGCGGAAAAGCCGTGCTCGTGATCACGCACGACGACCGCTACTTCTGGGTGGCCGATCGCGTCATCAAACTCGATTACGGCAAGGTGCTCACGCCGACCGCCGACGAGGAAAAAGTTCTGAAGCTATCGCATCTCGACGAGCAAGAGCCCTGGGCGAAGACGAGCGTGTCGGGCTGAGCGCGTAGTCGAGCTCCGGTGCAGCCGATGCGAATAGGAGCGGCGATATAATATCGCCGTTCCGCAGGAGAAACGAACGACCGCTACAGTCAGACCCCGGCGCGGAGCGCGAGGCGGCAGGCGTGGGCGCTGAAGCCGGCGCCGAAACTCACGATCCACCAGTCGCCGTCGGCGCGCGGGCGGTCCGCTCGCAGCGCTTCCTCGAGCGCGAACAGCACGGACGGACTGCTCATGTTGCCGTGCGCGCGCAGCGCCGCTCGGCTCGCGTCGAGCGAGTGGCCGGGTAGAACCGGTTCCAGCGCGTCGAGCACGTCGCGACCGCCGGAGTGCGAGATGACGCGGGCCAGCGGCCGGCCGTTTTCGCGCGCGAAGAGTTCGCGCACGGCGTCGGCCGCGATTTTCGGGACGGCGGGGTGGAGGAGATTGCGCAGGCGGCCGTCGCGTTGCTCGAAGCGGAGTTTGTCGCGCTCGGCCGGCCGGTGGGTTGTCGAGAAACCGCGGACTTGCAGGCCGGTCGCTCCGGGGGCGCCGCGCCACAGCGCCGCGGCGGCGCCGTCGCTGAACAAGCAGGCGCTGACGAGCACACCGGGATCGTCGTCGAGATAGAACGCCGCCGAGCAAATCTCGACCGCGACGGTGGCGACGAGCGCATCGGGTCGGGCGGCGCAGAGCGCATCGGCAGCGCGCAACATCGGAATCGCGGCGCCGCAGCCGAGGCCGACGAGATCCTGGAGAAATGCGTCGGGCCGCAGGCCGAGCTGTTCGGCGACGTAGCTCGAGACGCCGGGACAGAGGTAACCGGTGCAGGTGCAGACGAGCAGGGCATCGAGGTCGCGCGCGACGGCGCCGGCCCGGTCGAGTGCGCGCGTGAGCGCTGCGCCGGCCAGCGCGGGGGCGGCGGTGCGGAAATGTGCGTTGAGGTCGTCGGCCGTGCTGGCGAGGAGCTGCTCGAGATCGGCGAGCGCGAAGTGGCGCGTGGCGATGCTCGTGTCGCGCGTGAGGACGGCGCGGAGGGTGAGCAGCGAGCGACGGCTGAGTTGCTCGCGCAACGGCGACGCGGCGACTTTTTCCCAGCATTCCTCCTGGGTGAACGAGTGCGGCGGCACGGCGGTGGCGAGCGCGTGGAGGTGCATGGTCACGAGAGGACGCGCTGCAGCCAACCGAACGGCACGAGCCCGCTCGACGTGGCGGCGGCGAGCCAGCGTTGCGGGCGCGGCGAGGTGAGCGGAGCGTGGCAAAGCGACGCCACACGCAGGCGCAGCCCGAAACGACGGCGGAGCCGGCGCGCGATCCCGCGCTCGGCCGCGGCCCACGTGATCTCGTGTCGCGCCCACGCGAGCAGCGGCGCGACCGCAAGTGCCGCGCTCTGGAACGCCAGGGCCATGCCGTTGCCGGTGAACGGCGGGATCATCGCGAACGCGTCCCCGAGGCGGACACCGTCGCTCGCGAGGCGGGGGCGAAAGGGAAGTCCGGCGACGGCGGTGCAGCTTTCCGGATCGATCTCGGCGCGGGCGAGGCGCGCGGCGAGGACGTCGAGCCCGGCCGCGCGCAGATACGCGGGCAGCAGCTCGGCGCGAGCGGCGGCGATTTCCGCGCGGCGACGGAAAAGGCCGCAGACGTTCGTGCGACCGTCCGGGAGCGGACATACGCCGACATAGGCGCGATCGCCGAGATGCATCTCGAGCGCGGGCGCAGTGGGGAGGTCGAACGCGTGAAGTTTCAGGCCGATCCACGCCGGGTCGCGCGCGGCGGCGCGGCCGGTGGCGAGCACGCGACCGACGGCGGGTTCGCTGGACGCGCGGCGGTTCGCGTGCAGCGTGCCGCCGGCGCGGAGGAATTCGCCGGCGAGCCGCGCGTCGAGCATGTGGCGGCTGAGTGCGAGCGCGGGAGTGGTCAGCCGGTGGCGCCGCAGCAGAGTGTCGCGGGCGAACCAGCGAACTTCGCGGACCGGCAGCGCGCCGGCGAGAACGGGCGCGAGGCCGAGGTGCGCGATCGTGCGCTCGTCGAGCCCGCGGATGAATTCGCCGCAGACGCGATGCCGCGGGAAGGCGTGCGTTTCGTGAACGGTGACGCTCACACCGGCGCGGGCGAGCGCGCCGCCGAGCGAGAGACCGGCAAGGCCGCCGCCGACGATTTCGAGCGGGCGCGGCGCGTTCATGCGGGCGGTGGCCGATTTCCCAGCGCGTATTTCGGCGCGGATGTGGCAGCGGCCGTGGAGCGGCTGGCGCCGGCCTGGGATGCTGGTGCGCTCCCAGCCGTCTGACGATGGCTGGGACGACGAACGGCGGTCGCGGCGAGTGAGTTCATCGGAGTTTCTCCGCCACGAGACGATACGCGCCGCGGACGGTGAGCGTGATGCGGCAATGCCAGTGGCGGCGGTCGAGGCCGAGGACGCGCGGCAGTTCGTCGCCGCGAAAACCGGCGGCAATACTGACGGCACCGTCGTGTCGAGTGACGAGACTCCAGCGCAGTGCGCGAGCGGTGGCGCGAAACAACCAGCGCGCCCAGGCTGAGCGATGCGGTTCGCTGGCGAGGACGAGTTCGGCGTGCGGCGAGAGCGCGGCGCCGAGGCGGCGCAGTTCTCCGTCGGTGAAGTGGTGCCAGACGAGATTGCCGAGGACGATCGGGTAGTCTGGCCAATCGCGGAAGGCGAGGGCGTCGACGGCATGCCAGCGATGCCATGCGGGAAAATGTGCGGGGCGCGGAGTGCGATCGAGGCCGTCGACCCGGAGGAACGGCGCGAGGCGGCACGCGAGTTCGCCGTCGCCGGCGCCGATTTCGAGCGCGCGCGACGGCGGGCGGCCGTGCGAGCGCAGCATGCGCGCGAACCAGCGGTCGGTGCCGGTGAGGACGTTGATGCGGTGCAACTCGCGGCGAGACGTGCGGGCTTCGGGCGAGCCTGGCGCGAGCGTATCGAGCAACTCCGGTGCGCTGATGCGGGCAGCGAGCGGCAAGGAGGCGGGCGAGACGGGCAGCGTGGCGACGGCCATGCCTGCGTGACCGCGCGCGGCGCGCCGGCGTTCCAGCGAGTCGGTCCGGCGCGAGGCGTCGGGCGGTTTACCGAGGCGGCGATGGTCGACGCGAAGCCGAGCGCCGAGAGCGCCGACGCAAAGTGCGAAGAGCGGGAAAGCGGTGGCGTCTTTGGCGCTAGTCGCGCTTGAACGCCGCGATTGAACGAAGCGAAAGCGCGGTGGTGCGACGTGGGCGCGACCGTGTCGTCGCGGAGCGCCGAGGCGGCGACGGTTTGGTTTATTGAAGCTCGCCCAATAGACTGTCGTGCAATTTGTCGGTGGTTGGGCGAAGAGGCCCGCTCCGCCGCGAGCGTGTTGCGGTTTTCGCAGCGCACCGGGCCGGTGCGCCCTACCCGGCAGCCTGATCGGCGAGACTCAATAATCCGCGCTAGACAAGCACGGCGGGTTCGCGCGCGACGGCGACGGGGGCGAGGCGCAGCTCGATCCAGAAGCGGGAACCGTGGACGCCGTCGGACTCGACGCCGACGGTGCCGTGCATGCGCTCGACGGCGCGGCGGACCATCGCGAGGCCGATGCCGGTGCCGGCGTAGTCTTCGTTGTGCAGGCGCTCGAAGATGCGGAAAAGACGCGGTTGGAGTTCGGGGCGGATGCCGATGCCGGCGTCGCAAAACCAGAGGCGCGCGACGCCGTCGCGTTTTTCGGCGTGGATCAAGATGCGCGGAGTTTCGCCGCGGCGGACGAATTTCGCGGCGTTCGTGAGGAGATTGCTGCCGACGGTGTGGAGGAGGGCGGGCTGGGCGAGCACGGTCGGGAGGTCGGGTGCGATCGTGAGCGTGGCGAGCGGCGACTGGAGCTCGGGGTGGTCGATGACGATTTCGCGGAGAATTTCCGCGGGAGAAACGGGGGTAAGCTCGACTTCGTGGCGAGAGAGGCGGCTGAACGCGAGGAGGTCGGTGATGAGGCGGTCCATGCGTTCGCTGCTGCGCATGATGCGTTCGAGAATCGCGCGGCCCTCGGCGTCGAGGCGGGCGCTGTGATCCTCGAGGAGGACGCCGGAGAAACCGGCGATGGCGCGGATCGGCGCGCGGAGATCGTGCGAGACGCTGTAGGTGAACTCCTCCATCTGGCGCACGAGCGTATGGAGCGAGGCGGTGCGCTCGCGGACCTTGGATTCGAGTTCGACGTTCGCCTGGCGGAGCTCGGCTTGTGCGCGTTCGAGGGCTTGCTCGGCGTTTTTGCGCTCGGTGATGTCGACGGCGGCGCCGGCGACGCCCACGACTTTGCCGACGGTGTCGCGTTTCGGCGTCATGAAGAGCGAGTAGTGGCGCAGGCCGCGGGCGAGCGGCACGGAGACTTCGCCGTGGCGCGGTTCTCCGGTGGCTATGACCTCGCGCTTCAGGCGGACGAGGGAGGCGGCTTCGCCGCGTTCGGCGAGTTCGGCGTCGGTGTGGCCGAGGGCGTGGCGGTGCTCGGCGTGTTCCGGATGCAGCCAGGTGTAGCGCAGATCCTCGTCCTGCTCGAAGAGCGTCAGTTGATCGACGGCGACGGCGAGTCGGAAACGTTGCTCGATCTGGCGCATCGCGGCTTCGGCTTCGGTGCGATGCTTGAGCTCGGTGTGAAGTTGCGTGAGCGTGCGACGCAGCGTGTGGGCGACGGTGGCGGTGTCGATCAGCGCCCACGGCCGCGTCGGCGGGAGCATGCCGCGGCCGAATTTCTCGGCGTCGCTCACGAGTGCGGTGACGTCGCCAAGGACGGCGCGGCCGATCCACCACGCGAGGGCGGCGGTGACGGCGAGGGTGCCGAGCGTGATGCCGAGACCGAGCCAGACGAGGTGCTTGGCGGACGATTCGAGCAACGCGATCGGCGCGCCGACGACGGTGGCCCAGCGGCTGTGCGGGCTGTGCGAGACGGCGGTGATGACGTCGATGCCTTCGAGCGTGCGGCTCGGCGCGACGTAGGGCACGCGCCGCAAGACGGCTTGGACGACGTCGGGTGTCGCTTTATGGCCGATGAATTTCTGGGCGGAGAGGTTGCGCCAGACGATCGTGCCGGCGCTGTCGACGACCGACATGACGTAGCCGGGTGCGATTTGGCGGAGGTCGATGCCTTCGACGAAGGCGTGCGGCGTCATCACGAGCGCGACGGCGTAGCGGAGTTTTCCGTCGCGGCGGTGCGGCACGGAAACCGCGAGGACGTAGTCTTTGGTGACAGTGCCGAGCGTGACGCCCGAGACGAAGGCGCGGTCGGCGCGCCACGCCTCGACCGCACCGACGGCAAGTTGAGTGCGAGGAAGCGGTGTGCCGAACGGGAGGCGGGTGTTGACGAGTTGCTGGCCGGTCTCGTCCACGACGACGATCCAGCGCGAGGTGCCCGAGGCGATTTTGGCAGCGCGTTCGTAGAAGCCGGCGAAATCGTCGCGCTCGAGCGCGTCGGCGGTCGCGAGCGTGCGGAGGAAGCGCTCGTGGGATTTTATTTCCTGATCGATGAGCGTCGCGACGGCCTGCGAGGTGTTGCGCAGGTCGCGCGTGATCGCGTCGCGTTCGTGGAGGTAGGCGCGGTAGGTGAGGGCGGCGCCGAGCACCGACGATGCGAGCACCACGACGGCGCCCAGCAGGACCAGCCGCCCCTTGAGCGAGCCAAAACGATGGGAAAACAGCCGAAGCATACGAGCGGCGCGAGGGAAGGTGTGCTTGGCATTATGAGGCATTCCCCGCGGCGGCGCCATCGGGGTTTCCCCGGCTGAACGGCGACTAACCCGCTGACCCTACGCCAAAAAGAAGGCCGACCCAGAGCGCGCGGCGGCACGACTCGCCGCGATGAACGCGAAGAAGGTCGAACTCGGACTCCGCGACGCGACCGGTGCGACGATTAACGTGTGGAGCTGATCGGCCGTTATTCCGACCGGCTAAGCCCCGTTCGGCATTTCACGTTTTCTGTTTATGCTGACCGAGAATCTGCGTGCGGCAGACTTCCGGAATTTTGTCCGTCAGCGAAGAGTCGTTCGGATGGGATCGCATTCCATCGCTTTTAGCCACTGCGCCGATTGGCGTCCCTACTATGGCCGCCTCGATCGTTGTGCTTCTTGGGGACCGGCCGATTTTAGCGCTACAAGTCCCGGATTTTTCAACCCCGCGGCGAAATTTCGTAAGATATTAAACAAAAGGCCCTCCCGAGCAGTGGGAGGGCCTCAAATTGGGTGCAGGGGTTGGATTTGAACCAACGACCTTCAGGTTATGAGCCTGACGAGCTACCAGGCTGCTCCACCCTGCAACAAAGGAGCGGTCAACGTGCGAACCGCGTTTTCGACTGTCAACGGAGATTTTTAGTTTTTTGGAGAAAGGTCTTGCTCCGCTTGTGCGCCGTCTCTGTTTTGACCCGTCCTGTTCCTTCAACTCAACCTACAGAAACTCGCCGCGCGCTCTGTCTGAACAGGCGCAGCGCTCGCGGCACAGTCTGATCGCAAGGCGGCCCAGTTGGCCGACCTGTGTATTCGACATACATAGATCCCATGAACGTCACTCCCAAAGACCTCCTCGATGCCGGCGTCCACCTCGGTCACCAGACCAAGCGTTGGAACCCGCGCTCCAAGCCCTACGTGTTCGGTCACCGTCAGGGCATCACCATCATCGACCTCGAGAAGACCCACGCCGCGCTGGAAAGGGCCTGCGCGTTCCTCGAGAACCTCGTCGCTTCGGGCGATGAAGTCCTCCTCGTCGGCACCAAGCGCCAGGCGCAGGAATTGATCAAGGAGGCCGCGACCGCGACCGGCATGCCCTACGTCACCACGCGCTGGATGGGCGGCACGCTCACGAATTTCGAGACGATCAAGAAGTCGCTCGCCAAGTTTAAGAAGTTCCAGGCCATGGACGCCAACGGCGAGCTCGCCAAGCTCTCGTCCAAGGAAGAGTCCGCGATCCGCCGCGAGATGGCGCGCATGACCCGCAACTTCGACGGCATCGCCGGCGTCTCGGCGCTCCCCGGTGCGATGTTCGTCATCGACGCCGGCTACGAAGCCATCGCCGTCGCTGAAGCCAAGCGCCTCGGCATCCCGTGCGTCGGCCTCGTCGACACCAACTCCGACCCGACCCAGCTCTCGCACCCGATCCCGGGCAACGACGACGCCGCGAAGGCGATCCGCATCGTCGTCGAGACGGTCGTCGCCGCGATCCAGTCGGGTCTCGCGCACCGCGAAAACCGCCGCGTGCAGCGCGCCGAGAAGGCCGCCGCTGACGCCGCCGCTTCCGCCGCCGGCACCCCCGACACCGACGAGGTGCTCGATAAAGTCGTCGCCCTGCCGCAGGACGTGAAGGAACTCGTCAGCGACAAACCCGCCGTTGCTCCGCGCAAACGCACGACCCGCACCGCCGGCGCGAAGAAATCGACCGTTTCCACGGAAGAAGTCTAATCTCCCAACCTAGAAATCATTCCCATGTCCGCTGTCACAGCCAGTATGGTTGCAGAGCTCCGCGAGAAAACCGGCGCGGGTCTGCTCGATTGCAAGAAGGCCCTCGACGAAACCAAGGGCCACATGGAGGACGCCATCACCCTCCTGCGCAAAAAACTCGGCAACAAGATCGACAAGCTCTCCGGCCGCACCACGAAGGAAGGCCTCATCGAGTCCTACATCCACGTCGGCGGCAAGGTGGGCGTCCTCGTCGAGGTCGGTTGCGAAACCGATTTCGTCGCGAAGAACGACGACTTCAAGGCGTTCTGCCGCGACCTCTGCTTGCAGATTGCCGCGACCAGCCCGCTCTACGTTTCGCGCGAGCAGGTGCCGGAAGCCGATTTGGCCAAGGAGCGTGAAATCGCCGCGGCGCAGATGGAGGGCAAGCCCGCCGCTGCCGTGCAGAAGATCGTCGAAGGCAAACTGGAGAAATATTTCTCGCAGGTGTGCCTCATCGACCAACCCTTCGTCAAAGATCCGAACAAGACGATCAAGGATCTGCTGAAGGAAAAGGTCGGCACCATCGGCGAGAACATGGTCATCCGCCGCTTCGTCCGCTTCCAACTCGGAGCCTAAGACGTCGCAGCTAAACTAAGCCACTCTCGAAGGCGCGCCCGCAACGGCGCGCCTTTTTCATGCAGACGCGAAAACCAGGCCCGCCCCCCAACCGCGCGGCACGGGCGGGCGTGCCTTCTTTTCGTGTGTTGCTCCGGTTTCGTGGTTTGCTTGGCTTTCATCCATGAGCGTCACGCAATCCCAGATCGTCCAACGCGGCCTTACGAATCGCTGCCCGAATTGCGGCGGCAAGACGCTCTTCCGCGCCGACAAACCGCTTCAGCTCCACTCCGAGTGTCCGCAGTGCCGTCTGAAGCTCGAACGCGAGGAAGGGTTTTTTCTCGGCGCCATGGCGCTCAACTACGGTGTGACGTGCTGCGTGTTCCTCGCGCCCATTGCGCTGCTCTGGTATTACGGTGTGCTGGGTAACACGGTTGCGGCCGTGGTCGCGATTGCGGCGGCGCTGCTCGTGCCGCTCTTGCTCTACCGCTCGTCGCGGAGCTGGCAGTTGATGCTCTACTATTTTTTCCTCCCGCAGCACCTCCCGGCCAATCGCCGCGAGCTGTCCGGGAGCGAGGACGAGAACGTTTGAGGCGGATTCGGGTCGGTGTCGGCGTCGTTGCCCGCCTTCGCCAAGGCTTCGGCGGTCAGCTTCCTTTCGGCTCCCGAAAGAAAGCTGGCGGAGAGGGTGGGATTCGAACCCACGTTAGGGTATAAGCCTAAACCGCATTTCGAGTGCGGCGCGTTCAACCACTCTGCCACCTCTCCGGAAGCAAGGTGCCGAAACGTAGAGTCCGGGAACGAAAACGGAAGCAGAATTTTTGCGGATTTGTCGGCGAAACGGAGTCGTCGTCGGCTGCATCTTGCTCACCCCAAGTCGCTACAAAGCTCACGGTCGCGACCGGCCGCCCCGGGGCGACGATCGCAAGATCTTGTTCTCGCGGGGGGCATCCGGGTCGCAATTGCGTCGAGTGCACGGCGGGATAATACCCAGCCAATCTGAGGTATCGGCGCGATTGCGAGGCTCATCGGGAATGTATGTTCTGAGGACTTTACCGGTCACCGCTCGCTCCCCTTACCTCAAATGGCGCTGTCCTTCCGCGAACGCTATTCTGCGAAGCATCGCATCGATCCATCCGGATTCGAGGAGCATCTCTTGCGGCGCGCGTTGTATTTCCACGCCCGCCCGCTCCGGAGCCTGCTGGCAGCGTTGCCGGACTATTTTTCGGCCGATCGGGAGTTTCTACGCAGCGTGGGTGATTTGCGGAGTCGGCGCTTTTTTCACGCCGAGGCGGGAGAATATCACACCAGCGCGGCGAGTCGCGGTCCTTTTCACCGGTTCCTGCGGTTGCGGGTTTCAGCGGAGCGCGTGCGCCAGATCATGGAGGAAACGTGGGGCAAGCTGGAATCGAATCCACCCGTCGAGACGCCGGACATCACCGCACGCTGATCGTCTTCACGTTGGTGAACTCGCGCATGCCCCACGCTCCGAGTTCGCGACCGTGACCGCTCTGCTTCACGCCGCCGAACGGCAGCGTTGGGTGTGAGCGCACGAACTCGTTTACGAATGCGTTGCCCGCCTGCAGCTCCTCGCGCGCGATGCGCTCGCCGCGCCGGCGGTCGCGCGTGAAAACGCCCGCGCCGAGTCCGAACGGCGTCAAGTTCGCGAGTCGGATCGCATCCGCTTCGTTGCGCGCGGGCACGATTGCGGCGGCCGGTCCAAATAACTCTTCGTCGAACGCCGCCGTGCCGGGCCGCACGTTCGTCAGCAGGGTCGTGGGATAAAAATTACCGGCGCCGCGCGGCAACTTGCCGCCCAACAGGAGGCGTGCGCCGGCACGAACGCTGCGCCGCACTTGCGCGTGCAGCTTGCGGCGTAGATCCGCGCGTGCGAGCGGGCCGAGTTGCGTTTCGCCGTCGCGCGGATCGCCGAGTCGACGCGAAGCGAGCGCGGCGCAAAATTTTTCCTCGAACGCAGCGCGCACGGATTCGACGACGATGAACCGCTTCGCCGCGACGCAGCTCTGGCCGGTGTTGTAGAGGCGCGACTCGGCGCAGAGTTCGGCGGCGAGATCGAGATCGGCATCGGCGAGGATCACGTAGGCATCGCTGCCGCCGAGCTCGAAAACGCCTTTCTTCATCGCGGCGCCCGCGCGCGCCGCGACGCGCCGGCCGACGGCGGTGCTGCCGGTGAGCGTGACCATCGCGATGCGCTCGTCGTCCACGAGCGCCTCGGCGCGCCGGCCGCTGACGACCAGCGTCTGGAAAACCCCGCGCGGCACGCCCGCGCGGGCGAAAAGTTTTTTGATCGCGAGTGCGCAGCCGGTGACGTTCGCGGCGTGTTTCAGCACCAGCGTGTTGCCGGCCATCAACGCCGGCGCCGCGGCGCGGAACACCTGCCAGAACGGAAAATTCCACGGCTCGATCGCGAGCACGACGCCGAGCGGCTGGTAAGTGACGTAGCGGTGCTCGGGCGCGCCGGCGGGGCGCTCGTCGGCGAGGAAGCGCGCGGCGTGCTCGGCGAAGAAATCGCAATTGAGCGCGCACTTCTCGACCTCTGCGTGCGCTTGCGTCGTGGGCTTGCCCATCTCCGTCGCGATGAGCGCGGCGTGGTTGTCGATGTGACGGCGTAGCTCGCGGGCGAGCGCGCGCAGGTGGCGGGCGCGTTGCGCGAAGGTCAGCGCGCGCCAGGACACGAACGCGTGCGCGGCGCGCTCGAGCGCGCGATCCACCTCGCGGGCGGTGTGCTCGCGATACGTGCGGAGCTGGCGGCCAGTGGCCGGGTTGACGGTGACAATCGCCATGCTCGCACGTTCGAGCACGTCGATGCGCTTGTCGAACGGCAAGCACCGCGGGGCCGGCACAGCGACGGATGCAATGCGGTTCCGGGTGTAGCAGCCGGGGGCGTCGGTCCGGCTGCAGCCGGACCAGTTCGACGTTGTTCGCGAACGTCACTTTCGCGCGGGCATCCGCTTGGGTCGGCTGAAGCCGGCCCTACTCGCGGAGATAGCGTGCGAGCAGGCTGCGGAGTTTTTCGCGGGCGCGGTAGAGACGCGTTTCGACGGCCTTCGGTGTCGCGCCGACGATCTCGGCGATCTCGGCGTGCGAAAGATCCTGGAACTCCGAGAGCAGCACGGCCTCGCGCAAATCTTCCGGCAGCGCGGCGACGGCGGTGCGCACGGCGGCGGCGGCCTCGGCGGCGGTGGCGTCGCCGCGCGGCGTTGCGGTGGTGAATTGCTCCGGCGCCTCTTCGAGCGAGTCGGTCGGCCGGCGGCGCGCGCGGCGGGCGTGGTCGCGGGCGAGGTTGAGCGCGATCTGGAACATCCACGTCGAGAACCGAGCGCCGACACGGTAGCGCGCGCGATGCAGGTAGACGCGCACGAAGGTTTCCTCAGCGAGATCGAGCGCGTCGTGCTCGTTGCGCGTGGAGCGATAAAGGAAGCTGCGCAGTGGGCGCTCCCAGCGGCTCATGAGCCGGTTGAGCGCGAGCGCTTCACCGCGTTGGAGCGCGAGCATCGTGTCTTCGTCGCTGGGGTCCGCGGCGGGCGTCATTTCAGGCCGAACACGGCGTTGTGGTCGTGGTGAAGAATGCGCGGCTCGACGAGCGAGAGAAAGCGCTGGGCCTGCTTCGGCTCCATGCACGCGGCGACTTGGCGGACGTGCGCGAGTGTGGCCTGCTGGCATTGACGTTCCAGGCGGGCAACGTCGGCTCGAAGTGCGGCATCGCCCGGGTTGGCGGCAAGGCGTTCGCGGGCGTCGACGATCAGCGCGCAGTGGTCGGAGCACACCGGCAGGTAATCGCGGTGGAGTTTCTCGACGGCGTCGCGCTGTGCGGGTGTGAGCTTGAACTCGCGGGCGATCCACGCGACCTGGTCTTCGTCGGCGGGTGGCGCGGGCCAGAGGGCGCGCGTCGCGAAATAGGAGCCGGCGCCTACGAGCGCGACGATCGCGAGCAGCGTCAGCCAGCGCTTCATGGGTGGTGTTCGCCGTGCTCGGCTCGCTGCACCGGGTCGACCGTGCGGACGTAGAAGTCGGCCATTTGTGCGGTGTGCACACGCTGCGATTGGACGCGGGCGGCCCCAACGCCGAGGAAGAGCGCGAGCGACGCCGCGATCGGCAGTGTCCAACGGAAGGCGACAACGACGCGCTCGTCGTGACGCGCGGCCTCGATGCGCGCCCAGACGCCGGTGGCGAAGTCCGGCGCGGGCGCCGGCTCGTGCGACCAGCGGCGGAGCAGGGAGCGGAGGGAGTCGGGTGGCGTCATGCTCGGTGATACGGTGGGGGACGGGGAACCCCTCGGCAAATTGTTTGGAGAAGGTAGCCCGGCCGCTCCGCGGACGGGTCACCCGCGCCCGGAGGTCGCGGGCCTCCGGATAAAAAAGGCCGGTCGAGTGACCGGCCTTCGTTGAAATGCGACGGAGCGCGCGGCTCAGGAGCCGGCGCTCTTGTTCGGATACGGCGGCGTGGGCGGGATGTCGCGGGCCTTTGTCTTCACCTCGTTCAGGATATGCTCGATGGCTTTGTCGAGCTGCTGGTCCTCGCCGTGGAATTCCTTCCACGGGTCGTTGTCGACGACGATGTCGGGGTCGACGCCGTGGCCCTCGATGATCCAGTTCTTGCCCTCGGCGTCGATGCCGTTGGCGAATTCGGGGCGGTTAAGCGAGCCGCCGTCGACGATCGGCAGCGTGCCGCGGATGCCGACGACGCCGCCCCAACTGCGCTTGCCGATCAACGTGCCGAGTTTCCGCTGGCGGAAACGATACGGGAAGATGTCGCCGTCCGACGCGGAAAATTCGTTCATGAGCAGAACCTTCGGCCCCCACGCTTGCGGGCCGGGATTCGGCACCGGCTGCGTGTTGCGGCCGACGGAGAAGAAATCGAGCACGCGGCTGAGGCGCTCGGCGATTTGCGGCGAGACGTTGCCGCCGCCGTTGCCGCGGTCGTCGATGATCCACGCCTTCTTGTCGAGCTGCGGATAGAATTGCTTCGCGAACTCGTTCAGGCCGTCGCGGCCCATGTCGGGGATGTGCAGGTAGCCGACTTGGCCGTTGGTTTTTTGGGCAACGTAGTCGCGGTTCTTCGCGACCCACTCCTGGTAGTAGAGCGGTTTTTCGTCGGCGATCGGCACGACGGTGACATCGCGCGCGCCGTCATCGACGGGCTTCGAGTTGACGCGCAACACGACCTGTTTGCCGGCGGTGCCGACGAGCGCGGCGTAGATCGACGACAGGCCGGCGACGGGCTTGCCGTCGACCGCGAGGATGAAGTCGCCTGCTTTCACGCCGACGCCCATTTCCGTGAGCGGCGAGCGCAGGCCGTTTTCCCAGTTCTGGCCGGGGAGAATGTGGTCGATGCGGTAGGCGCGCGATTGCGGGTCGCGGGAGAGCTTCGCGCCGAGGAGACCGGTGGCGATGCGCGGGGCCTCGTTCACGCGATCGCCGCCGCCGGTGTAGGCGTGGCCGACGGAGAGTTCGCCGATGAGTTCGCCGATGAGGTAATTGAGGTCGTTGCGGTGACGGACGGACGGGACGAGGGCGCCGTATTTCTTGGTCATCGCGGGCCAGTCGAGGCCGTGCATGTTCGGCGCGTAGAAGAAATCGCGCATCTGGCGCGAGGCTTCGTTGTAGATTTGGTTCCACTCGGCGATGCGATCGAGGCGCATCTCCAGACCGGAGAGGTTGAGCTTTTCCTTCAGCTCGAACTTTGCGGTCGGCAAATCCATGATCGCGAACTCGCGTTGGAGACCGATGAGAATCTTCTTTCGGTCGGCGGTGACGATGAAGCTGTTCGCGCTGCCGAGCTCGGTCTCTTTCTGGTCCTTGAGATTGTAGACGAACATCGTGCCCGGGCCGCCGCCGAATTGGCTGCTCGTGCGCAGGTAGTAAACCTTGTCGCCGACCATCTCGATGATCGGGTAGTTCGACGCGGCGATCGGGAGCGCGATGGTGCGCTCGGTGAAACCCTCGGCGTCGACCTTCACGACGACGGGTTTCTTCTTCGCCTCCTTCGCGTCTTTGCCGTCTTTCTTGTCGGCGCCGTTGGCCGCGGCATCGACGTCCTTGTCTTTTTTCTCCGCGGTGCCGCTGTCGGCGACGGCTTTGTCGCCGGCGGGTTTCGGGGCGTCGCTCGGTTTGGCGTCGGTCTTGTCGGCGGCGGCTTTGTCTTTCGCCTCCTCGTCCTTGGCGACTTCGACTTCGTCGCTCTTCGGCTTGAAGGGCGACTCGGTGTCCTTTGCGAGAGCGACGAGGTAGACACGCTCCCAGTCGCGGTAGATGTGGTTGAATTCGGTGACGCCGTAGGTCGGGTTGAAGTCGCGGCCGGAGGCATAGAGCAGCCACTTGCCGTCGTCGCTGAAGACGACGTCGCTCACGGACCACCAGCCGTCGGTGACGTCGACGGTCTTCTTGCTGTCGAGCGAGTAGAGGCGGACCTTCGGATAAGTGCCGCGCCGCGACGCGATCCAGGAAACCCATTTGCTGTCGGGCGCCCAGGCGAAATCGGTGATCTCGAAGGCGTCGTTCTTGTCGACGAGCGTGACTTCCTTGGAGGCGACATCGACGAACTGCAGGCGTTGCTCGCGATCGCCCCAGAGGAGTTTCTTGCTGTCGGGCGACCACTGCGGCGCGTAGTAATAAGTCTTCGCTTCCTTCGTGATCTGCTGCGGCTCGCCGCGACCGTCCTGCGGGCGAATCCAGATTTCGTTTTCGCCGGTCGCGTCGGAGAGGTAGGCGATCCACTTGCCGTCGGGCGACCAGACGGCGTCGCGCTCGTGCACGCCGGAGGTTTGGGTGAGGTTGCGCACCGGGCCGTTCTTCGCGGGCGCGGTGAAAATCTCGCCGCGGGCGACGACGACAGCGCGCTTGCCGTCGGGCGAGGGCTGCACGCTTTGGACAAGCTTCGAGACGTTGACGATGCCGCCGCGCGCGACCGCCATGTCTTCCTTCACCGTGATCGGCACTTGGCGGGCTTTCTCCGTCTTCAGATCGAAGTGCCAGATCGCGCCGCCTTGTTCGAAGACGATGCCGCCTTTGCCGAGCGAGGGGAATTTGATGTCGTAGTCCTTGAACGTCGTGAGCTGAGCCGTTTTTTTCGAGGCGAGGTCGAGCGAGAAGAGATTCAGGTGACCGTCGCGGTCGGAGAGGAAATAGATGCGGCCGTTCGGCGCCCACATCGGGATGATGTCCTGGGCGGGGTTGTTGGTGACGTTCTCGAGCGCACCGGTCTTCAGATCGATGATCCAGACGTCGTCGGCCATGCCGCCGCGGTAGCGTTTCCAGGTGCGGAATTCGCGAAACACGCGGTTGTAGGCCATCTTCGTGTCGTCGGGCGAGAAGCTGAGAAATCCGCCGCGCGGCACGGGCAGTTGCTGCGGCACGTCGCCATCGAGGCCGACGGTGTAGAGTTGGCCGAGAAAGTCGTTCGCGTCCGTCCAACGGCCGCGGTAGGCGACTTCGTTGGTCGTGTTCTTCCACGCCATGACGAGGTTGTTCGGCCCCATGCGATCGCTGAGGTCGTCGCGGTTGTTCAGCGCGGTGTAGGAGAGCCGGCGCGGCGTGCCGCCGTCGGCGGACATGACGTAGACTTCGGTGTTGCCGTCGTATTGCGCGGTGAAGGCGAGTTGCGCGCCGTCGGCCGAGAAGCGCGGGAAAATCGCCCAGCCGGGCGCGTCGGTGAGCCGGCGCGCGGTGCCGCCGTCCATGCCGACCGTGTAGAGCTGGCCGGCGTAGCTGAAGACGATCTGCGAGCCGTTGGTGGCGGGGAAACGAAGCAGGCGAGTCTGCTCCGGCGGCGTTTGCGCGAAGAGGGCGGTGGTCGTGATCACCAGCGCCAGCAGCGTGCGGGGTATTCTCATCATATGACACCAGAAGAAGCACCAAGCCGGGCGTCGGCAAAGCTAATCACGACGACCGCCGCCCCCAAAAGGTTTGCCGGTGAACCGCGTGCGATGTGAGCTGTCGTTTCTCCGACCAACGCCGACGCCACTCGCGATGAACCTCCCCTCACGTTCGCCTCTTGCCCTCGCCGGCGCTCTTTTTGCCATGACCCTCCCGATCACGAACGCCGCGCCGGCCGCGCTGGCGGATTTCCAAGCGCTCGCCGCCAAGCACAACGCCCGCCTCGAGCTCGTCGCCTACCCGAAGACCGTCGACGAAGTCCGCGCGCAAACCGACGCCGCGATCCGCGATGCCGACGCTGCGCTCGCCGCGGTCGTCGCGCAGGACGCCGCCAAGCGCACCTTCGCGGACACGTTCGCCACCGTCGACGCGATCACCGCGAAAGTCAGCGATCTCAACTCGCAACTCGGCACCGTTGCGCAATCGAATCAAGACGCCGCCGTGCGCGACGCCGCGAACGACGCGACCGTGAAACTCTCCGGCTGGGCGGTGGGCGTCACCTATCGCGAGGATCTTTATCAGGTGCTGAAGGCCATCGCCGACGTGAAGCCGAAGCTCCAGGCCGAAGAGCAGCGCCTGCTCGACTTCACGATGCGCGACTATCGCCGCGCGGGCCTGAGCCTGCCGGCTGCCGAGCGCGCCGAGGTGGAGAAACTTCAGAAGGAACTTGCCGCGCTGAACACGGAGTTCGCCGTGAACATCAACCAGGCGCGCGCGCCGATCGATTTCACCGCCGAAGAACTCGCCGGCGTGCCGCAGAGTTTTCTTGAGAGCCCCGGCGTCAAACAGCCGGACGGCAAGTATCGAGTGATGGCGAACGTCACCTGGCACGCGGTCGCGATCGCCGAGAATGCGACCAACGCCGAGACGCGCCGCCGCGTCTCGGTCGCCCGCAACAACCTCGGACGCGAGAAGAACGTCGACGTGCTCAAGAAGCTCGTCGCCCTCCGCGGCGAGATCGCGCGCCGTCTCGGCTACGCCTCGTGGGCGGATTACCAGATCGAGACACGCATGGCGAAGAACGGCGCCACCGCCGTGCAGTTTGAAGAGCGCCTCGTCAGCGGATTGCAGCCTAAGTTTTCGCAGGAGATGGAAACGCTGCGCGCGCTGAAGGCGCAGGACACCGGCAAGCCGGACGCGCAGCTCGAGTCGTGGGACATCAGTTACTACACGAACAAGCTGATGAAGGAGCGCTACGCCGTCGACCGCGAGGCGCTGCGCGACTTCTTCCCCTATCAGGCGACGCTCGAAGGGATGTTCGCCATCTACCAAAAAATCTTCGGCCTGAAGTTCACGCAGGCGCAGCCGCCCTACGTCTGGGCCGACGGCGTGCAACTCTACGTCGTGCAGGACCGCACCGACGGCGAAGTGCTCGGGGCGTTCTACCTCGACATGTTTCCGCGCGAGGGGAAGTTCAACCACTTCGCCTGCTTCCAGCAAAAGCTCGGCGGCGTGCTCGCCGATGGCAGCTACGATCTTCCGGTCGAGGCGCTGCTCTGCAACTTCCCTGCGCCGTCCGCGGACAAGCCGTCGCTGCTCAAGCACGATGACGTCGTGACCCTCTTCCACGAATTTGGTCACGTGATGCACGGCATCCTCAGTCGCTCGCGCTTTGTGGCGCTGACGGGATTCGCCGTGCCACAGGATTTCGTCGAAGCGCCTTCGCAGATGCTCGAGAACTGGGTTTGGGACAAGGCCGTGCTCGACACCTTCGCCGCGGACTACCGCGACCCGAAGAAGAAAATCCCCGCCGAGACGATCGCCGCGCCCGAAGCCGCGCGTCAGGCGACCGAAGGCTACGCCACGCGTCGCCAGCTTTCGTTCGGCTTGATCGATCTCAACCTGCACGCTCGCCCGACGGTGGAGACGACGGACGTCGACGTCGTGAAAGTCGGCAACGAAACACTCGCGCGCGTGGCCATCGCGCCGCCGGCCGACACGGCGTTCGTCGCTTACTTCGGTCACCTCGCGGGCTACGACGCCGGCTACTACGGCTACATGTGGGCCAAGGTGCTGGCGCTCGACATGGCGAGCGTGTTCAAGCACGCGCCGGGCGGCTTCCTCGACGAACAGGTCGGCCGTCGGCTCCGCAAGGAAATCTACGCCATCGCACACACGCGCGATGCGAACGAGTCGGTCGAAAAATTCCTCGGCCGCGCGCCCTCGCAGGACGCCTTTCTCGAATACGTCGGCATCAAACGCTGAGCGGCGCGTCGGGCTCCGCCGCCGTCGAAGGGCCGCAGCAGCACTGCGCCCCTCCGATCGCCGCGCCGAGGCTTACGGGCGGATTTCGTCAGCTCGCTTTCTCAGGCGCGAAGACGAAGGCTTGGCGGACGCGCACCAGGACCGGGCGGCCCTTGCAGCTCGGCGGCGTGAATTGCCACTGCTCCACCGCCTGCAGACTCAGGCCGGCCAAAACCGCGTTTTCCGCCTCGACGATCTCCGGCATGCGCACGCGCCCGGACTCGTCGACGTAGTATTCCACGATCACCTGCCCACGCACGCCCTGCAGGCAGCCGGGCGAAGGCGCGGCGAGGATTTGCAGCGGACGGTCGAGTCGGGCGGCCTCGCAAGGCTGGTAAGCGAAGTCTCCCGCGCGGAGTTCGGTCTCGCTGTTGGCGAAACGCTCGACGACGAGCAGGCCGTTGACCTCGAAACGCACGATCAGCGGGACGAGTGTCGTGACTGGCTGGCCGTCGATGCGCTGCGGGTGGAAGGTGCCTTGCGCCAGAGCGGCGAGCGTGGCATCGGCGAACGCCTTGTGCGTGTAGGCGGTGACGAGCGCGTCCTTGAGACGCATGTCCGGTCCCACCTTCAGCATCACGTGAACTTCACCGCTGGTGACGCCGCGGTGTAGGAGCTGTAACGGGAACGCGAGGTCGGGGAGGACGACCGCCTCTCCGGGCGCTACCGACTCGCCCGCGGAGCAAACCAGCGCCGCTGCGAGCGAAAAACTTGCCAGAATTCGCGAGGTTTTCATGGAGCATGACGGTTCGAGCTACTCAGGACGTCCGGGCACAGGCCCCGGGGGCGTGCGCGCAGTCTGCCGATCTTCGCCGAAGGGCAGTCTGCGTGCCCGCGGGAGACATACTATCCGCCTGCGCGTTCGTGAAAACAAGCGGCGACGCGTGTCGCGGCACCGAGAGTTTATAGTGCGAAAATTGCGCCGCCGTCGTGGCAGTGGGTTCGCGCTCGCGGCTCGTCGGGGACGACTCGCCCTACCTAAAAGGCAAAGGCGCCGGATGACTCCGGCGCCTGAATTGTTTCGCTGGCTCGCGATCAGTCCGTCTTCGGCGCGCTCACACGCTCTCGAGCAGCTTGTTCAGACGCGCGACCATGCGGCTCGGGTCTTCGAGCAGGCCGGCGGCGATGAGGGCGTTGTCGAGCAGTTGCTCGGCGACGAGTTCGGCCTTGTCGGCGTCGGCGGTGCGGAGCGCGGCGAGCTTCTTGATGACGGCGTGGCGCGGGTTGATCTCGAGGTTCACCTTCACGGGCTCGTCGGCTTCGCCGGGCTTCTTCATCGCCTTCATCATGCGGCGCATCATCGGCGAGGCGAATTTGTCGGCGTTGGTCGCGAGGGCAGGCGAACCGACGAGGCGATCGCTGGACTTCACGTCGGCGACTTGCGCGCCGAGCGACTCCTTGAGCCACGCGGTCAGTTCCTTCACCTCGGACTCGCTGAGCGCCTCGCCTTGCTGCGGGACGTCGTCGAGCTTCACGTCGCTGTGGTCGGCGGAGAGGAATTTCTTCCCGTCGAACTCGCGGACGTTGTTGAAGACGTATTCGTCGACCGCCTCGTAGCAGAAGAGCACCTCGAGGTTGCGGGCCTTGAAGCCTTCGAGATACGGGCCGGACTCGATCGCTTCGCGGTTCGGGGCGACGAGGTAATAGATTTCTTTTTGCCCGTCCTTCATGCGGGAGACGTAGTCGGCGAGGGACGTGGTCTTGCCCTTCTCGGTGAGCGACGACTCCCAGCGGAGCAGTTTCACGAGCTGGTCCTTGTGCGTGAAGTCGAGCGCGGCGCCTTCCTTCAGGAAGATGCCGAACTGTGCGTAGAATTCGTTGTAGGCGTCGACGCGCTGGGCGGACTCCTCTTCGAGCAGCTTGAGGAAACGCTTCGTGATGACCTTGCTCAGTTTTTCGAGCAGCGCTTTGTCCTGCATCGTCTCGCGCGAGATGTTGAGCGGGAGATCCTCGCTATCGACGACGCCCTTCAGGAAGCGCAGCCACTCGGGCAGGAGATCCTTGCGGTGCGCATCGATGAGCACCTTGCGGCAGAAGAGCGAGACGGACGGCTCGAGGCGGGAGAAACCGAGTTTCTCGGTGTTCTCCTGCGGGACGAAGAGCAGCGCGTTGATCGTGAGCGGCGCGTCGGCGTTGAAGTGCAGGCGGTAGCGCGGCTCGTCGTGGGCGTGCGCCTGGAACTTGTAGAACTCGGTGTATTCCTCGTCCTTGATCTCGGACTTGTTGCGCAGCCAGAGCGCCTGGACGCTGGTGATCTTCTCGCCGTTGAGCGTGATCGGGAAACCGACGAACGCGCTGTAGCGGGTGAGGATCTCCTTCACCTTCCAATCCTGCGCGAAGTCGGCGCACTCGTCCTTCAGATCGATGACGATCTTCGCGCCGCGGCGTTGGCCTTCGCTCTCCTCGATCTCGTAGGCGCCGGAGCCGTCGCTCGTCCAGAGTTGGCCGGGCTCGCCCTTCTTCCACGAGTGCGTGTAGACCTTCACGGACTTCGCGACCATGAACGCGCTGTAGAAACCGACGCCGAACTGGCCGATGAGGTTCGAGTTCTTCGCGCCGCCTTCGCCGAGGGCCTTCAAGAACGCCTTGGATCCGGAGTGGGCGATCGTGCCGAGATTCTCGATCAGCTCGGCGCGCGTCATGCCGAGGCCGAAGTCCTGGATCGTGATCGTCTTCGCCTTGTCGTCGGTCGTGAGGTTGATCTCGAGCGGCAGGTTGTCGTCGTGGATTTCCTTCTCGGTGAGCTGGAGATGGCGGAGTTTCTCCAGCGCGTCGGAGGCGTTCGACACGAGCTCGCGCACGAAGATTTCTTTCTCCGTGTAGAGCGAGTGGATGACGATATCGAGCAGTTGCTTGATTTCGGCTTGGAACTCGAATTTTTGCGGAGTGGCGGTGGACATGGGAAAAGTTGAGGGTTGAGGGATGAGAGTTGAGAGTGCGGAAAAGGCGAGTCGGCTAGTTTAGCGGTCGCGGGAAAAAATCAAGCGGCGGAACGCTCGTAACGTGAGGTAGGGCGGAGCGGCCCGCTCCGCCGCGAGTGTGGTATCGCGTCCCCGGCGCACCGGGCCGGTGCGCCCTACCCGTTGCATGCGCAGACGGCGACCTCAACGCGGGATGATCGGCGTCAACGGCACCAGCCGCACCGGGCCGAGCATGCCGGAGGGCGTGAGCTCCCACTTCGAGGCGTCGAACGGTTGGTAGCGGATGTCGACGTAGTTGATCTCGCGCATGATTTTCCACGGCACGCCGCGCCGATCGAGGTCGCGGATGCGGTTGGCAGCGAGGTTGGTCACGTCGATTTCGAGGATGTTGCGGCCCGGTTGGAGGAATTGGCCGACGCGCAGCCGGAATGGCAGTGACCACGCGAGGCCGGCGTCGGCGCCATTCAGGCGCACGCGAGCGGTCTCGCGGACATCGCCGAGGTCGAGTTCCCAGTCGTCGGCTTGCACGTCGGCGGGCAACTCGAACTCGAGTCGGTAGGTCGCCGTGCCGGCGAATCGCTGGGCCTCGGCGTCGCCGAGCTCGGTCCAGGATTTCAGTTCGGTCGTGCGGATCGGCGCGGGGAGAGCGGGGCCGCCGCGCGTGAAATCGATCTGCCACTCGCCGGCGAGTGAGCGCGGCTCGTCGGCGGGCGCGAGGTAGGTCCAGGTCGGTGCGTCGGGCTGCCGCTGCTGGCTGGTGCGCACGATGAGCGATTCGCCGCCGGCGAGTTGGAGGTAGATCGCCGCGCGCGGGCCGTCGGCTTTGAGCGCGGCGCGGCCGGTGCGGCCAGTGAGCGGATCGAGGATGAATGCGTCCGCGGCGTCGACGCCGAGCGTCACCCATCCGTCGAGAGGCTTCGCGCCGAGGTTGGTGAAAAAATAGTCCGTGCCGTCGTCGCGGCGTCTGCGCGTGAAGCTCACGCCGCGGTCGACGATCGCTTCGCGACGCGCGTTTTGCGCGAAAGCGGGCGTGCCGAGCACGGCATCCGCTTCGTCGCGGCCGACGACGGTGGCGGACGTTTTCGCGAGTGCAGCGAGCAGTTCCCTGAAGGCCGCGCGGCGCTCGTCGAGGCGGCCGTAGCCGGGGACGTCGTCGGGGATTTGCTGAATGACGACGTGCGCACCGGCGGCGGCGAGTGCGACGATTTGGCGGAGCGTTTCGACCGGCATGCGGCGCGTGGCAGGAACGACGAGCACGCTGTAGGTGTTGCCGCCGGGCGTGCGGAGGCGGTGGCTGTTGCGGCCGGCGGTGGATGTCGCGGCGAGTTGATCGTCGGAAATCCAGTCGAAGGCGTAGCCGCGGGCGAGCAGGGCGCGGCCAAGTTTTCCGGCGGGGGAGTCGACCATCCAGCTCGTGTCGGCGACCTCGAGCATTTTCATGAGGCCTTTCGGGTTGTCCCACACGTCGTGCGCGGGCCAGTAGACGAGCACGTCGTTGTCGGGCGCGCCGGCTTGGAGGATCGATTGCACGCGGGTGACATAGGCGTTGAGCGCGGCGAAGTCGGACCAGAGCGGGTTGCGGTCGTTGAACTCGGTCGACGCGTAGAAGAGCCAGCCGGGCCGCGGCGCGTCGGCGGGCGAGTAGGCGGCGCCGTGGTAGACGAGGTGGTTGATGCCTTCGGCGAAGATCCGGTCGATCTCGGGCTTCATCATCGACGGCGCTTCCTTCCAATGCTCGCGCAGCCACGTGAGCGTTTCGCAGGAGGTGAGCGGATGGCCGGCGACGTGCGCGGCGGACGACGCCATGCGCAGGATCAGCGATTCGGGCAACGAGTGCGTGCTGCGCACTTCGGCTTCGAGGCGGCGCAGGCCGGGCACGGCGAACGGCGTCGAGCCGAACACCTCGACCTCGGGGATGTCGGCGTTCGCGTAGAGGTCGAGCAAGTTGGCCGGCGCGCCGTGCGCCTGGTTGCGGATCAGCCAGCCGCGTGCGTGCGACCAATCGCGCCAGGTGCGAACGTAGTCGAGGTGGAGCTTGGCGAGCGTGGCGCGGTAGTCGGCTTTCACGCGCGCCAGTGTGTCGGCGGGGACGGCTTGTGCGTCGGACTCCTTCGCGGTCAGGGCGGCGGCGAATTCCTGCACGTCGTAGCCGTGCATGTCGCGGAAAACGCGCGGCAGCTCGGGCGTCCACGAGGCCTCGTAGTATTCGAACGAGTCGTGGAACTGGCTGCGGAGGAGTTTGCGGGGGAATTTTTCAAACGCGGCGCTGAACGGCGCGAGGTAGTGGCCGAGCGCGGCGGGAGAGTAGGGATCGACGACGAGGCCTTCGTCGCCGGGCGCGGCGCGTTTCACTTTCATGCCGGTCGGAGCGCCGGCGAGTTTGCCGTCGACGAGTGTGGCTTTCTGGATCGCGTCGGCCGGTTGAATCCACGGACCGCCGAAGGGCCAGCCGGTGCCCGTAGCCATGTCGACGCCGAGGCCGAGGCGCTTCGCCTCGCGGCCGGTGTGTTCGACGAGTTGCACCCAGCGCGGCGAGAGGAAGTCGACGTAGCGCGATTCGGCGCCGCGCACGCCGTAGATCGGCGTGATCTCGACGCCGCCGAAGCCGGCGGCGGCGAACGACTCGAGTTCGCGCGTGAGGTTCGCCTCGTCGACCGCGCTGCCGAGCCACCACCAGCGCGTCCACGGTTTGTTTTCGCGCGTGGGCTCCGGCCAGGTGGCGAGCGAGGCGGCCGGGGCGGTGCCGGCCGAGGCGCTGACGAGAGGAAAGAGCAGGGCGAGGCAGCCGAACGCGAGGCGGGCTTTCATGGGGTGAGCGAACGTGACGATGAGCGCTCTCGTGCTGCGCGCAACGCCGGGCATGCCGGACTGTCGGGAGCGAAAATTGTAGGAGCGGCTTTACGCCGCGATTGGTTCGAGGCGCTTGTCGCGTTCGGATCGCGGCGTAAAGCCGCTCCTACACGGAGTGAGACTCACCCGCCGAGGTAGGCGGCTTTGAGTTGCGGGTCGGCGCGGAGTTTTTCCGACGGGCCTTGCATCACGACGCGTCCGGTTTCGAGGACGTAGGCGTCGTGCGAGATCTCCAGGGCGAGTTTGGCGTTCTGCTCGACGAGCAGGATCGTGACGCCGTGGGCACGGTTGATCTCGATGATCTTTTCAAAAATCGTGCTGATGAGCTTCGGGGCGATGCCGAGCGACGGCTCGTCGAGCATGAGCAGTTGCGGATCGCCCATCAGCGCGCGGCCGATCGCGAGCATCTGCTGCTCGCCGCCGGAGAGCGTGCCGGCGGCTTGGCCGAGACGCTCCTTCAGGCGCGGGAAAATATCGAAGACGTAGGCGCGATTGCGCGCGATGCGCTCCTTGTCCTTCAGCAGGTAGGCACCCATCGCGAGGTTTTCGTCGACGGTGAGGTTGGCGAAGACCATGCGGCCTTCCGGCACGTGACCGAGGCCGCGCGCGACGATACGGTGCGGCGGCAAGCGCGTGATGTCCTCGCCCTTATATGTCACCGTGCCGCTCTTCGGGCGGAGCAGGCCGGAGAGGGTCTTGAGCGTCGTGGTTTTGCCCGCGCCGTTGGCGCCGACGAGCGTGACGATGCGGCCCGGCTCGATACGGAAGGAAATTCCGCCCAGCGCGCTGATGGCGCCGTAGGAGACGGAGAGGTCGGTGACCTGAAGCATTTTCGATTTTGGATTCTCGATTTTCGATTGGACGGATTCAGGACGGAGTGGCGCGGCCCGCTCGGCCGCGAATCCAAAATCGAGAATCGAGAATCGAAAATTTCATCAGTGGTGAGACAGCGACGTGGCGTGGTCTTCGCCGAGGTAGGCTTCGATGACTTTCGGGTCGGACTGGATTTGCGCAGGCGTGCCGTCGGCAATCTTCACGCCGTAGTCGAGCACGCCGATGCGCGAGCAGCAGCCCATGACGACGCGCATCGAGTGCTCGACGAGCAGGATCGAGAGCTTGAATTCGCGGTGCACGCGCTGGATCAGCTCCACGAGCGCGACTTTCTCGTTCGGGTTCATGCCGGCGGCGGGTTCGTCGAGGAGGAGCAGGCGCGGTTTCGTGGCGAGGCAGCGCACGATTTCGAGGCGGCGCTGTTCGCCGTAGGGGAGGCTCTTCGCCGGCGCGTCGCGGAAGCGGCGGAGATTGAAGAGCTCGAGCAGTTCGTCGGCGCGCTGGGTGAGCGCGGCTTCCTCGCGGCGGAATTTGCCCAGGCGCAGGAGGGCGTGCACCGGCGAATTCTCGCGGTGGAGGTTCATCGCGACGCGCACGTTGTCGAGGACGCTGAGGCTGCCGAAGAGACGGATGTTTTGAAACGTCCGCGCGATGCCCAGCTCGGCACGCTCGAAAGCGGGCATGCCCGCGAGATCGCGTCCGGCGAAGCGCACAGCGCCTTCGGTCGGGCGATAGACGCCGGTGATGAGATTGAAGACGGTGGTTTTGCCTGCGCCGTTCGGACCGATGAGGCCGGCGAGCTCGCCGTCGGCGATGGAGAAATCGACGGCGTTGACGGCGGTAAGGCCGCCGAAGCGGATGGTGACACGGTCGAGCTGGAGGATCGGCTCGCTCACGACGTCGGCCCCCGGCGCTGGAAGTTGAACAAGCCCTGCGGGCGCACGAGCATGAGCACGACGAGCAGGAGCGAGTAGATGATCATCCGGTAGTCGGAGAATCCGCGCAGCACCTCGGGCAGCAGCGTGAGCAGGACGGCCGCGAGGATCACGCCGAGCGTGTTGCCCATGCCACCGAGGATGACCATGACGACGATCTCGATCGACTTCATGAAATCGAAACCGCTGGGAGACACCGTCTGTTTGAAGTGTCCGTAGAGTCCGCCCGCGATGCCGGCGAAAAACGCGCCGACGACGAACGCCACGATCTTGTAGCGCGTGGTGTTGAGGCCGACGGCTTCGGCGGCGATCTCGTCGTCGTGCGTCGCGAGGAAGCCGCGGCCGTAGGTGGAGTGGACGAGGCAATAGACCGTGAAGACGGTGAGCGCGGCGAAGGCGAGCACCCAGAAGATCGTCGTGTAGGCGGGAATGCCGTTCAGGCCGAGCGCGCCGCCGAGCGGTTCGTAGTTTTGGAAAACCACGCGAATGATTTCGCCGAAGCCGAGCGTGACGATCGCGAGGTAGTCGCCCTTGAGTCGCAGCGACGGCATGCCGACGAGCAGGCCGGCGAACGCCGCGCTGAGTCCGCCGGCGACGAGCGCAGCGAAGAAGAGGCTGCTTTGTTGCCACGCGGTGCCGCTGGATTCGCCGAGGATTTTTGGGCCGAGCAGCATCGTGACCGCGGCGGAAAGATACGCGCCGACCGACATGAAGCCGGCGTGTCCGAGCGAGAATTGGCCGGTGTAGCCGTTCACGAGGTTGAGCGAGACGGCGAGGATGACGTTGATGCCGATGCCGACGGCGACGTCGAGGTGGTAGGGGTCGATCTTGCCGCTGAATGCCGAGATGCCCACGGCGGCCAGCAACGCAGCGGCCAGTGCGGCGTGGGGCCGGGGGATTTTCGATTTTGGATTCTCGATTTTCGATTCCATGCGCGGACAGGCGTCAAATGGCGCGCGGAGCACGACTGATTGGCCACGAAGAGGCGCGAAAAACGTGATGCATGGCGGCGAGAGATTTCCGCGCGCCTATGGGCGCGGTGGAGGTCTGCGACGGCAGAAAGACGTTTTTGCGCCTCTTTGTGGCCATGACTCAGACCTTCTCCTTCACGTAGCGACCGAGGAGGCCGGCGGGGCGGAAGAGCAGGATCAGGATCAGCAACGCGAACGCGATGGCGTCCTTGTAGCTCGACCATTCGGCGCTGCCGTTCACGAACGTCTCGACGATGCCGAGCAATAGGCCGCCGAGCGCGGCGCCCGGGATGTTGCCGATGCCGCCGAGCACGGCGGCGACGAACGCCTTCAGGCCCGGCAGCACGCCCATGAGCGGATCGATCGACGGGTAATTGAGCGCGTAGAGGATGCCGCCGGCGGCCGCGAGCGCCGAACCGAGCGCGAATGTGAACGAGATCACGAAGTCGTTGTTGATGCCCACGAGCGACGCGGCCTGCTTGTTCAACGAGACGGCGCGCATGGCCGTGCCGATCTTCGTGCGCATGACGATGAAGCGGAGCGCGAAGAGCAGGAGCAGCGTCACGCCGATCACGACGAGTTGGTTGCTCGAGATGAAGACTCCGCCGAGGTCGAACGTCGTCACCGGGAAAAGCTCGGGGAACGGGCGCGGCGTGGCGCCGAAGACGAATTGCCCGAGGTTTTCCAGCAGCAGCGAGACGCCGATGGCGGTGATGAGGACGTTGAGCGTCGGGCCGCCGCGCAGCGGACGGTAGGCGAGGCGCTCGATGACGACGCCGAGTGCGGCGCAGACGATCATGGATGCGGCGAGTGCGAGCAGGCCGCCCCAGAGCGAGTGTTCGGGGAAGAGTTTGCCGACGTAGTAGCCGACGAACGAACCGATCATGAACACGTCCGCGTGCGCGAAGTTGATGAAGCGCAGCACGCCGTAAACCATCGTGTAGCCCAGCGCGATCAGCGCGAAGATCGCGCCGAGGGAGATGCCGTTGAGGAGTTGTTGGAGGAACTCGGTCAGGGGCGGGGGAAGTTGAGAGTTGAGGGTTGAGAGTTGAGAGACCGGGCCTATTCGAGCGATTTGCGCAGGCCGCTCAGCATTCGATTGATCTCTTCGGCGTCACGATAGATCGCCGCGTAGTCCGGTGGGGAGAGGAAGCTCTCGTTTCGCGCAATGGTCGCTTGCGTCACGACTTCGCAGAGCGAGCCGCTCGCATAGCCGATGAATTTCGCGAAGTCGGCCGGAGGACGTGCCGATCCTTCGGCGACGTTCGACGAGATGGAGGTGGCGGCGCGGCGGATCTGGTTCGTCAGGCCAAAGCGCTCGTCGGAGGGAAAGGTTCGGGTCGCTCGATGGACGAGCCCGGCAAACGAAACCGACTTCTGCCAGACTTCCAGTTTCTCGAAATTGAACATGCGCGGTGAGTGAACCTCTCAACCCTCAACTCTCAACCCTCAACTGGCGCGGAGCACCGCGCCGTCATCACGGCTCGACGGATTCGAGGTAGACGAATTTCCCGTCGCGGATGGTGAAGATCGCGGCGGATTTGGCGGCGTTGCGCTGGGCGTCGATCGTGATGCGGCCGGTGACGCCGGCGAAGTCCTGCGTCGCCGCCAGCGCGTCGCGCACGGCGTGGCCGTCGGTCGTGCCGGCGCGCTTGATGGCGTCGGCGAGCAGCATCACGGCGTCGTAGCCGAGCGACATGCCGGTGTCGGGTTTCAGGCCGAAGCGTTTCTCGAAGCGCGCGACGAACGACTGCACGGCCGGGTCGCGCGCCTCGGGCGAGAAGTGCGCGGTGAAGTAGCCGCCTTCGACGGCGCGGCCGCCGAGTTCGAGAAAGGCGGTGGCGTCCCAGGTGTCGCCGCCGAAGATCGGCACCGTGAGACCGAGCGCGCGCGCCTGCACGCAGATCAGCGCGGACTCGAGGTAGTCGCCGGAGGCGAAGATCGCGTCGGGTTTCGCGGCTTTGATGGCGGTGAGTTGGGCGCGGAAGTCTTTTTCGCCTTCGGAGTATTTCGGTTCGGCGACGATCTCGCCGCCGTCGGCGGTGAAGCGCTCCCGGAAGTATTTCGCGAGGCCGACGCTGTAGGCGGAGCCGTTGGCGACGACGAGGGCGACGCGGCGGGCGTGCAGGCGGTCTTTCGCGAAGCGGGCGAGCACGGTGCCTTGGAATGGATCGGCGAAGCAGGCGCGGAAGATGAAGTCGCCGGTCTCGGTCACGCGCGGGTTGGTGGCGGTGGCGGCGACCATCGGCACGCCGGCGGCCTGGCAGAGCGGGGCGACTTCGAGCGCGGGCGAGGAGGCGGTGCCGCTGACGATCGCGACGACGTGGTCGCGGTTGAGGAGTTTCTTGGCGGACGTGGCGGCTTCGCCGGGCATCGAGCGCGTGTCTTCGATCACGAGCGCGAGCGGGCGGCCGAGCACGCCGCCGGCGGCGTTGAGTTCCTCGACGGCGAACGAGGCGCCGCGGCTGTTGGTTTCGCCGAACGAGGCGTGTTTGCCCGTGAGCGAGGCGAACATGCCGATCTTGATCGGCTCGGGCGCGGCGGCGGTGGCGAGCGCGGAGGCGGCGAGGAACGCGGCCAGTTGAGAGAGGAGAGCTGAGAGTGGAGAGAGCCGGGCCACGATTGCGCGCTATGGAAGCTCTCAGCTCTCAACACTCAACTCTCAACTCTCAACTGGAGGGCGCCCAATGCAGGTAGTCGACCGAACGGAGCCGATGACGCACGACCACGGTCGAGCCGCGCGCAATCGACCAACGCCTCGAGGTGGAGCGCGTTGACCTCAACGCGCTCGGAATCTCGACCTGCGGCGGACGTCCTTGAACGCGTTGAGGTCAACGCGTTCCACCCAGTCGATCGGACACAACGTCACGGCGCGACGCTGGTGACGAACTGGTATTGGCCGTTTTTCACGGTGAGGATCACGGCGGATTTCGAGGCGTTGCGCTTTTCGTCGATCGTGATGTTGCCGGTGACGGCGGGAAAGTTCTTCGTGGCGGCGAGGGCGTCGCGCAACGGCTTCGGGTCGGTCGTGCCGGCGCGCTTGAGGGCGTCGGCGAGGACAAGCACGGAGTCGTAGCCGAGTGCGGCATAGGCACCGGGCGCCTCGCCCCAGCGGGCGCGGTAGCGTTGGTTGAATTCCTGGACCTCGCGGCTGGGGTTGTCGGGCGAGTAGTGGGTGCAGAAGTGCGTGCCTTCGACCGCGGCGCCGCCGATGGCGATGAGCGCGGGGTCGTCCCAGCCGTCGCCGCCGAAGATCGGGAGCGTCAGGCCGAGCTGGCGGGCTTGGGCGCAGATCAGCGCCGCTTCGGTGAAGTAGCCGGGCACGATGAGCGCGTCCGGTTTCGCGGCTTTGATGGCGGTGAGTTGGGCGCGGAAATCCTTGTCGCCCTCGTTGTATTTTTGCTCGGCGGCAATCTCGCCGCCGTCGGCGACGAAACGCTCGCGGAAAACTTTGCCGAGGCTGACGCTGTAAGCGCTGTTGGCCGAGGTGAGGACGGCGACGCGGCGCGCGTGGAGGGTTTCGCGGGCGAATTTGGCGAGCACGACGCCTTGGAACGAGTCGATGAAGCAGACGCGGAAGATGTAGTCGCCGACCTCGGTGATCTTCGCGTTCACCGCGCCGGGCGCGATCATCGGGACGTGCGCGTTTTGGATGACCGGGGCGGCTTCGAGGGTGCGGATCGAGGCGACTTCGCCGAGGATGGCGACGACGCGGTCGCGCGTGATGAGTTTTTTCACGCCGGTGGCGGACTCGCCCTGTTTGGACTGGTTGTCCTCGGTGAGCAGTTCGAGCGGGCGGCCGAGCACGCCGCCGGCGGCGTTGATTTCCTCGATGGCGAGGAGCGTGCCTTTGTGCGAAGTCTGGCCCCACGCGGCTTCCTTGCCGGTGAGCGAGGCGTATTCGCCGACCTTGATCGGGTCGGCGGCGTGGAGGCAGGCGGCAGCGGCCAAGGCGCCGCCGAGGAGGAGAGGGGTAAGGCGGTTCATGCGGGAGTTTTCGACAGGCAAAGCGACGCGCGTGTTCGGCACAACCTTCAACTGGGCGACGGCGAGGTGCGCCGTGATTTGGTTGTAGGAGCGGCTTTACGCCGCGATTCGTTCGCGCGCGGCGCGCCTCGCGGCCAATCGCGGCGTAAAGCCGCTCCTACAATTTTCGCGAGCGCGGGTTCGGGGTGGTGCGGTGCTTCAGCCCGCACGGCTGCTCTCTCGACGCGGGCTGAAACACCGCGTTGCTTTCCTCTCAGTCGCTCTCGTGCGCGCGCGGTTCGGCGTCGAGTTCGTGGCAGGCGTGGAGGAAGGACGCCGCAGACCAGGCTTGGAACGCCTTGCCCATCGGGCGGCCCGTCTGGCCGTGCACCCACTCGTTGAACTCCCACTCCTGGTCGCGACCGAGTTGATTCACTTGCGCGAGGCGCACGAGTTCGCGGCAGGCGACTTCGTGGAAGCCGAGGCGCTGGATGAAGCGCACCCACATGCCGCCGATGAACGGCCACACGCCGCCATTGTGGTAGTGGTGCGGCAGGTTGAGCAGGTTCACTGTGTAGTAGGCGCGCCAGTCGGGATCGCCGGCCTGCACGACCGGATAAAGATTCGCGACCGGCCACGGCTGGTTCACGCCGACGCCCCACATGAAACGGAACGCCGTGCGCGCGCGCTCGACGTCGAGCAGGTTCATGAGAAACGCGAGGACGTTGGCGTAGACGTCGCAGCGCCAGTTGAAGGCGAAGGGCGTGATCTCGGCCAACAGGTAGTGCGTGTCGCCGAGCGCGAATTGCCGGTCGGCGAAGCGGTGCGGGCGGCGCGCCTCCTCCTCGCCGGGCTGCGTGGTCGTCCAGAACGTGTTCAGCACGCGGCTGCGGATGCGCTCCGATTGGCGCAGGTAGGCGGCGGCTTCCTTGAACTGGCCCATGAATTCGAGGATGCGGCCGTAACAGACGTTGGCGCGGAACCAGAGCACCTCGTCGTAGAGGACGTTGTAGCTGCGGCCGAAGAGGTCGGTCCAGTCGCCGGCTTCGGGGATTTCGAGCAGGCCGTCGTTGTTGCTGTCCTGCGCGCCGAGCCAGTGCATCATGCGCTCGAGCCGCTCGGCGTGGCGGAAGAGCAGCGTGTGGTCGCCGGTGTGCGCGGCGTAGTTGTAGAGTGCGATCACGACCCAGAGGCCGCTGTCGATCGACGCGATGTTGCCGACGCCGGAGTAGTCGGGCGCGCCGGTGTCGATGCGGACATTGGCGGGCATCTGGCCGTTGGGCGCGATGGCGCCGAGCAGCGTCTCGAACGTCCGCACCTGTGCGGCGCGCACCGCGGCGTCGTCCACGCGCAGCGTGCTCCAGATCGTGATGGCGCCGTCGCGCGCCCACACGCTGCGGTAGTTTTCGTCGGTGCCGGTGACCTTGTTGTCGGTCAGCGAACACGCGGAGAAGCCGAGCGGCGTGATGTTTTTCTTCAACGCCGCGAGCGCGTGCGCATAGCCGGTGCGGACGAACTCGCGCTCGTCGGGCGTGAGCGAGCCCAGGCGCGTGCCTTGGAAGAGCTGCCGAAAACCCTGCGCCATGCCTTCGGGCGGGATGCTGGTGTCGCGCTTCGTCGGCAGCGCGCAGATGACGCCGTGGTGACAGAGACCGTCGAGCACGCCGTCGGCGAGGATGCGGCGCGAACAGAAGGTCGGCAGGTCGACGGTGGCTTCGTAGAGTTCGGGCAGGGCGTTTTCGACGATGACGCCGCGCACGCCGGGCAGGCGGAACATGCTGGCGTCGTTGCCGGTGTCGCCCGCGACGATCACGCTTTCGAGCGGCACGCCGAGCCGCGCGCAGAGCCAGCGCAGCGCGCCGCCCTTCGTGGCCGAGCGTGGCAGCAGATCGAGGTCGCGCGCGCTGGAATAGACGATGTTGGCGGCGATGCCGACGCTCTCGAGCTGCTGGCGCAGCTCGCGCAGTGCGGCGGCGCTGGCATTGGGCAGATACCAACTGCTCTTGAACTCGTTCTGGAATTCCGGCGCCTGTTCGCGCACGCCCGGCAGCGCGTGCACGACTTCGCGCACGCGGGCGAGATTCCAGTCGCGTGCGAGCTCCTCGTCGAATTCGACGAGCGGCCGGCCGGCGGCGACGTCGAAGACCTCGGTGCCGACACCGCCGATCCAGAAATCTCCGGGCGGCAGCGTGCCGTCGTCGACGAAGCGGCGCAGGTCGTTCACGAGCCGGCCGCTGTTGTAGACGAGCAGCGGCCGCGCGTCCGGCGAGAGCGCGAGCCAGGCGGCCTTGAAGCGTGCCGTCGCCTCGGCGTTGCCGAGCAGCGTGCCGTCGAGATCGGTGGAGAAGAGGCGGACAGGAGGCATCGGAGTTGAGAGTTGAGGGTTGAGAGTTGAGAGACGGCGGAGAACGGGGCGCGGTGTGCTTGCCGGCTGTTCGCTCTCAACTCTCGCCTCTCAACCACCGACCATTCTTCAGTCGCCGTCGTTCCACGGTTCGTCCCACTCGGTGTCGGTGAAGGCGAGGGCGGTGGCGCGTTCCTCGATCAGGCTGACGAGTTGCTGGGCGATGCCGGTCCAGGTGAAGAGGCTGCGGGCCTTGTGCGCGCCCATGCGCGCGAGACGCGCGGAGAGGCGCGGGTGCTTGAGCACCTTTACGATCGAGATGCCGAGGTCGAGTTTGTCGAACGAGTCGGCGTAAAGCGCGTGCCGGCCGAAGGTGACGGCGCGGTAGAGGCCGCCGTGCGTCGTGACGACCGTCGGCGTGCCGCACGCCATCGCCTCGATCGCGGTCATGCCGAACGGCTCGTAGCGGCTGCTGAGCACGAACACGTCGGCCGCGCGGTAGTGGTTGGCGAGATCGCGGTCGGAGACGAAGCCGCTGAATTTCACGCGCCCGCCGAGCTTGTAGCGGCGCACGCGCTTCTTCAGGTCGGCGAGGATCAGTTTTTCGTTCGCGTTGAGGCGTGTGCCGCCGACGGCGAGATGCAGCACGGCGTCGGGGATGCGCGGCGCGACGACGGAGAACGCGTCGATGAGCAGGTCGTAGCCCTTGTTGCGCGCGAGCCGGCCGATCGCGAGGACGGCCTTGCCCTCGTAGCCGAGGCGGCGGCGGAGGCTGTTGCGCGAGGCGACGCTGACGGGGAAGAACCGGTTGTCGTCGTAGCCGGGCGGGATCATGTGCACGTGCTCGGCGGGCGCGCCGTAGTCGCTCACGATCATGTCGACCTGCGGCGGCGTGGTGGCGATGACCTCGTCGCAATGCCGGTAGAGGATCGTCTCCTCCTGGATGCGCTGCGTGAAGTTGTATTTCTTTTCGAAGTGCGCGGCGTCCTGCGGAAAATCGCGCTCCATGAGCTGCTTTTTCCAGAGGCCGAGCGAGTGCGGCGTGTGGATGTGCGGCACGTCGAGCGCTTCGGCGAGCCGCTGCGTGGCGAAGCCGGCGTCCCAATAATGGCTGTTGAAAAACTGATAGCGCAGCCGGTGCTTCTTGATGAAGCGCAGGGCGTGCTCGGCCCACTCGGCGAGGTGGCGCACGAGGTATTCCTTGTCGATGAAGTTGGGGCCGCCGCACGGCATGCGCAGGATGCGCACGCGGTCGGCGACGGGCTCGATCTCGATCTGGTCCTCGAAGCGGCGCGTCCAGATGTCGACCTCGAAGCCGAGCTGCGCGAGTTTCTTGGCGAGTTCGAGCACGTAGACGACCTGGCCGCCGGTGTCGGCCGCGCCGAGCGGCGGCTCGGCGGCGACATAACCGTGGGTGGAGACCATGCCGATGCGCGGCAGGCGGGACTCAGGGATTTTGACTGACATGGGATGATTGGGTTGTGCCCTCGCGGCTGAGTCGGCGAGCGAAGGCGGTGAGCGTTTGCCGCGGGCGAAACCCGCGTGGCACCGCAGAAGGCGGTGCACTGACGCCGCTCGAACCGCACGTGGAGAAGCGGCGGGAAAACTGCCGCGACGGAGTTGAGCGACCCCGAAGCACGAGACGCCCCGCCGGAGAGGATGCCAAGGAAAAACTTTTTCGGACGGCGTCGGGGAATTTCCCAAGGCGATTTTCGCCGGCGCGGCCGGCGAAACGTGCGACCGACTCCCGCGCTGCGCGAAAAGAAAAAGCGGCGCGCCCACACGCGTGGAAGCGAACCCGTGCTATCGCACTGGCCGTGTGAGCGACGCCGCGACGAAGCCAATCGCGCTGACCTCGCTTGCCAAGGAAAACGCCATGGGGGATTTCCCGAAATGCCCGCGTCGCGTCAGGAGGAAGGCGGCGGCCCGAGCGGCAGCACGGTGGAGGACTCGATCGCGAACGTCCGGAGCTGCCCGCCGGTTTTCGCCGAGCGGATGCCTTCGTTGCTGTCGAGATGGAGCACGTTCAGCCCCGGGGCGAGTTCGGCGCGCGCGACTTCGAGCGTCACGGTGCCCGGCGTCGCTTGGACGGCGGCGAGTTGGGCGGCACCGTGGTGGAGGCGGAGTTCGCGCGCGTCGGGCACCTGCAAGCGCAGCTCGATCCGCACCGCGATCGGTCGGGGGAGCGCGTTGTAGTAGAGCAGCGATGCCGGCCCGTAGGCCCAGCGCACGCCGTTGATCGGACGATTGTGCCAGCCGAGCCCGAGCGTGAAACTGCGGGCCAGCGGCAGCTCCGGCTCGCTCACCGGATGCAGGAGCACGACGACCTGGCCGCCCAGCGGACTCGCGAGCTGCTCGCGGTAACCGGCGGCGGCGAGCGCGCGCAGCAATCCCTCGGCCGCGTCTTCGTAGCCCTGACGATTCACGGCGAGAGCGGAGAATCCATAGCGCTCGAGCCGGCGCGCGATTTGCGCCGGAGCCAGCGCTTCGAGCTCCTGCTGCCAGCGCACGCGAGGGCGGAATTTCATGGCGCCATAGCTGAAGCGCAGGGTGCGGGTCGCCAGATAAAGTCTGAAATGCTCGTAATCGTGGAGGCGCCACGGCGGCTTCACCTCGGGAAACGGCAGCACCGGCAACTGGAAAATCGCCGCGCCCGCGGGCAGACGGCGTTCCAGCTCGGCGCCGAAGGCGCGGTCGGAGGCGACGCGGCTCGCGATCTCGGTCCGCGCGCTGGCCGATGGGCGAGGCAGTTGGTCGGCGAGACCGATCGCGGCCACCGCGAGCGCGGCGCCGAGACGGACCCAGCCCGGCCAGCCACGCGAGAGCCGGGAAATCCGCGTGACGAAAAACGCCAGCACGATCGCGGCGATAAAGATGCCGATGCGGTTGGTCGCGCGAAACACGAACAGCCCGCCGAAGAACGCGAGGAAGTTGGTGATGCCTCCCGCCGCTCCGAACGCCAGCAGCCAGCCGGTCGTCAACATCGGGCCCGGCAGCGCGCGGCCGCGGAGCAGGCGGGGCACCGTTTGCCAGAGCAGCCAGCCGAAAGCCACGATGCCGACGAGGCCGAGATAGGGCAGGTAGCCTTCGCCCTTCCACTCGGTCCACCGGTAGTAACGCTGGCCGAGGAACGCCAGCGCGTCGGCGCGGTGCGCGGCCGGCGGGATGAAAAGCTCGATGGCCTTGAGCGCGTAGAGTTCGGTGCCGCCGTAGTTGCGCTCGAGCAGCGGGCGCGCATCGGAGCTGGCGGAGTAGATCCAGAACTCGAAGTTCGCGGCGAGGAACGCGCCGAGCGCGATCGCGACCGCCGTCGCGCCGATGGCGAGATTCGCGGGCCGCCGCGGGCCGAACCACTGCGCGAGCCACGCCCAGCCGATCAACGGCAGCCAGAAGAAGAGATAGTAAGTGTTGTGACACCCGAGCGCGGCCGCCGCGACAAAGCACGTCCACATCCCCGCACTGCCCCAGGCGAGCCGCCGGCTCCGCGCCACGAGCCAGCCGGCGAGCAGCCCGAGCGGCACCACCCACGCGAGCGCGAACGAGAAATGCGCCAGACCGCGATGGTAGATCGAGTAGTTGAATGCGAACAAGAGTCCGCCCGCCGCGGCCCATTCCCAGCGCGCGCCCAGCCAGCGCCGCACGACCCAGTAGAACGCCACCGCGCTCAACCCGAACGCGATCGCCAGCCCGCAGTTCGCGGCGAAAAACACGTCCGTCGCCCGTGCGATCAACCCGAGCAGGTGCAGCGGAATCTTCTCCGGCGTCGGATACGCGCTCCAATCGGCGACGAACGGCGCGCCGAGGCGGTCGACCTTTTGCGGGCGCAGCGGCAGGAGGTTGCCCTCGCTCGAAGCCTGGATGCGCGCGAGGATTTCGTGCGCGTCGCCGTTGTAGACCGTGGGCAGGTGCCACGCCTCGGAGGTCGAACGACCGTTGTCGACGGCCCACACGAGCACGCACACGCAAAAAAGCGCGAGCATGCGCAAGGATTCCAGACGCGCGCGGGACGGGCAGGCTCCGCGTTCCGCTGGGGCGGGCGGAAGAGGTGACATGCGCGAAAACTGCCGCGCGAGGCCCGGGGCCGGCAAGATAAACTCCCGAAATTTGCCGCACGTGCGACGCCGGACAGTCGGGACGGAGCCGCCGGCTCGCGCGCGGGGCTGGAACCGCGCTTGCGCCGCGCGGCGCTTTGTCGGAAGACACGGGCGTGACCGCCGCCGCCGTTCGCCCCCGCATCCTCGTCGTCGAAGACGAAGCCGCCATCGCCGACGCGATCGTCTACGCGCTGCGCACCGAGGGTTTCGAGGTGACGTGGAAAACGCGCGGCGCCGAGGGGCTCGCCGCCGTGCGCGCGGAGAAATTTGCGCTGGTCGTGCTCGACGTCGGCCTGCCGGATGCGAACGGCTTCGACGTTTGCCGCGAACTGCGGCGCACCGACGCGGGGCTGCCGGTGATTTTTCTCACGGCGCGCAACGCGGAGATCGATCGCATCGTCGGCCTCGAACTCGGCGCGGACGACTATGTCGTAAAACCTTTCAGCCCACGCGAACTGACGGCGCGCGTCCGCGCGGTGCTGCGGCGGACGCAGAACGGGAGCGGCGCCGGCGCCACCGGCGCGTCGCACGTGAGCGAAGCCGCGGGCGCGAGCCCGGCCGCTATTGCGGGCCTGAGCGCGCCGGCAGCAGGCACGTGGATGCACGACGCGGCGCGCTGCCGCATCGCATATCGCGGCCGCGCGCTCGAACTCACGCGCAACGAATACCGGCTGCTCGCCGCGCTGGTGGCGGCGCCGGGGCGCGTGTTTTCGCGCGACCAACTCATGACGGCGGCGTGGGACGACCCGGGCGCCGCGCTCGACCGCACCGTCGACGCGCACGTGAAACTGCTGCGCGCGAAGCTGCGCGAGATCGACCCGGAGGCCGACCCGATCGTCACGCACCGCGGGCTGGGCTACTCGTTGCGGGAGGAGTAGGGGATTTTACACGAAGGAAGCGAAGACAGCGAAGTTCGGATAAAAATGAATTCCTTCGCGATCTTTGCGGCCTTCGTGTGCCGTCGGTTCGGTTTCCGAATGAAAATCCCCACACCCAGCTTCGGCATCCATGTCGGCGAGTCGGCGCTGGGCTGCGCGGCCCTTTGGCGCAGGGCCGGTTTTCGACCGGCCGCGTGGGATTTTCGTTCGGATGCTGGGGGCGCGAGTGTCGCTGCATTTACGCCGGTCGGAGACCGGCGCTACCCATGAAAATCCGCACGCTCATCTTCGGTGTCTACGTCGGCGTCTCGGCGCTGGGCTTCGCGGCGGTGATGGCGATGGCGCTGCGCGACGTGCGGCTGCGCTACGTCGAATCGATGCGGCGCACGATGGGCGACACGGCGGTGTTTCTTGCGACCTTCGCCGCGGCGGAGCCGGAAAACGCCGACTGGACGCGCCGGCTCGCGCAACTGCCGGCGCAGGCGGAACTGCTGCGGGTGTTCGCGTGCGATCGCGAGGGGCGCGTGACGTTCGACGCCGCGGGGCGCGACGTCGGGCAGGTTTACGCGTGGGGCATGTTCGGCGGCGGCAAGGCCGCGTCGGAAAACTACACGCTGCCGAACGTGGCCGTCGCCGACAACGAGCTGCGCGTGCGTGCGCCGGTGCGGCGCGGCGGCGGGCTCGTCGGCTGGGTCGGCGTGGGGCGGCCGCTGGCGACGGTGGTCGAGGGCGTGACGCGCGCGCGCTGGCGGCTGGTGTTTTGGGCGGGCGCGATTGCCCTCGGCATGGTGGTGGTCGGCTGGTGGGTGTCGGCGCGGCTGGTGCGCTCGCTCGAGCGGCTGACCGAGCATGCGCGTGCGGTGCGCGACGGACGCGCGTCGCAGGCGCCGACGTCGCGGGCGCGCGAGATCGCGGAGCTGGCGACGGCGTTCGAGCAGATGCGCGATGCGCTCGAAGGCCGCCAGCATGTCGAGCGCTACACGCAGGTGCTGGCGCACGAGGTGAAGGCGCCGCTGGCGGCGATCCGCGGCGCGGCGGAGTTGCTGGACGAGACGATGCCGGAGGAGCAGCGGCGGAAATTTCTGGCCAACATCCGTGCGGAGTCGGCGCGCATCCAGGCGATCGTCGACCGGTTGCTCGAGCTGTCGTCGCTCGAGGCGCGGAAGCAGCTCACGCGCGTCGAGCCGCTCGCGGCGGCAGCGCTGGCGGAGGAGGCGGCGGGCGTGATGCGCGGGGCATTCGCGGCGGCGGGCGTGGCGTTGCGCGTGGAGGCGGGCGATGCGGGGGGCGCGCAGGTGCGCGGCGAGCGCGTGCTGTTGCGCGAGGCTTTGGTGAACTTGCTGCAGAACGCGCTGGATTTCTCTCCCCGCGGGAGCGAGGTGGTGCTGCGCGTCGACGATGCGAGCGACGGCCCGCGTGAGGCGGCTGGTGCGAACGCGGTTGCGGCAGGCGGGCGCGTGGAGTTTTCGGTCGAGGACCGCGGGGCGGGCGTGCCGGACTACGCGCTGCCGCGGGTGTTCGAGCGGTTCTATTCGCTGCCGCGGCCGGGCACGGAGCGGAAGAGCACGGGGCTCGGCCTGGCGCTCGTGCGCGAGATCGCGCACCTGCACGGCGGCGAGGCGCGCTTGGAGAATCGCGACGCCGGCGGCGCGCGCGCGGTGTTGTGCGTGCCGGGGTCGGGGAACCACTGATTTTCACTGGGCCGGACTCACCCGTCGCCCGCGAATTTAGCGAATTCGCACGAATGGGGATCGTCGACGGTGTCTCGGCGTCGTGCGCGCTCCCGACTTCCGCGGTCGAGCAGCCACAGAACACACGGACGATAGAGAAGCTTTCCGTGTATTCTGTGTGTGCCGCGGTTACTCTCTTTGGTTGCGGTGCGATGCATGCGGGTGAGCGCGCTACGCACCGCGATTTCACGCGGGCTTCATCAGGATTTCACGAAGCGCTGGCAGGATCGCAGCATGGAACCCGTTCAACCTCCTGTGATCGTGTCGCCGGCGAAGCGGCGGCTGATGATTTTTATCAAGGTCGGCGGCATCATGCTGCTGATCGCGCTGCTGCACATTCCGCTGGCGCTGACCCACGGTGTGCTGCGCGAGCGGCTCGGTTTTCAGCGACAGGCGACCGAGGAAATCGCCGGGCTGTGGGGGCGCGCGCAGATCGTCACCGGGCCGGTGCTCGCGGTGCCGTATGTCTGCAAGGCGCGGGTCACGCGGACGAAGTTCATCGGCGATCGCGCCGTGAACGTTGAGGAAATGGATCTCGTTGCGGGCACGGCCTACTTCCTGCCGGAGATGTTGGACGTCGACGGGACGGTCGATCCTGAGCTGCGGCATCGCGGCATCTACGATACGGTGGTGTTCACGACGAAGCTGCGGCTGGCGGGGTCATTTCAGCCGGATTTTGCGGCGGCGGGAATCGTCGCGGAGCGCATCGATTGGGAGAAGGCGCGCGTGCTGTTCGGCGTGTCGGATCTGCACGGGTTGCGCACGGTCGGGCCGCTGCGGGCGGGTGGGAAGGAGGCGGCGTTCGAGTCGACGGGCGCGGCGCTCGACGAGCTTTTGCCGCTCGCGGCCAACGCCGGCGCGATGCTCGTGGCGGGCGGCAGGCTCGAGTTCGCGATCGACGTGGTGGCGCAGGGAAGCGAGCGACTCGAAATCGCTCAGCTCGGCAAGACGACGCGCGTGACGCTGACGTCGCCATGGGCCGATCCGTCGTTCGTGGGCGCGGCGTTGCCGGTGGCGCGGGAGGTGGGAGCGCGCGGGTTCAAGGCGGAGTGGGCGAGCACGCATTTCAGCCGGGCGTTTCCGCAGAGCTGGACGACGCGCGCGATCGAGAACGCGACGATCGCCAAGAAGATCGCGCCGGCGGCGTTCGGCGTGCGGTTCGCGCAGCCGGTGGACGGCTACAGCATGGCGGAGCGCGCGCAGAAATACGGCGTGTTGTTCTTCGTCTTGGTGTTTGCGGTGTTTTTCGTCTTCGAAGTCACGGCCGGGCTGGCGATCCATCCGCTGCAATATGGGATCGTGGGCGCGGCGTTGTGCCTGTTCTTCCTGGGGTTCCTGGCGCTGTCGGAATTTCTCGCGACCGGGGCGGCCTACGGCGTGGCGGCGGCGGCGTGCACGCTACTCGTGGCGCTCTACGCGTGGAGTTTTCTGAAAAGCGGGGTGCGGACGGGCGTGGTGTTCGCCGGACTGGGCTCCACCTACGGCTACCTCTACTTCGTGCTGAAGTCGCAAGACTACGCGTTACTCGCAGGCACGGCGGCGCTCTTCGCGGGCTTGGCGCTGGTGATGTTCTGCACGCGGCGGATCAATTGGTATGCGCTCGAAATGAAAACCGGAGCCGCGTCCGTTTGAGAGCGAGATGGCGCGAGCGGCGCAGCGTGGTAGCGGAATTCGTGAGAATTTCGCGTGTCGGGGCCAGCGAAAGCCTCACGGCTTCCGCTACACGAAAAAGGGCGGGGGGGGCGATAGGTGCCGAGGTGCTGATTGCGCGGCGATGAGCCTCGCTGCTTCGATCACCGTGACGTATTGAAATCCGAGGCGGCGGAGAGCGTGCCGAGTTCGCGGTAACGGAAATGCTTTTCGATGAGTGCTTCGACGAGATCGACGTCGTCGATGCCGAAGAAGCCGATGTCGCGGTGGTGGACGCGGCCTCTGCTGCCTTCGTAGGAGACGCTCGTGAACACGACGGAACTTCGGCCGAATTTGCGACGCGTCTTGCGCAGGAATCGAATGTCGCGATCGATGAACGACTCCACTTCGTGCGCCCACGGGTAGCGGCGGACAATCAGGAGGCGCGAGTCGGTGATGCCGTAGAGAGTGAAAAATGATTTTGCCAACTCCCAGAGCGGCCCTGCGACGATGATCAGACCGAAGAGCGAAAAGAACCAATCGGGGGACGACTTTTCCTCGGACATGCTCATCAGTCCGACGATCGATAGCCACGCGACGCCGAAAAAGAGCATGAAGCCGCGCTCGCCGGTGAGGAAAGCCAGGGCGTCGGGTTCCTCGCTCCACAGGAGCGCTTCGCCGGGGCGGAGTTCGGATTGGAGAAGCTGTTGCTTGGTCATCGCTGCGAGCGCGGGTGATCGCGGCGTAAAGCCGCTCCTACAACAGCGCTTGCTGCTCGCCGGTCGCGAGCGGCTTCATGCCGATGGCGTGGTAGCCTTTCGGCGTGAGGATGCGGCCCTGGGCGGTGCGGGCGAGGTAGCCTTCTTGAATGAGAAACGGCTCGTGCACTTCCTCGAGCGTGTCGGCTTCCTCGCCGACGGCGATGGCGATGGTGCCGAGGCCGACGGGGCCGCCTTTGTAATTTTCGGCCATCAGGCGCAGGACGCGTTTGTCCATCTCGTCGAGGCCGGCCGCATCGATCTCGAGCAATTCGAGCGCGGCGGCGGCGACGGGTTGCGTGATTTTGCCCTGCGCTTTTTCCTGCGCGTAGTCGCGGACGAAGTTGACGAGGTTGTTCGCAATGCGCGGCGTGCCGCGGGCGCGGGTGGCGATTTCCTGCGCGCCGGCGGTGTCGATCTCGACTTTCAGCAGGTGGCAACTGCGCTGGACGATGCCGCAGAGCGTGGCGCGGTCGTAGTAATCGAGGCGCGTGTTGAGCGTGAAGCGCGAGCGAAGCGGCGCGGTGAGCAGGCCGGCGCGCGTCGTGGCGCCGACGAGCGTGAACTTCGGCACCGGCAGGCGGACGCTGCGGGCGTTCGGGCCCTGGTCGATCATGATGTCGAGGCGGAAGTCCTCCATCGCCGAGTAGAGATACTCCTCGACGGTCTTCGAGATGCGGTGGATCTCGTCGATGAAGAGGATGTCGCCTTCCTCGAGGTTGGTGAGCATGCCGGCGAGGTCGCCGGGTTTTTCGACGACGGGGCCGGAGGTGACGCGGACGTTGCGGCCGAGTTCGTGGCCGAGGATGAACGCGAGCGTCGTCTTGCCGAGTCCGGGCGGGCCGGAGAGGAGAATGTGGTTGAGCGCTTCGCCGCGGCGCTTGGCGGCGCCGACCATGATTTTCAGGCGGTCGACGGTTTTCGGCTGGCCGGCGAAATCGGCGAACGAGAGCGGGCGGAGCGCGGCTTCGGTTTGGGAGACGGGAGCGTGGAGCGCTTCGGAGATGAAGCCGACGCCGGTCGAGGCAGCGGGAGCGGCGGCGATTTTCGATTTTCGATTCTCGATTTTCGATTGGGACACGGTGGGCGGGGCTGATGAGCGTTGCGTAGGCTTCTGGATTCTTCGCTTCGCTCAGAATGACACGTTAAGACGGTTGGGTTCGGAAAATCGAAAATCGAGAATCCAAAATCGAAAATTCGTCAGCGCCACTCCACCTGCGCGCCGATGCTGCGGAGGTTCTCGACGAAGTTCGGGTGGGCGCGTTTGATCGTGTCGGCGTTCTTCACGACCGATTTTCCCTCGATGCTCGCCGCGACCATGTAGAGCGCGACGGCGGCGCGGATGATGTAGGGCGCCTCGACCACGGTCGGGCGGAGCGGCTTGTTGCCGAAGACGACGATGCGGTGCGGGTCGTTGACGACGACGTGCGCGCCGAATTTCGAGAGCTCGGCCATCCACGTGAAGCCGCCTTCGTAGACCTTGTTCCAGAACAGCACTTCGCCCTTCGCGCGGACGGAGAGCGCGATCATGACCGGCAGGAGGTCGACGGGAAAATACGGCCACGGCGCGGCTTCGATTTTCGGGAGGAGATTCGTCGTGAACGGCTGCTCGACGACGAGTTTCTGTTTCTTCGCAACGAAGGCGGTGTCGCCTTCGTAGCCGACCTGCACGCCGAGTTTGGCGAAGCAGCGGTTGATGAGGTCGAAGTGGTGCGGGAGCGAGTTCGTGACGCGCACTTCGCCGCCGGTGATGGCGCCGAGGGCGAGGAAGGTGACGACTTCGTGGTGGTCGGTATTGATCGTGAACGTGCCGCCCTTGAGGCGTTTCACGCCGCGGACGGTGATCATGCTCGTGCCGAGGCCTTCGAGGTCGGCGCCCATGCCGACGAGCGCGGCGCAGAGATCCTGCACGTGCGGCTCGCTCGCGGCGTTGATGATGACGGACTGGCCCTCGGCGAGCGCGGCGGCCATGACGAAGTTCTCCGTCGCGGTGACCGACATGTAGTCGGGCCAGTGGCGCGCGCCTTTGAAGCGGTTTTTCAGGCGGATCGTGAGTTTTTCGCCGTGCGACATCGTCGCGCCGAGTTTTTCCAAAATTTCGAGGTGCGGATCGAGTTCGCGGATGCCGAGCGAGCAGCCCTTGGCGTTGGTCGGCACGACGAGTTTCTTCATGCGCTGGAGCAGTGGCGCGAAGAGCAGCACCGACGAGCGCATACCGGACGGCAACTCGCCGTCGAGGCGCGCGGCGTCGAAGGTCGAGTGATCGACGTCCATGCGGCCGGCGCCTCGGTCCCAGTTGATGCGCGAGCCCTGTTCGACGAAGAAGCCGACGAGTTTGTCGACGTCGGTGATGTTGGGGACGTTGAGCAGCGTGACCTTCTCGTCGGTGAGAAGGGTGGCGCAAAGGATCGGGAGGACGGAGTTTTTGTTGCCGGACGGCGTGATGGTGCCGCTGAGGGGCTTGCCGCCGTGAACGATGAGGTCAGCCATGGAGAGGCGAGAGACGAGAAGCGGGAGGGACGCGGAAAAGAGAGGCGGGATGATTCCGCCGAAGCGTGGCGCGATGCGATAAAAAAAGGCGCTCCGGATCGGAGCGCCTTGAGAGATTTTTTGTGGGCCGTGAATCGTGGGCGGCGGGGTCGGGAGACCCCGCCCTGCAACTTAGGCTTGGACGTCGCCGCCGCTGGACGGGTTGCCGCCGCGGTCGCCACCGCGATCACCGCGGTAGCCGCCGCGATCGCCGCCCCGGCCACGACCGCCGCGGCCGCCACGACGACGACGGAAGCCGCCGCCTTCGCCGCCACGACCGTCGCCGCGGTATTCGCCGCCGCGATTCTCGCCGCCTTGCGGCTGGCCTTCGCCGCCGCCGAAGCCGTCTGGTTCACCGCCGCGATTTTCGCCGCGGTTCTCACCGCCACGGAAATCGCGGCCCGCGCTGTCGCCCCGGTCCCCGCCGCCATGTGAGTGGTGACGATGGCCGCGACCGCGGCCGCCGCGATGGTGGCGATGACCGCCGCGATCGCCGCGTTGCTCGCCGCCGCCGCCGCCGCCGTGCGTGTGCGGCTCGGGCTTGGCTTCGGGTTTGGCGACGTCGCCGCCGGTGAAGAACGCTTTCAGTTTCGCGAAGAAGCCGGTGGGCTTCGCCGCGGCGGCGGTCGCCTCTTGGGCGCGCTGCACGCGGTCTTCGCGACGGAATTCGGGACGTTCGTGGCGGAACTGCTCGCGCGGAGCCTGGCCTTCGGGGCGCGGCTCGCGTTGTTCGCGCGGTTGCTGTTCGCCGCCTTCGCGACGCGATTGTTCGCCGCCTTCGCGGCGGTCGCGACGGTCGTCGTAACGGCCTTCGCGGCGCGGGCGATCGCCGCGCGGTTCGCGCGGAGCCTGGCCTTCGGGGCGCGGCTCGCGTTGCGGACGGAAGTTGTCGCTCTCCCACGTTTGCGGAGGGACCGACTTCGGGCGCTCGGGCGGGAGGATGTTCAATTCGGCTTTTTCCTCGGGCGTGGACGCCGCGGCCGGAGTGGCGGCGGGACTATCGAGCGGGAACAGCTCGGGCGTGGCGCTCGCGGCCGGGGCCGGAGCGGACGGGATGCGAACGGGCGCCGGCGTGAAGGCCGGAGCGGCGGACTCGGCGGCGGGAGCCACCGGGGCCGGAGTTTCGGCGACGGGAGCGGCCTCGGCTTGCGGGGCGGGCTCGGGCATCGCGGGAGCGAACGGGTTTTGGTATTCGCGCGGGGCGTTGACGATCTCGATCGCGGTGGGCTTGTAGTCGGTGCTGGCGGGAGTCGCCGCAGCCGCCGCGGAGGCGGGGGCGGGACGCTTGCCGCGGGCCAGGCCCGAGCCGCGGCTGTTGCCGAACGTAGCTGCCGGCGCGCTCGTAGCGTCAGTCGGCGGAGTCGCGGCGGCCTCGGCGGGCGCACCGGACTGGTCATTGGTGGACATGTCTATCTGTTGGTTAGAAAGCGCCGGCCGAAAAACGGCGGCGCGGTGGGTTGGTGCCGGCCGGAGCCCGCGAGGCGGTCTCGACAACGCGCGGGGCGCGATGAAACGGCGGCAATAGGAGTGGCCAAGGTCGGCAAACCCGCCCCCTCGCGCAACAGCTAATTTTTGTCCGGCCCGGGGCTTGCCAGTCGCGGAGGCCACTCCCACGCTGCGCCGCCATGGACAAACTCGAGGAAATCTTTCGCATGCAAGACGCTCTGAACCGGCGCATCGGCGTCGCCCTGCCGCCCGCATCCGACGAGGAGAAGGCCAAGTGGATCCTCAACTACACGCGCGCCATGCAGCAGGAGACGGCCGAGTTGATCGATTCCGTGCCGTGGAAGTGGTGGGCGAAATACCAGAAATTCGACGAGCAGAACGCCAAGGTCGAGGTGGTCGACCTGTTCCATTTCCTCGTCTCGCTCGCCCAGACGCTCGGCATGACGGCCGACGATGTTTACCAGGCTTACCTGAAGAAAAATCAGGTGAACCACGCGCGTCAGGACTCCGGCTACGTCAAAAAAGACGAGGCGGACTCGAAGCACATCTGACGCGGCGCGCGCGGTGCGCGCGCCGGCAAGTGACAAGGGGCAAGGATCAAGTGGCAAGAGCCGAGCACTCGGGCGTGCGAGGATCGCGCACCTCGGTCCGGCGGGTTCTTGTCACTTGACCCTTGTTACTTGGCCCTTGGCGCGCCACGCGCCGGCGGCAGCATCGGGAAGCAAAAGACCCCGAGCTCCGTCTCGCCCGGTCCGAACGACGACGGCCTGACGCGGCGCACGGAGAGCAAGAGGACGTTGCGCTTCGGATCGGTGCTCAGTCGGAAGACGAACGCGTCGTGTCCGTAGCGCTTCGCGGAGCGGAACTCGAGTTTCACCTGATCGTTCTCGACCGCGTAGCCGACACCGTCGCGCCATTCGCCGCCCCAAGTGACGCCGCCGCTCGCGTCGCGGCACTCGATCGCGAAGCGCGAAGCGGTTTGACGGATCGTGACGCGCGTCGTGTCGGCGTAGAGACGCTGTGCGAGGGCGAGGTCGAACTCGAGGGCGAGCAACCCGTGCAGCGACACGGGGCCGCCGGGATGTTCGAGGGTTGTCGAGATGATCGTGCCGGCACTTTCGTAGTCGCCGGTGACGTCGAGGGCGTGAGCAGCCGGAAGAAGCGCGACGATCGCACAGACTAGGCTCGGGAGCCTGGTCGCGCGGCGGAGGGAGCGGAGCGATCCAGCGAGTGAGTTCATGGCCAGAGCCGGATGCGCGGGTCATCCACGCCTCGCGGCGCTCATCCTATGCCACCGCGCCGTCGCCGGGTCAAAGCCAACGTTGGCCGACGCGCGCAGGCCAAGCGTCGGCAAGGAGGAAGGAACAAGTGGCAAGTAACAAAGGTGCTGCGGACGAGGCCGCGGTGATCGCGCGTCGCGCCGTTCTTGTTACTTGAAACCTGGCACTTCCTACTTTCGCCGTCCTTAGAGGACGGCGACGAAACTCCCGTCGAATTCGACCGCCGGTTTGCCGTTCGCTCCGGCGACGGTCGCGCGCAGTTCCATGCGCGCTTTTTTGTTGCGACGCAGGTCGGCGAGGAAGTCGGCGGCTTGTGCCGCGGAGGGGCGTTCGCACACGGCGCGGATCGGGCCGGTCACGGGCGCGCGATAGAGGGCGTTGCTGCGTTTCACGACGACATGCCCGTCGATGCCGGCGTCGCGCAGCACCATCCAGAGCGCCCCATAGCAAGCGAGCAGCGGCACCGTGTGCAGCGAGCCGCCGAATGCGGTGCCGAGGTGGTTCTTGTTCGGCTCGAGCGGTGCTTCGAGGACGAGGCGACCGGCGCTCGCTTCCGTCGCACGCAGGTCCATCGCGCGCGTGAGCGGAATCTGCTCGTGGAGAAAAACGGTGAGACCTTCGGTGCTGACGCTGTCGGGAACGAGATGGCTCATGGAGAAAAGGGCCAACGTCCAAACGCCAAACCCCCACGCTGGCGAGCGCAGATGTGAGTCGCGGCTCGCGTGACGACCGCCTTTTTCAGCGTGGCGCTCGCACGCGGCGGCGGCGTCGCGGCGCGAAGGCGCGGCGCATTTGTCCTCGGGCAGCGAGTCCGTTCGTCGTAGGAACGAAACCCAGTCCCGCATGAAAACTCCCGACAACCGTCTCCTCTACCTGCTCCTGTTGCGTCAGCCGAACACCGGTCCCGGACCGACGCCGACGCAGATGCGCGAAATCATGGCGCGTTTCGCCGCGTGGATGGCGGACCTCCGAGCGGAAGGCGCGCTGGTGTCGTCGCACGGCCTGAAGCCCAAGGGCAAGATTCTGCGCGGGCGCCGCGGCGCGACGATCGCCGACGGACCTTACGCGGAGGCGAAGGAAATCGTCGGCGGCTACGTGCTGATCCAAGCCCGCAACGCCGCGCACGCGCTCCGCCTCGCGCGCGGCTGCCCCGGGCTCGACTACCGCCTCGCCGTCGAAGTGCGGCCGGTGAAGCACTGAGCCGGACTCGTGTCGTTGCCCGCGAATTTCGCGAATTCGCGCGAATGAAAAATCGTCGATCTCCGGGGCCGCCGATCGGTGTCGTCGATCGGGCGGAGGAACGGGGATTTTCCACTCTGAATCCGCGAGAATCCGCGCAATTCGCGGGAGCTCTTCTGAATGAGTTCGGCGGAGGCTCAGGTAACACGCGACGAGGTGTGGGAGTGCCGGCGTCCGGTCGGGCGATCGTGTCGGCGCGAGTTGGACCCTGCTGGGCTTCCGGCGCGTCGGAAGCCCGTCGCTGACGCGGCCTGATTTTTTCGGCATTTCGCCACCGACGGCGACGCGCGAAGCAAAGTCCCGACGCTTCCGCCGAACTTTGTGTCTCCGTGTCTTTGTGGTTCCAATCTCCGACACTCCCGTGCTCGCGCCAGCACGCGTGGCCGAGGCCGGCTTGGCTTTTGCGTTCTTTGCGCTTTCTGTGGCCACTCATCCGATGGATTGCCGCTCGCACTGCGGCGCGTGTTGCATCGCGCCGAGCATCACGTCGCCGATTCCGGGCATGCCGCTCGGCAAGCCGGCGGGTGTGCGGTGCGTGCAGCTACTGCCCGACATGCGTTGCGCGCTCTTCGGTCGGCCCGAGCGGCCGGCGTTTTGCGCGAGCTTGCGGCCGAGCGAATCGATGTGCGGCTGCGATCGTGCCGCCGCTCTGAATTACCTGGGCAAGTTGGAGGAACAAACGCGCCCCGGGGAAATGTCTGTCTGACGTAGCCTCGGCGAAGGCTGAGGCGGAGCGTGGCGCGACGCGGCGGTGGCGCACCTATCGAGGCTCGCGCGATCGACTGACGCGCACGAAGCGGAAGGCAGGGCGGAGCGGCCCGCTCCGCCGCGAAGGCGATACCACATTCCCGGCGCACCGAGCCGGTGCGCCCTACCTGTCAGTCTGATGCGCGAAGAGTCGCTAAACTCCAAATTCCAACCCCCAAGCACCAGAGAAACCCCAAAATTCGAATCACCCAATCGAGGCGCAGCGACGCCGCCCTTTTGCCGTTGGCGGTTTGAAGATTCTCTGGGGTTTGGGGATTGGCGTTTGGAGTTTTCGGCGCGCAGTCGCGCGCTGCGTCAGTCGTTGCCGTTGACCGTCTTGTAGGCGAGGGCGGCGACGAAGCCGCCGGCGAAATTCGCGGCGAGGTAAATCCAGATGCTGCCCCACGAGATGATGCCCATCGTGCAAACGCCGATCGCAACCGCGGGGTTGAAGACGCCGCCGGAGACGCCGCCGACGGCGTAGGCGCCGCTAAGCACCGTGAAGCCGATGGCGAAACCGTAGAAGGAATTGCCGCTCGTGCCCTTGGCGGTCGCGACGTTCAGCACGACCCACACGAGAGCGAAGGTGAAGACGAACTCGGCGAGCAGCGCGGGCAAAATCTCGGGCGTCATCGCGCCGCCGATCGCGGCGGCTTTGGTGACGAGGCCGGTCTTGAGCGCCTTCACGGCCATCGCGGCGACGAGCGCGCCGGCGGATTGACTGGCCATGTAGGGGACGACGTCGGCGGTGTCGCATTTGCCGCGCAGCCAGACGCCGAGTGTGACGGCGGGATTGAAGTGTCCGCCGGAGACGTGTCCGCCGGCGAAGATCATCACGGCGAGCACGGAGCCGATCGCGAGCGGGGCCATGGCGCCGGCGCCGGGCGAGATGACCGTCATGCCGATCGTGAAGACGAGGAAGAAGGTGCCGATGAATTCGACGAGATACTTTTTCATGGTGGAGGAAGCGTGGATGGGTGGTCCGGAACGCTGCGGCAAGCTTCCGCGCGAGTCGAGCCGCGAGGCGGCTTCTCCGGCTCAGCCGTAACGATGCCGCCGGCCGTAGCAGCCGACGTGAGGAGGCTGAGATCGAGGTGCACGTCGCGGCACAGCCTCGTTACCTCGGCGGCTACGACGCGGCGCGCATTTCGACTGCGTCGATCGGCTCAGAGCGAATGCGAGGCGGCAGGACGCGGTGGATGCTTGCAACTTCGCGGCGATGCGCCGACTTCTAGCGCGTGCGTCGAATCGTCAAATGGGTTGCCGTCGCGCTCGCCATCGTCGTGGGCGTCGTAGCGGCGTTTTTCGGAGCGCTGGTGGTAGGCGCGATTCTCGTGATCGCGGCGTTGTTCGCGCTGTTCGGCCGCGGGAGCTTTCGCGTGAACTTGAGCGGCGCGGCGCGGACAAAACGTCCGCCGACGCCCGGTGCCGCGCCGTCGCACGCGGGCGGCGACGTCATCGACATCGAGGCGCGCAAGGTCGAGACGCCGCACGAACTGAAGTAGCGCCGGCGTTTTGCCAGCGTCGGCGTCTCGCCGGCATCGGTGGCGGGATGGTGGTGCGGCGGTGCCTCGGGCGGGAGCTGCGCGAGGTGGAGCGGCTCGTCGGGGACGACGCGCCCTTGTAGCTTAAAAGCGTGTCTTGGCTGTAGCGTCCCCATTGGGACAGAGGTCCGGCAAACCGCACTCGCCCAAGCAGCCTCGACTGCGCTGGTAGATCGGACCGACCTCTGCCCCTGCGGAGCGAGACTCTTCGAGCGCTCGCTGTAACTGCGCAACCAACGCCGCACCGCCGAGTCCATCGTCCGTCCTCATCTCCACGCCGCGCTCCGATCCTGGCGCGCTCAACTCGCCCGAATCCTGCGCGAACTCCGCCCGCACCTGCATGCCCATCCCTCGCTCGCCGAGCAGTTCCGCCGGTTTATCACCTGCCATGGCGTCGGATTCATCACCGCCTGCATCACCTTCGCGGAGTTGCCGACCATCGCTGCTCGTCCGATCCGCGCGCCCTCTCGCTCAAATGCCTGCGCATCCTCATCGGCCTGCTTGGCTCCCAAACCGATTTCGCTCCCAACTGGGCAGCGAAAAATTCCTGACGAAAGATGGGACATACCTTCTCCGTTGCGCGGTTCCGCGTCGGCGCGCAACGTGCCGCGATGTCCGCACCCGGCCCGCACGACGGTTTCTTCACGATCGACACCCACATCGACACGCCCACGGCCTCGCTCATGCGCGACGGTTGGGATTTTGGCGCGCGCCATGACCGCGCAAGCGATCGTTCGCAATGCGACCTGCCGCGCATGGCCGAGGGCGGCATCGACGCGCTGGGCTTTGCCGTGTTCGCGACGCAAGCGGCGCGCACGCCCGCGGGCTTCGCACTCGCGCACGAAAAGGCGGTGCAGGTGTTCGAACGCATTCACGCCGTCGTCTCGCCGCATGCGGATCGCTGCGGCATCGCTCTCCGCGCCGACGACGGTCAGCGACTCAAGGCGGCGGGCCGTCGCGCGTTCTACCTCGCGATCGAGAACAGCTACTCGCTCGGACTCGACGCGGGCAATGTCGCGAAATTCCACGCGCTCGGCGTGCGCATGCTCGGGCTGAATCACATGCTCCACAACGACGTCGCGGACTCGTCCACCGATCCGCGTCCGCCCGAGTGGGGCGGTTTGAGTCCGTTCGGCAAGGACGTGATGGCCGAGTGCAATCGCCTCGGCATCGCGCTCGACGCGTCGCACGCTTCCGACGACGCGCTGTGGGATTTGCTCGAGCTGTCGGCGACGCCGCCGCTGCTCACGCACTCCGGTTGCCGCGCCGTGTGCGATCATCCGCGCAATATCGGCGACGAGCTCCTCCGCGCGCTCGCGGCGAAGGGTGGCGTCATTCAGATCAACGCGCTGCCGATCGCATTGAAAAACGCGCCGGGCAACCGGCAGACGGAAGAGGCGGCGAAGATGCTGCTGAAGCTCGCCGACCTCGTGCTGACGCCGGAAGTGCGTGCGCAATTCGCCGGCGAGTGGGAACGGATCGATCGCGAGCACCCCGCGCCGAAGTGCCACCTCGACGACTACCTCGCTCACATCGAGCACGCGGTCGCCGTGGCGGGCATCGATCACGTCGGCATCGGCTGCGATTTCGACGGCGGCGGCGGATTCGTCGATGGGCTGAACGATGTCGCCGATTATCCGAACATCACGCGCGCGCTGCGCGCTCGCGGTTGGAGCGAGGAGAGTCTCGCGAAGCTCTGGGGCCAGAACACGCTGCGCGTCCTCCGCGCGTGCGAAGCCCACGCAGCGAAGCGGTAGGGCGCGTCGTCTCGACGAGCCGTTCCCGCGCGACCGATTTCCGGACGGCTCGGGATTTCTGTTGTAGGAGCGGCTTCACGCCGCGACCGGCCGCGTTGCGCGCCGCGCTCATTTCGCGGCGTAAAGCCTTCGCCGAAGCTACGGACGACAAGAAAGCCGCTCCTGCCGTTTGCAAGGGCGAGGGTTCGAGGTAGCGCGGTGCTTCAGCCCGCGCGGAGGATTTTTCAGCACGGGCTGAAGCACCGCGCTACCGCCGCCTCGCGTCCCTCCCGATTTGATATTCCGCGAAATCGTTCCAGACGCCCTCGTAGAGCTTGTCCTGTTTGAAAATCTGCAGGATGCGCGCGTGCTCCTGGTCGCTCGTCGGAAAAACGCGCGGTTCCTCGCCCGGCAGAAACATCGCCGTGTAGGAGCGCTTGCCGTCGTCCATGCGTCGGATCACGAGCATGCGGCCAGCAAAGCCGGTCGCGCCAAAATCGCGAGTGCGCGATTGCCTCGGCGCGGGCGGCGGCCAGCTTCGCCGCATGGCAACAGCGCTCATCGCCGGCGGCTCGGGACTCGTGGGCGGATGCCTGCTGCGCGAGTTGCTCGAGGCGCCGGAATACGATCGCGTCGTCGCGATCGGGCGCCGGCCGCTCGAACTGACGCACGAAAAGCTCGTGCCGGTGACGACCGAGTTTGCGGCGCTGCGCGAACTCGCGACGCCGTTGCGCGGGGACGATGCGTTTTGCTGCCTGGGCACGACGATCAAGAAGGCGGGCTCGCGCGAGGCGTTCCGCGCGGTCGATCACGGCGCGGTGCTGGCGTTTGCCTGGGCGGCGCAGCGCGGCGGGGCACGACGGTTCTTCACGGTGTCCTCGCTCGGGGCGAACGCCGGGTCGCGCGTGTTCTACAACCGCGTGAAGGGAGAGACGGAGCGCGCTCTCGAGGTGCTCGGCTTCGATACGCTGGGAGTTTTCCGGCCGAGCTTGCTGCGCGGTCCGCGCACCGAGTTTCGTTTCGGCGAACGCGTCGGCGAGCTGGCGCTCGCGCTCGTCGGGCCGTTGCTCGTGGGCGGCTGGCGAAAATATCGCGCGATCGACGTGGAAGTCGTCGCGCGAGCGATGCTGCGGGCGTCGTTCGGCCGCGGGCCGCGCGGCGTGCTGACCTACGAGTCGGACGAGATCGCCGATCTCGGGCGTCGCTGAAGGTCGTGCCTGCGGACGAATCGTCCCAAACGGGCGAGGATCGGCGCAACGCAGCTTGTTGGTAACGTCAACTTCCAGCCGGCGCTACGTCAGCGATCGCGAAATCGCTCGCTGCCGCGTCACCTTTCGCTCGGCGGCGGCGCTTCGCTCGGTGCGGGATGCAGGAGAACGACCTGTTTCTCGGTCTTCCCCGCGATGCGCAACGCGAGCGTGACCGGCAGTTCATCCGGCAGGTCGCCTTGCACGAACGAGGTCATCGGCGAAAACTCGGCGGTTTCGCCGGCGGGCACGATGAGCGTCGCGGGCTGAACGACGAAATTGCCGAGCGACGACGCGAAATCGCGGCAAGCGACCTCGACGGGCGCGGCGCTCGTGTTGCGCAGCTTGACGTGGATCATCAGCGGCACGCCGCTCGCCGGCATCATGCGTGGGCCGCCACCGCTGTTGCCGCCGAGTTCGCCGGGAGGTCCGTCGCCGCGTTCGCCGCCGGGACCGCCGCGTCCTCGTCCGCCCTCGCCACCGCCGAACTGCATCGGGCCGGCGCCGCCGCCGAAGCTCATGCCGCCGCCGCGACGCCCGCCACGTCCTTCGCGTTCTCCTCGACCGCCGCTTTCGCCGCCGCCTTCGGGCCGGCGGAATTCCGCGCCGACGTGGATGGAGGCGACGAGTTGTCCGCTGAAGTAAGTCGCTTCGCCGGCGACGGGCGCGGGCGGCTTCGGCATGGCGCCGCGATGCGGACGCTCGTCGGAAGCGCACGAGGCGAGCAACGCGGACAACAGACAAAACAAACCTGCCGCGAGCTGCGGCCGGGACAGGATGGGGGAGCGCATCGGCGTTGAGACGCTGCGCGCGAGGGAAAGTTTCGCGCCGGCGTGTCATGACGGGATGAACAGGCGGAGTTTCGGGATGAAGCGGCGTGGCAGACGCGCGCGCTGATCGCACCGCTGGTCCGGAGGGCAATTCCGTCGAGTCCCCGGCGAGCGTGTTCTCCGCCGGCTCGTAGCAGCGTGCGTGAGACGACTGATGTGCGTGGCAACGGCTCGCGCGTGCGGCGTTCGTTAGCCGACTGCCGTCGGGTGCCGCGACGCGTGCGGCCTCCGGCCGGGCGCGCTCAGCTCCAGTGATAATTGAAGCTGACGCTGATCCGCTCCTCGGTCGTGCGGTTGGCGGCGACTTCGTGGCGCAGCCAGCTCTCGAAGAGCAGCAGCCAGCCGGCTTTCGCGGGGTAGGTGATATGCGGCTGGTTCGCCGGACGCGCGTCGGGCGTCTTCGGCGGCGCGGCCATGAACTTGCTCAGGCGCGGGTCTTCGAATTTCAGACCGGGGCAACCGCGCGGCGTGACGACGTAATACGTGCCGCTGATGAAGCTGTTCGGGTGGAGGTGCAGGCTGTGCGCGGCGTGCTCGGGCATGATGTTCACCCAGAAATCGCTCATCGCGATCTCGCGGCCGCGCAGATCCATGTCGAGTTCGCGCGCGAATTTTTTCACGTGTGCCGTGATCTTCCGCTCGAGGCCCGCGAAAGTGGACGAGAATTCGTGCAGCCGGTTGAGCGAGGCGTAGGACGTGTAGCCGCCCGGATAGTTTTTCTCGCACCATTTGCGGCCGGCGGCGTCGTAGTCGCGGATGCGGCGGCACTCCTCGGCCAACTCGGCGTTGAAGCGGTCGAGTCCGGCCCGCTGGAGCGGCTCGTGATAGAGATAGGTGGGAAACCAGGCGCGCGTCGGCATGGCGGTTTCCTCGCGGGAAAACAGCCGGGCGGCAATCGCGAACCCGGCGACGGTTTTTCCGTCGGGCCGATGGTCCGCGCCGCGCGCTTTAGAGGTTGAATCGGGATTTCCTCCCTGATTCAGAGGCCAAACCTTTCATGAACCAAACACTCCACCGCCTCCTTGCGAGTGCCGCTTGCGCACTCGTTCTCGCCGTCGCCGCGCGCGCCGACTGCCTCGAACTCACCGACGGCTCGGTCGTGAACGGCAAGCTGCTCTCCGCCGAGAAAGGCCTCTTCCGCTTCGAGACGAAATTTGCCGGCGTGATCACTGTCGCGCAGGAACAGATCAAGACCTTCCAGACCGACGAGGTCGTGAATGTCGGACTGAAAGCCGGCACGCACGTGCTCGGCACGGTCGCCCCCGGCAGCGCCGGCATCGTCGTCACCGCGCCCGACGGCCAGATGTCCGCGCCGCCCGCCAATGTGATCGCGATCTGGCGCCCGGGCGAGGACAGCCCCGAGATGCGCGACATCAAAGCCACCGCGGAGAAGCTGAAGCGCCGTTGGGCTTACGAGGCCTCCGCCGCGATCAACGGCCGCACGGGCGGCTCGGAAAAATTCTCCGGCGCGCTCGGCTTCAAGGCCACGCTCGAGAGCCCCGACGACAAGCTGATGTTCAACGCCGCGATCAACCGCGCCGAAGAGAACGGCAACCAGACCGCCGACGACTGGAAGGCGGGCGTCGACTACTCCGCGTTTTTCACCGGCACGTCCGTGTGGTATGCCCGCACCGAACTTTCGAAGGACAAGATCAAGAACATCACCCTCCGGTCGAACTCCGCGTTCGGTATCGGCCGCAAGCTTCGTAAGGACGAGAAGCACGACCTCGAGGTCCGCGCCGGTCTCGGCTACATCTACGAAACCTACACGGGCACGACGCCGGACTTCAGTTCGGCCGGCCTCGACCTCGCGCTCCTCAACAAGCAGACGATCGGCTGGGCGACGATGAACAACAGCCTGACCTACACGCCCTCGTTCAAGGATTTCGCCAACTACCGCATCCTGCACGAGACGACCTTCGACTTGCCGATCAACGCCGGCGATTTCTGGAAGCTGCGCATGGGCGTGAACAACGACTACCAGAGCCAGCCCGCCGGCAACGCGACGAAGCTCGACACGACCTACTTCACCGCGCTGATCCTGAACTGGAAGTAAGCGCGGTGATCGCAGACGAGGGAGGCGCGCAGGTCCGACTGCACGCCGTCCGTCGATGCGGCGTAACGAATCGAGCGGAGCCACACGGCTCCGCTTTTTATTTCTCTCGTGGCAGCCGACGTGAGGAGGCTGGTTTTCGCGAGGTGAGCACCATCAGCCTCCTCACGTCGGCTGCTACGAACGACAAGCAGGTAGCACGCTTGCGTGCAGCTCATTCGCGCCATGGCTCGGGATGCGTGCCTCGAAGTTGCGCGCAAGCGCGCAACCTGCCGCGCGACGACAGGCTCGCCGACGCAGCCGCTCAAATTTCCAACGCAAATCGCCGCACCACGCGATACGCCGTCGTGCTCCCGGCACGCAGTTCGCTCGCGTAGAGCTCGAACGACGCCACGCGAAACGGCGGCGCCTCGAACGGCTGGTGCCGCTCCAGGAACTTCGCGAGGTGCTTCGGGTCGAGCGTCTCGCTGAGGCGCGCGACGGTGAAGTGCGCCGAAAACGTGCGCACGTCGATCGTCAGGTCGACCGACAGCAGCGCCTCGTCGACCTGCTTGCGCAACTGGTAGAGCCGCGTGTGCCCGCCGCCCACGCCGGCCCACAGCACCTTCGCCGGGCCGCGCGGAGGGAACACACCGAACTCGCCGACCGGCAACACGAACGGCTCGACGCGCACGCGCGCGAGCGCGGCTTCGATGCGTTCGCGTTTCTCGTCGTCCGCGTCGCCGACGAACCGCAGCGTGAGATGCAGGTTGTCCGCCGGCACCCAGCGCGCGCCGTCGAGTCGATCGTCGGCGAGTTCCGCCAGCTCGGCGCGGACCGGGGCGGGCGGCGTGAGGGCGACGAACAGACGCTGCGTGCTCATCCCGTGAGCGAAGCCGCACGCGCCCGCTGCGCCAGTGCAAAGTGGCCGACACGCCGGACCGTGCCCGTTTCGTTTTCCTGTAGCGGCGGTTCATGACCGCCGACGAACGGGGCCACGTTTGCGCTCGGCGGTCATGGACCGCCGCTACAGAATGCGGAAATTGAAATAGGCGCGGCCGGCCGGCAAAAAAGGATGGAGCCCCGTGCGTCGCGCTGCTTGCCTGCGCCGCATGAAGAAAGCCGCCGTCGTGTTCTGCGTGTTGGTCGCGGGCGCTTTTGCCCGCGAGAGTTTCTGGCAATCGCTCACGCCGGAGCAGCGCGCGAAGGCCGGACTGGAGAACCTCACGTCCGAGCAACAAGCCGCGCTCGACGCGCTCGCGGAGCGCTACGTTTCGCAGGAATCGGAGCACGCCGTCCACCACGCGCGCGAGAAGGCGATCGCGGAGGTGAAGGCGACCGCGAAAGCCGAGGCGAAAGCGGAAGTGAAAGCGGAGTTCGAGGCCGAGAAGAAGGCCAGCATCGGCCTCGCGGCGAAACCGGCCGCGGGCGACGCTGAGACGATCCGCTCGCGCATCGCCGGCACGTTCCGCGAGTGGGGCCCGAATACGAGTTTCCGCCTCGAAAACGGCCAGGTGTGGACGGCCGACCGCAATTCCGAATCGCGCTTTTTCGGAGCGCGCGAAAACGTCGAGGTGGAAATCCGGCCGGCGTCGTTCGGCACGTGGAAATTGTTCCTGATGCCCGAAGGTCTGTGGGTGCGCGTGAAGCGCGTGGAGTAGGGCCGGCTTCCGCCGGCCCCGCTGGATTCTCGCACGCAGACACTGCGCGCGAACGCGGCTTTGTTTGGCCCGGCCGAAGCCGGCCCTACGCTCACTCCTTCGCGACGACCTTCACCTCGCTCAGCACCCACTTCTTGTCCTCGTCGCGTCCGAGCCGACCGGCGATCGCGTCGCCTTTCTTCACGCGCGCGAGCGTCTCGGCATCGACGCGGAACATCATCGTCATCGCGTGCATGACGCCGGGAATTTCCTCGTGTTTCACCACGAGCGACGAGCGCTCGGCGACGACATCGACGACGACGCCTTTCAACGGATGAGTTTGCGGCGCGGGCTTCGCCTCCGCGCGTTCCTCCGTCTGGCAGCAGCAGGTTTCCTTGCCCTTGCAGCAATCGCAGCCGCAGTTCTTGGCGTCGGCCGCGAACGCGGCGAGCGGGAGGAGGGCGATCAGGGCGCTGGCGAGTGAGCGGATTTTCATGGGAGAATTCAGCGAGTGTGGGCGGTTGAGGCGGGAGCGCAAATCTCGAGGAACGCGAGTTCGTTCCCGCGGACGACGGCGCGCACGGCAGGTTCGGGCGCGAGGGCCGCGGGCTTGGGCGCGACCGAAAGTTCGGCGGGAAAAATCAGCGCCGTGCGCACGCGAGTGGCGGCGGGAGACTTGGGATTCGCCGGATCGACCGGCACCGCGTCCGTCCACGTAACCACGACCGAATCGTCCTCGCGGCGCGCGAGGCGCGCGAAGCCGCTCGCGCGCACGGCGCTGGTCGGGGCGACGAGTTGCGGCGCCGAGAGCGCGCCGTCGGCGAAGATGCGGCGCACGTAGAGCCCGGCGGCGTTGGTGCTGGCGGCGGCTTCGAGCCAGGAGACGAGCGCGGAGCCGTCGGCGAGTTTCACGAGATCGAGCCGGCCGATCGGCCGGCCGAGGTCGACCGCGAGTGCGGGGCCGAAGGTGACGCCGCCGTCGCGCGAGAGCTTCGTCTGGACGCGCGCCGTGCCGTTCGCGGCCGTGAACCACGCGATCGCGAGGCTCTCGCTGCGCGCGTCGGCGGCGGGACCGTTGACCGGGCACGCGGGAATTTTCCAGCCGTCGTCGTTCAAGGTGCGCGGCGGGCCCCAGATGGTCTGGTTGAAAAACGCGATGCGGTTGTCGCGAATTTCGTCGGGCGTGTGGCCGCGGTAGGCGACGACCACGCGGTCGCCGCCGAGGTGGGCGAGCGAGGTCTGGCAACACGTGCAGACGTCGGGATCGACGACCCAATCCTGAAGCGTCGAGCCATCGGGCGCGAGCAAGCACGACTTGAGGCGCATCGAGGGCGCGGATGGCGCGCCCGGTTTTTTTGCCGCCGGCGCGTCGTGACCGTGCGCCGCGCCGCTCGTGCGCGTGCTCTCGAGCCAGACGGCGAGCATGCGGCCGCCGCTGAGCGGGGCGAGGCTGACGAACTCGTGGCCGAGCGCGGCGGGTTTGCTCCATGTAGCGCCGCCGTCGCGCGAGCGAGAGAACCAACCGTCGTAGCCGTGCGCATCGGTGCCTTCACGGGTTTGGAACCACTGCGCCCAGAGTTGGCCGTCGGCGCCCATCGCGAGCGAGGCGAAGTCGGCCCAGTTTTCCATCAAGCGCGGCGTGCTGACGATCGGGCGTGGTGCGCTCCACGCGTCGGCGCCGGGCGCGAGCGTCGCGAGCCAGAGCGCGCGTTCGCCGTCGCGCGCGCCGGGGCCGGAGAAGGTGAGATAGGTGGTGCCGTCGGGACCGGCGACGAGCGAGGATTCGCCCGATTGGGCGGGCGCGGGCGACGGGATTTCGCGGACGAGTGCGGCGGCGGCGGATGCGCTGGCGACGAGCGCGGCGGCGAGAATTGAGAGGCAGTAAAATCGGTTCATAACGTGGGAGCAGTGAAAGTGAGGTCCATTTGGCGACGGCGCAAGGTGGAGCGGATTGACCTCAATCCGCTCCGAACGCGTTGAGGTCAACGCGTTCCACCTGCGGAGTTGCACGCGGTTTTTCAGAAGGCCACGTGCGTCGAGAACTCGATGCTGCGCGGGTCGCCGAGGCGGCGCATCGTCGTGCCGGCGACCGGCTCGTAGTCGGCGTCGGTGAGATTGCGGCCGCGCAGCGTGAACGTGCAGCGGCGCCACGTGTAGCTCGCGCCGGCGTCGGCGACGACGTAGCCGTCGGCCCGGACGGAGTTGTTGGTGTTGCCGAAGCGATCGCTGACGTAGCGCACGCTGCCGTTCAGCGCGAAGCCGCCGGCGAAGCGCTTGCTCGCGAAGAAGCCCGCGACCCACTCGGGCACGTTGCTCGGGCGGTTGCCGGCGCGATCGATCACGCCGGTGCCGAGGTTTTCGGCGTAGCGGTCAAACCATGCGTCGGTGTAGGCGGCGTTGGCTTCGAGGCGCCAGCCGGCGCCGGGCGAAAGCGCGAGCGCGAGTTCGGCGCCGCGGGAATTTTGCGCGCCGATCTGCTGGCTGATGCGCAGTCCGGTGACGGGGTCGAGCGTGGAGGCGAGGAGGTTGTTTTTCTCGATGTCGAAGAGCGCGAGCGTGAAGTCGAGCTGCTTGGTCAACGAGCCCTTCGCGCCGATCTCGTATTGGCGGCCGGTTTGCAGCGCGAAGTCGTTCGACGAAACGTTGAACGAGACGAGCTGCGTCGTCGGCTCGGCGGCGCGGCTGTAGCTGGCGTAGAGGTTGAGATTTTTCGTGGCGGACCAGACGAGCCCGGCGCGGCCGGTCCACGGCGTGTAGCGTTTCGTGTAGGTGGCGAACGCGGTCGTCGGCGTGCGGAGCGTGTCGCGCTGGAGATCGATGGCGTCGTGGCGCAGGCCAGCGACGAACTTGAGCGCGGGCGTGAGGTCGAGGGCGTCCTCGGCGTAGAACGCCAGCGTGTCGATCGTGATGTGCGAGGTTTTCAGAAAACGGTTCGCGTCGCCCGGGCCGTAGGTCTGTGCGGGCTCGAGCAACGTGACGCTCGTCGCGGTGGTCGCGTAGCCGGCGGGCGTGCCGCCGCGGACTTGGTTGTTGCGCTCGAAAAAGCCGCCGACGATCACGCGGTTCGGCCGGCCGGCGAGCGTGCCTTGGTGGATCGCGTCGAGGCGGTCGCCGGTGAGGACGTCGTCGCGATAGATGTGGAGGAACGACGAGCGCGTGACGAGGCGCGTGACGGGATTCCAGACGTTCGACTCGAGATTGCGCCACTTGAGGAGCTGCGTGGCGGCGTAGGCTTCGTTGCGCAGTTCGAGGTCGGGCGTCACGCGCAGCTCGGCGCGCAGGCGCGTGAAGGTGTTCTCGGTTTTCGCGTAGTTATCGAGGATGTTGTAGTTCGTGCGGCGCGCGGCGGGCTCGATGCGCGGGTTGACGAAGCGGTCGGTGGCACTGTTGAACGGGCGGACTTCGACCGGCGCGTTGGCGACGGTGGTGTTCACGACGCCGTCGTAGACGACGGGGTTGCCGTAGTAGGACTCGTTCCAGTCTTTGAGCAGCGTGGTGTTCAGCGTGAGTGTGAGCTGCGGCGAAACTTGCCAGCCGAGCGCGGCGGCGAATCCGTCGTAGCGTTGCGCGTTGCGGTCGACGTAGCCGGCGGTCTGGAGGTGGCTGTAGTCGGCGCGGAAGTTGAGAGTTGAGGGCTGAGAGTTGAGAGACGCGTTGAGTGGACCGCCGATCCCGAGGCCGAGGCGATACGTGTCCCACGCGCCGACGCTGGCGAGCAGTTCGCCCGTGGGCGTGGCGCTGGGGTTCTTCGAGAGGTAGTTCACCGCCCCGCCGATGGCGCCTTCGCCGAACATGAGCGAGGCGGGGCCTTTGAGGATCTCGACGCGGTCGAGCAGGAACGAGTCGACGGTGCGCGAGGACTGCGAGGCGGTGTTCTGGCGGATGCCGTCGCGCATGACGCTGACGCTGTTCGAGCCGAAGCCGCGCGTGGAGTAGGTGGGGATCGAGCCGAACTGCGTGCCGCCCGTCATGCCGACGGCGGCTTCGACCGCTTCGACGGCGGTGCGCAGGCCGCGCAGTTGCATGACTTCCTGGGAAACCACCGAGACGGACGCGGGCAGGTCGCGATTGGCGAGACCGAGGCGCGAGCCGGTGACCGGAGCCGTGTCGAGCGGGAGCGAGAAAATTTTCTTCGCGGCGACGACGTCGAACGCGTCGAGTTTGACGGGATCGCCGTTGTCGGCGGCGAGAGGGGCGGCCGCGAGCGACGCGGCGCCGAAACTGTAGAGAAAAGCGGAGCGAAAAACGGGAGACATGGACGAAACGTGACGACGCGCGCGGAACGCGGCGCGCAAACGCGGCCCGATTGGGCGGGGACGGATTTCGCTGGCGCCGCGACGCGACGACAGCGGACGAACCAGTGGCACGCGCGTCAGGCGCGCGGCGGAGGCACGGGCACCGCGTCGGTGCGCGTCAGGCCGGCCTCGTCGACGAGGCCCGGCCAGGAAAAATCAGGAGCGGTCAACACGACCGGCGGCGTGGCGTGGAAAGCGAGCACGACGCGATCGCTGCCGCCGAGCGCGGCGTCATGCGGGAGCTGTTCGCGCGCGGTGTCCTGCGCGGCTTGCGCGACGTGGCAGAGGTTGCACGCCTCGCCCTCGAAAGTGATGCGCAGCGCCTCGTGCGCAGGCATCACCGCCGAGTAGTCGCGGAACATCTTCGCCCAGGCGACGACCTGCACGACGTTCCACACCGCGCCGTTGGCACAAAGCCAGGCGAGGAGCAGCGCGATCGTGGAGAGTTGGCGGCGCATCGCCGGGGAGAAAGCGCGCGGGGCGGGCCGCGCGCAAGCGGTTTCCCCGAAAAACTTGATTGAAATCAAATTCTACGCCGGACCGATTAGAAATCCTGCCGCCGCGCTTCCCGCCACGACCGCCCACACCGGCACGCGCGGGGCGAGCAACGCGAGAAACGCAACGGCGGTCAGCGCGGCGCTGCGCCAATCGCCGAACGCGGCCGCGCCGATCGGATGGATGAGCGCGGCGAGCAGCAGGCCGACGACCGCGGCGTTCGCGCCGCGAAGCGCGGCTTGCGCGCGAGCGTCGCGGCGGAGCGTTTGCCAGAACGGCAGCACGGCGGCGACGAGCAGCAGGCCGGGGAGAAAAATCCACAGCGTCGCCCACGCGCCACCGAGCACGCCCGAGGTCGACGCGCCGAGGGATCCCGCGAAGGAAAACAGCGGCCCCGGCATCGCCTGCGCGGCGCCGTAGCCGGCGAGAAACTGCTCGGAGCTGAGCGCACCCGGCGCGACGAACTCGCGTTCGAGCAGCGGGAGCACGACATGTCCGCCGCCGAACACCAGCGCGCCCGCGCGGTAGCATTTGTCCGCCAGCGCGGCCGCCGGCGAATAGGGCGTAATACGCCCTATTGCCGGGAGGGCGACGAGCAGGGCGACGAACACAGCCAGGAGGATCGCGGAGGTGCGGAAGGTGCGGAAGGAACCTGGGCGCGGTGCACGCGCTCCGCCGTTTTCGGATTGCGCAGCGTTCGCTCTTTCCTCTCCGGGTGAGGGCGCCCGGTCCACCGCGGGGCGACCGAAAAACGCGAAGCCGACCGCGGCGCCGATGGCGATCACGGCGAGTTGCATCCACACGAACGGGAGCAGTAGCAGCGCGGCGGCGCTGGCGACGACGAGTGCGGAGCGCGGGGCGTCGGGCGCGAGCGAGCGCCACATCGCGAGCACGGCCTGCGCGACCACGGCGACGGCGGCGAGTTTCAGGCCGTGCAGCCAGCCGGTGCCGAGCAGTGCGCTGAGTTTTCCGGCGCCGAGCGCGAACGCGATCATCAGCGCCGCGGACGGCAGCGTGAAACCGATCCACGCGGCGATGCCGCCGGCCCAGCCGCGCCAGAGGTAGCCGAGACCGAAACCGGTCTGGCTGCTCGCGGGGCCGGGGAGGAATTGGCAGAGCGCGACGAGGTCGGCGTAGTGCGGCTCGTCGATCCAACCGCGTCGCTCGACGTAGTCGCGCCGGAAATAGGCGAGGTGCGCGATCGGCCCGCCGAACGACGTGCAGCCGAGCCGCAGCGCGGCGAGGAAGATTTGCGGAATGGTCGGAGGGGTGGCCACGAGAAACACGAAGAGCCCAGCGCTTCAGCCTGCCGGGTGGAGCGGCTATAGCCGCCCGTTTCCGGCAGCGCTTCGAGCACATTTTTTGTGACTTTTTGTGGCAATCGTTCGGAATGGTCCGCGGTGCTTCTCGCCCTGCACAAACCCTACGGCGTCCTCTCGCAATTCACGCCCGAGCCCGGCTCGCGCTGGCGGACGCTCGCAGAGTTCGGTTTGCCGAAAAACGTCTACGCGCTCGGCCGGCTCGACGCGGACAGCGAGGGTCTGCTGCTGCTGAGCGACGAAGCGGGGCTCAACTCGCGGCTGCTCGACCCCGAGCACGGGCACCGGCGCGAGTATTGGGTGCAGGTGGAACGCATCCCGAGCGACGAGACGCTGGCGCAGCTCGCGCGAGGGGTGACGATCGGCGACTACCGCACGCAACCGTGCCGCGCGCGACGGCTCGAGCCGGCGCCGGCGCTGCCGCCGCGCGACCCGCCGATCCGCGCGCGGAAGAACGTGCCGGATTGCTGGCTGGCGCTGGAGCTCTCCGAGGGGAAAAACCGGCAGGTGCGCCGCATGACGGCGGCGGTGGGGCATCCGACGTTGCGCCTCGTGCGCGCGCGGATCGGCGCGCTCGCGCTGGAGTCGCTTGGGCTCGCGCCGGGCCGGTGGCGCGAGTTGACGCGGGCGGAGCGCGAGGCGGTGTTCGCAGGTTAGAGCGGTTTCGGAAAGAGGGCGGCCGCGCCGTTCGAGGGTAGGGCGCGGACTCCGCGCCGCGCCGCGGCGGGCGGCTCGTCGGGACGACTCGCCCTACCTGTCGCCGCGGCGGCGGCGACGCTTTGCCTCGAGGCGCTCGGACGGGCTACAAACTCGCTTGAGCCGGAGCGGCGGGACCGGTGGTCGCGGAAAGTGCGGCAGAGAGTTGGCGGCGGAATTTTCGCGAGGACACGCGGAGGCGGAGGACGCGGCGCGTCACGCGCGCGTTGTGCGGGTGCTGTTGGAAATCCGCGGCATCGATCGCGAAGTCGCGCAGGCTGTGCGCGCGGCCGACGCTGCGGATGAATTCGAGATCGGCGGCGAAAAAGTCCGGCACGAGCCGCAGCAGCGGGTAGACCAGCCGGGCGTGCAGCGGGAGCGCGCGGAGCAGCGCATGCCTCGCAAACGCGGGTTCCGCGAGAGCGTGGTGCGAGCAGTAGCGTTCGGCGATGGAGCGCATGCGGGGGCGGAGCCCACGAGCACATCCCGGGCCAGACGAAGGGAGACTGACGAGCGGGCGCGGGCGGTTGACGAACGGCGCGTGCGCTTCGCGCCGGCGGGGCACGACCCGGAAGCAGCGCGACGGGAGCCGTTTTTCTGCGTCCTTTCGAGCCGGGCTGCGTCTGCCTGAAGTGAACCGATTCCTTTATGAAAATTCCCTCTCCCGACACGATTCGTGACTACGTCCGCCAGCGCTACGGCGCGATCGCGGAACAATCCGGCGCCGCCGATGCCGGCGGCTGCTGCGGCGGCGCTCCGCAACGCGATGCGTCTGCGTGCTGCGCGGCCGATGAATCCGCCAAGGCGGCCGGACAGAGCGGCTGCGGGTGCGGCTCCGGAGATGCCGCGGCTGCCGGCGGCGGCTGTTGCAGCGGCGCGCCGGGCGCCTCGTATGCGAGCCAGCTCGGCTACAGCGTGGACGAGCAGGCGGCAGTCCCGGACGGGGCGGACCTCGGCCTCGGTTGCGGCAACCCGCTCGCGCTCGCGGGCATCAAATCCGGCGAAACCGTGCTCGATCTCGGGAGCGGCGCGGGGTTCGACGCCCTGCTCGCCGCGCGGGCGCTGGCCGGCACGGGTCGCGTGATCGGGGTCGACATGACTCCGGAGATGATCGCCAAGGCTCGACGCAATGCCGCCAAAGCCGGTGCGGCGAACATCGAGTTTCGTCTCGGCGAAATCGAGGCGCTGCCCCTGGGCGACGCGACCGTGGACCTCATCATCTCGAATTGCGTGGTCAATCTCTCGCCGGACAAGCCACGCGTGTTCGCCGAGGCGTTTCGCGTGCTGAAGCCGGGCGGTCGGCTGGCCATCGCGGACGTCGTGGCGACGCGCCCGCTGCCGGACGCGTTGCGCGCGAAGCTGCCGCTGATCGGCGCCTGTATCGGCGGAGCCTCGCTGGTGACAGAGCTGCGGGCGATGCTGGCGGCGGCCGGTTTCTCCGCGATCGAGATCGCGCTGAAGGAGAATTCGCGGAAAGTGATCGCGCAGTGGGGCGACGACCCGGCGATTGCGGATTACCTTGTTTCCGCCACGATAGCCGCCCGGAAAAGCTGATCATGGGCGCTCACTCGAAATCGCCGGTTCCCTCGTGCTCCGCCGCCTGCGCGGCGGACGGCGCCTCGCCATGACCGCGACGGCTTTCGATTCCGGAGTGCTGTCGTTCGCGCCGCGCTTGCGGGCGTTCATCCGCCGCCGCGTGCGCGACGATGCGCTCGCCGACGACCTCACGCAGGAGGCGCTGCTGAAAGTATACCGTTCGCGCGCCACGCTGCGGGACGACACGCGGCTCGAGGCCTGGCTTTACCAGATCGCGCGTGGTGTGGTGATCGACGATTACCGCCGCCGGCGGCCGCAGCAGGAGTTGCCCGCGGCGCTCGCGATCGAGCGGCCGGACGAGGCGGCGGCGTTGCGGGCGCGCGTCGCGCAATCGGTGAAACGCTTTCTGGCCGAACTGCCCGAGGCGTATCGCGAACCGGTGCGGCTGGCGGAGATCGAAGGCGTGCCGCTCGCGCGCATCGCGCTGCGGCTCGACCTCTCGCTCACCGCGGTGAAGTCGCGCGTGCGGCGCGGTCGGGCGATGCTGAAGAAGAAACTGCAGGACTGCTGTCGCTTCGAATTCGATGCGCTTGGCCAGGTCATCGGCTGCGAGCGCCGGCAGCGGCGGTGCGACTGCGATTGAGCGGGAGGCGCGTCAGCCCCGCGCGGGTTGCGGCACGACTCGAAGGAAACGCGGCGCGACGACGCAGAGCACGAGTCCCGCGATCACGAACGCGGCGGCCTGGAGTTTCCAGCCGGGCAGTGTTTCGCCGAGGTAGAGCGCCGAGCTCAGCATGCCGAACACCGGCACGAGCAGCGTGAAGGGCGTGACGGTCGAGGCCGGGTAGTGAGACAGCAGCCAGCTCCACGCCGTGTAGGCGACGAGGGTGGAAAGATAGGCGGTGTAGGCGACGCTCAGCCACGTCGTCGCACCGGCGTGGGCGAGGCCGTGCACGATCGCCTCGCGGCCCTCGAAGACGAGCGAAGCGAGTCCCATCGGCAGCGGCACGACGAGCCCGCCCCACACGACGAGCGCGAGCGGGTTGACCTTGCCGAGGCGGCGTGAGGTGACGTTGGCGAAGGCCCAAGAAATCGCGGCGAGCAGCACGCACGCGAAGCCCGCCACGGTCACGTCGCCGCCGGTGTGCCGCGCGACGACGAAAAAACCCGCCGCCGCCACGAGGGCGCCGGCGACCTGGACGGCGCGCACGCGTTCGCCGAGCATGACGACCGAAAGCGCGAGCGAGACGAACACCTGGAATTGCAGCAGCAGCGACGCGAGGCCGGCGGGCATGCCGAGTTTCATGCCGAGAAACATGAACGCGAATTGCGCCGCGAACATCGCGAAGCCGTAGGTGAGCAACTGGCGCCACGTGATCGCCGGGCGCGGCAGGAAAAACACCAGCGGCAGCGACACGAACACGAAACGCACGGCGCACAGCAGCAGCGGCGGCAGTTCCACGAGTGCGAGTTTGATCGCGACGAAATTGGAACCCCAGATCGCGACGATGAGGATCGCGAGCAAGGCGTGGCGCAGCGGCAGCGTGGAAGGCATGGCGCGCAACGTTCGGCGGCTCGCGTGGCGGCGCAACCGGTTTACGCGTTCTAGCGAATCTGCTTGCGGCTAATCCGACCGGCACAGTGCGAGGCCTGTGGCGAGAGCGGAACGCGCGTGGGTAGAGCCGGTCTTTGACCGGCTGGTTGGTATCGGGATTCGTGGAAAATGCGCGCGAGCGTCGGCGGGCCGAAGCCGGTCGAAGACCGGCTCTACCTCGAAGCTCAATCCGTCTTGAAGACGAAGACGTGACCGTTCGCGGTGCCGACGGCGAGGAGCGCGTCGTCGGCGCGCCAGGCGAACTTCGTCGCGGCCGACGGCATTTTCACCTCGGCGAAGAGCGGGTTCTTGCGCGACGGAGCCCAGAGCGAGAACTCGCCTTCGGCGGAGCCGCTGGCGAGGAGGCCGTGGGCGTTTTGAAACGCTACGGCGACGACGCGCGCGTTGTGCGGGAGCATCATCGGCTCGCGGCCTTCGGGGCCGGCGCCGCTGCAATCCCACACGCACGCGTCGCGCCCGCCGCCGGTGGCGAGCCACTTCGAGTCGTGCGAGAAGGAGAGTTCCTTGAGCCGAGTCTCGTAGCCGCTCATGTGCAGCTCGAGATCGTCGGCGGGCGCCCAGAGGTGCACGGCGTTGTCGTGGCAACCGGCGACGAGCCAGCGGCGGTCGGGCGACCACGCGAGGGCGTAGATGGCGTTGCCGTAGGCGAACTCTTTTTCGAGGGCGAACGTCGCGGCGTTCCAGAGCGAGACGTGGCCGAAGCAGGCGGAGGCGAGGAGAGGCGAGTTGAGAGTTGAGGGCTGAGAGTTGAGAGACGGCGCGGCGGCGAGGGCGGCGATGGTTTTCGGAGCGGCGGGAAACGTGTGCGCGATCGAACCGTCGGAGTTCAGGGCGACGAGTTTTTTCCCCGCCGCGGCAAAAATCCGTTGGATGTTGGATGTCGGGGGTTGGAGGTTTCCTGGCGCGAGCCAGGCCAGATGTTCGACCCAGGCGGTGCCGAGTTTCGTCTCGGCGATTTGCGCGCCGGTGGCGGGGTTCCAGAGGCGCACGCAACCGTCCTGGCCGCCGGAGGCGAGGAGGTGGGGCGAGTCCTCCGGACGAGCCGAGGGTGAGCGCGGCTCGTCGGGGACGACTCGCCCTACCGCCGGCATCCATGCGAGGCAGTTGGCGCCATCGGCGTGGCCGGGCAACGTGTGCTTCACCGCGCCGGTGGCGGCGTCGTAGAGCGTGATGCCGCCGGCGGCGGACGCGGCCGCGAGGAGCGAACCGTCGGGCGACCAGGCGAGGTCGATCGCGTAGTCGTCGAGAGTGGCGGCCCAGTGTTTGGCGAAATTCATTCGCCGTGAACGTGCGCGGCCCGCGGTGGCGCGCAAGGCGCGAGTCGCGCGCCGGCCCGCGGCGACTACGGCCTGATCGTGGGTGGCTTGATTCGGGGCGGGACGATTACCGGCGGCTGGATCGTGGGCGGACGAATCGTGGGCGGCGTGATCGCAGGCGGGCTGATCTTGGGCGGGTGGATTTCGGGGAGGCGGATTGCGGGCGGATCGATCTTGGGTGGCGAGATCGACGGCACGCGTGGAGCGGGAGGAACGGGCGGGTTCGGCGCTTCTGAATTCATGACGCAGCAATATAGGACCGGCACGGAAGAGCAGGATAATTTTCCGCGCGATGCGACGGACTACGACGCGCGAGCTGGCTGGCCACGGTAAACGGCGCGCGAGTCGCGGCGGTCGGCCGGACTCGCGCAATCGGAGGTTGAGGCGCTTGGCCCGTCCGGCGAACACCTCGCGCCGGCTCAGTTCGCGGGTGGAGTTGGAGGGATCGCGGGCGATTGCGCCTGCGGAGGGATTGTTTGCACGGCTTGCCGGACGGCGTTGTCGGCAGCGGCCATCGCGGCGCTGGCGGCAGCCATGGCTTGATTCGCCGCGGTGTTGGCCGATTGCATCGCTTGCTGGATGGCGTCGTTGGGCAAAGTCACCGCGGTGCGCGACGTCGGGTCGATGGGGGTGTTGGCGGGAGGCGTGGGTGTGGGCATGGGGTCAGGGTTTTGGAGTGGGTGTGGGGGCGAGGGCGAGGAGTTGCGCGCAGGCGGCGGTGGTGGCGGCTTCGTTTTGCATCTGGCTGCGCTGCTGGGCGGCGACGGCATTGTGCAGGGCGAGGCCGAGAGTCTGGGCGGAGACGACGCGGAGCGTCGAACGCGAGTGGGCCGCGGCGGTGTCGATCGTGAACATCTGGGCGAGTCTCACGGCGTCGGTGATCTGATCGTTGACGGTCATGCGGAGGCGGGGACGAGTTGGAGAAGAGTGAGGAGACCGGTGGCATCGTGCTGGAAACGCGCGCGGCCCACGGAGGCGGCGAAGTCGATCCAGCGGGTGGCGCCGTCCTGGAGGCGTGTGATGGAACACGTGCCGGTGGCGGCGATGGTGCGCGCGGCCGCCAGATAGGCATCGACGCGCGCGGTGGCGAGGTTCAGGTCGAGCGGTGCGGCGAGCGGGATGCCGGTGTAGGCCGCGTAGTTGGCCAACGCATGGGCGACCGTCGCGAACCCGGCGCGCTCGCGCGCGAGGATCGCCACGAGCGTGCCATCGTCCACGGAGCTCGGCAGCGCCGGGCAAGAAAGCATGGGCCACGCGAGCGGCGACAGGATTTCCCAGAGTTGCGGCGCGGCGTCGGGCCCGCCGCCCGCGGCGGTGACGCTGGCGTGGAAATCCCACGCGGCGATGAATGCGCTCGCGGTGGCGGTTTGCGCTTGGGCGAACAGCGTCGCGGCAACCGCGGCTTCCGCGGGCGTTGCGGTCCAGCGGTCGAGCGCGGCGACGAGCGCGACTTTCTCGGCGAGGTTGGCGGCGGCGACTTGGGGCGGAACCGCGAGCCCGCGGCCGGCGAAGAAGGCGGGGATTTGCGCGAATTCCGCTTCCGTGCGGACGCCGCGCGCGGCGAGCGCTGCGAGTGCGGCTGGAGTGAGTGCGCCGGATGCGAGCGATGCGACGACGTTGCCGAAATCCGGTTGGCCGAGCGAAAACAGGATCGTCACGTCGAACTGCACGCCGCCGGCGAAGAGGCGCGTGTTGGTGCCGTGCAGGCCTTGTTCGATGCCGTTGATCAGGGCGGACTCATTGGCGAAGGCGAGGTGTGCGGCGGGCGTGGTCATCGCCCAGGCGAGCCAGGCGTTCGCTTGTGGCACGAGGGCGGCGACATGCTGGCAAGTCGCGGAGAGGTCCGATGCGCTGGCGATGACGGCGCCGTCGATCGTGAGCGAGGGTTGCAGCACGGGATGGAGCGCGCGGGCGCGCGGCGCGGAGAGGCGCAGGCGTTCGCCACGCGCGACGGCGCGAGCGGCGGCGGCGGCTTCCGCTTCGAGCGTGGGGTCGCAAACGACGCCGCCGGGCGCGGTGCGGCCGGAGCGTTGTTGAAAGACGTGGGCGAGTTCGTGTGCGACGAGCGGCAGCAATTCGCGCGCGGGACCGCGGAGCGCGGCGGCGGAGACGGCGATCAAATCGCCGAATGCGAAGGCGGCGACCGGCAGGCGCTCGACGCCGGCGAGGTGGATTCCGTCGAGCGAACCGTCGATCTGGGCGCGAAGGCGACTTCGCAGCCAGGCGAGGAGGGGAGGGAGCGGAATGGGCGTCATGGCGAGTTCTCCGCGGGGAAATTCTTGATCGTCGTCGCGGCGGTGGCGGCGAGATCGTTGAGCGTGGCGATCGCTTGCGCCACGGAGCGTTGCGCGGGATCGATGGCTTGAAGAAAGACCGGATCGCCCGTGGCGAGGAAGCGCGCGAACGCGACGCCGGTGACGGTCCGCGAGATCGTGGCGGTGTGGCGGAGGTTGTCGGTGGCGTCCTGAATCGCGAGGGCGAGGGCGTGGGCGACGAAGAGTGCGGGCGTGTCGCCGCTCGCGGCGCGATCGGCGGCCGCGTCTGGCGGGGGCGCGGCGGGCGACGCGGGATCGGGAGGTTGGTCGTGGGTGTTTTCCGGCATGGGGAAGAAAGTCGGCTCGCGCCGGTGCGGCGCGTGCGGGAGCGCGGGGGAGAAAAACGAACTCCGGACGTGAGCGAGCGGCGCCGCTCACGTCCGGAGTCGGAGAGGTCAGGACGACGGTTGGCGGCGCGGAGCGAGCGAGATCAGTTTCGCCACGCCGCGCGTGGTCGCCGCCTGCGCGGTGATGCTCAGCAGTTGCTGGTTCGTGGTGGCGTTGTGCGCGGCGAGGCCGAGCGCGTGCGTCGTCGTCACGTAGAGACTGCCGAGCGCGACGGCCGGCGCGCTGCCGACGGTCAGCAGGTTGGCCTGCGAGACGGCGTCGGTGATCTGCGAGTTGACCGAAGTCGGGTAGGCCATGAGCGGCGAGAGTCGGCGCGCCTCAAGCGTTGATCTTCGACGTGGCGATGCCGTCGGTGGCGGTGTCGAGCGAGTAGAGCGTGGCGACGCCCATCGTGGTGGCGGCCTGGGCCGCGACGTTGGCCTGCTGTTGTGCCGTGGTGGCGTTATGCGCGGCGTTGGCGAGCGCCTGGGCCGTGGCTTGGTAAAGGTTGCCGAGTGCGACCGCGGGGGCGTCGCCGAGAACCTTGACGTTGGCCTGGGTGACGGCGTCGGTGATCTGGGAATTGACGGAGGTGGGAAATGCCATGGGGAAAAGGGGTGGAGGGTTCAGGCTTGGATTTTGGCGGCGGCGACGCCGTCGGAGGCGGTGCCGAGCGAGTAGAGCGTGGCGATGCCAGTCGTGGTGGCGGCCTGGGCCATGATGTTCGTCTGCTGCTGCGCCGTGGTGGCGTTGTGGGCGGCGTTGGCGAGCGCCTGCGCGGTGGCCTGGTAGAGGCTGCCGAGGGCGATGGCGGGGGAGTCGCCGAGAACCTTGAGGTTGGCTTGGGTAACGGAGTCAGTGATCTGATCGTTGACCGCGGTGGGGAATGCCATGTGGATTTTTGGGTTGGTTGTCGTGGATGAGCGCGGACGGAGTGCCCGCGTGCAAAGGCTCGGCGTCACTCCGGTTCGTAGCGTGCGGTGCGCGGCAGATCGTTTCCGCCACACGCGTCGTCGTGCGCCGCCGGACGGGGCGGCAACGCGGCGAAAAAGAATACGGGCACGTTGAACACAGGAAGTGTCATGCGTGGCCCGCGCGCGGATGCAGGCAGAACCCCGGGACGAATCCAATCCGAAAACTCCACCCGCAGAAAAACGACGCACTTGCGCGACGAATGCGGGCCGCCGAGCGTGGTGGCGTGCCTGAGTTGCCGGACATCGCGGTTTATCTCGAAGCGCTGGAGGCGCGCGTCGTGGGGCAGGTGCTCGAGCGCGTGCGGTTGCTCGACATTTTCGTCCTGCGCACGGCGCTGCCGCCGATCGACTCGCTCGCGGGTCAGCGCGTCACGCGGCTGCGGCGGCTGGGGAAGCGCATCGCGTTCGGGTTCGCCGATGGGAAGTGGCTCGTGCTGCACTTGATGATCGCGGGACGGCTGCACTGGACGGCGGGCGCGCTGGCCGGGCCTGCGCAGGTGAAGGTGAAAAACGCACTCGCACATCTTGTGTTTGCGAACGGCGTGCTGACGCTCACCGAGGCGGGCACGAAGCATCGCGCGTCGCTGCACGTCGCGGCGGACGACGCGGCGCTCGCGATCCACGAACGCGGCGGGCTGGACGTGTTCGCGGCGACGACGGCGGAATTTTCAACGCGGTTACGGAGCGAAAATCACACGCTGAAGCGCGCGCTGACCGATCCGCGGTTGTTCGACGGCATCGGCAACGCCTACTCGGACGAAATCCTGCACGCGGCGCGGCTGTCGCCGGTGACGCTGACGTCGAAGCTCGGCGACGACGAGGTCGCGCGGCTGCACGCGGCGGCGCAGCGGACGCTGCGCGAGTGGACCGAGCGGCTGCGGGCGGAGGCGCGCGACGGATTTCCGGAGAAAGTGACGGCGTTCCGGCCGGAGATGGCGGTGCACGGGAAGTTCGCCGAGCCGTGTCCGGTGTGCGGCACGAAGGTGCAGCGGATTCGTTACGCGGAGAACGAGGTGAATTATTGCCCGCGTTGCCAGACCGGCGGGAAGCTCCTGGCGGACCGCTCGCTCTCGCGGCTGCTCAATTCGGATTGGCCGAAGACGATCGACGAGTGGGAGGAGCGGCAGGCGGGGCGGTAGCGGGGCGCTGAGGACGTGCCGCATGCATGGCGCTTTGACGCCCATGCCGTGCTCGCATTGCCCGCCGGCGGAGAGGGAGAGCGGCGGGAGTTACTTCGCCGGGGTGGACTTGAGCACGGCGTCGGCGATTTGGGTGGCGACGACGTTCGGATCGCTGTCCTTGAGCGGGAAGCTTTGAGACCACGCCAGGCTGCCGTCTTCGCCGCGGAGCAGGACGACTTCCAGCGTCGCCTCGCCGTTCGCAGGTGCGGCCGGCGAGGGCTCGGCGGTCGCGGGAACGGCTGGCGCGGCGGTGCGCACGAGGCGCGCGCCGAGGACGAAGCCGGCGTCGAGTCGCTTGCCGAGCGCGGCGAGGGTTTCGTTGGTCGGCGCGGGCAGCGGAGTGGCGATGAGCGCGGTGTCCCCGCTGCGCTCGATCGAAAGGCGGCCCCAGAGCGGCATGAAGACGTCGGCGAGGAGCTTCGCGTCGGCGGGATCGGCGATGCCCGCGGCGAACGGCACGGCGACGATCTGCTTGTCGGCGGCGTCGGAGTTCTTGATTTCGGCGCTGAGGCGTTTGGCGAGTTCGTCGCCGAGCGCGGCGATGCCGGTGGGAAGGCCGGATTGGTTGAGCGCTTGGCGGGCTTTGGCGATTTCGGTCTGCAGCTCGGCCGGAGAGAGGCTCTTGGTCGCGGCGGGCTTGGGCTCTTTGTTGGAGCTGCGCGTGGCGCGCGAGCAGTAGGAAAATAGACTGAAGACGAGCCAGACGAGGACGAGTGCGCGGATCCATTTCGGCGCGCGCCGGGACAACAACCACGCCGCGGTGACGATCCACCAGAGAACTTCGGCCAGGAACTTCAGACCGGCGGCCATGCCTTTGCCCTGGAGATGCGGAAAGGACGGCATCGGCGGCGGGCCGTCGTGCGGCGCCGAGCCGTGACCGTGAGGCGCGGGCGAGTGGGCCGGGAGCGGAGGCGGCGAGTGGTGCGGCGCGGAGCGATGCGCGGCCGAATGAGAAACCGGCGGTTCGCTGCGGCCGCGCGGCGGCGTGGGCGCGAGGTGCTCGCCGGCGGCGAGGCGGCGGGCGAATGTTTCGAGCGCGGGCGTGGCGTCGCCACCGGGCGCGCGGAGCCACTGGACGGTGAGAAATTTTTCGGGGACGCGGGCGCTGTTCTCGGTCGTGCCGTCGATGCAGACGGGCAGGAGGAACATCACGTCGTCGGCCATATCGAGCGTGCGCTCGGTCGCGAGCCGCCACTCGCGGCGGAAATAGCCTTCCTTGCGCCGCTCGGTGCTGGCCGAGATGACGGGCATGAAATAGTCGCACTCGCGGATTTGGCGGCGGATTTTCTGGTCCCACGCGTCGCCGCCGCCGAGTTCGCTCTCGTCATACCAGACATCGAGGCCGGCGGCCGCGAGCGAGTCGCGCAGGCGGCGGGCGGCGTCGCGGTCGTCCGACGCGTAACTGAGGAACAGCGTCGGCTTCGGTGCGGGTGTGGCGGTGTCGGGCGGCGTCACGCGCCGCGAAAATCGGCGGAGCGCCGAGGCGCGTCAAGAGCCGCTTGTCGGCTTGCGACGACGACGCCACACGGCGAGGCCGAGTGTGGCGGGGCCGGCGACGAGCACGCTGGTGGACGGCTCGGGGACGGCGCTGACGCCGGGTTGACCGGTCGTGTAGAGCGCGGAGGTGTCCCACGCCAAACCGTAGACGGAGAGGTCGGGCAGGCTCAGGGTGATGAGGCGTGGCCTCGAACTCCGCGTGCGACGGCACGAGTGCGTCGCGGGAGTGCTGGAGCGAGTAGCGCCGGTGGGACGAGAGGCCCTCGACGACGCGCTTCGGGCCGGTCTGGGCGGGCTCGAGCGTGGAGAGGATCGTGTTGAGGGCGTTAGAGAGGAAATGCGGGCCGACCTGCGTGCGGAGCATCTGGAGTTCGTCATCGCGCCGCAGCGTCTCGGCGCGGGCGAGGTTCAACTCGCGCTCGTGCGCGGCTTGCTGGGCTTTGAACCAGAAATAGAGCAGGCTCCACGCGAGGTAGATCGTGCCGCCGGGGGCGAAGCGGACGCGGGCGCCAGCGTGCGCGCGGCCGCCGGCGCTTGCGCGGCGACGCGGGTCGTCAGCGGGCCTTCGGCAACGTGAGCACGAAGGACGCTCCGGGATGGCGCGCGAGGTCGAGCACGACGTCGCCCTCGTGCGCCTGCATCACCCGCTTGCAGAGGCTGAGCCCGAGGCCGTAGCCGCCGGTGTTTTTCGAGCGCGAACGGTCGACGCGGAAGAACGGCTCGAAGACGCGCTCCGCCTCGCTGTCCGGGATCCCGGGCCCGTCGTCGGTCACGCGCACGACGATCGCGCCGCCCTCCTGTGCGGCGACGACCTCGATGGGCCGGCTCTGCGGCAGGGAGTATTTGGTGGCGTTCTCCAGCAGATTGCGGATGACGACGCGGATTTTATCCGCATCGACCTCGACCGGCAGTTCGGCGGCGGAGCTGCGAACCTGCACGCCGGGCGGCGTGTTTTGAAACTGCGCCGCGACTTCCTGCAAAATCGGCAGCAGGTCGCGTCGCGTCTTCTGCAGGCCGCGGCCGCTCCGCAGGCGCTCCAGCTCGAGCAGCTCGGCGATCATGCGTTCCATTTCCGCGACGTCGGACGCCATGCCCGCGCGCTGCGGGCCGTCAGGCAGGAACTCGAGCGCGACTTTCAGCCGGGTCAGCGGCGAGCGGAGTTCGTGACTCACGTCGAGCAGGAGTCGATCGCGCGCGTCGATCATCGCGCGCACGCGGCCGACCATGCGATTGAACGCTTCGGTCAACCGGCCGAACTCGTCGCGCGTCGGGTGAGGCAGCACGACCTCCAGATTGCCGGCGCCGAGTTGGGCCACCCCGTCGTTCAACGTGCGCAGCGGACGCAGCAGGCGGTGCAGCACGACGTAGGCGAGGACGATCACGCCCGCCATGCTTGCGAGAAGCCACGCGACCAGAGTATCGTGGGCGTCGCCCATGCCCGGGCCCAGAGTCCACTCGAAGAGATAAGTGCCGCCGTCCGGCGCCGGCACGAGGTAGTGGTTGCGACGGGAAAAAACCGAAAAATTCCGCGGCACGAAACCGCGCCGAACCGACTCCACTGTCGGCAAATTTTCCGCGGTCGCCCACGTGCCGGCCGGCCCCTCGTAGCGGATCCCGACGTGCGCGCGAGCGCTCAACTCCTTCGCGGCGGCGAACGGCAGCCGCGTGGCGGCGAGGTCGCGTGTGTAGCTGCGGAGCACGAGATCCATCGACCGGTGGATGCCCGGTCCGAGCAAATAGAAGAAAGAGAAGCTCACGAGCGCGAGCAGGCCCAGCGCCATCGCAAGCATGATGGCGAGAAGCTTGGTGAAGACGGAATGATGCAGCATCGACCAGCTCATCTCATTCGGCGCGGCCTCCGATGAAACTGTAGCCGATCCCGCGCACGGTGCGGATGTATCGCGGCTGTTTGGGATCGTCGTCGAGTTTCTGGCGCACGCGGCTGACGAGAACGTCGATCGAGCGGTCGTAGGCGTCCCAGTCGATGCCGCGCGTTCCATCCATGATCCGGTCGCGGCTCATCACGCGGCCACGGTTGCGGACGAGGTAGCCGAGCAGCTCGAATTCTGCGGTGGTCAGCTCGAGCGCGCGGCCGTCGAGGTGCGCCGCCCGCGTGGTCCAGTTGAGTTCGAGCGTCCCGGCGCGAACGATCTCCGCCTCGTCCCGCTCGCCGCGGCGCAGCACCGCCTGGATGCGCGCCACGAGTTCGCGGGGCTCGAACGGTTTCGGCAGATAATCGTCGGCGCCGAGCTCGAGGCCGACGATGCGATCGGCGACATCGCCGCGTGCGGTGAGCATGATGATCGGCGTCCGGCTCGAGGCGCGAAGCTGCCGGCATACGGCGAGGCCGTCGGTCTCCGGCAGCATGATGTCGAGAATGACGAGGTCCGGCGGGTCGGCGACGAACGCCCGCAGGCCGTCGCGCGGATGCGCCGCTGCGCGCACGGAGAAACCGAAGCGTCCGAGATAGTCCGTCAGCAGCGCATTCAGCCGTTCGTCGTCGTCGACGATCAGGATGCGCGTGCCGGCGGGCGGTCGCGCCTTCGGGCCGGAGGAAGAGTCGATGGTCATCGGGTCGTGAGAGCGGCGATGGGCGGAACCCGGGCGGCGTTGCGTGCCGGCAAGGCTCCGAATCCGAGGCCAACGATAAACGTCATTCCGAACGACGCCGCAATCGTCATCGTCGGCACGCCGACGGTCCAGTTGGTCCAGAGCGCGAGCGCTGTCACCGCTGCTCCGGCCACGAGAGCGCCGAGCGCCCAGCCACCGAGAGCGAGCGCGGCGGCTTCGCCGAGGAACTGGATCAGGATGTCGCGCGGCTGGGCCCCGACCGCGAGCCGCAGGCCGATCTCGCTCGTGCGCTCGCGCACGGACAGCAGCATCAACGCAAGGATGCCGATGCCGCCCATCCCGAGCGCGAGCGAGGCGAGCCCGGTGGCGTAGCGACTCAGCGACGCGATCATCTCCTGCTGGAACGAGCGCGACTTCGCCGTGTTCTGGATCGCAAAATCGTCCGGCGTTTCGCCGGCCCCGCGCCGGTGGCGTGCTCGCAGCAGGTGGAGAATCCCGGACTCGGCTTCGTCCATGCGCTCCGGTTGCGTCACGCCGATGTAGATGTTCGTCAGCCCGGTGGCGTTGAAAACGCGGCGCAACGCTGTCGGCAGTGGCACGACGATTTGGTTGTCCTGATCGGCGCCGTCGGTGGTGGTGCCGCGCGCCGCGAACACGCCGATCACCTCGAAGGGGATGCCGCCGATCCGGACCGTCGCGCCGACGGGCGACCGGCCGGCGCTGAGTTCATCCGCCACGCGGGCCCCCAGCACCGCGACGCGCCTCGCCTGCCGCTCGTCGGAGGCATTGAAGAAACGGCCCCCGGCGAGGGCGAAGCTCCGCACGGTCGGGAAGGCCGGAGTCGTGCCGCGGATCGTCGTGCGCATCACGGCGCCGGCGAACTTCACCCGCCCGGGTCGTTCGATCGCGGGCGCGACCGTCGCCACCTGGTCCAGCCGCGCGATCGCGTCGGCGTCCTCCACGACCAGCGTCGACGCGAAACCGCGGATCTGCGGGCGGGCCGCGAGCCGTTTTACCGGCAGCGGTTTGACGAGAAGCAGATTCGTGCCCGTGCGCTCGATCGTCCGGCGCATCTCCTCCTGCGCGCCCGCGCCGAGGGCGCGGGAGACGATGACCGCAGCCGTGCCGACGGCGACGCCGGCGAGCGCGAGCAGCGCGCGCGTCCGATGCGCGAGCAGCGGTCGGAGCGACGACGACAAGCGGCGGCGCAGTTTCACCGCAGTGCTTCCACCGGGGGCAGTTTGGCGGCGCGCCGGGCCGGCAGCACTCCCGCCAGCAGGCCCGTGGCCACGGAGAGCGCGAACCCGAGCAGGATCGCGACCCACGAAAACGTTCCGGTGAGTTCCAATCGGGCGGCGACCAGTTGGCTCGCGACCAGCCCGACGACGATGCCGACCAAGCCGCCTCCGACGACAGTGGCGGTGGTTTCGACGAGAAATTGCCGCGCGATGTCGCCCGGTTGGGCGCCGACGGCGCACCGCACGCCGATCTCGGCCGTGCGCGCGTTCACCGCGCCCAGCATCAGCGTCGCGGCGACCATGCCGCCGACCAGCAGGACGACGAGTGCAGCCAGCGGCACGTAGAGCGAGATGATCCGCTGCGCCTTGCGCATCATCTGCTGCACCTCCACGGGCGTCAGCAGGTTGAAGTCGTCCGGCTGGCCCGTCGCGAGCGCGTGGCGGGTGCGCAGTTGCTGGCGGATTTCCCGCGTGACCTCGGCGAGGGGCGAGCCGTCCCGCAGATGCAGTTTGGCGAGTGCGATGCTGTCGACGTTCAGCGTGCGACGCATGAGCGTGGTGATCGGCAAGACGATCTCGTTGTCGCGGTCCATGCCATGCAGGTCCGTGCCGAATCGCTCCAGGACGCCGATGACCGTGAACGGCACCGACTCGATCTGGAGCTCGGCGCCGAGCGGATCCTGTTGGCCGAACAGATCGCGGGCGACGGTTTCGCCGATCACGGCGACGCGGTCGAGGCGCCGCACGGCGAGCGCGTCGAAAAAAGCCCCGCGCGCGACGCCGCGGCCCCACACGCGGACCGAACGCTCCGACTGCCCCAGCACGCGGACGGTCGCGCCGGCGTTACCGCGGCGCACGGACGCCGACAATGTTTGCTGCGGATCCCACGTATCGATCTGCGGGAGCGCCTGGACGACGGCGTCGATGTCGTCGATCGTGAGGCGCGCGGCGTCCGGGCGCGGGCCCGACATTGCGAGATGTCCGCCCGCGCCGACAATGATCGCGTTGTCGCCGAAGATTTGGCGGACGGTCGTGAGCATTTTCTTTCGCGCGCCCTGGCCCACGGACAGCACGAACGTCAATGCTGCCACGCCCACGAAGCTGGTGAGCATGATGAAACCGGTGCGCAGCGGATAGCGCCGCAGCGCGCGAAGGCAATGGGGGATGAGTCTTGCGGCGGTCATGATTGCGTTTCCCGGACGGGGGTGGAGTTGTCCGAATTGTGGTCGGCGACGAGGCGGCCTGCCTCGAGGCGCACGATGCGATGAGCACGCGCCGCGGTCGCGGGATCGTGCGTGACGAGCACGATCGTGCGCCCCGCGCGGTTCAACGCGACGAAGAGGTCGAGGATTTCGCGGGCGGATTGCGGGTCGAGGTTGCCGGTGGGTTCGTCGGCGAGCAGCAATTCGGGTTCGTTGACCAGCGCGCGCGCGATGGCGACGCGTTGTTGCTGGCCGCCGGACAGCTCCGCGGGCGTGTGCTGCATGCGGTCCGCCAGGCCGACGGACGCCAGAGCTCGTTGTCCGAGTCCGTCGATCTTGACGCGGTCGGAGTAGAGCAGCGGCAGCTCGACGTTTTCCAGGGCGCTGGTGCGTGGCAGCAGGTGAAACGCCTGAAAGACGAAGCCGACGTGCCGATTGCGAAATTGCGCCTGGCGGACGAGGTCGAGATCGGCGACGTCGCTGCCGTCGAAGCGATAGCGGCCGACGGTCGGGCGATCGAGGAGGCCGAGGATGTTCATCAACGTGGACTTCCCGGAGCCCGAGGCGCCGACGATGGCGATGAGTTCGCCGCGGGCGATGGTCAGCGAGAAATTTTGCAGCGCCTCGACCGTGTCGCCCGTCGGTCGGGTATAGGTTCTGCCAATCCGAGTCAGTTCAATCATGGTGGGTTTTCTCCTTGGAAATCGACGTCGCCGACGATCGCCTCGTCGCCTTCGTGGAGGCCGTCGGCGATTTCGCAGGCGGTGTCGTCGCGGCTGCCGGTGGCGATCCACTGGCGGGCGATTTTTTCGCCGCGGCGGACCCACACGAACGCGCGATCTCCCTCCTGGCGCACGGCGCGCAGGGGCAGGCTCAGCACGTGCTGGCGCTGCGCGATCGCGATCCGCACGGTCGTGGTCATGTCCGGACGGAGCGTGCGGTCGCGCGGCAGCTCGAAGCGAACGACGGTGATGTAGTTCACGACGTTGTCGCGAATCTCGGCCTTCGGATAAATCGCGGTGACGCGGCCCTCGAATTCGCGGTCGGTGTAGGTGTCGACCGTGAACCGCGCGTTCTGGCCGACTTGGAGGCGGCCGATGTCGGTTTCATCCACGTAAGCCCAGACTTCGAGGCGGGAGAGATCCACGAGCGTCACGAACGTCGGCGCGGCGAAGCTTGCGGCGACGGTTTCGCCTTCCTGCGTGGCGACCGACGCGACCACGCCGTCGATCGGCGCGGTGATGCGCGAGTAGTCGAGCTGCGTTTCGGCGAAAACGAGATTGGCGCGTGCGACGGCGAGTTGCTGCTCGGCCACCGCCGCGCCGCGTTCGGCCAGCTCAAGGTCGTTCGCCGTCGTCACCGCCGCGGTGGCGAGCTCCCGTTGGCGATGCCGGTCCGCCTCGGCGTAGCGCAGTTCGGCTTCGCTGCGCCGCACGTCCGCCGCGGCCTGGTCGCGGCGCGCTGCGAGATCGCGGTCGTCCAGCTCCGCCAGCAGTTGACCGGCGACGACGCTGTCGCCGACCATCACGTGCAGACGCTTGACCACGCCCGACACGCGCGAGCCGACGCGGACCTCGGCCCCGACGCGCGGTTTGACGATACCGGTGGCTTTGACGAAGGAGCCGATGTCGCGGCGCGTCACGAGCACTGTTTCCGCGCCGGTGGGCGTCGAATCGCCTCGATCCCGCGCGAAGCGCACGGCCGCCAGCGTGGCGATCGCGACAACGAGCACGAGCGTTCCCAGGAGGAATTTTTTCATCGACCGAACGGGAGGAGACGGAAGCGCGCTGCCGGGAACATGGGCGCAGTCTTGCAGAGCAACGTCTCGCGAATACGTCGCGCCTGTAACGAAATGTAACGGCCCGCGCCCGGTGGCGAAGATCCCGGCGGGTCGGGCGCGATTCTTGATGCAACGCGAGCGGAGGGCGGCGTAGTGTCCGCGCGTGAATCTGGCTTGCGTGCTTCTGACTTTGGCGGTGACGGCGTTGTGGCTGCCGGGTGTGTGGCTGGGGCGTCCGCTCTGGCAATGGCTCACGGCGGCGGCGTTCGTCGCGGCGTGGCTGACGGGAGCGATCGACGCGCAGGCGGCCTGCGTCGTGTATCTCTGGTTCTTGGCCGTGCATGTTTGGGTGATCGATCCCGGCGCTCCGGCGTGGCGGCGCGCGCTCGAGGCGGGCGCCGTGCTCGTCGCGGCGACGGCGTTGATGACGCACTGGATGCCGGGCTTCGCGAATCCGCGCCTGATCGGCGGGGTGCGGTTCACGCCGGACGCGGTGCCGTTTTCGCTCTACGTGAATTTCGACAAGACGCTGGTCGCGCTCGCGCTGCTCGGGCTGGCGCACGTGCGCGTCGCGTCGGGTCGCGAGTGGCGCGCGGTGCTGCCCGCAACGGCGTGGCGCGCGCTGGCGACGATCGCTGTCGTGCTGGGGGCGTCGTTCGCGTTCGGTTACGTGCGCTGGGCGCCGAAGCTGCCACCGGAAGCGCCGGTGTGGCTCGTGGTGAACCTGCTGTTCGTCTGCACGGCGGAGGAGGCGCTCTTCCGCGGGTTCGTGCAAGGCGGGTTGCGTCGTGCGTGGGCGCGGGTGCGGGGTGGGAATTGGCTCGCGCTCGCGGTGGCGGCGGCGCTTTTCGGTCTCGCGCACGCGGCGGGCGGCTGGCGCTACGTGGCGCTGGCGACGCTGGCAGGCGCGGGCTACGGATGGGTTTACGAGCGGACGCAGCGCGTGGAGGCGAGTGTGCTCACGCACTGGGCGTTGAACGCGCTGCACTTTTTCCTGTTCACGTATCCCGCGCTGGCGCGGTGAGCGGGCCGGAACCGCGTAACCTAATAGGTTACCGATGGCCGCGACTCCGGCCGGTTTTTCACTCTGCGCGTTGCGAGAAGTGTAACCTATTAGGTTACACTTCGAGTTGGGCGCTGAGGAGGTTCTCCTCTGAAGTGCGGCGGGAACCGTCACCTATTAGGTGACAAGGCGGCGGTTCGCGCGGATCGGCGGCGTCGGGCGACGAGGCCGAGGGCGGCGAGGCCGAAGAGCGCAGCGTAGGTGGCGGGCTCGGGGACGGCGGAGGCGGTGGCGACGAGTTGGAGCGTGGAGCCGGCGAGGGAGAGTTGATAGGTGTAGCCGCCGATGGTGGAGCCGAGGGTGAAATCGCTCGCGTCGAAGCTGCTCGTCGTCGCGCCCGAGAAATCGACGAGCGTGTAGCTGGCGGCGGTGAAGCCGCCGGAGTCGGAGAAATTGAGCGTGATCGTGCCGCTGGTCGGACCGGTGAGCGTGCCGCCGCTCACGCGGATGAGATCGCTGGCGGTGCCGAGTTCGAAGTCGAGGATCGCACCGGCGTCGAATGTGACGCCGTCGGTGAACGTGAGCGTGCCGGGCGAGTTGCCGGGCGCGAGGATGCCGCCGGAGAGGAATTCGGTGGCGCCGCCGATCGTGCCGGAGCCGGCGAGCGTCGCGCCGCTGGCGACCGTGACGGCGGTGGCGGTGAGCGAGCCGTTCACGCGCAGCGTGCCGGCGTTGAGGGCGGTCGCGCCGGCGATGCTGTTGGTGCCCGAGAGAACCAGAATACCTTCGCCGCTCTTGGTGAGGTTCGGCGCGCTGAGGGCGTTGCCGATCGTGAGCGTGTCGCTCGCCTTGTCGGTGCGGATGACCAGGTCGGTTTCGGTGCCGAACCCGGCGTAGGTAATACCGTTGCCGCCGCCGATCGTGGCCGCTCCGCCGGATTGGAGGAGGCCGTTGACCGCGAGCGTCTGGCCGCTGCCGAGGGTGAGGTTGTGGGAATCCAAGTTCAGCGTGGCGAGGGTTGCGGTGGTCTGCGCCGTGATCGCGCCGCTGAGCTTCACGTGGCTGGAAGCGTCGGGTGAGCCGCCGATGGTCGCTCCGCCGCTGGAGAGAATGCTATCGGCATCGACGCCGTAGTTGATGCCGCGCACGTAGCCGCCGCCATCGACGACGGCGTAGTCGTTTCCGCCAAAGAACAAGCCTGGGCTGCGAAAGCCTGCGATCCCACCAATCAGAATCTGATTGGTGCTGCCGTTCGTGCCGTCGGCGGCGACGAAATTGCCCGTCGCCCCCGTGGCGCGCGTGATGGTGGAAAATCCCAGCGTGCTGCTCAGGGCGTTGCCTTTGATGTTGGTCACTGTCCCGTCGCTGCCTTGGAAGGCGAGGGTGCCGAAGGTCTGGGTCTTGGCTGCGCTCCCGCTGGAGTGGGTGTTGTCGTAGCGAAACTCGCTTTGGCCGGAGAAAATCAAATCCGAGCCGCTCTTGATGCTGCCGGTGTTGCCGTCGAGGAGGAGCGTGCCGGACATCATCTCGGTGCCGCCCGCGTAGCCGGTGCGGCCCTCGAACACCACGGTGCCGCCGGGATTGCTGCTGCTGCCGATGGTGATGCGGGCGCCGGCGCCGTTGCTCACGTAACCGTAGCTGCCATCGCTATACTCCACGAGTCGTTGGGCGGTGCTGTCATCGTCGATCGTGCCTTGAAACCGGATCGTATTGCCCGCGCCCGGAGCCAAAGTCGTCTTACTTCCGGTCATCACGAAGAGGTCGGAGCCCAAGGCCCCGATTTCCGTGTCTCCGTCCCAATAGGAGAACGTTCCGGAATTGCCGCTGAAGGTGCTGGAGCCGGTGATCTTCAGCTCTGCCCCAAACATCACAAAAATCCCTCCGCCCAGGGAGGCTCCGATCCCATCCCCAGCGTTCGCTCCCCATCCGGAGTTAAAAATCGATCCTACCGCCCCCGAACTACCGGCAACGCCGCCAAAGCCAGCGCCGCCGACGTTAATAAATCCACCGCCGCCGCCGCCCCCGAAGCCGCCGCCCCCGCCGCTATTTCCCGTGTCCGCCAGTGCGCCGCCGCCACCTCCGCCGAAGCCTCCGCCTGATGCGCCATAGGCTTCGAGGCCTGCACCGCCGCCTCCCACCAATCCTCCGCCTCCTCCGGCTGACCAATACTGCCCCAGACCCGAGCCAGGATTCCAAGCCGAACCGTCGCCGCCTCCCATTTTCCCTTCACCGGCTACCAGTATGGCCGATGCGGTCGTGCTAGAGAAAACCAAGCTGAGTGAGCCGCCCGTGGCGCCTCCATCATAAACGGACCCGGTGCTGCCGTCTCCCGCAGCAGACACCCCCGCAGTCCCTTTTCCGGGAATATAAGAAAGGCTCTGCTGCCCTCCTGCGCTGGTCCCCGTGATTCCCAGAGATCCACTGAACGACCCCGCAATGGCATTCCCCGCGCCGGTGGTCGGCACGCCGTTGGCGTCCACCTTCGTCAATCCGAGCACGAAACTGGCATTGCCTCCGGGGATCCTGTAGGCCCCATCTCCGCCATAAGAAGAAAAACCTCCTTGGGTGGAGTTGCCGGTGAAGGAGACGTTGTTCAGCGTCACCACTGCGCTGGTGGCAATGAAAAGGCCGCCGCCTAACCCGGCTCCGCCTCCACCGCTTCCCACGCCGCCGTTCGCAACTCGCCCTGCGATACCGTCGCCGCCTTTGCCAAAGCCGTTGGCGATCGTCAGGTCGCTCATCTTTACCGCGCCGGAGAAGATCACCACCGGCGTGAGCGTGTTACCGCCGCTGAGCGTGCCGCCGTGGCCGTTGATCGAGACGGTGTTGCCCGTGCCCGCATTGATGAAGGCGCCCGTGCCCGGCGTGACGGTGAGTCCCGAGTTGAAATCGACCGTATAGCTGTTGCCTGTGCTGCCGGTGACCGCCGAGTTGATGGTGGTCAACGCGCTCACGTAGTCGGAGCTGTTGCTCACCGTCTGCGCAGGCAGGACTCCCGCTCCGCTCGAGAGCACCGCGCCGGGAAGCAAGACGGTGCGGAGAAAAGCGGTGAGGTTCAGCGCGGCCAGGGCGGGAAAAGCGGACTTTTTCATGCGTGGGACGCCTATCTCGCCGGCTGGAAATGACGCTTCCACCGGCAAAACCTCGTAGGCCTACGAGGTTTTGGTTCGGGGCGGGCTTGCGCTGGGAGCGGGCGTGGACGGGAATGGCCCGAATGAATCGCCCTCGCATCGTTTCCTGGCTGCCGATCGCCGGGATGCTCGCGGTCGTGGCGGGCGGACTCGGGTGGCTCTTGCTGGGCTTCGCGGGAAATCGCGGTGGCGTGGAGCCGTGGGCGGGCGCGGCGGATGTGGCGCGCTCGGTGCCGACGAACTCGGCGCAGGCGGGATCGACGCTGGAGTATTTCGTCGAGCGGCCGGGCGCGACGATGACGCTGGCGGACGTCGAGCGATTGCCGGCTGACGCGTGGCGGCGGTGGCCGGGTGCGAGCCACTACACGGGCGGATTTGGCACGGTGCTGTGGGCGCGCGTGACCTTGCGCAACGCGGAGTCGCAAGCGCGGTCGGGCGTGCTGGCGGATGCGGATTTTTTCGCGGATCGAGTGGACGCGTGGGTGCTCGCCGAGGCGGCGGATACGACGGCTGCGGCGGAAGAGCGCGTTGGGGTCAACGCGCTCCACCTCGTCTCGGGCGAAGGCGTCGCTCCGGCGGCGAAGGCGGTGCCGGGGCGCGCGGTGGCGTTTTCGGTGAGCGTGCCGGCGCACGGAGAACAGGTCGTGTATTTGCGCGCGGAGGATTTTTTCCGTCCGTTCTTCCAACTGGAGTGGTGGCCGGACGCGGCGGCGTATCACGCGGCGAAGACGCGCGGGCTGATCGCGGAGGCGGTTTACTTCGGCGGGCTGCTGGCGTTGCTCGGATACAACGTGCTGCTCTGGGTGCGACTGCGGCTGGCGGACATCGGCTACTACGCGGCGTATCTGAGCATGGCGGGAACGTTCATGGTGCTCGGGCGGGTCTGGGGGCCGGAGCTGGGCTGGGCGCTGGGTTCGCCGGGCTTGGAAACGGCGCTGACGCTCGCGATGGCGGTGAGCGGATTTTTCCTGGCGCGTTTTGCGCGGGAATTTTTGGAGCTGAAGCAGCGGGGCGGCTGGGGTGATCGCATCGCCGGATGGCTGGCGGCGATGATGCTGGCGCTGGCGTTGGCGGCGCTCAGCACGCCTTGGCTGAAGCAGGCGATCTGGCTGCCGATCACGGTGGCCGGGATTGGAGTCACGCACGGAGGATTGGTGGTGCTGGCGGCGATCGCGTGGCGCGCGGGGGCGAGGCAGGCGCGGTTTTTTGTGCTGTCGTTCGGATGCTTGTCGGCGGGGTCGTTGCCGTTGGTGGCGGTTCAGCTCTGGAAGCTGGATGTCAAGAACGCGGCGATGATGGGGCTCATGATCGGCTCGGCGCTGGAGATGCTGCTGCTCTCGCTCGCCGTGGCGGATCGGTTTGCGACGGCGCAGCGGGAAAAGGCGGCGGCGCAGGCGCGGCTCATCGAAGAGGCCGAGCAGCGGCAGGTGATCGAGGCGGCGTATGCGGACGAACTCGAAATCGAGGTGGCCGAGCGCACGCGCGATCTCGAGGCGGCGAACACGGACAAGGATCGGATGCTGATCGCGCTCGGTCACGATCTGCGGAGTCCGCTGGCGGCGCTGACGCAGCGGGCGGAGTTGTTGCGCGGCGGCAGCGGCAGTCGTCCGCCCATGGCGACGACGGCGGAGAAGGTGCTGGGTGAATTTTCGGGCGATGTCGCGGGCGCGGGACGGCAGATGCTGCTTCTGATCGAGGACATCGTGCTGTGGGCGCGGTTGCGCGCGGGAGCGCAACCGGCGTCCTCGGCGCATCCGGTGAGTGGGCTGGTGACGCCGGTGGTGCGATTGCACCGGCCGCTCGCGGAGCGGAGAGGCGTGGCGCTCACCGTCGATGTGCCGGAGTCGCTGGCGGCGTGGACCGATCTGGTGCTGGCGCAAACGATGGTGCGCAATCTCGTGGGCAACGCGGTGAAGTTTGCGCGCAGTCGTGTCGAAGTGATCGCGCGGACCGAGGCGGATGCGGTGCGCATCACGGTCCGCGATGACGGCCCGGGGTTGCCGTCGGCGGTGCTGGCGCGGTTGCGCGGCGAAGCGTCGGCGGCGGGAGACAACGGCGAAGGCGGCGGGATGGGGCTGCGGTTGAGCCAGGAAATCGGCATGACGCTCGGCGCACGAATCGAGGCAGGCTCGGGCGGCGCGGGCGGCGGCGCGGAGCTGAGCGTGATTCTGCCGGCGACGGACCGCGGGGCCGGGGAGGCGATTTCATGAGTCCGACGCGTTTCGACGACAAGGTGCGCACGCTGATCGTGGAGGATCAGGGGATTTTTCGCGCGTTCCTGTGCGACTGGTTTCGCCGGCAGGAAAAATTCGAAGTGGTCGGCGCGGCGGCATCGGCGGAGGAAGGCCTGCGACTCGCGCAGGAACTGCAGCCGAATTTTCTGGTGGTCGACATGCACCTGCCGGGGATGGACGGACTGGCGCTGGTGCGGGCGGTGCGGCAGACGCGGCCGGAAGTGCGGTCGCTGATCCTCACATCGCTCACCGATCCGCTGGCGGTGACGCGCATCCGCGAGAGCGGGGTCGAAGGTTATCTGGAGAAGGATTGCATGCCGGAGGAACTGGCCGAGGCGGCGCGCGCGGCGGCGGCGGGGCTCGGCTATTTTTCGCCGCGCTTTCGCGACGCGATCCGGCGCGAGGGCGGCAAGCCGCTGGCGGTCGGGAAAATTTTATCGCGGCGCGAGCAGCAGGTGCTGGCGCATGTGTTGACGGGAAAAACGAGCCGCGAGATCGGGGAACTGATCGGCCTCAGCGCGCGCACGGTGGAGTTTCACCGCGCGAACCTCATGGCGAAACTCGGATCGCCGAGCCCCACGGATCTGCTGATCCGGGCGAAGCAACTCGGGTTGGGATAAACCTAAAATCAGCAGTTGAAACCACGGAGCTCACGGATGGCGCGGATAGTTCAAGGCTTCGGCAGCGGAGCCGCTTCACCCAGCAGGTGGACGAAAATCGAGAGAGTGTTTTCCTGAAAATAATTCCATCCGTGTAATCTGTGTTATCCGTGGTGAGTTTTTCTGCGGAGTTTAGGATAAACCGCGTTGACCGGGGAACGGGTGCCGCGCCAGCCCTTATGAGGCTGCCTAGTGGGAATCGCGACCAGACGACAGTGCACCTTTTCTCCGGCGCCACGCGACGAGGGCGAATGTGAGTGCGCCGAGGATCAACGCGTAGGTGGCGGGCTCGGGGACGGCGCTGGCGGTGGCGACGAGTTGGAGCGTGGAGCCGACGAGGGAGAGTTGATAGGTGTAGCCGCTGATGGTGGAGCCGAGGGTGAAGTCACTCGCGTCGAAGCTGCTCGTAGCTGCGCCGGAGAAATCGAAGAGCGTGTAGCTGGCGGCGGTGAAGCCGCCGGAGTCGGTGAGATTGAGCGTGATCGTGCCGCTGGTCGGACCGGTGATCGTGCCGCCGGAGATGCGGATCAAGTCGCTCGTCGTGCCGAGTTCGAAGTCGAGGATGGCACCGGCGTCGAGGGTGAGGCCGTTGGTGAACGTCAGCGTGCCGGGGGAGTTGCCGGGCGCGAGGTGCGCGCCGGAGAGAAACTCGGTCGGTCCGCCGATCGAACCGCTGCCGCCGAGCGTCGCGCCACTCGCGACGGTAACGGCGGTGTTGGCGAGGGAGCCGTTCACGCGGAGCGTGCCGGCGTTGACGGCGGTCGCGCCGGTGTAGGTGTTCGCGCCGGAGAGTGTGAGCGTGCCCGTGCCGATTTTGGTGAAGCCGCCGGTGTCGGAGAGCACGCCGGAGAGGGCGAGGTTGCCGGTGCCGCCGAGTAGCGACGCGGCGCTGGAGAGCGTGACGCCGCCGGCGAAACTGGCGGCGGTGGCGGAGCTGTTGACGAGGGCCGAGGCCGCGCCGCTTTTCAGGACGAGGGAGTTGGCGCGGACGGCGCTCTGGCCGTTGAGGTCGAGCGTGCCGGTCCAGACTTCGACGTTTTCCGTCGCGGCGGCGAGGGCGGTCGAGGAGAGCAGCTTGACGGTGGGGTTGCCCGAATAGCCGATGATGACCTGATTGTGATCGGAGCTGAAGACGCGCTCGTTCGAGCCGCCGAGATAAACAGTGTTGCCCGCGTTGGCGTTGATCCAGAGTCGCGCGGAGCTGCCGGAGCCGGTGAAGGTGGCGTTGAGCGTGGCGGTGCCCCACACGAAAAGTTGCCCGTCGGTGGCGAGTGTGCCGTTGGTGATCGAGCCGCCGTAGAGGTTGGTTTCGGCGCCGGGTGACAGCGTTTGTGTGGTGCCGCCGAGGTCGAGCGCGCCGCTGGTTGCGTTGTATTGATGGCCGAGGGTGAGCCCGGAGGTGCCGAGCTGGCCGGGCTTCGTGAGCGCGAGCGTGCCTTCGTTGAGGTAGGTCTGGCCGTAGCCGTAGTAAGCGGAACCGGTGTCGGCCAGCGTGAGCGTGCCGGCGCCGGTCTTGACGAGGGCGGTGCCGTAGAAGACGGCGTTCGAGAGGGTGACGTTCTGCCCGGCGGTGTCGAATCGCATGCCGCCCCAATCGGCGTCGGCGTAGCTCTGGGAATCGGTGTAGTAGCCGCCGGTGGCGGTCGTGGCTCCTGCCGAGGAGAATTTCAACGTGCCGGCGTTGAAGTCGAATTCGGCGCCGGTTCCGTTGTTGATGTAGTCGCCGAAGGCGAAGGTGGTGCCGGTGAGCGCGAGCGTGCCGCCGGTGAGCGTCACCTGCCGGTAGGCGTTGGGGTCGGCGAAGAAATCGCCTTTGCTCAGCGTGAGGGTGCCGTAGCCGGTTTTTTCGAAGCTGGTGCCGCTGAGCGAGCCCGAGAGCGTGAGGTTGCCGTTGCCGCCGAGACGGGAGTTGTCGGTCACCGTAACGGCGCCGGCGTAGCTGGCGGCGTGGGTGGTGTCGTTGTTGACGAGAGTGGAGGCGGAGCCGCTGGAGAGGGAAATGGAATTGGCGCGGACGCCGGTCTGGCCGTTGAGGTCGAGCGTGCCGCTGAACACCTGCACGTTTTCGGTGGCGGCGGCGAGGGCGTTGGCATTACCGAGCTTCACGGTGCCCGCGGCGCCGGTAATCGAGGTGTAGCCGATGATGACTTGGTTGTGATCGGCGGTGTAGACGGCGTCGTTGGTCCCGTTGAGCGTGACCGTGGCGGAAGAATCGCCGCCGATCCACAGACGGCCGGTCGCGGAACTGCCGGTCCAGGTGTTGGCGTAGCTGCCGCTCTGGAGATAGCTGTTGCCGGTTGGCGCGAGTGTGCCGGCGGTGATGTTGCCGACGAGCCGGCTGGACGCGCTGCCGAGGCCGGCGAGCGTTTGGGAGTTGCCGCCCAAATCGAACGTGGCGCCGTTGGTGAGAGAGAGCGTGCCGGTGGTGGCGAGGCGATCGTTGCCGCCGGCAAGCGCGAGCGTGCCGCCGGCCACCGTGGTATTGCCGGTGTAGGTATTGGCGGCGGAGAGCGTGAGCGTGCCCGAGCCGGTTTTGGTGAGCGAGCCGGAGCCGGTAAGCGCGGAGGCGAAGGTGACGTTATTGCCGTTGGTGTTGAATGTGGCGCCGGACGAGCCGAGCGAGGCGAGATGCGAGGAAATGTCGGCGGTGCTGCCGGTGGCCCATTGGAGGCCGCCGCCATTGAGCGTGAGCGCGCCGGAGCCGAAATTATCGGCGGCGGTGAAGTTGACCAGGCCGGCGTTGATCGTGGTGCCGCCGGAAAAGGTGTTCGTGCCGGAGAGCGAAAGCGTGCCGGAGCCGTTCTTGGTGAGCGAGCCGGCGCCCGAGAGGACACCCGAGTAAGTCGTGCTCGCGTTGTTGCCGCCGACGGTGAGCGCGACCGCGCCGGAGGAGGCGTTGGTGAGAGCGAGACTTTGCGTGCCGGCGAGGCCGCCGAAGGTCGCGCTGGTGAGCGCGCCGAAGCCGAGCGAGCCGCCGGAGTAGTTGAATGTGCTGTTCTGCAACGCGAGCGAGTGGGCGAGCGTGAGCGTGCCGCTTTGGAGCGTCGTGTTGCCGGTGTAAGTGTTGGCGCCGGAGAGCACGATGGCGCCGATGGGATTGGTGCCGTCGGCGAACGTGATCCCGTAGTTGCCGCTGATGATGCCGCTGAGCGTGGACGTGGTTGCTGAGCCCGTGTCGGGGTTCGCGGAAGTCAGCGTGATGTTTTTCGTGAGCGCGATGTTGCCGGCGAGATTGGTGAGCCGGCCGAGCGTGAAGTCGCCGGATAAGACGACATTGTTGGCCAACGTGCGGGCGGAACCGACCGCGCGAAGGTTGCCGCCGTTGATCGTGAGCGTGCCGGTGCCGATCGCGTTGTTCGTGCCGAGGCCGAGCGTGCCGGCGTTGAGGACGGTGCCGCCGGTGTAGGTGTTGGCGGTGGAGAGCGTGAGTGTGCCGGAGCCGGATTGGGTGACGGTGCCCGAGCCCGAAATCAGGTTCGAGAGCGTCACGGCGTCGCTGCGGTTGAACGTCAGGTTGCCGTTGTCGACGATGTTGCCGGAGACCGAGCCGGTGCTGCCGCCGCTGCCGAGCTGAAGCGTGCCGGCGTTGATCGTGGTGCCGCCCGAGTAGGTGTTGTCGGCGGCGAGGGTGAGCGTGCCCGAGCCGGCTTTGATCAGGCCGCCGGTGCCCGAGAGGGCGGAGGAGAACGAGACGTTGTTGCCGTTGGTGTCGAAAGTGGCGCCGGCGGCGCCCACGACACGGTCGTAGCGAGACGAGGCGGTGAGGTCGGTCGTGTTGCCGGTGGCCCATTGGAGGCCGCCGCCGTTGATGGTGATTGAGCCGCTGCCGAGGGACGCGAAGGAGGCGAAGTTGACGAGGCCGCCGTTGAGGGCGGTGGCGCCCGTGTAGGTGTTCGTGCCCGCCAGCGTGAGCGTGCCGCTGCCGGTCTTGGTCAACGAGCCGGTGCCGGAGAGCGCGGACGCGAACGAGACGTTGTTGCCATTCGTATCGAACGTCGCTCCGGACGAGCCGAGGTCGGTGAGACGGGAGGAAACATCGGCGGTGTTGCCCGGGGCCCACTGGAGGCCGCCGCCGTCGAGCGTGATCGCGCCCGCGCCGAGGTTGTCCGCAGACGAGAAGTTGATCAGGCCGGCGTTGATCGTGGTGCCGCCGAGGTAGGTGTTCGTGCCCGAGAGCGTAAGCACGCCGGCGCCTTTCTGGACGACGGAGCCGCTGCCCGAAATGGTGTTGGAAAACGTGTAGGCGTCGGAGCGGTTGAAGATGAGCGAGGCGTTGTTGACGATGTTGGCGGTGACGGCGCCCGCGGTGCCGCCATTGCCGATCTGCAGCGCGCCGGACGCGATGGTGATTGCGCCGCTGAGATTCATGGGAGCGCCGGTCCAGGCACCGAGGGTGACGTTGCCGGTCAGGATCGTGGTGCCGGTGCCTTGCTGACGAATCTCGCCGGTGCCGTCGATGTTGGAGCTGAAGATGAAATCGTTGGAGTGGTTGAAGCGCAGAAACGCCCGGTCCATATACACCAGATACGAGGCGAGGGAACCGGTGGTGCCACCGTCGCCGATCTGAAGGATGGTGTAGGCGTAGAGGCTTGTGCTGCCGGTATAGGTGTTGGCGCCGGAGAAGGTGACGGTGCGGAGTTCCGATTGGACGCTGACATTGCCATCGCCGCTGATGACCCCGGCCTGATTGGCGTTGGAGTAGCCGGTCGGCAGAACGATGCGAAGGGTCTGCCCGGAGGAGACGGAATAAGTCGCCATGTTATAGATGTCGTGACCCCAGAAGGTGACCGAGGGCGCGACGGAGTCGTAGACGACTTGGGAGAAAAGCAGCGACGGCGCGGCGAGAATCGCGAAAACGAACGGGCGGAGGCGAAGGGAGTGTGGCAGACGCATCGTGCGCGAGTGCGTGGCAGCGAACGGGCCGGGGCAAACGGGCAAACCTAGTAAAACTACCGGGTTTGCCGGACACCCCGGGCTTGCAGCGCGCGCGACGGCGTTTGTCAGTGGAGGCATGACACCCCGGCGCTTTCCCTCCCGACTGATTCTCGCGGCGGGACTGGCGTTGGTGATCGCCGGGCTGGGCTGGCTGGTCTTTGTCGTCGCCGGCAGCCGCACCGGCATGCAATTGCTGCCGGGCGCCAACGGGACCGTGGGATCGTTCATCGAAGAAAGTCCGCGACTCGGGATCGACGACGTGAGTCGGCTTTCTCGCGATCGCTGGCAGCCGTGGGACGGGCGGGACTATCTCAAGAGCCCGCATGGCGGCGTGCTGTGGATGCGGGTAACCTTGCGCAATCCCTCCTCCGAAACGCAGACCGGCGTGTTGGCGGATTCGGAATATTTTACCGACTGGGTGGAGGCCTGGCTGCCGGGCGATGCGGGCGGCGCGAACTGGAGTCATCGCTTCGCCGGCGAAGCGCGGCCCGGTGCGCAGAAAGCGATCTGGAGCCGCACGGCGGCCTTCCTGGTGTCGGTGCCGGCAGGAGCGGAGCGCGTGATCTATTTGCGCGCCACCGACCACTACTACGCTTACCTGCGGTTGCACTGGTGGCCGCGCGCGGAGGACTTTTTCGCCGCCCAAACGCGGGAGTTGCTCGCGGAAGTGATGTGTCTCGGCGGCCTGCTGGCCCTCGTGCTCTACAACCTCGCATTGTGGGCGCGGCTGCGTTTCCCCGACACGGGTTACTATGTCGGCTATGCGGCGTCGGCCGGCGGTTTCAATTTCGTATCGAACGGCGGCCTCGCTTGGCTCGGTTTGCCGGCCGGATCGCCGGCCAAGGAAATGCTCGTGGTCGCGACGCTGGCGACCAGCGGCGTGTTCCTCGTGCAATTCACCCGGACCTTTCTGGATTCACCCGCGTCCGCCGCGCGGGCGGACCGGCTGCTGGTCTGGCTGCGTCGCGGATTGGTCGCGCTGCTGTGCGGTGTGCCGTTGATGCCGTGGATGACCGGCCTCGGCTGGCTGGCGGCGACGATCCTGACGCTGACGGTGACCCACGTGGCGCTCTTGACGGTAGCTCTGCTGGCCTGGCGTCGGGGCATGGGGCAGGCGCGGTTTTTCATCGCGGCGTTCGGTCTGCTTTTTCTCGGGGCGCTGCCGGCGGTCGTGACCTGGCTGCTGGGCGACATCCTCGCCGGCGCGGCGCGCGGGCTGCTTGCGGGGTCGTTGCTGGAAATGCTGCTGCTCTCGTTCGCCGTGGCCGATCGCTTTGCCCGGCTTCAGCGCGAGCGCGCCGAAGCGCAGCAACGCCTGGTCGAGGAGGCCGAGCAGCGTCGCGCGATGCAGGAAGCCTATGCGGACGAGCTCCGGCTCGAGGTGGACGAACGCACGCGCGAATTGCAGACGGCCAACGCGGACAAGGACCGGATGCTCACGCTGCTCGGTCACGACCTGCGCAGTCCGCTCACGGCGATGACACAGACCGCCGAGCAGTTGCGCCGCCCGGGCGAATCGAGTTCGCCCGCGCAATTGTTTGCCGGGGAAGTCGCGGACGCCGGGCGGCAGATGTTGCTGCTGATCGAGGACGTGGTGCTCTGGTCGCGCCTGCGCGTCGGCGACACGCCGACGCGCGGCTGGCATGACGCCGGACTCGTGGTCAACCAGGCCGTGCGACTGCATCGCGCGCAGGCGGACCGGCGGCACGTCGAGATTGCGCTGACGCTGACGCCGGGCCACGCGGTGCAAACCGATCTCGTGCTCGCGCAGGCGCTGCTGCGCAACCTCGTCGGCAACGCCGTGAAGTTCGCCCGCACGCGCGTGACCGTGAGAGTCGAGCGCGCGGGCGACGCGATGCGCTACACGGTGTGCGACGATGGTCCGGGCCTGCCGCCGGCCGTGCTGGAGCGATTGCGCACGGGGGGAGCGACGGGCGAGGAGCGCGGCTTCGGGCTGCGGCTGTGCCGGGAAATCGCTGCGTCGCTCGGCGTGATGATCGCGGTCGGGTCGCTACCGGGCGGCGGCACTGAGTTGGGCATTGCGCTGCCGGCCCGTGTGGCGTCCAAACCACCGATGGAGGTGCAGCCATGAGTCCCGCGGCGACCAAGGCGCGCGTGCGCACGCTGGTGGTGGAGGATCAGGGAATGTTTCGCGCGTTTCTCTTGCGCTGGCTGGACGAGCAGCCGGCGTTCGTGGTCGTGGGCGCGACCGCCTCGGCCGAGGAAGGACTGCAACTCGCCGAGGAATGCCGGCCGGAGTTGCTGCTGGTCGACCTGCATCTGCCCGGGATGGATGGCTTGGATTTCGTGCGCGCCGTGCGGCAGGGCCGGCCCGAGGTGCGTTCGTTGATTCTGACTTCGCTGACCGATCCGCTCGCCGTGACGCGCATTCGCGAAAGCGGCGTCGAGGGCTATTTGGAAAAGGACGCGTCGCCGGAAGAGCTCGCCGAGGCGGTGCATGAGGTGGCGGCGGGCCGCTCGTTTTTTTCGCGCCGATTCCGCGAAACGCTCGCGCGCGAAGGCGCCAAGGCGCTGGCCGTCGGGAAAATCTTGTCCCGACGCGAGCAACAGGTGCTGACCCATGTGCTCAGTGGAAAAACCAACCGCGAGATTGCCGACATAATCGGCATCAGCGCGCGCACGGTGGATTTTCATCGGGCCAACGTCATGGCGAAGCTCGGCGCGACGAACGTCACCGAGCTCTTCACCAACGCCCACCGGCACGGGTTGGTCTGAAGCACCTGTTCGGATATTGCGTGCCGATCGGTAGGGCGAGTCCTCCGGACGAGCCGAAAGGGCGCAGCGTCGATCAACGGCTCACCGGGGACGGTTCGCCCTACCCAAGGCGCATGGCCACACATCCTGTTTTCGGATGGGTTCTCAGGCCAGACAGGCTTTGAAGCCTTCGGTCAGGGCGGCGCGGTCGAGGTTCTTGCCGATGAAGACGAGCGTGTTCGTGCGGTTCTCGTCGGTCTTCCACTCGCGGTCGAATTTCGCGTCGAAGAGCATGTGCACGCCTTGGAACACGAGGCGCTTGTTCGTGCCTTTCACGCAGAGCACGCCCTTCATGCGGTAGATGTCGCCGCCTTTGGTTTTGAGCAGCTCGCTGATCCAGTCGTTGAGCTTCTTGCCGTCGAGGTCGCCGGGGACGCTGATGCCGACGGAGGAGACTTCCTCGTCGTGCGAGTGCTCGTGGCGGAAGGTGCGGTCCCAGGAGTATTTCGTGAACTCCATCTCGGAAGCGCCCGCAAGCGGGCTGCCCACAGGGCGGTAGAAATGGGTGGGGACGTCGTGGCCGGTGAAGATCAGGTAACGGCCGGCGGTGGCGATCGGCACTTTGAACTTGCCGTATTCGTTCGCGAGCTTGAGGCGATTGAGTTTCGCACCGACGGTGAGCGCTTCACCGGGGAGGACGATGTTTTCCCAGTCGGAATACGTCTGCACCGTGGCGTTGATGGCGGCGGTGAGCTCGGCTTCTGAGGCGAACTGTGGGTCAGCGGGCTTGCCCGCGCTCGAACTCGCGGAAGTGGACCCGACGTTGCGATCGGACGAGGCGCGCGCGAGCGCGCTGCCTACAGGCAGCACGACGACGTCGAGTTCGTTGTGGTTGTGGCCGCAGTCGGGGCCGCACTCGTGGTCGTGTTCGCCGTGCGAGTGATCGTGGTGCGCGTGCGCGTGGCCGTGATGAGCGTCGGCTTCGGCGTGGTCGTGGCCGATTTCGATTTCGTGGACGCCGGGTTGGAGTTCGTAGCCGCCGGCCCACTCGAACGGGTATTCCATTTCGAGGAACTGCGGGTCGACTTCGACGGCGCGCTCGAGCCTGAAGCCGCCGAGGCCGAGCACGCGGTCGATCGGGAGTTCGGCGTTTTGCGTGCGATAGACTTTCGCGACGGCGTTGATGCGGCGGAGGCGTTGCTCGAGCGCGGCGAGCTCGGCGGCGGAGATGAGGTCGGTTTTGTTGAGGAGGATGACGTCGGCGAAGGCGACCTGCTTGAGCGCCTCGGGCGAATCGTCGAGGTGGAGCAGGATGTGTTTCGCGTCGACGACGGTGACGATGCCGTCGAGGGAGAATTGCTCGCGCATTTCCGGGTCGGTAAAGAAGGTCTGGGCAACGGGCGCGGGGTTGGCGAGGCCGGTGGTCTCGATGAGGATGGCGTCGAGGCGATCCTTGCGCTTCATGAGGCGCGCGAGGATGCGGAGGAGATCGCCGCGGACGGTGCAGCAGATGCACCCGTTGTTCATCTCGAAAATTTCCTCGTCGCTCTGGATGACGAGTTGGTTGTCCACGCCGACCTCGCCGAATTCGTTTTCGATGACGGCGATCTTTTTGCCGTGCTGCTCGGTGAGGATGCGGTTGAGCAGGGTGGTTTTGCCGGCGCCGAGGAAGCCGGTGAGGACGGTGACGGGAATGGGAGCGTTGGCCATGTCGGAGGACTGAGAACAGAAGACAGAGGACAGAAAGTCCGCCGTGGCAAGCGGGGCTTGCGTCGCGACCGCGCGGCGCTTCAAGCGCGCGCAGCGCCGCGGCGGACGCTGAGTGCCCGCACCCAGGCGGCGAGCGCCAGCACGAGCGCCGTGAACACGCCGACTGCGATCGCCAGCGCCGCCGCGCCGCGCAGGTCGACGTGCGGTGCGTGACGGACCAGGCGCCACGTGCCGCAAGCCACTGCGCCGAGCGTGCCGAGCACGAGCGAAATGAAACCGACGAACTTCGCGACCGTCGCGGCGAGCGCGGCGATGACGACGAGGCGGGCGGGGTCGCGTTTCGCCGCATGTTGCCGGAGATAGAACAGATGGATCGCATCTTCGATCCAGTCGGCGCCGGCGGCGAGCGCGAGCAGGAGCACGACGCCGCGGGGCGGCGAAAATCCCGCGACGGTGAACGCCGCTTCGCGCATCCAATCGAGCGGCGGCGGCGCCCACGGCGTCCAGCGGAGGAACAGCCAGAAACCGAATCCGAGCACGGCGCCGTAAACCGGGACGAACCCCACGATGTCGCGCCACAGCGCTTCGCGGATGGCGCTGTGAAGGCGGCGCAGCGCGGCAGCGGACGAGGTCGCGTCGTCGCGCCACGAGAGCAGCAGGCGCGAGTGCCAGTCGTCGAGCAGCGCGCGCGGGCGCCAGGCGAATTGCAGGGCGACGATCGACGGGAGTCGGATGCTGCCCATCGGTTCGCCCACCCACGCGAACGAGCGCACGAGGTAGCCCAGCGCGAGCCAGAGCAGCAGCAGCGGACCGGCGATCGCCGAGTGCGAGGCCGGCAGGGCGTTCGGCTGCGGCGCGATCCCGAGGAGCGCGAGCAGGGCGCGACCCGCGAGCGGAACGATGAGCGCCGCCGCGAGCCCGAGCGGCACGGCGCTGAGTGCGAACCATGCGTTCGCGTCGCGCCGACGATCGAGCAGCGCGCTGGCGACGACCGCGGCGGCACCCGCGAGCGCGGCCATCGACCAGCGTGCGAAGGGACACTCGTCCGGTCGCAACCAATCGCAGCCGCCGCCGGGGTTGCGCGTCGCGAGCCAGAGTTTGGCGACCATGACGCCGATGCCGACGACCGCGAAGACGACGCCGAGCGCGCGCGTCCAGTAAACGGCATCGCGCGTGGCTTGCGCGGCCGGTTCGCGTCCGGGGGTGACGGTGCCGGCGGCGAGCGCGTGGTTCAACCGGCTCTCGAGCCAATCGACGAACACGAAGCCAAACGCGGCCGCGAGGCCGAGCCAGAGCGGAAACGCGAGCGGATGCGGCGCAAAAAACTGCGCGCAAGCACCGAGGCCGGTCGCGGCGAATGCACCCCAGCACGCGGTCCACAGCGCTCCGCCGCCTTTGCCGGGCGGCCAGGCGTGCGGCTCGAGCGGGCACGAGAGGAGCGGGCGCGTGACTTCGCTCGGCGCGGCGCGTTGCACGTGGGCGTAGAGGTTGGGCGGCAGCGGGCGATCCGGATATTTTTCGTAATACTCGGCGACGGACGGGTGCACGGCTTCGTAGATCGTCTCGAGTGCAAACGCCTCGCGCGGTTTCTCGCCGGCGAGCAACGCTTCGCTCGGGACGATGGCGCGGTAACGGCGTTTGAGGCGGAGCAGGTGCATCGCGAACGGCGCGGCGAAACGCGCGTAGGAATCCGTCGGGTGCGGCGACGGGCACGCCGGCGTGGCGACGGGCCGGTCGGATTTCAGCACGAGGCCGGCGTCGCACGCACCTTCGAGGAGCCAGCGAAACGGCGCCTGCGCGAGCGTGTTGCAGTCGTAGCCGCCGCCGATGTTCGAGTGCGCGCCGACGAACCAGCGCTGGTCGATCTTGCGGCGCCACATCGCGCGGGCCTGCTTCCATTTCGTCTCGGCGGCGCGGCGCTCGTCCTCATCGAGGCCGCGGACGAGTTCGTCTTCGCTGGCGGAGGAGCCATAGTAGGCGACGAAGGGCGTGTGTTGAAAACTAGCGCGGTTTTCGTGGATCGCGAGCGCGTGCCGGCAGTTTTGAATCAGCGTCGTCGGACGCATATTGTGGTGCAGCGCGACGTGGCTGCGCACGCCGGGGATCGCGAGCGCATCGAGGCCCATCGCGCCAACGGTGTCGTAGACGCCGAGGTAAGTGATGCGCACGCGGCGCGACCACGCGACGAGCAGCTCCTCGGTGGGGCTGAGGATGCCGGGCAACCGCGGTTGCATCGCCCACGGATCGGAGGCCAATTCGCTGAGTTGGCGGAAGGGCGGGCGCTCGGTGGCGACGTGGTCCCACGCGCTGCGGCGCTGTTCGCGCTCGCGGCCGAGCAGGCAATAGGCCTGCCAGAGTTGTTTGACGGAGATCGGCGAGCCGCGGCGCAACAGGCCGCAACGACCGATGAAACCGACGAGCGAGCGCGCGGTGTAGGCGCCGCGCGAAAAACCGAAAACGAAGATATCGTCGGCGACGTAGGATTTCCCCTCGCCCGAGTCGTTGAAGTGTTCGACGAGCCAGTTGTAGGCCTCGCGGACGTTCTCCTCGAGGCCGATGCCGAAACCGCCGCCGGTCACGCCGTCGAGCAGGCCGTTGCCGACGCCTTCGTCGTAGTAGAGCAACTGGCAGACTTCGCCCGCGGCGCCGGGCGCGAGGTCGTCGTTGATCGCGAGATCGTAGTGATGCGAGACGTTGGTGCTGTCGTCGCGGTTGTTCCAAGTGCCGTCGAGGCACACGACGAGTCGCTGGCGTGGCGTGTTCATGGCGTGGTGCGAAGTTGCGCGGCCCGTGCGGCCGGACGCTAGCGCGGCACGTTGAGGAGGGAAGCCCGGAATCGCATTGCCGCAGGCGCGGTGGCGCGACGAACTGGAGCGATGTCATCCGCTTTGCCGCCGCTGCCGCACGAACCCAAGCCGGGCCTGTATCGCCACTACAAGGGCAACGAGTATCGCGTGCTCGGACTGGCGCGGCACTCGGAGACGCGGGAGACGTTCGTCGTCTATCAAGCGCTCTACGGCGAGCGCGGCACGTGGGTGCGGCCGGCGGCGATGTTTGTCGAGACGGTTGATGTCGCGGGGAAACGCGTGGCGCGGTTCGCGCGGGTGGGCGATTGAGACACGCGCGCGCCGTGCGCGGGCAAGAAAAAGCCCGCACGTTGCCGTGCGGGCGGTGCATGAAAGCGGAAGCGGGACTCAGGCTTTAACCGGAACGAGCGCGAGCGCGGATTGTTCCTGGCGGCGGCGATACTGGCGCAGGATCACGAGGCCGAGGATCAGCACGGCGCCGATGCCGGCGGCGGCGGTGGCGGGCTCGGGAACGGGAGCGAGATCGACGACGATTTGGGAGAAGCCCCAGTCCGTGCCGGCCGGAGCATAGGCGGAGCTGGAGGTGGCTTGGAGATTAGCAAAGGAGGAGATGCCGCTCGCGGTGTAGGCGGCACCCCACTGGAAATTGTCAGCTCCGTCGATCAACTGGAGCTTCACGTTCGAGCTGCTGTTCAGGAGGACCAACGCATAGGTCTTGGTGGCATTCAGCTCGGTGGCGTTAAGCGTGAGCTGGTAGTCGTAACCGAGGTAGTCGATGGGGCCATCGATCGGATCCGTGTATTGGTAGGTAGTAAAGCTGGAGACACCGGGCACGGCGAGGACGTTGCTATCGAGGAGAGTCGTCGCGCGATTGTTTGCGGTGTCCCATTCGGCGAAATACCAAGTGACGTTAGTGGCCGATGCGCCCGCGGTGCGGACGAAACGATACGTCATCGATTGCACGCCGAGCACATGCGTGAACGTCTGCGTATACGCTTTGCCGCTGCCACCGCTGATGTCAGAGCCGGTGTAGTCGGAGATCGTTTCGAAAGTCGTGAGCTGGGCAAAGGCGGCGACGGAGGCGCCGGCGAACGCCGCGAGCGCGGCGAGGAGGCGGAGATGATGCGGGGCTTTCATGCGGTAAACACCCTACGTCTGTCTGGGAGTTTGACGCAATGCCAAACTTAGAAATTTTCGCGCGGGATCACCATGGCGTGGAGTAAATTTTCCAAGTTGCTGCTAGCTGAGGCATTGAGCGGCAGCGCGACCGTGAGCATCTGGGCTGGCTGGTGCTGGCGCTGGTGGGCGACGTCGCTCCAAAGCCGGGCGATCCACTCGCGCCACGTCGCCGTGGCGAGCGCCGGCTCGAGCGGCGCGCGTGCGAGCGGATCCCACACGGCGAAGGCGACGAGGAATTCCTGTTCCGCGCGGCGAAAGCGATAGACGTGAAACGGAATCGTGCTGCCGCGGAAGGACAGTGCGAGCGTCGGCAACTGTTCCTCCACTTCGCAGCCGGCCATCGGCAGGCAGACGGTCGGGTTGTGCAGGAATGGAATGAAGCGCGCCACCTGGCCGTGTCGCCATTCGATGTAGTAAGCCGCGGCCCACTCGTCGCGCGCGGTGCGCCAGCGGCCGGCGGCGAAGAAATCCGGGCGCAACATTTCGCGTGCGACGTCCGCGAGCGGCTCCTTGCGGAAAGTCGGATTGGCGATCGGGAATTGTGCGGTCCAGCCATCGCGCGCGCTGTCGGCAGCGCGATGGAACCAGACGAAATTCGCGAGTTCGCCGGCGAGCAGCGCGAGCGCGAAGGCGCAGGCCACGGCGGCTCCGGCGTCGGCGTGGCGGGGCGCTGCCGAGTCTTGCGCGCCGGGTTTGCCCGTGCCCGGCAGGCGATAGCCGGCCCAATGGCTCGCGAGCCAGACGGTGCCGGCAGCGCTCAAAGCGAGGGCGGTCCAGCCGGCGAGATCGTGCGTCTGCTGGATCGAATCGGGCGAGCCGCGCAGGGCGAGAAACAGCACGCGCGTGAAATTGCCGAGCACCGCCCAACCGGCCGCGGCGAGCGCGAGTGCCACGCGACGACCGGGCGAAAAGCGGAACCATTCGCCGAGAAACAAGGCGATGAGCACGCACCCTTGCAGCGAACGAATGCCGCCGCACGCCTCGTCGACGCCCACCCAGCCGCTGCCGAGCCGGATGCTGGTGCCGGCGGCGAGCGCCGGTTTGTCGAGCCAGTTGCAAATTTCCGCGGCGAGGTCGGCCATGTTCTGACGCAGCGGCAGGATCACCTGCGTCTCGATCGCCGTCGGCCACGGCAGAGCGGCGACGAGCACGATCAGCGGCGCACCGAGCCAGCGCACGCCGTCGCGTCCGGCGACGAGGAACGCGGCGACGAGCGCGCCGCCGACGAGCGCGAGCGCATACGTCGCGAGCCCGAGCGGCCAGAGCGGATAGGGCGTGAGCAGCAGCCGCAGCGGCAGCAACAACGCCGCCAACAGCACCGCGAGCGCGACGCCGAGTGCGAGGGGGAAAGGGCGTGCCTGCGACGCGGGGCGCTCCGTCCAGCGTTCCCACCAGAGATAGCCGGCGAGAAAGGGCGCGAGCCAGCCGTGGCCGAGATTCGTGCCGAGCTGCCAGGCGTGCGCGAGCGGCACGAGCAGCGCCGCGCCGATTCCCGCGGCGGCAATCCACAGAGTGAGCGGCGCGCGCGACGCGCCCGCGGCGGCCGCCGGCGTCATGTCTTCGGCGCGGTGGCGGTGGGCTTCGGCTTCGCGGCGGGCTTGCGCGTCACGATTTCCTGCGCGCGACGGATCAGCGCGTTTTCCTCCGGCAAGTAATCGCCGTTGACGGCCAGCCCCGCGGCCTTCGCCAACTCATCCGGACGACGCGCGGCGCCGTAGATGTAGGCCAGATACGGCTGACGCGGGAGATATTCGAGTTCCACGGCCGGGAGCTGGCGAACGAGCGCGAGGGCTTCTTCGCCGCGATCGGTGAGCGCGAGCGCGAAGGCGTAATCCGTGACGAAGGTCGGGTTCGCCGAGTCGGCCTGATAAAGTTTTTGCAGCGTCTCTTTCGGGGAGTTCCACGCGGACGAGAAATCCTCGAGCAGCGACAGGAGGGCCCAGTCGTGCTGGTAGCGCGTGACGGTCGGGTCGGCGGTGCGAAGGGCGGTCATGACGTTGCGCAGGCCGGTGGTGTTCTTGCGCGCGCGGTAGACATTGAAGAGCGCCTGATGCGCCCAAGTCTGGTCGGGATACGCGCGCGCGAGGGTCCAGAGCGTGCTCTCGGCTTCGTCTTCCCAATTCCAGATGGCGGCGAGGCGCTGGAGGACGCGCAGCGCGACGAGGCGGTTCTGCGCGTTTTCGAGCGCGAGATTCCAAGTCTCGTGGCGCAGGGCGGGGCGTTGCTGGACGTCGATGGTTTTGGCGGCGGCGGCGAGCTTGAGGCACTGCGGGGGCACGTCGCCCCAGGCGCCGGCTTCGAGCAGGCGGAGCAACTCGTCCCAGTTGCCGCGGGCGGCGGCGATATCCGCGCGCGTGCTTTGCATGCCGCGCTCCTTCATCATCGCGGCGGGGAGCGCGTTGAACCAGCGGTCGGCTTCGGCGGAGCGGCGCTGCACGAGCAGCCATTGCACAAATTGCTGTGCGCTGTCGGCGTCTTTCGCCGCGATCGGTGCGAGCTGGGCGAAGAGCGGCTCGAACGGCTTCTGCTCGATCAGCAGGTCGAGGTTGGCGAGTTGGAGGTGCTCGTTGATGCCGGCTTTCGGTGCGGCCCCGGCGAGTTGAAAGAAATGGCGCGCTTCGTCGTAGGCGCGGGTTTGCAGCGCGTTCGAGGCGAGTTCGCGGTAGGCGCGCAGGGCGAATTTCGGCTGTTTTTGCGCGAGCTGCTCGAGGTCGGCGCGGGCGGCGTTGCGCTGTTCGTCCTTCGGGTGCTTCAGGCGCAGCGTTGCGTGCGAGAGTTTCAACTCGTCGTCGTCGGGCAGAGCTTTTTTGAGGCGGTCGAAAATGGCGTCGGAGATCGGGCGGTTGTCCGTTGCGAGCGCGAAGGCCAGGGCGGCGCGCAAGGCGGCGGGGCGCTCGGCGACCTCGGGTGACATCGCGCTGAGTGCGTCGCGAGCGGCGTTGTAGTCGCGGAAGCGCAGACAGGAATAAACGAGCGCCGCGGCGTCGTCGGCGGAGTCGGGCTGCAGCCGCGAGACGTCGCGGCGGAGGCGCATGGCTTGGGGCGCGCCGACTTGTTCGAGCATTTCGGCGGCGAGGCGGAGCGCTTCGGCGTTGCCGGGCACGGAGCGGAGCGCGACTTCGAGGGCGAGCTGCGCGTTTTGCGGGTCGCGGGCTTCGACGAATTTTTTCGCCTGCGCGAGGGCGCGTTGCTGTTTCCAGCGTTTGTAGGCCGGAAGCCCGGCCTGCCAGCCCTGCCAAGCGCCATAGCCGAGCGCGACGATCACGAGCATCCAGACGATGCGTCGCCATTTCTGCCCACGGGAGACGCGACGTGATTGGAGTAGGATGCTCAAGAGTGGGTGGATTTTGTAGGGTGGACTACCTAGCGAAGCGAGTCGAAAATCCCAAACGCGCGTCGGGGCGTGCGTCGTCAGGCGGCCTTGCGATGGGCGGCGATCGCGGCGGCGAGTTCGGCGCGAATCTCCGCGAGCGCGGCTTGGGTTTGCGGGGACTTGAGCATCGCGCGCGCGATCGCGTCGCCGAGGCGCTGGCCGGCGACGATGTCGCTCGGGTAGTGCGCGCCGCCGTAGAGGCGGCTGAGGCTCGCGAGCTCGGCTTCGTGGGCGAAATCCGCGGCGTGCTCGGGCAACGCGGCGGCGAGGAGCGCGGCGTGCAGCGCGGCGGCGGTGGCATGGCCGCTCGGATAGGACGGGCTGTCGGGCTTCGCGATCGGGAGGACGAGCGCGGGATTGTCGACGTGAGGTCGCGGACGCGCGTAGCCGTTCTTGGTGCGATCGGTGAATGGGCGCGTCTCGACGGTCGAGTTCTGGATGAACGCTGCGAGTTTGGGCAGCGTGTGCGCGTCGGCCCAATCCCCGAGGACCGGACGCACGAGCTTGAACGGGTCGTATTTTTCCCAGTGTTGCGCGAGCGCGGCTTGCTGCGGCGTGCGATTCCGCTCGAGCAACACCAGCACGAGCCGCTCGCTTTCGGCCATGATCGAGCCGGGTGCGGGCGGCGGCGCGACGATTTCCAGGGGATCGAACGCGTCGGGCGCGATGAATGCGGCGCGAGCGAGCGAAACGAAAACGCAAAACAGGACGGCGAGGGTCCGAGGGGCGCGGAGCATGCCGTTATTCAACAGTGCGGAGCTGGATGCTGTCGATACGAACGTTCGCGTTCGTCATCACGTCGGAGACGATGACGATCTTGTCGCCGGCCTTGAGACGGCCGCTGTGGCGCAGCATCTCGACGGCGCGCTCGAGCGTGCGCTCCGGATCGCCGAAGGGTTGGAGCAAATACGGCTCGACCGAGCGCACCATCTTGAGGTGACGGAGCGTGTCGACCGAGTCGGTGACGGCGAGAATCGGTGCGCAAGCCGGGCGGTGCGCCGCGAGGCCGGCGGCGGTGATGCCGCGGCGGGTAAAGCAGACGAGCACGGAGTTCGGCAGCTCGTTGGCCATCAGGACGGCGGAGCGCAGGAGTTTCATGCGCTCGGCGAGGAAGACGGCGGGCTCGTCGATGTCGGTCGCCATCTCGCGCTCGATGCGGCGCGCGATGCTGTCGAGGACGGCGACGCACTCGAGCGGGTATTTGCCGACGGTGGTTTCGCCGGAAAGCATCACGCAGTCGGCGCGCTCGTAGACGGCGTTGGCGACGTCGGTGATCTCGGCGCGTGTCGGCATCGGCTGGCCGATCATCGACTCGAGCATGTGCGTGGCGATGATGACCGGGCGGCCGATCGCGAGGCAGGTGCTGACCGCGCGGCGTTGGACGACGGGCAATTCCTGGAGCGGGATTTCGATGCCGAGGTCGCCGCGCGCGACCATCAGCACGTCGGTGGCGCGGATGATCTCGTCGAGGTGGTCGATGGCGGATTGGTCTTCGATCTTGGCGACGATGCGGGCGTTCGAGCCGTGTTCCTTGAGGAAAGTCCGGAGGTCGTGGACGTCGCTGCCTTCGCGGACGAACGACAGCGCGACGAAGTCGATGCCTTCCTCGATGCCGACGAGCGTGTCGCCGCGATCCTTTTCGGTGAACGACGGCAGGTTCACGCGCACGCCGGGGAGATTGATGTGGCGGCGCGATTTCAACTCGCCCGGCGTGAGCACGCGGCAGCGGATGCGCGCGTCGTTTTTTTCGAGGACTTCGAGGCGGATGAGGCCGTTGTCGACGAGCACGGTGTCGCCGACGCGGATGTCGTTGACGAGATTGCGGTAGTTGACGTCGACGGAGCGCACCTCCTCGGCGCGCTCGCCTTCGACCTGCGGCTTGACGGAGAAATCGAAGACCTCGCCGGCCCGCAGCTCGATCGGCGAGACGACGTCGCCGGTGCGGATTTCGGGGCCCTTGATGTCCATCATGATCGCGACTTCGCGGTCGCACTTCTTCGACGCGGCGCGGATGCGGCGGATGACGTCGCGCGTCCACTGGTGCGAGGCGTGCGCCATGTTGAGACGGACGACGTCGACGCCGGCCTCCATGAGTTTCACGAGCATCTCCTCGCTTTCGGTCGCGGGACCGAGGGTGGCGATGATCTTGGTGCGGCGGAACGGCGCGGAGTTCATTCGGGGCGGGAGTGAACGCCGCGCTCTCCGCTCGCGCAAAGCAAAAGCCGGTCAGCGCGTGTCAAAACGTCGGGCAACCGCGACGCGAAAACGCGCAAACGATGCGTCGCGCGGCGTTTGTAGGTCCGGCTCCAGCCGGACCATCGGGACGCTCACGCGCATTCGATCCGCCTTGGTCCGGCTGAAGCCGGACCTACTCCACGCGCGGACCGTAGCCGCTCAGAACTCGAACGCCGCACTGCCTTCGCCGGGCGCGACGACCGAGAAATTGCACCGCAGCGCGGCGAGTGCGGGGCCGCAGGCGGCTTCGACGGCGGCAGGCGAGTTGCAGTCGCGGCTGAGGTGCGCGAAGAACACGTGACGCCAGCGCGGGCTCGCGACGGACTGCAGCAGTTCGCGCGCGGCGTCGTTGGAGAGGTGGCCGTGGCGGCCGTTGATGCGCTGCTTCACCGACCACGGGCGCTTCGTGTCGGCTTCGAGGAGGCGTGGGCAATAGTTCGCCTCGATCACGAGCACGTCGGCGTCGCGCACGCGCTCGCGCACGTGTTGCGGCGCGTGACCGAGGTCGGTCAGCCAGGCGAGCGTGCGGCGCGGCGCGAAGAGATCGCCCTCGTGCCCGTGCGAGATGAAGAAACCCACCGGATCCTGCGCGTCGTGCGGCACGGAGAACGCGCTGACCTCGAGGTCGCGGAAGCGGAACGTCGCGCCCGTCTCGAACACCTGCCAGTTCGCGCGGTGCTTGAGCGAGCGTTGCACGGCTTGCGCGGTGCCGTTGTTCGCGAAGACGCGGATGTGCGGGTGCTTCGCGAGGCCGCTGAGGCCGGAGGCGTGATCGCCGTGCTCGTGCGTGAGGAAGATCGCGTCGATGCGCGCGAGCGACTCGCCGGCGGCCGCGAGCATTTCACCGAGCCGGCGCGCGGAAAAGCCCGCGTCGACCAGCACGCGCGAGTCGTCGGTGGTGAGGAGCGCGGCGTTGCCGTTGCTGCCGCTGCCGAGAATGCGAAAGCGCACGGGCATCGCGGCGATTGAGCGGCGCGCGCGCGGTGCGGAGCAAGGGAATTCTGAATCGAAAGAACCATGCGTTTCGCCGCCGCGTGAACGGCGGCGCAGTTGACGCGGCCTTGAAACTGGATTGGCTCGTTCCTCCATGCCCACGAAGCGCAACGCCCGTTCCCGCCGTCCTGCTTCCGCTGCCGCCGCCGCGCCCGCGAGCGTGCGCGCGTTGCAGGGCGTGGTGACGATCACGCGGCAGGTGCATTTCAATTCCGCGCACCGGCTCTACAACCCGACGAAGAGCCTCGAGTGGAACCAAAAGCAGTATGGCTTGTGCACGAACCCGCACTGGCATGGCCACAACTACGTGCTCGAGGTCTCGCTGCGCGGGCGGCCCGATCCGGTCACCGGCTACATCGTCGATCTCGCCGAGCTGAAGCGCATCCTGCACGCCGCCGTCGTCGACCAGTGCGACCACCGCAACCTGAACGACGAAGTCGATTTTTTGCGCGGCATCATTCCGTCGACCGAGAATCTCGTCATCGCGTTCTGGAACGAAATCGAGCCGCACCTGCGCCACCTGAAGCACGCGCGGCTGCACTGCGTGCGCCTCTACGAGACGCCGCGCAATTTCGCCGAGTATTTCGGCCCCGCGGCGACTTGAAATCTTTCAGGGCGGTTACGTCCCCCGCCTTTCAACAACCAAAAACGTCCTCCGTCATGAAACAGATGTATCTCCACCGCTCGGAATGCGGCAAAGAGCCACCGATCAAGCGCCGCTACGACCGCGCCTTCAAACCCGACGCCGCGTATAAGGCGACGCTGCCCGACATGATGGAAGTCGCGCACGAGACGATCCAGGGCGCGCACGTGCCGATCCAGCAGGTCGGCATCCACAACTTCAAACTCCCGCTCAAGTATCGCACGAAGAGCGGCGAGATCCTCACGCTCGAGACGAGCGTCACCGGCACCGTGTCGCTCGAGGCCGAGTTGAAGGGCATCAACATGAGCCGCATCATGCGCACGTTCTACGACCACAAGGACGAGGTCACGACCGGCGAGTGGATGGGCAAGGTGCTGAAAAACTACCTGCGCAACATCGACAGCAAGGACGCGCGCCTGAAGATCGCGTTTTCCTACCCGATGCTGCGCCCGAGCCTGCGCACCGGACTCGAAGGCTACCAGTTCTACAATGTCGCCTTCGAGGGCGTCATGACCCGCGACGGACGCTACCGGCGTTTCATCCATTTCGATTTCGTCTACTCGTCGGCCTGCCCGTGCTCCGCGGAACTCACCGAGCACGCGCGCGACAAGCGCGGCGCCTACGGCGTGCCGCACTCGCAACGCTCGAAGGCGCGCATCACGGTCGAGGAGGTCGAGGGAAAGAAAATCTGGATCGAGGACGTGCACGCACTCTGCCTCGACGCGCTCCAAACCGAAACGCAGGTGATGGTGAAGCGCGAAGACGAGCAGGCCTTCGCCGAGCTCAACGGCGCCTACCTGAAGTTCGTCGAGGACGCCGCGCGCCAACTCTACCTCGCGTTCGACGCCGACAAGCGCGTCGCGGATTTCCGCATCGCGTGCACGCACCTCGAGTCGCTGCACTCGCACGACGCCGTGAGCGTGATCTGCAAAGGCGTGCCCGGCGGCTTCACGGCCGACTTCATGGACTTCGGCCAACTGCTGTGCTGAACGCGCGCTTCGCGCGAAGCTCCAAGCGCCAACATCCAACCACCAATGAATAATCAAACTCTGGCCGCCGAATGGTGTTTGGTCGTTTGGAGTTTCTCTGGAGCTTGGGGATTGGAGCTTGGAGCTTCGCCGCGCGGAGGACAGGCGTGAACTCGATCAAGCAACGCCCCGTCATCCTCATCACCGGCGCGTCGCAGGGCATCGGCGCGGCGATCGCTCGCGTGTTTGCGGCCGAGATCAAAGGCGTGCGGCTCGCGCTCGCGGCTCGCAACGCGCGCAACCTGCGCGCCGTCGCGGCCGGGTGCACGAAGCTCGGCGCCGAGGCGGCGACGTTCGGGTGCGACGCGAGCGACGAGGCCGCGGTCGCGAAGATGGCGCGCGCGGTCGCGAAGCGCTTCGGCGCGGTCGACGTGCTGATCAACAACGCCGGCGCCTTCGCACAGGCGAAGTTCGTCGACACGAGCGTGACGGAGTTCGACCGGATGATCGCGGTGAACTTGCGCAGCGCGTTCCTCGTCACGCGCGCGTTCGTGCCCGCGATGATCGAGCGGAAGAGCGGCGATGTATTCTTCATGAGTTCGATCGCGGGACTCGGCGCGTATCCGAATGCGGCCGCGTATTGCGCCGCGAAATTCGGTGTCACCGGTCTTGCACAGGTGTTGCGCGCCGAGACGAAGGACGCCGGCGTGCGCGTGTGCTGCGTGCATCCGGGGGCGACGTGGTCGCCGTCGTGGAGCGGCAGCGGCGTGGCGCCCGAGCGCATCATGCCGGCGGAGGATGTGGCGCGCGCGTTTCTCGACGTGTATCGGCTCGGCCGACGCACAGTCGTCGAGGAGATCGTGCTGCGCCCGCAGCTCGGCGATCTATGAGCGAGCGCGATGGCGGCGAGGTGAAGCGCGATGGCACCGACGCGCTTTCTGCGGGCGAGGATCGAGCAGCGCGTTGATGCGCCAGCGACGCGTAGGACTCGCCCGCCGCAGGCGAGCCAGCGCGTTCGACCTGTCGCGCATGCTCGCGGGCGTTCATCAAAGGCCGCTCCCGATTATTGGTAGAGCCGTCCGGGGAATTCCGGTGCGCGGTTTTCCGCGCTTAGCCGAAAGGCGGCCGGGAATTTTCCCTAGCTGCGGGTAAATAACCTCGCGTGACTGCAACACGGTTGCAGCGTGGCGCGCGACCGGCATGAGCTTTCCACGACTCAGCTTGCTGCTACTTTTTCTTTTCGCGAGCCTCGCGGGGGCGGCGCGCGCACAGACACTGCTGTTTCCAGATTTCGCTGCGACCCCGGGCCTGAGCCTGAACGCCGCGCAGGTCGTCAACGGCGCGGTGTTGCTCGCGCAAAATCAGCAGGACCGCAGCGGCTCGGTTTTCACGACCAGCCAATACGCGATCGGCGGGTTCAGCGCGGCGTTCGAGTTTCGCATCTCGAGTCCGGGCGGCACGAACGACGGCACGGCGGCGGGTGCGGATGGTCTGGCCTTCGTGATCCAGCGCGCGGGCGCCACGGCGCTCGGCGGCAGCGGCGAGGGCATGGGCTACGGCGCGCGCGGCGGCACCCCCGGCATCGCGAACAGCATCGCGGTGGAGTTCGACACATTTCAAAATTCCTGGGATCCGAACTCGAATCACCTCGGCATCGATGCGAACGGCAGTCTGACCTCGCTCGCGACGGCGAACATCGCGACCGCCTTCGATAGCGGTGCGAAGTGGTCCGTGTGGGTCGACTACAACGGCAGCGTGCTCGAAATCCGCGCGAGCACCGACGGCGTGCGACCGACACTCGCGACGCTGTCGCGCACGATGGACATTGCATCGACGATCGGCGGCACGAGTGCATATCTCGGTTTCACGGCCGGCACGGGCTCGGCGTTCGGCACGCACGAAGTGCTGAGCTTCGCGTTTTCCGACACTTATCTGTCCGGCGGCATCGCGGCCGTGCCGGAGCCGTCGACGTATGCGTTGTTGGCGCTCGGACTCGGCTTGGTGAGCGTGAGGCTTTGGCGCCGGCGGAGAAGTTGAAGTGCTCGCCGATACGGCGCCGCAGGCGCAGGCGGATTTTGTAGGAGCGGCTTTACGCCGCGATCCGAACGTCACGACGGCGTCGAACCGGTCGCGGCGTAAAGCCGCTCCTACAGCGCGCGCGGCGAGATTTTCGGTGCGGGCTGAAGCACCGCGCTACTTTCGCGCGCTACGGCTGGACCGACTCGAGGAACTTCGCCTTGCCGTCTTTCACGACGACGATCGTGGCGGGCTTCGAGGCGTTGCGCTTTTCGTCGATTGTGATGCCGCCGGTGGCACCGGGGAAATTTTTCGTCGCGGCGATGGCGTCGCGGAGAGGTTTGTTGTCGGTCGTGCCGGCGCGCTTCATCGCGTCGAAGAGCAGGATGGCGGCCTCGTAGCCGAGCGTGGTGGTGGCGTTCGGCACTTCGCCCCAGCGTTTCTGGTAACGCGACACGAACGCTCGCATCGCGGGATGCTCGGACTCGGCGGAGGCGTGGGTGGAGTAGTAGGTGCCTTCGACCGCCGCGCCGCCGATGGCGACGAACTCGGGGCCTTCCCACGCGTCGCCGCCGAAGATCGGGCCGGTGAAGCCGAGCGCGCGCGCCTGTTTGCAGATGAGCGCGCCCTCGGTGTAGTTGCCCGAGTGAAGAATGCCCTCGGCGCCGGCGGCCTTGATCGCGGTGAGTTGGGCGCGGAAATCCTTGTCGCCTTCGTTGTGGCGCTGCTCGGCGACGACGGTGCCGCCGAGCTTGGTGATCTGTTCGCGGAAATTTTTCGAGAGGCCGACGCTGTAGGCGTTGTTGACGGAGGTGAGGATCGCGACACGTTTCAGGTGAAGCGTGTCGCTCGCGAATTTGGCGAGCGCGGTGCCTTGGAAAGGATCGATGAAGCACACGCGGAAGATGTAGTCGCCGATCTCGGTCACGCGCGGCGCGGTCGATGTGATCGCGATCATCGGGACTTTCGCGGTCTGGAAAACCGGCGCGGCCTCGAGCGAGTGGTTGGACATGTTGGCGCCGAGGACGGCGACGACCTTGTCGCGCGAGACGAATTTCTTCGCGATGGTGGCGGACTCGCCCTGCTTGGACTGGTTGTCCTCGACGACGAGTTCGATCGGGCGGCCGAGGACGCCGCCGGCGGCGTTGGCTTCCTCGACGGCGAGGAGCACGCCTTTGCGCGCGGCGAGGCCGAAGTCGGCATCCTTGCCGGTGAACGCGCCGTATTGGCCGATCTTGATCGGCTCGGCGGCGAACGCGGCGGTGGCGAGGCTGGCGAGCGCGGCGAGACGGAGGAGATTTCGCATGCGGCGAGGGAAGCGCGCGCGCCGCGCGGAGCAAGACTGCGCGCATGACATATTGGCTTGGACACCGACGGCGCCGCCGCTTGTCTCACCGCGCGTGACGCTCCTCGACCGCTACCTGCTGCGTGAATGGCTGAAAATCCTCGGCCTGATCCTTTGCGCCACGATCGGCCTGCTGCTGATGCAGGCGCTCTACGACGAGTTCCGCGACCTGCTCGAGATCAACGTCGGGTTCGGCGAGATCATGACTTACTACGCCGTGCTGATGCCGAGCTATTTCGCCATCGTGCTGCCGCTGGCGATGCTGCTGTCGCTGCTGTTCGTGCTCGGAAAATTGCATCGCAACAACGAGATCACGGCGATCCGCGCGGCAGGGTTGAACATCTTCAGCACGACGCGCGCGCTGTGGCTGGCGGGGGTGGTGGCGTGCGGGATCACGCTGTTGCTGAACGCGCGCGTGGTGCCGTGGTCGGTGGAGCGCGCGCGCAGCTTGAAGGAGTCGTATCGCATCCAGGCGCAGTTGAAGATGCCGATGAAAAGCGCAGTCGGCATGGTGCAGAGCGTGGCGTTCGACAACAACCGCGCGAACCGCATGTGGTATATCAACCGCTACAGCCGCATCGAGCAGAAGGCCTACGGCGTCACCGTGTCGGAGCTGGATGCGCGCCGCCGCGAGAAGACGCGCCTCATGGCGCGCGAGGCGAGTTACGATGCGGCGAAGCAGCAATGGGCCTTCCACGACGGACGCGAGGTGTGGTTCGACGTGGAGGCGGCCGAGGTGATGCGCTCGGTGGCGTTCAAGGAGAAGATCGTGCCGCATCTGAACGAGGATCCGAAGCTGATGCTGATGCTCTCGCTGAAACCGAGCGAACTGTCGTTCTTCGAGCTGGAGCGGATCGTCGACCATTTCACCACGGAGGATAACCCGAAGGTCACGCGCTACGCGGTGCGTTACTACGGCCTGCTGGCGGACACGCTCGGGCCGCTGATCATTTTGGCGATCGCGGTGCCGTTCGCGGTGTCGGGCGTGCGCGTGAGTCCGGTGGTCGGCGTGTCGAAATCGATCGGCCTGTTCTTCGCCTACTATCTGCTGACGACGCTCGCCTCGCTGCTCGGCAACAAAGGCTACGTCGATCCGCTCTGGGCCGCGTGTTTGCCGAACCTCGCGATGATCGGCATCGGCGCGTATCTGTTCGGCCGGATGCGGTGACGCGGGCGCTACACCGGGCGCTAGACTGCGGTGCCGCACGCTACGGGAGAAAGTGCGGTGGCCATTTCAGGAATTCGAGCGAGGCGATGCGGTTCCAGTTGGCGAGGAGAATGACGGTCCAGACGACGAAGCAGTTGATGTAGGCGAGAAACACGGCGGCGCTGCCCATGTCCTTCGCGCGTTTGGCAAAGGGGCGTTTGGCGAGCGAGATGTCGTCGATCGTCCACTCGATCGCGGAGTTCACCAGCTCCATGATGACGATCAGGAAAAGGGAAAAAATCATCACGCCCGTCGAGACGGCGTTGACGGGCAGGATGATCGCGAGCGGGGTCAGGAACGCGACGAAGAGCAGGTCTTCGCGGAAGGACGGCTCGTGTTTCAGCGCGGCCCAGAAGCCTTCGACGGCGTAGCGGACGGAGTGGAAGAAGTTCTGAAAGCTCCGGGTCTTGTTTTCGGGCTGGATGGGTGCGTCGTCGGCCACGGGCGCAGTCCAGCCGGGCGCGGTGCGGGGGACAAATCGAAAGTGAGACGCGAAGTCGAGCCAGTCTGTGGGCAGCCGAAAGAAACGATGGGCGGAGGCGCGCCGTGCCGCGACGCGCCTTTTGTCCAGATGCGATCCTTTCTGACGCCGGTCAGAGACCGGCGCTACTGCTCACCCGGCCAGCAGGCGGAAGCCGTGGCTCGCGGCGTGTTCGAGACCGATGGCTTTGATCGCTTGCACGATCGTCTCGTCGTGGCAGCCGATGAATTCCAGCAGGCGGCGCACGAAGCGCGCCTTGGTCGCGTCGTCGATCGTCATCACGGCCCAGAATTGCGTGCCGTCGATCTGGCGAGCGTGGTTGTGCGCGCGGACATCGTTCACCTCGTCGCGGTTGAGCATCAGGTAGCGGCGGGCGCTCTCCTGGTGCGAAATGAAATCGGCGAAGTCGCACGCGTAGTTTTTCGCCGCCCAGGCGAGCAGCGCGAGGTAGCGCTCGGTGAGATTCGGCAGCGCGGTGAACTCGGCGCTCACCACGTAAAACAGCAGGTGGTCGCCGGCGAGGGGCTTGCCCGCGCCGAGGAGCGACGCGAGCACCTCGGACGGCGGCAGGTTCTTGGCGGCGGCGAGCCGCTCGAGGGCGGCAAACGCCTCATCGCTGAGCTCGACGTGTTTCATGCCGCTAATGTGACCGCGAATCGCTCAACCGCAACCGCGCTGCGACGAACGGCGGTGCAGGGTAGACGAACTCGTAGGCCGAGACGGTGGACGACATTCCGAGGTGGAGCGACTTGACCTCAAGGCGCTCGAAAATGCGCGATGATGGCGGACGTCCTTGAACGCGTTGAGGTCAACGCGTTCCACCTCGGCGCGACGGCTGAACGGATCGTGGCCTCACTCCGTCGCCTTGGCCGGCGGCGGCGCGCTGGCTTGGAAATCGCGCTGCACCCGCGCGAGGTAGTCGGCCTGGAGCTGCTCGACGCGACTGTAGCTCGGCGCGCGCCAGACGAGGCCGACGTGGTGGCGCTTTTTGTGGCGAATGACGACTTCTGGATCGGCAAAGACCGAGAGATCGGGCCACTCCTGGCGCGCGAGCGACATGATGAGGCCCGCGTAGTCGCGCCGCCACAGCGGCACGCGGTAGGCGGATTCCTGCGTCTCGACCTTCGCCCATTCGCGCCAGAGGTTGAGGCCGGTGGCGGTCTCGATGAGGTCCATGATATTCGCGCCGCCGACGCGCGCGGACGTCTCGAGGAAATGAAACGTGCCGTCGTCCGCGCGGATGAACTCCGTGTGCGAAGCGCCGCGGACGTGCCCCATGGCTTTCAGCACTTTTTCGTTCGCGGCGATGAGCGCGCTCTCCTCGGCCGAGCCGTGTTCGCAGACGATCGTGGAGAAAATGCCGCCGCCGTGCATGACCGCGAGCGGCGGCGTGCCGTAGCGGCTCGCGATCGCGAACACGACTTCGCGGTCGTTGATGAGGCTGTCGACGTGGTAGACGCGGCCAGGGACGAATTGCTCGAGGAGATGGAACGACTGCTCGTCGCCGAGCGCGTCGAGTTTCGGCCAGAGATCGTCCGGTTTCTCGATCTTGTGGATGCCGAGGGCGGAGGCGGAGAGGCGCGGCTTCAACAACCACGGGCCGGGCACGCGGGCCATGAACGCGCGGATGTCGTCGTAGTTGGCGACGTTCGTGAACTCCGGCACGGGGATGCCGGCTTCGCGGGCCTTGAGGCGCATCGCGAGTTTGTCGCGGAAGTAGCGCGCGGTGGTCTCGCCCATGCCGGGGATGCGCAAGTGTTCGCGCAGCGCGGCGGCGGTCTCGACGTCGAAGTCGTCGAGACCGGCGAGGCGGTCGATCTCGCGGCGGCGCGCGAGGTAGCTGACGCCTTTGATCACGTCGTCGCGGTTCCAGACCTTGTCGACGTCGGGCATGTAGAAGATCTCGTCGATCGCCTCGCGCGGCCATTCCTCGTGCTCGAGCGATTTCGAGGTGAGCAGCAGGACGATCCAACCCTGCGCCTTCGCCTCGCGCAGGAACTCGAAACCCTTGTGGAAACTCGCGAGGCAAAGAATCGTGCGCGGCTGATCCATGGCGTGGGCGGGGTTGCACGGACGATGCCGACGACGCGCGCCCGGTCAAACGAGCAAAATGCGTCCAAACCCGCGGCTTGCTTCCGGAGAAATGCTCGCCGAAGGTCCGCCGACAGATGTCCACGACCCACGAGAAGGACTCCACCTGGGATGCTGCCCGCTGGCTCCCGACGACGCGCGACGAGATGGAAGCGCGCGGCTGGGATTACGTGGACGTGATTCTCGTTTCGGGCGACGCCTACGTGGACCATCCGGCGTTCGGCACGGCGGTCGTCGGGCGGCTGATCGAGCGCGAGGGGTTTCGCATTGCGATTCTCGCGCAACCGAACTGGCGCGACGACTTGCGCGATTTCAAGAAGCTCGGCGCGCCGCGTTACTTTTTCGGCGTCACGGCGGGCTGCATGGACTCGATGGTCAACCGCTACACCGCGGCCAAGAAGCCGCGTAGCGAGGACGCCTACACGCCGGGCGGCGCGCACGGTTTCCGGCCGGACTACGCGTCGACCGTCTACTCGAAAATCCTCAAGCAGCTCTTCCCCGAGACGCCGGTGTTGCTCGGCGGCATCGAGGCGAGCCTGCGGCGCGTGACGCACTACGATTACTGGTCGGACAAGCTCATGCCCGGCATCCTCGCCGACAGCGGCGCCGACATGCTCGTCTACGGCATGGGCGAACTGCCGTTGATGGAAGTGCTGCGGCTGCTGAAACGCGGCGTGCCGTTCGCCTCGCTGACGACGATCGCGCAGACGGCCGTGTTGCTCCCACCGAGCGAGACGGCGCCGAAGAACAAGAACTGGGACGACTTCGAGCTGCACTCGCACGAGGAGTGCGTCGCCGACCGCGCGCTCTACGCGGCGAATTTCAAGAACATCGAGACCGAGTCGAACCGTGTTCGCGCGCGCCGGCTGCTCCAGCGCGTCGGCGAGCGCACGCTGGTCGTCAACCCGCCTTACCCGACGATGAGCGAGGCGCAGATCGATTCGTCATTCGACCTGCCTTACACGCGCCTGCCGCACCCGAAGTATCGCAAGCGCGGGCCGATCCCCGCCTACGAAATGATCAAGCACTCGATCAATATGCATCGCGGGTGCTTCGGCGGTTGCAGCTTCTGCACGATCTCGGCGCACCAGGGGAAATTCGTCGCGTCGCGCTCGAAGGCGTCGATCCTGCGCGAGGTCGAGGCGGTGAAGCAGATGCCGGATTTCCGCGGCACGATCAGCGATCTCGGCGGTCCGAGCGCGAACATGTATAAGATGAAGGGCAAGCAGCAGTGGATCTGCGACGAGTGCGTGCGCCCCTCGTGCATCTGGCCCGACGTCTGCCGCAACCTCGACACCGACCACACCGCGCTGCTCGATATCTACGAATCCGTGCGCAACACCGAGGGCGTCAAGCACGCCTACGTCGCCAGCGGCATCCGCTACGACCTGTTCCTCCACGACAAGGACGCGCGCCCCGAGGTGAAGGCGAGCCACGAGCGCTACGTCGAGGAACTCGCCGCGCACCACGTGCCCGGCCGCATCAAGGTCGCGCCCGAGCACACGAGTGACCACGTGCTGCGCATCATGCGCAAGCCGACCTTCAATCTCTTCTACAAGTTCAAGGAGAAGTTCAGCGCCGCCGCCGCGAAGGCCGGGAAGCCCGACATGCCGGTGACGCCGTATTTCATCAGCTCGCATCCCGGCTCGCGTCCCGAGGACATGGCCGACCTCGCGCTGAAGACCAAGGACCTCGGCTACCGGCTCGAAGCCGTGCAGGACTTCACGCCCACGCCGATGACGGTTGCCACCGAAATCTATGCGACCGGCGTGCATCCCTACGACGCGAAGCCGGTCGAAGTCGCCCGCTCGCCCGACGAGAAGCAGACGCAGCGCAGTTTCTTCTTCTGGTATAAACCCGAGATGAAGGCCGCGCTGCGCGCCTCGATGCAGCGCCTCGGCCTCGACGACATCGCGCGCCGCCTGCTCGACGAGAAAAAGAAGACGCGCGACGTCACGCCGTCACCGCACATCGCGCCCTGCGGCATGAGCGTGCCCGGCGCGCGGCTCGCGGCGGCGACGAAGGGGGCGAAGAAACCGATTCAGACCGCTTCGCCGTGTTCATCGGCGCCCGCGAGCGGCCACGTGCATTCACCCGCGCACCCGACGCCGGTCGCGCACACTATTCCGGTCGCGAAGCCGAAGAAGCCGACCGCGCTCGATGATTTGCTGCGCGAGTCCGGCGTGAAGTTGCCGGAGAAGAAGTAGGGCCGGTCTCCGACCGGCCTCGGCATGGCGTTGGTCGCGGTCGAGAGCGCGAGCATGCAGGCGCTAGTTTTTTTTGGCCGGTCGGAGACCGGCCCTACCTTTCCGCACCGTTGGCGGCGAAGGGACTCGCCGCCCTACCGCGCGCAGCCAGGCGAACGCTGCGTCAGAAAACGGAACGCGACGCCGCAGGGGTAGGCGAGGGGAGTGCGGCCCCGCGTTCCGTTCTCAGGTTTTTCGCGGACGCCACCGGGACCGCCGGGCTGCGATCCTGCCGACGCCGAGCGCGAGTAGCGCCAACACACTCGGCTCCGGCACTGCGAGCAGGCCGACCGCGGATCCGGGATTCGCGTGGAGAAACGCGACGTCGGAGGCGTTCAACGCCTGATCGTAGACTTGGAAGTCGTCGATGACGCCCGCGAAATAGCTGCTCTGCCCTGGATTCGCGCCGAGCGTGAGGATGTCGTGCACGGCGTCGGCGATCGACGAGCCTTGCGATTGGTTGTCGAGCGCGCCGTTCACGAACACCGATCGCGCGCCGGTCGAGGCGTCCTGCGTGACGACGACGTGGACGAAGTTGCCCGTGTTCACCGCGGCCTGCGAGTGCAGCGTCGTCTCGTCGCTCGCCGCCGCGAAGCCGATCACGCCGCCGTTGAGGCCGAGTGCAGCGGTCGTCGAACTGGCGGTGTGGTCGAGCGCGGCGACGATGCCGGCGCCGTTGAGCGCGGAGTCGCCGTTGTTGCCCGTCGACGTCGTCGTGGCCACCCACAGCGAGATCGTGAAGTTCGCGCTGAGCGCCGAGGCGACGTTGTGGTCGAGTCCGATGAAACCGGCGCCGTCGAACTGCGCCGCGCCGCCCGCGACGCCGTTGCTAGTGGCGATCACAGTGCCGTTGGCCGAGCCATTATGGCTGCGCCCCGATGCGTCCTTGGCGAGGTCGGTGGCGCTGTCGAAGGTCAGGTGCACGACCGGTTGCGCGCGCGAGAGGGAAACCGCGCTGACGCAGCACGCGAGAATCGCCCAAGCGGCGCGGGGTAAAAGCATCCGCCGAGTCTAGCGCGGCGCGGCGCCCCCGGGCATGGGGCGGACAACTGAGCGTTGCGACGGGCGAATCCCCGTCAGCGCCCGCGGAGCAGCGCGGTCAACTGCAGCACCCACGGCGCCGCGACGGGCACTTTGGCGAGGCTGGTCATCGCGATGTCGGCAGAGGCAGCCGCGCCATTCTCGGAGCGCGCGGCGAACTCGAGGCTTTCCAAGCCGGCCCAAGCGGCCGCGGCCAGCGCGGCGCAGAGGGCGACGCGAGCGAGCAACTGGGGGAGGAATTTCGTTTTCACGGTGGGGAAGAGAAGCAGGTCGACGGTCCGGGCACAAGCGGGCGCTGCTTACACGTGCGACGCTTGTTTCGAGATCAGATCACGGGCGGCGGAGGCGGCTCGGTGACGACGGTGTTGGGCAACTCGTCGCGATCGTCGGATCGCCGCGGGAATTCGCGCGCCAGCAACTCGCCGGCGCGGGCGACGCCTTCGACGATGGCGTCGGTATGGCGACCCGCGCGAAAGTGGCCTTCCATCGCGGCGGCGACATCGCGCCAGAAACCGTCGCCGCATTTCGCGTGCACGCCGCTGTCGCCGAAGATCGCGAACTGCCGCGCGTCGGGCGCGACGAGGATGAGCACGGCGTTGCGTTCGCGGGTAGCGGTCATGCCGAGCCGCGCGAACTCCGAGCGGGCGAGTGCGGTCGCGTCGGCGACTTTGTCGGGGCGAAAAACGACGCGGAGCTCGCCGGACGTGAGCTTCTCGGCGTCGCCGATGGCGCGTTCGATGCGCGCAGTGTCGAGTTGAGCGAGGAAAGTTTTCATCACCATTTTCCTCCCGCGCCGCCGCCGCCGAAGCTGCCGCCGCCGCCGGAAAATCCGCCGCCGTCGCCGCCGCCGGACCAACCACCGCCACCCCAGCTTCCGCCGGAGCCGGAATTGTCCCACCCAATGTTCGAACCGCGTCGGCGCGGACCACCGAGGATGACGACACCGCGGCGAAACACTCTGAGCACGGTCACGAGTGCGAGGAACATCATAACCAAGAAAATCACCCCCGGCCCCGCCGGGCTGCGACTGCGCGCGTCATGAGCCGTGCGGCCCGTGCCTTTGAACTCTCCGCGCGTCGCCGCGATCATCGCGTCGACGGCCGCGGTGACGCCGCCGTCGAAATCGTCGGCGCGAAAGCGCGGCTTGAGGATGTTTTCGACGATCTGGTGCGAGATCGCGTCGGTGAGCGTCGGCTCGAGGCCGTAGCCCACTTGAATGTAGATCTGGCGGTTCTGCTTGAAGACGAAGAGCACGGCGCCGTTGTTCTTCCCCTTCTGGCCGACGCGCCACGACTCGGCGACGCGCACCGTGTAGTCCTCGACGGACGAGTCCGTCTCCATCCGCGCGAACATCGCCACGAGAATCTGGTTCGACGACTCGCGCTCGTATTGCGCGAGGCGGGCGTTGAGCTGCGCGACGGTGCTGCCGGACAGCGTGTGCGTCTCGTCGGTGACGAAGCCTTTCGGCGCGGGCGGAATGCGCTCCGCGGCCCCGAGCGCGGCGACGAACACGCCCGCGACCAGCGCGAGCGCGGCGCAGCGACGGAGAAACAGCGCGAGCGCGCTCACGGCTTCTTGCTGCCGAAGTCGAACTTCACTTCGGGCGGCGTATCGGCGCCGGGCTTGGCGGCGAAGTAGGCCTTTGGTTGGAAGCCGAACATGCCGGCGAAGATCACGGCCGGGAAGCGCTTGATCGCGGAGTTGTAGTCGCGCGCGAGGTCGTTGAAGCGGCCGCGCTCGACGGCGATGCGGTTCTCGGATCCTTCGAGTTGCGACTGGAGCGTGGCGAAATTTCCGGTGGCTGTCAGCTCGGGATAACGCTCGGCGACGACGAGCAGGCGCGAGAGCGCGGTGGAGAGCTGGCCTTGCGCGCGCTCGAACTCGGCGAGTTGCGCGGCGTCGGTCGGGGCCTTGCTCGGGTCGAGTTTCACCTGGCCGACGGAGGCGCGCGCGCTGGTGACTTCGGTGAGCGTGGACTTCTCGAAGTTCGCGGCGCCCGAGACGGTGGCCACGAGGTTCGGGATCAGATCCGCGCGGCGCTGGTAGACGTTCTGCACCTGCGCCCATTGCGCATCGACCGCTTGCGAGCGATTGACGAGACCGTTGTAGCTGCCGATGGCGGCGATCGCGACGATGCCGACGAGTGCCGCCAGCAGGCCGAGCACGATGAGGAGAGTTTTCATGTCGCGCGAAAAATGCACGCGCGCGCGCCGCGGTGCAAGCGGCGGGACGTTACACGCGTGGCGTTTCTTTCGTTCGATCGAAAGCGAACGTGGAGGGCTGGCGGCGAAATCGCTGCGCTCACTCGGTGCGGAGCGCTTCGGTCGGGGCGACGTGCGCGGCGCGGCGGGCGGGGAGCCAGCAGGCGAAGAGGCCGATGGCACTCAGCAGCGCAGCGACGCTCGCGAACACGACCGGATCGGTCGGCGAGACGAGGCCGAGGATGCTGTCGAGCAGGCGCGTGGCCGCGAACGCGCCGGCGAGTCCGAGCACGAGGCCGAGCGCGAGTTGCAAGACGCCGCGCGAGAGCATCAGTTGCACGACGCTCGCGGCGGTGGCGCCGAGCGCCATGCGGATGCCGATCTCGCGCGTGCGCCGGGCGGTGTTCTGCGCGACGACGGCGTAGATGCCGACGGAGGCCATGAGCAGCGCGATCGCGGCGAAAGTGAAAAACAGCGTGCCGAACACGGCGAAGAACCAGCTATCGCGTTCGATCGCCGCTTTCAGCGTGCGCACTTCGAAGAGCGGCAGGTCGGGGTCGATTTCCTGGATCGCGGCGCGCACCGACGGGACGATCGTGGTGGGATCGCCCGGTGTCCGGAGCATCACGCCGATCCACGCCCACGGTTCCTGACGATCCGACATGAACGCGAGCGGCGGCGAGTTGCGCTGCTGGAAATTCTGCACGAGGTCGCCGCTGACGCCGACGACCGTGATCCACGGGCCGGGTTTATCGTTTGGGTTCACCACGCGGAATTTCCGTCCGAGCGGCGACTCGCCGTTCCAGTAATGCGTGGCAAATTCGCGGGTGACGACCGCGGCTTCCTTGCCCGGCGCGCCATCGGCGTCGTCGAGGCCGCGGCCGACGAGGACTGGGAGATTGATCGCGGGCAGGTAATCGGGCGTGGCGAAAATGACCGCGGCGAGGTTCGGGCGTTTCGGATCGGGCGTCGGTTTGCCTTCGATTTCGATCGACCGGTCCTGCGAGCCCAAGCCGGGAAAATTCGAGGTGAGCGCGACCTGCTTCACGCCGGGGAGGGCGGCGAGGCGCTGCTGGAGACGCTCGTGCATCGCCTTGCGCGACTCGGGGGATTCGTAGCGTTCGCCCTTGCCGTCGGGGAGCGCGAGACGCACGCCGAGGATTTGCGCCGCGGGGACGAACGGATTGACGCGTTGCACGGCGAAGAAATTCTTCACCATCAGGCCGGCGCCGGCGAGGAGCACGACGGTGGCGGCGAATTGAAACACGACGAGCGCGCCGGTGAGTTTGCCGCCGCGCGCGCTGCCGCCGGACGAGGCGCCGTCCTTCAGCGCGGTGCTGAGGTCGACGCGCGAGGCGCGCAGCGCCGGCACGAGGCCGAAGACGACGCCGCTCGCGACGGAAACGGCCGCGAAATACGTCGCCGCGCGCCAGTCCATCGTGAAGACGATCCAGTAAGGTTTGCCGACGTCCTGCGTCGCGAGGTCGAACGCGTGGATGCCGAACTGCGCGAGGCCGAGCCCGAGCGCGCCGCCGATCACGCTGAGCAGCACGCTCTCGATCAGGAGTTGGCGGATGATTTGCGCGCGCGAGGCGCCCATCGCGGCGCGCACGGCCATCTCGCGTCCGCGCACGATGGCGCGGCTGAGCATCATGTTGGCGACGTTCGCGCAGGCGATGAGCAGCACGAAGCCGACGGCGCCCAGCATCGTCAGGAAAATGAGTTTGATCGGGCCGCCGTTGAAGAGGTCGTGGAACGTCTGCACGCGCGGTGTGATGTCCTTGTTGGTGTCGGGAAACTCCTTCGCCAGGCGCGCGGCGATGACGTTCAGGTCGGTCTGCGCTTCGGACAGGCTCGTGCCTGGCTTGCGCAGGCCGAACAGCATCAGCGAACGGTTTTTCCGCTCCTCGCGTTCCTTCGTGGGCGTGAGGGCGGTCCAGAGTTCCTCGTTGTTGGGGAATTTGAAGCCTTCCGGCATGACGCCGATGATCGTCGCCGGATGGCCGTTGAGGCGCACGGTGCGGCCGACGACGTCGGCGGCGCCGGCGTAGCGCTGCTGCCAGACTTTGTGGCTGAGCATGAGCACTGCGGGCGCGCCGGCGGCGCCATCGGCGGGGACAAAAGCGCGGCCGAGGATCGGCTGGGTTTTCAGCAGATCGAACAAGCCCGGCGAAATGACGCTCATGCCGTAACGTTCGGGCGGGTTGCCCGGCTCGGCGATGATGCCGCCGTCGCGGCTGACGGCTTCGAGGCCTTCGAAGGTGCGGCTCTGCTCGCGATAAGCGCGGAACTCCGCGAGCGAGATCGGGCCGTGGTCGTAGTGGTTTTCCGGCCATTCCTGAGTGACGACCACGAGCCGCTCGCCGCCGGGGACGGGCACCGGTTTGAAGAGCACGGCATTCACCAGCGTGAAGACGGTGGTGTTGATGCCGATGCCGAGCGCGAGCGTGACGATGACGGCGAGCGAGAACCAGCGGTAGCGGAGGAGTTGGCGGAAGGCGAAGCGGAGGTCTTGGAGCATCGGAGGCGGAAGACAATGGCGTCGCCCCGCCGGGCGTGGGCGCGGCGAGGTGAAGAGCGTCGGGTTGCCGAGAATACCCGCGACGAGCGCGGGTGGTTGCAAAAGATTTTTCCGCTGCGCGCGGGTGTGGTGGGGCTTTGCGCTCCGCCGAAGGAGCGGGTGCCTGAAACTTCGCATCATGAAGCCCACCATTCCCGATGCAGTCCCGACGGAGGGCGCGCGTCCTCGCGCGCCGGAAAAGGCATCCGCAGCCATCTGCGCGCCGCGCCCTCGGCACGCGAGGACGCGTGCCCTCCATTCCCGCGCTGACGACGCGCGCCTTGAGTTTTCGCGCGCTTCTCCGCAGCGTGGGCGAAAACCTCATGAGTTCTCCGATTGCGGCCGCGCGCGCGGCAAACGACGGAAAGGCCCACGTGCCGATCCCGCGCCAGATTCCCTACATCATCGGCAACGAGGGCTGCGAGCGCTTCAGCTTCTACGGCATGCGGAACATCCTGACGGTGTTCCTCGTGACCTCGCTGCTCTCGTATTTGCCCGAGGGCGACCGTGCGGGCGCGGCGAAGGAGGTTTTCCACACGTTCGTGATCGGCGTGTATTTCTTCCCGCTGCTCGGCGGCTGGATCGCGGACCGGCTGTGGGGCAAATACCACACGATCTTCTGGCTCAGCCTCGTCTATTGCGCGGGCCAGGCGTGCCTCGCGCTGTTCGTGCACAATCGCACCGGGTTCTACGCGGGGCTGTTCCTGATCGCGCTCGGCTCGGGCGGCATCAAGCCGTGCGTGTCGGCATTCGTGGGCGATCAGTTCGACCAGACCAACAAGCACCGCGCGAAGGTCGTGTTCGACGCGTTCTACTGGATCATCAATTTCGGCTCGTTCTTCGCGTCGCTGCTGATGCCGATTTTCCTGAAGCAACTCGGGCCGGCGATCGCATTCGGTGTGCCGGGCGCGCTGATGTTCGTCTCGACGGTGATCCTCTGGTCCGGCCGGAAAAAATACGTGATGGTGCCGCCGACCCCGCCGGATCCGCACTCGTTCCTGCGCGTGTGCTGGACGGCGCTGCGCTCGGGCTCGGCGGGTCTGGCGCTCGCCTGCGCCGGCCTCGCGCTGGCGATCGCGGCGTTCGTGGTGCTGCCGGGTTTCGAGAATTTCGTGAAAGCCGTCTGCCTCGCGCTCGTGGCGATCGTCGCGTTCGGCGGCGTCGGCGTGCGGCTGCAACTCGAGGCGGCGCGTGGTGCGCATCCCGACGAGGCGGTCGAGGGCGTGCGCGGCGTGTTGCGCGTGCTCGTGCTGTTCGCGCTGGTGACGCCGTTCTGGTCCCTCTTCGATCAGAAGGCGTCGACGTGGGTCTTGCAGGCCGACGCGATGACGAAGCCGTCGTGGTTCCAGTCGTCGCAGATGCAGGCGCTCAATCCCGCGCTCGTGATGCTGCTCATCCCGTTCAACAACCTCGTGCTCTTCCCGGCGCTGCGGCGGCTCGGCTACGAGATGACGGCGCTGCGGCGCATGACGCTCGGCATCGCCCTCGCCGGCGTGGCATGGATCATAGTCGGCTGGATGCAGCTCGTGCTCGACGGCGGCACGGCGTTCCCGATCACCTGGCAGGTGCTGCCGTATGTTTTCCTGACGATGGGCGAAGTGCTCGTGTCCGCGACCGGCCTCGAGTTCGCCTACAGCCAGGCGCCGCAATCGATGAAGGGCGCGCTGATGAGCTTCTGGCTGTTGTCGGTCACGATCGGCAATCTCTGGGTGCTCGTCGTGAACGCCGGCGTGAAGAACAACACCGTCACGAACCTGATCGCGTCGACCGGCTTCGGGGTGACCGCGTTCCAGATGTTTTTCTTCGCCGGGTTCGCGTTCGTGGCGGCGGCGATTTTCGGGCTGGTTGCGCGCGGCTACGCGGTGCGCGACCACTACCGGAAGGCGTGAAGCGCCATGCTGTGCCGGCGCCCACGCTCGTTCGCGAGAATTGTAGGAGCGGCTTTACGCCGCGATTGCTGCGATGCGGCTGCCGCGCGCGAACGAGTCGCGGCGTAAAGCCGCTCCTACAACTTGCGCGTAACGCGGTGCTGCAATCGGCGTCGGCCGCCGCACGGGTTTTGCCCGTTTCAGTCGGTCTTCGCCACCGCCTCGCACGAGCGCCGGCGGTGTTCTTCCAACTGCTTCGCCGCGCACTCGGGGCAGATGCCGTGGCTCGTGCCGGTGGCGAACTTCGAGTCGAAGTAGTCCTCCATCGTGAGCCACTGGTCGTTGTGGCCGACCTTGCGGCACCACGCGCAAATGAGGAGAAATTCCTCGAGCTCGTGCAGGCGCTGGAGCAGGCGGCGCGTCGAGAAATGCACGATCGCCCAGACGAGGCACACGGTGAGCGTGCGGGCGATCGCGCGCGTCCAGAGGAACTCCGCCGACTCTCCGAACAGGTAATGCGGGATCCGAAACGCTTCCACGATCCACATGATCGCCACGAGGATCGAAAAGCCGATCGCCTGCCAACGCAGGATGCTGCGCCCGCTGACGTGCGTGGGACCAGGAGGTGACACGCCTTCCATGCAGCGCGACGCGGTGCGCGCGGCAAGTCATTTCCTGGTATCGGCCGGAGCGAACGCCCTTTCGTAACAACAGCTCAACGGATCCTCGCGATACGGCGGAAACGGCGCGATCCGATGAAACCCGACGCGTTCGTAGAGCCGAATGGCGTTTTGCTGATGGATGCCCGTCTCGAGTCGCAGCAAGCCGACGCCGTGCTCCTGCGCGTGCGCCGCGAGCCGCTCGATCAACCGCTCGCCAAATCCGCGCCCGCGAAACGTCGGGCGCACATACATGCGTTTCAATTCGCCGAACGGCGGCGCGGCGTTCGCGAAGAGCTTGATGCCGCCGCAGCCGGCGGGTGCGCCATCGACACGCAGCACGAAGAACGCGACCTGCTGCTCGATCAATTTCTGGACGCTGAAACCATGGCGGCTCTCGGGCGGGTAAAACGACTCGAGGTGCGTTTGCAGCTCGCCGATCAACGTGATCGCATCGGGGGTGTCCGGGCGTTCCGGAACGAGGGTGATGGGCATGCGGCGGTTGAAGCAGCCGGCGGACCATTCCGGCGGCTCGATCGCGCGCCGTGTCGTTGCGCTTTTCCGCAGGCGAAACTACGGGCCGGCCCGGATGCGCGCGGGGCATGCGTCAGCTACACTGACGCGTCCTTTCGAGTTTCGACGCGAACGCCGCCCTCCGGGCAGCGAGATGTCCGAGACCCGACGCACTCGCGCCGGGGTTTGGGCCGTGTGGCGGCGTTCGTGTTCTGCTCGCTCGGACGCCTTTTGATTTTCTTTGCCGCGCCTTCCGCCGACGATTCGGATCCGCCTTCCGCGGAGGCGGAGTCGTCGGCCGAGCTCGCCAGCCCGGGCGACGCCGAAAAATGCCTGACGCTCGCGCGCGAGGCGATGCGGCTCGACGTCGCCGCGGCACTGGGCGCGCAAGCCACCGTGGACAACTACGCCGCCCTCGCGCTGCTCCGCTGAGTCGCGGCGGCGTCCTCGTCAGCGCGACGGCAGGAGCTTGACGTTGCCGAACACGAGCCGCGCCAGCACCTCGTCGTCGCGGCTGATCCGCCGCGACAACAGCATCGAGCACGATGCGATGTGCTTGTCGCCCACCGCCACGAGGATGACCTCGGCGTCGATCTCCACGCCGTTGGCCGCGCGGACGCGCGCGGTGTATTTGTAGCCCCGGTGCCCGGAAATCTCGGCCGGCTCCCGCGCTTTCCACGGCGGCGCGATGGCGTCGGCGAGGATGGTTTTCGCCAGCCCGTCGAGCGCTTCGTGCGGATCGGCGCTGTGCACGATCCCGAGCGAGAACGTCGCCGTGCGCGCGTCGCTGGCGAGTTGGAGATTGCCCAGCCGGTCGATCTCGCTCGTCCAATCCGCCGGGATCGTGCAGCGGAACGCCGGCAGATCGGATTTCGGATGCAGCAGTTCGCGCAACAACTCGCGACCATCCGCCGCCGGTGCGAGCAGCGCGAGGACGCCGCAGAATAACAAGGGGCAACGCATGACAAACAGGGGTTCACCCCCGAGCATAGCGCCGCGGCGGTCGCGGTTCACGCCCGGCGAAGGCGGCAAAGCTTAGAACCGCCGGAAAAATCCTGCGCCACGGGAAGAGGTGCCTTCGCCAGGCTGGGCCGACGCGACGAAGGCACCGTTCCCGGGCACACCCGTGAAATTGTGCTGCCCGCCGGCACGAACGCGCGAACCGGCAGGCGTCTCCGAAGACCGACAAGCCCGCGCACCGAAACCGCTATCGGTTCGGGAAAAATTCTGCCCATCGAACGCGGCGGGAAATCGGCAGTTAGCGGAACGATGCCGGCAGGCAAAACGGATCCGGGGCACCGCACGCGCGGCACGCGACACGCGGGGCACGCGCCGGACGTCACGAGGCTGCGATCCGCGGCCGGACAGTGCGGGCGGCGTTGTTCGCCCGTCGAAGCGACAAACTCGCGGTAGCGTTTTGCGGCTCACTCGGGGTGCGGAAAGTGATTAGGTGCCGGCGCGAGGTTTCATGATGCTTGCGCTGGATGCGCGCTCCGCGTCAGAGTGCGGTTTTTCCCCTGCCTCGCATGCCCCCGGAAATTCGCACCGTGCAAGATTTGCTTGGCCATCTCGGCCGCCATCCGGCCGATCCCGCGGCCCATTGCCTGTTGGGCGATGTTTATGCGCAGAGCGGCAAATGGGTCGCCGCCGCCGCGCAATATCGCACGGCGCTGGCTCTCGGCGCCTCGACGCCGGGGTTGCCGGATCGGTTGGCGACTGCGGCGAAGGCGATCGCGGCGCAGCCGGTCGAAGCCATCGGCCACAACGTCCATTTTCGCATTCAGTGGCTCGCGCGGCACGTGCGGGAGCTCTTCCCGACGGGGGGATTTTCGCTGCTCGATGCGGGCGGCGGCGATGGCCGCCTGGCGACGCTGCTGCCTGACGCCGAATACGTCCTCGCTGAGCCGGACACCAACGGCGTTTTCGTGACGCCGGAACTTTCATTCGGGCGAAAGTTCGATGGGGTCGTGTGCTGCCACGTGCTGGAGCATATCCCAATCGATTTACGCGACGGCTTTCTCGACGTGCTCTGCGGCATGGCGAACGACTACGTGCTGCTGCTGAATCCGGTCGTGGATTCGCACACGGACCTGAAGGCGTGGCAGCAGTTGATCTTCGATGTCACCGGCGCGAAGTGGGCGAAAGAGCATATCGATTGTGTGTTTCCGAAGCTCGAGGAAATCACCTCCTTTGCCGAGCGCCGGGGCTATCGCTATCGTGTGCGGCCAAACGGCTCGAAGGCGCTTTCGCTCGCGATCGTGTTCATGGATCATTTCTCGCGCGCGGGAAAGCCTGGCGAGGCGGCGAAGATCAACCGCATGTTCAACAGTCTGCCGCTCGACAGCCTCGACAACGCCGAGTGGCCGAACGCCTATCTGATCGAGATCGCGGTGAAAAAGTAGCGAGCGACACGACGCACACGCCGGTGCGCGGTGCCGCGCCGTCGAACTCGCCGGATGGCGAAAGATCAGTCGCCCAAACCGAGCGCGGCGCGCGTTTTCTTCGGCAGGCCGGCGGCGACGAGGGCGTGGCTGCGGCGGAGGCGATCGCGGAGTTGCGCTTCGGGGAGCGCGGCGAGGTCGGAGACGTGCACCCACAGGCGCTTCGCGAAATACGGCGCCTGGCCGATGCCGTCGATGGTGGCGAGTTCGTCGAATTCGTCGGGTGCGACCTTGAACGTCACGCCTTCGAGCACGCTGCCGTCGAGCGAGAGCACGAGGAAGACCTTGCCCGCGACCTTGTAGACCAGCCCGCCCCACTGCGCGACGACGGTCGTATGCGGGAGCGAGAGGGCGAAGGCTTGGAGGCGGTCGAGGAGCATGGCGGCATTCCAGCGAAGCGACGCGCGCTGCGCACGGCGGAAATTCGGACGACGGCCCTCGAAGCCCGTGAACGACACGAGCGGCGGGTGGCCGGACCGGAAAAGGCGGTTGAACACGGAGGTCGCGGAGAGCGCAGAGAAAAGCCGCCCCGAGAGAGGCGGTGGCGCGTTCGCGTCGACCGAGGCTCGGTCCGGCCCCCGGCTTTGCGTTTCTTGCGCCTCGTTGCGGCCGAGCGTCGTCGGCGAGCGGCGCGTCAGGTGGCTCGGACCTGCTGCTGCGCCGCCGAGCGGAACAGCAGCGCGGTGGCCGCGAAGAGGACGGCGAAGAAGGCGTTCGCGCCGAAGACGCGGGCGACGGGGATGACGGGCTCGACGTTCCAGGCGAAGAGCGCGATCGCCGGCACGAGCAGTTGCGCGGCGGCCATGGCGAAGAAGGTGCGGGCCAGGCCGCGCGGCCGGAAGTTCGCGGCGAGCGGGCCGAGGATGCCGATCGCGAGCACGCCGAGATAGAGCGCGTTGGCGGGATGGTTTTCGCGGCCTACGAGGCCGACGGCCATGTTCACCCAGGTCATGAAAAGCGTGGAGCCCACGGCGGCCGTCGCGGCGGCGCGGGTCGTCCAATCGGCCGCGCGGCGGAAGAGAAACCGAAACGCCAGGCCCGCGCTCGCGAGCACGACGTAGGCGACGACAAAGTCGGACCCGGTCCATTTCACTTCGGCCGTGAAACGCATCGCCACGAGCGGCACGAGCAAGAGCAGCGCGGGAATCAGGAGCGCGGCGAGAAGGAGGCGGTCTTTGAGCATGCGCGCAGTGTGCCGGAGGTCTGTGAAAGGGTGATGAAGGTGACGTGAAATCGCGAGGAAATGCACGGCTGGGGTCCGCGAAATGCACGGTCACACGAAAAGTGGGACGGTGACTCCGCTCGCCGCCGGGCCGCACAGCCGCACGGACGCTTCAGCCTAAATTCCGCAGTTGAAACGCGGAGAGCGCGGAGGACGCGGAGGAGAACGCTGAAAAATCCGGCCCGCGAAGGACTCACCTGCCGGGTGAAGGGCCGCGGAGCGGAATGATCCTAAATTCCGCAGAAAAATTCACCACGGATTACCCAGATTGCACGGATGGAATTATCTCCGGAAAACTTCCTCTCCCTCTTCGTTCACCTGCTGGGTGAAGCGGAGCCGCTGCCGAAGTCTTGAACTATCCGTGCCATCCGTGAAATCCGTGGTTTCAACTGCTGATTTTAGGATGATCGGAGTTTCTCCTTTGTGCTCTCCGCGTCCTCCGCGTTTCCACTGCGTTTCTTAGGTTCAGCCGGCGCGACCGACTCCGGTCAGCGAGCCGAGTTTCTTCGCGCGACCGATCCCAGCGGTTCTCCTCCGCGAACGTCGCGGGCTCCGCGTTTCAATCCGGTTTTCGGAAGGAACGCCCGTGCGGCTCACACCCGCAGCAATCCGCGGAAGCCGCGGCCGCTGTAGTAGGAGTCGGCGCCGTTGTGGCCGATGAAGACGCGGTTGTAGCGACGATCGCCGTAGATCGCGCCACCGAGCGCGCGGATCTCGGGCGGCGTCTTCAACCAGCTCGATGTCTTGGTGTCGAATTCGCCGCGCTGTTGCAGCGCGAAATACTGCTCCTCGTCGAGCAGTTCGACGCCGATCTCGGCGGCGAGTTCGGTGACGCAGCCCTTCGGCGGGAATTTCTTCCGGCCGTCGAGTGCAGCGCGGTCGTAGCACAAACTCTGGCGCGCGGCCGGGCTCTGCGGCGCGCAATCGACGAAGAGAAACTCGCCCGACTTCGCATCCTGACCGATGACGTCCGGTTCGCCGCCGGTCGCCTCCATCTGCTGGAGCGCGGCGAGTTTTTCGGCTTTGGCGCCGAGTCGTTTCTGCACGGCGGACCAATCGAGCTTGGCGTGGCGCGCGGGATTTTTCTCGAAGCGAGCCTGCAGCGTGGCGAGCAAGGCAGCGCTATCTTTCGCCGACAACGATGCCGGCTTGGCCTTCGTGGATTTCATGGCGTGGAGAAGTGCGCTAGGAAACGCGATCCGCACGCGGTGGCAAACGGGAAAGACCGTGGCAGCGCCAAAGGCTTCACGCGGACGCCCAGTTCGCAGATGGGGCCGATTCACTATTCCGAACATTTGAGTGGCTGTTTTCTTATGATGCACTGTCGTCGACGCAATTCGGCGGGAGTCTTCCCGCTCTCATGTCTGGGCCAACAGAGATCGTCGGAGACTTGCGCCTTTTTCAGCTCTGAAAAACGCAAACATCGAAAAAACAGCTCAAAACATGAAGAAACTACTCCTAGCCGCATTTCTCGTGCTGGCTTGTCAGGTCGCGGTCCGCGCCCAAATTCAACCCAACGGTTACGTGTCCGCTTCGACTATTACCGTTGGCGGATACACCACCTTCTACCGCGAAGGCGAAACTCCCGCTGGGTTTGGCTGGACAGAGGCGACGCTATGGAACCCCGATGGCTCCTACCTAGTGCTGGGGCATCAATATACGCCGTCATACTTCCAATCTATCGGACCGACTGAGCCTGGCACTTATTGGATCCAGTATCGATTGGTCGACGTGAACCAAGATTATGCCGATCAATGGATCTCCTTTACTGTGCTTCCGAACGATACCGGCGGTGGCGGTGGTGGCGGTGGCGGCGGCGGTGGCGGTGGCGGTGAGAACCAAAATTAAACTGACTGCGAGCATGGGGATCGAGTTCGCTTGATCCCCTCTTTGCAAAAAGGGAAATAGATCGCCAGCCGGTGCCTCGTATGATCGATGTCGTTGCCTTCTTGGACTCTCCGGCCGCTGACGATGGCGGACCAAGACGCCGTGCTCCGCCTCAACGCGGATAACCGGCCGGTCGTGGCTACAGTGGAAGCGAGCGACTTCCCGTGGCTCCTTGCAGGCGAGGGGCACCACTTCGTCGCCGTCGATACGACAGGGCGCGTCCTCGGCTACCTGTTCGCGGTTCCTCGCACGTCGAACTACGACGACAAGGAGATCGCCGAGCTCCGTCGACTGATTGCCGAGCCGTTCTATTACATCTGCCAAGTCGCGTTGGCGCGCGAACACCGCGGTCGCGGGATCAGGCGGACGTTCTACGCGACGTTGGCGGAGGCGGCGCGCCGGCATGGAGCGCGGCTGCTTTGTTGCGACGTGAACGTCGAGCCACCCAACCCCGAATCACTCGCCTTTCACCGGCGGCTGGGATTCCGACAGATCGGTGCCGGTGTCGCTTCGAACGGATTCGCCGTCGCCTACCTCGTCTGCGATGTGTGAGCCGCACGCGACTCGAAGCGCCATGCCGGTCACGCCCTTTGCGCGGGCGATCGGTATCCAATTCCGCCGTGCTACGGCACCGCATGCTGTTCTGCGATCAAGGTCGCTTCGCGGCGGAGTAGTAGAGGTTGCCGCCTTCGTCCTGTAGTTCGCCGACGAATGTCAGGCCTTCGGCGCGCAGGAGGTCGCGGTAGGCGTCGGCGCCGAGTGAAATCGATTGGCGTCCGGTGAGCACGTCGCGCCAGCGGCAGGCCTGGCGCGGCGCGGTGAACAGAAACTGGCCGCCGGGGTTCAGGGCGCGAGCGACTTTTCGAACGAGCAGCGTTTGCGCTTCCGGCGGGAGCAGGAACATCAACCCGCAGGCGACGATGCCGTCGAAGGTGCGGCTGAAAAAATCGGACTCTTCGACCGCGCGACGCTCGGTCACGACGTTCGGGAAACGGCGCCGGAGTTCGGCGAGCAACGTGGCCGACGCGTCGATCCCGTGCACCGCGAATCCCTCTTCGACTAACGTCTGGGTGATCGGCACGCCGTGGCCGCAGCCGAGGTCCAGCACGGCACCGCCGCGCGGCAGGCTCCGCGCCCACGCGCGCACTTCCGCGGCGCCGAGCAGCGACCGAGCGGAGACGAAAGCGCCGCTGGCGGCTTCGTAGCCGTTGGAGCGATCTTCGGGTGCAGTGAAGCTCATGTTTTGGCTAGCGGCTGGGCTCATACCGCAGCGCGACCGCACCCGAGGCGAACTCGTGCCGGCTGACGAGCCGCAAGTCGACATAGCGTGAGAGTCCCGCGAACAGCGTCGGGCCGTGACCCGCGATGCGGGGGTGGACGATGAACTCGTAGTCGTCGATCAAGTCCAGCTCCGCCAAGGCGAGCGGGAGCTGCACGCCGCCCGTGTAGATGCCGCGGCCCGGCTGCGCCTTGAGCTGGCGCACGGCGGTCGCGAGATCGCCGCGGAGGAGTTCGGCGTTCCAGTCGACTCGCTCGAGCGTGCGCGACACGACGAATTTCTTCGCCGCATCGATGGTCTCGGCGAACGGCTCGGTCCACGCCGGCATCACGCCGGCCGGTCGTGGGGAGCGCCACGCCGATTCCATCATCTGATAGATCACGCGGCCGAAAAGCAGCACGTCGGCCTGCGCGATCGTCTCCGTGGCGTGACGGTGCAGCGCCTCGTCCGGGATACCCGCGCGATGATCGCAGCAGCCGTCGAGCGTGACGTTGATGGAGTAGCGGAGCGGGCGCATGGCCGAGAAGATCGATGCGGCGAATGATTGGCGCGAGCGACGTTTTTTTAACCACGGATTTCTCGGATTCCACGGATCAGCGGTCCGGCTCACCGTCCGTGCCATCCGCGTATTCCGTGGTTAACTCTCGGGGGGGGCCGTGATCCGATGCTCGCGCGCTGCGCGCTTACCCGCGGCGGGCGGCGTCGATTTTGGCGACGTCGATTTTTTGCATCGTCATCATCGCGTCGAAGGCGCGTTTCGCCTCGGCGCCGCCGGCGGCCATCGCCTCGGCCAAGGTGCGCGGCGTGATTTGCCAGGAGAGGCCCCAGCGGTCCTTGCACCAGCCGCACTGGCTGGCCTCGCCGCCGTTGCCGATGATCGCGTTCCAATAACGGTCGGTCTCGGCCTGATCGTCCGTCGCGACTTGGAACGAGAAGGCCTCGCTGTGCTTGAACATCGGGCCGCCGTTCAGACCGAGGCACGGGATGCCCAGGACGGTGAACTCGACCGTGAGAATGTCGCCGGCTTTGCCCATCGGGTAATCACTCGGTGCGCGGTGCACGCCGGTCACGCGGCTGTCGGGAAAGGTGGCGGCGTAGAAGCGAGCGGCGGCTTCGGCGTCTTTGTCGAACCAGAGGCAGATGGTGTTTTTCGGAATCATCGTGGAGGTGTTTTTTTTGTGGGTGGAGTTTTTCGGTGACGCTCGGTGGAGATTCAGGTGCGGGTGAGGACGACGTGGGTGGCGCGCGGCGACGCGACGTGTTGCGTGCAGGCGTAGCCGAGTTCGGGCAAATTGATGCCGTCGAACAGCCGCTCGCCCGCGCCGAGCAGGACGGGTGAGAGGGCGAGGTGCAGTTCGTCGATCAGGCGCGCGCGCAGGTATTGCCGGATCGTCGCCGCGCCGCCGCCGATGCGGACGTCCTTGCCGTGGGCAGCCTCGCGTGCGCGCGCGAGGGCGGCGTGAATTCCCTCGGTGACGAAGTGAAACGTGGTGCCCCCTTCCATGACGAGCGGAGCGCGCGGATGATGCGTGAGCACGAACACCGGCACGTGATACACCGGGTTGTCGCCCCACCAGCCCTTCCAGTTTTCGTCGAGCCACGGGCCGCGAATGGGGCCGAACATGTTTCGGCCGAGGATCCAGGCGCCGACATTGCGAAAACCGCGCGCGGCGAAGTCTTCGTCGATCCCGGTCTCGCCGTCCGGTGCGCCGAACAGCTTCGTCTGGAACGTGCGCGTCGGGAGCGCCCAGCCGTGGAGCGCGGTGCCGCCGACGCCGAGGGGATTTTCGAGGCTCTGGTTTGGTCCGGCGGCGAAGCCGTCGAGCGAGAGGGTGAAACTTTCTACGCGAAGCTTGCTCATGAGGAGAGGCGGCGGAAAAGGGGTTTTCGGGGTTGGAGGCTCGATCGCGTCGCGCCAAGGTGAGCGAGACGCGAACCGAGGGTGAACTGTGAAAACACCGGGCGCGTGCCGGGAGGCGACGCCGGGTTTCGGCCCGATCAGGTGGCGGTCGGCAACGAGCCGGCGACTCGATAGGTGTTGAACAGAATGCCGGAGGGGAACGCTTGCGTGCGGACGAGTTCCAGCGCGCGCCCCGGCGTGCCGTCGGCGAAGAAGCGTTTTCCCGTGCCGACGAGGACCGGATACACGCACAGCGCGACTTCGTCCGCGAGTCCATGCGCGAGCAGCGTGGAGGTCAGCGTGGAACTGCCCCACAGGATCAGGTCCGGGCCGCCTGAAGATTTGAGGGCGCGAACGCTGGCGACGAGGTCCGGCCCGAGAGCCTTGGCCGGGCCCCAGGCGAGATCGGTCGGCCGGTGGGTGACGACGAATTTGGTGGCCGCATTGAAAGGGTCCGCGATCGGACCGCTCGGGGCGTGCGGCCAGTAGCCCGACCAGAGATCGTAGGTGCGGCGGCCGAGGAGCAAATCGAAGCGCGCGCCCTGCGCTGCGATGACGGCGTCGCGACCGCCGGGTGTCCGGAACGGCACGGTCCAATCCGCGTAAGGGAAACCGTCGCCGTCGGCGGTGTGCTGGATCACGCCGTCGAGCGAGATGTGTTCGAGGATTTTGAGCTGACGCATGGTCGGGGTGGGGTGCGGTTCGCCGCGGTGGGTTTGGGGGAGGTGCGATCGATCAGTCCGTCAACGGTTGTCGGCGTCTTCTAGCCGACGAATGAGTCGCACGAATTCGGACACCCTGCCGCGAGGAATTGAATTAAGCGCGAGCGCAGATGCCGCGGGCGGGCGATGTTTTTGCCCACGGATTGGACGGATGACGACGGATGAAACGGATCCGGCTAATCCGTATTTATCCGTGAAATCCGTGGTGACGAAAACGGCATCGAGCGCGGCGCGGGCCGCTTGATCGGGTTCTTTGCCCTGGGGGATTTTCGGCGGGCGAGTTGCATAACTATTTTCGTTTGGTGCATGGATGCGCGTTGCCGGAGCCGGAGCGGAGGGTTTACGCAAATGATCCTGTGGCGTTTGCGCCGCCCCCATGAACTCGCTGCTGTCTGTCGTCCCTCGCGCTTGGTTGTCGGGCGCATTCGTCTTCTTGTGCGGCGCGCCGCTCGCGGCGCAGGTCACCGCGGATAATTGGTCGCCGGGCGCGGGTTGGAATCTGGTGTGGGCGGACGAGTTCACCGGCAACGCCGTGAACACCACGAACTGGACCTACGACCTCGGCGCCGGCGGCTGGGGCAATAACGAACTCGAAACCTACACGACCGCCAACGCCACCGTGCAGGACGGCGAGCTGCGCATCACGGCGCAGAAAAACGCCGACGGCAGCTATACCTCCGCGCGCCTCAAGACGCAGGATCGGTTGTCGTGGACTTACGGGAAATTCGCCGCGCGCATGCGCCTGCCGCTGGGGCAGGGGATGTGGCCGGCGTTCTGGATGCTCGGCACCAACATCACCACCGTGGGCTGGCCGAAATGCGGCGAGATCGACGTCATGGAAATGATCGGAGGCGGCGAGGATCGCGACGATTCCGTCTATGGCACGATTCATTGGGACTCCGGAGGCCACGCCGCGACCGGCAGCAGCCGCATCGAACTGGTGGACCCCGAAATTTTCCACGACGACTACCACGTCTTCGAAGTCGAGTGGACGCCCGCGGTCATCATCTGGCGCATCGACGGCGTGGAGACCGCGCGCACCAGCATCGATCGCACGGCGCAGCCGGACCGCGAGGAGTTTCACCGGCCGTTTTTCCTCGTGCTCAATCTCGCCGTCGGCGGCAACTGGCCCGGCGCGCCGGACGCGAGCACGGTGTTCCCGCAGGTGTTGGCGGTGGATTGGGTGCGCGCGTATGCGAGCGAGGCGACGGCCAGCGCGCCGGCGTTCATCGCGCAGCCGAAGGCGGCCACGGCGACGGCGGGCGACTCGGTGTCCTTCAGCGTGACGGTCTCCGGGCAGCCGGAGCCGACGCTGCAATGGCAACGCGACGGCGTGAGCATCGCCGGCGCCACCAGCGCCACGCTCTCGCTCAGCAACGTGATCGCCGTCGACGCGGGCAACTACCGCGTGATCGCCACCAACAGCGCCGGCACGACGACAAGCGACGCGGCGGCGTTGACGGTCACCACGCCGACACCGCCGCCGAGTCCAGCCCCGACCAGCTCAGGCGGCGGCGGAGGTGGCGGCGCGCCGAGTGCGTATTTCGCGATCGCCATCGCTGTGCTCGCTTGGCTGCGCGGTCGTTGCGACCAGCGGCGCACCGCACGCGAGTCATGAGCGGGGTAGGCGATGTCGCCAATAGCCGGGTGCGCGGTGCAGGTGCATGACGGCGAGAATCCAGATGCGGTCGGGTTGATCGACGTAGATCAGCCCGAAAGGGAAGTCTCTCGAGAGATGGCGGCGTGCCGGTGGACGAATGAAGCGGAACACTTGCGGCATCGTGCAGGCGTCCGCGATGAGGCGGTGAACCTCGTCGTAGAAGCGGTCGCCCAAATCAGGCGTGATGCTGGCGTAATGCTCCAGCGAAGCGATGAACTCTGCGTCGGCCTCGGGGTGGAAGGCGAACGGCTTCACTTCCGACCGATGATCTTGCGCGCGCGCGCCATCACTTCCTCACCGGGGATGAGCTTCACTTTGCCTTCTTCGATTTCCTTGAGACGGCGCATGGCTTCATCGCCCCAAGCTTTTTCGACGGCGGGGTCGATGTCTTGCGCGGAGGCGGCGATGAGCTGCTCGATGAGTTCGGCGCGCTCGCCGTAGGGCAGCTGCTTGACTTCCTCGACGAGTTGCTGGACCTTGCGGCTCTTCATGAGGCGCACGATGCGCGGCAGCGCGAGTGCGTCAAATCTCCAAGTGGAAGCGGAGCGCGTGCCGCGGGCGGACGGAGTTTTGGGCCACGAATTACGCGGATGGCACGGATGGTGGTGATCAGATCCGATTAAACACAGAGGTCGCGGAGGACGCGGAGAAAGATGGCGCGGAGGGGATCGAACCCTCTGTGCTCTCTGTGTCCTCTGTGTTGAAAACAGGAACGCGCGTTCGGGCTACTGGATGCGGGCTTCGCCTTTGGGGGTGAGAGCGTAGAGCTTTTCGGGACGGCGGTGCTCGATGAGGCCTTCCTTGATCCAGGCGGTGAGCTGCTTCTGGCCCACGGTCCGCGCATGGCTCTCGGGAATCGTGCCGAGCGAGCCCATGAACAGCGTTCGCAGTTTGAAGGCTTGCGGGGATTTCGAGAGGGGCATGGAGCGCGGTGGTGAGCGAAGGAATGGGCGGGATAAAATCGGATGACAAGAGCTGGGTCACAGAGGACACGGAGGAAGCACAGAGCGAAGGGAGGCCGGCAGCGGCGGTGGGCGCGGCGGCGTGCTCCGTGTGCTCCGGTTTGCCTCGGTGCTCTCTGTGACGAAATCCGACTCCGCTCGGAAAACGTGCCGCGAGCGGGCGGTGTTTTTGACCACGGATTGGACGGATGAAAACGGATGAAACGGATCTGGCTAATCCGAGTCCGTCCGTGAAATCAGTGGCCGAGAAACGGCGTCGGGCGCGGCACGTGCCGATAACGAACAACGGCCTGACCGCGTTGGATCGACCTACCTCCGGGTCGGCGGAGACGTTGCCGTTGTAGCCGTAGCAGCGTGCGACTTCCTGCCGCACAAAACTGAAGTCGACGGTGCGTCGGACGGCGCGCAGCGGGTGATCGGCCCGCACCCGCCGATCGAGATCGACCTGATAACTGAACAACTCCTTCTGCGCCGAATGCACGCCCATCATATTGGCGGAGTCAGACGCCTCGCGTGGCGTCCCGTTCAATCAGCGGCGCGATTTGGACAACAGGCCCTCAAGCCAGGACCCCGTCCGCTCATCCGCTCGCTCCGACTCGGCCTCGACCCCTTCGGCTCGGCCCCAATCGAACCCACCTCTTCGGGCCGACTCCGTCACTCCTGCGAGATTGAACCGGCGACAAAATAACCCCACTTGCGAAGTAGTGATCGGCCTTTCGGCGTCAGCATTCCGCCATCGCCCAAAATCCCATGCTGTTTCAACGCTAGCACTGTTGGATCCGAAAGTTTCGGCAGCCGTTCCTGAATGTGTCGCGAAAGCCAACCTAGAGGTGCTCTCAAGAAATGGGTCCGCTCAACAGTCAAGCTGAGTTCGCGAAGCGCAGCACGAAGGTCATCGGAAATTGCCAGCATATCTGAAGGGGCCTGCTCCAACTCCTCGAGACGCCGCCGATAATCGAACAGCTGTCGTTTCGCGTAATCTAGCTCTTTCTCCTTTTCGGCGAGTTTCTGTTGGATCGCATTCTTTTCCTCTACACCGAGATTGGCGCGTTCCATTAATTGGGCGATCAGACCGTCACGTTCCGCAACAGCTGCTTTCACGTCCTTTTCTTCTTCTTTGACCTTTTCGACTGCCTTGCTGCGCTCGACCTTCACTCCGTCCAGTCTATCACGAACGTCGGAGTAATTTTCGTCCAAGTGACGAAGCCGCTCTCCGAAGCCAGCTTCAATGCGGCCGAGCACCTGACTGATGTCCTTCGTGAACGTGTAGCTGTGATTGTAGAACTGCGCGCTCTCCTCTGAGCCTTTGAAGTAAAACATTACGGAAAGAGCTACCGAGAAAAGTGCCAATAAGATCGACAGCACATCGGTCGTGCTGAGGTTGCTCGCGTTAAAACCAATATTTGAAGTTCCTACCTTGTAGAGGAACACGGCGATGACGGAGCCGCTTAAGGCTACCGTCGCGCAAACTTTGATGTAGCGAATAATGATATCATGCATGATGGGACAAGTTCGAGTAGGTATCTGAAACCGCAGTGAAGCGAACTTGAAATCGACTGCCATATGCGAGCGCCATCGATGCGGGACCGTAGTTGCTCAGCTTGCCTCGGTTGTGCGGCCCGTCAGGGGGGGACTCACCTTCCTTACCAACCCCAGCTCCGTTTAATGCGGAGCTCGTCGTATTCGCCTACGCTAAGCCTCAGGCGGACGTGGAGGTCGCCTTGGTTACCAACCCCACGAGCGCTTGATGCGCAGTTCGTCGTAGAGGTCGTTCGGCAGTTCGAGGAGGAAGCGTGACGGCTGGAGCATCATTCCTCCCGGGCCGGCGCGGGTCGCGACTCTCGGGTAGCTGATGTAGAGTTCGTTCTTGGCGCGGGTCACGGCGACGTAGAAGAGGCGGCGCTCTTCTTCGACGTCGCCGGCTTCGATCGAGCGGCGGGTCGGGAATTGGTTGTCGGCGGCGCCGATCACGAAGACGACGTCGTATTCGAGGCCTTTGGCCTGGTGCACCGTCGTCAGGCGGATGGCGTCGTCGGTGGGCTCGACTTCCTTCTCGGCGGTCTCGCCGTTGAGGAGCGCCACTTGCGTGAGCATCTCCTGCATCTCGGTGAACTGACTCGCGAAGCCGACGAGGCCTTTCAATTCCTCGAGGCGGTCCATGTAGTCGGCGTAGGCGCCTTTCATGTAGTCGCCATACCAGCCGTCGATCGCGACTTTCACGGCGTCGGCGGGGCGGCCGGCGTCCATGGCTTCGCCGACTTGTTTGAGCGAGGCGCAGAAGTTGGCCCAGTCGTCCTTGGCGTCCTTCGGGACTTTGGTCTTCACGTCGTCCTCGGCGAGGGCGTCGATGAAGTTTTTCTGGAGGAGCTTCGCGTGGTCGAGGGCGGCGGCGTAGATTTTCTGCGCGCCTTTTTCGCCGACTTTCGGGAGGAGAATGGCGAAGCGCTGCCAGGCGAGCGTGTTCTTCGGTTGATAGACGAACTGGACGAGGGCGATGAGGTCGCGGACGTGCTGGCGCTCGAAGAATTTCACGCCGCTGGTGATGACGTAGGGGATGCCGGCGCGGGAGAGCGCGAGTTGCACTTCGAGGGCGAGGAAGTGCGAGCGGTAGAGGATGGCGATTTCCTTGGGCGAGACGCCGTCGTCCGAAACGAGCGACTCGATGCGTTTCACGATGAAGGCGGCTTGCTCGCGGTCGTCCATCGCCTGGATGACGGAGGGCTTCTGGCCGTGCTTGCGGGCGGCGCGGAGTTCTTTTTCGAAGTGGCGGCCCTTGGGCGCGGAGTTGAGGACGCCGTTGGCGAAGTTGAGAATCTCGGGCGTCGAGCGGTAGTTGATCTCGATGCGGTGGATGACGGTGCCCGGGTGACGGTCGGGGAACGTCATGATGTTTTCGAAATCGGCGCCGCGCCACGAGTAGATGCATTGCGCGTCGTCGCCCACGGCCATGACGCGGTGGTGCGCGGCGAGTTTGTCGACGATCTGGGCCTGAATGGTGTTGGTGTCCTGGTATTCGTCGACGAGGACGTGGCGGAAGCGCTGGTTGAAATACGCGGCGACGTCGGGCGCGTCGGTGAGGAGGCGGAGCCAGAGTTCGAGGAGGTCGTCGTAGTCGACGACGGATTGCTCGCGGCGCGCTTTCTCGTAGGCGGTGGCGAAGGCCGGGAGGCGGTGCGCGATCTCGCCGTATTGCGGGAAGTGGCGCGCGACGGTGTCGGCGAGCGAGAGCTGGGTGTTGCGCGCCATGGAGAGCACGCTGAAGAGCGGGCCGGGGCGCGGGTTGGTCTTGTCCTTGAAGAAGAGTTTGTCGACGGACTCGACGCACTGCTTGAGGAGCGATTCGGACTCGTCGGCGTCGAGGATGGAGAAATTTTTCGGGAGCTGGATGGCGTCGCCGAACATGCGCAGGGCGCGGTTGCCGATGGAGTGGAAGGTGCCGCCCCAGAAGCGCGCGGGCTCGACGCCGGTGAGCTCGTGGACGCGGTGGAGCATCTCCTTCGCGGCCTTGTTGGTGAAGGTGAGGAGGAGAATCTCGCCGGGCTTCACGCCTTGGGAGAGCAGGTAGGCGACGCGGTAGGTGAGCGTGCGGGTCTTGCCGGAGCCGGCGCCGGCGAGGACGAGCAGCGGGCCGGGCTCGGCGGTGACGGCGGCGAACTGCTCGTCGTTGAGGGACGCGCGGAAATCGATCGCGGGCATGTGCGAGCCGGGCGTCGGATGCGGGGAGTCTAGGTCGAATTCGCGCAAGGAGAGGGAAAAGGAGCCAGAAGTCAGGAGTCAGGAGACAGGAGAGGGAAGGAAAAAGGAGGCGGGTGAACCACAGAGACACGGAGGGCACGGAGAACAAGCCGCTCGGTGGGGGATTTCCTCTGTGTTCTCTGTGCCTCTGTGGTTCAGATTTTGTCCATCGAAGAGCCGTGCAACAATGTGCGCGCTTGCGGGCTGGCGCGGGGCGGCGGGTGGGCTAGCTTCGCGGGCAACTACCCCGCTCTCGCATGAAAACCCCGCGTGTTGGTTTGGTTGTCGTTGCCCTGGCTGTTGCCTTCATCGCCCGTGCTGCTGAGCCGGCGCCAGCGCGTTATCGCGATCCGGCGGCGCCGCTCGAGGCGCGCGTGCAGGATCTGGTGTCGCGGCTGACGCTGGAGGAGAAGGCCTCGCTGATGCAGAACACGACGGCGGGCGTGCCACGGCTCGGCATTCCGAAATACGATTGGTGGAACGAGTCGTTGCACGGCGTCGCGCGCGCGGGCGAGGCGACGGTGTTTCCGCAGGCGATCGGCATGGCCGCGATGTGGGACCCGGCGCTGATGCACGACATCGCGCGTGCGATCGGCGTGGAGGCGCGGGCGAAGTTCAACGGCGCGGTCGGCACGAAAAACGAGGGCGCGCGCTACTACGGGCTCACGTTCTGGACGCCGAACATTAACATCTTTCGCGATCCGCGCTGGGGACGCGGGCAGGAGACCTACGGCGAAGATCCGTGGCTGACGGCGCGCACGGGCGTGGCGTTCGTGCGCGGTTTGCAGGGCGACGATCCGCGCCACCTGCTCGCGGCGGCGTGCGCGAAACACTTCGCGGTGCACAGCGGACCGGAGCCGCTGCGGCACAACTTCGACGTCGCACCGTCGCCGGAGGATTTTCACGACGTCTATCTGCCGGCGTTCGAGGCGCTCGTGCGCGAGGGGCGTGTCGAGGCGGTGATGACCGCCTACAACGCCGTCTACGGCAACCCCGCGGCGACTTCGCCGATCCTTTACGCGCTGCTGGCGAAGTGGGGCTTCGACGGTCACGTGACGTCCGATTGCGGCGCGATCGCCGATCTCAGCCGCAGCTACAAAGTCGCGCCGGACGATGCCGGCGCCGAGGCGCTCGCGTTGAAGGCCGGGTTGAATGTGCGGTGTGGCGACGAGCCGACGCAGCTCGTCGCGGCGGTGAAGCGCGGCGACATTGCGGAGGCGGAGATCGATTACCGGCTCGGTGCGCTGCTGCGCACGCAGTTCCGGCTCGGCTTCTACGATCCGGCGGCGAGCGTGCCGTTCAGCCAGATCGCGCCGACGGAGAACATGGCGCCGGCGCACACGGAGCTGGCGCTGCGCGCGGCGCGGGAGTCGATGGTGCTCTTGAAAAACGACGGCACGCTGCCGCTCGACGCGAGTAAGCTGAAGCGCGTCGCCGTGATCGGGCCGAGCGCGGACTCCGTGACCGTGCTGCTCGGCAACTACAACGGCGCGCCGCACGCGCCGGTGACGATTCTCGCGGGACTGCGCGCAGCGTTGCCCGGCATGCAGGTCGATTACGCGCAGGGATGCGACTACGCGACAATGCCGGGCGGTGCGCGGCCGATCCCGCGCACGGGTCTGCGCTTCGGCGAATACACGGGGCTGATGGGCGACTACTTCGCCAACGCGAAGCTCGAGGGCGCGCCCGTCGTGCAGCGTCGCGACCGGCCGGTGAGTTTCGATTTCGCGAAGGACAAGGCGCCGCGCGGCGTGCCGACGGAGAACTTCTCGGCGCGCTGGCAGGGCAATCTGATCACGACGGTCGCGGGCGAGTATCGGCTGTCGGTGAAGGCGCGCGGCGGCGTTCGGCTCGAACTCGACGGGAAACGCCTGATCGACGCATGGACGCCGGGCGAGAAGACGCAGACGGCGACCGTGAAGCTGCCCGGTGACGGTGTGTTGCCGATCAAGCTGGAGTATTTCGCTGACGGCGTGGGCGCGGTGTCGCTCGAATGGGAATTGCCCGACGCGGCGTCAGGCTACGCGGAGGCGCTCGCGCTCGCCGCGAAGGCCGATGCGATCGTCTACGTCGGCGGCATTTCCGCGCAGCTCGAGGGCGAGGAGATGAAGGTCGACTACGAGGGCTTCCGCGGCGGCGACCGCACGGCGATCGAGTTGCCGGCGGTGCAGCAGAAGCTGCTCGAGCAGTTGCGCGCGATCGGCAAGCCACTCGTGTTCGTGAATCTCTCCGGCAGCGCGGTGGCGTTTCCATGGGCGGATGCGAACGTGAACGCGATTTTGCAGGCGTGGTATCCAGGCCAGGCGGCGGGCACGGCGGTGGCCGACGTGATTTTGGGAAAATACAATCCCGCGGGGCGGCTGCCGGTGACGTTCTATCGCGCGACGGCGGACTTGCCGGCGTTCGAGGACTACACGATGGCGGCGGGCCACACGTATCGGTTCTTCAAGGGCAAGCCGCTCTACGCGTTCGGTCACGGGTTGAGCTACACGAGTTTCAACTATGCGAATCTGCGCGTGGAGTCGGACAAGCTCGGCGCGCTCTGCGTCTCCGTAGAAGTGACAAACGCCGGATCGCGCGACGGCGAGGAGGTCGTGCAGCTCTACGCCGTGCCGCCGGCCGCGCGCGAGAATCAGGCGCTGTGCGGCTTCGCGCGCCTGGCGCTCAAGGCGGGCGAGAAGAAGACGGTGACGATCGCGGTGCCGGCGACGGCGTTGCGGCGCTGGAGCGCGGCGAAGGACGATTACGCGATTCCGAGCGGCGAGTGGACGATTCGCGCGGGAGCGTCGTCGGCGGATGTGCGGGCTACGGCGAAGGTGACTTTCTAAGAATTAAACACAGAGGGCGCGGAGAGCACAGAGATCGGTGGTCTACACAAAGGACGCGAAAACAGCGAAGGCCGGGGCTCGGAGCTTTGCTACCTTTGCTTCCTTCGTGTGACGGGATCGATGTTTTCTCTACGTCCTCTTTTTTGAAAAAACGCTTGGAGGGCGCGCCGTGCCCGTGCGCCGTGCCCGCGGCATTCGCGGAGCGCGCGCGGATCGACGGCCCGCGGGGACGCGGGCCCTCCCGGAAAACAAAAAGCCCGCGCGGGTGGCGCGGGCTGAAGGGGGCGTCTAGGAAAGCTGACGGCTGATCGCTGCCAGCCGACTGCGGGGCGCGTCGCGCGCCCGCTCACACCGTCATCAGCTCCTTCTCCTTGTTTGCGAGGTGCGTGTCGATGTCCTTGATCGCTTTGTCGGTGGAGACTTGGACGTCTTTCTCGAGGCGCTTCTCGTCATCTTCGGAAATCTTGCCGTCCTTCTTGAGCTTCTTGGCCGCTTCCATGGCGTCGCGGCGGACGTGACGGACAGCGACTCGGCCTTCTTCGGCGAGGCGGTGCGCGGTCTTCACGAATTCCTGGCGGCGCTCCTTCGAGAGTTCGGGGAAGGGGAGGCGGATGACCTGGCCGTCGACGACGGGGTTGACGCCGATGTTGGCCATCTGGAGCGCCTTCTCGATGGCGCGCGTGAGGCCTTTGTCCCACGGCTGGATTTGAATCATGCGCGGGTCGGGCGTGGTGATGGCGGCGCAGCCTTTGAGCGGCATCGTCGAGCCGTAGGCTTCGACCATCACGGACTCGACCATCGCCGGCGAGGCCTTGCCGGTGTGGATGGTGGAGAACTCATGCAGCGTGTGGTCGACCGCTTTTTTCATGCGGGCTTGGGCTTCGGCGAGGGTTTGGGAAGACATGGAATGAAAGGTTGAAGTTTGAAGTTTAAGTTGAAGCGGAAAACCGCACGGACGCCAAGGTTGGTTTTCCCGCGGGGTGCCGCGAATGTTGGACCTAAACTTCAACTTTCCACTTCAACTGCGCGGCGCGCAGCCGCGCGCTCAGTTGGTCACCAGCGTGCCGACTTTCTCGCCGCGGACGGCTTTGCGGATGGCGTGCTCGTCGTTCAGGTCGAACACCAGGATCGGCACGTTGTTGTCCATGCAGAGCGAGAACGCCGTCGAATCCATCACCGAGAGGCGCTGCTTGAGCGCGTCGATGTAGGTGAGGCGGTCGTATTTCACGGCGTCGGTGTGCTTCTTCGGATCCTTGTCGTAGATGCCGTCGACCTTCGTGGCCTTCATAATGATGTCGGCGTGCATCTCGGAGGCGCGGAGGGCGGCGGTGGTGTCGGTCGAGAAATACGGGTTGCCCGTGCCGGCGACGAAGATGACGACGCGGCCTTTTTCGAGGTGGCGGATGGCGCGGCGGAGGATGAACGGCTCGGCGATCTGGTTCATCGGGATCGCCGACTGCACGCGCGTGCTGACGCCCATTTTTTCGAGGCGGTCCATGAGGGCGAGGCCGTTGATGACGGTGGCGAGCATGCCCATGTAGTCGCCGGTGGTGCGGTCGATGCCGCGCTTGGCGCCGTGGAGGCCGCGGAAAATGTTGCCGCCGCCGATGACGATGCAGATTTGCGCGCCGAGATTGTGGATTTCCTTCACTTGGGCGCACATCGCCTCGAGCGTCGGATCGTCGATCGGCTCGGTGCCGCGACCGCGGAGGACTTCGCCGCTCAGCTTGAGGACGATGCGCTTGAACTTCAGTTCGGTGTGGCCGGTGGTCTTCGCTCCCATTTGATCGGCGAGCAAACTGGCCGCGAAAAGAGCCGTCAACCACCGAGATTTTTTCCGCTTGCGCCTCGCGCAACCCGGCGCGTCGCGATCCGTGTCATCGGGGAAAATCCGTGAGGCAAACTCCTGCGATTTTTCCGATGACGGCGCGGCGTGCTTGGGTTGCAGTGCGGGGCCGCCCATGCTGAACCTCGCGCACATCTACTTCCAAGGCACGGAAGCGGAGTCGAGCAACGCCAGCACGGCCATCGAGGCGGCGGGCGGGCTGCGGGTGCGTTTCCAGCCGGCGCCGTGCAGTCTGGTGCCGCCGTTCGGCGGCGGCGATTCCCACGATCCGCTGCTGACCTGGGTGCTCCGGCAGGCCGGCCTCAACGCCCGCGCTTACCGGCCGCGCGCGCTCGAGCGGCGCCTGGCGGCGTGCCTGCGGCAGCTCGGCGCCCCCACGCGCACCGCGGCGCGCGAGAAGCTCGCGAGCCGGCCGGAGCTGGTGGAGTCGGTGCTGAACACCGTGCTGATCGGCGTGACCGATTTCTTCCGCGATCGCGCGGTGTGGGACCAGCTCGCGCAGCAGACGCTGCCGGAGCTGCTGCGCACGCACCGCGCGCTGCGCGTCTACGCGGCCGGCACGTCCAGCGGCCATGAACTCTACTCGATGGCCATGCTGCTGGCCGAGGCCGGCGCGCTCGCCCACAGCGACCTGTGCGGCCTCGACTGCCGGCCGGATGCGATCGCCGTGGCGCGCGCGGGTGTGTTTGCCGAGGCGGCGCTGGCGCGCGTGCCGGCCGAGTGGCGCGAGCGGTATTTCGCGCCGACCTGGGGCGGCTATCAGGCGCGGCCGGCGCTGCGGAGTGGACTGCGCTGGCGCGTGGGCGACCTGTTCGCGTTCGAGGAACTCGCGGCGTGGGACGTAATCCTGTTTCGCAACGTCGCGATCTATCTCGAGGAAAACCATGCCGCGCGCGCGTGGGAATACCTCTGCGATCAGCTCTCGCCCGGCGGCGTGCTGGTGACGGGCAAGGCCGAGAAGCCGCCGCCGCACCTGCCGCTGCGCCGCATCGGGCCCTCGCTTTACCAACGCCTCGCCGAATGACCCGCCCCGCCGACTACGCCGCGCTCACGCCCGCGCCGCACCCGCTCAACCGCGGGGTATCGCTCGCCATCTTCGTCGGGAGCGTCGCGGTGCTTTATCTCGTGCGGCTGGTGTGGTTCCGCGACACGACGATCTCGTTGTCGTGGGGGCTGCCGCTGCTGCTCTGCCTCTGGCATCGCGACCGCGTGCTGTTGTGGGCGATGGCCGCGACGTTCGTGTTCCTGGCGGCTTACAAGGCCCTCTACGTCCTGCCGCACTCCCGCACGGTCGCCGTGGATGTTCCGACGCAGTTGCTCATGCAGGTGATCAACACGCTCGTGATCGCGGTCGCGGTGCACCTGATGCTCGGCCTTTACGCCCGGCTCGAACGCAAGCGCCTCGTGATCGAGCAGGCGAACCACGAACTCGCCGACCGGCAGGAGGAAATCGCGCGCCAAAACGAGGAACTTCAGGCGCAGACCGAGGAACTCGCGCAGCAGAACCGCCAGATCCAACAGCAGGCCGAGGAGGTGCAGCACCAATCCGAGGAACTCACCGCGCAGGCCGAGGAAATCCAGCAAACCAACCAAACCCTCTCGCGCCGCGAAGCGCTGCTCCAGACCATGATGGAATCGCTGCATCTCGCGGAGAACGACAACGAGCTCCCGGTGCGCATCTGCGAACCGGTGTTGCGGCTGTTTCACGAAGCCGCGTCGGCCGTCGCCATCGTCGAGCGGGTGGGCGACGACCTCGTCGTGCTGGCGCAGAGCGGCGTGGGGCCGCTCGACCGCGTGCGCTGGCCGTTCGCGCGATCCTTTGCCGCCGTGGTCATGGCGCACGATCGCACCGCGTTCGTCGACGATCTTGAGGCGCGGCCGGACCTGGTTGCGCCCGGCACGGCGGGGCGGAAATTCCGCTCCGTGCTCGCGACGCCGTTGCGCATCCACGGCCAGATCGCTGGCGCGGTGAAAATTTACTCCGAGCAGCCGCGCTCGTGGACGACGGAGCAGTTTCGCATGATCGAGTGGGTGGCCGCGCAATGCGCGCTCCTCCTCGAATGCCACCGGCTCCGCAACGACCTCCAGCGCGCGAACGCCGAACTCGACGGCGCCGTGGCGAAGCGGACCGAGGAGCTGCGCGACCTGGTGCAGGATCTCGAGCACTTCTCCTACACGATCACGCACGACCTGCGCGCGCCGCTGCGCGCGATGCACGGCTTCGCCGCCATGCTCGCCGAGGAATGCCGCGATCAAAACCTCTCGGCGCAAGGCCACGACTACCTCCGCCGCATCGGCATGGCCGCGGCGCGCATGGACCGCCTCATCACCGACGCGCTCAGCTTCAGCAGCACGGTGCGGCAGGAGTTCAAGCTCGAGCCCGTCGACATCGAGCAACTGCTCCGCGGCATCGTCGACTCGTATCCGAACCTCCAGAAGCCGCTCGCGTCGGTGACGCTCGAAGGCGCGTTCCCGCGGGTGCTCGGCAACGAGGCCGCGCTCACGCAATGCTTCGCGAACCTCCTCGGCAACGCGGTGAAATTCGTCGCGCCCGGCCGCACGCCCCACGTCCGCGTCTACGCGGAGCGGCACGACGAGTGGGTGCGCGTCTGGTTCGAGGACGACGGCATCGGCATCCCCGAAGCGATGCTCGCGCGCGTCTTCGGCATGTTCCAGCGCCTGAGCAAAAACTACGAAGGCACCGGCATCGGCCTCGCGCTCGTGAAGAAAGTCGCCGAGCGCCTCGGCGGCTCCGTCGGCGTGGAGTCGCAACTCGGCCGCGGCAGCCGCTTCTGGCTCGAATTGAAAGCCGCCTAACCATGCCCCGCCCCTCCGTGCTCTACGTCGAAGACGAGCCCGACGACGTGCTCTTCATGCACGTCGCCTTCCGTCGCGCGGGCGTGACGGCGCCGCTGCACTGCGTGTCGGATGGACAACAGGCGGTGAACTACCTGCGCGGCGCCCCGCCCTACGACGATCGCGTGCGGCATCCGCTGCCGAGCGTCGTGCTGCTCGATCTGAACCTGCCGCTCCTGTCCGGCTTCGACGTGCTGCACTGGATTCGACACCAATCGCCCTGCCGCGACATTCCGGTCGTCGTCTTCTCGTCGTCCGGCCGCGCGGAGGACCGCCGTCGCGCCGAGGATCTGCGCGCGAGCGATTACTGGTTGAAGCCGTCGAGCGGCACGGAATTCGAGGCCACCGCGCGCGAGCTGCACGAGCGCTGGCTGAAAAGCGGCGCGTGAGCGGAAAGTAGCGCGGCACTTCAGCCCGCACCGGGAGACGGCGGCGCGGGCAGAAGCGACGCCGCTACCACGAGCCGCGTCCCGCCGCCGTCGCCTCCGCGTGCTCGAGCAACTCTCGCACCTCGTGCTCCGGCAACTCCGGGAAATGCACATACCAAAGCCCGACCGCGTGAAACGGCTCCGGCCGCACCGGACACACGACTTCGTCCGCCACCGCGCCGAGCAACGCACAGGCGGTGCTCGAGCCGACCGGCGCGGCGACGACGAGGCGCTTCGGGTATTGCAGCCGCGCGGCCGCCGCGGCTGCTCGCAGCGTCGCGCCGGTGGACGCACCATCGTCGACGAGGATCGCGATCCGTCCCGTGACCGGCACGAGCGGACGCGCCGGCCGGAAGAGCGCTTCCTGGCGTTCGAGGTCGGCGCGCTCGTGCGCGAGGATGTCGGCGGCTTCGTCGTCGCTGAGCCGGAGCTGAGCCATCGCTTCGCGGTCCAGCACGCGCACGCCGCCCGAAGCGAGGGCGCCGAACGCGAATTCCGGGAACGCCGGCGTGGCGAGTTTGCGCACGACGCAGAAATCCAACGGCGCGCGGAGCGCGCGAGCGACTTCGACGCCGATCGCGACCCCGCCGTTCGGCAGAGCGACGACCACCGTGTCGGTCCGGCCGGCGTAGGCGAGCAACTCGGAGGCGAGGGCCTGCCCGGCGTGTTCGCGATCCCAGAAGTGATTCACCGCCTGCATCACGCCGCGTCGCCGCCGGTGAAATGCGTGAGGAACCAACTGGCGGCGCTGTCGGCGACGATCTCGAGCGCACCCGGTTCGTAGAAATAGTGGGTCGCGCCCATCACGATCTCGAGCGACTTGCGCGCGTTGAGCCGGCTGAACGCCGCCTGGTTGGCCGAGAGCACGGGCTCGTCCTCGCTGCCCGCGACGAGCAGCACGGGCGCCTCGATGAACGGCAGCGCGTCGGCGGCGAGATCGGGCCGGCCGCTCCGGCAGACGATCGCGCTCGCGGTCTCCGTGTCTTCGGCGGCGGCGAGCAGCGCCGCCGCCGCGCCGGTGCTGGCGCCGAAATAGCCGAGCGGCAGCTCTTCGGCCTCGCGCTGCGCGCGCGTCCACCGCGCCGCCGCGCGGAGGCGCGAGGCCAGCAGCTCGATGTTGAACCGCAGTTCCTCCGTCGCGGCGTCGTGCTGGTCTTCCTCTTCGGTGAGCAAGTCGAAGAGCAGCGTGCCGAGTCCCGCGGCACGCAGCGTGGCGGCGATGCGCTCGTTGCGCGGGCTGAAGCGCGAGCTGCCGCTGCCGTGGGCGAAGAGCACGATGCCGGCCGGATCGTCGGGCAGTTGGAGCGTGCCGGGCAGGGAAAGTTCACCCCAGGGAATCTGCGCGGGAATGGGCGAGGGGCTCAGGCGTGGCATGCCCGCACCGTAGCCGAACCCGCGCGGCGCGACCATCGGAGCGCGCGCGGCGGCGCGTAGCGGTGAGCGGGCAGCAGGACAGGGTGGGGCGGCCGCAGCGGCGCCGCATGGCGGATTTTGCGGGGGAGCGGCAGCGGCGCCGAGCTCCGCCGTCGGACGAAGGATCCCACCCCGCGCCGCCGCTCAGGCGCGCGGCAGCGTCACGACGGCGCGGAGGCCGGAGCGGTCGGTGCGGTTTTCCGCGCGGATCGTGCCGCCGTGGAGGTCGGCGATGGCGCGGCAGATCGCCAGACCGAGGCCATGGCCGCGCGTCGACTCGGCGGTGGCATCGGCGGCGGGAAACCGCGTGAACCGCTCGAACGCGCGCGCGAGGTGCTCCGGCGGCATGCCCGGGCCCTCGTCGACGACCGTGAACGTCCACGCGCCGTTCTCCTCGCGCGAGTCGAGTTGCACGAGTCCGCCGGGCGGCGAGGCGGTCACGGCGTTGGTGACGAGATTGAGCAGCATCTGGCGAACAAGGTCGGCATCGACGTGCAGCTCGCCGGTCGCGTTCTGGCCGAGGGCGAAGCGCGCGCCGCGATCCTCGGCGAGCGCCTGCGCGTCCTCCGCGAGCGCTTCGAGCCACGGCGCGACTGCCAGCGCGCGCCGCGAGATCGCGAGGGCGCCGCTCTCGGATTTGGCGATGAAGAGCAGGCGCTCGATCACGCCGTGCATTCGCGCGACTTCCTCGAGCAAATCGTCGAGCGCCGCGGCGCCGTCGGGATCGTGGGCGAAACGCGGACGCAGCCGCTCGGCGTTGAGGCGCACGAGCGCGAGCGGCGTCTTCAGCTCATGCGACGCGTCGGCGCTGAACTGTCGCACCTGCTCGAAGGAAATCTGCAGGCGGTCGAAGGTTTCGTTGAGGAGCTGGGCGAGCGCGGCGAGTTCGTCGTGGCCGCTGACGGGGATGCGTTCGCCGAGATTGTCGGCGCGGATGCGGCGCGCGGTGGCGTCGATCGCGCGCAGCGGCGCGAGCGTGGCGCGGCTGAACGCGTAGCCGACGCCGACGCTGAGCAGGCCGACGCCGAGGACGAGCCCGAGGCTGATTTTCGCGTAGTCGTAGAGCAGCCGCTCGGACGGCGCGAGCGCGCTGCCGAGGACGATTTGCCACGGACCGCGTTGGTAAGTGGAGAGGCGGACCCGGCCGAGAAACGGCAGGCGCGCCGTCCAATGCCGCCCCGCCGGATGCCCGGTCGGCAGCAGCGTGTCGCCGAGATTGTCGGAGCGAAACGCGATGTGATCGCCGCGCGAGACCTGGATGAAGAACAGCGCGGCGTCGCTGTCGGCGTCGTGCGAGATGCGGCGTTCCATCTCGTCGGCGGAGAGCGACGTGTCCTCGCCCAGCAGTTGGCCGATTTCCTGCGCCTCGACTTCGTGCAGCAACTCGAGGCCGTGCTCGATCTGGTGGTTGAGCAGCAGGCCGCCCGCGAGCAGCACGGCGATCGTGATCGACGTGACGAGCAGCGCGAGGCGACGGGTGACCTGGACGCGGAAGGAACTCATGCGAGCTGATAGCCGGTGCCGCGGATCGTCTTGATGAACGGCGGGCCGTCCGGGCGCTCGAATTTTTGCCGCAGGCGGCGGACGTAGACGTCGATCAGGTTCGTTTCGAGATCGTAGGAGGCGTCCCAGATTTTCTCGGCGATGAGCGTGCGCGTGAGCACGCGGCGCGGGTTTTGCAGGAACAGCTCGAGCAGGGCGAATTCGCGCGCGGTCAGCTCGACGGGGCGGCCGGCGACTTCGGCGGTGCGCGAGAGGAGGTCGAGCTTCACGCCGCCGTGCTCGAGCACCGTGGCGCGCGGGCCGGTCGCCTGGCGCCGCAGCAGCGAGCGCACGCGCGCGACGAGTTCGTCGACGCTGAAAGGTTTCGGCAGGTAGTCGTCCGCGCCGAGATTGAGCCCGCGGATGCGGTCCGCGACGGCATCGCGCGCGCTGAGGATCAGCACGGGCTCGTTGAAACCGGCGCCGCGCCACTCCTGCAGCAGCGTGAGGCCGTCGGCGTCGGGCAGGCCGAGGTCGAGGACGATGGCGTCGTAGGGTTCGTCGGCGAGCGCATCGCGCGCGGCGGCGGCGGTGCCGACGAGCTTCACCGTGTAAGCTTGCTCGGAGAGAGCGCGCTCCACGAACTGGCCGACTTTGCGTTCGTCTTCGACGATGAGGATTTTCATGCGGTTGCCTCGTCAGTGCTTTTGCCAGGAGCGGACAAGGCGGGCGAGCCCAAGCACGTCGGTGTCGGGCAGCGTCTCGTGGCCGGCCATCGGCGAACCGGGCAGGCCGAACTTGACGATGCGCGCGAGTGCGAGTTCGACGTCGGCATCGGGCGGAACGCGGCGCCAGCCCTGCGCGGGCCAGTCCGGCGGACGCACGCTCAGGCGCGCGGCGAGCGGGCCGTCGCCGTGGCCGGCGGGGCCGTGACAGGGCGTGCAGAGCTGCGCGAAAATCCGCCGCGCGTGCGCGGCGTCGGTCGGCGGCGCCGAGCGGTCGGGGCGCCACGCGCTGGTTTGTGCGAGCCGTTGCGGAATCGTGTCGGCGCCGAGCGAGGCGAGGTAGGCGACGAGCGCTTCGCCGTCGGACTCGTCGCCGCCGCGGCGGAAAAGATGCGCATACGACGGCATGCGCGAGCCCGGCGAGACGGCGCGCGGCTTTTGCAGATGCAGCCGGTTCCACTCGGCGGAGCGGCGATTGGCGACATTCGCGAGATCGGGGCCGTTGCGGCGGTTGCCCGGCAACGGCGGTTGGTCGGCGGCGAGTTTCGCCCAATCGCTCGCCGGGCCCCAGCGTTCGACGTCGGCGGGCACGCGCGGGCGGACATACTGCGAGTGGCAGTGGATGCAGCCTTCGTGGATGTAGACTTCGTGGCCGTGCGCGACGAGCGGATCGGTCGCGAGCGCGGCGGCGCGCGCGACTGAGGCACAGGTCGCCAGCGCGAGAACAGCGGCGACGGCGTGAAAACCGATCGGCGCGAGCACGCGGCCGGTCGGGATGGCGCGACGCGCCAGCCGGCGCGGGAGAATTTTCAGCGCGGGCTGAAGCACCGGGCTATCCATTGCGGTGGCGCGTCTCATGTCTGGCGGAAGTCGAGCAGCCAGCGGATCGATGCGGCCGTCATCGCGATGCCGGCGGCGAGGCGCAGCGCGAGCAGCGCCTGCGTCCAGTTTTCGCTGCGAAACAGCTCGGCCTCGTGCTCGCTTTCGACGGCCCCCAGCGCGAGCAGCGCCGCGACGAACACGGCAAAGCCGATTTGCCACGTGGCGAAGACACCGCGCGGCGCAGGACGGCGGACGAGCGTGGTGAGCATCATCGCATTCACGCTCGTCACGAGTCCGGCCATGGCGAGGTGGGCGTGCGCGACGAAACCGTGGGTGAATTTCAGCGCCTCGGAAACGCGCGGCAAAAAACTCGCCCAGCCGCTCGCGACGAGCAGCGCCCACCAGACGAGCGCGGCACGCAGCCACGGTCGCGCCGCGTCGCTCCACGCGTAGCCGCGCCAGTGCCGCGCGAGGAGCGGAATCCACGCGAGCAACGAGCCGAGCGACACGATCGCCGCGAGCGCGTGGTGCGAGACGTTGCCGTGCTCGATCGCGGCGAAGACGAGCCAGTTCACCGCGAGCGCCGCCACGATCCCGCGCGAGCGGCGCGGCCGGACGGCGTTGGCCGAGGGGAGGCGCAAGAGCACGGGCACGAGGAGAAAAATCGTCACGATGCCGAGCGTCGATCCGAGCAACGCCGCGCCCGTGGCGCCGCCGCTGTCGGGATTGACCGCGGGATAAACGTCGCGGCCCATCGACCAGAACAGCGCCGCGGGCACCGGCAGCAGCAGCGCGAGCGCGGCGACGCGCGCGAGGCGTTCGCGCGTCGCGAGCGCGGGCCAGCGACGGTTGGTCGCGAGGGCGAGCACGCCCCACAGCGCGAGCATCGCGACGGGCAGCAGCGGCCGCGCCCAGCCGGTCCAGTCGAGGAAAAGCTTTCCGCTCGTCTCTCCCGCGAGCCAGCTCGCGCCGCCGAGGACGAGGGTCAGCGACCAGAGGCGCAGCGCGGTTTGCGCGCCGCGGATGCGCTGATCGCCGGCGAACCACGCGAGCAGCGCGCCGACGGCCGGCAGCGACATCCAGCCGTAGAGTTGCCAGTCGAGATGCAGGGGCACCCAGCGACCGTAAGTGAGCGGCGCGAGCGCGTCGCCGGCGGCGGGCCAGAGCAGCACGACGGCGAGCCAGAGGCCGACGAGATTGGCGGCGACGAGCCAGCCGAGACTGTGCCGCGCCACGCTCCGAGCGAGATCGACGGGCGCGGGTTCGCCCGCGGAGTTCACGACGGCACCTCGCTGATTTCGCCGTTGCGGACGCGCACGATGCGGTCGCACGCCTCGGCGAAGCGTCGTTCGTGCGTCGCGAGCACGACGGCGATGCCGTCGCGGGCGGCGAGTTCCTTGAGCAACCCGAAGACGGATTCGCCGGTTGCCTCGTCGAGCGAGCCGGTGGGCTCGTCGGCGAGGAGCAGGCGCGGAGAATTCATCAGCGCGCGGCAAATCGCGACGCGCTGACGCTCGCCGCCGGAGATGTCCTGCACGCGGTGCGCGAGCCGGTGATCGAGGCCGACGCGGCGCGTCAGCTCGGCGATGCGCGCCTCGGCGGCGGCGCGGGGCGTGCCGAGTGCGATGGCGGGGACGCGGAGATTCTCGCCGACGGTGAGATCGGCGATGAGGTTGTGCAGTTGGAAAACGAAACCGAGGTGGTGACGGCGCAGGACGAGGCGGTCGGCTTCGCGGCGCGGGTCGAGACCGCAGACGCTCAACTCACCGCGGTCCGGCACGTCGAGGCCGCCGAGCAGGTGGAGCAGCGTGCTCTTGCCGGAGCCGGACGCGCCCCAGAGCGCGACCATCTCGCCGGCGCGCACATCGAGGCTCACATCGCGCAGGACGGCGACGCGGCCGCCGTCGTAGGATTTCGAGACGTTGCGGGCGGAGGCGAGGATTTCGCGGGCGTTATTCATAGCGCAGCGCCTCCGCGGGTTGGATTTTCATCGCGAAACGCGCCGGGTAGATCGCGCCGAGCGCGGCAGTGACGAACGCGGTCGCGACGATGCCGGCGAGGACGACGGGTTGCGTCGTGGCCTGGATGTAGCCGTTGAACTGCGGCACGCGCTCGAGGACGGCGAGCAGCGCGAAGCCGATCGCGAAACCGGCGACGACGCCGGCGGCGGCGATGCAGGTCGCTTCGCCAAAGATCAGCGCGGCGACCTGCGGGCGCGAGAAGCCGCAGACGCGCAGCACGGCGATCTCGCGGATGCGCGTGAAGACGGACAGCAGCATCGTGTTAGCGACGCCGAGGCCGCCGAGGCAGAACGCGCAGATGCCGACGGCCCAGGCAGTGAAGTTCAGGATTTTGAAACTGTTGTAGGTCGAGTTGAACTCGCGGTTCTCGAGCGCGATCACGCCCGGCTGCGCGGCTTCGAGCGCGCGCTTGAACGTCGCGCCCTGCGACTGGTCGCGGAGCTTGACCGTGACGACCGACGCCGCGCCGTCGCGGTGAAAAAACTCCTGCGCGGCGCCGAGCGGCAGAAAGACGCCGCCATCCTCGAAGCCGTTTTCGGTTTTGAAAATGCCGCCGACGCGGAAGCGGCCGCGCCCGATCTCCACCTCGTCGCCGGCGTGGGCGGAAAGGAATTCCGCGGCGCGCGAGCCGAGGAAGATTTCTCCGGTGCGCCGGCCGAAATCCGCGACGGAGCCCGCGAGCCATTCGGCTTTGGCGAGCCGCGGATCGCTCGCCTCGACGCCGAAGCAGGTGATGACCGGCCGGCCCGGCGCCGACACGATGCTGAAGAGCACCGGGTGCGCCTCCGCGACTTCCGGGCGAGCGCGGATCGCGGCGACTTGCGCAGGTGTGACGGAGCTGAAGAACAAGTCGGAGACGTTTCGCTCGAAGACGAGGTAGTGGCTGTCGCTCGAGAGCAGCCGCTGGAACATGCCGATCGCGCCGGTGACGATCGCGAGGATCGCGAGCATGGCGGCGACACCGAACGCGATGCCGGCGGTGCCGATGAGCGCACGCCAGCGATGGCGGACGAGATTGATGAAGACGAGCGGGAGGACGTTCATGCGCGCGGGCTCCGTGCGTCACGCGGCGCGGTGTTGGTGGTCGGCCTCCGGCGCAGCGCGACGGATGAGCGATGCGTGCGCGGCCCAGAGATAATCCCAGCGCCGGCCGCCGCGGTCGCGGAGCGTTTGCAGCGCGCGCTGGGCCTGGCGGGCGAGGCGCATCCAGCGTGCCTGCGCGCGTTCGCGGCCGAGGGCGAGCGCGAGATTGGGGCGGCTGAGGAGACGGTCGCGGCCGGTGGTCTTGCCGGTCGCCGCGGCGCTATCGAGCACATCGCTGAGATCATCGGCGATTTGGTAGAGTTGCCCCCAGTAAACGGCAAGGGCGGCGAGCGCGCGGCGCTCGATGCGGCTCGGGCGCGCGATCGCGGCCGGCAATTCGAGGGCGAGCGTGAGAAGCGCGCCGGTCTTGCCCGCCGCGATGCGGCTGACGAGCGACGCGGGACGCTCGGTGGAAGCGAACGCCAGATCCCACGCCTGGCCGCCCACGAGCCCGGCGGCGCCGAGCGCGCGATCGAGCGCGGTCGCGGCGCGTTGGCGTGCGGCGCGGGTCTCGCGGGCGAACGCGGAGGCGACGAGCGCGTAGGCGCGGTTGATCAACGCGAGCGCCGCGAGGATGGCGGTGGCTTCGCCGTGGACGCGGTGCACGCAGAGCTGGTTGCGGCGCTGCACGGCGTCGTCCATGCACGGCAGATCGTCGAGGAGGAGCGAGGCGGTGTGAAAATACTCGACGGCGGTCGCGAGTTCGAGCGCCCGGGCGCGAGCGAGGCCGTGCGCGAGAGCGGCGGCGAGAACGAGGCGACCGCGAATCATTTTTCCCGGATGCGCGACGCATTGCCGCAGCGCCGCGAGCAGACGGGGTTCGCCGCGCGACGGGAGCGGGAGATGACGCTGCAACGCGGCCGGAAGCGCCCGCTCCGCGGCGGCGGCGGCGAGGCTGGCGCTCGGGCGGCGAGAGCGGGTGCGGCGGAGCGCGCGGGAGCTCATGCCGCCTTCGCCTGGAAGTGGAAGCGGACGTGGACGAGCGGGTCGACCTTCAGCGCGAGCATCAGGCGGATGACCGGCAGACCGTAGTCGCGCGTGTCGATCGCGGCATCGCCGTCGATCGCGTAGGTCGGGCCGTGCTGGCTGATCGTCACGGGAAAACGGAGCTCGCGCGTGACGCCGTGGAACGTGAACCGGCCGCGCGCCTCGGTCGCGCCGGCGGCGGCGTTCAGCGTGACGAGCGTGAACTTCGCGTCGGGAAAATCGTCGGTGTGCTGCCATTCGTGCATCGCGGCATCGCGCTTCGGTTTGCCGGTGGCGACGTCGCGGAAGCGGAACGCGAGCTCGGCGCCGGTGATGTGGCCGGCATCGTCGACCGTGCCGGTGAGAGCGTAGTTTTTGAGGGCGCCGACGAACGAATCGACCGTGGCCTTGACCGCGACTTCGATGGTGGACTGGTCGCGGTCGAATTTCAGCGCGCGATCGGCGGCGGCGAGCGGCGCGGCGACGAGGGCCAGCGCCGCGAGCGAGAGAAGGAGGCGAGGGTTCACGCCGCAGCTTCGCGGGTGAAAATGAACGGGCGTTGAACGGCGGATGAATCGCCGTTCATTTTTTTCGACGCGCGCGGCGGGTGCGGCGAGGTGTTGGCCGTTGCTCGGGTGCGGTCGCTCGACCCGAGGAGGAAAGAAGTCGCGCGCTCGCGTGGGGCGATTTCCGATGCGGCTCATGGGGCGATTCCCGAAAGTTTCGGCGCGGAGCTTTGCCGGCGGCGGTGTTTTTCACTCGGAAAACGCGCGGCATCGGCACGGCGTGCTGCGGTCGGGCGGCGCATCCGGTGTTGAGGCCGCGCGGTCGGATTGTTTCAGGAAGGGTGGGCCCGGGGTTGTCGGCGGCGTCCACGCCCAAAGCGCTGCCTCCACGAAATCACGCCAGTTGACCGACCATGACCACGCTTGGCTACCGCGTCTTTTTGCTGCTGGCGGTCGTTGCCGGCAGCTCATTCGCCTCGAATGCGCCCGAGCCGCGCTCGTTGGCGCAGCTCAAGGAACTGTCACTCGAGGAATTGCTGAGCCTGCAGGTTTCCACGGCGTCGCGCACCGACGAGAGCTGGTGGAAACTGCCGTCGGGGATCGACGTCGTGACGGCGGACGACATCCGGCGCGCCGGCGTGCTGAATCTGCCCGATGCGCTGCGCCTCGCGACGGGCGTGCAGGTGGGGCAGTCGAGCACGCGCTCGTGGGCGGTGAGCGTTCGCGGCATGGGCGTGCTCGCGGGGAACAAGATCAACGTGATGATGGACGGGCGCAGTTTGTTCAGCCCGTTTTTCTCCGGCGTGTTGTGGGACGCGCAGGACACGCTGCTCGAGGACATCGATCGCATCGAGGTGGTGCGCGGGCCGGTGGGCTCGTTGTGGGGCGCGTTTGCGGTGAACGGGCTGATCCAAATCCTGACGAAGCCCGCCTCGGCGACGCAGGGCTGGCTGGCGTCGGCGGGCGGCGGCAGCGAGGATCCGCGTTTCGCGTCGTTCCGCTACGGCGGGCGTTTCGGCGAGGCGGTTTTCTACCGGGTTTACGCGAAGTATGCGGAAACCGACTGGACCTACAACGCGGCCGGGCAGCACGCGCAGCCTTCGGCGGATTTTTTCCAGACGGGATTCCGGCTCGATGGCACGAGCGCGTCCGGAGCGACGTTCGGTTTTCAGGGCGATTACTATACCAACCAGGATTTGCCGCGCGATCGCGTGCAGACGGAGATCGACGGCTTCAACGTGCTCGGGCGGTGGGGCAAGGGCGACGCGGACGAGGGGCGGCTCGAATTTCTCTCCTATTACGATCAGACCTACCGGCTCATTCCGCTGCAATTCGAGGAGGCGCGGCGCACGGCGGCGGCGAGCGCGAAGTTCGAGCGGCGCACCGGAATCCACCACGTGCTGGTCGGCGGCGACGCGTCGTTCTCGCGCGATCGGATCGGCAACTTCGGCGTCGCGAAACTCCTGCCGGCGCGGCGGACGACGCACGCGGTCGGCGCGTTTCTCCAGGACGTGGTTCAGGTCGCGGCGAAACACGAACTGACGGCCGGCGTGAAGCTGGAGCACAACTCGTTTTCCGGTTTCGAGTATCAACCCACGCTCCGGCACGCGTGGTTGCCGGACGAGCGCACGACGGTGTGGGGCGCGGTGTCGCGCGCGGTGCGGCCGCCGGTGCGCATCGACCGCGATCTGGTGATCGAAGTGCCGGGGCGGCGGGTTTTCGAGGCCGCGGAGGATTTCGCGACCGAGATCAGCTACTCGGCCGAAATCGGCTTTCGGCGGCGGGTGGCGGATGCGCTCAGCGTGGACGTGTCCGGATTCCGCTACTGGTATGACCGCCTGCGCAGCACGGAATTCGTCGCGGCCGGCCAGCCGCTGACCTTCGGCAACCGCTTGAACGCGGACTCGTGGGGCGGCGAGCTCACGATGCATTGGCAGCCGGCGCGGGCAGTGCTGTTGAAGGCGAGCTACCGTTACCTCGATCTGCAGTTCGATCGCGATCCCGGCAGCACCGACACCAGCGGCGGCAGCGCCGAGGGCAACGACGCGAAGCACGTCGCCACGCTCGCGGCGCACTTCGATCTGCCACGCGGCTGGGAGTTCGATGCGTTCGTGCGGCACGCGAGCGATCTGCCGCGTCCGGCGCTGCCGGGCTACACGGTGGCCGATCTGCGGCTCGGGTGGCGCGGCGCGCGATGGGAGTGGTCGATCGCGGCGCGCAATCTGGGCGACCGGCAGTTCCCGGAATTCATCACGACCAACAGCCTCAATCAGGAGGTGAGCCGTCGCTGGACGGCGAAAGTCACATGGCGCTACTGAGCGGTCGGACACGCGTGGCCTCCTTCGTCGGGATGCTCCTTCTGGGCGTTTCGCCGCTCGTCGCGGCGCCGCGCGATCTCGACGTGAAGGCGGTGTTTCTTTTTCGTTTCGCGCAATTCGTGGAGTGGCCGGCGGACGCGTTTCCGACGCCGGACGCCCCGATCGTGATCGCGGTGGTCGGCGAGGACGCGCTCGCGGCCGCGCTCGATCGCGTCGTGGCGGGCGAGCGTTTGCAGGGCCGGCCCTTCGAGGTCCGGCGTTACCATCGGCCCGATCAGGTCGAGCGCTGCCATGTGTTGTATATCGCTCCGAGCAACGCGGGCGACGTCGCGCAAGTGCTCGTCCGCCTCCGCGGGCAGCCGACGCTCACGGTGGGCGATGCGCCGGAATTCGCCCGGACCGGCGGCATGATCCGTTTTTTCTCCCACCAAGGCCGGCTGCGCCTCGAGGTCAACAACACGGCGGCGCGGGGCGCGGGGCTCGCGCTCAGTTCCAAGCTGCTTCGGATCGCCGAAATCGTCCGCTGATGCCCTTCTTTCGCGACATACCGCTGCGCCGGAAACTCCTCTACGGTTTCCTCCTCACCACGGGCGTGTCGCTCGTGGCCGCGCGGTTGACGTTCTTCGGCTACGAATACGCGACGTTCCGGCGCGCGCTGCGCGGCCAGATCGAAGTGGTCGGCGGCATCGTGGCCGGCAACAGCACGGCGGCGATCGCGTTCGAGAACGCCGGGGATGCGCACGACATCCTGCGCGCGCTCCGGGCCGAGCCGCACATCTCCGCCGCCGCGCTCTACAAAGGCGACGCCTTGTTCGCGCACTATCCGGAGAGCGCGGGCGCCGACGCGTTTCCGGAGCGGCCGGGGCCTGCGGGCTTCGCGTTCGCGCCAGGACGCCTCGCCGGTTTCACGCGCGTGGAGGAGCAGGGACGTCCGCTCGGGTGGTTGTATCTGCGCGTCGACACTGCCGCGCTGGTTCTCGACTGGGTGAGCGATTCGGCGCTCCTCGGCCTCACGCTGCTGCTCCTGTTTCTGGCGGGGGCGTATGGCGTGGCGCGCTGGCTGACGCGGCGCATTTCGGAGCCGATCCTCTCGCTCGCCCAGGTCGCGCGTCGCGTCGCGGAGCACGGCGACTACGAGGCCGTCGCGCCGCAATTGGGCCGCGACGAACTCGGCCAGCTCGCCGCCGATTTCAACTCGATGCTTCGCCGCATCGCCGAGCAGGATCGCGAGATTCGCGGGCTCAACGCCGGCCTCGAACGCCGGGTCGCGGAGCGGACCACGCAGTTGGAAACGCTCAACCGCGAGCTCGAGGCGTTTTCCTACTCGGTGTCGCACGATCTGCGCGCGCCGCTGCGGCACGTCGACGGTTTCGTGCAACTGCTCCAGCAGCGTGCGGGGCCGAAGCTCGACGACGCCGAGCGCCGTTACCTCGGCGTCATCGCCCAGTCGGCGCGCAACATGGGCGTGCTGATCGACGAGCTGCTCGCCTTCTCGCGGATGGCGCGCACGGAGCTGCGGCGCGTGCCGGTCGACACTGCGGCGCTCGTTGCCGAAGTGATCCGCGAGCTCCAGCCGCCCGACCGCCGCATCGAGTGGCACGTCGGCGCGCTGCCCGCGGTGAAGGCCGACGCCGCGATGCTCCGGCAAGTCTGGCGCAACCTGATCGGCAACGCCGTCAAATACACCGCGCTGCGCGAGGTCGCGACCATCGCGATCGACGGCGAAGCGGTCGACGAGGGCGCGCGGTTCCGCATCGCCGACAACGGCGCGGGCTTCGACATGAAATACGCGCGAAAACTCTTCGGGGTTTTCCAACGCCTGCACGCGGCCACGGAGTTCGAGGGCACCGGCATCGGGCTCGCGAACGTCCGCCGCATCGTCGAGCGCCACGGCGGCCGCGTGTGGGCCGAGGCGGCCGTCGATCGCGGCGCCACATTTTATTTCACGCTGCCCTCCGCCGAAACGAACTTATGAAAACCGCCCGCCCGATCCTGTTTGCCGACGACAATCCCCACGACGTCGAATTGACGCTCACCGCGCTGCACGACCACCGGATCGCGAACGAGATCGTGGTCGTGCACGACGGCGCCGACGTGCTGGACTATCTGCATTGCCGCGGGCGCTTCGCCCAACGCCCGCCGGTGATGCCCGCGCTGATCCTGCTCGACCTCAAGATGCCGAAGCTCGACGGCCTCGAAGTGCTGCGGGAGGTGAAGGACGATCCGATCCTGCGCGCCGTGCCGGTGGTGATGCTCACGTCGTCGCGCGAGGAGCAGGATCTCGCGCGCAGCTACAGCCTCGGCGTGAATTCCTACGTGCTGAAGCCGGTCGATTTCGCCGGTTTCGCCGATGCGATCAAAGCGCTGGGCATTTATTGGACGGTGCACAACGAGGCGCCGTCGCCCGCGTCGTCCTCGCCGTGGTGAGCGACGCTCGGCGCCGCGCGCGAGGAGCCGGGGCGGCCTCGCGCCGCGAGTTCAAGCGACGACCGGTGCGAGGAGCTGCTGGATCGCACGCAAAAACACGTCGTTGCTGAACGGCTTGGCGAGAAACGCGTCGGAAAAATCCGCGGCCTGATCGGTCACGCGGCGACTGACGAGACCGCTCATCGCCAGGATCTTTATCTCCGGACGCATGGAGCGAATGACGCGCGCGAGCGAAGCGCCGTCGAGCCGCGGCATGTCGAGATCCGTGATGACCAGGGCAAATTCCGCCGGACTGGCGGAGAAAATCAGGGCCGCCTCGGCGCCGTCCGCGGCGATGGTGACATGGTAGCCCGCTCTTTTGAGGAGGGCGGCGGCGGTCTCGCGGATGGGCTCCTCGTCATCCACCAGCAGGATCGGTTCTCCGTGGCCGCGGCCGGCGACGAGGTCGGGAGCCGTCGAGCGGCTGCTGCCGGACGACTCCGTCGCCGGGAGATAGACCCGGAAGGCGGCACCCTGCCCGGGAGCGGTTTCCACCGTGACGAAGCCGCGATGCGATTCGACGATTCCGCGCACGGTGGAAAGACCGAGGCCGGTGCCCTTTTCGGGTTCCTTGGTGGTGAAAAACGGCTCCCAGATGCGCGGGAGCACGTCGGCCGGGATGCCCGTGCCGCTATCTTCCACGTGGAGCACCAGCCAATCGCCCGCTCGGACGCCGGCCTCGGGATGCGCTGCGGCGAGCTCGGCGGCGCGGGACGCGTCGAGTGTGTCGTTCTCCGCCAGCAGACGGAGTCGACCGCCATTGGGCATGGCGTCGCGAGCGTTGACGCAGAGGTTGAGCAGCACCTGGTGAATCTGCGTCGGATTGCCCAGCACCGGCCAAAGATCGCTGGGAATCCTGTTTTCGAGGCTGATCGATTTGGGAAAGGTCTCGGCCATGACCTGGACGACGTCGCGCAGCAGGTGCTTCACCTGCACGATGCGCGGCTCGCCGCCGATGCCGTGGGCGAAGCCGAGGATCTGTTGCACGAGGTCGGCGCCGCGCGAGGAGGATTTTTCGAGCGTATCGAGCAACCGATGATCGCCGGGCGCGGCGGCGATAGCCCGGAGCAACGGCACCGCCATGCGGATCGGCGCGAGCACGTTGTTGAGATCGTGAGCGATGCCGGCGGCCAGCATCCCGAGGCTTTCGAGGCGCTGCGCACGGAGAAACTGCTCGTGGAGTTTTTTCGCCTCGGTGATGTCGGTGCTGATGCTCAGTCGACCGATCGGCTGGCCGGACTCGCCGCGAAGCACGGTGATACTGGTCGAGAACACGAGCGACGCGCCCGCGCGGTTGCGACCGTGGATCTCGCCGCGCCAATCGGCGAAAGTGGCGAACGCGGCGTGCACGGCGGCATCGGCGCCGACTTCGCCCAACGCAAAAATATCCGCGACCGGTCGGCCGAGCATTTCGGCGGAGGTCCAGCCCGAAAGGCGCTCGGCGCCGCGACTCCAGAAGGTGATCCGGTCGGCGAGGTCGCTCACGACGATGGCTTCGTTGGCTTTGTCGAGAACCTCGGCCTGTTCGCGGAGCCGGCGTTCGGTTTCCTTGCGGGCGGTGATGTCGCGCATGATCCCGAACGCATGCCACTGGTCTTTGAGCCGGGTGGCGGAGATGGACAATTCGACCGGAATTTCCACGCCGTCCTTGCGCAACGCCGACAACTCCAAGGTGCGCCCCACCGCTGCGCCCTGGCCGGTGTGCCGAAAAGCGGCATACCCGCTTCGGGAGGCCGTCCGATACCGCTCCGGCACCAGCCAATCGTGCAATTGCCGCCCCATGACTTCGTGCCGCGAATAACCGAGGATCGCGGTGGCCGAGTCGTTCCAAAAAACCACCCGCCCCTCGCTGTCCAGCATGATGATCCCGTCGCGGGCCGTGGTGGTCGTCAGACGGAATTTTTCTTCGCTCTCCCGCAGCGCCGCCTCGGCCTGCTTGCGCCCGGTGATGTCGCGATCGATGCCGCGATAGCCGCGCCACGTGCCCGCCGGATCGAAAATGGGAACCCCGCTGGTTTCGAGGACGACCAGGCCGCCGTTCTTGTGGCGGTTGACGTTTTCCAGGAGGTGGAACGGCTGGCGTTCGGCCAGGATGGGACCAAACAGCGCGCCGACGCGCTGCGCCTCTTCCGGCGGCATGAAATCGAACGGCGTCTTGCCGACTACTTCCGCCGGCAGGAAGCCGAGCGCCTCTCTCACTCGCGGGCTGACATAGACGTAGATGCCGTGCTCGTTGAGTTCCCAGATCCAGTCGGTGCTCGTCTCCACGAGGCCGCGAAAACGCTCCTCGCTTTGGCGGAGCGCTTCCTCGACCGATCGGCGTCGCCGGCGCTGCGCAGCTTCGCGCAGTTCGCGCGCGACGGCCGCCGGCAATCGCGCCAGCCGGTCCTTCATCACGTAATCGTGCGCGCCCGCCCGCATCGCCTCGACGGCGATCTCCTCGCCCACCGTCCCGGAGACGATGATGAAGGGCAGATCGAGTCCGCCTGACTGCGACACTTCGAGCGCCGTGCGGGCGTCGAAATGCGGCAGCCGATAGTCGCACAACACCACGTCCCAGGGTTGGCGGGCGAGGGCGTCGCGCATTCCGACCTCCGTCTCGACTCGCACGGAAGCCACGGCAAAGCCGCCCTCCGTCAACGTATCGACGACGAGCCGTGCGTCGTCGGCGTTGTCTTCCACCAGCAGGACGCGCAGGGGAGTGCTCATGGCGGCGTTTCGTTGAGCAGCAGCCAGTAGAGACCGAGCTGCTGGACGGCGGCCATGAACTGGTCGAAGTCCACCGGCTTGCGGATGTAGCTGTTGGCATGCAGGTCGTAGCTGGCGAGGAGATCCCGCTCCTCGGACGAACTGGTGAGGATGACCACCGGGAGATGCTTCGTCGTCGGTTCGGCCCGGATGCGGCGCAGCACCTCGAGGCCGCCGACCTTCGGCAATTTGAGATCGAGCAGCACGACGGCCGGTCGCGCCGGCGGCGCGTCGGTCGCGCCGTAGAGGTGCTCGAGCGCCGCGACGCCGTCGCGCACGACCTCGACCCGGTTCGCCACGCGGGACTGCTGAAACGCGTCGAGCGTCAGCGCCACGTCGTCGGCGTTGTCCTCCACGAGCAGGATGTAGCTTTTTTTCATGTTCCGATTTCTCCTTCCGGCAGGGTGAAATAGAAGCGGGCGCCCGCCCCGACGGCGCTCTCTGCCCACACGCGCCCGCCATGCCGGTGGACGATGCGCTGCACGGTCGCCAAGCCGATGCCGGTGCCCGGAAACTCGTCGGCGGAATGCAGCCGCTGGAACACGCCGAAAAGTTTGTCCGCATACGCCATGTCGAAGCCCGCGCCGTTGTCGCGCACGCAGAAGACGCGCTCGCCGTCCTGCTCGCCGACGGAGAACTCGATCTGCGCGTCGGCATTGCGCGCGGTGAACTTCCACGCGTTGCCCAGCAGGTTTTCGAGCACGAGACGCATGAGCGTGGCGTCGGCGCACGCCGGCAGGGCGGGTGCGATGCGCCAGGCCACGTGCCGCGTCGGCTCGGCCGCGTCGAACTCGGCGGCGATCGCGCGGGCCACGACCGCGAGATCGAACGGCATGCGGCGGAACTCGCAGCGCGCCGTGCGCGAAAGCCGGAGCAAATCGTCGATGAGTGCGGCCATGCGCTGCGTGGCGGCGCGGATGCGCGTGAGATTTTCCCGGCCCCGGTCGCTCAGGGTGGAGACCTCGTCCCGCAGGAGGATGCGGCCAAAGCCATCGATGCTGCGCAGGGGCGCGCGCAGGTCGTGCGACACGGAGTAGGCGAACGCCTCGAGCTCGCGGTTGACGGCCTCGAGCTCGGCGGTGCGCTCGCGCACCCGCTGTTCGAGGTCGGTGTTGAGTCGCAGAATCTCCGCCCGCGCCTTTTTCGTCTCGGTGATGTCGATGCCCATCTCGAGGATGAGCTTGGCGCCGTTGGCGTCGGTGAACGGGAAGTCGCTGATGTCGTAGTTGTGGCCGTCGGGTCCGAGCCATTCCCAGCGGTGCGGTGCACGGGTGTCGAAGGGCTTGAAACTCTCGCAGATCGTGCACGGCTCGGTGCGGTTGAACAGATACTCGTAGCAACGCCGGCCGCGCGCCTGGCCGAAGCGCTCCTCGAAAAATCGGTTGGCGAACGGCACGTGGTAGCCGGGCGTGAGGAGCACGACGTAGGCGGGCAGCAGATCGAGCACATCGTGGAAACGCTGCTCGCTCTCGCGCAGGGCGGCTTCTGCGCGCCGGCGTCCCGCGCGCTCGCGCAACGCCGCCACGCCGAACGCGAGATCCTCCCCGAATTGGAGCAGCCACTTGGCCTCCTGCTCGCCAAACGCCTCGGGTTCGCCGGCGTAGATGGACAACGCCCCAAACGCGCGACCCTCGTGCAGGAGCGGCAGCACGATCGACGATGCGAGGCCGCGGGCGAGCGCCGCCTCGCGCCACGGGGCGAAGCGCGGATCGGCGAGCATGTCCTGGCAGATCGCCGGCTGTCCCGTCCGGATTGCGCGTCCGGTGGGCCCGCCCCCCAGCTCGTTGTCGGCCCAGTTGATCCGCGCGGCCGCCACGTAGCCGTCGTCATGGCCGGCGACCGCGACGGGCCGCACCGTCTTTGCCGCGTCGTCTTCGGCGAAGCCGACCCAGGCCATCCGGTAGCCGGCCTCGTCGACGAGGACGCGGCAGATTTCATGCAGCAGCGCGGCCTCGTCCGTGGCGTGGACGAGCGCCTGGTTGCAGGCCGTGGTCGCGCGCAGCGCGCGATTGACCCGGCTGAGTTCCACCTCCGTGCGCCGGCGCGCGGTGATGTCGCGCGCCGCTGCGAAGACGCCGCTCGCTTCGCCGCGCTCGTCCTTGAAAATCGAGGCGTTGTAGAGCACTGACTGCACGCGCCCATCCCGGTGCCGCAGCTCCAGCGGGTAGTCGCGCACGGCGCCTTCGCGGAAAACCTGCTCGTAGCCGGCGCGCGCTTTGTCCGGCGCGGTGAAGTAATTCGAAAAATCGGTGCCGACGAGCTGCTCGCGCGGCACGCCGGTGGCCTGCACGGAGGCCTCGTTCACGTCGGTGATCTTGCCTTCGGCGCTGATGGTGACGAGCGGGTCGAGCGACGCTTCGATCAGCGAGCGCGCGTAGGCGGAGGAGGCGCGCTGGAGTTCCTCGGCCAGCTTGCGCTGCGTGACGTCGCGCGCGGCGGCGAACACCCCGAGCACCCGGCCCTTGTCGTCCTTGTAGAGGGCGGCGTTGTAGAGCACGTCGGTGACGCGCCCGGAAGCGTGCCGGAGAGCGAGCGGGTAGTCGCGCACGAAGCCTTGGGAGAACACCTGCTGGTAGCCGTCGCGCGCGCGCTTCGGCTCGGTGAAGTAGTTCGAGAAATCCGTGCCGATGAGGCGCTGACGCGGGATGCCGGTGACGAGCTCAGTGGCCTGATTGACATCCGTGATCTTGCCTTCGGCGCTGATGGTGACGAGCGGGTCGAGCGACACCTCGATGAGCGAGCGCGCGTAGAATTGCGCCGCCTTGAGCTCCGCGGTGAGTCGCACTTCGGCGGTGATGTCCTTCGAGATGAGGAGATATCCGATGGGCCGCCCCGTCGAGTCGCGACGCGGATTGACGACCACGCTGGCCGTGAACCGGCTGCCATCCTTGCGCTGCCGGGTGACCATGCCCTCCCACTTTCCGTCGCGCAGCGCGGCCGTCATGATCTCCTGGTGCTTGCCGGCCCGGACATCCTCGGCGACGTGCAATATCGAAGTGTTGGCGCGGCCCACGACTTCGGCCGGCTCGTAACCGTAGAGGCGGCGCGCGCCCTCGTTCCAGAGGAGGATGCGACCGTCGAGGTCTTCGCCGATGATCGAATACTCGGTCGACGACTCGAGGATGTTGCCGATGAAGTCGAGCGCCTGTTCGGCCGTGCCGAGGATGGTCGAGTCAAAGAGTTCTGTATGCATGGCCACAGTAACTTTCCGCAGGCGCACACGAAAAATAGTGCACGCACCGGCGATTGGCCCGATCGCACGGAGTCAGCGAAGAGTCCGGTTGACTGAGGGAGATTGCGTTCGCGATGTGCTCGGCGGGGTAGGCGGTGACTGAGGGCGGATTATAGGCTCCGCGTCTCCGCGTTGCTGCGCATGCGTTGTTTTTTGGCGCATCGTGAGGTCGGTCGCCCTTCCCCTCCGTTGGGCGCCAGATGCGAACCAAGACTCCGGTCTCGCTTCGGAGTGAGACGCCTTTCCCGGAGTGCTCGCTGCAGAACGGCCGCCGGGAACGGCGATCGTTCCGGGCAGAAAATCCAAACGACCGCTCGTGGCGCCGCTTGGAAAATGGACGCTCGGGGAGCGTGCCGCGCTAGCAGCAGGAGGGCATCGACTGGTCGACGAGCTGGTGGTAGCGCTCGATCTGGTCCTCCACCGCCTCGGGCGACCAGTTCAACAGCGGCGCCATCCAGGCCGCGACGCGTCGCGCCTGCTCTTCCGTGTCGCAGTGGTAGTAATGCCAACTGCTCCGGCGCACGAGCACGTCGTCGAGATTGCGCGCCCATTCGCTCCGGACGTAGTGCTCGACCGCGGCGCGCGTGCAGGCGCCGGGCACGATCGAGCTGAACGCCGCGTCGCGCGCGTCGGGCAGCAACGGCTCGTCCGCCGTCCGGCTGCGCGATTGCCCGCGGCCGAGGAAACGGACGAGGTGGTCGCCCGCTTGCTGCGCCATCAGGCGATAGGTCGTGAGCTTGCCACCTGTGATGTCCCACCAGCCCGGCTCGGGCGAAAGAATCTGGTGCTCGCGCGAGACGTCGGACGGCGTGCCGTCGGGATTGGCGACGAGCGGACGGAGTCCCGCCCACGAGCTGATGACGTCCGCCGTCGATAATCTTGCCTGAGGGAAAAACCGCGCGACCGTGTCGAGGACGTAGCGCACGTCCTCCGGTTGGACGCGGACGGCTTCGGGCGCGCCGTCGTAGTCGGTGTCGGTCGTGCCGACGATCGTGCGTTCGCCCCACGGCAGGACGAAGAGCAGGCGTTTGCCTTCGGTGATGACCACGGCTTCGCGCGTCGCGAGCCGCGTGCGATCGACAACGATGTGAATGCCTTTGCTCAACCGCAGCTTCACGGCGCTGTGCGGAATCGCCTCCGCCCACGGGCCCGTGGCGTTCACGACGCTGCGCGCGCGGACGGTGGCCGTCCGACCGCTGAGTTCGTCGCGGATTTCGCAGTGCCACACGTCGCCGCGACGGGCGGCGTCGACGAGTCGCGTGTAGTTTGCGACGACGGCGCCGTGGCGCGTGGCGGCGCGCAGCGTGTCGAGCACGAGGCGCGCGTCGTTGGTGAGGCCGTCGTAGTAGAGGACGGCGCCGACGAGCTGGTCGATCTTGAGCTGTGGGGCGAGATGTTGCGTGGCGGGCACGTCGAGCCGGCGCGACGGCTTCAGGTTCCGACCGCCGCAGAGGAGATCGTAGAGCTTCACGCCGATGCCGAGCTGCCAGAGCGGGCGACCTTCGCCGCGGTAGGCGGGGAACACGAAGCCGAGAGGCTGCGCGAGATGCGGCGCGAGTTTGTGCAGGAGCATCTTCTCGACGCTCGCTTCGCGCACGAGGCGCACGCGGCCTTGCTCCAGATATCGCAGGCCGCCGTGCAGCAGGCGGCTCGAGCGGCTGCTGGTGCCGAACGCGAAGTCGTGCCGGTCGACGAGAGCGACCCGCAGGCCGCGCATCGCGGCGTCGCGCGCGACGCCCGCGCCGACGATGCCGCCGCCGACCACGAACGTGTCGAAGATTTCCTCAGTGAGTTGCGCAAACACAGTCTCTCTTTTCATGTCCGAAAGGGGGCCGCGCGACGGGCCGCGGCGAGCAGCTCGCCGAATTCCGCCAGGCTCGGCACGACGAGGTCCGGCGGCGGGTGGGCGCGGGCGGCGTCCTCGGCCGTCGCCTCGCCGGTGAGGACGAGCACGCCGAGCGCGCGGGCGCGCCGCGCCATCGCGATGTCGGTGTAGATGCGGTCGCCCACCATCGCGACCGCTTCGGGCGCGACGCGGTGGCGGCGCAGGATGCCGTCGAGCATCGACGGGTCGGGTTTGCCGAAGACGAGGTTGGGCGCGCGACCGGTGGCGGCCTGGAGCGCGGCGCAAATCGAGCCGCAGTCGACCAGCACGGTCGGCTGGTCGGTCGGGCAAACGAAGTCGGGATTCGTCGCGAAATACGGTTGGCCCTGTTTCACCCACCACGCGGCTCGACAGAGGCGCGCGTAAACGAGCGTGAGATCGAAGCCGACGACGACGGCGTCAGGCGCATCGGCCGCGCTGTCGTCCGTCAGCTCGAAACCCGCTTCGCGGAATTGCGCGAGCATGCTCGGCGTGCCGAGCACGAAGAGCCGCCGGAACGACGGGTGTTGCGCGCGCAGGTGATCGATCACGGCGAGCGCGGAGGTGTGCAGCTCGTCGGCGCTCGCGGTCAGTCCCATCTTGCGCAGATGCGCGAGATAGTCGGTCGGACTTTTCGACGGATTATTGGTGAGGAATGTGTAGCCGATGCCGAGTTCGCGCAGGCGGGCGAGGAATGGCAGCGTGCAGGCGAAGAGCGTCCCGCCTTTGTAGATCGTGCCGTCCATGTCGAGGGCGACGTGAGTGATGCCGGCGAGACGCGTCGACACGGCGGCTGGAAGAGAAACTGGCAGCGGCGCAGCCATCAGGTCGCCTCCTCGTAGCCGTGCGCTTTGGCGGGCCAGGCGAGCACGAACATGATCGTGCCCAGCGCGCCGATCGCGAGCAGCGCGCCGAAAGCGGTGTTCCAGCCGGCGCGTTGCACGAGATAACCCAGGCCCCAGCCCGACACCAGCGTGCTCAGGTAGCCGAAGAGTCCGGTGAGTCCCGCGGCGGTCGCGGCGGCGCGATTCGTCGCGAGATTTGCAGCGGTGATGCCGATCAGCGCCTGCGGTCCGTAGATGAAAAACCCGGCGAGCCCGAGGAAGCCGATCGTCAGCCAGGGCGTCGTGCCGAGTTTCCAGAAGGCCAGCATCGCGAGGCTGCCGCCGATCATGCAGAACACGCACGTGCGCGAGCCGCGGCCGCCGAAGACGCGATCGGTGACCCAGCCGGCGATGAGCATGCCGATCAAGCCGGCGATCTCGAATCCGATCACAACCCAGCTCGCGTGTTGGAGCGAGAAGCCCTTCATCTCTTTCAGCAGCGTCGGGCCCCAATCGAGCACCGCGAACCGCAGGATGTAGACGAAGAAATTCGCGAACGAGATCCACCACAGGTGCGGGTTGCCGAAGACATGCTCGCGCACGAACGCGCGGTATTCCGCGGAACCCTTGTCCTCGCCAGCCGTTTTTTTCGCCTGATGAATTTCCGGCAGCCCGACCGAGCTCGGCGTGTCGCGCAGCATCCAGAACAGGATCAACCCCGCGACCGTGCAGAGAATCGCCGGCCCGTGGAAGCACCAGCGCCAGCTCGCGCGCTCCACGATGTAGCCGCAGAAGCCCAGTGCCAGCCACGCGCCGATCGAGTGCGACGTGTTCCAGATCGACATCTTGGTCGCGAGCTTCTCGGGCGGAAACCAGTGCGTCATCAACCGGCAGCACGGCGGGAAGCCCATGCCTTGCACCCAGCCGTTGACCATCCACGCCACGCCGAGCAGCAGCACGCTCGAGCTGAAACCGAAGAACACGTTCGCGACGACCGAGAGGAGCAGCCCCGCGACCATGAAGTAGCGGGCGTTGGTGCGGTCGGCCCACGGGCCGTTGAAGAATTTCGAGAGACCGTAGAGCACGCCGTGCGCGGTGAGAAAACCGCCGAGCTGGGCCTTCGTGATGTGCAGGTCCGCCTCGATGGCGGGCATCGCGACGCTCATGTTTTTGCGGACGAAATAAAACGCCGCGTAGCCGAACATCGTCGCGATCAGCGTGCGCGTCTGCCAGTAGTGAAAACGTTTTTCCACCTGGGCGGGCGCTTCGGCGGCGGCGGCGGGAGCGATGTTCGAGACGGTCATGCGGGGGCGCCCCAGGGGCCGGTCGGGGCGAAGAGGGTTTCGAGGCACCGGTCCAAAAGACCCGTGCGCACCGCGATGTCGAGCACGGTGAACCGACGGCGCAGGTGGTAGGCCCGGACGAAGCTCGCGCGGAGGCGCTCGCGAGTGAGGCCGATCTCTTCCGGCATTGTGGGCGCGCCCGCGAGCTGGAGGCGGCGACGGAGTTCGCGCGAGGAGACGAGTTGCGCCGCGAGCTGCGGACGAAGGTCGGGCCACAGCGCGATCGCGCGGAGCAACTGCGCGCGCAGTTCGTCGCGCGAAGCGTGTTTCGCGAGCGATTCCTGCACCGCCGTCTCGACGAAATCGGTGTCCGCGAACCGCCGGCGCACGTCGGCTTCGAGCTGCGCGCGATCGGGCCAGGCGGCGCAGCAGGCGTCGACGTCGAGTTGCTGGAGCGGGCGCGCGAGGAGTTGCTCGTAGAGCGTGGTGACGGCGAGCGTGGCGATGCCGACCTTGAAGCCATGGGACGGCGCCACGCCGGCGTGCGTGTGATGCTCCATGTCCCAGAGATGGCTGAACTGGTGCTCCGCGCCCGAGGCGGGCCGGCTGGACTTGGTCCACTGCATCGCGAAACCGCCCAGCATCAGCCCCTCCACCAGCGGCGTGACGGCCGCCGGCTGTCCGGCGCGAGCGCCGGCCGGATCGGCGAGCGCGGCCTCGAGACCGCCTTGCACGATGGTCCACGCGCGCGACTCGATCGGCTCGACGCCGAGGGCATCGGCGAGCAGCCAGTCGGCGCCGGCGGTGATCTTAGCCTGGAGATCGGCGTAGCCCGACGCAGTCATCTCCGGCGGCGCCCGACGAATGACGTCGATGTCGGCCACGACGGCGCGCGGCGCCGGGCAATTGAAGGTCTGCTTCGCTCCGCGAAACGTGATCGAAGCGCCGAACGCAGTGTAGCCGTCCATCGATGCCGCCGTGGCGACGCACAGATAGGAACGGCCGGCGCGATGCGCGGCGAGTTTCACGAGGTCGTTGATCGTGCCGGACCCGACCGCCACCGGGACTGCGTCATGGAGCGCGAGCGCCTCCTCCAACTGCGCGACGAAACGGTGTTCGGCGTAGAGCGACGGATCGCGAAACACGAACGGCTCCGGTCGCGCCTGATCGGCGGCGAGCAGCTCAGCTTGGACCGCTTGCCCGGCGACCCGCCAGGTGGTCGCGTCGCAAATCACGATGGCACGGGCGCCGGGGAAATTTTCGCGGAACACCGCCGGCACGCGGGCGAGGATGCCGGCGCCGATCAGCAGGGCGCGGGTTTCGCGGGCGGAGCCCAGGGCGTCGGCGACGCCGACCGGGGCGGGTCGAATGGAAAAGGAGGGCGATACGATGGAGGCAGCGCGCATAGGCCGGGTGCTCGGAAAACCAAGTCCCCGGTCGCGCCGGAGGCAAGGAATAAACAGACAGAATATATATGCGACAGTGGTAGGGGGGCGAAATTCCCCTCGCCCTGGCGCCGCTAGCCTTCGGGGTGGTTACTTCGGCTTCACGCCTGTCGTTGCGCCGTCTGTCCGCCGGCGGCGATGGCGCGCCGCGACGAAGCCGCCGGGCGAAGCGGGGGCACGACACCCGTGCGCGCTGGATCGCGCCGGGGAGGGCAGCGGTAGCTTCGGCCACGTTTGCCCGCGCCGGGCTCGCGCCGGCAGGAAGAGGGAGGACTGGCGCGGCTGCGCCCCCGCCTGGAGCCAGGGCATCGCTGAAGCGGGCTTGTTGCTTAATAGCCCCAATCGCCCGAAACCATCCCGTTTGCCTTAGCCGCAACGGCGCAATGGCCTCTTCCTTCCCTGCCGAGATTGCGCGTATCGACCTCAATGCGCTTCAGGCTTGGGTCGCGGAAAGCGGGTTGAGGTCAACGCGCTTTACTCTCGATTGCGTTGCTCCGACTTAGCGCGCCTTGCGTCGAGAGGGGAGGGGGCTGCTGGCCAGGAGGGCGGCGGCGCCCGACTCGTCGATCACGAGCCCCCCGATGAGCTTTCCCCGGACGGCAGCCGCGATGGCGCCGGAGCGATCGTTGCCGGAGACGACGCCGACGGTCTGGGGAATCTTGCGCAACTGCGCGAGGTCGGCGCTCATCACCTGATCGCGCCAATCCGTGTCGCACTCCTCGCCATTCTTGTCGAAGAACCGGCCGCACACTTCGCCGACCGCGCCGGCCTCGCGGAGCTCCTGGATGTCGTCCGGGCTGAGCACGCCGCGTTCGACGAACACCGAGTTCTCCAGCGTGCCAAGACCGACGATGGCGACTTGCGCGCGATCGAGGTGGTCGTGCACGGCGCGCACCTGCGGCAGCTTGAGCAGCGTGTCGCGCGTGCGCTTTTCGGGGATGTAGGCGGGCGCGTTGAGAGCGAGAAAGCTGCCGCCGAGCCGCTGCGCGACGACGCGACCGACTTCCTGGGCGTCGAACGCGCTGACGCTGGAATCGACGCTGCCCATGGCCTGGACGATCGTGAGCGCCTTGTTACGCGCTTCGGGGAGGTGATGCACGAGTTCGTGAATGGTCCGTCCGCCCGCGATGGCGACGACGTCGCCCGGCTTGATCAGCGCGTTGAGGGCATCGGCGGCGAAATGTCCGACCGCCTTGCGCAGGTCGGTGTTCGTGAAGCCCTCGACCGTTTTGATGACCACGACGGTGCCGAGACCGAAGCGGGCGCGGATTTGCGCTTCCAGCTCGGTGTGGCGCGGCTCGTAGTCGGCCACCGTGATGCGAACGATGCCGCGCTCGCGCGCGAGCGCGAGGAGGCGGGAAACCTTCGCTTGCGAGACTTTGACGAACTTGGCCACCTCGTTCTGGCCGAGGCCATCGATGTAGTAGAGGCGGGCCGCGAGGCGGAGGCGGTCGTCGGAATAGAGATTCGGCATGGTGAGAGAAAGGATGGAGTCCGGGTGGCGGGGAGGCGTTGCTAAGTTGGGCGGGGTTGCCGGCGATGTCGATGCCGGGTCGGCGGCGGGCGGCGGGCCCGGTGCGGGCTTGACAGGCGGGCTCGTTCTCGTCTTTTTCATTTGAATCAGAATGCTGAATAGAAATTCAGCAAGCCTGAAATACCCCCATGACCCCAAAAAAACCTGCCGGCCGGCGCGGATGCCGCGCGGGCCTCCTCCGACGGCCCCCCGGGCCGGTTGCGCGGTTTCTTATCTGGATTCCGCCGCTCCCCGCCCGGCCGTCACCGAATCTTAACCTCGCGGCGCGCTTTCGGGTTTGTCTGCCCGCGGGCCGTTCGAGTGGGCTGTGAATACAGCACATGAATAAACATTCACCCTCCTTGATTCCGGAATCGCTTTCTCTCATGCTCCACGTCCTCCGTCACCGTCTCCGTCGTTGCCTCGGCTCGAAGCCGATTCTGTCCCTGGCCTTCGCTCTGCCGTTTCTCGTTGCGCAGCCGCTTGCGGCCCAGAATGCCGCCACCGGCAGCGTGCGCGGCCGGGTATTCAATGCCGCGACGCGCGAATACATCCGCAATGCCGAGATTCGCGTCGTCGGCACGCCGATCGTCGTCTATTCGGAGGACGGCGGCAATTTCATCGTCCCCGCCGTGCCGGCGGGCGAAGTCACGCTCGTGGCCAATTACACCGGTCTTCAGGAGACGAAAGCCGCCGTGAGGATCCTGCCCGCGCAGGCGGTGGCGTGCGACCTCACGCTGAACGAAAGCTCCCTCGCCGGCGCCGCCGCGAACGAAAAAGTGGTGCAGCTCGAAAAATTCGAGGTCGCCGGGACGCGCAGCGGTCAGGCGAAGGCCATCATGGAACGCCGCGCCGCGACCAATGCCAAGAACGTCGTCGCGGCCGACAACTACGGCGAGCTCACGATGGGCGACGTGGGCGAGTTCATGAAATCGATGCCGGGCCTCTCGCTCGATTACGTCGAGGTGGACACCAGCGCGGTGCGCATCGGCGGTCTCGATCCGAAGTATTCGAACTTCACCACCGACGGCGCGCGCATGGCGACGGCGACCTCCAACAACACCGTCGGCCGCCAGAATTCGTTCGAGCAGATGTCGATCACCGGCATCGAATCGATCGAGTTCAACAACACCCTGACCGCCAACATGGACGCCGATTCGCCCGGCGGCTCGATCAATCTCCGCAGCAAATACGCCTTCCAGCGCAACCACCGCTCCGTGGTCTTTCAACTCTACGGCGTCGGCACCTCGGACGCCGACCTGAAGCGCGAGTATTTCCCCGACGACAAGAAGCACTCGCGGCTCTTCCCGTCCGGCCAGTTCGGCTACGCCGACATTTTCCTCGGCGGGCGTCTCGGCGTGGAGTTCAACACGAGCTACAACGCCAACTTCGTCCAGCAGGACCGCAACCAGGTCCGCTACAACTACACCGCGTCCGGCGCGACCGTCGATAATCCGAAGATCAACGACATCATGTGGCGCCCCGGCCCGAAGATGACGCACCGCGAAGCCGCGAACCTCAGCGTCGACTACAAGCTCACGCCCAACCTCGTCGCCTCGCTGCGCGGCACCTACTCGTTCTACGACGTCGAGTATGTGAACCAATACACCTTCCTCTACTCGCCCGTCGCGACCCAGCCGGCCGGCAGCACGATCACGCACGTCGTCGCGCAGCCGACCAACGCCACCACCGGGGCGACGACCACCGGCAGCAGCAGCCCGCGCCTCAGCACCGAGTATTCGCACCGCTACGCCGGCACCCCCGTCTGGCTCTTCTCGCCGAAGCTCGAATACAAGGGCGACACCTGGCAGGCCACGCTGCGCGGCAGCTACTCCAGCGCGGAATACAACTTCCGCGACACCGCGAAAGGTTTCTTCCAGCGCACCGACAACTGGCTCACGCGCCTCGGCTTCACGGCCGATCGCGCCTCGGCGGATTCGCCGACGTGGACGGTCACGCAGACTGCCGGCCGCCCGTGGGGCGATGCGACGAACTGGAACCGCGACGACGCGCGCGGCGTGAACATCCGCAACGCCGCCTCGGATAGCATCAACGAGCAATACACCGGTTACCTCGACCTGAAGAAGAGCCTCACGGTGCGCAACGCCCCGGTCACGATCCTCGGCGGCATTGGCGCGCGCACGAACGATTGGAAAACCAACGAAGGCTCCTACAAGGCCTACACCTACGTCGGTCCCACCGGCAAACAGACGGACACCGCGGCGGTCATCCCCGCGACGGAGAACTACAAGTTCGACTTCGGCCTCGACGGCAAGGGCGGCAACATCACTGCCCAGAATTGGCGCGCGGACAGTAATTACGCGACCTACGACATCTTCCAGCAGCACCCCGAATACTTTACGCCCGATACGAACGGCAACCTCACGCGCCAACTCCAGAACAACAAGAAAATCTCCGAGGAAATCGGCTCGGGCTACCTCGAAGGGCAGACGCGCCTCGGCCGCGCCCGCTTCGATCTCGGCCTCCGCTACGAGAAGACCAAGACGGCGGCGCTCGTCGCCGACGTTCGCCCCGACAAGGAAGTGGTCGCGGCCGGTTACGCGACGAACACCGTCGCCGGCATCCTCTACAAATACCACAACGGCGAGCAGACGACCCGGCACGGCGAATACGACAACTGGTTTCTCAGCGGCGGCTTCAAATTCGACTTCACCAAGAAACTCGTCGGCCAGCTTGCGTTCAGCGATTCGATCCTCCGCCCCGACTACGCCAACCTCGGCGGCGTCACCACGGTCAACGACTCCACGCAGATCGTCACGGTGCCGAATCCCGAGTTGAAGCCCGAGCGGTCGCGCAAGTATTACGCCGGTCTCCAATACTTCCTCGAGCCGTCCGGCGTCGTCGGCGTTTCCTACTACAAGCTCGACGTGAAGGATCTCCAGCAAACCGGTTTCACCGTCGATCCCGAGGACGTCGGCTACAGCGCCAGCGATTATCCCGGCTACACTTTTGTCAGCGCGCAGAATGCCCCCGGCACCTCGACGACCGACGGCATCACCTTTGAATACAGCCAGCAGCTCACGTTCCTGCCGGGCGCGTTCAAGGGCCTCAGCCTCTACGGTTCCGTCACGCGCGTCATCGCCGACGGCGTGCGCATCGGCACGCCGAACAAGGTGGCGAATTGGGGCGTGCGTTACCGCTACGGTCGCTTCAACGCCCAGATCAACGGCAACTGGCAGGCGGCTTCGCGGCTCGGCGCCGTGGGCGACACGCTGACGACGAACAACACCGGCATCCGCTGGCTCGCGTCGCGCGAGCTCTGGAGCATCAGCGCCAGCTACCGTCTGAACAAGCACCTCGAGCTCATGCTCGCCGGCCGCAACATCTTCAACGCGCCCTCGATCCAATACTCCAACGTCCCCGGTCGCATCTACCTCTACGATTCCTACGGCTCGCTGTGGAGCGCCGGTATCAAGGGCACGTTCTGATTTCTGCAGGGCGTGGCGGTCGAGAGGCCCCATGCCCTTTTTTTTCCGCGCCTGCACGCGCACGTTTGTCGTCTCCTCCTCAACCCCTATCGCCATGACACGCACTCTTTCTTCCCTCGCCACCCTGCTTTCTTTTCTCGCGCTTCCGCTCGCGGCCAGCGCCGCCTACTACAACACCTACACGACCCTCGCCACGCTCCCCAACGCCAACAACTGCTACGCCACGCAGGGCTTCGACACCGGGAGCACCTACGCCTACAGCGCCAAAGTCAGCAGCGATAACGCGCGCGCCATCCTCTTGCGCACGAGCAAGAGCGACGGCTCGACGACGTTGATGACCAACGGCGACAACGGCACGACGTATTGCACCTACCTCGATCACGCCAACGACCTCACGCTCTCCAGCATCGACGGCGGCACCTACATGTTCGTGACGACGATGACGCAGGGCAGCCTCAGTCTGGTGAAACTCCAGTATAGCGGTGCGACCTACTACAAGGTCGGCAACTTCACTCTGAGTTACAACGGGAACAACGTCTCGATGTCCGGCATCAAGAAGATCATGGCCGATACGGCCAACGACTACTTCCTCTTCAAAAGCGGTCTGAATTACTACTGGGGCACCGTGCCGAAGAACTCGAACAGCGGGACGATCAACCTGACCTTCGGCTTCACGATCAACATCGTCGACGCGCTGGTGAACGGCAGCAAGGTGTCCAACATCACGAGCTACACCGGCCAGGGCATCGGCTACTCGTTTGCGAACGACCGACTGTTCGTCCCGCTGACGTATCAGAACGTCAGCATCGTGCTGGTGTATGAAAATATCACGACCGCCTCCGGCACGATCACGTCGAACCCGAATCTCTCCTTCCGCATCACGTCGAGCACCTACTCCGATCTGTTCGAGATCGAGTCCTGCGCGGTCGAGGACGGGAAACTCTACTTCAACTGCAACCGTCGCACCGATCCGAACGACACCGCCCACGACGCGGTGTGCTATTTCAACGGTTACGTCGACTAGTCCGCTCGCGCTCTCGACGGTGGTGCTCCCGCCATCCGTCCGGTCTCCACTCTCCACCGCCAATGAACCTTCGTCACTTCTTCGTCCCTCTGGCGCTGCTTGTTTTTGCGTTCGTCTCTGCGTGTGCGACCGCCGACACGCCCGCTCCCTCGCGTCCGCTTCCGCCGCTCACGCAACACGGCGGCACCTGGCCGACGAGCCACGTCCAAGGCATCGCGGTCGATCTTCAGGGCGGCTACGTCTACTACTCGTTCACCACGCTGCTCGCGAAATACGACTTCAACGGCAAACTCGTCGGCACGCTCGTCGGCTGGGCCGGCCACCTCGGCGACCTCGATTTCAACCCGCGCGACGGCCGCGTCTACGGCTCACTCGAATACAAGAAGGACAAGGCGTTCTACGTCGCGATCATCGACGTCAGCCGCCTCGATCACGTCGGCATCGACGCGGCGACTTCGGAAATTTTCCGCACCGTCTATCTCCCCGAGGTGGCGAACGACTACGCCGCCGACCTGAACGGCGACGGCAGATTCGACGGCGACGTCGCGAACACGCTCGATCACCGCTACGGCTGCTCCGGCATCGACGGCGTGAGTTTCGGTCCGGAGTTCGGCCACACCGACGGCCCGCGCTACCTCACCGTCGCCTACGGCATCTACGCGAACACCGCGCGCACCGACGACGACCACCAAGTCCTCCTGCAATACGACATCGGCGACTGGGACCGCTGCGCGCGCCCACTCACGGAAGCGTCGCCCCACCGCAGCGGCCCGAACGAGCCGCACGGCAAATTTTTCGTCCGCACTGGCAACACCACCTACGGCGTGCAAAACCTCGCCTACGACGAGACGCAGCAGCGCTGGTTCATGGGCGTCTACAAAGGCACAAAGCCATCGTTCCCGAACTATCTGCTGTTCGCGATCGACGCACGCACGCCGCCGGCCGACGCCGACCTCGTCGGCGTGCCGGCGGCCGGAGGCCACGGCTTCGAGAAAGGCAAACTCCTCTCACTCGCCGCCGACGGTCTCGTCGACACCGCCACCGGCATCCGCGGCTGGAACCAAAAAGCCGACGTCGGCCTGCAACCCATCGGCGGCGGCCTCTTCTATCTCGCCGTCAACTCCGGCACGAAGGGCAAGCAAACCGGCGACATCACGCTGCACCGCTGGACGGGCGAACCCCCCGCGCCGCTCGTCCCCGCGACGGCGGCGGACATTCAGCGGTTGCGCGCTCGCTGACGTTCGCCGGGAATCCGGCAATCTCTCATGCAGCTCTCGATCGGCCCGCTGACACTTCCTCCATTTTCAGCGCGCGCTCCTCGCACAGTGGCTTTGCTGCTGTGTTTCGTCGGCCTCATCGCCGCAGCCCCCGCGCAAGCTCCACGTTTTCGCGATGCCGCGCTCCCGCTCGATGAACGCGTCGAGGATCTGCTCTCGCGCCTCACGCTCGAGGAAAAAATCGCGCTGGTGCACGCCGACACGAAATTCACCAACGCCGGCGTGCCGCGCCTCGGCATTCCGCCGCTGCGGATGTCCGACGGCCCGCACGGCGTGCGCGAAGAGATCAGCCCCGATTCCTGGAAACCGGCCGGGCGCACCGACGACTTTGCCACGGCGCTGCCGGTCGGCGCCGCACTCGCCGCGACGTGGAACGTCGACCTCGCCCGCGCCTACGGCGGCGTGATCGCCGCGGAGGCGCGCCAGCGCGGCAAACACATCATGCTCACGCCGGGAGTGAACATCGTGCGCACGCCGCTTGGCGGACGCAATTTCGAGTATTTCGGCGAAGACCCGTGGCTCGCCTCGCGCTTTGCGGTCGCGACGATCCAAGGCCTGCAGGCGGGCGACGTCGCCGCATGCGTGAAGCATTTCGCGCTCAACAACCAGGAGCGCTACCGCGGCTCCATCGACGTCGTCGTGTCCGAGCGCGCGCTGCGCGAACTCTACCTGCCGGCCTTCGAGGCCGCCGTGCGCGAGGCCGGCGTGCTCTCCGTCATGGGCGCCTACAACAAATACCTCGGCGCGCACTGCTGCGAAAACGACCGGCTGCTGAATCGGATTTTGAAGGGCGAGTGGGGCTTTCGCGGACTCGTGATGTCCGACTGGAACGCCGTGCACGGCACGCGCGAAGCTTTCCTCGGCGGTCTCGATCTCGAGATGGGCACGCGAAAGCCATTCGACGAATTCTATTTCGCCCGCCCGCTGCTCGAGGCCGTGAAGCGCGGCGATCTTCCGCTCGCGCCGCTCGACGACAAGGTGCGGCGCAACCTCCGCGTGCTGCTCGCGACCCGCGCGCTCGACGGCCGCGCCCCGGGCGCGATGAACACGCCCGAGCACCAGGCGGTCGCGCGACAGGTCGCGGCGGAATCGATCGTGTTGCTGAAAAACTCGGCCGACTTGCTGCCGCTCGACCTCGCACGCGTGAAAACGATCGCCGTGATCGGCGACAACGCCACGCGCCTTCAATGCCACGCCGGCGGCAGCTCCGCGATCAAGGCACTCTATGAAATCACGCCGCTCGCCGGCATCATCGAGCGGGTCGGAGGCCGTGCGACCGTGATCCACGCCGCCGGTTATCAGCCACCGGTCGAGCGCGGCACCGGCAAGATCGACGCCGCGGGTATCGCGCAGACCGAACTCGACGCCGCCGCGGAAAAAGCCGCCGCGAACGAACTCATCGATCGCGCCGTCGCGGCCGCGAGACTCGCGGATGTCGCGATCGTGGTGGGCGGCCTGAACCACGGACGCGACCAGGACGCCGAAGGCGCCGATCGTTTGTCGTTGGCGCTGCCGTTCGGCCAGGACGAGCTCATCGCGCGTGTCGCGGCCGCGAATCCGCACACCGTCGTCGTGCTCGTGGCCGGCTCGCCCGTCGCGATGGACCCGTGGCTCGAGCGGCCTCCGTCGGTCGTGCTGGCGTGGTATGGCGGCATGGAAGCCGGTCACGCGCTCGCGGACGTGCTGTTCGGCGACGTAAACCCGTCGGGCAAACTGCCGGTGACGTTCCCGCGGCGCCTCGCCGATTCGCCCACGCACGCCAGCGGCTCCGTGCGAAATTACCCGGGCGAAAACGGCCGCGTGTTCTACGACGAGGACTTGCTCGTCGGCTACCGCTGGTTCGACGCGAAGGCGATCGAGCCGCTGTTCCCCTTCGGTCACGGCCTGAGCTATACGAAATTTGATTTCTCGCCCCTGCGCGTCAGCTCCACGGGCAGCGGTGCCGATCTGCGAGTCACCGTCGAGTGCGAGGTGCGCAACTCCGGCCTGCGCGCCGGCGCGGAAGTGGTGCAGCTCTACATCGAGCCAGTCGGCGCCGACGTGGAGCGTCCGCCGCAGGAACTGAAAGCGTTCGCGAAAGTCGCGCTCGCCCCGGGCGAATCGAAGCCGGTGCGCCTGACATTGGACGCGCGCTCGTTTGCGACTTACGACCCGACCGTGTCGGCGTGGCGCGTCGCGGCGGCTGCGTTTCGCCTCCACGTCGGCGGATCCTCGCGCGACCGGCGGCAGACCGTGGAATTCCACCCGCCGGCCGCCGTGGTGTTGCCCCGCTGAGGCGGCGGCCGACGGAAGGTCATTTTTCATACGCGAAAGGTCATAATGCCGATTCCCGGCCGAGCGGAGCTGCGCTACATTACGCCCGTGCATATTAACACAGAATAAATATGCACTGCGTCTCGCTCTGCTCCCCAAGCCTTCGAACTGCTGTATGAACTCACCCCGCCCGTTCGCCTTCCGCGGCGCCGTCTTTGCCGCGTCGTTTCTCGCCGCCACCTTCGCGCCCGCCCAGACCGCGGTCTCGTCTTTGGACGAGAAATCCAAGTCCGAGGAACCGCTTCAGCTCAGCCCGTTCGTCGTCAAAGCGGATCACGACACCGGCTACACCGCCACCGATTCGCTCGCCGGCACGCGCCTGCGCACGCCGCTCAAGGACATTGCGGCGTCGGTGAGCGTCGTCACCAAAGACCTGATGGACGACCTCGGCGCCAAGGGCTCGGCCGATCTGCTCGTCTACACCACCGGCACGGAAGTCGTCGGCGTCGGCGGCAACTACTCCGGCTCCACGCAGGAAACTGCCGCGCAGACCTTCGATCCGGTGCGCGAGTCGACGAGTCCCACCACGCGCGTGCGCGGCCTCGCCGCCGCCGATGAGACGCGCAACTACTTCCTCACGCCCGGCATCCCGTTCGATTCCTACAACACCCAGAGCGTGACCCTGAATCGCGGCGCCAACTCCATCCTCTTCGGCTTCGGCAGTCCCGCGGGCATCATCGAGAACACCCTCATCGCGCCGGTCTTCAAAGACAGAACCCAGGTCAAGGTCTCCGCCGGCAGCTACGGCACTTACCGGCAGTCGCTCGATTTCGAGCGCGTCATCATCCCCGGCAAGCTCTCCCTGCGCCTCGCGCAACTCGACGACAACCGCCGCTACGAGCAGGACTTCACCTTCCGCGACCAGGAGCGCTATTTCGCCTCCGCCACCTACCAGCCGTTCCGCAACACCACGCTGCGCGTCAACGCCGAGCACGGCCACCTCGACCAGCGCATGCCGCGCGTCGATCCGCCGGTCGACAGCCTGACGACGTGGTGGGACTTCGGAAAGCCGACCCGCGACAACAACTTCACCTCCACCGCCACGAAGAACTACCAGCGCGCCAATAATCTCGACGGCATGGCCGGCAACTGGTCGCAAAACGTCGGCCTGGTTTATTACGGCTCCGACCAAGGCAACCCGAGTGACGCCCTCGTGCCCTACGCGACCGCGCCGGGCATCACCTATCGCTTCCTCGCTCCGCGCAGCAGCCAGGAAATCGCCGCCAGCGTCACCGCGAATCCGCTCGCGGGTTTCATGGTCGGCAAGCAGCTCATCGATCGCTCGATCTTCGATTACCGCAAGCAACTCCTCGACGGCCCGAACAGCGGCACGTGGATGGATTTCGACACCCAGAACGTCGCCCTCGAGCAGCTCTTCCTCGACGGCGACGCCGGCGTCGAACTCGTCTACGACCACCAGCAAGCCGACTCGTCCGTGCTCCGCGGCATCAGCAACAGCTATCGCGGCAACAACATCTTCATCGACGTCAACACCGTCACCACCGACGGCCGCCCGAATCCGAACTTCGGCCGTCCCTTCATCGCGTCGAACGGCTTCTTTTATCTCTACGACAACGAATACGAGACCAGCCGCGCGACCGCGTTTCTGCGCCACGACTTCACGAAGCACGGCAAGGGTTTCCTCTGGCGCCTTCTCGGCAAGCAAACGGTCACGGGCATGTTCTCCGACTTCAAGCGCGAGCAATACACGCTGTCCGGCTACCCGCAGGTCGTCGGCCCCGCATTCCGCGACGGTCTGAACGGCAACACCATCTCGACCAGCCGCAAGATCACGAGCGTCGTCTACCTCGGGCCGTCGATGGCGAACCTGGCGAGCCCCACCGGCGCCAACCTCCAAGGCGTGCAGACCGAGCTCCTCGTCCCCGACACCGTCAACGTCATGGTCGAGAACGTCGGCACCGGCTACGCGTGGACACGCCAGAGCGTGCCGACCTACACCTACCTCGACGATCTGCCCTGGCTCGTCACCGGCAACACCGCGCTCTCCAATCGCGCCAAATCCAACGCGCTCATCTGGCAGGGCGACTGGTGGAGCAACCACCTCGTCTCCATCCTCGGCTGGCGCCGCGACGAAGTGGAAAGCGCCAGCGGCACCAACTCGACGACCGACCCGACCACCGGCGCCCGCACGCTCGATCGCCCGATCTTCGGTGAACCGCTCACCACCAAACGCAGCACGTTCAGCTACGGCCTCGCCCTGCACGTTCCGACGCGCTGGCTGGAGAAAATTCCCAGCCGGCCCGCGCTGTCGCTCTACTACAACCAGTCCGAGAACTTCGACGTCTCCGCCGGCGCGCGCTACAACATCCTCGGCGACTACCTCGCTCCGCAGGAAGGCAGCACGCAGGAATACGGTCTCGGCGTCCGCTTGTTCAACGACCGCCTCACGCTCCGCGCCACGCGCTACGAGACCACGCAGGACAACATGACCGATTCACGCGTCTCCGGCGTGCTCGTCCGCGTCGTCGACCTCGAGGCGCGCATCACCGCCTCACTCTCCAAGTCCTTTCTCGATTCCATCGGCTACGTCGGCTTCGACAGCCCGCAAGCCTCCGAGACGTTCAAGCGCTACCTCGCGAACTACGACTTCTCGGTCGGCGCCGTCCGCTCCGACGGCACGCGCAACGCCGAATACTCCGGCCCCGCCGCCACGGTCGAAACCACCAGCTCCGTCTCGAAGGGTTACGAGTTCGAGGCCGTCTTCAACGCGACGCGCAACTGGCGCATGGCCCTGAACGTCGCGAAACAGGAGGCCGTCCGCGGCGACACCAGCCCGATCCTCACCGCGCTCGTCGCCGAGCGTCTCGAACAATGGAAAAATCCCGCGCTCTGGCCGCTCACCCTCGCCGGCGGCGTGCAGCGCGTCGATTCCTATGCGACCACCTACATGATCAACCCGCTGACGACCGCGAAGCTCTCGATCGGCGAGCGCACGCCCGAGCTCCGCGAGTGGCGCGCCAACTTTGTCACGAACTACACCTTCGACCGCGACTCGCGCCTCAAGGGCTGGGGCATCGGCGGCGCCGTCCGCTGGCAGGACAAAGTTTCGATCGGTTACCCGGTCATCAACGACCCCGCGCTCGGCCTCGTCACCGACGTGAAGCACCCGTTCATGGGCCCGGATCAAACCTACTTCGACGGCTGGGTCAGCTACCAGCGCAAGCTCTGGCACAACAAGGTCGGCTGGAAAATCCAGCTCAATGTCCGAAATCTCCTCAACGACAACCTCATGATCCCCGTGAAGGCGAACCCCGTCACCGTCGGCGATCTCAACACCTACGACATCGCCGCCTGGCGCATCGGCGAAGCGCGCACGTGGGAGATCAGCTCGACGTTCTCATTCTGAGACCGCGCGTCGTAGCAGCCGGCGTCAGCCGGCTGAAAATAGCTCGCGTCGCAACGTGGGTGGCGCGCTTGCGCGCCACTCTTTCGCGAAACCTCCTCGGCTCCCCAACCGCCATGGCGCTCCCGTTTCTAGCCCTGATATTTCACCGTGTAGCGGAAGCCGTGAGGCTTTCGCGAGCGGCGAACCGCGAAATTCTCACGAATTCCGCTACCACGCTGCGCACGTCGCGCCGTTCCGGTTGTGAACGATGCGGACTAATGATCCTGACGGCGCTCGCGCTCGCCGCGAGCCCAACCGGCGCGGAAACGCCGCTGCCGCTTCCGCCCACCGGCCGTTTCGATCTGCAGGCCGAGCCGCACGTCGTCTTCCTCGGGCAGTGGCTGCATGACCGGCGCCACGTGCCGCAGTCGTTCGCCTTCGACGACGCGAACGGCTTTCTCTACACGCTTCAAGTCGAAGGAGCCAACGCCGCCGGCACCTTCGAGGAGCACGGCCGGCGCGGCGATCTGACGCTCACGAAACTCGCGCGCGACGGTCGCACCATTGCCGGTCACATGACGCTGCGTGGATTCGGCCACGGCGTCGCGCTGGGCATCGAACCGGTCGGCCGCGACGTGTTTCTCTGGACCGAAGTCGATTCGCAGCCGAACGACAACGCCAGCGGTCGCGGCACGCGCATCGGTCGTTTCCGGTTCGAGTCGGGCGCGACGCTCGATACCGCATCGCCGAAAATCGAGAAATTCGATCTCATGCCCGGCGCGCACACCTGCACCCCGAGCCTCGATCTGACGCATGGCCGCCTTGCGCTGCGTCACGTGCGCGACGGCGAAATGCGCGTGACGCTCTACAACCTCGCCTCCGTGGCATCCGGTCGCAGTCGCACGCCGCCGCTGCGTGAGATTTCGCTGCAATTGCCCTTCGGAACCGTGCAGGGCTGGTGCACCTACGGCAGCTACGTTTACGTGCTCGCCGGCCAGGCTTACGGTCCGAAAAACCCGCCGCCCGGCAACGCGACCGTGTGGTGCCTCGACTGGAGCACCGGCGCCGTCGTCGATCACGAGCCCGTGCGCGCGCTCGCCGATCTCGCCTATCGCGAGCCGGAAGGCATCGCGGTGCAGGTGCTCGACGGTGTGCCGCGTCTCTGCATCGGCTTCGGCGCCTCGGTGTCGGCGCACGACTCGCGGCGCCAGCTCAGCGTCGTCGCCTTCCCAAAATTTCTTCCCGCCACAACGCCATGACCAAGCTCCCTCGCTTCCACCTCTCGCTCGGTGTTTGGGTTTTGTTTTCGCTGCTGCTCGCTCGCGCCGCCGGCGCGCCGCTCGAAGCCTACGACCTGCGGTGCGATGTTGCGGAAAATCCCCTCGGCATCGACTCCGCCCCGCCGCGTCTCGCGTGGAAACTCCGCGCGACCGGCAACGACGAGCGGCAAACCGCGTGGCAGGTGCTCGTCGCGTCTTCGCGGGAACTGCTCGCGCAGGATCGCGGCGACGTGTGGGACAGCGGCCGCCAGACCGGCGACGCTCAGCTCAACGTCTCCTACGCGGGCCGCGCGCTGCGTTCTTCGGAACAGGTTTTCTGGAAAGTGCGCGCGTGGAACCGCGACGGCGTCGCTTCCGCGTGGAGCGAGCCGGCGACGTGGACGATGGGCGTGTTGAAACCCGACGAGTGGCGCGCGCGCTGGATCACCGACGCGGAACTGCTGCGCTGGGCGCGTCCGAAAATCGGGTTCCACTCGCAGCCGTCGCCCGACGACACGTCGAAAAAATGGCTCACGGTCGACCTCGGCGCATCCAAGCCGATCTCCGCCGTCCGCGTCTATCCCGTGCGCCAGACGATCGAGGAAGGGCAGGGCATGCCGCTGCGCTTCGTCCTCGAAGCGTCCGACACCGCCGATTTCGCATCGGCGACCGTGATCGCCGATCACTCTCAAAAACCGTTCGGCTGGGCCTCTACGACCGAGAAGACGACCGTGCCGACGTTCCCCGTTCCGGGCGGTGCAATCAACGCCCGCTACGTGCGCCTGACGACGCACCAGCTCCGCCGCGACGGCGACGTGAGTTATTTCGCCCTCAGCCAGATCGAGATTGTCGCTGACGGCAAAAACGTCGCGCCCGGCTCACGCGTCACGGCGAGCGACAGCCTGGAGGATGACCGCTGGAGTCTCGCCTCCGTCGTCGACGGCCTCGAAGTGCGTGGCGCCAACCCGCGCGAAAACGCCACGCTGCTCGCGCGTCGCGAGTTCGCCGTGAAGCCCGCTCTCCGCCGCGCGCTCGTGCACGTGAGCGGCCTCGGCCACTATGAGCTTTCGGTCAACGGCCAGCGCGTCGGCCAGGATCTGTTTTCGCCGGGTTGGACGACCTACGAAAAAGTCGTGCTCTACGACACGCACGACGTCACCGCACTCGTGCGCGCCGGCGGCAACGCCATCGGCGTCACGCTCGGCGGTGGCATGTTCAACGTCCGTGCCGGTCGCTACGTGAAGCTCGAGACCCGCTTCCGCCCGCTCACCGTCATCGCGCAGCTCCGCCTCGAATACGCGGACGGCTCCGTCGAATTCCTCGGCACCGACGAGCAGTGGCAAGTGCGTCCCGGCCCAATCACGTTCTCCAACATGTATGGCGGCGAGGACTACGACGCGCGGCTCGAGCCGACCGGCTGGGACAAGCCGGGCTTCGCCGCGAAAGATTGGTCGCGCGCCGCGATCGCGCCCGGCCCCGGCGGCGAGTTGCGCGGCGCCTCGCACGCGCCGCCGCCGATTCGCGCGTTCGACGTGCTGCCGCCGCGGGCGACCAACGCGTTGCGCCCGGGCGTGACGGTCTACGACCTCGGCCAAAACGCCTCGCTCATGCCGCGCCTTCGCGTGCGCGGTCCGGCGGGCACGGTCGTGCGGATCATTCCCGCCGAGTTGCTCGACAAGGACGGCGCGGTCGACCGCCGCTCGTGCAGCCGCGGCACCGGCGAGGCGTGGTGGCAATACACGCTCGCTGGTCGCCCCGAAGGCGAGGAGTGGTTCTCGAAGTTTTTTTATCACGGCGCGCGCTACTTGCAGGTCGAGCTTTCAGCTCCGGCCGGCGCGGACGCGGCGAAGCTGCCCGTCGTCGATTCGCTCGTCGGCATCGTCGTGCACACGGCGTCGCCGCCCGCGGGCGAATTCGCGTGCTCGAACGACCTCTTCAACCGCACGCGCACGCTCATACGCTGGGCGCAGCGCAGCAACTTGATGAGCGTGATCACCGACTGCCCGCACCGCGAGCGGCTCGGCTGGCTCGAGCAATACCACCTCAACGGTCCGGCGCTGCGCTACGAATTCGACCTCACGCGCCTCTACGCGAAAACCTTCGACGACATGGAGGCCGCGCAAACTCCCACCGGCCTCGTGCCCGACATCGCGCCGGAATACGTCGTCTTCTCGCACGCCTTCCGCGATTCGCCGGAGTGGGGCAGCGCGATCATCCTCGCCGCGTGGCAGCACTACCAGTTCACCGGCGACGAGCGTCCGCTGCGCCTGCACTACGACGCGATGTGCCGCTACGTGGCTTACCTCCGCGGCAAATCGAAGGGCGGCCTGCTCTCGCACGGCCTCGGCGACTGGTATGATATCGGCCCGAAAGGCCCCGGCCGCTCGCAACTCACGCCGATTCCGCTCACGGCGACCGCGACGTTCTTCGAAGACCTGAAAACGCTCGCGGCGATCGCGACGCTCTTGGGCAAACCGGCCGACGCGCAGCAATTCGCCGCCGAGGCCGCCGCGGTGAAAACCGCGTTCAACCGCGAGTTCTTCCACGCCGACACCGGCAGCTACGCGACCGGCTCGCAATGCGGCAACGCCATGCCGCTCGTGTTCGACCTCGTCGAGCCCGCCGCACGCTCGCGCGTGGTCGACGCACTCGTGCGCGACGTGCAGACGCGCGGACTCACGGCGGGCGACGTCGGTTATCGTTACCTGCTGCGTGCGCTCGCCGACGGCGGTCGCTCGGACGTCGTCTACGCGCTGAACAACCAGTCGGAGAAGCCCGGCTACGGCTACCAACTCGCGCACGGCGCCACGAGCCTCACCGAGGCATGGAATGCCGGCCGCGGCTCGTCGCAGAATCATTTCATGCTCGGGCAAATCATGGAGTGGTTCTACCACGACCTCGCCGGCATCCAGCCCGATCCCGCCGGTCCTGGATTTCAGAAAATCGTCATCCGCCCCGCGATCGTCGGCGACCTCACGTGGGTGAAAGCCAGCTACGAATCCCCGCGCGGCCCGATCGCCGTCGCCTGGCAGCGCGATGGACGCGCCGTGACGCTCGACGTGACGATTCCCGCCAACACCACCGCGACCGTCCACGTGCCCGGCGAAACGTCGCCGCGCTCCGTCGGCTCGGGCGCGTATCGGTTCACGGGCTCCGCGCCGTGAGCAACAGAAGAAGAGTGCCGTTGATGGAGGTAGGGCGGGACCGCTGGGCCCGCCGCGAACGAGTTTTCGGCGCGACCAGCGGTCCCGCCCTACCTCAAACGCGGAGCGTTCATCCTTTCCGTAGTTCCGCGTCGAGCACGTTGAGGTCAACGCGCTCCATCTGACTCCGCACTTTCGCATGTCTCCGAACCCTTTTCTCGGCGTTCTCTTCCACTGGCTCGGCGGCCTCGCGTCGGGCTCGTTCTACGTGCCCTACAAGGGCGTGAAGAAATGGTCGTGGGAAACCTACTGGCTCGTGGGCGGCGTGTTCTCGTGGATCGTCTGCCCGTGGGCGCTCGGCCTCGTGCTCACGCACGATCTGGTCGGCGTGCTGCGCCAGCAGAGCGCCGGCACGCTGGGCTGGACGTATTTCTTCGGCGCGCTGTGGGGGCTCGGCGGCCTGACGTTCGGGCTCACGATGCGCTACCTCGGCATGTCGCTGGGCATGGGCGTGGCGCTCGGGTATTGCGCGGCGTTCGGCACGCTGCTGCCGCCGATCTTCAAGAGCTTCGCGCCGACGATTCCCGTCGCGCAGACGATCGGTGAAATCGCGGCGACGACGCCCGGGCGCGTCACGCTCGCCGGCGTCGCCATCTGTCTGCTCGGCATCGGCGTCGCTGCGCTCGCGGGGCTGAACAAAGAGCGCGAGATGCCTGACGCGGAGAAGAAAAAGGCGATCGCGGAATTCGCGTTCACGAAGGGGATTCTCGTCGCGACCTTCTCCGGCGTGATGAGCGCGTGCTTCGCGTTCGCGCTCACCGCGGGCAACCCGATCGGCGAGGCCTCGCTCGCGGCGGGCACCGATCCGATTTGGACCGGACTGCCGAAACTCGTCGTCGTGCTCCTCGGCGGCTTCACGACCAACTTCATCGCCTGCGTCGCGCTGAACTGGCGCAACCGCACCGGCTATCAGTATTTCGCCGCGCAGGTCCGCCCCGAGCACGCACAGCTCACGGTCGCCGGTGGCGAACACGGCGGCGGTCGCGCGGGCGCGGTCGGCGAAGTCGTCGCGGCGCGCGACCTGAAGGTGCCGGTGCTGTCGAACTACCTCTTCTCCGCGCTCGCGGGCGCGACGTGGTATTTCCAATTTTTCTTCTACACAATGGGTGAAACGCAGATGGGCCGCTTCGGCTTCACGTCCTGGACGCTGCACATGGCGAGCATCATCATCTTCAGCACGCTCTGGGGCGTGTATTTCCGCGAGTGGCGCGGCAGCAGCCGACGCACGCACGCGCTCATCACCGCCGGGCTCGCTGTGCTCGTGCTCTCGACGCTCGTGATCGGCTACGGCACTTACCTCGGCTCGGGAGGCGCGCACTGATGAGCGGCCGTTTCCGGGTTCAATTGCTCGCGATCGTGGCAGTGACGCTTGCGGCTCATATGTCCGCGGAACAGCCATCGCCACTCGCCGCGCTGCGTCGCGAGTTCGCCACGCCGCCCGCCGCGGCTCGTCCGGGTTGCTATTGGTGGTGGCTCGATGGGCTGGTGAACAAGGCCGCGATCACGCGCGACCTCGAAGAGTTCGCCGCGAAGGGCATCGGCGAAGTGCTGCTGGTGAATTCGGCCAATCTGCGCGCGACGCCGGGCTTCACCGGCGGCGTGAAATTCCTCTCGCCCGAGTGGCGCGAGTTGTATCGCCACGCGCTGCGGGAGGCCGACCGCCTCGGCATCGAAGTCGGCGTGAATCTCTGCGGCGGCTGGTGCATGGGCGGGCCGTGGATTCCGCCCGAGCACGCCGGCCGCTGGTTTCTCCAGTCGCGACTCACGGTCGAAGGGCCGCGGAAATTTTCCGAACCACTGCCGCTGCCGGGTCGTCGCGATGGCTACGACCACGTCTTCAATCCGCCCGGCTTCAAGGACTACATCGACCTGCCGCTCGAGAAACTCGATTACCGCGACACCGCGATCGTGGCGTTCCCCGCCCCCGCCGACGAAAAGGCCGCGAAGCTCAGCGGCCCGCGCGCCAAGCTGCTTCCTGCGAAAACCAATCGCCGCGACGCGACGAACTTCCCGCGCGCGCGCGACGTGATGGGCCCGACGCTCGAGCCGTGGCTCGACGCGCCGACCGATCGGCCGATTGCGCCGGAGAAAATCATCGATCTCACCGCGAAGCTCACGCGCGACGGCCGCCTCGAGTGGGATGTGCCGCCGGGCCGCTGGACGACCGTGCGCACCGGCCACCGCATGACCGGCTCGCGCGTGATGATCCCGCCGCCGGAGACCGACGGCCTCTCGATCGGCTGGCTGTCGTCCGAAGGCGTCGAGTTGCAGTTCAAACACCTCGGCGAACTGCTCCTCGCCGACGCCGCCGCGGCCGGCGTGAAGCTGAAATATTTTTGCGACGACAGCTTCGAGGACGGTTTTCCGAATTGGACCGCGCAGATCGTCGAGCGCTTCCAGCACTACCGCGGCTACGACCCGACGCCGTATCTGCCGGTGCTCGCGGGCTACATCGTCGGCAGCGCGGAGCAGTCCGACCGCTTTCTCCACGACTATCGCAAGACCGTCGCCGACTGCATGGCCGACGGGCACTACCGGCGCTTCGCCGAGCTGTGCCACGAGCGCGGCCTGCTCGTGCAAAACGAAGCCGCCGGCCCGAGCCGCTCCGGCACGATGTGCATGGACGGCCTGAAAAATCTCGGCCGCAGCGACCTGCCACAGGGCGAATTCTGGCTCGGGCTCCGCCACGACGAGGAAGGCGGCCTCGATCCGAAACTCGGCTACGGCGTGACACGACTCGAGGACGGACAGAACAAGGTGACGAAAATGGTCGCGTCCGCGGCGCACATCTACGGCCGCCCGCTCGCGTCGGCGGAGTCGTTCACGAGCAACCGCCACTGGCTCGATTCGCCCGCGACGCTGAAGTCGCCCGCGGACCGCGCGCTGTGCGAGGGCATCAACCGCTTCATGATCCATTGCTCGACGCTCGCGCGCGACGAGGACGGCAAACCCGGCTACGAGTATTACGCCGGCACGCACTTCAACCCGAACGTCACGTGGTGGCCGCAAGTCGGACCGTTCCTCACTTACCTCGCGCGTTGCCAGCACCTGCTGCGGCAAGGTCTCTTCGTGGCCGACGTGCTTTACTACACCGGCGACGGCGCGCCGAACGTGGCCGTGCCGAAGCACGTCGATCCGTCGCTCGGCCGCGGCTTCGACTACGACGTGTGCAACGCCGAGGTGCTGCTCGAGTGCGTCTCCGTGCGCGACGGCCGCCTCGTGCTGCCCGACGGGATGAGTTACCGCCTGCTCGTGTTGCCGAACGACGTGCGGATGCCGGTCGAGATCGCCCGAAAAATCCGCGACCTCGTCGCCGCCGGCGCGACGGTCGTCGGCCCGCGCCCCGAACGCGATCCGGGCCTGCGCAATTTTCCGGAGTGCGACCGCGAGGTGCGCCGCCCCGCCGCGGAGGTGTGGGGCGATTGCGACGGCCGCGCCGTGAAACAGCACGCGTTCGGTCGCGGCCGCGTGTTCTGGGGCGAAACGCTCCGCGACATTCTGCACGCGGACGGCGTTGGACCGGACTTCGAGCACGCGCCCGTCGAGGGCGTGACGCTCGACTTCATCCATCGGCGCACCGCGGACGCGGAAATTTATTTCGTGGCGAATCTCCACCCGCGCGCCGTCGCGCTCGACTGCGCGTTTCGCGTCAGCGGCGCCGCGCCGGAAATTTGGGACGCGGTCACCGGCGAGACGCGCGCGGCGGCGAGTTTTCGCTCGACCGGGACGCGGACCATCGTGCCGCTGGAGTTCGCGCCGCATCAGTCGTTCTTCGTCGTGTTTCCGCGCGGCGCGGACCGTAGCGCCGGTCTCCGACCGGCGTCACGCCCGTCACAGACGGGCGCTGCTGAACTCGCCGGCCCGTGGACCGTGCGCTTCGACCCGCGCTGGGGCGGGCCGGCGGAGACGACGTTCGCCACGCTCGAGGATTGGACGGCGCGGCCGGAGTTCGGCATCCGTCACTACTCGGGCACGGCGACCTACGTGAAGCGCTTCGAGCGGCCGGCGGACGCGACTGGCCGGCTGTTCCTCGACCTCGGGTCGGTGAAAAACATCGCGCGCGTCCGTCTCAACGGTCGCGATCTCGGCATCGTGTGGACGGCACCGTGGCGCATCGAAATCACCGACGCGTTGCAGCCGGCGGGCAACGAGCTCGAGATCGACGTGACGAATCTCTGGCCGAATCGCCTGATTGGCGACGCGACACTGCCGCCAGAGCAACGACTGACGCGCACGAACATCGCGCTCGATCCGCAGGCCAAGCTGCTGCCGTCCGGCCTGCTCGGGCCGGTGCGGATTCTTCGTTCTTCTCCATGAATCCCTCTCCGCTTCGCATCGGACTTTTCGGCATCGGCCTCGACGCCTACTGGCCGCAGTTCGCCGGTTTGAAGGAACGTCTCGAAGGTTACGTCGCCCAGGTCGCCGCGCGCCTCGCCCGGCCCGGCGTCGAGGTCGTCAACGTCGGCCTGGTCGACAATCCCGATCGCGCGCACGCCGCGGGTCGCGAGCTGCGACGCGCGGACGTCGACGTGATTTTCCTGCACGTGACGACCTACGCGCTCTCGTCGACCGTGCTGCCGGTCGTGCTGCGCGCCAGGGTGCCGGTGATCGTCCTGAACCTCACGCCGTCGGCGGCGATAGATTACGCGGCGTTCAACGCGCTCGGCGACCGCACGCGCATGACCGGCGAGTGGCTGGCGTATTGCGCAGCGTGCCCGGTGCCGGAGATCGCCAACGTCTTCCAGCGCGCGAGCGTGCGATTTCATCAAGTCACCGGCGTGCTCGATGAAGATCCGGCATGCTGGCGCGAGATCGACGCATGGGTCGAGGCCGCGCGCGTGGCCGCGGCGATGCAAGGCAACCGCCTCGGGCTGATGGGGCATTACTACAGCGGCATGCTCGACATCCAGTCGGACGTGACGCTCCAGTGCGCGACGTTCGGCACGCACGTCGAGCATCTCGAAGTCGACGAGCTGTCGGCGCTGCGGCGCGACGTTTTGGCGGCCGACGTGCAGGCGCGCATGAGCGAGTTTCGAGAAAAATTCGACGTGCAGGGCGACTGCGGCGCGGACGATTTGCTCGAAGCGGCGCGCACGTCGGTGGCGCTCGATCGCCTTGTGGCGCAGCATCGGCTCGGCTCGCTCGCTTACTACTACAAGGGCACCGGCGTCGCCGAAAACGAGACGACGGTCGCGTCGATCATCCTCGGTTGCTCGCTGCTCACGGCGCGCGGCGTGCCGGTCGCGGGCGAATACGAGGTGAAGAACGTTCAGGCGATGAAGATCATGGACCTGTTCGGCGCCGGCGGGTCGTTCACCGAATACTACGCGATGGATTTCAAGGACGACGTCGTGCTGATGGGCCACGACGGTCCGGGGCACATCGCGATCGCCGAGGGCCGGACAAAAGTGCGACCGCTGAAGGTTTATCACGGCAAGGTCGGCCGCGGCGTCTCGGTCGAGATGGCGGTGAAACACGGCCCCGTCACGTTGCTTTCCGTGATCGAGCAGCCGGGCGGCAAACTTGCGCTCCTTTGCGCGGAGGCCGACTCGGTGCCCGGTCCGATTCTCGAAATCGGCAACACGAACAGCCGCTATCGTTTCGCGTGCGGCGCGCGGGAATTCGTCAATCGCTGGAACAGCCACGGCCCCGCGCACCATTGCGCCGTCGGCGTCGGGCATATTTCGGCCAAAATCGAAAAACTCGGCGCGCTGCTCGGCTTGGAGACGATCCGCGTGACGTGATCCGCGTCGTCGCGAGGTGCGTTCCGCCGCCGGCGAGCACGATGTCGATGAAGACGATGCTCAGAAACGCGACGAGCGAGGCGGGAGCGGTGTGCATCAGGAATCGCCGGCCTCGACCACGATGCCATCGCGCTGGAGTTGCGCGTAGCGCGCGGCGTCGCAGCCGATCTCGCCAAGCAGTTCGCGGTTGTGCTCGCCGAGCCGCGGAGCGGGCGTGCGGATGCTGCCGGGTGTGCCGAGGAGCCGCGGCACGACGTGGTGCATCGGCAACCGATCCATCTCCGCGTCCGGGTAGTCGGCGACAATCTCGCGCTCGACGAAATGCGGGTCGTCGAGGATTTGCCGCACGTCGTAGATCGGACCGACGGTCACCTCGGCGCGTTCGAAGAACGCGACGTTCTCCGCCTGCGTGCGCTGCGCGATGAACGCGCCGACGATCGCGTCGAGCTCCGGTGCGTGGGCGACGCGGGCGGCGTTGGTGCGGAAACGCGGGTCGTCGATCAACTCGGCGCGACCGATCGCGCGCAGGAGTCGCTCCGCCATCGCCTGCGTCGAGCCGGAGAGCGCGACGTAGGCGCCGTCGGCACACCGGTAGCAATTACGCGGTGCGGAATTCGTCGAGCGGCTGCCGGTGCGCGGCTTCACTTGCCCGGTGAGACGGAAATTGGCGGCCTGCGGACTCAGGATCGCGAACAGCGGGTCGAGCAGCGGCAGGTCGATCACCTGGCCGCGGCCGCCGTTTTGTTCGACGTGCCGCAGTGCGATCATCACGGCCGAGGCGCCGTAGAGGCCAGCGACGCCGTCGGCGAGATACATCGGGGGCAACACTGGCTCGCGATCGGCAAAACCGTTGAACGAGGCGAAGCCCGACATGCCCTCGACGATCGTGCCGAAGCCGGGGCGCTGGCTGTAAGGGCCGTCCTGGCCCCAGCCGGAGATGCGGACGATCACGAGCCGCGGGTTCAGCCGCAGCAATTCGTCGGGCGCGAGTCCCATCTTTTCCAGCACGCCGGGGCGGAAGCTCTCGATGAGCAGCGTGGCGCTCGGCACGAGCTGGCGGACAATCTCCGCGGCCTCCGGGCGGCGCAAGTCGAGCGCGAGGCTCTTCTTGTTTCGCGCATAGATTTTCCAGTGCGTCGAGACTCCCTGCGTCTGCCAGGCGCGCAACGTGTCGCCCTCGGGCGGCTCGACCTTGATGACCTCCGCGCCGAAATCGCCGAGGATCTGGGTGAGCACGTTGCCGGCGAAAAGGCGCGAGAGGTCGAGGACGCGCACGCCGTTCAAGGGACCGGGCGCCGCCGGCGTGTAGTCGCGTGGGTGGAGCGGCATGGCTTAGCGAGTGGCGGCGTTCGCGGCGGCGGCGAGGACCGCGTGCGCGCGACGGATGAACGGCGCGTCGATCATCCGGCCATCGAGGGTGAAGGCGCCGGCGTGGACCTTCGCGGCTTCGACGACGCGGCGCGCGAAATCGATCTCCGCGGCGCTGGGCTGGAAAACCTCGTTGGCGATCGCGATCTGGCTGGGGTGAACGCAGGACTTGCCCAGAAAACCGAGATGCTTCGCGCCGGTCGCCTCGGCGCGGAAACCGTCGGCGTCCTTGATCGCGCCGTAGGCGGCGTCGTAGGCCCAGATGCCGGCCTCGCCGGCTGCGAGTCGCACGGCGAGTTGGAGCTGCTGGATGACGGCGGCGTTCGTGCGATCGATGCCGAGCGGTTCGAGCAGGTCGGCGAAGGCGAGTTGGAGGCCCACGACGCGTGAGTCAGCCGCAGCGATCTCGGCCGCGCAACGCAGCGCGCGCGGCGTCTCGATGTTCGCCAGGATGGCGATGCGGCGATCGAGGCCGCGCGCCTGTTCGAGTTGCGCGAGCGCCGCGCTCGCAACGCGGATGTCGGCGGCCGAATCGACTTTCGGCAGGTTCACGTAATCGAGACGCGCGTGCACGATCGCGGCGAGATCGGCGGCGAAGTGCGGCGTCGTGATCGCGTTCACGCGCGCGATCATGATTTTCGTCGTGGCCGCAAACTCGGGCGAGGCGAGTGCTGCGGCGAGATTTCCTCTCGCCGCGTCCTTGTGTTCCTCGGCGACGGCGTCCTCGAGGTCGAACGAAAGGCTGTCAGCGGCGCTGGCGAGCGCCTTCGGGAAAAGCTCGGGACGCGAGGCGGGGACGAACAGCTTGCTGCGCATGGGATCAGGAGACGTCGGCCGCGCAGCGGAAGCCGATCATGCCGCTGCGGTCCTTGCTGGGCGCCATGAGCAGGTATTTGCCGTGCTGGTCGAGTTGGTAGGCGGGGGGGAAATACCAATGCGAGCTTTGCGGCTGATAGGCGCTGCCGCCGCGCAGCGCTGCGGCGCGCGTGTGCGCATCGCGGAATTCGTCGGTCCACTGCCAGACGTTGCCGACGAGGTCCATGACGCCGAACGGGCTCGCGCCGTCCGGGTGGGCGTCGACGTCGTCGGGCGGCACGAGCGTGCGGCCGCGATTCGGTTTCGGCATCGCCGCGGGGCGCCAGTCGTTGCCCCACGGATAGAGGCGGCCGTCGACACCTTGCGCGGCGTAGTGCCACTCCCACTCGCGGGGCAGGCGCTTGCCGGCCCACGCGGCGTAGGCGCGCGCATCTTCGAGCGAGACCCAAGTGACGGGCTTTTTCTCCCAGCCCGCGAGTGGTGCGCCGTGCCGCCAGTGACGGAGAAAATTATGCTCGTCGTCGGGCCGATAGCCGGAGGCGTCGAGGAAGACTTTGAAGTCGGCATTCGTAACCGGGAAACGGTCGAGGTGGAACGCCGGAACGTGCAGGCGATGCCAATGGGCGCGGCGCGGCGTGGATTCCCACGGGTATTGAAAATCGAGTCCGCTCCACGTGAAACCTTCGATCTCGACCCCCATCACCTTGAAATCGAATTCGCCGGCGGGGATCGTCACCATGCCGCGCGGAGCGGCCGCGAACGGCGGCGTGGCGGCGATGGGCACGATCTCCTGCGGGAGCGCCCGCCACTCGGCCGAGAGCGATTGCAGCGGCGTGCGGGCGAGCGCGGCCACGCGCGCGAGGAAATTTTCCAGATCCGCGACTTCGCAGCCGGGTTCGAGCGCGAGCACTGCACCGAAGCCGCGCGTCTCGAGCGGGAAGGCGAGCGTGGCCTGGCCGCCGGCGAGGCGCGGTGTCAGCGCGCCGCCGTTCCACACATCGAAGTAGCGCCGGCCTTCGCGGTGCTCGACGACGAGCTGGTCGCCGGCGAGTTCGTGTTCGTTGCGATTGACGACGGTCCAGAGCGTCGAATCGGCCGTCGGGAAGCGCGACGCGAACACGTTGTGCTGCACGGTCGCCGCGTAAGGTTCCCACTCGAGGCTCACGACGTGTCGCGGGAATTGCCGGTAGATCGTCGCGATGCGGCGCAGCGTCTCGGCGTCGCGGGGCGTGAGCTGGTTCCAGACGCCCCAGATGTTTTCCCAGGCGTTGTAGCCGATGCCGTTGAAAAAAATGTAGTGGAAGTCGTTCGCGCGGTCGCGGCCCCAGCGGTTCTCGATGTTGCTCATGTGCCGCGGCTCGAGCCATTTCAATTTGCTCACGGCCGGGATCACTTCGGTGGGGATGTGTTTGCCCCAGCTCTGCAGGTTCCACATCAGCGCCTCGTCGGAGAGCGGCACGGCTTCGGGCTGGAAGACGAGCGGGTGGCCGATGGCGTCGGCGGCGTCGAGGAACGCGCGCGGCACGCCGCTGTAAGTATCGCCGTTCACGCCGTCGGCCCCGACTTCCTTCGCGAGGCGCGCGATCGCCACCCAGTCGGGGATTCCGGCGGGGCACGTGCCGTTGTCCCACGGCATCGTCGGAATGAAGACCTTCACGCCGCGCCGGTGAAAATCGGCCACGACCTGGCGCAACCCTGCGAGTCCGCCCGGCAGATCGGCGGCGAGCTCGAATTGGTTGCGGTCGTCGATGCCGACGTTCGGGTAAACATACCACAGCAGCACGCTGTCGATGCCGCCGAAGCGCGCCTCCAGGTCGTCGAGGTAGCGATCGACCGTGTAGCGGCGCGCGACCGGGTCGTAGAAGAAGCGGTCCTCGACCATCAACTGCGCATGCACGAAATTCCGCTGCGCCCACGCGAACTCGGGACGCTCGTAATTCGCGCCGCTGTAGCCCATCCGCGTCAGGTGCTCGCGCCGCCAGTCGCGAAAATCGCGGCGCCAGGCCTCCGCGCGCGTGCGGATGTCCATTTTCCAATGGCCGATGTTTTGAAACGGCCAGCCGGGCGCGCTGGCGGGCAGGGGCAGGTGCGGGCCATTGCGGGCGTGCGAGAGCTGGAACTCGGCCGCCGACGCGGACGGAGCCCGTTGCGGCGGGGGCAGGGGAGCGGGAGTTCCCGCGGCGGAGGCGTCGGACATGGCTTCTGAGGCGGCAGGATGGCGTTTTGCGGCGGCTGTGCAGGGCGAAACTGCGGCGGAGGGCAAGAAAACGGGCAAACGTTTGCGCGAAGCTGGGCGTAAAGTCTACCAAATTAATCCGCGCGCGACGGAGGCGGGGCTTGCTTGGCGGCGGAGGCGGGCGCACAACATCCTCCGAACCGCGACGCGCTTTCGTGCGCCGCGGCCTCGCCCCCCTCTGCTCATGCCGAAAACTCCCAGCCTGATCGACGTCGCCCGCCGGGCGAAGGTGAACATCTCCACCGTTTCGCGCGTGCTGAACGGCACCGGCAAGATCGGCGAGGAGACGCGCGCCCGCGTGCTCAAGGTCATGCGCGAGACCGGCTACAAGCCGAACCGCGTCGCCCGCCGCCTGCGCACGACGGGCGGCACCAGCCACCTGCTCGGCCTGATCATCCCGAACATCCAGAACATTTTCTTTGCGGATCTCGCGCGCGGCGTCGAGGACGTGGCCTACAGCAACAATTTCGCCGTCCTGCTCTGCAACTACGACGAGGACGAGGCGCGCGAGCGTTTTTATCTCGATGTAATGCAGTCGGAGTCGGTCGACGGCATCATCCTGCCGCCGATTCACGAGCACGATCCCGCGGTGATGCAGGTCGTGAAGTCCGGCGTGCCAGTCGTGTGCGTCGACCGCAGCCTGGCGGTCGGAAACCTCGACAAGGTGGAAGTCGACAACCACCGCGGCGCGCTCGAAGCGGTGAATCACATCATCGCCCAAGGGCACAAGCGCATCGGGCTGATCGGCGGTCCGGCCGATTCCTCCACGGGCCGCGAGCGCCTGCGCGGCTACAAGGACGCGCACGCGGCGGCGGGCCTGTCGGTCAAGGCTGAGCTGATGCGCTTCGGCGATTACAAGCAGGGCTCCGGCCAGGTGCTGGCGAACGAGCTGCTCTCGTTGTCCGATCCGCCGACGGCGCTCTTCGTGTGCAACGGCCTGATGACGGCGGGCGCGCTGGAGGCAATCGCTTCGCGCGGCCTGAAGATTCCGAAGCAGGTGGCGATCGTCGGTTTCGACGAGATGCCATTGGCGAGCGTGTTCAACCCGCCGCTCACCGTCGTGCGCCAGCCGGCCTACGAGGTGGGAAAGTGCGCGGCGGAGCTGCTGCTGAAACGCATCGAGGCTCCGAATCGCCCCGCCACCAGCCTCCGCTTGGTGCCGGACCTGATGGTGCGGAAGTCCTGCTGAGGACGTGTCGCGCGACAGGATTCACTTGACGCCGAAGTAAGGCAAACGTTTGCTCTACGTCCGTCCTCCTCAACCCCCTTTCGTGTTTCATGGCCTCCGCTCCTCAGGTCGTCGTCGTCGGCAGCATCATGCAGGATCTCACGCTCGCTTGCGCCGAGTTTCCGCAGCCCGGTGAAACCACCGTCGGAAAACTGCGCACCGGGCAGGGCGGCAAGGGCTCCAATCAGGCGATCGCGTGCGGCAAGACCGGCGTGCGCACGGTCTTCGTGGGAGCGATGGGCGACGATGCTTACGCTCGGCAGGTGGCGGCGTTCTACCGGCGCGAAAAGATCGGCTGCCGGCTCGCGCTGAAGCCCGACCAGGCCACGGGCACGGCGGTGATTTTGATCAACGACCGCGGACAAAACGAAATCGTCATCGAGGCTGGCGCGAATGCGGCGCTGCGCGCGCGCGACATTCCGGCCACTCTCCTCGCGCGGACGAAAGTTCTGATCACGCAGTTGGAGTCGAATCTTTCGACCACGGCGCACGCGCTGCGCGTGGCGCGAGATGCGGGCACCCTCACCGTGCTGAACCCGGCGCCGATGCGAGTGGATTTCGATGCGCGGCTGCTGCGGCATGTCGACGTGTTGATTCCGAACGAGAGCGAGTTCGCCGCGCTGGTGCGCGTGTTGCCGCAGGTGCGGGAAACCGGGTTCGACGAACGGACGCTCCACGCGCTTGCGGATGCGGAGTTGCACGCGCTCTGCCGGAAGATCGGCGTCGCCACTGTCATCATCACGCTCGGGGAGCGCGGTTGTTTTGTTTCGGAGCGCGACGCGTTCACGCGCGTGCCGGCGCATCGCGGGCTCAAGGTGGTCGACACGACCGGCGCGGGCGACGCGTTTTGCGGCGGCTTCGCTGCCGGTCTCGTGCGGAGCGGCGGAAAAATCGTCGATGCCGTTCGCCTCGGCACCGCGGTTGCGGCGTTGTCGGTGACGAAGGCGGGCGCGGCTCCGTCGATGCCGAGTCGTGCCGAGCTCAAGCGGTTTCTCGGGCGCGAGCAGTCCGCGGCGTGGGGCCTCTGAACTAGTCCGGCGCGAGCGAAAACCACGTGAGCCGCCACGTGCGATCGCGCCGGCCGCCGGCCTCGAAGTAAGGCTGCAACATCAACGGCTCGCGGTAGCCCAGATCGAGGCGCAGCGCGGGACCGATCGCATCGGCGGGCGGCGGCAAGGTCTCGATCCGCGGCTCCTCCGGCAGCCGCAGCGTTTCGTCGGTTTTGAAGCCGTCGATCAGCGCCGAGGCGTAGACGAGCGGCCCGTGTGTGATCGCCGCGTATTCGAAGCGCAGCACTTCCTGCGCGACCGGAGATCCGTCCGGTGCGCGGGACTCCTGAACGTTGCGATTGGTCCGCCGATGCACGCGCGGGCGCATTTCCATTTCGACGGCCACGATGTCGCCGGGCGACCAGACGCGATCGAGTTCGAGATAGCCTGCGGCGTGCGGCGTGGCGCGATGGGTGGCATCGCCGACTGTTGCGGTGAAACTCTCCGCCCAACTCGGCGTGCGCAGACGCAGCGCGAATTTCGCCGGGCGCTCCGGCGACACGTGAATCCGGACGGAGCCGGCGAACGGATACTGCGTTTCCTGCCGCACGCGCACGGAGCCGGCGACGGGATGAACCAGGGAGGCGTCGGCCGGACCGTAGAGGTTCACCGCGATGCCGCCGTCGGGCGCGAGCGAATAGGTCGCGAGCGGCAGTTCCTCGAGCGCCATCGGCCCGCTCGATTTGCAGCAGCGCCAATACGTCGTGAAGATGCGCCGGCCGTTCGGAAACGAGTAGTAGCACCAGTTGTCGCCGCCGGGAGCCTGGGCGCCGAGCAGGTCGTTGTAGGCGGATTTTTCGATTTCCTCGGCGAATTGCGCCTCACCGGTTTGGAGCAGCAACTCGCGATTCAACTGAATCCAGGCGAGCGTCGAGCACGTCTCGACGTAGCCGTGCGGATCGAACACCGGCCGCGGATTGAAGACTTCGCGCGAGCGATGCGCCACGCCGCCCCACGGTCCGCCGCCGAGAGTGAGGTGGTGATCGCGGATGTTTTGCCACGCGCTGCGGACGGCGCGCGCGAGACGCTCGTCGCTCGTGGCGCGGCCGAGCTTGGCGATGCCGACGAGATTCCAGCAGAGCTGGTAGGCTTTGCCGGTGGCCAGATTCGCGGCGTCGACGTCCGACAGGATTTGCTCGACGAGATTGAGCGCGGGCGTCGCTTCGATTTCCGCGAGGATCAATCGCGCCAGCGCCAGGTAGCGCGGCTCGCCCGTGGCGAAGTAGAGTTCCATCGCGGGGTCGATCAGCACCGTGGCCGAGAGTCCATGGTGGTTGCCGAGTGAGGTGACGGGAATTTTCTGATCGTGAAATGTGCGCGAGCACAGGTCGCCGATGCGCCGGGCCGCTTGCAGGTAACGCGGCTCGGCGAGTGCGCGCGAGGCCTCGAGCAACCCGAGAATCAGGTAGCTGTGCACCCAGATGTCCCACGTGCGCTGCGCCGGCGCGCCGTCCCACGTGAGCGGCGCCGGACCTTGGCGGCACATGAATCGTCGGTTCGACGCGTAGGTGCCCAGATAGCCGTCGGCATCCTGCCGCTGCACGAGAAAATCCGCCACGCGGCGCACACTCGCCGCAAGCACGGAGTCGGACGCCTGCGCCGCGGCGCGCGCGGCGGCGACGAGCCACTTGCCCGCGTGCTCGCCATACCAGTCTCCCTCCTGATTGCCGCACACCTGCTCGGCGCGAAACAGCGCGATCGCCGGACTGGCTTCGCTCTCGATGAACGTGGCGAGGTGATGTTGGCGGCTCAGTCGCAGCGCGTCGCCCAGGACGCCGGCGAGAGCGACGCGGGTGAGGGACGAATGGGCGAACCGGTCCGAAGGATTCACTGGGATCATGACAAAAAAGTTGACACCGGACGTAAAACGAAAATGGTGCGGTCACGCAAACGTTTGCCTAACCACGCGACGTTTGCCGAGTCACCCCTCTCCGCAAGCTCAATCATGCCTCAGCCCACCCCGGCTCCCCGGTTCGCTCGTGTCGCGTTTGTCCGTGGCCGGGAGTGGTCCACGCCTTGATTTCCCCTCGGCTTCCGTCGGCGGCCTACCTTTTTCATCGTAGAGCAAACGTTTGCCTGACCCCAAACCCCATGAACTCAAATCAGTCTAGCAAGAAGACCAACGCCGCGGCGGCCTGCTCGCTGCTGCTCGCGCTCGGCGTGCTGCCCGCGTTCGCGCAGGAAGCGGCGCCGGCATCGAAGGACGAAAAACAGCCCGCGAAAAACGAAGAGGTCGTCAACCTCGGCACGTTCACCGTCACGACCGGCTACCGTTCGCCGAAGTCCGTCGACCAGATTCCCGGTGCGGTGAAGCTGATCACACCGGACGAGATTGCGCACACCACCTTGCTCACGGAGGACGCGACAGCGGTGCTGTCCCGCACGGTCCCGGGCTACGCGGAAGCCACGCAGTCGATGAACAACACCGGCGAGACATTGCGCGGCCGCGTCGCGCTGCGTCTGTTCGACGGCATCTCGCAGACGACGCCGCTGCGCGAGGGCAGCCGCAACGCCACCTTCACCGACATGGGCATCGTGGACCGCATCGAAGTGATCAACGGCCCGTCGGCGGTCGAGGGCATCGGCGCCGCCGGCGGCATCATCAACTACATCTCGAAGAGCGCCACGAAGGAGGGAAGCGAGGCGACGCTCACGACGCGCTACTCGTCCCAGGGCTACGACGACAGCGAAAACTGGAAAGTCGGCCTCAATTACGCGCACAAGGACGGTCCGACCGACGTCTATTTCGCAACGGCCTTCGCGGATCGCGGCATGGCCTACGACGCGCACGGCCGCCGCATGGGCATGAGCCAGAGCGGTTCGATCAACGACTCCGAGGAGCGCAATCTCTTCATCAAGGTCGGACGCAACTTCGGCGCGAATAATTCGCAGCGGGTCGCGCTCACCGTCAGCCGCTTCATGCTCGAGGGCAAAGGCAACTACGTGCAGGATCTCGGCAATCGCGCCACCGGGCTCACCGATTCGTCGAAGCGCGGCGTGCCGTTCGGTGCGAAGACGGAGTTCAACCGTTTCAACCAGGTCGCGCTCGGCTATACGAACAACAACCTCCTCGGCGGCACGCTCACGCTCAACGCCTACAAAGCTAGCCAAGCCATGCGCTTCGTCGCGGAGAAGGGCGGCGCCGACAAGCAGGATCCGCTCATCGCGCCGCTCGGCGAACTCACCGACCAGTCGGAAATCAACTCGCAGAAGAAGGGCGTGCGCAGCTCCTGGTCCGGCGAGAATCTTTTCAAGATCGACGGCTCCGAACTTCAGGTCGGCTACGATTATCTCGACGAGACCGCGCAACAGCTCCTCGCGCTCACCGGCCGCGTCTGGGTGCCGCCGATGAACTACACGAGCAACGCGCCGTTCGCGCAGGCTTCCTACACGCAGGGGCCCGTCACCGTCAGCGGCGGCGTCCGCCGCGAGGACGGTCGTCTCCAGGTCGACGACTACACCACCACCTATTTCCGCAACCGCGTGGCCGTCACCGGCGGCACTTTGAAATACAAGGCGACGCTCCCGAACGCCGGCGTGATCGTGCGCCTGCCGCAGGGCTGGTCCGTGTTCGGCTCCTACAGCAAGGGCTTCACGCTGCCGAACGTCGGCATCCCGCTGCGCAACGTGAACACGCCCGGCCAATCCGTCGCCGGCATCCTCGATCTCCAGGCCGTCATCGTGGACAACAAGGAGGGTGGCGTCTCCTGGCACGGCAAGCGCGCGAGCTTCAGCGCGTCCTACTATCGCTCGTATTCCGCGCTCGGTGTCTCGCTGACCGTCGATCCGGTGACGAAGGACTTCATCATGCAGCGCCGTCCGGTGCGCATCACGGGTTTCGAGTTCACCGGCGACTACAAGATCACGCCGGACCTCAAATTCACCGCGCTCTACTCGCACACGAAGGGCATGACCGTCGCCACCGAGGGCGGCCCGCTCGTGGTCCAGCAAGGTGTTTCGACGGTGAGTCCGGACAAGATCGGCACCTCGCTCAGTTGGAACGTCAATCCGAAGGCCACGCTCACGCTCAGCAGCACCACGCTGCTCGACCGCGAGATCAATGTCGGCCTCGGCTCCTACGAAAAAACCACCGGCTACACGCTCGTGAACCTCACCGCCACCTACCGCACGAAGTGGGGCGATCTCTCCCTCGGCGTCGAGAACCTCCTCGACAAATACTACATCCTCACCTGGGCGCAGATTGACCAGTTCCAGAATTATTTCGCGGGACGCGGCCGCGTGGTGTCGCTCACGCACTCGATCAAATTCTGAGTTTGCCGCCGTCGCTGGCGTTCAGCACCAACCCTCATGCGTTTCCTGCCGGCCCGGCTTCTCGGACTGCTGCTTCTGCTTCCGGGAAGTCTGGCGCTCGCGGAGAACCTGATTTCCGTCCGCACGGAGATGCTGCCTGCGCTGCCGGACGGCGCGGACGGGCGCGGTGTGTTGTTCGCGGCGGAGCAACCGACGCTCCTTCGCGCCACCCAGGCATGGCGGCTCGAAGGCCGCCCCGCGCGCTGGACGGCGATTCCGGCTCCCGCGCCGTTTTCCGGCGTCGTCGGCGCGATCGAGCACGGCACGAATCCGTTTCTGATTTCAGGGGATCGGGGGCAGCCGGGGGCGGTTGAAGTCCGCGCCTGGCGCACCGCACTCGCGCTGCCCCCCTTGCCCGAGCGGCTGACGAGCGTCGCGGGCGCCGTCGCGGGCGACGCGTTGCATGTCGCCGGGACCGACGCGGCGGGCGCGGCCCGCCTGTTCGTCCTCACTCCCGGCGCGCCCGATGCCGCGTGGCGGAGCGCCGCCGCGTGGCCATCCGCCGGCGAGGCCCGCGGCGCCGCGGCGCAGGAAGGCGCGTTTTTCCTCGTCGTGCGCGAGGTGGCGGTGGACGGGCTCTGGCGATGGTCGACGAAGGATGGCTGGGCGCGCCAAGGCACATTGCCCGGCCAACTCGTCGACGGCACCCTGCGCGCCGTCGGTCAGGCGCACCTGCTCTTCGCCGTGCATCGCGCGGGCGGCGCGGATCGGCTGGCGACATTTCATCTCGTGACTCGCTCGTTCGCGTTTCAAGGGGCGGACCTGCCGGGCCGGATCGAGCGCGGCGTGGCGTGGCGCAACGGCCTGTTGCTCGAATCGCGCGATGCGATGGGCGCCGCGGCGTTCGTGGGCTGCGAGCTGGACGGCAGCAAGCAACTGCTCCGGCCGCTCGATTGGGTGGCGCTCTTCGCCTACCTCGGCGGCATCGCGGCCATCGGCTACTGGTGCTACGTGCGCGAGAAGAAGCAGTCGACCGCGTCGTTCTTCGTCGGCGGCCGCTCGATCCCGTTCTGGGCCGCCGGCATCAGCCTCTACGCGTCGAACTCGAGTTCGATCGGCTACATCGCGACGACCGCGAAAGCCTACACGACCAACTGGCAGTATTTTCTCGGCAACATCGTCAACGTGTTCGCGCTCGTTTTCGTCGCGCTCTGCATCGTGCCGCTGCTGCGGCGGCTCGAGCTGATGTCGGTGTTCACCTATCTCGACAAACGTTTCCACCGCTCCGTCCGCATGGCGGCGAGCGGCATGTGCATCCTGATGCACCTCGGCGGACGGATGAGTGTGATCCTCTTCCTGCCTTCGCTCGCGATTTCGACGGTCACCGGGCTCGATGTGATCTGGAGCATCCTGATGATGGGCGTCGTCACGATCGCCTACACCGCGCTCGGCGGCATGAAGGCCGTCATCTGGACCGACGTCGCGCAGGTGATCGTGAAGTTCGGCGGCCTGTTCTTCGCGCTCGGTTTCATCCTCTGGTCGCTCAAGGGCGGCTCGCGCGAGTTCCTCGCGGTCGCGGCGGCCGACGACAAGATGCGCCTCGTCGATTGGAGCTTCGATCTCACGAAGGCGACGATCTGGTGCTTCGTGTTTCTGCAACTGATGGAAACGGTGCTCACGTTTCCGAAAGACCAGGTGCTGATGCAGCGGGTCTTCGCCACGAAATCGGTCAAGGAGGCGGGGCGCTCCGTGTGGATTTTCGCCGCGCTCGTGCTGCCTGGCAGTCTCATTCTCTACCTGATCGGCACGGGACTGTATGTTTACTACCACAGCTTTCCCGAGCGCATGAATCCGCTGCTGCCGAACGACGCGACGCTGCCGCTCTTCATTGCGGCCGAGTTGCCCGCCGGCGTCACCGGGCTCGTGCTGGCGGGCCTGTTCTCCGCCGCGATGGGCACGCTCTCGAGCATCCTCAACAGCGTGTCGACGCTGGTGTCGGTGGATTTCTACGAACGCCTCGCCGCGAAGCCCGATCCGAAGACGAGCATCCGCATCGCCGAGTGGGTGACCGTGCTCGCCGGCCTCATCGGCATCGGCCTCGCGATCCTGCTCTCGCGTTTCAACATCAGCTCGTTCCTCGACGTCGCGCTCGAGCTGGCCGGCCTGTTCGGTGGCGCGTTCGGCGGCGCCTACACGCTCGGCATGTTCACCCGTCGCGCGAACTGGCAGGGCGTGCTCATCGGCATGGGCTTCAGCTTCGTCGCGACCTTCGCGGTCTGGCTCGGGAAACTCGTGCATCCGTTCCTCTATCTCGCGATCTCGATCCTCTTCTCGATCGTGGTGGGCTACGTCGCGAGCCTGTTCTACCCGCCGCCCGCGCCCGAATCCCTCAAGGGCCTCACCATCCTGCGCGAACCGGACGATGCGCGCGCCACGAGCTGATTTTCTTCGGCGTCTCGCGACCGCGGTTGCGTTCGCCCTCGCCGCGCTCGCGCTGCGGGCCGACGAGACGCCGGGGCAGGGAACGCTCGTCGAGGAAAGCTGTGCGTCCGCCGCGCTCGGTCACGCGCTGGGATTTCTCGTCTATCTGCCGGCGGGCTACGACGCCGCGCCCGCGCGCACTTATCCGACGCTCTATCTCCTGCACGGTCGCGGCGATTCGATGCAGGCCTGGCGGCAAGCGAAGCCGCTCCTCGACGCGCTGATCGCCGACGGAAAAATCCCGCCGCTGATCGCGGTCATGCCCGACGCGCCTTCGAGCCGGCGCGCCGGCTATTACGTCGATTCGCAATTTGCCGGCACGGACCAACTGCCGGCGGGCGAGGCTGTCGAAACCGCGCTCACGCGCGACCTCATCGCTCACGTCGATCGCACCTACCGCACCCGCGCGGAGCGCGACGGGCGCGCCGTCGCCGGCTACTCGATGGGCGGCTACGGCGCGGCGCGATTTGCGTTCGCGCATCCGGAGCTTTTTGCGTCCGCGATCGTGCTGAGCCCTGCGCTCTACGAACCGCTGCCACCGGTCGACTCGAGTGCGCGCACCTTCGGCGCCTTCGGACGTGGCGCGGCCCGCTTCGACGAGGCGATCTACCGCGATCTCGCCGCGCCGTGGCTCGACGTGAAAAATGACGAGCGTCTCCCGCTGCGCCTGTTCATCGCCGTCGGCGACGACGAGCCGATCCGCGACGCGACCGGTGAAAGCCTCACGACCGACGCCGTGCGTTTCCACCAACATTGTCGCCGGCACCCGCAGGTGGAAGCCCAGCTCCGCGTGCTCGACGGCGGGCACGACTGGAAAGTCTGGCGCGCCGGTCTCGCCGCCGGTTTCGAGTGGTGTTGGTCCGTCGCGCGGGTCCAGGCGAACGAAACGCAGCGATAGCGGTCGCGTTCTCGCCGCAACCTCCGGTTTACGGCTCGAACCGGAAGGTCGACGTTTGGGTCAGGCGCGCCGGGGACGTGTCCGTCGAAGTTACCGTGATCTGAACCGCGCCCGGTCTTCCCGTGGAGCGGAGGATCGCCAGCGCCCGGCCGCGAAACGTGGTCGTGTGCGAGTCCGTCAGCGAACCGACGGACGCCGGATCGCCGGTCCCGAACGCGCACAATTCCGCCTCGCCCGCGACTTCGATCGTGAGCGGCAGCGCGGCGTCCGGCACGCGCGCGCCCGCAGCGTCGACCACGGAGATCGGCACGAAAATCAGCGCGGCGCGGTCCACGCGTCTGTGCGCCGGCTCGGGCTCGAGGCGCAGTTGCGCCGGCGCTCCGGTGGTGCGCAGCGATTTCGTGGCGAGCTCGCGTTGGCCGTCGAGCGCCGTCGCGGTGAGCGTGCCCGCGGACCACGGCACGGTGAAGCGCGCGGCGAGACCTTTCGCGGGATCGATGTCTTGTTCGCCGACGATCTTGCCGTCGAGTGCGAGGCGGACGCGCGGCGCGCGGCTGTAGACGGAAACTTGCAGCGGTTTTCCCTCCTGACCGGGCCAATTCCAGCTCGGCAACTCCGCCGGCCACCCCCACGAGCCGACTTTTTCTTTCTTCCCGGTCGGCACCGGCTCGTGCACGAGCAGCTCGATCGCGCTGCGCCGCCACACGACGTCACGATAAAGCGACTGCGGCTTCTTGTCGCCGATCACGTCGAGGTCGCCGCACCAGCTATTCCACACCGGCCACGGCTGATGCGCCGCGTCCTGTCCGTCGCCGACGATCGCGCTCGCGTCGACGTAGCCCGTGTGACCGATGCCGGACTCGCCGAGATAATCCATCGCGCTCCAGACGAAATCGCCGATGACGAACGGCAGGCGCTCGACCGCGTTCCAGTTTTCCCAGGCCTCGTTCGGATACGACTCCGCGCCATACATCACGCGACTCGGGTGCCGCAGGTGATCGCTCTCGTATTTCTGCCAGCGGTAGTTGTAGCCGCCGACGTCGAGGATGGAAAACGCCGCGTCGTTCAGCTCCCAGCGGTCGCCGACCGACGGATCTTCCCACAGCAAGTTGACCGACGCAGTCACGCCGCGGCGCGGATCCTCGCGATGCACCAGCTCCGCGAGTCGCCGGCCGATCGCGACGCCGGCCGGATTGAACCGCTCCGGAATCTCGTTGCCGATGCTCCAGAGGACGACCGACGGGTGGTTGAAATCGCGCGCGATCATCGTCGCGAGGTCGCGCTCGGCGTGCGTGTCGAAGTAGCGCTGGTAGCCGTTGCGCTTCTTCGGGAGCTGCCAGCTATCCGCGAACTCGTCGATGACGAGCATGCCTTCCTCGTCGCACGCTTCGAGAAACGCGATCGACGGCGGATTGTGCGCGGTGCGAATCGCGTTGAAGCCGTTCGCCTTCATCAAGCGCACGCGGCGACGCTCGGCGTCGGGAAACGCGCGCGCGCCGAGCAGGCCGTTGTCGTGATGAAGATTGCCTCCGCGCAGTTCGAGCGGCCGGCCGTTGAGGCGGAAACCGTGCTCCGCGTCGATCGCGACGGTGCGCACGCCGAAGCGCGTCGTCAGGTCGTCGATCGCGCGGCCATGCTCGCGGACGCGAAAATGCGCGCGGTAGAGCTGCGGTGTTTCCAGCGACCAGAGCTGCGCCTTGCTCAGCCACAACCAGGCGTTCGCCCACTCGGTGGCGGACGGGGCGAGCCGGAGCTGGCCGAGTTCGTGTCGCGTCGTCGTGCCGTCGGGCGCGGTCAATTCGAGTTCGAGGTCGGCATCGCGCGGGACGGCCCGTTCGTTGCACACCTGGACGCGCACGTGCACGCTGGCGCGGTCGTTCTGCGGATCGATCCAGATTGTGTCGACGCGCGCGCCCCACGTCGGAACGAACAGATCGTCGTGTCCGCGCAGCGTGACGCTGCGGTAGAGGCCCGAGCCGGAATACCAGCGGGAGTTGTTCTCGGGATTGGCGACGCGGATCGCGATCGTGTTCGGCTCGGGGCGCGGGCGGAGAAAACGGCCGATCTCCACGCGCGCGGGCACGTAGCCGTGCGGCTGAAAGGCCGCGTGCGTGCCGTTGACCCAGACATCGCACTCCTGCTGTGCGCCGTGGACGATCAACTCGAGTCCGCTGCCGGCCGGCCGCTCGGCATCGGTCAGCGTGCGTCGATACCAACCCACGCCGCCGCGCGCGTAGCCGACGTCGGAGCCGCTCGGGGCGTTGCGATCGTGCGGTCCGGCAACGCCGTCGGCGGCCGGCAAATCCTCGATGCTCCAGTCGTGCGGCAGATCCAGCGCGCGCCACGCCGAGTCGTCGAACTCGCGCGCTTCCGCGCCCGCGACGTCGCCGCGGTGGAAACGCCAGCCGAGGTCGAGCGCTTGTTCCGCAGCGATGGCACTGGCGGCGGAGAGCAAGAGCGAGGACGCGACGGCCAGGACAGGAAACGCGGGGAGGGGAGGCGTGCGGGGCGACAGCATGTGTGACGAGCGTGCGGAGTGGATCGGCGAAGACAATCCGCCGCTCGCGCGCAGCGAGTCATCGGACGCGCGAGCTTTCTGCGGCACGCGGCGAAATCGTGTCGCGCGGCGCGGCGAGATTGCTTCGATTGGTTGAATGGATTCCCGCTCTGCGGTCGTTCGATTTTCGCCTCTCCGTTGCAGCTTCCGTGCGTGGTTCGGCACAGCGGCGCTCGCCTGCGCGTGCCTCGCGCCCGTCCCGGCGCGCGCGCTGTCGGTCGCGCACGTGACGACCAACGCGCGCGTCAACCCGCTCGGCATCGCGGCCGACGACGTTTCGTTTGCGTGGAGCGCGGCCGCCGAGGCGCGCGGCACGGTCCAGCGCGCCTACCGCATCCGCGTCGGCGCGACGGAAGGCGGCGCCGAGGTGTGGGATTCCGGGCGTGTTGCGGCGGAGCGGCAGATCGACGTGGTGCTCCCGCGCTCGGTCCGGCTCGCCGCGGCGACGCGGTATTTCTGGCAGGTGAAAATCTGGGACGCGGCGGACCGCGAGAGCGACTGGAGTGCGCCTGCGTGGTTCGAGACGGCGCTGCTCTCGCCCGCCGACTGGACGGACGCGCGCTGGATCGCCGCTCCGCGCTCGAGCGCGGCGACGGAGGAGACGCCGCTCCCGCTGCTGCGCCGCGGATTCACGCTCGCAAAACCCGTGCAGAGCGCGCGGCTCTACGCTTCGGCGCGCGGCATCTATCAGCTCTCGCTCAACGGCCAGCGCGTGGGCGACCAGTTGCTCGCGCCCGGCTGGACCGACTACCCGCGCCGCACGCAGTTTCAAACCTACGACGTCACGCCGCTGTTGCGCCCCGACGAGAACGCGATCGGCGCAATGCTCGCCGACGGCTGGTTCCGCGGCAAAGTCGGCCTGAACTGGAAAGCCGTTTACGGCGACACGCTCGCCGTCATCGCCAAGCTCCGCGTGACCTACGCCGACGGCACGAGCGAGGAATTCAACACCGATGCCGACTGGCGCGCCGCCGCCGGCCCATTCACCCGCGCGGACCTGCAAGACGGCGAGAGCTACGACGCGCGCGGCGAGCGCGCCGGGTGGGACCGGCCGGGTTTCGACGCTTCGACGTGGGCGCCGGTGACCGTGCTCTCCGACGGCGTCGGCGCCCTCGTGCCGCAGCCGGACGAACCGGTGCGCGCGACCGAGGTGCTGACCGCGCGCACGCGGAACACGCCCGCGCCTGGCGAATACGTCTACGATCTCGGCCAAAACATGGTCGGTGTCGCGCGCGTGCGCCTCCGCGGCAAGGCCGGCCAGACCGTCCGGCTTCGTTATGCCGAGGAACTCTATCGCTCCGGCGAGCAGAGCGGCCGATTCTACACGGACAACTTCCGCACGGCGAAGGTGACGGACACCTACACGTTCGCGCGCGACGAGACGGTCGTCTATCAGCCGACGTTCACGCAGCACGGTTTCCGCTACGTCGAAATCACCGGGCTCGACACTCCGCCGGAAGCGGGCGACGTGCAGGGCATCGTGCTCGGTTCGGATTTGCCGAACACGGGAGACCTTCGCCTCGCGCATCCGATGCTCGACCAGCTCGTGCGCAACATCCGCTGGGGCCAGCGCGGCAATTTTCTCTCGATCCCCACCGACACGCCGGCGCGCGACGAGCGCCTCGGCTGGACGGGCGACATCAGCGTGTTCTCGCCCACGGCGTCGCGGCTGCAGGACACGCGCGCGTTCCTCTCGAAATGGATGGATGACGTCCGCGACGCGCAAAAGCCCGACGGCAACATCCCCGCGATCGTGCCGTTTCCGCGCCGCCAATTCGAGGAGACAGGCGTGGGCTGGTCCGACGCGTTCATCACCGTGCCTTACGCCGTGTGGCGCGCCACCGGCGACAGCCGCATCGTGCGCCGCAACTGGGAGGCGATGCGGCGCTTCTACCGCTTCGTGCACGACAGCGCCACGCGCGACGGCAACCTGCTCGAAGAGGGCCGCGCCTCATGGTTTTCCGGCGACTGGCTGCATCTCGACGACGTCGACCGCCTCGAAGAGCACCGCGTCATCGCCACCGCCTACTTCGCCGAGAACACGCGCATGATGGCCGAGATGGCGCGCGCGCTCGGCGAGACGGCCGACGCCGACGAAGGCGACGCGCTGCTGCCGAAGATCCGCGCCGCGTTCACAGCCGCGTATCGTGCGCCCGACGGCTCGATCCACACCGGCTCGCAGACCGTCTACGCGATGGCGCTCGGCATGGGCCTGATCGTCGAACCGGCGCAACGCGAGCAGACCGCGGCAAAGTTCGTCGAGAAACTCGCCGCGGACAACCATCACTTGAAGACCGGCTTCCTCGGGACGCCGTGGCTGTTGCCGGCGCTGACCTCGATCGGGCGCGACGACCTGGCGATGCGCCTGTTGCTCAACGAAGATTATCCGTCGTGGGGATTCGAGGTGCGCATGGGCGCGACGACGATGTGGGAGCGGTGGAACACGATTCGCGCCGACGGAGAATTCGGCCCGGTGGACATGAACTCGTTCAACCACTATGCCTACGGTGCGGTCGGCGATTGGATGTTCGCCCATCTCGGCGGCCTGCAAATCGTGGAGCCCGGCTACCGGCGCGTCCGCATCGCGCCGCTCGTCGGCGCCGGCGGAATCGATCGCGCCCAGTGCAGCGTGCGCACGCCCTACGGTCTGCTCGCGTGCGAATGGACCGTGTCCGGCGACCGGCTGGCTCTCACTGTCGACATTCCCGTCAACACGAGCGCGGAGATCGTGATCCCCGCCGCGGACGCCGACGCCGTGCGCGAAGGAAACACGCCCGCCACGCACGCCGCCGGCGTCACCGGCAGCACCTTCGGCGGCGGCCGTCTGACGTTGCGCGCCGGCTCGGGTCACTACGAATTTTCCGCGCCGGCCCCCGCCGCGGCTGCGGGATCGCCACGCCCGACTCTGTCGGGCTCGCGATGACAAACTAGAGTGTGGCGCGTGCGGCTGGCGCGTCGCGGCATTTCGAGTCGGACCGGATCGGCGGTATCGTGACGCTCACCCCGGCGGCCACGCGTTTTTCCTCAGCGCGCTAGCGACGATATTCGTCTGAACTCGACGCGACGAGCGCGCGCAGTTGCTCGGGCGAAAGCTCCGTTTGCGGCTGGAAGGATTCGCTGCGCAGGTAGCGCGCGAGGCTCGTCCGCAATTGTCGCGCGACCGGGCGATGCGCGAGGTCGCGGGTGAGGTCGATCGCGCTGAACAGCAATCGACCGCGTCCGACGCGCGCCTCGAAAACGTTCGCGAGGGAACGGTTACGGTTGAAGTTGTCGATCACCCGCACGATCGGCGCGACCGGCAGGCCGTCGATCGCCACGCTGCGCGAGCGCACAAGCCGAGAGCGGCGAAGGTGAGGACGATTTTAAGGCAGGTCATGGTGGGGGATTTCGTGTGTCGGGGCGTCGAGGTCCCGCGCGAGGTCGGACGCGCGTTGATCGGCGCAGGAGAAATCGAGCGCTTTCCGCAGCGCCGCGCGGGCGGCCGCCGTGTCGCCCAGCCCGTGCGCAGCGAGCGCGAGCAGCAGATGCATCTCGGCATCGCGACGGGCCTGGAGGTCTTCCTCGAAGACGAGAAGATTGGGCAGCGACGTGGCGAAATAGTCGATGGCGGCTTTCTGACCGAGCCGGCTCACGGCAAATTCGCGAAGTTCGTCGAACAGATGGTTTGCCTCTGTCCCGCGTCCGAGTTCACGCAACGACAGGCCGCGGTAATAGCTCAGCGGGCTGTGCTCGGTGACGGCCATCTCGGCGAAGTCGCCGCGCTCGCCGGCGCTGGCCTCGAAGGCGCGCACCGCCGCGGTCTCACGGCCGAGCGCACGGAGCGCGCGGCCGAGCCAGTAGTTCACCTCGGCCTTGGCCTGGAGGAGATGATAGGCTTCGCCGAGATTCTCCGGCACGTTCATCGCACCGGCAAAATGGTCGTGCGCTTGCGCCGCATCGCCCGCCGCGAGGGCCCGTTGACCGAGCCGAAGGCGCGCGGTGGTGTATTGCCGGAGCACCGAACCCTCTCCGCCTTCCCAGGGATGAAAACGGCGCGCGCCGAGCAGCGCGAGTGCCGCAGCGGGTTGGTCGAGGACGTTGTAGAGCGCCGCGAGTTCGACGGACGCATCGTCGCGCTGCGTCACGAGCGCGCGGTGCGCCTCGAGGAAGGCGAGACGCGCGACCGGCGGCTCGTTGAGTTTTTTGCCGAGCTGATCGAACTCGCTCACGAGCCGGGCATCGGTCGGATCGAGCGCGAGGGCTTGCCGATAGGAGGCACGCGCACGGACGCCATCGCGACGGACGTTCCAATAGGCGATGCCGAGATTGCGATGCACTGTCGCGAAACACGCTCCGGCGGCGAGGGATGTTTCCCAGGCGCCGATGGCGTCTTCGTGGCGCTTGAGGTCGAAAAAATAATTCCCGAGCGCGTAGTTCGCGACGGGATCTGCGCCGGGCTGGCCGATCGCCCACTCGAGGACGAGCTGCTCGTGCAGGCGCGACGGAAAGAAATAGTCGGGATCTTGCGCGCGCGCCTCGGTGAGAAGCGCCGCGACCGGCACCGGCGCGTCCTGGAGCGCATGCAGCCAGGCGAGCGCGTAAAGGACCATCTGCGAGCGTTGGAGCGGATTGGGCACGGCCGCCGGCGTGAGAGGACCACGGCGATGTCGTTCGAGCACTTGAATCGCCTCCGGCCGAAAACCGGCGTCGGCGTAGTCGAACGCCACATCGAGCGCGGTCTGCGCGTCGTTGCGCGAAAGTTCCAGAAAACGCGTCTCGGCGGCGGCGCCTTCGAGCAACGCCTGCTCACTGCGCGCCCAGTGGTCCAGCGGATCGATCGCGAGCAGGCGCGCGAGCGTCTGCGCCGCTTCGCTCGTGCGGCCGAGGCGTCGCAGCACGGCGGCGCGCAGCACGAAGAGCTTGTTGTTGTCCTGATTGGTCGCCTCGGCGGCGGCGAGGTGCTCCAGCGCCTGCGACCAACGCGCGCGGCGGCAGTCGAGCATCGCGAGTTCGTAATGGGCGGCCGAACGCCACTCGTAGTTCCAGGTCGCCTTGGAAAGCAGGCCGTAGGCTTCGTCGTCGCGTCCCTGCCAGCGGCGGACGAGTCCGAGATAATAGTGTGCCTCGCCGGTGACCGGGTTCGGGTGGCGCGACGTGAACCGTGCGACGGCCGCGGCCAGGTGCTGCGCCGCCGCGTCGAAGCGGCCGCGGCGCAGTTCGCGCTGGCCGAGCGCGAGGTGGCAGCGCGCGTCGCCGGGGTCGCGGCGCAGCGCTTCGCGCCAGTAGAGTTCGGGATCGCGCGTCGGGTGGCGATATTGTTCGAGGTGCTCGCCGATCAGGAAAAGTTCGTCGGCGCTGCGCGTCTCCTCGGGCGGAGGCGGTTCGGTGGCGACGGAGCGCGACCGCACCGCGGGAGCGTTTTCCGGCGCGGGCCGATAACGCAGGATTTCCCGGTCGCTCGCGTCGAGCAGACGCAGCTCGAGCGCGGAGGCGCGATCGCCAGTCAGGCGCAGGTCGGCGCGCTGCCACGGTTCGCCGGGACGGAGGGAAACGCGTTCGTCGACGCGCACGGCGTCGCCGTCGGTGAGAACGATCCGCGCACGATCGAGCGGCGACGACACGAGCACGCCGACGTCGAGCTGGCGATCCTCGCGCACGGTGAGGCGCAGCGCGGCGCGGGTGTTCGCCGTCTGCACCGGACCGGTGCGTTGGATCGGCCACCAGAATTGCGAGAAGGTCTTCGTTTCATACGGCAACAGATACGAGAAGTCCGGCTGGTTGTCGGTGTAGATGCCGGCCATCAGCTCGACGTAAGGACCGCCCCGGTCGGTGAGTTCGCGATCCCACGCCCAGCCGAACTCGTGGTTGCCCCACGTCCATTGCTTCTTGCCGGGCGAGAGGTGTCGGTCCGCGACGTGCACGAAGCCGCCGGCGGCCGCGTGATCGTAGCCGCCGAAGAAGTCGCAGGCGGTTTCGCAGACCATGTAGCTCGTCGGCACCGGAATGTTTTTATACCAAGCGAGGTTGTTCGCGCCGGGCCGCTGGTGATACGGCACGCTGTAGTAGGGACCGTTCGCGAGCGGAAAAGCGCTCTGTGCACGCACGGCGTGATCCGCGACGTAGTGCACGTCGGGCGGGAAGAAACTCTCGTAGCGATCGTGAACCATGGCCGCGACGTTGGCCCACCAGAGGAAGGTCTGCGTGAGCGGGGTGCGGTTGAAGAGCCGCGCGCGCAGCTCGATCAGCGCACTGCCCGGGCGCAGCCGGAGCCCGTGCAGGCCCTTGAGGCGGTTGAGCGGATCGTGTTCCGAAAACCAGATCGTGCGCGCCCCGTCCGATTCCTCCTCGATGCAGCAGTCGGCGGGCATGAACGTGCCGGGGCGATGATGCTGCGGCCAGTTGAACTCGACGCCGCCGGAAATCCACGGGCCCGCGAGTCCGACGAGCGCGGGTTTGATCACGTCCTGTCGGTAGAAGAAATCGTAGTCGCGGTTGCTCTTGTCCTGCCCGATCAGGATGCGGCCGCCGATTTCCGGCAGCATCACGAGGCGCACGAACTCGTTTTCGAGGAGCGCCGAGCGGTAGGCGACCGGCCGGGGTTCGTCGTAGACCTTGTCGACGAACGGCACGGGATAGACCTTGCCGTTGGAGCCTTGGTAAACGCGGCGCTCGAAGAACACCGGATTCTTCTCGGGCTGGCCGACGGGATAAGTGGGCAGAGTCAGGGACTCGAGTCGGGCGATGACGCTCATGGCGGAAAACGGAAAACGAGAAACGCCGTTCAGGACGCGAGGTCGGCCTCGATTTCTTCGAGGGTGCGGCCCTTGGTTTCGGGCAGGCGGCGCAGCACGAAGAGAAAGCCGGCGGCGCAAATGCCGGCGTAGATCCAGAACGTCACGTGCGAACCGAGCAGCGCGTTGAAGATCGGAAACGTGTAGGTCAGCAGGAAGCACGCGATCCACAGGAAACCGACGGCGAACGACATCGCGGCGCCGCCGATGACGACCCAGTCGTAGCCGAACAACAAACCGCCCAGCGCGGCGACGAGCGAGAGCGCCCAGAGATAAACGCGGTTCACCGCGAGCGGCGGTTCGGTTGCGGCAGCGGCGTCGACGGGAGCGGTGATCATGCGGGGCGATGGACAAATTCGTGGGGAACGGGACCGAGCGTCCAAACGGGGTGCGCCTATCCTACAATTGAATTGCCAGCGCCGGAATGGAGCATCGGATGAATCGCATGGACGATCTTATGGCATGAAACTCGAGGCGGCAGACTTGCCCGCGCCGATGGCAGACGGTTTTCCCGGCGAGCGGCTGACGATTCTCTCGCCCGCGGTGCTGCGCCGGGCCAAGGCGCTGCCCGGCTCGCGGGGGCTGTGCGTCACGCACACCGGACGTTTCGATCACGTGCGTGGCCACTCCGTCGTGCGGCCGCACGGCCGGCCGGAACACGTGCTCATCCTTTGTCTCAAGGGCGCAGGACGCGGTCACCTCGACGGCGCCGGCTGGTCGTTGCACGGCGGTCAGGGTGTGGTGTTGCCGCCGCAGTTGCCGCACGACTACGCCGCCGATCCGGCGAATCCATGGACGTTAATCTGGTTTCATTTTGCCGGCACGTGGGCGGAGGAATACGCGCGGATCGTCGGCGGCGCCGGACGACACCGCAAATTCTCGGTGCACCAGATCGAAGTCCTGATCGAGGCCTTCGAGGACTGCTATCGTCACGTGCTCGGCGGCTACACGGATTCGGACTTGATCGGGCTCAGCACGTCGTTCGCGCATTTTCTCGGGCTTTGCCGCACGTCGCAGCGGCCGGCCGATCCGCGCCGGCGGCACACGGAAGATCGCGTGCTCCGCACCATCCGGTTCATGCGCGAGAACCTGAGCCGTCCGATTTCGCTCGAAGAACTCGCCCGCGCGGCTGGTCTTTCGATTCCGCATTACAGCACGACGTTCAAGCGCCAGATGAACTGCAGCCCGATCGAGTTTCTCACCCGACTCCGGTTGCAGAAAGCCTGCGAACGGATCGAGGCGACCTGCGACACGATCGCGCAGATCGGCTACGCGGTCGGGTTCAACGATCCGCTCTATTTCTCGCGCGTCTTTCGCCGCCACATGAGCATCCCGGCATCGGAGTATCGCCAGAGAGGGAGTTTGGGCCGCCGACGACCCGAGTCGACGTGAAGGGCGCCGCTGCCGCACTCACCCGATAGCCGCCGCCGCAGCGGCCCCGAGGAGATCGGGGCCGCTCTATGGCGTCCGCTTTAATTATCCTAAATTCCGCCGAAGATTAACCACTGATGAACACTCATGCACACTGATGAATGAGAAGGCCGAAAAGCGCGGCGTGGGGTGGCTCACCGCCAGGTGGGCGATAGCGGCAATGCAAGTCTGCTTCGATGAGTGCTCATCGGTGAAAATCAGTGGTTCAACTGCGCTTTCCAGGATTATTGACGCTCGCGCGAAAGGCTGACGCTCACGCAGCGGAAGGTAGGGCGGAGCGGCCCGCTCCGCCGCGAGCGTGATGCCACGTTCCCGGCGCACCGGGCCGGCGACGAGTGCGATGTCTCGGCGGTGCGCCCTACCTGTCGATCTGATGCGCGAGGCTCACTGGGCGGCGTTACGCGGCGGGCGTCAGCCGTGCAGATACTGCATGAGCAGGTTCTCGAGATACTCCTGCTTGCCGGAGCGCGGGGTGGGTTCGCCGAGTTTGGTGAGCACGAGTTTCTCGAGTGAGGCGAGCGTCGCTTTGCCTTTCTCGATGTCGCGGCCGTAGTCGGTGTCGAAGCTCGCGTAACGGTCGGCGACGAAGCGCTCCAACTTGCCTTCGGCGAGGATGCGGCGCGCGAGTTTGAAGGCCAATGCGTAGGCGTCCATGCCGCCGATGTGCGCGAGGAAGAGATCCTCGGGGTCGATGGACGGACGGCGGAGCTTGGCGTCGAAGTTGAAGCCGCCGGTGCCGAGGCCGCCGGCTTTGAGGATGGAGACCATCGCGAGCGTGAGTTCGCGCACGTCGGTGTTGAACTGGTCGGTGTCCCAGCCGAGGAGCTGGTCGCCGGCGTTGGCGTCGATGGAGCCGAGCATGCCGGCGGAGGCG
>JACPIT010000006.1 GCA_016187945.1 Opitutia bacterium
CACTCCGGCTGGGGCTCGGCCCACGCCGTCTCGATCTGTTTGACCAACTCTTCTCCCAACAACGGAAAGGTGCGAGCCATCCGTCCATCTCAGCGGCTTCCGCCCGCCTCGTAAAGTCTATTAGCTAGCGGACGTTGGTATAATCTTGGGATTGTGTTGCTGTTTGTTCGCACCGAATCATTGGCGCGCTCTGAATTCTTCCGTGGTCAACTCGCCCTCCGTCGCCGTCATCGATATCGGCAGCAACTCCATCAAAGTGCTCGTCGCCGCGCGCGCTCCTGACGGCGGCCTCGAAATCCGACTGCACAAGTCCCTCGACGCGCGCATCAGCGCCGGCATCAGTGCCGCCGAGCCACGCCTGAGCGAGGAAGGCATGGCGCGCGGTATCGCCGCTGTGCAGGAATTGCTCGCGCTTGCCGCGCCGCACGCACCCGCACGCACGCTGCTCGTCGCCACCAGTGCCGTGCGCGACGCCGCCAACGGCGCCGAGTTTCGCGCCCGCATCCTCGCCGCTACCGGACACGATATTCGCATCCTGACCGGACGTGAGGAAGCCAACGGCATCGGCCGCGGCCTCACCGCCGATCCCGCGCTCGCCGACCTGAGCGACTTCTACGTCTTCGACCTCGGCGGCGGCTCGCTCGAATGCCTCGAGTTCCGCGACCGCCAGATTCAACAGGAACTCAGCCTCCAACTCGGTTGCGTGCGCCTCACCGAGAAATTCGTCCGCGATCCGAGCGCGCCGTTCGCCGACGACAGCCGCACGCTCATCGCCGCGCATGTCGCCGCGACACTCCGCGCGTCGAGTTTCCGCTTCGGCGCGACGCACTACGCCGTCGGCACCGGCGGCACGGTGGCGACCGTCCGCGCCATCCTCGGCGCCCGCTCGGGAAAGAAAGCCGAGGAAACCGCTCCGCTCGTCACGACCACCGAGTTGGCCGCGCTACTCGACTTCCTCGCCCCGATGGCGCTCGAAGAACGCCGACGCATCCCCGGCCTCCCGTCCGCGCGCGCCGACGTGTTTCCGACGGCGATCGCGACGATCCTCGCCGTCGCCGACGCCGGCGGCTTCACGCAATTCCGCCACTCGTTCTACAACCTCCGCTACGGCCTCGCCGCGGAGTTGCTCGCAACGTAGCGCCGCTCCTCGTAGCGGAAGCCGTCAGGCTTTCGCCGCTTCGGGCGGGCGAAATTCTTGCGAATTCCCCTACCACACTGCGTAGCTTGCGACCGACATCACCCGCGCAACCTACAGCTTGCGCAGCGCCGCGAGCATCGCTTCGAAATCCGCCGGCAACGGCGCGCGCAAATCGAGCGTCTTGCCGTTCACCGGATGTGTCAGCACGAGATGCTCAGCGTGCAACATCACGCGCGGCACGGCCGGCATCGCGGGATTTTGTTTCCACCCGTAAGTCGGATCGCCGAGCAGCGGGTGCCCGATCGATTTCAGGTGCACGCGAATCTGATGTGTGCGCCCCGAGTGAATCCGACAGCGCACGAACGCCGCCGCTTCGCCGAATTTCTCCAGCAGCGTCCAATCCGTCCGCGCCGGCCGGCCTCCCTCGCCCGTCGTCATGCGGTGCCGATGCACTGGATGACGCGCGATGGCGCGATCGATCACGCCGCTCATCGCCTTCGGCACGCCACTGACGAGCGCGACGTATTCTTTCAGCAACGTGCGCGATGCAAACTGGTCCGACAGCGCGCGGTGCGCCGCGTCGTTCTTCGCGACGACGAGCAGGCCGGTCGTTTCCTTGTCGATGCGGTGCACGATGCCCGGCCGCTCGACGCCGCCGACGCCGCTCAATTCGCCTTCGCAGTGCGCCAGCAACGCGTGCACGAGCGTGTCCTCGCCCGTGCCGACGCCGGGATGCACGACCATGCCGGCCGCCTTGTTGAGCACGATGAGGTGCTTGTCCTCAAAAATCACGTCGAGCGGGATGTCGACCGGCTTGAGTTCGGCCGGCTTCGCCTCCGGCATCGAAAATTCGATCGTCTGTCCGCCGCGCACATCGTCGCTCTGCGCGACGACCTTGCCGTCGACCTTCCCGAGCCCGGCCGCGATGGCGCGCTGAATTGCCGCGCGGCTGTGCTCGGGAAACGCGTGCGCGAGCACCTTGTCGGTGCGTTCACGACGCGAGCCTTCGGGAAATTTGTAAGTAGACGACACCGCGCGGCACGGTTGAGAGGAGCGCGCCGCTCCGCAAGATTGGAGGCGGGGCCATCAGCCCCGCGAGCTGCGCGCTGCGAAGGCGAAATTCGCGGGGCTGATGGCCCCGCCTCCATGAAATCCAGCCGTGTAGATCGCCCACTTGCGCGCCACCTAACACGCAGCGTGCATCGTTCGTAGCAGCCGACGTGAGGAGGCTGGCGAAGGCGACGCCATGTTCCTCAGCCTCCTTACGTCGGCTGCTACGAGGCGGACGCTTGCACCGCGATGATCGCGTCCAGCTCAGCGAGGTGCGGCGCTTTTTGCGCGTCCGTCAGCAGCGCCAGCTCGAAGCCGTTGCGCGCGAGCTGCGCGAGTTCGCGGCGCGTGAAGCCGCGGTGCTCGGCGAGCGCGAGGTAGTCGTCCGCGAGCGTATTGCCGAAGGAAATCGGGTCGTCGGTGCTCACCGTCACCTTCACACCAGCGTCGAAGAGCGTGCGGATCGGGTGCGTCGCGAGCGTGATGCCGGGCATCAGCTTGTCGTTGCTGATCGGACACACGTCGAGGCCGACGCCCGCGCGCGCGAGTTGCGCGAGCAGCGTGGCGTCCTCCGCGGCGCGCACGCCGTGCTGGATCCGGTGGGGATTCAGCTCGTCCATCACGTAGCGCACGAAGTCCGCGCCCATGAACTCGCCCGCGTGCGCCTTGGTGTATTTGCCATCCTTGCGCGCCGCGGCCCAATACTCGCACGTCCACGGTTCGACGGCGTGGTCCTCGGGGCCGTGCAGATCGATGCCGTCGAGCTCCGGCCAGGTGAGCGCGTCGGCGAGCACCGATTCCATTTTTGGCGGGCGTCCGCGGTGGTGGATGCCGAAAAAGATCCGCACCTCGAGTCCGCGCGGCACGGCAGCGCGGATCGCTTGCGCGACGGCGCGCCCGTCGAAGCCGAGAAACTCCACGCCGCCTGAGGCGAAGCTCGTCTCCACGTAGCGGACGTTTTGCGCGAGGTGCTGCGCGAAGATCAGCTTCGCCGCCTCGTGGTAGCGCTCGGGCGACGTGAACCACGAGAACGCCATGTCGAGCAGCTCGGCCTCGAAATGCGCGAAGTCGCGAAACTTGAAGTGCGGCGCCCACGAGTCTGGCGTGCGATCGCGGAACTCCGGGCGCACGCGCCGCAGCAATTCGAGCGGCAGCGCGCCCTCGAGGTGCAGGTGCGTCTCCGTCTTCGGGAGCGATTGGACGAACTTTGAAAGCTCGGAGCGCATCGTCGGTGGTAGGGCGAGTCGTCCCCGACGAGCCGCAACGCACGACGGCTCACCGGGACGGTTCGCCCTACCTCATTTCACTTTCAGCAACTGATCCGGATCCAGCTTCTGCAGCGCCTTCGGCACGAAGAGGCCGTCCTTGCGGATGAGCTTTCCGTCGAACCAGATTTCGCCGCCGCCGTAGTCGGGACGCTGGATGCAGACCATGTCCCAGTGCACGGCGGACTTGTTGCCGTTGCCGCCGATCTCGTAGGCCTGGCCGGGCGTGAAGTGGAAGGAGCCCGCGATCTTCTCGTCGAAGAGAATGTCGCGCATCGGCTGCTGGATGTGCGGATTGAAACCGATTGCGAACTCGCCGACGTAGCGCGAGCCGGCGTCGGTATCGAGAATCTCGTTCAGACGCTTCGTGTTGTTGCTCGCCGCCTCGACGATCTTGCCGGCCTTGAAGGTGAGCTTGATGTTGTCGAACGCGGTGCCGAGGTAAACGGTCGGCGCGTTGTAGCTGATCGTGCCCTCGACGCTGTCCTTCACCGGGCAGGAGAACACTTCGCCGTCGGGGATGTTGCGCAAGCCGCCGCACGGCACGGCGCCGATGCCTTTGATCGAGAAACGCAGGTCGGTGCCCGGGCCCTTGAGGTGGACGCGGTCGGTCTTGTTCATCAAGTCCGTGAGCGCCTTCATGCCCGGGCCGTAGCGGCGGTAGTCGAAGGTGCAGACGCGGAAATAAAAATCCTCGAACGCCTCGGTGCTCATGCCTGCCTGCTGCGCCATGGCGGACGACGGCCAGCGAAGCACGACCCACTTGGTCTTGTTCACGCGGTAATCGAGCACGGGCTTCATGATCTTCGCGACGAGCTGAACCTTTTCCGAGGGCACGTCGGAGGTCTCGAAAATGTTATCGGAGCCGCGCACCGCGATGTAGGCCGCCATCTTCTGCATGCGGGCCAGCTCGACGTCGACGGAGACCTGGTATTGCTCGGCCTGCGCGCCCTGGAGCAACTCGCGCGTGATGCGCGCGCGCTGGATGTTCACGTAGGGCAACGCGCCGCGTGCGCGCGCCGCGCGGACCAGAGCGACCACGAAGAGGTCGGGAATATCGAACGCGTCGATGAGCACGCGCTCGCCTTTTTTCAGGTCCGTGGAGAACCCAGTGAGGACATCAGCCAGTTTCGCGAAACGGGGATCGGACATCCGCAAGCTATCGCCCGCCGCCGCGCGGCCTTCAACAGCAAAGGCGCCGTGGGAGTCGCCCGCGACGACGGGCTCCGATCGAGGTGGGCGTCGCTGTCCCAGCGACGCCAAGGAGGCTCGATGCGCCCGCCGCGCCCGCTGTCGCCGTTGGTCCAGCGGCGACCACCTTCGAGTCCGCTGCGACTGGAGGGCCGAGCTCCCGCGAGGCCGTTCGCGTGCGGACGCGACATCACCTTCGCGGCCTCGCAGGAGCTCGGCCCTCCAGGTCGTCCGGCTTTGATGCTCACTGCGCCGCGACTGCCGCCTCGGCATCGGGCTCGTTCGGCTCCGGCAATTCGTTCGCCGGCAGGCCGCGCGGGAAACAGATCTTGCCCACCGCTTCCTTGAAGTCCGAGGCGCCGCGCAGGATTTCAATCTCGAGCCGCAGGAAATAAAGCGGGCGCGCCGGATGCTGATCCGCTGGCGTGATGCGCACGGCGTCTTTCTCCGTCGTCACGATGAACTCCGCACCGGCCTTCTCGGCCTCCGCATAAACTTCGCGCAGATCGTCCGACGTGAAACGATAGTGGTCGAGAAACCGCCGCGCGTAGACGAGGTGCGCCCCACCCTCGCGCAGGAAGCGCTCGAAGCTCTCCGGCGTCGCGATGCCGCTGAACGCCGCGATGCGTCGCCCCTTCAAGTCCTCGAGCGGACGCTTCTCGCCGTTGCCGACGCGCTGGAGGAATTGCGGCCGGTGCGCGCACTCGATGATCTCCGCGTGCGGGTTGTAGTGGCGGATGAGGTGCTCGAGTTCCTCGTCGCGGTGGCCGTTCGACTTCGTGAGGAAAACGTAGGACGCGCGCTTCAGGTGCTTCACGGGCTCGCGCAGGATGCCGCGCGGCAGCAGGAAGCCGTTGCCGAACGGATTCGTTTTGTCGACGAGCAGCAGGTTGAGGCGGCCCTTGAGCGGCAGATATTGAAAACCGTCGTCGAGCACGAGCGTGTCGCAGCCGAAGCGCTTGATCGCATACGCGCCGGCTTTCACGCGGTCCTTGTCGACGAGCACGACGACGCCAGGAAGATTTTTCGCGAGCATGAACGGCTCGTCGCCCGCCAGCTCCGAGTCGAGCAGCAGCCGCTCGCCGTCGCTCACGATGCGCGGCGGCTCGGCGTCCTGATGCGTGAAGTCGTGCCAGAGGCGTTTCCAGAGCGGCGGGGCCTTGCTCTTGTAGCCACGCGAGAGGATGGCGACCTTGCGGCCGCGGTCGCGCAGCGCGCGTGCGAACATCTCCACGACCGGCGTCTTGCCCGTGCCGCCCACGGTGAGATTGCCGACGACCACGACGAGGCAACCGAGCGGCGTGTCGTGAAAAATGCGTTTCCGGTAGAGCCAAAGCCGCGCCTGCACAATGCCGCTGAAAAGATACGAGCACGCCTGGAGAAACGCCGCGAAGACGAGCGCGCCGAAGCCCTCGCGTTTCCCCATGATGACGTCGATGCCGAACTGCTCGAATTCGTTGAGCTTGGAGCGAATCCAGCGATTAGGCATGACGTGAAATGGCTTTGACCGCGCGACGCGCGCGAATGCTTTTATGGTCACCTTGATGCCGGCCGCGCAAGTGGCAACTCCGGTGTCGCGCCTCCCATGCCCTACAAGCTCTACATCCCCGGCCCGATCGCGGTCTCCGAGAAAACCCTGCGCGCCATGGCGCAGCCCATGATCGGCCATCGTGGCAGCGAATTCATCGCGCTCTATCGCAGCATGACTCCCGGCCTGCAGGCGCTGTTCGGCACGAAGAATTCCGTCTACCTCGCGACGAGCAGCGCGTGGGGCGTGATGGAAGGGACGCTCCGCAACGTCGTCCGCAAAAAAGTGCTCTGCTGCATGAACGGCGCGTTCTCGGACAAGTGGCTCGACGTCGCGCGCCGCTGCGGCCTCGAGGCCGCCGGCCTGCAATCCGAGTGGGGCCAACCGGTCGACCCGGCCGCGCTCCGTGCCGAACTCGCGAAAGGCGGCTACGACGCCGTCACGATCATTCACAACGAAACGTCCTGCGGTTGCATGAGCGACCTGCCCGCGCTCGCCGCCGTGCTGCGCGAATTTCCCGACGTGATCGCGATCGTGGACACCGTCAGCTCGTTCAGCGCCGTGCCGATCAACCAGGACGCGCTCGGCCTCGACATCGTCCTCGCCGGTTCGCAAAAGGCGCTCGCGCTCCCGCCGGGCATCACGGTTTTCTCGGTCTCGCAACGCGCCCGCGACCGCGCTGCGACGTCGCCGACCCGCGGCTACTATTTCGACCTCGTCGAATTCGAGAAAAACCACGAAGGCGGCATGACGCCCAGCACGCCGGTGATCCCGCTGATCTACGCGCTGCGCTCGAAGCTCGACGACATCGCCGCCGAGGGACTCGAGGCGCGTTACGCGCGTCACGTGAAACTGAACCGCGTCGTGCGCGAGTGGGGCTACGCGAAAGGTTTCAAACTTTTCCCCGAGGAGCGCTTCGCTTCCGTCTCGCTCAACTGCTTCGCGAACACGCGCGGCATCGACCTGCCCGCGCTGAACACGAAGCTGAAAGCACGCGGTTTCCTAATCGACGGCGGCTACGGCAAGCTGAAGGGAAAGACCTTCCGCATCTCGAACATGGGCGACGAAACCGACGCCACCATCGCCGAACTCCTCGCCGCGCTCGACGCGTCGATGGCTGAGATCGGAGCCTAAGCGGCGGTCGCGGCGCTGACTGACTGTAGGAGCGGCTTTACGCCGCGACTCGTTCGCACGCCTTACACGCTTCGCAGCAATCGCGGCGTAAAGCCGCTCCTACAACTGCGTAGCCACGCTTGCGCCGTTTGCGCCCGCGCGACAGAAATGCCGCATGGCCCGTCTGCTCGCGTTCTTCTTTTCGCTGTCTCTCGCCACGGCGCTCAGCGCCGCCGATCGCACGCCAGAGCGTTTCGCGCTCGATTTTGCCGAAGCCAACGCGCGCTCCGACGCGGCAAAGCACGATCAGGCGATTCCGCTCTACGAATCGCTGCTGAAGGAGCAGCCGAAAAGCGGCGAACTGAACTTCCGCTACGCTTATGCGCTGTATCTTCGATCGCTGACGCCGGAGTTCGACGGCAAGCCCGGCAATCTGCAGCGCAAGAAAGCGCGCAAAGCCCTCGAGGTCGCGCGCACCTCGGACTTCAAGGAGCCGCTCGTCGGCCTGCTGCTCGCGCACATCAAGGCCGATGGATCGATCGATAAACCGAAATATTCCGCCAATCCCGTCGCCGATCTAGCGATGCAGGAAGGCGAGGCGGCGTTCGTCCAACGCGATCTCGACGCAGCGTTCGTCGCGTATCAGCGCGCCCTCGAAGCTGACCCGAAACTCTATCGCGCTGCGCTCTTTGCCGGCGACTGTTTGTTCGTCGCGGGCAAGCACGACCAGGCGATCGTCTGGTTCCGCCGCGCCACAGAGATCGATCCCAACCAAGAGGTCGCCTATCGCTACTGGGGCGACGCACTCGCGAAACAGGGCAAAATCCGCGAAGCGCTCGTGCAGATGGCCGAGGCGTTCGTCGCCGATCCTTACGGTGGCCTCGCGTGGCGAACCTTGAAAGAGGTCGCGGAACCGGCCGGACGACGGCACAAATTGCCGGCGTTCAAGTTGCCCGCCGCTCGCGTCGAATGGGACACGGCGAAGAAAGAGGTTCACCTCGGCCTGGAGGAGAAAAAGTTCACGCCCATCGACCTCCTCTACGGATTAGCTCGTTCCAAGTGGGCGCAGGAAGAGTTCGCGAAGCGCTTCCCTGGCCAGCCTTATCGCCACTCGCTACCCGAGGAAGTCGCCGCTCTCGAATCTCTGCTTCAGTTCGCCAAGGAGATTCCCGCTGCCGAAAAGCCCGCTCCCGATCTTTTGAAGGACTTGGAGAACTTCAAACCCACCCTCGAACTCCTCACGCGAGTGCGCGACGAAGGTCTGCTCGAATCCTTCGTGCTTTTCCTCTGTGCCGACGCCGGCATTGCCCAGGACTACCCCGCTTACCGCGCCGCCCATCGCGACAAATTGCGCGAATTTGTCCGGCGCTACTTCGTGAATCTCGACTGAGTCGAAAACGGGCCCGCGCGTAATCGACAAGCCGCTCTCAACGCGACCGGTGCAGCGCAGGGCTACCGAAGGTGCTTCACGCTTTGGAAATGAGGCCGACCGCGCCCGTGGCTTCGATCCAGCGCTTGGCCGTCAGGACGAAGCTGTTCAAGCCGGCCTGTTTTCTAATCCCATCGAATTCGATGGGATTGAAGCCGGGATTGTTCAGTTGCTCCCAGATTCCGAGGAACTCGATGGTGTTGCGGCTGCGCAGCCAATTCGAAATCAGGTAGTCCGTTCGCTCGGCATCCTTGTAGCGCGCAATGTCGGTCAGGCAGATGAAATCGCGCTCATCGTCGGACAGAACCCCGACGGCCGAGCCCTTCACTTGGAGGGTGCTTCGCTTGGATTTGCTCATGACGAACGAGAGAAGGAATTCGCACAGCACCCCGCCCGCGTGAGTGGCGCTGACGGATGAACGCCGGTGTCGCGTTGGCCCGGGAAGGTTGTGCGATCTCGCCCCAATTGGGTCAAGGTCGAGGCTGAGTTAGCGACGTGGCGCCAATCGAAAGCGGCCCGAGTCCCCCTCGCGCGCGCGAGCGCGCGCCTATACGCGTGCGCGCGTGCGCGCGCGGCTCTACAGAAAAAGTAGTGCTTGAAATCCGGCGCGTCGGTGCGTAACGGCTCGCCTCCCCATGAAGTCCCTCATCATCGCCGAGAAGCCGTCGGTCGCTGCCGACATCGCCCGCGCCCTCGGCAAAGTTCCCAAGCACGGCGACCACTACGAGAACGACGAACACGTCATCTCGTCCGCCGTCGGCCACGTCGTGGAACTCCAGATGCCCGAGGACATCGACAAGAAGAAATACGGCTTCTGGCGCCTCGAGACGCTCCCGATCATCCCGGAAAAATTCGAGCTCAAGCCGATCGAGGATTCCAAGGACCGCTTCAACCTCCTCAAAAAACTCATCGCTCGGAAGGACATCAAAGAAGTCATCAACGCCTGCGACGCCGGCCGCGAGGGCGAACTCATTTTCAAGAACCTCGCGCTGCTCGCGAAGAACAAGCATCCGGTGAAACGCCTCTGGCTCTCGTCGATGACGAACGAGGGCATCAACGAGGCGTTCAAGCGCCTGCGCGACGACTCCGAGATGCAGGGCCTGGCCGACGCCGCGCGTTGCCGCAGCGAGAGCGACTGGCTCATCGGCATCAACGGCACGCGCGCGATCACCAAGCGCATGTTCGGCTCGCGCGCCGGCAACGTCGCCTCCGTCGGCCGCGTGCAGACGCCGACGCTCGCGCTCGTCTATCAGCGCGAGTTGGAGATCCGGAATTTCAAACCGCGCGGCTATTGGCGCGTCACCGCGAAGTTCGGCGTCGCGAAAGGCGACTACGAGGGCACTTACCAGCGGCCGGATTTCAAAAAGAACGACGACGAGCACGACCGCATCGACCGCCTCTGGGAAAAAGCGAAAGCCGAGGCCGTCCTCGCCGCGTGTCAGGGCCAGCCGCTCGCGTCCGTTTCCGAGGAGAAAAAGGGCAGTTCGCAAATCGCGCCGCGCCTCTACGATCTCACGACGCTCCAACGCGAGGCGAACGGTCGCTACGGTTTCCCGGCCAAACGCACGCTGCAAATCGCGCAGGCGCTCTACGAAAAGCACAAGATGATCACCTACCCCCGCACCGACTCGCGGGCGTTGCCGGAGGATTATCTGCCCGTCGTGCGCCGCACGCTCCAGAATTTGCACGGCGCGCTCGGCGCCCACGCCCACAAGGCGCTCGAAAAGGGCTACGTGCAGTTCAACAAGCGCATCTTCAACAACGCGCAGGTCTCCGATCACTTCGCGATCATCCCGACCGAGCACGAGGCCAAGCACCTCGACGAGTCCGAGGCGAAGATTTTCGACATGATCGCCCGGCGCTTCGTCGCGGCGTTTTTCCCGGCGGCCGAGTTCGACGTCACGACGCGCACGAGCGTCGTCGCGGGCCACTCGTTCAAGACCGAGGGCAAAGTTCTTACCGTCCCCGGCTGGCTCGAAGTCTACGGCAAGAACACTGTCGACGAGGATTCGCCCGACTCGAAGGCGCTGCCGGCGCTCTCGCCGGAGGACAAAGCCAAGGCGAAAACGCTCGCCGCCGAACTCCACGAGGAAGCCACGCGCCCGCCGCCGCGCTACACGGAAGCCACGCTGCTCTCCGCGATGGAAACCGCCGGCAAACTCGTCGACGACGAGGAACTCGCCGAAGCGATGAAGGAGCGCGGCCTCGGCACGCCCGCGACACGCGCCGACACGATCGACGGCCTCATTTATCAGAAGTATATCGACCGCAACCAGCGCGAGCTCGTCCCCAGCGCCAAGGCCGAGCAAGTCATGCAGTTTCTCGCCGCCGTGAAGGCCGAGGATCTCACCTCGCCCGCCATGACCGGCGGATGGGAGTTCAATCTCCGCCAGATGGAGCACGGAAAATTCTCGCGCGAGAAATTCATGGCCGAGATCGTCAAGGAGACGAAGGGCATCGTCGAACGCGTGAAGGGCTTCGAGGAGGACGACTCGATCGCACGCGAGACCGACATCCCCTCGCCCACCGACGGCAAACCCCTGCGCGAGACGCTCCGCGGCTACAAATCCCAGGACGGCGAGCTGATGGTCTACAAAGTCATCGGCGGCCGCCGCATGGAGGAACACGAGGTCAAGGAGCTCGTCGCCGCCGGCAAAGTCGGTCCGCTCGACGGCTTCATCTCCGCGAAGACCCGCAACCGCTTCTCCGCGCTGCTCAAACTCAACCACGTCGAGGAAGAGGCGAAGGACGGCACGAAGACGAAGAAGTGGAAGACCGAGTTCGATTTCGGCGACAAGGCCGACATCAGCGGACTCGTGCCCTTCTGGACGAATCCCGAAACCGGCGCCGAGCTCTGCGAAAACGGCAGCAGCTTCATCCTGCGCGAGCGCGACCCGGCCGCCGAGGGCGGTTGGAAACAGACGTTCCGCCTCGGCCGCATCCTCTGCCAGAAGCCGATCACGCACGAGATGGCGATCGACCTCATCTCGAAGGGCAAGACCGGCCTCATCCAAGGTTTCATCTCGAAAAAAGGCCGGCCGTTCGACGCGTTCCTCAAGCACGAAGGCGCGCGCATCGCCTGGGAATTCCCGCCGCGCGCCCCGAAGCTCGACAAGGACGGCAAGCCGATCGAGCGCAAGGCCCGCGCCAAGGTCGATCTCTCGAAGGCCACCGTCATCGGCAAGAGCCCCGCGCACGACGGCGGCGAACTCGTCGAGCACGGCGACGCCTACTACGTGCGCAAGCCCGAGCAGGACAACCGCCCGGTCTTCAAGCTCTCCAAGAAACTCTGCGAGCACGAGATCGCCCCCGCGGTCGTCCAAAAACTTCTCGCCGACGGCAAGAGCGACCTGATCGAGGGCTTCGTCTCGAAGCGCGGCAACAAGTTCGCCGCCTACCTCGTGCTCTCCGCGAAGAAGGACAAAGCGGAGTTTGAATTCCCTCCGCGATAGTCGGTGGCGCCGGTCTCTGACCGGCGTGAGCGCCTCCTCGTTCGCACGCACCGTCGGCGAGCACCGTCTCCATTCCCGCCGGTCAAAGACCGGCGCTACCACCGCTCCTCCCTTTCCCCTCGCGCGCGGCATGAAACCGTGGCCTGTTGGCGGCGTCTCTTCGCCATGCGCACGCTGTTTCGCCTCACGGTCATCGCTCTCGCCCTCGTTGCTTTCACTGGTGTCTTCTACGCCTACCAGCAGCAAAAGGCCCTGACCTCCGCTCGCACCGCCGCGGAGTTGCTCGAGAAAGAGCGCAACGCTCTCCGCAAAAAACTCTGGGACGCCGACAAGCGCCGCGGCGAACTCGAGGCGCAGCTCCGCCAGCGCCCCGGCGGCCCCAACGGCGAGGCCGGCCCCGATGGCCCGCCCGAAGCCGCCGTGGCCGAGGCCGCGATCCGCTTCGCCGGCGCCGGCGAAGGCGGCCCCTTCGGCCGCTTCATGGCCGCGATGGACAACCCCGAAGTGCAACGCCTGCTCGCGACCCAGCAACGCGGCGCGCTCGACGCGCGTTTCGCGGCGCTCTTCAAGAGCCTCAACCTCTCGCCCGCCCAGCTCGAGCAGTTCAAGAATCTCCTCGTGGAGAAACGCACCGCCGTCGCCGACGTGATGGCCGCCGCCCGCTCGCAAGGCCTCACCGGCCGCGAAAACCGCGACGAACTCCGCGCGCTCGTGCAAAACGCCCAAGCCGAAGTCGACGCCAACATCCGCGCCACGATCGGCGATGCCGCTTACTCCCAGTATCAAAATTTCGAGCAGACGCAGTCGCAGCGCAACGTCGTCTCGCAGCTCCAACAACGCCTCAGCTACTCCGACGCTCCCCTCACCGACGCGCAGAGCGAGCAGCTCGTGCAGATGCTGGCCGCCACGACCGACCAGAAGAACCCCAGCGCCGGCGGCGTGCGCACCGCAGCCGGTCGCATCGGCTTCGGCGGCAGCGGCGGCGCGCAGATCACGGACGCGGCCGTGGCGCAGTCCTCCAGCGTCCTTTCGGCCGCGCAGGTGCAAGCGCTCCAGCAATTGCAGGCCGAGCAACAGGCGCAGGCCCAGCTCGCGAAACTCCTGCGCGACCAGATGCGCAACGGGCGCAACGGCGGCGGCTCGGCCTCGGGCAGCTCCTCGACCTCGACGCCCACGCAAGTCCCGACGCCGCCGAAGGGCTGACACACAATTACTCCTTGTGACGGTCGCGCGCGCCGGGTTAAGTCTGCGGCTCTCTCCCCCGTTATGATCGTCACCACCGCCCAACTGTTCAAACACGCCTACGGCAAATACGCCATCGGCGCCTACAACATCAACAACGCGGAACAGGCCATGGGTCTGTTCAAGGGCTGCATCAGCTCGAAAGCGCCCTTCATCATCCAGATTTCCAAAGGCGCCCGCAAATACACCGACAAGAAGATGCTCGAGGCGATCATCCGCTCCGCGGACGAGATCTTCCCCGAGGCCATCTTCGCGGTGCATCTGGACCATGGCGATGAGGAGACCTGCTACGATTGCATCAACTCGGGCTTCTACAGCTCCGTGATGATCGACGCCTCGCACGATCCGTTCGAGAAGAACGTCGCGATCACCAAGCGCGTCGTCGACGCGGCGCACGCCAAGGGCATCTCCGTCGAAGCCGAACTCGGCATGCTCGGCGGCGTCGAGGAAGACATCAAGGTCGAGGACGGCCACGCCACCCTGACGAACCCGGCCGAAGCCGAGGATTTCGTGAAGAAGACCGGCTGCGACTCCCTCGCCTGCGCCATCGGCACCTCGCACGGCGCCTTCAAGTTCAAGGGCAAGCAATCCCTCCACTTCGACGTGCTCGAGAAGATCAAGGCCCGTATGCCCGGCTTCCCGCTCGTCATGCACGGCAGCTCCAGCGTGCCGAAGGAAGAAGTCGACCGCATCAACGCCGCCGGCGGCACCATCAAGGACTCGATGGGCGTCGACGTGAACGAGTATCTCCCCGCCGCCAAGCTCGGCGCCACCAAGATCAACATCGACACCGACGGCCGCCTCGTCTGGACGCGCGTGCACCGCGAGTTCTTCCGCGACAAGCCCGCCGAGTTCGACTTCCGCCCGCCGGGCAAGATCTTCATCGAGGAATACGCGAAGTTCATCGCCTCGCGCAACGTGCTGCTCGGCTCCTCCGGCCAGCTCGACGACCTCCGGAAGAGCCTCGGCAAGTAAGCCGCGCCTCCCGCGCTTCACTCTCGACGCCGCCTCCTCCCGAGGCGGCGTTTTTGTTTCCTACCCTGGAGGGCCGAGCTCCCGCGAGGCCGCGAACACGTGGGCGGCCTCGCGGGAGCTCGGCCCTCCATTGGAACCTCCGCCCAACTCCGCGCTTCCGACGCTGCGCGATTTCTGGCTCAGTCGGCGCGTGCTGCCCGATTTCGAAGCCCGCCTGAGCGACTACGCCGAAGCGATCGTGCGCATCGGCGTGAACCTCCAGCCCGGCCAGCGCCTGCTCATCGCCGATCCTTACGGCCAGCAAGGCGTCGCGCGCAGCGCCGAGGTGCTCGTCGAGGCCGTGACTCGCGCCGCGATCGAGCTGGGCGACGGCGTCGACGTCATCTGGAGCCCGAGCGCCGATCTGCGCACGATGGCCGAAGCTGGCGATCGGCGTGCGTTCGATCGACTGGTCGCCTCGAACACCGCCAAACTCGACCGACATCTCCGCAACGGTGGCGCGTTTCTCTTTTTCACCGGCAGCCAACCACGCCTCATGGAGGGCGTGCCCGCGGCACACCTCGCCGCGTTTCAGGAAATCGCGTGGCGTCACTTCGGCCCGATCGTCCAGCAGCTCATGCACGGCGCGTCCCAATGGTGCCTCGTGCCCGCGCCGTCGCCGAGTTGGGCCGCGCTGACGTTCGCCGACTTGCCGAGCGAGCAGCGCCTGGCCGCGCTGTGGCGCTGCGTGTTCGACAGCGTCCGCGCCGTCGGCGACGGCCGCACCGTCGAGCGTTGGAACGCACACCTCGATGGACTGACGAGCGACGCGGAGAAGCTAAACGCCGCGCGCCACTCGCGGCTGCGCCTCGTCGGCAACGGCACCGATCTCTCGCTCGCGCTTCCGGCGAAGCACCACTGGTGCACCGCCGAGCAGCACACGAAGCACGCCGTGCGTCACGTGGTCAACCTGCCGACCGAGGAAATTTTCACCGCGCCCGATTGCCGCAGCGCCGAAGGCCGCGTGCGCGTCGCGCGTCCGGTCTGCCACGCCGGCACGACGATCGAGGGCATCGAGCTGGAATTCCACCGCGGTTGCGTCGTCTCCGCCTCGGCGAGGACGAACGCGGACCTTCTCCGCGAACTGCTCGCGACCGATGGCGGCGCCGTGCGGCTGGGCGAAGTCGCTTTGCTCGCGAGCGATCTCGACGCGCCGCGCCCGGCGTGGCAGACGGCGCGGACCGTTTTCCACCACCCGTTGCTCGACGAGAACGCCGCCAACCACATCGCGCTCGGCGAAGCGTATCCGTTTTGCCACCGCGGCTGGTGGAAATGGCGGCTCAACCGCAGCCTCGTGCACGTCGACCTCCCGCTCGACGCGCACGTGACGCTCGAGTAGCAACGGGATGATCATCCGCGCGCATGACCACACCGCCGACTATCTCCTGGAGCTTGATACTTGTCATTGCGAGGAGCGCAGCGACGCGGCAATCCAGTGCTCGCTGGATCGCCACGCCCGACTACGTCGGACTCGCGACGACAGACAATAGTGTGACTCACGCCGGCTGAGGAACCGCCCGCGCTCCCGCCCTGTCCATCTCGCCTCGTGCCCCAGCCCGACACCAACCCCGTCAACGACCCCGCCTTGCTCGCGCGCGCCCGCGCCGGCGATCAGGCGGCGTTCGGCGAGTTGATGCGCGCGCACTACGAACCGGTTTTCCGCGTGGTGTTTGGCATTTTGCGGAATGAACACGACGCGCGCGACGTCTCACAGGAGGTGTGGATCAAGGTCTGGCGCGAATTGCCGCGCTTCCGCGGCGAGGCGAAGTTCACGACCTGGGTCCATCCCATCGCCGTGCGCAAATCCCTCGATCATCTCCGCAAGCGCCGCCGCTGGTTCGACCGGTTCCTGCCGTTCGCCAGCGCCGGCGAAGACACGCCCCCAGAAGCGGTCGTCGTCGCGGAGCCGTCGACCGACGCCACGGCGCGCGACGAGGCCGAGGGCGGCGAGCGCCGCGAGCAGTTGCATCGCGCCCTCGAGTCGCTCCCGCCGAAACACCGCGCCGTGCTCACGCTGCGCGAGGTCGAAAATCTGTCCTACGACGAAATCGCGCGCGCCACCTCGTTGCCGATCGGCACGGTGATGTCGCGCCTCTACCATGCGCGCCGTATGCTGGCGCAAAAACTTAAAAAAAATTCCCGATGAAAACGCACCGCCTCCCGTTCACGCTCCTGCTGTTGCTCGGCCTTCTGTTCGCATCCGCTCTGAGCGCCCATGCCGCCGAGCGCGTCCAGTTGCACGCCTTCCTCATCACTGCGTCCAACGAGCGCACCGGGAAAAGCGATCCGCGCCTCGCGCCTTACGAGCAGACGCTCCGCCGCATCATGCGCTTCGAGTCGTTCGAATACCAAGGCAGCGACCGCGGCGAACTCGGCGCCGGCGAGAGCACGACGCTCATGGTCGGCCAGGGCCACGAACTCGTGATCGAGGCCGGCAAGAATCCTTACCAGCTCCGCGTGCGTTGGTCCGCCAACGTGGGCGAGCGCACGCTCATGAACACCGGCGTCACGCTCCGCCCCGGCGTGCCGGCAGTGCTCGGCGGGCCGCCCACCGGCCGCGCGCCCGGAGAGGTTTACGCCGTGTTCATCGTCGCCAAGTAGGCATCGCGAAAATTTTGAATAAGCCTGCCGCGTCCCACGTCCCAAGAGCAACCCACCACGGGAACAACCTATGAAAACCAAACTCACTGCTCTTGCTCTCGCGCTCGTGACTCTTTTCGCCCTCGCCACTCCGAAGACCGCCAAAGCCAATGACGCGGGCGCGGCAATCGGGGGCTTCATCGGCGGCGTGATCGTCGGCTCCGTGCTCGCCGACCAGCATCGCGGGCCTGACGCTGTCGTGGTTGAAACCGGATACGGCTACCACCGCGGTTCCGATCGTTGCGACGAGCCCCGCGGCTACTGGCGCGATGTCCATACCCGCATCTGGATTCCCGGCGGCTGGATCGTCGAGCGCGACCACTGGGGCCGCCACTGCCGCCGCTACATCGAAGGTCACTACGAAATCCGCACCGAGCGCGTCTGGGTCGCCGCCAACGACTACGGCCACGGTCGCTACGATCGTCACGACCGCTACGGTCGCCGCTGGTAAGGAAACTTGAACCGATGAACTGCCGCGGCGCCCAACCTCTGCTGCTTGCCGAACGCGACGGCGTGCTGACTCCCGCTCAGCACGCCGAACTGGCTTCGCACGTCGCCGCGTGCGCGAGTTGCCGGCAGTTCCGCGCGGATCTCGCCGCGGCCATGGATGCGGTGAAAGCGGATGCCGCCGCGGCACCGCTGCCCGACATCGAAGCCGAATGGCGCGCCGTGCAGGCGAAGCTCGACGGCGCCGCGGCGAACACGGCACCGCGCGCGGCGAAGCGCCGCATCGCGCCGGTCGTGTGGTTCGGCGCGCCGCTGGCGGCGGCCGCTGCGGTCGCGTTGGCGTTTCTCGTCAACCGCTCGCCGACGCCGAGCGCCGCCGCCTTGAACGGCGACACCGAGGTCGCCGCGCACGCCGACTACGTCGAAGTCGCCGACCCGAACGCCACGCCGATCATCTACACCGACAAGGAAAGCGGCTGGCTCGTCGTCTGGGCGGAGAGCGCGGAGCCCGCGCATGCATCGGGCTGAGGGCCGGGATCGTCGGTGAGTAGTGCGGTGCTTTAGCCCGCTCTCTCGATCACCCGCGCGGGCTGAAGCACCGCGCTACTTTGAGCGGACAGCCGACTCACGGCGGCGGCTACGCGGAGGCCTCCGCTCGACGCTCAACCTTGCGCCAGTTTTCGGAGCTGGGCGTCGCGAAGATTGCCGAACCGCGACACCTGCTTGAGAAAATACGCGCGCTTCACGCCGTCGTCGGTCGTCACGGCCGCCTCGAACATCAAGTCGCACATCACGGGATCGTCGCGCCGAATGAAGTAGAGGCGCTCGTTGAGCTGATACTCCAACGCGCGCGCGATCTCTCCCCGCGTGCGGTCTTTCACGCCTTCGAGCACGGTGTGCGAGCGGAGCCAGTTCGGATCGGTTTTCAGCTTTTGCTTCGCTTCGAGGATGGCGAGATGCAGCCACTCGGTCCCGACGTGCGACCCGGGATTCCGCTCGATGCCCTTTGCGATCCAAAGTTTCGCGCTGTCGAGGTCGCCGATCAGTTCGTAGGCGGTGCCGAGGTTCGACGCCGTGGCGTATTGGCCCGGGTGCTCGCGTTCGATCGCGAGCAGGACCGGCACTGCGTCGGCAAATCTCCCCGCGAAAAGCAGCGCGGCCGCGTAGTCGATGCGCGCGCCGTAGGAGCGTTCCGCGGCGGGCGCCGCCTCGAACTCGCGGATGATGGCGTTGAAATCGCTCCGTGTATCGCGCTTCTCCTGGCTCAGCGTTATCGGCTTCGGGCCGCCCAGAACCCGCAGCAGCGGCACCTCGATCGTCAGCGGCGCCAGGTCGACATCGACGTGCAGCTTGAACAAATCGGCCGGCAACTGACCGGCGTCGCGCGGCGGCACCATCCGCATCGTCTGGATGCAAGCCGGCGCGGAAAGGGCGGACGCGAGCGCCAAGCCGACGGCGAACGCGCGGGGAGCGGCAGAAGTTTTCGTGCGCATGGCTACACTACGGCAGCCACGGGAATTTATTAGCGTTCGGCTTCCGCTTTTCCTTTTGCGCCGTCATGAACTCCTTCGCCTCCTCGGTCATGTAGTAGAGCATGGTAGCGTTGCCGGCGAGTTCCTGGACGCCGCTCTGGCCGTCGAGTTCGGCGTTGAAGGCGGACTTCAGGCAGCGGATCGCGAGCGGGCTGCGTTGGAGAATATCGCGCGCCCACGCCACGCCCTCGGCTTCGAGTTCGGCGACGGGCACGACCTTGTTCACGAGGCCCATCGTGAGCGCTTCCTGGGCGTTGTATTGGCGGCAGAGGAACCAGATTTCGCGCGCCTTTTTCTGGCCGACCATGCGGGCGAGGTAGCTGGAGCCGAAACCGCCGTCGAAGCTGCCCATCTTCGGGCCGACCTGGCCGAAGATGCCGTTGTCGGCCGCGATCGTGAGGTCGCACATCACGTGGAGCACGTGACCGCCGCCGATGGCGTAGCCGGCGACGAGCGCGATGACGACCTTCGGCATCGAACGGATGAGCTTCTGGACCTCGAGGATGTTGAGGCGCGGCACGCCCTTGGCGTCGATGTAGCCGCCGTGGCCGCGGACAGATTGGTCGCCGCCCGCGCAGAAGGCGTATTTGCCGTCCTTCGCCGGACCGGCGCCGGTCAGGAGCACGACGCCGATCTTCTGGTCCTCGCGGGCGTCGAGCAGCGCTTCGTGCAGCTCGGACACGGTCTGCGGCCGGAACGCGTTGCGCTTCTCGGGCCGGTTGATCGTGATTTTGGCGATGCCATCGGCCTTTTGGTAGATGATGTCCTCGTAGTTCTTGGCGGTTTTCCAGGCGGGAATCATGCGCATCACCGTCGGCGAAAATTCCTGACCGGCAACCGTTTTCGCGCGGCGCCCGTTTTTACCAAAACGCGTCAAGCGGTATTTCCCCCACACCCGGAAACGGCTGGAACGCCCTGCGGCCTTCCCCAACAGTCGTCCCTTCAATGCAAACAGACGCTAAAGGCCATTCTGCCGCGGCTGGTGCGGGACTGACGCTCGGCGCCCTCGGCGTCGTGTTCGGCGACATCGGCACGAGCCCACTGTATGCGTTGCGCGAGTGCCTGAACTACCTGCCGCCCGTCGACCGCGTGGAGGGCATCCTGGGCGCGTTGTCGCTGGTGTTTTGGGCCATGGTGCTCGTGGTCGTCGCAAAATACCTGGTCTTCGTGACGCGCGCCGACAACCGCGGCGAAGGCGGCATCTTCGCCTTGCTGGCGTTGAGCCACGGCCAACGCACGCGATCGAAGATGGGCGTCATGACCGTGCTGATCCTGATCGGCGCGGCGCTGCTTTACGGCGACGGCATCATCACGCCCGCGATCTCGGTCATGGGCGCGGTGGAAGGCTTGAACACCTTCGCGCCCGGTTTCGCGCACTGGGTGCCGATCATTTCGGTCGTGATTCTGGCGGGGTTGTTCGCGGTGCAGTTCAAGGGCACGAAGCGCATCGGCGACGTCTTCGGGCCCGCCATGCTCGTTTGGTTTCTCGTGTTGGGCGGCCTCGGGCTGTGGCACATCGTGGAAAGTCCGGGCGTGTTCGTTGCGCTCAACCCGATGCGCGGCTTGCGCCTGCTCATCGACCATCCGGGCGAAGCGGCGGGGCTGCTCGGCGCGGTCGTGCTCGCGATCACGGGAGCGGAGGCGCTCTACGCCGACATGGGGCACTTCGGCCGGCGCCACATCTCGCAAGCGTGGTATTTCTGCGCATTCCCCGCGCTCGTGCTGAATTATTTCGGCCAGGGCGCGCGCGCCCTCGCCCACCCCGACGACACGACGCACACGTTCTTCGCGCTCGTCCCGGATGGCGCTCCACGCGTCGCGCTCACGCTGCTGTCGATCGTCGCCGCCGTGATCGCCAGCCAGGCGATGATCTCGGGCGTGTTCTCGCTGACACGCCAGGCGATCCAGCTCGGGTATTTCCCGCGCCTGACGATCAACTACACCAATCCCGACCAATCCGGCCAAATCTACGTGCCGCTCGTGAACGGCCTGCTCGCCGCCGGCTCGATCTACGTCGTGCTCACCTTCGGTTCGAGCGAGAAACTCGCGGCCGCCTACGGCATCGCCGTCACGGGCACGATGCTCGTGACGACGTTCGCGTTCTACGTCGTGTTGCGCGGCAACTGGAAGTGGCCGATCTGGCAGGCCGGCCTGCTGTGCGCGTTTTTCCTCGCCGTGGACGTGCCGTTCTTCGCCTCGAATCTCGATAAGTTCACCCATGGCGGCTGGTTCCCGGTGCTCATCGCGGCCGGCGTCATCGCGATCATGCACACGTGGAAGACGGGCAAGGACGAGATTTTCCGCCGCATCTACGCCAACGGCGTGACCGAGGAGGAACTCCGCTCGATTGCCGAGAGCGAGCACATCACCCGCGTGCGCGGCGCCGGCGTGTTCATGGCCGGCAATCCCACGGGCACGCCGCTCGTGCTGCTGCACCACCTCAAGGCCAACAAGGTGCTCCACGAAACCGTCGTGCTCCTCAGCATCGTGACCGAAGAGGTGCCGCAGGTGCCCGATGGCGAACGTCTCACCGTCGCCGAGATTGGCAACGGCGTCTGGCGCGCCGTCGGCCGCTACGGCTACATGGAATCGCCGGACGTCTCGCGCTTGATGGAACAGGTCAAGGCCTCCGGCGTGCCGATCAAGCTCAACGAGGCCACTTATTACTTCAACCGCGAGATGATCATCACCGGCGGCGAGTCGCCGATGTGGCACTGGGAAAAACGCCTCTACTCGCTCCTCAGCCGCAACGCCCGCCAGGCGCGCGACTACTACCGCCTGCCGCCGATGCAAATCATCGAAGTCGGCATGCCGATCCAGCTCTGAGCCGGCTCAGGCAGTTGCCCGCGAATGGCGCGAATTCGCACGAACAAAAATCGCTGATCTCCGGGTCGACCGATCGGTGTCGCCGATCCGGCTAAGAAAAGGGATTTTTTTCGCTCTGCATTCGCGACGATTCGCGCCATTCGCGGGAGGTCTTCTGAAGGAGTTCGGCTGCCGAGCGCGGCGCAGGTGGTAGGGCAAGTCGTCCCGACGAGCCGTTGACCTCCGCACGCGAAGCGCCAGCTCGTCCGGACGACTCGCCCTACCCGACACAGCCCGCAGCGATCACCCCGAAAGGCCTCGCGCGCTCACAGCACCATGAACGACGCCGCCACGATCAACGTCGGCACGAGCGCGCCGAGGAACAACCCGAGCGGTGACACGCCGTCGGGAAAATAGCGCTGGAGAATCGACTGGCCGGCGGGATTCGGGGCGTTCGCGATCACGGTCAAACCGCCGCCCGTCACCGCACCGGAGACGACCGCGAACTTCAGCTCCTCGGTGAAGCCCGGCACGAGCGTCGCGAGATACGTGATGAGCGCGTTGTCGTTGAACGCGGTCAGGATCGTCGCGCCGATGAACAGCGGCAACTCGCCGAGGCTGCCGAGCACCGGCTGAATCCACCACGCCTGCAACCCGCCATGCGCGACCAACCCCGCGAGGAAAAAGCCGACCAGCAGCGGCCCGCGCAGGTCGAGCTTGCTCTGGTGGTGTGCCGTCGCTTGCGCGAACGCGAGGTAGAACAGGAAACCGCCGATGAACAGCGCCGGGTGATGCGCCATCCAGACGGTGAAGCCGACGAAAACCAAGTGCACCGCCGTCACCCACGCCGGCACCGGCTCGCCGTCCGTCGCGTCGCTCGCCGTCGGCGTTTTCAGCGCCAGCAGTTCGCGCCGGAAAAACAGGAAGTAGGCGAGGTTCGAGATCACGATGCCCGCGATGGCGTGCCAGCCGAAGTGCGTGAACATATACCGCATGTCCCAGCCCCACGCCGCCGCCACCATCAGCACCGGCGGCGCCGCGAAATGCGTCAGGGTGCCGCCGATCGAGACGTTCACGAACAGCAAACCGATGGTCGCGTATTTGAGCCGGTTGCTCGGATTGAGCGCGTAGAACTGTTTCCCGAGCAACAGTGCCGCAATCGTCATCGCCGCCGGCTCCGTGATGAACGACCCGAGCAGCGGCGCGATCGTGAGAATCGAAAACCACCACGCCACCGGCCGGCCGCCGCCGAGCGAAGCGACCACGCGCAGCGTATTTTCCGCCAGACGCAGCACCGGTCGCGTCGACGCGAGCGTCATGATGATGACGACGAAGAGCGCCTCGGTGTAGTTCACCGTCGCGCTCAAATAGTGGACACCCGTGTCGAGCCCTTTGAACCACGCGATCGCGCCGAACAGCACGACGACCCAAAAACCGAAGATCGCCTCCACCTCGCCGAGGAAATGCAGGATCTGTCCCCAGAAGCTCACCTCCTCCGGCATGCCGTCGTCGTCGCGATCGACGCGTGCGTATTTCCGCTCCAGCCGCGCGGCGTGGCGCTCCTCGATGACGTGAGCCCAATGCCGAATTTTCACGCTCGCGAACGTGTGCAGCACGGCGAGCACGAAGATCACCGTCGCCACGACGTTGAACGGCTCCGCCGCCGCCCGCGTCCGCACGACCTCCCACGCGCTCGCGCCGGGCATCGACGAATAGCTCTCGAGCGCTCGCGGGAACGCCACCGCCGGCGCGGCGGTCGAAGCAAAACCGGCGACCGTGGCAGCCAGCGCCGCCACCCAAATGCTGAAACGAAGGAAACGAGACATCACGTGAGTAAAGCAGGAAGCTCGCCGAGGCTGCGTATGAAACGATGCGCCCCGGTCTTTACGGCGGCGCGCTCCGCATAGCGCCCAAACCCCACAAAAAGGTCAACTTCGTCCCGCACTTCCAGATCGCTCGCCCCATCCCCGACCGCGACGATGCGCGCGGGCCGCAGCTCGGCGCGCAACGCGCGCACGATCTCGGGCTTTCCGCCACGCCGCGAGGCCGGCGCGCCCGCCTCGTAGCCCGCGTAGTCGCCGTGGGCGTCGAACTTCAGCGGCACCGCCTCGATGCGCTCGATGCCGAGAAACGCCGCGAGCGGCTCGATCGCCTGCGTGTAGCCGCCGCTGACGATCACCGGCGTCCAACCCGCGGCTTTCAGCGCCGCGATCGTCGCCGCCGCAGTCGGCTCGACATCGCGAATGTAGAGCTGCCCAACGCCAGCCGCCTCTGCACGCGTGGGCCGGATGAGTTCGAGACGTTTCGCAAAAATGTCGTCCAGCGCGATCTTCCCGTCCATCGCGTCGCGGGTCATCTGTTCGATCGCGCGGAAGCACTCCGGGCCGCGCCGCCGCGCCATCTCGTCGATGCCCTCGATGGCGCTGAGAGTCGAATCGCAGTCGAAGCAGATGAGTTTGGGAGGAGCCACGAAATACACGAAAAACACGAAACCCCGGCACGCCTACCCTTTTTCGTGTCTTTTGCGAGTTTCGTGCAGAGCCATAAAAAAAAGCCCTCCGTCTCCGGAGGGCTTCGGGAAAGTCGCTTCGCGCGCGCGTTATTTCTTCGCGGCGCCGCGCTTGAACTTCGAGGTGAACTTCTCGACGCGGCCGGCGGTGTCGACGAGGCGCTTCTCGCCGGTGTAGGCGGGATGCGAGTCCATCGTGACGTCGCGGACGATCACGAAGTAGTCCTTGCCGTCGATGTTCTCGGTGCGGGCGGACTTCATCGTGGACTTGGTGAGGAAACGCTTGCCCGTGCCGATATCGAGGAAGCAAACGTTGTTCAAAGCGGGATGACCTTGGGCTTTCATGGCAGGAAAATCGGGTTAATCAGCCCTGGCGCGCCTTGTAGCGCGGGTCGGTCTTGTTGATGACGTAGATGCGGCCCTTGCGGCGCACGACTTGGCAGTCAGGGTGACGCGTCTTCGCGGATTTGATGGAGGAAACGACTTTCATAAAAGCGATAGAAGAAGAGTGTCGCACAAGGGGGTGTCAAAGGAAATCTCCACGCGGCCTCATCTCGCCAAACCCGGGCCCGACCGCCTCCCGTGCCCATGTCGAAACCCCTCCCGCGGATCGATTTTCGCGCCCGCCCGGGTGGGCGAAAATTTTCCAAACGGCCAAGTAGGTCTTGGCACGCCTCCCGGCATTCGTAGTCTCCCGCACCCCACGACGACACTCCCGGTTTTGCGCATCCACGGCCCGCGCAGCTCCGCAGTGTCACCCTACCCCACGCCCCGGGCATCGGCATGCGCATCGTTATCGCTGAAGACGAGGAGATGTTTCGCGACGTCATGCGCTACGTGTGCATCACCGAGTTCGGCCATCACGTCGCGGGCCTCGCCGCGGATGGCGAGGCCGCCACGGCGCTGACGATCGCCGAGAAACCGGATGTCCTCCTGCTCGACCTCGAGATGCCGAAACACGACGGCTTCGATGTCATCCGCGCCGTCCGCCCGTCGTGCCCGCTGACGAGCATCATCGCCGTCAGCTCGTATCGCGGCAGCTACACGCTTTTCCGCGTCGAGCGTGCCGGTTTCGACGGCTACATCGACAAGGGCTCGAACAGCATCTCCGCCATCCGCTACGCCCTCGCTGCGGCGGCGCAAGGACAACGCTATTTCTCTCCCACGTTCGTCGCCGCCCGCGACGCCCGCCGCCGCGATCCCCGCTCGTTCGACAAGGTTCTGAGCGACCGCGAGCTCGAGGTTCTCACCCTCATTGGACTCGCCATGAACGACGAGGAAATCGGCCACCAACTCGACATCTGCGCCCGCACCGCCGAAACGTTCCGGCATCGCATCCTCAAGAAACTGGGCGTGGCCGGCACCCCCAAGTTGATCCGCTTCGCGATCGAACTCGGGTTCGCGCAGATCCCCGCCCGCTTGCCGCAAGCCTGATCGCGCTCCTCGCTCCGACGCGTCGCCTGCCGGCGTCGAATGCGGGCGATAAGGAAAAAGCCGTATTTGCCGGCCTTGGCCGGCAACGCTTCCCGTCTGAGGCTGATCGCCGATGCCTCCCGCTGCGCGATTGACCGATTTCCACGAATGCCCGATGTGCACGCCCGGCGTCCCGCCGATCCCGCATGTCGGCGGGCCAATTTTGGGCCCCAGCGTGCCGAACGTCCTGATCTGCGGCCTGCCCGCGTCCGTGATCGGCGACATGGCGCTCTGCGTCGCCCCCGAGCCCGATAGCGTGGTCGCCGGCTCGGCGACGGTGATGATCGGCGGACGTCCCGCCGCTCGCCTCGGCGACGCCACGGCCCACGGCGGCACGATCGTTCTGGGCGCACCGACGGTGATGATCGGCGGATGAGCGCGCCTCTCGAACATTGGCCGCAAGACAGCGCCTTCCTCGGCCGCGGCTGGGCGTTCCCGCCGACCTTCGACGTCGACACGGGCCAGGCCCGGCTCGTGCAAGGCGAGGAGGACATCCGCCAGAGCATCCACCTCATTCTCGGCATGGCGCCCGGCGAGCGGCAGATGCTCCCCAAATTCGGTTGCGACCTCACCCAGTTCGTCTTCGGCGCCGTCGACACCTCGGTCAAAACCATGATCGCCACCCTCGTGCAGCGCGCGCTCCTCGACTACGAGCCGCGCATCAACGTCACCGCGGTCGACGTCGCGCTCGAAAACGATTCCGCGCGCAGCGCGATTCTCGTCGGGATCGACTACGTCGTCCGCGCCACCAACCGCCGCTACAACCTCGTTTACCCCTACTACGTCCACGAGGGTAGCGGCACCATCGCCTGACGCCGCGCGGCCGCCGCTCGCCCGATGGGCACGACGCAAAATTCCCGCTCCCTTCCCGCCCTGCGCTCCGGCTGGCTCGCGATCGACAGCCGCTCTCCGCGGCGCCTGCTCGCCGACTCGCTGCGCACCGCCGCGCTGTTCAACTACTTCGACTCGACCGGCCCCAGCACCGCCCGTTGGGACCGCGCCTACGCCTGCGTGCCGCTCGTCCGCTACGCCAGTCTCGCGGAAATCGACGTCGACGCTCTCGCGCGCACCTTCCGCGCACTCCTCGCCCGGCTGCAGAACAGCCGCAAAGCCTTTCAATTCAATCCGCGCGATCGCCTCCAACTCGCCGCCGTGCGCGCGATCGTCAGCCGGCTCCTCGAACTCTACCGCCGTCTCGATGGCGACGCGCGCGCGTTCGCGCGATTTCCCGACGAGGTCCAATTCTCGTCCAGCCTCGACCACGCGATCACGCAAGTGTTCGCCGCGAACTACCAAACCGTCTTCCCGTGGCGTCGCTGGCTCGAATCCGAGTCCGAGCGCCGCCGTCCGCCGCTGCCCGCGGACCTCTGGGGCACGCCGCGCGACGAGCCGCCGGGACTCGATCCGCGTCCGCTCTACCGCGCCATCTGGCCGACGATCGACGCGTTGAAGCAACTCGTCGCGCAAGCGCGGCAACATTTCGCACGTCTCGACGCCGCCCCACAGAACCTGCCGCCTCCGTTCGCGCTCTACCTCGCGTTCGCACGCCAATTCGCCGGCGCACAGGCCACGCTCAACACCCTGCCGACGGTCCACCGCGATTATTTTTTCTCCACCGTCCTCGAGATGCAGCGTCTCGGCGCGCAACCCGACCGCGCTTTCGTCGCGTTCACCGCCGCGCCGCAATCGCGCACGCGCCTCCCGTCCGGCACTCAACTCACCGCCGGGAAAGACGCCGCCGGCGCGCCCATCGTCTACGCGACCGCCTCAGCCACCGACGTCACGAACGCCACCCTCGCGCAGATCGCCACGATCTGGATTCGCGCGCCCGCGACCGCGCCCACCGCCTCGTCCGTCGTCGTCCCGTCCGCACCCGCCCCCGACGGATCGCCGGTCGCCGACCCGCGCGGATTCTACGTCGCCCCGCGAGCGAACTCGACCGACGGACTCGGCGCGCCGCTCGCCCCCGGCGCGACGTGGGCGCCGTTCGGCGAGGAGCAATTTTCCAACCGGCCGCGCACGATGGCCGACGCCACCCTGGGCTTCGCCGTCAGCTCGCCCACGCTCCACCTCGAGGAAGGGAGCCGCGTCGTCACGCTGACGGTTCATTTCGCCGCGACCGCCGCGGCGACGATTCCGCTGCCGCCCGACGCGTTCGCGCTCGACTACACGAGCACCACCGGCTGGGCGTCGGTCAACGCTGTCGCGTCTTCGTTCGCCGTCACGCTCACGCCGCAGCAACTCGTCATCGGCTTCACGCTTCCGGCCGCCGCGCCGCCATGCGTGAACTACAGCCCCAAACTCCACGGCCCCGCCTTCGCCTCCGACACACCGGCGCCGATTCTGCGTGCGCTCTACAACGCCTCGCCCGTCGCGCCACCCGCGCCGTTTCTCTCCGGCACCGTCACCACGATCGACGTGACCGTCAACGTCACCGGCGTGCGCAATCTGACGCTCCAAGGTCCGACCGGAAAACTCACGCCCGGCAAACCGCTGCCGCTCTTCGGCTCGCCGGCGCAACTCGGCGCGACACTCCTGATCGGCTGCGTCGAGGTCTTCCGCAAGCGGCTCACGTCGCTCCGTTTCAACGTCACCTGGCTCGGCCTGCCGACCGACGCGCAGACTTTTCCTTTCGGTCTCTCGAGCTACTACGCGTCCTACATCGCCGCCCTCGACGCGCCTCCGCTGATGTTCTGCAACGCGAGCTACGGCGCGGCGTTCGCTGCGCTGACGGGCGGCGCCGTCGTGCCTCTTGCCGCAGACCTCGCATCGCTCTTCGCGTGGGACGGCCAGATCCCGCCGCCGCACTCCATTTTTCCGCCCATTCCGTTCGGCGCGCTGCACGACTCCATCTCCTGGAACATCGACGCGAGCGCGCTACCGAGCCTCCCGCCCCTGCCGGGACTCGCCGGCCCGCTCGCCTACACGCCCGCATCCGGCGACGGCTTCTTTTCCGTCTCGCTCTCGGCACCGCCGTATCTCTTCGGCCAATCCGTCTACGCGTCCGTGCTTTCGCACATCACGATGCAAAACGGACTCGCGCTGATCAAAGCCAGTCGCCCGCCGCTCAAATCCGGAGCAGCCGGCGCGTCCTCCGCGACCGCTCCCGTGCCGCCCGCCAGTCCGAGCCTGCGCGCCGCGCACAAAACCCTCCGCGCGCCCGCCGCGCTCGGCGTCTTCGCGCGCATCGCCCGCGTGTTCGCGCCCAAACTCGCCGCGGTCTTCACGTTCGTCCCGGAGCTTTTCGCCGCGTTGAAAAATCCGAGCGCGATTCCCGCCGCCATCGCCCACGCCGTCGAAGCCGCGCACGGCGTCGGTGGCGCAGAACTTCCCACCGCCCTCGCCTCGCTCGCAGGCCAGCGCTTCACCGACCCCGCCTCGCTCGTCCGCACCGTCGCCCAAGCCGCCGGTCTCGATCCGAGCGATCCCGCCCACGCAAAAATCGCCACGCAACTCACTCAAGCGCTCGCCGCGCTCGTGCCGTCCGCGGGCAACGCCCCCGCGAATCCGGACGCCTCCGCCGCCGCGCCCAACTCCGCCGCGCCCGCCAGCGGCGGCGCTTCCTCCGGCGCGGCGGACGACGACTTGCCGTTTCCGCAGGATCTCATTCCGTTGCCTCCGCCGCCGCTCGTGCCCACCGCCGCAAGCTTCACGCTCGACTACGACGCGACGACCACGATCACGCTGCCGCCCGCCGGCAGTCCGCCGCCGGCCAGCCCAGCCTGGGACCGCCTCTGGCAAATTTCTCCGTTCTCCACCTGCCCCATCGACTCGAGCGCGCCGCTGCTGCCCGCGTTCGCGGCGGGCGGCTATCTCTACCTCGGCTTCGCCGCGCTGTCGCCGCCCGAAACGCTTTCGCTCCTCGTCGTCGTCGAAAATCTTTCCGCGCGCGCGCTCGAGGCGCTCGGCGACACCACTCCGGCGCAGCTCCGCTGGTCCTGCCTGATCGGCGACCGGTGGAGCGAAGAACAATCCGCCGCGCCCGACGCTTCCGCCGATTTCGACGCGAACGCCGTGCACGACGGCACTCTCGGTTTCCGCCGCACCGGCATCGTGCGCTTCGCTCTGCCGAGCGACGTCGACACCGCTCACCGCGTGATGCCCGCGGGACTCGTCTGGGTGCGCATCCATGCGCCCGACCCGTCGACGCGCCTGCGCGTCGCTCAGATTTTTCCCCACGCCGCCGAGGTCGCGTGGGTGCCGCCCGCCGGCGCGTCGAACGAAGCCCTCGCCGCACACTTCACGTCGCCGCTTCCCGCCGGCGCGTTGAACGCGCTCGTGCGCGACAACCCGATCGTCACGCAAATCGCGCAGCCGCTGCCGTCCTCGGGCGGCGCGCCCCCGGAGGACAGCGAACAGTTCTCGACGCGCGTCAGCGAGCGCCTCCGCCACAAAGGCCGCGCCGTCGCCGCGCCCGACTACGAGCGGCTCCTCCTCGCCGCGCGGCCCGACATCTTCTTCGTCACCGCGCTGCCTCCGCGCGACACTGCGAGCGCCGGCACGACGACGCTGCTCGTGCTGCCCAAGATCGCCACGCCGCCCGTCGATCCGCCGCCGGTTTTTTTGCCCGGCGACCTCACGGCGATGGCCGACGCGCTGCGCGCCACCGCTCCGATCTCGGCCAACGTCGTCGTGGTGAATCCGCACTACGAATGGCTCACGGTCACCGCCCAAGTCGTGTTCCGCTCCGACCAGAGTTTCCAGTTCTACGCCGCCCGCCTCAGCGCCGATTTGAACGCCTTCATTTCGCCGTGGCTCTACGCGCAGGCGACGGTGACGCAGGTCGAGCGTTCCTTTCGACTGTCCGCGCTGCTGAACTTCGTGCGCCGCCTCGACTACGTGCGGTTGCTCGCTTCCTGCCAGGTCGCCGTGTGCGCGCCCGCCGCGTCGCTCGTCCCGCTGTTCACCGCCGATCCCGGCGATGGCGACCCGCTAATCCAGCCGACACGCTCCGACGCACTGCTGATCGGCGTCGCGCAACACGATCTCGCTCCGCCGAAATCATGAACGCCGCCTCGTCCGAAACACCTGTCGCCGCCGCGCGCCCGCTGATCGATTATCCTCCACTCGGCCCCGCCGAGGATTTTGCCGGCATGATGCGGCAGTCGGCCGATTCGCTGCCGCAATGGTGCCGCGACATCTGGACGGATTTCAACGTCCACGATCCGGGGATCATGATCCTCGAGCAGCTCCTCTACGCCCTCACCGAGCTGCCCTATCGCGCCACGCTCCCGCTCCCACGCCTGCTCGCGGCGGCCGATGGACGCATTCCGTGGGACGCGAACTCGCTCTACGCGCCCACCGAAATCCTGCCGATGCGGCCGCTCACCGCCGGCGACTACGCGCGGCTGCTCTACGATCAGATCCCGCATCTCGTCGCCGCCGAAATCGGCCCTCTGATCGACCGCTCGCGGCCGCCGCAGCCCGGGCAACTTCAGGCCACGCTCTACTTCGATCCAAGTGCCGCCATCGATCGCGAGCATCTGCGCGGCCTCGCCGGGCAACTCCTCGCGGCCAACAGCAATCTCGGCGAGCGTTTCGATGCGGTCTCGCTCGGCGACTTCAGCGAGTTCGAGCTCGACGTCGCCGTCGAACTCGCGCCGGACGCACAGCCCGCGATCGTCATCGCGCAGATTCATGCCGCCATCCAACAAGCGCTCTTGCCCGGGCCGCGCTTCTGCACGCTCGCGCAAACGCTCGCCGCCGGCGTTCCCATCGAAATCGCTCTCGAAGGCCCGCTCCTCCAACGCGGCGCGCTCACCGACTTGCCGGCGCCGTGCTCGTGGCTCGAAGCGCAGGAGCGCGCCAGCGCCGCCGTGCTCGCCGTGTCCGGCGTCACCCGCGTGCTCACGCTGTCCTTCACGCCACTCGGGCCGACCGACGTTCCGGCCTATTTCTGTCCCATCCCGGCGATCTTGCCGCCATCGCCCGCCCCCCTCGGGAGCACGGAGGAAAGCGCGACCGTCGCGCCGCTCAGCTTCCGTTTCGCGCGCGCCGCATCCCCCGCCGAGCCGACCTTGACCGAAACGAGTGGGCCGCCCGCCGCTTCCACGATGTCCGCGCCGACGCAGCTCACGTCCGCGATCGCGCGGCGCGCCAGCAGTCTGATCCACGCCGGCAGCGAGAATCCCTCCGTGCAATTCACGCGCCTGCTCCCGAAGAGCGAATGGCCGCGCCCGCCCGCTCCGCTCCCCGCCGACACGCCCGTCGGCGACTACTTCTCGATCCAGCATCAGTTCCCGCGCCAGTTCCGCCTCGAAGCTCATGCGCTGCCGTCGGACGCCTCCGATGCCGACGTCGTCGCCGTGCGCCAGCTCAAGGGCTACCTGCTGCCGTTCGAGCAACTCATGGCGAACTACTTCGCCCAACTCGCGCACACCGCCGATTTTTTCTCGAACCGCCCGCAGCAGAGCACCGCGTTCACCCAGCCGCTCTCCGACGTGCCCGAAACGCTCCCGCTCTTCGCCGGCGCCGTCGAGTCCGGCGCGGAGACGCCGGAGCAATTCTGGGCCGACATCGCCAACCCCTACGTCGCCGGCCTCGCCGCGATCGCGGAGGATCGCGCGGAATTCGCCCACCGCCGCCAGCGCGTGCTCGACCACCTGCTCGCGCGCTTCAACGAGTCGTTCCCCACGAGCGACCCCACCACGTTCGAGACGATCGCCAACAAGGAACAGCTCCTGCAATCCTACCGCGAGCTCGGCAGCACGCGCGCGCTCTCGGCCGGCGCCCTCGCCAATCTCCGCACCGCGCCGCAAGCGCACCGCCCGATGTCGGGCCTCGAGCGCAAAGTCCGGCTCCTCCTCCGCCGCGATCTTCAGCCGCCGCCGCCGGATCTCGCCGCGCTCGATTCGCCGGCGCAACGCGAGCGCCCGAGCGATTTCTATTTCGTCTTCGAGCCGATCCGCTTCTTCCCGCCGCAATGGTCGGAGACCATCGTCGGCCGGACCGACGACTACACCGGCGCCGATTTCGGTCCGTGGCTTTTTCACGTGCTGATCAACTGGACGTTTCGCCCGCTCACGCCGTCGTTCCAGCTCTACGCGCAAAACCTCATTCTCGCCAACGCGCCCGCGCATCTCTGGCACCGCTTCATCTGGATCGACCCGCTCACCCCGCCGCCCAATCAACAGATGACAACCGAGGTTTTCCTGCCGCACGCGCAGGCGTGGTTCGAGGCCGGATCGCCACCGCTCGATGCAAATCGCGGCCCGCTCTCCACGACGACGCATCTCGACATCGTCGCCCGCGCCGCCACGCCCGCCGCGCGCCTCTTCGCCTGGCTTCGCGCCGCCGCGCTTTTGTCATGAACGACGCGCCCCGTCACATGGTCCGAACCCAGGCGCTCCACCTCGCCGTCGCGCCCGGCGCCGACGCTCAAGAGCTCCTCGCCACCGCCGGCACGCTCGCCCGCCAGCGACTGCTTGCGGACACCGACGCCGTGTTCACCGCGTTGTGTCCGTCGCGCCACGTCCGACTCGCCCGCATCGAACTGCACCTCGGCACGATTCCCGCCGAGCGCTTCGCGCACGACTTCCCCGAGCGCTACCGCTCGGCACTGAGCGCGGAGTTGCGTCGCTTGCTCCGAGAAGAGAATCCCTCCCGTGCACCAGCCGCCGAGGTGTCCGAGGCGGGCAACGCGCTCGATCTGCTGTTCCATCTTCTCGAACATGGTCACCTGCCGTGGTGGGCCGATCAGCCCGGCGGATTCGATCCCGCCCGCGCGCTCGCGGCCGAACTGCGAAGCGAGCCGGGCGAGTTCGTCGCGCGGCTGCGGCGCATCGGCCACCGCCGCGCAGTGCGTTTCCGACTCGTGCACTGGCTCGCCGATCCCGAGATCGCCACGTTGATCCGCGCGCTGCGTCCGTCCGAAGCGGACTTCATTCTCGCCTACGCCGCCGACCTCGACGAACGCCAGCGCGAGCGCCCGTTCGTGCCGGCACCCGCCGCCGAGTTTCGCCACGCGAAATGGGAAATCATTCTCGGGCATCTCCTCGGCGACGCCGGCTCGCGCTTCAACGCCAAGGCGTTTCTCCGCCAAACGATCCTCGGCCTCGCCCAGCATTTCCACCTCGGCTACGCGGAGGTGCTCGAGGAACTCGCGCGCAGCGCGCGCCGCCTCGCCTGCGTCTGGCACGATGCCTCGCTGCCCAAGCTGCTGCTCGAAATCCACGCCGAAGACGTGCTGCGTCTCGCCGGCGCCGCAGCCGGCGACTCCCTCGTCACGCAAACCTGGCTGAAGCGCTGGGCCGAAGCCATTCGCCACGGCACGTCGGCATCCGCGCTGGCGTCCGCGTCGACCTCCGCGCGGACAGCAGCGTCCGGGCCGGAGTCACCTCCGGCTTCAGCGCCGGAAAACTCGCTCGGCTTCTCCGCCGCGTTTTCGCGGGCCGAGCGGCTCGCGCTCGCCCAACGACTCGTCGCGCACCACGGCGCCACCGCGGTCCGAGCCGTCGTCGCGCGCCTTCCCACTCGGATCCGCGTTCAGTTCGAGGAAGCGCTCCGCGCCATCGGCGCCGACGGGGCCATCTCCGAACTCACGACGCCACCACGCGACGGCGAAAACCGGGAAACAAATCGCGAAACCCGCCACGCCGCCGACACGACGGCGACGGACGCGAACGTCACCGCCATCCTCGATCGCTGGTCCGACGCGCTCGCTCGCACCGATCTGCTCTCGCCACGCGAAAGCAACGCGCTCGCGTTTTGGAGTCGCATGCCCGCCACGCGCGCCGCCGAGCTGTTTCAGAAACTTGCGGGCCGACACGGTGCCGACGCCCTTCGCCGCGTCGTCGCGCGGCTCGAACCGGCCGCGCGCGAGGCGTTGCGCGCCGCGCTCAACGCCGCGCGCCCGGCACTGCCGGATCTCGCTCCGCTCCTCGACGAGTTCCTGAGCGCCAGGGCCGACGAAGAGATCACTCGTCCCGTCGACCCGGCGACGGCGCTCCTCACTTTCCTCGAAACCGGTCTGCTGCCGCGCGCGCCGGAGTTTGCGCGCTGGCGCGGCCGCGAGGAAGACTGGCTCTTGGTCGCTCTGGCACGGTGCACCTCCGAGTTCGCCGCGCACCTTCGCAACTTCGCGCGACGGCCACAGCTCGTCGCCGCACTGCCGCACCGCTTGTCCGACCGCGCGCTGGCGGCGCTTGTCGAGACGCTGGCTCCGGCTGGCTGCGACGCCGCCACCGTCGCACGCCGCGCAATTCAGGCGCTGCGTCGCGCGCCCCGCAGCCTCGACGCGGCGTCCGCCCGCGCGGCCGCCTGGCGCGCGACGCTCGGCGGCTTGGTCGCCGAGGAGCGGCCGGGCAACACGCTCGACCTTGCGACCCACGTTGCAACGAGCCTCGGCCTTTCGCACCCCGCCGCGCTCGCGCGCGCCGTGACCTCTCGCTCGTTCGCATCTCCGCTTCGCTTTCTCCGACTGCTCGAACTGCTCATCGCCGGCGCCGCGTGGCCGCAGCTCCGGGCGGCCCTCGGTGTCGATGCTTCGACCAACGAAATCTCGCGACTCGCGTTGTGGCGTTCCGTCATGGGCGCCCCTGCTCGCGCGTCGACGCCGTGGCGGGAACTCGCGCGCACCGCACGCTGGTCCGCCGCGAGCCTGCGCGAAGCGGTGAGCAGCGGCGCCGCCGCGGAGATTTTTTTCGCCGGCGACGAGACGCAAGCCGCGGAGTGGCGCGACGCCGTCGAGTGGCTCGCCACGCATCCGAGCGCGGCCGGCCTGGTGCCTGGCGGGCAATCGGGCGTGCGCGAACTTCTCTGGAGTGCGCTCGCCGAATTGATTCGCGAAACCGGCGGCGCGCCGGTGGCCGATGCGATCGGTCTGCTCGTGCGGGCGCTGGCTCGCCTCGGCGCCCGGGGCGCCGCCGACGACTCCCCCGCCGCGCGCGAAGCCACGGCGGCACACGCTCTAGCCATCGCGCTCGAGCGCGACGACTCGCGCGCCGCGCGAACGCTCGCGCGCCGCTTGCCGGAGCGGACCGTCACCGCATTGCCGCCGATGCCTCCGCGTGCGCCGCGATTGCGGCACGAACCGGCACACGACGCGGAGCCGCTTTGGATTCAAAACGCCGGCCTCGTCGTGTTCGCTTGGTTTTTCCCGCGATTGTTCGAGCGCTGCGGCTGGCTCGACGGTGACGAGTTCCGGAGTTTCGAGGCGAACCAGCGCGCGGTGCACCTGCTGCAACACCTCGTCACCGGCGGGGGCGTGGCCCGTCACGAATTCACGCTCGCGCTGAACAAAGTCCTTTGCGGCTTCGAGTCCGAAACGCCAGTCGTGGCCGATGTCGAGCTGCTGCCGGAGGAAATCGCCGCGGCGGACGGCTTGCTCGAGTATGTCGCGAGCAAGTGGCCGCGTGGCGCGGCGGTGTCGCCGGACGGCCTGCGCGCTTCCTACCTGCAACGCCCCGGGCGGCTCGAACGCCACGAGGAGCACTGGCAGTTGACCGTCGAGCGGCGCGGTTGGGACGTGCTGCTGTCGGAGTTGTCCTGGCCGTTCCCCGCCGCGACGCCGAAATGGATGCCGCTGCCGCTCCAGGTGGACTGGATATGAGCACGAAGAAAAAGAAGTCCGACGCAACCGACGCACTCGCCCGCGAACTTCGCGCCGAAACGGAGTGGCTCGCCGCCGCCATCGACGTCCGGTTCCGCCGGCATTTCCGCCCCGACGAAGCGCGACGCGACGAAGAGCTGCCGTCCCCGCCGGAACTGAGCGCGGGTTCGGCATACGCGCGCGTGCTCGACCAAGTCGAGGCCGGCCGTGACGAGCGCCTGCTGCTGGCGCTGGCGCTCGCGCCGCACCTCGCACCGGCGATCCTCGACGTGTTCTTCATCAAACACGAAAAAATCGAGCGCGGCTTCACGGAGTTCGGCGGCGCGAAAGGCGTGTTTCACGCCGGCTTCCTCCCGACGGGCGAGACAGCGCTGTTTCTGCTCGCCGGCGACAATCTCGCCGCGCGTTTCCGGGCAACACGCCTGCTCGACGCGACGCATCCGCTGTTCTTGCGCGGGCCGTTGCGGCTCGGTCCGCCCGCTGTCGACGAGCCGGCGTGGAGCGGCGTGTTGGGATTCTCGCCGCTGTTCCTGCAGCGCCTGCTCGCCGGCGCGGAGCTGAAAGCGGAACCCGAGGGCGCGTTCCCGGCGCGCCCGATCGTCACCGCGCTCGAGTGGAGCGATCTCGTCCTCGCACCGACGGCGCTCGACGGACTCGACGAAATCCACGCCTGGGCCACGCACCAGCGGATGCTGCTCGAGGACTGGCAGCTCAATCGCCGCCTGCGGCGCGGTTATCGCGCGCTGTTCCACGGGCCGTCGGGCACGGGCAAGACGCTCGCCGCGACGTTGCTCGGCAAACGCCTCGCGCGCGACGTGCAGCGGATCGACCTTTCGCAGGTCGTCTCGAAATTCATCGGCGAAACGGAAAAGAATCTCGCGCTCGTCTTTGCCGAGGCGGAGCGCCGCGACTGGATTCTCTTCTTCGACGAGGCCGACGCGCTGTTCGGCAAGCGCACCGCGACCGCCACCGCGCACGACCGCTACGCGAATCAGGAAGTCGCGTTTCTCCTCCAGCGCGTCGAAGACCATCCGGGCATCGTGATCCTCGCCACGAACCTGAAATCGAACCTCGACGAGGCGTTCGCGCGGCGTTTCCAGATCGCGATCCACTTCGCGCCGCCGACCGCGGAGCAGCGCGCGCGGTTGTGGCGGGATACTTTCGGGCGACACGTGCCGCTCGACGCCGACGTCGATCTGCCGCGGACGGCGGAAGCCTACGAACTCACCGGCGGCCAGATTCTCAACGTCGTGCGCCACGCCGCCATCGTCGCCGCGCAACACGGCACCGCCGTGCAACAGACCGAGATCGACGAAGGCTGCCGGCGCGAACTGCGCAGCGTGGGAAGGACCGTATGAAGGAGCACCGCACCGAACGTCCGCGGCCGCCGGAGAGCCGCTCCGCGGCGCAGCGCACGCCCGCGCATCGACCGCATCCCGCCGCAGCGATGAGCGCGGCAACCGAGGTGCCGTTCGACGAGGAGCCGTTGCAGCGCCGCGTCGCGCCCCCACCGCGCGAGCTAAAATCGTCCGCGGCCTCCGCCACCGGAGCGCCGGCACAACTCATCACGAAATGGGGCCTGCTCGGCGCCGCCGGCGCCATCGGCGCGGGCGCAGCGCTCTGGGCGAGCGCGCCGCTTTGGGCCATTCCCGGCGGCTTGGCGGTGCTCGGCGCCACCGCGGGCCGCTACTTCACGACGCCGAGCACCGCGGCGCCGAAAGGCGCGCCCAAACTGAGCGAGGAGCAACTGGCGCGTCTCGCGGAACTGCGCGCGAAGACGAAGATCGGCACGCTATCGGTGAACAACGCCGCGGCGTTCACCGACGAAGTGGCCGGCCGGCGGCGCGAGAAGAACGCCTACCGCCAGTGGCAACTCGGCGGCGTCAGCGACGGGAAACCTTTGGGCAAGGACGGCAAATCGCTCGGCGCGGGACGCTACATCTACGTCGTCACGAGCGGTAACGAATTCCGCTATCTGCCGATGCAGCAGACCGGAAAGGAGCACTACGACCAATACCGGACGCACTCGCAGCTCGCAGGCAAACAGCAGGTGTTCGCCGCCGGCGCGTTCGTGGTGGGCGACGCCGGTTTTCTCACGCACATCGACAACGAGTCGGGCCACTACCAGCCGCCGCACCTCGGTCACGCAGACTACGCCGCCGCCTTGCTGAAAGAGATGGGCCTGCACGCGGACATCAAGACGAGCGCGCACGACGCGAGCCGCGATCCGAAAGGCAAGGCCTTGCTCAAAGCGCACGTGACGGCCAACGCGCGGGCGCTGAAGACGTGGGCGCCGGGCACAAAGAAGAAAGGCTGGGAGTTCGGTTTTCCCGAGCCGGACAAGGATCTGAAACGCGACATGCCGTTCTGACGCGCCCCCGCCGCGCCGTTCCGGCTCAGGCGTGACCGGCGTGGGCTGCGGCGGCTGGCGCGACGTGGACCTCGACGATGCCACGATCGCGCAGTTCGAGCCGAAGCGTGATCGGCAGCGCGATGTGGCGATCGGCCACCCAATCGGTCAGCCGAGCCTGCAGCCGCACTCGCACGGCCTCTGCGGTGAGCGCCGCCGGATCGCTCCCAAAGTCCGCCGCGAAAGCCGCGTTCGTGATCGGCCAGGGATTTCTCGTATTGTCGCTGTGAACCTCCAACAGCAACGAAGCGAAGTGACCCGTGTCCTCGCGCTTCTTGAGCTGGTCGATGCCTCCGCGAACGAGTTCGTCGAGTGAAGCGTAGTTGCGAGAGGTGGAGGCCTTCATCTCCACCGCCGTGGAATGCATCTCCGGTTCCGGCGCCGCGCCGTCGTCGGCGAGAGGAAAAGTTTCGTGGTGCAGCGCCAAATCCGGCTCGGTGTCCGTGTCCCGACCGAGCACGGGGAACGTGTTGCCGCGGTTATGGCCGCGCACGTTGATGTGTTCGGCGGCCTTTTGTGCTTCGTAGAGATAGGACTGGGATTTGTTGTAGTAATTTGAAGCCCACGCCTTGTAGCCGGAGGCCATCCTCTCGGCGAAGGTGACGTAGCGTGCGTCGTGGGACTCGCCGAGTTCCCGGACGTCGTGCGTGTAGGGGCCAAGGCGTTCGATCACCGCCGCCGAATAATCTCGGACTTCGCCGAGCGCTTCGTCGCCCTCCTCGATGTCTTCGTCGACGGTGCGCTGCACGACGCCGGTGCCACTGCCGACCGCGGCGCGTTGCAACGCGCGTGCGCCCATCGCGGTCGCTTCGTGTTCGAGTGCGGGGTCGTCGTTGATCGGCACGTTCGCTTGCAATTGCCGCGTCGGGCGCACACGGCCCTGCGCCTGTTGGACGATGTGCCAGGCTTCGTGCGGAAGGTGTTTTTCCTGACCGGGCGCGAGGTGGATGTCGCTGCCTTGCGCGTAAGCGTGCGCGTTGAGCTGCGCGGGGCGCGCGGAGTTGCGGTGCACGCGCACGTGGTCGAGCGAAAGGCCGGAGAGGCGCTCGAGGCCGGACTTGAGACCGTCAGGCAGGCCGGTGCGGTTCGGCTTGGTCGCGCGCTGCGCCGGCGCGCGTTCGGCGGCGCTGCGCGTGACCGCGAGGGCAACGGAACCAGGCGACTGCTTCTGCATGGGGGAAATCGTTCCGATCATCCGCCGCGCAGGCGCACCACGAAATCGCCCTTCGCGATCGGAGTGCCCGCATGGTGTTTCACGGTCCAGACGTAGTAGCGCCCGTCGTGCCCGGCGATCTCGAACCGGTCGCCGGCGTTCCAGCTACGCTGGTTCACCTCCTCCTCCGACGCGAGGTGGACCATCGGCACGACCGCGGCGGCCGACGCGGACTGCTCGCCGCCCTCGTCGCGCTCGCGCTTCCGCTCGCCACGAGGCGGAGCGGAGGCTTTCCGTTCCTCGCTGGCGGCTCCGGCGTGGCCGGCAGGCGAGCCGCCTCCCGCCCCCGCACCGGCGCCGGCGCCAGCCCCGGCTCCGGCGGCGGCGGGAAAAAGCTTCTGCCGCATCGCCTTGAATTCGGCGTAATGTTCCGGGCTGTTGAATCGCGCCTTCGCGTCGAAGGCGTCGTCGAAATCGGCGTCCCGTCTCTCGCCTTTTCCGGACATGCGAGCCTTGCCCTGCTTCGCTTTGCCGTAGGCGGTGTAGGGGTTCATCTGCATGAGACGCATGATGAGTTCGTAGGTTTTCTCACGCGGTGCCTTGGCGCCGAGTTTGAGCATCTCTTCGAGTTGAGCGTAGAGCAGATCGTAATCCGTCGTGGCGCGGGCCTCCTGCCGGGGATTCATCCGGGAGGGAGCCTCGCGGGCGAAGGCCTCCCGAAACCGGGCCGGCGTCAGCACTTGCTCGTCGCGCAAGGCGCGAAGGTCCGCACCCGAGGCGTCGACGCGCTCGCTCAAGCGGTGCGCCAGCGCGGCATGGCTGAGCGTGTGCGGACCCTGCTTGCTGAGCGGCACGGCGTTGTGGCTCTTTTCCTGATGATAGGTGAAGTTGGTCGGGTAGCGGGCGTCGCGGGCGAGTTCGGGTGCGCTGGCCTGTAATTCGCGGTCGTGGGCCGTCGCCGACGCCAAATCGTCGAACTCCCGGGACGCATCGAGACTGGAGTAATACTTCGTCACCATCGAACCCGCCGCCACGCCGGCGTAGACTCGCGAGAGCACCACCCGCTGCGTCACGGCCGACACGGCGGGTAGAGCGGCTGGCCCGGATACCGCTGTTTTTTGGACGACGCCCTGGGCCGCCCTCAGCCCAGCCGTTTTCCTGCCGCGCGATGCGCGTTCGGCGGCGCTGCGAGTGCCGGGTGTGGGGCGGAGATGGTCGAAGCGAGAGTGGGTGCCCATGCGTGGCTGTTCTCCGAGGCCGCACGTCTAGGTGACGGGAATCTCGAGAGATTTTTTATCGGCGGCGTGGATCATGAACGAGGCCGTGGTGGTAGTATTGTCGGCCTCATGGGTGTGCTTGCCGTCCAACGCGAGGGAGTGGCTCTCGGCGTCGGCCTTATCGTGGAGAGCGATGTCGTGCGCGCCGAAAAGCTCGGCGAGGCCGATCGTGTCTTTATTGGATCGGGCATGGCCGTCTCCCATGAAGGCGAGCCATTTTTCCCCGGACTTCATATGGGCCTGCTGGTAATCGTGCATCACATGGGCGCCGACGTAGTTCATGACTTGGCGCCGGGAGCCACCCGATTTCAGGTCGCGGGATTTGTAGGAAAGAGCGGTGTCGATCGGGACGACGCGGAGGCCATGGGCTTTCGCTTGCTCCACCACGGTGCGGTAGTTGTAGGCCGGATCGGGATCGCGCAGGCCGGCCTGACCCTCGCTGAGGTCGTCGAGATATTTCGCGAGCGCTTTCGGCATCTCGGCGTCCGGGTGCGCGAAATAGGCGTCGAGCAGCGGGGAGTGCTCCTTTGCCAGCAAGTGCTCCATGAACAGCGTGCTGAAGCCGGCCTTGCGGAAGTGCTTCATGTTTTCGACGAGGAAGCGTTTCGGCGAGACATCGGCATGGGACTCTCCCACGACGAGATGGTGACTGTAGATGTCGGTCACCTTCGGCGAACTCCCCAGCGCTTTCACTTTGGGCGAGGCCTCCCCCTGGGTCTTCATAAAAGTCTGCGCCTCCTCCCGCAATTTGCCGGGCGCGTCTACCTGGGACGGCAAACCGGTGGAATTTACCGTCACTTCTCCGCGCAGGGCCGCGTCCATCGTCGTGGTCCCGCGCCGCGAAGCGAAAAATGCCTCGAGCGGGCCCGGCTGCGGCTGACTCTGTCCGCCTGACACCGCCAAGGGAGGCAGACGGCGAGGACGGCCGTAGCCAGCCGACTTCGTGGAGGAAATACCGGACGAGACATTGACCTTGATGGGATTGGACCTCGCCAGGGCGATCGCCGCTTGCATCCGCTCGATCTTGGCGCGCATCGCGTCGGGATCGATTTTTCGCTTGGGCGTGATCGCCGACACGTCCCAGCCGGCGGTGCGCGCGATCTGGTGCGCGGCGGCTTGCGCGCGCACCATGGCTTCCTCTTCCGGCGTGTCCGGGAAACGTTGCACCACGCTCTCGCGCGACGCGGAACGTGCGGCGGCGCTGCGCGATTCGGGGGGCGGGTCTTTCTTTTCCGCGCGGGTGCGCATGGCGGAAGCGACGCCGCGCGGCGGCGTCAGAGCACGTCGGGGTTGACGACGGCGGCGGTGGCGGCGGAGAGCGCGGCGGTGGCGGCTTGCGCTTCGGTCGTGGCGCGGGAGAGCGCGAACGTCGCGGCGTGGAGGTCGCTGGTGGCTTGTGCGCTGAGATCGCGCTGTTCCTTGGCGTTGGTCTGCGCCACCTGCACCAGGGCCTCGAGCACGGCGACGATGCCGAGCGATTCCTTGCCGAGCATCGAGGACAGACCGCCGATCGTATCGACCGGTCCGGGCGGCGTCGGCGACACCCCGTCGGCCGGCGCGAGCTGCGTGATGGGATCCTCGGCGGGCGCGAGCAGCGTGCCGAGGCGTTGGGCGGAGTGCTGGACGCGTTGCGCGGCGTAACTCGCCTCCTGCGCGGCGGCGAAGGCGAGGATCGTGTTTTGGAGCGCGAGGATGACGGCGTTGAGCGCGTTCGCGGCGTCGGTCTGCGCCTGGGCGCCGCCGTTCACGACGACGCTGGAGATGAGATCGTTTTTCCCCATGCGGCGTTTCACCTCGAGACCGACCTTGTTGATCGCGTTGATCGCATCGAGCATGAGCTCGGCGGTCTGGTGCGCGAACTCGACGACGGGCTGAACTTTCGCGCTGATCTCGACGGCGCGCGCGGCGGCGTCGACGGTGAGCGGAATTGCGAGCGTCACGCTTTGCGCGGTGGTGCGCGCGGCGGCGAGATTGGCGAGAGCGGCGAGCGAGGAGTCCTGAGCGGTCTCGGCCGCGAGCTGGCGGGCGGCGGCGCGCGTGGTCAACGCGCTGGCGAGCGCTTGCGCGGCGTCGAGCTGCCGCTCGGCGACCAGCAGATCGGATTCGAGCTGGTGCAGTTGCCGGGAGTTTTCGGTGTCGAAATCTTTGGTCGGAGTAGGAGCGAAGGTGGACGAACTCATGGGGAAAAAATGTTCGGTTGGGATGATCGGAGTGGGAGTCAGGCGCGGCGGCGTGGACGAACGGCGGACGCGGTGGCCGGCGGCGGCGACAGCGGCGCAGCGGGCGGATTACCGTCGAGGAACGGCGCGGAGGGATCGGAGAGGACGTTGGCCGCCTGCTTGAGGCCCTGGCGGTCGACACTGCCGACGGCGAGGACAAGCGCGACGTAGCGGCGGCGCGCGAGGACGAACGGATCGCCGTTCATGTCGGTGTAGCGACCGATCCAGATGCCGGTCTTGTCGTCGCGTCCTGACTTCGTCGCGAAGGGGCTGTAGTAGACCATATAGACGCGCGCGCCCGCGGGCAGCTTCCCGGCCCAGGCGAGGAACGTCGCGAGGGCGTCTTGCAGGGCCTTTTGCTCGTTGTCGGTGAGCGAGCGTTTGTCGTGCATGACCTGTCGCGTGAGCGCGGCCTCGAGTCCGGCGAGGCGCGTGGCGCCGTGCGCGCGCGCGGGCACGGTGACGTAGTTGGCGGCGTTGAGTGCGTTGGCGATGAGCAGCTCCTCGCGGTTGGAGTTCAGGTAGGTGTCGGCCGGCGAGAAGAACACTTCGTAGCTGCCGATGAAGCCCTCGTCTTGCGCGCCGGCGAATGCCATGAGGAACGCGCCGTCGAGGAGAGGGAAGACTCCGGGCGTGACAGGGAACGCGAGTTGCACCGAGCAGGTGATTGCCGGCGTAGGAAACGAGAAATCCGTCGCGCGCGGCTCGCCCGGCGTGCTGGCGTTTTCTCCCCGGGGGATGCGCAGGAAAAACACGACGTAGCTCTCGCCGAAGCTCAGCGCCGTGCCGGTGGCGTCGCGATCGAGCTGGGCGTTGTAGAAGCTGAGGTGCGGCTCCTTGGGGTTCACGAGGATCGTGCCGGGGACAAAATCGGTGCTCGTGCACGCCGTCTGGAAATCGAACGACGAGGCCTGACTCGCGGGCACGGCGAAGAAGCGCACTTCCGCGGTGTGCCGTGACAGTTTGTCCGGGAACAGGCAGCTCGCGTGCAGGCCGGCTTTCTCGATGGTGCGATCCTTCTTGGTTTCGGCCGTGTTCTGAATGCGGGCCTTCAGCGAGCGATTCGCCACGGCGTCGACGACGCCGATCGTCTTGTCGAGCGCGGTGCTGGCGGTCGCGGCGATGGCAAACTGGGCTTTGTAGGTGAAGAGATCGCCGAGGTCGGTGGCGCGGGCGGTTTGCGCGGCCTGCATCGCGGCCTGGCTGGCGGTGAACGCGGCGTCGGCGGTCGAGAGGATGCCGGCGATGCTGTTGCTGCTGTCGGTGAGGGCCTGTTGCGCGGCGGCGGCTTCCGGCTGGGAGGCGATGATCGCGGCGGCGAGCGAGGCGGAGAGCAGCTCGTCGGCGACCAGCGCGACTTTGGCGACCGCTTCGACGGCGGAGCGCGCGGCCTTGTCGACCGGTTCGTTGACGTCGTTGCTTTTCGTGACGCCCGCGATGCCGTTAATGGTGTTCGTCAGCGTGTCGACGGCGTGGCGCGCGGCTTTGATGTTCGCAGAGGCGAGTGCGACGGCCGTGGTGGTGGCGGTGGCTTTCGCGGTCGAATCGGTGGCGAGCGCGACGACGTTCTTGGCGGTGAGGCTGGCGTTGACGAGTTGCCGGTCGAGGTAAGCGGCGACGCGTTCGGCGTCGGTCGTGTCCTGGAGACGAAGGCGAGCGTCGGCGAAGGTTTGCTGCGAGACGTTGTAGGCGCCGAGCGCGGTGTCTGTCGCGGCGGTGGCGGAGCCGAGTTGCGTGAGCAGTTGGGTGCGCGTGGCGGAAAGCTCGTCGTAGAGGAGCTGAGAATAGTCGGTCGTGCTGGCGGCGGAGTTGGCGGGCATGGGTGGGACGGGGTTGGTTATGTGAAAGGGAGCGCGGATCAGTTGATCATGACCATCGCACCTTGAATCTGCGTCTCGCCGGCGGCGGTGAGCTTGGCGGTGGCGTTGCCGGTGGCGGAAAATTCGGTGTCGGCTGTGAGCGAAACGGTGAGGCCGGTAACCGTGACGCCTTGCGTGCCTTTGACGGTGACGGTGCCGGCATCGGCGGTGAGCGAGATGTTCTGGGCCGCCTTGATGGCGACGTTCGAGGCGCTGGTGAGCGTGATGCCGTCGGTGCCGAGTTTGGCCGAGTTGCCGTTTTGATCGGTGAGCGTGATCGCTTTCGCATCGTCGCTCAGCACCGCGGTGTTGCCGGCGGGGGTGACGAGCGTGATGGATTTTTTCTCCTCGTCGAAGAGAACCTTGAGCTGCTGGTTCGTGACGATCGCCTTCTGGTTGTTCTTCGCCTCGACCGGCAGCGGCGGCGGGCGGGAACTGGAATGGAGGCTGCCGACAATCACCGGATAGCGCGGATCGCCGTCGAGGAAGGCGAGCAGCACCTCGTCGCCGACTTCGGGATAGAAGAACCAGCCGGCGTTGTTCGTCGCGTAGGGGCGCGCGAGCCGCGCCCAGAGGCCGTGGCCGGTGTTGTCGACGGTGGGGACGTTCACGAGCACGCGGAACTGTTTGGCCGGGTCGTCCTGAATTTGTTTCACGGTGCCGATCTGCACGCCGGCGACGGACGGCAGCAGCGCGTAGGCCGCCGGTGCGCTGACGTCGGGCCGCGCCGCGAACCATGCGGGATCGACGCCGACGGTCGCGGTGGTCGTCCACTGGCCGTCCTGGAGTTCCTGCGTGACGGCGCCGACGAACGCGGTGCCGTCGAAGCGGCCGCCGAGGCCGGAGATTTCGAGGAGATCGGCGGGAAGCAAACCGGCGTTGCCCTGGAAGCGCACGGTGCCGCGGATTTTCGCGAGCTCGCTTTTCGTGAGCTGGGCGTCGGCCCAAGTCTTGAGCGCGGCGGACGTTTGCGGCGTGGCGGTATTGAGTTCGAACGCGTGCGAGCCGGTGACGCTCGCGAGCTTCGCCGCCGTATCGGAGCCGAGCTGGTTGACGTTCTCGATCGATTCCGTGGCGTTCACGAGCGCCTGCGTCGCGGGATCCCAGGCGGCGCAAGCGACGGAGGAGAGCTGCGTGCGGACGTCCTGCTCGAGGGAGGCTTCGAGGAGATCGAAGCCGTGGGTGACGTTCAGTTTTGCGGAGCCGGAGAACACCGGAGCGAGCACGGAAACGGTGCCATCGACGACCTTGACGACCAGGCCGTTGGCCTCGGCGCGGGCGAGGAGGAAGTCCCAGTCGGTGGCGGCGAACTGCGTGAGCTGCTCGATCTGACCGGAAGTCGAGGCGACGTTCGCGCTCAGGCCCGAGTGGCGCCCGATCAGCGTGGACATCACGTCGCTGTCGGTCGTGTTCAGAAAGCAACCGCTGCGGCGCCCGACGGTCATGCCGACAGCGGCGTCGCGGCAGCTCACGACGAGGGAGGAGCGGCCGTCGCGTTCGAGTTGGACGCCGGTTTTGACGATGATACCGGTGAACACCGAGGTGTTTTGCGAATGGTAGCCGAGCAGCACCTCGATTTTCACCCCCGGCGCGAAATCGGCGCTGCACGCGGCGACGAAATTCTCGTCGGCCGCGCTGCCGTCGCGCACGACGAGGCGCGCGGACGGGACGCGGTTGAGCGCACGCTCGACGGTGAGCGACAGGATCTCGTAGCGCGCGTCGATGTCGGTGCCGGCGGCCTTCACGGCGAAGGTCGCGAGATCGGTGAGCTGAGTGACGGGCGACGAGGCCATGGTCATTGAAGGCGTGGGAAATACAGCACGCGGCCCGGCTGGATGCGGCGGAAGCCGACGAGGCCGTTGTGGCGTGCGACGTCGAAATACCAACGCGTGTCGCCGTAGATCGCGGCGGAGAGCAGCGGCAGACGATCCTCGGCGCCGACCACGACGCGGTGCGTGATGTCGGGCGACTGCCGGTCCTCCTGTTTCGCGATCGTTGAGGCGCTCACGTAGTTCGCGAAGGTGACATCGGCGCGCGCGCGGAGCGGGTGACCCTCGGGCGAGAACAGCGTGTAGTTGAGCGTGAGCGCGGTGAGGCGCGCGCCGAAGGTGAGCGTGCCCCACGTGATTTGCAGGTAGCGCGGTTCGTGAATCGAGCCGTCGTAGCTGTAGACGATTTTCTGGAAGTCGGAAATCGTCGCGGTGAGATCGGTCGGGCTGCCGTCGATCACGCCGGTGGCGTCGAAGATGAGCTCGAACTTCATCTCGGCCGGCGGCATGCGGGAGAACTTCAGCGCGGTGTTCATGCTGCCGGGCGCGCCCTGCTTGTCGTAGGTGATGCTGAAGCTCTGCGTGTATTTCTCGGGGTTCACCTGCACGGCGTATTGTCCGACCTTGCCGGTGAAATCGGGCTTCTCGTAGCCGACGACGATCATTTTGGCGGGGCCGGGCATGGGGGATCAGCGTTCGTCGCGCTCGCGAGTGCGGCGGCGGAGTTCGGCGAGGCATGTGTCGACGATGTCGCGTTTGAGCGCCTCGAGTTCGGATTCGGGCAATCGCGCCGGCGCGGGCGGCTCGGGGCCGACGTTGACCTTCACGACAAGTTCGCGGACTTCGAGGGGCATGGCGGCTAGTTGCGATCGAAATAGCGGAAGGCGAACTGGAGCGTCTCGACGAGCACTTCGTTCTTGCGCGCGTCGAATTCGGACAAGCTCCACTTCGTCGGCCAGGCGCCGTAGAAGCACCATTGCCGCAGGATTTTCGCGGTGCCTTCGTCGCTCGGGGACGGACCGAGGAGCTGGAGCGCGAGGTTGCGCACTTGGATCGGTTTCGCGAGGCCGTCCTGCAAGGTCTGCTGGCACCACTGAAAGAGCGGCGACGCCGTAATCACGAAGCCGCGTTTGAGGACGAGGTCGGCGTATTTCGCAGCGACGGGCAGGCGGTGGCGGTAGGTGTTGAGTCCGCCCTCGGCGACGGTTTCCGGTTCCATCTCGACGGTGAGGCCCGAGGCGTCCTGGAACGCGAGGTCGATCTTCGCCGTGCTCGTCGCCGCGCCGCCGCTGTCCGCGAATTGCACGCGGAAATAAAAACCCGAAGGCGGATAATACGTCTGCGAGCTCTTGCTCATGGCGACGCGGTGGCGTGGAGGAGAGGCCGCGCGGCGAGTGCCGGCGGCGCGGACCGAATCAACTGTTGGCGATGGTGAGGCCTTCGTGCGCGATCTCGATCGTCTGGATCGCGACCTCGTTGCCGTCGGACTTGAGCGACGGCGCGGTGATCTTCGTCGGCCACGCGTTGATGAGCGTCCACGTCATGGTGGGCTTGCTGCTTTCGTCGAGGAGTTGCACGACGACGCCGATGCGTTTGATCGTGTTCATCTTGATCTGGGAATACCAGTTCCAGAAGCCGTTATCCTTGACGAAAACGCCCTTCTTCATCGTGACGTTCCCGAATTTTTTGATGCCGGGCATCTTGATCGTCGAATACGCGGGGCTGTTGCTGTGTCGGTATTCGATGACCTGCGTTTCGGTGTCGAGGCCGCTGACCTCCTGAAACGAGATCTTCGCCACGGAGCCCCAAGTGACTTGGAAGCTGAAGGAAGGAAGGGGCCAGGTGGCGCCTTGTTTTGAGCCGTCGTCTGCCATGGTAGGAAGTAATTAAGGGTTCGTTGAAGGGTGGAAAAAAATTGTCAGCCAGCCTGCTGTTGCTGCTGCTCGATGGTGATGAGAATGAACTCGGCGGGGTGCGACACGGCGACCTTCACGGCGACGCGCATGATGCCGTTGAGAATGTCGTCGGGCGTCATTGTGACGCCGAGACCGACGGCGACGGAGAACGCGCTGGCGGGAGTCGGGCCGACGAGGGCGCCCTCGGCCCAGAGGCTGGTGAGGAAATTCGACAGCATGCTGCTGACGAGCGACCAGGTGTTCTCGTCGTTCGGCTCGAAGACGTAGCTGAACGCCGCGAGCTTGAGCGACTGCTCGACCATGATGAGCGTGCGCCGGACGTTGACGTAGCGCCAATCCTGGCTGTTGCCGTCGAGCGTGCGCGCGCCCCACACGACGACGCCTTTGCCGGGGAACGTGCGGATGACGTTGATCGATTTGCCCGTGGCGGCGTCGACGTTGAGCGGGCCCTGGAGCGCGTCGGTCATCTTCTGCGTGGTGTCGTTCACGGCCACGAGGCTGATGTTGGCGGGCGCGTGCCAGACGCCTTTCTGATCGTCGACCATCGTGTAGGCGCCGGCCATCGCGCCGCTCGGAGGCAGGACGTTCGCGCGGTCGTTGAGCACGAAGTCGTGGAGCTGTTGATAAAACTGCAGCGTGTTGCGCAGGGCGTTCTCGACTTGCGTGACGGAGGGAGTGGTCGCTCCCGGCGGCGGCGCGCCGTAGGTGGCGGTGCTCATCTGGCCGAGTAGTGCGGTGACCGCGGGCGCGTTGCCGAGGATCGGCGCGAGCTTCGAGGAGCCGCCGAAATTGTTGAAGTCGATGTCCTCGGGATCCATCACCGAGGTCATGAGGAACGGGTAGTAGGCGATGCCGTAATTCAGGCCGTTCAAGCCGATCGCGTTGCGGAACGGCAGAATCACCTGGTTCATGAACTGCGTGGGATCGGGATCGTCCGCGCCGGGCAGATCGAAAATGCCGACGCGCGACATGAGCGTGCTGCATTGCTGGAGCACAAGGCCGTTGATCTTGGCGTTGTCGCCCGGAGTGAGCAGCAGCGCGTCGGGGATGACGATCATCGTCGGATCGGCCTCCTGTGCGATGGCGTTGAGCCCGACCTGCAGATCCGCGGCGGAGACGTAGGTGTTGACGAGGTTCGGCGTCGCGGTGGTGGGCGCGAAGGGCTTGAAGGTCGGCGTCGTGTTCCACTCACCGATCGAGACGACGTAGCAGGTGCCGCCGCCGTTCAGGTAGTAGAGTTTGATGCTGTTGTAGAGGTAGTAGACCGTGGCCGGATCGGGCTGCACGTAGTAGCCTTGTCCGGTCGGGCCGACGATGTCGGCGGGCTGCGTGGCGTTCTTGCCGACGGGCGTGACGCAATAGATCGGCTTGTATTGCTGGTTGTCGGGCAGCGGCGTGTTGCCGCTCGGGTCGCTCGGGTCGAGCGCGCCAAAGTAGAGCAGGAACTCCTGGAGCGACGTGATCTCGACGGGGACGTTCGCGTAGGACTTGCCCTTGTAGTCCGCGCGCGCGGTGTAGCCGATGAAGGCCGGGATCGCGGTCGCCACGGGCACGACGGAATTGGGGAAGGCGTTCAGCTCCTGAATCTGAACGCCGGGAGTAGTGAATTGCGGGACGGCCATGACGTTGGATGGGGATGGAGTTTCGGTGGTTTAGAGATGCACGAAGATGTCGGAGAAAATCGCCGCGCCGCGGGCCGGTCGCGCGAAGTCGAAGCCCGCGAGCGGCAGCGGCGTGTAGAGCGGCGCGCCGCGACGGCGCAGCGCGAAGCGTTGCGGCGCTCGCGCGCTGAGCGGCCAGGCATGCGTCGCCTCGAAGGAGACCGCGCCGGGCAGCAGCGTCTGCGGCACCACGCGGAAAGGCGGCGCCGCGGTCGCGGTCGCCGTGTCGCCAATCGGCGCGATCGCCAATTCTTTCGCCGCGAACGTCGTGAAGACGTGATAACGCCAGACCACCGGCCGCGTCGGAAAATCGGCGGAATAACTCGGCGCCGTCCGCACTCCCCCGCCGCCGCCGGCTCGCGTGGCGAGGTCGACGACAAAACTCCCTGGCAGCACCAACACCGGGCCGGTGCCGGTCGCGAGCGGCGCACGCTCGTCGGCGAACCAGCGCGTCAGCACGCCTCGCTCACCCGCGAGACGATACAGGCCCGAGCCGAACTGGCTGACGTCGATCTTCACCAGTCGCGGATCGACGACGCGGATGCGTCGCAAAATCTCTCCCGCAGCCGTCTCGAGCGTCACGACGCCGCCCGCCGCGAGCGGCTTCGTCGGCTGAAAATCGAAGCTCAGCGGCTGGCGCGCCCAGACGTCTGCGACCGATGCTTCCGCGTGGCAGGTGAGACGTCCGCTGTCCGCCACGGGCGATTGCGGCGCGAGGACCAGCGCCTCCATCGGACCGGCGACGTCCACCCCGGTGAACGCCGGGAAATGCGGATTGAGCGGCGCGATTTCCCACACGAACGCCTGCTGCTGGAGTCGCGCGCGATATTGTTTCTCCGCCAACCGGCTCGTCGCGTCCGCCAGCGCGGCGAGCGTGAGCGTCGCGCCGTCTTGCAGGAGACGCAGGCCGAGATTCCGGCAGGCCGCCGCGGTTGCGGGCAGCGGACGCACGGCGAATTCCGCGAACGGTCCGCCGTAATACGCGTGCGCAAGCGGCGCCTGAAGCAACGGAACTGTTGCCGCGACGATCATGGCGCTCAGGTGGAAACCTCGACGGTTTCGATCGCCGGCGGGTTCGCGCGAATCTGCGGGCTGCCGAGCGCCACGAGCCGGATCGTGTAGCTCACCGACGGCAGATAATTCACGCCGAGGTAACTCCAGAGATTGCTCAGGTCGGCATACGCGAGTTTCTCGAGGTTGAAATTGAGCTGGCGCAAACCGCGCGTGAGCGCCGGCGTGTTGCGGCGATCGAACACGGGCTTCGCCTTCAAATACGCGATCACGACCGAGAGCATGTGCAGCGCGCTGGCGTAGTGCTTGTGCGTCGCGGCAAACATCACGTGGACGTTCAGGTGGATCGGAACGGTCGTCTGCGGAACGGTCGCGCCGCCGCGTCCGGCGGGCGCGGGCAGGATGTTCTTCTCCTCGTCGAGCGCGGTGAGGAGCAGCACGACTTTCTCCTCGACGAGCGTCGGCGTGGCGCCGCTCGCGTCGACGAGACCGGAGAGCTGGACCGAGTCGTCCGGACCGGCGCCGCTGCGCGCGAAATGCGCGTTGAGGTCGTTCGCCACGCACGTGAGCGCGTCGTTAAGCATGGTGGACATGGCGGCGGCCAATGAAGGCCGCCTCCGCGCGGTCGAGCGTTTTCCCGGACGAGACGAGAAGCATCGTGGCAGAACGACATCCGTGGGCCTCCTCTCACGCAAACGTCGCGGATACGGATTTTCCCGCATCGCGCGCCCTCGAGACGCCGATCACGTCTCGTCAATCGACGACGCGCAACTTTTGGGATTTCGCGCCGCAGGCTGACGCGGCTGGAACGCGTTGCCTCGCCGAAGGCGAGTGCCCTCGTGCGCCTCAGAGGCATCAACGCGGTCGAGAGCGTCCGTCGCGAGCGAGAGCGAGAGCGCGTTGACCCAACGCGCTCCACCTCGAACCGTCAGCGGATCAAGCGCGTCCCGGCAGGTTAGAGTCGCGGGATGGTCAGGCCGCCGTCGACGAGGATCACCTGTCCGGTCGAATACGGGAAGTCGCCGCGCGCGAGCGCGGCCACGGCGCGGCCAACGTCGTCCGGAAAACCCCAACGAGGCTGCACGAACGCGCCGCCGGCGATGAGCTTGTCGTATTTCTCGGTCACGGCGGCGGTCATGTCGGTCTTGATGACGCCGGGGCGGACTTCGTAAGACGGAATGCCGTCGGCGCCGAGGCGGGCGGCGAAGAGCTCGTTGAGCATCGCGAGGCCGGCCTTGGCGATGCAGTATTCGCCGCGATTGACGCTGGCCATCGTCGCCGAAACGGAGCTGACCGTGACGATCGCGGCGAAGAACGACGCGTCGGCCTTCTTCGCGGCGACCATGTCGCGCGCGACGGCCTGCGTGAGGAAGAACACGCCGCGCAGGTTCGTGTTCATCACATAGTCGTAGCTCTCCTCGGTCGTCTCGAGCAGATCGGCGCGGATCTTCGGCGCGACGCCGGCATTGTTGACGAGGAGATTCAGCGCGCGACCGGCGCTGAACTCGCGGCAGACGGCGAGGATCGCTGCGCGGCCCTCGGCGGAGCCGACGTCGCCGCGCGCGTAGGCGACGCGGACGCCGTGTTTCGCGAGCGCGGCGAGCGGCTCGGCGACTTGGTCCTCGGGGCGCACCCCGTTGATGACGAGATCCCATTTTTCCGCAGCGAGTTTCTCGGCGATGCCGAAACCGATGCCGCGCGAGCCGCCGGTGACGAGAGCGATTTTGTTCATTGGGGATTTTTTCAGATCCGGGATGAAAGCTCCAAGCTCCAAACCCCAAGCTCCAGAGAAACAACAAACCCCAAGAACAGAAATTTCGGGCCTTGGTGATTCATTGGCGCTTGGAGCTTGGATGTTGGAGCTTCAGTTGGGCGAAATTAGAGCGGCGTGACATCGACCCACGCGCGCTTCGCCCAACTGTCGAGGGCGAGTTCGGCGAGTTGGACGCCCTTGGCGCCCTCGAAAAGATTCCACGGGAACGGCGAGCCGGTAACGACGTGCTTGAGGAAGAGTTCCCACTGCACCTTGAAGGCGTTGTCGTAGACGGCCTGGTCCGGCACGCGCGTCCAGCCGTCGCGGAATTTGATCGGACTGTCGATGTCGGGATTCCAGACGCAACGCGGCGTGGCGGCCATCGACTGGGCCTTGCAGTCGCGCAGACCGGCGACGGCGGTGCCGTGCGTGCCGTCGACGTGGAGCGTGAGCAGGTCGTCGCGATCGACGCGCGTCGTCCACGAAGAGTTGAAATGGCAGATGACGCCGTTGGTGAGTTCGAAGGTCGCGTAGGCGGCGTCGTCGGCCGTGCACTTGTAGGGCTTGCCGGCTTCGTCCCAGCGCTGCGGGATGTGCGTGGCGCCGAGGCAGGTGAGGCTCTTGATGTCGCCGAAGAGATTCTGGATCACATACTGCCAGTGACAGACCATATCGACGATGATGCCGCCGTCGTCTTCCTTGCGGTAGTTCCACGACGGGCGCTGGAGCTTTTCGTGCTCGCCGGTGAAGACCCAGTAACCGAACTCGCCGCGCACGGAGAGGATTTTGCCGAAGAAGCCCTGATCCATGAGCCACTTCAATTTCACGAGGCCGGGCAGCCAGAGCTTGTCCTGCACGACGCCGTTCTTGAGGCCGGCGGCGGTGACTTCCTTGGAGAGCGCGAGCGCTTCGGCGGACGTGGTGGCGGTCGGCTTTTCGCAGTAAATGTGTTTCTTCGCGGCGATGGCCTTGCGGACACCGATGGGACGCTGGCCGGTGAGCGTGGCGTCGAAGTAGATTTGGTTCGCGGGATTCGCGAGTTCCGCGTCGAGGTTGGTGGAGATGCGCTTCACGCCGGTGCGGGCGGCGAGCGCCTGGAGTTTTTCCGCGCTGCGGCCGACGAGCACCGGGTCGGGCATGATGACTTCGGAGTCGGAGAGCTTCACGCCGCCTTGATCGATGATCGCCTTGATCGAGCGGATGAGGTGCTGGTTGGTGCCCATGCGTCCCGTGACGCCGTTCATGATGATGCCGAGGGTGTGGGTCTTCATTAGTTGAGTGATGAGGGTTGAGAGTTGAGAGAGGCTTTCTGGGCGATTTGAAACTTGTTACGTGGAACTTGGTCCTTGCGCGCGCGCCGCGCTCAGACGTGGTCGCGGTAGGCTTGGACGATCTTGGCGAGGTAGTCGTCCTGATCGGTGGCCCAGAGGCGCGTGGAGAAGACTTCGACTTCGTTGAAGCCGCGATAGCCGGTTGCTTCGACCCACGCGCGGATTTGGCGGAGCGGGATGCAGCCCTCGCCCATCAACCCGCGGTCGTTGAGCATGTCGACGGTCGGCGTGCGCCAATCGCAGACGTGATACGCGAAGAGCGCGCCGAGTTTGCCGCAGCGGGCGATCTCCTGTTCGAGCGCGGGGTCCCACCAGAGGTGATAGACATCGGCGGCAACGCCGACGTGGGGCGACTCGAGTTGTGCGACCATGTCGTTGGCCTGGCCGAGCGTGTTCACGGCGGAGCGGTCGCCGGCATACATCGGGTGCAGCGGCTCGATGGCGAGCTTCACGCCGGAGGCCTGGCAATCGGGCAAGAGCGCGGCGATGCCGTCGACGATCTGCTTGCGCGACTCGACGAGCGACTGGCCGGGCACGGCGCCGCACACGAGCACGATCAACGGCGCGCCGAGCGCGTGCGCTTCCGCGATGGCGCGGCGGTTGTCGTCGAGCGCCTTCGTGCGGCCTTCAGCGGTGAGGGCGGGAAAAAATCCGCCGCGGCAGAGCGAGACGATGCTGAGGCCGTGATCGCGGAGCAGTTGGCCGGTTTTAGCGATGTCGCGTCCGGCGAGTGTGTCGCGCCAGACGGTGATGCCTTTCACGCCCGCGGCGGAGAATTTCGCCGCTGCGGTCTCGATCGCCCACGGCTTCGTGGTGATCGTGTGGACGCAGAGGCGGTCGAGAGAGTTAAGGGTTGAGGGGCGAGAGTTGAGAGAGGTCACGGGAGCGATGGGGCTGAGCCGGTCTGAAAATCTTTCCTCTTTCTCTTTATCTTTCTCTTCAATCTGCCGGCCCGAGCTGGAGAAAGATTAAGAGAAAGGGGAAAGATGAGGGCTTACTTCAGGCAGCCGAAGAAGGTGTAGTAGGTCTTGCTCTCGACGACGCGCTGGAGGTAGAGCGCGGCTTCGCGGAGGTGGTAGTCGCCCCACTGGCAGGCTTCGCCGCACGGGACTTTGCGGTCCGGCGGAATGTAGTCCCAGCCGTTCGGGCGGTGATAGACGGTGTGGACGAGCAAGCCTTGATGCTCGGGCGCGGTGGCGAGATATGCGTCGCTCAGCAGCGTGCGCATCGTGGTGAGACCGGCTTGCCAGTAGTTTTTGCCGTCGCCGTTTTCGCCGAGGTAGCGACCGAGGCGGAGCAGACCTTGCGCGCCGATCGCGGCGGCGGAGGAATCGACCGGCTCGAAGTCGTTGAATGGCTCCGCCGGACGCGAGCGCCAGTCACCGAGACGGTGCAGGTGAGGCGCGCCGCCGTCCCAATACGGGATGCCGTCGCTCGCGGTGTTGGCGATGAACCAGTCGCAGGTCGCGCGCGCACCCTTGAGGAGCACGGCTTCCCACTTCGCGCGGCCGCCGAGCGGCTCGAGTTCGGCATCGCTGACGGTTTTGAGAAACTCGAGTTCTTCGGCGAAGCCGACCATCGCCCACGCGAGACCGCGCGTCCAGGTCGTGAAGCCCGAGAAACCTTGCTGCGAGTTCGGGCAACGGAAGCGGCCGTCGTTGCGGTTGAAGACGGCCTCGTGCGTCGTGCGGCCGCGCTCGGCCGGCACGTCGTAGCTGTCGCGGCCCTCGCCGTAGTAGATCGAGAATTTCGCCGTCGCATCGATGTGCTGGAGGCCGCGGTCGAGTAGAGAGTGCGCGGCGTCGTTCTCACCCATGAGGCGATGACCGAGCTTGTGCGCGACCATCAGGATGCGCACCGAACGGATCGTATCGACGAAGAGCGAATGCGGGCCGTTGAACGAGTAAATGTAGCCGCCGCCACCGAAGGTAGTGGACCAGCGCGCAGCCTGCACGGCGCCCGAGGCTTTCAGCGCGAGCTCACAGAAATCGACGTGCGTCGCCGGGAGCCTGCCCTCGCGTTGGAGGCGCAGCCAGTTGCCGTAGGTCGAGAGATTGTTGAAGCCGTGGTCGTGCACGCCGACGTGCGAGACGTGCGACGCCATGCGGTCGACGGTGAGCTTCTGCGCGGCGTCGACGAAGCGCTTCTCGCCGGTCGCGTCGAATTGCAGGAACGCGGAGCCGTAGTTGAAGCCTTCGGTCCACTCGGTCCAGCCGCGCGCGGTGTATTTTCCCGCAACGGTGAACACCGGCGAGCCCTTCGCGGGATCGTAGCTGCTGAAAATGGAATCGATTTTCTGACCGGAGAGTTGCCAGAAGCGCTGAAGCGCGGGCGAGAGATCGGCGGAGCGGAGTTGGGCGTCGATGCGCATGGGAAATGGGGGGAGCAGGAAGCGGTGAGGGCGGATCAGTAGCGTTTGTCTTTGCGCAGGTGCAGAATCACGAACTGCGAATCGGCGAGCGCCTCGTAAGTGTGCTGCTGGATTGCGTCGAATTGGATGCTCTCCCCTGCCCCGAGTTCGCACGTCTCGTGCGGCAACACCAGGCGCAGCTTGCCCTCAGTCACCCAGCACACCTCGGTGTCGTCGTGGTGGATCTCGGGGCGATTCACCTTGGCGCCGGCGGGCGCGCTGCCGAGATGCGCGACGACGTTCGCATATTTGATCTGGCGAAATTTGAAATCGCCCGAGCGATACGCCTTCTCCGCCGTGCGATGCGCGAGTTGCGACTCCGCCATCGCCATCAAATCCGTCGCGCTCAACCCAAACGCGCGCGCGAGGCGATAGAGCGTCTCGAGTTCGGCGGATTGCTGGTTGCGCTCGAGTTTCGAGATCACGGCAACCGACACCCCCGAAGCCTCCGAGAGCTGCGCGAGCGTCATCTCACGCTGCTCGCGCAGCGTGCGCAGCACGGAAAAATCGAATTGGGGTGTCGCTCTCGGCATTTTTCGCCGGCGATAAATTATTAGCCGCTTCTGGCTGTCAACGAAAATCCCCCCTCTCTGAAGGGCTCGTTTGGACCGACGCCGCTCCGAAGCGGCGCCGGCACGCGATACACCGCTCGACGACGACAACGGCGGAATTTAGGTTGAAGCTTGGTTATGCGCACAGTGCCGGGCGCCATGCTGGTCTTCCCGCGCTCCCCCGAGCGCGGCCCCGTTGAAGCCGTCTTCCTCCAGCTTCACCTGATCGGCGGCGCTGCTCTCCGCGCTCAGCACCACTGTCTCTTTTCATATCTTCCGATGCCTGTAATTCTGAGCGAAGCGACGAATCCAGAACGACGTGCGGTGCGAGTATGACTGGACCCTTCGCTTCGCTCAGAACGACAGGCGTGAACTGGTTTCGAAGAACAAGAGATTGCACACGCGGAGCGTCAGGGCGGTGAACCCCCAGCACACGCGGAGCGAGACGCGTGTCGCGCTCGCGTTCTTTATCGCCGCAACACGCATTGGAGGCGGGGCCATCAGCCCCGCGGGTTTCTGCTTTCGTCGCGTGCGCCTCGCGGGGCTGATGGCCCCGCCTCCAAACGGATCAACGCCGGCTACTTCCCCCACCCGGCGAAATGCGCGCCGAAACCCATGCGCAGCGCCCAATCCGCGATCGTCTTCGAAACCGGCGACGTGCCGCTCGAGCCGCCGTGGCCGGCGTTCGATTCGATGTGGATGAGAATCGGTCCGCTGCCCGACGCGGCGCCGGCCTGAACGGCCGCAGCGTATTTGTAGGAATGCGCGGGATAGACGCGGTCATCGTGATCGCCCGTCGTCACGAGCAACGCCGGGTATTTCGCGCCGACGTTCACCGTATGCAGCGGTGAATACGCGCGCAGATAGGCGAAGCCCTCCGGCGTGTCCGAGTTGCCGAAGTCGCTCGCCCACGCGGCACCGACGGTGAATTTGTGGTAGCGCAGCATGTCCATCACGCCGACCGCGGGCACGGCGGCGGCGCAGAGATCGGGGCGCTGGTTGACGACCGCGCCGAGCAGCAGGCCGCCGTTCGAGCGACCGTCGAGCACGAGCTTGTTGTGCGACGTGTAGCCGTTCGCGCAAAGCCAGTCGGCCGCGGCGATATAGTCGTCGAACACGTTTTGCTTTCGCTCCTTCGTGCCGGCCTTGTGCCACTCCTCGCCGTATTCGCCGCCGCCGCGCAGGCAAACGTCCGCGTAGACGCCGCCGCGCTCGATCCACACGAGCGGCGGAACCGCGAACGCGGGTTTATGCGAGATGTTGAAGCCGCCGTAGCCGTAGAGCCAGCCCGGCGCCGAGCCGTCGAGCTTCAGGCCTTTCTTGTGCACCACGAAAAGCGGAATCTTCGTGCCGTCCTTCGACGGGAAAAATACCTGCTTCACCTCGTAGCCGGACGGGTCGAACGCGATCTTCGTCTCCGTGTGCGTCTCGGTTTTTCCGGTCGCGAGGTCGTGGCGCAGCACCGTGCCAGGCGCGAGGAACGAGTTGAAGCCCACGAACACCTCCGGGTCCTTAAATTTCCCGGAGACACTCGTCACCGAACCGAGACCCGGCAGCGGAATCTCGCCCGCCGCTTCACCGGCGAGATCGAAGAGCGCGATGCGGTTCGTCGCGTCGTGCATGTAGGTCGCGACGATCTTGCCGGTCGAAATGCGCGCGAGTTCGAGCGTGTCGGCCGATTCCGGCACGATCGTCTGCGCCGCGGCGAGGCCCGCGTCGAGGTCGACCGCGATGATCCGGCCGCGCGGCGCGCCGGCGTCGGTGCGAAAATAGAAAACGGAGCCGACGTTGCCGATGAAGCCGTAGCTCGCCGCGAAATCGTCGACCAGCTTCACGACCGCACCGCCGAGTTGCGGCGCCGCGCCGTCCTTCAGATCGAGGTAATAGATCGAGTTGCCGAGCTTGCCCGGCTGCGTCACACCGATGACGAGGTAGCGTCCATCCGACGAAACCTGTCCGCCGAAGCTCCGCTCCGGATGCTCCGGAATCGCGAACACGAGCGCGTCTTCGCTCTGCGGCGTGCCGACGCGGTGGTAGTAGAGCTTACGGTTTTCGATCTTCGAAAATACCTTCGCGTTGCCGCCCGGAGGCTCCGGCAGCCGCGAGTAGAAAAAGCCCTTCGCGTCGTGCGTCCAGCTCAGGCCGGAAAACTTCACCCACTTGATCTGGTCCGGCGCGTCCTGGCCGGTGGCGACGTCGCGCAGAAAAAATTCGTTCCAGTCGGAACCGGCGCGCGCGAGCCCGTAGCCGAGCCATTTGCCGTCGGGCGAGGGCGACGTGACCGTCACCGCGACGGTGCCGTCGGCCGAGAGCGCGTTCGGGTCGATGAGCACGCGCGGCGTGCCGTGCAGACCGTCCTGCACGTAGAGCGGCGACTGGTTTTGCAGGCCGTCGTTGCGGGTGAAAAAATACCAGTTCGCCTCCTTGAACGGCACGCTCGTGCGCGGGAAGTTCCACAACTCCGTGAGGCGGCGGCGCACCTGCTCGACCTCCGGCATGCGCGCGAGTTCCGCATCGGTGAACGCGTTTTGGGCCTTCACCCACGCTCGCGTGTCCGGCGAGTCGATGTCCTCGAGCCAGCGGTAGGGATCGGGAACTTTCGTGCCGTGGTAGTCGTCGTAGTGTTCGACAGTCTTGCTGACCGGATAGGACGCGGCGAGTGCCAGTGCGGGCACGAGCGCCGCCAACGGGGTAAGGACGATTCGCATGCGCGCCGAGGAAACGCGAAAACGCCGGCGCCGCAAGCGCGCGTCCCGATCTTTCGTCGAGCACCGCACCCGGAGCGACGAAACGGTTTTCCCGCACGACTCCGCGGGGAACTTAACCGCGGCGCCGCACACGAAAAGGCATGCCCGTGACGCCCGGACACGCCCGCGATCTCCGCCTCGATTCGTTGCGAGGCCTGCTCGTCGTGTTCATGGCGCTCGACCACATCGCGTCGCCGCTGCGGGTCGTCACCGATCAGTCGCTCGGATTCGTCAGCTCGGCGGAGGGTTTCGTGTTTCTGTCCGGCTTCGTCGCCGGCTGGATCCACGGTCGCCGCCTGCTCGAGCGGAGCTTCGCCAGCGCCTTCGTCGCGAGCGCGCGGCGTGCGGCGGCGGTCTATCGCGCGCACCTGCTCACGTTTTTCGGCGCGTTCGTTTGGATCGCGCTCTACACGCTCTATACGCGAGAGGCGTCGCCGGCGCTGCCGTCGTTGTTCGTGGCCGAGCCGTTCAACGCAGCCTGGCTCGGCACGCTGCTCCTCCATCAACCGCCGCTGCTCGACATCCTCCCGATGTATTGCGCGTTCCTGTTCGTGCTCCCGTGGGTGCTGCGCGCCACGACGCGCGGCAACGGCGCGGTCGTCCTCGCGGTGAGTTTCGCCGTGTGGGCGTTCACGCAGGGAACGCCAGACGGCATCTCCGCGTGGGGCGGGCGCATCACGCTCGGCACGTTTCACCCGCTGGCGTGGCAATTCCCGTTCGTCGCCGGCGCCGTGCTCGGCGCGCAGCGCGCGGCCGGCGCCACGCTGCTGCGTCCACGCGGGTCGACGCTCGGCGTCGCGCTCGCCGCCGCGACGGCGTTGTGGTTTCTCCGCCACGACCTCTGGTCCGCACTGCTGCCGGCCGATCAACTCGCACACCTCACCAGCCAGACCACGCTCGGCGTCCTGCGACTGGCCGACTTCGCGCTGATCGCTTACCTCGTCGCCAACGCCGCGACGGTTTTCCCGTCCGCGTTTCATTGGCGGCCTTTCGCGACCGTCGGCGAGTCCGCCCTGCCCGCCTTCGCCGCGCAAACGATGATCGCGATCGTCGTGGTCACCTGCCCCGAATTGTTTTCCGCGACCGAGGCCGGCCGCTGGGTCGCGACCGCGCTGATGCTCGCGACGGTCTTCGGCGTCGGCTACGTCAACCGCTGGCGACGCAACCGCCGCATCGAGCAGGCGCTCGCGCAACTCCTCCGCGCCCCCGCACCCAAACCGCCGCCGCCCGACATCGCGCACGCGCAGTGATCGCGCTGCGGGCTGGCGGCCCGCGCGACTTCGTGCTCTCGTCGCGGCGTGAGCCAACCGCCCAGCCCTCTCTCCCCCGCCGAGCGCCTCGCGCGCCAGATGCAGTTCATCGTCGAAGCCGACAAGCTGAAGGAAATCTTCCGCCAGACGCTGTGCACGCAAAGCCGCCGCGCCGAGAACAGCGCCGAGCACTCGTGGCATTTCGCCCTCATGGTGATGACGCTCGCCGAGCACTCGAACCACCAGCCGCTCGACGTCCTCCGCGTGCTCAAGATGGTCCTCATCCACGACCTCGTGGAAATCGACGCCGGCGACACCTACGCCTACGACGTCGCCAACATGGCCACGCAACACGAGCGCGAGAGCCGCGCCGCCGACCGCATTTTCGGCCTGCTCCCGCCCGACCAAACCGCGGAGTTCCGCGCCCTCTGGGACGAATTCGAGGCCAAGGAGACGCCCGAGGCGAAATTCGCCGCGACGTGCGACCGCTTCCACCCGATGCTCCTGAACTGCCTCACCGGCGGCGAGCGCTGGAAACACCACGGCGTCACTTACGACAAAGTCATCGCCCGCAACCAACACGCCCGCGAAGGCTCGACGGCCCTGTGGGCCTATGCGCTGAAGATGCTCGACGACGCCGTGGCGAACGGCGCGCTGGGCAAGGGCGACTGCGACTGACGCTCACGCTTGCCCGATGCTCGCGCCCTGCTGTGGCGCCACCGCTGTCATACCAATCGCCCCGAGCGATTGCACGACGGCACCACGCAGGTAGGGCGGGACCGCTGGGCCCGCCGCGCACGCATTTCGGCGCGCCCAGCGGTCGCGCCCTACCTGCCGAAAAGCGCGCTCGTCTGGCGACTGCATTCCTTCGTCAGGAAATCGTAGCGCTCCGCTTCGAGTTCGCGCCACCGCGCGACGGAGCGCGACCGCTCCCGCTCGCCATCGGAAATTCTCCACTCGTCAGGTTCGGGATGCTTCCACCGGCAGGCAGGTTGCTTCGGCCCTGGCGATCGGTTTCGCTCGTCGCCGTGACTACCGCGCAGCTAGCTCCCGCCATACTCATCCCGCTCGTCGCCTGGCGCGTCTACGTCCGCGCGCGGCGCAACATCGGTCGCCAGCCGTTCCGCCGCGGCCGTCTCCTCGCACGCGTCGTCGTCTACTCGGTGCTCGCCACGCTAATCGCCGTGTTCGCCGCGCGACATCTGCCGTCGCTCGAAGCCGAACTCAGCGGCCTCGCCGGCGGCGCGCTGCTCGCCGTGGCCGGGCTCAGACTCACGCGCTGGGAGATGACGCCCGAGGGAAATTTCTACACGCCCAACGCGTTTCTCGGCATCGGCCTGACGCTGCTGTTCGTCGGGCGCATCGTGTATCGCTTCACGGCGTTGTTCGCGGTCCCGTCCGCCGCTGGTCCGGGCGCGCCGCAGCTTTTCCAAAATCCGCTCACGCTCGCGATCTTCGGCGTCACCGTCGGCTACTACATCGCCTACACCGCCGGCGTGCTCGCGCGCGGCCGCCGCGTGGCCTGATGCCTCACCACGTGCCGCTCAGGCCGACCGAGCAGAGCGTGCGCGTGTAGGCGCGACCGGGCGTGATGGGCAGCAGTCCTTCGCCGGTCTCGCGCACGAGCGACGCGTCGAGCGTCACCCTCTTGTTCCAGCGAAACTCCGCCGCGCACGTCGTCGTGCGGATTTGGTCGTGCCATGGCTTCGTGCCCGGATAGGCATCGCGGTGATTGTCGGCGTCGGCGAATTTCTCCGCCACCCGCGCAGACCAGCGCTCGCCGAGCTTCCGCTTCCAGCCGAGCTCCCACGTCGAGTCCTCGTAAACGCCGCGCCCGCTCGATGCCGGCCAGAGCCGGTGCAAACCGGTCAGCGATACCGCGTCCGCGGCATCCGGCGTCCACCCGAGCGTCGCCTCGACGTATGGCGCGGAGCGATGCCGCCCGAGCGCAGCCGGTTCGGCGGCGGTGAAGCTCCGGAAATCCGGCCCTCCGCGCAGATCGATTTTCCAATGCGGGGTCAGCTTGCCCTCGATGCCGGCCAGCACGCGCACGAGATCGCTCGTCGAGTTCAGCGCGAGACTCGGCGGCCGATCCGCTTGCCGCTGCCGCCCAGCGCGCGCACCGAGAACCCACGCAACACCCGGTCTGATCTCCCGCGCGAATTCCGCGCCGGCCGTGTATTCGCCGCGATCGACGTAGGACGCGCAACCGCTCGCGAACCCGGTGTGGAAATCCTGATCGATTCCCGCCGCGAGCAAGCGCCACCAGCCGCCTGGCCGGGCCACCGTCACTCGCGCCGCGCCGCGAACGATCGTTTGCGCGCGGCGCGCGCGCACCGGCTCGCCGCCGATGGCCGGACCGCCGCCCACGACATTGTAGAGCGGCGCGAGATGTTCGCCGTTCGTCCAGAGCGCGTTCACCGACGCGTCCCACGCCGCCGCGCCCTGTGCGCCCGCGAGCGAGGCGCGCACGCGATGGTCGTCGTGGTTTTCCGTGGCATGCCCGGCGAAACGAAAAATCTCCGCCCGGTAGCCGAGCTCGAATTTTCCGGCTCCCGCCGCGACGCCGCCGCACGCAGCGCCCGCCGCGACACTCTGCACCCACGACTCCTCCCGCGCGGGAGCGGTCGTCACGGCGCCCGCGACGAGCGGGCCGCCGTCCTGCAGAAAGATGTTCGAGTCGAACGTCACGCGCGCGGCCGCGTCGACGTGCACGGTCGTTTTCGGCGCACCGGACGTCGCGAGCGCGACGGGCGCCAGCAGCGCGGCGAGCGGACAAAATAAAATGGGCGAGCGAATTGCCATGCCCGCACGTTAGCGCGCCGGCGGCGGGCGCGCGGCGCAGCGATTGGCGAGCGCCGCGCAATTCTTTGCGATGACACTATTCCGTTCGTGTCCTGCGATGACACAGTTGCGCGCGCCAACGATTGGGTTTGGCCAAAAACTGCACAGGCCGATGTCGCCGCGCTCGCTAGCCTCCGCAATGTGGAAACACTGACCTCACTTCTCACTCAAGAATCGGTGGCGCGGACCGTGATCTTGCTCGCCGCGGCGGGCGCATCCGGCACGGCGCTTGGAAAACTGAAAGTGCGCGGCGTCGGCCTCGGGGTGGCCGGCGTGCTCTTCGCGGGACTGGTGCTCGGGCACCTCAAGCTCGCGCCCAATCACGAGGTGTTGGACTTCGTGCGCGAGTTCGGCCTGATCCTTTTCGTCTACACGCTCGGCCTGCAAATCGGCCCCGGCTTCTACTCGTCGCTCAAGGAGCGCGGGCTGGCGCTGAACGCGTTCGCGGCGAGCATCGTCCTCGGCGGCGCGGCGATCGCTGCGACGTTGATCTTCCTGCGTATCGTGCCGCTCCCCGCGGGCGTCGGCCTGCTTTCCGGCGCGACGACCAACACGCCTTCGCTCGCCGCGGCGGGCGAGGCGTTCAAGCAAATGGGCGCCGCGCCGGACGCGACGGCCATCCAGGGCCTCGCTTACGCGGTCGCATATCCGTTCGGCATCCTCGGCATCATCATCGCGATGGTGCTCGTGCGAAAAATTTTCCGCGTCGACGTCGCCCGCGAGGTGCGTGCGGCCGAGGAATCGCTGCGCCCGTCCGCACCGCCGCCGACGGGACGCAGCCTCGAGGTGCGCAACGCCAATCTCGTCGGCCGGCGCATCGACGCGATCCCGAGCCTGCGCGGATCGCGCGTCGTCGTTTCGCGTTTTTCACGCAGCGGCGTCGTCGATGTCGCGCGCCCGGAAACCGAGCTCGCGCTCGGTGACGTGCTGCACGTCGTCGGCCCCGAGGAGGAAGTCGATGCCTTGCGCGTGGTCGTCGGCGCCGAGGCCGGTGTCGATCTGAAATCTCTGCCCGGCCGCGTCACGAATCGCCGCTTGCTCGTCACGAAGGTCGCCGTGCTCGGCAAACCGATCGGCGATCTCGACGTGCTCGCGCAACACAGCGTCGTCATCACGCGCGTCACGCGCAACGGCCTGGAGTTTTCGCCGGCCGCGGGCTTCAAGGTGCAGTTCGGCGACATCCTCATGGCCGTCGGCGAGGAGCCGGGCATCGACGCGGTCGCGGCAGTCGTCGGCAACTCGACCAAGGCGCTCGATCACCCGCACCCGATCCCGTTCTTTCTCGGTATCGTGCTCGGCGTCGTGGTGGGCTCGATCCCGCTCGCGATCCCCGGCCTGCCCGCCGCCGTGAAGCTCGGCCTCGCCGGCGGTCCGCTCGTCGTGGCGATCGCGCTCTCGCGCATCGCGAACACCGGCTCGCTCGTCTGGCACCTGCCGCCGAGCGCGAACTTCATGCTGCGCGAGATGGGCATCACGCTCTTCCTCGCCGCCGTCGGCATGAAATCCGGCGAACGCTTCGTGAGCGTCCTGCTCGGCGGCGACGGACTCGCCTGGCTCGGCCTCGGCGCCGCGATCACGATCGTGCCGCTGCTGATCGTCGGCTTCGTCGCGCGCGCGTGGAAGAAAATCAATTACGCCGAACTCTGCGGCCTGCTCGCCGGCTCGATGACCGATCCGCCCGCGCTGGCGTTCTCGCAGCAATCCACCGGCAGCGACGCGCCAGCCGTGGCCTACGCCGCGGTCTATCCGCTGGTGATGTTGTTGCGCGTGTTCACGGCGCAGTTGCTGGTCTTCCTGCTCTGGCGCGTGGCGAGCGGAGCGTAGGTTGCGAGCGGGGGCCGGTTGCAGGAGCGGCTTTACGCCGCGATTGGTCCGCCGCGCATGCCGCGTTCGGATCGCGGCGTAAAGCCGCTCCTACAGTTCACGCGAGCGATGGTTCGAGGTAGCGCGGCACGGCCGTCGAGCCATCTCGCGGCAAAGCCTCAGCTCAAATCCCGGAACGACCCGAACTCCGGGTCGAACAGCCGGCGATACGTGCGCACGATCATGCCGTCGGTGAGTCCGGCGAGGTAGTCGCAGATGCGGCGCGCTTTCGCGTCGAGCGTCTTCTCGGCATTGATCAGGCGGCTGACGTTCGGCGGCAGGATGTGGATCACGCGCTCGCTGCGCTCGGCGTAGTTTTCCCAGATCGCCTTGAACAGGGCGTTGAGAATCACGCGGGCCTTGTGCTCGAGCTGCTCGAGCTGCGGACTCTCGAAGATGATGTCGTTCGCCATCTTTTTGAAGAACGCGGCTTCGTTCAACGCAGCCTGGTCGACGACGAGCTCGAACGCGTAGCGGTTCGTCTTCGCCGACATGAAATTCTCGCGCTCCTTCAAGCGGCAGGCCTGGATGAACGCGCCGATCTTTTTCGAGAACGTATTTTCGAGTTTGTCGCCGCGGATCGCGTCGAAAAGGGAGTCCATGTTCCGCTGCTCGTCGACGCCGATCTTCTCGCCGGCGCCCCAGCGTTCCACGCGCTCGATCGTGAGGAAGCCCGCGCGCACGCCGTCGACGATGTCGTTGAGCGAGTAGGCCGCGTCGTCCGCCCAGTCCATGATCTGGCATTCGACGCTCTTGAAATCGTTCAGCGCATTGCCGCGCAGCAGCGGCCCGGGAATGCGGGCGTCGCCGAACACCCAGTCGCGGATCGGCGCCTGCGAATCGTAGATGAAGTGGTTGATCGGCGGAGTCGCGAACTCCGTGTAGAGTTTCTTGTATTTCAGGATGCCGTCGAGGATCGCGCGTGTCGGCTGCATGCCGCGCACGCCGCTCTCGTTCTGGTAGATCGTCTCGCAGAGGAGGTGGAGCGTCTGCGCGTTGCCTTCGAAGCCGCCGCGGCGCTTCATCAACTCCTGCAACGTCCGCTCGCCGCTGTGGCCGAACGGCGGGTGCCCCATGTCGTGCGCGAGGCAGCTCGCCTCGACGAGATCCGAGTCGATGTAGAAATCGTCCTTCAACGGCGCGCCGCGACTGCGCAGGTAGTGGCAGATCGAGCGGCCGATCTGCGCGACCTCCATCGAGTGCGTGAGGCGCGTGCGGTAGAAATCGTATTCGCCGCTCAGGAAAACCTGCGTCTTCGACTGCAGTTTCCGGAACGCGTGCGCGTGGATGATGCGGTCGCGATCGATCTGGAACGGGCTGCGGTAATCGGGCTTCCGGCCCCCGCTCCACTCCTGCACGTCGAAGGCGTTGTAGAATCGATTTTGCGGCACAGCGCTGTTCGTCCCGGAAACGCCGCAGGCCCGCAACGCCAAAACGACCGCCGCAGGCGGCGAAAGCTCCAGACTCCCGGGCGAAATACCTTCGACTACCGCGGCCGCCTTCGCACCTTGCTGCCATGCCACGCCTGACCCTGCCCCGACTGCTGCTCGCGGCCGCCGCACTCGCGTTCGTCGCGACCGCGGCCGCGCTTCGCGCCGCCGACGCGCCCGCCAAGACGCTCATCCAAGCGACCGACCTCCTGAAGCTGAAACAACTCGAGGCCCCCGCCCTCTCGCCCGACGGCAAATGGGTCGTCTACGTCGTGCGCTCGATCGAACCGAAACCCGACACGAAGGACGACTGGACTTACCACACGAACCTCTGGCTCGCGCCCACGGACCGCAGCAGCCCGCCGCGTCAGCTCACGCGCGGCACCAGCGCGACCGCACCCGCGTGGAGCCCGCGCGGCGACCGCATCGCCTTCGTCCGCAGTCCCGGCGAAAAAGAGAAACCGCAGATCTACGTAATTCCCTTCGACGGCGGCGAAGCGGCGCCGCTCACCAAAATCGAAACCGGCGCCACCGCGCCGCGCTGGTCGCCGGACGGCACGAAAATTTTGTTCACCTCCTCGCTGAACTACGCGCAGGCGCGCGCCGTGCTCGAGAAAGCCGGCGCGGACGCGAAGCCCGCCTGGCCGCTCGAACGCCCCGGCCGCACCGCGAACGACACGAAAAACTACGCCTCCGCCAAGAAAACCCCGCCCGCCGACAAAAGCGCCGCTCCCGAGAAAACGGACGCCGACCTGTCCGTCGTGGCGCTGGCGAAGGCGGACGGCTCGCTCCAAGATCGCCGCGAGTGGCTCGCGAAAAACGAAGCCGACGGCAACCCGCGCGTGCTCGCGCGCCTGAATTTCCTCTCCGAATCCGACATCAACGCCGAACAGGCCTTCGTGCACGTCTTCGTGCAGGAAGCGCGCGACGGCGTCGAGGCGAAGGATCTCACGCTCGGCTTCGTCAGCTACAGCGGCGCCGAGTGGATGACGGACGGCAAGGCGATCGTCTGCGCCGCCGCGGGCGATCCGGACACGCACCCCGACCGCGTGCTCACCGCGAGCCTCTACCTCGTCGACGCCGCGGGCGGCGGCGCGCGCGAGTTCCTGAAAATGCCGGACCACGCCACGCTCGCGCCGCAACCTTCGCCCGACGGCAAGTGGGTCGCCTTCACCGTCACGCGCGGCCAGTTGTTCGGCTACGAGCAGTCCGCCGTCGGCGTCGTCGCCGCGAGCGGCGGCGAGCCGCGCGTGCTTACGGCGAAACTCGACCGCAGCGCCGGCAACCTGAAGTGGTCGCCCGACAGCCAGAGCATCTATTTCGTCGCGCCGACCAACGGCGGATTTCCGCTCTACCGGGTCGCGCTCGATGGCGGCGACGCCGAGCAGGTGACACCCTTTCTCGTTTTTGGCGTCCGCGACTACGACGTCGGCGAAACGGGTTTCGTGCAGGTTCTCACGAAACCTGAAAATCCGTCGGAACTCTACACCAGCGTGAACCGCAAACTCGGCTACAACGCGCTCACCACCCACAACTCCTCCTGGATCGACGCGCGTCAGCTCTCCGCCATCGAAGCCCACGCGCTCACGAACGACAAAGGCCAGACCGTCGACTACTGGACGTTGAAGCCGACGACGCTCGCCGCCGGGAAAAAATACCCGCTGCTCCTCGAAATCCACGGCGGCCCGGCCGCGATGTGGGGCCCCGGCGAAGACAGCATGTGGTTCGAGTTTCAGTTCTTCGCCGCACGCGGCTACGCGGTCGTGTTCGCCAATCCGCGCGGCTCCGGCGGCTACGGGCGGGAATTCCAGCGCGCGAACTATCGCGACTGGGGCGCCGGCCCCGCGTCCGACGTGCTCGCCGCCGCGAGCGAGGCGGCAAAGCAGCCGTTCGTCGACGCGTCGCGGCAGGTCGTCACCGGCGGCTCCTACGGCGGCTATCTCACGGCGTGGATCGTCGGGCACGACCACCGCTTCAAGGCCGCCGTCGCGCAGCGCGGCGTCTACGATCTGCTCACGTTCTTCGGCGAGGGCAACGCCTGGCGGCTCGTCCCGCTCGCCTGGGGCGGTTACCCGTGGGAGCCCGGCCTGCGCGAAATCCTCACCGAGCAATCGCCGCTGACCCATGTCGCCGCCATCAAGACGCCGCTCCTGATCCAGCACGGCGACAACGATCGCCGCACCGGCTTCGTGCAAAGCGAGATGCTGCTCAAGAGCCTCAAGGTGCTCGGCCGCGACGTCGAAGAGGTGCGCTACCCGCGCGCGACGCACGAGATGAGCCGCAGCGGCGAACCGAAACAGCGCCTCGACAGCCTCGTGCGCTACGAGGAATTTTTCCGCCGCTACCTCGGCGAAAACTGAGCCGCGCGGCGCGATCGCTCAATCCGTCGCGTCGTCGCTGCCGTCGGACCGCCGGGCGACGGAGGCGACTTTCGCCACGAACTCCGGCTCGCTCACGCGCCCGTCGTGGTCGAGGTCGAGCGACGCGTAGAGTTCGTCCCACGCGCGGCGCTTGCCGGCAAGGCGCTGGAATTCCGCCTCGAGGTCCGGGTCGATCGCCGCGAGCCAAGCCAGTTCCTCTTCAGAGATGTTACCGTCGCCGTTCTCGTCGCCCGCCTGAAACGCGAGGTGGAGCAGCGTGTAGAAATCGCCGCGACCGCGCGCGGCCTCCTGGGCGGGGGCGCGCTCGACGTGTGTCGCCGGCGATTCCGGTGCGACGACGCGCGTCCGCCGCGCCCCCAGCGCGAGCCCCACCGCCACGAGCGCCAGAGCGACGGCGAAGCGACGCGGCCATTTGCGCAGCCGCCACGCCCAGCGATACGCCCGCGAAGGAGCTCCCGCGTCGCGCGGTTTTTCGCCGGGACGAAACTGGTGGATGAGCGCCGGATCCGCCACGCGTTTGAACGCCGCCTCGAACTCCGCGAACGTCACTCCGCCGAGCACCACCTGCAACCGCTCGTAACAATACGCCGCATCGCACGCGAAGCGCGGGAACGCCAGGAACGTGTGCGGGATGTCGTGGCGCACGAGCGTCTCCACCAGATGATGAAAACGCTCCGCCAGCACGGCGCGCTGCCGCGTGGCGTCTTGCGTCCCGACGAGTCCGCCGGGGACGTTCGCGCCGACGCGAACGCGGCTCGCCGCCGCCGCCTCGAGTTCGCGCACCGGCACCAGCGCGTGCTCCACGACGATGCGTCCCGCCGCGAGGATCGCCGGCAGGCGCTCGCACAGCTCGGGATCCTTCACGATTCGCGGCGTGTCGGGCGCGGCGAGGTCGATTTCCAAGCCGGCCGCGCAGTGCGCGTGGAAATGCTCGCGCCAATTCTCGCGCGTGAAACCCGTGTCGAGCCCGAGTTCGGTCAGCAACCGCACCAGGAACGTGGTGCCGGCGCGACCGGTCCCCGTGATGATGATTTTGCGCGGCACGTCCGTCATGTGGCGGAAGAGACGCGGCCGTCGCGCGCGAGTTACAGCGCGCCGCATCGGGAAATTTCCGGTTCGTCCCGCGTGGCGCACGCGCGATCCCTGGCGCCGACGGCGGCCGCGGGGGCGGCAGAATTTGCTTGGGCCGCGACGCGCCAAACCCCACCGTGCCGAGCGGGCCAGCCTCAACAAATTCCATGAAACGAATCCTGCTCTCCCTGCTGGCCGGCTGTTCCGCCGTCAGCGCGCTCCCCGCCCAGACCTCCGTCTGGAAAGTCACCAAGGGTGACTCGACGCTCTACCTCGGCGGCACCTGCCACGTGCTGCGCGCGAGCGATCTGCCGCTCCCCGCGGAATTCGACGTCGCCTACGGCGCCGCGTCCGCCGTCTATTTCGAAACCGATCTCGCCCGGGCCCAATCGCCCGAAATGCAGCAGATCGTGATGACGCGCGGCGTTTTCACCGACGGCAAGACGATCGACCAGGTCATCTCGCCCGAGACCTGGAAGGAATTGGGCGCGTATTGCCAGAAGCGCCAGTTTCCCCTCGAGCAAATGCGCACGATGAAGCCGTGGCTCCTCGCCGTGATGATCGCCGCGATCGAGCTGCAGAAGCTCGGCGTCTCGCAGGAAGGCGCGGACGCGATCTACTTCGGCCGCGCACGCGCCGACGGCAAGAAACTCGGCCAGCTCGAGTCGTTCGAGCGTCAGGTCGACTACATCACCGGCATGGCCGGGGACAAACCCGACGAATTTCTTCACAACGCCGTCGCCGATCTCGACAAGCTCGACACGGAATTCGCAAAACTGCTGACCGCCTGGCGCAAGGGCGACCTTGCCCAGATCGACGATTTCATGAACCGCGAGCTGCGCGAAAAATACCCGGAGCTGCACCGGCGCCTGATCGTCGAACGCAACAACGCCTGGCTGCCCGTCGTCGAGCGACTCCTCGCGACGCCCGAGACGGAATTCGTGCTCGCCGGCGTCGGCCACATGTCCGGCCCCGAAGGCATCGTCGCGCGGCTGCGCGAGCGCGGCTGCAAGGTCGAGCAGCTCGCGGCCCCCGTAGCCGCGCATTGAAGGTGGACGCCATCCGAGGTGGAACGCGTTGACCCCAACGCGTTCGAAGACTCACGCCGCGAATCGCACAGCCGAGCGCATTGGGGTCAATGCGCTCCACCTCGTTTTCCCGTAACCGCGTGCGAATCCCTCGCCCGGTTTTCGTCATCGCCGAGTAAAAGCGCGGCGCCTGACTTGCGCGCGATGCTCGCCACGCTTATCTGTTCCTCCATGCCTCACACGCTTTTCCCCACGGCCTTCGGCACCTGCGGCGTAGCGTGGAACGAGCACGGCCTGACCGGTTTTCAATTGCCCGAGCCGGACGTCGAGGACACCGAGCGCCACCTCGCGAAAAAGGCCCAGAGCAAATCCGCCGCCGAACCGCGGCCCGAGTGGCTGCGCCGCCTGATCGAGCGCGTGCAGGCACACCTCGAGGGCAAGATGCAGGATTTCGCCAACGCCCCGATCGACTGGTCGCGCGTCAGCGATTTCCAACAAGCCGTCTATCTCCACGCGCTCGCGATCAAGCCCGGCTACAAGAAAAGCTACGGCGAAATCGCGAAGGCGATGGGCCTCGGCAACGAAGCCGCGCGCGCCGTCGGCGTCGCTCTCGCGACGAATCCCTGGCCGCTCATCGTGCCGTGCCACCGCGTCGTCTCCGCGAGCGACAAGATGACGGGCTTCTCCGCCCCCGGCGGCGTGCGCACGAAGACGCGCCTGCTCGCGCTCGAAGGCGCGGAGCTGATTTCGGAATGAGCCGGCACGGCCGCCTGCAATTCGACCCGGCGAAAGCCGTCGCGCATCTGCGCGCCGCCGACACCGCGCTCGCTGAGATCATCGCGCGCGTCGGCCCGTGCGCGCTGAAACCACTGCCGGCCGCGAGCCTGTTCGAGGCGCTGCTCCGCTCGATCGTTTATCAACAATTGCACGGCAAAGCCGCCGCGACGATCCACGCCCGCGCGCTCGCCCTCCTCGGAAAACACGGCGGCCCCACCGCCGCCGCGCTCACCCATACGTCGGACGACGAGCTGCGCGCCGCCGGCCTCTCGCGCGCCAAGCTCGCCGCGTCGCGCGACCTCGCCGCCAAATGCCTCGACGGCACCGTGCCCGCATGGACCGAGATTCCGCGGCTCTCGGACGACGAGTTGATCGAGCGCCTCACCGCCGTGCGCGGCATCGGGCCGTGGACGGTCCACATGCTGCTGATTTTCCACCTCGGCCGCCCCGACGTGATGCCGACGGGCGACTTCGCGATCCGCCTCGCGTTTCAGAAACTCTACCGAAAACGCCGCGCCCCGAAGCCCGATGCGATCCTCAAGCACGCGCGCCGCTGGTCGCCCTACCGCAGCGTCGCGAGCTGGTATCTCTGGCGGTCGCTGGAACTGCCAGCGAGTGCGCCGCCCGCCGACGTTTAAGGGCGACGGAACGCGCAATTAGCGGTCGTGGAAACCCGTGCGCGCGCCGCTTCGCGGTTGTTTCGTCGCACCTCCGACATAGCGTGCAGGGCAAACAAACCTCTGCCATGCCCGCCCCTCTCCCTGCGAAAATGCGCGCCATCGTGAAGCCCACCGCCGGCCCCGGTCTGATCATGACCGAGGCGCCGGTGCCGAAGCCGGGCGTCAACGACGTCCTCATCAAGATCAAGAAAACCTCCATCTGCGGCACCGACGTCCACATCAACAAGTGGGACAAGTGGGCCTCGCAGACGATCAAGCCGCCGCTGATCATCGGTCACGAATACGTCGGCGAAGTCGTGGATGTCGGCGCGGGCGTCGAGGGTTTTTCGCTCGGCCAGATCGTCACCGGCGAAGGCCACATCGTGTGCGGCCATTGCCGCAACTGCCTCGCCGGCCGCCGCCACCTTTGCCCGAACACGAAGGGCGTCGGCGTGAATCGCGACGGCGCGTTCGCCGACTACGTCGCCATCCCGCAGTCGAACGTCTGGAAGGTTCCCGCAGGTATGAACCTCGACGTCGTCTCGTGCTTCGATCCGCTCGGCAACGCCGTGCACACCGCGCTGTCGTTCGATCTCGTCGGCGAAGACGTGCTCATCACCGGCGCCGGCCCGATCGGTTGCATGGCCATCGCCGTCGCCCGCGCGGCTGGCGCGCGCAAGATCGTCATCACCGACATCAACGACGGCCGCCTCGAGTTGGCGAAGAAACTCAACCCGACGCGCGTCGTGAACGTCGCAAAAGAAAATCTCACCGACGTCTGGCACAAGGAACTCGGCATGACCGAAGGCTTCGACGTCGCGCTCGAAATGTCCGGCAGCCCGCAGGCGCTCCGCCAGATCATCGACAACATGGTCAACGGCGGCCGTATCGCGCTCCTCGGCATCATGTCGAGCGAAGTCGCGATCGATTGGAACAAGGTTGTCTTCAAGATGCTTCACCTGAAGGGCGTCTACGGCCGCGAGATGTTCGAGACGTGGTATAAGATGACCGCGCTCGTGCAGGGCGGCATGGACATCACTCCGGTCATCACGCACCGCTTCCCCGTCGAGCAATTCCAGGAAGGCTTCGAACTGATGGGCGCCGGCAAATCCGGCAAGATCGTGCTGAACTGGGAGTGAGCGAAAGTAGGGCCAGTTTCCGACTGGCCGCTATCGCGGGTGCGCACCGAATAGGCCGGTCAGAGACCGGCCCTACCTCAACAACCACGTCACCGCGGTCCCGACCGCGAGCGCGAGACAAGCCGAGAGCAACGTGCCGATCAGCACGTATTCCGCGAACGGCCGGTCATCGAGCGCCTTGAACCGCGTGAACGCCTTCGCCGCGAGCACGAAGCCGATCGCTCCATACTGGCCTTGCAGCACGAAGAAATAGAGCAGCGCCCGCTCGAGCAGTCCGATCACGCGCCCGCGGTTGTATTCGCCGACGTCGAACTCGGTCGCGCCCGCCACGCCAGTGCGCACCTGCGGCTTGAGGCGGAGCCAATCGAACATCGCGCGGATGATCAGATTCGCCTCGTTCGCCGCAAAGAGCAGGCCGAGCAACACGAGTTGCACGCGCACACTCGCCAGCGCCTCGGCGATCGCCGCCAGCGCCGACCAGCGCTCCAGTCCGCCGCGCAGCAAACTCCAGAACGGCCGAAATTCCAACCCCGTCGCCGGCGACGCGATCACGCTCGCGACCGCCAGCGTCACGAGCCCGAGCACCATGCGCGACGAGTTCTTGTGCCGCCGCCAGCCTTCGAGCCAGGCGCCAGCGACGTTCAATCCCACGACGACGGCGAGCAGGACGATCCACGCCGCCGAAAACCGAAATAACAGCAGCATCGCCGCCGCCTCGATCGCCAGCTTGTTCGCCCAATCCGTGCCGCTCGGCGCGTCGTCGCGCAGCAACGTCACGAGCCGCGTGAGAAGCAGGACATTGGCGACCGCCAGAAACTCGAGATTCATCGCGCTTTGATTTCCTCGTTCAACTGCCACGCGATTTCATCGAGGATGCGCTTCCATTCGTCAAGGTCGGCCGCCCGGATGTTTTTGTTCACAGCGCGGGTCGTGATGTCGGTCTTCTTCGCGAGTTCCGGCCCACTCGCGCCGCTCAGCAGCCCCGCGAACACCTCGAAGCGCTTCGGCAGCCAGCTCTCCGTAATGCCCGACAACACGGCCAGCGCGCCGCTCGGCAGCGTCCACTCGCCCGCATCGGTCGTCTGCACGCCGAAGAGCCGGCGCTCGTCCTTCAACCGTCCCAGCAGCGCACGCGCGCGGTGAAACGCCGGCCCGTCCATCCCGATCGCCTGCGCGGCATTGACGCTCGTGGCCAGCGGCCCGGTCGCCACCGCGAAGCGCGCCCGCACCGGCGCGATCTGCGCCTGGATGCTCAGGATGTCCGCGAAGACCAGCGTCGCATCGCGATACACCGCCTGAAACTCGTCGCCGAGCGTCAGCGTGTAGGGTGAAGCCAGCGCCCGCCCGGCGCGCGTCGTGGTGGCCTGCAGCACGCCTTTCAAACGACGCTGAAACTGCGCCCGCGCCGGCAACCGGCGCGACGCCACCAAATCTGCAATCAGCACGGCGTATCCCATGGCCTGCTTAGGGAACCGTTTCGGTTCCTTTTGTCAATTGGGAACCATTTTGGTTCCCGCTAGGCATTTGGAACTAGATCGGTTCCCACACCCTCGCCTTGCCTCCCCGACCGCGGCCGACCACCTTCCTCGCAAATGAATTCCGGTTACTACGACCACCTCACGAAAACCCTCGCCGAGATCGACGCCGCGGGTCTCTACAAACGCGAGCGCGTCATCACCACGCACCAGACCGCCCACATCGCCGTCGCCGGCGGCCAGCGCGTGCTGAACATGTGCGCGAACAACTATCTCGGCCTCGCCGACAATCCCGAGCTAATCGCCGCCGCGCGCGAGTCGCTCGACCGCTGGGGCTACGGACTCGCCTCCGTGCGTTTCATCTGCGGCACGCAGCAGCTCCACAAGGAGCTCGAAGCCGCCATCTCGCGCTTCCTCGGCACCGAGGACACCATCCTCTACTCGTCCTGCTTCGACGCCAACGGCGGCTTGTTCGAGACGCTGCTCGGCGCCGAAGACGCGATCATCTCCGACGAGCTGAACCACGCTTCGATCATCGACGGCGTCCGCCTCTGCAAGGCGCAACGCTATCGCTACAAGAACAACAACCTCGAGGACCTCGAAGCGAAGCTGAAGGAAGCCGACGCCGCCGGCGCGCACTTCAAGATGATCGCGACCGACGGTGTGTTCTCGATGGACGGCTTCATCGCGAATCTCCAAGGCATCTGCGACCTCGCCGACAAATACGGCGCCCTCGTGATGGTCGACGACTCGCACGCCGTGGGCTTCATGGGCAAGACCGGTCGCGGCACGCACGAGCATTGCGGCGTGATGGGCCGCGTCGACGTCTTCACCGGCACGCTCGGCAAAGCCCTCGGCGGCGCCAGCGGTGGCTACACCTCCGGGAAAAAAGAAATCATCGACCTGCTCCGCCAGCGTTCGCGCCCGTATCTGTTCTCCAACACGATCGCGCCGACGATCGCCGCCGCATCGATCAAGTGCCTTGAAATGCTCAGCCGCTCGACCGCGCTGCGCGACAAGCTGGAGGACAACACGCGTTTCTTCCGCGAAGGCCTGAGCAAAGCCGGCCTCACGATCAAACCCGGCACACACCCGATCGTGCCGGTGATGCTCGGCGACGCGGCGCTCTCGCAAAAATTCGCCGCGAAGATGCTCGAGAAAGGCGTCTACGTGATCGGCTTCTTCTACCCCGTCGTCCCGCAAGGCACCGCGCGCATCCGCACGCAAGTCTCCGCCGCGCACAGCAAGGACGACCTCGCCTTCGCCATCGAGAAATTCGCCGAGACCAAGCGCGAACTCGGCCTGTAGTAGGACCGGCTTCAGCCGGTCCATTGAACCGTTCGTCCAAACCCCATCGCGTCCAGACCGCGAACCATCCACGTTCCACGACCAATCCGGACCGGCTGAAGCCGGCCCTACTTTTATGAAATTGCTCCTCACCGTCGCCGCGCTCAGCGCTGCCGCTTTCGCCTCCGCACAATCCCCCGCCCCGGCCAAACCCATCACCGCCGTCGACCGCGGCTACATGGACCTCGCGGTCGATCCCGCGAAGGACTTCTACGACTACGCCAACGGCGCGTTCAACCAAGTGCCGATCCCCGGCGAATACTCCGGCTACGGCGTGAACCAGGAGATCGACGAGCGAAACTTCGCGATCCTGAAGGCAATCCTCGAAACCTCCGCCAAGACCAGCGGCCCGAGCGGCACGATCGCGCAACGCGTCGGCGATTTCTACGCCGCCGGCATGGACGAGGCCGCCATCGAGGCCGCCGGCCTGAAACCGCTCGCGCCCGTCTTCGCGCAGATCGACGCGCTCGCCGCTCCCGCGGACATCATTCCGCTCCTCGGCAAGTTCTACGTGCAAGGCACCGACTGTGCCTTCCGCTTCGGCGCGACGGTGGACGACAAGGACAGCACCGCGATGATCCCCGGCTTCGCGCAAGGCGGCCTCGGCCTGCCCGAGCGCGAGTTCTATTTCCGCGCCGATCCGAAGTCCGTCGACATCCGCCAAGCCTACCAGGACCACATCGCACGCATGTTCGCGCTCGCAGGCGACCAACCGGAGAAGGCCAAAGCCAATGCGGCCGCCGTCCTCGCATTCGAGACGAAGCTCGCCGGCGCTTCGCGCAAACTCGTCGACCTCCGCGATCCCGAGAAGAACTACAACAAGTTCAAACTCGCCGAACTCGACGGCGCCGTCCCCGGCTTCGACTGGAAAGGCTTTTTCGCCGCCGCGCAGCTCCCCGCGAGCGAGCAAGCCGTGCTCGTCGGTCAACCCGAGTTCTTCAAAGCCTTCGCCGAGCTGACGAAGAGCGAGCCGCTCGACACCTGGAAAATTTACCTCCGCTGGTCGCTCCTGCACGACTCCGCAAACTACCTCGGCCACGCGTTCGTCGACGAGAACTTCGCGTTCTACGGCAAGAAGCTCACCGGCCGCACGGAGCTGCGCCCGCGCTGGAAGCGCGTGCTCGCCGCCGCGGACGGCGCGCTCGGCTTCGACCTCGGCCAACTCTACGTGAAGCGCGCGTTCAGCCCCGAGGCGAAAGCCCGCGCGCTCGAGATGGTGAAATTCCACCTTCAAGCCATGCGCAACCGCCTCGTCGCCTCGGCCTGGATGAGCGAGCCGACGAAGCAAGCCGCCTACAAAAAGATCGAGACGATGCGCGCGAAGATCGGCTACCCCGACGTGTGGCGCGACTACAGTTCGCTCACGATCACGCGCGACTCCTACCTCGCGAACATGATCGCCGCCTCGGCCTTCAACTACCGCCGCAACATGGACAAGCTCGGCAAACCGGTCGACCGCGACGAGTGGTTCATGACGCCGCAGACGAACAACGCCTACTATTCGCCGCAGTTGAACGAAATGTGTTTTCCCGCCGGCATCCTCCAGCCGCCGTTCTTCGACGAGAAGGCCGACGACGCGGCCAACTACGGCGCGCTCGCCTCGACCATCGGCCACGAACTCACGCACGGCTTCGACGACGAGGGCCGGCAATACGACCAGGACGGCAATCTCCACGGTTGGTGGAACGACGACGACGTGAAGCGTTTCGAGAAACTCGCCGACAACATCGTCGCGCAATACAACGCCTTCGAGCCGCTGCCGGGCCTGCACATCGAGGGCAAGCAGACGCTCGGCGAAAACATCGCCGACGTCGGCGGCCTGCGCATCTCCTACGAAGCGTTCAAGCTCGCCACGGCGAACAAGCGTCTGGCGCCACTCGACGGTTTCACCCCGGACCAGCGCTTCTTCATCGCGTTCGCGCAAGGCTGGCGCACGAACCAGCGTCCCGAGGACGTCCGCACGCGCATCCAGTCCGACGTGCACAGCCCGATCAAGTGGCGCGTGCTCGGCCCGGTCGCGAATTTTCCGGAGTTCTACGATGCCTTCGGCAAACCGCGCCCGGCGAATTTGCTGCCGGAGATTTGGTGAGCGGTCGGTCGGGGTAGTGCGGTGCTTCAGCCCGCACTGAAAATGCTCCCGCGCGGACTGAAGCACTGCGCTACCGCAATCCCTCGTTCGCAATCGCCGTGCGCCGTTCCTCAGCACAAACTCCGTAATACGGAGTTTGCACCGCATTCCCGGAGTCTCGTGGCAGCCGACGTCGCTCGGCTGTCGCTTCAGAAAATTGTAGGAGCGGCTTTACGCCGCGATTCGAGCACGGCACCACTCTCGCAAGCAATCGCGGCGTAAAGCCGCTCCTACAAAAGGCCGTGCGAACACGCCGACTCCCTATGGCAGCGACGCCTCGAACTCCCGCAGTGCCGTCCAGTAGCGCTCGCCCGCGATCTCCGTGAAGTCGTTGTGCTGCGCGCCTTCGATCCAGAGGTGCGATTTCTTGCCGGACGCGGCAGCGAAGAGTTTTTCGCCGTGCTTGAACGGGATAACCTCGTCCGCCGTGCCGTGCATCACGAGCACCGGACATTTCACGCGCGGGAGTTTGCGGAGGTTCTCGAATTGATCGAACGGCAACAGTCGCACCCGCGTCATCACGCGATACACGCTCATGAAGGTCGACTGGAGCACGAGCCCCGCGATCGGTTCGCGCGTGGCGAGATCGGTCGCCGGTCCGCCACCGAGCGAGCGTCCGTAGAGGATCGCGCGCGAGAGCGGCACGTGCAACGTGTCCTGCAGGTAGCGCGCGGCGGCGGCGTTGGCGGCGTAGATTGCCTTCTCGTTTGGCCGGCCGGTGCTGACGCCGTAGCCGGGATAGTCGTAGGCGAACACCGCGAAGCCGCGTGCGTGCAGCGCGCGCAGGAACGGCTCGAGCGAGCCGAGATCCTCGGCGTTGCCGTGAAAGAACCATAGCGTGTGCTTCGCGGTCGGATTCGGCAGATAAACCGCCGCGAGCGAGCCGCCGTCCGGTAGCGGGATACGGATCAGGTTTTCCGGCGCTTTGCGCGAGGCGTAGTCCGGGAAGTAGAGCATGCGGTCAACCACCGCCGCCGCGAGTGCGGTGAGGGCCACGTAGGCGACCACGAGGACGACGGCGGCGATGAGGATCAAGCGGATCACGGGAAACTCCCTCTGCGTGTCATTGCGAGGAGTGGAGCGACGAAGCTACCGAGGCCGAAGGCCGACAGCTTGACATCCAGCACACTGGATCGCCACGCCCGACTATGTCGGGCTCGCGATGACAAACCGGAGGGGAAAACCGCACCGGATTTTCCTCAATGCCCGCCCAGCGCGTCGCGCACGGCTTCGGCCACCCGATCGCGCGGGATCTCGCGTTCGGAGCGGTCGGTGAGGTCGCGGATTTTCACCACGCCCTTGGCGAGTTCGTAGCCGCCGTAGATCAACGCGAGCTTCGCGCCGGATTCGGCAGCCGTCTTGAACTGTTTGCCGAACGCGACGTCCTTGAGCGGATACTCGACGCGCCAGCCGGCCGCGCGGAGCGCGCGGATGTCGGCGAAGGCCGCGAACCGTTCCTTTTCGCCGCCGAGGACGGCATAGATGTCAGGCGCATTGACGAACGTCGGCGCGAGGCCGCGCTGCTCGAGGAGAAGGCCGGTCGTGACGTCGCCGATCGCGAAGCCGACGGCGGGCAGGTCCGCGTAGCCGAGTTTTTTGACCAGGTCGTTGTAGCGGCCGCCACCGGCGAGCGCGCGAAGATCGCCCTTGCGGTCGAAGGCCTCGAAAACGAAGCCGGTGTAGTAGGCGAGGCCGCGCACGACGGCGAGATCGACGCTGACGAAGTCGCTCAAGCCCATCGCACCGAGGCCGCCGAGGACTTTGCGCCAATCGCCGAGGCGCGTGTTGAGCTTTTCCGAGGCGAACGGCGCGAGCGCGGCTTCGAGGTCGGCGAGGCTCTTGATCTGCAGAAACGCGAGCACGCGCGCCTTCTTCTCGTCGTCAAGTGCGCCGTGCGCCTCGACGTAGCCCTTGAAGGCATCGTCGCCCATCTTCTCGTAGCGGTCGATAGCGCCGAGGATGCCGCGCGATTGGACGTCGTTGAAGCCGAGCGCTTCGAGGAAGAAAAACCACAGGTCGCGATCGCTGAGGCGGACGTAGAAATCGTCTTTCGTGAGACCGAAGCCCGCGAGGCACTGGATGAGCAGCGCGATGAGTTCGATCTCCGCCTCGGGGCCGGCTTCGCCGAAGATGTCGGCGTTGAATTGGTTGAAGGCGCGGAGGCGGCCCTTTTGTGCGCGTTCGTAGCGATAAAATTCCGCGATGCTGAACCACTTGATCGGGCGTTTCAGCGCGCCGGCCTTGGCACCGACCAAGCGGCACACCGTAGGCGTCATCTCGGGGCGGAGCGAAACGTCGCGACCGCCTTTGTCAGTGAAGGAGAAGAGCTGCGTCTCGATCTCGTCGCCCGACTTCGTCGTGTAGAGTTCGAGCGGCTCGAGGACGGGCGCGTCGTATTCTTGAAAACCGTAGCTGGTCGCGGCTTGGCGCCAGATGCGGAAGATGTGCTGACGACGGGAGAAGTCTTCCGGGTAGAATTCCCGGAAGCCTGGGAGGGACTGAAAACCGGCCATGAAGCAGTTAAGAGCGACGACGCAACGTCACGACGTCAAGACGTCGGCTCGTCATCGTCGCCATCGTCGGCCGAAGCCGGCGCGGGCGGGTTGGCTTTGAGCTGCTCGAGGTTGAGCGCCTTGATCTTTTGCTTCAAAATCTTGCCGCTCTTGAATTTCACGACTGCGCGCTCGGGGATGACGACTTCCGTCTCCGGTTTGTTCGGATTGCGGCCGACGCGGGCCTTGCGCACTTGGACTTCGAGGACGCCGAAGTTGCGGAGCTCGACATTTCGGCCGGCAGCAAGGGCTTCCATGACGATGTCGAGGGTCATCTGGACGGTGTCTTGTATCTGCTTCTGCGGAAACCCAGTCTTCTCGTAGATTTCGAGGACGATCTCGCGTTTGGTCAGGTTGGTCGACATGGCGTGGCGGGGTTGAGGTTTGACGGCACAAATAATTCATCAACGCGTGCTTGCGTCAACCGCAAAGCCGCGCAATCCCTAGCCACTCAAACTGATGCCCGATCCGATCGCAGTTCGCTCGATGTTCTCCCGCATTGCGGGACGCTACGACATCGCGAATCACCTGCTGAGCGGCGGCGTGGATTTTTGGTGGCGCCGCGTGCTCGTGCGCCGAGTGCACGACGCGGGCCCGCGCGACGTGCTCGATCTCGCAACCGGCAGTGGTGACGTGGCTTTCGCGCTGGCCGATGGACTCTCGCCGGCCGTGCGGATTCTCGGGATGGATTTTTGCCAGCCGATGCTCGACGAGGCCGTGAAGAAACGCGCCGCGAGCGCGCGCTGGGCGCCGATCGAGTTTCACCAAGGCGACGGCATGTCGCTGCCGCAGCCTGACGCGCAGTTCGACGCCGTCACGATTTCCTTCGGTCTGCGCAACATGGCCGACCGCCACAAGTCGCTGAGCGAGATGCGCCGCGTGCTGCGTCCAGGCGGGCGGCTCTTCGTGCTGGAGTTCTCGCAGCCGTTCGCGTGGTTCCGACCGATCTACTACACGTATCTGCAACACGTGCTGCCCGCGATCGCTGCGATCGTGACCGGCGACCGCGGCGCTTACGAATACCTCTGCGGCTCGATCGAGCAATTCCCCGGGCGCGACGCGATGAGCGCGGAGATCCTGCGCGCGGGTTTCAAGACCGTGCGCGCGACGCCGCTGACATTCGGCATCGTGGCGCTGCACGAGGCGCAGGCGTAACGTCCATCCGCGCACGCGAATCGCGGTCGACGTGAGGAGGCTGGCGGACGCGAAGTCCTCACCTCTCGATCCAGCCTCCTGACGCCGGCTGCTACGCGGCAACGAAGGTCGTTCGCGCGTGCTGGCCTCGCTCAGTTAAACGACTTCCCGCAACCGCACGTGCTCTGCGCGTTCGGGTTTTTGATCTCGAATCCCTTGCCGTGCAGGCCGTCGTCGAAGTCCACACTCGAGCCGCTCAGGTAGACAAGGCTTGTCGCGTCCATGAGCACAGGCACGCCCTCGCTCAGAAATTCCTGATCGCCGTCCTTCGCCACGTCGAACGACATCCCGTATTGGAAGCCCGAGCAGCCGCCGTTCTCCACGAAGACGCGGAGTTTTTTCTGCGGATCGCCGAGATCGGCGTGCATTTTGCGCACTTGTTGCGCGGCGCGGGGCGTGAGCGTGATCATGACCGCAACGTAGGAGCGACGCGCGCTCTGTCAACCGGCGCGCTCGCGCGAACCAGCGTCCGTCGGCTCGCGTTCGACCACGCCGATTTTCGCGCGTCGTCAACCGCTGAGCAGGAATCATGCAAATTTCGCAGCAGAGTTCTTGCCACGTCGCCGAGCGCCTCGTTTCCTCAGCCTTGTGCCTTCCCTGAAGCACATCTTCAACGAGCTCCACTACGAACTAACCCGCAAGATTTCAGAGGGCGGCATGGGCGTGGTCTACGAAGCCGTCCAGCGCGGCGCCGGCCAGTTTCGCAAGGTCGTCGCGGTGAAACTCATTCGCGAGGAATACTCCGCGATCGAGGAATTTCAGAAAAACTTCATCGGCGAGGCGCGGCTCGTGGCCGATCTCATCCACACCAACATCGTCCAGACCTACCACCTCGGCCAGATCGGCGGGCAGTATTTCATGACGATGGAATACGTCGACGGTGTGAACCTCGAGCAGTTCCTCGAGCGCCACGCCGAGCTGCACCGCCCGGTGCCGGTCGATCTCGCGGCCTTCATCGTCTCGCGCGTCTGCCGCGGCCTGAACTACGCGCACGCCAAGCGCGGCGCCGACGGGCGCTTGCTCGGCATCGTCCACCGCGACGTGAATCCGAAGAACGTCATGGTCGCGCACGAGGGCGACGTGAAGCTCACGGACTTCGGCATAGCGAAGGCCCTCGACCTCATGTATAACGAGGAAGGCAAGGTCATCCCGGGCAAGGACGAGTATCTCTCCCCCGAAGGCGCCAGCTACGCCGTGACCGACGCCCGCTCAGACCTCTTTTCGCTCGGCATCGTTCTCTCGGAGCTGTTGCTGGGCAAAAATCTTTTCCGCGCCGTCAACCGCATCGAATCGCGCCGCAACATTCTCCAAATGCCGATCCCGCGCTTCGGACCGCTGCGCCCCGACATCGACGCGAAGCTCGAAACCATCCTCCAGCGCGCCCTCCACCGCGAGCGCAACCAGCGCTACCAGACCGCCGCCGAGATGATGACCGATCTCGAACTCTACCTCTACAGCGACCGCTACGGCCCGACCAACGAGAAGCTGTCGGTTTACGTCCGCGAACTTTACTCCCCCACCGCCACCGCCCGCGCACCCCAGCTCTCCTCGCCGCCCCTCACTCCGCCACCCCTTGAGCGCCTTCGGTAATTTTTTGCGCCTATGAGTGGTCCGGGGTTCTCACAAAGCTTCCAGCAGCGGCAGACGCAGCAGCTCGTGCTCGCGCCGCAGATGCGGCAATCGCTGAAAATTCTCCAAGTCGCCGCGCTCGACCTCCGCGCCACGATTCAGGAAGAACTCCAGGGCAACCCCACGCTCGAAGAATTGCCCACCGAGGGCGTCAGTCTCGAACGCGATACGCGCAACTCCGACTCCGACAACTCGGCCGAGGGCGGCGCGACCGAGGAGATGAATTTCTCGAAGGACAAAGACCTCGAAATCCTCGGCAAGCTCAACGACGACTGGCGCGATCACCTCAGCGACACCGGCGGCGTCCGCCAGATGTCGCAGGAGGAGGACGAGCGCCGTCAGCACTTCCTCGAATCGCTCACCTCCGAGACCTCGCTCGCCGAACACCTCATCCAGCAAGCCGAACTCTCCGAGGCTCCGTTCGAGGTGAAAACCGCGATGAAATTCCTCGTCGGCTCACTCGACGATCGCGGCTTCCTCACCTCCTCGCTCTCCGACATCGCGATGATGTCCGGCCTGCCGCTCGACACCGTGCAGCAAGCCTCGAAGCTCCTCCGCTCGTTCGACCCGCCCGGCATCGGCGCCACCGATCTCGGCGACAGCCTGCAAATCCAGCTCGCGCACAAAGGCCGCGAAAAATCCGTCGCCGCGCGCCTCATCCGCGATCACTTCGAGTTGCTCGTCCGCCGCCGCATCCCCGACCTCGCTCGCAAAATGGGCCTGCCGCCCGAGACGATCCAGGAAGCCATCGAGGAGATCGGCACGCTCGACCCGTCGCCCGGCCGCCGCTTCGCCGACGACTCGAATCGCGTCGTCGTTCCCGACGTCACCGTCGAGAAGGAAGGCACCGAGTGGAAAATCCAGCTCAACGCCGACTACATCCCGCGCCTCCGCCTCTCGAACACCTACAAGGATCTCATCGCGAAAGGCACGCTCAACAAACAGGAGCGCGACTACCTCCGCGAGAAGCTCCGCTCGGGCAAATTCATCATCAACGCCATCGAGCAGCGCCAGCGCACGATCGAGCGCATCACGAAGGAAATCATTCGCCACCAGACGGAGTTTTTCGAGGAAGGCGTCTCGAAACTGAAGCCGCTCACGATGACGCAGATCGCCGACATCATCGGCGTGCACGAGACGACGGTCAGCCGCGCCGTCGCGAACAAATACATGAAGACCCCGCACGGCGTCTTCGACATGAAGTTTTTCTTCACCTCCGGCTACCAATCCGACGCCGGCCAGGCGGTCGCCAACACGAGCGTGAAGGAAATGATCGCCGACATCGTCGCCGGCGAAGATCCCGGCGCCCCGCTCAGCGACCAGGACATCGTCGCCGTGCTCGTCGGCAAAGGCCTGAAAATCGCCCGCCGCACCGTCGCGAAATACCGCGAAGAACTCGGCCTGCTCCCGAGCAATCTGCGGCGGAGATACGATTAGCGCCCGGTCCCGCGCATGTGCGAATTGAGGGAGAGCACGCGCTATTTCTTTCTGGTGTAGAAGCAGGCCTGCGAATCTTTGGGCTCAAACGTCCACCCGTCACCAGCGACAGGTAGATGTGACGAATGGGGAAGCACGACATAGAGGCCGTGCTCTCCGTCCGTATCCTCCCTTATGACGATCACCAAGTTCACTCGGTCGCAATACGCGCGCCGCGGCCTGAGCTGATCCAGCGGCGCAACCCACACGATCTTCCCTCCGTCAGCAATACTGCGTGTCACTTGTTCCGCCGCCGAAACGATTTTTCTGACGCCTTCACGACGAATGAACGCCTGCACGCTTTGCTGAATGTCGACGTCCGACGCCGCGGCACCAAACACGACGGCGAACAGCATGGCTGTCGTGATGCAGGCTGAGCTCACCCAGCCCCTGCTCACGCGCTCAACCCCAGCGCATCGTGCAGCGCCTTGCGGATGTGTTGCGCGGAGCACGGCTTCAACAGCACGCCGCTGAGTTGCGCGAGCGTCACGCCGCGCGCCAGCAGTTCCGGGTTCATGTAGCCGGTCATCAATATCCGCTTCGCGTTCGGCTGCACAGTCATCGCCTCGACCAGAAAATCCAGCCCTTGCACCGGCCCGGGCATCATGTGGTCGCACACCAGCGCGTCGAATTGCCGCGTGCCGAGCAACAGCCGCGCCTCGGCCACGTTCGCCGCCACCTCGACCTCGAATTGCTCCCCCAGCATCCGCGTCATGACGAGCGTCAACTCGGTCTCGTCGTCGAGCAATAACACCACCGGACGTCTGGTGGCGGACTCGTTCATCAGGAAGTGGCGATCGCCTGGTCGTGCAGCTTGGCGGCCTCTTGCACGGTCTTGACCAGTTCCGGCAGCGACACCGGCTTCAGCAAATAGCGATACAGCGCCGCCTCGTTCACGCTGCGCAGCAGCATCTCGGGCTTCATGTAGCCGGTGACGAGCACGCGCTGCGTGTTCGGATACTCCTCGCGCACGTGCACGAGGAAACTCAGGCCGTTGCCGCCGGGCATCAGGTGGTCGCACACGATCACCTTGTATTCCTTCTTGTGCAGCATGAACCCCGCCTCGCGCGACGAGCCGGCGAGATCGATCTCGAAAAACGGCGACAGCGCCTCCGCGTAGAGCGCGATCAGCGGCCGCTCGTCGTCCACGAGCAGGACCGCACCTTTCTTTGCCGCGGGGAACGGGGCGTTGGTCGGGGCTGTCATCGCCCGCGAGAGTTGTTGCGGCAGTTTTTCTTGGCAAACCCAAACACCGCGCGTCCGCTCGGGATTTGGTTTGCGTGGCCCTCCGACTGCGTGATTCGCTAGCGGCTGTCGCATGGCTCAAACCGACCTCTTCGTCGCCGCGCGTGAAGGCACCTTCCCGATCGTGCCGGCCGAGCAATTGACGCCCGAAAATCTCACGGCGCGCAATGCCTCCGGCAACACGCCGCTGCACCTCGCCGCCAAATACGGCTCGCTCGACCAGCTCCCGCTCGCCCTCCTCACGCCCGAAGCGCTCACGCTCAAGAACGACGCCGGCTACACGCCCATCCACCTCGCGGCGCGCGCCGGCCGCCTCGCGCAGGTGCCCGCGCCGCTGCTCACACGGGAATTCCTCCTGCTCCGCTCGAACAGCGGCTTCACCCCGCTCCACCTCGCCGCCTCCGCCGGCACGCTCGACCAGATTCCCGCCGGCCTGCTCACGCTCGAGACCGTCCTGCTCAAGACCGACCACGGCAACACGCTCCTGCACGAAGCCGCCGAAGCCGGCACGCTCGACCGCTTCCCGCACCAATTTCTCACGCGCGACACGCTCACGACGCCCAACATCTCCGGCGAGACCGTCCTGCACGTCGCCGTCTTCAACGGCCACCTCGACCAAGTCCCGGCCGAATTCCTCGTCGCGGAAAATCTCCTCACCAAAACGGCCAACCACGACACCGTGCTGCACGCCGCCGCGATCTCCGGACACCTCGACCAGATTCCCGCCGCGCTCTTCACGCACCAAAATCTCGTGCTCCCGACGAAGTCCGGCTACACCACGATCCACGCCGCCGCCGAGTCCGGCTACCTCAACCAGATCCCGCGCGAGGCCTTCACGATCGACCTGCTCCTCTCGCGCAACGATTTTGGCGACACCCCGCTGCACGCCGCCGCCGTCGAAGGACACCTCAACCAGATCCCGCGCGAGATGTTCAACCGCACGACGCTGCTGATCCGGAATTACAACGGCGGCACGCCCATCGGCGCCGCGATCCGCCACGGCCACGCCGACCAGTTGCCCGAGGAATTCCGCCCGAGGGAACCGAACGCGTTCCAACGCTTCCTCTACAAAGTCGGCCTCGCCCGCCCGCCGCACACTTGACAGACGCCAGCGTTGCAGCGCCGCCCCCGCCCTGCTCCGCTCTTCCGCTGACTCCGTCACGACGACGGCCGTCTTCTGTTCTCTGTCCTCAGTTCTCCGTCTTCCGCTCTCTGATGAATACCACCATCACCGCCATCACCGCCCGCGAGATCATCGATTCCCGCGGCAATCCCACTGTCGAGGTCGACGTTCGCCTCGCTTCCGGCCACCTCGGCCGCGCCGCCGTGCCCTCGGGCGCCTCCACCGGCGAACACGAAGCCATCGAACTCCGCGACGGTGACAAAAAACGCTACGGCGGCAAAGGCACGCTCAAGGCCATCGCCAACGTGAAGTCCGTCATCGCCCCCGCCCTCATCGGCTCCGACGCCCTCGACCAAGTCGGCATCGACAAGGCGATGATCAAACTCGATGGCACGTCGACCAAAGCCAAGCTCGGCGCCAACGCCATCCTCGGCGTCTCGATGGCCACCGCCAAAGCCGCCGCCAACGCCCTCGGCCAGCCCCTCTACAAATACCTCGGCGGCCCGAACGCGAAAGTCCTCCCCGTTCCGATGATGAACATCATGAACGGCGGCGCCCACTCCGACGCCCCGATCGATTTCCAGGAATTCATGATCATGCCCACCGGCGCGAAGTCCTTCTCCGAAGGTCTCCGCATGGGCTGCGAAGTTTTCCATTCGCTCAAGAAGGTCCTCAAAGAAAAGGGCCTCGCCACCGCCGTCGGCGACGAAGGCGGCTTCGCCCCGAAGCTCGAATCCACCGAGGCCGCGCTCGACGCCATCGCCCTCGCCGTGAAAAACGCCGGCTACAAACTCGGCAAGGACATCAACCTCGCCCTCGACGTCGCCGCCTCGGAATTCTACGTGAAAGAGAAGAAGAGCTACGTCTTCAAAAAGTCCTCCGGCCAGATCCTCACCGGCGACGAAATGGTCGAATTCTACAAGAAGCTCGTCGGCAAATACCCGATCATCTCGATCGAAGACGGCTGTGCCGAAGGCGACTGGACGACCTGGAAGAAACTCACCGACGCCATCGGCAGCACGACGCAACTCGTCGGCGACGACCTGTTCGTCACCAACACCGAGTTCCTCAAGAAGGGCATCGAGACCGGCACCGCGAACTCGATTCTGGTCAAAGTTAACCAGATCGGCTCGCTCACCGAGACCTTCGACGCCGTCGAGATGGCCAAGGAAGCCAACTACACCGCCGTCATCTCGCACCGCTCGGGCGAGACCGAAGACGTCACGATCGCCGACATCGCCGTCGCGACCAACGCCGGCCAGATCAAGACTGGCTCCCTCTGCCGCACCGACCGCGTCGCGAAATACAACCAGCTCCTCCGCATCGAGGAAGAGCTCGGCAAGTCCGCGATCTACGGCGGCAAACTCTGATTCCGCCTCGCTCCGGGTTCCTCGCGCACTTTCGGAGGAACCCGCCGGGCGACGCAGCACTCTAGTTGATAAACCCAACTCCACGCATGTTGCCTCTCGCCCGCTTTTCCGCTCTCAGCGCTGTCGTGCTCGCCACGGCAGCGTTTTCTTTTGCCGCCGACGCCAAGAAAGACGCCACCACCAAAGCCGAGGAGAAGCCGGCCGAGAAATCCGCACCCGCTACCAACACGCAGAAACCGACCGCTCCCGCCACCGACGCCAAAAACGCCGGCCTGAAGACCGAAGGCGAGACCGTGAAGATGCCCGTCTTCACCGTCACCGGCCAGCGCCTCCGCGAGATCGACGTCACGATCAAGAAGCTCGAGAAGCAAATCTCCCGCGAGAAAAAGCAGCTCGAGAAGAGCAACCTCGACGAGACGCTGAACTCCGAAAAAGTCTCCAAGGCTGCGTCCATCTTCGGCGGCAAGTCCACCGTCCAGCGCGCCTCCGTAGCCGCCGTCCGCATCGAATCGATGGAGAAGGAACTCCAGCTCCTCGAAACGCTCCGCACGCCGCTCACCAAGGACGACCGCGCCATGATCGAGAAGCTCGTCGAAGACCAGCGCACCTACCGCCGCAGCCTCGACGAAGCGCTCCGCTGAAAAAATTTCCGCCGCGGTTCCCCTAGCCGCGGTCGAAGCACACACACTGATAACGACACCAAGGGAAGGCCGGACTTCGCAAGAAGCCCGGCCTTTTCTTTTGCCGAAGCACCGCGCTACCTCAAGCCCACGCGCGCGTGAACTGTAGGAGCGGCTTTACGCCGCGATTGCCGCGCAGCGCACGCCACATCCGAACCAATCGCAGCGTAAAGCCGCTCCTACATTTCCGGCCTCGCACCCGCCGCCCTCGCCTCACCGCACCCGCAACAACCGCTCCGCCGCCTCCCGCGCCCACGCCGCCGCCGCGGCGTCGCTCACGTCGTTTTCCGTCTGCCAGACGAACACCACATGCGCCGCGTCCGCTCGCCGCCGCCCCTCGCGCACGCGCTGCCAGCGCGCCGCCCACGAAATATCCAGCTCCGCCTCGCCCACCGCGCGTCCGCCGAACGCATCCCACACGCCGTAGAAAACATGCTGCGTCCGTCCCGCCGTCTCGAAGCGATACCGCGCGAACTCCAGCTCCCGCCCCGCCACCGCGACGCGCGCCACCGCCGGTCTCTCCACCAGCCGCGCCCCGATCGCCGGCATGCACACCGTCGGCTCGTGACCGACGCCCGCCGTGCCCAGCGAACCGGCATTTTCCCAGCGAAACACATATGCCCGCGCCTGTCGCCGCGCGCCGCCGCCCTCGCTCCACTGCAAGCTGTCCGCACTCGAAAAACGCAGCAACACGCCCACCGACTTCGCCAGCGCCAGCGGCGTCCAGCCGCTCGCCGCTCGTAACTCCCACTGCGCCCCTGCCGCCGCGCGCTCGTGCCAGCCGAACCATGCGCGCGTGCCGATCTCCGCCGCGAGCACCGCGCCGCACGTCGCGCCGATCAGCCACGGCGACGCGCTCGCACCGCGCACCGCGACCCGCGCCGCGCCGTCGGTCGGTCGCACGCGCGCGAGGCACCACGCCACCGCGAACACCGCCGCGAACGTCGCGCCCATCGCCACGTTGCCCGCCAGATCGTGCCAGCGCTCGTTCCCGCCCGCGCCCTCCGCCGCCACGCGCAGCGTCAGAAACGTCGCCCGCGCCGCGTTGCCGACGAACGCCAGCAGCAAACTCGCCGCGACCAGCCCGACCCTCCGCGCCGCGCTCAACCGCGCCAGCTCCCCGAGAAACCACGCGAGCATCCACACCGCCTGCAGCGATCGCAGCCCCGCGCACGCCTCGTCGACGTCCACGAACCCCGCGCCGACCTCGATCACGTTGCCGCGCGCCACCGCCGGGTGCCCCGCCAGCGACGCCGCCTCCGCCGCGATCTGCGCGTTGGCGCTCGCCAGCCCGGCCAGCAATCGCGTCTGCACGAACGCCGGCCACGCCAGCGCCGTCGTCGCGAAAAAAATCGGAAACACGAAATGCCGCGCCCACGCCACGCCGCCCGCGAGCGCGAGCAGCCCGAGCGTCGCCAGTGCCGCGCCGCCGGCCGCGCCCCACTGCGCCGTCGGCCAAAGCCGATTCGCCTCGAGCACCGGCAACGTCGCGAGCAACACCGCCACGCCCGCGCCCCAGGCTCCGAGCGCGAGTCTCCGCGCGCCTCCCGCGAGCGCAACGCGCGCCGGCGCCCGCTCGCGCCGCGTCCAAACCACGAGCGCGCACAACACCGGCACCGCCCACCCGTGCGCCAGTTCCACGCTCGCCGACCACGCCGTCGACAACCGCACCAGCACCGCACCCCACATCGCCGCGATCGCCACCGCAATCCATCGCTCGCTCGTTTCGGGAGCGGAGGCAGCAGACGAAACCGATGGGATCATGACGCGGAAAAAGTTTCGGTTCTTGCGGGTGCGCGCCGATGCTCCACCAAATCCTGTTTCCGGCAAGCCGCCGTTGTCCTGATGCCGCTCCCTTGGAACGAAACTCTCCGCCGCTGGCGGCACCGCTGGGGCGAACTGTCCTACGGCCAGCAGCGCATGTTCCAGACGCTCGCGGCGCTCGGCGTCCTCGCGCTCGCGGCGCCGCTCGTGTTCCTCGCCGCTCGTCCGGCGCTCAATCACTGGCGCCACCGCCAAGCGCTCGCGCAGGCGGCGCGCTTCGAGCAGCAACAGGATTACCGCAATCTCGTCCTCGCGCTCCACCGCGCCGTGCAAATCGCCCCGGACGACGTCGCGACCTGGCGCTGGGTCGCGCGCACGCTCGATACGCTCGGCGCCGCCGACGCGCTCGTTGCTCACGAAAACATCGTCGCCCTCGCGCCGGGCGACGCCCACGCCCGCGCCGCTCTCGCTGCCGCCGCGTTGCGCTTCGGCGCGCCCGATACCGCTCGCGCCGCGTTGCACGCGCTCGAGCGCGACCCGGCGCAGCGCGAAGCTTACCTCCGCCTCGCCGCCGAGCTCGCGCGCAGCGAAGACGATTTGCCGCGCTACGCGGAATGCCTCGCCGCCCTCGCGCAGCTCCGTCCCGACGACGCCGAAATCCGCTTCAACCTCGCCACGCTCGACCTCGCCCAAGTCTCCGCCGCGCGCCGCACGTCCGGCCGGGCCGCGCTCGAAGCGCTCCTCGCCGATCCGCGCGTGCGTGTGCGCGCCGCCCTCGGCTTGCTGCGCCAGGCCGCACGCCAGCGCGACGCGGCGCTCGCCGGCTCCGTCGTCCGCGCGATCCTCGAGCGCGCCGGAGGCACCGCGGCCCCGGCCGGCGATCCGTGGCCCGCGCTGCTCGGCACGCTCGAACGCGCCGCCGCCGCGAGCGGCGAAGCCGACATCGCCCGCGTCGCCCAGTGGCTCGGCACGATTCGCCGCTCGCGCGAAGCGCTGGCCTGGCTCGACGGATTGCCCGCCGCCGCACGCGCCGCCCCCGCCGTGCGCGACATCGCCGCCGAACTCGCCGCGCGCGCCGACGATTTGCCGCGACTCGACGCGCTGCTCGCCGCCGGCGCGTGGGGCGACGTGCAATCGGAAAGCCTCCGCGCCGCCCTCGCGGCCCGGGCGGACCGTCTCGCGCAACGCAGCGGCGCCGCGCTCACCCGCTGGCTGGAAGCCATGCGCTTTGCCGAGCAATCGCCCGGCTCGCTCCGCGCCCTCGCGCGACTCGCGCGACTCTGGCAGGACGACAGCGGGCGCGAAACCGCCGCGAAGGCCGCGCTCCGCCTCCGCCCCAACTCCCCGTGGGCCAACCGCGAGTTGAGCGATCTCTATTTCTCGCGCGGCGACACCGCCCGGCTCCTCGCGCACTACGGCGCGTGGATGGAAATCGAGCCAGGTCGGCCGGCGCTCGTGTTCACCTGGGTCCGCGCCGCTGCGGCGCTCGGCCGCGTGACCGACGACATGGACCGGCGCACCGCCTCCCTCGTCGCCGCGCCGGAGCCGTCGCCGCATGCCCGCCTCGCGCGCGCACTCGTTCTCGCGCAACTAAAACGCCCGCACGAAGCCGCCGCCGAACTCGCAAAATTGCCGCCGGCCGCCACCGCGTTGCCCGAAAGCCGGCTCGTGCGCGCGCTCATCAGCCGCGATCCGGCCGCCAGCGCCGACGCAGCGCAGCTCCCCGCTCAGGATTTTCTCCCGGAAGAGAGGAATTCCCTGAAGTTGTCCGCCCGCGGGGACGATGAGAGGCCTTGAGCCTAATCGGCTCCATTCTGGCGGGTGCTAATGCACTCCCAGCATTGACAGAGGTAATCACCCCATATTTACCGGGGCCACATGCATCGCCTGCCGCGCCTGTTCTTCCCCGGCGCCGCGGTCCTCTTGGGACTCGCGGCCGTCGCGGTGCGCGCCCAAACGGTCACCGATCAGGCGTTGGCGGCCTACGATTACTACGCGCGCGACTACAACGTCGTCACCTTCGGCAACCTCACGCTCAACAGCACGCACACCGATGCCGGGATCGCAGTGGGCGGCAATCTCACCGTCGGCGGCTCCGTGATTTCGATGCAGTCGACCGCCAGCACCGATCCCGCGCTCTACGTGAACGGCCAGATCGCGCTGACCGGCAGCAGCCAGTTCAACAACGGCTACGCGTCCACGCCCAATCTCTCGAACGCGCTCACCTGGACCTACAACCCGGGCAACAATCAATTCCAGCGCGCGCTGACCGACGGCGTGAATTCGCTCAGCTACAACACCACCGACGCGCAGGCCTACGCCGACCCGCGCACCGTCGCCGCGCCCAACGGCTGGAGTTGGTCCACCACCCAAAACTCCCTGATCTCCGCCTCGTCCACGCTCGCCAGTGCCAGCGCCACCGGCGCGATCGGCGTTTCGGGCCAGAACCTCACCTTCACGAGCAGCGCAAGCGGCGTCACCGTCTTCAACCTCGACGCGAGCAAGATCGTCAACGGCATCTACGACGCCAACAGCGACGGCATCTTCGACCAAAACACCGAGCGCGTGAGCAATCTCTCGCTCAACCTCGCCGCCGACCAATACTTCGTCGTCAACCTGACCAACGCCACGTCGGCCTCCGGCAGCAGCGCGCTGTTCAGCGGCGTCAACGTGAACGCCGGCACGAACAACACGCAGTTGCTCTGGAACATCATTCCCGACGCGAACACCGGCACGTCCGACATCCTCACCCTCGGCAGCAATTTCTACGGCAGCATCCTCGCCCCGCTCGTCGACATCCAGAGCAACGGCTACTACACCAACGGCCAGCTCGTCGCCAACAGCCTGACACAGACCGGTGCCGAGATTCACTACGCCAGCGGCTACACCGCACCGATCAGCTTCTCGCCCGTCCCTGAGCCGAGCACCTACGCGATCATCGCGAGCGCGCTCTGCGCCGTCGGCTTCGTCTGGCAGCGCCGCCGCGCGCGCGTTGCCGCGCTCATCGCCAGGTAGCAGCCGCCCGCGTGCCGAGAATGCCGCCGCGACCGCCAGCGCCGCAGCGCCGCAAACCCACGTTCGCGTAAGGAGCGGCGATATAATATCGCCGTTCCGGGAAGAAAACGGCGCGACGACCACTCGCGCAAACGTCAGGTTCGGCGCCACGCCCCGACCGACTCGTCGCGCGCGCAAACGCAGACGATCTTACGACACTTAACGCCCCACTGGCGCCTTCTCGATTCCGAGCTGCTTGCAGTGCCACTTCAGCGCGTCCTGCACATGACGATCCCAATAATCCCAGTCGTGCGCGCCCTTGTGCTCGCGATACTCGTGGGGGACTTTCGCTGCCGTGAGCTGCCGGTGGAAATCGCGATTGTCCTCGAGCAGGTAGTCTTCCGTGCCGCAATCGAGCAATAAATGCGGAAGCATCCCCGTGGCGTGCGCGCGCTCGGCGAGCCGCAGGATGTCGTGCCCGGTGTCGTTCGGTCGCTCGCCGAAAATCCGCCGCAGCTCCGCCAGGAACTCCTTGCTCTTCGTCGGGTGTTTGCCCGCCGCTTCCGCCGCGGGGCTGAAGTCCGCATTCGCGCGCCCGATGGCGCCGGAGTGGCTGTTCACCGAGCAGAATTTTTCCGCGAATCCCAGCCCGAGCCGCAACGCGCCGTAGCCGCCCATCGACAGCCCGCCGATCGCCCGCGCCGCCCGCTCGGGCCGCGTTTGGAAGTTGCGATCGATGAAATCGACCAGCTCGACACCCACGTGCCGCGCGTAGGCGGGCCCTTCGTTGTTGTCGGTGTAGAAACCGCGATAGCCGTCCGGCATCACGACGATCAGCGGCAGGTCGCGCACATACCACTCGATGCGCGAGCGCCGCAGCCACACCGTCGAGTCGTCCGACAATCCGTGCAGCAGATAAAAAACGGGAAACGGTCCGCGGCCGACGCTCGGCAGCAGAACCTGCATCGTGGTTTGCTTGTCGAGCACTTCGCTGCGCCAGTGAACTTGAGCCCAAGCCATAGGCGGCGAACTCAATCGACCTCGCGCCCGCACGCAAGCGCCCGCTGCGACACCGCGCGGTTGTTTGGGGAAAAGCCGGTCGCATTGCACCGCGCCATGGAGGCGGGGCCATCAGCCCCGCGTGCTTTCGGCATCGCTGCGCGTGCGCCGCGGGGCTGATGGCCCCGCCTCCACTGCGCAACGTCACTCCACCCGCAAAATATACCCGCGCAGGTATTCGCTCTCGGGCATCGTCGCCAACACCGGGTGGTCCGGCGGCTGGTGACACCACTCAAGCACGTGCACGCGCCGCTTCGCGTCGTTGGCCGCCTCCGCGAGCACCTGGCGCAGCTCGGTATCGTGCATGTGATGCGAGCACGTGTAGGTTGCGAGCACGCCGCCGGGCGTCAGCGCCTTCATGGCGCGCAGATTGAGTTCCTTGTAACCGCGCAGCGCGTTTTCGAGGGCGCTCTTCGACTTCGCGAACGGCGGCGGGTCGAGCACGATCACGTCCCACGCCGGCGCCGCGTCGCGCTGCGCCGTGAACCAGTCGAACACGTTCGCGCCGACAAACTCCGCCGTCACGCCGTTGCGCTCCGCGTTCTTCTTCGCCTGGCTGATCGCGTCGAACGCGCTGTCGAGTCCGAGCACGCGAGTGGCCCCGGCGCGCGCCGCGTGCAACGCGAACGAGCCTTGGTTGCAAAACGCGTCGAGCACGCGCTTGCCGGCGGCGTATTTCGCCACCGTCGGGTGCTGGAGCCGCTGGTCGAGGTAGAATCCCGTTTTCTGGCCGTTCTGGAGATCGAGCCAGTAATCGAAACCGTCGATCGTCGCCCAGCGAGGCTCCCACGCCGCGCCGCTACGCGTGTGCGTTTCCATCGCGAGGCCTTCGAGGCGGCGCAGGTTCGAGTCGTTGCGGAAAACGATCTCCTTCGCGCCCGTCAGTTCCGCGAGCAGGTCGCCGATCGGCGCCGCGCGCTTGTCCATCGCGAGCGTCTGAATTTGGAGCACGATAGCGTCGCCGAACTGATCCGCCACGACGCCCGGCAAGCCGTCGGACTCGGACCAGACGAGACGAGTGTAGGCGGAGCGCGCTGCCGAGGTAGGGCCGGCTTCAACCGGCCCCGGTGAACCCGCGCGTCCCTCTGGGCCGGCTGAGGCCGGCCCTACCCCGCGTCGCGCGATCGCCGCCGTCAGCGCCGCGCGCAGATACGCCTCATCGAGCGTCACGCGCTCGCGGCTCAGCCGCCGCCAGACGATCTGCGACTTCGAGTTGTAGATGCCGGTGCCGAGCAAGCGACCGCTGCGATCGCGACATTCGACGACTTCGCCGTCGTGTTCCGCCGGCAGCAACGCCTCGACTTCATTCGCGAACACCCAGGGGTGTCCGTCGAGCACGCGCCCCTTGGCGTTCGGTTTTAGTTTAAGTGAAAGTAGCACAACCCGGCATCATTGCCGGATCGGTCGTCCGCAGAAGCACAAAATGCCTGCGGGGGCCGGCGCCGCATCAGGTGCAGCGTCCGCGCCAACTCCGCGAGCACCTCGCGCAGGTCGGACCACAGCTTTTTCTTCACGGGATCCATACCGCTCTTATCGGCACAAATCGCACCCGAGTTGAGCGCGGCGACTCTCTCTCCGTAATTTCCTCGTCGCGGAAACCGTGAGGCCTTCGCCGCGCGAGGCGCGAAATTTTCCCGAACTCCGCTCCCCGCCCGCGCTACTCGTGTCCGCCGCCGCGCGTGCTCTCGAGCAGCTTGATCGCGACGCACATCACGACGACGGCGGCGATGCAGAAGGCGATGGTGAGCATGGGCATGACGCCGCCCATAGTAGCATCCGCGCGCCCGCCCGCCTATCCGTCGACCTCCGCGCCGCACGCTCAGGTTTTTTCAGATCGCCGCGCCCCAAAAAAGACTTCCCTCGCCCTCCGCCGCCCCGTTTGCTGACCGGCTCCACTCTCCGCTCCGTCTCTTTCCCTTTCACCTTCCCTCTCACTCGTGAGTCCCGCTCAAGAAATCGCCCGCCGTCGCACCTTCGCGATCATCTCGCACCCCGACGCGGGCAAGACGACGCTGACCGAGAAATTCCTCCTCTACGGCAACGCCATCCACCTCGCCGGCGCCGTGAAGGACCGCAAGAACCAGCGCGCCACTGCCTCCGACTGGATGGAGCTCGAGAAACAGCGCGGCATCTCGATCAGCTCGACCGTTCTCCAGTTCGATTTCGCCGGCTGCGCCGTCAACCTCCTCGACACCCCCGGCCACAAGGACTTCTCCGAAGACACCTACCGCGTCCTCACCGCCGTCGACGCCGCGCTGATGGTGATCGACGCCGCCAAGGGCGTCGAAACGCAGACGCGCAAACTCTTCGAAGTCTGCCGCCGCCGCGGCGTGCCGATCTTCACGTTCATGAACAAGTGCGACCGGCCGACGCGCAACCCGCTCGAGCTGCTCGACGAACTCGAGAGCGTGCTCGGCCTGCAATCGTCGCCCGTCATCTGGCCGCTCGGCAACGGCCCGTCGTTCAAAGGCGTGTTCGACCGCCGCACGCGGCAGGTTCACCTCTTCGAGCGCGTGCCCGGCGGCGCGTTCCAGGCGCCCGTCAACGTCACCTCGCTCAACGACCCCGCCGTCCGCGCGAAGCTCGACGACGACACTTACGCCGCCGTGACCGAGCAGCTCGAGATGCTCGACGGAGCTGGCCACCCGTTCGACCTCGCCGCCGTGCAGCAAGGCCAACAGACGCCCGTCTACTTCGGCAGCGCCGTGAACAATTTCGGCATCGAGCTTTTGCTGAACGGATTTCTCAAAGACTCCGTCCCGCCCGCGCCGCGTCGCGCGATGACCGTCACCGGCATCGGCCTCGAGGAAATCGCGAAAGCCGCCTCCGAGTCTGCCAACGAAACCAACTCGCGCGTCATCCCCGTCGATTTTCCGAAGTTCTCCGGCTTCATTTTCAAGATTCAGGCGAACATGGACCCGAAGCACCGCGACCGCATCGCGTTCCTCCGCGTCTGCACCGGCAAATTCGAGCGCGACATGGTCGTCACGCACCAGCGCACCGGCAAACAGGTGCGCCTCTCGTCCTCGCACAAACTTTTCGGCCAGGAACGCGAAACTGTCGACGAAGCCTGGCCGGGCGACGTCATCGGCATCGTCGGCCACGACGCCTTCGGCATCGGCGACACGCTCACCGAAGACCGCACGATTCTCTACAACGAGATCCCGCGCTTCCCGCCCGAAGTCTTCACCTACATCTCGAACCCGACCGCCGGCGACGCGAAGAAATACCGCGCCGGCCTCGAGCAGCTCTTGCAGGAAGGCGTCGTCCAATCCTTCACCGCGAAAAACGCGCCTCCGGGCGCGACGCTGCTCGCCGCCGTCGGCCCGCTGCAATTCGAAGTCGTGCAATGGCGCCTCCAGAGCGAATACAACGCCGAGTCGCGCCTCGCACCGACGCCGTGGACGGTGCTGAAGTGGGTCGTGATCCCCGACGCGATGAAAGGCCCGAAAGGTTTCGACACCTCGCGCGTCGTCGTCGCCACCGGCGTCAGCTTCGGCGCGGACAAGTTCGAGAATCCCGTCGTCCTCTTCCCGAACGACTGGACGATGCGCTACTTCGTCGAAAAAAACCCCGAGCTGAAGCTCCTCGATCTCCCACCCGAGCAGCACGTCGAGTAGGGCCGGCTTCCGAGTAGCGCCGGTCTCCGACCGGCGAAAAAAGGATCTGCGTTCGCCGCTGTCGTCCGCTACTTCCCCACGAACTGGCCCGTCACAAACTGGCCCCACTGACCGGCCCGCGCGCGCGCCGCCATCGGCCGCGCGCCGCGCGGCTTGAGCCAAATTCCGATAAATTCTCCGCGCGCTAAATTCCCACGCCGCACGGACGATTTTCCCCCAGTCGCTAAGTTGCACGAGTGACACCCCACGCGGCACGGATGCCGTATCTCCCGAACCCTGGCTCAAGGACGAACCATGTCAGTCGTCATCAACACCAATTACGCTGCGACACTAGCCGCGAGCAATCTCGCGTCCTCCTCCACGTCACTGCAACGCAGCCTCAACCGCCTCGCCAGCGGCTCGAAGATCATCAATCCGCAGGACGACGCCGCCGGCCTCGCCGTCTCGATGAAGCTCGCCGCGACCGCCCGTCGCCAGAACGCCATCTCCGCCAACCTCGGCAACGCCGTCTCCTTTCTGCAAACGCAGGACGGCGCACTGCAAGTCGCGGGCAAGGTTCTCAGCCGCATCAGCGAGCTGAAAACGCTCTACGCCGATCCGACAAAAAACTCGGACGACCTCGCGAACTACCAAGCAGAGTTCGCCCAGTTGCAAACTCAGATGACTTCGCTTGGGAATGAGAAATTCAACGGCAAGTCCCTCTTCTCGTCCACCAGCCAGGCCATCCAGACCACGGCGGAAGGCGGCACCGTCTCGATCGACGGCGTCGAACTGCTGAGTTCTGGGTCCGGTGCCACCACCAACTTCAGCTTCAATGGCGCGTCGGACAACACGACGTTCACGCCGAGTTCGGCCGGAACCATCACGGTGGGCTCGGGCGGGCTTTTTCTTCAGGACAGCAACAATGCCGGGAACCACATCTGGCTCGACAACGTCGGCGACACCGCGACCTACGACGGCGCGGGCGGCTGGACGTTTTCCGGTGGTGGCGTCAACGGCCTCCAAGGATCTTTCGCGTCGGGTGTCACCGCGCTCTACATGGAGGGTTCGATCAACCACGCTTTCGTCGGCACCGGCAGCTTCGCCGCCGGAGGAGCCAGCAACACTAGCGTCGGCGACGTGGCCGCTGCGACCGATCTCGGCTCGCTTACGCTCGGCGCCGTGACGGATGCCATCGCCGAAATCGCCACGCATCGCGCTACCAACGGCGCCCAACAGTCGCGCCTGCAATTTGCCGACGAAGTCGTGCGCGTGAACAAGGCCAACATTGAAGCCGCCAACAGCCGCATCACCGACGTCGACGTCGCCGAAGAGTCCACGACGCTCGCGCGCTACAACATCCTCGTCCAATCCGGCACGGCCATGCTCACCCAAGCCAACCAGTCCGCCCAAATGGCGCTGCGACTGCTCGGGTAGCGCGAGGCGGCCGCGGTTGACCGCGCCGACTCGGCAGCGCATTTTGCGCGCGTGAAAACCCGCGCGCTGCTTCTCCTCGTCTCCCTGTTTCAGTTCACCACGACCGGCGTCGGCGCCGATGCGCCTTCCCCGACGCCACTCGCGGCGCCCGCCGCCAAGCCCGTCATGCTCATCGTCCACGGCGCGTGGGGTGGCGCGTGGCAATTTTCCAAAGTCGACCCGCTCCTCCGCGAGCGCGGCTTCGATGTCCGCCGCGTCACGCTCACCGGCCTCGGCGAACGCGCGCATCTCGGCTCGAAAGACATCGGCCTCGAGACGCACATCCAGGACGTCGTGAACGTCATCCTCTTCGAGCGCCTCGAAAACATCATTCTCGTCGGCCATAGCTACGGCGGGATGGTCATCACCGGCGTCGCCGACCGCCTGCCCGAGCGCATCAAGAAACTCGTCTACCTCGACGCCATGCTGCCGAACGACGGCGAGAGCGCCTTCGACGTCATGGGCGGCCGCTCCGAGTGGATCGAGAGGATGACGAAGGACGGCATGATCGTCCCCTCTTGGGTCCAGCCCGGCAAACCCCACCCGTTCGACGTCCCGCACCCGCTGAAAACCTTCACCGATCCGCTCGCGCTGAAGAATCCCGCCCGCGAAAAAATTTCCGCCGTCTACCTCCTCACCGTCGATCCCGGCAAGAAGCCCGAGCAGGACGATTTCTGGAAATCCGCCGAACGCGCCCGCGCCCGCGGCTGGCCCGTCACGATCATGGAAGCCGACCACAACCCGCAATGGCGCAAGCCCGCCGAGACGGCGGAGCTGCTCGGGACGCTCAACTGATGCGATGCCGCGAGCGGCGCCGGCTTCCCGTCCGCTCCGCCACTCGCCCAAAACGAAGGCCGCCTACCCCTAGGCGGCCTTCACCCTAACACCAAGCAAACACTATGAACGGGATGAAAGACGCACGAACCCGCTTCCGCGTTCAAGCATCGCGCAACTTTCTGCGCGAGAGTTCACCGGCCCGCCACGTGCGCGTCACGCGTTCGTCACGGAGCAACTGAATCCGCCGCCCTTTGCCCTCCAGTGTCCTCTCCACTGTAGGGCCGGCGCTTGCCGCCGGGCCGCGACTACTGTCAGAGTCCGCTCCGCATCGATCCGTGCCATCCGCCGGACTTCGTTTCGCTCACCATTCGCCTATGAAACGCCTCGACCGCGCCCTCCCCTCCGCCCGCGTCGTCCACCGCCACGCGTGGATTTGGGAGCCGCTCGAAAGCGAGCCGGGCTTTGTCCTCCGCGCGATGTTCGGCGCGAAGGCTGTCTACCTCGACGGCAAGATCGTCCTCTGCTGCTCCACCGGCGAAGAACCCTGGTGCGGCGTGCTCGTGCCGACCGACCGCGCGCATCACGACGCGCTCCGCGCCGAGTTTCCCGCGCTCGTCGTCCACTCCGTCCTCGGAAAATGGCTTTATCTGCCCGAGTCCGCCGACGCCTTCGAGCGCACCGCCACGGCCCTCGTGGGCCTCATCCGCCGCCGCGACCCGCGCATCGGCGTGGTTCCAAAATCGAAAAAGCGCCGCGCCACCGCCTCCGTCCGTGGCACACGCTCCGTTCGCACTCGCTCGCGTCGCCACTCGTCGTGACCCCGCGCTTCTTCAAATCCGCCGCCGATTTCCGCGCGTGGCTGGAGAAAAATCACGCCACCGCCACCGAACTCTGGGTCGGCCTCTACAAGAAGCACGTCCCGAACCCCGGCCTCACCTATCCGGACGCCGTTATCGAAGCGCTCTGCTTCGGCTGGATCGACAGCGTGATGCGCCGCATCGACGACGATCGCCACATGCAGCGTTTCACGCCGCGCAAGCCCGGCAGCGTTTGGAGCAACATCAACGTCGCCCACGTCGAGCGCCTCACCCGCGAGGGCCGCATGGCGCCCGCCGGCCTCGCCGCCTTCGCCGTCCGCTCCGCCGCGAAGACCGGCATCTACTCCTTCGAGCGCGAAAAGCCCGCCGAACTGCCGCCCGCCTACCTCCGCGAGTTCAAGGCTCATGCCGTTGCGTGGAAATTTTTCCAAGCCCAGCCGCCGGGTTATCGTCGTCTCGCGCTCCATCACGTCGTGAATCCGAAGCAGGAAGCCACGCGCCGCCGCTGGCTCGAAAAACTCATCGCCGCCTCCGCCGCCGGCCGGCGAATCGACTGAGCACGCCCCGCCGGCCCGAAAAGTAGCGCGGTGCTTCCGCCAGCGCGGAGGACGTCCAGTGCGGGCTAAAGCACCGCACTACTCCCAAAACCCGCGCACGGAAACTGTAGGAGCGGCTTTATGCCGCGATAGCAGCGATGCGGGCGCCGCGTCCAAGCGAATCGCGGCGTAAAGCCGCTTCTACAATTTTCGCTCGCCGCGCCGCGCCTCGTAGCGTCGCGTCGCATCGCGCCCCTTCGACTTGCCCGTTCATTTCTCCAGGAAAAACACCCGCTGCTCGCCGACCTGCATCCACATCTTCGGAAACGGCACGAAGTTCACGCGCACGCCGTTCCGTCCGAGCAGCGTGCCACGTCGTCCGTCGAAGAAAAGCAGCGCGCCGTTTCCGTCGTCCGTGTCCAGCGGCACGTAGATCGCGAGCAGCGCGTCGATCGTCTCCGGCTTATACGGCGCCACCAGCGCCCGCCCGCGCGCCAGCGCCGCCGCCATCTGCGGCCCCGTCGGCGAATACGCGCCGCGCACCGACACGTCGATCGGCGCGTCGATCGGTTTCTTGAACGGCCAGGCCAGCTTCATGTCTTCCTCGCGCACGGTTTTTTCGACGTGCGTCGCTTTCCGCCACGCTGCCGCATGCGCCTCGAGCGAAGGCGGACGCCGCCACGCCTGATAGCCGCTCGCCGCCGCGAGCAACGCCACCAGCGCCCAACTCGTCAGCGCCGCGCCCCACGTCAGCCAATGCCGCGACGCCCGCCGCACCGCCGCGCACTTCCCGGGCTTCGCCAACTCGGCTCGCTCCCGGTTGGCACGGATGAATCGCTCGCGCACCGCGGAAGCCACGCGCGGCAATCCCGCCGCGTCGGCCTCGCCGGCCGCCTCGCGCTCGCAGCGCGCCGCGCCGTCGCGCCAGCGCCACGCGGCCGCGTGCGGACACCGGCGCGCGACCGCGCGGGTCTGCACCTGCCAGGCGACGACGCGCAATGCCGCGAACAAAATCACCGGCGCCAATCCCGCGACCACGCCGAGCGGCCCCGGCAAGTGCACCGCCACCAGCGCCGTCAGCCCCAGCGCGCCCGCCGCGAGCGTCCACACGCGCCCGAACAACAGCGGCCCCGCCTCGAGCGCGTTGCGCAGGTGCGCCCAAAAAAGCAGTCGCGCCGCCGCCTCGGCCTCGCGCGTCCACGCGTCGAACTGCCGCCGCTTGAGCTCGGCGGGCGTCACGTAGCGGAAGCGCGCCGGCGCGCGCGCCGTCCACGCCAGCAGCACCAGCACCTTGTTCGGCGGGTGCGGCGTCGCGAAAATTTTCTGCAGGTTCTCGTCGTCGCTCTGCGCGTAGCGCTCGCGCAGCGCGCGGTGTGTCGCCTCGACTTGGGAAAGCGGCGGGATGGCCGCGAGCCAGATCTCGGATACCGGCAAGTCGCCGGCGAGCCGCTCGAGCTTGAACTGGCAGGCCATCTGTTCCGCCTCGATCGCCGCCTTCACGGTCGCTTCGAGAAACACCGACGCGCTGTGATCGTGCCGTTTCAGCAGGTGGACGACCGGCGGCGCGGCGAGCGCCTTCAACTCCGCGATCGCCACCGCGCGCCGCGCCGGGTCTTCGAGCATGGCCGCCGCGGCCGCAGCGATCGGCCGGCCGCGCCAGCGAAACTCGCCGGCGGCCAGCGTATGCAGCACGGTCGCAGCGACGATTTCGCGCCGCAGCGCTTCACCCACGCCGCGCATCGCGGGCGACTCCTCGAGTCCGAACGCCGGTCGCAACTGTTCGAGCGCGTTTTTCTGAGTCGGATCGCTGCGCAGAAACGCCATCAAGGTGTCCCGCTCGTCCGCGGCGAACACGTGCCGCACCGCCTCCGCGCAATGCCCGGGCTCCTGCAACACGTGCGCCGCCTCCGGCACCGTGTAGCAGCGCCGCCCGATCCGGAAAAACCGCGCGTGCCGCGGCGCCTGGTAGCGCTCCTTCGGCGTCTGCCCGGCGAGCCACTCGCGGACCTCCGCCTCGCCCCAGCGTCCCTCGGGCGCGCTCGCCAGCAGGCCGCGGAGCAGCACTTCGAGCCGCGGCCCGAGTTCCTCCATCAATTCCACGCCGCCCGCGCGCAGCATGCCCACGTTGCGCTCGAAGAGCATCGCCTCCGCGTGCGAACTCAGCTCGGTCGGCAGACCCATCCGCACCGTGTCGGGCAGCAGTTGCGCGACGGGAAAACCGAGCACCGCCTCCTGCGCGAGCCGCCCGAGCGACCACCAATCCCATGCCGCGAGCTGCGGGCCCGGGCTGTGCTTGAACAGCCCCGCGGCTTCCGGCGGCGCCGAAAACGCATCGACCGCGATCGGCACCAGCTCCGCCTGCTCGATTTCCTCGAGCGCATCGAAACCCGCGAGCGTGAACCGCGGCGCCTCGCGCGGCCCCGTCACGTGCACCGCGTCGGGCGTCAGCGAAAAATGGCCGAGCCCCTGCGCGTGCAACGCCGCGATCGTCTCGGTCAACGCGCGCACCGCCGCGGTGACTTCGCCGAGCGACAGCGTCCGCTCCGCGATCCGCGTGCGCAGGCTCGGTCCGTCCGGTTGCGTCCAAATTTCCACGCGCTCCGCGCCGTCGCGCGCCTCGAGCAACACTTGCCGGTCCGCCGCCGGCACTCCCGCCAGCCGCGCGAGCACGTGCGTGCGGCGGGTTTCGTCAGCCGCTGCGCTCGCGCGCAACCAGCACCCGGCGCCGTCGCTGAGCCGCGTCGCAGCGAACCACCGCCCCGAACGCAAACCGAGGCGCGCGCCGACTTGGTAGGCCCCCGCGTAAACCTCGCCGCTGACGACGCGCCCGTCCGCGCACGAGGCAGCCGGGTGCACGGCTGAGTTGGCACCGTCGGGACACGGCGCCGCCAGCCCGGGGGTAGGTGACATGGCGAAAGGCTCATCGGCACGCCAGGCGCGATCTGAAGCACCGATCGGTGAGCCAACGTCACGCCAATCGGTAAGCCCCCATTATACCCGCCATCAACCGCGCTGCCTTCTGCGGCAATGGCACGATATGCGGAGCCGCCCTCGTGCGTTCCGCGGTATGCTCCGGCGATGAAATGGCACGGGACGCCCGCGACGGGCGACGTTGTTCGGGTCTCTCGCCGATCGCCGCAGTCGTGGGCGGTGGATCGCTCCCTCAAAATCGCGCGCAGCCTGCTCTTCTCCGCCAGCCTGACCGTCACCGCACTCGCCAGCGAGCGCGCGATCGTGAGCGTCAAATGTCCGCTCGACGGCACCGAATTCGAGGCCGTCCAGGATTTCTCCGGCTACGCCGAGGGTCAGCGGCTCGACCTGAAAAAACTCGGGCCGATCAGCCAGCCGCCTGCGCTGGCGCGCTGCCCGCAGTGCAGTTTCCCGATTTTTTCCAAATACCTCGACGCTCCACTCGCCACCCGCATCCGCGCCATCCTCGCCGGCGAGCGTTTCCGCACCGAGGCCGTGCCCGCGAAACCTTGGTTCGCGCTGGGCATCCTGCGCGAGGAGCTCGGCGCCGATCCGTTCGAGATCGGCTGGACCTATCTGAACGCCACTTGGGAAGCCGAGGACGAAGGCGGTCGCTACGCCCCCGCCGCGGAGCGTGCGCTCGCGTGGTTCGAACGCGCCGCCGAGGCGCGGCGCGACGATCCGGAGCGCCGTCGCGATTGCCACGTCGCGCTCTACCTCGCCGTCGAGCTGTCGCGCCGCCTCGGGCGCTTCGACGAGGCTCGCCAGAAACTCACGCGTCTCGACGGCGTCGTCGACGAAGAGCTGCGCTGGCTCGCCTCGGCCAAAGCCGCGCAAGCGCGCCTGATCGCCGCGCGCAAATCCGCGCCCGACGATGGCCGCGAAGACCTCCCGCCGCCGCCCCGTTGATCGCCTTTCTCCGATGAAAAAAATTCCCTGTTCGCGCTCGGCGGCGGCGGTTCGCGGCCTGTTCGTTTGCGTCCTGCTCGCCGCGCTCGGTCTCGCGGCGCCCGACGCGCTCGCCCAGCGCGGCGGACGCCCGGCTCCCGCCGCGCCCGCGGCCGGCCTCACGGAAGCCGACACGAGCATCGGCCTGCGATTGAAAGCCACTCGCACGCGGGCGGGCGCGTCCGTGACGGTCGATGCGATCGTGCCCGGCAGCCGCATCGAGCACATGAACGTCCAGACCGGCTCCGCCCTGCTCTTCGTGCTCGATCAACCCGTGACGTCGCTCGATCAAGCCTGCGCCTTGATCGAAAACTGGGCGGCCGCGCCGGACGGACCGCTTTCACTCGTGCTCGAGCACGGGCGCGCCAAGTCCAAGGTCATGCTTTTCCCCATCGGCGCCGAAGCGCGTCCGAGTGCGCCCACCGGTCGCGGCGCTGGGCGCGGCGCATCGGCCGCGGCCGTGACGACCTCGACCGAACAGGCGCTCGCGGCGAAACGTCTGGCGATCCGCGAGCGCCGCTCGCCGGTCCCGCGCGGTCCGGTCGTGCCGGTCCGCGGCGAAGCGCTCGATCCGTGGGTGATCCCCGGTCTCGCGGAGCGGCCGGCGGCAGCGAGCCGCATCAACGTTCTGCATCGCGTCTTCATCGATCCGCAGACGGGCGAACTCGCGTTCGTCGGTCGCTACGATCCCGCGTTCGCGACTGGCACGATCGACTACTCGACGCTGTTGCACGACGCGCTGCTCAGTCCCGCGCCGTCGTTCAGCCTCGAGCCGACCGCCGCGACGAAGACCGCCGTCGCGAGTTTCGCGCGCCAGTTCGACCAGCAGATGGCGGCGAACCTCAGCAACGTCGCCGCCGGCAAGGCGTGGCTCACGGGGATTTTCGATCAGCTCCTGACCAACCCTGCGCTCGAGACCGATCGACAGCGCTTCCTCGCGCGCGGCGCCGAGCTGCTCCACGTGCCCGCGTCCGACGTCCCGACCCACGTTCAGGCCATGCTTGGCCGCACGCCGATGGGCTCGCCGCCGTGGGTGAATTTTTGGGCGCAGGCCTACCAAACCATGGGCGCGCCGGAAGCCGCGGCCTACATCCGCGCCGCCGCGAACAAGGAGAACGATCCCGCCGCTTTCCAAGGTGCGCTCGATCTGCTCGGACTCCGCCCGACCATCAACGACCTCACCGCCCGGCTCCAATCCCGCGCCCTCACCGAATCCGTCGCCTACGCCCGCCTCGAAGTCGCGATCTGGGCCGCGATCTACTCGCGTTGCGGCGTGCCCGCCCGCCGCTGGCAGGCCGCCGGCGACAGCGCCGGCCGCACCGGCGACACCCGCGGTTTCCGCACCGTCATCGACGAGCTCAACGCCGACCTCGTGCGCGAGCGCATCATCGAGCCGTGGCTCAACGACCTGGTTTTCACCGAGCAATTCCTCCAGCAACTGCACTCCATGCCCGCCCTCGTGACGCAGCCCGTCTGCCGCGACGGCCTCGCTCCCGACTCCGAACTCGCCCGCACGTTCCTCGCCGCCGATTGGACGCTCAAGAATCTCACCGTCACCCCCGAGCTCGCCGCACGCGTGCCCGGCCATCTCACGCCCACGCAATTTCTGTTCCGCGAGGAAGCCGCCCGCGGAAACTTCGACCATGGCGGCGTCCAGTTCCGCCTCTGGCTGACGCCCGAGACCGTCACGCTGCGACACGATGCCGCGGGCAGCGTCGTGGAGTTCCGCGGCGGCAATCCCGGCCTCCGCGCCGAGGTGCTCGAGCACACCGCCGTCGCTTCCGCGGGCAGCCGCCTCACGCGCGAAATGCTGCCGGCCTATGCTCTGGAAATTTCCCGCCGCTACGACGATTACGCCCGCGCGCTGCCCGAGCTGCATCGCCTGCGCGAGGCCGCGAAGCTGCTCGCGCTCGTGCGCTGGGCGCACGAGCGCGGCCTCCACCTCGTGCCGCCCGAATCGCCCGCTCCCCCGCGCTCACTCCCGGCATCGTTCCAACGCGGTTTCTGGTCCGCGTTCTTCCTCGCGCAAAACGGCCACACTTTCCTCGGCCTGTCGGCCAGCGGCGGCGTGGACTTCAGCGCCGGCGGCGACTGGGTGCGGTCCAGCGTCGCCCCCGAAGTCAAGGAGTCCGCCCTCGGCCAACTGCTCGGCAGCGCCGCGCTCGGCCGCGCCGCGGTGGACGCCGCCGCGAGCGGCGATCTCGAATCCGCCCGCGCCCTCGCCGACCAGAGCGCCCGCGCCATGACGGGCGATTTCGATATCAGCGGCCAGCCCGCGCTCCCGCAGGTTCCGGAAGCTTCGCCGCCGTCGCCAGTCGATGCCGCGCTGATCCAAACCGAAGTGCTCGCGCAAACCCGCCAGGACATCGACACGATGGAGCGCGCGCAAAAGACCCTGCGGCAAACCGGCGCCGGCGACCTCGCGCGCGCGGAAGCGCACGATCAGTGGTCGCGCGCCGAGGAACACCTCGCGCATCTGCATTCGCTGCTCGCGGCCGGCGCCTCGCCGCTGCCCGCCAAGCAAGTCGTCCAGCTCCTCCGCGCGGGCGATTGGGAGTCGTTGCCCAAACCCCAACCGCCCGCCGTCGCCACCGCCGCCCCGACGCCCCCTGCACCCACTCCCGCGCCGCCATCGCCGCCCGTCGTCGATCCCGAAGAGCGCGCCCGCCTCCGCGGCGAGATCACGCAGCTCCGCACCGAACTCTGTCGCATCCAGACGCAGCTCCGGCGCTTCAACGCCACCATCCAGTCCGATCAAGACCAGCGCGCCGATTGGGAAAAGGTCACGAACGACGCCTACGAAAGCGCGTTGAAGCGCGCGCAGGAGAAGTTCGAGGACTTCAGCGTCGATTTCCCCGGCGACATCCTGAAGGAGAAACTCGAAAAAGCCACCGACCCCGCCGAGCGCGCCAAGATCGAGCGCGCGCTGCGGTTGGTCGACCGCTTCAAGGACGCCTACACGACGCGTGACTTCTCCGACTGGGCCGCGAAGGAGGAATTCACGCGCGAGGAAATCGTCGAAGGCATCAAGCAGATCATGGAAATCTGCGAGGTGGAGCAGCGCATCAAAGACTACCTCAGCAAAAAGTGGGGCCTGAAACGCGCCATCGCCTACTACGAGGCCGGCGACGACATCCTCACGTCCGCCTACGACGTCACCGCCGAAGTCGTGGCATGGCGCCGGTTGAAGCAGCTCAACCAGAACAGCGACAGCTTCCTGAAAGCCACCGAGGCGTCCGGCCGCCGTCTGCGCAAAGTCGTCGCGGAAATTCACGCGCGCGAGGTGCAGCTCGGCCTCGATCCCGGCAGCACCAAGGAGCCCTGCGCCGCGCCCTGAACGTCGGTTGTCCGCTGGGTTCTCCGTGTCACTCGAAGTCCAGGTGGGCGTCGGTGTCCCTACCGACGCCGGGCCGGCGGCGACCCCGCAAAATTTCGCGCGGACTCGACAAGGCGCGCGGAGCCGCCGCGCGCCGCGCCTGCTTGAATGTCGCATGCACCCGCAACTGACTCCGAGCATCCACGGACACGAAGTGATGGACGCCATACTGGCTTCCGGTCGTCTTTTCACCCGGGAGAGCCTCGCCGCGTTCGTCGTCGAGCGCTTCGGTCTCGGCACGCGCTTTCACACCTGCTCCGCCGCCGGCATGACCGCCGCGGAACTCGTCGATTTTCTCGCCGCGCGCGGCAAATTCGTCGGCACCGAAGAGGGTTTCACCGTCAACGCCGAGCAAGTCTGCGAACACTGATACATGCAGCGCGGGATTGCGCGCCCCGCCCGGCTGCGCTCCACTCCTTGCCCGATGAGCCTCCCCCAAGTTTTCCTCGGCACCGATAGCGGCGCGACGACGTCCAAGACCGGCGGCGTGTTCGCCGACGGCACGATCATCTCGCATCACCTCCGCCAGAGTTCGACCAACTCGCAGGCCGGCACCGCCGCCGTCGTGCGCGGCTGGATCGATGGCGTGAATGGCTTCCTCGCCGAAAACAATCTCACCTGGGCGCAAGTCCGCGGCGTCGGTCTCGCGATCCCCGGTCCCTACAACAGCTACGGCGTCATGGGCCGCGCGGCGAATTTGCCCGCGTCGTTCGAGGGTTGGGATTTTCACGCCGACTACGGCCGCGCGCTCGCGGAATCGGCCGGCCGCGCCATCCCGCTCGTCGTCGGCAACGACGGCAACTACGGCGGCGTCGGCGAAGCGCACCGCGTTTGCGCAGGCCGCAAGGCCGGCGTGCTCATGCTCGCGCCCGGCTCCGGTCTCGGCGCCGCCTACGTCGATCCGAGCGGCGCACCGCTCGACGGCGACACGCTCTGCGGCATGGAGGCCGGCCACATGCCCGCGGCGCTGCACCTGCTCGGCGGCGTCCGCCCGTTCCGCTGCGGCTGCGGCCGCGACTGGGGCTGCATCGAAGCCTACACGACCATCTCCGGTCTGCCGCAACTGCTCGCCGAGTTTCTTAAAAAACATCACGAGCACCCGCTCGCGCAATCGACCGCGCCCGACAAGGACAAGGCGCTCTCGCTCCGCGGCCTCGCGCAAAAAGGCGACGCGCTCGCGCTCGAGATCTTCGATTTCCAGGCGCGCGCGCTCGGCCTGCACATCGCCTCGCTCTGCGCCGCGGTCGACCCGGAATTCGTCGTCATCGGCGGCGGCCTCATCGATCCGCACGCGACGACCGAGGAATTCCGCGAACGTTATCTGAAGGGCATCCGCGACGCCGCCTGGCCGTATCTTTTCCCGCAGCAGCGCGCGAAACTGAAGATCGTCCCCGCCACGCTCGGCGAACTCTCCCAAGCCATCGGCGCCGCCCTCGTCGCACGGCATTCGTTCGGGGAGAAGTAACGCCCGCTGTCAGCCGGCGCCCGCCGCATTCGCAGCAGCCGACGTCAGTCGGCTGTCGAGCCACGCCGCGGTCGCGCCGTCCAGCACGTTTGCCGCCAGCCTCCTCACGTCGGCTGCTACGTCGCCGCTCCACCGCTCTCAGCACCCGCATCGCGACTCCGTCATTGCGCCATCGCGCGGGCGACACATTTTTCCCCGCACCATGACTCCCGACGAAATCCACGGCCTGCTGACTTTCCTTCGTCGCGCCGAGCGGTTGAAAACCGTCACGCGCACCTCCTGGACTTCCGAAGGCAAACAAGAGAGCACCGCCGAGCACACGTGGCGGCTGGGTCTCTTCGCGCTGAGCGTGAAGCCGTGGTTCCCGGAGCTGAACTTCGAGCGCGTGCTCGCCATCGCGCTCGTGCACGACCTCGGCGAAGCGGTCAGCGGCGACATCTCGGCCGTCCTCCAGGTCGGCGCGCCGCCCAAGGCCGAGCAGGAGCGCCGCGATCTCCTGCAACTGCTCGAAGGCGCGCCCGCCGCCGTGCGCGCGAACCTCGTCGCGCTTTTCGACGAATACAACGCCGCTGCCACGCCCGAAGCAAAGTTCGTGAAGGCGTTCGATAAACTCGAGACGATCCTCCAGCACAACCAGGGCCGCAATCCGGCGACGTTCGACTACGCCTTCAATCTCCCTTACGGCCAGGCCTACACCGCCGGCCATCCGGTGATCGTGAAGCTCCGCGAAATCCTCGACGCCGAGACGCGCGCCCGCGCCGCCGGCGAGCGGCCGTCGGCGCTCTGAGGCAGAGCGGGACCGCTGGGCCCGACGGGAGCGTGCTGCCACGCTCATTTCGGTGCGCCCTACCCGCTTGCCTCGCGCGCGAATCCCGTTTCGCTCCGCGCATGCTTCGTCGTTTCCTTACCCTGTTCGCGGCGACGTGCGCCACGGCCGCCGTCGCCGCCGAAAACGCCGCGCCCGCCGCTCCCACCGTCCTCTACCTCAAAGCCGCGCGCATCATCGAACCAAGGTCCGGCACCGTGTTGCAGGACCAGGTCATCACGATCGAAGGCCACAAGATCAAAACCGTCACCGCGCTCGCCGCGACGACGCTCCCGGCCGGCGCACGCGTGATCGATCTGGGCCACGCCACGGTGCTGCCCGGCTTGATCGACTGCCACACGCACGTCACCGGCCAACCGGCGAATTTCTACGAGGACATCTTCCGCAAGAGTCCGATCGACGAGGCGATGACCGCGCACCTCTACGCCCGGCGCACGCTGCTCGCGGGCTTCACGACCATCCGCAACGTCGGTGCCGGCAACTACGTCGACTTCGCGCTGCGTCGCGCGATCGAGAAGGGCGAAGTCGCCGGCCCGCGCATGCAGGCGAGCGGCCCGTCGCTGAGCGCCACCGGCGGCCACGGCGACCTCAACGGCATGTCGCCTTACGTGCGCTTCGAGGGCGACATCAACGGAGTCGCCGATGGCGTCGATGCGGTGCGAAAAAAAGTCCGCGAGAACGTCAAATACGGCGCCGACGTCATCAAGATGCTCGCGACCGCCGGCGTGTTGTCCGAGGAGGAATCCGTCGGCGCGCCGCAATACCAGCTCGACGAGATGAAGGCCATCGTCGAGGAAGCCGCGCTCTGGGGCCGCAAAGTCGCCGCGCACGCGCACGGCACCGAAGGCATCAAGATGGCCATCCGCGCCGGCGTCGCCTCGGTCGAGCATGCCAGCTTCATCGACGACGAGGGCATCGCGCTCGCGAAGGAGCACGGCACTTATCTCGTGCCCGACATCTACAACGACGACTACATCCTCGCCGAGTATGCGCGCCTGGGTTACCCGGAAAAAATCATCGAGAAGGAGCGCAAAGTCGGCCGCATCCAGCGCGAGAACTTCGCCAAAGCCGTGAAGGCCGGCTGCAAGATCGCCTACGGCACGGACTCCGGCGTCTATCCGCACGGGTGGAACGGAAAGCAGTTCGCCCACATGGTGAAATGGGGCATGACGCCGATGCAGGCGATCCAGAGCGCCACCGTGACCGCCGCCGATCTGCTCGGCTGGCAAACCAAGGTCGGCGAACTCGCACCCGGCTTCTGCGCCGACCTCGTCGCGGTGAAAGGCGATCCGCTCGCGGACGTCGGCGTGCTTGAGCACATCGATTTCGTGATGAAGGACGGCGAAATCTACAAAGACGCCATCGCCGGCCAGCCGGTGAAGCAGTTCGAGTAAGCCGCGAATTCCCTGAAGAAGTGTCGTCTTCGGCCCGCGGGTCGGGCGGATATTTCACAGCGAAGCGGAAACCGTAAGGTTTTCGCACCTCAGCAGCGGCGAAATTCTCACGAATTCCGCTACCACGCTGCGTCGCGTGCTTCGCTCTGCGGGTGAAACCTCCGGGGCGGCGCGATCGCTGGGCGCGCCGCGAGCGAGTTTCGGCGGGCCCAGCGGCCCGCCCTGCCTCACGGGACGTCACTTCTTGGGGATCCTCAGGCGCGTTCAGCGCTGCGTGTCGTCGGCGCGGCCGAGCGCATAGAGTTTGCCGTCGACCGAGCCGACGTAGAGCACGCCATCGCGAATCGCCGGCGTCGAGAGAATCGAGCCGAGCGAAAACAGCCGCGTGCGGATGGCCACGATCGTATCGTCGAGCGTCTCGCCGATCCACACTGCGTCGTTGCGGAGTTTGCCGTTCGCGTCGAGGTAGCGCGCAGCGTTGGCGGCGAAGCCCGGCGCCGCGAACTCCGCGCCGTAGCGCCGCGCCGCGAGGTCGACCTCGCGCACCTTGCCGTCGCAACTGCCGAAATACGCCCGCCCCTCGGCGACCGCCGGCGACGAAAACGAGTAGAGCTGCGTCGGCAGCGAGAACACCGGCGCGCCGGTGCGCGCGTCGAGCACTTCGAACTTCAAGCTGTCGGAGGTCGGAAAACACACGCGGCCTTCCACGACGACCGGCGTGGCGATGACCCACGACGAGTGGTTGGAGTATTTCCAGCGCAGCTCGCCGGTCGCCGCATCGAGGGCGTAGAGATTCGCGTCGCGGCAACCGAAGTAGACCGCGCCATCCGCGACCGTCGCCGATCCGGGAATGCCGATCATCAGGTGCATGGCGTCGGAGGTGTCGGCCTGGAATTTCCAGCGGAGCGCGCCGGTCTTGGTGTCGAGCGCGTAGAATCCGCCGTCGAAACTCCCGATGTAGACGCGTCCGTCCGCCACCGCGGGCGACGCGTGCACGACGCCGCCGGTCTCGAATTTCCAGCGCAGGGCTCCGGTCGCGGCATCGAGCGCGTAGACGTGGCGATCTCCGCTGCCGAAGTAGACCACGCCGTCCGCCACCGCAGGCGACGAGAGAAAGAAATCCCACGGATCGGGCATCGTCTCCGTGCGCGGCGCCGTGCCGTTGACGCCGGGCCAGGTGTTGCGGCGCTCGCCTTGCGTGGCGAACGACCACTTCAGCGCACCGTTCGTCGCGTCGACCGCGTAGAAATTTCCATCGGCGCTGTTCACGAAAACCAGCCCGCCGCTCACCGCGGGCGACGAGCCGACGTTGCCGTGCGCGTCGAATTTCCATTTCAATGCGCCCGTCGCCGCGTCCAGCGCGTAGAGGAAATTATCCGAACTGCCGACGTAGACGACGCCCTGCGCGACCGCCGGCGACGAGACGATCGCCTCGCTGGTCGCGAACGTCCATTTCACGTCCAGATTCCGCGGCGCCGCGGTGCGCTGAATGCCGGAGTGTCGCGCATCGCCGCCGAACATGGCGACGTCCTGCGCGTGCGCGCCGGAGAGCGTGAGACCGACCGTCAGCGCAGCGCCGGCGGCACGAAAAAACGAGGAGAAGCGGGGCATGATCATCGGGAAACGAAAGGGAAACCCGGCCGCGGAAACGCCGAACCCGGCTCCGCGCCGCGATGCGTCCACGTTGCCCGCGGGAGCTCAATGCTCAAACCATAACATCATTATGCCGAGCACCGCGAAAATCGTGCCGAGCAGCGCCGCCTCGTAGCGCTCGAGTTTTTGCAGCGGCAATTTCGAGAAACCGACCAGCGTCAGCCAGGTGAACAGCAGCATGCCGCCCAGCGTGCCCACCGCCAGGATCGCGCTCAGCACCGCAAAGCCGCGCCAGCCGTAGTGCACGCCCTCGAGATAGACCGGCAGGAAGCCCTCGCAGGGCGACAGCGTCAGCATCATGAACAGTCCGCCGATCGCCGCCCAATCGCCCGCCTGTCGCGACACGAGTTTCGTGTCGGCGATCTCCTCTTCCATGTGCGTGTGGTCATCGGCGTGCCCGCAATGCTCCGAAACCTGGTGATGCCCGCCTGCGTGATGATGCAGCACCCCGCCGCGCACTTGTCGCAGGAAAAACCACGCCGCGATCGCCAGCAGCGCGCCACCCGCGATCCGGTTGAAAAGCTCGCCGTAGTGCTCGACGAGTTGCTGCCCCACCCAGGCGATGCCGAGGCCGAGCAGGCTCGTCAGCAAGACGTGGCCGAGCCCCGCCGCCATCGACACCGCGAAGGTTTTCCCGCGCGCCCAGCCCCGCGCCCGCGCGACCAGCACGAACGGCAGCCAGTGGGTCGGGATCGCGGCGTGGAAAAAGGCGACCGTGAAGCCGGTCACAGCGAGAGTGGCGAGCATGAGAGGAGCAGGAAGGTTCAGCGAATCGGCGGGCGCCGCCGGTGTCGAACCCCGACTTTAGCAAAGTCGTCAAGGGCCGGCGAGCCGTGGGCCAGCGCGCTTGCGCGCGCCTCGTCCGATCCGCGCGCGCGCTGCCTACAGGGAGCCCAACAAACCGCGCGGCAATCCCGCCAACCGCTGCGCGGCGATGCCGACTGCGGCTTGTTACCGTCGGATAAGGTTGTTGCCGGCCGTTCGCGGTCGGTTTTCTTAACCTCTTCCACGCATGTCCGTTCCCGACCTCAACGCCGTCTCCGGATACCTGCTCGCCCTGCAGGATAACATCTGCGCCGCCCTCGAACACGAGGACGACGGCGGCGAATTCCGCGAAGATCGCTGGTCGCGCGATCCCGCCGACGCATCCGGACTGGGCGGCGGCGGCCGCTCGCGCGTGCTGGAAAACGGCTCCGTTTTCGAAAAAGCCGGAGTGAATTTCTCGCACGTTTCCGGCCAATCGCTCCCGCCTTCCGCCACCGCGCACCGCCCCGAGCTCGCCGGCAAGCCGTTCCACGCCCTCGGCGTCTCGCTCGTCATCCACCCGCGCAACCCCTACGTGCCCACGAGCCACATGAACGTGCGGTTTTTCTGCGCGGGCGACGCAACGACTCCTGGCACTTCGCCCTTGGAACTTAGCACTTCCGGCGCGGCGTCCGCCGCGCCAACCTGGTGGTTTGGCGGCGGCTTCGACCTCACGCCCTACTACGGCTTCGCGGAAGACTGCGTGCACTGGCACCGCACGGCGCGCGACGCGTGTTTTCCCCACGGCGCCGATCTTTATCCGCGGTTCAAAAAGTGGTGCGACGACTACTTCTTTCTCAAGCACCGCAACGAAGCGCGCGGCATCGGCGGCATCTTCTTCGACGATTTCAACGCCCTCGGCACGAACGCGAGCTTCGCGTTCCTCCGCAGCGTCGGCGACGCGTTCCTGCCCGCTTACCTGCCGATCGTGCAGCGGCGGAAGGCCACGCCGTTCGGCGAGCGCGAGCGCGAGTTCCAGCTCTACCGCCGCGGCCGCTACGTGGAGTTCAACCTCGTCTGGGACCGCGGCACGCACTTCGGCCTGCAAAGCGGCGGCCGCACCGAGAGCATCCTGATGTCGCTCCCGCCGCTCGTGAGCTGGCGCTACGACTACCACGCGAAACCCGACACGCCCGAAGCGCGCCTGACCGAACTTTTTCTGAAACCACGCGACTGGGCGTCACTCACCGACCCTCAGCTCTCCGCTCTCAACTCTCAACTTACGTGACCTCCCGCGAACGTTTTCTCTCCGCCATCGCCTGCGCGCCGCTCGATCGCCCGCCCCTCTGGGTGATGCGCCAAGCCGGCCGCTACCTGCCCGAATACCGCGCGCTCAAGGCGAAATCGTCCTTCCTCGAAATGGTGCGCACGCCCGAACTCGCCGCCGAGGTCACGCTGCAACCGGTGCGCCGCTTCGCGCTCGATGCCGCGATCATTTTCTCCGACATCCTCGTGATCCCCGAGGCGCTCGGCCAAGGCTACAAGTTCCGCGACGAGGGCGGCATCGCGATGGAGTTCCGTCTCGAAACCCGCGCGCAGCTCGACCGCCTCAACGTCACCGGCGTCGCCGAGCGGCTCGACTACATGGCGCAGTCGCTCGCGCTCGTGAAAAAAGAGCTGAACGGCGAACGCGCGTTGCTCGGCTTCGGCGGTTCGCCGTGGACGCTCGCGACCTACATGGTCGAAGGCGGCAGCTCGGACGATTTCTCGCGCATCAAGGAGCTGTTCTTCACCGACCGTCCGTTCTTCGACGCGTTGATGGAAAAACTCACCGCCGCCGTCATCGAGTATTTCCACATGCAGATCCGCGCCGGCGCGGACGCGATTCAGATTTTCGACTCGTGGGGCGGCATCGTCGCCGGCCAGGACTACGAAGCCGCCTCGCTCCGCTGGATGCGCCAGATCATCGCCGCGATGCCGGCCGGTTTCCCCGTGATCCTCTACGCGAAAGGCTGCCCGATGCAGCTCACCGACATGGCGTTCTCCGGCGCGAAAGTGCTCGGCGTCGACTGGACGGTCGACCTCGGCGTCGTGCGCCGCCTCGTGCCCAACAACGTCGCGTTGCAAGGCAACCTCGACCCGGTGCTGATGAACACGACGCCCGAAATCGTCCGCCGCGAGGCGACGCGCCTGCTCGAAACGATGCGCGGCGCGAACGGCCACATCTTCAACCTCGGCCACGGCATCATGCCGACCGCGAAGCTCGAGTGCATGCAAGCGCTCGTCGACACGGTCACGCAGTGGAAATGAATGCCGCCCGACACCACGCATCATTCAGGTGGAGCGCGTTGACCCCAACGCGCTCGGGCGCGAACGCGTTGAGGTCAACGCGTTCCACCTATTCCTCCTGACTCGCGAGTCCACCTCTTTCCCCATGAGCACCTCTCCGCAAAAATCGGTCGCGATCATCGGCGCCGGCATTGCCGGCCTCACTGCCGCCTACCGGCTGCACGAGCGCGGTTTTCGGGTGAAGGTGTTCGAGCGAAACGCGCACGCCGGCGGCGCCATCCGCACCCACCGCGAAGACGGCTGGCTCGCCGAGTGCGGCCCCAACTCCGTCCAATACGGCGCGCCGGAATTAAAAAAACTCGTCGCGGACATCGGCCTCGAGCCCGATCTCCAGATCGCAAACACCGCCGCGAAGAAGCGCTTCATCGTCCGCAACGGCTGGTTCATGCCCGTGCCGATGGGCCCCGGCCAGTTCCTGAGCACGCCGCTGTTCGGCTTCCGCACGAAGCTCTCGCTCTTCACCGAACTTTTTTCCCGTCCGCGCATCCGCAACACCGACGTCAGCCTCGCCGAACTCGTCCGCTCGCACTACACACAGGAGTTCGTCGACTACGCCGTGAACCCGCTCATCGCCGGCATCTACGCCGGCGATCCGGAAAAGTTGTCCGTGAAAAACGCCTTCCCGAGCCTCTGGGAAGCCGAGCGGCTGAAAGGCTCGCTGCCCCGCGGCTTCATCGCCGCCGCGAAAGCCAAACGCGCCGCCGGTGCGCCGAAGAAAAAAGGCCCCACGCCCATCGTCTCGTTCCGCCTCGGCCTGCAGCAGCTTATCGAGACGCTCGTCGCCAAACTCCCCGCCGGCGCCGTCGAGCTGAACACGACGGTCGAAACGATCATCCCCGGCCAGCCGCACCGCCTCGTGTGCTCGCGCGGCGCGGAGAAATGCGGAGGCGAGTTCGATTACGTCGTCCTCGCCGTGCCCGCGCCGGCGCTCGCGCAGATCACGTTCGGCACACTCGCCGAGCGTCCGCTCGCGCCGCTCGACACCATCACGCACCCGCCGGTGTCGTCGCTGTTCCTCGGCTTCCGGCGCGAGGACGTCACGCACCCACTCGATGGCTTCGGCGGGCTTACGCCGGAGAAGGAGCGCCGCGACACGCTTGGCATTTTGTTTTCATCGACGCTCTTCCCCGGCCGCGCACCGGAGGGCCACGTTGCGCTCACGGTGTTCGCGGGCGGCATGCGCCAGCCCGAGCACGCGCGCCTCAACACCGAGCAGTTGCTCCAACGCGTCGACGGCGATCTCCGCGAACTCGTCGGCGTGAAAGCCAAACCAGTCTACGTGCGCCACACCTTTTGGCCGCGCGCGATCCCGCAATACCAGATCGGCTACGAACGCCACCTCGAGACGATGTCCGCCCTCGAGAACCGCACACCCGGCCTCTTCATCGGCGGCCAGTGCCGCGACGGCACCTCGCTGCCCGACTGCTGCAAGAGCGGCGAAAAACTTGCCGCGCGTGTGGCGGCGGCGGGCGCGAGAGCGTCATAGCGGGGACGGCGGCGCACCGGCGCGCCCGCCGAAGCTCCAAACTCCAAACCCCAAGCGCCAGAGAAGCACCAAACGCCGACCCAAGACGGAACGGGCGGCCCCAACGCGCTATCCAGATTCACGTTCCTCTGCGTTTCCGGCATTCATCCTTTGAAGTTTTGGGCACTCTTTGGTGCTTGGAGCTTGGATCTTGGTGCTTCCGCAGCGCAGCCGCGCGGGGCCTTGACTCCCCTCTTCGGTGGAGTAGCGTCCGGCGCTTTTCCCAGAATGGCTCAAGAACTCAAAGACACGCTGCTGCTTCCGAAGACGGATTTTCCCATGCGGGCAAATCTCGTGCAACGCGAGCCGCAGCGAATTAGCCACTGGGACAAACTCGGCCTCTACGCCCGCATCCAGGCCCAGTGCGCCGGCTCCGGCAAAAAATACGTGCTGCACGACGGCCCGCCGTTCACCAACGGCGACGTCCACATCGGCACCGCGCTGAACAAGTCGCTCAAGGATTTCGTCAATCGCTACAAGTCCATGCGCGGCTACGCGACGCCCTACGTGCCGGGCTGGGACTGCCACGGCCTGCCGATCGAGCAGAAGGTCAGCCGCGAAATCCAGGAGCAGAAACTCAACCTCACGACCGCCGAGCTGCGCGCGAAGTGCGATGCGTTCTCCGAAAACTGGATCGCGAAGCAGACCGCGCAATTCAAACGCGTCGGCGTGCTCGCCGACTGGGCCAACGAATACAAGACGAAGGCGCCCGCATTCGAGGCCGACATCCTGCGCACCTTCGCCGCGTTCGTGGAGCAAGGCCTCGTCTATCGCTCGAAGAAACCCGTTTACTGGTCGATCCCGTTCGAGACCGCGCTCGCCGAAGCCGAGATCGAATACAAGGACCACGTCTCGCCCTCAATCTGGGTGAAGTTCGCCGTGCCGGCGGACCAAGCCGCGAAGTTCGGCCTGCCGACCGACAAGCCGCTCTTCGTCGTCATCTGGACGACCACGCCGTGGACGATTCCCGCGAACCTCGCGATCGCGGTGCACCCGGAGGTCGACTACGTCGTCGCTGACATCGGTGCCGAAAGTCTGCTCGTCGCGGAAGCCTTGCTCGGCTCCGTCGCAACCGCCGCGAAACTCGAAGCGCAGCCGACCATCGTGAAGACGGTCAAAGGCGCCACGCTTGAGCACCTCGCGCCGCGCCATCCGTTCATCGACCGCCCCTCGCCGGTCGTGCTCGCCGACTACGTCACGACCGACAGCGGCACCGGCTGCGTGCACACCGCGCCCGGCCACGGCGCGGAGGACTACCAGACCGGCGTCAAATACGGCCTCGAAATCTATTGCCCCGTCGGCGACGACGGCCGCTACGTCGACGACGGCAAAGTGCCCGCCGACATGGTCGGCCTCACGACGCTCGAGAGCGTCGAGGATCTCGCCGCCAAGAAAACTTCCCCGGCCAACATCGCCGTCCTGAAGAAGCTCGATGCCGCTGGCGCCCTGCTCGCGAAGCAGCGTTACGAGCACCAATACCCGCATTGCTGGCGCTCGAAGACGCCGATCGTGTTCCGCGCCGTCGACCAGTGGTTCGTTTCCCTCGACAAGGCCGGCCACCGCACGATCGCGCTGACCGAGATCGCGAAGATCGCCGAAAACCACGGCTGGATTCCCGCGTGGGGCGAAGCGCGCATCCGTGGCGCCGTTGAGTCGCGTCCGGATTGGTGCATTAGCCGCCAGCGCTCGTGGGGCGTGCCGATCCCGGCATTCTACGACGCGAAGAAAAACGCCTACCTCGACGCCGGCGTCGCGCGAGCCGTGGCCGACAAGATCGCGACCCGAGGCACGAATTTCTGGTATGACGCCGCGCCCGCCGAGATCCTCGCCGGCGTGACGCTCCCGGCCGGTTGGCCCGCTCCGAGCGAGCTGACTTGCGGCCGCGACACGCTCGACGTCTGGATCGACTCCGGCTCCACCCAGGCCGCCGTGCTCAAGCGCGGCCAGGGCGGCACGCACTGGCCCGCCGATCTCTACCTCGAAGGCAGCGACCAGCACCGCGGCTGGTTCCAGTCGTCGCTCTGGAACAGCGTCATCGCGTTCGGCGCCGCGCCCTACAAGGCCGTCCTGACCCACGGCTTCATCGTCGACAAGAACCGCCAGAAAATTTCCAAGAGCTCGACCTACCAGAAGCCGCAGACCGCCGAAGCCTACATCAAGGACCACGGCGCGGACGTCATCCGCCTCTGGATCGCGTCGCAGGACTTCCGCGATGACATCCCGGTCGATGAAGAGATTCTCAAGCACGTCGGCGAGGCGTATCGTCTTTTCCGCAACACGTTCCGCTTCCAACTCTCGACGCTGTTCGATTTCGACGTCGCGAAGCACGCCGTGCCGCACGCCGAGCTCGACGCGCTCGACCGCTGGGCGCTGCACCAGACCGCGAAGCTGCTCGCCGAGTGCACGCAGGCCTACGACGCGTTCGAGTTCCACCGCGTCTACCAGCTCTGCAACCAGTTCTGCTCGGTCACGCTGTCGGCGACATATCACGACATCCTGAAAGACCGCCTCTACACGCTCGGCGCCGCGCACCCGCTCCGCCGCTCGTCGCAGACCGCGATCCACGCGATTTTCACGACACTCGTGAAAATCCTCGCGCCCGTCCTGACGTTCACCACCGACGAGGCCTGGAGCTACGCGACGACCGGCAAGGAATACAGCGACGGCTCGATCCACCTGCAGGACTGGCCGACCGCCCCCGCGGAGTGGACCGATGCGACGCTCGACACCGAATTCGCCGCGCTGCTCAAACTCCGCGCCAAGGTCACCGAGACCCTCGAGCCGCTCCGCCAGGCCGGCAACATCGGTAAATCGCTGGATGCGACGCTCGGTTTCTCCGGTGCACCCGACAGCGCGGAGATGGTTGCACTCGCGAAACACCGCGATTTCCTGCCCGAGTTCTTCATCGTTTCCGCCGTCGCTCTGGAACCAAAATCCGGCGCGGCCCTCGAAATCAAACCGCTCAACGCCCGCGAGGCCGGCAACACGCGTTGCCCGCGCTGCTGGCGCTGGGTTCCGGCCCTCGCTCATTCTCCGCACGGAGAGGTTTGCCCTCGCTGCCTCGAAGCCCTTAATTCCTGACCCCACTCTCCTATGGCCAAGTCCACGAAACACCCCGCCAAAAAGCTTGTGAAGAAAGCCGCTCCCGCCAAATCCGCCAAGCCGGCGAAAACCCTCCCGGCCAAAAAAGAGCCCGCGCCCACGAAGGTCGCCGCCAAGCCCGTCGCGGCCAAGCCCGCCGCGGCGAAGCACGAGCCCTCGAAATCCGAGGCGCCCAAAGCTAAAGGCGCGATGACCGCGGCCGATTTGAAGCGCATGATTCTCGAGCGCAAATCCGCGGGCCCGGCGAAATCCATTTCCTTCTCGCTCGATGAAGTCCGCGAGATCGCGAAGAAAAACGAGTCGACCGTCCCCTCCGCCGAGAAAACCGCCAAGACCGCCAAAGCCGCCAACGGCAAGGCCGCCGACGCGCAGGCGAAGACCGACAAGCCGCACAAACCGAACCACGTGAAGGCGGCCTCGCTCGCCGACATCCTTGGCTTCGCGCCCGGCAAGAAGACGCACAAAGCGGTCATCGTCCACGAAGACGACGTGCCCGAGAAATTCCGCCGCTACTACAAGATGCTCACCGAACTCCGCGCCATCGTGCTGGAGCAACTCGGCGAACACACCGAGGACACGCTGATGAAGTCCTCGAAGGACGACTCCGGCGATCTCTCCGGCTATGGCCAGCACATGGCCGACGCCGGCACCGACACCTTCGACCGCGACTTCGCGCTCTCGCTCGTCTCGAGCGAGCAGGAGGCTCTTTCCGAGATCGAGGCCGCCATCAAGCGCATCCACGACGGCACCTACGGCATCTGCGAAGCCACGCAGAAACCGATCGCGAAGGAGCGCCTGCTCGCCGTTCCCTTCACCCGCTATTCCGCCGAGGCCCAGAAAGACGTCGAACGCCACTCGCATCGCTCCCAGCAACGCGGCGGCTTGTTCGGCGATGCCGGCGACGAAGAAGGTGGCGGCAAAATGTCCGACGACGACTCGGGCGGCGACGAGTGACGGTATTTTCGATTTTGGATTTCCGATTTTCGAATTGATGCCCGACCCAGCACCAACGGCCGGAATGCGTTCGGCAGTCTCGCCTCAATCGAGAATCGAGTCCAGCCCGCAGGGCCTCGGCCATCAAAAATCGAAAATTCAGCGCGCCCTCGCCTACCGCCGTCTCTGGCTCGTGGCGCTCGGCGTCTACGTGCTCGACCAGCTCACGAAGCACGCCATCGAGGCGCGCCTGCCTTATCCAACGTTCGGTCCGCCGGGACACATCGAGATCGTGCCGGGCTTTTTCAACCTCGTGCACGTCGGCAACACTGGCGCGGCATGGAGCATTCTCAGCGGTCGCGGCCATTGGCTCGGCGTGCTGGCGGTGATCACACTCGTCGCGATCTACTTCTGGCGCCACACCCTCGGCCTGCGCAACGGCGTCGTCCAACTCTGCTTCGGCGGACTCTGCGGCGGCACCATCGGCAATCTCACCGATCGCCTGCGGGTCGGCCACGTCGTCGACTTCCTCGATTTTCACTTCGGGAGCTACATCTATCCGACGTTCAACGTCGCCGACATCGGCATCGTGTGCGGCGTGTTCGGCTACATCATCTGGTCCCTCCGACAGCCGAGCCCGCCTGAGGGCTGAAAAACTCCAAATCACAAACGTCCAAACTCCAAATATCCGCTGCGGCTTTGGCGTTTGGACGTTTGGAATTTGGGATTTCAGGAGTAAGCACCGCTCACTCGACGTTCGCCATCTGCTCGCGCACGCGCTCGAGCTCGTTCTTGCACTCGATCACCCGCTGGCTGATTTGCAGGTCGTTCGCCTTGCTGCCGATGGTGTGAATCTCTCGGCCGATTTCCTGGAGGATGAACTCGGCCTTCCGACCGACTTCACCCTCGGAGCGCAGCAACTCCCGGAGCTGGCTCAGGTGACTGCGCAGGCGCGTGATCTCCTCGGTCACGTCCACGCGGTCGGCGAACAGCGCCACTTCCTTCAGCACGCGCTCGTCGCTCACGTCGAGCTCGAGCCCGGCGCCGCGCAGGCGTTGGAGTAGCTGGTCGCGGTAATTCGGTGCGACCTGCGGCGCGCGCGCAGCGATGGCCTCGACCTGCGTGTGGAGCTTGGCGATCCGTCCGAGAAAATCCACGAGCAGCGCCTCGCCTTCCTTCGCGCGCATCGCGCCGAGGCCGCGCAACGCCGCCAGCAACGCCTGCTCCACGGCCGGCCACGCTTGCTCCGCCGCGCCGAGTTGGCCGCCGCCGCTTTGCGCGCTGGCGATTTCCCAGAGCAGCTCCGCCGTCGGCTCGAACGACACGCCGCGCGCCTGCGCGAGCGACTTCAGCCGCTTCAGCGTGTCCGCCACGGCGTCTTCGTCCCAATCCATTTCCGCGCCGCCGGCGACCTCGACGACGACATGCACCTTGCCGCGCGCGACCGCCTTGCGCACCGCCTCGGCGACCGGCGCTTCGAGCGAATCCCAGGCATCCGGCAGCGCCATCGTCAAATCGAGTCCTCGGCGGTTGACCGAGTTCACCTGCACGGTGATCGCGTGCGCTGCGAAATTGGCCGATCCGCGGCCGAAACCTGTCATGGAATTCATCGCGAAAAGTCCAAACGCCAAACGGCCAAACGCCAAAGCTAAAGTCAGCGCATCGGGCCGCATTCCAACTTCTTGACGATCGTCGTCAGGATCAGCTTCAGCTCGTGGGCTTCTTGGACCAGCGCCGCACGTGTTTCGTCGAGCACGCGATTATCAGCCGTGTTCACCAGCCGCAGCCACAGCCGGCACTCTTTTGCTTCTTTGCGCGCTATCCGAAACCGCATCACGCGGTCCTTGGCGCCCAACGACTCGTTCGCTTCGATGCAATTCGCCGCGACTGAACCCGAGGCGCGGACGAGCTGCTTGACGTCCTCGATGTTCCCCACGGTTCGCGGCAAAGCCCGAATAAACTGTCGCACGTCCGCCGCGAATTTTTCAGTTCGCTCCTCCAAATCGTGGGGTTTGTCCGGCACGCTTTGGAGTTTGGACGTTTGGCGTTTGTGATTTCAACCCAGCATTCGCTGGACCTGCTGCACATCCTTGTCCCCGCGGCCGCTGAGATTCACCACCAGCACCTGATCCTTGCTCATCTGCTTCGCGCGCTTCACGGCGTAGACGAGCGCATGCGTCGACTCGAGCGCCGGAATGATGCCCTCGATGCGCGAGCAGAGCTGGAACGCCTCCAGCACCTCGTCGTCCGTCGCGTAGGCGAACTGGATGCGGTTCAGGTCACGGTAAAATGCGTGCTCCGGCCCGATCGCCGCGTAGTCGAGGCCGGCGCTCACGGAGTGCGTCAGCTCGATCTGGCCGTCGTCATTTTGGAGAATGTAAGTCTTGCCGCCCTGCAACACGCCGAGCCGGCCGCCCTCGAAGCGCGCCGCGTGCTCGCCGCGCTTGATGCCGCGCCCGCCCGCTTCGACGCCGGTGAGCGTCACCCAGGCGTCATCGAGAAACTCGAAGAACGCGCCGATGGCATTCGAGCCGCCGCCGACACAGGCGACGATCTCGTCCGGCAAGCGCCCTTCGCGCGCGACGATCTGCTCTTTCAATTCCTGTCCGATCACGCGGTGAAAATCGCGCACCATCATCGGATACGGATGCGAGCCGAGCGCGGAGCCGAGAATGTAGTGCGTGTTGCGAACGTTGGTCACCCAGTCGCGCATCGCCTCGTTCACGGCGTCCTTGAGCGTCTTCTGGCCCGACTCGACGGCGACGACCTTGGCGCCCATCAGCCGCATGCGGAAAACGTTCAGTGCCTGCCGCTCCATGTCGACGGCGCCCATGTAGACCGTGCAGTCGAGGCCGAACTTCGCGCACACCGCCGCGGTCGCGACGCCGTGCTGGCCCGCGCCGGTCTCGGCGATGATGCGCGGCTTGCCCATGCGCCGCGCGAGGAGCGCCTGGCCGAGCGCGTTGTTGATCTTGTGCGCGCCGGTGTGGAGCAGATCCTCGCGCTTGAAATAAATTTTCGCGCCGCCGCAGTGCTGCGTCAGCCGCTCGGCGAAATACAACTCGGTCGGACGTCCGGCGAACTCCTTGAGATGGTGCTTCAGCTCCGTCTGGAAACCCGGATCGTTCTTCGCCGCTTCGTAGGCCGCCGTGAGCTCCTCGAGCGCGGTCATCAGCGTCTCGGGCACGTAGACGCCGCCGTAGACGCCGAAATGGCCGGACGCGTCGGGTTGTTGGAAGCGTTTCTCGGTCGCGGTGGCGGCAGCGGACATCGGCCCAACGGGTAGGCTCGCACCCCGCAAACGCAAACGCGTTTTCCCGTTATGCCAGTCGCTCAGCGCCGGCCGGCACCGGCCGGCGACGCGGCGGGCGCGGGCGGCTCGACGCGCGCGAGCAACGCGACGATCACTTCGCGCGGCAGCGAGAGCACGTTCACGAGATGGCTGACGGAGTTCACGGTGGCGAGCGCGCGCGACTGGAAATCGATCATCTTGATCGGCGGGTAGCCCGAGAACATCGGCTGCTTGCCGTGCGTCTGCCAGTAGACCGCGTCCTTCGGCGCGTCGCACACGAGGCCCGTCACCCACAAGCCCGCGCCGTCGCACACGGCTTCGAGCAAGCCTTCGCGTTGGACGCGCGCGCTGAACTGCCGGTAGCGCTCCGCGTTCGGGTGCGCGATCAGTGCGGCGGCGATCCGCTCGACGCGCAGCTCCTGCAACGGCTGGGCCAGCAACCGGCGAAATGCCGCCTCGGCCGTGGCCTCGTCGCGTGCGATCGAGGAGAGTTCGAACTGCGTCAACTGCTGCTCGAACTCGCCGAACGGCGGGCCGTAGAAATCGAGCATCACTTGCGCCGCGCCCGCATCGCCGAGCGCCGCGAGACGGAGCACTTGGTGGCGCGCATAAAAGGGATTCAGCGGACCGCTGAACGGCGCCCGCAAGCTCTTCAGCGCGCGCGGGGTGTCGCCTGCACGCGCGTCGAATTCGGCCCGCAGCAGGAGCTGCGCGTGCGGCGCGAGCGAGGCGATCGTCGGCTCCGTCTTCTCGCGCAATTCCACCGCGTCGGTGGCGCTGAGCGAGCGCACCGCGAGCAAGGCCGAGCGCACCCAGACCGCCGAGCGGTCGGAATCCGCCTTCGCCATCGCGAGGCTGAATTGCGCGAGCCGCCGCATCCGATCGAGCGACAGCAACGTGTCGTGATAAACGATGGCCGTCCGTCCGGACTGCGCCGGGTGCTCCCGCAGGAGTCGCTCGAACTGCTCGTCCGAGGAGAGCACGCTCCCTTGAAACATCGCGATCTGCGCGAGCATCAGCGCGGCGTCGTAGTTGCGCGGATCGCGCTGCTGTGCGGAAAGGAGCGCGAGATGCGCCTCGTTCAGCCGGCCATGCGCGAACGCCCCGACTGCCCGCCGGAAAAGATGCCGCGATTGCGCGGGACGGATTTCATGCCACTTGCCGGGCCACGCGACCTGCGTGAACGAAATCGGCGCACCGCCCGCCGCGCGCAAAAACACGAGCGTCGCTCCCGCGCCGACCAGAAACAGCACCACGAGCGCCGCGCCGCTCCAGGCGACCGCCCGGCCCCAAAACGGCCGCACCTGCGACGCATGGACCGAGCAGCGCCAGCCGTCCGGCGTCTCGACGAGCAGCGGGCACACCGCGCGGAACCGCGCCGGCTCGTGCCAGTGCGTCGCCGCATCGCAGCGCACGCGGCCGGGAATGCTGTCGTCGCTCTCGTTCTGGCAGGGACAGCGGCCGGTGCGCCCGCGAACGACGTAGGCGGTTTTGCGCGCATTCCACAGAAACAACGCGCCGACAAATCGTCCGGCATCGGCGAGCCAATGGATCGGGCGGCGCAGCATCAGCGCGAGCGTCACCCCTGCTGCTCGACTGCGCGCGGCCGCGAACGCCGCCGATAGGCAACCCAACCGCCGGCGAGCAGCAACGCGCCGAGTTGCGCGTAGGTCGCCGGCTCGGGCACGCGGCCGAGGGCGTCGATTGGCGGCGTAATCGCGCCGAGGTCGGCCCACGTCGACGTGTTTTCGGCCGTGCCGTTGACCAGCGCATCGTGACTCGCGCCGAAAAGATCCTGATTCAGCGCGTTCGTCTGCGTCGAAGTGAACGCGATGTAGGAAATTTTCGCCGTGTAGTCGTAGACGAAATTGGAAAACGACGCACCGGCGTAGGCACGGATGCCGGCCTGGATGTTCGCGAAACTGATCGCGAACGTCATCCAGGAGTCCTGCGTGCCGGCGAAGTTGTAGCCGTCGTTCGTCGCCACGAGGTCGTAAGTCGAGTTGACGACGAGACTGACCTTCGTCGTCTGGTTCGTATCGATCGTCCAGCTCGTCGAACTCGGTCCGGTGTTCGTGTCGGTGCCGGGCGTGCCGAAATAGATCGTGCGCGTGCGGTTGTTCACGTTGCCCGAGCCTTCGGACATCACCATCATCACGTCGACGGAGCCGTTGCCATCGAGGTCGAGGCCGAGGCCGACGTTGCCGCCGTTGCCGCCGAACTTGTCGGCGCCCGCGTAGTCGTCGAAGCGGAAGCGCCACATCACGGAGTCCGTGCCGCCGATCGTGCCGGCTTTTTGCTGCATGCCGTAGTGCGTCGCATCGCCGACGTAGTCGTCGGTGTGCTGGCCGGTTTGCTGATCGCTTTGCGGATCGATCATCACGGCGCCCGCACCGGTCGTCCAATAATTCCACCCCGTCGTGTCGGTGACGCTGATGGCGGATTGGGCGCGGAGGACAACCGCGCTCAACACCATCGCGAGGCCGAAAACGGCGGCGCGAGCCTGACGGCGAATGGCGTGGCTGAGGTTCATCTGACCGCGATCTGACAGGGTTTCACCCCAAATGAAAACCACGCAGAGGGCCATGGCTTCTCGGCCCTATTGGCTAGGGCCTAGGCCTAGTTTCAGGAGCGATTTCTGATCGTGAGCAGCGTGAAATCGTCGCGTGGCTCGCCCCGACTGAAACTGCTGACTGCCCTCAAGATAGTGGCGTTGATGTCTGAGGCGGGCTGGTCGTAAGCGCTGCGCACGGTGTCGGCCAAGCGGGTATTGCCGAACTCCCGACCGTCGTCGTTCGGCGCCTCGGTCAAGCCGTCGGTGAAAAGCACGAGCACGGCGCCCGCACCGAAGCTCAACTCGCGATCCGCGATCACGGCATCGAACACTTCCCCGTCCACCAAACCGAGCGGCATGCCGTCGGAGCCGACGAACTCGTGCGCAAAACTCCGCGCGTTCGTCTGCGCCAGCAACGGCAGTTCGTGTCCGGCGCGTGCGAGCACCAGGTGCGAGCGCGCGACGTCGATGATGGCGTAGGTCATCGTCACATACATGCCGGCGCGGATGTCAGGCGAGAGCGAGCGGTTGAGTTCCTTCATCACCTCGGCCGGCGACGTGTGCCGCGGCGCGATCGCGCGCAGCGACGTGCGGCAAATCGCCATCAGCAACGACGCGGAGATGCCCTTGCCCGAAACGTCGGCCACGGCGACGCCGAGGCGTCCGCCTTCGAGCGGAAACACGTCGTAGAAATCGCCGCCGACTTTCTGCGCGGTCATGTAGCGCGCGTCGATCTCGAGGCCGGGCACGAGCGGCATCTCGCGCGGGAGGAGCATCTGCTGGACGTCGCTCGCGAGCGTGAGATCGAGATCGATGCGCTGCTTCTCGACTTCCAGCGCGACGAAATCGGCGTTGTGCACCGCGAGACCGGCCTGCTCGGCGAGCGCTTCGACGAGCGAGTAATCCGTCTCGGTGAACGGCAGGCCGTCGGCCGCGTTGCAGACGCAGAGCACGCCGATGAGTTTTTCGCGCACCATGATCGGAGCCGCGATGACGGAGCGCACGACAAGCGCCGGATCGTCGTGCTTGACGATGCGCGGATCGCCCGGCGCGTTGACGACGAGTTCGCCGTGCCCGGTGGCCGCGACGCGCCCGACGACGCCCTCGCCCACGGGAAACGATTCCGAGCGCAGCACCTGTTCGATGAATTTCGCGCGCGAGCCCATCTGCATGCGTTGCGCGTCCTGGATCGGCCGGTGCGGCGGGAACAGTCCCTCGACCGCCACGCCGCGCATCATGTCGTCGGGGCCTCGCTCGAAAATGCACGCGCTCAGCGCGCTGGTGCTCTGAATCGAAGCGTGGACGATGCGCTGGTAGAGTTCCTCGCGCGAGAGCCGCTCGCCGATCGCATCGACCATGGTGTGCATGTAATCGAGCACGATCTGGCGCTCCTCGAGTAGCGAGGTCTTCTCTTCCTCGACGCGCGCCGCCTGACGCTGCGCCCGCCAGTAGAGGGCGTAGACGAGAACCGCGCCGGACATCGCGCCGAGGAGGAACAACATCATGGTCCGGACACGTTGAAATCACGCGCGCGGAAAGCCGAGCTGATTTCGGCGGAGAGGCAGGGCCGGGTAGCGTCGCCGCTGACGCTACTCTGAAGCAGGCAGGCGTGCCGTAGCGCCGGTCTGTGACCGGCGTGAGGACGCCCGCAGCGCGCGTTGCCTGGAAATTCCAGAACCAGTCCCCGCAGCGCAGCTTCATTGTCGCCGGTCGGAGACCGGCGCTACTCGGCTACTCAGCGGCCGGTCTCGAGTCGGCTGCGCAGGAACGCGAGCACGTCCTGGAATTTCGCAGCGTTGGCCGAGTCGGCGGTGACGAGATTCTCGTGCGCTTCGAGCACGAGTTTCGCGCTTTCGATCTCGTCCTTCTTCTGCTCCGTGAGCGCCTGCGACTGGCTGCCGTCGAAGCTGAGGTTCGTCGAGCCGGCGTCGACGGTCGCGAGGCGATGCAGGCCGAGGTTGCGGATGAGCTCGAGATTGCGCTCGCCGACTCGAACCAGCGTGACGCTGCCGGGCGGGTTGAGCTTCTTCATCTGCAATGCAGCGCCGGCCAGCACGCCGAGGAACGTGCTGTCCATGCTCGTGCAGGCGTGGAAATCGAGGACGAAGCGCGTCTTCCCCTGCTTCACCATCTCGCTGAAGAAATCCTTCAGACTGCCGCTGTTCGTGAACGCCGCGCGCCCCTCGATGCGGACGAGCACCGGGTCGGAGTAGGCGTTGACGAGGAAAACGGGTTTGGCTGCTTCGGGCATGCAATGAAAGGTAGGGCGAATCCTCTGGATGAGCCGCGGCTCGTCGAGGACGACTCGCCCTACCGTTTTTAGCAATCAGTTCTTCGACACGATTTGGCGGAGAACGTAGGGCAAAATGCCGCCGTGCTGGTAGTAGTCGATTTCGATCGGCGTATCGATGCGGCACGTAACAGCGACGTCCTGCGTCGAGCCGTCCTTGCGCGTGATGCGCAGGGTGAGATCCTGCTGCGGCTTCACGGCAGCGGTGAGGCCGACGACGTCGTAGGTTTCGGTGCCGTCGAGCTTCAGGGTTTGCGCGGTCACGCCTTCCTTGAATTGCAGGGGCAGCACGCCCATGCCGACGAGGTTGGAGCGGTGGATGCGCTCGAAGCTTTGCGCGACAACGACCTTCACGCCGAGCAGGTTCGTGCCCTTCGCCGCCCAGTCGCGCGACGAGCCGGTGCCGTATTCCTGGCCGGCGATGACGATCAGCGGCACGCCCTTGGCCTGATATGCCATCGAGGCGTCGTAGATCGACGTCTCGGCGCCGTCCGGCCCGAGCGTGTTGCCGCCTTCCTTGCCGCCGAGCATCAGGTTCTTGATGCGGACGTTCGCGAAAGTGCCGCGAACCATGATGCGGTCGTTGTCGCGGCGCGAACCGTAGGAGTTGAAATCCTCGAACGCGACGCCGTTCTCGAGGAGGAACTTGCCGGCGGGCGAGCTCTTCTTGATAGCGCCGGCGGGCGAGATGTGGTCGGTCGTCACGGAGTCGCCGAAGATGCCGAGCGCGCGGGCGCCGCGGATTTCTTTGATCGTGCCGGGCTGCATCGAGAAGTTCGCGAAGAACGGCGGCTCCTGGATGTAGGTCGACTTCGGCTCGAACGAGTAGACGTTGCCCGTGGTCGACGGGATTTCGTTCCACTTCGGGTTCTGCGCGGCGAAGTCGGTGTAGAGCTTGCGGAACACCTCGGGCTTGAGCGCGGCCTGCATTTGGTCGCGCACTTCCTGGATCGTCGGCCAGATGTCCTTGAGGAACACGTCGCGGCCGTCCTTGCCCTTGCCGATCGGTTCGGACGAGAGGTCGATGTCAGCGCGGCCGGCGAGCGCGAAGGCGACGACGAGCGGCGGCGACATGAGGAAGTTCGCCTTGATGTTCTGGTGAACGCGGGCCTCGAAGTTGCGGTTGCCCGAGAGCACGGACGCGGCGACGAAATCGTTTTTCACGACGACTTCCTCGATCGCGGGATGCAGCGGGCCGGAGTTGCCGATGCAGGTCGTGCAACCGTAGCCGACCGTCTGGAAACCGAGCTGATCGAGGAACGGCGTGAGACCGGTCTTGTTCAGATAATCCGTGACGACGCGCGAGCCGGGGGCGAGCGAGGACTTCACGATCGGATTCGCCTTCAGGCCTTTTTCGACGGCTTTCTTCGCGAGCAGGCCAGCGGCGAGCATGACGCTCGGGTTCGACGTGTTCGTGCAGCTCGTGATCGCGGCGATGAGCACCGAGCCGTGGCCGACTTTGCCGGAAACGCTCGGCGTGGTGGCGACAACGACGTCCGGCGTCGGACGGTTGTTCGCCATCTCGCGCTCGGTCGTGTTGCTGGTGTTCTGCGCGGCGGAATCGGCCGGCGAAGCCGGATGCTGCGCACCGCCGCCGGACATCACGTCGACGTGCGCGAGCGCGTGCACTTCGGCGGTCTTGCCGAACTCGGCGGCGGTCTTGCCAAATCCATTTTCGGTGACCGGCTTCGAGAAGGCGGTGACGAAGCTGTTCTTCAGATTCGAGAGCTCGATGCGGTCCTGCGGACGCTTCGGGCCGGCGACGCTCGGGACGACGGCGCCGAGATCGAGCTCGACGACTTGCGAGTAGTCGATCTGGCCCTTCTGCGGAATGCCCCAGAGGCCTTGCGCCTTGTAGTAAGCTTCGTAGGTGGCGACGAGTTTCTCGTCGCGGCCGGTGGCGCGGAGATAGTTCGAGCACTCGGCGTCGATCGGGAAGAAGCCCATCGTCGCGCCGTATTCGGGCGCCATGTTGGCGATCGTCGCGCGGTCGACGACCGGCAGCGCCGCGGCGCCGGGGCCGAAGAACTCGACGAATTTTCCGACGACCTTCGTCTTGCGCATCTGCTGCGTGACGGTGAGCGCGAGATCGGTCGCGGTGACGCCTTCGCGCAGCGAGCCCGTGAGGTGCACGCCGACGACGTCAGGCGTGAGGAAGTAAACCGGCTGACCGAGCATGCCGGCCTCGGCTTCGATGCCGCCGACGCCCCAGCCCACGATGCCGATGCCGTTGATCATCGTCGTGTGCGAGTCGGTGCCGACGAGCGTGTCGGGATAGTAAACGTCGCCGGCGTTGAGCACGCCCTTGGCGAGATACTCGAGATTGACTTGGTGGACGATGCCGATGCCCGGCGGCACGACCTTGAACGTGTCGAACGCCTGCATGCCCCACTTGAGGAATTGGTAGCGCTCGCGATTGCGCGAGAACTCCAGATCGAGGTTCTTCTGCAACGCCGACGCCGAGCCCGCGAAGTCGACTTGCACCGAGTGGTCGACAACGAGATCGACCGGCACGAGCGGCTCGATGATCTTCGGGTTCTTGCCCATCTTCGCGACGGCGGAACGCATCGCGGCGAGGTCGACGAGGAGCGGCACGCCCGTGAAGTCCTGCAGCACGATGCGCGCGACGACGAACGGGATCTCGGCGGTGCGGGCGGCGTTCGGCTGCCACGTCGCGAGCTCCTTCACGTTGGACTCGAGCACGCGTTTGCCGTCGCAATTACGCAGCACGGCCTCGAGCACGAGGCGGATGCTGACGGGCAGGCGCGAGACGTTGAAACCGGCCTTCTCGAGGGCGGGCAGCGAGTAGAACTTCTTGCCGCCGTCGAAGGACTGCAGGGTGTTGAACGGATTCGGGAGGGACATTGCGGGAAAAATTTCAAACGCCAAACGGCCAAACTCCAAAATTGGGAGCGAGCAGCGTCGGCGTGTTTGGGATTTGGCGTTTTGGAGTTTGGACCTTGGCGAAGCTTACTTCGCGAGCGCCGCTTTGACCTTCTCGAAGCTCGGGAGGTCTTTCGGCGTGGGCGTTTGCTCGGAGTATTTGATCACGCCGTCCTTGCCGATGACGAACGCGGCGCGCGCCGACGTGTCGCCGACGCCGGCGAGATTCGGGAACACCACGTCGTAGGCCTTCGTGACCGTCTTGTTCAAATCGGAGAGCAGCGTGACCGTGATCTTGTTGGCCTTCGCCCAGGCCTCGTGCGTGAACGGGCTGTCGACGCTGATGCCGTAGACGGCCGCGCCGAGGTCCGCGTAGCCGGAGAGGCCGTTCGAGATGTCGCACATCTCCGCCGTGCACACGCCGGTGTAGGCCAGCGGGAAGAACAGCAACACGACCTGCTGCTTGCCGAAGTGGTCGCTGAGCTTGATGTCCTTGAGACCGTCCGCGGTCTTGGTCTTCAGGGTGAAATCCGGGGCATTGGTGCCGACTGCGAGAGCCATGGTGGAGTGTGGATTGAGGTTGTGGAGTTGGCCGAGAGGAACGGCGGCGAAAGAAGGGGCAAAGTAGAGCCCGGCTCAAGCGCGCGGCAACCCCCTTTTCGCCTTATGAGCCGGCTTACTTTTTTCGCGGCGCTCCTCATTAGTTGCGCGCGTCCCGGCATACTCAACTCTCCCCTTGCCTCCCGCGCGGCCCCGCCCGTTAACTCGCCCCTCGTCATGCACGACATCCTGGCCGAACTCGAGTGGCGTGGCCTCTACGCCGACAGCACAGACCGCGAAGCGCTCGCCCAGCGCCTCGCCGCGGGTCCGCTGACGCTGTATTGCGGCTTCGACCCGACCGCCGACTCGCTCCACGTCGGCAACCTCGTGCCGCTGTTCGCGCTCCGCCGCTTCCAACTCGCCGGCCACCACCCGATCGCCCTCGCCGGCGGCGCCACCGGCATGGTCGGCGACCCCTCCGGCAAATCCGACGAGCGCAATCTCCAGACGCCCGAGCAGGTCGCCCATAACATCGCCGCCGTGCGCACGCAGCTTTCCAAGTTCCTCGAGTTCGACGCCGCCAAAACTCCGGCACACAATCCCGCGCGCCTCGTTAACAACGGCGACTGGATCGGCCCGATGTCGTTCCTCGAATTCCTCCGCGACGTCGGCAAATACGTCACCGTGAATTCCATGGTCGCGAAGGACTCCGTGCGCTCCCGCATGGAAGACCGCGCCAGCGGCATCAGCTTCACGGAGTTCAGCTACATGCTGCTCCAAGGCTACGACTTCTTCCACCTGCGGAAGGAATTCAACTGCGAGCTGCAAGTCGGCGCCACCGACCAGTGGGGCAACATCACCGTCGGCACCGAGCTCACCCGCAAGAAACTCGGCGCCACCGTCTGGGGTCTCGTCTTCCCGCTGCTCACCAAAGCCGACGGCTCGAAATACGGCAAAACGGCCACCGGCACCGTCTGGCTCGATCCGAAGAAGACCAGCCCGTATCGCTTCTACCAGTTCTTCGTGAACGTCGACGACGCCGACGTCATCAAGCTGCTCAAGACGCTCACGTTCCTCTCGCGCGAAGAGATCGCCGCCCTCGAAGCCGAACTCACCGCCAACCCCGGCGCCCGCGCCGCGCAGAAAGCGCTCGCCCGCGAGATGACCACGCTCGTCCACGGCGCCGACGCCCTCGCCGCCGCGCTGAAGGCCAGCGAAATCCTCTTTGGCGGCTCGCTCGACGGCGTCACCGAAGCGATCTTCAACGACGTCGTCGGTGAAGTGCCGACCAAGGCGTTTAATCATGCCAGCGTGGGCGAACCGCGCGTCCCCATCGTCGATCTCGTCGTTTTTTCCGGTCTGGCGCCGTCCAAGGGCCAAGCGCGAAAAGATATCGAATCTGGTGGAATCTACGTGAACAACAACCGCGTCGACATGACGTTCACGCTCACCCCCGAGACGCTATTGTTTGACCGATATCTTCTCCTCCGGAAAGGGAAACGGAACTACGCCGTCCTCGACTGTTCGTTCGGTAAAGTCGTTTCGTAATTGGGACTTCACCTCGTGACAGCCGAGTTCGCTTCGGCCGTCGCTCAAAAATCCGAGCGGCGGATCAGCCTCTCACTGCGCGTGACGTGCACGATGAAAACGTGTTCGCCCTCCACACGGTAGAAAACGCGGACGGGCGGCACCACGAGTTGGCGATAGCGCGTGCCGGCGAGTTCACGCGGTTTGCCTCCCGCCAACGGGAAACGCGCGAGCTGTTCCACCCGGGTGAGCACGCGCGCCACAAAGCGAGCCGCAGCCACAGGTTTATCGAGCGCGATATGCGCCGCGATCGCGTCAAACTCGTCCAGCGCCGGATCGGACCAAATTATTTCAGCCATCGCGCGAGCCGCTTCTTGGCCCGTGCATGCCTGGTGACCTTGCCGTCCGCGATCGCCTGCTCCCCGCGCGCCAAACCTTCCAGCAACCGCAACCTCCGCTGCATCGCTTCGTAGGCCTTGGCCTCGACCACGTAGGCGGTCACTACGTCCTCTCGCACCATCGGGGCGGGTGACTCGCCCTGCGCATAGGTCGGATTACGCCCGCGTTTCATTGCCGTCGGATGAAACACAACGACGTGCACGCGTCAATCCCGTGGCCCCCTACTCCATCCCGATATCCTTGCACCCTGGCACCGTCGACAAGCGCGTGATCAGCTCGTGCTCGTTCGCCTTGTCGCGGATCTTCACGACCACTTTCAGCACGATTTCGTTCGACTGGATGTTCTTCGTGAAACTCTGCGACTTCACCTCGACGTCGAGCGCCGTCAATTGCTGATGGACACAATCCACGACGCCTGGGCCGTCCTCCGCGCGGATCGTGATCGTGTGCGTCGAGGTGTGCACGATCACGCGCTTCTCCCACTTGTCCATGATCGTGAGCGTGAACATCAGCACCGCCGCCGTGAACGTCGCGGCGAAAAAATAGCCCGCGCCCACCGCGAGGCCGATGATCGCCACCGTCCAGAGCGACGTCGCCGTCGTGAGTCCCTTGATGTTCGAGCCGAATCGGATGATCGCCCCCGCGCCGAGAAAGCCGACGCCGGAGACGACCTGCGCCGCGAGCCGCGCCGGATCGCCCAGAAAGCCCCCGGTGCGCGACTGCGCCGCGATTTGCAGCGACACGATCATCGCCAGCGTCGCGCCGATCGCGAGGATCGTGTGCGTGCGCAACCCTGCCGGCTGACTGTGCCGCTCGCGCTCCAAACCGACCAGCCCGCCGAACAACGCCGACAGCGCGAGTCGCACCACCATTTCAAATTCGGTCAACATCGAGTGGCCGCAGCCGGCACACCGGCCGCCGCGGCTGCATTACTTATCGGCACAACCGGCGCCAAACTCAACTGCGGAGCGATTCTGCGCCTTGCTGCCGAACCGCCCATCGATCCGTAGGGGCGCAGTCTTGCTGCGTCCCTGTCGCAACACGCCCGAGCGAAGGGCGCAGCAAGTCTGCGCCCCTACAAGCGCCGGCATCGGAACCCGAGCGACAGCGCCGGCGCACCGTCAGCGCGAAGATTCACGTGCACTCGCGTCCCTTCGCGGCCCCGGCGCCTCCCCCTTATTGCTCCCGCAACCCGAGTTCGCGCAGCGTCGCCGCGCGCGACTCGGCTTCAAGTGCAGCGTAGGTTTCGTTCGGGTCGATGATCGTGCGACCGAGAATTTCCTCGAGCTGCGCCTGCGTGTAAGTCGGCTTCGCGTGCGCCGTCGACTGCGTGCCGTATTGCTGGAGATTTGAAGCGAAGATGCCCGCGGCGCTGATCGGCAAAAAATCCTCGTAGCGCAGCCCGTCGATCGCGACGAAGCCCGCGCGCGCGAGCGCGACGAGGAGACGCGTCTCGGCTACGAGGTGCGCGTCGCGGTCCCCCGCGACGCCTGTCGCCGCCGGGGACAGCGGCGACCACCTTTTGAATCCGCCATCTTTCGCTGCCGCGCGCCCCGCCGCCGTCGCGCTGAAGCGCGCAAACACCAGCCCCTGTTCCACCAGCTCGAACAGTTGCTTTGGGAACGGCGCGAACGCCTCGCTCGCGAGCCGCTCGTAGGCCGCGAAATCCTTCTTCGCGAGCCCCGGATGTCTCTCTTTCGCCGCGTCCGCCGCGGCGAGGCAGCGGTCGTAGAGTTCGCGGCCCTTCGGCGTCGTCGCGTAGAAGCGCTGCTCGATCTCGCCGAAGCGCGCGGTGTGCGTCGAGTTCACGATGGTGCCGTCGGGATTGGTGAATTGCACGGGCTCGGTCAGCGCCTTGTAGGAATCCTGCCGGAGCAGCACGGGCGTGTCCGCGGCCGGTCCTTCGGTCGAGTCTTTGAAACCCGAGTGCTTGTGCCGCGAGAGGTTCAAGTCGTCCTGCTTCAGACGCTTCGTGAGCGCGTCGACGTTCGCGGCCGCCGCGCCGGCTGGCAGTTCCACGAGCTCGAACGCGGCGAGTTCCTCCGCCGCGAGATGTTTGAAGTGGAGCCGCAGGTAGTCGCGGTCGCATTGCGCCACTAAGTGTTCGAGCGCGAGCGTCACGTGCGCGCGAAACGCCGCCTCGCCGATCTCGCCAAGGCAGAACTTCATCGCGCTCGTGTAGACGTCCATCCACAGCGTGTTCGGCGTGAGATGATTCAGGTGGTGCGACTCGAAGCACGCGATGTCCGCCGCGATCTTGAAACCGGCCTTGCTCAGCGCTTCGTAGAGCGCGTGATCCCGCGCATGGCCGGTCCATTTGAAAATCCGCCCGGTCGCCTCGCGCATCAGCGCCTCGGCGTCGCCCGAGCTCAGGCCGCCGTCGCGCTCACCTTGTTCGATCAGGCGCTTCGCCTCGACGGAAAACACCTGCCGCGTGGCCAGCAACGCCTCGATCCGCGCGCGCGTCGCCGGATCGAAGTAGTCCGTCATCAACAGCGACGTGAAGACGCGGTGCTCGGGGTTCAGCCGCGAGCGAAACGCCGTCGCGATGATCGGCTGACTCTTCGCGCCGACGTTCGTCATGTCGTAGAACGCATGCGGCTCCATCGCGAACTGCGCGAAGAACCGCCCGATCCAGCGATACTCGTCGGGCCGCCCGATGCGGATGGCGCCGTGACGCTCGCCGCTCGTTTTCTCGAGTTGCTCAGCGGTGATCGCGAAGCCGCGCCAGAGCTGGCCGAGCAACGTGCCGATCGCCTCGTTGCAGACGCGATTCACGAGGAGCGATTTGTCGTAGAGTGGCACCTCGCTCCCGAACATGCGCGAGAGTTCGGCAAACAGCCGGTGCTGCATCTCCAGTTTGTCGGCATGGACGGCAGGCATGAGAACGGCCTAGGAAACCGTCGCCGGCCGCGAAAGCAAGGTGCCACACGTTCGCCCAATGCCCCAACGCCGACAATCAGGAGTCAGCCTCTCCTGCGATCGCCTGTCACCACGAGGCGGAACCGAAACGCACTCGCCGCTCCCGCGAGCGCGATGAACACCCAACTCGGCGCGCCTCCGCCACCACCGGAACCACTGCCGCCCGTGGCGCCGCCATTCGACGGTGGCGGAGGCGGCGTCGTGATGGTGAGCGTTGCCAAACTGCTCGTGGTCGAGCCCCACGAATTCGTCACCACCACCGAGTAGCTCGCCGCGTCGGTGCTGGCGACCGAGCTGAGGGTGTAGGTCGCGTTGGTCGCTCCGGCGATGTCGACGTTGTTCTTCTTCCATTGGTAAGTGAGCGTGCCTTCGCCCGTGGCGCTGACGGAGAACGACGCGCTGCCCCCGGTGTTGACGCTGACGCTGGCGGGTTGCGTCGCGATCACCGGCACGTTGCCGACGACGGCGAGGGTGGACACCACGCCGGCTGGAGTGATCTTCCGGATCGCGCCGTTGCCGGTGTCGGCGATGTAGAGGTTGCGCGCGCCGTCGAATGCCAAGGCTTCGGGAGCGTTGAACAAAGCTTGCGCCGCCGATCCGTCGGCGAGTCCGCTCACCGTCGGCACACCGGCAAACGTCGTCACGAAACCGGTCGTATCGACCTTGCGGATGGTGTGATTGCCGGTGTCGGCAATGTAGAGATTGCCGTCGCCATCCATGGCGAGGCCGGTGGGTTTGTTGAATCGCGCAGCGGTTCGCGAGCCGTTCGTCGCACCGGCGCTGCTCGGCGCACCGAGATAGGTGCCGACTTGGCCGTTGGGGAGAATGACGCGAATCGTGTTACTGCCTTGGTCGGAAACAAAGATCGTGCCGTAGCCGTTGTTGCCGTTGCTCCATGACATCGAGCCGAAGGTATCGCGGCGCACCACGATGCCGGTCGGCAGGTTCAGACCGGCTGCGGTGCCGACGCCGTCGGCGAATCCGGGTGAGCCGGCGCGTCCGGCCAACGTGGTGACGCGACCGCCCGAGATCATGCGCACGAGATGATTGGATTGATCGGCGACGAGGTAGTTGCCCGCGAGGTCGGCGCTCATGCCGACGGGCGCGTAGAATGTGGCGGACGCATTCTCGGCGTCGACGGCGCCCGCAGCGCCGGTGCCGGCGACCGTGTTCACGAGACCGACGGCGGAGACGGAGCGGATCGTGTTGTTGCCGGTGTCGGCGAGCACGAGCGAACCGTCGTCCGCGAGCACGAAGCCGCCGGGCTCATTGAACCGCGCACTGGTGCCGATGCCGTTGATCGCACCGGACTGCCCGAGTTGGCCGGCGATGACCGAGAGCTTCAGATCCGCGCCGATCTTCGCCACCGTGTGCGTGGCAGCATCGGTCACGTAGAGATGGCCGCTTTTGTCGACGACGAGCGCCACCGGCAGCCCGAGCGGGCTTGCGATCACAGTGAGCTTCGAGGCGGGACTGGTGGCCGTGAACTGGCCATTCGTGACGACGTAACGATAGAGAAAATTGTTCATCGCGGCGGTCGGCTGGAGGATTTCGAGCATGGTCGAGTGCACCCCGGCGTAGGTCGCACCATCGGTGAGGTCCGTCCAAGTCGTGCCGTTATCCGTGGAAATTTGCCAGGTGACGGAGCCGCGTCCGCCCGTCTGCGCGCGGAACGCGACCTCTTTGCCGCTGATCGCGGTTTGCTCCGCGAGCAGCGAAACCGCAAAGCCGAGCGTCGTCACTGTCTGCGTGACCGAGCCGGCGGCGTTGGTCACCGCGATGCTGTAGACGCCCGCTGAATCGATCGATGCGGACGAAAGGGTGAGCGTGGACGCGGTCGCGCCTGCGAGATCGACGCCGTCTTTTTTCCATTGGTAGGAAAACGGCGCCGTGCCCGCGGCGCTGACGGACATCGTCACGGAGCCGCCCGCGGTGACCGATTCCGGGGCCGAGAGCACGGTCACGGTGGGAGGGACGATCACGGTCAGCAACGCCGGGCGATCCCCGGGCTTCAGGACCGGGCCGGGAGTGTTGCGGTTCGATGCCCCCGCGTCGCCCAGTTGTCCGTAGTAACCGTAACCCATCGCCAGCAGCGATCCGTCCGTGGGTCGGAAAAAAGAGTGATAGTAGCCGCCAGAAACCGTCGCGACCGAACTCGCGATCGCGACCGGCGCGTAGCGGTTCGTGTTGGTGCCATCGCCCAACTGACCGTAGCTGTTGCCACCCATGCCCCACAGGCTTCCATCCGTCCTGACGTAGAGCGAGTGATCGTAGCCGGCGGCGGCAGTCGCGACGCGCGAATCGATCATCACGGGAGAATAGTAAGTGCCGTAGCTCGTGCCGGTGCCGAGCGGTCCGTTGTAGTTGTAACCCGTGCCCCAAAGCGTGCCGTCGGTTTTCACAAAGAGCATGTGCAGGTTGCCGGCCGATACGCTGTCGACACCGGTGGCGACTTGCACCGGCAAGTAGCGGTGCGTGCTCGTGCCGTCTCCAAGCGAGCCGTAGTAGTTGTTGCCCATCGCCCACAACGTCCCGTCCGTCTTCACGAAATAGCTTTGGCTGCCGGCCGCCGCGATCGTGCGCACGTTCGAGGCGACCGACACCGGGGAAAGTCGGTTGCTGCTCGAGCCATCGCCCAACTGACCGTAGTAGTTGTAGCCCGTCGCCCACAGCGTGCCGTCCGTTTTCAGAAAAAGGCTGTGGTTGCCGCCCGCCGCGATCGCGGCGACGCCCGAAGCGATTTGCACCGGTGACAGCCGGTTCGTTCCGGAACCGTCGCCGAGTTGACCCGCGCCATTGTTGCCCATGCCCCACAACGTCCCGTCTGATTTCAGAAAGAGAGCATGGTAAGCGCCGGTCGATACCGCCGTCACGCCCGTCGCAATCTGCACGGGCAGGAAGCGGGTGTTCGTCGTGCCATCGCCGAGCTGGCCGTAGTAGTTGTTGCCGACGCCCCACAACGTCCCGTCCGCGCTGGTGAACAGACTGAACATGTAGCCGGCCGAAAACGCCGGCCCGAATCCCGTGTAAGTGCGCGCGGAGCCGACGCTGTTCGTCACTTCGACGGCGTAGATGCCCGCGTCGCCGAGCTGCACATTGGTCAACGTGTAGCTGGCGCTCGTCGCGCCGGCTATCGGCGTCGTTCCGCGATACCATTGGTAACTTAACGGCGCCGTGCCCGAAGCCGAGACGGAGAAAGTCGCGTTTTGTCCGAGCACGACCGTTTGCGACGCGGGAGCCTGCGTGATCTCCGGCGCGGTCTGGGCCATCGACCATACCGGCAGCGCCGCGACCGTCACCATCGCAGCCGCGCGCACGGAGCGTCGCATCGCGTTTCCGACCGTGCTAAATCGACGGCACAGGCGTTCGAGTCGAAAGGGAGAGACCGCATTCATGGCGTTCATGGGCTTTGCCCTCCATGACAAGCCTCGCCCCCCGACCCGCTACTCGCTGCCCCCCGTCGCCGCAGTCTCGATCGCGTTACGACGCCGTGAATTTCAATCCGACGATGCCCGCCACGATCAGCACCATGCATGCGAGGCGCGCGGCAGTGGCCGGCTCTTTGAACAACACGATGCCGGCGATCGCCGTGCCGACGGCGCCGATCCCCGTCCAGATCGCGTAGCTCGTGCCGAGCGGCAGACCTTTCACCGCCTGCGCGAGACACCAGAAACTCGCGAGCATCAGCACGACCGTGACGACACTCGGCCCCAGCTTCGAGAAGCCGTCCGTGTATTTCAGCCCGACCGCCCAGGAAATCTCGAGCAGCCCGGCAACGATGAGCCAGAGCCAAGGCATGGCCCGACTGAAACCCCAAACTCCAAATGCCAAACTCCAAAGCACGCTCGCCGTGCGACGCATCGCCGCGCGAGACATCAGCGCGCGCAGACTTTGGCCTTTGGACGCTTGGCGTTTGCGATTTCCCAACTCTACCCCTTTCGGCGTAAGCATCCAAACCAACCCCTGCGCATCCTCGCGCAAGCGCTGCACAGAGGCGCCGCGCGCTCGCGATTACCATGGGGAAAACCACGCCGCGTCGCGCGACTGACCTCGTCCGAGCGGCCTCCCGCCCTCCCCGTCATGATCGCCTCCGCCCGACCGAAACCGTTTCTCCAGCCGGAGTATTGCAAGGGTTGCCTGCGCTGCGTCGACGCGTGCCCCAAGCACTGCATTTCCCCCGGCCACGAAATCAATCCCGCCACCGGCCTCATCCCGGTCGAGCTCGACCTCGAAGCCTGCAACGGCTGCTCGCTCTGCATGCAGGCCTGCCCCGAGCCGTTCGGCCTTCGCCCCGAGACCGAGCGCGGTCGCGAAAATCTCGCGGGCCGCGGCGACGACTTCGACCTGCAAGACCCCGCCAAACTCTTCGGCCCGAAACCGATCACCGTCGAACCCGCGCGCGACGAGCCCGACGTCCGCATCGCGCTCCCCGCGTGCGAGCCGCTCGTGTTGAAAGGCAACTATGCCGCCGCGATCGGCGCACTGCTCGCCGGTTGCCGTCACGTCTTCGGTTACCCGATCACGCCATCCACCGAAGGCGCCGAGCTGATGGCGAAAATCCTCCCGAAACTCGACGGCGCGTTCGTGCAAGCCGTCTCCGAAACCGCCGCGGTGAACATGATGTATGGCGCCGGCGGCTCCGGCGTGCCGTGCATGACTTTCACCAGCGGTCCCGGTTTCTCGCTCATGCTCGAAGGCGTCAGCTACATGATCGGCGCGGAATTGCCCGGCGTGTTCGTCGACGTCATGCGCGGCGGCCCCGGCCTCGGCAATCTCGGCCCCGAGCAAGCCGACATCAAGCTCGCCTGCCGCGGCCTCGGCCACGGCAACACCCACGCCATCGTCCTCGCGCCGGGCACGCCGCAGGAGATGCTCGACCTCGCGATGGACGCCTTCGACCTCACGTTCCGCTATCGCCTCCCGGTCGTGATCCTCGGCGACGGTTACTTGGGCCAGATGACCGGCATCGTGCGCCTCCCGGAGTTCATGATTCGCCGCGGCCGTCCGTCGTGGGCCGTCTGCGGCGACCGCGGCCATCGCCACAATCTCATCACGTCGATCGACCTCCTCGAAACCGATCTCGAGCAACGCAACGAGCACCTGAATCGCAAATACGCCGCCATCGCCGCCGCCGAGCAGCGCGCCGATCTCTACCGTTGCGAAGACGCCAACGTCGTCGTCGTCGCCTGCAACACCCCCGCGCGCATGGCCAAGGGCGCCGTCGAAGTTGCGCGCGCCGAGGGCCTGAAGGTTGGCCTCTTCCGCCCGATCTCGCTGTGGCCGTTTCCGATCAGCGCGCTGGCCGATCTGCTCCCGCAGACGAAGCGCCTCGTCGTCGTCGAAGCCGGTCCCGGTCAACTCGAGGACGAGCTACGCCTCGCGCTCAGCCACGCCGGGTTCGCCACGCCGCGCATCGAGCACGTCCGCCGCCACGGCGGCGTCCTCCCCTCACAACGCGAAATCCTCAACCAACTGCTCGGCCAGCCCGCGACCTGACTCGTTGGAGGGCGCCGCACCTCCAACTTCAACCTAAACCTCAAACTTCAACCGGCGCCCGCAGGGCGCTTCTCCCATGAGCGGTGTCTTCTACGAAAAATTCGAGCGCCACGCCCACGGCGAAGGCCTCAAGGCCCACGTCACGCATTACTGCCCCGGCTGCGGCCACGGCGTCGTCCACCGCGACATCGCCGACCTCGTCAAGGAACTCGACGTGCAAGACCGCACGATCTTCATCTCGCCCGTCGGCTGCTCCGTGTTCGCCTACTACTATTTCGACACCGGCAACTCCCAGGCCGCGCACGGCCGCGCGCCCGCCGTCGCCCTCGGCCACAAACTCGCCGCCCCCGAGTCGCTCGTCATTTCCTACCAAGGCGACGGCGACCTCGCCTCCATCGGCCTCGCCGAGACGATCTCCATCGCGCAAATGGGCCTGCCGCTGACCGTCGTCTTCATCAACAACGCGATCTATGGCATGACCGGCGGACAACTCGCACCCACCTCGCTCGTCGGCCAGAAAACCGCCACCAGCCCCGAAGGCCGCACGCGCGCCATGGGCCAGCCGCTGAAAATGGCCGAGCTCATCGCACAGCTCGACGGTCCCATCTACGTCGAACGCGTCGCGCTCTACGACGCGAAGAACCGCGTCAAAGCCCGCCGCGCGATCAAGAAGGCCCTGCAAAATCAGCTCGAAGGCCGCGGCTACTCGTTCATCGAAGTCCTCTCCGAGTGCCCCACGCACCTCAAACTCTCGCCCGTCGAAGCCGAGAAATGGGTGCAGGAAAACATGGAGCCCGTCTTCCCGCTCGGCGTGAAAAAAGACCTCAGCGCCACCACGCCGCCGTGGTTCAAAGGTCCGCATCCGTCTTTCGAACCTGAGTCCGTCCTCGGCCTCAGCGGCGCCGAGCCCGCGCTCGCCGAGCAACACCGCGCTGCCTGGCCCGCGCACTTCGCGAAACGCGACCTCTCGTTCAAATTCGCCGGCTCCGGCGGCGACGGCGCACAAACCGCCGCGCTGCTCCTCGTCCGCGCCGCCATCGAGCTCGGCTACGACGCCACGCACATCCCCGCCTACGGCCCCGAGTCGCGCGGCGGCACGAGCTACGCCGATGTCCACATCGCCGCCCACGAGGTGCTCAACCCCGCCGCCCCCGAGCCCGACGTGCTCATCGCCTTCAACGCCCCGAGCCTCACCAAATTCGCGCACACCGTCGTCCCCGGCGGCACGATCCTCTACGACAGCACCATCGTCACCGTCGCGCCCACCGACCTCCCGCCCGGCCGCAACGTCCTCGCGATCCCGTTCACCAAAATCGCCGCCGACCTCGGCAAGCCGATGGTGAAAAACGTCGTCGCGCTCGGCGCGTTGCAAGCCAGCACCCGCCTGCTCCCCGACAACGCGCTCATCGAAACCCTCGCGCACGTGCTCAAGGACAAGGCCGCCGTCCTCCCGCTCAACCAAGCCGCCTTCGCCGCCGGCCTCGCGGCGGCGACGCCGGTCACCGCATGACCAATCTTTCTCTCTCCTCTTTCTCTTAGTCTTTCTCCCCGTCCGTCCGATCGCGTCGCGCAGCCGCGCCGAGAGAAAGAGAAAGACTAAGAGAAAGACAAAAGAAACGACCCCGCCTCCTCCGTTGAATCGCGCGCCGCAAAACCCCGCGCCCCCCGCCGCCTCGGTAGGGCGAGTCGTCCCCGACGAGCCGTCTTCCGCTGCGGCCGCAACCCACGGCTCGTCGGGACGACTCGCCCTACCTTCCGCCTTCGTCTGCGAATCCGCCGCCTACGAGCTCCTCACGCGCGCCGGCCTCCACCCTCCGCGCCACGCCGCGCTCGACTCCGTGGGCCAGCGCGCTTGCGCGCGCCTCTTCGCGCCCGGCGACCCCATCGTCCTAAAAGGCCTCGGCGACGAACTCTGGCACAAATCCGAACTCGGCTGCGTGCGCTTCCTGCCCTTCGACTCCGCGCGTCTCACCTCCGAAGCCGCCGCCATGCGCGCACGCGTCGAAACGCACGGCCACGCGTGGATCGCCGCGCTCGCCTGCGAACGCATCGCGATTCAGCGCCAGCGCGACCTTCCGTCCGAAGCCTTCGTCTCGCTCTCGCGCACCGACGCCGGCTGGGTCGTGCTCTGCGGCTTCGGCGGCCTGCAAGCCAACGCCCTCGCCGAACTCGCCCCGCCCTGCCGCTGGCCAATCGACGTCGTCACCCCCGAGCAAGCGCTCACCGATTTCAGCGCCCACCTGCTCGGCCGCGCCTGGCTCGGCGATCTCCGCGACACGCACCCGCTCACGACCGGCGAAGACCTGCGCGCGTTCTTCGCCTCGCTCTGGCAACTCGCCGCGCTCGCCGAAGCGGAAGGCCTCGCGTTGCTCGAGCTGAATCCCGTCGCGCTCGACCCGACCGGCACGCCGCGCCCGCTCGACGCCGTGGGCCAGCGCGCTTGCGCGCGCTCCCCCGAACGCCACGCGCCTCCGGCCGACTTCCTCGCCGCACTCCGCACCCCGCGCCGCATCGCGCTGGCCGGCGTCTCCGCGCAAGAAGGCGGCGTCGGCCGCACGATCCTCGACAATCTCCGCCGCTACGCGCTCCCGCCCGGGGATCTGATCCTCGTCAAGAAGCTCGCCCCAGACGATGGAGGGCGGCGCTCCATCGCCGCCGAGACCAGGTGGCCCGCGACCTCCGGGCGCGGGTCGGAGCAGGACCGACCGTCGTCCGCAATCACCCGCCCTCGGAGAGGCCGGGCCACCGAAGACGAAACGCTCACGCGTTCCGCTACGCCCCAAACAGAATTCCTCGGCCTCCCCTGTATCCCCGACGTCGCTCCGCTGCGCGACGCGCCCGTCGATCTCCTGATCCTCGCGCTCCCCGCGCCCGCCGCCGCGGCGACGCTCGAAGCCCTCATCGCGCAAGGCGAGGGCGCCAGCTGCGTCGCGCTCGTCGCCGGCGGCATCGGCGACGGTGCCGACACGACCGGTCTCGGCGCGCGCCTCTCGACGCTCCTCCGCGAAACGCGCGCCGCCGGCCGCTGGACGCCCGCCGTGCTCGGCCCGAATTTTCTCGGCCACTGGTCGCCCGCGCTCGACCTCGACAGCTCGTTCATCCCGACTGAAAAACTCGCTGCGCCCGCGCGCACCGGCGGCGAGTTGACGCTGCTCAGCCAAAGCGGCGCGTTCCTCCTCTGCCGCCGCTCGCGCCAGCCGCAACTCCGCTTCGGCCTCGGCATCGCGCTCGGCAACCAGATGGACGTCGCGATGTGCGACGTGCTCGCCGCCCTCGCGAGCGAAGAACACCCCGGCCCGGTCGCGTGCTACGTCGAAGGCTTCGGCCCCGGACAACTCGCGCCGTTCGCGCAGGCCGCGCGCGAACTCGCCTCGCGTGGCGCGCGCGTCCTGTTGCACCGCGCCGGCCGCACCGAGGCCGGACAGGCCGCCGCCGCGAGCCACACCGGCGCGATGGCCGGCGACCTCGCGCTCGAGCGCGAGCTGCTCGAACGCAGCGGCGTGCGCTTCACCGGTTCGATCGCCGAATTCGACGCCGCGCTCGCCTGGCTCGGCGCTTACCCGCGCCTCACTAAAGGCCCCGTGGCGCTGCTCACCAACGCCGGCTTCGAGAGCGTAAACGGCTCCGATCTTTTCGGCCGCGATCTTCCCGCCGCGACGCTCGACGCGAACGCCACCGCGACGCTCGCGGCCGCGCTCGCCGCGAAAAACCTTGGCGGACTCGTCAGTCCTCGACTGCCCCTCGACCTACCCCCCATGGCCGACGAGTCCGCTTTCCTTTCCACCGCAGAAATCCTGCTGCGGGAGAGCGCCGTGCTGGTGGTCGGGCTCGTGCCGTTCACGCGCCAGCTCGCGACCGCGCCCGATCCCGCGCGGGAATTCGCGCGCCGCCTCGCCGCCCTCGCGCGCAACGCCGGCAAACCGCTCGCCGTGGCCGTCGATGCCGGGCCGGCCTACGAAGAATATCGCGCGGCCTTCGCCGCGGAAGGCGTGCCGACCTTCGACCGCGTCGAGAACGCGCTGCTGGGACTGCGGGTGTTGTAACCGAGGGTTCGCTTGTTTGTAGCAGCCGACGTAAGGAGGCTGAGTGCACTCGCGACGCAGGCCCAAGCCAGCCTCCTTACGTCGGCTGCTACGAGGCAAGCGCGCGCTTACTCCGCCAGAAACTTCGCCGCCGCCGCTTCGTCGACAAGCCAAACGACTTTGTCGCGCAGGTTCTTCATCACCTGCGCGGGAATTCTCTTCGGATCGTAGTCGCCCGCGAGCACGCGGTGCAGCATCTCGGCCTTGCTCGCGCCGAGCACCATCACGACGACGAGACCGCACGCCTTCAACCCGCTCGGCGTGAGCGTGAGCCGCCAGCCTTTTTCCGGCACGTCGATCGCCGCAAAAAAACTGCCGCCGTCGTCGCGCAGCAGCGGGCTGCCGGGAAACAGCGAGAGCGTGTGACCATCCTCGCCCATGCCTGCGAAGCACACGTCGAACGTGCGGTCGCGGCCGAACCACGGCGCGTTCAGGCGACCGAACTCCACCGCCGCCATACCGGGCGCGATGTTCGTCGACCACGGGTGCTTGCGATCGGCCGGGATGGCGAGCGGCTTCAGCAGCAGGCGGTCGGCGTTGCCGAAATTGCTCTCGTAGGAATCCGGCCGCACATAGCGCTCGTCGCTCACGAACCAGTGCGCCGTCGCGAGCGTCGTCGGCGAGAGCGCGTCCTTCGCGACGCACCATTGATAAAATTCCTTCGGCGTCGATCCGCCGGTGAGGGCCCAGGTGAAATGTTTCCGCGGCGGGAGCTGGCCGCGCTGGCCTTCCGCGACGAACACCGCCGTGCGGAAGCAATCTTCCTTCGAGCCGATGAACACCCGACCGTAGCTGGAGCTGAGTTCCTTCATCCCGCGCTCATGGAGCGCGGGAAAGGGACAAGTGCCAAGGCGCAAGTTCCAAGACCGCCGCGGCCGACGGACGATGGTTGCGGCGGGAGGGGCTTCACGCCCCGACGGTGAACGCCGACGGCGGACGAGATTCACGAGCGAAGAACCGCGACCCTCGTCCTGTGATGGGAGCCGGTCCGAGAGTCGCGTGTTGCGGTCGCTTCGTCGGCCCAGCGTCGGGGCGCCCCCCGCCCACCAGCCTGCCTCTACAGCCTCCTCACGTCGGCTGCTACGGCTCTTGTCACTTGTCACTTGCCCCTTCCACGCCGCGCCTTCGCGCGGCGTGGCTCAGTGAAACATCGCCTCGCTCAGCGCTTCCGCCGGGTCGAGCAGGCGGGCGTTGGCGGTGAGCGTCGTGCGGCCGTGGCCGAGGTCGCCTTCGAATTCGGCGGTGCGGCCGTTCAGGTCGGCCGACCACACGAAGGTCTTCTTCGGGTCGCGATAGTTGAACGCGATATCGAAGCAGCCTTTGCACTCCTTCGGCACGATGCCGAAATCGATGCCGCTCTCCGGATCGGCGCCGCAGCGCAGCAGGCCTTTTTTCAGCCAGCTGATCATGGCGGCGGCCTCGGCGTTCAGGTCGTCGCGATGCGTGATCTTCACGGCGCGCAGGCCGTCGACGATGTCCGCCGGCGCGTAGCGGCTGAGGAATTGCCCGATCGTCTGCCGCAGCGGACGCGTGCGCGTGTAGGCGAGATCGCGCACGGCCGAGGGATTCGGCCACGGAAACGAGAACGCGTCGTGCGGCACCAGCGCGCTGTCGAACAGCACGCGGCGCGAGCGCGTCAGCAGGTAGTCGTAAGCGGCGAGCCGGTTGTTCGACGCGAAGCGGTGCGCCCAGTAGTAGAGCGGCAGGTCGGTGGAGAGGCACACCGACACCTGGTTCTGCAGGAAGTCGTGCGTGCCGAGCGGATACGCGAGCAACACGAACTCGCAGCAGCGCGTGTCCTTGCCGGATTTGCCGAGGAAACACTCGCCGTAGATTTTCGCGCGGAAAAGCTTCTCGGCGGCGGGATCGGACTCGGGACAGAGCACGACGACGCGGCACGGATAGCGCTTCGCGAACTCGACCGTCGTGCGGAACTGCTGCTCGGCGTCGTCCGGCGTCGTGTTGAGTCCGAGGTGCAGCACGAGGTTGAGCTGCATCGCGCGACTCTCCTTCGCCGGCGTGTCGGCCCAGAGTTTTTTGAAGCCGGCGTTGATCCCGCCGACGGGCACCTCGATACCGGGGAGGGCGTTGAAGAGGGCATGCATCAGCGGGAGGGAGCAGAAGCCGTCCCGTAGGCCAGCGCGCTTGCGCGCGCAAGAACGTCATTCGGCGCGCGCAAGCGCGCTGACCCTCCGGGGGAAAATTTTTCGACACTCATCTTGTTACTTGGTCCTTGTCCCTTGTTACTTGCCGGCGCGGCGCGCCGGCTCACGGTTCGCGCCACGCGTGGCCGTTGGCCGCGAGGAGCGCCTCGGCGGATCTAGGCCCCCACGAGCCGGCGGTGTAGCTGTCGAGTCCGGCGCGTTTCTGGTCGCGCCAGAATTCGAGGATCGGCGTCATCAGCTCCCACGAACGCTCCGTCTCGTCGCCGCGGATGAAGAGCGTGCCGTCGCCGATCATCGCGTCGAGCACGAGGCGCTCGTAAGCCTCGGGCGTGTTCGAGCCGAAGGTCGTCGCGTATTTGAAATTCATCTTCACCGGCTGCGTGCGCGTCTCGAGGCCGGGGATCTTCGCGTTGAGGATCATGCTCATGCCCTCGTCGGGCTGGATCTGGAACGCGAGCGTGTTGGCCGCGAGTTGGAAGCGGTCGGAGTCGGCGAAAATGTTTCCGGGCGCGCGCTTGAAGCGGATCGCGATTTCGGTGACGCGGCGCGCCATGCGCTTGCCGGAGCGGATGTAGAACGGCACGCCGTGCCAGCGCCAGTTGTTGATGTTCAGGCGGAGCGCCGCGAACGTCTCGGTCGTCGAGCCGGGCGTGACGTCCTTCTCGCGCAGGTAGCCGGGCTGCGGCTTGCCGCCAAGGATGCCGTCGTCGTATTGCGCGCGGGCGACGTCGCTGTTCGGGCCGTCGAGGCGCAGCGGCTGCATGGCGCGGAGGAGTTTCACCTTCTCGTCGCGGATCGCCTCGGCGTCGAGCGACACGGGCGGCTCCATCGCGGTGAGCGCGACGAGTTGCATCGTGTGATTCTGGATCATGTCGCGCAGCGCGCCGCTCTGCTCGTAGTAACCGGCGCGCGCCTCGACGCCGACTTCCTCGGCGACGGTGATCTGCACATGATCGACGAAGTTGCGGTTCCAGAGCGGCTCGAAGATGGCGTTGGCGAAACGCTGCACGAGCAAGTCCTGCACGGTCTCCTTGCCGAGGTAGTGGTCGATGCGGAAGACCTGCGACTCCTCGAACACGGACGTCAGCTCCTGGTTGAGCGCCTTCGCGCTGGTGAGGTCGCGGCCGAAGGGTTTTTCGATGATGACCTTCGACTGAGTCGGCTTGCCGAGGTGGCGCGCGGCGAGACCGCTCGCGCCGAGGTTCTGGATGATCGGCGCGAAGACCGACGGCGGCGTGGAGATGTAGAACAGCGCCTGGAGATCCTGCCCGATTTCTTTTTCGAGATGGGAAATTTTCTGCGCGAGCTTGGTAAACGCGGCCGCCTCGTCGTAGCCGCCGCTGACGTAGAGCGTGCGCGGGGCGAGGCGCGACCAGACGTCGTCGCGCAGTTCGCGGCGCGAGAACTCCTTGATGGCGTCGACGGAGAGCTTCTGAAATTCCGCGTCGGGCATCGGCTTGCGCCCGTAGCCGATGAGGAAGAAGTCGGCGGGCAGCAGGCCGTCGATCGCGAGATTGTAGATCGCAGGCGTGAGCTTGCGCGCCGTCAGGTCGCCGGAGGCGCCAAAGATGACGACGACCGTCGGCGGGGCGCCGCGGTGCTTGCTGAGGCCGTGAAGGAAAGGATGCCGCTCGTGGTCAGGCATGGCGCGCACAGTGCTCTCATCGCTCCGCCCCGCCAACAAATTATTGCCGGATGACACGAGCGTGTGACGTGTGCCGAATTTTCGCGGACGATAAAATATTCAGCGCGCGGCGTCTGATCGGCCTCCACTTCGACACCTTCGCGCCTGAGCCGGGAGATGCAGTTGCCTGTGGGCCAGCGAGCTTGCTCGCGCTCCTTGGGCGCCCGCTAGCGGGCTGGCCCACGCTCGCACTTTTCAGTCTTGGAATTTCGGAGGAAAATCGGGGCCAACTGCATGAGTCCGGCTCAGCTGTAGGAACCAAGAGCCCGCTACGCGCCCCTCCATCCACCGTCCTCCGTCTTCAGCCCTCAGTCCGCCGTCTTCCGTCCTCCGAGCTAATCGAGCGAACCGCTCTGGCGCGCGGCGTGGTAGCTCTTCGGGAAGAGCGCGACGTTTTCGAAATGCATGCACTGCGGCGGCAGACGATCGCTCAGGCCGACCTCGACCACGTCGAAGCGGAACGTGCGCGGCGGCGACGAGAGCGCGCTCAGATACGCGTGCACCGCGCGGCGCAGCGCGCGCTTCTTGCGGTCGTCGACGGCGTGATAGCCGGGCACGAGCGCGTCGACGCTGCGCGATTTCACCTCGACGAAGACCAGCACCTCGCCGTCGCGCGCGACGAGGTCGATCTCGTCGCGGCGGTCGCGCGGGCTGTGCCAGTTCCGCGCGACGATCGCGAAGCCATGTCGCTTCTGCAAAAAGTCCGCCGCGGCCGCTTCACCGCGGGCTCCCGCCTCGTGCGCGGCGGGAGTTTCTCCGCCCTGCGCCGCGAGTTTCAACCACACGTCGTTGAGCCAGGCCAGCATGGGTAGTTCTCCCTCGACGACGCGGTTTTTTTGACCTACACGCAAGAGCGATTTAGCACGCCGTCGCTCTTTTGTTTCGGTTCGCGCGGCGCGAGCGTCAACTGACCTGACATGGCCAATCCCAGCAATCTCACCGGCACGCTTCGGCGCTCGCTGCTCATCAAAGTCATCTCGAAGCCCGCGCCGAGCCGCGAGGACGTCAACTCCGTCATCGAGCTCACTGCGAGCAAGGTCGTCGAGGCGCTCCAGGCGCAGTCGATGACGCTCTACCTCGTCGAGGGCGGCGAGATCGCGTTCAAGCAGGTCTATTACTCGCCGTCGCTCTGGGGACAGGACAAGGACAAGGAACTTCAATTCAAGGAGACGGCGAAAAAACTCCTGGCGCTCCGCCTGCCCGCCGGCACCGGCAACGTCGGCAAAGTCATCCAGACCGGCGAGCCACTTTTCTTCAGCAACAAGGGCCCCGAGGCCGCCTCGCTGAAAAACATGAACACGGGCTTCGAGGTGCACTCGATGCTCACCGTGCCGCTGAAGACGAACATCGTCATCGGCGCCATCCAAGTTCTCAATAAAGAGCCCTCGGCGGGCACGAACGGGCAGTTCACGCAGAAGGATCTCGGGATGCTCCAGGAAGTCGCGGAGTATTCCTCGACGCTGATCCAGCGCATGCTGGACCCGAAGTTCCAGCTCAGCGCCGAAGACACCGCGAAGTTCATCGCGCGGTTCACCGATCTCCCGCTCGTCACCAAAGTCGAGGACGGCGAGATCGACGAGAAACTCGTCGAGGTGATCGGCGACGCCGTGATCCGGCGCGAACAGGTTTTCCCGGTCAAGAAAGTCGGCACCAACGGCGTCAGCGTGCTGATGACCAACCCGCTCGACTACGCGAAGCGCGAGTCGTTCCAGACCGCTTGCGAGCTCCACATCGAGGACGTGCGCGTCATCCCCGCCAGCTACCTCGACGAGCTGCTGAAGAAATTCTTCAAGGACTCCAAGGCCGCCGCCGGCCCCAAGGTCGAGCAGGACGACGTCGATATCAGCGAAGTCGCCGACATCATCGGCACCGCCTACAGCGAAGGCGGCAGCAGCGAGGTGAAGGCCGAGGAACTCGACAAGGAGGACTCCGCCCCGATCATCCAGCTCGTCAACCGCATCATCGAAGACGCCTACATCGCCGGCGCATCGGACATCCATATCGAGCCGCAGGAAAAAGAGCTCATGGTCCGCTACCGCATCGACGGCATGTGCGTGGAAAAACTCCGCCTCCCGAAACAGGTCATCGGCGCCATGGTCGCCCGCCTGAAGATCATGTGCAACCTCGACATCTCCGAGCGCCGGTTGCCGCAGGACGGACGCATCGTCTTCAAAAAGTATACGAAGAAGAACATCGACATCGACCTGCGCGTCGCCACCGGCCCGATGAACCACGGCGAGAAGGTCGTCATGCGTATCCTCGACAAACAGAAGTCCACGCTGCCGCTCCCCGCCCTCGGTTTCTCCGACGAGAATCTCGCCAAATACCGCGAGTGCATCCGCCAGCCCTACGGCATGATTCTGCACTGCGGCCCGACCGGCTCCGGCAAGTCGATGACGCTCTACTCCGCGCTCGGCGAAGTGAACACGCCCGACGTGAACATCCAGACCGCGGAAGACCCGATCGAATACACGCTCGGCGGCATCAACCAGATGCAGATGAACCGCCAGATCGGACTCACCTTCGCTCGCGCGCTCCGCTGCTACCTCCGCATGGACCCCGACATCATCCTCGTCGGCGAAATCCGCGACGAGGAAACCGCCGGCATCGCCGTCGAAGCCGCGCTCACCGGCCACTTGCTCGTCTCCACGCTCCACACCAACGACGCGCCGTCGACGGTCGCGCGTCTCGGTGAGATGGGCGTCGAGGTGTTCAACATTTCCGCCTCGCTCGTCTGCGTCTGCGCGCAACGCCTCCTCCGCCGTGTCTGCAAGAACTGCAAAGTGAAATACAAGCCCGAGGGCCGCGAGTGGGAGATCCTCAAGAAAGCGCTCCAACTCGACGGCGAGCCACCGGAAATTTTCAAAGCCAATCCCGGCGGCTGCCACATCTGCGGCGGCACCGGCTACAAGGGCCGCGTCGGCATCCACGAGCTGATGACGAACTCCGAGGAACTGACCGAGGCGATCAACAAGGAGGCGGAGGTCGCCGAGCTGAAACGCGTCGCGATGAAGAACGGCATGAAGACGCTCCACCAGGACTCGATGCTGAAGGTGAAGATGGGCCTGACGACGATGGAAGACGCCCTCGCGAACGTCCCGCCGGATTTGATTCTGTAAAGACAGGCGGGGTTCAGCGCTCAACGATTGGTTTCTCGCTCCGTAGCGGGGATCGTCACCGCCTCGCCGCTCTTCGCTCCCGAATCGGAAGAGCCGATCCGGTCCGGAGTGAATGGGGAGAGCCGCGCGCCTCTTCCCCGAAGCGCAGCACCGTCGCCACTTTCGCGTTGCCGACCGCACGAGCGGGGGAGACAAATCCGAAACGTGATTCTGGCGGGGCCACGCCGGAAAACACACTCAGCGATTTCGAACTCGCCCGGCAATGGCCCATTCCCAAACCGACCACGCAGAAAGCTCGGCGTCCATCAAGGAAGTGGCACATCGGTTCCTCGACGAAACGGGAGACACCACGTTCTACGGCTCAGGCAAGAAACTCATTCTCGGCGCTCATGGCGTATCCTTGAGCTTCGGCATGGGAATTGTGCGAATCGACCGGCCACTCGCCGACGTGCGCCAGGAACTGGCCGCGCTTCAGCGTGAGGTTGAGCAAGACCCTTTGCTGAACGTCCTTCCCAGCGTCGAGAGGCGCATTCGCTCCGGCGGATTTTTCTTTCATGCCTGCAAGGATTCACCCGACGTGCGCTCGGTATTGATGCACTATCTCCGCGAACTCCCGTGCGAAGCGGAAATTGTGATGGGGCGAAAAATCCCCGCTATCTTTGAGAGACGTCACCACGGCAAAGACGAAGAATTCTACGCCGACATGCTATCTCACCTGTTAAAACGCCGCATGAAACGTGAACGAAAACTCGTGCTCAATGTCGCCGAACGCGGCTCCAGCACCCGCGAGCATGTTCTCGCCGAAGCCTTGTGGCTCGCGCTCGAACGTGCGCACGATTGGGGCGGGCTCGATGCGATCAAGAGTCACGTCGTCTTCAACGTGCAGACGCCCCGCACCGAACCGCTCCTGACCGTGTCCGACTACTTGTGCTGGTCCGTGCAGCGTGTTTTTGAACAAGGCGAAACCCGCTATTACGATTACCTCGTCGACAAAATTCGCCTCGTCGTGGACCTCTATGACCATTCTCGCTACGACGGCCACAGGAACTACTATACCAAGAAAAATCGGCTCACCGCTGCAAACAAGTTAGGCCCACCGTTTGCCTGAGCGACTCAACGTCGCGACGTCATGAAGACGACTTTCAGCAAGGGCAGACCCACATCACCTATCGGTCCGAGTTGGCCTCCAGTCAAACCCTCCATCGCCGGCGATTTGTAAGCGCAGAACAATGTCGCGGTTCCCATTCTTCCAACACAAGGGCAACATGAACATCCGTTTCAAAACTCGGAGAGCTGAAGGCGGCCCGAAACATCCCCCGCTTGTCGCCGCGGCGAACGACGTCTGGCGCGCCCACCTTGCCAACAAAAAACCCGCTGCGGCAACAGCGGGTCGGGAAAGTGATACCGGGCTGGTTGTTCCGTATCGAGCCTGCGAGAGGCACCCGGCGAAATGAAACAAAGCCAAGCACCCGCCCGCTTCAAGAGCCAAAATCCGCCTCCAACTCCCGCTCGGCCGTCTGTTTCTCCCTTTGACCATTAACTCCCATGCCCATCCCCACCTTCGACCGCCTGCTCCGCCCCGTCCTCGTGTTGGCCACGAAAGAACCGATCACGCGCAACACCGCGACGGAAGCCATGATCAAGGAGTTCAAGCTGAGCCCCGAGGACGCCGCGCACCGTCTGGCCAGCGGCGGCTCCACCATTCGCAACCGCGTCGGTTGGGCGATGACCTTCCTCACCAAGGCCGGCCTGATCGCTAAAGTCGCGCCCAAGACTTACCGCGCCACACCGACCGCCACCGAATTTCTCCAGCAGCACCCCGAGCGAATTCGCGATGCCGACCTGAAGACGATCCCGGGTTACGAGGAGGCTTGGGCCGCCGGCAGCGCCAAACGACGCGAGAAGGAAATCGCCGCCGGCTCGCGCGGTCTTTCCGAGGCCGAAAGCACCGCCACCCCGCACGAAATCATCGCCGGCCAGATCGAAGCCCTTCAGTCGGACCTGCGCGGACGGCTGCTCCAAACGATCGTCGACCAGACCCCGGAATTTTTCGAACGGCTGGTTCTCGATGTATTGCAGGCGATGGGTTACGGCGGTGCCCGAGAGAACTCCATCCAGCATGTGGGCGGCAGCGGGGACGAGGGTATCGACGGCCGTATCAATCAGGATGCACTCGGGCTCGACCAGTTGCTCGTGCAGGCGAAGAAATACCGTCCCGACCGCATCATCGACCGTAAAGAAGTGCAGGCCTTCATCGGTTCGCTCGCAGGCCAAGGTGTGACGAAAGGTGTGTTCATCACCACGAGTGGATTTCAGCCGAGTGCGCGAGAATTCATCCAGCGAGGCTCGACGACCAAGATCGTGCTCGTCGACGGCGAGATGCTAATCGATCTCATGCTGCGTCACGGGATCGGCGTTCGCGTGGCCCAAAAATTCGAAGTCCATGAGATTGATCAAAACTACTTCGAGGAAGCAGAGTAATGTGCCCATACGGCCCGCGTTGTAGCCACCCTCCTAGTCGAAGAAACTTCCCCATGACTCCTCCCGATCTCCCTCCCCTGCTCCGCGACCAACGCAAAGTCGATGCGCAGCACCTCAAGCTGCTCGCGGTGTTTCACTACGTGCTCGCCGGACTCTCGCTCGTGGGACTCGCGTTTCTGGGCCTGCATTGGGCGCTGATGCGCGCGGTCATGACGATGCCCCAGCATGGCGGAAACCCGCCACCGCAACAGGTGTTCGCGATCTTCCGGTGGTTCTACGCCTTCGCGGGTTTCTTCATCATCACCGGCGGCGCGCTGACGCTCGTGTCGGGCCTGTGCATCGCGCGGCGGAAAGCGCGGATGTTTTCGCTCGTGGTGGCAGGACTTAGTTGCCTGATGTTCCCCTTCGGCACGGCGCTCGGCGTGTTCACGCTGGTCGTGCTGCTGCGCGAAAGCGTCGTGGAACTTTACGGAACCGAGACCGCAGGCTCGCCATGACCGAGTCGCGCTCGCGTTGGCAACAGTTCCTGTCCCACGCATCGCGCAGTCGCTCGTTTCTGTGGCGGCTCGTGATCGCCTTCGTCGCAACCGGTGTCGCGGTCGGGGCAATTCTTCACACCCTCCGGCCCGCGAAATCGTATCTATTCGGCGAACGCGTGCTGGCGCGAATCGGCGTCGCAGCGCACGCCGGCGATCCCGACGCTCCGCTCGCTACCGGGGCGGCGGACGGCCTCGCCGACGCATTTGCCGAGGAGCTGGCGCCCGAATCGTTGCGATTCTTTGACGTGCTGCGGAGTGTGCCGACCCTCGCGCCACACGTGGTCGCCGCGGACTTCGCCGCGCTCCACACGGCGCTCGCGCGCAGGTTCGACGAGCCGCGAGCAGGGCTGGCGCTGGATTTTTTCGCTGCGTGGCAATCTGTGGATGAAGGCGCGTTCGCGCGCCTCGAGCAGCGCGCGGCCCAACCCGCGCCGCTCCGCTTCACGCGCTACGCTTTCGGGCGAGTGCTCATGCGCCACGAGAATTTCGGGGCGGCATTCGAGATGTTCGCCCGGGAAGGCGAGGCCGACGACGCCACCGAGTCGCGTTACATGGCCGTCCGCGCCCTGGTGAAGGCGAAAGACTTCGCGCGGCTCGAACTGCTGCTCCGAGATCCGCGTTACGCGCCCTATTCCAGTCCCGGTCTGGCACTCGAAGCTGCCACGGAGTCGCGTCGCTGGGCCGAAATGCTGCGGTTGATCCCGGCCGTGCAAATCGATTCCTACGAACCGGAGCTCCTGCTCGTCTCCGCCGTGGCCGGCGTGACCTGGGCCTTGTTTCTGTTTCATCTCGGACAAGTCGCCTCGCCGTTTTCGCGAACCGGTCTGCTCTGCGGGAGCGGACTCCTCGCCGGTGTGCTCAGCACGACGGTGACGATCTTCCTCGTGGTCGTGCAAGACGACGTTCTCGGCTTCCGCGAGGGCACGGAAATCGTCCATCGATTCGCCTACAATATCGGTGGCGTCGGTGCGCGCGAAGAGCTCTCGAAGCTGCTCCTTTTCGCTCCACTGATACTCTTTCTGCGGAAACGAGACGACGAACTCGAGGTGTTGACCGTCGCTTGCTTCGTCGGACTCGGCTTCGCGGTCGAGGAAAACGTCTCGTATTTTGCCACCTCGGCGGCCGCGAGCGCACCGGGTCGTTTTTTGACCGCGAACTTCTTCCACATCGCCCTCACCGGCGTGAACGGTCTCGCCCTTTACCGCGCCTGCACCCGCGGCATGGGCGGCCTCAACGATCTGCTACTCGTGTTTCCGCTCAGTATTCTGGCCCACGGAGCCTACGACGCGCTCCTCGATTTGCCGCAGGTCGAGCGCAGCGAATACTTCGCCATGATCGCCTACGTCGGCTTCTGCTTCTACTTCTTCAGCCGCGCGCGACCGCTGCGCGCCGACCGGCGCACGACCGTCAGCCTGACGGGCGCGTTCGTGACCGGCGTCGCGTTGGTCGCAGCAACAGTGATTGCATTTCAAATGGCGACGCTCGGCATTAAGGCCGGAGCGAATCTGATCTTCTCCGAACTGATCGGCAGCGCGGCACTGCTCATCGTATTCTTCCATGAATTCGACGAAACGCTGACCGCGTGATCCGCGTTCATCCCGCTCCTCCGCACCTCCCGTCTCGCAACCTCGGTAACGGCCGGCCGCATCCGCTGCGCGTCGGTTGCTCGCGTTCGACGCGCAAAACAGGTTCGTCTACGCACGCACGTGATCCCAGCAATTGGGCATGCCCGCACGACCCTTCGACTATTTTCGCATCCGCGAAGTCCGCAGCTTCGCCGAACTCGTCAGCACGCCGCTGCGCGACGGCGTCAACGCGCTCTGCTGGACACGCTCGCTCGCGGGAGACTTCGGCGAGGTGGCGGCACAGTTGGCGATCCGCGACGAGGGCATTCACGAACTCGACGAGGAGCGACTGCGCGCGCTGCCGTTGACTGCGGCGGGACGTCTCGCGGTCGAAGCGATGCTCGGCGATTTCCGGCTGCTGCGCGATCGCCAGCTCGATCCCGTGCTCAACTACATCAACGGCTGCACGCGCGACGATGAGCACGCGATCGTGGCGACGGATGTGTTTTCGTTTCACGCCGATCGCGCCCCCGTCGCGATCGACACTTATCTCTGCACGTATTTCGGCCCGTCCAGCGAAGGCCTCCGCAACGAAGATGTGCAGCGCCGCGTCGATCATCCGCCGACGCGCGCCCGCCTGCTCGAACTCTACGGCGGCAAGGACGACGACGGCTTCGGTGAATTTCTGTCCGACCACAGCTACGACCTGCACTACGCGCCGGCAGCGGAGGCTCAGCCGTTTTCGTTCGGCAATTTCAATCTCTGGCGCATCGCGCTGGATTATCCCGGCAATCCCGTGCCGCCGTGCATCCACCGCGCGCCGGAAACGCGACCCGGCGAAACGCGTTTGCTGCTGATCAGTTGAGCGTCTGTTCCTCATAAAACGCGTGGCCGGGTCCGGACCGTCGACAACCACCTGTCGAATTCTCAGCGGTTCGCGGCCATCCGCGCGATTCGCGGGCGGGGCGCCTTCTTTTCGTGTGTTTCGTTTTTTTCGTGGTTACCTCCCGAATTGTCTCTCATGGCCGAATTCAAATCCAACGACCCGCTCCACGGCATCACGCTCGAGAAACTGCTCACCGAACTTGTCGCGGAGTTCGGCTGGGCCGAGTTGGGGCGGCGCGTGCCGGTGCGGTGTTTTCTTTTCGACCCGAGCGTCAAGTCGAGCCTGACGTTTCTGCGCAAAACGCCGTGGGCGCGTGCGAAGGTCGAGGAGATCTACGTCACGTGGAAGCGAGGCCTTTGAGTGCCAAGCCTCACGGCTTCCGCTACCCGCCTCGGTGGTAACTTTCGTTCGTCCATGTTTCGCCTCACCCGCTCCCGTCGTCTCTCCCGCCGCTCGCGGGCCGTGTCCGCCGTGATCGGCATCGCGGCGGTGTTGTGGATGGTTTGGTCGTTCGCGTTTCGGAGCGCGGTCGCGCCGCCGGAGGTCTTGATTGCGCTGCCCGCCGAGCGGTTGTCGTTCGCCAAACTCGCCGCGGACGAGGACATCGTGGTCACGCGCACGTCGTTCAGGCGCACGCCCGTCGAACTGCGGTTTCGCCGCGACGGCGCGGAGACGAAGCTGATCGTGTCGGAAGTTATCTGGTCGGAGAGCGATCGCGCGTGGAAGATGCTGCGCGTATTGAAGGTCCGACCGCTCACCGCTGCGGAGGCGGCGGGCCTCGACGCGGTGGTGGCCGACATGCGACGGCGGCGCGAGCCCGCGACCGGCCATTTCGCCACCTACTCGCTCGCGTTCCGGCGCGCCGACATCGAGATCGGGCGCGAGAAGCTGTTCGAAAATTTCCTGCTCGATCGGCGGACCGCCGCGCGACTCCCGGCCGGCGACGCCGCCGAGGGCGAGGAAGCCGCCGAAGCGACCGCGAGCGCGCACGGCGTCGCGCCCGAGGAATTCCGGAAGTGGGTGACGTTCGAAATGCTCCTCCCGTCCGACGACGAAACGGAGATCTAACCCGGAAATTTCACCCGCAGAGCGAAGCACGCGACGCAGCGCAGTAGCGGAATTCGTAAGAATTTCGCCGCTGCCGAGGCGCGAAAACCCCACGGTTTCCGCTACGCGGCGAAATATCCCGGCTAGCCGGCCGATTCTTTCGGCCACCGGCGGAACCCAAGCGACTAAGCCGAGCGGCTACGCGTCGCTCGGCCGGGGTCTACGATGGCCGCTCACGGCCAGAGCCAGAGAAACACGCCCCACGTGCCGGCGCCATAGAGCGCGGAGTCGAACAGGTATTTCGCCGACGCCGACCACGGACGCATCATCCAAATCGACTCCTGCACCGTGCCGAAGCCGTGCGCGATGAACGTGACCGCGCCCGCGAGTTTGGCTGCAGCGCTCGCGTGGCTGTGATCCAGACCGCACACGCGCGCGGCGAGGTAGCCGGCAACCGCGGCGACGATCAGCGCCCACACGAACCACATGCCGAGAAATTTTCCGATGTTCGGCACGCCGTTGGGTCCGATGGTCATGTGTCCGACCGGACCTTCCTCGTATTTCTTCCGCATGGCGTCGCTGGCCATGTCCTTCATGTCGCCGCAACGCGGGATGACGTAGCGGCCGGGCGCGGGGTTGCCGGCGCGGATCGCGTCGCGGATGGCGTCCTCGTTGGCGAACGCGCCGTAGTCGCCGGCGTGCCATTTCACGACCATGTGGATGAGCGAGCTGATGACGAACACGACCACTGCGCTGAGCAGGATCGGCAACCAGAGTGCAATCAGGGTATTCATGAGCGTGGGATTTTTCGGGCCGAGGGATTTCGTCGCCCAAGGGGTGCAAAACCACTCGCAGAAGAGCCGCGCGGGCGGAAGCCGGAAAATGTGCGACGCCCGGCGTTATGAAGGGGCGATATCATATCGCCCTTCGGGGAGAGCTGGGTGCTGTTGTTCCGCTTATTTCAGCGCTTGGTAGATGACCGGCTTGTAGCGGTGATTGAGGTTAGCGCCTTCCGTCGGGCGGAGCTGCATCATGAGGAGCATCACGAGTCGCTCCTTCGGATCGACCGCGTATTCGGGATAATAGGCGCTGCCCCAACCGAACGCGCCCTGCCCGATGTTCTCGCCGAGCTTGCCAGGGTCTTCGTTCACCCAGAAACCGAGTCCGAAGGCGCGCGTGTTCCACTTGAAGAGGTCGCCGGTGTGGTTGACGTGCATCAGCGCCACTGTGCGCGGGCTGAGCAGGCGAACGCCGTCGAGTTCGCCGCCGTTCGCGAGCATTTGAAGGAACCGACCGTAGTCGCTCGCCGTGGAGACGAGACCGGCGCCGCCGGAGAAGAGCTTCCGCGGGCCGTCGATGAAGTCGGTGCGCTTCGAGTCCTCCATACGCGTGAGTTTGCCGTTCACCAGGCCGTAGACGACGGCGAGACGGTCGGCCTTCTCCTTCGGCAAATAGAAACATGTGTCCTTCAAACCGAGCGGGCGGCAGATGCGCTGCTCGATGAATTGATCGAGCGGCTGGCCGGAGATGACTTCGACGAGGTAGCCGAGCACGTCGGTGCCGTAGCCGTAGTCGAAGCCCTCGCCGGGCTGCGTCGCGAGCGGGAGTTTGGCCAGGCGCTTCACCGCGTCGCCGATCGTCTCGTCGTGATCGATGAGATACCAACCGTGGAGCTTGGCCTTCTTGTAGTCGTCGATCGCCGCGAAGTCGCCGTAAGTCAGCCCGGCGGTGTGCGTCATGAGGTCGTGGATCGTGATGCCGCGCCTGGCGGGGACGGTGACGTATTTGACGTCGCTCGGCGAACCGGGCGGCGGCGGCACGGCCACGATGGAGCGCGAGAACTCGGGAATCCATTTACTGATCGGATCGCCCAGGAGGAAATGGCCTTCCTCGTAGAGCATGAGCGCGGCGACGGTCGTGAACGCTTTGCTCATCGAGGCGACGCGGAAGATCGCGTCCGTGCGCATCGGAATGCGGTTCTCGACATCCATGTAGCCGTAGGCCTTGAACACGGCGTCCTGCCCGTCGCGTTTCACGATCGCCACGGCGCCGGCGAGTTTGCCGGCGTCGATCTCGCGCTGGATCGTCGCGTCGAGCCGCTGGAGTCGCTGCGGATCGAAGCCGAGCGCGGCCGGATCGGCGGCGCGCAGCGAAATGGAAACGAAGACGAACGCCGCGGCACACGCCGCGAGCCGACGAGGAGTGAGAAGACGCAGCATACGACGCAGAGCGAACCGCATTCTCGGACGCTTGGTAAGCTCGAAGTGTGTGCACCGCGCCGAGTCGTCGTCGGCGCCGACCTGACTCGGCACGAAAAGTAAAGATCCCCGGAGCAAGCTCCGGGGCATTTGAAAAGACCTCTGCAAACCCGTTCGAGCCCCATGCAATCCACACTCAATCCCGTTCTGCCGACCAAGCCGAAGCAAGCTTCAGGGTATCGGACCCACAGCGAATGGCTGTCATTGGGAGAAATCCGGGCTCAACCCTTTTTCTTGTGCTTCGGAGCGCCGGCGGCGAATTCCTCGCGACTGAGCGAGCCGTTGCCGTCCTTGTCGAGCTCCTTGAATTTCGCCTTCGCTTCGTCGGCGCTCATGCGCGCCGCGGTGAACTCGACGAATTCCGTCTCGGTGAGTTTGCCGTCGCCGTCTTTGTCGGCCTTCACGAACGGACCCTTTTTCTTACCTTCCTTGCCGTGATGTTCGGCTTCCTGCGCAAAGGTGGCGGTGGAGAAAACGAGAGCGGCGGCGGCCGCGGCGATGAACAAGCGATTTTTCATGGGTTAGTGGGAGGGGGTTGAAGCGGCAAAGACGCTCGCTCGCGGATTTGGTTACAGGGCCCCGCGAACCCGCGGCGCTCCCGTGAAATCTCGCGTCCCCGGAACCCGGTATCGCGCCCGGCTCCGCCGGCCCCGCCCCCCCGGAGCTGACGCGTCCGCGCTTCCGCGTCGGCGGATCGTAGCGCGACCGGAAAACTCAGCGCGCCGAGCCGAGCGTGAAGGAAAACGTCGCCCCCTCGCCCGGACGCGCCTCGGCCCAGATGCGGCCGCCGTGCTTGTCGATCACGCGCGCGACGATCGTCAGGCCGACGCCGGTGCCGGCGTAGTCCGCCGCGTGATGCAGGCGGCGGAACGGCGTGAAGAGCTTCGTCGCCTCGGCCATCGCGAAGCCGGCGCCGTTATCGCGCACGTAGAACGTCCGCACGCCGTCGCCGTGCGCGAAGTGGCCGAGTTCGACGCGCGCGCCGGGCGTGTGTCGCGTGAATTTCCACGCGTTCGAGAGCAGGTTCTCCAGCGCGATGCGCAGCAGCGGCGCGTCGCCCTCCACCGGCTCGCTCGGCGGTGCGACGAACTCCACCGCGCGTTCCGGCTCGCGTCCGCGCAACTCGCGGGCGATCTCGTGGGCCAGCGCGGTGAGGTCGACCGGGGCGACGTTCAACTCCGCTTCGCGAATGCGCGCGAGCCGCAGGAGATCGTCGATCAACGCCGACATGCGCGTGACCTGCGTCGGAATTTTCAGCAGGAGCTCGCGCGCCTTCGCGTCGAGCGCGTCCGCACTCGTGAGCCGCAGCAGGTCGGCGCAAGCGGCGATGATCGCCAGCGGCGCGCGCAAGTCGTGCGACACCGACGCGGAGAACGACTGCAGCTCCTCGTTTGCGTTTTCGAGCTGCCGCGTGCGCTCGCGGACCCGTTTTTCCAACTCGCCGTAGACGCGGACGTTTTCCAGTGCGACCGCGGTCGTGCTCGCGAGCGCCTGCAACACCTGCACCTCCTCGTCCGTCGCGCGATGCGACTGCGACCAGTAGTTGCCGATCGCGCCGATGGGATTCGCCGCGCGGATCGGCACCATCACGAGGCTCTGCACGAACGTGCGGCGATACGCGTCGACCGGCACGCGCGGGTCGGCGAACACATCCTCGATCACGACCGGTTCGCCGTGCCGCATCGCCCAGCCGCTCACGCACGCCTCCATCGGGAAACGCTGTCCCTTCCAGAGCGGCGCGATGGCGTCCTCGTCGAAGTAGTAGCATTGCTCGCCGTCGCGCAGGACGAAGGTTGCGCCGTCGGCGTGCGTCAGCTCGCGCGCCGCGTGGCGGACGATTTCGCGCACCGCCTCGATCGAGTGCGCGAGCGACAAATCCTGCACGGCGCGCACGAGCCGGGCGGCGGTCGGTGGCAGGGCGGAATACGCTTCGGACGAGAGCGGCGGGACGACGCCAAACTCCGTGGATGCCGACGCAGAAGAACGGATGGGAGCGTGCATAACGAAACCTCCGATTCTTGCCTCCCGTGGCCCGGCGGCAGGCGTGGATGACTTTTGCGGCGGCAATAAAAACCAGTCCGGTCGCCGAGTAAAGTCCGGACCCGGGAGCCAACGCGCGCCCCCCGCGCTCCGTCAGGTTCCCGCGCGGCCAGTTTGCCGGCATCGTGCGGCGCGTCGTCAACACCGCCATCGTCGCGCTCGTGCTCATCGTGCGCGGCATGTGAGCCACACCGGCGGCGCGAAATTGCCGTGTTGCCACCGGTGCGCGGGTGCGGCTTGCTCGCGCACGTTTCCGCGCCGGGCCAGCGCGGCGCCCTATGAATGCGCTGAAATTCCGCTTCGTCTGGCTGGCCCTCGCGCTCGCCGCACTCGTCAACGCCCGCGCTGCCCAAACCCGCTCGCAGCGCGATCCGGCCATCGAAGGCCCGATCGTCGAGGAACTCCGCGCCGCCGCGCCGGCAGCGGTCGAGGCGTTTCGCGCCGCGACCGCGGCGTTCGACGCCGACGAGTTCGCCAAAGCCGAGCCGCTCTACCGGCAGGTGCTCGCGCAGCAGCCGAACTTCGACGCCGCGCTGCGCCGCCTCGGCGCTTGCGTCGTCCGCCAGGGCCGGCGCGCCGAGGGTCTGCAGCTCATCGAGCGCGCCGTCGCCGTCCGTCGCTCGATGCCGAACCTCATTTCGCTGGCGAGCGAACTCGCGTTTCCCGAAAAGGGCGAGGCGTCGCAGGCCGACCGCGAGAAAGCGTTCGGGCTCGCGCTCGAGTGCCGGAACCTGCCCGGCGGCGACGATCTCCAAGTCCTCGTCACGATCGCGCAGCTCGGCCTCCGATTGGACCGGATCGCCGCGGTGCGATCGGCCGTGGACGAGATGCTTCGGCTTCGTCCGGATAGTTTCGCGCCGCACTACTACGCGGCCATCGTCGCCGCGATCGACGAGCATTGGATTCTCGCCGCCGACGAAATCCGCCGGGCGGAAAAACTCGGCCTCGATCCGGCGGCGGCGGAGAACTTCCTCGCCTCCGGCGTGCGCTCGCGCGCGACGGCGTGGCGGGCGGTGCGGGCGAGCTTGTGGACGGTCGCCGCTTGGGCGGGCGGACTGGCGTTGCTCTACGTCGTCGGTTTCGCGTTGTCGCGGGCGACGCTGCGCCAGATCGAGCGGTCCGATCCAGCCGTCGCGGTCAATCCGGCCGAGCTGCGTCTGCGAAAAATCTACCGCTCCGTGCTCAACGTCGCGGGCGTCTATTACTACATCTCGCTGCCCATCGTGGCGGTGATCGTCGTCGGGCTCGCGGCGGCGTTGATCTACGGCTTTCTCGTCGCCGGTCGGATTCCGATCAAGCTCGCGGTGATCGTCGTCATCGGCGCGGGCGCGACGGTGTGGGCGATGGGGCGTTCGCTGTTTCTGAAGGTGAATGCCGAAGACCCCGGCCGCGTGTTGCAGCGCGGCGAGGCGGAGAAACTCTGGCAACTCGTCGAGAGCGTCGCCGCGCGCTTGCAGACGCGCCCGGTCGACGAGATTCGCCTGACCGTCGGCACCGAGCTGTGCGTCTACGAGCGCGGCACCTGGCGCGAGAAGCTGCAGAACCGCGCGCAGCGCGTGCTCGTCGTCGGCGCGGCGGTGTTGAACGACTTCAAGCAGGAGCATTTCCGCAGCGTGCTGGCGCACGAATACGGCCACTTCGCCAATCGCGACACCGCCGGCGGCGACATCGCGCTGCGCGTGCAGAACGACATGATCAAGTTCGTCCACGCGATGGTCGCCGCAGGCCAGGCGAGCTGGTTCAACGCGGCGTTCCACTTCCTGCGGTTCTACGATTTCCTGTTCCGGCGCATCAGCCACGGCGCGACGCGCCTGCAGGAGGTGCTCGCGGATCGCGTCGCCGCGCAGGCGTTCGGCGCGGCGGCGTTCGAGGGCGGCTTGAAGCACGTCATCCGCGCGAGCGTGGATTTCGACGCCCGCGCCGAGGTCGAAGTGACCGCCGCGCGGACGGACCGCCGGCCGCTGCGCAATCTCTACGACAACTCCGTCGCCGCGCCGTCGCTCGTCGTGGAGAAAAATTTCGCCGAGGTGCTCAACCGGCCGACGACCGACGACGACACGCACCCTGGACCGAACGATCGCTTCCGGCTCGTGCAACGCGTGCCGTTCGCGGCGACCGAGCCGCTGGCCGGCGACGTGTGGGATCTGTTCAACGACCGCGAGGGAGTCGTGCGCGAGATGATGGAGACGGTGCAGAAGAACGTCGCGCGGCACTACGACCTGGGCGAGTCGGTTTGAGCGACGCTCAAATAAAACGCCCGCACAGATGTGCGGGCGTGAGACCAAGCTGAATTTTGCGGTCAGCAACCGCGGACGACGAACAACCGGGGCCGGCTGAAGCCCGGACCTACCTCGCGGCTACGGATGCACGTGCGTGAGCGAGTAGAAGGTCGCTTGGGCGTAGTCGTCGGTCGTGCCGGTGTTGTTCTGGTTGTAGACGCCGGCCTTGAAGTAGAGGTCGAGGCCGTCGTAGCCGGACTCGATCGTGTAGTTTACGGTGGTCGTCGTGCCGCCTTGCGGCGTGACTTTCACCGTGAGCGTGTGGCCGACGACTTTGATTTCGTAGCTCCACGTCTGGCCTAGCAGGATGCCGTTGGACGGATTCAGGTTGTTCGGGTCGCCGAGGATCGGGACGTAGGTGTTCGCGCCGGAGGACGGGTGGTCGTGGCCGAAGTAGATCGCGCCGCGCGTGTCGCTGGGGCGCTTGTGAAAATACAGGCGGATGACTTCGGTGCTCGGGCCGTGGATCTGGCCGACGATCACGCGGCCGACTTTCGCGGAGTCGCCGGTGGTGGAAACGTGGTCGACGGTGAGCGTGGCGTTCATCGTGCCGTCGACGCCGCCGGCGCCGCTCTTGATCGAGCTGCTGGAGGTCGAGGTGACCCAGTTGTTCGCGTGCGCGCCGGCGGAGCCGCTCGGCGCGAGCATCTCGCGCAACTCCGAGCGCGCGTAGCTCGAGCCGCCGGTCGTGTCGCCGAGATTGGGCGCTTTGAAAACCATGCCGCCGGTGTCGGGGTCGGTGAAGAACCAGTCGGGGTGCTCGTAGCCGGCGGTGAGTTCGGCGGCGCTGTGCTCCTCGGCGTTGTTGATCGGCAGCGTGATTTTCCAGTGCGAGAGATCGAAGTTCGTTCCGGGCGGCGCGTTCGGGTCGAGGCCGTTGGTCGTGATCGTGTAGGTCGCGCTGGTGACGTTGCTGTCGGTCATGCCCGCGGCGTAGGCGATCGCCTTCAGCGTCGTCGTCGCGCTCACGGCGACCGGAGCGGTGTAGATTGTGCCGCTGGACGAAGTCGGAGCGGTGCCGTTGGTCGTGTAACGGATCGTGGCGCCGCTGGTCGTGGTGGAGATCGTGACGTTTTGCGCGCTCGAATACGTGCCGGCCGCCGGGCTGAAGGTCGGCGCGGCGACTTGCGGCGGCGGCGGGCTCGCGATCGTGTAGGTCGCAGTCGTCACCGTGCTGTCGGTCATGCCGGATTGGTAGGCGATGGCTTTCAGCGTCGTGGTCGCGGCGATGTTCACCGGAGCGGAATAAATCGTGCCGGTCGTCGGAGTGGGCGTCGCGCCGTTGGTCGTGTAGCGGATCGTGGCGCCGCTCGTGGCGGAGGTGATCGTGACGTTCTGGGCGGTGCTGTAGGTGCCGCCGGCGGGGCTGAAGACGGGCGCGGCGACGTTGTTCGTGCCGACGGGCGGCGGCGTGTTGTTGTCGAGCGTGACGGCAACGAGATCGACGAGGCCGTTGGCCTCGCGGCAGCGCAGCTCGAACGTGTGCGTGCCGGCGGCGACGCTGCTGTAGGACTTGTTGCGCCACGTGAACTGGTTCGTCGAATCGAAGGTGAACTGCGACCAACTGCCGGAGTCGAGGCGCGCCCAGACGGAATCGGAGCTGGTGTTGGCGGCTTTGGCTTTGATCTGCAGGTAAACCGTCGCGGGCGACGCGAGCGTGAAGGTGTAGACGAGGCCGCCGGCCGCGGGCGCGGAGCCGGTGCTGTTGACGAGTTCCTTGAGGGCGGTGCCGCCGGAAGCCGCGGCGTCGCTGACGAGCGACCAATAGGAGGAGTTGTAGCCGACGGTCTGCGCCTCGACAGTGAACGGCACGGTGCCGGTGGAGCCGCCGCCGCTGGAGCCGACGATGCCCCAGACTTCGAGTTCGCTGATGCTGTTCCAGCCGTTGCCGGAGGAGTTGCCGTGGCCGACGATGCGGACGTAGCGCGCGGGCGTGTCGGCGAAGTCGAAGGTTTCGAAATTCGTCGTCGTGCCGCTGCTGTTGCCGGACCACACGGTGGTGAACGCGAGGCCGTCGGTGGAGACGCGAATCTCGAAGTTTTCCGTGCGGGTGTTGCCCTGATACCAGGCGATCTTCACGTAGCTGACCGTCTGCGACGGGCCGAGATCGAAGGTGATGAAGGCGCCGTCGCCCTGGCCGGCCCAGCGCGTGCTGAGGTTGCCGTCGACGGCGTTGGCGGGCACGGCGTTGTTGGCGGTGTCGTAGGTGCTCGCGGTGACGGCGGAGGCGGGGATCGAGAATTTCGTGATCGTTTGCGAGAAAAGCGCGGGAGTCGCGCCGAGGACAAAGAACAGGAGGAGGAACAGGGTGCGTTTCATGGGGGAGCAGCCGCGCAGCGGGGCGCGCGCGGCTTCAGCGTGGAGCGTGGATTACCGGGCGAAAAACGGTCTCGCCGCACAGCGAAACCGGCGGGGTTCATCGGATAGGAGCGAGAGCGCTCAGGGCGGAGGACGAGCCGCCCGGAGGGTGCGTGGAGGTGACATGGGGGTTTAGGGAGAAACCGTTTTCGTCGCCGGCGTGAGCCAGCCGTGGCTGCGCATCCACTCGGCGGCGCGTTGCGGCCACTCGGAGGTCGGACCGTAGCCGGCGCGCAGGCCGAAGCCGTGCGGGCCTTTTTCGTAGAGGTGCAACTCGGCGGGCACGCCGGCGGCGCGGAGCGCGCGGTAGAACGCGAGCGAGTTCTCGAGCGGCACGGAGGTGTCTTCCTGACTCGCGACGAGAAAGGCGGGCGGCGTGTCTTTCGTGACGTGGCGGTCGACCGAGAGCAGGTCGAGCAGCGCGGGCGGAGGATTTTTGCCGAGCAACGCGTCGCGCGAGCCGCGGTGCATCGCGGGATCGTCCATGAACACGACGGCGTATTGCATCACCATGAAATCCGGCCGGCCGCTGATCGCGTCGAGCGGCGCGCCGGTCTTGCCGTCGGGGTGTTCGTAGAGCGTGCCGGCGCAGGCGACGAGGTGGCCGCCGGCGGACGAACCGAAAAGACCGATGCGGTGCGGATCGACGCCGAACTCCGCGGCGCGCGCGCGCACGAGGCGCACAGCGCGGAGCACGTCGCGCAGCGGCGCGGGGTGGCCGTATTCCTTGAGGCGGTATTTGAGAATGAACACGGAGACGCCGAGCGAGTTGAGCCAGCGCGCCATGCCGTTACCCTCGTTCGTGACGGCGAGGCGGACGTAGCCGCCGCCGGGGCAGACGATCGCGGCGGTGCCGACGGCTTTGTCGGCGGGCGCGGGGAAATACGTGAGCGTGGGCGCCTGCACGTTGTAGACGCGTCCGTCCTGCACGTATTCGTCGCCGGCGTTCGGCTGCGCGCCGGGAACGCCTTCCGGCCAAAGCGGAATCACGGCGTGCGCGGATGCCGCGTCGGTCGCGGCGTCGCTCAGTGCAGTCGACGCCAGAGCGAGCAGAGCGCAAAATCGCCGAACGTGATTCATGGTCAGAACGTGACGTCGTAGGTGACGGCGAAGCTGCGGCGGTCGCCTTGGCCGCCGGAGCCGAAGGTGTAGCGGCGATCGAGGATGTTGCCGGCGTTGAGTTGGATTTTCTGGCGGTAGCGGCCGACCTTGAACTTGTAGCCGACACCCGCATCGACGACGGCGGAGGGTGCGTTGGCGACGCTCTCGCGTCCGTCGTCGACGCGCACGGAGCCGCTGGTGACGAGCGCGCCCTCGGCGAGATTCGGGAAAAGCAAGATGCCGTTCGGAAGGCGGCTGTTCACGATCGGGTTCGACGCCGACGCGGTGAGGTTGCGGCCGGTGGAGGGATTCACGAGGGCGCTCGCCGTGTAGCGGACGCCGGCCGTGGCGTAGAAACCTTTCAGTTTGCCCTGCTTCAGTTCGTATTTGGCGCCGACACCGAGCGTGTCGCGCGGGGCGCGGCGCGGCGTGCTGCCGATGAGGTGGCGGGCGACGTCGTTGCGGACGATCGTCGCGTCGGTGTAGCCGTAGCCGCCAAAGAACTGGAGCGACGGCGTGACGACCCAGTTGAAATCGAGTTCGACGCCCTTCGATCGCTGCTCGCCGGTGACGTAGGTGATGTTCGTCGTCGAGTCGGTGGTGGCGACGTTCTCGAGCGTGATGTCGAAGTAACCGAGCGTGAAAGTGAGGCGGTTGTCGAGCAGGCCGGCCTTGACGCCGGCCTCCCAGCCGCGGCCGTCTTCGTTGGGCAGCGGGAAGCTCGCGCCGTTGGCGTCCTTGCCGACGCCGAACTGCGGGACGAACGACGTGCTCTTGTTCGCGTAGAGCGTGATCGCGGGGAGCACGCGGTAATTCGCGCCGAGCTGGTGCGTGTAGGCGTGCGCGCTGAACTCCGTGCGCGTGACGGGCGCGGTGGTGAGGTCGTCGTTGACGCTCTTCGAACTGTCGTAGCGCAGGCCGGCGAGCACGATGAGTTTGCCGTCGAGCATCGTCGCGCGCTCGCTGAGGAACGCGCCGTAGATGTCGATGCGGCTGTCGTCTTTTTGAATCGTGCTGTAGAGCGACGGATTGTCGATGTAGCTGACGAAGCCGTAGTCGGGATCGGCCACGCTGAGGCCGCTCGCGACAGCGGCGGGGAACGCGGCGTTGGTCGCGGCGTCGTATTGCTCGGGCGCTTGCGTCTGGCGCTGATAGTCGAGCGTGAAGAGGAGCTTGTGCTTGATCGCGCCGGTCTCGAACGACGCGAGCAGGTCGTTCTGCCAGCTCAAGCCGCCCTCGGGAAACGGCCGGTAGCGCGCGGTGCCTCGCTGCGTGCGGCCGGTGGTGGCGTTGTATTGGTCGCGGCCGCCGACCTCCTGGCGCACGAGACCGCGGTCGAACCAGTTCGCGCTGCTGCGGAAGGTGAAGATCGGGCTGAAGCGGTGCTCGAGCGTCGCGGTGAGGTTCTTCACGTAGCGGTTCGAGAAGTTGTGCGGCCCTTGCGGGTTGAAATCGATCAGCTCGGTGGCGAGCCGCACGTAGCGGTTGTAGGTGCGATTCTGCGACGGCACGCGATACGGGTCCGCGGTCGTCTGGACGAGGAGGGGGACGTTTGCGGACGAGATCGCTTGCTCGCGGCGCTCGAGAAACTCGGCTTCGACGAGCAGGCTGGTGTTGATCGATGGGCGCCAGAGGAGCTGGCCGGAAATCGTGCCTTGGTAGCGGAACTTGAACGGCTGGTCGTAGCGCCGCTCGTCGAGCGCGCCGTCGATGCGGTAGAAAAGTTTTCCGCTGCCGCCGAGCGGGCCGGTGGTCGACGCCTGGACGCGGTGCGAGTCGTTCGTGCCGGCGGTGACGGTGAAACGATCCTCGTTTTTCACGCGCGGCTTGCGCGTGACGAAGTTGATCGTGCCGCCCGGGAAAACGGCGCCGTAGATCGACGCGGCGGGGCCTTTGATGACTTCGGCACGCTCGATGTTGACCTTGTCGATGAGGCCAATGCGGCGAAAGCCGTTGCGCAGTTGCACGTCGCCGTCGAAGCCGCGGATTTGGTAGCCGGTCGAGATCGTCTCGTAGCCGACGACGTTGGACGTGTAGCCCATCTGCTCGCGGAATTCGAGGGCGTTGAAGTCGTCCATGAACTCGCCGGTGACGACGCTGACCTTGAACGGCAGATCGCGGATGCTCGACGCGATGCGCGTGCCGGTGGTCGACTCGGACGAGGTGTATTCGGAGGCCGACGAGGCGGTGACGGCGAATTCCTGGAGCGTGACGACTTCGTCGTTGGCGGGAGATGTTTCCGGCGCGCGGGTCGGTGCGGTTTGCGCGACCAGAGCGCTACCGGCAAGCAGCGGAAGCGCGGCAATACGGACAAGAACGGAACGAAGGTTCATGGGAGTGAAGAGATGAACGGAGCCGGCGAATCACGGGGGAACGCACCGCGCGATCGCGGAACGCTCAGAAGGTGGTGCCGACGGTGAGGACGAATTGCCGCGGTTTGCCGCGGGCCTGGTTCGCCGGGTAGTAGTTTTCGTCGGTGAGGTTTTTGACGTTGAGCGTGACGTCCCACTTCTGCCGGGCGCGTTTCCACGAGTAGCCGATCGCGGCGTCGAAGAGATAATACTCGGGGAGGAACAGCGCGGGGTTGGCGGTGCGCTGCGCTTTTTGCGACGAGTAGCTGCCGCCGCCCGCGATCCAAAGGCCTTTGACGGAGTCCGCTGTGAAGTTGTAGCGCGTCCAGAGGCTCGCGAGGCGCTCGGCGGAGCCTTCGGGCGTGGCGCCGAGGAGGAGGCGCGTGGCGTCGTTGAAACCCTGGAGATACGCGGCGTAGTCGCCGGAAACTTTCGGATCGGTCGCGAGGCGCGGCGTGGGCAGCGTCACCTTCGTGGTGCGGATGTCCATCGTCGTGTAGGTCGCGTAGATTTGCCAGTTGTCGGTCGGCGAGAGGGTGAACTCGAGTTCGACGCCCTCGCTCTGGTCGACGGTGCCTTGCTTGCTGAACGTGACCTCGGTGGTGGAGAGCACGCCGTTGGCGTTGAGGCCGACGACGGGCTGGCGCACGGTGACGATGCGGTCGGCGCGCTCGAGGTGGAACCATGTCGCGGTGCCGGAGACGCGGCCGTTGAGGAAATCGGTTTTGTAGCCGAACTCGTAGCCCATGCCGCGCGTCGGCGCGGCCGGCGTGCGGATCGATTGCGGGTTCGTCGTGGCGTTGAGCGGAATCGCCGGGTTGTAGGCCGGGTTCTCGATCGTGAGCGAGGTGCCGTCGACGAGGAACGAGCGAGAGTAGTTCGCGAACAGCAGCGAGTCGCGCGTAACGTGCCAGCCGGCGCCGAACTGCGGCGTGGTTTTGTTGACGTCGTAGGTGAAACCCGACGAGCCGCCGGCGCGGTAACGATCGTAGCGCGCGCCGCCGATGAGCACGAGACGGTCGTCGAACGCTTTCGCGGTGAGCACGCCGTAGTAGGCGTCCTCGCGTCCACGCGTGAAGCCGCCCGCGCTAACGACGGGCAGGCCGTATTCGTCGAAGTCGGTCGAGCGGTCCCAGGTGGATCGATCGAAGTAGTTCCACGGCGTGAACGGCAGCGCCGGATCGGTCGCGCTGTAGTTGCCGTAGGAGGAGCTGGAGCTGAGCGTCATGCCGCCGCCGGTGCGGCTGTATTGGCGGTAGGCGCCGAAGAGCGGCGAGAGCTTGACGCCGGCGAACTCGTATTTGCCGGAGAGGTCGACCTGGTAGGTGTTGAACGCGTCGGCGCTCGTCTGGATGCGCTTGCGGCGGTTGAGGAGGACGCTGGCGGTTTTCGTCGGGTCGTTGAGGACGGCGGTGGGATTCGCGAGGTAGTCGCGGAGGTAGTCGAAATACGAGACGCTCGACGTGCGATACGCGGCGGTGGGCGTGACATCCCACTGCGCGAGGCCGGTGAGCTTGTAGGCGACGTTGCGGGTGTTCCAACTGTAGTTGCCGCGCGCGACCCAGTGGTCGCCGATCTGGAGATTCAGCTCGGCGTTGAAGTTCTCGTAGTCGGCCTTCTTGTAGTCGTGGTCGCCCTGGTAGTTGAAGTCGTCGGCGATCGGCGGCGCGCCGAGGAAGCCGAGGTTGATCGAGCCGGCGTCGAAAAGGCCTTGCTGGTAACTGCGGTCGGAGACCTTCACGAACGTCGACGCGCTCGGCGCGCCGCTGAAGCCTGCGACCTGCACGTTCGGCTGCATGCCGACCGGCGGCTCCTCGCGGCGGCTGAGTTTCTCGTAGTCGAGGACGAGCGACATTTTCTTCGTGAGCTGCACCGCGAGCGACGGCGCGAAGAGCCACGTGTGCGTGTCGCCCGTGACGGCCCACTTCGGATCCTGATTCCACGAGCCGACGACGCGCACGCCGACGCGGTCGGTGATCGGCTGATTCACGTCGGCGACGACGCGGTAGTCACCTTGGTCGCCAATCGAAGTTTTCAGCGCGAAGAACTGCCGCGTCACGGGGCGCTTCGTGATGTAGTTCACGGTGCCGCCGGGCACGATCTGGCCGTAGAGGAGCGATGACGGACCTTTCATGACTTCGACGCGCGCGACGTTGGCGCTGTCGGTGTTGCGGTTGCCGGCGAAGCCGTTGCGTTGCGGTGGCACGTCGCCGTCGAAACCGCGGATCGAGAAACGATTGTTGCCCGCGACGAAACTTTTGTCGCCGCTCGTCACGCCCGGCGCGTAGCGCAGCACGTCCTGCAGATCGAGCGCGCCGAGGTCGTTGATGAATTGCTCGGTAAACGCGCTGACCGTGAACGGCAGATCCTTGATCGGCGTGTCGATGCGCGTGGCGGAAACGGAGTTTGCGGCGCGGTAGCCAACGTCCTTGTCGGTCGAGACGGTGAAGGTCGGGAGCGTCACGACGCCGTCGTCGCGCGCCGGTGCGGGCGCGGCGGTGGATTGCGCGAAAGCGAGCGGGGACAGCAGCGCGAACGCCGACAGAGCGAGGCGCCAGTCGGCGGTAGAACGTTTGACGGAGGGGGTTGTTCTTGGGGTCATGTGAAAAGTGCGCGTGGCACTGCGTGGTTTTTCTCGAGGTCGCCGACCGGCGGGTTCAGTTCCGGTCAGTGACAGCAGGCGAATCAAGGCGGCGAATCGTGCCGCACAAAATGAAGACCGCCGCGATGCCGAGCGGCACGAGCGCCGTGCCCATGAGGAACACCGGCACGTAACTGATTTTGCTCAACGCCGGCACGAGCCACGTGCTGAAGACCAGCACGCCGAGCACGGCGCTCATGCCGCCGACGCCCGCGACCGTGCCGACCGACGAGCCGGCGAAGAAGTCGCTCGGGAGCGTCTGGACGTTGTTGATCATCACCTGGAATCCGCAGAGCACGACCGCGATCGCGAGCACCGCGACGAGCGGCGACGCCGCGAACGCACCGGCGACGAATCCCGGCAACGTCAACGCGCCGCCGAGGAGAATGACCCGTTTGCGCGCGCGATCGACTGACCAGCCGCGACCGATGAGATGGCCGGACATCCAGCCGCCGCTGAGGCTGCCGATGACCGCGCCGACATATGGCACCCATCCGAAGAGACCGATGGACTTCACGTCGAAGCCGAAGCGATCCGCGAGGTAGATCGGCAGCCAGTTCACGAACAACCACCAGATCGGATCGAGGAAGAAGCGCGAAACAATCACGCCCCACGCCTCGCGATGCGCGAGCAGCGAGCCGAGCGACGCCGCGCGCGCCGGAGCTGGCGCGGCAGGCGTGGACGCGGCGGAGTCCGCCTGCGTGGCCTGAGCCGCGTCGTCGCCGAGGATGTGCGCGCGCTCCTCGGGTGAAACCCACGGGTGCTTGTCGGGCGTCGAGCGCGCGAGAATCCACCACGGAATCAACCACAGCAGCCCGAGCGCGCCGACGACCACGAACGTCGCGCGCCAACCGAAGAACGAAAACAGCAGCGCGATCAACGGCGCGGACACGACCGCACCGAGCGACGCGCCGGCATTGAAGATGCCCTGGGCGAGCGCCCGCTCGTGGCGCGGGAACCACTCGGCGACGGCCTTCGTCGCGCCCGGCCAGTTGCCCGCTTCGGAAAAACCGAGCACGCCGCGCGCGAGCGAGAGCGTCGCGAGACTGCGCGCGAGCGCGTGTCCCGCGCACGCGAGCGACCACACCGTCACCGAGAGCACGAAGCCCACCCGCGTGCCGACGCGATCGAAGATGCGCCCCGACACCGCCTGCCCGAGCGCGTAGAGCACCATGAACGCCGAGACGATGTTCGCGTAGTCGCCCTTGGAGAGCTGCGTGTCCGCCGAAATGCTCGGCCACATCACCGCGAGCGAGGTGCGATCGACGTAATTGATCACGGTCGCGACCGCGATCAGGCCGATGATTCCCCAGCGGATCTGTGAGCGACGTGGCATGCGGTCAGTTTTTCGGGAGAAACTCCGCGCGCATCGGCGAGAACACGTCGACGAGCACGCCCGCCTCGAGCGCCGTGGCGCCATGCAGCACGTCCGAAGGGATGTAGTAGAAATCCCCGCCGCGCAGCACGCGTTCCTCGCCGCCGATGTGCACGCGGAACGCGCCGTCTTTCACGAAGGTGATCTGCACGTGCGGGTGCCGGTGCAGCGCGCCGACCGCGCCGGCCGCGAACTCGACGTAGGCGGCCATGAGTTGGTCGCCGTAGGCCATCACCTTGCGCCGCACTCCCCCACCCTGGTCTTCCCAAGGGATCGAGTCGAACGCGATGAAGAGCTGTTCCTTTTGAACGAACATTGGGGAAATCATGGGGAAATCAGTTGCGACGCAGCGCGGCGTTGCCGGTCCAGGTGTAGGTTTTGCCGTTCGCCTCGATGCGGCGCTCGGCCTTCGCGTCAGCGGCGCGGTTGGTGATCGTCAGCGTCCACGCGAGACCGCCCGCGCCCGCGATGGCGACGACCGTGCCCTCGTCTGTCGCAGCGAGCACGCGCACGGATTTGATTGTCGGGAAACCGCCCGTCGTGAACTCTTTCGTGCCGTCCCAGACGCCGTGCGGCTCGAGCACGCTGGCGAACACCTTGTTCGCACCGCGCGTGCGCAGCATGAACGCCGCCTCGTTGCGCAGGTTGAAATTCGGGTCGTTCGCGCCGATGCGCGTCATCACGAGCTGTGTCGCCGCATCGGCGGCTGCGGTGACCGTGTAGTAGCGGCTGCCGTTGAGCCAAGTGAACTGCACCGGGCCGCTCGCCGTGCCCTCGGCCTCGAGCCAGAGGTGTTGATAGCCGTGATCCTTGCCGAGCGGATGGCGCTCGGTCGTGGCGACTTTCATCGGCACGTTCGTCGCGAGGAAGTGACCTTGATAGTAGAACGGCAGATCGTAGTCGTGCTCGGTCGCCGACGTCGCACGCAGCACGTCGACGAGCACGGGAAACGCGAGCCGCGGATCGCGCACGAGCGCGAGCGTGCGCTGCATCGCGACGCCTTTGACGGCCGTGGTGTCGCGCGCGCTGACGACCTGGAAGTCCGCGTCGCTCGCGTCGAAGAAATGCGCGTCGGAATGCTGATGCTCGGCCGCTTCGTAATCACCGCCGTATTGCGTGCTCTGGTCGACGACGAGCGCGTTGTGCGCGACCGTCTGCTTCGCGTAAGTCTTGTTTTCCTTCAGGTAGCGACCGCCCCACTTCTGCTCGACGTTCACCCAGCGCGCCGAGCCGTAGTCGGAGAGAATTTCGCGGCCTTGATCGTAGTAGATCACGCTGAGTTTGTCGTAGTGGCCGTGCTCCATGCCGAACGCGGAATATTTCAAAACCGCGAGCGACTGGCTGCCGCCCGACTTCGCGCGCAGCAGCGCCACGCCGCCGTCGGTCCCGCGCGGGCCGTCGCCGTAGGCCACGCTGCGATATTCGAACGCGGGCGGCTGCGGATTCGCGGCGAGCGCCCGCGCCACCGCGAGGCCCGCGGCATTGAGCGCCACGGCGCCTTGCCGTTTCGCGATGCCGAGGAGGTGCGCGTCGCGTCCGTAGCGGACGCAGGCCCAGTCGACCGCGAGAATGACTTCGGGCGACTGGAAGGTTTTCTCCTTCATCGCGTCGTTGAAAGGAATGAACTCGCCGTTGACCGAGGTGAGCTGGAGGAGCGAATCGACCGCCCGGCACAGCACGCCGTCGCGGCGCGCGAAGACTTTCAACTCGGGCTGGTTGTTTTCGATCACCTGCGCGAACACGTAGAACGGCATGATGACGTAGCGCGCGTAGTAGGGCCCTTCACAATAGTAGCCGTCGGGCGCGTAGAGTTCGTCGAGCTGCTTGAACCAGCCGCCGGTCTTGCCGTCCATCTTCGAGCCGTAGAGGGCCTTCTTCACGAGTTCGTCGTCACCCATCGCATAGCCAGCCATGCCGACCGCGGTCGCGGCCCATGTGCCGTGGTTGTGGATGCGGTCGAACTCGGCGGCCCGCTCGTCGGCGAGGAAATGCGCCATCGGCTCGAAGATGTTTTTCTCGAACCGCGCCCGCTCGTCCGGGGTGAGTGTATCGTGGACGCAGTCGTAGGCTTGGGACGCGTGCACGAGCCAGACGCACTCGTTGAGGCTCTGGTGAAACAGGCGACCCGGCGATGAGCTGGCGGCGGCGGGGTGATTGCCGAGCGTCGGGTAGAGCGCCGCGTATTTTTCGAGCATCGCCTTCACGAAGGCCGCGTAGCGCGCCTCGCCGGTGACTTGATAAAGAAAACCTGCGAGCTGCATCTCGGCGTAATTCGCCTTGTGGCGCTCGTGCGTGTAGCCGGCGGCGTCTTTCGGTTGCGGCACGTCGATCGGCGCGGCGAGCGCGCGCTCGACCTTTGCCGTCGCCTCGGCGAGCGCCGCGTCGAACAGCGGCGTGTGACCGCGCGCCGCGCGGATTTCCTGCACCTCGGCGGGCGTCAGCAGCAATCGCGGGTGGACGCCCCCCGACGCCGCGAACACCGCGACGGCACACGCGGCGAAGAAGATGGATGCGGCGACGACGGCCTTCATGGTTCGGCGTTTCACGCGAAGAAGATGCCGCCGTTGATCTCGAGCGATTCGCCGTTGATGAACGACGCGCGCTCCGACGCGAGGAACGCGATCGCCTCGGCGACTTCCTCCGCCCGGCCCTCGCGCCCGAGCGGAGTCATCCCGGCGACGCGCTGCCGCACCTCGGGTTTCGTGAAAGTGTCGTGGAACTGCGTGGCGATCATGCCGGGCGAAACGCAGTTCACGCGAATGCGGCGCGGCCCGAGTTCCTTCGCCATCGCGCGCGTGAAGTTCGACACACCCGCCTTCGCCGTTGCGTAGGCGCTCGCACCCGGCCCGCCGCCGTCGCGCGCGGCTTGCGAAGAGACGTTCACGATCGCGCCGCCGTCCGGCATCAGCGGGAGCGCGGCTTTCGTCGCGAGGAAGACGCTTTTCAAATTCAGCGCGATCACCTGGTCCCAGAACGCCTCGTCCATTTCGGCGATCGTCTTCCGCGCCACGAGGCCGCCTGCGAGATTCACGAGCACGTCGAGGCGTCCGTTGCCGGCGCGGCCGGCCGCTTCGACGATCCGCGCGACGTCCACGGCGACCGCGATGTCACCTTGCGCCAGCACGCCGTGTCCGCCCGCGGCTTCGATGGCGCGCAGGGTCTCTTCGGCCGCGCCGCGGTTGCTGCGGTAGTTGACGACGACGGTCGCGCCGAGCGCGGCGAGTCGCACCGAAGTCGCGCGCCCGATGTCGCGCGCGCCACCGGTGACGAGGGCAGTCTTGCCTTGGAATTCGAGCATAGAAAGGACGAGAGAAAGGGGTGTCTGGAAGCGTCGGCTTCGCGAGGGGTGAGCGAAAAGAGAACGAAAAATTCAGCTCAGTCAAACGTTTTAGTGCAACGATTGACTATTTCAGGAAATCCCCGTCTGTCATGTCATTATCCTCTGATCTCCTGCGTTTTCTGCTAGGCGATCGGGAAAGCATCGGCAGTTTCGCGCCCCGCTAGCGCGGCCGCGACTGCGCCGTGGATTCGCGCACGACGAGCTCGGGCGTCAACGTGAGGTGCTCCGGAGCGCTCCGGCTCTTTTCCTCCATGCGACCGATGAGCAGGTCGACCGCGGATTTCATGAGCGCTTCGAGCGGCTGGCGCACGGTTGTGAGCGGTGGGTTCACGATCTGGCAAAGATGGATGTCGTCGAAGCCCACCACGGAAATCTCGCGCGGAATGCCGAGGCCGAGTTCGCGGCAACCCGCGTAGATGCCGACCGCAGTCATGTCGTTGATCGCGAAAAACGCCGTCGGTGGCTCCGGCAATTTCAACAACGCGACCGCCGCCGCGCGCCCGATCTCGGTGACGATTTCCTCATCGTCGCTCGGGTTCACGTTTTCCGTCCACTCCAGTCGCGCGTCGGGCACGATGCCGGCGGCGCGGAGCGTGGCGCGGTAACCTTCGAGACGGTCGCGCCGGTTCGCCGAGGAAATCGGCCCGGACACGAACGCGATGCGGCGATGCCCGAGCGCGAGCAGGTGCTCGATCGCGAGCTTGGCGCCGAGAGCGTTGTCGACGCGCACGCTGTCGAGTTCGAGACCGGCGTCGTTGAGCGTCAGGCGATCGAACGCCACGACCTGCAAGCCGCGTCTCGTCACGCCCGCCATATGGCGCAGCGACAGCGGCGACGAGCCGAGGATCACGCCGCGAATGCCGCGCGCGAGCATCGACTCGACGTAGCGCTGCTCGCGCTCCGGGTTGCCCTCGGCGTTGCAGAGCAGCACCTGGTAATTCTTCGCCTCGGCCGCGTGCTCGACGCAGCGCGCGAACTCGCCCCAAAACGGATTCGCCACCGTCGGCACGACGAGCCCGATCGTCGGGACGTAACCGGTCTTGAGCGCGCGCGCCATCTCGTTGGTCGAGTAACCGAGGTCGGCCACGGCTTTCAGCACGCGTTCCGACGTGTCAGGCCGCATGCGGTCGAGTTTGCCGTTCAGCACGAGCGAAACCGTCGAGGTGGAAACACCCGCGGCCTTCGCGACGTCGTGGATCGTGACTCGTCCCACCGGCTGATTCGGCATTTGTCAGCCGAAATACAGGAACGCGCGCAAACGGCAAGCGAGGCGTGCGGCGGAGCGCGGACCGCGCGCTCAAGCGGCAGGGCGAGTCGTCTCGACAAGCCGCGAGCGGCACGCGGACACGACCGGCTCGTCGGGACGACTCGCCCTACCACCGGCTGCAAAAAAGCCCGCGTCACCGCGGGCTCTTGGAACTTGGCACTTGTTACTTGCCACTTGCGCGCCGCCACGGCGGCGCGGCGCTTACGCCTCGACCGGCTTCGGGCGCGCGTTGCGCACGGCGTCGGCGACGGTCGTCGGCAACGCCTCGGCTTCGCCGCTGACCTTGTCGAATTTCATCGAGAGCGTGCGCGACACGCCGCGCTCCTGCATCGTCACGCCGTAGATCGCGTCGGCGGCGGCGATGGTGCTCTTGTTGTGCGTGATGATGATGAACTGCGAGCTGTCCACGAACTGCTTCAGCAGGTTCGTGAAGCGGTGAATGTTCGACTCGTCGAGCGGCGCGTCGAGTTCGTCGAGCAAGCAGAACGGCGACGGCTTCACCATGTAGAGCGCGAACAGCAGCGCGACCGCCGTGAGCGTCTTCTGACCGCCGGAGAGCAGCGTGATGCCCTTGAGCTTCGTGCCCGGCGGCTGCGCCACGATCTCGATGCCGCTCTCGAGCGGATCCTCAGCCGTGATGAGTTCGATCTCCGCGCGGCCGCCGCCGAACAGGATGTTGAACGTGTAGGCGAAATTTTTGCGGATCTGCTCGAAGGTGACTTTGAACTGCTCGAGCGACGTGTGGTTGATGTCGTCGATGGCTTTGAGCAGCGCGGCCTTGGCGTTCGTGAGGTCGTCGACCTGGTTTTTCAGGAACTCGTAACGCTGTTTCAGCTCCGAGTATTCCTCGATCGCGACGAGATTCACCGCGCCCATCGAGCCGAGGCGCTGACGCAGCGCGTCGACCTCGCTCTTGATCACGGTCCAATCCGTGTTCTCCATCGCCGCAAAATCGGCCTCCGTCGGCTCGCCCTTTTCCTTCTTCTTTTTGCGACGGGGCTTCGCGGGCTCGGCAGCAGGGGCATCTGCAGCCGCGGGCGCGGCGCCGTCAGGGGCGCCGGCGCCCACCTGCTCGGCGGCGGCGGCTTCAACCGGAGCGGCAGCGGGCAACGCCTTCGGCAGTCCGGCGTCCTCCGTCTTCGCTCCGCCGTTCTCGTCCTCCTCGTCGAGGTCGAGATCCTTCATGCCCTCGGGCTCGTCGTCGGCGTGCCAGAGCAGGTGCTTCCAATCGAGCGTCGAGATGTCCGTCTGGAACTCGTGCGTGACTTCGTCGATGAGGAACTGCAGGCGCGCGCGCGTCTCGGCGACTTTCACTTCGGTGCGCGACAGCTCGGACATCGACGCTTCGGCCTCAGTGCGGATCGAACTCATGCCGGCTTCGACCGAGTTGATCTCGGATTCGATCGACGTGAGTTCGTTGCGGACGGATTCGACGTTCTGCTGGGCGACGGCGAGCGTCGTGGCGATTTCCTCGGCTCGGGCGCGCTGGCCGGCGGACTCGTTCTCGAGCTGCGAAATCTGCTCGGTCCACGACTCGACCTCGATCTCGCGCTCGTCGTGCAAATCGGCGAGCTGCGCGCGGCGGCGCTCCATCTCGGAGAGGCCGCGATCGAGCACTTCGACCTTTTGGCGACGCTCGGCGAGTTCGAGGCGGGCCTGCGCGAGGCCTTCCTTCTTGCCGTCGCGCTCGGCGCGCTTGCCGGAAATTTCCGCTTCGGTCTGCGCGATCTTCTGCTTCTGCGCCTCGACCTCGCCCTGTGCCTCGGCCAGTTGCGCCTGGGCCTTCGCGTGGCGCGCAAGGGCTTCCTGGTGATCGCGCTGGAGATTGCCGAGCTCGTTCTGCATGCGCCCGAGGCGATTCGCCGCCTCGTCGTGCGCGCGCTGGGCGTTTTTCTCTTCGCTGTGGAGCGTCGCGGCCTGCTGCGAGGCGGCGAGCACGTCCTTGCGCTTCTGCTCGAGCGTCTGCTCGGCCTCGTTCAGCGCGGTGTTCAGCTTCTCGATCAGCGCCTTCTGCTCGTCGTGCGCGGTCTGCTCGGCGACGACGGCCTTGCCCGTCTCGCGCAGATCGACTTCGCGCTGCACGATCGAGTTCGCCGGCTTCTTGTGATGGCCGCCGTAAATGAGGCCGCGGCGGTCGACGAGGTCGCCCTTCCGCGTCGCGACCATCAGGAAGCTGAACGCCGGGTTCGCCTTCCAGAATTCGAGAAACGCCGCGAGGTCGTCCGCCACGTAGCAGGCCGAGAGCAGCGCGGCGGCCGGGTGCGACGGTTCGAGATTCGCGACCGCTTCGCTCGCCAACTTCAATCCGGCGGGCAAATCGCCCGCCGCGAGCTGCGCGCCGTCCGCCATCGGCACCTGCAGGCATACGCTGCCGATCTGATCGGTTTCGAGCTGCGCGAGAATCTTCTTCGCCGTGTCGACGTCGGCGACCGAGATCGCCTCGACGGACGAGCCGAGGAGCGCCTCGACGGCCTTCGCGTATTCGGCCCGGACCTCGAGACCTTGCGTGATCGGGACGAATTTCTGTTCGCCGAAGATCGACGCGAAACGCCCTTGCAAGATCGCCTTCGCGCCCTCGCCGAAGCCTTCCCACTTCTCGTGGAGCTGCTGGAGCAGCTTCAAGCGCGCGGTCTTCTGCGCGAGATTGCGGTCGATTTCCTGGAGCTTGCGCTGGCCTTCGCGGAACGCCGCGGTCGCCTGCTGCAACGCCACCTGCGCGGCCTGCGCCTCGTTGTTCTGACGGCTCTGCTCGACCCGCGCCTCCTCGACGCGCGTGCGCGCCTCGTTCAACGCCTGCGCGGCGGCCGCGACCGTCTGGCGCACTTCCTCGATGTCGGCGGCGACTTGGTCGTAACGGTGCTGGCTCGTGCGCGCGTCGACTTCGAGCGACGAACTCTCGGTGACGTGACGCGCGACGGAGCTCTCGAGTTGGAGCAGGTGAAACTTGTCCTGGCCGAGCGCCTGTTCGACGCGCGTGAGTTCGCCTTCGAGGACGGCGAGTTCGCGGTTGCGCTCCTGGAACACGGCGTCGGAGCTGCCGAGCAGCGAGAGCTGCATCTGCTTGTCCTGCGCGCCGGTGTCGACCTGCGAGGCGAGCTCGCGGATTTGCATCTCGAGCTCGGCGAGATCGTCCTTCGCGGAGGCGAGGCGCTCTTCGAGGCCCTGGCGCTTCACGTGCGCCATGTTGGCGGCGTTGTCGGCCTGCTCGCGCTGCGAACGCAGATCGAAGACCGCTTGCTGCGCGTCCTGCACGCGTTGCATCAGGGCCGAGCGGTGCGCCTTGCGCTCATCGAGGGCGCGCGTGCGCTCGTCGAGCGTGCTGCGCCGCGTGTCGGCCTCGCCGCGGAGGCCGCTGACGCGACCGTCGAGGTCCGCGAGCGCCGTGGAGAGTTGGCGCCAATGGAAATTGCCGTGGGCGAGCGCGAGGTGGCGCAGACGGAAGCTGAGGCGCTTGTAGCGCATCGCCTTCGCGGCCTGGCGGCGCAGCGAGCCGATCTGGCGGGCGACTTCGTTGATGACGTCGGAGACGCGCGCGAGATTCTGCTCGGTGAGCGCGAGCTTGCCCATCGCTTCGCGGCGCTGGCTCTTGTATTTCGTGATGCCGGCGGCCTCCTCGAATACGACGCGGCGCTCTTCGGGCTTCGACGAGAGGATCTGATCGATCTGGCCCTGCGCCATGATTGAGTAGCTGGTCCGGCCAATGCCGGTATCCATGAAAAGTTTGTGGATGTCCTTCAAGCGGCACGGCTGGCCGTTGAAGTAATACTCGCTCTGCCCGTCGCGGTGGACGCGGCGCGTGATCTCGATCTCGTGAAACTCGCTGCCGAGCGCCTTCTCGCATTCGGTGAGCAGCAGCGACACTTCGCAAATCTGCGACGGCTTGCGCGTGTCCGCGCCCTCGAAAATCACGTCCTGCATCTTGCCGCCGCGGAGCGCCTTCGCGCTCTGCTCGCCGAGCACCCAGCGGATCGAGTCGGCGATGTTCGATTTTCCGCAGCCGTTCGGGCCGACGATCGCCGTGACACCGGGCTGGAAATTCAGGGTCGTCTGGTCGGCAAAACTTTTGAACCCGTGGAGCTTGAGGGCGCGTAGATGCATTGAGCGGAAAGCGAAAAACTGAGGGGCCGCCATTCCGCTCGGCAACGGAAAAAACACCGCGGGCCGGAGAAGATATTCACACAGATTTGCCTCGCGTTTTTGCACGGCGTTCGCTCGACCGCAGCGAGCCGAAGCGGAGATCGACACGCAGATTCGCTTGGAAAAACTGCAACCAATCGCCGCGGCGCGCGTCAGTTGCCGCGAACGACTTCTCTTCCCTTGCCTCTTTCTCGCGCTCCCACCCCTTCGTCCCGCGTTTTCGCGCGTTCCTCCCTGCTCGCTCTCGGCGCCCTGTGCGCCGCCGCCATCGGCATCCGCGCGTGGCTGCAATTCGGCACGCCGCTCGCCCCGGGGATGAACGGCGCCTACTATTTCGTCCAAGCCCGCGCGCTGCTCGACAACGGCCGGCTCGGCATCCCCGACTTGCCGCTGACGTTCTGGCTCCACGCCGGACTCGCGCGCGTCGTCGCGACTTTGCCCGGCTGGCCGCAGGACGACGCGATCGTCTTCGCCGTGAAGCTCGCCGACTCCGTGCTGCCGCCACTGGCCGCGCTGCCGATCGCGTGGCTCGGCGCGAGCTGGCAACGAGAAGCAGGACGCCCGTCGCTCGTCGCGACGCTCGTGCCGGCTGCGCTCGTCTGCGCCAGCGCGGCGCCGCTGTCGATGGTCGGCGATTTTCAGAAAAACTCGCTGGCGCTCGTCTGGCTCGCCGCGACGGCGTGGGCCGCGCACCGCTTTCTCGCGGCGCCGAATCTCGCGCGCGCCGCGGCGGTCGTAGCGTGCGTCGCCCTGCTCGGCCTCACTCACGTCGGCGTGCTCGGCGCCGCGCTCGTCTTTCTCGGCGTGCTCGCCGTCGTAGCGACGGCGACCGCCGCGCCCGAAATGCGAAAACACGTCCTGCGCGTCGCCCTCATCGGCTGCCTCGCTCTCGGCGCGGCGGCAGCGGTCACGTATCGCTATGACCCCGCCCGCGTGCAACGGCTCTGGCGCGCGTTCGCCGAGCCGTCGTCGGTCGTCGGCAACGTCGACCATCCGCGCGGAGCGTTCGGTCCCAGCGGGCCGCCGATGGGACCGCCCCCCGGATTTGCGCCGGACGGTTCGCCCTCCGATCCAGCGACACTCTACCATCGCGGTCCGCCGGCCGGCTTCGGCCCCCCCGGAGCACCAGGGAATCGCGGCGCGATGCGCGTGCTGCCGCGCGTATTTTTCCTCGGCGTCGGGCTTGGCGCGATCGCTCTCGTGCTCGTGCGACGCCGGCGACTGCTCGCGGCAGATTTTGCCGTTGCGATCGCCGCGGCAGTCGGCGCCGCCGTGCTGGGCGGCGGTTTTTTCGACGAACAGAAATCGCAACGCCTCATGTTGATCGCCGTCGTGCCGGCGGCGATCGCCGCGTCGTTTCTACTCGCGCAAATCCGGCGGACTTTCCCGCGCGTGCTGGTCGGCGCGGTCGTCTTCATCTGCGCCGTGACGAGTGGCGCGCTCTACGCCGCCCGCGGCGGACGCCAGATCATCACGTTGGCTCAACGCGACGAGTTGCGCTCACTGGCTCCGTTGATCGCCTCGCCCGAGCGAACGCTGATCGTGGCGCACCACGGCCTCGAGTGGTGGACGGCGTGGACGCTTCGCACGCACATCGCGCAACCGACCGCGGTGAGCCGCGAGGACTGGCAGCGCTACGAGCACGTCTATTACCTCACCGAGAAATCCGGCATGCCGCGCCGGCGCGGCGGCGGCGGCGAAGATCGCTTCGTTGCACCGCCGCCGTTTGGTCCGCCGGGAATGGGACCGGAAAACGCCGTGCCCGACGACGCCGTCGTCGTTCATGATGGACCGCTCTACACCTTGGCGCGCGTCGACGAAGCGCCCGACGGCCAGCCGAGCGACGCCGAGGTGCAGGCGCAGCGTTTGAAGCGCCAGTGATAGGGAACGCGCCAGACCGTTAATCCCGACTACTGTCGGGCCCGCTCGCTTGCACGCGCGGCGAACGCGCGTTTGCTCTCCGCCGTGAACAACGCCGCCGCCGCCACGAGTTCGCTCGCCGAAACCAAACGGTTTCTTCCGTGGATCGTCGCCACGGCGCTGTTCATGGAAAATCTCGACGCGACGATCCTCAACACCGCCGTGCCGACGATGTCGGCGAGCCTGCACGTCGCGCCGCTCAGCCTGAAATCCGTCCTCACGAGCTACACGCTGTGTCTGGCGGTTTTCATTCCGATCAGCGGCTGGATGGCGGACCGCTTCGGCACGTGCCGCGTGTTCACGTGGGCCGTGTGGTGTTTTTCGCTCGGCTCGCTGCTGTGCGGTCTGGCGGTGAACATCCCAATGCTCGTCGCCGCGCGCGTGCTGCAAGGCATCGGCGGCGCGATGATGACGCCCGTCGGACGCATCGCGCTCGTCCGCACGTTCCCGAAATCGGAAATGATGGCGGCGATGAACTTCGTCGTCATCCCGGCGCTCATCGGGCCGCTGCTCGGACCGTTCGTCGGCGGTCTCATCGTGCACTGGCTGCCTTGGCGCACGATTTTCTTTCTCAACCTGCCGTTCGGCCTGATGGGGCTGTGGCTCGTGAAGCGTCACATGCCCGACTTCCGCAATCCTGACGTCTCGTCGCTCGACCGCACCGGATTTCTGCTCTTCGGCAGCGGCATCGCGCTGCTTTCGTATGTGCTCGAAGTGTTCGGCGAGCACTCGATGCAGACCGGCTCGATCCTGTTCATGCTCGCGGTGGCCGTCGTGTTGCTCGGCGGCTACGGCCTGCACGAGAGCCGCGAGCCGCACCCGGTGCTCGAGCTCGCGCTGTTCAAGACGCGCACGTTCAACGTCGCCGTGCTCGGCGGCATCATCACGCGCCTCGGCGTCGGCGGCATGCCGTTCCTGCTGCCGCTGCTCTACCAACTCGGTCTCGGCTACGCGCCGTGGCAAGCCGGCCTGCTCACGATGCCGCAAGCCTTCGCCGCGATCCTGATGAAGATGATCAGTCAACGCATCCTCGGCCGCTTCGGCCACCGCCAGGTGCTCATCGCCAACACCGTCCTCTTCGGCGTCACGATGATGGTGTTCTCCCAGGTCACCGGAAACACCCCGGTCTGGGCGATCCTGGCGCTCGCGTTCACGCAGGGATTTTTCTCCGCGCTGCAATTCACGAGCATGAACTCGCTCGTTTACGCCGACATTCCGGACCGCGAAGCCTCGATGGCCACGAGCATCGCGAGCACGGCGCAGATGATGGCGCTCTCCTTCGGCGTCGCGATCGCCTCGCTCTGCGCGGCCTGGTTTCTCGGCGACACGCCGCAATCCGACCGCACGCTGCTCATCCCGGCGCTGCACAAATCCTTCCTCGTGCTCGGCAGTCTGACGGTGATCTCGTCCACGATGTTCTGGCGCCTGCACCCCGACGACGGCAACAATGTCAGCAACCGCCCGCGCGCGGGCGAAGACGAAGCGGTGGCCGCGTGAGGGCGAAAACGCCAAACGTCCAAAGCTCCAAATCTCAAAACTGTGCGCGGCGAGGAAGCTGACTTTGGCGTTTGGACCTTTGGCGTTTGTGATTTCCCGCCAACTGCGACGGCGCTCAGTCCTTCTCAAGTCGCTTCCCCATGCTGATCACGTTATCGACCGCGAAACCGATCCGCTCGTAGAACGCGATCGCGACTCGGTTGTCGGCGCGCACCTGCAAATTGATCTTCGGGCAACCGGCCGCGCGCAGCCGCGCTTCCGCTTCGTCCATCAAGCGCCGCCCGAGTCCGCCACGTTGGAGCGACGGCGCGACGCCGAGGTAATTGATCCAGCCGCGGTGCCCTTCGTAGCCCGCCATTACGGCGCCGACAATCTCGCCGCCGCGCTCCGCGACCAGAAACCACTCGGGATTCACCTTCAATTTCCGGGCGATGTCCTTGCGCGGATCGTTCTGCGGCCGCGTGAGCCCGCACTCGCGCCAGAGCGCGATAACCGCAGCTTCATCAGTAGGAGCGTAAGGGCGAATGGTGGCGGAGCGTGAATCGGACATGTTTTTTGACCACGGATTGCACGGATTGCACGGATGAAGGCAAGCGACGGGATGCCGACCGTAGGGCCGGCTTCAGCCGGCCCATCTGCGGCAACGTTCGGCATCCATGGCCGCGAGCGAAGACGCCACTGGCCCGGCTGAAGCCGGACCTTCCGTTTTCCTCGCGAGCAAAGTAGCGCCGGTCTCCGACCGGCGAAGTTGAAGTCCCTGCCGCGAACCCCAAGCGCGAGCGCGGCTGCATTCCGGCCAGTCACAGACTGGCCCTACCCCAAGGCGCCTACTGCCGAGCGCGACCTATTCCTTTCGTTTCTGCTCCGCGATTGCAGCATCCAAAAACCGCCGTGCCCGTCGCTGATAGAATCCCGAGAGTGATATCGCCATCGCGAGCAGTGCGAGCATCGCTCCACCGACCGCCGGGCGCGACGTCATGACAAATCCGTCGCGAGTGACGATTCCAAGCCACGCGGCACCGCAGACCACGGAAGCGAACAATGCCGGAAAAAAATACCATCCGCTCGGCTTGCGGCCTCGCTTGGTCACGCAGTTCCACCATGAGATCGCTTTCAATTTTCCGCCTTCACGTCTTCCGACCACCACGACGTAGTCACCCGCATGAACGAGGAACGCGCCGTCTTTCGACCGAACGTTCACCACCGTATCGTGAATTGTGAACTCTACTTCGCTGATCGACGACGGTGCTCCGAAAATTTCAGAGAGGATGCGCGTCGAGATGCACTCCGCGCGGCCGCGCAGGACGGTGAGTCCTCTACCGCTGGCCTGGCTCTTCTCCGTCACTTGTGATCCCACGGGAACGACACCTGAAGCTTCGTGAATTTCCAGATGCGCACCGGCTCGAACATTTTTCCTGGATTGCAGATGCCCTTCGGATCGAGCGCGCGCTTCACCGCTTGCATCGCCTTCACCTGCGCGGGCGAGTGCTGGATGCGCAGGAATGGCGTCTTCGCCAGACCGATGCCGTGCTCGCCGGAGATCGCGCCGCCGAGCGCGACGACGGTTTCCATCAGCTTCTGCACGGCGTCCTCGGCGCGCTTCGCTTCGGCGGCGTCGGCGCGGTGATACATGATGTTCACGTGCAGATTGCCGTCGGCGAGATGGCCAAAGGTCGGGATCGCGAGCTTCGCGCTGCGCTTCAGGCCGGCGAGGAAGCGTGCGAACTTCTCGTAGCTGCGCATCGGCACGACGATGTCCTCGTTCAGCTTCGAGTCGCCGAGCTCGAACATCGCGCCCGAGCACTTGCGGCGCACGGCCCAGAGTTGCTCGGCCTCTTCGCGGCTCTTCGCTTCGCGAAAACCGAGCGAGTGCTCCTGCGCCCACGCGAGCACGGTCGCCTTCACGTCCTCGATCTCCGCAGCGCCACCGGCGAATTCGAGCAGGATCACCGGGCGACCGGCCTGACCGGGGAAGATTGTCGTCTTCATCGCGCGCTCGGCGCAGACGACGCTCTCGCGGTCGAGAAACTCGCAGATCGCCGGCACGACGCGCTGGCGGAAGAGCGCCTTCGCGGCCTTCAACGCACTCACTTCGTCCGCGAACGACGTCAGCAGCGTCCAACGCGCGGCGGGCTGCGGCAGGAGCTTCAGCACCGCGCCGGTCACGATGCCGAGCATGCCTTCGCTGCCGATCCAGAGATCGCGCAGGTTGAAGCCTGCGGAAAATTTCTTCGTCGCCGTGCCCCACTCCACGAACTCGCCGGTCGGCAGGAAGCCGCGCAGCGCCACGACGAAGTCGCGCGTCACGCCGTATTTGCCGCCGTGCATGCCGCCGGCGTTGCAGGCGATGTTGCCGCCGATGGTGCAGTAAGCCTTCGACGACGGATCGAGCGGGAAAAACCAGCCGAGCTTCGCCGCGGCGTCCTGGATCGCCTGCGTCGTCGCGCCGGCGTGCGCCGTGGCGAGGCCGGCGTCGGCGTCGACGGCGACTTTGTTCAGCGCGAGCATGTCGACGACCCAGCCGCCGCGCACCGGCGCCGCCGAGCCCATGAGCGTGGTGCCGCGACCGCGCACGGTCACCGGCACCCGATGCCGGTTCGCGAGTTCGAGCACGACGCCGATTTCCTTTTCGGCGCGCGGCTTGATGACCGCCGCGGGCATGAACGAGACCTTGCTGCTGTCGAACGAAGCCGCGAAACGGCCCTTCTCCGAAACGTCCACGCGCGCCCCGAGGCGGCGTTTCAACTCACGAGTGGCGGCGGCGTATTTCTCCTTCATGGAAGGCGAACGCATACGCACGCCCGCGCGTCCGCGCAAGCGCCGCGACAGCGTCCGTGCGTCAATGCGGTGCGGTGTTCCGGTTCGTCGTATTTCCGGCTTCAGCCGGACCAGTTCGATCCACACTTTCCGCATTCAGCGTCCGCGCGAACGTCCTATGGTCCGGCTGAAGCCGGACCTACCGCCAGCAACCCGCCGTTATCTGCGCCGTCAACAATGCGACCGACATCCCGCCGGGCGCGGTGCACAATCGTTTTGAACCGCGCCGCCGGGCGTGTTGGCTCGCGGGCCTCCCCATGACCCGAGTCCTTCTCTCCACGACTTCGTTTCAGGACACCCCTGGCATCCATCACGACATGCTCGCCGCGACGGGCTTCGAAATCGTCCGGGAGCGCGGGCCGCTCCCCGAGAGCCGCATGCTCGAACTCGCCGGGCAATTCGACGCCTACCTCTGCGGCGACGACGCCATGACGCGCGCCGTGATGCAGAAATCCCTGCCGCGCCTGAAGGTGATTTCGAAATACGGCATCGGCCTCGACAAGATCGACCTCGCCGCCGCGAAAGATCTCGGCCTGCCCGTGCTCTTCACGCCCGGCGTCAACCACACCACGGTCGCCGAGCACACGTTCGCGCTGCTCCTCGCGACGGTCCGCAATCTCGTCGTCGAAGCCAACCACGTCGCCGCCGGCCGCTGGACGCGCATCACCGGCAACGAACTCTGCGGCAAGACGCTCACGCTCGTCGGCCTCGGCCGCATCTCGAAGGAAGTCGCAATCCGCGCCCGCGCCTTCGGCCTGCGCGTGCTGGTCTACGCCAATTACTGGGAGGAAGACTTCGCGCGCTGGCACGGCCTCGAGCGCGTCGAAAATCTCGACGACGCGCTGCGCCAAGCCGATTTCGTCTCGCTGCACACCAAGCTCACGGAGAAGACCAAAGGCCTGATCGACGCGCGCCGCCTCGCGTTGCTCAAGCCCGGTTGCGTCATCGTCAACACCGGCCGCGGCGAGCTCATCGCGCTCGCGCCGCTCGTCGAAGCCATCAAAGCCGGCAAGCTCCGCTACGCCGCCGACGTGCTCGACCAGGAACCGCCGCCGGCCGATCACCCGCTGCTCGGCCTGCCCGGCACGATTCTCACGCCGCACATCGGCTCGCGCACGCACGAGAGCGTGCAGCGCCAGGCGAGCTGCGCCGTGGAAAACCTCACGCGCTTCCTCGCCGGCAAGGAGCCGATCGCGAGAGCGGTCTGAATTCCGACTCTGGGCCGGAATTCAAAGCTCCAACATCCAAGCTCCAAATTCCAAAGAATCACCAAGCCAAATGAACCACGGAGACACGAAGACACGAAACCGGCAGACCTCTTTGTGCCTTGGTGTCTTTGTGGTTCATTTCTGAGTTTTTGAGTTTCTCTGGAGTTTGGATGTTGGAGCTTGGAGCTTTCCCCCGCTTGGAGCTTTCCCCATCCCGCACCCGTCTATCACCCACCCTATCGAAAATGGAAACCTTCCACGTCGTTCCCGAAGCTCAGCACAACGCCCTCATCGCCGCCGCGTATCGCCATCGCGGTTTCCTCGCCGACGAAGCCGACGAAGGCGCGCGCTTCTGCGCCGAGGCCTCGCGCCACGGCATCCGCACGCACAACGGCATCAAGGCGCTTCACCTCGACCACCTCTTCGGCTCCGGCTCGAAGGGCTGCGTGCCCGGCGCGCAGATCGAGGAGCGCGCGTCGAAGTTCAAGGCCGCGAAAATCTGGAACGCGAACCGCAAGCTCGGCCAGTCGACCGCCTACCGCGCGATGGCCGAAGCGATGCGCCTCGCCGACGAGTTCGGCGTCGGCACCGTGTCCGTCGACAACGCCTTCCACTACCTCTGGGGCGGCGGCTACGTCATGGACGCCGCGAAGAAGGGCTACATCGCCTACACCAACTGCACGGCCGCGCTCGCGGAAGTCGTCCCGTTCGGCGGCAAGTTCCCCACCCTCGGCACCAATCCGCACTCGTGGGGCTTCCCGACGACCGACGCCGTCGGCTACCCGATCGTGATCGATTGGGCGACGAGCGTCGTCGCGATGGGCCGCGTGCAACAGCTCGCGCGTGAAGGCAAAAATCTGCCGCCCGACGCCGCCGTCGACGAAAACGGCGTCCCGACCACCGATCCGAAAAAAGCGAAATTCCTCCTGCCGTTCGGCGCGCACAAAGGCTACGGCCTCTCGCTCATCAACGAGATCGTCGCCGGCTTCATCGGCGGCGCGTTGCCGACGGTCCGCAACCGCTGGTCGCAAGCCGAAGCGGTCGGCGAGAAAGGCACGTGCTGCTTCTTCTTCCAAGTGATCCACCCCGACGCGATCAGCGGTGGCGCCTTCGCGATGGGTCGCAATCAATCGCAGAACGTGAAGGCCGTCATCGCCGACGTGCTCGGTCACGGCAACGAGAAGTGCATGCTCCCCGGCCAGCTCGAAGCCGGTTGGGCGAAGCATACCGCCGCCGCGGGCGGCCTGCTCTTCACGGCGGCCGAGATCGCGGCCTTCAACGAACTCGCCACCGAAGCCGGCCAGCCGCTCTGGGACGCCGCGGCGTTCAAGACGGTCACGATCTGAGGTAGCGCCAGTCTCCGACTGGCGGCAAAAGACTCCCGCAGCGTGCGCGTCACCGACCAGCGAACACGGGCACGCGCGAGCACGAGCTGTCGCCGGTCAAAGACCGGCGCTACGTAGGTCCGGCTTCAGCCGGACCAGTTGCATCCGCGCATGCCGAGGTGCTCCTCGACTCGGAACTCTGATGGGCCGGCTGAAGCCGGCCCTACTCAGTTCTCCGCTTCGCCCTTCGTCAGTTCGATCGCGAGCGTGCGGCAGCCTTTCAGGTCGGTCTTGCCGGTGCCGAGCATCGGAATTTTTTCCACGCGGCGAATGATGCGCGGCACCCAGAGATTCGGCAGGCCGGCTTCGAGGAGTTTCGCGCGCACTTGCTCGGCGGTGACTTCCTGCGTCGTCAGCAACACGAGCGCTTCGCCCTTCGCCGGATCGGGCACGCCGGTGACGACCGCCGTCGGGCCCTCGTTCTGATCCCAGCCGAACAGCTCCGCGATGCGTGCCTCGACCGTGCCGTGCGGCACCATTTCGCCGCCGATCTTCGAGAAGCGCGAGAGGCGGCCCTCGATGTAGAGAAATCCGTCTTCGTCGAGCCGTCCGAGATCGCCCGTCACGAACCAGCGGCCATCTTTCAGCGCACCTGCCGTTTTTTCCGGATCCTTCAAGTAACCGGGGAAAATGTTAGGGCCCTTCAGCCAGAGCATGCCGGTGGATTCCATCGGCAGTTCCTCATTCGTGTCCGGATCGACGATGCGCGCCGTCATGCCCGGCAGCAAACGCCCGACCGAGCCCGCGCGCTTTCCGTCCTGGTGCTCCGCGGTGGACGTCGTCACCGGCGGGTGGTGCTGGTTCACGCTCGCGACCGGCGTCGTCTCGGTGAGGCCGTAGCCTTGGAGAATCTCGATGCCGAACTGCTGGAGAAACGCCTCGTAGAGGTCCATCGGCAGCTTCTCCGCGCCAGTCACGACGAGGTCGAGCGTGGCGAGTTCCTCCTTCGTCGCCTTCTTGAGGAACGGACGGATGAACGTCGGCGCGCCGACCATGACGGTCGCCTTCTCCTGCGCGATCGCTTCGACGATCTTGCGCGTGTCGAGCGGGCTCGGGAGCGTCACGACCCGGCAGCCGCGCAAGATCGGATACCAAACGGTCACCGTGAAACCGAACGAGTGAAACACCGGCAGGCAGCCGATGATCGTCGCCGTGTCGGGCAGAATCGAGAGCGAGGAAATCTGCGCGCAGTTCGAGAGGATGTTGCGATGCGTGAGCACGACGCCCTTCGGCTCGCCGGCGCTGCCACTCGTGAAAAGCAGGCCAGCCTCCTCGTTGTCGCCCGTGCGCGGCAGGCCGAGCAGGTCGGCGATCCACTGGTTCGGCAACACGAATGCCGCGACGAGCCACGGCAGGATCGCTCTCTTCCCGCCCATCGCCTCGACCGTCCTCTTGAAATCCAGCGTGTTTTCCGGAAACGGAAAATTCGGGATCTTCGCCCGCATCGCGTCGGCGCTGATCACCGTCTTGATCTCGCCGATGCGCAGGGCGGCCTCGACCGCGGCGCGACCGACGGTGAAGTTCAAATTCACCGGCGTCTTGCCCGCGCACGCTACGGCGAGATTCGCGATGTGCGCACCCGCGCCCGGCGGCAGCACGATGCCGACGCGCTGCTCGGGAATGTTTTTCCGAATATAGCGCGACATCGCCGCCGCCACCGCGAGCAACTGCGCCGCGGTCACCGGTCGGCGGTCGGCCGTGCGATCGATCACTTCGACGTGCCGCGGACGTTTCGCGAGCGCGCGAACGCATTCGCGCGCGACGTGGCGTTTGAGCGACGGGCGCTCTTGAAATGCCTCTTCGCCGAGATCGAGCAACGCGCGTCGCGCCGTCGCCATGTTGATCTCGTCCGGCCCGATGCGCTGACCAAACCGCACGCAGACGTGTGTCGGCATCGTGCGCGGGGATTTCCAGAGGTATTTGTTGCCCGCGAACGAGAACACCGAGCCCCACAACCCGTCGATCACGGCCGGCACGACCGGCGCGCGCGCCTGGCGCGCGATGCTCTCGAACCCGCGCTTGAGCAGCATCAACTGCCCGGTGCGCGAGATCGCGCCCTCGGGGAAAACGCAGACGAGTTCGCCGTCCTTGATCGCGTCGACGGCAAGGCGGATGCCCTTCATCGGCTTGTCCGGCGCGACGGGGATGACGCCCGCCGCGCGGAACAGGTAGCGGACGACGCGGCTCTTCGCGAGACCGGCGAACGCCACGAAACGGATCGGCCGCGGCGAGGCGATTTGCAGCACGACGGCGTCGACGTAGCTCAGGTGATTGCAGATGATGAGCGCGCCGCTCGGCGGAATGTTCTCCTGCCCGCGCGCTTTCACGCGGTAGAAAAACGGTCCGAAGAAACGCATGACCGTGCACACCGTCTGGTGCGGCAGGTGATAGAGCGCATAGACGGTCATCGCCGCCGTCGCGCCCGCGAGCACGATCAATTGCGTGTGCGTCGAGAGCGCGAGGCTGTGGTCCGCCGCGAACACTTTATACAGCCCGGCTGCGGCCAGTCCGACCGAGCTGTCGAGCAGGCTCACCCCCGCGAGCACGCGGCCGCGACGGTGATCTCCCGCGCTTTTTTGGATGAACGCATACAGCGGCACGAGGAACAACCCCGACGAAAACCCGGCGCCGATCAGCAGGATCGTGAACGGGCTCCGGAGAAAAACCGTCGGCGCCAGCGCGGCCGGCGGCGTCGCGATGCTCAAGGCCGCGAGGCAGCCGCACAGCAGGATGCCGCCGATCGGCGCGAGACCCATTTCGATGCCGCGCCGCGAGAAGAGGCCGGCGGAGACGTTGCCGATCACCGTGCCGACGCCGACCATCAGCAGCATCGTGCCCTGCACCGCGCCCGTCATTACGCCACCGTGCTGCTGCTCGAATGCGACCTGCGGGAGCAACAGCGAAATGTAACCACCGATGCCGTAGAAAAAGCAGATGCCCATCGTCGAGCGCCACAACGGCTTTTCGCGCCACACCTCCGCGATGTCCCGGAAATGACGCACCCACAGCGAACGGCTGAATGGCTCGGCCGACTGCGCCGGCGTCGGCGCCGCGAGTTGGAACAACGCCCATGCCACGAGCGAGAGACCGCCGAGCAACGCCGAGACGTTCAACGCTGCCTGCCACGGCGCGTCGCCCGCCGCCAGCCAGTGCGAAAACAGCGCGCTGCCCGCGAACGAGCCGGCGAGGATCGCGCTGATGTTGGCCATCTCCATGTAGCCGACGTAACGCGAGAGGTTCTCCGCGCCGACGTATTCGAGGATGATGCCGCGCTTCGCTGGCGAGAGGATCGCCGTCTGCACCGAGAGCAGGAAGAAACAGCCCAGCGCGCCCACGAAGGATTGCCGCCACGTCGCCGCGATCAGCAGCGCCACGATCGCGACCTGCATCACGAGCGTGGAGTTGAACACGGAGCGTTTGGAAAACCGGTCCGACATCCACCCGCACACCGGTCCGAACGCGATGTAGGGCAGCACGAGCAACGCGCTGATCCAAGCGATGACCTCCTTCGCGTCCCGGCCGTTCGAGCGCGCGAGTTGCTGCGCCAACACGATCAGCATGAACTTCGCCGCACAGTCGTTGAAGGTGACTTGGGCTTGGGCGGTGACCAGCGCCACAAGCGAGACACGGGGTGATTTCATTCGGGGGGACCGTCCAGAGCTGAACGATTGCCCACATGCGCCGCAAGCCTGAGGTGGCGGGAATGGTCGGACCGGGCGCCGTATTCCTCCGCCGTCGCCACCTACCGGCGCCAATCGAAACTGGCGAACGACGACAGGGACAAAGAGAGAGCGCGTCATCGTGAGCCGACGATCGCGGTAGCGCGGTGCTTCAGCCCGCCCTGAAAGTCCACCGGTGCGGGCTAAAGCACCGCACTACTCCGGAGTTCGCCGGCGTGGACTGTAGGAGCGGCTTTATGCCGCGATCCGAACGCGGCGCGCGCAGCGCACCAATCGCGGCGTAAAGCCGCTCCTACAACTCTCGCGAGCGGCGGTTCGGAGTAGCGCGGTGCTTCAGCCCGCGATTGCGACTCCTCAGTGCGGGCTAAAGCACCGCACTACCGTCGGGCGGCCGCCATCCGCGCAAATCCCGCGCGAGCGCGCCGAAGCCGTTGGGGAAATCGTTTTCGAGTCGCCGCACATCGCCGCGATGGCGCGTGACCTCTTCGAGGACGCGCTGGATTTCCCACGGAAGCGACGGGCGTGTGGTGCCGTAGACGCGCGACTTCAAATCGCGCCGCGAATACGGCGCCACGCCGCTCGCCTGCCCCGCCATCCACGCCGCCTCGGTGACGTCCGGATCGCGTCCGCACAACATCCAAGCCTCGATCGCGGGCACGGCGAGCCCGACGGCACGCAGCGGTCCCCGGCGGCCGTGCGCAGGCGGCAGGTTCTTCATCGTGCGCCGGAACGCCGCGCGCAGCCGGCACACGCGACAAAGCGGATGATGGTAACTCGGCGCCTCGTGCTCCGGCGTGTGCACGGGCGAATCGTCCGAGTCGCACACGACGACGAGCCCGTGCGCGTCGGTGTTGAAATGCAGGTGCCGGAGAATCGGCGGCAGCACCTGTTCGACCGACGGCCAGCCCCGCGCGCGCAGCGACGGCGTGACGAGCGAAAACTCCACACCGAGCACGTAGCCGACGAGCACCTTCAACGCCGCCTCATCCGCGGGCGACTCGCTGAGAATCGCGAGTTTCATGCAACCGGAGGACGGAAACCACGAAAGGGACAAAACACACCCAAAGGGGTGAACGCTCGAGAACTCGACCGAGCCTCTGCTTTCCCAACCACGAACCTCCCCGCGAATTGACGCGAATCGGCGCGAATGAAAAACCGCGCAAAAACAGAATCTGCATTCGCGAAGATTCGCGTCATTCGCGGGCGGTGTTTTTTCGGGGATTGGTCCCCTTTCGCGTCTTCCGTGGTGCTCATCCGCTGCTTCACGCTTCGTCCGGCGTGCCGCCGAGGATGCCGCTATACCAGAGGTCGCCGAGGTTCGACTCGCCGAGCAGCTCGCGCAGGTCTTTCCGCTCGGAAAGGCGCTCGAACGTCGCGGAGCGACCGTGTTTGTTCGCGAGCACGACTTCCTCCGGGTGCTCCTTGAACAGATCGAGGAGATAGGGCGAATGCGTCGTCGTGATCACCTGCACCGGCGCCCGCGTTTCGCCGAAGGCCTGCGGGTAGCTCAGCCGGTAAAGCGCGTCGCGGATCTCGCGCAGCATGCGCGGATGGACGCCGCGATCCGCTTCCTCGAGGCAAACGACGGCCGGCGGCTCGGGCGCGAAGGCGAGCGCGAGCACCGCGAGCAGGTAGAGCGTGCCCTGCGAGAGCGAGTCGGCGGGCACGGCATCGCCGTTCACGCGCGCGAGCAACTCGACCCGCTCCGCACCCACATCGCGAAATTCGAGGCCGGAGAATTCCGGCACGATTCGCCGGAACTCTGCCTCTAGTTTTTCGAGCGCCCCGGGAGTGTGCTCGCGCCACTCGGAGAGCACTGCGGCGAGATTGCCGGCGTTCGAGGCGAGCTCGCGTCGGTCGTCGCGCCGGGCCGGCGCGGCCATCGCGTAGTGATCGAACAGGAAGCCGCGGATCGTGAGCAGGCGCGCGCGCAGATCGTTCCAGAGTTTCTCCTCCGGATCGCCCGGCGCGCGCAGCACGACGAGCGTGTCGCAGACGAGTTCGTCGTGTGTGCAGGCGCAGACGACGCGCAGCCGTTCGAACGGCGGCCGAAAGCGAAACTCGATCTCCGGTCCGCCGTGGCGGACGTGTTTCGTATCCGTCGTATGCGCGGCCGGCAGTGCGGCAAGCGTGCGCAGCCGCAGCAAGGCCTGAATAAGGCTCGTCTTGCCCGAACCGTTGGGGCCGATGACGAGATTAAACGGCTCGATCCGGACCGCGGCAGAGCGCAGCGCCTTGAAGTTCTTGAAATGGACGGACGCGAGCACGAGGTGAAGTTACGCGAAGGATTTCCGTTCGCGAGCCCGGAGTCGCGGCGATGGCGCGCGGCGGCGGCGGGCCGCGGCGGCGATGCAAGGTAGCGCGGTGCTTCAGCCCGCGCGGGAGAGTTTTCAGCGCGGGCTGAAGCACCGCGCTACTCCGAGCCCTCGCGCGCGGGAGTTGCAGGAGCGGCTTTACGCCGCGATTTTTTGCGCAACCGATGCCGCGCTCGGATCGCGGCGTAAAGCCGCTCCTACAAAACGCAAGAGGGCCGTCGCGGACGACGGCCCTCGTTTCTTTGGGGGGAGCAATGGCGGTGAATCAGTGATGCGCGTTGGCGGAGTTACCGGCGGCGCGGGCCTTCTGGTATTCGTCGACGTGCTTCTTCTCCTGGTCGGAGGGCATCTCTTCGTAGTGGCTGCATTTCTCGGCGTGCATGCCGCGTCCGCCGGTGAGCGAGCGCAGCACGGTGCCGTAGTGGTAGAGCTGCGCCGCGGGGACGGAGGCCTTGACGATTTGCAGGCGGCCGGCGACGTCCATGCCGAGAATTTTTCCGCGCCGTCCGGACAAATCGCCGACCACGCGGCCGACGAATTCTTCGGGGACTTTGATTTCCAACTCGTGGATCGGCTCGAGCAGCACCGGACGCGCCTGCGCGAATGCTTCGCGGAACGCGAAGTAGCCGGCGATCTGGAACGCGATGTCCTTCGAGTCGACGGGGTGCATCTTGCCGCCGTAGAAATCGATCTTCACATCGGTCACGCGGTAGCCCGCATGGATGCCCTCGCCCGCGGCGGACTTGAGGCCTTTTTCGACCGAGGGAACGAAGACGCGATCGACGTCCTGGCCGACGAGCGACTCGTCGAACACGATGCCGCTGTCGCGCGGACCGGGCTCGATGCGCAGCCAAACTTCCGCGAACTGGCCGGCTCCGCCGGTCTGCTTCTTGTGGCGGTAGCGCGCATCGCCTTTGCCGCGGATCGTTTCGCGGTAGCGGATCTTCGGCGGCTCGAGGGAGACGTCGACCTTGTAGCGACGCCGCAGGCGCTCGAAGAGCACCTCTAGGTGCAACTCGCCCTGCGCCGAGATGATGAACTGGTGCAGCTCCGGATCGGTGTGATACTCGAACGCGCGATCCTCCTCGTGCAGCGCGGCGAGGCCGGCGGCGAGACGCTCTTCGTCGCCCGGCGCGTTGAGTTTCAGCGCGGCCTGAGTGTAGGGCGTCGGGTAAGTGACCTTCGGCAGCGCGACGGCGTGGCGCACGTCGCAGAGCGTGTTGCCGGTGTGCGTGTCCTTGAGTTTCACCGCGGCGCCGACGTCGCCGGCGTGGAGCGCGTCGACGGCGGTCCGGTTCTTGCCGTTGAGGCGGTAGAGCTGGCCGATGCGCTCGGCGACGCGCCGCTCGCTGTTGTGCAGGTCCATGCCCGGTTTGATCGTGCCGGAGTAGACGCGGAAGATCGAGAGGTCGCCGCTCTGCGGATCGGTGAGCGTTTTGAAAACGTAGGCAACCGGCTCGGCGCCGTCGAGGCGCACGAGGCACGGCGAACCGGTGTTGGTCGCGACGGCGCCGACGGTCTGGCGGTCGTCGGGCGAGGAGCCGTATTTCGCGATGAAATCCATCAGGCGCGCGACGCCGACGTTCGTCTCGGCGGACGTGACGAGCAGCGGGATGAAAACTTGTTTCTGAATCGCGGGGTGGATGCCGTTGCGCAGGACGTCCTCGGAGAGGCCGCCGTCGTTGAAGAATTTCTCCAGGAGCGTGTCGTCGCTCTCGGCGACGTGCTCGATGAGCTCCTTGTGCAGCGCGTCGACCTTTTCCTTCCACGAGCCCCCGGCGGGCTCCTCGGTGTATTTGCCGGATTTGTCGGCGGCGTAGCTGCACACCTCGCTGCGGAGGACGTCGAGAACCTGGTGAAAGCCCGGGCCGGAGTCCATCGGCACCTGCATGGGGAAGACGGCCTGGCCGAAGTGCTCGCGGATTTCGGCGAGGACGGTGTCGAAATCGTATTTTTCCTTGTCGAATCCGTTGACGACGATGATGCGCGGGATGCCGAACTGACCGGCGTAATCCCACATCAGGTCCGCGCCGACGCCGACGCCGTTGCCGGCGTTCACGACGAGGAGCGCGAAATCCGAAACGTGCAGCGCATGGATCGCCTCGCCGGCGAAATCGAGGTAGCCGGGCGTGTCGATGAAATTGAAACGCCGCCCCTGCCATTCGCAGTTGAGCGGCGTGCCGTGGATCGAAATGTGCCGTTGTTGTTCGCCCACGTGGTAATCGGAAGTCGTGGTGCCTTGAGCCACGCTGCCGAGCCGATGAATCGCTCCACCGCAGAGCAGCATGGCTTCGGCAAGGGTCGTCTTGCCGGCTGTAGCATGCCCCACGATGGCGAAGTTCCTGATGTCTCCAGGACGAGTGCCATTCATAGAGTTGGGTCTCCTTTTTTGAGGCCGACCCGGAACGGGTCGCGCCGTTGGGTTGAGGGGAGCCACAAGCTAGCCGGAACCAGCGGCGGGTAAAGCGCCAAGCCGCCGCGGAAATTGGCGGGAGGTGCGCGCGGATTCACCGGGCAAATCGGCATTGATGCGAATCGGGAGCGTCGCCTTGATTCGCCACCGGCTGCGCGATGACCGCGAATGAACCTCGACGCCAAACTCGAATGAGCTACCTCGAAACCGTTCTCACCTATGATCGCCCGTCCGAAGCGGAAGTCGACAAAGCCTTCCTCGAGTCGCATGGCATCGTCGTGTTTCTGCTCAATGCAAACACCGCGCGCAACGAGCTCGGCGCGCCTTTTTTCATCCGATTGCAGGTGATGGCGGAGGATCGTGAGCGCGCGACCGAAATCCTGCGCCAAGCGAATCCCTCACGCTTTGGCTCCGCCGCTCGGGTCGCGGAAATCGACCGCCAAATCAAACATTCGGCGCTCTGGTTCGTTCTGGCTGCCCTGCCGGCAGGCTTTATCGCCTACTGGCTGATTCCGGAACCGGGATGGAAGGAGCAGATTCGTTTCGACGAACACCAGCCCTACGATGTCCGACCAATCGCGTCCGCCGCGGCGGCGTTTCTCGCGGGCTTAATCGCGCTGTGGCTCAACCGTCGCAGTTCCGGCGGTCCGGCGGCCAGCATCGCGCAACACAGCGATCGCCCCAGCGGCGGCGGAGCCTGACCGCGGATCAGCTCAGCCCTTCTCCTTCATCACAAACACGCCGTCCCAGTTCGCGCCGGGCGGGTGTTCTTTCATGTGGTGGCAGCGCTCGATCATGATCAGCGACGGGTTGCTCTCGATTGCCAGCGACTTATTCGGCTGGTGTGGTTCGAGCTTCGCGCTCTGCTCGAAAAGCGCTATCGCGCCGAGCCAGTCTTGCGCGTGGTAGCGTTCGACGGCGCGCGCATGCAGCGCGAGGCACTCGAGCGTTTGTGCGCTAATCTCATCCTTGAAGCCAACGACTTCGTGGACACCGGTCGGAATGTTCTTACCCTTGACCTTAATCCGATCGAGGAAGCGGAAGACGATACGGTCGCCGCCGTGCTTCTCACAATCAATACGGGTTTGATCGGCCACCATCGTGTAAACACCGAGGAGTTTTGCGCCGGACTCCATGCGGGCCGCCAAGTTTACCGTATCGCCCATCATGGTGTAATTGAATCGCGTGCGGCTGCCCATGTTTCCGACGGTAGCTCCGCCAGTGTTCATGCCGAGCCGCGCACGCAGATTATGCACGACCACAGGCCATTTGCCGCCCTCGCTCCGCCATTTCACTCGTAATTCGTCAATTTTCCTCTGCACACGGATTGATGCCACGCACGCGCGATAAGCGTGATCAGACAATGGCACCGGCGCGCCAAACATCGCGACGACAGCATCGCCGATATACTTGTCCAGTGTCCCTCCCTCCTCCGTGATGATGTCGGTGCAGGCAGTGAAATACTCGTTCATCAAGTCAACAAGCGCCGCATGGCTCATCATTTCTGAAAATGACGAGAACGACTGGATGTCCGAAAAATACGCCGTGATCGTCTCCTCGTGTCCGCCGAGCTCGGGCTCCTTGCCGGAGTCGATGAGGCTGTTGACGACGGTGGGCGCGAGGTAGGCGGAGAACATGCCCTTGATGCGGCCCTTCTGTTTCTCCTCGTCGACGAGTTGGATGATCGTCGCGATGAAGCCGGTCGTGAACGCCGCGCTCAGCGGCGCCGTCATCGGCAGCACCCAGTCATAGGCGCGGAAGACGTAGAAGGCCACGACGGCGTAGCCCGCGAGGGCGAGTAGCGCGAGGATCTTGAAGAACAGGCTGCGCGCGCCTCCCGTGATCGTGAGCAACGCCACGGCGAGCGTGAGAACTAACGTCGCGACCCACAGGAACCAAGACGGCGTGCGGTGCAGGTAGCGTTCGGCAACGATCGTCTTCACGATGTTGCCGTGGAGACCGACCTTGGGCACCGGCTCGGAGTCGAAAGGCGTCGGAGCGAGATCCTGCAACAGCGGATCGGTCGGCCCGATCAGCACGATGCCGCCCTTGAAGCGCGAGAAATAGTCCCTCGCTTCGGCGCGTTCGGCTTCCTTTTCCGACTTCAACATCTCGCCGGCCACGAGCACGTCGGCGACGCTCGTCTGCGGGTTGAACTGCGACGAGTTCCACTCGGAAAACCAGTTCGTCTCGAGCGTCTGCTCGTCCGATACGGGAATGCGGCGGACGACCTCGCCGGACGGCTTGACCAACTCGACGAAACTTCCGGCGCGGCGCGCCGAGCTGGGCGGCAAGCCGAGTTGGACGCACGCGAGTTGCACCCCCATGTGCCAGAACGTCGGGCCGATGGATTCGGCGAACAGCGGCACCCAGCGCGGCGTCTCGCCTTTGCTCGCCGCGAGATCGACGTCGATCAAACCGATCGTGCCCCACGACTGCGTGAGTGTCGCGCCCATGATGGGATACTGCGGCAACTCCGGCGTGTCGTTTTTTTCGCGATTCTTGAATCCGCTGCGCAAGAACGGAAATTGCCGGATGCCCTGCTGCGTGCGTGCGTCGCCACCGGTGTATTGCGCGGCGAGGATCAATTCGGGGTGTTTCCGCGCCACGCGTCCCAGCGCGACGTTGCCCTTCGCGGCCGCCTCTCGATCCACCAAATCGGAGTGTCCCTGCTCGGAAAAAACGAAATCGAAACCGACGGCCTTCGCCCCACCCTCTTCAAAAAGCAGTCGAGCCACCTCCGCAAACTTCGCGCGATTCCATGGCCGTTCGCCGATCGATTGGATCGCCCGCGAATCGACATTCACGTAGTGGATGTCCACGGGTGCGGCGAGAGGGCCGCGCGAGCGAAATCTGAGATCGAGCAGCATGTGCTCGAGGTTGGTCAAGAGACCTGCGCTCGCTGCCCAGCACCACAGCAGCGGGATCGGCAGCAGCAACAGCATCCGCCAGTCGAGTTTCGCCTTCGTCTTGGCCACGAGGCGGAGCGTAGCGGTGCGACGCGGCGTGGGAAGGGAAAACAAAAGCGCCCGGCGTTACAGCCAGGCGCGCGAGGGGAAATTTAACTTCGGCTCAGTTGCCGCCGCCGGCCCCGGGCGTGAGGGAGTTCGTCGTCGTGGTGGCACCGGGCGTATTGGTCGTCGTGGTCGTGGTCTTGGAGGTCGTGGTCGTGTCCGTCGTCGTCGTGGTATCGGTAGTCTGACCAGTCTTCGTATCGCTACTGGTCTCGGTCTTCGTTTCTTCCTTCTTTGTCTCTTCCGTCTTCTTTTCTTCGGTCTTCTTCTCCTCGGAACTCGTGTTGCCGGCATTCGTGTTCGAGGTGCTGCCGGAGCTGGTGTCCGTGTTCGCCGCCTGTTGTTGTTCGTTCGTGGTGATCGTGACCGTTTGCGCCGCCTCCGTGATTACGGTCGTCACGGCTTGCGTAATTTGCGCGGCGGCGTCGGAAGAGATCGTCGTGGTGGCGGCGGGCACTTCGACTTTCGTGACCTGCACAGCGCCGGTCGTCGCATCGACGGTCGCTTCGGCGGTGACGACGAGTTCCTCGCCTTGCGGAACGGAGATGTCCTTCGGCGCCTGCACGGTGCCCTCGAAAGCCACTTTGCCGTCCGCAGTCGAGAGTTGGAAGGTGAACGATTTTCCGTCGCCCGTCGGACGGAACACGATGCGGAATTGCGTGCCGCGGATGCCCGCCGCGCCGACCGGCGTGGTGATGTTGAACTGCGAACCCTTGTCGCGGTTCAGGTGCTTCACGTCGCCGACCATTTCGCCGTAGGCGAGATTGAGCGAAGTCTTAGAGATACTGGGCTCGCTCTCGAGTTTCGAAATCACGACGTCTTCTTCGAGCGGGTCCATCTTGAACTCCTCGATCTTGAGCTTGGTGTCGCCACCGAGTTTCACGGAAGCGCCGTTGGCGAAGACGAGGACGACGAGCGCGCCTTTCTCGGTCTTGACGGTGTCGGTCTCGATCACCGCGTCGCCGGCTTTGAGCGCAACATTCTGGCCGTCGGCCGTCATCCGATACACGAGGCCCTCGACCTTACCGACTTTGATCGCGCCGGGCTTTGTGAACGCAGCGGGCGCGGCGCCCTGCTGGGCGACGGCGTGCAGCGACAAACCAATGGCAAAAAGCGCCGCAAAGACGAAACGGAGGACCGAGGATTTCATGATGACCAGGGTTGACGAACGCTCAGCGTCCCGCGCTCAGGCGGGCTCGCAAAGATTTCGCCTCGGGATTGGAGGGGTCAAGAGCTAAACAGGTTTCCAACTCCGCGAGCGCCTCCGCCTTTCGGTCAGCCTCGGTGCTGAGGTGATGCGCATGGTAGTAGTGCCACTCGGCCGTGTGCGGCGCGAGGGAGATTGCCCGGCGAAACGACTGCGCGGCCTCCGCGCGCCGGCCTTGCATGTCGAGTGCTACCGCCTGACGAATCCACGATTCCGCGGTCACGGGACACAGCGCGACCGCCCGCACCGCCGCGGCCTCCGCACGCCGGCCGATCGCCGCTGCGTGGCCGTGCGTGACGTGCCAGCTCAACGCCGTGGCGTAGGCGAGATCGCTCCAGGCGCGTCCGTTTTGCGGATCGATTTTTACCGCCGCTTGAAATCTCAACAGCGCCACCGGCACCGCGTCGTCGAGCGTCGCGCGCCCGAGCGCCACGCGATCGATGCCGCGCCGCGCCTCGAAGCGCAGCGCCTCCGAGCGATACAACGCATCGCCGCGCACCGCGCATGCCGCCAGCACGCCAAGGAACGGCACCACGCACAACGCCGTCGTCGCGCGGACCGCGCTGCCGGCGGGCGCGCCGTCGTCTCGCCGTAACGCCAGCGCGGCGACCAGCGCCGCCGCGTAGGCGAGCGCGGGAATCTTTGTGTGGAAATCCACACCCAAGTGCACCGCGAACGCCACGAGCGACAGCCACCACGCGAGCCGCCAGCGCCAGCTCGCGATCGCCGCATCGCCGGGTTTCGCGCCGCGCCGCGGCACCACGATCGCGCGCCAACCGAGCCACAGGATCGTCGCGCCGGCCGCGGCCCACAGCGCGAAGCCGACGACGCCGTAATCCGAAAGCGTGTTCAGATAGTCGTTGTGCGCCCAGTCGGGCTCGTTGCGAAAGCCGGCGGGCCGGAATTGATCGAACACGACGTTGTAGGACGCCGCGCCCGTGCCGCACCAGGGCGCGGTTTGCCAGATGCGCACACCCACGCGCCAGATGATCGGCCGGCTCGACTCGAACTCGCCGCGCAGAAACGGTGCGATGCGCCCGCGCGCCGCGTCGCTGGAAAAATACAGCGCCACGAAACTCGCCGCGAGCAACGCGAGCACGCCCGCCGCGCCGAGCGCGCCGCGACGCGCCGAGCGACTCGTCAGCACCGGCCAGAGCGCCAGTGCCGTCGCCGCGCCGATCCAGCCGCCGCGACTGCCTGTGAGCACGAGGCCGAAGATCAGCAACGCCGCCAGCCACCCGCACAGGATTTTCACGGTCACGGAAATCGCGCGCGCGCCGAACCACACGAGGCACAGCGGCAACACGAGTTCGAAGAGCGCCGCGAGACTGTTCGGGATGCCGAACATGCCGGCCGAGCGCGTCCGGAATTGTTCCGCCTGCGTGCGCCCGAGCATCATCCACTTCGGATCGACGAAGCGCTGATACGCCGCCATCGCCACGCCCGCGAGCGCGAGCGCGAGAAGGGTGCCGACGAGCGTCCACGTCTGCGCGCGCGAGCGCGCAAAGTGCAACGCGAGCGCGAACCACAGCCACATCTGGAACCACAACAGCCACTCACGCCACGCCAGCCACTTCGCCGGCGCAAGCCAGAGCACGCTCGCCAGAGCGAAGAGCAGAAACGGCACTGGCAACAATGCGCGCCAGTCGAGCGCGCCCGGCCGCAGCACGAGCAGCACGGCGCCGAGCGCTGCGAGCGCCCACACCGCGCGCGCGGACCAGACCAGCGTCTCGGCCAGATAGCCGCCGAGGCAAAGCGTGGTCCACGCGAGCGTCGCGGCGAGACCGAGCGTGAGGAGCCATTCGCCGGCGTCGGCGACGCGCGCGAGCGCCGGGGATTCGGCAGCGTCGGTCGCGACGGCGGGCGCGTTGGCGGAGGCGGCAGGCGCGGCGGGCATGGCGGAGGTTCAACCGCAAGCGGGCGCAGCGCGCTAGCCTGAATATTCGTCCGTCGGAGCGGAAGCCGTGAGGCTTTCGCGGATGATCGAAAATTCCGCAGTTGAAACGCGGAGAGCGCAGAGGACGCGGAGTAGAACGCGGGAAAATCCGTCCCCACGAAGGTCTCACCTGGCGGCTGAAGGGGCGCGGCGCGGAACGATCGCGGTTTCTCCTCTGTGTTCTCCGCGTCCTCCGCGTTTCCACGGCGTTTTTCTGGATGATGAGCCGCGAAATTCTGACGAATTCCGCTAACCGTCCGCGCTGTCGAGTTTCCGCTGCCAAGTTTCTGCTGCGCGTTCAGCAGATTGGACCCGCCTTCGCTCTGCGAGCTTCGGCGGGTTCGTTTCGGCTGGGCCGAAACGAAAAAAAACGCCCGGCTCGCTTGCGCGGGCCGGGCGTTGTTGGTGTGCGTTCTACCCCAAATTAGCGGATGAAGAGCATCTCTTCGTAGGTCGGCAGCGGCCACGACTCGTCGGGGCACACGGCCTCGAGCGCGTCGACGGCCTTGCGGATCGCGAGGAGCTGCGGGAGCACTTCGTGGCAGAGGTGCGCGGCCTCGGCTTCGAGACCGGAGACGTGGTCTGCGCGGATTTCCTCGAGCTTGCCGAGTTCGGCGGTGAGCGAGTCGATCAGGCCGGTGACCTTGTCGAGCAGACCGGTGTCGGCCTTGGCGCCGGCGGCGCGGAGGGCGGCGACGTTCTGGGCGAGGGCGGTCTGGTAAGCGATCGCGGTCGGGATGAACTTCGTGTTCACCATCTCGGTGACGACGTTCGCCTCGACGATGACGGCCTTGACGTATTGCTCGAACGCGATGTCGCGGCGGGCTTCGAGTTCGCGCTTGGTGAGGATGCCGTAGGCTTCGTAGGCGGCGACCGTGGACTTCGCGGCGAGCACCGGGATGGCGTCGACGGAGGTCTTGAGGTTCGGGAGGCCGCGTTTTTCGGCTTCCTTGTGCCACTCTTCGGAGTAGCCGTTGCCGTTGAACACGACCGCGCTGTGCTCGCGGGCGATCTCGGTGAGGATGTCCTGGACGACGTCTTCGAACTTCTTCGACTTGGGCGCCTTCTCGAGCTTCGTGGCGATGTAGTCGAGCGACTCGGACATGATCGTGTTCAACGCGGCCAGCGGGGCGGCGATGGACTGATTCGAGGCGACGGCGCGGTATTCGAATTTGTTTCCGGTGAAGGCGAACGGCGAGGTGCGGTTGCGGTCGCCGGCGTCCTTCATGAGGAGCGGCAGCGTATCGACGCCGAGGTGCATCGTGCCGGCGCTCTTGGAGGACTTGGCTTTGCCCTTCTTGAGCTGCTCGAACACGTCGGCGAGCTGCTCGCCGAGGAAGATCGAGATGATGGCGGGCGGGGCCTCGTTGGCGCCGAGACGGTGGTCGTTGGAAGCGGAGGCGACCATCGCGCGGAGGAGGGCGCCGTGCTTGTGGACCGCGCGGATGACGGCGGCGCAGAACACGAGGAACTGCATGTTCTGGTGCGGCGTGTGGCCGGGCTCGAGCAGGTTGCCCTGCGTGGCGTTGCCGAGCGACCAGTTGAGGTGCTTGCCGGAACCGTTGACGCCGGCGAAGGGCTTCTCGTGCAGCAGGCACTCGAGGCCGTATTTGCGCGCGACCTTCTTCAGCGTGATCATGATCGTCTGCTGATGGTCGGCGGCGACGTTGGCGTTCTCGTAGATCGGCGCGATCTCGTATTGCGACGGCGCGACTTCGTTGTGGCGGGTCTTGACCGGCACGCCGAGCTTGTAGAGCTCGGCCTCGGCGTCGTGCATGAACGCGAGGACGCGCTCGGGGATGACGCCGAAGTATTGGTCTTCAAACTCCTGGCCCTTCGGCGGACGGGCGCCGAACAGCGTGCGGCCGGCGGTGAGCAGGTCCGGGCGGCTCAGGTAGAAATTGCGGTCGATGAGGAAGTATTCCTGCTCGGGGCCGGCGGTGGCGGTGACCATCGCGATGTTTTGGTGACCGAAGAGCTTCAGGATGCGGCGCGCCTGTTGGTCGAGCGCCTTCATCGAGCGGAGCACCGGGGTCTTGAGGTCGAGCGCCTCACCCGTCCAGGAAACGAACGCGGTCGGGATGCAGAGCGTGACGCCGTTGGCGTTTTCAACCAGGTAGCAGGGGCTCGTGACGTCCCAGGCGGTGTAGCCGCGGGCCTCGAAGGTCGCGCGGATGCCGCCGGAGGGGAACGACGAAGCGTCGGGCTCGCCTTGCGCGAGCTGTTTGCCGGAGAATTCGGCGATGGCGCCGCCGCGGCCGTCGGGCTCGAGGAAGCTGTCGTGCTTCTCGGCGGTGATGCCGGTCAGCGGCTGGAAAACGTGCGCGTAGTGCGTGGCGTGGTGCTCGAGCGCCCAATCCTTGATCGCCGTGGCGACGATATCGAGCACGCCCGCTTCGAGGGTCGCGCCGGTGTCGATGGTTTTCTTCAGCGACTTGTAGGCGGCCTTCGGGAGGCGCTGCTGCATGATTTTGTCGTTGAAGACATTTTTGCCGAAGAGGCCGGCAGAGTGGCTTTCGTTGAAAGCCACGGTCTTCGTCGTGCGGTAATTGTTGGCCGCAGAGATCGCCGCGAGGCGGGAGGGACTAACGCTCATGATGGGTGTGAGAACGCAGGGTAGTGTTTTTTCGGTGAACACGCGCCCAAAATGGGGGGCGAGTGCTCGCGCGGAGGAGAGCCGGTTCTATGCCAGCCACCCCGGGGTGTCTAAGAAAAATACGGCAGGTGACACACGGGGCGCGACCGGAGGGCGCGCGGGCAAAATCGGGGCGCCGCTCAGTTCTTCAGCGCCGACTTCGGCACGCGTTTGACGGTGATAAAGTTCGCGCGGAAGAGTTCGTCCATGAGCTGGCGCGTCGCCGCCGGGATGCGCTGGACCAGGTCGTCGAGCGGAGGGAGCGACTTCTTGTCGTCCGGGTCCGTTTCGGCCGCGGCGGCGCGGCTTGGCGCGGCCGGCGCGCTGACGCTTTGCTCGCGTTGCTCGGCCAAAAACGCGGACTCTTCGCCATCGGTCGGTCCGATGGGCGCACCTTCGTCGAAGCTGCCTTCCAGTAGCGGCGGTCTATGACCGCCGTCGGAGGCGTTGGGATCATCGGATCGGCGGTCATAGACTGCCGCGACAGACTCCTCTTCCCCACCCGACTGGCCGATCGCTGACGGCTGATCGGCGATCGCCGCCGTGCCGTTAGGCGCCGGCCTCAGTCGTTTTTTTTTAACGGGTCGTCCGGCAGGCTCTCGGCCAGCGTGGCGATTTCCTTGATCAGACTGTCGATCGCGCGCGCACGGCTGGCTTCGACGGCTTTCAAGAGGGCCACTTCAAAATTGATCTTCTCCGACAGGCCGTGCTTCACGCCGCCCTCGCCTTCGCGCAGCGCGTCGAGGAGGCGCGTGAGCTGCTCGGTCGACATCGGCGTGCCGAGCGAAGCGCTGCTGCCACCCTTCGCGATGGCGTCGAGCAGCGACGTGCGCAGGTGCGCCTGCAAATCGACAAGCATCCGGTAAAGGTCGCGGCCGTTCTCGTCGCACTCGTCGACGATGCGGACGAGTTTCTTGTGGTCGCCGGCGGCGAGCGCGCTGGCGAGGTCGGCGATCGTCGCGGCGGAAACGAGGCCGTAGACGTCGAGCACGTCCGCTTCGCCGATCTCGGCGCCGCAGAACGAAATCATCTGGTCGAAGATCGATTGCGCGTCGCGCATGCCGCCGTCGGCCATGCGGGCGATGCTTTGGAGCGCCTCGTCGCTGACTTTGATCTGCTCCGCGCCGGCGATTTTCTTGAGGCGTTGCACGATCAGCTCCGTCGGGATCGGCTTCAGGTCGAAGCGCTGGCAACGCGAGATGATCGTCGGCAGCACCTTTTGCACGTCCGTCGTGGCGAAGATAAACTTCACGTGCTCCGGCGGCTCCTCGAGCGTCTTCAGCAGCGCGTTGAACGCCGCGGCCGAGAGCATGTGCACTTCGTCGATGATGTAGACCTTGAACTTCCCTTGCGCGGGCGCGTAGCGGACGGTGTCGCGGAGCTCGCGGACTTGCTCGACGCCGTTGTTCGACGCACCGTCGATCTCGATCACGTCGAGGCAGGAGCCTTCGGCGATGGACTTGGCGATCGGGTCTTCCGGGTCGAAGTCGGCCTTCGGGCCGTCGGTGACGTTGAGGGCCTTGGCGAAAATGCGGGCGGTGCTCGTCTTGCCTGTGCCGCGCGGGCCGACGAAGAGGTAGGCGTGCGCGATGCGCTGGCGGCCGATGGCGTTCCTCAGCGTCCGGACCACGTGGTCCTGCCCCACGACATCGTCGAAGGTTTGGGGCCGCCACTTGCGGGCGATGACTTGATAGGCGCCGGACACGCAGGAGTTGAAGTTGAAGGTTGAAGTTTAAGTCGAGTCGAGGAGCGGAAGCCAAGTAATCGTTTCGATGGCTTCAACTTCAACTTTCAACTTCGACGGCGCCGCGAGCGGCGCAAAAAATAGTGGCCAGGCACTCCACGGCACTGGGAGGACGTCGTCACCGTTGCTACCTTCCGGTCCTGGCGGGGTTCACGCGCCTGCCCATGCATGGCACCTGGCCAAGGCGGACCGTAGGTCGGACCTCAGGTCGCGCAACCAATAAATCTCCGCGCTCGAAAACAATCGCGCGTCTCCCTTGGTGCAGCGGCGGTCTATGACCGCCGGCCTCCCTATTTCCGTGCTTCGTCGGCGGTCACAGACCGCCGCTACAGAGGCAAAAGGGAAATGCGGCCGGAAACAATCGCGCCCGTCACTCGGACGGGCGCGGGAAAATCAGTCTTTGCCGGGATCGGCGGGCGGCGCCTTGCCGTCCGGCGGTGGCGGTGGGTGGCCTTCGCCTCCGGGCGGCGGGGGGCCGCGACGGTCGCCTTTTTCGCTGCGCTCGCGGCGCTGCTGCTCGAACAACCTCCGCGCGCGCTCGCGCCGCTCTTCGTTGAACTTCTCGAATTTTTCCTTCTGCTCCGGAGTGAGGATCGCCGCGATGTCCTTCTCCATGCGCTCGAGGATGCGGCGCGTTTCCTGGAATCCCTGTTGGCGCAACCGGTTCATGTCCTCGACGTCGCGGCGGATGATCGGCTTCAGGCGCTCGATCTGCTCGACCGTGAGATCGAGTTCCTTTTCCAACGTCTTCAAACGCGCCGGACCCCAGTTGTCGGGCGCGAGGCGCTTGCGGAGCATGCCCTTGCCGACTTCGAGCGTCACGAAACCGCCGGCCACGGCGCCCGCGAGGAAAATGCCGGTGAGCAGCAGGACGAGTTTCCAGGGCTTGTCGGTCATGACTGCGCGAGGACTTCCGTGACGGTGTCGCCGGTGGCCACCTCGGTTTCCTGCTCGCTGCGGAACGCCGAGTAACCGAACGCCGCGGCCGCGACGCTCAGCGCGCATGCCGCGAAGAGCCCGCGCAGCGCGAATTTCTCGAGTAACGCGCGCGGAATCGGCGCGGCGGGCGCCGCGAAACCGAGCGCAGCCACGCGCGTCGCGAAACCATACGGCGCGCTCGCGTCGCGATCGTCGGGAGCGTTGCGCGCGGCGGCCGTGAGGCGCAGCCAAGCTTCATGGTTCGGGTTCATGACTTTTCCTGAGTTCTGAGTTCTTGAAAGAGTTTCTGCAACTTCCGACGTGCGCGGAAGGCGCGGACCTTGATCATCGACTGGCCCCAGCCGGTGAGCGTGGAGATTTCCGCGACCGACTTCTGCTCGAGATCGAGGAGCTGGATGACGGTGCGATCGGCGGGCGCGAGTTGGTCGAGGAGCTTGCCGACGAGTTCGCGGGCGGCCATGGCGTCGCTCGGCGTGTCGGCGCTGGTGTCGCTGAGGACGTTGTCGAGCACCTCGGCCTCGTTTTCCGAAAGGTCCGCCCACCGGAACTCCGGCCGGCGCTTCTGCGCGCGGAGCTGGTCGATGCACGTCGTCACGGCGATGCGCGACACCCAATGGGTGAACGGCACGTTGCCCTGATACTGTGCGAGGCGGGTGAACATTTTCAGAAAGATGTCCTGCGCGAGATCCTCTTCCGCCACGCGGCGCGGGAGGTGTGACCGCACGATGCGGATGACGAGCGGGTAAAGGTGCTCGACGAGCGCGCGCGCCGCCGCCTGGTCGCGCGCGCGGACGCGTTCGAGGCAACCGGCCAAGTCGAACGTTTCGTCAGCCATGAGGAGCATGGGAGCGAGAGGAGCACGCCGATGGAGACGCGTTTCCCTCCCCCGCAGTTACCTCCGGCCGGTGGAACGCGTTGACCTCAACGCGTTCGCAGGACGAGCGCATTGGGGGCAATGCGCTCCGCCTCGGCAAAACTCTTTCCTCGGGGGCCACGGCTTCGAGACTCAGGCCCGGTCGACCTTGCGGAACATCCAGATGCCGAGCGCCTGGAAGCCGAGATTCGGCAGCCACATCAGCAGGTCGGGACGGAAGGCGGGTTTGTTGTCGAACCAGCCGACCACCACCGTCGCGAAGTAGTAACCCATCGCCAACGCGAGCGCGACGCCGAGGTTGGCCGTGGTTTCCTTGCGCGAGACCTTGATGCCGAGCGGGATTGCCAGCAGCGCGAACGACAGCACCGAGAACGCCGTCGCGCATTTCTCGTGGAACGCGATCTGCACCTTCATGCGCTGTCGCTCGCGTTCCTGCCGACCGTCGGGCGTGAGCGAGGGATCGGGCGCGCCGAGACTCCGCCACTCGTCGAGCAACTGCGTCCAAGTGAGCCAGCGCGGCTTCGGTTTCGTCGTGCGCGCGCCGGTGACGCGGTCGAGCGGCAGGTAGAACGTCGCCCGTTCCATCGCCGGCGCGCCGCTGATCGCGGCGAAATTCTCGGGGTCTTTCTCGTCGCGCACTTCGATCTGCGCGCGCTGGACGGTGAGCACGAGATTGTTCGCCGCCTCGTCATAGGAGATACGGCCCTCGTCGGCGCGCGCGAAACGCCGCACGCGGCCCTGCGGGTCGACTTCCCAGAGCCAGAAATCCTTCAGCGTGTTGTCGCCTTTCTTCTGGCCGACGTAGAGCACGATCCCGCGGAAATCGCGGATGAACGTCTTCTCGATGATGAAACTCAGCGGATTCCGCCGCACCGCCTGATCGAGTTCCTGCTGATACGCCACCCGCGCCGTCGGCATGAAATGGAAGTTCACCGCCAGACTCGCGGCCACTCCGAGCAGCGCGAAAAAGAAAATCGGCGCCGAAATCCCCGCCACGCTCACGCCCGACGCGCGGATCGCCGTGATTTCGCGCTCGGACGACATGCGTCCGAGCACCAGCAACACGCCTGTGAGAATACCGCCCGGCAACGCATACGACACCACGATCGGCACCAGCAGCCCGACGAGCCGGACAAACGTCTCCGGCTCGAGCTGCCCCGATAGCACGTAGCCGAGCAAATCCTTCAGCGCGTTCCCGAGCAGCAGGATGAACGTGAACACGCCCACCGCCGCCAGACACGTCCCCGCGACGTTGGCGAAAATGTGGCGATCGAGGAGCTTCATCAGAGACGAGTTGAGAGTTGAGGGTTGAGCGTTGAGAGTTCAACCACAAGGTCACAGTTCCCCGGCCGCGCGGCCGGCTCGTCTGCTCTCAACTCTTAGCTCTCAACTCTCAACTTGGCCTTCACGCCCGCCAAACCCGCCCTCTACGGCGAATCCCTCGACACGCTCACCGCCGCGCTCACCGCGGCCGGCCAGCCGGCGTTCCGCGCGCGCCAAATCCTCGACTGGCTCTACAAGAAACGCGTCCGCACCTGGGACGAGATGACGAATCTCCCGAAGGATCTCCGCGCGTGGCTCGACGCCACCTACGACCTCGAGCCGACCACCTTCGTCCTCGACCGCCAATCCGGCGACGAGACCGACAAGCTCCTCCTCGAACTCCGCGACCGCTCGCTGATCGAGACCGTCATCATCCGCGCGCCGATGACCGGCGTCGGCGTCGACAAATCCCGCAAGACGATCTGCATCTCGACCCAGGTCGGCTGCGCCATGGGCTGCAAGTTCTGCGCCTCCGGCCTCGAAGGCCTGAAGCGCAACCTCACTGCCGGCGAGATTGTCCACCAGCTCATCCAAGTCTGCCGTCAGGAAGACGCCCACACGCCGCGTGCGCACGCCGAGTTGGCGTCGTTCGACAACATCGTCGTCATGGGCATGGGCGAGCCGCTGCACAACTACGACGGCATCATCCGCGCGCTCACGATCGTGAACGCCGAGTGGGGCCTCGGCTTCGGCGCGCGCCGCATCACGCTCTCCACCTCCGGCCTCGTGCCGAAAATTCTCCAGCTCGCCGACGAGCCGCTCGGTATCCGGTTAGCCATCTCGCTCCACGGCGCCACCGACGCCGTGCGCGAGCAGATCATGCCGGTGAACAAACGCTACCCGCTCGCCGAGCTGTTGCCCGCCGTGAAAGCGTTTAACGAAAAGCACGGCCGCATGATCACGCTCGAGTTCATCCTCATCGAGGAGATCAACGACTCGCTCGAACAGGCCGAAAAACTCCGCGACATCGCGCTCGATCTCCACGCGCACGTGAACCTGATTCCCTACAACACCGTGCAAGGCCTCCCGTGGAAACGTCCGTCGCTCACGCGTCAGGAACGCTTCGCCGACATCCTGCGCGCCGCCGACGTCTCCGTGACGCTCCGCCGCGAAAAAGGCCACGACATCGCCGCCGCCTGCGGCCAGCTCCGTCTCCAAACCGAAAAAGCCCGCGACGCTGGCGCCCCCGCCGCGCCGTAGCCCCGTAGCGGAAGCCGTGAGGCTTTCGCCGATGCGCACCGGCGAAATTCTGACGAATTCCGCTACAACTCTCGTCGCCCCTGAGCCGGTGACGCGTTCCGCTCTCGACACGTATCCTCAAATCCGGATGCATTGATGCCATGTCTGCCGACCGTCCCATCTCCGAACTCTTTGCCAGCCGGAAAACCGTGCGCTCGCTCGAATTTTTCCCACCCAAGGACGACGCGCAGATGGCGATGCTGCACGCGTCGGCGTCAGCGCTGAAAAGCATCGCGCCCGACTTCGTCTCGATCACCTATGGCGCCGGCGGCACCACGCGCGAGCGCACCGCACGCTCGGCCGCGCTGCTGAAAAAAGATTTCGGCTTCACCGTGATGCCGCACCTCACGTGCGTCGGCCACTCGCGCGCCGAGTTGAATGACGTCGCCGACCGACTCCATGCCGACGGTTTCCGCAATATCATGACGCTCCGCGGCGACCTGCCAAAAGATCCCGGCTTTCAGCCCGCGCCGGACGGCCTGCGTTACGCGGCCGAACTCGTCGCGCTGCTCAAGGCGCGCCACGCCGACTTCTGCCTCGGCGTCGCCGGTTATCCGGAGAAACACCCGCAAGCGACCACACTCGGCGCAGACCTCGACAACCTGAAACGCAAGGTCGACGCCGGCGCGGACTTCATCACGACGCAGCTCTTCTTCGACAACGCGCTCTATTACCGCTTCGTCGAGCAATGCCGCGAGCGCGACATACGCGTGCCGATCGTCCCCGGCATCATGCCCGTGCTCTCGCTGAAGCAGATCAAGCGCTTCACCGACATGTGCGGCGCCACGCTCCCGCAAAAACTGGTGACGCGCCTCGAAGCCGCGCAGGAGAATCCCGATGTGGTTGAAATCATCGGCCTCGACTGGGCCTTCACGCAAATCCGCGGCCTCCTCGCGAACGGCGCCCCCGGCTACCACCTCTACATCATGAACCGCGCCAAGAGCGCCCTGGCGCTCGCGGCGGGGCTGGCGGCGTAATGTCCTGAGAACGCGTTCACGTAGCGGCGTAGCGCGCAACCAGCCAAACGACCACGATTGACGGCGTATACGCGAAACTGAGCCAGAAGGCGGTCGCGTGAAAGTGACTCTGTTGGCGCTTGGGCCAAAGGACTAGAGTTTGGGCCAACATTACCAACGGCGCCAAGAACACCAAAACCGCTGCACCAATCGACGCCATCCCGGACCAAAGCCAGAAAAGCATCGTGAGAAGCAACACAAGTGCTGCGCCATAGACCGCGAAGATAACCAGAAACGGCAACCAAATCTCGGGTGATATCCGTCGACGCGCCATCGTTCGCAGCAAATAGAAATACGCGCCGACACCTGTAGCCGGAACGGCCAGGTGAATCAAAGCCGCGAGGACGAAATCCCGCATCGTCACCCGCCCGCGAACACCGGCCTAAAGCCCGCTTCGCTCAGGATCGCCGCGATCTTCTCGCGTTGGTCGCCTTGGATCTCGATGTCGCCGTCCTTCACCGTGCCGCCGCAGCCGCACGCGGAGCGCATCTTTTTGCAGAGCGATTCCTTCTCGGGCAGGCCGATGCCGACGAAGCCGGTAACCAGCGTCACCGTCTTGCCGCCGCGACCCGCGGTCGAGCGCTTGATGTCGACGCGGCCGCGATTCTTGTTCGGCTGCGCACGCGAGGAACCCGTCGACGCATGCACCACATTCCCCGCGTTCGCCGGGACAGACGCTTTCGACGCCGCGGGCAAACCCGCCGCGCTCAACGCGCCGAACGGATTCTGTCCGAGCGATTGACCGCCGTCGGTCGGAACTTTGCCGGAATTGTTCATGCGATTCAGGTTTTTCTGGAGGGCGCGCGTCCCCGCGCGCCGCGGCGCGGCCGGGCCGAGCCCTCCATTTCAGAAAATCAATGCCGATGTCCGCCGCCGCCGCAACCTCCGGGCGGGCTTGCCGGTTTGGCGAAGCCGCTCTCTCCGCCGAGCCACAACAGCGCCTTCGCGTAGCTACGGCCTTCGAGGAAATGCACGAGCTGCGGGTGCAACTCGGCGCGGTGGGCGGTGAGGAGCGATTCTAATCGGATCAACGCCGTCGAAATGCCCGCGCCGTCCGCGTTTTTCACTGCGGAATCGAAGGATTGGAGCGCGGCTTTGATCTGTTCCGTGGCCATTACGGCCCGGCAGCGTGTTTAAGTTTTCGTTATGAGCAAGCCCCGGCGCATAAAACCGGATTTTTCCTCGGCGTGCCGGCGCCTAAACGGTTGAGTCGCGCCCTTGCCGGTGTTCCGTTGACCCTCCCTTGGGCTTTCGCGGCCTCCCGTCCGCAACTTCCGAGGCCCTCCCTCCTGACTCTCATGAATCCCGTCAATTTCTCCGAGCGCGCGAACGTCGCCGTCGTCGAGGAACATTATCAGCGCTGGCTCGCTAATCCCGAGGCGGTCGACGCCTCCTGGCGCGCCTTCTTCCAAGGCTTCACGCTCGGCGCCGATGGCCGTTCGCTCGCGGGCGGCGCCGCCGCGTCGACCGCCTCCGCTCCCGCGGTTGCGCCGTCCGTCGCCGCCGACTCCTGCATCCCAAAGCAGTCGCAAGTCGACAGCCTCATCTACCACTACCGCGCGATCGGCCATATCGACGCAGACATCAACCCGCTCTCCGGCGCCCCGAAGCCCTCGCCGCGCCTAGCGCTGGCGGCGTTCGGCCTCGACGAGGCCGACCTCGATCGCACGTTCGAGACGGGCCATTACCTCGGCGGCGGGCAAATGAATCTGCGCGACATCGTCGCGTCGCTGCGCGAGACTTACTGTGGCAAGATCGGCGTCGAATACCTGCACATCCAGGACACCGAAGTGCGCCGCTGGCTGCAGGACCGCATCGAGCCCACGAAGCAGAAGCCGAAGTTCACCAAGCCGCAAAAAGTCCGCATCCTCCGCCGCGTCCACAAGGCCGAGCTGTTCGAAAAATTTCTCCACACGAAATACGTCGGCCAAAAGCGCTTCTCGCTCGAAGGCGGCGAGACGGTCATCGCGGCGCTCGACGCGGTCATCGACGCCTGCCCCGAACTCGGCGTGAAGGAAATCGTCCTGGGCATGGCCCACCGCGGCCGCCTCAACGTCCTCTGCTCCACGCTGCGCAAATCCTTCGACGAGCTCTTCGAGAAGTTTTCCGAAAACTACATCCCCGACACCGTCGCGGGAGACGGCGACGTGAAATACCACCTCGGCTACGAGGCGATCCTCACGACCACGTCGGGCAAGAAGGTCGAAGTCCGTCTCGCACCGAACCCCTCGCACCTCGAGATCGTCAACCCGGTCGTCGAAGGCAAAGCCCGCGCGCGCCAGCGCATCCGCAACGACATGGAGTCGCGCACCAGCGTCATGCCGTTGCTCATCCACGGCGACGCCGCCGTCGCCGGCCAGGGCATCGTCGCGGAGACGCTCAACTTCTCCCAGCTCCCCGGCTACACGACCGGCGGCACGCTGCATTTCGTCATCAACAACCAGATCGGCTTCACCACCGACCCGCACGACTCGCGCTCCACGAAATACTGCACCGACGTCGCGAAAATGATCGAAGCGCCTATCTTCCACGTGAACGGCGACGATCCCGAAGCCGTCTGCATGGTCGCGCAGCTCGCGCTCGAATTCCGCGTGAAGTGGAAGCGCGACGTGTTCATCGACATGTATTGCTACCGCAAGCATGGCCACAACGAGACCGATGAGCCGTCGTTCACGCAGCCGAAACTCTACCAGCAGATCGCCGCGCACCCGCTCGTCTCCGCGATCTACACCAAGCAACTCGTCGACGAAGGCAGCGTCACGCTCGCCGAGGGCGACAAGATCAAAGCCGAATACACCGCCGCGCTCGAGGAGCACCTCGAAAAAGCGAAGTCCCGCGAAGCCTCCCGCGCCGCCAAGCGCAAGGAAGACCCGAACGCCGTCTTCAAGGGCTCGACCGCGGAGTTCCAGCCGAGCTACTCGTTCGCGAAAACCGAGACGAAGGTCAGCGCGAAGCTCATCGATCAAGTTTTCGCCGGCCTCACGCGCATCCCGGACGGCTTCAAGATTCACCCGAAGATCAAGCGCTTCGTCGACGCCCGCACCGAGGCGCACAAGACCGGCGGCCCCTTCGACTGGGGCATGGGCGAAGCGCTGGCGTTCGGCACGCTGATGCTCGAAGGCACGCCGATCCGCCTCAGCGGCCAGGATTGCGAGCGCGGCACGTTCAGCCACCGCCACGCCGTCTGGAGCGACGTCGAGACCGGACAGAAATTCTCGCCGCTCAAGAACCTCGATCCGAAGCAAGCGCGCTTCTGCGTCTACAACTCGCTCCTCTCGGAAAACGCCGTGCTCGGCTTCGACTACGGCTACTCGCTCGATTACCCGGAAATGCTCTGCCTCTGGGAAGGCCAGTTCGGCGACTTCGCCAACGGCGCGCAGGTCGTCATCGACCAGTTCCTCGTCTCCGGTGAATCGAAGTGGCAGCGCAACAGCGGCATCGTGCTCCTCCTTCCCCACGGCTACGAAGGCCAGGGCCCCGAGCATTCCAGCGCGCGCCTCGAGCGTTTTCTCCAAGCCTGCGCCGAGGACAACATCCAGGTCGCGAACTGCACCACGCCCGCGCAATTCTTCCACCTCCTCCGTCGGCAAATGCGCCGCGACTTCCTCAAGCCGCTCGTCGTGATGTCGCCGAAGTCGCTGCTCCGCCACCCGGCCGCCGTTTCGCAGCTCGATGATTTCACCAAGGGCGCGTTCGAGGAAATCATCGACGACACAGCCGCGAAGGCCGACCGCATCGTGCTGTGCTCCGGCAAGGTTTACTACGACCTGCTCGATTACCGCGCGAAGCACGCCGAAGCCGCGAGCACCGCTCTCGTCCGCGTCGAACAACTCTACCCACTGCACGCCAAACGCCTCGCCGAACTCGCGAAGAAATACGCGAACGCGAAACTCGTCTGGTGCCAGGAAGAGCCCGAGAACATGGGCGCCGCCCGCTGGATCGCCCCGCAGCTCGAAGCGATCTTCGGCCGCAAACCTGCTTACGCCGGTCGTCCCGCCGCCGCCTCGCCCGCCGTCGGCATGCTCGCCAAACATCGCACGCAGCTCGCCGCGTTCCTCAAAGACGCCTTCACTCTCTAAAAATCTTTCTCTTCCCTCTTTCTCTTACTCTTACTCCCCCCGCGAGCCGCGCCGGACGGATTGAAGAGAAAGAGAAAGATTAAGAAGAAAGAGTCTCTCCACTCCCTTTCACTTTCACTTTCGCTCTCACTCCTCCATCCCCTCCGCCATGGCTATCGAAGTCAAAATCCCCCCGATGGGTGAATCCATCTCGTCCGGCATCCTCGCCAAATGGCACATCGCCAACGGCGACGTCGTGAAGAAGGACCAAGCCCTCTTCGAACTCGAGACCGACAAGATCACCTCCGAAGGCACTGCCGAAGCCGCCGGCAAAATCACGCTCCTCGTCCAGCCCGGCACCGAAGTCAAAATCGGCGCCACCGTCGCGACGATCGACACCGCCGTAACGGAAAACGCGTCCCCCGCCGCTCCTCAACCTCAACCTTCAACTTCAACCAGCGCCGCAGGCGCCTCCCCCGCGGTCCGCCGCCTCGCCGCCGAAACCGGCATCGACCCCGCCAGCATCGCCGGCACCGGCAAAGCCGGCCGCGTCACCAAAGGCGATATGCTCGCCGCAGAGGTGGGACGCGCTGTCCCCAGCGCGTCTTCAGCCCCCGCGCCCGCGGCTCCTGCCCCCGCTCCTTCCGCTCCGGCAATCGAAAATCGAGAATCCAAAATCGAAAATCGATCCGCGGCTGCGAAGCAGACGCGGATCAAGATGTCCAAGCTCCGCCAGACGATCGCCAACCGCCTCGTCGCCGCGCAGCACAACGCCGCGATGCTCACGACCTTCAACGAAGCCGACATGTCGGCCGTCATGGGCCTGCGCGCGAAATACCAGGACGACTTCACCAAGAAACACGGCGTGAAACTCGGCTTCATGTCCTTCTTCGTGAAAGCCGTCGTCAACGCCCTTAAGGAAGTCCCCGGCATCAACGCCCAGATCGACGGCGACACGATCATCCAAAACCACTACTACGACATCGGCGTCGCCGTCTCGACCGACAAGGGCCTCATGGTTCCGGTCATTCGCGATTGCGACAAGAAGTCGATGGCCGACATCGAGCGCGACATCGCCGACGCCGCCAAGCGCGCCCGCGACGGCAAGATCACGCTCGCCGACCTCGAAGGCGGCGTCTTCACGATCACGAACGGCGGCATCTTCGGCTCGCTCCTCGCCACGCCGATCATCAACGCCCCGCAAAGCGCCATCCTCGGCATGCACGCCATCAAGGAGCGCCCGATCGCGTTGAACGGCCAGGTCGTCATCCGCCCGATGATGTATCTCGCCCTCAGCTACGATCACCGCCTCGTCGACGGCAAAGAGTCGGTCACCTTCCTCGTGTCGGTGAAAAACAGCCTCGAAGACCCCGCTAGGCTCGTCCTCGGCGCCTGAGCCAAAATCTTTCTCTTTCCTCTTTCTCTTAATCTTTCTCCCCGACGCGCGTCGCGCAACCGGTGAGATTGAAGAGAAAGAGAAAGAGAAAGAGGAAAGATTTCATGTCCGCTTCCCAATCCTTCGACCTCATCGTCATCGGCGCCGGTCCCGGCGGCTACGTGTGCGCGTTCCGCGCCGCGCAGCTCGGCCTCAAAGTCGCGCTCGTCGACAAACGCGCCGCTCTCGGCGGCACCTGCCTCAATGTCGGCTGCATCCCGAGCAAAGCACTCCTCCACGCCACCGAGCACGTCGCGTGGGCCAAGGCGCACGCCGCCGACTCCGGCATCAAATTCGGCAGCGTCGAAGTCGACCTCGCCACGTTGATGAAGAAGAAAGACGCCGTCGTGACCAAGCTCACCGGCGGCGTCGGCCTGCTCGCCAAGGGCCGCAAAGTCACCGTCGTCACCGGCACCGCGTCGTTCGTCTCGCCCACCGAGATCGAGGTTTCTCCGGACCTTAAACTTCAACCTTCAACTTCAACCACGCGCCTTCAGGCGCGTCACTTCGTCATCGCGACCGGTTCCGCACCGGTCGAGTTGCCGTTCATGAAATTCGACGGCGAAACCGTCGTCTCGAGCGACCACGCCATCGCCTTCGACTCCGTGCCAAAGAAACTCGTGGTGGTCGGCGGCGGCGCCATCGGCCTCGAACTTGGCTCAGTCTGGGCGCGTCTCGGCAGCGACGTCACCGTCGTCGAGTTCCTCCCGAAAATCGCTGCGACCTTCGACGACGACATCGTCCGCCAGTTCACGCGCTTGCTCCAAAAGCAGGGCCTCAAAATCGAGACGGGCGCCAAAGTCACAGGACTGCGCCAATCGAAAATCGAGAATCCAAAATCGAAAATGTCCGCCTCGATTCTCACGGCGGAACGCGACGGCCAAACGCTCGAATTCGAGGCGGACAAAGTCCTCGTCGCCGTCGGTCGTCGCCCGTTCACCGACGGCCTCGGCCTCGACAAAGCCGGCGTATCTACCGACGAAAAGAAGCGCATCGCCGTCGACGGCCGTCTCCGCACCAACGTCCCCCACATCTGGGCCATCGGCGACGTCGTCGCCGGCCCGATGCTCGCCCACAAGGCCGAGGAAGACGGCGTCGCCGTCGCCGAGTGGATCGCCGGCAAGGCGGGCCACATCGACTGGGACCTCGTCCCCGGCATCGTCTACACGAATCCCGAAGTCGCCTCCGTCGGCCTCGGCGAAGACGAAGCGAAAAAGCGCGGCCTCACGATCGCCGTCGGCAAATTCAACTTCGCCGCCAACGGCCGCGCCATCGCCGCCGACGCGACCGACGGCTTCGTGAAGATCATCGCCGACGCGAAGACCGACAAGATCCTCGGTGCGCAAATTCTCGGCCACAACGCCGGCGAGCTCATCAGCGAAATCGTCACGCACATGGAATACGGCGGCAGCGCCGAAGACCTCGGCCGCACGATCCACGGCCACCCGACGATGAGCGAAGCCATCAAGGAAGCCGCCCTCGCCGTGAGCAAAAGCGCGATCCACGCGATGTGAGGTAGGGCGCACCGGCCCGGTGCGCCGCCGCCCGTGCCGGTGGAACGCGTTGACCTCAACGCGTTCTGCCTCGAGCGCGTTGAGGTCAATGCGCTCCACCTCGACCGCGCCGCTTGCTGTCATTGCGAGGAGCGCAGCGTTCCGAGCGGAGCGAAAATCTGCGAAGCGTGGCCGACTTACGCAGCGGCCACGTTGTCGCCTCGCTCCAACGCGGCTACTTCTCAGCACCGCGCAATCTTCGCCGTCCACTGCATCAACGCGTTTTGCGTCCTAGCACGCGACCTTATCGTTGAGTTCTAGCCTCGCTCCAGCATTGCCGCCGCGCCGCCGAGCGCGGCGTGTTTGTCTCCCTCCAATGCCCACCACGGCTCCCCGCCACCGTCGCGCCCTGCTCATCATGCTCGCGTCCGCCGCGTTTTTCGTGGCGAACGTGTTGCTCGTGCGCGCGCTCGGCACGCTCGGGTCCGCCAACGTCTGGCTCATCGCCGTGGCGCGCTTCGTCGTCGGCCTCGCGATGATCGTCGCCGTCTATCGCCGCGAGTTCCAGCCGACGCACCTCTGGCGCAACCGCAAGCTCATCGACCGCGGCGTGGTCGGCGGCATCGGCGTCTACCTCACCTACCTCACCGTCGTGAAACTCGGCGCCGGCCGTGCAACGTTCATCGGCAACACCTACATCATCTGGGGCGCGTTTCTCGCCGCGTGGTGGCTGAAGGAAAAACTCCGCCCGGCCACGCTCACGGGCGGCGCCGCCGCGCTCGTCGGCCTCGCGCTGCTCACCAACGTTTTCTCCTCCGCCAATCCACCCGGCCTTTACGACGCGCTCGCCGTCGTCGCCTCGCTGATGTCCGCACATGTCGTCGTCACGATCCGCCAACTCCACGACAGCGAGCACACCTCGACGATCTTCGCCGCCCAATGCGTCTACGGCCTGCTCATCTGCACCGTGCCGGCCGTCGCGACATTCGAGCCGCTCACGCCGCTCGCGTGGGGCGTGCTGCTCGTCGCCAGCGTTTGCGCGGGGGCCGGACAACTCACGATGACGCGCGCGTTCCGCGATCTGCCGGTCGCCGAGGGCTCGCTGATCCAGATCCTCGTGCCCCTCGGCATCGCGTGCGGCGGCGCGGCGTTTTTCCACGAGCATTTCGCCCCGCACGAACTCATCGGCGCCGCCCTGATCCTCGCCGGCTGCGCGTTCACCGCGCTGCGTCGCGACGCGAAACCGACGCCGCCTGAGAACGAGTAAACGGCGCGCTCACTGCGCCGCACCGCACGGCTACGGAGAAATGGTAGGGGCGAACCGTCCCGGTGAGCCACGGCTCGGCGAGACGCCTCGCCCTACCTTCCCGCCTTCGCGCATATCACCGCCCGCCCATTTTTCCTTCGCGCTGATTCGCGTTCATTCGCGGGCCTACGCGTTTTCGTTTCGTGTCTTTCGTATATTTCGTGGTCTGCTCTCCGCTCCGATGAAGAAACTCATCCTCTGGGACATCGACGGCACCCTCATCCGCACGAACCGCGCGGGCATCGTCGCGCTCGTGCGCGCGTTCGCGCAGTTGCACGGACGCGAGCCCGACATGGCGTCGATCGAAGTCTCCGGCCGCACCGATCGCTGGATCATCAGCCGCATGCTCGAGCACCACGGCATGGAACCGACCGCGCACAACATCCACGCGATCCTCGAAGGTTACCTGCAGCTTCTCCAAGGCGAGATAGTCGCGCGCCCCGGCCGCGTGCTGCCGGGCGTGCTCGAGTTGCTCGAGACGCTCCACCACCGCGCCGACGTCGTGCAGGCGCTGCTCACCGGCAACGTCGAGCGCGGCGCCCGCATCAAGCTGGAGCACTACCGCGCGTGGCACTACTTCGCCTTCGGCGCGTTTGGCGACGACAGCCCGCTGCGCAACGATCTCGGCCCGCACGCGCTGCGCCGCGCCAAGGAACGGCACGAAATCGATTTCCGGCCCGAACGCACGTTCGTGATCGGCGACACGCCGCACGACATCGAGTGCGGCAAAGTCATCGGCGCGCGCACGATTGCCGTGGCCACCGGCAACTTCACCGTCGAACAACTCGCCGCGCACGCGCCGACGGCGGTGTTCGCCGACTTCGCCGACACGACGGCGCTGCTCCGCGTGCTCGAGTAGCGCCGGTTTTCAACCGGCGAAAGAACCTCGCGACCACGCGAACGTCCGTCTTTGCCGCAACCGCAAGTGACGGCGCATGCGGATCGTCCCGGACGCCGGTCAGAGACCGGCGCTACCGCACGCGCCCAGCTATCGCGCCTCACCCCTTCCGGAAATCGATCCTCACCACGCGCCCCTGCTGGAACTCCACGCGCAGCGCCTCGTCGTCGTAGTATCCGCCGGTCGACGTGCTCACGCCGACGTGGCTCGCCGAGTGCCGTCCGTAGCTGCCGACACCGAACCCGAAACTGAACCGCGGCGCGCTTTTCCGGTAAACCCACACGTCCGCGCGTCCCGCCGGATCGACGCGCTCGAAGTGCCGCGCCGGCTCGCCGAGCGCGATCCGCACCATCTCGTCGGTGTAGCCGATATCGATGCGGCCCGCGCGGAGATTTTGCTGCACGTCGGACGGAAATTGCGCAAACGCCGCCTGGCTTTGGGCGATGCGCTGATCAGGCGTGCTGGAGCAACCGGCGAGCAGGGCGAGCGGCAGGATCAACCATAAGACGCGGGTTTTCATGGCAGGATTTTGTTGCTGGCAGCTAGGGTGACCGGAATAACGACACCCGCAAACCGCCCGCGTTCACCGCACCATCCTTTCCCATGAAAAAATTCTCGATCGCCATCGGCTCCGACCACGCCGGCTTCGCCTACAAGGAGAAGATCAAAGCCATGCTGCTCGCCGACGGCTACGTCGTCCGCGACTACGGCACGAATTCCGACGCGCCTTGCGACTACCCGGACTTCATCCGCCCGGTGGCCGAAGCCGTCGCGCGCGGGGAGTTCGAGCGCGGCATCGTGCTCGGCGGCTCGGGCAACGGCGAAGCGATCACCGCCAACCGCGTCAAAGGCATCCGCTGCGGCCTTTGCTGGAACGAGCAGGTCGCGATCTGGAACCGCTCCCACAACGACGGCAACGTCCTCTCCCTCGGCCAGCGCACCATCACCGAAGACGAGGCGCTGAAGATCGTCCGCACCTGGCTCGCCACCGCGTTCGAAGGCGGCCGCCACCTCGCCCGCATCCAAAAGATCGACGCCTAAAACCCGATCACGGGCTGCAACGCTGTAGGGCGGGGTCGCCGACCCCGCCTTTTTTGCGTCCTCATCCGCGATTTTCGGGGCAAAGATAGTTGCGGCCGCAACTTTTAATTTGACATCAAATCATCTTCGCCCACCATTCGTCGCCATGGGAACACGCCACCGCGGCACAATCGAAGAGATCAACGCACTGAACGCCTTCATCAAGCTCCAGCGCGCCGCCGAATCCGTATCCTCCCGCGTCCACGCGGTGCTTCCCGAAGGCCTCACCGTCACCCAGTTCGGCGTCCTCGAAGCGATCCACCACATCGGACCGCTCTGCCAGGGCGAGTTGGCCGAAAAGCTCCTCCGCTCCGGCGGTAACCTCACTCTCGTCGTCGACAACCTCGAAAAGGCCGGCCTCGTCGCCCGCGAACGCGACCCCGCCGACCGCCGCTTCGTCGTCGTGAAGCTCACCGACCGCGGCGAGAAGTTTATCGCCCAACTCTTCCCCAAGGTCGTCGCCAATGTCTCCCGCGAGATGAACCGCCTCTCGTCCACCGAGCTCCTCGACCTCGGCCGCCTTTGCAAAAAGATCGGCCTGCCGCCGGGTTGATTTCTTCTTTTTCCCGAATACTTTAACATCGAACGATCATGAACCTCCTCGGACTCCACCACATCACCGCCATCGCTGCCGACCCGAAGACGAATCTGGACTTCTACACCCGCGTCCTCGGCCTGCGCTTCGTCAAGAAGTCGGTCAACCAGGACGATCCCGGCACCTACCACCTCTACTACGGCGACAACGTCGGCTCTCCCGGCACGGCGCTGACTTTCTTCCCGTGGCAAGGCCTCCGCCGCGGCCGTCCCGGCACCGGCCAAGCCTATGCGACCGGCTTTTCCATTCCCGCCGCGTCCCTCGCCTATTGGCAAAAGCGCTTGGCGGACCTCAAGGTCGCAACTGAGCCCGTCGAAACCCGCTTCGGCGACCAGGTTCTCGCCTTCGTCGACCCCGACGGCATGCGCCTAGAACTCGTCGCCACCGCGGAAGCCGATCCGCGCGCACCGGCACCGTCGACCGACGTCCCCGCCGAGCACGGCATCCGCGGTTTTCACAGCAGCACGCTCGCCCTCACCGACGCGCTGCCGACCGCCACCATGCTCACGAAGATCATGAGCTACCGGCTGCATGCCAAGGAAGGTCACCGCGCGCGCTACACCGTCGCCGGCGGCGGCCCCGGCACCTACGTCGACCTCTTCACCGACCCGAAACTCCCGCGCGGCCTCAACGGCTCCGGCACGGTCCATCACATCGCGTTCCGCGTCGCCGACGACGCCCAGCACCTCGCCGCGCACGAACTCCTCGTCACGGCCGGCGCGCACGTCAGTCCAGTGATCGACCGCGCCTACTTCAAGTCGATCTACTATCGCGAACCCGCCGGCGTGCTCTTCGAGATCGCGACCGACCAACCTGGCTTCGCCATCGACGAGTCCGTCGAAACCCTCGGTCAAAAGCTCTCGCTCCCGCCGCGCCTCGAAACGCACCGCGCCGAGATCGAAGCTGCGCTGCCGAAGCTCGACTGACTCGCACCAACGGCATCGCTCACCGTGGGAGGGGCTTTACGCCCCGGCGTTGGACGAACGCAGAGCGTCGGGGCGTAAAGCCCCTCCCACCACTTCCGCAGTCAGACCTCCGTCCGTCCTCCGATCATGCCTCTCTCCTACCAACACGTCTTCGAGCCCGCCCACGATCCGTCCGCCGCGCCGCTCCTCTTGCTCCATGGCACCGGTGGCGACGAGCACGACCTGCTCCCCGTCGGCCGTCAACTCGCGCCCGGCGCCGCGCTCCTCAGCCCACGCGGCGATGTGCTCGAGCGCGGCGCGCCACGCTTCTTCCGCCGTTTTGCCGAAGGCGTCTTCGATCTCGCCGACGTCGAGCGCCGCACGCACGCGCTCGCCGACTTCATCGCCGCCGCCGCACGCCACTACGGCTTCGACGCCTCGCGCCTCACCGCGCTCGGCTTCTCCAACGGCGCCAACATCGCCGCCTCGCTCCTCCTGCTCCGCCCCGAGTCGCTCGCCGCCGCCGTGCTGCTGCGCCCCATGGTCGTGCTCGAACCCGCCGCTGTCCCCGCATCCGCGCCCACGCTCGCCGGCAAACGCGTGCTGATCTCCTCCGGTCAGTTCGACCCGATCGTCCCGGCCGATCATCCGCCGCGCCTCGCCGAAATTTTTCGCCGCGCCGGAGCCGACGTCACGTTGCGGACGCACGTCGCCAGCCACGGCCTCGTGCCCGGCGACTTCGCCGCCGCGAAGGAATTTCTGCAGTAGCGCCGGTCTCTGACCGGCGTCGCGGACGCGCGTCACGCACCGGCCATGCCGCCGGTCAAAGACCGGCGCTACTTTACGCCCCGCGACCCGATTCATCCCCCAACTCGCGTTAGACAAATCCGCGTGCGTCCGCACACTGGCAACCATCCTATGGAAATGCCTTATCGCCGCGTCGGCACGACCGGCCTCAAAGTCTCCGCGCTTTCCTTCGGCGCGTGGGTCACGTTCGGCAACCAGGTCAGCAGCGACACCGCGCGCGACCTCATGCACACCGCCTACGGCGCCGGCGTGAACTTCTTCGACAACGCCGAGGGCTACGCCGATGGCCAGGCCGAAGTCGTCATGGGCGACATCCTCAAAAAATCCGGCTGGCGCCGCGGCAGCTACATCCTTTCCACGAAAATCTATTTCGGCGCCGAGCACGACGGTCCGAACGAGATGGGCCTCTCCCGCAAACACCTCATCGAGGGCTGCGAAGCCTCGCTCCGCCGCCTCCAGCACGACCACGTCGACATCCTCTTCTGCCACCGCCCCGACCCCGAGACGCCGTTGATGGAAACCATCCGCGCGATGCACGACCTCATCGCGCAGGGCAAAGTCCTCTACTGGGGCACGAGCGAATGGACCGCCGAGCAGATCAACGCCACGTTCGCGATCTGCGAGAAGTTCGGCTTCCACACTCCCGTCGTCGAGCAGCCGCAATACAACCTCTTCCACCGCTCCCGCTTCGAGCGCGAGCTCACGCCCCTCTGCAAATCCCGCGGCTACGGCATGACCACGTGGTCGCCCCTCGCCAGCGGCCTGCTCACCGGCAAATACAACGAAGGCGTCCCCGCCGACTCGCGCCTGCACATCGAGAGCCTCGAGTGGCTCCGCAAGCGCCTCACCGGTTTCGGCTCCGAGCGCAAAATCGAAGCCGTGAAGAAATTCGCCGCCATCGCCCAGCGCGTCGGCGTCCCCCTCCCGCAACTCGCCATCGCGTGGTGCCTGAAAAACCCGCACGTCAGCACGGTGATCCTCGGCGCGTCCCGCCCGGAGCAACTCCGCGAAAACTTCGGCGCCCTCGACGCGGTCGAGAAGATGATGCCCCAAATCATGGCCGAACTCGACGCCCTCTCCCGCACGGTCGCCGAGTGAGGTGGAACGCATCGCGACGATCCGGAACAAACCACGAAACACACCAAACACACGAAAGACTTCACCGATGAATCGGCGCTTCGAATCGGAGCGTAGGGACTACTGCGAGTTCCAGCATAGCCAGCGCACGTCTGCTTCACGCGTGGTTCGTGTATTTCGTGGTTCCTCCATGCCCTGATCCGTCCTCGGTCCTCAGCCCTACGTCGTCCGTCCTCCTCAACCATGCGCCTCACCTACTTCGGCCACTCGACCTTCCTCCTCGAAACCAGCCAGGCCCGCATCGTCTTCGATCCCTTCTTCGACGACAACCCCGCGAGCCCGACGAAGGCGAAGGACATCGCGTGCGACTACCTCGTCGTTTCGCACGGTCACAACGACCACTGCGCCGACGCGCTCCAGATCGCTCAGCGCACTGGCGCCACCGTCATCGCCAACTACGAAATCTGCGAATACCTCGCCCAGCGCGGCGCGAAAACTCACGACCTCAACCCCGGCGGCGGCTTCAATTTCCCCTTCGGCCGCGTAAAGCTCACGCTCGCGTTCCACACCTCGAGCATCGAACTCGAAAAAAACCCGCCCTACGGCGGCACCGCCTGCGGCGTGCTCGTCACCGCCGACGGCAAGCAAATCTACCACGCCGGCGACACCGCGCTGTTTTCCGACATGGCGCTCATCGGCCGCACCGGCCTCGACCTCGCGATGATCCCCATCGGCGACAACTACACCATGGGCCCCGACGACGCGCTCCTCGCGCTCGACTACCTCCGCCCGAAGCTCGCCGTGCCGATGCACTACAACACGTGGAAAAAGATCGCGCAGGACGGCGACGCCTTCGCTCGCCGCGCCGCATTGTCCAATCACCCGGTCCGCGCGCTCAAGCCCGGCGAGTCGCTCGAATTCTGAAGCGGAGGGTCCGCGTCCCCGCGTGTCTTGTCCGCCCATCGGAGGCGGGGCCATCAGCCCCGCGGATTTCAAGGAGGCAACGCGTTCCTCGCGGGGCTGATGGCCCGCCTCCACCGTCACGCCACGAGCTTTGCCGTGCCGGCCCGCGAGGACGCTGGCCCTCCATCGATCAGCCGGGTATGCATTTCATCCTGCACTGTCGTGCCCGCTTCCGAGTAGCACCGGCGTCCAGCCGACCTCCGATACCTGCCGGCTGGAAGCCGGCGCTACGAACCTCCCATAAAATTAGCCCGTGCACGCCGCGCCGCGCCCGTTCTGATGACGCGACCGCCCCCGCGATTTTCCTCGCCGACCGCGCCGCGCGCCGCACCGTCTTTTTGTCATAAGCGCAATGACGTTTCCCGCGACTCCCACGCTGTTCCAACGCCGCGACCTCCGCCTCGCCGACCTCGAACGCGACCGCACCGCCACGCTCCTCCAACTCTACGCATGGATGCAGCTCGCGCGCACCGGCGACAACCGCATCCTCGACCTCTTCCGCCAAGGTCTCATCCGCGGCACCGTCACCGGCGGCCAGGGCAACGAAGCCCTCATTTGCCCGCTCGCGCTCCTCGCCGACAAATCCGTCGACGTCGTCTCGTTCTCCCACCGCGGCTTCGGCGGCCACCTCATCTGGAGCGGACACCTTTGCGATCACCTCGCGCAATACTTCGCCAACTCCGGCAGCCCCACCAAAGCCCGCGAAGGCAACATCCACCACGGCGACCCCGCCGCGCGCAGCCTGCCGATGATTTCGCACCTCGGCATCATGCTCTCGAACGTCGTCGGTGCCGTCGACTCCCAGCGCCGCGCCGGCAAGCCCGCCGTCGGCTTCGCCTTCTTCGGCGACGGCTCCAGCTCCACCGGCGACATCCACGAATCGCTCAACCTCGCCGCCGTCCTCGGCGTGCCCGTCATCTTCGTCATCGAGAACAACGGCTACGCCTACTCGACGCCCTGCTCCGAACAATTCATCTCCGCCAACCTCCACGACCGCGCCCGCGGCTACGGCATGGAAGGCTTCTCGATGGATTGCGCCGATCCGGAAAACGTCCTGCGCACGCTCGGCGCCGCGATCGACCGCGCCCGCAGCACTTCGCGCCCGATCCTGATCGAAGCCCGCACGTTCCGCCTGCGCGGCCACGCCGCCTACGACACCTGCGACTACATGCAGCCCGGTGAAGCCGAAGCGATCCTCGCCGAAGACCCGCTCCCGCGCTGGCACGCCAAGCTCGCCGCCGCCGGCCTCACGCGCGAACTCGACGCGATCGACGCCCAAGTCCGCGACTTCGTCGAAACCTCGATCAAGTCCGCGATGGCCCTCCCGCCCGTCACGCCCGACGGCATGCTCGCCGACCTCTTCGCTCCCGACGCCGCGCCGATGCCGTGGACCCCGAGCCTCGACAGTGGAGGGCCGAGCTCCCGCGAGGCCGCAATCGAGAATCCAAAATCCAAAATCGAAAATCTCACGATGGCCCAGGCCATCAACCGCGCTCTCCGCAAAATCCTCGCCGAGCGCCCCGAATCGCTCGTCCTCGGCCAGGACATCGGCACCTACGGCGGCGCGTTCAAAGTCACCGAAGGTCTCCTGAAAGATTTCGGCCGCCCGCGCGTCCTCAGCACACCGCTCTGCGAATCCGCCTCCACCGGCTACGCCATCGGCCTCGCCAGCAACGGCCACCGCCCGATCGAGGAGTTCCAATTCGCCGACTTCGCGACCGACGCCACGACGCAGATCGTCCTCAACGCCGCGACGTATCACTTCCGCGCCGGCCAAAAAATCCCGCTCGTCTTCCGCTTCCCCTGCGGCGGCGGCCTCACCTTCGGCTCCTTCCACTCGCAGGAACTCGAGTCCGCGCTCCTCTCCTTCCCCGGCCTCAAAGCGCTCTACCCGTCCACGCCGCAGGACGCCTTCAACGCCCTCCTCGCCGCCTACGAAGACGACAACCCCGTGATCGTGTTCGAGCACAAGGGCCTCTACCGCCGCGGCAAACACCCCGTGCAGTTCGACGCGAACTACCGCGACGTCTGGCAACCGCGCCACGTCCGCACGGGCGACTTCGCCACGATCGTCACCTACGGCGAGATGGTCCTGCACTGCACCGATGCCTGCCGCTATTTCGAGGAAGAATACGAGACGACCTTCGACCTCTTCGACCTGCGCGCGCTCTCGCCGCTGAAGCTCGACGCGATCAAAGCCTCCGTCGCACGCACCGGCCGCCTCGTCATCGTGCACGAAGGCCGCAAGACGCACGGCTTCGGCGCCGAACTCGTCGCACGCCTCACCGAAGAACAGTGGGGCCAGCTCAAAGCCGCCCCGCTCCGCATCGCCGCGCTGGACATTCCGGTCCCCTTCGCCCCCGAACTCGAAACCGTCTACCGCCCGAGCAAAGAAAAAATCATCGACGCCATCGCCGCGTGGATGGGCTGAGGCGATTGCGGATTTCGGATCGCAGAATGCGGATTGCCCAAAAGGTAGGGCGAGTCGTCCCCGACGAGCCGCTCCGAGGTGGTCGCCGCCGTCCCGGCGGCGACAGGCGCGTCAACCGCGTCCACGTTTTCGAGTAGCCTCATCAACGCGGGCATATACAACCTCCGCTCAAGATGCCCACTGAGTCAGACTGGAAGAAATTCAGAGCGATGGTTCCGATGCTTCGCGAGAGATACTTGGCTGACCGGAATGCCCGTATCGCTGCACTACTCACAGCCTCGAAGAAGACGGAGACCGAACGTTTCTGGGATGCGATGGTAGAGATGGAGAAGGAGGCGAAGATTCTTCACCAATGCCTGGATGGCCACTCCCGCTCAAAGTTGTGGCTGTTCATGCACTTGATGATCCACGCGGGCATGCTGAAGAAAGAAGATCTCACCGAATTCAGCGACGAGCTCCAACGCGAAGCCACATCTGTTTTCGGTGGGAGATAGAGCCAGCCAATCTCCCGTTACTGCGTCGCCCCACGTTCGCGTAAAAACCGCAGTTGATTTTCTCCGAGTGCTGCGCGACTTTGCGCGCGTGAAGGCTGCCGCCGCAATCATCGCTGAAATCAAAGCGCTCCCGCCGGAAGGGCTCGCCGAGGTTTCCGCGTTTATGCTGGAAGTCGAGCGAGCCGATCCCGCGCTGCAAATCGCCTTGGAGCGCAAAGAGCAATCGTCCACGGGCCAAGTGGTCAGCCGTCCCTACGAGCAGGCGTCAGCCGCCGTTCGAGCCGCGCTGAACGCGGCCCGATGAGGATCGTTCTTCATCCCGAAGCGGAACGCGAATTCACCGCCGCCGCGCTCTACTACGAGCGACAACGTCCCGGACTCGGCGCCGACTTTCTGGCGGAATTCGACGCCGCCGTAATCGATCTCCGGCAGCATCCGCATCGCTGGCGAGTCATCGCACAAGATGTCCGGCGCGGTTTACTTCGCCGCTTCCCTTACGCACTCTACTACTGGGAGAAAATTCCCGGTGAAGAACTCGAAATCCTCTCGATCAGCCACACGAAACGGCACCCGCAATACTGGATTTCCCGTCACCAGAAATCCTAGCCACGAACAAGACGCACGGCTTCGGCACCGAACTCCTCGCGCGCCTGACCGAAGAACACTGGGGCCAACTCAAAGCCGCCCCGCTCCGCATCGCCGCACTGGATATTCCGGTCCCCTTCGCCCCCGGACTCGAAGCCGTCGACCGCCCGGGCAAAGAAAAAAATCATCGCCGCCATCGCGGCGTTGATGGGGCGAGTAAATGTGCGGCTTGAATTCTCAGCGCCCCGCGTCATCGGAATGGATTCGCATCGATAATCGCGCGAATCGAGCCGCACAAATATGCTCCGAATTCGCCAATTTTTTCATCGACCACTTTAGGCATGCGTTCGGTGGGAGACCATGCACCTGTGCAAACGAAGGCGTGAACAAATCGGCCTAGTCGCCCGACTGTGCCAATCGAGATATTGCAGTCCTGCAAGTTTGCGTCTTGCAGCATCAGCGTAAAATCCCGGGCTAAGAACATTCGATTAAGCGAGTAGATTAGTTCGGCAGGTAATCCTGAATCGATGGTCACGGCAGCCCCGCGTGCTCGAAGTATTTCGATGGCCGCGAGCCGCTGACTCTCGTGAACAAATGCCGCCGAGACCGCCAATGCCGGAAGATTTGCCTGACTTACGCACTGTCGAATCTCGTCGCTCACCGAGTTGAAAAATGACGCATGGTTCTCTTGCGCTGGACAATTCTGATAGTGCCGCCCGACGATATGCTGGGTGAGTAGGACTGCACTGGTTGCTGAAAAAACGTAGAGACGACACATCGTTTCAAAACTGACAGCCGGACTGTGTGCGATATCGTCGAGCTGTGTCGCTTTTGCGAGTGCTCTATTTAAAGATCGTCCCACAAATACTGGATCAGGCTCCCTCGAACTCCAGAAAGCTGACTTAATCGGGTTCATCGCCGTTAGCTACGGCATCTCCAGTCAGCCAACAACTCGAATAGCAGTGGATCGCGGGGTGAGATCGGACTGATGGAACGGGTCGGCGACTGAAATTGACACCCGTCGAATGAGTTAGCCGCACCGTCTCCCAAATCCCAGTGACAGCGTCGCCACCACTCCTCCGCCGCTCCCGTCAACCCTGTCTTGAATCTACTGACCTGGCGGATACGGCCCCTCGCCATGAGCAAAGCGGAAATTCTCGCAGAACTGTCGAAACTCAGCCCGCAGGACCGGGGCGAGATTCTCGAGCAGCTCTGGCGCTTGGAGGAAGCCGCCGGCCCCACCGAGCGTGAGAAAACACTGCTCGATGAAGCGCAGGCCTCCTACGACGCGAACCCGTCAGCAGGTGCGCCGTGGTCGGAAGTCCAAGCCCGTCTCCGCCGTCGCGGATGAAGCGCGGGTTATCGAACGGCCGCAGCGCCAAGCCACGAACAAGATCGGCGGCATCACGCCAGCCGCCGCGACGGTGCTCGAGCGATGCTGCTGAATTTCTTCCATCCTCCGCGTTCTCCGCGGCCTTCGCGTCGAGATCGCCCCACCTCGCTCGCAGCGCTTTTTCACCACGGATTTCCCGGATGAACTCGGAGCCCCCAGATCCGTTCCATCCGTTTCTATCCGAATAATCCGTGGCAAAGCAAAACGCCCGCCCGCGTCATCCGCCCAACTCCACTCAGCACCGGCGCTCCGCCTTTCTCGCCTTCGCAAGGCGCAAAAAAACTCTTCGGCCATAAGAAAGCACGAGAATCCACGAAAAGAAGCGGCCTTTTTCTTTGCGCGTTTTTGCGCCTCTTTGTGGCCAAGCCTTCTGTGGATTGGGTTTGGTTGCGGCGCTACCGCGCTGCGTCCCGCCCCGAGCGCCGCGCGCCCTCACCCACTCGCACTCGATGCCGGTGACTTCTCCGAGAGCGCGAGCAGCAAATCCGTCTTCGACAAACTGCCGAGCAATCGCCCGCCGTCGTCGAGCACGGGCAGGCGCTCGGCGCTGACTTCGCGGAAACGTTTCAGGCCGTCGCTCAGCGGGTCGTCGGCGCGGATCGTCGGGAAGTCGTCGCGCAGGATGTCGTTCGCGAGCACCACCTCCGCGATGTCCGGCTGCTGGAGAAACGGTTTGATGTCGTGCAGCGACACCACGCCCACGTAGCGGCCGTCGGCGTCGAGCACGTAGAGATTGTTCACGCGGTTCGCCAGGAACGTGCGGCCGATCTCGCCGAACGACGCCGTGCGCGCGACCGTCGGCGGCTCGGTGCGCATGAGTTCGCCCACCTTCACCGGCGTCGGCGCCGGCGCGGCGACCGGTTGCTCGACGGCCTTGCGCTTGAGCGACTCGCTGTAGATCGACTCGCCCTCGAGGCTCTTCGCCGTGAAATACGCCACGACGCTGCACACCATCAACGGCAGGATGATGTCGTAGCTCAGCGTCATCTCGAACAGCATGATGATCGCCATCACGGGCGCGTGGCTCGCCGCCGAGAGGAACGCCCCCATGCCCACCATCGCGATCGTGCGCGGATCGACTTCCGCCGCCGGCCACAGCGTTTGCAGCGCCGCGCCGAACAAATATCCCGCGCCCGCACCCATGAACAGCGACGGCGTAAACACGCCGCCCGGCGCGCCCGAGCCGAACGACGCGCACGTCGCGAGCCATTTGCAGACCACGAGCACGAGCAGCACCGACCACACGTGTTTGCCTTGCAGCACGTCGACGACCACCGAGTAGCCGTTGCCGCACACCTCGGGCACCTTCACCGCCAGCACGCCCACGAACAACCCGCCGAGCCCGAGCCGCACGACCGGCGGCAGCGATGTGCGCCGGAAAAAACTCTCCGCCACGCGCAAGCTCCGCAAGAACCACGGCGCGAGCGCGCCCACGATCAACCCGAGCAGCACATACGCCACCATCTCCCACGGCGTCCGCATCTCGTAGCTCGGCACGACGTAGAGTTTGCCGGCGTTCAGCAGCACGCGCATCGTCAACGCCGCCGTCACCGCCGCGATGACCAACGGCCCGAGGCTCTCCATCGCGATCGTGCCGAGGATAATTTCCGCCACGAAAAACGAGCCCGCGATCGGCGCGTTGTAGGCCGACGCGATGCCCGCCGACGCCCCGCACGCCACCAGCAGCCGCTGTTTCGGCGCGCTCAAGCCCAGCCAGCGTCCGAGCCGCGACGAGACCACCGCGGCGAGTTGCACGAGCGGACCTTCGCGACCGATCGAGCCGCCCGAGCCGATGGTGAACAACGCCGCGGCGCTCTTCACGAGACTCGCGCGCGTCGGCACGTAGCCGTCGCCGATCACGATCGCCTCCATGTAGTCCGTCGCGCCCTGCGGTCCCGCAAAACGCCGTCCGAATTTCAGAATCAATCCCGCCGCCACGCCGCCCGCCGCCGGCACCAGCACCACCGCCCACACCGGAATCTGCCGCATCGTCTCGACGACGCCCGCCCGCGAACCGGTCAGCAACACGTGCACGCCCTCCGTCAAACTCGTGAACGCCACCGCCGCCAGCGCGCCGAGAAACCCCGCCAGCGCCGACCAGAAGAGCGTGATCTGCCACTCGGTCGGCTGGAGTTTTTCCTGCAGCCACAGCCGCCGCGCCAGCAGCTTCATGAGCTGCTGATGGCTGACGTTCAGCAGCCGCTCGAACGACAGGCGCACCCGCTGCTTTTCCTTCGCCTGCACCTCCTGCTGCGCCGCGGATTGCGAGCTGGGAGGCGAAGGCGGAGGTGAAGGAAAATCCGGCGACATCGAGAAACCGCCGCGCCCGACGCCCGACAACGGACTCGCCACGCGGCGCCCCGAAAGGAACCCGCCCGAGCCCGACGGCGCAAGACGATTGAGCCGCGGGCGGCGCACCTCACCGTTCTGGACTTGTAGCGGCGGTCTATGACCGCCGGCCGAGCGTCGCTCGCGTTTCGTCGGCGGTCATAGACCGCCGCTACAGAAAACGGGCGCGTCGCGCTCGCGCCCCGCGCGGTGAGTTTCAGATTGGCGTTGCCCCGCTGCGCACCCAACCTCCGCGTCATCGTGGCTGCCGCTTCGAAATCCAAAATCCAAAATCGAAAATCCAAAATCCGCCGCCCCGGCTGGGCGGCGGTGCGCCTCTTCGCCATGGACGTCGATGGCGTCCTGACCGACGGCACCGTGCGCATCCACTCGGACGGCACGGAGTCGAAGAGTTTCTCCATTCTCGACGGCATGGGTCTGGTGCGGCTGCGCAAAGCCGGGGTGGCGCTCGCGTGGATTTCGGGGCGCCCGTCCGCCGCCACCACCGCGCGCGCGACCGAGTTGCAGATTCCGCATCTCATCCAAGGCCGCACCGACAAGCTCATCGCGCTCCAGGAACTCGCCGCACAACTCGGCCTGAAAGCCGCGGAGGTTTGCTACATGGGCGACGACGACATCGACGCGCCCGCCATCGCGTGGGCCGGTGTCGGTGTGGCGCCGCAACAGGCGATGCCCGCCGCGCTCGCGGCGGCGAAATTCGTGCCGGCGCGCGAGGCGGGTCACGGCGCCGTGCGCGAAGTGTGTGAACAAATCCTCGCCGCCCGCGGTCAGAAAGCAGCCTCGTGAACCGCAGCGACGACCATCACCGACGTGGGACAGCGCGCTTGCGCGCGCCCGTCCCGCGCGCGCAAGCGCGCTGCCCACAATGGGCGGCTCTGCTGGTCGCGTTTTTGGGGATCGCGGGATCGATTTGCGCGCAGACGACGACCCGCATCGCCACCGACGCGCCGATCGTGAACTTCCGCCTGCCCACGTTCACGCCAGAAGGTTACCGCCAGTGGCTCGTGCGCGGCACCGAGGCGCGGCTCATCAGCACGAAGGAAATCGACATCCGCGAACTCACGCTGACCGTCTTCACCGCCGACGCGACCGACCGCATCGAGACGATGATCCTCAGCCCGAGCGCCAAAGTGCTGACCGATTCGCAAGTCGTCTCCGGCCCCGGCACCATCCGCGTGATCCGCGACGACCTCGACGCCACCGGCGCGAACTGGACCTACGACCACAAGGAGAAAAGGGTTTCCATGCGCCAGAACGTGCGCGTAACGTTCCGCGCCGAATTGAAGAATTTCCTGCAATGACGCTTCCCCGCCTCGCCCTGTTCCTCGCCGCGTTCGCCGGCTCGCTCTACGCGCAAAACGCCGAGACACAGCCCACGGTCATCGAGAGCGAGAAGCTCGACATGAAGAGCACCGACACGAAGACGACGTCGATCTTCGAGGGCAAAGTCGTCGTCACCGGCACGAACTTGAAGCTCACCTGCGACCGCCTCGAAGTCGTCGCGCTCCGCAACAAGGCCGACGCCGCCGCGACGATCGGCAAGGTCGAGCGCTTCGAATCGCTCGTGGCCGAAGGCAACGTCCACATCGTCCAAGGCGACCGCGAAGCCGCTTGCGGCAAAGCCGTCGTGCTCCCCGGCGACGACAAGATCACGCTCACCGACCGCCCCGTCGTCAGCGACCGCGGCGTGGGTTGGACGTGGACCGGCGACGAGTTGCTCCTCCTCCGCGGCGAGCGCCAGGTGCGCGGCACGAACGTGAAGATCGTCGGCCCGCCGGTGAAGGATCTCGGTTTCGACAAGGACAAGAAAGTCGAGCCCACGCCGGAGGCGCCGAAGCAGCCGTGAGCAGCGCGACCAACCCGGAACTCTGCGGCCGGAGGTGGAGCGCGTTCACCCCAACGCGCCTTCTCCGGGCGCGAACCGAGCAGCGCGTTGAGGTCAACGCGCTCCACCTCGAGCAATCACGCATCCACGCATGAGCACCGCCGTCGCCGCCGAGCATTTCGAAATCCACACCGAAGGTCTCGTGAAGACCTACGGCCAGCGCACGGTCGTGAACGGCGTGGCCATCCGCGTGAAGGCCGGCGAAGTCGTCGGCCTGCTCGGCCCCAACGGCGCGGGCAAGACGACGACGTTCTACATGGTTGTCGGCCTCGTGCCCGCGACGGGCGGCCGCGTATTCATCAACGGCCAGGACGCCACGCACCTCCGCATGCACCGCCGCGCGCGGCTCGGCGTCGGTTACCTGCCGCAGGAAGCCTCGATCTTCCGCAAGCTCACCGTTGCCGAAAACATCCTCGCGATCGTCGAGACGCTCCGGGGCGTGTCGCGCGCCGACCGCGCGGCGCTCGTGAAGCACCACCTCGAAGAACTGAGCATCAGCCATCTCGCCGACCAGCCCGCCTACACGCTCTCCGGCGGCGAGCGCCGCCGCCTCGAGATCGCCCGCGCGCTCGTGACGCGGCCGCGATTCCTGCTGATGGACGAGCCGTTCGCCGGCGTCGACCCGATCTCGGTCGCCGAGGTGCAGAAGATCATCCTCGAGCTGCGCTCGCGCGGCATCGGCGTGCTCATCACCGACCACAACGTCCGCGAGACGCTCCGCATCGTCGACCGCGGCTACATCATTCATCGCGGCAAGGTCATGACGGAGGGCAGCGGCGATTTCCTCATCAACGACCCGCAGGCCCGCGAGCTGTATCTCGGCAAGGATTTCAACCTTTGAGTAGCGAGGAGTGAGTAGCGGGTAGCGAGTAGTTCGCATCGCCTGTTCAAGTGAGCGCGAGCTTGTTCCCCGTCGCCGGTTCCCCTACTCACTACCCGCTACTCGCTACCCGCTACCCGCTACTTCTCCTGCCCCCATGCCCACCAAAGCCATCAACGGCATCTCCGTCGCGCACTTCTACGAGACGTATAAGTCGAAGCTCCAGCTCGAGCTGCTCACCGGCGAGGAAGGCATGCACCGCCTCATCAAGGAGGGTTCGATCAACCGGCCGTCGCTCGCGCTCACGGGGTTCTTCAAATATTTCGCGATGAAACGCATTCAGGTGCTCGGCGCGGCCGAGATGACGTTTCTGAAGACGCTCTCGCAACGGCAGCAGATCATCATTTTTCAGGAGATGGTGAAGCGCGGCATCCCGTGCCTCGTGCTCACGCGCAACTACAACGCCACGCACCCGATGCTCGCGGTGTCGCAGGAGATGCACCTGCCGATCTTCCGCACGCCGATGATCACGATGAATTTCGTGAACGCCGCCACGCTGTGCGTCGACAACGAGTTCGCCCCCTCCGGCACCGAGCATGCGACGACGCTCGATATCAAAGGCATCGGCGTGATGATCCGCGGCGACTCCGGCATCGGCAAATCCGAGTGCGCCCTCGCTCTCATCGAGCGCGGCCACTCGCTCGTGGCCGACGACCTCACCTGCATCCGCCTCGTCGACGAACGCGAGCTCACGGCCAGCTCGCGCGACCTCAACCGCGGCTACATGGAGTGCCGCGGCATCGGCATCATCAACATCGCCGAAATGTTCGGCGTGAAAAGCATCCGACTCGAAAAGCGCATCGACATGGTCGTGACGCTGAAGGAGTGGAGCGCCGACGTGGTCGAGGAGCGCACCGGCCTCGAGGAAAATTTCTACGAGATCCTCGGCATCAAGGTTCCGCACATCGAATTCTACGTGCGACCGGGCCGCGACATCGCCCGCCTCATCGAAGTCGCCGCGATGGTGCAGGCGTTGAAGAAAATGGGCCACGATCCCGCCAAGGATTTCAACGACCGCCTCATCGCGCATATGCAGGAGCAGGCCGTGCTGAAGACGACGACGCACAAGATCGCGTCCGAGTCGCGCGCGGCGCTCGCTCCGCAGGAATTCCCCGAAGACGAGCCGCTGCCGGAGAATCCGTCCTGAGGCTGTAGCCGATTGGGCCCGGTAGCAGCCGACGAAAGGAGGCTGTTCTCGTTCCGGCACCTAGCGTCAGCCTCCTCACGTCGGCTGCTACGATTCCTCCGCCCGAACACGTCACCGCCGACTTCCGGCCTTGCCCCGACCGCGCCGTGCGCGTCTGCTCCTCGCGCCATGTCCACCCCCTCGCGCCCCGACGGCCGCCGCTTCGACCAACTCCGCCCCATCACCCTCGAGGCCAACATCGCGCCGCATGCCTCCGGTTCCGTGCTGATCGGCTTCGGCCACACGCGCGTGATCTGCGCTGCGACGATCGAGCCGAAAGTGCCCTCGTGGATGCGCCAGCAAGGCGTCTCCGGCGGCTGGTTGACCGCGGAGTATTCGATGCTCCCCTACTCGACCCACGACCGGAAGCAGCGCGACATCTCGAAGGGCAAGATCGACGGCCGCACCGTCGAGATCCAGCGCCTCATCGGCCGTTCGCTGCGCGCGATCATCGATCTCCAAAAACTCGGCGACAACACGCTCTGGATCGATTGCGACGTCCTCCAAGCCGACGGCGGCACGCGCACCGCTTCGATCACCGGTGCCTACCTCGCCGCGCGCCTCGCGATCCAGAAGCTGCTCGATGCGAAGAAAATTTCCGAGAACCCGCTGGTCGACTCCGTCGCCGCCGTGAGCGTCGGCCTGTTCGGCGGACAACAGCTTCTCGACCTGAACTACATCGAGGACAAGGACGCCGCGGTGGACTTCAACGTCGTGATGACCGGCAAGGGTCAATTCGTCGAAGTGCAGGGCACCGGTGAAGAAGCGACGTTCTCTCAGGAAGAACTCGATGGCCTCCTCGGCCTCGCCCGCAAAGGCCTGCAAGAGCTCGCCGGTGTCCAATCGGCGTTCCTTGCGAAGCAGCTTTTGAAATTCTGACCGCACGCGGGAGTCGAGCGCGGCCCGCGGGGACGCGGGCGCTCCCATGCGTTTCTGGTGGGCCTCCGCCGGACTATTTCGCCTCGCGCGCCGCCGCTTCCTGTTTCAACGCTGCGAAATTTCCCTCTTCGGACGCGCGCACGAAGCCCTCGGTCGCACTCTTCAAGTCCTCCCAGCGGCGGCGGATCGCTTTTGATTCTTCCTTGGAAATCTGGTTGTCCGACGCGGCGACGGCGATGACGCCAAGCATGTCCGCAAATTCCTGCACGATGTTGTTCGTGGCGGGAATGAGATTGATGTCGTGCGGCTTGTGCTTCGGGTTCGTGATGAAGAAGCCGCCGGCGCGCTCGCACACCCACTGGGCGATGCGCGTGTCGTTGGTGATCTTCAGGAGCTGCTCGATGCGGTCGAGCGGGTTGTTCGCACCGCTGCCGGTCTCGTCTGCGGGCGGCTCGGCCCACTTGTAGATGAGCGAGAGCGACAGGCTCATATCGCCTGCGATCTGCTTTGCGCTGGTTTTTTTGAGCACCTCCTTGAGCAGCTCGTGCGAATGCATGGGTCCGCATGTTGCGGAGCGCGCCGCGCAACGCAATCACTGAGCGGCTCGCGCTGCGTCACGGCGCTCGCCGCGGTCCATCGAGGTCCGCCGACGCTCGCGAGCGCAACTCCGCCTTATGCTCCGCTTACGGGCGCGCCCCGGCCCGCTAATGATGTATTTCCGCCAAGTCATGCGGCATCTTTTGGGTGTCATTCACCGACTTTTTGTGGCTTAAAAAACCCCTCTTTTCCCATGAACATTCACGAGTATCAGGCCAAAGCCTTGTTCGAGAAATACGGGGTGCCGGTGCCGAAGGGCGTGCCCGCCCGTTCGCCCGCCGAGTTCGAGTCCGCGCTCTCGGCGCTGGGCGAAGCTCCGTTCGTAGTCAAATCCCAGATTCACGCCGGCGGCCGTGGCAAAGGCACGTTCACCGACGGCTTCAAGGGCGGCGTCAAATTCGCCAAGACGAAGGCCGAAGCCCTCGACTACGCCAACAAGATGTATGGCAACACGCTTGTGACCGCCCAGACCGGCGCCGCCGGCCGCAAGGTCCAGACGATCTACTTCACCAAGGCCGCCGACATCTCGAAGGAATACTACCTCGCGATCCTCCTCGACCGTAACTCTTCGAAGCCGGTCATCGTCGCCTCCACCGAAGGTGGCGTCGAAATCGAGAAGGTCGCGCACGAGACGCCCGAGAAAATTTTCAAGGTCATCATCGACCCCGCCGTCGGCCTCCAAGGCTACCAGGCGCGCCAGCTCGCGTTCCAACTCGGGCTCACCGGCGACTACTTCAAGAACGCCGTCAAACTCATCACGAATCTCTACCGCATGTGGTGGGAAACCGACGCCGCGATGGTCGAGGTCAACCCCCTTATCACCACGCCCGCCGGCGAAGTCCTCGCGCTCGACGCCAAGGTCTCCTTCGACGACAACGCGCTCTTCCGCCACAAGGACATCGTCGATCTCCGCGACCTCAACGAAGAGGATTCCAAGGAAATCGAGGCCTCGAAATACAACCTCAGCTACATCGCGCTCGACGGTAACATCGCCTGCCTCGTCAACGGCGCCGGCCTCGCGATGAGCACGATGGACATCATCAAACATTTCGGCGGCAACCCCGCCAACTTCCTCGACGTCGGCGGCGGCGCATCGAAGGACCAGGTGCAGGCGGCCTTCCGCATCATCCTCACCGACCCGAACGTGAAGGGCATTCTCGTGAACATTTTCGGCGGCATCATGGACTGCAACACGATCGCCACCGGCGTCGTCGCCGCCGCCCGCGAGCTCGGCCTCAAGATCCCGCTCGTCGTCCGCCTCGAAGGCAACAACGTCGCCGCCGGCAAGAAGACCCTCGCCGAGTCCGGCCTCACGATCGCCTCCGCCGACTCCATGGCCGACGCCGCGCAGAAAATCGTGAAGCTCGTGGCGTGAGCCCCGAGCAGTTGAGAGATGAGAGCTGAGAGTTGAGAGACCGATCTCCTCCAGCCGCCCCTCTCTCAACTCTCAACCCTCAACTCTCAACTTCTTCCGCAATGTCCATTATCGTCACTGAAAAGACCAAGGTCCTCGTCTCCGGCATCACCGGCGAGTTCGGCGGTCGCCACGCCAAGCTCTCCCTCGACTACGGCACCCAGATCGTCGCCGGCGTCACTCCCGGCAAGGGCGGCCAGTTCTTCGAACACGGTTCGCACCGCATCCCGATCTTCAACACCGTCGCCGACGCCGTCGCCGCCACCGGCGCCACCGCCTCCGCGGTGTTCGTCCCGCCGCCCTTCGCCGCCGACTCCATCCTCGAGTCCGTCGACGCCAACCTCGACCTCTGCGTCGCCATCACCGAAGGCATTCCGATCCGCGACATGATCCAGGTGAAACGCGCCATGCAGGGCAAGAAGACGCGCCTCATCGGCCCGAACTGCCCCGGCATCGTCACGCCCGGCTCCGGCAAGGACTCGCACGGCGGCTGCCGCATCGGCATCGCCCCCGGCTACATTCACAAGAAGGGCCACGTCGGCGTCGTCTCCCGCTCCGGCACCCTCACCTACGAAGCGGTCTGGCAGCTCACCGTCAAAAACATCGGCCAGTCGACCTGCGTCGGCATTGGCGGCGACCCGGTCAACGGCACCTCGCACCTCGACGTCATCAAGATGTTCAACGACGACCCCGACACTTGGGGCATCATCATGATCGGCGAGATCGGCGGCAGCGCCGAAGTCGAAGCCGCCCGCTGGGTGAAGGCCAACTGCAAGAAGCCCGTCGCCGGCTTCATCGCCGGTGCGACCGCCCCGAAGGGCCGCCGCATGGGCCACGCCGGCGCCGTCGTCGGTGGCGCCGAAGACACCGCCGCCGCGAAGATCGCCATCTTCGAAGAGTGCGGCATCGAAGTCGCCCAAACCCCCTCCGACATGGCCGACGCCCTCGAGCGCGCCGCCAAGAAGCTCGGCGTCAAACTCGCGTAACTCCACCTGTCATCGCGAGGCGCGCCAGCGCCGTGGCGATCCATCTGACTTCCAAGGCCGGGCCGCAACGCCCGGCCTTTTTCTTTGCGCGCAATTCCTCCCCATCGTCCGCCCCGCCCCGGAATTGAGCCCGCGCGCCGCGACCGTCGCAATTTTCACGCGACCGGCACGCATCTCATGGCCGCTATGAATAGCGTTCACGCACGTTCCGCGCACGCCGTCGGCACAAGGCATCGCCTTTGCTCTGCGGCACGCCGACATGCCCAGTTATCGTTTTCTTCCCGTCATCAGCGAAGTTTTCCAAGCGATCCGTCGCAAGGAAGCCATCGATAGCGTCGTCCATCTGATCCTCGAAAAAGCCTGCCAGATCGCCGACGCCACCCACGGTTCCTTCGCCCTCGTCGACCACGAAGCGCGCCGTCTCTCGATCTCGAACGTGTTCGGTTCGGATTGGACGCTGAAAAAGAAACTCTGCCAGCTAGGCCTCGGCCAAGGTCTCACCGGCAAAGTCGCGGCGACCGGCCAGCCGATCCTCTGCCGCGACACCAGCGTCGATCCGGACTACTACCCGCTCTTCAGTTACGTGCGCAGCGAACTCGTGGTGCCGGTCATCGTGAAGGATCGCGTCTGGGGCGTGATCAACATCGACGGTTCCGCGCCGAACGCCTTCGACGACTCCACCCTCGAATTGCTCGTGGTCTTCGCCGAACTCGCCGCCTACGCCATCACGCTGCGCCTCGAGATGAGCGATCAGGACCGCCTCTACCGCAAACTGCTCCAGTCCGAAAAACTCGCCTCGCTCGGCGAAGCCCTCGCCGGCATCGCGCACGAGATCAACAACCCGCTCACCTCGATCCTCTGCTACACCTCGCTGCTGAGCCAGGACGCCTCCGCGGCCGACAGCCAGCGCCGTTCCCTCGACATCATCGCCTCCGAAGCCCAGCGCGCCGCCGGACTCATCCGCGGACTCCTCGAATTTTCCCGCAAGGAAACCGGCCAGCGCGAATTCGTCGATCCGCACACCCTCGCGCAGGAAATCGCCGGCCTCAAACGCTACCAGCTCCGCATGGCCGGCGTGAAACTCGTCGTCACCCGCCCCGCCGAGCCGAGCCTCGTCCACGTTTGCCCCCAGCAAATCAAGCAGGTGCTCCACAACCTGATCTCGAACGCCGAGCAAGCCATGCCCCGCCAGCGCGGCCACGGCCACATCCGCGTCGCCATCGAACGCTGCGGCGCCCTCGTGCGCTTCACCGTCACCGACAACGGCGACGGCATCCCGGATCATCTCCGCGACCGCATCTTCGATCCCTTCTTCACCACCAAGGCCCCCGGCGAAGGCACCGGCCTCGGCCTCTCGATCAGCCACACCATCGTCGAAGCCCACGGCGGCACGCTCCAACTCACGCAAACCTCGCCCGCCGGCACGACGTTCACCCTCGAACTCCCCGCGGCGGAACCCGCCGCCCTCGCGCCCGAAGTCGCGCCCCCGCCCGCCGCGCCTCCTCGCGCAGCCTCCTCCACCGGCCGCGTGCTGATCGTCGACGATGAGCCGCACATCCTGGAAGCGCTCACCGCCTTCCTCGCGCGCCAGCAGATCGACGTGAGTTCCGCTCCCAGCGCCACCGACGCTCTCGCGCTCCTCGGTCGCGAAACCTTCGACCTCGTCCTCACCGACGTGCGCATGCCCGGCATGGACGGCATCGAGTTCCACACGGCCGCCACGCGCCGCAACCCGCACTACGAACGCCGCTTCATGTTCATGAGCGGCTTCCTCCTGCGCGCCGACGTGAAAGCCCACCTCGCCGCCACCGGCCTGCCCTGCATCGAAAAGCCGTTTTCGTTCGACGAGCTCCAACGCGAACTCGTCCGCCACCTCCCCGCGCCCGACGCCCTCGCCAAAGCTTGCTGACCCGCGCTGAGCCGCTCCATCTCCGCCGCGGCAGCGTGTCGTCCGGAGCCGCCACCGGCTATCCGCTTGACGGATAATCGAGCCGGGATAGTTTGCCCGCGTGATCAAGAGCTTCGCCAATCCCGAGACGGAGAAGCTCTGGCAGGGCACTCGTTCGCGCCGGCTTCCGCCCGACATCCAGAAGCGGGCGCTCGTAAAACTCCAACTCCTCGACGCCGCCGTCGACCTCGCCTTCCTCCGCGTGCCGCCCGGCAATCGCCTCGAGGCGCTCCGCGGCGACCGCGCCGGCCAGCACAGCATCCGCATCAACGATCAATGGCGCCTCTGCTTCGTTTGGAACGGCACCGACGCCGAGAACGTCGAAATCACCGACTACCATTGAGGATCGCCCCCATGACCAAGCCAACTTCCCTCGTCCACCCCGGCATCATCCTGCGCGAAGAATTTTTCGAGCCGATGGGCATCACGCAACTCGCCGCCGCGAAAGCCACCGGCATTCCGCAAAGCCGCCTGAGCGAAATTCTCGCCGGCCGCCGCTCGATCACGGCCGACACCGCCGCGCGCCTCGGCCGCTTCTTCCAAGTCGACCCGCGCAACTGGCTGAATCTTCAAGCCGCCTACGACCTCCGCGAAGTCGAACGCTCCTCAGCCAAATCCCTCGCCCGCGTCCTCCCGGCCGAGAAGGTAGCGTAAGCGCCTTCGCGCTGAGAACGGCAGCCAAGCACTCATCTTGGATCGCAAACCGCACGCATGCCTCATTGTTTTCTCAAAGCCAAATTTCACTCCCCGCACTCGCAGTTGATTCCGTTTACGAGCCAACAAATCACATGCATCACTATGAAATTCGAGACAGGCCGGTTGGTGTTCCGCGTTCTCACTGTCGGCTTGTTTGCGTTCATCACCTGTAGCGCCAACGCAAGCGACTTCGCGCATTATGAGAAGCTCGCCAACGATGGCGATGTCGCGGCAATGACGGAACTGGCATTGCGCTATCATCAGGGAACTGGAGTAACGCAGAATTACCAGAAAGCCTATGACTGGTATTTGAAAGCGATTGAAAAAGGAGACGGAGACGCCCTGAACAACATCGGGGTGATGCACCGCGACGGACTGGGTGTCCCGAAGAACGAAAAGATTGCCTATCTCCTGTTCCTGGCTGTGCACATGGAGAGCCTCGGGGATGAGTCGACACAGATGAGAGCTAATCGAAACCTGCGTCGGGCAATGAAAGAATTGCCCCAGGTCCAGTTGCACGAGGCACTCTCCTACACGTGGCCGTATGTAGTTCAGATCCTCAAGAGCCGTGGCAAGGATCTGAAACCAAGCCCCGGCGTGCTGCCCGCTAAAGATCGACCGAGAATCCGTGACAATGGCTGGTGGATTGATAGCGAACGTGCGGCCATGAAATTCGAGTCGCCGACACCTTGGGATAAGCCGGGCACTTGATGCTGCGCACCGCAAGAATCGTCAGCCCTTCCCAGCGACTTACATTTTTCCTCCCGCTTGCGCGTGCCCGCCACTAGTGTTCATTTGACCACTATGGCAGACGCTCCCCCTCTCACCGACAAGCAGCGCGAGGTTCTCGACTTCGTCCACGCGCACCAGCGCCAGCACGGCCACTACCCGAGTCTCCGCGAAATCTGCGCGCACTTCGGCTTCGCCAGCCCGTTCGCCGCCACGCGCCACCTCCAGGCGCTCGAAGCCAAAGGCGCTATCGAACGCATCGCCGGCAAAGCCCGCGCCTTCGTGCCCCAGCCGCACCGCCGCCGCGCCGCCCTGCTCGACATCCCGCTCTACGGCGCCATCCCCGCCGGCTCGCCCACCGCCGCCGAGCAGGAGCCCGACAGTTACGTCGCCGTCGACGCCGCCTCGCTCGGCCTGCGCGCCACCAGCCGCGTCTTCGCCCTGCGCGTGCGCGGCGACTCCATGCAAGACGCCTCGATCCTCGACGGCGACCTCGTCTTCCTCACGCCGCGCGAGCCGCGCCCGCGCGACATCGTCGCTGCCCTCATCGACGGCGAATCCACGCTCAAGCGCTACCTCGTCCAACGCGGCCGCCCCTTCCTCCGCGCCGAAAACCCGAAATACCCCGACCTCCTCCCCGCCACCGAACTCGTCATCCAAGGCGTGATGGTCGGCCTCCTCCGCCGCGCCACCGCCTGAAACCGAAATCTTTCTCATTCCTCTTTCTCTTAATCTTTCTCCCGCACTGCGTCGCCTGTGTCTGCCAGACGGAGAAAGAGAAAGATTATGAGAAAGAAGAAAGATTTTCGAACTGAGAGCCACGCCCGCGAATTCACGCAAATCTCCGCGAATGCCCTCACCGCGTTCCACCGTTTCGTTTGTCATCGCGAGGTTCCGCGTCAGCGGGACCGTGGCGATCCACCTGAAATTCATCCGCGCCCATTCGCGTGATTCGCGGGCAACTTCTTCAGTCCCTCCTCCGGCCGCTCTCCGCGGCGCTGCATGAACTCCCCACGCGCCGCCCTCGTCGCCTCCTCGTCCGATGTCCGCGTCCGATCAACTCGCCCGTCTGCGCCAGCAACTCGCCGCTCGTTTTCCCACGGCGCAGCGTGCGCCCGACCGTGCGCTGGCGACGGGCGTTCCGTCCATCGATGAATCCACCGGCGGCGGCCTGCCGCTGAGCGCCGTCACCGAGATCGTCGCCTCCGCCCCGAGTTGCGGTGTCTCGCTGCTCTGGGGCCAACTCCTCGCCGCCACGCGCGCCGCGCAAACGCGAGCCGCCCTCGTCGACGCGCTCGACGAATTCGACGCCACTTCCTTCCCTGCCGACCTGCTCGCCCATCTCGTCTGGGCGCGCTGCCGCGGTGTCACCGAAGCCCTCGCCGCCGCCGACCTGCTCGCGCGCGACGCCAACTTCGGCCTCGTTCTCCTCGACCTGCGTCACGCCCCGCTGCGTGACCTCCGCCGCGTGCCCTCGACGTCCTGGTATCGCCTCCAACGCGCCGTCGAGCCCACCGACCTCGCGCTCGTCGTCGCCACTCCCGCCGCGTGCGTGCCGAGCGCGCAACTCCGCCTCGAATTATCCGCCGCACGCACCGCGCCTCTCTCCCTGGAGGGCGACGCTCCGTCGTCGCCTGCCTCCACCGCGATAGACGATCTCGAACGCGAGCGCGCCACCCTCGCCGCCGCACTCGCACCGGTGCTGCAACGCCAGCGCCGTTCCCTCGCGGCCACCGGTTGAGCTATGTTCATCGTTCTCCACGTGGCGGATTTCCCGCTGCAAGCCGCGCTGCGCGCCGTAGCGCCGGTCTCCGACCGGCGGGAAGAACTGCCGCAGCCCTCTCAACGCACAACCTTCTCCACAGTCGCGTCACCACTCCCAACTGCCCTGATCCAAGCCGGTCACAGACCGGCTCTACTTTCCGCCACCCTCGCCCCATCTTCTGCTTACCTCACTCACCCCGCCGCCCTCTTCAGCGGCACCACGAAAAAATCCGTCGCCCTCTCTGCCAACGCTCGCGCGCGCGCCGCCGGCGTCGAACTCGGCATGAGCGCCCCGCAAGCCATCGCGCGTTGCGCCGACCTGCTTATCCGCACGTCCAACGACACCGCCGAAGCCGACGCCCGCGCCGTGCTGCTCGCCGGCGCGTTCACAATCTCGCCGCACGTCGAAGCCACCGCACCCGGCCTCGTCACTCTCGACGCGCATGGCCTTGCACCCACCGCCCGCGCCCCCGCCTGCCACGCCGCCATCGCCCGACTCGCCTCGCTCGACCTCTTCGCCACCGCCGGCATCGCCCGCACGCCGCTCCTCGCGCTCTACGCCGCACGACAAGTAGCGCCGGTTTCCAACCGGCGTATGGCACTCACGCCGCTCCCTCGCTCCACGCCAAACTCAGTCGCTGCGCAGCCGCTGCCGGCCGGTCACAGACCGGCCCTACCGCACGCATCGGCCCTCGATGTCTCCCCCTCCGCCGAAACCGCCTTCCTCGCCCCACTCCCGCTCGCCACCGCCGAACCCACGGCCGAACTCGTCGGCGTTCTCCACGCCTGGGGCCTGCGCACGCTCGGCGATCTCACACGTCTCTCGCGCGACGATGTCGGTCGTCGCCTCGGCGCCGCCGGCACGGCGCTCTGGGACCGCGCGCGCGGCGGCGAGCCGCGTCCGCTGCACCTCGTCGCACCGCCGCAGGAGTTAGCTGCCGCGATGGAATTCGAGGACGCCCTCGAAACCCTCGAACCGCTGCTCTTCATCCTTCGCCGCTTCCTCGACCGTCTGACGCTCGAACTCGAAGCGGCACACCGCGTCGCCGCCGAACTCGATCTCACGCTCACCCTGGCCGACGACAACGCGCACGCGCGTTCCTTCCGCCTGCCCGAGCCGACACGCGATCTCGAAATCCTTTTTCGCACGCTGCACACGCACCTCGAGTCCGTGCGCACCGATTCGCCGATCGTCGCCGCCCGCCTGCGCGTCACGCCCACGCGTCCGCTCGTGCGGCAGCACGGTCTCTTCGAAACCGGCCTGCGCGATCCGCACGGCTTCGCCGAGACGCTCGCGCGCGTCGTGGCGATCGTCGGCTCCGATCGCGTCGGCACGCCGCAGTTCGAGGACACGCATCGCCCCGACGCAGTGAAGCTCGTGCCGCCACCGGCGGTCATCCCTGCACCCGCGCCGCCGCCCGTGCAACCGGCGCTCGGCCGTCCGTTGCGCCGTTTCCGTCCGCCGCTCCCGGCGCGCTTCGAAATGAGCGACGGCCAGCCGACGTTTCTGTGGACCGAGCGCGTGCAAGGCGTCGTCGCCGCGCAACGCGGTCCTTGGCACAGCAGCGGCGAGTGGTGGCAAGCCGATCGCGCGTGGGGCCGCGCCGAGTGGGACATCGCGCTCGCCGACGGTGGCATCTACCGTCTCTTTCGCACCGCCGAGGGCTGGTTTCTCGAGGGGGAATACGATTGAGCTATGAAGACCAGTCGCACATCCGCCACATCCAGCAAGCGCGATGCTTGGTTCTTCGCCCTGCAGCCGAGTGCATCGGCGCGCGACGCGATCAACCGTCTCCAAGACGAGCTGCGCACCCGCCACGCTTTCCGCGATTACCGGGTCAAGCCAGAGAACCTCCACATCAGCCTGCACGCGCTCGGCGAAGGCGACGCTTTGCCTGCCGGCAGACTCGAAGCTGCACGTGCCGCCGCGGCCAATCTCGTGTTCGAATCGTTCGAACTCACCTTCGACCGAGCCGGCAGTTTCCCGCTCAAACAGGAGAAGAAACCGTTCGTGCTTTTTCCGACCGTCGCCGCCGTCGCTCCGCTGAAAGCTTTTCATCGCGCTCTCGGCGCCGCGCTGCTCGAAGGCAGCGTCGGGGATTTCGTTCGTCCCCATTTCACGCCGCATCTCACTTTGTTTTGGGATAGCGTGGTCGTAGAGCCGCATTCACTGCCGCCTATCGACTGGACGGTGGATGAATTCGTCCTCGTGCGCAGCCACCACGGCAAAGGGCGTCACGAAATCGTCGGTCGTTGGCCACTCCGCGCTCCCGCCAGCGTCGCGCCTCGCCGCTCCGCTTCGCCGGACTACGTCGAACTCCACGCGCGCAGCGCCTTCAGTTTTCTCCGCGGAGCCTCGCTGCCGGAGGACTACGTGAAAAGCGCGATGGAAGTCGCGCACCTGCCCGCGCTCGCCTTGCTCGACCGCGATGGCGTTTACGGCGCGCCACGCTTCTACGGCAGCGCGCAGGAGAACAAATTCGCCGTGCGGCCGCGCGTCGGCGCCGAAATCACGATGGAAGACGGCACGGTCGTGCCGCTGCTCGCGACGAATCGCACCGGTTACCAAAATCTCTGTCAGCTCATCACCGAGGCGAAGATGACGGAGCGGGTGGAACGCGTTGACCTCAACGCGTTCAAATCCTCGCCAGCGAGTGCGATTCCCGAAGCGCGTTGGGGTCAACGCACTCCACCGGCCGATCTTCCCACTCCCACCGACCGCAAGCGCCCGTGCTTCGCCACGTGGGAGGAACTCGCGCGCTTCTCCGAAGGACTCGTCGCCCTCACCGGCGACGAAGAAGGCCCCGTCCGCTCCGCGTGGCGCAACGTCGGCAACGCTGCCGCGAGCGCGGCGCTCGATAAACTCGCCGCCATCTTCGGTCGCGAGAGCGATCCGGCACGCGCGCGGCTCTTCGTCGAAGTGCAGCGACAGCGGATTCGCGGCGAGAATCGCGAGGTCACTTTTCTCCGCGACCTCGCCGCCGCGCACCGGCTCCCGCTGCTCGCCACCGGTGGCGTCAACTACGCCATCGCTGATCACCGCATCGTCGCCGACGTGTTCACGTGCTTGCGGCACCACACCACCCTCGACGCGGCTGGCCGAAAACTCGCGGTCAACTCCGAGCGTCACCTCAAATCCGCGCGCGAGATGCAGGCGCTTTTCCCGGACCTGCCGGAAGCCCTCGCCAACTCCGTGCGGCTCGAGCAGCGCCTCGACTTCACGCTGCAAAACCTCGGTTACCAGTTCCCCACTTATTCGACGCCGCACGGCGAGAGCATGGACGCGTTTCTGCGCGAGATCACCTTCGCCGCGGCGCGGCGAAAAGTCCGCGCCGATGAGTGGTCGCGCCGCTGGGAAGACCAGCTCCTCCGCGAACTCGAACTCATCGCACGCCTCAAATTCTCCGGCTATTTTCTGATCGTCTGGGATATTTGCCGCTGGGCGCGCGAGCAAAGCATCCTCGTGCAAGGCCGCGGCAGCGCGGCGAACAGCGCGGTCTGTTACGTGCTCGGCATCACCGCAGTCGACCCGATCAAGAACCAGCTCCTCTTCGAGCGCTTCCTGAACGACAGCCGCGTCGGCCCGGACGGCAATCCGTCGTGGCCGGACATCGATCTCGATTTCCCGAGCGGCGACCGGCGCGAGCGCGTCATCCAGGAAGTCTACGCGCGCTACGGCCGGCGCGGCGCCGCGATGACGGCCAACGTCATCACCTACCGCGGCCGCAGCACGATCCGCGAAGTCGGCAAGGTGCTCGGCTTCGGCGACGACGCACTTGATCGCTTTTCGAGCCTCTACGCCAACGGCGATTTTCCGGAGACGCTCGACCTACAGGAACAACTCCGACTCTCCGGTATCGCGGCGCATCACCCGCGCGCCGAAGCGTTGGTCCGGTTGCAGCATCAGTTTCGCCGCGCGCTGCCGCGCCACCTCGGCCAGCACTCGGGCGGCATGGTCATTTGCCAGCACCAGCTCGACAAAGTCATGCCACTCGAGCCCGCGACGATGCCCGACCGCAGCGTCTGCCAATGGGACAAGGATGACTGCGAAAATCTCGGCATCGTGAAGATCGACTTTCTCGGCCTCGGCATGATGGCGGTGCTACAGGACACGTTCGAGCTTTGCGCCGCGCAAGGCGGCACACCGCGGAGTTTCGACGACATCCCGCCCGACGATCCCGAAACCTACGAGAAAATCCGCGCCGCCGACACCGTGGGCGTCTTCCAGATCGAGAGCCGCGCGCAGATGGCGACGCTGCCGCGCTTCAAGCCGCGCGACCTCTACGACCTCGCGATGCAGGTCGCGATCATCCGCCCCGGGCCGATCACCGGCAACCTCGTCCACCCGCTCATCCGCCGTCGCGACGGCATCGAGGAAGTCGACTACATCCATCCCAGCGTGGCGCACATCGTGAAACCGATCCTCGAGCGCACGAAAGGCGTGATCCTGTTCCAAGAGCAGATGCTCCAACTCGCGATCAACCTCGCGAAGTTCACCGGCGGCGAAGCCGAGGAACTGCGACGCGCGATGGGCTTCACCAAAAATCCCGAGCGTCTCGTGCGTTCGATGGAGAAGCTGACGCTCGCGTTGCGGCGCCAAGGCTACGCCGAGGAAGTGGTGCAGAAGGTCGTTCACGCGACCACGACGTTTTCCGCCTACGGGTTCCCTGAGTCACATGCCATCGGCTTCGCCATGCTCGCCTACTTCAGCACGTGGTTGAAGATTCACCGGCCCGCGCCGTTCTACGCCGCGCTGCTCAACAACCAGCCGATGGGCTTCTACTCGCCCGCCACGCTGCTCCAGGACGCGAAACGCGGCGGCCGCGATCTGAAAGCCAATCCCGTCTGCGTCTGCGCCTCGCGCTGGGAGTGCACGGTCGAGAGCGATGGCGCCATCCGCATCGGCCTCCGCTACGTGAAAGGCATCCGCGAAGCCGCCGTTGCGCGGATGCTCGCCGCACGGAAGATCGGGGCGTTCACCTCACTCGACGATTTCCTGCGCCGCACGGATTTCACCGCCACCGAGCGACGCGCGCTCGCCGCCATCGGCGCGCTCAACGCCCTCTCCCGCGATCGTCGCACCGCGCTCTGGGATGTCGAAGCGGCCTGGTCGGAAGGCGAGTCGCTTTTCCGCCAATTCGCCGACGCCTATCGCGAAGGCTCGCCGCTCGCGCGCATGTCGCCCGTCGAAGAAATCCAAGCCGACTTCGCCGGACTCGGCCTCACGACCAACGAACACCCGATGGCGGCGCTGCGCGCGCAACTCGCCGATGTCACTCCCGCCAGTGCGCTGAAAGAAACGTCTGACGGCCAACGCGTCACCATCGCCGGATCGGTAATCTGCCGACAGCGTCCCGGCACCGCGAAAGGTTTCGTGTTCATCAGCCTCGAGGACGAAACCGGCATCGCCAACGCCGTCGTGCTCCCGCAACTCTTCGAGCGCCTCCGCCTCGTCATCACGCAAGAGCCGTCGCTGCGCATCACCGGTTCGCTACAGAACGTCTCCGGCGTGCAGCACGTGAAAGCGGAAATCGTCGAGCCGCTCCGCTGCGCCGCGTTGCCCGTGCAAGCTTCGCACGACTTTCGCTGAGCGCCAGTGCTCGGGAATTTTCCGACCGCGCAACCGGAGGACTCCTCTCCGGATTGCTGCTGCGCCGCGCGCGTCTGCATGCCTGGCTCTCCGCATGCGCTTTCTGCCCCTCCTCGCCTGCGCGATCGCCGCGAGCGCCCCCGCCGCCGAGTCGACGTGGCACCTCACCGCTCAACTCTACAGCTTCCACGAGCACACGACTCAGGACGACCTCACGAACACCACGCCTGGTCTCGGCGTGCTGCGTCGCTCCACGGAAAACTTCATGCTCGGCGCGGGCGTGTTCCGCAACTCCCTCGGTCGCACGGCCGGCTACGCCTACGTCGGCAAACAATGGCCGCTCCGCCGCATCCTCGTCGGCGGGATCGCGGGCGTGACGCACCACTACAACTTCAACCACGGCGGCCTCGTGCCGCTCGGCGCCGCGATCGTCACCGTCCCGCTCACCGACTCGCTGGCGCTCGATCTCGTCGGTATCCCGCGCGTCACGCACTACACCTACGCCACGCTGAATTTTTCGATCTCGTGGCGCTTCCGCTGAGGCGAGTTCGCGGCGATCGAGGCAGCGCGCTCCGTTCACACGCTCGCGCGGCGGGAGCGGCGACATAACCGCGCCATTCCGGACAGAGAACGGCGCCACGACCGCTCGCGAAAACCGCCCTCGCCACGCCTGCCGCGCGCCTCACTCGCGCGGCACGACGATGTCGAGCTTCACGCGGCACCCGAGCGCCGCTGCGGTGCGCACGAGCGTGTTCAGCGTCAGCGATGTGTTCAGCGGATCGAGCACCCGGTTCACGGCGGCTCGACTCGTGCCGAGCGTCTTCGCCAGCTCCGACACCGAAAGATCGAGTCGCTCCATGCGATGCACGAGCGTGCTCGCGATCACGCGCTTCAACGCCGTCGCTTCCACGTCGCTGTAGATGCCCTCCTCGCGCAGATACTCTGTCGAAGTCTCCTCGAATCGCTGGCGCTTGTCCTGTTCCATCGCGCCAGCGGATCAGAATTGATCCACTTTGGCGCGTCTAAAGCGACTTTAGGGAAAAATTTTCTGCGGCGCGTTTTAGTTGTAAGCCCGCTGTGCAGCCGCCACTTGTCCGCTCGAAATTCGCGGCGCGAAATTTCGCGCAAAGATTTTTCTGGCGCAGCGCGCGGCGATTTGTTCCTTTCGCGCTGCATCAGGAAAGGATCGACGGAGCAATCCGCCGGTTCTGCCAACCGGGTCTAGGAGTGATCACGGTGGTTCCGAGTGACGAAAGTCGCCCGGATGCGCGAGCGGTAAAACGCTCGAACAAAAAACTCCTCCGAAAAAAGCGAAAAGCCGCCTGATGCCCTCAGGCGGCTTTCGTTTTTCAGGAAAAAACCTGACGCGCGAACGATTAACTCATCCTCAACCGCTCACGCATCATGTCCAACGTCATCAGCCTCCCCGCCCTCCGCGTCAACGCCGAGAACCCGAACCACCACCTCTGGAACAACAACGGAACGTGGTTCCTCCACTACACGGTGTATCCCACGCCGTTCACGAAGGAGCGCATCCGCCGCTCCCTCGGCACCAAGGATCTCGCCGTCGCCCGCCAGCGCCGCGACTCCTTCTTCCAGCACTTGCTCGGTCAGGCCACGCCTACGAAGACCGCCGTCGCCTGAAGCGGCGCGAGCCTTTTCGTTCAGTCCATAGCTCAGAAGCCCGTGCGGTGTTCGCGCGGGCTTTTGTGTTTCCGCCGCCCGCGCCCGCTGTCGCCACAAACGTAGCCGGCTGACACAGGCCCGCTACGAGACGCAGAGCCTTCTACGGAATCCGCAACCGCTGCCCTACCCGCAACGCGTTCGCACCCTGCAGTGCCTCGCGATTCGCGTTGTAGATTTCCTGCCAGCGATTCGCCGTGCCGTAGTAACGCAAGCTGAGTCGCGAGAGCGAGTCGCCCTCGATGATGGTGTGATAACGCGCCTCGCTCGCCGCTGTGCCCGGCGGTGTTGAAACCGCCGACGCCGACGGCTGGTTCGCCGACGCCAAACTCGATGCCGGAGTGCCGAGGCGCGCGGCCGCCGCGATCTGATCGAGCGTGCCCTGCGCCTGGGCCAGACGCGCGGCGAGCGCACTGTTTTCCTGGCGCAGTTGAGCCACCGCCAACTGTCGCTCGCGATCGAGCGTGCGATTCGACTCGGCCAAACTCTGATTCGACGCGCGCAGTCCGTCGACCTCGCGCCGCAACTGCGCCAATTGCGCCGTCACCGCATCGACGTTTTGCGCCGCGCTGCGCTCGGCGTCCGCACGCAACTGCTCGGCGCTCCTCTGCGCTTGCGAAAGGCGCGTCGCTTCCGTCTGCGCCGCGGCGAGCTGCTGACGCAACACGTCGCGCTCCTGCTCGAGTTTCTCGTTCGTCGCGGTCAGTTCCGCAACCGACGAGCCGTGCGACTCCGTCGCCTTCTCGGCGTCGGCCAGCCGTGCCCGCAACGTCGCGAGTTCCGTCTGCGCCTTTTCGGCTGTCGCTTGGGCCGCGCTCGCGCTCTGAGTCGCGTCCGTTTGCTGCTGCCGGAGTCCGTCGATCTGTCGCTGCGCGGCTACCAACTGGGCGCCGACGCTCTTCAAGCGTTCGTCGAGCGCCTTGTTCTCGTCGGCGAGCTTCGCGTTCTCCACGCCGGTCGTCCGCTCCGCTTCGGCGAGCCGCTGCGTGAGCACCGCGATCTGCGTCTTGAAATCCGTCTTCTCCTGCTGGAGTCGGTTATTCGCCTCCGTCAGCTCGGCGACTGTCGCGCTGTGCGAGCCTTCGGCTTTCTCCGCCTCGGCGAGCTGCGTCTTCAACGCCGCGGCCTCGGTCTGCGCCTTCTCCGCCGACGCGCGCAACTGCTCCGCGTCGCGCAACCGCTGATTCAGCGCGGCCAGCCGCGTCTGCGCGTCGGCCTTCTCGGTCTGCAACTTCGCGTTCGCCTCCGTGAGTTCGGCCACCGTGGCGCTGTGGGAGCCCTCGGCTTTCTCCGCGTCGGCCACCTGCGCTTTCAACACGTCGCGCTCCTGCGTCAGCTTTTCGGCATCGCCGACGAGCTTGTCGTTCTGCCGCTTCAACTCGTTCGCCGTCGACGTCAGCTCGCGCACGCGCGTCTGCAATTGGTCGAACTCCACGCGACTCGGGCCGTCGTCCGCCTGTTTCGCCCCGAGCAACGCACGGTTGGCGTCGCCGAGCGCCTTGCTCGTCTCGCGCGCCTTCTGAAGCTGCTCCGCGAGCGTGCTGATCTCGCGCGCGGCGCCGGCGCGATCGTCTTCGATCGCGGTCTCGAGCTGCTTCACGCGATCCTGGAGCGTGCGAATCTCCATCTGATACGCGTCCGGCCGCGCGGCGTTCACCGCCTGGGCTTGCGCCGCGAGTGCCGCGTCGACGCTCTTCTGCGCGCTGGCGAAATCCTGTTCGAGCTTCGAGTTCGCCGCGGTCAGATCGGCCACCTGCGCACGGAGCTTCTCGCTGGCCTGCGTCGCGTCGGCGAGATCGCTCTTTAGTCGCGTCGCGACCTCATCGTCGCCGCGCGCGGCCTGCGTGCGGATCGTGCGCGCCTCATCGAGCTGCCTTTCGACCGCGGCCAGTTGCGTCTGCGCGGTTTGCAACGCCGCAGCGCGATCCGCGGCCTCGCGCTGGAGTCGCTGCACCTGCGCGCGCAATTCGGGCAACTGCGCCGCATCGCGCTGCAGTCGCGCGTTCTCACCCTGCAAATTCGCCACGCCGGCCGTCGATGCGCGCAGCGCCGTCAATTCCTCGCGCAACGCGGCCGCGCTCGCCGCCTCTTTCTGCGCCGCGGCCAGCGCGCGCTCGAGGCGGTCGTTGTCCGCCGTGAGTTCCGCCACGCTCGCGCTGCTCTTTCGCAACGCTTCGTTCGCGTCCGCCAATTTCGTTTCCGTGGCCGTCGCCGCCGTCGAGCCGGCGTTCGCCTGCGCGAGCTGCTGCCGTAACGCGCCCACTTCCGCGGCGCTGTCTCGCGCAGCCTGCTCGGCCGCGGCGAGATCGCTCTTGGCCTTCGCGACCTCGGCCGTCAGGGCCGCGAGATTCGTGCGCAGCGTGTCGCGCTCCTGCTCGGCGCGCGTCTGGGCGGCACTGGCCGTCGCCGCGTCGGACTGCGCTTTTTCGACCGCAGCGGCCGCTTCGGAAAGTTTCGCCTGGGCCGCATCGGCACCGGACGAGCGCGCCTGGGCGAGTTCGTTGCGCAGCGAGTCTTTCTCCGCCGTCGCCTCCCTCGCGGTCTGTTCGGCCTTAGCCAACGATTCCTTGCCCGCCGCGAGTTGTTTCTGCAACGGCTCCAAACCGGTGCGGGCGGCGTCACGCTCGCGCAGCGCCGCGACGGCCTGACGCTCCGCGCGTTCGCGGTCGAGCCGCAGGCCCGTCAAACTCGTGTTGGCTTTCTTCAGCGCGTCCTCGGCCGTCGCGAGACGTTTCTCCAATTCGGCCGTCTGATCGCCGGAGGGCTTCGCGTCCGCGATTTGCTGCCGCAGCGAGGCGACCTCCGTCGCGCGGTCGCGACTGGCCTGCTCGGCGGCGGCTAGAGCGGAACGTGCGGTCGCGAGATCCGACTCGAGCGCGGCAACCCGCTCGTTCAGCGCGCGCGTGCCTTCGTCCGAGGAACGGCTCGCGGCACCGAGCTGCTGTTTCAAGCTGACGGTCGTGTCGTTCGCCGCGGTCAACTGTTCACGCAGGCTCTTGGCAGTAGAATCGGCGTTCGCCGCGGCCTCGGTGGCAGCGGCGAGCTGGCGTTCGAGCGTCTTCGCCCGCTCGGCTTCGGCGCGCGCGGCGGTCAACTGCTCCTGCAGCGAACGGACTCCGCCGTCTTTCTCGGCGAGCGTCTGCTCGGCCGACGCGAGGCGCGTCTTCGTGGCAGCGAGTTCGTCGCGCAGATTGGCCGCAGCGGCCTCGCCGTTCTTCGCGGCGCGCGCCGTTTTTTCGGCCGCGGCGAGCTGGTCGCGCAGCGCTTGCACCGCGGACTCGCTCCGGCCGAGCTCAGTCTTCGCGGCGGCGAGCTGGCGTTCGAGCGTCTTCGCCCGCTCGGTGTCGGCGCGCGCGGCGGTCAACTGCTCCTGCAGCGAACGAACTCCGCCGTCTTTCTCGGCCAGCGTCTGCTCGGCCGACGTGAGGCGCGCCTTCGTCGCGGTGAGTTCGTCGCGCAGATTGGCCGCCGTCGCCTCGCCGCTCTTCGCCTCGCGCGCCGTTTTTTCCGCCGCGGCGAGCTGGTCGCGCAGCGCTTGCACCGCCGACTCGCTCCGGCCGAGGTCGGTCTTCGCGGCGGCGAGTTGGGTCTGTAGCGTCGCGACGTTTGCGGCTTGCGTGCGGGCCGCGGTCAGGTCGTCGCGGAGAGATTTGGACTCGGCTTGCGCGTCGCGCGCCGTCTGCTCGGCGGTCGCCAACGCCTGACGGACACTCGCGAGTTCGCGCGCAGCGGCATCGGCTTTCGCCGCGCGAGTTTGCGCATCGTCGGTCGCCTGCTTCGCGGTCGCGAGCTGCTGGCGGAGCGCGGCGAGCTGGGTTTCGACGTCGGTGCGCGCGGTGGCGGCGGCGGCGAGATCGCGTTCGAGCGAGGCGATCCGGGTTTTCGCGGCGTCGAGTTCGTGCGTGTCCGCGGTCGCGGCAGTCAGCTTCTCGACTTGCTCGCGCAAACGGCCGGCTTCCTGGGCGGCGGCGGCGAGGCGCTCGTTCTCGGCGCGGAGCGACGCGAGCTGGGTCGCGGCGACTTCGGCGTTTTTCGCGGCGTCGCGCAGCGTGGCAATTTCCGACTGAAGCTGCTGCGTTTGCTGCTCGGCCGTCGCGAGCGCCGAGCGGGTTTTCTGAAATTCGTCGCGCAGTTTGCCGGCGTCCTCGCGGATGCTGGCGCGGTCGGCCTCGGCCACGGCGAGCTGGGTTTGCAGGTCGTCGACCTGTTTTTTCGCGGCGAGGAGCGGCTCGTCGTTGCGTCGGGCGGCGACGGCGAGCTTCGCGTTTTCGTCCGCGAGTTGCTGCGCGCGGGCGCGGAGGGATTCGAGTTCCTTGGTGGCGGCTTCGGCGGACTGCGCGGTGCTGCGCGCGGCGTCGAGATCGGTCTGGAGCGCGGCGAGTTTGGCGGCGTTCGTCTCCGTGGCGGTGCGGGCGGCGGCGAGGTCGGTTTGGGCGGTCTTGAGTTCGGCGCGCGCTTTTTCCTCGGCGGCGACGGAGGTGTTGAGCTGCGTGCGGAGCTGTTCGAGCTGCGCGGGCGAGGCGGCGCCGGTTTTCAGGCGCGCGACGTCGTTTTCGAGGCGACTGTTGATTGCGCGCAGGCTGCTCGCTTCGCCGGCGAGACGGCGGAGGCGCGCAACCTCGTCCTGCAGCGTGCGCACGGCGTTGCCGGAATTCGCGGCGAGTTGCTCGCGGGCGGCGGCGAGATCCTTGTCGAGAGCGGCGGTCTTCGCGGCGGCCTCGTCGAGGCGGCGGCGCAGGTCGGTCAGCTCGGTCCGTGCGCGCTCGAGATCGGCGGCGGACTCGCCGCGCTCGTTCAGCGATTTCTCGAGCGACTGGGCCCATTTTTCGAGTTCGGCTTTCTCGGACTCGGCGCGGGCTTTTTCGACGACGAGGCGCTGGTTCGCCTCGGCGAGACGGTTGTTGGCGGATTGGAGGCGCTCGACGTCGTCGCGGAGGGTTTTATCGGAAACGGCCGGGGCCGGACGCGGCGCGCTCGCATCGCCGGTGGCAACGGCGGCCGGCGGCGGAGCGGGGCGGCGGAGCTGGCTGCGGAGATCGGCGACGATGCGCTCCGATTGGGCGCGCTGTTCGGGTGTGATCGTCTTGGCGACGAAGTCGCGGCCTTGCGAGGCGGCGCCGCTTTCGGTGCCGAGCGTCAGCCAGGCGAAGGCTGTGGCGGGATCGGCGGGCAGGCCGCCGCGGCCGGTGACGTAGAGCAGACCGAGATTGTTTTGCGCCGGAGCGAAGCCTTGCAGCGCGGCCATGCGGTAGAAACGCACCGCGGCGCCGTCGTCCTGCTTCACGCCGCGGCCGTCTTCGTAGAGGAGGCCGAGGTTGTATTGGGCGCGCGCGTAGCCCTGCTCGGCGGCGGACTGATACCAGCGGGCGGCGGTGACCTCGTCCTTGCGGACGCCGCGACCGCTCTCGTAGATGAGGCCGAGGTTGTATTGCGCCTCGGGCAGGCCGCGCTCGGCGGCGGCTTTGAACCAGATGTTGGCCTCGAAATCGTCCTTCGCGACGCCGCGGCCGCTGGCATACATGTTGCCGACGTTGAACTGCGCCGCGGGAAAGCCCTGCTCGGCGGACTTCAGGTAGTAAGCGAAGGCCTGCTTCTCATCGGCCGGGATGCCGCGACCGAGTTCGTAGGCCAGGCCGAGATTGAAGAGCGCAGGCGCGAAGCCCTTGTCCGCGGCGCGCCGATACCAAGCGAGCGCGCCGGCGTAGTCCTTGGCCTGCGAGAGATTGTTGGCGAGGGCGTTTTGCGCTTCGACGTCTCCGCTGTCGGCGCGCTGGCGCACCGCCGTCAGATCGGGCGCCGCCGCGTCGGCCGCGCGCAGCGTCGCTGCGGCGGAGAGAAGCGCGCAGAGGAAGACGGTCACGCGCCAGTAACGCGACGAACCAAAACGAAAAAGGCTCCCGAGAGGACCAACGATGCGCACCGGTTAAGCTAAGGGGAAAACCTTAGCCGGGAGCAAGGCTGCATCCTGCATGCCGTGAATGATCTTTTTGTCGGGCGGGCAGAACGTCGCGAGCGCACCGGAGAGGCGCGCGGCCCCGTCCACGACGAAATAATACGGGCACAGGCGAAGGCGGCCCGCACGTGCGGCGGCGATCGGCGCGGCGGACGCGGGCGTGCCGTCGCCTGCGGCGGGGTTGGCCGGTTTCACGTAGAGGGTGTGCTCGACGCGTTTGGGTTTCCGGTATTCCTGGAGGATGTGGAGGTTGGTCGGCGCGAGCTTCAGCGCCTGCTCGACGCCGGCCTGCCACTCCTCGCGCGAGCAATCGCTGCCGAGCACGACGCTGCGCGCGCCCCACGCGGTCTCGTGGAAGCCGGAAATCTTGATGATGAGGTCGCGCTCCTTTTGCGACGCGGCGACGAGGTCGCGCCAGTCGTTGAGCGAGCGGCCGCCGACGCGCGGGCCGTCGAGCACGGCGCCGGGCGGAAGCGGCGCGGGGTCCATGATCCACGAGGCCGGGATGATCGCGCGCAGCGTGGCGAGGGATTTGCGGCTGAGGTTTTCCGCCCAAAATTCGCCGAGCAGGTGGTGATGGAAGAGCGCGAGCGCGAGTTTTTCCTCCTGGAAATGCCGCATCGGCGGCGCGATCGTGACGTGGCCGGCGCTCCAGGCTTCGAGGATGTGCGGCGCAACGCGGACGTTGGCCCAGTCGAACAGCTCGAAGAAGCGATAGATGATGTCGATCTTCTCGGGCGTGCCTTCGATGTCGAAGAACAGCTCGCCGCCGAGTGGGAACACGTCGTCGGGCGCGAGGCAGTAGACGCGACGGCCGCGGCGCTGCAACTCGTCGGCGAGCCACTGCATCTCGGGACGATACGTGCCGGCCTCTTCGCTCACGAGGATCGTGATGAGCGGATTGCGCAACTCGGGCCGCAAACCGGCGAGCGACGCGTGGAAATTCTCGATCATCGCCTCGCCGTGCCCGAGCACGCGATCGCCGGCTTCGGCGGCGTAGAGGCGGTTGAGGAACGCCGTCAGGCCGATGCCACCGGGCACGGAATCGAGTTCGGTGAGCGCGAAGCCGTCGTCGGTGAGCAGCAGGTCGGGGCGCAGCACCGTGGGAAACGCGCCGCGGTTTTTCGGATCGCGTGCGTGCGCGATGAGTTCGGCGGGTTTGCCGCGGTCGAGGTAGTCCGCGACCCACGGCGCGAGCAGGGGCTTGTTGCGCAGGAGATTTTTCCCCGTGGCAGAACGCGTGTAGAGCGTCTCGAGCGCCTGATGAAATTCCAGGCACGCCGCGCCGATCGCCTCCAAGTGCTGCACCTGCTCGGCCGTGAGCGGCCACGCTTCGGGCGAAAGCTGCCAGGTCTTGGCCTCGAAAAGCGGCTGTGCGCCGAGGGAAGACTGGATGTGAGCGTGGTCGAGGCCGGGCATGGTTGGAAAAACTGAAGGACTGAAAGGCGGAAGGGCTGAAACGCAACCGGGCTGTGAGCCGATTGGCCGTTCAGCCCTTCAGTTTTTCAACCTTTCAGCTTTTCCCTACTCGTCGTCCATCTGGATGTCCTTGTTCCGGTGACGCGGGCAGCCGGCGCGGAGCCAGGCGTAGACGAAGCGGTCGAGGTCGCCGTCGAGCACGCCTTGCGTGTCACTGGTCGAGACGCCCGTGCGCAGATCCTTCACCATCTGGTAAGGCTGCAAAACGTAGCTGCGGATCTGGCTGCCCCACCCGATCTCGCCTTTCTCGCCGTAGAATTTTTCCATCTCCGAGCGCTGCTCGTCCTGCTTCTTTTCGTAGAGGCGGGCCTTGAGGACGTTCATGGCGCTGGCGCGGTTCTTGATCTGCGAGCGCTCGTTTTGGCAGACCACCACCATGCCGGTCGGGATGTGCGTTAGGCGCACGGCGGAGTCGGTCGTGTTGACGCCCTGGCCGCCCTTGCCGGAGGAGCGATAGACGTCGACGCGGATTTCGCTGTCGGGAATCTCGATCTCGATCTCGTCGGTCACTTCCGCGACGACATCGATCGCGCAGAATGACGTGTGGCGGCGCTTGTTCGCATCGAACGGGCTGATGCGCACGAGGCGGTGCACGCCGCGCTCGGCCTTGGCGTAGCCGTAGGCGTTCTCGCCCTTGATGAGGAGCGTGGCCTTCGTAATGCCGGCCTGGTCGCCGGCCTGCACGTCCTGCACCTCGACCTCGAAGCCGCGGCGTTCGGCCCAGCGCAGATACATGCGGAAAAGCATGTCGCACCAGTCGTTCGACTCGGTGCCGCCGGCACCGGACTGGATCGAGAAAATGGCGTTGTTGCGGTCGAACTGGCCCGTGAGGAACGACGAGATCTCGAGCTTGTCGAGTTCCTCCACCATGGCGGAGACGTTCGCGTCGAGCTCCTTCGCGTAGGCCTCCTGCTCGGCTTCGTCGGCGGACTCGATCAGCTCGACCATGACGGCGGCGTCATCGAGCTTCTTGTTGAAGGCCACGAGCCCGCCGATGGTCTTTTTCAGACCGTTGAGTTTGGCGATGTGCTTCTGGGCTTTGTCAGAGCTGTTCCAGAAATCCGGGGCGCCCATCTGCGCCTCCATCGCCTCTATTTCGCGCTGCTTTTGTTCGACGTCAAAGAAACCTCCACAAGTAGCCGGCGCGCTTCTTGATGAGCTCGAGGTGCGAGAAGGTTTCGGGAGCGATCATGTCGCTCCCAGTGAGCCCAAGAAGCTCAGGGCTGCGCAAGGGAATTTTGAAGCGGCGGCAAATGCGGCGGCGCGCCGAGGTAGACGACGCGGCGGTTGCCGAGCCAATACCAGTGTTTCTCCTGCGGCGCCTCGCGCAGCAGGAAGGTCCGCCGATCCGCCAGTTCGCGTTCGGCCGGATCGTAGAGCACGAGCGCCCAGCCATCCGGCGTCGGCACGGGGACGGCCAGGGTGACCTTCAGATCCTTGCGCGGATAGGGTTCGAGCAACAGCTCCGCGCCGACCCGCGCGTAAGCTCGCTGGTTCGCGGAAGCGGGTCGCACTCCGGTCACGCTCAGTGGGCGCGGAGGTTCGAGCGCGACGTCCCACGCCCGCAACGGCCCGCGTTTGCGCCGGCCAAAACCGTCGTCGTAGACCTCGAACAGCGCGGCGCCCGCGGCCGCCGGCGCCGTTTCGGCCGGAGGCGGCGGGGCGTGGCGCACGAGGACCGGCGGCGGCGGGCGCGACGAGAAATCCACGCCGAGCCACGGCAGCACGCAGAACGCCAGCGGCAGCACGTCGGCGAGCACCGCGCCCGCCCAAAAGCCGATGAAGCGCGACGGCGGCGCGGGGACCGGCGCACCCTTCGACGCGAGTGCGCGCAGGTCCGCGCAGGCCGCGGCGAGATCCGCGAGCGGATTCGCGCGTTGCTCCGGCGCCAGCGCCTCGCGGCTCGCGGACGCGGCCCGCACGGCGCGCGCCGGACCGTCGCGCCACGTCCAGGGTGCCTCGCCCGGCGCCTGGCGGGCGATGAGCGAGTTGAGGGTCGCGCGCGCCGTCCAACGCAGGCCGATCGCGACGAACGTGAGCACGCCGAGCCAAAGCCACGCCCGCCCGGCCGCGGCCAGCGCCAGCGGTGCCGCCCACACGGCGACGAACGCCGGCCAGCGTCCGAGGAGGCCCGGCGCCGCCGCGAGCACGCGGGCCGCGCGTTGCCAGAAAATCGCCGTGCGCAGCCGCTCCGCACGCGCCGTCAGCTCCGCCGCGCGCCGCGCGTTCCAGTCGGCGTGCGTGACGAAGCCGAAGTCGCTCGGGCGCTCACTCGCGAAGGCCAGCAGCATCAGCTCGGCGCGTTTCGGTTTCGCCTTCGCGAGCATCTCCGCAAGCGCGGCGTCGTGCGCCGTCGCGTAGGCGGTGCGGAGACGATCGCGGCGGGCGATCAGATCCTTCTCCGGCTCGAAGGCGAACCACAACAGCCGCGCCTGCGCCACCTCGTCGTCGTCCGCGATCCAGCGGCACGCCGTCGCCGCCTGCAAGGCGTCGAGTCCCGCCTCCGCCAGCAGCGCGAGCGTGCGGCCCGCGCCGGCATCGAGCGCCTCGACGGCGCGGCGATAGGCGCCGGTGCTCAGCGCGCGCGCGAACGCGAGCGCTTCGCCGGGCGGGGCGTCGGCGAACATTTCCTGCAGGCCGGCGGGATCGATGCGCCAGCGCTGCACGGCGAGCGAGCCGTTGCCGCCCGCCGGAGCGAGCGCGCGCCACGCGAGTCCGGCCACGGCGGCGCGCCGGACGTTGAGCGGCAGTTGCTGCCAGGCGAACGACTCCACGTAACCGAGGATCTGCTCCGCCCGCTCGTGCTCGGGGCGGAGATTCGGCAACTCCGCGAGGAAGGCGCGCATCGTCGGCTCGCCGGCACCGGTGGGGAAGAACTGCTGCTGGCCGTCGAACGCGTAGTCGGGTTGGAGAAAAAATTCCGCCGCTTCCGCGACCGTAAGCGCGCGGCGGCGCCACCAAAACAGGCGGGCGTCGCGCGGCAGATCGTAGCGATCGGGCACGTTTTCGCGCTGCGTCCAATGCAGCACCTGGTCGCCGTGCCAGCGCCCGTCGCGCGAGCTGGCGAGCAGACCGCGCAGCAGCGAGCGCAGGCGCGGACTGGCGCTGTCGGGCAACAACTCGACGGCGCCGGCGCGCACGCCGGACGGATCGCGATCGAGCAACGCGGCCTCCGCGCGCGAGCGCAGCTCCGGCGGTTCGCCGGCGACATCGCGCTCGAACAGCAGGCCGTAGACGTGACCGCCGTGGGCGATTTCCTGGGCAACGCGGCCGAGTCCCCACCAATCCCACGCGCCGAGCTCGGGGCCGGGCTTGTGCTTGAACAAACCGGCCGCTTCGGGCGGCGCGTAGTAGGGATTCACCGCGATCGGGATCAGGTCGGTCTGCGAGTGAAGCGTCGCCGCTTCGAGGCCGCCGAGGCAGACGTGCAGGCCGTGACCTTCGTCGTCGACGTAGACCGACTGCGGTTGCACGCGAAGGTGCACGATGCCGTTTTCGTGGAGTGCCTCGAGTTGCGCGGCGAGTTGGCGCACGAGCGTCTCGATTTCCGCGACGCCCAACTGGTGTGCGGCCATCCAGTCGCGCAGCGGCATGCCGCGAGGCAACGCGCTGACTTCGTAGCGCCAGCCGTTTTCCTCGTGCGCTTCGAGCGCCGCGACGAGAGTGTCCGACGGGAGCCGCGCGAGGCGTTCCCAGGCATCGGCGCGCGACGGCGTCGCGTCGTCGAGCGGCCGCGCGTGGAGAAAGACGCTGTCCATCGACGTGATGTCGGTCGCCATGAAGCCGGTGCCAAGCGCCTTCTGCACTTGGAAATTCCGCCAGCGCCGGCCCGGTGCGAGCGCGCTCCCGCCGCCGCCAGAGCGCTCGGGCAATGGCGCGGCCGCCGGATCGTGGCAGCCGGCGGAATTAAGCGCGGTTTCGGCCGCTCCGGGTGACGGGTCGGACATGGGGGCCGTGATGATGGCCCGTTATCGACACGTTCGGACGGGGACTTGAGGTCGCGCGACGGCGGTCGCGATGCCGCCGGTAGGGCCGGCTTCAGCCGGCCCGGTTGGAATTCTCACTCGGAAACTAGACCCCGAGCGAAGCTGCAATTGGGCCGGCTGAAGCCGGCCCTACCACTCAGGCGCGGAGCGTGCCGGCGGCTTTTTCGGCGAGGAACGAGGCGTAGGTTTTCGCCACACCTTCGCGCAGACCGATGCGGGCCTTCCAGCCGAGCGCAGTCAGGCGCGAGACGTCCATCAGCTTGCGCGGCGTGCCGTCGGGTTTCGAGGCATCCCAGACGATGCGACCGCCGAAGCCGGTGACTGCGGCGACGATTTCTGTCAGTTCCTTGATCGTCACGTCCGTGCCGGTGCCGACGTTGAGCCAGTCGGGCGGGTTGTCGTGGCGGAGGAGAAACGCGCAGGCGTCGGCGAGATCGTCGACGTGGAGGAACTCGCGGCGCGGCGAGCCGGTGCCCCAGGCGACGACTTCGGCGCGGCCGGCTTCCTTCGCCTCGTGAAATTTTCGGATGAGCGCGGGCAGCACGTGCGAGTTCTGCAGGTGGTAGTTGTCCGCGGGGCCGTAAAGGTTGGTCGGCATCGCCGAGTGGTAGAGCACGCCGTATTGCTTGCGGTAGAATTGCGCGAGCTTCAGGCCGGCGATCTTGGCGATGGCGTAGGCCTCGTTGGTCGGCTCGAGCGGACTGGTGAGCAGGCAATCCTCGGGCATCGGCTGCGGCGCGAGCTTCGGGTAGATGCACGAGCTGCCGAGGAAGAGCACACGCTGCACGCCGGCGGCGTATGCCCCGTGGATGCAATTGGCGGCGATGGCGAGGTTCTCGTAGAGGAACTCGGCCGGATAAGTGTTGTTCGCGTGGATGCCGCCGACTTTCGCGGCGGCGACGATGGCGACGTCGGGTTTCTCGGCGGCGTAGAAGGCGGCGACGGCGGCCTGATTCGTGAGATCGAGTCCCTCCCGGCGCGAGCGGAGCACGAGCGAGATGCCGGGCTCCGCCTGAAAGCGGCGCACGAGCGCGGCGCCGACCATGCCTTGGTGACCTGCGATGAAGAGCTTCATTTCAGAGACGGAATTGGCCCACGAAACACACGAAACGACACGAAAGCCAATTCAGGCTCGGACGTTTTCGTGTCCATTCGTGTGTTTCGCGGGCAGAGATTCTTCAGGCGAACGGCGCTTTCGAGGGTTCGGGGAGCGCAGCGATCTGCGCCTCGCGCTTGGCGAGTTCGAGGTCGGCCTCGGTCATGATTTTCACCAGTTCCTTGAAGCGGACCTTGGGTTCCCAACCGAGCTGCTGTTTGGCTTTGGCGGGATTGCCGATGAGCAGATCGACCTCGGCGGGGCGCTCGTAGCGCGCGTCGTATTTGACGTATTTCTCCCAGTCGAGGTTCAGCAGGCCGAAGGTTTCCTGGATGAACTCCTTGACCGTGTGCGTCTCGTTCGTGGCGACCACGTAGTCGTCGGGCTGGTCCTGCTGGAGCATCACCCACATCATCTCGACGTATTCCTTCGCGTAACCCCAGTCGCGTTTCGCGTCGAGGTTGCCCATGAAGAGCGATTCCTGGAGGCCGAGTTTGATGCGCGTGGCGGCGCGGGTGATCTTGCGCGTGACGAACGTCTCGCCGCGGCGCGGGCTCTCGTGGTTGAAGAGGATGCCGGACGACGCGTGGAGGTTGTAGCTCTCGCGGTAGTTCACGGTCAGCCAGTGCGCATACATCTTGGCGCAACCGTAGGGCGAGCGCGGCCAGAAGGGCGTTTTCTCCGTCTGCGGGACTTCCTGCACCTTGCCGAACATCTCCGAGGACGACGCCTGGTAGTAGCGGCATTTTTTCACGAGGCCGGCCTCGCGGATCGCTTCGAGGATGCGCACCGCGCCGACGCCCACGACGTCGCCGGTATATTCCGGGATGTCGAACGACACGCGCACGTGCGACTGCGCGCCGAGGTTGTAGATCTCGTCCGGCTGGAGTTCGTAGAGGAGCTTCACCATCTGCACGGAGTCGGCGAGGTCACCGTAGTGCAGGAACAGCTTCACGCCGTTCACGTGCGGGTCGCGGTAAAGGTGATCGATCCGGCTCGTGTTGAAGGTCGAGGCGCGGCGGATGATGCCGTGGACTTCGTAGCCTTTGGCGAGGAGCAACTCGGCCAAATAAGAGCCGTCCTGGCCAGTGATGCCGGTGATCAGAGCTTTCTTCATGGAGCGCTCATTGAGGGCGGCGCTCCGGAGATTGGCCAGCCCGTTTTCTCAAGAGGGGGACCGCGGGGCGTCGTGCGAGCGCGAGGAGCCGCTAGAGCGGCGGCCGCGTGAACACGTAACCGCGCGCGCTCGCCCGGGTGTGGCACTCGAAACACTGCTTCGGCGCCGCGCCCGGCGCGACATTGCGCGCGGTGATGCTGTCGCCGGCGAATTGGTCGAAACCCCAGCCGCCCGTCGCGGCGAAACGCGCGTCGCGCACCATCACGTCGAGCCGCAGGCGCGCGCCCTCCTCGAAGCCGCCGGGATATTTTTCCTTTAGCGAAAACCAGTCGGCCACGAACACCGCACCTTCGGGAAACGCGCCCGTGCGGAGGCCTTCGAGCGCGAGATCGTTCGCGTAGAGGTGGTGAATCGTGCCGTGCGGGGTCGTGGCGCGATTCTTGTCGGTGGCCTCGTTCACGACGCTGCCGACGTGACGCCACGCGCGATAGCCGTCGGGATACGGCACGAGCGGCCGGTCGCCCGTCGCCGGTTGCGCCAGTGCGAGCAGCGCCCCGAGCGCGAGCGCGGCGGCAACGATCAGAAAGGTTTTGGACATGCGTCCGATGCAGCGCGCGACGCCGCGCCGCACAAACCGGATGCGAGGACCGTCCGGATCGGCGCGACGAGCGCGAGCGCCTGCACCCCGGCAGCAGCGTCGACTGCGCCTCTCCCGAGCTGTCCGACCGCCGCGGGGCGGACGCTGCCCTATTCGCGCAGCAAGCGGTGCTCGACCACGTAGCGCAGCAGGTCCGCCGTCGTGCGCAGGCCGAGTTTTTCCATGATCCGCGTGCGATAAGTGCCGACGGACGTCACGCTGACGCCCAAGCCCGCCGCGATCTCCTTGTTCGAGCGACCGCGACCCAACTCGATCAACACCTCCAGCTCGCGTCGCGAGAGCGCCGCCGCTTCGCCGTGCCGTTCGCGCGCACGCTTCGCCAGCAACTCACGCAGCCGCACGCTCCGGTAGCCTTCGCCCGCGAGCGTCTCGGCCACGGCCGCACCGATCGTCGCGCGATCCGCCGTCTTGCAAAGATAGCCGCTCGCACCCGCCTCGATCGCCGCCACGCCCATTTTCGCCTCGGGAAACATCGAGAACACCAGAATCGGCAACGCCGGGCGCAGCTCGCGCACGTGCCGCAACGTCTCCAGCTCCGTCCCGCCGGGCAAACCCAGGTCCAGCACGACGAGGCTCCACTCGCGCCGCATCACCGCCGCGATCGTGTCCGCGGCCGTGCCCACGCACTCGAACTGCGCCCGCGGCACCCGCCGCCGGATCGCGGACGGCAGCGCGTCGCGGATCAACCCGTGATCGTCCGCCAGCAGGATCCGTGGCAAAAGAGTTTCCGACATCGACTCGCCTACCATCCCCACCGAAAGTGCCCGTCTCAACGCAATTTTGTCCCGCCCGAGTGTCATCCCCGCGCCCCCGATGATTCCCGTCGATTCCCCTCGTCGCCTGCGCCTCGCGTTCGCCAGCCTCGCGCTCGCCGTCGCGTGCAGCACCGCATCCGCCCAGTCCCCGGGGCCGGCCAATCCGGTCGCCGATTCCCCCAGCGCCCGCATCGACGCACTCATTCGACAAGCGCGCGCCCTCGACGCCACCGAGCCCGCCCGAGCCATCCCACTCGCCCGCGAAGCCCTCGCGCTCGCCCAAAACACCCACACGCGCCTCGACGAGCTCCGCGCGCTCGCCCAGCTCAGCGAATCGCTCCGCCGCAACAGCAACTACGACGAAGCCCGCCGCGTCACCGACACCGGCCTCGCCCTGCCCGTAGGCAACTCCGCCGCCGAGCGTCTCGCGCGCGCCGCGCTCGTCTACGAGTCCGGTCAAATCTACTGGAACCGCGGCGACTACACCGCGGCGGAACCCTGCTACCTCGAGGCGCAGCGCACCGCCGAAGAACTCCACGACACCTCGCTGTCCATCCGCGTGCTGAACAGCCGCGGCATCGTCGCGCGTCATCAGAAACTTTTCGACCAATCCGAGCAGCACCATCGCGCCGCCCTCGCGCTCGCCGAACAGAACAACGAAGCCGATCTCCGCCTCCAGATCCGCAACAACCTCGCGATCCTCCTCTACGATCAGCACCGCTTCGACGAGGCCCGCCCGCTCCTCGAGGAAAACCTCCGCGCGCACACCGCGAGCAACAACCGCCGCAGCATGGCCAACGCGTTCATCAACCTCGGTTCGCTCGAAAACACCGCCGCCAATCCCGCCGCCGCCCTCCCCTATTTCGAAAAAGCCCTCGCGCTCCGCCTCGAGCTCGGCGTGCCGCGCCATATCGCCTCCGCCCGTCTTTCCGTCGCCCTCACTCTCGCTCGCCTCGGTCGCGCCGACGAAGCGCTCGCGCAGCTCCGGCTCGCCGCCCCGATCGCGGAGAAAATGGGCAGCCACGAACTCTTCGGCAACCTCTACTCCGCCTTCAGCGAAGCCCACGCCGCGCACGGCGACTTCCGCGAGGCGCTCGACTACCAACGCCGCGCCGACAAAGAAAACGACATCGTCGCCGGCGAGAAAACCGCCACCACCATCGCCGAACTCCGCGAACGCTTCGACGCCGAAAAACGCTCGCGCCTGATCGCCGAACTGCACGCCGCCCAGCAGAAGAAGGACGCCGAACTCGTCGCCAAGGAAACCGAACTCCGCCGCACCCGCGCCGAGCGCATCGGCCTCGCCAGCCTCCTCATCCTCGGCCTCACGACCGCCATCGCCATCATCAGCCGCCAGCGCGCCGTCGCTCGCGCCGAACGCCGCATCCACGAGGAAACCCGCCGCGCCCGCGACGCCGCCGAGCAGGCCACCGCGCTCAAATCCAAGCTGCTCGACCTCGCCTCGCACGACCTCAAGGCCCCGCTCGTCGGCACGATGATGACCGCCGAGACGATCGCCGAGGAAAGCGCCGACCGCCCCGCCATCGCCGAGCGCGCCCAGGCGCTGCACGCCGAGAGCCAGCGCATGCTCGGGCTCGTGCAAGACCTGCTCGACAGCTCCGCCGCCGAGTCCGGCCGCCTGGAACTCGACCGCGCCCCGCTCGACCTCGCCGCGCTCGCCGCCGACGTCGCCGCCGCCTTCGCCGACCGCGCCGCGCGGAAAAACCAGCGCATCGAAGTCGTCGCCGCGGCGGGCGACGCTCCGGCATTGATCGACGGCGACGCCGCGCGCCTGCGGCAAGTCGTCGAAAACCTCCTCAGCAACGCCCTGAAATTCTCTCCCGCCGGCACCACGACGCACCTCACCGTGTGCCGTGGCGCGAACGGCGTCGTTCGCCTCGAAGTGCGCGACGAAGGCCCCGGCCTCACCCCCGAGGACCGCGCCGGCCTTTTCCTGCGTTTCCGCCGTCTCAGCGCCGCGCCCACCGGCGGCGAATCCTCCACCGGCCTCGGCCTCGCCCTCGCGCGCGACCTCGTTGTCGCCCACGGCGGCAAGCTGGACGTCGAGTCCACGCCCGGGCACGGCGCGACGTTCTCCGCGGAGTTCCCGGCCGCAGCACAGTGCTCGAGCTTTCACTCCAAAGCGCCGTAGCCCTTCGGCGTAGGTCCGGTCTCCGACCGGACGCGTTGGACGTCCGCGAGCCATTTGGCCAGTCAGAGACTGGCCCCACGTTGCGTCCATCGCGCTCTCTTGTGAATCGCCGACACGCTGTGCCGACATTTCGCGCGGTAGCGCGGGTGGGCGCCGCTGTCCCCAGCGGCGCCTTCAGCGTGCGCTGCCCTTGACGACATTCGCGTCGTCGCCAGGGACGGCGACGACCACCTCGGAGTCGCTCGCGAAAATTGTGGCCTGAGCCGCGAAGCGACCCTGTAGGGCGCGGTCTTGCTGCGCCCCTAAAAGAACAAAACCCCGGCCGCGCGAACGCGAACCGGAGCGGTGTGAGAGGCGAGCCAGTTGAGGCTTACGGCAAAAAGTGACGAAGCGCGCGGTAGGGCGGGTGCGCCTGGCGCACCCGCCTTGGCGCCTGGGCCCGCCGAAACCTATTCGCAGCGCGCCCAGCGGTCGCGCCCTACCTGTGATGCCGCCGTCGTCACTTCTTCAGGAAATTCTCAATGAGTCAGGCCTTCGCGGCCACCGTGCGACGGCGGCGGATGACGCCGACCGCACCGAGCGCCAACGCGCCGAAAATCGCCGCGTAGGTCGACGGCTCGGGGACGGCGGCGTAAGTGTAGACCTGGATTTCCGATAGACCCATGCGACCGCCAAATGCCGTGCTGCCGGTGAGGTCGTTGAGGAAAATATAGCGTGCCGTGATCGCCGAGCCGCTCAGGCTTTGAGCGCCGCCGCTGTAGTCGCTCAGGTAGCTCGGGGTCGTGCCCGCGCCAAACGTGTAGGTTTCGCCGACGTAGCCGGCAGCGTGGCTCGCCTCCGCCAGCGCGGTGTTGTTGGTGAGCTGAGTGAACTTCGCCAAGTCGGCCACTTGGATTTGCCCGCTCCCCGTCGTGATCGCGCTGCTGTCCGTCGAGTAGTAGAAGTCGAACGAGGTCGGCGAGAGATTCCCGAACACGCCGGCGTCATTGAAGGCCCAGATTTGCATCGTGCCCACTTGGTAGGATGCACCGAGATCGATGAGCAGGCCGCCAGTCTGTTGGGTGAGATTGCTGGCGATGTTGTTGTCGCCGACCGCATGCACGTAATACGTGTCCGTCGTGACGCCGGAGCCGTCCACCATGCGCGCCTCCGGGCGTCCGCCTTCCGGCGACGGCGAACCGCTGCCACCGACGTTGGTCCAACTGATCGTGGTGTCGCTCTGCGTGATCGTAATCTGCGTCTGCGCGGACGCGGAGACCGAGAGCGCTGCGAGAGCAAGCGCCGCCAGCAAACCGCGGGGCGCGCGTGTGGTGAAAACAGAGAGGAATGCGTCGAATGTGTCCTTCATCGTAGAGGGCAGGTCGTCTGACAGGTGTGCGGGTGTATCGCGGCCGCGAGGCTGCGGTGAACACCCCAGAATACCATCGCCTCGCCCTCCCTTCCTGTCGTTTTCTAACGACAACTATGGAGATCTTGTCCGGAATCGCGCATCAGCCGCGATCAGGTCTGCAAGCGTCGCGGCGGCGACGACCAAGGAACAGCAGCGCCAAGCGAGAAGTCGGCCCACCCTCAACCGAAGCGATGCCGTCGGAGGTGGAGCGCGTTGACCTCAACGCGCTTCTTGCGAACGAAAATCGAGCAGCGCGTTGGGGTCAACGCGCTCCACCTAGCCGATGGTCGCTTTGCCTCCGATGAGCACGTCGATGCATAATTACGGCTCAGCCGAGCGCGGCGAGCAGGCGTTCGACTTCGGCTTTCTTGGCCTTCAGGTCGGCGAGTTGCTTGCGGGCACCTTCGAGCACGGCGGGCGGGGCTTTCGAAACAAACGCCTCGTTGGCGAGGCGCGCTTCGGTGCCGGCGATGTGCTTCGCGAGCGTTTCGACTTCCTTCGTCAGCCGCGCCTTTTCGGCGGCGGCATCGCCGGCGCCGATCTTGCGGATGAGATTCCACGAGCCGTAAGGCGTCACGCACGCGGGCGCGTTCGGCGACATCTTGCCGCGCGTGACGCTGCCGGCACCGAGCATGCGCTTCAGTTTCGCGAGGTTCGCGTCGAGCACGGCCCATTGCGCGTCGCTGGCTTCGACGACGAACTCGGAATCCTTCTTCGCCGCCTCGCCGTTGTCGGCCTTGAAGGCGCGGAGCTGCGAGGTGACTTCCTTCAACCGGCCGACTTCAGCCGCGGCGGCGAGATCGAGGCGCAGGCCGCGCTCGCCGAGCGCCATGGCGAGTTCGGAGGCGTTTTCGATGCGTGCGTCGCGCATGAGGAACGCGCTGTCGGCGCCGTAGCCGAGCAGGTGCCAGAGTTCCTCGGTGATGAACGGCGTGAACGGGTGCAGCAGCAGCAGCGTCTGGCGCAGCACGAGGTCCTGGATCGCGAGGCAGTTGGCCTTCGTGTCGGCGTTTTGCAGCTTCGCTTTCGAGACCTCGACATACCAGTCGCAGAAGTCATTCCAGAAAAATCCGTAGAGCGTCTGCACGGCGTTGCTGAACTCGAAGTTGGCGAACGCCTGGTCGACGGCGCGCGTGGTGGCGAGCAGGCGGTCGACGATGGCGTGGTCGTCGGCGTCGAATTTCGCGGGCTCAAGGCGCGCGAGCACGGCGGCGAGCGAGGAGTTGTCGGCCATCTCGCCGCTCATCTGGCGGAAGCGGCAGGCGTTCCAGAGCTTGTTGCAGAAATTTTTGCCGCTCTCGATGCGGTCTTCCTGGAAGCGGATGTCCTGGCCTTGCGGCGCGATGGAGATGATGCCGAAGCGCAGACCGTCGGCGCCGTAGCTGGCGATGAGGTCGAGCGGATCGGGCGAGTTGCCGAGCGACTTCGACATCTTGCGGCCCTGCTGGTCGCGGATGATGCCGGTGAAGTAGACGTCGCGGAACGGAATCCGACGACGCAGCTCCGCTGCGTCGAGCTGAGAGTTGAGGGTTGAGAGTTGAGAGCCCGGAGCGGCGCTACCGGTGTATTCGAGACCCGCCATGATCATGCGCGCGACCCAGAAGAAGATGATGTCCGGGCCGGTCACGAGCGTGCTCGTCGGGTAGAAATACTCGTAGCCGCGCTCCTGCATCTTCGCGGCGTCGGGCCAGCCGAGCGTGGCGAACGGCCAGAGCCAGGACGACGCCCAGGTGTCGAGCACGTCGTCTTCCTGCACCCAATTTTCCGGATCGGCGGGGCCGGCGAGCGAGACGTGGACTTTGGTCGCGTCGCGCAGATCGGCTTCGGTGAGCTTTTCCTTGTCGAGGCCCTTGCGATACCAAACCGGGATGCGGTGGCCCCACCAGAGTTGGCGGCTGATGCACCAGTCCTGGATGTTCTCGAGCCAGTGCAGGTAAACCTTCGACCAGCGCTCCGGGTGGAACTTGATGTGGCCGTCGCGCACGGCGGCTTTCGCCTCTTCGACGCGCGGATATTTCAACCACCACTGCCAGGTGAGGCGCGGCTCGATCGGCACGTCGGCGCGCTCGGAGTAGCCGACGTTGTTCTCGTAAGGCTCCTCCTTCACCAGGGCGCCGCGCTCCTTGAGCAGTTCGGCGGCTTTCTTGCGGCCGAGGAAACGGTCCATGCCCGCGAGTTCGGGGCCGGCGAGTTCGTTGAGCGTGCCGTCGGCGTTGAGCACGTCGATCGGCGGGAGCTTGTGGCGCTGGCCGACCTCGAAGTCGACCTTGTCGTGCGCGGGCGTGATCTTCAGTGCGCCGGAGCCGAACTCCTTGTCGACGGCGCTGTCGGCGATGATCGGAATCTCCGCGGTCGGCCCGAGCGGGCGGCGCACTTTTTTGCCGATGAGATCGGTGTAGCGCGGGTCGTCGGGATGCACGGCGATGGCGACGTCGCCGGGAATCGTTTCGGGGCGCGTCGTCTTCACCTCGATGAAGCGGCCGGGCTGATCGACCAGCTCGTAGCGCACCTGATAGAGGAAACCCTTCGCGGGTTTCATGATGACTTCCTCGTCGGAGAGCGCGGTGAGCGAGACGGGGCACCAGTTCACCATGCGCTTGCCGCGGTAGATGTGGCCCTTCGCGAAGAGGTCGACGAACACGTTGAGCACCGCCTGCGAGTAGTGCGGATCCATCGTGAACTGCGTGCGGCTCCAATCGCACGAGGCGCCGAGCGCCTGGAGTTGCTGGAGAATGATTCCGCCCTTCTCCTCGCGCCAGGACCAGACCTTCTCGAGGAACTTTTCGCGGCCGAGGTCGCGGCGGTGGAGCTTCTGTTTGCGCAGCTCGCGCTCGACGACGGTCTGCGTGGCGATGCCGGCGTGGTCGGTGCCGGGGAGCCACATGGCCTCCTTGCCTTCGAGGCGCGCGCGGCGAATGAGGATGTCTTGCAGCGTGTTGTTCAACACGTGGCCCATCGTGAGCACGCCGGTGACGTTCGGCGGCGGGATGACGATCGAATACGGCTGCTTCGCCAGATTGACTCGTCCCGCGAAACACCCGGCGGTTTGCCAGGCGGCATACCACTTCTTTTCGACGTCGCGCGGTTCGTAGCTCTTGGTGATCGAGGCCATGGGAGAAATTGAGCCGGCCAGTGAAAGCCCCGTGCAGGACGCTGACAAGCCCTGTTCCGGGGTCAGAGCGACGGAGGAGGAAGATCGCCGTAGCGCGGTGCTTCAGGCCGCGCCGGGGAGTTTTCCACGCGGGCTGAAGCCCCGCGCTACTCCAAGCCCCTCGCGCGCGAAAATTGTAGGAGCGGCTTTATGCCGCGACTCGAACGCGGCATGCGCTTCGAACCACTCGCGGCGTAAAGCCGCTCCTACAATTTTCCGCTTCGGGATCGCTCACCCGCATGCCACCGCGCGTTCGCGCGTCGACGGCAGAGCGCGCTGGCCGGTCGACTCCAGTTCCGCACGCACGTGCGCGCGCATGGCGTCGCGGTAGGCGTTCACCGACTCGAAAAACTCCGACATCATCAGCATCAGCCAATACATGCCGTCCGGCGTCAGTTGCCAGCCGCGCGCCGTGCGATCCGCGGCACCGAGCAACTCGAGCGTCCGCAACTCGCCCCAGAGGCGCCAGAAAAACTTCCGCCCGTGCCGCTGCCGCGCCCACTCGCGGTCGAGCCCGAGCCCGAACATTCGCGTGAGCAGCGTGTAGCGCAACGCGTCGCCCGTGCTGAGCTGGTGGCGCGTCACGATGCCCGTAAGCCCGTCGCGGATGCGTTGCTCGTAGGCGTTGAGCGAAAAGGTCGTCGCGTAGAGCGCGCCGTCGAGGTAGCTGAACGCGCCGCTGCCGACGCCGACGTAGTTTTCCGAGGCGACGATGTATTCGTCACCATTCCTCTCCTCGTGGGCCAGCGCGCTCGCGCGCGCCTCGGCATCTTGCGCGCGCGAGCGCGCTGGCCCACGACGCGTGAAACACCACGCGGACGACGCGGCGAAACCCGCCGGTTGGAGCTTGCGCAAGATCGCGCGGAAAAGTTTCCGCAGCCGCCGCCGGTCGGGCGTGCCCATCGCGCCCTGCATGCGGCGCAGCGTCGTGGGCGAGGTCATCAGTGGGTAGCACGAGACTTGGTTCGCGCCGAGCGAGAGGAAGATTTCCAGATCGCGCTCAAGCGACGCGACGGTCTGGTGCGGCTGGTTGAAGATCAGGTCGACGTTGAACGTCGGGAACATCGCCGCGGCGTTGCGGATGCGCTCGGCGGTGTCGGCGCCGCTGCCGTATTTGGCGTAGCGGTCCATCTCCTGGAGCAACTGATCGTCGAAGCTTTGCACGCCGACCGAGAGGCGCGTGACGCCGCCGGCACGGAGTTTCGAGAGCAGCGGCTCCTGTAGATCCTTCGGATTCGTTTCGACGGATACTTCCTTCACGCCGAAGAGTTCCTTCACGAGCGCGATGGTCGCGAGCAGTTCGTCGGGTTCGGTCGTGGGCGTGCCGCCGCCGAAGTAGACGCCGGAGAACTTGAACCCGGCCTCGTGATAGCGGCGGATCTCGGTGCGCAGCGCGGCGAAGTAGCGCACGGCAAGGTCGTGGCAGTGCTGCACGCGGTGGAACGAGCAGAACGGGCACAGCACCTCGCAGAACGGCACGTGGACGTAGAGGTAGCAGCCGCCCTCCGCCGGGACCGGCGGCACGCGTCCGTCGGTCTCCTGCATTTTCAGGAAACCGCGGGTGCGAAAGCGGAACAGCCGGATGAGAGCGGAATCGACGAGGCCGGAAGCGAACATCGTGGGCGGTGAGTCGAGTTCGCGATCAGTGGAGCAACCGCGAAACCATGGCGTAGACGATCAGCACGAGGAGCACGAGGCCGGTGCCGAAGAACAGGAAGCCGGCGGCCTGCGCGACCTTCTTGCGGCCCTGCCACTCGTCCTTGACCTTGTAGTCGTCGAGTTTGCCGGCGGCGACGAGGCGGTCATACCAGCGTTTCCGCTCGTGCAACATTTCCGTCTGCGAGATGCGGCCCGAGAAGATGACGGTGTCCATCGGGAATTTCTCGATGCGGAAATGCGTGTTGAAGAAGTGGAACGTGAAGATGAAGCCCGCGGCGAGCAGCGCTTCGTCCGAGTGGATGACGTGCGCGATGTTGATCGCCCAGCCCGGCATGAAGTGCGTGAAGAATTTCGGGAACCAGAGAATCATGCCCGACACGCCGATCATCGCCACGCCCCAGAACACCGCGAGGTAGTCGAAGCGCTCCCAATACGTCCAGCGGTCGAACTGCGGGCGCGGCCCCTTGCCGAAGAACCAGCGGTTGTGCGCCACGAAATCGCGCCAGTCCTGGAACGACGGCGCCATCGAGTCGGGGCCGAACACGGCGCCGAAGATGCGCTTGAACTCGATCCGGCCGGTCTCCGGATTGCGGATGGCCTTGCGGTTTTGCCAGAGCGATGCGGCGAGTTCGCTGAGATGCAGGGCGAAGTAGCCGAAGGTCATGATCGCACCGAAGTGATGCAGCGTGCGCGCGACCTCGGCGCCGCCCATGAAGTGCATCATCACCTTCGCCCAGTGGGCGTAGTAGAATTTCAACGGCATGCCCGTGATGACGAGCAACAGGAAGCTCGTGACGACGAGCATGTGCAGGAAGCGCTCGAACGGCGTGAAGCGCGTGTAGAGCACATCGTCGGTGTTCTGCTTGGTCACGGCTTCGCGGAACGTCTTCGAGTCGTTGAGATAGAGATACACCGAGCGCACGAGCCACAGCAACGTGTGCAGACCGAAGAACGCGAACGTCCCGACGAGCAGGCACGTCATGAAGATGAACACCTTGTTCAGGATCGGATAATTCTTCGCGTCCATCGGGTTCGCGTGGGCCTGGAATTGCGTGAACTTCTCGGTCGCGCCCGCGTGGCACTGCGAGCAGGTGCCGACAATTTTCTCCTTCGAGAGGCGCGAACGCGCGTCGCTCACCGGAAACACATCGTGGTGGCCATGGCAGTCGTAGCACGCTGCGACGTCGGGAGCGACGTTCGGACGGCCGAGCGCCATCGACTTGCCGTGATAGGTGTCGCGGTAGTGCTCGAGGCGGTCTTCGTGGCATTTGCCGCAGCTCTGGTCGCTCGCCTCCTTGAAGTGCGCGGTCTTGGGCTTGGCGATGTCGTGCGCCGAGTGGCAATCGGTGCAGACCGGACCCTTCTTGTCGCCTTTGGCGAGGAGCTGGCCGTGCACGCTCTTGTTGTAGATTTCCTCGATGCCGAGGTGGCAGTTGCCGCACGACTTCGCGATGTTCGCGTGGCTGGTGTGCGAGTCCTTGTCGACGCTGCGCTTGATGTCGTGCACGCCGTGGCAGTCGTTGCAGGACGGCGCGACGATCAGGCCTTTCAGGATCAGCGCCTGGCCGTGAATGCTGTCGAGGTAATGCGCGGCGGCGTCCTTCTGACCCATGCGGTATTCCTTCGCGAGCTTCGGGTCGTCGTGGCAGGTGCCGCAGGTCTTGGTGAGGTTGAGTTTGAAAACGGGTGAATCGATCTGCTTCACCGGCACCATGTCGTGCGTGCCGTGGCAGCTCTGACACGACGCGGCATCGGACGAGCCCATCTTGTGGCTCATGCCGTGAATGCTCGTCGCGAACTGAGCGGTCGGCTTCTCGTGGCACGACGCGCATTGCGCCGGCGCGACCTTCGAGTCGTGCGGGCTCTCCTTGATGTCGGCGTGGCAATCGACGCAGTTGAGTTTGCCGTGAACGGATTTGGCGAAGACTTCCGGCTTCACACCCACCCACTCCTTCGGCTGGCCTTTTTTGCGCGCTTTGAATTCGGCCTCGTGGCAATCCATGCACTCGCTGTTCGGCACGAGCGCGGGCGTCGCAGATTCTGCTGCGCCCGGCGCGACGACGGCCTTCGCGGGTTCAGCGGTGGGGACTGGAACGGCGGCCTTGTCGCCAGCCCGGCCGTTCAGCGAAAAAAAGAGCGCGACGGTCGCCACCGCGAGTGGCCGACAAAAAGTGCGAAGGGCGGTTTTCATGGCGCGAGCGCAGTATGCTCCGCGCAGGGCAAAGTCGCTGCGCAGCGCTTGGCCTCGCCGGGGCGTAAATTGGGGAATCGATAAGCGGCGCGAAACGACCGGGTGTTTTTCCCGGTGCATCAGCGGCGCTTACGCGCGGCGCGCAGAGCCGGCATCTCATGCGCGGCGGAGCAGCAGCCGACGTGAAATCGGCCGGCGAAGTTTCTGCACGGTTCCCAGCCGACTCACGTCGGCTGCGACTCGGAACCCGGAATCAACCCTTCGGCGGTGCGTCCGGGCCCGGCGGCGTCTCGCTCGACGGCGGCTCCGGCGTCTTCGGCTCCGCGGCCTTCATCTCTTCGAGTTGCAACGGGTGTTCGTCCATCATCTCGCGCTCCGACATGCGGCCGGTGAGCCAGGCGAGGTTCATCGGATAAACGTCGGGGTTGAAGATGACGAAGTAGAAGTGCCAGACGATGATCGCCAGCGTCGCCAGCACCGCCTCGTAGAAGTGGATGCTGCGCGAGATATCGAAGCCGAGCTTGCCGAGCAGCCCCATCGAAGTGTTGTCGAACCACAAGATGAAGCCGGTGAGCGTCATCACGATCATGCCCCAGACCATCGCCCAATACTCGGCTTTCTCGATGTAGCAGAAGCGCGGGAACTGCGGTTTCTCCTTCGAGAGACCGAGGTTGAACTTGAGCACCTTCCACGGATCGGTGACGTCGCGCCAGCGCGGCAGAAGGTCGAAAAACAACTGCCGCCCGTGCGCGGTGAACGCGAGGTAGCCGATGTGCCAGAGCGAAACCGCCAGGATCACGATGCCCGACACGCGGTGGCCGAGGCTGCGCAACTCGAACGCCTTGCCGCTGAGATTGCGCACGCCCACGACCCACCACGCCTCCGGATAACGCAGCATGAAGCCGGTCACGACGAGGCCGGTGAAGCTGAGGCCGAGCACCGCGTGCTGGAAGCGCTCGTTCACCGTCATGCGCAGGTAGAGGCGATGCGCGACGTGCGGCTCCTCGATGACGCCCTTCTGCATGGCGAGTTTGCGGCGCGTCTTCCGGTAGAAATCGAGGCCGTTGTGCAGCGTCATGCCGCCGATCACGGCGACGATCAGCACGACGTAGAGGTTCGCGATCCAGTAGAGGATCGGCGCCTGCTCCTTGTTCGTCTCGTCGGCGTGGACGCGGCCGAGCGCGAAACGCGTGTTGGCGCCCGGGTGACACTCGCCGCAGGTGCGCGCGAGGTTGTCGCGGTGAATCGTCGACGCGGGGTCTTGCTGCGACTTGATCGCGTGTGCGCCGTGGCAGCTCGCGCAATTCACCACCTCCACCGCGCCGCCGCGCACGGCGAGGCCGTGATAGCTGTCGGAGAAGGTCCGGAACGAGTCGCTCGAGAGACCGTATTTTTTCGTGAGCCGGACGGACGAGTGGCAATCGGCGCAGACCTTCTGCGCGAGGTTCGATTTGTGGACCGGCGAATTGGGATCCTTGTGGCCTTTGATGTCGTGCTCACCATGGCAGCTCGTGCAGCTCGCCGAATCGACGTTGCCCTTGGCGAGTGCTTTCGCGTGCACGCTAGCCTCGTAGTCGGACGCTTGGTCCTGGTGGCACTTCGCGCACGTCTCGGAAATGTGCGTGCGGTTGACGTTGGCGCCGGCGACGGCGGCGCGGTTCATCTGGTGCGCGCCGTGGCAATCGACGCAGCTCGCGGCCTTCTCCTTGCCCTCGCGCAACGCGGCGCCGTGCACCGATTGCTCGAAATTCGCGACAAACTTCGCCCCCATCGCGGGCTGGTCGGCCACTTCGGGTTTCTCGACGTGGCACGACTCGCATAGCTTCGCCTGCGCGAGCTTCAGCTCGACCGTCATCGCCTGCCCTTTTCGCGCCGCAATCGGCTGTCGGTGACACGACAGGCAATCCGGTGCGGTGCGGCGCTTCTGGAGGCCACGAGGCGCGTGCGCGGACGCGAGATAGTCTTTCGTCGCGGCCTCGTGGCACGCGCCGCAGGACTTCGCCTGTGTTTCCGGAGCGAAAGAAAAATCCGCGTGCTTGACCGCGACGCTCTCGTGCGTGCCGTGGCAACCGACGCAGGACGTGTCTTGGTCGCGCGGTGGATTCCCGAGGGCGAGCCGCGAGTGAAACGCGTGCGTCTTCGCGACTTTGTCGTGGCAGCTCCGGCAATCGACCTTCGGCACGCGCGGCTCGTGCTCGGCTTCCTTGATCGTCGAGTGGCACTCGACGCACGCGAGTTTGCCGTGAATCGATTTGGCAAATTCCTCGGGCCGCACGCCCACCCACTCTTTCGGCTGGCCGGCCTTGCGCGACTTGAACTCGGCTTCGTGGCACTCGAGGCACTCGGAATTCGCGACGGCCGGCGGCGACTTGGCCGGCGGCGGCGATTCCGCCGCCGCGAGCGACACCGCCGCACCCAGCACCCACGTCAGCGCGCTTCGCACCGACCAAGAAATGTATCCGCCGAGCTGCATGATTTTCCCTCGGCGGCATCTTGTCGGAAGGCTCGGCCATTAGCTCCGCACAAGTTGGCTGGGCCGGGGCGTATCTTGCACGCGGCGCTAATCGGCCGCCGCAATTAATGCACAGCGAACCCCAAGGCCCCGGTAGTTCGCGACGGCTCGGTCTGCTAGCTTCGTCGTGTTACCCCCGCGAAACCCTCGACTCCCGCCGTCATGAAACTGTTTCGTTCGCTGTTGGTTGTTGCCGGCTGCGCCTGTGGCGCGGCCGTTTACGCCGCCGATGTCGCGGCCAACTGGGAAAATCACTGCGCGAGTTGCCACGGCGCCGATGGCCGCGGCGACACGAAGATGGGAAAGCGCCTCAAAATCAAGGATCTCACCTCCGCCGAGGTGCAGGCTTCGTTCACCGATGCCGCGGCGATGAAGGCCGTCAAAGAAGGCATCCGCGACGAGAAGACCGGCAAACTCGCGATGAAGCCGATCGAAGGCCTCTCCGACGAAGAAATCCAGGTGCTCGTCGCCCACGTGCGCTCGCTGAAAAAGTAGCCGCTCCCGTCCCCCCCGCCGCCATGACCTACGTTCCGAAAGCTCCGCAGGAACAGGCCGTGCGGCGAACCAACTGGGTGTTGATCGCAGTCAGCGCGGGCTTCTTCGCGTTGGCGGCGGCGTTTCTCTCCGATCTTTGGGGACGGCCCGTGCCGCGCCCGGAGATTCCGCTCGTCGACCCGGCGTTCCTCGATCAAACGGCGTGGCGCAAGTCCTACGCCGATCTCGTGCGCGCGAAGGAGGATTTGTCCGACTTCAGTTGCTACACCTGCCACGACAAGGGCGAGCCGCCGCCCCTGCGTTTCGACGAACAGCACAACCTCCTCATCCCCGAGGAGCACGAGACGATCAAGATGGGGCACGGTTCGCACAACCGAAACAACCTGTGCTTCAACTGCCATAACGAGACGAACCTCCTCTCGTTTTCCACGCGCGAGAAAAGCGAGCTGACGTTCGCGCAGAGCTCGCGCCTCTGCGGCAGTTGCCATGGCCCGAACTACCGCGACTGGGAAGCCGGCGTGCACGGCCGCTTGAACGGCTACTGGAACAAATCGCGCGGCGAGGCGCGCCGCCTCGACTGCGTGAACTGCCACAATCCCCACTCGCCGCGCATCCCCACCCGCCCGCCCGCGCAGCCGCCGCACTCGCTGCGCGCTCCGGCCGCCGCGAGCCACGCCGCCGCCGCCCCCACGCACTGACCATGTCCACGCCCGATTCCCTGCCCCCTGCGCGGCCGACCGAGCAGTTGATGAACCGCCGGACGTTCCTGCGCTCCACCGCGGCGTTCGCCGGCCTCAGCGCGCTCGCCGCCAGCCTGGCGCCGCTCCGCGAGCTGAGTGACTACTCCTCCGTCGAGGAGTTCATGCAGAAATACTACAAGGAGATGACGCCGGACGACATGGCCAAGGTGCTCAAACGCATCGAGGCCCAGGTCGAGCGCCAATACGGCATCCGCCCGCACGTGCGCGACCTGAAGCCGATGAACGGCGTCGAGTTCGTCTATTGCCTGAACCTCACGCGCTGCATCGGCTGCCGCAAATGCGTGCACGCCTGCGTCGCCGAGAACAACCAGTCGCGCGATCCCGAGATCCAATACATCCGCGTCCTGCGCCTGCCGCACGGCTCGATGGATCTCGAGAAGGCCGAGCACAACTACAACCCCGAGGCCGTGCCGGAGAAGGGCTATTTCTACATGCCCGTGCAGTGCCAGCAGTGCCACAATCCGCCCTGCGTGAAGGTCTGCCCGGTCAACGCGACTTGGCAGGAGCAGGACGGCATCACGGTCATCGACTACGATTGGTGCATCGGCTGCCGCTACTGCGAGGCCGCGTGCCCTTACTGGGCGCGACGCTTCAACTTCACCAAGCCGCAGATTCCGAAGGAGCGGCTCAATCCGAACATGTCCTACCTCGGCAACCGGCCGCGACGGCAGGGCGTGATGGAGAAATGCCACTTCTGCATCCAGCGCACGCGCGACGGCCGTTACCCGGCGTGCATGGAGGTTTGCCCGGTCGGCGCGCGCAAGTTCGGCAACATCCTCGATCCCGAGAGCGAGGTTTCCTACATCCTGCGTGAGAAGCGCGTCTTCATCCAACTGAAGGAGGAAATGGGCACGAATCCCCGCTTCTTCTACTACTTCGAGAAATGATTCCCGCGGCGGCGGCGTCCGCGCTCGAACGACCGCTCCCCCCCTCGCCCCATGATCCAAGCTTCCCGCGATTACCTCACGTTCCTCTGGCGCTGCGCGCGCATCGCGTTCGTCGGCGACTGGCGCTACTACACCTGGATGGGCGTGCTCACCGTGTTCTGCCTGCTCGGCTTGAACGCCTACTGCAAGCAACTCGTCCACGGACTCGTCGTCACCGGCATGAGCGACGAAGTTTCCTGGGGCGTCTACATCGCCAACTTCACGTTCCTCGTCGGCGTCGCGGCCGCCGCGGTGATGATGGTCATTCCGGTCTACATCTACGACAACGAGGAGCTGCACGATCTCGTGATCTTCGGCGAACTGCTCGCCGTCGCCGCGATCTTCATGTGCCTCGCGTTCGTGACCGTCGACCTCGGCCGACCCGATCGCTTCTGGCATCTGATTCCCGGGATCGGACAGATGAATTTCCCGCGGTCGATGCTCAGTTGGGACGTCATCGTGTTGAATGGCTACCTCCTGCTCAACGTCCACATCTGCGGCTACCTGCTCTACTGCCGCTACCAGGACAAGAAGCCGGCAAAGTGGTTCTACATTCCCTTCGTCTTCACCGCGATTCTCTGGGCGGTGTCGATCCACACGGTGACCGCATTCCTCTACGTCGGCCTCGGCGGCCGCCCGTTCTGGAACGCCTCGATCGTCGGTCCGCGCTTCCTCGCCTCGGCGTTCACCGCCGGCCCCGCGATCATCATTCTCGCGCTGCAGGTCATCCGCAACGTCACGCACTACCACATCACCGACAAGGCGCTGCTGACGCTCCGCGGCATCGTGCAGGTTTCGATGATCATTAACGTGTTCCTGCTCGTCTGCGAAGTGTTCAAGGAATTCTACTCCGGCACGGCGCACGGCATCTCGGCGCGTTACCTTTTCGTCGGCCTCGAGGGCCACCACGCGCTCGTGCCGTGGATCTGGACGGCGATCGTGTTCAACCTGATCGCCATGGTGATCCTCGTGATGCCGCTCAGCCGCAGCCTGAAATTTCTCAACGTCGCCTGCATCCTCAGCATCGTCGGCATCTGGATCGAGAAAGGCATGGGCCTCGTCATCCCCGGCTTCACGCCGACGCCGCTCGGCGCGCTCGTCGAATACACGCCGAGCCTGAACGAGACCCTCGTCAGCCTCGGCATCTGGGCGTTCGGCCTGCTCGCCTACACGGTTTTCCTGCGCATGTCGGTGCCGATCCTCCAGGGCAAACTCTCGCGCGCGAACGAGAAGATGCCCGAGCCCGATACCGAGGAAGACGACGACGCGCCGGCGCCCGCGCCAACGGCGCACTGAAATCCGCCACCGCTCTCCACGCCATGGCCAAACAACTCACCGCCGAGGACGCCCGCCAATCGCTCGCCGCTCACGTCGAGGCGAAGGGCGCCGAAATTTTCGCCAAATACGGCCCGCAGATCGGCTGGTCGCGACTCCAGACGATCCTCGAAGACCGCGCCTGCGTCCGCTACCCGTGCCGCATCGAATTCGACGCCGCACCGCTCCAACCCGGCGAGTTCGCGCACCCGGCGCCGCTCGGCGAAGCGCCCGAGGCGGGCTTCACGCTCTACGTGCATCCGCTCTTCATGACGCAGCTCGCGATGGTGCCCCACCTCGCGCTCTACCAACTCGTCGTCGTGAACTACGGCGAATTCGCGTCGGCGGACGATGCCGAGATCTTCGCCGCCGCCGCGCTCGGGCTCGACCGCGAACGCTATTATCAAACGCTCTGCGCTCTCGCCGATCAGCTCGGCGCACCGGAATTCGCTTCCGGCCCGGATCGCGGTCCCGCCTGCTCCTGCGGCTGACGACGGTCATACGAACCTAAATTCCGCAGAAGATTAACCACTGACGAACACTCATGCACACTGACGAATGAGAAGACCGAAAAGCGCGACGTGAGGTAGCTCACCTGCCAGGTGGGCGATCGCCGCGATGCAAGTCTGCTTCGATGAGCGCTCATCAGTGAAAATCAGTGGTTCAACTGCGCTTTCTAGCCCGGATATTTCACAGCGTAGCGGAAACCGTGAGGTTTTCGCGACTCGGCAGCGGCGAAATTCTCACGAATTCCGCTACCACGCTGCGTCGCGTGCTTCGCTCTGCGGTGAAATATCCAGGCTAGGACCAATCGCCCGCTGATTTTGCTCGTTTCTGCGGGTCGGGCGCGACCGCTGGGCGCGCCGTAACGCCTGCGCGGCGGGCCCAGCGATCCCGCCCTACCTCCGCACGGCCGCGAGACTGACTATTATTCGCCTCAATTTTCCGGCGCAGCCGGCGGCTGCTCCCGGCGACGCCGGCGCGCGTAGCCGATCGACATGCCGAGCAAGACGACGCCGAGCACCAGAAACGACATGATGCGATACGCCGGCTCGAGTCGCGCGAGATCGACGATGAAGACGTAGGCAATCGTCGCCCAGATCGTGCCGATGCCCATCCAGCGATACTTCTTGCTCCGCAGCAGGGCGCTCGCGCCGAAATACAAGCCCGCCGCCGCCAGCCACGAGACGCTCACCCAACCCGGCGGCACCGTGTGATAGAGCCCGTAAGGGATGAACACGCTCGCCGCGCCGAGGTAGAGGTTGCGCATGAGCTCGGTGCGCAGCGCCAGGCGGTCCTTCTGCCAGTTCAACACGCGCGCCGTGAGCAACGCCACCGCGGCGAAGCTCAAGTTCACCGGTCCGGACTTCGGCCCGAGCGCCAGGTAGGCAAAATAGATGCCGGCGAAAATCGCGAGATTCGCCACGACGATAATCTTCGAGCGGAACCACACTGCCGTCACCGCGACGAGCAGGCTCTGCCACGCCAGCCAGTTGTAGCAACCCGGCGCGGGGAAAAGCCGGAAAATCGCGACGGTGAGCAGCAGATTGCCCACGCACGAATAAAGCGACGTCGCGTAAACGCTCTGGTGATTCTGCCAGTAAACGATCGCCGCGAGCAGCAGCCCCGCCGCCGCGAGCAACTCCGGCCACGGCGCCTGCGCCCGGTGAAAGAGCTGGGCGTTGATCAGCGTCACGAGCATCACACCGCCACCGATCGTGAGCGCGCGGAAAACTCGCACGGCGACGTGGTCGGACGTCGCGCCCGGACGGCAGCCGAGCGCCGCGAACGCCACCGAGCACACCGCGAGCGCGAGCAGATTCCTCTGCGGCTCGGCGACGCCGCGCCACGTGTGCCCGAGGATCGGGTGGCTCAACAGCCAGTCGAGATGCAGAAAATACGTCGCCGCCATCGCGCCGAGACCGAACCACTGCCAGCCGAACCTCCACGCCAACGCCGTCGCGCCCGCCGCGAGCACCGTCATCAGCGTCAACTGCAGTCCGTCGCCGTCGGCCATCACGGCCGTGGCCAGCCCGAGCACGAAGACGAGCGCGGTCATGCCCTCGCTGCGTCGCCGCACGGTCAGACGAAGTTCCACCGCGAGCAACGCGACGAGCGCCCCGATGCCCACCCACGCGGACGCGATGACCGGATGCGCCGAGAAAAAATGCAGACGCAACGTCGCGAAGTAGCCGAGAAACAGCGCACCCGCGAAGAGGATACGCGCCGTGTCGGGCAGCGTTTGCCGCCAGCGATGCGCGCCGAAGAAAAACAACGCCGCCGCCGCGTAACCGACGAGACACGACGCGATCGCTGGCAGACCCGGAAAAGGAAACGCGGTCAGAAACGCGAGGCCGACGCTCAGCGCGAGCACGCCGACACGCGCGAGCCAGAATTCGCCCATCTCATGCTCGAGTTCGCCTTCGATCGCCGTCCGCGGCGCCGGCGCCGCGCCCGCGACGCCCGAGAGAATCGCGTCGACGTCTTCCGCCGTCAGCCGTCGGAAACCGATGTAGTTTTCCAACCGGACCAATCGCGCTTCCAGCAGCCGCGCCGCTTCAGCGGCGTCGCTGGCGTGTCCGGTCACGTCGACGCCAGGCGCGCGCGGTGATTCCGGGGGGAGCGGGGTATCCGGGTCCATCGAGGGGCGGGGAAGGCGGACGACGCATCATGCGCAAAAATTGACTCAGCGACTGCGCAAGGTTTGCGCATCGGTGAGCGCCGATTGGACATCGCACCCCTCGGGCGCGATCCGAGCGAAGAGGGCGTATTACGCAATTTCACGCCCGCACCGGAGAGCGAACGCCGAGCGCACGTGCGCGAAAAGCAACCGGCGCGGACCTTGCGATCCGCGCCGGCGTCACTAACCTATGAACCTGGGATAACCAAGAAACCCGGCCGCCACGCCCTCGCAATGATGGCACGACGCCCGGAAATTCGACTCAGGGTTTCAACTGCCGGATGAAAGCGACGAGATCCTTGCACTCCTGCTCGGAGAGCTCGCCCTTGTAGCCCTTCATGCGCTCTTTGCCGTTTTCCTTCACGCCGTCGACGATGGCGACGAGCATCTTGTCGTCCTTCATCTCGGCCTGCACCTTGGGGTCGGTGTAGTCGCGCACTTTGAGTTTCTTGCCTTGTTTGGTCTGAGCCTTGCCGTCCACGCCGTGGCAGGACGCGCAGGAATTTTCCCAATTTTCGGCGGTGGTCGCGGCGAACGAGGCGCCCGCGGTAAACGCCAGCGCGAGGCCGGCGAGAGCGATCTTCGAGACAGTTTTCATGGGATTTCGATAACGGCACGACGGTGGGCCGCGATTTCCCGAGAGTGAGCCGGTGCGGTGGTCGTCATCGTGCAGCGAATGGTTTCGGCCGAGATGCGTGGCTCCCAGTGTGCGCAGTATGCCACGAGAAGACCGGCGCGCCTCCGCAGGGGTTGCGCAGGCGCGAGCATGGGTTGTGCGGAAAGGTGGGCGCCGCGTGTCAACCGAGACGAACTCAACGAGGAGACCTCGCGCGAATTGTCGCGAATGGTCGCGAATTCAGGGCGGGAAAATCCCCGGTCCTCCGCCAACGGCGTTTTTTAGCCCGGATATTTCACGGCGTAGCGGAAGCCGTGAGGTTTTCGCGCCTCGGCAGCGGCGAAATTCTCACGAATTCCGCCACCACGCTGCGTCGCGTGTTTCACTCTGCGGGTGAAATATCCGGGATAGACCGCCGCTCCAGGAGCAGTGTGGCCGAAAAGACAACCGGCGCGGACCTTGCGATCCGCGCCGGCGTCACTGACCTATGAACCTAGGGTAACTAAGGGCAAAGCGTCGTTGGTGCCGGGGAAAATTCGCTCACTTGCCCTGGATGCCGCCGTTGTGGCAATCGGCGCACTTGAGCTCTTCGTCGTATTCGCCGCCGGGGTGTTTGAACTCGAGACCGGTGGGGGAAATCGTCGTCAGCTCAGCCATCTTGCCTTGAGCGATGATCGAGTGGCACGAGGTGCAGTCGCTGGCTTTCACGAGTTCGCCGGACTCGGTCTTGTGCTTGTCGTCGTGGCAGCGGAAGCAACCGGGCCAGTCCTTGTGACCGATGTTGTTCGGGTAGATGCGCCAGTCGGCTTTGCGCTCGGGGAAAATCGTCTGCGCGTAGACTTGCTGCACGCCGGCGATGAGCGCGGGGAGATCGGCGTCGTCCCGGAATTTGTTGCGGAGGAAGTCGGCGATCTTCTGCGACGCGTCGGCGGAGGTGGTGAGATCCTTCTGCGTCATGGCCTGCACGGCGACGCGTTTCACGTTGGGGAATTTCGTCGGAATCGTGCCGAGTCCCATGGCGCGTTCGACGGCGTCGTTGGCGGTGGGGAAGACGTGCGCGGGACGGTTGTGGCAATCGATGCAGTCCATCTCGCGAACGGCGCCGGCGGGCGGCTCGCCCTTGAACTCTTCGTTGCGGTAGATGCGAGCGGAGCCGTCCTTCTTGTTCGTGACACGCATCCAGACGATGTCCTGGCGATCGGCGTCCGCGGCGTAATATTCGACGGTGCTGTCGGGCGAGACGTGCCAGTGGATGCCGGCGAGAGGGCTGCCAGGGCGGCCGGAGTTCACGTGCATCAGCATGCGGATCGAGACGGCGGTGTTCTTCTTGTCCGACAGGAAGTGATCGAACGACATGTCGATGTTGCCGTGGAATTTTTCCGGCCAGTGGCATTTCTCGCAGGTCTCGCGCGCGGGGCGGAGATTGTGGACGGGGGTGTCGATCGGGCGGTTGTAGTTGTCGAGCACGTAGCCGTAGAGCTGGCGCGTGCCGTTGAGCTTGGCCTTGATGAAGGCCGCGGCGCCGGAGCCGACGTGGCATTCGACGCACTCGACGCGAGCGTGCGCACCGCGCTGGTAGGTCTGAAACTCGGGGTTCATCGCGGCGTGGCAAACCTGGCCGCAGAACTGTGTGGACTCGGCGTAGTGGTAGGTCTGGTAGCTGCCGAAGGCGGACAGCATGATGAAGAGCAAGCCGCCGAATCCGAAGAGCGTGATGTTGCGGCGTTGGGTGGGGTTCGACCAATCGAGGCGCCACTTGTCGGGGACGGTGGCGGCGTGCTTGATGCCCCAGCGGCGTTGCGCCCACGCGCCGAAGACGGCGAGAGCGATGCCGGCGATGAGGAAAACCGGCGCGACGATATACGTGAAGATGCCGAGGTAGGGATTCTTTTCTCCCTCGGTGAAATCCATCCACACGAGCAGCGCGAACGAGAAGAGCGCTCCCGTGGCCAGGACCGCGCCGGCGGCGCTGATCCAGTTGTTGAAGTTCGACCGCGGCTTGAGCGGCGGTGTGCGTGGTTCTTGGGGCGAATCGGTGGACATGGTCGTGGAATTGATTCAGCGGGGCGGAAAAAAGAGCCGACGGTCGCAGGGACGGCCGTCGGCTCTCGAGAATGCCGTGTCAGGTGGCGATCAGGCCTTCAGCTTGCGCACGAAGGCGACGAGGTCTTTCGCGTCCGGTTCGGACAGCTCGTCCTTGAAGCCTTTCATGCGCTCCTTGCCGTTGTCGCCTTTGACGCCGTCGAGGATGGCTTTGGCCATCTCGTCGTCCTTCAGCTCGGCTTGAATCTTGGCGTCGGTGTAATCCTTCACCTTGAGTTTCTTGCCTTGCTTGGTCTGGCCCTTGCCATCCGCGCCGTGGCAGGAGGCGCAGGAGTTTTCCCAGTTCTCGGCGGCGGTGGCAGCGTAGGAGCTGCCAGCCGCGAAAACGAGGACGACGCTGGCGAGGGCGATCTTGGACGTGGTTTTCATGCAGGTCGGATTTTGCGATCGTGGTTTCGTTGAGCGGAGCGGGAGCGGTCCGCGTTAGAGGGCGTGATCGAACGAGATGTAGGCCATCGGGCCCTTGAAGTTCGTGTTGCCGCCGGTGGTCTGGTTCTCGGAGTTGAAGTAACCGACCTTGAACTGGCCGACGAGCTTCTCGTTGAAACGATGCTTCAACGCGAGCGCGTAGGTGTATTCCTTCACGCCCGCGCCATACCAGACCGTCGCGGCGTTCGGCACCGAGTAGTTATCGGCGCGGTAGAACGTGTATTGGATGGAGGCCTCGGTGTCCTTGCTGATGGCGTAGCCCGTGATGAGGCTGCCGTTGCGATAGTCGTTGTCGGCGTTGCGGAGCACTTCGTTGCCGAGGCCGCCCGCGACGGGATAGGCGGTCTTGATCGTGTTGTAGGCGGCGTTGAAGTTCGCCTGGACAAACGTGGACGCGTTCGGAGCCCAGTCGATCGTCTCGCCGAACTGGTAGTTCTTGGCGTCGTTGCTGGTCATCGAGGTGCCGCCGTCGATGGTGAGGTCCATCTTGCCGGTCTGGTGCACGAGGCGCGTCGTGAAGGAGAGATTACTAGCGGGCTTGTAGATCGCGCTCAGCTTCTGGCCGAAGAACTCGTAACCCATGACGAAGCTGTCGCCGGCGGAAGTGTTGTAGCCGTAGAAGCCGTTGGTGTGGTCCTTGTAGAAGACCTCGCCGCGGAGAGTCAGAGCGGGAGCGACCGTCCAGTTGGCGCCGAACTTGTAGTGGGCGTGGTTGAGCTTCACGTTGTCGTAGCTCGTGGTCGCGCTGCCGAGGCCGCCGCCGGTGGTGGCGCTGGTGCTGGTGCCGTATTCGTCGCCGGGCGAGTGGCGATAGTCGAAACTGCCGTAGAACGCGACGTTCTTGATGCCCGTGTAGCGGAGTTCCGCCTCGGGAATCCACGATTTCTCGGAACGATCGGCGACGTTCGGCGCGCTGGCGGTGATGACCGTGGTTGCGCCCGTGGCCTGATCGACGCGTGTGCTGGTATAGAGCGTCGTGTTATGGCCGTCGATGTCGGTCTTCTCATACTTGAGCGCGACGTGGCCGGTGAAATCGGAGCTCGGCTTGAATTTCAGGCCGACGTTGGCGGCGAGAACCTTCTCGTTCACGCTGCCGTCGGTGGTCTTGTAGGAATAAGCCGGGCGACCGGTCGCGCCGACGAAGCCGCCGACGACGTTGACCGTGCCGATGGCGGTCGGGAACTTGGTCATCATCTGGCGATCGCCGCCGAGATCGGCCGAGCCGTCCGAGTAGAGCAGGCCGCCGAAGACGGAGATCGTCTCGGTGAACTTCGTCTCGAACTTGCCGGTGTAGCTGGTCGTGCTGCCGTCGTAGTTCTGCACGTCGTAGCCGACGATCTCGTTGGCGATCGTGGCGGGCGGGTAGACTTGCGGCGGGTTGGTCGAAGAGCTCTGGCGGGGATAGAGCTGCAATTCGCCGGGATAACGGATGACCGAGCGATAGTCGGAGCGCTTGGCGATGTTGTGGTTGATCTCGAACTCGAGATCGGTGTTGCCGACGGTGTGCTTCACGCCGGCGAACCAGTTCTGCTGGCGCTCGTCCATGTCGATGTAGTTCGCGACGATCTTGCGATTCGTCGAATACGGAGGATTCAGCGCGGAGGCGCCGACGCCGTAGTAGGACGGGACGCCGGTGAAGTCGCTGTCACCCCAGATCGTGGAGTCCTTCTTGCCCGTGCGTTGCTCGTTCGTGTAGCGGAACTCGAACTTCGGGGCGTTGGGGCGCTCGATCTTGGCTTCGGCCCAGAACTTCGCGCGATCGGTGTGCAGCTCGGGGTTGCTGAGCTGGGACCAGCGATTGTTGAGCGGGAAGAAGCCGCCGATCCCCTCGTAGAACGTGCGATAACGCTTGTAGCCCATGTCGAACGAGCCGACTTCGTTCTTCGTGAGTTTGAACGCGCCGAGGTAATCCTCCTTGCCGACGAGCGCCTTGCCCTCGATGGAGAGCGCGGTCGCGTCGTCGATGTCTTTGTTGATGCGGAGGGCTTCGATGCCGTAGGCGCCGTTCTCGGGGAACTGGGCGCGGCGGGCAAAGGACGCGCCGTTGCCGGTGACGGTGGCGGTCTTGCCCGTGAGCTTGATGTAGCTGTCGTAATTCGGGAACAGGTCGGCCGCGGGTGTGGCGGCGATCGCCCCGACTACCAGCGCGAGGCTCGCGAGGAGACCGGCGCTACGAAGGGAAGTAAGAGAGAAGTTCATGTTAGGTGTCCTCCAGTTTTAGTAGCGCATGGCTTTGCTCGCATTGGAGCCGTGGACGTCCTCGTGGCAGCCGGCGACCCAGCAGGTGCCGTTCTGCAGGCGGGAGCGGTGATCTTCACCACCGACCGCGATCTTGCCGTCGCCGATCACACCGGGGACGCCGCTGACGCTGACAGTCGACGGGTGCTCCAGGTGGCAGCGCAAGCAGAGGTTCGCATCGCGCGCGACGAGCATCTTCTGATTCACCGTGCCGTGCGGATTGTGGCAGGCGGTGCAGCCTTCCTGCATTGCCTGGTGCGGGAAGAGAAACGGACCCTTCTGCGCCGTGTGGCACTTGGTGCAGGTCTCGTTCGGCGTCTCGAGTTCGGCGCCGGTGCGGGCGATGGCCTTGCCCTTGTGGAGATCGTGGCAATCGCTGCAAGCGACGTTGTCGAGCGGGTGCGCATTCGGCAGCGCGAATTCGCCGCGCTTGTCGAGGTGGCAGGCGAAGCAGGCTTCCGGAGTCTTGGCCGGATTGATCACCGTGCCCTTGCCGCCGCCCGCCTTCACGTGCACCGAGCCGCCGCCGTGGCAGGACTCGCACGAAATATCGACGCCTTTCTCGTCCTTCAACGCGAGCTTGGCGTGTGTCGCGTCAGCGAAGTGACCGCCGGTCTCCTCGTGACATTCCAGACATTTCTTGGTGCCGACATAATTCGCGCCCGCGATCTTGGGCGGGGCGACGATCGTGCGGTCGGAGACGACGCACGACACGAGAAGGAGACCCCAGATGGCGGCTCCTCCGAAGATTAGGGTGCTTTTTGTCCAGCGAGTGCTCATGGCTGAAGCAGGGTTAGGTTTTGGTTTGGGTCTCCCGTTGGTGTTCTATTCGCAAAAATTATCCGGGCAGCGTGGCCAGTGTCTCAGAAAGGGCCGCTAATGACTCCGCAGGCCTTGCCGACGTGTATGCAGAGCTTGGTGGGGTTTTCCCTCTGAACACGCAGGCGATCCGAAAATGCGCGCCGTCATCGTGCGCTCTTCAGCGACACGCGCCGCGCGCAGTTCAGAAATTCCCGCGGAATCGCAAACCGCGCCACCAACTCGCCAACTGATGCGCAGCACACTCACAGTCCGAAAAACAGCATCGCACAGCCGGCGCACAACAAAGTGCCGCCGGCTGCGGCGTGGGAAAAGCGCTCGACGCGCGGCGTGGCGATGAAGCGCACGCCTTGGCGCGCGAGCAACACGACGGCGAGCATCGAGCCGATCGTCAGCGCGCTGAACGCGCCCACGACCGCCCACACATCGCTCCAGCTCCCTTGGGTAGCCGGATACATTACGAGCGGAATCATCGGCTCACACGGGCCGAAGACGAAAATCGTGAACAGAATCCACGGCGTCAGCTTGAAGCCCTCCGTCTCGCCGTGCGGATGGCCGTGCGCGCCGCCGTGAGTGTGCTGGTGATCGTGATCGCGACCGCCATGCGTGTGCGCGTGCGCATGCGAGCGCGCGCGCAGCGCCTTCTTCAAACCCCACACGCCATACACCGCGCCGAACGCGATCATCGCCCACGCCGCCAGATTGCCGCGGATCTCCTCGAGAAACTGCACGCGCTCGAGCCCGAAGCCGAAGATCACCCCGGCCACTGCGAGCAGCACCGAGCTGCCGACGTGACCCGCGCCGCAGAGCGTCGTCCAGAATGCCGTGCGCGCCACGGACCATTTCCGCGCGCGGCCCATCACGATGAACGGCAGATAGTGATCCGGTCCCGCGAGCGTGTGCAGCACCGCGACGCCGGCCGTGCTCGCCAACAGCACCGACAACTCGGGGCGACTGAGCACGTGCGCGTGAAATTCCGCGTTCACGAAATCCTCTTCGCCGCGGCCGACGTCAGTCGGCTGGAGACGACGTCCGTTTCGCTCGGCCGCATCGCCGCCCCAGCGGCGACGCGGCGGTCGGGGCGCGGTGCTTCAGCCCGCGTCGCGAATCTCGAGCGCGGGCTGAAGCGCCGCGCCACCTCGGAGATCGCGCTCACGTCTCTCGTGCTCACGGCGCGCCCTCCGCCGCGAGTCGCGCGGCCAGGGCGTGCATCGCGTGCACGACCTCGGGCACCGCCGCCGCCACCGGGGGCGACAGGTCGGTGCACATCGGTTTCAGCTCTTCCACGGAGACCGTGTAGAGATGGATGCGCGGCAACTGTCCCAGCAAGGCGGCCGCCGCAAAAAGATCCTTCAGCCCGAAATCATGAGCGCCGAGCCCACGCGGCAAGTCGCCCACTTGGCGGGGCTGAAGGAAAGTGATGGTGCCGGCCGGTTGTCCGTCGCGCGTCGCGTCGACCATGACCACGTCGCGGAAGCCTTCGAGTTCGAGCAACAGGTTCACGCCGCCGGTGCCGCCGTCGAGCGTGCGCACGCCGAAGAGCGGCGGCTGCGCCTCGAGCGCCTGGACGACGTGAATGCCGACACCTTCGTCCCCCATGAGCCAGTTGCCGACGCCGAGCAGCAGGACCGTCGGCGCAGCTTGCGGCGCCGCGACGTTCGACGAAGCAGCGGCGCCGGCGAGTTCATGAGTGGAGATCATTTTCTGAAATTCAAAGTAGCAGCCGAGGTGACGAGGCTGGCGCGCCTGTGGCGCGTTTCGCGTCTCAGCCTCCTTACGTCGGCTGCTACGCACCTCGGCTGCTACGCTTGGGTCAGGTCATTGGTTCTTCGGTGCGCTGGGCTTGGTCGGCAAACTCGAGACGCCGGTCGCGTGCTCGGCCTGGACCTTGTCTTTTTCCATGAACTTCCAGCCGCCGATGATCGACGTCAGCACGCCGTGGCCTTCCACGTAGTCGTGATACATCACGAGATAAACGTGGATGAACACGAAGACGCCGAACAGCCAAGTCACCGCGTAGTGGAAGACGCGCAGGTTCTGCTCGCTGCCGAACAGCGGCACCACCCACGCGAAGAGCTGCGGGAACCAGTGGCCGCTCATCGGCGCGTAGAGCGCGAAGCCCGACGCGACTTGGAACAGCGTGAGCAGTCCCGTGCCGGCGTAGATGAAGTAGGCCACGGAATTGTGGCCGAGCGCGCGTGCCGGCCGATGGTCCAGTTGGACGACGTCGACCTTCAGCACATCCGCCACCTGACGCATCTGTCCGCCCGTGAGCGGAAAGAAATTGCGCCAATTCGCGTATTTGTTTCCGACGACCGACCAGTAGAGCCGGAACATGAAGTTCCCGAGGAACACGTAGGCGGTCAGGAAGTGCACGAAGCGCAGCTTGCCGAACCAGAAGTTCAGCGCCGCTTCGCCCGAGTTCATGAACGCCGGCGGGTGCGCGATGAAGTAACCCGTCGTGCACAGTGTGACGATGCAGAGCGCGTTGATCCAATGGAACCAGCGCACCGGCTGCTGCCACACGTAGACGCGTTGGTAATCGTGTGAGGGCATGGGGCCTCCGGGTTACTTCACCAGCAACTCGTGACGCGCGACTTCCCGCTTGTCCTCGTAGAGATGGACAGCGCAGGCGAGGCACGGGTCGAACGAGTGGATGGTGCGGATGATTTCGAGCGGCTGGTTCACATCGTGCACGGGCGTGCCGATGAGCGAAGCCTCGTAGGCGGAGCGCTGGCCCTTGCCGTCGCGCGGCGAGGCGTTCCAGGTGCTCGGAACCACCAGTTGGTAGTTCGCGATCTTCTGGTCGCCGATGACGATCCAGTGCGCGAGCGCGCCGCGCGGAGCCTCGGTGCAACCGACGCCCTTCGCCACACTCGGCCAGGTGCTCGGCTCCCACTTCTCGCGGGTGAACGTGCGGGTGTCGCCCGCCTTGATGTTCGCGAGGAGCGTGTTGAAGAACTCGAGGCCCCACTTCGCCGCGAGCTGCGACTCGATCGCGCGGGCCGCGGTGCGGCCGAGCGTCGAGAACAGCACGGAAGCGGGCGCCTTGAGCGCGCCGAGCGCGTCGGTGACGGCGCCCTTGATGTCGTCGTTGCCCGCCGCGTAACCGACGAGCATGCGCGAGAGCGGACCGACTTCCATCGCGTGGCCCTTCCAGCGCGGCGTCTTCAGCCACGAATACTTCGCGTCGACGTCGAGGTGCTCGTAAGGCGGCTTCGGGCCGGAATACTTCAGCTTGGTTTCACCGGCCCACGGGTGGAGGCCGCCTTGCTGCGAGTATTCATACCACGAGTGGTCAATGAACTCCTGCACGCCCGTGTCGTCCTTCGGATCGACCGGGTGCACTTCGTTCAAGTTGCGACCGAGGATCGCGCCGCGCGGGAACTTGAAGCTCTTCACGTCGGCGAAGCCGTTCGTCGGCAGGTCGCCGTAGGCGAGGTAGTTTTCCAAGCCGCCGCCGATGCTGGCCCAATCGAGGTAGAACGGCGCGACCGCGAGCACGTCGGGGATGTAGACCTGCTCGATGAACTCCTTCGCGCGCTGCAGCGTCTGGCCGACGAAGGCGAGGCGCTCGGCGTTGATCGCATTGGCCTCGTCGATGTTGATGGCGCACGGGACGCCGCCGACGAGGTAGTTCGGGTGCGGATTTTTGCCGCCGAAGATCGTATGGATCTTCACGATCTCCTTCTGCCACTCGAGCGCTTCGAGGTAATGCGCGACCGCCATCAGATTGGCCTCGGGCGGGAGCTTGAACGCCGGGTGGCCCCAGTAGCCGTTGGCGAAGATGCCGAGCTGGCCGCTCTCGACGAATTTCGTGAGGCGCTTCTGGAGCTCGCTGAAGTAATTCGGCGAGCTCTTCGGATACTTCGACAACTTCTGCGCGAGCGTCGACGTGGCGGCCGGATCGGCCTTCAACGCGCTGACGACATCGACCCAATCCAACGCATGCAGGTGGTAGAAATGCACCACGTGGTCATGCATGTATTGCGTGCAGAACATGATGTTTCGGATCAGTTCGGCGTTCGCGGGGATCTTGATGTCGAGCGCGTCCTCGACGGAGCGCACCGATGCCAGCGCGTGCACCGTCGTGCACACTCCGCACACGCGTTCCGTGAACGCCCAAGCGTCGCGCGGATCGCGGCCACGGAGGATGATTTCGAGGCCGCGCACCATCGTGCCGGCCGACCAGGCATCGACGATCTTTCCGTCTTTCACCTCCGCCTCGATGCGCAGGTGGCCTTCGATACGAGTTACAGGATCAACAACAATTCTTTCGCTCATGGTATGGCTTCTCCGCGGGGTTAGGATTTCGACTCGGGGTTGTCCTTCTCAGCCTGCTCGGCGTTCTCGCCGGCATGCTCGCCGATCTCGTGACGTTTGCGGACGTTCGTCATGATGGCGTGGACGGCTGCGCCGCCCGCGGAAGCCGCCAAGGCGGCGAGGCCGAGCTTGTCGGCAGTCTCTTCGATCCCAAACCCCGGGAAGGCCGGCACGCGTTGGTAGAACGGTCCGTTGTCCCAGAAATTTGCCTCGGAGCAACCGATGCACGGGTGACCCGATTGAATCGGGAAACTCACGCCGCCGTTCCAGCGGATCGTGCCGCAGGCGTTGTAGGTCGATGGGCCGCGGCAGCCGACCTTGTAGAGGCAGTAGCCCTTGCGCGCGTTCTCGTCGTCGAAGCTTTCGACGAAGAGGCCGGCATCGTAGTTCGGGCGGCGATAGCACGTGTCGTGCACGCGGCGCGAGTAGAACGCCTTCGGGCGCCCGAGACTGTCGAGCTGCGGGATGCGGTCGAAGGTCAGCAAGTGCACGAGCACGCCGGCCATGACCTCGGCGATCGGCGGGCAGCCCTGGACGTTGATGATCGGTTTTCCGCCGAGCACCTTGTGCACGGGCTTCGCGGAAGTCGGATTCGGCTTCGCGGCCTGCACGCAGCCGGAGCTGGCGCAATTGCCCCAAGCGACGATCGCCTTCGCGTCCTTCGCGACTTCCTCGGCGATCTGGAGCGCCGTCTTGCCGCCGATGCAACAATACACGCCGTCCTCGGCTGTCGGGATCGAGCCCTCGACGCAGAGCAGATACTCGCCTTTGAAGTTCGTGATCGTGTCGCGCAGGCTCTTCTCCGCCTGATGGCCGGACGCCGCCATCAGCGTCTCGGAGTAATCGAGCGAAACTTTATCCAACAAAATATCCGCGACGATCGGGTGCGAGCTGCGGATGAACGATTCGCTGCAGCACGTGCACTCCTGAAAATGCAGCCAGACGACGGGAATGCGTTTCTTCGTTTCGAGCGCCTTCGTCATCTGCGCCACGCCGGTTTGCTCCAGCCCGATACAGGCGCCCATCCAGGCGCAGAACTGCAGGAAGTCACGGCGGCTCACGCCGCGCGACAACATGTGTTCGTAGATCGTCTCGTCCTTCTTTTGGGGTTTCGTTGCCGATTCGATTTCCATGGTTGCGAAGCGGCGCGCTCGTCGTGGGTCGGGAACGTCGCGGTAGGGTTATTGGGGAAACTAGGACAACCTTCTCCTGACTTGAGGCGCGCAGAGTAGCGGACGCGTCGCACCGCGCATATGCACCGCTTGGCAAAGGGTGCGCAGTGCTTGGCGAAAATTCGCTCTCCGCTCGACGCGCCTGCTCGCGCGGTCCAATGCATTTCACTATGCACGAGGTCGGCATCATCGAGTCCGCGCTCGACGTAATCCGCCGCGAAGCGCGCGCTCACCACGCCACGCGAGTCACGCGGGTCGTCATGCGCATCGGCGCGATCTCCGGCGTGGACGCCGAGGCGCTGCGCTTCGGGTTCGAGGCCTGCACGCCCGGCTCCATCGCCGAGGGCGCCGCGCTCGAGATCGAAACCGTCCCCGCCCGCGCGCACTGCAAGGCCTGCGCCGCCGACTTCACGATCGAGAGCGGCTTCATTTTCCAATGCCCGCGCTGCGCCGCGTTCTCCGGCGACGTCCGCTCGGGCCGCGAGCTCGAGCTCGCGCGCCTCGAATTCGCCACCGCCCACGAAAAAGCCTCTCCGCACCATGTCCGCTGAAAATCCCGCCATTGCTGACGACGGCGTTCGTATCAGTCCGCTGAACGGCGCCGCCGTCTCCCCCACCCGCGCTCTCTCCGCCCCGCTGTCGGCGGAGATCAGCGCCGCTTTGCAGGCCAGTCCGAAAGGCGAAGTCCAGGTCCGCTCGCTCGACCTCAGCATCCCGCTGCTCGAGCGCAACGACATCCTCGCCGAGCGTAACCGCGGCTACTTCCTCGGCCGCGGACTCCTCGCGCTCAACCTCGTCTCCTCCCCCGGCGCCGGCAAAACGACGCTCCTCGAACGCACGCTCGACGAGTTCGGCAAGGACGTCCGCTGCGCCGTGCTCGTCGGCGATCTCGAAACCGACAACGACGGCCGCCGCCTCAACCGCCCGCACGCCTCCGTCGCGCAAATCACCACCGGCACCGTCTGCCACCTCGATGCCGGCATGATCGCCCGTGGCGTCGAAGCCCTCGACCTCACCGGCGCGCGCGTGCTCTTCATTGAGAACGTCGGCAATCTCGTCTGCCCCGCCTCCTTCGATCTCGGCGAACAAATCCGCGTCGTCCTCCTCTCCACCACCGAAGGCGAAGAGAAGCCGCTGAAGTATCCGCCGATCTTCAAATCCGCGCACGTCGTCCTCCTCACCAAAGTCGACGTCGCCGACGCCCTCGGCTTCAACCGCGCGCTCGCGATCGAAAACATCCGCAAGATCGCCCCGCAGGCGCAAATCATCGAAGTCTCCTCCCGCACCGGCGAAGGCCTCGCGCAATGGTATGCCTACCTGCGCGCGCGTTTGCCGAAACAGTAGGGCCGGCTTCAGCCGGCCTAAAAAACTCCCGCCGCAGTCCGCGCGTCCATTCTCCCGTGCACTCTTCCCCACCTGCCATTCTGAGCGAAGCGAAGAATCCGCGGCCACGCACGCGGTGCCGCGCCCGTCGGTCGGCATCGTTGGTAGGGCGCGACCGCTGGGCGCGCCGGGAGTGCGTCACAGCGTGCCAAGCGGCCGAGGCCACGCCCGCGGCACCCATAGTCCAAAACCCACCCGCCGCCTCGTTCTCGTAATCGTAATCTTAATCGTTCTCTCCGCCCGCCCACCGCGACCTGAGCGCTCCAAACCGAGAGAACGATTACGAGTAAGATTACGAGAACGACAAAACCCCTTCCGCCCTCAGCCCTCTGTCCTCAGTCCCCACCTCCCCCATGCCCACCACGCCCCCGCTCACCGACACGCTGCTCCGCGTCCGCGGCACGGTGCAAGGCGTGGGCTTCCGGCCGTTCGTCCATCGCGTCGCCAACGAACTCCACGTCCACGGCTGGGTGCGCAACGACGCCGAAGGCGTCCTCATCCGCGCCCGCGGCGACGCGACGCAACTCGCCGCGCTCGTCGACGCGCTCCAACATCACGCCCCGCCCGCCGCCCGCGTCGCCTCCGTTGAGCGCCTCGATCCGCCCGCCAACGAGCAGCCCGCCGGCGCGCTTTTCACCATTTCCGAAACCGACACGGGCCGCGGCACCGCGCCGAGCGCCACCACGCCGCCCGACCTCGCGCTCTGCGCCGATTGCGAGCGCGAGCTGCTCGACCCGACCGACCGCCGCCACCTCTACCCGTTCATCAACTGCACGCAGTGCGGCCCGCGCTATTCGCTGATCGAGCAACTCCCCTACGACCGCCCGCGCACGACCATGCGCGCGTTCCGCATGTGCCCGACCTGCGAACGCGAATACCGCGACCCGCTCGACCGCCGCTTCCACGCCGAGCCCAACGCCTGCCCCGTCTGCGGCCCGCAACTCTGCTTCACCGACGGCGCCGGCACCCGACTCGCTGAGCGGCGCGACGCTATCAACGCCGCGGCCACCGCCCTCCGCCGCGGCGAAATCGTCGCCGTGAAAGGCCTCGGCGGCTTTCACCTGATGTGCGACGCGTCGAACGACACCGCCGTCGCCGAACTCCGCCGCCGCAAACACCGCGAAGAAAAACCGCTCGCGGTGATGTTCCCCCACCTCGCTTCGCTCTACGCCTGCGCCGACGTCCCGGCTTCCGCGCAAAGCCTCCTCACCTCCCCCGAAGCGCCCATCGTTCTCGTCCGCCGTCTCGCCGGCGCGCCGCTCGCCTATAGCATCGCGCCTGACAACCCCTGGATCGGCGCCCTCCTCCCTTACACGCCGCTGCACGTGCTGCTGCTCGGCACTTTCGGCGGTCCGCTCGTCGCCACCAGCGCGAACCTCTCCGAGGAACCGCTCTGCACCGACAACGCCGAGGCCCGCGAACGTCTCGCCGGCATCGCCGATCTCCACCTCGCGCACGACCGCGTCATCGCGCGCCCCGTCGACGATTCCGTCGTTCGCCTCTCGCGCACGGGCCAGCCGATCCTCCTCCGTCGCGCCCGCGGCCACGCGCCGCGTCCGCTGCGGCTGCCGGGCGAATTGCACGAGACGACGCTCTGCGTCGGCGGCCAGATGAAGAACACTATCGCCGTCGCCTCCGGCGATCAACTCGTCCTCAGCCCGCACCTCGGCGATCTCGGCAACGCCGCCACGCAAACCGTCTTCGAGCACACCATCGCCACGCTCAGCGAACTCTACGCCGCGCGTCCGCAACTCGTCGTCCACGACAAGCATCCCGACTACGCGTCGACGCACTTCGCTGGCCGCACCGGCCTCCCGCAGCTCGCCGTGCAACACCACCTCGCGCACGTGCTCGCGTGCCTCCTCGAGCACGAGCACGTCGCCGACAACGTCCTCGGCATTTCCTGGGACGGCACCGGCTACGGCGAAGACGGCACGGTCTGGGGCGGCGAGTTCATCCTCCTCGAAAAGAGCCGCGCCACGCGCTTCGCGCGCCTGCGGCCGTTCCGCCTCGTCGGCGGCGAGGCCGCGGTGAAGGACGCGCGCCGCGTCGCCCTCGGACTCGGCCACGAGATGGACCTCTTCGCGCCGCTCTGCGCGCGATTCCATTTTACCGCGAACGAGCAGGCCAACCTCCACCAGATGCTCGTGCGCGGCCTGAATTCCCCGCTCTGCTCCAGCGGCGGTCGCCTCTTCGACGGCGTCAGCGCGCTGCTCGGCCTCTGTATGCGCAACAGCTTCGAAGGCCAGGCGCCGCTCTGCCTCGAAGCCGCCGCCGCACGCGCGACCGCCGGCCGCGGCGCATTGCCGTTCGACATCGTGCGCGCCGCCACGCCCGGCGCGATGCTCGACGTCGATTGGGCGCCCGCGATCTCGCAACTCCTGCGCGACCCGCGCAGCCCCGACGAGATCGCCGCCGATTTTCACCGCGGCCTCGCGCGCGCCATGGTCGCCGTCGCCACCGAAGCGGGCGTCGGCACCGTCGCGCTCACCGGCGGCTGTTTTCAAAACGCCCTGCTGCACGACCTCGCGAGCGAGGCGCTCGGCAACGCGGGCTTCAAAGTCCTCACGCATCGCCGTCTCTCCCCCAACGACAACTCCATCGCCGCCGGCCAGGCGCTCGCGGCGCTCTGGGGCCTCACCTCCGTCGACCTCCCGCCATGACCCTCGTCCTCCTCGTCCCTGCCGTCATGATCTTCCTCTTTATCGTCATCCTCGCCGACCAAACCCGCCGCAACTGACGCGCCTCTCTCCCGTCTGTCATCGCGAGGCCTGCAAAGCGGGCCGTGGCGATCCATCTGAAATCTTCCCTCCCACTCGCTACTCACCGCCCTACCCGCACTCCGCCCGCCCGTTTTCCGTCTTCCACGCGCGCCCTACTCGCTCCTCCGCAAGGCCCCGTCCGCGCCTTCTTCAACTTAAACCTCCAACGTCAACCGCGCCGTCCCAGCGCTCGATCCATGTGCCTCGCCGTTCCCGGTAAAGTCGTCGAAATCATCGGCGACGATCCCCTCCTCCGCTCCGCCAAAGTCAGTTTTTCCGGCGTCGTCAAACTCGTCAGCCTCACCTGCACGCCTGAAGCCAAACTCGGCGACTACGTGCTCGTCCACGTCGGCGTCGCCATCAGCACCGTCGACCCCGAAGAAGCCGCCCAGACCTTCGAATACCTCAAGCAAATGGGCGAACTCGACGGGATAGAACTGCCCGCTTCGCCTGAAGCGAAGCTTCAGGACGAACCTCGCCGTAGCTCGCAGAGCGGAGGCGGGCTATGAAATACGTCGACGAATACCGCGACGCCGCGCTCGTCCGCAAACTCGCCGACGCCATCGCGCGCATCACGACGCGCCCGTGGACGATCATGGAAATCTGCGGCGGCCAGACCCACGCCATCGTGAAGTTCGGCCTCGACGATCTCCTCCCGAAAAACATCACGCTCGTCCACGGCCCCGGCTGCCCCGTCTGCGTCACCAGCGCCGACCTCATCGACCAAGCCGTCGAACTCACGCTCCAGCACGGCGCCATCCTCTGCTCGTTCGGCGACATGCTCCGCGTGCCCGGCAACGGCATCGATCTGCTCACCGCCAAAGCGCGCGGCGGCGACGTGCGCATCGTCTACTCGCCGCTCGACGCCGTCGGCATCGCCAAAGCCAACCCGACGCGCCCCGTCGTATTCTTCGCCGTCGGCTTTGAAACCACCGCGCCCGCCAACGCCATGTCCGTCCTCCTCGCCGAGCGCGACGCCGTGGCGAATTTCTCCATCCTCACCTCGCACGTCCTCGTGCCGCCCGCGATGCGCGCCATCCTCGGCTCGCCCGACAACCGCGTCCAAGGCTTCCTCGCCGCCGGCCACGTCTGCACGATCATGGGCATCGAGGAATATGGTCCCATCGCGCAAGAATACCGCGCGCCGATCGTCATCACCGGTTTCGAGCCGGTCGACATCCTCGAAGGCATTCTGCTCTGCGTGAAACAACTCGAGTCGGGCCGCGCCGAGGTGGAAAACGCCTACTCGCGCGCCGTGCGCACCGAGGGCAACACGCACGCGCGCACGATTGTCGAAACCGTTTTTGAAGTCGCCGACCGCGACTGGCGCGGCATCGGCGTCATCCCGCAAAGCGGCCTCGCCGTCCGCGCCAAATTCGCCGCCTACGACGCCGCGCGACGATTCCCGCTCACGCACCGCGCCGAACACGGCTGCACGGAATGCGTCAGCGGCGAAATCATGCGCGGCGTGAAAAAGCCGCACGACTGCCCCGCCTTCGGCACGCGCTGCACGCCCGAGGCGCCGCTCGGCGCCCCGATGGTCAGCAGCGAAGGCGCCTGCGCCGCCTACTACCGCTACCGCAGCCGGGCCCTCGAGCCCGCCGCGACGTAGCGCCGGTCTCCGACCGGCGGATTCCGTTGGCCGCAAAGAGGCGCAAGGCGCGCAAAAGACAAAGACGCTCGTCACCGCCCGTCGGCGTAGGGCCGACCCTTGCGGCCGGGCCGAGCGCGGATGTTTCACCCGCAGAGCGAAGCACGCGACGCAGCGTGGGAGCCGAATTCGTGAGAATTTCGCCGCTGCGGAGGTGCGAAAACCTCACGGTTTCCGCTACACAGCGAAATATCCGGGGTAACGCGACGCGAACCGCACCGGCCCCGTCGATAAGCACGGCCGCACAGCCTCCGGCCAATCGCGCGTCATTTTACTGCCATTGCGAGGGAGCCCGCTTCGCAGGCCGACGAACCATCTGGCTCGCCACGGCGCGCGCCGTGCGCCCCGCGATGACAGAGGTCGAGTCAGTGCCTTGAGGGTGGTCGCCGCCGTCCCGGCGGCGACAAATCCCTCCCGAAGTCGCATCACCCTCACGCGCCTATAGGCGCCCCACCGACGCACACGAAGCAACTCAGCCCTTTTGCGCCTTCTTGCGGCCAACCCGCCTTGGTCAACCGCGACTCACCCAAAGAAGCACGCGTTCGCGTCTCGATCGACGACGCGCAACGCCGCTTCGAGCGTCGGCGCTTCCGGCACGGGCGGGGTAGCGGTGCCACTTGAGGTCCGCTCGTTTCCAGAAAATCCGCCAGACGCCGCTGGCGAGAACGAACGTCAGTTTGGCGATGGACTCCTCGGTGTGCCGCGTGGGGTCGTCCCACACCGGGCGCACGAAGAATAGTTCGACGCTCTGGCCCTCGATGTGCTGTCCCTCGCGTATCCGATCGCGAATGTGCAGCGGCGGACGGCGCCTGGACCAGAAGACCCGCTCGATGACGGCGGCATGCTCAGCGATTTCGAATTCGGTGAAGGCCATGACGAAATCTGGTCACCCGCCTTAGTTCTCGTCCTTCAATGGAGGCGTCGGCAAGAGCGGCAATCCGAGCTCCCGGAGAAACGCATTGTGCTTCGCCGCGGCGGCGCGGACCGATTGCTCGAGTTCCACGAGCCGCGCGTGCGTCGCCGCCAGATCGATCTCTTCCTCCGCCACCGCCGTGCTGATGTAGCGCGAGATGTTCAGGTTGAAGCCCTCTGCCGTGATCTTCTCCATCGAGACGCGCTTCGAATACCGTTCTTCCTCTCGGCGATCGCGATAGGCCGAGACGATTTTGTCGATATGCTCGTCGAGAAGCACGTTCTGGCGTTTGCCCTTCTCGAAGTGCTCGGCGGCGTTGATGAACAGCACGTCGTCGGGCTTCTTGCATTTCTTGAGGACGAGGATGCAGACGGGAATGCCCGTGGAATAAAACAGGTTCGCGGGCAAACCGATGACGGTGTCGATGTGGCCGTCTTGGAGGAGCTTCGTGCGGATGCGTTCCTCGGCACCGCCACGGAAGAGCACGCCGTGCGGCAGGATGATGGCCATGACACCCTGATCCTTGAGGTAGTGGAAGCCGTGGAGGAGAAAGGCGAAGTCGGCGGCGGACTTGGGAGCGAGGCCATGGTTTTTGAAACGCACGTCGTCGGCCATGTCGTCCTTCGGCTCCCAGCGCAGGCTGAAGGGCGGATTGGCGACGATGGCGTCGAACTTGGGCATCTTGGCCGGATTGGTCTCCCGCAGCATATCCCAATCGTTGGTGAGCGTGTCGCCGTGATAGATTTCGAACTCCGTGTCCTTCACCCCGTGCAGCAGCATGTTCATGCGCGCGAGATTGTAGGTCGTGATGTTTTTCTCCTGCCCGCGAATCTTGCCGATGGTGCCGCCCTGCTTTTTGAGCTGCTGACGGACGTTGAGCAGGAGCGAGCCGGAGCCGCAGGCGAAGTCGAAGACGCTGCCGAGGTGTTTCACCGGGCCGGTATTCGGCTCCTGGCTGTCGAGCGTGACGATCCGCGAGAGGATGGTGGAGATTTGCTGCGGAGTGTAGAACTCGCCTGCTTTCTTGCCGGAACCAGCGGCGAACTGGCCGATGAGGTATTCGTAGGCGTCGCCGAGCGCGTCGATGTCGGTGGAAAACTCCTTCAGCCCTTCGGCGATCTTCTTGATGATGCCGCAGAGCTTCTTGTTCTTCTCCGGCTGGCTCCGACCGAGCTTTTCCGAGTAGAGATTGATCTCCGAGAACAGCCCTTGGAACGTGCTCTGAAAGGATTCGTTTTCGATGTAGTCGAAACCGTCCTTGAGCGTCTCCAGCAGGTCGTCGCTCTCGCTGCGGGCGAGACTGGCGATGCTGGCCCACAGGTGGCGCGGCTGGATGACGTAATGCACCTTGCGCCGCATCTGCTTCTCGAAATCGACGACGTCACCGGGATTGTTCGCATACCAGATCGCGAGCGGCACGCGGGGATCGTCGGGCCCGAACTTGGGGTAATCGCCGCCCAGTTCCTTCTTCGCGGCGACCTCGTAGTTGTCGGAGAGGTAGCGCAGAAAGAGGAAGGCCAGCATGTAGTCGCGGAAATCGTCCGCGTTCATCGCGCCGCGGAGCTGGTCGGCGATGGCCCACAGGGTTTTGCCGAGGCGTTGTTGGTCGGTGGCGGTCATTCGGGAGAATCAGGCTTTTGGGGGCGGCGCTTGAGTTTCGCCTCGATGGATTTCAGCTCGGCTTCGTCGGACTGGTCGGCGGCGAGGGCTTCCTGTTTTTTGCGGCGCGAGTCGAAGTCGAGGTAAAGGGCGCTCGTGGACGCCTCCATCTGCTCGTGGCTGATGCCGCCGGCGCCGGCGAGGAGCGGGAATCCGTTGGCGGTGATGATCTGGTCGATGTTTTCCCTCCAGAATCTCATGCGCGTCTCCTGGCGGTTCTTGGCGCGCAGTTCGGCGGTTTCGAGGAAGATGACGACGAGGCGGTTGAGGGTGTCGATTTCGTCCTCGGTGAGGTAGTTCTTGGCGACGAGGATGTCGGTCTTGCGGACCTTGTCGCCCTTCCACGCGAGCAGGCCGAAGTGCGCATCAGCGGGGTTGGCGCGGGCCTTGATAAGTTCGGCCGCGGTCTGGCGAGTGACGGCATAGAGCAGAACATTCTGGACGATGGCGAAAAACAGTTGGGTGGTCTGATCGGTCTTGTCGTAATCGGTGCTGAGGGCGAAGAGCTCGCGGACCTTCTGGTAAAAGCGTTTCTCCGAGGCGCGGATGTCGCGGATGCGTGCGAGCATCTCGTCGAAGTGGTCCGGGCGTCCGTCGGGGTTTTTGAGCCGCTCGTCGTCCATCGCGAAGCCCTTGAGCAGATATTCCTTGAGAACAGTCGAGGCCCAGCGGCGGAACTGGACGCCGCGCGGCGAGCGGACGCGGTAGCCGACGGCGAGGATCGCATCGAGGTTGTAGATTTTGGTGAGGTAGCCCTTGCCGTCGGCGGCAGTCGTCAAGGATTCCTTGACAACTGAACCCTCCCTCAACTCCCCGTCCTCGAAAATGTTTTGAAGATGGAGGGAGATGTTCTGCTTCGTGGTGGCGAAGAGGTCGGCCGTCTCCGACTGGGTGAGCCAGACGGTGTTTTCGTCCGCTCGGAGCTGGATGCGGCTCTTGCCGTCTTCAGTAGTGTAGAGGATCAGCATGGGCGGCGGAATTTAATGGGAGCGCCGACGTCCTCGTCGGCCTTGGGCGGGAACGTGCCGGCGAGGACGCCGGTGCCCCCAGGCGACGCGCTCGCAGAGGCGCTCGACCAAAGCCACGCCTGCGGACTGGCGCACAGGCCGGCGGTCACGGGGTTTTGGTGAATGTAGTCCACGGTTCTGCGGTAATGGTTTTCGTCGCGGATGTAGCGATCCCAGTATTCGCGCATCCAGAGATTCTTACCGGCAACGCCGAGCTCCAGCTCGACGTTGCGGGCCAAGACCCAACGGGCGGTGAAGGATTTCCACGATTGAACGATCGCAGCAAGGTCGGTCAGGGGCTGGATCAAGACGTGGACATGATTGGGCATGATGCACCACGCGTGGAGGTGGTAGCGCTCGCCATGAAAATGAAGGAAAGCGTTCTGGACGTAGCGGGCGACCTCGGGATGGCGCAGCGCGCAGCAACCCATGCCGGCATCCAGCCAATGTTCTATTTTTTGTCGTTTAGCGGATTCGCGGGCGTCTTCGGGCAAGGACAGGAGTTCGTCTTCGAGGAGGCGCAGTTTCTCTTGGGGCAGGCTGTCGGCCAGGCGGTAGGTGATGGATTGGAGAAGGTGCGGTTCGTCGCGATGCGGGAGGTAGCCGCGCGAATACCAAGCCCTGGGAGCGCCGACGTCCACGTCGGCTTTTGAACCAATGCCGGCGGGGACGCCGGCGCTCCCGGGCGTGCTCATGTGGTGGCGGCCTCGGGCGACGGGAAGAGCTGCTGGAGGAGGCCTTGCTTGTGGGTCTGGAGGGCGGCGAGCCGGTCGCTTTGGGCGGCGATCAGGTCGTCGAGCGAAGAGAGACAGGTGGCGATGCGGAGTTGCTCGGGAAACGCAGGGACGGAAACGACTAGTTCCTTGCGGAAGGTGGTTGGATTGATGTTCGCCTGGCTGATGCTCGGCTTAGCGAGAGATTTGATTTTCGCCTGATACAGTGGCGTGTTCAGCATGAAGTTGCAGAACGACGGATCGAGTCGCTGCTTTTTCAGCCGATACGTGACGATGTAGGACGCGGTTAGGCACTCGGACTTGAGGCGAAAGAGAGAGATTTTCCCAACGAGAGCGGGGCTGTTGGTTCTATTCAGAAGGATATCGCCGTCCTCCAGCCGGAAGGACTCAAACGATTCACGATCGAGATCGATGTAGACCAAAGTCGTGAAATCTAGCCTGCCGTCAGCCATGTTGCCCATGCGCAGAACAGGATACTGGCCTTGGGGTGCGGTTGAACTTGATGTTCCGTAGAAAGACTTCGCCACGAATTCATCGAACGGATTCTCCTCCCATTCAGGGGCGGAGTGGAACTCGGGGAAGCGGAGGCGGGGGAGGGTTTCGCCCTCGCGGGGGAAGAGCTGCTGCATGAGCCCTTTTTTGTGGGCCTTGAGTGCGTCGAGTTTCTGGCTTTCGGCTCCGATCAGCTCGTCCAGCGTGCTCAGGCACTCGGCGATTTTTTGCTGTTCGAGAAATCGTCGAGGGACGCGAATCGGGAACGACAAGAACGACTCGGCTTGGATTCGCTTGGCCTTCCGCCCTCCGTCGGCGATCTCTCCAAATTTCTCGTAGAATGAGGGACGTTTAACGTATTCCAGCAGGAAGTTTGGATGCAGCTCGCTCGAGATGTCGAAGCACGGGAGATCTACGGTGGACTCAAGGCCGTCGAGGCTGGTCGGGATAACGCCGAACGCCTGATTCAGAAAATCCAGTTTGCTGTAGATGAACTGCCCCGCCTTACGGCGGTAATACTGGGTGTTTTCGCTGCCGCTGAGTGATTCGATTTTTTCAAACACGCCTTTCCCCCAGAGCTTCACAGTGAGCTTCCGAGCAACATCGCCAGAACTACCCCTGACGCGGCTCTCTTCGAGAAAATCGCCGATCAGTTTTTCAGCCCAATCCGTCCCGTCCCGGAATTCAGGAAACCGCCGCTTGGGCGTGAGAGCGGGGCGATCTGGGAGCGCCGACGTCCTCGTCGGCTTTGGTTCGGAGCGTGCCGGCGGGGACGCCGGCGTTCCCAGGCGAGTTCGTCGCGTCATGATTCGTAAGCGTTGAGGCCGGAGATGTCGCGGCCGGCGGCGCGCTTCTTGAGCAGCGGCACGAGGTCTTCCATCAACGCGAGCTCGGCGACGCGGCGGGTCTTCCAGTTGAGGCCGAGTGGGGCGAGGAGTTCGGTGAGCTGCTCGCCGTCGAAGACCAGACGCTGCAGGATGGCATCCACGAACGCCTGGAGGCGCTCGACCGGCAGGGCGTGTTTTTGCGCGACGGCGGCGAGCGCGTCGGCGTGGAATTTTTCCCGGAAGCGGCGGTAGCCGGCCTCGATCTCCGTCTTGTCGAGACCTTCGCCGGCCTGGAGGCCGCGGACGTAGGCGGTGATGATCTCGCGCTCGTCGCTGAAGTTGGCGTTGGCTTCGATGAGGCCGATGAGCTGTTCGCGGGTGATCGGACGCTGGTCGGGCGCCGGGCTGGAGAAGCGGGCGCAGAGGCCCATGATGTAATCGAAGTCGATGAGCGCGGAGGCGAAGAGGACGAACTCGAAATCGAGCGCGGCGACCACTGCGGAGGTGCCGGCGGGGACGCCGGCGTTCCCAGCGTCCTGCAGCTTCTTGAGTTCGTGCGCGGTGGTGAGATAGACGCCGCGGTAGGCGTTGAGCGTGTCGGGCGGGAGGAGTTCGTCGATGGCGGCGAGGTCCGCGGGCGCGACATCGAGGTATTGGTCGAGCTGGGTCTTGAGGCGCTGGACCTCCTTGAAGGACTTGACGAACTCGGCGCGCGCCTCGTCGCCGCGCAGCGCGGGCACGGACTCGGGGGCCGGCGGGAGGCCGTGGGAGCGGAGGAATTTTTCGAGGTTGCCGACGGCGACCTTGAGTTTTCCGACGACGACCTCGGCGGAATCGACGAGCCAGATCTTGCGCGCGTCGGCGCCTCCGCCCACGCCGGAGAACATCACGATGGCCTCGTCGACGGCCGTCTGCTGCCCGCGGAAGTCGAGGATGTGGCCGTAGGGCTTGGTGTCGTTGAGCACGCGGTTGGTGCGGGAGAAGGCCTGGATGAGGCCGTGGTGCTTGAGGGTCTTGTCGACGTAGAGCGTGTTGAGGTATTTCGAGTCGAAGCCGGTGAGGAGCATGTCGACGACGATCGTAACATCGATCTTCTCGGCGCCGCGGCGCGGGAGGTCGCTGTTCGGGAAGCGCTGGTCTTTGATGCGCTGCTGGACGTCCTGGTAGTAGGCGTCGAACTCGCCGACGGAATGGTTGGTGCCGTAGCGGGCGTTGTAGGCGGCGATGATGGCCGTGAGGGAGACGCGCTTTGCGTCGGGCTCGTGCTGGTTGTTTTCCTGCTCCGTGGGCAGATCCTCCTGGAGCTGCTCGATGTCACGGTCGTTGTCGTCTTTGTTGGCCGGCGGCACGGGCGGAGAGAAGACGCAGGCGATCTTGAGCGGGACGAATTCGGGGTCGGCAGCGCGCCGCTCCTCCTGCACCGCGGCGAAGAGCACGTGGTAGGCGATGGCGTCGTCGATGGAGGCGGTGGCGAAGAGGGCGTTGAAGCGGCGGGAGGCGGTGACGGCGTCGTGGCTGGCGAGGATTTTCTCGACGATCTTGCGCTTCCGCGCGTCCTCGCCCGCCTGGCTGGTGTCCTCGCCCTCGGGGCGAAAGTAGTCGACGTGGAATTTGAGGACGTTCCGGTCGTCGATGGCGTGCGTGATCGTGTAGCGGTGCAGCTCGTGCGGGAAGATGTCGGCGGTGGTGCGGAGGGTCTTGGTCTCGCCGGAGACGCGGAACTGCGTGGCGTTTTGCTCGAAGATAGGCGTGCCGGTGAAGCCGAAGAGCTGGGAGTTCGGGAAGAATTCTTTGATGGTCTCGTGGTTGCCGCCGAACTGGGAACGGTGGCACTCGTCGAAAATGAGGACGACGCGCTTGTCGCGCAGCGGCTCGAGGCGCTCGCGGTAGGTTTCGAGACCGCGTTGCTCGCGCTGGCGATTGCGCTTACTCGTCTCGTCGAGGGCGAGGCCGAGCTTCTGGATGGTGGTGACGATGACCTTGTCGGCTTTGTCGTCGGAGAGGAGGCGGCGGACGAGAGTGGCGGTGTTGGTGTTGGCCTCGACGCAGCCCTCCTGGAAGCGGTTGAACTCCTCGCGCGTCTGGCGATCGAGGTCCTTGCGATCGACGACGAAGAGGCACTTGTCGATGGCGGGATTGTCGCGGAGCAGCGTGGAAGCCTTGAAGGAGGTGAGGGTCTTGCCGCTGCCGGTGGTGTGCCAGATGTAGCCGTTGCCGCTGCGCTGCTCGATGCTGTCGACGATGGCTTGGACGGCGTAGATCTGATACGGGCGCATCATGAGCAGCTTTTGCTCGCTCTGGATGAGCACCATGTAGCGGCTGATCAGGCGGCCGAGTTCGCACTTTTGCAAAACAAGATCGGCGAAGACGTCGAGATGGGAGACGGGGTGGTTGTCGCGTTTGGTGAACTCGTAGACGGGGAGAAACTGCTCGTTCGCGTCGAAGGCGAAGTGCCGGGCGTTGTTGTTTGCGAAGTAGAAGGTCTCGGTGCGGTTCGTGACGATGAAGATCTGGACGAAGCAGAGGAGCGTGCGGGTGTAGCCGTTGCCGGGGTCGGCCTTGTAGTCGACGATCTGCTGCATCGCGCGGCGCGGGCTCACGTCGAGCGTCTTGAGCTCCACTTGGGCGACGGGGACGCCGTTGATGAGGAGGAGGACGTCGTAGCGGTGGTGGCTGTAGTCGGTGTTGATGCGGAGCTGGTGGACGACCTCGAAGTCGTTTTTGCACCAGTCGCGGATGTTGACCAACGTGTAGGAAAGCGGGGTGCCGTCGTCGCGGGTGAAGTCGTTTTTCCCGCAGAGGCGGACGGCGTTTTTGAAGACGTCGGGCGAGACGAGGTCGTCGAGCAGGCGGGCGAACTCGGCGTCGGTCAGGCGGACGCGATTGAGGGCCTCGAACTTCTGGCGGAAGTTGGCTTCGAGCGCCGCGCGATCGCGGATGTCGGCGCGATAGGTGTATTTGAGATCGACGAGCTTGGAGATGAACGCGTCTTCGATGTCCTGCTCGCGCACCGCTGACGGGACGCGGTCCGGGTCTTGCTGGTAGATGGGCTCGTGAGACATGAACGACAGGGCGATAGACGTGGACGTTGCCGGCGGGCCCGTGAATCGCCAAGCAGATTGCTCCGCGGATGCTCCCTGCCCCGCCGGTCGGAGCAAGACCGATCTCGGGCGAGGCTCGAAGCAGCTCGCGCGCGACCGACTTTCTAACTGCGGCGCCGCGCAGGTGGTCGCCGCTGTCCCAGCGGCGACACATCTTCCGGAAGCGCCATCACCTTCAGCGCCTATAGGCGCCCAACACACGCTCTCGAAGCCCCGCGTCGTTCTCGTGTTTTTCGTGGCCAATCTGCCTTGAACAAAGCCGGTCAGAGACCGGCTCTACTCAGCAAATCCGCGGCAACTGTTCGCCGCTCAAGCGGTCCACGATGCGCTCGGCGCCGATCACGCTGCGCTGCGTGACTTGGCCCGCCGGACCTGGCTTCACTTTGCCGATGATCACCGCGCGCGCGGTCGCATCGGCGCGGGTGTCTGTTGAGGTGAGGTTGATAATCTCGACCGCCTGCGCCGCCTGCGCTTCCGGCAAAATGCACACGAAGCGCCCCTCGTTCGCCACGTAGAGCGGGTCGAGGCCGAGGATCTCGCAGGCGCCGTTCACGAGTTCGCTCACCGGCACTTTCGCAGCGTCGATCGCGAGCGCGAGTTTCGCCGATTCCGCGATCTCCACGAGCGAACTCGCCAGGCCACCGCGCGTGAGATCGCGCAGGCAGTGCACTTCCAAACCGGCCGCGAGCAACGCCTGCACCGGCGCGACGAGCGGCGCGCAATCGCTCTCGATCGCGCTCTCGAAACTGAGATTCGCCCGCGTCGCCATGATCGCCATGCCGTGACGGCCGAGATCGCCACTGAGCACGATGGCGTCGCCCGCGCGCACGCTCGTCGGCGCGATCGTCAGCGGTGTTTCGATCACGCCCACGCCCGCCGTCGTCACGTAGAGCCCGTCGCCTTTGCCGCGTTCGACGACCTTCGTGTCGCCCGTGACGATCGCGACGCCGGCCGCGTCCGCCGCCGCTTTCATCGACGCCACGATCTGCCGCAGCGTTTCGACAGAAAATCCTTCCTCGAGAATGAACCCCGCGCTCAGCCACAGCGGTCGCGCGCCGCACATGCAGAGGTCGTTCACGGTGCCGTTGACGGCGATCTTGCCGATGTCGCCGCCGGGAAAAAACAGCGGACTCACCACATGCGAGTCGGTCGTGAACGCCAGCCGTCCGCCGCCGGGAAATTTCAACAGCGCGCCGTCGTGCTGCGCGTCGAGCGCGGGGTTCGCGAACGCCGGCCGGAACACCGCGTCGATCAGATCCTGCGTGAGCTTCCCGCCGCCACCGTGGCCGACCGTGATCTCCGTCCGATGTGGCAGCGGCACGGGACAAGTCGTGAAACCGGAGGACGTGGCGCCGGCGAAACTCATGCGGCGAGCGTAGAAACCGCCTCCGAAAACCCGAGCCCGTTTCGTGCGCAGGCCGTGGCGGCTTCTGCGCATCTTTTGAGGGCAACCGTCGCGGCGACCGCGAACGAGCCGGCGTCATCCGTTTTGTCCAGCCACGGATTGCCCGGATAACACGGATATTGGAGCGCGTGACTTGTCAGCCGTAGCCTTGGCGAAGGCTGGTCCATGGTATCCGTGCGATCCATGGTCGATTCGCACGTCGGGCGCGGCGCGCCGGACGCATCGCGCGTTGCGTTTTATTTCGGGCCGGAAATTGCCTCGTCTCCGACTCATCGCGGGACAAACTGCCGCCCGTGATGAAGCATGGGCCACGCACAACCAGGTTGAGCCGGAGCGTCGCGTTGGGCGTTTTCGCCGGCTTGGCGCTCGCCGGAGCGGCGCAGACCATCGGCCCCGTCAGCACCTACTATCTCGCGGCGGGCGACCAGCAACACGTGCACGCCGTGCAAGGCTCCACGGTCGTGAGCACGTTCACGACCGCCAGCGGCGGGCGCGAGTATCCGCTGTTCGTGCTGAACAGCTCCATCGTCACCTCGGGTTCGTCGGGCTCGGAATCGGGGCGCATCTACACTCTCGCCGGCGTCGCGGGCAGCACCGTCCTGCCCTTCTCGCTTTCCGGCGGCGCGACGGCTTGGGACGCCGCCACCGACGGCGTCTCCGCCTACCTGATGGACTACAGCTTCGGCGTGGTTTACCGCACTGCACTCGATTACTCGGCTCCGGTCGCGTTGTTCGGCGGATTGGGCAACTCGGCGTTTCTCGGAATCACGTTCGACGCGAGCAACAACTCGCTCTGGATTTCCGGTTGGAGTTCCAGCGAGGTCCGCAACTACTCGCTCACGGGCACGCTGCTTTCGAGTTTCACCGGCCCCACTTCGAGCCTGACCTGCCTCGCGCTCGATCCCGCGACCGGCACGCTCTGGATGGGATCGCAAGGACAGCAAGGCGTCTTCTGGGAATACTCGCGCGCCGGCACGCAGCTCCAAACCGTGACTCTGCCCGCGCTCGCCAGCCAAAACACGCTCGGCGGCGAGTTCGCATTCGCTGCCGTGCCCGAACCGGCGACCTGGCTGCAACTCCTCGGCGGCCTCGTTCTGCTCGGTCTCGCCGCGCGCCGGCGTCGTTGATCGCACGCACGCGCGCGTCGCGTCGCCGAGTAGCGTCCGCCGACCCGGCATCGCAGCCTCTCCACCGCAATTGGAGCGACGAGCGCCGCACACGTCGCGTTCGTCCGTTTCGATTTAACCACGGATTGCACGGACGTCCGGCGGAGGCTGCGCTGTGTGATCCGTGATCTCCGTGCAATCCGTGGTTAATTCAGACACTCGGACGCGACACGCGCCACACTCACTTCGCGTCTGGCGGCGTCGGCGGCAGTTGTCGCGCGCCCGGCGCGACGCGCTCGAGATTCGGCGTCACGTCCGCTTCGACGCGCCCGCCGGCCCAATTGAGTCCGGCCGCGATCGTCGTCTGAAAAAATTCCGAAGCCCACACGTCCTCGCGATGGCCGAGCGAGGTGTAGAACACGCGACCTTTGCCGTGCCTCCGCGCCCACGTGCACGGAAACGCCGGCCGCCGATACTCGAGTCCCTCCATGCCCGCCGTCTCCATCAGGTGGACGACGTGCAGGTCCGGTGCGAAATCCTTCAGCGAATACCACTCCTCCGCGAAGCGCGTCGCCGCCGGCAGCGCCTTCAATCCCGGAAACTCCGGCGACACGACGCGAATCTCCGTCGCCTGTTGCGCGCCGTGGCGGATGAACTCGCCGCCGAGAAACCGCACCCACGGATGCGACGCGGCGCCGTGATTCACCCAGCGACCGGGCTCCGTTTGAAAATTCACCTGTGGCTGCTCGCCCGTGTGGAGGCAATCCGACGCGCTGTGGCAACCGACGAAGCCCTTCCCCGCCGCGACCGCATCGTAGACCGCGCGGAGCCCCGCTTCACTCATGGGCGGCTGACCGTCGACGTTCGGCACGTCGTTCGTGAAGAAGCCGCACGTGTAGAAGAACAGCACGTCGAACTTTGTCAGAAACTCCGGCGTGATCTGCGAGCCGTCCTTCGTGAATGTGAACTCGTAGCCGCGCTTCTTGCCGAGTTCGCCGAGAATCTGCTCTGCCCAGCTCGGCTGGCCGTCGACGCGCTTGACGACCGAGTGCTCGAAGTTCGCCGATTTCGAGAAGAACAGAACGCGCAGCGGACGCATGGCTGCATCACTCGCGCGCCCGACAGAAACGAAAGCAGTCATGACGAGAAGAGCGGCGATCAGCCGCGAGCAGAGGAACCGGAGGCGATGCATTTGGATTTTAGTAACCACGAAACACACGAAAGACACGAAAAGAGACCAGACCACGACGCACGCCACTCTGGGCGAAGCATGTAACTGCGCAAATTGAAGTTCGCGTCCGCAGGAAGACCCGAGGTGGAGCGCATTGACCTCAATGCGCTTCTCGCGAACGAGAACCGAGCGGCGCGTTGGGGTCAACGCGCACCACCTCCGATTCCATCGATCCGACTCAGAATGAGTCGGCGGGCGGGCGTCTACTTTCGTGTGTTTAGTGTGTTTCGTGGTTCCCCACCTCAGAACGCGCGGCACAGCGCCGCGAGCCGCCGCACGCCTTCGCGCAGGCGTTCCGGCGTGGAGTTCGAGAAATTCAGCCGCAGATGATTCTTGCCGCCGTCGCCCGGGAAGAAGTCGCGCCCCGGCACGAACGCCACTTTCTGCCCGATGGCGCGCTCGAGGAGTTTCAGCGCATCGAGTTCAGCCGGTCCCGTCACCCAGAGGAACATGCCGCCCTCGGGCTTCGTCCACGAGTAGCCGGCGGGCAACTGCTCGCGCAGCGCCGCGTCGAGAATGCCGAAGCGTTCGCCGTAGGCCGTGCGGATGCGCGCGAGGTGCTCCGGTTGCTTGCCGCTCGTGAGGTAGCCGAACGCCACGCGTTGATCGAAACTCGACGTGTGCAAGTCCGACGCCTGCTTGAGAATCAGCATGCGGTTGAACACTTCCGCCGGCGCCACGACCCAGCCGAGCCGGAAACCCGGCGCGATCGTTTTCGAGAACGTGCTCACGTAGATTACGCGGTCCGCCGTATCCCAGTGTTTGATGGGCGCAACGTCTTCGCCGCGGTAGCGCAGCTTGCCGTAAGGGTCGTCCTCGATCACCCAGAGGTTCTCGCGCGCCGCAATCTCCGCGAGTTTCCGGCGCCGCTCGGCGATGAGCGTGATGCCCGTCGGATTTTGAAAACTCGGGATCGTGTAGAGGAACTTCGGCCGGTGTTTCGCGATCAGCTCGGGCAACGCCTCGGGAATCAGCCCGTGCTCGTCCGTCGGCACGCCGACGAACTTCGCCTCGAACGTCTGGAACGCCTGGATCGCCGCGAGGTAAGTCGGATTCTCCGTCAGCACGACATCGCCGGCGTCGAGGAAGAGTTTGCCCGCGAGATCGAGCACCTGTTGCGAGCCGTTCGTCACGAGCACGTCTTCGCGCTTAGCCGCGATGCCGCGCGCGCCCATCTCGGCGGCGATCCACTCGCGCAACGGCAGGTAGCCCTCGCTCGGGCCGTATTGGAGCGCCTGGCTGCCTTCGTTCACGAGCACGGCATCGGCCGCCGCGCGGACCTCCGCGACCGGAAACAGCTCCGGTGCCGGCAAACCGCCGGCAAAGGAAATCACGTCGGGCTGCGCCGTGACTTTGAGAATCTCGCGGATGGTGGAAGGCCGCATCGTCGCGAGGCGACGCGCGAAGGCATGGAGTGACGCTGACACGGCGTCATAACAGAGAGTCGCCGGCGCAAAAGCGAGCCGCGAGGCGCAGGTGTTTTCTGTCATGCGCGACGCCGGTTGGCGGGCGCGGCCACTGCCGCGCCGCGAGCGTCGCCACATCATCGCCCCGCCATCCCGTGGAGGGCCCGCGTCCCCGCGGGCAGCGCACGTGATGCAGCGCCCGAGCGTCCACGGCGCGACTCTCTTGCAGGTGGTCGCCGCCGTCGCTGCTTCCGATGCCGGTGGTAGGGCGGGACCGGGACGAGTGCGTTAGCCTCGGCCGCTGGGCCCGCCGCGAGGTCGATTCAGGGTGGTCGCCTCTGTCCCAGCGGCGACAGAATCGAACTCGCGTTTCAAGTTGCGCCCCGCCCGAGCGCCGCTGGGGACAGCGGCGCCCACCTTCCCGCGTGGGCAGCATCACGTTCCCGGCGCGCCCAGCGGTCCCGTCCTACCCTCGGCTCTACTTCCCCAGCAACTCCTCCGCGTGCGCCTGCGCGCTCTTCGCGTTGCGGTCGCCGAGCATGCGCGCGAGTTCGCCGATGCGCTCCTTGCGATTGTCGTGGATCGGCTCGATCGCCACCGCGGCGCGATCGCCGCTCTGATCCTTCGTCACCACGAGATGATTTGCCGCCTGCGCCGCGACCTGCGGCAGGTGCGTGACGCAGAGCACCTGATGCTTCTCCGCGATGTCGGCCATCTTCTCGCCGACGATGCGGCCGATCTCGCCGCCGACGTTTGCGTCGACCTCGTCGAACACGAGCAGCGGCACGTCGTCGATCGCCGCGAGCACGGTCTTCAACGCCAGCATCACGCGTGCGAGTTCGCCGCTCGACGCGATGCGGCTGAGCGGCAGCGGCGCCTCGCCGACGTTGGGCGAAAACAGGAACTCCACGCTCGTGTCGCCGTGCGGCGCGAGTTCCGGCAGCACCGCAAAGCGCACGCGGAAATCCGCCTTCTTGAAACCGAGTTGGCCGATCACCTTCGCCGCCGCGCGCTCGAGCTGGCTGCCGGCCTTCTCGCGCGTCGCGCGCAACTCGGCCGCCGCTTTCTTCGCGGCCTTCAGGGCCTCGCCGATCTGTTTCTCGAGCTTCGCGAGCGAGCCTTCGACGTCGCTCTGCAGCTCCAACCGCCGCCGCATCTCCTCGCGTGCCGCGGTCACCGCCTCGACCTTGGCGCCGTATTTGCGCTTCAGGTCGAGCCAGGCGTTCATCTTTTCCGCCAGCAACTCCGCCTGCTCCGCGTCGAAATTCAGCGAGGTCGCCAGCGACGAAAACTCCGCGTCGAGATCGCCCAGCTCCACCGACACCGATTGCAGCCGGTCCGCCAGCGGCTTGCTGCTCGCGTCGAACGACTCCAGTTGCCGCGCCTCCCGCAACAGCGCCGCGACGCGCCCGAGCAAACCCTCCTCGCCGCTCAAGCCCGTGCTCAGGCCGCTCGCGAGCTGCACGATCTCCTGCGCGCTTTGCTGACGCATGAAATCCCGCTCGAGCGCCGCGATCGCCTCGTCGTTGAGTTCCAGCGCATCGAATTTCTTCAGCTGCGCCTTGAGAAAATCGATCTGGTCCGGCGAGAGTTTTTCCGCACCGAGCAACCGCTCGCGCTCGTCCACCAGCCCGCGCCACGCGCTGAAGGCCGCCGCGTAGCTCGCGCGCGCCGCTTCGTTTTTCGCGAACAAATCGAGCAGCTCGCGCTGGCAGCCATCCTTGAGCAAGCGCCGCGGCTCGCCCGGGCCGTGGAAATCGATCCATTGCTCGCCGAGTTCCTGGAGCGCGCTGAGCGTGGCGAGCGAGCCGTTGACGGAAATCTTCGGCGCCTTCTCGCGCGGCACGCTGCGCTTGAGGATCAACACGCCGTCGTCGCACGGCGGCAGGTTCAGCGCTTCGAGCGCGGCGTCGAGCTTGCGCGAATCGGCGAAGAACAACGCCGCCTCCACCTCGCACGCGGCGGCGCCCTGGCGGATGATCGTCTTGTCCGCGCGCGCGCCGGCCAGCAGCGAGAGCGCTCCGAGCAGGATGCTCTTGCCCGCGCCGGTCTCGCCGGTCACCGCGGTGAATCCGCTCTCGAACTCCAACTCGACTTCTTCGAGCAGCGCGAGGTTGCGGATGCGGAGCGATTGGAGCATGCGGCAGGTGTTTAGCGGTCAGAGAATTGAATGCACGCGAAAACCCCGCGCGCGGCGTGCCGCGGAAACTTTCCAAATAATCCTTGCACGCCCCGGCGCGAATCGTTCACTCCTCGCCTTCCGCCGGACTCTTAGCTCAGTTGGTTAGAGCACTTCCTTGACATGGAAGGGGTCACTGGTTCGAGTCCAGTAGAGTCCACCATCTCCCCGGCGCCCGCACATCGCGGGCTTTTTTGTTGGCCGGAAACGGCGGTGACCGGCACTTTCCGCTCTGCAGATGCCTCTCCGTCACCTCGTCGCCGGCCTCGCGATCGCGTTGCTACTCACCGGACTCGCGTGCGCCCAAAGCGTCCACGCCGCCCGCGACGGCACCGACCTCCGTCCCAATCTCGCCGGCCAAATCGCCCGTCCACTGCGCTACCGACCCGACGGCGGCGACTTCGTGATCGTGAACGGCACCGAACGCTTCAACCGCCCGCTCTACGGCGGCGCGAGCGCGTTCCGCGTCGATGCCGGCGACTGCCCCGAGTTTTCGCTCTACCTTCCCGGGCGCGGCGGCGTGCTGCGCCTCGCGCTCGTGCGCGATGGTCAGGCGAAATGGCTCAGCGATGCCGCGCAAATCACCGCGCGCTACCGCGCCGGCACGATGGTCTACGAAATTCGCGACGCTGCACTCGGCGACGGCACGCTGACGCTCACCGCGCTCGCACCGAAATCCGCCGAAGCCCTCCTGCTCCGCCTCGAGTTGCGCGACGCACCGCGCGCGGAACTCGCCACGATCTACGGCGGCCTCACCGGCGAGCGCGCCCGGCGCGACGGCGATCTCGGCACCGAGCCGCAGCCGATCCGCGACTACTTCCGCTTTCAGCCCGAGCACTGTCGCGACAACAAGGTCACGCTCGGCGACGCGGCCTTCACAGTGGTCCACGCCAAGCTGGCCGTCGCCGCGCTGTTCCCCGGCAACGCGGACGTCGCCGTAGCCGACGCGAGTCGCGACGACCTCGCCGCCCTCTTGGTGCCGGTCGAGCGCGCGATCGCGCTGCCCGTCGGCGCGGCGCGTTTTCTTCTCGAAGAAAACCGCCCCGCCCACCTCGCGCTGCTGCGCGCCACCGGCATCGACAACGCCGCGCCCCTCGCGCACGACGCTCTGCCCGTCCTTTTCGCCCGCGAACAAGCCGCGCTCCTCGCCCTCAGTCGCCGCGTGACAATCGAGACGCCCGATCCGTTTCTCGACGCTGCGCTCCCCGCGCTGAACATCGCCGCCGACGCCGTCTGGGACGACCGCCCAAACGCGTTCCTTCACGGCGCCGTCGCGTGGCGCACGCGCCTCCTCGGCTGGCGCGTCGGCTACGCCGGCGACGCCCTCGGCTGGCCGGAGCGCACGCGCGCGCACTTCGACGGCTTCGCCGCCCAGCAAAACACCTCACCCGTCCCCGCTGCGCTGCCCGCACCCGAAGCCCCCGCCAATCTCGCGCGCAACGAAACCGCGCTGCACTCGAACGGCGATCTGACGAACTCGCACTATGACATGAACGTCGTGGCGCTCGACACGATCTTCCGCCACCTGCGTTGGACGGGCGACCTCGCTTACGCGCGCAAAATCTGGCCGGTGATCGAGCGTTCGCTCGCGTGGGAGCGCCGGCTTTTCCGCCGCGAGTTCGGCCCCGACAAACTCCCGCTCTACGAAGCCTACGCGGCGATTTGGGCCAGCGACGACCTCACCTACTCCGGCGGCGGCGCGACGCACGCGACCGCGCTCAACCTCCTCCACCACCGCGAAGCCGCGCGCCTCGCGCGCTTGCTCCGCGTCGATCCCACGCCCTACGAAACCGAAGCGACGCTCATCGAACGCGGCCTCCAGCAACACCTCTGGCTCGCCCGCGAAGGCTGGTTCGCCGAGTCCCGCGACTGGCTCGGTCTCCAACGCACGCACCCGAGCGCGGCCGCGTGGACCGTCTATCACGCGCTCGATTCGCAGGCCTGCACGCCGCTCCAAGCCTGGCAGCTCGCCCGCTACGCCGACACCGCGCTGCCTCGCTTCCCGCTCACCGGTCGCGGCGTCCCGCCCGGCGCGCACACGATCGCGACGACGAACTGGATGCCCTACACGTGGTCGCTGAACAACGTCGTCTTCGCCGAGTCGACGCACACTGCCCTCGCGCTTTGGCAAGCCGGCCGCACCGACGCCGCGAACCGCCTCTTCCGCGGCGCGCTGCTCGACTCGATGTTCCTCGGCGCCTGCCCCGGCAACGCCGGCATGACGACCGCGCTCGACGTCTACCGCCGCGAAGCGCAGCGCGATTTCGGCGACGGCATCGGCGCCGCGTCGCGCGCGATCGTCGAGGGGCTTTTCGGCGTCACGCCCGATTTGCTCGCGAGCGAAATCGTCGTGCGACCCGGTTTTCCCGCCGACTGGGATCGCGCGCGGCTACGCCATCCGCGATTCGATTTCTTCTTCGAGCGCCGCGGCAATACCGACCGCTACACGTTCGTCGCGCAGTTCGCGAAACCCATCGCGCTGCGTTTCCAAGTCCCCGCGCGCGCCGCCAACGCCCGCGTCACGCTCGACGGTCAACCGGCCGCCTGGCGCGCGCTCCCCGAGTCGGTCGGCGAACCGCGGATCGAGGTTCTCGCGCCGCGCGCGGACCGCTTCACGGTCGAGATCGAGTGGCGCGGCGCGCCGCCGCCCGCTCCGCCGGCCGACCGCGCGCTCGCTCGCGACGCCGAACTCGCGTGCGACTTCGGTGCACGCATCGTCGAGTTCGCCGATCCGCAAACCGCGCTCGCCGACGTGACGATCTCCGGCTCGACGCTGCGCGGCCGCGCCGCCGGGCTCGCCGGCGCGCGCACCGCCTTCGCGCGGCTCGAGCACGGCGCACTCCGCTGGTGGCAACCGATCGAATTCGAGATCCGCGAGCGCGACACCGTCGCACCGCTCGTTTTCACCACCGATTGGCGCACGCCGATCGCCGCGCCCGAAAAATGCGAACCGCTCGCGCTCGCGCCGCTGTTCAACGACCGCGTCGCGCAACTCTTCCGCCACGACTACCTCGCGCCGCGCTCGCCCTTCGCCGCGCTCGCACTCGCGCGCAACGGCTACGGCACGTGGACGCACCCGAACGCCACCTTCGACATCGACGACTCCGGCCTGCGCGCCGTCGCCGCCGCGCACAGCGACCGCCTCGTGTTGCCCAACGGCGTGCCGCTCGCCACCCCCGGCGCCGCCGACGCGCCGAACATCGCCTTCGTTTCCCAGTGGCAAAACTTCCCGCGCGAACTCACCGCGCCGCTCTCCGGTCGCGCGCGTAAAATTTTCCTGCTGCTGGCCGGCTCGACGTGGGCGATGCAGAGCCGCCTCGACAACGGCGAGATCGTCATCGCCTACCGCGACGGCACCGCCACGCGCGTGCCGCTCGAAAACCCGACGACGTGGTGGCCGATCGATCAGGACTATTTCGTCGACGACTTCGCGTTCGCCCGCTCCGGCGCTTTGCCGCTGCGGGTCGACCTGAAGACCGGCGCCGTGCGCGTGCTCGACGCGGATTCGTTTAAGGGCCGCGGCCGCGCGGCGCCGGGCGGAGCCGCGACCGTGCTCGATCTCGCCCTCGACCCGGAAAGGGAACTCGCGTCCCTCACGATCCGGGCGCTCGCCAACGACGTCGTCATCGGCCTGATGAGCGCGACGCTCGAGCGTCCATGACCGGACCTTCGCCGCCATGTGCACGCGCTACTCGCTCCACGATCTCCCCGCGTTCCAGCGCCTGCTGAAACGATTCGGCCTGAAGATGCCCGCGGAGCTGCGTGCCATCTACAACGCCACGCTCACCACGCGCATGCCCGCGATCGTGAAGCGCAAAGGCGCGGTCGCGCTCGAGCCGCTCGCCTTCGGGACGTCGCTCCCGCCGAAAGTGCCCGGCGAGAAACCGCTCCTGCTCGCCAACGCCCGCGCCGAGACGCTGCTCGAGCGCGGTGCATTCAAGGACGCCGCCCAACACCGCCGCTGCCTCGTGCCCGCAGACGGATTCTATGAGTGGGAAAAACAGGGCAAGGCGCGCCTGCCGCACTATTTTCAGCGCCGCGACGGCGACCCGTTTTTCTTCGCCGGCCTCTGGCGCGCCGAGACTGCGATTTCGCCGCCGGCCTTTGCGATCGTGACGACCACGCCGAACGAACTCGTCGCGCCGCTCCACGACCGCATGCCCGTGATGCTCAGCGACGACGAGAGCGCGCACGCCTGGCTGGGCGACGCACCGCTGCCCGCCGGCCAACTCGAGGCGCTCTGCACGCCGTTCCCCGCCGACGCGATGCGCTCGCACCGCGTCGACCCGCGCATGAACAGCGCGCGCCACGAAGGCCTGGACTGCATCGCGCCGTTCACGCCGCCACCGCCCGAGCGCGAGTTGTTCGACTGAATTGGGAAGTAGCGCGGTGCTTCAGCCCGCGCTCAGCATTTCCCAGCGCGGGCTAAAGCTCCGCGCCACTCCCAGCCCGCGCTCGCCGAAACTGTAGGAGCGGCTTTACGCCGCGATCCGAACGCGGCATGCGCCTCGAACCAATCGCGGCATAAAGCCGCTCCTACAAAAGCCGCTCGCGCAAATTTTCAGCCCCTACGCAGCCCTGCGTATTCTCGCCCGCGCCGCGTTCAGCTAGACTGCGCCTCGTCCAACCAAGCCTTGGTCGGCTGACCGGACACCACACAACCGGAATTTGTCGGCAGGCTACGTGCCGGCAGAACCGCAATCATGCGGCGGGCCGCTTCGCAAGGGGCGGCCCGCCTTATTTTTCGCCGCAGCGCGCCTGCTGACGCGGAATTTTTCGATTCTCAGCTCGACGCCGCCGCACCCCGGCTGCAAAACCACGTTCTCGTGGGCACACGAAATCTGCACGACGCCAAACGCATCCGGGAAGCCATCGAAAGCCTCGCGTCGTCCATCGCGTCTCGCCACCGCGACACCGCCCGCCTCCTGCTGCTCGGCATCGCCAACGGCGGCATCGCGCTCGCCGACCGCCTCGCACTCGCGTTGAAGCGCCACGGCGTCACCTGCGGCCGCGGCACGATCGACATTTCGTTCCACCGCGACGACATCGGCCGCCACCCGATCCCGAAGGAATTTTCGCCGACGCTCATCCCGCACGACGTGAACGGAGCGACCGTCATCCTGGTCGACGACGTCCTCTACTCCGGCCGCACCGTGAAAGCCGCGCTCGACGAACTCTTCGACCACGGCCGTCCCGAAACCGTCGAACTCGCCGTCCTCGTCGACCGCGGCGGCCGCCGCCTGCCGATGTGCGCCAACTACTGCGCGCTCACCGTCGAAGCCGGCGAAGGCGAAAAGGTCATCGTGCAACTCGACCCGCGCGAGCCTTCGAAGGACGCCGTCCTCGTCCGTGCTCCCGAGGTGGCGCCAGCCAATCGAAAATCGAAAATCTAAAATCGAAAATTCCTCCCGTGCCCTGGACGCGAAAACACTTTCTGACCGTCGAAGATCTCAGCGCCGCTGAGATCGAGCAGGTGCTCGCCACCGCCGGCGCCTTCCGCCGCATCCTCGACCGTCGCGTGAAAAAAGTCCCCGCCCTGCGCGGCAAGACCATCGTCAACCTCTTCCTCGAACCGAGCACGCGCACCCGCATCTCGTTCGAGATGGCGGCCAAGCTCCTCAGCGCCGAAGTCATCTCGTTCGACGCCGACCGCTCCAGCACCACCAAGGGCGAAACGCTCAAGGACACCGCGCTCAACATCCAGGCGCTGCACGCCGACATGATCGTGCTGCGCCACTCGGCGAGCGGCTCGCCGCGCTACCTCAGCGAGCGCCTCGGCATTCCGGTCGTGAACGCCGGCGACGGCGCGCACGAACATCCGACGCAGGCGATGCTCGACGTCTTCACGATGCGCCAGCACCTCGGCACCGTGAAGGGCAAGAAGATCGTCATCCTCGGCGACATCCTCTTCAGCCGCGTCGCTCGCTCCGACATCCACGCGCTCACCAAGCTCGGCGCGAACGTCACCATCGTCGGCCCGTCCACGCTCGTGCCGCACTGGTTCGAGCCGCTCGGCGTCACCGTCTCGCACAACCTCCGCGAAGCCCTCGCCGACGCCGATGTCGTGATGCTCCTCCGCATCCAGCATGAGCGGCAGGCGTCCGGTCTTTTCCCGTCGCTCGGCGAATACACCAGCATGTTCGGTCTCAACCAGGCGCGCGCCGCCTGGATCAAACCCGACGCGATCATCATGCACCCCGGCCCGATCAACCGCGGCGTCGAGATCGACAGCGCCCTCGCCGACTCCAGCCGCAGCGTGATCCTCCAGCAAGTCACCAACGGCATCGCCGTCCGCATGGCCGTCCTCTACCTCTGCGCCGGCGGCCAACCCGAGCACGTCGCACCGGTCGAGTAAAAGCTCCAAGCTCCAATCTCCAAGCACCAGAGAATTTCCAATGTCCCAAACAACCCACGTTTTACCGTTCTTCCCGATTAGCTCATTGAAAGTTGGTATTTCAATGGAGCTTGGAGGTTGGGGCTTGGTGCTTTCGTCATGAGTTCACTCTGGATCAAAAACGGCCGAGTGATCGATCCTGCCTCGAAACGGGACGGCACCGGTGATGTATTCGCAATCGACGGCAGGTTCGTGGACTCGCTCAGCGCGGCCGATAAGAAGCGCGCGAAAGTCATCGACGCCAAGGGCCTCGTCGTCGCGCCCGGCCTCGTCGACATCCACGTCCATTTCCGCGAGCCCGGCCAGACGCACAAGGAAAACATCCTCACCGGCTCGCGCGCCGCGGCCGCCGGCGGTTTCACCACCGTCGTCTGCATGCCGAACACTTCCCCGGTGATCGACAACGCCGGCACGCTCCAACTCGTCAACGCCGCCGCGGCCAAGGCCGCCGTGCGTGTTTACCCGACCGCCTGCATCACCGTCGGCATGCAGGGCAAGCAACTCGCCCCGCACGGCACGCTCAAGACCAACGGCGCCGTTGCCCTCACCGACGACGGCCTCTGCATCCAGTCGAACGAACTCATGCGCCGTGCCGTCGAATACGCGAAGATGTTCGATCTCTGCGTGCTCGACCACTGTCAGGACGATTCGCTCACCGAGAAAGCCGTGATGAACGAAGGCGCCGTCTCCACGCGCCTCGGCCTCAAGGGCTGGCCGCACGCCGCCGAGGACATCATCGTCGCCCGCAACATCATCCTCTCCCACTACTCCGGCGCGCACGTTCACATGCAGCACATCAGCTCGGCCTACTCGGTCGAGTTACTCCGCCGTGCGAAAAAGGACGGCGTGCGCGTCACCGCCGAAGCCACGCCGCACCACATCGCCCTCACCGACGAGGCGCTCGCGACCTACGACACCCATTTCAAGATGAACCCGCCGCTCCGCACCGAAGCGGACCGCCAGGCCATCATCGCCGGCCTCAAGGACGGCACGCTCGACTGCATCGGCACCGACCACGCCCCGCACTCGCCCGACGAAAAGGACCGCGAGTTCGACTACGCGCCCAACGGCATCATCGGCCTCGAGACCGCGCTCGCCGTCACGCTCGACGTGCTCGTCGGCGAGGCGCGCTTCAAGCTCCCCTATGTCATCGACCTGATGACCCGCCGCGCCGCCAACGTGCTCAAGCTCCCCGCCGGCACGCTCGCCGAGGGCGCCAACGCCGACGTCTGCCTCTTCGACCCGACCGAGCAGTGGATCTACGACGCCACCAAGGGCCAATCGAAGAGCCGCAACTCGCCCTGGCACGGCAAGAAACTCACCGGCCGCGCGAAGACGACGATCGTCGGCGGCAACGTGGTGTTTGACGACGGCGCGATCGTCTGACCAAAGCGCGAGCTCCGTTTCGCGCCGCGGCCCGAAGGTAGGGCGAGTCCCGACGAGCCGCGCCCCGCATCGTCGCGCCGGTCATACGCCCGAAGCACGTCCGACTCGGAGCTTTCCTCGGGCCGGGAAACCGCTTGAGTCAGCCGAACCATGTCTTTCGCGGTCAGCCAGGAATTCGTCCTCGTGGTCGAGGCAGCGATCGGCGCGCTGTTCCTCGCGCGCGTGCTCGGCGTGCCCGAAATTCGCGCCCGGACGTTCGACCGCAGCCGGCTCGCCCACTGGGAAATCGCGGGCTTCGAGGTCATTCTCCTCGTTCTCCTGATCTTCCTGATCGGCGCGATCGCCCAAGGAATCGCGCAGCACTACTTCGGTGCATGGATCGACGCTTCGGGGGACAAGAAAGCTCGCCAGCTCGTCGTCTGGGGAGTGGCGCTTCACGGCGCCGGCCTGCTCGGCTGGCCGCTGTTCTGGCTCGGGCGGCGATTTTTCCACATCGACTATGGCGCGCTGCCGCCGCCGAGCGCGACGGTGCGCCGCGAACCGTTGACCAAAGTTTTCGTTCACGCGATCTCGACGGTCGCGATCGCGCTGCCCGTGCTCGTGCTGTGCAGCGCGGCGTGGACGCTCTTCCTGCAGGCCATCGGACTTCCCGACGAGCCGCAGGATTTGCTCGAAATTTTCGGCGGGGTGCACTCGAAGCCGCTGCTCGTCGCGATGCTGTTCGTGGCCTGCGTGCTCGCGCCCGTCTACGAGGAACTGCTTTTCCGCGGTGCGATTTTCCGCTTCTGCCGTCAGCGCTTCGGTCGCGCCGCCGCGCTGGTCGTGAGCGCCACGCTCTTCGGCGCGATGCATGGAAATTGGGCGGGGTTCGTTCCGCTCGCGGTGCTGGGCGTCGCGCTCGCGGTGGCTTACGAACGCACGGGCGACATCCGCGTTTCCATGCTCGCACACGGCTTGTTCAACCTGAACACGCTCGCCATCGTCCTCTCCGGACTGCCGCAAACATGAACCCGTTCACGTCGCGTCCCGCCGACTCCGTCGCCGCGCTCGGCGAACGGCTGTTAATCGTCGAAATGCGGAAGTGGCTCGGGAAAACGTCGCCGCGCGCGCCGTTCGGCATCGGCGACGATTGCGCGGTCGTGTCGTCGACCGGCAAACCGATGCTCATCACCACGGACCCGGTGATTTACGGCGGCCATTTCAACGACTCGATGTCGCCGCGCGAGGCGGCGGCGAAACTCCTGCGCCGCAATCTCAGCGACATTGCCGCGATGGGCGGCCGTCCGATCGCCGCCGTGCTTTCGCTCGCGCTGCCGGCGCAGACGAGCCTCCGCTGGCTCCGCGCTTTCTACCGCGGCATCGCGGCGGACGCGCGCCGCTTTCGCGTGAAGATCGTCGGCGGCGACATCACCCAAACCGCGCCCGGCTTCCTCGGCGCATTTCTCACGTTGCACGGCGAAGCCGCCGCCGCGCGGGTCGTCACCCGGACCGGCGCGCGCGCCGGCGATGCGATCTTCGTCACCGGCACGCTCGGCGGCTCGCTGCTCGGTCATCACTGCAATTTCACGCCGCGGCTCGCGGAGGGCGCGTGGCTCGCCAGCCGCGAAGAGATTCGCGCGATGATGGACGTGAGCGATGGGATCGCCAAGGACCTCGGCTCGCTCACGCCGCCGGGGCTCGTGCCCGCGCTCGTCGGCGCCGCGATTCCGATCAGCGCCGCCGCGAAGCGCATGGCGCGCCGTTCCGGGCGCGCGCCGCTGGCTCACGCGTTGAGCGATGGCGAAGACTACGAGCTGTTGTTCATCGTGAGCGGGCCGAGCGATGCAGAAGAATTCGCTCGCGCGTGGCGCCGGCAATTTCCCCGCGTGCAACTGACCAAGCTCGGCGTTTTCGTGCCGCGCGGCGAATTGCCGGCCGACGCGCTGCGCCTTGGGGACTATCACGGTTATGAGCATTTCCGCTAAGCTGCACGCCGGCATCACGACCGAGTCGGCCGAGGCGACGCGCCGGCTCGCGGCGGAGTTTGCCGCCACGCTGCCGCCCGACACCACGCTCGCGCTGCACGGCGACATGGGCGTGGGCAAGACGACTTTCGTGCAAGGCCTCGCCGAGGGACTCGGTGTGCACGAGCACGTGACGAGCCCGACGTTCGCGATCTACTCCGTCCATCGCGGCGCGGGTCGCACGCTCGTGCACCTCGACGCGTATCGCCTCGAGAACGCGCACCAGATCGAGGAACTGTTGCTCGATGAGTTTCTCGTCAGCCCCTGGGTGCTCGCGGTCGAGTGGCCGGAGAAGATCGCTGGCTGGATTCCGGAGAACGCGCTGCACCTCACGCTCTCGATCGTCGACGGAGACCGGCATCACTTGCGGCTGCGGTGAGTAGGGCCGGCTTCAGCCGGTCCAGGAGCAACGACGTTCGCGCGCATTGCTCGAGAACGAGAGTCCAATCGGACCGGCTGAAGCCGGTCCTACTTCATCTCCCGCTTCGGTCCGGCGTAGCGGTCGAAGATCGCGCGGTGCCCTTGGAGCGACAGCGTGCCGTCGCGCGTGTAGTAGCCGCGCACCCAGTCGAGCAGGCAATCGAGATGCGCGTCCTGCGCTGCCTTCGTCTTCCATTTGTGCGGCTCCCACGCGCGCTCGCGGCACTGTCGCACGCAGTCGGCTTCGGAGAGATTCAAAAAGATCAGCTCCACCGAACCGTCGAGCACGGCTTCGACGAGATCGCCGTAGCAGCCCTCGATGACCCACGACGCGTTCGCCTCGCAAAAGGCCCGCACGTCTCGCACCGCGGCATCGGACGCGCGCGGCGCGGCGGGTTTGCCCGGCTCCCACGCGATCGTGTCGAGGTCGAGCACGAGCGCGCCACACTCGGCGGCGATGCGCCGCGCGAGCGTGGTTTTGCCGGAGCCCGCGTTGCCGATGATCGCGACGCGGCGCGGGGAACTCACCGGCAACAGCTCCGGCATGGCGGCAGCCGATGGGCGGAGGCTGGTCGGCCCGGCACAGCCTCGTTACCTCGGCTGCTACGCGGGTTCGACCGAGCCTCTTCCACGGTGGAGATCAAGAACCGGCGGGCGGCTCGGTCTTCGATTGCTCTTCCGCCGGTGCTTCCGGAGCAGGAGCGGACTCAGCAGCCGGTGCCGGTGCTTCGGGAGCGGTCGCCGGCGACTCCGCCGCAAGGGCGGCTTCCGGAATCGGCGCAGCGTCCGAAGTGGGCGCGTCTTCCGAGGCCGGAGCGGCTTCGCTCGGCGCGACGGCCGGCGCTTCGGTCGCGGAAGCCTCAGATACGGATGCGGCGGCGGACGTTTCAGCAGCCGGTGCTTCGGAGGCGGCGGCGGCGGGAGCCTCCGCGGGCGCGGGAGCTTCCGGGAAGTCGACCGGGTCGTGCTCTTCGCCGTGCTCGTCGGCCTTCTTGCCGGTTTGCGGCGTCATCGGCGGCGGCGCGAAGAGTTTTCCGTCGGAGAACTCGGTGACGTAGCCCTCCATGACGAGCCAGCGGAGATCCTGGTTCATCTTGCGCAGCTTGTCGGCCTGCTCGGGCGGCAGCGCGGCGAACGGCGCCTGCGAGGGCGTCGAGCCTTCGACGGGCGCCGGCGCTGCGGCCAGCGCCGCGACGACGTCGATGCCGAGGAATTTCTGCGGCAGATCCTTCACGTGGATCATCGGGTTCTTCTCGATGAAATCGATGAGCGCACCGATCGTCTCGGAGAACACCTGGCCGGGCACGCGGAAGCGGCGTTTCACGGCGCAGACGTAGGAGACGCCGCGCGAGCCTTTCTTGAAGATCGTGAAGCCCTCGCGGCGCAGGCGGCCGCGGAGAGCGTTGGCGGTGTCGAGCGGGAAGCGGCGCTGGCGCTCCACGTGCCCCTCGACGGCGCGTTTGATTTCGCCGGGCGGGAGTTTCTCGATGAGCTTGCCGTGGAAGCGGACGTTCTCGACCGCGCGCACGACTTTTTCCTTCGCGTTCGTGAGCAGGTAGGCGCGCGCGTCGTCGAGCGAATCGAAGCTCGGGCCGGCGGGCGCGGCCTCGGGCGCGAGGGTCGGCGCGGTCTCGGCGGCGGGCGTCGTGGCAGCTTCAGGAGCCAGCGCGGCGCCTTCGGCGGGAGCCGCGGCGGCGGGCGCGACCGGAGCGGCCGCGGGCTTGGCGAGCTTCGGGTTCCACGTGAAGCGCGTGGCCTTCTTCATCTTGTCCATCCATTGCTGGACGACTTCCGGCTCGCGGGAGGAGATGATGCTGTCGCGGAATTTCTCGAACGGCATGCGGCCGAGCCGCGTGGCGTGGTGCTGCTGGAGAATCTGCTGATACTTGTGGTAATTCGGCGGCCCGAGGAGTTCGCCGGTGATGCCGCACTTGTTGATGATCGGGAAATTGCCCTTCGGCGCCTCGATCTCCACGTCGGCGGTGTCGAAGAAAGTCGCGAGGTGATGCTTCAAAACGTGTTGGATCGCGGCTTCCTCGGTATCGAACGGCAGGTGATCCGGCACGGACATGAACATCGGACCGGGCTTTGCTGCCGCGGCTTCGCCCTCGGCGGGCGCGGCGGATTTCTCCGGCGCCTTGCGTTGGACGACGACGACGAAGCGGTCGTTCTTCTCGAGGACGGCCTTTGTGATCTCGAAGAGCTGGAACGTGCGGCACGAGGCGCGCACGGCTTTCACCATGGCGGCGAAACCGGTGTCCTCGGGATAGCACGTGCTCGTGAAATACGGGCTGATATACGGGCCGCGCTCCATCGGCGCGCCGCGTTCGCCGCCCCACTCGCGACGTTCGCCGCCGCGGAAGTCGCGGCGCTCGCCACCGCCCGGACCGCCGCGGAAATCGCGACGCGGTCCGCCGCGGAAACCATCGCCGCGCGGCGGACGATCGCCTTGCGGGCCGCCGAAGCGACGCTCGCCTTCGGGAGCCTGCGGAGCGGCCGGGCCGCCTTCGCCGGCGGGAGCGCCAGCGGGCTTGCGGAAGCCGCGGCGATCGCGCGGTGCGCCACCGGGGCCGCGACCATCGTCGCGCCGCTCGCGGCGCTCGCCACCACGGTCATCGCGATCGCGACGTCCGCCGGGGCCGGCGGGTTTAACTTCGGTCCATTGGGTGCCGAAGGTGAAGCTCTGCAACTGCGACAGGTCGATCTTGTTCAAACCGTCGTCGTTGCTCTCGGGGGCAGGCTTTTGGTCGTCCATGAAGGGCGGGAAACGGGAGTGGTTACCCGGTAGGAGTCGGTTTACTTGCTTGGTGTTCCGCGAGCTACAGTCGTGCCACGCAGAAGCCGAAGTGTCCGGGTGCAGAAAGTTCAACGCAAGCGCATTTCAGTGCTTTACAAGGTTCAGGCGATTTACCTAATTCGCCCTTCCTTCACTGGAAATCGCTCAGGTGGTGGAATTGGTAGACACACACGTTTGAGGTGCGTGTGCCGTAAGGCGTGGGGGTTCGAGTCCCCCCCTGAGCACTCCGCCGCGAAATGAATTTTCGGGCGGGTTTTCACTCGCGGAATCGGTTACGGCGCCCCCGCGAGCGCCGATTTTCCGCCGCAATGTTGCCAGTATCCACTGGCAACAGCCTTTTGACACGAGGGCGCTGGCACGGCTCCGATCGCGGGCCGCTGAATGACTCGCGTCCACCTAATCGAGAGCGCCCGCGAACCGCGCCACCAACACGTCGGCATCGCGTCCGACCTGAATATCCGCGTCCGGGATCACAAATCCGGCCGATCGCTTCACACTGCGAAACACCGTCCTTGGAATCCCGTCGCTTACTTCGCGTTTGCAGACGAGAAAACCGCCTTCGGCTTCGAGCGTTATCTCAAAACCGGTTCCGGTAAGGCCTCTCTCCACAAACGACTGTTACGACCACCTCGGCACAGCACTGACGCGCCGCACGTTTGACCCCGCGCGGTTTACGCGAATCCTCGTTGGCACCGCGCCATGCAGCCGAACGCCCTCGCCCAAGCCTTGCTCGAGTCCTACGCCCGCGACGGCGGCATCAATCACCTCGACGGCCCCAATCTCCCGTCGCAGGACACGGTCGCCGAAATCGCCCGCGATTTCATGCACGTCCTGTTCCCCGGTTACTTCGAAGCGCGCTCGCTCAAGCAGGCCGACGTCGAGGCGTGGCTGACGCAGCACCTCGCCAAGATCACCCGCAGTCTCCGCGCCGAGATCGAAAAATCCCTGCGCTTCGCCGGCGCCAACGGCGACGCCGCCGCTCGCGCCGAACGCGCCACCGCCACCACCCTCGCGAAGCTGCCCGAGATTCGCCGCATCATCCAGACCGACGTCAACGCGGCCTACACGGGCGATCCGGCCGCGCGCAGTTTCGAGGAAATCATCCTCGCCTACCCGTCCGTGCTCGTCGTCTCGCTCCAGCGCATCGCGCACGTCCTCTACGGCGAAGGCGTGCCGCTGCTCCCGCGCATGATCACCGAGTTCGCGCACGAGCGCACCGGCGTCGACATCCATCCCGGCGCGACCATCGGCACGCATTTCTTCATCGACCATGGCACCGGCGTCGTCATCGGCGAGACCGCCGTCATCGGCAATCACGTCAAAATCTACCAAGGCGTCACGCTCGGCGCGAAGTCCTTCGAGGTCGACGCCCAAGGCCAACCGATCAAAGGCGTAAAACGCCACCCGGAGATCGGCGACCACGTCACGATCTACGCGCACGCGACGATCCTCGGCGGCACGACGCACATCGGCGCACACTCGGTCGTCGGCGCCAACGTCTGGCTGCTCGACTCTATCCCGGCGAACAGCATCGCCTACTATCAGGACACGAACCTCATCGTGCGCCCGCGCCGCCCGAAGGAAGCCGTGCTCGGCGGCATCGAGGATTTCGATTGGACGATCTGAGCGCCGTGTAGCAGCCGACGTGAGGAGGCTGTTTTCCGTCGATCGTCATCGCGCACGCGACGCACGATCAGCCTCCTCACGTCGGCTGCTACGGACAGCCTGCAAACAAAAGCGCCGACCTCAGTCGGCGCCGATCTGTAGAGAAAACGAAAAGCGCTGCGTTCCGCTCAGCTCAGCTCGTCACTTCCTGTCGTGCCTTTTCGGCCAGTGCGGTCGAAATGTAGCGCTCGCCAAAGCTCGGAGCGACCGTGACGATCGTCTTGCCCGCGAACTCAGGGCGCTTCGCGAGTTGGAGCGCGGCCCAGATGTTCGCGCCGGTCGAGATGCCGCCGAGAATGCCTTCCTTCAGCGCCGCTTCGCGCGAAGTGTTGAACGCGTCGTCGTCGCTCACCGTGATCACTTCGTCGATGATCGCACGATTCAGCACCTTCGGCACGAAGCCCGCGCCGATGCCCTGGATCTTGTGCTTACCGGGCTGTCCGCCGGAAATGACCGGACTCGTGACCGGCTCGACCGCGACGGTGTGCAACTTCGTGCGCGATTTGATCACCTCGGAAACGCCCGTGATCGTGCCGCCGGTTCCGACGCCCGCGACGAACGCGTCGATCTTGCCGCCGGTGGCTGCCCAAATTTCCTCGGCGGTCGTGCGACGATGCACTTCGGGATTCGCCGGGTTCTCGAATTGCTGCGGCATGAAACCCTTGTCGCCCTGCTGCGCGAGAATCTCGGTCGCCTTCGCGATGGCGCCCTTCATGCCTTCCGCGCCCGGCGTGAGCACGATCTCGGCACCGAGCATCCGCAGCAGCACGCGGCGTTCGACCGACATCGTTTCCGGCATCGTGAGGATCAATTTGTAGCCGCGCTGCGCGGCGACGAACGCCAACGCGATGCCCGTGTTGCCCGAGGTGGGCTCGACGATGATCGTGCCCGGCTTGATCTTCCCGTCGCGCTCGCCGGCCTCGATCATCGCGCGGCCGATGCGGTCCTTCACGCTCGCCAGCGGATTGAAGAACTCCGCCTTCACGTAGACCGTCCCCGGCAGGCCGGCAGACAGGCGGTTGAGCTTGATCAGCGGGGTGTTTCCAACGGTGGCGACGATGTCGCTAAAGGCGAGTGAGGACATGACCTTTAAGCAAGCGAGGCTCACGAAAGCGTCAAACGCTTATTCGGTGCGCTGCGGCGGGGATCGGCTCGGGAGTAGGGCCGGTCTGTGACCGGCCTGAACGCATTTCCGCTCCCGTTTGGGCCAGTCGGAGACTGGCCCTACTTAGATGTAATACATCTCGACTTCGACCTTCGCGGCCATCGCTTCGAGCGTGTAGGCACGCGCGCGCGTCACGGCGGCCGCGCGAATGTCGTTCCAAATCTGCTTCATCTTGCGGCCGGATTTGCCGTCGAAGTTGCCGCTCAGTTCCATCAGGTCGCCTTCGATCGCCTGCACGATGTCGAAGAGCGTGATCTGGTCTGGCGCGCGCGCGAGGAGGAAGCCGCCCTGCACACCGCGGCGGCTGACGACGAGCTTCGCGTTCTTCAGTTCACCGAGAATCTGGGCCAGGAAGTTCGCGGGCACGGACTCGACCTGAGCCAGGTCGTCGATGCGCACCGGCTCGCCGCCGTCGTAGTGGCGGGCGAGTTCGCTCAAAATGCGACAAGAGTAGTCGAGTTTGACCGGGATCTTCACGTGCGAGGCAACGTAGCGGCGCTCGCGCGCGACGAGCAAACTTTTTGGCGCCGTGTCTCCCACCGCGTAGCCGCCGACGTGAGGAGGCTGGCGAACACGGCGACCCCAGCCTCCTCACGTCGGCGGCTACGGAGAGATGCCGTGCTACGCATGCTGCTCAGATCGTGTAGTCGGCGAACTCGGCGCGCACCGCTTCGGATGGCGCGTGGAGCATGCCGGCGCCGAGCGTGGCATGCGTGTCGGGGTCGATGAGGATGAACGAACCGGTAAGCCGATTGCTTGCGTAGCCGTCGAAGAAAACCGGCTTCGCGGTGCGCAACCGCACTTCGCCGAGATCGTTCAACACGAATTCCGTCGGCGCCTCACGCAGCTCGAGCGTCTCGAGATCGAGGCGGTGCGTGAGTTCGGTGACGATCACGGGCGTGGTCGCGGTCGTGTGTTTGAGGAGCAGCTTGCGGCCGCGCTGAAGGGCGCGCGGATTCATCCAGCAGAGCTGCGCGCGGAGATCGGTGCTGCCGCCGGGCAACGCATCGGTGCGCACGATCATCGAGCCACGCGAGACGTCGACGTCGTGTTCGAGCACGAGCGTGACCGATTGCGGCGCGAACGCCTCCAGCAGGTCGCCGTCGAGCGTGTGGATGCGCTTCACGCGCGTCGTCACGCCAGCGGGGAGGACGAGCACCTTGTCGTCGACGCGGACGATGCCGCCGGCGATCTGGCCGCTTACGCCGCGGAAGTCGTGCAGCGACGCGTCGCCGGGACGATTCGGGCGATTGACCCACTGCACGGGGAAGCGGAACTGCTCGAGATTTTGGTCGCTGCCGATGTGCACGGTCTCGAGGTGCGAGAGCAGCGTCGGGCCGGGATACCACGGCATGTGTGGCGACGGCGTGACGACGTTATCGCCGTTGAGCGCGCTCAGCGGGATGAACTTCACGTCGCGAATGCCGAGGCGTGGAAGAAACTTTTCGAACTCGTCGCGGATTTCGTTGAAGCGCGCTTCGCTCCAGTCGACGAGGTCCATCTTGTTCACCGCGACGACCAAGTGCGGGATGCGCAGCAGTCCGGCGATCGCGGCGTGTCGGCGGCTCTGCTCGATGACGCCGGCGCGTGCGTCCACGAGCACGATCGAGAGGTTCGCCGTGCTGGCGCCGGTGACCATGTTGCGCGTGTATTGGACGTGGCCGGGCGTGTCGGCCACGATGAAGCGGCGGCGCGGCGTCGCGAAATAGCGATAGGCGACGTCGATCGTGATGCCTTGCTCACGCTCGGCGCGGAGGCCGTCGGTAAGGTTGGCGAGATTGACGCGGCCGCCGCCGGTGAGATCGGCGGAGCGCTCGAGCGCCTCGACCTGGTCGTCCATCAGCGACTTCGAGTCGTAGAGGAGACGGCCAATGAGCGTGGACTTGCCGTCGTCGACCGAGCCGCAGGTGTTGAAGCGGAGCAGGTCGATCGCGGGCTGATTGGGTAGCGCCGGTCTTTGACCGGCCACTGAGGAGGCGAGAACGTCGGAAACCATCGAGAGAGTGAGTGCGGGTCGTGAAGGGCGCGCGCGGCGCGGTTTAGAAATAGCCGGCCTTCTTGCGGTCTTCCATCGCGGCCTCGGAGGCGCGGTCGTCGGCGCGCGAGCCGCGCTCGGTGACGCGCGCGGCGGCGACTTCGGCGATGATGTCGTCGACGTGGTCGGCCGGCGATTCGATCATGCCGGTGGAGATGATATCGCCAATGGTGCGGACGCGGACGCGCAGCTCCTCCACCCGTTCACCGGGCTGAGGGGGCAACAAGTCCGTGACCGGCAACCATTGGCCGCCACGACGCACACAACTACGACGATGGCTGAAATAGATGCTCGGCACCTCGAGCTTCTCGCGTCGGATGTATTCCCAGACGTCGAGCTCGGTCCAGTTGCTGAGCGGAAACACGCGCATGTTTTCGCCGGGGCTGAGGCGCGCGTTGTAGAGGTTCCAGAGCTCCGGACGCTGGTTCTTCGGATCCCACTGGCCGAACTGGTCGCGGTAACTGAAGAAGCGCTCCTTCGCGCGCGCCTTCTCCTCGTCGCGGCGCGCGCCGCCGATCAAGCAGTCGAAGCGGAACTCCTCCACCGCCGCGAGCAGCGTGGGAATCTGCAGGCGATTGCGGCTGATCTCGCCCTTCGCGGGCGTGGCGATGCCCTTGGCGATCGCGTCCTCGACTTTGCGGACGATGAGGCGCGCCTCGAGTTGCGCGGCGCGGTGGTCGCGGAATTCGTTCAGCTCCGGGAAATGGTGGCCGGTGTCGACGTTCAGCAACGGCATCGGCAGCTCCGAGGGGCGGAACGCCTTTTCAGCGAGACGCAGCAGGCAGATCGAGTCCTTGCCGCCGGAAAACAAAATCGCCGGACGGTCGAACTCGCCCGCGACTTCGCGCATGACGTGGATCGCTTCGGTCTCGAGCCAGTCGAGATGATCGAGGTGGTAGGAACTCATGAAATCAGGAAAAATTCTCCGCCGCGCGCGACCCGTAGCGCCGGTTTGCAACCGGCGGAACGACGCGCGAAAGTGCCAGCGACGTTCGCCGCCGGTCGAAGACCGGCGCTACGGATGAGACGTTGATCGCGTGGGATTTCATTTCGTCGCGACCTCCGCGCCGACTTCCGCGAGCGCGCGTTTGCCCCAGGCGGCGTGCAGGCCGCACTCGCGTTTCTGGTCGCCCTTCGCCGGGTCGTAGTAATCGAACTCGTTCGGCAGGTCGTGCTCCTTGAGGTAAACCTCGAGCTGCGCGTCGTCCCAATAAAAGAACGGGCTGACTTTCAGCGTCTGGAAATTCTCGTCCCACGCCACGAGGTCGAGCGCGGCGCGGTTCGCCGTCTGATCGCGCCGCAGCGCGGTGAGCCACACGGTCGGCGCGAGTTCGCGCATGCCGCGCTGGAACGGCTCGAGCTTCATCTGCGCGCTGAACGCCTTCATCGCGGGCTCGTCGTTCGGGTCCGGCACCGGACCGTGAATCGCCTCGCGGTGGGCGACGGTGACGCGCGGGAGAAACGCATGGATGTTCAGTTTCAACTTCGCGCGCAGCTCCTCGGCGTGGCGGTAGGTCGCCGGACGGTTGTAGCCGTGGTCGACCCAGAGCACGCGGATGTCGGGCTGGATTTGCGTCGCGAGATGGAGAATCGCCGCCTCATACGGGCGGAAATTCGTCGACACGATCGCGCGGCCGGCGCCGTGCTGGATGGCCCAGCGCGCGATTTCGAGCGGCGTGCGCGTGCGAAGCTCGGCGTTCCACTGCGCGATTTGTTCGGAAGAAAAGGACATGATTAACGATGGTAGGGCGAACCGTCCCGGTGAGCCGCGGTTCGGCGGGACGCCTCGCCCCACCTGATTAGTGAGTGGGGGCAGGCGTGGCGGCAGCCGCGGCGTCGATTTCGGGAAACACGACGCGCGCGGTGAACGGGCCGAAGCGTTCGCCGGGCAGGCGCTCGTCGCGCCAGCGGCGCAGCACGGGCGCGATTTCCTTCATGAGATCCTCGCGTTTCACGCTGGCGCGATATTCGCGGTTGAGGGCGAGCGAGGCGCCGTCGCCGCCGAAGTAGACGTTGTATTTGTTCGGCGCGCGACCGACGAAGCCGATCTCGGCCATGTAAGGACGCACGCAGCCGTTCGGGCAACCGGTCATGCGCACGATGATTTCCTCGTCGGACAAACCGAGCGCGGCGAGTTCGCGCTCCAAGTCGTCGAGCACGCCCGGGATCGCGCGCTCGCTCTCGGCGAGGCCGAGGCCGCACGTCGGCATCGACGGGCACGCCATCGAGGCGCGGCGGACCACGCTGGTCTGGTTTTCGACCGGAATGCCGTGCTCGGCGAGCAGCGCCGTGATGTCGTCGCGCACGGCTTCGGGGACGTTCGCGAGGATCAGATTTTGCGACGGCGTGAGGCGCACTTCGACGCGGTGTTTTTCGACGATGCGGCGCAGCGCGGTCTTGAGCTGGCGCGTCGCCGTGTCCTTCACGCGACCGGTCTCGACGTAGAGGCCGAGGAACCAGCGGCCGTCGGTCTGACGGTGCCAGCCGAACGTGTCGCCTTGCTTCGTGAAATGCATCGGCGCCGCGGGCTCGAGGCGGAAACCGGCGCGCTGTTCCACTTGTTCGCGGAACCACGCGGCGCCTTTTTCCTCGAGCACGTATTTGAGGCGCGCGTGTTTGCGGTTCGTGCGGTCGCCGAAATCGCGGTAGGCCATCAGCACGGCTTTCGCGACGTCGACAAGACGCGCGCGCGGGAAGAAGCCGAGCACGTCGGCGACGCGCGGATAGGTTTCCTTGTTGCCGTGCGACATGCCCATGCCGCCGCCGGCGAGGAGATTGTAGCCGAGCACGCGCGCGGGATTCGCCGGATCGGCGATGGCGACGAAGCCGAGGCAGTTGGTGAAAATATCGACGTCGTTCAGCGGCGGGATGGCGAACGCGGTCTTGAATTTGCGCGGCAGGTAAGTGCGGCCGTAGAGCGGATCCTCGGCGGGCTGCCGGTTGCCGAGGTCGATCTCGTTTCCGTCGACCCAAATCTGGTGATACGACGTCGCGCGCGGCAACAGCTCGCGCGAAACGAGCGCGGAGTCCGCGAGCACTTCGTCGACGAGCGCGGAGGTCGCGGGCGTGGACGGCGCCATGACGTTGCGCGCGACGTCGCCGCAGGCCGCGAGCGTGGTGGAGAGCGAGTCGTTGATGGCCTTGAGCAGCGGGCCGAGACCCTTCTTGACGACGCCGTGCCACTGGAAGGCTTGGCGCGACGTGAGGCGCAGGGTGTTGTTGCCGTAGCGCGTCGCGAGATCGTCGAACACGAGATACTGCTCGGGGGTCACGACGCCGCCGGGCAGGCGGTTGCGGACCATGAAAATGTATTCCTTGCCGGTCTTCCGCTTGTCGCGGTCGTCCTGCTGATAGAAACCGTGGAACTTGATAAACTGCTCGTCATCGTCGGAGAACCTGACGGCCTCGGCGTTGGCGAGAGTGGCGGCGATATCGCCGGCCAGGGTGGGGTCGCGCTGCTTCAGCAGCTCGTTTTTCGAGAGCGCGGGCGCGGGTGCAATGGCGGGAGCGTCGGACATGACACAGCCGACGAAAGCGCACGATTGACGGAATGCAAAACGTAATTAAGTCATAGGTCATGTCCCTAGTCATGTTTCAGTCGTCGAGCGCCGGATTCGTCACTTTTGTCGGTGCCGGCCCGGGCGCAGCCGACCTGATCACGCTGCGCGGCTTGCGGGCGCTGCAACAGGCGGAGGTGGTGCTGCACGACGACCTCGCGGGACGCGATCTGCTCGAAAACTGCCGGCCGGGGACGGAGTTTGTCTACGTCGGCAAGCGCTCCGGTTGCCACAGCGCCGCCCAGGAAGAGATCAACTGGCTGCTCGTCGCCCACGCGCGCCGCGGCAAGCGCGTCGTGCGCCTCAAGGGCGGCGATCCGTCCGTTTTCGGCCGCCTCGGCGAGGAAATCCAGGTGCTGCGCGCCGCCGAAATCGCCTACGAAATCGTCCCCGGCGTGACGGCCGCTTGCGCGGCGGCGGCGGCGGCCGGCATCAGCCTCACGCAGCGCGGCGTGGCCTCGACGGCGATTTTCACGACCGGACACGAATCGGAGAACAAGGAGCGCGGCCGCTCGGTCGACTGGTCGGCCCTCGCCCACCCCGGCGCGACGCTGTGCGTCTACATGGGCACGCGCCGGCTCGGCGAAATTGCCCAGCGCCTCGCACGCCAGGGCATCGCGGCCGACACGCCGCTGTTGATCGTCAGCTACGCGTCGCGTCCGAATCAGGCGATCCGCGCCGGCACGCTCGCTTCCGCTGCCGCGCTCGCAGCCGAGGCAGAAGACACGCCGTCGCTCATCATCATCGGCGAAGCCGCCGCGCAACACCGCGCGAGTTTCGCCGGCACCGGGTCCGTTCGCGAGATTGCCCATGCGTCCCGATAAGCCGCACAAGCCCTGGCTCCAAGTTTGGCGCGACTGGCTCGACGCCCTGCCGCTGCGCGACGAGCCGGCCGAGCCGGAGTTGCCGGCCGCGTCGTTCGGGATCGCGCTCCCGCCTAAAGCGGCGTTGCCGTCCGACCAGCGGTCCAGCGATCGGCCAGAATCTCGATCAGCCGCGGGTGCTCAGCCACCAACGGCGTGAGCCGCGTCCGCAGCCGCGGGTTCGCGGCTTCCGCTTGAGCGCAGATTTTCGCGACGTCGCCGTCGGCGCCCGCGTGGCGACCGGGTAACAGGAACTGCATCGCAACGGTCACCGTGCCGCCGGTTTCCTGCGCGAGCATTTCGCCGAGCAAGGCACCGTTGAAATCGAACTCCGCGCCGAGCCTCCGCTCCATGCAGCAACCGGTCACGCGCGCAGCCGGGCCGAAAATCTGCGCCAGCCGAGACGCGAGCGCGTCGCGCACCGCCGTCACTTCCGGCACTGGACTGCCGTGGTCGACCAGCGCCACGCGCCAAGGCGCGGGCAAGTCGGCCGCTGCGGCACGCACGTGATCGGCGAGCATTTCCGCGAGTCGCGCGTCCGTCTCGTCGAACAACACCGGCGCCAGCCGCACGCGCAGGTCGGGCGCGCGGGTCTTCAATTTCGCGACGCGCTGCGGCAGGTATTCGGTAAGCGCGCGGCTCGGGCCGAAGAAGAGCGGCACGACGAGAAAATCGCGCGTGCCGCCCGCGAGACGTCGCCCGAGCGCGGGCTCGAAGATTTCCGCAGGGACGCCGCCGAGTTTTTCCGCGACGATGCCCGACGAGTGTAGCAACGACACCGCCTCGACGCTCGCGCCGACGCGCGCCGCGAGCGCCGCGGCGAGTCCGCGCAGGCGCAACGTTGCCGCCGGCTCGAGCGAGCCGTTGTCGAGGAGGAGCGTGCGAGTGTCAGACATGCGCTGCCTCTCGGCCTCGGCCGTAGCGGCGGTCTGTGACCGCCGACGAACGCGGCGCCGCGACTTTTCGGCGGTCATAGACCGCCGCTACAGGAGGAGACGACGGCGTTGAGCGGCTTTCGTTCACCGCCGATGCCTCACGCCGAGCGAACGTGCGAGATCGCGCGCGAAGAACGGGCCGCGGTAGATCATGCCAGTGTAGATTTGCACGAGCGTCGCGCCGGCGTCCATTTTCTCGGCGGCGGTTTCCTCGTCGTAGATGCCGCCGACGCCGATGATCGGCAGCTTCCCGCACGTGGCGCGCGCGATGTAGTTGATGACCTCCGTCGCACGCCGGCGCAGCGGCTTGCCGCTGAGGCCGCCGGCTTGGTTGACCGAAGCGAAATAGCCCGGGCGCGCGAGCGTGGTGTTGGTCGCGATGATGCCGTCGAGGCCGAGGTCGGCGATGACTCCGAGCGCGTCGTCGATTTGCGGGAACGACAGGTCGGGCGCAATCTTCAGGAAGAGTGGGCGGCGCGGTTTGCCGGCGAGGAGGCGCGTCTTGTTTTCGGCGACGAGGGCGGCCAGCAGCGGCTTGAGCCAAGCGGCGTCCTGGAGCTCGCGCAGGCCGGGCGTGTTCGGGCTGCTGACGTTGATCGCCACGTAGTCGGCATGCGCGGCGAGCAGGCGGAAGCTGCCGAGGTAGTCTTCGGTCGCCAGCTCGAGCGGCGTGACCTTCGTCTTGCCGAGGTTAACGCCGAGCGGGATGCGGCGCTGACCGGGGCCGGGCAGGCGCATCAGGCGCTCCGCGAGCGCGGCGGCGCCCTCGTTGTTGAAGCCCATGCGGTTGATCACAGCCTCCTCGCTTGGAAAACGGAAAAGCCGCGGCTTCGGGTTGCCGGGCTGCGCATGCAGCGTGACGGTGCCGATCTCGACGTGGCCGAAGCCCAGCGCGGCGGCGGCGGGCCAGGCTTCGCCGTTCTTGTCGAAGCCTGCGGCGAGACCGACGGCGTTGGGGAATTTCAGGCCGCAGCACTCGATCGGGCGGTGTGCGGCAGGATCGAGCTGCGCCCATTTTTCGAGCAGGGCGCAGGCCGGCCGGACCCGGCCGAGCAGCGCCAAGGCGCGGACGACCGACTCGTGAGCGTGCTCCGGGTCTTGGCGGAAAAAGTAGGGTTTCGCGAGTGCGTCGTAGAACCGTCCCATTTGGCGCGACCATGGGGTTCTCCCTGTATTGTTTCAAGCGCCACATCTGTCCTCGGCACGAAGCATTTGGCCGGACGTGCAAATTTTTCCGAAAAAAGGTGTTTCGGTATTTGACACCGTCAACGCCGCGTCATTTTTCCGGACGAAGTCTCAATTTTTTATGGCGAAAGGAACCCCTCAACTCGAATGGTGCAACGTCCGCCTCGGCGAAGACCACAACTGGTGGGTCGACGAGGTCAGTGATCCGGTGCACTGGGATGTCGATGCGCTCAGCATCATCGATCCGCGTCAGGTCGATCATCTCATCGAGGCGATCGAGCCGCTGCGCGAATACGGCTTCGACCCGGACGTGTTCGAGCGCGCCTTCATCGCGTTCCGCATCTCCAAGGATCTGGGCAAGGGCCGCGTGAAGCTCCAGCGCACGAAGGAGTCGCTCCTCGAGTCCGATGAGAAGCTTTTCGCCCTCCCCGACATCATCGACGAGGAGAACGGCCCCTACGCCGACTTGCTCGACCACCTCACCCGCCTCCGCGTGAAGCTGCTGAACGACCTCTTCGACTTCGAGGAGAAGCTCACCGTCGACGAGGTCGAGGACCAGATCCGCGAATCGCAGAACAACGATTTCATCGAGGGCAAATCCGTCCACCTCTTCACCGAGCTGACCGCCATCCTCGACTTCATGCCCGCCGGCTACGGCGACGACGATGAAGAGGAAGCTCCGGTCGCGGGCAAACGCGCCAAGCGCCGCACGGCGAACGCGGAAGAGGAAGGCGACGACCTCCCCGAGATCGACGAGGAAGAGGACGAGCGCATGAAAAACGACACCTCGCTCAAGTGGGACGAGGACGAAGAGGAGTCCAAAGACGAAGAAAGCGCCGAGAAAGGCGAAGGCGACGAGGACGACGAAGACGAGGACGACGGCGCCGAAAAGGACTTCGACGACGAAGACGAGGAAGAAGCCGACGAGGACGACAAGCCCTCGCGCAAGAGCCGCGGTCGCCGTTGAGGCTCCGCCCACCCTCGCACTCGCGAAAAATTCCCGCAGCCGACGCCACCCGCGTCGGTTGTTTTGTTTTTCGGAGAATACGAGCAACGCGAGGTGGCGACTGCCCGAGTGAGGTCCGCTCCAGTGGCGCGCAAGCGCGGAGCGTCATCAAAGCCCTCGCACCGTCGTAGCAGCCGACGTGAGGAGGCTGTTCTGCGGTCTGCGGCTAGAAACAGCCTCCTCACGTCGGCTGCTACCCCACGCACCGCCCTCGATCCGCGCATCGCCGCTCCGGTGTTGCATCGGCTCGCGCGTTCCCGCAGTAACGTCGCACTTCATGCGCCTTTTCCGTTCGCCGCTGTCTCTCGCCGTGATCGTCGCGCTCGCCGTGTTCAGTGGCTGCGAAAGCACCTCCTCCTCCGGCCACGGCAACGCGGGCAAAAACCCGAAAGTCGCCGCCTCCGCCAGCGCCGCCCAGCTCCGCCCGGGCGACTCGCTCACGGTCACGCTCAGCGGCATCCCCGACTCGAGCAACAATCCCGTGCAGATCGACGAAGCCGGCTCGATCAGCCTGCCGTTCCTCGGAGTCATCCCAGCCGCGGGTCTGAACACCGGAGAACTTTCCAACGCCATCCGCCAGGCCTACCTCGATCGCAAATTCTACACCTCGATCAGCGTCAGCGTCACCGTCACCGAGCGCTACATCTACATCGGCGGCGAAGTGCAGCGCCCCGGCCGCGTCCCCTGGTCGCCCGACCTGACGCTCGCGAAGGCCGTGCAATCCGCCGGCGGCTTCACCCTCTACGCCAAGGAAACCAAGGTCACGCTCACGCGCGACCGAAAGGCTTACGACTTCGACGTCCGCCTCGCGCAGCGCCAGCCCGACGAGGATCCGCTGCTCTTCCCCGGCGACTCGATCCAAGTCCCGCGCTCGGCCTTTTGAGTTCCACGCTCTCCGCCTCCCCGCGAATCATGCGCCTGCCGCTTTGGGCTCACCGCTGGCTGCATCGGCGCAAGCTGTCGCGCCAGGGCCTGAAAGGCTCGTTCCTGCACTCGAAACTCGGCGACCGGCTCCTCGACAAATCGCTCTGGATGCCGTCGCGCGGCAGCCTCGCGCGCGCGTGGCTGATCGGCATTCCGATCACGACGATTCCCTTCCTCCCCGCGCAATCGCTCATCGCGGGCGTCGCGGGATTTTTCGGTCGCGCGAATCTTCTGCTCTGCATCGGTCTGCAATTCATCTCCATGCCGCTGACCGCGCCGGTGCAGCTCTCCGCCTGCTATCTCGTCGGCCGCGTCGTGCGCGGCGAGTCGCCCTTCGAGGTTTGGGCGCATTTGATGGCGAATCCCAGCGCCGCGTGGTCCAGCGATGCGCTGTTCACGCTCTACCTCGGCTCGGTGATTCTCGGCCCCCTTGTCGGATTGATCGGTTACGCGGCATTCATGCTGCTCTGGCCGGATCACTTGCCGAGGCTTCCGCACCGGAAGAAACCGCGGCCAACGTCCTCTTGACCCGGCTCTGTCATACGCCTTTCTCGACCCAACCCCCACCCGTTACCCTATGAGCCTGTTCCAAACCAAATCCGTCGCGCTGCTTCAGGCCGAAGCGTCGGGCGACCAACGCCTCAACAAGACGCTGACCGCCACGAATCTCGTCAGCCTCGGCATCGGCGCGATCATCGGCGCCGGCATCTTCGTGCTCAGCGGCCAGGCCGCCGCGCAATACGCCGGGCCGGCGATCGCGATCTCGTTTGTGATCTCGGGACTCGGGTGCCTGTTCGCCGGTCTTTGCTATGCCGAGTTTGCCGCGATGGTGCCGATCGCCGGCAGCGCCTACACCTACAGCTACGCGACGCTCGGCGAGTTCTTCGCGTGGATCATCGGCTGGGATCTCATCCTCGAATATCTCTTCACCGCGCCGACCGTCGCCGTCGGCTGGTCGAGCCACTTCGTGACTTTCCTGAAGGACTTTTGTGGCGTCACCGTGCCGGCGCATCTCTGCAACGCGCCGTTCGACGTCGATCTCACGCGAACCGAATACCTCAACCTCGGCCTGTTCCAGCTCCCCTATCATCCCTTTGTCTCGACCGGCGCGCTCGTGAATTTCCCCGCCGTCGCGATCATCGTCTTCCTCACGATCCTCCTCTACATCGGCATCAAGGAGTCCGCGAATTTCAACAACGTGATGGTGATCACCAAGGTCGCCGTGCTTCTCGGTGTGATCGGCTTCGGCCTCTGGTATATCTTCACCCACTTCGCCGCCGCCAAGGCCAACTGGACGCCGTTCATCCCCGCCAACACGGGCGTCGACGGCCAATACGGCTGGAGCGGCATCCTGCGCGGCGCGGGCGTGATTTTCTTCGCCTACATCGGCTTCGACGCCGTCTCGACCTCCGCGCAGGAAGCCAAGAACCCGCAACGCGACATGCCGCGCGGCATCATCGGCTCCCTGATCATCTGCACCGTGCTCTTCATCACCATTTCGCTCGTGCTAACGGGCATGCAGAAATACACGCAACTGAACAACGCCGCGCCCGTCGTGAACGCGCTCATCAACGCCGGCGCGCCGGCGGCGTTGCGCTTCGTCGTCGAGATCGCCGCGATCGCCGGCCTCAGCTCGGTCATCCTCGTCATGCTGATGGGCCAGCCCCGCATCTTTTTCTCGATGGCCAACGACGGCCTGCTCCCGTCCGCGTTCGCGAAAGTCCATCCGCGTTTCAAGACGCCCTACGTCACCACGATCCTCACGGGCGTGCTCGCCGCCATCATCGGCGGCTGCCTGCCGCTCAGCCTGCTCGGCGAACTCGTTTCGATCGGCACGCTGCTCGCCTTCGTCATCGTCTGCGCCGCCATCATCGTGCTCCGCTACAAGCAGCCCGATCTGCCGCGTCCCTTCAAGACGCCGCTCGTGCCGCTCGTGCCGATTCTCGGCATCCTCATCTGCGGCGCGCAAATGGTCGGCCTGCCGCGCGACACTTGGATCCGTCTCCTCGTCTGGATGGCGATCGGCATCGTAATCTACTTCGGCTACAGCCGCCGCCACTCGAAGCTGAACAACGCCGCGAAGTAAGCCGCGCCGCACCGACGCCATGAGCCTCTTCCGGACGAAACCCATCGCCGACCTCCAGAAAGAGGCCGGCGCCGAGCACGGCTACAAACGCACACTCGGCCCCATCAGCCTCATCTCGCTCGGCATCGGCTCCGTCGTCGGCGCCGGCATCTTCGTGCAAACCGGCCAGGCGGCCGCGCTCTACGGCGGCCCCGCCATTGCGCTCTCGTTCATCGTCTCGGGCATCGCGTGCCTCTTCGCGGGTCTCTGCTACGCGGAACTCGCCGCGATGATCCCGGTCTCCGGCAGCGCCTACACCTACACCTACGGCAGCCTCGGCGAGATTCTGGCGTGGGTCGTCGGCTGGTGCCTCATTCTCGAATATCTCTTCTCCGGCGCCGCGGTAGCCGTGAGCTGGTCCGGCGCGACGCGCGACATCCTGAACGAATTTCACCTCGCCCTGCCCGCTTCGCTCGCGAGCGCGCCGCTCGACGTAGATCCGGACCACGTCATCCCGATCAATCTCGGTTTCGTGACGTTCCAACTTCAAACGCTCAAGGCCACCGGCGCTCTCATCAACATCCCCGCCGTCTTCATTTCGCTCCTGCTGACCTACATTCTCTACATCGGCATCAAGGAGTCCGCCGGCTTCAACAACCTGATGGTCGTGATCAAAGTCGGCGTGCTCCTCGCGCTCGTCGGCTACGGCATCTACTACTTCCTCGGTCACCCCGACGTGGCGCGCGCGAACTGGCACCCGTTTCTCCCGAGCAACACCGGCACGTGGGGCGAATACGGCTGGAGCGGCGTCTTCCGCGGCGCCGGCGCGATCTTCTTCGCCTACGTCGGCTTCGATTGCGTCTCCTCCGCCGCGCAGGAAACGAAAAATCCGCAGCGCGATCTCCCCGTCGGCCTCCTCGGCACGTTGCTCATCGTCTCGTTCCTCTTCATCTCCGTGTCGCTCGTGCTCACCGGCATGGTCCACTACTCGAAGCTGAACGTCGACGCGCCCTTCATCTACGCGCTCCAGCAAATCCAGGCGCCCGCCATTTTCCGCTACCTGATCGAAGCCGCCACGCTCGCTGGCCTCACGTCCGTCATCCTCGTCTCGCTGCTCGGCCAACCGCGCATCTTCTACTCGATGGCCCGCGACGGCCTGCTTCCCGCTTACTTCGCGAAGATCCATCCGAAATACGGCACGCCGCACGTCACGACATGGATCACCGGCATCTCGTGCGCGATCATCGCCGGTCTCTTCCCGCTCAATCTCCTCGGCGAACTCATCTCGATCGGCACGCTGCTCGCCTTCTCGCTCGTCTGCGCCGGCGTCTGGGTTCTACGCGAGACGCGCCCCGATCTGCCGCGCTCGTTCAAGACGCCGCTCGTGCCGCTCGTGCCGCTGCTCGGCATCATCACGTGCGTCTTCCAAATGTTCTCCCTGCCCGCGATCACCTGGCTGAACCTCACCGTCTGGATGGCCATCGGCTTCGCCGTCTACTTCGGCTACAGCCGCAGACACAGCAAACTCGCGCCGCGCTAACGCGGCGCGCGCCGCGCGCCTCCTACACCGACCCACTCGGCGGCACCGAAAGCGTGCCGCCTTTTTCGCGCCCGCGTCATGGCCGGAAAAACGATTGCACCGGGCCGACATCGTCGGTTTTCCGTTAAATCACCCCGTTCCGCCATGTTTCGCCCCCGCTGCCTGCCCCGCGCGCTCTGCGCGCTTGTCCTCACGCTTGCCATCTCGCTTCGCGCCGCTCCCGAGTGGCGCGACGCCCAAGGCACCGCCTTCAAGGCCGATCCCGTCGAGATCCTCGGCCCGTTCGCCGCGTTCAAATCGAGCGCGACGAACGGCCGCCTCGTCCTGCTCCGCGGCTTGAACGACGACGATTGCCGGCGCTTCTTCGACGCCACGCGCAACCGTCCGCGGCGCGCCGCGTCGTTCGCCGATGCGCAAGGCGAAGTGACCCGCGATCTGCCCGGTCACGTGCTGCGCCTCGTCAACGGCCAGCTCGTCCCCGCCGATCTCCGCGGCCAGCCCGAGCCGCAACTCGTCGTCGCGCTCTACGGCACGCACAACAACGGCGAGTCCTGGCTGATGCTGAACAACTTCACGGCGCTCTACCGTCGCATCACCGCCGTCTATCCCGGCGTGGTCGAAGCCGTCTTCCTGGGCTACGGTCACAAGGAGAGCGAACACCGCAACATCGCAGCCGGCGTGTGGATGCCCTGGCTCGTCGCGGACTTCAGCGCCCAATCCTCCCTGCGCGTGCTCAGCCGTTTCACTCCGTCCGAGGCGGCGAGCGCGGTCGTATTTTCCCGCGATGGCGCGCCGTTGCTCGCCGCGCGCATCGACGATCTCGCCGGCTGCCGCAAATTCGCCGACGAGCTGACCAATTTGGTCGGCGCCATCAACGAAACGAATCCCCGCACCTGGCCCGACCGCGCCCACTACGCCGCTGCCACCCGCCCGCTGCTTCACGCCCACGACGATGCCGCCCCCGAACTAATCGGCAATCCCATCCGCCCCGAAGGACTCCGCCCTAACGGCATCGAGCGCGTCGCCGCGCACATGACCGTCGACGCGCAGGGCGCCGTCACCGCGGTCGAGCTGTCTCCCGACTCGGTTCTACCGCCGACCTTCCGCGCACCGCTCGTGGAAACGCTCCGCCGCCACGCCGTCTTTGCTCCCGCCATCCACAACGGCACTCCCGTGGCCAGCACCTTCGACTATGTCGTCACGCCCGCCGAAAGCGCAGCCAGTGCCGCCGACGTGATGTGGGTGAGTGGCAACCTGCGGCGCGACATCGCGATCGATTCCTGGCTCGTGCTCAGCCCCGTGCCGGTCGACAAGGAGGACTTCTCCGAAGTGAAGAGCGTCGACCCGCTCACCGGCAAAGTCACTCTCACCTCCTTCGAGGTCACCGCCAACGGCCTGAGCCGGAAGAAACAGATGAACGCGTTCCACACCGACTGGTTCACCGCCGCCGGAGCCGCGAGCGTGCACCCGGCCGAAAGCGCCACCCAGGAAATCGACGGGAATGCGATCAAATGGCGCCGCGTAAAATCGGTCGACGGCTACATCGACCTCCAAGCGCCCCTCAACGCGCGCGACTACTGCATCGGTTACGCCTGGACGGAAATCGACGTGCCGGCGGACACCGAAGCCTACCTCGGCATCGGCAGTGACGACGGCCTCAAGATTTGGCTGAACGGCGCCTTGGTGCACGACAAGTGGGTGCGCCGCCTGAGCCGCCTCGACGACGACGTCGTGCCGCTGAAACTCAAAGCCGGCCGCAATACGCTGCTGATGAAAATCCAAAACGCCATCGGCGACTGGAGTTTCGTCTACCGCCTGCGCACGCGCTGAGTTTGCTCGCACTTGGGCCGTAGGGCCGGCTTCAGCCGGCCCCCAAATACTCTCGCCCGCACGCCGCAGCAAAGTAGCGCCGGTCTCCGACCGGCGAGAGAACGCCCATTCGCACGCCCCACAAGCGAACCACCTCGAACCGGGGCCTGTCCAGGTGATCGCCGCTGTCCCAGCGGCGACGCAGCGCACACCCCCTCAACATCTGCGCACAGAAAAGGCTCCGGCAGGGACGCCGACGCCCACCTGAAATGCGCCGAACCGGGCATTAAGTAGGGCCGGCTTCAGCCGGCCCCAACAAGCCTCGCTCGCTCGCCGCAATAAAGTAGCGCCGGTCTTCGACCGGCGAGAGCGAAACCCATTCGCACGCGCCGCAGCGGAACCACCTCGAACCGGGCCGGCTGAAGCCGGCCCTACGGCACGCGCCGCGCCACTTCGCGCCGCTCAGCCCTTGTAAGCCTTCGCCACGTCCTTCGCGAAATACGTCAGAATCATGTCCGCGCCCGCGCGTTTGATCGCGAGCAGCGACTCGTGCCGCGTGCGCACGAGATCGAGCCAGCCGAGCCGCGCCGCCGCGTGGATTTGCGCGTATTCGCCGGAAACCTGATACGCCGCCACGGGCGTCTCCGTGGCGTTGCGCACGTCGCGGATCACATCGAGGTAAGCGCCGGCTGGCTTCACCATGACGACGTCCGCGCCCTCCTGCACGTCGAGCTGCATCTCGCGGATGGCTTCGCGGCGGTTGGCGGGGTTCATCTGGTAAGTCGCCTTGCTGAGCAACCGCGTGCCCGCGGCCTGCGCGCTGCCGACCGCGTCGCGGAACGGCCCGTAGTAAGCCGAATTGTATTTCACCGAGTAGGCCATGATCGCCGTGTCGGTGTAGCCCGCGGCGTCGAGCGCCCGGCGGATCGCGCCGACGCGGCCGTCCATCATGTCCGACGGCGCGACGAAATCCACGCCGGCGTCCGCCTGCATGACGGCCATCTTCGCGAGAATCGCGACGGTGCGATCGTTATCGACGTTGTCCTTTTCGGCGTTGAGCACGCCGTCGTGGCCGTGGCTCGTGTAAGGATCGAGCGCGACGTCGGTGATGATCGAAAGCTCCGGCACAGCCTGCTTCACCGCGCGCACGGCACGGAGGATGAGCGTCTGCGGGTTCAGCGCCTCGGTGCCGTTCTCGTCCTTCAGCTTCGAGTCGAGCTTCGGAAACAGCGCCACGGCCGGCACGCCGAGCGCGTAGATTTCCGCGCACTCCTTCACGAGGTCCGCGATGTTCAGGCGGAACACGCCGGGCATCGACCCGATCTCTTCGGGCGCCAGCGAACCATCGACCACAAACAGCGGCGCGATGAGATCGGCGGGACGCAGAACGGTTTCCTCGACCATCGCGCGGCGGCTGGCGAAACGGCGCAAGCGGCGCGGACGGTGCGTGAGCACGAGTTTTTCGTTTTGCATGGAGCGCAGACGGTAGCCGCTCCCCCGCCCTCCGGCTATGGAAATCTTGCCCTTCGCGCCGCGGATTTTGGCCGCTGAAGGTAGGGCGAGTCGTCTCGACGAGCCGCTGCACCTCCCGCGAATCCACGCGAATTTTCGCGAATAGATCGGCGGTCCGCCGCTCTCATCTTCATTCGTGTCGATTCGCGTCCATTCCCGGGCAGTCCTCCTCTTAAACCTAAACTTTCAACTTCAACCCGCGCGCCAGCGCGTTGCGTCACCCCCAACGTCGCGTTTGCCATCCGGCCGGTTTTTCGTTTCCAACTTTCTTTCCGCCACATGCCCATCCGCCTCTACGATTCCCTCACCCGCAGCCTCCGCGAACTTCAGCCCGGAGAAAAAGACGGCGTCTTCCGCTTCTACAACTGCGGCCCGACGGTCTACGCGCCGGCGCACATCGGCAATTTCCGCACCTTCGTTGTCAACGACGTCCTCCGCCGCCTCCTCGAACTCGAGTTCGGCCCGGCCAAGGTGAAACACGTCCGCAACCTCACCGACGTCGACGACAAGACCATCCGCCGCTCGCGCGAAGAGCGCCGCCCGCTCGAAGCCGTCACGAAGCAGTGGACCGATAAATTTCACGCCGACTGCGATGCGCTGAACTGCCTCCGCCCGCACGTCGAGCCCACCGCTACCGGCCACATCCAGGAGCAGATCGACATGATCGATGTGCTCATGAAAAAAGGTAACGCCTATCGCGCCGCCGACGGCTCCGTTTATTTCAAGGTCAGCTCGTTCGACGGCTACGGCCGCCTCTCGCGCGTGAAGGAACGCGAACTCCAAGTCGGCTCCGCTCTCGCCGGCAAGTCGCAGGCCGTCGACGCCGACGAAAAGGAAGACGCCACCGATTTCGCGCTCTGGAAAGCTCACAAGCCCGACGACGGCGTCAACTCCTGGAACAGCCCGTGGGGCACCGGCCGCCCCGGCTGGCACATCGAGTGCAGCGCGATGAGCAAAAAGCATCTCGGCGAAACCATCGACCTGCACACCGGCGGTGTCGACCTGCTCTTCCCGCACCACGAGAACGAAATCGCCCAGAGCGAGTGCTGCAACGGCACGCCATTCTCGCGCCACTGGTATCACAGCGAGCACCTGCTCGTGGACGGCAAGAAGATGTCCAAGTCGCTCGGCAACCTCTACACGCTCGACGACCTCAAGGCCAAAGGCTTCAGCCCGCTCGCGCTCCGCTACGCCCTCATCGCCGGCCATCCGCGCAAGCAGCTCAACTTCACCCTCGAGTCGCTCCACGCCGCCGAGAGCGCGCTGAAGAAACTTCAGGTCATCGTCACCGTTTTCCACGACCCGAAATACCGCGTCGCCGGCAACGGCACGCCGAGCCGCCTCGGCGAAGTCCTCGGCCACCTCCGCGACGACCTGAACACGCCCGCCGCCCTCGGCTCGCTCTTCAAGCTCGGCCACGAAATCTCCTGCGGCATCGGCGGCGGCCCGACCGACGCCGATGTCGCCACGCTCGACCAAATCCTCGGCGTGCTCGGCCTCGAAGCCACCAAGCTCAACACGCTCGCCGCCGCGCCGAAAGCCGAAGCTCCCGACGACATCAAAGCCCTCGCCGAAAAACGCTGGGCCGCGAAAGCGTCGAAAGACTTCGCCGCCGCCGACACACTCCGCAAGGAGCTCGCCACCGCCGGCTGGTCGATGCTCGACCGCAAAGACGGCTACAGCCTTGAGCCGCTGAAGAAGTAAGCTCAAGACCTCTAACTTGCCATTCGCCGCCTGAAACGACGTGACAAAAACCAAGCCCTGACGCATCCACTCCGGCCGCCTACCCTGTTTGAGCCATGAAGCACCTGCACTACGTCGAGATAGAGAACTTCAAGCGCTACGGAAAGAAGCAGCGTATCGATCTCGACCACCCAGCGGTTCTAATCGGTCCCAACAACTGCGGCAAGACCAGCGTGCTCCAAGCGATCGCGCTATGGTCCATCGGACTGCGAACGTGGAGAGCTGAGTCCGAAAATTCGAAAGCCGAAAAAAAGACCGGAAGACCACTGAATCGCCTCAGCATTCTTGCCGTTCCAGTGCCCAAGACCCGCCACTTTTGGAACAACTTCAGAGTCTCCGAAAGACCGCTGGTAATCACTCTAGGCGTCGATGTCAGCGGTCAACCGAAGCCGTTTTCGATGATTTTCCGGCACCACGCCAGTGACGAGTTGGTGTATTGCCAGCCAGATCCGGATTCGATGCGCGATTACACCGTGTTCGCAGCCGCCGCAGACTTGGAAGTCTCGTTGCTCTATCCGATGTCTGGTATTTCGGCAGATGAGGCAATTATCCAGCCCAAGCGCATAGACTATTTCATGGGGCGAGGGAGCACCGCCGAGGTGTTGCGCAATATCTGTCTGCAAATCCACCAGACTGCACCTTCCGATTGGCGAGAGGTGGCGGGCCTCATGCGTCGTTTGTTCCATGTCGAGCTCGGCGCTCCGGTAGAAAACGAGAAAGGCGCGGTCGATCTTGGCTACAGCCAACCTGGCGCCTCCGGCGAAATGGATCTCAGCCTCTCTGGGCGCGGATTCCAGCAGATGTTGCTCATCTTCGCCCATCTCTTCCTGCACAAAGGCAGCGTGCTACTCGTAGACGAGCCTGATGCGCACTTGGAAATCCTGCGGCAACAGCAAGTATTCACCCTCCTGCGCGACATAGCTCGGCGCAATCGCTGCCAAGTCGTGCTTGTGACCCACTCCGAGGTCGTGCTCGCGGAGGCGCTAGAAACCAATCTTACGCTGATTCTCGACGGCAAGCCGGACAATCTCGCGGGTCGGACGGAAATCAAAAATGCGCTGAAACACTTCGGTGCCGAACACTATGTCCGCGCCCGGGAAACGGGACACGTGCTTTATGTAGAGGGAAGCACAGACGTGGACATGCTCCGGGCCTTCGCACGGAAGCTCAACCACTCCGCAGCTGAATTGATCGAGGACGGTGCCAAACTCAACGTATACTATCTTCAAGACAACTACCCTGAAGCAGAGCGCCCCCCGGAAGCAGAGCTAGAACGCGTCGAAGGCGGCTACGGTCTTAAACCGGAGGACCATTTCCATGCGTTGCGACGTATGCTTCCCGCGTTACGAGGGCTCGTGATTCAAGATAACGATGGGCGCAACCGTTTAGATGGACAATTCGGGGAGCTCAAAAAACTCTACTGGAGACGGTATGAAGCCGAAAACTACTTCATCACTCCTGAACTGCTCTTGGCAGAAGGCCACAGGGCGCTCTCAGGTGCCGAACTCTTCTCCCACCAACCTGCCGAGGTGCTGCGATCACTTCTTTTGACCAAGGTGTTTGACGGTTCCGAGGAGGACATGGCGAACTACGAACGCGCAGACGAATCCACGCGCAAAACGATCTGGCGCGCGCAAACACTCCAGAGGAAATTGAGCGTGCTGGCCGAAGAGTATTTTCGCGATCTCGCGCGTGCTACAGGCACAGCGATGGCCTTCACCAAAGGCGGCCTACACGATATGGTCGCGCGCTGCGATGTCGCGGAACTAGATGGCGAGGTTAAGGAAAAATTGGACGCCATCGCAGCGTTGGTCGGCTCCAATGGATCGACCGCCACACATTGACCGCTCCCTCTGGCAGTCCTTTCGCCTACACCCGCTGCGCCTCCACCACCTCGATTCTCCCGCCACCGGAGCGCCAGCGGATGTTCCAATCGGCCACCGTCATGCCATACACCCGATCCGCATCGGCGGCGTGATACGCCGGCTGCAAATCCAGCGCGAGCAATTGCCGCACGAGAGTGGCAACGCCTTCGGGCAATCGCGCCGCGATCTCCGGCGGAATCATGACGTCATTCGCCGTGCGCACCGCCGGCGCATCCTTTGACCAATCGGAGCGCGCATCACGCTTCGCCTCGCACCACGGCAGATACGGTTTCACGTCGTAAACCGGCGTGCCGTCCACCGCGTCGATGCCCGCGACCCGCAGCGCGCCGGGCTCGATCGCGCGCAGTTCGACGAGCGAGAGCCCAAGGCCGTTCGGTCGCGTGGGCGCACGCGAGGCGAAGACACCGACGCGTTCGTTGCCGCCGAGTCGCGGTGGACGGACCGTCGCAGAGCCGTCCCACGGCGGGTTGCAGTGAAAACCCGTGATGAGCCACACGTGCGAGAAATCCTCCAGCCCGCGCACGAACTCCGGCGCGGCGAACTCCGGCAAAAACTCCACCCGCCCCTCCGCCGCCGGCACGAGGCCGGACTGGCGCGGCACGCCGAATTTTTCGGCGAAAGGCGTGCGGAGCACGGCGATGGGTTTGATTTCGGGCACGCTGCACTAGCGCGCGAATTTTCCCCTTCACAGCAACACTCGACTGCACGCCGTCGCAGAAATCGTGAAGCCCGTCGCACCCTGTGGGCCAGCGCGCTCGCGCGCGCCCCTCCGCCCGCACGCCTCATCCGCGCGCGGCATCCCGCGCGCCCAAGGGCGCTGCCCACAGGGCGGGCAATGCGCGCGACCATATTCCCTCATCGTCGTCGTGCTTCCGCCGCATATGGCGCAAAGCGAAATTCCGTGCGTTGACACCCGACGCGTTTCTCGGCGTGTTTTTCCTTCCGGCCCTCCAATCGTAAGGAGGACCACAACCACCATCATCATGTCCATGACTCCCCTCGAGGAAATCCGCCACTCGTCGTCGCACGTGCTGGCCACTGCCGTCCTGCGCGTCTTCCCCGACGCCAAGCTCGATATCGGCCCGCCGACCGACACCGGTTTCTACTACGACATCGACCTCGACCACAAACTCACGATGGACGACCTCGCGCGCCTCGAGGCGGAGATGAAGAAGGTCATCGACGAGAATCAATCCTTCCAGCGCAAAGAGGTCTCGCGCGAGGAAGCCGAGCAGATCATCCGCTCGCGCGGTCAGGAGCGCTACAAGCTCGGCCGCCTCGCCGACATTCCCGAGGGCGAAAAAATTTCGTTCTACACGAACGGCGAGTTCGTCGACCTCTGCGCCGGCACCCACGTCCGCTACACGAAACAGATCAAAGCCTTCAAGCTGCTCTCCATCGCCGGCGCCTACCACCGCGGCGACGAGCGCAACAAGCAGCTCCAGCGCATCTACGGCACCGCCTTCGCCTCGAAGGAGGAACTCGCCAACTACCTCACGCAGCTCGAGCAGGCCAAGCTCCGTGACCACCGCAAGCTCGGCAAGGATCTCAAACTTTTCCACATCGACGAAGACGTCGGCGCCGGCCTCATCCTCTGGACGCCCGCCGGCTCGATCCTGCGCCAGCAGTTGCAGGACTTCATCGCCACCGAACTCCGTCGCCAGGGCTACTCGCAGGTCTTCACGCCACACATCGGCCGCCTCTCGCTCTACAAGACCTCCGGCCACTTCCCCTACTACAAGGACTCGCAGTTCCCGCCCGTCGTCGAACGCGAGTTCCTCGACCAGCTCGTCGCCTCCGGCTGCTCCTGCGCCGAGATGTCGAACCGCATCGAGGCCGTTTCGCAAAAATTCGCCGAGTCGCTCAACGCCCGCACCGGCGCCGAGACGATCACGAAGGACCGCATCCTCCCCGACGACCAGCTCATCGACGGCTTCCTCCTGAAGCCCATGAACTGCCCGCACCACGTGAAGATCTACGGCTCGCAACCGCGCAGCTACCGCGATCTCCCGGTGCGCCTCGCCGAGTTCGGCACCGTCTACCGCTGGGAACAATCCGGCGAGCTCAACGGCATGACCCGCGTCCGCGGCTTCACGCAGGACGACGCGCACTTGTTCTGCACCGAGGAACAAGTGCAGCAGGAAATCCTCGGCTGCCTCTCGCTCGTGAAGACCGTGCTCACCACGCTCGGCATGAACGAGTATCGCGTCCGAGTCGGCCTCCGCGATCCCGACTCCAACAAATACACCGGCAAACCCGAGAACTGGGACAAAGCCGAAAACGCCTGCCGCGAAGCCGCCAAGACGCTCGGCGTCCCCTTCACCGAAGAGCCCGGCGAAGCCGCGTTCTACGGCCCGAAGATCGACTTCGTCATCAAGGACGTCATCGGCCGCGAGTGGCAGCTCGGCACCGTGCAGGTCGACTACAACCTGCCCGTGCGCTTCGACCTGAACTACATCGGCGCCGACAACCAGGCCCACCGCCCGGTGATGATTCACCGCGCGCCGTTCGGCTCGATGGAGCGCTTCTGCGGCGTGCTCATCGAGCACTTCGCCGGCGATTTCCCGCTCTGGCTCGCGCCCGAGCAGATCCGCATCGTCCCCATCTCCGACAAAGTGATGGAATTCGCCAAGAGCGCGCTCGCCGAATTCCAAGCCGCTGATCTCCGCGTCGCACTCGACACGCACTCCGACAAGCTCGGTGCCAAGATCCGCCGCGCCGAATTGGAGAAAGTGCCCTACGTGCTCGTCCTCGGCCAAAAGGAAGCGGAGCTGCTCAGCGCCTCCGTGCGCAGCCGCGCCAAAGGCGACGAAGGCGTGCACAAAATCACGGACCTCATCTCCCGCTTCAAACAGGAGGTCGCCACCCGCGCACTCCCGGAAAAGAAGCCCGCCGCACCGGCCGCGACCAAAACCAACTGATCGAAACGCGAAGCTCGCGGAGAACGCGGAGAGCAAGCCTGTCGGCGCTTGCTCTCTGCTCCGCGATCTCCGCGCTCTCTGCGCCCTCCGCGTTGAAAATGGATCAGCGATAAACTTACGGTTCGGACGCGCGCGCCGAATCGGCTGCAAGCAGGCTCCCACAAACAGCTCCTCCGCTTCCTCCGCGTCCTTCTGTTCAAACTGCCATGTCTGAGCCCACCGACCTCCCCGCCTGGAAAGAAGAACTCGACGCCATCGTCGGTGCGCGGGCGCACGGCCAGTTCAACCAACTGCTCCCGCGCCTGCAGAACCTCGACCGCCGCCACCCGAACGTCGCCGAGATCGCCTACCAACTCGCGTGGACCTGCGACACCCTCGGCCGCCACGAGCAAGCCGTCGCGCACTACGAAAAAGCCGTCGCCCTCGGCCTGCCGCCCAACGAACTCTCGAACGCGCTCATCGGCCTCGGCTCCACGTTCCGCGCGCTCGGCCAGCTCGACCGCTCCGCCGAAGTGCTCCGCTCCGGCAAACTCCAGTTTCCCGACAACCGCGAATTCGACGTCTTCCTCGCGCTCACGTTGCACGCACAAGGCCAGCACGCCGCCGCGCTCGCCCTCGCCCTCGAAACGCTCGTCGACACGACCGAAGACCCCGGCCTCACCGCCTACGGCCGTTCGATCCGCCACGCGCTTTCCAAACTATAGAAATTCAAGCTCGCCGCGCCAGCTGTAGCCCGAGTGCCCTCACCCGGCTGAACACGCCAGCGGAATCCAAAACTCGCGGGGTGAAGACACCCCGCCCACAAATTCCGTGTTTCCGCGATGAGTAATTTGCTTCTCTCGACTGGCACCCACCCTTCACAACGCGGGAAGTCCAGGAAGTGATGGGATTCCTGAGGGGTATAGCCTGCTGATTTCATCGATCATCTCCTGTGCTGCTTTGCGATTGAAGGTGGTGACGCCATCGCGCCTCAGCGCATCGACCACTATCGCAGCGCTCGCATTGCCGAGTGCTAAGCTGATACTCGCCCAACGTAACGCAGCCTCCTCGTCCTTGAGCGTCCCCACTCCACGGTAATACATATTTGCCAAAGCCAATTGAGCGTCTGTGTTTCCTTCGCTTGCCGCGATATCGAACCAACGAAATGCATCAGCGTATCTATGCTCGTCGAGCGCTACCTGACCCATCATGCAAGCCGAGCGCGATACGGCGCGCAGGTAATACCGAAGCAAAGTGGTTTCGAGAAAACTACGGCGCGTGGTGATCCTACCTTGGCGCTCGCTGTTCTCACCATAGAACAAAATTTCACCTCTCTCAGTTAGCCGCATAAAGATCGGTGAAAAGCCTTCTGAAAAGACACGCACTTGCCTCCCAGCCAGTGTGCGCAATCGAAGAACCTCAGCTTGGACCTGAGCAATCGCCCGATCTCGCTCTTTGAACTCTTCCATTTCGATATCCGCCGCTAATAGCGGATGGCTCTTCGTTTGGGCTGACCTCAGCAATTCGATATCCCTACTGGCAACAGCCAAGTGCTGCTCTGCTGACGCCAACTCAGCAGTGCTAATTTCGATTCTGCGCTTAATGAGAGCAATTGCGACATTCCGGCTGCCGTAGCCGCCTTGCGCACCGGGGATGATTGTTGTTGGACCGACGTTTGGCACTTCCACGACATAAGAGCCCAGCGCGTTAGATCGTCCGGCACGGGCCTTCGTTATTTCTTCGAAAAATTGTGCCGGATTTTCGGCGAGCAGCTTCTTGATCCGCGCGGACGCTTCCGCATCACCTTCCGAACCGCGTTGCGCTTCAAGAAGCGCTCGCTGCAGGGCGTCCCTTTCTTGCATCCATCGTTCCGTTGATCTCTGCGACGCATGAAACACCTCTTCGGAAACTTTTATTGCAGCCTCCTCCTCATGGCGACGTTGCGCGGCTGCCGCAGCTTGTTTGAGAGCGGATGACTTGTTTGCCAGTAGTGGAGACAACCGGATCGCATCGAGATAGTCAGCGAGTAGAACTGCGGCCAATGGATCCCCCGTCTTGGCAGCCGCTGCGAGTAGTCGTTCTCCCTCTACCTGGTCTTGCGGCAGGATGTCTCCACGAATAAGGGCCGAGCCGAGAAGCACCTGCGCAAAGGTGATGTTACTTGAAGCCGCCGCACGCAACATCTTACCTGCCTCTTCTGGATTCGACGAAAGTCGTAGGACGCCGTCTATTCCCTCAGCTACCGGGATAGATCGTTGTGCGAGTCTTGAAATTTCTTCGGCCGCAAAATTTCGCTCCGCGGCAGAGTCGATTTTCAACAGCAATGCATGTAATGCGTCACTATCCTCATTAGCCACGGCCGCTGGAGAAACTATCAGCGCTAGCGCAAACAATAAGGAGCTTTTCATTGACTGATGATGGCGAATTCATGTCGGTTCGCACAAGTGACTAAGCGAACCATTCTTTGCAGCGTAAGTAGCGGTTTAGACTGGTTCGATTGTCTGTAGCTTTTCGCGATGAAAAGCTAATCCGTGACCTACGCGATCGGCCCGTCCCTCCACTCCCCGTTCACCAGCCGCCGCAGCCCGAGCGGATTCGCGTTCTGCAATTCCGGCGGCAGCAACTCGTCCGCGAAACCCTGGTAGCACACCAGCCGCGCCCAACGCTCGAGCGCGCGCGTGCCGACCGACGTGCTGCGCCCGCCGTCGCTCGTCGCCGGATACGGCCCGCCGTGCACGATCGCGTGACTGACTTCGAGCCCGGTCGGATAACCGTTCAAGATCACGCGCCCGGCCTTGCTTGCGAGCACGTCCGCCAGCTCCGTCGACGCGGGCTCCTTCGCTTCGGCCGCTCCAGCGTGCAACGACGCCGTCAGCGAACCTTCGAGCGAGCGCGCGACCTGCAACATCTCCGCGCCGTTCTTGCACCACACCACCAGCGAGCTCGGCCCGAAAATTTCCTCCGACAGCGCGTGATTCCCGACGAAGAACTTCGCGTCCGTCTCAAACCACACCGGCGCCGCCGTATTTGTAGGAGCGGCTTTACGCCGCGATTCGAGCGCGTTGCCGGCCTCGACCCCGTCGCGGCGTTCGCTTCCCCCGATCACCCGCACTCCCGCCGCCGCCGCGCGAGCCTCGACGCCCTTCCAGAAATTCGCGCAAATCCCCGCCGTGAGCATCACACCGTCGGCCGTCGCTGCGAGTTTCGCCGCGAGCGCCTGCACGAACCGCTCCGCGTCCGCCGAACGCTGGAGCACGAGCAAACCCGGATTCGTGCAAAATTGTCCGACGCCGACCGTCGCCGACGCGTGCAAGCCGTCCACGATCGCCGCGCTTCGCTCCGCGATCGCGCCGGGCAGCAGAAACACCGGATTGATGCTGCCCATCTCCGCGTAGACCGGAATCGGCTCCGGCCGCGCCGCCGCGAGATCCGCGAGCGCACGTCCGCCTTTCAGCGATCCAGTAAAACCGACCGCCTTCACCGCCGGATGCTTCACGAGCGCCTGGCCGACGTCGAAGCCCGCATCGAACAGCAGCGAGAACGTGCCCTCGGGCAAACCGCAGTCGCGCACCGCGTGCAAAATCAACCGTCCGACGATTTCGCTCGTGCCGGGGTGCGCCGGATGCGCCTTCACGATCACCGGACAACCCGCCGCGAACGCCGACGCCGCGTCGCCGCCCGCCACCGAGTAGGCGAACGGGAAATTGCTCGAACCGAACACGACAACCGGTCCGATCGCGCGTCGCATCGAGCGGTGATCGGGGTTCGGCAACGGCTGACGCTGCGGCTGCGCAGTCTCGATCCGCGCGTCGAGCCAATCGCCTTTCTCCGCCGCCTCGCCGTAGAGACGGAGCTGTCCCGCGGTGCGCGCGACTTCGCCCTTCAAGCGCGCCTCCGGCAAGCCGGTCTCGAGCATCGCGCGCGCGACGAGGTCGTCTGCCTTCTTCTCTAAACTGTCCGCGATGTGGCGCAGGAACTCGTTGCGCTTCGCGCCCGGCAGTTTCGCCCAGACCGGCGCCGCCTCGGCGGCGAGTTGCACCGCGCGATCGACATCGCGCGGCTTCGCCGACGCGAAGCCCGGCTCAAGTGCGTCGCCCGTGGCCGGATTGTGCGCCTTGAAGACCGCCCCGCCGGGGCCGCCCGAACCAAAACCGATGAGATTGCCGCCGTCGGGTTTCATGCAAAAGAGGAATTGGCCACAAAGAGGCACAAAAATCTGACCGTAGCGAGCATCACGACCGCGCGGCTATAGCCGCGTCAAAATCCACGATCGCAGTCGGGTTCTTTGCGCCTTTTTGCGGCCATTAGAGTTTGGGTTTCTCCTTCAGCGCTTTCGCCAGCACGGCGCGTGTGAACTCCAGATCGGCGCCGGCCAATTCGAGCCGCGGTGGGCGCACGTGCGGCGTGCCGCGTCCGACCTCGGCCTGCACCCATTTGATGAGCTGCACGAATTTCGGCACCGTATCGAGACGCAGCAGCGGCAGGAACCAGGTGTAGAGCGCCATCGCGCGCGCCTTGTCGCCGCGCGACGCGTAGTCGAACAACGCCACGCTCTCCGCGGGAAACGCGTTCACCAGCCCCGCAATCCAGCCGACCGCGCCCGCGTAAACGCCCTCGACGATCGCGTCGTCCATGCCCACGAGCACGTCGAGCCGGCGTCCGCAAACGGCGCGGATCGCGGTGACGCGCCGCACGTCGCCGCTGGATTCCTTCACCGCGTGGAGGTTCGAGTGCTCCGCCGCGAGCTCCGCGATCTGCTCGGGCAGGAAGTCCGTTTTGTAGGCCGGCGGGTTGTTGTAGAGCATGCACGAGAGCGGCGTCGCCGCGATCACCGCGCCGACGTGCGCCTTCATCTCGCGCCAGTCGCTCGAGTAAACGTAAGGCGGCAACACCATCAGGCCGCGCGCGCCGGCCGCCTGCGCGGCCTTTGCCATCGCCACCGCCTCGGCGGTCGTGAGCGACGCGATGCCGAGCGCGACGGGCGCGCGATCGCCGACCGCCGCGACCGCCGTGCGCACGACGTCGATCTTCTCCTCAAACGTCAGCGTCGCCGCCTCGCCGAGCGAGCCGCAGCACACGATGCCCGTGCAGCCGCTGTCGATCATCCAGCGGCAATGAGCGGCGAGCGCGTCGTGATCGACCGAGAGATCGGACTTCAGATTGGTCGTGATGGCGGGGATGACACCTTTCCAGTTCATAGAATGAAAATTCGGAGGGCCCGCGTCCTCGCGGGCCGTTGCGGCGCGCGGGGACGCGCGCCCTCCAAGTTTAGCCAAATCGATCCGGGTTCGTGAGCGACAGGTCCACGCTCGGTTTCTTGCCCGAGAGCAACTCGGCGACGACGTGCCCGGTGATCGGCGCGAGCGTGATACCGAGCATCGCGTGGCCGCACGCGGCCGTGAGGTTTGCCTGCGCCGCGAAACGCCCGATGTAAGGCATGCCGTCGGGCGACACCGGTCGGTAGCCGAACCACGGCGCGATGCCGTCGAAGTCCGCCGCACTCATGTCCGGGAAATAGTCCTGCGCCGCCGCCTTGATCTGCTCGATGCGCTCGGCGCGCACGCGATCGACGTGGCCCGCGATTTCCATCGTGCCGCCGAAACGCAGCGTGTCGCCCATCGGCGTCACCGCCACGCGCCGCTCGGAGAGGATCATTGGCTTCTTCAGTTTGAAACGCGGCTTCTCGATCGTGAGCGAGTAGCCCTTGCCCGCCTGCATCGGCAGCCGCAACCCGAGCCCGCGGATCGTCTCCGGCGCCCACGAACCGGTGGCGAGCACGTATTCGTCGGCCGTGAGTTCGCCGGCACTGGTCGAGACGCCGGTGACGCGTCCGCCCTCGCTGCGCCAGCCGTAGACGCTCGTGTTCCAATGGAACTTCACACCCTTCTGCTTGAGCAGCGTCACGAGCACCGGAATGAATTTTCGCGGCGAGATGTGCGCATCGATCGGGAAATAGACCGCGCCCGCGATTTCCAGGCGCGCGCCAGGCTCGAGCGCAGCGACCTGCTGCGGCGTGAGAATCTTCGCCTCGACGCCGACGGAGTTCGCGAGCGCCGCGAGGCCTTTCTCGTAGGCGGCGAGTTTCTCGGGCGACTTGCAGAGGTTGAACAAGCCCTGCGCCTCGAACTCGAAGCGGTTGCCCGTCTGCTCCGCGAGCGCGACGAAGAGCTTGCGGCTCTCCAGGCAATGCTGCGCGAGCACCGGCGCCGCACGGCGTGTGTGCTCCGGCGTGCAACTGCGCGCGAACAGCCAGCCCCAGCGCATCAGGTCGGGATCGAGCCGCGGTTTGATGTAGAACGGACTGCGCGAACTCAGCATCCACTTCAGCCCTTGCCACACCATGCCCGGCGCCGAGATCGGCTCGACGTGGCTCGGCGACACGTAGCCCGCGCTGCCGTGCGCGCAGGAGTCGGCCCCCTCGGCGTTGCGCTCGATGACCGTGACGGCGAATCCCGCCTTGGCGAGGTAGTGCGCGGTGCAGAGGCCAACGATGCCGCCGCCGCAAACGATGACGCTGCGCGAAGTGCTCATGTGGTCCGAATACCCCAGCGAAACGGGTCGGCCGGGTCGAGCAGCAACACGCCCTCGCCGCACACGTGCGCCGTGCCCGTGATCGTCGGGAGAACCTTGTCGCCATCGCGCCGATAGCGTCCGCGGAACACGCTGCCGACGATGCTCTCCTGCACCCACTCGGCGCCCTCGGCGAGCTTCCCGTCTGCCGCGAGGCACGCGAGCTTCGCGCTCGTGCCGGTGCCGCACGGCGAACGGTCGTAGGCGCCACCGGGGCAGAGCACAAAATTCCGGCTGTGCACGCCCGTAGTCGGCGACGGCGCGAACAACTCAACGTGATCGACCTCGGGAAAGCCCTGCGCGTTCACCGCGGTCCGCACGCGCGAGGTGTAGTCGGTCAGTGCGGCGACGTTCGCCAGCTCGAGCCGTTGCCCATGTTCCTCGACGAGGAAAAACCAATTGCCGCCCCACGCCACGTCGCCGCGCACGCGTCCGATGCCCGGGACGTCAACGGCCACACCCGCGGCCTGACGGTAGCTCGGCACGTTGTCGACCGACACGCTGCCGTCCGCCTGCAACGTCGCCGCCACGACGCCGACCGGCGTGTCGATGCGCACGACGCCGGGATTCACGCGACCGAGGTGCGCCAATGAAACGACGAGCCCCATCGTGCCGTGCCCGCACATGCCGAGCAGTCCGACGTTGTTGAAGAAAATCACGCCCACGTCGCATCCGGGCGCGTGCGGCTCGACGAGCAGCGCGCCCACGACCACGTCCGAGCCGCGCGGTTCGTTTACGATCGCAGAGCGATAGTGGTCGAAATCGCCGCGAAATCGCACCGCTCGTCCGGCCAGCGGCCCGCCACCGAGATCCGGCCCGCCCTCGAGCACGAGTCGCGTCGGCTCGCCGCCGGTGTGCGAATCGAGAATCCGAATGCGCGGCGGAGCGGACATGCGGGGGCGAATCAGAGCGCCGAGTCGCCGTGCTGCCCGGTGGTGATGCGAATGGCGTCTTCGAGCGGAACGACGAAAACCCGCCCGTCTCCGACTGAACCGGTGCGCGCCGCCTTCAAGATTGCGTCGACCACAGCGTCCTTCTGCTCATCCCCCACGGCGACTTCGAGACGCACTCGCGGGACGAATTCCACTTCGTATTCGGTGCCACGAAAGACTTCCGTGTGACCTTTCTGCCGGCCGAATCCCTTCATCTCGTCCACGATCATTCCCTCCACGCCGATGGCGCCGAGCGCCTCGCGAACGGCGTCCAATTTGAACGGCTTGATCAGCGCGATGATCAGTTTCATGGGGTGGCGGAGGATTCCCGCCCCTCTCGCGACCCGCAAGCTCCGAGTGTTCGGTGGACATGACAAGTTTGCGCGTTGCCAGCGCGCGAAGCGCTCTCGCACTCTCGGCGTCGCATGTCCGCCCCGCAGGAGCTCAACATCGACTACGTCGCGCAACTCGCGCGGCTCGCGCTCACCCCCGAGGAGAAGGCCAAATTCGCTGCGCAACTCGGCGACGTGCTGCACCACATCGAACGCCTCGCCGAAGTCGACGTGAGCGGTATCGAGGCGACGGCGCACGCGTTCCCCGTCGAAAACGTCTGGGACGCCGACGTGCCGCGCGCGGGCCTGAGCGTCGCCGACGCCCTGCGCAACGCACCCACGCAGCGCGAAAACATGATCAGCGTGCCGAAGGTGGTCGAATGACGAAACTGTAGGAGCGGCTTTACGCCGCGACCGAACGTCTATCGCGGCGTAAAGCCGCTCCTACAATCGAACCGATGTCCACTCCGCTCCATTTTCAGTCCCTCACCGAACTCTCCGCCCGCCTCGAGCGCCGCGAACTCTCCGCCGTCGAGCTGATGCAGGCGCTGATCGCGCGCACGAAGGCCCTCGAGCCGCGCGTGCACGCCTTCAACTCCCGCGACGAGGCCGATGCCCTCGCCCAAGCCGCCGCGTCCGATGCACGACGCGCCGCTGGCCAGTCGCACGGTCCGCTCGACGGCATCCCGATCGGCTTGAAGGACGTGATCGCCGTGCGCGATCAGCCGCTCACGGCTTCGAGCAAGATTCTCGAAAACTTCGTCTCGCCCTACGACGCCACCGTCACGCGCAAGCTCAAGGACGCCGGCGCCGTGCTCTGGGGTCGGCTCGGCTGCGACGAGTTCGCGATGGGCTCGTCCAATGAAAACTCGGCCTTCGGCGCCGTCGCGAATCCCTGGGACCTCACGCGCGTGCCCGGCGGCTCGTCCGGCGGCAGCGCCGCGGCGCTCGCGTCCGGCGAGGTCATCGCCTCGCTCGGTTCCGACACCGGCGGCTCCATCCGCCAACCGGCCGCGCTCTGCGGCCTCGTCGGCTTGAAGCCGACCTACGGCCTCGTCTCGCGCTACGGCCTCGTCGCCTACGCATCGTCGCTCGACCAGATCGGTCCGTTCGGCCGCACGACGGAGGACGTCGCGCTCGTGCTCCGTGCGATCGCCGGTCACGACCCGCTCGACTCGACGTCGTTCAAGACCGACGCGCCGGACTACCGCGCCGCACTCGCCGGCCCGGCGCCGCGCCGCCTCGGCATCCCGAAGGAGTATTTCGGCGAAGGCCTCGACCCGGAGATCGCCGCCGCCGTGGAAGCCGCGGTGAAGTTCTACCGCGATCGCGGCTGCGAGGTGAAAGAGGTTTCGCTGCCGCACACGCGCTACTGCCTCGACGCCTACTACGTCATCGCGACGGCCGAGGCGTCGTCGAACCTCGCGCGTTTCGACGGCGTGCGCTATGGCCACCGCTCGAAAGCTGCGACCGACGCGATCGATCTCTACGCCAAGTCGCGCGCGGAAGGTTTCGGCGCCGAAGTGAAGCGCCGCATCATCCTCGGCACCTACGTGCTCTCGAGCGGTTACTACGACGCCTATTACCTGCGCGCGCAGAAAGTCCGCACGCTGATCCGCCGCGATTTCCTGAACGCTTTCGCCGAGGTCGACGCGCTGCTCACGCCCACGTCGCCCGTGCCGGCCTTCAAGATCGGCGAGAAGGCCGACCCGCTCGCGATGTATCTCCTCGATATCTACACGATCGGCGTGAACCTCGCCGGCCTGCCCGCCGCGAGCGTGCCGTGCGGCTTCACGCGCGCCGGCCTGCCGATCGGCCTGCAACTCATCGGCCAGCCCTTCAAGGAAGCCGACCTCCTCGCCCTCGCCCACACCTACGAGCAAGCGCACGAATGGTCACAGCGCCGTCCGGCGCTGTGAAAGCTCCAACATCCAAGCTCCAACATCCAATGAGTTTTCAAAGATCCACACGACAATTGGGAGTTTGCCGATTGGTGTTTCTCTGGAGCTTGGAGGTTGGAGCTTGGAGCTTTTTCGCATGAGCGATTTCGAAGCAGTCATCGGCCTCGAGGTGCACGTCCAGATCAAGACGGCATCGAAGATGTTCACGCGCGTCGCCACCGGTTACGGCGAGCCGCCGAACACGCTCACCGACCCCACCGTCCTCGCGCTCCCCGGCGCGCTGCCGGTGCTGAACAAGGCCGCGCTCGACGCCATCATCAAGACCGGCCTCATGCTCGATTGCGAAATCGCGCACGTCACGCGCTGGGACCGGAAGAACTATTTTTATCCCGACAGCCCGAAGAACTACCAGCTCTCGCAATACGACCAGCCCGTCTGCCGCCACGGCGCCGTCGAGATCGAACTGCCCGGCTCCTCGCTCGCCGTCATGGGCGAGCACAAGAAGATCGAGCTGACGCGCATCCACCTCGAGGAAGACGTCGGCAAACTCAACCACGAGACCAACGACTCGCTCATCGACTACAACCGCGCCGGCACGCCGTTGATGGAGATCGTCACCGAGCCCGTCATCCGCTCGGCCGACGAAGCCTTCGCGTTCCTCACCTCGCTGCGCCAATCGCTCATCTACGCCGGCATCTCCGATTGCGACATGGAGAAGGGCCAGATGCGTTGCGACGCCAACATCTCGATCCGCCGCGTCGGCGAAACGAAGCTCGGCACCAAGGTCGAGCTGAAGAACCTCAACTCCATCTCCTACGTGCGCGACGGCATTGTCACGGAGATCAAGCGGCAGATCAATGTCGTCACCAGCGGCGGCACGATCGTGCAGGAAACGCGCCTCTACGACGGCGAGACCGGCCGCAGCGCCTCGATGCGCTCGAAGGAAATGGCGCACGACTACCGCTACTTCCCCGACCCCGACCTGATGCCCGTGCGCATCGACGCCGAGTGGAAGGCCCGCCTCGTGGCCGAACTCCCCGAAGCTCCCTTCGCGAAGCAGCGTCGCTTCATCGAAGCGTTTACGCTGCCCTACTCCGCCGCGTCCGTGCTCGTCCGCGACCGCACGCTCGCCGACTTTTTCGAAGCGACGGTGAAACTCGGCGCGAAGCCCGTCGCCGCCGCCAACTGGATCACGAACGACCTGCTGCGCGAACTCACTGCCGCGAAGGAAACTGTGGGCAGCCCGCTTGCGGGCGCTTCCCCGAGCGCGAGCAAGCTCGCTGACCCACAGCCCAGCGAAAGCAAGATCACGCCCACGCACATCGCCGGCCTCGTCGCTCTCCTCGAGCAAGGCGCGGTGTCGAGCAGTCAGGCGAAGGAGATTTTCGCCGAGATGTTCCAAACCGGCGAGCAAGCCGCCGCCGTCGCCGACCGCAAAGGCCTCAAGCAATCCTCCGACACCGGCCAGCTCGAAGGCTGGTGCGCCACCGCCATCGCGAACGACGCGAAGACCGCCGACCAAGTGCGCGGCGGAAACTTGAAGGCGATCAACGCGCTGAAGGGCGCCGTGATGAAACTCTCGGCCGGCAAAGCGAACCCGAAGCTCGTCGACGAGATTTTGAAGAAGCAACTCGGCGTGTGAGCGGTGGCCAGTTGAAACGTCGCATTTCGGATAGCAAATAGCTTAGGTTGACGAATTTTCTGATATCTCTAGCTATTCCATCTCTTGGCGTTTCAAGGCAAACATCCCTTTTTCGCATTCCTGCAAGGTGCCGCGACTCAGGCAGCGCTTGAAGAATCGGCTCCCGCCGAAAACTATGTGCTCGACGAGCGCGTCCCCGGCGCGCGTGAGGATGATTTCCTTTCACTGAACGGCTTTGCCGCCGCAGCGCACTCCAAAGATTCGTGGTTCAAGCAGCATGTCGATTACACCAAGGCCCGGGTGGCTTTGCCGTCAGTCAGCGCAACCTTCACCAGTATCAATCAGCCAAACTGGCTCGGACTCAGTCCCGATTGGGATGTGATTCGCATCGAAACTCTATACGGATTGGCTGGGCGCGCCAATGCCAAGGGGTCCCCACTCGGCGAAGCGGAAGTGAACGACTTACTCCGCGACTTCATTCGTGCACGTGACTCCGGCACCAGCTTCGACCCGATCAAGACGGCGCAATTGGAAAAGTGGCTCCGCCACGTCAACAGCGGCAGCGATCGCCGTCCCGCCTTCGTCGCTCCCTTCGCGGAAGTAGAGGACATGTTGAAGCAGCCCGATTGGGCCAATCGACTTCGCGACGCACTTGGCCTCGGGCATATCAGGTCTTGGGAAGACCCAACCACGAGGGCTGCGATGCCAACCGCTGTCGTGCTGATGCAATACAACCTCATCCGCGTCCATGATGCCCACATTGGTAGGCCTGCGTGGGCCGCATCTCCCACAGTGCTCGACGATGTGCCGCGCCAGATGCCGAATCCCTGCTTCTTCCCTGCGCCGAAGGCTGTTTCTCTAGAGGGCTACGGATATACGGTGGACCTCGCCGCCACTGGTGCAACCTATCGGAAGGAATTTCTCCACGGCCATATTGCTTACACTCTCGCCGACGTCCGCCGCGTCGGCGAAGTGACCACTGATGCTACCTCGCGCATAGCCGATGCCCGCAAGGACCATCGCGAACTGCTGAAGAGCGACCTCGTTCATTTCGCCGATCTCCCGTGAACGAATCCGTCCAGAAATGGCTCGATGAACTGTCCGCCGCCCCCTCCGAGGCGATTCAGAAGCTCGTGCTCGGATACTCCGGCGTCTCAGCATGGTCGCGGTCCAGCCTGCGCGAATCGTTCGTCGAAATCTTCCAGACCCACGCCCAGCCGCTGGACGCCGCCGTCGCCGCATGGCTGCAAGAGCGCCTGATGAAACTCCCGCCGGAGAAGACACCCACGCTCGTCTGGGCCTCGCACCTTCAGGATTTGTTCGGTGCTCTCGCCGGCCTGCCGCTGCCGCAGGTCGCCCGCCTGCTGCGCGACCGGCTGCGCGACTTCCGCTCGTGGCTGCGCCCGCTGCGGACGGACGAGAGCCTCGATCCCGAAGCCGCCTATCTCGCCGCGCTCGCCTGGGCCGACACCAACCAGCACCTGGAAGGCATGTGGCAGGGACTGGCGTTACGCCGCGACCGCGAACCGGCCTACTACACCGACATCGGCCTGCTCGGCCTCCGCAAGACGCGGGACGATCGTGGCCAGTTGCCGCCCAAGGCACCGTTCCTCCTGCTCGCCACTCTAATTGACCTCGCCGACACCGGCCTCTCGCAAAAGGACTGGCTCCTCACCACCCGCGCGCTGCTCGGCGGCTACCACTACAGCTTGGAAACATGGGTGCGCGAGTTCGAGCCGGTGCTGGCGACGAGGCCGAATGCGGAGCGGGGATCAAAGTGGTTAGGGAAGATTCTTCCCGAATTCGCCATTCGGAAAGTGAACCCATTGCCACGAATTCAAACGCCCACGAAAGCTGATACTGATCGATTCGTCATGGAAGTGCGTAATGCAGGCCCTTCACGCGTTGGGCTTCCACTTGAGAATTTCCTGACAAGCCAGCGGTCTTACGCCAATGCGAGCTTTGATTCTTATCATTTGGTTCGCTCCTTTAATCGTCTGGCTGAGGCCGCGCGCTTTCATGATCCTGAATGGGCTGTTGCCCGAGCAGAGGAGGCGTTGGCTTGGGACGAGAACAATGCTCGCAACTGGACGGTCCTAGCTCGGAGCCTCTGGGCACGCGGCCTTCATAGGAAAAAGGGAAGTAATGTCCGAATTGCCGAAACCGACTGCCGCGCAGCAATCGACATTCTTTGGGATGCCCGGCTCCGGTTTCCTTGGGACAAGGTCGGACGCAAAGAACTTGGACGTCTACACCGTGACGCGGGCGACTTTGAGACAGCAGAGGCGATCTACCGCGAGGCGATGACCGAGTTTCCTAATGACGATGCCTGCCGTAACGGTTTGGCGGATATTCTTACCAAGACTAACCGGATTCGAGAAGCAGAGGCCCTTTATCGGGAGACACGATCGTTGTTTGACCAAGATCCTTATTCGCGAACCGGCCTCGCCGAGATTCTCTTCCATCGCAGCGCCACCAATCGCGATATGATCGAACGCGATGAGGCACGTTTAATTTTCCGCGAGGCTGCCCACCTGAATGACCGCTACGCGCGCGGGCGGGTCAACGACTTCGACCAGCGGTGGGCGAAAGCTGCATTGCATCGCCAGCGTCAAGCCGGTCTCGGACATGAGGAAAATGAAACCATCGAGCTATCGCGAACCTCACCCGAGGAAATGCGCCCCGCGCAACGTCTCGGACATGCCCTGCTGCTCCAGTGGAAAGCCCGTCGGACGGAATCCGCCGGGGAACGCGAGCGCCTCCTTGCCGAAGCCGAGTCACTGCTGAACCTGCCCGACGAGTTGACCGGCGAATGCCACACCGCCTTCGTGGAAGCGCGCGGCTTCCTCCTGCTCGCCCGCGACCGGGCGACCGAAGCCCGCGCCTACTTCGAGCAGCAACTCGCCGCCTTCACCCGCTCACCGCTCGGACTGCGACTCGGCTTCGCCGAAGCCCGCGCCCGCCTCGGCGAAACCCTCAGCGACACCGAAGAAGCCGAACTCGCCTCCTTCGGCCCCGAAGGCAGCATCCTGCCCCTCGTCCTGAAAGTCGTCCGCCTGCTCGAGCACACCGCCTCCGACGACGAACTCCGAGACTTGCTCCTCGAACTCTACCCCCGCGTCCGCGAACTCGCCGGAATGCCCGCATCTGAATTAGGAGAAGAGGACGAGCCAGCCGAGCCCACCGCTCCCGCGCGTCAGCCAGAAACTCCCGACACCATGATGGCCCACCTCCTCCTCGCAAACATCTTCCGCCCCGCCGCCATCAATGCCCCCGTCGACCTCCAAGCCGCCGATGCCATTCCCCGCATCCGCGCGTCGCTTAAGAAACAACGCGGAGACATCTTCTCTGTCGCCGAAAAGCTCGCGCTGGCAGCGTAAGCGCTAACGTTTGCTGAGGCGCTCAAGGGCGCCGTGATGAAACTCTCCGCCGGCAAAGCGAACCCGAAGCTGGTGGACGAGATTCTGAAGAAGCAGCTCGGGGTCTAACGGACTGTGTTCTGAGGTGGGCGCCGGCGTTCCTGCCGGCGTCGCGAGCGTGGCTCAGGACTCGATTCGCCCGATCGTCACTCATGTTCCCTCTGTCATTGCGAGGAGCACAGCGACGAAGCAATCGAGCGAACTGGATCGCCACGCCCGACTTCGTCGGGCTCGCGATGACAAACAAAGACAGGATGCCGCCGAACTACTTCCCGCCTGCTCTCGCGCGTCCCCGAAATGTCCGCACCAGCGCCAGCAGCGCGCAGAGCAGCACCGACCACAGACTCGGTGCGCCTCCTCCGCCGCCTCCACGAGACGGCGCAGGCGGCGGAGCGGCGTTGACCGTGAGCGTGACCGCGTCGCTCGTGGCGGAGCCTTCGCTGTTCGACACGACGACGTGGTAGGAGCCGGCGTCGGCGGCCTGCACCGCGGCGAAGGTCAGCGTGTCGCTCGTCGCGCCCGCGAGCGCCGTGCCGCCTTTGAACCACTGGTAGCTGAGCGGCGCCGTGCCGCTCGCGACGACGCGGAACGATCCAGATTGCCCGACGGTCGCGGCAACGTTCGCGGGCTGCGTGGTGATCGAGATCGTCGCGGGCGTCGTGACGCCCGCGATGTTCTTCCAGCCGGAAGCGCCGGACGAGTTCGTGGTGCGCATACGCACTTGGTATGCGGTGCCGCTGCGCGCGGTGAAGGTGGCACTCGTGGCGTTCGCGGGCGTGGTCGCGACGGCGTTAAAAGTCGCGCCGCCGTCGGTCGAGGCTTCGACTTGGAAGCCGGTTTCGAAGTCGGCGCGGTCGGTCCAGGTAACGGCGATCTGTGTCGCGGACTGGGCGACGGCGACAACGTTGTCAGGCGGCGGCGCGGTGAAGCCGGCGCGTTGCAGGCCGCGTTGGATGATCGGGCTGCGCAGCATGCGTTGCCAGAGTTCGGCGCTGCGGTGGTTTTCGATCATCAACACGTTCGTGCCGGCGCTGATGCCGATGACGTCGGGATCGAACCAGCGATTCGCGGTGAGGTTGAAGGCGTCGCAGTAGCCGTAGTCGGACCAGATCGAGGCGCCGTAAGTGTCGTAGAGGTGGCGCAGCGCGGGCACGCAGGCCTCGGGCGCGAACGGCACCGACCCCATCAACGCAGTCGGCGAGAGCGTGCCGTCGTCGAGCGTGACGGGGCGGCCGGGCGGTGCCCCGCGACCGTCGTAGCCGGAATAAACGACGCCGTTAATCGTCGCGCCCGGGCCGTCGCAGGCGGTGATGCCGAATTCGCGTTCGCCGTAATTCGCGAACGGGCGCGTGGCGGCGTAGGCTTGTTGCGCGAGCGTGGCGCGACGGGAGTTCTCGAAGTAGTCGATGCCGCCGCCGTTCGTGCGCAGGTAGGCGTCAGTCATGCCGCGAAAATCGATCCAGCAATGCGAGTATTGGTGCGTGAACAGCGAGCCGGTCGGGCACCACGCGTAGCTGTAGCCGTAGTGAATGCGCCACGCGTAGGTGGCGGTCCACGTCGTCCACGAGCCGGAGGGCAACGGGCTGTTCGCGGCGCCGAGGCCGAGGAGGTAGAGCGCCATCGCCTCGTTGTAGCCCGACCAGCCGCTCGCGTGGTAGCCGCTCTCGGGTTTCCAGTCCATCGCGAGGAGATTGTCGGACCGCAGCATGAAGGCCCAATCGACGCGGCTGACGAGCGTGTCGGCCGCTCGGCGGATCGCGACTTCGGTGGCGTCCGCGCCGTCGTAGTAGAGCGCGCAATCGATGACGCCGAGCAGCAAGAGCGCCGTGTCGATCGTGGAGAGTTCGCTGTTCCAGGCGCGCAGGCCGGTGTTCGCGTCGATGAAGTGGTAGAACCAGCCGCGATAGCCGGAGGTGCCGGTCGCGGCCGGGCCTTGCGGGAGGTTGACGAGGAACTCGAGCGTCGTGCGCACGCGTTCGCGGGCCGCGGCGCGCGTCATCCAGCCGCGCGAGACGGCGATGTTCGTGCTGCTCAGCCCGAAGCCGACCGCGGCGATGCTGCACACGTCGAGGTTCGAGGCGCGGTCGGGCACGAGCCCCGTGACCGGGTGCTGCGTCGCCCAGAAATACGCGAAGGTCTGCTGCTCGACGTAGCCGAGGAAGTCGTCGTCGCTCACGAAGCTCGCGCGGCGTCCGGTCTGGGTCGGCAAAGTGTAGGCGGCGAGCGACACGGCTGAGAGTCCGCAGAAGGTAACGAGGCCCACCACGCCGCGCCATCCGCGAAATCCCGCCGAAATTTCCGCGAAAACGCCCAAAAATGACAACGTTTGCACCGCCAGCACCGTAGGAAGCCGCCTCGGTTCGGCAAACTCCAAAGCTGAATTCGGAGCCGCCGCCGGGTCGCGGACAACACGCTTCACACCAGTAGCTAATGATAATTAGACTTTAAGCCGAGCGGAAATTTCTCTCGAATTCGGCCATGGCGAGAAAACTACCGGAGTTGGGAGAGAGGTTGGTGGCGGAGGTCGAGGCGGCGTGGACCCGGCCGCAGGAGGCGTGGG
>JACPIT010000007.1 GCA_016187945.1 Opitutia bacterium
ATTTCGCGAAGCACCCAAAGCGCAGCAAACGTGAGATTGGCTGATGCCGCGTCAGGCCGCAGCCTGTTTACGCGGAAGCCGGGGCTGGGCGTGCGCTCGCCGCTGGATCGTCGCGTAAACGGCCCCGCCGACGCGATGGACTGAGGGCCCGGACTTGAGCAGGCGGGGGCGGCGGGGTCGGGAGGCCCCGCCCTACATCGCTGAAAGCGGAGGACGGTGCGTGCTGGGGCCGGCGGGACGCCGGCGCTACTCGGGGCGCGGAGGGGGGCATCGACGCTGAGACGCGAGCGGCGGCTCGTCGGGGACGACTCGCCCTACCTTCAGCCGAACTCTTGTAGAAGACCGTTCGCGGGCGATGGCGTGAGGCTGGCTCAACCTTCCCATGGTTCGCCGTAGCGTTCGCTGTAGACGAGGTGGTTGAGCGAGCGAGAGTCGTGTTCGGGCAGGTCGACGCTGGTGGCGCGGCCGATCGCGAGCATTGCGACGACTTCGGCATCGGTCGGCAGGCTGAGCGTCGTGGCGACTGAGGTCGGGTCGAAGCGCTCGATGAGCGTCGTATCCCAGCCGAGCGCTTCGGCGGTGAGCATCATGCAGGTGAACGCCATCGTCACGTGCCGGTGCAACCACACGCGGATGGGCGTGCGCTCGACGGTGTCGCTCGCGCGCGGGCGGACGGTGTCGGGGCGATTGGTGCCGAGGCGTTCCGCGGGCACGTCGAGGGGGAAGGCCTCGCCGAGCGCGTCGCGCCATTGGTCGCGGCGGCCGAAAGCGACGATGACGACCGGGGCTTCGCCGACGCACGGTTCGTTGAACGCGGCGCGGCGGAGGCGGGCGCGCTTGCGGGAATCGCGGACGACGACGAAGCGCGCCGGTTGCACGCGATAGGCGCTGTGGGCTTGGAGGCCGGCGTGCAGGATCATTTGCAGGACGCCGTCGGGTGGCGGCGGATCGGAGAAATGCTGCGGGGCGCGCCGCTCGACGAGGACGCGATGGAGAGGCTTGAGATGCATGAAAGGCGGAAGGGCGAGGACGCAAAACGGAGAGCGGTCGCGTAGACGGCTGCGTCGACGCGATGGGGCGCAGACGACGCCTCACGCCGGCGGGACCGGTGCGAGATTGGTGGCCGAGGGGCCGTGGAGGACTTCGCCGCGCGGGTTGAAGCGCGAGCCGTGGCACGGGCAATCCCACGTGTGCGCGGTTTCGTTCCAATCGGCGATGCGGCCGAGATGCGGGCCGCCGGCGGAGCATTCGAGGATCGTGCCGTTCTCGTCGCAGTGCGCGGCGATCTTGTGCGTGCCGCGCTGGAAGACGCGGCCTTCGCCGGGGCGGAGCGCAATCGCGCCGACGATGCAGACATCCGTTGTCAGGTTTTCCGTGAGCGCGGTTTCGTTGCGTTCGGGGCTGCGATCCTGCCAGAGCGAGAGAGTGGGGGCGGTGGCGGAAATCATATGCCGCCAGACTAGCCGCGGGCTGGACGCGCTGCCATCGGGCCTCGGTCGCAAACCGGGCTGGGAAGAACTCCGAAGCCGCGCGCCGTGGGACGACACGCGGTTCGCGACGGTGCATCCGTCGGCGATTCTGCGCGCGCCGGCGATGACGCGCGACGCGGACCGCGCGGCGTTCGTCGCGGACTTGCGGCGCGCGGCGGAGCGGGTGAGCGCGCAACCGCATCCTGATGTCGGCCCGGTGAGTTTACCGGAGGACGTGCACCCTACGCGCGTCGCGACGCGGACCCGATACCGGCCACGGAAAGCGGGAAGTAGAGTGAACTTCGCTATGAAACTGATCACCCACAGCCAACGTTCCTGGAATAACCTTCTCCGCTGCGGCGCGACCGCGGCGTGTTTGAGCCTGGCGCTCGCGAGCTACGCGCAGACGTCGGGTTCTTCGAGCGGTTCGACTTCGCCCTCGACGAGCAACGACCGCAACGCCTCGACGAATTATTCGCGATCGAGTCGCGACGGCGGCAAGTCCGCCAAAGCCGACCAGAAATTCATCCGCAAGATGACCGAGGCGAGCCAGCGCGAGATGGCGATCGCGCAACTCGGCGCCGAGCGCGCCACGGACCCGCAAGTGAAGGCGTTCGCGCAAAAAATGGTCACGGATCATCAGAACCTCGATCGCGAGTTCACGAGCGTCGCGAGCGCGATCGGCTCCGGTTCCGCGGCGACCACGGCGATGCGCAGCTCGTCCGGTTCGATGGACACATCGAGCAGCGGCTCCTCCGCGCCGAGCACGAGCAGCTCCAGCATGAGCACCTCCGGCAAAAGCAGCACGAGCGGTCAGTCGAGCGGCACGGCTTCTTCTTCCGGCTCCTCCGGCGCGAGCAGCGCCACCGGCACGACTGCGTCGGACGAATACAGCCGCGACCACGCGGCGATGACTCACGACGGCTCGCAGGATCGCGCCGTCCGCAAACTCATGGACGAAAAATCCGGCAAGGATTTCGACAAGGCGTTTGTGAAGGCGATGGTCAAGGAGCACAAGCACGCCGAGGATCTCCTCGAAGACGCCGCGAAGGACAACGATCACAGCGAGCAGATCCGCTCGTTCGCGAACAAGAACCTGCCGACGATCCGCGCGCATCTCGCCGAGGCGCAGCAGCTCGAAAAATCGATCGATTGACGCGGCGCGCGCCGCTTGCCGGGCCGAGCCGATCGGAGCCGGACCGGCGCTTCCCTCGCTGCCCGTCGCCGCCGTTTCTCCGCTTCCCGCGAAACGGCGCCGACCCCGAAGCGAACGACATCCCACCCCAGCACTACCCCAAGCTCGCGCGTGCGGTGGAGGCACCTCGCTCCACCGCTCGCGATTTTTTCCCGTGAAGAAAGCCACTCGTTCACCGTTTTCCCGCGTGCGGTCGTTCGCCGCTGCCGCGCTGCGCCCGCCCGCCGACGAAGTCGAAGCTTACGCCCGCGTCATCTCCGAACGCGAAGGTCGCCCGATCGACGATTGTCGCCCGGAAGCCGAATTGCAGCTCTGGGTCTGGCACGCCGAGCACGCGCACACCGCCCACCCGTTCCGCCGTCGCGCGCTCGCGACGGCCGACGTCGCCTGATCCCGCTATTCCCCCGCCATGACTCGCACCGTTTCCCGCACGCGCCTCCTGCGCGGCACGCAATCGACGCGCACGCGCGACGTCGTGCCCGGCGATGCCGTCGCACCGCGCCGCCGCCGCTTGAGCGCTGTCGGCCCGGAGGAGCCGGACCGAACGTCCGGGCTCGGTCGCGCGACCGCCGACAGACGCGGCCAGCGCGCCAGCTCGCTCGCGGACGAATCCGCCGCAGCTCCGCCACCGCCGAAACGCCGTCGCCACGCGAACACCGCGGCGATCGGCTCGCTCGAGTCCGGCCGCGAAGGAATCGGCGCGGCGCTCGAAAACACGAGCGTGCGCGGCCCCAGCACGGGCGGACCCGCCGCGCGCGAGCGGAGCAAACTCGCGCGCATCCGCGACGGTCGTAACGGACGCAGCCGTTCACGTTTCATCGTCCGATTTTATGCCCACCGCCACCGCTCGTCGAAATGCGCGCCGCAGCGCGCGCCAAGGCAAGAAACCCACCACGCAGGCTGGCGCCTACGTCCGCGAGGAGATGCACCAGCTCAAACGTGGCAGCGGCAATGTCCGCTCGCGCAAGCAGGCGATCGCCATCGGCCTTTCGGAAGCGCGCCGGGAAGGCGTGAAGCTCGGCCCGCCGCGCAAGGACAAAACCTCGGCCGCGACGCGCCGCAAAGCGAAGCGCGACTCGGAGATTGGCTCCGGCCGTCGCAAGCCGTCCGCCGCGCGCTCGCGCGGTGCGCGCAAGGCCGCCCGCACCCGCGAACGGCGGTATCGACGGTAGCGGAGTGTTTCGTGCGCTGGCGACATCCGCACCATAGCCGCGCTCGGGCGTAGAGTTTCGAGCAAAGTGAGATTCGGCACGTGTGGCGTTAGTGCGCGTCGCCGTAATTTTCGATGGCCAGCCGACTGCGCGACCGCAAGGGATAGCACATGCGGATCTATTTCATGGGCATTTGCGGCACGGCGATGGGCAACGCGGCGCTGCTGGCGCGCGCGAACGGGCACCAAGTGCTCGGCGCCGATCTCGGCATTTACCCGCCGATGAGCCACGTGCTCGCCCAGGCCGGAATCGAACTGCACGAGGGCTACGACGCCGCCCGGCTCGCCCGGCTCGCGCCGGATCTCGTGGTCGTCGGCAACGCCATGAGCCGCGGCAACGTCGAGGTCGAGTGGCTGCTCGACACCCGCGCGTTTCCGTTCACGTCGCTCCCGGCGCTGCTCGCGGATTTCGTGCTGAAAGGTCGCCAGAACATCGTCATCGCCGGCACGCACGGCAAAACGACGACGACGGCGCTCACGGCGTTTTTGCTGCGCGAAAACGGCCGCGATCCGGGCTTCCTGATCGGCGGCGTGCCGCAGGATCCGCCGGTAGGCAACCACCTCGGCCGCGCGAGCGATCCGTTCGTGATCGAAGGCGACGAATACGACAGCGCGTTCTTCGACAAGCGATCGAAGTTCATTCACTACGCGCCGCACATCGCGGTGTTGAACAACCTCGAGTTCGACCACGCCGACATTTTTCGCGACCTCGACGACGTGAAGCGGACGTTTTTCCACCTCACGCGCATCGTGCCGCGCAATGGCTGGATCGTGCTGAACGGCGACGACGCGAACCTCGCGTCGCTCGGCGCGCTCGGCTGGACGCGCGTCGTGCGGGTCGGGCTGGGGGAGAATTGCGATGTGCGCATCACAAATTTTGCCGAGACGCCCGACGGCGCGAGTTTCACGCTGAGCTGGCGCGGCGCGAAGTGGGCCGATGTCAACTGGACGCAGCCGGGACTGTATAACGCGCGCAACGCGGCGATGGCGGCGGCGGCGGTCGCGCTCGCGCTCGAAGGTGGGAGGGCGAGTCGTCCCGACGAGCCGAAAGAATCCCCGCGTGCGGGCGACGGCTCATCCGGAGGATTCGCCCTACCCGCGGAATGTCTCGCGCGCGTTAGTCTCGCGCCGCTCGCGCGCTACCGCGGCGTGAAGCGCCGGCAGGAGTTGTTGCTTAATAGCCCCAAACTCAAAGTCGTCGAGGACTTCGGGCATCACCCGACGGCGGTGGGCGAGGCGCTGACGAGTTTCCGCGCGCGCTTCCCGGACCACGTGATCCACGCGGCGTTTGAGCCGCGCAGCAACACCTCGCGGCGACGCGTGATGCTCGAGGCGTTCAAGGACGCGCTCGTGCGCGCGGACTTTGTCTACCTCGGCCCGGTGGCGCGCGCGCACCTGCTGAAGCCGGAGGAACGTTTCGATCACGACGAGCTCATTCAATTCCTAGCGACGCGCGGCGTGCAGGGCTGCACGGCGCCGTCGAACGTGGAGCTGTTGGATAAGCTCGTCGCGGCGACGCGGGCGGAAGTGGCGAAGCCTCAGCTCGTGGTGTTCTTCACGAACGGTTCGTTCGACGGGATCATCACGGGGTTCGTGCGGCAGGCGGGAAGCGGCTCGTCGGGGACGACTCGCCCTGCCGACTGAGTTGCGCGGCGAAAAATGGTAGGGCGAGTCGTCCCGACGAGCCGTCGCACGATGAACCACGAACTCCCGCAGCGCCGCACGATGAAAGCCGAACTCCCGCAACGCCGCACGCTGCATCACGCGCCACCGACGTGGGTGGCAAACGGTTCGCTGTTCTTCGTCACGATTTGCGCGGAGACGCGCGGAGTGAATTCACTTTGCACCGATCCGACCGGACCGAGGCTTCTCGATTCGGCTCGCGACTATCAGGAGCGCCAGACGTGGTGGCTGAAGTTGTTTCTGCTGATGCCGGATCACTTGCACATGTTGGTGGGATTTCCCGCCGACCGTGCGATGGCGACCGTGATACGCGCATGGAAGTCCTACCAAACGCGGGCGCTCGGCGTGCGTTGGCAATCCGGCTTCTTCGATCATCGCTTGCGGTCGGATGAGTCGGAAGACGCGAAAACGGAATATATTCGCATGAATCCGGTGCGGGCGGGATTGGTGGCGCGGACGGAGGACTGGCGATTTGTCTGGCCGGTGCCGCGCGCGGGCGACGGCTCGTCGGGGACGACTCGCCCTACCGACTGAGTTGCGCGGCGAAAAATGGTAGGGCGAGTCGTCCCGACGAGCCGCCCCGCGCGGCCCGTTTCACTGCGCCTGCTTCGCGACCTTGTAGACGACGGGCTCGTCGCCTTTCGCGACGGCGAGCAGGTCGTAGTCGTGGAAGGAGTTGATCGTCACGTCGACGAATTCGCCGACGGGGAGGCTCTTCGGCACGTAGACGCGGCCGTCGATGTCGGGCGCATCGGCTTCGCCGCGGGCGACGCCGAGCTCCTCGACGAGCACGCGGAGTTTTTTGCCGACGTAGCTCTTCGAGACTTCGCGGGCGACTTCGAGCTGGAGCTTCATCGTCTTGTTCCAGCGCGCTTCCTTCACCTTGGCGGGGAGCTGGTCGTTCATCTTCGCGGCGCGGGTGCCTTCTTCCTGCGAGTAGCGGAAGACGCCGAGGCGCTCGAACTTCGTCTCGCGGATGAATTGGCAGAGTTCGTCGACGTCGGCCTCGGTCTCGCCGGGGAAGCCGACGATGAACGTCGTGCGCACCGCGATGCCGGGGATGCCGGCGCGGATGCGGTGGATCAGGTCGCGGATGTAGGCGCCGCTCGTCTCGCGCTGCATCAGGCCGAGCATGTGGTCGCTGATGTGTTGGAGCGGAATGTCGATGTAGCGCGCGACTTTCGGGCACTCGGCGATGGTCTTGATGAGTTCGTCGGACCAGTGCGCGGGGTGCGTGTAGAGCAGGCGAATCCAGAAGTCGCCCTCGATGGCGTTGAGTTCGCGGAGGAGAGTGGTGAGCGCGGTGCCGCGCGAGGAGTCGACCGGCGTGCGCGGGTTCGGGCGCTGTTCCCAGGTGTCCATACCGAAGAAGGTCGTGTCCTGGGAGATCAGGTTGATCTCCTTCACGCCTTCGGCGATCAGGCGGCGCGCTTCGGCGACGACGCTCTCGACGGTGCGGCTGCGGTGGCGGCCGCGGATCTGCGGGATGATGCAGAAGGTGCACGGGTGGTTGCAGCCTTCGGCGATCTTGAGGTAGGCAAAATGTTTCGGCGTGAGCCGGAAGCGCGGCGTGTCGTAGTCGGGAATCCACGTGGATTTCCCCTCGATGAACGAGACCGGCGCGTCTTTTTTGCCGCGTTCCTTGGCGAAGATTTCCTCGATGATCGGCGCGACTTTGGTGACTTGATCGAGGCCGATGAAGGCGTCGACTTCGGGCATCGCGGTCGGGAGGTCCTTGGCGAAGCGCTGCGACATGCAGCCGGCGACGATCAGCTTTTGTTCCTTGCGGCGCTTGCGCATGCCGCGGTTCTGGTGGACCTCGAGGATGTGGCCGATCGATTCCTCCTTCGAGGAGTCGATGAACGAGCACGTGTTGACGATCACGACGTCGGCCTTCTCCGCCTCAGGGATGACCTGCATGCCGGCCTGGTGCAGATGGCCGACCATGATCTCGCTATCGACGAGATTCTTCGCGCAACCGAGGGAGATGAGGCTGACCTTGATCGACATGGTGAAAACTGTAGCGGCGGTCTGTGACCGCCGAAGCCGCAAAACGAAAACGGCGGTCATAGACCGCCGCTACAGGATGCAGGCGTGCGTGAATGGTTACTTCTTCTTGGCTTTGGCCTTGTTGGCAGCGTTCTTGCGCTTCAGGTAAGCGACGCGGCGTTTCTTTTTGATGACCTTGTTGTATTGTTTGCCCATGGTGTTGGTAGATGAGTGAGCGGGGATTTGTCCGGATTGCGGGGCGCGAGTCAAGCCCTCCGGCAGTTCAATAGCGCGCGAGTCGCGGATCGACTTGGAGCGCCCAGGCGTCGATGCCGCCGGCGACGTTGGTGACATTTTCCCAACCGGCGGAGCGGAGGAACTGCGTCACGCGCGCGCTGCGACCGCCGTGGTGGCAGAGGATCAGCACCTGCCGGTCGGTCGGAATCTCGCTCATGCGTGTCGGAATTTCGCGAATCGGCATCTGGGTGCTGCCGGCGACGTGACTCACTGCGAGTTCGTTCGGTTCGCGAACGTCGATGAGGACGGCGCCGTCCTGAAAAAGACGAGCGGCATCGGAGGCATTGACTTCGAGCGGGAAAGCCATGGAACCGGCGAAATTGGGTCAACACCCCGAAAATGCAAACCCAGTTCGCCGTTGACGGAGCGGTGGGGCGCGGAATCGTTGGGCGCCATGCCTGCTCGTTACGTCGTGATCATGGCCGGCGGCCGCGGTGAGCGCTTCTGGCCCGCCAGCCGCCACTCCACGCCCAAACACCTGCTGCCGATCGTCGGCGAGACGCCGATGCTGACGCAGACGGTCGAGCGCGTGCTCGGCATCGCGCCGAAGGAAAACATTTTCGTCATCACGACGCAGGCGCAATTCGCCGGTGTGCGCGTCGCGTGCCCGCAGTTGCCCACGGAAAACATCGTCGCGGAGCCGATGGGCCGCGACACCGCCGCTGCGACCGGACTCGCGATGCTGCTCGTGAAACAGCGCGATCCGCAGGCGGCGTTCGCGATGCTGCCAGCCGACCACGTCATCCACGACGTGCGCGAGTATCAGGCGTTGCTCAACGTCGCCTTCGCCTCCGCGGAGAGCGCCGACGTGCTGGTGACGCTCGGCATCAAACCGACGGAGCCGGCGACGGGCTTCGGCTACATCGAGCAGGCGGGTCCGTGGAAAAACGTGGCCGGGCGCGATGTCGTTGCGGTGAAGCGCTTCGTCGAGAAACCGGATTTGGAAACCGCGCAGGGCTACATCGCGTCGGGGCGCTACCTCTGGAACGCCGGCATGTTCGTCTGGCGCGTGCCGGTGGTCGAGGCGGGCCTGAAGGCGCACGCGCCGGAGTTGCACGCGGGCCTCGTGGCGATGGAGGCTGCGGCCGCGAAGGACGGCTGGGCGAGCGCGCTCGCGGCGGGTTACCCGAATTTGAAAAAAATCTCCGTCGACTACGCGCTGATGGAGAAGTCGACGAACGTCGTCGTCGTTCCCGCGACCTTCGACTGGGACGACGTTGGCGCCTGGCCGGCGGTGGCGAATCATTTTCCGACGGATGCCGCCGGCAACGTCCTGCGCGGCCTCGCAATGATCGAGGACGGCGCGAACAACATCGTCGTCTCGCGCGACGGCCATCTGACGGCCGTCGTCGGCGCGGACGATTTGATCGTCGTCAGCACCGCGGACGCGACGCTCGTGTGCGCGCGAGCCCGGGCGCAGGAAATCAAGGCGCTCCTGAAGCGCCTCGAAGCCGACGCGGAGAAGAAGAAGTTCCTCTGACGAATGCGCTATCTCGGCATCGACTACGGCGCGAAACGGATCGGACTCGCCCACGGTGACGAGATCGGCGTTGCGACGCCGTTGCCAGCCGTGATCGAAGCGGCGCCGGAGGCGCGCTGGGCGAAATTCGGCGAGGTCGTCCGCGCGCGCCGCATCACCGATCTCGTGGTCGGCTATCCCTACAACATGGACGGCTCGGTCGGCTTCAAAGCGAAGGAAGTCGACGCGTTCGTGGCGGAGCTGAAGATCCGCTTCGGCTTGCCGGTGCACCTCGTCGACGAGACGCTGACGAGTTACGCCGCCGAATCGTCGATCAAAAAGAAGGACCGTCGCGGCGTGCGCGACAGCGGCCTGATCGACTCGCGCGCCGCGACGATCATTTTGCAGGATTTCCTCGATCAGCGAAACCCGCCAGTGGCGCCGCCGGAGTAGCTGCCGCGGCGGTTTCCGACTTCCGTGTTTTCTGTGGTTTCCACCGCGCTGCGCTTCTGACAGAGGTGCTCTGCACGGGCCACAACCACAGAAAACTCAGAATACACAGAAAGGGTTACGGCCATGAAGGAGTTCATTCACGGTGAGGAAACGCACGCGTTGCTCGGCGCATGCTTCGAGGTCTACAAGGAGAAGGGATGCGGGTTCCTGGAGGCGGTTTTTCAGGAGTGTCTTGAGTTCGAGCTGGCAGATCGCGGCATTCCGCACGTTGTCCAGCCGCGCTTGAAGCTGTCTTACAAAGGCCGTGAGTTGAAGCAGACCTATCAACCGGATTTTTTCTGCTTCGATAAGGTGCTGCTCGAGATCAAGGCGGTCTCCGGATTGACCGACGAGCATCGAACGCAAGTTCACAATTATCTCAAGGCAACCGGACTTCGTGTCGGACTCCTGGTGAATTTCGGCCATTATCCTCTCGTCGAACACGAGAGAATCGTGCGCTGATTCTGTGTATTCTGAGTTTTCTGTGGTTACCCGTCCCTTATCTCTTCCGCGCTGGAAATGCATCGTCGCCTACGATGGCGGCGCGTTCGACGGGTGGCAGAGCCAGGAGAGCGGCAATACGATCCAGGATGTGCTCGAGCGGCGGCTCGCGGCGATTTTCAAGACGTCCCTCCGCCTGCACGGCAGCGGACGCACCGACGCCGGCGTGCACGCGCTCGGGCAGGTGTTGCACTTCGACGCGGCGTGGTCGCACGGCGCCGAGAAGCTCCGACTCGCTCTGCGAGCGACACTGCCGAAGAGTATCCAGATCGTGAGCGTGCGCCGCGTGCCGGCGAGTTTTCACGCGCGTTTTTCGGCGAAGGGAAAAGTCTACCGCTATCACGTGTTTCTCGGCGAAGCGGATCCGTTTCACACCGCGTATCGCTGGTCGTTCGACCGTCCGCTCGATTTCGCCGCGATGGAGCGCGCGGCGAAGTTGCTGCGCGGCAAGCAGGACTTCTGGGCCTTTTCCGGCGAGAACGACCGCACCTACGAGACCACCGTGCGCGATCTCCGTCGGCTCGAGATCCGGCGCCGCGGCCGCGAGCTGACGTTCACTTTCGAGGCGGACGGGTTCCTCTACAAGATGGTGCGCAGCCTCACGGGTGCGCTGATGAACGTCGGCATCGGCAAACTCACCCCCGAGGACATTGCGGAGCTCATCCGGACGCGTCGGCGCATTCCGCACGTCGTGACGGCCCCACCGCAGGGGCTGTTTCTGGTGAAGGTGAGATATTGAGGCAACCGCGCGCGATGAAGGCGGAACTGCAACGGGTTTGGCGCGATACGCTCGATGTGGTTTTCCCGCGTGTGTGCGTGAGCTGCCAGGGCGTCGTGGAGGAGCGCGAGAATCACGTCCTTCGCCACGTTTGCGCGGCGTGCGCGCAGCAATTGCAGATCGTCGCGCCGCCGCACTGCGGCACGTGCGGGCATCCTTACTACGGGCAAGCGGAGGAAAACCGCCTCTGCGAACACTGCGAGGCGTTGGTGCCGGATTTCGGCGCCGGCAAGACCGCGATCCTGCTCCGCGGGCCGGGGCGTTCCCTGATCCACGCGTTGAAATACCGCCATGCGCTCCACGTGCTCGAGGACGTCGCGGCGTTGATGCGGTGCGCGCCGGGTTACGCGGAGTTCGTGCGCGGCAAGGTCATCGTGCCCGTGCCGCTGCATCCGCGGAAGCTGCGGGAGCGCGGCTACAACCAGAGCCGGTTGCTCGCCGAGTGCGCCGTGCGGGCCGCGGGAGGCGCGACGCGCGTCGCGGAACTGCTCGTGCGCGCGGTCGACACGGTTTCGCAAACGCAATTCGACCGCGCCGCGCGCCAGCGGAACCTGAAAAATGCCTTTGCTTTGGCTCCCGGCGCAGTCATAACGCCCGGCCATCATTACCTACTCATCGATGACGTCTTCACCACGGGTTCCACGCTCAACGCCTGCGCCGCAGTCCTGCGCAAAGCAGGCGCGTTGAACCTCGACGTCGTCACGTTCGGTCACGGCTAATTTTTTCGCGCCCATGTCGCATTTCTCGAAACCCAAACTGGCCACCGCTAAAAAGAAGAAGAACATCCCGGAGGGCCTGTGGACGAAGTGCCCGATCTCCGGCGAAATCATCTTCAACAAAGACCTGGAGGCGAACCTCATGGTCGTGCCGAAGAGCGGCTACCATTTCCCGATCGGCTCGCGTGCGCGCATCGCGGGGCTGGTCGACGAGGGGACGTTTCACGAACACGACGCCGGCGTGAAGTCGGCCGACCCGCTGAAGTTCGTCGACTCGGCGGCGTATCCCGACCGCATCAAACGCTACGAAAAAGAGAGCGGGCTGCCGGAGGCGGTGATCTGCGGCACGGCGAAGATCCACGGCATCCCGGTTTCGCTCGCGGTGATGGACTTTCGCTTCTGCGGCGGCGCGATGGGCGCGGCCGTCGGCGAAAAGATCACCCGCGCGATCGAACGCGCGCTCAAGCAAAAATGCCCGTGCATCATCGTCAGCTCGTCGGGCGGCGCGCGCATGCAGGAAGGCATTTATTCGCTCATGCAAATGGCGAAGACCAGCGCCGCCCTCGGTCGCCTTGCGGCGGCCAAGCTCCCGTTCATCTCCGTGCTCACGCATCCGACGACCGGCGGCGTGACGGCGAGCTTCGCGACCCTCGGCGACGTGATCATCGCCGAGCCGGGCGCGTTGATCGGCTTCGCCGGCGCGCGCGTCATCAAGGAAACCACGAAGCAGACGCTGCCGCCGGGTTTCCAGACGGCGGAATTTCTGCTGAAGCACGGCCTCGTCGACCAGATCGTCCCGCGCCCGGAAATGCGCGAACGCCTGCGCGACTTGTTGCAGGCGCTCTTTCTGAAAAAGAAAACGCGCGCCAGCGCTACGGCGCGGGCGCCTGAGGTCGCGGTTGCCGCGACCTGACCACCGGAGCGCACGCGATGGCCTCGCTGCCTCCGCGCTTCGCCGACTACGCGGCGGCCACGGAGTATCTCTACGCGCTGAAGACCGCCGGGGTGAAGTTCGGCGTCGACCGCATGCGCAGTTTTGCCGCGGCGCTCGGCCATCCGGAACGCAACTGCCCGGTCGTCCACCTCGCCGGCACGAACGGGAAGGGCTCTGTCTCGGCCATGGTCGAGTCGATCCTGCGCCACGCTGGCTACAAGACCGGTCTCTACACTTCGCCGCACTTGGTGAAACTCGGTGAGCGCGTGCAGGCGAACCGCCGCATCCTCTCGGAAGGCGAAATTCTCCGCTACACGAACGAACTCGCGCTGGTGGCCGAACGTCTCGGTGCCGAAGGGCCGGACGATCATCCGAGTTTCTTCGAATTCATGACGGCGATGGCGTTTCTCCAATTCGCGCGCGAGCAAGTCGACGCCGCTGTGATTGAGGTCGGGCTCGGCGGACGCCTCGACGCGACCAACGTCGTGGAACCGGAAGTGACCGTGATCACCTCGATCGGTTTCGATCATCTCGAGCAGCTCGGTGACACCCTGGCGAAGATCGCGGCCGAAAAGGCGGGCATCGTGAAAGCGGGCCGCCCGCTGGTGTTGGGGAGGTTGCCGGTCGAGGCCGAAGAGGTGATCCGCGCGATCGCCGCCGAGCGGGGCGCGCCAGTCGTGGGAGTGCGCGACGAATTCGGCGAGGATCTCGCGCGTTACCCGCACACGAATCTCGAGGGCGATTATCAGCGCTGGAACGCCGCCACCGCCACGCTGGTCGCCCGCTTGTTGCGAACAAAGTTCGCCCGACTCGACGCCGACGCCATCGCGCACGGTCTCCAGCACGTCGCCTGGCCGGGGCGTTGGGAACGCACGACGATTGGCGGCCGGCCGCTCATTCTCGACGCTTCGCACAATCCGGAAGGGGCGACGGTGCTCGATGCGAATCTCGCGCGGCTCGTGGCAAGAACGGGCCGCAAACCGATCGTCGTTGCGGGGGCGCTCGGGGAGTTCCGCGCCCGCGCGTTGCTGGAGGTGATCGCGCGGCACGCCAAGGAGGTGCACTTGATTCCGCCACACCAAGCACGCGCGTGCACCTATGAGGAGCTGGAGCGGCTGGCCGGTCCGGAGCTGCGCGACCGGCTGCATCGCGCGACAATCGAGTCGGTATTCCCGAGTGAGCAACGATGCGCGCTCGGCGGCCCGGACGATATTATCGTGGTGACGGGTTCGATTTATCTCCTCGGCGAAATCCTCGCGCGCATCGACCCGCAGCACGGGGCGGGCGAGGGACGGTTGCAGGATTTTTGACTACAGAGTCGGGCTTTCTCCGACAGTGGAGCGCCATATACGGCCTTGCAGCTTCGGGCCGGGATCGAATAGATAGCCACATTATGGTTACCGACAAACTCAAGAAATTGCAGGAATATCAGCGGGAAATGGCGAAGATCGAGAAGGAACTCGCCAGCTTCGACCGCAAGCTCCTCGCCCTTCCGGGCAAGTTTGGCTTCAAGACGGTGGATGCGCTGGTCGACGCGCTGTGCGCTGCGGCCAAGTCCGGCGGCGGCAAAGCGGCCTCGTCCGCTCCGAAAGCGTCCGCCTCGGGCCGCAAGCCTCGCGCGGTCATCACTCCCGAAACGAAGCAGAAGGTGAAGGCGATGGTCGCCGACGAGAAGACCGGCGCGCAGATCGCCAAGGCGCTGAATATCTCGCTGCCGAGCGTGCAGAATATCAAGAAAGAGCTCGGCCTCGTGAAGGCGCGCAAAAAGTAAGACGCCCTCGCTCGATTAATTCTCCCACCAAAGCCGCGCAGGGTTGCGCGGCTTTGTTATTTGAGCGCGAGCAGCTCCGCGGTGGCCGGGACGTCCTTGATGATCTGCGACGGCTGCGGCCCGACGCCGAGGTAGCGAAGATTCGGCAGCACCGCGGGCAGGCGATCGCCGTAGGCGACGCGCACGAGGCTGCGCACCATCGCGGCGGTGTAGAGTTGCGCGTTGCGCGGCAGGTCGGCGAAGCGACGCACGGTCGAGATGTCCTCCGTCCAGCCCGCGTGTTTCTCGTAGACCGGGCGGAGCGTCTTGCGGAGCGCCTCGTTGCGCGGCACGTGCGGGTAACGCTGGCCGGCGGCGTCTTCATAAGCGACGCAGATGAGCAGCTCGGCGGCGCCGGTGAGGGCGTCGATTTTGTTGATCATCACGTCCTGGAAGCCGCCGTAGCGCAGGGCGTCGCCTTTCTCCACGGCGTCATACCAGCCGACCATGCGCTGGCGGCCGGTCGTGGTGCCGAACTCGATTTGTTTCAGCTTCTGGCAAATCGGCAGCGCGTCGTCCATCTGCGTGAGGAAGGTGTGCGTGCCGACCTTGGTGTCGTAGGCCTTCGCGACGGCGAAGGTGTGGATCGGCTGCACGGGCACGCCGGCGCTCTCGAAAAACTCCGGTGTGAACGTGTGCGAGGCGGTGACGTTCGGCGAGAAGCCGTGGCGCTTGTCGAGCCAGTAGGCCTGGCCGAACTCGCCGACGATCGAACGGCCGGCCGCGAGTTCGCGCAAAACGATCTCGCGCACCTCGCCGATGTTGGCGCGGAGCTGCTGACCGGCCTCCCAGTAAACGCGCGCGAGTTCGTCGACGTTGAGCGTGAACGGCGCGGCGCCGCGGAAGCGCGCGAAGTCGAACTCCGCCTTCGCGAACAGCCCGAGTTCGACCGCCTCGGCGTTGGCGCGTGTTTCGGCGCCGGTGAGTTTCTCGAAAAACGAATCCCACGTCGCCGGCGACACCTGGCAGACGTGCTGGATCGTGCGCACAGCGCGGTCGGCGCGCGCGGCGATTTTGCGTTTGAAGAAATTCTCGCCGCCGAGGAAATCGGCGAACGTCACCTGCCATTGACCGGTCTCGTCCTGATACGACGGCGTGATGCCGCGGCCGGTCGATCCACGCGGCTCCTCCTTGAGGACGTTCACGCGGTAGTCTTCCCACGCGAGGTCGAGCAGGCGGTGCGAGAGATCGGAAACCATCGCGCGCTCGTCGACGACGAGGCGGTTGAAGATCGCGTAGCCCTTCGTTTCGAGCGGGCGCGCTTCCCAAAGGATTTTGCGCGGATCGGCGACGACGCCCGCGCCGATCGCGAGATGAGCCACGCTGGTCTCAACGACACCGGCGGGCAGGAGGTTGAGTTTGATGCCGCCGGCGGTGTGGCCGGAGTTCGAGCCGCCGTTGACCTTGAAGACGACCGACACTGCGGCGGGCGTGCCGTGCAGTTCCTGCACGACCTCGGGAATGAGGCGGCCTTTGCCTTCGTCTCCGAAGGAAATACCGACGTCTGCGATCAATTGGCTGCGAAACGGCGTGAGCGACATGCTGGGGAGGCAGCCGGGAAATGAGTCCCCAGTTGCCGAACAGCTCAAACGCGACCGGGCCCGCAGCGGCAAGGCAAAACCAAGTCATCGCCGCGCGCCGACCGAAAGACTCGACGGGACGCCCCGGTCACCGCACGCTCGCGGGATGTGCGCCGAGATATTTACCGCGGTCGAACAGGGCTTCAACGTCGTCGGCCTGCGCACCGCGACCGCCGAGCTGGCGATGGTGCCGGAACTCGGCGGGCGCATCGTCAGCTTGCGCAACCGCCGCAGCGGCCGCGAATGGTGCTGGCATCGCGCCGGCGCGTCGTGGCTCTGGCCGAATCGCGCGGGCGACGATTTCGGCGGCAGTCCGCAGGCGGGGATCGACGAGTGCGTGCCGAGCGTGGCGGCGTGTGCGTGGCGCGGTCGCGCCGTGCCGGATCACGGCGAAGTCTGGTTTCAAAGCTGGCAACTCGACGCGACCGAACTCGCCGCCGGTCGGCTGACGGCGACGCTCGATCTGCCGGTCACGCCGCTGCGTTTTCGTCGGACGATTTCGGCGACGCTGTCGGGCGGCTTCCGTTTCGATTACGCGCTGACGAACGTTGGCGCGGCGTCCGAGGAATACATCTGGTGCGTGCACCCGCTCTTCAAGATCGAGGAGGGCGACCGCCTGGAGCTGCCGGCGGAGGTGCGCGAACTGCGCGTGAACGGCGGCATAGGCACGGTGCCGATCGCTCAGGGCGATCGCTGGACCTATCCGGAACCGCAGCCGGGAATCAGACTCGACCGACTCGAAACGCCGGGCATGCCGCGCGGGTGCATCAAGGGTTTCCTCGGTCCGCTCCGCGAGGGAGTCGCTGCGTTGGCGAACGACCGCACGAGCGACCGGTTGGAGTTGCGTTGGGATGTGAGCGCGGCGCCGTTGCTGGGGCTCTGGCTGAATCGCGGACACGCCGGCTTTCATCACATCGCCCTCGAGCCGACGAACGGCGCGCCGGACTCGCTGGCGCAAGCGGTGGAAGAGTGGCGTCAATTCGGCCAGCTCGCGCCCGGCGAGACGCGCGAATGGTGGCTCGAATTCGTCGTCTAGGCGACCGGCGTGACCGCTCGCCGGCTCACCGCACGCGGTCACTTGCTGGAATCGCCCGAATACCGCGCCGCTTTCCTGCCGGACGGCCTCGCGGACGCGGCGGCGCGGAGCGATTTCCGCGGACGGTGAGATTTTTCGATCGGGGGAAACGGCGGCTCGTGCGTCTTAGTAGATAAGGGCACGGCGTGGCACTACGCGCACAGCCGTTGCCCCTTTCCCTATGGTCGCCCGCCGTTCGTCCTCTCGTTACGTCCCGCTGAGTTTTCTGGCGGGGGCAAGCTGCCTGCTGCCCCTGCGCGAAGTCGCGCCCCCGCGGGTGTCGCTGCGCTCCGGCGCGACGCTCGCGCCCGATCCCGCGCTGACGCCCGCCGAGGCGCGCGTGCTCGAATTTCTGCTGTGCGGCCTGTGCAACAAGGAAATCGCCGCCGAACTCGGCCGCGCGGAGGCGACGATCAAGAATCAGGTCGCGTCGATCCTGCACAAGCACCGCGTCCCGTCGCGCGCGCGTTTGCTGGCGGTGTTGCGCTGAGCGTCGACCGCTGAGACGGACGCGCGGCCCGAATCTACTAAGGCCTCCGCGGAAAATTTTTCCGGACGCAAAATCCCCGGAATCCCGCTCGACTCCGACGGCGGCGGGGCCGATGTGAGGAGCGCCGTCATGCCGCCGCACGATCCCGAGACCGCCGACTGGTTTGCCCGCGAGGTGCAGCCGCACGAGGCGTCGCTGCGTTCGTATCTGCGCGGGAAATTCCCCGCGCATCCCGACATCGACGATCTCGTGCAGGAAACCTACGCGCGGCTCCTGCAAGCGCGCGAACACGGCGAGGTGCGCGCACCGAAGGCGTTTCTGTTCACGACGGCCCGCAATGCGGCCTTCGACTACTTCCGCCGGCGAAAAATCGCCACGATCGACGGCATAGCTGAACTCGAGTCGCTGCCCGTCTTGGAAGATAGGCCCGGCATCCCCGAGGCCGTCGCCCATGACCAGGAACTCCAATTGCTCGCCGCCGCCATCGAGGCGTTGCCCAATCGCTGCCGCCAAGTGCTGACCTTGCGCAAAATCTACGGACTTTCCCACCGGGAGATCGCCGGCCAACTCGGCGTCTCCGAGCACACCGTCAACGCCCAGATCGCCGTCGGCGTTCTGCGCCTGCGCGATTTCCTGAAGGCGCGTGGCTTACCGAGCGGAGGTGCCGCATGAATCCCGAGCTGCCGTCGAAAACCGATCCCGAGGAAATCGAGGCCACCGCCGCCGTCTGGCTCAGCCTGCGCGATCGTGGCATGACCGAGAGCGAGACCGCGGAATTCATGCGCTGGTTGCAACAGTCGCCGCGCCACGCGGATGTTTTCGCCGAACTCGACGGCGTGTGGCGGCGATTCAACCGCACCGTCGAATTGCGTCCCGCGGTCGCCGGCGCGCTCGAGCCGGAGTTGCTCGCGCCGCGTCCGCGACCGCGCGCGGCATGCGGCCGTCCGCTCGTGTGGCGCTCGCTCGCCGCGGCCGCTGCGATCGCGCTCGGTTGGGCGGGGTGGGTGAGCTTCGACGCGGCGCGTCCGACGGCGGAGACCGCCATCGGCGCGTTCCAGAAACTCGATTTGCCCGACGGCTCGGTCGTGCAGCTCAACACCGACAGCGCGATCAAAGTGCACTTCACCGACCACGAGCGCCGCGTCGAGCTGCTGCGCGGCGAGGCGCATTTCGACGTGGCGAAGAATCCCGCGCGACCGTTCGTCGTCGCGGCCGACCACGTCGCCGTGCGCGCGGTCGGCACGGCGTTCAACGTCCGTCTGCGCGAGGAAGCGGTCGATGTGCTCGTCACCGAGGGCAAGGTGCAGGTGAACGATGCCGTGAGCGGCGGCTCGCTGCTTCCCGCTGCGCCGGACCATGCCGGCCAGCCCCTGCTGGTGCAGGGTGAGCGGGTGCGCGTGCCTTTGGTCGCGACAGCGGAGCGAGCCGGGCCGCCGCCGGTGGCGATCAGCGAAGTCGCCGCCGTGGAGATGCAGCGCGCGCTCGCCTGGCAGGAGCGCCGGCTGGAATTCGATGATCTGCCGCTTGCGGAAGTCGTGGCGGAGTTCAACCGCTACAACACGACGAAGATCGTCATCGCCGACCCCGCGCTGCGGGCGAAGCGCTTCAGCGGCACCTTCCGCGCGGACGCCTACGAACCGTTTGTGCGTCTGCTCGAGGATAACTTTGGCATCGCGGTCGAGCGCGGTGCGCAAGGCGTCGAACTGCGCTCGGCGCGCTGAGCGTGCACGCGAAACTATTTTCTAGAGAGTTGGCGGGTCTTGTCCGTCTGCCCTTGGTGACCGGCGCGCCGCCCCTTCCGCGTGCCGGTCGCACACTATGACCACACTCTCGCATCCCCGCGTCGGCGCCGCGCGTTACCTGCGGACGCCTTTGGTTTTCCTGTTCATGCTCGGTTTCGCTGTGCTCGGCTTCGCGGCCGACGCCGTGAAGAAAAATTTCGATATCGCGGCCGATGACGCGGCGCGCGCGTTGAAGCAATTCGCCGCGCAGTCCGGCGAGCAACTGCTCTACTCGCCCTCCGACGTTGCTGGCGTGAAGACGCTCGCGATCAAAGGTGAACTCACCGCGCGCGAGGCGCTCGCCAAGATGCTCGAAGGCACGGCGCTCGTCGTGGCCCAGGATAAATCCACCGGCGCCCTCGCGGTGCGCCGCGAAACCTCCGAAGAATCAAAAAACGCCGTGAGCCGTCCCGCTGACGCGGCGGCGGCGAACGTGAAAGTCAAAGACGGCACCGTCCAGCTCAACACTTTCGAAGTCAGAGAACGCCGCATCGATGGCCTGAACAACAAGGGCCTGCTCCAAGGCGGTGCCAACGCGCCGCTGTATCACGACGTCGTGACGCGCGAAGACATCGAGCGAATGGGCGTCACGAGTCTCGAGGAACTTTTCCGGGTGATTCCGCAGACCAGCGCACCGACGACCGCGATCCAAGAGGCGGTGAACAACAGTCAGTTCACCGGTGGCGCGACGATTAATTTCTCGACCGTCGGGTTGCGCGGCTTCGAGTCCGGGCAGACGGTGATTTTGGTGAACGGTCGCGCGTTACCGCGCACCGGAGAAAGCGATTCCGATGGGCCAGACCTGTCGCGCATCCCGCTCGCTTCGATCGAACGCGTCGAAATTCTACCCTACGCCGGCTCTGCGATCTACGGCGCGGGCGCGATTGGCGGCGCGATCAACATTATCCTGCGCAAGGAATACACCGGGAAAGACCTCACGCTTTACACTGGCACGACGACGGACGGCGGTGGCAGCGAGTATCGCGTGAGCTACGTCGACGGTCGGAGCTTCAATCACGGGAAGGGCAATCTGACGTTGACGTTCAGTTATGTGCATCGCGACACGCTGCTGGCCAGCGACCGCGACTATCTCGACCGCGCGCTGCAGCGCTTTTCTCCCAATGGCGGGCCGCGCACCGCGTCGGGCCAACTCGCGTTCGAACAATTCATGCTACCGGCGCTGGCCGGCGCGCCGGGCGTGATCGTGGTGGGTAGCTCCGGCGGTCCGACGATGGATTTGGGCATCCCCGGAGCGCCGGGCGCGCGCTACGCGATGATTCCCGCCGGCACCTCGCCGGCGGCGAGTTTCTCCCTGACGCCAGCATCGTTCGCCTCGACGGCGAACAAATTTTCCAACGGCGGACGCTTGGGCCGGAGCGTGCTTTATGAGCCGCTCGACAGCTACTCGCTCAACGCCCAGGTGGAGCACGAGTTCATCAAGGATCGGCTTTCCTCCTACGGCGAGTTCACGGTGGGCTACAACCGCAAGAGCTACAGTTACCCGCAGGCGCTGTCGGTCGACTTGGCCGCGGATGATCCGCTGAATCCTTTTCGCACCGACGTGACGCCTGGCTTTGTCGGTCGGCCCGTGACGATCTACTTCGATGCGGTCGACGTGCCCGACTCGTCTGCGCTCTACAAGTCGGATTACGCCCGCGCGGTGGTTGGCCTCAAGGGCAAGCTCTCGGAGAAATGGGAATGGTCGGCGGACGGCGTGATCGACTACAGCCACAACACCGTGCGGAGTCTCGACACGACGACGACGATCGCGTCGCTGAACGCTCCCGATAGTTTCTACGCGCCGCCGGGAATGGCACCGGCCGCGACGCGCCGTCTCGTCTATCCTTTGCTCGCGGATCACCAGGCGTTCCCGAACTCCCCGGCGGATACGACGCGGTATTTTCAAACGGTGCGCACCAGCAGTGTCCACGGCCTCCAGAAAGAAGGCAACGCGCGCGTGAGCGGCGATCTCTGGGAACTCCCGGCCGGGGTGTTGAAGCTCTCGGCGATCACGAAGTATCAGAAGTGGTCGTTTACCTCGGGCGGCGCGACCATGGGAGCGAGCGAGATCAGCCCGTTGCTGACGAACACGGACGCCAGCACTTCTGGTAACAACTCGCGGAGCATCTGGCAAAATGCCGTGGAATTCAGCGTGCCAGTGATCGGTCCGCAATGGCGTCCGATTCGAATCGAGTCGTTCGAGTTGCAGGGGAGCGCTTCCTACGAGACGGACACGACGGTCAGCAATACGAGCAACGGCTTGTTCTCGCCGATGCGCTATGTTCGCCATGCGGACAGCGAGGTGATCGCGGGGAAGATCCAACTCACACCCGATGTCGCGTTCCGCGCTTCGTATTCGACCGCGTTCTATCCTCCCGGTTGGTCCGCGGTGACCCAGCCGCAATTTAGCTTCCCGCTCCCGGGCCTTTTCCCGGACGCCGCGCGCGGCAATACGATCCAGAGCGAGATGTGGACGCTCTCGGGCGGCGGGAATCCCAATCTGCTGCCGGAGCATGCGAACTCGCAGAACTACGGCGTGATTTTCACGCCGCGTTTCCTGCCGGGCTTCACGCTGAACATCGATTACTGGAAGATCGCGAAGAAGGACGCGGTCACCTATCCGGACTTTTTCGCGACGTGGAGTAATCCCGCTTACGCCTACGCGGTGAAGCGCGCGGCGGCGACGTCCGCGGACCAAGCCTTGGGCTGGCCGGGCGTCGTGACGGAGATCAGCATCGCGCCGTTCAACGCCGCTCGCGTGAACACCGAAGGCGTCGACTTCCGCCTGCGTTATCTTTGGAAAACGGAGCATTTCGGGTCGCTCACGTTCAACGCGAACGGCTCGTTCACGAATAATTTCTATCAGCAGCTTTCGCCCACGAGTGAGGTCATCAACCAAATCAACGAGGGTGGGGCGGCGCCGCTGAAGTGGCGCGGTCTCGGCTCGGTGACGTGGAGCAAGGGGAAGTGGGCGACGACCGCGACGGCGCGCTACGTCGGCCACTATTACTCGACGTTCACGAATCCGTCGCCCGTCTATCCGAACGCGGTCCCGCTCGATGGCGGACGCATCCCCGCGTATCTGCACTGGGATTTCCAGGTCAGCTACGAAATCCCCGCCAGCACCGGAAAGGGCACGTGGCGTGACATCCTCGCCGGCACGAAGTGGACGCTCGGCGTAAACAACGTGCTAGACGAGAAGCCCGCGTTTCAGACTGGCATCGGAACGTCTTTCGCCGGCTCTGCATTCTACAGCACCTACGACGACCCTCGGCAGCGGCTCGTCTATCTCTCGATCAAAAAGAGTCTCTGAGCGGGTTCAAAAAACCGCTTCCACCGTCATGAAAAATTCGTTGCTCACTCCGGTGCGGCTCGTCGTCGCGTTTTCGTTGCTCGCGGTTTCCGCGAGCGCGCAGTTCAACAAAGACGTTCGGCTGAGAATCGGCGATCCCGCGCCGGCGATAAAAGTCGAGACGTGGGTTCGCGGTGCGCCCGTCACCCAGTTCGAAAAGGGCAAAGTTTACGTCCTCGATTTTTGGGCGACCTGGTGCGGCGGGTGTATCATGGCGTTCCCGCACATCAGCGCGATCGCCGAGAAGTTCGGCGATCGGGTGTCCTTCAGCTCCATCGATACCTACGAGGCGATCGGCGATTCCGGGAAGAAGGTCGACCCGGTGGAGAAGGTGAAGGCTTTCCTCAAAACGGAGCCGGCGCAAAAGCTGACCCTCAGCGTCGCGATCGACGGCGGTTCCAACGCGATGTGGGATGCGTGGATCAAGCCCCTACGCCGCGGCGGCCTGCCGACGACCTTCGTGATCGATCAAGAGGGCAGGATCGCCTGGGTGGACGTCAACCTCGACAACCTGGAGTGGGCGCTCGATCAGGTTTTGGCAGGGCGCTGGGATCGTGCCAAGGCGGCGGCGATCATGCAGGCGAGAGACGACATCGACGACCGGGTTATGGAGCTGATGCGGTCCATGGAGGGCCCGCCCGGACAGAAACCGCTCACGCCGGAGCAACGGCAGATGAACCAGGCGATTTTTTCCGCGTGCGAGGCGTTCGAGAATAAATTCCCGGACCGGAAGGACGCCGTCGCCTTCTACAAGCTGTGTGCCCTCCTGGAGATCGATCGGAGCAAGTTGGGCGGTATGCTCGAGCAGATGGCGGCGGACCCGCTGTCTCGGTATCTGCATATGTCGGACTCCGCGTATCTGGTCGCACTGACGAAAGATCTCCCGCCATCCGCCCACGCCGGAGCGGCGAAGGTGTTGGAGCGCGGTCTGCTCAACCCGCATCCTCAGCCTAACACCTGCGGGAAGAACGCGCTGACTTACAAGCGCCTGGCTGCTGCCTACGACATGGCCGGCGAGCCGGCGAAAGCGACCGCCGCCATCGAGAACGCGCTCACGTTGGCCGGCGCCGAAGGAGCGCCCGCGGAGCAGATCGCCGAGCTCAAACAGATGCTCGAAAAATTTCGGAGCGCTGCGCCACGCCACGAGTGAGCGGCGTGCACATCTGATCGAACTCACCCCGTTTCCTTTCGACGGCATCCACATCCCCCCTCATGAAAAGAACACTTCTCCCTCTTCTCGTTGGCGTCACTTTTGGCGCCCTGGCCGCTTTTGCTCAGAACGCTGGCTCGTCCGAGCAAACTCCTGCCGCCGATCGCGACTTGCTCAAGCCCGGCGACAAGGTTCCCGAATTGATGGTCGCCGAGTGGGTCAAGGGCGCGCCGGTTTCGGGTTTCGAGCCCGGCAAAGTCTATGTGGTCGAGTTCTGGGCGACGTGGTGCGGCCCGTGCATCATGAATATCCCGCACCTCAACGAACTTCAGCAGAAGTATGCGAAGGACGGATTGGTCGTGATCGGCATGACGAATCCCGACCTCGATGTGAACGCGCCGCGCGGCGGCCGACCCGAGAACAACACGCTCGAGCAAGTGCGGAAGTTCGTCGAAAAGCAGGGCGAGCGGATGAACTACCGCGTCGCTTACGACACGCCGAATCGCGACACCTACAAGCGGATGATGCCGCCGAACTCCGGCATTCCGCATGCGTTTGTGATCGGGCGCGACGGTCGGCTCGTCGCCTCCGATCATCCGGTCTATCTGGATTTCGTCATCGAACGCCTGATGGCCGGAACGTGGGATCAGGCGCGCGATTACCCACAGTTAGCCCGTTCCAAACACCTGGCGAGCACGCTCGCCTCCACCGAGGACTACGCCGAGTTCAAACGCGGTTGCGAGGAACTCGAAAAGAATTTCCCGGCCCTCGCCGAACAATGGACGAGCGTGAAGTTCGCGAAGGCGCTCAATGCGGCCGACCTTCCCGCTGTCGCCAGCGCGGCGCACAAGATGGTGAATCAAGCCCGCAAATCGAACGCGGTGCTCCCGCTCGCCTACATCGCCTTCAAGACGTCCCGCGATATTGTCGCGACCATGCGCTCCAGCGCGGCGGGGTTGCTCCTTCCGGGGAGCGGCGAACAGATGATCGAACTCGCCCGTGAGATGGCCGTCGCGGCCGATGAAGTCGCCAAAGGTGAAGACGGTTATGCGAAGGGCGCGCTCGCCGAGCTGGCCTACTACGATCGCAACAACGCGCGTGCGGTCGAGCTGCAGACCAAGGCGATCGAGCTGATGGAGCACCCGATGTTGAAGGAAATCGAAGGGAAACGGCTCGCCGAATACCAGCGCGCGCTCGAAACACAGCGCCTGATCGAACAAGCCGAAGCTGAGCGCAAACAGCAGGAGAAACAATAGCCCGCGACACCGCGGCGATTCGGCGGGGTCGAAGCCGGCACCGTCCGTTCGCGGCGAAAAACTCCACGATCGAAGAGAATCGCTCTTCGGGCCTCTGATCGCGCGACCCTCGACAGCACATGCGTCCTTCGATTCGACGAAAACCGCCTCCCGGCCCGACGCTCGACGACTCGCTCGTCTTGTTCTGTTGGCTGCTCGGGCTGATAGCGGCGTTCGGTCTCACCTGCTGGCTGTGCTACCGGTTGCTCCAAATGCCGCCATTCGTCCTCCTGTCGCCGTCGCTCGGCGGTTCGTGAGCGTAGCGAGGACGGGGGAGTCCCAATGCGGCCGTCGGGTGGAAATTTCCAAGGAGTTCGCGGCGGACAGCGGCGACTGACTTTGCAGGCTAGTTTTCTCCGCAAAGGCGCGGAAACACGAAGGACACTCCGAACTTCGCGCCTTGTGCTGTTGCGGCAAACGGGCGGTCCCGGTCGTGAACACGCGTTGCGCCCACCGGCCGCGGAGGATCGAACGGTGACGACGGCGTGATCGCGAAGCGGATGTTGTTCGCTCCAGACGGCGCGGTTGGGCGGCAGACGAAAACGGGCCGGCATCGCTGCCGGCCCGTCGGGAATGGCGACGAACCCCCGCTCGCCACCAAGCGCGGCGTGCGACGCCGCGAGGGTTAACCCTAAGTATCGCGCTCAGAAATTACCGCGGAGGCCGAACGTCCAGTTCGTGCCGTAGTTCTCGTAACGGAAGAGCACGTCGGGATTGCCGGCGCTCTTTTCCATTAGCAGGTGCGGCTCCTCAAAAATGTTTCGGCCGGCGAAGAAGAAGCTGAGGTTTTCCGTCAGGTAGATGTTGCCGGAGAGATCGCACTTCATGTTGCGTTTCTGGTAGCGGTTGGCGGCCTGATACGGCCCCGAGTCGTCCTGCCAGATCGAGCTGAAGCTGACGCTGAAGCGGCGATTGCGGTAGCCGAGCGTGCCTTTCAGCGTGTGAGGGATGACGCCGAGGATGACTTGCGCGGGCGGCGTCTCCACGTAGGTGCGCGTGTAGGACGCGGTGAGCGAGGTGCCCTGGAGAAAGCGTGGGAGAAAACTCAGGTATTGCTGGTAGGAGTATTCCATCGAGTTGTAGGTGATGGGCAGCAGCGCGCTGCTGAAGCTGATGAAGTCGTAGCCGTCGTAGGTCGGGTCGGTGTTGCCGTATTCCTCGGACGTGAGCGTTTTCTGGAGCGTCTTGTTCGTGACCTTGTTGCGGCTGGCGACGACTTGGAGGTTGTTCACGCCGGTGCTGCCGAAGAAGTAGCTGAGCGAAGCGGCGATCTTCTGGGAGCGTTCGGGCATCAGGTTCGGGTTGGGCGTGGTAACTTGCAGCGCGTCGTCGTTGACCTGGCGGGTGCCGCTGATCTTGCCGAGATCGGGGCGGCGGATGGATTTGCCCCAGCCGATGTCGAACAGGAGATTCGGGTCCAGGGCGTATTTCGCCGTAGCGCTCGGGAAATAATCGGCGTAGTCGCCGTGGCGCTGCACGCGCGGACGCGAGTATTTGTAGTCGATTGCCGCCATGCTGTTTGGCGCGCCGGTCGAGGTGACGGGGTAACCGGCCGCGGCAACCTGCTGATTCGAGTAGGGATCGAGTTCGGTCGAGTCGATCTCGGTGAGTTCGTAGCGCACGCCGCCCTGGAGCGTGAGTTTTTCGATGCGAGTGTTGCCCATGAGGTAGCCGGCGGTGACGGTTTCCTTCACGTCGTAGGTCGGTTGGTTGAGGTAGGTGCCGGACTCGTAGTTCGCGAGAGAGATGCCGGACGTCGACGAGCCCGTCGCGCTCGTCGGCAGCGTGCGGACGAAATATTCGGGGTGCGACGTGAAGAGGTCGCCGAGCGTGTCGCGATCGGGGAAGGGCGGCGCGCCGGCGCCGTTGAGCGAGGTGAAGATGACGCCAGGCTGGTTCGAGCCTTGGAAAAGGACGAAGGGAGACGGGTAGTTGCCGAACGAGCCGGTGGTGCCGCCGCCGGGGCCGACGTAGAGCCACTTGTCGGAATCGTTCGAGTTGCGCGCGAACTGGGCGTTGCGGGCGCGCTTGGCGCCGAGCTGGAGAAACGACGGGAGGCGAAACGGCAGGTGGTAGCGGGCGTTCAGGTCGCCGGACTTGATGTCGATCGTGTTCTGGCGGTTGTCGTCGGAGATGCGCGGGTTGGTCTGGAGCGCGAGGTTGGTCCAATCGGCGCCGCCGGTCTGTGCGATGTGCCAATCGGCCGCGTCGGCGGCAGAGCGCGTCGCGGTGAAGCCGATGCCGGTGACGTTGTTGACGGTGGTGTTGGCGACGAGTTTGTGCGCGAGGTTGTCGTAGTCGTTGCGCGAGTGCGAGGTGGTGAACGAGCCGTCGAGGCGGAGGTTTTCGCGGCGATACTCGAAGCTCGGGGAGAACGTGAGGGTGTTGGTGAACTTCGCGCCGTTGCCGCCGCCGAACTGGATGCTGCCGGCGTTCGTGGGCGAGGAGCCGTAGGTGAGGATGCCGTCGCCGGGCACGGTGGCGCGCGTGCCGCCGGCGATCATCGTGACCTGGCGATTGTAGAATTGCGCGTGGTAACGGCTGAAGAGCGCATTGAGCGAGAAGGTGAGGTGCGGCGTCGCGCGGAAGTCGAGCGTCGCGGTGTAGCTGCCGCGGTTGGTCCATTTCGGACCGTCCTTCAGGAGCACTTGCGTGAGGACTTGCGCGCGCGTGTCGGTGGCGGTCGGCGTGCGGTTGTAGGTGTGGTCGACGCGATACTGCTCGTTGTAGAGGTTCGACTCCTGGACGCTGAGGATGACGCCGAGGCGGTTGTTGAAGAAGATATCGGAGTAGACGGCGTTGAAATTCGGGCGCCATTTGCGGCCGGTGCGATCGCCGGGGCCGGGCGTGGCGCCGAGCGAGAATTCCTCGGAGTTCAGGACGGTGGAGAGCGAACCGCCGAAGTATCGGCCTTTGCGGTCGAAGGCTTTTTTCGTCTTCAGGTTGATGTTGCCGGCGGGCGCGTTGGCGTCCATCGCGGCGCTGGTGACGCGGTTGAGCTCGATCGACTCGATGCTGTTGATCGAGATGCTGTCGAAGCCGAAGGAGCGGTTCGCGGTGCCGGAGGCGGAGTTCTCGAAGCCGACATACTGGCCGAACGAGTCGGCGCTCGCGATGCTCTTGCCGTCGAGCGTGACGGAGGCGTATTCGGAACTCATGCCGCCGATGCGTGGGCCGCGCGTGTCGGCTTCGACGTATTCGAGTTCGACTCCGGGAAGAAACTTGAGGAACTCGCCGACGTTGCCCTCGGTGATGTTGCCGAACGCATCGGACGCGACCGAGCGACTCATGTTCATCGAGTTCTTCTGCCGCGAGAGCGCCTTGGCGTTGCCGTCCTTCTCGGCGGTGACGGTGAACGTCTGCAACTGCACGATCTTGTCGTCGCCCTTGGTGGATGCGGTCGCGTTGCCGTCGATTTCGATTTCCTGGCTGACGGTCGCGCTGGCGACGACGTTCACTTTCATCGAGACCGGCGGCAGGCCGAGATAGCTCACGGTGACGGTGACCTCGCCGGCGGGCACGCGCTCGAGCGAGAAGTAGCCGCTCGTTTCGGAGACGGCCGAGAGGTTCGTGCCCTCGACGCGCACGATGGCGTCGCGCGTGTATTCCTTCGCGACGGCGTTGTAGATGTGACCGGTGATCGTGCCGGTGGCGGCGGTTTGCGCGGACGCCAGGGCCACGCACGCGAGGGAGACGAGCGCGACGAGCGCCCGGATGGGTAGGTGTAGTTTCATGAGGTTGCCAGGGGAGAGGGAGCCGCGGGGTGGCGGGCGACCGGTGGGGCGAAATTCGCCGAGGGGGTGGCCGGGAGCGTGCGCAGAATATCGGGCGTCGCGCGGAGCCGCATCCCTCCTTGGAGGGGTGGATTTGCGCGCGGGGAAACCCCGTGCGCCCCTCCAACGAGGGATGGCGCGACGGGGCGGAGCGATTAAGGTGAGCGCGTGCCGTCGATCGCGCAGCTCAGCGCGCCGCGGCGTCCCTGCTGTGTTTCTCCTCAATTTTGCTCCGACGCTTTCGCGTGGATTCCTCCTCGGCGCGCTGTGCGCTTCCGGCCTCGCCGCGTCCGCTCAACCGGCGCGACTCGTGCTCGAACTCGCGGACTGGCACTTTCGCTTCGGGGAGCTGCCCGCCGTGCCGGCGCCGGCTGTGACGGAGGCGTGGAGCGAGGTGCGCTTGCCGCATACGTGGAACGCGCAGGACGGCGCCGACGGCGGCGGCGACTACGCGCGCGGCACCGGCTGGTATGCGCGGCGCTTCACGCTCGGACCGGAGTGGGCCGCGAAGCGCGTGTTCCTCGAGTGCGACGGCGCGAGCCGCGCCGCGCGAGTTTTTCTCAATGGCCGGCTGCTCGGCGAGCACGTGGGCGGGTTCGCGCGCTTCCGCTTCGATCTCACACCGGCGCTGCGCCGCGACGCCGAGAACATCCTCGCGATCGCGGTGAGCAACGCGCCCGACGGCACGGCGCCGCTCAGTGCGGATTTCACTTTCTTCGGCGGTCTCTATCGCGCGGTGCGGCTCGTCGGCGTGGACGACGTGCACATCGAGTTGCTCGACCACGCCTCGCCCGGCGTCTACGTGACGCCGCAACGCGTCAGCGCGGAGCACGCGGACATCTCCGTCGCCGTGCTGGTGCGCAACGACACGGCGCAGGACGTTCGCGGCGAGATCGAAGTCGCCTTGCGCGAGGCGGACGGCGCGCTGGTCGGCACGCAGCGCAAGATGCTCGACCTGCCGGCGGACGCGACGACGCGCGCGAGTCTGGACTTTTCGGTTGCGCGACCGCGACTCTGGAACGGCCGGCGCGATCCGCACCAGTATCGCGCGCAGGTGACGGTGCGCGCGGACGGAGTGGAGCGAGACGTGCTCGAGCAGCGTTTCGGCGTGCGCGCGTTCCGGGTGGATGCCGACAGGGGGTTCTTTTTGAACGGCGAGCCGCTCGACTTGCACGGCGCGAGCCGCCACCAGGATCGCGCGGGCAAAGGCTGGGCGATCGGCGAGGCTGACGAGCGCGAGGATTTTGCGCTCCTCCGCGAGATCGGCGCGAGCGCGGTGCGCGTGGCGCATTACCAGCAGTCGCCGCTCTGGTTCGATCTGGCTGACGCGGCCGGTCTGGTCGCGTGGGCCGAGGTGCCGGTGGTCAACGAGGTGCCGGGCGGCGCGCTCTATCTCGAAAACGCGCGGCAGCAGCTCCGCGAGTTGATCCGACAAAACTACAACCGTCCGGCGATCTGCTTTTGGAGCGTCGGCAACGAGACGCGCGAGGACGGCGAGAAATCCAGCGGTCCCATCCGCCCGAACGGCGAGGAGTCGAACCGCGTCCTCGCCGCGCTGGCGCAGACGGCGAAGGCGGAAGACCCGACGCGGCTCTCGGTCTACGCGTCGAATCACCAGGCGGAAGACACGAGGAATTTCCACACGGACGTCACGGCGTTCAACCGCTACTTCGGTTGGTATCACGGGCGGAGCGACGAGATCGGCGCGTGGCTCGACGATGTGCATCGGCGCTACCCGGCGCTGCGCTTCGGCGTGAGCGAATACGGCGCGGGCGCGAACCCCGCGCAACACGAGTGGCCGCCCCGCAAACCGCCGCACGCCGGGCCGTGGCACCCTGAAGAATACCAGAGCGATTATCACGAGCGGCATTGGCTAGCGTTGCGCGCGCGTCCGTTCGTCTGGTGCAAGTTCGTCTGGAATCTTTTCGATTTCGCGGTCGACGCGCGGGACGAGGGCGGCGTGCGGGGGCGGAACGACAAAGGCCTCGTCACCTCCGACCGACGGCTGAGGAAAGACGCGTTCTACTGGTATAAAGCGAACTGGAGCGAGGAGCCTGTGCTCTACGTCACAAGCCGGCGGTTTCGCGAACGACCCGCCGGGCGCAGCGAGTTGAAAGTCTACTCGAACGCGCCACGCGTCGAACTGTGGCTCGACGGCAGGCCGCTTGGCGAGCGCACGAGCGACGAGCGAATTTTTCGTTGGCCAGTGGAACTGGCTCTCGGCGAACATCGCGTGGTCGCCCGTGCGGGCGGCCTCGCCGACGAAATCGTCTTCACCTGTCAGCCGCCTCCTTCCGCCACCCCATGAGCAAGCTCACTCTCGGCGCGCCATCGGCCGCCCGTCCGTTTCCGAAGAATTTCTGCTGGGGCGCCGCCTCGGCTTCCGCGCAAGTCGAGGGCGCCGCCGACGAAGACGGCAAGGGCCCCTCCATCTGGGACGTGTTCGCGCGCCGGCCCGGCGCGATCAAGCACGGCGACACGCCTGCGATCGCATGCGATCATTATCACCGCTTCCGCGAAGATGCCGAGCTGATGGCGCGACTCGGTTTGAAACACTATCGGCTCTCGATCGCCTGGCCGCGCCTCATGCCCAACGGTGCCGGCACGCTGAACCGTCGCGGGCTCGACTTCTACTCGCGGTTGCTCGACGCGCTGCTCGAGCGCGGCATCACGCCGTGGGTGACGATGTTCCACTGGGACTTGCCGCAGACCCTCGAGGACAAAGGCGGCTGGCCGACGCGGCAAGTCGCGGACGCGTTCGCCGATTATGCCGACACGATCGTGAAGACCTACGGCGATCGCGTGAAAAACTGGATCACGTTGAACGAAACCTCGGTGTTTCTCGACAGCGGCTACGGGCTCGGCCGCCATGCGCCGGGCCGCAAAGAGGATTTCGCGACGGTGCACCAGGGATTTCATCACGCGCTGCTGTGCCACGGACACGGGGTGCGCGCGGTCCGCGAGCACGGCGGCGCCGGGGCGCGCGTCGGAATCACCGACAACTCGCGCGCCACGACGCCGGTGCGCGAGACGGCCGCCGACATCGCTGCGGCGCGCGAAGCGTTTGCGCGCGAGAACTGTCGCGTCCTCGAGCCGATCTACACCGGCGCTTACGGCGAGGTTTACCGGCACCACACGAAAGGCTGGCTGCCGAAAATCGCGCCCGGCGACATGGAACTGATTTCCGCTCCGACGGATTTTCTCGGGCTGAACATTTACACCGGCGAGTTCGTCCGTGCCGGCGCGGATGGCCGCGCGGCAAGCGTGCCCGTGCCCGAGCACTATCCCGTCGCCGACAGCCCGTGGCTGCGTTGGAACGCCCGCGCGCTCTACTGGGGCCCGCGTCTGGCGGTCGAAGTTTTCGGCGCAAAGGAAATCGTGATCACCGAAAACGGCGCCGGTTACGACGAGACGCCGCCGGTGAACGGCGAGGTGAACGACCTGCACCGGCTCGAATACATCCGCGCCTGCCTCGGCGAATTGCGACGAGGCATCGGCGACGGCGTGCCGGTTACGGGCTATTTCGCGTGGTCGCTCATGGACAACTTCGAGTGGGCCGAGGGCTACGCGCGGCGATTCGGGCTCGTCTACAACGATTTTCAAACGCAACAGCGCACGCCGAAAGCGAGCGCGCTGTGGTATCGCGAGGTCATCAAAGCCAATGCGCTCGTCTGACGCCGCCCCGCTCTCGCGCCGCGCGTTCGTGCGTTCGCTCGGAGTGGCGGGCGCCGCGCTCGCGGCGGCGCCGTGGCTCGCGGGACGCTCGGCAACGGTGCCGCACGGCGAGCGGTCGCTCGTGGTGATTCACCTCGCGGGCGGACACGACGGGCTGAGCACATTCGTGCCATGCGACGACGATGGCTACCATCGCGCGCGGCCGACGCTCGCGCTGCAACGCCGCGACACCGTGCAACTCGGCGAAGCGGTCTGGTTGAACCGCGCCGCGGCCGACCTCGCCGAGATTTGGGAGCGCGGTCAGCTCGCCGTCGTGCCGGAGACCGGCTTTGGCGTGTCGGTCCCGAGTCACTTTCGCGCCACGGAGCTCTGGCTTACCGGCAGCGCCAGCGACGAAGTGGCCGGGTCGCGCTGGACCGACTGCTGCGGACGACGCGGGCACGACGACGCGGGCGATTTCGAACGGGCGCTCACGCGCGTGGCGGAGCGGATCGCGAGCAGTGAAGCGGGCGAGATTCATCGCGTGCGCCTCGGCGGCTTCGACACGCATTTCGATCAACGTGCGGCGCACGACGCCGCAATCGCGACCTTCGCGCGCGGTGTCGCGCAGTTTCAACGCCGCCTCGCGCGGAGCGGCGTCGCGGATCGCGTGCTCACGCTGGCGTTTTCGGAGTTCGGCCGCGCGCTCGAGGAAAACGAGTTCGGCGGCACGCATCACGGCGAGCGCGGGCAGTGCTACTTCATCGGTGCTCCTGTGCGCGGGGGCGCACACGGGGCGATTGTCGCGACGACGGCCGCGGGCGCGATGCCGATCGACTATCGCCGCGCGATCGCGACCGCCGCGGCAGGCTGGCTGCGCGCCGCGCCGCGTCGCGCTTCGGGCGAGGCGATCGCGCCGTTGCCGGTCTTATTGGGTCTCGCGTAATCGGACTGAGAGGTCGGGCGCACCGGCCCGGCACCGAGTGCGCCGCCGCGGCGGTGCGCCGGGAGCGTGGTATCGCGCTCGCAGCGGTGCGGGCCGCGCCGCCCTGCCTTCGTGAGCGTCGGTCTATTGCGCGAGCCTTCCAATCGTGGGCGACGCTCACGGCGCACGCTGGTCGGGGCTGGATGGCGTGCACGGCTCGCCCGCACGACGGAGCGAAAATCGCGGTGCGCGTGCAACTCGAACGCGCGCTGGACGGTGGCGGCCGTTTCCCGGCGGTCTTGCAGCCGGTGTCTCACGCGCGATAGCGGTGCGCGGTCGCGGGCCTCGCGCGCGGGACGTTTCAGGGGAGCCGGATGATGCCGCGTTGCAGCGCAGCGGTAACGGCTTGGGTGCGGTCGGCGGCGCGGAGTTTCGCGAGGATGCTCTTCAGGTGGTCCTTCGTCGTGTATTCGCTGATGCCGAGACGGTCGGCGATTTCCTTGTTCGCGAGACCGGTGGCGAGCGCGTTCAGCACTTCGATCTCGCGCGGCGTGAGTTGTTCGTAGAGCTGGCGCGATTTCAGGCGCGAGGCGACGTCGTGGGGGATCCAGCGTCGCCCGGCAGCGACGGCGTGGATCGCCGGGATCAGTTCCTTGTCCGTCGCGCTTTTCAACACGTAGCCTTGCGCGCCGGCTTGGAGGGCGTTGTGGATTTCCTCGTCGCCGTCGAACGCCGAGAGCATCAGCACGCGTGCGTCGGGTGCGAGGCGGCGGATGTGGCGCATGGCGTCGTGACCGGATTTCCCGGGCATGCGCACGTCCATCAATACGAGTTCGGGGCGCAATTGCTCGAAGAGCGCGATCACGCGCTCGCCGTCGTCCGCTTCGCCGACCACGCGCAGGCCAGGCTCGGTGTTGATGAGCGCGATCAAACCCATCCGCACGATGAAGTGATCGTCGGCCACGAGAATGCGCACTTCGCCGTTCGGGATCATATCACCGGAGCGTCGGCATGCGCGCCGGTGCGCGCCGTATCGTCGAGCGGAATGGTCGCCTGCACCGTCGTGCCTTCGCCGGGCGGGCCGCTGAGGTCGAGGCGACCGCCGAGGCGTTTGGCGCGCTCGCTCATGCCGAGGAGGCCGAAGTGGCGCTCGCGATCGGCGGCGACGCGCTCGGGCGCGAGGCCGCTGCCGTTATCCTTTATCACGAGCGTCACCTGATGGGGCGCGAACGACAGGCGCACGACGGCAAGCGTGGCGCCGGAATGTTTCAGCACATTGGTCAGCGCCTCCTGCGTGATGCGCAGCAGGTTTTCCTCGACGATTTCCGGAAGGCGGCGCCGCGCGCCGAGCGTTTCGCATTCGACGGCGACGGCGCCGCCGGCTGCGACTTGCCGACAAGTGATCGCGAGCGCCTCGGCGAGGTCGAACTGGTCCAGCTCGCGGGAGCGCAACGCCCAGATGGATTGGCGCAGCTCGAGCTGGCTTTGGCGGACGAAATCGCGCGCGAGTTCCAGTGGCGGCTTCGCCTCGGCGGGCTTGGCGGCGAAGAGGCGCGTGGCGGCGTCGAGCTGGAGCGCGATGCCGGTCAGCGTCTGCTCGAGTCCATCGTGCAATTCGCGCGCGAGGCGGGTGCGCTCACTGAGCACGGCGCGAAACTCCACCTCCGCGGCTTTGCGCGCGCCCATCTCGACCTGGAGTTGCTCGGTGCGTTCCTTCACGCGCTGCTCGAGCAGATCGTGCGCGCGCTGCAATTCGTGTTGCGCCTGCTCGCGCTCGGCCACGGCGGCGCTGAGCATGGCGTTTTTCTTCGCGATCGTGAGCAGCCAGGCGAGCGCCCCGGCGAGGATCACGGACAAGATCAGGAAACCGACGATCATGCGCTCGGCGGTGAACCAGCTCGGATTTTCGAGGACGCGCAGACTCGCCGGGGTGGGGAGGAGCAGGTTGAGCGTGCGCATCTTGCCGTCGTCGCCGGTGTCGTATTTCGCCACGCCGGCGACCGCCACCAGCGCGCCGAGCGGCGCGAGCGTGAGCGCGGAGGATTCCTGCGGGGTCTCGCATTCGGCGGTGAACGTCGCGTCGGCATTCTGGATCGTGCAGAGCACGCGCGTGCCGGAAAAGGGGCCGGCCTCGCGCTGCACGGGGCGGACGCTGCGCGCGAGGAGCCGGCCGCGCAGCAGGATGAATTCCGCCGGATGCAGACCGCTGCGCAGCTCCTCGAACGGCACCTCGCGCGGCGTGGGCGAAGGGTCGTTCGCGTCGACGGAGCGCAACACGGCATCCTTGAGCACGGGTTGATAGTCGACGAACTCGACGAAGCCGACCGCCTCGATCGTGCGGCCGAGCGGCGCCTGCATGGCTTGCGTGGTCTGAATCTGCAGTCCGCCGGTGCCGTCCTGGACGAAGAGGTCGAGGCCGAGCCGCTGCAACGTCACGGCGCCGCGCACGTGGATGCGCTCGCCCAGCGTGGCGTCGGCGCGGTAGCGCGCGATGTCGCGAATGGCGACGGCGGCTTGCGCGAACGGCGGATGCGTTTCCGGCTGCTCGACGATGAAATCCTCCGCGGTCGGCACGAAGAGATTCACCGCCGTCAACTGGCGGATCGCGGCGTTGAACGACATCGTGACCGTGCCGCGCACGCGGACCTTGGCGGCGATGAGCGATTGCGGGTCGACCTGCGGCGGCAGTTTCGGAAACACGCGCACGCGATACCCGCCGAGCGAGACATCGACCTCGAGCTTGCGCGTCGTGGTGATGCCCACGGAGCGCACGACGCCGCCGATCTCGACGCGCTGACAATCTTCCACGCCGGCCATCAAGCGCTCGATGCTCACTTGGCGCGCCGGCGGCAGCGCCGCGAGACCGAGTCGGGCGACTTTGTCGGCTCGGATGACCGGGGCAAAAGCGCCGGGGCGCGTGACGCCGATGACTTCCATCACTGCTCCGATCGCCGGCGGAGCGCCGACCCGGCTGATATAGACACCGCCGCTGGCGTCTTGCAGCGTGAACTTCCCGTTCCAGTCCGGCTCGACCGCGGTGACGACTCCGCGCACGGCGACCGGCAACTCGCGTCGTGCCATGTCGGGCGACAGCGCGAGAACCTCCGCCGCGGTGCGCAACGGCCCCGGCGCGCCGCTTTGCGCGTGCGCGGCGAGCGGCGCGAGTGCGGCGAGCGAGATGCAGGCGAGGGCGGCGCGGAGGATTCCGGCGCGCAGGGTAGAGGCGGCAGCGATGCCCGCGAGTGCAGCGGCCGCGGCGCGCGATTCCAAGATTTCTTTGCCCCCCTCAAAAGAGGGATGCGACGCGGAACATAACGCGCGAAGTCGACGCGAAATTCTTCTAGAAACGGGCGTCGATCTTCGTCGCGTCGAAATCGAGCCCGCTCACCGGAAGGCGCCGTCGCGACGAGTCGATCCGATAGCGCGGCGGCTCTCAGCGCAACGTTTGCAGACGGGGAACGTAGCGCCCCGCGAAAAGCGCGCTATCAACGACCGCGACCGACTGGAAACCCTCATCACCGCCAGGTCGCGTCAAGCGTTAGCTCCCCATGAAATCGACCAACCCGATTCGCACCACCCCAAGCCCCAGTTCCTTCACCAGACCGGATCACCGGAAGTCGCGTCGACTCCTGCCGGTTTTTGCCGCCGCAGTTTTCGCCCTGCCCGTCGTCCGTGCCCAGACCGCCCCCGCCGTCCCAGACCGGGCGAAGGAAACGGAAAAGGAAGAGCTGCTGGTTCTCTCGCCGTTTGAAGTCAAAGCCAGCGACGGCAAGGAAGGCTACTCTGCCGCCACCTCCCTCGCCGGCAACCGCCTGAACACCGAATTGCGCGACATCGGCAGCGCGGTGACGGTCGTCACCAAGGAGTTTCTCCAAGACGTCGGCGCGACCGACAACAAGTCGTTGCTCCAATACACTACGGGCACCGAAGTCGGCGGCGCGCGCGGCAATTTCGCCGGCGTCGGCGATGCCGCCCAGCTCAACGAGGACACGCTTCGTCCGAACGACAACACGCGCGTCCGCGGTCTCGCCGCGGCGGACAACACGCGCGACTTCTTCCGCTCCGACATCCCGTGGGATTCCTACAACGTCGAGCGCGTCGACATGCAGCGCGGCGCCAACTCGATTCTCTTCGGTCAGGGCAGCCCCGCCGGCATCATCAACACCGGTTTGAAAACCGCGCAATTCCGCAACTTCGGCTCAGTCGAAGGCACGGTCGACAATTACGGCACGACGCGCGGCACGTTCGACATCAACCGCGTGCTCGTCCCGAAAGAATTGTCCCTGCGGCTGTCGTTGCTGGCGGAGAAGGAGAAATTCCGCCAGGAGCCGGCGTTCTCCGAGGACCGTCGCGCCTACGGCGCCCTGCGCTACGAGCCGAAAGCGCTCAATCGCGACGGCACGCTCACGTCGATCAAGGCGAACTTCGAGACCGGCCACATCGACAGCAACAACCCGCGCATGCTGCCGCCCGCGGACGCGATTTCGCCATGGTTCACCGTGCTGAGTCAGGCAACGTATAACCAGTTCCAGGCGTTCGACCACCTGTCCGGCCGGCCGAACCACGGCCAGTTCCGCGTCAATCTCGCCTCCACCGGCGCGCGGAATCCCGCTTATCAGCCCTACATCGGAACCTTCGCGTTCCCGTCCGGGCGCGGCGGTCCGACGGTGTTCATGAACGGCAGCGGTCAGACGATGATGGTGACAGACATCATCGGCGCGTTTGTGTCCGGCGGTCGCGGCGCCGACGGCAGCGTCGACGGTGGCATCGCGGCGATGCCCGACAACGGCTGGGTATCGCTCAACGGCACCGCGCAATGGGCGATCAACGCCGGCGCGCCATATTCCAAGGCCGGGCTTTGGAAGAACAATTTGATCACCGATCCGTCGGTTTTCGATTTCTACAACCGACTCATCGACGGTGACACGAAGCGCGAGTGGCAGGATTTCAACGTCGGCAACGTTAGCCTGACGCAGACCTATTTCCACAATCGCGCGGGTGTCTCGTTGGACTACTCGAAGGAGCGTTACGAAAACGGCCAGAAGGCGCTCCTGCCGGGCGAGGTCCGCCTGCAGATCGACCCGATGGCGGTCTACGGCGACGGTTCGCCGGACACCGGCTTGGCCGCCAACGGCGAGCCTTATTCCAATGGCTCGAAAAACCCGAACGTCGGTCGCGCGTTCGTCTCGTCCAACAACGCTTGGAGCAACCGCTCGCTCCTGAGCGAGCGCGAGGCCTTCCGCGCCACCGCGTTCGCCCAGCACGATTTCAAGGAGAAGGACAACACGCTGTGGCGCCGGATCCTCGGCGTCCACACCGTCACCGGCCTGCTCGGACGCGACAAAGTCGAGACCGACGCGCGCACCTGGCAGCGTTACGGCATCTTCGACGATTCCTTCTACACGCTCGCCGGCCGCGCGGATCAGCGCTTCAACGGCGCGCTGACGCCGGTGCAGGTCGTCTATCTCGGCGACTCGCTGCTCGGTCACTCGCTTTCGGGCGCGAATCTGCCGTCGGTCGGCGGCAACACCACCATGGCCAGCGGCGCGCTGCGTTATTTCAACTCGACCTGGAATTCCGGTGTGAACCCGGCCGACCCGTGGCAGAACGGCTTCTACCTGCCCGGCGATCCGGCCCGCAATTCGACGCAGGCCGAGAATCCCGCCAACTACGTCGGCTGGACGACGACACCGCTCAACATCGTCGACGCCGAGACATCGGCCGCGAACCGCGACCGCCTCACCACGCGCGCTTCGCTCGACAAAGCGATCACCGAATCGAAGGTTCTCGTCTGGCAAGGCAAGTGGCTCGACGACTCGCTCGTGAGCACGATCGGCTGGCGCAAGGACGTCGCGAAGTCGTGGGCGTTCGACATGTCGCCGAACGATTTTCCCGTCACGCAGAACCGCGGCGCGGTCAACCTCAGTCCCGATTACTACAAGCTGCCCGCGATCGGTGCACGCGCCGAGGTCGACTCGAAGTCTTACAGCCTCGTCGCGCACGTGACCGAGCTGCCGTTCCTCCGTCGTTCGCTCGAGCGCCTGCCGGTGAACGTGAGCGTTTACTACAACCGCTCGACCAACTTCAAACCCGACGCCAGTCGCGTGGACATCTATGGCGAAGCGCTCTCGGCACCCGCGGGCAAGACCGTCGATTACGGCGTCCGCGTCGAGACGAAGGACGGCCGCTACTCGCTCCGCGTGAATCGCTATGAGACGAGCAATTTCAATGCGACCAGCACGCAGATCAACGCCGCTTCCATCGGCAACTGGATGCAACTCACGCAGAATTTCGCGAATGTCTTCCAATACAACATCCGCCCGTGGGGCTACGACGCCACGGCGTCCGGCCAGACCGGCTACGACACCGACATCTTCAACGGCAACACCGGCGTGTGGGAGCCGATGCGCTACAACTTCCATTTCTTCGCCAACCGCCCGCTCCAACCGGGTGAGATTCTCTCCGCCGACGGAGCGTGGATCGTTTCACCGGCGCTCGAGAAGAAGATCCTCGATAACACCCGCATCTTTCAGCGCTCGGTCGATCCGCGCTTCTGGAAGGCGTGGCGCATCGACACATTCGGCGACTTCGGCCCGTCCACGCACGAGGTGACTTACAGCGTGCCGACCGGCTTCGCCATCACGGAGGACAACGTCTCCAAAGGCTGGGAAATCGAACTCGCCGCGCAGCCGACCCCGAATTGGCGCATCCTGCTCAACGCGAGCAAAACCGACGCGCGTCGCACCAACATCGGCAACGCCAACATGCGGGAGTTCATGAACCTCGTCGCCGCTGCGCTGAAAGTTCAGGACGGCGTCTCGAAACTCCACCACTACTGGGGCACCGAGGACGTCGTGACCGCGGGCAAGAACTGGTTCGACGGCGAAGGTCTCGTCGGCGCGCCGGGCAGCGAATGGCGTCTGGCTCAACTCGTCGAAGGCACCACGGTGCCCGAACTCCGCGAGTGGCGCGTCAACCTGATCACCAACTACGAAATCGAGACCGGCGCGCTCAAGGGCGTCCACTTCGGCGGCGGCGTTCGCTACCAGAGCGATGCCACCGCGGGCTTCCGCCCGACGGGCAATCCGAACGACCCGACGACAGTCGAATACGACTTGGACAATCCGTTCAAAACGCCCGCCGAGACGAACGTCGATCTCTGGGTCGGCTACAATCGGCGGCTCTCCAAGAATCTGCACTGGCACGTCCAGCTCAACGTGAAGGACGCCTTCTCCGGCAAGGAACTGATTCCGATCACGTATCAGCCCGACGGCACGGTGGCCGCCTACCGCATCGCTCCGACGCGGACGTTCACCCTCACCAACACGTTCAGCTTCTGATCCGGGGTTGCGCGCGGCGCGTGGGTGCGCCGCGCGCGATTTTCCGGAAGGTTAACCGAGCAACCGATCGTGTTTGTCCTTCTGAGACGCCCGACCAGCCGCGTTTTATCCGGCGGTTCAAACGCCGCTACCCACCTCGTGACCTCGTCATTCCCGTCCGCTCAATCCTCCTCGTCGCGCGCCTCGGCCGCGCATCCGGCGTCCGCCCGATGGTTCGATGCCGCGATCTTCGACATGGATGGCGTGCTCACCGACACCGCGGCCGTTCACTCGGCCGCATGGAAGCAGGCGTTCGATGAGTTCCTCCGCACCTGGGCGCAGCGCACCGGAGCGATGTTCGAGGAATTCTGCCACGCGCGCGACTACCGGGCGCATGTGGATGGCAGGCCCCGTCACCAAGGCGTCGCATCGTTCCTCGCCTCGCGCGGCATTTCGTTGCCGCAAGGCTCGCCCAACGATCTTCCGCGCACCGGGACGATCTGCGGGCTCGGCAACCGAAAGAACGAACTCTTCCACGCCGCCATCGCGGCGAGCGGAGCCGCGGTTTACCCGTCGACGGTCGCACTCATCCGCGCGCTGCACGTCGCGGGCATCAAAGTCGGGCTCGCCACCTCCAGCCGCAACTCGGAGCTGATTCTCTCTCGCAGCCGGACCGCGTCGCTCTTTGCGACGGTGGTCGATGGCCTTGTTTCCGAGCGGCTCGGCCTGCGCGGCAAACCGCTGCCGGACATTTTCGCGGCCGCGAGCGCCAACCTGGGCGCCGAGCCGGCGCGTGCGGTGATCTTCGAGGATGCCGTTTCCGGAGTGCGCGCGGGTGCCGACGGCGGGTTCGCTCTCGTGATCGGCGTCGCCCGGGAGAACAACGCGTGGGAGTTGCGCGAGAACGGCGCGGACTTCGTGGTCGAAGACCTCGGCGGGTTAAGCGTCGAAAAAATCGACGAGCAGGTTCGCCTCAAACGCGCCGCGGCGTGAGGATCGCCGCCATGTCTTCCGTCATGCTCCCCAAACCCCGACTGAATTTCTGGCAGCTCTGGAACATGAACTTCGGCTACGTCGGCATCCAGTTCGGTTTCGCGCTGCAGAACGCAAACGTCAGCCGCATTTTCGAGACGCTCGGTGCGCGTGTGGACGAGATTCCGATCCTCTGGATCGCCGGCCCGGTCACCGGCTTGCTCGTGCAGCCGGTCGTCGGCTACATGAGCGACAAGACCTGGAATCGCCTCGGTCGTCGCAAGCCCTACTTCCTGGTCGGTGCGCTGTGCGCGTCGGCCGCGCTGCTCGTGATGCCGAACTCGCCGGCGCTGTGGTTCGCCGCGGGCATGCTCTGGATCATGGACGCGGCCATCAACATCACGATGGAGCCGATGCGCGCTTTCGTGGGCGACATGCTGCCGGACGACCAGCGGACGACTGGCTTTGCCGTGCAGACGTTCTTCATCGGGGCGAGTTCCGTGATCGGTTCGCTGCTGCCATATCTGCTGACGAACGTGTTTCACGTCGCGAACACCGCGCCCGAGGGGCACGTGCCGGATTCCGTGAAATGGTCCTTCGGTCTCGGCGGCGTCATCTATTTGGCGGCAGTGCTCTGGACGGTGTGGAAAGTGAAGGAGTATTCTCCGGAAGAGCAGCGCGCGTTTCACGGCGAGACGGAGCAGACGGCGGAAGCGGCGGGGGAGACCGTCGTGCTCGAGCCGGCGCACTACTATCGCGTCGGCGGTGTCGTCGCTCTCGCCGGCGCGGCCTTCACAGCGCTGATCTGGGCGCTGCGCTGGGACAAGGGCCTCTACATTCTGTCCGGCGGCGCGATCTTCTACGGCTTGTTGCAGGGCGTGACCGCGTGGCGCTACGGAGCCGGCAAGAAGCGGGGCTTGGTCGAGCTGGTTTACGACGTGAACAACATGCCGCGTTCCATGCGCCAGCTCGCGCTGGCGCAGATGTTCACGTGGTTCGCGCTCTTCGCGTTCTTCATCTACGCGACGGCGGCGGTGACCGAGCATCATTTCGGCACGACCGATCCGAAGACCGTCGCCTACAACGCCGGCGCAAACTGGGTCGGCGTGCTGATGTCCGTCTACAACGGCGTCGCCGCGCTGGCCGCGTTCGTGTTGCCGCCGCTGGCGCGACGCCTCAGCCGTGTGCGCACGCACGCGCTGTGCCTCGGTGTCGGCGGCGTCGGTCTCGGTTCGGTCTATTTCCTCGCGGAGCCGCGGTGGCTGATCGTCTCGATGATCGGTCTCGGTGTCGGCTGGGCGAGTTTGCTCACGCTGCCTTACGCGATTCTCAGCAGCGTCGTGCCCTACCGGAAGATGGGCGTCTACATGGGCATGTTTAATTTTTTCATCGTCATCCCGCAGATTCTCGCCGCGGCCGTGCTCGGCTTGCTCGTGCGGACGGTCTTCCACGGCCACGCGGTCAACGCGCTCCTGCTCGGCGGCCTGTCGATGATCCTCGCCGCGGGCCTGATGCTGCGTGTGCACGACGAACCGCGTGCGCCCGCCTCCTAGTTTTTGATGAATCCTCTTTGGCAAGTCACCACGACCGAATGCTCCGGCGGCAAGGAAAACCTCCTGCGCCGCGGCAATGTCTATCAAATCGCCAACGGCTACATGGGCTATCGCGGAACGCTCGACGAGTTCGGGCCTGACGAAGCCGTGGGCATCACGCTCGCCGGACTCTTCGACCAGGTCGGCACGGCCTGGCGGGAACCGGTGAATGCGCCCAACGGCGCATTCACCCAGGTCGAGCTCGACGGTCACGCGGTCTCGGCGCTCGGTGACGACGTCGTGCAGCATCGCCAGACGCTGCATTTCGCGAATGCGCTGTTCGAGCGCGAGACGCGCTTCGCCGTCGGCGATAAATGCGTCACGCTGCACTCGACGCGCTTCCTGAGCGCCGACGAGCCTCACCTCGGCGTCGTGCGATTCACGGTGACGTGCGATCGTGACGCGGAAATCACGCTCCGCACCGGCATCGACGCGAACGTCTGGGATCTCAACGGTCCGCATCTACGCGAGTTGGCGACCTCGATCGACGGCGATGTGCTCGGCGTCGAGGGGCGCACGCACGAACTTCGCAAGCGCGTCGCCGTCGCCGAAGCGGTGTCCGGTGCGCCCGCCGCCGAGCGGCGCGACGACAGCGGCGGGCGACGCCTGCGGGTATTCGCGGTTCGCGTTCGTGCCGGCGTCCCGATGACGTTTGTGAAGTATTTCGCGGTGTGCTCGGACAACGATCCCGGGGCGGACGCGCCGCTTCCGGCCGCGATCCGGGTCGTGCGGCGCGCGCGCGAACGCGGTTACGAGGATTGTCTCGCGGGGCATTCGGCTGCGTGGGCCGAAAAATGGGCCGGCTGCGACGTGCGGATCGAAGGCGACGACGAGGCGCAGCACGCACTCCGCTACAGCATCCTGCAACTGCTGATGGTCGCACCGGCGCGCGGCAGCGGAAATTCCATCCCCGCGCGGGCGCTGTCGGGCCAGGTCTACAAGGGCGCGATCTTCTGGGACACGGAGATGTTCATGTTCCCGTTCTTTCTTCACACGTATCCGGAAAAGGCGGTGGAGCTGCTGCGCTATCGCATCCGCACGCTCGACGGCGCACGGCGCAAGGCGGCGACGGAGGGCGCCGGCTACCGCGGCGCGTTCTACGCGTGGGAAAGCCAGGACACCGGCGACGACGCCTGCACGTATTTCAACATCGGCGACCCGATCACGGGCCGCGAGCTGCGCACGCATTTCCGGGACAAGCAGGTTCACATCAGCGGCGACGTCGCGATCGCGTTCTGGCAACATTTCAAACTCACCGGCGACGACTCGCTGCTGCTCGACGGCGGCGCGGAGGTCATCCTCGAGTGCGCGCGATTCTACTATTCGTATGCGCACTATCGGCAGGATCAGGGGCGCTACGAGATCCTCGATGTCGTCGGCCCCGACGAGTATCACGAGCGCGTCAACAACAACGCCTTCACCAATGCCGTCGCGCGCGAAACCTTTGCGATCGCGAGTGCGGTGGTGGAGCATCTGCGGGTGGCGCATCCGGACGCGCTCGCGGCGTTGCTGGAAAAGCTCGCGATCGCGGGCGAGCTGCCCGGCTTCGCGGAGACGGCGGCGCGCCTCCACGTGCCGGCTCCCGATCCGGCGACCGGCGTGATCGAGCAATTCGACGGCTACTTCAAGCTGCGCGAGGCCTCGGTCGAGGAACTGCGCGCGAAGATGGTGCATCCGCACGAATATCTCGGCGCCGGGCAGGGGCTCGCCGTGCCGACGAAAATCATCAAGCAGGCGGACGTCGTGATGATGCTCAATCTGTTCAAGACTCGCTACTCGGCCGACGTGAAACGCGCCAACTGGCGCTACTACGAGCCGCGCACCGAGCACGGTTCGAGCTTGAGCGCGTGCGCCTACGCGATGGTCGCGGCGGAGATCGGCGACCTCGCGTCGGCCTATCGCTATTTTCTCAAAACCGCGACGATCGACCTCCACGCCGCCTACAAAGTCTACGTCGGCACCGTCTTCATGGGCGGCTCGCACCCCGCGGCGAACGGCGGCGCGTGGATGACCGCAGTGCTCGGCTTCGGCGGTGTGCTTGCGGATCAGCACGGCGTGCGCATCGAGCCGCGTCTGCCCGCGGCATGGCGCGTCTTGGAGTTCGGCCTCGTCTATCGCGGCGACCGTTTCCGCATGCGGATTGACGCGGCGACGGTGAGCGTCGCCGCCGATCCCGCCAACCGTTCCGAGCGGAGCTTCACGGTCGCACGCGAGACATTCGCTTGTCGTGCGGGCGAAACCCGCGTCGTGCCCTTCGCGTCGAGCGCCGCGGAGCGGGCGTCGAGCCGGACTGGCCGCGACACGATTTCCTCGTCGCGATGAAACGGAAATATCCGATCGCGCTCGTGGCCGCCCTCGCGCTGGCGATGCTGCTCAACGTCGGCCTCGGCGCGCCCAGCGGAAAAATCGGGGCGGACATTCCGTGGACGACGATCGAAGCCGAGGACATGCGCGGCACGGGCACGACGCTCGGACCGATCTATGCGCCGCATCGCGTGGAGATGGAGTCTTCCTGCCAACGATGCGTGAAACTCGCGCAGGCCGGCGAGCACGTGGAGTTCGCATCGCCGATCGCGTGCGATGCGCTGGTTGTCCGCTATCATCTGCCGGACGCGCCGAAGGGCGGTGGACTCGCCTCGAGTCTCGCGTTGTCGGTCAACGGCCACGTCGTGCGCGAACTGGCGCTCAGTTCACGCGACATGTGGCTCTACGGCGCCTATCCTTTCTCCAACGATCCACGGCAGGCGAAGCCGCGGAATTTCTACGACGAACTGCGTGTGAAAGGAGTCGTGCTCGCCCGGGGCGACGTCGTGCGTCTTCAAAAAATTGCCGGTGACGGCGTCGATTGCGTCATCGACTTGGTCGACCTCGAGGTCGTCTCGCCCGCCGTGGTGCGTCCCCGGGGCTCGCTTTCTGTGCTCGACTACGGCGCAGGCGGCGAGGGCGAAACCGACGACACAGAGGCGCTGCGGCGCACCATCGCGGCCGCGCAGCGGAAGAGCGGCGGCATCGTCTGGGTGCCGGCGGGGAACTACAAAGTCACGGGCGACATCGTCATTCCCTCAAACGTCACGATCCAAGGTGCCGGCATGTGGCACACGACTTTCGTGGGCGACGCGGCACTCTACGGCGACGCCGCGCGGCGCGTGCGACTCAAGCTGACCGGCGCGAACGTGCACATGGCGGACTTCGCGGTCGTCGGCGCCCTGAATTACCGCGACGACAGCGAGGCAAACGACGGCATCGTGGGCGCGGATTGCCGCGATGCGTCGATCTCCCGTGTCTGGGTGGAGCACACGAAGGCCGGCGCGTGGATCTACAATGGCGTCAATCTCGTGATTGAAGGCTGCCGGTTTCGCAACCTGCTCGCCGATGGCGTCAACCTTTGCGTGGGCACGACACGCTCCGTCGTCCAGAATTGCTCGGCACGCGGCACGGGCGACGACTGCTACGCGATCTGGCCGGTGCCGTCCGACCAGGGCCACGACGAATGGGCGGAGAAGCCCGGGCACAACGTCATCCGGCGCTGCACGGGGCAATTGCCGTTCCTCGCCAACGGCGCTTCGTTCTACGGCGGCGCGAGCAATCGCATCGAGGACTGCCTGTTCACGGACATCACGGCCGGTTGCGGCATCCTGCTCAGCACGACGTTTCCGACCGCGGACGCTGCGGGCAAGGTGGACAACAATTTCAGCGGCGAGACGGTCGTGCAAAACTGCCGGCTGATCCGTTGCGGCGGCTACGACCACGATTGGGCGTGGCGCAGCGCGTTGCAGCTCTGCCTCCATCGCCGCAGCATCGCGGGCGTGCGCATTCGGCAGACGGAAATACGCGACAGCCTGTCCGAGGGCCTGTCGGTGCTCGCCCCCGGACGCGCGAAAGGGCAGGGCACGCTCGCGGACGCTCGATTGGAAGACGTCACCATCGTCGGCACGGGCCTCGGCGCACCGCACCGGCCGGCGGTTTGGATCCGCCACGATGCAGCGGGCGGCTTCACCTGCGCGGACTCGTCATTGGGAGCGGTCTGCAACGAGTCCGCCGATTTCGTGATCCGCACCGATTCGCACTGAAGCCGCCGTTTGCCAGTGGAGGGAGGCCGTTGCGTCACGAGCCAGCCCGTTCGGGTCTCTTGCCAACATTGGGTAATGCCACTCACGAGGTTGACCACTCAGGCTCGCATCCGCATTAGAAATTCCATGCTTTCGGTCACCCCAGCCGGAAAGGTCACCCTGCAGGACGTGGCGGTCCGCGCCGGCGTGTCCATTTCCACGGCGTCGCGCAGTCTCACGGGAGCCGTCAGCATCTCCAAGGATACGCAGGCGCGCGTCCTGTCTGCGGCGGAGGAGCTCGGCTACCGTCACAATCCGCTCCTTGGAGAGGTCATGCGCTCGACGCGCCGCGGCGCGGCCAACCAATGCCTCGGCACGCTCGCCTACGTCACGCCTTACGACGACGTGCAGGAGTGGCGGGAAACGCCGACGCTATGCCGCCACTGGTCGGCCGCACGCGAGCAGGCCGCGCTGTTTGGATTCGGCATGACGGAGTTTGCGCTGACGTCGCACGGCATGACGGCTCGCCGGCTCGGCGACATCCTGCGCGCACGCGGCATCACCGGCATCCTGCTCGCCGCGTTTCCGAAGGATCCGTTCGAACTGGTGTTGCCGTGGGAGTATTTTGCGACCGTGCCTGTCGGCCACATGGTCCAGAACCCGCAGCTCGATTGCGTGGTGAGCGATCACACGCAGGCGGTCCTGCTTTCCGGCCGCACGCTGGCGGCGCGCGGTTACCGGCGGATCGGTCTGGCGATCGAGAACTATCAAAATTCCATCACGAACCACGGTTGGGCGAACGGCTGCGCCGCTCTCGCCCTGGAAAATCCCGGGCTGGCGAACATTCCCTGCTATCTGCCCGATCGGATGACGAAGGCCGGGTTTCTCGCTTGGACGCGCGAGCAGCGCGTGGATTGCGTGCTGACGCTTTCGACGTTTCGCAACACCGCCAACCCGATGCGCGATTGGCTGGCCGGCGCCGGGCTCGTCTGCCCGCGCGACATCGGCCTGGTGTCGCTCGACATCACCAACGCCACGGCCGGCTGGGCCGGGATCGACCAAAACTCCGACGAAATCGGCAAGGCCGCCGTCGACCTCGTGATGGCCAAGCTTCGCGCGGGCGAGCACGGCATTCCCAAGGTTCGCCGCAGTCTGCTGGTGCACTGCCACTGGCGCGAAGGCGCCACGGTGCGCGACACGTCTCCGGCGCGTCAGTCCGATCCGGAATAAAGTTGCTGACGACGGTTCGTCTCCCGCGAAGATGCCGAGATGCCTGCCGAGCGCCCCATGTCCCCTGCGGAGTTTCGACGCTTCTACAAAAACAAACCGGTCCTGATCACGGGCGGACTCGGCTTCATCGGCTCGAATCTCGCGCGCACGCTCGTCGGACTCGGCGCGCGCGTGACGCTGGTCGACAGCCTGATTCCGGAATACGGCGGCAATCGCCGAAACATTGCCGGCCTCGAGGGCAAACTCGTGGTCAACATCTCCGATGTGCGCGACCACCACAGCCTGCCGATCTTCCTGCGCGGGCAGGAAGTGCTGTTCAATCTCGCCGGACAGACGAGCCACATGGATTCGATGTCGGACCCGTTCACCGACCTCGAGATCAACGGCCGCGCCCAGCTCTCGCTCCTCGAAGCGTGTCGGAAGCACAATCCCGGCATCCGCGTCGTCTTCGCGAGCACGCGGCAGATTTACGGCCGCCCCGATTACCTGCCCGTCGACGAGAAACACCCGCTGCGCCCGGTCGATGTCAACGGCATCAACAAGCTCGCGGGCGAACAGTTCCACCTGCTCTACTCGGAGGTCCACGGCATCCGCAGCACGGTGCTGCGCCTGACGAACACGATCGGCCCGCGCATGCGGATCAAGGACGCGCGCCAGACCTTCGTCGGCATATGGATCAAGAACGCGCTCGAAGGCACGCCGTTCGAGGTGTGGGGGGGCGAGCAGTTGCGCGACTTCACCTACGTCGACGACGCCGTGGAGGCATTCCTGCTCGCCGCGTGCCGGCGCGAGGCGGTCGGTCGGGTTTTCAACATCGGCGGCATGGAACGCGTCAGTTTGCGACAACTCGCCGAGGAGCTACGCGACATCGCCGGCGAAAAGGCGAGCTACGCGAGCCGCAAATTCCCCGAAGACCGCAAGAAGATCGACATCGGCGATTTCTACTCGGACGGCACGCTCATCGAGCAGACGCTCGGCTGGAAGCCGCGGGTGGACGTCCGCACCGCCCTGCGCCGCACCGTCGCCTACTTCCGCCGCGAGCTGCGGCACTACGCCGATTAAGGTTCGCGCAATAGACTGACGCGCACGGAGCGGGAAGGTAGGGCGGAGCGGCCCGCTCCGCCGCAAGGGCGATATCACGTCTTCGGCGCACCGGGCCGGCGACGAGTGCGATGCCTCGGCGGTGCGCCCTGCCTGTCAGTCTGATACGCGATGCGCAAAAGTCTCGACGAGGCGAGCGTGGTTTCAGTCTCGACGGGGAGGATGGCGGGCTGATCAAGCGCAGGAGCGCGCGGCACATCACCTTAAAAGAGGTGGTTTTGCTCATATGGGATCGCGGTTTCGACGATCTAGATTTCCTGACGTGGACGATTCTCCCGCATCGTTTCCCCGTCCGACCGCGGTCGTGCCGCCGCCTCGTCAGGTGTTCGTCACCGTGTCGGCGGCGTCGCTCGCTCAGCTCGAGCAGCGCCTGTCGGAAATGGGGCGGTCGGGCTACGTCCAAATCGGTTGCGTCGTGTCCTCTCGCTCGATTCCCGCGGTCGAAAAGTATTTTTGCCTGATGAGTTTTCTCGCCCACTGACATGCCGCACCGCCTCAAGTTCATCGACGATCTCCTGCTGGTTGAAGTCAGCGGGCGGTTCGATCGCTCTGCGCTCGATGCGCTCGCCGAGACGATCGTCGAATGTGAAGCCGATCTCTGTCGTTCGCCTGATCGCCTGACGGATTTGTCGGCGGTCGTTCACGTGACCGTGAAGGCCGACGATCTTCGCTCCGTCCTCGAACGGCGGTTCAGCGCATATCCTCCGTTCAACGCGTTCCGGCACGCGCTGGTCGGTGCGACGCCACTCCAATACGGCATGTCGCGAATGTATCAGATTCTGAACACTTCTCCGCAGACCGAGATGGAAGTCTTCACCAATCGAGAAGATGCGCTTGGCTGGCTTCGTCCGGATCGCGCGCCGCGGTTGCGCCGCGAACTGTCGTTGCTCGAGTAGGCGAGGCGACGGATGCGGATGACGAGAAACGGTCGGGCAGGCTGAATTCGTAGCGACCCGACCCGAGTGCGAGGACGGCGTGGTTGCCTTCCAGATGCGCGCTGAGCACGCCGTCGGCGTGGAGCGCGGATCGATCGCCCTCGCAAATGGCGTCGAGAGTCTGCGCGGGGAGATAGAGGCGCGCGGTGGCATTGGCCGGGACGTCGATGGCGAGCACGATGCGGCCGGCTTCCCGGCGCCAGCGGCTGCCTACGATTCCCATCACAGTCGCGCGCGAGCAGTCGACGGAGGAGAGCGCGGTCGGAAATGCCGGGCAAAAGACAATTTCGCGAAAGCCGGGCACGCCGGGTTGGATGCCGCCGAGGCGGGAGAAAAGCGTGGCGTCCGGTCCGGCGAACATCGCGTGGTTGTGGGTCTGCATGCTGCCGTCGAAGCTCCACTGCTCCCACGTCGTCGTGGCGCCTTGCGCGATTTGATCGGCGTAGCCGGGATAACCGGTCGCGGTCAGCACGCGGAGCGCGAGATCGGCGAGACCATGGTCGAAGAGAACCTCGAAGAGATAGCGCGTGCCGAAAATGCCCGTGTCGAGGTGACCGCGATCGACCTCTTCGATGCGCTGGCGCAGCGCGGCCACGACGGCCGAGCGTCGCGCGGACGGCACCATGTCGAACGCGAGCGGCAGCACGGAGGTGACTTGCCGGCCGAGGCCGTAGGTGGCGGTGCGCGGATCGTAGAAACGCGCGTCGAACTCGGTGCGGACGCGTTCGGCGAGCTGCGCGTAGCGCTCGGCGTCGGGCGCGCGGCCGAGCAGCGCGGCGGCGTCGGCGACGATTCGCGCGGTGCGGTAGAACAGCGCGCGGTTGACCAGCTCGCCCTCGCTGAAGCTGCCTTCGTAGGAACCCGACGGATTGGGCGCGGCCCAGTCGCCGAAGGCGGCGGCCCAATGCTTCGCGGCCTCGGCCGTTGCGGCGAAGCGATCGACGACTTGCCGCATGTTGTCGTAGTGCTCCGCGAGAAGCCGGCGGTCGCCGTAGTTTTCCCAGAGGAGAAACGGCAGCACGACTTGATCGCCGGTCCAGTTGGGAAGACTGCCGCCGTCGCCCGCGATGTCGTGCAGCCATTTCGCGTAGTAGGGCGCCAGCGCGAAATTGCAGATCGCGGCGTCCTCGACCGTGAGCGAATCCATCTGACAGGGCGTGCGCTCGTCGCGCGTCGCGGTGTCGGTGGGGATGCCCATGAGATTGTTTGCGATCGTCCAGCGGAAGTTCGCGTGCATGCGGTTGAGCAATGGATCGGAGCAGGAAAACGAGCCCGCTTCCGGCACGGCGGCACGAATCGCGCAGCCGGTGAGGCTGTCGAGTGTCGGCGTGCCGGTGTAGCCGGTGACCTCGACGTAGCGGAAGCCGTGGTAGGTGAAGCGCGGTTCGTAGCTCTCGTCGCGGTCGCCGCGGAGGATGTAGGTGTCGGTGGCTTGCGCGGCGCGATTGGTTTTCACATCGAGCGTGCCGTCGGCGTGCAATTCCTCGGCGTGGCGCAGCACGACGCGAGCACCTGCGGGCCCGCGCGTGCGCAGGCGCACCCAGCCGGCGATGTTCTGGCCGAGGTCGAAGACGAAGACGCCGGGCTTGGACTCGGTCATCTTCACCGGGCGGTATTCGGCGGCGACGGCGAGGCCGGGGAACGGGCACGCGATCAGCGGTCCCGGCGGGGCAGCGCGGAGCGCAACGGGCTTCCAGTCTTGATCGTCGAAACGACTTTCGCTCCAGCCGGCGATCTCGCGGCGCGCGTCGTAGGTCTCGCCATGATAGATGTCGCTCGCGACGACCGGACTCGCGGTCCATTTCCACGCCTCGTCGGTCGCGATCGTTTGCGTCGTGCCATCGTCGAACGCGATTTGAAGCTGCGCGAAGGCTGCGGGCGGCGTGTCCCAGCGATAACCGTATTTCGAATAACTTTGAGCGTAGCCTGGCGCCATCCACATGCCGATTGCGTTGCCGCCGCGCCGCACGAGGGCAGTGACGTCGTAGGCGTCGTAGAAGAGGCCCTTCGGGTAGTTGGAGTTCACCGGCGAGAGCACGCGCTCGGTCAACTCCGTGCCGTTGACGAGCAGGCGATACCAGCCGATGGCGTAGGCGTAGGCAGTGGCGCGCACGATTTTCTTTTCGAGCTGAAATGCGCGACGGAGCAGCGGACTCGGCGCGTCAGGCGCGGCGCCGATCCATCGCGCATGCCAGTCGGTCGGCTTGAGCGGTCCCATTTGCCACCACGACGGCGTCGACCATGCCGAGGGTTGATTGCGAGCGTCCCAGACGCGCACGGACCAGTAATAGCGAGCGCCAGCGCGCAGCTCCGGGCCGCCGTAGGGCACGCCAAAATTGTCCGCGACGGTGACTCTGCCCGAATCCCACACGTCGACCTCGTTAGCCGTCAGAGTTTCCGGAGAAGTCGCGACGCGGATCTGATACGCGGTCTGCCGTTGCGCGCGCTCATCGGCGTGCAACTCCCAACTGAAACGCGGGTGCGGCCGATCCAGCGCGAGCGGCTGCGTTTGGTATTCGGTGCGCAGGTGATCGACCGCGATCGCCTGCGCGAGCGCGCACGGAAGCAGCACCAGGCCGAGGAAGCGAATCAGGCGAGTCGCACGCATGACCGGACGAGCGAGTTCAGTTGTGACCGGCGAAGTGCTTCGGGTCCGCCGGGTCCTGGTAACGGGTCGTATAGGTCTTGTTGCTCGCCGCGAGTTTCAGGAAAACGTCGAGCGGCACGATCTCCACCGGGCCTTCGAGCTGCTTCGTGACCTCGACGAGACTGTTCACGTCGTTCGACTCGCGAACGTGCACGAGGAGGAAGTAGGGGCGCTTGGCGTTGAGCGCGATGAGTTCGTTGAGATCGGCGGCGACTTCGGCGCGCGGGCGGCGCGGGTCGATGTAGTAGTCGTAGGAAATCAGCGGTCGTGAGTCGCGCAGGTCGCGTGTGCGCGCGGGGCCGTAGCCGTTGATGAAGCCGATGACGTTCGGGAACGTGGCATAGTAGCGATCGACGGTGGTCTTCGTGAGGTCGGCGTTGCCGACGTTTCCGGCCGCGGCGGAATTGTCCATGATTTCGAGCACGCGCTCGTCGAGGAGATCCATCAGCTCGCGCGCCTCGGCCATGAGGGCTTCGAAACGGTCGGCGGGAATGTGGTTCGGATACATGTAGCCCGGACCGGAGAGGCCGCCGATGAAGTAGTCGCTGGGTGTGGCGCTCTCGTGGAAATACTCGAGAGCGGCGGGCGAGAATTTCGTCCAGTTCATCGTCACCTGCCAGCCGAAGGGCAACTTGCCGCGACCGGGCTTCGTCCACACGCCGATACCGATCGAGTCGGATTGCACGAAGCTGAGATAGACTTTCGGTTGCGCGGTGAGCTTCGCATCGCGCGCGACGTTGTGGTTGTTCGTGAAGCGGAAGCCTGGCGTGAAGGTGAATTGGCAGTTGAAGGACAGGTTGGGGAGGTTGTGCAGGCCTTCCATCTTGAGGCCGTAGCTCGAGAGGAGCGTCGTGTGCTGCTCCTCGGTGTCCTTACCGTAAGAATGCCAGCCGAAGATCGTCGCGCCGGGGTGCAGGTCGCGGAGGAGTTCCCGGTTGAGCGCGAGTTCGCCCGGGTGAGCGGGATTGGCGGAGAGATCGTGGAAGAACATCCGCTCGCACACGCCCCAATCCGCCATGCCCGGCATGCGAATCGCGCCGGCGTGACCGCCCATGAGCATGATCTTATCTTTGTTGCAGCGCGCCCAGTAACGCTGACGGGCGTCGCGGTAGATTTGTTCGTCGCTGTGGCCATCGTAGCGGCCGCGGAGATCGTCGATGCGCTTGAGACCGTGGCGCTCCACGAGCGAGATGAGCGGCTCGGTGACGACGAGCGCGTCCTCGAGTCCAGCGATCGTGAACGCGACGTTCATCGACGCGGGGACTTTCGGATCCCAGACGACGTAACCTTTCGCATCGCGGACGAACGTCGTGAGCGCGTCGTCGGTAGTGCGCAGCTCGGTGAATTGCACGTGGTGTTTGCGCCGGTAGAAATCGAAGAGCGGTTCGGTGATCTCCCACTGGTATTCGTGTGGATGGACGACGTAGAGGCGCGGCGCGGCGCGGTTGGCGAGGCCCTGCAAGCTAAGCAGCAGAATTTTTTCCGGGAGGCCGCTGGCGACTTGCCAATCGGAGTCGAAGTGCATGACCCACGCTTGGCGCGACGCGGACGCGGATGTGGCGGCGGGCGTCTCCGCGCCGGCCAGCACGGTGAGCGCGAGGAACAGAACGAGCGAACGTGAGTGCGAGAAAAGGGATTTCATGCGGCGACCTTGCGGAAAACGTAGATGAGGGGACGATTGCGGGTGGAATGCAGCTCGATGACGGTCAACGTGCCGCCATCCTCGCTGACGCGATACTCGGTGGTGACGCGCAGGTGCGTTTCGCCTTGGGAGATTTCGACGGGGACGATGGCCTCGGTGCGCAAGGTGCGTCCGTCGTCGATCCACGCGGCGCTGGCACGCGTGACGCCGTCCTTCGCGGGGTAGACGGCCATGTGGCGCTGATCGATGCGGAAAAAGTCGCGCAGCTCGCCCGGCGTGGCGGTATCGAAGACGTTTGTCTTCGTGAGCTTCGTGTCGCGCCAGGTCATGCGGTGTTCGAGTGCGACGCGTGAGCCGTCAACGCGAATGGCGAGGTCGATGGCGGTCCAGCCGTCGAGCGCCGTGCTCGCGGTCGGGTCGAAGCGCCAAAGGCCTTGAAAATTCGGCGCGGCGTGCGCGATCAGCGCGAGCGCGCTCAAAAGCAGAGTGCGGAGCAGGAGTTTCTTGATCATGGAAAATTCAGGCGAGCAGGACGGCGTGGGTTCGGCGCCGAGGACGGTGGTGCGGCGCGTCGCGAGGGTGATGGCAATCTCAGCGTTGTTCGGGCGGTGGCGGCGACGCGCACGGTGCAGAAAGTGGGGTCCGCGAACAAAAGAGGCGGAGACCGGATCGGTCTCCGCCTCAGTCTGTCTAGCGAACTGAACCCATTTCGATCAGAAGCTCAGCGTGTTCGTCAGCAGCCACGTGCGCGGCGGCGAGAGAACGGTGGTCGGACCTTCGATGTAGTCTTTGTCGGTCGCGTTGTAGATGCCGAGGTTGGTCTGGAGCTTGTAGCCCAGGATTTCCCACGGATACGACGCGGTCACGTCGAACACGAGGAAGTTGCCGGAGGTGAGACCGCCGCGCCGCGGGTTGAAGTCGACGTTGCGCGCGATGATCGTTTCGGAGCTGTAGCGGGCGCCAAGGCCGACCGCGAGGCCCCGCACGATGCCGTCGGTGAACGTGTATTTGTTCAGCATGTTGAGGCGGAACTCGGGCACGTTCTCGATGCGCTCGCCGTATTGGAGGTCGGCGTTGATCTTGGCGACGCCGGTGAGGGCGTTGTAGGCGGCGGTGCCGGGGTGGGGAACGGTCGGATTGTCGACGGTTTTAGCCGTCCACATCCACGCGCCGTTGACCAGCGTCTGGAAGTTGCGGATGGGCGTCCAGATGACTTCGAAGTCGGCGCCTTCGATGCGATTCTTCAGGCCGACGGTGCGCCAGCGCAGCACGCGGCCGTTGGCGTAGGCGTTGGTGCCGGCGGGGCCGAAGATGCCGAGGTTGTTGCCGTAGTTGAGATTTTCGGCGAGCTGATGCGCGGTGTCGTCGTAGCGCTGGTCTTTGCGCTCGGCGCGGAAGACGGAGAGCGTGCCGACGAGCTTGTTGTCCCAGAGGCTGGTCTTGACGCCGATTTCCATGTTCGTGCCGGTCTCGTTCGGAACCTTCACGAGCGCGCCGGTCGCGGCGATGGCGGATTTGAATTGGTCGAGCGAGCTGATCGTCTGGCCGTTGTAGACGAAGCTATTGCTGCCGATGCTCGATTGGTAGGCCATCGCGGCGTTGTAGATGTCGGGCAGGGCAATCTCGCCGATGCCGCCGGCGTTGCCGACGTTCAGACGGAAGGTTTTCGAGAACGACGCGAAGACGTTGACGTCCTTCACGATTTCGAACGATGCGCCGCCCATCCACGAAGTGCCCGCCTGGCGGGTGAACAAGTCGTAGCCGCCCGCGTAACTCGGCGTGTAGTTGTAGACGCTCGGGGGATATGCGGTCTGATCCGCGAAGGCGTAGGGCGGAGGCGCGAACCACGGGAAGTTCGAGGTGAGGTATTGGCCGCTGTCGCGATTCATTTCCCGGCGCACGCCGCCGAGGAGATTCAGGCGATCGTTGAAGAGGCTGCCGTTGTAGTTGATGTAGCCGGCTTGGTATTGCGTGTAGTAGCCGTCGAGCAGCGTGCGATCGTAGAGATAAATGCGGCTGATGTCGGGTTGGATTTCGTAGCCGGGATCCCACTGCGTGAAGACTTGTTGCACGGTCTTGATGTTGCCGAAGCGGTCGCGGATGACCTGATTGACCGGAACGTCGGCCGTGGAAACCCAGGGCGCGAATTGACCGCCGGTGCCGACGGAGCCGTTGATGACGACGCCGGGGTTGCCGGCGGGATTCGTCGCGCCGGGGATCTGCGAGTAGTTGGGCGAGAGCGGCGCGTTGGCGTTGTATTGCTGGAGTTGTTCCTGGAACAAACCGCCGACGAGCAGCGTGTGCTTCATGCCCCACAGCTCTTTCTTGAAGATCGCGTCGAACTGGTGGGTGTTGAGCTTGCGGTAGTAGCCGGCGGTGGAGTTGCCACCGAGTGCGTTGAACGTCCGACCGTCCGCGGTGGGGCTCTGCGTGCCTTCAAGGCTGTCGAAGCGCGCGTTCTCGCGCACCATCACGTAGCGGAAATCCATCCAGCTAAACGGCGAGAGGTCGACCGTGAGGCTGGGGACGTTCACGACGTTGTTCGAGAACGTGCCGCGGTTGGTGTAGCTGAAGCTTTTGTCGAGGATGCGGCTGCCGTTCTTGTCGGTGTAATAAGCGCCGCGGGTCACGGACGTGTAGAGCGGGATGCCGTAGTCGTTGGCGGCCTTGCGGACGTCGGCGATGTAGTTGCCCGGGCTCGAGAGGATGCGAGCGCGATAAGCATCGGCGGTCGCGGAGCCGGCGGCGGTCATGAGTGCTGCGCTCGGATTCGCATAAGCGTCGAACCAGCCTTGCGGCCAGACCCATGCGCCTTGGTTCTGGTTGAAGCGCGACTCGAGATGCTCCAGCTCGAACGTGAGCTTCACTTTGCCGCTGGAGAACGGCACGACGGCGAGGTTGCCGGTGATGCTGTTCGTCTTGTTCCGCTCAAAGACGGCGGCGCCTTTCGAGTCCTCCCATGAGCCGATGATGCGCATGGCGGCTTTCTTGCCCATGTGGGAATTCATATCGACGACCACGCGTTCGAGCGACTCGTCGCCGACCGTGTAGCTGATCGTGGTAGGCGAGTTGCCGAAGACGGGTTGCTTCGTGATGTAGTTGATCACACCGCCGGGGTAACCGGCGCCGAAGAACACGGACGCGGGGCCTTTCACGACTTCGACGCGATCGACGTTGTTCACGTTGTAGCCGATGTAGCGCGGCACGCCGTTGCGCAGGACCGTGTTGATGCCGAAGCCGCGGCTCGTGAAGCCGCCTTGGGGCGTCGCGCTGTTCGCGGGGCGGCGCATGGCGTAGTTGTTGTCGCCGGCGCCGGAGGAGCTGTAGCGAAGAATATCGGTGAGCGAACGAATGTTGGCGTCGTCGAGGAAATCCTTCGAAAGAACCGAGACGGACATCGGCGTTTTCTGAATCGGCATGCCGATGCGGGTGGCCGTCATGGAATTGGTTTTGAGGTAACCGTAGTCCTTGTCCGAACTGACTTCGAACGGAGAGAGCATGAGCACGCCGTCTTCGCGGACAGCGCTCGCGCTACCGGCGGAAGCGGGTGCGGTCTTGGCCGACGAGGTGGTGGGCGCCGGCGCTGTGGTCGGTGCGGGGGCTGGCGTGGCGGGCTTGGTGCTGCCTTCGAGTTCGGCGAGCCGCTTGCGTAGCGCGGCGTTTTCTTCCTGGAGGCGTCGGACGACATCGCTATCGGCCGTTTGCCCGGAGGCGAAGGTGGCCGATAGCAATGCCACCAGACCGGTCGCCAGCAAATGTCTGGCCCGGTCAGTTGGGGTATGCGGTGGTTTCATTGCTTGTTCGTGGGTTAAGCTTCGATTCCCCGGGCGGTGTGAACCGGTCCGGGAAATCGAAAAGGAAACGCGTGGCGCCGGCCGCTCAGCGGGGCGGGGGAGAATCGGGTGTTAGCAAGCGGGGAGAGACGGTGACGCCGACGCGGCCGCTCACGGTCGCGTGGGCAACTCGCCAGAGCAGGTGGTCGACGACCTTGCGCACCAGCAGGGGCAGGTTGATGTCGATCGCGGCGGGCGAGTGGTCGAGGTTGTGGTAGATCATCGGATTGTAGTTCCCGAGGATCGCGTCGAAATCGCGGCCCGGTTTCTTGCCGGCTTCGCGCAGCGCGCGGAAGAACGCGCCGCAGAAGTGGTCGACCGGGAGGAAAAGTCCGGTGGCCTTCGGCGTGCACTCGAGCAGGCGGCGCACGAGCGTGTCGCTCTCGCTGTGCAGCGGCATGAGTTCGAGGTAGCTGACGCCGGGGTTGGCTTCGCCGAGGACGGTGTGCACGGACATGCCGAGTTCGGTCGCGCGTGCGACGAACGCCTTGTTGCGGTGCACGATCGCGCTGTAGGTGGGATCGGTGGAGATGACCGCCACCGCTTTGTGGCCGCGCTGGTGAAGGTATTCGGCGGCCATGCGGCCGTTTTCCTCGTTGTTCGGCTCGACGTAGTCGCCGGGATAAGTGGCGGAGCGGCGCGTCATGAACCACACGTGCGGCAAGCCGCGGAGCTGCGCGAGGCACTCGGCCGACGGCTCCATGCCTTGGATGATGACGCCGTCGAGGCGCTCGGCGGCGAGATTGCGCGGCAGTTCGTCGGGCGTGTTGGAAAACAACACGCGCAAATCCACGCGATAGTGCGGATCGGCGGATTGCACCTGAAGGAGCTGATCTTGAAACCAGTTCAGGCTCGGATTGTTCGCCTTCGCGCCGACGAACCAGACCCCGATCCGGCGTTGTTCGGTCGGACGGGCCTTGGGGCCGCGACGTCGACCGATCGGAGTGGGCACGTAGTTGTGCTCCTGCATCACCGCGCGGATGCGCGCGAGACTCTCCGCGGCGACGAGCTGGGGCTGATTAATCGCGCGTGAAACGGTGGCGGGGGAGACGCGGGCTTTGCGGGCGATTTCGGTGATCGGCAGGGCGGTCATGAAAAGAGCGGCGTGAAATTTGCAGGAAAAGACATGAAAAATGATGAGAAACGGTCAAGCAATTTCGCGCGACGACCGGCGCGGCCGCATGCGTTGTCGCGCCCGATTCCAAGCGGCGATGAGCTCGGCGCGGCAGCGAATCGTGTCGGGCCACACGGGCGGATTGGTGCTCACGTTGTAGCCGACCGTAGTGCCGAGTTCCGGGCAGACCCAGAGTTCGTCGCGCGAGGTCGGACCTTGCAACCAGACGACGAAAAGTTCTTCGACAAAGGCGATGTAGTCGCGGAATTCCGGCGTCAGCCGGCCGCGTCCGTTTGTCACCGGCACCTGGCAATGCTGGCTGTTGAACGGCCGGCAGTGAAACATGCGGGAGTGCTGGATTAGACGTTTGTCGCCGAGCAGGCGCGAGACGTAGTCTGCAGGCAGCACGTGCTTCATTACCGCCAAGTGGGAGTGATCCCACGTCAGCGGGAGCATCTCGCCCGTTTTCGCTCTGTAGAGACGGGCGATCGCCGCGAGTTTTTCGGGCGTTTCGGTGCAGGTATCGCGATGCGTTTCGATGTGGGCGGACAAGCCGAGCTGGCGCGCCTCGCGAACGGTGCGAACGATGATTTCGGTCGCGCGTTCCGGCGTGGTGTCGTGCGCGCCGAGCATGCAATTGACGAAGCGGGCGCCACCGCTCGCCTCGATTTTTAGAAGCTGAGGCACCTCGCGTCCGTTGCGCGAGAATACGCGGCCGCAGATCTTCAGGTTCAAGCGCCGGAGGTGGGGCGCGAGTTCCGGCCGGAACATCTCGGCGACACCATCGAAGCCGGCGGCCTTGATCGCCTCCATCTTGTGCGCGAGCGACCACTCGCGGCGCGGTGAAGGATGGCCGACGAGCGACCAGAGCGACGCACACAAGACTAGGCGGGGTTCTGAAACAATTTTCATAAGACCGGTGAAAAATGATGAAAAGAGATGTTGAAATTTTTCCATTGGCCAGCCCAATTTGGCCTCACCACGCTGCGATCACCCCGATGTCGATCGCTTCGTTGCCCCATGCCACCTCTGCCGTTCGTCAATCGCGCTGCTTGGATTTGGTCCGCCGAAGGAAGCCATGCTTCGCCGGCGCCTGGCGACCGCTCGCCGTCGCACTATCAGGTGCGACTCTTCCGGCGCGGCTTCGCGCTCGCGGCCGAAAGCGCTTCGTCGGCGACGTTGCTCGTCCACGTGTCGGCGGACAGTCGCTTCCTGCTTTATTGCAACGGGCATCTCGTGAGCCGCGGACCGGCGCGCGGCGACATCCGGCATCATTTCTACGACACGTGCGATCTGACGCCGCATTTGCGGTCGGGAGAAAATGTGCTCGCGGCTATCGTGTTCGACATGTCCCGCGTCGCGCATCGACCGAGTGCGTTGGGTGCGCCGTGTGCGATCATGACGTTTGCGGGAGGATTTTTGCTCGAAGGCGAAATCGAGTCGCGCGGCCGCTCGCTGGAACGACTCGACACGGGTGTGGCTGGCTGGTGCGTGCGCGCGGACACGTCTTATCGTTTCCAGAACGAAGGCACGCGCTTCGAGGGGTATCACGGGTATTTTGAGCACCGGGTCGGGCGCGAGTTGCCCGCGGGTTGGAACCTGCCGGAGTTCGACGACTCCTCGTGGGCGGAGGCGACGACGCTCTATGTGGCGGAGCGCATCGAGAACCGTCGTGATCCGGCGAGCCCTTACGGTTTGTTACCGCGGATGATTCCCGCTTTGGAGGAGTCGCGCGTCGATCGCTTCGCGGATTGTTTCTCGCCCGGCGGAAGCGGCGCGTCCGACGAGTGGCGGAGGTTGGTGGCGGAGGACGAGTCCGTCACGATTCCGCCGCGACAGACGGTGAAGGTGATTCTGGACGCCGGTCGTTTGACGACGGCGTATCCTGAACTCGGCACCGCGGGTGGCGCGGGCGCGAAGTTGCGGCTGACCTATGCGGAAGCGCTGCGGTTGCCCTGGGGAACACCCGGGGCGCAGATGCTCGGCCGTCCGCAGCCGCTCGCGAATCTCGCCTCGCACTTCGCCGACGAGTCGAGCGGCTGGACCTTCAACCGTCGCGGAATGGTCGCGGGCTGGTCGGACATCTGGGAGCCGGCGGGACTGGATTCCGGCGAGACTTTCGAGCCGTGGCATTGGCGCGCGTTTCGATTTGTCGGGCTGGAAATCACCACCGGCGATGCGCCGCTGTCGCTCCGGTCGCTGCGGCATCGTTTCACCGCGTATCCGTATCGCATCGTGGGCGAGTTCACGTGCTCCGATCCACGACTCGAAAAAATCTGGCACGTCGCGCTGCACACGATGCGCCTCTGTTCGCACGAAACCTTCGAGGACTGTCCGCACTACGAGCAGATGCAGTATGCGGGCGACACGATGATCACCTCGAAAATCGCCATGCTGACGACGGGCGACTACGCGCTGAGCCGGCAGGCGCTGTTTCAGTTCGACTGGTCGCGGCTGCCGGAAGGGCTGACGCAGAGCCGCTATCCGTCGCGATTGCTGCAAGTGATTCCGTCGTGGTCGCTGCACTGGATCACGAACGTGCGCGACTACCTCTACTGCAGCGGCGACGCGGCGACCGTGCGCGAGCTGTTGCCGGGTGCGCTGGCGGTGCTCGACTGGTTTCGCCAGCACGCGGACCCGAGCGGACTGCCGGCGGCGCTGCCTTTCTGGAACATCACGGATTGGTGTCCGTGGTGGCCGCGCGGTGTCGTGCCCGGCGCCGGCGAAGGACCGACGTGCATTATTTCCGCGCAATACATCCGCGCGCTCGATGAAGTGGCCGATCTCGCTCGTGCCCTCGACGACGAGACGCGTGGCAGTTCACTGCGTGCCGAGGCCGATGCATTGCGCGCGCGCCTGCACGAGCGTTTCTGGTCGGAGGAGGAAGGGCTCTACTTCGACCGGCCCGGCGGCCCCGAGGTCAGCCAATACGGCAACGCCTGGGCGATCCTCTGCGGCGCGGCGGGCTCGAGCGAGCGGGCGCGGATTTTGCGACGATTTCCCCAAGACCTGCAGCTCGCTCCGGGATCGTTCTTCTGCTGGCACGCCGTATTCGAGGCGCTGGAAATCGCCGGCGCCTACGATCGCATGTCGGACTTCCTCGGCCCGTGGCACGAGATGATCGACCTCGGGCTCGACACCTTTGCAGAGGAAAACAGTTTCTGGCGCTCGCTCTGTCACGCGTGGAGCGCGCACCCCGCGCTGGAGTTTCTCGGTCGTGTGCTCGGCGTCGCTCCGCTCGCGCCCGGCTTCGCGTGCGTGGAAATCGCTCCGCATCGCTGCGGACTCGCGCACGCCCGCGGACGGGTGTGCACGCCGCGCGGTCTGATCGAAGTGCACTGGCGCACCGAGGAAAACCGATTCGTGATCGAGGGTGGAGTGCCCGCCGCGACACCGACGATCGTGCGCCTGCCCGATGGTTCGCGGCACGAACTGCCGGGCGGGTCGTTCAAACTGGAGTGTCGTCTCGCGTGAGCACCGCTTTGCAATTCACCGCGGCCGGCGAGAGCGCCATGGAGTTGCGCCACGAGGGGCGGCCCTTGTTGCGCTACGTTTTTTCCGCGGAGACGCCGAGCGACGAGGCAACGCGGCCTTACGCGCACCCGGTCTGCACGCTCGCGGGTGCGGAGCTGACTAATTTTCGCCCCAACGACCACCGCTGGCATCACGGCCTGAGCTTCACGATCAATCGCGTCGCCGAATGGAACTTCTGGGGCGGTCCGACTTACCGCAAAGCCGACGGCTACCGCTGGCGCGGCGATCACGGCACTCAGCGTCACGTTGCTTGGCGCGAATGCAGCGCCACGCGCCTCGTGCAATCCCTCGAATGGCTCAGCGGGGCAGGGGAACTGCTCTTGCGCGAACGCCGCACGCTCACCCCCGCGATCGATTCCTCCTCGGTGTGGTCGCTGCGCTGGCAGGCGGAACTCGAAAACGCGAGCGGGCGCGTGCTGCCGCTCGGGAATTGCGCTTCGCAGGAGCAACTCGTCGGTTCCCACTACACCGGGCTGCAATTTCGCGGCGCGCGCGATTTGCTCGACGAGCATGGCGATGCCGCGATCGGCGTCTTCGCCGAAAGCGGCGCGGCGGACGAAGCGGCCGTCCACGGCGTCGCCGCAAACGGGATCGAGTGGCGCGGACAGAAGGACGGTTCGCAGCGCCGGATCGCGATCCGCTTCGCGAATAACGCCGGCCCGCTCCACTGGTTCGTGCGGCGCGGCAATCCGCTCGTCGCTTTCCCGTTTCAATTCGACCGCGACCTGCCGCTCGCGCCGGGCGATGCGTTGTCGATCGATCACACGCTGACGTTCTCGGATCTATGACCGTGCCTCGGAAAACTTTTCTTCGGCAGATCGGTTGGGGAACGCTCGGCGTCGCGCTTGCGGGAGACCGACTCGCGGCGGCGATGACGAGCGAAGCGAAACTCCCCGTCTTCGAGCCGAGTCGCAGCGACCAGTTTTGGCGCGCCGTGCGGGGGCAATACGAACTCGCGGCGGACCTGACCTATTTGAACACCGGCGGGCTTGGGCCCTCGCCGCGCGTCGTCGGTGAAGCCTTCGCGTCGACGACTCGATCGCTGCAAGGGCGCCTCGACACCGGGCACGCGTTGTTCGACGAAGCGCGTCGGGTGGTGGCGGATTTTTTCGGCGCCGCTCCGGATGAAGTTTGTTTCACGCGCAACACCACCGAGGGCAACTCGATCGTCGCGGCGGGACTCGACCTGCGCGCGGGCGACGAAGTGATTCTCGAGTCGCACGCGCACCCGGGCGGTTCGTTGCCCTGGCTCAATCAAGCGAAACGGCGCGGGATCGCCGTGAAGGTCTTCGAGCCCGATCCGTCCTCGCCGACGGGAAATCTCGAGCGGATACGCGCGCTCATCCGCTCGCGCACGCGCGCCGTTCAGGTCAGCCACGTCACGGCGCCGACGGGAATCCTGATGCCCGTGCGCGAGATCGCGGCGCTCGCGCGCGAGCAATCGATCTGGTTTCACGTCGACGGCGCGCAGTCGTCCGGGATGGTGCCGTTCAGTTTGCGCGAGATCGGGTGCGATTCGTTCGCGACGAGCGGCCACAAGTGGCTCGGCGGTCCTCGCGAAACCGGCGTGCTGTTCATCCGCCGCGAGCGCAACGACGAGGTGTCGCCGGCGCATGTGGGCGCCTATTCGAGCTGCGACTTCGATTTCGACGGGCGGCTCACCTACGCGGACGGCGCGCGCCGTCACGAATACGGCACGCGCAACGCCGCGTCGGTGGTCGCGCTTGCGGCGGCGATACGCTTTCAACAAGAGGTCGGCCGGACGCGCGTCGCCGATTGTGGCGCCAGTCTCGCGCAACGGGTGCAGGCCGGTCTGGCGCCGATCCGCGGCGTCGAGATTCTCACGCCCGCGTCGCCGCAGATGCGCGCCGCGATGACGACGTTCGCCGTTCCGGGAGTTGAGGCGGCGCGGCTTTTCGGCTACCTGATGGAGCACCACGCTCTGCGTTGCCGCCCGGTGACCGAAACCGGTCTTCAGGCGGTGCGCGTTTCCACGCATGTTTTCAACACTCCGGCAGAGTGCGACCGCTTGATCGCTGCCGTGCGCGATTTCGTGCGCGCCACGTGAATCTTCGATGCCCATGAAATTCGGAATCATCCCGCCACGTGCGTTCGCCTTCTGTTCGGCGCTGCTGGGGCTCGCCGTCGGCGCGGTCGCCGCGTCGCCGACGCACGACCTCTACGTCTGCGCCGCGATCAACAACTCGGCGCGGGTCATGGGCTCGCGCAGCGAAAGCGCCACCGGCATCTTTCGCCGCAACGACGACGGCAGTTTTTCGCACCTCGGGCTGAATTATCCGCTGATGATTTCGCTGGCCTTCGATCCGCGCGACCCGCGGCGCCTCTACGTCGCGTGTCTCAGCGGAATCTTGCGGACGTTGGACGGTGGCGAAACCTGGCGACTGGTGACGGGTTGGAACGAAACCGAACCGAAATCCGTGGCCGTCGACCCGCACGCGCCCGACATCGTTTACGCGGGACTGCCGGACGGGTTCATCGTTTCGCACGATGAAGGGCTCACTTGGAGCCGGGCCGAGAGCGGTCTGCCTGCGCGCGGCAAATACACGCAAACCATCGCGGTCGACCGCGCGCGTGCCGGGCGCGTCCTCGCCGGGTGCGAGACGGGAATCTATCTCACCGAGGACGGCGCGAGGTCGTGGCGGCGCGTCTTCGCGACGACCGACACGGTCGACGACATCCAGCAATCGCCGCACGACCCGCAACTGTGGCTCGCGGTCACGCAGAGCGCGGGCGCGCTGTGCTCGCGCGACGGTGGCGCGACGTGGGAGCGCATCGGCGGCATCCCCACCGAGAAGGCGCTCTACAACCTCGCCTTCGACGCCACCAACTCGCAGCGCCTCGCGATCGCGAGTTGGACCTACGGAATCCTCGTCAGCGAGGACGGCGGGCGGACGTGGACGGAGCGCAACGCCGGCTTGCCCGACCAACATCGCGTGTGGCGCACGGCGATCGATCCCGACACCGGGCGACTCTACGCGGCCGTGCACGAGAAAGCGCTCTATGCGTCGGACGATTTCGGTCGGACGTGGCGCATCGCCGGGCTCGAAGGCTCGGTGATCCAGAGCTTCACCTTCGTGCGGAGGAGCGACCGATGAAACGCGTTTTGCTTTTTCTCGCCTTCGCCGCCGGTGCGGCTGCGGTCGCGTTCGCTCAGCCGTCGACGACCGCGCCGATGCCGAAGCCGCCGCGCGATTTCCGGGTCGATGCGCGGCGCGCGGCCTATCTCGGCCGCGTGCACGAAGTGCTGCAATGGTATGCCGACTCGGCGAAGCCCGGCCAACCGGAGACGCTCGGCACCGGCCAGATCGCCGCGAAGCTCGCGCTCCGGCAGGACGCGGCGGCGTTGTCGGCGCGCGTGGTCGAGTTGATGAGCGGGCCGCAAAGCCAGGACATGTTCTGGATGTTTCCCTGGACGGCGATTTCCTATCTCGGGCGCGACCAGCTCACGCCGGCGGCGAAGGACGCGATCCGCCGCGCGTGGCGCACGTATTTCCCGATGCGCGGCGACACGGAGAATCACTGGGCGATGTATTACACCTCGCTCTATTTGATGTGCGAACTGTATCCCGACGACCCGGCCGAGAGTTGGTTCAACGGCAAAAGTTCCGCCGAGAACCGCGCTGAAGCGAAGGACTATCTCGTGCACTGGATGGACCTCGCGACGACGGTGGGGCAGGGCGAGTTCAACCCGACGCACTACATCGGCGAGTATGCGATCCCGATGCTCTACCTCGCGACGTGGGCGCGCGACCCGGAGATGAAAATCCGCGGCCACATGATGCTCGACTGGCTGATGGCCGATCACGCGGCGAATACGTTGAACGGCATTCTGCGCGGCCCGAACGCCCGCACCGACGACACCTCCGTCGTCGAGCGGTGGCTCGCGCTCGCGTCGTATTTTAGCTGGACGATGTTCGGCAATACGCCGCCGCCGCCGAACTACGGCGGGTTCGGAATCTTCTTCGCCGTCGCTGCGGAGAACTACGAGTTGCCGGAAGTCATTTACCGCATCGCCCTGGATCGCGAGCACGACTACGTGCAGCGCGACCTGAAACGCACGCGCCGCCGCTGGCGTTACAGCGACGAACTCTTCGCGCCGGTCTGCAAGACCAACTATCTCCGACGCGACTACGCGGTCGGCTCCTACCAAGGCGGCTTGAGCGATCCGATCCAGGCGCACGTGTGGGATGTGACCTGGGCCGTGCCCGATCCGCGCGGCGTGCACAACACGATGTTTTCCGTGCATCCGTTTTCGTCGGGACGCGTCATGCAGATGTATTTCACGGAGCTGCCGGACGCGATGATCGACTCCCTCGCGAGCCAGGGAAAACCATCCTACGACGTGCCGGACAAGATTCTCGGCGGCTCGCCTTACGAGCGCGTCTTTCAGGATTTCGACACCGTGATCGCGCTCTACGACATCGCGCCGGGGACGCGTTTCCCGCGCGTGAACGGATTCTTCTCGAAGGATCTGATCAATCTCACCGAGGACCGCTCCGGCTGGATCTTCGCGCAAGGCGGCAGCACCTTCCTCGCTTACCGGCCGCTCGCGCCGTATCACTGGGAACCGCGCCTCGGCTATCGCCAGTTGCCGTCGACCCAGGGCTACAAGTGGGAGCGCGTCGACCTCGCCAGCGAAGGCGACCGGTTGCTCGTCAGCCCGCATCTGAAAAACGGCACGATCGTGCAGGCGGCCAGCGCGAGCGAATTCCGCAGCTTCGAGGAATTCAAGGCGGCGATCGCCGCCTTGCCGCTCGAATTTTCGCTCGACCCGGTGCCGTCGGTAAAAATGAAAACGCTGCGCGGTCACGAGGTCGCGTTCACTTACGGCGCCGCGCCCATGGTGGACGGGCAGCCGGTGGACTACGCGAAATGGAAACTCTTCGAGGGGCCGCATCTCAACGCAGAGAAGGGCTCGCGCAAACTGACGATCACGCACGGCCGGCTCGAACGCGTGCTCGATTTCAACACGCTCACGATCACCGATCGCGTGCGGCCCGAGTGAAGCGATGAGCATGCCGAGGTTTCCACGAATTTTTGCCGGCGTGTTGATGAGCGTCGCGGTCGCGCAGGCCGCCGAGCGGATCGACTTCGGCGCGTCGGGAAAAGCCGGTCACGCGATGCTCACTCGCCTGTGCGATGACTTCGGCGGACGTTTGGTCGGCACGGCGGCGAACCGTGGAGCGCTGGAACAACTCGCCTCGGAACTCCGCGCCCTCGGCTACGCGCCGACGCTGGAGCGATTCACGATGCCCGGTTGGGAGCGCGGCGACGATCGCGTCGAACTCGTCGCCCCGTTCGCGCGCCGCTTGCGCGTGGCGGCACTCGCGTATTCGCATCCGCACGCGGCTTTCGAGGCGGACCTCGTCGCGATCGGCGACGGACGCCCGGCGGATTATCCGGAGAACGTCGGCGGAAAGATTGCTCTGCTGAATCACTCGACGACGCTGCCCGTGCGGGAATTCGTGCGCACGGCCGCGGAGCGCGGATTGCGCGGCGTGCTGTTCGTCGATCGCGAGGCAGGCGGCCAGTTGCTCGCGCGCACGGGAAGTTTCGTCGGCGAATCGCTTCCGATCCCGGTGTATTCGATCACGCAGGAAGAGGGCGGATGGCTGCAACGTCTCCTCGCGCGCGGGAGGCCGGTGCGCGCGCGGATGGAGACACGCTCGCGTTGCGCGCCGGTCGAGACGGCGAACCTCGTCCTCCGAATCGCCGGCCGCTCGCCCGAGACGATCGTCGTCGGCGCGCATTTCGATAGTTGGGATCTCGGCCAAGGCGCGCTCGATAACGGTCTCGGCATCGCCCAGCTCTACGCGCTGGCGCACGCGCTTCGCGGACGCGAACCGGGGCGGACGATCGAGCTGATCTGGTTCAACGCCGAGGAGCTGGGACTGTGGGGCTCGCGTCACGCCGCCGAATCGCGGCGGGACGCGCCGATCGTGGCGATGCTCAACCTCGACATGGTCGGCGTGCCGATCGCGGTGAACGCTCTCGGCGACGCCTCGCTCGTGCCGTCGCTCGAGCGCTGGAACGCCGCCCGTGCGGCGAAGCTGCCGGTGGGGGTGCAGAACGTGAATTGGTTCGGCAGCGACCACACGTCGTTTCAACTCGAAGGCGTGCGTGCGATCACGTTCAACGCGTCGATCCCGCGCGAGTCGGTGCGTTACTATCACGATTTCGCCGACTCGATCGACAAACTGCCCGAGAAGATCGTCGCGGACTCCGCAGCGGTGATCGGCGAACTCGTCCTCGCCCTCGCTGACGGTCGCGAGCTGTCCGCGACAAGGCGCTCGCCGGAGGAGACCGCGGCGCTGTTCACCGGTTTCGGACTCGAGCCGCGGATGCGCGGCGTCGGCTGGTGGCCGTTAGCGACCAAGCCGTCGGCGCGCTGAACCTCGGATCAGCGCCGACAACACATCTTCAACCACCCCAAACTCGCCCCTGTATGCATTTCTTCGGACTCCACTGGATCGACGGTCTGATCGTTCTCCTCTACATGGCAGCCATTCTCGCGATCGGCCAGCGGTTCGCGCACGGCGTGAAGAACGAGAAAGATTTCTTCCTTGGTGGCCGGTCGCTCGGGCGGTGGTTTCAATTTTTCCTGAGCTTCGGCAACATGACCGATCCGGGCCAGGCGACGACGACCGCCAGCTCGGTCTATCGGCAAGGCGCGGGCGGCGCGTGGCTGGCGCTCATCACGCTTTTTCTGACGCCCTACTACTGGTTTTCGAATGTCTGGTTTCGCCGCGTGCGGCTGACGACCACGGCGGAACTCTTCGAAGATCGGTTCGGCCGGCGCTTTCTCGCGACGCTCTACGCGGTGACGACGATCCTGATGGCGATTGTCGGCATCGCTGCGGGCAACGTCGTCGCGCTGAAGACGCTCCAGCCCTTGATGGTGAAAGAGCCGGCGGCCTACACGAGCGAGGATCAGCAGCGCATCGCCGACTACCGCGAGTTCACCGCGCTGCGCAAGGAGCGGGCCTCGGCGCCGTTGGAGCCAGCGCGAGCGGCGCGCTACGACATCCTGAAAAACTACTACGACCGCGGCGAGTTGCAGCCTTACGTGACGTATCTCCAGCCGGCGGCGTTCTACCTCGTGTCTTCGCTGCTCGTCGCGGTGTTCGTGATGCTTGGCGGGTTGAAGGCGTCCGCAGTGGTCGACGCCGTGCAGGCGATCCTGGTGATCTTGATCTCGGTAGTCTTGATTCCGTTCGGGCTCGCGAAAATCGGCGGACTGCACGCGCTGCACGAGAAAGTGCCGGAGGCGATGTTCAACTTGTTCGGCGGGCAGGTCGCGAGCGAATACACGTGGTATTCGATTGCCGCGCTCTTGCTCGTGCAACTCGTGGGCATCGTCGGCTCGCAGGCGAACATGACGATCGCCGGTTCGGCGAAGGACGAATTGGCCGCGCGACTTGGCGCGGTGACGGGTGGCTTCAGCAAGCGTTTCGTGACGATCGCATGGGCCTATTGCGGGCTGATCGCGCTCGCCCTGTTCGGGCCGAATCTGTCGGACCCCGACCAGACCTGGGGCCTGCTCACGCGCGCGCTGCTGCCGATCGGACTGATCGGCGTGATGATCATCGGCATTCTCGGTGGCAAACTCGCACTGCTCGGCGCGCAGTCGGTCGTGTTGTCCGGCCTCGTGGTGAAAAATCTCTACGAGCCGCTTTTCCCCGGGAAGTCCGAGCGGCACTACATGCTCGTCGCGCGCCTCACGGTGCCGGCGGTGCTGCTGTGCGGCATCGGCGTCGCGCTCTATCTCAACAGCGTGATCGCGCTTCTGAAATTCGCGATCGTGCTGCTCGTCGTGTGGGGCGTGCCGATCACTCTGATTTTCCTGTGGCGCCGGCTCACCGAGACCGCCGTGCGCGTGCAAGTGCTGGCGACGCTCCTGTTGATCGCCGTTATCCCCTGGGGCGTCTCACTCGTGCCGACGCTCGCGCAATCCCCCGCGCTCACCGTGATGACGCGAGAGCGCACGGTGACGACCGAGGTCCGCGCGGCCGCGGCGGACGTGGCGGCAGGACGGGCGGCCGTTGAAGGGCAGAAGATCGTTCAAACCGTCCACATCGAACCGGTTTCGGTCTTCTTCGAGGAGGGCGTGGTCCGCCTCGATCCGAAAGATCCGAACTCGCCGCGGACCGGCCTCGGACTTTTTCGGGCGGAGGTCTGGCTGGTGTCGCTGCTGGGCGTGGATGTCGCCGCGTTTTCGCCGGCGATGCTGCTCACGACGCGCTACGTCGTCGACGCGCTGTTGCCGATCCTGATTCTGCTCGTCGCGAGCTGGCTGACGAAGCCGACCGATCCGGCGCGCGTGGCGCGCTTCTACGCACGCATGAAGACGCCGGTCGCACCGACACTCGCCGAAGACGCGCGCGAGGTGGAGGCGAGCTACGCGGAGCCGACGCGCTTCGATCACCTGAAACTGTTCCCGAACTCGAATTGGGAGCTGACGAAATGGAACCGGCAGGACGCGCTCGGTTTTCTCGGCTGCTGTGCACTGGTCGGCGTTGTCTTGATCTTCTTCAAGGCGGTGCTCGTCCTCGGCCGCTGAACGATTCCACCGATGAGAATGCCGAATTGGATTTCAGCGCTGTGCGTCCTGCTCATCGCGTCGACGGGCCTCGCCGTCGCGCCAGCGCCGTCGGTGCTCCTTTGCGGCGGGAGCATGATGAACGGCGATCATTTTTCCGACAGCGTCGTGCCCGTGATGCGCGCGCACTATGCCGGCGTGAAGAAACTCGCGCTCGTGCTCCACGCGACCGCGCCCGCCGATCGCGACCGCATGGAGGCGCGGCTCAAGACGGCTTTCGCGCATCTCGCCGGCATCGAAGCCGAGTCGCTGCACCATTACGACGCGGCTGGACAGTGCGCGCTGCTCGAGCGGGCGGACGGCATCTTTGTCGGCGGCGGCGAGACCTTCGAGCTGCTCGCGGAGTTGTATCGCACGGGCGAACTCGAGTTGATTCGTCGGCGCGTCGCGGCCGGCGTGCCTTACGGCGGCGCGAGCGCCGGAGCGAACGTCGCGGGGCTGCACATCGGCACGACGAACGATTTCCCGGTCGCCGAAATACCGAGTCGTGCGGCGCTCGGCGTTTTTCCCGCGGTCATCAATCCGCATCACCCATTGTCGGAGGCGAAGGCCGACTTCGACGGACGCGCCGGGAAAATCCGCTACTACCTCCGGTTCAACCCGACCGAGACGATCCTCGCGCTCGGCAACGCTTCGATCGCGCGGCTGCACGACGGACGCGTGACTTTCGAAGTCGGGCACGGTTGGGTTTACTCCGCGGCGGGCGTCCGCGCGCTGAATCCGGGCGATCGGATTCCGGAACTCGTGCCGAAATCGTAGCGCAGCGTCCACGCGTGCGCGGAACATGGAGCAAGGTGCAGAGCGAGGAACGGCTCGAGCGAGAGCGTGTTGCCGTTGGCCCACACGACGCACTTGAACGGCGCGAAGTCGGTCGCGAAATCCACGTGCGTGAGTTTTGGGTGCGACAAACGCGCGGAAAACGGCTCGTCGCGCGGCAGCACGAGATGATCGAGATGCCCGTCGCGTTCGCCGTTGAAGGTCCGCCGAAGCACGAGTTCGCGGCCTTCGAGTGCGAAGCCGGGATTGGGCGGGAGGCCGGTGCCGGCGGGTAGCTGCACGCGAGCGCGTCCGCTCTCGAGTGAGAAAAAGAGATGCGCGAACCACTCCAGCGCCAGCGGTGCGTCGCCGCGGTTGAGCAGGCGCGAAGTCGAGAGCAGGGTGCGCTCGCGCAGCTCGACGGTGCGCTCGAGCTCATACGACCACCCGAGCACGGCTTGTGCGGTGCGGTAGACGATGCGCGTGGGCGTCTGGCTCTCGATTGTCCACGCGCACGGCTCAGTGACGATTACGGCGCCGCCGGCGTCGAGTCCGAGCGCGCCCGCGCCCGGCGCGAGACCCGTTTCTCCGCGCCAGAGCAGCGGCGCGCCGTCGGTCGTGCGGTGACGGAAAGATTCGGGCAGCCCCTGGCCGTTGTGCGGCGCAGGATCGGACTTCGGCCATTCCGGTCCGGCGAACAGCGGGCCGGCGGTCGCGTCGTGCACCTGCCAGATGTAGCCGCCCCAGGCGAAGCGCGGGCCGAGCCGCGAACGATCGGAGACGGGGTCGAGGAGTTCGACGCGGAGCGTGGCGTTCTCGAGGAGCGGCACGACTTCAGCGCACGCGGCGGATTCGCACCGTCGTGTTCCGTCCTTCGACGAACAGCACGAACTCGCTGCGCGGGCGCGCGCGGATTTCGACGGCTTTGCCGACGAGTTCGTAGGGGATCGTCTCGACGCCTTCCCAGATTTGGCCGTTGTCGAGGCTGAAGCGGTTGGGCGATTCCCACGACACGACTTTCGCGGTGAGCGGCGGCAACGACTCCCAATCGTCGTTCGACACGGGGAGACCGAAGCGCTCGAGCCAGCCGCGTTTCGGTGCGGAGGGCGTGGTGACGGACGATGCGGCGGCGCCCGCGGCGGCTTGCTGGCGGATGAGCGCGGCGTCGATCACACCGATCTCGTCCGGCGTCAGTCGATCGAGTCCGGCGCGTTTCCATTCGGCGTCGGTGAGGATGGCTTTGAGGCCCGGGAAAACCTTCTGCGCGGGCGCGAGCGTCGTGGCGGCGAGAGCCGCGAGAACGAGAAGCAGCGTCTTCATGGCGGATCAGATGTGGAGAAAACCGTCGCTCGAACCTTGCGCGGCGACGAGGCGCGCGAAGGTGCCGCTGCGCGCCGTGAGCGTGCGAAAATCGCCTTCTTCGACGATGCGGCCGGCGTTGAGCACGATGATGCGATCGGCGTTGCGGATGGTGCTCAGGCGGTGCGCGATCGTGATGACCGTGCGCCCGGCGGACAGGCGGTCGAGCGCGTCTTGGATCAGGCGTTCGCTCTCGTAGTCGAGCGCGGAGGTGGCTTCGTCGAGGATGAGCACGGGCGGGTTGCGCAGGATGGCGCGCGCGATGGCGAGCCGCTGGCGCTGGCCACCGGAGATGGTGGCGCCGCGTTCGCCCACGCGGGTCGCGTAACCTTCGGGCAGGCGGGCGATGAACTCGTCGGCGTTCGCCTGGTGCGCGGCGGTGCGGAGCTCTTCGTCGGTCGCGTCGGCGCGGGCGAAGCGGAGATTGTCGGCGATGGAGCCGGAGAGCAGGAGGCTGTCCTGCAATACCACCGCGAGTTGCCGGCGGACCCAGCGCATGTCCCACTCGGATTGCGGCACGCCGTCGATCAGGATGCGGCCTTCGCCGGGCGCGTAGAGTCCGAGCAGCAGGTTCGCGAGCGTGCTCTTGCCGGAGCCGGACGGACCGACGAACGCGATGTGCTCGCCGGGGCGAAGGTGCAGGTTGATCTCGTGCAGAACGCGGCGCTCTGGCGCGGTCGGGTAGGCGAACGAGACGTTCTCGAACTGGATTTCGCCGCGGAGGCGTTCGATCCGGCGAGTGCCGCGCCAGTCTTCGACGTAGGTGGAGTCGATGAGTTCCTTGACGCTCTGGTAGCTTTCGCGGCCGATGAAATACTGCTCGCTCAACCCGACGAACGCCTGGATCGGACCGAGGACGATCGGCAGGCCGGCGACGAAGGCGAAGAGCGTGCCGTAGGAAATCGTGCCGCGGATCGCGAGCAGCGCGCCGCCCGCCATGACGATCAGCGCGATCACCTGCGTGCTCACATACCAGAACGTGCCGAAGATCGCGTTGAGGTAGCTTTGATGGACGCGGCTGCGCGCGAAATCGAGGCTGGTGCGGTCGAGATCGGCCTCGGCCTGATGCTCCTCGCCGAAGCTGCGCACGAGACGCAGCGCGGAGATGTATTCGCTGGCGGTGCCGGCGAGTTTCTCCTGCGCGAGGCGCGCTTCGTTGTTCGTGCGCTGGAGGCGGGAAAAAAAGTGGTATTTCGCGATGCCGTAAGCCGGCAGCACGAGCGCGAGGACGAACGCGAGGCGCCAGTTCAGCGCGGCGAGGATCACGAAGATGCAGCCGCCATAGAGGATGTTCGGCAGAAACTGATTCAGGATGTTGTAGAGCAGCGCTTCGACCTTCTGCGTGTCGAAGGCGTATTTCGAAAGCAGTCGCCCGGTCTTTTGCTGATCGAGGTAGCCGAAGCTCAGGAACTGGAGCTTGAAGAAAATCCGCGAGCGCATCTCGACCATCATCTGGGCCATCGCCTTCGCGATCTCATTGGCGCCCCAGATGGAGAACACGTAGTGGATGGCGAGCAGCACGAGGAACAACCCGCCGAGCTGCACGATCGCGACGCTGTCGCGCGCCGGCACGGCGACGTCGATCATGCGCTGGAAAAGCCAGGGGCAGGGCGCGACCGCGAGCGAGCGGAGCAGAGCGAGTCCGAGTCCGCGCGCGAGGCGGCGGCGGTTGCCCCACAAATATCCCGTGAGCGTGCGCGCCGCGAGCGCTTCGGCAGACATGGCGACTCAGGCGAGCGACGGCGCCTGGCCCTTGGCGCGAGGCGGCGAGCGGTCGCCGTGCAACACCGAATAAAACGGATCGCCCGGGCGAATCGAGCCGCGCGTGACGACTTCGCCGGTGAAGGCGGATTTGTAGATCGCGGTGAGCAGGTCGACGGTCTTGCGCGCCTCCTCGCCGGAGGTCAGCGGGCGGCGGTTGGCGTCGCGGTCGGCGACGAGCGCGCAGAGTTGCGTGCCGTGCGAGGCGCTCACGTCGGGCGGGAAACTTTGCCACGCCTGGAGGAGGCCGTCGTCCTGCGCCGGCGGCACGGGCGTGAAGCGCCAGTTGTCGCGCGTGTAGCCGTAGAGGTGCGTGAGTTCGAGCGTCGCGCGCTGATAATCGAGGCGCAGGTAAGTTTCCTGTCGCGGACTCAGCGCGCTGTTCACGATGGAGCCGAACGCGCCGTTGGCGAAAGTGACGAGCGCCATCGAGACGTCCTCGACCTCGATGGCGCGGTCGAGCGTGCCGGCGATCGCGCGCACTTCGCGCCAGTCGCCGAACAGGTGGAGAAAGTGATCCATCGCGTGGATGCCGAGGCCCATCGTGGGGCCGCCGAGTTCGGTTTCCCAGCGGCCGCGCCATGGCACTGCGTAGTAGGCGGGATCGCGATACCAGAGCGTGTTGCAGACGCCGACGAGCGGACGCCCGAGCTGGCCGGTGTCGGCGAGGCGTCGGACGTGCGCGGTCGACGCGCCGAAGCGCATCTGGAAAATGCAGGCGGTGTAGCAGCCGGTGCGCGCTTCGGCGGCCTGGATTTGGTCGAGTTCGGCGAGCGACCCACAGAGCGGTTTTTCGCACAGCACCCACGCGCCGCTTTCCATCGCGGCAACGCTCATCGCCGCGTGTTGGCCAGGCGGCGTGGCGATCAGGACGAAGTCCGGCCGGACTTCGCGCAGCATCGTTTCGTAGTCCGTGAAGGTGCGCGGAATCGAGTGGCGCTGGGCGAATTCGGCGACGCGCGTCGCGTCGATGTCGACAGCCGCCTCGAGGGTCACCCGTTGCTGGGTTGCTTCGACCGCGCGAATGTGGGCGTCACCAATGGAGCCAGTGCCGACCAGGGCAGCGCGATAGACTTTGTTCATGCGGCGAAAAGAAGGATGCGGCGCACACAATGGACGGAACCGTCAGCGCCGCGCGACAGGAAACCGAATGAAAATGGCTGAAAATTTGCCGCGGCTCGCACGCGCGGGCGCGGAGGGCGAAATGCGGTGCGGTCGCGCGCCGGCGCGCGATCACGGCAGCCCGACGAGGCGGCGAATCGCGTTGCCGGTGAGGCGTTGAGCGGCGGGCACCGAATGGGGCGTTCGTCCGCCGTGAATCTGGGCGAGTTCGGCGAACCTGGCCTGCGTGGCGGCGATGAATTCCTCGACGGAGCGCGTCTCGCCGCCTAGTCGCATGATCTCGGGCAGCCAGCGGTGGCCGTAGCGGACGTGGTTCTGTTCGTCGTTGCGATCGAAGGCGAGGAGCGTGTCGGCTTCGAAGTCGTTGAGTTCCCGCACGCGATCCATGACGGCGGCTTTCGTCGGAAAACTTCCCGCCTCGAATTCCATCGTCATCATCGCGTAGCGCTCGTGCGGCGGCATCTGGACGAGAATGTGGTAGAGATCGAGGGAGTGTTCGACCGTCATGAGGTCGACGCCGAGTTTCGACAGTTGACGGAAACCGAAGGCGCTGTGCCGCGACTCGTCCCAGAGGTGGCGCGCGAGATCGTAGTGGAGATCGAACGGCGCTTGCGGCGTGTCGAAGAAGACGGTCGCGAGATAGTCGACGGCGTCCATCTCCATCATGAGCCAGACGTAGACCATGAGGCGGATCACGCGCGCGTCGGTTTGCGGGTCGGTGAGCCATTGGCGCACGATCGGCGTCTCGGCGGGGTCGGTGCTGAAGACGCTCGAGCACGTCGGGTATCGGCCGCGATTGCAGGTCGGCGGGTGCTGGTAGCGGCGCGCCGCGGATTCCCAAACGAAATCGCCCGGCAGCGGCCGGCGGACCGATTCGCCGAGCAAACCGCCCTCGGCGGCGAGCGCGTGGCGGAGGTGCGCGACCCAGGCATCGGAGCCGGCGGGCAGGTTGCCGAGGAACGGCTCGATCTCGCGCGCGTGGCGTTCCTCGTCGGCGATGAACTCTTCGGCCAATTTTCGCGACGGCCAGTCAGCGAGCGGGTGCGTGACTTGGAGATAGTGGCGGTAGGCGGAGAGCAGCGCGGGTTTCAGCACGCGGTAGAAGCCGGCGAGTGCGACGTAGCTGTCGGTCGGCATCACCGCCTCGGTGAACAGGCGCTGCAAGAACTCGCGCGTGGCTTCGCCCGAGCCGAAGCCGCTCATCTCGCGGCCGCGCTCGCGCAGGAAGCGCGCGTGGCCGGCCGATTCCCAGACGTGCTGGCAGAGCAGGTATTTCAGTTCGGGTTCGCCGACGCGGTAGATCAGCGTCGTGGCGGTTCGGACGAATTCGCGTTCGGCCTCGAAGAGCAGCCGCTGCAGCCGGGCCATTTCAACGACCGCGGCCATGCGGCCCGACGCGGCGGTGTTGGACGGGGTGACGTAAGACGTGGAGGCGACCATGAAGGGAGTTGGCAGGGCGCTTCATCGACGAGCCGGCCCTCGCGTGGAAGAGGAACCCGTCCGCGAGACGCCGCGCCCTGCCGAAAGAGTTCAGCAAATCCGCCCGCGTTTGCCGGCCGTGGTGTGACCGGGCGGATTGGCGCCGACCCAGCGCTCGTCAATCGGCTCGCTCGCGCGCTGGTAGCGGGAGTCGCTCGAGATGCGGAGGCGATTGTCGCTGCGGTTGTCGAGCGACGCGTGCACGAGGAACATGCCGAAGGTGAGAAAATCGCCGGCGCGGAACTCGGTCGTCAGCCAGCGGCCGCCGAATTTGTTGCGGACGGAAGGCGGGTTGTGCGAGAGCGTGCCGGTGAACGTCCAGCCGCCGTTCTTCGCGGCTTCGGCTTGCTTGGGCTTGTTTTCGCAGAAGGCGTCGACGTCGCGGTAGACGTAGTTTTCGAGGAGATCCATGCGCTTGTGCGAGCCCTCGAGCACCATCAGCCCGCCGAGCGTGAACGAGATGTCGCCATACGGCATCCAGCAGGTCAGGTGGCGGTGCGTGCCGCGGCCCATGTAGGGCAGATCGCAATGCGGATTAGTGCCCTTGCCGGGGCCGATCGCGCGCAGCCAGGTGAAGTCGTAGTGGCGGAGCGATTCGCCGAAGAGTTTTTCGTAGAACTCGACGACGCGGCCCGAGTAGAGCAGGCGCTGCACGGCTTCGTTGTTGTTCGTGATTTCCGGTTTGAACACGTAGCCGGAGCCGGGCTTGCAGACCGCATCGAGATGCGGAAACGCCGGATCGAGCACGCCGGCCTCGGCGAGGCGCGACGTCAGGCTCGCGCGCGCCGCGAGGACCTCGGCGCGGTCGAGATAGCCGCGCATGTAGAGGTATCCGTCGTCGGCGAGGCGGCGGCGCAATTCCTCGACGTCGTCGGCAGCATCGCTGGAGTCGCGCAAGAGGCCGATCTTGTCTTCGTCCATGTCCAGCGCGTGGCCGTAGGAATACAGCGGGGGCAAAGCAGTCGTGGTGCTCATGCGTCCAAGTTACACGCGACCGGCCGCGCATAAAATGGTTGAAGTGGGAGAAGTGATGTAAATTTTGGGCCGCGTGCCGCCCGCCGCCCGATACCGCGCCCAACCTTGGTTGCAAAGCCCGCTGCGCACGCCGGTCGGGGAGATCGAACTCGCCGGCCTGCTCGTGAACGTTGGCGGCATTGATCCGGCGAACATGCGGATTTTGCGACGCTTCACGCTCGTGCTGATGGTGGAGGGCGAGGGCTACTTTCGCGACGCGCGCGGGGCGAACATCGCGCTGCAAGCCGGCGATGTCGTGCTGGTGTTTCCGGAAATCGCGCACGCTTACGGCCCCGTCGCCGGCGGCGAGTGGACGCAGGTCTACTTCGTGTTCGATGGCCCGCAGTTTCAGTTGTGGCGCGGGCAAGGTCTGCTCGCGCCCGAGCGGCCGGTGTTGCGGCTGGGCTCGCCGGACTACTGGCGGCGACGGCTGCACGAAGTCGTGAAGAGCGAACCGCTACACCGCGCCGGGGCGCCGCTGCGGGCGATGGGACGATTCTTGCAGGTGGTGCTCGAGATGGTCGCGGTCGACGCGGAGAACGTTCGCCAGGCCGGTCGCGACGCGTGGCTCGAAAAAAGTCTGCGGCTGCTCGGCGAACGCGGACCGGCAGGCTGGCCCGCGCCCCAGGATGTCGCCCAGCAGGTTGGGCTGAGTTACGAGAATTTCCGGAAGCGGTTCACGCAGCTCACGAACGAGTCACCGGGGCGATTCCAGAAGCGCCGCCGGCTCGAATGGGCGTGCGCGGCGATCTATCACGGCGAGCTGTCGCTCAAGGAAATCGCGGACGCGCTCGGTTTCTGCGACGTGTTTCATTTCTCGAAAGCGTTCAAGCAGGAGATCGGCTACACGCCATCGGACTATCGGCAGCGCGTGCGCGGCAAATGATCCGAGAATAGCCGCGCCCGCGGGGCGTTGAACGCCGCCGCGGACGCGGCCTGAACCCCCAGGAAAAATCAGACGGCCCAGCCCTCGGGCCAAGTGGTGCCCGGAATCGGGCGCCAGTAGATCGCACGGTCGATCCGCGGCGGGTGGTGCCGGTATTGCTCGGTGAGACGGATCTTCGTCTTGAGATGCCCGATGAGATTCTCGCCGTAGAAAAACGTGTTCTCGCCCACGCCGGACACGACGAGCACCTCGTGTGGTGTCGTCTCGAGCAGTTCGATCAAGCCGCGCACGTTGGCGAGTTCGAGATCGATGGCGTTCTGGAGTTTTTTCTCGCAGACGGATTTCGTGACCGGATCGGTCGCGTCGAGGTAACCGTAGACGCATTCGCACCACGCGCAGACGTTGCGCAGCGAGGTGACCCAATGCAGGTAGGCGCGCACGCGATCGCGCAGGTCGGTGAAAACGCTGCGCGCGTCGCCGGTCACGTGGCCGATCTTGGCCGAGAGTCGCGCCACGAGCGGATGCAGGCGCGCGATAACCTCGCGATCCATGTCGGCGGCCATCTTCGCGCCGGATTCGCGCGTGATGAGATCGAAGAGCACGTCTTTGCCGAGATCGTTCAGCCCGGGATTGTTGTGCTGGAAGCAGCCGTGACGCTCGTAGTAATCGCGCTCCGCCGCCGGCACCGCCTCGATGTCCGGCACGAAGGGGCGGTCCCACGTGCGCTGCCAGCAGAAGCCGAACGCGCAGTAGAGTCCGACGAGCGGCTGACCGCCGAGCGCGTCCTCGAAATCGCGCCAGGCCGCCGTGAGCGTCGCGGCGTGAACGGGGCCGACGAGTTGAGCGGCGTAGTCGCTGAGCACGTCGTCGATCGGTTTCTCGGGAAAGAATTGCGCGGCGCGGATCGCGACGGGATTCGGCCAATACGGCGCGCGAGTCGGGTTGGTCAGTCCGCCGAGGCAACTGATGCGCGCGAGGCCGGTGTCGCGCACGGCAAGCAGCTTGGCGTGCAGCATGCGCGGGAACGGCAGGCCAAGGAGCGGCTCGTGATTCATCACGCTGGACGCGGAGTAGTGGAGGATCGGCTCCACGCCTTGCGCGCGCGATTGCACGAGCGCGTCCTTTTCGGCCTCGTCCATCGTCGTGTGGAAGAGACTGCCGGCGACGCCAAGATTCTCGGGATACTTCGGATGCGAGTAGGGCACCGAGTAACCGCGCACGAGCAGCGACGGCGCTTCCCACGTCACGTGTCCGCCCATCTCGGCCTTGATGTGCTCGTGCTCCACCTTGAAAGGTTCGATGCGGAGGATGACGTCGAAGTCCGGGTTGATCTCCGCCGCGGCGGTGCGGAGGTTTTTCAGGTAGCGGCCGATGCTTTGGCCGGCGGCTTGGGCGACTTTGTCGTGGTTGCGCCACTCGCGAATCATGTAGGGGCCGCCGTTGCGGCCGACGTAGAGCGAAGCGGTGTGCTCGAAGCCGGCGCCGCTGTCGTTCGTCCAGACCGACATGTAGCTCAGGTCCGGCACCGCGCGCATGATTTTCTGGAGCGCCTCGCGGTAATGCCGCTGCACGATCGGGTGATCCTGCGCCATCGTGTAGCGCGGTAGCCGCGAGCGAAACGGGTGATCCACGCGCGCGCCGCGCAGCGACGGGTATTTGGCAAAAAAGCGCTCCGGCATCGTGCGCGGCTCGAACATGCACACGCCAGGCTTCAAACCGTAGCGGCGGCCGAGCGCGGCGAGCTTGACGAGATGCGCGAGGTTGGCGTCGAGGTAGAGCGCGGGCCAGATGCTCTTGGTGAGAGGCGTGTCGACGAAGTGATTGAAACCCGGCGCGTAGGTGTAGAACTGCGGGTAGTATTCCGACGGCGTGAAGTCCTCGTAGGGCATGTGCGCCTGCAGGCCGTTCACCTCGCAATGCGTGAAGCCCGCCTCGGCGAGCGAGGCGACGTAGCGCTCCGGATCGAAGTTGCGGGCGCTGCGCCAGTATTGCGTGTAGCACGCGTCCCAATGCGGCCGGTGCCAGCCGAATGTCGCGGGCAACCAGAGGCCGGTCGCGAGTTTCTCGCGGGTGAGATCGCTGATGCCGCTCGCGAGGAGGCGGACCGCGGCGTAGAGAAACGAGCCGTGCGTCGCCGCGATTTCACCCGTGCCGTCGGCGGCGATGCGGAGCCACATCCAAGCTGCGGAGTCGCGCGCGCGCGACGGCAGCAGCGCCGGCAAGCCGCGCGTGGCGAGCGCGACGTGGACTCCGCGCGAGTCGGCGGAGACCTCGGCGCCGGTCAGGCGCGCGAGTTCGACAGCCGCGGTGATTTCGGCGGGGTCGGCCGCGGCGGGGTGCGAGACGAATTGGACCGACAAGGAGCTAGGCTTGGGGATAACTGGCATGACGGTGTAAGCCGTATGCGAAGCGCGCGCCAGCCGAGGCAACCGCAAACCCGCGCGCGCCCCAAGGCACACCAAACATTTCCCAAGATTTGCATGCGCTCACGCCGCGCCTGGCGCGTTCGGACGAGTTCACATCGAGCCGGCGCGGAGAGACCGGAGCGCGGTCGTTCGCGCGCGCAATCGGCCCGGTTTGTTACGGTTGGGTTTCCGGCGGGTAACATTCTTGTTCGCGACGCCGTCGCGCGTTGACCGCTCGGTGCGGCGAGGTTCGGGTGCGGACGACCTCGCTCCTGCTCACCATGACCATGCGCACCATCATCCAACTTCTCTCCGCCCTGTTGTTTTTCGCCAGCGCGGGGCTTGCCGGCCTGCGGGCCGGCACGATCTCGGGCCGCGTCACCGACGGCTACACGAAACTCGCGCTCGGCGGCGCCCGCGTCACTGCCGGCGGCGTCGAGACTTACTCGGAAACCACCGGCGAATTCACGCTGACCGGCGTGCCCGCGGGCCAGCAGATCGTCGAAGTGAATTATGTCGGCTACGCGCCGCTGCAGCTCTCGCTCGAGGTCGCCGCGAGCGGCCTCACGCGTCTCGATCCGGTGTTCAATCGCGACCTGGTGCGGCTCCCGCAATTCGTCATCGCTGGCTCGACGGTCGGCACCGCGCGTTCGCTCAACGAGCAGCGCGCCGCGGAAACGCTCACGAACGTCGTGGCCGCGGACGAGATCGGGCGGTTTCCCGATCAGAACGCGGCCGAGTCCGCGCAACGCATTCCCGGCGTCGCGCTCTACCGCGACCAAGGCGAGGGGCGCTTCCTCGTCGTGCGCGGCATCCGGCCCGATTTGAATGGCATGCAACTCAACGGCGTCGCGATGACCTCGCCCGACCGCGGCGCGCGCACCGTGCCGCTCGACGTCATCCCGTCGGACGCGCTCGGTTCACTCGAAGTCACGAAGGTTCCGCGCCCCGACCTCGACATCGACGGGCTTGGCGGCCGCGTGAACCTGAAGACGCGCAGCCCGTTCGATGCCGATGGCCGCCAGCTCCAACTCGCTGCGCAGGGCCAGTGGAACAACCTCCGCGAGCGTCTCAGCAGCAAATTCAACGGCACCTACTCGGACATCCTGAACGGCGGCAAACTCGGCTTCATCTTTTCGCCCACGTGGCAGGAGCGCCGCTTCGGTTCCGACAACATCGAGACGTCCGGCAACTGGGCGGCGCCGGCGGGCAACAGCGTCCTCGCGCTGCCCGACATCAATTACCGCGAATACGAAATCACCCGCACGCGCTACGGTGCCAACGCCGGACTCGAGTTCCGTCCCGATCCCGCGACGCTCTTCTACGTCCGCGGCCTCTACTCGTATTTCACCGACCGCGAGAATCGCTACGTGACCACGATTCCGTTCTCCGAGGCGTCCAGCGCCGTCGTCACCAGCGAAACCGCCGCGGCGTTCACCGGCGTCCGCCGCGAGAACAAGCAGCTCCGCAATCGCGAGAAACAGCAGGACGTCACGTCCTACTCGGCCGGTTTCGAAAAGAACCTCGTCAACTGGCGCCTCGATGGCCGCGCGGCCTTCAGTCGCGGCAACGAAAACCGCCGCGAAGACACGGTGATCTTCCGCAAATCCGCGCGCGGCACGAACTGGTCTTACACCCTTCCAGGCGTCTACGCGCCGCTCGTCACGCAGACCGCTGGCACCGACCTCAGCGACCCGGCGTCGTTCAACGAACTCAACCGCCTCCGCTCCGCGCCCGCGTGGGGGTCGGACCGCGAGCAGAACTACGCCTTCAACGCGCGGCGCGAGTTTGTCACTGGCTCGGGCCAGCCGTCGTTCGTGAAGTTCGGCGCGCAGGCGCGCTTCAAGACGAAGGCGCAAAACCGCGAGCAGTCGAATTTCGCCGCGCCGGCCTCGTTCACGTTCGCCTCGCTCGCGCAGACGCAGGGGGAGGGCGACTACGCGTTTTTCCGCGGACCGCGCGTCAACGCCGAGGCGTTCACGCAGCAATTTGTGAACAACAAAAGCGCGTTCACCGAGACGCGCGACGTCGTCTCCAGCGAGCAGGAGGACTGGACCTCCGACGAGGACGTGCTCGCCGGTTACGCGATGGGCGGCGTCACCTTCGGCGACTTCAACGTCTCCGGCGGCGCGCGCTTCGAGCGGACGAAGTTCGCCGCGACCGGCAACGAGCAGCGCATCGTCTCCGGCGCGACGACGTTCGCGCGCGCCACGCGCGAGCGCAGCTACAACAACTTTCTCCCGGGCGTCTATCTGCGCTACGACGCCGACTCGCAGACGGTCTTCCGCGCGTCGTGGACCAACAGCGTCGCGCGCCCGGCGTTTTCCGAGAGCGCGTTGATCCGCTCCGTCAACGACGACGCCAAGACCGTCACCGAGAGCAACCCGGGCCTGAAAGCGCTCGAGTCGGTCAACTGGGACGCCTCCGCCGAGCACTATTTCCGCGGCCTCGGCGTCGTTTCGCTCGCCGCGTTCTACAAGAAAATCACCAACTTCACCTACCGCACCTCCGTGCCCAACGGCGATCTGGCGAACCCCACCTACCTGCTCACGACCTACGTGAACGGCAACGAGGGCGACGTCAGCGGCCTCGAGTTCGCCTTCACGCGTCGACTCGATTTTCTCCCGGGCGAACTGCGCAACGTGACGTTCCTGACGAACTACACGCTCACGCACAGCCGCGCGACATATCTGCGCACCGCGACGGGGACGTTCGAGAACGCGCCGTTCATCGGCCAGTCGCCACGCAACGCCAACGTCGCGCTCAGCTACGAAGCGCACCGCCTCTTCGTCCGCCTCTCGTTCAACTACCGCAGCTCGCACCTGCGCGAGGACGAGCCGATCGGCGACAGCCTCGCGAACGACATCTACATCGACGATTTCAAGCAATGGGATCTCAACGCCAGCTACCGGATCGATCGTCGCTGGGAGCTGTTCGGCGAGGTGCTCAATCTCACCAACGAGCCGTTCCGCGTCGCGTTCACGAGTGCGCGCACGCGCTTCCGTCAGTTCGAGGAATACGGCTGGAGCGCGAACTTCGGCCTGCGGTGGAAGCTGTGAACACGAACGATGCCCCAAGTCGCGCGATGTTTCCGCTCGCGCCTCACGACTTCGGCGCGGACTGAAGCGCCGCGCTTCCCACGATGACCCGCCGGCTTCTCACTCTCGCGCTCCTCGCCGTTCTCGCTCCGGTCCACGCGTCCGCGTCGGCATACGCGGCGTTCCGCGCCGACATGCAAGCGGGCGACGCTTACACGATCGACGCCCGGCAGCTTCACCCGACGCAGTTCGCGCTCGGCTGGCGCGAGGTGGTTTTCAAACGCGCGAAAATCGACGCGAAAGACGCCACGGCGCTCGCTGGCTACCTGCAGGAGAAAGACGTGCCGATCGTCGTCGGGCCGGGCGGCGTGCCGTTCATGACCGACGGACACCACACGATCCGCGCGCTGCTCGAGTCGCAGCACGCCGACAAAACCGTTTACGGACACGTGTTCGCCAACTGGGCCACGCTCGCGCCCGCCGAGTTCTGGGCGCGCATGCGTGCGAGCAATTACGCTTACCTGAAAGACGCCGCCGGTCGCGACGCGGCGCCCGAGGCGTTGCCGGCCTCGCTGCTCGAGATGCAGCGCGACCCCTGGCGCGGGCTCGCGTGGGCGCTGATGGAAGCCGGCGCGTTCACCGAGCTGAAAGGCGTGTTTTTCCAGGAATTTCGCTGGGCCGATTTCCTCCGCGCGCGCGTCGAGTGGGACGACGCCAACCAAGCCGACTTCCAGCGTGCGCTCGCCGAGGCGAAAAAAATCGCCGCCACGCCCGTGGCTGCCGCGCTGCCCGGCTACCGGGCCGGCGTGCTCCAGCCTCGCGTCGTCACCGCGCCGGTGAAACACGACACCGACGATCCCGCGATCTGGATCAACCCGGTCGATCCGGCGCAGAGCCTGATCGTCGGCACCGACAAGGACACCGACGGCGCGCTTTACGTCTTCGATCTCCACGGGAAAATCGTCCGCACCTTCTCCGGCCTGCGGCGTCCGAACAACGTCGACATCGCCACCGGCTTTCGCCTTGGCGGAAAAGAAGTCGCGATCGCCGTGACGACGGAGCGCGAGGCGCAGCGCCTGCGGATCTTCACGCTGCCCGAGATGACCTGCGTCGAGCGCGGCGATTTGATCGTGTTCGACGGCGACCCGAACCGGGCGCCGATGGGCGTTGCGCTCTATCGCCGCCCGCGCGACGGCGCGATGTTCGCATTCGTCGGCGGCAAATCCGGCCCCGCGCAGGGCTACCTCGGCCAATACCGTCTCGACGACGACGGCACGGGCCAGGTGAAGATGACGCTCGTGCGGCAGTTCGGCGCCTACAGCGGCACAAAGGAAATCGAGGCCATCGCCGTCGACGCCGAGCTCGGCTACGTTTACTACTCCGACGAACAACGCGGCGTGCGCAAATACGCCGCCGACCCCGATGCGCCCGATGCCGACCGCGAACTCGCGTGCTTCGCGACGAGCGGCTTCGCGGGCGATCACGAAGGCGTTTCGATTTGGAAACGAGCGGACGGCACTGGCTACGTGATCGTCTCCGATCAACAGGCGAACAAGTTCTGGCTCTTCCCGCGCGAAGGCGCGCCCGGTCACCCGCACGAACACCGAGTAGTGAAAATTGTCGAAGTCGCCGCGATCGAGAGCGACGGCAGCGACGTCACGTCGCAGCCGCTCGGCGAGCAGTTCCCCCATGGTCTCTTCGTCGCGATGTCGAACGGGCGCGTGTTCCACTACTACGGCTGGGAGCAGATTGCCGGCGGGGATTTGCGCCGCTGAATGCGCCGGCGACGGTTCCCATCAGCCGATCAGAGGAGAGTGTGAACGAGACGGCGCGGGCGGACCGCAGAGCGTCGACTACGAGCGAGTTCGAGCCGCGGCCGCGTTGCGCCAGGCGAGGGGACTGGTGCGCTCGGCGGCTTTGAACGCCCGATAAAAGGTCGTGATCTCGTCGAAGCCGCATTCGTAGGCGATCGATGTCACGGATCGGTTGGTTTCGCGGAGCAGTCGTTTCGCGTGTTCGAGGCGGTGGCGCTGAATGACGGCGAGCCACGATTCTCCCGTCGCCTCGCGGAACAACTGCGTGAAATGCCGGCGACTGAGGCCGAGCGTCGCCGCGGCGCTGTCCACGCTTTGCCGATCGTAGAAGCGCCGCGCCAGCTCCGCCGCATACGCCGCCACGCGCGCCCGCGCGGGCTGGTCGGCCGCTGCATGTCGCGGCTCCGGCGCGCGTCCGGCGGCGGCTCGGGCCACGAGGCCGAGCGCCTGCCAGGCGAATCCCGTGATCAACAGCTCCGCGCCGACGCGCGCCAGCGTTTGCTCGTGCAGCAGGTGGCGAACGATGCCGCGCAATTCGCCGTTCCACGCCGGAGCAGGGAAGTGGCGGAATCTTGCCAGGCTCGTCGGCAGGGAGCTGAACGACCGCGGCGCGAGGCAAAGCGCATAGAGCGAGAGCGGCCGGAGGCCGTCGTCCTCGATGTGGTGCCGCTCGCCCGCCGGGACGAGCACGACGCCGCCGCCCCGCAACGGCACGCGCGCGCCCCCGCGCACGAGCCAACCCGCGCCGGAGAACGGCTGGACGATCTTCATGAACGGGTGCCGCGCCGGCTCCATGCGGAAGCCGCGGGCGTGGTGACTTTCGAGAACGAACACGCCGCAGGCGGGAAACTGGACGGCGATCGGGCGCCGGGCGCGGGGATCGAACATGGCGGGACTGGGAATGGCGACGAGCGCCCGATTTGCCAAGCCGCATCGCCCAAGGCGCCACGACTCGGGAGGCGACAAGGTGATAGGATGCCGCGCCACGCATGACTTTGACCGAGGATACGGTTTTCTCCGCGCTGCGGCGCACCTGGCAGCCCGTCGCGAACGCGCCCGCGCTGCCGCCCGGTGCCGTCATCAATTACACGCTGCTCGAGACGGAACTGGTCATCGCCCGGTTTGCCAACGGGCAGTTGCTGGCGGCCGACGTGGCTTGTCCGCACAAGGGCGCGCGCCTGTCGGCGGGATGCATCCACGACCGCGTGCTGATGTGTCCGTATCACGGCTGGACCTTCGCTGTGGACGGCGCGTGCGCGGCGATTCCGTCGCTGGTCGAACCGAGCCCGGAGAAGTTGGCGCTCTCGCACCTGCGCACGTATCGCGTGCAGGAGCGCTACGGATTCGTGTGGGTGAAGCTCGAGGATGCGCCGTTGGCGAATGGCGCGAAGCACGAATTGCCGGACGTGCCGGAGTTCGAGGATGCGCGTTGGACTTACCGTCTCGGCCCGCCGATGGCGTTCGCGGCGGGCTGGAGGCGTGAGGTGGAGAACTACCTCGACATGACCCATTTTGCTTTCGCCCATCGCCGCACGCTCGGCCTGTGTGCCGATCCCCGGATTCGCGGCATGGAGATCACGACGCATGCGGACGGCGGTTACCAGATGGACGCGCCGTTCCCAGCGCTCGAAACCGCGCACGAAATGCCGGGCAAGCTTCAGAGTGCGCACCATCGGCGGCAACGGAGCTGGTTGCCGAACTTCACGACGATCCGCCAGAGCTTCGCCGACGGCGACGAGCGCGTGCTCGTGCACATTCCGTCGCCGAACACGCGCGAGAGCTGCACGTGTTTCTGGTCGCTCGCGATTTCGCCGGGTTTTTGCGGCCCGCCGCCGGAGGCGCAGATCGAGTTTGCCGTGAAGGTGCTCGATGAAGACCGCCGGATGTGCGAGCTGCAGGTGCCGCGCGAAGTGCCGATCAATCCCGCGCGGGGCGCGTGGGGCGTGCTCGTGACGCCCGGCGACACGCTCGCGAACACTTTCCAGAAACAACTCCGTCGCTGGCTGCTCGCCGGCGCCGGCGAATGAGATCAACCCCGAAACTCCCATGTGCGACGTTTGCCTCTCCCCCAAACACGTTTCCTCCCGTCCTCGTGCGCTCGCGGCCGCCGCGGGTCTTCGCGCTCCCGCCGTGAAAGCGGCGCACGCGGCAGTGCCACCGATTCCGAAATCGCCGCGCATCCTCGCGACGACGGTCGGCTCGTATCCGGTGCCGGACTGGCTCGCGGCGTCGCCGAGCGAGCAGGGCGTGATCGATGCGACGCGCGTCGTCTTCGATTTGCAGCGGCAGGCGGGCATCGATCTGCCGACGGACGGCGAGCTGTATCGGTTCGACGTGAATCATCCCGACACGAACGGGATGATCGAATACTTCATCCGGCCAATGGCCGGGATTTCATCGGTGGTCGGACGTTCGGTCGCGGAGGAGTTCGCGCGGCATTCGCCGATGGGATTTCGGCGCAAACCGGCTGGTGTCGTTACGGGCCCGCTGGGCGAAGGCTCGCTGAATTTGCTCGCGGATTGCCAGCGCGCAGCCGCGGTCGCGGGCGGGCCGTTCAAGTTCACCGTGACGAGCCCCTACATGCTCGCGCGCACGCTCCTCGATCATCACTACCGCGACTTCGCCGCGCTGACGCTCGCGCTCGCCGACGTGCTGGCGGATCAGGTGCGCGGTTTGCCGGCGGCGTGCGTGCAGATGGACGAGGCCAACATCCCGGGCAATCCGGCCGATGGCCCGCTCGCGGCGGAGGCGATCAATCGCGTGCTCGACGCGATCGACCGCGGCACGGAGCGCGCGGTGCATTTCTGTTTCGGCAACTACGGCGGACAGACGATTCAAGCCGGCGGTTGGAAGAAGCTGATCGCCTTCTTGAACAGCCTGCGTTGCGACCATCTCGTGCTCGAATTGGCGCATCGACCGGCGTCGGATCTCGACGCGCTCAGGCAGATCGACCGGAAGATTGCTCTCGGAGTCGGCGTCGTGGATATCAAGGTGAACCACATCGAGACGCCGGACGAAATCGCGGAGCGCATCGCCGCAGTCGAGAAGAAGGTCGGCGCCGGCCGCGTGCGTTGGGTGCATCCCGATTGCGGATTCTGGATGCTCAAACGCTCCGTCGCCGATCGGAAAATCGAGGCGTTGGTCCGGGGGCGCGACCGATACTTGAGCTCCTGACGCTGTCGGGCGGGTGAGACGGTAGCGGTCGACAACGCTGGCCGGCAGCTCAACCGCATGAGCGTCCTGCGAGAGGGCAGAAGGCGTTTCGGGTCTATGCTGAGCGGCGCGATGATGCGTTTCCGACCGCTTTGCTTTCGCCTTTGTTCGTGGCTCTCGTTGTTTGCGAGTTGCGTCCCGGCGCTCGCGGATGCGCGCGAACCGATCGAGGTTGTGCAGGCGTCGAGTGCAAGCGTGGCGCAGCGTCGGGCGACCGACGAGTTGGTCGCGCGGCTGCGTCGGCTTTATCCGGACGAACGCTTCGTGCACGCGCGTGAGGTCCGCCCCGCAGCGCGGACGATCGTCGTCGCAGAGCTGTCTGCGAGCGCGGCGCTCCTCGGCGGCCTGGTCGATCCGGCGGGGCTCAGCCGGCCGGAAAGCTTCGCGGTGAGTCATCGCGGCGATCTCGCCGTGATCGCGGGCGCGGATGCACGTGGCGTCGTTTATGGCATATACGCGCTCCTCGAGACGCTGGGCTGCGGGTTCTTTCTGAGCGACGAAAGCGAGCCGCTGCCGCGACGCGGCACGTTGTCGTTCGAGGGTTGGTCCCCGAGCGACGCACCGCTGTTTGCCGATCGGATCATCCTGAACTGGCATAATTTTCTCAGCAGCGCAACGACGTGGGAATACGAAGACTGGGAACGCTACATCGCGACCGCCGTGCGTCTGCGTTTCAACGACCTGATGGTGCACGCCTACGGCAACAGCCCGATGTTTTCGTTCCAATTCAACAGCGTGGCAAAAACGGTCGGCTATTTCGCGACCACGCAGCGCGGGCGCGATTGGGGCACCCAGCACGTCAACGACGTGCGGCGACTTGTGGGCGGCGATGTATTTTCGTCCGCGGTGTTCGGCGCTTCGGTCGCGCAGGTCGACTCGGAGCGGCGAGTCGAAGCGACGGTGACCATGATGCGGCGCGTGTTCGCGGAGGCGCGCGCTCGCGGACTCGGCGTCACGTTCGCGCTCGACGTCGATACAACGTCGGCGAATCCATCGGAGATCATCGCCACGCTGCCGGCCGACGCACGCTTCCGCTCGGGGGAACACGAACTGGCGAATCCGGACACGCCGGCGGGCTTCGCGTTCTATCGAGCGCAGGTCGAGCAACTGCTGACGCTGTATCCGGACGTCACGCGCCTCGCGGTTTGGTTCCGCGATCCGACCGCGAATACGCCGTGGCGCCGGTTGAAGCGCGCCGAAATGCCTGCCGCGTGGCAACGGGAATTCACCGGCCCCGACGAGGACGTGTCGGCGTTCGCCCTTGCGAAAATCGTGCACGCGTTCCGCCGCGCGTTGACGGAATTGAAACGTGACGACGTCGCCCTCGCGACCGGATCGTGGGCGTTTCCCTTCCTGACTGCGACGGATCGGTATCTGGCGCCGGAAATCCCCATCATCGCGCTCGATTGGTGGGTGTCGTTCGACTCGGCACGTGCCCGGCGGGATTTCCGTGCAATGCGCAGCGGTCGCAAGGTCATTCCGATCCTCTGGACTCATCATGACGACCGCACCTACGTGGGGCGCCCTTACACGCCCTTCCGCGATCTCGCGACGAAGCTCGAACAGATCGGCGCGGCGGGTTTCGGCGTCATTCATTGGACGACGCGACCGCTCGATCTCTATTTCCGCAGCACGAGCCGGCAAACGTGGCGGCGAACCCGCGATGAGCCGCTCGAACTCACCTGCGACGATGCGGCGGCGCGGCTATTCGGCGAAGCGGCACGTAAGACCGGCGGTCGCTACCTGCTCCCGTGGGTGACGGAGGCGCCGATGTTCGGCCGCGAAACCACCGCACTTCATCGATTTCCCGCTATCGACGCCGGAAATCCATGCACAACGCGGCCGCGAGCGACTGGCGCTGCTCGACGAAATCGAAATGGCGCAGGGGCCGTTGGAGTCGCCAGCGAGCGAACGGCTCCGCTACTTCGCCGCCCACGAGCGATTCGTGCTGTCGTTTTTTGCCGCGCAAGCGGCTGTCGAGCGGGCGAGAGATGCGCTGAAGCGCGACGATTTCGCGCGCGCGAAGGTGGAAATGCGCGACGTTCGACCGGAGCGGGGCATCGCAGACTACGTCACTGCGGCGCGCGTCGGCGTCATCACACCGGGCGAAAAGGCGCTGATCGTCTCGCTCAATCTGCGCTGGCTGCCGGATGTGTTGTCGGTCCGTCAGGCGGCGGGGCTGGAGCCGGTTCGCTACCGTTTCGGCGACGTGCAGCAGGAGCCGCTCGCGCAAGGCGCCGATCCCAACACCTACTACGTCGACGAGCAGCGTCGCTGGTGGAAGGTCGTCGATCGCACGACCGGTCCTTCGAAGTTACGCCTCACCGCGATTTCCGGTGACCGCCACTCGCCCGGTCGCTACGTCGTGAACGGTGCGGCGGCGCTCGCGCCCTCGAGGGTGGGTTCGTCACCGCGATATTGCTTCCGCAGACACCAGCCGAGCGCACGCCGCGCCGTGCAGTTTCGAGAAAACACGAAAGCCTGCGACTTGAGCTGTCCCATCGTCCGCCGACACCTCCACCCAAACAGCGGTGCTCTCTCGAACTCGTCGCCGAGTGAGCGCGAGAGGGAGATGTGCGTTTACGCGCGGTGGGAAAAATCGCGGCGGTGCCGGTTCGCGCTTCGCGGTCCGTCGATTCCGGGGCCGCCAGCCAGCAAGCCCTCGATGAAATTCGCGAACGACGATCAAAATCCAGGCGAGTCAGCGCTATCTCTCGCGGGGACGATTTCCAACCCGCCTCCGCACACGGAGGGCGCGGTCGAATTTTTGCTACCGCCTGAGAAGCGGCGGCGAGAAGTGCAGCAGTTTAATTCATTTTGAATTGAACATCGGGAAAATCCATGATGCATTCGGTTTTCGACAATGGCCCGGCTCGCAATCGACGCACACGTTGCCTCTGCCACGTCCGCTCGTGGACTGGTGTTGGCGGCTGGACGACCGGTGGATGCGGTCGGGTTCGAGGAGCAAGTGGTCGATTTTTTTGTGGGCGCGGCGGACATCCTTGGAGTCCCAAAATCGGTGGCGGCAATCTATGGAGTGGTCTTCGCCTCGCCGGCGCCGCTCAGCTTCGCGGAGATCGAGACGAGGTTGAACATTTCCAAGGGTTCGGTGAGCCAAGGGCTGCGCGTGCTGCGCGAAGTCGGCGCACTCAAGGAGGTCTCGAGGACTGAGGACCGGCGTGAGCTCTTCGAGCCCGACTTGGAGATGCGCAAGCTGATCGAGCGTTTTCTCGAAAAGCGCATGCAGCGCCAGTTGGACGACGGCAAAACCAGGCTTTCCGCGCTCCGGCGCCAGATCCCGGGTGGCAGCCGCGAGGAGATCGCGCGGCTGAATGCGCGATTGAAATCGCTGCAAAGCTGGCAGGACAAGGCCCGGGCGTTGATGCCCGTCGTTCGCACCTTTCTGAAGCTCACGTAATCGGAACCTTCCAGGTTTCGCCCATGCAGAACCGACTGCTCAATCCCTTTTCGGTCGCAAACAAATCCCGGAAGCGACCCGGCGAAGCTTTGCCATGATGTCGACCTTGCTCCGTCGCTGGGTGCGTGGTGTGCGCTTTATCGGCAAGGTTGTCACCGGTCGCGAAGTCTGGATGCGCTCTCGCGTCTCCGCGGTCACGGAATTCCACGGATCGGAATACGGCGGTTGGGCGATTCTCGCCGACAGTCTGGACGCGAGTTCGACCGTGCTTTCTTTTGGCATCGGGGATGACTGCACGTTCGATTTGGCGTTGATCGCGAAATACGGCTGCACGGTGCATGGGTTCGATCCGACGCCGAAGTCGATTGCTTGGGTGGAGAGCAACATTCATGACCCGCGTTTCGTTTTCCATCCCTGGGCGCTGGCGGGGCACAGCGGGACGCTGGAACTCTATCTGCCCGTGCATCCCGACCATGTCTCGGCTTCGCTCCGTCCGGGCACGCATGTCTCGGCCGGGCGAGTTCAGGTGCCATGTTTCGATCCGAGAATGTTGATGCAGCGCCTCGGAGTGGCCGAGATCGATGTGCTCAAGATGGATATCGAAGGTGCCGAATACGAAGTCATCGACCGGTTGGTTACGGACGGAGAACTTCGCAAAGTCCGGCAATTGCTCATCGAGTTCCATCATTGGCTGCCTGCGTTTGGTGCGGCGGCGACGCGCCGGGCCCTCCATCAATTGAGACAAGCGGGCTTCGTGCCGTGCTGGATTTCACCGAGCGGACATGAGGTGTTGTTCGTTCCGCGCCCATGACGCCACGGGTTGAAAAAAACTGGTTGTTGAAGTTTCCGATCTGGTGGGGCCTAGCCGCCTACGCGGTGTTGTTGCTCTGGTTGTGGCCGCGATGGAACTGTGTGCACAATGGCGACGAGTTCGGCTACTACGAGAATCTGGCGCTGACCGCGCGCAGCGGACACTGGGTGTCCAGTCATTGGCTGGAGCCGTTGAACCGTCCTCTCGTCTACGGTGGTTGGGCGTTGTTCACGCTGACGGGCAGTTTCTACATCGCGACGCTGGGGCTCACCTATCTGTTCGCCGTGGGCAACTATGTTTTGTTGGAGCGGCTCCTGCGTTCGCAATTTCCGATGGGCGCATGGCGTGCGGTGGCTGTATGGGGGATCAGCGCGTGCCCGTTGCTTCTCAACAAGACGATCGAATACACCGGCTATACCGTCAGCGTGTTCACGCTGTTGGCCGCCTTGTTGGCGTGGCAGAAACGTCGTCTGGGATGGTTTTGCGGCTTGGTGCTCCTCGGATTCACGAGCCGACAGAGCGGGCTCTTCCTGTTGATCTTGCCGCTGGCGGATCTGTGGGTGCGCCGCCGGTGGGAGTGGCGCCCGATTGCGGCCGTGGCGACTTGCGGCCTGCTTGCCCTGTGGCTGCTGCAGCAGACAACGCCGACGCTGGCCTGGCAGATTGCGACGACGAAGATGGCGCAGACTACTCCGTGGCAGGCAGCCTGTCGGACGTTGGGCGGCGTATTGACGATTATCGCGGGGTGGACGCTTTGGGACACCGTCTTGCACGGCGGCGCGATCGAGCGCGTGCGCCGCAATCTGCGGGCGCCGTGGATTCCGGGGGCGCTTTCACTATGCATGGTGGCACTCGGCTGGCGACACGGCTTCGAAATCGACATCGGCACGCCGGCGTTTCAGTCCTTGGCGGGCTTGGCGCCGTATTCGGCGGGAATGCTGCTCTGGCTGGTGGACTGGACTCGATTGCCGGCGTTGCCGGCATGGGGCTTTCTCGTCCTCTATTGTGGAGCTGTCGCGGTGCGCGGCAAATGGTGGGAGCATTACCTCGTGGATCCTTGGTTGGTGTTGATCGTCTTCACGAGCCCACGCTCCGCTGATGCGCCCGCGACGCCCAATTGGCGCCGGGTCGGACTGGGCTATGCTGCGCTGCTGTCGTTTTTGCTGTATGCCGTCGTGCTCCACCACGGACGAATGAAGGTGCAAGCGCGGGTCGCTAGCTACGAAATGGAACTGCGCACGGGTGCGCGCGTCCTGCCGGAGATGGCAGGCACGTCGTTCGGACTGAAGGGGTGGAAGCTGTTCGCCGCTCTGCGTCCGGACCCGCGCGGGAACTTGATCGACTTTCTGCATTACGTGCCGACACGCGCTTCGGCTGGTCGCGTGCGCTCGGAATATCCGACCGGCGAGTTGTGGCTCTTGCCCCCAGGATATGCCAATCGGCGCTTTCCGCTGACAGATGCCGAGTGGCGGGAATTCATCCGGGAGAAATCATGACGAGCGCGACCTTTCGCGGAGCGATAAAAGCACTGACCCCTCCCGTGCTGCTGGCGCTGCGGCGCCGCTGGTTCGGTTGGAAGTGGCTTCGGGGCGACTACGCCGATTGGGATACGGCGTTGCGGGCGTCGTGCGGCTACGACGACGCGAAGGTTTTCGCCGCGGTCCTCGCGTCGGCGCGCGCGGTTCGCGACGCTCCGGGGCTGGTCGAACGCGATGGCGCGCTGGTGTCCGGAGGAGGCGAACCGAATTTGCCGCTGATGGCCTGCTTGCTACGGCAGGCGGCGGACAACGGCGGTCGTTTGCGCGTCCTGGACTACGGTGGCGCGCTGGGCAGTCTCTGGTGGCAGCACGGAAGTTGGCTGCGGGGGGTGCAGGATCTCCGCTGGAACGTCGTCGAGCAGGCTCACGTGGTTGCGGCGGGCCAGCGTGAGTTCTCGGTGGGACCGCTGCGCTTTTACCTGACGTTGGACGATGTGATTGCGGCCGACGGTCGACCTGACGTGGTGGTTCTTTCCAGCGTGCTGGCGTATCTGCGGGAGCCTGACCAACTACTGGCCCAGTTACAGCGACTCCAGGTGCCGCAAATCGTCATCGACCGGACGGGATTTGTTCGCGAGGGCCGTCGCCGGCTCGTCGTCCAGCACGTGCCACCGCGCATTTACCCCGGAAGTTATCCCGCTTGGATTTTCGACGCCGAGCTGCTGCGGGCGCTCGAGAGCGATTACCGATGTGAGGCGACTTGGCCGGCGATCGATCGTTTCGATCCGTCGGTCGATTTTCGCGGAATGAGTTTTGTGCGTCGGGAATTCTGCGCCAAGTGAACGCGCTCAATCACTACTGCACGCTTTTCAACGTTGCTTACGCAGCGCAGGGTCTGGCTTTGGCGGAGTCGTTGCAGCACACCGATCCGACCGGCAAGCTTTTCGTTCTCGCGATGGACGAGGGCGTGGAGGAAATCCTCGTCGCCTTGAGGCGCCCCAATGTCGTTTGCATTTCTCTCGATGCACTCGAGCGGCACTTCCCGGAGCTGGCTCGGGCGAAAACCGACCGGACGCGCGTCGAGTATTTCTACACGCTGAGTCCCTTTCTGCCACTCTATCTCCTGCGGGAGAACTCCGGCGTCTCACGGATTACCTACGTCGATGCGGACATGTATTTCTTCGCCAGTCCGGAGGAGATGTTCATCGAGATGGGAGAGGGGAGCATCTATGTGGTCGAGCATCGCTTTCCCGAACATCTGCGCCATCAAGAGTCGCACGGCCGGTTCAACGTCGGTGTGCTGTCGTTCCGACGTGACGCGTCCGCGCTAGCCTGCCTCCGGTGGTGGGCGGATCGCTGCGTCGAGTGGTGCCATGCTTGGTTGGAGGGCGATCGTTACGCCGATCAAAAATATCTGGATCAATGGCCCGCGCGCTTCTCCGGTGTCGTGATGTCGCGCCATCCGGGCGTGAATCTCGCGCCGTGGAACTGGATCAACTTTCACTACCATGCCGCCGGCGAGCGCTTGTTGGTCAACGGCTACCCTCTCGTGGTATTTCATTTCGCCCGATTTCGGCCGCTGCTGGGGCATCTCGTTTTCAGCTCCGGCCAGCGGCAATACGGGGTTATGCCGCATGCGTTGCGCAACTGGATTTACCGACGCTACTGGCTGGCGCTGGTTCGGGCGCTGACGGAACTCGAGCGTGCGCGCCCCGCGAGCGTGGCCCCGCTGCGGATGCAGGTGGCCCGAGCCGATATCGTCGAGCACCTTCCCTCGCGTCTGATCTTCGGCAGCGACTGGGTGTGGGTCGGCGGAGAGTTTTTCTCCGGTCGTTTCGGGTTCGGCCAATATTCCGGTCGAGTGCTCGCCGAAATGAAACGCCTCAAGAACCGCTGGCGGCGCTCCGTGCGCACCGACGCGACGGCCCCGCTCTCCTCTCCATGAATACGAAACCTGTCACGTTGGCCCAATTCGGCTGCGGATACTGGGGACCCAATCTCCTCCGCAATTTCAGCACCGTGCCCGGATGCGCGGTCAAATACCTCGCCGATCCGAGTGCGGAGCGCCGGGCGTTTGTGCAGAAGAGCTTTCCGGCCACACAAGCCGTCGCCGACTGGCAGACTGTGCTGGCTGACCCGAGCGTCGACGGAGTCGTCGTCGCCACGCCCGCGGGGACGCACTTCGCCCTGGCCGAGGCGGCACTCAGGGCGGGGAAGCACGTCTTCGTGGAAAAGCCGCTTGCCACGACGGTGCAGGAAGTCGACGCGCTGGTGACCGAGGCGCGGACGTGGCAACGCACGCTGATGGTGGGGCACACGTTTCTCTACAACAGCGCCGTGCGCTACGTGAAGAATCTGATCGATCGCGGCGAACTCGGTGAGATCCGCTATATCTACAGCCAACGCTTGAACCTCGGGCGCATCCGCTCGGACATCGATGCCCTCTGGAATTTCGCTCCGCACGACATCAGCATCATCCAATACTGGCTGGGCGATCCGACGCCGTCCCAGGTGCTCCGCAGCGGCATGGCCTACATGCAGGACGGGATCGACGACGTCGTGTTCCTGAATCTCGTCTATCCGAGCAAGGTCATGGCGAACATCCATGTGAGCTGGCTCGATCCGCAGAAGGTGCGCAAGATGATCGTCGTCGGCTCGCGGAAGATGGTCGTCTACGACGATGTGGCGGACGACAAGATCGCGATCTACGACAAGGGCATCGATCGCCGCGCCGTGCTCGGCGAGAACATGGACTACGACAAGCCGCAGCCGGAGTTTGCGTATCGCTCGGGCGACATCCTGCTGCCGCAGGTGAGCTTCAAGGAGCCGTTGCGCGTCGAAGCCGAACACTTCGTTGATTGCCTGCGCACCGGTCGGGAGCCGATCACCGGCGGCGCGCATGCGCGGACCGTGGTGGATATCCTCGAGCGCGCTGGTCGCGGAACAGCGAACCACATTTAACCGACGTGAAGCCGACCATAAGTCCATCGCAGGAGGCGGCGGGGCCGCAGATTCGATCGCGCGTGTCGATTTCGCGCATGGTGGGTTTGGTGACGGCGGCGGGTCTGACCGGCTACATCGCGTTCCGTTTCATGATAGCATACGTGGGTGTTCTGGGCTTCCACCAATAAACCTGTTGATGCCATTCACCGAAACTCTCCCTACAGCGACATTCGTCGTCGTTGGCTGGATACTTCAGGCGGCTCTCACGGGAGCGCCGCTCGCTCGTTGGTTGGAGTGGGACAGACACGCGGAGCGGGTCTCGGCACATTGGCTTTTCACCGCTTTGCTCCTGGGATTCGCGATCGATACCAAGATTCTCTTTCTACTGGCCTGCGTGGGAAAATTCGAGGTGACATGGATCGTGAGTGCATTGGCGGCGGCAGCGACTCTGGCGCAGCTAGGGATGGCCAGCTTGAAGGGCCGGAATCTCGTTGCGATGGTAGCGGCGCCAGATCGCGCGCCGCGAAGCATCACTCGACAGGAACTGCTTCCATGGGGGGTGCTGGTCGCAGTGTCCCTTCTCGCCCTTTCGGCTGCGGTGCTGGCGCCGCGGCAAGCGGACGCCTTACGCTACCATTTAATGCTGCCGAATTGCCTCTCTGTTTTCGGCCGGCTGCAGTTTTTCCCCGACGTGCATCTCGCGCTAATGGCCGATGGCGAATTGCTCTACGGGGGCGGGTTGCTGCTGGGTGGATTGAACGTGCCGAACCTGCTCAATTTTGCGATGCTGGTGCTCCTGGGGTATGCAACCCTTAAGCTTTCCGCAGCGATGCGCCGCGATTCGTCCGAGCGTGACGGAGTTCGGGACTGGTGGGTAGTTGCGCTTACGGTCTCATGTCCGGTGATTTTTTGGAATGCGACGGCGACAAAGCCTGACATCATAGCTCTGGTCTTTTGCACTTGGGGGCTGCTGCAACTCGCCTCGCATCTGGAGGAACTCGATTGGCGGCGCGCCATTTTGGCGGGGGTGCTGTGGGGAGAAGCAGCGGCGATCAAGCACACCTACCTATTGTTCGCGCTGTGTGTTCTCCTGGTGACGAGCGTGGTCCTGCTTCGTCGGCGCGCATGGAAATCGTTGAACGCAGTCGTCCTGGCTGGACTGGTGATCATGGTCATCCCGTTTGGCTGGTATTGGCTGCGTTTCCGGGCGACGGGGAATCCGTTTTGGCCCGTATTGGACGGGCTGAGCTGGGACGGCGGAGACCTAGGTCAATTGCGCCAGGTGGCCGCTGCCATGCCGTTTGCAAATAGCGTGAAGGGAGGCCCGCTGGATTTTGCGCGTTGGTTGCACGATTCGTTGCTGGCTTATCCGCTGATGGGACTCGGTCTGTGGTTGGTGCCTTGGAGTCTCGCGTGGCTGTGCCTCCGTGGGCAAGAATGGCGTCATCGCTTTTTGGCGGCGATCGCGGGCCTGTTTCTAGCGCTTTTGTATGTCAGCTCACGCAACATTCGCTTTTTTGCGCCTGCGGTGCCTTTGCTCGCGGTGCTCGCAGTCGAAGCGCGGCACTCCGTTCTGGAACTTCCGCGGCGTTGGCGGTTAACCGCCAACGCCGTATTTTACATGGCGGCACTGCTGCTGCTGGGACAACTGCTCGGCTATTCTCAACTCTATTTGCGGCGGCTCACCGGGCGAATCACGGCGGAGGCTTATCTCAGGACGACGCCTAATTTCCAATTTCTTCAGTCGGTGCGAAAGGCACTTCCGGCGGACGCCTTGGTCGGTGTTGCTCTGACTGACAGCAATAATTTTTATCTCCAAACCCGGCAGATTCCGATCGACCCGTGGTTTTCGGCATTTGTGGATTACAGGCATATGCGCTCCCCTGACCAACTCGTCGCCGCTTGGGATCGGTTGGGCCTGACCCATGTGGTATTGCAGCAGCCATGGGCGCCCGAGATGGACTATCTTCCGGTCGCTTTCGATGACCTCACCGCTCGCGCCGTCGCAGGCTATTATGAGGTTGTGCTGCAAGATACCACCGAGACGCTCACCAATCGGATCACGGGCACCAAACGCATTGTCCGTGCGACCCTTTATCGACGGCTGCCGACTTCTATCGCTGGCGAAAGAGGCAGCGCTCCCAATTGATCGAACCCAACACTACAACAGTAGTAACAGAAACAGGCGCGCATTCGCATGACATCAATCCTCGATTCCAAAGCAGAGAACAACGCACCATTCGGCTTCTCGATTCGCCCAATGAAGGCGGTTGTGCACCCCGATCACGATACGCAGCTTGCGCTGTCGTATCGATGGCTGAGCTTTCTCAGCACTGTTTACGGATTCGAGTTCCGAGTGTTGGAAGCGGAGGGAGCCGCACTGCGATTGCCATTCGCGCCGATCCATGACATCTACGGGCCCCGTCTGGTCGCGGTGCCGTTCACGGATTATATTGATCCGCAGGCCGACGACGCGTTGATTGCTGAAGCGGCGGCGTTCTTGCGCAACAGCTACCCTCAGCATGCGATCACGCTGCGCCTCAGCGGCAATTATCCCGGTCTGCTCGCGACGGGTTTTGAAGCAATTCGTTCCGCATACTGCCACCGACTCCATTTCGAGGGAACGGCGGAACAGCTCTGGGAGCGCACTGAGCACTCGTTCCGGAAAAACGTCGGCAAGGCCATGCGCGGTCAGGTCACCGTCGCTCCGATGAATGACCAGCAGGGGTTGGATGCGTTTTACTGCATGCTGACTCGCCTGCGGCGGCACAAGTTTCACGCCCTGCCGCACTCGCGCCGACACTATGAAAATCTGCTGGAGACCTTTACCAGATCGAGTGCCGGCAACCTCTGGGTCGCGCGTTTGGGAGACAAGCCGATTGCTGCTGCGTTTATCCTGCATGCCGATGGATGGCTCATAGATAAAATGGGCGTGTCTGATGCCGCACATCTCGACCTGTGCCCCAACAATTTGCTATTATGGGAGGTCATCAAATTTGGCTTAGCAAGGGGCATGAGGGGCCTCGATATGGGTCTGACACCAGGCGACAACGCGGGACTGAAACGTTTCAAGGAAACATTGGGGTGTGTTGCGACGCCAATAACCTTCTACCGCGGACTGCCGTCGACATTTGATCAAACGCGAGAAAGGGCGCTCCGTGACATGCTGACTAATATTACGGCCACGTTTGTCCGAGACGACGTTCCGGATGCCGCAACTCAAGCGGCTGCCGAAGTTCTCTACCGCTACTTCTGCTGAATATGCCACGGCTTCTTACCAGCAGGTTTGTCCTCAATCCTTGTGAGTTCCAGCTTCCGGCATATCGCATCAGCCCGTTCACAACATCTGATTTAGAGCGGAATGCTAGCCTGCCGCCGGCCAACCAGATCGATTCGTATTTTGCCGGTCGCTATCCGACAAAGCGATTCATTTACACGGAGAATGGGCGGGACGCGATTCGGATCGCGCTGCGCACGCTGAAGCTCTCACGAGAAGATTGCGTCACAATCTTCACCACAACGGGCAATCATTATGTAAGCGGCTGCGTGACGAAAGAGATCGAAAAGGTGTGTCGCTGGTCTCGTCGAATGGAGCGGGATACGAAGGCCATTTTCGTGAATCACGAATTTGGTTTTGCTTTCGATGGCCTTGCCGAATTGCGCAGTTACGGGTTACCCATCATTGAAGATATATGTCATTCATTCGTTTCTCGTAATGCGGCCGATACGGTCGGGAGGATTGGCGACTTCGTCGTTGCAAGCTTCCCAAAATTTTTCCCTATCCAGTGCGGGGGGGGGTTGTGGCACGCACCTGATTTCGAGATTACGGAGGAGGTTTCGTCAGATTTCAGGAACTATTGCCGGACGGTGCTTTCGCACTATTGTTCTGATATTGCGGAGATCGCCGAGCGTCGTCGTGAGAATCATCGGCGGATGGCCGTTCTATTTGGAGATTTGGCACTCCCCGCCAGGTTCTGCCTTTCCGAAGGAGATGTGCCAGGAGTCTTCATGTTCCGCGTCCCGGAGGAAACTGACCTGCTTGCCATGAAGGGCTTTATGGCACACCACGGGGTCCAAGGTGGAGGGTTTCACACCGAAATGACATATTTCGTTCCGGTGCATCAGCGTATGACCGCACTCGGGATGAGCTACATAGCGGACCTTGCAAATTGCTACCTGCATTCAACCGAGTCACACCATCACAGATGAATCACAAATCAGCATTTTGGAGGAAGGTTTGGCACGATCACGCGCGTCAGAACCGGCGCGCGGACCCAATGACTCGCGTGATGCGCACGCGGGACGGGCAACCAATCTCGGCCATCCAATGGAAACGGGAGGCGAATCACATTTTGCGAGTGGCAGGTGTCCGCTCCACCGATCGAGTGCTCGAACTATGCTGCGGTAACGGCGCGCTTACGGAGGAACTGGCATTGCGATGCCAATCCGTCGTGGCCGTAGATTACGTGTCAGCGCTCGTTGCTGAACTCAGAGAAAAGTCGTTGCCGAACGTCTCGTGCCGCTGTGCAGACGCTAGACAACTCACGTTCTCTTCTGAAGCGTTCGACGTGGTTTTGGTTTGTGCTGGCATCCAGTATTTCACGGACACGGAGGCGGCGAAGTTCGTGCTCGATGCTTTCCGATGGCTCAAGCCAGGCGGGCGCATATGCCTCGTGGACGTTCCAGATAATCGAAAGCTTTGGCGCTATGTTCGGTCAAATGAGAAACGGCGACTTTACTTCGGCCGAATCTTGGCTGGGCGGCAATTGGTTGGCACCTGGTATGACGAGAGGTGGTTTCTGAATTTGGCGGACTACGTCGGCTATCGGTCGGCGAAGATTATTCGCCAACCCAGTTACATGATGAATCACTTTTATCGCTTTGACTTGCTGCTAAAGAAATAGCGCTTCGCTCAAACTTCCCATGAAAATACCATTCGTCGACCTGCACGCGCAGTATCTCACGATCAAATCCGCCATCGACCAGGCCGTCGCCGATGTCATTCGCCAGTCCGCCTACATCCGCGGGCCGTATGTGGAGAAATTCGAAACCGAATACGCGCAGTCCATGGGCGTGAAGCACTGTGTGTCGTGCTCCGATGGCACCGCGGCGATCTACATCGCGATGCGCGGTCTCGGCCTCAAGGCCGGCGACGAGGTGATCACGACCGCCCATTCCTGGATCTCGACCACGGAAACCATCACGCAGGCCGGCGGTCGCGTGGTTTTCTGCGACACCGACGAGGACACGTTCACGATCGATGTGAAGCAGATCGAGGCGAAGATCACGCCGCGCACGAAGGGCATCATCCCCGTGCACCTTTATGGTCAGTCGGCCGACATGGAGGCCATCATGGCCATCGCGCGGAAACACAACCTGTGGGTGATCGAGGACTGCGCGCAGGCGCACCGCTCCACGCAAAACGGCAGGATGGTCGGCACGTGGGGCAATGCGGCAACCTTTTCGTTTTATCCGGGCAAAAATCTGGGCGCCTACGGTGATGCGGGTGCTTTGGTCACCAATGACGACAAGCTCTCGGATTGGTGTGCCACGTTCGCCCGCCACGGCGGCAAAGGCGACCACATCATGGAGGGCATCAACAGCCGTCTGGATGGTTTGCAGGCGGCGATCCTGTCGGTGAAACTGCCGCATCTCCCGGCTTGGACGGCGGCACGTCAGCGCGTCGCGGCGCGCTACGATAAGCTGCTGGCGGGCGTCGGCGACATCGTCACGCCCAAGGTCGCCGTGGGTCGGACACACGTCTATCACCTGTATGTGATCCGGACGGCTCGGCGCGACGCCCTGCGCGAACACCTCACCGCCGCCGGCATCGCGACGGTGTTGAACTACCCGAAGGCGCTCCCGTTCTATCCGGCTTACGCGTATCTCGGACACAGGCCGGCGGACTTCCCCGTCGCGCACGCGAACCAGTCGCGCATCCTGTCCTTGCCGATCTATCCCGAAATGCCGGATGAAATGATCGATCACGTGGTCGCGACCATCAAGGCGTTCTACGCGCGCGCGTGAGTTCTGCCGCCGATCGCCCCAGCGTGGATTCAAATTCTCCGCCTCCCTCCGCCCCGGCTGCTGCCACTTCCAGCCGGGAGCGACTGGTGCGCAATTCCGCGTGGAATTTTTCGGCCTACGTCGTTTACGTGCTGGCGACGTTTCTTTCGGCACGCCTCTACATCGACTATGTCGGGCTGAAACAATACGGGCTGCTCGTCCTGCTCGGCTCGATCATCGCTCCCCTCGGCCTGTTGAACTTCGGGTTGGCGCAGGCGACGGTGAAATACATGGCGGAGAGTTTCGCGCGCGGCGATCGCCCCGCCGCCGCGAACTATCTCAGCAACACGCTGCTCTTCAACCTCGGGGTGGGAGTGCTCGGCGCTCTGACGCTCGGCCTGCTCGCACCGTGGCTGACCGTGGCGGTCTTCCGCATCGACGCGGCGGACCAGGCGCTCGCCACCGCGATGCTCCACTGGACGGCGGCGACTTGGCTGACAACGCAAGTCGCGGCGACATTCACCGCGGTGCCGACGGCGCTGCAGCAATACCGGGTGGTTTCACAGGCCAACACCTTCTTCATGACGATGAGCATCGTCCTGGGGCTCGGGACGCTGATTCTTGGCGGGAATCTGTTGAACGTGGTGCAGGTGCGCTTTGCCTGGAGTATCGTCACGGTGGCCGGATGGGCCTGGTTGGCGAACCGGGCCTGCCCCGGTTTGCGTCTGCGCCCGAGTTATCACCGAGGGGCGTTTCGCAACAGTTTCCGATTTGGGGCGTGGCAAACCGCGGCCAGCGCCGGGAGCATTGTTGCCAACCAAGCAGACAAATACCTGCTCGGGATCTACGTCTCCACGGGCGCGGTTGGTCTCTTCAACGTGCCGACGGTCATCTTCACGACCGCCTATATCGGCATTACCAAGCTGGCGGACATCCTTTTCCCTGCCATCAGCGATCTCCACGGTCGGGGCGATCGCGTGCGGATGGCCATGCTCGTGCAGAAGGCCGCATGGGCGATCTCACTGGTGATGGTGTCGGTGCAGTCCGCGCTGTATGTATGGGCTCCTGATATTTTGCGGCTCTACTTGGGGACTGAAGTGGACCCGGCGGCAATTCAGGTGCTGCGCATATCAGCCATCGTCTCGATGGTTAGCGCGCCCTCGATCGTTGTGGATCAGTTTCTCCTCGGCGTCGGTGCGACGCATTGGACGGCGATGACCGCGTTCGCCAGCGGCGCGATCAATCTGATCGGTGGTGTCCTGCTCGTGCCGCGCTTCGGATTGGCGGGGGCGGCGTGGAGCGACATGATCGCCGTCGTTGGCTCGCGACCGCTGTTGCATTATTTGATTTGGAAACGCGAGCTCTCGGCAGACGCTGGTCGGAGTGAATTCTTCAGCATGCTTTACGGCAGCGCGATGGTCGGGATTCCGATCACGTTGGGGCTGGCCTTGGTGCGAGGTCTCTTTCCCGCGCCGCTCACTTGGCTGATGTTGCCGCCGCTTGCGTTGCTCGTGGCCGCGGTTACCGCCGCTTGCTGCATGGGGATCGGGCGCTACCTCCCCGGTCACAGCGCAGCCCATGCGATTGCGGCGGACGCATATGAGCGCCTGAAGGCCAAGCTGATTGCCGCGCGCGAGAAAACCTAGACCCATTACGCCTGCATTGCCGTGATCAAGCTGCTCAAAGCATCTTCCTACTACCCGAAATATCTGCGGTGGTTTTTCGCACGCCACCCGGAACTGCGCGATGCCAGCTATGCCGCGCAGCACGCTGCGCTCATGGCCGACGGCTTTTCGTTTCCCGATGCTTGGAAAAAGACACTGGAGGGCACGGGCGAGTTCTCGGTGGGGGAAATCGTCATCAATGCGGAGCCGCTCCAGCGCCGATGGGCCGGGGAGAACGGGGTGTCTTTTGCGGATGCGACCTGGATGCGCGACATCTTCCTCGCACAAGTAGAACACTTCGGCCCGCAGTTGCTGTATGCCCACGCGCATGAGGTCGCTTATGAGTGGAGCGGAGAACTGAAGCGTCGTTATGGGCGCAGGCTTCCGATCGCCTGCTACGACGGCATCGCCCGCCACGATCCCGCGCTCACGCAGCACTGCGATCTATTGTTCTCCCCGGTGGTCCAGTCAGTCGAGTTCTACCGCGCGACCGGCATTCGCGCCGAACTGATGCAGTTTGGCTTCATGCCCGATCTCCTGCCCCGGCTGGACCGACAGTCGAAACAGTCGCAGGTGAGTTTCATTGGGAGCCTCGACGTCCGCTCCGGACATGCGGGACGTTGCCGACTGCTCGGACATATCCAGCGGGAAGCCCCGCTCGATCTGTGGCTGAGCGGTTTGCCATCGGACCGGCAACTGATTCGGTATGCGGTTTCGTTCGCGCGCCGGGGGGAGTGGACGGCGTTGGGGCGCTTCCCAGCGGTCGCGACAACTCTGCGACACCTTCGCACCGCGAGTCAGGGCGAACTTTTCGGTGTGGCGATGTATTCCGCCCTCGCGAGCAGTCGGATCACGGTGAATATGCATCACGACGCGGCGATCACGACCGGGCAGGCCGGAAACATCCGTCTCTACGAGGCGACCGGGGTCGGCACCTGCCTTTTGACCGACTGGAAGCCGAATATGCCGGAGCTGTTCGACGTCGACCGCGAAGTCGTTACCTATCGCAACGCGGAGGAGGCGGTTGAAAAAATCCATTATCTGCTCGAGCACGAGAATGAGCGGCGGACGATCGCAGAACGCGGGCAGCGTCGAACACTGAACCGCTACAACTATGCCGACGAGATCCGCCGAATCGCCCCGGTGCTGAAAGATCTGCTTCGATGAAGGTGCTTTGGCTCTGCAATCAGCCGCTGCCCGCGATGTGTGAACATCTCGGAGTGCCATCGAACTACGGTGGCTCATGGATGGTCGCGCTGAGCGGCGAACTCGCCAAGCTCCCGGACGTTGAGCTGATGGTAATCTCTACCCGCCGAAAAATCGCCGAACGTCGGGAACACCGTGAACCGAACGGGATTCTGCACGTCGTGCTGCCAGAGCTTGTGGACAGTTCCGCTGGACTCCTGCGGCATCACATTGTGCGTCAGCAGATTTCCCGTGTCTGGCCTGGGTTGGCGGCCGAGAGCGCCCTTCGTGCGTGCGTCGCGGAAATCCAACGATGGATGCCCGACGTGATCCATATTTTTGGCACAGAACGTTTCTGGGGAGAGGTCGCCGCCTGCACGGAGGTGCCATGTATCGTGCATATTCAAGGCATCCTGACCGCCTACCAGAAATTTTGGTGGTTCCAGATGCCGTGGTGGGAACGGCTGCAGTATCCGGCCTTTTGGATTCGGTGGCTGCAGTTCTCGGCCGCGGCGAAGAAGGAACGCGAGGTCTATCTGGTCAATCGCCGCTTTTTCGGCCGGACGGACTGGGACCGCGAACGGCTCCGGGAATTGAACCCTTGGGCTGAATACGTGTTCATGCACGAGGCGATCCGGCCGGCATTCTTCGTTCGTTGCTGGCGCTTAGCGGAGTGCAAGCGATTCCGACTGTTTTCAACCAGCTCGCCCTTTCTCTGGAAAGGCGGCCGCACGCTCTTGCATGCATTTGCCCTCGTGCGTGCCCGACACCCCGAAGCGGAATTGCGGGTGGCCGGAGTCAACGCGGGGCATCCGATTGGGCGTCAACTGGTGCGTCTTGCGAAGAAACTCGGAGTTGCGGATGGACTGCACTTGCTCGGTCAAATGGACGCAGCGGGGATTGTCGCCGAAATGTTGCGAGCGCATGTGTTCGTGCTTGCCTCCGCGATTGAGAACAGCCCGAACAGCTTGTTTGAGGCGCAAGCGGTTGGGATGCCGGTAGTCTCGACGATGGCGGGCGGGGTTTCCTCTTACGTTGAAGAGGCGCGAACTGGCCTCCTTTGTCCGGTTGGCGACTCACGGACGATGGCGGCGCAAATCGTGCGTTTGACGGGAGACGATGCTATCGCCCAGCGAATCGCCGCCGGCGCGCGAACGCAGGCGCACGACTGCCACCATCCTGTGACTGTCGCGCGTAGACAGCTCGAATCCTATCGCAGACTAGCCGAACGCCGCATACCTCCGATTGCCGGCGCCCCCGCTTCCAGCACCGTTTCTCCGCCATCTCATGAACCCTCTCGATAATAACGTCGCTCCTTACGCGGTCTATCTCTGCGTCGCGGTTTTCATCTATCTGGCGTGGCGTCATCCGGCGGGCTTGTGTTTCAGCACGGCGACTATTCGTGGCATCGCTTGGGTCGAAGTTGGAGGCGTCAATTACGCGCGCCTGCTGGTTGGTATGCAGGCAATAGCGTTTTGCTTGTTGTTTTGGCGAACTTTGACCGGGCCGGGACAAAAGCGACTGCTGCATTTTTTCAGCACCCGATACAGCGCTCCTTTATGGGTGCTGGCGGTGCTTTGGTTGAAGGTGATTGCGGATATCGTGGTCGGCGGCTCAAACGAATTCGCACGCGAAGCGCTCAAGTTGTCGTTGTCGCAGGTGATCTTCCCCACGGCGTTCGTCTTGCTCAGTCTGGCCTGCTACGGTGTAACTCAGTCTATTCGCGGCTATATTTGGGGGATGTTGCTGTTCAGCGCTGCTTTCCTTCTGCCCACGGTGATTCCCATCTGGCAGGAGCAGCGGATTCAGGAGTCATTGTTCGGCGGCACCCGTTTGATCATCTATGGTCTCGATACGATTAGCAGCGGGCACTACTTCATGCTCGGGGCACTCGGTTTGCTCGGTGTCATCATGTTGGAGTCTCGACGCCAGATCGTCACGCAGCTTGGGTGGGCGGGGGTCGGCGCATTGACGATGTTGCTCTACTTGAATGGCACGCGACAGTTGCTGCTGGCGCTAGTGCTTGCTGGTTTCATGTGCCTCTACACCTACTTTCGCAACAAATCCGGGCTGGCGGTTCTGATCATCGGTTTCCTTGCGATTTCGAGTTACGTGCTTTGGGACTATTTACGTCAGGCGGAGGTGCGAGAACGATTCACCGCTGAGGCGGTTGCCCATGAAATCGAGTCCAGCCGTGGCGAAATCTGGAAGGAGGCCATGCGATATTCGTTGGCCCATCCGATTACAGGGTCGGGGTTCAAACGCTATGGCGAGATTACGTCTCGCTACAATGAGAACACCGGGTCCGTGGAGTCTCAATTGGACGGCGCGCATGGATTCTATCAGGACATTTTTGCTGAGCACGGGCTGATCTTGGGCGGAGTGGCCCTGATTGCCTTCGTCTACTGCATCTTGGTTATCGTTCGACAAATCAATCCGGCCGGACGATTGGATCTTTGGGTTTTCGGCGTGTTCTATCTCGCACTTGTGCCCACCTACGTTTTTTCCGGTGCTCTTGCCGACACTCCTGGACCCTACCTGCTTTCGGCGGGGATGCTCGGATTTTACCTCGTGCATCACGAAACCATGCCGATGTGGGCGATGGGGTGGGGTTTGGCAAAGCAGCCGAGGCGGCGTGCGGCTCCGACGGGCCAATGAGCCAGGTTCATTTTTCGATCATCACGCCCACGCTGAACTGTGCGGCGACGTTGCCGGCGACGTTGCTGGCGGTGCAACAATTGCGGACGGCAATCTCCCTCGAGCACTTCGTCGTGGATAGCGACTCGACGGACGGCACTGCGCAGCTCGCGGAGCGATCCGGGGCAGTGGTCCTCCGCCATCCGCGCGGAAACATGTATGCCGCGATCAATGCCGGTGTGAAGGCTGCGCAGGGTGCTTGGGTGACGTATCTCAACGGCGACGACGTGCTCTACGCCGACGCGATCGTCGCGGCCCTGCAGAAGCACGGCACGGCGGCGGAAATCATCTACGGCGACATCGACTACATCGATGAGACAGGCCGTTTCCTGTTTAGCTGGCGTGCGCCCGAGGCCGGCTGGCTTGGATTCCTGAAACGTTACTACAATCCGTTTCCGCAACAGGGCACGCTCTTCCGGCGTGAGCTGTTCGATCGACTGGGCGGTTTCGACACCCACTTCCGCTATTCAGCGGATTATGATTTCTGGTGTCGTGCCGAAGATGCCGGGGCGCGTTTTCAGAAACACGCCGGCCCTTCGCACGCCGGCTTCCGTTTATTGCCCAGCCAGCTTTCGCAAAGTCGCCGGCACGAGATGGCGCCGGAAGGCCAGGCCATCCGCGCGCGTTTGCGGCAAGGTCGCGGAGCCTTGGCGCATGCGGCGGGAAATCCCATCGCGAGCCTCTATCGTTGGTCCACCAACCTCGACAGCTATTGGCTCCGTCGAACCCGCGGTCGCGAGTTGGACCGCCGAGGATGAGACCGGCATGAGGGGAGCGCTTGTGGCATTCTGCGGGCTCGACGGCGCCGGCAAATCGACACAACTCGATCTGCTGGAGCGAACCTTGCGCGCGCGCGGCTGCAAAGTCCGACGTTTTTGGGCGCGCGGCGGCTACACGCCGCTCTTTTCCGGAGCGAAATCGCTGCTACGTCGGTTTCGCCCCGGCGCACTACCCGTGCCAGGAAAATCCGCTCAGCGCGAACGACAGATGAGTTCTCCGACCTTGCGGCGCCTCTGGCTCACCCTGGCGATGCTCGATCTATTTCTGTGCTACGTGTTGTGGCTCCGAATTTGTCGGTTCCTCGGCTACGCCGTGCTTTGCGATCGGTATCTTGAAGACACCGCGCTCGATTTCCGCCGGAATTTCCCGCACGACCGCACGGAATCGTGGTGGTTGTGGTGGGCCTTGGTGCGCGCGACGCCAACGCCTGACGCGGCCTTTCTGCTCCTAATTCCGGTCGACGAGTCGCTCCGGCGTTCAGCGGCGAAAAACGAACCGTTCCCCGACACCCCGGAAACGCTGGCGTGGCGTCTTCGCAGCTACGAGGAGCTCGCGGCGACGGGCATGTGGCGCCGGCTCGACGGCCGCGCACCACGCGAGGAAGTGCAACGACAAATTCAAACGACGCTGGGCCTATGCGACTGAGTCTGCTGCTCGAGCGTGAACCGTTCGGCGCGATATTGGAGGCGACGCTGGCGCGGTATTGGAGCGCGCGGAGTGGGCGCGCCATGCATGTGTGCTGGCATCAGCCGGGAACCGGCCCGGCAGGGGCCCAAGAGTGGCGGGGCAACTCCTATCTCAACTACTTCACCGTGTCGGAAACTTCGGCCGCTGCACTCGCCGTGATCCGGCGCGAATTTGCGCGGAGTCGGTCGCCTTGGCTGCGGCCGGTTCAAGCCGCCTACGTTTCGCTCGCAACAGCGCGTTCAACGCGGAGATGGTTTTCGCAGGCGGCATTCAGCGTGATGCCGCAGCGCGACGATGCCGCTGGGTCGTTCGTAGTGCCGGGCAATCACCGGTTGAGGATCCTTTGCCCCGAACGCAATTCATCGGTCGTGCTTCTGAAGAACGGGTTTCCGGCCCGTTATCTCGCCGCGGAAATCGAGGCGCGCCAGAGCATCGCCGCGACGCTCGCTCCGCCGCTGGCTGAAGTCGCACTCGACGGGTCTTGGTTCGCCGAGGGCTACATCGAGGGCACGCCTGCCAACCGATTGACTCCCGAGAAGGAGCGCGAAGCGATCCGGTTCGCGGTTGAAGGTCTACGGGAATACGCGATCGTTCCGACGCTCAAAATCGAGCGTGCGTCGGACTGGACGGAGCGACTGGAACAGCGCATCGGCGAGTTGCTGCGCGAATCCGGCGCCGAAATCGATGCGGAGATATGCCGTCGTTTGCGCGACTCTGCGGGGCGTCTGAACCAGTGCGTGCGGGCCGCGGGAGCCTTGCAGCTCGGCACTGCGCACACCCACGGAGACATGCAGGCCGGCAACATCCTCTCGGCCGACGATCGCGTGTGGCTGATCGATTGGGAGGGAGCCGGGCGACGGCTGGCGAACTACGATTTGTTGTCTCTGCTTCTGGACGTCCGGCTCGATCCACATTGGGGCGAAAATTTGGCTAGACGACTCGATGAAGCGCCGGCTCTCGGCACGCTATCGTTCTTGAGCGACTGGCCTGGTGTGGACTGGGGGGCAGGAGGGCGCAGGCCGACGCTGGCGGCGTTCATCCTAGAGGAAATGTGCTACGTCCTCGACGACGCGCTGCAGTCGTTCCGCCGAGCGCCCACCGATCGCTTGCGAGCGTTGGCGGAGACGGTGGAGGCGGCTGAGAAGAATCTCGCGAACGTCGCATGACGAAGCCTTCGCTAACTCCCCCGGTGCATCGTCCGCTGCTGTTGAACCAAGTTGCGGGACCGCTTTTTCGCGAACTCGCCGCGGATCTCGCCCACGAACTTGGGGCGGTGACGCTGGCCACCGGGCATGCCCGGGACTTCGCGCGGGCTCTGCCCGAGGCGGTGGAAGTGCGCGCCGGGCCGGACTACGACCGGCGCAGTAACGTGAGACGGGCTTGGAGTTGGCTCCGGTTCTTTTTTTTCGCGCTTGGCGAAGTTTGGCGCAGCGATCCGGCCTCGCCGCTTCTGATCGTTTCCAATCCGCCTTTTTTGCCGCTCGTGGGCTGGCTCGCCGCCTTCTTCCGTCGGCAGCCCTATGCGATCCTCATCTACGATTTTTATCCCGGGCTGCTCGAACGGATGGGCAACATTTCCACAAACGGCTGGATCGCGAAGCTCTGGCGGAGGTTCAACCGGCACACGTGGTTGCGGGCGCGACTGCTGATCGCGATCGGCGAGCACATGGCGGCGAACGTCCGGCGGGAGCTTCCAGCCGGAGGCCCTCCCGTCCACGTTATTTCGAATTGGGTCGACACCGGTTTCATTCGCCCGCTGGCGAAGGCAGAGAACGAATTCGCCCGGCGTCACCGACAGCAGGAGGTGCGGACGGTGCTCTATGCGGGCAATCTTGGGCACACCCACGATCTCGATCCTCTGCTCAACGCCGCAGCGGCGATGCGTGACCGCACGGATTGGAAATTCCTCATTGTCGGCGAGGGAGCGCGTCGAGAGACCATCGCGCGACGCGTCGAGCAAGAGCGGCTTTCGAATGTCACGTTGCTCCCGTTCCAACCAGAATCGGAACTGCCGCAGCTTTTGGCTACGGGCGATGTGGCGGTGGTGACCTTTCTACCCGGAGTCGAAGGCTACATCGTGCCAAGCAAGACGTATTACTCGCTCGCGGCGGGGTCGGCGTTGCTTGTGCTCGCGCGCCATCCAAACGAGGTCTCGGATCTGGTGGCGAGGGCACAGTGCGGCGTCACTATCGATCCGCAAAACTCCGCGGGAATTGTGGAGTGGCTCGAGCATTGCGGTCGCGATCCCGAGCTGCTGCAGCGTTGCCGGCGGCAGGCCCGGGCTGCTGCGGAAATGTATTTCGGACGCACGGCAAACACGGCTGCCTATGCGGCTCTTTTTCGGAAACTGAGCCGGGACACGCGGTGAAAATCGGCATCAATCTGCTGTTCCTTCTGCCCGGAGAAACGGGTGGCATCCAGACCCACGCAGTCGCGTTGGTCGAGGCACTGGGACGACTCGACCGCGAGCACGAGTATTTCCTTTTCCTCAACGAGGAGAGCCGCGATTTGCCGCTCGAACTGCCGGCGAATTTTCATCGAGTGCCCTGTGCGTTCTGCGCGCGACGTCGCGCAGTTCGTTACGCGTGGGAGCAATTCCTCTTGCCCGCCCAAGCGATCGCGCGGGGGCTCGATATGGTGCACTCGATGGCTTATGTCGGCCCGGTGTTGGCGCCGGGACTGTCGCTGGTGACGACTCATGACGTGAATTTCCTCGCGTGGGGGCGCAGCATGGGTGCCCTCCGGCGACTGACACTCGGCACCATCTGCTTCGCGATGGCTCACCGAGCCGATACCGTGCTGACGGTTTCTCATTTCGCGGCGCAGGAGATCGCTACGCGCCTGCGGGTAAATCGGCGGAGAATCGTGGTCGTCGCGAATGCCGCGGACGCCGCTGATGCGGACGATGGTGCGACGGGAGGAAATAACGTCGTCCTGCCCTATTTCGCAGCCTTCGCGGGGGGCGACGAGAACAAGAACATCGCTCGCCTGATCGACGCGTTCGTCCTCGCCGCCGACCGCGTGCCGCATCGATTGGTGCTGCTCGGTCGACTGGCGCCCCGCCTCGCGGAACAGGTCGCGCGCGCGCCCGCCTCGGTGCAAGCAAGGATCGAGGCGACGGGTTTCCTCTGCCGGACCGAGTTGCGGCGCCGGTTGCGCGGTGCGGCATTTTTAGTGTTTCCGTCGTTCTACGAGGGCTTCGGCCTGCCCATTCTCGAAGCGCAACGCGAAGGCGTAGCGGTGGCGTGCGCCAACTCGAGTTCACTCCCGGAAGTGGCGGGGGATTCGGCTCTCCTTTTCGATCCGCATTCGACCGAGGACATCGCTGCGAAAATCGAGCAACTGGCGTCGGACCGGACACTGCAGGCGACATTGCAGGATCGCGGGACGCGCAACGTGGAACGCTATTCCTGGGCGGCGTCGGCTCGTCGGCTGTATCACGTTTATCTTGAGCTATTGCGTCCCGCAGCCTCGCCACAAATTTGACTCCCATGACTCGGCCACTGACCCGTTTGGAACAACTGCTCTGTTGCGGCACTGCGGACGACGAGGCCTGGCAGCGCGCGGAACTCGTCCAGCTCTGGCGGGAGGTCGGCGACGAGGTGGCATGGCGAGCGGCGGAGCGAAACGAGGTGAGTTCACTGGTTGGCGCCGCGCTCCAACGCGTGCTGCCGCCCGCAGAAATTCCCGGGCACTGGCACGAAGCGGTGACCACCGTGACCCAGCGCATAACGCTTTACCTGGCGGAACTGGACCGCGCTGCCGCGGCGCTCGCGGTTGACGGAATTCAACTGGTGGCGTTGAAAAACTCAGGAATCGCGCGCGGCATCTATCCGCATCCGGGCGGCTGTCCGATGGGCGACATCGATCTGTTAGTCGATCCGCGCGATTTCCGACGAGCGCACGCGTGTCTCGTCCGCCTTGGCTACGAGTTCGATTCACGGAGCCCGCTCGGGGAAAAAGGGCTCGTGGAAGCAGAGCAGAGCGGCGGGTCGGAATATCGCGTGAAGCTACAGGACGGCTCGTTCCTCTGGGTCGAGTTGCAATGGCGGCCGGTCGCCGGGCGTTGGATTCAGCCGCATCAGGAGCCCGCCGCCGCGGAACTTCTCCGGCGATCCGATTCCGTTCCGGGCACGACCGTGCGTCTGCTTTGCCCGGTCGACAATCTGCTTCAGGTGTGCCTGCACACGGCGAAACACAGCTACGTGCGCGCGCCGGGATTTCGGCTGCACACTGATGTCGATCGTATCGTGCGCCGGTGCGGAATCGACTGGGACGAGTTTATCGCGCGCGTCGACGCCTTGCAGGTCCGCGTGGCGGTCTATTTCTCGCTGGCATTGGCGGCGGAGCTTTTGCGCACACCGGTGCCGGCGACTGCGTTGGAGCGACTGCGGCCGGCCGGGTGGAAGGAGCGGGCGGTTCGGCGTTCGCTCGCTTCGGCGGGGCTGTTCGATCCCCAAGCGCGCAAGTGGAGCAAGCTCGGTTACATCGTCTTTAATCTGTTGCTCTACGACACCGCGGCCGGGGTGTGGCGCGCGGTGTTTCCGTCGTCGGAGGTGATGCGTCGTCGCTACCCGGTCGGCCCGACCTGGGCGCTCCCGTGGTGGCATGCGCGGCGGCTTTGGGAACTCGTCTGGAAGCGCGCGAAGACTTGAGTGGACCTTTTGCGTTGCGAAGGTAACGCGACCGAAAAGACACTGCTGCGATGGCCGACGAAATCACCGTTCTCTTCACGTCTGCGGGACGCCGGAATCAGTTGATCGATTGCTTCCGTCGTGACGCCGAGGAACTTGGCTTGCGGTTGCGAGTGCTCGCGGCTGATCTGCGCCCGGAACTCAGTTCGGCCTGCCATGCGGCCGACGCGGCATTTGCGGTGCCGCGTTGCACGAGTGAGGAATACGTGCCGCAGCTCCTCGAAATCGCTCGCGCGGAGGGCGTGAAGCTTGTGGTTCCCACCATCGATCCGGAACTCGGGCCGTTGAGCCGACAGCAGGCGCAGTTCGCCAAACTTGGAACTCGAGTGGTCGTTTCTGAACCCGGTGTCGTCGCCCTCGCCGGGGACAAGCAAGCCACCGCGGAGCGGTTGGCTGCGGCGGGAGTTACCACACCGGCGACCTGCGCGTTGGTCGAATATATGGCGGCGCCCGATCGCCTGCGGTGGCCTGTGGTCGTGAAGCCGCGCAGCGGAAGCGCGTCCGTCGGCATCGTTCGGCCCATGACGAGAGAGGAGCTTGATGGCCTCGACGCGGCGGCCGATTCCATCGTGCAGGAGCTTTGGCGTGGCACGGAATATACGGTGAACATGTTCTTCGACGCGTCCGGAACGCTGCGTTGCGCTGTGCCGCATCGTCGGATCGAAGTGCGCGCGGGGGAGGTTTCCAAGGGACGAACAGAACGGATCCCGCGACTCCTCGAAGCCGCCGAGTTGATCGCGAGTGCGATTTCAGGGGCGGCGCGCGGTCCACTGTGCTTTCAGGCGATTGTCGACGACACTGGGGCGTGCGGGGTGTTCGAGATCAACGCGCGTTTCGGGGGCGGGTATCCGCTCGCCCACCGGGCCGGAGCGAGGTTTTCGCGCTGGCTGCTGCAAGAGGCGACCGGCGTTTTATCCGATGCCTCGACCGACTGGCGGACCGGGGTCACGATGCTGCGATACGATGCCGCCGTCTTCATCGATGAATGAGGTGCGCACGATTGTGTTCGATTTGGACGACACGCTCTACCCTGAGCGCGACTATGTGCTGTCTGGATTTGCGGCCGTCGACGCTTGGCTGATGGAGCAAAAAGGCATCGAAGGATTCGGAGCCCGCGCGGTTGCCGCGTTCGAGCGCGGCGTGCGTGGCCGGATATTCGACGAGGTTTGGGCGGAGCTCGGGGAGCAGGCTGTGCCGGTGAGTCACCTGGTAGAAGTCTATCGTAAGCATACTCCTCAACTGCGGCTGCCGGAACCGGCGAGGGAATTGCTGGATTGGTGCCGCTGCCGCTACCGGCTGGCGCTGGTCTCGGACGGCTATCTGGCCGTGCAGGAGCGGAAGGTGGCGGCACTCGGTCTGACGCAGTGGATTGAATGCATCGTCTTGAGCGACCAATGGGGACGCGACGCGTGGAAACCGAGCGAGCGGCCGTTCCGCGAGGTGATGGCGCGACTGCCGGGCGAGCCCGAAAGCTTTCTCTATCTGGCCGACAATCCGCGGAAGGATTTCGTCGCGCCGAAGCGGCTCGGGTGGCGCACGGTCCGCTTTAGGCGTCCACGGGGCGAGCACGCGAATTACGAGGCGTCTCCTTTGGAGGCCGCCGAGTGCGAAATCGCCGACCTTTCGGCAATGCGCGATTTACTGACACGGGTCTCTCCCTCGACATGAACCGAAAATTGCTGATCCTGATCGTAGGGTTCGCGGTGCTGCTCGGAGCGCTGGCGGTGCAGTTTCGGCACGCCGCGACGACGACGGTGACGCTCCGCCACGAGCCGCTGAAAACGATCTTCCCTTCTTCCATTCCCGGGGTGCTTGCCTGCCACGAACTGGAATTGGGTCCGACAGAGACGGCGCGTGCGGAAGTCGAGAAGACGTTGCGCTACGACGACCTGCTTTATTGCGAATACCGACTGCGTGCGGCGGTCGTGACGGTTTACGTTGCCTATTGGGGGCCGGGACGGATGCCGACGCAACTGGTGGCGTCGCATACTCCCGACCGTTGCTGGGTGAGCGCGGGTTGGACTTGCGAGGAGATGCGCCACCAGGTCGCGTTGGGCGCCGCACGTGTGGTGGACGCCCCGGGAGAATGGCGGCGCTTTGCCGGGCCGGACGGCGCGCGTTTGCAGGTCCAGTTCTGGCAACTCGTCGGCGGTGAGCTCTACGATTACGGCGAACGCTCGAACCGTGTGCCGTCGATCTGGCGTTGGTGGCGCGACGCCGCACGCCAGGCGCTTCGGGCGCCGCCGGAGCAGTATTTCATTCGTGTAACCAGCGACCGGCCTTTCGAGCAGTTGGCGGGCGATCCCGGCTGGCTGACGCTCGAGCGCGCTCTCGCGCGCATCGGCCTGGGAACGAACACTCGGGCGGTCGCAGCTCGTGTGTTGACGAAAGACGTGGTGCGGCAGTGACTGGCAGTTCATCGTGAGCAACCCGAGAATCTATCTTTCCTCTCCCCATATGGGCGGTGACGAACTGCGGCTCGTCACCGAAACGTTTGCATCGAACTGGATTGCGCCCCTCGGTCCACAGGTTGATGCGTTCGAACGCGAGTTTGCAGAAAAAGCCGGGACGAGCCACGCCGCAGCTCTTTCGTCCGGCACCGCGGCGCTGCATCTCGCGATGAGGTCGCTCCAACTCGAGCCGGGCGACGAGGTGATTTGTTCGAGTCTGACCTTTTCGGCGAGCGTCAACCCGGTGCTTTATGAGCGGGCGGTGCCGGTTTTCGTGGATAGCGAAGAGAGCAGTTGGAACATGGACCCGACGCTGCTCGCCGAGGCATTGGAGGACGGAGCGAAGCGAGGCAAGAAACCCAAAGCGGTCGTGCTGGTGCATCTCTACGGCCAAAGCGCGGACATCGATCCCATCGCGACGCTGTGCGCGCGCCATGGCGTTCCGTTGATCGAGGATGCGGCGGAGGCTCTCGGTGCCACTTACAAGAACAGAGCCCCCGGTTCGTTCGGAGTATGCGGCGTGCATTCCTTTAACGGTAACAAAATCATCACCACGTCGGGCGGGGGGATGTTGGTTAGCAACGATGCCCGCTTGATCGAAAAGGCCCGATTCTGGGCGACGCAGGCGCGCGATCCTGCGCCGCACTACCAGCATTCGGAAGTGGGGTTCAACTACCGGATGAGCAACCTGCTCGCCGCCGTTGGTCGTGGCCAGCTTCGCGTGTTGTCTCAGCGGGTCGACGCGCGACGCGCGAACTGCGCGTTCTATCAGGCTGCGCTGGCCGATCTGCCAGGCCTGTCGTTCATGCCCGAGGCGGGATACGGTCGCAGCACGAGGTGGTTGACGTGCGTCACGATCGATCCGGCCGTGGCCGGGGTCGATCGCGAACAGGTGCGGCTCGCTCTGGCCGACCAAAACATCGAAGCGCGTCCGGTCTGGAAGCCGATGCACCTGCAGCCACTCTTCGCCGAAGCGCGATGCTACGGAGGAGTGGTCGCGGAACGGCTCTTTGCTCAAGGGTTGTGCCTGCCCTCCGGGTCCAATCTCACTCCCGCGGATCTCGAGCGGGTGGCGGAGGCGGTCCGCTGCGTCTGGCGTTCGCTCGGTCGATAACCATGGGACTGAAACGAGCATTCGATGTGATCGCGGTTGTCTCGACCGCTGCCGTTTGGCTGCCGGTGCTCGCGGTGCTCGCGGTGCTGGTGCGCTGCAAACTCGGGCGCCCGGTGTTTTTCCGGCAAGAGCGGCCCGGGCGCCACGAGACGATCTTCGAACTCGTGAAGTTTCGCACGATGACCGGCGCGCGCGACGCCGCCGACAAGTTGTTGCCGGATGCGGAGCGATTGACGCCGTTTGGACGCTGGCTGCGGGCGACGTCGCTCGATGAGTTGCCGGAATTCTGGAACGTTTTGAAGGGCGACATGAGCTTGGTCGGCCCGCGGCCGTTGCTGGTGCAATACCTGCCGCGCTACACGGCGGCGCAGCGACGGCGGCACGAGGTGCGACCTGGCCTGACCGGTTGGGCCCAGATCAACGGACGCAACGCGCTCTCGTGGGAGGAGAAGTTTGCTCTCGATCTCTGGTATGTCGAACGCCACAGCTTATGGCTCGACGTGAAGATTCTGTTTCTGACTTTCTGGCAGGTGCTGGCGCGTCGCGGCATTTCCGCGCCGGGCGAAGCTACCATGCCGGAGTTTCTTCCGCCCAACGATCGGCCCCCTCGTGAGCACTGCCACTAATTCTCCACTGGAACGGAAGCTTCTCGCGCAGGAAATGCTGCGCGCCGTATCGCTGATCGCGTTGTATGGCTCCGTGCTGGGCGCCTGTCGCTATTTCGCCTACGAACTGAGGTTCGACTTTCTCGTTCCGCAGAATTTCCAGGAAGAACGACTGCTCTCTCTCGCATTTAATCTGCCGATCAAGTTGCTGTTGCTTGTTCTCTTCCGGCAGTTCCGCAGCTTGCTGACGTATTTCAGCGTGCCGGATTTGCTCCGGATCGCGGCGGCGATGGCGAGCGCCAATCTGCTCTCCCACATCCTGCGTCTGGGAGTTACGCCGGCCATGGTGTCGCCGCGCGGCGTGGTGCTGATCGATTTCGTTTTGAGCGTCGGTGCGTTGAGTTTCCTCCGGCTCGGGTTCCGCATTTACCGCGAGCGCTACGGCTCTTCGAATGCGGACCAGCCGAAGCGCAAGATCCGGCGCCTGGCGGTGCTGGGTGCGGGCGATGCCGGAGCGCAATTCGTCCAGGAAATCCAAGCGAAGCCGTCGCTGGGGTTGCGGCCGATCTTTTTTCTCGACGACAATCGCCGCAAGCACGGGCATCACATCCACGGCACGCCGGTCCTCGGCGCGCCGGAAGAGATCGCACGACTCCGGCGGGATCATCCCGTGGACGCCTGCGTGATCGCGATGCCGTCCGCGCCCGGCAAGCGGCTGCAGGAGATATACAAGGTGCTGCGTGAGCAGGAACTCACGGTGGAAATCATCCCGTCGATGGCGGAACTGGCGGAAGGTCGTGTTCAGGTAACCAAGATTCGACCGGTGCAAGTGGAGGATTTGCTCGGTCGCGAATCGGTCGACCTGCGTTCGGTCGAGGTGGCGAAGCTGGTGGCGGGGAAAGTCGTCTTGGTCACGGGAGCGGGCGGAAGCATCGGCAGCGAGTTGTGCCGGCAGATACTGAGCCACCATCCGGAGCGATTACTGATGGTCGAGCAAGCGGAGGGCGCGTTGTTCGTGATCGAGAGCGAACTGAACGAGCGTGGACACAGCAGCACGATTGTCCCGCTGGTAGCTGACATTCTCGACACGCCGCGGATGAATTTCATCTTCGAACGATTCCGCCCGCAGGTTGTGTTCCACGCTGCGGCCCACAAGCATGTGTTCATGATGGAGCGCCAACCCGGCGAGGCGGTGAAGAACAACACCACGGGCACGCGACTGCTGGCGGAGCTGGCTTCCGCCCACGGCGTCGAAACGATGGTTTTCATCTCGACCGATAAGGCGATCAATCCGACCAGCGTAATGGGCGCGACGAAACGGCTGGCGGAAATTCATCTTCAGCACATTCAGCTTCAGCCGTCGAATCACACCAAGTTCATCGCCGTCCGATTTGGCAACGTGCTGGGCTCGTCCGGGAGCGTGATCCCGATCTTCAAACGGCAGATCGAGGCCGGTGGTCCCGTGACGGTGACGCATCCGGATGTCACGCGCTACTTCATGACCATTCCGGAGGCCGTCGGTCTCGTGCTGCAAACGGCGAATCTCGGCGCCGGGGGCGAGATATTTGTCTTGGATATGGGCAAGCCGGTCAAAATCGTCGATCTCGCCAACCAGTTGATCGAACTGAGTGGTCTGAGGGCTGGGCAGGACATCGAAATTAAGTTCATCGGCTTACGTCCGGGCGAGAAACTATACGAGGAGCTCCAGCACCAGTCGGAAATGCTGCTGCCGACTCCTCATCCGCGAGTTACCCGGCTTGCCGCGCAGTCCTCGCGTGCGGAGGATTGGCGGATGCGATGCATCGACGAGGTGGAGCGCCGTGTCACGACGTTGGAGGCGAATCAGCTCAAGCTCGTGATCAAGGAGCTGGTGCCGGAGTATCGGCCCCATCTCGATCCCTCTTGATGTTCGGCGGGTCGTAGCGCCGAGCCGCGGCAGAGGTTGGCGGCGTCAGCGATTCCCGACAGATGGGCCGGAGGTGTCTTCTGTCGCGTGAGGGGCCTCCAGATCGGCAAGCCGCAGCGCCAAGGGCAGGAAGAGCACTAGCGTCGCCACCACAGCGGGGTTTTGAAAAGGAAAGTCGCATGTCGCGTAGAGCAGGGTCGCTGTCACCGCGACTAGTCCGCTGAGTGCCACTGGATGGGCGCGACGCGCGCGCGATGCGAAAGCCGACATTGCACAGCCGAGCAGCGCCGCGATCGCCAAGCCTCCGACGAGGCCGAATTCCGCGGTGAACTGGAGGAAATCGCTATGGCTTTCGTTCAGCGTCCAGTGGCGCACGTAGAAAGCGTTGCGTTCGCCGAGAAACACCTCGTGCGTGATCTCCGGGAAGTCGCCGACGTAGGCGGGACTCATGAAGCGAAAGCCGCCGGCACCGACGCCGAAAACCGGAGAGTCGCCGATCATTCGCCGGGTGACCTCGAACGCGTAGATGCGTCCTCGCAGTGAAAACTGATCCGTGCCGCTAACGAGGGTCTGGAGTCGCGCACGCGGGTCGGCACTCATAACGGTCATTGCGATCCAGCCCACGGCGACGACGACGACGATCGCAAACGTCACCGGCAACCACACCCGCGCGCCGGACTGGCGCCGTAGCTGATGGATGATCGCCGCGCCGTAAAGCAGAAGCGCGCCGACGGCGAGGACGGTGCCAAGTCGCGAGGCACTATAAAAAATTGCCGCGATGCAAAGAACGCCAAGAAGCGCGAGGAAGGGCGATGGCGTCGAGCGCCGCATGCGCGCTTCGCCACGGAGGTAGGCTCGGGCCGACAGACCCGTTGCGAGCAGGAGGATCAGGAGCAGATAGGCGGCCGCATGGTTGCGATAAACGAAACTCCCGAAATTCTCCGTGTTCGGAAAAACAACGCGCCAGTAGATTCCAGGCGCGTGGAAGAATTTCTGCGCGATGCCGAGCAGGGCAACCAGAGTGCCGTTCACCAAAATCGCCCCGAGGAGAAAGACGGAGGTGCGGCGGCGCGTGATGCCGAGCCAAGCCGCGCATCCCGCCAGGAGGGGCGAACACCAGATGACCAGCTTGCGCCACTCGTTCATGAGGGTGAAGGGGGCGGTGTAGCCGCTCGGCAACCACGCGATGTGCGATTGGCGTTCCATCCACCAATGCGAGGAAGATTGGCGATAGGCCCACCCCGGGTTTGCGCTCTGAACAACGACGTAGAGCAGCAGGCCGGCGCTTAACCAGAGCGCGGGAAGGCGAACAAGAACGCGCCAGGGAGCGGTGCGTCGGGCGCCCTGTCCGACGCGGAGTTCGAGCATGCGGGGCACGAGAGCGAGTGCGAAGGCGACTATCGCCAGCGCGAGCGCCAGCCACTGACTCCACTCGTGCATGGTGCCAAAGGCCCACGGCTGAAAGCAGCCCCATACCACCAGCACGGCGGTAAGCGCCCCTTCCGTCACATGAATGGGAGCGGCATTCCGCGCTCCGGCTTCGGCCGCGGACAAAGAAGGCGGAAGGAAGACGGGGCGCATGTAACGAACGTTTGATACCCAACCGTGCCTCGAAAGGGCCAGCACATTTCGGTTCCGCTTTTGCGGAAACCCTGCGTTGCCAGCGATGATGCGACACTTTCTGCTGAAGCGGTGATAAGCGACAGACGCGAATTTTGGCGGTGGTGGATATTGGGACTAGCTGCGCCGGTGCTGGTGACGGGCGGGTTGTTCATCCTCGCGCGCGTCGCCACTCCGCATCTGCGAATGCGACAAGCACGCGAGGAACTTGCGCAATTACAGAGGGCCCTCGATGCCTTTCACGCATATCACCACCGCTGGCCGCAGACGAAGTCTCCGACACAATTTCTTCATGCGTTGATGGGGCGAATCGACGCGGAGGGGAAAAAGACTGACGTTCGTTGGTTTGTGCCCGGAGGCCGCTTCAATTTTCGTTCCGCCAATCCCGATGCGCCCGACGCTGCGATCGTTGATCCGTGGGGACGGCCCTATCGGTATGTTTATCGGACGGCCCAGCAAGGCGGCGTAACGGAGGGCTACACGCTGTTTTCGGCGGGGCCAGACGGCAGATGCTCCGATCCAAGCGCGTGGGGACGCAGCGCGAACGGTGCGGCGCCGGAAGATGCGGACAATCTTTGGGCATCGTCCGAAATGATCGAAAGATAGTTAGGACGATGTCAGCGAGACGAAGCACGCCTACTCTCATTTGGTCTCTCCTTGTTGCGCTTTGCGGCGCAATCGCTGTCGCGAGTTGGACGGCCGTCGAGCGACTCGGGCGACACGATTTTCTCGTTTTCGGCGAAATAGGCGCCGAATGCCGAATCGTCGTGCCGCGCAATCCCACGGATGCGGAAATCGTGGCGGCCAATCTCCTCGCCGCGACGTTCGCGCGTTGTGCCGGTCGTTCACCGGAACGGTTCAAAATCCGACGCGGTGCGAACTGGGGCGAGCTGTTTCATCGCACGGTGTATGTCGGACGATCTTTGGATGGTTCTCTGCGGCGGACGCTGATTGACGCACGGGGCGTGGGGTATCGCGTAACTGCCAGCACGGTGGTGCTGCTCGCAGCGAGTCCTGACGATATAGTCGCTTCGGCGAGCTGGTTTCTTGAGCGGACGCTCGGTGCGCGCTGGTTCATGCCCGGCGCGCTTGGCGTGGATGTTGCTCGCCGTGATCGCCTGCTTCTGTCGCCCGGGGCCGCGAGCGCCATTCCGGGCTATCTGTCGCGCGAATTGGCGGGTGTCGATGTCACCGAGGCCGGCAGAGAATGGCATCGAGGAAATCGCCTGTTTTCCCTGCTGCCACACGGCCACACAGCTTCGCAGGTGGTGCCGCCTACGCTGCTGTCCCAACGACCGGAGTTCGCCCCGTGGCTCAACGGCGAACGGTTTCACCCACCGGAAAAAGGTGCGCTCAACTGGCAGCCGAACCTGCTTGCTCCCGGTTTTGCGAAGTTTGTCGCCGAGAAATTCGCCGCGGAATTTCGTGCGCACCCAGGACAGCTCGGTCGGGCTTTTGGGCTTAACGATACCTATCGATACGACCAGTCGGAAGCGACGTTCGCAGCCGTGCGGCCCGAACGTTTTTTTCGCGATCGCCCCGACTATTCTGATCTCCTCTTCAAATTCCTCAACGAGATCGCCAAACCGCTTGCGACGGAATTTCCCGATCGGTTCATCACGACCTATGCTTATTACTGGACAGAAAACACGCCGCGGTTTCCGGTCGCCTCCACGATCGTGCCGTTTCTTACGGCCGATCGCAGCATGTGGTTTGACGCAGACTTCGCGACCAACGATCGCGCTCTGATCGAGCGCTGGGGTAGGGCAGGGCCGAGAATTTTCGGGCTTTACGACTATTACTATGGCGCCCCTTTCCTCGTGCCACGACCGACGTTGTGGGCGGCCACCGAAGCGATTCCTTACGCCTTCGAGAAGGGAGCTCGCGCGTTTTACGCCGAAGCTACGCCGAATTGGGCGCTCGACGGCCCAAAACCTTGGCTGGCCGCCCAGCTTTTGTGGGATCCGAAGCAGGATTCAGCGAAACTGCTCGACGGATATTACTTCCGATTTTGGAAAGAGGCGGCCGGACCCATGCGTGCCTTCTACGAGCTTTGCGATCGCCAATGGCGCGAACAGCCGATCCCGGCGGTGTGGGTCAAATACCTCCGGGACGACGATCAGCGGCGGCTTTTCCCGCCGGAGGTGCGAGCACAGTTGCGGCGGCATCTCGCTGGCGCCGCCGAGGCCGCGCCGGACCGAGTTGTTCGCCAGCGCGTCAAGTTTGTCTCCGATGCCTTTCGAGTCACCGAAGCGTTCTGCGAGCACGACGAGATCCGCGAAGAAATCCAACGCCTCCTGTTCGACGTCAAGACGCCGACGAGCGTGCTGCGGTCTGCTTGCGCGCGGTATGCGGAGGCTCGCCGCGCATTCATTTGGCAGTTTCAGCAAAGTAAGAAGACCAGTCCGTTGGCGATTCAAACGGCCTCGATCGACGACTATCTACGCGCCGACCCGCGACGTAAGGTGGTGGACGTAATCGCCCGCCGCGGGGAAATGTCGCTTTTCCCTGCATCGATGTTGGGACAGATGTTCGACGGGCATCCGCCAACAGCGGCCTCGCTTGAAGGGCCGGGTCGCGAATTGCTCGCTGATCCGCAGTTCCGGACTCTTTCCATCAAGAAAGTGCATCCATTCGCCCTCACCGACTGGGTCGAGCGCGGTCCTTGGGGCGGCAAAACCGAGCCGACGGAACACCGGAAAATCGAACTGCGTCGCAATCCCGACGGAAGCCAGCGCCTCCGCTACTCGGGCTGCAATCAGGAGACGCTATGGCAGTGGCGGCCCGCACAACCCGGACATCTATACCGCGCCACGGTGCGAGTGAAGGGACATGTCAGCCCCGGCACGATGGTGTATCTCTTGGTTCCCTTTCTCGACAAGGATGGCCGGCATATTGGCTCAGGACACATCGATCGGCTACCCGTCGGCGAATGGTCGGAAGGAGTCGAATTGGAAGTCCTCGTGCGCGCTCCCGCGAACGCCGTCCAGATGGCCGCTTCGTTGCGAACGCTCTATCAGGTTTCGGATGACTGGACAGAGTGGGAGGGGCTCTCTCTGCGTGATTTGGGACCGTAGCACTACGGCGTGCTAAAGTCGGGCGCAGTTGTGCCGATGCACGCGGTGTGTCTCCCAGTATCGTCGTCTGTTGCATTCTTGTCGCTGTCTTCGCGCTCATGATTCTGCCGATAACGGCGGACGAGTGACGTCGCACAACTGAGTGTAAGCATCCCTCGGGTTCTCGTAGCCGAGGAGCGGATGTCGCGGTGTGGTCGTGGCGGTGACCAATACGACGGAGTTGATCGAGACTGGCGAGTGGCATGTCAGCCGCCGCGGTGAGATTGCTGCTCGCTCGTGTGATACCTTTGCTCCTGCCGGGCCGAACGCCAGCAGGCCGCGGAAAGGTATGATCGCTTGGCCAGACGACCACATCCGGAAATCGCCACGCGCAAAATGGTGCGGACGGCGCGGCGTGGTCCCTTTCCTCGCGTGCGTTGTCACGCTTTCGCGCGCGCAAACCGTGCCGCCCGCTTCCGCTCCGGAAGAAACCATCACGCTGTCCGCGTTAGAGGTGCGCGAGTCGGCCGCTCTCGCCGAGAACAACGAGTCGGGCGCGACGAGCGACGACTCCGCGCATCACGCGATCGATTTTCCACAAGTTCAATGCTTGGGGCAACTGGTTGCGGGCTGAGCGCGCACAGCACGAGCTTTTATCCGAACCTGCAGCCGCTCAGGCGGGACGCGTCGCTTCGAGGAGCGCGACGAATCCGCGGTGGGCGGGAGCGACGCGCCAGCAAAGCTGTCGGTTTTCCCGCGATGGAACGTTCGGAGCCGCCGGCCAGTAGCGCACGAGCCGCCAGAGGGATTCGCCGGGCAGCGAGAGGCGCAGGTCTTTCACCGCGCGATCGAAGGTGTGCGCGACGACGAGCAGGCTCGTGCGATCCGGAGACTCGATCGTGACGATCTGCTCGCCGCGCGGATGGGCGCGCGGGCCGTCGGCGGCGCGTTGGCAACGGAAACGACCGTCGCGGATCAGCGGGGCGACTTCGCGATAAAACGAGATCGCCGCAGTGACTTCGGTCCACGCGGCAGGCGACAGCGCGACGACGTCGCCGGAGAGGCACATGCGGCCGAGGAACGTGGCGGCGAGCGAATAGCTGAGACGCGCCGGTGTGTCGTCGGCGCGCAGCACGGCCCAGATTTGTTTCTGCGCGGACCAGACTAGGCGGTTCAGGTCGGCGGCGATGAGCGGGATGTCGGGCGTCTCGTGCGCATCGGAAAATGAACTCATCGCGGTCGCCGCCATCATCGAGGCTTCGAGACGGTGGCCGCCGGAGGAGCAGTTTTCGATCACGAGCCCGGGCAACTCGGTGCGCAGGCGCGCGAAGAAACGTTGCACGCCCGCGAGGTGCTGGCGGAGATTTTCGCCGGGAGAAAACGGACCGTCGACGCCGGGGCCGATCGAGTCGTTGTAGTCGACTTTGAGGTAGCCGAAACCGTCGTCGCGCAGCCGCGCGATGACGCGCTCGGCGAGGAAGTCGTGCACCCACGGATCGCGAAAGTCCCAGAAGCGCCGGCTGCCGACCTGGAGCGGCGCGCCGTCGCGGTGGAGTTGGTGAGCGGTCTCGTGCCACGCGGCGGAGCCGGGGTTGACGGCTTCGAACTCGAACCAGATTCCCGGCACGAATCCGCGCGCGCGGATCGCGTCGGTCGTGGCGCGCAGGCCGGCGGGGAACGCGCGGCGGTTCACGCGCCAGTCGCCGTTTTGCTGAAATTGTTCGCCGGGGCGTTCGGCCCAGCCGTCGTCGATCACGAGGTAGCGCACGCCGCTGCCGGCGAGGCGATCGGCGAGCGTGACGATCGAGTCGTGCGTCGGGTGGCCCCACGACGTGCACCATTCGTTGAAAACGGCGGGCAACCCGTTTTCGTCCGCGGGGCGGGCGGTCGCGCGCTTGCGCGTGGCGGCAAGCAGGCGATCGCACGCGTCGTCGATGGTGCCGGCGGTCGCGGTGAGAAACGCCTCGGGCGCGATCCAGCGCTCGCCAGGCGCGAGGGTGTGATGCCATTCGCCTGCGAGACGGTCGGCGCCGCCGCCGGAGAGCGCGAGTCGGTCGGCGCGGCGGGAGATCTCCAGGTGCCACGTGCAGGGCGTGGCGAGTTGCGCAGCCCAGGTGACGCCGGCCGCGCGATCTTCGAGGGCGACGACGGGAAACCAGCCGTTCACGGGGAGCGAGCCGGCTTGGCCGAAGCGCTCGCTGCGGACGCCGTGGCCGGTCCACGAGCGCTCGAGGTTCAGCGCTTCGACGGATTGCTCGTCGTGACGACCCTCGGCGCTCCACGCGCTGCGAAATCGATGAACGAACAACCGCCCCGGCGCGTCGTCGGCCGCGAAAGGCGTGAGGCCGCCGAGCGAGAACGCGCTGAGGTGCTCGAGCGTGAGCGGACGAGCGGTCGGATTCCCGGCGGTGACGACGACGCTCGCGACGGACGTGAACGGGTCGACGGCGAGTTCGTGCGTGCAGATCAGTCCGCAGCTCGCAGCGAGCGTCGTGCGCAACGCGACGCAGCCGTCCGCGCGATCGACCCGCTCGTGGGCCCGCACGGCGAAGCTTGCCGTCGTGGCGGAGTAGCGCAGCGTGCGGCCTTGGGCGAAACCGCCGGGATAGGCGTCGCCGCTCACGTGCGCGTGGACGAGCGGATCGACTTCCCACGCGCGCGTGCGGTTCCACGGCGCTGGCAGGCCGCGGATCGCCGGCGAGTCGAGCCACTCGCGCGGCGCGACGGCGTCGTCGGCTTTCGTCGCCGGCAGAATCGTGAGACCCCACGCGTCGGGCCGGTCCGCGGGCGCGACGTAGCGGACGAGCAGTTCGCCGATGCGGTATTCGGCTGAGACGAGGATCGGCATGCGAAGGAGTGAAAAGTGAACGTGCGTGGGCGAAAGTTGCGAGAGCGCATCGTCGCGAGTGCGGTGGCGTCGGGGTAGCGCGGTGCTTTAGCCCGCGCTGAAAAATCCTCGGCGCGGGCTGAAGCACCGCGCTACTCCGAGCCTACGCTTGCGTGAACTGTAGGAGCGGCTTTACGCCGCGATGGGGTGCGCGGCGCGCGCCGCGTTCGGATCGCGGCGTAAAGCCGCTCCTACAACAAGACGCGCGTCCGTCCGTGTGACGGACGCGCGCCGGTCATCGTGACGGACACGCGCCCGTCCGTTTTGTTTGTCAGAAGCGCGTCGTGACCGAGAAGGTCCACGTGCGCGGCGGCGACCAGGTGCGGCCGCCGGCGGAGTAGAGTTTGTCGGTCAAATTTTCCACGTTGAGTTGGAGATCGACCGGACGGCTGAACAACTGTGCGCGGTAGCCGAGCGCGGCGTCGAAGACCGTCCAGCCGGGGAGCACCGTGCCCCAGGAGGAATTGCTGGCGAGCGGCATCAGCGAGGTCTGCGCCCGGATGCCGAAGCCGGCCCAGCCGCTCTTCAGCCGTCCCTCGGTGAACGTGTATTTCTGCCAGAGGCGCAGCGTGTCGTCGGGAGTGTTGTCGAGCGGGCGGCCGTTGAGGATCGCGTAGTCGATCGTTGCGGCGGCGGTGGCGGCGGTGCCGGCGAGCGGTTTGGAGAGCGTGAGCTTGTTGGTCCAGAGATGGCTGGCCTCGAGCGTCGCGGTGTAGTTGCGGTTCGGCATCCAGGTGAAACCGATCTCGATGCCGCTCGAGGTGTTGCCGTCGATGGTCTTGTTCCACTGCACGCGGGCGGTCTGCGCGAGATTTTGCGTGGCGGAGTTCGGGTCGACGGCGGTGCCGACGTTGCGCGGGTCGTTCGCGGTGCGGTCGTTGTCGATGATCACGGTGTTGTGGCGCGTGAGCTCGAACACGCCGACGCGGCCGATCAGGCGGCGCTCGAAGAGTTCGACCTTGAGTCCGGCCTCACGACCGCGGCCTTCGAGATCGGGCACGGGATTCGCGGCGCGCTCCTCCGAGGTCACGAGCGAGGTGAAGCCGGAGGCGGCGTTGATCAGCGAGCCGGCGGGCACGGCGTCGGTGCCGATGTTCTGGCTGACGTAGAGGTTGAGACCGGGGAACGGCTCGAAGACGAGTCCGAGCGTGTTGGACTGCGTGGACGTCTTGGCCGTGTCGAGGAACTTGGTGAGGTGGTTCCGGTCGCGGTCCTCGGTCCACGATCCCTGTTGGATGACGCTGTTGCGGTAGCCGGCGAAAACCGTCAGCCGGTCCTTCCAGAAGCTGCCGCTGTAGGCGACGTAGCCGGCCTCGGGAAAGGTGCGGGAGTAGCTCTGGGCGTTGACGCCGGGAGCGAGCGTCTCGTCGGCCCAGGTGAGGATCGACTCGTAGTTCGGCACGGTGTGCACGCGCGGATCGAAGTAGGCGAGGATGTTCGAGGCGGTCAGGCTCGCGGGCGAGCCGGCGACGTTGGGCGAGGCCGTCACTGCCGGCAGCGAGGCGAAATTGAAGGTGGGGTTCACCGACCACGCCTGGTTGTAGGCCGCCTCGTAGCCCGCGAGCAGCTTGTGTTTGACCTTGAAAAATTCCCCCGTGAACACGGCCTCGATCTTGCCGTTCAGCGGGATTTCCTCGCGCTTCGTCGCCGTGGTGGTGGCCGAGAGCAGGGGAGTGCTGCCGTCGGGATAGCGGCGCAGGGCGTTGCTGAAAAAGGTCGTGTAGCTGTGCTGGTCGGCCCAGCGGCCGAGCACGCGCAGTTCGAGCCAGTCGGTGACGACCAGATTGGTCTCGCTCTCGACGAGATCATACTTCGACGAAAAAGAGTCGCTGGCGCCGAAATGATTGGCGGCGTAGCCGCCGGCCCAGTCGCCGGCGGTGAAACTCTCGCCTTCGCCGAGCGGCCGCCAGCGGCCGTCCACCGTGAACTTGTCCAGGCGCCAGTTGGCGAAGGTGCGGGCGATGCGCGTGCGGTATTCGGCCACGGTGTAGGGAATGCCGGCGAACGCGCCGCTGCGGCTCTTGCCGAGGTCGAGCAGCGCCTGCGAGGGATTGTCGTAGTCGCTCTGGTAGGCCTGCGTGGACTGCATCGAGTTGCTGACCATGTTGCCGCGGAGATCGCGGTGCGCGTATTCGAGACGGGTGGTCAGCTTGCGGAACGGCCGCCAGGTCAGTTGCGGATTGACGAAAGTCGTGGTCGAGCTGCTGAAGTCGCGCCAGGTGTTGTCGTCGCTGTAGAGTGCGATGACGCGGTAAGCCAGTTTGTCCGCGATGAGCGGGCCGGTCGCATCGACGCGGAACTGGTAGCTGCTGTTCGAGTCGACCTTGAGGCCGACTTTGTAGCTGGGATCGAAGGACGGTTTCGCGGTGACGACGTTCATCACGCCGCCGAGCGTCGAGCCGCCGATGAACACCGACATCGGGCCGCGCGCGACCTCGACGCGGTCCACGTTCTCGGTGCCGAAGCCGAACTTCATCGGCAGGCCGTTGCGCTGGCTGATGTTGATCGGCTGGCCGCGGATGCGCGTGCGCAGCGGCTCGCCGCCGGTCACCGCGCCGACCGTCGGATCGATGCCGGCCGAGTTGCGGCTGCCGTTTTCCATGCCGCCTTGATCCGTCGTGAACGCCGCCTGGTAGTTCGCGACGCCGTTGAAGCCGACGCCTCCGGTGTCGTCGAGGAACTGCGCCGTCACGACGTTGATCGCGAGCGGGATCTTGGCCAGATCGGCGGCGAAGCCGGTGGTCGAGACGGACTTGTCGGCCACGTAGGCGGAGTCGCGGCGGCTTTTCACTTCGAAGACCGACAGGGTGACGACGTCCTTTTCGCGATCCGAAGCGGCGGGCACGGTTTGCGCCGGCAGCAACTGGACGCTGGCGAGCAGTCCGACAAGAGCGACAGCCCGGTGACCGGGGCGGGGGATTTTCATGGTGGGGTTGGGTTGAATTGAGGTGAGGGGTGACGCCCCGCAAGTCCGCAACGTCGCCACGCGAGGCGCGGGCCGACGCGCAGCCGGACAGGCAGTAGGACGCGGTTCAGACAGCAAGGGGTTCAGGGGTTGGCGTTCGTATGAGCGCGCCGGCGCGGGGCGGAAACCGCCCCGTTACTGAAATCGCTCAGCCGATGGGCCGGTGCGCGCCAGGCGGACGCTGAGCGATTTCAACGTCGCGCCGCTGGTCGGCTTCGCTTTCGGTTCGATGCTGCCGTCATGCGCCACCCCTCGCATCTTTTCTCCGTCTGCCGCGCTGTCGTCCTCGTCTGGGGATTGTCCGCTGTGCTCGCTTGCGTCGAAGCGCGGCCGGTGCGCCTGATGGCGGTCGGCGACTCGATCACAGCGGGCGCGGATTTTTTTTCGTGCTACCGTTATCCGCTCTGGGAAAAACTGTTCGCGGCGGGCTATGTCGTCGAATTCGTCGGCACGCAAACTTCCGAGACGCGCGTCGGTCCGCTGGCGCACGAAGGCTACGGCGGCAAGAATACCGAGTTTCTCGCGCAGGCCGTCCCCGCGCACTTTCGCGAACATCCCGCGGACGTCGTGCTGCTGCACAGCGGCCACAACCACTCGGTGGAGGAGCAGCCGGTTGCTGCGATCGTGGCGGCGACGGAGCGGTTGATCGCGGCGTTTCGCGCGGTGAATCCGCGCGTCACCGTGCTGCTTGCGCAGGTGATTCCGGCGGGGAAGCTCCCGAAGTATTCGTATCTGCCGGCGCTGAACCAGGAGCTCGCCGCGCTCGCGAAGCGGCTCGATCGCTCGGCGCAGCGCGTGATGTTGGTCGACCAGGCAACCGGCTTCGATTGGACGACGGACACGGTGGCCGACAAGGTGCATCCGAACGCGCGCGGCGCCGCGAAGATGGCGGAGACGTGGTTTCGCGCGCTGCGCGGCATTCTGCCGCCGCCTGCGCAGGCGTTCGCGCCGCGACGGATCGCTTACGAGCGGGTGGGGGAGACGGAACTACAGTTGCACGTGTTCGACGCGGCTGCGGCGCCCGCAACGGCGACGCGCGCGGCGGGAACTTCGCGAGCGCGTCCGGCGATCCTGTTCTTCTTCGGCGGTGGCTGGACGCACGGCACGCCCATTCAATTCTATCCGGAGTGCGCGCACTTCGCGGCGCGCGGCTTCGTCGCGATCAGTGCGGACTACCGCATCGCGTCGGCGCACGACGCCACACCGTTCGACGCGGCGCACGATGCGCGCGCGGCGGTGCGTTGGATTCGCGCGCACGCGGCGGAGTTGGGCGTCGATCCGGAGCGCATCGTGGCCGCCGGCGCGTCGGCGGGCGGACATCTGGCGGCGGCCTCGGCGCTGGCGGGTGGCGACGAAGACGGTGCGGCAGACCAGCGATCCGTGAGCGCGCGGCCGAATGCGCTGCTGCTGCTGTATCCGGTGCTCGACACGAGCGCGGCCGGTTACGGGCACGCTCTGTTCGGCGAGCGCTTCGCGGAGCTTTCGCCGCTCGAAGCGATGAATACCGCGCCGCAACGCCTGCCGCCGACGCTGATTATGGTCGGCGACGCAGATCGTGCGACGCCGGTCGCGACGGCGAAGCGATTCGCGGCGCTCGCTCAAGCGGCGGGGCGCCGTTGCGAGGTCGTCGTATTTCCCGGCGGCGGACATCCGCTCTACTCGTATCGCGACGGCGGTGAGCCGGGGCGCAGCGCGGTGCTCGCCGAGGCGGATCGATTTCTGGCGTCGATGCCCGGATTCGCGCCGGTTCACTGAGCGATTTCAGTGCGCGGCGGTTCGCGCCGCGCGGGCAGTCGCGGAAAGAGTGGCGGTATGTCACCCCGGTCGCGGTGGTTGCGCCGCGTTTCACCCCTCTTGTTCGCGCTGAGCGTCGTGTGCGGCGCGTCGGCGGCACGCGAGCGACTGTTGTTGGATTTCGGGTGGAAGTTTCGCCTCGGCGACCCGGCGGAAGTCGATCCGGCGATTTTTGCGTATCCGGAAGTGGACGCGCTGGAGCGCACGGCGCGCGCGCATCTCGACGAGGAGCCCGGGCTCGCGCCGCTGCGGCGCACGGCGGCCGACATCGATGCCGCGCCGCCGGTCGCATTCGCGCAGGGCGATTTCGATGACCGCGCGTGGCGCACGCTCGACTTGCCGCACGACTGGGCGGTCGAGCTGCCGTTTAATCCGAAGGCGCTGCGCAATCACGGCTACAAAAACATGGGCGCAGGCGTCTCCGCGCAGAATTCCTGGGCCGCGCTCGAGATCGGTCAGAGCACGCAGGATCTCGGCGGCGTGACCGGCAACACGATCGGCTGGTATCGGCGCAGCTTCGATTTGCCCGCGACCGATCGCGGCGGCGCGCTGTGGGTCGAGTTCGACGGCGTGTATCGCAACTGCGTCGTGTGGTTCAACGGCCGCTGCCTCGGCCGAAACGTCAGCGGTTACAGCAGCTTCAAATTCGATCTCGCGCCTTACGCGAACTACGGCGGTCGCAACGTGCTCGCGGTGCGCGTCGACGCCACGCGCACCGAGGGTTGGTTCTACGAGGGCGCCGGCATCTATCGGCACGCGTGGCTCGTCAAAACGCCGGCGTTGCACGTGGCGCATTGGGGCACGTTCGTGACGACCAACCTCGCCGCGGACGGGGGCGCCGAGGTGAGGGCGGAAACCACGGTGCGCAACGACGGGGCGGCCGCCGCGCGCGGCGTGCTCGTCTCGCGTGTGCTCGACCCGGAGGGGCGCACCGTCGGCGAAACGACCTCGGCCGAGTTCGAGATCGCAGCCGGTGCCGAGCAGACGCTCGAGCCGCGCCTGCCGATCGCGGCGCCGCGGCTCTGGTCGCCCGAGACGCCGCAGCTCTACCAACTCGTTTCCGAGGTGCGGACAAACACGAGCGCGAGCGGTGCGGTCGGCGAAGCTCCGGGCGCGACGGATGTTTATCGGACCACTTTCGGCGTGCGCACGATCCGGTTCGACGCGAACGAAGGTTTTCTGCTCAACGGCCGGCGCTACGTCATTCGCGGCACGTGCAATCACCAGGATCACGCCGGCGTCGGCACGGCGCTGCCGGATGCGGTGCAGGATTTCCGCATTCGCCGGCTGAAGGAAATGGGCGCCAACGCCTATCGCCCGGCGCACAACCCGCCCACGCCGGAACTGCTCGAGGCTTGCGACCGACTCGGCCTGCTCGTCGTGGACGAAAATCGCCGCTTCGACGCGACGCCGGAGACGCTCAGTCAGCTCGAGCGTCTCATCCGCCGCGACCGCAACCACCCGAGCGTGATCCTCTGGTCGCTCGGCAACGAGGAATTCAAGGATGCGATGCAGTCCGACGACGCGTGGGGCACGCCGATCGCGCGCACGCTCCAGGCGCTCGCGAAACGCCTCGACCCTACACGTCCGACGACGATGCCGATGAACGCCGATTGGGGGAAAGGGTTCTCGAACGTCGTCGACGTGCAGGGTTTCAATTACCTGAAGCTCGGCGACGCCGACGCGTTCCACGCCGCGCGCCCGCACCAACCCGCGATCGCCACCGAGGAGTCGTCGAACGTCGCGACCCGGGGCATCTACGCCGAGGATCGCGTGCGCGCCTACGTGCCGGCCTACGCGACGAAATTCCCGCAATGGGGCTCCGCGATCGACGTCTGGCAGCGCTACTACGGCGCGCGGCCGTGGATCGCGGGCGTGTTCATGTGGGCGGGCTTCGACTATCGCGGCGAGCAATGGCCCTACGACTGGCCGGCGATCAACTGCCAGTTTGGCGTCATGGACACCTGCGGTTTCGCGAAGGACAGTTTCTATTTCTGCCAGGCGTGGTGGTCGGATCGCCCGGTGCTGCATCTCCTGCCGCACTGGAACTGGGCGGTGCGCGATAAGGAACCGATCGTCGTGCGCGCCTACACGAATCACGACGAAGTCGAACTGTTCCTCAACGAGCAGAGCCTCGGACGCAAAGCCGTCCCGCGCGGCGGCTACGTCGAGTGGCCCGTCGTCTATCAAGCCGGCACGCTCCGCGCCGACGGCTATCGCGGCGGCCAACTCGCCGGCTCGACGAAAATCGAGACGACCGGCCCGTCCGCCACCCTCGCACTCGACGCCGATCGCGCGACGTTGCGTGGCGACGGCGAGGATTGCGCGGTGATCACCGTCTCCGCGCGCGATGCCGAGGGCCGCACGGTGCCGATGGCGAGCGACGCGGTGGAGTTCGAACTGCGCGGCCCTGGCAAAATCGTCGGCGTCGGCAACGGCGATCCGTCGTGCCACGAACCGGACAAGGGCAGCCGCCGCAGTCTCTTCAACGGCTACGCGCAGGTGATCGTGCAAACCGCCAAAGCTGCCGGCCCGCTCGTGCTCACCGCGCGCGCACCGGGACTGCCGCCGGCGACACTGACGCTCACGGTCGCACCGGCGACGCCGCGTCCCGCCGTGCCATGAACTGCGATGCAATGACGTTCCCCTCACGCAAAGAAATGCCGCTGGGAAGGTGGAGCGCGTTGACCCCAACGCGCTGCTCGACTCTCGCCCGCGGAAAGCGCGTTGAGGTCAACGCGCTCCACCTCTGAGCGCCGCAACAACACTCCCGTTCACTCTCACGCTCCCTCTTCACTCGCCCGAATGACTCGTCACGAACTTCATTCCGACTTCGTCGTGGTCGGCGGCGGTCTCGCCGGTGTCTGCGCCGCGATCGCCGCTGCGCGCAACGGCAGTCGCGTCGTGCTCGTGCAGGATCGCTCCGTGCTCGGCGGCAACGCTTCGAGCGAGATCCGCATGCACGCCGTCGGCGCCGACATCCACGGCCGCCGCCCCGGCGCGCGCGAATCGGGCCTGATCGAGGAGCTGCGCCTCGAGGACGCCTACCGCAATCCGCACCGCTCCTATTCGCAGTGGGATTTGTTGCTCTACGAAAAAGTCATCGCCGAGCCGAACATCACGCTGCTGCTCGACACCGTTTGCGTCGGCTGCGTGACGGTGCCGACGAGCGTGGGCGGCGCGCACATCGTGTCGCTCGATGCGGTGCGCCATTCGACGGAGGACGCGTTCACGATTCGCGCGCCGGTTTTCGCCGACTGCTCGGGCGACGGACGCCTCGGCGTCGAGGCCGGCGCGGATTTCACGGTCGGGCGCGAGGCGAAGACGGAGTTCGGCGAGTCGCTGGCCCGCGACGCGGCCGACCGCCAGACGCTCGGCAGCTCGATTCTTTTCACCGCGCGGCGTTACGAGACGCGGCAGCCGTTCGTTGCGCCGTCTTGGGTGCGCCGTTTTCAGAAACACGAGTTCCGGCTGCGGCCGATCGACGGCTTCGAATACGGCTACTGGTGGGCGGAGTGGGGCGGGCAACTCGACACGCTCAAAGACAACGCGGAGATTCGGCACGAACTGCTCCGCATCGCGCTCGGGCTTTGGGACTACGTGAAAAATTCCGGCGAGCATCCCGGCTCGGCCAACTGGGCGCTCGACTGGGTCGGCGCCGTGCCCGGCAAGCGCGAGTCGCGTCGCTTTCGCGGTCCGCACGTGCTGACGCAGCAGGATCTCGAGAGCGCCCGCGATTTTCCCGATACCGTCGCCTACGGCGGCTGGCCGCTCGACCTGCATCCGCCAAGCGGCATCGATGCGATCGACGAAGCGCCCTGCCGCCACGTGCACCTCGCGCATCTTTATCCGATCCCGCTGCGCGCGCTGTGCTCGCGCAATGTCGGCAACCTCTTCCTCGCCGGCCGCAATATCAGCGCGACACACGTCGCCTTCGCGAGCACGCGCGTCATGGCGACGTGCGCCGTGATGGGGCAGGCGATCGGCACCGCCGCGGCGTTGTGCGCGCCGGCGCGTCCGGAGTCGGTCGCGGCGTTTTTCGACGGCCCGGAGATCGGAAAACTCCAGCAGCGGCTTCTGCGCGACGACGCGTTTCTGCCCGGCCTTCGCAATCAAGACCCGGCCGACCTCGCGCGACGCGCCGTCGTGACCGCATCGAACGCCACGGAGCGCGGCGCCGCCGCTCAAGTGCTGGACGGCGTCGCTCGCGAGTGTTTCGCGCACCTCGGCACGTGGGCGGATGGCGCGGCGCATCGCTGGGAGTCGGCGACGCTGCCGGCGTGGATCGAACTCGCGTGGACGGCGCCGCAATCGATCGCGGAAATTCACGTGACGTTCGATTCCGGTCTCGAACGGGAGCTCACGCTCAGCGCCAGCGATTCGACGACGGCGAAAATCGTCCGCGGCGCCCAGCCGGAGCTCGGGCGCGATTACGATTTGCTGATCGATGGCGACGTCGTCGCTTCAGTGACGGGGAACTACCTGCGCAAGCGCGTGCACCGGCTGCCTGCGGCGGTGACGGGAAGTCGCCTGCGCCTCGTCGTGCGAGCGACGCACGGCATCGGACACGCGCGGGTGTTTGAAATTCGCGCTTACGGCGCGCCTTCGCTCTGAACCATGCGCTCCATTCGCTCGCTGCTCTGCTGCTGGCTCGCCTCGTGGCTTTCGCTCGGGGCGGCGGCGCGCGTCGCGGAAACGCGCGCGGTGCCGGCGGTGCACGTGCGCGACGGTCTCCCGCACGTCGCCGCCGCGGCGCGCGAGCGCGGCGAACTTCGCGTCGCCTACTTGGGCGGCAGCATCACCGCGGCGGACGGCTGGCGTCCGCTCACGACGGCGCGGCTGCGCGAGCTTTTCCCGAACGTCCGTGTGATCGAAATCGATGCCGGTTTGCCAGGCACGGGTTCCGATCTCGGCGCGTGTCGCGTGGGCCGCGACATGCTGCGGCTGCGGCCCGACGTCGTGCTTGTCGAGTTCGCGGTGAATGACGCGGCGACACCGCCGGAGCAGGTCGAGCGCACGATGGAAGGGATCGTTCGCCAGGTGAAGCGCGCGAATCCGCTCACGGATATCTGTTTCGTCTACACGGTGTCGACGCCGGGACTCGCCGATTTGCAGGCGGGCCTCTTTCCGGCGGCCGCGGCGGCGATGGAGACAGTGGCGGAGCATTACGGCGTTCCGTCGCTGCACTGGGGTGTGGAGGTGGCGCGGCAAATCGCCGCCGGGCAGCTCGCCTTCAAGGGCGGCGCGGACGACGCGGCACGCGTGTTCTCGCTCGATGGCGTCCATCCGACCGCGGTGGGCCATCGTCTCTATTTCGCCGAGCTCGATCGCGCGCTGCCCGAGTTGCTGAGGAAAAAAGCGCCCGCGACCTCGCTGCCGCCGCCGTTGCGGCGCGACAACTGGGAACGCGCGACGCTCCGCGAATTGGATGCGTCGGTCTTGCGCGGCGCGTGGAGTCCGGTTTCTGCCACTGACGAGAATCTGCGCGGCATCTCGAAAGCGCTGCTGTCGCCGACGTGGCGCGCGGCGGAGCCGGGCGCGGCCGTCGAGATCGAGTTTACCGGCACGCGCTTCGGCTTGCTCGGCATCGCCGCGCCGGACAGCGGCGAGTTCGTCGTGACGCTCGACGAGTGCGCGCCGGTGCGGGGGACGTTCTTCGACGCTTACGCGAGCCCGACGTTCTGCCGGGAGCAGCAATGGTTTTTCCCCGACGCGCTCGGCGCGGGGCAGCATCGCGCTCGCATCGAGTTGAGTGCCGCGGCCGTCGACAAGGCGGCGATCAAAGCGCGCGCGGGCAAAACGCTCGACGACCCCGCGCGCTACGCGCCGCAACGGCTGACGCTCTGCGGCGTGTTGGTCGTCGATACCGCCCGGCCATGAGCGCCGCCCGCATTGCGCCATTGCGCCGCGGCGGCGAGCCGGCTGAATTCGTTCAGCAAATGACGAATCCACGCCGCTGCACGATCAAGGACATCGCCGCGCACGCCGGCGTCGCGGTTTCGACCGTCTCGTATGCGCTGCGCAATCACCCGAGCATCCCCGCGGCGACTTGTCGGCGCATCCAGGCGATCGGCGAGAAACTCGGCTACCGGCCCGATCCGCAAATCTCGGCGTTGATGGCGCACATCGGACGCGGCCGTTCGGTGCCGTCGTCGGCGCGCATCGCGCTCGTGTGGATGCAGGGGCGCCGGGAGCAGACGCGGCGCGACGGTTTCTTCATGCAGATGCGCGACGGTGCGGCGGCACGGGCGCAGTTGCGCGGTTACCACTTGGAGGAATTCTGGCCGGACGAGGATCGCCTCAGCGGCGCACGGCTCACGGGCATCCTCCGCGCGCGAAACATTCAGAGCGTGATCTTTTCGCCGAGCATCGAGGGCGTGGCGGCGGACTACGCGCTCGGCTGGGAGCATTTTGCCTGCGTGGTGCTCGGACACGCGCGCTGGCCGGTGGAACTGCACCGCGTCGCGCACGATCACTATCACGCCGTCTGCGAATGCCTCCAGCGCATGACCGCCGCCGGCGTGCGGCAGCCGGCGATCGTCCTGACCGAGGAAATCAATCAGCGCACCGACAGCGCGGTGAAGGCGGCGTTCATGACGCATCATCCGGTCGAGGCGCGCGCGCGCGGACTGATCTACGCGCTCGACCAGCGCGGCGCGCGGTCGTTCTCGAGCTGGATGCGGACGCACGAGCCCGACGGCGTGCTGCTGCTGCGCCGCGAAATGTGGGACGAGATCGAGACGCCGCGCCTGCGCGAGCTCCGCGCAGCCGGACGCGTCTGGTGCGCGAACTGGCAGGCGGACGATCCGCTCGCGCTGCCGGGCATCCAGCAACGCTACGATCTCGCGGCGCGCGCGGCGGTCGACCTCGTCACCGGTCTCGAGCAAAGCCGCTCGCTCGGGCTCCCGGATCATCCGCAATGCGTGCAAATCCGCGGCGACTGGCGCGAGCACGTCGCGCGGCCGGTGTTGCGCTGAACAATTTCAACACCGCCGCCGTTTGCGCGCGCGGCGCGAGGCGCTTCGCTCATCTTCACCTTCCTCGATGACTTCACCCCAACTCGGTCGCCGTAGCTGGTGGTTGCTCGCGCTGCTGTTCGGCATCGGACTGCTCAACTACCTCGACCGGCAGACGCTTTCGATTCTGAAGGCGACACTGAAGGGCGAACTGTCGCTCACCGACACGCATTACTCGTGGCTCGTGGGTGCGTTCATGGCGCCCTACATCGTGTTCTACGTCGTGAGCGGGCGGCTGGTCGATCGCTTCGGCACGCGCGCGAGCCTCGCGGCGTTCACCGCGGTGTGGTCGCTCGCGAACGCGCTGAGCGGCATCGCGCAGGGTTTCGGGCAACTGGCGGGAGCGCGCGCGCTGCTCGGCGCGGCGGAGCCGGGCGCATTCCCCGCGATCCAGCGCGTCATGATGACGTGGTTTCCGAAGGAGCGGCGTGCGTTCGCGTGGAGTTTGCTGAGTCCGTGCACGACGGTCGGGGCGATCCTCGCCCCGCCGCTCGTCGCGGCGTTGACGGGGTGGTGGAGCTGGCGACTGGCGTTCGTCGTGCCCGGCATCGCGGGGCTCGCCCTCGCGCTCGCCTGGTGGACGCTCGATCGCGATCCGCCGCGACTGCCGGAGGAGAAAGAGGAACCGGCGACGCCGCCGGCGCTCCGCGAAATCCTGCGCGATCGCCGCGTGTGGCTGCTGCTCGCGGCGCGCGCGCTGACCGACCCGGTGTGGTATTTTCACCTCTTTTGGCTGCCGGGCTATTTGCAGGAACGGCTCGGCGTGTCGCTGCCGCAGCTCGGCTGGATCGGCTGGATTCCGTCGTTCGTCGCGTCGGCGGCGGTGATGGCGACGGGGCGCACGACGGACTTCTTCGTCGCGCGCGGGCATTCGCCGGTGCGCGTGCGCGTGACGATGTTCGCGCTCGCCGCGGCGTTCGCGCCCCTCGGGGCGTTCACGACGTTCGCGCCGTCGGTGCCGTGGGCGCTGGTGTTGATCTCGCTCGTGGCGATCGTGTGCCAAATCTGGTTTTTCGGACAAGGGCTGCTCGTGGCCGACGTATTTCCGCGGCACTCCGCCGCCACGATCGCGGGTCTGCTCGGCGCGGTCGGCGCGACCGGCGGACTGCTGATGAACCTGGTTGCCGGGCCGTTGATCGAGCGTGCGGGCTACGTGCCGGTATTCGCCGGACTGGCGTTGCTGCATCCGCTCGCGGCGGTGATGCTGTGGCGCGCGCGGCCGCGACTCGTGGCGACATGAAAATCGCGGCCGCCGTTTTCCTGTGGTTGCTTGCGGCAGTCGTGGTGCGCGCAGAGGTCGAGCGCACCTGGCACGTCGCGCCCGCGCCGATCGGCGCCGATGGGCACGACGGGTCGGCGGAGGCGCCGTTCGTGACGCTCGAGCGCGCGCGGCTCGCGGTGCGCGCGTATCTGGCCGAGCGCGATGTGCGCGGCGATTTGGTGGTGGAAGTGCGAGCGGGCGAATACGAGTTGCCGGCGCCGTTGCGCTTCGACGCGGCGGACTCGGGCGAAAACGGCGGATGCGTGATCTATCGCGCCGTGCCGGGGGCACGCGTCGTGCTGAGCGGCGGGCGGCACATCGAGGGTTGGACCGTCGAGCCGGACGGCACGCAGCGCGCGACGGTGGGGCGCGCGGTGGACTTTCGGCAATTGTGGGTGAACGGCCGACGCGCGGTGCGCGCACGCACGCCGAACGCGGGACTGCATTTCCAGTTGGCGGACGAGAAGCAGCGCGACGGTTTCGATCTGCCGCGCGACGTGCTCGCCGGTGTGAACGTGCGACCGGCGGAGATCGAGATGTCCGTGCTCGTCGCCTGGATGCACAAGCGTCTGCGCATCGCGCGCGTGACGCCCGCTGGCGACGCGACGGTGCGCGCGGTGATCGCGGGGCCGGAGTGGGACGGCATCACAAAGCAGCCGCAGGGCGACCGAGTTTATCGCGGTCGGAGTTACTGGCTGGAGAACGCCCGCGAGTTTCTCGACGCGCCCGGGGAATTTTTTCTCGATCGCGCCGATGGCGTCGTGCGCTACCGGCCGCGCGCGGGCGAAACGCTCGAGCGCGGCGCGGTGATCCGGCCGGAACTCGAGAGCCTCGTCGTGCTCGCCGGCACGCTCTCCGCGCCAGTGCACGACCTGCGCTTCGAGGGTCTCACGCTCGCGCACACCGGCTGGACGCGGCCGAATCGCCACGGCTTCGTCGACGTGCAGGCGAACTCGCTCGTGCCGGCCGACCCCGCCGCGGCGGTCGATCCGCAATACCGGCACAATCAGCGCAAGGATCGCATCCCCGGCGCGATTCACGCCACGACGGCGGACCGCATCGCGATTCGCGGTTGTCGTTTCGCGCGGCTCGGCGGCGCGGGCGTGGTTTTCACCGGCGGCGGAAACGACAACGTCGTCGAGGGAAATTCGTTCTTCGACCTGTCGGCCGGTGCGGTCGAGTTCGGCGAAGACGCTGCGCGTCCGGTCGATCGGCGGCTGATCCCGCGACGGAATCGCGTCGCGAACAATTTCATCGCGCGCATCGGCGAGGAGTATTTCGGGTCGGTCGCGATTCTCGGCTACTACACGAGCGAGACGCTCGTCGCGCACAACGAGATCGCGGGCATTCCTTACACGGCGATCAGCGCGGGGTGGGGCTGGGGAAATCCACCCGCGCCGCCGGAGACCGGTGCGGTGCGTATCGTCGGCAACCGCATCACGAATTACCTGCGTCGCGTCGACGACGGCGGCGGCATCTACACGACGGACCGCCTGCCGCGCTCGGAGATCGCCTTCAACTTCATCGACCGAATGCTGCCCCCCGATCGGCACACGAAAGCGGGCGGCGCGCTTTATCTCGATCAGTTCACCGAGGGCGTGGAGGTGCACGACAACGTCGTGACCGATGCGATTCGCTGGCTCTTCATCTGGAATCCGAACATCCGCGGCAATCGTGTCGTCGCAAATTTCGCGGACACGGCCGCGTTGCGCAACGACGGCACGGGCAACGCGGTGGAGCCGGCACAACTGCTCTCGTTGCGTCCGTGGCCGTCGAATGCGGAGGCGATCCTCGCCGCTGCGGGGATCGAGCCGGCATTCGCGTCGGCACGCGAGTTCGACGCGCCTGACGACGTGATCGTCGACGGCGCGAGCGTGGAATTCCAGCCGGTCAGCGAAGGGTGGGCGGCGACGGCGTCGCCGTCCAGTTACTCGGGCGTCAGCTTCCGCGCGGCGAGCGACTCGCTCGCGCGTTGGACGCCGGCGTTGCCGAAAGCGGGCGTCTACGAAGTGAGCGCGTGGCGGTCGCCCGGCGACGCGGCCGAAATTTTTCTGGTCCGCCATCGTGACGGCAGCACTTCGGTGAAGAATGCCGCGCGCGCCGGAGCTCGAGGAGGTTGGGAAAAGCTCGGCGAGTTTCCGTTCGACGCCGGCCTCGGAGCGGAGGTCGAGGCACACACGCGACGCGCGAACGCGTTGCGCTTTCGCTTCGTGCACGAGCGCTGATCCCGCGCGCGCGAGCGAGAATGCGCGAATCGCCGACGCGCTCGGCGCGGCGAGGTTCGCTGTTTCACGTCGCGTCGCGCGTCGTCGTGCCCAGGTCGCTACCATAACTCTCCCTAGGATCGTTTAAGGTTTTTTCGGGAGGTGATTCCGCTTGTGCGGAATGGGGGCGCTGTCTTCATCGCGCCCATTCCACGCACGGGAACGGGCCGCCCGGGCTTCCAGCCCTATGAAAACCGTTTCCGTTTTGTTTGTCGCGCTGTCGTTCAGCGTCGTTTCCGCCATCGCCCAGATCGCTCAGGTGCGGCACGCGCCGTCGATCAATGGCACCGTCGAAGGATCGGTGCAGCAGATGACCGGCGAGTCGGTCACCTTGAACGGCGGCGCGAAGGTCACGCAGGATCTCTTGGTGCCCGGCGTCCCGTCGATCCGACTAAATGGCAAGCCGAACTACGGCGGCACGCTCGACGGCGCCGGAGTGGCGACACCGACGAATTACCAGATCACGCTCAACGGCAGCGCGACTCTCGGCCACGTGGTGCGGCGCACGAACGCAGCAGCGCTTCCCACCGTCGCCGCCGTGCCCGGGCCGACCGGCACCGCGTCGGTGACGGTGAACGGCGTCGGGCAAAGCATCGATTGGGCGACGCTGCGCAATCTCACGCTCAACGGCGGAGTGGGGCAGTATGCCGTGCCGGCCGGCACCTACGGCGATTTCATCGCGAACGGCGGCGGCGGCTTCACGCTCGGCGTGGCGGGCGCGACGACGCCAGCCGTCTACAATTTCCAGCACCTCACCCTCAACGGCAACGCGCGCTTCGACGTCGTCGGTCCCGTCGTGGTGAATCTCGCGAACGGTTTCAGCGCGAACGGCACGCTCGGCGCCGCAGGCCAGCCGGCGTGGTTGACGATGAACGTCGCGTCGGGCGGCCTCACGCTGAACGGCGGCGTGAATTTCCACGGCTACGTTCTCGCTCCGAGCGGCACCGTCATCGTCAACGGCAACAGCGTGCTCGTCGGCGGCGTGATTTCCGATCGGCTGATCGTCAATGGCGGCGGTGTGCTCCGCTTGCAGGCGGCACAGGCTCCCAACCAGCCGCCGACCGTCGCGATCGCTGCGCCGGCGGCCGGAGCCACGTTCGACGCACCGGCGTCGTTCACCATCGTCGCCACCGCATCCGATTCCGATGGCACCGTCGCGCGCGTCGAATTTTTCCAGGACACCACGAAGATCGGCGAGGACACCTCCGCGCCCTTCTCGGTCGGCGTCGCGAATCTCGGCACCGGCAGCTACACTTACACCGCGCGCGCGACCGACAATTCCGGCGCGAGCGTCACGTCGACACCCGTCGCGATCACCGTTTCGACGCCGAACGTGCCGCCCACGGTCGCGCTGACGAGTCCGGCCGAAGGTGCGACGTTTCACGCTCCCGCGACGATCACGCTCGCCGCCGCGGCAACCGACAGCGACGGCACGATCGCGAAGGTGGAATTTTTCCAGGATGACGCGAAAATCGGCGAGAGCGCCACGGCGCCGTTCGCTCTCGCGACCGCGCCGCTGCCGGTCGGCACCTATGCGTTTCGCGCCATCGCGACCGACAACCAGGGCGCGACCGCCGCGTCGACGACCGTGAACGTCACCGTCATCGCTCCGAACGCTGCGCCGACAGTCGCGATCGACTCACCGACCGACGGCAGCACGTTCGACGTGCCGGCCGCCTTCACGGTGCAGGCCTCAGCGAGCGACGCCGACGGCACGATCGCCAAGGTCGAATTCTTCCGCGACGCGGTGAAGATCGGCGAAGCGCTCGCTGCGCCGTATGCGCTCGCGGTCAGCGGGCTCGAAGTCGGCACCTACAACTTCTTGGCGCGCGCGACCGACGACCGCGGCTCGGCCACGGACTCGGCCGGCGTCCGGATCACGGTCGCCGTCATCAACGACGCGCCGACGGCCACGCCGCAGGATGCGGCGACGCTGGAAGACACGCCGCTCGCGCTCACGCTGAGCGGCGCCGATCCCGAAAACGACGCCCTGACGTTCGTCGTCACCGCCGACCCGCAGCACGGCACGTTGTCCGGCACGCCGCCGGCTCTCGTCTACACGCCGCACGCGGACTTCGCCGGTGCCGATTCTTTTTCGTTCACCGCGTCGGACGGCGCGCTCACCTCCGCGCCGGCGACGATCTCGATCACGGTCACGCCGGTCAACGATCCGCCGCGCGCCACGCCGCTCGCGCTCACACTGGCGGAGGACACCGTCGCCCCGGTGCCGCTCGCCGGCAGCGACGTCGAAGGTGCGCCGCTGGCTTTCCTCGTTCTTTCGCAACCGACGCACGGCGTCCTCAGCGGCACGGCTCCGGACCTCAACTACACCCCCGCTGCGAATTACCACGGACCGGACTCGTTCACCTACGCGGTCAGCGACGGTGAACTGACCTCAGCTTCGGCGACGGTCGCGCTCGACGTCACACCGGTGAACGATGCGCCGTCGGCCGACGCCGCGAGCCTCACCGTGCACGCCGGCGCAACGTTGAATCTCACGCTCACCGCGAGCGACGTCGATGGCGACGCGCTCGCATTCAACGTCACGCAGCCGCCGCAACACGGTGCGTTGTCCGGCACCCCGCCGAATCTCGTCTACACGCCCGTCGCCGGCTACAGCGGCGCAGACAGCATCGCGTTCACCGCGAGCGATTCGCTCGCCACTTCACCCGCTGCGCTCATCTCGCTTACCATCGCCAATACGGCGCCCGAGGCGCAGCCGCAGTCCGTCGCCGCGAGCGAAGACACACCCAAACCGATCTCGCTCACCGCGCAAGACGCGGATGGCGACGCGCTCAGCTATGAAATCGCTGTCCCGCCCGCGCACGGCACGCTCAGCGGCACGGCGCCGAATCTCACCTATACGCCCGCGGCCGACTACCACGGCCCCGACGAGTTCGCATTTCGCGTCACCGACGGGGTGGCGTATTCGGCGCCGGCGATCGTGAGTGTCGACGTCGAGCCGATCAACGATCCACCGGTGGCGCTCTCGTTTTCGCGCGCGGTGAGCGAGGGTGGCAGCGTTGACGTGACGCTCGCCGCCAGCGACGCCGACGGCGACCCGCTCACGTTCACCGTGCTCACGCCGCCCACGCACGGCACGCTCGGCGGCACGCCGCCGGCGCTGACTTATCGCCCGGAAAACAACTTCGGCGGCACGGACACGTTCACGTATCGAGCGAACGACGGCCAAGCCGACTCCGCGGTCGCGACGGTAGCGCTCGACATCACCGATCTCAACCAAGCCCCGGTCGCCGACGCGCAATCCGTCGAGACAATCGAGGACGCGCCGAAAGCGATCACGCTCGCGGGCAGCGACGCCGACAACGACGCGCTGACCTTCGCGGTGATCGAGCCGCCCGCGCACGGCGCGTTGTCCGGCACGCCGCCGAGCCTCGTCTACACGCCGCAGCAGAATTTCAGCGGCAATGACAGCTTCCGCTTCGCCGCGAGCGATGGTTCGCTGATCTCCGCGCCGGCGACGGTTTCCCTCCACATCGCGCCCGTGAACGACGCCCCGGTGGCGGCGCCGCAGGAAATCCCGGCGATCGAAGACACGCCGGTGGAATTCGACCTGCTGGCGGGCGATGTCGATGGCGATGCGCTCACCTACGCGATCGTCACGCCGCCCGCGCACGGCACGCTTTCGGGCGCTTTGACCGGACCGGCGCCGCATCTCGTCTACACTCCCGAGGCGAACTATCACGGCACGGACACGCTCGTGTTCAAGGTGAGCGACGGGCAACTCGAATCAGCTCCCGCGGAAATGAAATTCACCGTGCAGGCTGTGAACGATGCGCCGACCGGCGCCGACTTCACGGTCCCCGCCGTTGAAGACACGCCCGCGACATTCGCGCTCATCGGCAACGACGCCGATGGTGACGCCGTGACGTTCCAGATCGTGACGCCGCCAGCGCACGGCACGCTCACGCCGTCGGGAGCGAGCTACGTCTACGTGCCGGCGGCGAATTTCTTCGGCACGGATTCGTTCACCTACCTCGCGAGCGACGGCACCGCGCAATCGGGAACGATTACGGTTACGATCGAAGTGGCGCCGGTGAACGACGCACCGACCGCCGCGCCTGACAGCATCGCAACCGCCGAGGATACGCCGGCGACAGTCGCGCTCGCCGGCACGGATGTGGAGAACAGTCCTCTGACGTTCCGCGTCGTGACGCCGCCCACGCACGGCACGCTCGCGCCCGCGGGGACGGGCTACGCCTACACGCCCGCGCCGGATTATTTCGGATCGGATAGCTTCAGCTTCGTCGCCAACGACGGCGAACTCGACTCCGCGCCGGCGGTCGTCGCGATCGACGTGACGCCCGTGAACGACGCTCCGATCGCGCACGCGCCCGCTCAGCCGCTCACGACACCCGAGGACAACGCTCTCCCGGTCACGCTCACGGGCAGCGATGTCGACGGTGACACGCTTGCGTTCACCGTGACGACACTGCCGCAACACGGCGTGCTCTCGGGTAGCGGACGCGATCTCGTCTACACGCCCGCACCCGACTATCACGGGCCCGATTCGTTTGCGTTCGCCGTGTCCGACGGTGCCATCGCCTCCGCGCCCGCCACCGTGTCGATCGATGTCACGCCCGTAAACGACGCGCCGGTCGCGACGGACAACTCGATCGCCACCGACGAAGATGTTGCCGTCACGCTCACCCTCGGCGCGAGCGACGTCGACGGCGATTTGCTGACCTTCGCGATCACGACGGCGCCCGCGCACGGCACGTTGTCCGGCACACCGCCGAATCTCACCTACACGTCCGCGCCGAACTATCACGGTGCCGACTCGCTGACGTTCATCGCTCACGACGGAACGATCGCGTCGGCGCCCGCGATGGTCGCGTTCACCATCAGCAGCGTCAACGACGCGCCGGTCGCCGTTCCGGTATCGGCCACCACCGCGGAGGATACCGCGGTTGCGCTCGCGCTGACCGGCAGCGATGTCGATGGCGACCCGCTCACATTCGTCGTCACGTCGCAGCCCGCACACGGCGTGCTCAGTGGCGCCGCGCCGAATCTCATCTACGCGCCGGCGGCGAACTATCATGGCGTGGACAATTTCCGCTTCGTCGCCTCCGACGGCTCGGCGACCTCCCCGGAGACGACCGCGGAGGTGACAATCACCCCCGTCAACGACGCGCCCGTCGCCACTCCCGCGGTCTACGAGACGACGACCGGCCAGCCGCTCTCGCTCGTGCTCGCGGGCACCGACGTCGATGGCGACGCGCTTGCGTTCACGGCGCTCACGCCGCCGACGCGCGGCACGCTCACTGGCACACCACCGAATCTCGTCTACACGTCTGCGCCCGACTTCGGCGGCTTCGACTCGTTCACGTTCCGCGCGAACGACGGTTCGCTCGATTCCGCGCCCGCGACCGTGCAGCTTACCTCCGGTCTCCCGCCGCGCTCGCGCACCTTTACGACGACGGCGGATTTCGCCGAGGGCACGCTCTTCTCGGTCTCGACTGCGACACCGGACGAGTTGACCAACAAGGTCGTGCTCACGTCGTTCGACGCCGTCTGGGTGGCAAATTCCCAGAAGGGCACGGTCGTGAAAATCGATCCCGACACCGGCCGCGTCGTCGGCGAGTTTTTCACCAAGCCCAGCGTTTCGGCCAACACGCCCTATCCGTCGCGCGTCGCGGTCGATTCGAAGGGCAACGTCTGGGTCGCCAATTACAGCGACAACTCGCTCGTGAAGATCGGCATTCCCGAAAACGGCTTCTGGGTCGATCGCAATGGCAACGGCCGACTCGACACCTCCGGCGCGCTCGGCGACGTGCTCGCGTGGGATGCTGACGCGCTCGCTGCCGCGACCGACGAGGCGATTCTCCTTTATCTCCGCACGAACGCCTCTGGCGTGCGCCACCTTTCGATCGACGCGCAGGACAACGTCTGGGTTGGTGGCGCCGGCGGCACCTGGCAAAAGTTCAACGGCACGACCGGCGAACTGATGCGCTCCGAGCCCGACATCGGCTTCGGCGGTCAGGGCGGTTTTATTTCTCCGGACGGCAAACTCTACTCGGCGGGCAAGCAGTTCCTGATTTGGGATACGGCCACCGCGATCGAAACGCTGCCCATCTCGAACAACGTCCGCGACGGCGCGTGGGCCTCGGCGCTCGACAGCAAGGGCAACCTTTGGGTGACGAAGGATTGGACGAGCACCGTCGTGAAATACGCGCCCGACGGGACAAAGCTCGGCGAATTCTACCACGGCGAGCCGTGGGCCATGGGCATTGCGATCGATGCAAACGATCACGTCTGGATCGCGCACTCGCATTGCGGTCACTCGGTCGGCCACTTGCTCGACGACGGCACGCTCGTCGGCAACGTCGAGGTGGCGAACCATGGCCCGGTCGAAGTCTCGATCGATCGCCGCGGTCGCATCTGGGTCGTCAGTTCCACCGGCGTCGTCGAGCGCATCAATCCGCTCGGTGGCCCGCTCGGGTCCGACGGCCAGACCCCGGTCGGAGAAGTCGACACCACCACCGGCAATCTCGGCGGCGCGCTCTGGACCTACGGGCGCTTCACCGGCAGTTCGACCGGACTCACTTCGCCCGAAGGTCGCTGGACGATCGTGCACGACGGACAACTCGCCGGCACGACTTGGGGATCGGTCGTGTGGGACGCGCTCCTCTGCAACGACGGCAACGTCGTCGTCGAAGCCGCGCTCAGCGCCGATGGCGTCACGTTCGGCGCCTGGCAAACGCTCACTTATGCGAACGCGACGCCGAGTGGGACAGGGCGCTTCCTGAAACTTCGCGCGCGTCTCGTCTCGGCGACGACCGGTGAGCCGCCGGTGCTCTACTCGGTCACCGTCGGCACGGCCGGTTACACGCCGCCGGCGATCGCGCCGTCTTGGAGCGTCAACGCCGGAGCCGACATCGAAGGCAATTGGCCCGACACGATTCAACTCAAGGCTGCATTCTGCCACTCCGCGCACGATTTCCCGGTCGCGCCGACCTACGCATGGTCCGTCGTCAGCGGTCCCGCAGCCGTGCAGCTCGACGACCCCGCCGCGCTCCGCCCGAAAGCGCAGTTCGGCGCGCTCGGGAACTACGTGCTGCGGCTCACGGCGACACTCGACGGCGTCGTGCGCACCGACGACATCACGGTCGCGCTCGCGCCCTACAACCGTCCGCCCTACGCCAACGCCGGCTACACCACATTCCGCGCCGACGTGCCCGCGCAACTCTGGCTCTGGGGCACCGTGCGCGACGACGGTCTGCCCAACGGCGCCGCCGTCACCTCGACGTGGAGCCAGGTGTTCGGGCCGGCCGGCGTGCAGTTCACGAATCCCGCCGCTCCGTCGACCACCGCGCAATTTCCCGGTCCGGGCGTCTACGTGCTGAAACTCTCCGCCAGCGACACCGCGCTCACGTCCAGCGACGTCACGACCGTCTGGCTCGGTTACTCGTGCATTCCGGTCGCGCCCGACGGCCTGGTTTCGTGGTGGCAGGCCTCCGCGAACGGCGACGATCACGTCGGCGGCAACCAGGCCTTCACCGAGCGCGGCACCGACTATGCCGAGGGCAAGATCGGTGGCGCGTTCCGCTTTGACGGTCTCAACGATCGCGTGCGCGTCTTCGCCGCGCCCGCGCTCGACACCGGTGCCGGCGACACTGCGGGCTTCTCGCTCGAACTGTGGGTGAATCCGAGCGCTGCGCGCACGGCGACGATTTTCGAGTATTCGTCCGGCACGACGCGCGGCTTCAGCCTCCGCCAACTCGGCAATCGCATCGAGGCCGACTTCCGCGAAGTGAACAACACCGCGCACCTCCTCGGCGTCGACGGCGCGCTGCCCGCCAACACCTGGACGCACGTCGCCGCGACCTACGACCGCGCCTCCGGCGAGGCGCGCGTCTACGTGAACGGCACGCTGCGCGCTTCGCAAGCGATCGGCTCATTCGCGCTGCGCACGAATCTCGACGTGAATTTCGGTGGCCAGACTGCGAGCGCGGAGTCGTTCGGCGGCTTGCTCGACGAAATCAGCGTCTACAACCGCGCCATCTATCCCGACGAAATCGCGACGATCTACGCGCACCCCGCGGGCAAGCGTCCGCCGGTCGCCAACGTCGCACCGATCGTCAGCGCCGGCCCCACGCTCTACAACCGCACGGCGAACACCGCCGTCCCGCTCAACGGCACCGTCACCGACGACGGCCAGCCAGTCGACGGCGTGCTCACCTCGAAGTGGACGAAACTCTCCGGTCCGGGCGTGGTGGATTTCGCCAGCCCGACCTCGCCGCAAACCACCGCGACGTTTTCCGAAGGCGGCATCTATCTTCTCCAACTCGAGGCTGACGACGGCGGTTTCTGCGCGAAAGCGACGGTCGAAGTCCGTGTCGACGCGCTCTACAAAGTCGAACCCGACCCGGCGACGCTCGTCGCCTGGTGGCCCTTCAATAAGGACGACCTCGATGTCGTCCACGGTTTGAAGATGGAGCGTTTCAACGGAGCGGCGATTGTCGCCGACGACCGTGCGTCGCGCGGGCTCTCCCTCGACGGATCAAACGATCTCGTGCGAACACGCGCCGTCCCGGAGTTGAACATCGGTGCATCGGCGGCCGGCTTCACGGTGGAGTTCTGGGTGAAGCGCGACAGCATCACGGACTCGACGTTGTTCTCCTGGCGCAACGGCGCCGGCACCGACCGGGTGCGCGGAATCTTCAACAACGCCGGCAACGAGTTCTGGGCGATCATTCCGATGGGCGCGAACGGAGGGGACGCCTGGGTTTCCTCCAACATCGGGCAAATCACCGCGAACGTCTGGCATCACCTCGCCGTGACCTTCGACGCGCCGACGCGCATCGGCCGCATTTACGTCGACGGCAGGTTGTCGAGCGCGGAGACGACGTTCGGCGCCGGCACACCCGACACGCCAGTCAGCGGCGCTCTTTTTTTGGGCGCGACGCCGTCAGACACACGTTTCCGGGGCACGATCGACGAGTTCACGCTCTACTCGCGCCCGCTCTCCGCCACTGAGATCAACGCAGTCTACTCTGCCGGCGTGGTCGGCAAAGCGCCGCCGGATGATAATCGGCCACCCTTGGTATCCGCTGGACCGGACGTCGCCATCCCGTCGACGGCGACGACGGCAACCTTGGCTGGCACCGCGACCGACGACGGTCGTCCTCTCGGCGGAACTCTTTCGGTCGCGTGGAGCAAGGTGGATGGCCCGGGCGACGTCGCGTTCGCGCATCCGACGCAAGCGTCGACGACCGCCACTTTCAGCGCGAGCGGAGTTTACCTCCTGCGGTTGGATGCGAATGACGGTCTCAACCAAGCGGTGCCCGACTTTGTGAGCGTGTTTGTCGGAGCATCGGCGCTCGAGCCTCAGCCGACTCCGCCGTTGGCGGCGTGGTGGCCGGGTAACGGGACGCCGACGGAGGTCGTGCGGGGCAATCACGATTTCGAGCTGATCAACGGTGCGACCTACGCGAGCGGCGAAGTCTCGCAGGGCTTCCGTTTCAACACGGCGGGAAACTTCGCGCGCACGCCCGCGCACGCCGACTTCAACATCGGCGCGTCGGCCGCGGGCTTCACGGTGGAGTTCTGGGTGAAGCGCGACAGCATCACGGACTCGGCGTTGTTCTCGTGGCGCAACGGCGCCGGTGCCGACCGGGTGCGTGGAATCTTTAACAACGCCGGCAACGAATTCTGGGCGATCATTCCGATGGGCGCGAACGGAGGAGACGCCTGGGTTTCCTCCAACATCGGACAAATCACCGCGAACGTCTGGCATCACCTGGCCGTGACCTTCGATGCGTCGACGCGCATCGGCCGCATTTACGTGGACGGCCGGTTGTCGAGCGCGGAGACGACGTTCGGCACCGGCACGCCCGACACTCCGGCCAGCGGTTATCTTTACCTCGGCGCGACGCCGTCGGACACGCGGTTCCGGGGCACGATCGACGAGTTCACGCTCTACTCGCGCCCGCTCTCCACCACCGAGGTCAACGCGATCTACACGGCGGGCAACAACGGCAAG
>JACPIT010000009.1:0-671836 GCA_016187945.1 Opitutia bacterium
AAGCTCGAGGACCACCTCATCGCCGCCGCGCGGCCTTGGTCCACCCCGGCAGCCGTCAAAGGACTGATTCACGTTTGGCTCGCCGATAAAGTAAATCATGGCGCGCCAGCCTAAAGTCTAATTGTCAACAGACGTCGGTATCACACCCTGTATATCGGCACGCGGGCATGGGCGATGAAGACGAATGCCAATCGCCCCTGGGCTGGGATCATGCAGTTGCCTGTGGGCCAGCGAGCTTGCTCGCGCTCCTTGGGCGCCCGCTAACGGGCTGGCCCACTCTCGCATTTTTCAGTCTTGGAATTTCGGAAGGAAATCGGGGCCAACTGCATGAGTCCGGCTGAGCTGTGGCACGATGGTCGCGCCCTACCCGCAGAAGAGAGCATAGCCATCGGGCGACGGCCTAACGGAGCGACTTCGACGCCCGCGGCGGCGCTGGGGTGGAACGCGTTGACCTCAACGCGTTCAGAGACGCACGCCGCAAGTCGCGCGTTTGAGCGCGTTGAGGTCAACGCGCGCCACCTTTCTGAAAACGAAAAGCCCGCCTTGCGGCGGGCTGCGTTCGGCGCGGCTGGAGCCGCGCCCTCCATTTCCGAGGCGCTTACTTCGCCTCGTCGACGACCTTGATGTGCAGGTCGCGGAGTTGCTTCTCGGTGACGGGCGTCGGGCTCTGGTTCATCAGGTCCTGCGCCTTTTGCGTTTTCGGGAAGGCGATGACATCACGGATGCTCGTCGTGCCGCAGAGCAGCGCGCACATGCGGTCGAGGCCGAAGGCGATGCCACCGTGTGGAGGCGCGCCAAACTTGAAAGCCTTCAGCATGTAGCCGAAGCGGCTCTCGACGACGTCGGCCGGAATCTTGAGCACGTCGGTGAAAACTTTCTCCTGCAGCGTCGGCTGGTGGATGCGGATCGAGCCACCTCCGAGTTCCATGCCGTTCAGCACGACGTCGTAGTGCTGGCCGCGCACGGCCTTCGGGTCGCTGTCGAGCAGGTGCGCGTCCTCCGGCACCGGCGCGGTGAACGGGTGGTGCGTCGCCGCGTAGCCGCCGCGCTCCTCGTCGTAGCTCATGAGCGGGAAATCGACGACCCAGAGGAAATTCCATTGGTCGGGACGCAGCGTGAGCTTGCCGCGCTTCACGAGCAGTTGCGCCGCGTCGAGACGCACGCGGCCGAGGATCGCGCAAGCGCGGTCCCACGGAGCGGCGGCGAAGCAGATCAAATCGCCGTCCTCGATCGCGAGGCGCTGTGTCAGCTCGGCCTTCTCGGCGTCGGTGAAGAATTTCACGATCGGCGACTTCCACTCGCCCTTCTCGACCTTGATGTAGGCGAGGCCCTTCGCACCCATCGTCTTCGCGGAGTCTTCGAGCGAGCTAATCTCGCCCTGCGTGGCGTCGGCGAGGCCCTTGGCGTTGATGGCCTTCACGCAACCGCCGGAGGCGATTGTGGACTGAAAAACTTTGAAGCCGGATGCCTTGAACGTGTCGCTGAAATCGACGAGCTCGATGCCGAAGCGCGTGTCGGGCTTGTCGACGCCGTAGCGGTTCATCGCCTCGTTGTAGGCCATGCGCGGGAACGGCGTGGGCAGGTCGTGATCGAGCACGTCCTTCCAGACCTTTTTCAACATGCCTTCAAAGAGCGCGTAGATGCCCTCGCGGTCGATGAACGACACCTCGACGTCGATCTGCGTGAACTCCATCTGGCGATCGGCGCGCAGATCCTCGTCGCGGAAGCAGCGGGCGATCTGGAAATATTTTTCGACGCCCGCGACCATGAGGATCTGCTTGAACTGCTGCGGCGACTGCGAGAGCGCGTAGAACTGGCCGGCGTGGATGCGCGACGGCACGAGGTATTCGCGCGCGCCTTCCGGCGTGCTCTTGAACAGCACCGGCGTCTCGACTTCGTAGAAACCCTGCGCGTCGAAGTAGTCGCGCACGGACTTCGTGGCGCGGTGGCGCACGGCGAGGTTCTTGCGCATCTTCGGACGGCGCAGGTCGAGGTAGCGGTAAGTGAGGCGGAGGTCCTCGTTGACCTTGTCGCCGCCGGCGTCGTCGAGCGGGAACGGCGGCGTCTCGGAAATGTTGTGCACCTCGAGCTCGGTGGCATCGACCTCGATTTCGCCGGTCGGGAGGTTCTTGTTCACCATGTCGGTCGGGCGGAGCTCGACCTTGCCGCGGATGCCGATGACGGACTCGTCCTTGAGCTTCGCGGCTTCTTCGCGGAGGGAGGAGTCGAACTTCACCTGCGTGACGCCCTGGCGGTCGCGGAGGTCGACGAAGATGATGCCGCCGTGGTCGCGGACAGAATCAACCCACCCGGCGAGCGAAACGGTGGCGTGGAGGTCGGCCTTGGTCAGTTGGGCGCAGTGATGGGTGCGTTTCATGGGAACGAGTGGTCAACCAAACGAGCCGCCCCGCGGAGGGGCAAACAGAATTTGGGTGGGTATGACAGAGGGCGGCGACACGGATTCCCAGCAGGGACACAGAGAACACAGAGGCAAACCGGAGGGGCACAGAGTCTCCGTCCGCTTTTCGAACCTCTCGCGGTCTCTGTGCGTGCTCTGTGTTCTCAGTGACGAAAAACAAAAAGCCCGCCTCGCGGCGGGCTCATCGAAATCACACGCCGATGCTCACACTTTCACGTGCGCGAGCAAGGCGCGCTCTTCTGCCTCGGGCAACGGCTCGCCGTTCGTCTCGAGGATGCGACGCGCCAGCGGCTCGAGTTGCTCGGCGGGCACCTCGACCATGCCGATGCCGTCGCGCCACTGGATCACCGGCAGGCCCCAAGCCTTGTTTTCGAGCACTACGTCGGCGAAGGCCTTGCGCATGGCCCGCATCGAGGCACGCGTTTCCGCCGCGGGCTCCAGCACCACAGATTCTTCGACTCGATCGGGAGTGTCCGATGCCATGAAACGCAGGTTGGTCCGGTGCTCGATTTCCGCAAGCTTCGAGGCGTCCACGATGCGCGCCCGTCCGTCGCACTCTTCAAAGACCAAGCGCGGCCGGTCGCCGGTATTGTCGTAAAGACGCCATTCGTAGAGCAGCGGCCGGTAGTGATCGAGCAGCAACCGCAGCCCCTTGCCGAAGCGGCGCTGCTGCACGTCATCCGGGATGTCGTGCCCGCCTTTGGTGACGCGCTGCCGGATGCGCGCACGAGTGATGGTGAGATCCGGAATCCAAAGATAATCGAGACGCACACGGTAGCCGGCCTCCTTCAGCTCCCGCAACAGCCGGACGTAACCGACACCCGTTAACGTCGTTTCAAACGAGAAGCTCTCACGCCGCTCGCCGAGTTCGCGCAGTCGCCGCAGCATGATCCGCCCGGCCTCGAACGCCGCCCGGTCCGGGGCGAACGGGGACAAGCCGGCGGCGATCAAGTCCGCGTTCACAAACTCGCGGCAACGCATTTCCTGCGGCAGAAAGCGACGCACGTAGGTCGTCTTCCCTGCTCCGTTCGGTCCGGCGATGATGAACAGGTCCGGCATACACCGAGTTCACTCGAAGGCATGCCCGACGTCAACCGACGCAAATCAAACTCGCAGCGATGGGGATCGTGCCGCGCGTTGATCGCCGTCGCCGCTGAGAACAGCGGCGACCACCTCGCTTCACCTCATTCTTGGGCTCTGCCAGAAAGCTATCTGGCTGAATCTGTGTCCATCTGTGGTTGGAAACAAAAAGCCCGCCTCACGGCGGGCTCGTCGAAATCGGGCGGTGTGTCCGGTGTGGCGTCAGCCGAGCACCAGGCTCTCGCCCGTCATCTCCGCCGGCTTCGGCAGGCCCATGAGGTGCAGCACGGTCGGAGCGAGATCGGCGAGGCGGCCGCCGGTGCGCATCTTCGTTTTGCCGGCGGCGAGTCCTTCGCCGACGACGAAGACCTCTACGAGGTTCAACGTGTGCGCAGTGTGCGGGCCGTTGACGCTCGGGTCCCACATTTGCTCGGCGTTGCCGTGGTCGGCGCAAACGAGTGCCTTGCCGCCCATCTGAGCGACCGCCGCGAGCAGTTCGCCCACGCCGGCGTCGGTCGCTTCGACGGCTTTCTTCGTGGCTTCGAGCGACCCGGTGTGGCCGACCATGTCGGGGTTCGCGAAGTTCACGACGACGAGGCCGTATTTGCCGGAGAGGATCGCTTCCTTCGCGAGCTTCGTGACCTCGGCGGCGGACATCTCGGGCTGCATGTCGTAGGTCGGCACCTTCGGGCTCGCGGGGCACGCGCGGTCTTCGCCCGGGAACGGATCCTTGCGATAGTTGTTAAAGAAAAACGTCACGTGCGGGTTCTTCTCCGTCTCGGCGCAGCGGAACTGCGCGATGCCGGCGTTGGCGACGACTTCGCCCAAAATGTTTTTCAACTTCTCGGGCTTCGGCGACACGACGTGCACCGGCAGGCCGGACTCGTATTCCGTCATCGTCGCGTAGTAGAGGTCGAGCTTCGCGCCGCGAGCGAAGCCGGCAAAATCATCCATCACGAACGCCTTGGTGATCTCGCGCGGACGGTCGCCGCGGTAGTTGTAGAACAGCACAGCGTCGCCGTTCGCGATCGTCGCGACGGGCTTGCCGTCCGCGCCGAGAATCCACGTGGCAGGCACGAACTCGTCGCCGACCTGCGTCGCGCTGAGCGGTTTGTCGTAGTAGCTCTGCACGGCGGCTTCGGCGCTCAGGGCGGTGGCGACCGCGGCTTTGCCGACGAGCATGTCGTAGGCTTTTTGCACGCGTTCCCAGCGGTTGTCGCGATCCATGGCCCAGAAGCGGCCGCACACGGTCGCGATCTTGCCGACGCCGATCTGCTTCATCTGCGCCTCGACCTGGCGCACGTAACCGAGACCGCTCGAGGGCGGCGTGTCGCGGCCGTCGGTGAAGGCGTGCAGATAAACTTCGGTCAGGCCGTCTTCCTTGGCTTGGCGGAGGATGCCGTAGAGGTGCTCGAGCATGCCGTGCACGCCCGCATCGGAGACGATGCCGAAGAGGTGCAGCTTGGTGCGCTTGCCCTTCACCCGATCGACGATGCCATGCCACACCGGATTAGTCGCGAGGCGTTTTTCGGAGAAGAGCTTGTTCAGGCGGACGAGTTCCTGGTCGACGATGCGGCCGGCACCGATGTTCTCGTGGCCCACTTCGCTGTTGCCCATCACGCCGTCGGGCAAGCCGACGTCGAGGCCCGAGGCCTTCACGAGCGCCACGGGAGACTCGGCGTGCAGCCGGTCGTCACACGGCTTGTGCGCCTGAGCGACGGCGTTGGTCTTATCCTGCGAAGGATCGGGATTCTTGCCCCAGCCATCGCGGATGACCAGGAGGACGGGCTTGCGCGCTGAACTCATAGGAAAATGTGTCGATAAAGTTACCGGCGCGCCCGCGCGCTCAACCTCTAAATCCGTCATCGCAACCCACGCCCACGCTTAGCCAAGGATTGGCCCAGCCCCTGCTGAGAAAGGACTCTCATGACGCTGCTCATCCGCGACCAGCTCACCTGCCCACCGACGTGGTTTCTCAGCTACCGCGATCTGACGCTCTACTGCGCGGTCATGCTGAAGCTCGACATCGTCCTCGAGTCGGAAGACCCGGACCTCTACTACCGCTGGATTCGCCAGCGCGGCGGCATGGATTTCGTGAAAGACTTCGTGCGTCCCGGTTCGGAAGACGGCGTGCACCTCGACGTGGAGCACCATTTTTCCAACACGATCGTCACCGACCGCATCGCCCCGGAAAACGTCCACCGCCTCATCGCGAGCATCCGGACGCTCGCGGCGTGAGGTTCAGCGGCTACGTTCGCGCTCGTGGCCTTCTTTCCGAGGCGGCGCGGCACCGGCGGCCTCCCGCGAAAGCGGTCGAGCAACCGGAATCGTTTCCTGGGCGCGAAGCGTCGCCGACCGGCTGGTTCCGAGCCGGCGGGCCGAATCTTCAATTGCCCGCCACGCGAGCCCCGGATGTTCCCGGTGGGTTTCCAGCAGTTTCTCGCGTGGAATGTCGTTCACATGAGAGACGCCCTCGTTTCCCAACAACGCCGGCAGCTCCGAACTCCGAAACACATGTTGATCCCGCGCGCCATCGACAAAGCATGTCGCGCGACCGCGCGCCTCGGCCGCGAACCTGATCGCGGCGCTGCGGTAAAGCGAGGCGGCGTCCTCGCGGGTGAGCGGACTCGATGCCTCGATGGCGGGATCGAGCGATTGTGAAGCCAGATAGCGCCCGAGCGGAGTATCCTCCAGCACGGCCGCACGGCCCGGCGGCTGCGCGGCGCAATACTCGCGGGCGATCTGCCGATTGTCCTGGTGCGCGAGCGGTCCGCGACCGGAATAGAAAACAGCGCCATCCACCGGAGCGGCCGCCGAACGGCGCATGATTTCCGCTTCGTAACCCGCTCTGTCCCGATGGTCGCGCGATGGGTTCATGAGCGCCTCGTCCGCCTACGGCGTGTGCGTGGGTTGCAGCCGAATCACGTCCCGCCACGGCACCCGCGCGCGGTTGAGCACCACGAGGGCGGTATCGGGCTCGGCCAATAAAGTCGCGAGTTCCGCCCCGCGGACAATTTCTGCGGGACCGAGGCTGGACTGCGGGCGTTCGGTGTTCGCCGCACCGCGCAGAAAACGCATCGTGCCTTCCAAGACTCCGTGTCCGGCGCGCCGCTGGAGCGCACTCGGCGTGATGTGGCGCACCAAGGACGGTTGCTTCCGCGCCGCCGCCAGTGCACCGGAGACAGCTTGGCCGACGATCGCGGTGCGAACTGCCGCGCCTTGTGCCGTCTCGATTCTCGGCCGCCAAGTCACTCCAAGTTTCCCTGCGACAAAGCGGTCGGTTTCGGCCGAGCGCCCCTGCAACGCGAGCACCGAACCGAACGAGTTCAGCCACCGGGCCGCTACTTGATCGCCGAGCTTCTCGATCACTCCCTCCATCGTCTGCGTGGCGGCGATCATCGAGAGTCCCAGCGAACGCCCGATCGAGAGCATCGCGGCATCTTCGCGCGTGGCGACTTCTTGCGCTTCGTCGATCAGCAACACGACGGGCGCTGCGTTCTGTGCGGGGGATTCGGCGCGCCGTTTCAACGCGCCGTAAAGCCGCGCCTTCAGCAGGGCGGTCGCGACCGCTCCGGCGCGTCCATAACGGTAAGCCGGCAGCAAAACCCCGAATCGCCCTCCGCTCAGCGCGTCCTCGAGTGAAATCTCGTCATCCGCGGGTGTCGCTCGCACCCACTTCAAAAGATCGGCGTGAGCGGTCAGCGTGGAAATCCAGGTCTGTGCGGTCGTCGCGATTCCCCCGCGCGTCCGCTCGTCCATCTCCTTCCAATCGTATTGAAAATATTCGACGGCGCTCGCCAACATGGGCTCCGCCGCGACGCGGGCATCGCCGATCGACGACAATACTTGCTGCCGCAACGACGCGTTCGCCGCCATGGCCCCCACCGTGGCGAGATTCCAGAAAAGCCCTCCCGCCGCTTCCGCGAGCACCGCCGAATGCCGCAGCAAGGCGTGAGCGCCGTTGCGCCAAAACGGATCCTGCCCGTGCGCCGGCTCGACGATGTCGATCAGCGTATCGACGAGCACGTCGGGCGCGAGCCCCTTGACGATCGAGATCGTCACTCGGGCGGGATCGACCATCCGCATCCCCGGCAAATCGGAAACTTCGCGCGGCAGGCTGCCTTTCCCATCGAACACGACGAGGCCGGTGCCGTCCCACGCCGCGACTTGACGCGCCACCGGACGCAGGACTCCGGAGGTTTTGCCTGCTCCCGTGCCGCCGAATACCAGAAGATGCGTGCGCAAATCCTCCCGCGACAATCCCACCGGCAGACCCGGAGACGGCGCGAAGAAATCGCTGCGCCCCGCGAGCAAGCCGGTCGACATCCCGAGTCGCACAACCGGCTCGCGATTCTGCCGAATCGCCTCGTTCAGTTGCCGAACGCGCGCCGTTTCATTTGCCTCGGCCCAGGCCGTCCCGCCCGCCTCGACAAACGCCGCCGCTTCGACCGCTTCAGCCGCTTCGAGTTCAACCACGCGAGCCGCTGTCGGATTCGAATCGAGCAGCAATTTCAGCCCCGCGACCACTCCGACAAACATGAGAGCGAAGCTGCCGCCGAATAGCAGATTCGTCGCTCCCGCCGCGAGACAACCCGCAGAGGGCAGCCACCACCATGCCCGCACAGACGTCAGACGGAAACGCGCGTCGGCCTCGCTGATTTCCGCGGAGAGGGGTCGGCAATCTTCCGTCAGCCATCCGTGACGCCACGGATCGCTCAAGTCGTCCGGCGTCTCCGCCGGTATGTCGCGCAAGAAGCACCGCCGCGCGACTCCCGTCATTTCCGCGATCAACGCCTCACTGCTCACCCCGCGCATCAGCACCCAAGGAAGCGAAACCACGAGCAGAACGAAAAGAGCCAGCTCCACCACCACCGCCAAATCGGGATAGAGCGTCACTCCATGCTCCGGTGTCCACCATGCGGGAAAACTCAGTGCCGCACCGGCGACGATGCACGCCCACTGGCGATAAAACACCCGCGCCGAAATGAGCCGCGCCAGAGTCCGGTGATACACCTGTCGCGCCAGCGCGAGACCGGAGCCATCGTGGGCTGGCAGCGACAATGCCAACGCGTCGAACGGTTGCCGGGAGAAGACGAAGCCGGTGAACCCCTGGCGATCGATCCAGCCTCCCGTGCCCGCGCGAGCCAGTGGTCGTGTCGGCGTTTCGACGGCGGTGATCTTCTGCAGCGCAGCCTCGGTAACCATGGTCAGGGCTCCAGTTGAATGAGGAAATACACCGGCGCGGCTTCCGACGTTTTCATGAACAGCGCGCAAACGTTTTCGTCGTCGATCCGAAGCGTCGCCGCGTGGATATCGTCGTCGAGTTCGCCGGTCGGCAGCGACTTCAATCCCTGCAGGCGCGGGAAGTAGCCGCGCTCGCCGCGCTCCGAGTCGAACGTGTAGGACGACTTCTCCTTTTTCAGCGGGAGCCAGCCGATATGCCCCCCCGCCCGGAGCAAATAGATCCGCGCATCGCGCTTGAGCCGGAGGACCGGCGTCGTCGCCGGAAACTGCGAGGTCACGGACGACATGAAACCGCCGAAAAGCGCTCCCAAGCCGGACTGCGTCGGCGCCGGCACCGGCTCCAGCGCCTCGAAGCCGCCCGGACCGTGGCGATACACGCCGGCCCGGTTTCCGCGCAAACCATCCAGAAACGCGGCGGTCTCCTTCGACAGGATTCGCCCCGTCGCGACGAGCCGCAGGTCACCCGCCGGCAAAAACAACGCGTCGCCGAATCGACCGCTGGCGCGCAGACCGGTTTCGTCTCCGGTGAGCTCGATCGCTTCGATCGTTCCCAAGCCCTGGATGCGGCCGCCGCTACGCAGCGCGAGCCGAAATGCCGCGTGCTCGCGCTCGATTTCCAAGGCTCCGCCGCCGTAATCGAGCGGACGCGATCCCTCGGCGTCCAACTGCAACGAACAGTCGCAACCGTCTCCCGCCATTCGCCGCACGCCCAGCGACACAACCACCCCGCCAATCGTGCCGCGATATACTTTCCCCGGCTCCAGTGCGGACGAGAGCTTTCCCATCTCGGCCGCAAATCGGTCGCGTTCCGACCGCACTTGGGTGTCGGCGACCCGCGCGAGGCCGATCTTCCGGTCCGAAGCGGGGATCCGCACGACCGGCGCGCCGGTGTCCAGAACGAGTTCGACAAAAGCCTGCTGCAGCAACACCTGCTTGGCGCTCTCCTCCACCGTCGCCTGATTCGTCGATGCATTCGTCGGCTCGGGCGCCGCCACCGCCACCGCGGGAACCGGCTCTTCGACCGGCTTCGCTCGACGACGTTCGATAAATGCACGCAGCTCGCGCGCCGGATCTCGATGAAACGCCGTCAGCGGCGCACGGCGCGGCGGACGCGACGCGAACGTGGTCGAAAGCTGGAACGCCACCGCGCCCGAACGCGCGTCCACCGATTTCACCTCCATATAAAGCGGCTCGCCGTGTTCGATCGCCGCCGGCACTCCCATCACCGCGCCGATCGGCAGAGCGTCCAATATCGCCGCCCTCTCAGCGTCGCATTTCGCGAGATACTTGTCTGATATTTCGTCGACCTCCACCGACGCCTTGCTGGCCGCGTCGAGGAATCCCTCCAATTCCTTTTTGAATTCGGGCGATTCGATCACCAGCGGACTCTTGAACTCCGCCATCCGCCGTCCCCGCCACTCGGAGTGCGCCAGTGGAACGCGCGTGAAATCCCATCGGCTGTCGAAAAAACTCCCCGAATGAACCGCTTGAAGAATGACCGTCTCGCGCGCACGGCTGCCCGTGGGAAACGTCGTCCGGAGAAACGCGTGCTGGAGGAACGACAACGCCGCACCCGATTTCTGTCCGCCAATCGTCGCGATGAAATCTTTCGGCACGAGTCTCAACTGCTGTTGCGCCACGTCCAATTCCGTCAGCCGATCGGTGATCGGCCGAAACACCGGATCCTCGCGCGGGGCTTCTCGATAGAGGCTCTCTTTCAAAACGAGTTCGACCTCGCATCGCACTTCCACCTGCAACGCACCGAGACGGCGCTGCTCGATTTTTATCTCTCCGACTTCCGCCGGCTGGGTCACGTAGCCGGCCAGAGTCGCACGCACCAGTGCTTCGGGCAGAGAGGGCGGCGGCATGAGCCGCGCCGCATGCGATATCGAAGCGCCGACCGACAACACGACCATCCCGCGGAAAACGGTGCCGAAATGCCGCCAAAGCGAGCCGCACATCACCGCATCGTGACCGGACCGACGTTCCCTGGCGATTCAATTTCCATTCGGCACTGGATAAAGGGTATCTCCTTCAATCGGCATCGCCCCGAAAAACGTCCACCGCCTCATCGCGAGCATCCGGACACTCGCACGTAAGCGGCGAATTCCTGTAGCGGCGGTCTATGACCGCCGAACGAGCGCGGCGCGAAATTCGCCGGCGGTCACAGATCGCCGCTACAGAGTCCCCCCTCTTCCCTCATTCCTTGTTCGACCTCGCGCGTCGGCTGGCGGCCGGTTGACTTCCCGACGGATTGCTCCACGTCTGGAGCGCCACACGCCATGTCCAAGTCTGCCGTCTTGCTCCTCAATCTCGGCTCGCCCGACTCCACGTCCGTCCCTGACGTGACGCGCTACCTGCAAGAGTTCCTCGGCGACGAACGCGTGATCGATCGCCCGGCCAACGCCTTCCTGCGCCGCCTGCTCGTCAACCGCATCATCATCCCGTCGCGCGTGAAAAAATCCGCGCACGCCTACGAGAGCATTTGGACGCCCGAAGGCTCGCCGCTGATTCTCACGAGCAAGAAAACGCAGACCGCCCTCCAGCAGCGCGTCGAAGTTCCCGTCGCGCTCGCGATGAACTACGGCAACCCGTCGATCCCCGACGTGCTCCGCCAACTCGTCGCGCAAGGCGTCACGCGCGTCCTGATGTTCCCGCAATACCCGCACTACGCGATGTCCTCGTGGGAAACCGTCGTCGTCAAAGTCCAGTGCGAGGCCGCGCAGATCGCGCCGCAACTGAAGCTCGACGGCGTGCAGCCCTACTACGGCGACGCCGACTACATCGACGCCCTCGTCGCCAGCGCGCAGCCCTACCTCGCGCAGCCCTACGACCATTTTCTCTTCAGCTACCACGGCATCCCCGTGCGCCACCTGACGAAAGCCGACAGCTCCCGCGCGCACTGCCAGGTCGTCACCGACTGCTGCACCACCTGCTCGCCCGTCCACGGCACCTGCTACAAGGCCCAAGTCACGCGCACCTCGCAGCTCTTCGCGCAACGCGCCGGCCTCGATCCCGCGAAGTGGTCGATCTCCTTCCAGTCGCGCCTCGTCGGCGAGCCGTGGCTCTCGCCCTACACCGACGCCGAGTTCGAGCGCCTCGCGAAGAGCGGCCGCAAACGCATCGTCGTCATCACGCCGGCCTTCGTCACCGATTGCCTCGAGACCCTCGAGGAGATCCGCGTCGAGGGCGCGGATGATTTCAAGGCCGCCGGCGGCGAGCAGTTCACGCACATCCCCTGCCTCAACGACCAGCCCGTCTGGATCGATTTCCTCACTCGCCGCGTCCAACGCTGGCAGCAGCAGTAGGGCCGGCTTCGGCCGGCCCAAACGCCAGGACATTCGCACGCCACACGCGCGAGCCACACGCAACCGGACCGGCTGCAACCGGTCCTATCGCCCACCCGGTAAAATGATCCTCAATCTCCGCGCCGCACGGAACCTCGCCGTTTCCGCACTCGGCAACGGCGCGCGTTTTGCTACTCGTTTCTCCGCGTCGTGAGCATCCCCTCGTCCCCGAGTCACACGCAGGTCACCTCGACTCCGGCCCTCGGAGCCGCCGTCCTTGTATTGGACGCGCACGGCCGCGTCGAACTCGCCAACGCCGCCGCCGCCGCACTCTGGCAGGCCCGCGCCACCGAACTCGCCGGCGATTTCCTGCCCAACCTTTTCGTCTTCGAGGTCACCTCGCGCGACCCCGACCTCGTGCAAGCACAGTGGGAGGTCGTCCAAGCCGCCGCGCTCGCCCAGCCCGTCACGCTGCGCCTCCAACCGAAGGAAGCCGCCGCGTTCGACGCCATCGTGCGCCTCGAGCAAGCCAGCGCCGATCCCGTCCGCTATTTCGCCACGATCACGCGCTCCGCGCCCGCGCCCGCCGCGTTCGCGATTTCGCCGACCGCCTCCGCCGCGAATTCAGGCTCGGTCGCAAGTGGCGCCCACGCGACGAGCGCCGCGCCGGCCGGCGACAATTTCCTCGCGCTCCTCGCCGAGCGCAGCGCGCTCGGTTTCTTCGACCTGAATTTCGTCAAGAACGAGACTTATCTCTCGCCCGTCTGGAAGCGCATGCTCGGCTACACCGACACGAGCCTGCCCAACACCTACGAATCCTGGCTCGCGCTCATCCACCCCGACGACTCCGCCGCCGCGCCCGACAAGCTCGCCGGCCGCGCCGCGCCCGGCGGCTCGCGCCCCTTCTCGGTCGAATACCGCATGAAGCACGCGCGCGGCCACTTCGTGTGGGTGCAAGCCGTCGGCGCGCAACTCTTCGCGCCCAACGGCGCGCTCCAACGCGTCGTCGGCGCCCAAATCGACGTCACCGACCGCAAGGAACTCGAGGAAGCCTCGCTCCGCGCCGAGGAGCGCCTCAACGCCCTCGCCGAACGCGGACGCCTCGCGCTGTTCGAACTCGATTTCACCGACGGCGGCGCGAGCTGGCTCTCGCCCGCGTTCAAGGCGACGCTCGGCTTCAACGAAGCCGAGTTGCCCGACGAGCCCGAGTCGTTCCTGCGCGCGCTCCCGCCCGAGGACAGCGCCGGCGGACTCGCCGCGTTCTTCACCTCGAAACAGCCCGGCCAGCCCGTCTACTTCGACGCGCTCCGCCTGCGCCACCGCAACGGCACCGACCTCTGGGCCTACGCGGGCATCGTCCGGATCATCTCGCGCAAACGCGAACTCCAGCGCGTCCTCGGCTTCGTCGCGCCCATGCCCGAAGGCGTCGGCAACTCCGCGGGCAGCGGCGTCTCCGCCGAGCATTTTTCCGCGCTGCTCGCCGAGATTCACGAAGCCGTCCTGCTCGTCGACGCGCACGACAAAGTCGTCTTCGCCAACCACGCCGCCGAGCGCCTGCTCGGCCAGCCCGTCGAGCAGCTCGTCGGTCAGGCCGGCAGCGAAGTCTTCCGCCTCAAGCACCGCACCAGCGGCGCGCCCGGCGAAAGCCCGATCGAGAAGGCGCTCACGACCGGCGAAGCCACGGGGCTGAACAACGAATTTTCCCTCGAGCGCGGCGCCGGGGCGACCGCTGCCGTCGTGCCGATCGTCTTCAGTTGCCGCGCCGTCTCGGACGCCGGCGGCCAATCCGCGGGCGCCGTCGTCGTGTTCCGCGACCCCGACGAGATGAGCCTCACGCCCGAGGAGCTGGTGAAGGCGAACCGCTTCGAAGCGCTCGGCCAGCTCGCCGGCGGCATCGCACACGACTACAACAACGTTCTCACGACGATCATGGGCGGCGTCTCGCTCGCCCTCGATGCGCGCGACTACTCCGGCCTCGAGAACAGCATGAAAGCCTGCGAAGCCGCCAAGGGCCTCAGCCGACAACTGCTGATGTTCTCGAAAGGCGGCACCGGCACGCGCCAAGTCATCAAAACCGCCGACTTGCTCCGCGACTCCGTGCGCATCGCCGCCTCGGGCTCCACGGTCAAAGTCGAACTCAACGCCCCGGCCGATCTCGCCACGATCCAGGTCGACCGCGCGCAGATGTTGCAGGTTTTCCAAAACCTCATCGTCAACGCGATCCAGGCGATGCCATCCAGCCAAGGCAACGTCTGGATCACCGCCGGCAACGTCACGCTCGCCCCCGCCGAAATCCAAGGCCTCGTCGGCGGCCAATACGTCGCCATCGAAGTCCGCGACAACGGCAGCGGCATCAAGCCCGAGCACCTCGAGAAGATTTTCGACCCGTTCTTCACGACGAAGAAAACCGGCACCGGCCTCGGCCTCGCCACCGTCCTCTCGATCGTAAAACGTCACGGCGGCCAGATCGGCCTCGATACCGAGCTCGGCGTCGGCACGACCTTCACCGTTTTCCTCCCGCGCGCCGAACAGGAAACCGTCGTCGAGACACGTCGCCCGATCGCCCTGAACTTCGCGCTCACCGGCCGCGTGCTCTTCATGGACGACGACGTCGAGATCAGCCGCCTGACCGAAGGCATGCTCGCCGGCATCGGCTACAAGGTCGACCTCGCGAAAGACGGCGAGGAAGCGATCAAGTTCTACAAGCGTTACCTGAACATCAACCGCCCCTACGACGTCGTGATCATGGACCTGACCGTGATCGGCGGCATGGGCGGCGAAGAGTGCTTCCGCAAACTCCGCGAACTCGACCCGAACGTCCGCGCCATCGTCGCCAGCGGCTACGACAACGACGAGATGAAGCGTCAGTTCCTCGAACTGGGTTTCTGCGGCTACCTGACGAAGCCTTACCGCGTCGGCGACCTGAGCCGAGCGATCAAAGGCGTGCTCGGGACGTAGCGTAGCGCCGGTCTCCGACCGGCGACCCGCCCCTGCGGAACGGCGATACAATATCGCCGCTCCAGCCACTACGTCGCCGCCCGCTGATGTCTTGCAAAACACCAGCGGATGTCTTGCTTGCCCCCATGCATAGCGAAACGCTCTCCCTCCGCATCTCCAAGGCCGAGATCGCCGCTCTGCGCCGGCGCGCGCGCACGGAGAAGGTTTCGCAAGGCACGCTCGTCCGCCGCGCGCTGCGGGCCTATGGCATCACGCCCGAACCCGAGGCGGCGAAGTCCGGCTTCGACGTCGTCGCGCACCTCGTGGGCGCGTGCAAGGGCGGCCCGTCCGACCTCGCCTCCAATCCGCGCCACCTCGACGGTTTCGGCCAGTGAAAACCTGGCTCGTCGACACCGGCCCACTCGTCGCGCTACTCGCCGCGGCGGACCAGCACCACGCCTGGACCGTCGAACAACTGCGGCGCGCGCCCGCCACCGTGCTGACCTGCGACGCCGTCGTCACCGAGGTTGCTTTCCTGCTCAAACGTGCGGGACACGATACCGACCCGCTCTTCGGCCTGATCGAGGCCGGTTTCCTGCGCAGCGATTTCGAGCTCCACGCCGAACAGGCCGCCGTCCGCGATCTCATGCGCCGCTACCGCGACACCCCGATGTCGTTCGCCGACGCGTGCCTCGTGCGCCTGTGCGAAACCCGCTCCGATTCGTGCATCTGGACGCTCGACCGCGATTTCACCATCTACCGCCGCAACCGCCGGCAAACGATCCCGCTCGTGGCTCCTTGGTGAGTCGAAGCCCGCTCAACTCGCCGTCTTCCGCTCCTCCACCCGCCCCAACAACCGCAGCATTCCATCCAAAATCGTGAGCGGGTGCGGCGGGCAGCCGGGAATGTAGAGGTCGACGGGCACCACCGTCTCGGCACCGTGCAAATGCTCTGGGTTGCCGATGAAAGGTCCGCCAGAGATCGCGCAGGCACCGACGGCGATGACGATCTTCGGCTCGGGCACCGCTTCCCACGTCTTGCGCAGCGCGAGCTCCATGCCGCGCGACACCGGTCCCGTGATGAGCAAGCCGTCAGCGTGGCGCGGCGAGGCGACGAACTGGATGCCGAAGCGGCTCAAATCCCAACCGATCGTGTTGAGCACGTTCACGTCCGCCTCGCACGCGTTGCAGCCGCCCGCGCTTACTTGCCGCAAGCGCAGCGAGCGGCCGAACATCCGGCGCAGTTTCTCGTCGAGCGCCGCCGCCAGCCGCAGCTCTTCCCCGCCCGGCGCGCCGAGCACGAGATCCTCGCGCCGCCGTGCGGCCATGCGATAGTCGTTCGTCGGAGTGATCGCCGCCGGCGCACACGCCGTCACGCACGCCGCGCAAAAAATACAGCGCCCAAGATCGAGCGTCATCGGTCGGCCGGGTTCGTGCGAGATCGCCTCCGTCGGACACACCGCCGCGCACTCCCCGCACCCGTCACCGCATCTCGCCGCATCGACGCGCAGCGCCCCGCCGTGCCGATCCGGCAGCGCCGGCGCGCGACCGTCCGGATAGTCCATCGTTTCGCAACCGCGCTTCAGGCGATGAGTGAGAATGTTGAAAGCGGGCATGGCGGGAAATGGCTCAGCAAAAACAAGGCAGTGGCCCGCGAATCAAGCGAATCGACACGGATGCAATTCCAGACGCGCCAATGCCTCGCCCTCTGGCATTCGCGTCCATTCGCGTGATTCGCGGGGAGTTCTGTTTCATCGGGGATCGCATCACAGATCGAAGCCGCAATACGACAGGTTGAAGCTCTTGTTGCAGATCGGAAAATCCGAGATCGCCTGCGAGCGCAGCGCGAGCGCGAGGCCCGTCCAGTTGTGGAACGACGGATCGACGATCTTGTAGCGGCGGAAACGCCCCGCCGCATCCGTCAGCGCCACGTGGCACACCTCGCCGCGCCAGCCTTCGACCAGCGTCACCGCGAGCATGTCGGCCGCAGGCGGCGCGACCGTATCGCGCGCATCGCCCTCCGGCGGGATCGCGAGCTGCTCGAGGAGAAATTGGCCCGACCGCTGAATCTCGAGCCAGCGCACGCGCGCACGGGCCAGCACGTCGCCGCCTGGCCAGACCGCGACCGGAATCTGCGCGAAGCGGTGCCAGCCCGCCGGATGATCGAAGCGCACGTCCCGCACGATGCCGCACGCGCGCGCCGCGAGGCCGACGAGTCCGACTTCCGTCGCCTGCGCGGTCGAAACGCCACCGACATTCTCGAAACGCGCCCGCGACGACGACGCCTCCCACAGCCACGTCGCTGCCTGCTCGACTTCCGCCAACGCCGCGGTGAGTCGCTCGCGCAGCGTTTCCAGTCGCTTCGCTTCGAGATCGAACGTGCACCCGCCCGGCCGCACGAGGCGCCGCCCGAAGCGATTGCCGCAGAGGAGTGCAGTCAGGTTGAGAAAATCGCCGCGAATCTTGCCGCAAGCCGAGGCCGTCGGGAGAAACGCCACGTCGTTCGCCAACGCCCCGAGGTCGCCCGTGTGGTTCGCCAGCCGCTCGAGTTCGAGCGCGAGCGCCCGCAGCCATTGCGCGCGCAACGGCGCCTCGGTGCCGCCGAGCGTCTCGAGCAGCGTCGCGTAAGCCGTCGCGTGCCCGATCGTCGTGTCGCCCGCGACCGCCTCGAGCTGCGGCATCGTCGCGCGATGCGGGCCGCCCGGCAGCGCCGCCTCGACGCCGCGGTGTTGGTAACCGAGCGCGATCTCGAGGTGAATGACCTCCTCGCCCGCGCATTGAAAACGGAAATGCCCCGGCTCGATCACGCCCGCGTGCACGGGGCCGACCGCCACCTCGTGAATCTCGCTGCCGCCCACGCGGAAAAATTCGCCGTTCGCCGGCGCGCCGACGGCGGTGCGCCGCACGGGCTTCAGCCACGGATGGCCTTCGGGCACGAGGCCGTGCTGCTCCCACACCTCGCGCTCGAACAAGTGCGCCTGCGCGTGCTGTGGCGTGAGTGCAGGATAACTGCCGCTCGTCGGCGCGCTGCGTCCGACCGCGAGCGTGTTGTCCGCATCGAACGCCAGGACCGCCACGAGCCGCGTGCCCGCGCCTTCCGGCACGCCGAACCACGCCACGAGCCGCGCGCCACGCGAAAGTTCGCCAGCCGTCAACCGCACGAATTCCTCCGCCGGCCACTCCGGCAGGTCCGCCCACGGGAGCGACGTCGCATTCGTCAGCAGGGCAAATGGTGTGAGCGAACTCATGGCGCGGGGAAAAGTTGAGCGACGACCGCGTCCCACGACTCGCGCAGCACGTCGGGCGTAGCGAGGCCGAGCCAGAGCGAGCAACCGAGCAGCAGCAGCGGCGGCAGGATCAGTCCCGCGGTCTCGCGAAAGCGCCGGCTGCCCGCGCGCGCCGCGACGCGCGGCCGGCCGTCGACGATGCCGAACACCACGCGCGTCAGTCCGAAGAACGCGAAGAGCAAGCCCGCGAGAAACACCGTCGCCACACCGACGCGCCCCTCGGCAAACGCCGTGCGCACCACCAGCAGTTCGCTGAAGAACGGCCCGAACGGCGGGCACGCGGTCACGGCGAAGAGCCCCGCGACGAAGATCGCCGCGGATTGCGGCGTCAGCGCCGACATGCCGCGCACCTCGTCCATCGTGCTCGCTCCCGCCGCGCGGCGAATGTTGCCGGCACTGAGGAACAGCGCGCCCTTCGTCAGGCCGTTGTTCCAGACGTGAAACACCGCCGCCCACACGCCGACGCGGCCGAGTCCGGCGGCGACGGCGAGGATGCCCATGTGCTCGACGCTCGAGTAGGCGAGCATGCGTTTGAAGTCGCGCGTCCCGAGCAGGAACAGCGCGGCGACGATCAGCGAAAAAAGTCCGATCGCGAGCAGCGTGCGGTCCGCCACCGCGCCCTCGCCCGCCGCCGCCACGACCGCGCGCACGCGCAGCAGCGCCGTAAACGCCACCGTCGTCACGCCGCCCGCGAGCATCGCGCCGACGATGCCGGACGCCTCGCCGTAAGCGTCGGGTTTCCACGTGTGCATCGGCGCGAGGCCCATCTTCGTGCCGTAGCCGGCGAGCAACAGCACCCACGCCGCGAGCACCCACGGTCGCGAGAGCCCGGCGCCTTGCGCCGTGAGCGCGGAGAAAGTCAGATCGCCGCCGCCGCCCGTGTGCAGAGACGCGTAGCCGAGGCAGAACGAGCCGAGCAGCGAGAGCGCGATGCCCGTGCCGCCGACGAGCAGGTATTTCCACGTCGCCTCGAACGCGCGCGGCGTGGCGTTGAAGTGCAGCAGCGGCACAGCCGCGAGCGTCAAGCCCTCGGTCGCGATCCAGAGCACGCCGAGGTGCCGCGCCTGGTGCGCCGCGCTCATCAAGCCGAGCATCGCGAGCATCAGCGCCACGAACGTCCGGTTCGGGCGCTCCGCGCGCACTTGGAGATACGACACGCCGTAAGCCGCGCAAAACAGGAACAGCACCGAAACCATCGGCAACAGCGCCCGCGCGAGCGGATCGAAGGCGAGCCACGCACCGTTCATCACCACCGGCGGAGCGAGGAGCAACCAGATCGACAGCACCGCGTGCACGACGCCGACCACCGGCATGAACCACGGACGCGTGCGGTCGTTCGGCCACGCCGCTGCCGCGAGCGCTCCGACGAAGGGCACGAGGATGAGGAGCAGCTCTTTCATCGCGAATTCCTCAACGGAGATGGCCACAGCATGCGCCCAGAACATTTCTCGGCCACGAAGAGGCACGAAGATTCACAAAAATCGAGCGCCCCGTCTTCGCGCGTTTTTGCGCCTTTTTGCGGCCAACTCCTCCGTGAATTGGATTTCGCTGCGGCATCGCCGCTCCGTGCTCTCCGCGTCCTCCGCGTTTCAACTGAGCTTCCCGTTTTCATTCGCGCAGCACGGTGAGTTTGCGCGTGTCGAGCGAGTCGAACGCGCGCTGGATGCGGTCCACGATGATGCCGATGACGAACACGCCGACCGTCAAATCGAGCAGGATGCCCGCCTCGACGAGCAGCGGCGTGGAGTGAATCAGCAGCAGACCGAAAAGGTAGATGCCGTTTTCGAGGATGAGATAGCCGCAGACCTGCGAGATCGCCTTGGCGCGCCCGATCAGCAGCACGAAGCCGGTCAGCACCGACGCGATCGAGCCCGGCACGAGCAGCGTGCCCGCGTGCTCCGGCAGCAACGGCAACGCCCGCGCGAGCGCCACGGCCGCGATTGTGCCACCGGCGCCGAGCAACAGCGACGGCACGAAGCCGATGAACGGCTCGCGTTCGCGGTCGATGTTGGCCGTGCGCAGGGCGCGCGTCAGCAGGTTCGGAATCACGAAGCCCTTCACCGCAATCGTCGCGAGCGCGACCAGCGTCACGAGCCAGTTGAAATGCTCCATGAACAGTGGCATCACGCCGAGCACGACGCCTTGCACCGCCATCGCGCGAATCACCGCATGCAGCCGGCCGCTGCCGAGCGCGAGGAGGTTCAGGCCCATCGCGACGCCGACGAGCAGGTTGATGGTGTCGTTGTTCAAACCGTGCCTCCCTTCCACGCCGCGAGCAGCGCGAACAGGCAAAGCAGAAACGCCGTGGTGAGCAGCAGCGGCACGCGCTTGAACGCCAGCCGCGCCATGAACGACTCCGCGAGTCCCACGCACACGGTCACGACCAGCACGCCGGCCGCGAGCAGGCCCGCCGCCGCGAACGGTGCGAGGCGTCCGAGTGGCAACACCGCTTCGCACAGCAGCAGCGCGAACAGCAGGAGCTTCATCGACGCGCCGTGCAGAATCACGGCAAACGGCGGACCGCTGTGGTCGAGCACCATCACCTCGTGCACCATCGTCAGTTCCAGGTGCGTGTTCGGATCGTCGAACGGCACGCGGGAATTCTCGGCGAGCAACACGATGAACAAACCCGCCGCGAGCAACGCCGCGCCCGCGCCCGCCGCCGGCGCGAGCATCGTCGTCAGCGTGACGCTGCCGGTGAGCACGCTGAGCGAGAGCACCGCCGTCATCACGGCCGCCTCCGCGAGCACGGCGTAACTCACCTCGCGCGCCGCGCCCATGCCTTCGAACGCCGAGCCGGTTTCCAGCGCCGCCCACGCCGTGCAAAAGCGCGCGACCGCGAGCAGGTAGACGAGCAGCAACACGTCGCCGCGAAAACTCAGCGCGCCACCCGCCGGCCCGAGCGGCAACAGCATCGCCGCTCCGAGAATCGCCACCCAGCCGATCGCCGGTCCCGCGACGAAGCCCGGCGAGGCGAGTGTGCTCAGCACGACGCCTTTTCGCCACAACCGCGCGAGGTCGTAGTAAAGTTGCAGCACCGGCGGGCCGCGCCGACCCGCGATCCAGGCCTTCACCTTGTTGATGATGCCGGGCAGCAGCGGCGCGAGCACCAGCCAGCCCGCGAGCCGCAGAAGAATTTCCAGAAACAGCATCATCGCGCACCTCCGCTCAGCACCAGCACGCCCAGCGCGACCACGCCGCCGAGCAGGTAGAGAATGTAGGATTGCAGGTGCCCGTGCTGGAGTCGCCGCACCGCCGTCGACAAGCGCAGGATCGCGTCGCTCGCCGGACCGAGCACGTGCTCGAGCACCGTCTCCGGCACGCGCTCGACACGCCGCGCCTCGCCGGGGAACGGCCCGCGCGGCTTGTGACTTTTTCGCTCGAACCGCAAAATCCAGAAGAACCAGCCCGCCGCGATGCCCGCGAAGGAGCCGCTCGTGTATTGCATGCGCGCCGAGGGCGCCGCGTAGCCGCAATCCCACGTCAGCCCGCGGCGCAGACCGTTGCCGAGCGCCTTGCGCCACAGCCACGCCGCCGCGACGACGAACAAGGCCGCCAGCGCCGCGTTGACCGCGCCGAGCGTGAACAGCGGCACCGGGGCCTCGAGCGCGCCCCAAGCGGGATTCCACGCGCCCGCCGCTCGCGCCACCGCCGGAAACAGCGCACCCGGCGCGAGCGCCACGACCACGCATCCGGCCGCGAGCACGAGCATCGGTCCGAGCATCCAAGCTCCGCTCTCATGCGCGTGCTCCGCCGCCTCGGAGCGCGGCGCTCCGGCGAAAACGGTCGCACCGGCTTTCACGAACGTCGCCAGCGCCAGCGCGCCCGACACCGCGAGGAAAATGATCGCCGGCACCGCGGCCCACGCCGCCGGTCCGCGCGCCGTCGCCGATTCGAACAGCCCGAGATAGACGAGCCACTCGCTCACAAAACCGTTGAGCGGCGGCAGACCCGAGATCGCCGCCGCGCCGAGCGCGAAGAGCCCCGCCGTCCACGGCATCGCGCGCCAGAGTCCGCCGAGCCGGCTCATCTCGCGCGTGCCCGTCGCATGCAGCACCGAGCCGGCGCCGAAGAACAGCAGCGATTTGAACAACCCGTGGTTCCACACATGCAACAGCGCGCCCGCGAGCGCGAGTCGTCCCCACGGCGCGTCGCCCTGCCCCGCCGCCACGAGCGCGAAACCGAAGCCGACGAAAATGATCCCGACGTTCTCGACCGAGCAGTAGGCGAGCAGGCGTTTGTAGTCGTTTTGCGCGAGCGAAAACGCCACGCCGAGCAGCGCGCTCACCGCCCCGAGGCCGACGAGCACCCAGCCCAGGCTCGACGGCACCGGCAGCCAGCCGCTGAAACGCACGACGCCGTAAACGCCGACCTTCAGCGCCACACCCGACAGCATCGCCGACACGTGACTCGGCGCGCTCGAGTGGGCCGACGGCAGCCAGATGTGCAGCGGAAACAAGCCCGCTTTCAGCCCGAAACCAAACAGCGCGAGCCAGAGCAACGGCGCCAGTTCCGCACGCTCGCGCATCGGCCCGAGTTCCCAACTGCCGGTGCGCGACGCCAGCAGCGCGAAAAACGCGAAGAGCGCCAGCGTCGCCGCGTGCGACGACGCGAGATAGAGCCAGCCCGCCGCGCGCACGTCGGGCCGGTGCTTGTCGATCAGCACGAGAAAAAACGCGCAGACTGCGAACAGCTCCCAGGCGATCAGAAAATGCAGCCCGTTCGACAACACGAACACGAGAGCGAGGCTGAGCACGAGCCCACTCCACCACGGACGACCGCGCGCCGCGATTTTCTTCTGCTCGTCGCCGCTCCAATAACCGTGCGCGTAGGCCGATCCCGTGCCGCCGACCACCGCGAGCAGCGCCAGAAAAAACGCGCTGAGTCCGTCGAGCCGCAGGTGGATCGGCTCACCCGCGAGCGGGAACGCGCTGCGCCATTCCCACTCCGGCGCGCCCGCCAGCACCGACGCCGCCGCGAGCAGCGCCGCCACCGAGCCGCCGAGCATCAGCGTGAGCCACAGCCGTGGCCAGCGCGGGCCGGTGAGAACGCCCGTCGCGAGGCCCAGCAGGGCGACGGGCAGTAGCATTCCCGCCGTCATGTGGCCCCTTCTTTGCCCACATGCGCGGGCGCGGAATCCGCCTCGGCCGCGGCCGCGAAGATTTCCTCGTCGCTCGCGCCGCGCTCGATCAATCCGCGCAGCGGTCCGCGCGAGATCAGTCGGCTGAGTCGCGCGAGCAAGTCGAGGTGCGCGCGCGCCGACGGCGCGATGAAAAAGATCAGCCGCGTCACCGGCACGTCGTCCGCCTTCGGTTCGTCGAACGGGAGCGGATCGCGCAACAGCACGAGCGCCACGATCCCCGAGTCGCGCCCGAGTGCGATGCGCGTCGTCGGATGCGGCACGGCGTAACCGTGGCCGGTCGGCGCGATCGTCACGCCGCCCTTCGCGCGGAGGCGCTGCGCCAGCATCTGCCGCACGGGCGGCGTCGCGCCGGGCAACACGGCGACGACGCGATCGATCACATTCGGCAATTCCGCCGCCGGCACGTCGCGCCAAATTCCGCCGGCGCGCAGCAGCGTTTCGAGTTTCCACCCGCTCGCCGCCGTCGGAGCCGCTGTGGCGAGGAAGCCCGCCTGCGCCGCGAGTCCGCGCGAGGCGGCCCAGGCGGCAACTTGCGCGCGGTCGAACAGCAGCCGCCCGCGATCGATCGTGTGCGGCAGGCCCTCGGCGCGAGCCCAGTCCTCCACCACCTTTTCCGACACGCCGAATGATTCGGCAATCTGGACGAGGTTTAGATACATGGCCGTGGATGTTATATGGCGGCGAACGGCGCGGAGCGCACGCACGATCTTACGCCGAGTTGCTGGAGAAGCTGCGCATTCATTGTCCACCTCCGCTCACGACCAGCGCCGCGAGGGCCGCGACGCCGATCAACAGATAGAGCAAATACGATTGCAGGTGCCCGTGCTGGAGCCGCCGCACCGCGCTCGACACCCGCATCACCACGCCGCCCGCCGGCTCGACGACGTGCTCGAGCACCGTCTCGGGCGTGTGCTCGGAAAATTCCGCCGCGTCCGGCAACACCGCCTCCGGCCGCAATTCGTGGCGCTCGGGTCGGAGAATCCACGCAAACCACTCCGTGATGATCCCCGCGAAGGAGCCCGCGGTGTATTGCATCCGCGCCGTCGGCGCCGCGTAGCCGCAATCCCACGTCACCGCGCGCCGCGCGCCGTTCTTCGCGACCTGCCGACGCAGCAGCCACACGACGACAACCGCCACGACCACGAGCACCGCGTGACACGCGCTGATCACCGCGAGTGACGGCGGCGGCGCGAAGTCGTTCCACGCCGGATTCCACTCGCCCACCGCGCGCGCCACCGCCGGCCAGAACAGCACCGGCGCCACGCCGATCGCGAGGCACGCCGCCGCGAGCAACACCATCGGCCCGCGCATCCACGGGCCGCTTTCGTGCGCGCGCTCTGCCGCCGTCGAGCGCGGCGCGCCAAGAAAGACCACGCCGCAGACTTTGATGAAACACGCCAGCGCCAGCGCGCCGGTCATCGCGAGCAGCACGACCGCCGGGATCGACGCGAGCGCCGTGTTGTCGTGCGAGCCGACGGCATCGAACAGCCCGAGATAGACGAGCCACTCGCTCACGAAACCGTTGAGCGGCGGCAGACCCGAGATCGCCGCCGCGCCGAGCGCGAACAGCGACGCCGTCCACGGCATCGCGCGCCACAGTCCACCGAGCCGGCTCATCTCGCGCGTGCCCGTCGCGTGCAAGACCGAGCCGGCGCCGAAGAACAGCAGCGCCTTGAACAGGCCGTGATTCCACACGTGCAGCAATCCGCCCGCGAGCGCGAGCCGTCCCCAAGCCGTGTTGCCCTGCTGCGCCGCGACCATCGCGAAGCCGAGTCCGATGAGAATGATGCCGATGTTCTCGACGCTGTGGTAGGCGAGCAGGCGTTTCAGGTCGTGTTGTCCGAGCGCGAACGCCACGCCGAGCACCGCGCTCGCGATGCCGAGCGCCGCCACGACTGCGCCCGCGCCCGGCGGCACCGGCAGCCAGCCGGTGAAGCGCACGAGTCCGTAGACGCCGAGCTTGATCGTCACGCCCGACAGCACCGCCGACACGTGACTCGGGGCGTTCGCGTGCGCCGAGGGCAGCCAGATGTGCAGCGGAAACAAGCCGGCCTTCACGCCGAAGCCGAACAGCGCCAGCCAGAACAACGGCGCCAGCTCCGCGCGTTCGCGCATCGGCCCGAGTTCCCAGCTCCCCGTGCGCGCCGCGAGGATTGCGAAGAACGCGAACAGCGCCAGCACCGCGGCGTGCGACGCGCCGAGATAGAGCCAACCCGCCGCGCGCACCTCCGCGCGCCGCCGGTCGAGCGTCACGAGGAAAAACGCCGCCAGCGTGAACAGTTCCCAGCCGACGAGAAACTGCAGCCCATGCGCCGACACCAGCACGGCCACGAGGCTCACGAGCAAGACGCTCCACCACACGCGCCCTTGTCGTGCCGACGCCGGATGCGCGCGCTGCGGCCAATAGCCGTGCGCGTAGGCCGCGCCCGCCCCGCCGACCACCGCCACGAGAGCGAGGAACAGCGCGCTCACCGCATCGAAGCGCAGGCACAGCACGTCGCCCGCGACGAAAAACTCGCTGCGCCACACCCACGCCGGCGCGAAACCGCCGAGCACGTTCACCGCCGCCGCCAGCGCGAGCGCGCAACCGCCAAGCGTCAGCGCGAGCCAGGTGCGCGGCAGCCAATTCCCGACCACGAGCCCGGCCGACAGGCCGAGCATCGCCGCGACGAGCACCACGCCAGAGCTCATGTCCGCGACGCTGCGCGAAACGCGCCGCGCTGGCCAGCTTCAACGCATGCGGCGCGAACGTTTGAAAATTTCCTCGCGCGAGAAGTAGCGCGGGCGTCCCGCTCGCGAGCTACCATGGGGTCGCGCCACCACGCCGCGCCGTGCCGCGCTCCGGCGTTTTATTTCACCACGGATTGCACGGATGACACGGATGCCGGCATCGATGCGGGTGCGTTTATCCGTGGTATCCGTGCAATCCGTGGTGAAACCAATCGCGAGTGCGCGGCGCGCGCCGGAGTTGGCCGCCTGTGGTCGCCACCGGGAGGTCGACGATGACGCTCGCACGCTCGCCGCCCTACCCGCGCGCGCCGTCGTTGTGCCCGAGAATGCGATTCGCGCGCGCGAGGGCATCGGCGATCTCGCGGCGCGCGGAGGCGAGTTGCTCCTTCTCCGCGCGCAGCGCCTCGGCCGAATCCGGCGGATTGGCCGGCGGCGGCAGACCGAGAATCTCTCTCGCCCGCGCGAGCGCAGCGTCGATGTGCGGGCAAACGTTCTCGCGGCCGAGTCGGTCGAGAAAACCGGCCTTCTCCATCACGAAGAGCGGCTGCGTGTGCGGCGCGCTCAGAATCAGGTGCTTTCCTTTCGCGCGCAGCTTCGCGTGCAGATCCTCGAGCGCCTGCAGGCCCGTCGCGTCCATCGCGAGCACCTTGCGGATGCGCAGGATCAGGATGTCCGGCTCGTGCTTCGCCCGCTTCAGCTCGTCGTCGAGTTTGTCGACCACGCCGAAAAAGAACGCTCCGAACACGCGGAACACGAGCACGCCCTCGGGGATTTCCTTGCCGACGAGCGAGTGGTGCGAGCCCTCGGTGTCGGAGCTCTCGTCGACCGCCGTGATCTGCGAAGTCTCGGAAATGCGCTTCACCATCAACAACGCCGCGAGCACGACGCCGACTTCGACCGCCACGGTCAGGTCGGCAAAAATCGTCAGCGCAAAAGTCGTGATGAACACCAGCGAGTCGCTCAGCGGCCAGCGGCCGAGGCGGACGAGCTGTTTCCACGCAACCATGCGAAACGCCGCGACGACGAGGATGGCGCTGAGCGTCGCCAGCGGGATATGCACCGCGAGCGGCGCCGCCGCGACGAGCACGAGCGCGAGCAGGCCCGAGTGGACGAGACCCGCCACCGGCGTGCGGCCGCCCGCACGGACGTTGCCGATCGAGCGGGCGACGGCGCCCGTCACCGGGATGCAGCCGAAGAGCGGTCCGACGAAATTCGCCACGCCCTGCCCGATCAGCTCCTGGTTGGAATCGTGGCGATCGTCGAGCATGCCGTCGGTCACGACCGCGCACAGCAGCGCCTGCATCGAGACGAGCAGCGCGATCGTGAATGCCGGCTGCACGAGCGCCCGCAACGTTCCGAGGTCGGCGTGCGGCAAGTGAAAGTCCGGCCAGGTCGAACCGAAGCCGCCGAATTGCGAGCCGATGGTCGCGAGGTGCCATTTCTCGCCGAGACCGAACACCGCCACGACGACCGTCGCCACGAGCAGACCGACCATCGAGCCCGGCACGTAGCGACCGAGCCGCGACGGCCAGAGCGCGATCACGAGCAGCGAAGCCACCGCGAAGCCGACCGTCGGCCAGTGGATCGCATCGAGGTGTTCGCCGAGCACGTGCATCTTGCCCGCGAAGTCGACCGGCAGCTTGTCCACTTGGAGGCCGAGGAAATTCTTGATCTGCGAACTGAGGATGAGAATCGCGATGCCCTTGGTGAAGGCGCGCGACACCGGATACGGAATGAAACGGATGACCGACCCAAGCCGCGCGAGGCCCATGATGGCAAGCATCACGCCGGCGATCATCGTGCACAGGATCAGACCGTCGGCGCCGTAACCTTGCACGACGCCGTAAGTGATGACGACGAACGCGCCCGTCGGTCCGCCGATCTGCACGCTCGAACCGCCGAGCGCCGCAATGAGCGCCCCGCCGATGATGGCCGTGAACAGCCCCTGCTCCGGCTTCACGCCCGAGGCGATCGCGAACGCGATCGAGAGCGGGAACGCCATCACCATGACGTTCACGCCCGCCATGAAATCACCGCGGAGACGGGCCTTCGAGTAGCCTTTCAGCGCCTCGAACAATTTCGGACGAAAACTAAAAATCGATGCGTTCATAACGCGACGTGGACGATTCATTGCGAGAGCCCGTCCCGTGCCAGACAAGCCGAGCTTCCGGCACAGCTCAGGTATAAGCAAACCGGCACCCGCCGATTACCGGAGACGTAAGCGCCGATCCGCCGCCTCACAAGGTAGGGCGCACCGGCCCGGTGCGCCGTGGGATCCCGGCGGTCCCGCCCGACCTCGCGCCTCACTCCCGCCACGTGAACGCGTGGCACAACGCCACCGCCGCCGCGTCCGACTCGTCGAGCCCGAGCGTGAGCCCGTGGCCGAGCAGCGTGCGCACGGTGCGCGCCACCTGCTCCTTGCCGGCGTGGCCGCGACCGACGACCGCCTGCTTCACGCGCAACGGCGGATACTCGAACGTCTCCACCTCCCGCAACGCCGCCGCCGCGATCGCCGCGCCGCGCGCCGCGCCGAGGATTTGCGCCGTCTGGAAATTCTGCACGTAGATCGTCTGCTCGAGCGCGACGTGCCGCGGCGCGTATTGCTCGAGGTGCCGTGCGATCGCGCGGTGGATTTCCGCCAGGCAAAACGCCATCGCGTGCCGCGCGGGCACTTTCACCGTCTCGCAATGCAGCAACACCGGCTGGCGCCCCGCGGCGAACTCGACGAGCGCGAGGCCCGTGCCGCGCAGCGACGGATCGATGCCGAGCACGCGGCCGACGAACGGCGTGCGCTGTAGCGTCGGCGCGTCCGGCCATTCCTTGGGCGCGAGCGTGCCCTCGAGTTTCGCCTTCCAGAGTTGTCGAACCGAAGCGCGGGCCATGTGCCGCCCACGCAAACACGAGCCGCGCGGAAAAGAAACCTCGAAGTCACCGAGCCACGCCGCGCCCCAAAGTAGGGCCGGCTTCAGCCGGCCCCGCTTCGCTCTGATCGCAAGAGAAGTCCGCGAGCAAGTGTCAGCCGGGACCGGCTGAAGCCGGTCCTACCCCAGCAGCAATTTCACCGTCGCCGTCGCCGTCAGTCCGAGCGCCGCGATCTCGAACGCCCGCTGATTCACCCGACCCGCGACCACGCGGCCGATCAGCGCGCCCGCGATCACTGCCGGCGCCAGCCACGCGTTCACGGCGAGACTCGATGCGTTGATCAAGCCGAGCTGCACCATGAACGGCACCTTGAACAGATTCACCGCCATGAAAAACACCGCGCTCGTGCCGAGGAACTCGAGCTTCGGCAGCCGCATCGCGAGCAGGTAGAGCATCATCACCGGCCCGGCGGCATTCGCCACCTGCGTGGCAAAACCCGCAAAGACACCCGCCAGCAGCCCGAACCACAAGGGCGCGTGACTCGCCGCTTCCGCACTCTCGGGCCGCGCCTTCCGCAGCACGTGCACCGCGAGCATGATCGCCAGCAACGCTCCGATCAACCGCGTCGTCTGCCGATCGTCCGCCACTTTCAGCGCCAGCCAGCCGAGCACCACCCCGCCGATCGTCGGCAGCAGCAACCGCCACAAATGCGACCACTGCGCGTGCGCGCGATAGCTCAGCACCGCGAAGACGTCGCCCACGATCAACAGCGGCAGCACGACGCCCGTCGCCTGGCGCGCCGGCATCACGTTCGCGAACACCGCCACGAACAGAATCCCGAGCCCGGGAATGCCGGTCTTCGAAAAACCCGCCGTGAACGCGCCGAGCGCGAGCAGCAGCCATTGCCAGAGTTCGAATTTCATGAGCGATGCGACGCGGCGCCCGCGCCCGCGCTGAAGCTCCAAGCTCCAAACCCCCAGCTCCAGAGAAACTCCAAACACCCGATGGTCATGGCGCGTTCGTCTCGTTCGGTGTTTCGACGGATTGGTGCTTCTCTGGAGCTTGGAGGTTGGAGCTTGGAGCTTCGTTTTCGTCCGCCGCAATGCGTCCGTCGCGCACCGACACCACCTGCCACGCCCCCGCCTCCGCATCGGGCAGCGCCGTGCCGGTCGCGACGACTTGCGGCTGACCGTCGAGCGACGCCCAGAATTTGCGCCGCCGCTCCGGATCGAGTTCGCCGAGCACGTCGTCGCACAACAGCACCGGCTCGATCGCGCTGTGCCGCTTGAAATACGCCGCCTGCGCCAGCCGCAGCGCGATCACGAGGCAACGCTGCTGGCCCTCGGACGCGAAATTTTTCGCCGGACGCCCGCGCAGGAGAAATTCCAGGTCGTCGCGGTGCGGGCCGCGCTCGGTCGATTTCAGCAGTGTGTCGCGCGGCCGGCATTTCGCGAGCTGAGCCACGAACTCGTCCACCGTGGCGGCCGCCGTGTCAGGCGCGTAGACGAGCGCCGCCGACTCGCCCTCGGGAACGAGCCGTGCGTGTGCGACGCGGAAGCGTTCGCTCAACTCCGTCACACCCGCCGCGCGCGCCGCCACGAGTTTCACCGCGTGGATGGCGGCCTCGCGTTCGAACGCCGTCATCTGCGCGGCATCTCGCCCGCCGTGTTTGAGCAAAATATTCCGCTCCGCGACGGCGCGCGTGTAGCCTTGCAGCGCCGCCAAGTATGCGCCGTCCATCGCCGCCAAGGTCAGATCGAGCCAGCGGCGACGCACCGACGGGGAGCCGCGCAGCAGTTGGTTATCCTGCGAGGAGAAGACGACCGTCGGGAACTTGCCGATGAAATCGGCCAGCCGCGTGACCTTGCCCTGCTCCCACTCGACCGTGCGGCCATCGGCGCCGAGCGTGATCGCCAGCTTCGATTCGCCGAACTGCTCGTGCTCGATCGTGAAGCCGAGGCCCGCTTGCGCCTGCCCGAGCGCCACCAGCGCGCGCGGCTCTGCGCCGCGGAAGGAGCGCAGCGCCGTCACGTAGCCGAGCGCTTCCAGAAAATTCGTTTTCCCCTGCCCGTTCGCGCCGACCAGAAACGTGTGCCGCCCCGCCAGCCGCACGGAGACGAGCGGCAGGTTGCGGAAATTCTGGAGCGTGACTTGGGCGAAACGCACGACGGAGGACGAAAGATGGAAGACTGAGGACAGAGGACGGAGGACAGAAGACAATCCAATCCTCGCCGCGCGCCTCCGCAGTTTTGCCTTTGCCGTCGATGGCGCCTCTGCAAAAGTTCCCCCATGAATTTCGAGGCCTCGCAACAGACGACCATCGCCGCCCTCCAGGGACTCACCACGCAACGCGTGCAGATCGACCTCGCCGGAGATATCATCCTCCGCGCGCTGCAAGGCGGGAAAAAAATCATCGCCTGCGGCAACGGCGGCAGCGCGGCCGAGGCCCAGCATCTCACGACCGAACTCGTCGGTCGCTTTTTCAAAAACCGTCGCTCGCTCCCCGCCGTCGCGCTCTCCGCCGACGGCACACTCGTGACCTGCATCGGCAACGACTACGGCTACGATCACGTCTTCGCGCGCCAGATCGAGGGCCTCGCGCAGCCGGGCGACGTGGTCGTCGTCCTGACGTCGAGCGGCAACTCCAGGAACATCCTCCTCGCGCTCGACGCCGCGAAGAAGCTCGGCCTCGACACGGTCGCGCTCCTCGGCCGCGGGGGCGGCAAGGCGAAGGGCCTCGCGACCGCCGAGATCGTCGTCCCCGGCGACAGCGGCGCCGCCGCGCAGGAATGCCACCTTTTCCTCATTCACCACTTCTGCGAACGGGTGGATGCGGCGTTCAACTAAACCGCCGCGCGGCCGGGCCAGCCTCGCGGCGATTTCCCCCAGAAAATCGAATGCGACACAAACTCACCGCCCTGATCGGCGGGTGCTTGGCCTTGGCCTGCGCCGCCGCGACTCCTCCGCCCGCGGAGCCTATCCCGCTCGCGACGCTCTTCGCTCCCGCCCAATATCGCCTGCCGCGACTCGCGCCGGACGGCCATTCCTACAGCCTCGTGATCGCGCATGGCGCGGAAGAAGCACTCTCCACGATCGACCTGAAGGCCGGCAAAGCCACTCCGGTCTTCCGGACCGCCGGACACATCCAAAACTACTGGTGGAAGAACCAGGATCTGTTGCTGATTCTGCTCGAAGCGAACGACCGCTACAGCTTCGAGACGTTCAACCTGAAAACCCGCGAGACCAGCAAAACGAACTCGCTCAACGTCTCTGCGCTGCTGAATCCGTTGCCCGACGACCCCGAGAACGTCCTCTTCGGCCGCTTCACCAAGCAGGACTTCGATCCCATCCGCTACAATCTCCGCACCAGTCGCGCCATGACGATTCCGGTGAGCTCCGGTTTCGTGCAGCGCTGGTTCACCGACGCGCAGGGAAAACTCGTCGCAGGCTACGGTCGGCTGCACGAAAAGTGGTTCATGGTGCTCGCGCAGGGCGACGGCTGGCGCCGCGTCGAGTTGGGCGAGAAGAGCACGCCGGATTTTCGCCCCGTCATGGTCGCCGAGGACCAGCGCCGGTTGATCGGCTTCGACTTCGCCTCGGGCGACACGGTGAGCGTCGTCGCGTGGGATCCCGCCAACGACCGCAAGGAGCTCCTCATCGGTGCCGACATCATCGATCCCACTTTCCTTAGTGCCTGGGGCGACGACTGGACGCGCATGCAATGCGTCGCCTACGAGACCGACCGGCCGCGCTTCCGCTATTTCAATCCCGAGGATCAAGCCACCGCCGACACGATCGACGCCGCGCTGCCCAACACGATCAACTACATCGCGAGCACCTCGCGCGACAAATCGCAACTGGTCATCTCGAGCACGAGCGACCGCGTGCCGGCGGCCTATTATCTTTTCGACGTCCAGGCGCAGAAACTCGCGAAACTCGGCTTCGCCAGCTCGAAGCTGCCGCCGACGCAGCTCGCCGCGAGCAACTATTTCGAGTTCGCCGCCCGCGACGGCTTGAAGCTCCGCGGACGCGTCACGCTGCCCCCCGCGACGAGCGCCCCGTCTCCGGCTGTGCTGCTCGCGAATCTCAACGAACGCACCCGCTTCGGGTTCTCTCCGCAAATCCAGGCGCTCGCCACCCGCGGCTACGCCGTCGTCGAGATCGACACCCGTGGCATCGAAGGCTACGGCGAGAAATTCTGGGCCGCCGGCCATCGGGAAATCGGCGGCAAGATGGTCAACGATCTCCTCGACGGCATCGACTGGCTCGCCGCGAAAGGCGTCGTCGATCCCCAGCGGGTCGCGATCTCCGCCTACGGGTTCAACGGCCTCGTCGCGCTTCAGGCGGCTACGAAACATCCGGATCGCTTCGCGGCTTGGGTGAATTTCTGGCTGCCGTCCAAACTCACCTACATCGACTACATGGCTTTCGTCTGCGGCCGCCTCTCGAAGGACGAGGTTGCGTCCCGCTACGGCGGCGAAGTCGCGATGCGGCGCTACATCGACACCCTAGAACCGCTGGAGTCCCTGCCGAAACTCCGCGTGCCGTCGTTTCATTTCTACGGTGCAGAGCGCGACAGCAAACTCAGCACCGAGGCGATCGAGGTGAAGCGCGTCGTCCAAAAAACCGGCGCGCCCAGCGTTTTTCTGGAGGGCAAGCATCAGGCCAGCTTCACGGCTTTCTGGGAAAACCGGAGCCCCGACTCGTCCACCGAATGGCAACGCATCTTCAGCGAACTGCTTCCCTTCCTCGACCGCCGCGTCGCTCGCAAATGAAACCACGCCTCACCGTCCTCCGCCACTCGTTCTTCGCTTGCGGCGCGCTCGCGGTCGCCGCATCGGCGCTCGCCGCGGACCTCGAACCCGTCGCACCCGACGCCGCCCGATTTTTCGCCGCGCCGATCTTCGATTCGCCCGCGCTCTCGCCCGACGGCACGAACGTCGGCTTCATCGGCCAGCTCGAAGGGCATCGCAAGCTCTTCCGCTTCGACCTCGCGAAAGGCGCCGTGCACGGCGTCTACGACCCGGGCAAGGGCGAAGTCTTTCGCTTCTGGTGGCGCGGCAACGACCAAGTGCTCCTCGCCGGCCACGGCAGCGACGGCTATGTCTACCTCCTGCAGAATATCGCCACCGGAAAAACGCGGACGATCCGCAGCCTCGACTATCTGCATCCCAGTCGGATCAGCACGCTGCCCGGCGATCCGAACCACGTGGTCGCGATCCGCTACGACGGGATGACGCGTTCTTATTTCGTCAGCCGCGTCGACCTCGCGACCGATCGCGCCGAAACGCTCGATCCCCGGGTGGACGACCTCGATCACGTCGTGGTTTCCCACCACGGCGAGGTGATCGCCAAAACCGATTTCAAGGACAAGGAATGGACCGTCTACTGGCGCGCCGACGGCAAAGCCGCATGGCAGAGCGAAAAAGGCCCGGGGCCACAGCCCCAGTATTGGCCGGTGGGCTATCATGCACAAAGCGGCCAGCTACTCGTCCTCGCCCGCGACCAAGGCGACACCACGGCCCTGATGACCCTCGACGCCTCCACCGGGAAACGCACGCTCCTCGCCCAAAACCCGACCCGCGACGTCAGCCTCTTGTTCAGTTCCGGGGGCAACTCGGTCCGCACCGGGTTCGCGTTTTTTCATCCCGGCGAGCCGGACGAAGCCTACTTCTCCGCATTGCACCGCGATCTCGCTGCCAAGATCGCCCGCTCCATTCCCGAGAAATACCGACGCATCGTCAGCAGTTCCGACGACGGCCAGCGCCACGTGATCAGCGCGTTCAACCCCGCCCAGCCCGCGCGTTTCTATCTGCTCGACCTCAGCGCCGGCAGATTATCGTCCCTCGGCACCCAATACGCACCCGACGCCGTTCCGGCGATCGGCGAGACGCGCTATTTTCAGTTCGCCACTCGCGATGGCGTCGCGGAAACCGGCTTCGTCGTCCTGCCCGACTCGCAGCGTTTTGCCGCCCCGCATCCCGCCGTGCTCCTGCCGCTCGAAAGCGTCGGCGAACTCGCAACCGAAGGCGACACATACGACCGCCTCGCTCAATTTCTCGCCCACCGCGGTTTCGCGGTCGTCCGCCTGCTCGTGCGCGGCAGCAGCGGATTCGGCCGGAGATTCGAGCGCGACGGCTCCTTCCGCTCTTCCGATGTCATGCTCAGCGACTACGAAGACGGCTTCGCCTACCTCGCAAGCGAAACGCTCATCGACCGCCAGCGCGTCGGCTTGCTCGGATCGTGGACCGGCGCCTTGGTCGGCCTGCACGTCGCGACGAAAACCGATCTCTTCCGCGCGCTCGTGCTGCGCGACGTGCTGTTCGAACCGTCTACCGGCTTGGTGTTGGGTATGCTCAGCACCGAGGGTGGCACGCTATCGCGAATGATCAACCAGGCCGGCGGCGAGCAATCGTCCGCGGAGCTCGTCCGCGCGCTGCGGCCCGGCAATAACGTCCGCGACCTCCATTGCCCCACGCTGATCGTCTACTCCTACATCTCCGGCGCATCGAACAGCGCCAACCAAGTGCGCCGCCTTTTCGTCAGCAACGACAAGCCGCACGAGTGGTTCGTGCAAACGATGAAAACCTCGGGGCCGCTCGGACTCGAAGAGCCGGAGGCGGTCTTCGCCACGCGTGCCGCCGAGTTTCTCGAACGCCAGCTCAGGCCGCAACCGCGCGCCGCCGCGACTCCCGCGACGCACTGACGCGCCTCACGTCGGCGTCACCAACGCCTCCGTGGGCCGCACTTTCGGCTCGCGCTCGTCGTCGGTCGGCGCCGTCGCGCGGATGTGGCGGGTGCGGTGTTTCACCAGTTCCTGGGCGGTAAGCCAGTGATCGAGTTCGCGGCCGGCCGGGCAGCCTTCTTGTTGCCAGAGCAGGTAGGCTTCGCGGCGAATTTCCTCCGTCGGGTCGCCACGTTGCCGGGTTTCACGGTGTTCGCGGGTTTTCATGACGCCTCCTTGGTTAGGCGCGTAAGGTAGCACAGTCGCCCGCCGCACGCTCCTCATTTTCTGTCTCTTTTCTTCCGCCGCGGGCGCCCCGAACGCCGGCCCGGGAGCTTTCCGGTGTCCGCTTCAACGGCCGCGGGAGGCGGCATCGGCGGCCACCAGCGTCTGGAAATTCACGTCGGCGCCGAGCACGCCGACACAGCGGCCGTCGCCGCCGAGGATTTGCGCGGATGCCGTAAAACAGAACTCGCCCGTCGCCGCGGAGCGGTAGATGTCGCTCAACGCCACGCGCGTCGCCTCCGCCCGCGCGTCACGGAACCACGGTCGCTCGCGCCAATCGCGACCGAGGGCCGACGGATCGACCGCCACCTCGTCGCCACGGCGCGCCAGGTTCGCCGTGATCTGACGACCGGCCGCGTCGGTGACGTAGAGCAGTTCGAAGCTCGGGCGCGCCGCCAGCCAGCGGACGAGTTTCGCCTCGAGTTCGGCGCGCTGGCCGACGACGGAGACGAGTTCGGGCAGAAGTCCGCGCACCGCCTGCGCCGCCCGCTCGTGCGCCGCCAGCCGGAACGTCCCCACCGCCACCAGCAGGCGCTCGGTCAAATCGTTGGCCTGGCCGCCAAGCGAGTGCAGCGCCTCGGCGCCGTCGCGTTGCTCGCGCGCGGTCGTGGCCATGGCCTGCACGCGCGTGTTGACCGATTGCACGGTGACGGCCGACGCCGCACGGTCCGCGCCGACGACGGACGCGGCCACCTCGCGCACGGCGCCGTCGATCGCACCCACGCGCTCTTCGATCGCGCCGGTCGAGTGGCGCGTCGCGTCGGCGAGTTGCTGGACTTCGCGCGCCACGACGTTGAAGGCGCGCCCCTGCTCGCCGGCGCGCGCCGCCTCGATGCTGGCGTTCAGCGCGAGGATGCGCGTCTGGTCCGCGATGCGCGCGATCTCGCTCGCGACCGAGTGGACGTTGTCCGACGACTCCTGCAAGCGCGCCACGATCGCCGTGAGGCTGGCCGCGAGTTGCGCGGTCGCATCGGCGATCTGACCGGCGTGGCGCGCCTGGGTGTCGGCCTGCGTCTGCATGCCGGCGGCCAGGCGAGCGAGGCGCGGGCCGAGCGTCGCGAGTTGGACGGCGGTCGCGGCGATGTGCTCGATCTGCGCCAGCGACGCCGTGCCGCGTTCGGCTCGCGGCGTCACAATGCCGGCGGCGCGGGGCGCGCGAGAGGGAAACGAGGGGAGCTGGGAAGTCGGCATGCCGCCGCGCATCTAGCAGGCCGCATGCACGCGGCCCGTGCGACCGGCGTTTATGCCGCAGGCGAGCTGCGTGGATGCGCCCGCGGCGCCGGCTGCTTTTTGGTTCTTGCGAGCGGCGGGCCGGCGGGACTTCTTGGCCGTTCCATGAGCAACGAGAACGCCTCCACCAACGAAGTCGCCGTCATCAAGACCAGCTACGGCGAAATGACCATTGCCTTCTGGCCCGATGTCGCGCCGAAGACGGTCGAGAATTTCAAGAAACTCGCGCGCGCCGGCTTCTACGACGGCACCGCGTTCCACCGCATCATCAAAGGCTTCATGATCCAGGGCGGCTGCCCGAACACGAAGGCCGGCGAGACCGGCATGCCCGGCACGGGCGGCCCCGGCTGGAAGGTGAAGGCCGAGTTCAACGCCAAGCCGCACGTCCGCGGCGTCATCTCGATGGCCCGCTCCGCGCACCCGGACAGCGCCGGCTCGCAATTTTTCCTCGTGCACGGCGACGCGCGTTTCCTCGACCGCCAATACACCGCGTTCGGCCAGCTCGTGAAGGGCGACGAAGTCCTCGAGCAAATCGCCAGCGTCCCGGTGAAGTCCGGCGGCGGCGGCGAAAAGAGCACGCCCATCGACCGCGTCGCCGTCGAGAGCGTGAAGATCGTGGCACAGGCGTAAGGCGCGCCTGGGGCAGTCGTAAGGCAGCTCCGCGATCCCAAAAATTCCGCACGCAAGGCCGGCCCAGCGCCGGCCTTTTTGCTGCCTTCGATCTAGGACTGCCGCGGAACCGGCGGCGCCAGTTTGAGCTTCAACTTCGGCACCGGGACGGGAGCCCGCGTGCTCGGCGGCGCCACCGACACGTCGTTCGTCGTGCTTTTCGGTTCTCCGTCCGACGCGGGGGCGATTTTCCGCAGAATCTCTTTCACCGCCTCGCGCGCAGCCGGTTCGGGGGAGAACCGCTCGACGTCGCCCAACATCTGCCGCGCCGCGTCGAGATCGTTCAGCCGCACCCGCACCATCGCGAGGCCGATCAACGCGCGATCTTGGTGACGCAAGGTCGGGAAGTGGCTCTGGACGAGATTCACGTTCCGGATCGATGGCTTCGGTGCCGCGGCTTCGACCCATGCGAGCATTTCGTAGGCGTCGCTCTGATCGGGCGCGACTTCGATGGAACGCGTCAGCAGGTGCCGCAGTCGCTCGGCGCGTTCTGCCGGGAGTCGGAAGTAGTAGTCGAATTGGCTGAACCAATTTCTGCTCTCGATCAAACCGACTTGGTGAAAGACGGCGGGATTTTGCGAGCCTTCGTCCAGCGCCTGCCGCCAACGTTCCAAAGCCTCGGAGTTGTCGCCCTCGGTGGAAGCGTCCGATCCCAGCACTTCGAGCGCACGGAGCCGGCCGGGGCCGCTCAGCGCCTCGAGCATCGCGAATTTCCCTCGCGGATCGCGGGTCGATCGCAACGCGAGTTCGGCCAGACGTAGGCGGATTTCGGCGCGCGCCACCTTTTCCGCTCGATACGTTTCCTTTCCGGGGATTTTCGGTGGCGCCACTTTGCGTGCCGCGTAGTGACCGGTCCGGACGTATTCGCGCAACTTCGCTTCCATGCCGCTGAAATCCTCACCCGTCGCCTCCTTGAACGCTCGCGGCACTTCCGCCGCCGGCACGGCATCCGGCGACACCATCATGCGGTGCACGAGCCCGAAGACGCTTTCCGGACGCTTACCGGCGCCGAAATACCAGTAATGTAGCAGCGCCCACGACTCCGAGTAGAACAGCCCCGAGTGCTCCTCGCCACCAGCGAACACCTGCGCCTGCTCCGCGTTGAGCAACGCTTGCAGCGGAATGAGCTCCTGATTCAGCAGCGCCGCGACGTGCCCTGGCACGGGACGGCCGAACACCACCGAATCGGAGCGCAGTTCGATCGTCGAAAAAAGCTCCGCCAAACCCTCGCTCAACCACATCGGCGGTCGCATGCCGCCGACATGCGTGAGGTGGTGGATGTATTCGTGAAAAATGACGCGTCTCGCTTCGGTGCTGTCTTCCACCGGAGCAAACATCACCGCGGCCCGGTCGGGACGCGCGATGTAGAGACCAGTGACGCCCTTGAGATTCGCCGGACGATAGGCGTCGAAATCCCGTCGCGAGTCGAACGCGTAAAGCGTCACCTCCAGCGGCTCGCGCTCCGCGAGACGATTCACGTCGAAGAAAATCGCGCGGAGCATTTCGAGCCGGTAAAGCAGGTCACGCGAATCGATATCGCCGATGTGGCTGAATAACTCGAAATGAGGCGAGCGGTAGAGCCGCCAACGGTCATCCACCCCGGCAAAAATCTCCTTCGCCGCTCCGCGCGCGGCGAGAGCCGCAACGAACCAGCCGCCGACGACGACAATCGTGCGAACAACGCGAAAGCAAATCATGAGAGAGCGAGGATCGAACGGCCCGTGCGCCGCGAAAATGCCGGACCGCGCCGAGCGGCGGCAAACAAAAAGCCCGGCACGCGAGGTGCCGGGCGGAAGAGAGAGCGAAGGCGTCGCGCCTCGCGGGCGTGTGCGATGCGCGCTGCGTTCAAGCTTGGTCGAAGCCGACGGCTTTCGCCACTTCGTCGTAGACGATGCGGCCGCCGCGCGTGTTCACGCCTTTCGCCAGACCCTTGTGGTCGGCCAGCGCGCGCTCGACGCCTTTTTGGACGATCATGGCGACGTAGGGCTCGGTCGCCTGCGTGAGGCCGAGCGTCGACGTGCGGCCGACGAGCGCCGGCATGTTCGGCACCGCGTAGTGGTTCACGCCGAATTCCTGGTAGGTCGGCTTCTCGTGCGAGGTGTATTTGATGCCCTCGATGCAGCCGCCTTGGTCGATCGCGATGTCGACGATCACGGAACCGGGCCGCATGTTCTTCACCATTTTTTTGGTGACGACCGTCGGCGCCTTCGCGGCCGGGATGAGCACGGCGCCGATGACGAGATCGGCGGAGGCGACCTCGGCTTCGACGTTGGCGGGATTCGAAACGAGCGTGACGACTTTGCCGCGGTATTCCTGGTCCATCACCTCGAGCTTGCGCGTGTCGAGGTCGAGCACCGTGACGCGCGCGCCCATGCCGGCGGCCATGCGGACGGCGTGCGCGCCGGAGTTGCCGGCGCCGACCACGACGACGTGACCGGGCATCGTGCCGGGGATGCCGCCGAGCAACACGCCCGAGCCGCCGACTTGCGACTGGAGAAAATACGCTCCGACCTGGATCGAGAGGCGGCCGGCGATGTGCGACATCGGCTTGAGGAGCGGGAATTGTCCGTCGCCGCCTTCGACCGTTTCGTAGGCGATGCCGAGCACGCCTTTTTTGCAGAGCTGTTTCGCGAGCGCGGGGCCGGCGGCTAGGTGCAGGTAGGTGAAGATCGTCTGGCCTTGCTGCATCAGGTCGAACTCAGCCTCAAGCGGCTCCTTCACCTTGAGAATCATGTCGGCGCCCTTCCAGACCTTCGCTGCGGAAGTCGCGAACGTCGCGCCGGCGGCCTTGTATTCAGCGTCGGTGAACCCGGCCGTCAGGCCCGCGTTCTTTTCCATGAGCACCTTCGCGCCGAGCGAGGTGACGCGACGGCACAGGCTCGGCGTCATGGAAACGCGTTTCTCACCGATCTTAATTTCTTTGGGGACACCGATAATCATGCGCTCCGGGATAGCCGCGCCCGTCGTTATGACAAGAGCGCACCGGCCATCTGGGCCGATAGTGGGAGACCTTTCCCGAAGGCCGCGCCGCCTAATTCTCGACAAATGCGCCCGGGAAAACGATGAAACGGGGCGCGTCCCGCCCTCTTCGCCCCCTCGATGGATCGCTCCCTCATTCCCGGCCTCGCGCTCGTTCTCGCCAGCCTCGGCATGCTCGCGTGGAGCCTCTTCCTCCGGCGGCGGCACCGGCTTGTGCACGACTTGCCGACCTCGAAAGCGCAGGGCGTTTTCATCGGCCTCGTCGAACTCAAGGGCACCGCCGAAGCCGAGGCGCCACTCCGCAGCTACCTCGCCGAGGCGCGTTGCGTGCACTACGGCTGGACGGTCGAGGAGCGTTGGTCGCGGACCGTCACCGAAACCTACACCGACTCCGACGGAAAAACGAAAACCCGCACGCGCCACGAGAGCGGCTGGAAAACCGTCGCGTCCGGCGGCGAGACGATCGCGTTCTACGTGCAAGACGACACCGGCGCCGTGCTTGTCCGCCCGAGCGGCGCGAAGATCGAAACGTGCGGCCTGTTTTCCGAAACGGTCTCGCGCGGCGACGCGCTCTATTACCAAAAAGGCCCGCCCGACGCCGTGTCCCACTCCGATCACGTGCGACGCTTCAACGAAGCCGGCATCCCGTTGCACGCCGAGTTGTTCATCGTCGGCCGCGCCCGCGAACGCGCGGATGTCGTCGCGCCCGAGATCGCCGAGGACCGCGAAGCGCCGCTCTTCCTCATCAGTTGCCGCAGCGAGGAACGCGTGCTCTCGGGCTACGGCCTCGGTTCGTGGATCACGTGGCTGCTCGGCCTCGCCGCGGCGGTCGGCGCGGGAGCGGTGCTGGGGGAGCAGTCCGTCCGCTTCGCGCCGCGCGACGATTATCGCCCGCTCTTCGTCGGCGGCGGCGCGTTTCTCCTGCTATGGAGCGCGGCGTGGGTATCGATGGTCTACAACAGCCTCGTCGGTCTGCGCGAACGCGTGCGGCAAAGCTGGTCCCTCATCGATGTGGAGCTCAAACGTCGCCACGACCTCATCCCCGCGCTGGTCGCCGCGCTCGACGGCTTGCGCGCGCACGAGCAAACAGTCCAAACCGCCCTCGCCCGCTTCCGTGCGCAGAGCGTCGCCACGCCGCCCGGCGTCGCCGGGCCGGATTTTCAGGGGCTCGCCGCATCGCTGCGGGTCGTCGCAGAGAATTACCCCGAGCTGAAAACGCAGCCGAACTTCGCGCGCCTGCACGCCGAACTCGTCACGACGGAGCAGCGCGTCGCGCTCGCGCGCACTTACTACAACGACACCGCTACGCACTTCGCCACGCGCCTCGAGCGAGTGCCCGACCGCTGGGTCGCTCGCCTCGGGCGCATGCAGCCCGCGCCGCTGCTGGCCGCGAGCGATTTTGAGCGCGCCGAAGTGCGCGTGCGTTTCGCCGACGGCGACTGATTTCCCATGCCCAAACCGATCAACCTCATCGTCGCCTGCGGCGAGAACCGCGTCATCGGCAATGGCCGCCGCCTGCCGTTCCACATCCCCGAGGACAAAGCGTGGTTCAACGAGAAGACCGCGGGCACGGTCGTCGTCCTCGGCCGCATCTGCTATGAAATTTGGACGCGCGTGCATCTCGATGGTCGCGTGCCGGTCGTCATCACCTCGCACCCCGAAATTGCGCAATCCGGCGCGCATGTCGCCGCGAATGTCGCCGACGCGCTCTCGATCGCGCAATCGCTGCCGGGCGAAATCATGGTTTGCGGCGGTCAGCGCGTCTACGAAGAGACCTTGCCGATCGCCGACCGCATCCTGCTCACGCTCGTGCACGCCGAGGTGGAGGGCGACGTGTTTTTCCCCGAGTGGCGCCACCTGACTTGGCGCGAGACGTGGCGCAAGGAGAGCGCCGACGCGCACTACCGCTACACCTTCAGCGTGCTCGAGCGCGTGCGCTGAACGCGTCTCGCGGCTCCCGGCGGCCAGCCGTCACCGCGGCTACGGCGCGATGCGCCGGTCGGACGCGGTCGTGTCCCAATGGAACACGCGATAAAGCGGGCAATAGGCAAAGCCCGCGGTGAGGAGCGGCAAGACGCCAAGCCAGCCCCACCCGCTCCCGAAATGCACGCCGCCGAGCATAATCAACCAACCGGCCACGTAGCGCACCGCCGCATCGTAGGAACCGACATTGTGTTTCATGGGCACCTCCTGGATGTGCCCACAGTCTAGCGCGTCCGGGGCGCGGGCGCTGCGCATCCTTTGTCCGACTCGTCGCGGCAACGTGCGCTCGGGACGCGCGACGCTCAGCGGCCTTGCCGCGCTGCGTGCGCTTTCGCGACTTCGATGTATTTCAGCGCCCACTTTTTCAGTCCGGTGCGCTCCTCGGGCGTGAGTGGGCGGACAACTTTCGCCGGCGACCCGAGAATCATCGAGCCGGGCGGCGCCTCGAATTTCTGCGTCACGAGGGCGTTGGCGCCGACGATGCACTGATCGCCGATTTTCGCGCCGTCGAGCACCGTCGCGCCCATGCCGATCAAGCATTCGTCGCCGATCTCGCAGGCGTGGACGATCGCGCTGTGGCCGACCGTCGTGTAGCGGCCGATCTTCACGCCGTGTTGGTCGGCAAGGTGGACCATCGTGAGATCCTGGATGTTGGTGCCCTCGCCCACTTCGATCGTATTGATGTCGCCGCGGAGCACGCAGCCATACCACACGCTGGCGAGCGGGCCGAGCTTCACCGCGCCGAGCACGGTGGCGTTCGGCGCGACGAATGCGGCTTCGGCGACGGAGGGAGTTTGGCCAAGAAAACGCACGAGGCGTTCGTGAACATCCATGAGTTCACACTGGCGGCGTCGGCCCGCGCCGCCAAGTGCGGAGCGTCACGGCATCACTTGACCGTGCGCTCCCTGCTCCCGCCGAGCCAGACAGCGAGGCCCAGGAGGCACGTGGCGCCGACCGCACACGCCGCCAAAATCGCGCCGATCGCGAGGACGATTTCGATGATGAGATTGCTCATGGAATGAGACGTTCGCGGGGGGTGACGCACGAACACGGCCATGAGTTTCACCGCGCGACGTGAATGTAACGAAACAAGGAACCCCGGGGAGGAATTCACCTCACGTTTACGGAGCGGTAACGCCCAGCACGCCTCGGCGCGCCGGCGACTCGTCGACTCGGACGAGCCACCAGCCTCAACGTCGCAGCCGACGTCCGGGGCTGGTCGGCGCGCGAGCTCAGCCGATTCAGGTCGGCTGTTCCTCGGAGGCCGCGGTCCGTCTCAAATCACGATGCCGGCAAGCGTGGCGGAGAGATAGGAGGCGAGCGTGCCGCACAGCAGGGCTTTGAGGCCGAGCTTGGCGAGGTCGGCGCGGCGCTCGGGCGCGAGCGCGCCGATGCCGCCGATCTGCATGCCCACGCTGCTGAAGTTCGCGAAGCCGCAAATCGCGATGCTGAGAATGAGCAGGCCCTTGTCGGTGACGATCGGGACCGAGTGATTGGTGAGATTCTGGAACGCCACGAATTCGTTGATCGTGAGCTTTTGGCCGAGGAGGGTCGCGACGCTGTTCACGTCCTGCGACGGCACGCCCATCGCCCAGGCCATCGGGTAGAAGATTTTCCCGAAGATCCAGTTGAGCGTCAGGTTGAAGTCGGAGCTGAAGAGGTGACCGATCGTGGTGAGAATCCAGTCGAGGCACGCGATGACCGCGATGAAGCCGATCAGCATGGCGATGACGTTCATGGCGATCTTGAAACCGTCGCCGGCGCCGTGGGAGACGGCGTCGATGACGTTCGAGTAGTCGCTCTTCACCTCGAGTTTCACCGAGCCCATCGTCTGACTTTCCTGCGTCTCGGGAAAAACGATCTTGGAAATCACGAGCGCGCCCGGCGCGGCCATGAGCGAGGCGGTGATGAGTTTCGGCGCGAGATCCATGCCGGCCGCCGCGCCCATGTTGGCGTAGACGACGAGGATGCCGCCCGCGATACACGCGAGCGAGCCGCTCATCGACGCGAGCAGCTCGCTGTTGGTCATCGTCGAGAGATACGGGCGGATCATGACCTGCGCCTCGACCTGGCCGACGAACGCGCTCGCGACGTTGCTCAACGCCTCCGCGCCGGACACACGCATGATGAAGTTCATTGCGCGCGCGATCACTGCCACGACGCGCTGCATGATGCCGAAGTGGTAGAGGATCGCGACCAGCGCGCAGACGAGCACGATCGTGGCTGTGACGTTGAAGGCGAAGACGAAGCCGCCCGCGATGTAGTTGCCCATCTTGCCGCCCTGGTCGACGGCGATGCCGCCGTAGACGAAGGACGCGCCCGCGCGCGCGAACTCCTCGAGCTTGCCGATGCCGTGACCGACGACCTGGAAGAAGCGGCCGACGAAGCCGACCTTGAAAATCAGCAGCGCGATCGCGACTTGGAGCGCGATGCCGCTGGCGACGAGCCGGTAGTTGATCCGCCGGCGGTTATTCGAGACGAGGAACGCGATACCGAGAATCAACGCGATTCCGAACAGGCCTTGGAGACGATCCATGGACGAGCGACGCTGCCGGGTTCACGCCCGAGAGCAATACCGGAGAAGCCCCGATGGTCGGCGACGCAGCGGCGGAACAGCGACCGCCTTGTAGCAGCCGACGTGAGGAGGCTGAGGCTCGGCCCACGCCGCACGCGACAGCCTCGTCACCTCGGCTGCTACGAAGCAGTCATCGGGCCTCTTCGCTCCTCGGCGGCGAAGGGACGCGCCGCCCTACCGCAGCGCCACCGGCGGGCCGAGCACTTCGCGCAGCACGAACGCGCGCCGGAGCGCGTCGGGACTGCGCAGCTCGCCCAATAAAGCGCCGCGCGCCGCGACCTTGTCCTCGACCTGCGTGTCGGCGGTCGATTGCTCAAACTCCGTGCGGCGGACCGCGGCGGATTTCATCAACTCGAGTTCGCGCATCTTTTCGGCGAGCGTCGCCTGCTGTTCGAGTATCTCGGCTTGGCGCTGCACCTCGACGCGCGACGCACCCAGACGCGCCGGCTCCGGCACACGCTCCAGCACGACTTCGCGCACGATCGGCGGCGGCGCGTAAGCCGCGGGCTCCGCCTCCGGCACGGGCGGCGGAGCGGACGGCAACTCGTAACCAGTGGCGGCGCGACGGCGCTCGGCGATCTTCCGCTGAATGTCTTCGCGAATGCGACGCGTGCGCTCGGCCAGCTCCGGATCGGCGAACGGCTTGTCCTCCGGCGGAACCGGCGGCGCCTCTTCGTCGCCGCCTTTCTGTCCACGCACGGCCTTGATGAGCTGCGCGATCACGCCCGCGATGATCACGAGCGTCCAGGCATGTTTGCCAACCCAGTCCAGGATATCCATCGGCGGAAACGGCGCGGGCGGTTACTTCTTGCCCTCGGGGTGCGCGATCGAGCCGCGCATCGCCGTGTCGGCCTGAACGTTTTCCATGCGGTAGTAATCCATGACGCCGAGCCGGCCGCTGCGGAACGCCTCGGCCATCGCCATCGGCACCTGCGCCTGCGCCTCGACGACCTTCGCCTGCATCTCCTGCACGCGCGCCTTCATCTCCTGCTCGACAGCGACCGCGGCCGCGCGGCGGATTTCCGCCTGCGCTTGCGCGATGCTCTTGTTCGCCTCGGCCTGCGCTTCCTGCAGCTTGGCCCCGACATTTTCGCCGACATCCACGTCGGCGATGTCGATCGAGAGAATTTCGAATGCCGAACCGACATCGAGGCCGCGCGCGAGCACGGTCTTGGAAATGCTGTCCGGCGACTCAAGGACGACCTTGTAGCTCTCGGACGAGCCGATCGTGGAAACGATGCCCTCGCCGACGCGGGCGATGATCGTTTCTTCCTTAGCGCCGCCGACGAAGCGGTCGAGGTGGGTGCGCACCGTGACGCGAGCCTTCACCTTCACCTGGATGCCGTCTTTCGCCACGCCGTCGATGGTCGTGCGGCCGCTCTCGGGATTCGGGCAATCGATGACCTTCGGGTCGACGGACGTGCGCACGGCTTCGACGACGCTCTTGCCGGAGCCCTTCGTCGCGAGATCGATGGCGCACGCGCGATCCCAATCGAGCGCGATGCCCGCCTTCGCGGCGGCGACGAGCGCCTGGACGGTCGGCACGACGTTGCCGCCCGCGAGGAAGTGCGCCGCGATCTTGTCGGTCGAGACCTCGATGCCGGCCTTCACCGCCGTGATGCGCGCATCGACGACTAGCCCGTAGGGAACGCCGCCGAGACGCATGCCGAGGAGATTGAGCACGCTGACCGGCGCGCCGTTCAGACGGGCTTTCAGCCACACGCCGACAAAGGAGAAAAAGACCCCGAAGAAGACGAGGCCGACAACGACGATCGGGATCAGGAATATCAGAGGAATGGAGCTCATGAGTTAGGTTTGGGAAACGGTGATACGAAAATTATCCACGCCGACGACGCGCAGCGCCGTGCCCTTCGGCACATGGCCGGAGCGGCAAAACGCCTCGTAGCGCCGCCCGTCCACTTCGACGTAACCGCTCGGCGCGAGCGTCGTCAGCGCCACCGCCGCGCGGCCGACGACCGCTTCCGGCGCCGCCGGCAACGGCTGGCTCGTGGCGCCCACGATCGATTGCACGACCATGCGTTTGCCGAACGACGTTTTCGGCAACACGACGAGTTCGAGATAAAGCATGATGCCGACCAGCACGAGCGCGCCGAAACTCGCGAGCAGCCCGCCGCCAAAGCCGAATTCGCGGAACGAAAGCAGGCTGCCAACCGCGAGCGCGATGCCGCCGATGATGCCCGCCACGGCACCCGGCAGGAAAATCTCCGCCGCCAGCAACATGGCCCCGACGACGAACAACAGGATGATCGCGTTCATGCTTTTTCCTCCTCCACCACGAGAGCGAAATCTTCCCGCGCGCGCACCACGACCCGCGCGCCCGGCTCGATGCTGCCGAGCATCGAGCGCGCTTCGTAGCGTTTGCCGGCAATCTCGACCTGTCCGCCCGGCCGCAACGCCGTCGCCGCCACTCCGACTACGCCGACGAGTCCGCTCGCCAGCGCGCCGCCCGCGGCGGCTTGCGCAACAGAGCCGGCGGTCGAGTTCACGGTCAGCCGGTCCCAAATCCAGCCGTGCGGCAGGTAGCGCAGCAGCACCACCGCGAGCCCGATCGAGAGCAGCACGCCGAGGCCGACGTTCGACAGCGGACGGGCGAAGGCGTCGCCGGAGAAATTCACCGGCTCGTTTGGCCACAGGTCCGCCATCGACCAGACCAGCGCCGCGAGCATCAACACGAGGCCGGCCAGCGCCGGCAGCGCCACGCCGGGAAAGAAAAACACCTCCGCGAGCACGAACAGCAGGCCGAGCGTGAACAACAGCACCGGCTCATGTCCCGAGAAACCCGCCACGTAGTGCCCGAAGAACACGACGAGCAGCAGCAGAATGCCGACGCCCGCGAACATCCCGTGCGACGGCATCTTGAACTCCAGAAACAACGCCAGCAGACCGAGACCGGTGAGGATCGGCGCGAGCGCGGTGAGGTATTGCGCGAGCGACTCCGACCACGTCACGCGGAACTCGCGCACCTCGTAGTTGCCCGCGCCGAATTTTTTCGCGAGCAACGCGTCGATGTCCGCCGCGATGCCCGCGCCGAGCAACGGCTGCGGCGGCTCGCCGTAAGTCTTCATCGCCTCGCTGGCAGTCAGCGTCAGCAGCTCGCCCTTCGGTTTCAGCACCGTGTCGCCGATCTTCAGCTCGAAATCCTCGTCGATCATCGCGGAGACGACCTGCCCGCGCAGCCCCTTGCCCTCGGAGATCGAACGCACTTCCGCGCGCAGGTAGCTGACGACTTTCTGCCGCATCGTCTTGTCGATGTCCTGCCCCGTCGCGCTGACGGGCGCCGCTGCGCCGATTTTCCCGCGAGGCGCGAACCAGATTTCCTCCGTCGTCGCCGCGATGAACGCGCCAGCCGAAAGCGCCTGATCGTCGACGAATGTCGCGGTCTGGCCGGGAAATTTCCCCAGCGCCTCCATGATTTCCAGCGTCGCGTCGAGCGCGCCACCGGGCGTTTTCATGTCGAGGATGACGAGGTCCGCCTTCTGCTCGATCGCTTCCTTCAGGCCGCGGCGGATGACGTAGAGAGTGGGCTTGGCAATCTCATCCCGCACCGGAATGAAGAACGCCACGCGCTTCGGCGACGCGATTTGCGCCGGCGCCGGCGTGGCCGGAGCCGCCGGCTCCGCGCCGCACACGAGTCCCACCACCGCACTGAAGAGAAAGGCCAGACGCCCGAGGTTCACAGCGCAGCACGATACCGGCGCGTTCCCGCGCTGCAAGCGTGCGAAACTTACAAAGCCGTGGCGCCTTTCAAAAATTTCGCGGCGCTTACTCACCCGTAGCGGAATTCGTCAGAATTTCGCTCGTTCCGCGGCGAAAGCCTCACCAGGCGGTTGCCTGCGCGGCCGGGCGAAACGCTCACGCGTTCCGCTCCGGGACCGCGCGCCTGCTCACCCGTAGCGGAATTAGTGAGAATTTCGCCCGTCCCAAAGCCCTCGAATTTTCCACGCTGACACACGCCCGTCGCGATTTGAGTTGGTGTGTCGCGGCATTTTTTCTTTCAACCGAGGCCAACATGGAACGCATCCCGTATCTGGGGCACACGATTTATCGCTGGCAGGTCGGCCCGTCGACCTTCCTCGCGCTGCCGGAAAAAGGCGCGCGGCTCATGCACTGGAACGTCACCCTCGGCGACGGCTCCGTGCGCGACCTCATCCACTGGCCGGAGATGGACAAGCTCGACGACGTGGCGAAGGTCCGCGGCGGCAACCCGATCCTCTTCCCGTTCAACGGCCGCACCTACGACCGCGGCGAGATGGGCTTCTGGCGCGCCGAGGACGGTGTCCGCCGCCCGATGCCGATGCACGGCGTCGCGCGCCAGGGCGAATTCAAGGTGAAGCGGCTCGACGAGCGCGGCTTCTCCGCCGTGTTCGTGCCCGGCGAGGAGGCGAAAGCCTCCTACCCGTTCGACTACGAATTCGTCGTCAGCTACCGCTTCGAAGCGAACGCCCTCTACGTCGAACTCGAACTGACCAACCTCGGCCAGACGCCGATCCCGTGGTCGGCCGGCCATCATTTTTATTTCAACCTGCCGTGGACCGAAGGCCTCGCGCGCAAGGATTACGTCGTGGAAATCCCCGCCGCGCGCACGCTGCGCCGCAACGAAACCGGCCAACTCGTCGACGGCCCGCGCCTCCAGCCCCGCGAGACGCTCGATAACCCGGCGTTGATCGACACGTTTCACACCGCGCTGCGCGGTCATCAATTTCAAGTCACCGAACGCACGACCGGTGCGCGCCTGCGTTTCCGCACCGGCTTCTCGAACACGACCGCGAAGGACGCGACGGTGGTCACTTGGTCCGCGGACGACAAGGTGCCGTATTACTGCGTCGAGCCGTGGATGGGCCCCGCCAACGCGCCCGAGACAAAGATCGGCCTGCACCATGTCGGGCCAGGCCAGACCCAAAAATTCCTCGTCGACATCACGCACGGCTGAAACCGCACGCGCCCGTCCGCCGGAAAATTTCCGTCGTTACCTTTCCGTCCGCTGCGCGTCTAATTCCCGATCATGCCTCCCACGCTCGCATTCATCGAAGGCCTCGGCGGACCCGAGGTGATGATGATCCTGTTCGTCATCCTGCTCCTTTTCGGCGCCAACAAGCTCCCCGAACTCGCCCGCGGCCTCGGCAAATCCGTGAAGGAATTCAAGAAAGCCGCGTCCGATGTGGAGTATCAGATCAAGGAGGCGATGGAGGAAAAGCGCGAGCAGTCCGAAGAAGCTAAACGCTTCGCGCCGAAGCCGGTCACGCCGGGCGCGTCCAGCGCCGAGCAGCCGAAAACCTTCCCGCCTTACCCGCCGGGCGCGACGCCTCCGGCGAAGTCAGCCGCCGCCATCGCGCCCAGCGCCCCGTCCGACGCCGCGCCGCCCGCGAATCCGCCGCCCGAAACGCCGAAAGCGTGAGGTAGGGCCGGTCTCCGACCGGCCAAGTTCGATTTTCATTCGCCGGCGCTGCACGCGAGCGCCGCTCCAACGCGGCCGGTCGAAGACCGGCCCTACCGCCAAAGCGACATCGCCCGCCTTCTCCGCCTCCACGCTCGTTCCCGCGCCCGCGCTCGTTGCCCAACGTGCCCGCTCCGGAACGGCGATATAATATCGCCGCTCCTCCTCGCCGCCGGCCGCGTCAGTCGAAAATCGGCCCGCGGCGGAACCGCCACAAGCTCACCGCCACGAGCGCCGCGCTCATGCCGAGCAGCACGCCCACCGTCGGCAGCAGCTCCGCGAACGTGCAGCCGTTCCACAGCACGAGCGCGAAGCCCTCCATCGACCAGTAAACGACCGTCAGCTTGCTCAGCCGCTGGATGAACTCCGGCATGAACGACGTCGGAAACCACGCCCCGCCGATCGAACTCATCGTGAGGATCAGCAGCGTCGCCAATCCGCTCGCCGCCGCCTGCGTGCGCGTGATCGACGCCAGCAGCATGCCGAAGGCGGTGCACGCCATCGCCGCCGCCAGACAGATCACGACGAGATTTCCGAAGTTCGACAGCACATCGATGCCGAATAGCAATCGCCCCGCGAAAAACAGCGTCACCAGTTGCACGAGCCCGAGCGCGATGCCGAAGAGATACTTGCTCCACAGCAAATGCGCGCGCCGCACCGGCGACGAGAGCAGTCGCAGAAAAATCCCCGCCTTCTTCTCCTCGAAGAGCGACGTCGCCATGCCGCTGAGCGAAAACAGCAGGAACATCATCGCCCAGCCGCCCACGACGCGCGTCGCCGCCGCGTTCGTCACCTGCGCGCCGGCGAGTTGCTCCTTCTCGATCTTGATCACGCGCTCGAGAAATTCGCCCGCGCTCGCACCGCCGCTCTCGCCCGCAGCGCCCGGCGCACCGGCCTGCCCGCCAGTCGCGGCGCCGGGCCCCGGCAGTTCGCCGCGCGCCATCGCGTCGCGCACTTTGGCTTCGTCTAAATTGAACGCCCGGCTCACCGCGCCCGCCATCTCGCCGTAGAATTTGTCGGTGTTGTGCGCGCCGATGAACTCGTTCGCCTGCTTGCGCAGCGACTGCATCAGCAACTGCGGCGCGGCGGTGTAGATGGTTTTCTGGAGCAGGCCGGTCACCGTCTGCGTCTCGATGTCGTTGCGCGGATTCGTCAGAAACTTCAGGCGCAACCCGACGCGCGCGTCGCTCGTCACATCGGTGGGAAACACGAGCGCGAAGCGGAAGCGGTCGCTCTTGAAGCCCGCGCGCACCGCCTCCTCGGTCAACGGCTGCGGCTGCCCCGGCGGCGCGTCGGCGGTCTCGACGACGCGGAAAGCCTTCTCGCGTTTCAGCGCATCGATCAGCGTGACGACCTCCGGCGCGCTGCTCTGGTTGACGATCGCGAGCGGGATGCCGACCGGGCCGGTGTCCTTGCGATTCACGCCGAAGACCTGGCCGAAAATGTAGATCAGCACGACCGGCACGAAAAACGTGAGGCCGACCGCGACGCGGTCTTTTTTGAAATTCAGAAAATCCTTCCGCAGCAGAGTGAGGACGAGGTGCATGGTGAGTGAGAGGGAGAGTGAAGGTGAAAGAGAATTCGACGACGCGAGCGCGGCGGAGAGCGGGAGCGCGAAGGTCTTTCACCCTCACTTTCACTCCCGCTCTGGACTCGTTCACTCGCGCAGCGTCTTGCCGGTGAGGTGGAGAAAAAGATCTTCGAGCGTCGGCCGCTTCAGCGTAAACGCGCGATCGGGCAACCCGGCCGCCTGCGTCGCGGCGAAAAAATTGGCGAGCCGCACGCCGGGCGCGAGCAGCACTTCGCAGCGTTCGTCGATCTCGCGCAGCGCACCGAAGCGGGCGAGCGCCGCGATCGCGGCCGGCGGCGTGCCGTTGCGCGCGAAGCTCACGATTTCCGCCGCCGGGAGGCGCGCGAGCAATTCGTCGAGCGAGCCGAGCGCGAGAATTTTGCCGTGGTCGATGATGCCGATGCGCGAGCAGAGCCGCGTCGCCTCCTCCATGTAGTGCGTCGAGTAGATGACCGTGAGCCCGTCGCGGTTGAGGCGCTGGAGCAGATCGAAGATCGCGTTGCGCGACTGGGGATCGACGCCGACGGTCGGCTCGTCGCACAGCAGCAGCTTCGGCTCGTGCAGGAGGCTCGCGGCGAGATTCAGGCGGCGCTGCATGCCGCCCGAGTAGGTTTTCACGGCGTCGCGACGGCGATCGCTGAGCTGCACGGCCGCGAGGCACTCGTCGATGCGCGCGACGAGTTTCGCGCCACCGAGTCCGTAGAGACGACCGAAGATGCCGAGGTTCTCCTCGGCGGTGAGTTCCTCGTAGAGCGCGACCGATTGCGGCACGAAGCCGATCGCGCGCACGATGTCCGCCGGCCGGCCGGCCAGCGCGACGCCGTCGAGTCGCACCGTGCCGCTCGCCGGCTCGCGCAGCCCCGCGACGAGCGACATGAGCGTGCTTTTCCCAGCGCCGTTCGGGCCGAGCAGGCCGAAAAATTCGCCGCGCGCGATCGTGAGCGAGACGCCATCGAGCGCCGTGAGTGCGCCGTAGCGTTGGGTGAGTTGGTCGAGTTGGAGCATCGTGGAAAGGAGCTGACGGCGCCGATCAGGCCGCAGCCGCCCGCGCATCGCGACCGCGTTTTCGCGGCCGAAAGTCATGGTCAGGCATGACTCGACCGAAATCGTCCCACGCATGGGAATCGCCGATGCCGCTCGCGTGACGCCGCCGCGGGAGCCCGCGAGTTCCGCGTTTGGCCCGAAAAAGTTCATTCCGCGCAGTGCGCGGCACTTACGCGACGATGTGCAACTTGGCACCGCGCTTGCGTGTAGTGCTGGCAACAACCGATACGAAAATGAAGACCCTCACTTTCCTCCTCTCTCTCGTGGGCGCCAGCCTGACCGTCACCGCCGCCTCCGCCGCCATGCAAAACGAAAACGTCGTCGATCTCCCCTCCTACCGCGTCGTCGCGCCGCGCTACACCGCCGCGGAAAAGGAAATCGCCAGCAGCCTCGCAGAATTCCGCGCCAAGGCTCAACCCGCGCTCGCCGTCCGCACCGAGTTGCCGTCGCTGAACGTCGTCGCGAAGCAGCACTCTGACGCGTCGCACGAGCGCTCGGTCGCCGCCAAGCTCGTCCCGGCCCGCGTCGCCACGCGCTCCTGATTTTCCGACTCGAATTTGTTGTGTGTGTGTGTCCAACCCGCCCCGCGAGGGGCGGGTTTTCTTTTTTGCGCAAACGACGCTGCGCGCGTTTCGTGTCCACGTGAACGACGACGCACCTGCCGATCAACCCGCCGCCGCCGCGCGCGAACCCGAGCCCGTGCGCCTGCCGATCACCGGCGAACTCGATCTGCACACGTTCCGGCCGAGCGAGGTTGCCGCGCTGCTCGAAGACTATTTTGCCGAGTGCGCCCGCGCCGGAATTTTCTCGGTGCGCGTCGTCCACGGCAAGGGCACCGGCGCGCTGCGCGAAACGGTGCATGCGCTGCTCCGACGCTCGTCGCGCGCCGCCAGCTTCCGACTCGGCGACGAGACGAGCGGCGGCTGGGGCGCAACGATCGTCGCGCTGCGCCGGAAGTAGAGCCGGTCTTTGACCGGCTTGAATGCACTCTCGTTCTCACGCGTCTCATGCGACCGAAAGCCCAATGCAGCCGGTCAAAGACCGGCTCTACTCCTCCGCCGGCCGCGCGCTCGGCCGCTTCGGTTTCGGCGGCGGCCCCCACAATCGCAGCATGAATTCCGCGAGATTCAGCATGCTCACGCGTTGTCCGTCACTCGGCGCCACGGCGCGCAACGCCGGCACTTGCGCCGTGCGTTCGCGAAAATAATCCCACAATTCGCGCTCGAGTCCCCGCGCGACCTCGCCGGGCGCAGCGGCACGCTTGGCCGACTCGACCGTCTTCATCTGCCAGTGCCGCCGCTCGTCCGGCTGGCGTTCCCAGTAATCGAAGAGCGATTGTTCGTAACGATTCAGGCTCATGTGGCGCAGGTTTTTACGGATTTGAGAGGGCGAAGGCGGCGTTGCATTTGAACATTCTATCTGTCTGACTGTCGGCAGTTATCTCAACCCAGCACACACATGTGGCAAAATCTTAAAGCACAAATTCCGGCGGTCATCCTCACCGCCCTTCTCGTCGGCGGCGCCATTTTCTGGTTTCACCAAAAAACCGTCCAGGATCTGGCCACGCGCCAGCAGGCCGAGATGAACGCCCTCCGCGAGCAAACCAATGCCGAGATGAAAGCCTCGGCCGAGGAAACGCGCCGCCACATCGAAGCCGTCAACACGCTGCTCAAGGACGCCATCGCGAAGCGCTCCGCCGACGTGTTCATGACCGACGAGGAAGTGCAGAAGCTGAACCAGGAAAAGATGAACCAGCTCGCCGAAGCCATCGCGCAGAAAGTTCTCCCCTACGGCCAAGTCCCGAAGACCCCCGAGGAAGCCGAAAAGATTCAGAACGAGCAAATCGACAAGGTCGGTGGCCGCCTCGCCGAGAAAATTTCCCCGATCCTCGCCGAGATGTCGAAGGACCAGAACCTCACCCGCGACTCGATTGCCCAATACTCGCAACGCATCTCGAATCAGATCAGCGGCGTCCTCACCGCCGAAATGGCCCGCAACCAGGAGCTGAACAATAACGTGCTGACCGCGCAGACGATCGCGCAGGACTCCATGAAGCTCTCGCACGAGATCACCGCGCTCTACCTCAGCAGCTTCAAGGATCAGGGCCTCCTCACGCGCCTCCTCTCGCTCCCCGCCAACGTCGTGCGCGACGCCGCGAGCATGAGCATCGTGAACAGCTCCGACCGCAAGAAGATGGAAGAGCGCCTCGTCTCCGAGATGAACGCCCTCCAAAAGCGCCTCGACGAACTCCAGGCCTCGGTCCCGAAAAAATAACACCGCGCCCTCTGGCGCGAGATGACTCTCCGGCCGCGCCGCAAAGCGCGGCCTTTTTGCTTTCGGATGCCGAAAGCAACCGTCCGAAGTTGCCCGGCCCTGTCGCGGCGGTCTATGACCGCCGAACCCACGCCACCCCAAAAACGCGCCACTCGTATCCGCACAGGATCGAGCCGCACCACACCATTCTCGCACCGACGTAGCAGCGCTCGTCAGAGCGCTGTTCCGCCCGCCCGCGTCGCTTGCTGTCACGCCCGCAAGCTTGCCGCCCCTCCGTCCTCGGTCCTGAGTCCCCCCGTCCGCCGTGCTCCCCGCGCCTCTCCGCCTCGCCCCCGACCACGCCCGCCGCTTCACGCGGCGCGCGCTGCTCCTCGACTCTCCCGCCGCCGACGTCGCCGGCGCCCTCGCCCACCTCGGCTACGTGCAAATCGACCCGCTCAACATTTGCGGCCGCATGCACGACCTCATCCTGCGCAACCGCGTGGTCGGCTACCGCGAAGGCGACCTCATGCGCCACCTGCACGGCGATGCGTCCGTCAAGACCGCCGCCGAGCGCACCGCCTTCGAGCACCACCACCCCGAGACCGGCATCCTCGTCGCCTTCGGCCACGAAGCCTGGCCGCACCTCCTCGCCGCCATGCGTCGCCGCACGCACCGCTCCGGCCCGTGGGCCGGCCGCCTCTCCGCGAAACAAAAAACGCTCGCCGAAAAACTCCTCGCCGAAATCGCCGCCCGCGGCCCGCTCAGCGCCGAAGATTTCGACGACCACGGCCGAGCCCGCCAGGTCTGGGGCGCTTCGTCGCTCGTGAAAGCGACGCTCCAGAAACTTTTCTTCCACGGCCGCCTCCTCCTCGCCAAACGCGGCCAAGGCAACCGCCGCTTCTACGATCTCCCCGAGCGCATCCTGCCGGCCGCCGTGCTCACGCTCCGCGAAGCAACCCGCCGCGACACCGCCCGCTGGTCCGCCGAGCTGAAACTCCGCCAGCGCCGCCTCTGCACCCTCAAGCGCACCGAACTTCCGCTCGTCGCCGACCTCGTCCAACCGATTACCGTCGAAAACTGCCCGCCGCTCTACTGCCTCCGCACCGACCTGTCGCTGCTCGATCTCTCAACTCTCACCTCTCACCTCTCAACTTCCCCCCTCCTCCTCGCCCCGCTCGACCCGCTGATCTACGACCGACGCGTCACGTCCGCCCTCTGGAATTTCGACTACACCTGGGAAGCCTACACGCCGCCCGCGAAACGCGTGCGCGGTCACTACTCGCTCCCGATCCTCGCCGGCACCGACCTCGTCGGCCACGTCGACCCCAAAGCCGACCGCACCGCCCGCCGCCTCCGCATCGCAGCCCGCTCCGTGAGACGCGGCCACCGCACCGCCGACGCCACTCGCGCCCTCGCGCACTGGCTCGGCCTCGAGTAGCGCCGGTTTCTACCCAGCGGGAAGCGCCCCCCCCCCCCGCCGCCACCGATCGCTGTCCGTGCCCCCACCGCAACCGCCCCGAGCGCAATGTTCTTATTAAGCGACATCGCGCCCCCCGACCGCTCGCTCCGCTTCTCGGTGAAAACGACATTCTCGTTTACCGTCGGTCGCCGGCCGAATGTTCCTATTAAGCGACAACACGACGTAAACGTCCAACCTGGGGCGGCCCCCGTGCCAGACCTCATCCGGAAATTTTCTCGCCCCTCCCCTCGCCTCCGCGCTTGATCGCCGCACGGGCCGTCACGCAGTGTGCACAGTTTGTGGACGACCTTCTGCTCACGCTCAAAACCACGTTCGGCTACGGCGCGTTTCGCCCGTTGCAGCGCGAGATCATCGAAACCGCCCTCGCAGGCCGCGACGTCTTCGCCCTGCTCCCGACCGGCGGCGGCAAGTCCCTCTGCTTCCAACTGCCCGCGCTCCACCGCCCCGGCCTGACCGTCGTCGTCTCGCCGCTGATCGCGCTGATGAAGGATCAGGTCGACCAGCTCCAGGCCGCCGGCGTCGCGGCGACGTTTCTCAACTCCACGCTCACCGCCGCCGAAGCCCGCTCCCGTCTCGCCGGCCTGCACCGTGGCGAGTGGCGCTTGCTCTACGTCGCGCCCGAGCGACTGATGCTCGACGACTGGAAGGAAAACCTCGCCGCCTGGAACGTCACCGCCCTCGCCATCGACGAGGCCCATTGCGTCTCCGAGTGGGGCCACGATTTCCGCCCCGAATACCGCCAACTCGCCAAACTCCGCGCGCTCCTGCCCGACGTGCCCGTGATGGCGCTCACCGCCACGGCCACCGAGCGCGTGCGCGACGACATCGTCCGCCACCTCCAGCTCCGCGAGCCCGAGGTGTTCGTCGCGAGTTTCAACCGCCCCAATCTCACCTACCGCGTCCTCGCGAAGGACCAGCCGCTGAAACAAATCATCGAATTCGTCCGCAAGCGCGAGGACGAGAGCGGCATCATCTATTGCGCCACGCGCGCCACCACCGAGCGCGTCGCCGAGGCGCTCGCCGGCCGCGGCTTCTCCGCCCGCGCCTACCACGCCGGCCTCGACGCCGAGGAGCGCTCGCGCAACCAGGAGCTCTTCCTCCGCGACGAGTGCCGCATCATCTGCGCGACGATCGCGTTCGGCATGGGCATCAACAAGCCCAACGTCCGCTGGGTCATCCACCACGACCTGCCGAAGAACATCGAGGGGTATTACCAGGAAACCGGCCGCGCCGGACGCGACAGCCTGCCGAGCGATTGCCTGCTGCTGTTCTCCGGCGGCGACGCCGCGAAGCAGACGCACTTCATCGACGAGATCACCGACGAGCACGAGAAGACCGTCGCGCGCAACCAGCTCCGCCTGATGATGCACTACGCCGAGAGCGCCGGCTGTCGGCGCAGCGAGCTGCTCGCCTACTTCGGCGAAAAATTTCCCGTCAACGAGTGCGGCGCGTGCGACAACTGCCTCGAGCCGCGCGAGACCTACGACGGCACCGTGCTCGCGCAGAAATTTCTCTCCTGCATCTACCGCATCCGCCAAACCGGCCGCTTCGGCGTGGGCATGAACCACCTCATCGAAGTCCTCACCGGCGCGGAGACGGAAAAAGTTCTCCGCTGGAACCACGACAAGCTCTCCACTTACGGCATCGGCAAGGAACTCGCGCGCCCCGCCTGGGCCGCCGTCGGCCGCGAACTCATGCGCCTCGGCTACGTCGCGCAAGCCGAAGGCGAGTTCCCCATCCTCGAACTCACCGAGGCCGGCATGAACGTTCTGCGCACGCGCGAGAAGGTCACGCTCACCAAGCCGCTCTCGCTGCCGAAAGCCAAGCGCGTCACGCGCCGCGAGGGCGAGATCGAGTGCGACGAGATCCTCTTCGCCCGCCTGCGCGAACTGCGCAAGAAGCTCGCCGACGAGCGCGGCGTGCCGGCCTACGTCGTCTTTGGCGACGCCACGCTCCGCCAGCTCGCCCGCGAATACCCGATCGACGTCGACCAGCTCGACGGCATCACCGGCATCGGCGAGAAGAAGCGCGCCGAATACGGCCCGACCTTCGTCGCCGCCATCGCGCAGTTCCTCGACACGAATCCGCGGATGAATTTCCAGTAGGGCCGGCCTGCGACCGGCCCCAAATACCCACGAGACACACGAGGGGACACGTAAACGGATACATCACCCGATTTCTATCATTCTGAGCACCGCGAAGAATCCAGTCATGCCCGCACCGCACGTCCTCCTGGATTCTTCGCGACGCTCAGAATGACAGACATCGTGCTCTGGTTTCCCTTTCGTCTGCTTCGCCGCAACTCAGGCCGGTCGCAGACCGGCCCTACCCTCAAAACGGCATAAACCCACCGCCGCCGCCGAAGAGCGTGTGCATCAGGAACACCGAGAGGAACGAGCCGACCACGATCGAAAACGTCTTCGAGGTGAGCGTGATCGTCACCGCCTGCGAGAGCGACTGGTTATAGCTCACCTTGCGCAGCACGACGACCAGCACGATCGCCGCGGTCGCCTCGTCGGCATACATCGTCGAACCCATCCCGAGCGCCCACAGCGCGATCGCACCGACGACGGCACGCGTCACCGTGTCCGCCAGCGCCGCCATCGCGAGGCCGAACCACGAAATCTCCACGCTCCAATACTTCGTCGTGAGCCACAGCGCCGCGAGCATCATGAGCGCCTTGATAATCAGTTCGACGACGAACGTCACCCAACGCGGCGGCCCGGCGTCGGAGTGCGATTCGTGCGCCGGCGGATTCTCCATCGCTTCGATTTCTTTCTCCATCTTCGCCCGCGTCGCCGCTTCCTCCTCGATCAATTCCTGTTCTGCGCTCTTCGCTTTTGCCTTTTCGGTCGCCTTCGCGGCATCCGCCAGCGCGGGCTTCTCCTCGGGTTTCGTCGGCGCCACCGCGTTTTCCTTCGCCGGCTCGACCGGGGCCGCGACCGGAGCCGCGAGCGGAACGGGCGCCGTCGTCGCCGTCTCGGCGGCGGGTGGCGCGCCCGGCCCTTCGGCGACTGCGATGCCTTGCACGACGGCAACCTTGCCGTCCTCGAGCTCGATGCGTCCGCTCTTGTAGAGCAAAATCTCGCGCGTGCCGCGCTTGAGGTCGGACGCGGGCTTGCCGAGCTCCTGGATCACCTCCGCGCGGCCTTGTCCGTAATAGACTGCCGACGCCTGCACCGTCGCCAGAGTGAATGCGACTGCGAGGAGGAAAAATCGCATGCGCCGTAGAAACCGCACCGCGCCGCGCCCAGCAAGCCGATTCCCGTCAACGCCGCGTCAAAATCCCTCGGTGTTTCCCGAAGTCGAAAATACCGGCGCGCCGCCGCACCGGTTCCGCCCATCGCGCCGCCACGCCGCGAGCGGCCGCGCCGCCGTATCTGCGCGCTTGCACGCCGCCGCCGTTCGGCAACGGATGACTCATGCCCGCCGCGCCCGCACCGCTCGCCGAGAACGAGCCCTTCGCCTTCCACGGCGAACGTGTCGAGTCCGCGCGACTCGTCTCGCCCGCCGAAGCAAAACGCCTGCGCGCCGCGAGGAACGTCACCGGCAAGCCAAACGCGGACGTGCTGCGCGAGTTCATCGGCATCGCACCGAACGGCGACGAGCGCCGCGCCACCGCGATCGATTTTCCGAGCGAGATGACCGCCGCCGAAGCGCAGCTCTACGCTGCGCCGTTCGCCACGCTCGCGCGCGTCGGCGCCACGCTGCACAGCGCGGGACGCGACGGCGCTCTGCGCAACGCCCTCGCCCGCCTCGAACGTTTTCTCGCCTGCCCGGCGGACGAAACCGAACCGACCTTCGCGTGGATCGAAGGCGAGGTGTTGCCGGACGACTCGCTCGTCGTCTGGGCACGCGACGACGACTTCGGCGCCGGCGCGCTCGCGTCGCGAGCGTTCGCGCGCTGGTGCGGAGAATGCCGCGGCGATGCGCTCTCGGCGCTGCGCTCTTTCCCGTTCCCGTGGTCGCCGGCGACGCCGCTGAGTTCGCTCACGCGCGCGCAAGAAGAACAGCGTTTCGCGCTCGCCCGCGCGGCACGCGCCGAAGACGCCGACGCGATCGAAGCCTCACTCGCAGCCGCCTACGGCTGGCCAACCGACCTCGACGACGCGGAATTGCTCGCACGCCTCACCGCGCTGCACGCGCAGCGAAAACTGTAGGAGCGGCTTTACGCCGCGATTGGCTCGACGCCGGTGCCGCGTTCGAATCGCGGCGTAAAGCCGCTCCTACAACTCTCGCGAGCGCGGGCTGGGAGTAGCGCGGTGCTTCAGCCCGCGCCGAAAAATTCTCCACCGCGGGCTAAAGCACCGCGCTACCTCTTCCCCTCGCAGCCGAGAGTTTTCTTCAGCGCCGCCCAGAAGGCCGCGGCGACAAAACCGCCGAACGTCATCACGACAAACAACGCGATCAGCAGGCGCTTCGAGGCCGCCGCATTGTCGCCCACGAGCCGCATCTGACCGAGGATGCCTCGCGCATACCAGATCAGCATCGCGAGCACCGCGGCGCAGGTCAGCACGACGAACCACATGAAGGTTTTGCCAAGCGGCGTCCGCGGTGTTGGCGTCGGTTGCGGCTCGGGCGACGAGCCTCGCTGGCGTCTCCCTTTCGTCACGGATTCCCGCCGACAAACTTCCACGACGTCCGGTGATCGCGCGGGAGTTTCGCGCCGGTCAGGCGTGCGCGGACCATTTCGATCGGCATCGTGCCGCCGCGCATGATCGCATCGTGGAAATCCTTTTCGCCCATCTTGCCGCTCTTCACGAGGTCGGCGTAGAGCGCGCGCAGTTGGATCGCGCCCATCATGTAGCCGACCTGGTAGAGCGGCGAATAGTCGCCGTTGAACGAGCGGCGCACTTCGCCGGTCGCGGTGTGGCGGTCGTGGCCGACTCGATCGACGAGGAAGTCGATGCACTGCTGCGGCGTCCAGCGGCCGAGGTGGAAATTGAGCGAAAAAATGATGCGCGCGCACCGATGGGTCCGCCAGAAGAGCGCGCCGGCGCGGTCGAGCGGCTTTTGTTGGTAACCGAGACCCCAGAGGTGCATCTCCCACCACAGCGCCCAGCCCTCGATCCAGAACGGCGTGTCGAAGAGGCGCCGGTGTTGGTTGTAGCGATCGAGATACCAGAACTGCATGTGGTGCCCCGGGATCAGTTCGTGGAAGACCGTCGCGTGACACAGGTGGACGTTGTTCGCGCGGAGGCTGTCGAGCTTGTCCTTGTGGTCCATCGCGTCGGTCGGGAACGAGACGATGATGCGATCGCCGCCGAGGAAGAACGGATTCACCTTCTGTCGCTCGGGCGACATCATCGTCATCGTCCAGTCGTCGATCATGTGCGGCGGCACCGTCACGAGGTCGCGCTTCGTGAGGAAGTCCACCGCCTCATACGCGAGGCCTGCGATCATCTCCGGCTGGTCGCCGGGCGCGACGTAGTCCGCCTTCATTTTTTCCAACGCCTGCTTCCAGTCGTCGCCGCAGCCGAGTTCCTGCGCGACCTTCCGCCACTCGGCCTCGCACCAGGCGAATTCCTTTTCGGCGACGGCGATGAGTTGCTCGGGCGTGTAGGGAATCATCTCGTGCTCGAGATCGACCGCGAGGCCGTCGGCGCCGATCGGATCGCCGACGATCGGCTCGTCTTCGCCGGGCTTCGCACCGACGATTTTCTCGCGGAGAAACTTCGCGTAGTCGTCGAACGCGACGGTGAGTTTCTTGTAGGGCTCGCGCGTCCACCAACCGAACTCCGGGTCGTAGCCGTCGTAGTGCTTGAACCAATCGGCGAGCTGCTTGCCCGTGGCGTCGAGCTGGTTGATCGCGCGAAGTGCGACGATCTTGTTCGGCTTGAGCGCGTTCTCCGCCGGCTTGTCGCTCAGGCCCGACTCGAGGGCCTTTTTCACCGCCTCGAGTTGCACGCGCGCGTCGGCGAGCGTGGCCGCGGAGGCTTTGCCGTCCGGGCGCGCGTAGCCGCGGCGTGTTTCCTGGAGCGACTCGAGTTGCTCGAAAAACGGCAGCAGCGGCACGATCTCGGCCATGCGCTTCTGCTGGCGATCGAGGAGCGCGAGTTGGAACTTCAGCTCGGCTTTCATCAGATGCCAGTCGATGCGACCTTCGACGCCGAGTTGCTCGTAGTTCATCGCAGCCAGCTTCGTCAGCCACGCGCGGTAGAACTCGCCCAAACGCCGCAGGCGCAGCGGGGAATTCTCCACCGGGTGCATAACGAGCAATCCCTCGCGGTCGGCGTTGTAGCGCTCGACGAGTTCGCGCAGTTCGCTCGATTGCGGGCGCGCGAACGGCGCGAGGTCGGGCACGTAGTCGGCGGCGGGACGCTGCGCTTGCAGCGGCTGGCCGTGGCGGAAATTTTCGTCGGCGGCGCGCGCCGCGAGAGTCGAGAGGCCGAAAGCGAGCAGACAGCGGACAGCGTGGTGCTTCATAGGCGAACGGAGTGCGCGGAGTCTTCCGCGAAACCGCGGAGCCGCAAGCGCGAACTCCTGGGGCAGCAGCCTGTAGCGGCGATCTATGACCGCCGAGAGAAACTCGCGGCGGATGCGTTCGGCGGTCACAGACCGCCGCTACAGGTTCACTTCACCGCACGCCACACCGCCATCGGGGCGAGGCCGCGGTTGTTCCAGGCGAAATACGGGATCGCAGTCGCGCCGTCGACGTCGAGCGTCACGAGGCGTCCGAGCGGGCTGCTCTGCTCGCGGGTCACCGTGTGTGGCCCCGCAGAGATCGCGGTCGGCAGCGGCTGGTCAGCTTGTTCGAAACAATAGACCACCGGGCCGCGTTCGAACGCGATCTGCCCGCGCGCCGCATCGACTTTCTCGTGCGCGACGACGGTGTGCACCGGCATCGGCAGCTCGAGTTCGACGCGATCGCCCGCCTGCCAACGCCGCTCGAGCGTCAGGTAGCCGTGCGCGTCCGGCGAAGCGGTCACGCGTTCGCCATTCACCGTCACCTGCCACGCGGACGCACTCGGCTCGCGATAGGCGTAGAGATCGGACGGCACCGGCCGGCCTTGCACCCAGCCGGGCAAGCGGAGCCTCACGGTGAATTTCGCCGGACTTGCCGGTGAGAGCGTGAGCTTGATGCCGCCGTTCCACGGGTAATCGGTCGTTTGCGCGAGCTTCACAACCGTGCCGGCGACGCGCGCCTCGCCCTCGCTCGCCGCGTAGAAATTCACGAACAGCGCGTCGTCCTTCACCGCGTAGAAATACCCCGTGAGCGCCGCGAGCGTGCGCATGAGATTCGGCGGGCAGCACGCGCAACCGAACCAGGGCGCGCGACCGGCGTGCTCGTGGTTGTTCTTCTTCTGGCCGTCGTAGACGAGCGGGTTCGGATAAAAGAACCGGTCGCCACCGACCGACACGCCGCTGATGAAGCCGTTGAAGGCCGTGCGCTCGAACACGTCCATGTAGCGCGCGTCGCCGGAGAGCAGAAACATCCGATGCGCCCACATCATCAGCGCGACGGCGGCGCAGGTTTCGTTGTAGGCGTCGTGCGGCAACTCGTAGTCGGCTCCGTAGGCCTCGCCCTTCGCGAGCGCTCCGACGCCGCCCGTGAGGTAGAGTTTGCGCGACACCATGTTTTGCCAGATGTGCTCGATCGCGTGCGCGTAACGCACGTCTCCCGTCAGCGCCGCGATGTCGGCCATGCCGGAATAAAGGTAGTTCGCGCGCACGGCGTGGCCGACCGCCTCGGTCTGATCGACGACGAGCGCGTGTTGCTGGCTGTAGGGATTGCCGCCGGGACCGCGCGCATCGAGGAAGATTTGCGCGAGCTTCAGCCAGCGCGCATCGCCGCTGACGCGGTAGAGCTTCACGAGTCCCATTTCGACGATCTCGTGGCCAGGGGCGATGCGGCGCTTGCCGTCGCCGAAGTCGCGCCAGAGCAGCTCGGCATTTTTCAGGCAGACATCGAGCAGCGTGCGTTTGCCCGTCGCCTGAAAGTGCGCCACGCCCGCCTCGTAGAGATGACCGCAGTTGTAGAGTTCGTGACTGAGTTTGGGATCTTTCTCCCAGCGCTTGGCGCCGACCCAATCGTGGCCGGGCGCGTCGGGATGCATCGTGCGGAACGTGTAGAGGTAGCCGTCGGGCTCCTGCGCGGCGGCGATGCGTGCAATCCAGCCGTCGAGCATCGCCTCGAGCGCCGGATCGGGCTGCATGCTGAGCGCGTAGGACGCGCCCTCGATCGCCTTGTAGGCGTCGGTGTCGTCAAACGGGTAGATCGTCGGCGGTTTGATCTGAAAATCCTTCTCGCCCGCCGCGCGGCGGCGCATGACCTCGGCCGCAAGATCGAAATTTTTCAGGCGGCCCGACTCTTCGCATTGCGCGAGCGCGAACGGAATCGTGACGGTGCGATTGGTTTCCTGTTTCGCCTTCCAGAAGCCGTCCGTCACGCGCACGGCCGTGAACGGCACGGGCTGGATCGGATAATCGGCCGCGCGAAGCGAGGCGCTTCCGACCACACAGGACAGCAACGCAGCAACCAACCTCGAGGTGACAACATGCGGGGTAGCCATGCGCCGGAGTTTTGCGTGCCGAATCCGCCGTGCAAGCGTGCGGCCGACGGAATGTGCAGGACAGTAAAGGCGGTCGCCGCGGTCCCCAGCGGCGACGCGAACGCAGCGAATGCCGCACCAACAAAAAGGCGCCGGCGGGAACGCCGGCGCCGAAGTGGCAGGGTGGAACGCGTTGACCTCAACGCGTTCTGGAATTGAACCTGCGAAGGGGACGTTCGAGCGCATTGAGGTCAATGCGCTCCACCTTCGCCTCTGCTCAGAACTTCCACTCGACGCCGGCGAACACGCCGGCGCCGGGCTGCGGGTAACCGTGGACTTCCTCGTAGCGCTCATCGAGGAGGTTTTCCACGCGCGCCTTCACGGCGAGCGTCGGCGTCGCCTGCCATGCGGCGTAGACGCGCGCGACGGTGTAGTCTTCGCCGTCGATCGTCGCGAAGGTCGCGGCGTTCACGTCCTCGCGCTGCGCCACGAAGACGACGCCGGCGCCGGCGCTGAAGCCGCTGCCGAAGTCGTGCCACACGTCTGCGGAGCCGCTGTGCCGCGGGCGGCGGAGCAGGCGCGTGTGCTGCGTGAGATTTTCCGCTTCAAGGTAGGTGTAGGCGAAGCGCGCCTCGGTGGCGCTCGCACCGGGGAGCTTGAATTTGCCGGAGAGTTCCACGCCGCGCGTGCGCGCGCGCTCGACGTTTTGCACGGTGCTCGGGAACGCCGCGAAATCGAACGTGATGAGGTTCGTCAGGCGCGTGTCGAACCACGTTGCGCTGAGCGTGCCGCGATTCTGCGCGAGATAGAAATCGACGCCCGCGTCCCACCCGCGCGCCTTTTCGGGCGCGAGTTTCGGGTTGCCGACGTAGAACGAACTCTGGCCGTAGAGATCGAGAAACGACGGCGCGCGGAAGCCCGTGCCGTAGCTCGCGCGGAGTTTCACGCGTTGTTGCGCAACGAGCCACGCGGCGGTGGCGCGGCCGGTCGTGGCGCGACCGAAGGTGTCGAAGTCGTCGCTGCGCAGGCCCGCGGTGAGGTAGACGTTTTCGACCGGGTTGAACTCGTCCTGCACGAACACCGCGAAGAGCTGCTGGTGCTTGTTGATGTTGCCGAAACCGGTGTTGACGGTGTGGTTCACCTCCGCGGTGACGCCGGCGGTGACGCGCTGCTTCTCGACGCCGGTGTGGGTCGCTTGCCAATCGAGCACGCCGCGGCGGTTTTTCACGACGGAAATTTCGGTGCCGAACGCGCCGGGGTTTTCCGAGACGAAGCGTCGGTCCTGTCCGCCGAGCACGGCGCGACTCGTGAGCGTGGGCGACGGGGCGAAGTCCGCGAAGACGGTCACGAGCTGATTGCTCTCGCGATCCTGGTTGTCGGGGTCGTTCGCGCCCCACCCGATCGCCGCGCCGGGCGAGCCGTAGACGCCGTTGAAGCCGCGCCACGTCGCGCCGATGGCGACCGCATCGCTCACGCGATGATCGACGCGCAGCACGTAGGTGGCAGAATCAAAATCGTTGTTCGCGCGGTCGTTGTCCGTGTGCCCGCCGAGCGCGGAGAACGAAAACGCGTTCTTCGCATCGCCGCGTTGCGCGGTGACAGCGCCCTGGATCGTGCCGAACGAGCCGGCCTCGGCGGTGATGCTGCCGCTCGCGGCACCGCGGCCGCGCTGCGCGCGCAGCGAGACGACACCGCCGACGGCCTCGCCGCCGTAGAGCGTGCTCTGCGGACCGTGCGCGATCTCGAGCGAGTCGCACGCGCTGACGCACGCGCCGCCAAGTGCGACGGCGTAGTCGGTGTTCGGATCGTTGAAGCGAATGCCGTCGACGAGGAAGAGCGTCTGGTTGCTGTTCGTGCCGCGGAGAAACAGCGACGTCGAGCCACCCGCGCCGCCGGACGCGAACGCCGGCGCGCCGGGCACGCCGGAGAGCGCGGAGCGGATTCCCGTGAGTTGCTGCCGCGCGAGATCGGCGGCGCTGAGCGTGTCGACCGCGGTGCCGAGCGTGTTCGCGGCGGCCGGAGTGCGCGTGGCGGTGACGACGTAGTCGTCGACTTTCGTGGGCGCGGCGTCTTGCGCGAGCGCGAGGAGCGCCGGCGCGAAGCCGGCGGCGAGGAGGAGCGAGCGTCGGAGCGACGTCGCGAATTGAGGAGCGGACATGATCTGCTTTCCTTAGCGGCAAGAGCAGAGCCACGCCCGCGCGCCGGCTTTGCTGCGTCGGCGCACGAAACAGGTTTCCACTCCCACCCTTCACTTGCCCCGACGAAGTCGGGGTTGGCTCCAACGAGTCGGAGCCTGATGCGATGAAGTTTCCGCGGCGCGCGAACGCGTCGACGGAAGGTGAGTCTCGGCAGCCAGATGTTCGGACTCCGCACTCCGCGCGTGGCGCCAAGGGCCAAGTAACAAGGGCCAAGTAGCAAGAATCAGCTCTTGTTACTTGTGACTTGTTACCTGTCACTTCGCGCACCGCGCACCGCCTCCTCGCCTTCACTCGCACTCGAGTGCGAATTGGCGTTGTCCCGGCCTGCCCGGGATGAGGACGCGTCATGCGTTACCGCAGCGCAACTGTGGCCGGTTTGCACGGCCTTCCCTGCGTCTGCCAAGTTGACGGAGAAAGAACTCAGGAGCGGGAAGAAATCCCGCGCCGCGCGAAACGCGCAAGCGCAATCACTGCGCGCCGGTTGCGGTGACGCGATGCGCAGCGCGCCGACATCGACGTAGCAGCCGAGGTGACGAGGCTGTTTCGTCGACCCAGCAAGGCGGTGGCGCACGAGCCGCGCCACTCGCTCGATGGCGGACCGAGGAGTTGCACCAGAGCGCGCAACCGGCGGGCTTCGTGCGTCTCTCACAGCCTCCTCACGTCGGCTGCTACGAGGGTCGGCTGCGACTAAGTCGGCGCGCGGCCGAATCGCGGACTGTCATAAAAACTTCGCGCGCCCGCGGCGGCGGCGCACACGACTGTTGCGTTTCTCGCATCATCGAATCTTGATGCATCGATACGAACTAACCGCATGCCGTCCGACCGCACCCTTTCCGCCGCCGAAATCGCCCTGCGCCGCACGCTCGCCGAGCGCGTCGTCATCATCGACGGCGCCATGGGCACGACGATCCGCGGCTACGGCCACACCGAGGAACAGGTGCGCGGCGAGCGCTTCCGCAACGCCCCGAAGGACCTCAAGAACAACGGCGACATCTACTCGCTCACGCCCGCGCCGACGATTGAGGACATCCATCGTCGCTTCCTCGAAGCCGGCGCCGAGATCATCGAGACGAACACCTTTTCCGCGACGTCGATCGGCCAGAGCGAGTTCTTCATCGACGACCCGCGCGAGCGCGGCGGTCGTAAGAACCCCGCGTTCTACGAGGAGGTCATCAAGAACCCGTTCCTCCAGGAGCTCGCGCACGACATCAATTTCCAGTCCGCGCAACAATGCCGCCGCTGGGCCGACCGCGTCGCCAACGCCACCGGCCGCCGCCGCTACGTCGCGGGTGCCGTCGGTCCGCTCACCGTCTCGCTGTCCAACTCGCCCGACGCCGACGATGCGGGCTTCCGCGTCGTGACCTTCGATCAGGTCAAAACCGACTACGCCCGCCAGGTCCGCGCGCTGATCAAAGGCGGCGTCGATCTCCTCCTCGTCGAAACCATCTTCGACTCGCTCAACGCCAAAGCCGCTCTCGTCGCGATCGACGAAGTCTTCGCCACCGACGGCGTGCGCCTGCCACTGATGATTTCCGCTGCTGTCGGTCGCGGCGGCGAGACGATGATCTCCGCGCAGACCGTCGAGGCGTTCTGGAACGCCGTGCGCCACACGCGCCCGCTCGCGGTCGGCCTCAACTGCTCCATCGGCCCCGATCTCATGCGGCCGTTCCTCGAGGAGCTCGGGCAAAAGTCCGACGCGTTCATCTCGTGCTACCCGAACGCCGGCCTGCCCAATCCGCTTTCGCCGACCGGCTTCGATCTCACGCCCGCCGACATGGCGCGCTACATGGGCGATTTCGCGCAACACGGCCTGTTCAACATCGCCGGCGGCTGCTGCGGCAACACGCCCGAGCACATCGCCGCGATCGCCGAGGCGCTGCGGCCGAAGCCCGCGCGCTCGCTCACGATTCTCGCACCGAAACTCGCATTGTCCGGCTCGCTGCCGTTCACGCATCGCGAAGGCACGTTCACCATGATCGGCGAGCGCACGAACGTCGCCGGCTCCCCGAAGTTCGCGAAGCTCATCAAGGAAAACAAATACGAGGAAGCCGTCAGCGTCGCCCGCCAGCAGGTCGAGAACGGCGCCAACGTCGTCGACGTGTGCATGGACGACGGCCTGATCGACGGCCCCGCTGCGATGACGCGTTTCCTCCACCTCTGCGCTTCCGAACCCGAGGTGGCGAAAGTGCCGTTCATGATCGACTCTTCCAAGTGGGAGGTGCTCGAAGCTGGCCTGAAATGCCTCCAGGGAAAAGGCATCGTCAACTCGATCTCGCTCAAGGAAGGCGAAGCGAAATTCCTCGAACAAGCGCGCGTCATCCGCCGCTACGGCGCCGCCGTGGTCGTGATGGCCTTCGACGAACAAGGCCAGGCCTCCACGCTCGGCGACAAGATCCGCATCTGCGAACGCGCCTACCGCCTGCTCGTCGGCTCCGCGGGCTTCGCGCCGGAGGACATCATCTTCGACCCGAACATCCTCACCGTCGGCACGGGAATCGAGGAGCACGCGAACTACGCCGTCGATTTCATCGAGGCGACGCGCTGGATCAAACAGAACCTCCCGCACGCACGCGTCAGCGGCGGCCTCTCCAACGTCTCCTTCGCCTTCCGCGGCAACAACGTCGTCCGCGAGGCAATGCACGCCGCATTCCTCTACCACGCGATCCGCGCCGGCCTCGACATGGCGATCGTCAACCCGGCAATGCTCGAGGTCTACGAAGAGATCCCGAAGGACTTGCTCGAACTCGTCGAGGACGTGTTGCTCAACCGCCGCCCCGACGCCACCGAGCGGCTCGTCGATTTCGGCGAAAAACTCAAAGCCACCGGCGCCGTCAAAGACCAGAAGGCCAACATCGAAATCCTCGAAGCCTGGCGCAAAGGCACCGTCGAGGAGCGCCTGTCGCACGCGCTCGTCAAAGGCATCGACGCGTGGATCGATCAGGACACCGAGGAAGCGCGCCAGAAATACGGCAAGCCGCTCCTCATCATCGAAGGCCCGCTGATGGACGGCATGCGCGTCGTGGGCGATCTCTTCGGCGCGGGAAAAATGTTCCTCCCGCAAGTCGTGAAGTCCGCCCGCGTGATGAAGAAGGCGGTCGCCTATCTCGAGCCGTTCATGCAGGCCGAGAAGGAAGCCGCCCGCAAAGCCCGCGAGGCCGATCCCGAGGCGAACGCCGCCGCCATCGCCACCGACGCCGCACGCGGCGATTCCGCCGGCCGCGTCGTCATGGCGACTGTCAAGGGCGACGTCCACGACATCGGCAAGAACATCGTCGGCGTCGTGCTCGCCTGTAACAATTACGAGGTGATCGACCTCGGCGTCATGGTGCCGTGCGAGAAAATCCTCGCCGTCGCCAAGGAAAAGCAGGCCGACATCATCGGCCTCTCCGGCCTCATCACGCCCTCGCTCGACGAAATGGTGCACGTCGCGAAGGAAATGCAGCGCCTCGAGTTCAAGCTCCCGCTGCTCATCGGCGGCGCCACCACCTCCGCCGCGCACACCGCCGTGAAGATCGCCCCGCATTACGAGGAGCCCGTCGTGCACGTGCTCGACGCGTCGCGCGTCATCGGCGTCGTCTCGCAACTCCTCAGCCCGGAGAACAAGCCCGCCTTCGTCGCCGACATTCAGGACAAGCAGGAGAAACAGCGCGTCGAATTCGGCGACCGCCGCGGCGCGCGCAAACTCCTCTCGATCGAAGAAGCCCGCCGCCGCGCCCAGCCCACCGAGTGGTCCGTCGTCGACATCCCCCGCCCCGAGTTCCTCGGCACGCGCAGCTTCAGCTCCGCAGAAGCTGCGCCCGTTGAAGTTGAGGTTGAGAAGTTGAAATCCAAGCCGTCCGCCTCCGGTGACCTAAACTTAAACCTTCAACTTAAACCTCAGTCGCTCGACCTCCACGAGGTCGCGCAACTGATCGACTGGGGCCCCTTCTTCTCCGCGTGGGAACTCCACGGGCGCTTCCCCGACATCCTCTCCGACGAAAAGGTCGGCGAAGAAGCCACCAAGGTTTACCGCGACGGCCAGGCGATGCTCCAACGCATCCTCGCCGAGCAACGCTACACCGCCAAAGCCGTCCTCGGCTTCTGGCCGGCCAACAGCGTCGGCGACAGCGTGGAAGTTTACTCCGACGAGTCGCGCTCGCGCGTGCTGAAGACGTTCCACTTCCTCCGCCAGCAAAACGAAAAGCCAGAGGGCCAGCACAACCACAACCTCGCCGACTACATCGCGCCGAAGAGCAGCGGCCGCATCGATTACCTCGGTGCGTTCGCCGTCACCGCCGGTCACGGCGTCGACGCCTTCGCGCAGGAATTCCGCGCGAAGCACGACGACTACAGCGCGATCATGGCCCAAGCCCTCGGCGACCGTCTCGCCGAAGCGCTCGCGGAATACATGCACAAGAAAGCGCGCGACTTCTCCGGCTACGGCAAACTCGAGCACTACGCGCTGAAGGACATCATCCGCGAAAAATATCGCGGCATCCGTCCCGCGCCCGGCTATCCCGCCTGCCCGGACCACACGGAGAAACCTGCGCTCTTCGATCTCCTCGCCGCGACCGAAAAAACCGGCATCACGCTCACGGAATCCTACGCGATGAACCCGCCGAGCTCGGTTTCTGGTCTCTACTTCAACCATCCCGACTCAAAATACTTCGCCGTCGGCAAACTCGGCAAAGATCAGCTTCAGGACTACGCCACCCGCAAAGGCATCTCGGTTCAGGAAGCGGAACGCTGGCTCGCGCCCTACCTCGACTACTGAGTTCGAACGACGGGGGGCGGTTGCCGTCGACCGCCCTCGTTGCATTCCAACCGAGTCACCGCTCCCACAAAGGTCACGCGAAGGTCGGCGTCTGACTCGTCGGCACGGGCTCGAATTGGGCGCCGCAAGGGACAAGTTCGCCCCGATCGAAGCGGCGGACGCGACTTCGCCGCCGCTCCGTCGCGGCCACGTTACGAGGTGATGGCGACCGTGATGTTGCCGAGGTTGTCCTTCAGTCCGGCGCCGTAGCGTCCGTTCAGGTCGTCGTTGATGCAGAGCTGCAGGTTGCCGCTCTGTCCGCTCGGGACCGACGTGGGGCCGTCGCCAACGAGGAATACCGGCCCGCTTCCGATGCGGCCGATCAGCGCGCCTTCGTTCTGACCATCCATCGTGTAGCCGGGTTGGTTGGCGACGTAGTTCGGATTGCCGGCGGCGTCGAACAGCTCGCCGTTGTTGTCATGCGGATTCGACGTCCAGAGCCCGCGCACGTAGGCGATGCTCACGCCCTGGCCCGCCGTCACGGTGACGCCGGTGTCCTGCCAGCCTTGCGTCGACTGCACGGTGAACAACATCGTGAACGCGCCCGTCACCGCATCGATCACCGGCGTCCGCGCTGTGCGCGAATCGAGCGGCAGCGCGGGTGCGTTCCCGCTCTGGTTCCACGGCTGCGAGGGCGTGCGGCCCGCACCCGGCGCGACGGCGTAGAGCCCGAAGCCGTCGTTGTCCCAATAATAATTCGGAAAGCCGCACGCGATCGGGCCGCCATACCACGTGAACACGTTCGGGATCGCGAAACTGCCGCCGGCGCCGCCGCTCGGCGCGTTCGGACCGGTGGCGGCGGGACAGGTTTGGGCCGGCGCGATGCCGTAGCCCGACTGGTTCCACCATTCGTCGCAGAACTCGAAATAGCAGAGCCCGAGGCAAACGGACTCCGCGTAGGCCGCGGGCAGCATCGTATCGAGCACGGTGGCAACGTTGGCCTGCGTCGTCGCGTCGGAATAGATGCCCTGCGAAATCGTCGTCGTCCCCCCGGCCGTCGTGCCGCCGCTGCCCGGAGCGGCGAAGGTCACCGTCGGCGCGGAGAGATAGCCGCTGCCGGCATTGGTGATCGTCACTCCGGTGACGACGCCGTTCGCCACCGTCGCGATCCCCGTGGCGGTCGTGCCGCCGGTCGGGGCGGCGGCGAAGGTCACCGCGGGCGGCGTCGTGTAGCCGCTGCCGCCGGAGGAAACGACGACGGCGGAGACCATTCCCGCCATCGGGCACAGCGTGTCGGCCGTGACGCGGCTCGTGGCGGGGAAACCGTATTCGGTGAGGATCACCGGCTTCAACGCCGCGCCGGTCAGCAACGCGTAACCGGTGTTGAAGCCCTCGCTGCCGCCGAACACTGAGGCGAAGCTCTGCGGCTGGTAGCTGTTCACGCCCCAGAAATCGATCGCCGGACACGTCGCCATGTAATTCGCGGCGTTCGCGCAGATGCCGGGATCGTCGTGGTTCGCGATGCCGACGAGCTTGTCCGGCGCCGCCGTCTTCGCGATCTGCGCCGCCACCTGCACCTGGCCCCACCAATACGTCGCGTTCGCCGTCGGCCCGTAGGTGTCGACGTTGCCGTCGTCCACCTCGTTCGCGATGATGAAACCGAGCACCGCCGGATGGTCGGCAACCTCGCTCACGGTCTGCTGCAGCGCCGTCTGCCACCACGACGCCGACGGTTGCGGCGTTTGGTTGAGGATGAACATCTGCTGCGGCAGCGGGATGCCGACGATCACGAACAGCCCTGCATCGTAGCAGGCATCGAGGAACGCCCGGTGCGTGTAACTCGCGCCGGGCGACGGCGGCGGCACCGTCGGCACCGCATCGAGGAAGCTATACACGCGGATCGTGTTCGCGCCGAGCTGCGCGATCTTCGGGAGGTCGTTGGACCACGTGCCGCTCCAGTTGCTGACATTGCCGAATGCGTCCCAGAACCAGTCGCCGAGATGGTCGCCATACCAGTTGTTCGAGCCGCCGACCGGCGCCGGCGAATAACACACGCCCTTGATCACGAAGCCCGTCGGCGCGCCGCCGTTGAGCGAATACGTGAGCGAGGCGGTCGGCGGTGTCGTCGAGGTATCGAGCGAACACTGCCAGCGAGTCGTGATGGGCGCGGAGGATTTGGTCATGGGGAGCGGAGGTGAGGCATCCGGTTCCTCGGGCGTGGCGGTGACGCCGCGTCCCAAGGCCGGAATCGGGGTTGATGTGACGAGGTGCCGAAACCGGCACCCTTCCCATGCGCAATCTCCCGCCGCAAAGATGCCATCGAGCAGGAAAAAAATCCCGCCATCCTCGAACTCACGCGCCCCAAAAATCCGCCATTATTCCGCAGGCGGTAGACGGACCGCACTGCCCGCCACGCTCGACGTCTGCTTTTAACCAAAGATAACACGGAGATCGCGGAGGACAGACTCATCGACGCCAGCGTGCCCCGTCGATCCGTCTGTATCCGTGCAATCCCTGGGAACCCGAACGTGCAACCGCGGCACGGAATCATCAGCCAGACATCGCACACGCCGAAGATGCAAAGGGCGCGAAGAACAGCAATCCAGCCCGTGTGATTCCACGTCTGAACACCGCATCTATTTTTGCGCCTCTTGTGCTTTTCGTGGCTCCCCCAAACCCCGCCCTCCGGTTTGTCTCCGCATTTCCTCTGTGAGGAAATCTGGAATCATCCCGACGAACCGAGGACTTCCCACGTTCCGAGCGGAGCGACATTGGACAACACCCGAATCACACGAAGCAAACCTGACCAGAAATTGCCCACGGAAGACACGGAGCACAGAAACCGAACCGGGCAGAGAGGAGCCACAAAGAGGCACAAAAAACACGAAGAGCGCCTCTCCGTTTTCGTGCCTTCTTGTGCCCTTTCGTGACCCAACTCCTTCGGTGTATTCCGTGTGTTTCGTGGTCAACCGGGATCGGCCTGTTCACTTCTGCCGCTTCACCATCGCGTCGATCCAGATCGGCGCGAAGGGCGACGTGCAGCCTTTTGAGACGGGATAGTCGCGATAGACCCCGAGTTTCTCCCCGATCGCCACCGCGCGCTTCCGCAGCGCCGGGTGATTGATGCCGATCTTCGCCAGACAGGAATTCATCGTCCACTGCACCTCCGGCGCCGCCTTTGCCATCTGCTGCTCGATGCGATCGAGCAACGCCGGCAAATCCAATCCCTCCGCCTCGTCCGCCGCGCGCTCGCCGGTCAGATACCAACCCGCGCGCGCCGCCCAGACGTTCTGGTTGTTCATCCAACCCTCGCGCAGCGACTCCTTCGCCGGGTGCTGGTCGATGACGTAGCTGCAAAGCCAGTCCGCCACCCACGACCAACTCGTCGTGCGCACCAAGCCGTCGAGTTCCTCCGCCGACAATTTCTTCGGCTCGAGGATCAACACTGCCAAATGCTGCGCCTCGACATTGCCCGTCTTCCACAACGCGAGCCCGAGCTTATGGTCCGTCTTGATCTTCTTCGCCAGCGTCCGGATGTCGCCATGCTTGACGCCGAACTGCTCCGCCGGCGCCCCACGCTTCATCATCTGCGCGCGCAGCTTTTCGTCACCGAGGGCCTTGAGTTGAGCGAGGGCTTCTTTGGTGGTCATGGCGTGGCGCAGTCTGCCAGCAGACTTGGCCACAAAAAGCACAAAGAACGCAAAAGGCCCGCATCCGAAATCCGGATTGGTCTCTGTGCTCTCAGCGACCTCTGTGTTGAAGCGTTTCGCCTCGCAGGAATGCCGATCAGCAGCACCGCGCGCGTGTGGAAACAATTTTCTCATCGCCGAATGCCTTTGCTTCTCCTGAATGATGACTCCGTGAAGAGGAAGAAAATACCCAATTCGGTTAGATTCGAGGTATTCAAGCGCGACAAATTTTGCTGCCAGTTTTGCGGACGAAAAGCACCCGACGTCGTGCTTCAAATCGACCACCTCCACCCGCACTCGAAGGGAGGAAACGACAATATCCTAAACCTCATCACTAGCTGCGCGGAATGTAATTCAGGGAAGAGCAACAAGCCACTTTCGGCAACGATCATGGTCGACAGGACTCGAGATCAGCTCGCTGAATTGGCAGAGCGCCGGCAACAGCTCGAGATGATGGTTCAATGGAAAGAATCTCTTTCCTCGACCGACGACATGCTAACGAACTCAATTCGAAAGCGCCTTGAAAACATCTCCGGCTACAAATTGCTCGACGAAGATGTGGTGAAGATCCGGAGGCTGATACACGAATTCGGCTATGATGATGTAAGCGATGCTGTTCCGATTGCGGCCGACCAATACTTTGAATGGCGCGATGGCAAGGTCGTGTCGGCGAGCTTGGATACTGCAATTTCTAAACTGGGCGGAATCTGCAAACGTAGAGCCCAGAAGCGGGCGAACCCCAAAGAAGATCAGCTCTACTTTGCGCTGAATATCTGGAAGAAAAACTCCGGCGAACAGCATTCTCTCACCATCGCGCGCGCAATGAATGCAATTCGGGACGCGAACGATCGCGGGGTTTCAATCTCGCGGATCAAGAGCATCTGCGGATCTGCCGGCTGGATTACCCGCTTGGAAAATGAATTGGAAGCTGAGCCCGGCACCAACCTTTCGACTCAAAGTGAAGGTTGAATGCACGTTCACGATGACTAGTTTTGAGCCATGACCCGCCTTCAGGAATTGGAACAGCAGGCCGGAGAGTTGTCGGAGGCCGAGCGCGCTGCGTTGGTCACGCGATTGCTCGCGTCCTTGCCGCCTGTGCTCGCGGATGCTGACGGCGGAGTTGCAGAAGCTGCGCGCCGCGATGCCGATCTCGACGCCAATCCTTCCGCAGGTCTCACCGATCAACAATTTCGGGCCGCCATCGCTGCTTCCCGAAAACGATGAACCTGCTCTATCACCGCGACGTCCAGCGCAACACGTCGACGGTGCGGGGCTCGACTACTTGCTCGACGACGTGACCGCGAATCGGCTGCCGGAACTTGCAGCGTAGAGCAGCCGCTTTTTGAGCGGCGTATATCCGGGGTGGCGGACGAGGAGGTCCGCCAGCTTTTCGACCCGCGCAAACCACGCGTAGGTCATCGCGATCGGGCGCCCCGGATCCGAAAACTCCATCTGCAGTCGCGTCTCGTTGAGCATCGTGCGCGATGATTTTTCCTTCCGCGTGTCGTTGGCCGCGAGGTATTCGAGTTTGGTGCCGCCTCCCGTTGCCGGCGTGCAGACGATCCGATAACAGGCATCCATGCCCCGCGCATCGTAGATGGCGTCGGACAGATGGACGCGACCGTCGGCGTTCTTCATCAGCTCCCGCACGACCAGGAATTCATCCGCAGCGAGCCGCACGCGGGCTTCATAGACGGTTGCCGTGGGAAGTTCGGGAAACTTCGGCGGCACGGAACGAAAGCTCACCGGTTGGGCCAGCGCGGCATTGAGCAGCACGGCGGCGAACACGCCGACCACGAGGAGTTTCTTCATCATAGATTGGCCCGTGCCGACCAAAGCGAAATCCCGCCCTCTCGCAACTGCACAATGCCTCTTAAGGCGGTCGCTTCCACCGTCGACCCTCATTCGCCCTTCGGCCCAGCGGGTGGCTATTCCCTTGTCGCTTAGCCACGCCGCTTCAGCCTGCGGCGCATGAGCCCCATCCCGTCGAAGAAGCGTGCTCCGCAGGTTTGCATCCTTGGCAGTGCTGAACCGGGCTCACCGGCCTATGAACTTGCCGGAGCGGCCGGCGAAATGCTCGCGCGGCGCGGGGTGACGGTCGTCAGCGGGTGCGGGGCGCCGGCGACGCGCGTCGCGGCGGAGCGGGCGTTGGCGGCGGGCGGGACCGTCGTCTCCATCGTGCCGCATGACGACATCGGCGTGAAGGACTGGCCGTGCTCCGTGCTCATCCCGTGCGGCATGGGCGATGCGCGGAATCTTCTGATGGCGCTCGCGGGCGACGCTTGTCTCGTCATCGGCGGGCGCGCGGGGACGAAGTCCGAGGTTTGCCTCGCGTGGCTGCACAAGCGTCCGCTGTTGCCGCTCACCGGTTGCGGCGGCTGGTCGGACTCGCTCGAGCGCGATCCGCCGGACGAGCGCAAGAACTCCCCCATTCTCCCGTGGTGTTCGATCGCGGAGCTGGAAGCGCAGCTCCGCAAACTCGGAATTGCTTAACCACGAAACACACGAATCACACGAAAGGAAGCGCTCCGAGTTTCGTGTATTTCGTGTGTTTCTTGGTGATCTCGTCAGCGACCCGAGTCCGCCCGCGAACTACACCCATGAGCGCGAATTCGCGTTCAGCCTAGAAAGCGCAGTCGGACCACTGATTTTCACTGATGAGCACTCATCGAAGCAGACTTGGACGCCGCCTTCGACCACCTGGCAGGTGAGTCACCTCACGCCGCTCTCGGCCTTCTCATTCATCAGTGCGCATGAGTGTTCATCAGTGGTTAATCCTCTGCGGAATTTAGGCGCATTCGCGTGATGTCCGATTTCGCTTCGCTCGGAACGCGGGCGACTCGCGCGTATCGCTTACTCCGCCAGACTCGTCTTCTCGGCGCGGGTGTAGAAACGCTCGTGCGCGAGCAGCTTCAGGCGGTGGATGACGAGGCTCAGGTCTGCGAAGAGCGCCAGCTTGGCCGGATCGGAAGGATCGGCACGGAGGCGATCATCCATGCGGTGAAAGCGCTCGCCGAGAGACATCTCGTCCTCGTGGTCGCCCAATCGACGCAGCAGACGGCGCGCTTTGTCGCCGAGTCGCCGGGTCTTGGTGGCCAGGCGCAACGCGGCGGCGAGTTCGATTTCGCCCGCGACGGTTTGCTTGAACAATTTGCACTCGAACGTCCGGCACTGCTTCGGTCGATCCGCGTAGAGCCGACAAGTGCGATCGGCGCACAAGGCGGCGCAGGGTTGCGGGAAGCGCGAGACCGGTGCGTGCCCGCGATAAGTGACCACAGGCAGGCCCAACGCGGTCAGTTTCCGGGCGCTGTCGCCGCGCTCGAGTTGCACGCCGTCGAAGAGCGTGCCGTCGCAACACAGGCCGCAGGCGAGGCAGAGTTGTCCGGTGGGAGTCAAGCCCCGCAGCATCCGGCATCGTCGGGCCGGAGCGCAAGCAGGAGATCATCCGCGGCGCCGCCTTCGATTCAAATTCTCGACCGAGCAGATCGGGGCCGCCGAGCGCGTTCCCCGCATTGGGAGATCCTCTCCGGAGCGGCCGGCGCACTGAGTTGCCGCGAGCGGACGCTACTTCTTCACCTCGATCGGTGGCCGCGGAAAGGTCTGGCGGTGACGCACGCGGCGCTCCTCGGCGCCGGTGACGGCGCCGTTCGCAGCGAGTTTGAATTCGACCGTCAATCGGCCGTCGGCGGAGACGAAGAGGCGGTCGCCCGCGGGATAAAGCACGGTCGGTTTGCCGCTGCGGTATTGCCAAAGCCAGGTGTCGTTCTCCCGGACGAGCATGCGGCTCGGTTTGGTCGCTTTGTCCTTCTTCGCCTTCACGAGAGTCCCGTAACTGCCCTCGAAGCGCGCATACGCCGCCGCGTCGAACGCGCCCAGCCGCGCGGGTGACACGAACGGATCCTTCGCATACTCGGCGTTCCTCACTTTCTGTTTCTCGATCGCCGCCATAACGCGCTCGTGCGTCTGCTCCTCGCTGTCGTTGAATTTGAAGTCGGGCATCAGCACCTGCAGGTAGGCGCCGGTGAGCGCCTTGATGTCGTCTTTGCTCCAGCCGCTGCGCGCCTGCAGCACGGTCAGGAACAGCATCGCCTTCCGGAAACCCTCGACGGCCTTCTTGATCGCGGGCCGGAACACCACCATCGCGCTGCGAACCGTCGCACGTTTGAGGAAACCCATTTTCTCCCGCTCCATCACCTGCGTGATCATCTGGTCGATGACGCCATCGAACGCGTGCCGCGGCGGCAGGTAGAAGACCCAGTCGTATTTCGCGAATGCGTTGCTCTCGAGGTCGGCGACCGTGAGCGCGCGGAGCTTGGCCGTGAGCCGCGCGTCGTCGAAACCCTCCGCCCACGCGAGTTGGTAAAGTTTCGCGCTCACGCCCTCCAGCGGCACCGGCAGCGCCGGCACGAGCGCGTCGAACGAAATGTTCGGGCCATTCCGGTCGGGGTCGCGCTGTTTTTCGTCGAGATTCAGCGTCGTCTTCCAAGCGATCAGTTGCGCGTCGAGCGCGCGCGCGAGCTCCGCCATCCCCGGCTGGAGCTGGCCGGCCTCGGCCAGCGCGATGAATTTTCGCATCGTCACGACCGGATGCGGCTCGCCGTCGCGGCCGACGATGACGAGTCCCGCGCCGGTGGACTTGTTCATCGTCTCGAAAGCCACGCGCAGGACTTCTTCGGCAAAATCCGTGGCGTAGCGCCGGTCGGAATTCGTGCGCGCGTAGACGGCGAGGGAAATTTTTTCGCCCTTCACCACGAACGGCGCGAGTTTCACGTCCTTGCCGAACTCCTCGTCGCTCGCCGCGGTCACGCTCGCGGCAGCCGGAGCGGGCGGCGCCGCACGGGCGACGACAAACGCCGCGAGCATGGCAGCAAGGCGAAGACTGATCAGGGGCCGAAGCAAAGGAGGGCGCAGGGGACGCATCCGATTGGTCCTTTCGGAAGCCGAAAGGTTCCGCAGGCGACGCAGTCTCTCCCTCGCCGCCGGCGTCGCGACGCCTCCGGTTTGGAGGCACCGACCGCCATGCGCAGCGAACCGCACCGATCCAGCCGCCTATGGCCTCGAAACCGCCAAAGACTCATTTCTCCGTTTCAAGAACCGGCTTCTTCATCTGCTGTGATCAGAGTGCACCTGAGCCGCGATGTGTGCGAGCAGATCGGCGCGACCGTCTTTGGTCTTCGAGGAGGTGACGAAAATCGTCGGCTCCGGAACGTGGTCGTTCAGCACGGTTTTTCGGAAACGGTCGATGGCGGCGTGCGTGGCGGACTTCGACTGCTTGTCCGCCTTGGTGAAGATGAGCGAGCACGCGACGCGCTCGTCGCGCAGCCAGCCGAGGAAGTCGATGTCGATGCCTTGCGGGGGCAGACGCGAGTCGATCAGCACGTAAGTGTGGCGCAGGGTGTCGCGCCGCGTGAGGAAGGCGGCGACAGCCTCGTTGAACGTGGCGCGCTCCTGTTTCGAAACGTGCGCGTAGCCGTAGCCGGGCAGATCGACGAGGCGCCAGCTCGCGTTGAAGGTGAAGAAATTCATCAGGCGCGTCTTGCCCGGCAGATCGGAGACCTTCGCGAGGTCGCGCTTTTCGGCGAGCAGGTTGATGAGCGAGGATTTGCCGACATTGGAGCGGCCGATGAGCGCGAACTCCGGCAGCGGCAGGCGCGGACAGGCCGCGAGATTGGGCGCGCTGAGCTCGAAGGTGGCCGATTTGATTTTCATGGAGGCAAACCGCATTGGGACGGCCCGCGCGGGAATAGCGAACTTAACCGCGACGACCGGGAACCGTGATACCCGCGCGCGATTGACGCGAGGAGGACGTCGGCGCAGATTCCCGCCATGCAAGCCCGCCGAGTGCTGCTCCTGCTCGCCGCCGCGCTGATGGTTTTCGCGGCCGGTTGCGCCTCCCCAAAGTCCAGTCGCGCGAAGCAACGCTTCCGCGACGCCCCGGGCAGTTTCGGTGACACCACCGCGCGCACCACTTACGTCGACGGGCGCGTCGACGAACTCACGGCCGCCGGCATGAGCCGCGAAACCGCCACGGCGCGCGCCTCGCGCGAGTGGTTCGCCCGGGCGCCCGTTGCCGCGCAGGAGCCGACGGCTTACGAATACGAGCGCCGCAAGGCCCAGGCCGATTTGGACGCCTACCTCGCCGAGTATCGCAGCACCGCGAAGCGGTGAAGCGAACCCGTCAAGCCGACGGGCGTCCTACGCTCACTCGCGCTGTCGCTGGTCGGGGCCGTCGTGCCCGCCCTCGGTCTGGCGATTCATCGCCTCTGGAAACTCCGCCGTTCCGGCGTGGAGGCTGACTGGCGCCGCATTCACTTCCGTTGGAAGTGAGCGCTCCGATCGTCAGTCCGCCTTGCTCACGAGCGCGAGCAACGCGTGCCAGCTCTCGCCGGTGGGGTCTTCGTCGGCGGGGAAATGCGTTTCGCGGCGCGTAGTCACGCGATCGCGGTCGTCGACGCTGTTCCAGTAATGCGCGATGCGCTCCACTTGCACGTCGCCGGGCGCGCGCGCGGGGGCGCTCGTGATCTCGAGCGTCTGCGCGCTCACGCCGAAACCGGCGAAGCGGCCCTCGAGTCTGCGACCGAGCTGCGTCCAGACCTCCGCGGCGGCGTCCGAGCCGAGACCGTTCTGCAAATCCGCGAGAAATTGCCGGCGCAACTCGTCGCCCGCGGCGGCGTAGGCGGGGATTTCCACGCGAAAATGGCCGGGGGCAACCTCCTGCGCGATCGCGATCTGCGCCTCGTAGTTGTGCCGCACGGCTTGGGCCTGCACGACGGCCGCGGTGAGCGCGGCCCATTGCTTGGTGGTGAGATCGAGTTCCGTGTCGGCCGCGAGCAGGTGCAAATCGCACAGCGTCGTGAACTGCGTGCTCTCCGCCGCCGAAAGCGTCTCGATGCGCCGCTCGCGCGGCTCGACCGCCGTCGGCGTGGCCGCGTCGGTCGCCTCGGCCGACTCGAACCGCACGACGCGCTCGGCCGGCACGAGCACCGGGGCGAGTGCGATCGTCTTTTCGCGCGCCGGAACCATCCAACTGCGGAGCCATTCGCCGCCCACGATCCCGAGAATGCCCAATGCAGTCACGAGCAAGAAGAGGCGGTGACGGGGGTTGCGCACGACGCCGGCGATTCGGCCCGATCCGCCGGCGGATCGCGACAAAATTTTCGCCGATTTTCCTAAAGTTTTCCCGGTTTCGGCCGACGGGGCGCGCGATCACGATCCGGGATCGCATCCCGGACGCGCCGGGCAACGCCGCAACGCCCTCGCTCCGGCGACGCGCAACAGCCACGCGCCCGCCATCGCCGTCGGGGGACGCCGCGCATTCGCCCGCTGCGTCGATCCGCGGGCGGAACGATCAACGGCGCGCGGCTTCGAGTTCCCGCAAAAGCGCGGTCCGAAGGCGACCGGCCATTTTTTCGGGATGCGACTGCATTTCGCGCAGCACGGCGGCGGGCGCCGCATGGTCGGGCGTGTATTTGGCGCCCCAGAGCACCAATTCGATCAGGAGCGGGATGAGATCGATGCCTTTTTCGGCGAGCAGGTAGACGTATTTCTTGCCGTCGGTCGCGTGATCGAAGCGGGCGACGATTCCGGCGCATTGCAGCCGCTCCAAGCGCTCCGTGAGGATGTTCGTCGAGATGCCTTCGCCGGCGCCGAGGAACTGACCGAACTCGCGAAACCCGCGAAACACCAGATCCCGCACGATGAGCAACGACCAGCGGTCGCCCAGCACGTCGAGGGCGTTGGCGATCGGGCAATCGGAGCGGCGCGGGCTCTTCTTCTTTCCGGACATGGCTGCACGATCCGTTTTCAACTTGCATAATGCAAGTGAAACCGCGCACCCTTCACTTGCACAAAGCAAGTTATCCCCGCCATGCTCCTGAAATACCTCTACGCCGCCCTCGCCTATACCGGGGTCACGTTCGCGCTGGCCGCACCGTGGCACTTCGTGCTCTTCCCCGACCTCTACCACTCCTTCCGCCTCTACAATCGCGCGGAGCCGATCGTCCCGCTCGGCCTGCTCTCGATGCTCATCCAGGGCGTCGTGCTCGCCCTGTTGTATCCGCGCTGGTATCGCGGCGGCTCGCCGCTCGCCGAAGGCGTGAAGTTCGGCCTGCTGCTCGGGCTGTTTCTCTTCAGCGTGTCGACGCTCGCGAACGCCGCGAAGATCGAGGTGACCGGGCTCGGGCGCTTCGTCGGCGTGCAGGCAATTTTCCATTTCCTCCAGTTCGCGCTCGCGGGTGCGGCGATCGGGCTCGTGTTCGGCCGGCTCGAGCGGAGCGCGGCCTGACTTCGCCGCAGCGTGCACAGCGACCCGAAACTCACCGCGCGCGTCAGCGCTGCCACGCAGGACTGGCGCGGCGTCGAAGCGAAAAAGATGTTCGGCGGCATCGCCTGGATGCTGCGCGGCAACATGTGCGCGGGCGTCTGGCACGACCGCCTCATCGTCCGGTGTGTGCCGGAGGATTGGCCGGCGCACTTGAAAGAAAAACACGTGCGCGAGATGGACATCACCGGCCGCAGCATGAAGGGCTGGCTGATGGTCGAGCCAGCGGCCATTCGCACGGCGAGCGGCCTGAAGCGCTGGCTCGAGGTCTCGCGTCGCTTCGTTTCCACGCTGCCGGCCAAGTAGTCTGCGCCGCACGGGCGCGGCCGGCTTTCCTCAATGCACCGGCGTCGCGGCCGGTTCGGCGGCGGTCTTTGCGGCGGCGGCGCGCAGCGCGCCCAGCTCCGCGCGCACGGCGGCGACCGCGCGTTCGTGCTCCGGGCCGGCGTGCTTCGGCTCGTCGGGCAGGTCCGGCATCAGCTCCTCGACGTAGGCGCCCATCAACCGCGAAACGGCGTCCTCACCGAGGCGGGTGCGTGCCTGGACGACAGTCTGGAACATCAGGCCTTTTCGCACACCTTCGATCGCTTTCCGGATTTTCGGTTTCACGACGAGCATGACGCCCTTCACGGCCATGCGCCCGACGATGCCGACTTCGCCGTCTTTCAGCGCATCGGAGATGATTCCGTCGAGCACGTCGTCGAACGCACCTTTGGGCGGCAGGTAGAAAACCCAGTCGTAATGCGCGAAGAGATCGCGCTCGAGGTCGGCCGCGCGCAGGGCGCGGAGCTTCGCCTCGACGCGAGCGTCGTCGAATTTCTCGAACCAGGCCAACTGGTAGAGTTGCGCGCCGATCCCTTCGAGCGGCAACGGCAGCGCGGTGACGATCCGCTCGAATTCCAGGTCGACGTTGCCGCCCTGCTTTTCGCCGGCGCCGCGGCCCTTGTCCGAGCTGTGCTCCCAATGGTCGAGCATCTTGAACAGCTCCGGTCCGCGCGCGGCGATTGCCGGATCGAGCGCGCCAGCATCGGCGAGCGCGAGGAATTTTCTGAAAAAACGGATCGGGTGCGGCTCGCCTTTCTTGCCGACGATCACGAGGCCTTTGCCCGTCGAATCGGTCACGCCGGCCTCCCAGACGACACGCAGCACTTCCTCGGCAAACTCCTCGCCGTAGCTCCGGTCGCGTCCGGAGCGCGCGTGAATCGACACCGAGAGTTGCTGCCCGCGCACCACGAACGGCGCCAGCCGCACCAAGCGCGAGAACTCGTCCTTGGCCAGCACGCCGGTCGGCGGCACCACCTCTCCGGCAAAGGCAGCGGGCGCGGAAAACGCGACGACGGCAGCGAAACACAAACGGACGAGGGCGAAAAACGAGGACGGCCTGCGGTGTGACATGAGGACGCTGTGAATACACGGCGACCGGGCGGGCAGTTGCACGAATGTTTTCGGCCATCGGGCGCGAAGGCGCCTCCACCTCGGTCGGCGGCGTCCGTCGCCGCGGTCGCGCGATAATGTTCGCGCAAATTCGTCGTTTCGCCCGCGCGCCCGCCCGTGTAGTCGTTCGGCCCTGCTGTTTCCCCATGCTCCGCCGTCTCGCCCCGCTCCTCGCCCTCGCCTCTCCGCTTGCACCGTCCGCCGTCGCCGCCGACACCGTCGCCGCACCGCGCGTCATTGCCGCCGACCTCGCGCAGGCGCGCGGGCCGATGAGCCGCATGTATAACTTCTGCGTCGGCGCCGGTCGTGCCAACGAGGGACTGCGCGCCGACTGGCAGCGACAACTCCGCTTCGTGCGCGAGCAATGCGGCTTCCGCTACCTCCGTTTTCACGGGCTGTTCTGCGACGACATGGGCGTCTACTTCGAGGACAAGCAGGGGCGCCCGATCTACAACTGGCAGTATGTCGACGAGCTCTTCGATTTTCTCCTCAGCATCGGCGTGAAGCCGTTCGTCGAGCTCAGCTTCATGCCCGAGGCGCTCGCCAGCGGGAAGGACACGATCTTCTGGTATCGCGCGAACGTCACGCCGCCGAAGGACTACGCGAAATGGCAGGCGTTGATCGCGGCCTTCACGCGGCACGTCACCGAGCGCTACGGCGCCGACGAGGTGCGTTCGTGGTATTTCGAGGTCTGGAACGAGCCGAACCTCGCCGACTTCTGGATCGGCAAGAGCAGCGGCCGCAGCTACCAGGATTTTCTGCCCATCGGCCTCGCCGAATACAAAAAGCTCTACGCCGACACCGCTCGCGCTGTGAAATCCGTCGACGCCACGTATCGCGTCGGCGGTCCCGCGACCGCCGGCGAAGGCTGGATCGACGAGACGCTGGCGTTTTGCGCCGAGCAGAAAGTGCCCCTCGATTTCGTGAGCACGCACAGTTACGCGACGATGAGCGGCTACCTCGACGAGACCGGCAACGCCGGCACCGTGCTCTCGTCCGATCGCGACGCGATCACGTCCGGTGTGCGGCGCGTCCGCGCGAAGATCGACGCCTCGCCCTACCGCGATCGCGAGCTGCACTACACCGAGTGGAGCACGTCCTACACGCCCACCGATCCCGTGCACGACAGCTATCACAGCGCCGCCTTCATCCTCGACAAGATCCGCCACATCGGCGCCGCGGCGGACTCGATGTCGTATTGGACGTTCACCGACATCTTCGAGGAAAACGGCCCGCGCACGACGCCGTTTCACGGCGGCTTCGGCCTGCTGAATTACCAAGACCTGCCGAAGCCGTCGTTCTACGCCTACCAATTTCTCCACCGCCTCGGCGACACCGAGGTCGCGTGCGCCGACGCGGATGCGTTCGTGTGTCGCGATGCGCGCGGCAGCGCGCAGGCGCTGTTCTGGGACTTCACGCTCACGCATCCCGGTCCGTCGATCATCAATCAGGAGTTCTACGCGCGCGATCAGCCCGCGAAGGACAAAGGCCCCGCCGAGCTGCGTCTCAGCGGCTTGAAACCCGGCGCGTATCGCGTCCGCGCGACGCTCGTCGGCTACCACAAGAACGACGTCCAATCCGCCTGGCGCGATCTCGGCGCGCCCGCCCAGCTCACGCGCGCGCAGGTCGCCACGCTCCGCGCCGCCGCCGCCGGCGCGCCGGCGCTCGACGAAACCGTCACGATCGGCGCCGACGGGAAATTTGCGCGCCCGTTCCCGCTCCGGGAGAACGACGTCTGGTTCGTCGAGTTGCAGCCCGCGAAGTAGCGATCGCCGCGCACGGAAACGCGCACGCGTTTCCTTCGCCGCCAGCTTCCGAACCCGACAGACGGCGAACGCCGCCATCCTGCTCGCGCGAGCCGGCGTCGCCTTCGCGCACTTTCCGGCATCCCTCCCCCTCTCTTGTGAACCTGGAAAGCGCAGTTGAACCACTGATTTTCACTGATGAGCACTCATCGAAGCAGACCCGCATCGCCGTGATCGCCCACCTGGCAGGTGGGCCACCTCACGCCGCGCTTTTCGGCCTTCTTATTCATCAGTGTGCATCAGTGGTCATCAGTGGTTAATCTTCCGCGGAATTTAGGGCGAATCGCCGACAGGCTGTGCGGACGTTTCGTGCGGTAGCGCGGGTGGGCGCCGCTGTCCCCAGCAGCGCCTTCAGCTTGCGCTGCCCTTGACGATGTTCGCGTCATCGCCAGGGACGGCGACGCCCCCCCTCGGAGCCGCTCGCGAAAATGGCGATGCGTGCAGGCTATTTCCGCGACGGCCTTGGTTTCTCCGTCGGCAGCCCGCTGGCGACTCGTTCGAGCGCGGCAAGCGCTTCGAGGCAATCGCGGCATAAAGCCGCTCCTACAATTCACGCGAGCGTGGGCTCGGGGTAGCGCGGTGCTTCAGCCCGCGACCGAGGACTTTCCCGCGCGGGCTGAAGCACCGCGCTACTTTCCCGCTCACCGCACCGATTGCAGCACGCGCAGCATCGCCGCGTGGAGGCGGCCGTTGCTCGCGACGTAGCGACCGCGGTCGGCGCGTTGCGGGCCAGGCGCGCCGGCGTAGTCGGTGACCGTGCCGCCGGCTTCCGCGACGAGCAGCACGCCCGCCATCGCGTCCCACGGATTCAGATAATTTTCCCAGTAGCCGTCGAGCCGACCGGCCGCCACGTAGGCGAGGTCGAGCGCCGCGCTGCCGAGCCGGCGCTCGCCGCGGATGTGTTTCAGAAACGCCGACCACTCGCGCTCGTTGTTGTCCGGATTCGTGTGCTTGTCGTAGGGGAAGCCGGTCGAGACGACGGCGTCGTTGAGTTCCTCGGTCGCGGTGACACGCAACGGCTGGCCGTTGAGCTGCGCGCCGCCGCCGCGCGTGGCGGTGAAGAGTTCGTCGCGCGTCGGATCGTAGATCACGCCGAGCAGCGGCTGACGGTCGGGCGTCGCGAGCGCGATGCTGGTGCAGAAATGCGGGAGCTTCGCCGCGAAGTTTACCGTGCCGTCGATCGGATCGACGAACCAGTGAAACGGCGCCGCGGCGGCCGGCGCGCCTTGTCCGCCGCCTTCCTCGCCGACGATGTGATGCTGCGGAAACCGCGCGATCAGCTCGCGCACGATGAACGCCTCCGCCTCGGTGTCGGCCGCGGTCACGACGTCCGAGCGCGTGGATTTGCGCGCCGAGATCGGGATGGGCGCGGCGAAGTGGCGGAGGACGATCTTCCCCGCACCGCGCGCGATGGCGGCGACGTCGTCGAGAATGGCGACCGGTTGCATGGCGACACGCTCGACCAAGCGCGCGGCCGGAGCGAATCCGAAACGTGTCAGCGCGCCGCGCAACTCCCCGAACCGCCCCCGCCCGCCGTCAATCCACGCGGCGACTCGCGCGTCGCGCTCCGATGCGACCGCCGGCCCGCCAGCGATCACTTCGGCCGCGTGGTGAGCATTTGCAGGTAGAGTTCGCGCAGCTTTTTGATCTCCGCCTCGTTCTCGCCGGCGAGTGCAGCGAGCTGAATCGCATCGCCGACCTCGCCCGCCTCGGGCGCGAACTGCTCGCGGCTCTCGGCGTCGGCCGCCCGCGCGTCGCCGGAGGTCAGCAGACCGAAGCCGAACGAGAACTTGTTCAGCGCGCGATCGAGCGCGGAGAGGTGCTTCTTTTGCAGCCGCGCGCGCCGCTCGCTCGGCGACAGGTAGGGATCCGCCGCGTCGACTGACGCGTCGAGCGCGTCCGAGGCGCCGATGCGCGGCAGTTTCACGCGCGGGAGCTGCCGCTGCGCGCGCACCTCGACCGGAGCGAGCACGACGATGCCGGGCGCGGTCTCCGGCGGCGCGGTCGGTTTCGACTCGGCCGCCGAGGCGCGGCGCTCGGGCTCCGCGGTTTTCTTCTCCGCTTCGTCGGCCCGGCGTTTCTCCGCCGCGGCGCGGATCGCCGGATCGTAGCGCGGGAGCGATTGTCGCACGGCCTCGGCGATCTTGTCGCTCGCGTGCGCGCTCCACGCCACACACAGCATGCCCGCCATGACGGCGGCTCGCCGGCCACAAGCCGATCGGGGTGAAAATTTCATCGTGCGGCCCAGTTGCCCGACCGGTGCGGCACGGCTGGGTTCCGGAAAACGTGCAAACGAAGTAACCTTTCGCGCCTCGCCCGGTATTCGATGCAGCGCGCCACGCGTCCGCAACCATGCACACTCTGATCCAGGATGTCCGCTTCGGCGTCCGCACCTTGCTCAAGAACCCGGGCTTCTCGCTCGTCGCCCTGCTCACGCTCGCGCTCGCCCTCGGGGCGAACACCGCGATCTTCTCCTTCGTCGACGGCGTGCTGCTCAAGCCGCTGCCCTACCCCGACGCCGATCGCATCGTCCGTGTGCTCGAAGCTCCACCTGGCGGCGGGCGCAACGGCATCTCGACGCTCAACTACCTCGATTGGGCGCGCGACAACCGGAGCTTCGAGTTCATCGCCGCGCGCACCGGCGGCTCGGCCACGCTCACCGGCAGCGACGAACCCGTGCGCCTGTCGGGCGCGCAGGTGACGGCGCAGTTCTTCGACGTGTTCGGCGCGAAGGCGGCGCTCGGCCGCACGTTTTTGCCCGGCGAGGACCAGCCGGGGCGCTCGCACGTGGTCGTGATCGCCGATTCGCTCTGGCGCACGCAATTCGGCAGCGATCCGCAAATCCTGGGGCGCAAAATCGTCCTCGATAGCGAGCCCTACGAAATCGTTGGCGTGATGCCCCGCGGCACCGCGTTCGACCGCGGCTACGCGCGCTTCTGGCGGCCGCTGGTGTTCAAGCCGGAGAACATGACGCGCAACTTCCACTGGTTCGGCGCCGTCGCGAAACTGAAACCCGGCGTCACGCTCGAGCAGGCGCAGGCCGACATGGACACGATCGGCAAGCGCATCGCGGCCGATTTTCCCGACTCGAACAAAGGCTGGGGCGTCGGCGTCGATCTCCTCGGCGAAGCCATCGTGAACGACGACCTGCGTCGCTCGCTCTACGTGCTGCTCGCGGCCGTCGGCATGGTGCTGCTGATCGCGTGCGCGAATCTCGCCAATCTGTCTTTGATGCGCGTCGTGGGCCGCGAGCGCGAGATCGCCGTCCGCACCGCGCTCGGCGCGGGTCGCTGGACGCTCGCACGGCAATTTCTCACCGAGAGCGTCGTGCTGTCGCTCGGCGGCGGCGCGGTCGGCGTCGCCCTCGGCTACGGTGCGATGCAGGCGCTCAAGGCCGCCGCGCCGTCCTACGCGATTCCGAGCGAGGTCGTCGTCACGCTCGACTGGCGCGTGGCGCTGTTCGCGTTCGCGTTGTCGCTGCTCACCGGCGCGCTGGTGGGCCTGTTGCCCGCGTGGCAGGCGGCGAAGCCGGATCTCACGCAATCGCTCAAGCAAGGCGGCGGCTCGGGCACGGGACACGGACACTCGCGCGTCCGTGGCGCGCTGGTCGTCGTGGAAGTCGCGCTGGCGTTCGTGCTGTTGGCGGGCGCCGGCTTGCTGATCCGCAGCCTCGGCAAACTCGGCGAAGTCGATCCGGGCTTCAACGCGACGAACGTGCTGACGTTTCGCCTGCCGATGGCCGAAACGCGTTTCGCCAGCCCGGAAGCGCTGAGCACTTATCTGCGCACCGTCTCCGCCCGACTCGCGGCGCTGCCGGGCGTCACCGACCTCGCGCTGAGCACGGCGCTGCCGATGCAGGGCTGGGGCTACGGCATGCCTTATCTCGTCGCCGATAAGCCGACCGTCGATCGCGCGAACCGCCGCGCCGGCTATTTCAAAATGGTCAGCCCGAGTTATCACCGCGCGCTCCAGATGCGGTTGGTCAAAGGCCGTCTGCTCGACGAACGCGACGTCCGCGGCGGCCCGCCCGCGATGGTGATCAACGAGACGATGGCCAAGCGCGAGTTCGCCGGCGTCGATCCGATCGGCAAGCGCATCCTCGTGCAGGAAATCGTTCCCGGCAAAACGCAGCTCGGCGACGAGATCCCGTGGGAGATCGTCGGCGTGGTGGCCGACGAGAAAGTCGGCGGCCTCGACGACATCGAAGGCGCGCCCGGCATGTATGTTTCCAATGCCCAAAGCCCGAGCTACGGCGCCGGCGTGCTGCTGCGCGGCGCGGGCGACACCTCGCTGTTGCGCGAGGCGGTGCGCAAGGCCATCCGCGAGGTCGATCGCGATCAGGTCGTCGCCGACATGAAGACGCTCGAGGAGATCAAGGAGGAGTCGCTCGGCAACAACCGGTTTCGCGCGCTGCTGCTCGGCAGTTTCGCCGGCGTGTCGCTGCTGCTCTCGGCGGTCGGCATCTACGGCGTGATTTCGTATTCGGTCACGCAGCGCACGCGGGAAATCGGCATTCGCGCCGCGCTCGGCGCGAGCGAGCGCGATGTCGTCCGGCTCGTGTTGCGGCACGGCATGGGTCTGACGACGCTCGGCTTGCTCGTGGGCATCGGCGGCGCGCTCGGTCTCACGCAACTGCTCGGCACGCTCGTCTTCGGCATCGGCAGCCGCGATCCGTTGACGCTCGGATCGGTCGCCGTCGCGCTCGGCGCGGTGGCTTTGGCCGCCTGCCTGATCCCCGCCCGCCGCGCCACACGCGTGAGCCCGGTGATCGCGCTGCGGTCGGATTGAGCCGGACTCATGCCGTCGTCCGCGAATTTCGCGAATTCGCGCGAATGAAAAATTGTCGATCTCTGGGTCGATCGATCGGTGCGCTCGATCAAGCAGGCCGGAGGGAGACTTTCCCTCTGAATTCGCGACAATTCGCGCCATTCGCGGGAGGTCTTCTGAATGGGCCCGACTGAGGCGCCGTGGCCGCCGCGAGAATGGCCGGGCGGACGAGACTGGCGCGGCATTCGGCGCGTTCGAATGCGCCGAAGGCGCACAGAAAATGGTCGGGCTGGTGAGATTCGAACTCACGACCTCTTGCACCCCATGCAAGCGCGCTACCAGGCTACGCTACAGCCCGATGATTCATCGGAAGGACGAAGAAGCCCCACGCGTTCCAGCGAGGCAAGTCATTATTTTTCGGGCGCTCGCCGCAGGCCGAAACTCGCCGCCGCCGCCTCGCCACGCCGCTTCTCGCGAGCGCGCCAGAGCGCCCGCACTCCCTGCGCCGACGCGCTGGACAACCCGCCCCCCGCCGCGCAATCTGCGGCCTCGTTGTCCCCGTAGCTCAGCTGGATAGAGCAGCGGTTTTCTAAACCGCTGGTCGCGTGTTCGAGTCACGCCGGGGACGCCACTTTCACTCGGAAAACACGACGCCCTCCGGCGGGAAGCACGGAGGGCGCGGGAAATTGGTGGAGCAGATCGGGATCAAACCGACGACCTCGTCGTTGCGAACGACGCGCTCTATCAACTGAGCTACTGCCCCGAAGGGAGGTGTTTGTTTGCAGGCCGTTTTCGCCGGAGTAAACTAAAATTTTTCGGTCATCGCGCACTTGTTGCCGGAAATCTACCGAGGGCGGACCGGGACTGGCCTTGAATTTGCTGTTGCAGTGGCGCCCGCCCAGCGGGAAACAGACCCTCCGACAATTTCCGACGAGCCCTTATTGCCATGAAGAAGACCAACAAGAAGACGACCGCCACGACCACCGCTACCGCCGCCGCCCCCAAGGCCGCCAAAGCCACCAAGGCCCCGGCCAAAAAAGCCGCCGCCCCTGCTTCCGCCGCGTCGGTCGCCCGCCGCAAGTCGGTCGAGCAGCCCGAGCCGCCCGCGACCTTCATCCAGGCGCGCGTGGACATCGGCTTCGGCAACCACCTCTACCTCCGCGGCGAAGGCCCGGGCCTGAGCTGGGACCATGGCGTCGCGATGGACTGCATCGCCGCCGACGGCTGGGCGTCCACGCTCAAAGGCGCGACCGCTCCCGTGGTTTTCAAAGTGCTCCTCAACGACGTCTCTTGGTGCGGCGGTAACGACTACGTCGTCGAGCCCGGCCAAAGCGTCACGGTCACGCCGACGTTCTGAGGGGCCGGGTGGCGTTTCGACGGTAGGGCGGCGAGTCCCTTCGCCACCGGGCCTGGGGCTTTCGCACGCGCCGCCGGGACTCTCGCACCCGTCGCCGCCAAGGCGCGGCGCGGAACGAAGTCCGCGCCCCGCCCTCAATCTCGATCCGGATTGATCGCGCACAACGCCGCGCGGACGTCTTCCGCGTCCATTTTTTCTCCATCGGCGCGCACCGGCTCGAGCACCGTGCAGCGCAACTTCACCCGCGAAAACGGCCACGGGATGTAGAGCCGGTCCCAACTGCGCAGACGCTTCGCCCGCGTGAACTCCGCGCCGAGCAGCACCATCGGCGCGTTCAGCCGCCGCGTCACGACGAGCACGCCAGGTTCCACAACATACATCGGCCCGCGCGGGCCGTCCGGCGTGATGCCGATGTCGTGCCCCTCGCGCATGCGATCGATGAGCAGCCGCGCGGCCTCGCGACCGAGATTGCTGCTGGAGCCGCGGACCGGATGGATGCCGATCATCCGATAAAACGCCGCGAGCCACGCGCCGTCCTTGCTCGCACTGACGAGGCCGTAGACGCGCCGCTGCGTGCGGAAGCGGCGGAAGAACTCCGGCGAGAGAAACAAACGATTGTGCCAAATCACGACCGCCGCGGGGACGTCGGACTTCGTGAGACGCCTCACCGTCTCCGCGTCCGCCTCCAGCCGCAGCGTGCGCACCCAGACGCGCAACAGTGCGGCGACACACCAGAGCGCCGCACGCCGCCAGCCGCGCACTTCGTTGATCAGGTCTGAGGTCTGCGTTTCCAGAGCCCTCGTTATGCGCGGAGCGGCCCGCAGCCGCCAAGACAAAGTTCGGCCAACGCCGGCCTCACTCGTAGAAAAAAGTGAACGTCATCGTCTGCTGCCGGCTGAGCTTCGCGATCATCGCATCGGTCCACTTCGCGCCGAGCGGGCCGGCCGCAAGAGCGCTCGTGCACGCAAAAATTCCCTGCGTCCCCGCATCGCCCTCTGTTTTCAAAATGGTGACCATCCCGTCGGCATTGATCGTGAATTTCACCACTACGTGAGTGCCGGTGTGCGGTGCCACACGAGACTCGTCGAGAATCGCAAACCAGCGCGCCTCCACCGTCGCGATCGCGCCTCGGAGGTAATCAGCAAACTCAGCCCATTCCGATTGCGAATCGATCTTGATCGAGTCGGCGGCGGATACTCTCGCAGGCGGAACAGGCACGGCGCACCCAGCGAGTGCGAGGAAAAACAGGGCGATGAACAGCCGCATCACAAAGCCGAACTGTGGATCGCCGCGATCAAGACGCAAGCCACCGACAGGGCTCGACGAACGGCATTGCGCCTTTCGCGTCCATTCGTGTGTTTCGTGGGCAACTCCCGCATGCCCCCGCTCCCGCCCTGTCCCCACCTCCCTACTCCGCCCGCGGCGATGCATGCCGGTGCCCTCACGGCGCACGGCGAGGCGCGCGATGCCGACTTCTACCTCACGGCCCTGACCTACGGTCACTACCTCTGGCAACGCGGACTCGCCGCGCGCGCCACGCTCTGCCTCGACCGCGCGCTCGGCGCCGATTTGGGCGGCGACGAACCGGTGCTGCGCGAGTGGCCGCTGCCCTACGCCGCAATGCGCTGGTTTCTTGCCCACACGCCGCCCGAAATCTTCATCGGCAACCCGCGCGTGCATTTCCAGCATCTCGCGGATCGCATGAACGAGCCACGCCGTGACCAACGTCGCTGGCGCGCGTGGGCGTGCTGGGCCCTCGCTCGCGCGACGCGCCCCGAATGGCCTTGCGATCCGAAGCATCGTGTCGTCGAGCCGTCGCTCGACGAAATCGCAGCGCGGCTTGTGCACCACGGCATCGCCGGCGAAGCCGCGCTTTGGCGCAGCGTGGTCGAAACACGCCCCCTATAAAGCGGTAACCGGCCGCGGTGCTAAGCGCCGCGGCCGGTTGAACACACGAACTAACACACAAATTGTTTTAGGCGCCGTCGTCGCCGATCGAGGCGGTCGCGCAGCTCTCGGCGGCTTCCTTGCACTTGGCGATCTCTTCGTCGCTCACCGGCTGCTTCGTGACGTAGGACGTGCCGGTTTCCTCGTTGCGCGCGAAATTGTCCGGCGCGATCACGCGGCATTGGTCGCAGTCGATGCAGCTCGAGTCGACGTAGAAGCGACCCGCGACGTTGTAGGAGAGACGATCAGTGAGAGTGGCCATGGTGGAGGAGGAGTGACGCGCTCACTTTACCCGAACGCGGCGGCGCGCGCTCGCCACGCCTTGCCGGGCACTTCGCGTTTCTTGGTGAAACGATATTAGTTGCACCCGCCCTAATCGCGCGCCGCAGCCAACGGATGCCCAGCTTCTGACAATTAACGGAACGGTTCCGGCGTTGAATCGGGATTGGCAGATTCCGAAGCTCGACTTACCTAAAAAACATGAACGGCCATCCCCACGCATTCCTGGCCCTCTTCCTTGGCGTTGCCGTCGCCTTCCCGCTGATCCTTTTGGGTGTCGCGCAGCTTTGGGTGCGGCTCTTCCAGCCGGCCAAGCCGAACGCGCTCAAGAACGCCACCTACGAGTGCGGCCTCGCTCCCGCCGGCGATTCGTGGATCCAGTTCAAAGCACACTATTATCTCTACGCGATTCTCTTCCTGATCTTCGACGTCGAGGTGCTCTTCCTTCTGCCCTTCGCCGTCGCCTTCACCGGACTGCCGGCGGGCGCTCTCGTCGCGATGCTGGTGTTCATTCTTCTCCTCGCCGAAGGCCTCGTGTGGGCCTGGGCGAGCGGCTACCTGAACTGGAAATGAGCGACGCTCCCTCCACGCCTTCGCCTGCGGCGCAGCCGCTGGACGAATCTCGCCGTAGCTCCCCGAGCGAAGGCGGAAACGCCCCCGCACCCTTCCCGGCCGCGGGCAATATCTCCGACGCGGAACGCGAGGAGTTGCGCCGCCACGGCATCCTGCTCACCTCGCTCGAAGAGCTCTACAACTGGGGCCGCGCGAACTCGATCTGGCCGCTCCAATTCGGCCTCGCCTGCTGCGCCATCGAGATGATCGCGGCCGCCACCGCGCGCTTCGATATCGCGCGCTTCGGCGCCGAGATTTTCCGTCCGTCGCCGCGCCAAGCCGACCTCATGATCGTCTCCGGCACGGTCACGAAGAAAATGGCGCCGCAAGTCGTCCGCCTCTGGAACCAGATGCCCGAGCCGAAATACTGTATCGCCATGGGCGCGTGCGCGATTTCCGGCGGTCCGTTCAAGCAAGGCTACAACGTCCTGAAGGGCGTCGACCGTTTCATCCCGGTGGATATCTACATCCCGGGCTGCCCGCCGCGTCCCGAAGCGCTGCTCAACGGCCTCGTCGAACTCCAGAAAAAGATCCAGGCCGAGCGCGTCGCCGGCCCGCAGGCCGCCAAGCACCTCCGCTCGGACGTCCAAAGCGAGTTCCCCGTTCCCGAATACGGCGAGCACGACATCGTGCCCTCGAAAAATCCCGACGTGTGGTCGCCGCCGTCGTTCCCGCGCAAGGCCTGAGCCATGGAAACTCTCGAACAAATCCGCGACCGTATCGTCGCGCGCTTTCCCGGCGCCAAGGTCTCGATCCAGCTCAACCCCGGCGCCGCCGCCGAGCACTCGCTGCTCATCGACTCGAAGCTCGGCCGTGAGATCGCGCTCTTCCTCCGCGACGACGAGGCGCTCCAACTCGATTACTGCTCCAACGCCACCGGCGTCGACTGGCTCGATAAGGAAATCGTCGACGTGAAGAAGACCACCGTCCCCGACCCCGCCGGTGGTCCGGCCAAAGTCGTCGAGGAGAAATCGAAGCGCACTGAGCCCGGCTACCTTGAGGCCGTCTATCACCTCTACTCGATGGCGCTGAAGCATGGCCCGGTGATCGTCCGCATGCGCACCGGCAACCGCAGCGACGACGTGAAGCTCCCCTCGCTCACGCCGGTGTGGCGGTCGTGCGATTTTCAGGAACGCGAAATTTTTGACCTCTACGGCATCGTTTTCGAAGGCCATCCGGATCTCCGTCGTCTCCTGATGTGGGACGAGTTCAAGGATCACCCGATGCGCAAGGACTACGTCGCGCCGGACGATTTCGAATATGAGCCGACGCCGCACGACGCCGTGCTGGCCCGCGCGAAGCAGCACTACCCATCGCCCGCTCCTGTAGCCGGGGTCGCCGACCCCGGCCCGGGCTCCACGAGCCCGGCGACAAAGCCCGCAGCGCCCGCTCCGGAGGTGAAGCCATGAATTCCTCCGGTCTCTCAGCTCTCAACTCTCAACTCTCAGCTCCCGCCGGGCTCGGTGGGATCACCGGCCCGACCGTCCGCGCCGTGAAGGACCCGTTCCACGGCGACCTCCTCGAAGTCTCGATGGGACCGCAGCACCCCTCGACGCACGGCGTGTTCCGCATGGTCGCCACGCTCGACGGCGAACAGATCGTGAAGCTGAAGCCCGTCTTCGGCTACCTGCACCGCAATCACGAGAAAATCGCCGAGAACACGAGCTACCTCGCGTCGATGCCTTACACGGACCGGCTCGACTACCTCTGCTCGCTCTCGACGAATTGGGCCTACGCGCTCGCCGTCGAGAAGCTCGCCGGCCAGGCCGTCCCCGATCGCGCGCAATACCTCCGCATCATCCTCGCGGAAATGACGCGCCTGGTGAACCACACCTGTCTCGTCGGCTTCCTCTTCAACGACCTCGGCACCTCGTTCACACCACTCCTCTACGGCTTCCGCGAACGCGAAAAATTCCTCGATCTTTTCGAGGCGCTCACCGGCTCGCGCATGATGTGCAACTACCAGCGCTTCGGCGGCTGCCGCGTCGACCCGACGCCCGAGTGGCTCGCCGCCGCCGCGAAGCTCGTCGCCGATTATCCGCGCTTCCTCGACGAGTGGGAGCAGATGCTCACCGGCAACGAGATCATGCTCGCCCGCACGCAAGGCATCGGCGTCCTCGACGCGAAAGCCGCCATCAACGCCGGCATCACCGGCCCGTGCCTCCGCGCCTCCGGCTACAACTACGACGTCCGCAAAGTCGACGGCTACGGCTTCTACCCGCGTTTCGATTTCCGCGTCCCGCTCGGCGAGCACGGCGACACCTACGACCGCTACATGATGCGCATTCTCGAAATGCGCGAGTCGGTCAAAATTCTCCAACAAGCCTTCCGCGATCTCCCCGCCGGCCCGATCATGGACCCGAAGGCGAAGATCCGCGGCTTCCGCCCGAAAGCCGGCGAAGCCTACGGCCGCATCGAGAGCCCGAAGGGCGAACTCGGTTTCTATCTCATCAGCGACGGCATGCCGAATCCGTATCGTTACCGCGTCCGTCCGCCGACCCTCATCAACCTGACGCTGCTCGAGGAAATGTGCCTCGGCCACACCGTCGCCGACTCCGTCGTCATCCTCGGCAGCATCGACATCGTCCTCGGAGAAGTGGACCGATGAACGCATTTTCGATTTTCGATGGCAGAAGCCCTGCGGGCTGGACTCGATTTTCGATTGGCGGCTCCGCCGCCCGTCTGAACCGCGCGTCGAGCGGCATCGGCCGCGCGCGGAGCTTCGAGCATCCCGAAAATCCAAAATCGAGAATCCAAAATCGAAAATAGCCCCATGCTCGGCACCGGACTCCTCAAAGGCCTCGCCGTCACCGCGAAAAATTTCGTCGGGAGCTACACCACGCCCGAGCGCATGGTGACGGTCTCGTATCCCGAAGAAAAAGCTCCCATCGGCGAAAACTACCGCAGTTTCCCCTTCCTCGTCAGCGAAACCGCCGAGGATCCGATGGGCACGCTGCGCTGCGTCGCCTGCCAGATTTGCGAAAAGGAATGCCCGCCGCAGTGCATCTACATCGAGAAATCGAAGGACAAAAAGCCCGACGCGACCGGCAAGCAGCAGTTCTACCCCGCGATCTTCGACATCGACACCTCCGTGTGCATGAGCTGCGGCATCTGCGCCGAGGTCTGCCCGTTCGATTCGATCAAGATGGATAAGGTCTTCGAGGTCGCGCAGTCGAACCGCTTCCAAGGTCTCCTCGTCACCCGCGAACAGCTCGCGAAGTCCAACGCTTACTACAACGAGATCCGCCCGGTCGAAGCCGCCGAAGTCGACGCGCGCCTCGCCGCCGACCGCAAAGCCGCCGAAGAAAAAGCCAAGGCCGCCGCTGCCGCCGCCGCCGCCAAAGCCGCCGCCGCGAAGGCCGCCGCAACACCCCCGGCGAAACCCGACGCCAGCGCCTGAGCAGTGGAAGCTCCAAGCGCCAACCTCCAAGCACCAGTGAATCTCCAATCCACCAACTCCCAATTTTTCAGCCCTTTGAAGCTTGGTGCTTCTCTGGAGCTTGGATGTTGGAGCTTGGAGCTTTTCCCCCTCCGCGCGACCGCATGAGCGCCAACTCAGTTTCCGATTCCTTCCTCGAAGTCCTCCCGCTCATCGTGCGCGACGAGATCGTGGGCCTGTTCCCCGAGTCGCTGCAGTGGCTCGTCAGCTCGCTCATCACGATCGTCGTGATCCTCGCGGTCTTCGGCCTGTTCTTCGCGTTCACCACGATCGCCGAGCGCAAACTTCTCTCGCGCCTCCAAAACCGCCTCGGCCCGAACCGCGCCGGTCTGCCGAAGTTTTCCGTCCTGCCGTTTCACCTGAAGCACCGCCTCTGGGGCCTCACGCAACCGTTCGCCGACGCCGTGAAGGCGCTCACGAAGGAAGACGTCGTGCCCGCCACCGCCGACAAGCTCCTGCACTTCCTCGCGCCCGTCACCGTCGTCGCGTTCTCGCTGCTCGGTTACGCCGTGCTGCCGTTCGGCCGCCACATGGTGCCGGTCGATCTCGATGCCGCGGTGCTCTACTTCTTCGCCGCCGGCGCCGCCACGGAACTCGCGATCTTCATGGCCGGTTGGTCGAGCCGGAACAAATACTCGCTCCTCGCCGCCATGCGCGCGCTCGCGCAACTCATCAGCTACGAGTTGCCGCTGATTCTCTCCGTCGTGCCCGTCATCCTCATCGTCGGCACGCTCTCGACGCAGGAAATCGTCACCGCGCAAGGCGGCTGGGCGCTCGGCTTCCTCCCGCAATGGCACGTGTTCACGCCGTGGGGCTTCGCGGGCTTCATCATCTTCCTCGTCGCCGCGCTGGCCGAGAGCAACCGTTCGCCCTTCGACTTGCCCGAGGCTGAGTCCGAGCTCATCGCCGGCCACCTCACGGAATACTCCGGCTTCAAATACGCGCTCTTCTTCATGGCGGAGTATTTCGGCCTGTTCGCGTTGAGCGGTCTCGGCATCACGATCTTCCTCGGCGGCTGGCAGGCGCCCCTCCCGTTTCTCGAGTTCATCCCGTCCTACCTCTGGTTCATCGGGAAACTCATCGTGATGGTGGTCTTCTTCATCTGGGTGCGCGGCACGCTGCTCCGCCTGCGCATCGACCAGCTCACCCGCCTCGCCTGGCAATTCCTCGTGCCGCTCGCGCTGCTCAACGTCGCCAACGCCGCGTTCTGGGCACTGACGGCCTCGTGGACCGGCCCGCTGCAACTCGCGCGCTGGGCGATCTCCGCCGCGATCATCGTCGTGCCCTTCCTCGTCATCGGCCGCCGCCTCAACAAAGGCCGAGCCCCCCGCACCTACCGCTACGCCCAATGACATTTTCGATTTTCGATTCTCGATTTTCGATTTCTCGCGCCGCATTGGACGCCGCGCGCGCGATCTCGGATTTCTGCCCAATCGAAAATCGAAAATCCAAAATAGAAAATCTCTCGTGACCGCGCTCTTCCTCATCGCCTTCGTCACTCTCGCGGCCGCCGCGGTCGCGATGTCGCTGCGCAACCTGATCCACAGCGCGCTCCTGCTCATCGCCAGTTGGGCCGGCCTCGCGGGCCTCTACCTCTGGTCGGGCGCACAGTTCGTGGCCTTCGCGCAGATCCTCGTCTACGTCGGCGCGATCTCGATGGTCGTGCTCTTCGCGGTGCTCCTCACTAAGCAAGGTGGCGATCTCGGCCCGATCGAACCGGCGTCCATCTCGCGCGCCATGCTCGCCATCATCGCGGCCGGCGGCGTCGCCGGCGTGTTGATCGGCGCGATCCTCGGCACGCCGCTCGGCAACGTCGCTTCCGCCGCGCCTGTCACGGTCAGCGTCCGCGACTTGGGCGAACAACTCATGGGCAAGCACGCGCTCTCGCTTCTCATCGTCGGCCTCATCCTGACCGTCGCGCTCCTTGGCGCCGTCGTGATCGCCGCGCAAGACAAGGAGGACGCGCCATGAATCCCGAATCTTTCCTCTTTCTCTTAATCTTTCTCTCTGCCTTTCACTCCTCCGCGGCGATCTTCGGACCTGACGAAAGAGAAAGATTAAGAGGAAAGAGAACGGTTTCTACGGGAGGTGCGTCATGACTCCGCTCCAAATCTGCCTCGTCATCTCGACGCTGCTCTTCTGCGTCGGCCTGATCGGCGCCCTCTCGCGCAGCAACAGCATCCTCGTGCTCCTCGGCATCGAGCTGATGCTGAACGCCGCCAACCTGAACTTCATCGCCTTCTGGCGTTACGGTCCGCACCCGGAGGCCGGCACCGGCGTCATCTTCGTCCTCTTCTCGATCGCCGTCGCTGCCGCCGAAGCCGCCGTCGGCTTGGCGCTCGTCATCGCGATCTACCGGCATCGCCGCAGCCTGCGGTTGCAAGAGGCCACAGACCTGAAGGGCTGACGACGAAACGCGCCAAAGCTCCAAGCTCCAACCTCCAAGCACCAGTGAATTTTCAATCCACCCAATCCCCACGTTCCGCCCCTTTGAAGTTTGATGCTTCTCTGGTGCTTGGATCTTGGAGCTTGGAGCTTTCCCAGCCGCGCGCGCACTCATGACTCTCGCTGCTTCCCAACTCTGGCTCATCCCCGCACTGCCGCTTGCCGCCGCCGCGATCGGCTCGCTCACGCCGCGCAACGGCCGCGCGATCGCCGCCGGCGCCGCGATCCTCTCGATGGCCGCCGCGTTCGTCGTATCGTGCTTCGCGCTCTCGACCGCGCTCGCCGATCCGGCCAAGCACCTCGTCGCCAACTTCGCGTGGTTCGACCTCGGCACCGGCGCGCTGCGCCTCGGCTTCCTGCTCGATCCGCTCACCGCGTTCATGTGCACGATGGTCACGCTCGTGGGCCTGCTGATCTTCATCTTCAGCACCGGCTACATGAAGGAAGACGCCAATTTCACGCGCTTCTTCTGTTTCCTGAGCCTCTTCGCCGCCGCGATGCTCGGCCTGCTCGTCGCCAACAGCCTGTTGCTCCTCTTCGTCTGCTGGGAACTCGTCGGCCTCGCCTCGTATCTGCTCATCGGTTTCTGGTTCCACAAACCGTCCGCCGCCGCCGCCGCGAAAAAAGCTTTCATCACCACGCGCATCGGCGACCTCGGCTTCCTGCTCGGCCTGCTCTGGCTCCAACACTCGGCCGGCACGCTGCTGTTCTTCGATAACGGCCACGGCGTCCTCGAGTCGTCGGTGCTCCAGTCGCTCCTCGGCCAGCAAGTCTGCGGCGGCCTCGCCGCCTCGACGGCCATCGGCCTGCTCATCTTCTGCGGCGCGGTCGGCAAGTCCGGCCAATTCCCGCTGCACGTCTGGCTCCCCGACGCGATGGAAGGCCCGACGCCCGTCTCCGCGCTCATCCACGCCGCCACGATGGTCGCCGCCGGCGTGTTCCTCATCGCCCGCGTTTATCCGCTGATGGCGATCGACCAGATGCTCGCCAACGTCCCCGTGCACGCGCTCACCGTCGTCGCCTTCATCGGCGCGATCACGGCGCTCATGGGCGCCTGCATCGCCGTCGCGCAAAACGACATCAAGCGCATCCTCGCCTTCTCCACCGTCTCGCAGCTCGGCTACATGATGCTCGCGATCGGCGTCGGCTCGTGGACCGCCGCGATCTTCCACCTGCTCACGCACGCCTTCTTCAAGGCCCTGCTCTTCCTCGGCGCCGGCTCGGTCATCCACGCCGCGCACCATGAGCAAGACATCCGCGCACTCGGCGGCTTGCGCGGACCCATGAAGGTCACGTTCGCCACCTTCGCCGTCGGCATGATGGCGCTCGCCGGCGTGCCGTTCCTCTTCTCCGGTTTCTGGTCCAAGGAGTCCATCTTGCACGCCGCGCACGTTTGGGACGTCTCGCACATTCCCTTCTACGCCGCGATCGTCGCCGTCGTCCTCACCGCGTTCTACAACACGCGCCTGATGGCCGAGACGTTCTTCGGCAAACCCCGCTCGCACGCCTCCGAGCACGCGCACGAAAACGGCCCCGCGATGACCGTTCCGCTCATCATCCTCGCCACTTTCGCCGTCACGCTCGGCTTCCTCGGCACGCCCGCCTACCCGTGGCTGCAAGCGATGCTCGAAGGCCAGCACGCCGTCCACGGCCACTCGCTCCTCGAAGGCGCCGGCCTGATGGTCACCTCGATCGTGCTCGTCGCCGTCGGCATCGGCGCCGGCTGGGCGATCTACGGCAACAAGCCGCGCTCGACCGCCACCGCGCGCGACCCGCTTGAGCAACGCGCCCCCGGCGTGTTCGCCGCGCTCGGTAACCGCCTCGGCTTCGACGAACTCTACGCCGCCACCGCCTTCAAGGCCAACGACGCCCTCGCCGCGCTCTCCGACTGGTTCGATCGCTACGTGTGGGACGGCGCCGTGCGCCTCCTCGCCGGACTCGGTGAGTTCACCGGCGTCGTCAACCGCGACGCCGACGAGCAGGGCCTCAACGGCGGCTTCAACTCCGCCGCCGAGTCGCTCCGCACCACCGGCTTCGCCTACTCGAAGCGGCAAACCGGCGATGCCCACGGCTACCTCCGCACGCTGGTCCTCGGTTTCGTGATCGTCCTCCTCGTCGTCATCTTCGGAGGTGCGCGATGAGCACCAGCTCTTTCCTCTTTCTCTTAATCTTTCTCTTTCTCTCGGCCTTTTTCCGGTCATCTGCGTCTTCGCTCCCTGACGAAAAAGAAAGATTAAGAGGAAAGAGAAAGATGGCCGGCCTGCTCTCGAACGGAGGCCTCGTCCGATGAACAATCTCCCGCTCCTCTCGCTCATCATCTTCGTGCCGTGGGCCGGCGCGCTTCTGCTCGCCCTCACGCCCAAGCTCCCTGCCGGCGCCAGCCGCGCGCTCGCGCTGTTCTTCAGCCTCTCGACGCTCGCGCTCGGCACAACCGTCCTCTCGGGCTTCGATCCGCACGAGACGACGCTCCAGCTCGTCGAGAAGCACGCGTGGATCTCCGCGCTGAACGTCCGCTACCACCTCGGTCTCGACGGCCTCAGCCTCGTGCTCGTGCTGCTTACCGGCGTCATCGCGCCGGTCGCGCTCTTCGGCACCGTCCGCGCCGCGAAACAGCCCGCACTCTACGCCGCGCTATTCCTCTTCCTGCAAGGTGCCGCGCTCGGCGTGTTCCTCGCGCTCGATTTCTTCGCCTGGTTCATCTTCTGGGAACTGAGCCTCGTCCCCGCGTTCTTCCTCATCAAGCTATGGGGCGGCCCCGGCGCCACGCGCGCGGCCTACCAGTTCGTGATCTACACCATCGGCGGCAGCGCGTTCATGCTGCTCGGCTTCGCCGCGCTCTACGCCGCCACCGGCACGTTCGACTTCGTGCAACTCGCCGCGCTCGCCCAGTCCGGCGCGCTCACCGGCAAACTCGCCGCGCTCGGCAGCTTCTGGCCGCACATCGTTTTCCTCGGCGTGCTGCTCGGCCTCGCGGTGAAGGTTCCGCTCTTCCCCTTCCACACGTGGCTGCCCTCGGCCTACGCCGAAGCTCCCACCGGCGCGTCGATGTTCCTCACCGGCGTGATGTCGAAGATGGGCGTCTATGGTTTTCTGCGGATTCTCTGGGCTCTCTTCCCGTCGCAACTGCACGCCGCCGCACCCTGCCTCATCTGGCTCGCCGTCGCCGGCGTCGTGCTCGGCGCCTACGCCGCGCTCAAGCAGACCGACCTCAAGCGCATGGTCGCCTACTCGTCGGTCAACCACCTGAGCTACTGCCTGCTCGCGCTCTTCGCCGTGTCGATGGCCGGCAAGCCCGGTGAAGCCTCCGCGTCCGCGCTCAGCGGCGCGATCCTGCAAATGTTCAACCACGGCCTCTCCGCCGCCGCGTTGTTCTTCTGCGTCGGCCTGATGGGAAACCGCTCCGGCGGCCTGCGCGGCCTGAACGATTTCGGCGGCGTCCGCACCGCGGCTCCCGTCTTCGCCGGTCTGTGCGGCATCTCGATGTTTTCCTCGCTCGGCCTGCCCGGCCTCAACGGCTTCGTCGGCGAGTTCCTGATTTTCCGCGGTGTCTTCGGCCTCGCGCCGTGGACCGCCGCCGTCTCGACGCTCGGCCTGCTCGCCACCGCGCTCTTCCTGCTCACGTTTTGGCAACGCGTCTTTCACGGTCCCGGCAAGGGCGCCGGCATCAACTTCCGTGACCTCGACGCCGGCGAAATCGTGACACTGCTCCCGCTGATCGCGCTGATGTTCGTCCTCGGCATCGTCCCGCAACTCCTCGCCGGTCTCATCAACCCGCTCGTCACCGCGTGGGTGAGCCACCTGCCATGATTTTCACTCGAAAAACTGAAACGCGAAGGACGCAGAGATCGCGGAGGTTTCTCTTTGTTCTTCTCACACCAAGGCAGCAAAGAAAGCAAAGCACCGAGCAGTTCCCCGTCCTTCGCTCCCTTCGCTTCCTTCGTGTAAACTCGCCGGTTTTCCTCCTCCGCGCTCTCCGCGACCTCCGCGTTGAAATGTTTGGATCGACCGCCTCATGAACGCGCTTCCCTGCACCATCTACGTGTCCTTCGCCGGCGCCGCGCTCGCGCTGCTGGCCGGAGCGCGCTCGGCGCAACTGGCGCGCGTCGTCGCCCTCGTCACCGCTCTGACCGCCTTCGGCCTCGCGCTCTGGGCAGGCGCACACTTCACGCCGACCAACTCGCTCCAGACGCTCGTCGACGCCCCGTGGATCGCCGAACTCGGCGTTCGCTACCACCTCGCCGCCGACGGCATCAGCATGACGCTGATGGTCCTCACCGGCCTCGCCGCGACCGTCGGCGTGCTGTTCTCCTGGAACATCGAGGAACGCGTCGGTGAATTCTTCGCGCTCTACCTCGCGCTCATCGGCGGCGTCTTCGGCGTGTTCCTCAGCGCCGACGGCTTCGTGCTCTTCGTCTTCTACGAAATCGCGATCGTCCCGAAATACTTCCTCATCGCGAACTGGGGCTCCACCAACCGCGAATACGGCGCGATGAAGCTCGTGCTCTACTCGTTCGCCGGCAGCGCGCTCGTCATGGCCGGCCTGCTCTGGGCCTACGCGGCGTCGGGCGGCGTCGGCTTCGGCCTCGCCGAGCTCGCGCAAGCCGCCACGCAGTTCACGCGCTTCGAGCAACTCGGCATGTTCGCGCTCGTCTTCACGGGTTTCGCGATTCTCGCCGGCATGTTCCCCTTCCACACCTGGGCGCCCACCGGCCACGTCGCCGCGCCCACCGCCGCCTCGATGCTGCTCGCCGGCGTCGTCATGAAACTCGGCGCCTACGGCTGCCTGCGCGTCGCGATGGCGACGTTCCCGACCGGCCTCGCCACCTTCGCGCCCGTCATCGCCTGGCTCGCCATCATCGGCATCGTCTACGCCGGCCTGATCGCGCTCGTGCAGGAGGACTTCAAATTCGTCATCGGTTACTCGAGCGTCAGCCACATGGGCTTCGTGCTGCTCGGCCTTGCCGCCGCCAACACCGTCGCCGCCAGCGGCGCCGTGCTGCAGATGTTTTCGCACGGCATCGTCGCCGGCCTGCTCTTCGCCGTCGTCGGCCGCATGGTTTACGACCGCACGCACACCCGCAAACTCGCCGATCTCCGCGCGATGCCGCTGCACCGGCTCCTGCCGTTCGCCGCGGTGACGTTCGTCATCGCCGGCCTCGCCTCGATGGGCATGCCGGGCTTCAGCGGCTTCCCCGCCGAACTGACGATCCTCGTCGGCACCTGGAAAACCTCGCCGCTCTGGGCGCTCGTCGCCGCCACCGGCGTGCTGATCGCCGCCGCCTTCACGCTGCGCGCGATCCAAGTCTCCTTCTTCGGCAAGACCGACGCCGCCAAGGTGGAGCGCGTTGACCTCAACGCGCTCGAGCCGGTTGAGGTCAACCGGCTCCACCCCGGACATCATGACCTCCCACCGATCACCTGGCCCGAAAAAGCCGGCGCGATCCTCATGATCGCCGCGATGGTTTACCTCGGCCTGAATCCCGACGCGCTGCTCGACTGGATCCGCCCCGCGCTCGAATCCCCGCTCTTCCGCGCCGCGCTGACAGGAGGTGCGTCATGATCCCCGAATCTTTCCTCTTTCTCTTAATCTTTCTCTTTCTCCTGCCTTTCTCCGCCGCCGTGCACCTCCACCTGCGTTCCCAAACTGGAGAAAGATTAAGAGAAAGAGGAAAGAGAAAGATTGGCAGCCTGCGGCTGCAGGAGGCGCAGTCATGAACGCTTTGAGCTACGCTGAACTCGCCCGGGCGTTCCTGCCCGAAATCAATCTCACCGTCGGCGCACTGTTCGTGCTCGGTTTCGATCTCGCCACCGGTCGCGGCAAAACCACCGCGCAACGCCTGCGCCCCGCCGTGTTCTTCGGCATGATCGCGATCATCGCCGCCCTCTACGCGACGATCAGCGCCGGCGTCGGCGGCCCCGTCTTCGGCGGCATCTTTTCCCTCGACGCGCTCACGCTCGCCACCCGCCTCGGCGTGCTCCTGCTCGCCTGGCTCACGCTCGGCCTGCTCAACGACGTCGTCGCGCTCCGTCACCCGGCCGAATACGTCGCGATCATCCTGCTCGCCACCGCCGGCTTCACGCTCATGGCGGGCGCGCAACAGCTCCTCGTCGCCTTCCTCGCGCTCGAACTCGCCAGCCTCGCGCTCTACATCCTCGCGGGCTGGGACAAGACCTCGCCGCAATCCGCCGAAGCCGCGCTGAAGTATTTTCTCTTCGGCGCGATGTCGGCGGCGTTCCTCCTCTTCGGTTTCAGCCTGCTCTACGGCGTCACCGGCTCGATCGATCTCCCGATCATCGCGATGCAGATTTCGGTCACCAGCATGTCGCCGCTCGTCGTGGTTGCGCTCGCGATGATCATCGTCGCCTTCGGCTACAAGGCCGCCGCCGCGCCATTCCACCTCTGGGCGCCCGACGCCTACCAAGGCGCGCCCGCCTCCTCCGCCGCGCTCATTGCCTCGGCCTCGAAACTGGCCGGCTTCGTCTTCTTCCTGCGTCTGCTCTGGCCGGGACTCGGCTTCACCGCCGGTCGCATCAGCGAGCTGCCCCTCGTCGTCGGCTGGGCGCCCATGGTCGCGCTGCTCGCACTCGCCTCGCTGCTCGTCGGCAATTTCGGCGCGCTCGCGCAATCCAACGTCCGCCGCCTGCTCGCCTACTCGGCCATCGCCCACGCTGGCGCCATGCTGCTCGGCGTCATCGCCGCCGGCCGCGCCGGCCCCGGCCCCGTTTTCTACTACGCGGCCACCTACGGCCTCGCGACCGTCGGCTGCTTCGGCGTCGTCGCCATCGTCGAGCGGGCCGGCCGCTGCCAGAACCTCACCGATCTCGCCGGCCTCCACAAACGCTCGCCGCTGCTCGCCGGCTGCCTCGCGGTCTTCGTGCTGTCGCTCGCGGGCGTGCCGCCGCTGGCCGGTTTCTTCGGTAAATTCTCCGTCTTTGCCTCCGCGCTGAAACTCTCCGGTCTGCACGGTCCGGTCGGCTGGCTCGCCTTCGCCGCCATCGCGCTCAGCGCCGTCGGCCTCTACTATTATCTGCTCATCCTGAAGCAGGCCCTCGTCGCCGCGCCGCAGGAAAACGCCGCGACGAAGATCGAAGTGCCCGTCCAAGCCGGCCTCGCCCTCCTGATCGCCGGCACCCTGATCGTCCTCCTCGGCCTCTTCCCGTCGAAGATTCTGCAGCTATTCAGCTAACCCCTCGTTCACGCTCTGGAAAGGCCCTTGCGGAGCATCCACGCCGGGCTAGTTTGCCCTTCATGAGCATCGCCGAACTGCGAAAACTGCCCGCCGACGAGAAGCTGAAAATCATCGAGGCACTCTGGAGCGATCTCGCCGGCGACGAGGCCGCGTTCGACAGCCCGGCGTGGCACGAGACGGCATTGCGTGAAACCGCGTCCGATTACGCGGCCGGCAAGATCGAAACTGTCGATTGGGAAGCCGCGAAAAAAGAACTGCGCCAGCGGTTCGAATGAGAGTCCGCGTTCTCCGTTCTGCGTTGGCGGACCTGGCGACCGGCCGTCAATTTTACGACCGACATGGCGCAACGGTTGGGGCCTATTTCTTCGACAGCCTCTTCGCCGAAATCGATTCGCTCGTCCTGCATGGCGGCATTCACCCTGTTCGCTTCGGTTTTCACCGCCTGTTGGCGAAGCGCTTTCCGTTCGCGATCTATTACCAGGTAATCGGCAGCGAGGTTCTCGTCTTTCGCGTCCTCGACTGCCGGCGCGACCCGAACTGGATTCGCGCCGCATTGAAAAAGCCGCACTGATCGCCAGCACTCTTTCGGCCCTCGTGTGTTTCGTGGGCAGCGTCCGCGAGTTTCGCGTCTCGCCTTTCCGCTTCGGCCGGCTTCAGTGCGGCGCGATGCTCGGAATCCGCACCTGGCTCGGGCTCGCCTTGGCGAGCTTCGCGAGCGCCCAGTCCATCGAAACGCTCCCGCCGTTCGGCGTGACCGCGGCGCGATCGTCGCGCGCCGAAACCGAATCGGCCGCGTTCACCCGCGAGTTCAGCAGCGACGAACTCGCGAACGCTCCCGCGCTCGACGACGCGCTGCGCACCGATCCGGCGTTCAGTCTCTTCCGGCGCACCGGCAGCCTCGCGGCGCATCCGACCGCGCAAGGCGTCTCCCTGCGCGGCATCGGCCCGAGCGGCGCGAGTCGTTCGCTCGTGCTGCTCGACGGCGTGCCGCTCAACGATCCCTTCGGCGGCTGGGTGCAGTGGACGCAAATCCCATCGCTCTCGCTCGCCTCCGCCGAGATCGCGCGCGGCGGCGGCTCCGGCACGTGGGGCAATGCCGCGCTCGGCGGCACGATCGCACTCGTCTCCGCGCCGGTGGCCCGCGCTGACGGCGCCCTTCGCCTCGAAGCCGCCCAGCGCGACACCTGGCTCGCCGAATTCTCCACCGGCGCCGCCAGCGCGCGCGCCGCGCTGCGCGTCGACGCGCGTGCCTTCACGACCGACGGCTATCACCCGCTCGCGCCCGCCGACCGCGGCGCCATCGACACGCCGCTCTCCGGTGAACACGCGGCCGTGCAGCTTCGCTCGCAAGGTTCGCTCGGCTGCGTCGAGGCGACGCTCACGCTCCGCCATTTCGAGGACGACCGCGTCAACGGCACGGTCGGCCAGCGCAACGCCACGCGCCAGAACTTCGCCGCGCTCGCGCTCCGCGGCTCCGCGCCGACGCGCGACTGGCAACTCACACTCTACGGCCAGGGCCAGACCTTGCGCAGCACGTTCACCGCCGCCTCGCTCGACCGCACCACTGAGACGCCGGCGAACGACCAGTTCGACGTCCCCGCCACCGCCGCCGGCGCCGCGTTCACCGTCGAATGGCGCGAAGCCGGCCAACGCACCACCGCCGGCGCCGACCTGCGCCGTGTCCGCGGCGAGACGCGCGAAGATTTTCTGTTTTCCAACGGCGCTTTCACGCGCCGCCGTTTCGCCGGCGGCTCACAGACGCTCGGCGGCATCTTCGTGGCCCACGATCGCCGCCTCGTCGACGCCTGGCACGGCTCGCTCAGCCTCCGCGCCGACGGCTGGCAACTCGCCGACGGCCACCGCCGCGAGATCAACCGCATCACCGGCACATCGACGCGCACGGACATTTTCCCCGATCGTTCCGGCGCGACGTGGAGCGCAAGCGCCGGCCTCGTCTGGTCGCCCGCCGAACGCTGGCGGGCGCGCGCCTCGGCTTATCGCGCGTTCCGCCTGCCGACGCTCAACGAACTCTACCGCCCCTTCCGCGTCGGCAACGTCAACACCGAGGCGAATCCCGCGCTGCGCCCCGAGTCTCTTCTCGGCGCCGAAATCGGCGGCGACTACCGCGCCGGCGCATTCACCGCGAGCGTCACCGGTTTCGCCAACCGCCTCGACGACGCCGTCGGCAACGTGACGCTCGCCGCCACGCCAACGCTGGTCTCGCGCGAACGCCGCAATCTCGACCGTATCGACAACCGCGGCGCCGAGGTGCGCGTGACGTGGTCCGCGAACGCCCGCCTCTCGCTCGACGCCGCGTGGCTGTGGAGCGACTCCGAGATCGCACGCGCCGCGAGTCAGCCGTCGCTGGTCGGCAAGCGCCTCGCGCAAGCCCCGCGCCACGTCGCGACCGCCGGCGCGCAACTCGCGCTCGCGCGCGGCTGGACGCTGCGCGCGCAAGGCCGCTGGACGGCGCGCCAGTTCGAGGACGACGAGAATCGCCTCACGCTCGGAGCCGCGGGCACGCTCGATTTGTTCCTCTCAGGGCGGATTGCGGAGCACACGATGCTCACGCTCGCGCTCGACAACGTCACCGACACCTCGGTGCCCGTCGCGCGCGCCGCCAACGGTCAGACCAGTTACGCCGCTCCGCGCACGTGGCGGATCGGCCTGCGCGTGGGATGGTGAATCGCTCCCGTTGCGACGGGAATCCCGGGGCCGCTGCGTCACGCATCCGCCCCACCGCGCCAGCCGCGCCTCGCCCGATACCGAGCGCGCCGCCGCGCGTGTAGCGTGCGTTTCCTGCGTTCACCCCGGCGCAAGCAACGTCAACCCAGTCAGTCCTCTCATCCCATGCCCGACGCTCCGGAACGCCAACAACTCATCGCCTGGCTCAACGACGCTCACGCGATGGAACTCAGTCTCGCCAAGGTCCTCGAGAACCACGCCGAAGACGCCGATCGCCTGCCCGACATCCGCGCCCGCGACGAGGACCACCTCGCCGAAACGCGCGAGCACGCCCGCAAACTCGAACGCTGCCTCGATCAGCTTGGCGCGAGCAAACCTTCCGCCGTCAAAAACGCCATCGGCACCGTGATGGGCAAGATGCAGGGCGCGCTGTCCGCGCCGTTCGGCGACGAGATCATGAAGAACGCGATCTCCGACTTCGCCGCCGAGCACATGGAGATCGCCTGCTACCGCGCTCTCGTCATCGCGGCCGAGGAGATCGGCGAAGTGCAGGTGGCCCGCATCTGTAACGAGATCCTCGCCGACGAAGAGAGCATGGCGCAATGGCTCGATCAGCGCCTGCCGGAAATCACACGCCAGTCGCTGCACCACGCGCCCGCGTCGCGCTGACGACAGGGCGCGGACCCCGTTCCGCGCCGGGCCCGCGGCGGCGATCAACGTCGTCCCCCTGACTCGCGATTTTCGTTTCATGCTCGGTCCCTCTCCTCGTCAAACCTCGCTACTGGTCCGCTTCGCCGTCGTCGCGCTCACGCTGCTGGCGCTGGTGAAATTTCTGCCGCCGGCGGCCGGCGCGGAGCGTCCGGGCGGCGATGCCGTCAGCGACCGCACGATCGAACCGCCCGCGGAGCCGGTGCAGTGCGGGACGAACCCGGCCCCGTGGCAGCGGCCGGGTTTGCGCGCGGCGGGAGGATTTCCTGCTGTTTTCTAATTAAGGCGTAGGTTTCGGTTGTCAGGGTGCGGCAGACTGATTCCGTTGGGGCCTCCCCACCCCCAATGCTTGCTCGTCTGCGCCAAGCCCTCTTCATCCCCGAAAGCGGTCTGTTGCTCGTCGTGTTCGTGCTCGGCGCGGCGCTGTGGTTCTTCAGCGGCACGGTGCGCACGCCGATTTTTGAAACGGCGCCCGACGGCCCGCGTCAACGTGTGTTCACCACCAACGCCGCCGGCGAGCGCGTGCCGGCGTTCGCGGAACAGAACAAATTTCTCAACGCCCGCAACCTCGCCCAGCTCGCCAAAGACACCAGCTTCATCGCCATCATGGCGGTCGGCATGTCGATCGTCATCATCGCCGGCGGCATCGATCTGTCGGTCGGCTCGATCTACGCCCTGGCCTCCGTGCTCGGCGCGCTGGCGTTCCAGCAATTCGGTCCGGACGGGCCGCACGCCGCAGCCTCGCCGTGGGCGGGCGTGATGCTCGGCTCGCTCGCCTGCCTGGGCACGGCCGCGCTGTGCGGATTGGTCAACGGCGGCCTGATCGTCGCGCTGCGCGTGCACCCGTTCATCATCACGCTCGGCGCCATGGCGATCTTGCGAGGCATCGCGTTCGTCGTGACGCGCGGGCAATCCGTCGGCGGATTTCCGCCGGCTTTCCGCGAGATCGTGCGCTTCGAAGTCGGCAACGGCCTCAGTTTCGTCCCGCTGGCGGTGATGCTGCTCGTGCTCGCGGCCGGCTGGATTTTTCTCGGCCGACTCGCCGCCGGCCGGCGCGTCTATGCCGTCGGCGGCAACGAACTCGCGGCCCGCTTCTCCGGCATCCGCGTCGAGCGCGTGAAGCTCGGCATCTATCTCCTCTCCGGCCTGTGCGCCGGCATCTCGGCGCTGGTCGCTCTCGGCTACTACGGCTCGGCCTCGTCGGGCGACGGCCAGGGTTACGAGTTGAACGTCATCGCTGCTGCCGTCGTCGGCGGAGCCAGCCTCACCGGCGGCAAAGGCACCGCCCTCGGCGCGATCCTCGGCGCGCTGGTGATCCAGATGATTTCCTCCGGCATCGTGATCCTCGGCATCGATCAAAACTACAGCCAGATCATCATCGGCGTGGTCGTGATCGCCGCCGTCGTGCTCGACAACGTCAACAACTGGCTCGCGCGCCGCCGGCAGTCGCGCGCCGCCGCCTGATTTCCCCATGAAACTACCCTCCACGCTCCTGTTCGCTTCGCTGCTCGCCGTCGTGGCGAGCGCCGCTCCCCGCACGATCACGCTCGGCCTCGTCGCCAAATCCCAGGGCAATCCGGTCTTCCAAGCCGCGCGCGTCGGCGCCGAAGATGCCGCCGCCGATCTCGGCAAAAAACTCGGCCTCACCATCAAGATCGACTGGCGCACGCCGAACGAGGAAGACGCCCAGAAGCAAGCCGAGGCCATCGAGCAGCTCGTCCTCGCCGGCGCCGAGGGCATCGCCGTCTCCTGCTCCGACGCCAACAAGCTCACTGACGCGATCAACTCCGCCGTGAACAACGGCGTGCCCGTCGTCACCTTCGATTCCGACGCGCCGAACTCGAAGCGTTTCGCCACCTACGGCATCGACGACCTCGAGTGCGGCAAGCAGACGATGGAAGAACTCGCTCGCGTGCTCGGCGGCAAAGGCATCATCGCCGTCCTCGCCGGCAACCAGAACGCCCCGAATCTCCAGCGCCGCGTCGCCGGCGTCCGAGAAGCCGCGAAGAAGTATCCCGGCATCGCGATCCGCGACGTCTATTACCACAAAGAGACGCCGCAAGACGCCGCCGCCAAAGTCGAACAGGTCATGCAGGCCAATCCCGACATCACCGGCTGGGCCATGATCGGCGGTTGGGCGCTCTTCACCGACAACGCGCTCAAATGGCAGCCCGGCACCGTGCAATGCGTCTCGGTCGACGCGCTCCCCGCGCAACTCGCCTACATCCGTTCCGGCCACGTCCCCGTCCTCCTCGGCCAGCAGTGCTATCAGTGGGGCTATCGCTCCGTCGGCCTGCTGATCGACAAGATCGTCCTCAAGAAGGATCCGCCCGCCGTGAAGGAAATCAGCGCCCTCGTTCCGGTCACGAAGGACAACGTCGACGATTACGCCAAGAACTGGGCCAAGTGGCTGCGCAAGTGACGCCCCGTCGGTAGGGCGAGTCGTCCCCGACGAGCCGCGGCTCCGCGAGACGCTTCGCCCTGCCATCCCACCCGATGCCCTATCTCGAATTCAACGCGATCACCAAGCGCTTCCCCGGCGTGCGCGCGTTGGATCGCGTGAGCTTGAGCATCGAACGCGGCACGTGCCACGCGCTGATCGGCGAAAACGGCGCGGGCAAGAGCACGCTCGGAAAAATCCTCGCCGGCGTCTACACGGCCGACGAAGGCGAAATCCGGCTCGACGGCCGCGTCATCCAACCCGACTCGCCGCTGGCCGCACGCGCACTCGGCATCGCGATGGTGCACCAGGAACTCGCGTTCTGCCCGAACCTCTCCATCGCCGAAAATCTCTGCCTCGGCGACCTGCCGCGCAACCGCCTCGGCTGGGTCGATCGCGCCGCGCTCCGCGCACGCGCGCGTGCGATGCTCGACTCCATCCACGCCGACCTCGACCCCGATCGGCTCATCGGCACGCTCTCGACCGGTCAGGAGCAGCTCGTGCAGATCGCCGCCGCCGTCGGCACCGGCGCGCAAATCATCGTGATGGACGAGCCCACGAGTTCGCTTTCCGCCGGCGAGACCCAGGAGTTGTTCGCCCTCGTGCGAAAACTGAAAGCCCGCGGCCTCACGCTCATCTACGTCTCGCACCGCATGGAGGAGCTGTTCGCGCTGTGCGACAACATCTCCGTGCTCCGCGACGGCCGCCACGTCGCGACCAGCCGCATCGCCGACACGACGCCCCACCAGGTGGTCACGCAGATGATCGGCCGCGAGCTGCTCGTGCAGGAGCCGAAGCACCTGCATCGCACGCGCGGTCCGCAGCGTCTCGTCGTCGACGGCCTCACGCATCCGACCCGCTTTCGCGACGTTTCGCTCGCCGTCCATGCCGGCGAAATCGTCGGCTTCGCCGGCCTCGTCGGCGCCGGCCGCAGCGAAGTCGCGCAAGCCTTGCTCGGCCTCGACCCCGACGCCACCGGCACGCTCCGCATCGCCGACAACGAGATCGCCGTCGGCTCGATCGATGCCTCGCTGCGCGCCGGACTCGGTTTGTTGCCCGAAGACCGCAAGCGGCAGGGCCTCGTGCTCGGGCTGAACTGCCGCGAGAACAACTCCCTCGCGTCGCTCCCCGCGCTCAGCCGCGCCGGCTGGATGCGCAGGACCGAAGAGCGCACGATCGCACAGCGTTTCGCCAAGCGCCTGAACTTGAAAGCCCCCTCGCTCGAGACCGGCGTCGGCACTCTCAGCGGCGGCAACCAGCAAAAGGTCGCGCTCGCGAAATGGCTCACGCGCGACTGCTCGGTGCTGATCGTCGACGAACCGACGCGCGGCATCGACGTCGGCGCGAAGGCGGAAATTTATCAGCTGCTCGACGAACTCGCCGCCGAGGGCAAAGCGATCCTGATGATCTCATCCGAGCTGCCGGAACTCATCGGCCTCTGCGGCCGCATCCTCGTGATGCGCGGCGGCCGCCTCGTCGGCGAAGTGCCGCGCGCGGAGTTCAGCGAGGCGCGCCTGATGCAGCTCATGGCCGGCGTCGCCGCCTGAGCGCGATTTTTCTCATGAAAAAACTCGGACTCGGCGTGCTCGGCCTCGGTGAAGGCCGCAGCATCCTCTCAGCCGGCGTCCACAGCGAGCTGTGGGACGTCGTCGCGCTCTGCGACCTCAACGACGCGCTCGGTCGCGAGCGCTGCGCGGAGTTTTCGTTGCCGTTCGAGAAATTCACGCGCGACTACGCCGCACTGCTCGCGAATCCCGCCATCGACGTCGTCGGCATCTACACGCCCGACCACCTGCACGCGGACCACGTCATCGCGGCGTTGCGCGCGGGCAAGCACGTCGTCTGCACGAAACCGTTTCTGCACGACCTCAGCCGCGCCGCCGAAGTCCGCGCCGCCGCAGCCGCATCGGGCAAGCGCGTGATGGTCGGACAGAGTTCGCGCTTCTTCGCGCCGTTCGCGCGCCAGCGCGAGCACTTCGAGGCCGGCGTTTTCGGCGCGCTCAACTCCGTCGAGGCCTACTACAACGCCGACCACCGCTGGTTCCTCGCCAAGGGCTGGGCCAAGACCGACGCGTTCAAGTGGCTCTACGGCGGCCTGAGTCATCCGGTCGATTTCATTCGCTGGTATCTGCCCGACATCGAGGAAGTGATGGGCTACTCGCGCCTGAGCGAGAACGGTCGCGCGCTCGGGCTCGTGCACGCCGACACGTTTCACTTCATTTACCAATCGCGTTCCGGTCCAATCGCGCGCGTCAGCGGCACCTACACGAGCCCGGTGACGCCGAACGCGCGCGACAGCAACATGAGCTGCGTGCTGCGTGGCGCGCTCGGTGCCGGGCAGGCCGACTACTACGATCTGCGCTACGCCTGGAAGACCGACACGCAGTCCGTCGTCGAGACGTTCGAGGACAAGGACGACTACTTTTTCCGCTTCGGCGGCCACTCGCACCACGCCGGCGAATATCAAAACTACATCGAGTATTTCGCCCGCTGCCTCGCCGAAGGCCGCAAGCCCACGCCCGACGTCGACGAAGGCATCGTCACCGTCGCGCTGATGCAGGCGATGGAAGAATCCTGCGCCACCGGCCGTCCGGTGAAGTTGTGCGACGTGCTCGCGCGGCACGGCCTCGAAGCGCTCACGCCATGAGCATCGGCGCGAAGCGTTGTAGGAGCGGCTTTACGCCGCGATACGAACGCGGCACGCGCACCGAACCGGTCGCGGCGTAAAGCCGCTCCTACACCCGAGCCGCCAACCCCAACCACCCCGTGTCCACGACCTCCACCACCACACGCCTCAGCTACGCGGCGAGCGACGTCGCCGGGCAACTCCTGTTCTGCTGGGTGATGTGGTATCTGCCGTATTTTTATACGGACACCTACGGCATCCCCGCCGCGACCGTCGGCACGATTCTGCTCGTCGCGCGCTGGGTGGATGCGATCGACGCGCCGGTGTGGGGCCTGATCTTCGATCGCACGCGCAGCCGCTGGGGCAAGAGCCGGCCGTGGTTCCTCTGGCTGTCGGGGCCGTTCGCGGTCTTCGGCGTGCTCACGTTTCTCACGCCCGAGTTGAGCCAAGGCGCGAAGGTCGCCTACGCCGCGGTGACCTACATCGCCTGCAACGTTCTCTACACCGGCATCAACACACCGGTGACCTCGATCCTCTCCGCGCTCACGCCCGATCCCCGCGAACGCGTCACGCTCACGACGTTTCGCATGCTCGGCTCCAAGCTCGGCGTGCTGATCGTCAACCTCACCGGCCTCGAACTCGTGCGCGTGCTCGGCCAGGGCGACGATCGGCGCGGCTACGCGATCGCCGTGCCGATCTTCGCGGCGGTGTCGCTCGCGCTCTTCCTCGCGGCGTTTCGCAATCTCCGCGAAACCGTTCCGGTCGAAACGAAGCCGTTGCCGTTGCGCGGCACGTTCGGTGCGCTGCGCGGGAACTGGCCGTGGTTCATCATTTTTGCCAGCAGCCTCCTCTTCTGGATCGGCTTCATCTCCCGCGTGACCGTCGCGCCGCACTTCCTCGAATACGTGCTGCACCGCCCCGACCTGCTGAAGCTGGCCAACGGTCTCGACTTCGCCTCGCTCGCGACCGCGCTGCTGCTGCCGTGGTTCTGCCGCCGCGCCGCGAAGGCGACCGTCTGGGCGCTCGGCCTCGCGGGCATGCTCGTCGGACAACTCGTGATCTTTCTCGGCGTCCAGCAAGGCCACTCGCTCCCGCTGATCCTGGCGGGTTGGACGCTCGGCTTCGTCGCCAGCGGCGCGGCGATGGCGATGCCGTTCTCGGTGCTTTCCGACAGCGTCGATTACGGCGAATGGAAAACCGGCATTCGCGCCGCGGGCCTGCTCACGGCGGTCGGCGCGGCGTTTTGCCTGAAAGCCGGCGCCGGTCTCGGTGGCGCACTTCCGATGTGGTTGCTCGACGCCGCCGGCTACGTGCCGAAGGCCGCGCAAACGGCCGCCGCCGCGCACGCGATCGAGTTCGGCGTCGTATGGTTGCCCGCCGCGGCCTTCGCCCTCGCACTCGTGCCGGTGCTCTTCTACCGCCGCTTCGAGCGTCTCGAACCGCAGATCGCCGCCGACCTCGCGCGGCGCCGTGCCGGAGCCGTCGCCCAGCAAAAAGGCCCCGAGGAAATCGGGGCCTAAAATGGCGGGATGGACGGGACTCGAACCCGCGGCCTTCTGCGTGACAGGCAGACGCTCTAACCAGCTGAGCTACCACCCCGTGAGGGACGAAAGAGGCCGCAACGTAGATTCCGACAAAGACGAGTCAAGCGCTCTTTGGAGGTTCTTGCGCAGAAATTTTTCCCAGCGTTTCGAGCGCCATCTGCCGGTCGATTTCGATCTGCGCGCGCAGCTCGTCCACTCCGGAAAACCTCTTCTCCGGCCGCAGGAAGCGCAGCCACTGCACCGTCGCGCGGTCGCCATAAGTGAGCCGCGTCGGCGCCAGCACATGCACTTCCAAGTGCGGCACGGGCGCACGGATTTCGACCGTCGGTCGCAGGCCGTAGTTGGCCACGCCCGGCAGCCGCTCGGCGTCGGGACCGGACACCATGACCGCATAGACGCCGTAGCGCGGCGCGAGCGCGGGCTGCCAGGTGAAATTGAGCGTCGGAAAACCGAGCGTGCGGCCGAGGCGTTTGCCCGGCTCGACCGTGCCGACCGAGAAATACGAGTAGCCGAGCAATGCGTTCGCCTGCTCGATCTCGCCCGCGGCGATGAGGTCGCGGATACGGCTGCTGCTGATCGGGGCGCCGTTGTGGTTGAGACGCGGCGCACTGTAGACGGCGAAACCCGCCTCGCGCGCGGCGGCGATCAATGTCGCCGTGTCGCCCTCGCGTCCGCGGCCGAAGCGGAAATTCTCTCCGACGTAGACCGCCTCGAGGCCGGGAAACGCGCGCTTGAGCAACGCCACGAACTCTCGCGCCGTCGTCGCGGCGAACTCGAGCGAGAACGGATGCTCGACGACGAAATCGAGCCCGAGCCGGCCGAGCAGTTCGCGTTTCATCGTCCGCGAGAGAATCAACGGCGTCGGCTGAGCCGCTCGCAGGACGGCGCTGGGATGCGGCCAGAAGGTCAGCACGCCGGCGAAGCCGCGGGCGCGGCGCGCCGAGTGCACGGCGGCCTCGATCACAGACTGGTGGCCGAGGTGCACGCCGTCGAACATGCCGATGGCGAGATGAACCGGGCCGGCGGGCAGCGTCACCCGCTCGAGCGAGTCGAACTGCCGCGGCGTGCTCACGAGTAGGCGACGCGGGGGGCGGCCTCGTGGATCGGGATGAGGCGCTTCTCGAGATCGGGCATGGGCATCGCCTCGATGTCGGCGAGCGTCGCGCATTGCTCGATGGTGAACTTGCCGCTGCCGGTGCGGCGCAGCGCCGAGAGGTGCGCGCCGCAGCCGAATTTTTCGCCGAGGTCGCTCGCGATCACCCGGACGTAAGTGCCTTTCGTGCACGCGAGGCGAAAGTGAATTTTCGGCGAAGCGAAGCCGAGCAGATCGAACGCGGTGACGCGGATGAAGCGCGGTTCGCGTTCCACTTCCTCGCCTTTGCGCGCGCTCTTGTAGAGCGGCACGCCGCCGATCTTCACGGCGGAAAACATCGGGGGCGTCTGGTATTGGTCGCCGAGAAAGCCCTTCATGGCTTCGAGCACTTGCGCTTCCGTGAGCGGCGGCACCGGTCGCGATTCCATCACTTCGCCCTCGGCGTCCTGCGTATTCGTCGTGGTGCCGAGCGTGACCTCGCCCTCGTAAATCTTGTCCTCGCTGATGAGGTATTGGGAAATCTTCGTCGCCTTGCCGATGAGCATGACGAGCAGGCCGGTCGCGAGCGGATCGAGCGTGCCGGCGTGGCCGATGCGCTGAATCTGAAATTTGCGCCGCAGGCGATAGACGACGTCGTGGGACGTCATGCCGGTGGGTTTGTCGACGAGCAGGACGCCCTCGACTTCCTTGGGGGAGCGGAGACTCATTGGGCTTTGAGAGCGTCGATTTCCCGCAGGCGCTGCGCAAACGCCGCAATCAGCTTCGGGTAGAACGAGGACAACGTGTCCCGAAAATTCAGCCCGGCGGCGCTGGCGTGACCGCCGCCGTTGAACTGCGCCGCGATCGAGTCGACGCGGTAAACCGCGTCCTGCGCGCGAAGGCTGGCTTTGATCACCCCGGGGCGCTCCTCGATCAACGCGCCGATGGCGACGCCGTCGAGCGAACGCGCGTAGTCGACGAGGCCCTCGGTATCCTCGACGGTGGCGCCGACCTGATCGAAAATTCCCTGTGGCAGAAGGCCCACGCACACGCGGCCGCCGCACTCGAGTTTCAGCGAGCTGATGAAATGCTGGAGCAGTTTCAGTTTTCCGAGCGACTCGCGTTCGTAGAGTTCCTGGCCGGCTTGCGCGGGGTTCGCGCCGCGCGCGAGGAGTTCGCCGGCGAGAGTGAAAACGCGCTGCGAAGTCGAAGCGAAGCGGAACTGACCGGTGTCGGTCATGATGCCGGTGTAGAGCGCTTGCGCGGACACGGCGTCGATCGGCACGCCGGCATCGAGGAAGAGTCCGGCCAGAACCTCGGCGGTGGCGGCGCTCTTCGTATCGACGAAATTGTGCTGCGCGAAGCCCACGTTCGAGAGGTGATGGTCGAAGCAGCCAAACGCGTCGGGATAGAGATCGCGCGTCTTGTCGCCCGCGCGGTTGTGATCCGCGCAGTCGGTGAAGACCGCGAGGCGTCCATCGTGCTCGATGTGGTCGCGTTGGAAGAAAGGCGTGTCGCCGAGCAGGAACTTGATCCGGCGCGGCACCGGATCGGGGTTGATCGCGATGGCGTCGATGCCGCGTGCGCGCAGCGCACGCGTGAGGGCGACTTGCGAGCCGATGCAGTCGCCGTCGGGGCGCTGGTGGCCGACCACCGCCACACGCTGGCCGTCGAGCGCTTTCAGGAAGTCGGCGAACTGCGTCTTGAACTCGGGATAGTGGCTCATTCGGGCTTCTTCCCTTGCTTGTCGATTTCGTCGAGCAGCGTCTCGATGCGAACGGCGCGTTCGCCGGAGGCGTCGTGGTGGAACGTGAGCGTCGGCACGTGGCGCATCACGACGTTCTTCGCGACGACGGCGCGAATCTCGGCGAGTTTCGAGCGGAGCCAGCGGCCCGTCTTCGCGATTTCTTCCGGATCGGAGCCGACGACGGTGTAGTAGACTTTCGCCTCGCGGAGATCGCCCGTGACGTCCGCGCCCGAGATGGTCAGGCGCGTGGCCTCGCTCGTGTAGCGCTTGCGCAGGTAGGCGCTGATTTCGCGCTGGAGCAGCTCGTTGACGCGGAGAAGGCGGTTGGACATGGGATTTTTGATTCTCGATTCCCGATTTTCGATTTTTCGAGCGGCGATGCGGCGCGAGTCGAAAATCGAAAATCAAAAATCGAAAATCAGAGCGAAGCTCTAACCTTCTGGATTTCGAAGCACTCGATCTTGTCGCCGGGCTGGTAGCCGTCGTAGCCGTCGAGGCGGATGCCGCACTCGAGGCCGGCGCGGACTTCGTTCGCGTCGTCCTTGAAACGGCGAAGCGTGCCGACCTTGCCCTCGAAGAGCGAATCCTTGCCGCGGCGGACGCGGGCGGAGATGTTGCGGTTGATCTTGCCCTCGGTGACGAGGCAGCCGGCGACGAAGCCGTGCGAAATCGGGAACACCTGACGGACTTCGGCGACGCCGAGCTTGTTTTCCTTGAGATCGGGGTCGAGCAGGTCGGCCATCATCTCCTTCACGCGATCGCCGAGTTCGTAGATGATGTTGAAGTGCTCGATCGTGACGCCGTGATGCTTCGCGAGCGGCGTGACGCCGTTTTCCTGCTTGGTGTTGAAGCCGATGATAACGGCCTTCGCGGCGCTGGCCATGAGGACGTCGTTCTTCGTGACGATGCCGACGTCGGAGGCGACGATGTCGAGCTTCACCTTGGCGCTCTTGATGCCTTCGAGGACGCTGCGGACCGCTTCGACGGAGCCGTAGACATCGGACTTGAGGACGACCTTGAGCACCTTTTCCTGTGTCGCGGCGATGTTGGCGAAGAGCGCGTCGATCGACGTGTCCTTCGGGATCGCGGCGGCGGTGACGGCTTCCTTCTTGAGCAGATGTTCGGCTTCCTCGGCCAGCTTCTCGGCTTCGCGGGCGTTTTTGACCGCGATGAATTTCATGCCGGAGTCCGGCGTGCCCGACCAACCGATCACGCGCACGGGGGTGGACGGCGGGGCTTCCTTCACGTTGGCGCCGGCGTCGTCGAACATCGCGCGGACCTTGCACCAGTGCGGACCGCACACGAGCGCGTCGCCGACGCGGAGCGTGCCGCGTTGGACGATGACGGTCGCGAGCGGGCCGCGCCCGACTTCGACCTCGGACTCGATGACCACACCGCTGGCCTCGGCCTTCGGGTTGGCCTTCAAGTCGAGGACTTCGGCGTTGAGGATAATGTAGTCGAGCAGCTCGGTGACGCCCTGGCCTTTGATCGCGGCGACCGGCACGGTGATCGTGTCACCGCCCCAGTCTTCGGGCGCGATGTTGCGCTCCTGCATCTGGCCCTTCACGCGGTCGAGGTTGGCGCCCTTCACGTCCATCTTGTTGACGGCGACCATGAGGGAAACCTTGGCGTTCTGCGCGTGCTTCAGCGCCTCGTCGGTCTGCGGCATGAAGCCGTCGTCGGCGGCGACGACGAGCACGGCGATGTCGGTGACGTTCGCGCCACGCTCGCGCATCGCGGAGAAGGCGGCGTGGCCGGGCGTGTCGAGGAAAGTGATCTTCTTGCCGTTATGCTCGATCTGGTAGGCGCCGATGTGCTGCGTGATGCCGCCGAATTCGCCGGCGGCGACGTTGGCCTTGCGAATGGCGTCGAGCAGCGAGGTCTTGCCGTGGTCGACGTGGCCCATGATGACGACGACGGGCGGACGGGCGGCGAGATTCTTGATGTCCTCTTCGCGTGCCTTTTCCTCGCGCGACTTTTTCTCCTCTTCCTTTTTAACCGCCGGGCTGACGGGCTGCTGTTCGCCGCGGTGCTTGATGTCGAGGAGGAAGCCGTGCTTCTCGGCGAGCTTGTTGGCCACCGCTTCGTCGATCGATTGGTTCATCGACGCGAAGATGCTCATCTCCATGAGCTCGGAGATCAGCTTGAAGGGCTTCAATCCGAGGGCGACGGCGAAGTCGCGGACGACGATCGGCGGCTTGAGGTGAATGATCTTCACGCCGCCCTCCTCCGTGACGGTGACGGACGAGACGGTGGGCGTGGCCGGAGGAGCGGACGGCGCCTTGAAGGTCGGAGGCGGCGGCGTGGCCGGAGCGGGGCGCGCAGCGAGAGCCGGCGGGGGCGGCGGCTGGGTCGGAGCCTTCGACATCGGAGGCGGCGGCAGAGTCGGCGCGGCTTTCGCGATCGGAGCGGGAGCGACCGGCGCGGGTTTCGGCGCGAAGACCGGGGCGGGCGCGGCGGCCGGAGCGGCAGTGAACGCGCGCGGTGCGGCCGGCGGCGGCGGTGCGGCTTTGAAAACGGGCGGAGCGACGACGGGCGGCGGCGTTTTCGGAGCCGGAGCAGCCGGAGCGACGATGGCCGGCGCGGGCGGCGGCGCGACCGGAGCGGGCGCGGCGGCCGCAGCGGCAGCGGCCTTCGCGGCGGCGGCGGCTTTGGCGGCCTCTTCCTTTTCGCGCACGACGTCTTCCTTCGATTTCACGAAGACGCCGGCGGGCAGCTTGACTTGCGACACGACCTCGGGCGCCGCCGGCGCGGGCTCGGCCGGAGCGGGCGCGGGCTCGGTCTCGATGATCTTGGCGCCCCAATGCTTCTCGATCTCGTCGTAGTAGATTTTGCTGACGGTGCTCGACACCGACTTGGTGTCAGACGAGACGTAGCCCTGCTCCTTGAGCCAGGAGAGCATCTCCTTTGGCTCAACTTTGTATTGCTTGGCGATCTCGTGAATGCGGGCGCTCATTAAGTCGGTGTCTTGGTAAGTAGAGTTGCGTGCGTGGTCGAAAAATCAGGCTTGGGCTCCGGAAACCTTGGCGATGACGCCGTGCGCTTCCTCTTCGGTGAAACCCATGTCGACGAGGTCGTTCGCCTCGACGCCCTCGAAGGCGGCCGGCGAATTGATGCCGTTGGCGACGAGGCGCTCGGCGATGGCTGCGTCGAAGCCGAAGGCGCCCACCAGCGCGCTGATGGCTTGGGCGCGCGGGTCGGAGGTGGTGGCTTTCCACTCTTCGATGTCGAGGCGCCAGCCGACGAGGCGCGAGGTGAGGCGCGCGTTCTGGCCCTTGCGGCCGATGGCGACGGCGAGATCCTCGTTCGCGACGCGCACGAGCATGCGCTTGTTCTTTTCGTCGAGGACGATCTCGCGCGGCACGGCCGGCTTGAGCGCCTCGAAGAGCATTTCCTTCGGATCGGCGTGATACGGGATGATGTCGATCTTCTCGCCGCCGAGTTCGCGAACGATGCTCTTCACGCGAGCGCCGCGCGCGCCGACGCAGGCGCCGACGGGATCGACTTTCGGGTCGGTGCTCGTGACGGCGATCTTGGTGCGGTAACCCGGCTCGCGAGCGAACGCTTCGATCTTCACGGTGCCGTCGGCGATCTCGGTGACCTCGAGCTCGAACAGGCGGCGGACGAATTTCGGCGTCGCGCGGCTGAGGATGACCTCCGGGCCGCGGCTGGAATTCTCGATCTCGAGCAGGAAGCAGCGGATGCGCTCGCCCGGCGCGTATTCTTCGCCGGGGACTTGCTCCTTGCCCGGCATGACGGCCTCCGCCTTGCCGAGATCGATGAAGAGGTCGTTGCGCTCGCGCCGGCGCACGGTGCCGCTGACGATGTCGCCCACGGAGTCCTTGAAATCGTCGTAGATGCGCTCCTTCTCGAATTGGCGGAGGCGCTGCATGATCGCCTGGCGCGCCGTCTGCGCGGCAATGCGGCCGAGGTAAGCGGGATCGATTTCCTTTTCGATGGAATCGCCGACGATCGCACCGGCCTTGAACACCTGCGCCTTCTCCACGTGAATCTGAGTCTTCGGGTCCGAAACCGAGTCCACCACCTTCATCACCGCCCAAGCCTTGAGCTGTCCGTTCTTCGGGCTGATCTCGATCTTCAAATCCTGGCCCGAATTCACGCCCTTGAGCGCCGCCGTTTTGATGGCGTTGACAATGGCGGAGATCATGTCGGCACGCGGGATGCCTTTCTCCTTCTCCATGTATTCGAGGACGGACAGAATTTCGCTACTCATGATGGACTGTGTGTGTGGGAAAAAAAAGGCGGGACCCGAAGGCCCGCCCACTTGTGGAAAGTGAACTTGAGTGAGCGCGCAAGGTAGCCGTCGGAGCTGCGCGTTGTCAAGCGCGCCGCCCCACGCGAACTGACAGGCACTTACGCGCGGAATTCGCGTTCGATGAGCCACGCCAGCAAGCCCTGCCCGACACCGTGGCAAAGCGGGTGATCGCGCGAACCGGTGACCGCCAGTTTCCTCAGGCCGCGCCGGACAGAATCGGGAAGGTCGCCGGCAAACCAGTGGAACCAGAAAACCTCCAGCCCCGGCCGGGCCTGCGCCGCGGCGAGCACGGGCAAAAAGCCGTCGCAAACCAGCGTGTCGAACCGCGGCCCGCCGATCGCGTCGGCCAACACCTCGCGACCGAGCCGCTCGCGCAGCCGCCGAAACTCGCCCGCCCGCCGCGCGTGAGCGGTCGTGACGTCCGGCAGGAACGCCAGCGTCGGCAGCGCCGCGCCCCACTCCGCCAAACGTTGCGACCAATCCGGTGCGCGCGCGATCCATTGCGCGTATTGCGCGAGACGCGTGCGCGGATGGTTGGCAGGACGCACACCGTGGTTCTGCCAACCCTGCACGGTCGCGAGCGCAACGTCCGCGACGCCCGTCGCGCCGCCGTCCCGCCACGCCGCGAGCGGCCAGCGCTCGGCGGTCGCGAGCATCGGCACGCGGTTGTGGCGATAGCCGAGAATTTCCAGCGCGGTGTGGTGCGCCGCGCCCTCGAAACCGAGTCGCGCCACGCGCAACCGCGCACTCGCCACCTTCGCCTGCCAGCGCTTCTCCGCGAGCGAGCGCAAGCGATCGCGCAACGTCTCGAGCGGCAGGTTGGCCAGTTCCTCGAGCCGTCGCCACTCATCGCGCGCCGTGAGCGCCTCGAGGGCATCGTCCGCCGCGTATTCCTCGAGATCGCGGTGCAACAGCGGCAGCAGCACCAGCGCGGGGATCTCCGTGCCATCGCCACGCCGCTGCGGCCGCGCTCCGGCCGCCGGCGGGAACAACAACACATGCAGCACGACCTCCGCGTAGGCGGAATTTCCCGCGTGTCCGTGCGACGTCCAATCCGGTGCGTGGAAATGCACTTCGATGTCGCCGCTCACGTCGCGGCCGTCGACGCGGAGCTGCGCGTGCTTGAAATCGGGTCCGCCGAGAAGATTCCAGCGACCGGGCGAAACGATCTCGAGCGTGCGTCCGTCGAGGAGCGTCGCCGCGCGCGCGGCGAAATCCTGCTGGAGCCAGATTTTCTGCACGACGCGTTCGTGCATCGTGAACGGCCCGTAGAGCCCCTGCATCTCTGCGACTGCGAGTTCGGATTCGAGTTTGGCCATGGCGCGGTTGCCGCCGCGTGGCCCCGCGCGCGAGTTGCGGGCTGGACACTGCGCAAAATCCGCCAACGCTGCCAGCGATTTCTCGTCCCGGAAGGGTGGCAGAGTGGTCTATTGCGGCGGTCTTGAAAACCGCTGAGGCGCAAGCCTCCGGGGGTTCGAATCCCTCCCCTTCCGCCAGCCTCCGCATGTCCGCCCCCGTCGCCTTCATCACTGGCATCACCGGCCAGGATGGTTCCTACCTCACCGAATTGCTGCTCGCGCGCGGCTACGTCGTCCACGGCCTCGTGCGGCGCGCGAGCCTCTTCAACCGCTCACGTATCGAACACCTGCGGCACGATCCTGCCATCGGCGGCCGCACGCTGCTCCTCCACTACGGCGACCTGAACGACACCACCTCGCTGCGGCGGCTCTTCCGCCAAATCCGGCCGACCGAAGTCTACCACCTCGCCGGCCAGAGCCACGTCGGACTCAGCTTCGAGATTCCCGAGGCGACCTGCAACGAAGTCGCCAACGCCACACTCGGCCTGCTCGAAAGCCTCCGCGATCAGGAGCAACCGGTGAAACTCTATCACGCCTCGAGTTCGGAAATTTTCGGCGCGCCCGCGGCTGCGCCGCAAAACGAAGACACCGCGCTGCGCCCGACGAGTCCTTACGGTTGCGCAAAGGCCTTCGCCACGAATCTCTGCCGCGTCTACCGCGACGCCTACGGGCTGTTCGTGTGCAACGGCATCGCGTTCAACCACGAATCGCCGCGGCGCGGGGAGAATTTCGTCACGCGCAAAATCTCCCTCGCCGCCGCGCGCATCGCCCGCGGCCGGCAAAGCGAGTTGCCGCTCGGCCACCTCGACGCCGCGCGCGACTGGGGCTACGCGCCCGAATACGTCGACGGCATGTGGCGCGCGCTCCAGCAGGAACGCGCCGGCGACTACGTGTTCGCCACCGGCGAGAGCCGCACACTCGGCGAGTTTCTCGACGCCGCCTTCGGCGCGGTCGGGCGCGATTGGCGCGCGCACGTGAAGTTCGAATCGCGCTTCGTTCGCCCGGCCGAGCCGGTTCGCCTCGTCGGCGATGCGACTCGCGCCCGCGAAAAACTCGGTTGGTCGGCACAAACGAAAATGTCCGCCCTCGCGCGCCTCATGGTCGAAGCCGACCTCGCCGCACTCGACGCATCGCCGGAGCGCCGATGAAGACTCGACGCGCGCGCACGAACCGATGACCATTCGCTCCGCGCCATGAGCAAGCAGCCTCTCGTCCGCCGTCAACTCCCGGGTCGCAGCACGCCGTGGAGTTTTTCGCAGCGGCTCGCGGCGGGCGCGTTCGATCTCGCATGGGCGCTCTTGTGCGGCTGGACGCCGAAGCCGCTCAATCCGTGGCGGCTGTTCGTGCTGCGCGTCTTCGGCGCGAAGATCGTCGGCACGCCCTTCGTCCACCAACGCGCGCGCATCGCGCTGCCGTGGAACGTCGAGCTGCACGACCGCGCGTGCGTCGGCGATCGCACCAATCTTTACGCGCTGGACCGCATCACGCTCGGAGCCGGTGCGCTGGTCGCACAAGAAGCCTATCTCTGCACCGGCACGCACGACGTCGCGGACACCGAGTGGCCGCTGATGACGGCGCCGATCGTTGTGGGGGAGCGGGCGTTCGTGGGCGCGCGAGCGTTCGTGTTGCCGGGCGTGACAATCGGCACGAACGCTGTCGTCGGTGCGATGAGCGTCGTGACCAGCGACGTGGCCGCGGCCGCTTCTGTGCGCGGCAATCCTGCGCGCTGACCGAAACGCACGCGCGAAAATAAAAACGCCAGCCGCACGGCTGGCGTGAGACGTGGCGATGCGGCGTGCAGTGCTCAGTCGTCGCGCCGGCCGCCCGTGAGCATCAGCAACAGATAAAGCAGATTGCCGACCGTCGCCACGAAAGCCGCGACGTAGGTCAGAGCCGCAGCGTCGAGCGTCTCGTTGACGCCGTCCATCTCGTCGCGGCCGACGATACCGAGGTTGACCAGTTGCGCCTTGGCCCGGCGGGTGGCGTCGAACTCGACGGGCAGCGTGACGAGTTGGAAGAGCGCGATCACCACCAGCGCCGCGATGCCGAGTTTGAGCATCAGGATGCCGATGAATTTCGAGCCGATGAGCGCCGCGATCAGGATGCCGAAACTCAGCACGCCCCAAGCGATCGGCGAGGCGATCTGCATCGCCGGGACGAGCGCCTGGCGGAATTTCATCATCGAATAGCCGGCTTTGTGCTGGATCGCGTGCCCCGCTTCGTGCGCGGAGACGCCGAGCGCGGCTAGGCTCGTGCCGTCGTAGTTGTGCTCGGAGAGCGCGAGCTTCCGGTGAAACGGATCGTAGTGGTCCGTGAGCTGGCCCTCGACGCGCACGATCTGCACGTCGTAGATGCCGGCGCTTTCCATCACGGCCGCCGCGGCCTCGCGGCCGGAGATGCGACCGCGCGACGGGATTTGCACGTTCTTGTTGTAGGCGCTCGACACGCGCATCTGCGCGTAGAGACCGAACAGGAGCGGGACGAGAATGAGGACGATCCAGAGGAGCATGGGAGAAAAGGTTCGCGGCCAAAATCAGCACGCGGACGGATTTTTCCAGCGAAATTCGCGCCGCTGGAAACGGCGCCCGACCCGTGTAATCCTACCAGCGGAATGCCGCCGCGACCGCCCACTGGCGCGGCGAAGCGGGCACGGCCGGCACCTCCTGGAAGTCGGAATCCCAGAGGTTGTCGACGATCGCGGAAAATTCCCACCCGCGCCACGCCGGCGGTAGATAATAGAGGCCCGCGGACGAGAGCAGCGCGTGCCGCCCGCCGGTCGTGCGGAGGACGTTGGGCGTCTGGACGCGATATTCGTTGTCGCTGCGCAGCTCGAAGCCGCCGCCTAGGCGCCAGCGCACGGCGGCGGTCGCACGGTGTTCGGGGAAGTTCAGCGCGTAGAAACTCGCGTCGATCGACGCCGAGCCGTAATCGCTGCGCTTGTGGAGCCAGGCGTAGCCGAGCGTCGCGTCCACCCGTGCGCTGCGGTAGCTCGCAAGCGCCTCGAGGCCGTCGGTGACCGTGTCGACGGGATTGGCTGTGCGCGCGATCACGCCGGTGCGGAACGTCCAGTCGACGAGTTGGTCGTCCCAGCGACGAAACGCCGCCGCTTCGAGTTTCCAGCCGCGCCACTCGGTGCTCGCGCCGAGTTCGAGGTTGCGCGCGCGCGAGCGGCCGAGATTCGGGTTTCCGCGGAAAAGCCCGGCGGCAGCGTTGGAGTTGAGCGCGGTGTAGGACGGGAGCTGCGTCGTTTCGGAATACTCGAGACGCACGCCTTGGCTCGCCGGGTTACTCCACGAAAGACCCGCGAGCGGCGACCACGCGCTGCCGTCTCGGTCCGAACGATCGAACGTCGCGCCGGCACGCGAGATGAGCTGGCCGTCGCCGAGCGCCGTGACGATTTCGGGCACGAGCGTAGCCTTGGAAAGGGTGCGGTCGTGGAAGCGCCCGAAGGTCAGCGCGGTGGACTGGAGGTTGTCGTGCGCGACGTCGAGCGAGTAACGCACCGCCGCCTCGGCCAACTGGACGCGGCCGGCGAGGTCCACGCCGCGCAGCCACGTCGTGTGCTGAAACGGATTCGAGGCGCCCGGCACGGCCCGGTTGAATTCGTAGTCGTCCTTGTTGCGGCGGTAGAACGCGGCGGCGGCGAACTTGTTGCCGTGCGCGTCGTGCCACGAGTGGTTCACGACGGCGAGGACGGTCTGCAGGTTCTCGGTTTCGTTGAAGCCGAACGGCGTGTAGAGATTCGGCCAGCCGAAGAACTTTCGCTGGTAACCGACAAACGCGTCCGTCTGCGCGTTCGCGGTGCGCCACTGGAGCCGGCCGTTCGCGCGCGAGAAATCGTGATCGCCGAATGGAATCGCGCCGTGCGACTTCGACTGCGCCACCGCGAAGTCGGCTCCGAGCACGTCGCGTCCGTCGTGGAACGCGCGAGTCGCTGCGCCGTAGAGCGACTCGCGGCGAAATCCGTGCTCGCCCGCCGCCAGGCTCGCGCGGCCGCCCGTGCGAACCGGGCTCCACGCATATTCCACCGTGCCCGTGCCGGCATTAAAGCTGCCGGCGGCATTATCGAGACCCGTCAGCACTGCCGGAGCACGCAGCAGCTCGGGCGAAACCGGCAGCTCGAAAAAATAGTGCCCCGTCTGCGGATCGGACAGCGCCGCGGCGCCCACGCGCACACCGGTCGACTCGAACACGCCGCCGCGAATGCTCACGTCCGCCTGCGCTTCCGCGAAGTTGCGTGCCTGCACGTCGACGCGCGGCTCGTAGCGCAGCGCCGAGACCGGCATCGCGAGCGTGCCCGCCGGCTCGTCGTTCGCGACACGCGACTCGGTCACGACAAATTCCGGCAGCTTGGTGCCGCGAGAGTCGTCGTCCGCGCGCAGCAGGGCAGCGGACGAGAATGCGAGGAGGAGCAGCGCCGAAGCGGCGCGCCGTTGAGGCGTGTTGTTAATTTCCATGATTCAACTTAACAGATGGGAGAAAAAGAAACCGCTGCGGCATTCCGCAGCGGTGAAAGGGCGTCGGAGCGGCGTGGATTATTCTTCGCCGTCGTTGCCGATCGCTTCGACGGGGCAACCTTCGAGGGCTTCCATGCAGAGGGCGGCTTCTTCGTCGGTGGTCGGCTGTTTGTGCACGAAGGAGTAGCCGCCTTCGTCGTGGCGCGTGAAGAAGCCCGGAGCCGTCTCGCGGCACAAGTCGCAGTCAATGCACTGCTGATCGACGTAGAACTTACCGGGGACGTTTTCCTTCCACTTCTCTGCTTTGTTAGCCATGTCGCGCATACAAGGACGTTGCCCGGTCATGTCAAGCGGCGCTACCGCTGTGTGCGGGGGGCACCGCGTCATGCGCCCGGGGCATCGATCCTGTCGGACGTGGGCTTGTATTTGGGAAGGGCTGGCGTAAGTTGCGGCCGATGCTCTCGGACCGCTCCTATATGCGCTCGGATTACCCGCGCGAAACCACGTCGGCTCTCACGTGGCTGCTCAGTGCGGTGATCGCGGGTTCGGTGCTGCAGTTCGTGTTCAATTTCTTCCTGAACAGTGATGCATTCCTGCGTCTTTTCGCACTTTCCCCCGGCGGACTGCTCCAGGGCAAAGTCTGGACGCTGCTCACGTTCACGTTTCTCCACGCGAATGTCCTGCACCTGGTCGTCAACGCGCTGGGGCTCTTCCTGATCGGGCGCGAGATCGCCCCGATGCTGGGCTCCCGCGGTATCGCGCAATTCTCCGTCGGTGCCTCCCTCCTCGGCGGTCTGGCGTGGTTTGCCACGCATTACTGGGCGGGCACGCCGGCGACGCTTGTCGGCGCGTCGGCCGTGGTGGCCGCGATGTTCGTGTTCTTCGCGTGCGTCGCGCCGGAACGCGAGATCACGTTCCTGTTGTTCTTCGTGTTGCCCATAACGCTGAGGCCGAAGATCGCCGCCTGGATTTTTCTCACGCTCAGCGTGCTCGGTTTCTTTTTCAACGAACTCGCCGGCGGCGCTCTCGGTTGGGGCGGCGGCATCGCGCACTCGGCGCATCTCGGCGGCATGCTCGCCGGCTGGCTCTACTACCGCTTTTTCTACGCGAACAACGGCTGGGATCGTGCCGCGGACGCGGGGTTCTTATCGCGCCCGCTCTTTCGCCGCCGCCGCCAACCCGCGGCGGTGCCGCAAACCGGCACGTCGCCGATCGTGCCGGCCGCGCCCGCCGACCTCCGCGCCGAAGTCGATCGCATTCTCGATAAGATAAATTCGCACGGCTTCGGCGCTCTTACCGAGCAGGAGAAACGCCTGCTCGACGATGCCAAAGACCTCCTCAGCCGCCGTTGACGCCTCAAGCCCCGCCTGCTCCGCGCCGATGGTAAACTGTTGGGCGGCCCGCGCGTCTCGATTTCCACGTGTTTCGCCGCACGCCACCCGTAATTCACCGATTTAAGAAACAAACCTCCGCCCCGCGCGACTAATCCTCACCCATGCGACTTCCACGCTTCCTCCGCGCCGCTCTCTGGCTCGCCGCCGTGCCCGTGGCCTTCGCGATCACCGATCGCGACTACTCCACGAATCCCCTCATGCAAAATGAGGTGCGCACGCTCAAGAACATGCTCGATTACGTGCACTTCAACCGCAACGGCCTGCGCGCGGAAGACTATCCGAAACTTATCACCGACTACATGGCGCTCCTCGATCCGCAGCGCCTCTACTTCACCGCCGGCGACGAGCAATCCCTCCGCCGCCTCTACGGCACCAACCTCGAAAACAACATCGCCTTTTCCGGCAACATCGACGCCGCCTTCCGCATCTACGGCCTATTCGAACAGCGCGTCGGCTCCCGCGTCACCTGGGTCCACGCGCAACTCGCCAAGGACATCGATCTCGCCTCCGACGAGACCTACACGATCGACCGCTCCAAATCCCCCTGGCCCGCCGATCAAGCCGAAGCCGACAGCCTCTGGTCGCGCCGCCTGAAGGCCGAACTGATCAACGAGCTCCTCAACAAAAAAACTCCCGAAGCCGCGAAAGCCACGATGGCGAAACGCTTCGATCGCTTCCTGAAAAACACCTCCGAAGTCCACCCGGACGAGATCGAAGCCCGCTTTCTCACCGCGTTCACGCGCCTCTACGATCCGCACTCCTCCTACTTCTCCGCCACCGACCTCGAGGACTTCAACGTCGACATCAACCTCCACCTCGTCGGCATCGGCGCCGTCCTCACCGTCGACGAAGAAGGCTACTGCAAGATCGTCAGCATCGTCCCCGGCGGCCCCGCCGACCTCACCGGCAAGGTGAAACCGAACGACAAGATCGTCGCCGTCCAGCAAGACGGCCAGGAACCCGTCGACGTCGTCGGCATGCGCAACAAGCAAATCGTCCAGATGATCCGCGGCGCCAAAGGCACCAAGGTCACCCTCTCGATCATCCCGCAAAAAGCCGTCGACCAATCGAAGACCGAGCAGGTCGCGATCGTCCGCGACGTCATCAAAATCAACCAGGCCCGCGCCTCCGCCGAACTCTTCGAGGTTCCCGACGCCACCGGCAAGATCAACCCCATCGGCGTCATCACACTCAACTCCTTCTACGGCGAAAACGGCGACACCGACGAAGCCACCCGCGCCTCCGCCAGCAACGACGTCGCCGAGCTCATCGAAAAACTGAAGAAGGAAAACCTCACCGCGCTCGTCCTCGACCTGCGCCGCAACGGCGGCGGCCTCCTCTCCGAAGCCATCAACCTCAGCGGCCTCTTCATCGAGCAGGGCCCCGTCGTCCAAGTTCGCGACTCCGCCGGCCGCGTCTCCGTCGGCCGCGACACCAACCGCACCGTCGCCTACGACGGCCCGCTCGCGATCCTCACCTCCCGCTTCAGCGCCTCCGCCTCCGAGATTTTCGCCGGCGCCATGCAAAACTACGGGCGCGCCGTCATCATCGGCGACAGCTCCACCTACGGCAAAGGCACCGTCCAAGTCATCTTCGAGATGAGCAATTACCTGCCCAAACTCGCCCGCGACTACGGCAAAGCCGGCGCCGCCAAACTCACCACGCAAAAATACTATCTCCCCAACGGCTCCTCCACGCAGAAAAAAGGCGTCATCCCCGACATCGTCCTCCCCTCCGTCGACGACTACATCGAAGTCGGCGAGGCCACCGAGCCCAACGCGCTCATCTGGGACGAGATCAGCACCGCGCCCTTCGAGGGCAAACCGCTCAACCAAGCCTTCGTCGGCCCGCTCCTCGCCGCCAGCAAGCACCGCCAGGATTCGCTCGAGGAGTTCAGCGTCCTGAAGCAAAACATCGATTGGTTCCGCCAGCGCACGGAGCAGAAGACCATCTCGCTCAACCTCGAGAAACGCCGCGCCGAAAAGACCGCGATCGAAGCCACCGGCAAGAAATTCGACACCGAGTTCATCGCGCTCGCGAAAAACGATTTCGCGAAACACGAAGTGAAGCTCGACGCGGTGATCAAGAATCCGCCCCCGCCCGAACCCACACCGACCGATGGCGACACCGATGCCGACGACGCCGATCACGTCGCCGCCGCGAAATTCGATGTGCATCTGCGCGAAACGCTCCGCGTCGTCTCCGACGCCGTCCGCCTCGCCGACACGCCGCTCTGGGCCAAACGCACCCCGATGCCCGCCCCGAGCGTCCCGCGCGGATAACGCCGCGCCGGCCTGCCGCCGCGCGCCCGTAGCGGCACCCGTAGCCCGCGCCCGTAGCAGCCGACGTAAGTCGGCTGTTCTTCTTTCCGCGACGCGCATCCGCCCAGCCAACGCACGTCGGCTGCGACGACGCGACGCCCTAGCCTGGATGCTTCACCCGCAGAGCGAAGCACGCGACGCAGCGTGGTAGCGGAATTCGTGAAAATTTCGCCGCTGCCGAGGCGCGAAAACCTCACGGTTTCCGCTACGCGGCGAAATATCCGGGCTAGATATTCGCCAGCACGAACCGGTCGCGCCACGTCAGATCCTTTCGCGACTCGACGTTCGCGTAACCCGCCGCGCGCAACCACTCGGTCAACTGCGCGTGCTGCGCGATGCCCGTCTCGCAAATCAGCCAGCCGCCCGGCGCCAACCGAGCCTTCGCCTCGCGCACGATCACCGCCAGCGCCTCCGTTCCCACCGGCCCCGACGACAGTGCGCCCCACGGCTCGAACTTCTGCACCTCCGGCGTCGTCTCCTTCGTCTCCGCGTCGGAAAGATACGGCGGATTCGCCGCAATCAACTCGAAGCGCGCATCGCTCGGCACCGCCGCGAACCAGTCCGACTCCGCGAACGTCACGCGCTCCGCGAGTCCGAGCGCCGCGGCGTTCTCGCGCGCGAGCGCCAGCGCATCCGCACTGACGTCGACGGCCGTCAGGTTCGCCGTCGCGAAATGCTTCGCCAGCGCCAGCGCGATCGCGCCCGTGCCGGTGCCGAGATCGAGCACGCGCGCCGGCGCGCCCGCGGCGAATTTTTCCTTCGCGATCTCGATCAGCAGCTCCGTCTCCGGCCGCGGAATCAGCGCGCGCCGGTCGACCTTCAACGTCACGCCACTGAACTCCGTCGTGCCGACGATATACTGGAGCGGCTCGCGTTCGCTGCGACGCTTCACCAGCGGGCGCAGCTTTGCCAGCTCCGCCTCGGCGAGCGGCCGCTCGAATTGCAGGTAGAGCTGCATACGCTTCAACCCGAGCGAATGACCGACGAGCAGCTCCGCGTTCAGCCGCGGACTCTCGATGCCGTGCTTCTGCAGGAACTCGGTCGTGCGCTTGATGATTTCGAGGACGGTCAGCATTTCACTCGTCGTCGTCGCTCGCGCCGCGGCGCCCCGCCGGCAACGGCGCGCCGGTCAGCTCCGCGAGCTTCTCCCCGAACTCCGCCCGCTGTAGCGCCTCGATCAGCGGATCGATATTGCCCTCGAGCACCTGCGGCAGGCTGTAGAGCGTGAGGCCGATGCGGTGATCGGTCACGCGGTTCTGCGGGAAGTTGTAAGTGCGGATGCGCTCGCTGCGGTCGCCGGTGCCGATCTGGCCCTTGCGCTGCGCGGCGTATTTCGCGCGCTCCTCCTCTTCCTTCAGCTTCAGCAAGCGCGAACGCAGCACCGCCATCGCGCGCGCCTTGTTTTTGATCTGCGACCGGTCGTCGGCGCAGAACACGATCAGACCCGTCGGCTTGTGGATGATGCGCACGGCCGAGTCGGTCGTGTTGACGCCCTGCCCGCCCGGGCCGCTCGCGCGCTGCACGGTGATGTCGAGATCCTGCGGATCGATCTGCACGTCGACCTCCTCGGCCTCGGGCAGCACGGCGACGGTCACAGTCGAGGTGTGGATGCGCCCGTTCGCCTCGGTAACCGGGATGCGTTGCACGCGGTGCACGCCGCTCTCGTATTTGAAGCGCTTGTAGACGTCGGTGCCGGTGATGAGGAAGATCACTTCCTTGAACCCGCCGCGATCCGAGCCGCTCGAGCTCATCGGCTGCACCTTCCAGCCGCGCCCCTCGGCGTAGCGCACGAACATCCGATAAAGCTCCGCCGCGAACAGGCTCGCCTCGTCTCCGCCCGCGCCGGCGCGGATTTCCATCACCGTGTTGCGCGAATCCGACGGCTCGGGCGGGATCATCGCGAGCAACACCGAGTCATGCAGCGCCGCGCGCCGCTGTTCCAAATCCGGCAATTCCATCTCCGCCAGCGCGCGCAGCTCCGCGTCGGCCTTCGGGTCTTTCAACAGCGCGCCGTGCTCCTCGATCTCGCGGCCGAGTTTTTCGTAAGCGTGAAACTCGTCCACGAGCGCGCGCAGGCGTTGCTGCTCGCGTGTGACGTCGGCCGCGCGGCGCGCGTTCGCGTAGAACGACGGCTCCGCCATCTGCGCGTCGAGTTCGTCGAGGCGGTGTTGAAAAGGAGAGATGTCGGGCAGTTGATCCATGCGCGCGGCACAGAGGAGAAATTGCGAATTGCGTCAGCCGCAGGGGGCGGCTTGCGTCGAAAGCCAATCAGGCGCGGCCCGCGCCGCCTAGTAAAACTTTTCCGCGATGGCTTCTCCGCTCTTCACTCAAAACATCGTCGCCTGCATCTGGGATTTCGACAAGACGCTTATTCCCGCCTACATGCAGGCGCCGCTCTTCCGGCGCTACGGCGTCGACGAGCAGACGTTTTGGAGCGAGACCAACGCGCTCGCCGAGAACTACCGTCGCCGCGGCTACCACATTTCGCCCGAGATCAGTTACCTCAACCACCTGCTCACCTACGTGCTCGCCGGACCGATGGCCGGCTTGAACAACAAGGTGCTCCGCGAGTGCGGTCGCGAAATCAAATTCTACGCCGGCCTGCCCGAGTTCTTCAAATCGTCGCGCGCCTGGGTGCAGGAGCGACCGGAGTTCAAGAAGCACGAGATCGTGCTCGAACACTACATCGTCAGCACCGGCCTCGCCGAGATGATCCGCGGCAGCGCCATCGCGCCGTTCGTCGATCACATCTGGGCCTGCGAGTTCATCGAGAGCCCGCTCCGCCCCGGATTCCTCAAGCAAAACGAGTTCGTCCTCGATGCCGCCGCCGAGATCGCACAGATCGGCGTGATGATCGACAACACCACGAAGACGCGCGCGATCTTCGAGATCAACAAGGGCACGAACAAGAATCCCGCGATCGACGTGAACGCGAAAGTCACACCCGAGGATCGCCGCATTCCGATCCAAAACATGATCTACATCGCGGACGGCCCGAGCGACGTCCCGAGTTTCTCCGTGGTCAAGAAAGGCGGCGGCAAGACCTACGCCGTCTACAATCCCGCGGTGCGCGCCGAGTTCGAGCAGAACGATCGTCTCCGCCAGTCCGGCCGCATCGACCACTACGGTCCGGCCGACTACACGGAGGGCAGTCCGACGACGAACTGGCTGCATTTGCAGATCGAAAAAATGTGCGAGCGAATCGTCACCGACCGAGAGGCCGCCGTCGCCTCGCGCGTCGCGCGTCCGCCGCGACACCTCAACTCGCCGGACGATGACAAGAAAACCGCGCGTGCCCCGAAGCAGACGAGCTTCCTCGAGTAAGGAGAGAGAGAGCGCAAGCGCGGCGCGGCGCCCTGTAGGAGCGGCTTCACGCCGCGATCGTTTTCGTGCACGGAATGACCGTTCGAATCGCGGCTTCGCGCGGAAACTGAAACTGGGAGCGGCGATATAATATCGCCGTTCCGACGGAGAGATATGCTCGCCGGGGAAAAAAAGACGCCGCCCTTTCGAGCGCCGCCGTGACTATGGCAAAGTTCTCCGTCGCGCTCAGCGAATCAGGGCGACGCGCGGTGCGGCCACACTACCGATCGTGAACATCGGCTTCTCTACTTCCGCGATCTTCACGGTGGGGATCGTCTCGGTCTCCTCCGCCGGCATGATCGCCGCAAACGCCACCGCCGTCGGCGTCGCCGGCGTTTTCTCGGTCCGGATGGCCGGCTCGAAGAGCAGGTCTCCCGTTTCGATCATGAAACGCGGCGCCGCGTTCGACGAGGGATTGAAAGCGAACATCGGCGCCGATGCGGGCGCAACCGGGACAGCCGGCTTCGCGGCGATTTCGCCGGTCGATTTCGTCAACGCGCGCGCCTCCGCTGGCGTAGCTCGTTCGTGCACGCGCTGCCGTTCGACGAGATTCTGCACGCGCTCGGCGTAGACGTAGCTCACCGCCGGCACGCGGCCGGACTTCACCGCGCCGAGCCCGCAATTCCACGCGAGCGCGATGTTGAACGGATTCGGATCGATGCCGGCATCGGTCAGCCCGTCTTTGATCCACTCGTAGTGCTTCACCGCGACGGCATCCGCGTGCTCGCGCAGCACGGCGTTGCGAAACGGCGTGCGCGTGTGCAGCCGCCATGTCTGCGGGAGAAACTGATACGGGCCGAGCTCGCCACGCGAACCGGGGCGAGTGTGGTTCGTGGGATTCTCCACCCAATTGATCGCGCGCAGCGTCTCCGCGCGCTCGGACGCGCCCGCGAAGGGCGGCGCGAGCGCCACGGCGCACAGCGTGAGAAGGAAATTTCGGGCGGTGTGGATCACAGGAACGTCGGCACAAAGTCTGTGAACCGCGCCCTGACAAGCGGCTTTTCTGCTCGGATCTTTACAACCCGCGCCGTGCTGTCGCGCCGTTTACAAGGTCGCGCGCAAGACACTTCTCGAGTGCATTTCTGCTGAGACTCTTTTGCCTAGTCGCGGCCAGCGAAATTTCTTTTTCGGGCGCGCAACCGTGTCATCGGTGCGCCGTGTGCCCGGGAAGAACACCGGGCCGCCGCTCGGTGCGGGCATGCTCGCGAACCCCGAGTGCGCTCAGATCAGCCGCTGAATCGCTTCGCGCCCGGCCTTGCTCGCCACCACGAAAATGTGCTGGCCGTCGCTCCATGCCGCCGCGCTCGCGCCTTCTTTGTCGGTGAACGTCGGCGAGAGCCTGGCAGCGAGCGACGGGAAATCCTTCGCGCGCGCCACGTAGCAGTGAAACCATTTCCCGTCGCGCTTGAAGCAGACCTCGAGCAAATCGTGTCCGTCGAAACGGATCGTGCGGCAACCGTTCGCGCGCAATGTCGCGAAATCGACCGGCACGCCCCCGCCGAGCCGGCGGTTCGCCTGGCTGAGGGCCGCCTGAAACTCCGCCGCGTTCTCGCCGTGTCCGCCTTCGTGGCTCTGGTGCATGGTGTCGCTGATCGCGAACGCCGCGATCTGCTCGGCCGAAACCGAAGCCGGCCAGAACGCGACGCCGGCTGCGAGGAACAACGCGATCGCCGCCGCCGCCATCGGCACCGGGCTGCGCCACCACGAATGCCCGCTCCGCGGCGCATCCTGACTGACTTTCGCGCCGGCGAGGATCGATGCGCGCAAGCTTTCCGGCGGCGTGACACTCCCGAGCTTCGCGCACATCGCGCGATCGAAGGCCTGTTGCGCGCCGAACCATTTCTCGAGCGCAGGGTCTTGCTTCACCTGCTCGAGCGCAGCGCAGAAAGTGGCGTCGCCCGCATCGGCGCCGTTCGGCCGGTAGGCGTGGAGAACGAATTTTGCCTCCTCGTTTTTCATGAGAGTTTCCTCGCGTTGTTGCCGAAGGGCACGACCTTGCTCCCGCTCGACTCCTTGCGCGCGAGCGCCGCGCGGAGTTGCGCTTTGCCGCGCGAGAGGCGCGACATCACCGTGCCGATCGGCACCTCTAGCGCGTCCGCGATTTCCTTGTAAGCCAGCTCTTCGAGATAAAACAGCGTCAGCGGCACGCGGTAGACTTCGTCCACCTCGTGTAACGCCTCGACGACGAGGCCCGCATCCATGCCCGTCACCAGATCGACCTCGGGCGCGGCGGGATCGTTCTCGCCGGGCGGCAAATCCTCCAAAGCCGTCACATGTTCCGCGCGCCGCCGCCCGCGCAGGAACTCGCGATAGAGCGTCGTGAACAGCCACGATTTCGCCTTCGCCTCCTCGCGCAACTGGTCGCCCTTGCGCGCCCAGATGAAGAAGGTCTGCTGCGTCAGGTCGCACGCGTCCGACGAGTTCCTCGTCAGGCTGAGCGCGAAGCGGTAGAGCGGCGCGTAGTGCGCGTCGACCAACTGCGTGAAGGCGTCGCTGGGCATTGTTGAGCGTGGGAGCCGCCGCAGGCTCGTTTATTCCCGCAACCAGCGCAATCCCTCCCTTGCCACGCCGCGGCTTCCGCTTACTGCTTCCGCCACCCGTCATGTCGCACGCCGTCGCCGCCATTCACGCCAGCTCCAAGTCGGAATTCTACGCCGCCCTCAACCGGCAGCTCGAAGCCGTCCTCCACGGCGAGCGCAACTGGATCTGCAACCTCGCACAGACCTCCGCGCTCCTCATGCAGACGCTGCCCGATCTGAACTGGGCCGGCTTTTATCTGCTCGAGAACGGCAGCCTCGTGCTCGGCCCATTCCAAGGCAAGGTCGCCTGCGTGCGCATCGCACTCGGCAAAGGCGTGTGCGGCACCGCCGCCACGCGCCGCGAGAGCATCGTCGTGCCGGACGTCCACGCATTTCCCGGCCACATCGCCTGCGACAGCGCGTCGAACTCCGAAGTCGTCGTCCCCCTGCTCCACCGCGGCCAGCTCCTCGGCGTCCTCGACCTCGACAGCCCGACGTTGAACCGCTTCGAAGTGGCGGACGCCCGCGGCCTCGAACGCGCCGTGCAAATCCTGCTCGCCGCGTCGGACGTGCCATAAATGCAAGAACCGCTCCCGGAAGCGGAAGCGGTTCTTGAAAGTGGTGGCTCAGGTCGGAATCGAACCGACGACACAAGGATTTTCAGTCCTCTGCTCTACCAACTGAGCTACCGAGCCACAAAATTGGAAGGGCGAGTAAAAGGGCCGGCGAAAGCCGCCGTCAACGGCTTTTTGGACTTTTTGCGGTCAGCCTTTTTCCGGCGACAGCCAACGTCAACCGGCCGCCAGACAGCCTATCGCGCGCGCGAGCCGACCGACCTCGGCTGCTGCGGATTGCCACGCGCTTTCCGGCCTCACCTCGGCGGCGATGCCGTCGCTTTCACACCAGCGTCTCGGTGCTCCGGCTGCGCAGGTAAATCGTTTTGTGATCGAGATCGTGCACGGCCTGGATGTAACGCACCGTGCGGCTGCGCGCGCGCATCAGGATCGAGTGCGTCGTGGCGTGACGGCCCACGACCTTCACTCCCGGCAACAGCCAGCTCGAAGTGATCCCGGTCGCGCAGAAAATCGCGCCGGGGCCTGTGACGAGATCGTCCGCGTAGAAAATCTTTTTCAGATCCTTCGCGGCGGGATCGCTCGCGATACGCGCGCGCTCCTCGTCGTCGCGCACCCACATGCGGAGCTGCTGCCCGCCACCGAGCGCGCGGAGCGCCGCGGCCGTGAGCACGCCTTCGGGCGAACCGCCGATGCCCAGGTAGAGATCGACGCCGCTGTCGGGCAGCGACGGCGCGATCGCGGCGGTGACGTCGCCATCGGAAATCAGGCGCAGCGCGGCGCCGACTTTGCGGACCGCCTGGATGATTTTCTCGTGTCGCGGTCGATCGAGCACGACGAGGACGACTTCGCGCACGTTCTTGCCGCGCATCTTCGCCGTCTTGCGGATGATCTCCTCGACGGGCGTGTCGAGGTCGAAGCGCAGCGCCTTGTTCTTCTCCATCGCCTGCGCCACCTGCGGGCCGTAGGCGAGTTTCTCGGAGTAAAACGTCGGGATGTTCACCATCGCGTGGCCCTTCTCGGGCGCGAGCACGCCGGCCATCACGGAGATCGAGTTCGGCAAGCCCTTCGAGATGTTCGTCGTGCCGTCGATCGGATCGAGCGCGATGTTGAATTTCGGCGAGCCGCTCTTCCAGGTGCCGAGTCGGTCGCCGAGAAAAATACCGGGCGCGTCGTCTTTGATGCCTTCACCGATGACGACTTCACCGCGCATGTCGATGTGGTCGAAGGTGCCGTTGATCGCGTCGCACGCGGCGGCGTCGGCGCCTTCCTTGTCGCCGCGGCCGATCCAGTGGACGGCGTTGAGCGCGGCGTTTTCGGTCGCGCGGATGAACTCGAACTCGAGCGAGCGCTCCGGATCGCTCTCGGTGAGGCTGATGCGTTTTTTCAGAGTAACCATGGGGTAGTTTTGTTGCGGGAAACAAAGCGTTGTTCCGTCGCGGCGGGCAACGCGCCCGACGGCACCGCGCGCGACTATTAGTTTTGTCGCCGCGCCGTAAGGCGGCCTTCAGAAAACGAGGTTGAGCGCGACCGCCGCTGCGGCCAGCTTCGTCGGCGTGAGCCACATCGCCGCCGCACTCGCGAAGAGCAAGGGCAAGTCCGTCACCCCGCCGCCCGAAACCGCAGTCGTGCCCAGCACGCCGGGACTCGGCGTCTCCACCCCGCCCGTGTTCGGCGAACCGGTGCTGGCGAAAAGAAACCGAACGCCGCTGTTCGTCGCACTGGTGCTCGGCGGCGCAGTCGTGGCCGCGGTCGCTTGGTGGGCGCTCCGCCCGAGCCCGTCTGCCGTTTCCGCGAAGTCACCGGCGCCGCGTCAAACCGCCGCCGCTTCCATCCCGCCGGCGCCGAGCGCCAATCTCACCGCCGCCGTCGCGGCGAACAAGCAGGACCAAGCCGCCATCGCGCAGGATCTCGCCGCAAAGAAACTCGCCGCCGCGCCCGCTCTGCCGCCGGCCGCGCAGCCGGATCAGTCCGCGAGCGACTTTTTTGAGATCGTGCGAAAATTCTCGGTCGCTGCCGTCAAAGAAGGCCCCGAGGGCCGAGCGATGATCAACGGGAAAACACACGCGATCGGCGCCGAAGTGGTGCCCGGCCTGTGGCTGCGCGAGATCACTGGCGGACGCCTGATTTTCCGCGACGCGCAGAACAACGAGTTCGTGCGCCGCTTCTGAGCCAGACTCCGGCGGTCGCCCGCGAATTGCGCGAATTCGCGCGAATGACAATCGTCGATTTCCAAGTCGCTCGATGCGTGCGACCGATCGAGCAAAAGGGGATTTTCCCCTCTGCATTGGCGCCAATTCGCGCAATTCGCGGCAGGTTTTCTGCAGGCTCCCGGCCGAGCCGGCAGGACCATTGAAACGCGGAGGACGCGGAGTGCGCAGAGGATGCACCCCAGGAAGACCGGCAGGCGCATTCATCCGACTTCGACGGACCGCTTTCGCGTCACACGTGCGCCAGTCGGCCGAGCGCGGATTTTTTCGCGAGTTCCCCGAGCATGCGCTCGCTGTCCGCGACGCTCGCCTCGGTCTCCTCCGCATTCACCAGCGTCGCCGCCTCCTCGCGCATCGCTTCGAGCACGCGCAGAACGTAGCTGTCGAGCGCCTGCCCCTGGCTGGTGTCGGCGAGCCGCACCTGCTCGCGCAGCGCGGGGATCGTCTGTTCAAACACCGCCTTCAACTCCGCGATGATCCGATCGAACTGCGGCTGCGCCTCCGAGAGCGGCACGCTGCTGAGCATCGCGATCCACGGCGAGTAGCTGACGTTGCGCAGCCGCGGCAGCTCGAGCGCGTCCATCCGCGTGTCGCGCAACAGGCGCGCCTGCACGTCGGCGACGTCGTTCGCGAAACAGATTTCCTGCTCGAGCGCCTTCGCCGCCTCGATCGCGATCAGAAACGCCTGCAACGCGCCCTGCGAATACACCTGCCGCGCGCGCTCGTAGCCGGACGTCGCCATGTTGCGCACGTTGCCGAGCGCCTGCGTCAGGCCGTAAACTTTCTCGCCGAAGCGCACGAAACAGCGCTCCCAATCCGCGCGGTGCGCCCGCACGGCGAGCGCGCGCAAATACTCCGGGTGATTTTCGCGGCAGTGATCCTCGGCCGCCTCGATCACGAGCTTCCGGATGTGCGGCTCGACACGATCGAGCTGCGCGACGCCGTTCGCGAGCAGCCGCAGCGCTTCGTCGGCCTCCGCGAGTTCGCGCGCGAACGCATCCTTTGCCGCGCGCGCCGCAAAGAGCCCCGGCTTTCCTCTGACCAAGTCCGCGCGCGCCGTGCGCTGCGCTTCGTAGACCGGGAAAATCGCTTCGCGCCCGAGACGCAGGTGCGCTTCGCGCACGAGCAGGTCACGAATTTTCAGGGGCAAAGCCATACTGCACTAACAAGCGTTGAAACCGGGCCAAACGGCTCCACGCACTTGCGGGATTTTGATGCCAGCCTCTCTGCGTCGGCGCAAGCCGCGAGCCGCGCGCGACACGCGAGCCACGTCAAATTACCCGTGCTCCTCCGGCGGGCGCACGCGCCGGAAGCTGCGCCACAGCGCGAGGTCGTAGACGATCTTCAAACCACCGGCCACGAAGAACGGTCCGCCGGCGACCAGCAGCGCGGGCGCCATGAGTCCCGCGAGCGTTGGCGCGAGCGCCGTGCCGAGCTGCCGCGCGGTGCCGGTGACGCCGTTGGCCGCGGAGCGCTCGGCGGCGGGCACGACGGCGTTCACGTAAGAGGCGCGCGTCGGCACGTCCATTTGCGAGATCGTGTGCCGCAGCCAGAGCACCGCCGCGGCCCAGCCGAACGTCGGCATCAACGGCACGAGCATCAGCAGCACGTTCGACGGCAGATGAGTGAAGACCATCGTGTTCACGAGCCCGATGCGTTTCGCGAGCGGCACCGCGGCGAGCGACGAGACGCCCGAGAGGATGTTCGCGCCGAAGAAAACCGTGCCGAGCGCCGCCTCGCCCACGCCGAAGCGCACGTGAAACCAATACGCCATCAAGCTTTGCACGATGAAACCGCCCGCGAAGGCATCGAGAGAGAACAGCGCGCTGAGTCGAAACACGATGCCACGCGACTCGCGCAGCCCGAAGAGCGATTCCCCCGCGGCAGCGCGCGTGGCCGCGGGCGCCTCGACCCGCTCGCTCAATTGCGCCACCAACAGCGCGATCGCGAGCCCGAGCGCGCCGTAGGCCCAGAAAAGCGCGGCGTAGCTCGCGAGCGTCGACCAGCCCGCGTGTTGAAGAATCTGCGCCGCGCCGCCGGCCGCGAGCGCGCCGAGCGCGGTCGCCGCGTAGCCCGCGAGGTTATACCACGCGAAAAAGTGCGTGCGACGCGCGTCGGGCACGACTTGGGCGAGCCCCGCCTGTTCAACCGCGAGAAACGGGCCGACTTCGTTGCCCGTCGGGCTGATGACGCCGATGGTCGCGGCGAAGAGCAGCCACCAGAAATTTCCCGTTACCGCCATCAACGCGCCGCCGCCCGCCATCAGCGCCGCGCCGACGAGCAGCGTGCGTCTCCGGCCCCAGCGATCGGCGTGCGTGCTCAGCCAGAGCGAAATCGCGGCGTCGCCGAGGAACGTGCACGTGAGCAGCAGGCCGACTGCGGCTTCGTCGAGACCGCGCTCGACCAGATAGAGCACGAGCACGACGCCGAGAAGGCCGTAGGCGAACATGCGCACCATGCGCGCCGCGAAGAGCAGTCGCACGTTGCGCGTGGCGTCGTCCATGCGCGCGAGCAAGCCGCAGCGGCGCGCGTCCCGCAATGTTGTTCCGCGACACAGCGCAGCCGCGATGCGTTCCGCCTGCGCCTCGCGTCACCCGTAGCAGCCGATGTCAGTCGGCTGGCGAACGTCGGCATCGGCTCCGGCCGCCTCACGTCGGCTGCTACGGACAGGCAGTCGGCGCGACTTTCACGTGGGCGGTCGGATGAAGAACGTCACGACGCGCCATTGTCCGTCGGTGTCGGCGATGAGCGTGATGATCTCGTCGGCCTTGGCGGCTTCGAATGCGGTCTTGAAGCGCACGATCCAATACTGGCCTTTCGGCAGGCGCGGGGCCTCGAGCGCGAGGGTGGCGCCCGCAGAATCGCGCGACTTGACCGCGCCGAGCGGCTGGCGCGCCTGCCCCATCATCGCGGCCCATTTTTCCTCGGTGACGGAGGCGCGGAAGCGACTGCTGGCCTCCTTCCAGCTCTGCGCGTAGTTCTCGGTGTCGATCAGCTTCAGCCACGATTCGGCGATCTGAACGGATTGCTCGGCCGACCCGGCCGATTTTTCTTCTACTGCCCACGCGAACGTGCCGACCAACAGGCACGCCGCGGCGATGAGGTGACGCAACGGGGTAATCATGGGGTGGGTGTGCGCTGCCACTGATGCCAGCGGGCGCGCGTCGCGGCAAGCCGCGAGAGGCCGCGTGCGTTGGCGAGATTCGCGCGCGAATAGCGCCGAGCGACACGCGCGAAAATTGCAGGAGCGGCTTTACGCCGCGATTGCGGCGATGCGCATGCCGCGTTCGTATCGCGGCGTAAAGCCGCTCCTACAAAAACCAGACCGGCGGCGCGCGCGGTCTGGGCGGCTCAGATTTTTCGGAAGACGAGCGCGGCGTTCTGGCCGCCGAAGCCGAGGTTGTCGCTCATCACCGTGCGGACGTTCGCGCTGCGCTTCACGTTGGGCACGTAGTCGAGGTCGCAGTCCGGGTCGGGCGTCTCGAGGTTGATCGTCGGCGGCACTTCGCCGGTCTCGATCGTCTTCACGCTGATGACGGCCTCGATGCCGCCGGCGGCGCCGAGCAAGTGGCCGGTCATCGACTTCGTGGAGCTGATCATGACCTTCCGCGCGTGCTCGCCGAAGACCTTCTTGATCGCGAGCGTCTCGAACTTGTCGTTGTAGGGCGTGGAGGTGCCGTGGGCGTTGATGTAGTCGATCTCGTCCGGGCGCACGCGGGCGTCGGCGAGCGCGCGGCTCATCGAGAGCGAGAGGCCCTTGCCGTCCGGATCGGGCTGCGTGATGTGGAAGGCGTCGCACGTCGCCGCGTAGCCGGAGAGTTCGCAGTAAATGTGCGCGCCGCGCGCGAGCGCGTGCTCGAGGCTTTCGAGGACGAGGATGCCGGAGCCTTCGCCCATGATGAAGCCGTCGCGGTTCGCGTCGAAGGGGCGGCTGGCTTTCTGCGGGTTCTCGTTGTTCGTGCTCATCGCCTTCATCGAGCAGAAGCCGGCGTAGGCCAGCGGCGTGATCGACGCCTCGGCACCGCCGCACACCATCACGTCGGCCTCGCCGCTGCGGATCATGCGGAGCGATTCGCCGATGGCGTGCGTGGCGGTGGCGCAGGCGCTGACGACGCCGAAATTCGGGCCGCGCGCGCCGAGCTCGATCGCGACGAGTCCGCCGACCATGTTGCTGATGAGCGCGGGAATCATGAACGGCGAAACCTTGCGCGGGCCGCGTTCGAGGAGAACTTTGTGCTGCGTCTCGATCGTCCACATGCCGCCGATGCCCGAGCCGATGATGACGCCGACGCGGTCCGCGTCCTCCTTCGTCATGTCGAGCTGCGCGTCGGCGACGGCTTGTTTGGCGGCACAGAAACCGAAGTGCGTGTAGCGGTCGTTGCGGCGCGCCTCCTTCGGATCCATGTGCTGCGCCGGATCCCAGTTGCGCACCTCGGCGCCGATCTGGCTGGAGTGGTCCTTCGGGTCGAACAGCGTGACGCGGTCGATGCCGCATTTGCCGGCGAGGATGCTCGCCCAGAAATCGGGCACGTTGTGGCCGAGCGAGGCGATGACGCCCAGGCCGGTGACGACGACGCGTTTGTGCGGAGAGACGGTTTCCATCAGCCCGACACACTGAAAATAAAAAGGCGTTCTACCAGTCCCGATTTTCGGGGAGGTAGAACGCCTTTTCGAAAGGGAGAACTTACTTCGCGGCGGCCTTGCCTTCGATGTAGGCGATCACGTCGCCGACGGTCTGGAGCTTCTCGGCGTCGGACTCGGGAATCTCGCCCTTGATCTCGTTCTTGAACTCTTCTTCGAAGGCCATGATGAGCTCAACGGTGTCGAGGGAATCCGCGCCGAGATCGTCGAGGAACGAAGCCTCTTTGGTGATCTGCTCTTCGTTAACGTTCAGTTGGTTAACGATGATCTGCTTGACGCGTTGTTCGATGGTTTTCTGGTCGGCCATGTGGGAAAGGGTTCGTGTGGGTGTGCGCAGCTAAAATGTGGTCAAATCGGCATCACATCACCATGCCGCCGTCAACGGTAAAAACCTGTCCGGTGATATAGCCGGCCTCTTCGGAGGCGATGAACGCCACCATGTTCGCGATGTCGGCGGCTTCGCCGAGGCGCTTGAGCGGGATGACGCTCATGAGTTTCTCGCCGGCTTCTTCGGGCAGCGCGGCGGTCATGTCGGTCTTAATGAAACCGGGCGCGACGGCGTTCACGGTGATGTTGCGCGCGGCAAACTCCTTCGCGATCGACTTCGTGAAGCCGATCATGCCGGCCTTCGCCGCGCAGTAGTTGGCCTGGCCGGGATTGCCCATGAGGCCGACGACCGACGTGATGTTGATGATGCGGCCCCAACGCTTCTGCGTCATCGGGCGGCCGATCAGCTTCGTGAAGTGGTAGCAGCTCGTCAGGTTCGTCGCCATGACGTTGTTCCAATCGTCCTCGCTCATGCGGAACAGCAGGCCGTCCTTCGTGATGCCGGCGTTGTTGACGAGGATGTCGATCTGGCCGAACTCGGCGAGGAGCTGCTCGCAAGCGGCCTTCACCGCGGCGCCGTTCGCGACGTCGACGGCGAGCGCCTTGGCCTTGCCGCCCGCGGCGACGATGCCGGCCGCGACCGCGCCGCAACTCTCGGCGGTCTTGCTCACGCAGATGACGGTCACGCCGTTCTTCGCGAGCAGTTCAGCGATGGCTTTGCCGATACCGCGCCCCGCACCAGTGACGAGGGCCACACGATTGTTGTAGGTCAGGCTCATGGAGGGCGGATGGGATGCGGATGGCTACGGGCGGGCAAGCGTGAAAAGGCGATAGGCTCTGACGCCAGACCAACCCAATGAAACCCTAGCTTGCGCACTCGAATGATGGGCAATAATAGCGTCTCGTCGGAAAAGGGGCCCTAGCCATGCTAACCGCACTGTTCGTATCGATTCTCCTGAACCTGATCTTCGCAGGCGTTGTTCTCTACTTTAAGGAAACCATCAAAGCCGTCGTCGATTATCGGAAGAAGAAAGCACTCGCCGACTATCAGATGGATTTAGACGAGCTTGCCGAGAGAAGAAGGAAAGCGCAGTTGGTGGCTGAATTGTTTTCCCGCCGCTTTAACAAGCCTGACGAAGTGTATGAATTCGAAAAGCTGAATTGGGAGCTGGCACTCGTCTTGCCTAAGGATTTGGTCTGCCTGATCACGACGAAGCTGGTGGAGAAGAACGACAAATTTTCTGCGATGGAGGTTCTCGTCGCGATCCGCGAGCGCCTCGGGGTTAAGGACGGGCTTGAACCACAGAATATCGCTTACAAGAAATGACGATTAAGTCGATCGAACTCCCGTGGCGCGGTGCACCTCCACGGTTCATGATTTCGCCGAAAGCTGCGCTTTTATGCTGAAAACGCTAGTTCGACAAATCGCGCTCGTGGCTGTCCTTGGGATGGCGTTCTTCGGTTGTTGTTTGGTCCTATACGGGATCGTTTCTAGCATGACACAGAGCACGTGGCCACCGCTGGAGAAGAGCGCACAGTGGATGTCGATGCTCATCACGCTACTCGCGACGATCCTCACAGCACTTTGCGTCTATCTTCGTCAAAATCCGCGCCCGCCAATGCTTGTGAGCCTCTATTTTACCGCACCCATCGTGATAGCGCTTGGGATTTGTGCGCTCGGTTACGTCGCTTACTCACGCAGTCTGCTGCCAGATCACGTCATCAATGGATTCGCTATCCTTGGTCTCTGCGGAGGTCTCTTGCGACTTTTTCCTGTCTCCGAGTTTTGATGTTATGGAGAACGAAGGGCGGTCACAACCAACTCTGGAAGGTCGACGCTGCCGTGCTGGCTGACTTCGCCAGTCCCGCTCAGTAAACATCCCGCATGTAGCGGTGGTCCTTCTTGAGCTGCTTCACGTATTCGACCGCGGCGGCGGCGTCCATCGCGCCGTGTTGCGCAATGATTTCGTGGAGCGCGGCGTCGACGTCCGTGGCCATGCGTTTGGCGGCGCAGTTGACGCGGCGCGCTTCCCGTCCATCGTGGGCGGCATGAAAGGCGAATTTACCGCGATCATCGAGGCGGCTCCCGAAGGCGGTTATTGGGCGGTTTGCCCGGAAGTCCCCGGCGCCAACGGGCAGGGCGAAACGGTGGAAGAAGCCAAAGCCAACTTGCGCGAAGCAATCCGCCTGATCTTCGAGGATCGAGTGGAAGACGCCCGCCGCGGCCTGCCCGACGACGCCATCCAAACCGTCATCGCTGTCTAATGAAGCGGCGCGAACTCGAGAAGCGCCTGCGTCACGCGGGCTGCTACCTCAAGCGCGAGGGCGGTTCGCATTCGTTGTGGATCAATCCGCGCACCGGCGTGGTCGAAGCCGTGCCGCGCCACGCGGAGGTCAAGGAGCCGCTGGCGTGGAAGATTCTGAAATCGCTCGGCGCGAGCTGAGGATTTCGCGCGCTCGTGGGCAGACGGGCACCGGCGCGGCGAAGGAGTCGCGGTTGCTGGGGTCTTCGAGGCGGAACGGGTTGACCTCAACCCGTTCCGAGCGCGTTGGGGTCAACACGCTCCACCGATGCTTCTGATAGTCGGCACGGCCCGGCCGCAGGCCGTTTCAGCGTAGCTCAGTAAACATCCCGCATGTAGCGGTGATCCTTCTTGAGCTGCTTCACGTATTCGATCGCGGCGGTGGCGTCCATCTGGCCGTGTTGCGCGATGATTTCGTGGAGCGCGGCGTCGACGTCCTTGGCCATGCGCTTGGCGTCGCCGCAGACGTAGAAGTGCGCGCCGGCCTTTAGCCACGCCCACAGCTCGGCGCCGTTCTGGCGCATGCGGTCCTGCACGTAGATTTTTTCCGCTTGGTCGCGCGAGAAGGCGACGTCGAAGCGCGCGAGCTTGCCCTGCTTTTGCCAGGCGAGCCACTCGTCCTCGTAGATAAAATCCGTCGCGCGGCGCTGGTCGCCGAAGAACAGCCAGTTGCGGCCGGTCGCGCCGGTGGCGACGCGCTCCTGCATGAACGCGCGGAACGGCGCCACGCCGGTGCCGGGTCCGACCATGATGATGTCCTTCGCACCGTTTTCCGGCGGGCAGAAATGCGAGTGCGATACGAACACCGGCACCGCCGTCTCGTTCAGCGCGGCGCGGTCGGCAAGGAAGGTCGAGCACACGCCGTGGCGCTGGCGGCCGTTGGTCTCGTAGCGGACGACCGCGACCGTGAGGTGCACCTGCGTCGGATGAACTTTGCCGCTCGACGCGATCGAGTAGAGGCGCGGCATCAGCTTGCGGAGATGGTCGACGAACACCTGCGGCGACACGCGCGCGTGCGGGAACTCGGCGAGCAAGTCGACATATTCGCGCGCCGCGAGATAGACCGCGAGCTGCTCCTTCGCCTCGGGCGCGAGCAGGCCGGCGATCTTTTCCTTCTCGGTCGGATCGGGCGTGTGCGCGGCGAGCGTCTCGAGGATTTTCTTCGTCGGACCGGCGAGCGCGAGGCGGCTGGTGAGCGCTTCGCGGAGCGTGATCGGCGTCATGAGTTTCAGCATCGCCGGGTTGACAGGTTCGTCGCCCGTCGCGTGGAGGCGCTGGAGCAGCTCGGCCACGATCGCCGGGGGATTCGTCGGAAACACGCCGAGCGAATCGCCGGCCTTGTAGGTCAGGCCGCTGTCGCCGAGGTCGACGATGAAGTGGCGCGTGTCCTTCGCCGAACCGGGACGATTCAGGAGGCGGTTTTCCGTCAAACGAGCGGGAAACGGGTTATCCTTGGAGAACGTGGCGGGAACAGGCTCCAGATGCATGCGTGGGAAGGGCGTATCTGCCGGTCGGGGAAAGCAGGTTGCAAGCCCACAACTTGTCAAATGCCCGGAGGTGACGCAAACGCCGGGAGAGGTTCCCGGCCGGTAGGGCGCGGACTCCGCTCCGCGCCGTGGAGGGCGGCTCGTCGGGACGACTCGCCCTACCGAGAACGGGCGCGGCGGCGAAGGAACTCGCCGCCCCACCCTCTGCGGGTGGAACGCGTTGACCTCAACGCGTTCGGAAACTCGCGCCGCCGCACTCACGCTCCTCTCGTAGCAGCCGACGTGAGGAGGCTGACGAATGTGCGCCACCTCGCCCAGCCTCCTCACGTCGGCTGCTACGACGCCGGGAACGCCCCTCGGCTTTCCTGTTGCTCGCCGCGCCACCGGCGCCAAGGGTCGCGGCGTGGAACCCGTTCGCATCCAGAAATTCATCGCCGACTCCGGCTTGTGCTCCCGCCGCGCCGCCGAGGCGCTCATCGCGGCCGGCGAGGTTTACGTGAACGGCGAAAAAGCCGAGCCCGGCCTCAAGGTCGAGCCGGGCGTCGACAAGGTCACCGTCCGCGGCAAGCCCGTGCGTTCCACTGCGCAGCCGAAAGTCACGCTCGCGATGCACAAGCCGCGCGGCCTCGTTTGCTCGAACAGCGACCCGCACGCCGACGAGGGCACGATCTTCGATTTGCTGCCGCGCGAGTGGCGCAAGCTCCGGCTGTTTTGCGCCGGCCGCCTCGACAAGGACAGCGAAGGCCTGCTCCTCCTCACAACCGACGGCGACCTCGCGAACCGCCTCATGCATCCGTCGAACACGGTCGTGAAGCGCTACCACGTGACGCTCGAACGCCCCTTCCCCGTCGGCAAAGTCGGCCAGCTCCTCAAAGGCGTGAAGGTCGAAAACGAGCACCTCCAAGTCGAGCACGCGCTCCTGCTCAATCCGAACCGCGACAAGCTCTCGACCTCGCTCGACGTGCACCTGCACCACGGCAAGAAGCGCGAAATCCGCCAACTCTTCCTCGCATTCGGTTTCCCCGTGAAACGCCTGCGTCGCTACCAGATCGGCGCGCTGCGCTTGAAAGGAATCCCGTTGCGCGGGGTGAAACAACTTTCTACGAAGGAAATCTCACTGCTCTTCGCGACGCCTCGCGCGATCCCAGAGCACGCCGCGTTCACCGACCATGAAGATTAAACTCCCGCTCCTCGCTCTCGTCCTCTCCGCCGCCGCGCGCCTCGCCGCCGACACGGTCGCGACCGACACCGCTGTTTTCCAGCAAGCCGACGCGAAGTCGCCCGTGCTCACGCGCCTGCCCGCGGGCGCGACGGTGAACTTCGTCGGCGAGGCGCCCGCCGGCTGGCGTCGCGTCGAAGTCGAAGGCTCGTTCGAAGGCTACTCGCGCAGCCGCGAAATCACGAAGGCCCTCAGTGTCCGCGAAGGCGCCAATATCTACAGCGAACCGAAAGTCACTTCGGCCGTCCTCACGCTCTCTCAAAAAAGCGACAAGTCCGAAGTCATCGGACTCGCGCAAGGCGATTGGCTGAAAGTGCGCATCGAGAAAAAGCTCCAAGGCTTCATCGCCATCGGCGCGACCGCGAACCGCCCCGCTGCCGGCGCCGCGCCGGTCACGCCCGCGCCCGCTCCGTCGAGCGGCTACTCGCCCGCGCCGGTCGCCTCGAGCACCGAGCCGGGCCGCCCGGTTCCCGTCGCGGCGAACAGCGCCGACACGCCGCGGTTGTTCACGGGCAATTTCTCCGTCGCGCGCGCCACGCTCTTCGGCTCGACGCCGGTTTACGATTACCAGCTCAGCGACAGCACCGGCCGCCGCTTCGCCTACGTCGACACGAAGCGCCTCGTGCTCACGGAAAAAATCGAGAGCTACCTGAACCTGCAGGTCGTCATCACGGGCACTGTGCGAAACACGGTCGACGGCAAGGATCTCGTCGTCGTCGCCGAGGCGATCCAGCGGAAATAACGCCGCGCGCGGCTGCGCGAGTTGCAGGAGCGGCTTTACGCCGCGATTGCTGCGAAGCCGACGCCACGCCCGAGTCGCGGCACCTTCTCGCCGCAATGGCGGCAAAAGAAATTAACCGCGGATTGCACAGATCGCACGGATACAGGCGTTGAACCGGGCTCCCCGGCGCGAGCCGGTTCACGTTGCGGATGACGGGCTTCGATGCAGCGGCATTTTTATCCGTGCCATCCGTGAAATCCGTGGTTCCAACTGGATGCTCGAAAATTTAGTTCTCTCTCCCCCATGGAAATCATCGACGGCAATCAAGTCGCGGCCGAGATCGTCGCGGAACTCAAAGCGGAAGTCGCCGGCACTGCCGGCCGCAAGCCCTGCATCGCCCTCGTGCGCGTCGGCGACGACCCGGCGTCGATCTCCTACGTGAAGAAAAAGGAGAAGACCGCCGCCGACATCGGCATCGAGAGCCGCCTGATTTTCCCGCCCGTCACGATCACGCAGGACGAACTCTGCGCGCTCATCGACACGCTCAACGCCGACGCCACCGTCGACGGCATCCTCGTGCAGTCGCCGCTGCCGAAGGGCATCAACGAGGTCGCCGTGTTCCGCCGCATCGCCGCCGAGAAGGACGTCGACGGTTTCCACACGCTGAACCTCGGCAAGCTCGCGCAGGAGGACGAGACGGGCTTCGTCGCCTGCACGCCCGCCGGCATCATGGAGTTGCTCCAGCGCGCGAAAGTTTCTCTGTCGGGCAAGCACGTCGTCGTGCTCGGTCGCTCGCTGATCGTCGGCAAACCCGCCGCGCTGCTCGCCGTGCAGCGCAAGCAGTGGGCGAACGCCACCGTCACGATCTGCCACTCGCAAACGAAGGATCTCCCCGCGATCACGCGCCAGGCCGACGTGCTCATCGCCGCGATCGGCAAAGCGGAGTTCGTGACCGCCGACATGGTGAAGCCCGGCGTGGTCGTGATCGACGTCGGCGTGAACCGCGTGCCCGACGCCACGAAGAAAACCGGCTACCGTCTGACCGGCGACGTGCATTTCCCAAGTGTTTCCCCGCTCTGCGCGAAGATCACGCCCGTCCCCGGCGGCGTCGGCCCGATGACCGTCGCGATGTTGATGAAGAACACGGTGAAGGCGTTTCGCCAAAACCGCGCGTCGTAAGCCTCGCGCGCGGCGCGAGCGGTTCGCCCGAATGTCCGCTGCCCCTCGACGCAGCGGACGCAACTCCTGTAGCGGCGGTCTATGACCGCCGCTACGGCCATTCTGCGCCTCCACCCCCGGGATACTTTCCCGTCCGCGTCGTCCGATTCGCGAGGTCATTTCGCTCCGAGCGTCCCGCGCGGCGTTTTAGGACACTTTCGCGCCTGCGCACATCTTGGCCAAAAAAGCCGCGTCGCGCAGCGCGCGCCAGAGCGGCGCCATTAGCGCGCCTGCCGTCGAAACCAATCCGCGCGCAGCAACCCGCGCCAGCCCTTGCGCAATCGGCGCTAAGTAGAATCCCCCGGTTCGCGCTACGCTTTTCCCGTCAATTCAACCGGCCGGTCCCGACCACAAACTCGGACCGCTGGGAGGCGGTGCGGGAGGTCCGGATTGGCTCCCTCCGCCTATGCTCCTCACGGAAGCCCATCGAAAACTCGACCGCAAGAAAGCCGCCAAGCCGCCCGTCCCCGCCGGCGACAAGCGCCTCGTCATCCTCGACACCTTCATGAAGCGCCAGCAGTTCCGCGGCGACGCGCTCATCGAGGTGCTCCACAAAGCCCAGGAACTCTTCGGCTTTCTCGACGACGGCCTGCTGCTCTACGTCGCGAAGTCCCTGAAGCTCCCGCCGAGCCGCGTCTACGGCGTCGCGACGTTCTACCATTTCTTCACTCTGAAACCGCAGGGCGAGCACACCTGCGTCGTCTGCCTCGGCACCGCCTGCTACGTCAAGGGCGCCGACAAAATCATGGCCGCCATCGAGCAGCGCGCCGGCATCAAGAGCGGCGAGACCACACCCGACAACAAGCTCTCGCTCGTCACCGCCCGCTGCATCGGCGCGTGCGGCATCGCGCCGGCCGTCGTCTACGACGGCGCCGTCGCCGCGAAGCAGACGCCCGCCGTCGCCCTGCAATCCCTCGAAAAACTTCTCGCCGCCCCATGCAACTCGAAGACCTGAACGCCCTCGCCGAAAAAGAGCGCGCCACCCGCAAGGGCACCTGCCTGCGCACGTGCATGTCCGCCGGCTGCCTCTCCTCGCGCTCCGACCAACTCAAGAAGAACCTCGACACCGCCGTCACCGCCGCCGGCCTCGCCGATCAAGTCGAAGTGCGCCGCGTCGGCTGCATGGGCTTCTGCGGCCAGGGCCCGCTCGTCGCGGTCGACAAGCCCGACGGCTCGAGCCAGCTCTTCGAGCACCTCACGCCCGACGACGCCGGCAAACTCGTCGGCGAGATCCAAGGCCAGACCTCCGATCTCGCGAGCGGCGACGAGAAAGGCCCGTTCTTCACGCGCCAGACGCGCGTCGTCCGCGCCAACGGCGGCGTGATCGATCCCGAGCGCATCGAAGCCTACATCGAAGCCGGCGGCTACCGCGCGTTGCTCCAAGTCCTCACCGAGAGCACGCCCGCCGGAGTCGTTGAAGAAATCACCAAGAGCGGTCTCCGCGGTCGCGGCGGCGCCGGTTACCCGACGGGCCTGAAGTGGGCCACCGTCGCGCGCGCTGCCGGTCCGAAGAAATACGTCGTCTGCAACGGCGACGAAGGCGACCCGGGCGCGTTCATGGATCGCTCGATTCTCGAGAGCGACCCGCACCTCGTGCTCGAAGGCATGGCGATCGCCGCGTTCGCGACGGGCGCCGATCAAGGCTTCCTCTACGTCCGCGCGGAATACCCGCTCGCGATCACGCGCCTCAACCTCGCGATCAAGCAGGCGAAGGCCATCGGCATTCTCGGCGCGAACATCTTCGAGACACCGTTCTCGTTCAACGTCGAGGTGCGCATCGGCGCCGGCGCGTTCGTGTGCGGCGAAGAGACCGCGCTGATGGCGTCGATCGAAGGCAAGCGCGGCCAACCGCGCCCGCGTCCGCCCTTCCCCGCCGAGTCCGGCCTCTGGGGCAAGCCAACGCTGCTGAACAACGTCGAGACGTTCGCGAACATCGTGCCGATCATTCTGCGCGGCGCCGAGTGGTATGCGTCCATCGGCACCGCGAAGAGCAAAGGCACGAAGGTCTTCGCGCTCACCGGCAAGGTGAAGAACAACGGCCTCATCGAAGTGCCGATGGGCATCACGCTCCGCGAAATCGTCCAGGAGCTCGGCGGCGGCGCGCCCGACGGCCACGAGATCAAAGCCGTGCAAACCGGCGGCCCGTCCGGCGGCTGCATTCCGCAGCAACACCTCGACACGCCCGTCGACTACGACTCGCTCGGCCAACTCGGCTCGATCATGGGCTCGGGCGGCATGGTCGTGATGGACGACACCACGAACATGGTCGAAATCGCGCGCTTCTACATGGAGTTCTGCCGCGACGAGTCCTGCGGCAAATGCATCCCCTGCCGCGCCGGCACGGTGCAAATGCACCAGTTGCTCAACAAAATCATCGAGCGCCGCGCCACCAAGGCCGACCTCGAGCAGCTCGAGGAACTCTGCGAGATGGTGAAAAACACCAGCCTCTGCGGCCTCGGCCAGACCGCGCCCAATCCCGTCCTCAGCACGCTGCGCTTCTTCCGCCACGAATACGAAGCGCTCCTCCAACCCGAGTCCGCGCCGCCCGCGCACAGCTCGAACCACACCTGATTTCGCCCCGCCATGGCTGTTAAAACCCTCATGATCGACGGACGCCAAGTCTCCGCCCAGGAAGACGCGACCGTCCTCCAAGCCTGTCAGGAAGCCGGCATCAAGTTGCCGACACTCTGCCACCTCGACGGCGTCTACGATGTCGGCGCTTGCCGCCTCTGCCTCGTCGAAGTCACCGGCAACAACAAGCTCCTGCCCGCCTGCACGACGCGCGTGCGCGAAGGCATGGACATCCACACCGACTCGCCGCGCCTGCGCCACTACCGCAAGCTCACGCTCGAGCTGCTCTTCGCCGAGCGCAATCACGTGTGCTCGGTCTGCGTCTCGAACGGCCACTGCGAGCTCCAGTCGCTCGCCGCCGATTGCGGCATGGACCACGTGCGCTACGAATACCAGGCGCCGCGCTGGCCCGTCGACCAATCGCACGCGCTCTACGGCATGGACCACAACCGCTGCATCCTCTGCACGCGTTGCGTCCGCGTCTGCTGGCACATCGAAGGCGCCGGCACCAAGAACGTCGCCGGCCGCGGCGCGAAATGCGAGGTCATCACCGACCTCAAGCAACCGTGGGCCGACGCCGACACCTGCACCTCGTGCGGCAAATGCGTCATGAGCTGCCCCACCGGCGCGCTCTTCTACCGCGGCGCCTCCGCCGGCGAAATGGTCCGCGACCGCACCCGCCTCGAATTCATCGTCACCGCCCGGGAGAAACAACAATGGAACGCGTGATTTCCAAGGTGGAGCGCATTGACCCCAATGCGCTCAAAACGTCCGCTGCCGCACCAAGCGCGTTGAGGTCAACGCGCTCCACCTTCCCGCAGCGAGCGACCACCGCATTTTCCGCGAAAGGATCCTCTTCATGGAACGCTTAAGATTCGCCTCCGTCTGGCTCGGCGGTTGCGCCGGCTGCCACATGTCCTTCCTCGACCTCGACGAGTTCCTCCTGGATCTCGCCGGCCGCGTCGAGGTGGTCTACAGCCCGATCGCCGACCTCAAAGTCTATCCCGAGAACGTCGACCTCTGCCTCGTCGAGGGCGCGATCTGCAACGTCGACCACGTCGAGTTGATCCACCAAATCCGCGCCCGCACGAAGATCGTCGTGTCGTTCGGCGACTGCGCCGTCACGGCCAACGTCCCCGCGATGCGCAACGTGCTCGGCGCGAAAAACGCCGACAACGTTCTCCAGCGCGCCTACATCGAGGCCGCCGAGACGAATCCCGTGAAGCCCGCCCTCGACGGCGTGCTCCCGCCGCTGCTGCCGAAAGTCGTGCCCGTGCACGCGCTGGTCAAAGTCGACCATTGCCTGCCCGGCTGCCCGCCGCCGGCCGACCGCATCAAGGCCCTCCTCCTCCACCTCCTCGACGGCGCGCCCGCGCTGTCCGGTTCCCAACTGAAATTCGGCTGAGCGTCCCCGCGCCTCTGAAAATGAAAACGCGCCCATCACGTTCGCAGCTCCCTCGCGCGGCAGCGCGGGTAGGGCGCGACCGCTGGGCGCGCCGCGAACGCTGAACGCGGCGGGCCCAGCGGTCCCGCCCTACATCCCTCCCTCGTCTCATGACCCGTCGCATCCTCATCGATCCCGTCACCCGCATCGAAGGCCACGCCAAGATCAGCCTGCGCCTCGACGATGACGGCCACGTCGCCGACGCCGAGTTCCACGTCACGGAATTCCGCGGCTTCGAAAAATTCTGCGAAGGCCGCACGCTCGCCGAAATGCCCGGCATCACCGCGCGCATCTGCGGCATCTGCCCCGTCTCGCACCTGCTCGCCTCCGCCAAAGCCGGCGACGCCATCCTCGCGGTGCGCGTGCCGACCGCCGCCGACAAGCTGCGCCGCCTGATGAATCTCGGCCAGATCGTGCAGAGCCACGCGCTGAGTTTCTTCCACCTCAGCTCGCCCGACTTCCTGCTCGGCTGGGACACGCCGCCCGCGCAGCGCAACGTCTTCGGTCTCGCCGCCCAAAAGCCCGAACTCGCGCGCGCCGGCATCCGCCTCCGCCAATTCGGCCAGGAGATCATCGAGATGCTCGGGGGCAAAAAAATCCACCCCGGCTGGGCCGTCCCCGGCGGCGTCCGCAGCGGCGTCGACCGCGCGATGCTCGACAAGATCAAAGCCTGGCTCCCCGAGGCGTTCGCCACGACGCAAGTCGGCCTCGATCTCTTCAAGGGCGTGCTCGACACCCACGCGCGCGAAATCGAAACCTACGGCAACTTCCCCTCGCTCTTCATGGGCCTCGTCGGCCCGCGTGGCGAATGGGAACACCACGGCGGCAAGCTGCGCTTCACCGACAGCAACGGCCAGATCGTCGCCGACCAAATCGATCCGAAACAGTATGCCGCCCTCATCGCCGAGCAGGTGCAGCCGTCCTCTTATCTGAAGTCGCCTTACTACAAGCCGCTCGGCCCGCAAGGCGGTCTCTACCGCGTCGGCCCGCTGGCGCGCCTCAACATCTGCTCCACCATCGGCACCCCGCGCGCGGACGCCGAACTCGCGAACTTCCGCAAGTTCGGCCACGGCGGCGCCGTGACGTCGTCGTTCCTCTATCACTACGCCCGCCTCATCGAGATCCTCGCGTGCCTCGAGCGCATCGCGCTCTACGTCCACGACGAAGATCTGCTCCGCGATCACATCCGCTCCGACGCCGGCATCAATCACCTGCACGGCGTCGGCGTCAGCGAGGCGCCGCGCGGCACGCTCATCCACGACTACCAAGTCGACGAAAACGGCCTGCTCACGAAGGTGAACCTGATCATTGCCACCGGTCACAACAACCTCGCGATGAACCGCACCGTCGCGCAGATCGCCCGCGCCTACGTGAAACCCGGCTCGACGGAAATCCCCGAGCCGTTGCTCAACCGTATCGAACACGGCATCCGCTGCTACGATCCGTGCCTCAGTTGCTCGACGCACGCCGTCGGGCAGATGCCGCTCATCGTCCAACTCGTCTCGCCCACCGGCGCGATCCTCAACACCGTCGCCCGCGACTAGCGCGCGATGATTCCTCCCAACGCCTCGCCCCGAGGTGGTCGCCGCCGTCCCGGCGGCGACGCGTGCAGCAGCCGTGGCGGCGACACGTGCGTGAGCGTCGTAGCCGCGTTGGAGCGCAGCGACAACGTCGCCGCACCGCACATCGCCCCACGCCCGGCAGAATCTCGCGTTCGCTCGGAACGCTTCGCTCGAGCGTGGCTACTTCGCAACACCGGCGCCCCCCTGCGCCCACGCGCGACTCACTCGCCATGAGCGTCCCCTTCCAACCGCAACCGTCCGGCGCCGCGCGCGCGCGCCTGCTCGTGATCGGTTACGGCAACACGCTCTTCGGCGACGACGGCCTCGGCCAGCTCATCGCGCAACACGTCGCCGACTGGGCCGTGCCCGGCGTGCTCGCGCTCGCGCGGCACGAACTCACCCCCGAACTCGCCTACGACATCGCCGCGTCCGACGAGGTGATCTTCGTCGACGCCGCGCTGCACACCGATGGCGTCGTGTTCGTCCCCGTCCCCGCCGCACCGCCAGAGCGCGAGGGCCTCGACCACGCGCTCACGCCGGCGGCGTTGCTCGCGCTCGCGCGCACGGCGTTCGGTCGCGCGCCGCGCTTTGCGTGGCAATTGCTCGTGCCCGCCCGGGATTTCACCCTAGGAAACTCGCTCTCCGAGGTCGCGCGCGACGGCCTCTCCCGCGCGCTCGAAGGCATTGCCCGCCGCGTGTGAGGCGGGGCTTGCCTCGCGCGGAGCGACGCGCTTCTCTGCGTCCACGCCCCACCCATGGCATCCAAGATTCTCGTCGTCGACGACCAGCCGATCAACGTTCAGCTCCTGAAACGCAAACTCGAGCGCGAGGGAATGCAAGTCGCCACGGCGTTCTCCGGCCGCGAAGCGCTCGACCTCGTCGCCGCCGACAAGCCCGACCTCATCCTCCTCGACGTGATGATGCCCGACATGGACGGCATCGAGGTTTGCCAGCGGCTCCAAGGCGACCCCGAGACGAAGATCATTCCCGTCATCTTCATCACCGCGCGCACGTCGAAAGAGGGCAAGATCGAGGGCCTCGGCGTCGGCGCGGTCGACTACATCACGAAACCCATCGACCTCGACGAGACGCTCGCGCGCGTGCAGACGCAGCTCCGCTTCGTCACGATGAACCGCGAGCTGGTCGAGTTGCAGCGCCGCCTCGGCGATTCGCGTCGCGCCGCCACGCTCGGCGCCGTCACGCAAGGCATCGCGCACAACCTGAACAATCTCCTCGGCGTCGTCATCGGCTACGTCGACCTCATCAAGGCCTACCACGAGAAGCCGGAGCTGGTGAAAAAGAACGCCCAGCACCTCGAGGACGCCGTCAACCGCATCGTCTCGATCATCAAGCAGCTCACGAATCTCGTCGTGAAAAACAAGCCGCAGCTCGGCCGCGCGACGTTGAACGCGCTGCTCGAGAGCAGCGCGCGGCGTTACCAGACCGAGTTCCGCATCGAGCAGCCCGTCGCGATCGAGAACGCCGTCGGCGATCTCGCGCTCGAGACGAACGTTGAAGTGTTCGAGGACTCGCTCGCGAAACTCCTCGTCAATGCGTGGGAAGCCTACGGCGACGCGCCCGACGATCAGCGCAAGATCACGATCCGCACGGAGGTTTCCGAAAAGGGCGACGACGGCAAACAGCTCCTCGTGCACGTCGAAGATGCCGGCCGCGGCATCGACGCGGAGATCAGGGATCACGCCTTCGAGCCCTTCATCAGTTCGAAGCACACGGTCGGCGTGGGCATGGGCCTCACGGTCGCGCGCCACGCGATGCGCAATCTCGGCGGCGAAGTCACGCTCGCGGAAAATCCCCGCGGCGGCGCCATCGCCACCCTGCGTCACCCGCTGGAGCGGAAGACGCGGGGTTGAACAGGCGCTTGCTAAGCGCGTCGTCATTCTCACCGTTTCACTCATGCCCAGCGCTCTCAAGAAACGCCGCAGTGTCAAAGCTGACGCCCTTAAGCTCGTGCGCAGCATGCCGGATTCTTCGAGCTGGGACGATTTGATGTATCGGATTTACGTGCGTCAAAAGATCGAGGCGGGGCTCGACGATCTCCGTGCCGGACGCACGCATTCGCACGAAGCGATTCGGCGCGAATTCGCATTGTCGTGAAAATCGTTTGGTCGTCGGAAGCGCGCCGCGCGTTGCGGGCGATCTGGCGATTCATCGCGCAGGATTCGGAGTTCTACGCCACACGCATGGTCGGCCGGATCGTCGAGCGCGTGGAACACGCCTCGCTCGCGCCGGCCCAAGGACACGCCGTTCACGAATACCCGGAGGAACCGCTGCGCGAGATTCACGAATCGCCCTATCGCATCGTTTATCGCCACACCGAAGAAGAGTTTCAGGTGATCACGATCGTTCACTTCAAGCAGCGGCTCGGGCGCCGCCGATTGAAATCTTGATTGCGCGGGCCTCCCGTCGCGCCGTCTACGGCAGCACGTCCACCCAGAACGGCGCGAACACTTCGTGGCCGCCCAGATTCACCTGCGCCCAGATCACGTAGCGGCCGGGCTGCGGGATCGTGATCTTGAAATGCAGCTCCGGCCTCAGCGGATTCGCCGGCGGTTTGCTCAAATCGGCTTCGACCGGGTGCAGGTGTGCGAAACCGCTGCGGTCCTCGTCGAACGCCACTAAATGCGCAAACGCCCCCATCACCGGCTCGAGCGGCACGGGACGCTTTTGCGTGCCGGGGCTTTCGATGCGAAACGTCAGGTCGGTGGGCGTCTTCGCGCGAAAATACGACGGCACATCGAGCGTGAAATTGAAACCCGCGGCCTGCCACTCGCTGTTCGTCGAGCGCGTCACGCGCGCAACGTCGCCCGGCACGCTGAAATCAGCCGACGCGTAGAGCCCGCGCTGCGTCGCCGCCGGCGTGAAGTCGGCGAACACGCGATAAATGCCCGCGCGATCCGGCGTCATCTCGAACACCCACTCGCCGTCGCGCTTGCCCGGCTCCGGATGCAAATGCTGGTAGTCGTTCAGCGTCGGGTCCGCGACGAGCAGGTGCAGCTTGCGCGTGTGCGCGACGAGCAGATCGGCCGGGCCGATCGGTTTGCCGTTCGCCGTGCGCATCGTGAGCGTGAACTTCACCGGCTTGCCGCGCGTCGGCGGCGTCTCGCTCGTGAGCGAGAGTTGCACGGGAGATTTCGCCGCGATGACGGGAATGAATTGCGGGCTCGCCGGGTCGCAGAACTCGATCGCGTCCTTTCCCGTGACGCGAAAGTCCATGTGATTGAGATTCGAACCCGTCGGCAGCAAGCGCACGCCGAGATACAAACCGAGCGCGACAGCGGTGATGACGCCGACGGAGCGGAGTTGCGGGCGGGTCAGAGGCGAACCGGAATTCATGATCGAAGGGAAGGTGAAGGTGGGGCGGACCGGCCCGGTCCGCCGAGTGCGCGTCTTCCATTCCGCGGCGGACCGGGCCGGTCCGCCCTACCCATCCGAATATGCGTTCGCCCCGCTCTCATTTCATCTTCGGCAGAAAATCGTCCGTGCCCCACTGCGACCCGTCGACGCGGTGGATGATCCGGCCGTTCTCGTCGATGAGCAGCGTCGCGAGGTTGTGCTTGATCGTGCCCCCCTCGAACTCGCGGATGATTCCCATCTGCGCGAAGAGCTGCCGCATCGCCGCGTCCGGTCCGGTGAGGAACGACCAGTTCGAAAGATCCAGCCCGCGCGCGTCGGCGTAGTCCTTCAGCACGCCCGGCGTGTCGTAGTCCGGATCGAGCGACACCGAGACGAACTCGACACCGGTGACGCCCGCGTCCTTCGTCGCTTTTTGCAGCGCGGACATCTTCATCGTCGACGCCGGACACATCGTCGCGACCGGGCAGCGCGTGAAGATGAAATTCATCATGACCTTCTTCCCGCGGAACCGGCTCGCCGTGACCGTGCGGCCCTCCTGGTCGAGCAAGGTGAACTCCGGCGCATCTTCGCCGACTTCGCGATAGACGCCTTTGCCCCGCGTCGCCGTGTCCTGCGCGAGCGCCTTCGTCGCCGCGTCGAGCGCGCGCACGGTCACGGCGTCGTCGGGCCAGATTTTCTCGAGGGAAAACTCGCCGCGATACTCGACCATGATCGCGCGGATGCGCTGGTCGGGCTTCGCGTTCATCAGGTCGCCCGCGGAGACTTTGAACTCCATCGTCATCGACGGCATGTAGCCGGGGATTTCCTCGTGCGTCACGAGCAGCACCTTGCGCTCGCGGTCGGCGCGGACGATTTCGCCCTTGATCGGAAAGCGCTTCGGGAAATCGCGCGCGTCCTGTCGCTTGATGTAATCCGCGGCGCTCATTTCGCCCGCGTTCCACACCGCGGCGCTGTCGTCTTGCGGCGCGGCGGGCGCCTTCCGCCCGCAACCGGCGAGCAGCAGCCCGCCCGCCATTAGTGCGCCCAGCGCGAATCTCGCGGCCAACGAATAACGCGGAATCATCCTCGTGACCCATTTGCCAAAGCCGGAAATTGTCAAAAGGTTTGCGCCCCGTTTCGCCGGAGTATCACTTGGCCTTTCCCTTCCACGCCCACGCCTGATGCCACGCCACGCTCACTACAAACCCGGACTCGCCTGGTTCGCCGCGCTGGGGAGCGCCTGGGTTTTCGTGCTCGTGGCGCTCGGCGCGTTCACGACCAGCATCGGCGCCGGGATGGCGTTTCCCGACTGGCCGCTGTCGAACGGCTCGGTCAACCCGCACGGCTGGCTGACGGAGTTGGACAAATTCGCCGAGCACTCGCACCGCCTGAGCGCCGTGATGATGAGCACCGTCACGATCATCCTCGCCGTCTGGCTGTGGCGCGCCGAGGCGCGCGCGTGGCTCCGGAAGCTCGCCTATTTCGCCGTCGGGCTCGTGCTGACGCAGGCGGTCGTCGGCGGCCTGCGCGTCCTGCTCGACCGGATGCACGTCGAGATGGTCGACACGAGCGTCGGCCGGATGTTTGCAATGCTGCACGCCGTGCTTGCGCAGGCGTTCGTCTGCACGCTGTTCGCGATCGCGCTCGCCTGCTCGCGGTCGTGGATCGAACACCGCGCCGGACTCCACGGCGCGCCTGCCGACGGGCTGCGCCGCCTCGGTCGCTGGTGCGTGGGACTGCTCTTCGCCCAACTCGCGATCGCCGCGATCGTGCGCCACAGCTTCGCGGGCCTCGCGATTTCAACCTTCCCGATGTCCACGCCCGACGGCGCGCTGCTGCCGGCCGCGTGGGATTTTCGCGTGCTCATTCACTTCGCGCATCGCGCCATGGCCGCTGTGATCGGCGTCGCCGTGCTCGCCTACGCGTGGCGCTTGCTGCGCGAGGCGGCGATCGCACCGTTCCTGCGCGGATCCGGCGTGCTGCTCGTGTCGCTGATCTGCCTGCAAATCGCCTTCGGCGCTCAAATCATCTGGACCGGACGCAGCGTGGTGATGACCACCGGCCACGTGATCGTCGGCGCACTCACGCTGGCGACGACGTTCCTTGTCACTTTCGCGCTGCACCGCGAGCGCGTCGAAAGCGCCCCCTCGTCATGACCTCCGCGCGCGAACCGCTTTCCTCCGCCACCACCGCCACTCCGCCGCACGCGACCTGGCGCCATTATCTCGAGCTGACCAAACCGCGTCTCAGTGCGATGTCGGTCATCACGGCAATGATCGGCTACCTCGCGGCGGTGCCCTACTCCTACGTCGATTGGGCGCGCACCGCGTTCGTCGTGCTCGGCACCGCGCTGTGCGCCGGCGGCGCCGCGGCGTTGAACATGTGGATGGAGCGCGACACCGACGCGCTCATGCAGCGCACCGCCGGTCGCCCGATTCCCGCCGGCATCGTCCAGCCCGGCTCCGCTTTCGTCGTCGGCTGGGCGTTGAGCATCGCGGGGCTCGCGGTGCTGTTCAAATTGGTCAATGGCATGTCCGCCTTCCTCGCGCTCGCGACGATCGTCTCCTACGTTTCGATCTACACGCCGGCAAAACGCTGGTCGCGCTGGAACACAGAGATCGGCGCCATCAGCGGCGCGTTCCCGCCCATGATCGGCTGGGCCGCCGCCGGCCGCTCGAATCCCGAGCTCGGCTGGGCGCTCTTCGCCATCCTCTACACCTGGCAGATGCCGCACTTCTTCGCGCTGGCGTGGACGTATCGCAAGGACTACGCGGCCGCCGGCCTGAAGATGATCTCAGTCACCGACCCCACAGGCCACAAGGTCGCCGCGCGCGCCTTCGTGTGGACCGTGCTGCTCGCCGTCGCCGGCGCCGCGCCCACGCTGCTCGGCTACTGCTCGTGGTATTACTTCGCCTTCGCCGCCGCGCTCGGACTGTGGATTTTGAAATCGGCGTTCAACTTCCTGAATCCGGAAAAACGCGAAGTCGAAGCCCGCCGCCTCTTCCGCATCTCGCTCGCCTACCTCCCGCTCCTGCTCGGCCTGCTCGTGGCGGATCGCTTCTTTTTCAAACTCTGACGCGCGCCCGCAGTTGCCCGCGAGCGGGCAACCGTCTTCGCCTCGTCGCCTCGCCTGCCCTTTCCCGCCCGATGACGCTCAACGACATTCCCGCCCTCAACGCCGCGCTCAACGCCCTCGCGACCGTCCTCATCACGCTCGGCTTCGTCCAAATCAAGGCCGCGCAGCGTGCGCACGACCCCGCCGTCCGCTCGCGCCGCATCGCGAATCACCGCCGCATCATGCTCACGGCTGGCGCGGTCTCGGCGCTCTTCCTCGTCGGCTACGTCGCGCACAAAATCCTGAAAGCCCGTGCGCTCAGCGCCGGCGAAGCGCTGCACACGCAATTCGGCGGCGAAGGCGCGATCCGCGCGCTCTATCTCGCGATGCTCGCCTCGCACGTGCTGCTCGCCATCGCGATCGCCTTCCTCGTGCCGCGCACGTTCTGGCTCGCGATCAAAGGCGACTACGAAGCCCACCGCCGCTGGGCGAAGTTCACCTACCCGATCTGGTATTATGTGAGCGTCACCGGCGTGCTGGTCTATTTCTTCCTCTACGTCTGGTGGCCGAAAACGTAGGTCGGCTTCCGCCGGCCCGGCATTTCGCGCTTTCTCTTTCGTCAGCGCTCAAGCGACCGGAAGGAGACAGAAGAGCGATTAAGAGTCCGGGGAAAGAGCAGGTCGCAGCGCGGTCGGCAGCGATACAGCGCCTTCCCCGCGCACAAAAAAGCCGGGCGCGGAGCCCGGCTTCGTTTTTGCGGCGACGAAATTTCTGCGCGCTGCGGCGCGGTTACTTGACGACCAGAACGCCCTTCATGCCGGCTTGGAAATGCGCGGGGAAGGAGCAGATGAAGGTGTATTCGCCGGGCTCGCTCGGAGCCTTGAAGGTAATCTCGTCGGTTTGTTTCGGCCCGAGGAGCTTCGTATGAGCGATGATCTGGTCCTGCATGTTGGCAGGGATGTGCTCGGTCGCGGCGGCGCCGACGGCGGCCTTGTCGAAGGCTTCGACGTCCGCGCCCTTCTTCAGAAGCACGAAATTGTGGCCCATCGCCAGTTTCGGCATCGAGCCGATGTTCGTGAGGATCACCTTCACGTCCTGGCCGGCTTTCACTTCGAAACGGGTCGCACTGAACTTCATGGAGTCGTTCGCGGTCAGCTCGAGCGTCGCGACCGCGCTGGCGGACGCGGCGGAGCCGCCGGCGGACGATGCGGCGTCGTCTTTCTTGCCGCAGCCGGCGAGCAGGAGCGCGCCGGCAAAGAGAGCGAGGGTAAGCGTGTGGTTTTTCATAGGAGGCGCGCACCTTCGCACAGCGCGGCGCGCTGCGCAATGACGCAGGTCAAGGATTCCGCCGGACTTATCGGTCCGGCGAATTGCCTTAATACTCCGGCCGGGAACGATTTTTGCCAATCGCGCTACGCATAAATTGTCTTTCTTTTGCGTTGAAATGCTCGGCAAGTTGCGAACGCTGGCGCGTCATTCTCGGCCCCGGCGCAGCAACGCCGCCGCCTCACCTCGTCACATGACCCGCACACGTTTCGTCACCCGTTCTTTGTTTCGTTTGGGCGCGTTCGCGCTCGCGAGCACGACTCTCGCCCTCCTGACCGGCTGCGAGAAAATTCTCAATCTGAAGGGCCCGCAATCGACCATGGTCACCGATGGCCCGGTCGCCCGCGCGCAGTGGGATTTGTTCATGGTGACGGTCTACGTCACGATGTTCATCTTCGTCGTGGTCGGCGCGGTGCTCGCCTACGCCCAGATCAAATTCCGCGCCAAGACCGATGCCGACGAGCACGCCGAGCCGCCGCCGCAAGGCCACGGCAACCCGTTCATCGAAATCGCGCTGATCGGCGCCTCGGTTGCACTGCTGGTCATCATCGCGATCCCGACGCTGAAAAACATCTGGTATACGCACGACATCCCCGAGTCCGAGAAGGCGAACGCGATGGAGATCAACGCCACGGGTTACCAGTGGTGGTTCCGCTTCGAATACCCGAACGACAAGATGGCGCTCCCCTCCGGCGGCGAAGGCCCGCTCGTGACCGGCAACGAAGTCGTCATCCCCGCCGGCGTGCCGGTGAGGATCAATCTCCGCACGATCGACGTCATCCACTCGTTCTGGGTGCCGAAGCTCGCCGGCAAGGTCGACATGATCCCGAACCGCGGCAACTTTCTCTGGCTGAAAGCCGAGAAGCCCGGCTATTTCTACGGCCAGTGCGCCGAGTATTGCGGCGCCTCGCACGCGATCATGCGCTTCCGCGTCATCGCCCTCTCGCCGTCCGACTACGTGAAGTGGCTCGATAACCAGAAGAACCCGGCGCGCAACGCCACCGCCGCCGCCATCCGCGCCGAGGACGAAAATATCCGCGTGCAATTCGCCGCGATGCCCGCTCCGTCCGCGGCGAACACCGAGGTCGGTCCGCGCAGCACGCTCGCCGCCTCGGCCGCATTCGACGCCGACCCGCTCGCCGGCTGGAAGAACAAGCAGCACCCGAACGCCGGCGAAAACGCCGCGCTGATCGCGCAAGGTCGCAAGCTCTTCCAGGAAAAGACCTGCATCTCCTGCCACACCGTTCGCGGTCACGAGGGTATCGGCATCACCGGCCCCGACCTCACGCACGTTGGCTCCCGCACCACGATCGCCGCCGGCGTCCTCGAGAACACGCCCGAGCGCATGCACCAGTGGATCAAGGATCCGGAGTATTTCAAACCGGGCAACAAGATGTTCAACGGCGGCTACACCGACGTGCAGACCGGCAAGCGACTCTTCGAGCTCAACGACCAGGAAATCGACGCGCTCGTCGCCTACCTCCAGAGCCTGAAGTGAGGCCAGAGTGAGAGTGAAAGGGAAAGGGATTCTCTGATCCACCCGTCTTTCGCTCTCACGCCCTCACCGCCGCGCCGCCCCACTCTCACTTTCACTTCCCCTCTCACTTCCTCCCTCCATGGCCCAAGCACTGGCTAAATCCGATTACCACGGCGGCACCGAACACGCCGCCCCGAAGCCGATCGAACTGCTCCCGCGTCCGATGGCGAAGAACGGCCTCGTCGCCTGGCTGACGACCGTCGACCACAAGAAGATCGGCCTGATGTATGCCGGCTTCGCGTGTTTCTTCTTCCTCGTCGGTGGTCTCGAGGCGCTGCTGATCCGCACGCAGCTCATCGTGCCGAACAACCGTTTCATCTCGGCGCAGTTCTACAACGAGCTGTTCACGATGCACGGCACGACAATGATCTTCCTCGCGGTGATGCCGCTGAACGCGGCGTTCTTCAATCTGCTCATCCCGCTGCAAATCGGCGCCCGCGACGTCGCGTTCCCGCGGTTGAATACGTTTTCGCTCTGGGTCTTCGTCGCCGGCGCCATCATCCTCAACGTCGGCTGGCTCTCCTACGTGTTCCCGAGCATCAAATCCGGCCTACCCGACGTTGGCTGGTTCGGTTACGCTCCGCTCACCTCGAAAACCTTCACGCCCGACGCCTCGACGGATCTGTGGGTGCTCGGCCTGCAAACCCTCGGCCTCTCCTCGATCGTCGCGTCGCTGAACTTCATCGTCACGATCATCAACCTACGCGCGCCGGGCCTCACGATGATGCGCCTCCCGGTGTTCACCTGGATGGCGCTCGTCACGAGCTTCCTGCTCGTGCTCGCGCTGCCCGCCATCGCCATCGCGCTCGTCGAAGTGATGTTCGACCGCAACTTCGGCACGAACTTCTTCGAAGCCTCCAACGGCGGTCAACCGATCCTCTGGCAGCACCTCTTCTGGGTGTTCGGCCACCCCGAGGTCTACATTCTGATTCTCCCGCCGATGGGCTACGTCTCGGAAATCCTCCCGACGTTCTCGCGCAAGCCGCTCTTCGGTTACCCGATCATCGTCTTCTCGGGCGCGGCGATCGGCTTCATCGGCTTCGGCGTGTGGTCGCACCACATGTTCACCACCGGCATGGGCACGGTCGCCACCGCGGCCTTCTCGCTCGCGACGATGGCCATCGCCGTCCCGACCGGCGTGAAAATTTTCAACTGGATCGGCACGCTCTGGGGCGGCCAGATCGTGACGCGCACGCCGATGATGTTCGCGCTCGGTTTCATCTGGATGTTCATGCTCGGCGGCTTCTCCGGCATCATGCACTCCGCTGCGCCGGCCGACGCTCAGCAGCAGGACTCGTATTTCGTCATCGCGCACTTTCACTACGTGCTGATCGGCGGCGCGACCTTCGCGCTGCTCGCCGCGATTCACTTCTGGTTCCCGAAGTTCTTCGGCCGTCTCGTGCCGGAGTTTTGGGGCAAGCTCTCGTTCTGGATCATCTTTGTCGGCTTCAACACGACGTTCTTCCCGATGCACTTCCTTGGCCTGAACGGCATGCCGCGCCGCACGTGGACCTACGACGCCAACATGGGTTGGAACGAAGGCAACCTCATCGCCACCGTCGGCGCCTACACGCTCGGCCTCGGCATCTTCACCTACTTCGCCGTGCTCATCTACACCTACTTCAAGGGCGAGAAGTGCGGCAACGATCCGTGGGATGCGCGCACGCTCGAATGGTCGATCCCGTCGCCGCCACCCGAATACAACTTCAAGGCCATCCCGACCGTCCACGCCCGCGACGCGTGGTGGTATGAGAAGCACCACAAGGACGAGATCGCGAAAGAGCAGGCCGATCACATCAAGGCCGAAACCGAACACGGCGGCATCCACATGCCCGACCAATCCTGGTATCCGCTCTTCGCCGCGCTCGGTCTCCTCATCGGCGCCATCGCCTTCGCGTTTCACAACCTCCCTATCGCCATCGGCGGCCTCGTGGTCGTTTTCGTGAGCTGCTATCTCTGGGCGCTCGAAGGCCCGGGCGGCTACCACATCCACCTCGACGAAAAGGGCAACGAGACGATCTCGCGCCACTGAGTTCGTCCGCCTCTCAACTCTCAGCTCTCAACTCTCAACTTCTCCATGAGCAACGCCGCCGCTGGCGCCATCGACCACCATCACGACCCGTCCACCGCGACGGGCATTCCGAACAAGAAGCTCCTTTGGTGGGCCTTCCTCGCTTCGGACTGCATGTTCTTTGGGGCGCTGATCTCCTCGCACCTCGTCTATCGCATCAACCCTCCCCCGGGTAACGCCGAACCGACGAAGGTCTTCGACATCGAGCTGACGTCCTTCTCGACGTTCATCCTCCTGATGTCGTCGCTCATGATGGCGCTCGCCGTGAACGCCATCCAGCGCGGCCAGCTTCGCTCGATGAGGAATTCGCTTCTCACGACGATCTTCTTCGGCTGCATCTTCCTCGGTTGCCAGGTTTTCGAGTTCACACACTTCGTCCATGAGAAGAAAATGACGCTCTCGAACAGCCTCTTCGGCTCGACGTTCTATACGCTCACCGGCACGCACGGCACGCACGTCGCCATCGGCGTGCTGATCCTCGGCCTGATGTATGTGCGCTCCTTCAAGTCGTCCTCGCCCCACAGCGGCGGCATCGGCGAACTCCTGAAGACGGTCGTGCACGTCGGCGCCGTCTGCGCCGCGATCGCGCTCACGTTCATCTTCATCGTCCCCGCCGGCATCGACCTCGCCAAGGGCCACGGCACCGTCGGCGGATTTTTCAGCCACAACCTCATGCCGCTCCTCGGCCTCATCGGCGCGGGCGGCGTGATGGCGTGGTTCAACCGCGCACACGACGTCGACTTCGGCGAGCGCAACGCCATCGACGTCGAAGCGGTCGGCCTCTACTGGCACTTCGTCGACATCGTGTGGATCATCATCTTCACCGCCGTCTACCTGCTCGAATACATCTGAGTCCCCACGCCGTCCGCACTCTCAGCTCTCCACTCTCAGCTCAAGACTTCTTCTCCATGTCCGCTCACGCAGCCACCGCTCCCGCCGCCGGCCACCACGAGCCGAGCAAATTCCACACCTACGTCCAGATCGCGATGCTCCTCGGTGTGATCACCGGCATCGAGATCGTGCTCGTCTATCTCCCGCTCGCCAAATGGTTCGTCGTGGGCGGCCTGGTGTTCTTCTCCGCGGTGAAGTTCCTCTACGTCATTTTCTACTTCATGCACCTGAAGTGGGATAAAGTTTTCTGCACGATCCTGTTCTTCATCGGCCTGGTGCTCGCCGGCGGCACGATGTGGGCGCTGCTCCACCTCTTCGGCGCCGAAGCCAGCAAGCCGCTCAGCTCGATCGTCGGCATGATCCTCTGAGGCGGGCGCGAAAATCTTTCCCTTCCACGCGAGCCGCGCCTCAACAGCGCGGCTTTTTTATTTCCGCATTTCCACCGCACATCAACCGGTGCACGCTGCCGGAAAGGCATGATCGACTGGATCCACTGGCATAACGAGCCGTTCCTCATCGGCGGACTCATCTTCCTCGGCTGGCTTTACGCCATCGCCGCCGGTCCGTTCCGCGAGCGCCTCGCTCCCGCCGGCGCGCCCTACCCGCGCGCGCACGCGATCAAGTTCTACGCCGCGCTCTTCATCTTCTATTTGGCCGTCGGCTCTCCGCTCGACCAGATGGGCGAACGCTTCCTGCTCAGCGCGCACATGCTGCAGCACCAGCTCATCATTTATCCGGCCGCGATCCTGTTCCTCCGTGGATTGCCGGACTGGCTCGTCGGCCTCGTCACCGCACGCGAATCGCTCCGCGGCCTCCTGCACGTCCTCACTCATCCGATCGTTTGCGGCCTCATCTACGTGATCGTGATGTCCTGCTGGCATTTCCCGTGGGCGTATGATTGGGCGCTCCAAAATCGCGCCGTGCACATCGCCGAGCATTTCTCGTTCTTCGGCGCCGCACTTTTCCTGTGGTGGCCGGTCTGCAGTCCGTCGCGCGAGCTCCCGCCGGCCAGCTACGCGTGGCAGATGCTCTACTTCCTCGGCATCACGATCGGCATGACGCCGGTGTTCGCCTACATCACATTCTCGAGCGACGTCCTTTACCCGACCTACGAATTCGCCCCGCGCCTCTTCGAGCGACTCGACCCGCACGAAGATCAAGTGCTCGGCGGCGCGATGATGAAGCTCGTCGGCATGTCCGTCATGATGGGCGCGTTCGTCACCGCCTTCTATCGCTGGTATCAACAAACCGAGCGCGACGGCCGCCGCTGATCCGACGTCGGCCGGTGGCAGGAGGGGCGCAGTCTCGCTGCGCCCCTGCACGATCCGCTCGTCAGGCCTTCGCGATCAAATCCTCGACCGAGTCGCTCTCGCTGCTGATGTCCGAGAACAGCCACGTCGAGAGGTAGCGCTCGCTGCTCGACGGGATGATCGCGACGATCAGCTTGCCGGCGTTCTCCGGGCGCTTCGCGAGTTGCAGCGCGGCCCACACGGCGGCGCCCGACGAGATGCCGATCGGAATGCCGTCGAGCTGGTTCACCTGCTTCGAGATCGGGCCCGAGTCGGTGTCCTTCACGCGGATGACTTCCTCGTAGATCTTCGTGTTGAGCACCTGCGGCACGAAGCCCGCGCCGAGGCCTTGCAGCTTGTGCGGTCCGGGCGTGCCGCCGGAGAGGACGGGCGACGCGTCGGGCTCGACCGCGACGAGTTTCACGGACGGCTTGCGCTGCTTCAGCACTTCGCCGACGCCCGTGATGGTGCCGCCGGTGCCGATGCCGGAGACGACGATGTCGACCTTGCCGTCGGTATCGCGCCAGATTTCCTCGGCGGTCGTGGCGCGGTGGATCGCGGGATTCGCGGGATTGGCGAATTGCTGGAGAATGACGCTGTTCGGAATCTGCTTTTGCAGCTCCTCGGCCTTCGCGATCGCGCCCTTGATGCCCTTGGCGCCCTCGGTAAGCACGAGACGCGCGCCGAGAATTTTCAGGAGCTTGCGGCGCTCGAGGCTCATCGTCTCGGGCATCGTGAGGATCAGCTTCAGGCCCTTCGCCGCCGCGACGAACGCCAGCGCGATGCCGGTGTTGCCCGACGTCGGCTCGATGAGGACGGTGCTCTGGTCGATCTTCCCGCTCTTCAGCGCGTCGTCGATCATCGAGAAACCGATGCGGTCCTTGACGCTCGACAGCGGGTTGAAGAACTCGAGTTTGAGCACGACGTCCGCGAGGGCGCCGTGTTCGCGCGCCGTGCGGTTGAGACGGACGAGCGGGGTGTTGCCGATGGTTTCGGTGATGTCGTTGTGGATTTTGGCCATGGTCGGGTGGGTTTGAGGTTAAATGGTGAAATCCTCCGCGAACTGCCGTGCGCGCCGCATGCGCAGATGCACGACGGAGCCGGGCGCGAGTTGGAGATCGATGAGGCGCTGGCGCGAAATCTCGCTCTCGATGAACTCGCCGTCGATCGCCGTGCGCTCGCACATCACACGCGCAACCGGGCCGGCCGAGTGGATGCCGCGCACGACGGCCGGCTCGCCTTCCTCGCCCGGCGAGTAAGGCACGATCTCGACATCGTGCGGCCGCACGTAGGCGACGCGGCCGCCGTTCTTGCCGAAGGCGTCGGCGCTCTCGAAGCCCTTCGACGGGAGCGAGAGGCGGTTCACGTTGCCCAAAAATTCGTAGACGAACGGCGAGCGCGGATGATCGTAGACGTCTTGCGGCGTCCCGATCTGCTCGATCTTCGCCTGGTTCATGATCACGACCTCGTCGGCGATCTCGAGCGCCTCTTCCTGGTCGTGCGTGACGAAGATCGTCGTCAGGTGCACCTCCTCGTGGAACTGCCGCAGCCAGCGGCGCAGCTCCTTGCGCACCTTCGCGTCGAGCGCGCCGAACGGTTCGTCGAGCAGCAGCACCTTCGGCTCGACCGCGAGCGCGCGCGCCAGCGCCACACGCTGACGCTGACCGCCCGAGAGCTGCGCCGGCAACCGGTCGCCGTAGCTCTCGAGTTGCACGAGCTTCAACAAGCTCAACACGCGATCGCGAATCTCGGCCTTGCTCGGACGATTCTTCCGCCGCACGCGCAGGCCGAACGCGATATTGTCGAACACCGTCATGTGCCGGAACAGCGCGTAATGCTGGAACACGAAGCCCACGCGCCGCTCGCCCACCGGCACGCCGGTGACCTCGCTGCCGTGAAACAGGATCTGCCCCGAACCGGCGTCGGCGAACTCGAGGCCGGCGATGATGCGCAGGAGCGTGGTCTTGCCCGAGCCGGACGGCCCGAGCAGCGCCGTGAGGCGGCCCGTCGGCACCTTCAGGCTGATGTCGTCGAGCGCCGTGTAGGCGCCGAACGTTTTGCGGATGCGGTGGACTTCGACGCTCATTCGGAAACAGGGACGGCACGTTCCGCGCGCCACTCGATCACGCTCTTCAGGATGAGCGTGACCAGCGCAAGGATCGCGAGCAACGACGCCACGGCGAACGCCGCGACGAAGTTGTATTCGTTGTAGAGAATCTCCACGTGCAGCGGCATCGTGTTCGTCTCGCCGCGAATGTGGCCGGAGACGACCGACACGGCGCCGAATTCGCCCATCGCGCGGGCGTTGCAGAGAACGACGCCGTAGAACAGGCCCCACTTGATGTTCGGCAGTGTCACGCGCCAGAACGTCTGCCAGCCGCTTGCGCCGAGCGTGACGGCGGCCAGTTCCTCGTCGCTCCCCTGCGCCTGCATCAGCGGGATCAGCTCGCGCGCAACGAACGGGAACGTGACGAACGTCGTCGCGAGCACGATGCCCGGCACCGCGAAGACGATCTGAAGGTTGTGTTCCTGCAGCCACGGCCCGAGCCAGCCGTGCGCGCCGAACATCAGCACGTAGATCAAACCGGAAATCACCGGCGAAACCGCGAACGGCAAATCGATGAGCGTGATGAGCAGACTCTTTCCGCGGAAATGAAACTTCGCGATCGCCCAAGCCGCCGCGACGCCGAACACGAGATTGCACGGCACCGCGATCGCGGCAGTCGTGAGCGTGAGCGCGATCGCGGAGCGGGCGTCGGTGTCGGCGAACGACTTGAAATACGCGCCGACGCCCTTGCGCAACGCCTCGGTGAACACCGCCGCGAGCGGCACGACGAGGAACAAGGCGAGAAACGCGAATGCGACGCCCAGCAGCGTCCACTTCAGCCAGACTGGTTCGTGCTGGCTGCGGGCCGCGGAGCCGGCGTGGCGCGCGGGAGACAGGGTGGTAGCGCCAGCCATTACTCGCGGTTCCTCCAGTTGCTCCATTTCTGAAGCGTGTTGATGAGCAGCAGCAGCCCAAACGACGCCACGAGCATCACGACCGCGAGCGCAGTGGCGCCGCGGTAGTCGTATTGCTCGAGCTTCGTGACGATGAGCAGCGGCGTGATTTCCGTGCGACCGGGCATGTTGCCCGAGATGAAGACGACGGAGCCGTATTCGCCGAGCGCGCGCGCGAACGCCAGCGCGAAGCCCGTGAGCAGCGCCGGCAACAACTGCGGCAACACGACGCGCCGCAGCGTTTGCAGGCGCGTCGCGCCGAGGCTCGCGGACGCCTCCTCAAGTTCCGGTTCGAGATTCTCGATCACGGGCTGGAGCGTGCGCACGACGAACGGCAGGCCGACGAACGTGAGCGCGACGAGCACGCCGAGCTCGGTGAACGCGACCTTGATGCCGTAGGGTTTCAGCAGGCTGCCGATCCAGCCGTTCGGCGCGTAGATCGCCGCGAGCGCGATGCCGGCCACCGCGGTCGGCAGCGCGAACGGCAGATCGACGAGCGCGTCGACGATGCGCTTGCCCGGAAACGTGTAGCGCGCCAGCACCCACGCGACGATGAGGCCGAAGAACGCATTGATCGCGCCGGCGAGCAGCGAGCCGCCGAAACTCAGGCGATACGACGCGAGCACGCGCGGCGCCGTGATCGTCTGCCAGAAGTCCGCCCAATCCATCCCCGCCGTCCGCACGAACGTCGCCGAGAGCGGCACGAGCACGATCAAGCTCAGGTAAACGAGCGTGAACCCGAGCGAGAGCCCGAAGCCGGGCAGCACGCGGCGAGGAACGATTTTGGCAGTGGCGATGGCGGTGGACACGCGGGGTAGTTAGAACTTGTAGATCTGGTCGAAGACGCCGCCGTCGGCGAAGTGCGTTTTCTGCGTCTTGCTCCAGCCGCCGAATTCTTCGTCGATCGTCACGAGTTTCAAGGCCGGGAACTGTCCCGCGTATTTTTGCGCGATCGTTTCACTGCGCGGGCGGTAGAAGTTGCGCGCGATGATCTCCTGCGCTTCGTCGGAGTAGAGATACTCGAGGTAGGCCTTCGCGACTTCGAGCGTGCCTTTCTTCTTCACGACCTTGTCGACCCAGGTGACGTTCGGCTCGGCGAGGATGCTGATCGACGGCACGACGATCTCGAACGCATTTTCGCCGAACTCCTTTCGCGCGAAGAACGCCTCGTTCTCCCACGCGAGCAGGACGTCGCCGATCTCGCGCTGCACGAAGGTCGTCGTCGAGCCGCGCGCGCCGCTGTCGAGCACAGGCACGTTCTTGAAGAGCTTCGCGAGGAAATCCTTCGCCGCGTCGTCGCTGCCGAGCTTGTGTTTCGCGTAGGCCCAGGCGGCGAGGTAGTTCCAGCGCGCACCGCCGGAGGTCTTGGGATTCGGCGTGATGACGCTGACGTCCTTCTTCACGAGGTCGTCCCAGTCCTTGATGCCCTTCGGATTTCCTTTGCGCACGAGGAAGACGATCGTGCTCGTGTAGGGCGCGGAATTTTGCGGCAGGCGGTTTTTCCAGTCGGCCGGGACGAGCTTCCCGATCGCGTGGAGCGCGTCGATGTCCGCGGCGAGCGCGAGCGTGACGACGTCGGCCGGCAAACCGTCGATGACGGCGCGCGCCTGCTTGCCGGAGCCGCCGTGCGATTGCTTCACGGTCACGGTGTCGCCGGTCTTCGCCTTCCAATGGGCGGCGAAGGCCTGGTTGTATTCGACGTAGAACTCGCGCGTCGGATCGTAGGACGCGTTGAGCAGCTCGATGGATTTCGCGGAAGCGAGCGCCGCCGAGGTGGCGAGCGTCGCGAGAAGGAGGAGAGATTTGAAATTCATGACGTGTGTCGGGTGGCGCGAGGCGCGATCAGAAGCCGAGTTGGAAACGAGCGATGAACGCTTTCTCGTTCTGGCGGAGAACGGGCGCGGTGGAAACCGACGGCGCACCGGCGTTGAAGCCGAAGTCCGTCTGGTAGTAGTCGAGTTTCAGCACGACGGCTTTGCTCAGATACCAGTTCAGGCCGACACCGACCGAGGTGGCTTGGTTCGCATTGGAAGCGGGCGAGGCGAACAGCGGGAACACTGCGTCGTCGATGTCGACGCGAGCGACGCGTGCGGCGACTTCAAACGCGCCCCACGTGCCGGCGCCGGAGTCGAAGTTCGAGCGCGGCACGACGCCAGAGTAGCTCGAGTCCTCGCCGGTCAACACGTAACCCGCGGCGAGCTGCCAGGCTTTGTTCTGCAACTCGGCCTTCGCACCGGTCGCGTTCGGGCGGAGGTTCACTGTGGAAACGACGTATTCGCCGAGGAGACCGAAGGAGCCGTTGCGGTAGTCGAGCTGCGGCGAGACGCGCCAGTTCAGGCCGTCGGCGACGACGCTGGAGGTGTAGGAGAAGAACGTTTGCTGGCCGTCGGTGCGGTAGCCGGACGGGCGACCCGACGCGGTCTTTTCCCGGCCGATGTTGCCGGCGAGACCGAACGTGAGGCCTTGCAGCGGCGAGTTCACGTCGTCGCGGAACGGCGCGAACGTCACGCGCGCGACGAAATCTTTTTCGTTGTCGAAGTCGGTATTCGTCGAACTTGCGGCATCGGCGACGCCGTTGAACACGCCGACGGCGTAGCTCACGCGGCTCGCCGCGAGATCACCCCAGGCTTGGATGCCGAGGTCACGGTTCGGGACGAGATTGCTGACGATCGAGCGTTCGTTGAAAAAGGTCCACGAGTCCGACTGGAACTGCTCGAGTCCGACCGGCGATTTGAATTTGCCGACGCGGAACTGCAGGCCTTTCGAGAGCGCGACGTTCAGGTTCGCGTCGAGGATGCTCACGCTGCTGCCGCCGAACTCGCTCACGAGTTGGAAGGAGTAGTTTTTCGCGAACTGGCTCTCGGTGATCAGACGCGCGCGGCGGAGGACGAATGCGTTGTTCGTCACGCCGGCGCCGTCGTCGAAGAACGTGCGCGAGTCGAGCTGCACGAGCCCGCGGACGCGGAGCGAGTTCGCGCCGTCGGCTGACGCGAACGTGACGCCTTTGTCGTTCACCGTGATTTTCGGCGTCGAGGGCGCGGCCGCGGCGGCGGCTTCGTCTTTGAGCTCTTGTTTGCGTTCGAGCACGAGCAGTTTCTGTTCGAGAGCGCGGATTTGGTCGCGCAGGGCGTGGATGTCGGTGTCGTCAGCGCCGCGAGCGGCGGAAAACGCGAGCGGCAGCGCGAGCAAGGCGCGCGCGAGCGGGCGGAAGTTGGAGGAGTTCCTCATGGAGCGGGCAGGTCGGTGTTTTCATGGGAACTTCCCGTGGTCGGGTCAGTGCGCGGTGTGGAGCGAGCGGTTGAGTGTCAGGTGCCGCCGCGAGTGCGGTGGGCAGAAATTGTTTCAGGACGTGCGTGGCGCGGCCTCGGCGCCGGCGCCGGAAGGCAGGCGCGTTTTTTCGGTGCGCTCGATCTGCGTGACGCGGCCGTCGTGGACGACGAGCTGCACGACGCCGTAGCGGAGCGATTCGACTTTCTCCTGCACGAGGCGCAGCCAGTCGGGCGCGTTGTCGGCTGCGGAAGCGGCGGTGTGCGCGTTCATATCGCGTAATCTCCTAAAAGTTCGTGCATCACGCCCTCGGCGGGACTGAGGCGCGGTTTCTGGTTTTTGCCGCGAGAGGTCGCCGCGGCGCGCGGCGGCACGACCGGCTCGCTGAATGGCAGCGGCAGGCCGTCGCGGACCATCTTGCGCGTGGTCACGTCGACGACGTCGGCGAGCGTGTAGCGGTCGAGGATGTTTGCGATGGCGTTGCGCACATCGAGCATGAGCATCCGCAAGCCGCAGTGCGCCTCGTCCGGACAGTTGCACGGCTCGTAAGCCGTCTGGCTGACACAGCCGATCGGCGCGAGCGGGCCGTCGATCAGCCGAACGATCTGGCCGATGCGGATTTCGGCGGCGGGCTTGGCCAGACGATAGCCGCCGAGTTTGCCACGCACGGCTTCGACGTAGCCGGCCTCGCGGAGCTGTTGCATCACCTGCTCGAGAAACTTGATCGGCAGATCCTCGGCCTTCGCCAGCTCCGACACGCGCAGCAACGACCGGCCGACCTTGGCGGCGATGCCGAGGTTGATGAGCGAGCGGAGGGCGTATTCGCCGCGTTTGGAGAGCTTCATGTGAGCAGATCGACTTAAACTACATTGATTCAGTGGGAATTAAATCAACCACAATATCAGCAGCTTGGGCGTCATAACGCCATCCGATCAATTCCTAGAGCCGCACCCGGAGTCCGTCGTAGGCGAGCTTCACGCCGATCGGCAACGTCGCCTCGAAGGGCCCGTGGTCGATCGCGTGGGTGAGGTGCGTGAGGTAGTTGAGCGGCGCGCCGATCTCGCCCGCGGCGGCACAGGCTTCCTCGATGTTCATGTGCGTCGGATGTGGCGCGGGGCGCAGACCGTCGAGCACGACCACGTCCGCGCCTTTGGCGAGCGCGACGGCCTCGCGCGGGAGGCGTTTGCAGTCGTTGTAGTAGACGAATTTTTTGCCCGACGCCTTCTCCTCGAAGACGAGGCCGAGCGTGTTCACGCCGCCGTGCGGCAACAGCGTGGAGCGGATCGTGCCTTGCGGAAACTCGAGCGCGGGCGGCATCTCCAGCAACTTGAACGCCGCGTAGCCGCGCGACACCGGGCGTTCCGCGATCGCGTAAGGGAAGATCGACAACACGCGCGACATGCCCTCGTCGGTCGTATAGACGGTCAGCGCCTCGCCACCGATCAAGTCGCAGAACCGCCGCAGATCGTCCATGCCCGTGATGTGGTCCGCGTGGCCGTGCGTCAGGATGAACACGTCGAGCTGCGTGATCTTCTCGCGCACGCATTGGAGCCGGAACTCCGGCGTCGCGTCCACCTGCACGTGCAGGTCACCCATCGTGACATGGATGCTCGAACGCGTGCGGTGATTGCGCGGATCGGGCGAGGTGCACACGGCGCAATCGCACGCGATCATCGGCACTCCCTGCGACGTGCCCGTGCCGAGAAAAACGACTTCCATGTTCACGACGAAAGACGAAACCGCGATCCACCGCCAGCCCGCTTCGTCATCCTGCATGCATCACAAATTATCGCGAGCGGCTCCGAGGTGGTCGTCGCCGTCCCTGGCGACGACGCGAACATCGTCAAGGGCAGCGCACGCTGAAGGCGCCGCTGGGGACAGCGGCGCCCACCCACGCTACCGTGCGAAACGTCGGCACAGCTTTTCAGCGATTCACAAGAGTGCTTGGTGGATGGAGGTCAGCGCCGTGCCAATGCCGCCTGAAGCCGCCGCACGGCCTCGCATCCGCCTTCGCGGTCGAGAAACGCCACGAAGGCCGCAGCCGTCGCATCGCTCACTCCGGAGAGCCGCGAGCGTCCGCCGTCGAGAAACTCCGCCGCGGAGGCGCGGGACAACGCGTCGAGATCGGGGAACTTCCTCGCAATCGCCTTGGCCGCCACCGGCCCCACGCCTTGAACGCCGAGGCCGAGAACGAAACGCCACGTCTCCCGACTGCGGCCGCGCTCCGCGGCGGCGAGGAGCCTTGCGGCGGTCTTCTCGCCCACGACGCCTTTCAGCACCACGCCATCGAGCCGGAAAAAGTCCGCCGGCTCGCGCAACATTCCGCGCGCGACGAGTTTTTCGATCACACCCGGGCCGAAGCCGTCGAGCTTCGCGCAGTCGTCGGAGGCGAAATACTCCAGCCGTCGCTGAATTTGTGCCGGGCAATCGTGGTTCGGACACCGCACCGCCGCTTGCTCGGGCAGCGAGACCAGCAGCGCGCGGCAAGCCGGACACTCCGCAGGAAACTGAAACGGCACGGCGTCCGGCGCGCGCTTCGTTTTGTCGACGCTCGCGATCACGGGGATGACCTCCCCTGCCCGCTCGACCATCACGACATCGCCGACGCGCAGGTCGCGCCGCGCGATGTCCTCGCGGTTGTGCAGCGATACGCGGCGAATCGTCGCGCCACCGAGCTTCACCGGCTCCAACTTCGCCACCGGCGTGATCGCGCCCGTGCGCCCAACCTGCAACGTGATCGCGAGCAAACGCGTCGCGGCCTGCTCGGGCGCGAACTTGTAGGCGATCGCCCAGCGGGGCACGTCCTCCGCCTCACCGAGCTGCGCACGTCGCGCCGCGACATCGATTTTCAGGACGGCCCCGTCGGTCGGAAACGGCCACTTCGGCCGCAGCGCGCCGAACTCCTGCACGGCGCGCCACAGTTCGTCGTCGGTGACGCCGATGCGCACGTCCGCGACACCTGGCAAACCCCACGCACGAACCAAACGATGCAATTCTCGCTGCGAGTGCGGCGCTGCGTTCGCCGGCTCGACCGCGCCCCAGCCGTAGAAAACGACCGAGAGCCGTCGCTTCGGGCCAGTGATCGTTGTTTGCTTGAGCGTGCCAGTCGCGAGATTGCGCGGGTGCGTGAACGGCTCACCGCCCGCAGACGCGATTTCAGCGTTGATGCGCTTGAACTCGGCAAAGGTCATGAACACCTCGCCGCGCAGCTCGACGACCTCCGGGATCGGCGCGCCAGCGTCCGCCGCCAGTTGGGGCGGCACCTCGCACAGCGCGAGGAAGTTCGCCGTCACGTCGTCGCCTTCGCCGCCATTACCCCGCGTCACGGCGCGCACCAGCCGGCCGCGCTCGTAAGTCACGGCGATCGCGAGGCCGTCGTATTTCGGTTCGACGACGAAAACGGCCTCATCGCCAAGCGCTCGCCGCGTCTTCGCCAGGAACGCGCGCAGCTCCGCTTCCGTGTAGGTTTTGCCGAGTCCCTGCATCCGCACGCGATGCGCGATCGTCGGGAAATCCCCCGAGCGGTCGTCGCCGGTGGACGGATCGCCCGCAGCCAGGGCGGGAAATTGCTGCTCGAGCGCACGCAGCTCGCGTTTCAACGAATCGTAGGCGGCGTCGGTGATTTCCGGCGCCGCCTTTTTGAAATAGAGTTCGTCGTGGTGCGCAATCTCCGCGCGGAGCTGCTGCAGGCGCGCCTCGGCGCTCGCGGTCGTCGGCGCTTCCAGCCCATGCGCCGACATACAGAAGAAACCAAGCGCGCCCGTGAGCACGCGACGGATTTTGCGAATCGTGGATTTCATAGGGCCGATAATTGCCTCCCGTGGCCCCAGGAATGCGCGCAACGCTATGACCGTGCCGGTTGGCGTCAGCTCAAAACTGGCTCCCGGAAAACCGCTGCGCGAAATCACCTGATTTCAGGCGTTTCGCGAGGTGGGCGAACGCCGCGCCGCACACTACGCTGCGGACGCCATGAAACTCCGCCTCGCTTCGTTCAATCTGAACAATCTCTTCGAGCGCCCGCGCCTGCTTCAGCTCCCGGGTTTCTCCGCGACCGCCGCCAAGGTTTTGAAGGATGTCGAACGCCTGACCACGCTGCTCGAAAACGCGAGCTACGCCGGCGCGACCGGCGCGGAGATCGTCGCGCTGCTCACGAAATACGGCTTCGCGAAAAAAAACGGCAGCAACGAGTGGTTCGAGGTGCAGCAAATCCGCGGGAAATTTTTCTCTGTCGGACAGGCCGGACTGAAACTCAAGGCGACCGGCCGCGCCGACTGGCTCGGCTGGGTTGAGTTAAAACGCGAGGACGTCAACGACACCGCGATCCGCAACACTGCGTGCGTCGTCGCCGCTGTGAACGCCGACGTGCTCTGCACAATCGAGACCGAGAGCCGCCCCGCGATGGACCGCTTCAACGCGCAGGCGCTGCGCCCGGCGGCGGCGAGTTACCCACACTTCCTGCTTGTCGACGGCAACGACCCGCGCGGCATCGACGTAGGCGTGTTCAGCCGCTTTCCGCTCCGCAGCGTGCACAGTCACGTCGACGACACGTTCGCGGGTGCGAACGGGAAACCTTACCGGGTCTTCAGCCGCGACTGCGCCGAATACGAGATCGGGCTGCCAGACGGCCGCACGCTCTGGCTGCTCGCAAACCATTTCAAGAGCCAGGGCTACGGCACGCCCGCGAGTAACGACGCCAAGCGCCTCAAGCAAACGCAGCGCGTGCGCGAAATCCTGCTCGAGCGTTTCGACCTGAAGAACGATCTCGTCGTCGTCGCCGGCGATTTCAACGCCGAGTCGAAGAGCGCCTCGCTGAAGCCGCTGCTCACGACGCCAAACCTGCGCGACGTGTTCGACGCGACGCTGTTCGCTGGGCAACCGCGCTGGACGTATCACGGTGGCAAGCAGCAGCTCGATTACCTGCTGCTCTCGAAGCCGCTCTTCGCCGCGATCAAGGCGGTCGGCATCGAACGCCGCGGCATGTGGATGAAAGGCGTAACGCCGTTCCCCGAGGTGACCGGCGACGCGAACGCGGCATCCGACCACGCGGCGGTGTGGGCGGAGGTGGAGGTTTAGCGCATCTCGTCGACGCCGCAGGCGTCGTGAGTGGCAGCGCATGGTGAAAGCGCCGCCGGGGGCAGCGGCGCCCACCCACGCGACCGCGCGAAAGGTCATCACAGCCTATCGGCGATAGGCGGGGAACGTGAGACTGTCGCTTCGGATTGCGCGTTCTCGCGACGACTTCCCTCAACTGAGCCAGCGCGGCGAAGAGCGATGCAGGCAGGTTCGATTCAGGGGAGGGCGCGCGTCCCCGCGCGCCGCGGCCCGCGAGGACGCGGGCCCTCCCTTCCCTTGGGTTGCGACCACGGGCTGTCGTAAGATGCACGCAGACGAAAGTCCCATCGAGCTCACGCCTTCGACTCGAGCGGGATATCCACGTAGCGTTCGCGCGCCATCTCGGAGCCGTAGGCAATGCAGGCTTGGACGTCCTCACGCGTCAGGCCGGGATAGTCGGTGAGGATTGCCTCCACGGTCTCGCCGGCGGCGAGCAAGTCGAGGATCAGGGAAACCCAGATGCGATGCCCGCGAATGCACGGCTTGCCCCCGCAGCGGGCGGGATCGATCCAAATGCGTTGCAGCAGCTCGTCGCGGGACATGGCCCCACGCTGCGCCAGAGCGGAGTCCTCGCAAGAGTCTAGTGGGGCCACAGCGGTCAGCGATGCGTAGGCTCTTTCGGTCGGCTTCGGCGCCCGCTACCTTCCTTCATCCGTCTACACTATTCGGGGTCGAAAATTCCAACGACAAGATAGATCAGCAGAAACACCACCGCTATGAGGATAAGTGCACCTGACTTGGTGATCATCCCTGTCCCAAAGGAGACTATCGCGATGCACCCAAGAACAGCGGGAAGGTTCAGCTCAGACCTGTTCTCACGCTGCTGTGGCGAGGCGAGAACCGTTCCATGTTGGTTGTCGTATTGGGAAACAGATGCGCTGACAGAATGAGTGGGCTCACGCCAGTCTCGGAGCGGCCTACCGGTTTTCACCTCGTGACACCTTTTGCATAGCGTCTGGAGGTTCGAAGTAGAATTCGATCCTCCTTTCGAGAGAGGGACGATGTGGTCGACGTGGAGCAAAGTGGTGCTCCCGCAAATCGAGCATCGTCCACCATCTCGTGTTCTTACTTGGCGCTTTATGCTTTGCCACTCTTTCGAACTAGATGAGCCGCCCGGGTAAAGCTTGTCGTGCTCTGACCAAAACGGATGGTATTTTTTCGGTCTCATCGTGGTAGCGCCCTAAAGCGTGACCAAAGGAGAGCGTATGGGCGACCCCGATGGCACCAAGTTCAATTTGGGGGCCAACTTCGAAGTATCCAGCAGCACGTTCTACCTCAACAAAAAGGCGCGCTCCGGAGAGCGCGCCTTTTCTTAAATGGAGAGCGGGATTCGAACCCGCGAAGGCTTTGAAGTCCTTACCCGCTTATCAGGCGGGCGCTTTCGACCACTCAGCCATCTCTCCGTATTTGGTGGAATCTTAGTAGTCCATGCCGCCCATGCCGCCGCCGGCGGGCATGGCGGGAGCTTTTTCCTTCTCAGGAATCTCCGTGATCATGCACTCGGTGGTGAGCAGGAGGCCCGAGATCGACGCGGCGTTCTGCAGCGCGGTGCGGGTCACCTTGGTCGGATCGACGACGCCGGCCTTGACCAGGTCTTCGAACTCGCCCGTGGCGACGTTGTAGCCGAACGCGCCCTTGCCGCCGAGGACTTCCTTGACGACGACGCCGCCGTCAACGCCCGCGTTGAAGCAGAGTTGCTTGAGCGGGTGTTCGATCGCGCGACGCACGATCTGGGCGCCGATGGCCTCGTCGCCTTCGAGCTTGAGGGCTTCGATGGCCTTGGCGCAGCGGAGCAGCGCGACGCCGCCGCCGGGGACGATGCCTTCCTCAACCGCGGCGCGCGTGGCGTGGAGGGCGTCTTCGACGCGGGCCTTCTTCTCCTTCATCTCGGCTTCGGTCGCGGCGCCGACATTGATGACGGCAACGCCACCGGCGAGCTTCGCGAGGCGCTCCTGGAGCTTCTCGCGGTCGTAGTCGGAGGTGGTTTCCTCGATCTGGCGGCGGATCTGCTTCACGCGGCCCTGGATCTCGGAGGACTTGCCGGAACCTTCGACGATGGTGGTGTTTTCCTTGTCGACGACGATGCGCTTGGCCTTGCCGAGGTCGGCGAGGCTGAGGTTCTCGAGCTTGAGGCCGAGGTCGTCGGTGATGCACTTGCCGCCGGTGAGGACGGCGATGTCTTCGAGCATGGCCTTGCGGCGGTCGCCGAAGCCGGGGGCCTTGACGGCGCACACGTTGATGGTGCCGCGAATCTTGTTCACCACGAGAGCGGCGAGGGCTTCGCCTTCGACTTCCTCGGCGATGACGAGGAGGGGCTTGCCGGTCTTGGCGACGGACTGGAGGAGCGGGAGGAACTCCTGGAGGTTGGCGATCTTCTTCTCGTGGATGAGCACGTAGGCGTCCTCGAGGACGGCTTCCTGGGCTTCCATGTTCGTGGCGAAGTAGGGCGAGAGGTAGCCCTTGTCGAACTGCATGCCTTCGACGACGTCGAGGGTGGTCTCGATCGACTTGGCTTCTTCGACGGTGATGGTGCCGTCCTTGCCGACCTTGTCCATGGCGTCGGCGATGATCTCGCCGATGGCGGTGTCCCAGTTGGCGGAAACCGTGGCGACCTGGCGGATCTCTTCGCGGTCGTTGACCTTTTTGGAGACCTTCTGGAGTTCGGTGACGGCGGCCTCGACGGCCTTGTCGATGCCGCGCTTCAGGTAAACCGGGTTGGAGCCGGCGGTGACGTTCTTGAGGCCTTCGCGGTAGATGCCTTCGGCGAGGACGGTGGCGGTGGTGGTGCCGTCGCCGGCGCTGTCGCTGGTCTTGGAAGCGACTTCCTTCACCATCTGCGCGCCCATGTTCTCGTAGGGATCGGGAAGCTCGACTTCCTTCGCGACGGTGACGCCGTCCTTAGTGACGGTCGGGGAGCCGAATTTTTTGTCGATGACGACGTTGCGGCCCTTGGGCCCGAGGGTGACTTTCACCGCGCGCGAGAGGAGCTCGACGCCACGGAGAAGCTTCTGACGAGCGGTCTCGTCGAACAGGAGTTGTTTGGCTGCCATGATACTAGTTTAAGTTGAGAGTTTAGGTTGAAGTTGGAGAAACAGCTCAGGCGATGACGCCGAGGATGTCGTCTTCGCGGACCAGGGTGAATTTCTGGTCTTCGATCTTCACTTCGGTGCCGCCGTATTTGGAGATGAGCACGCGGTCGCCGACCTTCACTTCGAAGGCGGTGACTTTGCCGTTCTCGTCCTTCTTGCCGGTGCCGAGGGCGATGACCTTCGCCTCCTGCGGTTTTTCTTTGGCGGAATCCGGGATGATGATGCCACCGCGGACCTGCTCTTTTTCTTCGATGTGCTGCACGAGCACGCGATCACCGATGGGTTTGATGTTCACTTTAGCCATGTTGGTTTAGTGGGTTTAGTTGGAGGTTGGTTGGGGAGAAAATGAAACGAACCCGGCCGCGCGGGGCGGAACGGGTTCGTCAGTGAATCACTTCTTGTCCTCGTCGACGATCTCGACGTCGGCGTCGACGACTTTGCCGTCGGCTTTCTTGGCCTTCTTCGGCTCCGCGGAGGCGGACGCGTCGGCCGCGGACTCGGCGCCGGCGTTCGGTTGCGCGCCGGTGGCGGCGGCACCCGCGGTCTGGGCCTGCTGGTAAAGCTCGGCGCCGATCTTCTGGAGATTTTCCAGCGCGGACTTCATGCGGGCGACGTCGGCGGACTCGAGATCCTTCTTCGCGTCGGCGATGGCGGTCTCGAACTTGCCCTTGATCTCGGCGGGGATTTTGTCGCCCGAGTCCTTCAAGGTTTTTTCGAGTTGGTAGATCGTCGTGTCGAGTTGGTTCTTCGCCTCGGCAGCTTCCTTGCGCTTCGCGTCCTCGGCGGCATGCGACTCGGCGTCGCGGGTCATCTTCTCGACCTCGTCCTTCGAGAGGCCGGAGGAGCCTTGGATCGTGATCTTCTGGTCCTTGCCGGTGCCGAGATCCTTCGCGGTGACGTGGAGGATGCCGTTGGCGTCGATGTCGAAGGTGACTTCGATCTGCGGCGTGCCGCGCGGGGCCGGCGGAATGCCATCGAGCTTGAACGTGCCGAGCGTCTTGTTGTCGCGCGCCATCGGGCGCTCGCCTTGGAGGACGACGATTTCGACGCCGGGCTGGTTGTCCGAATAAGTGGAGAACGTCTGCGCCTTCTTCGTCGGGATCGTCGTGTTGCGCGGGATCATCGGCGTCGAAACGTCGCCCGCGGTCATGATGCCGAGCGTGAGCGGCGTGACATCGAGGAGGAGCACGTCGCGGACTTCGCCCTTGAGCACGCCGCCTTGGATGGCCGCGCCGACCGCGACGACTTCGTCGGGGTTGACGCCTTGGTGCGGGGGCTTGCCGCCGAGTTGCTTCGCGATGTCGACGACCTTCGGCATGCGCGTCATGCCGCCGACGAGCACGAGCTCGTCGATCTTGTCGGTGGAGACGCCGGCGTCCTTGATGCAGTTCTTGAACGGCTGGATGCAGCGGTCGAACAGCGGTTCGCAAATGCGCTCCATCTGGGCGCGCGTGAGCTGGAGATTGAGATGCTTCGGGCCCGACGCGTCGGCCGTGATGAACGGCAGGTTGATGTCGTAGGTCGTCGCGGAGGAGAGGGCGATCTTCGCCTTTTCCGCTTCTTCCTTCAGGCGCTGGAGCGCCATGGCGTCCTTGCGGAGGTCGATGCCGTTTTCCTTCTTAAAGCTGTCGACGAGCCAGGTGATGATCGCGTCGTCCCAGTTGTCGCCGCCGAGGTGGGTGTCGCCGTTGGTGGCCTTCACCTCGAATACGCCGTCGCCGATCTCGAGGATCGACACGTCGAAGGTGCCGCCGCCGAGGTCGAACACCGCGATCTTCTCGTCCTTTTTCTTGTCGAGGCCGTAGGCGAGCGAGGCCGCGGTCGGCTCGTTGATGATGCGGAGCACCTCGAGGCCGGCAATCTTGCCGGCGTCCTTGGTGGCCTGACGCTGCGCGTCGTTGAAGTAAGCGGGAACGGTGATGACGGCCTGCGTGACCTTCTCGCCGAGGTAGGCTTCGGCGTCGGCCTTCAGCTTGCCGAGGACGAAGGCTGCGATCTGTTGGGGCGCGAACGTCTCCGTCTTGTCGCCCGCCTGGACCTCGATGTAAGCGTCGCCGTTTTTGCCGGCCACGACCTTGTAGGGGAGGTTCTTCGCTTCTTCGGAAACCTCGGTGAATTTGCGACCGATGAGGCGCTTCGCGGAGAAAATCGTGTTCTTCGGGTTCGTGACCGCCTGGCGCTTGGCGGCCTGGCCGACGATGCGCTCGCCGGTCTTGGTGAAAGCGACAATGGACGGCGTGGTGCGGGCACCCTCGGCGTTCGGGATCACCACCGGCTCGCCACCCTCCATGACGGCCATGCACGAGTTCGTTGTGCCCAAATCGATGCCTAGAATTCTGCTCATGATGCAGACCTCTTTGCAAGGCGCGTGCCCGGCGCATAAACAATTTCCGGTGCCTTGATTACCATTTGTTTACGCAAAAACGCCCGACACCAACTCCGGCCACCTGTCGCGTCCGCGGGCCATGCTGTCGCACATTGCGCGCGCCACCTGTCGCACTGCGCCAAGCAGCACTCGGCGCGGGAGGAGGACGAAGATGACGACGAAGACGAAAGAACAACCGACACCCCTAACGACGAGCGTCCGTCCGCAACACGCGGAGCCCGACGACCGCGGGAAGTTGCCTGCCCGCATCGGCCCGCACGCTCACCGTCAGTTTCGTTTTGCCAGCGACGAGCGCATCCGGGAGCGCGCACATCACGTCCTCGAACTTCACGTCCAGTTCCGGCGAGCGTCGCACCCAAGCTCGATGGCCGATCTTCGCGCCGTCCACCCACACGTCGCAACTCCCGGGCTGACGCTCGTCGTTCGTGAACGTCACGATCAGCGTCGATGCGTGCGCGGAATCCACCGGCACGTCGAAGCTCACCCACGTGCCCCCGCGCCGCGCCGCGCGGTCGAGCACGCGCGCGATCGTCGCGCCGTCGCTGCGAAAATGGAAATCTGTCTCCGGTTGCATTTCTCCCGGCTGGACGAACGCAACCGTCGCCGCCTCCAACGCCCGACGCTCCTCCTCCACCGCACGGTAGTGCTCCGCGCGCGTTCGCCATTCCGTCTCGGTGAACACGTCCCAGTAGAGCGCGTAAGTGCGCCGATGCAGCCGGTAGAGCGGCACGAGCGTCACATCGCGGTCGCGCCCGACATGCTCTCGGCTCCGAAAACGCCCCGGCTCGCCGGGAACCGGTAGAATCCAATCGGCCGCGTCGCGATCGTCCGTGACGAAGACCGGCGACGCGGCGCCGGGCTTGCCGTCTTCGCCTTCGGGTCCGAGATCGCCGGCCAACACGAGCGGCCCCCACAAGATCGCGGCGCGCCGCGGATTGTCGGGCAGCGGCTCGAGGCGCAGCGTTTTCGGCAACACGAGTTCGATCGCGTCGCCCTCGCGCCAGACGCGGGCGAGATCGACGTAGTTGCCCGGCGTCGGAAGCGCCGCGATTTCCGCGCCGTTCACGCGCACCCGAAATCCCGCGCCCGCCCAGGCCGGACGTCGCACGGAGATGGTGCGCATCCGCGCCTCGCCGGCCACGCGGCGGATCGTGAGCTTCGCCGTCTCGCCGTCCGGAAAATCCGTCTGCAACTCGAACTGCACACCGGCCTCGCGCCATTCGGCGAGTGAAGGCGCGAACAGGTTCACCCAAAGGCGATCGCGCGTGGCGTGGTAGAGCCCGTCGCCATGCAACGCGTGGCTCTCCATCCCGGTGCCGACGCAGCAGGTGAACTCGCCTTCGAGCATGTCGCGCTCGTATTCGCGCGTCACGCCGCGCCCGACGGGCACCATGTAGCATGTCGCACCGTTGGCCGGATCGATCGACGCGAGGATGTGATTGAACAGCGCGCGCTCGTGGAACTCCGCGTAGCGCGCGTCCGGCCGGAGCGCCATCAACGTGCGCGTGAGCTTGAGCATGTTGTAGACGTTGCAGGTCTCGGCGGTGCGCCCGTCGATCATCGCGTCGAGTCGGTCGGGCGGACCGAAGTATTCGTTTTTCCCGTGGCCGCCGCTGGCAAAGCTGTGGTGCCACGCAACCTGCTCCCAGAAAAAACGCGCGGCGCGCCCGTCCGCCTCGTTGCCGGTCGCGAGGTAGCGCGCGAGGGAGCCGAGCAGCTTCGGCACCTGCGTGTTGCCGTGTTTGCTGCCGAGGATGTCCTCGCCGCGCGCGAGCGGATCGACGATGGCGCGATGCTGAAACCGCTCGGCGAGCGCGAGCCAGCGGCGTTCTCCCGTGTCCAGGTAAAGGTCGACCGCCACTTCGTTCATGCCGCCAAACTCGGCGGCGAGCATCTTCTGGATTTGCTCGTCGGTGAGCGGCGCGAGCGTGCGCTCCCCCCACTCGGCGAACTTCACTTCGACCTCGAGCGCCGTGCGATTGCCCGTGCGGCGATAGGCGTCGCGCAACCCGGCGAACAACTTGTGCTCGACATACCACGGCGACCACAGGCCGTTGAGATCGAAGCCCGACGAGCGAATCTCGCCGCGCCCGATCTGTGCGAACAGTTCCTTGGCCGGCCCGCCCTGCGCGTCGGTCAGCGCCCCGATGTAGCCGTCGCCTTGCTTGGCCTGGATTTCCGCCAGTTCGCGCACCAGGTAGTCCGCGCGCTCCTTGAAGCGTGCGTCGCCGGTCGCCGCCCACATCAAGCTCACCGCCGACAGATAATGTCCCGCGATGTGCCCGGTGAGCTGCTTGCCGTCGCCGCCGTCCCAACCGCTATTGCCCCGCGGAGCCTTCGGGACCAAGCCCGCGCGCTGTCGCAGAAAATACAGCAGGCGGTCGGGATCGAGGCGGAGCAAATACGCGCAGTCGAGATCCTGCGCGTGCTTCAACGGCCCGCCGGTGAGGCGCACGGCATCGAGTGGCAGCGGCGGCGCGGCGAACGGCACCGCCGGCGAAATCGGCGCCGCGTGAGCCGCGGCAAGAGCGATGATGCACGACCCCGCGAACCATCCGATCGGTTTGAACCTCGGCAACATGAAGGCGAAACGGTGGGATTACGTGGCGCGCGAATGTCTCCGCAGCAAACGCCGGACGCAAGAAATCCCGCGCGGCGGCGCTTCGCGAATTGCGGTGGTTTCACCGCGCGAGCTGGCTATCTTCACCGCATGGAGCCGATCGAACTACCCGAAACCGTCCCGGTGATGACATTGCCTGAAACGGTTTTCTTTCCGCAATCGCTCCTGCCGCTCCGCATCTTCGAGCCGCGCTACCGCGCGATGCTGCGGCACGTCCTCGCCACCAACCGGCTTTTCGCGATCGCGCATCTCGACACCGCGCGCTCGACCGAACCCGACGCCATCGAGCCGCCGCACCGCATCGCCTCGATCGGCATCGTCCGCGCCTGCCAGGAAGCCGACGACGGCACGTCGAACCTGCTCCTCCAAGGAATCTGCCGCGTCGAGATTCGCGAAATCGTCCGCGAACGTCCGTATCGCGTGATCGCGGTGCGCCCGCTCGCGAGCGTGCACGGCGGCAACCACACCCAGCTCGAAATCATGCGCCTCGAAGTGCTGCGCCTGCTCCAACTTCGCCGCCGCCTCGGCACGCCCGCACCGAAGGGCATGACGCAGTTCCTCGAGGGCATCGAGGACTTCGATGCGTTCGCCGACATCGCCGTTTTCAACCTTTGCGACAACCTCGCGCTCAAACAGCGCCTGCTCGAGGAACTCGACACGCGTCAGCGCCTCAAGCTTTTCGCCGCGCAATTGAAGCTCGACATCGAGCAACAGCGCCTGCGCCGCAAGCTGCAAGGCCACCTGCCCGACGACGGCATCGCGAACAACTGAGCCGCACGTGACGCAGCGCTCGCGAGCCGTAGCAGCCGACGTGAGGAGGCTGGTTCTCGCGATGCCGAGTAGGTTGCGCGCTCGCGTGCAACTGGTCCATTGATCGCCGGAGCGGCGCGACAAGCGCCATCTACCACGCTGCGGACAACAGCCTCGTCACCTCGGCTGCTACGCCGGTGGATCGCGACGGCTACCACCCAGCGGCTGCGTCGCCCTCACCCACTCCGCGACAGGCACGCCTCCTTCGAGGTGCTCGCGGCGGATGCGGTCGAAGCGCTCCGGCGTCACCTGCGAATACCACACGCCGTCCGGATACACGACGAGCCACGGCCCCTCGGCACACACGCGCAAACAGTCGGCCTTCGTGCGCATCGCTGGCAAGTTGTGCGCCTTGATCTCGGCTTTGATGTGCTCCCAAGTGCGCTCGCCGTCCTCGCGCGCGCAGCACTCGGGGCCGCGGCAAAGAAACAGGTGATACCGCGCGGACGACAGCCCGGCTTTCGCGAAGCCTTTCGCGACCGCGTCCATCTGGACTCAGGTGCCGATCGCCGCGGCGTAGTTGGCCTCGGCCTGCGTCCAGTTCACGACGTTCCAGAACGCGCTCACGTAATCCGCACGGCGATTCTGATAGTGCAGGTAGTAAGCGTGCTCCCACACGTCGAGGCCGAGCACGGGCGTAGCGCCGTCGCTGAGCGGCGAGTCTTGGTTGGCGGTCGAGTGCACGACGAGCTTGCCGTTCTTCACACTGAGCCACGCCCAGCCGCTGCCGAAGCGTTTCATCGCCGCGTCGGCGAACTGCTTCTTGAACTCGTCGAGCGAGCCGAAGTCGCGCGCGATCGCGGCGCTGAGTTTCCCGCCGATGGCCGAAGAGCCGGCGGGCGCGAGTTGGCTCCAGAAAAACGCATGATTCGCATGCCCGCCTGCGTTGTTGCGGATGCCGGTGCGGATCGCTTCGGGCACGCTGGCGAGATCGCGCACGAGCGCCTCGGGGCCTTTCGCGAGCAACTCGGGATGCCCTTCGAGGAGCTTCTTCGCATTCGTGATGTAGGCCTGATGGTGCTTGGTGTGGTGAATCTCCATCGTGCGCGCGTCGATGTGCGGCTCGAGCGCACCGTAGGCGAACGGCAGCATCGGCAGCTCCCAGCCCAGCGCGCCGCTCGCGGTGGCGGACGTGGAAGCGGCATCAGCCGCAACGGCGCGGCCCGTTACGGCAGCGAGGCCGGCGAGCGCGACTCCCGCACCCAAAGTTTTCAGTGCATCGCGACGCGTCATCCCGGGGGTATTCGTGGAATTCATGTCCCGGAGAATGTGCACAAAAAAGCCGGGCGCAAGCGTCCGGCTCGGAGTAGCGCCGGTCTTCGACCGGCGTGCATGATGTGCGCTTCGGGAAAGCAGACGCCGGTCAGAGGCCGGCGCTACTCACCCGCGCACCGTCATCGTGCCGTCCGCGGTGATCTTCTTTTGAATCTCCGCGAAGGCGACGTTCACTTCGTCGTCGGTGAGCGTGCGCTCGGCGGAGCGGAACGAGAGTGAGAACGCGACGCTCTTCTTTCCCTCCGGCAGACCGGCGCCTTGGTAGACGTCGAACACGTCCACGCCCTCGACGGCGAACTTCGTCGCCGCCTGGCGCGCCACCTTGAGGAGTTGCTTGCGCACCTCTTCGGCGTGACGCGTGGCATCGACGACGAGCGCGATGTCGCGCAGCGCCGCGGGGAACAGGCTGAAGTTCTGGAAACGGCGATGCTCGGCGTCCGCCTTGAGGCGTTCCGGCAAGATCGCGAACATGCCGGCCCAGACTTTGCCTTCGACGCCAGCGGCGCGGACCATCGCGAGATTGAGCAGGCCGAAGCGCGCGGCCCAGCCGCCTTTCATCTCGCCGGCCGCGGCCGCGTGGCCTTCCTGCCAGCCCCAGAATGCGCCGGTGACCGGCACGAGCGGCTGCGCGTTCAGGTTGAGGCCGGCTTGCGCGAGCAGGATTTCCATGTGGCGTTTCACTTGGAAAAAGTCCGGCTCGGGGCGCGCGAGCCAGGCGCGATCCTTCGGGTTGTGCGCGATGACGAAGCCGACGCCGATGCACTCGTGCACCGTGCCGTTCATCTCGACGAACACGCGGCCGGTCTCGCACAGGCGCGAGACGGCATTGCCGCGCGATTGGTTGAGCTTGAGCGATTCGAGCAGGCCGAGCACGAGCGTCGGACGGAGGTTCGACTGGTCCTCGATGAACGGATTCGCGAGCGCGAGTTCCTTCGCGGCGGCGTCGGACACCCACGTCTTCATCTCCTTCGCGGAGCGGAGCGTGTAGTTCACGCACTCGTGGAAATGCTGGCCGACGAGGTAGTCGGTGACCTTGCGGTTGAACACGGCGATCGCGTCGTCGTCGCCATCGACGAGCGCCGGACCGACGGCGGGCGCGGGCGGGACTTTTTCGGTGCCGTAAATGCGCAGGACTTCCTCGACGAGATCGATCGGGCGATCGAGGTCGCCGCGATAGCTCGGGATGTCGACGGTCCACTCGGGCGTGCCGTCGACAAGCTGGTTCTCGCCGACGATGCCGAGATTGAGCGCGGTGAGCGCGGCGCGAATTTCCGCGTCGGCGATGTCGAAACCGAGGCGCGCGCGGATGTAGGCGGGCGTGACTTTGATCTCGCGCGACCACGGCTGCGGCGCGCCGACCTTGAACGACGGATCGACAACGTTGCCGCCGGCGGTTTCGAGGAGCAGATCGACGGCGCGCTGCGCCGCCTCGAGCGTGCTGTGCGGATCGATGCCGCGCTCGAAACGATACGACGAGTCGGACGCGAGGCCGAGGCGCTTGGAGGTCCAGCGGATCGACTGCGGGCGGAAATAAGCGGCTTCGAGCACGACGTCGGTCGTGGTGGCGTCGACCTCGGCGTTGGCGCCGCCCATGATGCCGGCGACGACCATCGGTTGCTTTTCGTCGGCAATGACGAGCATGCGGCTGTTCAGCGCGCGCTCCTTGCCGTCGAGCGTGGTGAGTTTTTCGCCGTCGACCGCGCGGCGGACGACGATCTTGCGGCCGCCGATCTTCTTCGCGTCGAAGACGTGCAGCGGCTGGCCGAGTTCGAGCATCACGTAGTTGCCGACGTCGACGAGGTTGTTGATCGGGCGCAGGCCGACGGCCTTGAGGCGCTCCTGCATCCACGCGGGACTCGGGCCGACTTTCACGCCGGCGATGGCGATGCCGACGTAGAGCGGGCAATCTTCGGTCGCTTCGACGCGGATGTCCTGGAGAACGTCGCCACGGTAGCCGTGCGTCTCGGTGCGGAATTTGATTTCCGGGTAGCGCACGTCCTTGCGGAACCACGCGGCGATTTCACGGGCGATGCCGATGTGGCTGATCGCGTCGGGGCGGTTCGGCGTGATCTCGATGTCGAACACGGTGTCGCCCGGGGGCAGCACGGCGTTGATCGGCGTGCCGATCTCGGTCTGCGGATCGAGGAGGAGTAGGCCGGCGTGGTCGTCGCCGAGGCCGAGTTCGTCGGCGGCGCACATCATGCCGTCGGATTGCTGGCCGCGGATCTTGGACTGCTTGATGACGAAATCGCCCGGCAGCACGGCGCCAGGGAGCGCGACCGGCACGCGGTTGCCGGCGTCGCAATTCGGCGCGCCGCACACGATGGTGCGGATGCCGCCTTGGGCGGGGCCGACGTCGACGGTGCAGACGGAGAGCTTGTCGGCGTTCGGGTGCTTGTCGCGTGTCTTGATCTCGCCGACGACGACGTTCTGCAGCGGCGGCAGGCCGGCGGTGGCAACGCCTTCGACCTCGAAGCCGACGAAGGTGATCGCGCGCTTGAGCTCGTCGACGGTGATGCCGTCGAGGTTCACGTATTGTTTGAGCCAGTTGAGGGAAATTTTCACGGGAGAGAGTTAACCACTAATTTTCACTAATCTCCCACTAATGGTCCGGCGATTAGTGCCCCATTAGTGTGGATTAGTGGTTCAAGAAAACTGCCGGAGGAAGCGGACGTCGTTTTGGTAGAAGTAGCGGATGTCATCGATGCCGTAGACGAGCATCGCGAGGCGCTCGAGGCCCATGCCGAAAGCGTAGCCGCTCCAGACGTTCGGGTCGTAGCCGACGGCCTCGAACACGGCCGGATCGACCATGCCGCAGCCGCCGATCTCGATCCATTCCTTGTTCACCTTCGGCAGGTGCTTGGCGGAGAGGTCGACTTCGAACGACGGCTCGGTGTAGCCGAAGTAGTGCGGGCGGAAGCGCGTGATGGTGTCCTTGCCGAGCAGCGAGCCGAAGATGTAGTCGAGCAGCGCCTTCAGGTCGCGGACGGTGACGTTCTTGTCGACGTAGAGGCACTCGAGCTGGTGGAAGTTCGCACTGTGCGTGGCGTCGGTGGTGTCGCGGCGATAGACGCGGCCGGGCGAGACGATGCGGATCGGCGGCTGGCCCTTGAGCATCGTGCGGATTTGCACGGACGAGGTGTGCGTGCGGAGAAGGTATCTCTCGTTCTCGACTTTTTTCGAGACGTTGCCGAAGCGCGCGGTTTCGGGGAAATAGAACGTGTCCTGCGCGTCGCGGGCCGGGTGATCGGCGGGCGTGTTGAGCGCGTCGAAGCAGTAATACTCCGTCTCGACCTCCGGGCCTTCGACGACCGTGAAGCCGGCTTTGCGCAGGATGCGGCACATCTCCTCACGGACGAGCGTGAGCGGGTGGTAGGTGCCGGGGCCGGCGTCGGGCGACGGGAGCGTCGGGTCGACGGCGGGGCCGAGCTGCGCGGCGATCTCGGCGTCGGCGATGCGCTGGAGCGTGGCGTCGAGCTGCGCCTGGAGCTGGCCTTTGGCCTCGTTGATGAGCTTGCCCATGACGGGGCGCTGCTCCTTCGGCACGGTGCCGAGCTGTTTCATCAAGGCGGTGAACTCGCCGTTGGGGCCGACGTAGCGGGCCTTCGCGGCTTCGAATTCGGCGCGCGAGTTCAGCGCCGCGAGTTCCGCGGGCGCCTTGGCGAGAAGGGCGTTCAGGGTGTCTTGCATCGGAGAGAGTTTGGTCGATCGGGCTAGGTGCCATGATCTTTCTCTTTCCTCTTTCTCTTAATCTTTCTCCCTCCCCTCGCTCTGAGCCGAGAGAAAGAGAAAGATTAAGAGAAAGAGGAGAGATTACCGCGGCGGAAAAACAAAAAGACGGGCGCTTTGTGGGCAGCCCGTCCTTCAGGGAAGTGGTTTGTGAAACCGAAGGCGAGCCTGTTGGCGGGCTCGCGTTGGTGGAGGGCGGTTCGTCGGGGACGACTCGCCCTACCTTGGCTTGCTCAGGCCTTGGCGGCCTTCGCCTTCAACGCGTCCTGGGCTTTCGCGACCAGGGCCTTGAAAGCGACCGCATCGGCGATCGCGATCTCGGAGAGCTGGCGACGATCGAGCAGGATGTTGGCGGCCTTGAGGCCTTCGATGAAGCGGCTGTAGCTGATGCCGGCTTCGCGGCAGGCCGCATTGAGACGCACGATCCAAAGGCCACGCATGTTGGCCTTCTTCTTCTTGCGGTCGATGTAGGCGTATTGCCAGGCGTGCTGGACCGCTTCTTTGGCGTAGCGGAACAGCTTCGACTTGTTGCCGAAATAGCCCTTGGCGTATTTCAGCACTTTCTTGCGGCGCTTGCGCGACGCGGGGGAGTTGGTGACACGAGCCATGTTTAGTTTTGGTTTTGGTCGCCGGCAGGTCGGTTCGTTAGACGGTCACCTGCCTGGCGAAGTTGCGGTTGTCGTTGCGGCTTAGTTTACAGGCCGAACGGGAGGCAGCGCTTGAGCGCCTCCGCATGACCGGCGGCCACAAGCTTGTCGCGGGAGGCACGGCGTTTGGACTTCGTGCTTTTCGCGGCGAGCAGGTGACGGAAGCCGGGCGTGCGGCGGATCAGCTTGCCCTTGGCGGATAGCTTGAAGCGCTTGGCGACGGACTTTTTGGTCTTTTGCATGACGAGAGCGGACGAAAACAGAGAGCACGCGCCTCGTTGGCAAGGGGAAATTGGTCAATTTCACGGCGCGGATCGCCTCGCCCGCCGGTGCCGACGGCCGCCTGACGGGCAGTCATTTGCGCAGCGAAAATCCGCCGCGCGCTCACCTCGCGAAGACAGTGCGCACGATTGGCCAAGAGACGCGGAGAGCGTGAGCGCCGGAGCGGCTACAACAATGCCGCGGCCAAGCCGCAGCTTTCCACCATGATCTCACGCCCTGTTCCGCAAACTGCGACCCTGGACGCCAACGAGGCCGTCGCCACCGTCGCCTACCGTCTGAGCGAGCTTTTCGCCATCTACCCGATCACGCCGTCGTCGCCGATGGGCGAATGGGTCGACGAATGGTCCGCGCAGGGCCGCAAGAACCTCTGGAACCACGTTCCGGAGGTCATCGAGATGCAGTCCGAGGGCGGCGCCGCCGGCGCGCTCCACGGGGCGCTCAACGCGGGCGCGCTCGCGAGCTCGTTCACCGCCTCGCAGGGCCTGCTGCTGATGATCCCGAATCTCTACAAGATCGCGGGCGAGTTGCATCCGTTCGTGCTGCACGTCACCGCGCGCTCGCTCGCGACGCACGCGCTGTCGATCTTCTGCGACCACGGCGACGTCATGGCCTGCCGCCAGACCGGCACCGCGATGCTCTGCGCCAACTCGGTGCAGGAAGCGCTCGACTTCTCGGCCATCGCGCACGCCGCCACGCTGCGCACGCGCGTGCCGTTCATCCATTTCTTCGACGGCTTCCGCACTTCGCACGAAGTCCAAAAAATCAATCTCCTCTCCGACGACGACCTGCGCGCGCTGCTGCCGCAGGGCGCGATCGAGGCGTTCCGCACCAAGGCGCTCACGCCCGACCGCCCGTCGATCCGCGGCACCGCGCAGAATCCCGACGTGTATTTCCAGGCCCGCGAAGCGGCCAATTCCTTCTACGACGCCGTGCCGGCGGTCGTGCAGGAGCTGTTCGACTCGTTCGCGGTCCGCACCGGCCGCGCCTACAAGCTGTTCGACTACGAGGGCGCACCGGATGCCGACCGCGTCGTCGTTGTCATGGGCTCCGGCGCCGAGACCGTCGCCGAAACCGCGCACTGGCTCAACGCGCACGGTGAAAAGACCGGCGTGCTCAAGGTCCGCCTCTATCGCCCGCTCGACGCCAACGCCCTCCTCGCGGCGTTGCCGAAGTCGGTGCGCAAGATTTCCGTGCTCGATCGCACCAAGGAACCCGGCGCAGTCGGCGAGCCGCTGTTCCTCGACGTCGCCGCCGCGCTCTACGAGAGCGACCGCGTGGGCAAAATCGAACTCGTCGGCGGCCGCTACGGCCTCGGCTCGAAAGAATTCACGCCCGCGATGGCGAAGGCGGTCTTCGACGACCTGAAGAACGCCGCTCCGAAGAAACGCTACACCGTCGGCATTAACGACGACGTCACCCACCTCTCCCTCCCCTACGACGAGAAATTCGATCTCGAGACCGACGACACGCGTCGCGCGATGTTCTTCGGCCTCGGCGCCGACGGCACCGTCGGTGCGAACAAAAACTCGATCAAGATCATCGGCGAAGGCACCGACCTCAACGCCCAGGGTTTCTTCGTCTACGACTCCAAGAAGTCCGGCGCGATGACGATCTCGCACCTGCGTTTCGGCCCGAAGCCGATCCGCGCGCCATATCTGATCGCCAACGCCGACTTCGTGGCGGTGCACCACTTCCCGTTCGTCGAGCGCATGGAAGTCCTCGCGCAGGCCCGCCCGGGCGCGACGCTCCTGCTCAACGTCGCCACGCCGGCCGACAAGGTCTGGGACCGTCTCCCGAGCGAAGTTCAAAAGCGCATCATCGAACTCAAGCTCAAGGTCTACGCGATCGACGCCTACACCGTCGCTCGCGGCGCCGGCATGGGCGGCCAGATCAACACGATCATGCAGACGTGCTTCTTCGCACTGTCGGGTGTCCTCCCGCGCGACGAGGCGATCGCGGCCATCAAATACGCGATCAAGAAAACCTACGGCAAGAAGGGCGACGCCGTCGTGGCGAAGAACAACGCCGCCGTCGACGCCGCGCTCGCCGCGATGAGTGAGATCGCCGTCCCCGGCGCCGTCACCGCGCGCTTCTCGCGCCCGCCGGTCGTCGCGACGAGTGCGCCGGAGTTCGTCCAACGCGTCACCGCCATGATGCTCGCCAACCGCGGCGACGAGCTGCCCGTCAGCGCGTTCCCGGTCGACGGCACCTGGCCGGTCGCCACGACCAAGTGGGAAAAGCGCAACATCGCGCTCGAGATCCCCACCTGGGATCCGGCGCTCTGCATCCAGTGCAACAAGTGCGTGATGGTTTGCCCGCATGCCGCGATCCGTTGCGCCGCGTTCCCCGACGCCGACAAGGCCGGCGCGCCCGAGACGTTCAAGAGCACCAAGCTCCGCTCCGCCGCGGTGCCCAACTACCAATACTCGATCCAGATCGCACCCGAGGACTGCACGGGCTGCACGCTGTGCCACAAGGTCTGCCCCGCGAAGGACAAGACCGACCTCAAGCGCAAGGCGCTCATGATGGCGCCCGTCGAGCCGCTCGTCGAAAAGGAGCGCGCGAACTTCGACTTCTTCCTCAAGCTCCCGCCGGCTCCCGCCGCGCTGCTCGAGGACACCGTGAAGGGCACGCAATTCCGCGAGCCGCTCATCGAGTTCTCCGGCGCCTGCACCGGCTGCGGCGAGACGCCTTACCTGAAGCTGCTCACCCAGCTCTACGGCGATCGCCTGCTCGTCGCCAACGCCACCGGCTGCTCCTCGATCTACGGCGGCAACCTGCCCACCACCCCCTACACGACGAATCGTGACGGCCGCGGCCCGGCTTGGTCCAACTCGCTCTTCGAGGACAACGCCGAATACGGCCTCGGCATCCGCGCCGGCGTCGACCAACTCGCGGTGCAGTCGTTGCAGCTCCTCCAGGGACTCGCCCCGCAACTGCCCGCCGACGTCGTCAGCGGCATCACGGGCGCCAATCAGCTCACCGACGCCGGCGTCGCCACCGCGCGCGCCCACGTCGCCACGCTGAAGAAGCTCCTCCCTGCCCTCGCGTCCGACGACCGCGCCAAGCGTCTGCTCGAATTCGCGGATTACCTCGTGAAGAAGACGGTGTGGATCATCGGCGGCGACGGCTGGGCCTACGACATCGGCTACGGCGGCCTCGACCACGTCCTCGCGAGCGGCCGCAAGGTCAACATCCTCGTGCTCGACACCGAGGTCTACTCCAACACCGGCGGCCAACGCTCGAAGTCGACGCCACTCGGCGCCGTCGCGAAGTTCTCCGCGGCCGGCAAGGACACCGACAAGAAGGATCTCGCGCTGATCGCGTCGCATTACAGCAACGTCTACATCGCCCGCATCGCGATGGGCGCCAAGGACAGCCAGACGGTGCAAGCTCTCATCGAGGCCGAGCGCCATCCCGGCCCGTCCCTCATCATCGCCTACTCGCACTGCATCGCGCACGGCTTCTCGCTCGCGAACGGTCTCGACCAGCAGAAGCTCGCCGTCGAGACGGGCTACTGGCCGCTGTTCCGCCACGATCCCGCGCGCGCCGAGAAGGGCCAGGCGATCGACGTCCTCGACTCCGCTGCGCCGAAGCAGCCGCTCAGCGCTTACACGAAGAACGAGCTGCGTTACCAGGTGCTCTTCAAGGCCAACCCGGAACGCGCCGCGCTCCTCGCCGACGCCGCCCAGAAGGCCGTCGATAAGCGCGTCTCGACCTACACCCAGCTCGCCGCCAACGGCGCCGCGCCGAAGCCCGCCGCTCCCGCGACGCCGCCAACCGAAGCGAAACCCAACAACTGAGTCGTCATGCCATGAACCTCACGACCCGTTACCTCGGCCTCGAACTCAAGAGCCCGCTGATGCCGGGCGCCTCGCCGCTCGCGATGCGCCTGGACAACATCCGCAAGCTCGAAGACGCGGGCGCATCGGCCATAGTGATGCACTCGCTCTTCGCCGAGCAGATCGAAGGTAACGCGGTCGCGGTTTCGCGGCACATCGAGCGCTGGCAGGACACGTTCGCCGAAGCCACGTCGTTCTACCCGCAAGGGCAGGACTACCTGCTCGGCCCCGACGAGTATCTCGATCGCCTCACCGCGATCAAGACCGCCACCAGCCTGCCCGTGATCGCGTCGCTCAACGGCACGCACCTCGGCTCGTGGACCGACTACGCGCGCCTGATGGAGAAAGCCGGCGCCGACGCGATCGAACTCAACACCTACTTCTTCGCCACCCGACGCGACGAATCGTCCGCCGAGATCGAAGACCGGGTGATCGAGATTGCGCGCACGGTGCGCGCCAGCGTGCAGGTTCCGATCGCCGTGAAACTCGCACCGTTCTTCACCTCACCCGTCCACCTCGTCGGCGAGCTCGAGAATGTCGGCGTGAACGGCGTCGTGTTGTTCAACCGGATTTTCCAACCCGAGATCGACATCGAGACCTTCGACGTCGTGCCGCGCCTCGGCCTCTCGTCGCCCGAGGATCTGCGCCTGCGCCTTCGTGCGCTAGGACTCCTCCGCGACCAGGTGAAGCTCGGCCTCTGCTGCTCCGGCGGCGTGCACAGCGCCGCCGAAGTCGTGAAAGCCCTGCTCGCCGGCGCCGACGCCGTGCAAATCGTGGCTGCGCTCCTGCGCGACGGCCCCGACACGCTCGGCAACATTCTCACCGAGCTGAAGCTCTGGATGGAAAAGTTCGAATACACCTCCGTCGCCGAGATGCGCGGCGCGCTCAGCCTGCGCAATTGTCCGGACCCGGAGGCCTACGAGCGCGGCAACTACCTTCGTTCGCTCCAACTTTGGCGGGAGTGAACCGCACGCCTAGGCTCCGACTGCACAACAACCCGCGCGGGACCGCGCGGGTTGTTTCGTTTTGCGCCACCGCCACAACCGACGGCAGCGGCATTGAAATACCGATACCGAAGCGCATTGTCGGAGCGTCGGGTTCCGACAGATCGATGCTCACATATGAGACAACCCTCGCCCGAGGTTTCAAAAATCCCGAGGACGCACTGTCGCCGCTCGTCGCTGCATTGCAGCGCTGGAAACACATTCGGGGCACACTGAATGCCGCCGGTGGCGAGTTGCTGTGTTCCGCGCTGGCACACGGCCGCTACAGCGGCACTTTTTGCTATCCCGCTCAAGTTTTGCTTCGCGTCGAATCGGACGACCGCATTTCGGTGACGCTTCGATTGGAACGCGTGACGACGCGAGAAGCATTCTGGCTGCTGCTTTCCTTTCTGTTTCTTCCGCTGCTCTGCGCGTTTCCGGACGCTCGCCTTCTGGGTCTCGGAATTGGATTGGGCCTGCTGAGCGGGCTTACGCGAGCCTCGTTCCTGTTGCTCGGTGCCAAACGGGTAGCGAACGATCTCGAGACGCTCTACCGCTCACCGACGGCTACTCGAAAGGAAGCGGCCCCAGAAACACAATCGCCGCCCGAAAAGGCGGCGAAATGGTCGGGGCGGTGAGATTCGAACTCACGACCTCTACGTCCCGAACGTAGCGCTCTACCAGGCTAAGCTACGCCCCGACAGCGGTGAAGAGCGGTTAATCAGAGGTCTGCGCAAAGGCGAAGCAAGCAGAATCTTGTCCGCAACACGCGTTGCACAGAAAATAAAAAAGCCGCGTCTCTCGACGCGGCTGAAATGTTTCCCGAACGGAGATCAGTTCTTCGGCGCGGGCGGCGGCGGCGGCATCGCGGCAAACGAGCTGGCGCCGACTTTCTGCGCGACCATGTCGACCATGCGCTGAATCTCGAGCTCCGCGTTGCGACGCGCGATCTTCGCGAGTTCGACCTGCTTCGCGAGCTCGAAGGTCTCGCGATTGGTCTTCTCCTTGCGGTTGCGGAGATCGTTGAGTTCGAGTTCGAGCGCGTTGGCGTCCTTCTGGTTCTTGTCGGCTTCGGCGAGATACTTGTCCGCCTCGTCCTTGAGCTGACGCATGGCGTCTTCGTATTCCTTGATCTTCTTCTGTTCCTTGGCGCGATCCTCGGCTTCGCGTTCGGCTTGGCGACGCGTGGAGTCGGCCTTCGCCTTCTCTTCAATGACGCGGCGACGCTCGTCTTCCGCGGCTTTCTCTTTGTCCTTCTGCACCTGCTTCGCGACTTCCTTGTCGTGCATTTCCTTCAGCGCGCCGTTGTAGAAAAACAGGAACGTGCCGAGGAGCACCACGGGGACGATGATGTAAAACTTGTTCATGTTGAGTGCGGAGAGTGAGGTTAGCTCTTTTGCTTGGCGGCAGCGGCGGCGGCTTCCGCAGCGCGGGCGGCCTCGGCGGCAGCGAGCTTATCGAGAAGATCGTAGTAATACTTCACGTTCGCTTCGGCTTGTTTGACGTAGGTTTTCAGGAAGGCCTGCTCGTCGACGTTCTTTTTCTTTTCGTCTTCGAGCTTGGCGATGTCGGCTTTCACCGCATCGACGTCCTTCTTGAGGCGGTCAACCTGGTCGCGCGTGCGTTTGCGGTCGTCGAAGGCGCGCTGACGGCGGTCTTCCGCATCGAGGCGGGCCTTCTTCTTGGCTTCCTCGGCGCGATCCCTGGCTTCGCGCTCGAGCTTGCGCTTTTCCTGCGCCTCGACGGCGTCCTTGATCGCTTTCTCGCGGGCGACGATTTCGCGTTTCTGCTTTTCCTTCTTCTCTTCGTCCTTCGCCTGCTTGATGGCGACCTGCTTCGCCTCGTAGTCTTTGGTGAAGTTCCAGTAGATGCCACCGAAGGCGAGGAGGCCGAGCAGCGGGACCAGAATGTAGATCTTGTTCATGTTGCGGTAAGGGGTTTTTAGAGGGCTTTGGCGGCTTTGGCTTCGCGCTCCTTGATGAGGTCTTCGATCGCCTGCTTCATGCGCTGGCCCTCGGCTTTGCCTTCGGGGGTGGCAATGGCGCGGTTGGCCGCATCGAGCGCGATGTCGAATTTCTTCAATTCGTAGGAGACGAACGCGAGAAAGAGGTAGGTGGAGTGCGGCTTGTTGCCGCCGCCTTTTTTCACGGACGCCTGGAGGTTCGGGAGCGCGTCGTCGAGTTTCTCCATCGAGTAGTAATTCTGCGCGATGAGGTATTCGAGCTGGCCGTTGGACTTCGGGAAGACCTTCGCCGCTTCCTTGAGCGTGTCGATGGCTTTGAAATCGCGGTTGAGCTGCTGGTAGGAATAAGCGAGCAGTTCCCAGTTCTTTTCCTCGTTATCGATCGAGCCGTCGTGCAGGCCCTTCTCGAGGAGTTCGGCAGCGCGCTCGTATTGGCCGATGTTGAAGTGAATGCCCACGAGGTTGAAGTTGTCCTTCGGGGTATTCATGAAGCCGTTCGCCTGGGCGCGCTCGAAGGCGAGGATGGCGCGGATGTCCTGCTGTTGCTGGAGGTAGAGCGCGGCGAGTTGCTGCCAGTAATTCTTGTTGTCGGGCTTCTGCTTGACGAGGAGCTCGAGCAACTCGACGGCCTCGGCGTTGCGATTGAGGTGCTGCAGGCAGACGAGCTTGAGGAGGTAGAGGTTGTCCTTCGGGTGCGTCGACATGCGCATGGCTTTGTCGACGATGTCGAGGGCGCGTTTCACCGCGGCCACGTCCGCGTGCTCGGGATCTTGCGCGGCGCGGTTGAAAATCAGGGACGCGTAGAACAGCAGAGCGTCGGGATTGGGCTTTTTGTTCAGCTTCATCCAACGGGCCATGAAACCGTCGGCCTTGTCGTAGAAACCTGCAACGGCGCCGGGGTTCTTGCTGTTCGCGGCTTCCTGGAAGTAGAGCTGCGCAAGGAAGAACAGGAACTCGGTCGTCGTGCGATCTTCGAAGTAGGCGGGCGTGTGCGCGTCGGAGAGCTGGAGAGCCTGTTCGAGCGGCCCGATGGCGCTGGCGAAGTCGCTCTTTTGGAGGAGCGTCTGGGCCTTCACCTGCAGCAGCACGGCGGCATCGAAGCTCGTCGGGTCTTTCAGTTTGCCGATCTGCTTGTTGATCGCCTCAAGCGCGGCGTCGTAGTTTTTCGCCTCCGACGCGGTTTTGTAGGTCGTGCTGAGCACTTCGCTGGTTTCTTCCGACAGATTGTAGGGCTTGTCGGCGGACTGGGCGAACGCGCTGCCGGCGAGCCACGCGACGACTAGGGCCGCGAGCGCACGCACGGGGAAGCGGGTGTTGAAAGAAGACATGGGTTAGGAGTCCTCGCTGAGAGTGAACGGAATATCGATCTGGCAGCGTGTGTTGACGTTGCGGCCGCCCTTCTTGCCGGGCTTGAATTTCCATTTCTGGACGGCCTGCATGGCGGGCTGCTCGAACTCGCGCTGGCTCGACTTCACCACCTGCACGGCGACGACGTCGCCGGAGGACGAGACGATGAACTCGAGCGTGACGGAGCCGGTGATGCCCGCGCGGCGCATTTCAAAAGGATAGTTGGGCGCGATCTGGGCGCGCGCGACGGGGACTTGGTCGAGATTGGCGACGTCGAAGAGATCCTTCATGCCCGCGCCGAGCTTCGTGCCGGGCTTGACAACCGGAATCGAGAGCGCGCCCTTCGCGGCGGTGAGGCCCGGAGGAGGCGGCGGCTGGAGCGGCTGCGTAAACGCGGTGACGGAAACGGACGGCACGTCGGCCAAGCTCGGCGGCGCGAGCTGGTTCGTCGGAGCGTCTTCGGTGAGCTCCTCGACGGTTTCCTCCTTCTCGGGCTCGATTACGGGCATTTCCATCTGGATCAGCTCGGTCTTCTCCTCGGCGGCTTTGTGTTTCACCGGGGGTTTGCGGTTGAAGCCGTAAAGGAACGTCGCGTGGAGCGCGATCGAGACGACCAGGCCGATGATGAGATCTCTACGCATGGATTATTTGCCCGTCGGGCGGGTGCGGGTTTCGACCGAGAATTTTTGGATGCCGGCTTTGCGGATTTCGTCGAGCACCAGAACAGTCGCACCGAAGCGCGCCTTCTCGTCGCCGGCGATGAGGATTTTGGGATCCTCCGTCTGCGTCTTGTAATGCGCGATGCGGGCGGGAAGTTCCTGCATGTCGATCAGCTCGCGGTTCCAAAAAATGTTTCCGGCTTCGGAGACCTGGATGGTCGTCGGCTCGTCCTGCTTGTTGTTGGTCGAGGGAACGCCGGCAGGCAGGTCGACCGGAACGGAGTTGATGCGGTTGAGCGAGAGCGTGAACAGCACGAACGTCGCGAGAAGGAAGAAGATGACGTCGATGAGCGGGATGATCTCAATGCGCGCCTTCTTCAGCTTCGAGACTTTGATCTTGGTGCCTTCCATGTGAGTGGGTGCTTAACGGGATGACGCGCGAGGCGTCGTTTTCTTAGGTCAACGTGCGCGGACCTCGATGAACACTTTCGTGAAGCCAGCCTTGCGTGCCTCGTCGAAAACGTAGATCGCCTGCGCGAAGAAAGCGCGCTCGTCGCCGTTGATCAGGATGCGGCCTTCGGGGTCCGACGCCTTGAACTGCTGGAGGCGCTGGAGAAACTCGTCGAGCGTGACGAGATCCTTGTTCCACGCGAGAGTGCCTTCGTCGGTCACCGTGATGGTGACTGAGCCGGCAGGATCGCGCGGCTCGCCAGTCTGCGTGACCGGGAGCTGAACGTTCAGGCCGTTGGATTTGTTGAGGGAAAGGGTGAACAGGACGAACGTCGCGAGCAGGAAGAAGATGACGTCAATGAGAGGAATAATCTCAATGCGCGCCTTCTTGGTGCCGCCGGGGCCTGTGCCACCACCACCGCCGTGCATGACAGTTTGGGTCGAGGTTACCGTGAGTGGAACGCGCCTTTAGCGGGCGGCGTTCTCGCTCTCGGATTTGTTGATGATGATCTCGAGCGAGTTGGAGGCGTCTTCGACTTCGTGACGGGCTTCTTCCAGGCGGGCGTTGAGATAATTGTAGGGGAGCAGGCCCGTGATGGCGATCGCGAGACCGCAAGCCGTGGCGATGAGCGCCTCGGCCACACCACCGGTGATCTGGCCGGCCGCCGAAGCGATGTCGCCGCCGGAGAGGGCGCCGAAGGTGTTCATCATGCCCGTGACCGTGCCCAGGAGGCCGAGAAGCGGGGCGGCGGTGATGCAGGTGTCGAGCGTCGGCAGGCCTTGCGAGAAGCGCTGGAGCTCCTGGTTCGCGGCGCGCGTGAATGCATTGCCGAGCGAGTGCTCCTTGTGCGTGAGCGCGTAGACGAGGATGCGGGCGACGTAGTCCTGGCTCTTCTTGCCCATCTCGACGGCGGCATCGACGTCGCGACCTTCGACCTTCTCGAGCATCTTCTCGACGACCTCGGGCTGACGGCGGGTCGCTTCACGGATGATGAAGATGATGCGCTCGACGGCGACCGTGATGAGGAGGAACGACACGAGCAGGATCGGCCACATGATGGGGCCGCCGTGCTTGAACAGCTCCATCGGAGTCTGGTTCATCAGGAACGCCAAGGGGAGGTGTGCAGTGATCATAGTGCGATTTTTGGATTAGATTTTCCGGGATGAAGTTCTTCTGGGTGGAAAACAGGAAAGCGCGGTCAGGAAATTGCCGCCGGGGAAAACTTAGACGCCGAGCGCACGCCTTTGTTGCAGGCCGGGCGCGTAACGGGGAGGGAGTTGAAACTACGGGGCAAGAGGTGTGTGCGGGCGAGAGCCGATTAAGTTTGGGAATCACTTTCGCCTGTCAATGCGGTTTCTTTTTCCACGATTGCGAGAGGCCACGCATCCGTTGTGTTGGCTGCCCGGCTAGGACTCGAACCTAGACAAGCAGAGTCAGAATCTGCTGTGCTACCATTACACCACCAGGCAGTGGAAAGTGATCGTGCGCGCAGCGTGGGGTGAGCCTGCCGAGGCGTTTTCTCAAAAGTGGAGCCGGCGATGGGATTCGAACCCGCAACCGCCTGTTTACAAAACAGGTGCTCTACCATTGAGCTACGCCGGCGTGGCGCGCTGCGCACTGGAGAATCGGAACTTCAAAAAACAAAATTGGTGGCTCCCCGGGGACTCGAACCCCGAACCTACTGATTAAGAGTCAGCTGCTCTACCATTGAGCTAGGAAGCCAGAAATCAGAGGGGCAAACGTTGGGAACGACGAAGTGGTGTCAACACCATTCCCCTATGAAACCTGGGAAATTCCTACACGACAACGCGGCTAATTTTCGCGACAAGCCTCACGAATTTCCCGACCACTTCGGGAGCGATAAATCGGTCGCGAGTCGCAGCCCCGGCGCCGCCGCGAGCAGACGCGGCACGACGTTGATCAGCGCCGCCACGGTCGCATCGTCGCCCGCGATTCCATTTCGGATCGTCACGTCGAGCGGCGGACGCCCGCGCACGACGATGCGATCGTGCGGCTCCGGCGCACCGAGAAACATCGCGATGTCGAGCACCACGCGCTCCACGTCGCCGCTCGTGCCGACGACGCGCTGACGGATGCCGCACACCTTGCCCGTCGGCACGGTGAAAAACGGCGTCGCGATCTCGCGCCCGGCGAGCACCGGTTCGCCTTCCTCGACGAGACTGTCGAGCGGCCAGCCCATGGCGTGCGCCACGAGAGCGGCCGACTCGATCAAGCCCGCGTGCCCCGCCCTGCCTGCCCGCAGTTTGTCGCTGAATTCCTCCGGCTCCTGTCCGCTGCCGATTTTCGCCTGCAACGGCGCGCGTCGCGTCGCCGCATCGACGACACGCTCGACGAAAATGCTCTCCACGCTCCGGCTCACTCCGGTCAACGCGATCGGCAGCACGTCCATCACGAAGCCCGGATTTACGCCCGCTGCGACGACGCGCGCGCCGGTGTGACGGCAGAGCGCGTCGAATTCCTTCACGAGCGCCGGCTCCTTCAACGCCGGGAAAATCATCTGCTCGCACGTCGTGGCCACGCTCACGCCGAATTCCAATGCCGGCCGCATCTGCGCGAGCGTGGCCGCCGCGCTCGACGACGCCGTGTGCAAAATCACCTCCGGCGGCGCTTCGCGAAACAACGCGTCGAGATCGCGCGCCACGCGCAGCCCGTCGAGTTGACCGAGGCCGGTGATTTCCGTCAGCGGACGTCCGACCTTCGCCGGATCGTTGTCGACCGCGCCGACGACTTCGAGCCACGGCTGCTGTGCGGCGAACCGCAGCGACTCGACTCCGATCGGCCCGAGGCCGAATTGCGCGACCTTGATTCGCTTCATCAGCTAAGAAACGGGTTGAAACGCCGCTCGTTGGCCACCGTCGAGAACGGCCCGTGCCCCGGCGCGATGAGCACCTCCGGCGCGAGCGCGGCGAGCACGCGGCGCGCGTGCTTGAGCTGCCGCTGGCAGCAAAAATAGCCGCCGCCGAGCGAGCCGGCGAAAATCAGATCGCCCGAGATCAGCAGCTCCGGTCGCTCCGGCTGCTTCGTGCATGCGACGACGTAGCAGTTGTGCTCCGCAGCGTGCCCGGGCGTGAGCAACGCCGTGATCGTGAAACCGGCGACCTCGACCGCCTGCCCTTCACCGAGAGCGAGGCAACGCGGCCAGCGTCCCGTCGGCGGGCCGTAGAAATGATTCAGGCCGAACTCGTGCATCACGTCGTCGAGCCCGCCGATGTGCTCCGCCTCGTAGTGCGTAACGAAAACCGCGGCGAGTTTCTTGATCCGGCTCGGCCACGCGCGCTTCAGCTCCGCGCCGCTCGCACCGGTGTCGAAGAGCACGCCGGTGTCGCCGCCTTGCGAGAGGATGTAGGCGTTGGCCACGCCGACGCCGAACGGCATGCGCAACGGGAACAGGCAAAACGGCAGCGCACCGATCTTCGGCTGCGGATAGGCGCCCTGCGCGAGCGCGCAGAGGCCGACTTCGTTGAGGCCGAGCACCTGCGCGAGCCGGCTCAGCTCGGCGGGCTTGAGGTCCGGCCGATAGTCGACCGCGTCGTGGATGCGGGAGAGTTCGACGTTCGCCGCGCGCGCGACGGCGTCATACGTCAACGTCGCGTGGCGGGCGGCCTTTTCCAGGACGTCCCCCAACTCGTCTTCGAGTGGCGGTGCGACGGTGAGGTCCATGAGGAATGCGCGCGCACCTTTCACCACTGTCATTGCGAGGAGTCCCGCATCGCCGGACGACGAAGCAATTTCGCTCGATCGTCGCGGCGCGTTTTGCGCCCCTCGCGATGACACCCATGAAGGGCGGCTCGCGACCAGAAATGAATTCCATTTCGCTCCCGATTGCCACACGTTTCCGGCCCCATGGATGCCGTCCAACAAGAGGTGATCGACATTTTCAAACGCACGCGTGCGCTGCTGCAAGGGCACTTCGTGCTGCGCTCGGGGTTGCACAGCGGGCATTTCTTCCAGTGCGCGCAGGTCTGCCAGAACATGCCCGCGGTCGAGCGGCTGGCGACGCTGTTGAAGGCGAAGCTTGCCGGCGTGGAGTTCACGACGGTGCTCGCGCCCGCGATGGGCGGCCTCGTCATCGGCCAGGAAGTCGCGCGGCAGTTCAAGAGCCGTTTCATCTTCGCGGAAAAGGAGAACAACGTCCTCGTCATGCGCCGCGGCTTCGCGATCGCGCCGGGCGAGAAGATTCTCGTCGTCGAAGACGTGATCACGCGCGGCGGGCGCGTGCAGGAATGCCTCGACATCATCGCGAAGGTCGGCGGCAACGCGGTCGCGGTCGCGGTGCTCGTCGATCGCAGCGAGGGCAAGGCGAAGTTCAGCGTGCCGACGGTGTCGCTGCTCGAGATGAGTTTCCCGACATACGAAGCCGACAAGCTGCCGCCGGAACTCGCGGCGATCCCCGCGAGCAAGCCGGGGAGCTGAGTGCGGCGATTTTCTTTCCTGGAGGCGGAGCCATCAGCCCCGCGCAGTGAAGGCTTCGCCGCGGCAAACCCGCGGCGCTGATGGCCCCGCCTCCAATGGAGAGGCACCGAGAACAACAAAAAGGCGCGCCGGGTGGCGCGCCTTCGTTTTTGGGCGGAGTCTTTTCCCGGTGCGCGGTGCTCAGCGCGGGAGGAAGCCGATGTAGCGGTAGCTGCCGCGGTAGTAGACGAGCGCGAGATTGCGGCCTTCGCGCGTCGCGCGCTTCGCGGAGGCGAGGTCGCTGATCGGCAGTTTGTTGATCTGCTCGATCACGGCGCCCACCGGGAAAACGTCGCCGTAGGGCGACTTTGGCGAAATTTCCGTGATGACGATGCCTTCGACTTCCCTCGGGATGCGCAACTCGGTGCGGAGCTCGTTCGTGAGCGCCTGCACGGTCACGCCCGGGAGGAATTCGCCGTCGACATCGGCGTCCTCGAGCGTGCCGAGGGTGACGTCGATCGTCTTCGGTTTGCCGTCGCGGAGAACGTCGAGCACGACCTTCGTGCCGGGTGCAGTTTGCGCGATAACGAGGCGAAGGTCTTCGCGCGTGGCGATCTCGCGGCCGTTCACGCCCGTGATGATGTCGTCGCGGTGCAGACCGGCCTTGGCGGCGGGGCCGTCCTTCGGGCTGAGGTCGGCGATGATGACGCCGCGCGTGGTGCGGGGGAGCTTCAGCGCTTCGGCGTCGTCGGCGGTGAGCGTCTGCGTTTGCACGCCGAGGTAGCCGCGGATGACGGTGCCGTATTCGATGAGGCTGTTCATGGCCGAGCGCGCCAGGTTGATCGGCACGGCGAAACCGATGCCGATGTTGCCGCGGTTCGTGGTGGCGATGCCGCTGTTGATGCCGACGAGGCGGCCGCGGGCGTCGACAAGCGCGCCGCCGGAGTTGCCCTGGTTGATGGCGGCGTCGGTCTGGATGAAATCTTCGTAGGCGTCGGGCTCGCGGTCGGTGAGGAGGTTGACGTTCTTGCGGCCCGTCGCGGAGATGATGCCCATCGTGACCGTCTGGCCGATGCCGAGCGGGTTACCGAGCGCGAAAACGATGTCGCCGACGCGGAGTTTGTCGCTGTCGGCGAGCGTGAGGAACGGCAGGTCTTTCGCGTCGATCTTGATGACCGCGATGTCGGTCTTCGGGTCGGTGCCGATGAGTTTGGCGGGGAATTTGCGTTCGTCGCCGAGTTGGACTTCAAGCTCGTCGGCGTCTTCGACGACGTGGTTGTTCGTCAGGATGTAGCCGTCCGAGGCGATGATGACGCCCGAGCCGAGTCCGCTGAGCTTCTGCTCCTGGCCCTGGATGTTCCCGCCGAAGAGTTGGCGGTAGAACTCGGGCACCTGCTGCTTGACGATCTTGGTCGAGTAAACCGAGACGACGGCGGGGCGCACGCTGCCGAGCACGTCGGCGTAGCTGGTGAGCGCGGGGGCCTTGCCTTCGCCGACGCCGGTCACGTCGATTTTGACGTCGGGGTGCGGGAGGCCGGATTTGGTCGGAGCTTTTTTCGTCTGCGCTTCGAGGGTGAGCAGGCCGGCGGCGAGGCCGAGCGCGAGCGAGACGGCGAAGAATTTGGCTTTCATAAAGGGGGAGGCGCGACCTCGGACAATAGCCGGGCCGCGCGGTTCCGCAATCGGACCTCAGAAGCCTTTGATCTTAAAAAGACTCGTGACGGACTCGTTGCTGTTGATGCGGACGAGCGCTTCGCCGAGGAGCGGCGCGACGCTGAGCACGGTGATCGGCAGACCGCGCGTGTCGATCGGCACGGTGTTGGTCGTGATGAGTTCGTCGAGGACGCCGTCCTTGAGCCGCTCGTAAGCCGTCTCGCCGAGCACGCAATGGCTGACGGCGGCGCGCACGCTCTTGGCGCCGTGCTCGCGAAGAATTTTCGCCGCGGCGGTGATCGTGCCGGCGGTCTCGGTGATGTCGTCGACGAGGAGCACGTCGCAACCGGCGACCTCGCCGACGATGTTCGTGGCGGCGACGGTGGTGGCGTTGATGCGTTTCTTCGCGACGAGGGCGAGCGAGGCGCCGAGCGCGTCGGCGTAGGCGGCGGCCATTTTCATGCCGCCGACGTCGGGCGAGCAGACGACGAGATTCGGGGTGCGCTTCGTCGCGAGGTATTGGAAGAAAACCGGCGAGGCGAACAAGTGGTCCACCGGCACATCGAAGAAGCCCTGAATCTGCTGCGAGTGCAGGTCCATCATCAGCGCGCGATTCGCGCCGGCGGCGGTGAGGAGATTCGCGACGAGTTTCGCGGTGATCGGGACGCGCGGCTGGTCTTTGCGGTCCTGGCGCGCGTAGCCGTAGAACGGGATGACGGCGGTGATGCGCGCAGCGGAGGCGCGTTTCGCGGCGTCGATCATGATCAACAGCTCCATCAGGTGATGGTTCGTCGGCGGGCAGGTCGACTGGATGATGTAGACGTCGGCGCCGCGGACGTTCTCGTTGATCTTCACGAACGACTCGCCGTCCGGGAAGCACGTGACGGTGGCCTCGCCGAGAGGCACGCCGATGGACTTGCAGATTTCCTCTGCAAGCGGGCGATTGGATGAACCGGAGAATATCTTCAGCCGCGTGTCCTTCATGTGTGGCGGCCAGCCAAAGGATTTCTACCCGGGGCGGAAGACTATTTCAGGCGGCTTTCGAGAAATTCAACCCGCTTGAACAATTCGGGGAGTTTCTGATGCAAAATCGCGAGCCGCCGCTCGGTCATGTAGGGAATCGCGGGCGTGCCGTTCAGGTAACTGCCCGGCGCGGTGTCGCTCGCGATGCCGGCTTGGCCGCCGCCCTTCGTGCCCTTGCCGAGCGTGATGTGACCGCCGACGCCGGCCTGGCCGCCGAGCACGACGTAATCCTCGAGCGTCGTGCTGCCGGCGATGCCGACTTGCGCGCAGAGGATGCAGTGTTTGCCGATGAGAACGTTGTGGCCGACTTGGACGAGATTATCGATCTTGGTCCCCTCGCCCACCACGGTGCGGCTGAAGCGCGCGCGATCGACCGTGGAGTTGGCGCCGATCTCGACATCGTCCTCGACGATCACGATGCCGATCTGCGGGATTTTTTCGTGGCGGCCGTTCACAAACTCGTAGCCGAAGCCGTCCGAGCCGATCACGACGCCAGGCTGCAGGCGCACGCGGTTTCTCAACTCGCAACCGCTCGCGACGATGCAGCCGGCCTGAATCCAGCACTGCTCGCCGACGCTCGCGTTGGCGCCGACGAAGACGTTCGCCTGCAGCACGGTGCCGGCGCCGATCGCCGCGCCATCCTCGACGATGCAGAGCGGACCGACGGTCGCCTGCGGCGAGACGCGCGCGCCGGGCGCGATGACGGCGCTCGGGTGGACGCCGGCGGGCGGATGCGGCCAGAGCGATTGTTCGATGCGCGCGCAGAGGCGCGCGAGCGCGACGGAGGGTTTTTCGACGAAGAAAAAAAGCTGGTTCGCCTGCGGCTCGCCGACGTGATCGAGCGGCACGAGCACGAGCGAGGCGCGCGTGGCGGCGACTTCGGCGCGGTATTTCGGGGTGCCGAGGAACGACAGGTCGCCGGGCTGCGCGGATTTGAGCGAGGCGATGTCGCGAATCTTTTCGGTGGTGCGACCGGAAGTGCGCTGGGGCGAGACGATCGCGGCGATTTCTTCCGGGGTGTAGGCGACCTGCATGGGCACGAAAAAGCCCTGCGCTCGGGAGCAGGGCTTGGCAACTTTTCTTTGGCGGAACGGCGGGAGGGGGCGCGCCGTGTTCGCGCGGCCGGCCAAAAAGCAGGGCCGGTCTGTGACCGGCCCCGGTGGGGTGTCGCTCGCGAGTCCAGCTCGCGAGCGGAGTTCGAATTGGCCGGTCAGAGACCGGCCCTACCTCAGCCCTTCTTGGCGGGGGCCGAGACGTCGGGGAGCGTGATGCCGCTCTTGCTCGCGGGCGCCGGAGTCGTCGCAGGCGCGCTGCTGGCGGGCGGCGTGGCCGGGGCGGCGGCGGGGGCCGGACGGTCCTTGTTCACTTCCTTCACGACTTCGTCGGTGATGTCGTAGCTGGCGTCGGCGGAGAGCACGACCGGAATGCCGAGGACGCTCGGACCGGACTTGTCGAGGACGAGCGTGGCGCCCTTGGCGCGGGCGAGGTCGTTCACGACCTTCATGATCTCGTCCATGATGAGGTCGCGGTGATTCTTGGCGCGCTGCTGGAGCGAGCGCTGGGTGTTCACGCGGAAGTTCTGCGCTTCGTTTTGCAGGCGCTGGATGTCTTCCATTTTCTTTTGCGCGTCTTCGCCGGCCTTGGCCTTGGCCTGGTCGTTGGCCATCGGGCTCTTGGTCTGCTCGACGAGCGCCTTGTAGTCGTCGGCGGCGGACTGGATCTGCTTGCTGAGCTGATCGAGCTGCTCCTGCGCGCGCTGGGCGGCGTCGTTGAATTTAGCGTTGGCCTCCTCGGTCTTGTAGTGGGTGTCGTAGACCTTGGCCATGTCGACGACGACGACCTTGAAGGTCGCCTGGGCGTGCAACGCGGCGGCGCCGGCGAGCAGGCCGACGCAGGCGATGAGGGAACGGATGGCTTTTTGCATGGGGATCGGACGGGTGTGTGGGTTAGAAACGGGTGCCGAAGTTGAAATTGAACTGGCTGCCCTTCTTGTTGAATTTGTCGCCGGTGAGCGGAATGCCGAAGTCGAGGCTGAGCGGGGCGCCGGCCACGAAGAGGCGGAGGCCGAAGCCGAAGTTGTCGTTCCAATCGGCGGGCGAGAAGTCGTAGGCGTCGCGGTTGACGAAGCCGCCGTCGTAGAAGATCGCGAAGCGGATGGGCTTCACGATGTCGAAGGAGTATTCGGCCGAGACGAAGCCGTAGGTCTTGCCGCCGATGGGCTCGCCGAAGGTGTTCTTCGGGCCGACCTCGCGATACTCGAAGCCGCGCAGCGTCTGCGGTCCGCCGAGGAAGTATTGGTCGAAGAACGGCACTTCGCTGCTGCGGCCGTAGTTGTTCACGATGCCGGTGCGGGCGAGGAGGCCGAGGACTTGCTCCTGGAATTCGAAGACCGGGTAGAACTGCGCTCCGCGGAATTCGAGGCGGTAGTAATCGGTGTCGCCACCGAGCACGCTGCCGGCGACTTCGGTGATCAACTCCATGCGATTGCCGCGGGTGGTGTTGATGATCTTGTCGCGGGTGTCGCGGAGGAGCGAGAAGCCGATCTTCGAGATCGTCGTGTTGCCGGCGAGCGATTGGATGATCGCGGGGGCCGACGGGTCGACGTTGGCGATGTCGACGATTTCGTAGCTGTAGGTCGCGGTGCCTTCGACGAGGCCGAAGAGGCGCTTGCGGAGGTAGAGCTGGCCGAAGGTGCGGATTTCCTCGTAGTAGGCCGACTGGTAGTCGGAGGTCGTGCGCGCGAGTTGGAAGCCGAAGGCGAGTTCGCGCTCGAAGAGCCAGGGCTCTTCGAAGGCGAGGACGATTTCGGAGGACTGCGAGCCGAGCTGGAGGCGGAGGCGGAATTTCTGGCCGTCGCCCTGGAAGAAGCTCTTGCGGTTAAACAGGTCGAAGTTCGACTGCGTGACTTCGGCGAAGATGACGGCGCGCTCGAGCGAGCTGAAGCCGGCGCCGAAGGTGAGATTGCCGGTGCGGGCTTCGTGGACGGCGACGCGGAGATTGCGGCGGCCGGGGATGTTCGTGGATTCGTGCGTGACGTTCACGTCCTCGAAGAAGCGCGTGTTCTCGAGGCGGATCTTCGAGATCTTCATGCGCACGGAGTCGAAGACGTCGCCGGGGCCGAGCACGAGTTCGCGGAGGATGACGATGCTCTTGGTCTTGGTGTTGCCCTCGATGTTGATCGACTCGACCTGGAATTTCTCGGACTCGGTGATCGCGTATTCGATGTCGATTTCGCCGGTCTGGAGGTTGGGTTTGCGGTTCAGGCGGACGCGGGTGTCGAGGTGGCCGGAGCGGCCGTAGAAGTCCTCCAGATTCTCGACGTCCTTATCGAGTTTGGACGGGACGAAGAGCGTGCCTTTGCGTTGGCGGACGACGAGGCCGAGCAGGCGGGCCGGGTGGATTTTGTTTCCGCTGAAGGTGATTTCGCCGACGTGGTAGACGCGGCCCTCGTTCACGCGGATCGTGATGACGAGCTTGCTCGGGCTCGGATAATCGAAGGTGACTTTGTCTTCGGCGATCTCGACGTCGAGGTAGCCTTGCTCGCGGTAGTAGTCGCGGAGCTTGTTCAAGTCCTCGTCGAACTCGTCGTCCTTGAAACGGCCGCCGCCGGTGAGCCACGAGAACGGGTGCCACTTGGAGGTCTCCATCTCTTTGCGGAGGCGACGGGCCTTGACGTGGTCGTTACCGACGAAGCGGATGTCGGAGATTTTGACCTTCGCGCCTTCACGGACCTTGAAAACGATGGTGCCGAAGCCGGTGCTGCGATTGCGGTCGATCGTGTAGTTGACCTGCGCCTGGTTGTAGCCGGCTTTCTGGTAGAACTCGTAGAGTTTCTGGGCGTCGTCCTTCACCTGGCGTTCGTCGAGGGCGCCGTTGGAGGTGGTCTTGATCTCCTTGCGCAGGCGGCGCTCCTTGTAGACGGAGTTGCCCTCGAACTTCACGGCGAGCACGCGGAACTTCGGCGTGACCTCGACGACGAGGTTGACGACGTTGCCGGGGATCTGCTCGCGCTTGACCTCGATGAACTCGAACAGGCCGGTGCGGTAGAGCGAGCGGATGTCGCGGTCGATAAGCGTCTCGTCGAGGTCAGTCTGCTCGCGCAGCGACATGTTCGCGCGGACGACTTGCTCGGAGACGTTGGCGACGCCGACGAACTTCACGTCGATGGTGCCGATCTTGTTGACCGGCCCCTGCGCCTCCGCGGCATCGGCCGCAGCGGGTCGCTGGGCGGGCTGGGCGAACGCGCCGGTGACCCCGGCCATCAGCAAAATAAAAAGAGCGAGAACCCGCATGGACGGGTTACGGAGTGAAGTTTTCAAAGCGCGTAATCTCTTGAATAAACGTTAATTTCAAATCACCTACCGGGCCGTTACGCTGCTTGGCAACGATTAAGTCTGCCGCGTTGGCGGCAGTCTGGAACTTTTCGTCGGCATCCTTGGGGCGGGACAGCATGAGGACCACGTCGGCGTCTTGCTCAATCGAGCCGGATTCTCGCAAGTCCGACAAGCGGGGCGTGCGGTTCTCCTTCTCGGAAGCGCGATTGAGCTGACTCAGGACAATTACCGGTAGGTCCAGTTCCTTCGCCATGGCCTTTAAGTTGCGGGAAACTTCCGCGACCTGCTGTTCGCGCGGGGCGCGCGGGTCGGTGCCGTTCACGAGCTGAAGGTAGTCGACCACGATCATGCCGAGCTTCTTGCGGGCGTAGATGCGGCGGGCTTTGGCGCGCATTTCCATGACCGTGATGCTCGACGAGTCGTCGATGAGGATAGGGGCTTTCTTGAACTCATCGGCTGTGCGGCCCAGGGCGTTGACCTCCGCGCCGTCGCGCGAAACGAGGCCGTCGCGGAGCAGTTTCAGGTTCACCCGCGCGCGCGCACACAGCATGCGGAGCGCGAGCTGCGCCGCGCTCATTTCGAGCGAAAAAATCAACACCGCCGCTGGCTCGCCCTTCTTCGGCATGGCGGCGGCCTCGGCGATGTTCAGCGCGAACGACGTTTTGCCCATCGAGGGACGCGCCGCGATGATGATCATTTCCTGCTTCTGGAAGCCAAACGTCATCTGATCGAGATCCTTGAAGCCCGACGAGACGCCCGTCAGCTCGCCCTTCTTCATGAGGAGCTTCGCGATGACAGCGTTGGCGTCCTTCATCGAGTCCTTGATCTCCTGGGCGCTGTCGCTGACGCGGTCCTGCGTGATCTTGAAGAGATCCTGCTCCACCTTGTCGACGAACTCCTCGAGTCCGCCCGTGAAGCTGTAGCACTGCTCGACGGCGCCCGTCGCGGCCTTGATCAGCTCGCGCAACAAGTGTTTCTCGCGGACTTTCTCGATGAAATAGCCCGCGTGCGCCGTGGTCGGGATAAACGAACTGATCTCGAGCAAATACGGCAGCCCGCCAACCGCATCGAGCATCTGCGCCGTCTTCAACTCTTCGATCAAAACTTCGAGCGAAGGAGGAATGCCTTTCTGGTAAACGCGCAGGAGGCATTCGAAAATCGCCCGATTGCGGGCGAAGTAGAACGTCCCGGCATCGACGCGTGCTTCCAGGCATCGACTGAGTGTGTCCCCGCCGTCGAGCAAGGCGCAGGAGAGAACGTGCTTCTCGGCTTCCTCGCTCGCGGGCATGGTGCGCGAGGGGTCGATAGGATCGCGTCCCCTTGAATTCGGCTGTCGCGCCGCGTTGTCCGATGTAGGTGGTGCCATGGTGACCAAAACAAAAATCTGCGCGGGGCGCTCAGTTTCTGCTGCTGTCTCGCTCGTCGCGCGCGCGCTTTCCGCGCTCCTGCATTTTTTTCAACGACGAGAGCCCGGTGGACTCCTCCGATTGCGGTGTCATCGCGCCCGCCTTTACGAGAGCCGACACGATTGCCGCGCGCGAAGAAAGCCCTCCGGCTACAATTGTGCGATGCTCGATCGGCATTTCTTTTTCCGAGAGTCCCTTCTTCCGTGCCTCGGCAATCAACGGCTGAACCGTTTGCTTCACGAATCCATCGATCGCGCCTAGCGCGACGACCCAATAACGGACGGGCAGCTCGACACTCACGGTGTCCCATTCCTGGTTTTCTGTTTTAGGTTTCATGGTTTTGCGGCCCGCAGCATTCAAAACCTCTTCTTGCCTGAGTATTGTCAACGCCACGTTACCACCCGTTGTTCACATCTACGAAAAACAAAAAGCCGCGACTCGCGTCGCGGCTTCGCAGAATGGGAACGAGCCTGGCGGCTGTTTTGCGCGGAAGCGCTCAGAAGCGCTCTTTGCGCTCGCGGCGCGGGCGGTCGAACTTGTCGCCCGTCGGCGCGGCTTCGACCGCGGCCGGGATGATCGGGTTCTCGGAGACGACCTCGAACGAGATGTCGACGGAGACTTCCGGGTGCAGCTTGATCGCGACCTCGTGCTTGCCGAGCGTTTTGACCGGCTGGCCGAGGTGGATGCGGCGCTTCTCGACCTCGATGCCGGCGGCCACGAGCTTTTCGTGGATGTCGTTCGCGGTGACGGCGCCGAAGAGCTTGCCGCCCTCGCCCGTCTTCACGGCGATGGCGATGTTGGCCTTCTTGAGTTTCTCGGCGAGTTCTTGCGCGCCGTTGAGTTCCTTCGCCTCGCGGATGCCGCGAGCCTTCTTCAGGGCCTCGATCTGCTTGCGGTTGGAAACCGTGAGCGGAACCGCGATGCCCTGCGGGAGGAGGAAATTACGCGCGTAGCCGGCGCGAACGCGGACCTGGTCGCCTTCGGCGCCAAGGCCGTCGACCGGTTTGAGGAGGAGCACTTCGTTGTGAGCCATTGTCGGACTGAGTTGTTTTGTTTTTTGTGTAAGTTAACGCGCGCCGCGGATCAGAACGGCACGTCTTCGTCGAGATTCTCCTGCGCGGCGGGAGCCGGACGGCTCGGAGCGCTGGCGCGCGGAGCGGGGCTGTAGCTGCGGCCTTCGCCGCCGCCTTCGCCACCGCCGCCACCTGCGTCACCGCGGCCGGAGCCGAGGAACTGGAAGTTTTCGCAGACGACCTTCATGCGACTGCGCTTTTCCTTCGTGTTCTTGTCTTCCCACTGGTCGAGACGCAGACGGCCTTCGACGAAGAGCGGGCGGCCCTTGGTGCAGTATTTGGAGATGTTCTCGCCGGCCTTGCCCCAGGCTTCGATGTCAACGTAGGTCACTTCCTCGCGTTCGCCACCGCTCTCGTCCTTGAACTTGCGGTTCACGGCGAGGGAGAAGGTGCAGATGGCGGTGCCCTTCGGCGTGACCCGGAGTTCCGGGTCGCGCGTCAGGTTGCCGATGAGCATGACTTTGTTGAGATTGGCCATGGGGGCGGAGGCGCGGAGCGCGTTGGGCGTTTAGGCGTTCTGGACGAGCGTGCGATACACGCTGTCGTTGAGGCGGAGGCGCTCCTGGAGGGCGGCGCTGGCACCGGCGGGGGCCGAGAAGGCGATGGAGACGTAGACGCCGGCGGGGAATTTCGCGTCGGTCTTGCGCGCGAAATCGCGGCGGCCGAGCTGTTCGACGTTGGTGACGTCGCCTTGGATGGCGACGATTTCCTTCTTCACGCCTTCGATGATCTGGTCGACGGAGTCTTCCTTGCCGCGATTATCGAGGATGAAAGTGGCTTTGTAGTTACGCTTGTTCATGGCGGTTTCTGCGATTGAGACGGTTCATCGCTTCGGCGGGGCTGCTGGTGAAGAGCAGGCGGGCGCCTTCGACGAACGTTTTCAGGTTTTGATCGATGATTGTTTGTTCTGAGAGGGAGAATTTTCCGAGCACGTAGTCTGCGAGGTCCATGCCGGCCGGGCGTTCGCTGCTGCCGATGCCGAGTCGGTAACGGATGAATCCGTTGCCGACGTGCTCGAGCAGGCTGGCGATGCCGTTGTGGCCGCCGGCGGAGCCGTCGACCGACAATTTCACGCGGCCAATTTCGATGTTCATTTCATCGTAGGCCACCGCGAGCGACTCGGCCGGGAGCTTATGAAAATCGAGCAGCTTGCGCAGGGCGCGGCCACTCTCGTTCATGAAGGTCTGCGGCTTGATCAGCCAGCGGGTCTCGCCGGGGCGGACATTCCAGCGTGCGATCTCGGCCTCGAAGCGCGTCTCGTGTTTCCACGAGAGCCCTTCGGCGGCCGCCAGCGCATCGACGACCTTGAAACCAAGGTTGTGTCGCGAGCCGGCATATTTCGCACCGGGATTGCCCAGTCCTGCGAGGAGCGTGACGGACATGGATCAAAGAACGTGCTGCAACGCGATGCGCCGGAGAAGCGGCGCGCCGCGGGAAAACGATTACTTCTTGGCGGCGGGAGCGGCGGCCTTCGCGTCCTTCGCAGGAGCGGCGGCTTTGGCATCGCCCGGCTTGGCGGCAGCGGCGCCCGCAGCGGGAGCAGCGGCAGCATCGCCGGCGGCGGGAGCAGCGGCGCCAGCGGCCGGAGCGGCAGCACCCTCGGCGGGCGTCGCGGCGGCGACAGTGGCAGCGACTTCTTCCTGCGGCTCAACGCAGAGCACGACGGCCTGGCTCGGTTTGTCGAGGAACTCGACACCGGCGACCGTCTTGATCTCGGAAACGTGGATCGACTCGTTCAGCTTCAGCGGCGTGACGTCGACTTCGATGAAGGCCGGCAGATCCTTCGGGAGGCAGCGGATCTTCAGGCGCTTGGTGGCGACGTCGAGGAGGCCGCCTTCGTTCTTCACGCCCGACGCCTCACCGACGACCACGACGGAGACGTTGATCACCATCTTCTCGGTTTCCTTCACTTCCTGAAGGTCGACGTGGAGATACTTGTCGGTGATCGGGTCGCGCTGGACTTCCTGGAGGAAGGAGAGAGCGGCGGCGCCGGCATCGCGCTTCAATTCGATCAGCGCGGCACGGCCGGCGATTTCCTTGAGGAGCTTGACGAACTCCGTCGAGCTGACGGACAGAGTCTCGGGTTTCGTGTGCTTGCCGTAGAGGATGGCCGGAATCTTCTCGGCCTTGCGCAGACGGCGGGAAGCGCTGCGACCTGTGCCCTCGCGGGACGTGACGGTGAGTTGGTATTTCTTCATGGTTTTCGTTCCCCCTGTGACTCCGGAATTGGAGGCAGGCGTAGTGGAAAAGAGGCGAGAGTTGAGTGACCGCACCGGGGCGAGGCAAACAAAACTTTCGCTCGCCCGCCGGAAAGCCGGCGTTTTTACAACTCCTCCGCTCCGGGCATCCGTCCCGGATCGAAGCGCGCCGCCCCCATCCCGCCGACCGCAGCTCTCCCCAGAGTAGCTCGCGCAACCGTCCCGCTACCGCCAGGCCCCGCTTTCGCGGAGACTCTCCGCGCCATGCCGCTTCCCTCGCTCGAATCCCTCACGCGCGCCCGCGTGCTCTTCGTTTTCGCCCACCCGGACGACGAATCCATCGGCCTCGGCGGCATCCTCAATCAATTCCGCGACGCATGGTTTGCCTGCCTCACCGACGGCGCCCCGCGCGATGCCAGCTACGCCCACGCCGCCGGTTGCGACACGCCGATGGCCTACGCGCGCCAGCGCCGCCGCGAACTCGCCATCGCGCTCGCACTCGCCGGGCACGACTCGGACCGGCTGATCGCCCTCGGCTTCACCGATCAAGAACTCGCCCACTCGCTCGAAGGCATCACCCAAGCCGTCGAAGTCCTCCTCCAACGCGTCCGCCCCGACTGCGTCGTCACCCACCCTTACGAAGGAGGCCACCCGGACCACGACGCGACCGCCTTCGCCGTCCACACCGCGCTCGCCGCACACGCCGGCGACTACGGCGAACCGCTCCTGCTCGAAACGACGTCCTATCACGCACAGGGCGACACGCTCGTCTGGAGCGAATTTCTCCCCAACACCGAAGACGCCTCCCTCGCGGTCGAACTCACCTCCGCCCAACGCGCCCAAAAACGCCGCCTGCTCGCCGCCCATGCCTCGCAAGCCGCCACGCTGCGCGACGTCCCGCTCGAACGCGACCTCCTCCGCGTCGCGCCACGCTACGATTTCTCGAAGCCGCCACACGAAGGCCGGCTGTTCTACGAAAACTTCCCCTGGGGTGCGACCGGCGAGCAATGGCGCCACGCCGCCGCCCTCGCGCTCGAACGCCTGCACCTCTCGGCGCTCACCGCCGCCGCTTACTAAGTCCTTTCCGCAACAACGCCGCCACGCTGGACCGCAGCGAAAGCGTCGTCCGAGGGCGTCCCCGTTGTCGCTGCGCTCCCACGCGGCTCCGGTTCGACTGCGCCCAACCGCCACGCGCCCGACTGTTCCGAACGTCGCATTCGGTCTCGCGCCCGTCGGGCCCGCCGCGGTCGGCGGCGCCGGGCCAATCCGCGCCGCGCTCGCGTGCGCAGGCTTCGCCGCGCACGGAGAGTTGCACACCTTCCCGCGCCTGCACGGATCGCTCGTTCCCCGCCCGCCCGCGGAAACGCACCCACTTGTCCGTGCGGCATCGCCCGACTCCTCGCACGCGAGCCGATAGACGTCGCGCAACGGCACGGCATCGACTGTGACGCATATCGTCCGCCGCCCGGGCCACTCGCCGCACGCGCCGGGCCAGCGGATTTTTTTCGGCCAAATGTCTGAATGCGCCGCCGTGCCCCGTCATCGGGGTGAAGTCGCGATTCACCGCGCGCTCCGCCCTGCAACCCGAAACCTCGTTCCGCCCGCCATGACCGAAACCGCCAAACGCACACTCCTCCGCTGGATTCACCTCGTCTTCAGCATTCCCATCATCGGCTATATCTACAGTCCGTTCCCGGAGCTTCCGAACTACGCTCCCGTCGTCCGCTACATCGCCGTCCCGCTGATCGTCCTCACCGGCTTGTCGATGTGGATCGGCCGTCGCCTCCGGCGCGCCTCGTCCGGCGCCGCCGAAAATTCCTGACCTCTGCGCCGCTTCCGCGCGACCTTGTCCCGACACCGCTCTTCGCTCATCTCCCTCCTCCTCCCCGCCATGAAATACATGCTCCTCGTCCACCTTTCCAAAGACACCTTCGACGCCGCGGACATCCCCGCCCTCGCTGCCGCCGGCCGCGCTTACGGCGAGGCGCTGCAATCCGCCGGCGTCTTCGTCGCCGGCGCCGGACTCCATCCGCCGCAAAACGCCACGACCGTTTCCGTCCGCGACGGCCAACGCCACGTGCAGGACGGCCCGTTCGCCGACACCAAGGAATTTCTCGGCGGCTTCGTGATCATCGACGTGCCGAATCTCGACGCCGCGCTCGAATGGGCCGCGCGCCATCCGTCGGCCGCGACCGCGTGGATCGAGGTGCGCCCGCTCGGCGGGTCTTCGTTTCGTTGAAAAACCGATGAGCGAATCCGCCGCTCACGCCGCCATCGAGACGGTCGCGCGCCAGTCCTACGGACGACTCGTGGCCTATCTTGCCGCGCGCTCGGGCGACATCGCCGGCGCGGAGGATGCGCTCAGCGAAGCCTTCGGCGCCGCACTGCGCCGCTGGCCGGCGGACGGCGTGCCGGAAAAACCCGAAGCCTGGCTGCTGCACGCCGCGCGCAATCGCCTCATCGACGCCGCGCGCCACACCCAGGTGCGGAGAAAATCCGAACCGCTTCTCCAACTCGCCACCGAGGCCGAGGCGGTCGCCTCCGCGCAACCGGCCTTTCCCGACGAGCGCCTCAAACTCCTCTTCGTCTGCGCGCACCCCGCGATCGATCCCGCCGCGCGCACGCCGCTCATGCTCCAAGCCGTCCTCGGTCTCGACGCGGCACGCATCGCCTCGGCGTTTCTCGTCTCGCCCGCCGCGATGGGACAACGCCTCGTGCGCGCGAAAACCAAGGTTCGCGACGCCGCGATTCCGTTCCGCGTGCCCGACCCGCCCGAGTGGGACGAACGCGTCTCGTTCGTCCTCGCGGCGATCTACGCCGCCTACACTGCCGGCTGGGAAACCACCATCGACGACAGCTCCACGCACCACGCGCTGGCCGGCGACGCGATCGCGATCGGCCGCACACTCGTCCAGCTCCTGCCCGTCGATCCCGAAGCGCGCGGCCTGCTCGCCCTCATGCTGCATTGCGAAGCCCGCCGCGCCGCACGCCACGATCGCGCCGGCGCTTTTGTCCCGCTCGACCGGCAGGAGCCCGCGCTCTGGTCGTGGCCGATGATCGACGAAGCCGAAGAACATCTGCGCACCGCCGCCGCACTCCGGCGCATGGGCCGCTACCAGCTCGAAGCGGCGATCCAATCGCTCCACGCGCACCGCGCCGCGACCGGCGTGATCGATTGGCCGCAGATCGCGCTGCTCTACGAAGGCCTCGTGCGCCTCGCGCCGACGATCGGCGCGCAAGTCGGCCGCGCCGTCGCGCTCGCGGAATCCGGCGACGCCCCCGCCGGCCTCGCCGCGCTCGACGCGCTCCCAGCGAGCCGCGCCGCGAATTATCAACCGTGGTGGGCGGCCCGCGCGCACCTGCTGCGCCGCCTCGACCGCTCCGCCGAAGCACGCGCCGCCGCCGAACGCGCCGCCAGCCTGACCGACGACCCGGCGCTCCGCGCGTATCTGCTCGGACCCGCGGCGCAGTGAACGGCGAGATCGGCGAACGCGCCCGCCTCCGAACCAGCGGCCGACGGAAGCCGGCCCTATTTCGTCTCCGCGTTCTTCACGCAGCGAAAGCCCGCGTGATTGCTGCCGGTGTCGGGAGCGCCTTTGCCGCGCGAGCCGAGCATGTAGCGCGTGCAGTATTGGTCGGTGCAGAGAAAAGAGCCGCCGCGTTGCACGCGCTTCGCCTGCCGCGGATCCTGCGGATCGTAACTGTCGTAGCGCGCGGGGCCGCGTGGATCGCGCACGACACCGCCCGCAGTGGCCGCGACGTCCTTTTCGTAGGTGTCGGGCCGATACCAGTCGCTGCACCACTCCCACACGTTGCCGGCCATGTCGTGGAGGCCGTAGGGATTCGCCGCGAAACTGGCCACCGGCGCCGCGCGCGCGAAACCGTCGGCGCGCGAATTCTCATGCGGAAAACGTCCTTCCCAGATGTTCGCCATCCATTTCCCGTCGGGCCGCAGCTCGTCGCCCCACGTATAGCGCTCGCCGGAGCGTCCACCACGCGCCGCGAACTCCCACTCCGCCTCCGTCGGCAGGCGTTTGCCCGCCCAGCTCGCGTAGGCTTCCGCGTCCTCGTAGGCGATGTGCACGACGGGCTCGCGCTCGCGGCCCGCGAGGGAAGTCGCCGGCCCTTCCGGGTGCCGCCAGTTCGCGCCGGGCAGGTAGCTCCACCAAGCGAGCGCGTTGTCGAGCGGCACCGGGTGGTCGGGCGGCGAAAACACCACCGAGCCGGCGACGAGCTGATCGGGCCGCGCGCCGGGATAATCCTCCGCGCGCGGCACGCGTTCGGCGACGGTGATGTAGTGCGTCGCATCCACGAAGCGCGCGAACTCCGCGTTGGTGACTTCGGTCGCGTCCATCCAAAAGCCGTTCACTTTCACACGATGGATGGGCTGCGCATCGGAAACGATTTCGCCGACGCCGCCGCAAAGTTCAGGGCCGACTTCCGCGAGTCCCATGGAGAACTCGCCGCCCGGAATCCAAACCATCCCCGGCGGTGGCTGCCCCGGCGGCGCGACCGTCCTGGCGACGGTCGGCTGAAATTTCGGCGCGCCGTCGGCACGAAGCTCGAAGGGCAAGGCCATCAATGCCAGGGCGGCAACGACGCGAAGGACGCGAGACATGGCGGTTGACGAAAGGCGCTTCCGGAATCGCGACAAGTCTGCGGTCCCGGAGAAGGAATAGTTTTTCGCCGCAAAGGCTCCGCGCCACGAGGTGGCTTTCCCTCCCGGCGCGGAAGCGACTCAGTTCGGCTCGAGGAAGACGAGGTAGTTCACCGGCGCGATCGTGTTGGAGCCGTTCTTGAGGCCGCCGAGCGTGACGCTGCCGCTGGTAACGTTTGCCATCCAGACGTCGAGGGTCGTCGACGCGCCGCCACGCTCGGTGACGGAGATCGTGCCGGTTTGTTTCGCGAAGCCTTGCGTGGCGAGCCAGCCGGGAACGGCACCGGCGGGCACGGCGACGTAGACTTTGCAACTCGCCGCGGGCTGAAGTTTCAGAAGCTGCGAACTCGTGTCGTTACGATCGTCCATCGACGTCGTGAAGAGCCAGATCGCCCCCGCGCTCGGCAACGCGTCGATTTGATACGCGGCGTCGACGTAGGCCTGCGCGCCGACGCGCGCGAGCGTCGGGAGGTGTCGCCAATCGTGCACCCACGAGCTGCCGGACTTGCGCTTGAAGGCGACGTTCATCGGCATCTTGTAGCGCACGCCGAAGCCTTCCGTGCGCATGCCGACGTAGTGGCGCTTCACGCCGCCGATCGTCGCGGTGCGGACGAACTCGGTGGACGCGTTCGGGATGCTGTCGTTGAACCAACTCCAACTCGCGCCCGCGTCGGTGCTGCGCAGGACGCCATACGAACTCGCCACCAACACCTCGTCGCTCGTGCCCGGCTCGATGTGCGAGAAGGTGAGATCGGCCGGCGCTCCGGCGGGGAACAGCGTCGTGTTCGTCGCGGGATCGAGCTGCTGCGTCCAGGTGCTGCCACCGTCGGTGCTTTTCCAGAGGCCGACGCTCGTCGCTATCCCCGGAGTCGCTCCGCTGTTCAGACCCGTGTAGAGATGCGTCGCGCCGTTGCGGCTGATCGCCGCGAGCGAGCCGACCTTCACCGTCGTGGGCGCCGCAGTGGGAAAAATTTTCGTCCATTGTCCGGCGCCGACCTTGCGGTAAACGCCGCCGTTCGCGCGCTCGTCGCCGCAATAGAGCGTGGTCGGTGTGTTCGGATCGACCCGGAGGTGCGAGAGGTGCGGACCGCCGGACAATCCGCCCGAGATGTCGCTCCACGTCGTGCCGCCGTCAGTGGTCTTGTAGACGCCGCGCAACGCGGTGCGGGCCTCCAACGACGGCGCGGCGAACGTCCGCGTGCCGCTGCCGTCAGCCGCCTTGATCGCGCCGTTCGCGGTGACTCCGTCGTTCACGAAGTAGATCGTGGCGACTTTCTGGTCGGCGGCGTCGTAGACCACGACGCGTTTGCTGACGGCGGTGTCTTCGAAAATCACGTCGAAGCGCACGAGCACGGCCGCGCCGCTCAGGGCGGTCGAGAGCACGCGCTTCGCCTGGGCCTTGGCGCTGGCGGTCGCGGTGAGTTGCATGACCTTGTAGCTCGCGTGAGGAATCTCCGCCACCTTCGCGTCGCCCGTGACGGTCCAACCCGACGGCCCTTGCCCGGTCGTGTCCGTCTCGAACGTGCTCAGGCTCGCCGGCGTCACCTGATCGTAGTAGGATTCGTAGATGCCGACGTTATCGAGGAAGAAGGTCGTCGGCGTGCCGGCGGCGATGAAACCGTCGACGCGCTTGATCGAACTCGCGCTGCCGGTCTCGAAACCCAGTGGAGAGCCCGCGGTGAGTTGCTTCCCGTCGGCGTAGACATCGTAGGTGTGCGTGGCGGTGTTGAAGACGAGGTCGACGTGATAGTGCGCCTTGCAACCGAGCGCGAGGTAGAGCGTGCGCTGGGTCGCCACGTCGCCGGAAGCGAGCACGGTCGGGTCGAGCGCGATGTCCCAGACGTTGTTGTCGCGCAGCGCGCCGAGCGTGACCGGCACCGGATTTTTTCCGCCCGTGGTGCTCTTGAAAAAATGGCGCGCGCCCGGGTCGGGTGTGCCGAAATCCATCGTGCGAAAGGCCGAGCCCGCGTAGACGATCGCGGCGTTGTCCGGGTCGGGCAGGATGAAGCGGCCCTTGCCCTGCGTGGCGTTGTCGGGATTGAAACGCAGCGACCAATCCAGACCGCCGTCGTCGCTGGTCCAGAAACCGCGGTCGTTGTCCGCGTAGAACATCTTCGTCGGATCGCCCGCCGCGACGCTGAAGTATTTGCCGCGGCCGCCTTCGAGTCCCCAGCCGCGAAACGCGTCGTCGCCCGCCACGGTCGTTTTGCTCGAGGTGAACGATCTGAACGTCTGCGCCGAGTCCGTGCTCTTGTAGTTGCTCGCCACGTCGCCGGTCACGAACACGTCGTCGTTCGACGATCCGGGAAACACGCTGAGGATCGCCGGATGAAAACCGCCTTGGTAGTCGAGGCTGCCGGCGATCGCGAGATCGGTCTCGCTCACGAGATCCCACGTGCCGCTATCGCCGCTTTGCGTGCTGCGCAAGACGCCGCGCTCGGCCGCGGCGCGCGCCGCATACGTCGCATACACGCGCGTCGGATCGCTCGCGCTCACCTGCACGTTGTAGAAAAACCCCGTGTCGGCAAAGCTGCCCGCCGGCGGCGTGAAGCCGACGTCGAGTTTCGTCCAGTTCGCTCCGCCGTCCGTCGAGCGAAAGATGCCGCCGCGATTGCTCGTCTCGCCCGGCGGGATCGCGTCGAGCAGCAGGAACATCTCCATGTCGTCGTAGGGCATCGTCGTGCAGTAGATGATCGCGGGATTCGTCGGGTGATAACACACGCCGAACACCGCGCGGTGCGGCAGCGGATTGCTGCCGGTGTTGCCGAGCCGCGACCATGCACCGCCGGAAAATTTGTAGAGCCCCTGATCGGTCGCGGCGAGCAGCGTGGACGCGTCTGTCGGATGCACGGCGATATTGCACACCGTGCCGTGCTCGCCCGCGGGGATCGAGATCGCCGGCAGAGTATCGCTCGCGTTCCAGTGCGCGCCGGCATCGAGGCTTTTCCAAACCGCCGGCAGCGACTCCGAGATGCCGATCTTGCCCTTGTAGTAGACGCGACGGTTGCCGCCGCCCGCGTAGAACACCTGCGCATCCGACGGCGCCGACTGGATGACGCTGATCTCCTCGGAAAATCCGCCGGTCGGCGACACGTCGTCCAAAACCAACTCGCCCGTCGCCGCGTCGACCCGCGAACGGAAAATTTGCCGGCTGTCCGCGCCTACCAGCACCGTGCGGCCGGACGTGTCGGCGCCAACGAATTTCACCACGTTGCCGTTCGCCTTGTCGGTGCCGGCGGTGCCGACCCACGTCGGGCCGCCGAGCGGCACGAAGCTCTGGCCTTCGTCGAAACTCACCCACACGCCGCCGGAGTCGACGCCGGCCGTGACGAAGTAGCGGCTCTTCGCGCCGCTCGGCGCGGCCATCAGATCGAGATCGTCGATGTAGCCGTTGCCGCCCATGCCGAGCGGCACCCACGGCGCCTGATCGGAGGAGGAAAAGGCGAAGGCCGAAACGAGGCCGGCCAGGCCGGCAAGCGTGCACGCGACAGCGCGACGCGACCAAACAAGCGAACGAGAGGTGACGGATTTCATGGGGGATTTTCGCTCGCGCGCGGAACCGAGCGCGGTCGAACAGGGGTGGCCCGCACGCTAACACGGGCGCGCGACTCGCTCACTGGAATCGCGCCGCGCCGTTCTGAGATTCCGCCGCGCGCCCACTCGCACGCGCCTTCGCGACCACGCACACGCTAGGGATTGAGGCGCGCCGGGCCGGTCCGAAGACGCGCTTCGAGTTCCGCGCGGACCTCCGCGTAGGCCGCGTCGTCAGCGACGTTGCGCGTCTCGAGCGGATCGGCCGTGTAGTCGTAGAGTTCCGTCGCGACGCGCTCGCCGGTCATGCTCCAGCCGCGCCGCCACTCGACGAGCCGGTAGCCGGCCGTGCGCACCGCGTGGCCGATCACGAGTTCCTTGCGCGAACTCTCCTCAAATGCCCACCGGCGATCGAAGACGTGAAAGATCGCGTCTTTCCACACGCGGGCGGGCTCGCGCAGCACGGGCGCGAAGCTCGTGCCGTCCGTCACGGCGAGCGGCGCGATGCCGCAGAGCTCGGTGAGCGTCGGCAGAATGTCGATCGTCTCGACGAGCGCCGGCGAACGCGCGCCGGACTGCGTCACCCCCGGCACGCGCACGATCAGTGGCGAGTGCGCCGCCTCCTCGAAGTTCGTCTGTTTTCCCCAGAGGTTCAGGTCGCCGAGATGGAAACCGTGGTCGCCCCACAGCACGACGATCGTGTTCTCCGCGAGGCCTTCGCGCTCGAGCGCATCGAGCACGCGGCCGATCTGCGCGTCGACAAAACTCACGCACGCAAAATAGCCGTGGCGAATCCAGCGCGCGGTTTCGTCCGACATCGTTTCCTTCGCCCAATCGCCTTTCGGGAGCGGCGCGTGCGCGTCGTAGGTATAGCTGTGGAAATTCGGGTTGCCGCTCCAGGCGATCGCGGGCACGCCGCGCGGCGGCTGGGGATTCGGCGCGAGCGGCAGCGCCTGCGGATCGTAGAGATCCCAGTAGCGCTTCGGCGCGACGAACGGGATGTGGGGCTTGTGGAAACCGACCGCGAGCATGAACGGCTTCGCGCCGCCCTTGAGCCGCTGCAGTTGCGCGATCGCGTCGTCGGCGAGTGCGCCGTCGATGTAGTCGCGGTCGGGGCGATCGACGCCTTCCGCGATCGGCGCGCCGCCGGGCAGATCGTTGTCGTCGCCGCGATTGCCGCCGCGGGCGCGCTTGGCTTGCTGCCATTCCTTCAGCTTCGCGTCGTGGGTCGGATCGCCGTAGGCGTGACCGCGGTCGGACCGTTCCAACACGTCGAAGGAGTCGCCCAGCGTGCCGGTCTCGATGTGCCAGATTTTTCCGAGCGAAACGGCCTCGTAGCCGGCGCGCTGGAACGTGCGCCCCCACGGCTGCGCGCCGGGCACTTTTTCCCAGACGTGCGGGCCGTAGGTCTGATGCGTGCGCTCGGGGCTCAGGCCGGTGAGCAGCGCGACGCGCGACGGGATGCAGACCGCGAACTGCGTGTAGTGTCGCTCGAAGAGCGCGGCGGTGCGCGCGAAGCGGTCGATGTTCGGCGTCTGGATGAAGGCGCTGCCGTAGCAGCCGAGCTCGGGGCGCAGATCGTCGACGGCGATGAACAACACGTTCGGTCGCGATGGCGCGGCGGCGTTCGCGAGCGGCCACGCGCCGGCCAACGCCAGCGTCGCGAGAGTGAGGAAACGGGAGGAGTTGGGGCGCATCGGGGGATCAGTCGGGTTCGTTTTCGGAATCGCGCAGCTTCTCGCTCGGGGGCGCGGGAGGATTGTTCGAGCGGTTCGCGACGCCGGCGGGCAGTGCGGCTTTCCAACCGGCGTGCAACTGGCGCGCCATTTCGGCGAGGAGGGCGGCGCGGCCGGGCTGGTCGGCGAGGTTCGCGATTTCGTCCGGGTCGGTTTTGTGGTCGTAGAGTTCGCACGCCGTGACGGCGCCGTTCTTTTTGTCGCGCCACTCGACGTAGCGGTAGCGGTCCGTGCGGATGGCGTAGCCTTCGACGGCGTTGCGGCGCGGGAATTGGCTGAACGCGGCCGTCTTCCACGGCGCGTCGGGTTGCGCGAGGAGCGGCTTGAAGCTCGTGCCTTCGAGGTAATCCGGCTGCGCGAGGCCGCAGAGGTCGAGCAGCGAGGGAAAGATGTCGACGTATTCGACGAGCGCATTCGAGCGCTGCGCGGCGGCGAAACCCGGCGCGCGCACGATGAGCGGCGACCACGTCGAGTGTTCGTAGTTGGTCGTCTTGCCCCACATGCCCTGATCCTGGAGATGCCAGCCGTGGTCTCCGATGAAGACGACGATCGTGCTCGCGGCGGCGCCGGATTTTTCCAGCGCGTCGAGCACGCGTCCGACTTGCGCGTCGACGAAGCTCACGCACGCGAAGTAGTCGCGCCGCAACTCGCGCTGCTGCGCCACGGTGACGTCGTCGCTCGGGTAGCCGGCGAATTTCGTGATCGCGTGGTGCGAGGTCGCGTATTCCGGCACGCCGGCGTTCGGGCGCGGATTCGGCGAGAGCGGCACAGTGTCGATGTCGTAGAGATCGGCGTATTTCTTCGGTGCGACCCACGGCAGGTGCGGTTTCTGAAAACCGACGGCGAGGAAGAACGGCTCGTCGAGTTTCGCGACGCGGCCAAGCGTCTCGACCACGGCGTCGGCGATCTGGCCGTCCTGATAGGCGCTGTCGGGTTTGTCGCCGAGTTCGGCCACGGGCGCGCGGCCTTTCGCGGCGTCGCCTTTCTTGCCGCCGGTGCGCTTGATCGTCTCGGCCATCACGTAGTAGCCGGCGCTCGGTTTGAAATGCGGCTCGGAGAGCGGTTCGATCAGGCCGTGGTGAACCTTGCCGAAGGTGCGCACGTGGTAGCCTTGCTCCATGAAGGCGCGCATGATCGAGGGTTTCTCCTTCAGGAAAGTGTCCACGAAATACTTCGTGTAAGGATAATCGACGCCGGTGGTGTCGGGGCGGCAGCCGGTGAGAAAGCTCGCGCGCGTCGCGGCGCAGACGGCTTGCTGCACGTAGGGTCGCGCGAAGAGCGTGCCGGTCTTCGCGAGCCGGTCGATGTTCGGCGTGTGCATGTAGTCCGCGCCGTAGCAGCCGAGTTCGGGCCGCAGATCGTCGGAGATGATGAAGAGGACGTTCGGGCGCTTCGGCGCGGCGGCGTGCAGAGCCGCGGCGGCCGCCAGCGTCGCGAGAGCGGCGGAGAGGATGCCTGGGGATTTTTTCATGAAAGCAAAAGTCCTCCCAGCGACGCGCGGCGTGCCGGGAGGGTTACGTCAGAACGAGAGCGTGTTCGACCACTGCCAGGTGCGCGGCTCGGTGTAGCGGACGGAGCCGCCGTTGGTGTAGCGGTCCTGCGTGTCGAGGACGTTCGAGAGGTTGAGCTGCGTGCGCCAGGTGTAGCGCTTGCCGAGCTTGAGGCGGTAGCCGATGAAGACGTCGACGACGGTGCTCTCGTCGAGATAGACGTTCACGCCGTTGAGATTCGCGAAAAACGGCTGGCTGCGATATTTCACCGCGCCGCCGAGGTTGAAGCCCTTGAGCGGGCCGTCGGTGAACGCGTAGCGCGTGAGCAGGTTGAACGAGTATTTTTTCCCGCCTTGGAAACGACGCCCCACGCTCGACGCGTCGGTGGCGGAAGCGGTGATCTTCGCGTCCGTGTAGGCGAACCCGCTCGAGATCGTCCAATGCGGCGTCGGATCGAAGTCGATCTGCGCCTCGTAGCCTTTCGAGCGGCCGGTCTGGCCGGGCACGCTGACGACGCGCGAGAGGGGCAGGCCGGTGAGCGGGTCGGTCGTGGTGATCGTCTTGCTTTCGGCAATGTTGGTTTTCTCGATGTCGAACGCGGAGAGCTGCGCGTTCAGGCGCGCGTCCCAGAGATCGAACTTCACGCCGCCTTCGGTGCCTTTGCCGGTTTGCGGAGGCAGCACCTGGTTGTTCTCGTCGAAGCGGAAGCCGTTGGTGTTTTTCAGCGATTCGGAGTAGGTCGCGAACAGCGAGACGTGCTTCGTCACGTGCGCGAGCGCGCCGAGCGTCGGGCTGACGCGGCGGTCGCTCGTCGTGCGCGCGGGGCCGAAGGTGCGCGTGTTGGCGGCGAAGACCGGGTCGTGCTGCTCGTTGTCGAACTTGTCGTAGCGCGCGCCGAGAAGCGTGCGGAGACGGCCGTCGAGATACGAGCCGGACATCGCGACGAGTCCGGCGTAGGCGTCGACGCGGTTGAGGTTGTTGCCGTTGTTCGTGAGCGGGCGATAGCCGGTGCCGGCGAGCGAACTCGGATACGAGACGAGCGCGAGGCGGTCGTTGTCGAGCGCGCCGGGCGTGAGCGTGAAAACCTCGGTGACGGCCGCGTTGGTCGCGATGGTGTAGAGTTCGTCGTTGATCGAGTCGACGTCGTGGCGGTTGTAGTCGGCGGCGGTGATGAGGCGCTGGTGCGTCCAGCCGAGGTCGAATTCGTAGGAGGAAAACAGCCGCACGCCGCGGGCGCCTTCGTCGATCGTGCGGCGGCCCCAGCCCCGGTTGACGGTGAAGGCGCCGGTGTTGACGGCGTAGCGGACCGTGCCGGTGTTGCGGCCGACGTCGTTGAGCAGGTCCATCTGCTGGTAGTTCGCCGTGAGCAGGAGCTGCCAGTTTTTCGTCGGCACGAACTGGATCTCGCCGAAGACGTTCCGGTAGCGGCGGCGACCGATGTCGTCCGGCCCCTCGAACTTCGTGCCGATCGGGACGATCGACGCCGGCACCGGATAACCGAGGAGACTCTTCAACGTGCCGTTGGCGGGCACGCGCGCGTAGAGCCCGTCGGTGAGATACGCGAGGAGGCTCGCCGGGATCGCCTTCGCCTGGTCGGCGGCGGTGAAGTTGAACGTCGGCACCGTGCCCGGGCCGCGCGTGCGCTGCTCGCCGTATTCGATGTCGCCGCGCACGGTGACGCGGTTGTCGAACAAGCGCACGCCGCCGGTGAGAAACACGTTGCGGCGGAGGTCGCCGGTCCAGTGTTCCCAGCTCCCTTTGCTGTGATAAAGGCCGAGCGCGCGGAGCGCGAAGCGCTTGTCCCCCACGTTCACGTCGAACGTGGCGCGGTTAAAATCGTCGGAGCCGAAGCGATACGCCGCGCTCGCGCTGCGGTGGTCGAATTTCGCGCGCACGGTCACGACGTTGAGCAAGCCGCCGGGATCGGCCTCGCCGTAGATGAGCGAGTTCGCGCCGCGGATCACTTCGACGCGCTCGGCGTTGTAGGTGTCGCTCGGCAGGTAGCGGATGAAGAAATTCGTGAGCTGCGTGTCGCTCAGGAAGCCGCGCAGGTTCACCGCGCGATCGCTGTTCGTCTGCTCGGTGCTCTCCGCGCCCACGAGCAACGCGCCGAGGTTGCGGAAATCGGTGACGTTGAAATCGGCGAGCTGCTGCGCGTTGACGACCTGGATCGAGAGCGGGAGATCGCGCACTTGCTCGACCGTGCGGCTGCCGCTGAGCGTCTGCGCGGTGTGGTAGCTGGACGAAGTCGTCGCCGAAACCTCGAAGACGGAAAGCTGCACGACTTCTTCGCCGGGCTTGCTCGGGGGGACGGTCTGGGCGGCGGCGGTCGCGACCGCCGCGAGTGCGAGGAGCGGCGCCACGCTGCGCGCCATGCGGGCGCGCGCCGCCAATCGGGGGTGAGGGGCTTGGGGTGTCATCACCGCAGCTTAGCGTGGGAGCGCAGGCGCATTGAATGAGTTCTCTCGGCGAAATTCTGAGAATGCCGCGCGCGCCGCAAGCGGCGGTTTCACAGGAAACTTTCCGCCGTGCGCGGCGTCTTGCTTGTTGCCGCCTGATTTCCTTTTCTCCGCTCATGGGCCCCGCCAAACGTGTCGCCGTCGTCGTCCGAACGCGCTTCGAGGAAAACCAGGCGATCCTCCGCGGCATCGCGCAATTCGAGCAGCGCCACGGCCCGTGGCTCGCCTTCGTCGACGACCAGGCGGTGAGCGTGCAGGAGCCCGACTGGCTCTTCCGCCAGGAGTGGGACGGCGTCATCTGCGGCCCCACGAGCGCCGCGATCGCGCAGCAGTGCCGGCGCCGGCGCATCCCGCTCGTCGACCTGCGCGACAACCCCGAGGTGTTCCCCGGCGTGCCGAAGGTGCGGCCGGACAACGTCGCGATCGGCCACGTCGGCGCGGAGCATCTGCTCGAGAAGGGCTACGCGCATTTCGGCTTCTGCGGTTTCGCCAACACGTCGTGGTCGCAGGAGCGCCGCAACGGCTTCGTCGAGGCGGTGCGGCTCGGCGGCCAGCAATGCGACGTGCTCGAAACCGATTATCCCGGCGCCATGGCGCCTGACTGGAACAGCGCGCAGGAGGCCGTGATCGTCGACTGGCTGCGGCGGCTGCCCCGCCCCGTCGCCGTCATGGCGTGCAACGATCTGCGCGCGATCCAGGTCATCCACGCCTGCCAGCAAGCCGGCATCGTCGTGCCGGAGGAGGTGGCCGTGCTCGGCGCGAACAACGAGTCGTCGCGCTGCGAGCTTTGCCACCCGTCCCTCTCGAGCGTCGCGGTGAACGCCCATCGCATCGGCTACCGCGCGGCCGAGCTCCTGCACGCCGCGATGAAGGACGCGCCGGAAAAAGTGACCGAGGAACTCGTCGAACCGCTCAAAGTCATCGCGCGCCGCTCGACCGATGTGCTCGCGATCGGCGACCCGAAAGTCGCGCGCGCGCTCCACTACATCCGCGAAAACGCGTGCCGCGGCCTCACCGTCGACGAAGTCGTGCGCGAGGTGCACGTCTCGCGCAGCGTGCTCGAGCGGAAGTTCCGCAATTACCTGCGGCGCTCGCCGCAGGCCGAGATCCGCTACGCGCAGGTGCAGCGCGCCAAGGAACTCCTCGCCGAGACCGACGCCTCGATCGCCGAAATCGCCGAGGCGACGAGCATCGAGTATCCCGAATATCTCTGCGTGATCTTCAAGCGCATCACCGGCGAGACGCCCCGCAGCTACCGCGAGAAAGCGCGGAGTTGGAAAGCCAGTTCGGTGTAGCGCGGGTCGGGACGGCACAAACAGTTTCAGATTCCTGCCGCTCAAGCTCATGGCCGCACCCGGCGCGGCGGCCTAGACTCGGCCCATGCCCCTTGCCTCCTCGCGGCCGTCCGCGCGCGTGCTCGACCGCCATCCTTCCAATCCCATCCTCCACCCGCGGCGCATGCCGTTCCCGTGCGCCGGCGTCTACAACTCCGGCGTCGTGAAAACCGCGGGCGGCGACTACATCATGGCCAGCCGCGTCGAGGAGCCGAGCAAACGCCACTACGCGTGGATTTCGCGCAGCCGCGACGGCGTGCAGTTCACGCCCGACGCCGAACCGCTGCGCGTGCGGTGCGACGCGGCGCAGCAAGCCGAGTTCGACGACGCCACCAAGATCGCTCCGCCCGGCCTCGGCACGTGGTGGGATCCGCGCCTCAACCCGCTCGAAGGCGAACACTACCTGACCTACGCCGCCGTCTCGAAGAGCGGCTGCCGCATCGGACTCGCGCGGCTCGCGCGGGATTTCCGCTCGGCGCAACACGTCAGTTTTCCCCACCACATCCAGAACCGGAACGCCGTGCTCTTCCCCGAGAAAATCGGCGGGCTCTACTGGATGCTGCACCGTCCGCAGCATCCGAACGGCGGCGGCTCGATCTGGATTTCGGCGTCGCCCGATCTGCACTTCTGGGGACAGACGCGCCCTGTCGCGCATCCGCACCGTTTCTGGGAGCACAAGAAAATCGGCCCGGCCGCGCCGCCCATCCGCACCGCGGAAGGCTGGCTGATCGTCTACCACGGCGTGTTTCCGCACTGCAACGGCGTCAACTATGCCGCCGGCGCGATGCTGCTCGATCTCGAACAACCCTGGCGCGTCGTCGCGCGCGGCGCGCATCCGATCCTGTGGGTCGAAGAGCCTTACGAGATGGTCGGCCAGGTGCCGAACGTGATTTTCCCCGGCGCGGTGATTCCCGAATCCGACGGCAGCGTGAAAGTCTACTACGGCGGCGCCGACTACGTGCAGTGCCTCGCCACGGGCACGCTCGCGGACTTGCTCGCTGCCGCGCGCGCGAGCGACGGCGCCGACACGAACGGCAACGGCTCCGCATGAGTGCACGCCCGCACGTCGTCTTGATCCTCACGGACCAGCAGCGCGCCGATACCATCGCCGCGCAGGGGCACGCGTGGATGCGCACGCCGAACCTCGACGCGCTCGTGCGCGGGGGCGTGTCGTTCACGCAATGCCACGCCGCGGGTGCGACGTGCACGCCGTCGCGCGCCGCGCTCTTCACCGGCATGTATGCGCACAACACCGGCTGCTACTCCTTCAACAACTGGGCGCATCACCGCCTCTGGGTGCAGGATCTCGCCGACGCCGGCTATTACTGCGTCAACATCGGCAAAATGCACCTGCAGCCGCGCGATGCGTCGGCGGGTTTTCACGAGCGCGTGATCGTCGAGAATCCGACCTCGACCTCGCGCGACGGCGGCCACGGCGACGACGCCTGGGGCCGGCACCTCGCGCTCCACGGCCACGCGCGACCGAACTTCCGCCACCGCACCGATCCGGATTGGCTGAAAAAACACCAAGCCGTGCCGTGGCACCTCGCCGAGCACCTGCACAGCGACATCTTCACCGGCGACTCCGCCGTCGCGTGGATCGAGCGCGAGGCCGATCCGGCCCGCCCGACGTTTCTGCAGATCGGTTTTCCCGGACCACACGAGCCGTGGGATCCGCTGCCGCGGCACCTCGCCGACTACGACGGGCGCGAGGCGGAATTCCCCGCGCCGGTGGATCGCCCGCACGATTTCGACGGAAACCCGCCGCAACACGCCGCCGTGCGCGACTTCCACGCGCGCGTCGATCACGAGTCGCGCATCGACCTCGCCAGCGCGACCGACGCCGAGATTCGACGCATGCGGAAGCATTACTACGCGAAGGTCACGCTCGTCGACGAACAGATCGGCCGCGTCGTCGCCGCGCTCGAGCGCAAGGGCCTGCTCGAGAACAGCGTCGTCATCGTGACTTCCGACCACGGCGAAATGCTCGGCGACCACAGTCTCGCCTACAAATGGCTGATGTTCGACCAGGTGACGCGCGTGCCGCTCGTCGTGCGCGACTTCCGGCCGGGCGCGCCAGGCGGATTGGCGGTGCCGCAGCTCGTTTCGCTGATCGATCTCGGCCCGACCGTCTGCGAACTCGCCGGCGTCGCACCGCCCGCGCGACTCGAAGGACGTTCGCTCGCCGGTTACCTGCGGGCGGAAACCGTCACCGCACGCCGCCACGTCTTTTGCGAGGATAGTTACCTCCTCATGATCCGTTCGGAAACCGCCAAGCTCGTCCTCTACCACGGCCAGCCCGAGGGCGAACTCTACGACCTCGTGCGCGATCCGCACGAGACGCGCAACCTCTGGGACGATCCCGCGCACGCCGCGCTGAAACAGCAGCTCCAGCTCGAACTCCTCGCGTGGCTCGGCGCGAGTTGCGCGCACACCTGGGGCTACAAGGCGCGCGCCGAGTCCACCGACGGCGCCTACGGCATCCGCTGGCCGCGCCCCGACGACAAGAGCCTGCACGGCCCGAACTACGGCCCGCGCGTCCTGCCCCACCTTTGAAAAAATTCGCCTTTCTCCTCGTCGCCACCGCGGCGCTCGCGCTCGCCGGTCGCGCTCAACCGATCGATCCGCACGCCACCGCGGAGACGCGCGCGCTTTTCACGAATCTCGGCGTCGTCGCGCGCGAGCACATCCTCGTCGGCCATCATCACACGACCGCGCGCGGCGCCGGCTGGCGCTGGCAAGGCGACCGCTCCGATGTGCGCACGCTGGTCGGCGATTTTCCGGCGGTGCACGGTTGGGACTTCAGCCTGCTCGTCGCGGAGCCCGATCGCCGCGCCGACGCCAGACGCGACATCGTCGCCGCCTTCGAGCGCGGCGCCGTCATTACGCTGAGCTGGCATGCGACGAATCCAGTCTCCGGCGGCAACTACCAGGAGCACACGCCCGCCGTCGCGGCGATTCTGCCCGGCGGCAGTCATCACGCGAAATTCGTCGCGATGCTCGACGATCTCGCCGGTTTTCTCGCCACGCTCAGCGATCAGAGCGGCCGCGCCGTGCCGGTGATTTTCCGTCCGTGGCACGAGCATACCGGCGCGACGATGTGGTGGGGCCAGCCGTATTGCACCACCGAGGAGTTCGTCGCGCTGTGGCGTTTCACGGTGCAACACCTGCGCGACCGACATGGGCTGCACCACCTCCTCTGGGCCTACTCGCCGAATCGCCGCGCGTCGCCGGAGAAATATTTCGAGCGCTACCCGGGCGACGCATGGGTCGACGTCCTCGGCTACGATTTCTACTCGAAGACCGATCTCGCGCGCGCCGTGCCGTGCCTGCGCCTCGCCGTCGCGGAGGCCGCGAAGCGCGGCAAGCTCGCTGCGTTCACCGAGACCGGCCCGCAGGCCGGCTGGCGTCAGAACGGCAAGCCCGACTACTTCACCGGCGAACTGCTGCCGCTCCTGCGCGACGATCCCGCGCTGCGCGGCCTCGCCTACGTGCTCTTCTGGCAAAACTCGTCGGAGGAACAGCACTGGATTCCGCTGCCTGACGAGTTCGGAGCGGAGGATTTCAAAAAATTCCACGCGGACCCGTTCACGTTTTTCGAGCGCGATCTGCCGCCGCTCTACACGCTGCCGGCGGACAACGCGACGCGTGCGGTCGCGCCGAAGCCACCGTCCTGATTTATGCCCATCACCGTCTCCGCTCCCGCCCTGCCCAACCTTCCGTGGGAAGAGCGTCCGGCGAACTCCTCCGAAGTTCTCTGGCGCTTTTCCGGGAATCCCGTCATCCGACGCGATCACCTCCCGACGTCGAACAGCATCTTCAACAGCGCCGTCGTGCCCTTCCGCGGCGGCTTCGCCGGCGTGTTCCGCGTCGACAATCGCGCCGTGCAGATGCGCATCCACGCCGGCTTCAGTCCGGATGCGCTGCACTGGGACATCGCGCCGCAACCGCTCACGCTCGAGGGCGCCGACCCCGAACTCGGCGGCATGGTCTACGGCTACGATCCGCGCGTCACGCAAATCGGCGACCGTTACTACGTGACCTGGTGCAACGGCTATCACGGTCCGACGATCGGCGTGGCCTGGACGGAGGATTTCAGAAAATTCCACCAACTCGAGAACGCCCTGCTGCCCTACAACCGCAACGGCGTGCTCTTCCCGCGCCGCATTGGCGGCCGCTACGCGCTCCTCAGCCGGCCGAGCGACAACGGCCACACGGCCTTCGGCGATATTTTCTACAGCGAAAGCCCCGACCTCGAATTCTGGGGCCGCCACCGGCACGTGATGGGGCCGGTGCGCATCGAGAAAGGCTGGCAGTCGCTCAAGATCGGCGCCGGCCCCGTGCCGATCGAGACGTCCGAAGGCTGGCTGCTGCTGTATCACGGCGTGCAACGCTCGTGCAACGGCTACGTCTACTCGTTCGGCGCCGCGCTGCTCGATTTGGAAAAACCGTGGCGCGTCATCGCGCGCGCCGCGCCGTATCTGATCGCACCGTGGATGCCCTACGAGACGACCGGCGACGTCCCGAACGTCTGCTTCCCGTGCGCCGCGCTCGTCGATGGCACGACCGGACGCCTCGCGATCTACTACGGCGGCGCCGACACCGTGACGTGCGTCGCCTTCGGCCGCGTGAACGAACTCATCGCGTTCATCCGCGCGAACGACGAAACCGGCTGAAGGCCGGCGCCCTGAGCAAACCGGGGCGTCGGGGACGACTCGCCCTACCTTCCGCCTCGGCGGCGAAGGGACTCGCCGCCCTACCTTCGACGAAAAAGCTCTTCACCGCACCACCAACGCCGCGCGGAAACGATGGGCGCGTCCGGCTGGGCGATCTGTGTGAACCGTGAGCATCGCCTGCGCGGGACGCGCCGTCGCGAGCGGCGTCACCGTCACTTCGTAGCGTTGCGGATCGCCAGCGAGCGGGCGCAACTCGGCGCGGAAAACGTCCGCCGGTTCGCAACTCACGCTCGTCGGCCGCAGCGCCTCGCCGGGCGCGACGGTTATCGCGACCGTTTGCGCGCTCGGCTCCGTGCCGCGCCGCCACGTGAGCAGGCGCGGCGCGACGACCATGCGCTCGGGGATCGTCACGTCGAGCGTCAGCGCGGTCGGCGCAGCGTCGGCCGCGTCGGTGTCGACGTAGACCGTCTTTCGCTGGTGGCCAGTGAGGTCGGCGTAGAGGAACTCGAGCGTGACGACGCCGGACTCGCCGGGCGCGAAGGTGCGCTTCGGGAAATCCGCCGCGGTGCAGCCGCAGCAGGTGCGCACGACTTTGATCGTGACGACGGACCGGCCGGTGTTGCGAAACGGAAACTCGAGCGCGAGCGACGTCTCGTCCGGATTGGCGGTCACGTGGCGTTCGGGTTGGTCGAACGCCAACTGGCCGCGCGCGACCGCGAACGCAGTCGCCAGTCCCGCCGCGAGCAGCAGGACGCGCGCGTGCGGTCGGAGAGCGAGGAGGGTTTTCACGGGACCGCGGGCAACTCGATCTGACGCGCGGAGTAGTCGGGCAACGCCGCGGAGTTCGGGTTGTAGCTCGCGTTCGTCGTGAGCAGCACCTCGTCGACGGCAACGTTGGATTTGCGCATCCAGATATTCAGCGTGTGAAAGCCCGCCTCCGACACGGTCACCTTCGCGGCGGGAGCCGTGCCTTTCGTGTTCACCCACGACCACGCGTTCGGATTCGCCGAGGCGAGTTCGCCCGCCGCACCGTTGTCGAGGGCATACCAGATACCGTTCGACGACGTGCCGTCTTTCATTCGCACCCAGACATAAAAATCGATCGGATAGCTGAGTGTAGCGGGAAATTTCACGCGAAAATCGAGCCGCGGCGACGTCGCGTCGGCGGGCGTCGTGCCGCCGGCGCCGACCGGTTTCGCGCGCAGGGCGACGAGGTCGATCGCGCTGGCCTCGTCGTAGAGCTGCCAGCGGAAACTATCGGGCACGGCCGCGATCTGGCGGCTGGCGTGCTCGGCGCGGATGCGCGCGACGCCGGTGCCGCTCGAATCGACCGCGGCGTGCGCCAGCACGTTGCCACCGTCGATCGCGGCGCCGATGTCTTCGTAGTAGATTTCGACGGCGGGGTTGCCGTGGATTTGGCGTGTGCTCGAACCGGCGTTGTAGCCCCAGCGCGTCCAGCCGAGGCCGAATTTTTCCGCCGTCTCGATCAATTCCTTTTCGTAGGTCAACTGGCCGATCGCATCCGTCGAGGCACCGAACTGATCGAGCACGAACGGCACTTTGTTCGCCGCCATGAACTGCGTCGCGTAGTGCTGGAGATACCACTCGAAGAATGCGCGGTTGAGCAGGCCGGGAAACTTGTCCGTCTCGATGCGCCGGCGATTGAAGATGATTTCCTCCTCCCAAGCGTGCGGATCGTCGGCATCGATTTCCGCCTGCGTGCGCTGGAGAAGCACGCCGTAATCCGGCAGCGCCGTCTGCGGGTAGGAATACTGCGTGCCGGTCGGATCGCCGGGGGTGGTCGTCGCGCCGTAGCACGCATCCCAGTCCGGCAGTGGATCGACGGGGATTGCCGGCGTGGTGGCGCTCCAGCCGTGTTGAATCCACGGCTTGGGCATGAGCACGTTGACCTCGAAGATGCACCGCTCCGGGTGGGCGGCGATGACGGCGTCGTAGTCGGAATAGCGGAACTGCAGCGTGTCGTAGTTGAAGTCCGCACCGACGAAGAACGGCGTCCAGGTATCGCCGGCGCCGTTCACCGCGTCGCTGATGTGGTTCATCACCGCGATCTGGAAAGTCGTGAGCGTCGTCACCGGCTCCGCCGGGGGCGTGTTGGAAGTGCCGAGGCGACTCGCGCTCGGCTCGGCAAGGATGCCGTAGCCGGCGATATAGTCGGTGTTCTTGAACGCGCTCGCGATCGCCTTCCAGAAGGCGAGAAACTTTTCGTGCCGGAGCGAAGTGGTGTCGTAGAAGTGGCCGTCGTTCTGATTCGGTTTCACCTGCTCGGCATTGGCGTCGCAGTCGTTGGCGCGCGCCTCGAGGTAGGTCCAGATGCCCTGCGCGGTGAGCGCGTTCACCCAGATTTGCGTCAGTTCGACGATGTCGGGGATGCCGTTCGGCGTCGAGGTCCGCGTGACCGGCTGGTTGATGTCAGTCGAGTAAGTGTAGAGGTCGACGAGGTCGCCGTTGCGGTCGAGCGTGCGGTTGTCGTGCTCGGGATGGCCCTGGGGAAAGTATTTGAACTCCACGGGCAGGCGCGCGCAGTTCATGTGATAGGTGTTCTTGACCTCGGCGGCCGCGGTGGCCGGCGGGAGGGCGCCGTCGTCGGCGTTCACGTTCGCGCCGCGGAGCACGATCGGGCGCTGGAACTCGTCGTAGATTTGCGCGCCGCGGATCGTGAGGCGCTTCGGGGTGGCGAACGCGCTGAGCGCGAGAACGGAACTCACCAACACAAGGGCGGCGACGCGCGCCGGCCCGCGAGAGACGAACACTCGGAGTTTCATGGGAACGAGGGGTGGAGAGGATCAGCCCTCCGCCGCGGCGGCGCCGGGCGAAGTGCGCGCAACCTACTCCATCCGCCGCGCGCGCGCATTGTGAACGCGCGCCTTTCCCCTGTGAACGCGCGGCGCGGCGGACGGCTCAGAGCGCCGCGCTCAGACGCGCGCGAAAGCCATCGCCGCGAGCCGCCAGCCAAGCCGCGAGCCGCTGCCGCAGCTCACGCGCGCGCACGTCGCCCGGGTTGACCGCGGGGCTCGTCTGAAACGGATCGCGCGCGAGATCGTAGAGCAACTCGCGGTAGCCGCCGCGGCGCCCGTCGGCATCGGCCACGAACAAATGCTGCGGCGTCCGCAGCGCGCGCCAGCCGAGGTTGTCGCGGGTGCCGCTTTGCTGGAGCACGCGGCGGCGCGCGGCGAAGAAGCAGAGGCCCGCCTCCGCCGGCCCCTCGCGCGCGGGATCGCGCAAACACGCGGAAAGCGCGCGTCCATCGAGACCCGCCGGCGCGCGCACGCGCATCAGATCGAGCAGCGTGGGGACGAGATCGGGGCTGTTAATCAGCGCGCCGGTGCGCGCGCCCGCGGGCAGTTGGCCCGGCCAGCGCACGAGCAGCGGCACGGAAATCGATTCCTCGTGCCAGACGAATTTCTGCATGAGGCCGTGCGAGCCGAGCATCTCGCCGTGATCGGACGTGTAGACCACGATCGTGTTTTCCGCGAGGCCCGCGCCGTCGAGATAGTCGAGCAACCGTCCGAACTCCGCATCGACCGCCGTGCAGCCGCCGAAATACCCGGGCAACGCCGGCGCCGCGTAGTCGTCGGGCACGTTCGCGCGGCGCGGGAGTTTTTGGCCGCGATACGGCGCCTCGAACTGCGCCGGCGCGTGATACTGGATGTCGCGTCCGGAGTAGCCCGCCTCCTCCATCATGCGCGCGTAGGCGTCGTCGACGGGAAAGTCCGCGTAGGGCGTGAAGCCCGCGCCGTGGGTGTTGTGCGGCGCGACCCACGAGAGGAAAAGCGCGAACGGCTGGTCCTTCGGCCGCTCGCGCAGGTGGCGCAGCGCGACGTCCGTCTCGTGCGTCGCCTGCCAGCCCGTTCCGCGCATGGCGGGTTCGGGCGATTCCTCCCAATAGCTCAGCTCGAAGAGATTGTGGTTAACGTTGTTCGCATGCCAGAAATCGAAGCCGCGCCGGTGGCTGCGCGGCACGAATTGCGAACCGTGGTGCAGGTGCCACTTGCCGATGTAGGCGGTGTGATAGCCGGCATCGCGCAGCGCGTCGCCGATCGTCGGCACGCCGGGCGGCAGCACGTCGTCGTTCGCGAGCACGCCGCAGCCGTGCGGGAAGCGACCCGTGAGCATGCAGGCGCGGTTCGGCGTGCACACCGGGCACGTCGCCATCGCCTGCGTGGCCAGCACGCCTTGCCGCGCAAACGCGTCGAGATTCGGCGTGAGCACGGGGTCTTCGTTCATGCAACCGACGGCGTGGCGGCGCTGTTGATCGGAGAACACGAAGACGAGGTTGGGCTGCATCGAGGGCGATCCTAGCAGAGCCGTCGCCGCGCGGCACTGAGAACGCCACGGCATCGTCTGAAATCCTTTGCGCCGCGCCGCATTCGACAAAACATCTCAGAACGCCGCCGGGCTCACTCCTTGGCCATCGACGCCCTTCCTTTTATTCTACCACGATGAGGAAAGCTCCCCTGCCCCCGCTGTCCGCGCTCGCGACGGCTTTGCTCGCATTGGCTCCGCTCGCGTGCGCCGGCGCGACGCCCCCCACGGCACGTCCGAACATCATCGTCATCCAGACCGACGATCAGGGTTACGACGACATGGGTTTCCGCCACCCCAGCGGCCACGGCCCGCGCACGCCGACGTTCGACGCGCTCGCCGCCCGCAGCGTGCGCTTCGAGAATTTCTACGTCGCGCCGCTCTGCTCGCCGACGCGCGCGACCTTCCTCACCGGCCGGCATCATCTCCGCACCGGCGTCTGGGGCGTGCACGCCGGACAGGACTTTCTCGCCCTCGACGAAACCACGATCGCGCAACCGCTGCGCGCCGCCGGCTACCGCACCGGTTTCATGGGCAAATGGCACGTCGGCAAAACCACCGGCTATTTTCCGTGGGAACGCGGCTTCGAGGAAGCGACGATGGCGCGCCTCTACGTCTACAAAGACAATCCGATGATGCGCAACGGCCGCCCGCTCCCGACCGAGGGCTGGACCGAGGAGCGGCTCGCCGACATGGCCATCGACTTCATCGACCGCGCCGGCGACCGACCATTCTTCCTCTACTACTGCCCGATCACGTGCCACGGCGGCGTGGCCAGTCCGCGTGAGATCAACGACGGTGGACCGAACGCCGGCTTCCACGCCCCGCCCGAGTTCATCGAGGCGTATCGCCAGGCCGGGGTGAGCACGGAGCTCGCGCGCCTCTACGGCAGCCTCACGTTCCTCGACACGCAACTCGCGCGCCTTTTCGCCGAGCTCCAGAAACGCGGCCTCGCGGAAAACACGCTCGTGTTCGTCCTCGGCGACAACGGTCCGACGCACCAGACGCTCAACGAGGACGAGTGGCGCGAGCGCAATCCCAGCGGCCTGCGCGGCGCGAAGACCCGCGTCGACGAGAACGGCGTGCGCAGTTTCCTCTTCGTGACGCAACCCGGCCACCTCGCCTCGCGCGTCGTGCATGATGTCGCCACGGTGGCCGATCTCTACCCGACCATCCTCGCCGCCGCCGGCGTCCCGCTGCCGGCGGACCAGCGTCCGCTCGACGGTTTCGACCTGCGACCGCTGCTCGAGCGCGGCGAGTGGTCGCACGCCGGACGCGCCTGGTGCCAGATCGAGGTGCTCAACAGCGCCGGACTCGAGGTCAGCAAACTGCCGCGCGTCGACGCCGCCGGCCTGACGGTGCGCCCGCAGCCGCTGCTCACGCTCGGCGATGCCTCGAACACCATCGACCGCGTTTTCTCCGTGCGACGCGGCGATCTCAAACTCACCAAAGGCTCGCTCTACGACGTGAGCACGCCCGGCGGACGCCGCGAGCTGGACGCAATCGAGAATCCCGCGACCAAGACCGAGTTCGCCGCGCTCTTCGCTAACTGGTGGCGCGACATCGTCGCGCAGCCGTCGTCGTTTCAGAAGCCCGTGCTCGTCGTGCCGGCGCGCGTGCCCGCCGACAATCCCGGCGCCGCCGCGATCGCGACCGGTTTCTACGCCTACCTCGCCGTCGCCGCGCAAGGCGCCGCGGTGCGCGTGGAGAACCACGCCGTGCTCGGCCTCGGCAATCCCGGCGACCGCCTGACCTTCCGCGTCGCGCCGGGGGCGAGCGGCGCGTATCGCGCCTCGTTGCGTTTCCGCGGCAAAATGCCCGCGGAGTCCGCGACGCTGCGGCTGCGGCTCGACGACGGCACTTCCGTCGAAGCCACGACGGGCGAGGAAAACGAGATCGTCTTTGCGCCGCTCGCACTGCCTGCGGCGACACCCGCCGCGCCGATCCTCCTGCACCTCGAGGTTGCCGGCTCGGTCGCGGCGAAATTGCCGGCGCTGCCCGAAATTCGCCTCGCGCCGGCGAGCGGCTCATGAACGCACCGGTCGCTCCTGCCAGTTCGGCTTCGCGCCCGGCTACGCTGCCGGAGGAGCGCGTGCCGTGGCGCGAGAAACTCGCGTTCGGCATCGGCGGCATCCTCGACAACTTCGGCAACGCCGGGCTGAAGAACATCGCCAATCCGATCTTCAACATCGTGCTCGGCGTCAGTCCCGCGCTGGTCGGTTTGATGATCTCGATCTCGCGCGTGTGGGACGCGTTCATCGATCCGATCGTCGGCAGCGCGTCCGACAACGCGCGCACGCGCTGGGGCCGCCGCAAGCCGTTTGTCGCGGTCGGCATCGTCGGGTGCGCCGTCGCGTTGCCGCTGATGATGTTCTGCCCCGCTGGCGGCAGCGAAGCGTCGCGCTTCGCGTGGCTCATGACCGCGGGCCTGTTGTTCTACGCGGCCTACGCGATCTTCGTGATTCCGTTCAACGCGATCGCGTTCGAGATGACGTCGGACATCCACGAGCGCACGCGCGTGCAGGCGGTGAAGACGATCGTCGCGGCGATTTCCGGTGTCGGCATCCAGTGGATTTTCCCGCTCACGCAAAACGGCTGGCTCGGCGACCCGGTGCGCAGCGTGCGCATCGTCGGGCTAGGACTCGGCGCGCTCTACCTGCTGATCGGCATCGTCCCGCTCTTCGCGTTGAAGGAACGGTTGTTTCGCCAAGTCTCGAAGCAGGCCGTCGTGCCGCTCCGCACCAGCCTGCCCGCCGCGCTGCGCAGCCGGCCGTTCCGGCTGCTGCTGCTCGTGATCGTGCTGACGCACCTCGGCCTCAACACCGTCAACGCGCTCGGCATCTACGTGAACGTCTACTACGTGCACGGCGGCGACGCGAAGGCCGCCTCGATCGTCAGCGGCTGGTGGGGCACGGTCTACCTGATCTCGACCATCTCGCTCACGCCCGCGATCGCCGCGCTGTCGACGCGCATCGGCAAACGCCGCGCGTTGCTCGCGTGTCTCGCGTGCGTGCTCACGGGCTCGGCGTTGAAATGGTTTCTGTTCTCGCCGGCGCACCCGTGGTGGCAGCTCGTCATCGGCGCTCTGCTCGGTCCGGGTTTGTCCGGCCTGTGGATGCTCGTGCCGTCGATGACGATGGACATCGTCGACTACGAGGAGCTGCAAACCGGCCGCCGTTCCGACGCCGTGTTCTACGCGATCTCCGCGTGGGTCGGAAAATGCGGACTCGCGCTGAGCCTTTTCCTCTCCGGCCTGCTGCTCGTCGGCCTCGGTTTCGACGCGAAGCTCGGCGCCGCGCAGAGCGCTACGACGCTTTTCTGGATGCGCGTGTGCTTCGCCTGGCTGCCGGCGCTCACGGTCATCGCATCGCTGTTCACCGTCGCGCGCTTTCCTCTCACGACCGAAAAAATGCTCCGCGTGCGCGCCGAGCTCCAACAACGCCGCCAGCCGCCGGCGTCCGCCTGACCGCCGGCGCATCGCCGGACCGCCGACCGTGACGCTCACTCGCCTTCGCACCGCCAGCCAGCAGCAGTTGCTCAAGCTGCTGCGCTGGCGCGTGTGGGTGCAGGAAAAACTCCAGCCCACGGATTGGCAGGTGACCTTGCTCTGGGCCGCCGCCGCCGGCGTGCTCGGCGCCCTCGCGGCCCTCCTTTTCACCAGCCTCACCGAAGGCACGCATCGTCTCCTCACGGGTTCGCGCGCGGGCATCGTCGAATCGATGCGACTGCTGCCGTGGTGGGGCGCTCTCGCCGTGCCGACGCTCGGCGGCGTGCTGACCGGCTTGATCATTCGCGTCGGCCAGAAACTGCTGCCCGGACAAAGCTCGACCGACTACATGGAAGCCATCGCGCTCGGCTCCGGCCGCCTGCCGCTGCGCGCCAGCCTGACGAAGATCGCCGCCTCGCTCTTCGCCATCGGCTCCGGCGCGTCCATCGGCCGCGAGGGACCGCTCGTGCAACTCGCGGCGCTCGTCTCCTCGCTGATCGGCCGCTGGCGCGGCCTGCCGCCGCCGCGCGCGCGGCTGCTGATCGCGTGCGGCGGCGCGGCCGGCATCGCCTCCGCCTACAACGCGCCGATCGGTGGCTCGTTTTTCATCGCCGAGATCGTTCTCGGCACGATCGCGATGGAAAGCCTCGGTCCGCTCGCCGTGTCCGCCGTCGCAGCGGCGCTGACGCTGCGCACGCTCACCAACGCCGCGCAGCTCTACGCGGTGCCCGCGTTCCACCTCGGTTCGCTCTGGGAAATCGGCCCCTACGTGCTGCTCGGGTTGCTCATGGGCGCGTTCGCGCCGCTGTTCCTGCGCTCGCTGCGGCGCGCCGAGACGTTCTTCGTCGGTCTGCATCTGCCGCTCGTGCTCCGCCTCGGTCTCGGGGGATTGCTCGTCGGCGCCGTCGCGACGCGCGTGCCGGAAGTGTGCGGCAACGGCTACACCGTCGTGGTCGACATCCTCAACGGCGAAGTCGGCTGGCTGTTGCTCGTGCTCTTGCTGGCCTGCAAGTGGTTCGCCACGGCGTCCTCGTTCGGCTCGGGCGCGCCGGGCGGCGTGTTCACGCCGTCGCTCTTCATGGGCGCGAGCAGCGGATTTCTGTTCGGCACGGCGGTGCACGCTCTCTGGCCGGCGGCGGCGGGCGACCCGCGCGCGTTCGCGCTGGTCGGCATGGGCGCGTTCCTCGGCGCCGTCAGCCACGCGCCGCTCATGGCGATCATCATGCTTTTCGAAATGACGCTCAGCTACGACATCGTGCTGCCGCTGATGCTGTGCACGGTCATCGCCTTCTACACGGCGAAGAGCTTCTGGAACCGCTCGCTCTACAGCGAGTCGCTCCAGCGCAAAGCCGCCGAAGCGCCCGCGGCGGACCCGCTCGACGGACACGCCGTGGAGGCGTTCATGAAAGCCGATCCGCCGCGCGTCGCCTTCGATGCACGCTTCGCGGAGATCGCGCGGCTGTTTCTCTCGGAGCGGGTCAACTACGTCTACGTCACGACGCCCGAGCGGAAATTCCTCGGCGTGGTCGCGCTGCACGACATCAAGCCGTTTCTCAGCGAGCCCGCGCTGGCGGACGTGGTGATCGCCGGCGACATCCTCCACGACGATTTTCCGTTCGTGCGCGTCGACGAATCGCTCGGCCAGGCGCTGAACCGTTTTCTCGGCGTCCGCGCCGAGCGCCTGCCCGTGCTCTCGTCGGATGGCCGTCTGCTCGGCAGTCTCGCCAAGAGCGATCTGCTGCTCGCTCTCGTCGAACTGCAAAAGCGTCCGACGCCGAAGGCGCAGCCCGCCGGAGCGGAGCCGGTCGCGGCACCGAAACTCGCGGCTGAAACGCCTGCGGCCAACGTCGTGTGCACGTGACGGCAGACGCACGCCGTCGAGCGCCGAGCCGTCCGCGAATCAGCCGGCGCTGCCCTTGCCCTTCGAGCGGCGCGCACTCGACCAGCGCGCGCGCGGGAGGCGCATGATTTCCGCGGGCGCGCGGCGGTCGCGCAGCAGTTCCAGCATCGTGCTCATCGCCGGATCGACGTGGCGGTAGAACTTCCGGTAGCCGGCGCACAGATAGTTCAAGCCGGGTTCGCCGTCGGGTGTTTGCAGGAAGCGGTGCTTCGGGCACTCGCCGTGACACGCGAAGCGCACTGTGCACTCGCGGCAATACTTCGGGAGCGTCGCGGACTTCGCGTCGCCGAACGCGCGTTGCGCTGGCGAGTCGAGCATCGTCGCGAGCGATTCGTTGAGCAGATTGCCGAGGCGGTAGCGCGGGTAGACGTAGTGGTCGCAACTGTAGATGTCGCCGTTGTGCTCGATCGCGAGCGCGCCGCCGCATTTTTCCGAGTAGATGCACACGCCGGCCGGCTCGCCGGCCCAGTTGGCGAGCGCCGCGTCGAATTGCTGCACGAACACGCGACCGACGTCGCGCTCGACCCACTCGTCGAAGATGCGGCAGAGAAAATCGCCGTAATCGCCCGGCCGCACGCTCCAAGGCATCACGTGCTCGTCGTAGTTTTCCATGCCGGGATGATCCGGCGGCGGCGCGAGCCAGAGGCCGTCCGGAGCGCCGGCCTTCGGCGCCGTGCGCTCGACGATCGGAATGAACTGGATGTAGCCCGAGCCGATCTCGCGCAGGAAGCGATACACGAGCAGCGGAAACGGCGAGTTGCGCCGATGCACGGTCGTCAGCGTGTTGAATTCGACCCCGTGTTTCTTGAGAACGCCGAGTCCCGCCATCACGGCGTCGAAGGTCGGACGCTGGCCCTTGTCGACGCGGTAGGCGTCGTGCAACTCGCGCGGACCGTCGATGCTGATGCCGACGAGAAACCGGTTCGCCGCGAGAAACTCACCCCACTCGTCGTCGAGCAGCGTGCCGTTGGTCTGCAACGCGTTTTCGATCGTGCGCCCCTGCGCGTAGCGCTGCTGGAGCGCGACGACCTCGCGGAAGAAATCCACGCCGAGCAACGTCGGCTCGCCGCCCTGCCATGCAAAATTCACCACTGGCACCGGCTGCGCAGCGATGTAGTCGCGGATGTAAGCCTCGAGCACGGCCGGAGACATCCGGAAATTTTTCGCCGCCGGGTAGAGATGCGTTTTCTCGAGGTAGAAGCAGTATTCGCAACCGAGGTTGCAGAGCGCGCCGCCGGGTTTCGCGAGCAGATGGAACGGACGGGAGGCTTGCGCGGAGATCGGCCGGCTCGGCGTTGTCATCGGATAATCCTTCACTGCGAGCGCTGACGTGGCGCAATCGGAATCTCGCTCGTCGCCGTCGCGAGCGCCGCGCCGATGTTCTCGGCGGTCATTGATACGGCGTAAAGTCGCCTTGAAGCAGCACGTGCGAATCGCTCGCGAACGACTGGAAATCCGCCGCCTGCGCGTGGCCGGTGTAATACGGCACCCAGTAGGAACTCGCGGTTTGGTTGGTCCAGGTCATGAGATAGGCGCACTTCGTCCACAGCGGACGCGACGAATCGCTGAACGCGGCGAGCACGCGCGAGGTCCACCACGCGGGATTGGTGGTGCCGGCGAGACCGCCGCTGCGACCGATTTCGGTGAAGGCTGCTGGTTTGCCGCGCCCGCTGGCCGCCTGATACGCGTAGCCGAGCGAGTCGTTCCACTTCGAGATCGGGTCGGTGTCCTTGAGATATTGATCGACGCCGCAGATGTCGGCCTTCGCGTTGCCCGGCCAATAGGTGAGATACTCGGCCTTCGAGGCGAACTGGTTTCCCGACGGTGCATAGCAGTAGAGGAGTTGGTGCACGCCCTTCGTGTCGCGCAGGTAAGTCAGCGTGTAGTTCCACAGCGCCGTGAATTCGCTCGGCACGCCGCCGCCCCACCAGAACCAGTCGCCGTTCATCTCGTGATACGGGCGGAAGATCACCGGCACCGGCTCGCCGTTGACGGCGAGTTGGCCGAGCAGCGTCGCGAGCGCGTCGAGATCGCTGTTGAGTTTCGCGTTCGCCGCCTCGCCGGTCGTCACGGCCAGAACGAGCACGCTGGGATTGTCGCCTGCGCCGGTGCGATCCTTGGAATCTTCGCCGGTGAGCGGATTCCGCATTTCCCAGTGGATCGTGAGGATCATGCCGCGCGCGAAATCGTCGAGCATGCGCTGCCGCATCGTCGAGCGCTGGGTGTTGGACGCGTAAAGGTAGGTGTCGAAGTTCCAGCCGGAGATTCCGGGATGCGTGCCGGTGACGGTCTTGATGTCCGAGCGATTCGCGTTGCCCTGCCAGGTCGTGCCGTCGGCGTTGAGCCCCTTCCACGTCGCGAACTGCTGGCCGAAGACGGCGGCGTCGAGCGTCGTGTAGTCGAGGAGGTTTTGGTAAAGGATCTGCGTCAAACCCGATGCACTCCCGTCGATCGGGAACGCGGCGAGAGCGAACGCAGGAATCGCGATCACGGCGGCGGCAATCTTCGCGAGAGCGGCAAGTGGGCGGAGGGTCATGTGCATCGGGGTGAAAACTGCCGCAACGAGTCCGCGGGAGAGCGGTGGCGTTTCGTTTCCGGCAACACGCCGCATTATGGCATTTCCGGAACGCCCCGCCATGAGAACGCCACGCAAACATCCGCGACCCTTTGCCGCGCAGCGACGTGGAGTGGCAACCCGGACAGTGTCCCGCTGAAGCCGAAAAAACAAAACCCCGGCAGATCGAGAAATCTGTCGGGGAAAATGGCTGCCCGGGCTGGGATCGAACCAGACTCGAAGCCCGGGAGTGTTGACGAAAACGCACAACTGCGCGCACTCGCGGTGCGGGTCGCGCAGGCATTGGCGCTCTATTTGGCGGGAGGGCATCGTCCGGCGAGGGCCACGCCGGGCGGTGTTTCTCTCCGCTTGTGCCGAAGCTGTTTCGGTTCCGGCATTCTGCACACGCCCAACGATGAGCTCCGTTGTCCAGACTGCGGCGGTCCGGGCCGCGTGACGGGAGGTGTGTCATGACGCGGGGTGGTCTTTATCGCGTCGATCTGGCTGGCAATGGGCGGGCTCCAGAGTGTGACGTTGTTTGCCTCGACGTTTTTCCGGGTGGTTCGGTGGTGGCGGTTGTCCGCTGCATGGGCGACTGGGATCACGGCGAGCATCGTGGTTGCGTCTTCGAACTGGGGCCGCGTCGCGCCCGTCCGTTGGACATATCGGCTGCTGAATTTTGCTCGCTCTTGGGAGGTGCGTCATGAGCTGCCCCTACTGCGGCGGTCGCGTGCTCGGCAACGGCTACACTTCGCCCCTCGTGTGCGAAAATGCTGCCGCGCCGGATGGCGCGGAACCTGACTCCGGTCCGTGGTTTTGTGCTGGCGGAGCGAGCACGGGGGCGGAGCGGAGCGAAGCCGCGCAGCGCGGCCCGCAGGCCGCCCCGCGCACAGCGGGAGGGTTCCCCGCCCTTGGGGGCGGGGGAAGGGGCGTGGGGGTCGAGGAACGTCCGGGGCAGGTGCTGCATCCGGTTACGTTGCAATGGCGCTCGCGTGAGGAGTGGGAAACGGAATGCAGGTGCGAACGACTTGGCGCGGCGGGGGCGGTCACTGCCAAGGATGCAGCTAACGAGATTGTTCTCGGAAAGCCGTCCTCGCCGCGCTTCTCGCGCGAACTGATGGAGCGCCTCGCGCCGCGCTACCGCCCCACGGAATACCAACGGGAGCTTTTCGCATGAACTCTGGTTATTGGCGCTATCTTCGCCGTCTCTCCAAGGGTGCCGATTTGGAGGACGCAGTCCTCGCCGAGCACATCCCGGCCTCGTGGTGGCATCCGCAGGGCCGTCGAAAAATGGTTCAACGTATCGAGAAGCGCGGCATGCCGTGGCTGAAGGGCTGGCTGTTCTTCACGCTGACGGTTGACCCGAAACTTTTCGAGTCTCCGCGCGACGCTTACGAAACCGCGAAGGACCGCATCCGCCGCGTGATTCACGAACTGCGCGCTCGTGGCTACGAGATTCGTCGCTACGCGGTGAAACTTGAACTCCAGGGCAACGACTATCCGCATTGGCATTTGCTCGTGGATACGCGCGCGTTCATCGCTGACGCGGAAGTGCGCGAGCTGTGGGGCTACGGCATTTGCCAAGTGAAGCGGATCAAGCCGCAAAAGTGGCAATACCTCTTCAAATACGTCGTGAAAGAATCGCACGACGTTCCCGAGTGGGTGCTGAACTACCCGCGACGCATCCGCGTGTTTCAGACCTCCGTCGGCTTTTTCGACAAGCCCGCGCCTGCGCGCACAAAAAAAGAGGCGGCTCCCGATGAACGCGCGGAATCGAGAGAGCCGGAGACGCTCGCGCAAAAATTTCATCGTTGGGCGCGCACCGCTCAGGTGCGGACGCGCCGCGCAATTCAGTGCGTGGGGACGGTTACGCTGCGCCGTTCGTTCCACGAAATCATTCTCGAACACGTCGCTGGCGGGAGGCGTGTCATCGATTGGTTCCACATCCCGCTTTCAACCCAAGAACTAGAAAGCTGCATCCAAACATGAAAATCGAAAAGACAGGTCTCTTCTTCCGTGCTCTCGTCGCTGGCGAAACGGAATTTCGTCCCGGTAAGGACGGCAAGGACGGCGCTTCGTATGTTACGCCGTGCGCTGCTGGAAAATCCTTTGGCGACGCTGTGCAAAAGGTGAATTCCGCTGCCGATCTCGTCGATCGGCGCGGCAACCCGATCAAGCGTTACAAGGTCGGCGATTTCATCGAAGGCGAGATCGAGCCGCGCTATGAGAATAACGGCGGCGGCAATTTTAAGCGTGTTGTCGAACGGTGGACGTTCACGACGTTCGCGAGCGAGACGCCCTCGAAACCTGCGCTCGCTACGGGTGGCAAATGAGCTGCGAGCGCCAAGCTCTTCTGCCGGTCGTTGAGTCGTCTCCGGTTGAGCCGACTCAATTAGAACTTGGTCAGGTGGCCGACTGCGCGTCAGCGCCCGCGTCAGCGGGCGCGACGCGCAGCGGCCCTTACCTTGTTTCAATAGTCCGTAACTGTCCGGAGGACAGAAACGGACGGAGCGAATCCGGGCGACTCTCGGGATTCCTCTCCCGGTATTTTCCGCACTAGGCGGAAGCAGAGTATGACTATTCTCAACCTCCACCTCGCTGTCGTCGCGCAGTTCCTCGGCCTTGGGGTCGCGGTCTATTCGCTGTTCTACGGCGCGGGGTGGTTGGTCCGCGTCTTCCGCGTGTTCGCGGAAGACGACTGATTTTCGCCCTCGTCTGGGCAAACGCTGCGACGCTGTGCCTCGTGCGTCGCGGTGTATTTCTGAGGCACATCAAAACGGAAAAGAAAATGAACCTCGTCGTTGCTACGATCGACCTCACCGCCGTCACGGACGGCGTTGCGGAACTCAAAACCGCGCTGCTCGCGGCGGCCGCTCTCGCCATCGCGGCGGGCCTCGCCGTGTTCGCCGTCAAGTTCGGCGGCAAGTGGGTCGTGAAGGTGTGGAAGTCCTTCGCGAGCTAACGCCCTCTCCCCTCGCCTCGCGGACTGCTGCGGGGCGAGGGGAAACTTTTCTCCGTGAAAATTCGCACTCTCGTCGTCGTTGTCCTGGCCGTCGTCGCTTTCGCGGTCGCGTCGCGTGCCGCGGTCTTCGAGTTCAAGAACGCGGGGCCCTCGGGTGGTCCGGTGATTTACGTCTACGGCGATGTGACTCCGGACGGTGCGCCCGCGTGGCCGTTTTTTCGCGCAGTGCTCCCGGGCGAGGTCGTTCGTGACGTTTGGGATGGCACTGGCGCGTATAATTTTGCGGTGCTGGGGATCGATGCGAACGGCGACACGAGCGGGGTGCAGACCGGTGTTGTTGCTGGCCCCTACGACGAGTCGAAGCGCATCAGCGCTTGGTGGACTTTCGGTGCGACGGTTACCAGTGCGTCCTTCGGTGAGACTAATGAGAGCCAGTTGAGTTCTTCGGAGCGTGCGGACCCGATCGAATGGTCTGCGGTGTTCGCGGCCGCTGTGGTCGCGTGGTTCGTGATGTGGTGCGCGCGTGCGGGGGCGCGCGACGGAGCTGCGGAGTGACCCTATGAAAACTCGAATTCTTTCTCTTCTGTCTGTGGTTCTAGCGCTCGCGCCGTTGTGCGCGTTCGCAGTCGTCCAGCAGACACTCAGCGGCACGGGCGGGACGTCGATCACGTTCGCGTGGGATGGCTCGACGCTGTCGATCTCTGGCAGCGCACATGACTACAACTCCGCCGACTATAGCGCAGACGGCTCGGCGTGGTCGTCGTTTTCTGCGGTGCCGCAGAGCGTCGCGTTCAACGCGCCGAAGGCTTACATTCGGATTTCGCGCAACGGTGGCACGGTCGCTTCGTCGTCGATGGATAATCCCGCGGGCGCGCCGAAATACAAAGTCACGGTGAAGCTCTTCAATTCCCATGACTATCCCGTGACCTACAAGCTGGTCCAAGGCAGCACGGTTCTGGGGCAGATCACGCTCTCCGCACATGAGGGGCTGATTCAGAGTTTCGTTACCGAGAACCCCGACCCGATCACGGTATTCGAGCAGGTGAGCGGCATCAGTTACGACGGCGGGCAGTGGCTCGCGGTCGAGGGCGCTGTTCACGAGTCGGCCGTGAAGACGGCGACGCCCACGTTGGTTCCGAACGACACGACGCCGGTCAATGAGACCATCGTGCCCGAGGACGTGAATTTGCCCGACGACATTTCGCCGACTCCTGCGCCCGCGTCGCAGCCGGTGTGGAAACCGCGTCCGTCCGGTCCGTCGCCGACGTGGACACCGTCGACGCCGAACAACGATCCCGGTAACCAGACCGATCTGCTCACGAATGCGACCTACCGTCAGGGCATCGAGAATATCATGACGGGACAGGCCGCGCTTGTGCAGGGCGCGGAATACCGTGAGGGCACTGACAAGATTGTGTCTGCGTTGAACGGCACTCCTCTGACGCCGCCGACGGAGTTGACCGCGCCCGAGGTCGTCGACCTTCAACAGAATTCGGTCGCGACGAAGTTGCTGAGCAAACTGCCGACGGCTCCGACCGTGGAGACGCCGGGCACGGTCACGCAGTTCTCCGCGACGTTGAAGGTGCCAGGCATTCAGGACGAATATGCGCTCGCGTTCGACCTCGCTGATTACCCGGCCGTGTCCGTATTCCGCGCGCTCGTTCTCGCAGCGCTCTCCATTTCGTTTTTCTTTCTCACCCTCAAAGCCGTGAAGGAGGCTTTCGCATGATCGCCGCGCTGAATTGGATAATGACGTTCCTCAAGAACACGAACCCCGTCGTTACGTCGGTGTTCGTCGGTGCGTCCGCCGTTGGGACCGTCTGGCAGCTCTTCAGTTCGCTCTGGCCAACTTTGTTCGCGCGCATCGACGCGCTGACGGTCAACGCGACGGGTGGCGCGCTGTCGTTTCAGCCGTGCGGGTTGATCAACGCGATCTTTCCGCTCGCGGAACTGCTCAACTTTCTCGTCGCTTACGGTGCGCTGCGGCTCGCGGCCGCTGGCATCCGCATTGTTAAGAGCTTCGTTCCTACGATCGCGTGAACGGGAAAATTTGGGCAGTCACGGGGACGCTCGGCGGCGGTAAGACTACGCTCGGTGCGGAGGTGGCGCTGATCCACCTTCGCGGTGGCGGGTGGATGTTTACGAACGTCGCTTTTTTTGCGGATCGTGTCCGGGAGTGGATGGCGGAGGGTGGCCGGAAATTCGACCCTTCGCGGCTCGTCATGCTGACGGGCGAGCTGTCGGAATTTCACAAGCAGGTTTTTCGCGGCACGCCGGAGCAGCCGGTTCTTGTGCTGATTGATGAAGCGTCGCTGGACTTTAACGCGCGCGACTATCGAGACACGAGCCGCGACCTTCTCGCTTTTGTGAATTTCGTTCGGAAGCTCGACATTCACCTCGTTTTCATCACTCAGCGCTTCGAGGATCTGGACAAACAATTCCGCGCACGCGTGGCGGAGCTGTTCGTCTGCCGGAACATGAAGGCGCTTAAAATTTGGGGCATCATCCCCTGCCCGCTCCCGTTCTATTTTCGCGTTCGGTTCGACAACACGCGCGGCAACGGCCGTCCGGTGAAGCTCGACAGCGAAGTGGTGTTCCGCTCGTGGGCGTGGGGTCTGTTCGACTCGAACGCGCTCACGGGAAAAGGACACGAGCAATTTTTGGCGATGCAGACTGCGCACGCGTCGCCCCTCGAAAAAATCGAACGGCCGGCGAAACCGTCGGCGTCCCCGCTATGGCCCTACCTGTTGGCCGCGTTCTCCGCGGCGCTGTTCTCGTCATTCTAGCCTCGCTCGCCGGTGCCACGGCTGGGCGTTTCTTTCCGCGCTCAGAACGCGCGTCCGATGCGCCGAAGGCCTCGACTACCCCCGCGGCCCTGAACGCGCTACGGAGCGACACTGTGGCGTCGGCTGCGCCCGCAGCCGCCAACACCCCGGAGCCGGAAGCCTGGCCGGTCGGTTACATCGTCCGCGGATCGCGCGTCATTGTGCTGATGTCGGACGGGACACGTCGGACGGAGCGCGACCGCGAACTCGAAGGCGTCGAGATCAACTCGGTTACTTTGAGCGGCCGGAAAATCTTTCGGCGTCCGCATCCGGGGTCTGGGGCGAAGGGAGCCGCAGTTAGCTCGGACGGCACGTCGGCCGTTCGTGCGTCCGCGCCAGCCGTCTCGTCAGCAGCGACCGATTCACGCGAAGGGGTAAGGGCGGATAGCGGCTCCTCGTGGTATACGGACAGTTATGGTGTGCAGCGCTTGCGGGAGAAACCATCTCTCGGGCTGTCTACTGAGAAACCTCTAAGCCGGTGATGTGCTCCGCTATGCTTGCCCGTATCTCATCGGCAGAATATGCTGTTTGGCAGCGAAAGCGTAATAGCGGCAATCCGGCGTCTGCCGCTGCGCTGTTCTTGGTCGCGTCGCGCTCTTGTTGCCGTTGTCCTTTGTGTGACGAGTCATCGAGTTCGACGGCAACAAGTGGCTCGAACGTATCCGGGGCACAAATTACCCAGTCGAAATGTTTCTGGGAGATGCGCGAAAACTCGCCGTTCGTTCGGGAGCATGGCTCAACTACATCGGCAACGCGCACCTTGGGGAAAATTTCAGCCTCGGGAAGCGCTGCTCGCAACGCGGCGAAGAACTGCCGTTCGGCAGGCGAGAGGAGTGCAGTCAGTTTACGGAATTTTGGTCCGGAGGTTGTGACGGTCTTTTTCTTCGTGAGGAGCGCAGCGAACGCAGTCGCGATAACAACGAGTATGATTACGATGAGGAACAGTGTGGTCACTTGTGGTGCGGCCCGTGCGCTCGGACAGTTAGTGGTGGTCTGCTTGCTTCGCCGAGTGCTACAAAGCTTGCAGAGGTTGACCGTCTGGAAAGCTCAGGATGCGCGCCGTGTGCTGTGGCGTTCGTTTGCGACGCGTTCCTCTTCTTTTGATATCGCAGGTGAACCTTGCCCATACCACCAGCGAATTATTCCTGCCAGATATTCGGCGTCCTTGTTTCCGACGCTCTTGCTGCGCGACCGCACTTCGGCTGCGATGTGCTCGGGGAGCGAAACGGTGAATCGCTGTTTCTCGGACATGTCCAAGAAATCGCAAAATTGACTGAAATTGCACTTGCATTCTTCTGCATAAATCTATGCAAATCGATGCGGGCCGACAGTTATGATCGAATACGTTTTCCGCCCTTCTCGAAAAATCAACGGACGCCGAGTGAAATCCCGCCTTTACAGTGGCCGCTACTCAATCGCTCGCGGCGAGCGGCCTCGGACAGTTGCGCTCCACACGCCAGATGTTGCTGTTGCTCGCAAGCGGCTCCGTGATTTGGTTGTCGATGCACAGCGCGAGCGTGAAGGCCTTGTCGCTCCTCGTGTCCTGCGCGATGCTCAGTCGGGCTCGATTATCGCTCTAGTCGCTGAATACGCTCGCGACCTCAAGGGCCGCGACCTCGATGCGAAACATGTGCACGACACGCTCAACCGCATACAACGCGTCATCCGTGAGTGTGGCTGGTTGAGGCTTGCAGACATGCGCGCCGATTCATTCACGCGCTGGCGCGGTGGTTTTGTCGGTTCTGCGAAGACACGGAAGGAATACCAGATTTCGGTGAACGCATTCGCGAACTGGCTCGTCCGCCTCGGCAAACTCGAGCGCAGTCCCCTCGTCCATCTCGACCGCATCGAAACTCGCGGCAAGCAGGTGCGGCCCTACCGCGCGTTTACGGAGGTCGAGCTGCGTGCGCTACTCGGAGCTGTCAGCAACGAGCGCCGCGTTGCTTACCTCACGTTGCTCTACACAGGCCAGCGCCGCTCCGAGGTGGCTGCACTGGTTGTCGAAGACCTCGACTTGGGCGAGTCGCCATCGGTGCGGATTCGCATCGAGACGACGAAGGATAAGGACAAGCGTGCCGTCGCGCTGCATCCGATGCTCACGCGGGAGCTACGTGTCTTTGTGCCGCAGTCGGCCGCGCCGACTGAGCCGGTGTTCGCGAATTTTCCGAGCTACGACGCGTTGCGGGCCGATCTGCATCGTGCCGGTATCGAGCGCCGGGATTCGCTCGGTCGTGTGGTGCATTTCCACTCGTTCCGGAAGACGTGGCAGACGATGGGTGTTCGTGCCGGTATTTCCCAGCGTGTCGCGCAGGAGGTGCTCGGGCACTCCGATCCCGCGCTGACGGCGAACGTTTACACGGACATTGCAGCCGTCGGAATGCACGCGGAAATCGAGAAGCTTCCGTGGGTCGGAAACAACGCACAACTACACTCACAAAAAGCGTCGAAAACGGCTGTTTTGGGCCGGTTTCGGGAGATTCTTGGCGAGTTGGTCACTCTCGCTAAAGCCGTTGGTGCGGAAGGTCTAGAACGCGTTTCCGACATGGAAAGCGTGGCTGCCCGGGCTGGGATCGAACCAGCGACCAAGTGATTAACAGTCACCTGCTCTGCCACTGAGCTACCGGGCAACGTGGCTCCTTCTCACGAAGGAATGGCCAAAAAGGGGTCCGGCTTTGGCGTTGTCAACACTCCACTTCGCCGACGACGCGTCATGTGGGAGGGCCCGATTCATCGGGGCGCGGTCTGGCTGCGTCCGACGCCGCCGCCGCGGGCGCATGAACGGGCGGCAACGTAGGCCTCGACCGGACGTCCTGCGGCCCGCGCCGCCTCCGTCCAAAACAAAAGCGCGTCCGTCGGGACGCGCTTCGAATTCCAAAACCGGACGGGGCCGGCTTACTTGCCGAAATATGCCGCGTCGAATGTCGGCTTCGCGTCGTCGACCAGCTTCTTCGTCTCGGCCTGGAGCTTCGTGGTGCGTTCGGTGCGTTCGAGCGAGACTTTCGCTTCCTCGAAGGGTGTGACGTTGCGCTCCTCGACTTTCAGGAAATGGTAACCGTATTGCGTGCGGATGACCGGGCTGAGTTTGCCGACCTCGGTCGCGAACGCCGCCTGCTCGAACTCGGGGACCATCTGGCCGCGGCCGAATTCGCCGAGAAAACCGCCGGTCGCGCCGGAGCCGGTGTCGTCGGACTCCGTCTTCGCGAGATCGTCGAATTTCGCGGCGCCGGTCTCGACCTTCGTGCGCAGTTCCTCGGCCTTTGCCTTGGCCTGCTCCTCGGTCAGCTCGGGTTTGCCGGGTTGGGCGGCGGGGCTGCCCTTGAACGCGACGAGGATGTGGCGGGCCTTGGCCTTCTCGAACTCCCCTTTGCGCGCCTCGTAAGTCTTCTTGAGCTCCTCGTCGGAGACCTGCACCGCGTCCTGCATCTTCTTGAGCTGCGCGCCGGCGACGATCTGGTCGCGCACGTTGTTCACCTGCGCCACGACCTCGGGGTCCTTGTCGAGGCCCGCCTTGAGACCGGCGGCGGAGAGCAGCTTCATGCGCAGGTAATCCTCCGCGAACTGCTTCTTGCCCGGTCCGAGCGCGTATTCCTGATACTGCTGCGGCAGGCCTTTGACGGCCTCCTCGAATTCCGCGCGGCGCACCGCGACACCGTCGGCGGAAATCACGACCGCGTCGGGCGCGATCACGGGCGCGGCCGGGGCCGGCGCAACGGCCGCGGGAGCCGGCGCTGGCGCGGCGGCCGGAGCCGGCGCGGCGTTGTTTTGGGCGAAAACCGAACCCGCGACGAGCGCGGTGGCCGAAACGAGCAGGGCGAATTTCTTCATGGAAAAGGCCGGACGTTGCACGGATGCCCGGCCGGCGTCGAGCGCAGACACGCCCCCGTGCCACCGGGTTCCCGCCCGCGACCGTGCGGTCGCAGCCGCGGCTACCGAAGAGACTTCCGCCGTAAGCGCACCGGCGCACTCGCCCGCGGCATTCGGGTTTCTTCGTGCCTGCTCGCGTCGAGCCGGATTTCGTCGCCTCAAAACTCAGCCACCGGCTCGCCGCCCTCGCGCCACACGGCCATGTTCAACACGAGATAGTTCCAGTTCTGGAAACCGCGATTCAGCACCGGTTCGCCGCTCTCGGGCAGGTAGTATTCGTGCAGCGCGCCGAAGCGCTCGAAGTCGCGCGCGAAGAGCCGGATCGTTTTGTCGGCCAGTTCGCGCGCCTCGTCGCGAAAGCCGTATTTCAACAGCCCGCGAAAAACCAAATAGTTCGACACGCCCCAAATCGGCCCCGTCCACATCGACGGATTCCCCGACGCGCGGACGTTATACATCTTCTCGAGCTTCGAGAGCGTGCGCACGCCGTAGGGGGCGTTGAACGTCCGCGCATCGCGGTAACGCTCGACGACGCGCTGCGCCTGCTCGGGCGTCGCGATCTCCGCCCAGAGCGCGAGGAAACCCGACCACACGTCGATCCGCTGGATCAGGCAGTCGTAGTCGCGCGGGTAGCCCGCGTGCAGCCGGATCTTAGGGTCGGCCGTGAACGGTTTCCCTTCGTAGGGCAGCAGGTTCAAATCGACGCTGTAGAAAAATCCGTCGCGCTCGTCCCAGCAGTGTTTCTGCACGGCCGCTTTCAGCTCCTCCGCGTCGCGCTGGTATTGCGCCGCGATCTCGCCCTGCCCCAATCGCCCGCCGAGATAGGCGAGCGCGAGGAGTTCGCGATACATCAGGCAATTCAGGAAAATCGACCCGGAGCTCTTCGGCGGCCGCATGAAGGTCGCGGGATCGTTGTCGACGCCGATGGCGGTGTCGTCGTTCCAGAAGTAGAGGCCCGTCGCCGCGTGCCGCTGGTGCGCCTTGTAGCGGTTGACGAACGCCTGGAGCGGAAACAGCGCCTCGCGCAACCACTCCGCGTCGCCACCGTTGAGCCGCGTCAGAAACGCCGCGTGCTGCGCGAGGCAGGGCTTGTGCATGTTCGTCGCGTAGGTGTCGCCGGCCTGCGCCATCAGCTCCTTTCGCGCCCCGGATTTGCGCTGCAGGATGATCGGCACCCAGCCGTCGAAGCCGCCGTAGTGAAGAAAATTCAGCACGCAGCCCTGCTCGTGTTTCAGCGCCTTCGCCTTTTCCTCGGGCGTCGCATTCCCGGCGAGCACCTGCCGCAGCGCCACGTCGCTCAGCCACGAATCCCAATCCCACAAAATGTCGCCATACTGTGCGCTGCCCGGCGTGAGGAACGGAAACCTAAACGCCCCGCCCTCGTCGCGCAACATGCCCTGCCAGTCGCGCTGCACGTGCTCGCGGATGACCGCGATCTCGCGCGCCGGCACATTTTCCTCCGCCGCCAAACCGATTGCGGGAAACAACAGCAGGCCCGACAGCGCCGTCCAAATTCTCGGGATCATGCCGCGACGCTCTACGCAACCGCGCGAGCCGACGCAACGAGTTCCACGGCGGCCCGTCCGATTCAGGGACACTCCGGGCCGCGCAACTCTCGCGCCAGCGATTTCGTAACCGCGATACGCCATCGCCCCGCCGCGCACGCGACTTTGTAGTCTATTAAACTACAAAACCACTCCGTTGTCCGCCGGGCCACTTGTAGTCTATTAGACTACAAACCGAATCGGGCGAAGCGGCCGGAGGCTCGACTGGCTCACCAGAAAACCGACCGTCAGCCGGACGTCAGCGCTTCGCTCGCGAAATGCGCACGCTCACGATCTCGTAACCGCGGAACGCCACCGCCCCGCCGCGCACGCGACCGAGCGTCTTCGCGCCGTCGAGCGAGCAGCGCTCCGCCGTCCACCCGTCCGCGAGCACGAGCCGCGCGCGGCCGCTGCGGCCCGCGACTTCGTGCAGACGCAGCACCCACGCGCCGCGCCCGAGCGGCACCGCCCAGGCCGGCACGAGCGTCGGCGCACCGTCGACCGCCACGAGCCCGCTCGCGCGCGCCGGGCCGCGATACACGACCGGCGGCGTGAACAACGCATCCGCCAGCGCCGCCGGATGCGGCAGCGCGTCGCCGCCATCGTAAGCGCCGATCGCGAACCGGATCGTGTGCCGCCCCTGATCGGAAAACGGCGACGCCGGCTGGTGACGATTCAGTCCCGGCGGCGCTGCGTAGCGATGATCGTCGCAACCCGTGATGCGCGCGCCGCGCAGCAGCGAAACCGTCAGCTCGCCGTCGCGCGCCGCGAAGCCGTATTTCGCCTCCGTCACGAGCGCGAGGCCTTCGCGTTCGCCGTCGTGCGCGACCGCCGCCCAGCGGCTGCCGGGCACTTCCCACTGCGCCTCCGCTGCCGGCTCACCGGCTTGCTGCACGCGCAGCGCACTGCCGAACGGCGCTCCGAAACGCGCCAGCCGCCCGCGATACGCCGTCGGAAAATGCAGTTTCAACAGCGTCTGCGGCTCGCGCCAATCGACGTCCGCCTCGATCCGCAAGACCGCCGCGCCGCCCTCGAGGACGAAGCGCATCGTCAGCCTGCTTGCACGACCGAGCGTCCGCGTGACCGCCAGCACGACGCGCTCCGGTCCGCTCGCCTCGATCGCGAAATCCGGCCGGCCGCGCGCCGGTTCGCCGAACTCCAGCGAGTGACGATCGATGTCCCACGATTCGTAGTTCGCCGGCAGATCGCGATAAAGCACCGCGCGCGCGGCAGGGCCGGTCAGCGCGACCTCGCGTCCGTCGACGACAAGCCGGCGCAGCCAGCCATCCGCGCCGATCTCGGCGCGCACGCGATCGTTCGCGAGCACGCGGCCGGCGATCGTCACGGGTGCCGGCGGTTGCGCCGGCGTCGCAGCGAGCGGCGCGCTGGTGAGCGGCGGAAGTTCGGCCCACTGCGCGCGCCTGGCTCCCGGACGCTGCACCCAACCGCGCCACGGTTGCGGCAGCGGGTTGAACGCGTGCAACGCGCCGCGCGCGCTCGCGAGCGCGGCTTCCGTCGCGACGGATTGTTCGCTGGCGAGCCGTTGCAATTCCGGCACGCCCTCGGCGTAGACGTCCGCCACCGAACTGCCGGGGATGTAGTCGTGGAACTGCGCGAACACCAGCCGCCGCCACGCTGCGGTCAAGTCCGGCACCGCACCGGTCGCGATCGCGACCGCTTCGCGCACCTGGAGCGCGCGTTCGAGTCCGCGAAACGCCGATTTCAGGTCGCCGTGCGTCGTGAACGTGCCGCGGTGATACTCGAGGTAGCACTCGCCTTGATAAACGGGCAGTTCGCGCCGACGCCGCGCGAGGCGCGCGAAAAATTCCTCGGGCTGCGTCCACGCCACCTCGGGCGCGCCGGCGAGCCGGTTGAAACGCCGCGCGCGTTCGCACATTTCCTCGGTCACGCCGCCGCCGCCGTCGCCGTAGCCGACCGGATGCAAAAACTCCGGATGCACGTCCGACTGCGCGTGGCCGCGCGCGTTCGCATCGAGTTCGTTAAGCTGCACGCGGCTGTTGTAGCCGACGCCGTGCGTGAGGTGCGCGACGACTTCGCTGCCGTCGGTGCCGCGCCACACGAAGCTGCTGAACGGGAAACGCGTCACCGCGCTCCAGGCGAGCTTGGTCGTGAAAAACCACTCGACGCCCGCGAGTCGCATCAGTTGCGGCAGGCAGCCCGTGTAACCGAACACGTCGGGCAACCACAGCAGGCGCGACGGCTCGCCGCGCAACCGGCGGAACTCCGCCTGCCCGAGGAGCAGGCTGCGCGCGAGCGCTTCGCCGCACGGGAGCTGCGTATCGCTCTCGACGTCCATCGCCCCGGTCGGCTGCCAATGCCCGGACGCGATGCGCCGCGCCACCGCGCGCGCCAGCGTCGGCGCGCGTCGCTCGACGGCGCGGTAGCTCGCCGGCTGGCTGTAGGCGAAGCGGAACTCGGGGTAGAGCTCCATCAACCGGTTCATCGTCGAAAACGTGTGCACGGCTTTCGCCTCGCCCATCCGCTCCGGCCACAGCCACACGAGGTCGATGTGCGCGTGCCCCGTGAGCGCGGAGCGCACGCGGGCGCGATCGTCGCGCAACTCGCGCAGCGCCGCCGCGAGACGCGACTGCAACGCCGCCACGCCGCGCGTCTCGAACGCGTCGCACGCCCCCGAGAGCAACCGCAGCAACCGCCGGTAAATCGGAGTCGCCTGCTCGACCGTCGGCTGCAAACCGACGCGCGGCAGTTCGCGCGGCGGCGTGGGCGTTTGCTGCGCGCGCAGGTGCATCATCAGGTCGAACAGCGCCTGCAAATCCTGCGTCGCGTTCCACGCCGCGTCGTCGCGCCGCGTGAGCCACGCGCCGGAAAACACGCTGCCGCACGCCGAGAGTCCGGTCGCGTCGGGATGCCAGATGGCGGACTGGCAACAGTAGCCCTCGATCCACGCCTCGCGCACACGCGCCGGCAGCGCCACGCGCCGGTGCGCCACGTCGAAGCCGTAGTAAGGCGTGCCGTCGATCCACAGCGTCGCTTCGCCTTGATCGCGCCATTCGAGGTAGCGCCGGCCCGCCGCGCGCTCGGCCGGAGGCAGCGCGAGCGCGAACCAGCGTTGTTCGTAGAGCCGGCCCCACACCTCGCCCGCGCGCACCGGCGCACGGCGTTCGCGTTTCGCTTCAGCGAGCGGACGATGCCGCTCGGCGGCGGCGGTCGCGGTCACCGCGATTTCGCGCGGATCGAGCCAGACCGATTCGCGCAGGCGGCGCAGCGTCGCTTCGACGCGGTTCGGCACGAGTTGCAAAAAGGGATTGGGGGCGGCAGGCATGGCGCGAAGTGCCGGCGATGATCGGTCACTCGCCGTCCGCGCGCAATCGCAGGCTCGCCGCGTGCAACGAGTCGCACGGAATCGCTTTACGAGCGCCGGCGTCGCGCCACACTGCGCGCATGTCCGCTGTCACCCTCGTCGATGTCGCGCGCGCTGCGGGCGTGCACAAGGCCACGGCCGCGCGCGCGCTACAGCGCGATCCGCGCATCACGCCCGAGACGCGACAGCTCGTCGAAGCCGCGGCGGCGAAGCTCGGCTACAAGGTGAATCATCTGCTCTCGGCGTGGATGAGCACGCGGCGCCGGCGCGTGCCGGTCGCGAGCGCGGTGATCGCCTACGTCACCGGCCATCCGACGCGCTACGGGTGGCGTCCGCCGGCGTCGGATTTGCCGGACTTTTTCCCGGGTGCACTCGCGCGGGCGGAACAGGCAGGTTTCAAGCTCGAGGATTTCTGGCTGCGCGAAAAGGGCATGACACCGGAGCGCTTCGCCGGAATCCTGCGCGCGCGGAACATTCCGAGCGTGCTCATCGGCCGCATGCCGGGAGCCGACACGACGCTCCTCGAATACGATTGGAGCGGCTTCTCGGTCGCCGCGCTCGGCGTGTCGCTCGCGGCGCCGGTGTTTCACCGCGTGCGCGAAAATCATTTTCACACCGCGAGCCTCGCGGCGAAACAGTGCCACGCGCGCGGCTTCCAGCGCATCGGACTGGCCTTCGATCGCGCCGACGATATCGGGCGCATGAACGACATGTGGGTGGGCGGCTTTCTCAGCGAGCAGGTGAAATGGCCGCCGGCGCAACGCGTGCCGCCGCTGTTGAGTCACGCGCCGGATCGCGCGAAATTTCTCGCGTGGTTCAAACGCCATCGGCCGGACGTCGTCGTCGTCAGCCAGGCCGACCCGATGCGCGAGTGGCTCGCGTCGGCGAAGGTCGCGATCCCCGACGACGTGGGGCTGGTCGACCTGCGCTGCTACGATCCGCACGCAGGCGTGACGGGCGTGCACTACAACTTTTCGCAGACGGGCGCCGTGGGCGTGGAGATGTTGATCGGGCTGATGCACCGCCAGGAACGCGGCGTGCCGGCGCACCCGCAGGACGTGTTGCTCGAGGGGAAATGGATCGAGGGCGGCACGCTCGGCACGCCCAGGTAGGCCGAGGGTCAGGCACTGTAGGAGCGGCTTTACGCCGCGATTGCTGCGCTGTGCACGCCGCGTGCGAATCGCGGCGTAAAGCCGCTCCTACAGTTTACGCGAGCGCGGATTTCGGGTCGCGTCGCCGCAGGAAATGCCACGCGAGCAACGCGGCGGCGAGCGGGTGCAGGCACGCGCCGACGAAGAACGGCGCGTTGTAGCCGAAATGATCGATGACGGTGCCGACGACGGCGTTGAACGCGATCGACGTCACGCCGCCGAGCGCGCTCATGATGCCGATCGACGACGCCAGCGTGTGCCGCGGCACGAGCGCGCCCATGAAGACCGAGCTCATGTTCAACCACGTCGCACACATCACCCAGACGAGCGTCACGAGCACGAGCGCCGCGAATTCCGAGCGGATGAGCGGCAACACGAAGGCGGCGGGCGCGAGCGCCGTGGCGCCGAGCAACAGCACCAGCCGCGCGCGCGGAGCGGTCCACCCGCGAGTGACGAGCCGGTCGGAAAACGCGCTGAAGCCGAGCGCTGCGGCCATGTAGACGAGCGGTGGAATCCACGTGAGCTGCCCCACTCGCGCGAGGCTCATGCCGACACGCTCCTGGAGAAAGGCCGTCTGCCAGTATTGGAAAAAGAACCAGAACGGATCGGAGATGACGCGCGCGAGGATGAGCATGCGCACGGACGGCAGCGACAACAGCAGCCGCACGCGCGCCCAGAGACCGAGATCGACCGCGGCGTCGCTCGCGGGGATGCGCGCCTCGGGCTCGGTCGGAGGCGGCGCGCCGGCGGCGCGGTTGGCCTGCCACCAGAGCGTGGCGATGACGAAGCCGGAGAGCCCGGGAATGAGAAACGCCCAGCGCCACCCGAGCCCGAGCGTCACGGCGGCGACGAATGGCGGGCTGAGAATGTAGGCGGTTTGCTGAACGGTGTTCGCGAGCGAATACGCCAGCGCGCGCCGCTCCGAGGCGAACCAGGTGAAGATCGCGAGCGTGATCGCGGGCACGACGCCGGCTTCGGCGAGGCCGAGCACGAAGCGCGCGGCGGCAAGCTGGCCGAGTCCGTGCGCGGTGCCGGCGATGACGGTGGCGGCGGACATGCCGAGCACGCAGAGCGTGAGCGCGCGCCGGGTGCCGAAGCGGTCGATCCAGCCGCCGACGAAGAGATACATCGCCGTGTAGGGCACCATGAATGCCGTCACGAGCAACGAGTAGCCGCTGTTGGTGAGACCGAGTTCGCTGCCGAGCGTCGTCTTCAGGATGCCGAGCACCGCGCGATCGCCGGCGAAGAGCGCGAAGATCAGACCGAGCACGGCGAGAATCCACCAGGCGGAGCGCGGCGTTTTTTGCGAGGGATTCATGAAGCGGGGCGGGGGCGAAGGTGCGGCGAACTACGCGAGAATTTCAGCAATGACTACAGCGATTTTCCACCAGAGCGACGTGTCGCGTGAAGTAGGGCCGGTTTTCAACCGGCCAGTTGAACCGTCGTTGCAAGTGAGGCGTGCGAGTGACGCTGCATTTCGGCCGGTCGAAGACCGGCCCTACTCTCTCAAATAGAAGGGCTCGCCGCTTGCGCGCGGCGAGCCCCGAAGTCTAGCAGTGTATTTTCATACCCCCATGCTAGAAAGTGTAGGTCGTCGTCAGCCGGATGTTGCGGCCCGGATACGGCGAGAGGGAGAAGCGGCCGGAGGGTTGCCAGATCGTCTCGACGTCGGTGAGGTTGTCGACGTTCAGGTTGAAGCGGAACTTGCCGTAGGTGTAGCTCGCGCCGGCGTTGTAGATCGTGCGCGCGGGAGCGTAGAAGCTGACTTGCGCGACGACGCCGAGCGGGGTGGCGGTGATCGAGGGATCTTCGCCTGCCTGATCGCCGACGTGCGTGACGCCCGCGAACACGCTGAGTCCCTTGGCCGAGCCTTCGTGGAAATCGTATTTGAGCATCGCGTTCATCGTCGTGTCCGGGATGTTGCGGCGGCGGCGGCCGAAGGCGTCGCGCAGTTTCATGTCGGTGTAGCTGCCGAGCACGGTGAGGTTCTTCGTGATGCCGCCGATGACGTCGAACTCGAGGCCCTTGTTCGTGAGGTCGGCCTTGAAGAACTGCGGGTTGTTGACCGAATCGATGAAGTAGCTCGGGTTCGGCGTCACGATGTTGTTCTGCGTGATGTCGAAGTGCGAAGCGCCGAGCGAGAGGCGCTGATTGAAGAACTCGGTCTTCACGCCGAACTCGTTCTGCTTGCCTTCCTGGAAGAGCGCGGCGCCGTTGAAGAGCACGCCGTTGGCGTTGGTCGAGTGGCTGTAGTAGACGGAGGCGTGCGGGGTGACCTTGAAGAGCGCGCCGTAGAGCGGGGTGTTCGTCGAGCCCTTGAGGACGGTCTGGGTGTTGTTGAGATTATTGCGGACGGGGACGTTGAGCCAGAGGCGCGAGACGCCGCCGCTGAGGAAGAGCCGCTCCTTGAAGAGCGCGACGCGAGCGAAGGCGTAGAGCTGTGTCTTGGTGTTTTCGGTGAGGCGGTCGGTGCCCTTCGTGTAGACGGTCGGGTGCGCGGGCAGGTCGATCGGCGCGGAGAGGTTGAGATTCGGAATCTGGCCGGAGGCGGCGTTCCAGGCGTAGCTCTCGGAGCTGAACATCGATTTCGAGGCGCCGGTGACGGTCTGGATGTTGGCGCCGCCGAGCTCCCAATTGCCGGCGAGGTCGGCCTGGAGTTGCACGTCCTTGTTGTAGGCGCGCTCGCGGCCGGAGCTGCGCGTGATGCTGGTGGGGTCGTATTGCGCGGAGAAGGTGGAGACGTAGGCGCCGGTCGAGTCCTTCGCCCAGGTGTAGTTCGGCGTGTAGATGCCGGTCATCGGGTTGTAGCGGCTGCTCTGCGTGGATTGGCCGGGCGTGACGAGGCCGGTGAAGTCGGTGTTGAAGCGATCGTAGTGCTTCATCGCGCCGAGGCGCAGGCTCATGTGGTCGCCGAGGGCGGTGGTGTATTCGGCGGTGATGCGGCGGAGCATCACGTCGCGATAAGCCCAGTCGGCGGACGAGCCGTTGTTTTCGCCGTAGACGAAGCCGGGAGCGATGTCGGCGAGCGACATCGTCGCGCCGTTGGCGAGCGTCGGGCTGGCGTGGAGCGTGATCGAGGGATTCTGCGCGGCGCCGTAGGTGCCCCACTGGAGCCAGTTCACTTTCACCGTGAGCTTCGAGCGGTCGTTGATGCGCCAGAGGAGCTGCGGGTTGACGCTCCAGCTCTTGATCGAGCCGCGGACGTAGGAATTCGCGTCCTGATAGCCGGCGACGACGCGGTAGGCGAAATCCTTCGAGCCGAGCAACGCGCCGGTGGCGTCGTAGGCGATCTTGTTGGCGAATTCCTCGCCGAGCTCGAGCGTCATGACCTGGCCGCTCTCGAATTTCGGCGACTTCGTGATGACGTTGATCGAGCCGCCGGGCGTGCCGGTGGGCGCGAGGATGGCATTGGGGCCCTTCACGATTTCGACGCGCTCGTAGAGGAGCGGATCGAGGTTGGCCTGGAAGCTGGAGCTGAAGTTGTCGATGGTGCGGCCGTCGTTCTCGAAGCCGCGGATCGTCTGGCGATCGAGGATGCCGCTACCGCCGGCGAGACGGCCGTTGCCGATGCCGGAGACGTATTGGGTGGCGTCGAAGAGCGAGGCGGCGCCGATGTCCTTGATGAAATCGTCCGTGATGACGTTGACCGTCGCCGGCGTGTCGATCAACGCGCCGCGAATGCGGGCGGCGGAGAGCGAGTCGGTCGCACGGTAGGAATTCGTGCGCTCGGACGAGACGGTGAACACAGGGAGCGTGACGGTATCCGACGCGGACGTCGCGGCCGGCGCAGCAGTCTGCGCCCGGAGAGCAACGGAGGAGGCAATCAACGCGAGCAGACGCGCCGAAGTGCGTAGGGTTTTCATGTGTTTGAGCGGAGCGTGGGGGTGACGGCCGGGGGCCGGCCAGGGGAGAATTCGCGCGCCGGGTCGAAAAGGGGTGGCTGCGATTTCGGTCGGCACCAAACGCGCCCCGGTCCCCCGCGGCAACGCACGCCAAATGCGACACGTCGCACGCGGAGGCTAAGAGTTAGATTCGACGTGCGGCCGCGCAACGAACGTCTTCCACGCTGACCAAGCGTAATCGCGGGCGGGAGTGCGCGCCACGACGCGCGTGCCGCACGCGGCGCCTCGACCGCATCGAGAGCTCAACGCGTTCCTCCTCTCCCGCCGGCCTCGGCTCACGCCGCAAGCGGCTCGCCTTCGTTTTCGATCAGGCCTCGCGTCTGACGACGGACCAGCTCGGCGTAGTAACCGCCCTGCCGCACGAGCGCACGGTGCGGGCCGACTTCGGCGATATGGCCGTCCTTGAGCACGAGGATGCGGTCGGCGTTCACGACCGTCGCGAGCCGGTGCGCGATGACGAATGTCGTGCGTCCCGCGAGCAGGCGCTCGAGCGCGTCCTGCACGAGCCCCTCCGACTCCGCGTCGAGCGAGGCCGTGGCCTCGTCGAGGATGACGATGCGCGGATCCTTGACGATCGCGCGCGCGATCGTGACGCGCTGCCGCTCGCCGACCGAGAGCAAGGCGCCGCGTTCGCCGACGGGCGTCTCGTAGCCTCGCGGCAAGCGCATCACGAAATCGTGCGCGTGCGCTGCGCGGGCGGCAGCTTCGACTTCCTCGGCCGTGGCGGTCGGCTTGCCGTAGACGATGTTGTTGTGGACGGTGTCGTTGAAGAGCAATGGGTCTTGCAGCACGACGCCGATGTGCCGGCGCACCGAGGTCTGCTTGAAGCGCCGCAAGTCGTGACCGTCGATCCGCACGACGCCGGCGACCGGGTCGTAGAAGCGCATCAGCAGCGCCATGAGCGTCGTCTTGCCGGAACCGCTGGGGCCGACGATCGCGATCGTTTCGCCCGGTTCGACGGCGAAGGTCAGGTCGCCGATCAGCGGACGCGTCGCGCCTTCGTAGTGAAACGACACGCGGTCGAACGCCACCGCACCGCGCACGTCGCGCAGCTCGAGCGCGTGCGGATCGTCCGCGAAGTGTTCGGGCTCGTCGAGGATCGCGAAGACTTCCGTCAACGCCGCGTTCGCGCGGTGCACCGTTTGGTAGATGCCGGTCAGGCTCTGCACGGGGCCGAACAAACCGCCGATGTAGCCGAGCAACGCACCAGCGTGCCCACTGTGATCTCACCGCGCACGATGAACATGCCGCCCGCATACACCGCCGCGATGCGCGCCGCGGCCACGACGAGATTGCTCGCCGCCGAGAAGCCGCTGTCGAGCCGCACGCCGCGCACCACAACGTCGTTGGCGGCCGCAACGTCCTGGAGAAAACGTCTCTGCTCCGCGTCCTCCATCGCGAAGCTCCGCACGGTCACGATGCCCGAGAGCACCTCGTTGAAGCGCGAGTAGATTCTCGCCCAGCGCTCCATCAGCGTCGTCTCGCGACGAATCTGCTCGGGCGTCGCCAGCGCCGCCGCGATCGCCGGCAGCGGCGTGAACAGCAGCACGATGATCGCCAGCCGCCAATCCATCCGCACGACGACCGCGATCGCCATGGCGAGGTAGAGCACCGCCGGAAACGTGCTGAAGAGCAATTGAGTCAGCGTGCCGATCAGGCCCTGAATGCTGCGGTCGAGCTTTGTCGTGATCGCGCCCACGCCTTCGCTGCGTTGGATGCGCAGCGGCATGCGGTGCAGTTTTCCGACCGTGCCCTCGAGCAGGATGAGATGAATGCCGAGCCGCACGCGCCACGTCAGCCAGTTCGAGACGCTGTTGCCGACCTCGCGCAGCACCGCGAGCGTGGCGAGCACGACGACCATCTTCATCAGCGCCGGCGCGCGCCGCGCGCTGCCGAACTCGTCGAAAATTTCCTTCATGATCAACGGCTCGGCGGCGTTCATCGCCGCAACGACCACCGTCAGCAGCGTGATCATCACGATCGGTCCGCGAAACGGCGCCGCGAACTTCATCGCGCGTCGCAACCGCCCCGGCGCTTTCGGTCCGCGAGTCACGGCACCAATCCTCCCCTCCGATCTACGCCGCCAGCCGTCGCGCTTGCTTCTGCCTTGTCATGGCGAGGAGCGCAGCGACGAAGCAACCCAGCGCTCGCCGATTCGCCACACCCAACTCGGTCGGCGAGTCCTGCGCCGCGGCGCACCGCCTCCCGTGCCGGGCCGCAACCGTTCGCGATCACCTCGCGGCGGAGCAGCGCGCCGTGGTTGCGCACGAGCGACGCGAGCATTGCCCGCGTCGTCGCGAGCACCGGGGCGCGCCACGCGAGCGCGCCGTGCGCGGAGCTGTTCCGATGAACGAAGTCGGGCGCGAACTCCGTTCCGCGCCGTGAACTCACGGCGGCGAAGGGACTCGACGCCCTACCTCGGGCGTGGGACGTAGTCGGTTGAATGCGCGGCGCACGATTGCGCGGAGGATCGGTGTTCATTCGTGGCTTTTTCCGCCGCCCGCTCGCCGATCAGGCGGCGAGGCCGCGCGCGCTGAGTTCGCCGCCGGCGTCGGGCGGCGGCGTGAGGGGGGTGGCGTCGCGCAGCCACTCGACGAGATCGGCGAGGCCGTCCGCAAAGCTGACTCGCGGCTCGTAGCCGAGCACGTGGCGCGCGAGCGAGATGTTGGCGAAGCAGTGCCGGATGTCGCCGGTGCGGTGTTGGCCGGTGATGCGCGGCGCGATGTGAGGCTTGTCGAGCGCGACGGCGACGCGCGTCGCGATCTCGCGCATCGTGAAGCGCTCGCCGCTGCCGAGATTGAACACGCGCCCAGCCGCTTCGGGCACTTCGAGCGCGAGCCGGCAGCCTTCGGCGATGTCGCGCACGTTCACGAAATCGCGCTGCTGGAGTCCGTCCTCGAAAATCACCGGCGGGCGGTCGTGAAGCAGTTGCGACGCGAAGATCGCGAGCACGCCCGTGTAGGGATTCGCAAGCGCCTGGCGCGGGCCGTAGACGTTGAAGAAACGCAGCGCGACCGTCGGGATGCGATACGCGCGACCGACGACCAGGCACATACGCTCCTGATCGTATTTCGAGAGCGCGTAGACGGAGCCGAGCGCCGGCGCTTTCGTCTCGGGCGTCGGCACCGGCGTGAGCGGCTGCCCGCGGCTCGTGCGCAGCTCCCACTCGTGCGTCCGGAGTTGCTCGAGCGAGCGCTCCTCGCCCGGCACGAGCACGCCCTCGCTCGAGCGGTAAAGGCCTTCGCCGTAGATGCTCAGGCACGACGCGACGATCAGCCGCTCGACCGGCCGCTCGACGAGCGCCTCAAGCAAGATCGCGGTGCCGTCGCCGTTCACGGAGGTATAGTCCGCGATTTGATACATGCTCTGGCCGACGCCGGCTTTCGCCGCGAAATGATAGACGGCGTCGACGCCGCGCAGGGCACGCCGCACGATCGCGGCGTCGCGCACGTCGCCGACGATCAGCTCCACGTCCGGATGCAGGTAGTCCGGGCGCGAAGAATTTTCGCGGTGCACTTGAGGCGACAAGCAATCGAGGGCGCGCACCGTGTAGCCGCGCGCGATCAGATTATCCGCCAGGTGAGAACCGATGAAACCTGCTCCGCCCGTAATCAGAATTCTCTTCGCCATGGGATGAAAAGGAGCGCGGGGTTGTTCGCCGTCGGTCGTCGGCGGCGGAAGTTCCGCGCTGCCGACGCAAGTAGTGCCGCGCGCGCGCGAAAGGTTCCGGCGGCAAAATCCCGGCGCGTCGCGCGCGTGGCCGCGTGCGACGCGGCGGGCTCCAACCTCCGCGCCGCACGTCCGCGGGCGCGCCGGAGCCTTTTTTAGAGTGAAAGCCGGAGGTGTTTTCGCGGCGGCTTCGGGCGATGCACCGCGGGCGCGTTCCGGGGGCGTCGCATCACGGAACCGGAAACACGCGTCGCGCCCGGTCGATTGTGGCGGATGCCGCCCCATCAAGCGGCGACGGTTTTCATGCCACGGCATACGCGGTTCGCTTCACGTTTTTCTCCGCTCGTCCTGCTCCCACTCGATCACGACCGTCGGACCGAGCGGATAGCGGCCGCTCGACGAGCCATAGACGGTGAGGCCGCCGGGGCACGGCGCGTCGTCGGGCACGGCGCAGCGCAGATCGAGACAGCCGTCGCGCGCGACGGCGTCGGCGAGGCGTTGCAGCGAATCGTCCTCGAGCGCGACGCTCACGAGATAACCGTGCGCGCCGAACGGGAGGCGCAAGAACGAGAGCGCGCCGCGCGCGTCGTGCGGATGATTCGGCAACTGCGCGCGGTGCACGGGCAGGCCGTTGAGGGCCAGCTCGAACGTCGTCGGGTAACCGAACACGTCCGACTGCGGGTGATCGCGGCGCGCGGACGAAACCTCGCACAGCACCCGCAGGCGGCGTGCGTCGCGGAGGCGTTTCAGGTCGTCGTCGGCGAAGCGCCACGCAAAGAGTCCGGTGCCGAAACCGTGGCAGGAGTTGTTGTCCTGCGCGTCGCGGCGCGTGCCGGCGCCGAGCGACCAGCTCGATTCCTGCCAGTCGAACGTCCGGCGGCGCAGCACGAGGGTCTGGCCGCGTTCCTCGCGCTCAGGCAGCACGCCGTCGTGGACGAAGTGGTGCACGAAGTTCGTCGCGATCGTTTCGCCGTGGGCATCGACGGCGCGGACCCAGAGCGTGCAGAGCATGGTATCGGCGGGCGCGGTGAGACGGAGGCGCTGCGCGAGTTCAACGCGGAACTGCGGGAACGCGATGGGCGTCCAGCCGCGCGCGAGTTCGGGGTGGCGCGTGCCGAGCGAGTCGATGCCGGCGTAGTGCCAGTGCAGCGTCACGCCCTCGCGCACCTTGCGCGAGAAGTGCGACGACAGCACCTCGATCTCGAGCGCGGCGCCCGGTTTCACCTCGCTGATCGGCGCGGCGTTGATCGGGAGCACGTCGCCTTGGTTGACGACGGTCGCGGGATAGCCGAGCTGCTTGCGCGTGCGGTCGTAGTTGAGCAGGCCGTTGCATTCCCACTCGACGTCGGTGAGCTGCGTGAAGATGTAGGCGGAGAGCTGGCCGTGGCGGCGGAGTTCGTTGGTGAGAAATTTGAAGGTCCAACTGATGTCGCGATCGCCATCGAGCGCGCCGGAGCCGCCGTATTCGGAGTTGATGAGCGGCGCGTTGGCCTGTGCGTAGCCGTCGACGTAGTTGAACTTCGAGCCGCGGTAACTCTGCGCGACGACGTTCTCGATGTGCGCCTTGGCCTTCGCGTAGTCGTCGATGTAGAAATGCCAGGAGTTGATGTCGGTGTCGACGTGGCCGTAGGCGGCGAGGTGTTCCCAGACGACGACGCTCATGTCCTCGATCAGGCGCGTGGGGTCGATGGCTTTGGCGAGTTGCCAGACTTCGTGCACCCAGCGGAACGAGGAGGAGTTGGCGATTTTCGCCGCGGCTTCGGCAGGGGAGATTTTTTTGGCGAGTTCGGGCGCGATGACCTTCATCAGTTCGTTCTGTCCGCCGAAGCCCCAGGTCTCGTTGAAAATGCACCAGGCGACGATCGAGGGGTGGTTGAAGTCGCGCTGCATGCCCTGGAGCACCATCTCCTCGAAGCGCCGGCGGCCGAGCGGCGTGTCGCCGCCTTCGCCGAAATTCGGGAAGTCCTGCATGAGCAGCATGCCGACGGTGTCGGCGTGGTAGAGCAGCAGCGGATCGTCGAGCTTGATGTGGACGCGCAGGAAATCGAAGCCGGCCTCGCGCGCGAATGCGACGTCGTCGCGGTAAGTCTGCGCGTCGCGCGGCGTGTAGACGCCATCGGGGAAATACGACTGGTAGAGCGCGCCGCGGAGATAGATCGGCTTGTTGTTCAGGTGCAGCATCGCCGGCGAGCGCTCGTCGCCGCCGACGGAGGCGCTGTGAATTTTGCGCATGCCGAAGTAGCCGCGCACGACGTCGTCCATGCCGCCGTGGCGGAGGCGGAAGACGACGCGGTAGAGTTTCGGCGCCGCCGGATCCCAGAGCGTGAGCGGCGAGAGTTCGACCGTGGCGCGGCCGACGCCGTCGTCGATCGGCAGCGTGATTTTGAAGCGCGGCGCGTCGGGCGGGACGATCTCGGCGGTCAGCGTGGTGGTCGGGCCGGTGTTGCAGCAATGCACCTCGAGTTGCACGGCGCCGGCGTCGATGTTCGGGATCGCGCGGTAGTGTTCGATGTGCACGGTCGGCCGCGGCTCGACGAACACCGTCTGCCAGATGCCGCTCGTCGGCGTATACCAGCCCCACTGTTTGCCGACGGGCTGCTGGCTGTTGTCCATCGGATCTTCGACGCGGATCACGAGCAGTGCGCGCGTCGCGTCGGTTTGCGCGAGCGCCTCGGTGAGATCGAACTCTTGCGGCACGTAGCCGCCCTCGGCGGAGCCGACGGGCACGCCGTTGCACCAGACGTCGGTGAAAAAATCCGCGGCGCCGATCGTGAGCACGATGCGGCGGTGGCGCCACGCGGGGCCATCGGGCACGGTGAAGCTGCGGCGATACCAGCCGACTTCGTAGCGCGGCGCGTGGCGGTGGTTGTCGCGCGTGACGGAAACCGGGTCGAGGTAGACGCGCGTGGAAAAATAGTTGTCGTTGCTCGCCGCGTCGCCCTGGCCCCAGGCCGCGAGCGATTCCCAGCAGAACGGCACGACGATCTGGTCGCGCCAATCGGGGCCGCCCGGCGCGAACCACTGCTCGTCGATGCCGGCGCGGCGCGGGTCGAAGCGAAATTGCCACGGGCCGTTCAGGTTCAGCCAGTCGATGCCCTCGACGAGGCCGCGCTGTCGGTCCGGGCGCGGGTATTCGGGACGGGGAATCGGGGAGGCGAGGAGCATTTTTCGGAGGAAGGACGTGCGTGTCAGATGGAGGCGGGGCCATCAGCCCCGCGAGGCGATGCGTGCGATGCCGGCATCCCGCGTGGCTGATGTCCCCGCCTCCATGGCGAGCGGAACGCGGCCGCGAGGCGGAGGCGCTTTCACACGAGGCTGGTCGCGGCGGCGGCTTGGCTGCGGGAGGCGCCGCTGAGTTTCGCGAACAGCGTGAGCGCCTGGCCGATGACTTGGTCCATGTTGTAGTAGCGGTAGGTGGCGAGGCGGCCGACGAAGTGCACGCCGGGTGTCTCGTCCGCGAGTTCCTGGTATTTCTTGTAGAGCGCGGCGTTGTCGGGGCGCGGGATCGGGTAATACGGGTCGCCCTCGGCGGTCGGGAATTCGTAGACGATGCTCGTTGCGCGGTGGTGCTGGCCGGTGAGGTATTTGAACTCCGTGATGCGCGTGTAGGCGTATTCGTTCGGGTAGTTCACGACCGGCGCGGGCTGGAACACCTCCTGGTGGTGCGTCTCGTGTTTGAACTCGAGGCAGCGGTAGGGCAGCTCGCCGTAGCAGTTGTCGAAGTATTGGTCGATCGGGCCGGTGAAGATCAGTTCGCCGAACGTGAGGTCGTCGATCACCTCGCGATAGTCGCAGTTGAGCAGGATCTTGATGTTCGGGTGATCGAGCATGTTGCCGAACATATGAGTGAAGCCGCGCGCGGGCATCGCCTGGTATTTGTCGGTGAAGTAGCGGTCGTCGCGATTGAAGCGCACAGGGACGCGCGCGGTGACTTGCGCGTCGAGCTCGGATGGATCGAGCGCCCACTGCTTGCGCGTGTAGTTGCGGAAAAACTTCTCGTAGAGCTCGCGGCCGACGGTGGAGACGACAACGTCCTCGGCGGTGCGGATCGCGGCGCGTTTCTCCGCAACGGAGGCGAGATACTCGCGCATGCCCTGCGGGTCGAGGCGCAGGCCGTAGAGTTCGTTGATCGTGTCGAGGTTGATCGGGATCGGCAGCAGGCGACCGTCGACGCAGGCGCGGACGCGGTGCTGATACTGGCGCCACTCGGTGAAGTTGCTCAGGTAACTGAAAATCTCCCACGAGTTGGTGTGGAAGATGTGCGGGCCGTATTTGTGGACGAGGACGCCGTGCTCGTCGTGGCCATCGTAGGCGTTGCCGCCAATGTGCGCACGGCGATCGACGAGGAGCACGCGCTTGTCGAGACCGCGCGCCAGTCGTTCGGCGAGCACGCTGCCCGCGAAGCCGGCGCCGACGATCAGGTAGTCAAACATGGCTCAGCCTCCGCGCGGCAAGCGGCGCGGGGGCCGCCGCGGGCGACAAGGTCTTCACGCCCGCGCGCCGCGCGCAGGCCGCGACGAGGAGCGCATCCATCTCGGCGGTGATGGCTTCCCATGTGTTCTGCGCGGCGAGTTGCAGGCCACGCCGGACGCGCAGGCGGCTCGGACGCTCGAGTTCGTCGGAGCAGAACGCGATGAATTCGCCGACGCTGCGCGCGATGCGGCAGACGTTGCCGAAATTCGTGCGCACCTCGTCGATGGCGGTCGCGACGATCGGGCGGCCGGTGGCCATGTATTCGAGCGCCTTCGTTGGGTTGATGAATTCCGTGGCGGCATTGCGCGCGAACGGCATCAGGCACACCGAAAAGCCTTTCGTGATCGCGGGGAGGTCGGCGTAGTCGCGGCGGCCGAGCCAGTGGAGATTTTTGCGCTGCGGGAGCGCCGCCGCGTCGACCTTCGCCGTCGGGCCGACCAGCGCGATGCTGCAACGCGAGAGCGCGTCGGCGAGGCGCGCGAGGAGTTCGTAGTCGATGCGCTCGTCGATCACGCCGAAATAGCCGAGCACCTTGCCCGGCAGCGCGGCGACGGCGGGATCGACCGCGAGCGACTCGCTGCGGGCTTGCCCGAAATGCTCCGAGTCGACGCCCGTGCCGTAGAAGTAGCAGTGCGCGTTGTAGGGTTTGCGTTTGTCGCGCATCTTGCGCCCGCCGCAGAAGACGACGTCGGCCTTCAGCAACAGCTCGCGCTCGCGGTCGCGGAGCTGCGGCGGCGCGCCGGCGAACTGCGCAAGTTCGTCCATGCAATCGTAGACGATCGCCCGTTCGCCGCAGTGGCCGGCGAAGGCGATGACGGCCATCGGGTCGTTGAACCATAAGACCGGATCGTTGAACTTACCGAGGTCGCCGCGACGGAACGTCTGCAGCAGCCGGCGCCGTTCCGCGTCGATGAAGTCACCGTCGGCCCAGCGCGCCTGCGGGAGCAGCATCTGGAGCACAGTCACGTTCGGATGACCCGGCGCGCCGTGCGAGCGCAGCGTGGCCTGCTCGACGTCGGCGCAGTAACACTCGACGAAGAGCACGGGATGGCGCGCGGCGAGACGCGAGAGCAGTTGCTGCGGGCGTTGCCACACTCCGTCCCACGGCAAGTGGCAGAACGCGACGATCGGGGCCGTCTCCGCCGGCGGCAGATCGGACGCCGGGACAGGACGAGGCGGCGTGAGGAGTTGCGAGAGTGGTGAGGTCGGCAATCGCGCGAGCGCGGCCGACGAGAGAAACGCGGGTGGTGGTGCGGACATGGGACGAAGGGAGTTGAACGTGGAACGGGAACGCGGCCGAAAAGACGCCCCTCCAAGGCGGAGCGTCGGTGGCTCGCGTCAAAGGAATGGGCCGGGAAGGAAACGAGTGCGCGGGTTCATGTTACGTTGCCCGATGAGTGCGGGGCGTGACCTCGACTTTAACTTTCCCGCCGCGCCGCGCCTATGGGGTCGGCGCGGGCTTCACCGGTGGGGCGCAACACGCAGGAAAAAATCGCCGCCCGTTCCGCCTCCGTGGATGGGGCGGGCACTGGCAACCGCAGTGTGCCTCACCGTGACCGCGGGTATTTGGCAGAACGGGTTCAACCACTCGTGCACACCGATGAGCACTGATTGACTCAGTGAAGGTAAGTGCGAGTCAGTGGTTCCCAGATCGGCTGGAAAAGGAATGGGCGAATCCGCCACGCGACGTGGTTCGCGCCTCCGATGACGCGCCGCGCGGCCGGCCCGATGCCGCGCGGACCCGTGCGATGCTAGCCTGCGCGCACCATGAATCATCCGACTCTCTCTCCGGAAATGCAGACGTGCATCGACCAGTGTTCCAACTGCCACGACGTCTGCCTGCGCACCGCGACAAATCACTGCCTCGAACTCGGCGGCGAACACGCCAAACCCGAGCACCTGAAACTGATGTTCGACTGCGCGCAAATCTGCCACGTCGCGGCGGATTTCATGCTGCGCGGTTCGCCCCGGCACACGGAAATCTGCGCCGCGTGCGCGCGCATCTGCGAGACGTGCGCCGACGATTGCGAGCGCATCGGCGAGATGGAGGAATGCGTCGAGGCTTGCCGCGCCTGCGCCGAGTCCTGCCGCGAGATGTCGGCCGTGCATCCCTGAACCCGCGTTGCCATGCCGCCGCGCCGCCACCTCGCCCGTGAGGAACGGGAACCGTCCACCACGGCGCGCCCGCGCCGCGCCGGCCGTTCGCGCATCACGGTGCCGGGCAATCGCGGCGTGAAAGTCGTCCGCCGCGTCGCGATCCACCGCGCGGCGCACGAACTCTACGCGTTCTGGCGCGACGTCGAGAACCTGCCGCGGGTGATTCGCCATCCGGTTTCCGTGGCCGCGCGCTCGCGCGACGAGTCGCACTGGAGCATGCGCGCGCCGACCGGCAAGGACTACGAGTGGGACTCGCTCATCATTAACGACGAACCCGATCGCCTCATCGCGTGGCGCACGCGCCAGGGCGCGGCCGTCGCTCACGCGGGCACGATCCGCTTCGAGCCGACCGCGGGCGGCAACGACACCGAAGTCACCATCCAACTCGAATACGACGCGCGCGGCGGGAAAGTCGGCCAGTGGCTCGCGAAACTCGCCGGCGCCGAGCCCGGTCAGCAAATCGACGACACGCTCCGGCGTTTCAAGACGCTGATGGAATCAAACGAAGGAAACGGAGCCTCCGGCACCGGAGGAGCGATGGAAGAAAGCCGCGCCGCGGCGAGCGCCGCTCCGCCGCTTCAACCCCGTCGCGGAAATCCGCCGCTGATCGGCGCGCGGAAGCTCGCAACCGCCGAAGTGCGTGCGCGCGACGGCGTCGTCGGCACGGTGGACGACCTTCTTCTCGACGATGCGATGTGGACGGTCCGCTACCTCATCGTCGACACCGGCGTCTGGCTCGCGGGCCGGCGCGTGTTGCTGGCGCCACTCGCCGTCAACGGCCATGCCGCCGACTCGAATTCGCTCAACGTCGGGCTGACGCGCGAACAGATTCGCACGAGCCCGCTCTCGAGTCCGGTCGAGGAAGTCACCCGCGCGGACGAGGCGCGTCTGCACGAGCACTATCGCTGGCCGCCGTATTGGGTGGCGACGCCGATGGCAGGAGGCATCGTGCCGCCGCCCGCCGCGTTCGAGCGACCGGAGCCACGCCGCGAGCCCCCGCCAGCGGGCGATCCGCATTTGCACAGCGCACGCCACGTGCGCGGCTACCACGTCGTCGCGACGGACGGAGACATCGGCGCGGTGGAAGATTTTCTCGTCGAACCGCGGAGCTGGCGCGTCGCCTTCGTCATCGTCGACACCAACGGCTGGCTGCCTGGCGGCAAGGCGCTGCTCGAGCCGCACACGATCGACCGCGTGAGCCGGACCGAGGCGAAGGTTTTCGTGCACGAGAGTCGTGCGGTCGTGAAAACCCACCCGCCCTACTCGCCTGACCAGGTGCTCGACGCCGAATACCTGACCGGCCTCCAGCGGCATTTCCAGCACCCGCCGATCATGTGAGCCCGATTCCCGCGTGAGTGCGCCTCGCGTATCGGACCGAGAGGCAGGGCGCACCGCCGGGGCAGCGCACTCGTCGCCCGCCCGGTGCGCAGGGAACACGGCATCGCGCTCGCGGCGGAGCGGGCCGCTCCGCCCTACCTTCGGCGGACTCATGCGAGATTTGGCGCCGCCCCGCGTGAGCCGCGCCGACGTCCAGCCGGCGTCGCGCGGGATAATTTTTGAAGGGCTTCCGCGCCGGGCGGTGTTATGGATCGTGAGCGCCGGCCGCGCTTCCGACCATGGCCCCTGCCCCTCACGATCCTCTTGAACCCCTGCTCGACCGGTGGGGAAAACCGCCGCCGTTCCGCCCGCTCGCGAGCGAGGTGCGCGCCCGCGTCCGGCCGCCGGCGCGCGATTCCGAAACGATCTTCCTCCGCCCGGCGTTTGCCGCGGTGTTCGTCGCCGCGTGCGTGCTGCTCGGGCTGTTCCTCGCCGAGGTGCGCGTCTCGCGGCTGCACCGCGATCGCGACGCGCAGTTGCTCGACAGCTACCGCCGCCTGATCGATCCGCTGCTCACCGCCATGCCGCCGCCCGAGAGCAAACCGGAGCGCCACACATGAAACCCACCCTGTTCATCCTTCTCCTCGGTTTGCTGGCAGGCCTCGCCGCGCACGTCGGCTGGTATCACTGGCGCCGCGCGGCCGTGCCGGGCAACGACGACGTCGTCTCCTGGATGAAGACCGACCTGCAACTCACCGAGGAGCAATTCGACCGCATCCACGCGCTGCACGATCGCACGGGGCCGCAACTCCGCGAGTTCGCCGCCCAAGCCGCGCGGATGCGCGCCGAGTTCGAGGCTTTCGAGCGCGTTCGCCGCACCGAAGGTCGCGTGGATTTTCTCGCCTTCGCCCGCTGCCTCGAAATGTGGCGCCGCATCGACCGCGACTGGTCCGACACCACGCGCGAACTCATCGCCGCCACCGCCGGCGAACTCACGCCCGACCAACGCGCGCGCTACCTGACGCGCCTGACTCCAGCTCCGACGCGCTCCGTCAACTAGCGCCCGTTCGCGTGTCTGCCGACCCCGCCGCCGATCGCGCCGACCTGCTCGCCCTTCAAACCGGGGACGATGCCGCACTCGATCGCATCGTCGCGCGCTGGCAGCAGCCGCTCTGCGCCTACGCCTGGCGCTACCTCCGCAACGCCGAGGACGCGAGCGACCTCGCGCTCGAAACTTTCGTCCGCCTCCACCAACACAGGACGAGACTCCGCTCCGACACGAATCTCTCCGCCTGGCTCTACACGACGCTCACGAATCTCTGCCACAACCGCCACCGCTGGTGGCACCGGCATCCGAGCGTCAGCCTCGAGCTCCTGCCGGGCGAAAGCGAAAACGCCGCGCTCGGCGACGAGGCCGCTCCGCCCGACGCCGTGGCGGAGCAACACGAAGCCCTCGCCGCGCTCGATACCGCGATCGCGGCGCTGCCGCACGATCTGCGCACCACGCTCCTGCTGCACCATTTCGAACATCTCTCGTATCGCGAGATCGCCGGGATCGTCGGCTGCAGCGAGCGCGGCGTGGAAACGCGACTCTACCGCGCGCGGCAGGCGCTGCGCGGCGCGCTGAGCGCCGTCGGGCCGTTCGCGGTGGTGCGGTGAAGCGGCCAGCCAAGGTCGCGTCGCGCGGCGTTCGCATCGCGGGCAACGCGTTTTTGCCAGATGCGGAGTCGGGCGAGTTGACCGCGCACAAAAAAGGCCGGTCGAGCGACCGGCCTGGCGATTCGTTGTGCGGATGCGCGGGTGCCGCGCGGGCGCTTCACGGCGTGAAGTTGAAAGTCTGGCTCACGAACGCGAGCACCGGACGACCGTTGCGCAGCGGCGGCGAGAATTTCCATTGGCGCACGGCCGCGACGGCGGCGTTGCCGAGTTCGGTCGGAGCGTCGGCTTGCGCGATCGGCACGCGGACGCGACCGGTTTCGTCGATGTAGAAATCCACGCGCACCGAACCGCGATTGCGCTGCGCAACTTGCGACGAATAGGACGGCACGACGGTCTTCTGCGGCACCGGAATCGCATCGAGTTCCTTGAGGGTGAACGTCCGGTAATCCCACCGCAGGCCGAACAGGTCGTCGATCCGATTGCGGAGGTAGGAACCGCTGTCCATCGTGACGACGACGCCGACCGCCTCGATCGTAAAGGTAAGCTGCGTCTGCGACGGCACCGGTTCACCGCGCAGCGTCGCCGGCTCGAACCGCCACAGCGGCAGCGCCTCGCGCACCTCGCGCGCGAACGAGCGATGCGTGTGCGCGGTGACGAGCACGTCCTCGACCTTGCCCTGTGCGTCGATGTCGACGACGCACGAGACGATGCCGCGCGTGATGCCTTGCAGCGTGACCTCGGTCGGAAAAGTAGGGTCGACGCGCTCGAGCACGCGCAGACCGTCGCCGGTCGCCGCCGGCGCCGGCGCGGCGCCGAGCAACGTGGCGAAAAGCGGAACGAAGACGAAGCGGAGAGTTTTCATGGGGAAAAGGCGTTCACCTCCCATAACACCGCTGCGCGGCGAAACCCTTCGCATGCGAGCGGGCGCACGCCCCGCGACCGCCGCGAACGGTCGCGATTCCTCTCGTAGCAGCCGACGTGAGGAGGCTGACGGAAAGCGGCTGACGGAATCGGGAAGGACAGAACGGAGCCGGATGGAAAGAGGCCGGATACACGAAGCAGGCGAGGCTTCGGCTGCGGCTCCCAGCCTCCTCACGTCGGCTGCTACGGAGGAGGCGGCGCGGCCTTGGTTGTAGGAGCGGCTTTACGCCGCGATGCGAGCGCGGCATGCGATTCGGTCCAATCGCGGCGTAAAGCCGCTCCTACAGTTCGGGCGGGCGCGCGGGGAATTCCGATCAACTGCGCGGCGTTTGTGTCGATGACGAGAGCATGGCCACCCCTTACCCCAATCTCCGCCATGCCCAATATGCCAGCGCGCTGGGCGTCGTCGGACCGCGTCGTGACTTGCGCTGGGGGAAGTTCCTGTTTTCGCCGCCTGAGCTGGTGAATCCGAACGCGATCTTCGATCCGCAACCGTTCCGCACGCAGCCGCCCGCGCCGTCGCTGAGACGTCCGCGCAGTTGAGCCGCGCGCGCTCGCATCCGCGCCGAACTCCGATCCGCCAGTGGTGAACGCCGCTGGCTTTTTTGCGTCTGCACGCGAGGACACACGAAGCGTCCCTCGTAGCAGCCGACGTGAGGAGGCTGTTTCGCTCGAACGCCGCAGCACGCTCCCAGCCTCCTTACGTCGGCTGCTACGAGGACGCCGTGGCTTTGTGCAGGAGCGACTTTACGTCGCGATCGGTTCGTTGCGCGCCGCCCTCGAATCGCGGCGTAAAGCCGCTCCTACAGTTTCCGTGCGAACCCTCGAAGTAGCAGCCGACGTGAGGAGCCTGGTTTCGCTCGAACGCCGCGTCGCGCTTCCAGTCTCCTCGCGTCGGCTGCTACGAGGGATCGGACGGCGCGCGTGGCCGGCCGACAAAAAAGCGGAGACGTTGTCGTCTCCGCTCTGAAGCAGTCACTGACTCGACTTTACTGGTCGATGAAATGGGCTTCCGAGGGCTCGACGGAGGATTTCGGCGCGCCGGCGGAATGGAGGCGCGGGCTGACGATGCCGGCGCTCGCGGGCGCGGAGGCCCGGGCGCGCGCCTTGGCGGGCTTCGCCACGGCGTGCGTGGCGACCGGTGCGACGTTGTGCTGCGCGTCGCCGTGCACCATGTGCATGAGTTCCTCGACGGCCGCACGCACCTGGGCGGACTGGCCTTGGAGTTCCTCGGCGGAGGTGGCGGATTGCTGCGCGAGCGCGGCGTTGGCCTGCGTGATCTGATCCATGCCGGCGACGGCCTGGTTGAGCTGGCCGATGCCTTCGCTCTGCTCGTGCGAGGCTTGGGCGATGGAGCCGACCATCTCGTCGAGCTGGCGGATTTTTTGGACGATCGAATCGAGGCTGCCCGCGACCTGCGCGCTGATCTGCGCGCCCTGCTCGCTCTTGGCGGAGGCGTCGGCGATCTTCGCGGCGGTTTCCTTGGCGGCTTGCGCGGAGCGCTGGGCGAGATTGCGGACCTCCTCGGCGACGACCGCGAAACCGGCTCCGGCCTCGCCGGCGCGGGCGGCTTCGACGGCGGCGTTCAGCGCGAGGATGTTCGTCTGGAACGCGATCTCGTCGATCGTCTTGATGATTTTGGAAATCTCGGTGGAGGACGACTGGATGGCGCCCATCGCGCTGCGCATCGCAGCCATGTCGCGCGCGCCGGCGTCGGCGGTGGCGCGGGCTTCGGCGGCGAGGCCTTTGGCAGATTGCGCGCCCTCGGAGTTGCGTTGCGTCATGCTCGCCATCTCGTGCAGCGAGGCGCTGCTCTCCTCGAGCGAGGCGGCCTGGCGGCTGGCGCCGTCGGACATCTGCGTGGAAACTTCGGCGACCTTCAGCGCGGCGGCGTGCGTCTGGCCGGACTCGGAGGCGAGCTGGTCGGCGATGGTGGAAATCGGACGCGTGATGCTGCGGATGACGAACCAGGCGGCGAGGATGCCGCCGACCGCGCCGATGGAAGTGAACGTGAGCACCTGGATCTCGTTGCGGCGCTGTTCGGAGCGCATGCGGTCTTCGAGCGAGGCCTGGAATTCCTCCACCGAGTCCTTCACCTTCACGAGCGCGGCGGTGAACTGTGGCGCGATGCGGTTGAGCTGGCCGGTGATGAGGCTGTTGCGCTCCTGCTTGGCGGCGATGATTTCGTTCAGCGCGGAGGCGTAGGCGGCGGTGGCGACGGCGAGCGATTTGAGGAGGGCGTCCTTGTTCTCGTCCTTCAGCGAGGCGTCGAGTTTCACGAGCTCTTCCTGGTCGTGCTGCATCTTCACGATCGAGTCGGCGACGCCGGCGATGGATTTCTTCGCGGCGTCGGCGAAGTCGAGGCGCGAGGTAAGCATGAAGGAATTGGCCAGGCTCGAGCTCTCGAAGTAGGCCTTGAGGGCGTTCGAGACCTTGAAGGCGCCGTTCATGTCGCCGTTGTTCTTGGCATCGGCCAGAACCTTCTGCAGCCCGGCGGCGATCTCGTCGCCGCGCGGGGTGAGCTGCTCGGCGACGACGGTGTCGAGCTTGCCCGTGATGACGACGATCTTCTGGAAGGCGTCGTCGTATTTCACGAGCAGTTGCGAGGCGTCGGTCACCTGGGCGGCGCGCGTGGGCTCGACGATGACCTTGGCGGCGACGCCCATTTCCTGATCGAGTTTCTGTTTCGCGGTCTTGTAGGCCTGCGCGTTGGCGGCGTTGGAGACGGCGAGGTATTCGTTAACCTGCAGCTTCACCTCGATCATCGCGGCGGCGAGCGCGGCGGCGGTGTTGGTCTCTTTCGCGCTGCCGGCGTATTCGGACAATTTGCGGCCGGAGGCGCCGAGCGCGATCCAAGCCACGACGGCGATGGCGCCGAGGAGCACGAACACGAGAGTAAAGCCGAGCGCGATGCGGCGCCCGATGGTCAAAGTGCGGGTGGACATGAGGGGACTAGGAGAGGTGAACAGGTAAAGCCGGGGTGGCGCCCGGGCTCAGTCGTCGCTGATGCTGAATTGAATCGGGATGCTGACCTTCAGCGCGACCGGAACTCCACCGCGCTTGGCGGGCTTGAACTTCCATTTGCGCAGGGCTTCGAGCGCGGGGGCGACGAACGCGTCGTTCGACGCCTTCTCGACCACGGGGTCGGTGACGTTGCCTTTTTCGTCGATCGTGCATTTCACGGTCACCACGCCGCCGGTGCCTTCCCGGCGCATGTCGCTCGGGAACTTGGGTGGCACCATGCGCACGGGCACGGGAGCTTCGAGGCCTTCCTCCGCCTTCGCCGGCATGGAGCCAAGCGCGAAGGCGGCCAACATAAAGATCAGGATTTTTGCTTTCATGACTGCATCGATCTACATCGGCCGGTCATGGGGGCTCCTTTAATTAATTTCCGGCAACAAGTCGCGAATCGGGACAGCTTCCCGGTTCATCGGCGCAACCGAGGCGCGCTAAAGCGCCGCTTGCGGTCCGCCCGCGCATAAATGTTTTGCCGGCGCGAGCGCTAGCCCCAAGGTTGCCCCATCCCCGTGCCCGCCCGCGACCTGAAGCTCAGTCTTATCGCCCGCAACGCCGCCTGGACCTCCCTCGCGCTCGGCCTGATCGGCCTCATCGGCTGGAGCGCGCAAATCCCGTGGATGACCCGGCTCTGGCCCGCGTGGAAAGCCATGAGCCCGAACACCGCCGCCGGCCTCGTCGCCGGAGCGGCCGCCCTCCTGCTCCTCCAAAACCCGGGTGGCCGCCTGTCGCGCCTCCTCGGGCAGGCGATCGCGGTCGCGTTGGCGGCGTCGTCGGGCGCGGCGGCGCTCGGAGCGATGCTCGGCGTCGATTTTGGATGGATCGCCTCGCCGCTGGGCGGATCGGTGCCGCTGGCGACGCCGACGCACATCGCGGTCAACACCTCCCTGCCGTTCTGCTTCGCGGGCCTCGGGCTGCTCGCGCTGGCGCACGAAAAACGCCACTGGTTCGGCGTGTCCAACTGGCTCGGGCTCGCCGTCGCGAGCTTCGCGCTGCTCACGCTCGGCGGCATGGCGGTCAATCCCGCCGGCGCCCCGATCTCGGTGATGAGCGCCTTCGGGGTGCTGGCGCTCGGCCTCGGCATCGTGTGCGCCCGGCTGAGCGGAGAACTGCTCGCGATCTTCTCCCGCGCGCACCCGCTCGGGTATTTCGCGCTCGTGTTGATGGCGGTGGGATTGCTCGTGCCGGTGCTGCTCTTCATGGCCATGAGCTGGTGGCTGCTGCCCGTGCTGCCGGAATTGCACGACACCGGTCTGCTGCTCGACGTCGCCTACAGCGTCGTGATCTTCGGCGTGCTCACCTACGCGCTGCGGCGGATGGACACGCTCGACCAGCGCCGCGTCGATGCCGAAGCCTCGCGCGACGCCCTCCTCGCCCGCCTGCAAACCCAGGCCGCGAACCTCGAGGTGCTCGTCGGCGAGCGCACGCAGGAACTTCAAAAAACCACCGAGCGCCTCGACCTCGCGCTCCGCGCCGGCGGCTTCGGCGTGTGGGACTGGGATCTCGTCAACAAACGCGTTTACTGGGACCACCATCAATGCGCGCTCTACGGCTACACGCCGGAGCAATTCGACGGCACGACCGGCGCCTGGCTCGCGCGCATGCACCCGGAAGATCGCGAGCAGGTGCAAGAAGAGATCGGCCGCGCGCTCGCCGCCGACGAAGGCTTCGAGGATCAGTTCCGCATCATCCTGCCCGACGGCAGCGAACGCCACATCCAGACGCTCGGCGTGCTCCGGCGCGACGGCAGCGGCCGCGTGACGCGCGTGGTCGGCATCGACCGCGACGTGACCGAAGAGCACGCGCGCGCCCGCGAGCTCGCCTCGCTCAACGACCGCCTCCAACTCGCCATCAAAGCCACCGGCTACGGCGTCTGGGAAATGGACCTCTCGACGCGCCAGATGATCTGGGACGACCGCATGCTCGAGATTTACGGCATCGAGCGCAGCGCGTTCAGCGGCGCCGTGCGCGAGTGGCACGACCGTGTGCTGCCCGACGACGTCGAGCAGGACGATCTCGCGATCGCCGACGCCATCGCCGGCCGCACGCCGATTTATCAAAGCCAGTTCCGCATCCGTCGCCCCGACGGCTCGCTCCGCCACATCGAAGCGCTCGGCATCATCCAGCGCGCCCGCGACGGCCGTGCCGCGCGCCTCGTCGGCCTCGACCGCGACATCACCGAGGCGAAGGAGCTGCGCGAGGAGCTGCGCATTTCCCAGGAACGCTGGCAGCTCGCGCTCTCCGGCACCAACGACGGCGTGTGGGATTGGAACCTGACCACCGGGCAAATTTTCCGCGACACGCGCTACGCCGCCATGATCGGCTACCGCGAGGAGGAATTGCCCACTCGCCAAGTCTGGTTCGACCTCGGCCACGCCGACGACGTGCCGCACGTCGAGAAGGCGATGGAAGACCACCTCGCCGGCCGCACGCCGATCTACCAGGCCGAATATCGCCTCCGGCACAAGGACGGGCATTGGGTCTGGGTGCTCGGTCGCGGCAAAGTCGTCGGCCGCGACGCCAACGGCCAGCCGACCCGCGTCGTCGGCACGCAGACCGACATCACGCAGCGCAAGGAGCTCGAAGAGCGCCTCCGCCACGGCGAGGAAATGTCGCTCCAGCTCTCGCGCCTCGCGCACATCGGCGCGTGGGAATGGGATCTCGGCACCGCCCGCCTCACGTGGTCGCCCGAGATGTTCCGCATCCACGAAGTCGAGCTCGGGTTCGAGCCCACGCTGGAAAAATCTCTCGCGTTCTATCCCCCCGAAGCGCGCCAGACGCTCACCGAAGCGATGGAGCACGCCGTGCGCGCCGGCACCGGCTTCGACCTCGAACTGCCGTTCATCAACGCCCGCGGCCACAAGCTCTGGGTGCGCGTCCTCGGCCGCGCGCAGCTCAAGGACGGTCGCGCCACGCGCCTCTACGGCGCGTTTCAGGACATCACCGGCCGCCGCGACGCCGAGGAGATGCGCCGCCAGCTCGAAGGCCAGCTCTTCCAGGCGCAAAAAATGGAGACGCTCGGCACGCTCGCCGGCGGCATCGCCCACGATTTCAACAATCTCCTCACCGGCATCCTCGGCTACCAGGATCTCGCGCTCGACACGCTGCCTGAGACCGACCCCGCACGCAATTACCTCGCCGCCGCCCGCGACGCCTCGCTGCGCGCTCGCGAACTCGTTGACCAGATCCTCACCTTCAGCCGCCAGGCCGACAGCGAGAAAGTCCCCGTCAACCTCGGGCAAGTCGTCGAGGACGCCCGCCGCTTCCTCCGCGCCACCGTGCCCGCGACGATCCGCATCGAAGTCGACACCACTGCCGAGTGCGGCCGCGTGCTCGCCGACGCCACGCAGATTCACCAGGTGTTGCTCAACCTCGGCTCGAACGCCGCGCACGCCATGCGCGCCACCGGCGGCACCATGCGCCTGATGCTCTCGCAGGTGAACCTCGACGAGGAGGCTGCCAGCGCCCTCAGCAACATCAACGCCGGCGACTACGCTCGCCTCGACTTCGCCGACACCGGCCACGGCATGGACGAAGAGACGCGCAAGCGCATCTTCGATCCGTTCTTCACCACGAAGGAAGTCGGCCAGGGCACCGGCCTCGGCCTCTCGGTCGTGCACGGCATCATTCAGGCGCACCGCGGCGCCATCACCGTGCAAAGCGCGCCGGGCCACGGCGCCACATTCACGCTTTTCCTCCCGATCGCGCACCAGCCCGCGTCCGAATCGACGGCCCCGATGGACATCGTCCCGCGCGGCAGCGGCGAACTCATCGCGGTCGTCGACGACGAAGACATCGTCCGCAGCTTCGCCCAGATGGCGCTCGAGAAAAACGGTTACCGCGTCGCCTCGTTCGACTCCCCGGCGCAGTGCCTCGAAGTCGTGCGCCGCAACGCCGCCGACTATTCGGTGCTCCTCACCGACCAGACGATGCCGGTGATGAAAGGCATCGAACTCGCCGCCGAGATCCGCAGTTTCGCGCCGCAACTGCCGGTGGTGATCATGTCCGGCTACTTCTCGCGCATTTCACCGGAGAAGCTGGCGCAAATCGGCCACGTCGCGCTGCTCTCGAAGCCCTTCACGAACGAAGAACTCGCCCGCACGATGCACCGCGCGATCACCGCCGAGCCGGCGAAGGGGTGACGAAACCCGCCATGGACTGCGAATTCGCGATCGATCAGGAGATCGCGATCAGGTCGGGCGAACAGTATTTCGATCTTCACAACGATTTCGACTTTGTCGGACTCGACTATCGCCCGGCGGCGCGGACCGCCATTCTGCGCTGGAAACGCGGAACGGGCAGTTGGGTGCCGGCGAACGCGCCGGCTGAACTCGTGCTCACCTTTCATGACGTCGCTAACTTCGCGGTGCGACGGCGAGACGACGAAATGCCCAGGTCTGAGGACGATTGCCTGCAAAGCATGACGTTCACCCCACCTGAGTTTGTCACGGATTTCGAGAGCTGCTTCGGCGGCTACCGATCGCCGGACGAACACATCGCTTTTCTATTTCAGTCAGGCGCCGCGCTCAAAGTCTGGGCACAACGCGCCATCCTTGAGGTGCGCTGAAATCCAAACGGTCGGTCCCTCCTCGCCGGAAACCGGGCGCCCGAAAATAGAGTCAACCGCCGGAATTGCCCCGCGATCGCGTGCGCGTTGTCACCTATTTCTTCGTCAACGCGACAAACTGATCGACCGTCAGTCCGCTGGCGCGAATGAGACCACGCAACGTGCCAGGGGCGAGTTCGCGACGATCGGGAACGGAAAGAGTCGCCCAACTGTCGGGCTTCACGAGAATGATGTGGCTGCCTTTTTGCCGAGCGACCTGCCAGCCGTCGCGCCCGAAGGCTTTGACCGCCGCCCGTCCGCTCAGTCTGGGCAAAACCGGCATCAGATCGCCACTTCGACTTGCTGCGTCTCGATGGTCAACGGGAGCCCGCGCTCCGCGCGAACTTCCAAACAAAGCTCGATCGCTTCGCGCACGTTCTTCAGCGCCTCTCGTTTGGTTGCGCCCTGGCTCACGCAGCCGGGGACAGACGGACACTCAGCCACCCACGCGCCAGACTCGTCGCGATCGATCGTCACCGTGAACTTCATGCGCGTTACCTTACCTCTCGGTGCTCCATCGGCAAGTCCGCGCTCGGATCGCGAAACAAAAACGCCCGGTCTCCTGAGCGGAAACCGGGCGTTTGAAAATGGAGCCAACAACTGGACTTGAACCAGCGACCCGCGCTTTACGAAAGCGCTGCTCTACCAACTGAGCTATGTTGGCGAAAGAACGAGGGGCCGATTTCGCGGGGCGTCCCGCTCACTGGCAAGCACGTTTTTATCGCGAACGCGGCACAACGCAAATTCACCGCCACAGCGCCGGACGAAAACAAAAAACCGGGCGTCTCCGCCCGGCTGCGGTGATGAAGAAGGTGGAAAATTTTCTCGGTTGCCGTCGCGAGGCCGCGGGGGCGGAACTCGGCGCGATCCAGCTAGATTTCGGAGTGAGTCAGTTGGATTGCTTCGTCGCCCCGAAGGGCTCCTCGCAAGGACAAGAACGACAGGGCGGGCAGATTACAGGCCGGCGCCGGCGCGAACGAGGATGTCGTCGCGCCGCTGACGAGCGACCTCGAGATCTTTCGTCTCGAGGGACATCCGGACGCGCGACTTGGTGAGGGGCGTCGGATGCACCGTGTAATGCACATACCACGTGCCGTTGTTGTTCCAAAGGTGGTGGTTCGGGTTCGACTCGCGGACGCGCACGGAAGTGCGCGGGAACGCGAGCGAGGGATCGACAGCGGAAACGGCGCGGCGAACGGGGTCGCGCGGCGCTTCCACCGTGGCACCGGCCTCGGAGCTGTAGCGTGTGGGTGTAGCGATCATGGGAAACAGGGGACGAGCAGAAAATCAGTCGCGCGCGGCGGCGAGGCGGCCGCGGATGGCGGCACCCATTTGCGCGGTCGTCAGCGGCTCGGTCGCGCCGAGGTCGCCGGTGAGTTGCCCGGCGTCGATCGTAGCGGACACGGCGGCTTCGACGGCTTTCGCTTCGGCTTCGAGGCCGAGCGAGTGGCGGAGCAGCATCGCGGCGGAGAGGATCGTGCCGGTGGGATTGGCGATGCCTTTGCCGGCGATGTCGGGCGCGGAGCCGTGGATCGGCTCGTAGAGGCCGATGCGGCCTTCGCCGAGGGACGCGCTAGGGCACATGCCGAGCGAGCCCGCGAGCACGGCGGCTTCGTCGGTCAGGATGTCGCCGAACATGTTCTCGGTGACGATCACGTCGAACGACGGCGCGTGCGTGATCAGACGCATGGCACACGAATCCACGAGCTGGTGCTCGAGTTTCACGTCCGGGAATTCCTTGCCGACTTCGATCGCGATCTTACGCCACAAGCGCGAGGACTCAAGCACGTTGGCCTTGTCGACCGAGGTGACGAGCTTGCGTCGCTTTTGCGCGAGTTGGAAGGCGAGCTTCACGATGCGTCGAATCTCGGTCTCGGTGTAAACGAGCGTGTCGACCGCGCGTTCGCCGTCGGGCGTTTGTTCGCGGCCTTTAGGAGTGCCGAAATAGAGTCCGCCGGTGAGTTCGCGAACGACGATGAAGTCGACTCCGGCCACGCGCTCGGGCTTGAGCGGAGAGAGCTTGGCGAGCGCGGGATGCGGGCTGATGGGCCGGAGATTGGCGTAAAGTCCGAGCGCCTTGCGGATCGCGAGGAGGCCTTGCTCCGGGCGGACTTTGGCCTGCGGGTCGTCCCACTTAGGTCCACCAACGGCACCGAGCAGCACAGCATCCGCGCGGCGACAGCCTTCCAGCGTTTCATCCGGGAGCGCAGTGCCGTGGCGATCGATCGCGCAGCCGCCCAGCAGGTGCTCGGTAAATTGAAATTGGTGACCATACAGCTTCGCCACGTCGTTGAGCAAAAGCCGTGCCTCGTGGACGACCTCGGGCCCGATTCCGTCGCCCGGCGTGAGTGCGATAGTTGCCTTCATTGATGATTAGGATTTTGCACGGAAATTACGGCCGTGCGCCGCGTGAATTGGGAAAGATTGGGCGTCCACGCTTTTACACGGACGCGGGAGTTTTGGCGGGAACGCCGGTCAAACCGAACTCGTAGCCGTCCGCCAGCGCGAGCCAGGTGGCTTCGAGGATGTTCGTGCCCGCGCCGACGGTGCTCCAACGCGTGTCCGCGTTGGCCCAGTCGATCAGCACGCGCGTGATGGCCGCGGTGCCGGCGCCGGTGTTGAGGATGCGGACCTTGTAGTCGGCCAAATGGATGCCGCGCACCGTGGGGAAGTGCGGCTCGAGCGCCTTGCGCAGCGCGCGGTCGAACGCGTGCACCGGGCCGTCGCCACTGGCGGCGGTGTGCACCTCGTCGGCCTCGACCTGCAACTTGATCGTCGCTTCGGCGAAACGCTTCTCGTCGTGCCGGCTCACCATCACGCGATAGTCGATCAGCTTGAACGGCGGTGCGTAATCCGCCGAGCGACGCCGCACGAGCAGCGCGACGCTGGCCTCGGCGGCCTCGAACGAGAAGCCTTCGTTCTCGAGCGCCTTGATGTCCTCGACGACTTTCGCGCCGGTCTTCGGATCGAGGCCGTCGAAGCCGAAATTCTCGGCCTTCGAAACCAAGTTCGCGCGACCGGAAAGCTCGCTGACGACCACCCGCATCTCGTTGCCGACCTTCTTCGGATCGATGTGTTGATACGCGTCGGGATGGCGAAGCATCGCGGAGACGTGCACGCCGGCCTTGTGGGCAAACGCGCTGCGGCCGACGTAGGCCATGTGCTCGTTCGGCGAGAGATTCGCGACCTCGGCGACGAATCGCGCGGTGTCGTGCAAGCGCGCGAGCGCGCCCTCGGGCAGCGCGCGCACGCCGAGTTTCAATTCGAGATTCGGGACGACGATGCAGAGGTTAGCGTTGCCGCAGCGTTCGCCGTAGCCGTTGATCGTGCCTTGCACGTGCGCAGCGCCGACGCGGACGCCGGCGATCGTGTTCGCGACGGCGCAACCGGTGTCGTCGTGCGTGTGCATGCCGATGCGTTGCGACGGGCCGAAACGTGCGCGCACCGCGGCGACCGTTTGCTCGACCTGCCACGGCAGATGCCCGCCGTTCGTGTCGCAGAGCGTGAGCGTCTCCGCTCCGCCCTCCTGCGCGGCCGCGAGCGTTTTCAGCGCGTAATCGGAGTTCGCGTCGAACGCGTCGAAGAAATGCTCGGCGTCGTAGATCACGCGTTTCCCCTGCGAGCGGAGATAGGCGACGGTCTCCTCGATCATGCGCAGGTTTTCGTCGAGCGTCGTGCGCAGCACCTCCTCGACTTGCATGACGGACGACTTGCCGAAGATGCAGCAAACCTCGGTGCCGGCCGCGACGAGCGCCTGCACGCTCGGATCGTCGGCGGGCGCGATGTTCGCGCGACGCGTGGCGCCGAACGCGACGATCTTGGCCGTCTTCCACGTGCGCGTGCGCGCGGCGTCGAAGAACGCGGCATCCTTCGGATTCGAGCCGGGCCAGCCGCCTTCGATGAAGGTCACGCCGAGCTCGTCGAGCTTCTGCGCGATGCGCAGCTTGTCTTCGAGCGAGTAGGAAATGCCCTCGGTCTGCGCGCCGTCGCGCAGGGTGGTGTCGAAAACTTCAACGGTGGCGGGAAGATTCGGATCGCGGCTCATGGTGCAGAAATTGCGAAGGTGGTAGGGCGAGTCGTCCCCGACGAGCCGCGGACGACAGAACGGCTCACCGGCGACGGCGACGAATGCGCAGCCTCGGCGGTTCGCCCTACCAAGAACGGAATACTAAGTCGGCGGCTCATGAAACGGGAGCTTCAGCGGGGGCGCTGGATTTTTGGGCGTGCTGGGCGGGCGTGGCGTTTTGCCGCGACAGCACCATGTTCACGGCCGCGAGGTAGGCTTTCGCGCTGGCGACGATGATGTCGGTGTCGGCGCCGTGACCGTGGCAGGAACGCTGGTCGTCGTGGCGCACGCGCACGGATACTTCGCCGAGCGCGTCGATGCCCTCGGTGACGGCCGTGACGGCGAACTCGAGCAGTTGCACGTGCGAGTGGACGATGTGATCGATCGCCTTGTAGCTCGCGTCGACCGGGCCGGTGCCGACGGCGGCGTGGACGTGCGACTTCCCGTCGGGGCCTTGGAGGCGGACGGTGGCTGTGGGCAAACCGGTGGTGCCGCACGCGACTTGGAGATCCTGGAGCTGCCAGAGTTCGGGCGCGGGCGTGCGCTCGTCGCTGGCGAGCGCGATCAGGTCGGCGTCGTGCACGGATTTTTTGCGGTCGGCGAGTTTCTTGAACTCCGCGAACGCGCGGTTGAGCGCTTCACCGTCGAGCGGGTAACCGAGTTCGGCGAGGCGTTTCGAGACGGCGTTGCGACCGGAGTGTTTGCCGAGCACGAGCGTCGTCTGCGTGGCGCCGACGTCCTCGGGGCGCATGATCTCGTAGGTCTGCGCGTTCTTGATCATGCCGTCCTGATGGATGCCGGATTCGTGCGCGAAGGCGTTGGCGCCGACGATGGCCTTGTTCGGCGGGACGGGATAACTGGTGACGCGCGAGATGAGCTTCGACGCGCGGCAGAGCTGCTGCGTGTCGATCGCGGTGTGCAGGCCGTGTTTGTCGCTGCGCGTGCGGATGGCCATGGCGAGTTCCTCGAGCGAAGCGTTGCCGGCGCGCTCGCCGATGCCGTTGATCGTGACTTCGGCCTGGCGCGCGCCAGCGCGGAGACCGGCGAGCGTGTTGGCGACGGCGAGGCCGAGGTCGTCGTGGCAATGCGTGGAGATGACCACGTCCTTCGCGCCCGGCGTTTTGGCGATGATGCCGGCGATGAGCGCGCCGTATTCGTCGGGCATCGTGTAGCCGACGGTGTCGGGAATGTTCAGCGTGGTCGCGCCGGCTTTGATCACGGCCTCGAGCACTTCGTAGAGAAAGAGCGGATCGCTGCGGCCGGCGTCCTCGGGCGAAAACTCGACATCGGCGCAGAGCGAGCGCGCGAACGTCACCATCTCCACGGCGCGCGCGACGACCTCGGGGCGCGTCATGCGGAGCTTGTGCTTCAGGTGAATGTCGCTCGTCGCGAGGAAAGTGTGGATGCGCGGACGCTTGGCGCCTTTGACGCCCTCCCACGCGGTCTGGATGTCGTTGCGCGTGCAGCGCGCGAGGCCGCAGATGATCGGCGGCTCGCTTTGCGGACGGCCTTCGACGGGCGTCTGGCCGACTTCGGCGGCGATGGCCTGCACGGCCGCGAGATCGTCGGGCGAAGCCGCGGGAAAACCCGCCTCGATCACATCCACACCCAGTCGGGCCAGCGTGCGAGCGACCTCAAGCTTTTCGGCCGAGGTCATGGAGGCGCCGGGAGCTTGCTCACCGTCGCGCAGGCTGGTGTCGAAGATGCGGATGTAGTTCGAGTTCATGGGAAATTTCCTTCGGGCAGAAAAAACGCAGCGGTTATCGCTGCGTAGAGGGGCGCGGGGCGCGCGGAGAGGAAAACAAGGGATTAACGAATACGAACGAGTCCGGAACGCCCGCGACCGAGGGGCGCGTAGCCGGCTCGGCGGCCGGGCGCTGGCTGCGCGGGTCCGCGAAGGCGTCGCTGGGCGAGAACAAGTCCGTCATGCGGAAAGTGTCTTCGCTGCGGGAGGAGGATGATGAGCTGTTCATGTCGATTCGTTTTCGAAGAGGCGGAGAAAAAAGGCGGGCGGCCGACGGGCAGCCGCCCGCCTTGGGGTAACACAACACCAAAAGGCTTACTTGGAGATCACGACGGGGTTGAGGAACGGCATCATCGCACGGAGTTGCACGCCGACCTTCTCGATCGGTTGGCTGCGCTCCTTCTTGCGGAAGGCGTTCATCGTCTTGCGGCCGTGTTTTTCGTTTTCGGCCATGAAGCGCTTGGCGAACTTGCCGCTCTGGATGTCGGCGAGGATGCGCTTCATTTCCTTCTGCGTCTCCTTGGTGATGACGCGCGGGCCGCTCTGGTAGTCGCCCCACTCCGCGGTGTCGGAGACGGAATAGCGCATGTAGTTCAGGCCGCCGCGATACATGAGGTCGACGATGAGCTTCAGCTCGTGGAGGCACTCGAAGTAGGCGATCTCGGGCTGGTAACCGGCGTCGACGAGCGTCTTGAAGCCGGCCTTCACGAGTTCGGAGCAACCGCCGCACAACACGGCCTGTTCACCGAACAAGTCGGTCTCGGTTTCCTCGGTGAACGTCGTCTCGAGCACGCCGGCGCGGGTGCAGCCGATGCCGCGCGCGTAGGAGAGCGCGAGCGCCTTGGCTTTGCCGGAAGCGTCCTGGTGCACGGCGTAGAGTCCGGGGACGCCGCCGCCCTCCTGGAACACTTCGCGCACGCGGTGGCCGGGGCTCTTCGGAGCAACCATGCACACGTCGACGTCGGTCGGCGGCTTGATGCCGCCGAAACGGATGTTGAAACCGTGCGCGAAGAACAGCGCCTTGCCGGCGGTGAGGTGCGGGGCGACGGACTCGCGATAGACGCGCGCGGCAACGTGGTCGGGCACGAGCATCATGATCACGTCGGCCCATTTGGCGACGGCCTCGACGGTGTCGACCTTGAGGCCGGCCTTCTTGGCTTTCGGGCGGGACTTCGAGTCCTTCGCCAGGCCGACGCGGACGTCGACGCCGCTGTCGCGGAGATTGAGCGCGTGGGCGTGGCCTTGGGAGCCGTAGCCGACGATCGCAACTTTGCGGGCGCGGATCAGCGAGAGGTCCGCCTGCTTGTCGTAGTAGATTTTAGCCATGAGTGAAAACGTGGGATGTGGGTTTGGTGTGGTGGTGGAAAAATTCGGTCAGTCGTGCGCGGGCGTGAAACGCGAGTCGCCGAAGAAGTCGTAATCCGCCGACGCCGGGGCGGTGTCGGCGGCGGGGACTTCGTCGAAGAACTCGCTCAGCGACGGCGCGGTGAGAACCGCGCGCGAATCGCTGGCCGTTGCGCGTTGAGTGCTCATCAGACGGACATCGCGAGGCCGGCGTGACTGTCGTCGGCGTGTTGGTTGTTCGTCACCTCCGCGCGCACGAGCGGCGGGTTGGCGGAGAGTTTGTCGTGGCCGCGCGCCATCGAGACGGCGCCGGTGCGGACGAGTTCGAGGATGCCGTAGGGGCGCATCACCATCTCGAACTTGCCGATCTTTTCCGGCGTGCCGGTGACTTCGATGACGACGGACTCCTCGTCGACGTCGACCACGCGCGCGCGGAACACGTCGACGAGTTCGAGCACTTGGGAGCGGGTCGTAGCGGTGACCTTGACCTTCACGAGACCGAGCTCGCGGTTGAGCGCGGGCTTGTGCGTGAGGTCGTCGACGCGGAGGACGTTGACGAGCTTGTAGAGGTTGGCCTCGACGATGCGCGCGCCGGCGTCGGTGGCGTCGACCACGACGGTGAGGCGCGACACGCCCGGCTGCTCGGTGCGGCCGACGGTGAGCGAGTCGATGTTGAAGTTGCGGCGGCGGAACAGCGAAGCGACGCGGTTCAGCACGCCGGGCACGTCCTCGACGTAGGCGATGAGAGTGTGTTTCGGCATGGTAGGATTCTCCTCGGGTTAGCGGCGCTTCGATTTGCCGGCCTTGGCGCGCGCGGGCGCGACGCGGGCGGATTTCTTTTTCGACGACGGCGCGGGCTTGCGCTTGGCGGTCGGGGCGGTGGCGGCGGGCGACGGGCCGCCGGTGAGCGCGAGCTCGGAGACGGCGGCGGTTTCGCCGTTGGGCATCTGCCATTCCTTGTCGGCGCCGGACTCGGCGAGGATTTCGCGCTTCGGACGGCGGATCATGGCGTCGAGATCGGCGCCGGCGGGCACCATCGGGAACACGGCGTCCTCCTGCTCGACCACGAAGTCGACGACGGTCGTGCGCTTGTCGGCGAGCACGGCTTTCACGGTGGCGTTGACCTCGGCGCGCTTGTCGCAACGCAGGCCGTTGAGGCGGTAAGCCTCGGCGAGCTTCACGAAATCCGGGCCGGTCATCGGCGTGGCGGCGTAGCGCTTCTCGTAGAAAAACTCCTGCCACTGGCGCACCATGCCGAGGAAGGCGTTGTTGATGATCGCGACGTTGACCTTGATGCCTTCCTGCTCGGCGGTGGCGAGTTCGCACGAGGTCATCTGGAAGCCGCCGTCGCCGACGACCACCCACACGTCCTTGTCGGGACAGGCGAACTTGGCGCCGATGGCCGCGGGGAGCGCGAAGCCCATCGTGCCGAGGCCGCCGGAGGTGATGAGCGAGCGCGGCTTCTCGTGGCGGTAATACTGCGCTTCCCACATCTGGTGCTGACCGACGTCGGTGACGACGATCGTCTCGCGGTCCTTCGTGGCGCGCCAAAGGTCGTTGATCACGTGCGCGGCGTAGAGGTGGCCGTTGTCGGGCAATGCCTGGATGTCGCGCACGGCGGAGTCGCCCTTCATCTCGGCGATCTTCGCCCACCACTCGCCGCGGTCGGACGTGCGGACCTTCGGGAGGATTTCCTCGAGGACTTCGCGGAGATCGCCGATGAGCGGCACGTCGACGTGAACGTTCTTGTTCACCTCGGACGGGTCGATCTCGACGTGGATCTTCTTCGCGTGCGGCGCGTAGGTTTTCAGATTGCCCGTGACGCGGTCGTCGAAGCGCATGCCGAGCGCGATGAGCAAGTCGGCTTGCTGAATGGCCTGGTTGACCCACGCCTCACCGTGCATGCCCATCATGCCGAGATTGAACGGCGACGAGGCGGGCACGACGCCGAGGCCGAGCAGCGTGACGGCGATCGGGATGCGGGCGGTGTCGGCGAGCTCGAGCACTTGCGCGGTGGCGCCGGAGAGCTTGATGCCCTGGCCGGCGAGGATCACCGGGCGCTTGGCGGAGTTGATCAACTCGAGCGCGCGCTCGTATTCGGTCGGCATGGCGCGGAGATTCGGGCGGTAGCCGGCGAGCTTCGGCGCGACGGCATCCCAGTCGAACTCGGCCGTCATCTGCTGCGCGTCCTTCGTGATGTCGACGAGCACCGGGCCCGGGCGACCGCTCTTGGCGATGTAGAACGCCTCGCGGATCACGCGGGCGATGTCGCCGGTTTTCGTCACGAGGTAATTGTGCTTCGTCACGGGCAACGTGACGCCCGTCACGTCGGTTTCCTGAAACGCATCGGTGCCGAGCGCGCGCGAGCCGACCTGGCCGGTGATGCAGACGATCGGGGACGAGTCCATCATCGCGGTGGCGATGCCGGTGACCATGTTGGTGGCGCCGGGGCCGGAGGTCGCGATGGCGACACCGACTTTGCCGCTGGCGCGCGCATAGCCGTCGGCCATGTGCGTGGCGCCTTGCTCGTGGCGCGTGAGGACGTGATGGATTTGCGGGTATTTCGTCATCGCGTCGTACGTCGGGAGGATTGCGCCGCCCGGATAGCCGAACACGACATCGACGCCCTCGCGAAGGAGGCATTCCCAGATGATTTCTGCGCCGGTGAGTTTCATAGGTGGAAGTGAGTTGGGGTTGGTGAAACGGTTCAGGAAGTCACCGCGCCGAGCGCGGCGGAGGAAACGGTGGCGGCGTATTTCGCCATCACGCCGCGCTGATAGCGCGGGACAGGCGGCGTCCAGCCCTGGCGGCGATACGTGAAATCGACCGCGGGGACCTCGACGTGCAATTTGCGCGCGGCGACATCGATCTCGATGATGTCGCCCTCGTGCACGAACGCGATCAAGCCGCCCACGAACGCCTCGGGCGCGACGTGGCCAATCGACATGCCGCGCGTGGCGCCGGAGAAGCGTCCGTCGGTGAGCAACGCCACCGAGTCGGCCAGGCCGGCGCCCGCGAGCGCGGCGGTGACGCCGAGCATCTCGCGCATGCCGGGGCCGCCCTTGGGCCCTTCATAGCGGATGACGACAACGTCGCCGGCCTTGATTTTTTGCGCGGTGACGGCAGCCATCGCGTCTTCTTCGCAATTGAACACGCGCGCCGGGCCGCGGTGCTTCTGCACGCTGCTGCCGGCGACTTTGAGCACGCAGCCCTCCTCGGCGAGATTGCCGCGAAGGATGACGAGGCCGCCGTGCGGCTTGAACGGTTTTTCCACCGAGCGGATCACCAACTGGCCGGGCGTCTCGGGAGCGTTGCGCACTTCCTCGGCGAGCGAGCGGCCGGTGACCGTCGGGCAGCCGCCCGTGAGCAAATTGCCCTCGAGCAGACGGCGCAACAGGAGCGTGATGCCGCCCGCGGCGTGCATCTCGGTCGCGGTGTAGAGGCCGCCGGGTTTGAGCGTGGCGATCGTCGGCGTCTGGTCGCTGAGGCGATCGAAGTCCTCGAGCGAGAGCTTCACGCCGACTTCGTGCGCGAGCGCGAGCAGGTGCAACACGGCGTTGGTCGAGCCACCCGACGCCGCGACGGCGCGAATGGCGTTCTCGAACGCGGGGCGGATGAAGATCTGCGAGGGGCGCAAGTCGCGGCGCACGAGGTCGACCGCGAGTTCGCCGCAACGACGCGCGACGTCTTTCTTCGCCGGATCGACGGCCGGGACGCCGTTCGCACCGGCGGGCGAAATGCCGATGGCCTCCATGACGGTCGCCATGGTGTTCGCGGTGAACTGGCCGCCGCACGAGCCGGCGGTCGGGCACGCGGCGTTTTCGACGCAGTTGAATTCCTTCTCGTCGATCTTGCCGGCGTTGAACGCGCCGACGGCTTCGAACACGTCCTGCACCGTCAGCGCCTTGCCGTGGTGTTCGCCGTGATTGATCGAGCCGCCGTAGAGGGCGAGGCCGGGGATGTTGACGCGCGCGAGCGCCATCATGACGCCGGGGTTGGTCTTGTCGCAGCCGGAGAGGCAGACGAGGCCATCGAGGTAATTGCCGCGCGCGACGAGTTCGATGGAGTCGGCGATGACTTCGCGCGAGATGAGCGAGGTCTTCATGCCCTCCGTGCCCATCGTGATGCCGTCGGAGATGGAAACGGTGTTGAACTCCATCGGCGTGCCGCCGGCGGCGCGGACACCGGCCTTCACGGCCTCGGCGAGTTCGCGGAGGTGGTAGTTGCATGGACCAATTTCGGTCCAGGTGTTCGCGATGCCGATGAGCGGCTTCCGGTCCAGGTGTTCGCGATGCCGATGAGCGGCTTCTTGAGATCCTCATCGGTGAAACCGACCGCCTTGAGCATGGCGCGCGCGGGTGCGCGGCTGACGCCCTCGGTGATCGCGGCGGAGTTGCGGCGGAGATCGCTCATGCGCGGCGAGCCCCCGTGGAAGGGCGGTTGAAGTGGGCGGTGCTGGGGAGTGTTTTCATTCGGAAAAAAGAAAGGCCACCCGGGTTGGGCGGCCTTTTCGTCACTTGGGAGATTTGTCTCTCTTTAGTTGTGCGAAAGCCGCCCGGTGGAGGGGGTAAGCAGAATGACGACCGCAATAATAAGGGCGGCAATGAAGTGAAGGGGGAGCTTGATGCTCGACGTCATTCGGAAAAAGAGACGGGCAAATTTCTGGGTGTCAGAGGAGAATCGGTCAACGGCGCTCTTTCTTTATGACAGCACTCATGCCGCGCGCAAAATCAGCATCAGCGAAACGACGCTAACCACCAGCCACAGACTGATTCCCATCGCAAACGGCCGCCAGCCGACCGAGCGCAGATTGTCCCGCGAGAGCGAAGCGCCGATCAAAAACAGCGTCACGGCCAGACCAGCCTTGGCGGCGCTGACCCAGAATTGATACACTTGGCCGCCCGCCGGAAACGCCGAGGCCACCGCCGACGCAGCGATGAAGAGCAGCACGAACCACGGCACGACCGCCTTCGCCCCGCGGCGCTTCTCGAACCAAGCTGCGACGGCGACCATCGGCAAAATCCACAGCGCGCGCGCCAACTTCACCGGCACCGCGATCGCGAGCGACGCCGCGGAATACTTCGCCGCCGCGCCGACCACCGAACTGGTGTCGTGGATCGCGATCGCCGCCCAGTAACCGAACTGCTCCGGCGTCAGCCCGAGCGCATGACCGATCGCCGGAAACGCGAACAACGCGACCGCGTTCAGCACGAACACGCACCCGAGCGCGACCGACATCACGCGCGCCTCCGCGCCGAGCACCGGCCCCATCGCCGCGATCGCGCTGCCGCCGCAAATCGCCGTGCCGGTCGAGATGAGCTGCCCGGTCGTCCGCTCCACCGCGAACCATCGCGCGAGCGCGAGCCCCAGCGCCATCGTCGCCGCCAGCGTAAGCGCCGTCGTCATCACACCGGTCGATCCGGCTTTCACGACCGCGCTGAACTGGATGCCGAAACCGAGACCGACCACCGAGCCCTGCAGCAGATACTTCTGCACCTTGGCGGCGCGCTTCGCGTCCGTGTTGCCCACGAACACCGCAAACACCAGCCCCGCAAACAACGCCACCGGCGGCGTGATCCACGGCAGCGCACACGCACCGGCGCAGAGCCACAGCGCGGGCGTTTTCCAAGTTGGCGGGACATCGGCCATCGGACACCATTGCCAACTCTTGACCATCGACTCCAGCCGGGAAACAACCGCCGTTCGCCCGACGTGAAAACCGATCTCTTCGACTATCCGCTTCCCGAGCACCTCATCGCGCAAACGCCCGCACAGCAGCGCGACGCCTCGCGCCTGCTCGTCGTGCACCGCGCCGAGCGGCGGATCGAGCACCGGCATTTCCGCGAGATCGGCGACTACCTCCGCGCGGGCGACACGCTCTTCCGCAACAACGCCGCCGTCATCCCGGCTCGCCTCCACGCGCGACGTCCGACCGGCGGCGCCGTCGAGTGCCTGCTGCTCCGCCCGGTCGAATTTGCAGCCGGGACAACCGCCCTCGAAAACCAAAACTCACGCTCCGCCGTTCCGGGCATTCCGGGCAATCCGCATTCCGCATTCCGCATTCCGCAATCCGCCGAGTGGTGGTGCCTGCTGCGCCCCGGCCGCAAACTTCCGCCCGGTGAAACGTTCGCCCTCGCCGGCCATTTCACCGCCACCGTGCGCGAGAAAAACGCCGAGGGACTCTTCCGCGTCGCCTTCGCGTGCGAGAGCGCGAGCGACATTCTCGGTGTCGCCAACCGCATCGGCGAAATGCCGCTGCCTCCCTACATCGGCGAGCGCCACGACGACACCGATCGCGCGCGCGACCGCGAGCGTTACCAAACCGTCTACGCCGACCGCGCGCACCAAGTCGCCGCCGCCGCGCCCACCGCCGGGCTGCACTTCACGCCGCAACTCCTCGCGCAACTCGCGGGCGCCGGCGTGCGCTTCGCCGACGTGACGCTCCACGTCGGCCTCGGCACGTTTCGCCCGATCGCGGCCGAGCACGTCGAGGATCACGTGATCCACCGCGAGATTTACGAAGTCCCCGCCGCCACGCAGACCGCGCTCTTCGCGTCAGCGCGCTCCGCTGCGGATGCGAGCGCCGACACAGCGTCCGCCGCCGCCACGCCGGCGCTGGCGTCCGGGCCCACCTCCGCCTCGGCACGCGCCCCGTCCGCCGCGCGCCGCATCGCCGTCGGCACGACCTCGCTGCGCACGCTCGAAGATTTCCGCCGCCGCCACACCGCGCCGCTCGGGCGCGACTTTCTCGGTGAAGCGGACATCTTCATTCATCCGCCGGCGACGTTCGCCGCTGTCGACGCGCTCATCACGAATTTCCACCAGCCCCGCTCCACCCTGCTCTGCCTCGTCGCCGCGTTTCTCGCTCCCGGCAGCACCGACGGCGTGGCGTGGTCCCGCGAGATCTACGCCGAAGCCGCCGCGCGCGGCTATCGTTTCCTCAGCTACGGCGACGCGATGCTCATCGTGTAACCCCGGCCGCGCGTCCCTTCCCCCCCCTCCGGCGAGAAGCATGAAACAATTATGGCGTATTACGCCATATTCTCTCTGGTGCACCCTAGCTGGCGAATGTGGCGTATTACGCATTTTGCGAATAAAGGGGACGAGCTGCGACAGGCGCGCGGCTGGCTGGCGCGGGCGGAGACGACGGGCCACGGCAAAACTTAGTTGCATCCGCAACGAACTCAGCTACCGGTCTGCGTCCTCAACCTCCGAACCAAATGAAACGTCTCCTTACCCTCCTCGCTACGCTCGTGCTCGCCGTCGCTGTTCGCGCCGACGCCGTCACCTACAAGATCGACCCGGTGCACTCCTCGGTCGGCTTCAGCCTGCGGCACCTCGTCTCGAAGTTCTCCGCGACCTTCACCAAGGTCGACGGCGCCATCACCTTCGACGAAGCCGCGCCCGAAAAGAGCAGTGTCGAAGCCACTGTCGCGATCGGCTCGGTGAACACGGCTAACGAAAAGCGCGAAGGCCATCTCAAGAGCCCCGACTTCTTCGACGAGGCCAAGTTCCCGACCGCCACCTTCAAATCCTCGTCCTGGAAGAAGACGGGCGAGAACACCTTCGACGTCGCCGGCGACCTCACCATCCGGGGCACCACGAAGCCCGTCGTCCTCCAGGTCTCGCTCCTCGGCACCGGCCCGGGCATGGGCGGCGCCACCATCTCCGGCTGGGAAGCTACGGCCAAAATCAACCGTAACGATTTCGGCGTTTCCTACGGCCCGAAGATGCTCGGCGACGAGGTCACGCTGAACATCTCGATCGAAGCCGGCCACAAGCCCGCGGCCGCCGCGAAGAGCTGAGCGGATAGCCCGCGACCTCCGGGCGCGGGAAGGCCCGTCCTCGGAGAGGCCGGGCCACCGTCGGTCACAGACCGCCGCTACAGTTTTCCGAAAGTTCGAGGACGGCCGCGAGGCCGTCCTTTCATTTTCTCCACGCCTTGCTACCGTCCGCCGCGTGACCGACGACGAGCTGCAACACCTGATCGAAGACGCCACCTTCGACTACACGATGGGCGACAACGACACCGCGCTGGCCAAGCTCGCGCGCGCCACCGCCGCCGCGCCCGACTCGTTCGCCGCGTGGCACGCCGCCGCCGAGATCAACTTCAGCCTGCGCCGCTTCGACGACGCCCTCCTCGCCGCCGAACAAGCCCATCGCCTGCGTCCCGACGATCTCTTCATCAACACGACGCTCTCGCGCGTCTGGATGGAAAAAGGCGACAAGGCCAAAGCCGAGCACTTCGGCGCGCAGGCGAAGATCGCGAGCTGGAAAGATCAGCTCAAGAATCCCGACGCGCATCACGGAGCGCTGTAGGCCGGAGTCGCGCGCGCTTCGCGCGTCCCCGCGTCGGCTCAAATCCGCCGCTCGATCACCGCACCGGTCGCCGTCTCCCTAAACCGCAACGCGCGCCGCGCCGCGTTGTAGCCGTCGAGCACGATGCCGAGATTCGTTTCGACGATATCGCCGAACGTGAACGCGGTCGCCCCGACGAGCACGCGCGGGTTGTCGCTCAGCCGCGCGCCGCCGATCTTCACCGCGCGCACCCAGCGCGCGAAACGCAAAGTCGGCTTCGGCGAATCCGCCGGCACGAAAAATTCTCCGTCGGTGCCGAGCAGCGCCGTCACCGCATCGCGCTTCGGCTTCGCCGATGCGTCGGGCGCGGGTTCGGGAGTCTGCACCACGATCGACGCCGCGGCCGGTTTCGCCGTCGCGTCGACCGCGGCGTTCGGGTCGTCGAGCATCTTTTCGACGAGTTCGTAGGCTGCTTTGTGTTTTTCGCCGGCGTCCTTGATCGTCGCCTTCGCCTGTTTCAGCGCGGTGAACGGCGTCGCGGCCGACGAAGTCGCCGGCGTGCCCGCCGGCTTCTCCTCCGTCGCCGTGGCGGCACCGGAAACCGCGGGCGCGAGCGCGGGCGTCGAGGCCTTGGCCTCCTGCATCCGCTGATATTGAAAGTAGCCCGCGACACATCCCGCGAGCAGGATCAGCGTCGACCAACTCAGCCAGCGCACTCGCGGCGGTTTCTCGGGGTTGAACTCAAACGGCGTCTCGCTCGTCGACGCGAACGGCGCGGTCGTCCCGCCTTGCGCGAACGGCGGCATCGTCGCCATCGGCGCGGAGGACATCGGCGTGTTCGCCGGCGCAGGCGCGTGCGGCGACGCGCGACCGGACGCGATCGCCGGATTCGGCACGACCGCGGGGATGCGGGCGTTCGCCGGCGCGCGCGGCGCGTGTGTCGCGTTCGTCGCGTTCGTCGCGGGCGTCGTCGGCACGACGCTGCGCGCCGGCGCGGCCGGTTTTTCCTCGGGCGCACCGCGCGAACGCGCGCGCTTCGGCGGCGGCTCCACGACGCACGAAAACGGAATCTCGGAAATCGCCGGTCGCTTTTCCTCCGGCACGAACGGCGTCGCCGTAGCCGACGAAACGAGGCGGTTGATCAGCGGCGGAGGCACCGGCGGCCAACTGCCTCCCGAGGGTGCCGACACCTCTCCGCTCGAAGCAGGCGATCCGCTCGCTGGCGGAGGTGTTTGATTGGCCGGGGGTTGGCTCACGGCGCGAGACGACACGGGAAAACACCCTAGGCATCAAGGCAAATTCCTCCCGATGCCACGCGGAGCCGAGGGGGCGGCCCGTTGACAGCCGCCCGCGCCGCTCCCTACCCTCCGCGTCCTATGGACCGACCCGCCTACTTGCTCGAGTTTGAGAAGCCGCTGCGCGAACTCGAAAAGCAGCTCGATGCGCTGCACCAGCAATCGCTCGAGAACAACATCGACATGTCCGCCGAACTCGCCGCGATCGAACAGAAGATCGAGGTCACGCGGCGCGAGATCTACTCGGCCCTCACGCCTTGGCAGCGCGTGCTCGTCGCGCGCCACCCGAAGCGGCCCTATGCGCTCGATTACGTCGCGGCGCTCTGCACGGATTTCCAGGAGCTGCACGGCGATCGCCAGTTCAAGGACGACCAAGCGCTCGTCGGTGGCACCGCGTTCTTCGACGGCCGCGCGGTGATGATCGTCGCCCAGCAAAAAGGCCGCGACACCAAGGAAAACATTCTCCGCAACTTCGGCATGCCGCAGCCCGAGGGTTACCGGAAGGCGCTCCGCCTGATGAAGCTCGCCGAGAAATTCGGCCTGCCCGTCCTCACGTTCATCGACACGCCCGGAGCGTTCCCCGGCGTCGAGTCCGAGGCGCGCCACGTCTCCGAAGCCATCGCCGTCAACCTCCGCGAAATGGCGATGCTCAAAGTCCCCTCGCTCGCCGTGATCGTCGGCGAAGGCGGCTCCGGCGGCGCGCTCGGCATCGGCGTGACGGATCGCGTGCTCATTTTCGAGAACAGCTACTACTCGGTCATTTCGCCCGAAGGCTGCGCCGCCATCCTCTGGAAGGATCGCGCCCAAGCGCCGAAAGCCGCCGAAGCCTTGAAACTAAACGCGGCGAACCTGAAGGAATTCGGCATCGTCGACGAAGTCATCCCCGAGCCGCTCGGTGGCGCGCACAACGACCCCGCCGTGGCCGCCGCCGCGCTGAAAGACGCCTTCAAGCGCCACCTCGACGAGTTGCTCGAGAAGTCCGAAGACGAACTCCTCGACGGCCGCTACGCCCGCTACCGCGAACTCGGCGAATACCGCGAAGTCGCGGCAAAATAAGCGACGCAAAATTCAACCTCCGAAGGCGCACCCGCAAGGTGCGCCTTTTCGTTTTCCCGATTGCGCCTACTCGAAGTCGCCGCCGCCGGTGGACGCAGACCCACACCTCGATCGCCTATCCGCTCACGTTCCTCCGCTGAAGATTTTTTGTGCGCGGTTTTTCCGCCCGACGGCGGTAAGAAGAAAACCAGCATGAGCAATGACGCCGAACTCCTCCGACGCTTCGCCGAAGAGCAGGATCAAGCTGCCTTCGCCACGCTGGTGCAGAGACACGTCGACTTCGTCCACGCATCCGCACTTCGGCAATGTCGCGGCAATGCCCACCTCGCCCAGGAGGTCACGCAGCAAGTCTTCATCGACGTGTCGCGGTGCGCGGCCCGTCTCGGACGTCATCCGGTCTTCATCGCGTGGTTGCACGCCGCAACCCGCTTCGCTGTCATGAACCTTCTTCGATCCGAAGCGCGACGTCTCGCCCGCGAAACGCGCGCCGCTCGCGAGGAATCGTCGCTCCGCGACGACACATCGCTCGACTGGGAAAATCTGCGCCCGGTGCTCGATGAGGTGCTCGGCGAACTCAAAGACCGAGAGCGTTCCGCGGTGTTGCTGCGGTTCTTCGAAGCAAAGTCATTGGCGGAGGTGGGCGCCGCGCTTCAGCTCAGCGAGACGGCGGCTCGTTCGTGCGTCGATCGAGCGCTGGACAAGATGCGCGTGCTCCTCGCCCGACGCGGACTGACTTCGACCAGCGCAGCCCTCGGTGTGGCGCTGACCAGTCAGCCGCTTTCCGCGGCCCCGTCGGGCCTCGCCGCAGCGATCACTCACATGGCGCTGGGGCAGTCCGCCGGAGCCGCCTCCGCTGCCTCTCTTCTCCTCATGAAAAAGATCATCCTGGTTACGGCTGGCACTCTCCTGGTTGCCGAGCTGGCCGTATCGGTCGGCGAGTTGCGTGCCCAACAGCAGTTGCGAACGGAACTGCGTCAGATCGCCACCGCACGCCCGTCCTCATCCAACATTGCGACCGCGCCCACACCAGAAGCGTCCGTCCGCGTCGCAGCACCATCGCCCAGCAGCGCCACGACCGCCGAGCTGCTCCAGTTGCAACAGCGCATCGCCGAGTTGAAGGCGCGCCCGGCCGGCGTCGCGTCCTCGTCCCTTCGAGGCCCGGACAATCTTGGTCGCGCCACGCCCGAAGCGGCGATGAGCACGCTCGCGTGGGCCACACGCACGGGCGACGTCGACGCCCTCGCACGCTTCATCGCCTTCTCCGACGATACGCCGGCCAACCGCACCGCGTTCATGGGAAACTTCAGCGAAGCCGTCCGCGCCCGTTATGCGACGCCCGAGCAACTTCTGATTGCCGTCAACTTCGCCGAATCGATGCGCGATCCGCCGATCGGACAACAGATCACGAAATCGCAAGGTTACGCGTCCGGCGTGCACATGGTCTCGGCGTGGACGCGCTACGCTTCCGGCCGCGAGGCGGTCAGCGCGTTGCCGTTTCAAGAATCCGCAGAAGGCTGGACGCTCACGCCGGTCGCCCTCGTCGGCGACAAAGCTCCGATCGCGTGGCTCCGCTCGCGGCTCGATCCCGCGACCGGCAGCATTCTGCCGCCCAAAAAATAACATGCGCCTGCCCACTCTCATCGCTGTTTCGCTGATCACCGTCGGAAGTGGCCTGGCGGTCACCCTCAGCTTGCGCCACCAGAGCGGCCGGCTGCGGCAACAGCTCGCTCAAACACGCGAGCGCAACGCGACGCAGCCGGCTCCCGCGACGAGCACGACGCCTCACATTGCGCCCAACCGGTCCGTGTCCGCCGAAATCGACGCCGCGCGCAGCGAGATTGCAGCACTCGAGGCACGCGCCGAACGCGAACGGACCGCCACCATTTCAACGGACTTGGCGCCACCCGGCCTGACGCGCCTCGAAGATCTGCACGACGTCGGCCGCCAGACGCCAGGCGCAGCCGTGCACACCCTGCTCTGGGCCGCGTGCCGCGGCGACGACACGGCGCTCGCCAACACGCTTCTTCTCGAGGCGGAAGCGCGCGCGAAAGCCGCGGCGTTTCTCGCCGACTTGCCCGATTCCGCCCGCGAAAAACTTCCGACCCCCGAAAGTTTCGCCGCGCTGTTCTTGTCTGACGGACTGACGAAGGTGACCGCCGTCCGGATCGGCGAGGCCACTGCAATTGATCCCGATAACGCGACCGTCCGGCTCGAAGGAATCATGAATCGCGAGCTCCAACTGCCACTCCGGCGCGCGACCACCGGATGGCAGATCGTCGTCGGAGAAAAGCAAATCGACTGGGCGATCACGCAGCTCCGCGCTTCGCCGGCGAAGTAACGCACCAAAACAAAAAAGCGCGCGGTGGACCGCGCGCTGGAAGAATAGCTGTGTCGCCGCGTTACGCCGCGAGATACGGGAGCTTCTTCGCGGTCTCCTTCACGGCGGGGATGCCATCGAGCAGTTCGCCGATGGCGTCCCAGCGGCCGTTCACGAGCGCGTCGCGGGCGCTGTCGCGCTGCGTGATCGGCACGCTCTGGCTGTCGAAGCGCACTTCGAGATTCTCGAGATCGATCGTGATTTCAGCGGACGGATTCGCCTCCACGAACGCGGCGATCTTGGCGATGTCCTCGCGCTTCGCCGTCACGCAGGGCATGCCGAGCGTCGTGCTGTTGCCGAAGAAAATCTCCGCGAAGTTTTCCGCGATCACGGCCTTGAAGCCGTATTTCTGGATCGCCTGCGGCGCGTGCTCGCGGGAGGAGCCGCAGCCGAAGTTCGCGCCGGAGAGGAGAATCGTCGCGCCCTCGTAGCGCGGCTCGTTGAGAGGATGCGCGGCCTTCGAGCCGTCCGGATTGTGGCGGACGTCGTAGAAGAGGAATTCGCCGAGACCGTCGAACGTGACGCACTTCATGAAGCGCGCCGGGATGATGCGATCGGTGTCGATGTCGTTGCCGGGGACGTTGACCGCGCGGCCGGTGACGGAGGTGATTTTTGCGAGAGCCATGAGGCTAGTTTAAGTTGAGAGTTTAAGTTGAAGAAGGTCGGGAGGGCGGAGCGGGAAGCGAAGGCGTGAACCTAAACTTCAACTTCCCACTTCAACTGGAGGTTTGCGCGGTCAGTTGACCGCGAAAACTTCCCGGGCGTCCGCGACGGTGCCGGTGACGGCGGCGGCGGCGACCATGACGGGACTCATCAGGATCGTGCGGCCGGTGACGGAGCCTTGGCGGCCCTTGAAGTTGCGGTTCGACGAGCTCGCGCAGAGCTGATCGCCGACGAGTTTGTCGGGATTCATCGCGAGGCACATCGAGCAACCCGCGCCGCGCCACTCGAAGCCGGCTTCGGCGAGGATCTTGTCGATGCCTTCCTTTTCGCACTGGAGCGCGACGATCTGCGAGCCGGGGACGGCGATCGCCTTCACGCCGGGAGCGACGCGCTTGCCTTTGACGTATTTGGCGACTTCGCGGAAATCCGAGAGGCGGCCGTTCGTGCACGAGCCGAGGAAGGCGACGTCGATCTTCGTGCCCTTGATGGGCGCGCCGGCGGGCAACTTCATGTAAGCGAGCGCTTCGATGATGCCGGCCTTGTCGTCGGCTGAGGTCGCCGTGTCGGGGCTCGGGATGTTTTCCGCGATCGAGATGCCCTGGCCGGGATTGATGCCCCAGGTGACCGTCGGCGCGATCGTGGCGGCGTCGATCTTCACGACGTCGTCGTAATGGCAACCGGCGTCGCTCGCGAAAGATTTCCAGCGCGCCACGGCGGCGTCCCACGCGGCGCCTTGCGGCGAATACGGGCGGTCCTTCAGGTAGGCGAACGTCGTCTCGTCGGGATTGACGTAGCCGACGCGCGCGCCGCCTTCGATGGACATGTTGCACACGGTCATGCGCTCTTCCATCGAGAAGCCGTCGAACACGCTGCCGGCATACTCGTAGGCGTAGCCCGTGCCGCCGTTCACGCCGAGCGTGCGGATGATGTGGAGGATCACGTCCTTCGCGTAGACGCCGGGGCGGAGTTTGCCGTTCACCTCGATGCGGCGAACTTTCAACTGGCCGAGCGCCATCGTCTGCGTGGCGAGCACGTCGCGCACTTGCGAGGTGCCGATGCCGAACGCGATCGCGCCGAACGCGCCGTGCGTGCTCGTGTGCGAGTCGCCGCACGCGATCGTCGTGCCGGGCTGCGTGATGCCCTGCTCCGGACCGACGATGTGCACGACGCCCTGCTTGCCGCTCGCGCGGTCGAAGAACGTGATGCCGAACTGCGCGCAGTTTTTCCGCAGCTCGTCCATCATCGCCTGCGCCAGCGGATCGGCGTAGGGCTCGACGAGCTGGTCGGTCGGCACGATGTGGTCGACCGTCGCGAAGGTGCGGTGCGGCATCAGCACCGGGAGCTTGAGATCGCGGAGCATGCCGAAAGCCTGCGGCGACGTGACCTCGTGGATGAGGTGCGTGCCGATGAGCAACTGCGTCTGGCCGTTGGCCAGTTTCTTGACCGTGTGAGCGGCCCAGACTTTTTGGAAGAGGGATTGGGGAGCGGACATGAGAGTGTTTCGAAGAATCTTTCCTCTTTCTCTTAATCTTTCTCTTTCGTCAGATTGAATTTGGCGCCCAGAACGAGAGAAAGATTAAGAGAAAGCGGAAGGAGAAAGATGGGGAAGACGCGCAGCTTACCAGCTTCTTGCCATAACCGGAAATACCTCTTTCATCGCGATTGATGCCGCGCGAGTATCAATATCCCTTCGAACTCCGCCACCTCGTCTGCTTCCGCGAGGTCGCGCGCCAACTGCATTTCCGCAAGGCGGCGGAGGCGCTCGCGATCGCCCAACCGGCGCTCTCCCGCACCATCGCCCAGCTCGAGGCATCGCTCGGCGTCGATCTCCTCAACCGCACGCAGCGCCGCGTCGAGCTGACCGCGGCCGGCAAAGCCTTCCTCGACCGCATCGAGCCGCTGCTGCGCGCGCTCGCCGCGGTGCCGGGCGACATCCAGGCGCTCGCCGGCGGCCAGGTCGGACTCGTGCGCGTGGCCTTCACCGGCCTCGCGATGGCGACGGTGCTGCCGGGCATCCTGCGCGAGTTCAACCGCCGCTATCCCGGCGTGCGCGTGGAGTTGAACGAGTCGCCGACGTCCGCGCAGCTCGAATCGCTGAAGGCCGGCGAAATCGCGTGCGGTTTTTTTCATCCCGACGAGCAAACGCCGGCCGGCCTCGCCACGAAGGTGCTGCTCCGGGAAAAAAACGGCGTGCTCCTGCCGGGCGATCATCCGCTCGCACACGGGAAAAAGAAACTGCGGCTGCGCGACCTCGCCGGCACGCCGTTCGTGATGTTCCCGCGCGCGCACAACCCCGGCTTCTACGACCGCGTGCTCGCGGCGTTTCAACAGGCCGGCGTCACGCCCCGCATCGCGGACGAGGTCTGGCCGCGCGCCAATGCCATCGGCCTCGTGCGCGCGGGGCTCGGAGCGACCTTCATGTGTCCTTCGGAGGCGCGGCAGTTGCCGGTCGAAGTCAGCTTCCGTCCGCTCGACGGTCCGGCGCCCGAGAGTCGCCTCGTCCTCGGCTGGCGCAAAGGCGCGGCGCCCGAACCGGCATTGAACGCGTTTCTCCTCGTGGCCGGCGCGGAGGCGAATTGAGCGACCGCCGCGCATCGCCGCGCATCGCCCGAGCGCCGCCGGACGACGCGGTTGTAGGAGCGGCTTTACGCCGCGATTGCTGCGCTGCGCATGCCGCCCCCGAACGAATCGCGGCGTAAAGCCGCTCCTACAACTTTCGCGAACGAGGGTTCGCGGTAGCGCGGTGCTTCAGCGCGCGCTCGGGCACTCTCGGCGCGGGCTGAAGCACCGCGCTACTTTTCGCACGAATTCTCCTATTCGGCGCCTTTTCGACACCGTGCGTTCAATATGCCCTCAGTCGTTTCTCGCCACCGCGGCGCGCGTGCTCATTCCGCGGCGTTGCCCGGCCGTCGTGGCGGCGGCGAAGGTGCGGCCGCCGCGTCGTTGCCCGCCCGGACCGGAGTTCGAGCGGGCCGCGCTGCTCGCCCGCGAACCGCGCCGGCCGCTGCCTTGGTTTTGATTCGACCAACGCGCGCGTCCGCCGCGCGCAGCCACGGCGCGCACGTCACGGGGATTCCAGCGAGCGAAGCCGCCGCTAGCACGACCGCCGCGCGATGCCACCTCGCGGAGTTCGTCGGCGTCCCAGCGCGCGAAGCCGCCGCTGGCCTTGCCGCCGCGCGACGCCACCGCCCGGACGTCCTCCGGCGCCCAGCGCGCGAAACCGCCGCTGGCTTTGCCGCCGCGCGAAGCGACTTGGCGGAGCTCTTCGGGACTCCAGCGGGCGAAACCGCCGCTCGCTTTGCCGCCGCGCGACGCGATCTCGCGTTGCCGGGCCGGGTCCATCGCGGCGAAACCGCGTTTGCTTTTGCCGCTTTTCTTGCCCCCGGAGGACTGGGAGCGGCTTGGCGCGCCGCTGCGCGCCTGCGAGCGAGTGCGGCCGGAGCGCCCGCTCATCGCTTTGCCCCCGCGGTGGGATTGTCGGGTGCGGCCGCGTCCGGTCGCTTTGGAACGTGAAGAGATTCTCGCCATGGTCGCCTTTCGTTGGTTACGCGAACGGATACCATCGCCGCGCTTCGCTCGCCATCCGGCGCGGCTAGGCCCGGTGTATGCGAAGAACCACCGGGATAAACGACCCATCCACGCCCCGCAGTTCGCCCGACGCATGCGCCGGGACTCTCTCGACGCCGCGCGCTGCAGCGCGGCGGGGAGTCTTCGCGGGGAGCAAAACGAACGACGCCGCGATTCGAACGTGGTGCACGCAACGCAGCCGGTCGCGGCGTAAAGCCGCTCCTACAGTTTCCGCTGCCGCTGCAGCAGGCGCTTCGGCGTGCGGTCTGCCGTCGCCAAGACTACGGCGGACAAGTCGGCGGACACTTTTCTTTCGCCGCGCGAAAGAAAAGTGGTGCCCGGAGAGGGGGTCGAACCCACACGCCTTTAGAGGGCGACGGATTTTGAGTCCGTTGCGTCTGCCAATTCCGCCATCCGGGCGAACCAAGGCCGCGAAAGAAACCGCGCGAGCGAGGGAAGTAAACTCTGATTTTCAGACCCCTTCGCTGAGGGCTGTGCGCCCTCCCACCCGGCTTTTTAACGAACAGCGGAATCAGCAGAAATAGGTTTGGGCGGTGGATGCGCAAAACGCTTAAAGAACTGATCGGGATCTACCGACGAGAAACCGAGCATTTCCTCGACCAGGATATTCTCGCCTGTGACGGGATTTGTGATCTCGGCGATGATGAAATCCCAATCGCCGCCAATGTAGCTCACCTTGGCATCGCGGACAGTGATGACCGTGCCGGCCGGAATCGTAGCCACAAATTTCGCCGCGGGATTCTCATTGCCGACGAGATCAAGGTGATAGGGCACCACATCGTAGTTATGTCGCTTCATTTTGCATAGCTTGAGTTCATAGCGAGTCGCGAACTGCTTCCCAATCAAGTGCTGGTATTTCGCCGAGCGGTCTTGGATAGATGCGCAGCCGGCAAAAATGCACCCGACGAGAAACCAAAATATCAGGATCGCTGCAGTTTTCATGTGAGGAGCATTTCTTAATCAGTGAAGAAGCTCACTGCGGTTGGCCCGCCGGCTATACTTGGGCGCAGGCGGTTTCAGGCAAGGCTACGGTCGGATCTGGGAGATCGCTGTAGCCGCGCTTGAGTGAAACGAAAGCGTGGCCGCTGCGTGCCTCGAAGCGGCCACGTTGTCGCTTCGCTCCAACGCGGCTACTTTCAATTCGATCCATTCGTCGGCCGCGCACGCTTCGCCTCCCGCCGCGCTCGGGCGAGGGCGAGCAGGGCGATCGCGGCCGCGAACCATCCGCTCGGCGCGCCGCCGCCACCGCCGCTCGAACCGGACGTGGTCGGCGTGCTGGGCGTCGTCGTGCCGGAAGAACCGCTGCCGTTGTTCGTGTTGCCGTTCGACGCCGAGGTTGTGGGCGGGGCGTAGAGCGTCGTGAATTTCGTGAAGGCGTCGAGGCCGACCTTCGAGCCGGTGCGCCGGCCGACGAAGTCATCGGCGGAAATGTGAATGCCGCCGAAGAGGCGCGAGAGGCCGGCTTGGTCGGCCGCGTCGTAGTAGGTCGCCCATTGCAGCGTGATGTCCTGCGACGGGCCGTATTCGAAGCCGAGGCTGCCTTTCGCGAACGTCGCGCTGGCGAGTCCGCCGGGGAAAAACTCGCTGCCGGTAAAGCGCGCGAGCACCTCGGCGCCGGCGCGGCTGAACGTGCTGTGGCCGGAAATGTAGGCGGGGAACGCCGGCGTGACGAACGTCTCGCGCTGATACGGCATCCAATAGCCGCCGAGAATCCAGCCGGTGCCGGAGGTCATCGTCGGGCTGGGCGGCGTGCCGAGCCAGGTTTTTACGGCGATCTTGCCGATCGAGTTGGCGAGGTGCGCGTGGCGTTCGCCGGGCGCGGAGGATTGCGCGGTGACGACCTCGATCACGCCGGGCACGAGCGGGAGGCCGTCGGCGTGGTAGCCGGGTTGCGCGGGGTCGGAGGACTGGCCGAGCGCGGCGAGGTAGCGGATCATCGTGAGCGGACGCGCGGAGTTGTATTCCCACTTGAGCGTCCAGGCGGCGCACGCGGCGTCGTGCAGCGCGCCGTTGAGCGCGAGGTAGCCGGCGACGTCCCACTCGAGGCGACGGAGCACGATGTTGCCGCCGCGGTAGCGGAAGGTCTGCGCGGAGTGGTCGCTGATTTGGTTGAACAACACATTCCAGTGGCCGGGCGGCGTCTCGGATTGCGGGCCGTCGGCCCAAAACTCGGCGAGCACGCGCGCGTAGTCGCCGCGCAGGACGACGTTGCTCGCGTAAGGCTGATTCGTCGTCGGGTTCGTCGCGTGGCCTTTGCCGTCGTTCGTGCCGAGCGAATTGTTGAGCAATTTTCCTGGCGAGATGTCGATCGTGGCGCCGTCGGCGACGGTGAGCTGGGAAGAATACTCGAGCACCTCGCGGGCTTGGCGGATGTATTCGGCGCGCGTGCTGGCGGCGAATTGCGGCGGCGGACCGGGATCGTCGACGAGGAAGCGGTTCGTGTTGCGCCCGAGCGCGAAGGTGCGCGTGGCGATCGCGTTCACGCCGACAAACGACTGCGTGACGTTGCCGAGAATGATGCCGTTTTGCGTGATCGTGTTGGCGAGGTTGAGCGGTTGCCAGAGATCGGGGTTCACGCCGTTGCCGATGCCGTAGGTCTGCGTGAGCAAAGCGGGGTTCATCACGGCGAAGTTCGTCGCGTCGACGTAGCCGTTGGCCTCGTTGGCGCCGTCGTCGCGGTTGAGGTCGAGGATGCGTTGCGCGATGCGGATGCCGGTGGCGGAGGGCGTCGTGCCGGAGGCGTCGGTGAGGTCGGGGTTGTAGCCGTATTGCTGCATGAGCCAGCGGATGCCGGCGGTGGTCGCGGCGACGCCGGGGCTGCGCGCGAAACGGGCTTTGATGAACGTGTAGGCGGCGTAACTCATCGCTTCGCGCTGCGCGGCGATGCGGTCGGCCTCGGCGGCGGGGAGCGCGACGGTTTCCTTGGTGAACATTTCCTTTTGCCGCGCCCAGCCGTCGGTTTCGTAGGCCCAGAACGTGTCCCAGAGCACGGTGGAGAGGTGGTAGAGATTGCGCGCGTGCACGGGCGGGTTGGGCGTGTCTTTGCGGATGCCGTCGAGCAGCGCTTCGTTCCACCAGCGCGCGACGCTCTTCGCGGCGAGATTGGCCGTGACGGTGACAACTGCGCCACGACTCGTGACGGAGCCGTTCGGATTCGTGACGGTGACGGTGTAGGTGCCGGCGTCGACCGGCTCGGTGCGCGGGAGCGTGAGCGTGGCGCTGGTCGCGCCGGTGAGGCGCGTGCCGTCTTTGAACCAGTTGAAGACGTTGCCGGCACCGGAGGCGGCGACGCTCAGCGTGAGCGAGGCGTCCTTGCCGATCGAGACGTCGCTCGGCTGGGTCGTGATGACCGGCGCGTTGGTGCTCGGCGGCGGCGTGGTGCCGTTGCCGGCTTCGGTGACGGTGAGCAACTGATCGGCGGTCACGTCGGTCAGTTCCTGCACGGTGCCGCTCGGCCATTTGACCGTGACGCGCGAGATCGTCGTGGCGGCGCCGAGGCCGAAATGCAGGCGCGGTTCGCGTTGGCCGATGTAGGCGTTGGTGGGGTTGTAGACGGCGATTTGCGAACGGCCGCCGGCGGTGATCGTGACTTCGGCGCCGTAGCCGTCGCGGTTCGAGGAGGTGCCGATGAATTTCAGCGCGAGCCAGTGCGCGCTGGCGGCGCCTTCGTTGTGGTAGAGGATGCGCGAGCCGACGGTCTGCGTGAAGAACACGTCCTCGCGGCCGTCGTTGTCGTAGTCGAAGATGACGGCGCTGCGCCCGAGGCCGGTGTCGGTGACGTGGTAGAGCAGCGAGGCGTCGGTGAAGCTGCCGCCGTTGTTCAGGAAAAATTTCGACGAATCGGTCGCGAACTGCGCCACGAGTTGCAGGGTGCTCGAATAGCCGTTGGTCGCGACGAGGTCGGGCCAGCCGTCGTTGTTCGCGTCGAGCGCCGCGGCGCCCCAGCCCCAGCCGGAGAGCGATGCGCCGCCGGCGTCGGCCACTGGCGCGAAGCGGCGCTCGCCGAGGTTGCGGAAAAGGAGATTCGCCGACGCCATCTCGTTCCCGCCCGAGCGGGCGGTCAGCATCACTGCGGTCATGAAGACGTCGAGTCGGCCGTCGCCGTCGAAATCGAGCACGGTCACGCCCATGCCGTCCGCGCCGTTGGCCACGCCGCTGCCTTGCGTGCCGTTCGTGAACGTGCCGTCGCCGTTGTTCCACCACAGTTGCGTCGTGCCGAAGTCGCCCGCGACGAACGCGTCCGGGTAGCCGTTGCCGTCGAAGTCCGCCCAGGCCGATGCGTAGCTGAACATCGTCGGGCCGACCGCCGGCTGCATGAGGCCGGACGCCGCGGTTTTGTTCTCGAAGAAGGCCGGAGCGGCGCGCCCGCGGTTGTGCAGCAGCGCCGCGTGCGAGGCGTCTTCGCTCGAGGACGGCACGTCCCACTCCGAGAAATGGATGTCGAGGTAGCCATCGCGATCGTAGTCGACGAGCGAAACCGACTGACCGCGGTGCCCGGTGCCGGTCACCGGCACGTCGGCGCCGCGCTCGACGGCGGCCTCGCGAAAGTGGCCCGTGCCGTCGTTGAGAAACAGGAAATAGCGCGCGCCGCCGACGGGCGACATCACGAGATCGGTGTCGCCGTCGTTGTCGAGATCGCCGGCGGCGATGCCGCCGATGTCAGACACGCCGTCGAGGCCGCGCGCGGCGGCTTGCTCGCCGAACGTGCCGTTGCGGTTGTTGAGGAAGACGAGGCACGGCGCACCGGTGCGCGCGACGATCAGATCGGTCCAGCCGTCGCCATCGAGGTCGCAGGCGCATGCCGCGCCGCCCACGCTGTTGAAGTCGAGTGCGGTGTCGGTGTGCCCGAGCGCGGAGGTCGGGGCGTTCACGTTGAGACCAGCGGAGGCGGCGCGCTCGACAAATTGCGCCCGCGAGACGACGGCGGCGGCACACGAAAGCGCCAATGCCAACACCAGCCCGAGGGGGAAGCGGGGGGATTTCATCGCGTGACGAAAGGGGTAGGCCGCGATGCGAAGGCGGCGCGCAGAGCAGCGCAAACGGAATCTCTCACCCAGAAGGGTGAGCGAAGATTTCTCCGGCAAATGAAAGAGATCTCGCCTCGCGCCGCCCGGGCGTTGACGCCGCGCGCGCCGCGCGAGACAGTGCGGCATGCCCGACTTTCGCGCCTACGCTCCCGACGCGACCGCGGACGCGACCGAGATTCGGCTCGCCGCGGACGAAAGTCATCATCTCGTGGTCGTGAACCGCTGCACGCGCGGCGACCCGGTCGTCGCCTTCGACGGGCGCGGACGCGAGTGGCTGTGCGAATGCGCCGATCCCGCGAAGGCCGGCGCTGTGCTGCGCGTGAAATCGACGCACCAAGCCGCTCCCCTGCCCTGCGCGATCACGCTGGCGCAATCGATGCCGAAGGGCGCGACGATGGACGAGATCGTGCGGCAGGCGACGGAACTCGGCGCCGCGCGCATCGTGCCGCTCGTAACGGAGCGCACGCAGGTGCACCTCGACGGCGATCGCGCGGAGAAAAAAATCGAGAAGTGGCGCGTCGCCGCCGTCGAAGCGGCGAAGCAATGCGGCAACCCGTGGGTGCCGGAAATCGCGCCGCTGACGAAGCTCGACGCGCTGCTCAACGCGAGCGCAAAGGATTTCGACCTCAAGCTCGTCGCGAGCCTCCACGCCGGCGCGAAGCCGCTACAGGAAACGATCGCGCACTGGCGCGCGCATCACGCCGCAGCCGGACACGGCAAACCGAAGCGCGCGCTCTGGCTCGTCGGGCCAGAGGGGGATTTTTCGCCCGCCGAAACGACCGCGTGCCTGATGGCCGGCTGCGCGCCCGTGACGCTCGGACCGCTGGTGTTGCGCTGCGACACGGCGGCCGTGGCCGCACTGAGCGTGCTGAGCTACGAGCTGAGTTCGCCGTAGGTCCGGCTTCAGCCGGACCGCAGCGATCGAGAGAAAAACGATGCCCTCGCAGGGAAAACGCGTGCGCCGCCCGCGGCGTGAGTCGCGTCGTAGCGGCCGACGTCAGTTGGGTGGCTTGTTCTTCGCGCGGTTCGCGGCGATCCCAGCCGACTCACGTCGGCTGCTACGCGAAACGTCGAACCGGGCCGGCTGAAGCCGGCGCTACTTCACTGGCGACTTGCGAGGTATTTCGCGACGTCGTCGCCGGAGACGCGGCCGCCGGGGCCGGTGGCTTCGATGTCGAAAATTTTGGTCGGATCGAGGCCGGCTTCCTGCGCCAGCTTCGTCGCGCGCGGCGTCCAGACGAGCACCTTCGCCGCTGGAGCGGGCACGTGCGGCGCGGCGTGCGCGGCGGCCTCGGTGTCGTGTTTTGCGGTGGCGATGGCGAGGTGCTGGAGGCTCGCGTCGGCCGTCTCCATGCGGAAGAGCGCTTCGCCGGAGCGCTTCACGTCGCCCTTGCTGCCCTTCACTTCGACGATCGTGCCTTCGGCGGGCGATTCGAAGTCGAAGGCGGATTTGTCGCTCTCGAGTTCGGCGAGCTTCTGGCCTTTGGCGACCTTGGCGCCGGGCGCGACGACGAGGTTGATGATGGTGAGTTCGCTCACCGTGGCGCCCATCGAGGGCATCGGAACGTCGATCAGGAACGTGGACATGGGGATTTCGTTTTGCGCGAAGTTGCGGGGCGGCGCTGGAGCGGTCAATGCCGCGTCCGACGGGAAATCGACGGCAGCGCGGGATAGAAATTTCACGGGCGCGCGGCGGCGACTGACTAATGAGCGGAGCGACGTCCGCAAAGAGTGGCGGCCGGCTTCGAACCCTGCGGTTGCCAGAATCTCGCTGCGCGCGGGGTGCCGCCGCCCACGGGAACGGCGATATAATATCGCCGCTCCAACCGGAGTGGCTCGCGCGCGCGGGGCGCTCCGGCTCCGGAAACTCGCGCGGCGTGGCGCAGGCGTCTCGCCTGCTGCGGGCGTCGAGGCAGGCGGGACGCCGGTGCTACTTTCCGGCGCGCCAGATCGCGAGGCACTGCGCGATGAGCTGCGGCAGCTCGGGCAACGGGATCATGTTCGGGCCGTCGGAGATCGCGTTGGCCGGGTCGGGATGCGTCTCGATGAAGAGGCCGTCGGCGCCGGCCGCGAGCGCGGCCTTGGCGAGCGGCGGCACGAATTCGCGGCGCCCGCCGGATTTGCCGCCGGCCGCACCGGGCAGTTGCACGCTGTGCGTGGCGTCGAAGATCGCGGGATAGCCGAGCGCCTTCATCATCGCGAAGGAGCGCATGTCGACGACGAGGTTTTGGTAACCGAAAGTCGTGCCGCGCTCGCATTGCCAGATTTCGGCGGCTTTGCCGTCGCGGAGCTTGCCGACGACGAACTCCATTTCCTGCGGCGAGAGGAACTGGCCTTTCTTCACGTTCACGGTCTTGCCGGTCGCGGCGGCGGCGAGGAGCAGGTCGGTCTGGCGGCAGAGGAACGCGGGGATCTGGAGCACGTCGCAGACTTGCGCGACGGCGTCGGCCTGCTGGCGCTCGTGGACATCGGTGAGGACCGGGAAGCCGAACTCGCGTTTGATGAGCGCGAGCAGGCGCAGGCCTTCCTCCATGCCCGTGCCGCGATCGCCGGCGAGCGAGGTGCGGTTGGCCTTGTCGAACGAGCCCTTGAAAACGATGTTCAGCTCCGGGTGCGCGGCGGCGAGTTGCTTGAGCGTTGTCGCGACAGCGCGGCAGACGGACTCGTTCTCGAGCGAGCACGGGCCGGCGATGAGGAGGAGTTTCTGCGGGTCGAAAATCATGGGGCGTCAGGCTGGTAGGGCGAGTCGTCCCCGACGAGCCGATTTCTCGAGCGGCGGCTCACCGGGACGGTTCGCCCTACCCTTTGCGCATTGCGCGGCGTTTGATGGCGGCGGCGATGAAGGAGGCGAAGAGCGGGTGCGCCTTGTTGGGCTTCGACTGGAACTCGGGGTGGCACTGCACGCCGAGGAACCACGGGTGATCCTTCAATTCGACAACCTCGACGAGGCCACGCTTCGGATTCCAGCCGGAGATGACCATGCCTTTTTTCTCGAGGCGTTCGATGTAGTCGTTGTTCACCTCGTAGCGGTGGCGATGACGCTCGGTAACGGTGTCCTGACCGTAGGCGCGGCGCGCGAGCGTGCCGGGCTTGAGCGAGCAGGCGTAGGCGCCGAGGCGCATCGTGCCGCCTTTCTGGACGACGTTGCGCTGCTCGTCCATGAGCGCGATGACCGGCTCGGGCGACTTTTCGTCGAACTCCATCGAGTTGGCCTTCTTCAGGCCGAGGACGTTGCGGGCGAATTCGATCACGGCGATCTGCAGGCCGAGGCAGAGGCCGTAGTAGGGAATTTTGTTTTCGCGCGCGAATTTCGCGGCGGCGATCTTGCCCTCGATGCCACGGTCGCCGAAGCCGCCGGGCACGAGGATGCCGTCGAGTTTCTTGAGCACGGCGACGCCGGACTTCGTCTCGATGTCCTCGGCGTCGACGCGCACGATGTTCACGCGGCAATAGTTCGCGATGCCGGCGTGCGCGAGCGACTCGTAGACGGATTTGTAGGCGTCCTGCAGCTCGATGTATTTGCCGACGACGCCGATGTTCACCTCGTGCTTGGGCGACTTGATGCGGTGGACGATGTCGAGCCAGACATTTTTCGCGGGCGCCTTGTTCTTGATGCCGAGCAGATCGCAGACGAGCTGGTCCATACCCTGTTTCTGGAGCATCAGCGGCAGCTCGTAGATCGACGACTCGACGTCCTCGGCGGCCATCACGGCTTTCACCGGGACGTTGCAGAACATCGAAATTTTCTCGCGCATCTCGAGCGGCAGCGGGTGCTCGCAACGGCACACGACCAGGTGCGGCTGGATGCCGATCTCGCGCAGCTTCGCGACGGATTGCTGCGTGGGCTTCGTCTTCATCTCGCCCGCGGCGTTGACGTAGGGGACGAGCGTGACGTGGATGAAAATGCAATCGCGCGGACCAACCTCGAGCGCGAACTGCCGCAGCGCTTCGAGGAACGGCAGGCCCTCGATGTCGCCCGTCGTGCCGCCGATCTCGGTGATGAGCACGTCGACGCCTTTGCCGCCTTTGTAGATGCGCTCCTTGATCTCGTTCGTGACGTGCGGGATCACCTGCACGGTCTTGCCGAGGTAATCGCCGCGGCGCTCCTTCGCGATCACCGACTCGTAGATTTGGCCGGACGAGAGGCTGTTCGCGCGGCTGAGTTTGCCGCTGGTGAACCGCTCGTAGTGACCGAGATCGAGATCGGTCTCCGCGCCGTCGTCGAGGACGTAAACCTCGCCGTGCTGATACGGGCTCATCGTGCCCGGATCGACGTTGAGGTAAGGGTCGAACTTCTGGATGCGCACCGTGAGGCCGCGCATTTCCAGCAGCGCGCCCAGCGAGCCCGCCGTGAGACCCTTGCCCAAGGATGAAACTACACCGCCAGTGACGAAAATATACTTCACGGGCTTTACGGTATTGGTGGGGCCTTGTCGTGACACAAGAAAAAGCTTGGTGCACCGCCGCGAAATGTGCCGCGGCGCGCGTAGGGCCGGTCTGCGACCGGCCCAAGAACGTTCGCCGACAGGAACGGGGCGACGAACGAGCGCAAAGGGCGGAACCGGCGCGAAGCCCGCCGGGGCGGCGCGCGAGCGAGATTCACTCGGGTCAGTCGGAGAACGGCGCCACCCGCCGCGGAAAAAGCTTTGCCAGCGCCGCCGTTGCCCGGGAGCTTGCTCCGCTGTGCAGTCCAAACCACAGCTCCTCGTCTGGTTGACGTGCGACGGCGTCCATCTCGACCCCGGCACCGGCAAACATACCATCCTCGGCGTCTTCTCGAACATCAAGGGCCGCTCCTTCCCCGTCGTCCACCCCTACATGGTGTGGTTCATGACGCTGACCGACGTCGCCCCCGGCAAGCACCGCATCAAAATTTCGATGAGCCTCGACCCCACGCGTCCAACCGAACTGATCCACCGCGAGTTCGAATCGCAGAGTCCCGTCCACCGCATCAATTTGATCAACGAGCTGCGCAACCTGACGTTCCAGCAACCCGGCGACTACTCGATCCTGATCGAAGTCGACGACGAACCCATCCTCGCGACCAGCATGGCCGTGACGCTGTGAGCCGCGCCAAGCCCGCCCGGCCCCATTGACTCTCCTCGGAGTTTTTCACCACGAAACACACCAAACACACGAAAAGGAATACCTGGCCGGCCGCAGGCACTGCCAGCAGGTCCATCACCTGAAAACGGCGCGGTCAACAGCCGCACTCCGTCAGCTTCCACCGATTTCGTGTGCTTCGTGTCTTTCGTGGTTCCTCAAACGTATTGATCGGTCCTCCGCCCGCAGTCTTCCGTCCTCCGCAATGATGCCCAAGCACACCGCACCGCACTCCTTCGAACTCATCGGCGTCGGCAATCCGATCATGGACTTGCTCGCGCACGTCGACGAAGCGTTTTTGAAAACGCACGTCGCCGGCGAGAAAGGCGGCATGGTGCTCGTCGACGACGAGGACATCGTCGCCCTCCTCCACCACCTCGGCGACCGCATCGCCATGATGCCGGGCGGCTCGGCGGCCAACACCACGCTCGGCGCTACCAAGCTCGGTCTCAAAACCACTTTCCTCGGCAAAATCGGCGGCGACATCACCGCGGAGAACTACTTCGAAAACTTCGTCGCCGCCGGCGGCGACGGCTCGCGCTTCAAACGCGCCGTGCTGCCCAACGGCCGCTGCCTCTCCCTCGTCACGTCCGACGGCCAGCGCACCATGCGCACGCACCTCGGCGCCGCCATGACGCTCAGCCCCGACGAAGTGACGCTCGAGGATTTCCGCGGCTGCCGCCACGCGCACATCGAAGGCTACCTGATGTTCAACCCCGCGCTCGCGCAAAAGGTCGTCGACACCGCGCGCGCCGCCGGTTGCACGCTCAGCCTCGACCTCGCGTCGTTCGAGGTCGTCAACGTCGCCCGCGACTGGATTTTCGAACAACTCCGCGCCGGCCTCGACGTCGTCATCGGCAACGAAGACGAAGCGAAGGCCCTCTTCCACCGCGACGACTCCTACGAAAACTTCGCCCGCGAACTCGCACGCTTCGGCGGCATCGCCGCCGTGAAGATGGGCAAGGACGGCGCGTGGGTGGCCAAGGGCAGCGAACTGCACCGCATCTTCCCCGTCAGCGTCGAGCGCGTGGTCGACACCACCGGCGCCGGCGATGCCTGGGCCGCGGGTTTTCTCTACGGCTACCTGCGCGGCAAATCGCTCGCTCTCGCCGGCGCGATCGGCTCGATGATGGGCGCGGAGACCGTGCAACACCTCGGCGCCTCGATCCCCGACATCCACTGGCCCCGCCTCCGCGCCCACGCGGAAGATTTCGGGAAACCGTAAACGCGCGTTTCCGATATTGAACGAAGCGCTCCGTCGCACATCGTCGATGCCGTAGGGCGCGACACATGATCTCCTTGCGACGTCTGTTCCCGATTCTGGCTCCCGCGGTCCTCATCGCATGTTTTCTCGCGATCGTTCTCTTCGATAATCGGTCGACGTTGTCGGAAGATTCAGCGGACGATTCAGGAACGTATCCGGAACCAGAAACTCTATCACTGCCGCACGGTCGTGTGCTCTACATCGTCGTCGAACCGGACGGCGTTTATATCGGCAAAGAGCGCGTGCCGCCGGATGAATTTGCGGATTACCTCCGCGCGCGGACGCGTTTGTTCAGTCCGGACTACTTCATCATCGCGGGCACAGACGCCGCCCAGTTCGGCGATGTCGTGCGCGCCTTCGATGCGGCGCGCGGAACGTTTCGCGTCGATTACATGATGGAAACGCGCCCGCTTCCGACGGGCACGCGCCGCCCGCGAATTCGGGTGGCTCAAAATTTCTGGGACTACTAGCGCATCCCGGTTCTCACCAACGGAAACTCCGCACGAACGCCGCGAAGAACGGCGCGAGCGAGAAACCGAAGCGCGGGTTGATCTCCAGGACGATCGGCACGCCGTCGCGCTCCTTGTAGTTCACGCAGCACAGTCCCTCGAACTCCGCCGCGTTCAGCATCGCCTCGAACAGCGCCACGTGCCGCGAGCGACAGCGCCGATGCAGCGCCACCGGATCGCGCCCGCGGATCGAGCGGCCGTTGGGCATCCGAAAACTCAGCGTCAACGCGCGGCGCGTGCTCCCGCCGAAGTGCAGCAGGTGCGCCGTGTATTCCATTTCGCCGCCGATCCACTCCTGCCGGAGAAAATCCGCCGAAGCGAGCTGCGCCGCCAACGCCGCCTCGTCCGCAGCGCCGGCGACGCAAAACGCGTTGCGCGCGCACGCGTCCCAGCGGCGCTTGAGCATGTAGGGCCAGCGGCCAGGCGCGGCATCGCCGGGCAGGTGCGCCGCGAAGCCGCGAGCGCGCAGGTGCGCGATCAACTCCGCCTTGTCGTCGCAGCGCCGGATCGCCGCGAGCGAAGGCAACGGCAGCGGATTGCGCCGTCGCAACGCGTCGTCGCGCGCCGCGACTTCGAGCGCCGCGATCGTCAGCGGCACCACCACGTCGAAATCCCCGCCGCCCGCCGGCATCTCCGCCATCGCCACCGCGTGGCCGGTGCCGTGAAAACTCCGACGCAACGCCGCCTCCACCTCCGGCCACGGTGTCACCAGCACGCGGCGTCCGCGTGGCAACCGGACGCGATCGAGCGCGACCTGTCCGGCCATGAACGCACGATCGCGCCACTTCCGGATGCTTTTCAGCGTGGAAATAGAAAGGGGCAACGTTCGCAGCGTGCGGATGTGCGCTCCCGTGGCAATCCCGACGCGGCCCAAAGGCGCGGCTCCGACGGACGGCGCCATTGACCGAACCTTCCGCCGCGATCACTGTCCCACCCGTGATGCGCTCGCCCCGACGCCCTCTCGCGCTGCTCGCCGCGGCGGTTTTCCTTGTGTTGCCCTCGCTGCACGCGGACGAAACGCCGACGCCCACCACGTCCGTCCGCACCAACGAAGCGCTGCTCTCGCGGCTGCCGAAATTCAACCCGGCGAAGAGCGATGCCGCGAAGAAAGCCGCCGCCGAGGAGGCCGCGCGCAAGGCCGCCGCCGCCGCTTCCGGCAACACCGAGACGCGGGAGAAAGACGGCATCGTCTACCTGCCCGACTACGGCGTCATCGAAAAGAAGGTCGAGCAACCGCGCGCCGACGAATGGCTCAGCAAACAGGAACTCGACCGCGTCGCCGTCCGCCGCATGGAGGCGAAGATGAACACGCTCGAAATGATTCTCAACCGCTGGAGCATCCCGTTCCTCACGCCATCGTTCAAGGACCGCGCCCGCGCCGACTACGAAGCCGAGCGCAACGCCGAGGAAAACGCGCGCCTCCAGCACGTCATCGACGTGTCGAACGGGAAGAAGTAGGGCCGACTTCAGCCGGCCCCGAATCATCCGTCGCAGCCGGACAATTTTTTTCACAGGAGGAAACGGAGGGAACGGAGAAAAACCCACGCGCCGCGCCGCCGTTTCTCCGTTCTCTCCGTTTCCTCCTGTGAAAACTGCCTTGGTGTGAACTCCTCGCTCCACTTGCCAGCACGCGCCGCACCGCTCAAATTCCCTCGCGTGCCCGACACCGACGTCACGATCCTCCGCGAGTTCCTCGCCCACCCCGGCGAACTCGTCACCGGCACGCGCCTCGCGCAACAACTCGGCATCACGCGCGTCGCCGTCTTCTTTCACCTGAAGCGGCTGATCGACGAAGGTTTCAAAATCGAGTCCGAGCCGCGCCGCGGCTACCGGTTGATCGCACCGCCCGAGCACCTGCACGAAGCGCTCATCCGCACCCACCTCGGCCGCACGCGCGCGCCGCACCTCGTGTGCCTCGACACCGTCGACTCGACCAACAGCGAAGCCGAGCGCCGCCTCGCCTCCGACGAGCCCGTGCCGCTCGTCATCCTCGCGCGCCAGCAAACCCGCGGCCGCGGCCGGCGCGGGCGCGCGTGGCACAGCGCCGCCAACGGCAACCTCTACGCCACCTTCGTTTGGCGCCCGCAGCTCGAGCCGGAGCGCTTGCAGGACTTCACGCTCTGGCTCGGCGTCAGCGTGTGCGAGCTGGTGGAAAATTTCTGCAAGCTCGCGCCCGGCCTCAAGTGGCCCAACGACCTGCTCCTCGACGGCCGCAAGGCCGGCGGCATGCTCACCGAGGCGCGCATCGACGCCGACCAGGTGCGCGATCTCGTCTTCGGACTCGGCCTCAACGTCAACGGCCGCGCCGCCGATCTCCCCGTCGACCTCCGCCGTATCGCCACCTCGCTCGCCGAGGTCACCGCCGCGCCGCTCGATTTGAACAAGTTCGCCGCGGCGCTCATCGGGCGCGTCGGCCAGGCTTACGCCGAGTTTATCGACGGCTCCTACCGCGCGCGTTTCGCCGACTTGTGGCACCGCTACGACGTCCTGCGCGGCAAGCCCGTCACCGTCATCCAAGGCACACGCACCGTCCGCGGCACCGCGACCGGCATCGACGACGAGGGCTCGCTCATCGTGCGCACCGATGCCGGGCCGACGGAACGCTTCCGCGCCGGCGAGGTCACGTTAGGCAAGGACGTGGCCTGACGTGCGGTTTTTCTGGTGACCCGGGCTCTCCGAGCACGGGATTCTCGCGCCCGGGGAATGCGAGCCGCCCGCCCGACTTCGACGCTTGCGATGCGGACGCAAAGCCCGTGTTAATGGCGCGGCGTCCGCACTTTGCCGCATGGCAGAAATTTCCGACAACACCATCGAGGTCGAGCACCTCATCAAGCACTACGGCTCCCTCGCCGCAGTGAACGACATCAGCTTCTCCGTGAAGCGCGGCGAGATCGTCGGCCTGCTCGGCCCGAACGGCGCGGGCAAGAGCACCACGATGCGCATCCTCACCGGCTACCTGCCGGCGACGACCGGCTCCGTGCGCATTTGCGGCCACCCCGTCGCGAGCCACCCCGAGCTGACGAAGCGCCACGTCGGCTACATGCCGGAAAACAACCCCCTCCCCGAAGATCTGCGCGTCTCCGAATATCTCTGGTTCCGCGGCCGTCTGAAAGAGATGCCGCGTTCCAAACTCCGCGTCCGCATCGACGAGGTGCTCGAACTCTGCGACCTGAAACGCAACCGCCACAAGATCATCGGCCGCCTCTCCAAAGGCAATAAGCAGCGCGTCGGCATCGCCGAGGCGATCCTCGCCGAACCGGACGTCATCATCATGGACGAGCCGACGATCGGCCTCGACCCGCACCAAATCCTCATCGTGCGCGACCTCATCGCCAGCCTCCGCGGCCGCATGAGCGTCATCATCTCCTCGCACATCCTCCCCGAGATCGAAGTCACCTGCGACCGCGTGCTCATCATCAACGGCGGCCGCATCGTCGCCCAGGGCTCGCCCGCGCACCTGCGCCAGGAAATCTTCGGCCACTCCACCTACCGCCTCGAACTCTCCGGCGACGCCGCGACACTCCCGGTGCTCCTCGCCGATGTCGATCCGACGATCAAAATCGCCAGCGTCAGCGACTGCGCGCCCGACGGTTTCTGCGTCGTGATGCTCACCACCAACTCCGAAACCGACCTCGGCGAAAAACTCCTGCAAACGCTCCCGACCCGCGGTTTCCGCCTGCGCGCACTCAGCCGCTCGCTGCCGACGCTCGAGGACGTTTTTCTCGCCGCCACGCGTCGCAGTTGGGACGCCCGCGCACCGGACGCCACACCCGCCGCCGCCCCGAGCCGCCCGCCGCTGCCGAAGATATGAAGGCCGCAAGACCAACCACCGAAACCTGTCATTCAGAGCGCAGCGAAGAATCCAGTGGGATGTGCGGTGCGCGCGCGTCTGGATTCTTCGCTCCGCTCAGAATGACCAGCGCGCGCCGCTCCGCCGCCCCGTTCCGCAATCCGCATTTCGCATTCCGCATTTCCTAAATGCGCCACTTCCTCACGATCCTCTCGCACGAAATCCGCTCGCTGCTCTTCAACCCGAGCACCTACGTCGCGGCCGTGCTCTTCCTCGGCGTGATGGGCTTCATCTTCGCGGTGATGCTCGACGATTACAGCCGCGCACCGCGCGAGGCGCTCCCGGCAGTGACCTTCTTCCAGCTCTTCTGGATTCCCGTGTTCTTCATGGTGCCGCTGCTCACGATGAAGTCCCTCGCCGAAGAGCGCCGCCTCGGCACGCTCGAGACGCTGCTCACCACGCCGGTCAACACCACCGAGGTCGTGCTCGGGAAATTCGGCGCAGCTTACATCCTGTATCTGCTCCTCTGGGGCTCTACCGCCGGCTTCCACTACGTCCTGCAACACTACGCGCGCGACGCGCGCCTGCTCGACTGGGGCCCGCTCGCCGGCGGCTATGCGTTCATCGCGATCAGCGGCCTGATGTTCGTCGCCATCGGCATTTTCGCGAGCGCGCTCACGCGCAGCCAGGCTGTCGCCGGCATCCTCTGTTTCACCCTCCTCTTCGCGCTGATCCTCGGCCTGAGTTACCTCGGCGACGCGACCTTGCTCCAACAAGAAGCGTTTTCTCCGCTGAAGAGCACCGTCCAGTCCCTCCAGGTTTTCAGCCATCTCGACGACTTCACCCACGGCGTCATCGATACGCGCCAGGTGTTTTTCTATCTCACCGGCGCCGTGCTCGCGCTGATCTTCAGCATCCTCGGCGTCGAGGCGAAGCTTCTCCAAGGCTGACCGCATGCCGCACTTCGCCGAAAGTTTCCGCACCGCGCGCTGGATTCGCATGATCAACCTGCTCCTGCAGGCCGTGCTTTTCCTCAGCTTGTTCGGCGGGTTGAATTACGTCGCGCAAAACCATTTCGGCCGCTTCGACCTCACGAAATCCCGCCGCTACTCGCTCTCCGCCGAGACGCGCTCCTACCTCGACCGCCTCGACAAGCCCGTGCAGATATACGTCACCTTCCGCGACGAGAAGGACGACGAGGAACTCGCCCAAGCCTACGCCGATCTTCGCGGCCTCCTCCGCGAATACGTCTACGCGACGCGCAACAACGACGAACACCGCCGCATCGGCGTCGACTTCGTCGACATCTACCAGAACCCGAAGCAGGCGCAGGCCCTGGGCCTCGAGCAGGCGCACAACGTCGTCGTCGTCACTTCCGGCGAGCGCCGCCGCCTCGTGACCATCGACGAACTCTACCGCATCAAGAATAAGAAGACCCGCGAAGCCTTCCGCGGCGAAGCCACGCTCACCGCCGCCATCCTCGACGTCACCGCTTCCTCCCGGAAAAAAATCTACTTCGTCCAAGGTCACGGCGAAGCCCAGCCCGACGACGTCTCCGAACGCGGCCTCTCGCAACTCCGCGACGCGCTCCGCCAGCGCAACTACGACCTCGACGCCCTCGACCTCACCCGCACCCGCAAAATTCCGGACGACGCCGCGCTCCTCCTCATCGTCGGCCCGACCGCGCGCTTTCAACGCTTCGAGGAAGAGCTGCTGCGTGACTATCTCCAAACCCGCGCCGGCAGCATCGTGCTCATGCTCGACCCCGGCAAGCAGCACGGCCTCGACGTCCTCCTCTTCGATTGGGGCATCATCGCCTACGACGACGTCATCTACGATCCCAGCGCCGCCGCCAGCGCCGAGAGCGGCGAGATTCTCATCAACCACTACACGGTGCACCCGATCACGCAGACGCTGATTCCCAACCAAGTTTACGTCCTCATCGGCTGGGCCCGCACCGTCGCCGCCGATCCCGGCGCGCCCGTCGAGGACGGCATTAAAGTCCAGACGCTCGCCGCCACCAGCGATTCCGCCTGGGGCGAACGCGGTTATCGCCTCCCCGGCCCGCGCCAATACACGCCCGGCCAGGATCTGCGCGGCAACCTCGGCATTCTCACCGTCGCCGAGCGCGTGAAGCCCGCCAACCTCCCGCTCAGCATCCCCGGCGGCCGCCTCGCCGTCTTCGGCACCTCCGACCTCATCACCAACAACCGCATCATCACGCTCGGCAACCTCAACCTCTTCCTCGCCACGGTGAACTGGGCGGTCGACCGCGATGTCGATCTCAACATCCCCGCCCGTCCCATCGAGCGCTTCCAGCTCGCCCTCTCGCAGGAGGAACTCGGCCGCTTGCGCCTCGGTCTTCTCGTCGTCGTCCCCGGCGCCGTCGCCCTCCTCGGCCTCGTCGTCTACTGGACGCGACGCAGCTAACCAAAGGCTGAACGACTGAACGGCAGAAAAGCTGAATCCGAATAACCGCGCACAGCCCTTCCGCCTTTCCGTCCTTCCGCCCTTCTCTCGCCCGCCCTTCCGCTCTTCAGTCCTTCAGCCCTTTCCTCCCGTGCGCTCCAAAGTCACCGTCGTCCTCCTCTTCCTGAACGTCGTCCTGTTCTACTACATTTTTAACTACGAGGGCCGCGTCCAGATTCACGAGACCACCAAGCGCGTGCTCGGCGCCGAGACCGCCAACATCGAAAAATTTTCCCGCGTCAGCCGCAACGCCCCGACCGTCTCCGCCGAGAAGAGCGAGAAAAACGGCGGCAACTGGTGGCTCACCCAACCGTTCGAGTGGCCGGCCAACCGCAACGCCGTCGACCATGTCCTCCACGAGCTCCAGTTCCTCGAACACGAGACCAGCTTCGCCGTCGCCGACCTCGCCAAGAACGGCCAATCCCTCGCCGACTTCGGCCTCGCCGACCCGGCGATGACGTTCACGTTCACCTCCGCCGGCAAAAATTACGTCCTGCGCGTCGGCAACAGCACCGAAATCAGCAACCGCCTCTACGTCCTCTCGCCCGACGGCACGCGCATCCACGTCGTCGGCCGCGGCCTCGCCGACACGCTCGGTCTCGGTGCCGACCGCCTCCGCTCGGACGCCGTGTTCACCATCCCCGTTTTCGAGGTCCGCTCCCTCGCCCTGCAAACCGCCGCCGCGAAAACCCGCCTCCGCCGCGACGGCCCGCGTTGGGAAATCGAGGCGCCCATCCGCGCCCGCGCCGACAAGAAGGAAACCGAAACCAGCATCACCGAAGTCACCGCCCTGCAGGTCCGCCGCTTCCTCGAAGCCCGCGACGCCGACTCCGCCAAGACCGGCCTCGCGAACCCGCAGCTCCGCGTCACCCTCGACGGCAACGCCCGCCGCGAGACGCTCCTCATCGGCAATCTCGCCTCCGCCGCGCCCGCCGCCGACACGATCGGTCCAGTCGAGGTTTACGCGAAGCTCGAGGACAAACCCGTCGTCTTCGTCACCGTCCTCAACGCCGGCCAGAAGCCCAGCGAAGATCGTTTCGGCCTCCTCGACCGCCTCCGTCTCGCACAGGACAAACTCCGCGACCGCCACGTGCTCGACTTCGACTACGCCAGCGTCACCGCGCTCGCCGTCGCCGCACCCGACCGCCCCGAGCTGACGCTCCAGCGCCTCGACGCCGCGCCCGGCACCGCCGAGCCCTGGCAAGTCGTCCTTCGCGGCGCCGCGGGCCAGATTCCGCAAACCCTCCCCGCCGACACCGAGCGCGTGCAGGATTTTCTCCAGCGCCTGAAATTTCTCACCGCGGCAAAATTCCTCAGCGACGCCCCCTCCGCCGCCGACCTCGAGAGCTACGGCTTCAACCGCCCCGAGCGCGAGGTCACGCTCAACCTCCGCACCGGCGGCGGCCCGAAAGGCGACGAGCCGTCCACCACCACGCTCCAGATCGGCACCAAGCCCGCCGCCCCCGGCGTCGCCTACGCTCGCGTCGCCAACGCGCCCTTCGTCTACGAAATCCCGCCCGACCTCCTCGAAGACGTCCCGGTCAACGCGCTGTATTTCCGCCAGCGCGTCCTGCGCGAGCTGCCCGAAGGCACGCACGTCACCGCGCTCACGCTCACCGACCTCGCGAACAACAGCGTCATCGTCACGCTGAACGCCGCCGCCGGCGCCGAGCTCACGCCGCAAAGCATCGCCGCCTCCGACGCCCCCGAGGCGAAACGCGCCGCCTTCACCACGCTCCTCGCCGAAGTCCGCAAGCTCCGCGCCAAACGCTTCGTCGCCGATACTTTCGATCTCACGCGCGCCACGCTCAACGGCACCAATCCGCCGTGGCGCTACCGGCTCGACGTCGCGCTCGTCCTCACCGGCGGCGCCGCGCAGAGCGTCACGTCGAAACTCTTCCTCACCGAACGCCTCGGCGGCACCACGCAGCTCGGCGGCACCGAAGAATTCGGCGGCGTCACCTACGAGCTGCCGCAAGAGCTCATCGACGCCCTTTTCGCCCTCACCTACGCGCCGCAACACGACCCCGGTCCGCCGCCGACCGAGAAGCCCAAAGACTGACGCTCCGTTTCCTGTAGCGGCGGTCTATGACCGCCCGCTCGTCCTGCGTCTACAGTCCTCCGTCCTTCGTCTTCCGCCCTCCGTCCGTGCCCGTCCGCCGTCCCAGTTCCGCCACCGCCGTCACCCGCTTCTGCCTCTCGTCGCTGGCGACGGTCGCGTGCTGGGCGCTCTGGATCGCGCTCGGCGTTCTCCTCGCCGCGCAAATCTGGATCGCGACGGCGCACGAGTTGCCCGTGCCGCCGCTCGTCCTCCACGCCATCCAAAAACGCCTCGGCGAAGCCAGCCTCGACGCCACCTTCGCGCGCGCGCAGTTCGACCCGACCGGCAAGCTCCTCGCGGAATCCGTTCGCGTGCGCTCGCGCCAGTTCGAGGATCCGCTGCTCATCGCCCGCAGCCTCTACGTGCGCAAAAGTTTCTGGTCCTTCCTCTCCGGCCAGCACGCGCCCGACGAAATCCGTCTCGAAGGCGGCACGCTCCAGCTCCCCGCCCCGCTCTCGCCCAGCGGCATCGCCGAGCCCGTGTTCCGCGAGATCAGCGCGACGCTGCACCTCGAGCGCAACCTCCTGCGCATCGATCAGCTCAACTTCCGCGCCGGCAACCTCACCGTCACCGCCCGCGGCGACTTGCTCCTCCCGTCGCGTGGCGCCACGCCGTCCGATCCGGCGAAAATCATCGGACAGGCGCTCCAATACGCCCGCCGCCTCGTGCGCGAGCTGCCCCAACTCGACGCGCTCGAACACCCGCTCCTCGACGTCGTGCTCGAAGCGCGCCCCGGCGTCGGCAACGTCGCCGAAATCCGCCTCAACGCCGACGCGCTGCGCCTCGGCGGCGCCTGGCCCACGCTCGCCCGCGGCCTCGAAGCCCGCACGACGCTCCGCCTCGACGGCGCCGGCTCGCGCCCGCTGCGCATCGCCATCGCCGCGGACGACACCGTCGTGCGCGATCAAATCCAGATCGATCGCGTCCGCGGCATCGTCGCGACCGACCTCGACCTCTCCGCCCCGCAACCGCCGCGCGCCGCGCTCGCGCTGCTGACCCTCGACCGCCTGGCCGCGTTCGACGAGGAAATCGCCACCCCCGTGCTGCGCGTCGACTGGCAGCAGGATCGCCCCGTCCACGCCACGCTGAGCCTGCGCGCCCACGACACCGCCTTCGCCCTCGCGAGCGACATCGACGTCTCGTCCGAGAGCGCGAAACTCGCCCTCGACGGACGCGTGCCGCCCTCGTTCGTCGACGCCGTGCTGCCGAAGCGCACGCCGAAACTCGCGCCCTATTTCGTCTTCGGCGATCCCGTCGACCTGCACGCCGAGGTGACGATCGGCGAAGGCTGGCGCTTCGAGCTGCTCCGGTCGCGCGTGCGCGTGATGCGCCTCAATTCCCACGGCGTCCCCGTCACCCACGCTCGCGGCCGCATCGACGTCGACCGCGACGGCAATTTCCTCGCCTACGACGCCGTCGCGCGCCTCGGCGAGAATTTCGCGCGCGGCAGCTACTTCATGAATTTGCGCTCGTGGGACTACCGCTTCCTCCTCGCCGGCGCGCTCCACCCGCCCGCCATCTCCGGCTGGTTCCGCTCCGACTGGTGGCCGAAATTCTGGGAAGCCAGCTTCGCGTTCCCCGGCGCCCCGCCCGTCGCCGACGTCGACGTGATCGGCAACTGGCGCAACGCCGCCAAAACCGCGTATTACGGCAGCACCGACGCCGTCACGGCGAAAGTGCTCGGCGCCGATTTCGAGCGCGCGCACGCGATCGTGTTCGTGCGCCCGCAATTCGCCCATGCCTTCGATCTCCGCGTCGAGCGCGCCGGCGGCGCGCAGCGCGCCAGCGGCTGGTTCAAACGCATCGCCGATCCCGCCACGCACGAGCAGCGCCGCCTCGAATTCGATCTCGCTGGCAATCTCGAGCCCGCCACGTTGCGCCACCTCGGCCGCGACGTCGCCACCACGCTGCTCAAGCCGTGGGTCTTCAGCCGTCCGGCGCAGATTCACTTCTGGGGCGCCACCGATTTCGCCGACGGCAGGAGCACGCCCGACCTCCGCTTCGCCGGCTCCGCCGCCGGCGGCGTGAGCTACGAGGGTTTCCCGCTCGAGAGCCTCGAAGCCGATGGCGCCGTCAACGGCCCCGAGGTGAAACTCGACCACCTCCTCATCGGCGTCGCCGGCGGACGCGGCACCGCCAAGGCCTCGCTCGTCACGCCCGAAGGCGCGCGCCGGCTCGGTTTCGATTTCTACATCGAAAACGCCGACATGGTGCGCGCCATCCGCGCGATCAACGAATACGAGATCGCCCGCGGCGCCATCGAGCGCAACGCCTCGCCGAACCAGGAACTGCTCAAACGCGCCAGCGGCGGCAAACTCACCTTCGCCGTCTCCGCCAGCGGCAATCCCGACGACCTGAAAACCTTCGTCGGCAGCGGCAACGTCCAGCTCGCGGGCGCCGAGCTCGGCGAGGTCCACCTCTTCGGCCTCCTCTCGCAGGTGCTCAGCAGCCTCTCGCTGAATTTCTCCTCGCTGAAACTCGACACGCTGCGCGCGAGCTACCAGGTCGCGAACGGCGTCGCGCATTTCCCCGACGTGCGCGTCACCGGCCCCACCGCGCTGATCGAGGCGAAGGGCGACTACCGTCTCACGGATCGCACGCTCGACTTCACCGCGAAGTTCAAGCCCTACGAGGAAAACAGAAACCCGCTGACCTTCGTCGTCGGCATCATCGCCAATCCGCTCGCGAGCATCCTCGACCTCCGTCTCACCGGCCCGATCCAGAAGCCGAACTGGTCCGTCTCGCTCCTCGGCGGCGGCGCGGCCAAGCCCGCGGAAGCGAAACCCGCCATGCCCACGCCACAAACCACGCCGCCCGTCCCGGACCCAAAGTCCATCACGCCCGAGAAATCTCCGCGCGGTAAATAAGCCCGCGCCGCCGGAAGTTGTAGGAGCGGCTTTACGCGGCGATTCGATCGAGCGCGGCAGCCGCATCGCCGCAATCGCGGCGTAAAGCCGCTCCTACAGTTCGCGCGAGCGACGGTCGGGGTAGCGCGGTGCTTCAGCCCGGGCCGAAAATCCTCCCGCGCAAATGCCGAAGCACCGCGCTACCTTCTACCTCCGTCGCCAGGGTCTCGCGCAATCCGACCCAAGCAGTTGCCCGCGAATCACGCGAATTCGCCCGAATGAACCTAGATTCCGCAGTTGAAACGCGGAGAGCGCGGAGGACGCGGAGTAGAACGCGGGAAAATCCGGCTCCCGAAAGACTCACCCGGCGGGTGAAGGGCCGCGGAGCGGAATGATCGGAGTTTCTCATCGGCGCTCTCCGCGTCCTCCGCGTTTCAACTGCGTTTTTTAGGATGAAGATCGTCGATCTCCGGCTCGCCGATCGGCCCGTCGATCCGGCGGAGGAAAGAAAATTTTCCCCTCTGCATTCGCGACAATTCGCATCATTCGCGGGAAGCTTTCTGAAGAAGCGCCGTGTCAGCCCTTCTTCGGCTCCGGCGCGGCCGCGGCAGGCGCCTCCGTCTTCGGAGCCTCCGTCTTTGGCGGCGCCGAGCGTTCCTGCCAGAAATACCGCGCCTTCCCGTTCTCGTCCGCGTGCTGCATCGCATCCCAACGCGTCCACGCCGCCGCGCCGACGAGCACGGCGACGATCGTCCAGCCCACCACGAGCCGTTTCCGCCGCGCGGCCGCCTTGTCCTCGTAAGGATCTTCGAGCGACACGCGCGAGCCGGCGGGCTTTTTCGCCATTTCGGTGAGCGCGGAGCCGAACGGGATGTTGATCTTCACGCGACCGTTCACCGCCCAGCCGTTCGCCTCGAGCAGCGGCCCGAGCGTGCGCTGGCGGAGCTTCAGCCACGCGATCGCCATCGAGGGAATCGAGATCACGAGCATCACGCCCACGACCACGAGCGGCAATTGCCAGGGCGCGAGCTTCGCGAGTCCGGTGGCGATCGCGCCGAGCGCGCCCATGATTGCTCCGGCGGCGACGCCCAACGCGGCCACGGTGCCGACGTCGATTTTCTTCGGCGGCGCGCCGGACGCGGGCGTATTCTTGTCCATGTTGGCGGTCTGCTCGGCCGCCGTGGCGAGCTTCGTGGACGATGCGGCTTCGGCGGCGGCGGCGCGCTTCGCGACCTGCTCCTCGATCATCCGCATGAATTTCTTGTAGGGCGACCAAAACGCCTGCCGGATGCTGATCGGGTTATCGACGATACTCGTGACGACCGCATCCCAGTCGTTGCCCGCGCGGTCCCAAAACACGCCGTGGCGCCCAACGAACAGGTAGTCGCTGTCGCCCTGCGTGAAACACGCCGCGATCGCCATCGTCTTGCCGCCCGTGCGCGTGCACGTGCAGTAGGCGATGTAGGTCTTGCTCATCGCCGCGAGCGGGCTCGGACCGTCGACGCGCACGCACAGCTCGGTGCTGCGGCTGTCGAGGTAGAGCGTGCCGGCCTGGAAAATCGCCCAGCGGTCGCGCGAGTAGAAATCGGCGAAGTTGACGAAATTGTGCAGCAGCGCGCGCAGGTCGCGGTGGTAGTGCGCGAGGCGGTCGACATCGCTCAGCGCCTTGAACTGCGGCTCGAGCGCCTTGTCCTGCGCGACCAGCGCGGCGAGTTTCGCGCGGCCGTCGCTGGCGAGAATTTCCTTCACGCGCGCGAGGCCGAGTTTTTCCACGGCGCTGCCGCCCTTCGTGCCAAGCCACGTCTCGTAGGCGGCGAACTGCGCGTTCAGCGCGCGCCACTCGTCCTCGTTCAGCGCGCGCTTCTCGGCGCCGTGCACGGGCGCGACGGCGGCGCGGTGCAGCGTCGCGAGCGCGTCGGCCCACGCGGGGTTCACGCCGTCGAGCAATGGCAGCGGCTGCGCCGGCGCGATGCGCGCGAGCGGAAAGCCGGCGACTTCCTCGGCGGTGACTTTCAAGTCCTTCGCGGCAACCGCAAGGTAGTCGGCCTCGGCGCGGTTGAGCGCGCCGATCGCGCGCGCGTCGAACGCCGCCAGCCGGCAGCGCGCGAAATAATCCTCCACCTTCGCGCGCACGGCGCGGAGCGCGGCGACCGCGGCGTCGGTTTGCTCGCCGAGCACGGCGATGTCCTTGGCGGAACTTTGGCCGACCCAATCGACGTAGGCGGAAAGTTGCGCGAAGAACTCGTCGATCTTCTCCGCGGAGACGCCCGGCGCGCCGGTGCGGTCCGCGACGCCGCCAACCGTCGCGAGGATGTCCTTGATGAGCGCCTGCACCGCCGCGTCGTCGGTCGCGTCGGGCGGGATGACGCCGTCGCCGTTGACGGCGCTGCTTGCGAAAATTTTCGCCGTGTCGCTCGTGTCCGCCGGCGAGATCGCGGCCGCGTCCGCCTTGCCGAGGTTGGCGAGCACGCGGCGCGCGGAGGCGAGGAGAGCCTGGCCGTCGGACGTGGCGTCGGTGATCGCGGCGAGCGGGAGCGCGGTGTCGCCCATGAGTAGCGCCGCGGGATCGCGCAGGCGCGCGGAGGCCCACTTCACGGCGGCGAGCAGCTCGGGCACGCGGATGCGGCCGTCGTTGTCGGTGTCGATCAGCGCGAGCGTTTTCTCGGGGAGCTCGAGGCCATTGACCGGGCAGCTCAGCGCGACCCAGAGCTTCGGGTCGAGTTGGTCGAGGTGCGCGAGATCGGCCGCGGTTTCGAGCGCGACTTGGTCGAGTCCGCCGGTGCGGAAAAATTTCCAGCTATGGGCTGCGGAGGCAGTAGGCGTTTCCATGTCCGTGTGTGGTGCGCGAAGTCTTGATCCTCGCGGGAGCTTGGCAAACGCGAAGCGGCGCGGCCCACCGGGGCGAGTTTCCGGGAGAAAACCGGGCCCAAGGATGGCGTAACTCACCGCAAGAATTGCGCTGCACGCGGGCGGAAGCGGAGCGATAATGGGGCCATGAAAACGTTCCTCGTTCCGATCGATTTCTCCGCGGTGACCGAGGAAGTGATCGACACCGCCGTGAGCTTTGCCCGCGCGTTCGAGGGCAAAGTTGCGTTGATCCACGTCGTGCAGCCGCCGGTCGTGACGAGCGAATTCGCGCTGCCCGTCGAGGTGCTGCAGGAAGCCGTCGCCAGCGGCGAGCGCGCCGCGAAGACGAAGCTCGACACCTACGTCGAGATGTTCCGCAACGCCGGCCTCGCCTGCGAAGCGAAAGTCGCGCACGGCCCGCCGGTCACGATGATCCGCGAGGAAGCCGCGCGCGTGAAAGCCGATTACATCGTCATCGGTTCGCACGGACACGGGAAACTCTACGACTTCCTCGTCGGCAGCACCGCCAGCGGCGTGATGAAGAAGGCGACCTGCGGCGTCATCATTGTGCCGCACGCGGACAAGAATCGCTGAGCGAAAGGTAGCGCCGGTCTGCGACCGGCGTCGGTGAATTTGGCCCGCGCAACCGGCCGGTCGCCGACCGGCCCCGCTTCACGCGGCGAAACGCCGGGTGGGAGCGAGCGAGCTTGCGACGAATCCCACGATACGCTTCGCTGGGCTCCGCTCGCGTTGGGCCGCGAGCCGCACCTCACCCTCGTTCGTTCCAACCGGTTTCCTTCCGCGGAGACCAACGTCGCCTCATGCACCGCGAAATTCACCAGTGGCACTCGCCCCGCCTCGACAAGAAAATGGATGTAGCCATCTACGGCCATTACGGCTTCGCGCTGTTGATGTTTCCGACGGCCGCGGCGGACTACCTCGAATACCAGCGCTTCCACGTCATCGACTCGATCGCGCACCTCATCGACAGCGGGAAGGTGAAGGTGTTTTCGATCAACTCGATCAACAACGAGAGTTGGATGAACCGCTACATGCAGCCGCGCGCGAAGGCCGTGCGTCACCAGCAGTTCAACGCCTACGTCGCCGACGAAGTCGTGCCGTTCATCCACACCCATTGCCACGGCGCCACGCCCATCATCACCGCGGGCGCGTCGTTCGGCGCGCTCCACAGCGCGAACACGCTCTTCCGTCGCCCCGACCTCATCGACGGCTGCATCGCCATGAGCGGCGCCTACGACCTCAAGGACTACACCGACGGCTATTGGGACGACGACGTCTACTTCAACTCGCCGCTCGACTACCTGCCGAACCTCACCGACGAAACCGTCCTCGCCCAACTCCGCGCGAAGCAGCACATCCACATCGTCGGCGGTCGCGGCGCCTATGAAGCCCCGCAATCCGCCGAAGCCCTCGGCCGCGTGCTCACGAGCAAAGGCATCCCGCACGAGATCGACCTCTGGGGCCCCGACGTGAATCACGACTGGCCCTGGTGGCGAAAGATGCTGCCGCATTATCTCGAGACGAGATTTTAAGCCGCGCAAAAACGTAGCAGCCGACGTGAGGAGGCTGTCTTGCGGCGACGTTCGCCAGCCTCCCCACGTCGGCTGCTACGAGATCTGACACGCGCCGATTTTCGTGCGCTTCGTGTGTTTCGTGGGCACCCTCTTCTTCCGCCCACCTCGCAACGCGCCGCGCCTCAGCTCCCGAACTTAATCCCCTGCGCGAGTGGTAGCGCGTTGGAGTAGTTCACCGTGGCGGTCTGGCGGCGCATGTAGATTTTCCACGAGTCGCTGCCGCTCTCGCGGCCGCCGCCCGTCTCCTTTTCGCCGCCGAACGCGCCGCCGATTTCCGCGCCGCTCGTGCCGATGTTGACGTTCGCAATGCCGCAATCGCTGCCGGTCGCGGCGAGGAATTGCTCCGCTTCGCGCACGTCGGTCGTGAAGATCGCTGAGCTGAGGCCTTGCGGCACCTCGTTGTGCCACGCGAGCGCATCGGCGAATTTCCGGTAGCTCATCACGTAGAGGATCGGCGCGAAGGTTTCCTCGTGGACCATCTTCATGTCGTGCCGCGCCTCGACGATGCACGGCCGCACGTAACAGCCGCCCGGATAACGCGCGCCCTTCAGCGGCTCGCCGCCGTAGAGAATCTTGCCGCCTTCCTCCTGCACGGCCTTCAACGCCGCCTGCATGTCGGCGACGCCCTGCTGATTGATGAGCGGCCCCATGAGCGTGCCGGCGTCGGCGGGGTTGCCGACGACCACCTGCTCGTAGGCGGCGATGAGCCGCTTCACGAGCTTCTGGCGGATCGACTCGTGGACGATGATGCGGCGCGTTGTCGTGCAACGCTGGCCCGCGGTGCCGACGGCGCCGAAGAGAATCGCGCGCACGGCGAGGTCGAGGTCGGCGCTCGGCGCGACGACGATGGCGTTGTTGCCGCCGAGTTCGAGAATCGTGCGACCGAGGCGACGGCCGACGACCTCGCCGACGTGACGGCCCATCTTGGAGGAGCCGGTGGCGGAAATGAGCGGCACGCGCTTGTCGTGCAGGAGGCGCTCGCCGACCACAGCGCCTTCACCGATGAGCAGCGTGAAGAGCGCGGGGTCGACGTTGTTCGCGCGCGCGACTTTCTCGGCGAGCTTCGTGACCGCGACGGCGCAGAGCGGCGTGAGGCTCGACGGTTTCCAGACGCTCGCATCGCCGCACACGGCGGCGAGCGCGGTGTTCCAGGCCCAGACGGCGACGGGGAAATTAAACGCCGTGACCACACCGACGACGCCGAGCGGATGCCACTGCTCCATCATGCGGTGCTCCGGGCGCTCCGAGGCGATCGTGAGGCCGTAGAGCTGGCGCGAAAGGCCGGTCGCGAAATCGCAGATGTCGATCATCTCCTGCACCTCGCCCTGGCCTTCGGCGACGATCTTGCCGGCCTCGAGCGTCACGAGTGCGCCGAGTTCGCTCTTCACGTCGCGCAGCGCGTTGCCGAGCTGGCGGATGACCTCGCCGCGTTTTGGCGCGGGCACGGTGCGCCATTGCTCGAAGGCCGCGGCGGCACGACGGAGCGCGCGCTCGTATTCCTCGGGCGTGGCGGTGCGAACCTGCGCGAGCAGCGAGCCGTCGATCGGCGAGTGGCTGGAGAGCAATTTGCCCGAGCCGCCCCACTCGCCGTCGAACACGCCGGCGTTGGTTTTGCGGCTGAGGCCGAGTTTCGGAAAAATGGATTTCGCGAGCGCGGAAACGGAGGAAGAAGCGGTAGCCATGGGAGAAATTTACTTGAGATCAATTAACCACGGATTCCACGGATGCCACGGATAAGAAAGGAACGATCCGTGCAATCCGTGTAATCCGTGGTCCAAGGATTGGTTGATTTATTTTCCGTAGACCCGGCCGCCCCATTGGGTGCCGAGGAAATCTTTCAGCGAAACGGATTCCTGCTTCACGAAGCCGGGACCGAGTTTCTTCTTCGCGAACAGCTCAAGCACGCCGACGATGCCGGCAGCCGTCGTGAGCTGGATGGCGTTGAGCTTCCGGCCCTCGATGACAGCGCCGTAGAGTTTCTTGATGAAGCTGCGCTGCTTCAGGCCGCCGTGCGCGTCACGGCCGACGACGTTGACGTAGAACACCACGACGTCGTTCTCGGTGAGCGGCACTTCCTGGTCGAAGATCTGCGTCACGAGTTCCTGCCGCGGCGCGAGGTTCAGGTCGTGCAGGAGGAACTTCATCAGGTCGCGGTGACCCGGGTAGCGCATGGTCTTGTAGTTCAGTTCCTGCACTTTTCCGGCGAAGGTCTCGCACATCGTCGCGACGCCGCCGGAGGTGTTGAACGCCTCGTATTCCGTGCCGTCGATCGTGATGCGCTCCATGCCGTCGAGCGGCATCGTCGTCACGTGCTTGCCGCCGAAGAGCGCCTCGCCGACCTGGCAGTATTCGTTGATGAGGCCGGCGGTGCTCCAACTGAGATAATACTTCATCTGGTTGCTCGCGTCGCCAGGCAGCGCGCCGACGCGCATCTCGCACAGGCGCACCTGCTCGAGCGACGAGGCGAGCGAGCCGCCCACGATGTTGATCGCACCGGGCGCGAGGCCGCATTGCGGCATGAAGGTCGCCTTCGATTTCGCCGCGAGTTCGCGGATGAAGGCCGTCGTCTCGACGTCCTCGGTGAGGTCGAAATAACTGATGCCCGCCTTCGCGCAGGTGGAAGCGATCGCCTTGTTGAGGAAATACGGCGCGGCGCTCACGACGGCGTCGACGCCCTTCACGAACGCGGCGAGTTGCGCGGTCTCGTTGACGTCGACCTGCTTGAACTTCGATTTCTTGAGTGTGCTCAGGTCGATGTTGGTGCGCGCGTCGGCGAGGACGACGCCCGTGCAGAACTTCGAGGACTCGAGGAGCGTGGCGATGGTAGCGCCGACTTTGCCGGCACCGACGATTCCGATCTTCATGCGGGGAATGAGAGGAGATCCGCCGCGTCGCGCGCGGGAATGCGGCGGCGGCAGCGGGGGTAATTTTCCCGGAGTTAACGGGCGGCGCGTGTCATATCCAAGCCGTTTCGCCTTCGCCTTTCGGTCATTACGGCGCGTGCGGCGGTGTTAAGACAGATTAACCGCGCGTGATTTCGTTCGCGAGGCTCGCCAACTCGTCGCGCGCCACTACGTTCGTTCTTCCGATGAGCGCTGGAGCTTCTGCTGTCGATCTCTCCTCACTCGCGTCGCGCCTCCATGGCGAGTTGCACCGCGATCACATGATGCGCGCCCTCTACGCGACGGACGCCTCCGAATACCAGGAGATGCCGCTCGCCGTGGCGTTCCCGCGCGACGAACACGACGTCGGCGAACTCGTCCGCTTCGCGCACGAGCATGGCGTCGCGCTCGTCCCGCGCGCCGCCGGCACCTCCCTCGCGGGCCAGGTCGTCAGCCACGGCATCATCGTCGACGCCGGCCGCTACATGAACGCCATCCTCGCGACCGACGCCAACGCGCGCCGCGTGCGCGTGCAGCCGGGCATCGTGCGCAACAACCTCAACGTCGCCCTCGCGCCGCTGAAACTTTTCTTCCCGCCCGAGACCGCCACCGCCAACCGCGCGATGATCGGCGGCATGGTCGGCAACAACTCCTGCGGCGCCAACTCCATCGTCTACGGCACCACGCGCGAGCACCTCGTCTCCGCGCGCGGCTTCCTCACCGACGGCTCGCTCGTCACCTTCGGCCCGCTCACGCGCGCCGAGTTCGACGCGAAATGCGCCGGCCCCGCGACCTCGCTCGAAGCGAAAATCTACCGCACCGTCCGCGATCTCCTCGCTGACGCGAAGAATCGCCAGCTCATCCGCGACAACTACCCGAAGCCCACCGTCACGCGCCGCAACACCGGCTACGCGCTCGACCGCTTGATGGAGTGCGACGTCTTCGACGCGTCGTCCGCCAAGCCCTTCAACCTCTGCCAGCTCCTCGCCGGCTCCGAGGGCACGCTGTTCTTCGGCACCGAGTTCGAGCTCAACCTCGAACCGATCCCGCCCGCGGGCGGCCTGCTCTGCGCACATTTCAAGACGATCGACGAGTCGCTGCGCGCGACCTTGATCGCGATGCGCCACAAGCCATTCGGCTGCGAACTCATCGACCGCCACATCCTCGAGTGCACCAAGGCCAACCTCGAGCAGGCGAAAAACCGCTTCTTCGTCCAAGGCGATCCGGGCGCCGTGCTGGTCATCGAGATTCGGAACACCGACCGCGCGGTCATCGAGCGCGAGTTCGCCGCCATCGAGGCCGAGTGCCGTGCCGCGGGCTTCGGCTACGCGTTCCCCACCGTCTGGGGCGCCGACGTCAACCGCGTCTGGGACCTGCGCCGCGCCGGCCAGGGCCTCATGAACAACGTCGAAGGCGACGCCAAGCCCCGCGAAGTCGTCGAAGACACCGCGGTCGCCGTAGAGGATTTGCCGGCCTACATCGCCGACTTCGACGCGATGCTGAAATCGAAATACGGCGTCAGCACCGTTTACTACGCGCACGCCGGCGCCGGCGAGCTGCACACGCGTCCGCTCTTCAACCTGAAAACCGCGGAAGGCCTGCGCCTGTTCCGCGGCATCGCCACCGACGTCGCGATCCTCGTGAAGAAATACCGCGGCTCGCTCTCCGGCGAGCACGGCGACGGCCGCCTGCGCGGCGAGTTCATCAAGTTCATGGTCGGCGACGAGTGCTACGCGATGATGCGCCGCATCAAGGAGACGTTCGACCCGCAGGGCATTTTCAATCCGGGCAAGATCATCGACACGCCGCCGATGGACAGCTCGCTGCGCCACTCGCCGGATCACGCCGAGCCGAAATACGACACGTTCTTCGACTTCGCTTCCTCGCAAGGCGTGCTCGGCGCCGCCGAAAAATGCACCGGCGTCGGCGAGTGCCGCAAATCGCACTTCGCCGGCGGCACCATGTGCCCGAGCTACATGGCCACGCGCGACGAGAAAGCCTCCACGCGCGGCCGCGCCAACATCCTCCGCCACGCGCTCTCGCATCCCGAAGACCTGACCGATCCGTGGGACAGCCCCGAGATCGCCGACGTCATGGACCTCTGCCTCTCGTGCAAAGGCTGCAAAGCCGAGTGCCCGTCGAACGTCGACATGGCGCGCCTCAAAGCCGAGTGGGCGCAGCACTATCAGGATGCGCACGGCGTGAAGCTCCGCTCGCGCCTCGTCGCCAATTTTTCGAAGAGCATGCGCATGGCCTCGCTCTGGCCCGCCGCCTACAACTGGGTCATCTCGCAGCCAGACCTCTCGCTCTGGATCAAAAAATTCGCCCGCTTCCACCCGAAGCGCAGCATGCCCGAGCTCTCGCTGGTCACGCTGGCGAAATGGCACAAAAAGAACGCGAACCGCCTGCAACCCGTGGGCAGCGCGCTCGCGCGCGCCGATTCCCCTGCCACGCCCGAAGCGCGCGCAAGCGCGCTGACCCACCAGCCCGCCTACCCCAACGGCCGCGTCTACCTCTTCTGCGACGAGTTCACCAACTACAACGACGCCGACGTCGGCGCCGCCGCGACCGAATTGCTCAACCGCCTCGGCTACGAAGTCGTCATCCCCGAGCACGTCGACTCCGGCCGCGCGCACTTCTCGAAGGGCCTCGTCCGCGAAGCGCGCGAGTTCGCCATCCGCAACGTCGAGTTGCTCAAAGACGTCGTCACCGCGCAAACGCCGCTCATCGGCATCGAGCCGTCGGCGATCCTCGGTTTCCGCGACGAGTATCCCGACCTCGTCCCCGCCGAACTAAAATCCGCCGCGAAGGCCCTCGCGAAGAACGCGCTGCTGATCGACGAGTTCATCGCCCGCGAAGCCGACGCCGACCGCATCAAGAAATCCGCGTTCACGACGCGCGCGCAAACGATCAAGCTTCACGGCCACTGCCACCAGAAGGCGCTCTCGTCGCTCGTGCCGTCGGTGAAGATGCTCGAGTTGCCCGCGAACTACAAAGTGCAGCTCATCCCCAGCGGCTGCTGCGGCATGGCGGGCTCATTCGGTTACGAGGAGGAACACTACGAAGTCTCGCAGCAAATCGGCGAACTCGTGCTCTTCCCCACCGTGCGCAAAACGCCAGAGGACGTGCTCATCGCCGCGCCCGGCACGAGCTGCCGCCACCAGATCAAAGACGGCACCGGCCGCCAAGCGCAGCACCCGATCGTGATCCTGCGCGACGCTCTGGCGTAGTAGCGCCGGTCTTCGACCGGCGTCTGATCCGGCGCGCAACCCAAGTAGGGCCGGCTTCAGCCGGCCCTACGGCGCGCGCAGCGTGACTTTCGTCACATTCCCAGCCAGCGTGCGTTCTGCTACTCTGCCGCCATGAGGCTTCCCTGCCCCGATCCGCAAAATCCGCACGCGCACCACCGCACCGATCTCTACGGAGCCTTCGCGTTCGGTTGCGTGATCCTCACGTGTTTCATGCAGTTCGTCGTGGCCAACCGCATCAACGGTTCGCTCTCGCAAGTCGCCGCGACGTTTATCCTCGGTGCGCTCTACGCCGCCCTCGGCATCCTCAACGACGGCATCGCCGTCCGCTGCGGCATGCAGTGGCGCGACCGCATTTTCGTGGCGATGATCGCCATCGTGACCGCGATGGTGTTCGTCAGCCCGGTCCGCGGCTTCTTCGCGATCATCGTGCTGCCGCTGATGAGCCAGGCGATCTTCGACTACTCGCCCCGCCGCGCGCTCCTGGTTGGCCTCTACCTCTATGCCGTCAGCATCGGCGTGCTCGGTTACTACTACGGCGTCCGCGCGATCCCCGAGGCGATGATCAGCTATCTCGCGGCCTTCGCGTTCACGGCCGCCTTCACTTTCATCACTCGTCGCGCGCTCGATGCTCGCGACCGCGAGGGGAAGCTCCGGGCCGAGCTCGAGGAGGCCAACGAAAAACTCCGCGCCTACGCCGCCCAAGCCGAGGAACTCGCCACCACGCGCGAGCGCAATCGCCTTGCCCGCGAAATCCACGACGGCGTCGGCCATTACCTCACCGTCGTGAAAACCCAGCTCGATGTCGCCGCGGCCGTCTGCACCACGAATCCCGAGCAGGCCAAGGCCAACGTCGAAAAAGCCGCCAAGCTCACCGCCGAAGCGCTCGACGACGTCCGCCGCTCCGTCGGCGCGCTCCGCACCGACACCGCTCGCCCGCCGCTGCCCGACGCCATCAAGCAACTCGCCGCGCACGGCGAGCCCGTCCCCGCCGTCGCCATCGAAGGCACGCCGCGCGCGCTCCCGCCCGCCGTCGAGCACGCGCTCTTCCGCGCCGCGCAGGAAGGCCTCACCAACATCCGCAAACACGCTCGCGCCAGCTCTGCGCTCGTGCGCCTCGATTTCCGCGACGCGCAACGCGTGCAGCTCGAACTTTCCGACAACGGCGTCGGCCTGAACGGCAACGGCGCCGCCAGCGGCGGCTTCGGCCTCACCGGTCTGCGCGAACGCGTGGAACTCCTCGGCGGCACCGTCGCCGCCGCCAACCGCCTCGAAGGTGGCTTCGCCTTGCGCGTCGAGGTGCCGGCGTGAAACGCCAGCCCACATTCTCTTTCACTGTAGCGGCGCTCTATAACCGCCGGCCCGGCCCGCGACGCGCGTCTCTTTCTCGGTCATAGACCGCCGCTACAGGACTATCCCGTGAGCATTTCAAAAAAACTCCGTCTCCTCCTCGTCGACGACCAGTCGCTCTTCCGTGAAGCGCTCCGCGCACTCCTCACGCTCCAGCCCGACTTCGAGATCGTCGCCGAAGCCGAGAACGGCGAGCGCGCGCTCGCGCTCGCGAAAGCTCACAAACCCGACGTCGTGCTCATGGACCTCCGCATGCCGGTCATGGGCGGAGTGGAAGCCACGCGCCGCCTCGGCCAGCTCGTGCCCACCGCGCGCGTCGTCGTGCTGACCACCTTCGACGAGGACGAGGAAATCTTCGAAGCCATGCGCGCCGGCGCGCTGGGCTATTTGCTGAAAGCCTGCTCCGCCGACAAACTCTGCGAGTCCGTGCGCGCCGCCGCCAAGGGCGCCTCGGTCCTCGAGCCGAGCGTCGCCGCCAAAATGATGGCCGAGCTGAATCGCTTGTCCGCGCGCGAAGGCAAAAAAATTTCCCAGCCGCTCGCCGAGCCGCTCTCGTCGCGCGAACTCGGCGTGCTGCGCTTGCTCGCCGTCGGCCGCAGCAACAAGGAGATCGGCTCCGAGCTCGGCATCACCGAGGGCACGGTGAAGAACCACATGACGAACGTTCTCGGCAAACTCGGCGTGCTCGACCGCACCCAAGCCGCCCTCCGCGCCCGCGAACTCGGATTGATTTGAGTCCGGAAAGCGCGCGCAAGCGCGCTGACCCACATCCGGCGGACGCTCATCCTTAGCCCAGCGCGCAAGCCCGCAGACCACGACGCAACGCCCCCCTGTGGGCCAGCGCGCTTGCGCGCGCCTTTCCCGCAGGCACAATGGATTTATGTCCACCGGCCCCGGTTTCGAAGCGCTCCGCCGCGGCCGCCTCTCGACTCCCGCTGCTCGATATTTTCTCACGCTCGGAACCGATCGCCGCCAGGCTGGACTTTCGAGTCCCCGCATCGCCGCCGCACTTCGCAACGAGATCGATGCCCTCGATGCCGACGCCTCCTGGTATTTGCATGGCGCGGTGATCATGCCGGATCACCTGCACCTTCTCGCTACCCTCGGGAGTCGACTGACGCTCGGCCAAGCAATCGGCCGATTCAAAGCCAAGACACGCGCCCTATTGGCTACCACGCGACTCCGGTGGCAAGGCAACTACTTTGATCACCGACTGCGTCCCGACGACTCCATCGAGTCGGTGATTCGCTACATGTTTCTGAATCCGTATCGCGCTCAGCTCCTCCCTCCTACCGAGCGGTATCCGTGGTTCTGGTTGGGAACCGAGGAATCAAAATGGTTCCACGCCACGCCAGCGGACCAACTGCCGGAGATCGAGTGGTTGCAGTGATGGCGGGAAAGCGCGCGCAAGCGCGCTGACCCACACCCGCCTTTCGTAGGCCAGCGCTGCCATCACGTCCGCCCTCTGTAGGCCAGCGCGCTTGCGCGCGCCTCCCCCGCCCGTGATCCAAGTCATGCCGCGACATGACCTCGACCCTGACCTCCGGCTCATCCGCCGCGCGCCGCCGCCTGCTACGCTGCGGGCATGTCCTCCGCTTTCGCCGATCTCGCCGCCGCGTTTCGCTCGCTTTGCCGTGCGCCCGGGTTTCCCACCCTCGCGCTCGCCATGCTCGCGCTCGGCATCGGCGCGAACGTCGCTATCTTTTCCATTTTCCGCTCGATCGTCCTGAGTCCGCTGCCCTACGCGCAGCCCGAACGTCTCGTCGGCTTCACGTCCGTCAATTCCGCCAAGGCCGTCACGATGCCCGCGCTGTCCGCGGCGGCGTTTCGCGACTATCGCGAGCGGTCAAAATCATTCGAGAAACTCGCCGCCTTCCGTCCGGACTTCGCCTCCTACGCGCCGGCCGGCGGCGATCCGCTGCAACTCGTCGCCGCGCACGTCACCGAGGATTTTTTCGCGACCTTCGGCGTAAAGCCGCTCCTCGGCCGGCCCTTCGCCGCGGACGAGTTCAGCTTCTCCGCGCCGCACACCGCGCTGCTCAGCCACGCTGCGTGGCGCCGGCTGTTCGGCGAACGCACGAGCGCCGTCGGCGAAACGATCACCCTCAACGATGTGCCGACGACGATCATCGGCGTGATGCCCGACGATTTTCGTGAGCCGGAATTCGTCGAAGTGTGGCTGCCCTTTCCGCCAGAGGCGCCGGAATATTTCGTGCGCGATTCGCGTTTCTGGAGCACGATCGGCCGGCTCGCGCCCGGCGTCTCGGCGGGTGCCGCACAAGCCGAGGTCGCGACGATCGCCGACGCGCTCGCACGCGAATTTTCGGCGACGGACAAGGGCTGGACGACGCAAATCCAACCGCTGCTCACGCTGCGCATCGGCGACATGCGCCGCTCACTGCTCCTGCTCGTCGGCGCCGTCGGTCTCGTGCTGCTCGTCGCCTGCGTGAACCTCGCCAACCTCATGCTCGCCCGCGGCGTCTCGCGCCTGCAGGAACTCGCCGTGCGCCTCGCTCTCGGCGCGACGCCGCAGCGACTCGCGCGCGCGGTGCTCACCGAGAGTCTGCTGCTGGCGCTGCTCGGCGGCGCGGCTGGCGTCGTGCTCGCGTGGGCCGGCCTGCCGCTCCTCGCGCGCCAATTGCCGGGCGGTCTCGTGCCGCGCTCGCACGCGATCGCGGTCGACGGCGGCGCGTTGCTCTTCGCGCTTGGTGCGGCGGTGTTGACCGGTCTCGTTTTCGGCGCCTTGCCGGCGTGGCAGGTGTTGCGCGCGAACGTCAACGAGACGCTCAAGTCCGGCGGCAGCCGCGGTGGCACGAGCCGCTTCGCCGCGCGCGCGCAGGCCGGCCTCGTCGCCGGCCAGGTTGCACTGACGCTGGTCGTGCTGTCTGGGGCCGCGTTGTTGATGAAGAGCCTCCTCAATCTCCAGCGCACGCCGCCGGGCTTCGACGCCCGCGACGTGCTCACAGTGCGCCTCGCTCCGCCGCAGACAAAATGGGAAACCTTCACCGAGCTCGCCGCTTACTACGACCGCGCGGTCGACGAGGTGCGCCGCGTGCCCGGCGTGCAATCGGCCGGCATCAGCTCGAGCGCGCCGCTCTGCGGCATCACGCTGCGCTACCCGTTCTGGGTGCAAGGACGCGCGAGGACCGACGGCGATGCGGACGACGCCGTGTTCAACAGCGTCACGGCCGACTTTCTCCGCACCCTGCGCATCCCGATCGTGCAAGGTCGCGGGCTCGACACGCGCGACGATGCCCAGGCGCCGAAGGTTTGCCTGATCAACCAGACGCTCGCGAAGCGCCTCTTCGGCACCGCGAATCCGCTCGGCCAGCGCCTCCAGACGCTGCCGTGGCTCGCAAGCGAGTATCGCGAGATCGTCGGTGTCGTGGCCGACGTGAAGCAGGACAACCTCTCCGAACCGCCGCCCGCGCAGCTCTACGTGCCGCAGCAGCAGAGCCCGTGGTTTTTCACGACACTCGTCGTCCGCGCGCAAGGCGGCACCGCTCTCACCGGTGCGATCCAAGCCGCTCTGCGCCGCGCCGACCCGACGGCGTCGATGACGATCCGCTCGCTGGAGGACAACATCGCGCGCTCCGCCACGCTGCCACGACTGCGCACCGTGTTGTTCGCGCTCTTCGGCGGCGTCGCGCTCGGGCTCTCGGCCTTCGGCATCTACGCCAGCCTCGCGTTCACGGTCAGCCAGCGCACGCGCGAGATCGGCGTGCGCATGGCACTCGGCGCGAGTCCGGTGCGCGTGCTCGGCGAGACGCTCGGCCGCACTGGACGGCTCGTCGCGCTCGGCATCGCCGCCGGCCTCGTCGGTGCGCTCGCGCTCGCGCAACTGCTGCGCGGCCTGCTCTACGGCGTCGAGCCGGCCGATCCGTGGGTGCTCGCCGGGCTGCTGGTTTTCGTGCCGCTCGTCGCGCTCGCCGCCAGCGCGCACCCGGCGATCGCCGCCGCGCGCCTCAACCCCGTTCACGCCCTGCAACACGAATGATCCGTCCCCCGCCGAACTCCGTAATTCGGAGTTCGGCGGCGAGCGGGTAGCGCTCCTTTCCGAACATGAAAATCCAGTCCCACTCCCTCCTCGCCGCGGTCGCGGCGATCTGTCTCACGGTCGCCGCTTCGGCGCAGACCGCGCTCGAAACCGCGGGCGCGGCGCTCAAGTTCGGCGATCTCGCCGCGGCCGATGCCGCACTCGCTCCGCTCGCCACCGGCGAGAAACCCGATCCCGCCGCGCTGAATCTGCTCAGCCAGGTGCGGATGGCGCAGAAAAACACCAAGGACGCGATCGCGCTGGCAGAGAAAGCCGCGCAGCTCGCGCCCGACAACGCCGATTACCACGCCCAGCTCGGCATCGCCCTCAGCGCGCGCATGCCGGAGCTCGCCTTCATGCAACAGGCGATGATCGCCGGCAAAATGCGCAAGGCCTTCGAGCGCGCCGTCGCGCTCGATCCCAAGAACGCCAACGCCCTCGTCGGCCTCGCGCGCTACTTCGCCAACGCCCCGGAGATTGCCGGCGGCAGCCTCATCAAGGCGGCCGAGTTTGCCGCCCGACTGAAGGAACTGGACCCGTTCCTCGGCGAGAGCGAACTCGGTCGCATCGCCGAGCGCGGCGAAAAACTCTCGGAGGCGCTCGCCCATTACGAGGCCGCCGCGCAGACGAAGCCCGACGCCGGCGCGCAATTCAACTACGGCCGCGTCCTCGCCAAACTCGGGAAGACGGACGAAGCCCGCACGCGCTTCGAGGCGACGCTGAAGCTCAACCCGAACTTCGAGGCCGCCCGCAAAGCGCTGGCCGAACTCGCCGCTCCCGCCGCCGCACATTGAACCGCATTCGGAGTGCCTGGCGCGCGCTTCGGCTCAGTTCCCTTGGCCGGGTGCAATCTAGGCGGCACATCCTGACGCCATGAAAAATCTCCTTCTTCTCCTCGCATTGCTCGGCGCGGTTTCGTCCGGCGGCGCGGTCGAGCCGCTCGCGATTCCCGGCGGCCCCGCGCCGATGATCGATCAGCATCTCGATGATCCCGCTTGGCAAAACGCGGCCCGCCGCCTGCTCCCCGACGGGACGGAAATCTGGGCCCAGCAGGACGACGTCTATTTCTACTTCGCCATCAAGGCACCCACGCCGCGCATCTTCGGCATGGAGTTCTACATCGCCGAGGCGCCCGGCCGACTCGTCGATCTCCACGCGTCGGCGTATCTCGGCGAACGCGTCGCCGAGAACGGTCGTTGGCCGGACTGGACCTGGTGGAACGCGGATCGCTGGACTGCCACGATCGTGCCCTACCTGATGGAGAATAACCAGCGGACCTTCACCGCGCTCGCGGGCAAGGAATTCCAATTCAGCAAAGCCCGCTTTTCGGCCGCCCACTATCGCATCCGGTTCGAGTTTCACTACCGCCGCGACCAGTCGACGGTTTATCCGGCGAGTTCCGCGGAGTTCGATCCGACGGACTGGCTCGAGATCGTGCTGCGTTGACACGCACGCGCGGCGATCGCGGAGCCAAGCTCGTCGTTGACCCGTGCCACGCGCGCGGTCTTGCTCGAGGCGTCTCGCGCTCGCGCGGCGACAATCCATGACTTCGATCCGTCTTCTTGCGTGCCTCCTCCTCAGCTCCGCGGTCGCCGCGCTGGCTCAATCGCCCACCGAGCGCGCGGAAGCGTTGCTCGATCAAGGCGAGTTTCTCGCCGCCGAACGACTGATCGAATCGCTCGCGCTCGCGAAGAAGCCCGACCCGGTCGCGGTCTGGGAGCTCAGTCGCGTGCGCACCGGCCAGCATCAGACGGAGGAAGCCATCCGGCTCGCGGAAAAGGCGATCAAGCTCGACGCGAAACAAGCGCGCTTCCACGCGCAGCTCGGCTCCGCGATCGTCGAACACATGTCCGAAATCAGCCGCCTCGACCAGGGCTCCTTCGGCAACCGCATGCGCAAGGCATTCGAGAAGGCGCTCGAACTCGACGCGAACAACCTCGTCGCGCTCCTCGGCCTGTCGCGCTACTATTGGTCCACTCCGCCGTCGATGGGAGGCGACCTCGCAAAGGCGCTTCAGTTCGCCGAGCGGGCGCGCAAGATCGACCCGTTGAAAGGCGAACTGGAAATCGGCGCGGTCGCGGGACGCAAGGGCGACTTCGCCACGGCGCTGAAACATTTCGAAGCGGCCGCGGAGCTGAACCCGCGGAACCTCGACGCGCAGCTCTCGTGCGGCCACGTCCTCCTGCGCCTCGGCCGGATGCGTGAGGCGCGCGAGCATTACGAGGCGGCGCTGACGATATCGCCGAAGTCCGACATGGCCCGCAAGGCGCTCGAAGCGCTCGACGCAGCGCAGAAAGCGGCCGACGCGAAACGCTGACCTGCGCGCCTCGCCGAGCGCGCTCGGCCGGCAGCGCCACTTCGGATTGCGCGGTGCACCTCGCAATCCGAGCGCGGGAGGGTCCGCGCTTTCTTTCCGCGCGGTTTTGTGTCTTTTAGTCGGGCAACCCTCCGCCCCATGTCCATCGACTACGCTGCCCGGCGCGCCCGCCTCGCGCCCGCTCTCGGTCTGAGTGCCGACGAAATTCTCCTCGTCGCCGCCGGCCACCAGCAACCGAAACCCGAATTGAGCGACGCGCTGCTGCCGTTCATCGCGCACCAGGAGTATTATTATCTGACCGGCCACGCGGAGGCGCGCGGCGGAATCCTCGCCTACGACGCGGCGAAGAACGAGTGGACGTCGTTCGTCTCCGAGGTGACGGAAATGGAGCGCGTGTGGGATGGCGCGGAACAGTTGCCCGGAGAATTTCTCGGCCGGTTCGATGCGTGGCTCGCAGTGCGCCGCGGCCGCCGCATCGCGATGCTCGGCGCGCCGATCGCCGGCGTGGCGGCGGACGAAGCACTCACGGCGCGGGTGCGCGATGCGTTGCGCCACGCCCGTCGCCCGAAAGAGCCGGGTGAAATCGCGCTGATGAAACGCTGTGCGCTCGCGACGGCGGAGGGTTACGCGGCGGTGCAGCCGTTCCTGCGCGCCGGCGTGAGCGAGCGCCGCATGCAGATCGAACTCGAAGCGGGATTTTTCCGCGGCGGCGCCGACAAGACCGGTTACGACACCATCGTGGGCGTCGGCAAGCAGGCGGCGGTTTTTCATGGCTCGCCGTCGACGCAGCGCGTGGCGCGGGAGGGCGATTTCATTCTGATCGACGCCGGCGGCGAGAGGGAGCGCTACGTGATCGATGTCACGCGCACCTACGTGGCCGGCGGGAAACCGAGCGCGTTTCAGCGCGACCTCTACGCGGCGGTGAAGAACGCGCACGCGCGCGCCTGCGCGAGGTGCGTGCCGGGCGCAGAATGGAAGGACATCCATTTCGGCGCCGCGATCGACATGATCGGCAGCCTCGTGGACATGGGTGTGATGCGCGGCAACGCGTCATCGCTCGTCGAGCAGGAGGCGCACATGCTGTTCTATCCGCACGGCGTCGGCCACATGCTCGGCCTCGGTGTGCGCGACGGCAGCGGACTCGAGCCCGGGCGTGTCAAAGACCCGCGGCCTTGCCTGAAGAGCCTGCGCATGGATTTGATCCTGCGCCCGGGCTACATCGTGACGATCGAGCCGGGACTGTATTTCATCCCGGCGCTGCTGAACGATCCGGCGCGGCGCGCGAAGTATCGCGACTGCTTGAACTGGTCGCTCGCCGAGCAGCATCTCGGCCTCGGCGGCGTGCGCATCGAGGACAACATGCTCGTGACTGCCGGCGCGCCGGAAAATCTGACGGCGATGGTTCCGCAGGCGTTTTGAGGCGCGCACGCGGCATCGAAGGCGGCCACGCGGGCCTTCTGCGCGGCAGGAACGCACGAGACTGACGATGCGAGCGCGGCGGGCAGAGAAATCACTCCGCCACCACGCGGGCGAGCCTCGCGCTCACGACGCTTGGTCGTTCGTCGGCCGGTTGCGGGCCATCAAGCCGGGGGCGAACACCGAGACGAGCAGGCCGACGATCAAGACGGCCATGACGAACACGGCGGCGAGGCCCGCGAGCAGCGGCCAGCCGGCAAACGCCAGGAGCAGGCTGCTGAAGAAGCGCGAGTCTTCCGCGTAGCGGTCGCGGAGATCCCGGCCTTGCTGCTGCACGTGATCGGCCGCGTCGTCGAGGGCGTTTTGGTAGCTGTCGTGAAAGGGGCGAAGGACGTCGGTGTTGTAGCGGTTCGCGTCCTCGAGTTTCCTGGCGCGCGCGAGCGCGAGGAAGGTGTCGACCTTCTCGTCGTATTCGCGCGAGTAGCGCTCGATCGTGCCGCGCAGCGGAGTCTCCGCGAAGGCCTCGACGCGGGCGACGTCGCGCGCGTGGACTTGGGCGAGATTGCTGCTCTCGTCCATCTGCGGCAGGAGGTCGGCCCAAGCGTTTTCGTTGTCCGGATCGACGATGCGGCGGGCGAGGCGTTGCACGGCGCTCAGCTCGCGCGAGAGCGTGCGCAGGCCGTTGAGCGTGGGCACGCTGCGGTCGAGCAGGTGCGCGTAGCGCTGGTTGACGTTGCGGAGAACGTAGAGGCTGAGGAGGCCGACCGCGAGGTTCGACGCCAGCAGCCCGATCATCAGCCAGAATTTGAGACGGCTAAGCATGCGGGGGTGCCGGAGACGTAGGGTAAAATAGGACGTGTTGCACGACAAAAGGTCGCGGGGGATTTCCCGGTCCGCGCGAAGAAAAAACGTGCGGCGGCAATTGTCTTTTCGTGCGGCGAGAAGCGCGGTAAGGCATGGCGCGCCTCGTGAACGCTGCGCTCACATCGTCTGCCCTTCCTGCGCTGCCGCCGCGCCTGGTGTGCCTGCGCGATGGGCGCGACTACCGGTTGCGACCGCTCGGACCGGCGGATGCGCCGCGAGTCGCGGAGATGTTCGCGACGCTTTCGACCGAGAGCATCCGGGCGCGTTACGGTTACCTCATCCATGACATGTCGCCCGAGCGCGCGACGCGGCTGGTGGACGTCGACCCGCAACGCGAGGCGCCGCTCGGGATTTTCGAGTGCGATGCGGCGGGGCGCGAGGGGCGCCTCTGGGCGATGGGGCGACTCGTGCACGCCCCCGACAACCAGTCGGCCGAATGCGCGTTCCTCGTGCACGACAGCCAACGACGGCTCGGCATGGCGTCGACCCTGCTCAAATACCTGCGCGTGCTCGGCCGGCGTCGCGGCTTGCCGCGGCTGTTCGCCCAAGTGCGACGCGAAAACAAGGCGATGCTCAACGTCTTCATCCAAAACGGCGCGCGCCTCCACTTCGCGCCGGACAGCGACGTGGTGGAGATCGACATCCCGCTGCGGCTGCCGAAGATTCTATTCGACAAAGGCGCGCCCGCTCCTTCGATTCCCGGGATGTCCTCGCCGGAGAAAAAAGGAGTCTCGCTCGTCGCAGTCGTGGCCGACCTCGTGTTCGTCGCCGCGTTTTTCAGCTTCTTCTATTACGTGCTGCAATCGCACGTGCCGTCGAACGACCCGACGATGATCCGCTTCTGGGCGACGATGGCGGCCGCGTGCATGAGCGGCGTGTTCTGGCTGGCGCTGCAAATGCTGAAGACGGTGTTCCGCTTCCAGCGCGCGAGTCGCAAGTAACGCCGATTCTCCCGGCCCGCTCCCGTGGCCAGTTCCGCCTCCCGCCCCCGCACGTCCGTCGCCGCGGAGGACTATCTTGAAAAGATCGAGCAACTGATCTCGCGCAAGGGCTACGCGCGCGTGGTCGACATCGCGGCGGAGCTGAAAATTTCGCAGGCCAGCGTCACGGCCATGGTGCAGAAGCTCGATGCCGAGGGCTTCGTGAAATACGAGAAATACCGCGGCATGGTGCTGACCAGCACCGGGCTCGAAGTCGCCCGCCGGATCGCGCACCGGCACCAGTTGCTCACGGAATTCCTGCGCGCCATCGGCGTCGCCGACGAGAAAGTGATCTACGACGACGTCGAAGGCATGGAGCACCACATCAGTCCCGAGACGTTCGCCGCGATCGAAGCGCTCACGCGTTATCTCGAGAAAAACCCGAACGTGATGGCGAAAGCGACGGCAGCGAAGAAGTGAGGCGCGGCGCCGGAGCTTCTGTAGCGGCGGTCTACGACCGCCGAGTCGGACGCGGCATCACCATCGTTCGGCGGTCATAGACCGCCGCTACAAGAAGCGAGATCGCTCACCCGCGCACGTTGCGGCGGGAGGTGATGCGCGAGGCGACGAGGATAGCGATCTCGTAGAGCACGATCAGCGGCAGCGCGAAGAGGCACTGGTTGAACGGGTCCGGCGTCGGAGTGACGATCGCCGCGATGATGAACATCACGACGATCGCGTGCCGGCGATATTTGCGCAGCGTCGCTACCTCAATCAGCCCCATGTAGACCGCGAGCACGACGAGCAGCGGGAACTCGAAGGCCGCGCCCATGCCGAGCACCATCCACATGAGCAGCGAGTAGTATTTGTCCGCCGTCCACATGATCGTGTAGCCGAGCATTTCGTTCAGCTCGAAGGCCACGCGGATGGTGTTGGGCGTGAGAAAATAGTAGCCGAACGCCGCGCCGCCGAGGAACAGCGCGAACGCCGACAGCCCCGTCGGCACGATCACGCGCAGCTCTTTTTCGTTCAGCGCGGGCGAGATGAAGCGGCCGAGAAAGTAGATCCAGAACGGCAGCGAAAAGACGATGCCACCGATCAGGCAAATATCGATGATGACCGTGAAAACGCCCATCGGGCTGTTCGTCACCAGGTCGGTTTTCATCCGCGGGAAGCTCGCCTTCACCTGCTCGAGCGGCGCGTTCAACAGCGTCGAGGCGTCGTCGAGCCGGTAGGCGATCACCGTCACGAAAATCGCGAAAACGATCGCGCACTTGATGAGCGTCCAGCGCAGTTCCTCGAGGTGATCGAGGAATCCCATCGGCTTCTCGCGCGGGCCCGGCGCCGGTTCCCCGCTGGCCGCGGGCAGGCCTTCGTCGTCGTAGGGGGAATTGGGCGGCGTATCGCTCAAGCCGGAGCAACAGAGGGGGTTTTCCGGCGCGGCGCAATCCCGGCTTCACCGCACCGTCCGCCTAAATCTCCGCGCGGGCGTCTTTTCGGGCCCACTCCCGGATTGCGACGCTGCCAACATCGCGCGCGGCGACGATGGGCCGGAGCAGCCGGAGCGCCTTCTGGGCACCGCTCGCAAGAAATGACACGTAATTCGCAAGCGTGCGCCGTTGACACTTTTCCCGCTTCCGACTGCGATACACGCTCTCCGTCAGCGGTTCGTTATCACCCGAAAATTTAACCTCCATGGCCAAGAAAACTCCCGCCAAGAAGGCCGTTAAGAAAACGGCTCCTGCCAAGAAACCCGCCGCGAAAAAAGCGGCTCCGAAATCCGCCGGACGCGCCAAAGCACCGTCCGCCAAAGGCCCCAAATACGTTTACACGTGGGGCGCCGGCAAAGCTGACGGCGACGGCTCGATGAAGCCGCTGCTCGGCGGCAAGGGCGCCAACCTCGCCGAGATGACCCGCATCGGCCTGCCCGTTCCTCCGGGATTCACGGTCACGACCGAAGTCTGCACTTACTACTACGCGAACAAGCGCACCTATCCCGCCTCCCTCCAGGCGCAGATGGAAGCCGGCGTCGCGAACATGGAAAAGATCATGGGCACGAAGTTCGGCGCCACCGAAGGCATGCCGCTCCTCGTCGCCGTCCGCTCCGGCGCTCGTGACTCGATGCCCGGCATGATGGACACGATCCTCAACCTCGGCCTCAACGACCAGACCGTCATCGCGCTCGAGAAGGCCACCAACAACCCGCGCTTCGCGTGGGATTGCTACCGCCGCTTCATCCAGATGTATGGCGACGTCGTGCTCGGCGTGCAAAAGCGCCCCGACGAAGACCACGAGCCGTTCGAGACCGTCATCCACGGTTTCAAGCACGAGAAATATCACGCCGATATCGAAGACTCGAAGCTCACCGCCGAGGACCAACAGGAACTCGTGAAGCGCTTCAAGGCCCTCGTCGCCGAGCGCACCGGCAAGCAATTCCCGAACAATCCCTGGGACCAGCTCCGCGGCGCCGCCGGTGCCGTGTTCGGCTCCTGGATGAACGACCGCGCGATCGTCTACCGCCGCAAATACAACATCCCCACCGAGTGGGGCACCGCCGTCAACGTGCAGGCCATGGTGTTCGGCAACACCGGCGAAAACTCCGGCTCCGGCGTCGCGTTCACCCGCAACCCGGCCAACGGCACCAACGAATTCTACGGCGAGTTCCTCATCAACGCTCAGGGTGAAGACGTCGTCGCCGGCGTCCGCACGCCCGAGCCCGTTGCCCAGCTCAAGAACCACCTCCCCGAGGCCTACGCGCAGCTCCTCAAGGTCCGCAAGACCCTCGAGGCGCACTTCAAGGACGTGCAGGACGTCGAGTTCACCATCCAGGAAGGCAAGCTGTTCATGCTCCAGACGCGCAACGGCAAGCGCACCGCCGCCGCCGCGCTGAAGTTCGCCGCCGACATGGTGAAGGAAAAGCTCATCGACTGGCAGACCGCGGTTCTCCGCAACCCGGCCGACCAGCTCGAGCAGCTCCTCGCCCCGATCTTCGACCTCGGCGAAGTCGCCAAGGCGACCGTCATCGCCACCGGCCTCCCCGCCGGCCCCGGCGCCGCCACCGGCAAGATATACTTCAACGCCGACCGCGCCGTCGTCGCCGCCGAGAAGGGCGACAAGGTCCTCCTCGTCCGCGTCGAGACCTCGCCCGAAGACCTCCGCGGCATGATCGCCGCCGAAGGCATCCTCACCGCTCGCGGTGGCGTTTCCTCGCACGCCGCGCTCGTCGCCCGCCAGATGGGCAAGGTCTGCGTGTGCGGCGCTTCCGCCGTCAACATCAACTACGACACGAAGACCGCCTCCATCGCCGGCCAGACCTTCAAGGAAGGCGACTACCTCTCGATCGACGGCACGTCCGGCACGGTTTACGCCGGCCAGATCAAGACCGCTCCGTCGGAGATCATCGCCGGCCTCGTCAACGGTGACGAAGTCGCGAAGGCCACGGAGAAGTTCAAGAACTACACCCAGCTCATGAAGTGGTGCGCCCAGGCCACCAAGCTGTCCGTCCGCACCAACGCCGACACGCCCGAGCAGGCGCGCATCGCCGTCGCGTTCGGCGCCGTCGGCATCGGTCTCACCCGCACGGAGCACATGTTCTTCGAGGGCGACCGCATCGACGCGATGCGCGAGATGATCCTCGCCGACACGCTCGCCGGCCGCGAGGCCGCGCTGGCGAAGCTGTTGCCCTATCAACGCGGCGACTTCTACGGCATCTTCAAAGCGCTGAAGGGCTTCCCGGCCACCATCCGCTTCCTCGACCCGCCGCTGCACGAGTTCCTCCCGAACTCGAAGGAGCAGCAGGCCGACCTCGCCAAGAAGCTCGGCATCGACGTCGCCAAAATCGAGCACCGCGTGCACGAACTCCACGAGTTCAACCCAATGCTCGGCTTCCGCGGCTGCCGTCTCGGCATCAAGTATCCCGAGATCACCGCCATGCAGGCGCGCGCCGTCATCGAAGCGGCCGTGCAGGCCAAGAAGGACGGCTTCAAGGCCCACCCCGAGATCATGATCCCGCTCGTCGGCTTCAAGAAGGAGCTCGATCTGCAGGTCGCGATCATCCACGAGGTCGCCGCCAAGGTGTTCGCGGAGCAGAAGACGAAGGTCGCCTACTCCGTCGGCACCATGATCGAAGTCCCGCGCGGCGCCCTCACCGCCGACGAGATCGCGCAGACCGCCGAGTTCTTCAGCTTCGGCACGAACGACCTCACGCAGACCTGCCTCGGCATGTCGCGCGACGACTCCGGCTCGTTCCTCGGCGCCTACCAGGAAGCCGAAATCTTCAAGAAGAACCCGTTCGCCTCGGTCGACCAGACCGGCGTCGGTCAGCTCATGAAGATCGCGATCGAGAAGGGCTCGAAGACCCGCCCCGGCATCAAGCTCGGCATCTGCGGCGAACACGGCGGCGATCCGGACTCGGTGAAGTTCTGCCACAAGATCGGCCTCACCTACGTCTCGTGCTCGCCCTACCGCGTGCCCGTCGCCCGCCTCGCCGCCGCCCAGGCCGCGATCGCGGACGCGAAAGCCGCGAAAAAGTAACCCCGTAGATCAGCGCGCTCGCGCGCGCCGCGACACTCTCGAGCCCCGACGCGAAAGCGCCGGGGCTTTTTCTTTTGCCTCGGCTCCGTGCGCCAACGCGGCCGACGCGTCGGCCAGTCCTGTGGCGCACGCGGCACATGTTCTCGGCGCGCCCAGCGGTCGCGCCCTACCCGCGGAGAAGAGCAAAATCGCCGGGCAATTCCCATGACGTCGAGCCGCCGGCAAATCTCGTCCACCGGTGAATCCCCTAAAGTTCACCGGTGGCGAGCCGAACCAAGAAGATGTCGGACTGAGTCCGGCACCCGATGCTTTTCCCTGTCCCCAACGCGCCCGCAAGCCGCCTCGTCCGCGACCTGCTCGCCTGAGCCATGGCTGGTTCGCCCACCATTGCGTCTCTGTTTGCGCAGCGCGTCGTCATCGGCGTGGGCGACATGGCGGTATCGAACAACACCCAGGTCATCCTCAGCACCTACGCGCTCGGCTCCTGCATCGGCGTCGTCGCGTATGATCCCGGCGTAAAAGCCGCGGGCATCCTGCACCTCATGCTGCCGGAGTCGTCCATTTCCCCCGACAAAGCCGCCCGCCAGCCCGCGATGTTCGCCGACACCGGCCTGCCCGCCTTCTTCAAAGCCCTCGCCGGCCTCCGCGCGGAGCGCTCGCGCCTGCGCCTCTACGTCGCCGGCGGAGCCAGCGTGATCGCCGGCACCGATCCGTTCCGCATCGGCGAGCGCAACACCCGCGTCACTCTCGATTACCTGTCGCAGCACGGCTACGTCGTCCGCCGCACCGACGTCGGCGGCAACATCAACCGCACCATCCACCTCGAGGTAAACACCGGTGGCGTGACGCTCAAGACGCCGACCGACAATCTCCAGCACACGCTCGCCGCGTAGCCCGAATCTTTCACCGCGTAGCGGAGACCGTGAGGTTTTCGCCCCTCGGCAGCGGCGCAATTCTCACGAATTCTGCGACGACGCTGCGTCGCGTGCCTCGCTCTGCGCGTGAAACATCCGGGTTGGCTGAGCGCCGCCGGAGTTCCCCTCTCCTCTGCCGGACCGACGGCACCGACTGCAGCGCCGGAGATCGACGATTTTTCATCCGCGCGAATTCGCGCCATTCGCGGGAGGCTTTCTGCCCGAGTCCGTATCAACTCGCGCTCGCCCGCCGCATCACGCCCCACACGAAGTTGGGATTCCGTCCTTCGCGAATCGCCAGCCGAATCCACAGCAGCGCCAGCGGCTCCAAGCTCCGCGCCATGCCGAGCCCACCGGTGTCGACCGGCTCGAACCCGAGATCGCGCGCGAGCCGTGCGACGACGTCCTTCGCATCGTCGCTGTCGCTGCAATAAAACATCACCGGCTTCAGCTCGCCGTAGCCGGGATAAGACGCGTTGTCGAAATTCTCCCAGCCATACGTGTTGAACGCCTTCGCGACGTGCGCCGTCGGCGCGAGTTTCTGAATCTCCTCCGCCCCCGACGTCGTCGAGCCGACCTCGAGCCCGAGGCTGCCCTCGGAGTTCAGCGCGAGCGGGTTCGTGCAATCGACGATGATCTTGCCCTTCACGTCGCCGAGCGCCGCGACGACGTCGCGCGTCGCGTTCCACGGCGTCGCGAGCACCACCACGTCGCCGAGGCGCACGGCGTCCGGAATCAATTGCGAGGAAACTCCGGAAAACATCGGCGGCTGCGTCTTGCCGCCGCCCGGATTGCGCACGCCGTAGACGATCGAATGTCCCGCCTTCGCCCAACTGCGCCCGAGCGCCGAACCGACATGGCCGGCTCCGATGATCGCGACCTTCATGAGGCGCGACGCTGTCAGTCCGCCCCGCCGAGGCAAGGCAGGCCGCGGCCGCCGCAGGAGTTTTCAGCGCGGCTACTTCTGCCGCCTGGGCCCTGCGTCGAACGACCCACGAGAAATGCGTCGCTCCGGCGACGCGCCCGGCGTTGAATTTCGGGAAAACCCCGTCCGCGCGACTCTCGTCGTCCGACTTCGCAACCCTGCCCTGCGGCCATGCTTGTCCTTCGCCCCATTCGCGAATCCGACCTGCCCCGACTCCTCGCGCTCGCCCGCAGCACGGGCGGCGGCATCACGACGCTCCCGCCGAACGAGGAGTTTCTCGCGTCGCGCATCGACGACTCCCTCGCCGCGTTCCGCCGCCACGTCGCACGGCCGGGCGGCGAGTTTTATCTCTTCGGTCTCGAAGACAGCGAGAGCGGCGACATCGTCGGCGTCTCCGGCGTCGCGTCGCGCGTCGGCGGTTTCGAGCCGTGGTATAGCTACCGGATCGAGCGCGAGCGCTTCGCGCACAAGCCGCTCAAATTCGAACGCGAGATTCCTGCGCTGCACTTGCGCACCGAGCACCGCGGCCCCTCGGAAATCTGCTCGCTCTTCCTCCGCTCCGACCGGCGTCGCACCGGCGTCGGTCGGCTGCTCTCGCTCGGCCGCTTCCTGTTCATGGGCGCCTTCCCGAAACGGTTCACCGAAACCGTCATCGCCGAGATGCGCGGCTACATCGACCAGACCGGCCGCTCGCCGTTCTGGGAAGCGGTCGCGCGGCACTTCTACCCGTTCGACTTCTACCGCGCCGACATTCTGAGCGGACTCGGCGATAAGGAGTTCATCGCCGACCTCAATCCGCGGCACCCGATCTATATCCCGCTGCTCGCGCCCGACGTGCAAGCCGTCATCGGCCGCGTGCACCACGACACCGAACCCGCGCTCGCGCTGCTCCTCGCCGAGGGTTTCGCACGCTCCGGCGAAGTCGACATCTTCGACGCCGGCCCGCTGCTCGAGGCGCGCGTCGCCGAGCTGCGCTGCTTGAGCGTCTCGCGCCGCGCCCGCATCCGCAGCGCTGCGGTGGCCGAAGCGGCCAGCGCGCAACTCCTCGCAAACGGCAGCCTCGATTTCCGCGCGTGCCTGGGCGGCATCGTGCAACACGACGACGGCACCGTTTCCATCGGACGGGAAACCGCCGCCGCGCTCGAACTCGATGCCGGCGACGAACTCTGGCTGACGCCGCCGCGATGAACACTTTCTCCTCGATCGATCCCTCCACCGGCGAACGCGTTTGGACCGGCCCCGCCGCGTCGGCCACCGACGTTGATCGCGCCGTCGCCGCAGCCCGCGCGGCGTTTCCCGCGTGGTCGGCGCGCCCGCTCGACGAGCGTGCCGCGATCCTGCGCGCGTTCGCCCAGCAATTGACGGAAAACAAAAACGCGCTCGCCGAACTCATCTCGCGCGAGATCGGCAAGCCGCACTGGGAGGCGCTCACGGAAGTGCAGTCGATGATCGGCAAGATCGAGATCTCGATCGAAGCGCACGCGCGGCGCTGCGGTGAGTTTCGCACGGCGAGCGGCGTCACGCGTTTCAAGCCCCACGGCGTCTTGGCCGTGCTCGGTCCGTTCAATTTTCCCGGTCACCTGCCCAACGGCCACATCGCACCCGCTCTGTTGGCCGGCAACACCGTCGTCTTCAAACCGAGCGAACTCGCGCCCGCCGTCGCCGCAAAAACCGCCGCGCTCTGGTCCGCGGCCGGTCTTCCACCCCGCGTGCTCTCCGTCGTCCAGGGCGCACGCGAAACCGGCGCAGCGCTCGCCGCGCACGGCGGCATCGACGGACTTTTCTTCACCGGCAGCGCACGCGCCGGCCTCGCGCTCAGCGAGCAATTCGCGAAAACGCCCGAACGCATCCTCGCCCTCGAGATGGGCGGCAACAATCCGCTCGTGGTGCATCGCGCCGCCGACACGCGCGCCGCCGTCGCGCTCGCGATTCAGTCCGCCTTCCTCAGCGCCGGCCAACGCTGCACCTGCGCGCGCCGCCTGATCGTGCCGACAGGTGGGGTGCGGACTCCGCTCCGCGCCGATGCAGCGGCGGCGAACGGAGTCGCCGCCCTACCCGACTACGGCGATGCTCGCGAATTCGTCGCCGCGCTCATCGCCGCCACACGCCGGCTGCGCGTCGGCACGCCGACGGATCGGCCTGAGCCGTTCATGGGGCCGGTCGTGTCCGCGCGCGTCGCCGACCAACTACTCGCCGCGCAACGCGACCTCGTCGCGCGCGGCGCCGTGCCGCTGGTCGAGATGCACCGGTTACGCGACGAGACCGGACTCGTCTTCCCCGCGATTCTCGACGTGACGAACGTCGCCGCGCGCGCCGACGAGGAACTCTTCGGCCCGCTCCTCCAGTTGATCCGCGTGCCCGATTTCGACGCCGCGTTGCGCGAGGCGAACGCCACGCAATTCGGCCTCGCCGCCGGCCTGATCTCCGACGAGCGCGCACTCTACGAGCGTTTCCAACGCACGGTGCGCGCCGGCATCGTCAACTGGAACCAGCAACTCACCGGCGCGAGCAGCGCCGCGCCCTTCGGCGGCGTCGGCCGCAGCGGCAATCACCGACCGAGCGCCTACTTCGCCGCCGACTATTGCTCGTATCCGGTCGCGAGCATCGAGGTGCCCGAACTCAAAATCGCGCCGACGCTGCCGCCCGGCCTCGAACTCGAATGAGCGCGCGACGCGAAACCCACGAAGCGCCCCGCCGCAGGACCGGCTTCAGCCGGTCCCGTTGGACTCTCGCTCGCAAGTTACAGCCACCTTCGAGCTCCCGCCGGACCGGCTGAAGCCGGCCCTACCGCATGAGCGCGCACGAAATCAACTTCGACGGCCTGGTCGGCCCGACGCACAACTACGCCGGCCTCTCGCACGGCAACGTCGCCTCGATGTCGCACCGCGGCCTCGTCTCGAACCCGCGCGAGGCGGCGCTGCAGGGCCTCGCGAAAATGCGCTTCCTCGCGGACCTCGGCCTGCCGCAGGCCGTGCTGCCGCCGCACGAGCGCCCGGCGCTGTGGGTGCTGCGCGCCGCCGGTTTCACCGGCAACGACGCCGCCGTGCTCGCCGCGACGGCGAAACACGCGCCGCAATTGCTCGTTGCCTGCTCCTCGGCGTCGAACATGTGGGTCGCCAACGCCGCGACGTTCACGCCGTCGCGCGACGCCGCCGACGGCCGCGCGCATTTCACGCCGGCGAACCTCGTCGCGAAGTTCCATCGCTCGATCGAGCCGCCGCAGACCGCGCGCACGCTCCGCGCGATCTTCCGCGACGAACGCCGCTTCGTCGTTCACGACCCGCTGCCCGCGCAGACGGCGTTCAGCGACGAAGGAGCGGCCAACCACACGCGACTCGCTCCGAATCACGGCGCGCCCGGCCTGCACCTGTTCGTGCACGGGCATCGCGGCTTCCGCGGCAACGGCGCCAGCGCTCGCGCGCGAGCCGTCGCACCGGAGAAATTCGCCTCGCGCCAGTCGCGCGCCGCGTTCGAGGCCATCGCGCGTTGTCATCTAGTGAATGACAAGTGCGTCCTGCACGCGCAGCAGAACCCGGCGGCGATCGACGCCGGCGTGTTTCACAACGACGTCATCTCCGTCGGCCACGAGAACGTCTTCTTGCATCACGAGCAGGCGTTCGTGCGCACGCCCGCAGTCATCGCCGAGCTGCGCCGCCGCTACCGCACCCTGACGGGCGACGAAATCGTCGCGCTGAAAGTCCCCGCGCGCGCCGTGCCGCTGCGGGACGCGGTGAAATCGTATCTGTTCAACAGCCAGATCGTCACGCTGACGCCCGGCCGCATGGCGTTGATCGCGCCCCTCGATTGCCGCGAGAACCGCCGCGTGCACGCGTTCGTCAGCGAGCTGATCGGCCGCAGCGACATGCCGTTGCGCGAGGCGCACTATTTCGACCTGCGCCAGAGCATGCGCAACGGCGGCGGCCCCGCCTGTCTGCGCTTGCGCGTCGTGCTCACCGACGAGGAACTCGCCGCGATCGCTCCCGGCGTGCGCTTCACGCCGGAGTTGCACGAGCACCTCGTCGCGTGGGTGAAGCAGCACTACCGCGAGCGACTCGCACTGCGCGATCTCGCCGACCCGGCGTTGCTCGAGGAAAGCCGCCGCGCGCTCGACGAGCTGACGCAGTTGCTCGGCTTGGGGAATCTCTATCCGTTCCAACTCGCCGGCGCGTGAGCGTGCAACGTGGCCAGCCGCCTCTTCACAGAACTCAGAGACGCTCCGAGCAACAATGAGCTTGGCACCTCATGCCGCGTGCGGTTTCGTCACGATGTTTTCGCGCGTTGGGCCGCGCGCGAGTTACCTCTCATGATTGAACCCCTTGCCGTTTTCGGGCGGCTGGCGCGGACCTCAGGTTCGCTCGTCGCCCTCGCGCTCATCTCGTTCGCCTTCTCCGGATGCGCGACGACCCAGGTCAGCTACAAGACCTTGAACGACGCCCCGCAACGCATCGCGGCGCTCAAGCCGCAGATCGCGCCGCTGCATGTCGACGTTTTCGAACTCAGCGCCGGCGGCGTCTCGGAAAAGCGCGACGACTGGTCGCAACAGGTCACGACGCACATCGCCCCGATCCTCGCCGAAGAGACCGGCTACCGCGCCGCGCCGATCCTCACTCCCGAGCAGAAAACCGCGATCGACGGCGAGATGGCCGAGGTGGTCGGGATGCTGCAGATCATCACGCTCAACCATCTCACCAATCTGATGGGGCCGGCGGAGCTCCAGCCGCAAGGCAAGCCGCTCACCTACAATGTCGGTCGCATCGACAAGCTGCTCGACTCGCTCGGTGCCGACTCCCTGCTCGTCACTTTCGTCCGCGACGAATACTCCACCGGCGGCCGCAAGGCGCTCATGGCCCTCGGCGTCCTCGTCAGCGGTGTGACCGGCGTCTACATCGTGCCGCGCGGCGGCGTCACGGTGAACGCTGCGGCGCTCGTCGAACGCGATGGGACGGTAGTGTGGTTCAACTATGCCGGCAGCGGCGGCGACATGCGCACGCCCGAAGGCGCGCGCGCGACCGCAAAACTCCTCCTCGCCGGTCTGCCCGGTGACAAGGGCGGCGCGAAAAGCACGACCGCTGTCCGCTGACGCCCATGGCCGGCAAGCCTGCTGCACGGCTCACCGCGGCGATCGCGCCGTGGTTGCTCTTTCTCGCCGGCTGCGAGAGCACGAACATCGCGCCGATCACCGGCGCCAACGCCGCGCTCGAGCAGGACGAACAACGGCTGTGGCTCCGCGCGGATGAAGAACAGTCCGCCCTCGAGCGCAGCGGTCTGCGTCTCGACGACCGCCAGCTCGAAGCCTATCTCGACTCGATTCTCGATCGGCTGCACCCCGAACCGCTGCTCGGCGGCAACCACTTTCACGCGCGCGTGCTCGTCGATCCGACGTTGAACGCTTTCGCCCTCCCCACCGGCGTAATCTACATTCACACTGGCTTGCTCGCGCACATGGGAAACGAGGCGCAGCTCGCCACCATCCTCGGACACGAACTCACGCATGCCACGCACCGCCATGCCGTGAAGGGTTTCCGAAGCGTGAAGAACAAGAGCGCGTTCTACGCGACCTTCGCGATCGGCACTGGCGGCGTCGGCAGTCTCATCGGCGCCGTCGGCGCGCTCGCGGCCGTTTCCGGTTACTCGAAGGATCTCGAGCGCGAAGCGGACCGAGTGGGCTTCGACCGTGTCATCGCGGCCGGCTACGACCCCCGCGAAAGCCCGAAAGTCTTCCGCGCCGTTCTGACCGAGGCGAAACGCACCAAACTCAAGGAGCCCTTCTTCTTCGGCAGCCACCCGCGTCTGCAGGAGCGCATCGACAATTTCACCGAGTTCGTCGCCACGCTCCCGGCCAGCAAACTGACCGGACGCATCGACGCTGAGCCGTTCAACGCTGCGATCCAGGGCGCGCTCGCACGCAACGTCGCGGCCGACCTCCAGGCTGGCGACTTCGACGGCGCGCGCGATGGCGCCCAGCGCTACCTTGCCCGCACGCCCGAGGTGCCGGAGATCGAGTTCCTCCTCGCCGAATCGCACCGCAAGCGCAACGAACCCGTCGCCACGGCGACCGCGCGCGAACTCTACGCCCGGTTGCTCGCGCGTCATCCGGATTTCGCCGACGCACACCGCAGCCTCGGCATCGTGCTGCTCAAGGACGGCAAGAAGCCGGAGGCCGCCGCCGCGTTTCGCCGCTACCTCGAATTGACTCCGCAGGCGCCGGATCGCGCCTACATCGAAAACTTCATTTCCCAATGCGAAACAAAATCCTGATTTCCCTCGCCGCCTCGACGGTGCTGTTTCTCGCCGGCTGCCAAATCTGGCAACCAGGCGGCGTCACCGCGAAGACGACCGACGGCACCGCCAGCCTCAACGTGCCCGCCGGCTGGATGTTCACCACGGCGCGCGGCATCGCCCAGGCTGACCTGCTCGCGACCAAGGAAGGCGTGCTGCTGCAACGCGTGACGCTCTCGCACCACGAGCTCAAAGATCCGCTGCCGCACTCGAAGCGCAAGCTAGACGCCACGCAATCGCCCTTCGAGGTGGCCGATGCCGTCATCGACGATCTCCGCTCGAATCGCGACCTGCGCGCGCTCCAAGTCGTGGAGAATACGCCGCAAACGGTCGGCGGCCATCCCGGCTACCGCGTCATCGTCGAATACAGCGTCGCCGAGCCGGCGGGGTTGAAGCTGCGCGAGGTGCGCTACGGCGCGCTCGTCGGGAATCGTCTCTGCGAGCTGAACTTCGTCGCCCCGGCCCGCCACTACTTTGAGCGCGATCTCGCCACGATCGACGCCGCCGCGAAGACATTGCAGATCACCGCCAAATAGGCGGCGCGATCAGGCCGCCGCGCGCGGCACGACGTAGCCGAAGATCGCGATCCAATGGCACACGCTGCCGGCGAGCACCCAGACGTGCCAGACGGCGTGGTTGAAGGGCAGTTTTTCCCAGAGATAGAAAATCGTGCCGAACGAGTAGCAGAGTCCACCGGCCAGCAGCAGCCAGATGCCGCCGAGCGGCAGGGCGGCGAAGAGCGGTTTCGCGGCGATCACGACCAGCCAGCCCATCGCGAGATACATGATCGTCGACAGCACGTCGCCACGTCCGGCGAAGAAGAATTTCAGCACCACTCCAACCACGGCGCAGCCCCACACGACGCCGAACAGGCTCCAGCCCCAGCCGCCGCGCAGCGGTCCGAGCACGAACGGCGTGTAGGTGCCAGCGATGAGCAGGAAAATCGCCGCGTGGTCGAGACGCTGGCAAATGCGACGCCATTTCTCGGACTTGACGCTGTGGTAGAGCGTCGACGCGCCGTAGAGCAGCACGAGCGTGGCGCCGTAGATGGCGGTGCTGGTGATATGCCACGCGTTGCCGTAGAGCGAGGAATAGACGACGAGGAACGCGAGACCGGCCACGCTGAGCACCGCGCCGAGACCGTGCGTGAGGCGATTGGCGAGTTCTTCGAGCGGCGGATAGCCGTGCGGACCTTCACGGGTCATGGTGACGGAGACATTCTGGGCGGAGGTTCGTGCCATGGGTCAGGCGGAGATCTTCTCGGCCTTGCCGTGCGAAGCGAATTCCTGGGCGAGGTGATCGACGAAATTCATGACCAGCGGTCCCGCCTCGGCCTTCGGCCAGGTGACGGCGTGCCACGTGCGGTGCCAGCCTTTGCGCGTGATGCGCTTCGCGACGAGTTGACCGTCGGCGAGCGCGGGCTTCACCGCCCACTCGGCGAGCGCAGCGACGCCCATGCCGGCTTTGACGAGCTCCAGGATGGCCTCGGTGAGTTGCACACACGTGAAACGCCGCGGCCAGTGGCCGGCGGGGCGCAGGATGTCGATGCAGAGCGACGACTCCTCGGGTCGGGCGGCATACATCAGCAGATGTTCGCGCGCGATCTCGGCGGGATCGAGCCAGGCTTTGCCGGCAAACGGGTGATCGCGCGGCACGAGCAGTCGCACCTCGTCGCGCAGCACCGGACGCGCGAGCATGCCGGCGCGTTCCGGTTTTTCGGTCGTGATGGAGAGATCGATCTCGCGGTTATAGAGCGCATCGAGCGAGCGGTGCGTGACCTCGCCGACGACGCGCACGTCGGCTTCGGGGTGCTCGGTGCGGAATGAGCGGATGACAGCGGGCAGCCAGTGGTAGCCGGTGTAGCAATGCGTGCTGAGGCGCACGGTGCCGGCGCGGCCTTGCTTGAGTTTCGCGAGGCGATCCTCGGCGTCGGCGACGGTCCCGAGCACGCGAATGGCGGCATCGAGCAGCACGTCGCCCGCAGGCGTGAGGCGCATCGATTTGCCTTCGCGGTGGAAGATCGGGCTGCCGACAATTTCCTCGAGCACGCGCAACTGGTGGCTGAGCGCGGAGGGCGTCAGGCTCAAGCGCTCGCTCGCGCGCGTGAGGCTGCGCTCTTCGGCCACGGTCCAGACGAGCCGCAGGTGGCGGAGTTCGACGCCCGTGTAGCGGGTGAAAGGATCGCTGCCGGCGGATTGAGCGGATTTCACGAAAGAGAGAGGTAGCATTAATCCGGTTCAGGTCGAGTCTGGGATTGCGGGAGGGTCGGACAAGTAGCGCGCGAGCGGTGGGTCAGCGCGCTTGCGCGCGCCCGAGCGGCGCCCGCAAGCGGGCTGCCCACAAGCTGGGCTCGTGGCGGTCGCCGCTTCAGGTGCGCGAATCTCTTCGTGCCGCTGGGGACAGCGGCGCCCACCAAAAAAAGGCCGCTCCGAGTGCGGAGCGGCCTTGAAAGTTCGAGACGAAACGAAAGCCCGGAGCCTTACGGCGTCTTGAGGAGTTCGTCGACGGTCCATGGGCCGCGGGCACCGAGTTCGGCGCGGAGGGCGGCGACTTGCTCGGCCGTGACCGCGGGGGCGTTGTTGCCCCACTCGGAACGGATGTAGGTGAGCACGTTCGCGATCTGGTCGTCCTTCAGGATGCCGCCGAAGGGCGTCATCGCGTTGTTGAAGTTCTGACCCTTGACCGTGATCGGGCCGTTGAGGCCGAAGAGGACGATCTTGACGATGTGTTTCTCGTGTTTCGCATCGAGGACGAACTCGGAGCCGGCGAGCGGCGGATAGACGCCGGGGACGCCTTGGCCGGTGGCCTGGTGGCAGGTCATGCAGTTGGCCGTGAACACGCGCTTGCCGAGCATGGCGGGTGTGATCGTCGGGCCGGTGGCGGCCTGTTTGGAGGGCTTCTGGTGCTCGTTGTAGATCGAGGCGTCGAAGTGGGCCGAGTAGTGCGCGAGGTAGACGGCGCCGAAGAAGATCGCGGCGCACATGATGCCGAGCAGCACGAGCGGGAAGCGCGGGTTGCCCTGCGCCTTCTCGGGCTTGTTCGACTGCAGGCGGGCGTGGACTTGCTGGATCGACTCGTCGGACGCGCCGGACTGCTCGAGGTGAGAGTGGTTTTCGTCGCTCATCTTATTTGCCCTCCTCCTTGTTCGCCTCGGGGACGAAGGGCTTGGCTTCGGGATACTCGTAGGAGTCGTTCAAGCTGCGGAGATACGCGACGAGCGCGCGGGCGCGGTGCGTGGGGACGATTTCGTGGCCGGCCGGCGCGGCCGCTTTGCCGGAGAGCTTCAGCGCGTAGGGCGAAGCCTGGCCGGGGCGGATCGGGTGGACATCGAAGAGGAAGTCGTAGCTCGGCATGTTCGTGCCGGGCGCGACGGCGTGCGGCGCGTAGAGGATCGTGTAGAGGTAGGCCTCGTCGGCGTAGGCGCGCGCGGCAACGTTGCGGAGATCCGGGCCGATGCGACTGGAGCCGAGGAACACGGTCTTCTCGCGAATGTAGTCGCGGGCGACGCTCTGGCGGGTGCCCCACTGGCGCGTGGTGTCGCCGCCGAAACCGTCGCGGCGCACCTGCTGGGTGTGGCACGAGACGCAGCCGAGATCCTGATAGACGGCGCGGCCTTGGTCGGCGAGGCCGGTGAGCGGCGCGGGATGCAGGGCTTCGTCGACGGGATCCTTGTATTGCGTGAGCGAGCCGAGCTGCTTGTGCGCGGAATAAAGGACGGCGCCGGTCGAGAGCGCGAGGACGGCGAAGGCGCCGAAGAAGAGGGCGAGACCGTTTTTCATGCGTGCTGCCCCTCCGAGGCGGTGGCGGCCATGGCGGGCGGGTTGGCGAACTCAGCCTTCGGGCCCGTTTCGATCACGGTGTTGAAGGCGGTCCAGAAGAAGTTGATCGCGAAGGCGACGTGGCCGACGAGCAGCACGAGCAGCGAGACAGTGCGGAATGCGAGCCACGGCTTCAGCAGGTCGGTGATCTCGGCGAACGGCACGTTGCTGTTCAGCAGGCGGCCTTGCTCGGAGCCGGCGTAACCGACGCCGACGACGAGGCAGACGATGCCGACGACCGTGAGCCAGAAATGAATGCCGACGAGCGCGGACGAGTGCCACGGGCGGCCGGCGAGGCGCGGGACGATGAAGTAGGCGGCGCCGAAAATCGCGGTCGAGAAGCTCGCGTAGGAAACGACCCAATCGCGCAGTTCGGGGATGAGCGTGAACTGCATGTCGGCGGCGAAGCCGCGATTCGAGAGCACGAGGTTGAGCACGGCGGCGAAGAAGAACGCCACGACGCTCAGGAAAGTGAACTTGAAGGTGACGCTGCCCTTCGCGTGGCCGAAGCCGGCGGCGAGGGTCTTGAAGAAGTTCGTGAAGATGATCACGACCGCGGGAATGATCAGGTAGTTGGCGACGGTGCCGAGGGTCGAGACCCACGCGGGAACCGGACCGCCGATCAGCCGCGCGCCGCCGGCGAAGGCCGTGCAGATCACGAGCCACCAGAAGGCGATGCCGGCGAGGTAGTAGTTGTGGATCGGCTGGCCGGTGATCTTCGGGATGAAGTAGTAAGCGCAGGCGAGCGCGAGCGGGACGAACCAGAGGCCGTGGATGCCGTTCACATACCAGGCGCCGACGATGGCCTGCACGACGCCGTGCGTCGGCAGGCCGAAGAGCATCGTCTGCGCGACGGCGAAGAGCCACGGGAACCAGAGGACGGCGCCGAAAATATACCACTGCGAGGCGAACACGTTGTCGGTGTTGCGCACGCTGAAGGTCGTGATCGCCCACACGCCCATCGCGGCGTAGCAGACGAGCATCATGCACGTCACGGCGCGGGGCATTTCGAGCAAGTCGAAGGAGGTCGTGCCGCCGATCAGGATGCCGATGGCGCCGAGGCCGAGGGTGATGTTCCAGGCCTTGCAGGCGACGATGAGCCAGCCGCCGTGGCGGAGCGCGGCGGCGGAGAGGCGGGCCATGAGCCAGAGGGCGACGCCGAGGCCGGCGTTGAAGCCCCAGCCGTAGGTGAGGAGCGCATTCGCGGCGGCGGAGACGCGGCCGTAAGTGAACCATTCGTGGCCGCCGAGGAAGCCGGGCGTGTGGAGCTGCGTGGCGGCGATGAGTTGGAGCGCGCCGCCGATAACCAACCAGGCGATGGCCTGGCTGAAGAACACGAGAACGGGCCACTTGGCAGAGGCGTCGATCTCCTGTTGCTCGGCGCGAGCGTTGGGAACGGTGGAATTCATCGGCAAATTACTTCCGGGCGTGCTCCTGGACGGTGAGCGCGATGGCGCGGTCGATCGGGAGGCGGACGATGCCCTTCGGCTGGTCGATCCAGCCGTAGGTGGTCGCGTCGGCTTGCGCCTTCTGCTGGAGATCGGCGAGGGCCTTGGCGCGGCCTTCGGGCGTGAGTTTCCAGCGCTGGTCTTCGGCGAAGTCGGCCGGGTTGGCCGTGCCGCGATTGTCGAAGGCCGGCGCGGGCGCGTAGGTGCGGTTGATCAACCAGCCGCAGAACACGGCCGCGAGGATCACGACGACGGCAGTGAACACCGGCGTGCGCTGCGGGAAAGCGTAGGCTTGCGGGTTGTCGCTCATGTTAGTGCGAAGAGGAGGGCGCGGGCGCGGCTTCGGGAGCCGTGGCCTCGTGATAGGTGAGCGATTCGGCGATGCGCGGATCGCGGATCGGGATGAGCTTGGCGCCCGCGGTGGCGAAGCTGCGGAGGTAAGCCCACACGCAAAAGCCGCCGACGCCGACGACCGAGCTGAGCACCCAGACGAGGTTCAGCGAGAGGAACGGCAGCGGGTCGCCGTCCTCGTTCTTGAGCGACGGGAGAATGTTGTAGCAGAGGTCGATCAGGATCGTGGCGAGGATCGCGAAGCTGATGAACCGCAGGCCGCGCGGCGTGCTCTTCAGGCGATAGCTGAGGAGATACAGGAACGGCAGGAAGAAGTGGCCGAAGAGGATCACCATGCCGACCCACTTCCACTGGTTCGGAAGGCCGTCGCTGTTGTTAATTTCGCGGAGGTTATACCAGAAGGTTTCCTCGGGGACGTTGGCGTTCCAGATCAGGAAGTATTGGGAGAACGTGACGTAGGCCCAGAAGATCGTGAACGCGTGCGAGAGCGTGCCGACGCTGTGCCAGTGGTTGGTGTTCACGACGCCGCGGTAGTCGCCGCGGTTGAGCAGCCAGATCATGATGAACACGAGGACCGCGAGCGCGGCGCGCATGCAGTTTGCGAAGAACCACACGCCATACATCGTGGAGAACCAGTGATACTCGAGGCTCTTCATCCAGTAGATGGCCGCGAAGGTCAGGGAGAGCGCGACGAGCGGAATGCCCATGGCGGCGGTGACGCGGTTCTTGAGCGTCCACTTGATGTCGCCGTCCTTGTCCTGCGCGAACGAGGCCCCGCGGAGGCGGGACGACAGCCAGATCCAGATCGCGAAGAACGCGACGGACATGCCCGTGAACATCTTGAGGCTGAGGAAGCCCGCTTTTTTCACGTAGAGCACGTCTTCGCCGATGGTGCCATGACCGCCGTGCAGCGGGTGGCTGGCGTCCATCCACGGCCAGATCAGGCCGGGCTTCACCCAGGCGGAGATCAGCAGCGGGAGGAAGAGAACGGCGAGCGGGAGGAACGCGGACAAACCGTGCTCGAGCTGGCGGCGCGGAACGACGGACCAGCCGGCGTCGAAAATGTGGTGGATGAGCACCCACAGCAGCATGCCAATGAAGATCGCCGTGCAGAACGAGAAGCCGACGAGGTAGGACGTGGCGACGTGTTGCGTGGGCGCGACGAGGAATCCGAGCGCGGTGACCGCGAGGCCGACGGCACCGACGACGAGCGCGGTGCGGGTGTTCGGCGCAGAGGGAGTGGACGAAGTGGCCATGTTATTTCAGCTCCCCTCGGTTCGCGAGCGGGACGTCGTCGAGCTTCGCATTATGGGCGCGTTGGAGAGCGCGGACGTAGGCGATGACGGCCCAGCGCTCGTCGGGCGAGAGCTTGTCGGCGTAGGGCGACATCGTGTTCTTGCCGTTGGTGACGGTGTTGAAGAGTTCGCCTTCGGCCATGTTGCGGAGGCGGTCGTCGTGGTAGGTGGGCGTGGCGACCATGCCGTAGGCCTTGGTGATGCCCTGGCCGTCACCGTTCACGCCGTGGCACGGGGCGCAGTAGACGTTGAAGCGGTTCTGGCCGCGGCGAATCATCGTCTCGGTGACTTCGATCGGGAAACCCTTCACGAAGGAGCCGTTGGCGTTCTTGCCGAGGTAGTGCGCGTCGTCGGCGCGGAGGAAGTCCGGATCGGCGGCGGTGCCGCGACCGCGGGCAACGGTGCCGGCAGGAGCCGGGCGATCGGCGCGGCCGTCGGCGAAGAACTTCGAGGCGGCCTGCGGCTTGTATTTCGCCTGAAAATCCATGTCCGGGAACACGATGATCGGCGGCTGCGTGGAGCGCATGCCGCGGAAGCCTGCGATCGAGATCGTCAAGGCGACGGCGAAGAGGAGCGTGTAGTAGGCGTAACGCATTTGGTTATTCCTCCAGCTCCGCGATGTCCTGGCCGCCGATCTTCGCGAGCAGGTCGCGCGTGGCGGTGGCGTTGAATTTCGGGTCGTTGGCCTCGATCACGATGAAAAAGCGGTCGTCGAGCGCGCGCACGAACTGCGGCGCTTTCATCACCGGGTGGTAGTGCATCGGCAGACCGTTCAGGAGGAACATGCCGATGATGGTGGCGAACGCGGTGAAGAGAATCGTCAGCTCGTAGCTCACCGGGAAGGCGAACATCGGCGAGAAGTAGGGCTTGCCGCCGACGATGAGCGGGTAGTCGAACGCGTTCATGAACCAAATCATGCTCATGCCCGTCGTGAAGCCGGTGAGGCCGCCGGCGAGCGAGAAGCGCGGCACTTTCGAGCGCCGCATGCCCATGGCGGCGTCGAGGCCGTGCACGGGGAACGGCGTGAGCGCGTCCCATTTCGAGTAGCCGGCGTCGCGCACGTGCTCGCACGCGTGGTAGAGCGCGGGCGTGGTGTCGAAGGCGGCGATGAGTCCGTAAGTCTTTTTCATGGTCGTGGCCTCCGATTAGTGGCCCGAGCCGTGCGGGTCGGCTTGCGGGATGACCGCCTTCACTTCCGACATCGGCATGATGGGCACGAAGCGGATGAAGAGGAGGAACAGGAACGAGAAGACGCCGAAGGTGCCGAAGAAGGTGAACAGCTCGACGATCGACGGCGAATAGTAGCCCCACGAGGACGGCAGGAAGTCGCGGGCGAGCGAGGTGACGATGATCACGAAGCGCTCGAACCACATGCCGACGTTGACGAAGATCGAGAGGATCCAGACGAGCGTCGTGTTGTTGCGGATCGATTTGAACCAGAAGAACTGCGGCGTGATGACGTTGCAGCCGATCATGATCCAGTAAGCCCAGGCGTAGTGGCCGAACGCGCGGTTGATGAACGCGAAGCCTTCATACGGGTTGGCGCCATACCACGCGATGAAGAACTCCATCGAGTAGGCGTAGCCGACCATCGTGCCCGTCGCCAAAGTGATCTTGGTCATGCAGTCGATGTGATACTGCGTGATCAGATCCTCGAGGCGGAAGATCGCCCGGAGCGGCAGCATGAGCGTGAGCACCATGCCGAAGCCCGAGAAGATCGCGCCTGCGACGAAGTAAGGCGGGAAGATCGTCGTGTGCCAGCCGGGGAGCAGCGAGACGGCGAAGTCGAACGAGACGATGGTGTGCACCGAAAGCACGAGCGGCGTGGCGATACCCGCGAGGATGAGGTAGGCCATTTCGTAGTTGCTCCAGTGGCGGTTGGAACCGCGCCAGCCCATCGCGAAGAAACCGTAGATGCGCGCCTTCAGCACATTGCCGGCGGCGGTGAAACGATCGCGCAGCGTGCCGAGGTCGGGGATGAGACCGATATACCAGAACAGCACCGAAACTGTGCCGTAGGTCGAGACCGCGAACACGTCCCACTCGAGCGGCGAACGGAAGTTCTGCCAGATGAAATTGGCGTTCGGGATCGGGAAGAGATACCAGGCCATCCACACGCGACCGACGTGGAACACGGGGAAGATCGCGGCGCAAACGACGGCGAAGATCGTCATCGCTTCCGCGGCGCGGTTGACCGACGTGCGCCACTTCTGGCGCAGGAGGCACAAGATCGCGGAGATCAGCGTGCCGGCGTGACCGATACCGATCCAGAAGACGAAGTTGACGATGTCCCACGCCCAGTTGACCGGATTGGCGTGACCCCAGACACCGACGCCGGTGCCGACGAGGTAGATCAGGCCGGCGACGGTGAACGACGCGACGAAGGCCGCGACGCCGAAGCACCACCACCACCAGGTGGGAGTCGTGCCTTCGACCATGCCGCAGATTTTATCGGTGATCCACTTGAAGTCGCGGTGATGCTCGACGAGCTCGGCGCGCGGAAGGACCGCGGGCTTGACCTCGGCGAGGATCGGGTGAGCAGCGTGCTCAGCGGAGTGCGCAGCCATTAGTGCTTCCCTCCGTGTTGCTCTTCACCGTGGGCGGCGCCGTGCGAAGCACCGTGGCCTTCGCCGTGCGCCGGGTGGTTCTTGTTGTTGTATTCCACCCGGCTGAGCGGGAGGGCCTGATAGTCCGGCATGTGCGGGTTCGGATTGCGGAGCTTGCCGAGGTAGGTGAGACGCGGGCGGACGTTGAGGTAACCGAGCACCGCGTAGTCGCGCTCCTGCGCCTTGAGTTTCGAAACCTGACTGTTCGCGTCCTTGATGTTGCCGAACACGATGGCGTCGACCGCGCAGACTTGCTGGCAGGCGGTGCGGATCGTGCCGTCCGGCACTTCGACGTCGCCGCTGGCGCCGGCTTTGCGCTTCTGGGCGATCTTGCCCTGGTTGATGCGCTGGATGCAGAAGGTGCATTTCTCCATGACGCCGCGCATGCGGATCGAGACGTCCGGATTCTTCACCATCTTGACCAGCTCCGGCATCTCCTTCTGGTGGCCGAGCGGGCCCATGTAGAGGGCGTCGGTCGCGCGCTTGTTGAAATCGAAATAATTAAAGCGGCGAACCTTGTAGGGACAGTTGTTGGCGCAGTAACGCGTGCCGATGCAACGGTTGTAGGCCATCGTGTTGATGCCTTCGTCGTCGTGCACAGTGGCGTTGACGGGGCACACGGTTTCGCACGGCGCGGTTTCGCAGTGCTGGCAGGTCATCGGCTGGACGACCGCCTGCGGATCTTCCGGAATCTCCTTGTTGCCCTCGCCGCCGAACGCCGCGGCGTCGGCCTTGCCGTCCGAGTAGTAGCGGTCGAGGCGGATCCAGTGCATCTCGCGGCCGCGCATAACCTGGTCGCGGCCGACGATCGGAATGTTGTTTTCCGCCTGACAGGCGATGACGCAGGCGTTGCAGCCGATGCAGGTGTTGAGGTCGATCGACATGCCCCACTGATGGATGCCGTCGAAGTTGGGCTGCTCGTAGAGCGACTGGCCGCGCGGCGTGTTGACCGCGAGCGCGGAGAGCGGCTGGTTCTTGTCCTTGCCGTAAACGGGCGGCGTGTGGGACTCCATGCCGATGCCGGCGACGAATGCGGGATTGGCGTTGAACTCGTCGAGGTTGGCTTCGCGCACGATGTCGCGACCTTCCATCGACCAGTGCTCCTGCGTGTTGGCGAGCTTCTGCTTCGTGCCGGTCACGCGGATCTTCGCGCCGGTCGCGAACGACATCGCGGCGCTGGTGCGGACGGTGTAGGCATTGAAGCCGCCGCCGGTGCCGACGCGACCCGAGTGGGTGCGGCCGTAACCGAGCGGAAGGACGATCGTGTAGTTCGCCAGACCGGGCTGGATGTGGATCGGGCCGGAGACCTTGCGGCCGTCGATCTCGACCTCACCGAGGTAGGCGAGCTCCTTGCCCTGCTGGTATTCGGCGTTCTCGACGCGCGCGACCTGCGGGTTGCTGCCGTGCGGGTAAACGTTCAGCTCCTTCGCGAGACGCGGGGAAATGAGAATGGCGTTGTCCCACGAAATTTTCGTGATCGGGTCCGGGCACTCTTGCAGCCAGCCGTTGTTGGCGAAGCGGCCGTCGTCGACCTTGTGGTCGGTGGCGAAACGGACTTCGAGGTTGCCGGAAGCCGGCGCCGTGGTGGCGGAGGCTTTCGCGACGAGCGCGCCGGCGGTGGCGGCGTTGAACGTGACCGACACCGGCTTGTAGGCCGAGTTGGCGAGCACGCCGTCGTGGAGGAATTTCTCGAAGGCCTTCTTGTCGCCGCCGGTGACGCTCGCGATCGTCGTGAAGACTTGCGCGTAGGCCTCGGGATTCTGTTCGCCGGCGAGGCGGGCGAGCAGCTCGACTTCCATCAGGCCGCCGAAGAGCGGGAGGATCATCGGCTGGATCGGCACGATCGTGCCGTCGAGCGTGCGGCCGTCGGCCCACGACTCGAGGTAATGCGTCGCGGCGAGCGTCGTGCCCGCGAGCGCGGCGGTCTCGTCGGCGCAGTAACCGAAGCGGATGACGTCCGGCACGGACTTCAACAGCGCGCCGAACTCGAGATCGGCGGGCGCGTTGTAGGCCGGATTGCCGTTGAGGACGAAGAGCGTCTTGACCGAGCCCGACTTGATCGCGGCAGCGAGCGCCTGGATCGTGGAGGCGGTGCGCGGCTCGGCGGCGACGAACTCGACCGTCTTGCCGATGTTGCCGAGTGCCTGGTTGATCGCGTTGACGAGAACGTGAACGGCGGCGGGCTGGTGCGCGCCGGCGATGACGATCGACTCGCCGCGGTGTTCCGCGAGATCCTTGGCGCACTCTTCGATCCACTTTGGATTAACGCCGCCCAAGCCCTGCGCGAGCGAGGCGAACGCGTTCGTATTCGTGACGTGGCCGGCGAGCGCGGCGGCGAACGCGAGAATCTGCGAGCTGCCGAGGCGGAGGCGGTGATCCGCCATCGAGCCGGTCAGCGTGAACGCGCTCTCCACGACGTAGAGGCGGTTCATCGGGTCGTCCTTCTTCGCGACGCGGCGGCCCTTCGAGAACGCGCGGGCGTATTCGAGCGCGCCGCCTTCGGCGTGGAAGAAATCGGCGTCGAGCGAGACGACGCGCTTGGCCTGCGCGAAGCGGTAGATCGGCTTCACGTTCTGACCGAAGGAGGCGACGGCGGCGTCGGCCGGCGCTTCGTCGGCGACGGGCTCGTATTCGGCCCAGATGGCGCGCGGGAATTTGGTCTTCAGCGCGGCGACGAGGCGGGCGCGGGTCGGCGAGGCGGACTCGTCGGCGAGGAACGCGAGGCCTTCGCCGTTGCCGGCGTATTGCTTCGCGATCGAGGCGAGCAGGTCGTTGACCGCAGCGGCGTCGATGACGGCGCCGTTGCGAATGTGCTGCGTGGCACGGTCCGGATCGTAGAGGTCGAGGACGGAGGCTTGCGCGATGAGCGTCGTGGCGCCGCCGCAGGGATCGTAGCTCGGGTTGCCCTCGAGCTTGGTCGGGCGGCCCTGGTGCGTCTCGGCGAGGAGGGGCTGCGCGTGACGGCGCAGCGGCATCGCGGTGGCGTAGTAGAGCGGCAGGCCCGGGACGATGTATTCGGACGATTTGCCGTAGGGCAGGATGTTCGTCTCGGGACGGCGGCAGCCAGCGAGGCCGACGCCACCGAGCGCGAACGACGCCGCCATGATCTTCATGAACTGGCGACGGTCGACGCCCTCGATGGACGAAGCGCCTTCGGGGAATTCGCGGGCGACTTGCTCGCGGAAGCCGGGCGAGTCGGCGAGTTCGTCGAGGCTGCGCCAGTAGCGGGGACCGCTCGCGGGAGCGGCGGGATGGTCAAATTTGCGTTTCATCAGCGGTGGCAGCCGGAGCAGCTTTGCGGGGGCTTAACCTTCCAGTCCTTGATCATCTTGTGGGCCTCCTCGAGGCCGGCCTGTTCGGCCACGGTCTTCGAGTTGAGGTTGAAAACGTCCGCGGGCTTGCGGATGAATTTTTCCGGGGCGCGGTGGCAATCCAGGCAGAAGCCCATCGAGTGGGACTTGTCGTGCCAGACGGTCGACATCTCGTTCACCTTGCCGTGGCACTCGACGCAGCTGACGCCGCGATTCACGTGCACGGAGTGGTTGAAGTAGACGTAGTCGGGCGCTTGGTGGATTTTCACCCACGGCACGGGCTCGCCGGTCTCGAAGCTCTTGCGCACCGGCTCGAGGAGCGGGCTCTGGGGCTTGATGATCGAGTGGCAGTTCATGCACGTCTGCGCCGTCGGGACGCTGGACGTGCCGGACTTTTCAACGGCGGCGTGGCAGTAGCGGCAGTCGATCGCGAGGTTGCCCGCGTGCAGGCTGTGGTCGAACGGGACCGGTTGGATCGGCTGGTAACCGACGCGAAGGTATTTCGGCGTCGAGTAGTAGGTGACGGCAGCGGTCGCGACGCTGCCGAGCACGAACAGGAAAATCACGATCTGCAGCGGCAGAGCGTTCGCGGATTTCGGGAAGATCTTCGACATGGGTCGAGGGGAAGGAACGCGGGACGGTTAGAAGGTGCCTTCTTGGCGGGGCACCGCGCGCTGCTCGGGACGCAGCGCAATCTCGGTCGGCACCGTGGGGGCGACAGCACGCGTCTCGGTCTTCGCGAGGACCTTGGGAAGGATGCCAACGGCAGCGACGAGGCCGCCCAATTTGGCAAAAAAGGATTTGCGCGAACAATTTGGGTTCACGGTGTGTGTGGTTCGGAGCGGTCAGAAAAGGAAGCTGCTCTTGGGAAGTAAAACAAAAATTCCAAGAGCGTGCAGCTACTCGGGACTATTAGCCGCGGGGAGAATTCTCGCGCATGCGGCTAATCGCTCCACCGCCGCGGTGCGGCTGACTTTCGGATGCCGTTTCTCCGAGGGAAAACCGGGGAAATTCCCGCTGCCCCACCCCACCGTTCCGGGGCGCCGTGCGAGCTGCCGCAGGGCGCGGGAGCACGCCGACGATGACACACTTTGCGCGCGCGGGAGACGCCAGCGTGAACCGCGAAGGCTCGCGATCGCTGCGGCGCGCGCGCGTTACTTCACGAACTCGCCGTCGCGCATCGGACGGATCTCGTCGCAACGGTGCGCGATGTCGGGGTTGTGCGTGACGAGCACGACGGCTTGGCCGTTTTCCTTCGCCAGACGGGTGAGGAGATCGAAGACCATTGCCGAGTTTTTCTGGTCCAGGTTACCCGTCGGCTCGTCGGCGAGGATGATCGCGGGCTGATTCGCGAGGGCGCGCGCGATGGCGACGCGCTGCTGTTCGCCGCCGGAGAGCTGCGTGGCGAGACGATGCGTTTTGTCACCAAGACCGACGTCGCCGAGGAGCGATTGCGCGCGGGCGACCATCTCGTCCTCGGGCAACTGGCCGAGTTTGCGCATCGGCATCATGACGTTCTCCAGCGCGGAGAACTCCTGCATCAGGAAGTGAAATTGAAAAACGAATCCAATGTGCTCGCCGCGCGCGGCGGTGCGCTCGAGATCGCCGCTGTTCGACATGAGCTGGTCGCGAATCCAGATCGAACCGCCGTCCGGCCGGTCGAGCAGGCCGAGCAAATAGAGGAGCGTGGACTTGCCGCAACCCGAGGGGCCGACGATCGCGGTGACGCGCCCTGGATGCGCCTCGAACGACACGCCGCGGAGCACGTGCACGCGGCCCTCGCCCTGACCGAGGTAGCGGTGCAGGTTTTCGCAGCGGAGAGCGACTTGGGTTGCCGTGGTCATGTTACTGCGAGGTGCCGCGAATGATGTCGCCCGGCTCGAGCTTGGCGGCGCGACGGGCCGGGATGAGCGAGGCAATCATCACGACCACCGCGGCGGTGACGGTGGCGGCGACATAATGCCAAATCGACCACGCAACGACAAAGCTGTCGGTCGAGAAGATGCCGCGGATGCGGATGGGGAGCTTCGAGACTCCGTAGGTGACGCCGGCGCCGAACGCCCAGCCGAGGATGGTGCCGATCACGAGCACGATGGTGCCTTGCCAGATGAAAATCCGCGAGATGTCCCGCCGCGTGTAGCCCATCGAGCGCAGGATCGCGATCTCCTTGGTTTTCTCCATGACGATCATCGCGAGCGTATTGAACATGCCGAGGCCGGAGATGAGGATGATCGTCGAAACCGTGAGCGCGGAGGAGACGCGCAGCGCGCGAAAGACTTCGAGCCAGGTCTTCTCGCGTTCCTGCCAGCCCTGCGCGCCGTGGCGAAACACGTTTTCCATCTGGAGCGCGTCCTGCGGAGCGCGATCTTTGTCGAAAAGCGCGACTTGGATGAACGACGCGCCGGTCGTTTTTTTCAGGAGCGAACGCGCTTCGCCGAGGTGCATGTAGATGCGAACCTTGTCGATGTCGCTCACGCCGGTTTCGTAGACCGCGCTGATGCGATAGCGTCGCTGCTGATCGGCGGCGCGGAGGATCAGCGAGTCGCCGACATTCACCTGCAAACGCTCCGCGAGCACCGAGCCGATCAAGAGGCCGGTCGGCCGGCCGCGGTAGTCCTCGAGCGAACCGCGCACGATCTGATGCTCGAGATCCGAAACCGCGAGATGGTTCTCGAGTCTGATGCCGTAGACCTGCGCGGTGTCGTTCTTGAACGAACTGTCGGCCACCACGGAGCCGCGGAGCACCATCGAAGCGCCGGAGACATTGTTGAACTGCTTCAACGCCTCCATCAGCAAATCGGGATTTTCGACGCCTTCGATGTAGCGGCGGCCTTCGCGCGCCGAGACGAGGAACGTGCTCGCATTCCGATCGTGACCGGCGGCGTTCATCGCGTAGATCGTGTCCTGAAACTTATCCTCGATGCGAATGGCGCCGTTGGTGCCGAGGATCGTCTTGATGAAGAAGTCCTCGAAGCCACTCGTCTGCGCCTGCGTGACGATGAAGAAGCCGACGCCAAACACGATGCCGGCGAGGCTCATGAGCATCGAGCGCTTCTTGGCGGTCAGGAAGCGGACGGCGATGCGGAGGTTCGTCGAAACGGCGGCCACGCGGGTCGATTACTGCTGCGCCTTGGCGAGCTGCGTGCGGACGTGGTCGCCATCGCGGAAACGATCCATCTCCTCGACGACGACGCGTTCATCGGCTTGTAGACCTTTGAGTATCTCCACCTGATTGAGTCCCTCGAAGCCTTTTTCGACTTTGCGGCGTTCGAGCGTGCTGCCGTTGAGCGCATAGACGTAGTCGCCGATCAGCGCGCGACGCGGGATCAGCACGGCGTTCTTGCGTTCCGAGATAACGATGCTCACTTCGCCCGTCAGCCCGGGCACCAACACGCGCCCTTCGGGCAGCGAGACGTCGAGAAAAACGGTGTAGCGCTGCGTCGCCGAGTCGGCAGACGGAAGGATCTTCGAGACGACGGCGTTGTATTGATCCGCGCCGTAGGTGAGGAAGCGGACCGAGGCTTTCTGGCCGACCTTCACCGTCGCGAACTTCTCTTCGCTCAGCTTGGCCTCGACTGTGCGTGTGGTCGCGATGACGGTGGCGATCGGCGTGTTTTCGCCGATGAGATCGCCGATGCGGGCAAAAACTGCGGTAATTACGCCGTCGGCGGGAGCGATGACAGTCATCTTGGCCCGCTCGCGCTCCTTGGCGCGCAGGCTCGTCTCGAGCGTCTGCAGCGCCAGTTTCAGATTCACCTCATCGAGTTCCATCTTCTGCTCGAGCTGCTGGAGCGAGCGCCGCTGTTTTTCGAGTTCGGCCTGCGGGTAGGCGCCGGCCTCCGCTTGACGGGTGTAATTGGCGACGGTGTCGCGCATGTTCAGCACGTCAGCGCGCATGGTGGACCCGACCTCGACCTTGCGGCGCGCCGCGACGAGATCGTTCTTGATCCGTTCGATATCGATGTCGACGTCGCCCGTATCGAGCTGCACGAGCACATCGCCGCGAAAGACGCGCTTGCCGACATCGAGGGAACTATCGAGCACGCGACCGCGCACCTCGCTCTTCAGCTCGTTCGCAAACTCCGCTTTGACTTCCACCGTGCCTTGAACGGTGTTGACGGCGGTGCCGCGCGTGGCGGGAGCCACAATCGCGACCGGCCGAAGGAGAAAGCCGATGAACCAGATAGCTGCGGCGAGGCCAGCCACGCCGATCACCGCACGCATCGCCCAGACTTTGGCAGGAGAACTGTCGCTCATTGTTTCGGGAGAAGTCCGACCACCGGATCCTGGCTCAATGTTCCGAGAAATTCGCCGATCTTCAGCATCAGATCGAGCCGCGCGTTGTAGGCGGCGACACGCGCGTCCAGCAGGGCGAGCTCCGCAAGAGACACGTCCGACTCGGAAGCGATGCCACGCTTGAACTCGTCCTGCTTCGCGCGCAAGGCGCCGCGACCGGAGTCGAGTCCCCGATCCGAGATCGCCATCGAGCGGGCGGAGAAACTGATATAGCGCGCCTGCGTCTGCGCCTGCCGCTGCACGCGATCGGAAGCCTCGGCGAGATCGTTCTCCGCGATGCGGCGCCGGGCCAGAGCGCTCCGCGTCGCGGCACGGCTCGCCAGGCCGTCGAAGATCGTCCAGTTGACCTGAAATCCAGCGTAGAGGGAATTCACGCGATATTTCTGCGCGCCGTTGATCGAGTAGGCCTGCTCGTCCTGATTGGCCCCCATCACGGCGGAGATTTTCGGCCGCAGGCGCGTCTTCTGATTGAGGTAGCTGAGCTCATTGATCGCGACCTGCCGGTGCAGGTTCACCACCTCGAGGTTGGGACTTTCCTTGGCCCCGAGGAACGAGGCGAGCAGCCGATCGAAGGCCGCCGCGGAGTATTGGACGGGCGGAATTTCGTCCGGGATCTGACCGTCGTCAAAAACGCCAATGCCGGCCAAGCGCGCGAAGGACTGCTTCGCCGCCTCGAAATCGAACTCCGCCTGTTCGAGGGCAATCTGGCCGCGCTCCGCGGCCAGTCGCACCGGGAACGCATCGAGATCGGAGATTTCCTTTTTCGCGAGACGGGCCTCGGCGATCGTCACCTGTTGCTGCGCGTAGGCCATATAGCGCCGGGCGCGGGCGACGGAAATTTTTTGGACGACCAGCGTCCCGAAATTCGAGCGCAACTGTTGCGCCAACTGCCGGTAGGCCTCGCGATAATTGCCGTCGGCCATCTCCCTGGCGATCGCGCCGGCCCGCGCGCTGTTCTTGCGTTCGCCCCAGAAAAACAGCGGCTGGCTGATCGAGACGTCGTAGTAGACTTTCGAGACGCGCAGTGTCTCCGTCTGGTCCGCGCGATCGTCGCGCGACTCGACCTGGCGAAAGGAGCCGCCCACGCTGGGCAGCAAGCCCGCCCGCGCCTCGACGCGATTGTTCTCCGCGATCTCGAGTTCGAGCGCGCGGTTCAGCATGCGCGGCGACTGTTGCACCGCTTGTTGAAGGATCGGGGCCAGGCCGGGCAACGCTCGCTCCGGTAAGGCCAAACCGTCCGCCGACTCAGCCGAAAGTATGCCGGCTCCCCATGCCGCCCAAATCAGGAACGAATAGCGTAATTTCATAGGCAATCTTGCCAAGGCGCCGCAAATGACACGCCTTGGCAATCCGTAAATGATCCGGCGCGGGCTCGCGCGGTCGACGCGCATGAAAAGTATCCTTGCACCGAAAAGGCGCGCCGGGACACTGGCGATTTCATGCTGCGCCGCCTTGCGCCTTTCGTCGCCGACCTCGTCCAACACCGCGATCTGCTCTGGCAGTTCACGGTGCGCAACGTCGAGCTGCGGCACAAAGGCTCCTACCTCGGCATCGTCTGGTCGCTCCTCAACCCGCTGCTGATGCTCGCACTCTATGTGCTCGTTTTCGGATACATCTTTGGGGGAAGCTTCGGCCGGGCCGGCGAAACCCGGCTCGAATACGGTCTCACGATTTTTCTCGGGCTGACCCTCTTTCACTTCGCGACCGAAGCGCTCGTCACCGCTCCGGCCGTCATCGTCGGCAATCCGAACTTCGTCAAAAAAGTCGTCTTCCCGCTTGAAGTGCTGCCCGCCGCCAACGTCGGCGCGGCCGCCGTCCACCTGCTCATCGGTCTCGCGCTCGTGCTGCTCGGCGTGGTCACGCTCGGCGGCGGACTCACGCTTTCGGCACTCTGGCTGCCGGTGATCCTGCTGCCGCTGGTTCTGCTCTGCCTCGGCATCAACTGGCTTTTTTCCACGCTCGGCGTCTTCTTGCGCGACATCGCCCAACTCATCCAGTTCCTCTCGCTTGCGCTGCTCTTCGCCAGCGCCGTCTTTTATCCGATCTCGCGCATTCCCGCGGACGCGTGGGTCTTCATGCGCTTCAACCCCGTGCTCATCGCGATCGACTTGGCGCGCAACACCGTGCTCTGGCACGAACCGATCCGGGGCGCGCACCTCGCCTATCTTTATTTCGTCGGCCTGGTGTCCTGCTACGCCGGCTACGCCGTCTTCCGCCGGTTGAAGCCGGCCTTCGCCGATGTGCTCTGACGCGCCCCGCCCCCTTCGTCCCGGCATGACCTTTTGGCTTTTCGGGCTCTCCGGTGCCGGAAAATCCACCCTTGCGGATGCCCTGGCTTGTGCGCTCCGCGCCGACGGCCGCGCCGTGCTCGCCCTCGACGGCGATCGGTTGCGCGAAGGCCTCTGCTCCGGCCTCGGCTTCAGCGATGCCGATCGCGCGGAGAATCTCCGCCGCGCGGCCGAAGTCGCCCGCCTCGCCACCGAATCCGGCCTGACTGTCATCGCTGCGTTCATCACTCCGCGGGAGACCAACCGCGCCGCGATCGCGGGGGTCGTCGGCGAGGATCGCGTGCGCTTTGTTCTCGTCACGGCCCCGCTCGAAATCTGTCGCGCACGCGACGTGAAAGGCCTCTACGCCCGGCAGGCCGCCGGTCACGTCCCGCAGTTCACCGGCATTTCCTCGGCCTTCGAACCGCCCGCGCACCCGCACCTCGCGCTCGACACCTCGGCCGAGCCGCCCGCCGCCTCCGCTGCGCGCCTGCTGTCGTTCGCGCGCGCCGAGCTTCGCTAACATGCCGCCGCTGCACCTCGATCATCTGCACGCCCTGGAACACGAAGCCGTGCACATCCTGCGCGAGGCCGCCGTGCAGTTTCCGCGCGCGGCGATCCTGTTCTCCGGCGGCAAAGACTCCCTCGTGCTCGCCGCGCTCGCGCGGAAAGCCTTCGCCCCCGCCCGCGCGCCGTTCGCGCTGCTCCACGTCGACACCGGCCACAATTTCCCCGAGACGCTCGCGTTCCGCGACGCCTTCGCGCGCGATTTCGGTTTCAAGCTCATCGTCCGCCGCGTGCAGGACACGATCGACGCCGGCCGCGCCGCCGAAGAGACCGGCCCCAACGCCAGCCGCAACGCCCTGCAAACGATCACCCTGCTCGACGCCATCGCCGAGTTGCAACTCGACGCCGCGCTCGGCGGCGGCCGCCGCGACGAGGAGAAAGCGCGCGCGAAGGAGCGGATTTTTTCCCATCGCGACGAGTTCGGCCAATGGGATCCCAGAAACCAGCGTCCCGAACTCTGGAACCTCTACAACGGCCGCAAGCGCCCAGGAGAGCATTTCCGCGTCTTTCCCCTCAGCAACTGGACCGAGCTGGACATCTGGTGCTACATCCAGCGCGAACGGCTCCCCCTGCCCTCGCTTTACTTCGCGCACGAACGCGAGGTTTTCCTGCGCCAGGGCGCGCTGCTCGCAGTCTCGCCGTTCCTGCCCCTCCTGCCCACGGAAACGCCGCAACGGGAACGTGTGCGCTTCCGCACGGTGGGCGACATGACCTGCACCGGCGCCGTGCGCTCCTGCGCGTCGAACCTCGCCGAGATCGTCGCCGAAGTCGCCGCCGCCCGCCAGACCGAGCGCGGCACCCGCTCCGATGACCGTCGTTCCGAAACCGCCATGGAGGACCGCAAACGCGCGGGCTATTTCTGATGGATCTGCTCCGCCTCATCACCTGCGGCAACGTCGACGACGGCAAGAGCACGCTCCTCGGCCGCCTGCTCCACGACACGAAATCCATCTTCGAGGACCAGTGGGACGCCGTGCAGCGCGCCAGCGAGCGCCGCGGCGACGCCTACACCGACCTCGCGCTTCTCACCGACGGCCTCCGTGCCGAACGCGAGCAAGGCATCACGATCGACGTCGCCTACCGCTACTTCGCGACACCGAAACGAAAGTTCGTCCTCGCCGATTGCCCCGGGCACTTCCAATACACGCGCAACATGGTGACCGGCGCGTCCTCCGCGCAGCTCGCACTCCTCGTCATCGACGTCCGCCGCGGCGTCACCGAACAGACCTGCCGTCACGCGTTCCTCTGCACGCTGCTCCGCATCAAGCATCTCGTCGTTTGCGTGAACAAGATGGATCTCGTCGGCTACCGCCAGGAGGAATTCGAGCGCGTGCGCGAGCAGTTCATGGCCTTTGCCGAGCGACTCGACGCCGCCGATATCCAGTTCGTGCCGCTGGCCGCGCTGCCCGGCGACAACGTCGTCGAGAAATCGGTGCACATGCCGTGGTATGCCGGCACACCTTTGCTCTATCTTCTCGAAAACGTCTACGTGCGCAACGATGCCAACCATGTCGACCCGCGTTTTCCGGTGCAGATGGTGATTCGGCCGCAGGACAGCGCCGCACCCGACTTCCGCGGCCTCGCCGGCCAGGTCGCCAGCGGCGTCTTCCGCCCCGGCGACGAGATCACGCACCTGCCGACCGGCTTCACCGCGAAAATCAAATCCATCCGCGATCCGCAGGGCGAAGTCGCCCAGGCGTTTCATCCGATGTCCGTCGTAATGGAACTCGACCGCGATCTCGACGTCAGTCGCGGCGACATGCTCGCACGCCCGAACAACCACCCGAGCGCTTCGCACGAGATCGATATCATGCTCTGCTGGTTCGCCGAAAAGCCCCTCGACCCCGCCCGCCGCTACGTGCTCCAGCACACCACCCGCGAGGCGAAGTGCCTGATCAAGGAAGTCCGCTACAAACTCGACGTTGCCAGTCTCCACCGCACGACCGATGCCGGCGCCGTGGGCATGAACGATCTCGCCCGCGTGACGCTGCGCGCGCAAGCGCCGCTGTTTTGGGACAGCTACAAGAAGAACCGCCACACCGGCGCCGTGCTCCTCGTCGACGAGTTCACTCAGGCAACGGTCGGCGCCGGCATGATCCTCTGATGCACGGCGAACGGCTCATCTCCGCCCAAAACCTCTCCAAGGCCTATCGCATTTGGAGCGACCCCGCGCAACGCCTGTTCGGTCCGCTCCTCGCCGAGGCCGCACGCTGGGTGCCCGGCTCCGCCGGCGAATCGCTCCGACAAAAAGCCCACGCCGCCTACCGCGATTTCTACGCGCTGCGCGACGTCTCGTTCGAGCTCCGCCGCGGCGAAGCCGTCGGCATCGTCGGCCGCAACGGCGCCGGCAAGAGCACGCTGCTCCAGCTCATCGCCGGCACGCTTCAGCCCACCGCCGGCGAGATTCAGGTGCGCGGCCGCGTCGCCGCGCTGCTCGAACTCGGCGCCGGCTTCAACCCGGAGTTCACCGGCCGCGAAAACGTTTTTCTCAGCGGCGCCGTGCTCGGCCTGTCGAAAGCGGAGATGGAAGCGCGCTTCGACGCTGTCGCCGCGTTCGCCGACATCGGCGAGTTCATCGAGCAACCGGTGAAGACCTACTCGAGCGGCATGATGATGCGCCTCGCGTTCGCGGTGAACACCTGCGTCGACCCCGAGATCCTCATCGTCGACGAAGCGCTCAGCGTCGGCGACGCGCCCTTCCAGGCCAAGTGCTTTCGTCGCCTGCGCCAGCTTATCGACAACGGCGTCAGCCTGCTCTTCGTCTCGCACGATCTCGGCACCGTCCGATCGATCTGCTCCCGCGCGCTGTGGCTCAAGAACGGCCGCGCCGAAATGTGGGGCGACGCCAAAACCGTCGCGAAACAATACGAGAAATTTTGCTGGGCCGAACAGGGTGTGGCAGCGACCGCTGGCGCCACTTCGGCCGCGCCACGATCGCCTCTGCCGGCGAATTCGCCCGTTGCGGCCGTTCCCGCGTCGGCCAGATGGCAGACGACGATCGATGCGCTCGCCGCCCGCAATCTCTTGCTGCCGGTCGTAGATCAATCGACGCGGCTCGGCAGCGGAGCGATCACGATCGCCGGCCTGACCGCAACGAACGCAGCGGGCACCACGACCGCAGAGTTTGCGTTCAATGAGGAAGTGACGCTCCACTATCGCCTCGAGGCGCGCGACGCCATCGACTCTGAGTTCATCATCGGCATCCGCTTGAAAGATGTCCGCGGCAATTTCGTTTGTTCCGTGCAGGACATCGATTGCATCCAACGCCTCCGGGCTGCCGCGGGCGAAACCGTCTATGCGCGCACCACGTTCCGGGTTCCGCTGACCCACGGCGACTACATCCTGCGCACCGGCATATTCGGGTTTGTCGACGGCCTCGCGTTCAACGGACCGACTTACGATTTCGGCCGTGCCGTGCTGTGGGATGTGCGCGAGGATGCGATGCATCTGCAGGTCCGCGTGAATAACCGCATGCCGCTGGCGGGGCCGGTGCACTTCCCCGCCGAATTACGCGTTTATACTTCCGCCGGCGAACAGGCCCGTGCGTCTCCTCCTCCGCTTCCTGCTTCATGAGCGCCCAGCTCCTCTGCTTAACTCACTCTCAACGCAGCATGGATTTTTCGCGTGCGACGTTGAACTTCCTGACCGCGCGCTATGCGCGTCCCGACCGACTGAAAAACCTGCCGCCGCTCGACTCTCTCGCGGACGAAAAGGTTCACGGTTTTGTCGGCAACGTCACGTTGTGGGAATGGAGCGGCAGACCCTCCGAAATACCGATCCTGCGGACATTCATCGCCAAATCCTACAAAGCCCAACACGCCTGCGTAGCGCGCGGCAAGTTGCTGATTTGCGGGACGGCGTTCCTGGAAATCTATCCGCAACACGGCCCCTACGAGGTGCCGGAGGCGACCCTCACGCATCCTTGGTTTGCGGGCGCACACACGGTGAGCGTCGATCCGCTCGGTCGGATTGCGGTGTCATGTTCGGCCCCGGACGCCGTGCTGTTTTTCGACTGGTCCGGCAACTATCTGGGAGCGTGGCGGCTCCCCGACGAACTCTACGGGCCGGGCTACAGGCTGGAGGGAACGGAGGATCTGCGCGCCCACTACATCGGCAACGACCTGCAAATCGCCCATATCAACGCGGCGTTCCCCTTCCGCGACGGACTGATTTGCTCCTCGCTCATTCCGGGCGCCATCGGCGCATTCGACGGTCGCGGGGTTTATCGCGAACTTTTGCGTGGCTTCGTTGGTGCGCACGGCGCGCGCGGGGCGGAGAACGGCGGTTTCTATTTTTGCGATAGTTGCAACGGCCTGCTGACTGCATGCGACGCGGAGAGCCGGATCCAGCGCCGATTCAAATTGGAATCGGTTTGGCTGCACGACGCGTTGCAACTGGCAGACGACATCTTTCTCTGCGCGGTGAGCGATCGCAACACCTTCGAACTCTGGAATGCCAGAACCGGAGAATGCTACTGGAAGCTCGCTTGCAGCGAATACGGCGCGACGACCCAATTCATTTCCGCCTCCCTCTGCTGATCATGATCACTCCACCCGCCAATTCGTTTACTTGGGCTGGCGAGCGCAACTGCAAGGAACTCATCCTCGCACTGGCTCCGCCTTATCTCGTCGGTCGCGACGTCCGCCGCATCATGGATTTCGCATGCGGCACGTGTGAGGAGATCGCCACCCTCGCCCCCCACGCCCAGGAATATCACTTTCTCGACAGTCACTTTCTCCCGGCGGAACGCCCTCGCTACCATCTCCACCGCCAACCCGCCTCCCACCGCATCAACCTGCCAGACGATTACCTCGATGTTGTGACCTCGAATGGCAGCTTCGATCACTTCCGGCAGGCCGATCGCATCGCTGCGTTCTTGGAGATCGAACGCGTCCTCAAGCCCGGCGGTGTATTCCTCTTTGCGTGCGAATATTTCGACTACGACACGCCGGATTTTTTTGCGCGCACCCAAGCTGACGCAGACATGGTGGCGCGCAATTGCGCCGCCTACGACAATATCGACTTGCATGAAATCTGCGCTCGCCTGACCCGGCTCCGCATCGTGCAAGATGACAAGTCCATGCTTCCGCGCGGACAACCGTTAAGCCAACTGGTCACAACCGCTGCCACCCGCATCCACACGCAACCGTCCGCGTGTGGCCTTTGGGTGACGTGGGGCGCATTTTTCGTCGCGTTTGCCAAAGTTGATTCCTCTTTATCGTGAGCGAAACCAACACTCTCTCTTCCTTTCTCGAACGTCTGCGCGAAAAGTGGCGCGAGGTTCCTGGCTCGACGCAAGACCGCGCCTTCTCCGGCGACTTGCTGCAGATGCCGGATGCAGAATTCATCGCGCGGTGGCAGAGCTGGTATGAAAACAACTGCGCCGGCGAGAACGGCTATCCGGTCCGCGGCTGGTATCATGATCTTTACGCGCCGCTCGCCGCCCGCGGAGGCCGCTGGGTGGAGATCGGCAGCGGCTTGGGCTACGACGGCACTTTTTTTGCCGAACAGGGTGCGCACGTCACCTTCGTCGATATCGTCGAATCTAATCTCAAGACGATCGAACGCGTCTGCCGCATCCGCGGCATACGCAACGTCGAGTTCGTGGTTATGCGCGAATTGGCCGACCTGAACCAACTCGGCGAATTCGACACCGTCCTGGCCGTCGGCTCCTTGATTAATGCGCCTTTCGAAATGATGTGCGAAGAGCGTCGCGTCATCGCTTCGCACCTGCGCGTCGGCGGCCGTTGGCTCGAGCTTTGTTATCCGCGAGAACGCTGGGAACGCGAAGGTTCGCTCCCGTTCAGCGAATGGGGCAAGCGCACCGACGGCGAACGCACGCCTTGGGTTGAGTGGTATGATCTGCCGAAGCTCACCGCGGCCCTCCAACCGCATCGGTTCGACGCGATCCTCGACCGCAATTTCCACAATAACGACTTCAATTGGTTCGACCTGATCAAACGGGCATGACCAGCCTCCTCGAAATTCCCCGGAAGCCGCTCGGGCAGCTCGGCGCCATCGTCGGCCACGACTCGCCCCCACCCGCACCGAGTGAGCACCCCCTCGACGCCTGGCAAATGGAACGCGACGACGCGCCGATCTTCGCGTATCTCTACCGGCAATTCCAGCCGCGTCGGCATCTCGAATTCGGCACGTGGCAAGGCTTCGGGGCAACGCTGTGTTTGGAAAATTCCCCAGCGACGGTCTGGACGATCAACCTGCCCGACGGCGAAACGAAACCCGACGGCACGTGGGCGTATGGTCACCGCGTCCTCGATGCCTCTTCGGCGCCTCCAGGCGCAATCGTCGCCGACCATGGACACGACGCGGCCGGCCCGCGCACTTACCACCGCACCGACGCCGCGTCCTACATTGGCCGCATTTACCGGGAAAAAGGCCTCGGCCACCGCGTCTGCCAGATTCTCTGCGACAGCCGCGATTGGGACACCGCCGCCTACCCGGCTGATTTCTTCGACAGCGTGCTCGTCGATGGCGGACATGCCGCGGACGTGATGATCAGCGACACGCGCAAAGCGCTCTCCGTCCTTCGACCTGGCGGTATGATTCTGTGGCACGACTTCTGTCCGCGACCTGACATTCGGGAACGTTTCGACTCCGCTCGCGGAGTGTGCGCCGGCATCGAGCAAATTCTTCCCGAACTTGCCCCGCAACTCGCCACGCTCTGTTGGATCGACCCGAGCTGGATTCTCCTCGGCCTCAAAAAATGACCGCCACGCCTCCCGTGAACGACTTCCTGCGCGTCGCCTCCGCTGCGCCCGAGCTGCGCGTCGCCGACGTCGAGTTCAACGCCTCGCGCATCGTCGCGTGCCTGCACTCCGCCGCGCGTCACGGCGCCAGCGTGATCCTCTTTCCCGAGCTGAGCCTCACCGGCTACACCTGCGGCGATCTCTTCTCGCAAGCGCTCCTCCACGAACGCGCGAAGGCGAAAATCCAGGACATCGCCGCCGCCACCCGCGACCTCGGCATCCACGCCGTCGTCGGCCTGCCCGTCGTGCACAACGGCCGGCTCTACAACTGCGCCGCCGTGCTCGGCGCCGGCCGCGTGCTCGGTTTCGTCCCGAAAGTCTACCTGCCCACCACCGCCGAATACTACGAAGAGCGCTGGTTCACCTCCGCCGCCGGGATGGGCCCGGCCGAGGTCGCGCTCGGCAGCGAACGCGTCCCGCTCGCCAGCCAGCTCTTGTTCGAGGATGTCGCGGCCGGTTGCACGTTCGGCGTTGAAATCTGCGAGGATCTCTGGGCCGTGCACCCGCCGAGCGGCGACCTCGCCCTCGCCGGCGCCAACCTCATCCTCAATCCGTCCGCGAGCAACGAGCTGCTCGGCAAGGCCGACTACCGCCGCGATCTCGTGCGGCAGCAATCCGCGCGCTGCATGGTCGCCTACGCCTACGCCGGCGCCGGCCCGGGCGAGTCGTCCACCGACGTCGTGTTCTCCGGCCATTGCCTGATCGCGGAGAACGGCTCGACGATCGTCGAGTCCGCGCGCTTCAAATTCGACTCGCAGATCGTCTACGCCGACATCGACACCGGCCGCCTCCTGCACGAACGGCTCTGCAACAGCTCGTTCTCCGCCGCGAGCGCAACCGTCGCGTTCCGTCGCGTGCCCGTGACACTCTCCGCCCGCGCATCGAAGCAGGCGCCGCTCGGCACGCTGCGCCCGAATCCGCCCTACCCGTTCGTCCCGCGCGACCCCGCCGTGCGCGCCGCGACCTGCCACGAGATTTTCGCCATCCAGTCCACCGGTCTCGCCAAACGCCTCAAGCACACCGGCGTGAAAAACATCGTGCTCGGCATCTCCGGCGGCCTCGACTCCACCCTCGCGCTGCTCGTCGCGGTGCGCGCATTCGACCTGCTCGGGCTCGATCGCAAAGGCATCCTTGCGCCCACGCTGCCCGGCTTCGGCACGACGCAGCGCACGCGCTCCAACGCCGAGAAACTCGTCGAACTGCTCGGCGCGACGCTGCGCGTGATCCCGATCGACGCGTCCGTGCGCCAGCACTTCGCCGACATCGGCCACGACCCGAAGGTGCACAACATCACCTTCGAGAACGCGCAGGCGCGCGAGCGCACTCAGATCCTCATGGACCTCGCCAACATGGTCGGCGGCTTCGTCGTCGGCACCGGCGATTTGTCCGAGTCGGCCCTCGGCTGGTGCACGTTCAACGGCGACCACATGTCGATGTATCACGTGAACAGCGGCGTGCCGAAGACGCTCGTGCGCTACCTCGTCGACTGGTGCGCCGACTCCGAGTTTTCCGGCGAGACCGCGAAAGTGCTCCACGACATCGCCGCCACGCCGATCAGCCCCGAACTGCTGCCGGTCAACGAAGCCGGCGCGCAACACCAGCAGACCGAAGACGTCGTCGGTCCCTACGTGCTGCACGACTATTTCCTCTACCACGTCGTTCGCCACGGCTGCCGCCCCGCGAAGGCGCTCTATCTCGCCGAGCTGGCTTTCGCGGGACAATTCGACCGCGCGACGATTCTGCGCTGGCTCGAGGTGTTCGTGCAGCGGTTCTTTGCGCAGCAATTCAAGCGCTCCGCCATGCCCGACGGCCCGAAAGTCGGCTCCGTCGCCCTCTCTCCCCGCGGCGACTGGCGCATGCCGAGCGACGCTTCGGCCGCCGAATGGCGGGTCGAGCTCGCTCGCTTGTCGAGAGGTTGACCAGGCCGGCATTTCGATTCCCTCATCCCTTTTCTCACCGCAATGAAACTCACTGGGCCAAATCACCTGAACGATCCGACATGCTGCAAATTCCGCATGACGGCGACTTGGCCAACTTCTGGCTTCGCCAACATCTCGAAACCTCCATCCCCGAGCTGACGCGCGCCGACTTGAGCGACGAAGCCCGCGTGACCGCGTTGCGCCGCTGGCTCTACCGCTTCATCTGCGCCGCCGACGAGGAGACGGTTCTCCATCGCAAGGGCTACCAACACTACGAGCTGTCGCCCGCCGCCCTACTCTGGTGCTCGTTGACCCACTCCGCCGGGTGCTTCTGCGACAGCGCCGCCGAGCTCGCGCGCCGCGTCTACGAACTCTTCGGCTACCGCGCCTGCGTCTACGACATGGGCGACGCGAAATCCGGCGCCACTCACGCGACAACGCTGGTCGAGATCGTCCACGCCGGCACACCGCGCGTCACCGTGCAGGACATCTATTTCGGCTTCACGCTGCGCTACGCGGACGACTCGCTCGTCGATTTCAGCGACCTCCAAGCCCGGCTCGGCGCGGCATCGACGGCCGGCATCGGCATCGACTCCGCACACGATCTGAAATGGATCCTCTACGGCCCGACGAAAAGCGTGTCCGGCATCATGCAGCACTACGGGTTTCGCTATCGCAAAGTGATCCAGAAACCGCGCCTCCAAGCGGTGCTCGGCCAGTGGCACATGGAAGGTTTCCTGCGCGGCGAGCCGCACTACGGCGCGTTCGTCCGTCAGCACCACGGCGACGAGAACCCGCTCTGGCTGTTCCGGTGGCCGGTCTTCATCACCCAAAACGACCTCGGGCGCGAACTGGGCTCCCATCTTCCCATCCGGCGGGCGGTCGCGTGAATCGACGTGGACCACCCGATCAGGCGAATCCCCTAAAAGGTAAAGGAGCCATTGACTTCGGATGGCGCGTTTGCCGTCCTCCAGTTTCCATTTCTCCTATGAAGGACAAGCTCATCGTCGTCTGTGGTGCGGGCGGTTTCATTGGCGGACATCTCGTCGCCGACCTGCTGCGGCAAGGTCACACGCGCATTCGCGCCGTGGACATCAAGCCGCTCCAGCGCTGGTATCAACGCTTCGAAGGCGTCGAGAACATCTCCGCCGATCTCCAGGAACTCGACGCCTGCCGCCGTGCGACGCGCGACGCGTTTTGGGTCTACAACCTCGCCGCCGACATGGGCGGCATGGGCTTCATCGAGAAAAACAAAGCGCTGTGCATGATGACCGTCCTCATCAACACGCACCTGCTCAAGGCCGCACGCGAAGCCGGCGTGCAGCGCCTTTTCTACGCTTCTTCCGCCTGCGTCTACGCGCACGACAAGCAGACCGACCCGAACGTCACCGGCCTGAAGGAAGCCGACGCCTACCCCGCGATGCCCGAGGACGGCTACGGCTGGGAAAAACTTTTCTCCGAGCGCATGTGCCGTCACTACACGGAGGACTTCGGCCTCGTGACCCGCGTCGCCCGCTACCACAACGTCTACGGTCCGCACGGCACCTACGACGGCGGCCGCGAAAAGGCGCCCGCCGCAATCTGCCGCAAAGTCATCGCCGCGCAGATGAGCGGCCGGCACGAGATCGAGATCTGGGGCAGCGGCGAGCAGACGCGCAGCTTCATGTTTATCGACGACTGCCTCCGCGGCACGCAGGCGATCATGCGCAGCGAGACGATCACCTTCCCGATCAACCTCGGCTCCGAGGAAAAAGTCTCGATCAACCAGCTCGTCGACCTCGTCGAAGACATCGCCGGCGTGAAGCTGCAGCGGAACTACAACCTCTCCGCGCCGAAAGGCGTGAACGGCCGCAACTCCGAGAACACGCTCATCCGTCAGATGCTCGGCTGGGAACCGTCCATCCCGCTCCGCACCGGCATGGAGAAGACCTACGCCTGGATCCACGACCAGATGAAGTCCGGCGCGTCGAAAGACGCCGTCGTGAACTTGAGTTAACTCCAGGACAGCCTCTCGCGGAAATGTCCCGAGAGGCACTGCGGTCACAAACTGCGATTGCCTGTCGCATCAGAGCACCGAACACTCCTCCTCTCATGACCAGCCCAGATGCCTCCCTCGACGCCGTGCGCGACTACTGGAACCGTCGCCCCTGCAATCTCCGCCACGGCACCGCACCCGTCGGCACGCGTGAATATTTCGACCAGGTCGAGGCACGCAAATACATGGTCGAACCGCACATTCCCGGGTTCTCGGAATTTGAAAAATGGCGGGGCAAAAAGGTTCTCGAAATCGGCTGTGGCCTCGGCACCGCCGCGGTCTCGTTCGCCCGAGCGGGCGCAAACTACACGGCCATCGAACTCTCCAGCGAATCCCTTAAGCTCGCACAACAACGCTTCGCCATGCTCGGTCTGGCCGGGAATTTCTACGCCGGCAATGCCGAGGAGCTCTCCCGTGTGGTGCCGGTGGAGCGCTACGACCTCGTCTACTCCTTCGGGGTGATCCATCACGCGCCCCAACCGCAGAAAATCGTCGCGGAGGTGAAAAAATATCTCGGCCCGGCGTCCGAGTTCCGACTGATGCTTTACGCGAGGAACTCGTGGAAAAACATCCTGATCGAAGCCGGATTCGATCAACCCGAAGCGCAGTCCGGCTGTCCGATTGCGTTCACTTACACCCACGACGAGGTGCGGGCGCTCCTGAGCGACTACGAGATCCTCGAATTGCGCCAGGATCACATCTTCCCTTACGTCGTCGAAAAATACGTGCGCTACGAATACGAATATCAACCTTGGTTCAAAGCAATGCCGCCGGAAATGTTCCGCGCCCTCGAAAAATCGCTCGGCTGGCACACGCTGATCACCGCCCGCCTGCCACGCTGATTCGGAGCAGGCCGCTTCCCATCGTCGTCAGGCCGCCGCTTCACACTGTTCGACGGGGTGACGGGACTCACGAACAGCGGGCGCAAAACCATTCCGCGACATTCGTCGGGTCGTGACCTCCGCCGCGGGAGGTTTTGGCCCGCGGGACGGCGACCGATCTGCGATTGGCGTAGCTGTCGATCGACGACGCGCGGCGAAGACATCGCCTCTTTGCGCGAGATGCTCGGTATCGAACTGCGCACGCCCGCCGGCATCCCGCGATCTTATGGATTCTCGTCCCCCGAAAACCCGGTGTTGCCACGCACTACCCCGCCGTTTTCGATCACGTGCTCAGACCGTTTCGTCGGGCGCCTCCGCACCTCGGCGCATCGTCCGCGACCACTTGCTTTTCCTTCCATGATTCAAAACGTCTCAATCATCGGGCTCGGCAAACTCGGTGCCAGCATGCTCGCCGGGATGGCCTCGCGCGGCCTCAACGTCATCGGGGTCGACGTCAACCAACACGCCGTCGATGCGGTGAACGCCGGTCGCGAACCCGTGCAGGAAACCCAGCTCGGCGAATTCATCGCCCGGCATAAGGAACGCATCCGGGCCACTCTGAGCACCGAGGAGGCCGTGCTCGGCAGCGACATCAGCTTCGTGATCGTGCCGACGCCGAGCGACGAGCGCGGCGCGTTCTCGCTCCAATACGCGCGCTACGCATTCAAATCCCTCGGACAGGCGCTTCGGAAAAAGAACGCCTACCATGTCATCGTATTGACCAGCACCGTGCTGCCCGGCGCCACCCGCCACGGTTTGCTCCCAATCCTTGAACAGGAGTCCGGGAAAAAATGCGGCCTCGATTTCGGCCTGTGCTACAATCCCGAATTCATCGCACTCGGCTCCGTCATCCGCGACTTTCTTAATCCCGACTTCTACCTCCTCGGCCAGTTCGACCAACGCTCCGGCGACGCGCTTGAGCAAATCCACCACCGAGTCTCGCAGAACAACGCGCCGGTGAGACGCATGACGCTCGAGAACGCCGAGATCGCCAAAATCGCCGTGAACAGCTTCGTCACGATGAAGATCTCCTTTGCGAACATGCTCGCGGAGTTCTGCGAAAAAATCCCCGGCGGCAACGTCGACGTCGTCAGCGACGCCCTCGGCATGGACAAGCGCATCGGCCGCAAATACCTCACCGGTGGCTTCGGTTTTGGCGGCCCCTGTTTCCCGCGCGACAACGTGGCGATGAACTTCATGGGGGGGCAGCTCGGTGTCGACAGCCGGCTGCTCGCCTGTAACGACGACTACAACCGCGGTCTTTCTCGTCGTTACGTAGAGAAACTCCAGCCGCACTTCCCGAAAGGCGCCAACGTCGCCGTGCTCGGCCTCGCCTACAAACCCCTCTCTCACGTCATCGAGGAATCCCCCGGCGTCTACCTTTGCCGCGCGCTCTCTGAAGCCGGTTATCGTGTCGTCGGCCACGACGCCCTTGCCGCGCCCTACGCCGAGACCGCGCTGAAGATGCACGCCCTCGTCACCAGTTCGCTCGACGAAGCATTGAAGGACGCCGACGTCGTCCTCATCACCACGACCGACAAACCCTATCTCACGCTCACCGCCGACCATCTGCTCCGCGGACGCGGGCAGATCACCGTGGTCGATTTCTGGCGCGCCCTCACGGACCTCGCGCGTGACCCGCGCATTCGCTACATCCCGATCGGCCTCGCCACCGCAACGCAGGCAGACGAAAAATTAAAGAATCTCTGGCAGGGCTGAACAAACGCCCTCGATGAAATCGTCTCCTTCCGCCCCCCGGCACCTGGACTACACCGTCGCCGCTCTCCTTGCGGCATTGGTCGTGACAATGTGGGCGCCCTTCGGGCCCGGTCGCGGCATGCCGTATGAGACGACGTTTGCGCAGTGGAGCGAAACGCAATCGTTCTGGAGCGGCTTCCTGTTTGTGGGCGACCCGTTGCGCCCGCACACCAATACTTTTTACCATTTCTCCTATGTGCTCTCGCAAGCGCTGGGAATACCCGGAAGTTTCGCCACCTTTGAATGGGTCTACGCGCTGCTGTGGTGGGGAAGAGGGTTTCTCGTTTATTTGATCCTGGTCGAGTTCCTGCCCGGTCACCGGCTCGTGTGCGCCGCAGCGGGAGCGTTGGTGGTCAGTCACGCAGCGGATGGCTCGCTGCAGTGGGTCGGTCAGATGAACCAATGCGGCGTGATGGTCTGGATGCTGTTGGCCTTCTACACGGGACTGCTCTTTCTGCGGGTCGCAAACCGGTTCGCCGCATCGCTGCTCTTCCTTGGCATCATCTTTTTCCTTCACATGGCGCTGTGGAGCTACGAAGCAGAACTTCCCATCCTGATGGTGCTGCCGCTCGCGCTTTTCATTCTGCGCGACCGCGGGCTCGCCCGTCGGATCGCGTTCGCCGCCGGATGGTATTTGGTCGCGGCCGTTTACATCGGGCAAACGGCGTTCCGCTATCTCGGCCAAACCGACGCGGCCTATCAGCAAAGTGTGTTGCGCAGCGGCGGCATCAAACTCGCCACTCTCCTGAGCGACTGGCATTTCAACATCTGGGAAGGTGTCCGGTTCTGGAGTTGGACCGCGACGACGCCGCGCCCGGAACAGATCGCCGCCCACTTACCTGTGCTATGGACGGTTGGGCAAATCGTCACTCTCGGAATCCTCGGCGCGGTTCTGTGGCTCGGCTGGATGTGGTGGGCCCGGAGCCGCACTTCGGTGCCGGCCGCGCGTTCAACGTTCCTCGCGTTGTTCGGCATCGGACTGACGGTCTATTGTCTCAGCTTTCCGGTGTTTCTCCTCCTTGGATCCGCGCGCGGGTTGTGGCGCACGCAATTGATGTCCGGGCTCGGCTACGGCGTGGCCTTGGCGGCGCTGGGTGCTTTTCTCGTGTCGTGGATCGGAAACCCACGCCTCCGCCTCGCGGTGTTTGCGCTGCTGTGCGCCGTGCCGCTGGGCTACGGTGTCCGCGCAGCCGTCAACCGCGGCGGTTTTCACTACGGTATCTGGGAGCGGCACCGCTTTGCGGTGGCACAGGTGCTCGCAATCGCACCCGCGGTCGAGCCGGGAGCGGTCGTTTTCCTCACAAACGTGCCGAGTCAACCGTCCCCCTTTGGCGACAACATGTGGTATCTCGTCGCCTTGCAGCTCGCGTATCCCCGCTGCTACATCGCCGGCGCGTATCTCCACCCTGATGGTTCGCGTCCACCGGGCTACAACCTCAAGCTCGAGGGCCGCGAATGGGTTTGGAGCGGCACCGGCTGGCCGCCGGCAGAGCCGCGACGCTTCCCTTTTGAGAAAACGATCGCGATTCAGTTCAGCCCCGACGGCAAACCCACGCTGCTCGACCAGCTCCCCGCTGCGCTGGAGATCCCACCCGAATTGAACGCGTCCTATGCCCCCCGCACCGTGATCCATTCCCGCCCCGGGTTCGACTACGGGCTGCGTCGCTACCTGCGGGGCGAACACCTTCGTTGACCGCCATGTCCGCTCCCTCCACATCGTCGAAACGGCGAATCCTCATCTTCGTTGTTGCCTACCACGCGGAGACGACGCTCCTCCGCGTGCTGCAGCGGATACCCTCCGCGTTGGCGACTCAATACCATTTGGAAGTCCTCGTTATCGACGACGGATCGACAGATCGAACTTTTGACGTCGGCGAAACGGCGCGCCGGACCGCAGAATTACCGTTCAGGCTCACCGTCCTCGCCAACCCCGTCAACCAAGGTTACGGCGGCAACCAAAAGCTCGGTTATCGCTACGCCATCGAGCAAGGATTCGATATCGTGGCCCTCGTCCACGGCGACGGCCAATATGCGCCGGAAGTGTTGCCCGAACTGATCGCCCCGCTCGACGCCGGTGAAGCCGACGCGGTGTTCGGCTCCCGCATGATGCAGCCTTTCGCGGCCCTGAAGGGTGGAATGCCGCTCTACAAATACATCGGGAATAAAATCCTCTCGTGGTATGAGAATCGCGTGCTCGGGACCCGCCTCACCGAGTTCCATTCCGGCTATCGCCTCTATTCCGTCGCCGCCCTCCGGCGCGTGCCATTCGAACTGAACACGAATGTCTTTCACTTCGACACCGAGATCATCGTGCAATTTCTCTTCGCGGGACTTCGTATCCGCGAGATTCCGATCCCGACCTATTACGGCGACGAAATCTGCCGCGTAAACGGGATGAAATACGCGTGGGACTGCGTGCGCGCAGTCACCGCGGCCCGGCTGCAAAAATACCACCTCGTTTACCGCCGCAATTTCGACGTCCGTTCCACCGCGAACCGGGCTAACGCTCACTACGCCGCCAAGCTCGATCAAGACAGCTCCCACACCCGCGCGCTCGCACTCGTGCCGGAGAATGCCACCGTCGTCGATCTCGGCTGCGGGCCGGGCGTGCTCGCCGAATCGATCCTCGCCAAGCGCTGCCGCTACGTCGGCGTCGACTGCCATCCGCCCGCCCTGGAGCGAGCCGCCTTTTTCAGCGCCTTCCACATTCAGGATCTCAACCATGGCCTCGGCCCCGCGCATGTGGGCGACGCCAAAGTCGTCCTGCTGCTGGACGTCATCGAACACCTGCAATCTCCCGAGGCGTTCTGCCGCGAACTCCGCGAAGCGCTGCAATCGAATGCCGAAGCACGCGTCGTGATCACCACTCCCAACGTCGCCTACATCGTGATCCGTATGATGCTGCTCTTGGGCCAGTTCAACTACGGCCAGCGAGGCATTCTGGATCTGACGCACACGCGCCTGTTTACTTTCTCCGCCCTGCGTCGTTTTCTGCAGGAAGGCGGTTTCGTCGTCGAAAGAATCGAAGGCATTCCGCCGCCAATCCGGATGGCACTGGGCGATTCCGTTTTCGCCCGCTTTGTCTCGAGCCTCCATGGTTTCGCAACGCACTGGTGGCCGAAGGCGTTCGCTTATCAAATCCTCGCCATCGCGCGTCCCTTGCCCACCGTGCAAACCCTGTTGCGGCGCACCGAGGCGCACAGCGCGGAGCGCCGCAGCGCCGCGATCTGATCGCGCTCCCGGTCTGCGAACGCGAGCCTCCGGTCGCACGCGCGGGATTCTTCCGGCAAATTCCCGCCCGCAGCCCCGGGAACCCTGCGGTTCGTTGTGCTGCGGTGGGCTTCGCCATTGCCGGCACAAGATCGCCCATTCATCTTTTGCGACCTGATGGCACGCGCCAGTGCGGAAGCGCACCGCCCACGCTACGATGGTTCCGCGCTCCGAAATTTCCGCCTGTCGCCCTGCCGTCCGCCCACGCTCCGGTTTCCCGCGCGCACCGGAAATCCCCGTTGCCACCGAACCGCGCCTCTCCATCTGGCCCTCCATCACCCTTTGCGCCACGGTGTGGCTCGCGGCAGAATTGCTGCTGCTGCTTTTCCGCCCTGGCTATCCGTTCACCATGCGCGGAGCGTTGGATAGCTGGATCTACGCCGGCTTCCAGTGGGACATCCGTGGCCAGATGCGGGAATTTGGTCAGACATACTACGCGTCGCGCGTCGCCCTCTTCCTGCCCGGCGCGATCCTGCACGCAATGCTGCCGGTGACCGCTGCGACGGTAGCCTACAAGCTGCTCTTCTCCGCGGGCACCACGGCCGCATGGGCGTTTGTCGCGCGACGGATCGTCGGGTGGCGGGCGGCATTGTTCGCGAGCGGTGTCGGACCGTTGATACCGGTGTTCATTTTCACGCGACACAACGACTATATGGATCTTGGCGTCGTGCTCTACGGCTCGCTGGCGCTCGCCTGCGTCGTCGGGGTGTGGCGCTCGCCACGACCGCGGCTCTGGCGCATGGCCCTCGGAGCGAGCGGCGCGGCGATGATCGACTCGAACCTGAGTTCGGCGCTCATTGTAGGCCCCGGCATCGGCGTCGTCTATTTCCTGCTCGTGCCCGAGCGTCTCACGGGGCGCGTGGTCGCCCTGACCGACTGCATCGCCGGCGCCGCGCTGACGCTGGGTCTCCTCTCCGCTGCCAGCGCCTGGGCAGGCGGTCCGCCGTGGGTGCTTGGCACGCAGATCAAAGCGCTATTCTGGATCGGCGGCCTGAATCAAAATCCCTGGGCACCGAACGGCTGGGCCTGGCTGCTTGCCGCCGTGTGGCTGCTGCTCCCGTTCGCGGCGCTGGCTTGGGGTGCCGTCGTGGTGCACACGCTACCCGCCCCTGACCGCCTCGCGTCGCCGCTTCGCGCACTGACAGTCGGGCATGCGGTCTCGCTCGGATTGGCGACGTTGCTTGAATGGCGAGGGATGGGTGTGCTGTTTCACTGGTTCTACGCCGTATTCCAACTGCCGCTGACGATACCGGTGCTCATCGTGTGCGCGACAACTCGTTCGCCCGCGCGCATCGACGCCACTGTATTCGCCGGGCTCGCCGTGCTGGCGGCGCCGATCGCCTCGATCAATCTCTCGCCGCAATTCGGACATTTGTGCCGCCTCCTGCACTGGCCCGGCTCGCCAAACAACTTCAGCCTCGTGCTCGGTCTCGTCACGCTGCTCGCGATCCTCGTCACTGCTCCGCGTCGCCGCGCCGGCCACGAAGGCGAAGCCCTCGCGATCGCCCTCGTGCTGTGCACGGTGCCATGGGGGTTCCACACGACCGAACCGCAGCACCGGCTCGCCGATCGGCAAGTGCTGGCACACGACGCGTTTCAATTTCTCAACACTCACTTCGCGCCGGATTCCTACCGCCTGTGGCTTGACGCGGCACAGCCGGATGGTCGCGCGCTCAGTTCGACGAAACTCTACGGCTATCGCCTGCTCACCGCGCGGCCGTTCCCCGAGCGCGGTCCCGACGAAACGACCGGACGGACGGTGATCGTGCCGACGCTCCTGGGGGGCGGTGAAAGAATCCTCGCGATCGTCCGTCAGCGTTGGCCGCGCGCTAATGCGCATGGCGCCCGCATCCTCTCGCTGCACGGCCCGTCCGGACTGGGTTTCGATTTCGTCTGCTTCTCGCTCGTGGAGCCTGTTCCCGACCCCGAAGCGCCGGACGCCATGCCCGCGACGCGTCTCATACACCTGCGTCATCGTCGCGGCGATTCCTACGCCTCGCATCTCCAGCAAAGCATCTACGGCAGCAGTTCCAATACTTTGGAATTTGCGGCCGCCGCACCGCAATTTACACGCACCACGTCCGGCGATCACCTCGCCACCGACTTCATTGCACTTCCGCCGTGCGCCGGGCCCGCAGCGCCACGAGAGCTGACGCTCGTCATCGTCACCGATCACAGTGCGGAGGCCTTCTGCGTTGTGCAAACTGACGGCTATCGCGATGCCGTGCGCGTGCCGCTCAATTTTGCGGGTCGGAAATTTTTCCCGGTAAAACTCCCCGCCGAATCCCGCAGCCTTCGGGTGTATTTCGGCAGCGAGGTCGATGCCCCCGTGGCATTGCCCATCGAGGTGAACGTCTATGAAACCACTCCACCCGCAGTCTGAGCGCGTTCCGCCAGCGACGGACGGTCGGTGGCATCCACCATCGGATCGACTGGTCTGCGGGAGCGATGGCGTCTGGCGCAGTCGCGCGCGATCACCGATCTCCTATCCGGCGGAGGCAAACGACGCCTTCCTCACGATCGAGGAAAGCAGTTACTGGTTCCGCCACCGGATGGCCTGCCTGCGCGCGTTGCTGAAGCGCCTGCCGCCCGCCGGAGATTTCTACGACATCGGCGGCGGCAACGGATTCGTCGCCGCCGGCTTGGATGCAGCGGGCTATCCCAGCGTGCTCGTCGAGCCCGGTTCCGGCGCCATCAACGCCGCCCGGCGGGGCGTGCGCCGGATCGTGCAAGCGACGCTGCAGGATGCCGCCTTTCGTCCGCACGCGCTCGCGGCCGCGGGTGCACTCGACGTGATCGAACATGTCGAACATGATGTGAAATTCCTCCGCCTTGTCCGCGAACGACTGCGGCCGGGCGGCCGCTTCTACTGCACCGTGCCGGCGGCGCCGGCACTGTGGTCCCACGAAGACGAACGCGCCGGACACTTCCGGCGTTACCGTGCGGACACGCTCTCCGGCGCATTGCGGCGCGCAAGCTTCGAGGTCGAGTTCGTTTCGCCGTTTTTCACCTGGCTGGTCGCGCCGGTATTTTTCTGTCGTGCGTTGCCGTCGCGATTGCACCGCGGCACCGTGTCGACGACCGACTGGTCCGCGGGTGCGCCGGCTCGCGATCATAGCCCGCCAGCGGCACTCGCGCCCTTCGTCGCGCGCGTGCACGCGTGGGAGCTGCGTCGACTCCAGAGCGGTCGCGCGCTGCCGTTCGGCACGAGCTTGATCGCAGTCGCCCGCGCATTTTGACCGGAAATTTTCCGAGGGTTGCCTGCTCGTTTCTCCGGATGCCCTGACCGGGAACCGGGGCGTGCGCACACCATTGCGCGGTCCGCTGCGTCGCGGAAGCATCCCGAGGCCACGCGCGCCATCCTCAGAATCCCATGCGCACCGCCTCCCACCGTCCGCGCGTTGAAGTTTCCCACGCCTCCGACTCCACGTCTGCGCTTGTCCAAGGGAAAAAACCTCCGGTGCCGCGGCTGTCGGTCGTGACGGCGTCGCGGAACGACGACCACGGCGGCGATCCGCTGGTGCGCACGCAGCTTTTCATCAACGCGCTCGCGTTCCTCGCCGAGAAATACTGCGTGTCGGTCGAGATCGTGATGGTCGATTGGAATCCCGTCGCCGGCCGCCCCGGACTCGCCGGCGTGCTGCAACTCCCGGCCGGCAGCTCATTCTGCACCGGACGAGTGATAACCGTGCCGGCGGAGCTGCACCGGCGCTTCAAATACAGCGAGAACCTGGCGTTCTACCAAATGATCGCGAAGAACGCCGGCATCCGCCGCGCGCGCGGCGATTTCGTGCTCTCGACGAACATCGACATTCTTTTCTCCGAGGATCTGTTCCGCCTCATGACGACCTCCGAGCTGCGGCCGGATCGGCATTATCGCGTAGACCGCATCGACATCGCGCCCGGCTTGCCGGTGACGAGTTCGCTCGCCGAAATCCTCGCGCACACGCGCACCCCTCCGATCCGCGCCAACCGCCGCTTCGCGCCCGCGCCGCTGCTCGAGTTGGCCGGCAGCCGCATCTCCGCGCCCAGCGAATGGAAATCGCTGCGCTTGCCCGGGCACGTCCGCTGCCGCGCACTCGACGACGGGCTCGCCATCGAGGTCGATCGCGATGCGCCGATGTCGGATCTGCACACGAACGCGTGCGGCGATTTCGCGCTGATGTCGCGCGAGGCCTGGCACGAGCAGCGCGGCTACCCGGAGTTCGAGGCGTTCTCGTTCAACATCGACAGCATCGGCCTGCTCCAATCGCACTACGGCGGTTTCACCGAGGTGTCGCTGCTGCCGCCGTTCGCCGCGTTTCACCTCGAACACAGTCTCGGCTCCGGCTGGACGCCGGAAGGCGAGAAGAAACTTTTTCAACGCCTGGACGAGCGCCGCATCCTGAATCCCGACTGGCGTTTTCTGAACTCGCTCGTCGAACACCTGCGCGCTGCGCCGGGACTGACGGTGATGAACCGCGAGCATTGGGGCCTCGCGGGTTTCGATTTGCCGGAGGAGCCGTTGTTCGTCGGTCGCACGTTTTCGTCGCCGCCGCATCCGCGTCCGCGCGCGACGCCGTGGCCGGATTTACCCGCGTGCGCCCTCCGTCCGGAATTCGACCTCGATCGCTGGGCGCTGTGGGAGGAGCGGCGCGAGCGCGCGACCGAAGAGCGCCGCCGCCGCGCCGCGGAGGAGCGCGCGGACGCCGAGGCGCGCCGTCGTGCGGACGCCGAAGCCGCAGCCGCCGAAGCCGCAGCGCGTGCGGCGGAGGCCTCCGCCGCGGAACAAGCCGCGCGCGTGCGGGCCGACTCCGAGGAAGCAGCGCGGCGAGCGGGCCCGCCGCGCGTGCACGTTTTCGCAGGAGCGCCGCATTTCATTCAGGTGTTCTGGCCCGACACCGACGGCAACTACTCGGAACGCAACGCAATCACGGTCGAGAGCCCGCTGGATGGGCGTCGCAAATTCCACTTCGCGCTTCCCCCGTGCGCACCGGGCAGCGAGCTGCGTTTCGATCCGACGTCGCTGTCGGGATTCGTGGAGGTGCATTCGCTCGAGATCTTCGGCGCGACGAGCGGCGACTCGCTGTGGTCGACGCGCGAAAACGGCGCCGCTGAGCTGCGCGTCGCGGGCACCGCGCTCATCCTGCGCGATGCCGGCGAGGATGTCGCGTTGCGTCTTTTCGTGACTGGCAACGATCCGCAAATCCTGTTGCCAAGCGAAGCGGTCTGGCGCGTCGAACCGCTTTTCCTCGTGGCGGAGTTGTCCTTCTTTCCGCACCTCGCGTCGTAGTTTTCCGGAAGGGGCGAAATCGTTGCGCTTTGAGTTAAGCGCATCGGGAGATACGCGCCGAGCGACGCTCTCGGTCATTTACGTTGAATTGCGGAGTGCTCGTCGCTCCAATTTCGCGACCACTGAGCGTCGTTTCCGCATGCCCTCATTCAAATCCGACAGCAGCTTCTTCCATAAAATCGCGATGGGCGCGGTTGGTTCGCAGGCGGTCAAGCGAGACATGACCGAGCAGGGACATGCCATCGTCGAACTGGAGCGAGGCAGTCTCGACGCCAAGATATGGAAAGACCCGAAGCGGAAACGGGTCCGAATCCCGGACTTGGTTTGCACCTGTTGTGGACAGCGAGTTGAAGTGCGAGCCAAGTCGGAACCAAAGATCAGCATGAGCCACAGCCCAACCATCCCCGAACGGCGGTGGGACTACGGGATGGTCTCCAACGACTGGATCGCGATTCCGATTTGCCGCAAACAGCTTCCCGACGACGACCGTGCCGACCACTGGACGAGGGGAATGTTGGTCCACGAAACGTCTTACTGGCATGAGAAGGAGTGGGTCCGATGGCAGCCGCAGGGAACGGTCAACTATTTCACCGTGGACGCGTTTCGCGCCGTCACGCCTGACCAGACTGAGCGAAAGGGAGTGGAAGAAGGCGCCGAAACCACGCTCACGTGGCGCGCCTGTTTCGCACCCATCACCGGCAGAGTCCAAAACATCTCCGGTGCCTTCATCACCATCGCAGCGAACGACGGAAAAAGAAAGCGCGCCGGCTGGCAGGACATGGCGCTGCACGTTCGCCGAGGGGATTCGGTAATCGCGAACCAAGTTATCGCATGCAAGGCGGTTCCGATTCCGACTGAAGATCGCACGTGTCGGGGCGGACTCACCGCGCAAAACATCGCCGCGCTTCTTCGCGCTCCCCAATTACCAGTTCGATTTGCGGGCGTGAAACTCGCTCGCATTAAACGTCTGCAAACGCTGGCCGGAGAGATTCGGGCGATCGCAGATAGCCCCGACGAAGACATTTACGTGCGCCTCGAGGCCAAGGCCTATCTGTGCGGCGTGCTCGGGGACGACGTCGCCAGGGCGTTCGGTCCCGCGCTCTCGGCGTTGGACAAACCCGATCAGCTCGAAGCAATTATTGCGATCGGCGAGATCGGAAACGAGTCCGCCGCCACGGTCCTCGCGGAAGTCCTCGGCGACTCGCGGAAGGACTATTTTCTCCGCGCGGCAGCCGCCTATTGTTTGGGTCGACTGGGCGAATTCCCGGTCGCTCGTCGGGCGCTCGTAAACGCGTTTTCCACCCAATCCCACCAGGTGCGGGAAGATGCGCTGATCGCCTTGGCGGACGCAGGATTCGGCGCGCTGACAGAACTGTTCGCGGGACTGGTGCAGCGCGAAGCGGCCGACATCCAAGCCGGGTGTGCGGAGGCGATACGGTGGCTCGCGCGGCGTTCCAATCCGGCGGACGTCGCCGCAAGAATCGCGCCCGAATTGGCGAACGCGGTCAGCAACGAAAACCGGACTGCTCTAGCGGTGTGGCTCAGCGGGCAGCTCTCTCCGGAGATCATGCGCCCCGCGCTCGGGGCCATCCTCGACACGGATGCGCGCCTCGCCTACACGCTGACGGTCGCGTGGGCGTTCGCCCAATCGTGGATCGCACCGCTTCACGACGGTTTCACCCCACCCTCACGAGCATGAGATTGCTTGAGCATATTCCCCATGCGGATCGAGTTTATCGGACGGCGCTCGGCGCGCAGGTCTGCAACGACAGTCGAAAGACCCTCGCACAATTGCCCGAAAACTCCGTCGACTTAATCGTCACCTCGCCTCCGTTCGCGCTCTTGCGGGAGAAAGAATACGGCAACGAATCTCAGAACGCCTATGTCGAATGGATCCACACTTTCGGCGTCGCGGTGCAGCGGGTGCTGAAACCCACAGGATCGTTTGTCCTGGATCTCGGCGGTGCCTACGAGCGGGGAAAGCCGGTGCGGAGCCTCTACCAATTTCGCGTTTTGATCGACCTGTGCGACAACGTCGGCTTCCGGCTCGCAGAAGAGTTCTACTGTCACAATCCCGCCAAACTCCCATCGCCGATCGAGTGGGTGAACAAGCGCAAGATTCGCGCGAAGGATTCGGTAAACACCCTGTGGTGGCTGTCGAAAACCGATTGGCCAAAGGCCAACGTGAGCCGGGTGTTGGCCCCCTATTCGGAGCGGATGAAGAAGCTCATCGAAAATCCCGAAAAATTCTACAAACCCAAAGGTCGCCCGTCCGGTCACGACATCTCCAAGGGCTTCGGCACCGACAACGGCGGCGCGATTCCCTCGAACCTGCTACAGTATCCGAACACCGAGGCGACTTCCGCCTATCTGCGCCGATGCAAGTCGATCGCCCGCGAAGGCCACCCGGCACGATTCCCCGCCGACCTTCCGAGTTTCTTCGTGAAGTTTCTCACGGACCCTGGCGACGTGGTGCTCGACATCTTCAGCGGATCGAACACCACCGGCCGCGTCTGCGAAGACCTCGGGCGCGAATGGCTGAGCATCGAGGAACGACGCGATTACGCGGCACTCTCAGTGGTGCGTTTCACGAGCGAAGATCTGAGCCCCGAGAGGTTACGCGCGCTGGTGGAGCAAATCGAAGGTGGCGGATGCCACGATGTTCCCCTTCGTCCCCCGCAGACAAACTTGCCGGTGGACGGCGGAGAAATCGCCCTGCTTCTATAATAGCAGGAAGCCGTCATATCGCGCGATCGGAACTGAAGGCGTCCGCGACGAACCGACGACGAGGGACGGCGAGGTGAGCGAACGCGAAGAGCCCCGGCTCGCGGGTGGCGCGGGCGCGGGGCTGGGTTCGGAGAGACTGGCGCGAAGCGCTCCGCTCAGTTCGCGATGTGCCAATCGGTCGATTCCGTGCGGAGCGGAATTGTCGTCCCTACCGAGAACCCGTTCATCAACCACAACACACGCTCGCCGGTGTCGACGTTCTCGACCACGAAATCGAGTTGGCCGTCACCGCTGAAATCCGCTGCGCCGACGATGTGCAGGTCGGCGTCGTGCGTGCCGAGGTCCACGGCGCTGCCGAGCGAGAGCCCGTTCATGAACCACGCGGTCGCCTGGCCGCTGGCGCGATTCTGCCAGATGATCTCGGCCTGTCCGTCGCCGTTGAAATCGGCCGCGCCGACAATGTCCCACGAAAGCGATTGCGCGGGGAGATTCATCGCGCTGTTGAACGTGGAACCGTTCATGAACCACACGGTGCGATCGCCGGTGCTCACGTTTTGCCAGACGAGGTCGATCTGTCCGTCGCCGTTGAAGTCGGCAGCGCCGGCAATGCGCCAGTTCGGATCCTGCGTGCCGAGGTCGACGGTGCTGGCATGGGTGAGCTCGTTCATGATCCAGATCGTGCGCTCGCCCGTGGCGAGGTTTTGCCAGATGATGTCGGGGCTGCGGTCGCCATTGAAGTCGGCGAGGCCGGCAATCTGCCAATCGGTCGACATCGTGCCGAGACTGACCTCGCTCTCGATCTGCGTGCCGTTCATCAGCCAGACTTTGCGTTCGCCGGTCGCGCGGTTCTCGAGGATGATATCGGTGTAGCCGTCGCCATCGAAGTCGAGCGGTGCGAGCGAGCGGTTTTGCCAGAGGAGATCGGGGTGTGCGTCGGCATTGGTGTCGAGTGCGGCGGAGATCATCCAGGCGCGAGGCTGCGTGCCGAGGCTGACGATGCCGGTGCGCGCGGTGCCGTTCATCATCCAGATCGTGCGCAAGCCGGAGAAAACGTCCTGCCAGATGATGTCGGGCTTGCTGTCGCCGTTGAAATCGGCGGCGCCGGAAATCTGCCAGCCTTGATGCTGCGGGCCGAGATCGACGGTGCTCGTGGTGTTGAAATTCGTGTCGAGAATCCAGATGGCGCGCGCGCCGGTGGAGGAATTTTGCGCGAGGAGGTCGGCGTGGCCGTCGCCATCGAAGTCGGCGGTGCCGGCGATTTGCCACGTGGGATCGAACGTGCCGAGATCGACCGTGGAGGTGCGCGTCGTGCCGTTCATCAGCCAGGCGACGCGCTGGCCGGTCTGGCGATTTTGCCAGAGGAGATCGGTGCGTCCGTCGGCGTTGAAATCGGCCGCGGCGACGATTATCCAGAAGAGGTGCTGCACGCCGAGATCGACCGTGCTGGTGATCGTCGAGCCGTCCATGAGCCAGATCGAGCGCATGCCGGTGAGATTGTTCTGGACGATGAGGTCGAGTTTCGCGTCGAAGTCGAAATCCGCCTGGCCGACGATTTGCGAGTCGGGCGAGAAGTTGCTGAGCAGGAGCTGCGAGGCCATCGTCGTGCCGTTCATCAGCCACTCCGCCGCCGTGCCGGTCGAGGCGTTGAGGGCGAGGACGTCGGCCACGCCGCGACGCACGGTGGCGTTGAAGGTGTCGGTGACGAACACGTCGCCGCTGCCGGATTTCACGAGGATGCCGGTGGGGAAATCGAAGAGCGCCACCGTGCCGGAACCGTCCGTCTGTCCGGCCTGGCCGGCGGCGCCGCCGATCGTGCTGACGATGCCGTCGGAGCGGACGCGGCGGATGAGATTGTTGCCGCGATCGGTGACGAGCAGGTCGCCGCCGGGCGTGAACGCGAGGCCGATCGGCGTGTTGAAGCGCGCCGGGCCGGTCGTGCTGTCGTTCGAGCCGGAAGATTGCGGCACGCCGACGAAGGTCGTGACTGCGCCGGCGGGAGTGACGCGGCGGATGGTGTGGTTGTTCGAGTCGGCGACGTAGAGATTGCCACCGCTGTCGATCGCGAGGCCGTCGGGATAATTGAAGCGCGCGGCGCTGCCGGTGCCGTCGGCGATGCCGAATTGCCCCGGTGCACCCGCGAAGGTCGTCACGACGCCGGCGGGAGTGATCTTGCGGACGGTGGTGTTGCCGTAATCGCTGACGTAGAGGTTGCCCGAAGCGTCGATCGCGACGCTCGACGGATTCGAGAATTGCGCGGCGGGGCCCGTGCCGTCGGCGCTGCCGGAGACGCCGGCGGTGCCGGCGAACGTCGTGACGACGGCGGCCGGCGTGATCTTGCGGATGGTGTTGTTGCCGGAGTCGGCGACGTAGAGGTTGCCCGCACTGTCGACCGCGAGCCCCCACGGATAGCTGAAACGCGCCGCGCTGCCGGTGCCGTCGCTCGAGCCCGCGAGACCCGGCGAACCGGCGAAGGTCGACACCGCGCCGTCGGGCGCGATCTTGCGGATCACGGCGTTGCCGGTGTCGGCGACGTAGAGGTTGCCCGCCGCGTCCTGCGCGAGACCGGTGGGATTGCCGAACCGCGCATCGGTGCTCGCACCGTCCGCGAAGCCCACGTTGTCGGCGAGGCCGGCGTAGGTGCTGTAGTTCAGATTTTGCGCCCGGGCCGAGAGCCCGCAGCAGGCCAGCCAAGCGAGAAGGACAGGCCAGGTTCGCTGGACGAACCGCCACGACGAGAGGTCGGGAGTATGCATAGGGGTAACGGGGTTGTGAGTGTCCCAAACAATAGCGGACGACGCTGCATCGCCGAATGGGTCAGCCGCCTCCCCGTGACACCCGCGACCAAGTAAGAGAAGCGGCGCAGTTGCCTCAGCCAACGACTCCACACCTTACTCCGCGGAATCCGAAGCTGGGGTATTCGCCCAGCGTGCGAGATCAGCAAACCGAGGACTGCCAGCAACCGCGCAACTCTCTTCGGTTGGCGCCTTCTTGCTTCGGATGGCCGCATGCGGGTGCATGCAATTTCGCGACAGAGGTCCGAACCTCGTCATGATTCAAAACGTCTCGATCGTCGGCCTCGGCGAAATGATCGCCGCCGACAAAGAACGCATCCGCGCGACGATCCCTGTGTGCGTCGAGACCGACGAGCGCGTCAGCCCGCGACGCGTCGATGCCGGCCATCATCGCGGCGTCTGCCCGTAGTTGCGCCGCGATTCGATGTCCCACAGGAACGGGCGCCGGCCCGCTTCCTTCTTCAATTCGACCAGCGATACCTCGGAGGCTCCCGTCGTCCACGGCCGCGACCTCACGCGCATCGGACCGGCGGAGATATTCAGCTTCGAGCACGGCGCAAAGTCGCTCCATGAGCAGAGCCACTTTGCCGCTTCGTTGTGCACGGCGACGAACACGGTGAGCTCGGACGCGTTCGCAAACGTCATCTTTCCTTCGCTCGCGCTCGCTATTGAGGGACCGATTATTCGGGCCCGAACGAGAGCCTTTACAAAATCTCCCCGCAAGCACTTTAATGCCCCCTTGATGTCCCGCGCCGCACTCGACAATTCGCCTTACCTGAGCGTCGTCGCCGCCTCCCGCAACGACGACCACGGTGGCGATCCGCTGATCCGCACGCAGATCTTCATCACCAACTTCGCCCGCCAATGCGAACGCCACCGGCTGCCGGCCGAGATCATCCTGGTCGACTGGAATCCGGTTCCCGGACGGCCCGGCCTCGCCGGCGTGCTGCACCTCCCGGCGGATGCGACCTACTGCCGCGCGCGAGTGATCACCGTGCCGGCGATTCTGCACGATCGGTTCAAATACGCCGACCGTCTGCCTTTTTTCCAAATGATCGCGAAGAACGCCGGCATCCGCCGCGCGCGCGGGCAGTTCATCGTCGCGACAAACATCGACATCATCTTTTCCGACGAGCTGATCGCTCACATCGCCCGGCAACAGCTCGACCCACAACGGATGGTGCGCGTGGATCGCTACGACATCCACAAAGACATCCCGCCCACATTCTCTCTGGACGAGACGCTGGACTACGCGTGGACGCACCCCGTCCGCGCCAATCGCCGACTCGGTCCAAAGGCACTCGTCGAACATCTCTACGGCGACGAAATTTTCCGCCGCCACTGCACGCCCGATGCGACCGCGCGACAGATCGATCCTGAGATCACGATCGAATCCGTCGACGGCTTGGCCGCGCTGCATCCTGCCCGCTCCATCTCGATCGACAAGCTGCACACGAACGCCTGCGGCGATTTCACCCTGCTCTCCCGCGCCGGTTGGGACAGCATCCACGGCTACGCGGAGTTCGCCTCCTTTTCCTTCAATATCGACAGCCTGGGCACGGCCGCCGCGCACTACGCCGGTTATGAGGAGCTGTCGCTGCTGCCGCCCTGCGTCTGCTTCCATATCGAGCACAGCCTCGGCTCCGGCTGGACTCCCGAGGGCGAAAAGAAACTCTTCGAACGCCTGCGGGAGCGAAAGATCATCAATCCCGATTGGGAAATCGTCCAACCGCTCCTCGAAGGCATGCGGGCCGGCGATGTCCCGGCCAAACTCAACGGCCCGACGTGGGGCTTGTCCGAGTTTGCGCTACCGGAGGAAGCCTTGCCGCCAGGCGGCGTTCAGCCCACCTCGCCGCACCCGCAGCCCTATTCCGCGCCCGCAGAATTGAAAGTCAGCGCGCTCTCGCCGGAGTTCGATCTCGACCACCTCGCGACCCTTTACCGCCACACCAGCCGACGGCTGAACCAGCGGATCGCCGACGCCGAGGCGGCCTTGAGTCAAACCCTGGGCTATCTCCGCACGGTCGAGACCGACAGTGAGGAACGTCTCCGCTCCATCCACTACTATCAGGAGAAGCTCAAGCAAGCCTACGCCGATCACGCGCACAACGTCGCCTTCATCGAGCGACAGGACGCGACGCTCCAGAGCCACGTGAAACTCGCCGCCGATCGCGCCACCACCATCGCCGATCTCAACGCCCGCTTGGAAAAACAAGCGGCGTGCGACCTCGATGCGATCCGCGCGACCCTCGATCCCTACGCCAGCCACATCCGCAAGCTGATCGTCGCGAAATACCACCGCCGCCTCCTCCCCTATCTACTCTGGCTCGCCGCGAACGGCACCTCCGTCGAGGTGTTCGGCTGCCCTGCGGATATTGCGCAGCATCCGCGCGGACCGATCCGCTTCCGTCCCGAAGCGCTCTGGGAATGGCTGGGCACCATCGACACGCTGTTCAACGACAAAGCCTACCTGCGCGCGCACCCCGACGTCGCCGATGCCGTGGCGAAAGGGCATTTCCACAGCGCCTGGGACCACTACATGTTGTTCGGCGAGCGCGAATATCGGAAGACGGGCTCCGAGGACTTCGAGCCGGGCATCCCGTGGGCCGACGCCGTCGCGTTCGATGGTGCCGACGCCGCGGAAGTCCTCCCGTGTTTGCTCGGCCGCTTGCAGCCGCACCACGCGCTGCTCCTCACCGGCTGCGAAACCGCTCCGTCCTGGCTCCCGGGCGACGCCCCCCGCGCGCCGCTGCCGGGCGGCACCCTCTTCTGCCTGCGCCCGCCCGCGACGTGGATCGGTCCGCGCCTCCCCACCGGCAACCCCGCCCACGGCTGGCCCGCCCCTCGCGCACGAGACATCTACCCGGCCCGCCCCACCCTGCCCGCCGAGTGGCCGAGGATCACCGTCGTCACCGTCAGCTACAACCAGGCCGCCTACGTCGAACAGACGCTGCGCTCCGTCCTCGATCAGAATTATCCCAATCTCGAATACATCGTCGTCGACGGCGGCTCGACCGACGGCTCGGTGGACATCATTCGCAAATACGCCGACCGCCTCGCCTGGTGGGTAAGCGAGAAGGACGGCGGCCAATCCCAGGCGCTGAACAAAGGCTTCGCCCGCGCCACCGGCCGCATCCTGACCTGGCTCAACAGCGACGACCAGCTCGCTCCCGGCAGCCTCTTCACCATCGGCGAGACCTTCCTCCGCCACGACACCGACATGGTCGTCGGCCGCTGCGCGCGCGTGCTCGACCTCGCCCTCGAGCCGCACCACATCCACCGCTCGCGACTCGCGCTCGGCCACATCCAGCCGCTCCCCCTCGGACAACTGCTCGACCTCGACAACTGCTGGCAGCAAGGCTGGTTCTTCCACCAACCGGAGGTGTTTTTCTCCCGCGAGGTCTTCGACCGCGCCGGCGGCCGCCTCGCCGAGGATCTCTACTTCAGCATGGACTACGATCTGTGGGTCCGCCTCGCGCGCGCCGGCGCGCGGATTCTGCCCGTCCCGGAAATCCTCGCGATCTTCCGCGAGCACAAGAAACAGAAAACCGGCGGCGCCGATCTGCCCTTCCTCCCCGAGCTGCGCCGCGTGAACGCCGCCCACCGCGCGAGCCTCGCCGCGCCCGCCGTCATCCCGATCCCGTCCGCCCAACCATGAGCGTCCCACCGATCGACAAACGGCGCACGGCCGATCTCCCGCAACGCGTGCTCTTCGTGAACGACGTGGGCTTCCAATACGGGGCCGGCATCGCCCAAGCACGCCAGATCGAGGCCCTCCTCGCCCTCGGCATCGAAGTCGGCGCCCTCGCGTGGGCGACCGGCGAGATCAAACTCGAGCATGTCGCCACGCGCCCCGTCGACCCGCAGCTCTGGCTCGGCCTGCGCGAAGTCAACGGCCTCGAAGGCGACAAATTTCTCAGCGACCGCGCCGTCATTGCCGGTCTGCAATTGGAAGTCGCCCGCTTCAATCCGTCCGTGGTGCTCGTCGGCAATCTCCATGCCGCACGCTGGAGCCTGCAGGTCCTCCCGGCGCTCCGCGAGATCGGGTGCCGCGTCGTCGCCTTCGTCCACGACGCCTACCTCTACACCGGACGCTGCGCCTACCCCGGAAATTGCGAACTCTACCTGACTGGCTGCAACGAGACCTGCCCCACCGCCGACGTTTACCCCCAGCTCGCCCCGCCGCTCATCGCCGGCGCGTGGCAGCTCCGGCGCGAAGTGTTCGGCGGCGCGCACGGCATCGAAATCGTCGCGAACAGCCGTTGGAGCGAGCGCATGTTCCGCGCCGCGGTGCCGCAATGCCCGCTCGTCGACACCGTTCATCTCGGCGCCGACGACCGCGTATTCCAGCCCGGCGACCGCTCCGCCGCCCGCCGCCATCTCGGTCTGCCGGACGACAAACCCGTCGTGCTCTGCGCCGCGGTGAATTTTCAGGAATCCCGCAAAGGCGGCCCTGAACTCCGCGAGATCATCGCCGCTCTGCGAGGCGAGGCGACGTTCGCCGCCTTCGGACACAACGCCGCGGAAATCCCCGGACTCATCGGTCTCGGCTATCATCTCCAGGCGCACCAACTCGCCACGATCTATCAGGCGGCCGACATCTATCTCGGCACCGCGACCGAGGAGGCCTTCGGGCAGACGCTCATGGAAGCCCAGCTCTGCGGCGTGCCGGTGGTGGCTTTTCGCACCGGAGGTGTCGAGGAGATCGTGCAACACGACGTCACCGGAAAACTGGTTCGCAATCGCGACATTCCACAGACCATCGAAGCGATCCGCGCGACGCTCGCCGACCGCAGCTTCCGGGAGCGCGCAGGTGCACAAGCACGCGCCCACGCCGCACGATCGTTCGGCTTCGAGGCGCACGCACATCGCTGGCAGGCGTATCTGACCCAACAGCACTCTCCTGGTCCCGCCGAGGCGGGACGCGGTGCGGCGCGATGATCGTCTTCTCGGTCCATTTTCTCCTGCTGGCGATCCTCTCTGGCGCGAGCGCCCGCCCGCTGACTCGGACGAGGAGCGAGCGCGCCCTCGCCGCGCTTTTGTTGGCGTGGGGGAACGTGGTGCTGACTTGCCTGCTGCTCTCGGCGGTCCATCAACTCGGCAGTTCCGGCTGGTTCTTCACCACCTCGGTCGCGCTCGCCGCGTGCGCCTGGTTTTTTCTGCGCCGGCTGACGCCGCTCGCCCCCGAGACCGCCGCGCCCGCTCCCGCTCGGTGGCTGAGGATTGCGTTCGTCGCCACGGTGGCCCCCATCGCGCTCGCCAACTTCAGCGTCGCGCTCAGCTACGAGCCGAACAACTACGACTCGCTCACGTATCACCTGCCCCGCGCGATGTTCTACCTCGGGCAAGGCAGCCTGGGGCACTTCGACACCGGCAACGACCGGCAGATCTATTTTCCGTTTAACTATAATCTGCTGCATCTCTTCGGGCTCATCTACGGCCCGCCGCGGCAGGTTCTGACTTTATTCAACCTGCTCATGTGGGCCGCGGCCGGCGTGGCGGTCCACCGGCTGTCTCGTCTCGCGCTCCTCTCCGCCAACGTCTCGCTGCTGGCGGCGTGGTTCGCGCTGCTGGCGACGCAGACGCTCGCGCAAGCGACGTCGACCACCAACGACCTGCCGCTGGGCGCCGGTCTCGTCATCGCCTTGGTGTTCGCGTTGCGCTGGTCGCGATCGCACCAACGCCGCGACGCCATGCTCGCCGGTCTCGCGGCCGGATTGACCGCCGGCACCAAATTGACCGCGGTGTTCTTCGCACCCGCGGCGGGATTGCTCGCGCTGGTGTGGGGCTATCGCTGCTGGCGCGGAAGCCAGCTCGTGCAATTCGGTCGAGCGATTCGCGCCTGGGTGCTGCCCGGATTGCTCGCGCTCGCCGTGGCCGCTCCGTTCGCGATCATCAATCTGGCGGCGAAGGGCCAGTGGATGACCAGGAGTTACGACTACACGCTCAATCGCCCGCTCTCCGTCGGCTCGGCCGTGCAGACGGCCAAGGGTTACCTCGCACAGCTTTTTCTCGAGCCGCTCAGCCGGTTCGATTTCGATCAGGAGCGCATCAAGCGGATGAACGCGTGGGCCGATCGCACGCTGTTTTCCCACTGGAACGAAGCGCACGCGTTTTCGAAGTTCTACCTCTTCCCTCCCGACCTCACCGAGGACCATGTCTGGTTCGGTCTGACTGGTCCCGCCGTGCTGCTCGCCGCGCTGTGGTGCCTCGCCCGCTGGCGACGCATGGCTCCGCCAGTCGTCTGGTTGGCGTGGATCGGCCTCGGTTGGTTCGCCGTCTATTTTCTGCTCAACCGCTGGTCGCTCTACAATCAGCGCTACATGGTGCCCGCGATGCTGTTGATGACGCCTTGCCTCGCGGTCATGTGGGAAATCGATTGGATCGGCAGCGCGGCTCGCCGAGGGTTTCGGGCGGCCCTTGCGGCCGTCGCGGTGGGCACGCTTTGGTTGGCCGGAACGTATCTGACGCAGAACACGCGTCGCCCGTTCATCCCGTTCTGGTCCGCCCGCATCGCACCGGCCGCGTTGCCGACGCTGCCCCCGCGCCTGGCCGATCGCCTCGCGATGGAACCTCACGTCAACATCCAGGCCACCGACGGCAACGAGCGCATCTTCCTGCTGATGGCCGCGGGGCACCACCAGCGTTTCACTTCGTTCGCGCGACAGGTGCCGGACGCCTACAACGTTTTTTCGCAGTGGGGTCTCGCCCGCAAAGTCGCCTACGTGAACATGGCGCAGCAGTCGTCCTACACGTTGGTGAAGATTCCGACGAAGCGCACGGCGGGAGTCGAGTTCCTGGGCTCGATCGGCACCGGCGTCGAGACACAGGACTACCTCGGTCTTCCGCCCAAGGCGAACGAACGACCGCCCCGCGGCAGCAACCGTCAGGTTCTCGTAGTGCTCAGCTACGCGCCCAGCGAACCCAATCGCTATCTGTTCACTCGCATTCAAATCGTCGGCTTGAATCCCGCCGATCAGGCGAGGCTGCGCGTCGGCGTCGAATACCAGGATCGCACCGAGGAAGTGTTGGCGACCTTCGACCGCTCAGGCGAAGCACCTGCATCCATCACCAAGCCCTTTCGCCGCTTCTTCGTTCGCGTCACCGACGAGGCGAGCGGCCAAGGGATCGGATCGGTCAGCGTCCCACGACTGATCCGGGAAAAGCCGCCGGAATTCGGGACGCCCTTCGAGCCGACCGTCATCTTCACGGACAAACTCGTCGCGAACGATCCGGTCAGCTACATCGCGACCACCGGCCTCGATAACGCCGAAGGCCCCTACCCACAATGGCACCTCCCGCTGATTCGCTGGGCCCGGCAGCCGAGCGTGAAGCTCGAGATACCGGCAGACGACGATCTGGTGACGCTGCGGTTGACGTTCAGCCTCCGCAGCTTTGTGCGTGAGCGCGCCACGATCGCGCTGCTGCACAACGGCCAACTCGTGAAATACTACGACCTCGACGATCACAATGCGTGGATCGACGAGTCCCTCGCGCTCAAGCCCGCACCAGGCAAAAACGTGATCGAGTTCCGCAACGTCGCGCTCGGCTCGGCCGCAGACTGGCCGGACTATCTCGCCCGCTATCCCGACGTGAAGGACTTCGTCGTTGCGCAGAAAATCCCGCCGGAGCAAGGTGCGCGCGAGCACTACGAAGCCTTTGGCCGCAAGGAGCGTCGCGTGCTTCATTTCAAGCACGACCTCGCCCCGTCGACTGTCGCCGATTCGCGCTACTATATTTTTCGCGACTTGGTGGTGGAAGGCCTGCGCGAACCGTGAGCCCGCCGATCGCACCGCCGGACCATGACCATACTCTTGATTCATCTGCTGCTGTTGTCGCTGCTCTCGTTTGCGGCTGCCCGCCGGGTGCTGACCGGGATGCTCGATCGGATCGTCGCGGCCGCGTTTGTCGCTTGGAGCAACATCGTGGCGACCAGCCTGCTGCTCTCCAGCGCGGCGAAGCTCGCCGACGCCGCGTGGCTGTTCCGTGTCTCGATCGTGCTGGCGCTGGCGCTGTTTCTCGCGGTGCGAAAATTCGCACGCCCCGTCGCTCCCGAAACGACAGCCGCCGCCAGCGACTCGCTCAATCCGTGGCTGCTCGGCGCTGCGCTCGGAAGCCTCGGGCTCATGCTGATCTCGAATCTCGCGATCGCCGCCGCCTACGAGCCGAACAACTACGACTCGATGACCTACCACCTGCCGCGGGTGCTCTACTACCTCGGCCAAGGATCGCTGGCGCACTTCGAGACGGCCGACTTCCGGCAGGTCTACTATCCCTTCAATTTCAATCTGCTCCAACTGGTCTGCTTCGCCTACGAAGCGCCGCTCCGAGCCGTCAATTTCCTCAACGTCGCCGCGTGGGTCGTGACCGGACTTTCCGTATTCCGGATCGCTCGCCTGTGCGGCGCCAGCGTGAACGCATCGGTGGCGGCCGCCTGGCTGACGCTCACCGCCACGCAAGTGCTCGCGGAGGCGACCAGCACGATCCTCGATTTGCCGGCCGCGGCGGCGCTCGCGGCCACCCTGGTCTTTGTTCTGCGCTGGCGCGACCAGCGTCGCACCGCCGATGCCCTGCTCGCCGGTGTGGCGGCCAGCATGTGCGCCGGCACCAAGCTCACCGCGGCCTTCTTCGCCCCGGCCGCCGCCGTGCTCTTCGTCGCGATCGCCTGGCGGCACTGGCGGCGCGGAGCGGTGCGCGAGCTGTTGACCGGCATTCGCGCCTGGCTGCTTCCAGTCGCACTCGCGGGCGTGCTGTGCGCGCCGTTCGTGCTCTTCAATCTGCGGGCGACGGGACGCCTGATGACCGACCGCATGGATTTCACGCTGAACAAGCCGTTCTCCGTCGCCTGCGCGCTTCAGACCACCAAGGGCTACCTGGTTCAGATGTTCTGCGAGCCGCTGGGCCGCTACTCGTTTGATCGGGAGCACATCGATGCGGTGAATCACTGGTTCGCGCAGCACGTCTTCCAAACCTGGAATCCGGCCCACGCGTTTTCCGAGCTCTACCTGATCCCGCCCGATCTGAACGAAGACCACGTGTTCTTCGGTTTCGCCGGTCCGCTGTTTCTCCTCTGCGCGCTGTTCTGTCTCGTCCGCGACGCGCGCCTGCGCCGGCCCATTTCATGGATCGCGCTGCTGGGCGTCGGCTGGTTCGCGTTCTACTTCGCGACCAACAAATGGTCGCTCTACAACCAGCGGTATTTCATCTCCGCCGTGGTCATCCTCGGGCCTTGCGCCGCCGCCGTGTGGGACGCGCGCGTCGGACGGAATGCGGCGGTGAGGGCGATCCTCGGCGCGATTTTTTGGTTCACGGCGCTGAGCGGACTTTGGTTCTCCGGACACTATCTGCTCAACAACCACATCCGCCCGCTACCCGGCGTCCAATCGCAGCCGGCGCAGACACTCCCGGCGCTGCCGGACACTCTCGCGGAGCGGCTCGCGCAGCAAGCCCGCCTCCAAGTCGTCTCCTACGGCACCAACGAGCGGATTTTCCCGCTCTTGCACGTCGGTCGCCGCCAGCGCGTGACCTCCGGCTCTGCCATCCTGCCCGGCACCTACACGCTGTTCTCGTTCTGGGAGGCGACGCGGAACTGCATCTACAGCAATCTCGCCTACTACGCGTCCTACACGCTCGTTTCCGTCCCGGCCAAAACCACCGCCGGCGTCGAATTCCTCGGTAACATTCCCGGCGCCGGAGATGCGTTCGACTACGTCGGATTGCCAGCCGATGCCGATTCCGTCGCGGCCACTCGCGCGACGAGCAACATCGCTGTCATCGCGGAATATTCCGCTGACACGAACGACCGCGTGCGCCTCGGGCACGGCCGCATCCGCGTCGTCGGCGTGAATCCCCGCGATTCCGCCCACGTCGTCATCGGCGCGGAGATGGCCGACGGCGCCGTGCGGTCGCTGCTGTCGGTTTCTCACTCGGACTGGACCCGCGTCGCCGTGCCCGCGCCATTCAAGCGCCTGGTCATCCGCGTCGTCGACGACGCCACCGGCCGGCTTCTCGGATCGGGCGAGATGCCGTTCACGGTTTGGAAACTGATCCTCGAGACCAAACTGCCTCCCGCGCCCGACGCGCTCTTCAGCACGGAGCTGGTTTCCGGCGAACCGGCTCGCGTCCTCTCGGTGAACGGTCTCGCCGCGCTCGAGGGCCCTTACGCGCAATGGGACATGCCCGTCTTCCGCTGGGCCAAGCAACCCGCGCTGCAGATCACCGTTCCGCCTTATCCCAACTGCGCCCGCCTGCGGCTCAAGTTCAGCCTCCGCCTCCAGGTGCGCGACGAGGCCGCGGTCGAGGTGCGGCACAACGGTCAACCCGTGCAAACTTTCCTGCTGAGCGGGCGCTTCGACTGGCACTCGCGAACGATCGACGTCGACGCCGCCCCCGGCACCAACGTCTTCGAGCTGCGAGACCGCACCAACGAACCCACTCCCGACTGGGTCGCCTACCTCGAGCGCAATCCGGACGTGCGGCGACACCTCGAATCGAAGGGCGAACCGCTGGAGGCCGGCGCGAGACGACACTACGAGACCAACGGCCGCACCGAAGGGCGCTTCCTGCCGGTGCGCGCCGGCGCGGCGGAGAAGCCGCGCGACTCGCTCTATTTCGCGTTTCGCAATCTCCGCGTGGAAGGGTTCCCCGCTCGATGATCGCTTCCCCGCCCGCCACTCCACCACGCCCCTCCGGGAACGAAACGTTGCCTTCGGACCGGTCCGGCTGAGAACGTCGACGCGTTTCGCGCCATGTATCTGTTCGTGTTCCACAGCGTCTTCCTGATCGGAGCCTCCTCCGCCGCCGCGGCGCGGCTCGTCGCGACGCTGTCCGATCGTTTGATCGCCACCTTCGTCGTCGCGTGGACCAACATCGTCGTCACGTGCCTCCTGCTCGCCTCGCTGCATCGTCTCGGCGACTCGGGCTGGTTTCTGCGCACGTCACTCGTGCTTGCGGCGCTCACCTGGTTCCTGCTTCGCCGCCGGGCACCCGCCGCTCCCGCGCCGCGTGCGGCTGGCGAACGTTTCTCTCCCGCGCTCGTCGCGGTTTTCTGCCTGAGTCTGGCGCCGATCGCTTGGGCGAATCTTCGCATCGCCGCGACCTACGCGCCGAACAACTTCGACTCGCTGGCGTATCACCTTCCCCGCGCCATGTTCTATCTCGGGCAGGGAACGCTCGCCCACTTCGACACGGGCAACGACCGCCAACTGTTTTTCCCCTTCAACTACAATCTGCTCCAAGCGTTCGGCTTCGTGCACGGCGCCCCGCTTCAGGCGCAGAATTTTTTCAATCTCGCGACGTGGGCGATGGCCGGCATCGCCGTCTACCGGCTCAGCCGACTCTGCGCTTGCACTCCGAATGCCGGACTCGTCGCGACCTGGCTGGCGCTGACCTCGACGCAAATTCTCGCGCAAGCCACCGCCACAACCAACGACCTGCCGACCGGCGCCGCGCTGCTCGGCGCACTCGTGTTCGCCCTGCGCTGGCGCGAGACGCGAATCGCGAGCGACGCGACGATCGCCGGTCTCGCGCTGGGCCTCGGCGTCGGCTCGAAGCTCACGGTCATCTTCTTCGCTCCGGTCGTCGGTTTGATCGGCGCCGGATGGCTGCTCCAGAGCTGGCGCACCGGCCGATTGCCGGCGTTTTTCGCCGGCGTCCGCGGCTGGATCTGGCCCGGCCTCGTGGCCGTCGCGCTGGCCTCGCCTTTCGCAATCGTCAACCTCGTCGAAAAAGGCAAGTGGGTGACCAACACCTACGACTACACCCTGAATCGACCGTTCAAGTTCGCCTCGTCGATCCAGACCGCCGAAGCCTACCTCGCCCAGCTATTCATCGAACCCGTGCAACGTTTCACGTTGGACGTCGGTTTCACCGAACGGTTGAACGCCTGGGGCAGTCGCGTGCTTTTCCCGCATTGGAACGGTGCCTACGCGTTTTCGCCGTTCTACCTCTTCCCGCCCGATCTCAACGAAGATCACGTGTGGTTCGGCTTCACCGGCGCGTTCGTGGTCTTGGTTGCGATCGGCAGCCTGTTGCGTTTTCGCCGGGTGAGTCCTCCCGTGTTGTGGCTGGCCGCGCTCGGCCTGGGGTGGTTCGCAACGTATTTCCTCCTGAACAAGTGGTCGCTCTACAACCAGCGCTACTTCGTGCTGCCCGTGCTGGTGCTTTGTCCCGGCCTGGCTGTCGTCGCCGATGCGCGCCTGACGCGTCCGCTGCTGCAACGCGGCCTCCACTTGCTCCTCGCACTCCTCGCGCTCTCGGCGCTGTGGATGAGCGGCATTTATCTGTTCAAGAATTCCAGCCGCTCCTACGAGCCGTTCTGGTCCGGCTATGTCCCGCCTCCGGCCCTGCCCGCGCTGCCGCCCGTGATGGCCCAGCGCCTCGCCGAACAACGCCGGATCAACATCGACACTGCCGACGGCAACGAGCGCATTTTCCTCCTCATGAGCGTCGGCGAAGGCCAGCGCTTCACCGCCTCGGCTCACGTCCGACCCGGCGTCTACAATGTCTTTTCCGAATGGCGATTTCCCCGCCGCGTCGCCTACAGCAACATCGAGCAGACCTCCTCCCACACGATCGTGCCGGTCGCGGGCAAGCACACGGCGGGAATCGAGTTTCTCGGCACCATCGGCACCGGCGTGGCGGCGCTGGATTACTACGGTCTCGCCCCCGAGCCCGATCAAACGGCCGCCACGGACCGGGATTCAAACATCCTCGTCAAGTTGCTCTACGCCCCGCGCGAGCCCGGTCGCTATGCCGGCATGCGGATCAAAGTCGCCGGCCTGAACGCGCCCGATCGCGTGCGTCTCCGCGCGGAGGTCGAATATGCGGACGGCTCGATTGCTCCCCTCGTCTCTTTCACCGCGAGCGGCGAACAGCCGGCGCCGATCACTCGCCCCTTCCGCCGCATCCTTCTGCGAGCGGAAAAACTGAGTGACGGCCAGACGGTGGGCAGCACGGCGATTCCCTATCTGTTCCGCGTCCTGCCGCCGGAAATCGATGTGCCCGATTCGCCCGACCTGCTCTTCGCCGATGAACTCGTGCTGCCCAAGCCCGTCACATCGTTCGTCGTCACCGGCCTCGCAGCCCCGGAGGGCCCTTACCCGCCGCGCGATCTTCCGCTGGTCCGCTGGGCGAAGTCGCCCGTGGTGCGGATCGAGATCCCGCCCACCCGTCTGCTCGACCATCTCGAGTTCGAATTCAGTGCCCGTCTCCAAGTGCGGTCCGCCGGCAGCATCGATGTGGTTTTCAACGGCGAGCCCGTCGCCAATTTTGCGCTCGGAGGCCGCGACAAATGGGTCGACGGCAAGGTCCGCCTCACTCCCGCCGCGGGGACGAATGTCATCGAGCTGCGCAACGTCGTCGTCAGCGACGAGCCCGACTGGCTCGACTATCTCGAACGCTATCCCGACGTGAAAGCCTACGTCGTCGCGCAGGGCATTCCGCTTGAACAAGGCGCGCGCCGCCACTGGGAATCGTTTGGGCACAAGGAAACCCGCACGCTGCACATGCGCCGCAGCGTGGTCACTCTCGACGATCCCGCTCAGCTCTACTACCTGTTCCGCTCCATCCGCATTTTCGGCTACCGCCAACCATGAACGCCGTCCCGTCCTCGCCCACGCCCGCCACGGAGCGAAACCTCTACATCGACGCGCTCCGCGGCTGGAGCATATTCGGCGTCGTCTGCATTCACTTCGCCGGCAGCTTCGTCACGTCCGACAGTTTCGCGTGGAGCCCCTCTTTTCTCCTCGGTCTCGCGCTCAACCAAGGGTTCATCTTCGCCGTCCCGCTCTTTGTTTTTCTCTCCGGGCTGCTCGCGTCGTCCTCCCGCCGCGAAGTATCGCTGGCCGACTACTATCGCGGCCGGTTCCGTCGTATTGTCGTTCCCTATCTCGTCGCCAGTCTCGCGGCGTTCTTCCTTCTCAACCACTACCTCGCCTGGCTCGATCTGCACTACGCAGGCCGTCGCGCCGTCTGGCTGCTCGAGCGCTTGTTGCTGAAGGGCGTCGAGCCGACCTTCTATTTCATCCCGATGATCCTGCAGCTCTACCTGCTGCAACCGCTCTTCAAGGCCCTGCCCCGCTGGCTCAACCGTCTGTCGCCCGCTCTGACGACCGATCGCGCCGCGCTCGGCCTGATGGCGTTCTTCCTCGCGCTCCACGTCACGCTCGGCGTCCTTTGCAATCGCAACGTCCTCGATTACTACGTCTGGGGGCGCCCCAACGGCCTGTTCTGGGCGTTCTACTTTTTCGCCGGCCTGCACTTCGAAAGCGTCCGCCACGCCGTGACGCCGCGTCTCGCCCGCGCCGGCCGCGCGATCGCGCTCCTCGCAGCGGGACTGGCCGTGGTTTGGAACTTCAGCATGATTTTCGACATCGACGTCGTCGGCGGGAGCTTCGAGCGCAATCGCCTCGATTACGCCTATGTCCGGCCCGAAATGCTGATCTACGATCTCGCGGTCGTGGCCATCCTCGCAACGGGCCTCCTCCTCGGCTCGACCGCTCGTCGCGGCCTCGCGACCTACGTCGGACGCTTCACCTTGGAGATTTACCTCTGGCACATCATCGTCCTCTACTACGGCGCGTGGCGCTACGCCGGCGCGATCGCGTCGTGCCGCGAGCTGCCCGAGTTGATCGTCGTGCTCGCCGCGTCCGCGACGCTGCTCATCGCCTTCGCGGCCGACGGCTGGTATCGCCTCAAGGACTTCGTGCGGCACCATCGCCTCCGTCTCGTGCGCGTCGGCTAACGGCCCGAAATCGCTGTGGACACGAGGCACGGAGCCGGGCTTTTTGGTCGATTCAAACCTAACGGCCTCACGACAGAAATCATGGCTTCTTCCCCTTCTCCCTCCCCCTTGCGCGTCGCGGTGGCGATTCCTTGTTATCAGGAAGAGAAGACCATCGCGAAAGTCGTCACGGATTTCAAAGTCGAGCTGCCGGACGCCGCCATCTACGTCTTCGACAACAACTGCACCGACCGCACCGCCGAATTCGCCCGCGCCGCCGGAGCCACGGTGATCCGCGAGAAACGGCAGGGCAAAGGCTACGTCGTGGCGTCGATGTTCGAGCTGATCACCGAAGACGTCATCGTGATGGTGGACGGCGACGGCACCTACGACTCCTCCGCGGTTCACCGCCTGCTCGAACCGATCTTCCGCGGCGACGCCGACATGACCGTCGCCGCGCGCCTGCAGCAATACAGCGACAAGTCCTTCCGCAAATTCCACGTCGCCGGCAACCAGCTCGTCTGCGCGATCATCAACCGCATCTTCAACGCGCGCATCTCGGACATCTTTTCCGGCTACCGCGCGTTCACGCACGAGTGCGCGCTCTCGATCCCGATCACGTCGCGCGGCTTCGACGTCGAGACGGAACTCACGGTGCAAAGCCTCTACCGCGGCGCCGTCATCCAGGAAATCGAAGCGCCCTACGGCGAGCGTCCGTCAGGCAGTTTCTCCAAGCTGCGCACTTTCCCCGACGGCTTCCGCGTGCTGCTGCGCCTGTTTCTCCTGATGCGCGCCTACAAGCCGCTCACGCTCTTCGGTGGCCTGGGCCTTCTCGCGCTCGCAGGCAGCGCCGCCTTCGCGGTGTTGCCGTTCGTCGAACTCGTCGAATACCACCGCGTCGTCAGCCGCGCCTCCGCCATTCTTTCGATCACCAGCTTCATGCTCGCGTGCCTCAGCTTCTCCCTCGGCCTCGTGCTGAGCACCACGAATCAAAGACTGCTCGAGCTCGAACGCGTGCTCATCAAGCGAGTCCGGCGCTTCAACGCCGAATGACGGCACGTGGCGCTCATGGGCACCAAGGACTTTAACGCACTCGATCTCTTCATCTGCCGCTGGCGCTCGCGCGCCGTGCGCAAGCTCGTGCCTTCCGGCGCCACCGTGCTGGACTTCGGTTGCGGCCATCAGGCGATGTTCCTGCGCTCCGTGCAGCACGACATCAAATATGGACTCGGCATCGACTACGACGCCACGCCGGAGCGTCCCGCCCCCAATCTGGAATTGCGGCAGTTCCGGTTCGAGAACCGGTTCGACTTTCCGGACGCCAGTTTCGATCTCGTCACCATCCTCGCCGTGCTCGAGCACATCCCGCTCGATCGAGTCGACGTGCTCTTTCGCGAGTTCTCCCGCATCCTCGTCCCCGGCGGCCGCATTCTGGTGACGACGCCCACGCCGGCGGCGAAGCCTGTGTTGGAGTTTCTCGCGTTCCGCCTGAAAATCATCTCCGCCGCGGAAATCGCCGATCATCGCCACTACTACACCGAACAGGATCTGATGAAATTGGCCGCGCGGAACGGCCTGACTTGTCCCGCCTATCGTCGTTTTCTCTGGGGTTTCAACGGGGTGGCTGTCATGCAAAAGCCCGGCCTCGGCGCCGCCGTCTGATTCGCCGCCCCAGCGATGGACCTGCTGTTCATTCATCTGACTTTGCTCTTGTGGTTGTCGGTGGCGGCATCCCGCCGCTGGACCGACTGCGCTTCGGAAACGCTGTTGGGCGCCGCCGCTCTGGCGTGGATCAACCTGCTGGTCACGGCACTGCTGCTGTCGTGCGTCCACCGATTCGGCGACGTGCGCCTCGGTCTGATCGCCTCCGTCGGATTGGCGGGAGGAGTGGCTTTGCTGGCGTGGCGCCACCCATTGGCCGATCGCCGTCCCGCCGACAGCGCCGTCGGGCATCCCGCGCCGCACTACAGCGTCATGCTCACGCTGGCGCTGCTCGCAGCGGGCAGCGTCGTCGTCGCAGCCTTCTACGTGTCGCTCGATCCCAACACACTCGGCAACGCTCTGCCGCGCGCGCTGCAATATCTGGGCGACGGCAGTCTTTTCTCCGGCGCCAGCGGCGAGGCGAGCCGCACCTACTTCACTCACAACTACGGCGTCCTGCACGCGTGGATACTCGCCTACAAACCGGAGCTGACTGCGCTGAACTTCGTCAATCTGACGATTTGGCTGCTGAGTGGGTGCGCCGTCCACCGCTTCTGCCACGTCGCGGGAGCCAGCCGCGACGCCTCGTTGCTCGCCACCGGATGCGCCCTGACGGCACGACCGGTGCTCACGCAGGCGATCACACTGGATCACCACCTTGCGGCTGGCGCCGCGCTCGTTGCAGGCGCCGCCTTTATCCTCGCGTGGTCCAAAGACGGACGGAAGTCCTCGGCCTTTTGGGGCGGCGCGTTCGCCGGACTCGCGGGAGGCAGCAGTCTCGGCGCGGCGGCGGTCGTCGTGTCCCTTTCGGCTTTGGCCGCCATGGGACCGCTCCGCGTGCGTCAGCGCGGCGGCTGGAGTTTCATTCTGCCCGGGCTGGCCGTCGGGCTGCTCCCGACGCTCGTCAGCTTCGCCCTGGCGGTCGGCCACGATTCCCTCGCCCGACTCGTCGCCAACGCGATTGCGAGCGAAACGGCGACGCTGGATTTCGCACCGGCTCGCGGCGTCGGCGGAGTCGTGACGAACCTCGTGACGAGCACGGGAATCGCCGGATCTCTTTGCCTCGGCGCGGCGCTCTTCAGCATCGGCCGCGCACGCCGCGAAGCGAATCCCATTTCCCGGTTGGGCCTGCTCGGACTCGGCTGGGCCCTCGTCATGGCGCTGCCGGCGCTGGCGACCCGCCACTCGCCGCAACTCGCACCGGCGCTTCTCCTGACCGCTCCGTGCATCGCCGCCGCCCTGGATCTGGCAGCACTCGCGCGGAGCCGCTGGATCGCGATTGCCGCGGTATTCCTGATAATTTCCGTTTGGTCCGGCCGCTCCGACCTGATCCACGACGCTCGACGTCCCTTGGGACCGCTGCTCGATGCGAGCCAGCCGAGGCTCAGTTCCACCAAGCTTCGGGCCGCGCTGAAACAGCGGTTCGACCAACAGACACGGATCAACATCAGCCCGCCCGCGGACCAGGGCCCTTCGAGCGACTCGTCCGATCTCGCCGTGCGTTCACCCAGCTACGACCGCGTGCGAACGGACGCCTACAATATCTTTTCCCGGCCGCACAACGCCCACAACCGCGCTTTGAGCCGTTTGCACCTTGGGCCCGCCTACGTTTTGATTCCGTTTCCCGGCAAACCGACACCCGGCGTCGAGCCGCTCGGCAGCACCGCCGATGAGGCAGCCGACCGCGACTATTTTGGCATCGCCGGCCGGGCCGACCTCCAAGTGCTCGACAATAACGGCCTCTTGCTCGCGACGGTCGAACGGCAAACCAGCACCGAAGCACAGCCCCGACTGTTAATCGACGCCCAGGGACTGAATCGACCCGACGACGCCTGTCTCGAAGTCTTCGCGGAAACCGAAGACGGACAAAGCGCGCTGCTCGCGACGTTCTCCCGCTCGGGAGAACAAACCGCCGCGCTCCCGGCCTCCGTCCGCGCGCTTCGTTTTCGCCTGCGGAACGCCGGCGCCGAAGGCGCGCCCCGAGGCACCGCGGTTCTCGAAGCGCTGCCGCCGGACCAATACGTCGCGTCCGCTTCCCGCGATCCACGAGTCTCGTTCGCCCATGAGCTGGTGGCGCGTGACGCTCCTCCGTCGATCGCGACAGATCGCAAGCTCCTGCCCGCCGAGGGGCCTTTCCCCGATTCGGCGCTGCCCCTCATCCGCTGGATGCGCTCCGACCGCATCGCGCTTCGCGTCCCTGCGGTCGCCGGCGTCAAGACGCTGCGGCTGAGCCTCAGCGCGCGGCTCTATCGAAGGCACCAGGGCATTCTGGAGATAATCTGCAACGGGCAGCCGGTGCGGCGCCTCGAATTCGACGATGCCGAGCGCTGGCAGGACATCTCACTGGAGTTTGCCGCTCGCACCGAAACCAACACGATCGAACTGCATGAGCTGCCACCCCCGCCGGGGCCCGACTGGGGCGAATATTTGAACCGCTATCCCGACGTGCGGCGTCATGTGGAAATGATGCGAAAACCGCTCATCGACGGCGCGCGCGAACACTACGAAGCCTGCGGACGCGCGGAAGGCCGCACCGTCGTGCTCGTCGCAGCGCCGCAACTCGCCCCCGACACCTATTTCTATATGTTCCGCAGCCTGCGCGTGGAGGGACTCCGTCCATGAGCGGTCCGTCGGCAGGCACTCCGCCGCTCGCGACGGCAAGGGCGCATCGCCTCGTGTATGGCAGCCTCGCGCTGGTCGCCCTGCTGCTCGCCTGGCTCCTGATGTGGCACATCTCGAGCGACGATCCGTGGTATCGGAATGCGGACATGAACATCCACAATGTCGCCGACGCCCTGAGCCTGAACTCCGGCTATCCGCTCGGCATCGTGGATCAACCCGCCACCACGACCAAGCTGCTGCTGGCTTTCGATTTTCGCCTTCGCAACGCCGTGGGCGCCCAGCCCGTCTGGACGCTCAAGCGCTTTGCGCGCAGCCCCGATCCGATCGCGGAACTCGCCGAGCTCGTCCGGATCGGCCGCGCACACAGTCGGACGCTGGTCGTTCTGTTCACCCTCTTTGCCGCCGGCTTTGTCGGCCAAATCACCCGCCGCTTCGAGATCGCGTGCCTGGCCGTGGTGCTGTTATCCGGCTGCTCCGGTCTGCTGTTTCACGGTCTGCTGCTGCGACCCGAATTGCTCTGCACGATCTTCGGCGTGATGGCCATGCACTGCGGCTGGCTCGCCACTCGCACGGACCGGTCGCGCGGACGCACGCTCTGGCTGGTGCTCGCGGGCGCGTGCAGCGGTCTCGCGATCCTCTCGAAGCTGCCCGGATTGATCTATCTGTTTCTCGTTTTCGGCTGGTGCGCTGTCGCTCCGTTGCTTGCGTCCCGCGAAGCCCGGAAGCCGTCCGGCCCGCCTCCGTTCGGCGCTGGCGTGTCGATGATTCTTCCGGCAATCGCGCTCGCGGTCTTCGCTTCGTTGCTATCGCTCGCCGCGAGCGGCGCCGATCTCCATCCCACCGCCGCGCTGCGATTGCGGCTGCTGGCGGGGCTCACGGCCTTGCTGCCGCTCCTGCTCTTCGTGCGGAGCCCGTTTCGCTTCACGACTTACCTCGTCGATCGCACGCTCGAATTCGCATTTCTCCTCGGCGGGCTCTTGGGCGCCTGCGTCGGCTGGTTCGCGCTCCTGCACGCCACGCTGCCGCCGCCGGCCGCAGCCAGCTACGCCGCCAAAGTGCTCAACGTCGTCTTTTTCCCCGACCCGCTGGCCCAGCTCTACACGCAGTCGGGCTCCGTCCACCGCCTCCGCGAGCTGCTGCGCTTTTTCGCGGAGTCCCCCGTGTTGCTGGTGGCAACCACCGTGTTTGTCGTCGCTCTGTTCTGCTTTCGTCGGGCCGATCTTCGTCTGCGCGTCTTCGCATTGTTTTTTTTCGCCCAGTCCCTCGGCATGATGTGGCTGATGAGCAAGCGGCAGTATTTCAACCAATACAGCATTTTCGTCGAAGTGCCCCTGGCGCTCACGTGGTGCTTCGGACTCGCGGCCCTGCAAGAGTGGTGGCAGCACCGCTCCGAAGCGAGCGAGCGGCGCTGGCCGGCAGCTCTCGTCCTGACGGCTGCCTTCATCCTCATCCTCACGATGCCGCTGAAGTTGATTCCCAAGTATCGATCCAATCAGGACGACGCTGCTCTGCCGGTGCCAGACCTGACCATCACCTTCTTATATGACCACGATGTCCATCCGGCCGCCTATCTCGCCGCGATGAAAGCCCGCTATCCGTCGCGGCCGGATTTCGTGCAAGCCCTGAACCGCTTTCTCGCCGATCCGTCGAACCGTCGCTAGGAAACTTCCCGGGAATGTCTTTGAAGTCGCCCCTGTCGCTCCGTCTGTCCCGCTTCCTGCCCGGCCTGCTTTGTCTCGCCGCGCTCGCAGCCGTCCTGCTGATGATCGACCTCAAAGGCATCAGCACCGACGAGGGCTTTCGCCTGTGGATCACCAACGGCGGCCAACCCCGCGCCTTGGGAGCGACTCCGGACGCCACGTGGACCGATGTCCTCGCCGCGGTGAATCCCTACGCCTACCAGCCGGGATACTATTTGCTGCAAAACACGCTGATGCGGGCCGCTGCGCGGCAGGATCTGAATTTTTTCCGCCTCACGAACATCGCGTTCTTCGCGCTGTGCTTGTGGGGTCTGCTGCGATTGAGCCGCCCGTGGGCCGCTTGGCCTCGCGCCTTCCTCGTCGGGCTGTTCGCGTTCAACGCCTACCTGATCATGCACGTGCTGCAGATCCGCGAATACATCGTCGCAACCGCGTTCTATATCTGGAGCACCCAGATAGTGCTCGCGCTCGACCGCCGCCAGCTCGGCGACGAATGGAAGGACATCGGCTGGTTCGTAGGCTACGGCCTGCTTCTGAGCGCAACGTTCTACGTCCAGACGTGGATCGTGTTTCCGGCGATCGGCCAAGGGGCGTTCCTCGTGCTGCGCCGCCGGCCGCAGTTCTGGCGCTTCCACGCGCACCTCGCGGTCTGTTACCTGCTGGTCTTCTCCTCGACGTGGCCCTACCTGCAATCCCATTCGCAGAAGGTCAACGTCGGGCTCTGGGAACGCGAACACGTCACCCTCGTCGGGCAGCTTCTCCAAGGCTTCAACCTCGTCCTTTCCGGCCATCTGCCGCGCCACGACACGTTCACGATGGCGCTCCCTTGGGCCTGGCTCGGCCTGCTCGCCGCCGGTGCGTGGTGGACGATCCGCCGCCGGAGCGAATTGCCCGCGGCATTCGTGGCCGAGACCTCGCGGCAAGCCTGGCTGATGCTCGTGTGCATCGCCATGCCGCTGGCGTTCCAAGTCGCCTACTTCTTCAAAGTCGAGCCGCTGTCCGTCTGGCCCCGCTATTTCATCGTCCACTACTTTTTCCTCACCTGGCTCATCGCGCTCGCTTTCCGCACGCTGCACGAAGCCAGCGGCGCGCCGACGCGCCGGCGCACGGCACTGACCGTTCTCACCACTGCAACCGCCTTGCTCGCGGTCTCCGCCGCCTATCAGGTGAACAGCTTCCGCCGCGATCCGTATCTCGACACGAGCCTCTCCACGGTATCCGACTGGCGGGTCGGCACCGCTGCGCTCGCCCCGACCCTGCGGCCGGACGATGTGCTGCTTACTCACGACTTCATCACGCGAGCCACGCTAACCTTCACGCATCCCACAGCGCACCGCGTGCTGATTCTCGACGAATTGGAAAAAGTCGCGCTGCCCGAACGCGGCCGTCTCGTCTACCTCGAGCAGGCGCTATATCGCCAGAACACCAGCGATGTCGTCGTCCGCCTGCGCGCGTTAGGATTCCGCCGCATCGAGGCGAGCGCCCTCGTCGACGCCAACGGCACCCCGCTCTCCGAGTGGAAACTGTTCGCGTTCACGCGCGACTGAACGTTGCGTTCCTGCCGCTGCTTCAGGCCCTTGCCCGTCCATTCCCACATCGATCAACCGACCGACTGGTCCCGCCTCACGCGCTGCATCATTCTGCGCGGATGGGCGTTCGCCGACGACGGCCGCGCGCTCACCGGCGCACGCCTCCTCACCCGCGATCGATCGTTGCACGGCGTCGTCGGGCTCCCGCGGCCCGATGTCCGTTCCGCCCTGCCCATCGCGCCAACCGACGACACCGGCTTCGAAATCCGAGGCACGCTGCCCGCCGGCTCGCAACAGCTCCGCGTCGAGCTGCTTTTTTCCGACGGCTCCACGGCGCTCGCCCTCGACCGCACCGTGCGCATCCCGCGCCAGTTGCTCCCGCTTTGGCTCGGCGGGGGGCATTGGACCGAGCTGATGTTTTTCCAGATGCCATCGCACATGGCTTATCCGCCGCGTCCGATCTCGTTGGAGGAATTTCCGCCCCCTCGCGCCGCGCGACGCCCGCGCCTCTCCGTCGTCACGCCGGCTTATCGACACGCCGCCTATCTGGAACGCACGATGCGTGGCGTGCTCGAGCAGGACACCGCCGTCGACTACATCGTGCAGGACGGCGGCTCGCGCGACGGCACCGTCGAAATTCTCCAGCAGCTCGCCCGCGAATTCCCCACGGCCGGCGACGCCGCGCGGCCGCGCCTCGTCGCGTGGACAAGCGAGCGCGACGCCGGCCAAGCCGACGCCATCGCGCGCGGCTTTGCCCGCACCGCCGGCGCGCCCAGCGACGTGATGGCCTACATCAACTCAGATGATTTTTATCTGCCGGGAGCGCTTCGGTTCGTCGCGGACTATTTCGGCCGCCACCCGGAAGTCGACGTGCTCTACGGTCACCGCGTCGTCGTCGACGAGCAATCGCGCGAGATCGCCCGCTGGTTTCTGCCGCGCCATGACGCCGCCGTGTTGCGCCTGAACGATTTCGTTCCGCAGGAAACGCTCTTCTGGCGCCGTCGCCTCTGGGACCGCGTCGGCGGACTCGATACGTCGTTCCAATTCGCGGTCGATTGGGATCTGTTACTCCGCTTCGATGCCGCCGGAGCGAACATAGTGCGCGTGCCTTACTTTCTCGCCTGCTTCCGGGCGCACGCCGCGCAGAAAACGTCGGCCGTCATGCACAGCACCGGCCAAAGCGAGATCACGCGCCTCCGGGAGCGAACGCACGGCCGTCCTTTTCCCGCCAACGAAATCGAGGGCCACCCGCTGCTGGTCCGCTACCTCCGCCGCAGCGCATTCCTCGAGTTCGCTTGGAATCTTGGCCTGCGGTGGCCGTGAGCTTGGCAAGGTGTTGGATCGCTCGCCCTGGCGCCCACCGGGAAACCCCATCGTCGCTGCATGTCCGTCCCTGAGCTGGCAAATTCAACTCGCGCCGACATCGAAGGCTAACTTACGTCAGCCCTATATGACTTCCCTCCAGTCACCACATCCTCAGCGCCACAAATCGCTGAAGACCGCCTTTTATGTGGTGACGTTTCTTGTTTCGGCAGCCGTCTACGCCTCTCTTTTCCGCTACGTTTGGCGATTTGTTTGTTATCCCATCGAGCTCGAGTGGCGAGAGGGAACCATGTGGATTCACGCTCTCGCTCAGTCCTACGGAGTTAACATATTTGAGAACGGGAAAATTGCGTATGCGAACGCCAATCACGGGATATTTGACCACCTCATCAAGGCTTTGTTTGTGCGCGTCTTTCCAGCCCTCGAACCACAATACATTTTAAGGTCTTTTGTTCTGCTGTTTCCGGTAATTTCACTGCTGGCGACGTTCGCGCAAACCCGGAAAGTTCTGCCGTCGTTCGCGGCCGTGGTCAGCTCGATCTGTCTGAGTTCTGCGATGCTGATAATCGTCCACGACATCGGACATTGGAACGCCTCCATCGGCCGCAGCGATCCCACGGCATTCACCCTTCTTGTCCTCGCCTATCTCTGTTACTCCACGTGCGAAGCCGGGAGACTCGCGCGGACAGCCCGCCACGCGTCATACCTCGCGATCGCCTTGGTCTGGAGCACGAATTGGAGAATTTTTCCCGTCGCACTGGCTATCCCGATCGTCATGGAGCAGCGGCGCGACACGCTCCGAGTCGGTGAGTTGATCCGCATCTATCTCTTGATCGCCGGGTATACGCTCGCGACGTGCACCTTTTTCATCGCGGTATGGTTCCACGCGGACATATCGCTCTACTACCGCTATTTCTTCGGCTTTTTCAGCGCCAAATCACCCTGGCCTCCTTGCTCTGCGCCCTTCAGCACCATGATTCAGTATGTGCGCACTCCGGCCTTCGCTCTGATCATCGTCTTTTCCGTCGGGCCCATGCTCGTTGAGCTGTGGAAATCCTTCGCGACGAAATTCTCGAATTTGCCGAGAGTCCTGGCGGCACTCGCCGTGTTGGGAAGCCTCGTCGTATCGATCGCCGCTTTCAAAATGAACTTCATGGCCGCGGGCTACTGGTATCTCTGCCCACAGGTCATCATTCTTTTGATTTATTATAATACTCGGTATAAGCCGAATCCCGGGGTCGCCGCGATGGTTCTTGTTGGCAGCCTGGCCGTTCTTTCGCGATCAAACAACGTGCCTCTCGCGAGGTGGCAATACGACCGGCTGGGAGAGAGTCGGTCCGATGCGCGCAAATATACCGACACGCTCGTCCTGCTCGATCGGACTTTCGGCATTTACTCGGAGGAAGCCCACCTTTTCAAACGCTCGGGCCCGCTTCCCCCGATCGACATGGGCGATGTCGTTGAGGCTTTCGCGAAAGTGGACTACTACGGCGTGCGCTTCACTTCGGTATTTAACGAGCAGAAATCCAAAATCGTTTCCCACGCGCCCATGCTCGTGTTCGTGGGAGGATGCGCGTCTTCCGCGGTGAAGCAGCTCGCTGAGGATGGAGAGTATTGCCTGCTGCTGAAATCTCCAACGATTCAGATTGGAGGCGGCCTGTATGTGCGCACGGATCATATCCAAGACGTGCAGCGTTTCTTGGCCACACACAGCACGAACACCTTTTGACGGGGACCACGGCGCCGCAAAATCGCACGGCGGACGCCTTCTCGATTCCAGCGCGCGGCCCGGTATCCGGCGCCACCGCTCGCCGTCGCCGGTGCACCGGTATTGCTTTCCGACAGGCTCTTGGTGACGATGCAAAATCATGCAGTTATCCGTCGTCGTGCCCGTTTACCGGGAGGAGAAGAGCATCCCTGAATTTCTTCGGCGGCTGCAGCCCATGCTCGCGCCGATCACTGCCGACTATGAGATCATTTTCTCGATGGACCCCTCGCCCGACCGGACTAGCGAGGTTATCCTCGCACACCGCGCGCGCGACCCGCGCATCAAGCTCCTGCAGTTCTCGCGTCGCTTCGGCCAGCCGATGGCGACGCTCGCGGGCATGGCTTATTCGCGCGGCGACGCCGTCATCGTGATGGACGTCGATCTCCAAGACCCGCCCGAACTCGTCACGGAGATGATCGCGAAATGGCGCGAGGGCTACGAAGTCGTCCTCCCTCAACGCCGTCAGCGCACGGGCGAGCCGTGGCTCAAGATACTCGTCTCCGCCGTCGGCTACCGCATCATCAACCGCATCGCCGAGGTCCAGATTCCGCCGAACACCGGTGATTTCCGCCTCATGTCGCGCCGCGTCGTCGACGAAGTCGTGCGCCTGAAAGAAACCCACGGCTTCCTGCGCGGCATGGTCGCCGTCGTCGGCTTCCGCCAGTGCATCATCCCGTTCGATCGCCCGGCGCGCCTGCACGGGCAGACGAACTACAACCGTTTCCTCGGCTCGCTGCGCATCGGCTTCAACGGCATCTTCTGCTTCAGCACCTACGCGCTCCAGCTCAGCACGCTCTTCGGCTTCGTCATCGCCGGCGGCTCGCTCCTCCTCGCCGCGATCTATCTCTTCTACAAATTCATGGGTTGGACGATTCTCTGGGGCAACCCGACCACCATCATCCTCATCTCCTTCCTCGGCGGCATCCAACTCATCAGCGTCGGCATCCTCGGCGAATACATCGGTCGCATCTACGAGGAGGTCCGCGGGCGCCCGCGCTTCATCGTCGAGCGCTCCGCCGGCTTCGAGCCCCGCGCCTGACCATGCCCGCCGCGAAGTGGCCGAAAATTCTCCCGCCGCTCACGCCCGAGCAACAGGCGCGCAACCACGAGTTCATGCGCCTCTGGCACGAGGAACTCGGCGGCCGCCCGCGCTACGGCGCCGTCGAGCGCTTCAACCACCTCTTCCCCGTCCGCCACTCGCGCCCGGGATTCCGCACCACGCTCGAGATCGGCGCCGGCCTCGGCGCGCACCTCGACTACGAACGCCTCACGCCCGAGCAGGAAGCGAACTACTTCTGCAACGAATACCGCGAAAACATGGCCGCCGCCATCCGCGGGCGCTTCCCGCGCGTGCGCACCGTCGTGGGCGATTGCCAGCAACGGATGGATTTTCCCGACGGTTTCTTCGACCGCATCCTCGCCATCCACGTCCTCGAGCACCTGCCCGATCTGCCCGCGTGCCTGCGCGAGCTCCATCGCCTGCTGAACAAGGACCGCGGTCAGCTCCTGATCGTCATCCCCACCGAGGGCAGTCCCGCCTACGGCCTCGCTCGCCGGATGTCCGCGCAGCGCCTGTGGTATCGCCACTTCACCGCGCCCTACGAGGAGTTCTACACCCGCGAGCACATCAACCTCGTGCCCGAAATCCGCGCCGAACTCGCGCCGCTCTTCACCATCGAGTCCTCCCGCCACTTCCCGCTGTTGGTCCCGTTCCATTTCTGCAACCTCTGCATCGGATACTCGCTCCGCCCGCGGCCCGCGCCGCTCGCGTGAACTCATGAAACACGTCTTCGTCACCGGCGCCGCCGGCTTCATCGGCTCCACTCTCGTCGACCGCCTCCTCGCCGACGGCGTGCGCGTCACCGGCTGGGATAATCTCTCCACCGGCCAGCTCCGCTTCCTCGACGGCGCGATCGCGAACCCGCACTTCATGCTCATGCGCGGCGACAACCTCGACCTGCCCGCGCTCACCGCCGCGATGCGCGGCGCCGATTTCGTCCTCCACCTCGCCGCCAACGCCGACATCAAAGACGGCTGGTCGCATCCGAAAAAAGACCTCGAGCAAAACACCCTCGCGACCTTCAACGTCCTCGAGGCCATGCGCGCCAACGGCGTGCGCCGCATCGCGTTCTCCTCGACCGGCTCCGTCTACGGCGAAGCCCTCGTCACACCTGACCGCCCCACGCCCGAGACGGACTCGTTCCCCATCCAGACCTCGCTCTACGCCGCCTCGAAGACCGCCGGGGAAGGCCTGATCTCCGCTTACGCCGAAGGCGGCCAGCTCGACGAGGCGTATCTCTTCCGCTTCGTCTCGATCCTCGGCGAGCGCTACACGCACGGCCACGTCTACGATTTCTACAAGCAACTCCTCGCGCACCCCGACCATCTCCGCGTGCTCGGCGACGGCCGCCAGCGCAAGAGCTACCTCTACGTGCAGGACTGCATCGACGCCATCCTCCACGTCACCCGCGCCCACACCGCGCGCGACGCCCGGCACCGCACGCAAGTCTACAACCTCGGCACGCCCGAATTCGTCGAGGTCAACCAGAGCATCGGCCACATCTGCCGCGAGCTCGGCCTCTCGCCTCGCCTCGAACACACCGGCGGCGACCGCGGCTGGATCGGCGACAATCCCTTCATCTTTCTCGACACGAAAAAAATCTCGGCCACCGGCTGGCGTCCGAAACTCACGATCGCCGACGCCGTCGTCCGCACCGTCCGCTGGCTCCGTGAGAATCCCTGGGTCTACGAGGCCCGCGGCGCGAAAGCGTGACGATCCACCATGAGACCCGCGAAACCGCTGCTCGATTCCAGGGCCGGCCTTCGTAGCCGGGCCGCTTCCGCATGAACTGGCTGCGCACCGACCGCGCCCTCTGGCTCGCCGCCGCGGTGCTGATGGTGGCGGAATTTTCCCTCTTCGACCGCATGACGTCGCGCCACCACGCGTCGCTCTACCCGCGGTGGAACGACCAGATCCAATACCTCACCGAAGCCTACACCGCCTACGAGAAGTCCCGCGCCGCCGGCTTCGGCGCCGGACTCGAACACACGCTGACGAAGACCGCGCTCCAAGGCACGCTGCACGACACCGCCGCGCTCTGCGTCTTCACGCTCGCCGGCTCCGCCTCGCGCAGCGCCGCGCTGAGCCTCAACCTGCTCGTCTTCCTCGCCTGGCAGGCCGCGCTGCTCTTCACGGTGCGCCGGCTCACCGGTTCGCGCGCGCTCGCGTGGATCGCGTTCGGCCTGGCGTTGTGCGTCGCGTTCCCGTGGTCGAACCAACCGGGCTCCGCCGTCGACTTCCGCCTCGATCACGCCGCGATGTGCCTCCTCGGCGTCGCCGCCTGCGCCGCGCTGCTGACCGACGGCTTCCGCCGCACCGGCTGGTCGTGTGCGTTTGGCGCGGCGGTCGGCGTGACGCTGCTCACGCGCTTCCTCACCGGCGCCTACTTCGCCGTGATCTTCGTCGCCCTTGCCGTCTGGTTGCTCTGCGGCGCCGACCGCTGGCGGCGTCTCGCGCGTCTCGCGGCCGCCGGCGCCATCGCCGCGGCGATGGCCGGCCCGGTTTTCTGGCACAACCGCGAGGCGATCTACACCTACTACTGGGTCGGCCATGTCACCGGCGCCGAGAGCGCCGCGCGCCTGCCCGGGCTCGACGCGCTGCACTCGCTTCAATTCGTCTTCGGCAAACTCGCCGCGCTCCACCTCGGCGCGTTCCTCGGCTGGACCGTCGCCGCGCTCACCGCCGCGTTCGCGCTGCTCGCGCTCGCCGCGCGCCGCCGCGACGGCAGCACGCCGCCCGCGCGCCGCGACTGGCTGTTCGTCGCCGCCGTCTTCGTGCTGCTGCCCGGACTCGTGCTCTCGTTCCACAGGCAGAAATCGGAATTCGTCCTCGGTGTCCTCGTGCCTGGCGCGCTGCTGCTCGCGCTCGGCCTCTGGGCCTGGCTCGCCGATCGCGCGGATTTTTCCGGCGCGCGCCGCTGGTCCGCCCGCCTGCTCGGCGCGCTCGCTCTCGGAGCGGTCGCGGCGGGCGCGACGTTCTTCGTCCAACGCCAGCTCGCGCCCGCCTACGACGCCGACTCGCTCGCCAGCGCGCGCACGGTGAACGCCGTTTCCGACCGCATCTTCGCCACCGCCAAGGCGCGCCACATCACCGATCCCTACATCGCCGTCGACCAGATCGTCGATTACCTCGACGCGCCGATTCTCGCCGTCACTTGCTACGAACGGAAAAAGACCTGGATGAATTTCGTCATCCAGCTTCCCAACAGCATCCTCGAGGAAAAAGACGAGGCGGTCTTCTACAAGGTGAAGCTCTGCCACTTCGTCGTCCTCACCGACCAGATGCAGGGCAACGGCTACTGGCCCTACGATCGCCAGATGCGCCGCCTCTACCCGCAGCTTAAGGCCTGGTGCGAAGCGAACCTCGAGCGCCTCGAATCGTTCGAGATCTACGGCCGCAAGCTCTCGCTCTACACCCAGAAGCCTCGCTCCTGAATTCCGCCGCATGAACGTCGCCATCCTCGGTCTCTGGCATCTCGGCTCCGTCACCGCCGCCTGCATCGCGCGCCACCATCGCGTCGTCGGCGTGGACTTCAACGTCGACACCATCGCGCACCTCGCCACCGGCCGCGCCCCGCTCCACGAACCCGGCCTCGACGAGCTCCTCGCCGCCGGCCTCGCGCGCGGCGCACTGCGCTTCTCCGCCGACCCCGCCGCCGTCGCCGACGCCGACGTGCTCTGGATTTGCCACGACACGCCGGTCGATTCCGACGATCGCTCGAACACCGGCTGGGTCATCGAGCAAATCGAGCGCGCGCTCCCGCACCTGCGCGCCGGCATGCCCGTGCTGCTCTCCTCGCAAATGCCCGTCGGCACCTGCGCCCGCCTCGCCGCCGCGCATCCGCGACTCTCCTTCGCGTGCTCGCCGGAAAACCTGCGCCTCGGCAAGGCCATCGAAGCCTTCGAGCGCCCCGCCCGCATCGTCGTCGGCGCGCCCGACGCCGCGCGCGCGACCTTGGGAAAACTCCTCGCGCCCATCGGCGCGCCCATCGTGTGGATGCGCCCCGCGTCCGCCGAGATGGTGAAGCACGCGCTCAACGGCTTCCTCGCGCTCTCGATCGCGTTCGTCAACGAAGTCGCCACTCTCGCCGAGAACGTCGGTGCCGACGCCAAGGAAGTCGCCGACGGTCTGAAGAGCGAGCCGCGCATCGGCCCGCGCGCCTACCTGAATCCCGGCGGCCCGTTCGCCGGCGGCACGCTCGCGCGCGATGTCGTCACGTTGAGCGAGCTCGGCACCGCGCAACAGCTCCCGCTCGCGCTCATCCCCGCGATCAAGGAAAGCAACGACCGCCACCGCGGCTGGGCCGCGCGCAGACTCGCCGCCACGCTCGCCGGCACGCCGCGCCCGACCGTCGCCGTGCTCGGCCTCGCCTACACGCCCGGCACCAGCACGCTGCGCCGCAGCGCCGCGGTGGAGCTCTGCCGCGCGCTCGCCGCCGCCGGTGCGACCGTCCGCGCGTTCGACCCGCTCATCCGCGAAACCGACGCCGAACACCGCGATCTCGCTCTCGCCGCCTCGCCCGCCGACGCGCTGCGCGGCGCCCACGCCGTCGCGATCTGCACGGAATGGCCCGCGCTGCGCGAACTCGATTGGCCCGTCCTGCTCGCCGCGATGGCGCGCCCGGTCGTCGTGGACGCCAACCGCCACGTCGAAAAACTCGTGGCTGGCCAGCCGGGCCTCGTTTACCTCACCGTCGGTCGCCCATGAAGCTTTCCGGTCTCAACACTCTTGTCACTGGCGGCAGCCAGGGCCTCGGCCGTCACATCGTCGAGGCGTTCCTCGCCGAAGGCGCGCACGTCACGTTCTGCGCGCGCACGGCGGAAGACGTCGAGCGCACGCGCGCCGAGCTCGCGCCGCGCCTCGCCCCCGGCCAGCAGCTCGCCGCGATCGCGTGCGATGTCAGCGATCCCGCGAGCGTCGCCGCGCTTTTCGCCCGCGCCGCCGCGTTCGGTCCGCTCGATGTCGTCGTCAACAACGCCGGCATCTACGGCCCGATCGGCCCGACTGAGGAACTGGATCTCGCCGAGTGGAACCGCACCTGGGCCATCAACGTCACCGGCGTCCTCCTCTGCTGCCAGCACGCCGCGCGCGCCATGAAACCGCGCCACGCCGGCCGCATCGTCAACATCTCCGGCGGCGGCGCGACGAACCCCATGCCGCGCCTCGTCAGCTACGCCGCCACGAAAGCCGCCGTCGTGCGCCTCACCGAAACGCTCGCCGAGGAATACCGCGCCGACGGCATCACGGTGAACGCCGTCGCGCCCGGCGCGCTGCGCACCCGCATGACGCAGCAGGTTCTCGCCGCCGGCCCCGAGCGCGCCGGCGCCGATTTCTACGCGAAGAACAAGAAATGGTCCGAGGAGGGCGCCGTCGATCCGCGCCTCGCCGCCGCGCTCTGCGTCTGGCTCGCCGGCCCCGAGGGCGCCGCCGTCACCGGCAAGCTCATCAGCGCGCAATGGGATCCGTGGCGCGATTTCGCCCAGTTCCAAGCCGAGCTGAAAGGCGACATCTACACGCTGCGCCGCATCGTGCCGGAAGATCGCGGCCGGAAATTCCCCGCCTGACGCGCGCCATGTCCGACGCCCCGTTGCGCTACGCCATCGTCGGTTGCGGTCTGATCGGTCGCAAACGCGCCGCCGCGCTCGCACCCGGCCAGCTCCGCTACGCCTGCGATCTCGACGCCACGCGCGCCGCCGCGCTCGCCGCCACCGCCCCGGGCTGCGTGGCGACGACGGAATTCGCCGCCGCGCTCGCCGATCCCGCCGTCGACGCGTGCATCGTCGCCACGCTCAACGGCTCGCTCGCGCCACTCGCGCTCGCCGCCGTGCGCGCCGGCAAGCATGTGCTCGTGGAAAAACCCGGCGCGCTCAACGCCGCTCAGCTCCGCACCGTCGCCGCGGCCGCGGGCGAGACCAGCGCGAAAGTCCGCCTCGGCTACAACCACCGCTTCCATCCCGCGCTCCAGAAGGCCCGCGAGATTTTCGAGTCCGGCGCGCTCGGTCCCATGATGTTCCTGCGCGGCCGCTACGGCCACGGCGGACGCAAGGGCTACGACCGCGAGTGGCGCGCCGACCCGAAACTCTCCGGCGGCGGCGAACTCATCGATCAAGGCGTGCACCTGATCGACCTCGCCAGTTGGTTCCTCGGCGAGTTCGCGACGATCGACGGACACGCCGCGACCTACTTCTGGGACATGCCGGTCGACGACAACGCGTTTCTCTCCCTTCGCACCGCGGCCGGTCAGACCGCCTGGCTGCACGTAAGCTGCACTGAGTGGAAGAACCTGTTCTCGCTCGAACTCTATGGCCGCGACGCGAAAATCGCCATCGACGGCCTCGGCGGCAGCTACGGCGTCGAGCGCTGCACGTTCTACAAGATGCTCCCGCAAATGGGCCCGCCGGAGACGATCGTCTGGGACTACCCCGTCGCCGATAGTTCGTGGGCACTCGAACTCGCGGCGTTCGCCGACGACATCCGCCAGAACCGCGAACCCAACCCCGGCCTCCGCGAAGGCATCCGGGCCCTGGAGATCGTGGAAAAAATCTACCGCGCCAGCGGCTACACGGTAAACAGTTCCAGTCTTTAGTATTTTCCTAGAGCAGTGAGAGCCGCCATCGCTCGCCCAAATCGAAAATCGAGAATCCAAAATCGAAAATGATCATCACCCGCTCCCCACTCCGCATTTCCCTTGGCGGCGGCGGCACGGACCTGCCCTCCTACTACCACGAACACGGCGGCTTCCTCGTCGCCGGCGCGCTCGACAAATACGTCTACCTCACGCTCCACCGCACGTTCGTGCCCGACCTCATCGTGAAGTATTCGAAGCTCGAACGCGTCGCCGACGCCGCGCAACTCGAGCATCCGATCGTGCGCGAGGCGTTCGCGCTCCTCGGCATGAACGGCCACAGCCTCGAACTCACCTCGATGGCCGACATCCCCGGCGGCACCGGCCTCGGCTCGTCCGGCAGTTTCACGACCGCGCTCCTGAAAGTCCTCCACACGGCCAACAAAAACCTCCTCTCGCCCGCCGAGCTGGCCGAGCAGGCCTGCCACATCGAAATCGAAAAACTCGGCGAGCCCGTCGGCAAACAGGACCAATACATCGCCGCCGTCGGCGGCATCACCGCCTTCACCTTCCACCGCGACGGCCGCGTCGAGTTTCGCCCCTGCGCGATCTCCGAGGAGACGCTCTTCAACCTCGAGGACAACCTCCTGCTCTTCTTCACCGGCTACTCGCGCTCCGCCTCCGCGATTCTCAAGGACCAAAACGACAAGTCGAAGCAGCACAACGCCGCGATGCTCGACAATCTGCATTTCACGAAGGATCTCGGCTACCGTTCCCTCGAGACGCTCGAGTCCGGCAACCTCGAGGAGTTCGCGCGCCTCATGGATGTGCACTGGCAGCGCAAGAAATCCCGCAGCACCGGCATGAGCAACGACCGCATCAACGAGTGGTATGACCACGCGATGGCCAACGGCGCGCTCGGCGGCAAACTCATCGGCGCCGGCGGCGGCGGGTTCCTGATGTTCTACGCCGGCAACAAGACCCGCCTCCGCCACGCCATGCGCGAAAAAGGCCTTCCCGAAGTCCGCTTCCGCTTCGACTTCGAGGGCACGAAAGTCGTCGCGCAAAACTGAGCCGCGATGATCGCCACCGATCTCCCCGTAGCATTGCTCGCCGGCGGCAAAGCCACGCGGCTCGGCGCCATCACGCAGACGATCCCGAAGCTCCTCGTCGAGGTCGCGGGCGAGCCGTTTTTCAACCACCAGCTCCGCCTCCTCAAGGCCGCCGGCCTCACGCGCGTCGTCCTCTGCATCGGCCACCTCGGCGACCAGATCGTCGCGCGCTACGGCGACGGCTCCGCGTGGGGCGTGCGCATCGACTACTCGTTCGACGGCGAAAAACTCCTCGGCACCGGCGGCGCGCTCGTCCGTGCACTCCCAAAACTCGGCGCAGCCTTCTACGTCCTCTACGGCGACTCCTACCTGCCGATCGACTACGCCGCCGTCGGCCACGCCTTTCTCGCCTCCGGCCAGCCCGCGCTCATGACCGTCTACGAAAACCGCGGCGCCTACGACACGAGCAACGTCTGGTTCGAGCACGGCCAGCTCCGGCTCTACTCGAAAACCGACCGGCTCCCGGAGATGCGCCACATCGATTACGGCCTGAGCCTGTTCCGCGCCGACGCCTTCGCCGATTGCCCGCGCGACGCCGTCGTCGACCTCGCCACCGTGCAATCCGCCCTCAGCCGGCGCGGTCAACTCGCCGGCTTCGAGGTGCGCCAGCGCTTCTACGAAATCGGCTCGCCCACCGGCCTCGCCGAACTCGACCAACTCCTCCGCCGCTGACCACCGCCCCTCATTCCCTCACTCCCTAATTCCCTCATTCCCTGAATCCCCCATGTCCTACGCCGCCCAACACCTCCGCGAAACCGCCGAGATCGTCTCGCGCCTGAACCCCGCCGACTGCGAAGCCTGCGTCACCGAACTGCGCGCCACCCGCGACCGCGGCGGCCGTCTCTTCATCCTCGGCGTCGGTGGCAGCGCCGCCAACGCCTCGCACGCCGTGAACGACTTTCGCAAAATCGCCGGCCTCGAAACCTACGCGCCCACCGACAACGTCTCCGAACTCACCGCCCGCACCAACGACGAAGGCTGGGCCACCGTCTTCGTCGAGTGGCTGCGCACCTCGCGCCTCAACGCGAAGGACTGCGTGATGGTCTTCTCCGTCGGCGGCGGCAACCTCGAGCAAAACGTCTCCCCCAACCTCGTCACCGCACTCCAGTTCGCCCAGGAGGTCGGCGCCCGTATCGTCGGCCTCGTCGGCAAGGACGGCGGCTACACCGCGAAAGTCGCAAACGCCTGCGTGATCGTCCCGGTCGTCAACCCCGCCAACATCACGCCGCACTCCGAGGCCTTCCAAGCCGTCGTCTGGCACCTCTTCGTCTCCCACCCGAGCCTGAAAGTCGCGCAGACGAAATGGGAATCCGTCGCCGCGACCAAACCCTGACCGCCGCTCCGCCGTCGTCACCCCGCCTTGATCTTGTCCCTCGAACCACCACGGCCGATACGGACACTGCGGCTCACGCCCCGTTTCGTGCCCGGACGATCCGTGTTATACGAGTAATCCGTGGTCAATCGTTCCGAGTCTCTGCCCGCCCTGCGCCCCGCCGTCTTCCTCGACCGCGACGGCACGCTCAACGCCCCGGTCATCCGCGACGGCCAACCATATCCGCCCGCGACGCTGGAGGAATTCCAACTCCTCCCCGGCGTCGCCGAGGCCTGCCGCCAGCTCCACGCCGCCGGCTTCGCGCTCGTCGTCGCCACCAACCAGCCCGACGTCGGCCGCGGCACCACGCCCGCCGCACTCGTCGACGCCATGCACGCGCACCTGCGCGAACTCATTCCTGAAATCGAACGCATCGAAGTCTGCCTCGCGCCCGGCCAGGGCATCGACCATCCGGAAAATCGCCGCCGCAAACCCGAGCCCGGCATGCTCCTCGACGCCGCCGCCGCGCTCCACCTCGACCTCGCGCGCTCGTGGATGATCGGCGACCGCTGGCGCGACATCGACTGCGGCGCCCGCGCCGGCGTGCGCACCGTTTTTCTCGACCTCGGCTACCGGGAACAACTTCGCGCCGCACCCGACTTTACCGCTCCTAATCTCTCCGCCGCCGCGCGGATCGTCCTCGCCAACCCGCGCCCCTGAGTGTTGCTTCGCGCTTCTCATGCCCGGGCTCTCCGACCTCCAGATCAAGATCTTCGCCGACGGTGCCGACAAGGCCGGCATCGTGGACCTCTACGGCAAGCCCTACATCAAGGGCCTGACGACCAACCCGACCCTGATGAAGAAGGCGGGCATCACCGACTACGAAGCCTTCGCCCGCGACGTCCTCGCCATCGTCACCGCCAAGCCGATCTCGCTGGAGGTGTTCGCCGACGACTTCCCCGAAATGCGCCGCCAGGCTCTCAAGCTCGCCGCCCTCGCGCCCAACGTCTACGTCAAGATCCCGATCACCAACACACGCTCCGAGTCCGCCGCCCCGCTCATCCGCGAACTCTCCGCCGCCGGCGTGCAGCTCAACATCACGGCCATCCTCACGCTCGACCAAGTCCGCACTGTCGCCGCCGCGCTCAACCCCGCCGTGCCGTCGGTCGTCTCCATTTTCGCCGGCCGCATCGCCGACACCGGCGTCGATCCGATGCCCCTCATGCGCGAAGCCCGCACGCTCCTCGCCGGCCAGCCGAAGGCCGAGCTGCTCTGGGCCAGCGTCCGCGAAGTGTTGAACATCGTCCAAGCCGAACAATGCGGCTGCGACATCGTCACCGTCACGCACGACGTCCTCGCCAAAGCCGCCAAGATGCTCGGCATGGACCTCACCGCCCTCTCGCTCGACACCGTGAAGATGTTCGCCAACGACGCCGCCAGCGCCGGCTACCGGCTCTGAGCCAAATAAACTTCCCATCGAGGCGACCCGTGCGTTGAGTTGCCGCGTCCCATGACGCCCGCCGCTCCCGAGCCTGCCGATCTCACGAACCGGCTGCGCCAGCAGTTGATTCTTGCCCAGGTCCGCATCATGGAACTGGAGGACGCCCGCGACTCGCTCGCGCCGAAACTCGCCGAGCTCGAAGCGCTCCTCCGCGCCGCGCAACAGCTCGCCGACCAGAAACTCGACGAGGCCGCCCACGCCTCCCGCGTGCTCGCCGACACGCAAGCCCAAGCCGCCGCCCTGGACCAGCAACTCGCCCAAGCCGCGCGCGATCTCGCCGCGCAATCCGCCGCGCTCGCCGAAAACACCGCGACCAACGCCCGCCTCGAGGCCGACCTGCGCGCCACGCGTGCCGAACTCGACGCCGAGCGCGCGCGCCTCGCCGACACCGCCGCGCAACTCGCCCGCGTCACCGCTTCGCGTTCCTGGCGCTGGACCGCCTGGCTCCGCGCCCTCGGCGGCTCGTCATGAGCGCGCCGCGCCCGCTCGGCGAAATCGAGTCGCCGCGTCCGCTGCGCGCCGCCGACGGACACCTCGCCGGCTCCGGCTGGTGCCTTTTTCCGGGCGAGCCGCTCGCCCCCGCGATCCGTCTTCGTGTCGGCGAAACTGTCCTCGCCGCGACGAGCGACCAGCCCCGTCCCGACGTCGCGCAACTGCTCCCGCACGAGCCCGCCGCCGCGCGCAGCGGCTTCGCGTTCGCCGGCAACGTGCCCGCCGGCGCTCACGTCGCTCTCTTCGAAGCGCGCGCGCCCAACGGCGCGTGGCTGCCGTTCAAACCGCTCTCGCTCGCCGCCGATGCCGCGCCCTTCGCCGCCGTCGTCGACACGCCGATCTCCACCGGCACGCTCCGCGACCGCGTGAAAGTCGCCGGCTGGGCTCTCGACCCACGCTCGCCCGTCGTCGACCTGCGCGTCCGCTACGGCCACCGCGAGATCGCCTGCGCCATCAATCAGCCGCGCGCCGACGTCCCCACGCTCTTCCCCTCCGTTTCGCATGCTGCGCACGCCGGTTTCGTCACCGAGGATTTCCTCGTCGCCGGCCACGGTCCGGTCCGCGTGCGCGCGCGCCTCGCCGACGGCCGCACCGTCATCGCGCCCACCGCGGTGAGCTTCGGCGTCGCCACCGACGAAAACCATTCCGCCGATCTCGACCTCACCGCCGCGCGCGTGCCGCTCCCCGGCTACACCCCGCCGCCGCCCGCGCCGCCGCCGCGGCCCGCCGCGCGTCCGCTGAACGTTCTTTTCGTTCTCCCGGGCAGCTTCGCCTCGAACAACGCTCTCCACGCCGCCGGCCTCGCCAACGAACTCGCTACCGCCGGCCATCGCTGCGCCGTCGCCGTCGCGCACGACGTCGAGACGATCGCACACCACGCCGCGCCCGCGTTCGCCGCGCTCACGCACGCCGCTGCGCCCGCCTATCGCTTCGCCGACGGCCGCCCCGCCAACGTCGTGCACGCGTGGACCACGAGCGAACTCGTCCGCCGCGCCGCGACCGCCATTCTCGAGCGCCACCCGGCGCGCCTCGTCGTTCACCTCGAAGACAACGAACAACAAATCCTCGCGCACGCGCTCGGCCGCGACTTCGCCGAACTCAGCGCGCTCGACGATGCCGAGCTCGACCGCCTCGTCCCGCCCGATCTCTCGCATCCGCGCCGCAGCCGAGATTTCCTCGCGCGCGCCGACGGCGTCACGCTCATCACGGCGCGCCTGCGCGAGCTCGCGCCGGTCGCCGCCCGCTGCCACACGATCTGGCCCGCCGCCGACGCGCGCTATTTCCACCCGCGGCCGCGCCCCGACGAATTCCGCCGCGCCCTGCAACTCCCGCCCGATACGACGATCCTCTTCTATCCCGGCAACGTCCACGCGGCGAACGCCGCCGAGATGCGCGAGCTCTACGCCGCCGTCACGCGCCTCAACGCCGGCGGCGTCCCCGTCACGCTCATCCGCACCGGCAACGACCGCGTCGATTTCCTCGGCGTCCACGCCGCGCGTGCCCGCGAGCACGTGATCGAACTCGGCCAGATTCTCCACCACCGCCACCTGCCGCCGCTCCTGGCGCTCGCCGATATTTTCGTGCAACCCGGCGCGCCCGACGCGTTCAACGACTACCGTTTCCCCTCGAAACTCCCGGAATTTTTCGCGCTCGGCCGACCCGTCGTGCTGCCGCGCGCCAACCTCGGCGAAAAAGTCCGCCACGGCATCGACGCCTATGTGCTCGAGCGCGCCGACGCCGCCGGCATCGAGCGCGCCGTGCGCGAGCTGCGCGCCAACCCCGCGCTCGCCGCCCGCCTCGCCGAGGGCGCCGCCGCGTTCGCCGCCGAGCATTTCAGTTGGCGTCGCAGCGCGGAGACGCTTGCCAGTTTCTACGCCTCGCTGGCACCGTCGTGAGCATGTCCGTGCAGCCCCAGCGCGTTTTCGTCACCGGCGGCAGAGGCCGACTCGCCTCGCTCGTCGCCGATTATTTTCGCGCGCCCGCGCACGCCGTCACGCTCTTCTCGCGCGACGCAGCGCCGAATTTCCGTTCGCTGGAGGCGCTGCTCGACCCGGCAGCGTTGGCCGAGGCCGATGCGATTTTCCATCTCGCGTGGAGCACACTGCCCGCCACGTCGGAGCAATTCCCGGGCAGCGAAGCCCAGCACGATCTTCCGTATTTGGAGAAGTTGCTCGCAGCGCTCGCCGCGGCGCCGAACGGGCGGCGCGTTCGCCTGGTGTTTTTCTCCACCGGCGGCGCGGTCTACGGCGACGCTCCCGGCCGCCCGAGTCGCGAGGACGATCCCTGCCGGCCCATCGGCGCCTACGGCCGGGCGAAGCTCGCCGCCGAGCAACTCATCGCCGAGCGGGCCGCGCGCGACGGCTTGAGCTGCGTCGTCCTGCGCATCTCGAACCCCTACGGCTATCCCGTCCCCAGCAACCGCGCGCAGGGTCTGATCCCGCACGCGCTGCGTTGCAGCGTCACCGGCCAGCCGCTCGCGCTCTGGGGCGACGGCACGGCGCGAAAGGATTTCCTCTACTACACGGATTTTCTCTCGGCCCTCGAGCAGGTGCTCGCCCACGAACTCACCGGCACCTTCAACCTCTGCGCCGGCGAATCGCATGCGGTCGGCGAGGTCATCGGTCTGGTCGAGCGGGAAATCGGTCGCCCCATCGCGCTCCGCCCCCAACCCGCACCGCCGTGGGACGTGCACGACAGCCGCCTCGACAACGCGAAGCTGGTGGCCGCCACCGGTTGGCGCCCGCAAGTCGCACTCGCGGAGGGCATCCGCCGCGCCGCCGTCGGCTACGCCGCGCATTAGCCGATGAACGAGCCTGCCCGCTCTCCTGCCACCGCGCGCGCCGGTTCGCGTCCGGGCGATTGGATCTTGCTGTGGGTTTTTCTCGCGGCGGCCGGCGGCGCGTTGTGGATGCTCACCGAACGCTGGGACGCCTCGATCCTCGACCGCTACGAATTTCGCCAACTGCAAACCGCGCTCAGCGCGTTCTGGATGCAACGCGCGGGGTTTCAGTTCGACTACCTCACGCCGTTGTTCGGGCCGCCGTGGTCGATCCCGATGGAGTTTCCGACTTATCAGGCCATCGTCGCGACCGTCGCCAGCCTGGGCGGGCTGCCGCTGGAGCAGGCCGGGCGGCTGGTCGGCGTGCTCTTCTTCGCGGCCACTCTGCCCGCGCTCTACGACTTGCTCGGAGTCGCCGGCCTGACGCCGTCGCGCCGGCTGCTCGCGCTCACGCTCGTCGTCACCTCGCCGATCTACCTCTTCTATCCGCGCACGTTCATGATCGAGACGACGGCGTTGTGCCTCGCGGTCTGGTTCCTGTGCGCGCTGCGCCGGACGCTCGAGACGCGCGGCCTCGGCTGGTTGATCGCCGCAGTGCTGCTCGCCCTGCTCGCCGCGCTGACGAAGATCACGACCTTCGCGGTCTACGCGGTGCCCGGCGCGGCGCTGACGCTCGTCGCACTCGGGCGCGCGCATCGTTCCGGCGCGGGGGCCGCGTGGCAACGGCTCGGCGCTCCCGCCTGGCGCGCGCTCCTGCCGGTCGCGGTGGCGCTGGTCGCGACCGCCGCGTGGGTGGCGCACGGCGACGCGATCAAACACTCGAATCCCTACACGGGCTTCCTCGCGTCCACCGAATTGAGTCGCTGGAACTACGGCCCGCTCGCGCTCCGCGCCGAACCGTCCTTCTGGCAGCACATCGGGGAGAACATCACGCGCCATCTCCTCTCCGAAGGCGCCCTCGCGATCGCGCTGGTTTGCGCCGCACTGGCCACTCCCCGCGCGCGCTGGACGGCGCTCGTCGGCCTGATCGGCTTTCTCGCCGGTCCGCTCATCTTCGCCAACCTCTACCACGTCCACGACTATTACTACGCCGCCAACGCCCTGCTGCTCGTCGCGGCCGCCGGCGTGGCGCTCGCCTCGGCGTGGGATCACCCGCACTTCCCCGCCGCCGCGCGCTGGACGGCGCTGGGCGCGATCCTCGCGCTGCAATACTACGCGTTCGATCGCGGCTACCATTATTACTATTGGAAAGCCGCGCCGCCGCCGCCCGACCTCGCCGCCATCGCCCGCGAGGCGACGCCGCCCGACGGCGTGCTGCTCGTCTCGGGCGACGACTGGAACCCGCTGCTGCCCTACTACGCCCAGCGCCGCGCCGTGATGGTGGCCGGCGGACGCGACGACGAACCCAGAGTTCTCGAAGACGTTCTCGGCCGACTCCCGACGGATTCCATCAAGGCGATGTTGCTCGTCGGCGATGATGTCCGCCGGAATCGCGAACTCGTCCGCGCGCGCGCGGCGCGCTTCGGGCTCGCGCCGCAACCCTTCGCTTCGAGCGACACCGCGGATCTCTATCTGCCCGCCGACGCGATCGCGCCGGCGCTGGAGCGGCTCCGCGGCCGCCACTTCGCCTCCGCGCGCGTGCTGCTCGCGTCCGCGCCGGCCCCGAGCATCCCCGACGCGAAAGAGCAGGAATTCCGCGCGGACGAATTTCCGATGGCGGCGCCCGCCCCGTCGCGCGCGCGCAGCCAGTTCGGCGTCACCGTCGGCGACTTGGACGGCCGGCGCGTCATCTTCGCCCACGCCGCCTCCGAGATTTATTTTCAGCCTCCTCCCGGAGCCACCCGCATCGCGGCGATCGTGGGACTCGCCCCGTCCGCCTCCGCCAAGCCGCCGCCGGAAGCGAGCGACGGCGTGACCGTGGAAATCGTCGAGCTGCAAGCCGACGGGCTGCGCCGCTCGCTGTGGCGCCGCGAGCTCGCGCCCGCGACGCGCCCATCCGACCGCGGCCCGCAGGAGATCGACTTCGCGAGCGCCGTGCCTTTTTCCGGTCAACTCGTGTTCCGCGTCGATCCCGGTCCGGCTGGCAACTTCGCCTACGACCAAGCCTACTGGGCGCGGATCGAGATCCGCTGAAGCGCCTCAACTCACTCGAACGCGAGCAGGCCGCGAATCCAGATCCAGTCGCGCGTATCGCGCCCGCGGGGCCCCGCGCCGATGTCCAGTTCCACCTCGCCGTCCTGCGCCAGACGGAACGGGATCGCCAGCATCACCGGGCCGCGATCGGCCGTGTTGCGCACCGGATCGATCAGTCGCTCGCCGAGCGTTGTGGCGCGATCGGCCGCGTCCAACGCGCGGAGCGCGATCGCCACGCCATCGGTGGCGTCCTGTCCCGGCGGCGGGTTGTAAGCCGCCGGGTTGAAGACGACCTGCATGCGCAGGACGTGCGCGCCGCGCGGCAGACGGAAAACCAGCCGCGTCCGCGGATGCGCGCTGAACGAAAGGACATTCGCGATCGCCTCCCGCGCCGGCTCGAACGAGGTGAAAAAGCGCACCGGCATCGGCCGCATGGAGGCGAACAATCGCGCGCGGCGCACCGGCGAGAGCGAATCGGTTTCAACCCAGCGCCCGGCGAGGGGCGCCGGCGGCGGCTCGACTCCCGGCGCCCAGTCGAGTTCGGGGAGTCGCCCTTCCTGCATCTCGCGGATCGCCGCCGGCTCCCGCTCGGCGCGCAGAAAGATCGCCGTGTCGCGCCAGACAAACAGGGGACGCGCGCTCAGCCCGCGCGTCCGCACACTCTCCACCAGGCGCGAGTCCTCCTGCCACGGCTTGCCCGCGATCAGCAGCGCGCCGATGGTCTCGTCGCGGAGCGCGGCCAGCGCCCGCTCGATGCGCGCGGGATCGTCCTCGCTGTCCCCTCGCAACATCAGCGCTCGCCGCTGCGCATAGTAGGGCGTCATCGCGTTCCAGTCCTGCCCGGCGATCGCCAGCACCTCGTCGGGCGCCGTCAGCCGACGCAACGACAGCGTGAGCCCGTTGCCGCCGCTCAGAATGGCGGCCTGCGTGGGATAGTAGTGCTCGACGTAGTAGAACGCCTGCCCCGCCACCAGCAGCGCGGCGAGCCCCGGCCCCAGCCAGCGCCAGCGCGGCGTCTCGCTCACGCCCACGAGGACGAGGCCGATCGCCAACATCAGGAACACCGTGTTCGCGACGTAGTAATAGTCGTGGTAGGCGTAGAGAATCGGGAACACCGCCAACGGCGCCACGAACACCGTCGCGCAGAACGCCACCGCCCGCCACCGATGGCGGCCCGCCACCCACAGCACCGGCACGCACGCCGCCACGAACGGCAGCCAGGTCAGCTCGTCGCGCACGATCCGCCATTTCATGCCCCACAAGGCCGGCGACAGCCGCAGTTCGTTGTTGCCGAAATTGAAGGTGCGCATGTGCACCGAGTTCAGAAAATCCGCCAGACCGTTGAGCGCCTTGATCGCGTCGGCCTGCCCCACCCACCACAGCGTCGCGGCGAACGCCGGCGCCAGCGCCGCCGCCATCCAGCCGAGGTCCACGCGCCAACGCCCGTCGCGGCGTCCGCGCCACAGCCGCGCCAGCGCCCACGCTCCCGCCGGCAACAGGTAGAGCAGAAACGTCGTCACCTTCACCAGACCGGCGCCCGTTCCCGCGACCGCCGCGAGCGCCAGCCAGCCCGCGCGCCGCGTCTTCACCGCCCGCTCGAACGCCACCCAGAACCACACGGCGAACATCAGCGCCATCGTCTCGATCAGAAACGCCCGCGCGTAGAAAATGTAGAACGGACAACTCGCCAGCAACGCCAGCACCAGGCCGCGGCGCCCCGGCGCCACGCGCCAACGCCCCAGCAGGAGGAAGATCGCCGGCAGCGTCAGATAAAAACACGCCATGCTCACCGCCCGCCCGGCCTTCGTCAGCCCCCAGCCGGTCGCCTTGCCCGCGAGGACGACGCTCCACTGGTAGAGCGGAAACTCCATCGGCGCCGACCACGGCTTGCCCAGGACGGGCGTCGGATACGCGAGCGAGAAATTATTCTCCTGCTTGATCCAGTAAGCCGAGAGCGCCGTCTGCGCCTGCCGGTATTCCACGCCCGGCAGACTCTTGCTCTCCCACCCCACCGACATGCCCCACGCGTGAAACGCGAGAGCGAGCACGAACAGCCCGAGCGAAAGACAGGTTTCGACGCGGCTGGGCGCGGGCGCGAGCGGAGCGGGGCGAGGCGACACTCGTTCCACCCAACGTCCCGCCCCGGGGGTTGCCAAACGAATTTATGCCGGCCGCCGCCGCGACTCTCGTCCGGGCAGGAACAGGCTTTACTCGGCTCGCCCGACGCCCGCTTAATTTTCCGATCCATTCATGTCCGAATCCGCCGCTCCCAGATTCCATCTCGACAGTCCCGGCTCGTGGCGGCCCGAAGTCGTGGGTCTGGAAATCGTCGGCTGGCTCTACCCCGGCGAAAACGGCACCTGCCTCGACATCCGCGCGCGCGTCGATCGCCGCCCCTACCTCGGCCTCTACGGACTCGAGCGCCCGGACACGCAGCAGGTTTTCGGCGGCAGCGTCGCCGCGCTCCGCACGGGCTTCATCCAGCGCGTCGTCGTCTGGCATGGCGCGCGCGAACTCGCGCTCGACTACCACGACGGCGCCGCGTGGCGGGAGTTTTTCCGCACCGCGCTCGACACTTCCGCGCTGCCCGCTTCCGCCACGAAGCCGCCGAAGCTCCTCCGCGCCGCCGTCGTCTACCAGACGCTCCATTACCTTTACCGGCACTTTCATCAGGCGGGCTGGCGCACGATTCGCGACGAGACCGAGGCCGTCCTGCGCGAAGTGCTCATCCCCACGACCGACGTCGCGATCGGCGACCGCTTCGTCGGCCACATCGAGAATCCCGGTTTCTGGATCAACGCCGGCTACGGCAAATTCCGCGTCACCGGCTGGATCTTCGGCGTCGGCCGCCACATCTCCCAACTCAGCGCCACCACCGGCGTCCTCACGGAAAACCGCCTCGTCTTCCCCAAGGACCGCCCCGACGTCGCCGCCCACCGCGCCGACCACCCGAACGCGCTCAAGTCCGGCTACTACGGCCTCGTCGACATCCGCGCCGACACGCCCAGCCCGGCCAATCTGAAAATTTTCGCCGAGACCGGCGACGGCACGCGCCCGCTCGCCTTCGCCCGCCGCATGTATCTCGACCGCCGCGACGAGCACTCCGGCCCCGTGCAGATCTACCGGCCGTTCCTCTTCGCCCAAGTTGTCGGCGCCCTGCTGCGCGCGCGTGTGCTCGGCCGTTTCCAATTCGACAGTTGGCCCGAGGCCCGCGCCGAGATCGCGCGCCTCAAAGCCCACCTCTCCTCCAGCCTCGGCCGCGGCGAGCCGCGCAAAGTCCCCGCCGTCATCGCCCGCCGCCGCGACCAGGATCCCTACACGCGCTGGTGCTGGCACAACCGCCTCACCCCGCGCCTCCGCGCCGTGCTCCAGCAGGACGCCGACGCCCTCGCGAAAGCCGGCGGCCCGCTCATCAGCGTCGTCGTCCCCGCCTACAACACACCGGAGAAATACCTGCACGAACTCCTCGATTGCCTGAAGCAGCAGCTCTACCCGCACTGGGAACTCTGCATCGCCGACGACGCCTCGCCGAAGCAGCACGTCCGCCGCCTGCTCGAGGAAGCCGCGAAAACCGACGCGCGCATCAAACCGGTTTTCCGCTCCGAAAACGGCCACATCTCCCGCGCCACGAACTCCGCCCTCGACGTCGCCAGCGGCGAATTCGTCGCGCTGCTCGACCACGACGACGTCCTCCCGCACGACGCGCTGCTCCATGTCGCCCAAGCCATCGCGCGCCACCCGACCGCCGGCTACCTCTACACCGACGAGGACAAGATCGACGACACCGGCCGCCGCTTCGACCCGCAATTCAAGGGCGGCTGGTCGCCCGAGATGGCGATCACGCACAACTACACGCACCACCTCACCGCCATCCGCCGCGACATCGTCGAACGCGCCGGCCGCCTCCGCCCCGAGTTCAACGGCGCGCAGGACATCGATCTGTTTCTCCGCTGCTGGGAATTGATCGACGACCGCGATGTCGTGCACGTGCCCTTCATCGGCTACCATTGGCGCGCGCACGCCGAGAGCACCGCGAGCCGCGGCGACCAGAAAGGCTACCTCTTCGCCGCCGCGCGCAACGGCATCGCCGAAGCCGTCGCGCGCCGGAAACTCCGCGCCGAGCCCGTCCTGCCCGACTTCGCGAAAAACTACGCGCTCTGCCTCCACCAGTTGAAATGGGACGCCGCGATCCTCGCCGAAAATCCGGTGACGATCGTCATCCCGTCGAAGAATCGGCCTGACCTCCTCGCGAAGTGCCTCGACTCCCTCGCGCGCACCACGCCGCGCGAGCACGTGAAGGTCATCGTCGTCGACGACGCCTCCGACGATCCCGCCGCGCTCGACTACCTCGCCGCGTTGCCTGCGCGCGCCGATCTGCGCGTCGAGGTGCTGCGCGCGCCCGCCAACGGCGGCGTCTTCAACTACTCGCGCCTCGTCAATCTCGGCACCGCGCGCGCCGACACGCCGCTCGTGCTCCACCTGAACAACGACGTCGAAGCGCTCACGCCGGGCTGGCTCGAGGACATGGTCGGCTGGATGTCCGTCCCCGGCGTCGGCGTCGTCGGCGCCACGCTCGTTTATCCCGACGACACGCTCAACCACGCGGGCATCTCGCTCAGCCGCGAGGACGGCCTCCCGCACGTGCTCTTCGAGCGCGAACCCGTCGACGACCTCGGCTACCTCTTCCTCCCACACGCCGCCCGCAACGTCGCCGCCGTCACCGGCGCCTGCCTGCTCACGCGCGCGTCGCTCTACCGCGAGTTGCACGGCTTCGACGAGGAGCACCTCCAGGTCGCCTACAACGACGTCGACTACTGCCTGCGCGCCGGCGCCGCCGGCCACCGCACTGTCGTCACGCCGCAAGCCGTCCTCCGCCACATCGGCAGCGCATCGCGCGGCAACGCCTACGCCGAGCGCGAGCACCTCGCCTACATCGCCCGCCACGGCGCCGCGCGCGATCCCTACCACAGCCAGTCGCTCGACTTCCCGCCGCGCAACCTGCCGCTCAATCCCTACCACCAGCGCTACGCGCAAACCGCCCGCCCGTTCCGCGCGCTCGTCGTCACGCACAACCTCAAGTTCGAGGGCGCACCGATCTTCATCTTCGAGCTCGCCCGCTTCCTCGCCGAGCAACCCGGCGTCACCGTGCGCGTCGTTTCGCCGGAGGAAGGCCCGCTGCGCGCGCGCTTCGAGTCCGCCGGCCTGCCGGTCGAGATTTGGAACACCGCCGCGCTCGGCGCCGCGAAGACGCCCGACGATTTCCAGCGCGCGCTCGCGGCCTTCGCACCAGCGCACCCGTGCGCCGGCGACGACGTCGTCATCGCCAACACGATGCTCTCCTACTGGGCGATCCAGCTCGCCCACCGCCTCGGCAAGCCGAGCGCGTTCTACATCCACGAGAGCAACGCCGTGAAACGTTTCTTCTCCTCGCCGCACGCCACCGCGCTGCCGGACGTCGTCGAGGATTCCTTCCGCCGCGCCCAGCGCGTCGTGTTCACCGCGCGCTCGACGCACGACATCCACGAGGCGCTGAACCACGAGGATAATTTCCGCACGCTGGCGAGTTGGGTCGATTTCTCCCGCATCGAGCAATTCGCCGCCACGCACGACCGCGCCGCGCTGCGCCGCAAGCACGACCTCGACCCCGACGCCGTCATCGTCACCAACATCGGCTCCGTCTGCGAACGCAAGGGCCAGCACATCTACATCCGCGGCATCGATCTCCTCCGCAAGGAGCTCGCGACGTTCTTCCCCGGTCGCAAGGTCCAGTGGGTGATGGTCGGCGCGCGCGACGGCCTCTACATGGAGGCGTTGCAGGAGGACATTCAGCTCATGAGCCTGCAGGAGGTGAAAATCTTCCGCGAGACGCCCGACATCTACGACTTCTACCACCTCTCCGATCTGCTCGTCTGCACGAGCTTCGAGGAGTCGTTCCCGCGCGTGATCCTCGAGGCGATGGTCTTCGGCACGCGCATCGTCAGCACCGACGTCAACGGCATCGCCGAGATGCTGACCAACACCGACGAAGCCTACCTCGTGCCCGCCGGCGACCCGTTCAAGCTCGCCGCCGCGCTCAAGGCCGCGCTCACCGACCACTTCGCCGGCAACAACAAGATGATCTCGATGGCCCGCGCCCGCGCCGCCCGCCACTACCACCACGCCCGCGCCCTGCCGCGACACCTCGAGGTGATCCGCGAGGCCTGGCTCGGCTGAGTCCCCGATGGCCGAAACCGCGTTCAGTCACTCGCAGATCGAGTCGCCCGCGCCCGGCGCGACGCTCGCGCCCGGCTGGCAGGTGCTGCGCGGCTGGGTGTGGCCGAAAGCCGGACGGCACTTCGTCGACGTCCGCGCGCGCATCGACGGCCGCGCGTTTCCCGCCGTGCACGGCCGCCCGCGCACCGACCTCGCCGCGCACTTCAAGACCGGTCAACGCTACGCGCTCGCCGAGTTCTTCATCATGGTCGAACTGCGCCCGGGCGTCGTCGAAATCGTTTTCGAAGCGCTCGAGATCGAGGGCCACTGGACCGCGTTTCAAACCGTCACCTGCCAAGTCGCGGGCGAACGCGTCGACCAAACCGCGCCCGCCGGCCCGCGTCCGCTCAAGTGGCACGACTTCACCCGCGGCCTCGACTTTCTCCTCCGCACGCGCCGCACGCAGCCCGAAGCCTCGTGGGTGCAACTCGCCGCGCGTCTCGCGGCGGATTTGCCCGTCGTGCAGGATCAGTTGTTTCCGCCCGAGCCCTTCGTCGGCCACGCCGATGAGCCCGCCGCGGTGAACCGCTGCCGCTTCGGCCTGCTGCCGGTCGTCGGCTACCTTTTCCACCGCACGGAAAAAATCGCGCGCCTCTGGTGCACGGCAGACTTGCAGGCGCTGCAGCCGCTCAAGCTCGGACGCGCGACCGAGAACCTCGTGCCGCATTTTCCGGACTACCCGATCGCCGCAGCGTGCGGCTACGAGGGCTACGTCGACGTGCCGGCCCAACTGCCGAATCCCGTCGTGCTGCGCCTCTATGCCGAGATGCCGGACGGCTCGCTGCATCTCGTGCAAGTGCGCAGGACGCGTCGGCACGATGCCGAGATCGAAAAACTCCCCTACGCCGCACCGACCGCGCCCGCCTTCGACGAAGCGTTGCTCGCCTGGCGCAGCGCGCTCCGCGTGCGCGGCCACGCAGTGGAGCTCACGCCGCAACTCGACGCCGACCTCGCGCGCCTGCGCGCCAGTTACCTCGCCGACGCCGCCGCGCGGCCGGCCGTCGCGACGCGAGCGGCGGTCGCGGCCTCGCAGCCTCTGCGCCGCGTGCTGCTTGCCACACACAACCTGAACCTCGAAGGCGCGCCGCTCTTCCTCCTCGATCTCGCCCGCTACCTCGCCGCGCAAGGCCTGAAACTCTCCGTCGTCAGCGCCGCCGAAGGCCCGCTGCGCGAGCGCTTCGCCGCGCTCGGCGCCGCCGTGCAGGTGATCGACGCCGCGCCCGTTTTCTCCGCCGCCGACGAAACCGCCGCACAAGCCGCCCTCGCCGCGCTCGCGACGCAATGCGACTTCGCCGCGCCGGATCTCGTGATCGGCAACACGTTCACGACCTTCTGGGCCGTGCACGCTGCCAAGGCCGCCGCTCGCCCCGTGCTCTACTACGTGCACGAGAGCACGAGCCCGTCCGCCTTCTACGGCGGCGGCTTGGCGCCGGCCGTGCTCGGCCTCGCGGAGTCCGCGCTCACCGCCGCCGACATCGTCAGCTTCACCAGCGACGCCACCCGCCGCTACCACGCGTGGCCCGGCCATTCCGTGCGCGCCGCGCTGACCCCCGGCTGGGTCGACCTCGCCGCGCTCGACGCGTGGCGCGCGACGCGCGACCGCGCCGCGCTGCGTGCGCAACTCGGCACCGGCCCCGACGAGTGGCTCGTGACGAACGTCGGCACCGTCTGCGACCGCAAAGGCCAGCTCGCCTTCGCGCGCTCCGTCGCGCTCTTCAACCAACGCCACCCCGCGCTCGCCGCGCGCACGCGCTTCGTGCTGCTCGGCGGACGCGACGCGCCCTACGACCATTTCCTGCGCGAAATCCTCGGCGGCCTCGCGCTGCCCAATCTCGTCGTCCACCCGGAGACGCCGGAATTTCTCGGCTACTACGTCGCCGCCGACCTGACCGTGTGCTCGAGTCACGAGGAGTCCTCGCCGCGCGTCGTGTTCGAGGCGATGGCGTGCGGCACGCCGCTGCTGGCCTCGGACATCCCCGGCATCAGCGAGATCGCGCGCTCCGGCGTCGAGGCGACGCTCGTGCCGCCGGGCCACACGCCCGCCTGGGCCGACGCGCTGGCCGCGCTGCTGCAATCGCCCGAGACGATGCGCCGCCAGGCCCGCGCCGCGCGCGAGCGCGTCGCCGCCGAGTTCGCCGCCGAGCGCGTGCTGCCCCGCCACCTCGCGCTCGCCAGAGCCGTCGCCGCCGGACAACCTGCCGCGTCATGAGCGAGGCCGCCGGTTGGCAGTTCGACATCGAGGTTCATCCGCCAAGCTGGCACTTCCCCGTCGGCGCGTCGTGGCTGGCGGGCTGGATCGGCGTCAGCGGCGACCACTACGCCACGGATTTGCGCGTCTGGATCGACCGCCGGCCGTTCCTCGGCCTGCCGGGCCTGCCGAAGCCGGGCATGGATGAGCGTTTCCTCGGCCGCGCCGGCCCGCCCTTCACCGGTTTCGTCGCGCAAGTCACGCCGCACCGCAACGCGAAGCTGCTGCGCGTCGAAGTCCGCAACCCCGCCGGCGAGTGGCGCGAGATTTTCCGCACCGCCATCACCGTCGCCCCTGACGCTCCCGCGGCGCTGACGCCTCCGCCCCTCGCAGACCGTTTTCCCGAGCTGCTGCTCGATCTCCTCCGCCAACGCCGGCGCGTTCCCGGAAAATCCTGGACCGCGCTCGCCGACGAGATCGCCGCCGGCGCGCTCGCCACGCCGCTCGACACGTTGCCCAACCCGCCCTTCCACGGCGCGCTCGAAGAACCGCGCGCCACCGGGCGCACGACCGATCACCGGCTGATCGTCACCGGCTGGCTCGCGCACCGCGCCGGAAAAATCCGCCGCCTCACCGCAATCGTAGACGGCCGGAACACCTCGCCCCTCATCCACGGTCTGGCCCGCGGCGATGTCGGCACGGTTTTCGCCGGCCTTTCGGAGGGTGAGCGCGTGCAGTTCGTCGGGCAGGTCGACGTCGTGCCCGAGCCCGGCGTGCCGGCGCTGCTGAAAATTTTCGCCGAACTCGAGAGCGGCGAGAAGCACCTCGTGTTTGCGCAACGTTTCCTCCCGCACGTCGCCTCCGGTCCCGAGCTCCTTCTGCCTCCGCTCTCGCTCGGCGTTTTCGTCCGCGCGTGGTGGTCGCTGCGCGCGGCGGCGGCCCGGCTCGGGAGCGGCGCCGGTCCGCTCGCGCGGGAGATCGCGTCCCTGCGCCGGGCCTGGGCCCGCTTCCGCGAGGAAGCTCCGACCTCGCGCCGCCACTATCCGTTGCCCGCCCCGCACCCGTTGTCGCGCCGCGCCGCACCGCTGCGCATTCTCGCGGCAACCCACAATCTGAACTTCGAGGGCGCGCCTCGCCTGCTGTTCGAGCTGCTTGCCTATCATCGTCGCGAGGCCGGCGCCGTCGTCCACGTGCTCTCCCCGGCCGAGGGCCCGATGCGCGCTCTCTTCGAGACCGCCGGCATGACGGTGCAGGTCGTCGACCTCGAGCCAGCGCTCCGCGCGAGCGACGACACGGAGTTCCAGTCCGCGCTTCAATCCGCGGTGCCGCTCGACTGGAGCGGAGTCGACTTGGTGGTGGCGAACACACTCGTGTCGTTCTGGGCGGTGCATCTCGCCGCCGCCGCGCACAAGCCGAGCCTGCTCTACGTCCACGAAAGCGCCCCGCTCCGCCGCTTCTTCGCCACCCGGCCGCTGCAACTGGCGGCCGAGCGCGCGTTCAGCCTGGCCACGCAGGTCGCTTTCACGGCCGCCGCGTCGCGGCACATCTTCACCCAGCTCGATCCGCAGGCCCGCTTCCGGGTGTTGCCGACCTGGCTGAACCTGGCGGCGATCGACGCGTTCGCCGCACAACACGCGCCCACCACTCTGCGCGCGCAACACGGCGTCAACCCCGCCGCCCTCGTCGTGCTCAACCTCGGCGCCGTTTGCGCCCGCAAGGGCCAGCATGTGTTCGTGCGCTGCGCGGAACTGCTCGGCGCGGAGTGGCGCGCGCAACATCCGGACCGCCCGCTCGAGTTCGTGATGGTCGGCGCGCGCGACGACGCCTACCAGACGGCGCTGCAGCAGCAGGTCGACGAGGCCGGCCTCGACTGCGTGCGCTTCGTGCCGGAGACGCGCGAGAACTTCGACTGGCTCCGCCTCGCCGACGTGCTCGTGTGCACGAGCTTCGAGGAATCCTCGCCACGCGTCCTGCTCGAGGCGGCGGCTTTCCGCACGCCGATTGTCACTACGGATGTGAACGGCATTCCCGAACTCGTCACGGCGGACGAAGCCTGGCTCGTGCCGCCGGGCGACGCGCGACAACTCGCCGCCGCGCTGCGCGCCGCGCTGGCGGCCCTCTCGGCCGGCGATCACACGCGCACGGAGCGCGCGCGCCTCGTGGTGGAAAAACGCTTCGACGAACGCGTCGCCCTGCCGCAGCACCTCGCCCTCGCCAACGCGACGGCCGACCGCTAACTCCGCGCCATGTCCGTCGCCTCCGGTCTTCAGTTCGCGATCGAAATCCACCCGCCCGGGTGGATGTTTCCCGCGGGCAAATCGTGGATCGGCGGCTGGCTGTTCGCCGGACGCGATCGCCTGGTCACCGATCTCCGAGCCTGGATCGACGGCCGCGCCTTCCTCGCGATCCACGGCCTGCCGAAGCCCGCGCTCGATCCGCAGCTCCTCGGCCGCGCCGGCCCGCCCTACGCGGGCTTCGTCCTCCTGCTCGAGCCGCACCGCGGCGCCTCGCTGCTCCGGCTCGAATACCGCGACACGACCGGGGGGTGGACCGAGTTTTTCCGCACGCCGATCCGCGCGGCCGAGGACGCCCCGGGTTGTCCACCGCCCCGTCCGCTCGCCGCGACGCTCGCCGACGCCGTGCCCGCGCTCCTGAAACTTCATGCGCAACGGCTTGGTCAACCGCTCGACGGACTCGCCGACGAAATCGTTTCCGCCACGCTCGCCACGCCGCTCGATTCCCTGCCGGTGCCCCCGTTCCAAGGCGCGCTCGAAGAGCCAAAGGAAACCGGCTGGCTGCGCTACGGCCGTCTCTCCGTCAACGGCTGGCTGGCGCACCGCACCGCGCGTATCACGCGCATCACGGCGCTGGCTGACGCCGTGCAGGAATCGACGCTGCGCTCCGGCCTGCCGCGCCCCGACATCGCCGAGCTGTTTCCCGACTTGCCCCGCGTCGCCCAATCCGAATTCCGCGGCCACGTCGACCTGCCCGCGACGCACAGCGCGCCCGCGCTCGTGAAGGTCTTCGCCGAACTCGACAACGGCGAGAAACACCTCGCCTTCGCGCAACGCTTCACGCCACGGGTGATCGCCGGCGCAGACAGCCCGCTGCCGCCGTTTTCGCGACGGACGTTCGCGCGCGCCGCGTGGGCGCTGCTTCGCTCCGCGCGGCGGCACGGCCTGCCGCGCGGCTCCGCCGGCGAATTGCTCGCGGCGCTCCGCCACGCGTGGGCCGCCTATCGCGCGGAAGCGCCGGCGCCCGTGCGCCATCGCAGCGTGCCCGGCGCGCCGGCGCCGAGCGGCGCGACGCCGCGCCCGCTGCGCGCGCTCGTCGCCACGCACAACCTGAATTTCGAGGGCGCGCCGTGGTTCATCTTCGAGCTCGCGCGCTACCTCGCCGCGCAACCCGGCGCGAGCGTCCGCGTCATCTCGCCGCAGGACGGCCCGATGCGCGACGTGTTCGAGCGCGCGGGCATGCCGGTGGAGGTCGTCGACGTTTCCTCCGCGCTCACGGCCGAGACTCCCGCCGCGTTCCACTCCGCGCTCGCGCGCGCGTTTCGGCCGGATTGGAGCCAGATCGATCTGCTCGTCGCCAACACGATGGTCGCGTTCTGGGCGGTGCTCGCCGCGCGCGCCGCCGGCAAACCGTCGCTGCTCTACGTCCACGAGAGTTCGCCAGTCCGCCGCTTCTTCCGTCCGCTGCTGCCGGCGCCGCTCTTCCCGCTCGTCGAGGACGCGTTCCGCGCCGCCACGCACGTCGTCTTCACGGCGGATTCGTCGCGGCTGGTCTTCGATTATCTGAACGCACGCGATCACTTCCGCCTGCTGCCGAGCTGGGTGGACGCGGCGCGCGTCGACGCGTTCGCGACCGCGCATGTCGCGGCCGACTTGCGCCGCAAACACGGGCTCGATCCGCGCGCCGTGCTGCTCGTCAACATCGGCTCGGTCTGCGAGCGGAAGGGCCAGCATATCTATGTCCGCACCGCCGAGCTCCTGCGCGACGAGTTGCGCCACACCTATCCCGACCGGCCGGTTCAATTCGTGATGGTCGGCGCCCGGCCCGGACCTTACCTCGACATCCTCCGCAGCGAGGTCGAGCTGCACGGCCTCGACAACGTCGTGTTCCTCCCCGAGACGGGCGAGATTTTCGATTTCTACCTGCTGGCGGACGTTTTCGTCTGCACGAGTTTCGAGGAATCGTTCCCGCGCGTGCTACTCGAGTCCGCGGCTTTCGCGCGCCCGATCGTCAGCACCAACGTCAACGGCATCGCGGAGATGTTGGGCGCCGACGAAGCCTGGCTCACGCCGCCAGGCGATCGCTACCGGCTCGCGGAAGCCATCAAGCTGGCGCTCGCCGCTCATTTTGCCGGCGACCGCACGAAAGCCGCGCGCGCCCGCGAGTCGGTGCTGCGCCGCTATCGGCAGGACGCGTCGTTGCCTGGGCACCTCGCGCTGGCGCAGCGGGCCGCCGCCGGAGATTGAGCCGATGACCGGGCGCGTTCGGCCGCATGCGGGACTTGCCCCCGCGCCCCGCCGCCGCCTACATGGACGACTCTCCGCGTGAACGAAAACGACGCCTACATCTTCGATGTCGAGCAGCCCCGCGATTGGGTTTTCGCCGGCGAACCCGTCTGGGTAGCCGGCTGGTTCGTCTCGAAAATCGGCACGGGATTCTCCGACATCCGGGCGATGATCGACGGCGTGCCGCACTTGGGCATCCTCGGCCTGCCGCGACCGGAGATCGAAGCGCGCTACCGGCCAGGTTCGCGGCTGCCGCACGCCGGTTTCCTGCTCCGACTCCAGCCGCATCGCGGCGCTCGCGAAGTCCGGCTCGAACTCCTCGACGCGGACAACCACTGGACCGAATTTTGGCGCACCCCGATCCGCGTGAAACACGGCCCGCGCTCCCCAGGGCGCTACCAACTCGGCGTGCTGCCCGACCACGCGCACGTCCTGCTGCAGGCGCTGCGCGCCGATCCGTCCGTCGATCTCGCACCGCTGGCCGACACGTTGATCGAGAGCGGCGTCGCCGTCCCACTCGACACGCTGCCGAACCCGCCGTTTTTCGGCGCGCTCGAGAAACCCGAACTCGTCGGCGGCGTGCAATACGGCAAGGTCCGCGTCGAAGGCTGGCTCATCCACCGCGAGCAGCGCATCCGCCGGCTCATCGGCAGCACGCACCCCAGCGTCGAAAACGAATTCTCCTACGGCGATCTCCCGCGCCCCGAAGCCGCGGAACTTTTCCCCGGCCATCCGCACGCGGCCCGCTCGCAGTATTTCGGCCTGCTCGACATCGACGAGAACGTTCCGGGCCCGGCGGCGATCAAGATGTTCGCCGAACTTGAGGACGGGACGAGTCACTTGGTTTTCACCCGCCGCTTCTACCCGCGCGCATGCCATCTCTGGGAGCGCCCGCTGCCGGCGTTCGATCGGCGCGTGTTCCTGCGGTGCGTGCTGGCGCTGCGCGCGGCGGCGCAGCGGCGGCGCGTCGAACTCGGCCCCTGGTCGGAGCGCTGGACCGCTCTCCGCGCCGCTCACGCGCTCTACCGGCGCGAGGCGCCCGCGACGCTGCCGGACCGGACCGCGCCGGATACGTTCGCCGCCTGGCAGCGCAACAACCGCCTCAGCGGCCGGCTCACGTCGATCCTCCGCCAATCCGCCGCCGCGCTCGGCGAGCGTCCGCGTTTTCAACTGCTCGTCGACGCCCGCGACTGCACCGACCTGCAACTCTCCCAACTCGCGACCTCGCTGGCCGGCCAGCTCTATCCGAACTGGGAAGCGCACTTCGTCGGCGCCGAGGCGCGGCCGGGCTTCGACCCGCGCTGCCGCTGGCATCCGCTGCCGGGCGCGGGCGAAATTGCAGCGCATCTGAACACGCTGCTTCGCGCCGGAACGGCCGAGTTGGTCACGCTGCTGCCGGGCGACGCCCGGCTCTCTCCTGACGCGCTGGTCGAGATCGCCGAGCGCTTCGCCGCGCGGCCCGAGCTGGAGCTGGTCTACACCGACGAGGATGCGATGGACGACGCCGGTTCGCGCTCCGAGCCGTGCTTCAAACCGGAATGGAGCCCCGCGCTGCTGCTCTCCGGCCTTTTCCCCGGCCACCTCGCCGTCGTGCGCCGGGAAAAACTGATCGCGGCCGGCGCGTTCCGTCCCGAGTTCGCCCACGTCGCGTGGTTCGACGCGTTACTCCGCCTCAGCGACCGCTGGACGGACGCTCACGTCGCGCACGTCGCGCAGATTTGCTACCACCGGCGCGCCGGGCGCCCCGGCCCGCTGACCGCGACCGGCCCCGCGATCGAAGAAGCGCGCCTCGCCCTCGTCGACACGATGATCCGCCGGCACTGGTCCGCCGCGCCCTTTTTGCCGGCCGCGGCGCACGCGCGGCGCGAGAACTTCCATCAACTCCGCTGGAGCGGCGACGTGCTCGCGCAGCTTCCCGTCACGATCGTCATCCCGACGCGCGACCGGCTGCACCTCTTGCAGGAATGCGTCGAGCTGCTCGAGGAAACCGTCGACTGGCGCTGGGCGAAACTCGTCATCGTCGACGATCATTCCCGCGACACCGACGCGCTGCGCTACCTCGAACGCATCCAGACTCGCCCCGACCTGCGCTGCGTCGTCGTGCGCACTCCGGACGCGCAGGCGCCGTTCAACTACTCGCGCCTCGTCAACGCCGCGCTGCCGCACATCGACACACCGCTGGTGCTGCACCTCAACAACGACATCGACGCGCTGGAGCCCGGCTGGCTCGAGGAGATGGCGGCGTGGTTCCGCCAGCCGGACGTCGGCGTCGTCGGAGCGAAACTCGTTTTCCCGGACCGGACGCTCAATCACACCGGCATCTTGATCGGCCCGCACGGCGGACTCGCCGACACGCCGTGGGCGCGGCGCGCCGAGGCGGAAGTGCCGCCACTCTGGCATGCGGTCGCGCGCGAGGTCTCCGCCGTGACGGGCGCGTGCCTGCTCACCCGCGCCGATCTCTATCGCCAGCTCGGCGGATTCGAGGAACGCGATTTCGGCGTCGCCTACAACGACGTCGACTATTGCCTGCGCGCCCGCGCCGCCGGCTACCGCGTGATCTACACGCCGCAGGCGAAGCTCATGCACTTTGGCAGCGCGACGCGCGGCGTGACTTTCGACGAAGCCGAGCACCTCGCCTGGCTCGATCGCTATGCGGGCTACCGCGACGCCTGCTTCAGCCGCCAGTGCGAGCTGCACGGGACCGAAATCCGCTGCGCACCCGCCGCCGGCGGCCGGCCCGAGCGGGCGCGGCCGCTCGAGGTGCTGCTGCTCACACACAACCTCAACCTCGAAGGCGCGCCGCTGTTCCTGCGGGAATACGCGACGCATCTCGTGCGCGCGCAAGGCTGGCGCGTGACCGTCCTCGCCGGCCAGGACGGCCCGCTGCGTTCCGACTACCAGCAGCTCGGCGCCGAGGTGATCGTCGCCGACGAGGCCGCTCTGCTACGGAGCGCGAACGAGGAGATTTTTCACCAGCGCCTCGGCGAAATCTCCGGACGCGTCGATTGGGACCACGTCGACCTGGTCGTCGCCAACACGCTGCTCTGCTTCTGGGGCGTGCTGCTCGCCCGTCGCGCCGACCGCCCGAGCCTGCTCTACATCCACGAAAGCACGTCGGTGTTCCGGGCCTTCGAGACGAAACTCGCGCTCCCGTTGCACTCGCTCGTGCACGAAGCGCTCCAGCAGAGCACGCGCACGCTGTTCCTGTGCGAGGCGACCCGCCGCTACCACGCCGACGACGACCGCGGCAACTTCGCGATCGTGCCGAGCTGGATCGACCTCGCGCAGGTGCAGTCCTTCCGCGCCACGCACGACCGCGCGGCGCTCCGGCGCAAACACGGCCTGCGGGACGACGAGGTCGTCGTCGCCAACATCGGCACCGTGTGCGAGCGCAAGGGCCAGCACGTCTTCCTGCGCGCCATCGCGCATTTCAACCGGCACTACCGCGGCGCGGCGCCGGTGCGCTTCCTCCTCGTCGGCGCGCGGCCCGGCATTTACCTCGAACTGATCGAGCGCGACATCGCGGCGCTCGGCCTGACCAACCTCACGCTCGTGCCGGAGACGCGCGAGGCCTTCGATTTCTTCGCGGCGGCGGATCTTTTCGTCTGCACGAGTTTCGAGGAGTCGTTCCCGCGCGTGGTGATGGAGGCGATGGCGTTCCGCACGCCGATCGTCTCCACCGACGTGCACGGCATCCCGCAGCTCATCGGCCAGCGGCAGGACGGCTATCTCGTGCCGCCCGGCAACGCCGTCGCGCTGTCGCGCCTGATGCTGACTTGCCTCGCCAAGGAGCGCAGCGGCAAGTCGCTCGCGCCGGCCGCGCACTCGAAGATCCGCCGTTTCCACGACGGCGCGCAGGTGCTGCCCCGCCACGCCGACCTCGCCCGCGAGGCCTGGCTGGCGCACGACTGAGCAGCGGGCAAGAGGCCGGGAGTATCGCGCTCCGTTCCCGTTTCCGCACCTCGGCGCGGCGAGGGCAGGGCGGCGACTCCGCTCGCCGCCGAGGATTTGCGGCGCGGAGCGGAGTCCACGCCCTGCCTTGCATGCTGCCGCGCTTGCTCAAGGGACGCGCGGAACTTCCGGGACCGCGTCCCCAAGTATCAGTCCGTATTTCGAGCGTCACGAAATGGCGGTTTTCTGTTCCTCACGTGTCCTTTTTTAATCGTGAGCCCACCCGCAGTCTCTGCCCCACCGCCCGTCGCCTTCGCTTCAGTCCGGCGGCACGTATGGTTCGTCGCGATCGCCGTGACGATCCTCGCGCTGACTTTCGCCGCCCATACACAGCACGCGTGGGAGGACTACTACATCACCTTCCGCAGCAGCAAAAATCTGGTGCAGGGCAACGGCCTCGTGTTCACGCCGGGCGAGCGCGTGCACACCTTCACGTCGCCGCTGGGCGTGCTGCTGCCTGCGTTGGCGAGCGCGCTGGCCGGCGCTCGCTCGGATGGCGCCGCGCTGTGGCTTTTCCGGATCATGAGCGCGGTCGCTCTCGGCGGCGCCGCCGCCTTCGTCTTTGTCGGCTTGCGCCGGTTGCGCGTCGGCGCCGTCGCCCCGTGGATCGGCGCGGGTGCGCTCGGACTCGAGGCGAAGGTGCTCGATTTCAGCACCAACGGCATGGAGACGGGATTCCTGCTGCTCTTCCTCGCCTACGCGTTCTGGGCGTTGTGCGCCGCGGAGACGGCGCCATGGCGACATCTCGGCGCGGCGTGGGCCGGCATCATGTGGACGCGTCCCGACGGGTTCATCTATATCGGGCTGCTCGCGGGAGGCTTTGGCCTGTTCAACAGCTTCGGCGAACGCCGTGTGCATTGGCGCGAAAATCTCCGCCTGCTGCTCAAGGCCGGACTCGTCTGCACGCTGCTCTATCTGCCGTGGTTCGTCTGGGCCTGGACCTACTACGGCTCGCCGGTGCCGCACACCATCGTCGCGAAAGGCTCGCTGAACCCCGCGCGCACGCTCGGCGGATTCCTGCAAACGTTCGCGCTGCTTCCGCTCCGCATGTGGTCGGGCCAAACCACCGTCGAGGGCGCGCTGATGCCGACCTACTATCAGCCGGCGGGCTGGCCGCTGCTCTGCCTTTACTCTGCGCGCGGCTTCGGCGCGATCGCGCTGCTCGCGTGGCTCTGGCCGAGATTTCCAGCCCCGGTCCGCGCGGCTTCGCTGACGTTTCACGGCGCGCATGCCTACCTGACCTATTTCCCGTTTTATCCGTTCCCGTGGTATTTTCCGGCCACGGGAATTCTCTGCGCCATCGTCTGCGGCGGCGTGCTCGGCGCCGCGATGCAGCCGGGGAGCAATCCGCGGGGGCTCGCCCGGCTGGCGCGCTACGCGGGCATCGCGCTCGTCGCCTGGCTGGTGCTGCTGGAGACGGGCCTGACGCTGGCTTCCGCCGTGCAGATGCGCGCCAAGCAGCGCCTCGTCTATAGCGGCAACTTGGAACAAATCGGCCGCTGGCTGAAGCAAAACGCCAAGCCGAACGACTACGCCTTCATGGAGCCGCTCGGCTACATCGGCTATTTTTCCGGCCTGCGCACGCACGACTTCCCCGGTCTCTCGTCGCCCCGGATGGTCGAGGTCCGCAAGGGCGGCAACGGCTGGGGCCGCATCCTCCTCGAACTCGCGCCGGAGTGGGTCGTGCTGCGCGATCCGGAGGCGGAGCGCATCCGCGCCGAGAATCCGGATTTGCTGACCAACCTCTATCGTCCGGTGCGCGATTTCGATGTCCGTCCCCAGGTCGCGGCAGCGCGCATCCCCGACCATTTCATGCTGAATTTCGACGCCCACTTCACGTTGTATCGCCGGGCGATCCCGACGGCGCCCGACCACGCGATCGTCAACATCTATCACCCGTTCGGTTCGGAGGCGCCGATCACCGTGATCGATAATGTCCGCGTGCACATCGTGCATGCGCCCGGAACGATGTCCGTGCGCGTGCCGGAGGACGCACTGGAGGCCGAGATCCGCTTCGGTTTCGTATCCGACGCGTATGCCAAGGAGCCGAAGACCGACGGCGCCACCTTCCGCGTATTTTGGGCCGACGGTGCGATGGTGAAGGAGCTGGCCTCGCGCACGCTCGATCCGGTGAACCGGCCCGGAGACCGCGGCCTGCAGACGTTCAAACTCCCGCTGCCCGCCTCGACCTCGGGACGCCCGCGCCTGCTGCTGAACACGCGGCAAGGGCAGACGATGACGAAGGACTGGACCGGCTGGAGCTCGCCGGTCTACCGCTGAGCGAAGGCGGAGCGCGGCTCCGGCCGAGAGATCGTCGCCCAGCCGTCGCCGCGCCGAAGGCCGATGCCGCCTGGGCGCGCAACGCCCGCGCCCTGTCGCGCCGACCTTGGCGCGGGCCCGCCCTCGCCCGGACGCTTCCCCCGCAGCGCGAAGCACGCGACGCAGCGTGGTAGCGGCATTCGTGAGAATTTCGCCGCCGCCGAGGCGCGAAAACCTCACGGTTTCCGCTACGCAGTGAAATATCCGGGGCCGGGCCGCGCCTCGCTTGGAGGCTTGATGCCGCTCCCGCTCCCACCCTTAGTAGCCCGTTCGTCCTCATGAATCGTTCCGAAAAGTTCGCGCCCAGCGCGGTCGTGTTTCTCGTCGCCGCCGCCATCGCGCTCGGCTTCGCGCTCTACACGAATCATGTCTGGGAAGATTACTACATCACCTATCGCTCGAGTCGGAATCTCGCGACGGGCCACGGGCTGGTCTTCAACCATGGCGACCGGCTGCACACGTTCACCTCGCCGCTCGGTGTGCTGCTGCCCGCGGCGGCGAGCCTGCTCACGGCCAACACGTCGGACGCGGGCGCGCTGTGGATTTTCCGCTTCATGTGCGCCGCGGCGCTCGGCGGCGCGGCGATGCTGCTGTTCCGCCTCGCGCGCCGGTCCAGCTACCTTCCGCTCGCGCTCGCGATCGTCGTGGGCGGCTTGCTGACGGACGCCAAGACCCTCGACTTCACCATCAACGGCATGGAGACGGCGTTCATGCTGCTCTTCATCGCCTACGCGTTCTGGGCCCACCTGACCGCCGGGCCGCGGCAATGGGCGCATCTCGGCGCGGCGTGGGCCGGGCTGATGTGGACACGCCCGGACAGCTTCATCTACGTCGGCCTGATCGCGGCGGGGTTCTGGCTGTTCGACGCCGACCCGTCGACCGGTGCCGACCGCCGGGCGCAACTGCGGCTTTTCGTCCGCGCCGGACTGCTCACGACCGCGCTCTATCTTCCGTGGTTGCTCTGGGCCTGGGCCTACTACGGCACTCCGGTGCCGCACACGATCGCAGCGAAAGGCGGCATCGGCGACCCGCACACGATCGGCGGACTGCTCCGCACCGCGGCGACGTTGCCCTGGCTGGCCTGGGCAAAGTCGTCGTCGCTCGAGCTCACCTTCCTGCCGTCCTACTATATGATCGGCGGCTGGCCGGACGCGGTCGTCTTCGTCTCGCGCACGCTCGCGACGATTTGCTCGCTCCTGTGGCTGCTGCCGATCCTGCGCTCGTGGGCGCGCGTCGCGTCCTTCGCGTTTTTCGGCGCGCACGTCTACCTCACCTACTTCCCGTATTTTCCGTTCCCGTGGTATATCCCGAGCACGACCGTGCTGGCTTTGATCGCGCTCGGCGGCTTCGTGCAATGGCTGGCGGCGGACGCTTCCGCGCCGCACGCGCGCCGCGCACTCGCGCTGGCGCTCGCGGCGCTCCTGCTCGTCCCGAACGTTTGGTGCGTCTGGGCCGTGGCGCGGCAGGTCCGCAGCCAGCAGCAAATCGTGGAGGACGGCAACCGCCGCAAAATCGGCGAATGGCTGCGCGCGCAATCCCAGCCGGGCGACACGGTGTTCATGGAGCCACTCGGCTACATCGGCTTCTTCTCGGGGCTGAAAACCTACGACTGGCCCGGCATGTCGTCGCGCGAAACGGTCGCCGCCCGCGCCGAAGTCGGCGCGTCGTGGGGCGCCATCCTGCGCTATCTGCAACCCTCGTGGATCGTCCTGCGCCCGTTTGAAGTGCCGCGCGTCGAGCGCGAGGCGCCGGGCTTCCTCCACAATTTCTACTCCGTGGCGCAGGAGTTCGATCGTTCCGCCGAGGTCGCCCGGCTCGACGTGCACGGTCGGCGCTATCTCGAGCACGACGCCCACTTCATCGTCTATCGGCGTCGCCCCGCGCCGCTGGAGGATCCGGCCGAAATCAAGCTGCGGAATTGCGACGAGCCGGTCGCGCCGACCCGTCGCCAAGTATCGGCCAAGGCTTTTCGCACCGAGTTCAACCTCCGCAACGTCTCCGTGGTCGGCGCGCCCTCCGTCGTCGTCTTTCCGCTTGGCGACGACGCCGCGACGCTCACCGGCGGGCTCGGCCAGCTCGACCGCGACTGGTTCGAGCGCGCCGCGCCGCTTGCGGTCCGCTTCCGCATCACGCTCGTGCGGGCCGACGGCACGGAGGTGCCGCTCCTCGATCGCTCGCTCAACCCCGCGGCCGCCCCGGAAGACCGCGGCATCCGCGACTTCAAGCTCGCGCTGCCGTGGCCGACGCGCGGCGAGCTGCGCTTCATCACCGAAGGCCCGGCGCGGGCGAATCCGTTCTGGGCCGACCTCGCGGTCACCCCCCTGCGCGCGGCGCTCGACTTCGAGGGCCAACGCGTGCCGCCGGTCGCGAGTCGCGCGCAGTTCGGTTTGGCCAACACGGAGGAGGAAGGCCTGCCGTGCCTCTTCGCGCACGCTCCGTCCGAGCTGGTCTACCCGTGGCGCGACGGCATGAACCATCTCGACCTGCGCTTCGGCATCCTGCGCGCCGCGTTCACCGGCGGCCGCAGCACGGAAGGAGTCGTGTTCGTCGTCGAGGCCGAGCAAACCGACGGCACGCGCCGCGATCTGTTCCGGCGGCATCTCGACCCGTCCCGCGTGCCGGCCGATGCCGGCGCGCAAACGGTCAGCGTCGCGATTCCCGCGCTGCCCGGCGGCCGCATTCGTCTTCGCACCGAACCGCCCGTTGCCGGGCACGTCGCCAACGCGTGGAGCTACTGGGCCGATTTCCGCGCACGACGTTGAGACGGCGCGCGACAGAGTAGCGGGTTTCTCCGTCCCGATTGTCCCCACGGGTCTGACCGGCGCGTTGAGTGCAACCTTGCTCAGGCCTTTTCTCCGTGGCAAACGCACCTGCCCGAGTCTCATGCCCATGACCCGCCTCAACTCCTCCCAAGCCACGCGCCTCGTCTTCGCGATCGGCTTTCTCGTGGCGCTGGCGTTCGCGCTCTACACCGACCACGTCTGGGAGGACTACTACATCACGTTCCGTTCGAGCAAGAATCTCGCGACCGGCCACGGCTTGGTCTTCAATCACGGCGACCGCCTGCACACGTTCACCTCGCCGCTCGGTGTGCTGCTCCCGGCGGTGAGTTATCTGCTCACCGGCAACACCAGCGACACGGGCGCGCTCTGGATCTTCCGCGCGATGTGCGGCGCCGCGCTGGGCGGCGCGCTGGCGTTGCTGTTCCAGTGGGCCCGCCGGATCGGCTACCCGCTCGTCGCCGCGGCGTTTCTCGCGGCCTTCGTGGCGTTCGACGCCAAGGTGCTCGATTTCACGATCAACGGCATGGAGACGCCGTTCATGCTGCTGTTCCTCGCCTACGCGCTGTGGGCGCACTGGACGCCGGGACCGCGGCAAGGGGTGCATCTCGGCGCGGCGTGGGCCGGGCTGATGTGGACGCGCCCCGACAGCTTCATCTACATCGGGCTCGTCGCGGCCGGCGTCTGGCTGTTCAACGATCCGCAGCGCACCGGCATGGATCGGCGCCGCCTGCTGGCGCTGTTCGTCCGCGCCGGACTCGTCACCACCGCGCTCTACGGCCCGTGGCTCGTCTGGGCCACGTGGTATTACGGCACGCCCGTGCCAAACACGATCGTCGCCAAGGGCGCGCAGAGCGGCGGCTTGTCCGCCGGCGTGCGGTTCCTGGAAAATTTCTGGAAAATGCCCTGGCTGATCTGGCAGGGAAAAACCTCGGCCGAAGGCGCGTTTCTCCCTTCGTATTACACGTTCCCGACGTGGCCCGCCTGGACGTTCGCCGTCGCGCGCGCCTCGGCTACGCTTGCTTCCGTGCTGTGGCTGCTCCCGCGCGTCCGCGCCGAGGTGCGCGTCGCCTCGCTGACCTTTTTCGGCGGCGCGGCCTACCTGTCCTTCGTCCCGTATTTCCCCTTCCCGTGGTATTTCCCGAGCACGTTCCTTTTCGGGGCTGTGGCGCTCGCGGGTGCGGCCGGCCAGCTTTGGGGGGTGCGGCACATCGCGACGCGCACCATGTGTCTCGCGGCGATGGCAGCGCTCCTGTGCGGCGGCCTCGTGCTGACGATCGGCACGGCGCGTCAGGTGCGCACGCAGCAGACCCTGATCGAAGATGGCAACCGCCGCGTCATCGGCGAGTGGCTGAACGCAAACGCCCAACCCGGCGATACGGTGTTCATGGAACCGCTCGGTTATATCGGCTACTTCTCCGGCCTGAGAACCTATGACTGGCCGGGCATGTCCTCCGGCGAGATGGTCCGCGCGAAACTCGTGGTCGGCACGAACTGGGACGCGCTCGTCCGCTACCTCCAGCCAACGTGGCTCGTGCTCCGGCCCGACGGCATCGGCGATCTCCCCGCGTTCTCACCCGACCTCGCCACCGCGAATTATCAATTCGTGCGCGAATTCAGCCGGTTCGACGACGTGCGCAGCGTCGACGTGCCCGGCCGGGCCCTCCTCGAATTCGACGCGCGCTTCCGCGTCTATCATCTGAAAAAACCGACGCGCCACGACACCGACGGCATGGAAATCGCGAGTCCGTTTCCGCCGAGCGTGCGCCAGATCGCGGGCGTGAGCGTGCAACTCGTGCACGCACCCGGCACGGTGGTGATCGACGTCCCGGCGAACGCGCACGTCGTCGCCGGCCAGTTCGGATTTCCGCCCGACGCCATCGCGGGAGACCGCCCCACGGACGGCGCGACGTTCCGGATTTTTTGGACGGACGGATCGCGCCGCGTCGAGCTGTTCAGTCGCGAACTTCAACCGAGTTCGCAGCCGGCCGAGCGCGCCCTGCAAAACTACCGGCTCGACCTGCCCGCCGCGCGACCAGGCAAGACCGCTCGCCTGACCTTCGAGACCGAACCCGGTCGCACCTCGACGAAGGACTGGACTTGCTGGAGTCGGCCGCAATTCGCGCCCTGAATCATGGCGAATTCCCCGCGCACCGCTTCCGTCGTCATGCTCACGCTCCTCGCCGTCGGGCTGTGCGTCGGGACGTGGTGGCTGCGCGCGCCGGGCTTCGGTTTCAAGACGTGGAACGTCGACGAGGCGATCCACGCCAGCGTCGCGCGCACGCTGCTCGACGGCGGCGTGCTCTACCGCGACGCGGTCGATCAGCGCACGCCGCTGACCTACGTCGCGATGGCCGCCATCCTCGGCGTCGCCGGGACGGATAATCTCGCCGCCGTTCACGCCTGCCTCGCTGTCTTGATCGCCGCCACCGGCGCGCTGCTTTTTCTCGCCCTGCGCGGACGCGCCGGCGCCGCGGCGGCGGCGTGGGCCGCGGTGCTTTATCCGGCGCTCGCGACGGCGCTGTTCTACGTCGGCGACGCCAACGCCTTCGTCACGGAATGGTTCGTCGCTTTCTTCGCCAGTGCGGCCGCGTGGTGTTTTTTCTCCGCCGCGCAACCGCGGAGCTTCCTCACCGGCGTCTGTGTCGCGCTGGCTTTCCTGTCGAAACAACCGGGCGCGCTCGATCTCGCCGCGCCCGCCGTCGTGCTCGCCCTCTGGCCCCGCCTCGCGGGAGAAAACCTCCGCCGCGACCGCGCGCTGCTCCGGCTGGCGGCCGGGGCCGCGCTGCCGGTGCTGCTCGTGCTGGCCTACTACGCCGCCCGCGGCGCGCTGGGCGACTTCGTCTTCTACACCTGGAGCTACAACGTTCGTTTCTACGGGCCGGCGATCGGCGCGGCGGACCGCGTCGCCACGGCCCTGCTGCCGTTTCAACTGCTCGCGACCGCGGCGCCGCTGTTGCTCGCGCTCGCGGTCGCCGGCGTTGCGACAGCGATTTCCCACCTCGTGCAGCGCGAGCCGACACCGACGGAGAAGCTGGGCAATCCCCTGCGGCTCTACCTGCTGGTCTGGGGCCTGAGCGCAACCGTCGGCACAGCCGCGGGCGGTCGCGGATTCGACCACTACGCGATCCAGGTTCTCCCCGTGCTGTGCGCGGGCGCCGGGTGGGCGCTCGGCTGGCTCTCGTCGCAAGCGTTCGGGCGCGGCGTGTCGGGCCTCCGGCGCGTCGCGGCGACGCTCGCGCTCGTCGTCGTCGTCGTGCCGCTCGCCCGCGCCACCTGGCAGGCGCGCTCGCGCACGCTGCCCGTCGATCCGTCGTATCGCGCGGCGCGTTTCGTCGCGGAGCGCACCGCGCCCGACGAACGCATCTTCGTGTGGGGCTACCATCCTGACATCTATCTCTTCGCCGATCGCGCGCCCGGCTCGCGCTTCGTCTACGCGTCGTTCCAGACCGGGCTGCTGCCCTGGACGAACGTCGCGCCCGAACGCGACACGCGCGACACCGAGGTGCCGGGAGCACTGGAGACGTTGCTGCGCGACCTGCAGGCGTCGCGCCCGACCTTCATCGTCGATTGCAGCGCCGGCCCGAATCGGCATTGGCAAAAATACCCGCCGGCACGCTTCCCGGCGCTCGCGGCGTTCGTCGAGCGCAACTACGTCGCAGTCGAATCCGCCCAGTTCGTCGCCCAGGGTTTCCGGCTGTTCGCGATCCGGGACGAGTTCCGCCCGCACGTGCCCGAGCTGGCGGCCGCCCCGCGCGCCGCCGGCCGCAACGGCGAAATCGGCATTTTCTCCGCTGGCGATTCGTCGCGCGTCGTGCGCGTCGCCGCCGGCGACTCCGCCGGGAAACTCCGCCGCATCGAGCTGCGCTCCGGCTCGCGCGTGCTGGGCTCGGTCACGCTCGCGCCGGGGGCGTCGCTGACGCTCGATTTTCCGCTGCCTGCCGATCTGGCCGGCCGCCCAGCGTCGCTCGTCGCCCGCGCGATCTGTAGCGACGGCGCGGTTTTCGAGAGCGCGCCGCACCTGACGGAGGCCGAGCCCGCGCCGCTCCCGCGCGGGCAACTCGCGGCGTTCGCCGTCCCACGCCTCGCCGAGCGGATCGTGCCCGAGGAAGTGATCGCGCAGTTCGGCGCGCAGGCGAGCGAGGAGGACGGGCATCGGGTGTTCTTCGCGCATGCGCCGTCGACGCTTCGGTTCGTCGTCCCCGATTCCGTGGCTACGATCCGCGGCGAAATCGGCTTCCGGCCGGGCGCCTTCGCGGCGGACAACAAAACGCCGACGGACGGCGCGGAGTTCCAGGTGCGTTGCACCACGGCCGGCGGCGAAACCCGCGTGCTGTTCCGGCGCGTCCTGCATCCCACGATCGAGCCCGCGGATCGCGCGCCCGTCGCCTTCGCCGTCCCGTTGCCGCCGGGGGCCGCTCGGAGGATCGATCTGACGATTTCCGCGGGCCTCGCCGGCAGCCCGGCCAGCGACTGGACGTTCTGGCGCGACCTCGTTTTCGAAAATTCCCGCTAGACCGATCCCGGTCGAAAATTTATTCCCTCCCCCGTCCATGACTACGTCGGAGCCTTCAGTCCCTTCCCGTCCCCGCCCTGCAGATTGGGTGGCGCGCGCGTTCTTCTTCGTCCTGCTCGCACTCGTCATTTTCACGTTCCCGTTCGCGCCGGCCAACGAGCTCGACTCCTCGTGGCGCATGGTGCTCGGCCAGGCCTTTCACGATCGCCTGCAATTCGGCGTCGATATCGTGTTCACCTACGGCCCGCTCGGATTCCTGATGGGGAAGACCTACACCGGTCTGTATTACAACACGTTCCTCGTCTGGCAGGCGGCGCAGGCGCTCGTCGTCGCCGCCCTGATTTTCCGGCTGGGGCTGCGTCTGTCCTTTCACCGCCGCTACATCTACTTCGCGTTTTTCATCCTGCTCGGCGCCACCTATGAAGACGCCCTCCACCAGATGGCGATCGGGCTGATGGGGTTCGAGCTGCTGCGGCGGCATGACGAGAAACTCCGCGTGCTGCCTGCGCTCTTCGCGGCGCTGTTTGCCGTGCTCGGCTTGGTCAAGTTCACGAACCTCATGCTCGCGACGGTGTTCGTGATCTGCGTCGCCGCGCTGCATCTCTGGCACCGGCGCCGCGCGGACGCGTTGTGGATCCTGGGCTGGGGCGCCGGCTCGTATCTGCTCGGCTGGGTGCTCTGTGGGCAAAATCTGCTGAACCTGCCGGACTATTTCTTCAACTCCTGGGAAATCAGCCAGGGCTACCAGGAAACGATGGGCATCCCCACGCCGCCGGAAGGTCTGATCGCCGGTCTCGTCACGGTCGGCTTGGTGCTCACGTATCTCGTGGGCTACGTCTCGCGACTCCAGGACCGCGCCCGCGCGATCGTCACGGCCGTGGCGTTTTGCGCCTACGTCCTGCTGAACTGGAAACACGGTTTCGTGCGCGCCGACGGGCACATGATCGGGTTTTTCTTCGTCGTGATGGTCCCGGCCGTGGCGTTTCCGGTCCTGCTCGGCGACGGTGACGGGCTTCGTCGCTGGCAGCGTGGGCTCACGGTGGCGCTGGCGGTCTCCTGCCTCGTGGGAGTCGGCGTCGCGATCCCGGGTCTGATGCGAGGCGTCCTCAACATCGCGCAGGAACGCGTCTTCGGCAACGCGGACAAGCTGCTCCATCCGGCCGAGTCCCGCGGCACCTACGACTACAAACTCCAAGTCGAGCAGACCTATTTCGATCTGCCGAAAGTCCGCGCCGTGGTCGGCCACGGCACGCTGGACGTCTTCGGCTTCGAGCTGGCCGTCGCGCTCTACAACAAATTCAACTACCACCCGCGCCCCGTCATCCAGAGCTACTCGGCCTACCGCCCGCATCTGTCGCGCCTGAACCTCAAATTCTACTCCTCGGACCGCGCGCCGGAGTTCGTCCTGTTCAAGCTCCAGTCGATCGACCGGCGCCTCGTCACCTTCGACGACTCCGAGGTGCTCTCGCTCCTCCTGCACCGCTACGAATACGTCCTGACCGAACGCGGCCTCCAGCTCTGGCGCCGCAAGCCCGGCCCGTTCTCGCGCGGCTCCATCGCCCCGAAACCGATCCGCACCGTCGAGCTCGCGCCGGGCCAACCGTGCCTGACCGAGGATCTCGTCGACCGCCACCTGTGGGCCACGGTCGACCTGCGCCCCAGCCTGCTCGGCCGGCTCCGCGGCTTCCTCTACAAGCTGCCGATCGTCACCCTCCGGATCGAAACCACGCAGGGCGTGAAACTCGACTATCGCATGCCGCTCCCGCAGGGGCGCACCGGCTTCATCGTCAACCCGATCGTCGAGGATCTCATGGGCTACATGAACTTCGCCGGCGGAAAACCCGAACGCTTCCTGCGCTCGCTCACCGTCGTGCTCGAACCGGGCGATGAGGCATTCTTCGCCGACGGCTATCGCGTCACCCTCTCGGAGCTGCCCCCGTCGAACGCCGGACAGGAATTCTTCGCGCAGGAGGAACGGAATCTCTTCCGCATGTTCTCCGTCACGCCCGCTTCCTATTCGGCCATGACGCCCGTCTCGGAAGGCGTCATCGAAGGCAAACCCGTGATGGTCTTCCACGCCCCGAGCGAGCTGATCGTCAACGTGCCCGCCGGCGCGACGAAATTCGCCGGCGCGTTCGGCATCCTCGAAGGCGCCTACACCAACGGCAACTCGACCGACGGCGCCATTTTCACCGCCACCTGGATTCGCGGCGCCGACGAGGTTCTCGTCCTCGAACAGGCGCTCGACCCCGTCCAACGCCTCAAAGACCGCGCGCTGCAAACCTTCGAAGTGAGCATTCCGCCCGGCGAAGGCGCCCGGCTCCGACTTCGCACCAACCCCGGACCCAATAGCAACTATGCCTGGGATTGGACGGCATGGACCGCACTCCGTTTCAAGTAAGCCGTCGCTGAACGCGGCGTCCGCCCGGCTCTGGCCGGCGCTCTGGGCCGTCGGCTCCGCCGCGCTCGTGCTGGCCGCCCGGCTGCGCGAGATCCGTCTCCACTCCGGCGCGGTGGCGATCAACGACCAGTGGAAGATCGAAGCCGCCGACCTCCTCGCCCCGTGGCTCGACGGCTCGCTCCGGCCGGCCGCGTTTTTCTCGCCGCATTTCGAGCATGTCCCGATGTGGACCCGACTGCTCGCCTGGCTCGAGATCGTCGTCACGGGCCGCTGGGATCCGTTCGTGCAGACCACCGTCAATGCCGCGCTGTTCGCGACGTTTTGCGCCGTGGTCGTCGGCTGGTTCGCCGGTCGCCTCCGCGCCTTTCCCGCGATTTTCGCCACCGCGGTGGTGCTCGGTCTCGCCACCCTGCCCTACGCCTGGGAGAACATCACTTGGGGTTTCCAGTCCCAATTTCCCCTCGCGCTCCTGTTTCTGTTCCTGCACGTCCGCGGCTCGTGGGAGCACGAGCCGGGCTCGCGGTCGTGGTGGTTCGCGCAAGCCGCCGGCGCCGCCGGCCTCTTCACGCTCGCCGGCATGTGGATGGCGCCGCTCGCCGTTCTTCTTTCCGCCCTGTGGACGCGGGGAGGTTTCTCGCGCTGGCTCTGGGTTCCGGCCGGCCTCACCGCCACCGGACTCGCAATCATCGCGGTCATCAAGGCCACCGCGCCCTCCTATGGCGCGTTCGCGCAAACCGCGAGTTCGCCGCTGCAATTTCTCCAGGCGTTCGTCGATCTGCTCGGCTGGCCCGCGGGTTGGCCGGGCGCCGTCGCGATCACGATGCTCCCCTTCGCGCTGCTGGCCTTTCAGCTCCGAGCCCGGCGCGAGGCGACGCCGTTCGACCGCGTCGTGCTCGCGCTCGGTTTCTGGGCCGTCGGTCAAGCCGCCGCGCTCGCCTTCGCCCGCGGCGCCGATTACAGCGGCTACGTGTCGCGCTACGGCGAACTGCTCGCCGTGCTCGTGCTCGCCAACGCCCTCGCGCTCGTCCGGCTGGGCACCGCGGGGCGGCGCGCTCGCTGCATGGGCGCGATCTTCGGAGTGGCGTGGACCACCGTCATCGGCCTCGGTCTGCACGATATTTCGACCGGCGGCCACACCGCGTATTTCCACGCCCACGCCGCCGAGCACAACCGCGCGCGCCTCGTCGCCGTGCAGGCCTACCTGGAGCGCCATGATCGCTCGCGGCTCGAACAACCCGCCACGCGCCGCGTCCTCTATCAGGACGTGAACCAAATCACGACGCTGCTCGATCGCCCCGCGTTCCGCGCGCTGCTGCCGCACGAAGTCGATCCGGCCAACCCGCCCGATCTCGCCGGCCGCGCCGCGCGGGCGCTCCAACGCCACACCGGCGCCCTCGGCCTCGGCGCGCTCGGCCTGTTGCTCGCCGGCGCCGTCGGCGCCGCCGCGACGCGCCGGCCGAGCGAACCGCCCCCCGCCCTCGAGTGGCGGCGCGATCGCTGGCTTCCCCGCGGCGCGTTCGCTGTCGCCGCGGCCGCGGCCGCCGGGCTGTTCGCCTGGCCGCATCCGCTGACGTTCGACGCCGACGAACGCTGGCGTCTGTTTTTCCATCCGCCCGGCTCGGTCGGCCCGCTCGACTACACCATCGTCTCCGCCAATTCGGAACAACCCGCGGGAAGGCTCGCCGGCACCGCGCCCCTCTCGCCCGAACCGCTCCGCCATCAATTCGCCGGCACCGACGTCGACGGCCCCGGGTTCACCTGCACCGCCTGGAGCGAACCGTTCCCCATCGACGCGCCGTGGTTCATCTTGCCCCATGCCGGCTGGCCCATCGCCCACGGCAACGGCCTGCGCCTGCGCGTCGAGACCGCCGCCGGCCAGCTCGTTCAAGAAATCGGCTGCGCCAGCACGAATCCCCCGAACGTCGAATTCTCCGCGCTCGACGTCTCCGGCTTCGTCGGCCGCCGCGCCCGCGTCGTCCTTTACGACGGTCGCACCGAATCCGAAGGCTGGGTCGCCGCCGCCCCGCCGATCACTTCCGCCCACCCGGAACTGGCGCGCACCCTCTCGACGCGCTTCGCCCACGAGCGCCTCGCGCCGACGCATACCGCGCTGCTCTGGATCGCGACCGCGGCGCTGGTGGTCGGCTTGGCTGCTTCGACGCTGCCGCGGCCGGACGGCTCCGGGAAAAACATTTCCCGTCGCCAGTAGCGGGTCGCCGGACTACGTTTGTCTTCATGGGTAGCCGTGCCTCCCACCGCTTCCGAACGTTCCGTCTACACCTCCGCCACTGCCGCGCCGGCGCTGGCCGAGTGCCTGCCCATGCCTGACCAACCGGAAAACCGCCGCGATTTCGCCGGGCTCTATCGCGCCACCGTCGCGCCGTTGCGCCGCTATCTCGCGCGCCTCCTCCGCAACGAGGCCGAGGCCGAGGACATCGCGCACGACGCCTATCTGCGCGTTTACCCGACCGTCCAAAAAGACGCCGCGGAAAAACCCGAGGCGCTTCTCTACACGACCGCGCGCCGCCTCGCCATCAACCGCCTGAAACGCCGCGCCATCTCGCCCATCGCGCCCGGCGAGGCGCCGATCGATCGCACCGCCGCCGCGCAGCCCGGCGTCGCCCAACAGGTCATCGCCCGCCAGGAACTCGCCCGCCTCGAAGCCGCCATCGCGCAACTCCCCGCCGGTTGCCGCGCCGTGCTGTTGCTGCGCAAGGTCGAGCTGCTCTCCCACGCCGAGATCGCCGACCGGCTCGGCATCGCGATCAGCACCGTCGAAAAACAACACGCACGCGCCCTGCGCCTCCTGCGCGCCGCGCTCGCCGACTCTCCGTCTCCCAACGCCACCGCCGTCACCCCGGAGGGCGTGTCATGAAACCGCATTCCGAAAAATTCGATCCCGCCGCCGACGAACAGGCCGCACTCTGGGCCGCCAAACTGGACGGCTCCGTTCTCACCGCCGACGAACGCACCGCGCTCGACGCCTGGCTCGAAGCCGCGCCGTCGCACCGCATCGCGCTCGCCGCGTATTGCCAATTTTCCGCCGACCTCGAACAGCAGTTGCCGTTGCTGGCAGGCATCCAGGGCTCGACGGCGGAAACCAACCGCGAGCTTACGACTGCCCGTCCGCGCCCTTGGTTGTCCCGTCCGCTATGGGTCGGGGCAATGCTGACCGCGGCCGCGGCAGCCGTCGCCGTGACCCTCTGGGTCGGACGCGCGCCGCGCGCCGAGACGCTGTCGGTCGCCACCGCCAGCGCCGAGCGCCACTCAGTCGCGCTCGCCGACGGCACGCGCGTCGAACTCAACGCCCACACGCAACTCTCCGCCACGCTCGGCCGTGACGAGCGCCGCGTGCGCCTCTCCGGCCAGGCGTTCTTCGCCGTCGCGAAAGACCCGTCGCGCCCGTTCTTCGTCGAAACCACCGGCGGCACCGTGCGCGTCACCGGCACGCAATTCGACGTGCGCACCGACGCCGCCGCACCGCTCCAAGTCACCGTGCTCGAAGGCTCCGTCCAAGTTCAGCCCGCCGGCGCCGCACCCGACGCGACGCGCGCGCTGAAGGCCGGCGATCAATACCGCCTCGGCGAAGTGCACGCGCTGGGCGCGAACGAAATCGACGCCGTCCTCGCCTGGCGCAACGGCGAGATCGTCTTCAACCGCGCGCCGCTGCGCGACGTGCTCGCAGCCTTCGCCAAGCACCACGATCGCGCCATCGCCGTCTCGCCGGCCGCTGGCGAGCTGAAACTCGGCGGCCGCTTCAACCTGGACGATCTGCCGAAATTTCTCGAGCTGCTGCCGCAAGCGGTCCCGCAAATCATCGTGAAACGCGACGCGCACGGCACTGTGCAAGTCTCCCTCCGCGACGAGCGCTGACGCATGCGCCGGCCCGCCGCTCTGTTCCGACGATTGGCCGCCGGCACGTTGTCGTGCGACGCGTCTTTCCGCGCGGTGGCCCGCGCGCACGCTGCCGCGTGCCTCGCCCTCGCGCTGGCCACGACGCTCACCGCCGCTCCCGTCGAACTGCACATCCCCGCGCAGCCGGCCGCGGACGCGCTGCTGGCCTTTTCGCAACAGGCGCACGTCGAAGTGCTCTTCGCTTTCGACGAGCTGAACATCGTCCATGCGCACGCGCTCGACGGCACGCTCGAACCGGACGTGGCGCTCGCCCGCCTGCTCGCCGAAAGCGGCTTCGCCGCGTTCCGCTATAGCGGCGACAAATACGTCGTCCGCTCCGTCCGCCAAGCCGCGGGCACGATCACGGGCCGGCTGCTGCTCGCGACGAGCGAGCCGGCCGCCGGCGTCACCGTCGCGCTCGCCGGCACGCGGCTCTCCGCCGTCACGGACGCCAGCGGGCATTTCAGTTTTCCCTCCGTGCCCCCGGGCCGGCATCAGCTTTTTGCCAACGCCGCCGGCTGGCATCCGCTGCGGATCGACCACGTCGAAGTCGAGGCCGGCCGCATCTCGAAGCTCGACGACCAGCGCTTCCAACCCGCGCGCGAACTCGAAACCCTCGAGCCTTACGTCGTGGAAGGCCGCTCCGCGCGCCTGCGTCCGATCGACGACAGCGCCGCGCTGCTCGGCCCGCGCCGCGCCACCGGCAACCTCGACCTCCCGCGCGGCGAAAACGATGCCCTGCCCTTCACGATCTACACGCGCGAGCAGATCACGCGCAGCGGCGTGGTCGCGCTGAACGAATTTCTCCAGCGCGCCATCCTCGAGGGCGATGCCACCGCGCGCCCACCGGAGCAGAGCGGCTCGTTCGACCTCAACGACGGGCTCGCGGGCAGCACCAATCTCAAGCTCCGCGGCTACGAGGAAAACGAAACCGTCATCCTCATCAACGGCCGCCGCCTCCCCGAAGTGCAGACGAGCGTGGGCCGCACCCAGCCGGCCGACGTGAACTTCATCCCGCTCTCGCTCATCCAGCAGGTCGAGGTGCTGCCGGCCTCCGCGTCGGCGATCTACAGCGGCAATCCCGTCGGCGGCGTGATCAACATCGTGCTCCGTCCCGACGTGACCGCCACCGAGGTCAACGCCACCTACACCAACGCCACCGCCGGCTACGACGCGCCGCAAACCTCCTTCTCGCTTCAGCACGGCCAGTCGCTCCTCGACCATAAACTCCGCGTGCGGCTGAACGCCGTGCTCACCGCCGTCGAGCCGCCCACCGAGACCGAACTCGGTTATCGTCGCCGCCGCGACGCCCGGCAGGCGATCGCCGCCGACTCGCTCTACCGCGCCACGCCGAACGTGCGCAGCGCGGACGGCACACCTCTCTTCGGCGCGGGAAGCGCAAGCTTCACATCCGTCGCGCCCGGCGCCGACGGACTCGGCGGACTCGCCGCCTTCAACGGCCGCGCCGGCGTCGCGCAGCGCGATTTCTACGACTCGCCGGCCGGCCTCTCCGCCTCTCCGCTCACGCTCGACTCGCCCTATGGTCGTCGCCAGCGCCGTCAGGCGTTTTTCGGCTCCGTGACCTACGACCCGTGGCCGTGGCTCCAGGTCGGCGTCGACGCGACGCACTCGCGCACCGTGATGAACCGCGGCCTCGACGTGCTCACCGGCAATCTCACTCTCGCCGCCGCGTCGCCGCTGAATCCGCTCGGCCAGGACGTCGCGATCACCCTCGTCGAGACGGCGCCCCAACTCGGCGAAAACTACAGCGAGGCGCGCATCGATTTTTCCTCCGCCGTCGGTGGCCTTTTGCTCCGTCTGCCGCGCGATTGGCGGCTCTCGGCCGACGCTCAGGTGTCGCGCAACATCGTCAAATACCGCGGCCTCTCCGCCGCCGATCCGCAGCGCTGGCAGGCGCTGGTCGACCAAGGTCTCTACAACCCGCTGCGCGACACGCAGCGCTTCGTCCCGCCGCAGGCGTTCTACGACTCCGTGCTCGTCTACCGCGGCGGTCGCGACCGTTTCGTGACGCTCGGCGACTACCGCACGCTCGACGTCTCCGCGCGCGTCTCGAATCAGGAACTCACGCTGCCGACCGGTCGTGCGAGCATGATCGCCGGCGCGGACTACCGCCTGCTCAAGCTCGCCGACTACACCGAGCAAACCGTCTACGCCGACGGCTCGCCTGCCGCCGATCCGACGATTCGCGACGGCCGTCAGCTCGAGCGCTACAGCTTTTTCGCCGAGACGCAGGCGCCGCTCGTGCCGCGCCGCTGGTTGCCGAAATGGCTGCATGAAGTCGAAGCCGACGTCGCCGTGCGCTACATCGCCTCAGACCAGTCGAACGAAGTGAACACCGTGCCGACGCTCGGCCTGAAGGCGGCGTTCGCCGGTGGCGTGACGTTTCGCGGCAGCGTGACCTCGTCGAAGCGCTTCCCCACGCCGCAGCTCAGCAAGCAGGTCTCCGCGCCCGGCGGTCCCGGCGGCGGCGTGAATCAGGAACTCATCGTCGATCCGCGCCGCAACGAATCCTACCTCGCGCAGATCGACGACGACGTGAACATTTTCCTCCCGCCAGAGGACGCGATCACGCAGACCGCCGGTCTCGTCTTCGAGCGCGGCGACGAGCACCATTTTCGCGCCTCGCTCGACTTCATCGACACGCAGAAGACCAATGAAATCATCTCGCTCGACGCGAAGCAAACGCTCGCCCTCGAAACGCTTCTACCCGATCGCGTGCAACGCGCCGCGCCCGGCCCCGGCGAAACGGTCGGCCGCGTTACGCGCCTGATCGTCGGCAGCATCAACGCTTCCTCGCGCCACTCGCAAAACTGGACCCTCGCGTTCGACTACTCGTGGACCGGCGTGCTCGGCGGCACGCTCGAGGCGCGCGCACGCGGGCTTTATTACCAGCGCTACGAGCGACAAGTCTTCACCGGTTCGCCCACTGTCGATCAGCTCAACCATCCCGACGGCCTCGCTCCCGGCCTGCTGCGCTATCGTGCGAACTTCGGCGTCGGCTGGTCGAACCGCACCTATGGGTTCGGGCTCGACGGCCAGTATTTTCACGCGCGCCGCCTGCCGGCGGCCGACTGGGCCGCCCAAGGCAGCGACCGCGTGGCCGCGTATTGGCAGTTCGACGCCTACGCGCAGGCCGATCTCATCCGCCTGCTTCGACTGAAGACGAAGCGTTACGGTCTGCGCGGTCAGCTCCGCGTGAACAATCTCTCGGACTTCGACTACCCGAAATATGCGAACGACGGCGCCGCCGCCGCCGGCGTGCAACCCTACGGCGACTGGCGCGGCCGCACCTATTCGCTCTCGGTGACCGCGACGTTCTGAACCTCGCTGCACGCGGAACGAGACCCAAGATTCGTCTGGCCTCGCCTAAGCGGGATTGCTTCCGTTGCCGCTTCCATTTCTCCCATGGCCAAGACCCTTCTTGTCACCGGCTCCTCCGGCCTCATCGGCTCGGAGGTGTGCGTCTACTTCGCCGCCCAAGGCTACACCGTCCACGGCGTCGACAACAACCAGCGCGCCGTCTTCTTCGGCCCGCAAGGTGACACCCGCTGGAACCAGCAGCGCCTCGCGAGCGAGCTCCGCGGCTTCCAGCATCACGAACTCGACATCCGCGACCGCGCCGGCGTGCTCGCCCTCGTCAAGCAGCTCAAGCCCGCCGTCATCGTCCACACCGCCGCGCAACCCTCCCACGATCGCGCGGCCGCGATTCCTTTCGACGATTTCGACACCAACGCCGTCGGCACGCTCAATCTCCTCGAAGCCGCGCGCCAAGCGTGCCCCGAATCGCCCTTCGTGCACATGAGCACGAACAAGGTCTACGGTGACGCGCCGAATTCCATCAAACTCACCGAACTCGAGACGCGCTGGGACTACGCCGATCCCGCCTACGCGCACGGCATCGCGGAGACCTTCACGATCGACCAGTCGAAACACTCGCTCTTCGGCGCTTCGAAAGTCGCCGCCGATGTGATGGTGCAGGAATACGGCCGCTACTTCAACCTGCCCACCTGCGCGCTGCGCGGCGGTTGCCTCACCGGCCCGAACCACAGCGGCGTCGAGCTCCACGGCTTCCTCAGCTACCTCGTGAAGTGCAACCTCGAGGGCCGCGAATACCGCGTCTTCGGCTACAAGGGCAAACAAGTCCGCGACAACATCCACTCGCTCGACGTCGCGCGCTTCATGGCCGCATTCGTCGCCGCTCCGCGCGCCGGCGAGGTCTACAATCTCGGCGGCGGCAAGAACAACTCCTGCTCGATCCTCGAAGCCTTCGCGATCGCCGAGAAATTCTCCGACAAGAAACAGGTCTACACTTACGTCGACCAGAACCGTGCCGGCGACCACATCTGCTATTACTCCGACCTGCGGAAAATGCGCGCGCACTACCCGAGCTGGGACATCACCCAGTCGCTCGAGGAGACGATCCGCCAGATCGTCGAGGCGTGGAAATCCCGCCCGAAGGCCTGATCAGCGTCCGCCGACGTAGATGACCGCGTAGCGCGTCGGCGGCGTGCGCCATTGCGCCCACGTGCCGTCCCATTTGATCGCTGCACCCGCATAGTCCACATCGCCCGCCGCACCGCCGCGGAACGCCGCACGAGCCCGCACGATCGTCTTGCTTTTCGTCGGAGCGACGGCGACGTCCACCCGGCGCGAGAAGGTTTCGCCGAGATCGGTTTCATAGAAAAGGATCTTCCAGGTCTTTCCATCGTCGATCGAGTATTCCGCGTGCAGAAAGCCGAGGTGCTCACCGCCGCCAGTGTTGGTGCTCGCCGCAATCAGCAGCGACGCGGAGCCTCCGACCGACGCGTCGGCCGGCGCAACAATTTGTAGCACGCGCTCGGCCGCTTGAGTCGCCGAGAGCGTCGCAAGGAAAAGCGCGAAAACAAGAAGACGGGAGAAAAAACGCATGACCCATTCATACACTCGCACGCCTGCTTCCGCTTCAACCCCGAAATGTATTTTCGGGGATTTTTCGGTTGGAGATTTCCCTCTTCACCTCGCCTGAAGGCTCTGTTTCCTTCGCCCGATGCTCGATTCAATCAGCGTTTCCAACGAAGCGGTTCCGTGCCGTGACGGCGCGAAGCCCCGTCAAGAACCGCAGCGCTGATCATGCTGAATCCGACGACTCACTGGATCGATCGACGCGCGCTGCTGTTCGCCGTTCTGCTGGCGATCGCCGCTGCTCTGCCTTCCGTCACGACCAGCGTCGAACACCGGGAGTTCTACTTCTTCGACGTCACGCTGACTTCGACGTCTGTCGGCTCGACGCAGCTATTCTGGGACATCAGCGGCGGGTTCAACGAATACGATTCGTCGCGGCAACCGCTGAAAGCGGAGTCCACGCCCACCAATTACCGCTTCATGATCCCGATGGGACGGATCCGCGCGCTCCGCTTCGATCCGATCGACGGCGCCGGACTCTTCACGTTCACGCGGGCGCAAATCGTCGATGCGCGCGGGCGCATCGTGAAGGTTTTCCGGCCCGAAGATATCCGACCGGTCGGCGGCGTCCTCCAAGTGTGGCGCGAAGGGCTGGTGCGGCACGTCTCGACCGATCCCGCTTCGAACGACCCCATCCTCGCTCTTCATCTCGATGCGCCGCTCGAACTCAAACCCGACATGGCTATCCGCTGGCGGCTCGGCTGGCCCGTGGCCTGGCCGATCCTCCTGCTCGGCGCATTGCTCTCGTTGCACCCGGTCGCACGCGGGTTGACCCGAGCGGCCGCGCGCACGCTGGCCCTCGCCGCCCGTCATCCTTTCGGAGCGATCTCACTCGCGGCCGCACTCGCCGTCGCGATCCAGTGTTCGCCCGTGATTTTTCAGGGACGAAGCTTTGCGTCAGCCAACAACGGCGGCCACATGCTCTATCAAGGCCTGCCGGCGTTGCCCGCCGACACCGACGACACCTCCACCAACACCGGCAGTTCCGACACCGGCGCGCTGCTCTTCCAGCACCTCTACTACCCGATGGTCCAACGCGACGCATTGCGCGCCGGCGAGTGGCCGCTCTGGAATCGCTACTCGCTTTGCGGCGAGCCGCTGCTCGGGCAAGGGCAGTCGATGTTCGGCGATCCGTTCAACTTCGTGACCATCGCGACGGATGGTGCCGGGTGGGCCTGGGACGTGCGATTCGTGATCGCGCGCTGGTTGCTCGCGGCCGCGCTCGGCGGGAGCGTCTGGCAGCTCACGCGCCACGCGGGCGCGTCGCTGCTGACGACGATCGGCGCCGGGTTCCTCGGCTTCTTCACCTATCGGCTCGTGCATCCCGCGAATTTCAGCGTCTGCTACGCGCCGCTCATTTTGTTTGCCTGGACCGGGATTTTGAAAGCCGCGACACCGCGCCGGCTCATCGGCTGGTTGCTCGCCCTCGTCGCCGCCAACTGGCTCACGATGACCAGCGGCACGGTCAAGGAAGCCTACATGCTGATGGTCGGCCTGAATTTCGCCGGCGTCGTGCTGGTGCTGATGCGGCCGGAATGCGCGGGCCGGCGCGCCATCGCGCTCGGCGCGGCTTGCGCGGCGGGCTTCGGCTTCGTGCTGCTCTCGGCGCCGCTGTGGATTTCGTTCCTGAGTGCGTGGGGCCATTCGATGACTGGCTACGACACACCGCACGCCGACACGCTGCGATGGGCGCATGTGATCGGTTTCTTCGACGATATATTCTATCGGCAGACGGCGAAGGAGGAGAACGTCGTCGCTCCCGCGCTGAACTTCCTCTTCCTCCTCGGCGTGCTGGCGTGGGCCACGCAACCTCGCCGCGACCGCACCGGCTGGGCGCTCGTGGTCGCCGCGCTGCCGCCGTTCGCTCTGGCCTTCGGCGTCGTGCCGCCGTTCGTGATCGAGAAGATCCCCTTCGTCGGCAACATCGTCCATGTCGGCAACACCTTCTCGTGCGTGCTCATGCCGCTCGTGGCCGTGCTCGGCGGTCTCGGCTTCCGCGCCGCGTGGGAGGACGCCACCCGCGCCGACGCGGCGAATGTTCCGCTCCGCATCGGGGTGGCGCTGGCGGCACTGCTCGCGCTCTATTTCGCGACCACCACGCCATTCGCCAAGAGTCCGTTCTTCTCCGGCTACGCTCCGTCGCTCGTGCTCGCTGCCTCGATCTTGCCCTTCGGCTGGCAAGCGGCGCGCCACGAGCGGCTCTCGCTGGCCCCGCTCTGGGTAGCGCTCGTCCTCGGCGTGCCGCTGTTGCTGTGGCGGCACAGCCAATACCGGGAATCCGCCTTCCAGCGCTACACCTTCGTCCCCGGCCCCCGCTCCAACCTGCATGCTCCGTCGCCCGCCATCGCACTGCTCAAGGCGCATCAAACCGAACCCGGTCGGGCCAACGGCTGGGAATCCGTGCTCTACGCGTCCTACAACACCGTGCCTCGCCTCGAAGGAGTCTACGGCGTCGATGCCGTGCGCAGCCGCCACTACCACGATCTCGCCGACGCGCTCGGACTCGAACGGGTCTGGAATTGGGATTGGCCGAACCGCGAGGCGCAATCTCGCGAACTCGTCCGCAAATACGATCTCTACAACGTCACCCACTGGCTCGCCGCACCCGCGCCCGGCCCGCACGCGATCGCAGGACTGAACCAGATCGGCCGCGCCGATCTCGACGTCTACGCGAGTCCGACGGCTTGGCCACGCGCGTTTTTCTGCAGCCAGATAACCGGCTACGCACGCCCAGCAGATTTCGCACGCCTATTGATGGAAAGCGACGGACGTCCGTTCGTGGCGGTCCAGGACTCCGAGCGCATGTCGGGCAAAGCGCTGCCGCATTCCATCCCCAACCCAACCCGGGATATTCAACCCGCCCGCGCCTACCGCCTCGAGCCGAACTCCACACGCTTTACCCTCGACGCCCCGCGCGCCGGCGTCGCCGTGCTCACCGAGACTTATTACCTCGATGACTTCGAGGTCACCCTCAACGGCCAGCGCGTGGACTATTTCCGCGTGAACCACGCCTTCAAGGGCGTCGAGATTCCCGCCGCCGGCACCTACGAAATCACCTTCCGCTATTGGCCCAAGCACTTCACCGCGGCCTTGTGGTGCGGTCTTGCCGGCGCAGTGTTTCTCACGTTGGGTGCCGTGCGGCTGTCGCGCGTCCGTTTTCCCGACGCCGCCGTGCCTTCATGAGTCGTCCGTCGCCCAACTTCCCGCCGCTGCCCGCTGTCCCCAAGCTCTCCATCGTCGTGCCGGCGTTCAACGAGCGTGCCACCATCACCGCGGCCCTCGATGCCATCACCGCCAAGCGCATCGCGGGCTGGGAAGTCGAGGTCATCATCGTCGAAAGCAATTCCACCGACGGCACACGTGCCCTCGTGCTGCCCTACGGCCAGTTGCCGCACGTGAAACTGATCCTCGAGGAGCGCGCCCGCGGCAAAGGACACGCGGTCCGCAACGGCTTCCGCCACGTCACCGGCGACGTCGTGCTCATCCAGGACGCCGATCTCGAATACGATCTCGCCGACTACGAGGCGCTGCTCGCGCCGTTCCAAGCCGGCACGCACACCTTCGTGCTCGGCTCGCGCCACGGCGGCTCCCGCTGGTTCATCCGCAAAATGGACGAGCAGGCGCTGCACGCGTTCGCACTGAACGCCGGCCACTGGTTCTTCACCGCGCTCATCGACGTCTCGCTCGGCCTCTCGCTGCGCGATCCGTTCACGATGTATAAGGTCTTTCGTCGCGAGTGCCTCGACGGGCTGACCTTCGAGGCCAACCGCTTCGACTTCGACTGGGAACTGCTGATCAAGCTCGTGCGCAAAGGCCATGTGCCGGTCGAAATCCCCGTCCGCTACGCCTCGCGCTCGTTCAAGGAAGGCAAAAAGGTCTCCATGTTCCGCGACCCGCCGCAGTGGCTCTGGGCGTGGGCGAAGTTCCGGTTCCAGCGCCTCTGAAGCGAGCCGGCAGCGAGCGCCCAACGCGCCGCGCGGCGCGCCGGCTTTTTGCCCTTACTTAAACTTCAACTTCCACCCTAAACTGATTTTCGCATGAAAATCCTCATCACCGGCATCTGCGGCTTCGTCGGCAGCACCCTCGCGCGCGAACTCGCGGCGGCCGGCCACCGCGTCACCGGTTTCGACAACTTCATCCGCCCCGGCAGCGAGACGAACCGCGAGCCGCTGGAAAAACTCGGCGTGCGCGTGCTCATCGCCGATCTGCGCGACGCCGCGGCGATGGACGCGTTGCCGGAGTGCGACTTCGTCGTCGACGCCGCGGCCAATCCGAGCGTGCTGGCCGGCGTCGACGGCAAGACAAGTTCGCGTGAACTCGTGGACCACAACCTCACCGGCACGATCAACGTCCTCGAATACTGCAAGGTGCGCAAAGCCGGCTTCGTCCTGCTGAGCACGAGCCGCGTCTACTCGATCGCGCCGCTGGCCGCGCTGCCGGTCGCGGTGCAGCGCGAGGCCTTCGTGCCCGACGCGAGCCGCGCGCTGCCGCCGCACTTGAGCGCGGCGGGGCTGACCGAGGATTTCTCGACCGGAGCGCCGATCTCGCTCTACGGCGCCACCAAGCTCGCGTCCGAGGCGATGGCCCTCGAATACGGCGAGACGTTCGGCTTCCCGGTGTTCGTCAACCGCTGTGGCGTGCTGGCGGGCGCGGGGCAGTTCGGCCGCGCGGATCAGGGGATCTTCGCCTACTGGATCAACGCCTGGCTGCGGAAACGTCCGCTGAAATACCTCGGCTTCGGCGGGCTCGGCCATCAGGTGCGCGACTGCCTGCACCCGCACGACCTCGTGCCGCTGCTCGAACAGCAATTCCGCGCCGGCAAACTCGCCGCGGCCGACCGGCTCGCGAACCTTTCCGGCGGCGCGGCGTCGGCGATGTCGCTCAAGCAGCTCAGCGATTGGTGCACCGCCCGCTTCGGTCCGCACGCGGTCGTGCAAGACGGCACGCCGCGACCGTTCGACATCTCCTGGATCGTGCTCGACCACGCCAAAGCCACGCGTCTCTGGAACTGGCGGCCCGCCACTCCGACGCTGGCGATCCTGGAAGAAATCGCGCGCCACGCCGAAGCCCATCCGGGCTGGCTGGAGTTGTCGGCTCCGCGCTGACAACATTTCCCACTCCGCGGTGCGACACCCGACATGAGGATGGTAGAATTCTTCCGTTGGTTGGACGGGCATCCGGTCGCCTATTGGGCGGCCGCTGGCACCGCCACGGCTGCGCTTGCGACCGCCGCTTTCGCCACGCCGCGCGCGCGCGCGTCGTCAACCGCGATCCCGCCGAAGGTGCGCACCTGGCTATTCCCGCTCCTCCTTTTTCTCGCGCTGCTGGCCTGGCGATGGCCGACGATGCTCTGCGCCGATGAACTCAACACCGATGAAAGCCAGTTCATCGCCGGCGCACTGACACTGCAGCACGATCCGGTGTTCTGGCGCTCCGTCGACGGCATGACCGCCGGACCACTCGTATATTACAGTTTGCTGCTGCTCAAACTGGCTGGACCGCCCCTGGATTATTTCACGGCGCGACTGTTTGCGCTGGTCCTTCTGTGGGCCAGCCTGTGGTTGATCTACCGCTTGCTTCGTCAGAACTACGGGGAATGGGCGGGAAGACTCGGCGTGCTCCCGGGCACACTGCTGATCGCCTCGGTCACCGCACTCGACCTCCAGCAGTTCTCATCCGAAATCGTTTCTTTGCCGATCGTCGCGCTGGTGCTGACATTGGTTTCCGGCGACCTCGCGGCGTTCTCGCGTCGTCGCGCGGCGCTGGCCGGCTTGCTCGCCGGTCTGCTGCCGTGGGCAAAATTACAGGCGGCCCCCATCGGAGCCGTCCTGATCGTGGCAGGACTCGTGCGACTGGCGCAGGCCGCGAAACTGGACCGCCGCGAAAAGTGTCTTCGCGCCGCCGCACTGACTGGAGGCACCCTCGTTCCGGCCGTCGTTTTCGCCATCGTCACCTGGCAGGCCGGGGTCTGGTCGATATTTTTCGACTGCTACATCCTGCACAACCTTTACTATTCAAATCTCGCGGCGCGCACCGGCACGTGGGCGGAATACTTTCTGAACGACTCGTCGATCTATGGCGTGCTTGGCTGCCTCGGACTTTCGGTGGCAGTCGCGATTGCAGGACTTTCGCGCTGGAGGGAGGCCCGGCCAGTGTTCCGCCTCGGAGCGCCGCTGGCTCTGGCGGCGCTTTTTTGCATCATCTATCCTGGACGGGCGTTTCTGCACTATGCGTTTCTTCTCGTTGTGCCGGTGGTCGCTTGGACGGGCGCGGCTGTCGGTGAACTCTGCCGCGACGACAGATGGAAAACTCGCGCCGGTCTTGTCGCAATTTTGGGCGCCGAACTGGCCGTCCTGCTCGGCTTTCGCGCGCTGGCTCCCATCCCGATCATGATCGGCCAGCTCGCAGAGCACTGGCAGCGTCCTCGCTCCGTCGCCGGCAACATCATCGCGTTGATCGCGCGCCCCGGCGAACGCCTGGCGGTGTGGGGCTGGTATGCGGAAGCGTTCGTCATGAACCATCTGACTCAGGGAACCCGCAGTGCCTACAGTGTTTGGAGTATCACCGATAATCCGCGACGCGCGGCGTATCGTCGCATCTTCCTCGAGGATTTCGTTCGGAATCGTCCGGAGGTCTTTGCCGACTCCGTGGGAGCCAACTCGATCTTTTTCCACGATCGCCTGCAAGACGCACACGAGACCTTCCCTGCGCTGGCCGAGGTTGTGCGCCGGGACTACGCCCTCGTGCAAGACTTGGGGTATCTGCGCATTTATGCCCGGCGCGATCTCATGGCCAGTCGCCGGATCACGATGACGGCAGTGCGGGATGCCATCGTCAACGGACGTCAGTTCACCTGGGTGCAGCACTCGATCGCGCCAGAAAACCTCGGTCGGATTTTTGGCACGCATTTCTACGCCGACGAACGGTTCAATGGCCTGCTGCTGCTCCCGCCGCGCGAAGTCATCTGGAAATTGCATGGAGACGAAAGAGAAATCTACTTCGACTGCGGCTACTATCCTACCGCACTCCAACAGGCCGAGGGCGATGGAACAGAGTTCGTGATCGAACTGGCGGCGGCGGACGGATCCCGCCGCACCCTCCGTTCCTTCGTGATCGATCCGGCGCATCGCCCTGCCGACCGGGCTCCACGCACGATCCATGTGCCGCTCCCTCCCTACGGGCCTGAAAGCCGTTTTATCATTCGCACGACACCTGGTCACGACAACTACGATGCGTGGGACTGGGCGTATATCTCGAATGTGAAGTTCGTGCGCAGCCCCGAATTCACGTTCCGTCAGTTTCCGGGGTTCAACCGCATGCCCTCTTTTGCGGTCGCACCCCTCGCCGGAATTCTGACCGAACCCAAGGATCCGACCCTCCTGCTGCATGCACCCAGCGAATTCGAATACTGCCTGCGCGGCGGTGAGCGGCGGCTTGAAATGACTTTCGGGTTTCTCGATCGGACCGTAAATATACCCGAGGGGACCGATGGAGCGACGTTTTCGGTCCAGCTAATAAACCCCGCCGGCTCCGCGGCCACGCTCGCCACGCGAAATCTTCAACCCACCCGTTCCGCCGCCGACCGCGGCCCCCAGATCTGGCGGATAGAACTCCCCCCGGTTGTTTCCGGCACCAAACTTAAGGTGCTCATCGATCCCAACGGCAGCAATGCTTACGATTGGACCTACGTCTCCGAGCTCCAACTCTACTAACTGCCGCCACGACGACTGACGGCCCTTGTCCCGAAAACGTGACGAGCGGGCGTAGAAGTGACTTGCCCGCCCACGTCCAGCTATGCCGATATCCAACGCGCTCGTATGCCCTCCGCACCGCTTCATCTCTTCTCGATCGTCATCCCCGCGCGGGACGAGCAAGACTCGCTGCCGCCGACGCTCACGGACATCTACGAGACACTCACGCGCGAAGGCGTGCCGCACGAGATCGTCGTCGTCGACGACGGCAGTCGTGACCGGACGTGGACGGTGTTGCAGGAGCTGAAACAAAAAATTCCGACGCTCGCGCCCGTCCAGAATCCCGGCCCGCACGGCTTCGGCCGCGCCGTCGTCTACGGCCTCAACCACATGAAAGGCGACGCGTGCGCCATCATGATGGCCGATGCCTCCGATTCGCCCGCCGACGCCGTGAAATACTGGCGCCTGCTCAACGCCGGCTGGGATTGCGCCTTCGGCAGCCGCTTCGTGAAAGGCGGCGAAGTCATCGACTACCCGCGCGTGAAGCTCTTCGTGAACCGCCTCGCAAATTTTCTCGTGCGAATCGGCTTCAACATCCCGCTCAACGACACGACCAACGCCTTCAAGGCCTACCGCCGCACCGTCATCGACGGCTGCCGGCCGTTCCTCGCGCCGCATTTCAACCTCACCGTCGAGATTCCACTCAAGGCCATCGTCCGCGGCTACACGTGGACCGTCATGCCGATCTCCTGGCGCAATCGCAAATACGGCGAGGCCAAGCTCAAGATCAAGGAAATGGGCAGCCGCTACTTTTTCATCTGCGCCTACGTCTGGCTCGAAAAATATTTCAGCCGCGGCGACTACCGGAAAAAGTGAGCGTTTTCGCTCTCAAAACCGCGTGTTGACGCCCGCCGCGCGCGTCTGTCTCGTAGCCGCTCCATGATTTACCTGCTCGGAGGTTCCGGTTACGTCGGCCACGCTTATCAAGCGCTGCTCGCGCGCAAGAGCATCCCGTTTCGCAATCTGCGCCGGGCCGAAGTCAACTACGCCGATCGCGCCACGCTCACCGAGCTCCTCCGCCGCGAGAAACCCGACTTCCTGATCAACGCCGCCGGCTACACCGGCAAGCCCAACGTCGACGCCTGCGAGCTGCACAAATCCGAGTGCCTCGACGGCAACGCCGTCCTCCCCGGCACGGTCGCCCTCGCCTGCGCCGACGCCGGCATCCCGTGGGGCCATGTCTCGTCCGGCTGCATCTACACCGGCGCGCGCACCGACGGCTCCGGCTTCACCGAGACCGATACGCCGAACTTTTCCTTCCGCACCAACAACTGCTCGTTCTACTCCGGCACCAAGGCGCTCGGCGAAGAAGTCCTCGCCGACAAACCCAGCGTCTACGTCTGGCGCCTGCGCATCCCCTTCAACGAAGTCGACAGCCCGCGCAACTACCTCACGAAACTCATGCGCTACGCCACGCTGCTCGAGGCGACGAACTCGATCTCGCAACTCGACGAATTCGTCGCCGCGACCTTCGCTTGCTGGGAGAACCGCGTGCCCTTCGGCACCTACAACGTCACCAACCCCGGCGCGATCACGACCCACGAAGTCGTCGCACTCATCCGCCAGACCGGCGTCTCGAACAAGAACTTCGTCTTCTTCAAAGACGAGGCCGACTTCATGCAAAAAGCCGCGAAGACCCCGCGCTCCAACTGCGTGATGGACTCCGCCAAACTCGCCTCCGTCGGCATCCGCATGACCGAGGTCCACGAAGCCGTCGAACGCGACCTGCGCCGCTGGCGCAGCGCCAGTTGAGGTCAAAGGTTTAGGTTGAAGCAACCAACACCCCGAACGTCTCTGCTCTTCCTTTCCGCGGCTCCTCAACTTCAACCTTCAACCTAAACCGATTTTCAGAGTAAAGATCCCCGGAGCAAGCTCCGGGGCATTTGAAAAGACCTCTGCAAACCCGTTCGAGCCCCATGCAATCCACACTCAATCCCGTTCTGCCGACCAAGCCGAAGCAAGCTTCAGGGTATCGGACCCACAGCGAATGAACACCGGCGGCGCCGGCTTCATCGGTTCCAACTTCATCCGCCAGCGCCTGCTCGAGCAGGGCTCTCAGCCCTCAGCTCTCAACTCTCAACTTGAGAAGCTCGTCAACCTCGACGCCCTCACTTACGCCGGTAACCCCGCCAACCTCGCCGACCTCGCGCACGACCCGCGCTACGTTTTTGCGCACGGCGACATCGGCGACGCCACTCTCGTCGCGCGCCTGCTCGCCGAGCACGAGATCGACGCCGTGGTGAACTTCGCCGCCGAGTCCCACGTCGACCGCTCGATCGATTCCCCCGAGCCATTCATCCAGACCAACGTCGTCGGCACGCTCCGCCTGCTCAACTGCGCCAAACAATACTGGGCCAAACTCGCCGAGCCGAAAAAGAGCGCGTTCCGTTTCCTCCACGTCTCGACCGACGAAGTCTACGGCTCGCTCAAGCCCGGCGCGCCCGCCTTCACCGAGGATCACAACTTCGAGCCCAACTCGCCCTACGCCGCCTCGAAGGCCGCCAGCGACCACCTCGTCCGCGCCTACCAGCACACCTACGGCTTCCCGACCCTCACGACCAACTGCTCGAACAACTACGGCCCGTATCACTTCCCCGAGAAGCTCATCCCGCTGATGATCCTCAACGCCCTCGAGGGAAAATCGCTCCCCGTCTACGGCGACGGCATGCAAATCCGCGACTGGCTCTACGTCGAAGATCACGCCGCCGCGATCTGGTCCGTCCTCCGCGGCGGCCGCACCGGCGAGACCTACAACATCGGCGGCTGGAACGAAAAACCGAACATCGAAATCGTGAAAACCATCTGCGCGCTCCTCGACCAGAAATCCCCGCGCGCCGACGGCCAGAGTTACACGAAACAAATCACCTACGTCCAGGACCGCCCCGGCCACGACCGCCGCTACGCGATCGACGCGACCAAGATCCACCGCGAACTCGGCTGGAAACCCGCCGAAACCTTCGCCACCGGCATCGAGAAAACCGTCGACTGGTATCTTGCGCACCGCGCCTGGGCCGCGGATATCACGGCCACGCGCTACGCGCGGCAGCGCCTGGGCGCCGCGGCCAGTTGAGGTTGAAGGTTGAGGTTTAGGCGATGAACTCCGACGGCGAAACGTTCGAACAACTCGAAGTTTGGCGCCGCGCTCAGGCTTTGAGCATCGAGGTCTATCGCGCCCACGCCGAATGCCGCGACTGGGGCTTTCGCGACCAAATCACTCGGGCCGGAAACAGCATTGCCGACAACATCGCTGAAGGCGCCGAGCGCAGCGGCAAGGCCGAGTTCAAACAGTTTTTGAGTTACGCCAAAGGCTTTGCAGGTGAAACCCGCTCACAGATGTTGCGCGCCATAGCTCTCGCCTACATCACAGAGGAGCGAGGTCGGGCCTTGGTGGACGAGCTTCGCCGTATCTCGCGCATGATTCACGCCCTCATTCAAAGCCTCGATCGCTGATGACCTCTCCTCAACCTAAACCCTCAACCTCAACCGGCACGATTTCCCGCAAGGGAATCGTGCTCGCCGGCGGTTCGGGGACGCGCCTCTACCCGCTCACCATCGCGATCTCAAAGCAGCTCATGCCGGTCTACGACAAGCCGATGATCTACTATCCGCTGTCGGTGCTCATGCTCGCCGGCATCCGCGAGATCCTGATCATCTCCACGCCGCAGGATCTCCCGCTCTTCCGCCGCCTGCTCGACGACGGCTCGCAGTTCGGCGTGAAGTTCAGCTACGCCGAACAGCCGCGCCCCGAAGGCCTCGCGCAAGCCTTCACCATCGCCGCCGACACCGGCTTCCTCACCGGCCGCGAGCCCTCCGCCCTCGTGCTCGGCGACAACCTTTTCTACGGCGCCGAGTTCGTCGGCTCCCTCGACGAAGCCACGAAACGCACCGCGGGCGCCACGATCTTCGGCTACCACGTCGCCAACCCAACCGCCTACGGCGTCGTCGAATTCGCGAAGGACGGCCGCGTCGTTTCGCTCGAGGAAAAACCGAAGCAGCCGAAATCCAACTACGCCGTCCCCGGCCTCTATTTCTACGACGAGCAAGTCGTCCCGCTCGCCCGCGCCCTCAAGCCCTCCCCACGCGGCGAACTCGAGATCACCGACCTCAACCGCCTCTACCTCGAACGCAACGCGCTCCACGTCGAACTCTTCGGCCGCGGCACCGCGTGGCTCGACACCGGCACGCACGACTCGCTGATGCAGGCCGCGCAATTCGTCGAAGTCCTCGAAAACCGCACCGGCCTGAAGATCGCCTGCCTCGAAGAGATCGCGTTCAAGCAAGGCTGGATCGATCGCGCCGGCCTCGAAGCGAACATCCAGAAACTCGGCAAGTCCTCCTACGGCGACTACCTCCGCCGCCTGCTGAGCTGACGGCGATCGCCACCGTTCCGGCGGCGACGTTTCCCGATTCGCATTTGTAGGGGCGCAGTCTTGCTGCGCCCTTGTGCGACTGCGGTATGGGTCGGGACGCACCAACCCTGCGCCCCTACCGGAGCACACCCGCAGCTCAGGCTCGACCGCCTCGGCGCGTTGTCCTTGAGTGACGCCGCCGCGATCACGCTTCCGGCTGCATGTCGAATCGCCCCTCCCTCCAGTCACGAAGCTGGTTCCTAGCGCTGCTCCTCGCGGGCGCCACATGGCTGGCCGTCATGGCGGTGTTCGGCCGCTGGTCGTGGAGCGATTGGTCCGCGCCGCACTGGCTCGAAGGCGATCCGCTCGAAGTCTACGCCCGCGTCCAGATCGCCGCCGAGCAGCCGTGGCAGGCGCTCGCGTCCTTCGCTCACCCTGCGCGGCTCGGCGCGCCGTTCGGCGCCGACTGGAGCGGCTACACCGTGCCCGACCGGCTCGTGTTCGTGCTCACCGGACAACTCAGCCGCGCCACCGGCCTCGTCGCCGCCGCGCAACTCGTCAGCGCGCTCGGCTTCGTGCTCAACGCCGTCTCGTTTTTCCTTTGCGCCCGCTGGCTCGGCCGCCGCTGGGAATGGGCCGCGGCCTTCGCGCTCGGCTTCGCGTTCTGCAACTACAACCTCCGCTGGGGCGTCACGCTCAGCCTCGCGCAAACCTTCACGCTGCCGCCGCTCGTGCTGCTCTGCGGTTACGCCGCCCGCCCCGCCCCCGCCTCGCCGCGCCCACGCTGGCTCGCACTCGGCGCCGCCCTCGCGCTCTGGCTCGGCCTCGGCAATCCCTACCTCGCGTTCTTCGCCGGCGTAGTCGGCAGCGGCGCACTGACGCTGGCGTTCGCGCGCCGGGCGCCGCGCGCGCGTCTCGCGCCGTTGGTCTGTTTTCTCGCCGTCCTCACGCTCACGTTCGTCGCCGCCAACCTCCACTACGCGCTGGCGCACTGGCGCGGCGCGGATTCCGCGGCGCTCGCGCGCGACCTGAGCGACTTTTCGCGCTACGCGCTGCGTCCGCTCGAATGGATCGTGCCGCCGGGCGATCATCGCGTCGGCGCGCTCGCCGCGATCGGACGCACTTACCAGGCGTCGCGCGGCGCCGGCGAATTTTTCTACAACTACCTCGGCCTGCTCGGTGCCGCCGGACTTTTTTGGGCGGTCGCCGCATCGGCGCGGCGCGCGGCGCGTTTTCCGCTCCGCCAGTCGGTGCTGCTCGGCCTGCTCTGGCTGCTGCTGTTCGGTCTGCCGCACGGCCTCAACTCCTGGCTCGGCGCGCTCGGGCTCGACGTGTTTCGCGCGAGCACGCGCATCGGCGTCTTCGCCGCCGTGTGGATCGGCTTCTTCCTCGCCGCGCGCGCCGCTCGCGTCACGCACGCCTGGCCGCGCGCGGCGAGCATCGCGCTGGCGCTCGGCACGGCAGTTTTTCTCGTCTGGGAACAAACGCCGAATCTCGCCGCGCGCGCGCCGCGCGAAGCCAACGCCCGCCGCGCCCGCGCCTACCGCGATCTCGGGGCCGAAATCGAGCGCACGCTGCCCGCCGGCGCGAAAGTTTTCCAGTTGCCCGCCGCGCCATTTCCCGAAGCCGGCCGCATCGTCGCGATGCCGGACTACGAGCACCTGCTGCCGATGCTCGCCACGCGCACGCTGCGCTTTTCCTTCGGCCACCTCCGCACCTCCCCGGCGCACCGCTGGGAAAACCATGTCGCGCGCCTCCCGGCCGAACAACTCGTCGCCGCGCTGCAAGAAGCCGGGTTCGCTCTGCTCTGGATCGACCGGCGTGGTTTCGCGGACGAAGCCGTCGCCCTCGTCGTCCGGCTCCGCGCCGCCGGACTCGCCGAGCTGAGCGTTCCGCCCGAGCTCCCGCTGAGCCTGTTCCGGCTCGCGCCCGTCGCGACGCCGCGATTGCCCGATCTCGACGACCCGCGCCTGCAAGAGCCCTGGAATCCCGCCGCGAGCGCCGACGCGCGTCCGCTGCTGCTGGCCTTGCGCGGCTGGTATCCGCCGGAACGCGCGCCCGATCGCGCCTGGCGCTGGGCCGCGCGCGAAGCGCAGCTCGGCCTCTGGCTCGATGGCGGAGCGCGGCGCGTGCGCCTCCAGTTCGCCGTGAGCGGCCCCGCGAGTTCCCAGCTCCGCCTTCTCGCCGGCGAAACGGAAATCTGGCGCGGCACGCTCCACGACGGCCCCGCGCAACCGCACGAAGCGCTCGTCACACTGCCGTCCGGCCTGACGACGCTCATGTGGCGGTTCGACGGCCGGACGTTCCGTCCCGGCGGCGCCGACCCGCGTGAGCTGGGTTTCATGGTTGAAAACCTCCGCGCCTCTGCTCCCTAAACTCGCTGCACCGTGTTCCTGCCCGACGAAAAATCCGCCGTTGATGCGCGCACCGCGCCGCCCCCCCACCGGCCCCGCCGCGCGCGCTACGCCGGGCTCTTCCCCGACGAGACGACGCAGGATTCCTACTGGATTCGTGAACAAGCGACGCTCGCGCTGCCGGCGCTGAAGCGCGACGGAGAACTCGTCGTCGAAGGCACGTTGCTCGCTCCGGCGGCCGGCGACGCCACGAGCGCCGGCGAACTCGGCCTCGCGCTCCGGCTCGACGGCCGGCTCGTCGCGCACACCGACCGCCTGCCGTCCGGCGATTTTCAGTTCCGCGTCCCGCTCGCCGTCGCGCCGGCCGCCGGCGGACATCGGCTGGAGCTCACGCTCCTCGGCGCCCGCTTCAGCAACGCGCTCGCCTGGCTCGGCCGCATCAGCGGGCTGCCTTTCCTGCAGGTGTGGCGCCGGCAGGCGCGCAACCGCCGGCTGCGCATCCGCCGCGTGCTCGCGCACGGCGAGGCGCTCTTCGACTTCGCGAACCGCGCCTCGCCGTGGAACCGCGCCTTCGGTCGCGACGAGCTGCAAGTCGGCCTGAATCTTGTCGGCTATTTTCGCGCCGACCTCGGCATCGGCGAGTCGGTGCGCTGTGCCGCGCGCGCAGCGGACGCCGCCGGGCTGCCCACGGCGCTGCTCGACCTGCGTTTGCCGTGCAAGAACCCGATGACGGACGATTCGTTCGCCGCGCGCCTCCAGAGCGCGAATCCCCATCCGGTCAACGTCGTCCACGTCGACGCGCCCGGCATGCGCGATCTCGAACACCACCACGGCGCCGGATTTTTTCGCGGCAAATACACGGTCGGTTACTGGGCCTGGGAGCTGCCGGAATTTCCCGACGCGTGGATCGAATACGCGGACTTCTGCGACGAGGTGTGGGCGCCCTCGCATTTCGTCGCCGACGCCATCGCCGCGAAAGTGCCCGTGCCGGTGCTCGCCATGCCGCACGCGATCTCGTTCGCGCGACCGTCGGGCGATTGCCGCGCGAAGTTCGGGCTGCCCCGCGAACAGTTCCTGTTTCTCTTCCTCTACGACCTGAATTCCTACTCGGAGCGGAAAAACCCCGCCGCAGTGCTCGAGGCATTCCGCCGCTCCGGCCTCGCCGGTCACGGCGCGGCGCTCGTCATCAAGGTCCACAACGCCGCCGCCAATCCTGCGGATTTCGCCCGGCTCCAGCGGGCCGCCGCCGAGTTGGCCGGCACCACGCTCATCAACGCCACGCTTTCGCGCGCCGAAATCTACGAGCTCGAGAGCGCGTGCGATTGTTTCGTGTCGCTACATCGCTCGGAAGGCTTCGGCCTCGCGGTCGCGGAGAGCATGTTCCTCGGCAAGCCGGTGATTTCGACCGACTGGTCGGCGACCGCCGAGTTCGTCACCGCCGAAAACGCCTGCCCGGTGCACTGCCGCCTCGTGGAGCTCGACCGCCACCACGGCCCCTACGCGAAAGGCCAGATCTGGGCCGACGCCGATCTCGACCATGCCGCCGAGCATATGCGCCGCCTCGCGGGCGATCCCGCGCTCTGCGCCCGGCTCGGCGCCGCCGCGCAGCGCACGATCGCGGAACGCTTCTCGCCCGCCGCGATCGGCGCGCGCTACCGGCAGCGTCTGCACGCCATCGCGAGCTGGTGAGGCGCCATGCAGGTCTCGTTCATCGTCCCGCTGTTCAACGGCCTCGCCTACACGCAGGACTGCCTGCGCACGCTCCGCGCCACGCTGCCCGCCGGCCTCGCGCACGAGATCGTCTTCGTCGACGACGGCTCGACCGACGGCACGCGCACCTGGCTGGCAACGCTCGGCGCGCCCTGCCGCGTCGTCTTGAACGAAAAAAATCTCGGTTTCGCCGGCGCGTGCAACCGCGGCGCGGCCGCCGCGCGCGGCGAATTTCTTTTTTTCCTCAACAACGACCTCGTCCTGCCGCCGGGGTGGTTTGCACCGATGTTCCGCGCCCTCCGCCGGCTGCCGCGCGCGGGACTCGTCGGCAACGTCCAGCGCCACGCGACGACCGGAGCGCTCGACCACGCCGGGATCCGCTTCGACGCGAAAGCCAAGCCCGAGCACGACACGGCGCGCCCGTGGCTCTGGCGCCTCGCCGGCTTCCGCCCCGTGCCGGCGGTGACGGGCGCGTGCCTCGCCGTGCGCCGCGCGGTGTGGGAGCGGCTCGGCGCCTTCGACCCGGCCTTCCGCAACGGCGGCGAGGATGTCGATCTGGCGTTTCGCGCGCGCGCGGCGGGCTTTCGCAACTACGTCGTGCTGCGCAGCGTCGTGCGCCACCACGTCAGCGTCTCGGTCGGCCGCAAGCTGAACGACGAGCGCAACTCGCATCTGCTCATGCAGCGCTGGCTCGAAGCGACGGTGTCGCTCGCCGCGCCCGCGTGGAGCCGCCGCTACCTGGAGGCGCACTGGGACGAGCCGCGCGATTTTCACGCCCCGCTCGCGCGCCAGGCGTTTTTTCAGTGTCTGTTTCCTGCGCTTGCTCCCGGCGACCTTGTGCAGTTGGGCGTCCGCCACGCGATCCGCCACGAGTTCGAGCGCTGGCGCCTGTTACTCGCCGGCGGCGGGGAGGCGACCACCCCTGCGTTTCCACGCGGCCCCCGCGAGCCGCGCGCCGCCGTGCTTTAGCCGCCGCGCTCCACGTCGCGCACGACCGATTGCGGTCGCCGGTTGATCGTCAGAAACATCCGTCCGATATATTCGCCAATCAGGCCAAGCATCACGAGCTGCGTGCCGGAAAACACGAGCAGAGCGCCCATCAGCGAGCCCCAGCCGTAGGCCGGTCCGTGATCGATGTAGCGCAAATAAAAAATCGCCGCGAGACCGGCGAGGCCGGCCGCGGCCATCAGGAGCCCGAGCAACGTCGCGATGCGCAGCGGCATCACGGAAAAATTCACAAACGTGCTCGCCCACAACCGCAGCAGGCGGCGCAGCGTGTAGCCGCTCTGTCCCGCCTCGCGCGCGCGGTGCTGCACCTCGAGCGAACCGATGCTCTGCGTCACTTGGAGCAGCAACCCGTCGATGTAGGGAAACGGCCCGTCGTGCGCGCCGACTTCTCTCGCCGCAAACGCGCTCACGCACCGGAAACTCGAGAGATAGAATCCCTTCGGTTTATCGAGGACGTAGTCGGTCAGGCGGTTGGTGAACCAGCTCCCGAAATTGCGGAAGAGAGAATGTTCCTTCTGCTCGTAATGTCCGTAAACGACGTCGAGCTCGCTGCGCTTCGCGTGCTCCCAGAGCCGCACGGCTTCCGCCGGCGGATTCTGCCCGTCGTCGTCGAGGTTCACGATATGCGCGCCCCGAGCGTGGCGGTAGCCCGTCAGCACGGCGTTGTGCTCGCCGAAATTCCGCGCGTGGTTGATGAACACGATCGGCACGCGAGCCTCGCCCACGAGTTCGCGGCAGACGGCTGAGGTCTCGTCGCGGCTGCCGTCGTTCACGAGGACGATTTCATGCCCGCCGACGATCGGCAGCATCTCGATCTCTTTCACGAGCGGCCGAATGGTCGCGGCACTGTAATAAAGGGGAATGACGAAACTAAGCGCAGGCTGCGCGTGGGACATGGGGTGACCGGGTGTGCGGTGCGCCAAGCCACCACAGCGCCCGCACGCTGTCAACGTCCCGCGCCCGGCGGCGCGCGCCATACGGGAAACGACATTCCGTTTCGATCGTTCGGCGCGCCATCCTGCCGCGCCCGCATGACGCGCCGCGAACGAACGAAGGGTGCAGCAAGACCGCGCCCCTACGCTCGCGCGACCGCGAGCAGCGAGCTGCCAAAGGGGAACACGTTGCCCGCCGCCAGCCAGCGGCGCTCGAGCTTCATCAGCGCATCGAACGCGCCTTCCACCGCCGCCGGATACAGGCGCACGTCGCTCTCGCCCTCGCCCGCCGGAAAAACCTTCCGCCGCAGCACGGCGAGCGGAAACGGCAGCGCGTTCCAGTAAGTCAGGTGCAGCGGTCGCCACCCCGCTCCGCGCAGCAGGTCGGCCAGCTCGCCGCGCGTGTAGCGCCGCAAATTCCCCACCTGCCGGTCGTGGTAGGAATACAGCCATTGAAACGCCGGCATCGTCAGCACGAGCGTGCCACCTGGCTTGAGCACCCGGCGAAACTCAGCGAGCGCGCGCGCCGGGTTCGGCACCTGGCAGAGCACGTCGCACGACACGATCGCGGAATACGAACTGGCGCCGAACGGCATCTGCTCGACCGAGCCCTCGAGCACCAGCGCGCCGGTGCGCTCCCGCGTCAGCTCGCACGCGAGCGGCGAGAGGTCGAGCCCGGCGAGCCGCCAGCCGCGCTCGGTTTTTCGCAGCGCGCGCAGCAATCCGCCCGTGCCGCATCCGGCGTCGAGCACCGCCGCGCCGGGAGCCGCCGCGCCGCACAGCGCCGCCGCCACGTTCCGATGCAGCGCGCGGTAATACCACATGACATCCTCGACCTCGGCCATCTTGCGGTGTTCCTCGGGCAGCATCGCTCCGTAGATGCGGGATTCGCCGCCCAGCGCAAGGCCCGGAATGCGGTCCGCGCAAAGCGGATTGCGCTCCGCCCGGTCGTCACCACAACGTCGCAGCCGTTCATGCACCTGCGCTCGACGAAAAAACATTGGGAGCGATTCGCCCGCACCGACCCGTTCTGGGCCGTGCTGACCGACGGCGAGCGGAAGGGCAACCGCTGGACCGAGGAGGATTTCTTCCGCACCGGCGTCGACTCGGTGCGCGACGAACTCGCCGGCGTGCGGGAGGCGTGCCCCGATCTGCGCCTTGGCTCCGCGCTCGACTTCGGCTGCGGCGTCGGCCGGCTCACGCAGGCGCTGGCGGAACATTTCCAGCACGTCACGGGCGTCGATATTTCGGACGAGATGCTGACCCACGCCCGGCGTTTCAACCGCCACGGCGAGCGCGTGCGCTACCTGCTCAACACGTCCGACAATCTCCGGCAATTGGCGGACAACTCGTTCGATTTCGTCTACAGCGTCATCACGCTGCAGCACATGGAGCCGGTTTTCGCGCGGCGCTACATCGCGGAATTCGTGCGCGTCGCCGCGCCGGGCGGCGTCATTCTTTTTCAAATTCCCTCGGTGAGCGTGCGCCACACGCCGCGCCCGTTTACACTCTGGCCCGACACGCTGCTCAAGCGCCTCTATCGCGACCTGCGCCGGAAACTCGCCGCCGATCCGATCATGGAGATGCACGGCATCCCGCGAGCGGAGATCGAAGCGCTCCTCGCCGCGAGCGGCGCGCGCCTGATCCGCAGTTACCGCTACGACGCCGCCGGCACGACCATCGAGAGCTGGGGCTACCTCGCGCGCAAACTCTAGCGTTCGTTCGGCCCGAGCAGCCGCTGCACGTCGAGGCGGAAATTATGGACCGCGAACGCGAGCGCGCGCGGATCGCCCGCCACGGTCAACGGCGGCGCGTCGGTCGCGAACGACAGCTCGTTTCGACCGGGTTGGAGCACGACCTCGGTGAGCGACGCAGCCACCTGTCCGTGCGTCGGCACGGTCGTCTGCCAGATTTGCTCGCCGTTCACCGCGATCTCGATCGTCCGCGGCAAAGTGCTCGTCAACCCGAACCGCAGCCGCACGGCCACCGGTGAGGCATGCGGATTCGTAACCTCGACGATCGCGTCGCCCGCCGCCCACGTCCAATAGCCCGAGCCGCCGCGCTCCGTCTGGTGCCACGTGCGGCCGAACTTCGCGTTAAAACCGGCCCCGGTCGAGCTCTCGAGCAGGCGCGACGACCCGCCGAAAACCAAGCCTTCGCTCTGCGGCGCGCGCAGCACCGACGGCGCACCGAGCAGCGTGAGATTGCCGACGATCAACACCGCCAGCCACGCCCGCCCGCGCGGCACGAGGACGTTGAACGCGAGTTGCATCGGCAGCAGCACGCGCGAGGCAGCGCCCGGATAGCCCTCCCACACCGCGTCGCCGAGAAACACCATCAGCAACGCGAACGACGCGCCGACGCGCCACCAAGCCTCCTGCCAGCGCGGTCGCGCCACGAAGAACAGAAACTGCGCCGTCAGCGCGACCATCATCAACAAACTCCACACCGGCCCCGGCACGTCCGCCGTCGTGTCCGGCAGCGTGTCGAACACTTCGCGCCATTTATGAACGTAGGCCACGAACGGCAGCGCGAAGTTGCGCGCGCCGGCGTCCGCCGCCGGTCCGACGCGCAGCGAAATGTAGACCAGCCACGCCGCGAGCGGCGCCGCAATCAGCAGGCCGCGCCCCGCGGCCACGAGCCAGCGCCGCCACGGCCTAAGCTCCGTCGGCGCGAACACCGCGGCGCCGAGCAGGTTCGTCTCCTTCGCCAGACCGTTCACCGCGAGCACCGCCAGCGCCCAGCCCGGCCGGTTCCGCTCGTAGAGCAGGAAGCCGACCGCGAGCAGCAGCAGGCTCGGGCCGTCCGTCAGCGCGTTGCGCACGCTCACGCACAAGCCGAATGACAACAGCACGCCGGCCCAGCGGAAAAAATTCTCCCACGATCGCGGCGGGAACCAATGCAGCAGCACCACCGCGAGCAACAGCCACGCCGCGGCGTTCAGCACCGCGAACGCCTGCAGGATCGCCCCCGGCTCGCCGAAGCCGAACGCGTAGGCCAGCAGCGGCAGCAGAATGCGCCGCGCCCGATACGGCAGGCTGTCGACGGCGTTCCGGAGTTGCTTGTTTTGCAGCGACGGGTCCATCGCGATCTGCACGTAATACTGCGCATCGTAGCCGTCGGACCCCTTTTCCACGTAGTAATCGAGCTTCCGCACCTTGCTGAGCCGCGAGTCCTCGAGGTGCGCGCCGAACGCGATCAGGTAGCTGAAGCCTTTCCCCGGCAGATAAAATTGGCTGAACGTCCAAACGAACAGCGCCAGGAGCGCGGCGAAAGCGCACGACACCGCGACCGACAGATTGCGCCGCTCAAACCAGCCGGAAAATTGCCGCCACATTCCGCGCATCACGCGAGGCCTCGATCCCGCCTCGTCCGTGCGGGGTTTTTTGTTTGAGCCATTTTCGCAAACAATGGCAGCTTAGCCCGCTCGACAACGCAAAAGAATGCACCTCCTTCGCCGCCTCCAATCCACGGTCTCGACGGCGTCCGGCATTCTCCTCCTCGTCGGGCTGGTCGCGTTCGGCAGCTACGCCTACTTTTGCTGGCGCAACACCTGGACGATGCCGGGCGGCGCCGACTCCTCCGGCTACTTCAACCTCGCGCGCTGCCTCGAGCGCGGCGAGATCCACGCGCCGGCGCGGCCGATCGAAGGCCTGCCGCCCCGCGCGCTGCCGTCGTTCGCCTACGTGCCGCTCGGATTCCAGCCCGACCACAACGGCGCGACGATGACTCCGACCTACCCGCTCGGCGTGCCGGCGGCGTTTCTGGCCGGCGCAAAATGCTTCGGCTGGTTCTACGGCCCCGACCTCGTGCTGTGGCTGCACACGCTCGCCGGCGTGTGGTTCACCTATGCGCTCGCGCGCCAAGCCGGAGCGCAAACCGCCGGAGCGATGATCGCTGCGACCGCACTGGCGGTGTCGCCGCTCTATTTGAACTTCGCCCTGCAAGCCATGAGCGACGTGCCGGCGCTCACCTGGGCCGCCGGCGCGCTGTGGCTCGCCGGGCGGCGCACGAAAACGTCGGCCGCACTCGCCGGGCTGGCGTTCGGCTTCGCGGTGCTGGTCCGCCCGTCGAACGCCCTGCTGCTGCCGGCACTGGTCGTCGCTCTCGGTTGGAGTTGGCGGCGCCTGCTGGCGTTCGGGCTCGGCGGATTGCCGATGGGCGTCGCCTTCCTGGGTTTCAACCGCGCCGCTTACGGATCGCCGTTCGTCACCGGCTACGGCGACATCGGCTCGCTGATGCGCTGGGCGCACGTCCCGATCACGAGCGCGCACTACGGCCGCTGGCTTCCCGTCCTGCTTTCGCCGCTGGTCGTCCTCGTGCTGGCGTGGCCGTGGCTGATGCGCTCCGGCCGGCGGGCCGCGATCGTGCACGCCCTCGCCGCCGCGCCGCTGCTCGTGTTCTACGCCTTCTACTATCACACGCACGAAACGTGGTGGTATCTGCGCTTCGTCCTGCCGGTTTTTCCGTCGCTGATCGTGCTCGCAACGCTCGGCGGCGAGCGGCTGGTCGCGAAGATCCCCTCGCTGGCCGCGCGCGGGGTTCTGGCCGCGGCGTGCCTGGCCATCGTCGTCGCCAACGGCGTGGCATGGAGCGCCCATTTCGGCGTCCGCAGCGCCGGACGCAACGAGCGCATCTATCCCGCCGCCGTCGCCCTCGCGCGAAACCTCCCGGCGAACGCCGTGCTGGTGGCGATGCAGACCAGCGGCGCGCTTTTCTACGGCACCGATCGCATCGTCGTTCGCTGGGACACGCTCGAAGGTGCCTGGCCGCGAATCCGCGACGCGGCCCGCGCCGCCGGCCGGCCGATCTACGCCGTGTTTTTCGAGTTCGAGGTGAAGGAGGCTTTCGTGGACGACAAGACGCCCGGCGATTGGGAAAAACTCCACCAGCAACAAGACTTCTCGATCTGGCGGCTCCGGACGGAGCCCGCCCCCGCGCGTTGATCGATGCTGCTCCTCGACGCCAGCCACACCAGCCACACGCGCGCGCAGACCGGCATCCAGCGCGTGGTGCGGTCGCTGTTCGCGGAACTGGAGAAACGCGGCACAGTCGCGCCCATCTGTTTCGATCCGCACGAACGGGCCTGGCGCACGCTGGACGCCGGCGAACTCGCGCGCCTGCGCGACCGCGGCGGCGCCGCCGGCTCGCGCGGCGCGAAGTGGACGCTCGCGCAGAAGATCGCCGGCCACACGCGGCGGCTCGTCGGCGCGAAGTCGACCCTCCCGCCCGCGCGAGGCCTGCTCGTGCCGGAGCTGTTCGGGGCGCAGGCCGGCGCGCAACTCGAGACGCTGTTCGCCCGCGCAGGCGGTCCGCGCGTCGCGGTGTTTCACGACGCGATCGGCCTGAAATTCCCCGAGCTGACGCCGCCCGCGACCGTCGCCCGCCTGCCCGCCTACCTGGCCGAGCTCGCCGCGTTCGACGGCGTCGCGGCGGTTTCGGAAGACTCGGCCGCGAGCCTGCGCGAGTGGTGGCAATGGTCCGGCGTCGCCCGCCCGCCGCCCGTGCAGGCGATCGCGCTCGGCGTCGGCGATTCTGGCGTAATACGCCATTTTCCCTCTGAAACCTCCGCGCCGCCGCGCGTGCTCTGCGTGAGCACGATCGAGGGACGCAAGAACCACGCCGCGCTGCTCGACGCCGCCGAGACGCTCTGGCGCGACGGACTCGCGTTCGAGCTCGAACTCGTCGGCCTGCCGCGCGCGGACACGGCCGCGGCCGCGCTCGCGCGCATCGCGGAGCTGCAACGCGCGGGCCGGCCACTTCAGGCGCACGGCGCCGTTTCCGACGCGGCCCTGCGCGCCGCCTACGCACGCTGCGCGTTCACCGTCTATCCGTCGCTGATCGAGGGCTTCGGCCTGCCCGTGCTCGAAAGCCTGCAGCATGGGCGCCCGTGCGTCTGCTCCGCGCACGGCGCGCTCGGCGAGGCCGCGCGCGGCGGAGGCACGCTCGCGCTCGAGTCGGTCGACGCGCCCGCGCTCGCCGAAGCGATGCGGCGCCTGCTCACCGAGCCGACGCTCGCGACCGAGCTGGCGACGCAGGCGCGCGCGCGCAAGCTTCGCTCGTGGAGCGATTACGCGAGCGACTTGCTCGGCTGGATGGAATCGCTCCCGCGGCACGACTGACGATCGGGCTTTGCGGTTGCCAACACCGGCGTTTCTCCGCGTAGTCGGCGGCGGATATCATGGCCCTGTCCCTCTTTACCAAGACCAAGAAAGCGATCATCGAGCGCGCGAAAGACGACTACGCGACGAAGATGCGTCTGAAATACAAGCCCTACTACCACGCGATGGAGTCGCAACAGGGCACGCACATCAAGCTCCAGGGGCGCGACATGATCATGCTCTCGAGCAACGATTATCTCGGCCTGTCGTTCCACCCGAAGGTGATCGAGGCCGCCGGCGCGGCCCCGAAGAAATGGGGCACGAGCACGACCGGCGCACGCATCTCGAACGGCTCGCGCGCCTACCACGTCGAACTCGAGGAAAAACTCGCCGCGTTCCTCGGCCGCGAGGCGTGCCACATCAGCGTCGCCGGCTACGTTTCCTGCTGCTCGGCCGTCGCGACCTTTGCGCAGAAGGGCGACACGATCGTCGCGGACAAAAACATCCACTCGTGCCTCTGGGACGGCGTGAGGCTGTCGATGGCCGCCGTCGAACGCTTCAGCCACAACAACCCGGAAGACCTCCGCCAGGTGTTGAAGAGCATTCCGTTCAGCACCCCGAAAATGCTCGTCGTCGAGGGCGTCTACTCGATGGAAGGCCACATCTGCCGCCTGCCCGAGATCGCGCAGCTCGGCGAAGAGGCCGGCTGCTTCACCGTGCTCGACGATGCCCATGGCTTCGGCGTGCTCGGCCGCCACGGCCGCGGCACGGTCGACCATTTCAAGCTCAACGACAAGGTCGACATCGTGTGCGGCTCGATGTCGAAATCGCTCGCGAGCACCGGCGGCTACGTCGCGGGCGGCAAGGATCTCATCGAGTATCTCCGCACGAATTCGAAGCAGACGCTCTTCAGCGCGGCCATCAGCCCGAGCATGGCGGCGACCGCGTCGGCATCGCTCGACATCATGCAAAGCGAGCCGCAGCACCTCGAACGCCTCTGGCGAAACACGCGCCGCTACCGGGAAATGCTCAAGGGTCTCGGCCTCGACACGTGGGACAGCGAAACGCCCGCGGTGCCGATCGTGCTCGGCTCGAAGGAACTCGTTTACCGGTTTTGGCAGGCGCTGCTCGACAAAGGTGTGTTCACCGTCATGTCGATCGCGCCCGCCGTGCCGCCCGGCAAGGATCTCATTCGCACGGCCGTCTCCGCGCTGCACAGCGACGAGGATCTCGAAAAAATCCACGCCGCGATGGCCCATGCGGTGAAGCAAATGTGAGGTAGCACGCCTCGCGCGCCCGCTGGTCCGCGGCGCCCGCATTGTAGGAGCGGCTTTACGCCGCGATTCGTGCGCTGCGCGTGCCGCGTTCGCATCGCGGCATAAAGCCGCTCCTGCAGTTCACGCGCTGCTTCGAGCCGCCGCTTACCGCAACTCCGCGAGCAACGCCTCACCCGCTTGTTTCCACGTCGGCAGCGGTCGCGTCACGGCTTCGGCGCGCAATCGCTGCTGTAACGCCGCGTCGCCGAGCACGGCGCGCAATTTCGCCGTCCAGTCCGCGAGATCGTTCACGCGCGCGGTCACGCAGCCGCCAGCATCGGTCAACTCGCGCAGCACCGGCAGATCGCTGCACACGGCCGGCACGCCGCGCCACAGCGCCTCGATCACCGGCAGGCCGCAGCCTTCGGCGATCGTGGTGAAAACCACTGCGCGCGCCGCGCCGTAGAGTTCGCGGAGCTTCGCGTCGCTCGCCGCGAGATGCAGATGCAGGCGCGGCTCGCGTTTCGCGGTCGCCTTGATCTTGCGCACGATCGGTTCGCCAAAATGCGGATTCATCCGCCCGACGATGTGCAGATCGAAATCGATGCCGTCCGACCACAGCGCCTCCGCCACGTCGACCAGGAACGCCTGATTCTTCCGTGGCTCGACGATGCCGACGCACAGCAGCGACGCGCGCGACGCGAGCGGCGGCGCCGTGGTCGTGCGCGGTGAGGTGTCGAAATCGGCGCCCAACTCGACGCGGTCGATGCGCGCCCGCACGGGCGCGCCCTGCCAGCGCCAGAAGCCGGTGAGTTCGTCGCGGACGTAGTCCGAGATCGCCCACACGCGATCGAAGCCCGCGAGGATTTTCATGTAATCCGCGTGGCGCTGCACGCTCTGCGGCCAGGTGATGTGCGGGAACTTCAGCGGGATCGCGTCGGCGAAAATCGCGCCCAGCCGGCACGGCCGCGCCGCCACGAACTCGCGAAATCCCGGCCGCTCCGCGCCGCTGAAAAGCTCGACGGTCAGCAGCCAGTCCTCCGCGCGAAAGGCGATCGGCCCGCCACTTTCGCCGACGAAGCGCCCGCCTTTCCAGCTCACGAGATGCGCCGCACCGTCGAGCGCGCCGAGCACGCGCGCGCTCACGCGCGTGAGGCCGGACTTGTGGCGCGCAGCGCCCATTTTCGTGACGTCGTAGTAGATCATCGGAGCCGGCCTTCCAAGCGCACCGCCGAACGTGGGGAGCAACTGTAGCGGCGGTCTATGGCCGCCGGCCGACCGTCACGCCGATTCCGTCGGCGGTCATAGACCGCCGCTACAGATAAGGAGATAGACCGGGGCGCGTTCATCGATGCCGTGCGGCGCGCTCGAACCACTCGATGAGACGCGCGGTGTTTTGACGGGCGTCGTAGTTCTCCTCGACCCAGGCGCGCGCGTTACGGCGGAGCGTCTCGGCGAGCGCGTCGTCGCCGGCGAGGCGCTCGAGCGCGACTTTCCAGGCGAGCGGCACATCGACGTCGGCAACGAGACCGGTGCGCTCTGGTTGCACGGCCTCGGTCGTCGCCGACACGGGCGAGCTGACGACGAGCACGCCGGCGGCCATCGCCTCCGGGATGACGTTCGGCAAGCCGTCGCGATCGCCGCTGGGCGCGACGACACCGGTGTGCAGCAGCACGTCGGCCCACGCGAGTTCGAGCCAGATTTTCTCGTGCGGCAGTTGTCCGAGAAAACTCACCTGCCGATCGACGCCGAGTTCCGCCGCGAGGGTGCGCAGTTCGCCGGCGAGCGGACCGCTGCCGACTATACGCGCCTCGAACGCGAACCCTGCGCCGCGCAGTGCCGCGTAGATGCGGAGTTGGCGATCGAGGCCTTTCTTCTCCACGAGGCGGGCGATGCAGAGCAGGCGCAGCGGACGGCGCGGCGAGCGCAGTTTTTTGAATGACGGAAATTCGGCGAGGCCGCGGCGGATGGTGACGATCTTCCCCGGCGCGATGCCGCGCTCGATCAGGAACTGCCGGCCGGTGTCGGTGGAAGTCTGCACGAAGCGCGCGAGGCGGAGTTTTTCGAGCAGCCACCAATCGCCGCCGTGCTCGTAGAGATCGTAGGCGTGCGCGCCGCAGGAGAAGGGGAGGCCGAGGATGCGCCACAGCAACCAGCCGGCAGTCGCCGGAGCGCCGGCCCACGCGCCGTGCACGAGGTCGGGCGGATCGCGGCGGAACTCGCGGTAGAAACAGCCGGCGAAGCCGGCGCCGAGCATGTTTTCCCAGAAGTTCAGCCACGCCGGCGGCGCGCGCATGATCACGCCTTCGAAGAGATCGCGCACGATGCGCGGACGGCGCACGCAGTTCCACGGGATCGTGAACAGAAAAAGCGGCACGAGCTTCCAGAGGTTGAAGCGCCGCACCGGACGTCCGCGGAACTCGCCACCGCCGCCGAAGAGCGAGTAGAGCCGCACGTCGACGCCGTGGTCGAGCAGCGCCGCGACGTCGCGCTGGAGGAACGTCTCCGAGGTTTTCGGAAACGTCGTGAAGAGGAACGCGACTTTGAGCGGACGGGACGGCACGGTCGCCGATGAAGTAGCCACGAAGCGGCGCGAAGGGACACAAAAAAGAGGCGGCTCCGGCGCGAGCGCGCAATCATCGGCGGGCGCGCGACGGAGCGGACCGGCTCGACCAATTGCAGGAGCGGCTTTACGCCGCGATTCGTTCGAGCGCGGCGAACGCACCGCAGCAATCGCGGCGTAAAGCCGCTCCTACAATTTCCGCGAACGCGGGTTCAGAGTAGCGCGGCGCTTTAGCCCGCGTCGGTGGATTGTCAGCGCGAGCCGAAGCGCCGCGCCACCTTACGCTCACTCCTCGCTCCAGCCGGGAGACGAGCCGCCGGTTTTGCGTTGGGACGGCGGGAAGGCGCGGGGCGTGAGCTTCACGCCGGCGGCTTCGGCGCCGAGGTCGACGAGTTCGGCGACGACCGTCGTCGGATTTTCGTCGTAGCGGAGAGCGAGGAAGCGCTCGCGGAGAGCGCGGTAGCGTTGCGGTTTTTCCATCCACTCGGCGACGATGTCGGCGAAGTCGTCGGCGTTGCGCACGAGTTCGGCGGCGTCGGCGTTGCGGAAGAATTTCACCGTCAGTTCCTCCTGCGGCATGATGCCGCCGATGGCGTTGAAGACGATCGGGCACTCGAAGTGCAGCGCCTTCGCGCAAGTGGTCGTGCCGCCGCGCGTGACGATCGCGTCGCTGACCTGGAGCAGCAGGTGCACGTCTTCGGAGAAGCCATCGACGAAGACTTCAAGCTCCGGGTGCTCGTTGCGCCAGTGGACGACTTCGTTGTAGGCCTCGCGGTTCTTGCCGCAAATGACGATGGCCTGCACGCGATCGCCGTAGGGCAGCAGCTTCGGGAGGAGCTCGAGATGGTTGTTGGCGCCGTTGCCGCCGGTCGCGAGGAAGAAGGTGAAGCGGTCGGCCGAGAGTTCGAGCGTGTCGACGAGAAAGTCGCGTTTGGCGCTGGCGGTTTTCAGCACCTCGAGGTGCGCGCGCGGGCGCATGAGGTGGCCGCGCACGCGCGAGCGCTCGCGCGGCATGCCGAGTTTCACGGCGTAGTCGCGGGCGGTGGGCGTGCGCGAGATGTAGAGGTCGGCGGTGGGCTCGACCCAGTTGACGCTGTAGCCGAAGCCGCCGGAGAACTCGCCGCAGTAGGTGGCGCAGCGGACGCGGTTGGCGCCGAGGAGCTTGCGCGCGAGTTGGAAATAGCCGCGGTTGAGGCAGTCGTGGACGCTGAAGATCAGGTGCGGGCGGTAGTCGAGCAGCACCTTCTCGTAGTAGCGGCGGCCCCACGAAACCGAGCGGCGGTTCACGAGGCTGAGCAGCTCGACGAAGAGGAAGAACGCCTTGTGGACCCACGGAGATTTTTTCTGGATCCAGTTGTAGAACTCGACGCCCCAGCGGAAAAACGTGGAGGATTTTTCGAGCATTTGCTCGATACGCACGTCGACGTCGCGGCGGTAGAGCTCGAAGCACCACTCGGCGAAGGCCTGCGCGCGCGCGTCGTGGCCCGCGCCGGTCGAGGAGGTGAGGATGAGGATGCGGACGCGCGCCATGTCAGAGATCGAAATACTTCGCGACGATGCGGCGGCGCAGGGCCAGCGAGCCGAAGCGCGCGAGGAACGGGCTCACGACGGCCTGGAAAAAACGCCCGGTGCGCACCGTGCCGCTGCGACCGCGCGCGAGGGCGCGGCGGAGCGCTCCGGCGGCGTGCGCGGGCGCCGGGCCGCTCGCCATCAAGCGGTGAAAGGCCGCCCAAACGCGTTCCTGTTGCGCATCGGGCAATTTTTCGGGGCGCGTCACAGCGCCTTCGAAATCGGTGCGATAATCGCCGGGGCGGAAATCGATCACGATCACGCCGGTGCCGGCGGTCTCGAACATCAGGCTCTCGTTCAGCGCGCTGAGGCCGGACTTCACGACGTTGTAGGTCGCCTGGTAGGGCATGGGAAACTCGGCGGCGAGCGACGAGATGTTCACGAGCGCGCCGCGTTTACGCGCGAGCATGCCGCGGAGCGCGGCGTGCGAGAGGCGCGCGGTGTTCACGAGCATGACCTCGAGTTGACGCTGCCAGAGCGCGAAGTCGGTTTCGGCGAAGCCGCCGAAGGCGCCGAAACCGGCGTTGTTGACCACGATGTCGAAGCCGCCGGCGGCGCGCTCCGTTTCGAGAAAAACCTGCTCGGCCGCGGCGCCGTCGCCGAGTTCGAGCGCGACGGCGTGGAAGCGCTCGCGCGGCGCGAGGCGGCGCGGGTCGCGCGCGGTGCCCCAGACTTCGACGCCTTCGCCCAGGAGCATTTCGGCAAACGCATGGCCGAGGCCCGTGCTCGCGCCGGTGACGAAGGCGGTGCGGTATCGCGACGAAAGCGGGGCGGCGCTCATGCAGCGGCTCAGACGCTCTTGAACACGAGGGCGACGTTCGCGCCGCCGAAGCCGCTGCTGTTGCTCAAGACGACGTTCGGACGATTCGGGAGCGTGGAGCGGATGATGTTCAACCCGTCGCAGGCGGGATCGAGATTCGAGATGTGCGCCGAGCCGGGCATGAAACCTTCGCGCATCGCCACGGCGCAGAATGCCGCCTCCATCGCGCCGGCGAGCGAAAGACCGTGGCCGGTGAGCGCCTTCGTGCTGCTGATCGCGGGGCGCGTCGGCGAGTTGTGGCCGAAGATCGTCTTGAGCGCCCGCGCTTCCGAGAGATCGCCGATGGGCGTCGAGGTGGCGTGAGCGTTCACGTAGTCGACTTGGTCGGGCGTGATGTCGGCGGCGTTGAAGGCATTTTCGATCGCCACGCACAGGCCGGTGCCTTCGGGGTGCGAGATGGCGACGTTGTGGCCGTCGGAGGCCTGGCCCCAGCCGGCGACTTCGCAATAAACCTTGGCGCCGCGGCGTTCGACTTCCTCCTCGTTTTCGAGCACGACGACCGTCGCGCCACCGGTGCCGACGAAGCCGTCGCGCGCGACGTCGAACGGGCGCGACGCGATCGCGGGGTCGGTTTGCACGGACAGCGCGCGCATGCCGGCGAACGGGAGGATGCTCTCGACGTTGCCGTCCTCGGCGCCGACCACGAACATGCGTTTCTGCCGGCCGAGTGAGATCTCGTCGAAGGCGAAACCGAGCGCGTGCGCCGACGATGCGCAGGCGGACGAGAAGCCGGTGGACGCGCCCTTGATCTTGAAATGCGAGACGAGGTTGAAATTCACCGTGCCCGAGATCGAGGCGACGATGCCGAGCGGCTGGCAGCGCATGACGCCGAACTTGCGGAGGCGCTCGAGATAATAGCCGAGCAGAAACGGCGAACCGCCCGACGCGGCGTAGAGGCCGGTGTGATTGTTCGAGATGTCGGCTTCGGAGAGTTTCGCGTCTTCGAGGGCCTGGAGCATCGCGCAATAGGCGTAGACGCCGTGCGGGGCCATGCCGCGGAGGAGTTCGCGGCGGATGCTGTAGCGCGCGGGGAAGATCCAGTCTTCCGCGTCGGTGGTGTCGGTCTGGAAATCCTTGATCGGCGCCGCGACCTTGACCGGGACGTCCGGTTTTTGAAACGGCGGGTAAAGCACCATGCCGTGGCGCAAGTCGCGCAGGCTCTCCGTGACGGTGGCGAGATCGTTGCCGATGCTCGTGATGAAGCCGACGCCGGTGATGTAGACTTTGCGCATGGTTGAGGTCAGGTGCGCCGCCGCGCCGAGGCGGGCGACGGAATCGGAGCACTCAAAGGCGTTTCGCGGGACCGGTCAACAGGCCGGTGCGGGCGCGGGGCAACCTCGGGCGTCGCGCGGGAGCGGCGCAGCGGATTCGCGGGCACGGGGCGGCGGGACGCGCTCAGGCGTTGACCGCGGCGGCTTCGGTGCCGTTGTTCTCGATCTGCTTGCCGATGGCGTCCGCGGGCGCCGCGACGGCGGCGGGCTGGGCGACTTCCTCGGCGAAGGCGAAGGTCAGCGTGATTTCTTCGGCGATGGCGGCTTTTTCCTGACCGACGCGGATCTGGCCCTCGAACGTGGCGAGCGGGAGCTTCAGGCGCTTCGGCTTGATCGACAGGCTGAGGACGTCGCCCGGGCGGCAGACGCGGTGGCAGCGGACGCCTTCGCAGGAGGTGAAGAAAATCATCTTCGGGTCGACCGTCTTGCCGGCTTCGCCGATCTGGGCCTCGAGGAGGAAAAGCACGCCGAGCTGGCCGAGCGCTTCGAGCATGATCGAGGCGGGCAGCACGGGGTTGTCCTTGAAGTGGCCCTGGAGGAAAAATTCCTGGCCGCTGATCTTGTATTTGGCGTTGGCGCCGTGCGCGCTGACGGAGGCCTCGCTCAGGAACAGGAACGGCGGCTGGATCGGCATCACGGAAGCGATCTGCTCGATCGGGAGAAACTTGGTCGGCTTCGGCAGCGGGAGGCCGCGGACCTTGCACTCGATGAACGTCTTCACGTCGCCGACGGTGCGGAGGTGGCGGAGTTCCTCGTTGTTGATCGACATCTGGAGGACGTCTTCGACGAGGATGACGATCTCCATCATCGTCAGCGAATCGATGCCGAGATCCTCGATGATGCGCAGGTCGTCGTCCGCATCCTTCAGTTTGGCCCGGAGGTCGGGTTCGACGAAGCGTTCGATAATTCCGAGGACGATGGCGGGCAGATGCTCGGTGTTGCCGGTCTTGCGAAATTGGGCCGCCGCCTCGTAGGTCGCCGCGGAGCAACGCTTCAAGGCCTCACGAAGGTTTGCATCATCCTCGGGAGTAAACGGTTTGAGCTGGAATCCCGAAGGACTGTTAACTGCCTGTGCCATTTGGGAAGAATTAGGTGAACGTGGATAAGACTGTAAACCCTAAAAACCTCCGGCGTCGGGGCCGAAGGGCTACCGTTAAGGACAGCGAAGTCCGGTAAAGCCTCCATTAATAATTCGCTGGCGGCACACGCGCCCCTCAGCGTAAACCGAACCCTCCGCATGCCCGACTCAGCCAAGCCGCGCCTCGTGACCGTCACCCACGAGTTTTTCCCGCACCGCGGCGGCATCGCGGTTTACACGGCCGAAATGGCCGCGGCCGCCAGCCGGCTCGGCTACGCGGTCGAAGTCTGGGCCCCGCGCCTGCCGAAGGGCGTCGCGGAGCCCGCGTGGCCGTTTCAGGTTAACCGCCTGAACATCGACGGTTCGCATAGCCTGCTCAACCAGTGGCGCATGGCGCGCCACCTCCTCGCCCATCGCGAGCATTGGGAGGATACGTTGGTCTACGTCCCCGAGCCCGGCCCGCTCCTGTCGATGCTGTTCCTGCAATTCTTCGATATCCTGCCGCCCGGGAAGCTCTTCATCACGCTCCACGGCTCCGAAATCCTGAAACTCGCCCTGCGCCCGCTGATGCGTGCGAGCGCCCGACGGCTCTTCCAGCGCGCCGACCGCATCAGCGTGGTCAGCCGTTACGCCCAGCGTCTCCTGGTCGATCTGTTCCCGAACACCGCCCCGAAAGTCGTCCTCACACCGGGCGCTCTCCGGGCCGATTTCGCGCAGGCAAAGCTCCCCGCTCCGCGCACACCGGGCGAACGCGTCGTGCTCCTGACCGTCGCCCGCATCCACCCGCGCAAGGGCCAGCTCCGCGTCCTCGAAGCCCTCAAAGCCCTCCCCTCCCCGCTCCGCGCCCGCCTCGAATACTGGATCGTCGGCGGACACGGCAAAGAAAACTACGAGCCCGCCCTCCGCGCCGCCGCCGCCGATGCCGGTTTCCCGGTGAAATTTTTCGGGGATGTCCCCGATGCCGACCTCCGGCCGATCTACGAGCGCGCCGACATCTTCGCCATGACGAGCATGCCGCACAAGCTGAGCATCGAGGGCTTCGGCCTCGTCTACCTTGAAGCCGGCGCGCATGGCCTGCCCGTCGTCGCGCACGCCATCGGCGGCGTGCCCGAAGCCGTGATCGACGGCGAGACCGGCCTCCTCGTCCCGCCCGACGACTCCGCCGCGCTCACCACCGCCTTCGCGCGGCTCCTCACCGACCCCGCGCTCTGCCGCCGCCTCGGCGCCGCCGGCCAGGCGCGCGCACTCAGCCACACCTGGGACGCCGCCGCGTTCACCTTGTTCGGAAAACCCGCCGCGCCCGCCGCCAACTGATCTCCGATGATCGTCTCCCGCTCTCCAATCCGCCCCCGCTACGCCGAAACCGACATGATGGGCGTCGTCTATCACGGCAACTACCTCGCGTGGTTCGAGGACGGCCGCACGCAGCTCCTCCGCGAACAAGGCCTCGTCTACCGCGACCTCGAAGCTCAAGGCTACCTGCTCCCCGTGATCGAAGTCGGCGCGAAATACCTCCGCCCCGCGCTCTACGACGACGACCTCACCGTCATCACCACGCTCGCCGAAAAACCGCTGCTGCGCATCCGCCTCGACTACGAAGTGAGGCGCGGCGACGAGCTGCTCGTCACCGGTTTCACCGTCCACAGTTTCATCAACAAAAAAGGCGAACCCGTCCGCCCGCCCCCCGTCTTCGCCGAGCGCATGCGCGAACTCTTCGCGGCGAAGTAGGGCCGGCTTCAGCCGGCCCAGTTGGGTTCACCTTCGCTGGCTCGATGCGCGAACGAGCGCCGAGCAGGCCGGTCGCAGACCACAGTCATCCGACGGCGCACCCGATTCCGGGCGCCAACTTCGTATCCTGTCATTCGGAGCCGGACTCATGCAGCCCCGATTTCCCTCTGAAATTCCGAGAATGAAAAGTGAGAGGGTGGGCCAGCCCGCTAGCGGGCGCCCAAGGAGCGCGAGCAAGCTCGCTGGCCCACTGGCAACTGCATGATCCCGGCGGAGCGCAGCGAAGTCTAGCCGCAGGCTGGTTTGACATCCACGCGTGCGAATCCTGCATCGCGCCCGAACACGTGGATCCTTCGCTTCGCTCAGGACCACACGCCAAGGGAGACCAAAACGAGTTCTTGTCGGACGGCTGCCGGTCGCAGACCGGCCTCCACCCGCCCTACTCGTATTCCGCCAGCACCGTGGCATCCGCCTCCGCCGCACGCGCCGCCGCCAGCAACTCGCCCGCCTGCTCGCCCGCGAGCTTCCGCGCCGCCCACACCGCGTGCGCCCGCACCAGTGGCAATTCGTGTGCCGCGAGCTTCACGAGCTGCGGCACGAGCGACCCGTCGCCGGAATTCCCCGCCACGACGCACGCGTTGCGCAGCAGGCCGGACAACTTCAGGCGCTTCACCGCCGTCCGACGGAACACCGCCGCAAACCGCTCCGGCGTCATCTCGAGCAGTTCCCGCAACGTCAGCTCCGTGAGTTCCTCGCGCGCCACGAGCAGCGTTTTGCGCCCCTCGCGCGCGAAACGGTTCCACGGGCACACCTCCAGGCACACGTCGCAGCCATAGACGCGCGCGCCGATGCCCGCGCGCAGCCCGCGCGGGATCGCGCCCTTGTTCTCGATCGTCTGGTAGGAAATGCAGCGCCGCGCATCGACGACGCCCGGCGCCACGATCGCCGCCGTCGGACACGCCTCGACGCACCGCGTGCATTTGCCGCACAGCAACCCCGCCGGCTCGTCGCCGCTCGCGCGCGCGACGTCTGGCCGCAGCGGCGCATCCGGCTCGATCGCCACGCGCGTCAAAATCGCCGAGAGAAACAACCAGTTCCCGAATTCGCGCGAGATGAGCAGGCCGTTCTTCCCGCGAAACCCGACGCCCGCGCGCGCCGCGAACCCCCGCTCCAGCACCGGCCCTGTGTCGGTGTAGTAGCGGTAGTCGGTCGCCGCCACGCCGCAAAACTCCTCCAGCACCCGTCCCGCCGCCCCGAGCCCCGGCTTGATCGTGTCGTGATAATCCTCGTGCAACGCGTAGCGCGCCCACGTGGCATTTTCGGTTGGGGATTTTCGATTCTCGATTCGGGTTTCGAGCGCGTCGCTCCCCCGGTAGTTCACGCCGAGCACGATCACGCTCCGCGCGCCCTCGAGCACGAGCGATGCATCGCCGCGCTTCTCGACGGTGCGCTCCATCCAAGCCATGTCGGCGTGCATTCCCGCCGCGAACCACGCGCGCAAGGCCGCGCCGCCCGCCGGCGCCGCAGAGGCGAAACGCACGACGTCGAAGCCGAGCGCGAGCAGCCGCCGCCGCAACTCCTCGCGGCGCTCGCCCGCGAGCGGCGCGGACTGCGCGAGCGCGTTCATGCTGTCGGCCGCCAGTCGCGCGCTTCCTGCCGATAGACACGCAGGACGTGCGAGACGATTTCCCGCAACGGCCGCGAGTCCGTGAGGATCATCGTCCCCGCACGTCGGTAGATCGCCTCGCGCGCCGCGTAGAGGGTGCGCAGTTTCTCCTCGCGATTCTCGCCCGCGAGCAACGGCCGGTTGTTCGCCCGCGATGTGCGCTCGAGGATCGTCGCCAGCGACGCGTGCAGGCAGATCACGACGCCGCGCGATTTCAACAGGTCGAGCATCCCGTCCGCCACGATCAACCCGCCGCCGCACGACACCACGCAGCCCTCCGTCGGATGACCGCTCGCGATGAACTCGCGCTCCAGCGCGCGAAACGCCGGCTCGCCCTGCTCCGCGAAAATCTGCGGGATCGCTTTGCCCTGCACCCGCTCGATCTCGTGGTCCACGTCGAGCAGCGTGTAGTCGAGCGTGCGCGCCGCTTGCCGGCCGACCGTGCTCTTGCCGGTGCCGGCGAAACCCACGAGGTAGAGGTTGACGCGGGGCGCATCCATCTCGCCGAACGAACACCCCCGGCGCCCGCGGCGCAAGGCCGGGCTGCGTCGCGCCCCGCCCGGCGCCGAAGAACGCGCCGCCGCCCCCGAGCGCTGCGCCCGCGCCATCGCCGCTCGCACACAAACCCCGCCCGCTCCCCCGCCTGCGCCACCTCCACGCCCACACCCGCGTCCACCGCCACACCGCCACCACGTTCCGCCCTCCGTTCCACCCCACGTCAGCCCACCGCACTCAGCGGCCACCCCGTCGCCGCCCCACCTCGCCGCCGCCCCATAGCCCCATCGCCGGAATAATTCATGGCGTAATACGCCATATCTGCGACGAGCTCCACTGAAGATTCCGGCCCGCTTCTCTCCGCTCGATTTATGGCGTATTACGCAATTTTGGCGGACGGTGCCGAAGCGGGGCAAGCGCGGGTGGCGGCGGGGGCGATTCGCTTGCGGGTAGCAGGGCGGCGGTTGGCACGCGCACTTCGCTCTCGGCATCGCGCGGCGTTTTGCCAACCCTCGCGCGCATGTCCGTCGTTCCGCCCGACTACACGTTCGCCAGCGACAACACCGCCGGCATCGCGCCGGAAGCACTCGCGGCCCTCACCGCCGCCAACGCCGCCACAACGCCGTCCTACGGCAGCGACCCGTGGACCGCGCGCGCGAAGCAACTCGTCCGCGACGTGTTCGAGACCGATTGCGAAGTGTTCTTCGTCTTCAACGGCACCGCCGCCAATTCGCTGGCGCTCGCACAATTTTGCCGGAGCTACCAGAGCGTCATCTGCCACGAGTGCTCGCACGTCGATACCGACGAGTGCAGCGCGCCGGAATTTTTCATCGGCGGCGGCAAAGTCATCACGGTCGCCGGGCCGGCCTGCAAACTGCGCCCCGCCGACATCGCGCCGGTTTTCGCGCGTGGTCACGGCGTGCATTATCCGAAGCCGGGCGCGCTCTCGCTCACGCAAGCGACCGAGTGGGGCACGCTCTACACGCCGGACGAGGTGCGCGCCGTCGCCGACCTCGCGCACGCGCACGGGCTCGCCGTGCAGATGGACGGCGCGCGTTTCGCCAACGCCGCCGCCGCCCTCGCCGCACGCGGCGCCGCGCCCGCCGACTTCACCTGGCGCGCCGGCGTCGACGCGCTCAGCTTCGGCGGCACGAAAAACGGCATGCACACGACCGAGCTCGTCGTGTTTTTCCGCTCGGAACACGCGCGCGAGTTCGAATATCGCGTGAAGCAGAGCGCGCAACTCGCCTCGAAGCAGCGTTTCGCCGCCGCGCAGTGGTGCGGCATGCTCGAAAGCGGCGCCTGGCTGCGTCACGCCGCGCATGCGAACGCGATGGCGCAGCGTCTCGCCTCCGCGCTGCGCACCGCCGGCGGCCGGATGACGCTCGCGCCGGAAGCGAACGGCGTCTTCCTCGAACTCACGCCGGCGCACGCCGACGCGCTCGCGGCACGCGGCTGGCAATTCTACCGCTTCATCGGCGAGAGCGGTTACCGCTTGATGTGTTCGTGGGCGACCGCGCCGGAAACGGTCGATCGCTTCGCGGCGGATTTTGCCGCGGTGCTCGCGGCGAGGTGAGCGCAAGCGCGTAGCGAGCCGCGCCTCATCGGGCCATCGCGGCGAATTGTAGGAGCGGCTTTACGCCGCGATTGGTTCGCGGCGCGCGCAGCGCTCGGATCGCGGCGGCCGCATCGCTGCAATCGCGGCGTAAAGCCGCTCCTACAGTTGCCGGTTGCGAACTACTGGGGATTCGCGCGCCCAAACAAAAACGCCCTCCGGTCGGGAGGGCGTTCGTGATTTCGGAAAGATTCTCGCGCGAGGGCGGCTTACTTCTTCGCCTCGGGCTGCTCGGTCGGCGCATCGGCGACGCCGAACACTTCGACTTCGAAAATCAGCGTCGCAGCGGGCGGGACGCCGGGCGCGCCGTCGTCGCCGTAAGCGAGATGCGGCGGCACGTAGAGGCGCCACTTGGAGCCGACCGCCATGTTCTTGAGCGCGAGGATGAGGCCCTCGGGGGCGTTCGTGCCCGACTTCACGAGCACGTCGACCGGCTCGGGAATGCCGCCGCCCTGCTGCTGCTGGAGCGTGGACTCGAAAACCTGGCCGTTGGTGAAGGCGCCGATGAGGTGGATCTTGGCGAGCTGGCCTTCCTTCGCGATCTGGCCCTTGCCTTCCTTCACGACTTCGTAGCGGAGGCCGTTCGAGCCGGGGAGTTCCTTCACGTTCTTGTTTTCCTTCGCGAGCTTGACGAAGAACTCCGAGGTGTTCGCGCGGTTGGCTTCGCGGATCTTGCCGAGGAGCGTTTGCTGCTTCTTGCCCATCATGGCGCGAATCTGCTCGTTCATCTGCTTGCCGTCGTAGTCGAGGTTCTTGCCCTGCACGGCTTCGCTCATGCCCTTGGCGATCGCCTCGATGTTGGCCGGCGTGAACTCGAGTTCCCGCAGGTTGTTCTGCACGGCGAGCAACCAGCCGTAGGTTTCCATCATCTGCGCCTCGGTATACGTGACCGGAGCCGTGCTCGGAGCGGCGGGCTGCTGCGCCGGGGCCTGCGCAGCGGGTTGCTGCGCGCCGGCGCCGACTTGCGGGAGTTCAAATTTGACCGGGTTCTGCTGCTGCGCAGACGCGGCGACCAGCAGGCCGAGGGAGGCGATGCCTGCGCTGAGTTTGGAGGTGAATTTCATTGAGGGATGTGGCCCCCGGTTGGGAACGGCCCGGGGACTTTGCGCCGTGAAAAGCGAGACGTTGCGGAGCCCGCTCGGAAAAATCAACCCCTTTGGCGGCCATTTTCCCTCGGGCGCCGCCCGACATCGGAACGGTGAATAGCGCGGGCTTGTCAGGTCGCGACGCCGTCATCACCCTCGCCAATCCCATGAACGAAAACCAATTCTGGCACAGCACCGACGGCCAGATTTTGACGGTGAAGACGAAGAACGGCGGCGACGCCGTCGGCCTGACGCTTGCGTTCTGGCCGCGGCACCCGGCGGAAATGGAATTCCTGAAGGCGCATCTCGCCGAGCTGCAGTTCACCGAACGCTCGTCGCTCGCCCGCATCGGCATCGAGATGCTCGCGCAAGGCGCACCCGTCGTCGACGGCCACCGCCTCCTCCTCGAAGTCCAGTCGTCGCTCTACGACCCCAGTTTTCCGAACACCGCGTATTGGAAAAAACTCCTGCGCCCCGGCGTCCCCGCGGGTCGTCTCTTCTACGCGCCCGCCGCCGCCAAGCTCTCGTCGACCGAGATCTGGGACGCTGTGCAGCAAAACGTGCTCAAGCTCCCGCACACGACCTCGATCGACTCGCAGGGCCGCGTCTTTTTCACGCCGCACGCCGTCAGCTACACGCTCAGCCCGCGCCTGCAGCGCCTGAACTTCGAGCACATCGTCAGCGGCTACGCCGGCCGCAGTTTCATCGACAAGGTCCAGATCCGCCACGACGCCTCGCCGCTCGCGATTCCGCCGCGCTCGGGCATCCTCACGAGTTGCTCGATGTATCTGAAGGAGCACTTCGTCGTCCTCAACCCCGGCGAGGGCAACTTCGGCCTCCACACCAGCGCCGTGCTGCTCGATCCGGTAAAAACGTTCGGCACGAACGTCATGTTGGAAATCTACAACAAGGGCGATCAACCCGTCGTGAACCCGATGGTGTCCGTCGAAGTCTTCCGCAGCCCGCCGCCCGAGGACGTCGAATTCAAATCGCTCACCAAGCGCCGCACGCGCCTGCTCTCGACGGTTTCCTCGCTCTACAAGTGCCTCGACGACTTCCCCGCCGTCGACACCGGCGGCGCGAAGCCGAAGACGAAAATCACTGTTCGCGGCCAGAGCGCCACGATGTCGAACCGCGCCGTGCTCGTGCGCGCCAACGACGACGACCTCAAGAAGCTCCTCGACGGCGGCCCTTGTCCGCTCGGCGCGCACACCATGATCGAGGCGCTCGACAGCGCGCCCGCCGACGCCGACACGCTCGTCGTCGACTACTTCCCCGACCTCCTCGAGCACATGGAGCTCATCACGCGCCTCGGCGACGTGAAACTGAAGCGCGTCATCTTCCGCCGCGCCTCGCGCACGCACGGCTATTTCCTCTCGAGCAACGCCCACGCCCGCCTCGACACCTTCAACTCCCTCGGCATCCCCGTCTACTGGCACGACGAGATGACGAACGACATCTACCTCCACACCTACAAGAAGGACCACGGCTTCTTCGTGCGCGAGGAGATGGCGAAAAAATTCCAGGAGAGCCCGATCCTCGCGTTCTACGGCTCCGCCGCGCAACTCGACGCCAACGACACCGCGCGCATTTCCTCGCTCGTCGAGAAACTCGGCACCTTCATCGGCCCGAACATCGGCGTGCTCACCGGTGGCGGCGGCGGCGTCATGCGCCTCGCCACCGAGACCGCCCGCTCGAAAGGCGCGCTCACCGGCGCATGCTTCCTCGAACTCGAGGCGCAACCGCCCGAGCTCGGCGTGGATTTCTTCAACACGTTCCAGGAAACCTCGCGGCACTTCCGCCAAAAATGGTTCGAGGTCGCGGATTTTTGCATCTTCAACGTCGGCGGCGTCGGCACGCTCGAGGAGATCGGCATCGAGCTCTGCAACCTCAAGCTCGGCATCCGCCCGCGCACGCCCTACGTGTTCTTCGGCTCCGGTTTCTGGAAAGACCTCGAGAAACAGCTCGCGCTCATGATCCGCGAGAAACGCGCCCCCGCGTGGATGAAAGACTACGTCCTCTTCTCCGAAGACCCCGACGAAGTCCTCCGCTTCTACCGCAAGACGCTGCAGGTGCTCTGAGTAGCGCCGATCTCCGATCGGCGGCGGAAAACTGCGCCGCGAGTCACACGTCCGAATAGCTGGAGGGCCGAGCCCCCGCGAGCCGCGAACGCGGCTCCGTCTACGCACCCTTCGGCCTCGCCGGGCACGGACCTCCATTTGTCCCTCGATCCTCGGAAGTCCGACGCGCGATCGCCGGCGGGGCCCCCAAAGCCCGACCGGCTCCTTACGCTGAAAGGCACAGCCGACTCACCGAGTCGTCGATGCCAGATCCTTCGCCATCGCGAGCAGCCCATCCATTGTTCTGGCGTCGATCACGCAACCCCAACTCCCGTCCGCTCCGCGCCGGAACGGCAGGCGATCCTTACGCGTCCCGGGCAGTCGCAACAGCATCACGTCGGCGCCTTGCGGCTCCATCACCGCCGCATCGAGCACATCCGCGCTCGGGAAAGGGCTCATTTGCGCCGCCAACATCACGAACGACGCCACCATTTCGTCCGCCGACTTCCATTGGCCACGCCCCGCGGATGGCAAGTTCGCGTAAAACGCCTCCGCTTTCGCCTGCGCCTGCGGCTCCGGTTGCACGAGGCCCTTCAGCGCCTCCACATCCGCGCGATCGCAGCACCAGGCGAGCGTCTGGAGCGTCGCCCGTGCGCTCGCCCGGCCTTCGTTGCGATACTCCTCGATCTTCCGCGCCGCCGCCTCGGCCGGTTTCGCGCGGGAGGTGTGAACCGTCTCGCTCGCCGCTGGCGCGACCCGCGCCGTGGCTGTCGCCTGCCGCCGGTAAGCCTCGCCACGCAAGCGGTTGTTTTCGCTGCGCAGACGACGGATTTCACCATCCTGTTGTTTCTGGCGATAGGTCAGTCCTCCCGTCGTGAGCGTTGCCGCCACGACGGCCACACCGACGATCCATTTGAAAATTTTCATGACTCAGGGCGAAGTCGCCGGCGTTTTGTTCAACCGGGCCAGAGTTTCGCTGTTCAGGATGCCGGGCAGTCCTCGCACGCCGGCTTCGGGCAACACGTATTTCCAACCGGACTCCGTGAGCTGATACTCGTGCGTGTTGCGGTCCGAGCCCACGCGGCGCGACGCCGCTCGCCCGGGCGCGATCTCCACGACCGTCATGAACCGCTCCATCATTTCCGCCGTCGGCGGCGGCGCCTCGAGACACGACGCGGCGAGCAGCATCCCGAAGAGTTTTTCCGGCGTCGGATACTGCGCGCGGACTTCCTCCGGCATCCCGGCGAGCACCGCCTGCGCGGCCTCCCGCGCCTTCGGGTCGAAGCAGACGATTTTCGCAAATTCGTCCGGGTCGCACACGTCGCCGGCCCAAGCGAAAGTTAGCGCGGCATCGAGCGGAGTCGCGATGCCGTGATTGCGGTGCCCGCGCGCGGTGACCTCGCCAGCCGCCGCAGCCACCGATTTCGCGGCGCTTCCCGCCGCTGCACCGGTTCGGCTCGCTTGCCGCTGCTCCATCGCGCGCGCGATTGCCGTCGCGGTCGTCGCGTATTCGCTCGCGACCGCTGCCGTCTCGCTCGCGGGTGCGCCCGCCGCGGTGGCGCGGGTGAGCTTCGCGTTCTCCGCGCGGAGCGATTCGAGTTCAGGGTCACGATCCCGGGCCACGGAGGTCCACACGACAGTCGTGAGACCCACGGCAACCAGCGCGCTGAGCGCCGAAGCAGCAACTTTGTTCATAAGAAAAAACGTCACGGCGCTCGCGACCGCTCCCGCTGGCGCGGCCGCCAACGCCGCCGCCGACACGCTCGCGGCCACGCCCGCCGGCGCCGCGACCAGCGGCTGATTCGCCAGCAACACGCCCAGCGCCGCCGTCGTCGACGTGACGCCTCGCCGCGCGAGCACGCCGCGCAACTTGTCGAGCGCGCGCTCCGTGCGCCGCCGCGCGGCGTCCTCGCGCAAGCCGAGCCGCGCGCCCGCGTCGGCGAACGTCAGTCCGGAAAAATGGCGCAGCAACACCAACTCACGGTCGCGCGCGGGCAATTCGTCGAGCGCCGCGTCGAGCACGGGACGCAATTGCTCCCACGGCACCGCGGGTTCGGAATCGGGCGTCGGATCGGTCATGGCGGTGAGTTCCCGGCCGAGTTTTTCGCGGCGCATCTCGCCGCGCAGCGCATCGATCGCCGCGTAGCGCGTGCTGCGATGCAACCAGCCGATCAGCACGGGATGATCCACCAGCGGCGCCGCCTTGCGGGCGAGATCGCAGAAGACGCGTTGCGTGATTTCCTCGGCGAGATGCGCGCGCCCGTTCGCCCGCCGCAGCGCCGCCGCGTAAACCACATCGACGTGTCGGCGCACCAATTCGGTGAACGCGCCCTCGTCGCGGCACTGGAGGTAGGAGCGGAGTAGTTCGGCATCGTTCGACATGCGGCTTCACTCACTAACCGCGCGCCGCCGCGAAAGCGGACAAAATTTCTCTCGCCGCGCGTATCATTTCGCCGCCGCGTCATGCGCATCCGCGGGCTGGACGTGGCTCGTTGGACGTGTCCATCTGTCCGCCTGTGGCTAACGATCGCCTTCCCTCCTCCGTCCTCGTCGTCGGTTCCGGCGGGCGCGAGCATGCGCTCGTGCGCTCGCTGCTCGCATCGCCCGCGCAGCCGCGCGTGATTTGCGCGCCGGGCAACGCCGGCATCGCGCAGGACGTGACGTGCGTCGCTGTCGCCGCCGACAACGTCGTGGGCCTCGTCGAACTCGCGCAGCGCGAGCGCGTCGAGTTCGTCGTCGTCGGCCCCGAAGTGCCGCTCTCACTCGGCCTCGTCGACGCGCTCACGAAGGTCGGCATCCCCGCCTACGGCCCCAAAGCCGACGGCGCGCGCCTCGAAGCGTCGAAGGTTTTCACGAAGCAGATTCTGCTGAAGTATAAAATCCCGACCGCGCCCGCCGGCATCTTCACCGAAGTCACGCCCGCGCTCGACTTCGTGCGCCGTCGCGGCGCGCCGATCGTCATCAAGGCCGACGGCCTCGCCGCCGGCAAAGGCGTCGTCGTCGCGCAAACCCTCGCCGAAGCCGAAGCCGCCGTGCACGACATGCTCGCGGGAAACAAATTCGGCTCCGCCGGCAGCCAGATTCTCGTCGAGGATTGCATGTTCGGCGACGAGACCTCGCTGCTCGTCGTCGTCTCGGGTCGCGACTACGTCATCCTCCCCGTCTCGCAGGACCACAAGCGCGTCGGCGACGGCGACACCGGTCCGAACACCGGCGGCATGGGCACCTACTCGCCCGCCGAGGTCGTCACACCCGAGTTGCTCGCGCGCATCGACCGCGAGATCGTCCGCCCGTCCGTCGACGCGATCGCGAGCGAAGGCATCGATTTCCGCGGCACGCTCTTCATCGGCATCATGCTCTGCTCGCCGGACTCTCAGCCCTCAACTCTCAACTCTCAGCCCGGCACGGCGACCGCCGTGCCGAAAGTCCTCGAATACAACACCCGCTTCGGCGACCCCGAGACGCAAGTCGTGCTCCCGCGTCTGAAAACCGACCTGCTCACGCTGCTCTGGCGCGCCGCCAAGGGTCAGCTCGCCGGCACGCAACTCGAGGTGCGCCCCGAGGCCGCGCTCTGCGTCGTCGTCGCGGCGAAGGGTTATCCGGAAAAATTTCCCAAAGGCGACGTCATCACGTTCCCCGCGCAGCTCCCGCCCGCCACGACGATCTTCCACGCCGGCACCGCGAAGAACGCCGCCGGCGAGATCGTCACGAACGGCGGACGCGTTCTCGGCGTGACGGCGCTCGCGCCGACGCTGCGCGAAGCCGCCGACCGCGCTTACGCGGCGTGCGACGCGATTCAGTGCGCCTCGAAATATTTCCGCCGCGACATCGGCGCGCGCCAGCTCAACCGCCGATGAACTTCCGCCACGCCGCGCTCCCGGCCCTCTTGCGCCTTCGACAAAATTCGCGCATGCGCGTGCTCGCACTTCTGCTCGCCGTCGTCGCTCCTCTGCCCGCCGTCGCCGCGGACGCGGCGAGCCCTGCGCCGTCCGCCGCTGCCGCACCCGCCCTCGCGGCGAAAGCCGACGCTTCCGAGCCGTTCGATCTCGGCGAAGGCCTCGGCTACCTGCGCGCGCACCGCGTCGCCGATGCGTTGCCCGTGCTCGAGCGCGCGATGACCTCGGGCCAGGCGCTCGTGCTCGACCTGCGCTTCGCCACCGCCGCGAAATCCGACGCTCCGGCGCTGGCCCTCGCGCTCGCGCAGCGCGCGCCGGCCGCACCGTTGTTCGTCCTCGTTTCGCCGCAAACGCCGGCGATGCTCACGTCCGCGCTGGCGGGATTGCGTCCGCCGGCGCTCACACTCGGTGTCGACGGCTCGCTGCCCTCCCCAGCCGTCGTCGTCGCCCAACCGGCCGATGTCGACCGCCGCGCCTACGACGCGCTCGAGAGTGGCATGCCGCTCGGGGCGCTCATCACGGGCAAGATCGAGAAGGAGCGTTTCGACGAGGCCGAACTCGTGAAGGAATTCGAACACGGCAACCCCAACGCCGCTCCGCCCGCCGATCCCGATCCGAGCCAGCCGGCCGCCGAGAAAGCGCCCGTTCTCACCGACCGCGTGCTCCAACGCGCCGTGCACCTACACCGCGCGCTGCTGGCGTTGAAACGTAACTGATGCTCGTGGCGGCAAGGTGGAACGCGTTGACCTCAACGCGTTCGGGGCATGAGCGCATTGGGGTCAATGCGCTCCACCCACGGCACGATCCACGACGCGAGCGCAAACGCGCGACGCACCCCGGCCGGAGCCTTTCGTCCGGTGACGCGGCTCGTCCGCCCTTTGGCTTGCAGCGAGCCTTTTAGTGCTTACCGCTTGGCGGACTCTTCATGCCCGACTCCGGCCACATCATCGTCGTCTGCACGGCAAACATCTGCCGCAGCCCCATGGCCGAAGGTTTGCTCGCCCACGCCCTTGCGGCCGAAGATGGGCCGTTGAAAAACCTGAACGTCGTCTCCGCCGGCGTCGCCGCCCGCCCCGGCGAGCGCGTTTCCGAAAACTCCGTCATCGCGCTGAAAAAAGTCGGCATCGACATCGCCGGCCACCGCGCCCGCCCGCTCACGCAGGACATGCTCAACCGTGCGCTCGTCGTCCTCTGCATGACCGAGTCGCACCGCAGCCTGATCGAGCTCCAAGCCGCGCCCGTGCCGCCGCGCCTGCATCTATTCCGCGAGTTCGTCGCCGGCGACGCTCCCCGCGAGATCGCCGACCCGTTCGGCGGTCCGCTGAAACTCTACGAACTCAGCCGCGACGAGATGGTCGAGGCGATCCCGAGCCTCATCGGCCACCTGAAAACCCTCGTGCCGCCGCCCGAGCCCCCCACCGCCGCTCCGGCTCCCGCGTCGCCCGCCCCTCCGGCCAAGTAAGCCACGCCGCTTTCCCGCAATTTTCCGGAAATCCAAAATCGAGAATCCAAAATCGAAAATCATTCATGTCCCTCAACGCCGCCTCCCTCGCCCAACTCGATCCCGCCCTGCACGCCGCCATCGCCGGCGAACTCAAGCGCCAGCAGCACCACATCGAGCTAATCGCGTCCGAGAACTTCACCTACCCCGCCGCAATGGAAGCGCAGGGCAGCGTGCTCACGAACAAATACGCCGAAGGTTATCCCGCCAAGCGCTGGTATGGCGGCTGCGAGCAAGTCGACATCGTCGAGACGCTCGCCATCGAGCGCGCGAAGCAGCTCTTCGGCGCCGAGCACGCCAACGTCCAGCCGCACTCCGGCGCGCAGGCCAACACCGCCGTCTACGCCGCCGTCCTCCAGCCCGGCGACAAGGTTCTCGGCATGAACCTCAGCCACGGCGGCCACCTCACGCACGGCAACCCGGCCAACTTCTCCGGCAAGCTCTACGCGTTCTGCCAATACGGCGTGCGCGAGGACAACGGCCTCATCGACTACGACGAGCTCGCCGCCGTCGCCCAGCGCGAGAAGCCCAAGATGATCACCGTCGGCGCCTCCGCCTACTCGCGCACGATCGACTTCGCGCGCATGGGCGAGATCGCCCGCAGCGTCGGGGCGTTCCTCTTCGCCGACATCGCGCACATCGCCGGCCTCGTCGCGTCGGGCCATCACCCGTCGCCGGTGCCGCACGCGGATTTCGTCACCACCACGACGCACAAGACTCTCCGCGGTCCGCGCGGCGGCCTCATCCTTTGCCGCGCGGCGCACGCGAAGGCGATCGACTCCGCCGTGTTCCCCGGCACGCAGGGCGGCCCGCTCATGCACGTCATCGCCGCCAAGGCCGTGTGCTTCGGCGAGGCGCTGAAGCCCGAGTTCAAAACCTACTCCGGCCACGTCGTGAAAAACGCGAAGGCCCTCGCCGACGCGATGGTCGCACGCGGCTACAAGATCGTCTCCGGCACGACCGACAACCACCTCATGCTCGTCGATCTCCGCGCCAAGTTGCCCAACCTCACGGGCAAGGTCGCGCAGGAGACGCTCGATAAGGCCAACATCACCTGCAACAAGAACACCGTGCCGTTCGAGACGCGCTCGCCGTTCCAGGCCTCCGGCATCCGCCTCGGCTCGCCGGCGATGACGACCCGCGGCTTCAAGGAAGCGGACTTCCAGCAGGTCGCCGAGCTGATCGACCGCGTCCTCGTCGCCATCGGCACCGAAGCCGAGGCCGCGACGCTCGCGGACGTGAAGGCCAAGGTCGTCGCGCTCACGAGCAAGTTCCCGCTGCCTTACCACGCTTGAAAACCTTCCGAAGGTAGGGCGGGACCGCTGGGCCCGCCGCGAAATACGCCAAGCGGGCATCCACGAACGGCGCGCCCGGCGGTCGCGCCCTACCTCGGAGACGCTCTCTGATGGAAAAACCCGCCGCGCTGTCGGCACTCGTCGCCCATCGCCGCGCGCTCGTCGCCGCGGTGGTGGCCGTGGGCGTGACCTTTTCCGCAGTCGGCTGGTGGTTCGTCCGCAACACCGAGGAACGTCGCATCGAAGCGACGTTCCAGCGCCGCTCGGCCGTGCAAGTGCGGCTCGCGCGCGAGCGCCTGCAGTTGCACGAAGAAGTCGCCCGCGGCCTGCGCGCCTACCTCGAGAACTCCGACAACGTCACGGAAGCGGACTTCGCCGCCTACACGCGTCCGCTGCTCGAGCGCCTGCCGGCCGCGCGCGTCTTCGAGTGGGCGCCGCGAGTGCCGCGCGCGCAACGCCGCGACTTTGAAGCGGCGCAGGCCGCCGCGCATGCCGGATTTCGCCTCTGGGAGCGCGACGTCGCCGGCCAGATCGGCACGCCCGCGATCGCCGCGCGCGAGCGCGACGAATATTGGCCCATCGCGTTCATCGAGCCCGTCGGCGGAAACGAGGCCACGCTCGGCTTCGATCTGTTTTCGAGCACCATCACACGCCCGATGCTCGACGCTGCGCGCGCCACGCGCCAGATGCGAGCGAGCCCCCAGGTGCGGCTCATCCGCACGCGCGACAAGGACCGCGGCGCCGGCGTGATTTTCATCACGCCCGTGTTTCGCGCCGCCGCCGCCAACGCCGCCTCTGATGGCTTCATCGGTTTCATCCAGTCGATCTTCTCCGTCGATTTCCTGCTGAAACAAATTCACGCCGAAGCGCCGGACGACGCGCTCGACCTCGCCTACTTCGACGACAGCGCGCAGTTCGAGCATCTGAAACTCCTCTACGCGCACATCGGCAGCCACGAATACAGCGGCAGTCGCGACGCCGCGCCCTCCGCGATCACGGCGCCGCGATTTCCCGCGCCCGGAACGGAGGCGGTGAGCGAGACGTTCACGGTCGGCGGCCGCGCGTGGCGCCTCGTCGTCGCGCCGAATCCAGCGTGGGTCGCACAGCAGCGCACGACCGTGCCGTGGCTCGTGCTCGGCGTGCTGCTGGCGTTCACCGCGCTCGCCGCGCTGCTGACGCACGCGCTGCTCTCGCGCACCGCCCGCATCGAGAGCGAGGTCGCGCTGCGCACCGCGGAACTCGCCGAGAGCGAACGCCGCCTCGCCTCGCTGCTCTCCGACATGCCCGGCGCCGCCTACCGCTCGGAGCCGCGCGAACCGTTTCGCACGACCTTCGCGAGCGAAGGCATCAAGGCGCTCTCCGGCTACGCGCCCGAGGATTTTGTCTCCGGCCGAGTTAGCTGGGAAAGCCTGATGCGCACCGACGACGCCGCCGAGACCACGCGCCGCGTCGCCGCCGCGCTCGAGCGCCACGAGACCTTCGAGCTCGAATACCGCATCCGCCACGCCGACGACACCGAACGCCACATCTGGGAACGCGGCCACGGCGTCTACGACGACGCCGGACAGCTCGTCGGCATCGAAGGCCTGATGGTCGACGCCTCCGCGCGCAAAGCGGCCGAGGAACGCGCACGGGAGTTCGACCGCCAGATCGTCGAGACGCAGAAGCTCGAGAGTCTCGGCGTGCTCGCCGGCGGCATCGCGCACGATTTCAACAACCTCCTCACGGCCGTCCTCGGCAACGCCTCCATCGCGCGCCAGACGCTCCCGCTCGCGAGCCCGCTGCACTCGCAGTTGCAGCAGATCGAAAAAGCCGCGCGCCGCGCCGCCGAACTTTGCGCGCAAATGCTCGCCTACGCCGGCAAAAGCCAGCTCACCACTGCACGCGTCAATCTCACCGACCTCGTGCGCGACACCACGCAACTCCTCGAAGTCACGCTGGGCAAAAGCACGCGCCTCCAACTCCGCCTGATGACCGACCTGCCGCACGTGCAGGCCGACGCCACGCAGCTCCGTCAGATCGTGATGAACCTCGTCATCAACGCCGCCGACGCCATCGGCGACCGCGCGGGCGAAGTCGTGCTGCGGACCTTCACGCTCGAAGCAACTCGCGAGGAACTCGCCGCCGCGGTCGAGCGCCCCGATCTACCGACCGGCCGCTACGTCGGTCTCGAAGTCCGCGACAACGGCGTGGGCATGCCGCCCGAGATGCTCGCGCGGATCTTCGAACCGTTTTTCACCACGAAATTTTCCGGCCGCGGACTCGGCCTCTCGGCCGTGCTCGGCATCGTGCGCAGCCACCACGGCGCGCTCTTCGTCGAATCGCAACCGGGCGCCGGCTCGACGTTCCGCCTGCTCCTGCCCGCGGCGACCACGCCGGTCGCCGCGTTGTTGCCCCCGGCCGCGTCGACCGCGAGCGCGACCGGTTCCTCCGCGACGCCTGCGCTCCGCGGCACCGTGCTCGTGGTCGACGACGAGGTGCACGTCCGCGAAATGACGGCGCTCGCGCTCCAACTGGCCGGGCTCGAGGTGATGGAAGCGGCCGAGGGCGAGAGGGCGCTCCAGCTTTGCCGCGAGCATCCGGAGATCGTCGATCTCATCCTGCTCGACCTGACGATGCCCGGCCTGTCCGGCGAGGAGACGCTGCGCCGCCTGCGCATGCAGGGCGCGACGCAGAAGGTGATTCTCATCAGCGGCTACAGCGCCGCCGACACGGCGAAGCGTTGCGCGCAGCTCGGCGCGGTGGCGTTCCTGCAAAAACCCTTCGAGATCGCGGAGCTGATGGCCGAGCTGAGGAAGCACCTGCCGTCCCCGTAGCCGGCGCGTCCGAGGTAGCGCGGTGCTTCAGCCCGCGCTGAAAAATCCCCGGACGCGGGCTGAAGCACCGCGCTACTCCCAGCCCACGCCCGCGTGAACTGTAGGAGCGGCTTTACGCCGCGATTCGTTCGCGCGCGGCATGCGCCTCGCAGCCGATCGCGGCGTAAAGCCGCCCCTGTAGTTTCCGGTCGTCGCGACATAAGCCCGCGCTTCGCCGCGCCGCACGTCGTTTAATCCCGCTCGCGGTCGCGAAACGGGCTTTGCGCGGCGGCGTCTTTTCGCCAACGTGCCCGTTCCTGTGTCCACGCCTCCCTCATCGCCCAAGCCGCTCTCGCTCGGCGTCATTTTCCTGACGCTCTATATCGACCTGATCGGCTTCTCGATTTTCTTCCCGCTCGGGCCGGAGCTGCTGCGCTACTACATCGCGCACGAGCCGCAAGGCGGGCTGTTCACCAACCTCTTCGCGCACCTGCAAACGCTCGCGCACTCGTCGGCGAATCCCGAGATGGCCACCGGCGCGCTCTTCGCCGGCCTCATCGGTTCGATCTACGCGTTCATGCAGTTCCTGTTCTCGCCGGTCTGGGGCGCGCGGTCCGATCGCGTCGGTCGCCGGCCCGTGCTGCTGCTCACCGTGGCGGGCAACGTCGTCAGCTACCTGCTGCTCGTGTTCAGCGGCTCGTTCGTCGTGTTCCTCCTCAGCCGCATCTTCGCCGGCATCATGGGCGGCAACCTCGCCGTCGCGGTCGCGTCAGTCGCCGACGTCACGACGCGCGAGAATCGCGCCAAGGGCATGGGCGTGGTCGGCGCGGCGTTCGGCCTCGGCTTCCTCACCGGCCCCGCGATCGGCGGACTCACGTCGGGTTTCAATCTCCTCGCGCATCACCCGAGTCTCGCGGCGTGGGGCATTCATCCGTTCAGCATTCCGGCTGCGATCGGCCTTGGCCTTTGCCTGCTCAACCTCGTTTGGATCGGCGCGCGCTTCCACGAGACGCTCCCGCCCGAGCGGCGCGGCGCCGGTGCGACGCTGCGCGAGCGCAATCCCCTGCGTGCGCTGCTCACGCTGCCCGACCGCGCGATCCGGCGCGCCAATGTCGTGGGTTTTCTGCTCACGTTCGGGTTCAGCTTTTTTGAAACGCTGATCACGTTCTTCATGGCCGACCGCTTCGGCTACACGCCGCGCGACCTCGTGAGCATCTTCGTCTTCAACGGCACGGTCTCGATCTTCACGCAGGGTTTCCTCGTCCGGCGCTTCGTGCCGAAGATGGGCGAGAAACGCGCCGCGACGATGGGCCTCGGCCTCGTCGCGCTCGGCATGCTCGGCATCGGCCTGTCGGTCGGGCTCGCACGCTCGGTGCCGCTGCTGTTCGTGGCGCTGGCGTGCTGCTCCGTCGGCTCCGGCTTCGCCAACGTCGGCCTCCAATCCCTGATCTCGCTTTACGCTCCGCCCGACGAACAGGGCAAGGTCACGGGCATCTTCCGCTCGCTCGGCTTCCTCGCGCGCGCGTGCAGCCCGGCAGTCGCCGGCGTTTTGTTTTTCCAACTCGGCGGCACCGCAGCCTTCTCGATCGCCGCGGCGTTGCTCTGCGTGCCGTTTGCCGTCAGCACCGCCTTGCCCCAGCCGCACAAATGATCCGCTTCACCCGCGTCGCCCTCTGGACTCTCGCCGCTGCGCTCTGGATCGCGGCGGGCACGGGTTGCGCGAACCTGCCGTTCGGTCGCGGCCCGGGCAAAACCGTCGTCGAAACGAAAGCCGCCACGCTGCCGGCGCGCGTTCTCTCGAACTATTTCATCGTCGAGGCGGAGCAGACCGACGGCACCGTGCGGCGCTTCCTCATCGACACCGGCTCGACCGCCACGTTCGTCTCCCGCGGCCTCGCCAAGGCCATCGGCGAAAAGAATCGCGACGGCGCGAAACGCACCGTGCCCGTCCGCTCGGCGAACAACGGCGAGATCACGCTCGAGACCGTCACGCTGAAGCGCCTGCAGCTCGGCGACGCGAAGTTCGACCGCGTCGCCGCGCTCGTCTACGACTTCGAGGAGCTGTCCTCGCATCTCGGCGTCACCATCGACGGCCTGATCGGTTTTCCCGTCTTCCGCGACGTGCTGCTCACGCTCGATTATCCGAACGCGAAACTCGTCCTCGCGCCGAACCGTCCGGGCGGCGTCCTCCCGCGCTCGACCGCGCGCGCGGCGGTGATCGCCTTCAACAACGAGCAGAGCACGCCGTTCATCCCCGTGCAGCTCGGCAACGAATCGTTCGTCGTGCTCGTCGACTCCGGCAGCGACGGCGGCCTGCAACTCAACCCCGTCGGCCTGCACCCGCGCTTCGCGTTCGGCCCGCGCGCCGGCACGCTCGTATCGTCGATCTCGGGCGACCGTCCGCAGCAAGTCGGCCGACTCGGGCAAAATCTCCTGCTCGGCACACACACGGTCGAGCAGCCCGTCGTCGACGTCACCGACCAGCTCTCGTCGATCGGCGGCGAGTTGCTCCGACATTTCGCGGTGACCTTCGACCAGCGGCGCAACTACGCGACCTTCGCGCGCGACAGCGACGGTCCGGTGCGCATCGACGCGCGGCGCAGCACCGGTCTCTCGTTTTCGCGCTCGCCGGCGTATTGGCGCGTGATGCGCATCGTGCCCGATACGCCGACCACGCAGCTCGGCGTGCAGCAAGGCGACCTCGTCGTCCGCATCAACGGCGAGCCCGTCGCGAGCTGGAACTACGAGCGCTACGCCGTGCTGCTCGCGGGCGCCGCGAAGATCACCTACACCTTCCTCACCGGCACGCGCGAATACGACGTGGAGATCCCGGTGTTCGAGCTGGTGCCGTAAGTAGCGCCGGTCTCCGACCGGCGTCCGCAGATGCCTGATCCGACGTTAAGGTCGGACGCTGACTCCGCTCCGCGCCGCAAATCGGCTCGTCGGGACGACTCGCCCTACCTTGCGCGCGACTCGCGGCAGCGTAGGGACTCGCGGCCCTACCCCCGCCGCAGCAAAAACGCCCCCGCGCCGTCGTGTCCGTCGATCCACGGATAAGCGAGCACGTGACGCTCCAGCTTCCACGGCGTGCGCGAGTGCTTGATGAACTGCTGCACGACCTGCTCATTCTCCGCCGGGTCGACGCTGCACGTCGAGTAGACGAGCCGGCCGCCCTCGCGCACGAGGCGCGCGGCGGCACGGAGCAGCGCGAGCTGTTGCGCGGCGTGCTTGGCGATGTCGCCTTCCTGCAGCCGCCACTTCACGTCGATGCGGTGGCGCATCACGCCCGTATTCGAGCACGGCGCGTCGAGCAGCACGGCGTCGTAGCTCTCGGGCAGGTTGAACTCCTTGAAAAACTTCGGAGCGATCTGCCGCAAGTCGCCGGGCATGAGCGCGACTTCCACGCCGGACGGCACGCGCGTCAGGTTTTCCTTCAACCGCTCGAAACGCACGTCACGCTCGCCGTCGGCCGCCGGCAAATCGAGCGCCACGATGCGGCCGGTCTTCATGACGTCGGCGATGAACAGGCTCTTGCCGCCCGGCGCCGCGCAGGCATCGAGGATCGTCTCGTTCGCGGCGGGCGCGAGGAGTTCGATGCACAGGCGCGTGGACGGATCCTGGAGATAGAGAGCGCCGGCTTGGGCGAGCTGGCGAACGTCGTCCCAGTGTCCAGCCTTCACCTCGAAATAGCCGGCCCATTTCGTCGGGGCGAGAAACGCCGGCGTCGCGTCCGCCGACCGCCAGCGCGCGTAGACGGGCGCGGGCTGCTGGTTCCATTCGAGCAACTGCCGCGTCGCGTCCGCGCCGAACTGTTTTTCCCAGCGCGCCACCAGCCAAGCCGGATGCGACCACCGGTGCGCCAAGTCTTCCGGTTTCAGCGCTCCGCCCTCGGGCATCCGACCTCCATCTTCAGTTTTCAGTGCTCCGTCATCGGCGAGTCGGGCGGCGAGTTTCCTCGCGACGGCGTTGACGAGGCCCGCTTCCTTCGCGCTGGCGAGGCGTTTGGCCTTTTCGACGGCGTGGTGGACGATCTTCGCGGGCTCGGCCCCCGCTTCGAGCATTTCAAAGCCGGCGACGAAGAGCACCGCACGCACCTTCGTGCGCGGCGCGCGGGCCATCAGGCCGGCGAGCGCGGCCTCGAGCCGGTCCGCCCAACGCACGACGCCGTAGAAAAGATGCTGGGCGCGCGCGCGTTCCTGCGGCGGCAGTCCCGGCGTAAGTTGTTCCAAGAGCGCATCCACGCGCGCCTTGGTCGCGAGCCAGCGTTCGGCAAGCAGCACGGCGGTCTCCCAACCGTCGCCGCCGGGCTTCAGAGAGTGTGAGCGGGGCTTGAGGAAACCCTGTTTGACAACGCTGCGCATTACGGACTGAACTAACCCTTTCAACGACTCGCTACGCAAATATGAATTCCGAGGCCATCTCCGCGATCACCGCCAAAAATCCCGCCCTCAAGGCGTCGAAAGCCAAACTGGAGGCGATGGAACCCGGCGCTTACGTGATGCACCGCTCCTGGGGTTTCGGCCAGATCAAGAGCTTCGACGAGTCCGCCCAGAAGCTCGTCATCGACTTCAAAGGCAAGAAATCCCACGCCATGGACCCGGCGTTCTGCATCGGCACCATGGACGTCCTGCCCGCACGGCACATCCTCGCCCGCAAGGAAACCGAGGCGGCCAAGATCGCCGAGCTGATCGAAAACGATCCCGTCCAGCTCGTGATCGACACCCTTTCCGCCTACCCGAACAAGGCCTGCTCGGCCATCGAGCTCGAATCGACGCTCTCGCAGGTGATCGGCGAAGAGAAATTCAAGCGCTGGTTCTCCAACGTTAAGAAGCAACTCATCAAGGATCCGCGCGTCGGCGTCCCGGCCAAGAAGACCGAAGTCTACGTCGTCCGCGAAGAGCCCGTCTCCGCCGAAGACGAGATCCTCGAGGCCTTCGGCACCACGCGCTCCGCCCGCCGCCGCATCACGCTCGCCGAAGACCTACTCGCCGCCTCCATTAAGGAAGAGTCGAAGCCCGGCCTCCAATCCGTGCTTACCGGCCTGACCGAGGCCGTCCGCGACTCGAACCAGCTCGACGCCGCCGAGCGCCTCTACGGCGCCTTCGTCCGCGACGAACTCGCGCGCATCCTCGGCCACGACGCCGCGAAACTGAACCCGCCGCAAGCCGAGCTCATCAAGGAAGTCCGCGGCCTGAGCGCCATCGCCGAGAAGATTCCGGTCCATTTCCAATCGCGTTTCCTCGACCTCGTGAAGGAGACGCACCCGCTCGAGTGGCGCGAAATCGTCTTCGCCCTCCTCAAGACCTCGCAAGGCAAGTTCACGACCGAGTGCATCAATTTCCTCGTCGAGAACGGCCAGTCCGACGAGCTCGCCCTGACCCTCGTCCGCTGGAAGACCGAGCAGAATCTCCGCGCGCCGGTGCTGCTCTGGATCATCAAGAACCGCCACTCGAAGAAATTCGCGAAGCTGCTCAACAATCTCGTCACGCCGCGCCTGCTCTCCGCGATCTTCTTCGCCATCGATTACGAGGCGCTCCAATCCGCCGGCACGCGCCGCATCCCGCTCGCCGAGGCGCTCAGCGACGATTCGGACCTCATCTCCGATCTCCTCGCCACCGCCGACACCGAGACGGCCCGCGACCTCGCGAACACCCTTCTCCTCAACCAAGGCTTCGAGGAACTCACGAAAAAGTCGCTCCTCGCGCGCTTCATCAAGCTGTTCCCCTCGCTCCAGGCGCTCGTCGCCGGCGATGCCGAGGCCAAGGACGAGCAACTTATCGTCTCGCGCTCCAGCTACGAGAAAAAGCGCGCCGAATACGAGGAGATCGTCTCCAAGCGCATTCCGGACAACTCCAAGGCCATCGCCGCCGCCCGCGAGCACGGCGACCTGCGCGAGAACTCCGAATTCAAGATGGCGAAGCAAGACCAGTCCGTGCTCATGGCGCAGAAGGCGCAGCTCGAACGCGACCTCGCCCGCGCGCGCATCTCGGATTTCGCCGACGCCACGACCGATCAGGTTTCCGTCGGCACGATCGTCGACCTCCGCGACGTCACCAACGGCAAGGCCGTCCGCTACACCGTGGCCGGCGCGTGGGACTCCGATCCGGACAACCACATCATCGCCTACAAGACCCCGCTCGGCCAGGCCCTCCTCGGTCGCAAGGTCGGCGAGCACGTGAAGCTCAAGATCGCCGGCGTGAACCACGAATACCAAGTCGCCGGCATCGTCCGCTCCGCCGACGCCAAAGTCTGAGCGCACCGAACCTGTAGCGGCGGTCCACGACCGCCGAAAAATCCCCGGCCGCGACCGAAAGTCGCGGCCTCTCTTTTTCGAATCCCGCAAATGCTCCGCGGGCGCGCCTCGTCGTGACCACGCGCACGCGTCGGCGGCTTTTGATTTGTCAACGCGCACGCCGTCCGGAATCGTCGCCGGACTCGCCGATGTTTTTCAAAGGCTTGCTCATCGGATTCGCCATCGCCGTCCCTGTCGGCCCGATCGGCTTTCTGTGCCTGCGACGCACCCTCGTCTACGGCCGCCTCACGGGCTTCGTCTCCGGGCTCGGCGCGGCCACGGCCGACGCGCTCTACGGACTCGTCGCCGCGCTCGGCCTCACGGCGATTTCGTCGTTCCTCATCCGCATGGAGTCGTGGCTGCAATTTTTCGGCGGCCTCTTCCTCGTCGTCCTCGGCCTGAAAACCGCGCTGGCCAAGGCGCCGCCGAAACACACCAGCGAAGCCGCGCCGCCGCGGACGCGCTCGTGGCAAGCCGCCTACCTCTCCACGCTCGCACTCACGCTCACGAGTCCGGCCACGATCATCGCTTTCGTCGCGATCTTCGCCGGCGTCGGTTTGGGCGTCTCGACCAGCGGCGCGCTGCACGCGCTCGAGTTGGTCGCCGGAGTTTTCACCGGCTCGGCCGCGTGGTGGCTGCTGCTCAGCCTCGGTGCCGGCGCGCTCCGCGACCGCCTGCACGCGCACACGCTGCACTACCTGCACGTCACCTCGGGCCTCGGCATCATGGCCCTCGGTCTCTGGCAAGGCGTCCTGCTCGTCTCGAAGTGGCTCCAGTAGCGCCGTGCTGTAGGAGCGGCTTCATGCCGCGATCCGAACGCGGCGCGCGCAACGCAACCGATCGCGGCGTAAAACCGCCCCGACAATTTCCGCGAACCGAAGCACGGCGCGCTCCGCCTCCACACTCGCGCCGCTGCTCTTGTCAACGCGTGCGGTTGCGTGCATACGGTTGCGCGCCATGGCCGACTCCTGGGACAGCCTCAAGATCCTCTCCGACCCCACGCGCCTGCGCGTGCTCGCGCTGCTGCTGAAGGAGGAACTGTCGGTCGCGGAACTGCAGGACATCCTCGGCATGGCGCAGTCGCGCATCTCGTCGCAACTCGCGCTGCTGCGGCAGGCGGGGTTCGTGCAAGACCGCCGCGAGGGCAAAAAAGCGTTCTACTCGCTCCGCGCCGGACTCGCGCCGAAGCAGCTCGCGCTGCTCCGCGCCGCATGCGACTCGGTGGCCGATTTGCCGGAGTCCGCCGAGGATCGCGAGAATCTCGACCGCATCCTCCTCAAACGCCGACGCGTGTCGGAGCAGTATTTCAACCTCATCGCCGGCCGCCTCGGCAAAGGCTACTGCCCGGGCCGCTCGTGGGAGGCGCTCGGGCATCTCGCGCTCCGGCTCGTGCCGGCGATCAGCGTCGCCGACCTCGGCGCGGGCGAAGGGCTCGTCTCGCAGCTCCTCGCGCACCGCGCCGAGCGCGTCTGGTGCATCGACAGCTCGCCGAAGATGGTCGAGGTCGGCACCGAGCTGGCGAAGAAGAACGGCCTCGCCAACCTCAGCTACAAGCTCGGCGACATCGAGCAGGTGCCGCTCGCCGACAAGTCCGTCGACCTCGCGATCCTCTCGCAAGCGCTGCACCACGCCGCGCACCCGCAACGCGCCGTCGACGAGGCGTTCCGCATCTTGAAACCCGACGGCCAGCTCCTCGTGCTCGACCTGAAGGAGCACACTTTCGAGAAAGCGCACGAGCTCTACGGCGACCTCTGGCTCGGCTTCAAAGAGAGCGCGCTGCACGCGTTCCTGAAGAAAGCCGGCTTTCAGAAAGTCGAAGTCACGACCGTCGCCCGCGAGGAAGGCGAGCCGCACTTCGAGACGCTGCTCGCGAGCGGCGTGAAATCGGCGCGGTAAGCAGCGGGCGGAGTATCTCGCCGATGGCCGCACGCGACGCAACTCACTCGGCGGCCTCGCAGGAGCTCGGCCCTCCATGCACGCCACCGCCCTCCGCAATGGAGGGCCGAGCTCCCGCGAGGCCGTTCACCGAAGCGCATTGAAGTAACGAACCCCGTCATGCTCCCGCAGCGCAAGCACCCCGCGCACTTCGCGACTCACGGCGGCGGAAATCGCAGCGTTATCGTGTTCCTCACTATCTGCGTGCATCGTCGGCGCACGCTTCTCGCCAACGACGTCGCCCATCGACTGTTGTTTGCGGCGTGGAGCAAGGACGATCGCTGGCGCGTTGGCCGCTACGTTGTGATGCCTGATCACGTGCACCTCTTCTGTTCGCCCGGAGTGTGGCCGCCGACGTCGCTGGATGATTGGATCGAATACTGGAAGAACCTCGCGACACGCGCCTGGCCACGCGCCGAGCAAAAACCGATCTGGCAGAAGGGTCATTGGGACACGCAGCTCCGCACCGGCGATTCCTACGCAGCGAAATGGGAATATGTCCGCAACAACCCGGTGAGGCACGGATTGGTGGTGCCGGCGGAGGACTGGCCGTTCGCGGGCGAGGTGCACGAGTTGAGGTGGCACGACTGATCTCCGCTGCGCGCACGATCGAGCGCATCGCAGCTCACTCGGCGGCCTCGCAGGAGCCCGGCCCTCCATCCACGCCGCCGCCCTCTGTAATGGAGGGCCGAGCTCCCGCGAGGCTGCGAACGTCGCTATCGTGTGCGCGAGACGTTCACTCGCTGACCAGAACGCGCGATTCACTCGCTCGTCATGATGAACAGCGGGCGCATCTCGAAGCTGCGATACTGCGGACGCAGGCGGTCGACGTTGTAGTATTTGTCGACGTTCACGAGCTTCTTGGTCGAGGTGACGATCTCGATCGGCAGGTTGTCGTAGCGGCCGTTCTTCAAAGCCACGAGCCGGCCGTGGATGCCTTGCATGATGAGGTCGAGCGCGAGATTGCCGTAGGCCATCGGCACCACCGAGTCGATCGCGTCGGGATCGCCGCCCCGCACGAGGTAGCCGAGGCGCTGGTTGATGCACTCGACCTTTTTGCCCTTGTTGAATTTCGGCGAGAGCTCCTTGAGCTTCGCGGAAACCATGTCGCCGATGCCGCCGAGCTTGGCGTGGCCGAACATGTCCTTCTCCGCGCTCTCGAACACCATCTCCTCGCCCTCGAACGACGCGCCTTCGGACACGAGCACGATGGAGTATTTGCTCGGGTTGTTGATGCGGTCGGCGACGAGCAGTTCGGTGAGGCGCTCGATGTTGAATTTCCACTCGGGAATCACGCAGCGGTTGGCCGCGCCCGCCATCGTGGGCAGCATCGCCGTGAAGCCCGCGTAGCGACCGAAAACCTCGACGACGAGGAAACGTTCGTGCGAGCCCGCGGAGGTGCGCAGGGTGTTCACGAGGCTGATCGTGCGCGAGACCGCCGTGCTGAAGCCGATGCAGTAGTCCGTGCCGGGGACGTCGTTGTCCATCGTCTTTGGAATCGCGATCACCTTCACCCCACGCTGGAAAAGGTGCACACCGTAGCTGAGCGTGTCGTCGCCGCCGATGGGGATGATGTGGTCGATGCCGAGCCACTCGAGATTCTTCAGCACCTCGGGCGTGAGGTCGTTCATGTCGGCGTTGTAGGTCGCCTTCAGGTGCTCGGGCACGCTGCTCTTCGGCATGTGGCTCGGCCGCGTGCGCGAGCTGTGCAGGAACGTGCCACCGGTGCGCCCGGCGCGGTTGACGATCTCCTCGGTGAGGTGGAGGTAATACTCGCTGTTGTCGTGCTCCTTGTCGCGGATCATCGAAACGAGTCCGCTCCAGCCTTTGCGGATGCCGATGACCTTGTAGCCTTCGCGCAACGCGCGGATGGTGACGGCGCGGATCGCGGGGTTCAGGCCGGGGACGTCGCCGCCGCCCGTCAGGATGCCGATCGTGCCCTTCGCTGTGATGTTGACCATGGTGGGGTTCTCCGAATTGCAGCAAATCTCAGCCGACGTCCGAGATGGCTATCACGTTCGCGCCGACGCATCAATGCGCGCCTCCCGGTATGAACCCGCCTAACCGCGCGCAATCCGCCGGCTACTCCACCGCGCCGCGAATGCGTCGCGCTACGAACGCGAGAGCCGCAACGCGGAAAGCGTCAATTGTAGGAGCGGCTTTACGCCGCGATCGGTGCGAAGCGCATGCCGCGTTCGCATCGCGGCGTAAAGCCGCTCTTACAGGGCACGCGTGCGTGAGTTCTGCTGAAGCACCGCGCTACCGCTCGCCGCACGCCCCTACTCCGCCGCGACGTGCTTCTCGTAGAACGCGGTGACGAGCGCCGCGGTCTTTTTCGTGTCGGTCTGAGCTAGGCACTCGGCTGCGAGTTTCTGCGCTTCGCTGAATTTCATCGCCCGCACGACGAACTTCACCGCGGGCAGCAGCGGCGGCGTCATGCTCAGCTCATCGACGCCGAGGCCGATCAACAGCGGCGCGTAGATCGGGTCGCCGGCCATTTCGCCGCACACGCTGATCTTCAGTTTGAACTGCCGCGCGGCATCGATCACCTGCTTGAGCACGCGGAGCACGGCCGGATGCGTGGGGTCGTAGAGGTGGGCGATGCGGTTGTTGCCGCGATCGATCGCGAGCAGGTATTGGATGAGATCGTTCGTGCCGAGGCTGAAGAACTGGCAGTGCGGCGCGAGGGTGTCGGCCGCCAGCGCCGCGCTCGGGATTTCGATCATCGTGCCGACGCGCACTTTCTCGTCGAACGCTTGCCCGCGCACCTTCAGCTCGGCCTTCGCCTCGCCGAGGAGCACGTTGGCGCGCTCGAGTTCCTCGGCGCAACCGATCATCGGATACATGATCTCGACCTTGCCGTGCGCACTGGCGCGGAGGATCGCCCGGAGCTGCTCCTTGAACAGCTCGGGATTTTCCAGACACATGCGGATCGCCCGGAAACCGAGAAACGGGTTCGCCTCGGGGCCGATCAGCTCGGGATTGCCCGGCAGCGGCTTGTCGCCGCCGATGTCGAGCGTGCGGATCGTCACCGGCGCGGGTGCGAGGCCCTCGACGATCGTGCGGTAGTTGGCGTATTGCTGCTCCTCGTTCGGCAGGTGCGGCGAACTCAGGTAGAGAAACTCGGTGCGATAGAGCCCGACGCCGTCGCCGCGGTATTGGCGCACGAGCGCCACCTCGTCGGCCTTCTCGATGTTGGCGCGGAGCGTGACGCGCACGCCGTCGACCGTCTCGGCCGGCAGCTCGTTCGCGGTCATCAGACGCGACTCGAACGAACTCTTCTCCTTCTGGATTTTTCCGTAGCGGAAGAGCGTCGCCTGCGTCGGGTGCAGGATCACGATGCCCTCGTAGCCGTCGACGATCATCCAATCGCCGTCTTGCACGCGCAGCGTCAGCTCGCGCAGCGCGACGACCGCGGGAATCTTCATCGACCGCGCCACGATCACGGCGTGACTCGTCCGGCTGCCCGCCTCGGTGACGATGCCCAACGCCGCGCTGCGATCGATGCCCGCCGCCTCGGACGGCGAAATGTCGCGCGCGACGATGATGCGTTTCTCGACGAGTTCGGTGAGATTCATCGCCGACTGCCCGAGCAACACGTGGAGCACGCGCCGCGTCACGTCCTTGATGTCGGCTGCGCGCTCGCGGAGGTATTCGTCGTCGATTTCGGAAAACGCCTGGATGTAGCGCTGCGCGACGGCATTGAAGCACGTCTCGATGTTCAGGCCCGTCGCCTCGAACTCGCGGATCGTTTCGCCGATGAGCGCCTGATCCTCGAGCACCATCTGGTGCGCGTCGAAGATCAGCGCCTCCTCTTCGCTGAGATTTTTGCGCACCTGCGCCTGGATCGCGGCGATCTGCTGGCGCGTCGTGATCAGCGCATGATCGAAGCGCGCGATTTCCTGGACGCGTTTCGCCGGCTCGACCTGGTAGCGCGGGATCTCCAGTTCGCTCTGGAGATAGAGAAACACCTGCCCGTAGGCGATGCCGCGCGATGCAGCTATGCCCCGGATCACGATCTCGGTTTTGCCGCGGGCGTCCATGTGCGTCCGCCGATTAACGAAGGCTCGCGAAACCCGGTCAATGCGTAACTAGCGCAGACGCGTCTCGATCGCGCTCGCCGGCGGCCCCCATGCCGCGCGAATCCGCTCTACGATCGGCGCCGTCGCCTGATCGTCACGCAACAACGCGAAGCACGCGCTGCCGCTCCCGCTCATGTGCGGCGCAAGCCCGAATTCCTCGCGCAGACGCGCCAGCAGCACGGGCAGCGCGAGGTATTTTTCGAACGCCGCCGGCTCCATGTTGTTGAGCAAAAGCTCCTCGACCGGCGCGCCGCCCGCGCTCCACGCCGCCAAGCGCGCCTCCGCCTCGGCCGCCGGCAAATAATCGCCGCCGCGCGCCACCATCCGCCCGTAGGCCCACGGCGTCGCGATGCCGAAGCTCGGCTTAAAAACCAGCACGCGCCGGCCGCGCACGCGCGCCGCGGCGGCAGCGGACAGATTTTCCACGCGCTCGCCACGCCCGCGCATCACGGCCGGCGCGTCGCGCAGGAACAGCACGCAATCCGACCCGAGCTGCGCCGCCATCGCCTCGAGTTGCGCGTCGCTCGCCCGTCCGCCCGAGAGCTGGTTGAGCGCGCGGAGCGCCGCCACGGCGTTGCTGCTGCCGCCACCGAGCCCCGCGCCCATCGGGATGCGCTTCGTGAGCCGAAAATGCGCCGCGCCCGTCCATCCCGTCGTGCGCGCGAAGAGTTTCGCCGCCTTCAGAATCAAATTCGTCTCATCGACCGGCACGTCGGCTGCATCGCACTTGAGCGTGAAACGCCCCGCGTCCTCCGTCCTCCGCTCTCCGACCTCCGCCACGAGTTCGTCCCCGAACTCCAGCGGCGCGACGACCGACACCAAATCGTGAAACCCATCCGCGCGACGACCCGTGATGGCCAGGAACAGATTGATCTTCGCCGGACTGAAAACGGTGACACTCATCGCGCGTCTTCTCAGTTAGGCGACGCCCCGCCCCGCCTCCGAGCCAAATCTCGCGCCCCGCACTCCGCCTCCGCCCTCCGTCCTCAGTCTTCTGTCCTCCGTCCTCAGTCTTCTGTCCTCCGTCCTCCGTTTCCCGCCACCTGCGCCCATCGCCCCATCCCGCGAATTCTCTCTTTGATTAGTGCCCGTTAGTGTTCATTAGTGGTTCCCCCGCTCCGCACCCGATGCCCTGCGATCTGATCCTTGCCCTAGACGTTCCCACGCGCGAAGAAGCCGCCCCGATCCTCCGCCAATTGCGCGGCCAGCTCCGCTGGGTCAAAATCGGCCTCCAAATGTTCACCGCCTACGGGCCGAACTACGTGCGCGAAGTCGCCGGGATGGGCTTCGAGGTCTTCCTCGACCTTAAACTCCACGACATCCCCAACACCGTCGCGAAAGCCGTCGAGTCCCTCGGCCCGCTGCCGATCAAGATGCTCACGCTCCACACCGCCGGCGGCAGCGAGATGATGCGCGCCGCCGTCGCCGCCCAGCAGAAAACTAATCCCAATCTCCTCCTCCTCGGCGTCACCGTGCTCACCTCGATGGATGCCACCGGCCTCGCCGAAATCGGCGTCAGCGTCGCCCCCGAACAACAAGTCGCCCGCCTCGGCCGCCTCGCCGCCGATTCCGGCATGCGCGGACTCGTCTGCTCGCCGCTCGAAGTTTCCCTGCTCCGCTCGCAACTCCCCGCCCACATGCAACTCGTCACGCCCGGCATCCGCCCGGCGAGCGAAGCGGGCAGCGACGACCAGAAGCGGATCATGACGCCCGCCGACGCCGCCCGCGCCGGCTCGAGCTACATCGTCGTCGGCCGCCCGATCCTCAAAGCCGCCGACCCCGCCGCCGCCGCGCGCGCGATTCTCGCCGAACTCAACGGCGCCTGACCGGTCCCACCCTTCCGGTCTCTCAACTCTCAACCCTCAGCTTTCAACTAGTCCCCATGAGCCGCACCGCCGCCATCCTCCTCGCCGCCGGTAGCAGTCGCCGCATGGCCGGCGCCGTGCCCGACAAAATTCTCGCGCCGCTCGCGGGTAAACCCGTCTTCGCGCACGCCGCCGCGACGTTTTACCGCAGCGGCGTGGTCGACTTCTTCGTCGTCACCTACCGCGACCAACGCCAGCTCGTCGAACTCTCCGCCTACGCGCCCACGCCGACACTCTTCGTCCCCGGCGGCCCCGAGCGCCAGGACTCCGTCGCCGCCGCGCTCGCCGAGCTGCCCGACGATGTCCGCTACGTTTTCATCCACGACTGCGCCCGCCCGCTCGTGCACGCCGAGCAACTCGTCGCGCTGCACAAAATCGTCCGCCGCGAAAACGCCGTCGTGCTCGCGCACCGCGTCACCGACACGATCAAGGAGCACTCCGGCGAAGGCATGCTCCGCACGCTCAACCGCGACCAGCTCTGGGCGATGGAGACGCCGCAAGTCTTCGCTCGCGAACTCATCTGCCGCGCCTACGCCAAAGCCGCCGCGAAGAAAAAACGCCTCACCGACGACGCCGCCGCCGTCGAGCTCTTGAAGCACCCCGTCGCCCTCCTCGAGAACCCGCACCCAAACCCGAAGCTCACGACGCCCCAAGATCTGGCTTACGCGGAATTCTTGCTGACGCAGCCCGCCGGGTGAACGCTTCGAGCCGAACAGTAGCGCGGTGCTTCAGCCCGCGCCCGACGCTCACGGCGCAGGCTCAAGCACCGCGCCACCGCCGGAGCCTCGCCGCCGATCCTTTCGTGTGTTTCGTGTCTTTCGTGGTGACCTTCTGAATTCCACTCTCCCGTCCGCTCTCATGCCCTCCTTCCGCATCGGTCACGGCTACGACATCCACCGCACGGTGAAGGGCCGCCCGCTCGTGCTCGGCGGTGTGAAGTTCGACTGCGACTTCGGCCTCGACGGCCACTCCGACGCCGACGCGCTGACCCACGCCATCTGCGACGCCCTCCTCGGCGCCGCCGCACTGCCCGACATCGGCCACTTCTTCCCGAACACCGACGCGCGCTGGAAGAACGTCGATTCCCAAGTGCTGCTCCAACACGTCGTCACCGCCCTGCGCGAACGCGGTTGGAAACCCACCAACCTCGACGCCTCGCTCGTCGCCGAGCGTCCGAAAATCGCCCCGCGCCTCGCCGAGATGAAAGCCGCCCTCGCCCGCTCGACCGGCCTGCCCGTCGACTGCATCGGCGTGAAGGCGACGACGAACGAAGGCAACGACGACATCGGCCGCGGCCTCGCCATCGCCGCCCACGCCGTCGCGCTCATCGAGCGCGTCTGAGTTTCTCATGTCCACGCAGCCTCCCCCTGTAGCGGCGGTCTATGACCGCCGACTCGTGTGGTGGAGCGCATTGACCTCAATGCGCTCTCGCACGAGCAACAAGCGCGTTGAGGTCAACGCGCTCCACCCCGCCCGCCTCGCCGTCCTCTGCCTTCTGTCCTCCGTCCTCTGCTTCGTTACTTCCTGCTCCAAACGCGAAACACCCGTCCAACTCGGCAACCGCACCGGCACGCTGCACATGAGCATCGGCTCCGAGCCGGCCGATCTCGATCCGCACATCGTCACCGGCATCGGCGAGGCCAAGGTCCTCCACGCGCTCTTCGAACCGCTCGTCAGCTTCGACCCGCACACGCTCAAGCCCGTCGCCGCCATCGCCGAGAGCTGGAAAATCTCCGACGACGGCCTCACCTACACCTTCCACCTGCGCGCGAACGCCAAGTGGTCCAACGGCGAGCCGATCACCGCGCAGGATTGCGTCGATTCGTTGAAGCGCATCCTCACGCCCACGCTCGCCGCCGACTACGCCTACATGCTCTACCTGGTCCGCGGCGCCGAGGAGTTCAACAAAGGCAAAGCCGATTTCTCCGCTGTCGGCCTCGCCGCGCCCGACCCGCGCACGCTCGTCGTCCAACTCACTGCGCCCGCCCCGTATTTTCTCCAGGTTCTGCTCAACTCCCCGTGGCGCCCCGTCAACGTCCGCGCCATCGCCACCGTCGGCGACGCCTACCACCGCGGCACGCCGTGGACCACGCCGCAACGCATCGTCACCAGCGGCCCGTTTCACCTCAAGGAGTGGACCTCGCACCAGCGCCTCGTCGTCGAGCGCTCGCCGACTTACTGGGACCGCGACGCCGTGAAGCTGAACTCGATCGTTTTCTACCCGACCGACAGCGTCGACGCCGAGGAGCGCATGTTCCGCGCCGGCCAGCTCCACCTCACTTACAGCCTCTCGCTCTCGAAACTCGGCAGCTACCGCCAGACGATGCCCGACTCGCTGCGCATCGATCCGTATCTCAGCACGTATTTCTTCCGCGCCAACACCCGCAAGCCCCCGCTCGACAACCCGCGCGTCCGCCGCGCCCTCTCGCTCGCCATCGACCGCACGCTCATCACCGAAAAAGTCCTCCGCGGCGGCCAGCGTCCCGCGCCCTCGCTCGTCCCGCCCGAGACGCCCGACTACCCCGTGCCCGCGCTCCCGCCGCGCGACCTCGACACCGCGCGCCGCCTCCTCGCCGAAGCCGGCTACCCCGGCGGCAAAGGTTTCCCGCCGATCGAGATCACCTACAACAATTCCGAAATCCTCCGCCTCGTCGTCGAAGCCATCCAGGAAATGTGGCGCCGCGACCTCGGCATCGACGTCCAGATCGTGAACCAGGAATACAAAGTCGCCTTCGCCAACCGCCGCACCGGCAACTACCAGCTCCTCTTCGGCGACTGGGTCGGCGATTACCTCGACGCCACGACCTTCCTCGACCTCTGGCGCAGCGACGCCGGCAACAACCACACCGGCTGGGCCAACGCCGACTACGACGCGCTCATGAACCGCGCGATCGCCACGACCGACATCGCCGCCCGCGGCCGGATTCTCCAGCAAGCCGAACTCCTCATGCTCGAGAACGCGCCGTGCATTCCGGTCTATTTCAACACGCACGTCTACCTGTGCTCGCCGTCGGTGAAGGGCTGGTTGCCAAATCCGATGGATCACATGGACTACCGCCATGTGTCGCTCGCGCCGTGAGGAAAGGTGGAGCGCATTGACCTCAATGCGCTCAAACGTTCGCGCACGCGTTCAGCGCGTTGAGGTCAACGCGCTCCACCTCACAGGCTCCGTCCTCAGCCTCGTCGCCCTCGCTCTTCTCCTCCTCGCCCCCGCCTGCTCCCGCCGCGACTCTGCTGCGACGACGCCCGCTCCGGCGCCCGCCGCCCCGACCGCTCAACTCCTCCGTATCAGTCAGCGCAACGAGCCCGCAACGCTCGACCCGCACCTCGCCACGCTCCCCGACGAATTTTTCCTGATCCGCGCGCTGACCGAAGGCCTCGTCGTCCCCAATCCCAACGAAGGCCCACCGCTCCCCGGCGTCGCCGAACGCTGGGAAACTTCGCCCGACGGACTCACGTGGACCTTCCACCTCCGCGCCGACGCGCGTTGGTCCAACGGCGATCCCGTCACCGCCGCCGACTTCGTCACCTCGTTCCGCCGCGCGCTCACACCCGCCCTCGGCGCGCCGAAAGCGCCGCTCTTCTTCGTCCTGAAAAACGCCGCCGCGTTCTACCGCGGCCAACTCGCCGATCCCGCGCAACTCGGCATCGCCGCGCCCGACGCCCGCACGCTCGTCCTCACGCTCGAACAACCCGCACCGCATCTGCTCGCCCTCGCCGCCAGCGGTCCGTGGCTCCCCGTTCACCCGCCGAGCCTCGAAAAATCCGGCGGCGCCGCCGCACGCGACGGCACTTGGACGCGCCCCGGCGCCTACGTCGGCAACGGCCCGTTCACGCTCACCGAGTGGCGCAAAGGCCAGCACCTCCTCGTCACCCGCAACCCGCGCTACCACGCCGCCGACCGCATCGCACTCACCGCCGTCCGCTACCAAATCTACGACAGCGGCGACACCGAGGAGCGCGCCTTCCGCGCCGGCCAGGTCGACATCACGATGGCGGTGCCGTTCACGAAACTCGCCAACTACGACGCGCCCGTCCTGCGTCGCCAGCCGCTCCACGAAACGCGCTACCTCGCCCTCAACACCACGCGCCCGCCGCTCGACGACGCCCGCGTTCGCCGCGCCCTCGCACTCGCTCTCGACCGCGACGCCCTCGTCCGCCACGTCCTCCGCGGCGCCCAGCGCCCCGCCCTGAGTTTTATCCCGCCCGGCCTCGGCGGTTACCAGCCGGGAGAAATCACCCTCGGTTCGCGAGCGGCCGACACGCCGTCGCCGCCGTCAGCCGTAGCGCCGGTCTCCGACCGGCGTGACGCCAGTCAGAGACTGGCGCTACGAGATTCGTCCTCCTCGTCCTCGACGAAAGCAGAGGATCCACGCGCCCTCCTCGCCGACGCCGGTTTCCCGAACGGCAAAAACTTTCCGAAGCTCGAACTCGCCGCCTGGAACGTGAACCCCGCGATCCTCGAAGCCATCCAGCAAATGTGGCGCCGCGAACTCGGCATCGAGACCTCCATCGTTCAACGCGAAGGCAAAGTCCACATGTCCGCCGTCATCGCCGGCGACTTCGCCATCGCGCTCATGCCCGCGATCCCCGACTACGACGACCCCGCCGCCCTCTTCGACGAGCTGACGACCGGCGCCACCGGCAACTACGCGCGCTGGAGCAACGCCCGCTACGACGACCTCGCCCGCCGCGCTCGCCGCGAAACCGACCGCGCTCGTCGCACGGAGCTTTACCGCGCCGCGGAACAGCTCCTGCTCGCCGAGCTCCCCGTCGTGCCGCTCTATTTCAACTCCCAAGACTACCTCGTCGCCCCGCGCATCACCGGCTGGCGCCAGGATCCGCTCTGGAACCGCTTTAATGAAGATGTCACACTCACGAACACCGACGACCATGCGGCCAAGTAGCGGAAACCGATCCCCGAGGCCAGTCAAAGACTGGCCCTACCGCACGCTCCGCTGCGCACTCCTCTCTCTCGAATGAAGACTCGTCACATCTTTCTCGCCTGCCTCGCTCCGTTCGCGGCCTTCGCCGCCGACGTCCCCGCGCCCTCCGCCGCGCGCATCCTCGAACGCACCCGCGTCCTCGCCTCCGACGATCTCGAAGGCCGCGCCCCCGGCACCGCCGGCGAAGACAAAACCGTCGCCTACCTCGTGGCCGAATTTCAAAAACTCGGCCTGCAGCCCGGCAACCCCGACGGCACCTTCGTGCAAAACGTGCCGACGACCGGCATCACGTCGAAATCCGCGCTCACGTTCACCGTCGGCGGCGCGACGACACAAACGCTCACGCCGCAAGTCGGCCTCGACTTCATCGCGCTCTCGCGCCGCCGCCAGCCGCAGATCGAGTTGCCCGACAGCGAACTCGTCTTCGTCGGCTACGGCATCACGGCGCCCGAGTTCGGTTGGGACGATTTCAAGGACGTCGATGTCCGCGGCAAAACCGTCGTGATGCTCATCAACGACCCGCCGATCACCGACGCGAAAACCGGCCGGCTCGACGACGCGATCTTCGGCGGCCCGGCCATGACCTACTACGGCCGCTGGACCTACAAGTTCGAGAGCGCCTCCGCGCGCGGCGCCGCCGCCGTGCTCATCGTGCACGAAACCGGTCCGGCTGGTTATCCGTTCGCCGTCATCGCCGCCGGCTCCGGCCGCGAGACATTCGACGTCGGCTCCGCCGCCGCCAGCGAGCAGCGCGTCGCCGTCGAAGGCTGGATCACGCTCGACACCGCGCGCCGCCTCTTCGCCGCCGCCGGTCAGGACTACGCCGCGCTCAAAGCCGCCGCCGCACGCCGCGATTTTCGTCCCGTGCCGCTCAACGCCCGCGCGCACATCTCCGTTGCGAACACCGTGCGCAGCGTCACCTCGCGCAACGTCATCGCGCTCCTCCCCGGCTCCGATCCGAAGCTGCGCGACGAGTTCGTCGTCTACTCCGCGCATTGGGACGCCTACGGCCGCAACCCAGCCCTTACCGGCGACCAGATCCTCAACGGCGCTGCCGACAACGCGATCTCCGTCGCCATGATGCTCGACATCGCCGAGGTCGCCGCGTCGCTGCCCGCCGCCGAGCGTCCGCGTCGCTCCCTGCTGTTCTTCGCGCCGACCTACGAGGAGAAAGGCATCCTCGGCTCGCAGTTCTACGCGCGGAATCCGCTGCACCCGCTCGCGCGCACCGTCGCGAATCTCAACATCGAGCCGCTCGACGCCAACCTCGCCTACGGTCCGACGCGCGACCTCGAAATCGTCGGCCGCAATCCGTCCACGCTCGACGACTACGCCGCCGAGATCGCGCGCGAGCAGGGCCGCGTGCTGCGCCCCGACTCCGAGCCGGAGAAAGGCTACTATTACCGCAGCGACCACTTCGAGTTCGCGAAGGTCGGCGTGCCCGCCTTCTTCGTCCGCTCCGGCAAAGACTTCATCGACCAACCGCCCGGCACCGGCGAGAAGCTCCGCCTCGCCTACCTCGTGAACGACTACCACAAAGTGACCGACGAGGTGAAACCCGACTGGACCTGCGCCGGCGCCGCCGCCGATGCGAAGTTCCTCCTCGCCCTCGGCCTCCGCGCCGCGAACGCCGACAAGATTCCCAAATGGAAACCCGGCACGGAATTCAAATCCGTGCGCGAGGCGTCGCTAAAACAAATCGCGAACTGACATTCATGGAGGGCCGAGTTCCCGCGAGGCCGCGAATGTCACGCCACGCACGCACGCGGCCTCGCAGGAGCTCGGCCCTCCATTTCGAAACACAAACGCCTTCCCACACACACCACACCATGCCCGCTCCTCGCCTCATCACCACGCACCGCCCATCCGCCGCCGCCGCACTCGCGCTCGCACTCCTCCTCGCCTCCGCCCTCACGCCCGCCTTCGCCGCCGAATCTTCCGCGCCACCCGCACCGCTCCTCCACCCCGCCTCCGCCGCGCGCATCCTCGCCCGCACAAAGATCCTCGCCTCCGACGAATTCGAAGGCCGCGCGCCCGGCACACCCGGCGAGGACAAGACCATCGCCTATCTCGTCGGCGAGTTTCAAAAACTCGGCCTGCAACCCGGCAATCCCGAGGGCGGTTTCCTGCAAAACGCGCCGCTCGTCGGCATCACCTCCGCGCCCACGCTCTCGTTCACGCGCGACGGCGTGACGACGCCGATGGAAAACATCAACAACTTCGTCGGCGTCACCGCCCGCATCGCGCCGCGCGTCGAGGCGAAGGACAGCGACGTGGTCTTCGTCGGCTACGGCGTCGTCGCGCCGGAGTTCGGTTGGGACGACTACAAGGGCGTCGACGTGCGCGGCAAAACCGTCGTCATGCTCATCAACGACCCGCCCGTGACCGACCCCGCCACCGGCGAACTCGACCCGAAGATTTTCGGCGGCAAGGCCATGACCTACTACGGCCGCTGGACCTACAAATACGAGATCGCCGCCGCGAAAGGCGCCGCCGCGTGCCTCATCGTGCACGAGACCGGTCCGGCCGCGTATCCGTTCGCCGTCGTCACCGGCTCGTGGGCCCGCGAGAACTTCGAGATCAGCGCGCTCGACAAGAACGCCGGCAAAGTCGCCATGCAGGGCTGGCTCACGCACGACGCCGGCCGCCGCCTCTTCGCCTCGTGCGGCCTCGACTACGAAGTCGCCAAGAAAGCCGCCGCGCGCCGCGATTTTCACCCGATCGCGCTCGGCACGAAAGCGTCGTTCGTCGTCGAGAACCAGCTCCGCAACGTCGCCTCGCGCAACGTCGTCGCGCTGCTCCCCGGCTCCGATCCGAAATTGAAGGACGAGTTCGTGATCTACTCCGCGCACTGGGATCACCTTGGCCGCGACCCGAAATTGAAAGGCGATCAGATCTACAACGGCGCTGCCGACAACGCCGCTGGTTGCGCCGTGCTGCTCGAGATCGCCGAACTGATGGCGACGCTCCCGCCCGAGCAGCGCCCGAAGCGCAGCATCCTTTTCCTGTCCGTCACGGCCGAGGAAAAAGGTCTGCTCGGCTCGCGCTACTACGCCGAGAATCCGCTCTACCCGCTCACGAAAACGCTCGCGAACCTCAACATCGACGGCGCGAACCAGTTCGGCCCGACGAGCGACATGACGACGATCGGCCTCGGCGCGACGACGATCGACGACGTCGGCATCGCCGTCGCCAAAGCCATGGGCCGCACGATGGGCCCCGAGGCGCACCCGGAATTCGGCAGCTATTACCGCAGCGACCACTTCGAATTCGCGAAAGTCGGCGTGCCCTCCTACTACCCGAAAAACGGCCGCCACTACATCGGCCAGCCCGACGACTTCGCGGACAAGCAAGTGAAGGACTACATCGCGAACCGCTACCACAAGCCCGGCGACGAAGTGCAACCCGAGTGGACCTTCGAAGGCGCCGCGCAAGACACCGCCTTCCTCGTCGAAATCGGCCTCCGCCTCGCCAACGGCGACACCTGGCCGCATTGGCGCGCCGGCAATGAATTCAAGGCCAAGCGCGACGCGATGATGAAGGCAGCGAAATAGGCCGAGTTGGAACGCGTTGACCTCAACGCGTTCTTCCGTCCCGAGCGCGTTGAGGTCAACGCGCTCCACCACCCGCACCGCTCCGCGCGGGTTTATTTTTCCGGCAGCCTTCACTCGAATTGCCACACCGCCTTTTCCGTCTGGCCACCGCCCGTCGTCCTCCGTCTCCTGTCCTCCGTCCTCGGTTTCCCGTCCTCCGCCATGCTCCGCTTCGTCCTCCGCCGCCTGTTGCAGACGATCCCCGTGATCCTCGTGATCATCACGGCGACGTTCTTCATGGTGCGGCTAGCGCCTGGTGGGCCGTTCACGAACGAGAAGGCAATTCCGCCCGAAATCCTGCGCAACATCGAGGCGCACTACGGCCTCGATCAACCGCTCTGGCGCCAATACCTCAACTATCTCGGCGGTCTCGCGCACGGCGATTTTGGTCCGTCGTTCAAATACACGAACCGCACCGTCACCGAGATCATCGCGGAAGGGTTCCCCGTCTCGCTCGAACTCGGCGCGTGGGCATTGCTCGTCGCACTCGCACTCGGCCTGCCGCTCGGCATCGCCGCCGCGGCGAAGCGCAACACGATGCTCGACTACCTGTGCAGCAGCGTCGGCATGTTCGGCATCTGCGTGCCGACGTTTGTGCTCGGCCCGCTGCTCGCCCTCACCTTCGGCATCTATCTCCGGTGGGTGAACGTTTCCGGTTGGTATGGTCCGACTGATCGCATCCTGCCCGGCGTGACGCTCGGCTTCGTCTACGCCGCCTACATCATGCGCCTCACGCGCGCCGGCATGCTCGAAGTGCTGCATCAGGACTTCATCCGCACCGCGCGCGCGAAAGGCGCGTCGGAAGCGCGCATCCTGTTCCGACACGCGCTGCGCGGCGGTCTCGCGCCGGTCGTGTCGTTCCTCGGCCCCGCGATCGCCGGCATCCTCACCGGCTCGTTCGTTATCGAGACGATTTTCCAGGTGCCGGGCCTCGGCCGGCAGTTCGTCACCAGCGCGTTCGCGCGCGACTTCTTCGTCGTGCAAGGCGTCGTCACACTCTACGGCGCGCTCATCGTCGGCCTCAATCTCGTCGTCGACCTCGCGCAGGTGTGGCTCAACCCGAAGCTGAAATTCGAATGAGCACGCGCGATTCCGCCGATTTCTGGAGGGCTCGCGTCCCCGCGAGCCGCGGCCCGGCCGTAGCCGGGCCCTCCATTTCCGCAGCAACCCGATCATGAGCGCCGTCACGCCTGCCGCCACTGCTCCCGCCGCGACGCCCGAGGAAACCGGCCACTCGCTCGGCGCCGACGCGTGGCACCGATTGAAGAAAAACAAGCTCGCGGTCTTCGGCGGCGCGACGCTCCTCGTGCTGACGGTGCTGTGCGTGTTCGGACCGTTGTTTTTCCACCTCTCCTACCAAGACCAAAACCTCGACCTCGGCGCCACGCCGCCATCAAGCGCCCACTGGCTCGGCACCGACACCCTGGGCCGCGATCTGCTCGTGCGCATGCTCTACGGCGGCCGCATCTCGCTCGGCGTCGGCCTGTGCGCAACGATCGTCGCACTGACGATCGGCGTGCTTTACGGTGCCGCCGCGGGCTATCAAGGCGGCAAGATCGACGCCGTGATGATGCGCATCGTCGACATCCTCTACGCGTTGCCGTTCACGATTTTCGTCATCCTGCTCATGGTGATTTTCGGGCGGAACATCATCCTGCTCTTCGTCGCGATCGGCGCCGTCGAGTGGCTGACCATGGCGCGCATCGTCCGCGGGCAAATCATGGCGTTGAAAAAAATGGAGTTCATCGAAGCCGCCCGCGCGCTCGGCTACGGCAACCGCCGCATCGTCCTCCGCCACATGATGCCGAACATCCTCGGGCCGATCATCGTCTACACGACGCTCACGATCCCCGCGGTGATGCTGCTCGAAGCGTTCCTCAGCTTCCTCGGCCTCGGCGTGCAGCCGCCGATGAGTTCGTGGGGCACGCTGATCAAGGACGGCGCGGAGAAGATGGAGGAATTCTGGTGGCTGCTCGTTTTCCCCGGCGGCGCGTTCTCGCTGACGCTCTTCTCGCTCAACTTCCTCGGCGACGGCCTGCGCGACGCGCTCGACGTGCGCGCGGCGAAGGACTAACGCTTTGCGCCACGCCCGATGACTCTCCGCCGTTTCCGCCCCTACTTTGGCTATCTCAAGCAAGTCCGTGGTCCGATCACGAAAGCGGTCGTCTACGGATTGCTCTATGGCGCGGCCACAGGCGCGGGCCTCCCCCTGCTGGTCAACTACGTCTTCCCGCCGATCTTCGATCGCCAGGGCGGCGCGCTGCCGTTCTCGACCGTCGCGCTGATCGCCGCGTGTATTCCGATGGTGTTTCTCCTCCGTGCGGTGAGCGGCTATCTCAACAGCTACTACACGCAGTATGCCGGTGTCCGCATTCTCGAATCCATCCGCGTCGACTACTTCCGCAAGCTGCAGGTGTTGCCGCTCTCCTTTGTGCAGAGCAAGCGGACCGGCGACCTGATCTCGCGCGGCCTGGCCGACACCGCTCAGTTGCAATTCACGCTCACGCAACTCGCCAACGACGGCATCAAGCAACCCGCCACCCTGATCGGCGCCATCGTCGCGGTCGGCTGGCTGGCCTACAAATCCCAAGGCGTCGCGCTTATGCTGGTGTGCCTCGCCGCCGTGCCCGTCGTGGTTTTCCCGATCCGCTTCATTGGCAAAAAAGTCATTAAGCGCGCCGCCGACATGCAGTCGCGCCTCGGCCACGTCACGGCCCAATTCACCGAAAACCTCGCCGCCGCGCGCGAGGTGCGGGCGTTCAGCCTCGAGGCCCGGGAAGTCGACCGCTTCTCGCAAGGCACCGCCGAATTGGTGACCGCGCAGATGAAGATCGCGAAATACGCGCAGGCTCTCACGCCCGCCATTGAAGTCATCTCTGCCACCGGCATCGCCTTCACGCTCCTCTATGCCTACGGCAGCGGCATCGAGCTCGCCACCTTCATCTCCATCATCACCGCGCTCTACGGTTCCTACGATCCCGTGAAAAAAATGGGCGCGCTCAACAGCGAGCTCAAACGCGGCGAAGCTTCCCTTGATCGCCTCGAAGTCGTCCTCCACGAGCCCGTCACCATCGCCGATCCCGCCGCGCCCGTCGCCGTCTCGCGCTTGCGCGGCGATCTCGCGTTCGAAAACGTCTCGTTCTCCTACGGCGACAACGCCGCGCTCTCCGAAGTCACCGCACGCATCCCCGCCGGCACGGTCTGCGCGCTCGTCGGCCCCAGCGGCGCGGGCAAGACCACTTTCGCCAACCTCGTCCCGCGTTTCTACGAAGTCGCCGCCGGGAGCGTCACCATCGACGGCACCGACGTCCGCGCCATGCGCCTCGCCGACCTGCGCCGCAACATCGCCCTCGTTTCGCAGGAGCCGGTGCTCTTCAACGACACCATCTTCAACAATCTCCTCCTCGGCCGCGAAGGCGCTACGCGCGACGAGGTCATCGCCGCCGCGCGCGCCGCGCACGCGCACGAGTTCATCGAGAAACAGCCGCACGGATACGACACCGTCGTCGGCGAGCGCGGCGGACTCCTCTCCGGCGGCCAGAAGCAGCGCCTCGCCATCGCCCGCGCGTTTCTCCGCAACGCCCCGATCCTCATCCTCGACGAAGCCACCAGCGCGCTCGACTCCGACAGCGAAGCCGCCGTGCAGGACGCCCTGCGCCACCTCGTCGTCGGCAAAACCGTGCTGATCATCGCGCATCGTTTCAGCACGATCCGCGATGCCTCGATGATCCTCGTCTTCGACAAGGGCCGCGTCGTCGCCCAAGGCGACCACGCCGCGCTCTACGCCGGCAACGCGCTCTACAAATCGCTCTACGATCGGCAGCAGGGCTCGAGCTGAGGGTTGTCACGAAGACGCACGAAAAATCGTCCGCTTCGTCGGATGGATTCGCGCGCCTATAGGCGCTCAACCCGCCGCCGCTTCGGTTGGATTTCTCGTGCCCTTTTGTGGCCAACCTCGGTTCGGTCTTCTGCGCTGCTCGCGCGTCCAGGTCCGACGCCGCACACGCCGCGTCATTCGCGGCTCGCTACCTCGGCGAGCACTCGCGTCTCATTCGTCGCCGCGTTGCGTTCGTCCCGAAATTCCGCACGCCATCACGGTTACACGGGAAATTCGCGTCAGCGCGCGCCCGGTTGGTCCCGTAACGCGCATCGCCCCTCGAACTCGACTTCGTTCGCGCGGTCGGGAATGGGCCGTGACTCCCGTCGATCCCACGCCTCCCGCGCGCGCCGCAGCGCCGCTCGTCAGTCTCGTCATTCCCACCTTCAACTACGCGCGCTTTCTGCCGGCGGCGATCGCGTCCGCTCTCCGCCAGGATTACCCGAATCTCGAAATCCTCATCAGCGACGATGCCTCGACCGACGATTCCGTCGCCGTCATTCGTCGCCTCGCCGCTTCCGACCCGCGCGTGCGGATCGTCTCCCAGCCGCGAAATCTCGGCATGGTGGCGCACTGGAACTGGTGCCTGCGCGAAACCCGCGGTGCCTACATCAAGTTCCTGTTCGGCGACGATGCCTTCAATTCCGCCCATGCGATCTCGCGCCTCGTCGACCTGCTCGAAACTCACCCGAGCGCCGTCATCGCGACCTGCGCGCGCCGCGTGATGGACGAGGCCTCGCGTCCACTCGACCTCTGGAATCCGCTCCGCCGCGCCGGCCTCCACGGAGGTCGCGACGTGATTGGCCGCTGCTTCATCGCCAATCAAAATCTCATCGGCGAACCGAGCGCGGTGCTCCTCCGTCGCTCGGCGCTCGATCGCGGATTCTCGCCGGGCTTTCGCCAACTCGTCGACCTCGAGCTGTGGCTGCACTTCCTCGAGCAGGGCGATCTCGCCTACACGCCGGAGCCGCTCGTCGCTTTCCGCCGGCACGACGCCCAGCAATCGCACCTAAACCACAGCCGCGCCATCGCTCAGCTCGAAACGCTCCAGCTCATCGCTCAATTTCTCGACCGGCCGGAAAAGCGCACCGCCGCGCGCCTCAGCGAATTCGACTACCGGCTGATTCAGTTTCGCGCGACGCGTTACCTGCGCAAAGCCGGGCGCCGTCTCCCCGGCGCCGTGCTCCTCGCCAGCGAAGTCACCGCGCCGCTGCCGTCCGCGTGGCGCCTCGCCTGTCAGGTGCGGCACGCGGTGCAGCGTCCGCTCGAAAACCTCAGCCGCTCGCTCGAGAAACGTCGCGCTGCGCTCGACATCTGGTCCGAAACGGCCGGCGCGCGCACGAACCTGCTCTGAGCGGCTCAAAGGCGCAGCGGCGAGCATCAGCGAGCCGACGTTCGCCTTCCACTCGCTGATGCCCGCGGTCGCGCTCGACCCGCATCGCGACAAAGTTGGATTGCCGCCCCGCCGCGTCGCCGCGCAACATCCGCGGCGTGTCCGCCGCTCCGCACATCCTCGTCATCCGTCGCCGCTACCTCGGCGACATCGTGCTGCTCGGCTCGCTGCTGCGGAACCTGAAACTCCACTGGCCCGCCGCACGCCTCGCCGTGCTGTGCGAGCCGGCCTACGCGCCGATTCTCGAACTGAATCCCGACGTCGACGAACGCTGGCTGTTCCCCCAATCGGCCGCCGCGGGGCCGGGTTTTCTCTGGCGCGTGCGCCGCGCCGGTTTCACCCACGCGCTTGACCTCGACAACCGCGACAAGACCGCCGTCATCGCGCGTGCGACCGGCGCGGCGGTGCGCGCTACCGTGCGGCACGGAGAGAGGTTGCACTTCGCGAGCCTCTACACGTCCGCCGCGCAAGTGCCGCGCGAGTTCCTCGACACACGGCACATCACCGATCTCTACCTGCACGTCCTCGCGCAAATCGGCGTGCCGATCGCGACGCACGAAACGCGACTCGTGCCGCGCGCCGACGAAGTCGCCGCCGCGCGCACGCTGCTCCGCGGCGCGCGCCTGCTCGTGCACCCCGGCTCGCGCAGCGCCTGGCGCATCTGGCCGGCGCAGAACTACGCGCGCGTCATCGATGCGCTCCACGCCGAGCGCGGCATCGCGACCGCGATCATCGCCGGCCCCGGAGAGCAGAGCACCGTCGATGAAATCTTCCGCCACCTGCGGTCACCCGCGATCCGTATCGAGCAACGCCTGAGCGTCACGCAACTCGCCGCGCTCTTCGCTGCCGCGCCCGCGCTCGTCTGCCACGACAGCGGCCCGATGCACGTCGCCGCCGCCGTCGGCACACGCGTGATCGCACTCTTCGGCTCGCAACCGCTGAACATCTGGAAACCCGTCGGCAGCGGACACGTCACGCTCCAGCCGCCGCTGCCGTGCGTGAACTGTGTTTCTCCCGGCCAGTGCATACCGGAGGATTCGTATCACAACCACTGCGTGCGGAACATCACGGTCGAGCGCGTGCTGGCCGCAGCGCGCGAGGCGGTGCAGTAGCGCCGCTCTTAGACCGGCGTCGGCGCGCGGGGATCGCGATGGTCGCATCGCGCGACTTTTGCCGGTCGCAGACCGGCGCTACTCAATAATACCGCAGCCGCTCACCGTCCCACTTTTCGTGCAGCGTGTGACCGAAACGCACGCGCTCCGTCGTCCGCCACCACCAGGCGCGCAAGCCGTCGGCCGCCTTTTCCCAGCGGCGGCGCGCCCAGCCGAGTTTCCATTTCCTGCGGAAATGCGCGCGGTTCTCCGCCTCGTAGGGACGCTGCTTTTCCGTGTCGCTGAGAGCATCCTGCGTAACCGAGCCGAAGTGGTGGATGAAGCACGCGCCGACCACGCCGGTGCGGAAACCCGCGAGCCGCGCGCGGCGGAAAAAATCCGCGTCCTCGAATTGGCCGATGCGGAACGCTTCGTCGAAGCCGCCGATTCGCTCGAACACCGCGCGACGCACCGCGAAACAGACGCCATGCGCACCGCCGCGACGGACCACATCGCCCAGTTTCGCCGTGAAGTCGCGTGCATAGGCCGCGAAGTCGTAGTTCTGGTCGCGCTCGCGCATCGCCGGGCAGACGATGTCGAGCCCGTGCCGCGCCGCCGCGCCGAGCAGCGTCGCCAGCCAGCCGGCGGGCAGTAACACGTCGTTGTTCAGCACCACGACCCAATCGGGCGCAGGAGGGGCGCCGAGCGTTTGTTGCTTACTAGCCCCAAAGCCTGCTGTCGCCACAGAATGGTTTGTCAAGCTATTGGGGCTATTAAGCAACAAGCCCGCTGCGGCGATGCCTTGGTTCCAAGCGGGAGCGCAGCCGCGGTTTTGCTCGTTGCGGAGGACGGTGATCTCGCGCGAGCCAGCACGATCGGTCGACGCGCGCTGGCTTTGCAGCCACTCGCGCGTGCCGTCGGTCGAGCCGTTGTCGACGACGATCACGCGGACGCCGGCGGCGAGATCCGGCTGGAGGCAGCGCATGCAGCCCTGCGTGTAAGCGAGCTGGTTGAGCACCGGGATAACGATCGCAGCGGACATCCGGCGGAGCTTCGGGGGAGGGCCGGTGAAGTAAAACCTTTCTTGGCGCGAACGGCCCCTTGGAGGGCGTGGCTACCGCCGCGCCGCGAACGTGGGGGCGCTCTCGCCGCACGACGCAGCGGGAGCCGCGCCCTCCAAGTCAGTGGCGCGTTGCCTTGCCGGCGTCGATGTGTCCTGCTCGCGCCGCACGTGTCCAAACCGCTGCCCATTTCCGTCTCCATCATTGCCCGCAACGAGGCGCACACGCTGCCGCGCTGCTTCGAGAGCGTGCGCGGCTGGGTGGCCGAGATCGTGGTCGTGCTCAACAACACGACCGACCCCAGCGCCGAGGTCGCGATGCGGCACGGCGCGCTGGTGTTCGAGACCGAGTGGCGCGGCTACCGCGACACGAAAAATTTCGCGCTCGATCGCTGCACGCAGCCGTGGGCGCTGTGCCTCGACGCCGACGAGGAGGTCTCGCCGGCGTTGCGCGAGGAGATCGAGGCGTTCTTCGCGCGGGGCGACGACCGGAAGTTTCGCGCGGCTCGTTTTCCTAGAAAGGTGTGGTTCATCGACCGCTGGATCATGCACGGCGACTGGTATCCCGACCACAACACCCGCCTCGTGAACCGCGCGCATTGCCGTTGGGGCGGCGACCAATTCGTCCACGAGCACATGAAGGTCGACGGCCCGATCGCGACGCTCCGCTGCGACCTGCACCACTACTCGTTCCCGACGCTCAGCAGCCACGTGGCGAAGATCAATCCGTTCGCCGACCTGTTCCTCCAGCAACAGATGGCGAAAGGCGGGCGCTTCTCGCTCGGCGCGGCGGTGTTCCGGCCGGCGTGGCGGTTTTTCCGCGCGTATGTGCTGCGGCTGGGTTTCCTCGACGGTTTCCCGGGACTCTACATCGCGTTGGCAACGGCGTTTGGCGCGTTCGTGCGCTACAGTCGGCTCTACGAACACGAGCATCGCGACACGCCGAACCAGAAGTGAAGATGGCCGACGCGCCCAAAGAGTTCAGCCACGAGGTCGAGAACCTCATCGCATCGTTCCGCGGCTTGCCGGAAGACGAGACCAAGGCGCGCAACCGCAAGACGCAGGATCTCGGCAAGCTGATCGACGAACTGCTGGTCAAATACCGCATCAGTCACGACTCGCTCGAACACTCGATCCGCGAGAAGTGGCCCGAACTCGTCGGCGTCGCCAACGCCACCTACTCGCACCCGGTCGTCCTCGAACGCGGTCAGTTGCTCGTGCTCTGCTCGCACGCCGTGGTCCGCAACGAGCTTTTCCATCACCGCCTCCAGATCCTCGAGAAGCTGCGGAAGCTGCCGGGCTGCGAGGGAATCAAGGGGCTGACGCTGCGGGCGGGGTAGAAACCCCAACCTTGACCGCACTCCGCCTATAGATACGCGTAGCTACATGGCGAACGTCACCAAGGCCAAACTCTTCCGCCACGGCGGCTCGATCGCCGTCCGCCTGCCAAAGGCCTTTCGGCTGCCCGGGGCAGAGGTATTGATCTCGCGAACACCGAAGGGCGTGCTGCTCGAACCGGTGCACGCCGATGCCGACGAGCGCCGCAAACGTTTCCTCGCCCTCGCTGGCTCCTGCCCCGACCTCGCCGACGTTCCGCCCCACGCGGCGCCGGACATCCCGCGCGATTGACGCGATGCTTTACTTGCCCGACACCAACGCCATCTCAGCCTACATGCGCGGGAGTAACACCGCGCTCGTGCGCCGGATGCAAGACGCCTTCACGCACGACGAGCTGCGCCTCTCGGTGATCGTGTTGGCTGAACGCGAATTCAGCGTCCTCAAAGGCGGAGGCACCGCGCTGCGACGCAAATTCCAGACCCTGGAGGAGCTGCTCCCCGTCGAATCGTTCACCCGCGAAGACGCCCACCGCTATGCGACGATCCGCCTCCACCTCGCAACGCGCGCTCAGGGCATCGGCCCCTTCGACACCCTCATCGCAGCCCAAGCGCTGCGACTCAAGGCAACCGTCGTCACCCGGAATACCCGCGAATTCTCCCGCGTGCCCGGTCTGGAAGTGGAAAACTGGGAAACAGGATAGCACCCTTCACTTCCAGTCCCCCCGAGGGATGTCCCTCGAAAATTAGCGCTTGCACGCACCCCGGCCGGTTTGGTTAATGCCGCCTTGCGTTAGTGAGGGTCTGCTGGTCGCAGGCTCCCACCACGGTCAGTCCGGGCAACTGGACAGATAACGGTGTCGCCGGCTCGCAAGGGCGGGTGACACGGGGCGAAAGCCTCCAAACCCGACCGCGTCATCCAACAACTAAACCACAATGGCTCAACCCGTTAAGTCAGAAGTTATCGCCCAGTTCAAAACCCACGAGAAGGACACCGGCTCCTCCGACGTCCAGATCGCGCTGCTCACCGCTCGCATCAATCACTTGACCGAGCATCTGCGCACGCATCGCAAGGACTTCCACAGCCGCCGCGGCCTTCTCCAGATGGCGAGCCGCCGTCGCAAGCTGCTTGATTACCTCAAGCGCGAGGACCTCGCCAAATACAACGAGCTTCTCCAGAAGCTCAACCTGCGTAAGTAACCCGCTTTCACGAAGGCCGGCCCACCGACGGGCCGGCCTTTTGTTCGCCTCCAGACCAGTTTACCGGGACATTTCCGCTTACTCCTCGTTTTGAATTCTCACCTGTAGGAGCGGCTTCACGCCGCGACCCGAAGCCGAATCGCGGCGTAAAGCCGCTCCTACGGCCAGAGCACACGAGACCGAGCAGTAATCCGAAATATCTCGGCAACTGATTCAGAGGGGAACCGAAACGGCATCGTTCGAACCCTACGCTCCGCCGCCGCGCTACGCGGCCGCGGCGGAGCACATCCGAAGTTAGAAAAATGAATCAGAAACACATCGTTACGGTCCCGAATCTCGGGATTCAGTTCTCCACCGGCACCATCGGCAATCTCGCCAGCGGCGCCGTCATCGTCACCGTCGGCGAGACCAACCTCATGGTCACGGCCTGCGTCGCGCAGAACATGCGCCCCGGCCAGGACTTCTTTCCGCTGACCGTCGACTACCGCGAAAAATACGCCGCGGCCGGCCGTTTCCCCGGCGGCTACTTCAAGCGCGAAGGCCGTCCGACCGAAAAGGAAATCCTCACCTCGCGCCTCTGCGACCGTCCCTGCCGCCCGCTCTTCCCGGAAGGCTTCCTCAATGAAGTCCAGATCATCGGCCAGCTCCTGTCGGCCGACCAGATCAACGACGCCGACATCCCGATGATCAACGGCGCCTCCGCGGCCCTCGCGATCTCCGAGATTCCGTGGAACGGCCCGATCGCCGGCGTGCGCGTCGCGCTCATCGATGGCGCATTCGTCGCCAACCCGACGATCGAGCAGATGTTCAGCTCGTCGCTCGACCTCATCTACGTCGGCACCGAGAAGGACATGCTGATGATCGAAGGCTCGGCCGATCAGCTCCCCGAAGAGGAGTTCATCAAAGCCCTCGAGTTCGGTCACCAAGCCATCCAGCCGATCATCGCCGCCATCAAGGAACTCGTCGCCAAGTGCGGCAAGCCGAAGGCCACGTTCGCCCTCGTCGGCGCCACGCCCGAAGCCCGCGCGATCATCGAGCGCGTCGTCCCCGCCGAGCGCCTCGCCGAAGCCATCTTCGGCAAGGAAAAGGCCGCCCGCAGCGCCGCCGTGAAGCTCCTCAAGGAAGAAGCCAAGGTCGCCCTCACCGCCGAACTCGGCGCCGACAAGTTCACGGACGTCGACCTCAACGTCGTTTTCGAAGACCTCCAATACAAGGCCTACCGCCAGACCGTCCTCGCCAAGGGCGTCCGCGCTGACGGCCGCGATGCCAAGTCGATCCGCCCGCTGACCGCGCAGGTCGGCGTGCTCCCCCGCGTGCACGGCTCCGCCATGTTCCAGCGCGGCGACACCCAGAACATCGCCCTCACCACCCTCGGGCCCACCAAGGAAGCCCAGGACATGGACGGCCTCACGGGCGGCGCGACTTCAAAGTCGTTCATGCTGCACTACAACTTCCCGCCGTTCTCCGTCGGCGAAACCGGCCGCTTCACCGGTCCGGGCCGCCGCGAAATCGGCCACGGCGCCCTCGCCGAGCGTTCGCTCGTTCCCGTGCTCCCGCCGGAAGACGTGTTCCCCTACTCCATCCGCGTCGTCTCCGAGATCATGGCCTCCAACGGCTCGACTTCGATGGCTTCGATCTGCGGTGGCTGCTTGTCCCTCATGGACGCGGGCGTGCCGATCATCGCTCCGGTCGCCGGCATCTCCTGCGGCCTCATGACCGAGAACGTCGACGGCCAGATCACCAAGTGGACCACCATCACCGACATCCTCGGCGAGGAAGACCACTTCGGCGACATGGACTTCAAGCTCGCCGGCACCACCAAGGGCATCACGGGCTTCCAGCTCGACCTCAAGATCAACGGCCTGCCCTTCGAGATCGCCAAGACCGCGATCTTCCAGGCCCGCGACGCGCGCATCGAAATCCTGAAGACCATGCTCGCCGCGCTCCCCGCGCCGCGCAAAGACCTCAGCAAGTTCGCCCCGCGCATCCAGACGATCCAGATCGATCCGGAAAAGATCGGCCTGCTCATCGGACCCGGCGGCAAGACCATCCGCCGCATCACCGAGACGACCGGCGCGCAGATCGACATCGCCGAAGACGATTCCGGCAAGGTCTTCATCTACTCGAACAATGCCGACGCCATGAACCGCGCCGTGCAGGAAATCGACGCCCTCTGCGGCGGCGGTTCCCAAATCGAGATGGGCAAGATCTACACCGGACGCGTCACCGGCACGAAGGAGTTCGGCGCGTTCGTCGAGTGCCTCCCGGGCAAGGAAGGCCTCGTGCACATCTCCGAGCTCGCGGACTTCCGCGTCCGCCGCACCGAAGACGTCGTGAAGGTCGGCGACTCGATCACCGTGAAGTGCGTCGGCATCGACGACCGCTCCGGCAAGGTCCGCCTCAGCCGCCGCGCCGCGATGAAGGATCTCGAGCAGCAAAAGCCGGCCGCCGCGCCCGCCGACGCCGCGCCCGCCCCCGTCGCCGCCGACACGCCCGCCGCGCAATCCTAACAGCGCGCCAAAAAAAGGCAGGGCGAGTCGTCCCCGACGAGCCGCCCTCCCTGCTCCCCTCTCAAAGCCGCGACGCCAGTCGCGGCTTTTTTCTTTGCCCAAGCAATTCTCCCTCCGGCCCCGACAAATATGGCGTATTACGCCATATTCATTTTACCGCACCGAAACGGCCTCGGCCCGCTCGGTAAACTCGACTTTGGCCAGATAGAAATTGCGTAATACGCCATGAACAAAATGAGCGACGCCGGTGCCCGCCGTGGAGCGCACGCGAGAGACAGAGGAGGGCGCGTGGAGGAGCGGCGATGTCGCGATTCGGCAAATCCGCGCGTGCATCCCCTCGCCGCCTTCCGCTAAACATCTCCGCGAATGACCCGTGTTTTCGTTTCCGGCTGCTACGACATCCTGCATGCCGGCCACGTCCAATTCTTCCGCGAAGCCAAAGCTCTCGGCACGCACCTCACCGTGACGTTCGCCGGCGCCGACGTCCTCTGGCACCACAAACAGCGCCGCAGCTCGCTGCCCGACGACCACAAGCGCGCCCTCATCGCCGCGCTCGACATGGTCGACGAAGTCCTCGTCACCCACGGCACCGAACACGGCCTCGACTTCAAGGACGACTTTCTCCGTCTCAAGCCCGACATCCTCGCCGTCACCGACGACGACAAATACGGCCCGCTCAAACGCGCGCTCTGCGCCGAGGTCGGCGCGCGCTACGTCGTGCTCCCGAAGACGCCGCCGCAATTCACGCCCGTCTCCACTTCCGAAATCGTCCGCTGGATCAAAGCTCCCAGCGAAGCGCCGTTGCGCATCGATTTCGCCGGCGGCTGGCTCGACGTCCCGCGCCACGCCCGCGCCGGCGGCTACGTCGTCAACTGCACCATCTCGCCGACCGTCTCGCTCCGCGACTGGCCCTACGAGCGCAACGCCGGCCTCGGCGGCAGCGGCGCGTGGGCGCTGCTCAACGGCAAGGACGGCGTCTCCTCCGAACTCGACCTCGGCGTCGGCTGGCAAGACCCCGCGATCATCCGCGAAGGCGGCCTCTGCGTCTGGCGCAGCGGCCCCAAGCCCGCGCTCGAAATCAAAACCGACGCCGCGCTCCTGCGAGGCAAACTCGCGCTCTTTTGGACCGGCAACAGCCACTGCACGCCCGCCGTCGCCGACGGCGCACGCGACTACGACGCGATCTTTCGCGCCGGAAAAACCGCGCGCGACGCGGTCTGGCAAAACGATTTCTCGCAACTCGCCGACGCCGTCCGCCAGTCCTACTCCGTGCAACGCGCCGAGGGCATGGCCCCGCTTCCCGGCGACCACGCCGCCGAAGCGAACGCCGCGCTCTCCGCCTGCCGCCCGCTCGCGTGGAAATACTGCGGCGGCGGCTTCGGCGGCTACGCCGCGTATCTCTTCGCCACGCCGGCCGAGCGCGACGCGGCGTGCCAGTTGTCCGGCTTCCGCGCCGTCGAGCCTTTCGTCCACGAGTAAGCCTTTGCGTCGCGCGCGCTCGTCGCTACGTTCGCCGGTCTGTGCCAGCACCGTCCCATAAAAAAGGCCTCCGTGTCGTCGCCGCACTCGAAGCGTTCAAAGGCGCGATCGTGCTCGTCGTGGGCTTCGGTTTTCTGACCCTGCTCGGGCGCGACCAGGCGGCGTTCGCCGAGCACCTCGTCGCGCGCCTCCACCTGAATCCCGCGCATCATTACCCGCACATCTTCATCGAGGCGATGAGCAACCTGAACGACACGCACCTGCTCGCGCTCGCCGGCCTCGCCGCCGCCTACTCCGCGCTCCGCTTCGCCGAAGCCTACGGCCTGTGGCTGCAACGCCGCTGGGCCGAATGGCTCGCCGCGCTCAGCGGCGCGATCTACGTGCCGGTGGAGGTCTACGAAATTTTCCACCGCGCAAGCTGGTTCAAGATCGTGGCGCTGGTCGTGAACCTCGTCATCGTCGGCTACATGGTTTGGCTGCTCACCGAGTCGCGTCGATTGGCCGCGCACGAACGCGCCACCGCCTCGCCGCACGCCTAACCGCCTCACCGGACTCAGCGGCGGAAAAATCCGGCCAGTGTCGCCAGCACTCCCAGGCCGATCGCCGCCCGCGCGTAGGCGCCGGCGTGACGTTCCCAATGCGTGAGCGGACGCGGGGCGGCCGTGCGCGCACCACTTAGCTGCTGATCCTGACGCTCGCTCGCCAGCCGCCGTTTGAGGCTCGCGTTCGCGCTGCGCAATGCGATGCCCAGCACGATCAGGCAAACCCCCGCGGGCACCAGCACATCGTAGCGAAGGAGAGAAGACATCGGTGAGCGGCAGCAACGGCGAGCGAATGAAGCCTCAGCGGTCGAGAACTTCGACCGCATCTCCGACGCGGACTTCGCCGCGCTTCGATTCGTTGATAAAATTCGCGCCGAAGCACACTGCGGTCGGATCGGTTTCGGCGCGACGGAACGTCGCCAGCGTGCGCAGCGGTTCCTTGCCGCGCTCGCCGGTGAGTTGATCGGTCGTGGTCATGATGCACCGGATGCTCTTGCCCGCGGCACGCAGCACGACGTCGCCAACACGCACGCGCGGCCACTCGTCCTCGGCGAACGGTGCCGCGTCGCTCACGACCATGTTCGGCCGAAAGCGATTCATCGGGACCGGCTCGCCGCCGTTTTCGAGGATGCGGTCGTTCAGTTGCGCCAGCGACGCCTCGCCGATCACGAGCACGGGCGAGCCGTCGGCAAAACTGAAACAATCGCCGGGCCGGCCGGCTTTCTTCAGAACGTCGCGCCGGAACGCCGGTCCGATCCGCACGAGCGCACAGCGCAGCCCGAGAAAATCGCTCAGCCACGCCGCCGCCGCCGGTCCGCAGTCTTCCGCCCGGAGATCGCTGTGCTTCCAAATCGACACGTTCCGCAGCAGCGCCGCCGGATCGGGAGCGCGCACGACTGCCACGGAGCCTGCGCCTTCAGCCGAGAGCGTGAGCCGCTCCGCATCGAGCGCCGTGACGATGCGCGCCATGCGCGCGTGCGTGCGCTGCGTGAGAAATTTTCCGGTCTCGTCGACGACGAGAAAGCGCCGGTCACCCACGAGACCGAGTTCGTCCATCTCGGCGGCGGTGACGGTGAGGCCGCGGCACGATTTCACGGGATAGAGGAACAGAGCGGAGACGCGCGACATGGCATCGCAGAAAATCACGGACCGCGGCGGATGCACACCGATAATCGCACCAACCGGAACAGCACGCCGCAGCAAGCCGCGGTCCAAACGGACTAACTCGGTTATCTCATCCGCAGAGCGACGCACGCGACGCAGCGCGGTAGCGGAATTCGTGAGAATTTCGCCGCTGCCGAGGCGCGAAAACCTCACGGTTTCCGCTACGCGGTGAAATATCCGGACTAAGAGCCTGTCGGACTTACGCGGATGAAGGCGCGTATAGATCGATATTCAACTTCACCGAAATTTTTCAGCGCGAAAAACGGGCGCCAGCAGGCCTTCTTCCTCAAAGTCCGACAGGCTCCTAACGTCCCGACTCCCCGGTCCCGTCCCCCGATCCGGTTTGTAGTCTAATAGCCTACAAACTCGCGGCGGCGAAACTCCGGTTGGAGCGGGATTGCGCTGCGCTATCTCCGGCGGTAGGTGACGAGATAGAGCTGCGCGCCGGGCGCCGTGCGGAAATTCTTCGGGCGCGAGCCGCCGAGGCCGAAGCAGACCATGAGGGTGTCGTCGATGAACTTGAACAGGCACGGAATCGTGCGACCGGCATTCGGACCGACCGCGCCGTGCAGCGTCAGTTGGTGCGCGGCGTCCGTCTCGACGGTGAAGGAGCCGGTGTCCGCCGCCACGCCGCCGAAGCGCACGGTGTAGATGCCGGCTGCGAGCTCGAACTCGGTTTGCTGGAGCACTTCCTGCGGCGCCTGTTCGCCATCGAGTTCGGCGTAGAGCGGCTGCCAGCGGCCTTCGAGTGGAGAGGTCATTCGGAGGATTTGCCCACGAAACCCGTGAAAGGCACGAAAAAGTTTTCGGACGACAAAACGCGCGATCGACGGCACGATATTTGTAGGAGCGGCTTTACGCCGCGATTCGAGCGCGGCACGCGCCACGCAGCAGTCGCGGCGTAACGCCGCTCCTACAGTTCGGGCGATCAGAAATCTCGCCGAACGATTACACCCGTTTCAACACCTCGCGCGACTGGAGTTCCGCGGCGGCGGGAGCGGTGAGCTGCTTCGCGCCCTTGGCACCCAGCTCCTCGAACTTGCGCGCGCCGGGCAGCAGCGTCTGCTCGAAGGAGCCGACGGCGGCGTTGTAGGCCTTGCTCGCGGAGTCGAGGCCGCGGCCGACTTTGTCGAGGTTGTCGGCGAAGTTGGAAATCCGGTCGTAGAGCGTGCGGCCGAGCGCGGCTATTTCTTCGGCGTTCTTCGAGACCGACTCCTGGCGCCAGCCGTAGGCCGTGGCCTTGAGGAGCGCGATGAGCGTCGCAGGGGTGGCGAGCAGAACTTTCTTCGCGATGGCGCGATCGATGAGCGTCGCGTCGGCCTGCAGCGCGCCGGAGAGGAATTGGTCGCCGGGCAGGAAGAGCACGACGAACTCGGGCGAGGGCTGGAACTGCTCCCAGTAATTCTTCGCGCCGAGTGCGTCGATGTGGTTGCGCACTTTCGCAGCGTGCTCGGCGAGTTTCGCGGCGCGCACCGTCTCGTCGGAGGCGCTGGCGGCTTCGCGGTAGGCGTCGTTCGGCGCCTTGGCGTCGACGACGATCTGCTGGCCGCCGGGCAGGCGGACGACGAGATCGGCGCGGAAGCGGCCGGTGGCGTCGCTGGCGCTCTGTTGTTCGACGAAGTCGCAGTAGGCGGTCATACCCGACATCTCGACGACGCGGCGGAGCTGCAGTTCGCCCCAAGTGCCGGCGGTCGTGGTCGAGCGGAGCGCGGTGGAAAGTTTCGCGGCCTCGGCTTGGAGCTGCGCCTGCGAGGTGGTGAGCGACTTGAGTTGCTCGGAGAGCGCGCCGTAGGCGCTGGCGCGGGCTTTTTCGATCTCGCCGATCTTGGCGTCGACTTTTTCGAGCGACTCCTTGAGCGGCTTCACGAGCGAGTCGATCGCCTGCTGGCGCTTGTCGAGTTCGCTGGCGGACTGCTGCTGGAGTTTGCCGAAGGACTCTCCGGCGAGCTTCAGAAACTCGTTGGTGTTCCGGCTGAGCGCGTCGGCGGAGAGCGCAGTGAACTCGCTTTTCAGCCGTTCGTGCGCGTTGGTCAGAGCGGAGATTTTTTCGGCCGATGCCGCACGTTCCGCTGCGAGTTCATTTTCGATTTTCGATTTTCGATTTTCGGTTTCTTCGAGGCGCGCGCGCGCGGTGGCGAGGTCGGCTTCGAGTAAGCGCGCGCGCTCCGCGATGGCGGCGGCGCGCGAGTGGGCGATGAACCAGCCGAGTCCACCGGCGAGGCTCGCGGCGACGATCGCGATGAGAATTTCGGTCACGCGCGGAGTGAAACCGTGATGCGCGGCGCGGGCAAGCGCCGGTGTGGCGGCGGGGAAAGGTGGCACGCGTCGACTCGCTGGAGGCAAGCAAGCCCTGTGCGCCTTCGGCGCGTCAGCGCGCGCGGAGGTCTGCCGTGCGGCGAGGGTGTTTGAACGCGTTGGGGGCAACGCGTTCCACCTTCGGCGGAGCCCGTCGCCAGCTTACTTCCCGAACGGGTTGGCCGAGTTGGTCGGCTCCTTGGCCGGGAGATAGATGGTGAAGCGCGTGCCTTCGCCGAGTTTCGTCTTCACGTGGATGAGGCCGTTGTGGTGGCGGACGAGGCGCGTGACGATCGCGAGTCCGAGGCCGGTGCCGGTCTGGGCCTTGGTCGTGAAATACGGCTCGAAGATGCGCGAGAGCACGTCGTGCGGAATGCCCGGGCCTTGATCGAGCACGGAGAGCGCGACGAGCGGCGTCTGGTTGGCGAAGGACTCGAGGTTGATGAAACGTTCGTCGGGCGTGTCGCGGAAATGCTCGATCGGCAGCGTCTCCTCGTAACGCTCGGCGGCGATCCACACCGTCTGCGGACGCTCGCAGCTCTGGAAGGCGTTCACGGTGAGGTTGAGGAGAATCTGGATCAACTCGGTGCCGCCGATCTGCGCGGCGGCGTCGCGGTCGAGGTGCTTCGCGGCGAGCTTGCCGCCGCGGAGGCTTGGATGGTTGCGCATCAACGTGTGGACGTCGTCGATGACCTGGTTGACGGAGACCTCGGGCGACTGCGCGCTGCGTTTGTTCACGAAGCGCAGGTAGCGGCGCGTGATCGCGGCGCAGGTGTTGACCTGTTTCGCAAGCAGGTTCACGTCGTCGCGCACGCCTTGGAGGTCGGCGCCGTAGAGCGAGCCGACGCTGTCGAGTTTGTGGCGGAGCAGCTCGACGTAGCCGGTGATGACGGTGAGCGGGTTGTTGATGTCGTGCAATGCGCCGGCATAGATCTCGGTCGTGGTGCGCGCCATTTCTTCCTTCACGGAGGCGTCGTTGAGTTGCTCGCTCAACGCCTTCAAGCGCTCGGAGGTGGACGAGACGGTTTCGGAAATGCGGCGCAGGTGCAGGGCGCGCGTGACCGCTTCGCGAATCGTGGAGAGATCGAACGGCTTGCTCAGGTAATCGCAGGCGCCGAGGCGCAGCGCCTGGCGCGCGGTCTCGATCGTCTCGTAGGCGGTGAGCATGATGACTTCGATGTGCGGATCGATGGCCTTCAGGCCGCGGAGCACGTCGATGCCGGACTTGCCCGCCATGCGGATGTCGAGGATGGCGAGCTGCACGGCATTGTTGCGCGCGAACTCGAGCGCCTTGTCGCCGTTGTCGACAGCTTGGACGTTGAAGTCCTGCTTGAACACCATGCGCAACGAGTGGCGCGGGCCCTCTTCGTCGTCGACGATGAGGAGCGTCGGCAGCGTGACAGTCGCAGTGGGCGCAGTGGCGAGAACGGTGGTCATGTTACGCAAATCTCCGGAAGCGTCACACGACGCGGGCAGTGGAGAATCTCCGCGGCATGATGCTGGCGTTCACAATTTCGGGCGCGCCCGCAGTGGCAAGTGTGAACTCGATCACGGCGCGCAGGGGAAATCACCCAAGCTCGCCCAGCAACCAATCGCGCGCGGCCGAGTGGTCCGGGGGCGTCCAACCGCGCTGTCGCGCCAGCGTCGCGGCAGCGTCCTCGAAGGCGCCGGCGGCGGCGCGAAGCGCCCGGCTCAGCGTCGCACGGTCGGCGCCGGTGGCAAAGGCACTCTGCGGCAGGCGCTCCGGCGCGAGCCACGATTCGGCGCGACGGGCTTCGGGGCGCACGGCGCGATCGTGGTCGCGGGCCTCTTCTTCGAGCAGGCGCCAGAGCTGCTCGACGAGCGTGAGATGGAAATGGCGTTGGGCGGCGCGCAATTCGCCGCGCGCGATTTTCTTGGCGGTCCAGACCGCGGCGGCCCAGAACGCGGCGCAGACTCCGCGAAATTCGCGCTCGTCCAACCGCGGCCAGGGCAGCGTCGCCCCGAGGCGCGCGTAGCGCCGCTCCCATGCCGCGCCGCCCTTGACGACGCGCCAGCCGGGGCAGGCGACGATCTTGAGATTGCGCACGCCGAATTTCAGCGGCGGCGGCCAGAGCGAGGCCAGGCCGGGCGCGCGGAGCGCGGCGAAAGCGATGCGCAGCTCGACCGCGCGCAAGATCACGAAGTCCGCCTCCACGCCGCCGGGGAAGACAAGCGTCAGCTTGTCGGCGCCGCCGAAGACGCGTTGCGAGTTCACGACCCACGTCTCGCCGAGTCCGTGCAACGCGGCGGGATCGCGGTAGAGCGCGGGACGGGTCGAGATCAGTTGAAAATCGTAGTCGGACCACCGGTCGGGCGTCGCGCCCGGCTGCACGCGCGAGCCGATTTGCACGAGCGCCGAAATATCCGCGCGGCTCGCGGCCCACGCGGAAATGCGCGCCATCACGGGGTCGTCGCTCATGCGGCGCGGCGTTCAGCCGTTTCGAGGCAGTCGGTCGGAGCCGCCGACGGGAGGAGGCCGGAACGAAGTGAACTTCGTGGGACAGCCTCGTTACCTCGGCTGCTACGTCGCTTCGTGGAGTTCGATTGCATGGACGCCACTCAGAGCGTGACACTCGAGCGGTCCGCCTTCGGGGACTCGTCGCCGTTGCCGTTCGGACGCGCGGGCGCGAGCGTGGCGAAGGGGTGCGTCGTGTGCGAGGGGCGGGAACGCAGGGCGATCTGCACCTCGGCGCCGCTGAGGCCCTGGCCGCCCTGGAGCGATCCGTGGTGCCAGCGGATGATTTCGCGAGCGAGGAAGACGCGAAGCAGCGGATGTGCGGGCATCGGGCCCTTGCTCGTCTCGACGAAGCCTTCGAGATAGAGATTCTTGCCGGAAAGGACGATCAAGCCGGTCTCGTGCTCGCCCTCGCCGCGGCGTTTGACGGCGACGTTGACCGGGCCGTCGGCGGCGTCGCGATTGCGGACGACGGCGTCGAAGATCGATTGCAGCGCGAAGCGGAGCATCGTCTCGTTCGCGTGCAGGGCGGGCGACATCTCGCCGGAGCTGACGCGGAGCACGCCGTGAAGTTCGAGGCTGCGGACGACTTCGCCGAGGTCGACGCGGCGGACGTCGCCGACCATGAACTCCTGCATCATGTGCAGGACGCGCGAGAGGCCCTTGAGTTTCTCGGCGTCGCGCTCGAGTTGGGCATTGAACTCGGCGAGCAGTTCCGGCGCGGAGCCGCTCTGCTGGGCGAGCTGGAGAAAAGTAGTGAGCGTGACGAGCGGCCCGCCGAGTTCGTGCGAGAGCGTGAGGCCAAACTCGCGGCAATACTTGAGGCGCTCGCGTTCGGCGGCGGCGGTGCGGTTGGCAAGTTCGGGGCCGGCGTCTTCCCACTGCGCCCAAACGCCGCCGGTCTCGGCGATCGGGCCGGCTTCGGCGCGGAAGCGGACGGTCGGACTCGGGTCGAGGCGGATCGTGCGGCCGGTGCGGAGGACTTCGCCGGCGAGCGCGCGAATCTCGGGTGGCAGCGAGATGTCCGAAGGCGCGCCGGCGGCGAGGATGCGCGCGCCGGAGAGGTATTTGGCGCGGAGTTTTTCCTGGTAAGCGGCGTCGGCGAGCGCGCGGAGGCGGCTGGCTTTTTCGAGGCAGCGTTCGAGCAGACGGCCGAGTTCGAGGGCGCGCGAGCGATCGGCGGCGTTGTAGGAACGGCCGTCGGCGCGCGGACCGTAGGCGGCCCAGCCGGCGAGGCGGCCCGACTCGAAGAGTGGCACGAGCAGGCGCGCGCTCCACGATTGCATCTGCTGGCGGATGTGGCTCTCAGTCGCGGGATCGGAGTTGCCGACCCAGTCGTCGAGATCGATCGCGCAGGGGAATTCCTCCATGCATTGCGCGATCGGGCTGCCGGCGGCGCAGGTCCAGCCGTAGCGGTCGGAGCGGAACGAATCGCCGTCGAGCAGGAAGAGCGTGACGCGCGAGGCTTGGAGGAGCGATTGGGCGGCGCGGCGGAATTCCTCGAGCACGCGGTCGCGATCTTCGAGGTGCTCGATCGCGGCCTCCATGAAACTGAGATCGTCGACCGCGGAGGTCGGCGCCGATTCGCGCGCGTGCGGCGACGGCGCGCGCGTGCCGCGCGCCTGAAGCGTCTGGATGATCGCGTTTTTCTCGGCGAGCTCCGCGGCGGTGCGCAGGGTGTCCTTCAGCAGCGTGCGGCTTTCCTCGTAGGTGAGAAAGAAGCGGCCGGCGCCGGCGAGGCGGGATTGCTCGAAGGGGAGGCTTTGCGCCTGGCCGACGACGATCACGATCACGTCCGGGTGCGTGCCGAGTGCGCTGCGCGGATCGGCGAGGTCTTTGATCCAGACGCGGGCGCCGACTTGGGAGAGTTCGCGGCGGAGGAGTTCGGGCGACGACGGCGACACTGCCGGATACGGCAGTTGAGCGGACCAGTCCGCAAACAGGCGGGGGTCAGGCGTCGTGAGGATCAGGATGGCGGACATGGGAACGTAAGGCGGAAGGTCGCGCCGGGCTGGCCCGTATCGACCAACGCGATGCTCCCGCGATGAGCGCGCATCATGTTGGCGCTCATCGCGAGGCCAAGCCCGAAACCGTTGATTTTGCCGGAGCTGAACGGTTGGAAGAGCCGCTCGCGCTGTTCGGGAGCGACACCGGGACCGTTATCGGCCACATCGAGCATGATCTCGCGGGAGGCCAGCCGCGTGCGGACGGTGACGACACGTTCGCCCGACTGGCCCGCGAGCGCCTGTTGGGCGTTCACGAGGAGATTGAGGACGATTTGGTTGATGCCGCCGGCATCGGCGCTGATGGGGCGCTCGTCGGCAGTGAGGTCCACGAGGAGTTCGGTGTGCGCCTCGGCGAATTTCGGACGCATCAGCGTGGTGCACTCCAGCACGATCTCGTTCAGCCGCACGGTGCGCATGATGGGCTTGCGCGGGCTGGAGAGCTTGAGGAGCTGCTCGGTGAGGCCTTCGATGCGTGCGACCTCCTTTTGAAAAACCTGGGAGAACTCGACGCGAAACTCGGGATCCTGGTGCCGCTCCGGGAGGAGTTGCGCGAAGGTCTTGAGCGCGACGAGAGGATTGCGGATCTCGTGCGCGAGGCTGGCGCCGAGGAGCCCGGCCGTGGCGACCTGCTCGGTTTCGCGCGCACGCTTGACAAGACGAGCGCGCGAGAGCGCCACCTCGATGAGTTCGGACCAGCCGAGGAGGTGCTCGATCTCGGGCCAGAGGAAGGGCATCCGGTCCTCGCGGCGGCCGAGGCCAATCGCGATCGGCGTCGTGCCGCGCGTGGGCGGACTGAGCACAACCACGCCCAACTGATGCTTGGCGAGAAAGGCGTCGATTTCCTCGAGGGCGGGAGTGACGCGACGACGCGCGACGCTTTCAGGTGTGACCCAGCGTTCTTCCAACAGAAGCGTGAGCCCGGGACCATCGGTAGCGAGCGACCACGGATTGCCCTGCTGGGCCGGGTTATCGGAAGAGCGGATAACCGCTTTGTCAGCGCGGCCCCACTCGCGAAGAATGCGGCAATAGCGCTCGGTCAGGCCGTCGGGATCGGGCTCCTCACGGCCGGCGGCAAGAATCTCAAGGCGCACCTGATCGGCAACGTCCGCGCGGTCCGAGAAACTCGGCCAGCGGCTACGACGCTCAAGATACACAATCAGCGAAACAGTCGCGCTTAGGCCGACAATCATCGCGACGCCGGAAGGCAACAGGTCGCCCGCGTATTGGAGCCAGATAAGCATCACCACACTGGCACCAACCATGATACCGCCTCGTCGTAGAACGGCCAAGAAGAGACGCCGTGCATCGAGAATCTTCTGGCTGGTGATGCCCCACGCCGTGAGGCCATAGAAAAACAGCACTGCGATGGGCGCGAATCCGCGAAAATCAGTCAGGCCGAGCATCGGTGCGACCATCGTGAACCCAAGGCCTACCAAGCACGAGATGGCACCGCCAATCAGGAAGATTTTGATCTCGACGAGCTGAATGCCCTTCTGCAGCCGCATCTCGCGCACTCCCAAGCCGACAAGGGAAAGATAGGAAACCACGAGCCCGGCATTATAGATGATGGCGCCCGCCCCCCAAATGCGAGTCTCGCGCGTGGATTCGCTAGGAATGAACCAATTCGAAACTGCAATCGCTGCCAGCGTGCTCCCGCCCACAAGCCAGTATTTCCCCTTTGTGATCAACTCGCGCCATTTGCACTCGGGAGAAATGATCGAGTGCGCCAGCCACCACAACAACCAGGGGAAGAAAGCGCCAATCGCGGAGATCGCCTTGATCCATGGGACGGGATTGGGGATGTGGAATCGATTGAGCGTCCACAGGAGAGCCAACCAAAGCGCTATCCATAGAGACAACAGCGTGAAGGCCTGGTTGATCTGCCGACGTGGATTGGCAAAAAATACGCTCGCAGTCGCACAGACCACAACGACCAGAGTGATGCTCTGCATGTTCATGCGAGTTCCATCACCATGCTGGCATTATTCCCCGATAGCCCGTGCGAGTTGATGAGCGCCACGTGCGGCTGGATGTGCCGTGCCCGGTTGGAAAGATTGAGCGGACAATCGGGGTCCGGCGTTTCCCAGTTCACCGTCGGCGGCACGACGCCGGTTCGAAAACTCAGTGCCACGCTTGCTGCTTGGATGGCCGCAGCCGCCCCGAGTGGATTTCCAATGGCTCCTTTAAGCGAGGAAGTCGCGATTTCGCAGACGCGCGGCCCAAACACATCGCGGAGACATTGCGCCTCGATGCGGTCGATGTGTTCGTGGCCCGGTCCCCACGCATTGATGTAGTCGACGGCGGCCGGATTCTGGCGCGCGTTCGCCAGCGCCATGCGCATGCTGTCGATCATTCCTCCGCCAGACATCTCGGAAGTGTCGTTGGCATACGCGTAACCCGAGACCCAAGCGTAGGCGCGTCGAGGACTCGTTTCGGCCTCCAATACCAACACTGCCGCGCCTTCTCCAATCACACCGGTGCTGCGCCAAAGGTCGAATGGGCGACACATCTTTTCCGGCTCGTTCGCGTTCTGGGGCGAGAGCTTGGTGATCCCAAGTTCCAACATGGGATGGTAGAAAACAGGCGCCTCGGTCCCGGCACAGATAGCGATTTCAGCCTGTCCGGTCGCGATCATTTCGGCGCCGTGGCCGATCGCATCGAGACCGGCACAACAAGCCGTCTGGATCGCAATCACGCGCGCGGGAACGTCGATCCAATCGGCGATACGCGCTGCCATGTTGATCGGAGGCGCTTCGTAGACGACGGCCAGGTTAGCGTGCCGCGGTCCTTTGGCCATCACGTCGGTGATCGATTTGTTGACGAGATGAATGTCCATCACCGACGAACCGTTAAGGATCACCGGATTCATCCCGGCGAGTTCTTCGCGGGTAAGACCAGCATCCGCCAACGCCAATGCCGCTCCCGCCAGAGCGAACTGTGTCTGACGAGGCAGGCGCTTGGTGCTGCCGTCAACTTGGACCCAATCCGCCAGCTTGAAGTCCGGCACCTCGGCGGCGATGAACTCGCCCTTCTCCTCCAAGCGCGTCACCCGCCGCACGCGGCTGATTGACTCGTTAATGCCGCGGAAAAAATTCTCGCGGCCGATTCCCGCCGGCGTGACCGGCCCGATACCTGTGATTTTAACGCGACGTCTCATCGGCTTTCGTAACGTCCCGGCGCGATGATGCCGCGCGGGTCGAGCGCGCCCTTCAACGCGCGGTGAATGGGATTTTCCGGCGGCCCCGGCAGGTCGATGCCGAGGCGATACGGAGGAAAACCGGCCGCGCGGAGCTTGCGCGCGATATGCTGCTCCGCGGCTTTCGCGGCGGCGGCCTGACCGGGCGCGATGTGGAGCGTGAACACCGTGATCAGGCAATACGCGTTCAGCACGATGTAGGTGCACGCCGCCTCCGGCCACTCCGCGCGGATGATGGCCGCCATGCGCTCCGCGTCCGCGGCATCAAGCGCGCCGACGCCGTTGCCGTATATCGCACCTTCCTCCGCGCGGTCGGGACTGAATTCGCCGGGCGGCAATGCCAGAGCCTGCAGGCCGGCGTCCGAAGGCACGCCCCAGGTCAGGCCGAACAACGGCAAAAACGACGCCAGCCGATCCGCCTGATTGCGCAGCCCAATCAGTCGCGCGAAGCGCTCGAGGCGCGCCGCACCTTGCGCGTCGAAACGGCGCGCCACCGTTCCCGCGGACAGCAGGCGCTTCAGTTCGCGCCAGCAAGCTTGCACCACGCCCCGGCGGCCGTGCATAGCGCTCAGAGCAACATGATCGACGCTGTCAGGGAAGACCGCGCGCACCTCCTCCGCAGTGACCGCGCGGCCGCGCACTTCCGCAAGGCGGCTCGTGGCGAGCCGGCCGGTGCGGCCGGGTTCGCCGATGTGCGTCGGCAGCGTGAGCACACCGGTCTCATAACTCTCGCGCAAGAGCGCGAGCAGCTGCGGCAAAGCGCCGGTGATGACGACAGCCTGCTCCAACTCCTGCCTCCGCCGCAAGCGCACGCGCGCGGCCGTCACCACGCCGTAGTTGGACTGGAAAAACAGTCGCTCGTGCGCCGGTCCGATGGCGTGGTCACGGGCGGGGTGGAACCATTCGGCATCCGGCCGCAACATCGTGCCGTCGGCCAGCATCAATTCCAAACCGAACACGATCTGATCGATCGGTCCCGTGTAACCGACACCGCGCTCGAGCGCGCAACCGAGAATGCTGGTCTGCGTGCCCGCCCCTGTGATGTTGAAAGCGAGATCGGGCGCCTGCTGCTGGAGCCAGCGATGGAGGGCGCCCTGCGTCACGCCCGGTTCGATGCGCACCGACAGCGTGGCGCGATCGAGCGGGCCGATCTTGGTCCAGCCACGCAGGTCGACAATCCCGACGTCGTCACGCGCCGGCAGAAGCGAGCCGTAGCCCCAATTGCGGCCGGTGCTGATGACGTTCACCGGTGTGCCGTCTCGCGCCGCCTCCTGCAGGATGGCTCTCAGCTCCGCTTCGTCTTTCGGGCGCTTGGCCCACAAAACCCGCCGCTGGCTCCGGCACAATGTGGTCGTGACACCGCCCTGCCAGGCTTCCGGAGCGGAATCTGGTGCCGTCGTGGTCCGACCGTGCGGATCAGGATGCTGCATTAGGGCGTGCGAGTGACGTCACTGTGAAATCGCACACGAGACGCGCAAGGTCTAAGTGCGAACGGCCCTTCACCGCTGAGATTGTGCCGCCCGGGCCAAGAGCGTCTGCGCGCGTTTCTGATCCAAAAACCAATCCGCCCAATCAGGCACGCGGGAATGGCGCCACTGCCAGTCATCGATCCAATGCGACTTGTAGAACACGTAGAAAAGCCGGCGCCCCGGGAAGAAGGCCGCCAACGCAACTTTGGTCGCCTCGTAATCGACACGCAGAACTCCGTCCGCCCGCAGCGCGTCGCGAAAACCCAGCAGCTCAACCAATATCTGGCTTCCTGCCGGATGAACTTGGAGCGCATGTGTGCGGATGGACGCCACGGCTTTCTCGAAAAAATGTCCGCCGCGAACGCCCAGATACCCGTAGCCAAGCGCGTGCAGCTTCGCCTTGGTTTCGCCAAACGCGGCCGCGAATCGGTCAGCCGGCAATGTCGCCGCCAAATCCACGATCGGTTTCGCCGCAAGCCGTTCAATCGCCGTGCTCCCGATGTGGTGCACTTCCGCCCGCGCCCCCAAGGTCTCGCGCAACAATTCCGCCTCCCGATCCGCTTCCGTCCGCCAAGCCGGATCCGACGCGCAGAGGATTACCGCGGCATTGTGGACGCCGCTCCGAGCGCGGACGTCCCCCCGCCTCTGCCCCTCGACGTCCGCGAGGCTCCGCATGCGCTCAAGCTGGCGCAACATCAGCGCATGGATCGCGCCCAAGGCCCAGCGATCCATCTTCCCGAGCGAACCGCCCTGCAGCCGCACTTTGGCCAACACGACGAGTTCGACGGCTTTGGTCCAGAGCGCCACGCACAAGGCGCGCCCTCGTTCGCGCCGCGGTATCGCCGAAGTGGGATGGGATGACATTGCTCGCGCCTGATTTGCCGCACGCCGATGCGACGTCAAAAGTAAAGGCTGACGTCATTCGCCGCCGAGTGGGGCCGCCACCGCCGTTTTCGCCGCCCGAGCGCGGAGATACGGCCGTGAAGCCCACATCGTCCAGAGCCGTTTATCTTTTTTTTAGACAGATTTTGTTTCCGGCGCAGTGCGGACCCGTTTGCTCCGTCACATGCCCTCCACGTAAACCGACCGACGGACGACCGCCGCAAATGGCCCAATGCGCGGCGGAGCTTTTTGTCGGAGCGTGGAGGGCAGCTTTGCATCTGGCGGCGATCCTCCGTGTCAAATTGCCGAGCTTCCTGGTTATCCAGCGGGCCTCGCTGCTCCTGACTTGGCCAATGCGAGGTTGACCCGAACGCGAGCGGCTTCCCAGGCTCCGGCGGTGGGCATGCAAGAACCCGTTCACATCCCCTGCGCACCGACGGCGGCAAACAGGGACTCCGATGATGATTCGACAGGCATCGCATCGCAAAACCCACCATGAATCCCTACCTCGCCTGTCTGGTCGTCGTAGTCAGCATCGGCGCGAGCGTCGTATGGTCTGATCGACGCAATCTCGTCAGCCAGGCGCTCGCGCTCTCGGCATTCTGCGCTGCCGTCTGGATTTTTCTGTTGTGGGCGATCCGGGCCCCTTGGATCGGCAATCCGGTGCCTTGGCTGCGCGCGGCTGTGGCGGTCGGCGATATTTTCCCGTGGCTGCTGTGGTGGACCGGCCGGTGCGCCATTCAACCCCGCGGCTCGTGGCGCGATTTGTTTTCGGAGGGACGATATTGGATGACCGCTTCGCTGCTGCTCGCATCCCTCGCCCTTTCTCCGTGGTTTCTCCCGCCCGAAGCCAGTCCGTCACATCACGTGTTCGGTCCCGGCTACGTGCCACACCAAATCGCCCACCTCCTCCTCTTCCTCACCCTGCTGGTTCACGCGGTCTTGGAGATATCGCGTCTCATGGGATTCGCGCGCTCGATGGCCAAGCTTTTCTTCATCGGCGGCGGCGTTACCGCGCTGTTGTCGGCGGCCCTGATGGTTTCGAAACACTTTGGCTACCCCCAACTGGTTCGCGGTGCACCCGTGGTGGCCTCAATTTTCTATGTCATCGGCGCATGGGCCGTCTCGAGCCAGCAACTCCTCGATGCGCGCCACCACCTGCTCACGGTGTTGCGTCGTTCGATGGCGTTGATCGGAGCGGCGTTCGTCATCACTACGTTGATGGAGCGTCCCTCGATCCTGCCGCGCGAGCTGCACGTTCTCATTTCCGCGACGAGCGGCGTCGTCCTCGCGCTCGTTTTCGATTCGCTGTCCGGCTTCGCTCTCGATCGCAGTCTCGCCAAGGGCTCGCTGGCGGCGGCGCGGGCGCTGCAACGATTCGCGACGAACATCGCCGCATTGCCGGCCGCGGAGTTGCGGGAGAGCTCCGCGCAACGGCTGGCAGAAACGCTTTCCTGCCGCGAGGTCGCTGTGTTCTGGCGGAGCGCCGCGGATCGGCCACTCCATTTGGTCTCCGCTCATCACACGCCGCCCGACTGCCCCGTGACGCTGGGCGACGACCATGCGCTGCTGCGGCACAGCATGCAGGAGCGCGCGCCGTGGTGGCTCGCGCGCCGGTTGCCGGCTGTCGATCACAGCCTGGCCGGGTTCGCGCTTTGCGTGCCGGTGATCGAGCGGGGAAATGTCCTCCTGCTCGTCCTCACCGGGCACAAGAGCAGTGCGATGGGGTTCACCCAATCCGAGTTCTCCGCGCTCCAGGCCTGGGCGCTCTCCTGCCACCACACGCTCACGACGCGCGCGCTGATCGAACGCGAGCACGCCCAGCAGCAGCTCGTCTACGCCGGCAAACTCGCCGCCGGCATCGCGCATAATCTCCGCAATCCGCTCGCCATCGTGCGCGCCTACGTCGAAGCCGACTCGGCCATCGAACGTTCCCACCTCACCGAGCTCCACGATCTCGCCCTCACGGAAACCTCCCGCATCCAATCCACGATCGACAGCCTCACCGCCCTCTCGCGCGGCGAGCGTTTCGCGCTCGTGTCGCACGATCTCGACGCGCTTGTGCGCCGCGCCGTCGAGCTGAACGCGTCCTACCTCGCCGAATGCCGCGCGACGGTGGAAATCGTTTCCGCTCCCCGGCACCCACGCGCACTCGTCGAACCATGGCAGCTCACCACCGCGCTGACCAATCTCCTGCGCAACTCCGCCGAGGAAGTCGCGCGCGAAGGCGGCGGCGAGATTCGCCTCGAGCTCCAACCCGTCGCGTCCGCCTGGGTCGCGATTCGCCTGCGCGACAGCGGCCGCGGTTTGCCCCCGCACATCCGCGACGCCGTGTTCTCGCGCGACCTCTTCGCCCAAACGACGAAAGCCACCGCCTCGTCGACCCGCCGCACGGGCTTCGGCATCGGGCTGCATTCGACGATGCTGATCGTCACCATCGGCCATGGCGGACAATTCGAGTATCGCGACGGCGCGTTCGTCATCACGCTGCCCGCCGCGCCGGCGGCGTCAGCTCCAGGCGGGGAATAGCAACTCCACGACCGCGCGCCCGCCCGCCTGTCGGCACAACGCGGGAGCGGCAAACCGCGCCGAGAGGTGCGCGAGCGCGTAGAGCCGCCCGGCTTCCGGCGGTCCCGCCAGCGCCGCGGTCAACGTCGCCGCATCGAGCGCCGCGCCTTCGCACTGGCAATGAAACCGCACATAGCGCTCCGCGCGCATCGCCTCGCGGTTCAACACCAGCAACCCGTCGGCCGCGCCGAGAATCCGCTCCGCCGCGGCGCGATCGATCAACTCAACCGCCACCCTCGCCTCTCCGCTTCCGCTGCGACGCTCGAGCAGGAAATTCACGACATTGCGCAGCACGTTCATCAGCGCCGTCGACGAAACCGGCAGCACCAGCTCGGGCTCCGGCGGCGCGATGCGCAAGCCGCCGCGCAAACGGATGTCGGCGACGAAAATCTTCGCGAGCGCCTGCAGCGTCACGCCGACCTGCGCGCGCTGATTCTCGTTGGTCAAGTCGCCCGCCTCGGTCGTCATCTGGCGCACCATCGCCGAAATGCGCGCCAGCGCGCCGGCGTTCGCGTCGGTGGTGAGCCGGAGCTCGTCGACGAGCCGCGGCCCGAGCGCGGCATCCGGCGCCTCCGCCGCACGCTCCGCGAGCGATTCGAGCACGGCGCCCGTCACGCCGAGCGCCGTGAGCTCATTGGCGAGGCTGTGGAAGAAACCGCGATACAAGTCGGCGACCGTGCGCGAAATTTCCACTGTGCGCGTCTGCTCCTCCAGGTGACGCCGCGCCTCCTGGCCGATCGTGGCGTCGCGACTCGCCGTGCGGTTTCGCCGCGTCTCCTCCGCGCAATCGCGCACGGCCTGCACGATCGCCGCGCGCGGCGACGCCTTCAAAATCCGGCGCCGCGCCCGCACCTCCAGCGCGCTTTCCAGCACGCCGGCCGAGTCGTCGCCGGTGTAGAGCAGCACCTCGAGACACGGGTCGATCTCGTGGAGCCCGCGCGCGATGTCGAAGCCGTCTTCGCGCGAGCGGCGCAGGTGCACGTCGAGGATCGCGACATCGAAGCGCGCGCCGCGCACCGCTTCGAGCGCTTCCGCGGGCGCCGAGCAAAAGTGCACGCGCGCCACGCCGTGCAGCGTCGCGTTGAGCACGTGGCGCTGCGCCGCGTCGTCGTCGACCGCGAGCACTTCGAGCCACGGACTGCGCGTCGCCTCGCTCATCTCAATGCAGCGCGAGGCGCCAGCCGACTTTCGCTTCCGTGGTCACCGTGCGCTCGAAATCGCCGCCGTGCTCCACGAACAGCCGCCGCAGGCGCGAGACGTAGACGTTGACCGAGTTCGAATGCGTGTTCGCGTCGGGGCCCCAGACATCGCGCAGCAACTGCTCGCGCAGCACGAGCGCCTGCGGCGCATGCGCGAACGCCGCGAGGACGCCGTATTCCTTCGGCCCGAGCTTTTCGACGTGGCCGTCGGGGAAACGGCAGCGCAGATCGGATGTGACGCTCGCGCCGGCGAACGCGAACTCCGCGCGCACTTCCACGCCGTCGATGCGCGCGGAAAAATCCGCCACCGGCGCGCCGTCGCTCCTCGCCAGCGCGCGCGAGAGGCGCGCCCGGATTTCGTGGACATCCCACGGCTTCAGCAAAACCTCCGCGGGCTCGAGTTCCCAAATCTGCGGCACCAACGCGTGCACGATCGTCGTCGCCACCACCGGGCAGCGGCGGACCGGACCAGTCCAGTCGCGCAGCACGTCGAGCCCGCGTCGTGCGCCGCTGTAATCCACGTCGAGGATCGCGAGCGAGAACATCTCGCGGCGATGGCGGCGCTCGCCTTCGTCGAGGCTCTCCGCGGCGACAGTCTCCCACTCCGGAAACAACGCCGGCAGCATCTCCCGCAGCAAGCGCCGCAGATCGCGCGATTCCTCGACGATCAACACGCGTTTCATGCAAGCGGGGGCCGATGACGCGAAGCCCACTTCGGCCCGGACGTGGCAGCGTCCGTCGGGCCGCTGGCGCGCGCCGCGAGCTCCGCCGCACTCCCGTCCGGGAGAGCTAACGCAGCCTCTCCCGTCTGACGACGGCGGCTATGTCGAAATCCTTCTCCGAGGAATCTCATACGCGCGCGCTCAGCTCCGCACCGTCGTCCCGCGCGAGAAGACCTCGCTGATGATGTCCTCGAGCGGCACGTCCTGGATCGTGATGTCGTCGACGGCGCCTTGCTGGAGAATTTGCTGGCAGACGGTCGTCACGTGTTCGCTCGGGACGTGGAGGAGGATTTCGCCGTCCTCGCAGGTCTTCGCCACGCCGTGCGCCGGTTTCCAGCCGGCGGGAAACGCGCCGATCCCCTCGCCTTCGGGTCGCGGCTTGAACTTGATGATGCGCTGCCGTGCGCCGGCGCCGGCGAGGCGGTCGAGGTTGCCGTCGTAGATTTTCTTGCCGTGGTCGATCACGATCACGCGTTCGCAGAGCTGCGAGATGTCGGCCATGTAGTGGCTCGTGAGCAGGATCGTCGTCTTGTGCTGGCGGTTGTAGTTGCGGAGGAAGTCGCGGACGTTTTTCTGCGACACCACGTCGAGGCCGATCGTCGGCTCGTCGAGGAACAGCACGCGCGGCCGGTGCAGGAGCGCGGCGATCAGTTCCATCTTCATGCGCTCGCCGAGCGAGAGTTCGCGCACCTGCACGTTCAACTTGTGCGCCACGCCGAGCAGCGCGACGAGTTCGTCGAGCGTCTGCTGGTATTCCTTTTGGTCGAGGCCGTAGATCGCGCGCAGGAGGTAGAACGACTCGAGCGCGGGCAAATCCCACCACAGTTGATTCTTCTGGCCGAGCACGAGCGCGAAGAGCCGGCGGTAGGCGTTCTCGCGTTTCGACGGATCGAAGCCCGCCACGCGCGCCCGGCCGCTCGTCGGGTAGATGAGGCCGGAAAGCATTTTCAGCGTGGTCGTCTTGCCCGCGCCGTTCGGCCCTAGGAAGCCGACGAATTCTCCCTCCCGGATCGAGAAATTCACCTGGTCGGCCGCGCGCGTCTCCTCGAAATCGCGTTTGAACAGGCCCGTCACTCCGCCCCAGAAACCGGGCTTCTTCTTGTAGGTGCGGAAGACACGCGTGAGGTTTTCGACTTCGATCATGGGAGCGCCGAGTGAAACGAGGACGCCGCGAGATGCAAAAGCGAATCGCGTGGCCCGCGCCAGCCCGGCATAAACGCGATAAAGAATCGATCCTCCGGGTCGATGAAGCGAATCGGGTCAATGTCTGTTATCTCTCTCAAACGTCGCAGTGCGGGCGGCGGCGGATCGTCGCATCGCACGCGTCGACTGCCGCGGGGCCTCGCGTTGCTCCTGTGCGCCGGCCTCGCCGCGGCCCACGCCGCCGCGCAAACCGATCCCGACGATCCCGCCGCGAACCTGCCCGCGACCACGCTCACCACCGTCAGCCAGTTCTGGAATTACCGGCATCACAAACCGAAGGAGCGACAGGCGCTGCGGCTGGAATTCGTCGCCACCTACTACGACCCCGACTGGAACATCCTGTGGGGCACGCAGGACGACGGCGCGTTCTTCCTCCCCGTCGCGCCCGGGCACCCGCTGCCGCTGAGTTCAGGCCAACGCGTGCGCCTCACCGGCTCCGTCGTGCCGGAGGCCGGCATCGTCGGCGGCGAAGTCGAGTGCACCGTCCTCGCCGAAAACGCCTGGCCCGCGCCGCGCTCCATCGCCGGACGCATCGCGCAATCCGACCAATTCGACGCCCGCTGGGTCACCCTCGAAGGCGTCGTGTGCGACCAGCAGGAAGCCGATGCCACGCACATCAAATACCGCCTGCTCGCCGAGGGCCGGCTCGTGACCGCGCGCCTGCTCGTTCACTCCGGCGATCCCGTTCCCCAACTCGTCGGCGCGCGCCTCCGCGTCACCGGCGTCTACATCGGCACGAAAGATCCGTCCGGCGCTTTGCAGCGCGTGGACATTTGGATGCCCACGGCCGCGCACTTCGAGATCACCGGCCAACTCGCCACCGATCCGCGTTTCAATTTGCCCCGCACGCCCATCGCCGCGCTCGGCCAGGCCGCCGCCGACGGCTGGCTGCGCGTCGCCGGCAAAGTCGTGCGCCACGATCCCGGCCAGTCGCTCGTCCTGCGCGACGACACCGGCCAGTTGCACCTGCGCACGCCGCAGCCGGGCACGCTCGCCGAGGGCGAAGAAATCGAAATCGTCGGTCGCCGCGCCGGCGGCGAACTCGAGTGGACCTTGCGCGACCCCGTTTTCCGTCCGATCGCCCGCGGCGGAGCCGCCCACGCGATCCCCGCCGCCGCCGTCGGCCAAAACAAACTGCGCCTCGCGGCCCAGGTGCTCGAACTCCGCCCCGACGACGTCGAGCAACACCCGCCGGTCGAACTCTACGGCGTCGTCACGTGGTCGCACCCGAAAGCCCCCTTCTTCTACCTGCAGGACGCCAGCGGCGGCGTGTGCCTCCGTCTCGCCACCGACACCGTGCCGCCTCCGATCGGTCGCGGCGTGATCGTCACGGGCCGGACGCAACGCGGGGCGTTCGCTCCGGAGGTGAAGGTCGAGCAAACCGTCCTGCTGACCGAACTCGCGCCGCCCGCGCCGCGCATCGTCACACTCGAGCAGGCGCTGACCGGCGCCGAGGAGGCGCGCTGGGTCGAGTTGCGCGGCTACCTGCGCCAGGTTTCGCCCGATGGCCCGTGGCTGCGGCTGGATTTCACGACCACCACCGGCGAGTTCTCCGCGTTCGCCGCGCCGCAACCCGACTTCGCCGCGCTCACCGGCGCGGTCGTGCGCATCGCCGGCGTCTGCGCCGCCGAGTCCAACGCGCGCCACGAACTCACCAGCGTGCGCCTCTGGGTGACCGACCCGCAGTCGATCCTCGTCGAGACGCCGCCCGCCACCGATCCGTTCGACGCGCCGGCGCGCACCATCGTCGGCCTGCGGCAATTCGCCGCGCGCGACGCCATCGAGCGCCGCGTGCGCGTCGTCGGCACCGTCACGCGGCAGTCGCCGGGCCGCTCGCTGTTCGTGCAGGACGGCGAATCGGGTTTGCTGGTCCTCAGTCGCGACACCGCTCCGGCCACGCCGGGCGAGCGCGTCGAGGTCGTCGGTTTCCCCGGCCGCGAAGGTTCGCGCGTCGTGCTCCGCGCCGCCTCGTGGCGCCGCACGACGGCCGGCGCGCCGCCGCTGCCGGCGCTCGACGTGCCTCACCCGGCGGAAACGCAGCCCGAACTCGACGCGCGGCTCGTGCGCCTGCGCGGCGTCGTGACCGCCGTCACCACGCAGCTCGACGAGACGAAACTCGTGCTCCGCGACGGCGGCGTGTTTTTCGAGGCGCAATTGCCCGGCGCCGCGCCCGCCGCGACGCCACGCGTCGGCAGCGACGTTGAGCTGACTGGCATCTACGCCGTGCAATTCGACGAGTCGCGCCGGCCGCGCCGCTTCGCGCTGTTGCTCCGCTCGCCGGCGGACATCGCCGTGCTCGCGGAGCCGTCGTGGTGGACGCCCGCGCGCTTCGCGCTCGTCGCGGGTCTTTTTGCGCTCTGCTCCACCGGCGGCATCGCGTGGGTCGTCGTGCTGCGCCGCCGCGTCGCGCGCCAGACCGAGCAGATCCGCGCGCAAATGGCCAACGAGGCGCGCTTGCAGGCGGAACTCGAGCGCTCGTCGCGCCTCGAATCGCTCGGCGTGCTCGCCGGCGGCATCGCGCACGATTTCAACAACCTCCTCACTGCCGTCATCGGCAACCTCGGCCTCGTCGCGCTCGAGGACGCCGCCATGCACGCCGCCGGCCACCACATCCGCGAAGCCCAGCGCGCCGCGAAACGCGCCAGCGACGTCACGCAACAGCTCCTCACTTTCGCGAAAGGCGGCGATCCCGTGCGCGAAGCCGTCATGCTGTCCGAAGTCGTGCAGGAAGCCGCGACGTTCGCGCTGCACGGCGCGAAGGTCGGCAGCGAGTTTTCCTGCCAGGCCGATCTGCCCGCCGCGCACGTCGACGCCGGCCAGATTTCGCGCGTGGTCCACAATCTCGTGCTCAACGCCGTGCAGGCCATGCCCGAAGGCGGCATCGTGCGCCTCGCACTCATCGCCGTCGACGTCGCGCCGGGCGAGATCGCCACGCTCGCGCCGGGCCGCTACGTGCAGCTCAAGGTCGCCGACAACGGCCCCGGCATTCCTGCGGAAAACGCCGCGCGCATTTTCGAGCCGTATTTCTCCACCAAGGGACGCAACAGCGGCCTCGGCCTCGCCACCGTCCACTCGATCGTGAAGAAGCACCAGGGCCACATCGCCGTCGAGTCGCAGCCCGGCCGCGGCACCACCTTCCGCGTCTGGCTGCCCGCCGCGCACGAACGGCCGGTCGCGCCCGCCGCCCCGCCCCCGACCGTCCTCGAAAAACGCGCCGTGCGCGTGCTGTTGATGGACGACGAGGAAATCATCCGCAACGTCGCCGGCGCGTTTTTGAAGCGCTTCGGCCACGACGCCACGCTCGTCGCCGACGGCGCGCAGGCCGTGCGCACCTATGCGGAGGCGCAGCAGAGCGGCCACCCGTTCGACGTCGTGATCCTCGACCTCACCGTCCCCGGCGGCATGGGCGGTCGCGAGGCGCTCACGCAGCTCCGCACGATCGATCCCGACGTGCGCGCGGTGGCGTCGAGCGGCTACTCGAGCGATCCCGTGCTCGCCAACTACCGCGCCCACGGCTTCCGCGCCATCATGCCGAAGCCCTACGACCTGAAAACCTTCGCCAGCCTGCTCGAAGAACTGCGCAGCACGTGAGTCGGACTCCGCAGTCGCCCGCGAATTTCGCGAATCCGCGCGAATGAAAAACCGTCGAGCTCCGAGTCGACTGCGCGCAGTGTCGTAGCAGCCGAGGTAACGAGGCTGTGCCGCGACGTTCATCTCCATCTCAGCCTCCTCACGTCGGCTGCTACGACCGGCGCATCGTCGCGCCCGATTTCGGCGGAGCGCCGCCACCGCGGCATTGTGCCGCGCGCGAGACTTGCTCAACGTCGCGCGATGCCGGAAACGCTGCCGCTCATCGATCTTCACCGCCACCTCGACGGCAACGTCCGTCTCGCGACCATTCTCGAACTCGGCGAGAAATTCGGCGTCGCTCTCCCCGGCCGCACGATCGAGACACTCCGCCCGCACGTGCAGATCGAGGGCAACGTGCACGACCTGATGGCCTTTCTCCGCCGCCTCGACTGGATGGTCGGCGTGCTCGGCGACGCCGACGCCTGCCGCCGCGTCGCGCGCGAAAACATCGAGGACGCGCACGCCGAGGGCATCGCGTATCTCGAACTGCGTTTCAGCCCGTATTTCATGGCGCGCACGCATCGCCTCGACCAGCGCGAGCTGATCGCGGCCATCGTCGACGGCGTGCGCGCGGGCTGCCGCGCGACGGGCGTGAAAGTGAAACTCATCGGCATCCTCAGCCGCACGTTCGGCCCGGAAAGCTGCACGCGCGAACTCGACGCGCTGCTCGCGCACCGCGAGCACATCGCCGCGCTCGATCTCGCCGGCGACGAGAAAAACTGGCCCGCCGAACTCTTCCGCGAGCACTTCCGCCGCGGCCGCGACGCCGGCTGGCACGTCACCGTCCACGCCGGCGAGGCTGGCGGCGCGCCGAGCGTGTGGGCCGCGCTCCGCGAACTCGGCGCCACGCGCATCGGCCACGCCGTCCGCGCCGTCGACGACCCGGCGCTGATGGATTACCTGCGCGACCACCGCATCGGCATCGAGGCGAACCTCACCAGCAACGTGCAGACCAACACCGTGCCCACGCTCGCCGCGCATCCGCTGAAACAATTCCTCGCGCACGGCCTGCTCGCGACGATCAACACCGACGACCCCGGGGTCAGCGGCATCGACCTGCGCTACGAACTCGACGTCGCCGCGCCCGCCGCCGGCCTCACGCCCGCCGAGATTCTCCAAGCCCGCCGCAACGCCCTCGAGATCGCCTACCTCACGCCGAGCGAAAAAGCCGAGCTGCTGAAGTAGGGCCGGTCTCCGACCGGCCGAATAGACGGAGCTCGCGAAGCTTATGCGCGAATAGGCCGAATAATACGCCGGTCAAAGACCGGCGCTACCCCAGCCCCGAATTCGACGCCGCTTCCAGCGCGCGCATTTCGTCCGCGCTCAGTCGGAATCCGATCGCGGCAAAATTGTCGTCGAGCTGCGCCGGGTTGCTCGCGCCGACGATCGGCACCACCGGAAACGCCCGCGTCCACAGATAGCCGAGCACGATCGCGTTTGGCGTCACGCCGCGAGCGCGCGCGATCGCGCCGACGACGCCGGCCAGCGCGACGTTCGCCGGGGTGTTGAACTCGTGCTCCGCGAAGTCGCGCGGCTGTTTTTCCGGCGGCAGCAGCGCCCGTGCGAAAAAGCCTTTCGCCTGCGACGTGTAGGGAATCACCGCGATGCCGGTCTCGACGTGGAACTCATGCGCCGCACGCTCGAGCCACGCGAGACCGAGGTGCGGCGGCGGCTTCGACTGCTTGTTGCCGAGACACCAGAAGGGCTGGTTCGCGGCGAGCGTGAGCTGTCCGCTGCGGCGCGCGTAGTCGTGCGCTTCGCGCAGGCGATCAGCCGCCCAGTTGGAGAAGCCGAACGCGCGAATCTTTCCTTCGCGCACGAACGCGTTCAGCAAGTCCACGAAATGCTCCACCGGGCGCGCGGGATCGTCGCGATGCAGCCAGTAGAGATCGATCGCGTCCACGCGCAGCGTGCGCAAGCTGCCCTCGAGATCGGCGCGAATCTCCGCCACCGAACTGCGCGGGATGTGCGCCGTGGACAGCTCGGGGTGCATGCCTTTCGTCGCGACGACCATGCAGTCGCGATTGCCGCGCGCCGCGAGCCAGTCGCCGAGCACGCGTTCGCTGCGGCTCTTTTCGCCGGGGATCCAGTCCGAATACATCCGCGCCGTGTCGATGAAATTGCCGCCGAGCTCTGCGAAACGATCGAGCAGCGCGAACGAAGCCGTCTGATCGAGCGGCGCCCCGAGCGGCACCGTGCCCAGGCAGAGCGGCGAGACTTCGAGCGGAATCCCCGGCAGGAGAACGCGAACGCACGACATGGCGCCCAGCGAATCTACAACCACGAACGCGGTCAACGACCGGTTCGTTTGTCGCGCGTCAACGGGTGCGCCTCAGTTTCCTGTAGCGGTGGTCTGTGACCGCCGACGAGTTCGACAACGCTGGCGCTCGGCGGTCACAGACCGCCGCTACAGGATGCAGAAAACCGAGACGCCGCGCCGCGTCAGCCGTGCCCGAGCCGGCGGTAGTCGAGCATCGTGTGGCTGATGCAGCCCTGCTCGAGACAGCGCACATCGGTCAGCGGCTCGGGCGGCGACACGTCGACGATGTTGCCCCACACCAGCCGGTGCGAGCCGTCGTCGGCCGCGGGCGAGAACAAGCCCGGCACGTGCACCTGCGCCGGCACGGTGCGCCGCACCGGCGTGTCGACGCGGCACGGGATCGGGAAATTGAAATTCTGCACCGTGAAACTGTTCCGGCCGACCGTCGGCGCGATTTCGCCGACGAGCCGCGCCGCGTGCGCCGCGGAGATTTTCAGCGTCGCGAGCAACTCGCCCTCCGGCTCGCCGCCGCGCTCCTTCAAGTGCGCGTAAACCTCCTCCGAGACGTCCTGCGAAAACGCGAACGCCGGCAACCCGTGGATCGCGCCTTCCCACGCGCCGGCGACCGTGCCGCTGGCGAGGATGAAGCCGAGCGAGCAGTTGAAACCGACGTTGATGCCGCTGACGACCGCATCGAGCTTCACGTCGCCGAGCAGGTGCGCGATGGCGATGTTCACGCAATCCGACGGCGTGCCGTCGAGCATCCAAGTCGGGCAGCCGAAGCCGCGGTCGACCGGCGCGCACTTCACCGGACGCGAACGCGTCTTCGACGCGCCGGTCCAGCTTTGCTCCGACGCGGGCACTGCGACGTAGAGCTGGTGCCGGGCGGCGCGCAGCGCGTGGACGAGTTCGTGGAAGAAAGGCGAGCCGATGCCGTCGTCGTTCGTGACGAGGAGATTCATGTGTGTCGCGCCAAACAACACCCGCGCCCCAGCGATGAAAAGCGCGAATCCGCTAGCCGGTCGGCTAGAGGTAGCGCGGTGCTTTAGCCCGCGCTGAAAATCCTCCAGCCGCGGGCTAAAGCACCGCGCTACTCCAAACCCGCGCTCTCGCGAACTGTAGGAGCGGCTTTACGCCGCGATTGCTGCGTGGCGCGCGCCGCGTCCGGATCGCGGCGTAAAGCCGCTCCTACAATTGCTGAGGCTGAGCATGCCGTGAACCGCGCGGGAGCACGACGCCCGAATCAGCGAGTCGCTGAATCAACAAGTGCAGATTTCGCATGGATCGCCCTTCCCGCCTCGCGCAAGGCGAGCGCCAGCTCCAACGCCGCGTCGTGTTGCGCCCAACGTTCTTTGACCGACCGCTCCAGATTCGTCTCCAGCATCTCCAAATCGATGCCCGCCGCGCGCGCGGCTTCGATCGCTTGAATTTTCTCCTGCGGAGTCACGCCGGAAACATCCGCGCGGCGCGCGGGCGCGTCCAACTCGAAATTTCCAACCGCTGTTCGCTGCATCCCGTCGCAGCCGACGTGAGGAGGCTGGGATCGCCCGCGATGCACCGCCCAGCTTCCTCACGTCGGCTGCGACGCGAACGGCGGCGGCTACGCGAACGGAGGCGCGAGGAACGCGACGCACACGCACCCTCACCAGCCCTCCGCTCCGCCGCGGCGCGCGCCCCGGATCTTCGCGCGGTGCTTCTTGCCGGCGATCATGCGCGCTTTCTGGCCGCGCGATTTCTGGCGCTTCTGCCGGCGCACGAGTTCGCGCGCGGCTTGGGCGGCATTTGCCGCCTCGGCGCGACGCCATGCGAGTTTCTCGGCGAGTTCCTGCCACGCGAGCAGGCGGTTCGTCGTCTGCGAGCGCTCGCGCTGGCAGCGCACCTCGACGCCGGTCGGCCGATGACGCAGCCAGACGGTCGAGGACGTCTTGTTGATTTTTTGCCCGCCCGCGCCGGCTCCACGCACGAAACGCTCCTCGACGTCGTCGGCGCGCACGCCGAGCGAGACAAATTTGGCGCGCAGCGGCGCTTCGAGGATCTCCGGAAATTCCGCCATGACTTCGTCAGAAAACAGCGAAACCAGCGCCGGGTTCCCGAGTCAAACTCTCGCCCGCCGATCACCGTCTGTCGCGCCGATTGCCCGCTTGACCCCATCGGGCGCGACGCTGGTGGTTCGGCGCTTGTCACCCACTATGCCCCTCCCTTCACTGCCCGCTTATGAGTAACGGCCCCGCTTGGTCCCAGAAACTCCGCGCCGAAATCGGCAAAGCCGTCATCGGACAGGACGCCGTCGTCGAACGCCTCCTCGTCGCCCTCCTCGCCAACGGCCACGTGCTGCTCGAGGGCATGCCCGGCCTCGCGAAGACGCTCCTCGTCAAATCGCTCGGCACCGCGCTGGGCGTGCAATTCGAGCGCATCCAGTTCACGCCCGACCTGCTGCCGAGCGACGTCGTCGGCACGATGATCTTTTCGCCGAAGGACGGCGCCTTCGCCACGCACAAGGGCCCGATCTTCGCCAACCTCGTGCTCGCCGACGAAATCAACCGCGCGCCCGCCAAGGTCCAGTCCGCGCTCCTCGAAGCGATGCAGGAGCGCCAAGTCACGATCGGCGGCCACTCGCACCAGTTGCCGAAGCCGTTTTTCGTGATGGCGACGCAAAACCCCGTCGAGCAGGAGGGCACTTACCCGCTCCCCGAGGCGCAGACGGACCGTTTTCTTTTCAAGCTGCTCGTCGACTATCCGAGCGCCGCCGAGGAGGCGCGCATGATGGAGATGTGGGGCCAGGTCACGAAGGCACCCGCGCTCCAGCCAGTCTCGAGCGGCGAGGAACTCATCGCGCTCCGCGCGCACGTCGACGCGATCCACGTCTCGCCCGGCGTGCAGGCCTACATCCTCGCGCTCGTGCGCGGCACGCGCGATCTCGCCGCCGCCTCTGAGGGCAATGGTCACGGCGGCGCGAAACGCCTGCTGAATTTCGGCGCGTCGCCGCGCGCCTCGCTCGCGCTCTTCCAAGCCGGCCGCGCGCTGGCGTGGTTGCGCGGCGCCGATTACCTGTCGCCCGCGACGGTGCAGGAAATTTTCCACGACGCGCTCCGCCACCGCGTCGGCCTCACCTACGAAGCCGAGGCCGAGGAACTCTCCGCCGACAAGATTCTCCAGCAAGTCCTCGAACGCACGCCGGTGCCGGCAAAAGTCTGAGCGAATCTTTCTCTTTCCTCTTTCTCTTAATCTTTCTTCCCGCCGCGCAGCGATCTTCGGCCCAGGAGAAAGAGAAAGAGGAAAAAGTCCGTCATGCCCAACCCGATCACAGCGCACACGTCCGTCGTCACCTCCCAGCTCGCGCTGCTGCGCCAGCTCGAGTGGAAGGTGCGCCACGCCGTCGAGAATGTGCTCAGCGGCGAGTATCGCTCGGCGTTCCGCGGGCGCGGCATGGAGTTCGACCAGGTCGTCAAATACACCTACGGCGACGACATCCGCGACATCGACTGGAACGTCACCGCTCGCCTCGGCGAGCCCTACCGGAAAAAATTCATCGAGGAACGCGAGGTCACGCTGCTGCTCGTGCTCGAGGACAGCGTCAGCCTGCAATTCGGCTCCGGCGAAAAATCCAAACGCGAAGCGCTGCTCGAACTCGCCGGCCTCGTCATGCTGCTCGGCGCCGTGAACCGCGACCGCGTCGGCTTCCTCCACGCCTCGCCCGAAGGCTATGTGCTGAAGGAGCCCGTCCGCGGCCGCGGCCAGATTCTCCACCTCGCCGCGCAGTTACTCGGCCGCCCGGCGCCGTCGCTGGAGAGTGGCGCGGTGCTTCAGCCCGCGCCGGACGATGCTCAACGCGGGCTGAAGCACCGCGCTACCCCGGACTCCGCGAGTTCGTCCTCCGCCGCCCGTCCTTCCTCCTCGGTCCTCAGTCCTCCGTCTTCCGCCATCCCCTGGCGCCTCCTCGCTCACGCCGCGCCGCGCCACTCGATCCTGATCTGGCTCGGCGATTTTCCGCCGCGCGTGCATCCCGAGGGCTGGAGCGTGCTCACGCGGCGCTACCAGACGATGGGCTTCCGCGTCGACGACCCGTGGGACCGCGAGTTGCCGCACACGCGCACGCTCACCGCCTACGACCCCACCACCGGCCAGCTCGTGAACCTCAACGGCGCCTCTTCCGCGCAACGCGCCGCCCACCAGCTCTGGGTCGATCAGCGCGACGACGCGTTTCGCGCCCTGTTCCCCGATTCGCTCAGCCGCCTCGTCGTCGGGACCGGCGAAGACCGCCTCGAAGCACTCGTGCGCTTCTTCCATGCCCGCATGGCAGCGGGATCGCGGCGCTGAGGCGCCGCGAAAGCTCCAACCTCCAAGCTCCAACCTCCAAACCCGCCGAACTCATGAATCGCCCGCTCCCATTTCCGGTTTTTGAGCATTGGAGTTTCTCTGGAGCTTGGGGTTTGGAGCTTGGCGCTTTGTCCCTGGGCTTGGCGTTTGGAGTTTTCCCGGGATGACCCTCACCAACTACACCTTCGCCTCCCCCTGGTGGCTCGCGGCGCTGCTCGCGCTGCCGCTGCTCGTCTGGGTGCGCGGACGCCGCGGCGCGCCGGTGCTGGTAGTGCCGTTCGCGGGCGCGTGGCACCGGCCGACCTTCATCCCGACTTCGCGCTGGCCGGCGGCGTTCGCTCTCACGGGGCTCGCATTGCTCATCGTCGCCCTCGCGCGTCCGCAGATCGTCGAGGACAAGCGCGAGGTGAAACAGCAGGGCTACGACCTCATGCTCGCGATCGACCTCTCGGGCTCGATGCTCGCGGAAGACTACGAGCGCGGCGGCGACCGCATCAACCGCCTGCAGGCGATCAAGCCGATCATCCAAGCCTTCATCGGCCAGCGGAAAAGCGACCGCATCGGCATGGTGGTTTTCTCCGGCCGCGCCTACACGCTCGCCCCGCTCACGTTCGACCACGAGTGGCTCGGCCGCCAGGTCGAGCGCCTGAAACTCGGCATGATCGAGGACGGCACCGCCATCGGAGACGGTCTCGGCGTCGCACTCACCCGACTTGAACAAGCCGGCCGCGAGGAAGGCAATCAGCGCAAAGGCGCGTTCGTCGTCCTGATGACCGACGGTGCGAACAACCGCGGCCTGCTCTCGCCCGAACAGGCGACCGAGATCGCGAAATCGCGCGGCGTGCCCGTCCACACCATCGGCGTCGGTCGCGAAGGTCTCGTGTTGATGCCCGCGTTCGACGACGCCGGAAACAAGATCGGCTACAGCCGGCGCATCTCCGACCTCGACGAAGGTCAGCTCCGCGCGATGGCGGATGCGACCGGCGGGAAATTTTTCCGCGCGATGGACATCGATACCGCCGAGCGCGCCTTTGCCGCGATCGATCAAGTGCAGAAGATCGAGTTTCAGGCGAAATCCTACCTGATCACGACAGAGCTCTTCGCGTGGCTCGCCGTGCCCGGCTCCGTGCTATTGTTCCTCGGTGCGCTGATCGCGCTGCCACCGCAACTGCCGCGCCGCGCCAAAACTGTAGCGGCGCTCTATGACCGCCGAGACGGCGCTCGCAGAGCGCCGCTACAGGAGAAACCGACCGCATGAGTTTCCACTCCCCGCACCTCCTCTGGCTGCTCGTGCCGCTCGTGCTGTTGTTCTCCTGGGAACTGGCCCGTCGCGTCGCGAGCGCCGCCACCGATCTCCCGAAAGTCGCGCGCGCGTGGGCGGGCGCGTTCGATGTCTCGCTCGGCACGCACCACACGACCGCCGAGACGCGCCCGCGCATCTGGCTGTGGTTCGGCCTCGCCCTCTGCATCGTCGCGCTCGCGCGCCCGCAGTGGGGCGTGATCGAGGAGAAGGTTTTCGACCAGTCGCGCGAAGTGCTCATCGCCGTCGATCTCTCGCGCTCGATGCTGGCGCAGGACGTGAAGCCGTCGCGGCTCGACCGCTCGAAGCTCCTCGTCTCCTCGCTGCTCGATGGTCTGAAGGGCGAGCGCGTCGGCCTCGTGCTGTTCGCCGGCACCGCGTTCCTCCAGAGCCCCCTCAGCGCCGACTACGAGATCCTCCGCGAGTTTCTGCCGGCGCTGAAACCCGAATTTCTTCCGGAAGGCGGCTCGAACTACAAATCGATGCTCGAGACCTCGATCCAGGCCTTCGGCACATCGACCGCCGACCGCTATCTCATCATCCTCTCCGACGGCGAGAGCACCGAGGACGGCTGGAAGGAACTCGGCGAGCAGCTCAAGACGAAGGGCATTCGCGTCATCGGCCTCGGCATCGGCACGCCGCAAGGCTCGTTCATCCCCGACGGCAGCGGCGGCTTCGCGAAAGACGAGCGCGGCGCCGTCGTGCTCTCGCGCCTCAACAGTTCCACGCTGCAGGATCTCGCGCAGACCACCGGCGGCGCCTACACCGACGCGAGCAGTTGGGTGGATATGCCGTCGTTGCTCAAGAAGACGGTCGACGCGGGCAGGAAAGGCGAGTTTTCCGAGAAAAACGCCGCGCGCAAAATCGAGCGCTTCCAGTGGTTCCTCGCGCCGGGCCTGTTGCTGCTCTGCATCAGCTTCTGGGCCGAGTTTCCCGTGCGTCCGCGCGAGCGGGCGCTGCCGCTGGGCAAAACCAGAGAACCGAGAATGGAGAACCGAGGACGGAAAAGGGCCACCGCCTCCGTCGCCGCGCTCGCGCTTCTGTCCTCTGTGCTCAGTCCTCCGTCCTCCGCCGCGCCGACCGAGCCGGCGTCGACCGAAGACACCCTCGCCAAGCCCCTCACGACCACCGTCGCGCGCCTCGCCGACAAACCGACGCTCGCCGCCAAGGACTGCGCCGATCTCGCGCAGACGACCGTTACCTACGGCCAGCGCATGAAAACCGGCCAACAGCGGCCGCCGGCCGGCGTCGTGAACGACGCGCTGGCCGCCGTCGATCTCGGCGAGAAAGCCGACGCCAAGGCCGCCGACTGGCCGCGCCTCCGCCAGGAACTGCGAGATCTGCTCGAGAAGCCGCCCGAGGAAAAGAAGGACGACCAGAAACAAGACCAGCAGCAGAAGCAGGATCAAAAGAACCAATCGCAGAACCAGCAAAACGAAGATCAACAGAATCAGGACCAGCAACAGCAGGACCAGCAGCAATCCGAGCAGCAAAAACAGGAGCAGCAGCAGAAGCAGCAACAAGACGCGTTCGGCGACATGAAGGACCAGCCGCCGCAATCGCCGAAACCGAACGAGCAGCCGGAGCCCCCGCAACAACCACCGCAACCGCAGACCCAGAAAGTCGGCGGCAAAAAAGAAAAACCGAAGGAAGTCCCTCTCGACCCCGAACTCGCCATGCCGCTCCAAAAGCTCGAACAGGTGCGCAACCAGGATTCGCCCGCGAAGCTCCAACAGCTCATGCAGGGCCAGCAGTCGCGCCCGCAGAAGAAAGGCAAGGACTGGTGATTTTCATGCGAAAGTTCGTCCACCGTATTTGGGCTTATCTCGTAGGGGCGCAGTCTCGCTGCGCCCTTCGCCCGGCCGTCCCCCATGCCAAACTCCCGGAACGCGTCACTCTGAACGAAGTGAAGAATCCAGCCGCCCGCGAATCGAATGCCCCGCGCGAAGATGACGGGATCCTTCGCCACGCGCAGGACGACAAACTTCAGCGCCGGAGATCGGCGCCCGTCCTCTTCTTCGCGTCGCTCCTCGCCGCCCTCATCGTCGGCACGACCCTCCACGCGCAAACCGTCCGCTGGGATCCGCCCTCCGGCCAGCTCGGCTACAACCAAGTCAGCGAACTCACCCTCGTGTTCGAGGAATGCGAACCCGACGGCGCGCCGCAGACGCCGCAGGTCGACGGCCTCGTGTTCGGCCGGCCGTCCCAGAGCAGCGAAACGAGCATGGTGAACTTCAAAGTCTCGCGCCGCTTCACGCTCACCTACCCGGTCCGCCCGTCGAAGCGCTCCACGATCACCATCCCCGCGTTCACCATCCAGACCGACAAGGGCGCGCTGCGCGTCGCCTCCGCCAGCTACTCCGTCGGCGACGCCACCGTCGGCAACAGCGGCCTCTCCGTCGCCGACATTTCCTCGGCGAAAATCAACGTCCCGAAAAACACCTTCTGGGCCGGCGAGGTTTTTCCGCTCGCCTACGAGTTGAGCGTCATCCGCCGCTACTTCCATTCGCCGGCCAGCGCCATCGACTGGCAGCCCGCACCGCTCGTGATCGAGGAGTGGTCGAAACCGGAACCGAGCGAGGCCATGGTGCGCGGCGAGCGCCGCTTCGTCGTCACGCAGACCTCGCGCGCCTACGCGAAGCAGCCCGGCTCGTTCACGATCAAGTCCGCGCAACAACTCGTGAACCTCAACGTCGCCACGAGCGGCTTCGGTTTCCCCTTCCAACAAGCCGTCGAGCAACGCGTGATCACGACCGACCCGCTCGAACTCACCATCCGCCCGCTCCCGCCCGCGCCCGGCGATTTCTCCGGCGCCGTCGGTAATTTCGCTCTCGTCTCCAAAGTCGTCCCCACCGCACCCGCCGGCGGCGAGCCGGTCACGTGGACGCTCGAACTCACCGGCGTCGGCAACTGGCCCGACCTCTCCGGCCTGCCGCAACGCGAAGTCTCGAACGATTTCTCCGTCGTGCAGCCGAAATCGAAACGCACGATGAAGGATAACTCGCTCTTCGAGGGCGCGCTCACCGAAGACGTCGTCCTCGTGCCGAACAAAGCCGGCAGCTACCGACTCGGCTCGGTCAAGTTCACCTACTTCGACACCGCGAGCGGCACCTACAAGACCATCACGACCGAGCCCGTCACGGTCACCGTCGGCCCCGCCGCCGCCGCGCCCGTCGCGCCGCAACCGAGCGGCCCCGTGCAGTTTTCCCTCCCCCAGCCGGGCGGCGCCGTCACGCCCGGGTTGAAACTCCCCGAGCCCGTCGCGCCCGTCCCGCCGGAAAACCTGCCGCGCGATCCGATCGCGGAAAGCCGCCGCGGCTTCGCGCCGATGACCACCGATCGCCTCGTCGTCATCAGCCTTCTGTCCTCCGTCCTCTGTCCTCTGCTCGTCTGGCTCACTCTCGCCGCGCTCCGCTCGCGCGCGCTCGATCCGCAGCGCCGCCGCCGCGAATCCCGCGCCGCGCTCGCCGGCGTGCTCGACCGCATGCGCACCGTCGGTCCCGACAGCACCGCGCGCAACGCCCAGCTCCGCCTCTGGCAACGCCACGCCGCCGCGCTCTGGGAAATCCCGCACGCCGCGCCCGGAGCCCCGCTCGTGTCAGGCACGATCGCCGCGCGCAACAAAGACGCCGCCCCCGCGTGGAGCGCGCTCTGGGCCGAAGCCGACCGCGCGCAACACAGCCGCGACGCCGCCCTGCCGGCCGACTGGCCGCTCCGCGCCGAAGGCGCGCTCCAAGCCGTGCGCATCCCCGGCTGGCCGGTCTTTTCGCTCTTCGCGCCGCGCCACCTCTTCCCGTTCCTCGTCGCCCTATTGGTCCTATCCGTCCTAGTGGTCCCCTCCTCCGCCCGCGCCGCCGACGCTCCCGCCGACTACCGCGCCGCGCGCTTCACCGCCGCCGAAATCACCTGGCGCAAAGCCGCCGCGGCCGCCCCGCGCGATTGGGCGCTCCGGCACAACCTCGGCCTCGCCCTCGCGCAACAAGATCGCTGGGCCGAGGCCACCGCGCACTGGACCGCCGCATTTCTCCTCGCGCCCTCCGACGCCGTCACCCGCGCCGACCTCCCGCTCGGCCTGCAACGCTCCGGCATGGCGCCGCCCGAGCTCGTCGAATTTTCCCGCGGCGAAGGCCGCTACGCGCTCGCCCGCGCCGCTTCGCCCGGCACGTGGCAGCTCGCGCTGGTCGCCGCTGCGTTGGCGATCGCCGCCGCGCTCGCGCTGCTGTTGCTCAAGGGCTACTCCCGCGTCGGCCCCTGGGCCACGCCCGCCGCGCTCCTGATCGTCCTTCTCGCCATCGTCCTCGCCGCCGCCGCGACGTTCAGTCTGCGCACCTACGGCCCGCTCGCGCATCCCGACGCCGTGCTGGTGTGGCGCACCTCGACCCTCCGCTCGCTCCCGACCGAAGCCGACACGCAAAAAATCTCCGCGCTCTCCGCCGGCTCGATCGCCGTCGTCGACAAGACCTTCCTCGGTTGGAGCCGCCTGAATTTCCCGACCGGTCAAACCGGCTGGGCCCGCACCGACGACCTCGTCGCGCTGTATCGGTAGCGCGGTGCTTCAGCCCGCGCCCGCTCGCCGCCACTGTAGGAGCGGCTTTATGCCGCGATCCGAACGCGGCACGCGCATCGAGCCAATCGCGGCGTAAAGCCGCTCCTACAACCGAACCGCCGAACGCGATCTGAACCGTAGCCGCGCGTTGGAGCGAAGCGACAACGTGGGCTGTCACGCTTTCAGCCTGCGGCCTCAAGCGCGGCTACTCACCGGCTCGCACACGCGTCTTCCGCACCATCCGCACGATCGCTTCTTCCGAATTGAGCCGCACCGCGTCCGCCAGCGACACCCACGCGACATCGTGCGACTCATCGCTCACGACCACCGGCTCCGTCGGATCGGCTTCGATCAGGAATCGCACGTCGAAATGCCAGTGCTCCGGCTCTGTCTTGCGGGCGGGAATCCGATGGCGATCCACATCGAAAATCTCCGCCGCTACCGCGCGCACGCGCGTCAGCCCCGACTCCTCCTGCACCTCGCGCAACGCCGCCGCGAGCAAGTCCGCCTCGCCGTCCGCGTGTCCGCCGAGCTGAATCCACAGATCGAGTTTGCGGTGATGCGTCAGCAGCACGCGCGAGCGCGCCGGGTCGACCACCCACGCCGACGCCGTCAGGTGCCCTTCGAGGCACGTGCGCGACAAGCAATCCGGGTGCGCCGCGATGAACGGGAAAAAATCCGCGAGCATCGCGGCCTCGCCGCCCGCCTCAGCGCGCGCCTCATGCCGGCGCAAGAGCGCCACGGTGTCGTCAATGGTCACGCGCGATCCCCTTGGATCGTTTTCGGGCGGGGTCGCCGACCCCGCCGCTTTGTCCCAACGCGGCGAGCGCACGGTGGCGGGGTTCGGCGCCCCCGCTCTACACTTTCAGTCATCGCCTTCACCGCGTCTGATACCACTTCGCGTCGCCCGGCTGGTGCTGCCAGTTTTCGATCAGCGGAAAAATTTCCTCCACCGTGTTCGCCACCGCGTATTTCACGCGGATCGTCTCGCGCATGAAATTCTCCGCGACGATCCGCTCGAAGAGCCGCAGCAGGTCGTCGTAGTAGCCATCCTGGTTGAAAATCACGATCGGCTTCTGCAGCACCTCGAGGTGCGCGAGCGTGAGGATTTCGAGCAACTCCTCGAGCGTGCCCCAACCGCCCGGCAGCGCGAGGAACGCGTCGGCGCGCGTCTCCATCAGCATCTTTCGTTCGCGCATCGTGATCACCGAGATCAGCTCGTCGGCCTCGGCGAACTCCAGCTCGCGCACTTTCATGAACTCCGGGATCACGCCCACGACGCGCCCGCCGCCGGACTTCGTCCCGCGCGCCACCGCTCCCATGAGCCCCGTCTTGCCGCCGCCGTAGACGAGCGCCCAGCCGCGCGCCGCGATCTCGCGCCCGGCCTGCTCCGCCGCCGCGAAATACCGCGGCTCTACCCGATCGCTCGACGCACAGTAAACGCACAGGGACTTCATGGGAAACCTCTCTGAAACCACGGATTCCACGGATTGCACGGATAATTTTCCGCGCTGGTCTCCGCCACCATCCGTGACATCCGTAATCCGTGGTTCAAAACCCGATCATCTACCGCGGCCGCCTCGCGCCCTCGCCCACGGGCTACCTGCACCTCGGCCACGCGCGCACGTTCTGGATCGCCCAACAACGCGCGCTCGCGGCCGGCGGCACGCTCATCCTCCGCAACGACGACCTCGACGCCGCGCGCTGCCGCCCGGAGTTTGTCACCGCGATGCTCGCAGACCTCGCGTGGTTCGGCCTCCGTTGGACCGAAGGCCCCGACGTCGGAGGACCGTGCGCGCCCTACGACCAAAGCAAACGTCTCGCGCACTACGCCGCCGCCTTCGAGGGCCTGCGCGCCGCCGGCGCGGTTTACCCGTGCACCTGTTCGCGCAAAGACGTCCAAGCCGCCGCCAGCGCGCCGCACGAAGTAGGGCCGGCTTCAGCAGCGCCGGTCTCCGACCGGCGACGGGGGAGCAACATCGAACCTCGCCGGTCGGAGACCGGCGCTACCGACGAGCCGCATTACCCGGGCACGTGCCGCCCCGAAAATCTCCCGCCCGAGCAGCGCCGCGAACGCGAGGCGCTCATGCGCCGCAGCCCCGACGAAGCGCGAGTCAACTGGCGCTTCCGCGTCCCCGACGGCGAAACGCTCACGTTCGCCGACGGCCACTTCGGCCCGCAACACCTGATCGCCGGACGCGACATCTCCGACTTTCTCGTCTGGCGCAAAGACGGCACGCCGAGCTACCAGCTCGCCTGCGCCGTCGACGACGCCGCGATGCGCATCACCGAAGTCGTGCGCGGCGCGGATCTCATCGTTTCGACTTTTCGCCAACTCCTCCTCTACCGCGCGCTCGGCGCACCGGCACCGGCGTTCCATCATTGCCCGCTCGTCACCGACGAGCATGGCGTCCGCCTCGCCAAACGCCACGACGCGCTCTCGCTCCGCGCCCTCCGCGCCGCCGGCCGCACCCCGGAAGAGTTGCGCGCCGCGTGGTAATTCGCGATCGCCGAGCACGACCGCGCGTGCCCCACCGCTTCACTTCGCACCGTTGCGCCACGCCGCCGGCAGAATCGCGTCGGTGCCGATGAGGTAGTTGCGGTAGTAGAGCCAGAAGATCAACGCGCCGAGGACAACGAGGAACGCCAGCTCGCCTGCGCCGCCGCCGGCCGAGCGGCTCGTGCGGCGCAGCGATTGCACGCACCACACGATCGCCGGCGCGATCGCGAAGGCCACGAGCGACGCCCCGAACAGCACCATGCTCATGATGAAGAGCGTCCGCAGCAGGCCGTCGGCGATGAGCTTCGCCTTGTAGGCGATGATCTCGTTCGCGAGATTCAGCAGCAGCAGGCAGCATGGGAGCACGTAGTATTTCTCGAGTGCGGCGGAGGCCTTCATGGAGGGAGGAGTGACGGTGAAAGGGAGAGGAAAATCGCCGGCGAGCACGTTTGCGCCAGGCCGCCGGAAATTTTCCGAACAAAATTCACCACAAAGACACCGGCGCACAAAGCACAAACCAGCTCCGATCGTTGCGCCTCCGTGCCTTCGCCCGCGCGTTGGTCGCCCTGGCGCGAAGCCGGCGTCGGCGAGCAGCACTCCGCGCGACCCGCGCACTTGATTTCCGCACCGTCTCACTTTCACTCTCACCCGCACTCCTCACTCCTCACTCCCTTGGCCACCTACGTCTACGAAACGATTCCCGAACAACCCGGCGAGACGCCGCGCCGTTTCGAATTCGTGCAGAGCATGAAGGACGCGCCGCTCGCGCGCGATCCGGCTACGGGCGTGCGCGTGCGCCGCGTCATCTCCGGCGGCTATGGTCTCATGGGCGTGAGCGAAAAAAACTCCACGTCCCCCGCCGCCGCGCCGTGCGCGCCGGGCTGCGCGTGTCACGCCGGCCCGCGCATCCCGCCCGTTTCCTGACCATGTCGAACGATCTCCACGCCGCCTACATCGCTCCCGCCGGCGCCGCGAAGGGCGCCATTTCCATGGGTGCGCCCGATCTCACGCGTCACCCGCCGCGCAGCCCGCGCACGCGGCTCGGCGGCTACGTGCACCTGCCGCGCTTGATCGACAAGGCGCGCGCCCAGATCGCCGGCACGAACGGCGATTTCCACTTCGATTGCCCGATGGACAAACGCTTCTGGGCGTTCACCGGCATCGCGCCCGAGGCGATGTTTGCCGAAATCGAATCCGGCAAGAGCGACAGCGAACTGCTCGCGTTCGTGCAGGCCAACACGCGGAAACATCCGAGCGAGATCGCCGAGTGGTCGCGCTGGTTCGAGCAACTCACCCCAAGTGCTCCGGACTCGCGCGAATTCTTCAACGAGATCCACCGCAAGAACGCCCCGCAGCGCGAGGACATCGCCACTTGGTTCGACTGGCTGGAGCTGGACGACTACGTGACGTTCGGCGGAAGACCGTGACGAAATTTTCGATTTTGGATTTTGGATTTTCGATTGAGCCGGCGGGCCGTTGATCGCGATTTGGCTTTCGCCGCCCCGGCTTCCGCCAATCGAAAATCGAGTTCAGCCCGGAGGGCCTCGGCCATCAAAAATCGAAAATCTCAGAGTTCGGTATACTTGTCGGCCCGCCCGCGCGCTTTCTCGACCGGATACTTCGCGGCGTTTTGCGCGAGCTTGGCTTCGATCGCGGCGGCAAGATCGAGTTCGCTGATGTTGGCGAACTCCAGCGCGTAGATCACGACGTCGGCGATCTCGTCGGCGATCTTCTGGCGCTTTTTCGGATCGGCGACGACGGCCTGCGACGCCGCCGACTCGCTCCACAGAAAATGCTCCATCAACTCGCCCGCCTCGGCCGCGAGCGCCATGCTGAGGTTTTTCGGCGAGTGGAATTGCACCCAATCCCGCTCGCGCGCGAACGCCATCACGCGCTCGCGCAGATCCGCCACCGTCGTGTGTTCGTCGCGCATCGGTTTCGTCATGCGCGCACGCTGCCGCCGTCACGCGCGCGCGGCAAGGCGGCTGTGCGGTTGAGTCATAGCGGCCGTTGGCATGGTTCCGGCTGAAGAAACTTCTTGTTCACCCGATGCGTCTATGCATCGTCCGACTCAACTCACCCGAAATGGCTCTCGCCGCTAAAGTCCATCGCCACGCCCGCCGCACTGCGCTCACGCAGGCGGTCTCGTGCTTTGGCATGCAGCAAATGCTGCAACAGCGCCAGTGCGTCGCCATTTGGGTGAAACTCTCCGACGCGGGCTGCCTGGCCTGACGAGACCGAAACCAAGGTCAACGTCCTCAACCCAGGAGACCCGCCGGTGAAAACCGACGAGCCCCGCTCATTCCCTTTTTCCACTTCTTCCTTTTTCCCATGCATACGATCATCCCAGCCCTCAACCGCTCCTCGACCGACGACGACAACGTCACGGTCGCGGACTTCCGTCAGCCTCGTTACGAGATCACGGAGCTCGCGCAGGCGCTGAAACTCGACGTCTACATTCCCGGCGTCGATCCCAGCCACGTGGACATCACCACGCGCGGGCCGGACCTCGTGATCGTCGCGCGCAAGCCACACCTCGTGCGCCTGAACTGGCGCGCGCTCCACCTCGAAGCCGCGCAGCGCGACTACGAGTTGAAGCTGCGCCTCGGCCACAGTTTCGACTTCGACGCGCTGCGGGCCGAGATGCGCGACGGCGTGCTAATGATCTTCGTGCCGAAACGTAATCTTTCGGTAACGCGCGCAGTTGCACGCCGCGTGGCATAGAACCGGCTATATCAAAAACACAGTTTCACTTCCCCCGCATAGCGGGGGTTTGGGGTAGATAACAGCAATGGCGGGCCGCCCAGGGGTGGGCGGCCCGCTTCTGTTTTCAGAGGGAAAATCGCGTGACGTTCATGTCACGACGCAGGCCGGTGGCCGAGACATCGATTTCGTTCATCGCAGCGGCCTGCGCGCCCTCCGCGGCGCAAAAAAAGCGCCGACGATGCGTCGATGCAGGAGCGGCTTTACGCCGCGATTGGCTCGCAGCGCGCGCGCCGCGCTCGGATCGCGGCGTAAAGCCGCTCCTACAATTTTCGCGAGCGTGGGCTCGGGGTAGCACGGTGCTTCAGCTCGCGCTGATGCATTTTCGTCGCCGACAGAAAACCGCATGCCTTTTTCGCCCCCGCTCGCCTCCCCTGCCGCGCGCAAGCGTCGCATCGCGCACACGCATCGCCGCTGCGCACGTCGCCTCGTTGCTTCGCTGCATCATCGCTCGGAGATTCCCCCACACGGCTTTTTTTCCGGAACAAAACCACGCACGCCGGGTTCTGACTTCATCGTAGGAACTGCAACACATCCCATGACGCACTTCACCCAACGCTTCACCCGCGCCGCTTCCCCGGCCGGTTCCGCCAATCGAACGGCGGCGATGCGCGACGTGCTGTGGGGGCGTCCGGTTTTCCGCGCACCCCAACTGAACCCGCGTCTGCCGCTCGAGCCGCTGCCTTTCACGGCCCATCCCGTTACTCGTCGCTCCCGACCGGCGAAATCCTCGCCGCTCCTCAGCGCTCCGGCACCGGCCAATTGACCCGCGCCTCGCCGCCCGCGTCCTGTTTCAGCCGCTCGGCCAGCACCGGCAACACGCGCCGGAACTCCTGATCGATCTGCCACGGTGGATTCAGCACGAGCAGCCCGCAACCCTTCATCCGCACCTGCGCGGAGTCGGCGGCGATCTGCAACTCCGCACACAGCGCCGGCGGTGCGAACGGCGAATCCGCGACCTCCTTCAGGAAGCGATCGCTCTTCGCCCGCTCGGTGATCGGATACCAAATCGCGAACGTCCCGCTCGGGAAACGCGCGAGCGCCTCGCGCAACCCCGCGCGGATGTCGGCAAACTCGCTCGCGTTCTCGAACGGCGGATCGATGAGCACCAACGCGCGCTTCTCCGGCGGCGGCAGCATCGCCTTCAGCGCCGTGTAGCCGTCCATGCGCTGCACCGACACGCGGCGCTCGCGCCCGAAATCGATCGCGAGCGCCTCGGCGTCGTCTTCGCGCAACTCGCACAGCACCGCGCGATCCTGTGCGCGCAGCGCCGCCTGCACGATCCACGGCGAGCCGGGATAAAATTGCAGCTCATCCGCCCGGCCGCCGGCGCGCGCGTTGAACGCCCGCACGGCCGCGATGTAGGCCGCGAGATCGTCCGGCAAGTTCGCCGTCGCCCAAAACCGCCCGATCCCCTCCGGCCACTCGGGCGCGCGCTCGCGTCCGTCCGGCAGCAGCGTCGTCGTGTTCAGATCGTAGCCGCCGCGGCCGGCGTGCGTGTCGAGGTAGAGAAAACCCTTTTCCTTCCGCTGCATCGCCCGCACGAGCTGAAGCAGCAGCGCGTGCTTGAACACGTCCGCGTAGTTCCCCGCGTGGTAGTGATGCCGGTAATTCATGGATGGAGAGACTGAGGGTGAAGGTGAAAGGGCCCGCGACGGCAATCCCTCTCACTCACGAGCGGCAACTTCCGCTCCGCGGCTCAGATTCACTCGCACATTCACTTTCCCTCTCATTTCCACTCCTCACTCTCCCACCGGCACTTTCACGACCGTCTTGTGCACGAGTTGCGCGCGGCCGTGCAGTTGGAGCGACGGCATGTGCCCGTCCGCCGGGAAAAACAGCGCGGCGTCGCCCGCGCGCATCGCCAGCCGCGAGGCGTGCGGCGTGTCGGCGTATTTCAACAGGTCGCGCTCCTCGCTGTAGTCCATCGTCGGCGTGAGGCGCGCGATGTCTTCGACCTCCATCGCTTCCTCGCCGGCGATGATCACCTGCACGTCGATATACTTGCGGTGCGACTCGAAAAATCCCTCCGGGCGCGGCTTCGCCTGGTAAACCTGCTCCATCGCGAACGCCCCGCCGGCGAGTTCGACGCGCTCCGTCGTGCCCGGCGCGATCGCGAGGATACGCGCCTGCACCGGCGAGCCGGGTCGCAGCGCCTCGGCCACATAGGCGAAGGCGGCGGCGAATTTCTCCGCGGGTTGCTGCGCGCGCAGCGAGGCGAAAGGTCCGAATTGTGCCATGCGCCGAGGATTGGACGCGCCGCGCGCGCGGCAAGAGCGTTCCACGTCTCCGCTCCCATGCCACGGGCGCTTTCCGGCGGTCCCGCCCGAAAAAAGTTCGAGGGGCGCGGCAGCTTCTGTCGTATTATCCGCCCGAACGCCGCCACGATGGCGTCGTTCACTCAACCTCCTACTCGAAGAACCCCGAAAAAAATGAAGAACCTCACCCGCCTCCTCGCCACGCTTTTCGCCCTCTCGCTCGGCTCGTTCGCCTTCGCCGGCGACAACAAGGACCACAAGGAAGCCTGTAAGGATTGCAAAGACTGCAAGGAGTGCTGCAAGGACGGCCCCTGCGGCTGCAAGGCCGAGAAAGACGGCAAGAAAGAGGAAAAGAAGCCGGAGAAGAAGTAAGCCCGGCCGCGAAATTCCTCTCGGAAATCTCACCCGCTCGCCGGCGCGAGCGGGTTTTTTCGTCTCCCGGCGATTGCCTGAAGCAACGACTCCGTCCGCGCGATCGGCAGGGCACGACCGCTGCCGCGCCGCGAGCGCGTTTCGGCGGGCCTGCGTTCTCGGCCTACCTCCCGCGGCGTCACGCTTCTGAAAATGTCCGTAGGGCTGAAATCCTCTACGCCCGCGCCGGATTTCCGGTTGAGCCAACTCCGCGCTTCAGGTTGAATGCGCGGCATGAAGCGCTTGTGCCCCGCGTTGTTCATCGCGTTGGCGTGCGTTGCCCCGGCCGTTCGCGCCAACAACACTTCGTCGTTCTATTACTGGACTGGTCTTGGCACCGGTTGGCAGGGCCAGCTCACTCCGGTCAGCGGCGACACCACCTATCTCTGGTTCTCCCAATCGGTGAACCAGACCGTCACGCTGCCCGGCGATTTCACGGTCGGCGGAGTGTTCTTCAACTCCAACGGCGACAGCTTCAAATTCCTGCCGCCCGCCACTGCCACCTCGCCCGTCACGCTCACGCTCGGCTACATGAGCGCGCTCGACTCCGCCGACGGCCGCTTCGAGATCGCCTCGGGCATCAACCTCGGCATCTCCAGCTCCGGTTCGAGTTACTGGTCCGTCGGCAGCAACACCGCGGTCATCTCCGGCCAGATCGTCGGCTACGGTCCCAACAACACCGGCGACCTCTTCCTCGTCGCCAACAACCAGAACGGCGGCGCGTTCATCTTCAACGGCACCGCCGGCAACACCTACGTCGGCAGCACCTACCTCGGCGACGGCTCCTCCGCGCCCACCGTCGCATTCTGGAACAGCTCCCCGTTCGGCACGGGCACCGTTTACGTGCAGAACGGCACCAGCCTCGTCGCGCACAACACCCTCACGGTCGCCAACAATTTCGTTCTCAATACCAACGCGACCTCGAACAACATCGCCCTGCGCAGTTGGGACGCTCCGCTCACGCTGAGCGGCACGCTGACGCTCGCGAACAACGTCGCCATCGTCGCGCAAACCAGTCCGCGCGCCATCGTCGACCCCGACAGCAGCGGCATGCTTCCCCTCAACGGCGCCGGCGCACGCCATCCCATCGTCGTCACCGGCAACGTCGTCGAGGACGCCCTTGCCGGCGCGCGCTCCCTCACCGTCGGCGGCAACGGCATCCTCCTGCTCGCGCCGAACACCGGCCTCCGCAACAGCTACAGCGGCGGCACCACCGTCAACGGCACGCTCATCTTCGGCAACGACGACGCCATCCCCACCACCGGGAATCTCACCGTCAACAGCAGCGGCTACGTCGGCACCGCCGTCACCACCACCGGCTACGTCTCCTCGCTGCTTTCGGTCCTCTCGGGCAACAGCGGCAATACCGTCCTCGGCGCCCTCGGCATCGACACGCTCCCCAGCGCGAGCACCACCGCGCTGCTCACCGACGACCTCGACCTCCGCGCGTTCACGACCAACGCCAGCACGCTCCGCCTCGGCACCGCCACGAAGGCCACACTCGCCAGCGCGATGATCACGCCAAACGGCACGCACTACCGCTTCGGCAACGGCGGCGGCACGCTCAACCTCCTCACTGCGCTCACCGACACCACCCTCGCCGGCACCGCCGCGCGCGCCGTGCAGCTCGACAACGGCAGCAACGTCCCCCTGAAACTCTTCCTCCAGGGCGCCAACACTTACACCGGCGGCACGATCTCCTCGAACGGCATCCTCGTCTTCGACGGCGCCGCCGCGCTCCCGAATTACAGCGTCGCTCTCTACAACGGCGGCAAACTCACCACCGGCGGCAGCGCCACGGATCTCGGCGGCAGTTACCTCGGCTACACCGACGCCGTCGCCGGACTCACGCCGTCCGCGTTCCTCAGCTACTTCGATCCGGGCAACACCTGGGGCATCGTCGGCTTCGACACCCACGGCACCAACGCCACCGTCTCCGTCGCCAACGTCGACCTCACCGGCTTCACCGACGGCGTCTTCCTCGGCACCGCCACGCGCGCCACGCTCACCGGCGCCATCAAACCCACCACCGTCGCCAATACCGGCAACGCCACCGCTGGCTTCGTCCGCCTCACCGCGGCCAACGGCGGCACGCTCACCGTCAACGCCGCCCTCCTCGCCGCCAACGGCGTCAATTCCCTCGAACTCGGCTCGCGCTCCTTCCGCGACGGCTTCTCGGACGGCACCATCGTCATCGCGCCCGACGCCTCCTCCGCGCCTTCCGGCAACACCTACGCCGGTGGCACCTACGTCAACGGCAACGGTCCGCTCACGCTCGAAGTCGGCGGCGTCAATCCCCTCGGCCCCAGCACCAGCACGCTCACCCTGATGGCTGGCGCCGGCAACGTCATCGGCCTCCAAGCCTCCACCGCCGGCTACACGCTCGCCAACCCGATCGTCTTCGGCGCGACGAGCAACCAAGCCGTTTCCAGCAATTTCCCCGCCACCCTCAATCTGACCGGCACGAACGCGTTCACTCTCTCCGGCAATCTTTCCGGCAGCGGCTCCATCACTCAATTCAGCACCGGCACGCCGCCCACCGTCACGCTGTCCGGCGACAATTCCAACTTCACCGGCCAGATCACGCTCCTCGACGGCACGCTCAACCTCGCGAGCAACCACGCCGCCGGCGGCCTCACGCAGGACGAGACGACCGGCACTTACTCCGCCACCGGCATCGAGCTTCTCGGACCCAACGCCACCGTCGCCTTCACCGGCGCCGCCACCGCTCCGACACTCTACGGCCTCAAAGGCGACTCCGGTCACCTCATCGTCCCCGACGGCACCACGCTCACCTTCGACATGACCGCGAAGGAAAACGTCGGCCACGATTTCGGCGGCACGATCTCCGCCGCCGGCGGCGCCGCCACCAACGCCAATCTGATCGTCACCAGCGCCTACACCGCCAACGGCAAGGACGACACCGAGTTCCTCTACCTCTACGGCGACAACCAACTCGCCTCCACGAGCACGATCACCGTCAGCGGCGTCGGCGCGTTGGCCTTCGGCAACGACCACGCCGCCGGTTCCGCCACCGTCGTCATCGACGGCGCGGTTTCCGCGAGCGGCGAGCCCCGCGGCGGCCTGGCGCTGAACGACGGCGTCGTGCTCACCAATCCGCTCACCTTCAACACCGGCGCCCTCGCCGGCGTCGGCACTTTCGCGCCCACCACGCTCAAGCAAAACAACCAGACCGTCACCCGCCTCACCCTCGGCGCCAACCAAGCCATTTTCCCCGGCATCCCCGGCGACACCGAGCTCCCCGGCAAACTTACGCTCGGCACCAGCGTCAGCCCGCTCAACGTCGCCTTCGCCAACGGCGGCCTCTACATTTGGACACTCCAAGATCCGCTGCGCTCCGACGGTTACTCGCTTCTCTACATCAACGGCAGCCTCGATCTCAGCGGCCTCGGCGCTGGCGGCTTCGTCCTCGAGCTTTCGACCGTCGATTTCTACGGCAACCGCGGCTACGCCGTCCTCACCGACGCCAACACCTACGTCCTCCCGCTCGTCGAAGCCACCGGCGGCATCACGCTCACGCAATCCCTCGCCGCCACCGGCGCGCTCGGGCAATCCGTCAGCGGCCCGCAGGACATCACCGCGCTGTTCACGTTCCAGACGGGCGATTTCCAGAGCGGCCTGGTCGACCCCAGTTCGTTCCACGTGCTGCTCGACGGCAACACGCTGAGCCTCTCCTTCGCCGCCGTCCCCGAGCCGGGCACCTACGCGCTCTTCGCTCTCGGCCTCCTCGCGCTCGCGTTCGCCGCGTGGCGCCGCCGCGTCTGAGCGCCCGTCGGCGCGCGCGCCTCTTTCGGTGGAGGGCTCGCGTCCTCGCGAGCCTTCTACTCACCGCCCGTGAGGTTCCCGCTCGCGGCCCGCGGTGACGCGGGCCCTCCCGCCGGCGAGCGAGGCGGCTCAACGCCCCCTCGAATCCGACATGAAGCGAACGCTCAATTGCGCGCTCGCGCGCAACTTCATCGCGTCCGCGCCGCCCGCCTCACGCCGCGTTCCTCACGCCGCCGCCGATGGCCGCAGCGCGTTCGCGTTGCCGAGAATCTGCCGCGCCAGCTCGAGCTGCGCCTTGTTGAGCGTCACGCGCTGCGTCTTGTGCCAGCCGATCAAGACAACCCCGCACACGCGCGCCCCCTCCTGCAACGGCACCAGCACGAACGACGGCGGCGCATCGCGCGCCTCGCGAATCCATGCCGGCAGGTAAGGTTTCAGTTTCGCGTCGTGCAGATCGTGAATCACGACCGCCTCTTTCCGCGACAGACACACACCGAACACCGTGCGCTCGTCCGAGCGCACCGCCGCGATCGCCTGGAATCGCTGCCAGCGCTCGCCCACGCCGTGCGTCAACGGCATCGACACGCCGCCCGGCTTGAGCGCGAACGTCCAGCATTCGTCCGCCGCGAAACTGTCCCGCACCAGCGCGAGCGCCGAAAGCCAGGGATCGCGCGCCACCGGCGCCGGCGGCTCGGGCAGCGCCGCCGTCTCGAACGGCGGCGCCGACGCAGGTTTGCTCTCGGCCGACGCGACGCTTTCCGGCGGCGCCGGAGTTTCCTCCGCCGCCGTCGGCAACTCTTCGCCCGCACTCGTCGCTTCCGGCACGACCTCGCTCGCGGCGTCCGCCTCCGCCATTTTTGGCGACACTTCCGCCGTCACCGGTTCGCTCGCGGCAATCGGCGCCACCGCCGCCGCGCCGAGCGCTTGCGCCATCGTCGTGTTGATCGCGGCGGCGTCCGTCGCGGGCACGAACACGTCCGGTCCCGCTTCGGGGGCCGCCGCCGTGATGACGACGCTGTCCGGCGCCACGTGCTGCACACGCGCGCGGATGCGGTTGAGGCTCGCCGTCGGCAGCGCCGCGATGCCGTCCGCGCGCAGGAAACCCGACAGCCGCGCGTCCGTGTGCTCGAGCGCCTCCGGGATGTAGTCGAGCGCGTCGGGGATCACCCGCCGAAACCGCCGCGCCAGCTCTCGCGTCCCCTCGCCGAAGGAGTCGGAACCCTTGCTCGCATCGAGCGACAACTGCGCGATGCGGCTGCCGAATTCCGCCATGGCCATCAGGCGCGTCTCGGGCAGCGTCGCCGTCCCCGCCATCGCCTCGGGCGTCGTGTCGCGCATCGCCCGCATGAATTCCTCCGGCAACCGCGCGCTCGCCAGCAGCCGCCGGCTGAGCTCCAGCGGCGTCATCCCGAACATGCCGCGAAACGCGATGTCCTCCGGCTTGTCCTTCCGGCGGTTCAACGCCTCGCGGTAATGCTCGAGCGAAACCGCCGGCAGCAGGATGTAGCCGAAATTCCGCAGCGCCGCGCACGCGAACGCCGCTTCCGGATCGACGTAGCCGAATTTCTGCGCGCAGCCCTGCGCGAGCAACCCCGCACACAGCGCCTGCGCCGCCGCCTCGCGCTGCTCCGGGGGATTCCGCGACCCCGCGTTTTCGATCAGCATGATCGACAGCGTGAGACTCCGCACCCGCGAGAAACCGATCTGGTGGATCGCGTGCGTCAGCGACGACAGCGGCGTGAAACTCGGATTGTGGACGATCGTGTTCGCGATTTGGACGATCCGCGCCAGCACCGCCGCGTCCTTCTCGATCAACTCCGCCAGCTCCTGGATCGTGACCTCCGCCAGGTTCGTCGAGATCGTCTCGATGATTTTCAGCAGCTCAGGCAACCCCGCCCCTTTGCCGTTCTGCAAAGCGGTGCGAGCCCGTTCCAGCGTCGCGGTGGCCGTCAGCGGGGTAATCACCCGTGATGCATCGGCCGGAAACGCCCCAGGTTGAGCCCAAAGCAGCGCCTTCGCCCGTCACCTCCCACCATCCTCCCCTCCCGCCGCCCTCCTCCGCCTCCGCCCGCCGCCCGTCACCTCCCGTCTCTTCACCCCGCCCGGCACCAAGCCCATTTGTAGTCTAATAGACTACAAACCTCCCCGAGCGCCCCGCGCTTCCCGAGCGAAAAGCGCTGCGCGCGTTGTAGTCTATTGGACTACAAACGGTCGCTCGACGCGACGGCGGTCGCGCCGCTTCTTCACTCGAACCCGAACAGTTCGCCCATCTGCCGCCGCTCTTTCTTCGTCGGCCGACCGCGCCCGCGCTCGCGCGCGAGCAAGTGTTCTACGCTCGCCTGTTTCGCGCGCTCGTATTCCGCCGCCGGCGTCAGATCGACGAGGAACTCCGGCAACTGCTTCGCGCCGACGCGCGACCGCGGCACGCCGACGACCTTCAGCGTCCGCGTGACCATGCCCACGCGCGCCGTCACCACCTCGCCCACGTGCACGTCCCTCCCCGGCTTCGCGTCGAGCCCGTTCACCTGCACGCGACCGTTGCGGCAAACCGCCGCCGCCTCCGCGCGCGTCTTGAACACGCGCACGCCCCAAAGCCATTTATCGAGCCGAGTGTCGTCCATCGGAGCCGGAATTGTTGCCACAAGAAGCCGCGAAACGACACCAAAACAAATCTCCTCAAACCTCGTGGAGGCGGGGCCATCAGCCCCGCGGGTTTCAGGCTTCGAAGCACCTGCCTCGCGGGGCTGATGGCCCCGCCTCCACCGCGACCGCCCTCTCGCGCATCCGCGTTCCACGACCGCCACAAGGTGGCCCGCGACCTCCGGGCGCGGGTGAATCCATCCGCGGAACGCGCCGACCTCCCCGACCGTCACCGACCGCAGCGACAACCGGACCTCCCTCACCGCCCGCCATGCCGCCGCTCCCAGGCGAACAGGAACTGCTGCGCGAAACCCGCCAACGGCCCGAAATGCACGCGCCCGAATTGCGCCACCTGCGCCGGCTTCCATCCGTCGACTCCGTAGCGCCGCGCGAGCGATTTCAGAATCCACGTGTCCACCGGAAACGCCTCCAGTTTCCCCGCGCCGAACAGCAACACGCAATCCGCCACCTTCTCGCCGACGCCCGGCAACTCCATCAGCCGCGCCTGCGCCTCCGGATACGGCGCCGCCTCCGTCGCGTCGAGCCAGCCGGGACGCGCCGCGAGAAACTGCGCCGTCTCCGCGATGTAGCGCGCGCGAAATCCCAGCAGACACGCCCGCAGCTCGCTCTCCGGAATCGCCGCGAGTTCCGCCCACGTTGGCAGGCGGCGAAACCCACGCCACCGCTTCGACACCTCGCCCACAACTGGACAACCGAGCACCTGCGAGGCCGCCGTCCGCACAGCACCGCGGCCTCGCGGGAGCTCGTCCCTCCATTCCTCTTCCTCGGCTCGCGCGATCTCCGCCCCATGCCGCTCCGCCAGCAGCGCGACCATCTGCTTGATCTGCACGATCTGCTTCGTCGCGCTGCACAAAAACCCGAGCAACGTCTCGCCGAACGGCTGCCGCAACAACCGCAGCCCGCGAAACACACTCGCACACTGCGCCAGATGCACATCGCTCCGCCACGGCAACGCGTCCGCCAGCGCCGCCCAGTCGTGCTCCGCGCCGAGATACCGCGGCAGCGCCGCCTCCACCCGCGCAGCGATCGCCGCCGGCGCGCGCCACTCGAGCGCAACGCCCGCCGCGGTGTCGGACGCAACCGCCGGCGCGAGTCGCAACTGCGCGACGCAATCCGCCCACGCGCCCGTCCACGCGCCGTCCGCGTCCTGCCGCCAGCGAAACGCCTGCCCGCCGTCGAGCGTCTCCGCGAGCACCGTCGCGCTCGGCGCCCAACCCGCAAGCCGCTGCCACGCGCTCCAGCCGACGCGAGCGTCAGACACAGCGAGCGCGTTTTCATTTTTGCGAGGAGGCATCTGAGGTAGCGCCGGTCTCCGACCGGCGTGGTTGAACCTATTTCGCATCTCCGGCCCGCAATCGCAACGCACTCTCGCCGGTCTGCGACCGGCGCTACTTTGCGATTACTTCGCCGGTTTTTCCCACAGGTAACTCTTCTCCGTCGCGATCGGCGCACCCGCCGCGTCGACGAGTTCCAGTTTCCACGCCATCGGCGACACCGTGCTCGCCGGCCAGTCCGCGCCAGTGAGGCCGAGTTGATAAACCTCGTTGCCCGCCGGCAGGTGCGTCGCGAAGTCGAAGTGTCGCGGCTCCGTCGCTCCGGGCGTCACGACCTCGAGCCGGAACCGCGCGTCGCGCGCCGGACCGTCGTTGTCCGTGCGCACGAGAAAATAGTAGCCGCCGCGCGCCGCCGGCTGCGTCCGCAGCACGACCTCGCCGCCGGTGTCCTCGCGCCCCGTGAAATACTCCGAGATCCGCTTGAACGACGACGCCTCGCGCCAGCCGGTGAACACGCGCACGATGCGCACCTCGGTCGTCGCCGCGCGCGCGTCGGTCGACCCCGGGACGCGGGCATCACCCGCCGCGACGGACGCGGCGGCACTGACGAGAGCGAGGATCAGCGCGAGGATTCGCATGGCGGCACCGTGCCGTTAGGGTGCGGCGAGGTAAACCTTTTTGTATTGGTGAAACCCGAGCAGCGCCGGCTCCCAGCCTTTCACCGCCGGGCTGAGCAAGTAGCAGCGCGCGCCGAAGAACACCGGCGCGATCGGCGCCGCTTCGAGCAGCCGCTTCTCCGCGCTCTGAAAATTCCCGTAGCGCTTCGCCTGCTCGTGCGCGCCCGCCGCCGCCTCGATCGCCGCGTCGTAATCGCGGTCGGCCCAGCCGGTCCAGTTGTTCGAGCCGCCGCCCACGAACATGTCGAGGAACGTCACCGGGTCGACGAAGTCGCCCACCCAGCGCGCGCTCGAGATCGCGTAGTTGAGCGACTGCTGGTTCGCCACCCATGTCTTCTGCTCCATCGGGGAGAGCGTCACCTGCACGCCGAGATCGCGCGCCCACATCGCCTGGATCGCCTCGAGCGTCTTCGCGTGCAACTCGTCGTTGCGGATCTGCACGTCGAGCGTCGGAAAGTTTTTTCCGTCAGGGAAACCCGCCGCGGCCAGCAACGCCTTCGCCTGTGCGACGTCGTGCAGCACACGCGCCTCGCTCGTGTAGCCCGCGCAATCCGGCGGCGTGTAGTGCAGCGCCGGCGCGCGCGTGCCGCGCAGCAGCGTGCGCGCGATCTGCTCGCGATCGATCGCCAGCGAGAGCGCGCGGCGCACGCGCGGATCGTTCAGCGGCGGACGCGCCACGTTGAACCGCAGGAAAAACGTTTCGAGAAACGGATCGAGCCGCAGCGACGCGGGCGCCGTGCGGCGATACGTGTCGACCTTCGCCAGCGGCAGCTCCGCCGTGATGTCCACCTGGCGGGCGCGGAAATTCCGCTCGTCCACGTCCATGTTCTCCGTCGGGAAAAACACGATCCCGTCGAGCCGCACCGCCGCCGCGTCCCAGTAGTGCGGGTTGCGCCCGACCTCGACGCGCGCGTTCGTCTGCCAGGTTTTCAGGACGAACGGGCCGTTGCCGACAAGATTGCCGGCGCGCGTCCACGTCGTGCCGCGCGCCGCGGTCGCGCCGAACTTCTCCAGCACGCGCATCGGCACCGGAAACCAGATCGGATTCGCCGTGAGCGCGGGCAGATACGGCGTCGCGCGTTCGAGCGTGAGGCGCAGCGTGCGCTCGTCCGGCGCCTCCGCGCCGAGCGTGTCGGGCGCCGCTTTCGCGTTGGCGATCGCTTCGGCGTTCTTCAGCGGAAAGAGCAGGTAGCTGTATTCCGCCGCGATCTTCGGCGACAGCGCGCGCCGCCACGATTGGACGAAGTCGGTCGCATTGAGCGGCGTGCCGTCAGACCACTTCAAGTTCGCGCGGAGGTGAAACGTCCACGTGAGTCCGTCCTCGGAAACCTGCCAGCCCTCCGCCGCGCCGGGCACGGGCGCGGACGTCTTCTCGTCGAGCGCGCACAAGCCCTCGAACAGCGCGAGCGCAATGTTCTGGTCGGTGAACGCCGTCATCACCTGCGGATCGAGATCCTGCGGCTCCGCGCCGTTGCCGACGCGCAACACGGAGCCGGTCGCCGCCGCAGCGGCGTTTTTCGGCGCGGATTTCGAGCAACCGCCGAACACGAGCGCGACCGCGGCGGCGAGGACGAGCGTGAGGAGACGCATGGCCGCAACATGCACGCCCGCGCCCGCCGCGCAAGAGGAGTAGCGCCGGCGTCCCGCCTGCCCGCGAAAGGACACACGCCGCCCGTCCCTCGTCGCCGTGGACGTCGGCGCACCCCGCACTGAAATTCCGCCTCCGCGTGCCGATGCATGGGGCGGAGACCTTCTTGAGCGCCTCCGCCAAACCACCCGCTTCGACATCCGCGGTCGTGGCCGAGCTGCAAGCCCGGCACGCGACGGCGTTGCGGAGCTATGCCCTCGAACTCTGGGACGGCGACGCCGCTCGCGCCGACTCGTCGCTGAGCGCGCTCTGGCGCGAATGGCGCCAGACGCCCCCGCGCACCGACGACGCGAGCGCGCGCGAAGCGGCCTTCGCCGCCTTGCGCCGGCAGATCGTCGCCGCGCAACGCCGCGCCGGCGCGCGCGCCGAGCCGGAACACGAGAGCGACACCGGCGAGACCGGCCGCGAAGCCGCGACCGAGCGCGTCGCGCGTCGTTTTCGACAACTGACGCCGAAGCAACAAGAGGTGTTGCGCCTGCGGCTGCGCCACGGCTTCGGCGCCGACGAGATCGCGCACATCACCGAACTCGCGAGCGCGGCGGTCGAGCAGTTGATCCACCACGCCCTCGGCCGCCTCGACGGCAGCCACGGCGACGAGCCGCGCCTCACCCACCTCGCGCTCGGCAGCGCCACCGTCGAGGAAACCGCCCACGAATCTCCCGCCGACCGCGCGCGCATCGCCCAACTGCGTCTGACGGCCGAAGTCGCCCGCCAAGTGCTCGCGCGTGGCGGGGAGACTTTCGTGGCAAAGAAACGGCAACGCTCGCGGCGGAGATTTTTCGTCGTAGCCGGCGTCGCCGTGCTCGCGGCGGCCGGCATCGTTTTTTTTCTGCTGCGCAACCGCGCGCCGGATCGCGCAACCGCAGCGACGGCGGGCGCCGACCTCGCCGCGAGCGGCGCGAAGCGCGTGGCGATCGCGCGCATGGAAACGGAGAAAAACTCCGCGTCCGGCGCGTCGCCCACCGACAACGGCGGGAGTGTCTCCATGCCCCGACGCGCGGCACACGAAGCCTCTGCCCACTCGCAAAATTCAGCGTCGGGACGGAACGCATCTCCTCCCACGCCGGCGAGCCTCACGGCCGGCAACGATCCCGCGCGCGCATCGGAGCCGCCACCGCGATCGAACGTCGACTCACCCGCACGCACCGAAATTTCCACCGGCGAAGTCGGCCGCGCCGAGCCGAACGCGCAACCGCGCGCGACCACCGACCGCGAAAAGATCGGCGGACCGACCGCGCAGCCCCTCGGGCGCACCGAACCGCCAAGCGCGACGCCGCCCCCCGCGCCCGCCGCCCCGGCCCAAACTCCGTATCGCGGAGTTTCGCCCGCGAGCACCGTGGCGCCGCCGACGCCCGCTGAGACCGACGCAAGGGGCTTTCCGCCCCGACGCTTGGGCGGCGAGCCGCCTGCCGCCACAGAGCGTTCAACGTCGGGGCACAAAGCCCCTTCCACCCCAGCCGCACCCACCGCTCCCGCCATCACCGGCACCGGCGCGGCGCGGCAACGCGAGGCAAGTGCGACCAAGCCGCTCGCGGCCGACCGCCTCGACACCGCACCGATCGCCGCGCTCCGCAAAGCGCTCGGCGCCTCGCGCTGGCCGGAGCGACGGCAAGTGAACGTCCGCGCACTCGCAAACGCCGCGCCTCCCACCGCCGCACCGCCGCCGGCATCGTCCGGCTCCGCCGCGCCGGCAACGACCGCGGAGGTTTTCACCGCACGCGTCGAGTCGAGCGAATCGCCGCTGCATCCGGGGCGGCGACTGGTGCGCGTCGAATTACGGGCGCGCGAAGCCGCGCCGGTTCCGCGCGCGCCGGCGACGGTGATTTTGTTGCTCGACGTCTCCGGCTCGATGGACGCACCGAATCGCCTGCCGCTCGTGCAGGAGGCCGCCGCGGCGTTGCTGCGACGCCTGCGGCCGGAGGATCGCGTCGGTGTCGTGACGTATGCCGGCGATTCGCGCGTGCTCTTGCCGCCGGAAAAGCTCGTCGACGAACGCGCCGTGCGCGCCGCGATCGATGCGCTCGAAGCCAAAGGCCGCACCAACGGCGGCGCCGGCCTGCGCGAGGCGTTCGCGCTCGCGGCCGCCGACCGCGGCGCCGCCGGCGAGCATGTCGTGATTCTCTGCACCGACGGCGATTTCAACATGGGCGAAACGAGCGAGGCGGAACTGGGCGCGCTCATCGACGCGCAGCGCGACCGCGGCGTGCGGCTGGCGATTTTCGGTTTCGGCCGCGGCGAGCGCATCGACGCGCGGCTCGAGGCGCTCGCCGCCCGCGCGCGCGGCGGCAGCGGCTACGTGAACACCCGCGCCGAGGCCGAGCAGGCGCTCGTCTCGCAACTCGACGCGCTCTTCGCGCCTGTCGCGGAAAAACTCGAAGCGACCGTCGAGTTCGATCCCGCGCGCGTGGCGCGTTTCCGCGTCGTCGGCGACGGTGAAATGCGCGCGGTCGCGCCCGGCGCGCAGGTGCCGCTCGTCGCCCGCGAGCGCGTGCTCCCCGGCGAAGCGCTGACGGCCTTGCTGGAAGTCGAGCCCGCCGCCGCCACGAGCGAAGCCACCGCCGCGAGCGGGCCGCGCGCCGCCGATCTCCGCGTGCGCGCGACCGGCGTGATCGCCGGCGCGGGAGCGAGCGCAGCCGGACGGCAAACTCCGTATTACGGAGTTTGGCCGGCGCGGCTCGACGGCGGCGCGTTCGCCGAGGCGAGCGTGGATTTCCGTTTCGCGGCGGCGATGGCGGCGTTCGGCGAGGCGTTGCAGGCGGGGCCGGACGCGAGCGCGGCGCCGCTCGATGGGATCGCGCGGTGGGCGCGCGGCGCCGTGGGCGAGGATGCGGGTGGATACCGCGCGGAGCTGGTAGCGTTGCTGGAGCAGGCGCAGCGCACGGCGGCGGCGCCAGCGCGTTGAGGATTTCACCTCAACCAAGCGGTCAACGCGGAAAACCGCCTGAATTTTGTCGGGCCTCGGGAGGAATTTCGGTTGCCGGTCCACGCACGAGCCGGCAATTACACGCGGCAATATGGAGTGGTTTTATGCCAGCGGCGGGAATCGCATGGGGCCGGTCAACGCGGTGGCGTTCGAGACCCTGGTGCGCGACAAAATCGTGAATGCCGACACGCTCGTGTGGGCCAAGGGCCTGACCGACTGGCAGCGCTGGAGCGAAGTCGAGCCGACGACCGGCGTGTGCGCCTTGTCGGGTGGGCGATTTTTCACGCGCGACCTCGTCTCGCACGACGGCAAGCTCATCAGCGCGGAACAGAAGGGCGACTATTTCCAACGCGTGCGCGAGGGCATCGTCCAGCCGGGCGAGATGCGCTACGCCGGCTTCTGGGTGCGCTTCCTCGCGAAGTTCCTCGATGGACTGCTGCTGTGGATTCCGAACACCGCGATCGCGCTGGGCTGGTCGATCGTGTTCTTCGGCCGGATGCTGTTCGCACCGCAACTCAACCAGTTCAACCCCGGCCTGTGGTTTGGGTTCCAAGCCGTGGTGTTTCTCACCAACACGCTGGTCGCGACGACCTACCAGTGGTTCTTCCTGACGCGCCACGGCGCCACTCCGGGAAAAATGGCGCTCGGCCTCAAGGTCGTGCGCAGCGATGGCTCCGCGATCACGGGCGGGCGCGCGATCGGCCGGTATTTCTCCGAGATGCTGAGCGCGATGATTCTCCTCATCGGCTACATCATGGCCGCCTTCGACGACGAGAAGCGCGCGCTGCATGACCGCATTTGCGACACGCGCGTGATCCGCACGAAATGACCCCGACCAAGCTCGCGTGCCCGAAATGCCGGCGCACCGTGCCGGAGGTTTATTGGCAGGGCGTCGACTTCGTGCGCTGCCCGGCGTGCGAGGGCGAGTTCGAGCAACTCCGCTTCCCCGCGCTCGCGGCGGCCCGGCGGGTCGATCGCGCGGGCGCGCTCGGGGTCGGCGAGGCGAACTGCTATTTCCACGCGGAAAATCGCGCCGAGGTCGCGTGCGACGGTTGCGGCCGCTACGTGTGCGCCGTGTGCCGCGTGCCGATCTCGGAAAAAAACTACTGCCCGTCGTGCCTCGAGACCCGCAGCGACCGCCGCAAGCTCCCGGAAAATCACCGCCTGCTTTTCGACCGCATCGCGCTCGTCGCAGCGTTCCTGCCGCTGTTCTTCTGGCCGCTCACGCTGATCACCGCACCGCTCGCGCTCGGGCTGTGCTTCTACGCCTGGAAAAAACCGGGCGGCCTCGTCTCGAAATGGCGGCGCACGCGCATCGTCGCCGCGGGCATTTTCGCCACGGTGCAAATCGGCGCGTGGCTCTTCGTCTTCGGCGCGATGTTGTTCAAATAACATGGCTGAGCCGTCCCCGATTCCCGTCTATCGCAAGCTCACGCCGATGAAGCGCGGCTTCGGCACGCTCTCGCAGCTCTGCCTCGCGCCCGACCACCTGCTGCACATCACCTCGACCGGCTACAGCGAAACCTACCGGCGGTTTTTCCTGCGCGACATCCAGGCGCTGCTCATCGTGCACACCGCGCGCCGCGTGCTCTACGCGAGCGCGTTCGCGATCGTCGGGCTATTCGCGCTCATGATCGTGCACAGCGCTGACGGCGACGCGATCGGCATGGGCATCGTCGGCGGGATCGCGGCGGCCCTTCTCCTCTGGAATCACCTGCGCGGCGCCGGCTGCCGCGTCGTCGTCATCACCGCCGTGCAACAGGAAACCATCAGCGCGCTCTGCCGCCTGCCGCGCACGCACAAGATCCTCGCCGAACTGCGTCCGCTGATCGAGGCCGCGCAAGCCGACCTCGCTCTCGCCCCGGCCGCGGTGCCCGCCGGGGCGCCGGCCGACGCCGGCCTGAGCACGCCGCCGCTTCCGCCGCCGTTGCCACCGCCTTTGCCCTCATGAGCACGCTGGCGGCGCGAAAGTGCGTGCGGCACACCGGGCGCGAGGCCATCGCCCGCTGCCCGTCTTGCGGCGGCGATTTCTGCCGCGAATGCATCGTCGAGCACGGCGGCCGGGTGCTGTGCGCCGCGTGTCTCGCGAAAGAGGCGAAGCCCCCCGCCGCCGCGCCACGCGGCCGCGCGTTCGTGCGCGCCACGAGCGACACGCTCCTGACGCTCGCGAGCGTCCTCGCGCTGTGGATCGCCTTCTACGCCTTCGGTCAATTCCTGAAAGCGCTGCCGCCCGACTTGCACGAAGGCACCGTCTGGCAACGAGCCATGGACGTCGACTGAGTCGCCACGATGCCATCCCAGCCCGCAGCGCCCTTTGTCCGGCGGAGTGAGTCGACCCGAACGCGCGGCTCGACGCTCGCTCACCCCCAACGAGTTGATGCCGACGTGCGTCACCTCCGATCGCCGCGTCACGACTGAGATGGCCCGTCGCCCCGAAAACGACCGCATCCCGCGCGCCGTCGACTTGATCGAGGAAGCCGTGCATCTGCTCCGCGCGCATCCCGGCGAACTCGGGCTCTACTACGCCGGCGCGGCGCCGTTCGCGGTCGGCCTCGTGTTCTTCTGGGCCTACGTCACGTGGTTCGTCCCGAGCGACGGCGCCGTCGCCCTCGGCGCGCTGGTGCTCGCGATGCTCTTCGGCGCGATGCGGGCCGCGCAGCATCGCTTCGCGCAAAATCTCCGCTCGCACCTCACACGCGAGCCGCTCGCGCGCTGGCCGGCGCGCCGCTGGCTGCGCGAGTGGGCCGCGCAACTCCGCCTCCAAGCACCGGGCGTCGTCGTGCTGCCGCTTGCCGCGGTATTCGGCGTGCCGTTCGGCTGGGCTTATGCGTATTTCCAGAGCGCGATCGTGCTCCCGGCCGCCGAAACCGCCTCGACCGCCGACCGCCGCCGCGCCGCCTGGCAACAAGCCGCGCTCTGGCCCGCGCAAAACCACTGGGCGCTCGCGATCCTCTCGGCGCTGTGGTTCATGGTGTTTCTGAACCTCGCGGTCAGTTTCTACCTCGTGCCGTCGCTCGCGACGCGCTGGCTCGGACTGCACACGATCTTCGCGATTTCCGGCTGGTCGTATTTCAACACGACGTTCCTCGCGGTCGTCGCCGTTCTCACGCACCTCGCCGTCGGCCCGCTCATCAAGGCGTTCTACGTGCTCCGCGTGTTCCGCGGCGCCGCCCGGCGCACGGGCGCGGACATCCTGCTCGTGCTCCGCCGCGAACAAGCGCAGCGCGCCGCCGCGCACGCCGGCGTCGCCGCCCTCGTGCTCGCGAGCGCGCTGTGGAGCGCCGCGCCGCACGCCCGCGCCGATGCGCCGCCGGCGCCCGCCGCTGCACCCGCGAACGCCGCTCCGCCGCTCGACTCGCGCGCGCTCGACCGCGCACTCGACGAAGTGCTCGAGCGGCCGGATTTCCGCTGGCGCCTGCGCCCCGAGCCGACGGCGGCCGCCAAGAAGAAGGAGAACGGCATCATCAAGAGCTTCCTGCGTGCGACGTTCGAGACTGTCCGCGAAATCGTCCGCACGATCGGACGCTGGTTCGACCAGGCGAAGCGCTGGGTTTCCGATCTGTTGCCCGGCGGCGACAGGAAGGGCGATTCCCCCGAACCGACGCGCGGCGCCGCGTCCTCGCTCCGCTGGATGGACATGCTCCAGATCGGCGCCTACGCGCTGCTCGCGATCGTCGCGGGCCTGCTCCTTTGGGTCGTCTGGAAAGTTTTTCAGCACAACCGCGCCCGTCCGCTCACGGCCGCCGGCGGCGCCGGCGCCACGCCGGGCGGCACACCGGATTTGCGCGACGAGACGATCGAGGCCTCGCGCCTGCCGGCGCACGAATGGCTCGCGCTCGCCCGCACGCAGCTCGCCGCCGGCGAGTGGCGGCTGGCGTGGCGCGCGCTCTTCCTCGCCACGATCGCGGCGCACGCGCACGACGGCCTGCTGTCGCTCGCGAAATTCAAGACCAACCTCGACTACGAGCGCGAACTCCGCCGCCGCGCGCACGGCCGCACGACGCTCGTGGAGGATTTCCGCTCGCGCCGCCGCGCGTTCGAGGCGGTGTGGTATGGCCACGAGCCGGCGCGCGCGGACGTCGCCCGCGACTGGTTGCGCCAACTGGAGGCGCGCCCATGAACCGTCGCGCGGTCCGCTGGCTGGTCCCGGTCGTGGCGCTCGCGCTCGCGGCGTCGGCCCTCGGCTGGATTTTCTCCGTGCGCCTCGGCGGCGGCGACGTTTACCCGGCGTATTCGTCGCTCCGCGCGGATGCGCTCGGCACGCGCGCGCTCTACGAGGCGCTGGAGGCGCTGCCGGACTTCCGCGTCGACCGCGAGTTGAAGCCGCTCGAGCGCCTCGGCGCCCAGCCGCGCGTCGTGTTCCTCAACGGCCTGCTCTGGCACGAATGGCGCGAGTTGCGCGAAGACCAACTCGCCGCGCTCAACGCGATCGCGAACGGCGGCGGCACGCTGGTGCTCGCGTTTCAAGCGGTCAGCAAAGCCGAGGAGGAAGACTGGATCGCCGCCGAGAAACGGCAGCAGGAGCGCGAGACCGAGGCGAAAAAGAAATCGGGAACGCCCGACGACGACGCCAAGGAAAAGAAAAAGAAGGACGCCGCGAAAAAGGCGCTGCCGCGCGACCGCCGCCGCGGCAAGGAGCCGGAAATCAAGACGCTCGCGGACGCGTGGCAGATCGAGTTCACCGTGCGAAATCTCCAGACCACGAAGGCGCACGCGTGGAGCGCCCGAGGCGCTCCCGCCGAGTTGCCCGGACAGATCGCGTGGCACAGCGACCTCGTTTTCAAACCGAAGGCCGATTCGCCGTGGCGCCGGCTCTTTATCCGCGCTCTGGAACCGGTCGCCGTCGAACGCCCGTTCGGTCGCGGCCGCATCGTGCTGCTCGGCGACGCGTATTGCCTGAGCAACGAGTCGATGCAGAAGACGCGCGCGACCGGTCTGCTCGCCTGGCTGATCGGCGAACACCGGCGCGCGACGTTCGTCGAAAGCGTGCTCGGCCTCGAACCGGAGAACGGCGTCGGCTTCCTCGCGCGGCGCTACGGACTCGGCGGCGCGCTGGCGTTGCTGGCGCTCCTCGCGGCGCTGTATCTCTGGCAGCGCATGGTGGCGTTTTATCCCGTGCGCGACCCGCTCGATACCGGCGGCGAAGTCGCGCTGCGCTACGAACCGGCCGCCGGCATGACGGCGCTGCTGCGTCGCGCGCTCGGCGCCGGCAGCGTGTTGCCCGCGTGCGTCGCAGAGTGGCGCGCCGCGCGCAAAGCCGGCGGCAGCGCCGGGGCGACGGCACGTTTCAACGCCGCCTGGGACGCGCGCGACCCGGAGGCATCGCCCACCGAAACCTACAACGCGCTCGCGCAAACCCTGAAGCCGCGATGAGAGCGAATGCGGAAATGCACGCGTGCCGCGGTAGCGCCGGTCTCCGACCGGCGAAGTTGGAGCTACGTTCGCGAGTCACGCCCGCGAGCGGCGCGTCACTCGGCCGGTCACAGACCGGCCCCACTCACGCTTCGTAAACGAAAAAACCTGTCCGCTTTTATGAACGAGAAACTCGAACCCACCCTCGCCGCGCTCGCGGCGGCCCGACGCGAAGTCGCCAAGGTCATCATCGGCCAGGAAGCGGCGGTCGAACTGGCGCTGATCACCATCCTCACACGCCAGCACGCGCTGCTCGAAGGCGTGCCCGGCGTGGCCAAGACGCTCCTCGTCCGCACGCTCGCGCACGTGCTCGGCGCCGAGAGCGGCCGCGTGCAATTCACGCCCGACCTCATGCCGGCCGACATCACCGGCACGAACATCTTCAATCTCCAGACGAACCAGTTCACGCTCGTGCGCGGCCCGGTGTTCACGACCTTCCTCCTCGCCGACGAAATCAACCGCGCGCCCGCGAAGACCCAGGCCGCGCTGCTCCAGGCGATGCAGGAGCGCCACGTCACGATCGACCGCGACACGCACGCGCTCGACCCGGACTTCACGGTCTTCGCCACGCAAAACCCGGCGGAATCCGAGGGCACCTACCCGCTGCCCGAGGCGCAGAAGGACCGTTTCATGTTCCGCGTGCAAATGGCGTGCCCCGCGCGCGACGACGAAATTTCCCTCGCCCGCCGCATGCTGACCAACGACGCGCCCGAGGCCGCGCTCGCGCGTGGCGATGTGCAACCTGTGCTCGAGCGCGGCCAGCTCGCCATGCTGCGCGCGACGCTCGACTCGATCACCGTGCGCGACGAGCTGATGGCCTACATCGTCGACCTCGTGCGCGCGACGCGCACGGACGAGAGCGTGCTCGTCGGCGCCGGCCCGCGCGCCACGCAAGCGCTGCTGCTCGGCGGCCGCGCGAAAGCGGCGGTCGACGGCCGCGATTTCGTAACGCCCGACGACATCCGCCAGCTCGCGACGCCAGTGCTCGCGCACCGCGTCGTGTTGCGACCGGAGTTCGAGATCGAAGGCCTCTCGGTCAACGAAGTCCTCGGCCGCCTGCTCGAGCAGGTCGCCGTGCCGCGTTGAGTTTCCGATGATCCCCGTTCCGTCCAATCGTCTGCTTTGGTGCATCGCGGCGCTCGTGCCCGCGGCGGCACTCGCCGGGCCGTTGCCGGAACTGTGGCCGTTTTGCGTGCTCGGGCTCGCGGGCGTCGCGCTCGCGGCGGGCGGCGATCTGCTGCTGACGCTCCGCGCCGGCGCGTTGCCAACGGTCACGGGCGAACCGGTGAGCCGGCTCACGAAGGACCGCCCCGCGAAATTGCCGCTCGTGCTCAGCTACGAAGTCGGCGCGCCGCAACAAGTCCGCCTCGGCCTCGCGCTGCCGGCGGTTTTCCAAAGCAAAGTGCCGGAGCAACTCGTCGCGCTGCCCGCGGGCGGCCGGCGCGTGCTCGTCCACTGGGAGTGCACCGCGGAGCGTCGCGGTCGCTACACGCCCGGCCCGATCTGTCTCGAAGCGCTCTCGCGGCTCGGCTTCTGGCTCCTGCGCAAACAGCAGCCGCTCGCGGGCGAGCTGCGCGTCTATCCGAATTTGTTTTCCGAGCGGAAGCAGCTCGCGGCCCTGTTCCTGAATCGCGGCCTCGCCGGCGTGCAACTGCGGCGCACCATCGGACGCGGTCGCGAGTTCGAGCGGCTGCGCGAGTATCAGCCCGGCGACAGCTTCGACGAGGTGCACTGGAAAGGCACCGCGAAGCGCGGCCGGCCGGTGACGAAAATTTTCCAGGTCGAACGCACGCAGGAAATCTACGTCGTGATCGACGCCTCGCGGCTCTCGGCGCGGCCGGTGACGATGGACGGGCGCACGGTGACGACGCTCGAACGGCAGATCACTGCGACGCTCGTGCTGCTGCTCGCCGCCGGGCGACAGGGCGACCGCTTCGGGCTCGTCGCGCACGACGCGCGCGTGCGGACGTTCGTGCGCGCCGGGAGCGGCGCGACGCATTACGGCGCGTGTCGCGAGGCGGTGCACGCGCTCGAACCGAGCGAGACGACGCCGGATTTCGCGGAGCTGTTCGCCTTGCTGCGCACGCGGCTGCAACGGCGCTCGCTGCTGGTTTTCCTGACCGACTTGAGCGACCCGGTGCTGGCCGAGGAGTTCGTGAAACACATCCCAGTGCTCTCGCGGCAGCATCTCGTGCTGGTGAACCAGGTGCGCGCGCCCGGCGCCGAGCCGTTGTTCAGCCGGCCCGTCGCGAGCGAAGGCGAAATGGTCGAGCGACTCGCCGGACATTTTCAATGGCGCGAGGCGCACGAGATCGGGCGGCTGCTGCGTCCGCACGGCGTCACGAGCGCGCTGCTCGAACACGAGCGGCTCGCGGCGGAGATGGTCGGCCAATACCTGCGCGTGAAGGGAGGCGGTTTGCTGTGATCGTCGATCTGCCGAAATTCGTCGCCGCGGAGGAACCGTATTGGCGCCGGCTGGAGAAAATCCTCGAGCGGCGCCGCGAAGATCCGTGGGGGCCGCTGTCGCTCGCGGAGGCGAAGGAGCTCGACTACCTCTACCGGCGCGCGGGCGCGGACCTCGCGCGCGTGGCCTCGTTTTCGGCGGAGCCCGAAATGCGGCGCCGGCTCGAACAGCTCGTCGCGCGCGCCTACGCGGAGATCCACGGCACGCGTCGCGAGGGCGCGGCGCGGTTGCGGCCGTGGCGGTGGCTGAGCGCGACGTTACCGCAAACGCTGCGACGGCACGCGCGGGCGCTGTGGCTGACCGTGATCGTGACGATGGTCGGCGTCGTCTTCGGCGCGGTCGCGGTGGCGGTCGATCCGGAGGCGAAGGAGGCGTTGATGCCGTTCTCGCATTTGCGCGGCGATCCGGCGGATCGCGTCGCCGAGGAGGAGCGTGCGATGACCGACAAGCTTTCCGGCCACAAGGCGACCTTCGCCGGCCACCTCATGACGCACAACACGCAGGTCACGCTCTTCGCGCTCGCGCTCGGCATCGCGTGGGGCGCGGGCACGATCGTGCTGCTGTTCTACAACGGCGTGATCCTCGGCGCGGTGATGGCGGACTATCTGCTCGCGGGGCAAGGCGTGTTTCTCGCGGGTTGGCTGTTGCCGCACGGCGTCATCGAAATCCCCGCGATCCTCGTCGGCGCGACGGGCGGCTTCGTGCTCGCGCGCGCGGTGATCGGACGCGACGACGGCCGGCCGCTCGCGGCGCGGCTGCGCGCGGTGGCCGACGACGTGGCTACACTCGCGGCGGGAGCGGCGCTCATGCTCGTGTGGGCCGGCTTCGTGGAGTCCTACCTGTCGCAGTATCACGAGCCGGCGATCCCTTACGCGCTGAAGATCGCCTTCGGCGTCGTCGAAGCCGGGCTGCTCGTGGCGTATTACGGCTGGGCCGGACGAGCGAAGGCGAAGGAGGCGGCGCGATGAACGACGCGCGCGACGAACGGCTCGATCGCCTGCGCGTGCGCACGCCGGAAGGCGTGAGCTTCACGTTTCAGCTCGCCAGTCCGGTGACGCGGCTGGCGGCCTGGGCCGTCGATAAGTTCACGATCATGGTCGCGTGGACGGTGCTGTCGGCGCTGATTCGGCTGCTGAGCATTTTCAGTCCCGACTTCGCGACCGGCGTGATTCAGGTGGCGTTCTTCGCGCTCGCGACCGGCTACGGCATCGCGTGCGAGTGGCTGTGGAACGGCAAGACGATCGGGAAACGCCTCCTGCATCTGCGCGTGATGGACGAGCGCGGGCTGCCGCTGCGTTTTTCGCAGGTGGTGATCCGCAATCTTCTGCGCGCGATCGATGCGTTGCCGGTCGCATATCTCGTCGGCGGGCTCGCGGCTCTGATGGGGCGCAAGGCGCAGCGGCTGGGCGATTTCGCGGCGGCGACCATCGTGGTGCACGAGCCGCCGCTGACGCGCGTCGACTTGAGCGGACTCGTGCTCGCGAAATACAACTCGCTGCGCGGCCAGCAGCACGTGGCGGCGCGGTTGCGGGCGGCGATCAGTCCGTCGCTGGCGTATGCGGCGTTGCAGGCGCTGTGGCGGCGCGACGAGTTCGAGGATGCCGCACGCGTGACGCTCTTCGCCGAGCTGGCGGCGCATTTCCGGTCGCTGACACTGCTGCCGGTCGAAGCCGACGAGGGCATTTCGGACGAGCAGTTCGTGCGCAATGTGGTCGAAGTGGTCTTCGGCGCGAAGCCGGAGGCGGCGAAGTAGGACCGGCTTCAGCCGGTCCAGCAGCGCGCTCGCGAGCGCGCAGTCGGGCGGTAGCGCCGGTCTGTGACCGGCGGCGTTGGATCAGGGACGACGGCAAAAGCATGCGAACGTCGCTGCGTTTTCGCCGGTCGGAGACCGGCGCTACTCTCGCGCGCGGGCATCGCCGCCAAATTTCTCTGGTTTCGCGCCTAATAAACCGCAGGCTCGCGCGTCGAGCATGGCAGGTGACGTGAACACCCCAGGAACAACCAATGAAAGCCATGCCTTCGTGGAGACGGCGGTCGCCCGCCATCAAGCGCCGTTGCTGCGCTATGCCACCCGACTCCTGCACGGGGACGCCGATCGCGCCCGCGACGTCGTGCAGGACACGTTCGTCAAACTGCTCGCCCAGCAGCCCGCCGAAGTCGACGGCCACGTGGCGGAGTGGCTGTTCACCGTCTGCCGCCACCGCGCGCTCGACGTGCTGCGCAAGGAGGGCCGCATGAAACTCTTCGACGAAGGCCAGGCCGAGCGCCTCAGCGCGCCCGAGCCATTGCCCGGCGCCGGCGCCGAACGCGCCGAGACGCAGGCCGCCGTGCTGAAGCTGATCGAGCGTCTCCCGCGCAACCAGCAGGAGGTCGTGCGGCTCAAGTTCCAAAACGGTTTTAGCTACAAGGAAATCAGCCGCATCACGTCGCTGTCGGTGACGAATGTCGGCTTCATCCTCCACACCGCCGTCGCGCGGCTGCGAAAGGAGATGGCAGCGCAGGCCGAGTGAGGCCGCCCGCCGGAAAAGGAAACACGATGAACATTTCGAAATTCAATCCAGACGATCCTCGCCTGACGGCCTACGCCCTCGGCGAGATGGACGCGGCGGAACGCGCCGAGTTCGAACAGTGGCTGCAACACCAGCCCGAAGCGCAAAAAGCGGTGGCGGACATCCGCGCGACGGCGGCGTTGCTCGGCACGGCGCTCGCTGACGAAGCGACGCCAGAGAGCGAGCACGCAGACGGCAACGTGATCGACGCGGCGGCGGCAGCGAAACCGCTCGAAGACGAATACCGGCAAACGCGCAGCAAGCTGCTCCGCTTTCCCGCGCTTTATTACCTGACTGCCAGCCTCGCGGCGGCGTGCTTCGCGGTGATTTTTTTCACGCGCACCGAGGAGATGCACGAGCGCAGCGAACGAAAACTCATCGCGATGGACGCCGCGATGGCCGACTCGATGCGGGCCAACGCCAAAGTCAGCCGGGAGGAATCGATGCGCGAGGAAGCCGAGGCCCGTGTCGCTCAACGCGAGGCGGTAGCTGCCGCCGCACCTGCTTCGGTCGCGCTGGAAATGCCGACGCCGGTCGCAGCGGCGCCGGTGGAGCCGGTCGAACCCATCGTCGCACTACGGCTCTCGGCAGCGTCGGCGTCCGCTCCGCATGCACAGGATCCAAAAGCCGACCTCGCGTCCCACTTTAACTACAGTGGTGTGACCCTCGGCGCTCCGGCGAATCAAACTTGGAAATACACCGGAACGGCAGGCCGGCAGGTTGCCGGCGAGTTTGGAATTCAGATTCCGGTTCGGGCCGCGACGAACGGGCTGGTTCTGCCGCAACGCGAACCTTCCAACACCGAGAGCTACGCCCACACGCCGGAGAACCCGTTCCTCGCCGTCGCGCAGAATCCGCTCTCCACGTTCTCCGTCGACGTCGACACCGCCTCCTACGCGAACGTCCGCCGCTTCCTCCGCGGCAAGCAACTGCCGCCGGCCTCGGCCGTGCGCATCGAGGAACTCGTGAACTATTTCCCGTATCGCTACGCGCCGCCGACCGGCAGCGCGCCGTTCGCCGCGCACATGGAGGTCGCGAGCGCGCCGTGGGCACCCGACCACCGGCTCGTGCGCATCGGCCTGAAGGGCCGCGAAGTCAGCGACGCCGCGCGGCCGAAAGCGAATCTCGTGTTCCTCCTCGATGTGTCCGGCTCGATGGACGAGCCGAACAAGCTCCCGCTCGTGCAGCAATCGCTGCGGCTGCTCGTCGAAAAGCTGCGCGCCGACGACCGCGTCGCCATCGTCGTCTACGCCGGCGCGTCGGGCCTGGCGCTGCCGTCGACCGCCGTGCGCGAGAAAGCGAAAATCCTCGAGGCGATCGACGCGCTGCGCGCCGAAGGCTCGACCAACGGCGCGGCGGGCATCCAGCTCGCTTACGACATCGCGAAGGCGAACTTCGTCAGCGGCGGCGTCAACCGGGTCGTGCTCGCGACGGACGGCGACTTCAACGTCGGCGTGTCGAGCGAAGGCGAGTTGATTTCGCTCATCGAAGAGAAGGCCAAGAGCGGCGTGTTCCTCAGCGTGCTCGGCTTCGGCATGGGCAACTACAAGGACAGCACGCTCGAGAAGCTCGCCGACAAGGGCAACGGCAACTATGCCTACATCGACTCGCTCGCCGAGGCGAAGAAGACGCTCGTCGAGCAAGCCGGCGGCACGCTCGTGACGATCGCGAAGGACGTGAAGCTCCAGGTCGAGTTCAACCCCGCCGTCGCACAAGCCTACCGTCTCATCGGCTACGAAAACCGCCTGCTGCGGAAGGAAGATTTCAACAACGACAAGATCGACGCGGGCGAAATCGGCGCCGGCCACACCGTCACGGCGCTCTACGAAATCATCCCCGTCGGCGTGCCGATGCCGGAGGAGAATTCGGTCGACGCGCTGAAATACCAGAAGACGACAAACGTCGGAGGCCGGAAGACGGAGGACAAAGGACTGCGAACGGAGAACGGCGCGCGGGTCGCGCAGTCCAGCGCGAGCGACGAACTGCTCACGCTGAAAGTGCGCTACAAGGAGCCGAGCAGCGACGTGAGCACGAAGCTCGAGTTCCCGCTGCGCGACACCGGCAAGGCGTTCGCGGACGCGAGCGAGGACTTCAAGTTCGCCGCCGCCGTCGCGTCGTTCGGCATGACGCTCAAGAACTCGCCGTATCGCGGCGAGATGAAGCTGACCGAAATCGCCCAATGGGCCCGCGAAGGCACGAGCGACGACGCCGGCGGCTACCGCGCGGAATTCGTCGAACTGGTGAACGAAACGGCGGGGCTGATGGCGAATTGAAGCGGGGCTCGCGTGACGCCACGCGCCTTGGTTGTAGGAGCGGCTTTACGCCGCGATACGCACGCGGCATGCGCTTCGCACCGGTCGCGGCTTAAAGCCGCTCCCTGTTCCTACAATTTTCGCGTGCGAAGGTTCGGAGTAGCGCGGTGCTTCGGCATTTGCGCTGAACCTCCCTCAGCGCGGGCTGAAGCACCGCGCTACCTAAAACTCACCGCGTCAACCGGCGATACTTGATCCGGTGCGGCTGGTCGGCGTCTTTGCCCTTTCGGCGGTGGTAGTCCTCCATGTAGCTGGAGTAATTCCCCGCAAACCAGTGCACGTAGCTGTCGCCCTCAAACGCCATGATGTGCGTCGCGATGCGGTCGAGGAACCAGCGGTCGTGCGAGATGATCACGGCGCAGCCGGCGAAGTTTTCCAAACCTTCCTCGAGCGCGCGGATCGAGTTCACGTCGAGATCGTTCGTCGGCTCGTCGAGCAGGATGAGGTTCGCTCCGCTCTTGAGCACGCGCGCGAGCAGCACGCGGTTGCGTTCGCCACCGGAGAGCACGCCGACCTTCTTCTGCTGGTCGGCGCCGGTGAAGCCGAACTGCGCGCAATACGCGCGGCTGTTCACCGTGCGCGCGCCGAGCGGCATCATCTCCTGACCGTCGCTGATGACTTCCCAGATCGTCTTCTCGTTCTGGAGCGAATCGCGCGATTGCTCGACGTAGGCGGACTTCACCGTGTCGCCGATGCGGAACGCGCCCGCGTCGGGATTTTCCAATCCGGTGATGAGCTTGAAGAGCGTCGTCTTGCCGGCGCCGTTCGGGCCGATCACGCCGACGATGCCGCCGGGCGGCAGCGAGAACGACAGCTTTTCGTAGAGGAGATTATCGCCGTAGGCCTTCGTGATGCCCTGCGCTTCGACGACGAGCGTGCCAAGGCGCGGGCCGGGCGGGATGATGATCTCGAACTTCTTCTCCTGCTCGGCGACGTCCTGCTTGAGCATCGCCTCGTAGGCGTTGATGCGCGCCTGACCCTTCGCCTGTCGCGCTTTCGCGCCGGAGCGAATCCACTCGAGTTCGCGCGCCATCGCTTTTTGGCGGCGGTCCTCGGTGCGCTGCTCGATCGCGAGGCGTTTCTGCTTTTGCTCGAGCCACTCGGAGTAGTTGCCCTTCCACGGGATGCCGTGGCCGCGGTCGAGCTCGAGGATCCAGCCGGCGACGTTGTCGAGGAAGTAGCGGTCGTGCGTCACGGCAATGACCGTGCCCTCGTAGCGCGCGAGGTGCTGCTCGAGCCATTGCACGCTCTCGGCATCGAGGTGATTCGTCGGCTCGTCGAGCAGCAGGATCGACGGTTTCTGCAACAGCAGCCGCGCGAGCGCGACGCGGCGGCGCTCGCCGCCGGAGAGCGTGTCGACGATCGCGTCCGGCGGCGGACAGCGCAGCGCGTCCATCGCCTGCTCGACCATCGGCGCGGTGTCCCAGGCGCCGGCGGCGTCGATCTGCTCCTGGAGTTTCGCCTGTTTCTCGGAAATCGCGTCGCGCGCCGCGTCGTCCTCGGCGGCGGCGATTTCGTCCCACGACGCATCGTAGGCGGCGGTGAGGTCGGTGAGATGCTTCACGCCTTCCTCGACGCACGCGCGCACGGTCGCGCCCAGCGTGAGCTGCGGCTCCTGCGGGAGGAAGCCGACCGGGTAGCCCGGCTCGAACGCCACGTGGCCATCAAACTCCTTGTCGAGGCCCGCGAGGATGCGCATGAGCGAGGACTTGCCGGAGCCGTTGAGGCCGAGCACGCCGATCTTCGCGCCGTAGAAAAACGACAGCGAGATGTCGCGGAGGATTTCCTTGCGCTCGATCTTCTTCGAGACGCCGAGCATCGAGAAGATGATCTTGGGAGCGGATTCGTCGGACTTGGCCATTGGCCGAAAGCTGCGCGCCGCCGCCAGCGTGTCGAGCGCAAGAATTTACCTTGGCAACCCTCGCAATGCGCCCGACCGTTGCCCTGCTACGTTTGGGCCATGCGTAGCATTGTGAGTCATGCCTCTCACTCGCCCCGAATATTGCACTCGCATCTCCGATCGGCTCAACGAACTGGCCGCGGTAGTAAAAAGCCGCTCGCGGGCCGATCTCACCGATGCCAACCGCATCCTCGAAACGATCTCGCGCCGATTCTTCAACGTGCTTTTTGGGTGGCAACTGGAGAATCTCAATCTTGGTTGCGCCAATCACCCCGCAATCGATCTAGGCGACCGCAAGCGAAGACTTTCTATCCAAGTCACCAACGAATCCGCTTCCGGAAAGATAACCGAGACGAAGGACAAGGCGGTCAAATATGGCTTGGGCGGAGACTATGATCGCATCGTCGTCTTCTTTCTCCTTCCGACCAAGCCGTCCTTCCCTGGCAATTTTATCCAGCCTGCAGCAGGACCGAAAATCGAGACGTGGGACATCGCCGATATTCTGAGGCAGCTTCAAAATCTCGACGATTTGAACGCTCTGATGCAGGCCGCAAAAGTGTTGGACGAGGAACTCGGTCGACTGAACGCCGCTCATGTTTCGAACATCCTGACCCTGTTCGATTATCAGGCGACCCTCGCCGGATTCCGTGAATTCTTAACTGCCGCCAAGCTGCCGTTTCAGGCTCCGTCGAACGACTCTCCGTATCATCCGGAGCAGCTATTGCGACAATTGGGCCGCCCGCGCTTCGAACGAGGCGTGCTGCTGGCTGGCGTCGGTGGGGTAGGCAAGACGCGCACGAGCTACGAAGTGGCTCTTCTCGCCGCAGCCCGGGGCTGGCGGGTGCTCTACGTTCTGCCCGGCCAACCGCTGGTAAGCACGGAACAGCTACTCGAGACCGTCCTCGCACCAGGCCACGACCGGATTTTGATTATCGTCGAATATCTCGACCAGATGCTGGGACAACTGGACTTCGACGGCATCCGACGGCATCTGACTCAGGCTTCGGCACAAAGAGGGATCACCATCGGCCTGTTGGCCAACTGTCGCCCCGCTTTCCGTTCCAAGAACGACCCGATGCGGGATGCATTGCTAGACATCGTCGAACTGCAGCCGCCGCCGGACCACGCGGACCGCTTGTCGCGCCATGTGGTGGTGCATGCCGCACCCACGGCCCTGAATAAACTCGGCGAGGACGAGTTGATGCGGTTATGTGGCCGCCGACCCATCATTGCTCTGCTTGTGGCGCGGCAACTGGAGCGACTCGCGCTCAACTGTAGCTGGTCACCCGGCGCGTTCGCCGCCGTGCGAACGGGTGATCTCTCCCATTGGTTGCGCCGTCGTCTGGCGGAAGACGGTTTGGCACCGCTGCCAGCGGCGTCTCCGTGGGAAGACACTGCACCACCACCGCATCTGGTGGCCGCAGCAGCCGCACTAGCCTGTGCCCCAGATGATGAACTGGCCCTCGGCACCGCCGCGGAGATTGCTCTGCAAGTTTTGGACCAGAAAAGCGTCTCCGGTCCGACCGTGATCGGAATTCTCGCGGAACTCGGATGGCTGGAGCGTGAGGGCGCATGGCTCCAAGTAGTGCATGATGTAGTCGCCGATGAGGTCATCGAGCGTTGTATCACGGGCATGGGGCGGATTCGACCCATCCAATTGCATGCCGTGCTCAGTCCTGCACGAAGCCGATCCCGCAGCCTCGGGCGCATCGCAAAGACTATAACCCGTGTCGGAGATTCCCTGATTGGCGTGTCACCCGCTTTTCTACGAACGGAGTCTGAAAGATGGTTCCATGCCAACGCATCGACTATCGGAGTCACGCTCGCCGCCGACATTGCCGATAACGGATCCTACGCCTTGGGCGCTATTCTGGGTGGCTCACTCTTCGAGACTGCAGCCACTGACGCGTGGGAGCATGTCATCGCGCCTTGGTTAAAGAGGCACGCAGCCGTTTACGAAGCACGCCACCTACTTTACCGCGCCCTGAGGCTGCACACCGCGCGAGTGCTTTCAGAATTGGTCCCCCTCTCGATGGTTTGGATCGATCGCTGGTGGGGAGAAGAATTATCGTCCTCTTTCGTGCTGGCTCCCCTGCTCGCGCGCCCCGATCTCAGCACCCGACACGCCGCTCGCGCCACCGACCTCGCTCTGGCTTGGCTCGACCGGTTTCACGACCAGCCGGAATCCCGCTTCGTCCTTGCTCCCCTGCTCGCACGCCCCGATCTCAGCGCCGGACACCCCGCCCGCGCCACCGACTTCGCTCTGGCTTGGCTCGACCGGTTTCACGACCAGCCGGAATCCCGCTTCGTCCTTGCTCCCCTGCTCGCGCGCCCCGACCTCAGCGCCCGACACGCCGCTCACGCCACCGACCTCGCTCTGGCTTGGCTCGACCGGTTTCACGACCAGCCGGAATCCCGCTTCGTCCTTGCTCCCCTGCTCGCGCGCCCCGA
>JACPIT010000009.1:671955-701040 GCA_016187945.1 Opitutia bacterium
CCAGCCGGAAGCCAGCTCCGTCCTTGCTCCCCTGCTCGCACGCCCCGATCTCAGCGCCGGACACGCCGCTCGCGCCACCGACCTCGCCCTGACTTGGCTTGATCGGTTTCACGACCAGCCGGAGGCGCAATTCGTATTTCACTCCCTGCTCGCGCGCCCCGACCTCAGCGCCGGACACGCCGCCCGCGCCACCGACCCCGCTCTGACTTGGCTCGACCGGTTTCACGACCAGCCGGAATCCGGCTTCGTCCTTGCTCCCCTGCTCGCGCGCCCCGACCTCAGCGCCGGACACGCCGCTCGCGCCACCGACCTCGCTCTGGGTTGGCTCGACCGGTTTCACGACCAGCCGAAATCCGACTTCGTGCTGGCTCCCCTGCTCGCGCGCCCCGACCTCAGCGCCCGACACGCCGCTCGCGCCACCGACCTCGCCCTGACTTGGCTTGATCGGTTTCACGACAGCGACGGAACAAACTTCGTGCTTAAGCGTATCCTCGCCCGCCTCGACCTCAGCGCCCGACACGCCGCCCGCGCCACCGACCTCGCCCTGACTTGGCTCGACCGGTTTCATGACCAGCCGGAATCCGGCTTCGTCCTTGCTCCCCTGCTCGCGCGCCCCGACCTCAATCCTCAGCACGCCGGTAAAATCGCCATTTACGTCCGCGTTTGGCTGGCGAAATTCAATACTGAGGAGAAAGCGGGCTTCGTTTTAGCCGGATGGTGTCTTGGCGCGCTCGCCGATCAGATTCCCGACGAAGTTCGGGGCTGGGCGCAAAATTGGGCAGAAAATTTCCCTCGTGCCGGAGGCGGCGGTCCCGCGCATATTCTACGCTTGGGCGCGCTCGCAACCGCGACGCAAGCCGGTAAGGAGGCTGCGACAACCGCGGTCGATTGGACTCGTAGTCACCGTAACCATCCATTGTGCACTCAAGTGTTGCTCGCGCTGTTCCTACACCATCCGACAACTGACGGTCTTGTCGAAACTACCGTGAGGTGGGGACTGCACATAGGCTGGCACCGAGGGCCATCCACCGTAAGAAGGCCTCTTGCCTACGCGCTGCTGCGACTCCCGCCGGATGATCCACGACGAGACGAGATCGAGGTGTTGTTGGAAAACACTGACTGATCCAAGGACGAGCGATCTGAAACTTTGCTCCGCGAAAAGCGACGGATTGAGCTGCCAGAGCCGTGAACGACATGGTGGTTTGCATGGCAGTCCCGGATCGTTTTGCTCGCCGGCATGCTTCACTTCGTCGTCGAGATCACTTTCACCGCCGAATTCAGCCGCATCGAGCCGATCGTGCCCGAGCACCGGGCGTTTCTGCAGATCGGCTACGACCGCGGCTGGCTGCTGATGTCCGGACCGAAGAATCCGCGCGACGGCGGCATGGTGATCGCCCGCGCGCCGTCGAAGGCGGAGCTGGAAGCGTTTTTCCGCGACGACCCCTACGCCAAGGCCGGCGTGGCGACGTATCGCTTCGTGGAGTTCAACCCCGTGAAGCGCGCCGCGCTGGTCGAGGGCTGGTGCGCGGGCGCTTGAGCGCGGGATATTAGCCCGCATCGCTCACGCTCTCTTGTGAATCGCCAACAGGCAGAGCCGACGGTTCGCGCGGTGGCGCGGGTGGGCGCCGCTGTCCCCAGCGGCGCCTTCGGCGTGCGCTGCCCTGGACGACGTTCGCGTCGTCGCCAGGGACGGCGACGACCACCTCGGAGCCACTCACGATAATTGAGATGCAGGCTAGCCGGTGCTCCCAGACCGACGCCGGTCGAAGACCGGCGCTACTCCCTCCCCTCCGCGTCACGCAAACGTAACGCTCATCGTCCCGCCGCGTCGCATATTTGCCTTGGCGAATATGCTGCGCGGTGCTTCAATGCCCCCGTGCACCTGCTGCGCATCTACGACTGCCTCTGCGACGCCACGCGTCTCCGCCTGCTCAATCTGCTGGCGGAGCAGGCGCTGTGCGTTTGCCACCTCGAGGCGGCGCTCAAGCTCCCGCAGGCGCGCATCTCGCGCCACCTCGCCTACCTTCGCCGCAATGGCCTCGTGACCGCCGCCCAGCAGGGCCCGTGGCGCGTTTACGCGCTCGCGGAGCCCGCACCGGCGGCGTTGCGCGCCAATCTCTCTTGCTTGCAGGACGCGCGCGCCACCGAGCCGCAATTCGCGCAGGATCTCGAACGCCTCGCGCATCTCGCCACGAAACTCGATTGCGGCTGCGCCACGCCGGACGTGCCGCGCCGAAAGATTCTCCGTCTCACCCGCCGCTGAACATGAGCACCGCCAACGCCGCCCCCGCCAAACGCCTCAACTTTTTCGAACGCTACCTGACCGTCTGGGTGCTCGTCTGCATGGTCGTGGGTGTCGCGTTCGGGCGCTTGTTCCTCGACGCCACCGCCGCGCTCAGCCGCCTCGAGTTCGGCCAGGGTTCGCAGGTCAACATCCCCATCGCCGTCCTGATCTGGCTCATGATCTACCCGATGATGCTGAAGATCGACTTCGGCTCGCTCGTCGGCGTGACGCGCCGCCCGCGCGGCCTGCTCGTGACGCTCTTCGTCAACTGGCTCGTGAAGCCGTTCAGCATGGCGTTTTTCGCGTGGGTGTTTTTCCGCCACGTGTTCACGCCGTGGGTCGATCCGGCCACCGCCAACGACTACACCGCTGGTCTCATCATCCTCGCCGCCGCGCCCTGCACCGCGATGGTGTTCGTCTGGAGCTATCTCACCGACGGCGATCCCGCCTACACGCTCGTCCAAGTCGCGGTGAACGACCTCATCATGCTCGTGGCGTTCGCGCCGATCGTGATGTTCCTCTGCGGCGTCGCCGATGTCGTCGTGCCCTCGAAGGTGCTCATCACCTCGGTCGTCGTGTTCATCGTCATCCCGCTCGCCGCCGGCTGGCTCACGCGCACCGCCTTGCTGAAATCGCACGGTCGCGACTGGTTCGAGCAGCAATTCCTGCCGAAATTCCATCCGGTCACCGTCGTCGCGCTGCTCGTCACGCTCGTGTTCATCTTCGCGTTCCAGGCGGAAAATCTCACGACGCGCTGGCTCGCGGTGCTGCTGCTCGCGGTGCCGATCGCGCTCCAGGTCTATTTCAACTCCAGCCTCACCTACCTGCTGATGCGCTGGCTCAAGGTGCCGCACAACGTCGCGTCGCCCGGCGCGCTGATTGGCGCGAGCAACTTCTTCGAGCTGGCCGTCGCCGTCGCGATCACGCTCTTCGGCCCGTCCTCCGGCGCCGCGCTCGCGTGCGTCGTCGGCGTGTTGGTCGAGGTGCCCGTGATGCTTTCCGTCTGCAAGGTCTGCAACGCCTCCCGCGACTGGTATCGCCGTTCCACCGAAACTCTCCCGTCATGAGCAAACCGTCCGTCCTCATTCTCTGCACCGGCAACTCCTGCCGCAGCCACATGGCCGAAGGCATCCTGCGCGCCGCCGCCGGCGACGTCGTGGAAGTCCACAGCGCCGGCTCGAAGCCCGCCGGCTACGTGCACCCGAAAGCGATCCAGGTCATGCGCGAGATCGGCATCGATCTCTCCGCGCACACCTCGAAGCACATGAAGGAATTCATGCACACGCCGATCACGACCGTCATCACGGTCTGCGGCGTCGCCGACCAAGCCTGCCCGATTTTCCCCGGCCAGGTGAACCGCCACCACTGGCGCTTCGACGACCCCGCGCACGCCACCGGCACCGAGGAGGAAGTGCTCGCGCAATTCCGCCGCGTGCGCGACGAGATCAAAAAAGTCTTCACCGCCTACGGCGTCGGCCTGCGCGAAGGCGCCGCGATCCGGTAGCGCCGTTCGTCAAAGGCAGATCCAATCTTTCGTCAGGAATTTTTTTCGGTGACCGATTGGGATCGAAGTCGATTTGGGACCGGAGCAGGCTGATTAGGTAGCGCAGGGTGGTTTGTCCGGGTGGAAACGACTCGCCCTACCTGCAGGTGCGTCGCAGCGACGAAGGGACTCGCCGTCCGGCCCAGCCTCCTCACGTCGGCTGCTACGAACAGGCGCGCGGCGCGCGAAATGGTTCTTTGGGCGCAGGGCGCATCTGCGGAGTTGCGCCGCGCGCATCGGTAGCTTCTCTCAAGGTCTTTCTCTTATGTCCGCCCCCCAAATCGAAAACGTCGTCATCGTCGGCACCGGTTGCGCCGGTCTCACCGCCGCCATCTACACCGGTCGCGCCAATCTCTCGCCGCTCGTCATCGAGGGCAGTCTGCCGGGCGGGCAGCTCACGACGACGTCCGAGGTGGAGAATTTTCCCGGATTCCCGGAGGGTGTCGACGGTTTCATGCTGATGCAGAACCTGCGCAAGCAGGCGGAAAAATTCGGCACGCGCTACGAGAGCGGCACGGTCGTCAGCCTCGACACATCGAATTGGCCGCACGCGCTCAAGCTCACCGATCGCGAGATCAAGGCGAAGGTCGTGATCGTCGCCACCGGCGCCTCGCCGCGCATGACTGGCATCCCGGGCGAGAAGGAACTCTACGGCGGCAAGGGCGTGACGACGTGCGCGACGTGCGACGGCGCGTTCTATCGCAACATGGACGTCGCCGTGATCGGCGGCGGCGACAGCGCGGCCGAAGAGGCGTTGTTCCTCACGCGTTTCGCCAAGAAAGTTTACCTCGTCCATCGCCGCGACACGTTGCGCGCCTCGAAGATCATGGCGGATCGCGCCACCTCGCATCCGAAGATCGAGTGCGTGTGGGACAGCGTGCCGCTGACCGTCGAAGGCGTGGGCGAGGGCTCCGTCAGCGGCCTGAAAATCAAAAACGTGAAGACCAACGCCGAGAGCGTGCTACCGGTGAAGGGCATCTTCGTCGCGATCGGCCACGTGCCGAACACCGCGCCGTTCAAGGAGGCGGTCGACACGGACGACCAGGGCTATTTTGTGCCGCTCGTCGGTTCGCAGGTGAAGACGAAGACGCCCGGCGTCTACGTCGCCGGCGATTGCGCCGATCACCACTATCGCCAAGCCATCACCGCCGCCGGCATGGGCTGCCAGGCCGCGATCGAAGCCGAACGCTGGCTCGCCGAGCACGGTGGCTGAGCGTCGCATCGCGCGCCTTTGGCGCGAGCTTGGCATTCCGACCGACTACGGCCGCGAGCGCGGATTGCCACTGCAGCGCGAGGCGGAGCGGCTCGTGCTCGTCGCGCGGGCGCACGACGATGGGAAACCAATCCGCCTCACGCCACGCGCCGGCGTGGCGTGGCGACGCATGCAGACGGCCGCAGCCGCGGACGGACTCACGTTGCTGCCACTCTCGGGCTTCCGCAGCGTCGCGCGACAGGCGGCGATCATTCGCGGGCATCTCGCCAACGGCCGGTCGCTCGGCGACACGTTGCGCTTCGTCGCCGCGCCGGGTTGCAGCGAACACCACACCGGACGTGCGATCGACATCGGTTCGCCCGACGAAGCGGCGCACTTCGAGGCGACGTTCGATCGCACGCGCGAGTATCGCTGGCTGAAGCGGCGCGCCGGCGAGTTCGGCTTCACGCTCTCGTATCCGAAAAAAAACCCGCACGGCATCGGCTACGAACCGTGGCACTGGTGCTGGCGGGCGAAGTAGGTCCGGCACAAACGGATTGGCCGAGGTGGAGCGCATTGACCTCAATGCGCTCAAGCATCCATTCGCAGGCAAAGTCCCAGAACGCGTTGAGGTCAACGCGTTCCACCTTCACGCCGCCGCTTTCGGCGAATACGCGCCGAGCGCGTCGCGCCACCAGGGGGCGAGTTCGCTCAGCGGACGCGTCCACACTTCGCGGTGCAGGCGGTCCATCGAGTCGGCATCGGCGAGCAGCGCGGTCTTCTCGTGCGACTTTAGCGCCGCCGGACCTTCGCGCAGCAGCAGTTCCTGCATCAGACGGAAATACTCGGTGATGCTCTCGGCGCGACCGGGCCGGTCGCGGAGCTGGCAGCGGTGCACGGCGTTGACGTAGGGATCGACGACCGCGCGCGTGAACGCCACGTCGCGGCCACCCATTTCGCGGGCGAACGCCGCGGTTTCCGGCGCCTCGAGTTTCGCATGCAACTCGCGCAGCTCCGGCGGCGGGTTCAACTCGTCGGGCGTGCAGAGCAGGCCGGCGCGTTGCGCGGCGAGGCCGAAGCGGCGTTGCGCGGTGAGCGCGGAGAACGGCACTGAGAGAATCATGCCGAGCAACACGGGCGACATCCACGGCAGCAGGCCCGGCGCGAAAAACGCGAGCACGAGCGTCCAGCCGAGGCCGAGCGCGAGGTGGCCTTTGTGCGTCTCGTAGGCCTCGCGCCAGTTGATCGCGTCCTCGCTCTCGCGGCGCTGCGTCACCCACTTCACGCCGCTGCCGAGCACGATCGAGACGACGAACTTCGCGTGGAAAAGCATCAGCACCGGCGCGAGCAGCACGGAGAACACGACCTCGGTCAGCACGCCCGCGCAGACTTTGCCGAGACCGCCGAAGCGCGCCGGGCCGCCGGGCTGGAGCGCGAGGTCGAGCACGGCGAGAATCTTCGAGAGGAACAGCAGCGCGAACGTGCCGAGCGCGAGCACAGCGGCCTGCGCGCCGGCGGGCAGGCCGAGGAGATTGGCGACGCCGGGCTCGGGAATCCACGTCAGGCCGGTGCGATTGAAACCGACCATGAACAACGTGCCGATCACGAGCGAAATGAACCAGAACAGCGACGAGCTGTAGGCGAGAATGCCCATCGCGAAATGCATCCGGCTGACGCTGTGCAGCCCGCGCGCGAACACGAGCCACACGTGCTGCATGTTGCCCTGCGCCCAGCGGCGGTCGCGTTTCGCGTAGTCGATGAGCGTCGGCGGCAACTCCTCGTAACTGCCCTCGAGTCCCGGCGTGAGCCAGACTTCGTAGCCGGCGCGACGGAGCAGCGCGGCCTCGACGAAATCGTGCGAGAGGATGCGTCCGCCGAACGGTTCGCGGCCGGGCAGTTGCGGCAGCGCGCAGTGATCGATGAACGGCTTCACCCGGATGATGGCGTTGTGGCCCCAATAGTTGCCTTCGCTCTGCTGCCAGTAATTCAGGCCGGAGAGAAAAATCGGGCCGTAGAGTCGCGCGGAGAATTGCAGCACGCGCGCGAAGAGCGTCTCGGCGCCCATGAGCACGGGCGCGGATTGGATGAGGCCGGCGCGCGGATTGCGCTCCATCAGGCGCACCATCGTCACGATCGACTCGCCCGCCATCACGCTGTCGGCGTCGAGCACGACCATGTAGCGGTAGCGGCGGCCCCAGCGGCGCAGGAAGTCGCCGAGGTTGCCGGCCTTCTTGTTCGAGTTGATGCGACGCTTACGGTAGAAAATCCGCCCGCGCGCGCCGAGTTCGCGGCAGAGTTCCACCCAGGCAAGCTCCTCTTTGATCCACTGGTCGGGCTCGGTGGAGTCGCTGAGGATGAAGAAGTCGAAATGCTCGAGCTGGCCGGTGCGCGCGAGGGATTGATGGATGGCGCGGAGGCCGGCGAAGACGCGCGTCACTTCCTCGTTGTAAACGGGCAGCACGATCGCCGTCGGCGCGAGCGGCACGGTCGAGGGGTCGTCCGGCAGCGTGCGGAAAATCGTCGCGCGGTCGCCGCGGCCGCGGCGCGCGAGGAAGCCGAAGGCCGCCTGCGACGCGCCGAAGGAGAGCAGGCCGAAGAGCAAGGTGAACAGCGCCCAGATGACTCCGGCCGAGCCCTTGAGCGGCATGCCCCAGAGCAGGTCGCCCATGAGGAACGAGCCAGTGGCGGTCACCACGATGACGAACGTGGCGACCGCCGTGCGCCGACGCGTGATGCGCGATGGCGAGCGCAGCTCGAAGGGCAGCAGCGGGACTTTGATCCGGAAGGCCATTTCTATGCGGCGCGCGAGATCGTGGCGGACTCGGGAGAGCTCTTTCTCTTTCCTCGTTCTCTTAATCTTTCTCCCGATCCCGGATGTCCTGACGAAAGAGAAAGATTAAGAGAAAGAGGAAAGAACGTGCGCGGCCGCACAGCCGACAGCGATCGGTTGCTACGTTGGGAGGCCGTGTTCGCCGCGCTCATCAGTAGCGCACGGCGTAGAACGCCGCGGCGAGCGCGCCGAGGTAGATCAGCCAGGTGGCCACGCCGCGCAGGAACGGCCATTTGTCGAACGTGCGCCAGGTGGTGTCGGCGACGTCGGACACCGGGCCGAGTTCGATCGGGCGCGGCGTCATGTTGGAGAATTCCAGATCGGGGCCGGCTTCGACGTAGGTCGTGCGCAGTTCGCGGAGCATTTCCTCGGGCGGATTTTCTTCGCGCAGGAAGTGCTGCGGCCAGCGTTGCGGCAGGTCGGCGAGGTGCACAGCGGCGCGCTCGTGCGCGAAACGACGGCCGGCGTTCTCGCTCGGATCGAGGCCGACGTGCATCTGAATCCAGCCGTCGATCAGCAGCATCGCCGCGTCGCCGGCGATCTCGACCGGGTGCTGCTCGCGCTGCGCGGCACGGCGCTCGCGCGCGAAGCCGATGACTTGCCCCGTCAGCTCGTCGACGCGGCCGGGCGCGACGCCGTGCGCGCTCAGGTAGGCTCGGACTCGTTCGCGCGCCTCGGCCCAAGCGGCGGCGTCGGCGACTGTGCCGGCGGCGTTCACGGTTTCCAGGACATCGCCCAAGTCTCGGTGACGACTTTGTCGCCGAGTTTGAGGCGGGCACGCAAGTCCGTGATCGGAGCGTCGGGTGGAGCGGAGAACGCCATCACGAGCCGCCACGAGCCGTCGTGCTCGTTGCGCACGACGTGCGTGTGCTCGAGTTTCGCCGGGCCGGCGGTGACGATCTCGGGGAACAGCTCGGCGTTCGGTGACACGATGTCGGGCGTGAGGCCGTTGAAATCGACGACGTAGCGCGTGCGGTTGTTCGCACCATCGTGGATCGTCTGGCGCGTCGAGCGCACCCAGCCAGGAGGACCGGCGAAGGTCGCGGCGTTGGTCCAGTGCAGGCGCCAGGAAAGATCGAGCGGTTTGCCGGGGGCGACCGGTTGGTCGGGCGTGAAGAAGGCGACGATGTTGTCGTTGAATTCGTTGCCGGCGGGCAGCTCGACGAGACGCACGCGACCCGCGGGCCATTGGCCGAGGGCCTCGACCCAGACGCTCGGCCGCTCGTGGTAGAACGCTTCGAGGTCTTCGTAGTTGGAGAAAAGCCGGTCGCGCTGGAGCAGGCCGAAGCCCGCGAGCGAGGGCGCGGCGAAGTCGCTGCGCTGGAGGCCGGCGGGATTCGTCAGCGGACGCCAGAGGCGCTCGTCCTTCGTCGGCGCGACGAGCAGGCCGTCGGAGTCGTGCACCTCGGGGCGGAAGTCGCCGTAGTGGTGCGGCGAGGCTTCGCCATACCAGAACATGCTCGTGAGCGGCGCGAAGCCGGGGAGGTCGACGTTGGTGCGGAAGTAGAGCGTCGCGCGCACGTCGACGAGCGTCTCGACGCCGGGCGTGATCACGAAGCTGTAGGCGCCGCACGCGCTCTTGCTGTCGAGGAGCGCGTGGACCGAGAGCGATTTCGCGCCGGGCTCGGGTTTGCCGAGCCAGAATTCGATGAAAGAGGGAAACTCCTCGGGCGCGGGACCGCCCGAATTGAGCGCGAGGCCGCGCGCCGAGATGCCGTAGCGCTGGCCTTTCGCGAGCGCGCGGAAGTAGCTCGCGCCGAGAAACGAGATGATCTCGTCCCATTTGCCCGGCTCGTTGAGTTCGTTGATCACGCGGAAGCCCGCGTAGTTCAGCCCGCGCTTCGCCCAGAACGACGGTTTGAGTTCCTGGTAGTCGAAGAATTTTTGCGTGAACGGAATCGGCTGCGTGTGCGTCGCGGTGAACTCGTGGACTTCGAGCGTCTGGTTGAAGAGGTAGCCGGGATGGAAAAACTGGACCTGGAACGGCAGGTTGTCCGAGCGCCAGAGCGAATTTTCCGGAATGAAACGGATGCGACGATACTCGTCGTAGCCGAGCTTGCGGAAGAACGGGCTGACCTGCTCGCGCGGCGGCTCGTAAGGCTCCGTCGCGATCTCGGCGGCGAGCTGCTTCACGTAGTCGTGATCCACCGTGACGCGTTCCACCCCGGCAGCGACGCGAGCGGCGGGGGCGAACCACAGAAGCGCCGCGAGCGCGGCGGTGAGACGATGAAAATTCATTCCATTCAACCTGCTAACTGGGGCGCGGTCCTAGGACCACTCAATTTAAGCAGGTATCGGACCTCACACCTCGGGGTGCGCGCCTCAATTCGGCGAAAAACCTTCCGAGGGCGCGCTTAACTGTTGGCCGGGGCTCAGTTTCGCGGCCGCCGGTGCCCGATCCAGCGCGGAAGCAGAGCTTCTAAGGCGCAGTGATGACGCAGCTTGTTTAGAACTATTCTAATTCTCACTTGAAACTCAGTCCCAACCGCATTGCGTCCTCTCTCGCCCATGGAAACGCCCGTTTTCACTCCCGACGCGCTGGTTAAGCGCCTGACCGACTCCGGCCTGCGACCCACGCCGCAGCGCGAGGTCGTGTTCAAAGTGATCGTCGAAAAACGCGACCACCCCACGGCCGACGAGCTTTTCGCCCGGGTGAAGGCCCAGATGCCCACCATCTCGCTCGCCACCGTCTACAACTGCCTCGAAACGCTCGTGCAGTGCGGGCTCGTGCGGCAGGTGAACTTCGAGCGCGCGCCGACGCGCTATTGCCCGAATCTGTGCCAGCACGCGCATTTCCGCGACGAGGCGACCGGCGAGCTGCACGACATCGACCTGCCGCCCGACATGATCGCGCGCCTGCGGGAGCTGCTCCCGCCCGGCTTCAACGCCACCGACATCGAGCTGAGTTTCCGCGGCCAAGCCGCTCCCGGCGCCGTGCCTGTTTCCCACGGCACCAACTAGTCGCCACCGCGCCCCGCATCTCCTCCCTTCCCTTTCACTTTCACCCTCACTCTCACTCTCACTCTCCGGACATGAGCCAACTCGAAATCAAAGACCTCCACATCAGCATCGGCGACAAGCCCATCGTCAAAGGCCTCAGCCTGACGATCAAGCAGGGCGAAGTGCACGCCATCATGGGCCCCAACGGCACCGGCAAGAGCACGCTCTCCAAAGCCATCGCCGGCCACCCCGACTACACGATCACGAGCGGCGACGTGCTGATGGACGGCCAGTCGATACTCTCGATGGAAGTCGACGAGCGCGCCCGCGCCGGCCTCTTCCTCGCCTTCCAATACCCGAGCGAGATCCCCGGCGTTTCCATCGCCAACTTCCTCCGCGCCGCCGTGCAAGCCCGCATGGCCGAGGGCGAGGAACTCGACGCCACCGCTTACTACAAGCGCCTCTACTCGAAGATGGACATGCTGAAGATCGACCGGAAGTTCACCTCCCGCTCGGTCAACGAAGGCTTCTCCGGCGGCGAGAAAAAGCGCTGCGAAATCCTCCAGATGGCGATGCTCGAACCCAAGTTCTCCGTCATGGACGAGACCGACTCCGGCCTCGACATCGACGCGCTCCGCATCGTCGCCGAAGGCGTCAACACCCTGCGCGGCCCCGGCCTCGGCATCCTGCTCATCACGCACTACCAGCGTCTCTTGAACTACATCGTGCCCGACTTCGTGCATGTCATGTATGACGGCCGCATCGTGAAGAGCGGCGACAAGAACCTCGCCCTCGAACTCGAAGCCAAAGGCTACGACTGGGTGAAGAAGGAACTCGCCAAGGCCTGAACGCCGCTACGCGGCGCGTTTAAGTTGAGGTTGAAAAGTTGAAGCACTGACCCGCCGACCGCTCACCTCACCTAAACCTAAACCCTAAACCTAAACCTTTCCTTGCCATGAAACCTCCGAGTGAAACCGAAGCCCTTGACGCCCCCGTCGAGAACCCGGTCGCCGGGATCGACCAGTCCGTCGGCAATTTCAGCTACGACGTGAACTACGAGTTCGACGCCGGCACCGGCCTCACCGAGCAAACCGTCCGCTACATCAGCTCGGTGAAGAAGGAAGCCGACTGGCTCCTCGATTTCCGCCTCAAGGCCCTCAAGACCTTCCTCGAAAAACCTCTGCCCACGCACTGGGCGACGAAGGATCTCGAGAACATCCATTTCGACAAAATCCGCTATTACCTCTCGAGCGGCCAGAAGCCGAAGCGCACGTGGGACGAAGTCCCCGACGACATCAAAAAAACCTTCGAGCGCCTCGGCATCCCCGAGCAGGAGCGCAAATTCCTCGCCGGCGTCGAAGCGCAATTCGACTCCGAGGCCGCCTACTCGAACATCAAGGAAGCCGTCGCGAAGCAGGGCGTCATCTTCGTCAACTCCACCGAGGGCCTGCGCGAGCATCCGGAGATTTTCCGCAAATTCTTCGGCAAGGTCATCCCGACCGGTGACAACAAGTTCTCCGCGCTCAACAGCGCCGTGTTCTCGGGCGGCTCGTTCATCTACGTCCCGCCGGGCGTGAAGGTCTCGCACCCGCTCCAAGCCTACTTCCGCATCAACGCGGAAAACTTCGGGCAATTCGAGCGCACGCTCATCATCGCCGACGAAGGCTCCGAGGTCGTCTACATGGAAGGCTGCACGGCGCCGAAGTTCTCCACCTCCACGCTGCACAGCGCGGTCGTCGAACTCGTCGCACTCAAGGGCGCCAAGATCCAATACATCACCGTCCAGAACTGGGCCGCCAACGTCTTCAACCTCGTCACGAAACGCGGCGTCGCGCACGAGAACGCCGAGATCAAGTGGATCGACTGCAACATCGGCAGCCGCCTCACGATGAAATACCCCGGCGTCGTCCTGAAGGGCGAAGGCGCCCGCGGCGAAGTCATCTCGATCGCGCTCGCCAACGACGGCCAGCACCAAGACACCGGCGCGAAGATGATCCACGCGGCGAACAACACCACGTCGAACGTCATCTCGAAATCCATCTCCGTCGGCCAGGGCCGCGCGACCTACCGCGGCCAGGTGCACATCCCGAAGCGCCTCAAGGGCTGCAAAAACAACACCGAGTGCGACGCGCTGCTCATCAACACGAACAGCCGCACCGACACCTACCCCGCCATCTCCGTCCGCGGCGACAAGAACGCCACGCAGCACGAAGCGAGCGTCTCCAAGGTTTCCGAAGACATGATCTTCTACATGCAGCAGCGCGGCCTCACCGAAGCGCAGGCGATGAGCCTCGCCGTGAACGGCTTCATCAACGACCTCGCCCGCCAATTCCCGATGGAATACTCGGTGGAGTTGAAACGCCTCATCGACCTCGAGATGGAAGGAAGCGTCGGCTGAACAATCTTTCTCTTTCCTCTTTCTCTTAATCTTTCTCCCTCTTTACGGGAGCGACGAAGCGGAGAAAACCAAGAGAAAGAGAAAGATTAAGAGAAAGAAGAAAGATTCCGAAATGTCCTCCACCCTTTCCGCTCCCACTTCCGTCGTCGGCTCGTTTACCGAAACTGCCTTCCAGGCTCACCTCGCGCGCGTCGCCCACCTCCCCGCCTGGTGGCTCGAACGCAAGCGCGCCGCTTACGCGCGCTTCGCCGCGCTCCCGATGCCGAAGCGCACCGACGAAGGCTGGCGCTTCTCCAACTACGGCGCGCTCACGCTCGACGGCTTCTCGCTCCCCGCGCCGGTTAAACTCGCCGACCTGCGCCACGCCGCGCTCGACATCACCGGCGCCGGCACGCTCGTGCTCGCCAATCACCGCGTCGCCCTCGCCGAGGCGCTCCCCGCCGACCTCGTCCAACGCGGCGTGATCTTCGACACGCTCCAAAACGCGCTGCTCAAACACGGCGAACTCGTCCGCGAGCACCTGCTCACGCAGCCCTCGAAGCTCGGCTCCGAAAAATTCGCCGCGCTGCACGAGGCCTTCCTCGAGGACGGCGCCTTCATCTACGTGCCGAAAAACGTCGAGGTGCCGCTCCCCATCGGCGTGTTCCACTACGCCGCCGGCGCCAATGCCGCCGCGTTTCCGCACACACTCGTCGTCGCCGACGAGAACGCGAAGGTCACCGTCGCCGACTTCTTCCGCAGTTCCGAAACTGTAGGAGCGGATTTACGCCGCGATCCGAACGCGGCCGATTCCGCGCCGCGCCAGCTCATCGTCGGCGGCAACGATCTCTTCGCCGGCCACGGCGCGCAGATCACCTACGTCGCCATGCAGGACTGGAGCCGCGACGCGCTGTCGCTGCAGTTCAACGCCACCGTCGCCCGCCGCGACGCGCGCGTCCTCTCGCTCAATCTCCACGCCGGTGCGCGTCAGGCGCGGCACGAGAGTTTCTCTCAGTTGCAGGCGCCCGGCGCGCATTCGGAGATGCTCGCGCTCACCATCGCGCGCGACACGCAGGAGTTCGACCAGCGCACGCTCCAGATTCACCAGGCGCCCAACACGTCCTCGAATCTCCTCTACAAGAACGCGCTCCTCGATCAGGCGAAGACCATCTTCTCCGGCCTCATCGTCGTCGACCCCGACGCGCAAAAGACCGACGCCTACCAGTCGAACCGCAACCTGATGCTCTCCGACGACGCCGAGGCGCACTCGCTCCCGGGTCTCGAGATCCAGGCCAACGACGTCCGCTGCACGCACGGCGCGACCAGCGCCCGCATCCCCGCCGAGCAGGAATTTTATCTCCAGTCGCGCGGCATCGCGAAGGCCCAGGCCGACGAACTCCTCGTCTTCGGTTTCTTCGAGGAAGTCCTCGGCAAGATCGAGAACGAGCAGCTCCACGACAAACTGAGCGAGATCATCCGCAGCAAATTCAAAGAATGATTTTGTGCCCACGAAACACACGAAAGCACACGAAAACAAAAAGACTTTCGTGTGCTTTCGTGTGTTTCGTGGGCTAAATCTTAGTGTTCATCAGTGTCCATTAGTGGTTCCCACCTTATGACCAATCGCGAACGCACCCTCTCCCGCGACGTCGTCGCCCACCAGATTCCCTCCGGCGACAGGCAGACGCTCCCCGCCGGCGAGACCGTCCTCATCCACCAAGTCCTCGGCGGCAGCTACACCGTGCAGACTGGCTTCGGCCTCTTCCGCATCACCAGCTCCGACGCCGATGCGCTCGGCGAACAAGTCCAGCCCTCCGCGGTCAGCGCGCAGCCCTCCGCCTCGCCGAACGGCGCGCCCGACCCCGAAGCGATCTGGGGCCAGCTCCGCCAGGTCTACGACCCGGAAATCCCCGTCAACATCGTCGACCTCGGCCTCGTCTACTCGCTCGACGTCTCGAAGCAGGACGACGGCGCCCACAAGGTCGACGTCGCCATGACGCTCACCGCTCCCGGCTGCGGCATGGGCCCGGTGATCGCCGAGGATGCGAAAAGCAAAATCCTCCTCGTCCCCGGCGTCAGCGCCGCCGACGTCCGCATCACCTGGGATCCGCCGTGGAACCAGTCGATGATTTCCGAGGAAGGAAAGATGAAGCTCGGACTCATCTGAGCCTTTTCAAATTCTCGCGCGCGAAGCCGGCCACAAACCGGCTTTTTTGCGCCACACTCGCTCTCTCCACCGACGTTATCTCGCGGACGCAGCTTCTGCGATCGGCCGCTTCGACATCCGGTCCACCGTGGCTTTTGCCCGCACCGCGACCGCACGGTTCATCGGCTTCTGCTCCGCGGCGCCTTCGCCCGTCACGAGCCGCTCGAGACGGCGCACGGCGTCGTTCAGCGTCGCTGTCTGTGCGTTTAGCTCTTCGGCGGCGGCAGCGGTTTCTTCGGCGCTGGCGGCGTTGCCCTGCGTCGTGTCGCTCATGCCGGCGACGGTCGTGCTGATTTGCGCGATGTTCTGCGTCTGCTCCCCGGCGAGGGTCGCGCTCTGCGTGGCGAGTTCGTCGAGCACGCGCACTTTCGTGACGATCTCGTTGAGCGTCCGACCGACCTGCGTGCAGATTTGCACGCCTTGATTCGTGTTCGCGATCGCGCCCTCGATCATGCCGGCGGTCTCCTTCGCCGCCTGCGCGCTGCGCTGCGCGAGCGAGCGCACCTCCTCCGCCACCACGGCGAAACCCGCTCCGGCCTCGCCGGCGCGGGCAGCTTCCACGGCGGCGTTCAGCGCGAGCAGGTTCGTCTGAAACGCGATCTCGTCGATCGTCTTGATGATCTTCCCGATCTCGTCGCTCGATTTCTTGATGTCGGCCATCGCGCGGTTCATCCGCACGACGTCGGCCGCGCCGGCCTCGGCCGAACTGCGGACTTCGCGCGCGACGCCGTTGGCCCGCCGCGCCGTTTCGCCGGCGGCGCCGCCGGACGACGCCAGCTCTTCCACCGCTGCGCTGGTCTCCTCGAGCGAAGCCGCCTGCTCCGTGGCGCGGCTGGCGATCTGCTGACTGGCGTTGGAAACCTCCACGGCGATGTTCGCCGTCGTCGCCGCGCCTTCGCCGAGGCGCGCGGCGACGGCCGCAATCGGCCGCACGATCGCGCGCGCCGTGAGCAGCGCCACCGCCACGCCGAGCGCGAGCACCGTCGCACCGAGGCCGAGCAGCAGATTCGTCATGCGGCGGGCGGGCGCCTCGATTTCCATCCGCGGCACCGTGAAGGCGATGGCCCAGTTCAGTTTTTCGCTGGTCTGGAAGACGACGGATTTCTCCACGCCGTCGAACGTGTAATTCACCACGCCGTTGCGTCGCGCGAGCATCTCGCGTCCCCAGTCGTATTCCTTGAGCTGCACTTTGAGGATCTTCGTGCGGTCCGGATGCGCGATCACGCTGCCGTCGCGCTCGGTGAGATAGGCGTAACCGGTCTCGAGCACCTTCATGGGCACGATCGTGCGTTCGCTGAACACGCCGAGATCGAGAATGTTGCTGACGACGCCCACGATCCGGTCGCCGCGCTTCACCGGTGCCGCGACCGCGATGATCGGCCGCCCGGAGACGCGGCTCACCACGACGTCCGATACGGTCGTCTCTCCCGCCCAGGCGCGTTTGAAGTAATCGCGGTCGCCGAGATTCAGTTGCCCTACCAGCGCCGCTTCGGAAGCGGCGGCGACGTTGCCGTTCGCGTCAAGCAGGTGCAACCGCACCGCGCTGTCGAAGAGCGCGATCGAGCGCGCGAGCGTGGCGTTCACCTTTTCGCGCAACGCCGGCACGCGCGCCGCGTCCGCTTCCAGCACCTCCGCCAGCGCCGGGTCGCGACTCAGTTCCAGCAGGCTGCGGCGCTGCGCGTCCACCCACTTCTCGACCATCGACAGCGAAGCGCTGCACTCGATCTTCAATTGCCGTTCGATCGCGCTCGTGAGCATGCGCCGGCTCATCACGTAAGCGGCGACGCTGATCGCGCACGTCAGTGCGGCGACGAGCAGGACGGTGGGAACCAAAATACGATTTCGAAGATGCCAGTTCATAGCGGAAATCCGCGCCCGGCACGAGAACGCGCGGCGACGCACGGAAACGAGAAGCGACCGGTTGGACAGAGAACGTTTTTGGCCCGGCGCATTCTTCGACGCAGTTTCGGCCGCAACGCAGGCATGCGTTGGCAGAGTCTGCGCACGCATTGCCGACGACGCGCCATACCAGGAAAAAGGCCGGCCCCATTCGGGAGCCGGCCTCGGACTTTCGCTGCGACGTCGCTCAGTGCACCGTCGCCACGGCCGCCGCGCGGATGACGTCCAAGCGCGCCGCGCGACGGCGCGCGTTGCGCGCGGGAGCGACGACGCGCTCGGGCTCTTCGCGCGGGAAGACGAGATACGCGCCGCAGTTTTCGCACACGTGCAGGTCGTCGCTCGCCGCGGCCTGGCGCACCCACGAGGCGAGTTTCAAGTGGCAGCCGCCGCAGACGCCGTGGCGCACCTCGGCGATCGGTTTCACGCGGTTCACGACGAGCCGGTTGTAGTGCGCCAGCACGGGTGCCGGGGCCGCCGCACGCAACTCCGCCGCACGCTGCTGGCGCTCGGCGGTGACGTCGTTCGGCTGATTTTCGATTTGCTGGAGTTCCTGGAGGAGAGGGATGCAGGCATTCATGGGAAGGAGGGAAAAAGAAAAAGGCGGCCCGCGTCCGGGCCGCCACGCGTGGAGCCAGCTAGAGCAGCGGCGTGTTCTTCTGGCCGCGTTGTTTCTTGCCGGAGCGCGGTGCGTTGGCTTTCGGGTGATTCAGCGCCGCGGGCGCCGGATTCGTGGGCGCGACGGAGACGGCTTGGGGCGTCGCGACGGGGCGCGGCGCGGCGGGCGCAGGAGCGGCCGTCGTAGCGGGAGTAGCGGAGGTGGTTTCAGGATTCATGATGTATGATTAACCGAAGGTTATCTGGCTTTGCGTCCGGAATGGGCGCACCTGGTCTTTTGCAGCAGCCGTGCCGCTGGCCGGTGGCGCACCGCTAGCTCCGGAGTGCGAGGCAATTGCCGTGAGAATCGCCCGATTCTCCCGGCGAGCCCGGGTGCGCTGCGCATGGCGTTTCCGTGCAATCCCTGCACCGGAGCGCGCGCGCGGTGCAATTTTCAGACCGCGTCTCGCTCAAGCAGGCCGTAGCGCTTCAACTTGTATTGCAGCGCACGCCGACTGATGCCGAGCAAGCGCGCGGCGGCGGCGCGATTCGAGGTCGCGTGCTTGATCGTCTGCGCGATCAGCAATTTTTCCGCTTCCTCGATCGTCATGCCGGGGCGGATCGCGACGCTCGCGGCGGCGCCGTCCTGCTCGCGGATGTCGTCGGGCAATTCATCGATGCCGATCACGTTGCCCGACGAGGTCACGACGAGGCGCTCGACGACATTGCGCAATTGCCGGATGTTGCCGGGCCACGGGAACCGCTGGCACAGCCGCATCGCTTCGGGCGCAAGACGCTTCGGGCGCCGCCGGTGCTTCGCGCAGAAGCGCACGAGGAACGCCTCGATCAGCAGCGGAATGTCGTCCGCGCGCTCGCGCAGCGGCGGAACGACGATCGGGATGACGTGCAGGCGATAGTAGAGGTCTTCGCGAAATTCCCCCGCGGCGACCGCGTCCTGCAGATTCTTGTTCGTCGCCGCGACCACGCGCACGTCGACACGCAAGAGCTCGGTGCCGCCGACCATGCGGAACGCGCCGTCCTCGAGCACGCGCAGCAGATCGCCCTGCCCTTTCGGCGAAAGATCGCCGATCTCGTCGAGAAAGAGCGTGCCGCCGTCCGCGAGTTGAAAGCGCCCCGGCTTGTCCGCGCGCGCGTCGGTGAACGCGCCTTTGCGATGGCCGAACAGCTCGGCCTCGACGAGCTGCTCCGGCAGGGCCGCGCAGTTCACGAAAATGAACGGCTGCCCCGCGCGCTCGCTGCGCTCGTGAATGAGTCGCGCGACGAGTTCCTTGCCCGTGCCGCTCTCGCCTTCGATCAGCACCGTCACGTCGCTGCGTGCCACTTCCTCCGCCGTGCGCCGCAAGCGCTGCATGACTTCGCTCTCGCCGATCAACGAAGCCGCATCGCCATTCTCGCGCGGCGCCGCCACTGCCACTTCGGATTCCTGCGCCATGCCCCGGCAATGCGCCCGATGTCCCGCGCGCGCAAGCGCCCGTAATGTATTCGGCCCGCGCTCGCTCCCGTCCGGCGGCGCAGCACCCGCTTTCACGATGTGAGCTGCACTGATTCGAGCGATGAGCGTTGCTCCAAGCCGGCTGCGGCGCGCCACTAAGCGCGAGTCTTGCGCGCGCCGCGGCTTCGTTTTCCGCGGCCTGCAAGAATTGCACCAAACTTCATCCCGTCCGCTGCGCCGGCTAATTTCCGCCGCGCGACGCGTGCACGGAGTTCCGGCGGTTCACTTCGCGGCGATCGCGATGCTCCACACGTCGGGCAATTCCTGGCCGTTCGCCTTCGCGACGGCGCGGAGGAAAAACTGGCCTTTCAGCGCTTCGGGAAACGCGGCGCTCAGCATCTCGGCGAGCCCGGCGTCGTCTTTGCGAATGACGAAGTAGAGCGCGAACTTGCCCTTGCCCGCGGTCTGCGTGGCTTTGAGCACGTCGAACTCGGAACTCACCATCGCGCGCGGCAGGCTGTTGCCGACCACGAGGCCGACGTCGAAGCTGCCGTTGGCGAGGCCCCACGCCGCGCGGTCCGCATCGGACGTTTGCGGCTTCACGGGGACGGGCGCTTTGCAACGCTGCCCCAGCTCGAATTCCAGCGCCTCGGCGAAGGCCGAGTGCATCGAATCGCGACCGACGGCCTTGCTGTCGCCGTCGACGATCGCAAGTCGCAGCGCACGGCTCGACTCGACACGAAGTTGATTTTTTTCGGCACCCGACGCCGCCGTGAAGGCGCACGCCAAGGCCAGCAAGCCGACAAGGTGCTTCGGGGACATAGACAACGGGAGGGAGGTTGGAGGGACTAAGACTGCAACCCGCTCCATCGGCATCGGCGCGCCGGACTTGAGCGCGATCGCACCGGCGCGATTCCGACCGTAGGGGCGGTAGGGGCGCAGTCTTGCTGCGCCCGGCGTGAAGTCGCGGCACCATTCCCGGGCGCAGCAAGACTGCGCCCCTACAGATCGGGGAACACGCTTCTCCGCATTTTTGTTTTGGAACCGACGCGCGTTGCTGCGGTTCTCTTGCCCGCATGAGCGATCCCGCCGATCCGAAGTTTTGGGACGAGCGTTACGCCAACGGCAAAACGCCGTGGGACTACGGCGGCGTGCCGCCACAGCTCCGCGATTATCTCGCCGCGCATCCGCGTGGTGGTCGCGCGCTCGTGCCGGGTTGCGGTTCCGGCCACGAAATCTCCGCCCTTCACCGCGCAGGCTACGACGTGACCGCGATCGACTTCGCTCCGGCCGCGGCCGAATGCGCGCGCCGCAACCTCGGAGCGCCGCTCGCCGAGCGCGTCGTGCTGGGCGATTTCTTCACCTACGATTTTCCCGGCGCGCCGTTCGACGTGATCTACGAACGCACGTTCCTCTGCGCGCTGCCGCTCGATCTCCGCGAGAAATACGCCGCGCGCACAGCGCAACTGCTCAAACCCGGCGGCGCCCTCGTCGGGCTGTTCTATCTCGGCGACGATCTCGACGGTCCGCCGTTCGCCCTCAGTGCCGCCGACGAGGCGAGATTGTTTCCGCCGCGCCTGCTCCTCGTGAACGATCAGCCCGTCGCGGAAAAATTCCCACTCTTCGGGGACGCGGAGCGCTGGCGCGAATACCGGCGCGTCAACTGACGCGCCGCGCGCGGAAGCGGCACCCGAGCCACGCCAGGCCCAGAGCGAGACACGCCCACGTGGCGGGCTCGGGCACCGCTTGAAGATTGAGCGACGAGATGCTGCCGCCGTTGAGCAACAGGTGCGCGTTCAGCGCCGCGCCCGTCGCGGAGTCGTAGCGCCCCACTTCGTAGTAGCCGCCGCCGGCGTTGTAGGAACCGACGTAGAGCGCGCCGCTCGCATCGAGCGCGAGCGCCCGCGGACTGCCGAGGCCGGCGATCAGGCTCGAGTTGAGCAACGCCCCGCTCGTCGCATCGAACACGCTCACCTTGTTGCCCTGCACCGACGCGACGAACAACCGCCCTGCTCCGTCGAGCGCGAGCCCCATCGGCGAGCTGAGGCCCGTGATGAAATTGCGATTGATGACCGCCCCGCTCGCCGCGTCGAAGAGGCCGACCGTGCCGTCGCCGTTGCTCACGAAGAGCCGCCCGCTCGCGTCGAACGCGAGATACTCCGGCACGTAGAGATTCGCGATGAAGTTCGCGTTGAGCAGCGCGCCCGTGCCCGCGTCGTAGGTGCTGATGCGCTGCTGCGATTGCGAGGCGACGTAGAGCGTGCCGTTCCAGAGGCCGAGCGCGCTCGGGGAATTGATGCCGGTGTCGAGAAACGCCCGGTTGATCGTCGCGCCGGTGCTCGCATCGTAGACGCCCACGTTCTGCTGGCCCGACAACGCGACGTAGAGCCGGCCCTGGCCGTCGAGCGCCGATTGCCAGGTGAACGAGTTCGTGTTGCCGAGCGGCGCCGCGATCGGCGCGCCGGTGACGGCGTTGAATCGGTAGAAATACGGCCCGACCGTCACGTAGAGCGAGGTCTGGGCGTGCAGCGCGCCCGCCCACAGGAGCGCGAGCAGCCCGGCGCGGCGCAGGCTCCGCGAAAACGTCGTAGCGGCACGAGATCGGTTCATCGCGCCGGCTTGGGGAAAACGGCCGCGAAGAATTACGCGAAATCTCGCGCCCCCGGTTTCCACCCGGGGCCGAACGGCTAGGCCGCGCGCCGCAATTCCCGCCGTCCGCTTCCGGAATCCGCCGTGCATGAAAATCACTGGCCCATCCCCACGCTCGTCGGTCTGGCTCGCATTCCTCGCGGCCATGGCCGTCTTCCTCGCGCTCGCGCGCCCGCTCTTCGCGGCGAAGCAACCCTACGCCGTCACGATCGCCGCGCCGGCCAACAACACGACCGTCACCGCGGGCACTGCCGTGACGTTCACCGCCACGACCAGCGGCAACACGAGTCCGATCGCGAAAATCGATTTCTACGACATGCTGAGCGGCACGATCGTCGGCACCGCCACGTCCGCGCCCTACTCGATCACGTGGACGCCGCCGCGACTGGGCAATAATTTCGTCCGCGCCACCGCCACCGACACGAACGGCGTGAAGGCCAACTCCGCCATCACCACCGTCGTCGTCAGCGGCACGACGACGCCTCCTCCGGACGGCGGCGGCGGCACGCCGCCACCCTCCACCTACACCGTCACCGTCCTCAACGGCACCGTGAACGGCGCCGCCTCCGCCACCTTCGCGCCCTACGCGACGGTCACCATCGTGGCCGGCGCCGCGCCAGCCGGGCAGGCATTCAAGCAGTGGAGCGGCGGGGTCGCATTCTCCGACACGCTCGCAACCACCACGACGTTCCAGATGCCGAGCGCCAACGTGTCTATCACCGCGAATTTCTACACGCCGCCGCCGCTCCCGACGCCGGTCGCCGGCCACCCGCGCCTCTGGCTCAATCAAAACGACGTCCCGCGCCTGCGCTCGTGGGCGCACTCCGGCAACGCCCTCTACCAACAAGGCCTGCGCTCGATGCTCCAACTCGCACTGCACGCGCACCAGCTCTGTTTCCCCGACGGCGTGCACGCCGCCGTGCCTTATCCCGATTGGGGCGACAACGACGGCTACTCCGGCGCCAACGTCACCACCAACATGGTCAGCGAACAACACGCGCTCACGCTCGCGTTCTTCGGTCTGGTCGATCCCGATCCGCTCGCCCGCGTCAGCTACGCCCAGAAGGCGCGCCAGATGTTCATGTATGTGATCAACGAGGCCGCCAAAGGCCACCAGCAGGGCGCGCCGTTCCGCGAGAGCCTTTACCCGATCTACAATCGCTCGAACGGCTCCGGCGAATGCTGGCCGCTGCTCGCCGACTGGTTGCAGGGCGTCTCCGACGCCAACGGCCAGCCCGTGACGATCCTCACCGCACAGGACAAGGCCGCCATCCGCACCGCGTTTCTCCTCTGGGCCGAAGACTGCCTCAACGCCTACACCACCGGCGGCGATCACCCGAATCCCATCGGCGTCACCAACAGCACCGCCCTCCTCCCCGGCGGCAACGCCCCGCGCATCGCCGCGAACAATTACTACCTCAACCACGCCCGCCTCATCACCATGATGCCGCTCGCGCTCGACGCCGCCGACGACCCCGCGCTCGACCCGACGAAACCCGACGCCGTCCGCGGCAACACCCTGCGCTCCTACCTGCTCAACGCCACCGGCGCCTGGCTCTACCAGCAGTATGCGATGTTCGAAGCCCCCGCGACGGTGCGCTCCGCGTTCAAGCTGCCCGCCACCGCCACCGTCGGCCTCGCTTCCGGCGGCATCGCCGTCGAAGGCGGCCTCTACGGCCACTCCATCGCCTATATCCAAGGCCAGCTCCTCGCGCTCCAAACCGCCGGCATGACCGACTCCGCCGTCTTCGGCCCGCAGATCGACCTCATCGGCTCGCCCACCTGGGACCGCTACGTGCACGGCTTCTATTCCACGATGGTGCCAAAACAACAAGTGCCCGCCTCGCAACCCTACCTCGGCCCCGTCTACCAGATCGCCAGCGTCGGCGACCTCCTCCGCCTCTGGGTCACGCCCGACAACATGACCACCTACACGCTCCTCGCGCTCAACGAACAGAAACGCGGCCTCAACACGCACCTCAACGACGCCCGCTGGATCGCGCTCCACGCCGTCGAAGGCGGCGCCGCCGGCCTCATCAACCGCGTCCAACGCGCCTGGAACGTCACCGAAGCCATCCTCTACTTCATGCTCTTCGACCCGACCGATCCCACCGCGCTCAACCCCGCCGACCCGCGCACCGCCCGCGCGACCGCGTTCATCGACCCCGGTTTCGGCCGCCTGCTCGCGCGCACCGACTGGACGCCCAACGCCACGCTCTTCGACTTCCGCGCCGGCTGGAGCACCATCAACCACCAAGATTGCGACGCCGGCCAGTTCCAGCTCTACCGCCGCGGCGAGTGGCTCACCAAGGAGTTCTCCAGCTACGACAACAACACCAACGGCCAATCCTCCATCTGGCACAACACCCTCGCCCTGAAAAACTGGTGCAGCGACGGCACACCGTTTCTCCAGCACTTCGAGTCCAGCTACTTCGTCAACGGCTCACAGTTCAACAACGGCATGAGCGCCGGCGATCCCGTCACCGCGATGAGCACCGGCCCCGGCTACGCCTACGCGTCCACCGACCTGACCAAATGCTACAACCGCCCCAGCGTCTGGACGCCCGGCAACGCCCTCATGGACATCTCGCACGCCAGCCGCGCCATCGTCTGGCTCCAACCCGACGTCGCCGTCATCTACGACCGCGCCGCGTCGGTGCACACCGGCCTCTTCAAGCGCTTCAACCTCACGCTCACCGCGCCCCCGACGATCGACGGCACGAACCGCCGCGCCACCGTCGTCACCCCCGGCGGCCAATACCTCTTCGTCAACACCCTGCTCCCGACCAACGCCACGCTCAGCTACGTGCCCGTCAACGGCACCATCACCAACATCGCCGAACTCGAACCGTCGATCGGCCGCCTCGTCGTCGAGGACTCCTCGAACCCGACCACGATCCGCTTCCTCCACGTCCTCCAAGCCGCCGACACCGCCGGCGCGCGCCTCACGCCCACTCCGCTCGCCAGCACCGCCGGCGACGCGTTCAGCGGAGCCGTCGTCGGCACCGACGTCGCGCTCTTCGCAGTGAACTACGGCACACCGTTCGCCGGCACCTCCTACACCGCGCCGCTCGCGACGCAAAAACACTACCTCAGCGGCCTCGCGCCCGGCGCCCGCTACAGCGTCCTCGCCGCCGCCAACGGCGCCAGCGCCGACATCGTGATCCAACCGAGCGCGACCGGCGCCTTCACCGCCGACACCGCCGGCCTCCTCGTCTTCGACCTCACCGCCGCCCTGCAATAGCCCCCGCACCGCCCCCGACTTTGTTGCTTAATAAGCAACAAACGCCCGACTCCGCCGCCGACGCCAAAAACGTCGGCGGCTTTTTTGCGCGACAAGAAATTCTCCGCAATCCGCGCGCGCCGTTTCCCCAATCTTCTTCAGCGCCCAATGTCACCCAGCCGAACGGACACCTGCCCGAGACCGACCGCCCTTGACTACGCCGCCGGCGCAGCGCGACAGTCCCGCGCCCCGCTTCCGTCCGCGCCCATGCCCGATTCAGCGCCTCCGTTGCCGCCGCCTCCCGACACCGAAGCCGGCGCCCCGTTCGCCCCGACCCAGTGGAGCGTCATCCTCCAGGCCCGCCGCGATTCGACGCAGCGCCGCCAGGCGCTCGAGCAACTCTGCGCGAGCTACTGGCTCCCGATCTACGGCTACCTGCGCCGCCGCGGCCACTCGCCCGCCGACGCCGAGGATCTCACCCAAAACTTTTTCGTCTACCTCCTCGACGGCGATTTCCTCGATCGCCCCGATCCCGCCAAAGGCCGCTTCCGCGGTTACCTCGTCGGCGCACTCCGCCATTTTCTCAGCGAACACTTCGAGCGCGCCAACGCCCAGAAACGCGGCGGCCGCGCGCAATTCATCGACTGGCACTCGCTCGACGCCGAGAGCGAACTCGCGTCCATCGATCAGCCGCAAGCCGACCCCAGCACGCTCTTCGAGCGCAGTTGGGCACTCACGCTCCTCGCCCGCGCCCTGCGCAAACTCGAAGACGAGCAAGCCACGCCGCCCGCCCGCGCCGCGCAGTTCGCCGTGCTGAAAACTTTTCTGAGCGCGACGCCCGCGCCCGGCGACTACGACCGCGCCGCCGTCGCCCTCGGCACCACGCGCACCAACGTCGCCGTCTGGGTTCACCGCCTCAACCAGCGCTACGCCGAACTCGTGAAGCTCGAGATCGCCGCCACCGTCAACGACCCCACCGAAGTCCGCGCCGAAATGCAGCACCTCCTCCAAGCCCTGCGCGCCTGACCGCTCTTCCTCTTTCCTCTTTCTCTTAATCTTTCTCGTTCTCCCATTCCGCTTCCGCACCGCCGCGCTCCCGCGCCTGACGCCATGCCGGTCCTGAAATCCTCCAGCGCCTCGCCCTTCCACGTCTGCTCGTCCTGCGGCGGCTCCACCGCGCACCCGTTCGCCGTCGGCGGCGTCTGCCTGCGCTGCGCCGGCCTGCGCGCGCTCGCCGGCGAGGATTTCGCGCTGACGCCGCCCCTCGAACCCGCGGCGCCCGTCGACGCCCGCCCCGGCGAACTCCGCCGCATCGGCGCCTACGAAATCATCGACGAGATCGGCCGCGGCGGCATGGGCCGCGTCTACGCCGCGCGCCAGAGCGGACTCGGCCGCATCGTCGCGCTGAAAGCGCTCCCCGACACCGGCAACGCCGCCGGTCCCGAACTGCGTTTCCTCCGCGAAGCGCAAACCGCCGCGCGCCTCCGTCACTCGCACATCGTCACGGTGCACGACTCCGGCCGCGCCGACGGCCACGTGTTCTTCACGATGGACTACGTCGAAGGCGGCGACCTCGCGCAACGCCTCCGCCGCGATCCGCTCGCGCCGCGCGCCGCCGCGGCGTTGCTCCACAAGATCGCCGCCGCCCTCGCCTACACGCACGGCGAAGGCGTGCTCCACCGCGACCTCAAGCCCTCGAACATCCTCCTCGACGGCGACGAGCCGCGCCTCGCCGACTTCGGCCTCGCCGCGCAACTCGAGCCCGGCGGCGATCTCACCGCGGTCACCGGCGTCCTCGGCACGCCGCACTACCTCGCACCCGAGGCGCTCCGCCACGGCAGCGCCGCGCTCACGCCCGCGAGCGACCTCTACGCACTCGGCGTCATCGCCTACGAGATGCTCACCGGCCGCACGCCCTTCGCCGGCGCGAGCGCCGCGCAGTTGCCGTTGCTGGTCGAGCAGCGCCAGCCGCCCGCGCCGCACTTCCTCGCCCCCGCCACTCCGCCCGACCTCGAGACGATCGTGCTCAAACTTCTCGAACGCGACGCCGCGCGCCGCTACGCCAGCGCCGCCGCGCTCGCGGAGGATTTGCGCCGCTTCCTCGCCGGCGAGCCGATCCTCGCGCAACCGCCCAGCGCCGGCCAGCGCCTCGCCCGCTACGCGCGCCGTCACCGCGCCGCCTTCGCCGCCGCCGCGGCGTTCGTCGCGCTACTCATCGCCGCCACGATCGTCAGCGCCTCCCTCGCCCTCCGCGCCCGCCGCGCCGAGCAGACCGCCCGCGCCGAAGCGCGCACCAGCAAGGCGCTCGCCGATTTCCTCCAGAACGATCTCCTCGCGCAAGCCTCGCCCGGCGAGCAACCCGACCGCGACATCCGCCTGCGCGACGTCCTTGACCGCGCCGCCTCGCGCCTCGAAGGAAAATTTGCGGACGACCCGCTGCTGACGGCGGAAATTCACCGCATGATCGGCCACGTCTACGACTCCCTCGGCGAATACGAGAAGGAACTCGGCCACCTCGAATCCACCTGGCGCACGCGCCAGCGCGAACTCGGCCTCGAGCACCCGTCAACGCTCGCAGCCGCCGCCGACGTCGCCAGCGCCTACGCCAATCTCGCGCGCTACGACGACGCCGCCCGTCTGCTCGACACCACGCTCGCCGCGCAGCGCCGCACGCTCGGCTCCGAGCATCCGGACACCCTGCGCACCGCCGACGCCCGCGCCGCCAATCTCCGCGACCTCGGCAAACTCGCCGACGCCGCCACGCTCCAGACGGAAACGCTCGCCGCCGGCCGCCGCGTTTACGGCGCGAAATCCCCGGAACTGTTCCTCGGCCTCAGCACTCTCGGCAGCATCCGCGTCCAACAATCCCGTCTGCCCGAAGCGGAGGCGCTCTTCCGTGAGGCCGCCGCGATCGAGGAAACGGCCAAGGGCTCCGATCATCCCGACACGCTCACCGCCTGGAACAACGTCGCCATCACGCTGCGCGACCAAGGCAAGTTCGCCGACGCCGCGACGATCAACGAACGCATCCTCCCCTTCCGCCGCAAAGTCCTCGGCCCCGAACACCACGACACACTCGTCACGATCAACAATCTCGGCGGCGCTTACAAAGCCCTCGGCCGGCTCGCCGACGCCGAAGCGCTCCAGCGCACCGGCGTCGAGATCGCCCGCCGCACGCTCGGCGATCACAACCTCGAAACGCTCGTCTTCATGGGCAACCTCGCCGACACCTACCGCCGCGAAGGCAAACTCGAGGAAGCCGCGACGCTCATCCGCGAGAACCTCACGCTCCGCCGCGCCGCTCTCGGCGAGCAGCATCCCCACACGCTCATCGCCCTGGCCCAGCTCGGCGACACCCTGCTCCGCCAGGGCAAACTCGCCGACGCCGAACCCGTGCTGCGCGAGTCGCTCTCCGTCCAACTCCAAGCCGACCCCGTCAGTTGGACGACCGCGGCCGCCCGCGCACAGTTGGGCACCGTTCTCGCCCGCCTTCATCGCTTCGCCGAAGCCGAGCCGCTGCTCCTCGATGGCTACCGGGCGCTGACAGAAAACGCCGCGCGCATCCCCGCGCTCCGCCGCAATATCGTCGCCGAAACCCGCGATCACCTCGTCGAACTCTACACCGTCTGGGAAAAGCCCGACCTCGCCGCCGAGTGGAAAGCGCGCGCAGAGCCGAAGTGACGTCGCGTGAGACAGGCGCGGACCGCCCACGTGCTCACCGAATGGGTAGCACTTTCCCTTTCGCGCTGGCGCCGCTAACCCGCATATTTCACCATTGATTGAACGAGTGGCGTGGATGGGGGTGCGCGGGCGCCAGAACCGGCGCGGGCGGTGCAATCGAGACGCTGGGCATGCGCGCCAGCGCCCCTCGGGCGGGCGGAGCGGGATTTTCGTC
>JACPIT010000010.1 GCA_016187945.1 Opitutia bacterium
CAGATCGCCGGTAACCGTCACCGCACCACGGAAACGCACCGTCGTGCCGTTTTGAACGGTGAGATTGCCGCCCAGCGTCACCGCACCACCGATGTCGATCGAACTGCCGGCGTTCAACGTGAGGTTTTGCAGGGCTTTGTTTTGACCCACGCCGTTGTCGACCGCGATGGAGGTGCTGGCGGTGAGGGTCAGGCTGTTGGTGCCGGAGCCGACGCCGTCGATCTGGCCGCCGGGGTTGCCGATGATGATGCCGCCGTTGGTCGCGGTGATGGAGCGCGTGCCGGAGACTTCGACGGTGTCGTTGATGATTTCGGAGAGGCCGGTGATGTCGGCGAAGAGCGTCGTGGTGGTGCCGTCGCCGAGGATGTAGAGGCGCTGCGTCTGGAGCGGCGAGTTGACGAAGATGACGTCGCCGCGGAGGACGACGTTCGGGTCGTCGAGAACGATCGGGGTGAGCGTGCGGTCGCCGATGTAGAGCTGGCTGAGAAGCTCGGCGGAGCCGTAGTAGACGACGTTGCTCGAGATGATGTTGTTCAGCTCGGACTGCGTGAGGACGAGGCCGCCGCTGGCCGCGGGGACGGCGCCGGCGTTGGCGGCGGTCGGGATGAAGAGGATCGCGAGCGACGGGTTGGTCGGGTAAACGTAGATCGTGCTCGTGCTGGTGACGGGCTGCGTGATGTTGATCTGGTTGCCGGAGAGGACGACTTCGGTGGTGGTGGTGATCGGTTGCGAAATCGTCTGCGTGCCGAAGAGGCTGACCAACTCGACGCGGCCGGACGTCGAACTGGCGACGTTGGTGACGTCCTTCATCGTGATCACGTAGCTCGATTTGTCGGTCGGCGTGTTGACGGAGAGTTCGGCGATGTTGGTGTAGATCGAGAGCGGGCTGATGAAGTCGCCGGAGACGGCGGCGCCGACGCCCTGCGCGGCGCTCATGACGAGCTTGCCGGCCTGGGCCTCGATGAAGGCGCCGTTGGCGGCGCGGAGCTCGGTGCCGTTGGCGGTGAAGAGCGTCTCTTCCCACGTAAACGCGCCGGCTTGCACGACGCGGCCGGAGTCGAAGTCGACGGAGGCGGTGGTGTATTTCGCGAAGCGGAGCGCCCAATCGAGCCAGGTGTGGAAGCCGCCGGGGCCGGTGCCGGTGCGCCAGCCGAGGCCAGTGGTGGTGATCGCGCCGGCGTCGGAGGTGAGCGTGATGACGTTGGTGCCGTTGCCGACGTAGCCGTCGTCGGAGGCGCCGTAGATGCCAGCGTTCAGGCTGATGTCGCCGGCGGTGTTGTGCATCGTGATCGCGCCGTTGGCGCGGGCGACGACATCGTAGTCGACGGCGATCGCGGACGCGGTCTGGAAGTCGAACATGCCGGCGTGCAGGCTGCCGGTCCAAGCGAGCGAGGCGGACTCGACGGTGAAGTCCTGGCGCAGATCGAGCACTTCGGTGCCGCCGGTGGAGGTCGTGACGAGGACCGGCGCGGCGGTGGCGACGATGTTGATGCTCTCGATGTTGGTGTAGCCCGGGTCGTAGTTCACGACCTGCGTGCCCTGCGAAATCTTCGAGTCGCCAGAGCTGTCGGAGACGCGGATCGTGCCGGAGTCGGCCGACGTGAGGTTGAGGACGTCGATGTTGGTGCTGCTGGCAGCGTCGTCGATGGTGACCTCGCCCTGGAGGTTGCCGAAGGTGACGTTGTAGGTGTCCTCGTTGCTGCCGCCCTTGAGCGTGACGTCGTTGGTGTTGGTCGAGGTGACGTTGTAGACGTCCTTGGCCGAGCCACCCATCCAGACTTCGGCGGTGCGGCTGGTGTCGGTGACGGTGTTGCTGCCGGTGGTCGCGATGTAGTTCGCGTCGAGGTTGAACGTGATCGCGCCGGTGATCGCGGAGAGGTCGACGATGTCGGCGGTGTCGTCGCCGGAGTCGTCGACGGAGTCGCTGCCGAAGTCGCCGGTGAACCAATAGGTGTCGGTGCCGCCCTGGCCGTTGAGCGTGTCGTTGCCAGCGCCGCCTTCAAAATAGTCGTCGCCCGGGCCGCCGAGGATGGTGTCGTTGCCCGCTTCGCCGTAGAGCTTGTCGTTGCCGCCGCCGCCGTCGAGGTTGTCGTTGCCGTCGCCGCCGTAGAGGAAATCGTTACCGGGGCCGCCCTTGAGGGTGTCGCCGCCGGAGTTGCCGCGGAGGATGTTGTTGCCGCTGGTGGCGGAGAAAATCTTGTCGTCGCCGACGCCGCCGTTGATCTCCGCATCGGCGAGGACGCCGGCGGCGAGGGTGATGGTGTCGTTGCCGTTACCGGCGTCGTTGACGAGGATCTTCGAGATGCCGCCGTAGTCCTGCTGGTAGCCCATCGCGGCGACGCGGAGGGTCTCGTTGCCCTTGGAGCCGCCGACGTGCGTGACGACGAAGCTCTCGTTGTTGTCGGTCTCGTAGCCGGCGCCGCGCGCGCTGGCGTTGACGCCGATATTGAGGCGCAGCGTGGAGCCGATCTTCGTGGCGAGGATCGGCGGGGCGCCGAAGCTCCACGTGACGTCGATATCGAACGGCCCGATCGAGAAGCTGAAGGTCGCGGTGCCCTTCTGGAGATTGAAGGTGAGGCGGAAGCTGAAGCTGATCGAGATGTCGATCGAGAAGAGGCCGAAGTCGATTTCCACGCCCGCGCCGGCCGAGCCGGAGACCGAGAAGCCCCAGCTCGCGAGCGTCATCGAGAAGTTGGCGAAGAAGTAGACCGGGCCGAAATCGAGGCGCACGCCGGCGCTGGCGGTGAACTCGAATTCGCCGTTCGACCGCACGTAACCGCTCAGGCGCACGGTGATGATGTTGAAGAAATTCATCGAGAGGTTGCTGATGCGAATCTCGAAGTATTCCGACGTGGCGGTGATGGAGGCGGCGCCGTTCACCTCGAAGACCCAGATCTTGAGCTTCATCGCGATGGCGACCTGGAAGAAGCTGATGCGCGTATCGAGCTTCAGCGTGAACGTGCCGGAAATCTCGATCAGGCCCATCGACAGCACGCTGACGCCGAGACCGAGATCGATCATGAAGTAAGGCGTGCCGTTCTCCGTGCCGATGGCAGCGGCGCCGCGGACGGAGAGGCGGCCGAAGAGCTTGAGATCGAGGGAGGCGTCGAAGCGGATCTCGAAGCCCGTGGCGCTGAGCTTCAGGTAGGCGCTGCCGTCGATGGTGAAGAAGCCGATCTTAAAGTGTCCGCCGAAGCTGACGACGATCGAGAGCGGGTCGAGGCTCTCGTCCTTCAAGCCGGCGACCTGGCCGCTGTTCGGGTCGACGTCGAGCACTTTGACCGTGCGTGCGGTGGAGGTGGTGTTGAACGCGAGGCGGAACGTGCCGGTGAGCGACACGACGCCGAAGCCGTCGAGCGCGCCGCTGAGTTCGACGCTGCCCCAGACACCCTCGGCGCCGAAGGAGAGCGTGCCGGCTGCGGCGAGGTGGCCGAGCGGCGCGAGGTCGGCGATCGCGGCGAGTTCCAAGGTGACCTGCAGGCCCTTGATCGTGAACGTCGCCTCGCCTTGCAGGCTGAGCACCCCGCCCATCTCGATCGCGCCGTCGATGTGCAGACGCAGGTAGGGCCCGGCGGGCAAATTGACCGTCGCCGAGCCGATGGTGGCGATGGCTTCGCCCGTGGTGTTGATCTCCAGCACGGCGCTGCCGTCGAACGTCATGAAGCCGATGTCGAAGGCGAGGTGGATCGACACCTTGCCGGCGATGCCCTTCGGGCCGATGAGCAGCGCGGCGAGTGCGTTGAAGGTGATGACGTTGGTGCCGCCGATGCGCAGCGCGATGTCGGCGGTGACGGAAACGATCAGGCCGCGCGAGCCGACTTCGAGGAAGAACGTGCCGTCGATGCGGAAGCCGGTGTCTTCGCTGCCCATCCACAGATAGCCGTCGGCGCGGATGCGGGCGTAGATGCCAGCTTCGAGCGTGACGGAGCTGGAGCCGAACGTGAAGGTCTTCTCGGCGTTGGTCGTGTTGACCTCGAAGCGGAACGACGCGTTGAAGCCGAAGCCGTTGCCGTGGAGCAGGCCGCCGGCATCGATCGTGATGCTGAGGAGGCCCGCCAGGCCGTAGATGGGAACGCCGGCGGCTTCGCCGATCTTGTAGACGCTGAGCGCGCCTTGCGCGGTGGCCTTGAAGATGATCGCACCGAAGACCTTCACGGTCATCAAGCCGGAGACGGTGACCTCGAAGCCGTCGCCGTTCACGGTCACCGACAACTCGCCTTCGATGCGGAAGCCGGTGTCGATGCCCGGGAACTGGAATTGGATGAAGCCGGACGCGGCGAGCTTCAGCTCGGTGGCCTTGAGCAGGACGCCGCCGAGGCGGATGTCGTCGCTGCTCGTGTTCAGGTAGAACGCCAGCTTGAACTGAATTTGGAAGACGTTGCCGATGATCTCCTGCGCGTCGGACGGGGCGGCCGCATCGGCGTTGGTGCCGACGCCGACCTGGATCTGGATGAACGCGGCCAGATACGGCGTGCCGCCGGCGACGCCGATGCGCAGGCCGCCGGACGCGGTGCCGAGCGTGACGCCGGCGACGGCGGCCTCGGCGTCGACGAGCACCTGCACGTAGCCATCGGCGGCGGCGAGGGTGAACTCGAGGCGGCCGGTGAGCGTGGCGGCTTTGGCGCCGGCGATGACGAAGGAGATTTTCGCGGACGCGATGAACTGGAAGAACAGCGGACGCAGGACGATCGTGTCGGCGACGAGGTGGTTGCTGTCGTCGAAGCGGTAAGCCTGGACCGTCTGCTGCGAGGTCGAGGTGTTGATGAGCACCTTGAAGTCGGCCTCATCGAGATTGAACGGACGCGGCAGACCCGGGGCGTTGTAGACGGTGAGCGAGGCGTAGCCGCGGACGCCTTCGGAATCGATGACGAGCGTGAGGCTGCCCGTCATCTCGAAGAGCGTCACGCCGGTGCCGGGGATCTCGAGCTTGGTCTTGATGACCGCGGCGAGCGTGAGGCCGTTGCCGGAGATGGAGAACAGGAACGCGCCGTCGAACGTGACTGCGCCGAGCACGTCGGCGTGCGCGAGGCCGCCGATCGCGATGTAGGGCGCGGCGGACTGGCTCGTGTCGGGCACGAGCAGATCGGTGGTGGCGGCGGCGCGCGGATCGTAGCCGTCCTTGAATTTCGGCGGGCGGCCGGAGATTTCGATGCTGTCGTAGCCGGTGGCGCCGCGCAGGAAGGTCGGCACGGACCAGAGGATGTCCTGGCTCGTGGTGTTGATGAGCAGTTCGAGGGTGCCGCCGAGTTCGAAGCTGGGGAGGTTGAGGCTGGCGCCGAGTTTGAACTTGCCGGCCATGCCGATGACCTTGCCGTCGTTGACGCCGTCGTTGTCGCGGTCGCCGAGCGGGATGTTGCCGATGAGCAACAGCGCCTGGACGCGCATATCGAAGAGGTGGTTTCCTCCCGGCGTGAGCGAAATCTGGCCGTCGGCGAAGATCTCGAGACTCGAGGTCGAGAGCTTGATCGAGAAGGCGCCGCTGATGGAGAAGACCTCGGAGTCGTTGACGGAGAACTTCGCGTAGGCGTAGGCGCCGATGAGGACGGTCTTGGCCGCGAGCGTGAACTGCTGGGTCTCGCCGCGGAAGTTGAGCACCTGCGTGGGCGCGCCGGTGTCGGAGAGCGTGCCGCTGGAACCGAGTTGGATGAAATACTGTTTCTTGTTCGCCTTGTCGTCGATGCGCCAGGCGGAGCCGGAGATGACGGTGGTGACCTTGTAGCCGTCGCCGAGGGTCTTGCCGGCGTTGGCGAAGACGGTGGTCATCGCGCTCGTGAGCGTGCCGGCGTCGAGTGAGGCGATATCGTCGGAGGTCGGGCTCGAGATGAACGCGGAGGCGTCGATCAGGTCGCCGGGGATGCCTTCGAGGGTGAGGGTTTCGACCTTGTCGCGCTTGGTCGTGTTGATCTGGAGCGTGCCGGCGACCTTGATGTCGAGGCCGATGTTCTTGAGGAAATCGAGGTTGGTCTCGATCTTGATGACGCCCCAAATCTTCGGGAGCTTGAGCTCGTCGAGGAAGCTGCCGGCGTCGATCGAGATGCCGAAGTCGCGGAAGAAGTCGGCGGCGGTGAGCTGATCGGGGTCGTTGGCGGGCGTGGTGGCGTCGTAGACGAACTTGCCGGCGGCAGAGCCGAGGTTGCCGAGGTAGATGACGCGGACGGTGCCGCCGAAGGTCAGCTCGAAGTGGGCGCCGCCGCCCGGGACAGTCATCGCGGAGAAGTCGACGTAGCCGCGGACGTCGAGGACGGGCTCGTCGATGAAGCCGTATTGGACGAGGCCTTCGCCGAAGGAGAGGCCGCCGGAGAGGTTGATGAAGAATTGCTCGGCGGCCTTGGTGACGTTGACCGAGGCGGAGAACGTGGCGGACTCGGCGCCGTTGGCGTCCTTCCACGCGGCGGAGGCCATCGCGAGTTCGACGTGGATCGTCTCGGCGGAGCTGGCGGGCGTGAAGCTGCCGGTGAAGTGGAAGCGGAAGACGTTGCCGGGTTTGCCGTTTTCGTCGTTGAGCTGCTCGACGCTGGTGATCGAGACGCCGGTGACGTCGGCGCCGCGGCGCGTGAAGTAGTATTTCGCGCTGGCGGTGTCGGTGTTGGTCGAGAAGTCGATCGCGGCGCCGCCGGAAGTGGTGGCGAGTTTGAAGGTGTAGGCGTCGACGACGATGACGTAGTAATCGCCGACCGTGAGGCCGCCGGGGAGCGTGCTGGCGGTGGCGAGCGTGACGACGTCGCCGTTGGCGAAGCCGTGCGTCGCGGTGGACGTGAAGGTGTCGGCGGTGCCGTCGGTGCTCGCACCGGTGACGGAGACGACGGTCGTGCGGTAGGCGGTGAGCGTGAGGTCGCTCGCGGCGACGGTGGAGGCATCGATGGCGGCGCCGTTGACGCCGGTGAGGGTGACATCGAAGTAGCCGGCGTCGTTCAGCTTCGTGGCGTCGATCGAGCTGCCGTTGACGACGCTCGTCACCGCGGCGGTGCCGACGCCGAGCGTGAACGTGACGGTGGTGTCGATGTTGTCGGTGCCCTTGTCGTCGGTGAAGGTGCCGCCGAGGAACTTCAGCGTGGCCTTGCCAGAGACGACGGTGCCGGTGAACGCGTAGCGCCAGGTGTTGGTGCCGGCGAGCGAGCCGGGCTGCGTGGGCGTGCCGTCGATCGTGAGGGTGCTGCCGTCGGCGAGCGTGATCGTGAACTCGGCGTCGGTGTCGGTGATCGAGGTGGCGTTGAGCGTCTTGCCCATGCCGGGCGCGAAGGTGATGTCGATGTAGCCGGCGTTCTTGAACGAGGTGAGGCTGATCGTCGCGCCGCTCTTGATGCTGGTGAGCGTGCCGGTGCTGCCTTCGACGGTGAGGGCGATCGAGGTGGCGACGTTCTTGAAGCCGGCGGCGTCGGTGATGGCGCCGGCGGCGATCGCGAAGGTGACGTCGCCGGAATCGAACGCACCGGTGAAGGCGTAGCGGAAGACGTTCGTGTAGGCGCCGCTGCTGTTCTTCTGGCGCGTGCCGGTGAGGCTGAGCACGGCGTTACCGGTGCCGGTGCCGGACATCGTGATCGTCGGGCCGGTGGTGACAGTGCTGGCGAAGTTCGAACCGGTCGTCGGCGCGATGAGGAAATCGATGTAGCCCTGGCGATTCAGCGCGGAGATGCCGGCGGTGCCGCCCGCGCCGATGGAGTTCAGGCGGACGGTCGGGCCGGAGATGACCGCGGAGGCGGTGCTGGCGTCGTTGGTGACCGGCGTGGTGGCGCCGAGGGTGTTTTGCGCCACGGAGCCGGCGGCGAAGGTGATCTGGAGCGTGCCGGGCTCCCACGCGAAGCCGGCGTTGGTGATCTTGTAGCGGAAGCGCTGGATGCCGTCCTTCTTCAGCGTGGCGGCGTCGGTGACTTTGGTTTCGACGATCTTGCCGGCGTCGTCACCGGTGGTCGGGCTCGTGATGCTGATGCCGACCGGCGTCGCGTCGAAGGTGAGATCGACGCTCGTGCCGTCGACCTTGACGAGCTTGGCGGTGAACTCGGCGTCGCTGTCGAGGATCGTGGCGTAGTCGAGCGTGCCTTTCGCGCCGGGGGCGAAGATGACGTCGATGTAGTAGTTATCGCCGTCCTTGGTGAGGTTGAGCTTGCCGGCATCGAGCGTCGTGCTGGGCGTGACCGCGGGCGAGAAGAGTTTGGCGGTCGGGACGTTCGAGGCGCGGACGAGGAAGCTGCCGTCGACGGCTTCGAGTTGGAGCGTGCCCTCGGCCCAGGTGAAGCTGGCGTCGGAAATCTCGTAGCGGAAGCGGAGGATGGTCTGCTCCTTCAGCGTGGCGACGAGCGCTTCGTCGGAGGCGGCGGTGACTTCCGTGTAGGTTGTGCTGCCGTTGCTGTCAGTCGAGGACGCGAGGCCGATCGGACGGCCGCTGAGCGTGATCGTCTGGCTCGTGGAGCTGCCGGTCGGCGTGAACTTGAGCGTCACCTCCTGGTCGGCATCGAGGATGGAGCCGTAGTCGAGCGCGCCGGTGTCGGGGTCGAAGACGACGTCGATGTAGTATTTGCCGTTGGCGTCCTTCGCGAGGCGGGTGGTCGGAGGATCGGTGACCGTGGTCGACGTCGGAAGCATCGGCTCCGTGATCGTGGAGAGCGACGCGAGCGAGACGGTCGGATTGAGCGTGCGGTCGGCCGAGGCGGTGGAGATGACGGGGATCGTGACTTCCTCGCCGGCGGCATTGCGGAAGCCCATCTTCAGGCGGCCGTCGATGGTGAGCAGCGGGAATTGGTCGGGCAGATCGGCGAGGAAGAGGACCGTGGCGGCGCCGTTGGAGATGTTCGAGAGATCGATGTATATCTTGGCGGAGACGGAGAGGAGGTCCGCGGCGAAGTTGAGTTTGCCGCCGATGAGGATCTTGCCGTCGGTGCTGATGATGATGTCGACCTGGCCGTTGAAGGACGCCTCCGAGGTGTAGGCGTCGAAGATCTTCGCGGAGCCCTTGATGAGCATCGGCTGCGTGAACGCCGCGCCGAAGCCGCCGAGCGCGGGGTTGGCCTGGATGGCGATGTATTGGTTGAGCACCTGCTGCTTGACCGAGGCGAGCCAGCCTTCCGCGGTCGGCAGGGCGCCGACGCTGAACTCGGAGTCGCGGAGCGCGCGCGGGTCGTCGATCGACGGGAGCGTCTTGAAGAAGTCGACGCTGGCCGTGAAGTCGCCGATCGCGATGCCGGTGGTGGGCTCGAGGATGATCGGCACGTCGATGTTGAGGAACACGCCCAGCGGGCCGAGTTCGCTCAAGGCAAAGCGGATGCCGATGCCGCCGACGCCGGGGATCTCGATGGAGCCTTGGACGCCGACGAAGAAGATGCGGTCGGCGATCTCGCTTTCGGGCGTGAGCGCGTCGCCGAGCGTGTTGTCGGTTTTGACCTTGAGGATGCCGCCGATGAGGCCGCCGGAGATGCCGTTGCCGCCGACAACGACACCGAGGGCACCAATGTCGACGACGGGGAACTTGCCGTCGGCGAGGAGGCTCGGACGGATGATGATGTCGTCGACGGTGCCGCTGAAGGTGAAGCCGGAGACGGAGGCGTTGATGCTCGCCGAGAGGATGATGTCGAACGTGCCGGGGTCGTTCTCGAAGTCCGCCCATTGCAGGCCGATCTTCGTGATGTGGATCGGGAGCCATGACGGCCACTTGAAGCTCTCGCCGTTGGCATCGCCGATGCGGAGGAGGACGGCGAAGGGCTTGCTCGGATCGGTCGGGTTGCCGGCGTGGAAGGTGCCGTCGCCGGTGATGTAGAAGTTGCGCGCCTCGCCGCCGAGCGTGAGCGAGCCGATCGTGAGGTCGGCGCCGACGCTGCCGAAGGTCGCCATGGCCTCGTCGGCGCCCGCGGCGGTGTTGAGGTCGAAGCCGGTGGCGAAAATGTGCAGGAACGAGCCGATCGTGATGTCGAGCGTGTCGACCTTGAAGATGAGGCCGTCGACCTTGCCGTCGGTGAACGCGAGCGCGACGCGCATGGCCTCGGTGCCGGCGTCGGTGCCGTCCTTCACCTTGGCCGTGAACGCGCCGCCGAGCGTCAGGCTGGCGCCGCCGGTGGCGAGGAAGATGGAACCGTTGAACGCGGGCTGCGCGCTGCCGTCGAAGTTGACGGACCAGTTCGTGACGCCGACGCGGATGTCGTCGAGCGTGAACGTGCTGCCGATGGTGAACGGTCCGCCGACGGTGATCTGCGCCTGGCCGATCGTGAATCCATTGCCGGTGACAACGATGCCGCGGATGTCCTTGTTCGTCTCGGCGTCGTGATACGTGCTGACTTCGCCGGTGATCGTGTTGCCCGGGAGAGCGAGGATCGAGATCGCGAGACCGTCGGCGGCGAAGAGTTCCTGGTCGTCGCCCGCGGCGGGGTCGTAGGCGACGTCGATGTTCGAGCCGGTAATCTTGAGCACGCTCGGAACGAGGATCAGCAGGCCGTCGGCGTGGACGCTCCACTTGCCGGTCGCGCCGACCGCGAAGCCCGCGGCGAGGTCGACGCCGATGTCGAACTTCACCGAGAGACCGGTGAGCTCGGCCTTGACGCCCGAGGAGGCTTGCGCGCCGGCAGAGGCGGAGCCGCCGAACGCGAGCGAGGCTTTCTGGAGCGTGAGTTCGAGCGTGATGACGACCACGCCGCCCTTGAACGAGAAGTCGGCGAGCGAGACGCCGGGCTTCTCGAAGCTCAGCGGTCCGACGGAAATGTTGTTCGTCGCCGTGGGCGGCGTCGTGCCGCCGGTGGCCGCGAGCGTGCCGGAAGGCGCCGCGCCGAACTCGAGCGTCGTGCCCGCGATCGTCGCGCCGGTGATGGAGAAGCTGACGAGTTTGAAGCCGTTGGTCTGCGAGAGCTTCATCTCGGCCGCGCCGGAGAGGCCGTAGTCGCCGCCGCCAAACGAGAAGCTCGCGCTCTCGACGTTGATGTCGACGTCGCCGTTGGTCTGTTTCTGGAACGAGACGGTGCCGCTCAGCGTGAACACGTCCGCGACGGAGATCGTGAGGCCGCCCTTGAAGATCGGGTTGGCGTTGCCGTCGGTGAACTTGAGTTGGACCGACTTCGTGTCGGTGACGGCGATGGTCTCGTCGAGCGCGGCGCCGGTCTTGTTCAGCGCGACGCCGAACTTCAGGCCGAGCGAGTCGGCCGCGGCCGAGAGGCCGTCGAGGCCGACGAACGTCACCGAGCCTTCGCCCGAGAACGCGTATTTGCCAGCCACGTTCGTGTAGACGACCATGCCGATCTCGAGGTCGGTGATGAGCAGGCCGATCGCGTCGGGGTCGGTGCGCGGCGAGCCGAGGTAGATTTCGCCATCGGTGACGCCGACCGTGAACTTGTCCGCGGAGCGCGTGAACGCGAAGTTGCCCGAGATGTCCACGATGTCGGCGAAGGAGAGGTTCACGTCGGTTCCGACGAACTGAATGAAGCCGTTGGTCTCTTCGGACGAGAAGGTGAGGTCGATCGTCTCGCCGTTGAGGATCACAGTCTCGCTGATCGCGTCCGCGAACTGATTCAGGCGGAGCGTCATCGTGGCCGAGAGCGTTACGCCGGTGACGCCTTCGAGCGAAACGGTGCCGGTGACGCGGCCGGCGTTGAGGTCGCCTTCCTGGAGGAAGATCGCCTCGCCGTCGGTGAGGCGGATGCCGATGCCGCTGCCGCCGACGTTGTCGCCGACGAAGATCTCGACGTTCGAGCCGACGATCACCTGTTTGCTGACGCCGTTGACGGTGGCGGTCTTGAAGCTGAAGTCGCCGGTGATCTCGACGCCCGGGAACGAAATCTTGAGGTCGTTGAGGACGATGCGCGTGTAGTGGCCGGCATCGAGGGTGACCGTGCCGAACACGCCGGTCGCCGTGATGGCCTCGCCGGTGTCGTTCATCTCGAACGTCAGCGTGGCGCCGGCGGAGAACACGCCGAAGTTGATGTCAGCGACGAACGACAGCGTGCCGGCGATGCCAGCGTCGGAGATGACGAACAGGCCCTGCGCGTTGGTGACATCGATCGGGCTGCCGCCACTCCCCTGCCCTCCGAAATTGTCGATGGCGATCTTCGCGGCCGAGATGACGATGAGCTTGTGGCCGGCGGTATCGGTCGTCTGCTCGAAGCCGAACTGGCCGGAGAGCGTGATGCCGAGAACGGTGACGTTGAGCGGATCGGCGACGACCTTGACGAGCGAGCCGGCGGCGGCCTTCAGCGTGTAGCTTGCGCCGCCGACCGTGATCGTCTCGTCGACCGCGGTCGTCAGCTTCGCGAGCGTGACGGTGAACGTCGTGTCGTTGATCGAAATGCCGGGGACGTTTTGCAGCGTGACGCTGGCGCTGATGCTCGCGATGTAGCCGGCGGAGTTGAAGAGGAACGCGCCAGAGCCGCCGTGGATCTTCAGGTAGGTCGTGCTGCCGTCGCCGAGCTCGGTCGAGAAGTTGGCGATGCCGACTTTCACGATCGACGCGCCGACGGCGTCGGTGCCCTTCGAGAAGGAGAAGTCGCCGCCGATCTTCACGACGTCGCCGAGGTTCACCTCGACGCCGATCGCGCTGAAGGAGACGAACGGCGAGGCGGCGGTGCCGGACTCGGCGGCGATCGACGCGCTGATGCCGTTGATGTCGAGCGCGAGCGGCGTGGTCGAGTAGTCGTTGCCGCTCGTGTTGTATTGGACGGCGACCGTGTCGACCGTCACGCCGGCGAAGTCGAGGCCGGTCATGTAGAAGTGGCCGGACGCTTCGAGCGCCACGCCACCGTCCTCGAACAGCTTCATGCCGAGCGTGCCGGTGTCGATGCCCACCGCGAAGTCGCCGACGGTGAGTCCGGCGTTCACGTTGGTCGCGATCACCGCGAGTTCGGTGGCTGTCTTTTCAAAGGCAAAGGAACCGCTGACCGTAACAAAATTGGCGATGCTCAGCTCCGCATCGTCAACGGAGACGCTCAGGAGCGACTGGTCGAAGTCGAGCGTGAGCGGGTTGTTGCCCGTCGCGACCTCGAGGCCGCCGCCGGACAACTGCGTGAAGTCTATTGCTGGCGGGCCGGTCGCGTCGGGGCCGGTCGCCTGGTTGTAGGCGACGGTGATGCCGTTGAGGGCAAAGTGCAGCGCGTCGGGCAGGCCGACGAATTCGGCGCTGGCGGCCGTGACCTTCAGCGCGGTGTAGCGGCTGAGATCGGCCTCGTCGACCGGCGTGAGCATCGCGAGCGCGAAGTCGACGCCGCCGACCGCGATGCCGATGGCGCCATCGGCGTTCGGGGTGTCGGACGAATCGATGATGCCGTCGGCGTTGCTGTCGGCCCAATACGGGCCGCCGATGCCGGCGAAGACGTGGACGTTCGAGCCGCCAAAGGTGAGCGTGCGGACGGACTTCACGTCGCCGTCGGTGTCGGTGACGTCGACCGTCGGACCTTTCTCGAAGGCGAAGCCGCCGCGGATGTAGATGAACTGCGAGACGGCGAGCGTCGCGTCGGCCACGGAGACGCGCAGGAGCGGGCTCGCGAAGTCGAGGAGCACGGACTGGCCGCCGGTCGCGACCGTGAGGCCGCCGTTGTCGAGTTTCGAGAGATCGAGCGCCGGCGCGTTCGCGTCGGTCGAGCGCACCTGGTTGACGTCGATCGAGACGCCACCGGCCGTCAGCGTGAAGCCGGAGAGGCCAACGATCGACGCGGAGTCGGCGCGAGCGGAGAGCGCGAAGTAGCTGTCGGTGTCGAGCGCGTCGGTCGGCTTGAAGAGCGCGAGGCCGACGCGGACGCCGCCGAGCGCGACACCGATGGCGCCGTCGGCGTTCGGTGTGTCGGCGCTGGTGATCGCGCCGTCGTTATTCGAGTCGGTCCAATACGGGCCGCCGATGCCGGCGAACACGTAGGCGTTGTCGGTGCCGAGCGTGAGGACGGTGGTTTCCTTCGTCGGCGAGCCGTCGGCGGTCGTGGCGCCGTCGAGCGTCTTGCCGGCTTCGAGGGCGAAGGCGCCGCGGACGTAAACGAACTCGGAAACCGCAAACGTCGCATCGGCGATGGCGACGCGGAGCAGGCGCGAGTCGTAGTCGAGCAGCATCTCGTCGCCGCCGGTCGCGACGGTGAGGCCGCCGCCGGCGAGCGTCGAGAGGTCGAGCACCGCGGGTTGCGCGTTGGCGTCGGCGGAATCGGAAGCGGTGTTCACCTCGACGCTGATGCCGTGCGCGTCGATCGTCAGCAGGCTGCCGAGGCCGACGAGCGTCGCGGAGTCGGCGGTGACTTTCAGCGCGGTGTAGGCGACGGTGTCGTCGACGTCCGTGGGCTTCGCGATGGCGAGCGCGGCGTTGACGTTGCCGAGCGCGACGCCGAGGGCGCCGGCTTCGCTCGGCGTGTCGTTGGCATCGAGCACGCCGTCGTTATTCGAGTCGGTCCAATACGGGCCGCCGACGCCGGCGAAGACGTAGGCGTTGGCGAAGCCGATCTTCAGGAGCGAGACATCCTTCGCGACGCCGGCCGTGTCGGCGATCGTTGCGGCGCTGGATTTTTCGAGAGCGAAGCCGCCGCGGAGGTAGATGAACTGCGAGACCGAGAGCGAGGCGTCGCGGACGGCGACGCGGAAGAGGTTCGCGTCGAAGTCGAGCGAGACGGGCGTGCCGCCGGTGACGACATCGAGCTTGCCGCCGGTCGCGGTGGTGAAGTCGAGCGGCGCGGGCGTGGCGTTCGCGTCGTCGAGCTTCGAGGCGGTGTTGATCTCGACGCTGACGCCGCGCGCGGTGAGGTCGAGGAAGCCGAGGCCGACGAGGCTGGCCATTTCGGCGTCGACGGAGAGCGCGGTGTAGCGCGTCTTGTCGGCGAGATTGGTCGGGCGGAAGAGCGCGAGGCCGACGTTGACGTTGCCGAGCGCGAGCCCCACGGCGCCGTCTGCGTTCGGGGTGTCGGCGTTGGTGATTTTGCCGTCGTTATCCGAGTCGGTCCAATACGGGCCGCCGACACCGGCGAAGACGTAGGCGTTGGACGCGCCGACCGTGATGCCGCGCACGCTGCGGTCGGTGCCGTCGGTATCCTTGAGCGTGTAGCGCTGGTCCTGTTCGAAGGCGAAGGAGCTGCGGACGTAAACGAAGCTGCCGAACGCGAGCGTGCCGTCGCCAACGACAACGCGGAGCAGGCGCGAGTTGAAGTCGAGTTTCACCGGATCGCCGCCGGTCGCCACTTCGAGGCCGCCGCCGGTGAGCTGCGAGAAGTCGATGGACGCGGGCCAGGGCGGGCCGACGAGGCCGGGGCGCGAGGCGGTGTTGACCTCGATGGAAATGTCGCGCGCGGAGAACGTGATCGTGTCGGGGAGGCCGACGATGTCGGCGCTGGTCGCGGTGGCTTTGAGCGCGGTCCAGCTCGTGGTGTCGGCAGTGTCGGTCGAGCGGAAGAGCGCGAGGCCGAGGCTGACGCCGCCGAGCGCGATGCCGAGGGCGCCGTCGGCGTTCGGGGTGTCGCTGGCGTCGATCTTGCCGTCGTTGTTCGAGTCGGTCCAATACGGGCCGCCGATGCCGGCGAAGGCGTGGACGTTGCTGAGGCCGAAGGTGACGACGTTGACGGTCTTCGTGCCGCCGGTCGTGGTCTTCACTTCCATCTGGCGGCCCTTCTCGAAGGCGAAGCCGCCGCGCACGTAGAGGAATTCGGAAATCGCGAGCGTCGCGTCGGCGACGGTCACGCGCGTGAGGATCGAGTCGTAATCGAGGACAACAGCGTCGCCACCGGTGGCGATCGAGAAGCCGCCGTCGAGCAGCGTGGAGAAGTCGAGGGCGTCGGGTTCGGCATCCGGGTCGTCGGACTTCACTTGATTCACGGCGATTTCGATGCCGTGCGCTTCGATCGTGAGTCCTTCGACGCCGACGAACTCGGCGGTGTCGGCTACGACCTTCAGACCGAGGTAACTGGTGGTGCTGTCGGGGTCGGTGGGCGTGAAGATGCCGATGCCGACGCTGACGCCGCTAAGCGCGATGCCGGCGGCGCCGGCTGTAAGCGGCGTGTCGCTGTTGTCGAGCACGCCGTCGTTGTTCGAGTCGGTCCAATACGGGCCGCCGATGCCGGCGAAGACGTGGAGATTGGCGCCGCCGAGCGTGAGGGTGTTGACCTCCTGCTCCACTCCGGCGGTGTCCTTGATCTTCTTCACCGGACCGGTTTCGAAGGCGATGGAGCCGCGGATGTAGACGAATTCGGAGACGGCGATCGTCGCGTCGGCGATGGTGACGCGGAGGAATTTCTCGTCGTAAGCGAGTTGGACCGAGTCGGTGCCGTTGCGAGTGAGCACCGCCAGGCCGTCGGCGCCGAAGCGCGTGAAGTCGAACACGGCCGGCGTGGCGTCGGGGTTGGAGCGATCGGTGGCGCGGTTGAGTTCGACGGTGATGCCCTTGGCGTCGATCGTGAGCAGCGAGCCGAGGCCGACGAGCGTCGCGCTGGCGGCGGTGACCTTGACGGCGGTGTAAACGATCTGCGGCGCGTCTTTCGCGCTGACCATCGCGATGCCGGCGGTGACGCCGCCGACGGCGATGCCGATGGCGCCGTCTGCGGCGGGCGTGTCGGCGTTGGTGATCTTGCCGTCGTTGTTCGAGTCGACCCAATACGGGCCGCCGACGCCGGCGAAGACGTAGGCGTCGTTCGAGCCGATCGTGAGAATGTCGTAGACGGTCTCGCCGGTGCCGGAGGTGTTCGGGAGCGAGTTTTCCTTCTTCTCGAAGGCGAAATCGCCCGCGAGCGTCACGAAGCTGAAGAGCTGGATCTTAACGTAGCCGGTCGCGCGCAGCAGATTGCCGTCGGAGCCCTTCATATCGAGCGTCGTCGTCGAGGACGGACCGGTCGTGACCTCGAGCGGTTGCGCGTCCCAATCGATGACCGTCTCGCCGCCGTCGGTGTTGACGTTGCCGACTTGCTCGGTGGTCAGCGCGGCGTCGGTGACGTCGAGCGTGAGCATAACGACGAGGTCGGGCAAGTCGCGGCCAGCGAGGTCGCCCTCGAAGGCGATGTCCCAGGTGCGGTGGCCGTATTCGGTGACCGTGATCGTGAGTGTGGCGTAGGTGGCCTTGAGCGCGTCGAAGACGGCGGTGACGAGTTCCTCGGAGGTCGCGTCGAGGCCGACTGACGCCGTCGTGAACGTGTGGCCGTCGAGCGCGAGCGAGAGCGTAAAGGTGCCGTTGGCGCCCTGCCCGATCACGACGCGCTGCACTTCACCGACGGGCGCGGCGCCCTGCGTCGACGTGGACCACGCAACGGAGGCGGCGCCAGCGGAGGCTTTCTTCGCGCCGCCGACGGTGACCGCCTTGAGCGTGGCCGCGGGGCCGGTGGAGGTCGCGAGGACGGTGATGAGCTGCGGCGTGCGACCGCCAAACGAAGACGGATTGAAGGTGATGACGTAGACGCCCGCGGAGGTTTCCTCGACGAAACCGGACGAATCCGGGCTCCACGCGGCGGTGAGGGCCTTGGCGATGTCGGCGTCGGTCGCGCCGACTTTGAGCAGCGCGGTCGTGTAGGTTTTGCCGTTGTCGACGATCTGGAGGCGGAACGTGCCGGTGCCGGTCGGGGCGACGATCGTGATTTGCTGCTGCTGGCCGACGGCGGCGGCGCCGGTCGTGACGGCGGAAACGGAAACGACGGCGAAGCTGAGCTTGTTGTTGTCGACCGTCATGGTGGCCAAGTGGCGCGCGGCGACCTTCGTGCTGAAGGTGACAACGTAGCGCTGGTGCTTGATCGTCGACGACGAGTCGAAGGTGACCGTGACGTTGCCGGCGCCGACCGTCGTGAGGCCTTCGAGCGCCTGGCGGATGTAGCGGGCATTGTTCGTGACGTCGCTGCCGGCGTAGCGGATGGCGACGGTATTGACGCCGTTGAGCGAGAGTTTGTAGGTGCCGGAACCGTTCAGGAGAACGTCGTCGATGACGATCGCCTGGACGTTGGCGGCCGGCGCGGTCGGGTTGCGGATGATTTCAACGTCCGACTGGATCGTCGGCAGCGTCGTGGCGACCGCGAGGCCGGTGACGGGCTGGCGCGCGAGCGCGCCGACGAATTCGAGCGAGAAACCGTTCGTGCGCGTGCCTGTCACGGAGACGTTGCCAGCGCCGATGCCGGTGAGCGATTCGAGGGCGGCCTTCAGCTTGGCGATGACTTGCGCGGACGTGTCGGCCTCGAGGATCGCGGCCTGCGCCGTCGCAGCGCCGTAGGTGAACGTGAGCGTCGAGGCGCCGGTGCCGAGCGTGAGCGAGTAGCGCGCGTTTTGCACGAGGCCGGCTTCGGTGAGGCGTGCGGTGACGTTCTCGACGTCCTGCATCGCGAGCGTGCCGCCGAACGCGAGACGGAAGCGGCGCACCGTGGCCGTCGACGAGCTGTCGAGCGTGACGGAGACTTGGCCGGCGCCGAGCGTCGAGAGACCGTCGAGCGCGGCCTGGATGGCGGTGGTGAGCGCGGCGGCATCGGAGGTGACGGCGATCGGCCCGCTGGTCTGATCTCGGAAGCTGAGCGTGAAGCTGGCGTAGGTGCCGGCGGCCGCGGTGATCGTGAGCAATTGCACTTCGCGCGTGCCGGGGACGGCGTGGACGACTTCGGTGACGTCGGAGCTGACGGTCGGCGCGACCGTGGCGACGGAGAGGCCGGTGACATCGGTGCCGGCGAGCGTGCCGACGAACTCGATCGTGAAGCCTTCGCCGCGGTTGCCGGCCACCTGGACGTTGCCCGCGCCGATACCGGCGATGGATTCGAGGGCGGATTTCAGGTTGGCGAGGATCTGCTCGTCGGTGGAGTCGCCGGTGAGTTCGAGCGAGCCGCTGTGGCCGGCGAGCGTGAACGTTACCGTGCCGAGCGTGCCGGAGAGGTCGAGGTTGAGAACGGTGTTGTGCGACGCGGAAGTGTTGCGGTTGACCTCCACGATGAGGCCCTTGCCTTCGACCGTGACGCCGTCGAGGCCCACAAACGCGACGGTGCCGGCTTGCGCCTTGAGCGCCATCCAGCGCCACGCCGGGTTCGCGCGGTCGGCGACGAGCGCGAGCGCCATGTCGCCTTCGGCGATCGAGAGGCCGAGTTCGTCGGTGCTGCCGTGGTTGAGGCCGGCGAAGGCGTCGAGGTGGCTGATGCCGATGGTCATCAGGTCGGCGTCGACGACCTTGCCGTCGGCGAGCGTGACGGTGCCGCGCGATTTCTCGAAGGCGAAGCCGCCGCTGGCGGAGAAGAAGTCGCCGACGGTGATGGAGAGATTGCTCGAAGCCTGGATCAGGTTGCCCTTCGCGCCGTCGGCGGCGAACTTCTGGGTCTTGGCCGGGCCGGTGCGTATCTCGAGGTCGGTCTTCGTGTAATCGACGACGAGGTCGGCAGAGTCGTGACCGGCGAGCGTGTCGTTGAAGCGGTTGACGGTCACCGCGAGCGTGTCGCCGGTGATCGAGAGGCCCGGCAAGCCCACGACGCCGAAGTCGGCCGCGGTGCCCTCGAACGACGTCCAGCTCACCGGGGTGCCGTCAATCTCGCCGTGGAAGAGCGCGAGGCCGAAGTCGAGGCCGGTGACGCTGAAGCCCATCGCGTAACCGGAGTCCGCCGGGCCGTTGATGCCGACGAAGGCGGATGCGCCCGAGGCGCCGAGCGCGAGGACTTCGGTGGCGACTTCGGTGCCGTCGGCGAGCGTGACGGTCTTTTCCGTCTTCTCGAAGGCGAAGCCGCCCGAGAGCTGCACGAAGCCGAAGAGGCTGATGTCGAGATTACCGGAGGCGCGGAGCGTTTCGCCGTTGGCCGAGGAGAGGTCGATGGTGCGCTCGGTGGACGGGCCGGTCGGGAGCGTGAGCGGCGCGGCGGCGAAGTTCACCAGCGAGCCGTCGGTGGCGGCCTGGTTGATCGCGAGGGAAATCGTGTCGGCTTGAACGCGGAGGCCGTCGATGCCGATGAAGGCGGCGGAGGCAGCCTCGGCTTCGAGCGCGACCCACTCGCGGGTCGGGTCGGCCTTGTCGGTCTGGATCGCGAGCGCGAGGTCCACCCCACCCAACTGGAAGCCGAGCGACGGCGTGCCGTCTTGCGCGAGACCGGCGAAGGCATCGACGCCGTGCGCGCCGAGCGTGAGGCGCTCGACGTCGACTTCGCTGCCGTCGCTCAGCGTCGCTTTGCCGGACGAGCGCGAGAAGGCCAGCTCGCCGCGGAATTGCACGAAGCCGTAGAGGTCGACCTCGACCACGCCGAGTGCGCGGAAGAGTTCGCCGTCGGCGCCATCGAAGCCGAGCGTGATCGTGTCACCCGCACTGGAAGTCGTGACGTCGAGCGGTTCGGCGGAGAAATCGATCACGACGGGATCGACGCCTTCGGCGAGACCGAGTTCGCGGCTCATCTCGACCGTCATCGTCTGCACGTCGAGCGTGACGCCGGGGATGCCGATGAAGGAAACCGTCTCGGCGGTCGCGCGCAGCGCCATCCATTCGCGCGGCGTCGCGGTCGAGTCGGCGGCCAACTTTTCCGCGAAGAGCGCGAGGCCGAATTCGACGCCCGTGAGGCTCAGACCGATCGCGCCGTCTTCGCTCGCCGGGCCGTTGATGCCGGCGAAGGCCGTGAGGCCGGTGCCGCCGACGGTCATGAGGCGGGTGTCGACGTCGGTGCCGCCGGCGAGCTTCACGGTCGCGGCGCTCGAGCGGAAGGCGAGCGAGCCGGCGACGTAGAAGAAGGAACCGACGGAGAGATTGATGTTGCCCGCGACTTCGAGGAGCTGGCCGAGTTCGCCCGCGAAATCGAAGTCGATCGTCACGTCCGGCCCGGCGAGGACCGGAAGCGCCGCGGTGCTGTAGTCGATGACGCGGAGATCGGCGTCTTCATCGGTCGGCACGCCGCTCACGCGGTTGGCGGAGATCGTGAGTTCCGTGGTCGTCACCGAGATGCCCGGCAGGCCGACGAGCGAGAACGCGTCCGCGGTGGCCTTGAAGGTCGTCCAGCCGTAGCCGGCGAGTTCCTCTTGCCCGGCGTCGGGCGTGAAGAGCGCGAGCGCGAAGTCGAGGCTGGTGAAGCTGAAGCCCATCGCCCCGTCGGCGTCCGCCGGGCCGTTGAGGCCGGCGAAGCCATCGACGCCCGTCCCGCCGAAGGTGAGCATCGAGGTCTCGACTTCCGTGCCGTCCGCGAGCGTGACGGTCTGCGGCTTCTGCTCCATCGCGAAGGCGCCGGAGAGGAAGATGAAGCTGCCGATCTGCAACTCGCCGTGACCGATCGTGACGCGGGCGAGCTTGTCGGCGAAGTCGATCTTGATGGCGTCGCCGCCGGTCTGGACGGTCAGGCCGCCGCCGGCGAGTGTCGTGAAGTTGCCGGCGCGAATCTCTCCACTCGCGTCCTCGGCGTAGTTGAGTTCGACCGTGAGGTTTTGCGCGGAGAGCTTGAAGACATCCTCGAAGCCGACGAACGAGGCGGAGTCGGCGTGGAGCTTGAGCGCGATGTAACGGACGGGTTGCGCGACGCCGGTCTGCTTGAGCATCGCGAGCGCGGCGTTGACGCCGCCGATGGCGAAGCCCGCCGCGCCGTCCGCGGCCGGGGTGTCGGTGCCGTCGATCTTGCCGTCGTTGTTCGAGTCCTGCCAGTAGGGCCCGCCGACGCCGACGAAGACGTGGGCGTTGCTGAGGCCGAAGGTGACGACGTCGAGATCGCGCTGCGTGGTGGCGTCGACTTGCTCGACGACCGGCGCGCCCTTCTCGAAGTCGAAGCCGCCGCGCACGTAGATGAAGTCCGCGAGGCGGAACGTGGCATCGGGCGACGAGACGTGGAGCAACTCGTGGTCGAAATCGATGAGCACGGCGTCGTTGCCGCCGCCGGTGGCGATCGAGAGGCCGCCGTTCTCCATCGCGCTGAAGTCGCCCGCGACCACCTCGCCGCTCGGATCGTCGGCGCGGTTGATTTCGATGGTGAGATCGCTCGCCGAGGCCTCGATCACGTCGAAGCCGACGATGCTCGCGGACGCGGCGTTGGCCTTAAGGGCAATGTAAGTCGCCGGATCGGCGACGCCGGTCTGCTTGAGCAGCGCGAGGCCGAAAGTGACGTCTTCGAGGGCGATGCCGATGGCGCCGTCGGTCGCGGGAGTGTCGTCGGCGTCGATGTCGCCATCGTTATCCGAGTCGGTCCAGTAAGGTCCGCCGAGGCCGGCGAAGGCGTGCACGTGCGACGCGCCGATCGTGAGGACGTCGAGTTCGCGCGTGGTGTTGACGTCGATGACTTCGTGCACCGACGGACTGCGCTCGAAGGCGAACGAGCCGCGAACGAAGATGAAGTTGGAGATCGCGACCGTCGCGTCGGCGACATCGACGCGGACGAGTTTCTGGTCGTAGCTGAGGACAACCGGATCGGTGCCGTTGCCGGTGAGGACGGAGAGGCCGCCGCCTTCGAAGCGCGAGAAGTCGAACACGTCGGGCGTGGCGGTGGCGTGGTCGCGATCCTTGGCCGTGTTGACGTCGATGTTGATGTCGTGGCCCTCGATCGTCAGGAGATCGGAGAGACCGACGACCGCGGCTGAATCGATGTGCGCGTTGAGCGCGGTGTAAGTGATGTTCGTCTCGGCCTGGTCGACCACGAGCGCGAGGCCCGCGGTGACGCCGCCGACCGCGATGCCGATGGCGCCGTCGGTGTCGGGCGTGTCGGCGCTGGTGATCTTGCCGTCGTTATTCGAGTCGACCCAATACGGGCCGCCGATGCCGGCGAAGACATAGGCGTCGCTCGAACCGATGGTGAGAACGTCGTAGATGTTTTCGCCCGTGCCATCGGCGGTCGGGATCGCGTTTTCCTTTTTCTCGAAGGCGAAGTCGCCGGCGAGCGTGACGAAGCCGAAGGCCTGAATCGTGACGTTACCGGAGGCCCGCAGCAGGTTGCCGTCGGAGCCGGCCATATCGAGCGTCGTCGTCGAGCCGGGGCCGGTCGTGACGTCGAGCGGGCGGGCGTCCCAATCGATCACGGTCTCGCCGCCGTCAGTGTTCACCGTGCCGGTTTGCTCGGTGGTGAGCGCGGCGGCGGTGTTGGTGACGTTCAACGTGACAACGAGGTCGGGCAGATTGCGGCCGGCGAGGTCGCCTTCAAATTCGATGTCCCAGGTGCGATTGCCGTATTCGGTGACTGTGATCGTCAGCGTGGCGTAGGTGGCTTTGAGCGAATCGAAGACCGCGGTGACGAGTTCGTCGGCGGTCGCGTCGAGATCGACCGCGGCGGTCGTAAACGTCTGGCCGTCGATCGTGAGCGAGAGCGTGAAGGTGCCGGGCGCGCCTTCGGTGATCGTGAGGTGCTGCACTTCGCCGACGGGCGCGCTGCCGTGGGTCTTTTCCGTCGCGCCGACGGTGACGGCGCCCGCGACGGCCTTCTTCGAGCCACCGACGACCGTCGCGTGCAGCGTGGCGCTCGGGCCGGTGGGCGTGGCGTTGACGACGATGAGTTGCGGAGTGCGACCGGAGAAGCTCGAGGGATTGAAAGTGATGACGTAGACGCCCGTGCCTTCCGCCGAGACCGTGCCGGAAGACGTCGGCGACCAGGCGGCGGTGAGCGCTTGCGCGACCTCGGAGGCGGACGCGCCGACTTTGAGGAGGCTCGTGGTGTAGGTCTTGCCATTGTCGGTGATCGAGAGGCGGAACGTGCCGCCGGTGGGCGCGACGAGCGTGATTTGCTGCTGTTGGCCGGTGGCGGCAACGCCGCCTTGCACGCCTTGGACGGAAACGACGGCGAAGCTGAGCTTCGTGCTGTCCGGCACGATGACCGCAAGGTGGCGCGCCTGGACCTTCGTGCTGAACGTGACGACGTAGCGCTGGCGCGTGATCGTGGAGGATTGGTCGAAGGTGACCGTGACGTTGCCGGCGCCGACCGTCGTGAGATTTTCGAGCGCCTGGCGGATGTAGCGGGCGTTGTTCGTGACGTCGGAGCCGGCGAAGCGGATCGCGATCGTGCCGACGCCGTTGAGCGAGAGCGTGTAGGTGCCGGAGCCCTTCAGCAGCGGGTTGTCGATGACGATCGCCTGAATGTTGGCGGTGGCAGCGGTCGCCGCGGTGACGATCTGGACATCGGACGTGATCGCCGGGAGGGCGGTCGAGACGGTCAGGCCGGTGACCGGCGTGCGGACGAGTGCGCCGACGAACTCGATGGAGAAACCGTTGGCGCGCGTGCCGGTGATGCTGACGTTGCCGGCGCCGATGCCGGTGAGCGATTCGAGGGCCGCCTTGAGCTTCGTGATGACCTGCGCGGAGGTGTCGGCCTCGGCGATGGCGGCCTGCGCGGTCGAAGAGCCGTAGGTAAACGTGAGCGTCGAGGCGGACGCGCCGAGATTGAGCGTGTAGCGGGCGTTTTGGAGGATGCCGGCTTCGGTGACCTTCGCGACGACGAGCGGAACGTCTTGCGCGGCGAGCGTGCCGGCGAAGGCGAGGCGGTAACGGCGCGCGGTGCTCGTGGACGAAGCGTCGACTGTGACAGTCACCTGCCCCGCGCCGATCGTGGAGAGCGCGGCGAGCGCCGACTGGATCGCGGTGGCTTGCGCGTTCGCATCGGCGACGAGGTCGATCGCGGCCGTGCTCTGGCCGCGGAAGCTGAGCGTGAACTTCGCGTAGGCGGCGCTGCTCGTGTTGAGCGTGAGAAGCTGGACTTCGTTCGAGCCCGGAACAGCGGCGGTGACTTCGGTGACGGAGGACGTGAGCGTCGGCGCCACCGTCGCGACGGTCAGGCCGGTGAGGTCCGTGCCGGCGAGCGTGCCGATGAACTCGACGGTGAAGCCTTCGCCGCGATTGCCGGCGATCTGCACGTTGCCGGCGCCGATGCCCGTGATCGATTCGAGCGCGGTCTGGAGCGCGGCGAGGATGTCAGCGTCGGTGTCGTCGCCGGTGAGCGGCAGCGAGCCGGAGGAACTGCCGAGCGTGAACGTCACCGTGCCGAGCGTGCCGGCGAGATCGAGGTGGAGAACGGTGTTGTGCGAAGCGGAAGTGTTGCGGTTCACCTCGACGAGCATCCCCTGCCCTTCGAGCGTCAGGCCGTCGAGGCCGACGAAGGCAACGGTGCCGGCTTGGGCCTTCAGCGCCATCCAGCGCCAGGCGGGGTTCGCGCGATCGGCGACGAGCGCGAGGGCGAGATCGCCTTCGGAGAGCGAGAGGCCGAGTTGATCGGCGCCACCGTGATTCAGACCGGCGAAGGCATCGACGCGCGTCGCGCCGATGGTGAGCAGATCGGCGTCGACGATGCGGCCGTCGGCGAGCGTGACCGTGCCGCGCGATTGCTCGAAGGCGAAGCCGCCGGTAACCGAGAAGAAGTCGCCGACCGTGATCGCGAGATTGCCGGACGCCTGGATCAGGTTGCCCTTCGCGCCGTCGATTGCGAACGTGTGCGTCGCGCTCGGGCCGGTGTTCACCGTGATCGGAAGCGTCTTGTAATCGATGACGAGGTCCGCCGAATCGTGGCCGGCGAGCGTGTCGTTGAAGCGGTTGATCGTGACGGACAGCGTGTCGCCCGAGACCTCGAGACCGGGTAGCCCCACGAGCGCAAAATCGGAGGCGGTGCCCTCGAAGGTGGTCCAGGAAACGGCGGTGTTGTCGATCTCGCCGTTGTAGAGCGCGAGCGCGAAGTCGAGGCCGCTCAGGCCGAAGCCCATCGCGTAACCGGAGTCGGCCGGGCCATTGACGCCGACGAAAGCGTCGACGCCGGTGCCGCCGAGCGTAAGCACTTCCGTGGCGACCTCGGTGCCGTCGGCGAGCTTCACGGTCTTCTGCGTTTTCTCGAAGGCGAAGCCGCCGGAGAGCTGCACGAAGCCGAAGAGGTCGATGTTCACGTTACCCGAGGCGCGGAGCGTTTCGCCGTTCGCGGAGGAGAGGTCGATCGTGCGCTCGGTGGTCGGGCCGGTCGGGAGCGTGAGCGATTGGGCGGCGAAATTGACGAGCTTGCCGTCGGCGGAGGCGCGGTTGATCGCGACCGAAATCGTGTCGGCTTCGAGGCGCAGGCCGTCGACGCCGATGAAGGCGGCCGAACCGGCCTCGGCTTCGAGCGTCACCCACTCGCGGCTCGGGTCGGCGTGGTCGGTCTGGATCGCGAGCGCGAGGTCAACTTGGCCGAGTTGGAAACCGAGCGACGGCGTGCCGTCGTGCGCGAGGCCGGCGAAGGCGTCGATACCGTGCGCGCCGAGGGTGAGGCGGTCGACGTCCACGGTCGTGCCGTCGGAGAGCTTGGCGGTGCCGGACGAACGCGTGAAGGCGAGTTCGCCGGAGAACTGGAGGAAGCCGTAGAGATCGACCTCGACGCGGCCGATGGCGCGGAGGAGTTCGCCGTCGGTGCCGTCGAAGGCCAGCGTCATCGAGTCGCTGCTGGAGGTGGCGACATCGAGCGGCGCGGCGGAGAAATCGATGACGTTGGCGTCGCGATCGGTCGGGACGTTCAGCTCGGAGTTGATCTCGATCGTCGTCGACTTCACCGCGAGCGTGACGTTCGGGATGCCGATGAACGAAACGCTCTCGGCGGTGGCGCGCAGGGCCTGCCACTCGCGCGGCGTGTCGGTCGAGTCGGCGGCGAGTTTTTCGGAGAGCATCGCGAGGGCGAAGTCCACGCCCGTCAGGCTCAGGCCGATCGCGTCGCCGGAGTCGGCCGGGCCGTTGATGCCGGCGAAGGCGGACAAGCCGCTGCCGCCGACGGTCATGAGGTGCGTGTCGACCGAGGTGCCGTCCGCGAGTTCGACGGTTTCGACGCTCTTGCGGAACGCGAGGCCGCCTGCGACGTAGAAGAAGTTGCCGACGGTGAGATTGATGTTACCGGCGACTTCGAGGAGCTGGCCAAGGTCGCCGCCGAAATCGAAGTCGATGGTCGACGACGGGCCGGCGATGACGGCGAGCGCTGCGGCGCTGTAGTCGATGACGCGCAGGTCGGGGTCGTCGTCGGTCGGCACGCCGGAGACGCGGTTCAACTTGATCGTGAGCTCGTCGGCGGAAACGGAGAGGCCCGGCAGGCCGAAGGTCGTGAAGGACGCCGCGGTGGCCTTAAAAGTCGTCCAGCGCCAGTCGGCGATGTTCTCCTGCGTCGCGTCCGGCGTGAAGAGGCCGAGCGCGAAGTCGAGACCGCTGAAGCCGAAGCCGACCGCGCCGTCGTTGTCGGCGGGACCGTTGAGGCCGGCGAAGCCCTGCACGCCAACGCCCGCGAGCGTGAGCAGCGAGGTTTCGACTTCGGAGCCGTCGGCGAGCGTCACGGTCTGCGGTTTCTCCTCGAGCGCGAACGTGCCGCTGAGGAAAATGAAGTCCGCGATTTGCAACTCGCCCTGACCGATGACGACGCGTGTGAGCTTATCGGCGAAGTCGATCTTGATGGTCTCGCCGCCGGTGAGGACGGAGAGGCCGCCGCCGGTCATGTGCGTGAAGTCGCCGGCGCGGATGCGCTCGTCGGCGTTCGGGTTCGGGTCGTCGGCGAGGTTGATCTCAACGGTGATGTCGGTCGCGTTGAGCTTCAGGAAATCCTCGAAGCCGACGAGCGCGGCCGAGTTGGCGTGGAGCCTCAGCGCGAAATAGGTGACGGGTGCGGCAACGCCGGTCTGCTTGAGCATGACCATCGCGGCATTGACGCCGCCGATGGCGAGGCCGGTGGCGCCGTCGGTCGTCGGCGTGTCGTTCGCGTCGATGACGCCGTCGTCGTTCGAGTCGGTCCAATACGGGCCACCGACGCCGGCGAAGAGGTGGGCGTTGCTGAGGCCGAACGTGACGACGTCGAGATCGCGCGTTGTGGTGGCATTGACCTGCTCGACGACCGGCACGCCTTTCTCGAAGGCGAAACCGCCGCGCAGGTAGATGAAGTCGGAGACGCGGAAGAGTGCGTCGGCGGCGGTCACGCGCAGGAGCGCGTGGTCGTAATCGATCAGCACCGGGTCGCCGCCGGTGCGAACCGTGAGGCCGCCGCCGTCGAGCGAGCTGAAGTCACCGGCGCTGACCTTGCCGCTCGGATCGTCGGCGCGGTTGACGTCGATGGTGAGATCGCTGGCCGAGGCTTCGAGCACGTCGTCGAAACCGATGAGGGCGGCGGAATCGGCCTTGGCTTTGAGAGCGACGTAGGTCGCGGGCGCGGCGACCCCGGTCTGCTTGAGCAGCGCGAGGCCGAAGGTGACGCCGCCAAGCGCAACGCCGAGCGCACCGTCGGCCGCGGGCGTGTCGTCGGCGTTGACGATGCCGTCGTTGTTCGAGTCGGTCCAGTAAGGCCCGCCGAGACCGGCGAAAACGTAGGCGTTGGACGCGCCGACGGTGAGGACGTCGAGTTCGCGCGTGGTGTTATCGGAGAGGACTTCGTGCACCGACGGGCTGCGTTCGTAGGCGAAGGAGCCGCGGACGTAGAGGAATTGCGAGATCGCGATCGTGGCGTCTTCGACGGAGACGCGCGTGAGCGATTGGTCGTAGTTGAGCAGCACCGAGTCGGTGCCGTTGCCGGAGAGGACCGAGAGGCCGCCGCCCTCGAAGCGCGTGAAGTCGAACACGGCGGGCGTCGCGTCGGCGTTGTCGCGGTCCTTGGCGGTGTTCAGTTCGACGTCGATGCCTTTCGCGTCGACGGTGAGCAGGCTCGCGAGGCCGACGAGCGAAGCTGAATCGATGTGCGCGTTGAGCGCGGTGTAAGTGATGTTCGTCTCGGCCTGATCGACCACGAGCGCGAGGCCCGCGGTGACGCCGCCGACCGCGATGCCGATGGCGCCGTCGGTGTCGGGCGTGTCGGCGCTGGTGATCTTGCCGTCGTTATTCGAGTCGACCCAATACGGGCCGCCGATGCCGGCGAAGACGTAGGCGTCGCTCGAGCCGATGGTGAGGACGTCGTAGATGTTTTCGCCGGTGCCGGAGGTCTTCGCGAGGGCGTTCTCTTTCTTCTCGAAGGCGAAGTTGCCGGCGAGCGTGACGAAGCCGAAGAGCTGGATCGTGACGTTGCCGGAGGCGCGCAGCAGGTTGCCGTCGGAGCCGGCCATATCGAGCGTCGTCGTCGAGTCGGGACCGGTCGTGACGTCGAGCGGGCGGGCGTCCCAATCGATGACGGTCTCGCCGCCGTCGGCGTTCACCGTGCCGGTTTGCTCGGTGGTGAGCGCGGCGGCAGTGTTGGTGACGTTCAGCGTGACGACGAGGTCGGGGAGATTGCGCCCGGCGAGGTCGCCTTCAAATTCGATGTCCCAGGTGCGATTGCCGTATTCGGTGACTGTGATCGTCAGCGTGGCGTAGGTGGCTTTGAGCGAATCGAAGACCGCGGTGACGAGTTCGTCAGCGGTGGCGTCGACGTCGACCGCGGTGGTCGTGAAGGTGTGGCCGTCGAGCGTGAGCGAGAGCGTGAAGGTGCCGGGCGCGCCTTCGGTGATCGTCAGGTGCTGCACTTCGCCGACCGGCGCGCGGCCGTTGGTCTGCGTGGACCACGCGAGCGAAAGCGCACCGGCGAGGGATTTCGTGGAGCCGCCGACGACGGTGCTCTTCAGCGTGGCGGGAGTGCCGGCGGCGACGGCGGAGACGACGATGAGCGACGGCTCACGTCCGGCGAAGCTCGAGGGATTGAAGCTGATGACGTAGGCGGTGTCGGACTCCTTCTCGACGTAACCGGACGACGCCGGGCTCCACGTGGCGGTGAGCGCGCGGGCGACTTCGGAGGCGGAAGCGCCGATCTTGAGCGAGCTGGTCAGGTAGGTCGTGCCGTTGTCGGTGATCGAGAGGCGGAACGTGCCGCCTTCGTCGGCGACGATCGTCACGCGCTGCGCGGCGCGAGCACCGGAGGAGCCGTCCGTGACACCTTCGATGGAGACCGTCGCGCCGTGGAGCTTCGTGTTGTCGACGGTGGCGGTCGGGAAATTGCGGCCGGCGATGCCGTTCTTGAACGTCACCTCGTAACGCTGATGCGTGATCGTGGAAGTCTGGTCGTAGACGACCGTGACGTTGCCGTCGCCAATGATCGGGAGCGCGGCGAGCGCTTCGCGGATGCGACGGGCGTTGTTGGTGACGTCGCTGTTCGCGAAGCGAATCGTCGCCGTCGTGTAATTGCCGACGCTAAGCGTGAACGTGCCGGAAGCGCTCAGGCTCGCGTCGATGATGACGGCCTGAATCTCGTTCGCGCTGGTGCCGGTGGTGGACAGTTGCGTGACGGAGGTCTGCACCGGCGGATAGGCGGTCGTGACGGACAGGCCGCTGACGGGCGTGCGAGCGCGGGCGCCGATGAACTCGATCGCAAAGCCGCCGGCGCGCGTGCCGGTGACGAGGACGTTGCCGATGCCGACGCCGCCGAGCGCTTCGAGACCGGCGGTGAGATTGGCGATGATCTGCGCGTCGGTTTGCGCGGAGCCGATGTTCACGGCGCTCGTGTCGGCGCCGAGCGCGAACGTCAGCGCGACGGCCGGCGAGCCCAGCGTGAGCGAGTAGCGGGCGTTGGCGAGGATGCCGCTGACGACGTTGCGGACGGCGAGTTGTGCGACGTCCTTCGCGGCGAGCGCGCCCTTGAACGTGATGGCGAAGACGCGCGACGCGGCGGTCGAGCCGGAGGCTTCCGCGACGCCGACGTTGCCGGCGCCGATGTTAGAAAGAGCGGAAAGCGCGGACTGGATCGCCTCGGCAAGCGCGCTGGCGTCGCTCTGGTAGTTGATCGCGGTCGTGAGCTGGTCGCCGAACTTTAGCGCAAAGGAGCCGACGGTGCCGGTCGAGGCGTTGATCGTGAGCAACTGAACTTCGTTCGAGCCGGGGACGGCGGCGGTGACTTCGGTGACAGAGGACGTGAGCGTCGGCGCGACTGTCGCCACGCTCAGGCCGGTGAGGTCGGTGCCGGCGAGCGCGCCGATGAACTCGACCGTGAAGCCTTCGCCGCGGTTGCCGGCGATCAGGACGTTGCCGGCGCCGATGCCGGTGATCGACTCGAGCGCGGTCTGAAGCGCGGCGACGATGTCCGTGTCGGTGTCGTCGCCGGTGAGCGTCAGGGAGCCGGAGGAGCCGGCGAGCGTGAACGTCACCGTGCCGAGCGTGCCGGCGAGATCGAGGTGGAGAACGGTGTTGTGCGAAGCGGAGGTGTTGCGGTTCACCTCGACGAGCATCCCCTGCCCTTCGAGCGTCAGGCCGTCGAGGCCGACGAAGGCGACCGTGCCGGCTTGGGCTTTCAAGGCCATCCAGCGCCAGCCCGGATTCGCACGGTCGGCGACGAGCGCGAGGGCGAGATCGCCTTGCGAGAGCGAGAGGCCGAGTTGATCGGCGCTGCCGTGGTTCAGGCCGGCGAAGGCGTCGACGCGCGTGGCGCCGATGGTGAGCAGGTCGGCGTCGACGATGCGGCCGTCGGCAAGCGTCACGGTGCCGCGGGATTTCTCGAAGGCGAAGCCTCCACTAATAGAGAAGAAGTCGCCGACCGTGATCGCGAGGTTGCCGGAGGTTTGGGTCAGGTTGCCCTTCGCGCCGTCGATCTCGAAGGTGTGCGTCGCGCTCGGGCCAGTCGCGATCGTCACGGGAGTCGTCTTGTAGTCGATGACGAGGTCGGCGGCGTCATGGCCGGTGAGGGTGCCGTTAAAGCGGTTGATCGTGACGGAAATCGTGTCGCCGGAAACGCTCAGGCCGGGCAGGCCGACCAAGCCGAAGTCGGACGCGGTGCCTTCGAAGGTCGTCCACGAGACGGCGGTGTTGTCGATCTCGCCGTTGTAGAGCGCGAGCGCGAAGTCGAGGCCGGTCAGGCCGAAGCCCATCGCGTAGCCGGAGTCGGCCGGGCCGTTGAGGCCGACGAAGGCGGAAACGTCGGTGCCGCCGATGGCGAGCACTTCGGTTTGGACCTCGGTGCCGTCGGCGAGCTTCACGGTCTTCTGCGTTTTCTCGAAGGCGAAGCCGCCGGAGAGCTGCACGAAGCCGAAGAGATCGATGTTGACGTTGCCCGAGGCGCGGAGCGTTTCGCCGTCGGCGGAGCTGAGGTCGATCGTGCGGTCGGTCGACGGGCCGGTGGCGAGCGTGAGCGATTGGGCGGCGAAGTTGACGAGTTTGCCGTCGACGGAAGCGCGGTTGATCGCCAGCGAGATCGTGTCGGCTTCGAGGCGGAGGCCGTCGATGCCGATGAAGGCTGCGGTGCCGGCTTCCGCTTCGAGGGTCACCCACTCGCGGCTCGGGTCGGCGTGGTCGGTCTGGATGACGAGCGCGAGATCGACCTGGCCAAGCTGGAAACCGAGCTGCGGCGTGCCGTCGTGCGCGAGACCGGCGAAGGCGTCGATGCCGTGCGCGCCGAGCGTGAGGCGGTCGACGTTGACGGTCGTTCCATCGGAGAGCTTGGCGGTGCCGGAGGAACGCGAGAAGGCGAGCTCGCCGGAGAATTGCAGGAAACTGTAGAGGTTGATCTCAACGCGGCCGATGGCGCGGAGCAGCTCGCCGTCCGCCCCGTCGAAGGCCAGCGTCATCGATTCGGTGCTGGAGGTGGGGAGCTCGAGCGGCTTCGCCTTGAAATCGATGACGTTCGCGTCGCGGTTGGCGGGGACGTTCAGCTCGGAGTTGATCTCGATGGTCATCGTCTTGAACGCGAGCGTGACGTTCGGGATGCCGACGAAGGAAACGCTCTCGGCCGTGGCGCGCAGGGCCTGCCACTCGCGCGGCGTATCGGTCGAGTTGGCGGCGAGTTTTTCGGAGAAGATCGCGAGGGCGAAGTCGACGCCGGTCAGGCTCAGGCCGATCGCGTTGGTCGAGGAGGCGGGGCCGTTGATGCCCGCGAAGGCGCTGAGCCCGCTGCCGCCGACTTGGAGCGTCTCGGTCGTGACGCTCGAGCCGTCGGCGAGTTTGACGTCGGCGAGCGATTTGCGAAACGCGAGGTTGCCGCTGACGTGGAAGAAGCTGCCGACCGTGAGCGTGAGATTGCCGCCGACCTGGAGCAGTTCGCCGTCGGCGCCGTCGAACTCGAATTTCAGGCTCGTGCTGCTGCTCGTCGCGACGGTCATCGGCGCGCCGCTGTAGTCGATGACGAGGTGGTCGGGATCTTGGTCGGTGCCGACGCCGAGGGCGCGGTTGATCGAGATCGACAGCGCGGCGCCGGAGACGGCGAGGCTCGGCATGCCGAGGAGGCTGAAGCCGTTGGCGGTGGCGTAGAGCGTCTGCCAGGTGATGCCGGCCATCTTTTCCTCGGAGGCGTCGGGCGTGAACAGGCCGAGCGCAAAGTCGAGGCCGGTGAGCGAGAAGCCGCGAGCGTTGGGCGCATCGGCGGGGCCGTTGAGGCCGACGAAGCCGGTGACGTTGTGGCCGCCGAGCGTGAGGACGTCGGTGACGACCTGCGTGCCGTCGACGAGCGTCACGGTCTTCGTGGCGCGTTCGAGGGCGAAGCCGCCGGAGATGCTGAGGAAGCTGGAAACCTTGAGCGTGGCGGTGCCGACGGCGACGCGCTCGACTTTGTCGGCGAAGTCGATGAGCACCGGCGTGCCGCCCGTGGTGACGCTGAGGCCGCCGCCGGTCATCTGCGAGAAGTCGCCGGCGGTCACGATGCCGGCCGGGTCGATGGCGCGGTTGATCTCTATTACTATATTAGAGAGGGTCAGCGTGAACGAGGAGCCGAAGCCGACCCAGGATGCGGTGGCGGCGGAGACTTTGAGCGCGAGGTATTCGATCGGGTTGGCGACGCCGGACTGGCGGAGCAGCGCGAGGCCGAAGGTGACACCGCTGAACGCCACGCCCGCCGCGCCGGCGGTCGGGGTGTCGTTGGCGTCGATCGTGCCGTCGTTGTTCGAGTCGGTCCAATACGGGCCGCCGACGCCGGCGAAGATGTGGACGTTGGCGGCGCCGAAGGTGACGACGTCGAGGTTGCGCGTGCTGCCGTCGTCGAGTTGCTCGACGACCGGCACGCCCTTTTCGAGGGCAAAGCCGCCGCGGATGAAGACGAATTCCGAAATCTGAACCGTGGCGTCGCCGATGCTGGCGCGGAGCAGCGCGTGATCGAAGTCGATCAGGATGCTCTCGCCGCCCGTGACGACGGTGAGGCCGCCACCTGACATGCCGCTGAAATCGCCCGCGGTGATCGTGTTGGCCGGATCGGTGGCGCGGTTGACTTCGAGAGTGATGTCGGAGGCGTCGACCACGAGCACGTCGGAGAAGCCGACGAACGACGCGGAGTCGGCGTGGGACTTCAGCGCGGTGTATTTGACGGCGGCGGATTCGGCGACGCCGGTCTGCTTGAGGAGCGCGAGGGCGAGGTTGACGCCGGAGAGGGCGAGGCCGATGGCGCCTTGGGAGACGGGCGTGTCGGCGGCGGTGATTTCGCCGTCGCTATTCGAGTCGGTCCAATACGGACCGCCGACGCCGACGAAGACGTAGGCGTTCGACGCGCCGACGATGAGGGCATCGAGGTCGCGCGTGGTGCTGGCGTCGACGACTTCGACGATGTCGGGGTTGAAGTCGAAGCCGAAGCCGCCGCGGACGAAGATGAAGCTCGAGAGCGCGAGCGTGGCGTCTTTCGCGGCGGCGTGGAGGACGCGGCCGCTGTAATCGAGGAACACCGAGGCGCCGCCGGTCGCGACGGTCAGGCCGCCGCCGTCGAGTTTCGAGAAGTCGATGACGGGGTTGCTCGAGCCGCTGAGGCCGGTGACGCCGTTGGCGGCGGCGGTGAAGCCGCTGATCGACATCGTGACCTGACTAACGCCAACCAGCGCGGCGGTGGCACCGCTCAGCGCGAAGGCGTAGTAGCGGGCGGCGTCGGTCTTGTCGCTGGGCGTGAAGAGCGCGAGGGCGAGATCGACGCTGCTGGCGGCGAGACCGACGGCGTTGGCGTTCGGGGTGTCGCTGCTGTCGACCGTGCCGTCGTTGTTGGAGTCGGTCCAGTAGCCGCCGAGGCCGACGAAGGCGCGCACGCCGGTCATGCCGATCGTGAGCTGCGAGACGTTTTTCTTGGAGCCGTCGCTGAGGGTCTTCTCGCTGTAGCCTTGGGAATCGAGAGCGAGCGAGCCGACGAACGAGATGAAGTCGCCGATCGTCAGCGCGGCTTGGGTCATCTTCGCGCGCTTGGTGGTGGTGCTGAAATTCAAGAGCTGCGTGCCGCTGCCGACCGCGATGGTGTAGCCGCCGCCGGTGCGGACCGAGAAGTCGATCGGCGTGGCCGCGGTGCCATCGGACGCGGTGGCGCGGTTGATTTCGACCGTCAGACCTTTGAGCGAAACGCTGAACGCCGAACCGAAACCGACGAGCGCGGCCGTGCCGGCGGAGGCCTTCAGGGCGTAGTAGCTGGTGGTGTCCGCGGTGTCGTTCGGCTTGGCCCAGAGCAGCGCAACGTCGACGCCGGAGGCCGCAAAGCCGGTCGCGGTGGTCGAGGGCGTGTCGGAGGCGTCGATGGCGCCGTCGTTGTTCGAATCGAGCCAGTAGGGGCCATTGGCACCGGCGAAGATCCGGACGTTGGACGCGGCAAGCGTGAAGCCGGACAGGAGCTTGGTCGCGCTGCCGATGTTGGCCGAGAAGTCGGTCAGCCGCGTCAAGGTGAACGAACCGGCGACCTGAACGAAGCCGCCGAGGTCGAGCGTGCCGGAAACCGTCGCGGTGGTCAGCGCGAAGTAGGAGTAGCTGAAGAACTCGCCGAGGAGATTCTTGGCCGTCGTGCCGGCGAGATTGAAAACGAAGTTGTCGGTGCCCCACGAGAACGAGCGCGCGACGAGTTGGATGCGGTCGGCTTTCTGGACGATCTCGAGGTAGACCTTGCCGTCGCCGAAACCGAAGATGCCCGTGGCGTGCGCGAATTTGCCGCTGACGCTGCCGAACGTGATGATGTCGAAAACATCGCCGACCTCGGGCTTGAAGTCGTTCGTGAACGTCACCGCCAGAGTGCCCGCGATCGTGGCGAGGCCGGTGACTTCGATCTGAGTATACGATCCCGCGGTGGTCTCACCGATGGTGATCGTCGTAGTGTCGCTAGAGGTAAGAGTGAGCGTGGTTTGCGTCGCTGCACTCGTGGGCGCCGTGCCGGCGCTGAGAGTCGGCGCGAGCGTCGTGGACGCCGCGCTGGCGCTCGGCGGCGCTGGGCCGGCATTGAGTGTTTCGACCAACTGAGAAGCGATGGGGGCGGTCGCGTCCGCACTCGTCGCGGGCGACACGGTGCTCGCAACCGACGTCGGAACGCCGGCCACCGAGGCCGCGGAAATCGTCGGCGCCGCGGTTTGCGCGACCACTTTTTCGGCGACCACGGACGACGCCGGTGCAGCTTCGGACGCCGGCTCGGCGACGGGGGTTTCGATCGCAACCGGAGCGACCGTGGGCGCCGTGTTTTCCAACGCCGATAAAGCGACTTCTTGGAACAGCCCGTCGTCACTTGCAGGCTTCGCGCCGGGCGTGACCGCAGCGAGCTGTGCGTGCCCCACGTCCGCCAAAAGCGTGACCTCGGTGAGCTCCTTGAGCACGAGTCCGCCCACCGCCGCGATGGGCGTAGCCGAAAGCAGCAAGCGCGGCTCCAACGCCTCGACGGCAAAGGACGGCAGCGACTCCCGCGGCGTGGACTGGGGCTCAGCTCGGGTCACAATGGGTAACTTACCCTACGGTTATTCTCCCACAGGAAATTCGATACAAGGACAAATTTGCCGGAAGCGCATTTGTCACGTCGCGCGAGAGCTGGAGTCGCGCCGGTCATATCTGATCGAGTGCCTGACCGGGCATGAGCGCGGCGGCGAGTTCGTGATCCTGCTCCATGACGCGGCGGCGGCGGTGAAATGCGGCAGCTTCGGCGGACGCCTGTGCACGCTGGAAAAACTTTTCCACCCAACGCTCGCCTTGTGCGCTGCCGGTCGCGAGCAACCGGGCGGCAAATCGCTTCGCGACGCCGGACATGAACCGCTCCGCCAGATCGTCCTCGAGCGACGCGAACGTCCGCGAAGACCCCGGATCGCCCTGGCGTCCGGCACGGCCTTCGAGCTGACGGTCGATGCGGCCGGATTCGTGCAGCTCGGTCACGATAACGTGCAATCCGCCCACCGACGCCACGCCGGTGCCGAGGCGGATGTCGGTGCCACGGCCGGCCATGTTGGTCGCGACCGTGATCGCTTTCGCTTCGCCCGCGAGCAGGACGATCGCGGCCTCCTGCTCGTGGCGCACCGCGTTGAGCAGCGTGAAGCTCAGATTGCGGTGCGTGAGCAGCCGCCCGAGATGCTCGCTCGCCGAGATGCTCCGCGTGCCCACGAGCACGGGCCGGCCTTGCGCGTGCACGGCGCAGATTTCCTCGACCACCGCGCGCCACTTCTCGTCCGCCGTCGCGAAATACCGCGCCGGCCAGCGCTGGCGGACGTTCGGGCGATTCGGCGGCACCTTGAGAAACGGCAATTCGTAGATCTGCCAAAACTCCGACGCCGCCTCCGCCGCCGTGCCGGTGATGCCTCCGAGTCGTCGAAACAGTCGGAAGAAGCGCTGAAAGCTCAGCCGCGCCAGCGACTCGTTCGGCTGGGTGATGTCGAGCCCTTCCTTCGCCTCCACCGCCTGGTGCAAGCCGAGCTGCCACGACCGCCCCGGCATCATGCGGCCCGTCGATTCGTCGACGATGATCACGCGTCCGTCGGAGATGACGTATTGCTTGTCGCGGAGAAAAAAATGCCGCGCCTGCAACGCCTGCACGACGAGCCCGCTGACCCAGCCCGGCTGATTGAAGATCGAACGTCCGTGCTGCGCGCACCAGTCGTCGATGCGTGCGTGCCCCGCCTCGACGAGCTTCGCCTCCTTGTGGCGCACGTCCAATTCGTAGTGCTCGCCGGGCAAAAGTTCGGCCGCGAGCCGGTTGGCCTGCCGGCAAAGTTCGACCAGAGCCTCGTTCGGCTGCGGGCGGCTGATGATGAGCGGCGTGACCGCTTCGTCGATCAACTGGTTGTCCGCTTCGTCGACGATCGCCGTGTGCAGGCCGCGCAACACGATCGGCTCCTCGCCCACTCCACCGCGCACGAGCTTCGCGACCATGCGCCTTCCCGGGTCGGCCATCACGCCAAGCACGAGACGATCGCGCAGGAAATCCGCGACGAGTTCCTTGCTCGTCGTATAGACCACGTTCGCGCGATACGCCTCGCGCCGCTCGAGCGCCTCCATCGGCCCCGTCACGGCGGCGACCGTCAGACCGCAGCGTTCGTAGAGCGGTCGGAGCGTCGCCGCGTCGCGCGTCGCGAGATAATCGTTCGCGGTGATCACGTGCACCGGTCGCGCCTGCCAGCCGGCCGCGGCCGCAGCGAGCGCGATCGTGAGCGTCTTGCCCTCGCCCGTCGCCATTTCGACGAGCCGTCCGTCGGCGAGCCCGAGCGCGCCCATCAATTGCACCGGAAACGCCCGGAAACCGAGCGCGCGATGCGCCTGCTCGACGATCACCGGCAACGCGTCCGCGAACGCCTCGCGCCACGTCGCGCCCGCACGGCGCACCGCCTCGCGGCGCTCGCGCATCTCGACTTTCAGTTCCAAGTCGCCCGCCGACGCGAGCACGCCCGCCGCCGCATGCAGCGCGAACGCCTGCTCGCGAAACTCGCGCGAGAATTTTCGCCGGCTGTGCCACGCGCCGTGCGCGCGATGCACGACCGCGTCGAGGCCGACGGGCAGTTTCTCGGGCAACACGAGTTCGGTGCGGCGGACTTCAGCGAGCGGCGCGTGCATCGGGCTCAGATTTGATAACGCTGCTGCAACATCTGGCGGAACTGCCGCGCCCAGCGCACGCCGAGCGGCGACCACGCGAGGTCGAACCGCATCACGCCGACGCGCCCTTGCCAGACGGCTTTTTCGTCCGCGCCCGGCAGGTCCGACCCGGCGACCCGACCGACGACGAGGAAGAACGGCTCGGCGGCGTGGACGCCGGAGTTGTCGTCGGCGCGCGTCTTCACCGGGCCCTTGCCGTTCCACCCGAGCGCGGCGCTCGGCAAAATTTCCTGACGGCCCGGCACGACGCGCCATTCGCGGATTTGCAGCACGCGCCCCGATGTGCCGGGAAAACGAATCTCCGCGCCGTCCTTCGCCGCACCGAAGAGATCGCTCGCGTCCTCCTGCGAGACGATCGCGAAAAATTCCCAATCCGGTCCCGCGCCCACGATCTCGCCGAGCCGCACGCCGCGCCCGAGCCAGAGGCCCTTCCAGTCGTCCGAGGTCGGCGCGACCCACTGCCCCGCTCCGATCGCGCGGACGTTCAGCTTCGCGCGATCCGCCTCGAGTTGCGCGAGGCGCTGCTCCGATGCCTGGCGACGGACGCGCATCGGCTCGATGCCGCCCGCGAAATCCGCGAGCATCTGCCGCTCGCGGCTGCGCGATTCCTCAAGGTCGCCGCGCGCGGCGGCGATCGAGAAATCGAGCTCGGGGCTCTCGAACTTCACCAACGCCTTGCCCGGATCGGCGCGTTGTCCGCTGCGCGCCGGCAGATCGACGACCCAACCGGCGACTTGTGTGTAGACTTCCTGCGAACCCGACGCGCGCACGACGCCCGGTGCGCGAAAATGGTGCGGCACCGGCACCGCGCCGATCAGCAGCACGAGCGACGCCGCGATGCCCGCCGCGACGAGCCACGCGCGTTTGCGTTCGCGCTCGATGCGTGGCTCGCGCACGAGATAGCGCACCGCACGCACCACGGGGACGATGAACGCGCCGATCATCGTCACGACGCCCGCCAGCAAACCGATGCCGAAGTAGCGGTCGGCCACGAGCAGGATGATCGTGATCGTCACCATCATCCGGTAAACCCAGCTCGCGACGCCGAAGATCGTCAGCCACACGGCGTCCGCCCTCGAACGCGCCGGCGTCTCCAGCGAGGTCGAGCCGAGCGCGTGTTTCTCGAAGAGATACAGCCACTGCCGCATCGAGCGCGATTGCAGGTTCGGCGAGTCGGTGATGTCGGAGAGAACGTAGTAACCGTCGAAACGCAGCAGCGGATTCAGGTTGAACACCACCGTCGAAATCGAGGCGACGATCATGGTGTTGTAGGCGAGACTGTTCAGCGCGCCCGGACCGGTGTAAGCCCACACGATCGCCGCGAGACTCGCGTAGGCCAGCTCGGGGATCATGCCGCCGAGGCCGACGAGCACGCGTTTCCAGCGCTCGCGAAACGCCCACGCCGCCGTCGCGTCGACGTAGGGCACCGGCGTGAACACCAGCAGCGTCACGCCCATCGCGTGCACTTCGCCGCCGAACGCCTTCACGGCGTAGGCGTGGCCGAATTCGTGGATCAGCTTCGCGAAGGAAAACGCGACATAGAGCAACAGCAGGTTGCCCGGCGCGAGGATCGCCTGCGACTGGTCCATCGCGCGATCCCAGTTGCCGAGCACCATCGCGAGACCGATGGCGACCGCCACGCCCCACGCGACCGCCGTGGCAGGCGTCGCGAGCCAGCGCATCCACGGCCATGTGCGCGCGAGCCACGCATCGGGGTCGAAGAGCCGGATGCGCAGAAAGAAAATGCCGAAGATATTCGACGCGAGTTCCTGCCGCACGCGCTTCTGATGGCGCTCGAAAAGGCGCTTCGTGTCCGCCGCCGTGTCGGCCGCGAGCAAGTTGGCCTGGTAGAGCTGCGCGAGCATGTTGAGCACCTCGCCCTGCCCCGGCGTCGTGTTCGGCGAGCGGCGCAGACAGCCGAGCCAGACTTCCTCGACCGTCGCCGTGCCGTCGAGGCGCGCGATGAACTCGTGCGCTTCCGGACGGAAACGGAAAAACGAATTGGTGAATCCATCCTGCGCGACGAACCACGGCTCGCCGCGGAAGCGCTGGCGCCGCAGCGAGACGGACGGGCGCAATTTCAGCCGCTGGCCCGCGACGCGGTGCCACGACTCGGTGAACAGAGGTTTGGGTTCGCTCATGGTCGCGCGCTCACCACCAGAGTTTCAGCCGCAGGAAATCGATCAGGCGATGCGTTGCCATCCACAGCAGGCTGCGGTGGCCCGACTCGATTTTCGCCACACCGGTCATGCCGGGCCGCAGCCAGTCGGCGCTGCCGGCCATGTTCGCGCGCAGCACGAAGACGCTGCCGTCGCGATCGACGACCGCCGACGGCTCGACGCGATCGATCGCGACGGCAAACGTGTCTTCCGGTCGCGCCGTAAATGCGATCTCCGCGCGCTTGCTGCCGGCCACGAGATCGATGTCGCGCTCCGGCACGCGCATCTCGACGTAGAGACCCTTGAGCTGCGAAACCTTGATCAGCACGTCCCCCGCGTGCACCGGCGCGCCGAGACGCTCGCGCAAATCGCCTTCGACCACCACGCCGTCGAACGGCGCCGACATCACCGCGCGGCCGAGGCGGTAGCGAATGAGATTCACGCGCGCCTCCGCCTGCGCCTCGAGGGCGCGGTTGGCGCGGAGATCGGCGAGCTTGTGGTCGGCTTCCGCTTTTTCCGCTTCGGAGGAATAGCGCTGCTTCTCCGCGAGCGCCGAAGCGAGTTCGACGACGAGGTCGCTCGTGTCGAGACGCAGCAACTCGTCGCCCGCGCGCACGAGGTCGCCGGGACGCACCTTCACGGCGCCGAGATAGCCCTCGAACGGCGCGGGCAGGTGCAGCAATTTTTCCGCGCGCACGATGAACGTCGCGTCGACGCGATACGACAGCGGCACAAACGCCGCGAACGCCAGGAACACCGTGCCGGCCACGGCACCGACCTTGATCCACGTGTGCTTCGGTCCGAGAAATTTTGCGAACGCCTGCCGCCACTCCGCGGCCCAACGCGCGCCGAACCAGCGATCCTGCCGGTGCAAATCGTCGAGCCGGCGCGCGACCTGATCCGCGATGACGCGCAGCGCGAGCGCGTCGTAGTCGCTGAACGCCGTCGCCCGTTCGAGCGTGAGCGCGCCGATCGGTTCGCCGGCGATTCGCACCGGCACCGAGAGCAGCGCGGGCACGCGTTCGGTTTCGCCGTAAGTCTGGTGATCGCGCACGATCGCTTCGGACTCCGGCGCGGCGGGCCAGGCGATTTCCTCGTCCTGATCGCACGATTCCTCCATCGCTGCCTCGAGCTTCTGCACGACCGCCATGCGTTTTTCGAAATGGTCAGTGCCGCTGATCGCCTTCACGCGGATGTAGGAACTTTCGCGCCAGCCGAGCGACACGCGCGAGCAGCGGTGGCGCGTCGCGATCTCGTTCACGAGCGCCATCGCGACGGAGAGGAAACGCGTGTGGACGTTCGTCGCCGCGAGCACTTCGAGCGCTTGCGAGAAATTCGTGAGCTCGCGCTTCGAGCGGTCGAGCTGACGCTGCCGCTGGTAGAGCAAAGGCGTGTCGGCCGCGAGGCGCAGCATCTCGCCCGCCGCGAGGAGATCGTCCGCCGTGCCCGGCGTAACCGCCGCGGCGAAGAGGCACTGATCCTTGGCCTCACCGGTGTTCAACGCCACGAGCACCAAACCCGCCGGCGCGTTCGCGGCGGCCGGTTGCGCCGCGATGCCCTCGCTCAGCGCCGACTCGGCCAGCGCCTCGAAACTCGCACCCGCCATCGCCACGGGAAAGTCGCGCGGATTCGGCCACGCGGCCGCCAGGCGCCATTGCCCCTCGGTGCGCACGATGACGCGACCGCCGGCGGCGCGGGAAATTTCCGTGCCGGTGCGCGCGAGCAGCGCCCAGAATTCCTTGGCCGGTCCTTCAAAAAGACGGCACGCCTCCAGGCGCGCGATGGCCTCCGCGAACGAGGCACTCCGAGAATTCGTGTGATTCATGGGGTCGTGTGTGTGGCGAAAAATGCGCGGCCGAAAAGCCGCCGGAAATTCACCTTCGTGGGAAAGGTAGGAATTGCATTCTCCGGGGAAACACCCAGTTCATATCGGGACGTTCTGCCAAGTTCAAACCGAAGAAGACCCCACGTTTTTTCTCCGATGGCCTTGGCGGGAAACATCCACATGAAGCGTCCGTTGACCGTTCTCCTGACCTTGCTAACCGGCTTGCAGCTCTTTGCTGCGGCCCCCTCGGCCGAGGAGCCCGCGCCCGCCTCCTCCAGCCGCGCGGCGTCGCTGCACGACTTGCTCGTCGCCGCGATGAACACGAATCTCGAACTGCGCGCGAAACGGATCGATCCGGAGATTCAGAAGCTGCGCACGCAAGGCGCTTGGGGCGCGTTCATGCCGAGCTATGTGGCCGGCTATTCCTGGACCAGCAACGAGCGGGCGAAAACGGCGCAGGAAAACTCGTCCATCTCCTCGATCTTCGGCGGCAAGAACGATCCAATCCTCCGCGAAGACACCGTCCGTGCACAAACCGGCCTCACCGGCAAACTGCCTTTCGGCATGACCTACGAAGCCGTCACCGGCGTCGATCGCCTGCGCAATAGCTACAACACCTTCCGCTCGGAATACGTCGCCAACTCCACGCTCACGATCACTCAACCGTTGCTGAAGGATTTCGGCTTCCGCGCCAACCTCGCCGAGGTGCGCCTGCAAAAACAAGCGACCATCGCCGCCGAATACGAGCTGCGCACCGTCGCGCTCCGCATCATGCGCGACGTCGCGAACGCTTACTACGAAATGGCTTTCGCCCAGCAGAACGTCGACGTGAAGGCCGAAGCCGTCACGGTCGCCGCCAACCTCGTGCGCGAAAACCAGCGCCGCCTCGACGAAGGCAAGATGGCGCCGATCGACGTCACGCAGGCGCAGAGCCGTCTCTCCGAAGCGAAGGAGGAACTCGTGCTCGCGAAAAACTTCCTCGCCCAACGTCGCAACGCGCTCCGCGAGCTCACGCACGAATCGTTCAATGCCGACGAAGCCGCTGAGCTGGTCGTCGACCGCGAGTTCGTCCGCACCGAAGTGCCCGCCATCGATCGCGAGGAGGCGACCGGAGCGCTGTTCAAACACAACCCGTCCTACCTCTCCGCGCTCGAACTCGCGAAAGCCGACGACATCCGTCTCGCCTACGCGCAAAACCAGCGCTGGCCGCGCCTCGATCTCAAGGCGTCCTTCGGCTACAATGGCCTCAGTCGCAACATCGACATGGCCTACCGCAATTATTGGGAGCGCACGCAGCCGTCGTGGACCGCCGGCCTCGTGCTCAACGTCCCGATCCACGACCTCGCCGGCAAGAGCCGCGTCGCCGAATCGAAGCGCCGCAAAGCGCAGACGCTCCTCGAAATCAAACGCACCGAAGTCACGCTGCTCTCCGCCTTCGACACCGCGCTGCGCGACATCTCCAACGCCACCGAACGCGTCGGCCTCGTGAAGGACACGGTCCGCCTCGCGCAATCGGCCCTCGACGTCGAGTTGCGCCGCCTCAGCAGCGGCCTCACGACCAGCTACAACGTCGCGCAAGCGCAGCGCGACCTTTCGCAAGCGCGCTCTCGCGAACTCGCCACCTACGTCGACCTCAACAAAGCCGTCACGCAGCTCTACTTCGTCCTCGGCACGCTCGACCAGCAACTCCGCGTCAGCGTGACCGCAGAATAGTCCGTCGCCTCTCGTCGGAGCAGCCGGCAGCAGACGGCTGTCCGCACTCCGGCGAGCGCTGCGACGAAATCCCCTAAGCACTTCCCCACGTTCCCCACTCTCCCGCCATGTTCTCTCCGACCTCCACCCTCCGTCCGCCGTTCTCGATCTCACCAAAGCGTTCGCTCATTAGGTGGAGCGCGTTGACCCCAACGCGCTCTTCAACCGCCGCTCGCAGAAAGCGCGTTGCGGTCAACGCGCTCCACCCGCGAGCCGCCTTAGGTCGCGCGATCGCGCTCGTCGCCTTCGCCGCCACCGCCCTCGCCGCCCGCGCCGAGGCGCTGCGCTTCGACGGCCTCGTGCTCCCCTTCAAGGAAGTCGTCGTCTCCTCGCCGGTGCAGAGCACGATCCAGTCGCTCAACTTCAAGGAAGGCGACACCGTCAAAGCCGGCGCCGTCCTCGCCCGTCTCTACGGTCGCGTCGAGGAACTCGACATGCTGCGCGCCAAAGCCGCACTCGAGAAACGCGAGTTCGATTTCAAGGGCTCGAAGAATCTCTACGCCGACAAGATCATCTCCGAAGACGAGGCGCTGAAGAACAAGATCGAGCTCGAACTCGCGCGCCTCCAAGCCGAACAGGCCGCCGAACTCTTTAACCAACGCACGATCCTCGCGCCGATCGACGGCCTCGTCGTCGAACGCATGCGCGAGATCGGCGAGAGCGTCACCGCCACGCAGCCGATGTTCCGCCTCGTCGACATCGATCGGGTCTACGTCCAGTTCTACCTGCACTCGGAACAACTCGTGCGCCTGCACGTCGACGACACCGTGAAAGTCCGCTGCACGAACGGCGGCGCCGACGCCGGCAGCGCCGACACGTTTGTCGGGAAGATCGACTTCATCGACCCGCGCGTCGACGCCGCCAGCGGGCTGCTGCGCGTGAAGGTGCTCGTCGCGAATCCGAAGCACGTCATCAAACCCGGCCTCCGCGCCGAAGTCGCGCTGGAGTGAAAGTCGATCCGATCTCCCGCGAGACACACAAGCACACGACCAGAAGCGGTTGAAACGCGGAGGCCGTCGAGGTCGCAGAGAACGAACCACGAAACACACCAAACACACGAAACAAGACGGCCCAGCGAGCCGAGCGCCCGCATCCATCTCCGTCCGATTTTCGTGTGTTCCGTGTTTTTCGTGGTGAAACGTCAGCCGCCTTGCAGCGAAACGGCTGAACTCGTCACAAGGTTCCCGCCGCTTCCTCCGCGCTCTCCGCGCCCCCCGCGTTTCAAGCTCTCTTGATTTCGCACGGAGACGAAAGCGTGTCGCCGGCTCTCCGCTGCCGCAGCTTGACCCATCGAAGCGAGCGACCATTGTTCGCGCCGTGAGCGTCCTCCAGATTAAACAAAGCCTCTCCCGTCTTTCCGCCAAAGAACAACGCGAGATTCAAGTTTACCTTCACCAGTTGCGTCGTCGCACGCCGGCTTGGAAGAAGGCGACCGCCAAGCGAATCGCGGAAGTGAAAGCGGGAAAATTTACGACGATCGAGCAGATGGAAGAGCTCTATCGCCGTGACTAACAGACTCGGCTATGCGCCGATTTTTGCCTCGTCCGCCGTCGAGTTTTTCAGCGGCCAGCCGAAGCGTCGGCAGCGAAAGATTCTGGATCGGGCTCACGAATTGGCGGCAGACCCGTTTCTGATCCCCGATCTTCGGTCGACCGACTCAAGCGGGAGAGATATCTTCCAGCTCATGAGCGACGATTTCATTTTTCGATTACTGGATCGACCATGCGGCCAAGCAGATCGTCGTGACTGAAATCGACTACGTCGATTGAGCCCGGCCTCCGCGCCGAAGTCGCGCTGGAGTGAAAGTCGATCCGATCTCCCGCGAGACACGCAAGCACGCGACCAGAAAGCGGTTGAACCGCGGAGGCAGTGGAGGTCGCAGAGAACGAACCACGAAACACACCAAACACACGAAACAAAGCGGCCTGGCGCCCCGTGCGCCCGCATCCGCTCTGGCCGATTTTTTTGTGTGTCGTGTTTTTCGTGGTGAAACGTCCGCCGCCTTGCAGCGAAACGGCTGAACTCGTCACAAGGTTCCCGCCGCTTCCTCCGCGCTCGCCGCGTTTCAACCGTCTTGGTTTCGCATATCCGACCGCGCTTCGCGGAAAATGAATCTTGCACGTCGAATCCGTGGCGCGCCCAATCGGTGACGCATGGCGCTGAGCACGAAACAAGCCCCGGCCGGCCAACTGAAGCGGCCCCATTTTCACCTCGTCTGGAAACCTGCCGGCCAGCCGAACGCGTCGTGGAAGTGGCAACTTTTCGGCTACTACTGGCGCGAGACGCCGCGGCGCTTGCACGTGGTGTTGTCCCTGCGCGGTATGGCGGTGTGGGCGGCGTCGCTGAGTTTCGCCGCTTATCTCATCGCGGCGGCGGTGCTGGTGGCGATTTGGGACCGCAGCCCCTACAACCAAGTCGGCTACCTCGACGTCGTGCTGCCGACGCGCTGGTCCGATCTCCGCGCCCTCCGCGGCAAAGGCCTGATCGCCGAGGGCATCGCCGAAATCAGAGCGAAACGCTACGCCACCGGCATCATGCGCCTGACGCAAGGCGTCGCCCGCAACCCAAAGGATTTCACCGGCCGCCTCGAACTCGCCCGGATCTACGTCGCGCTCGGCCAGCTTCACCGTGCGCAAGATTTCCTGATCGAAGGGCTCGACCTCGGCACGCCACCGCGCGCTTACCGCGACACACTCCTGGCACTGACCGCTTATATGGCGGATCATGAAAAAGTGCTCGCGCTCGTCGCCCGCTTGGAGCGATCCGCGGATGCCGAATCGCAAAGGCAGATGTTATCTTGGAAGGCGTCGGCTCTTGAAAAGCTCGAACGTGTCGCGGACCTCAACGAGCTACGGCAGCGCCTCCGTGCGACCACGCCGAGCATCGCCGTCGAGGCGGCATGGGCGCGCACCCAACTCGCCGCCGGCGCCCCCAAGATCGCACTCGCCGAACTGCGCCGAGACCGCGCTCGCTTCGGCACGCCCGTCGAAGGCCTTGAACTCGAACTCAAATTAGCCGCGGCATCGCATGATCTCGCGGTAGTGGACGAAGCGGTGGCTGCGTGGCTCAAGCTCGATTCCGCTGGCGCCGTTCCACGAGCGAGAGAAATCGTCGCCCGAATAACGCTCGAGCAAACCGAGCTCGCACGTGAACGGATCCGCCAATACTTCCTCCACTTCGGAGACAACGCGCCGTCGGCGCAGCTTCTCTTTCGCGTGCTCTTCCGCGAGACGGACGTGAACTGGGTGCGGTTTGCTTTTGGCGAAGCTGAAGCGGCGGGCACGGTATCGATTCCCGTGCGGATGACCTGGGTCGAGGCACTCATGAACGCGGGGGAGTTCGTCGAAGCCGCACGTCAGTTGAGCATCACCCGCAAAGCGATTGTGACCGAAAAATTCGCCGATCGCGACTGGTCGATCGGCACGCAGCGTGTGATTGATTGCATCACCGCGCCGACGCCCTCGACCGAATCGTCGCTTGTTGATTTTTTTGCCGAACACCGACTCACTCCGGACGCCTACCTGTTTGCGTGGCGGACACTCTTGCGTGCGAAGTCACCGATCGCGTTCAAGTTCTCCGGCATCGCCAACAATCGCTTTCCCGCGTTGCGCTTGGGTGAGTCGAACGCCGAACAGGCCGTTCTCACCACGATCAAGCTGCCCGTCGCGGAGCCGCCGCTCCCCAAAGCGGTCGCTACGGCACCAACTCCGACGACGCCGCAAACGACGAATGCCGAGGAAGCGGCGAAAGCCCTGCCCACTGAGGGCCATGCGCGCAACGAGTTGAAGCGGATCGATGGTTTTATCGCAGTTCACGACTGGGATCGCGCATTCGAGGCGCTGCAAACCGTCGAGCGTGCAAATTTCGATGTGTTGCGCGGCGAATGCGCGTGGCGGCGCCTGCAAATCCACGGCGAGCGCGCCGAACTCTTCCAACTCACTTCGGCGGCTCGCATCTACCTTCGCAGTCCCGCAGCAAACCAGACAGCCCTGCGAACGCTCGCTGAACGATGGAGCGATCGCCGCCACCGCGAGAGCCTGCTCGCCTTGCTCCGCGAAACAGCGCGCCAATTCCCCGCGGCAACATGGGCGGCCCTGAAGCTCAAAAACGCCGAAAGCGAGTTGATCGTCGCGCCAGATGATAACATCACCTTGCCACAAAAGTGATGGGGCCTGGTAATTGGCCGCAACGGACAACTACCGGACTAGGATACGGAGGAAGAGCACCCAAAGCACAAAGGGCGAGCCGATGCGGCTCGCCCTCTTAATGGAATATCCGCCGCCAGAGAGAAGGTTAGGCGATCAGTCGGTGCCGGCGATAGGCAATAATGCCCATTGCGAACACACCGAGAATCGCAGCGTAGGTCGTCGGCTCAGGAACTGCGGCTGGGGCCGTGCTGAGGCTCGCATAGCCGAGCGTGTTGGCAAAACTGCCCAATGTCGTGGACACCGTGAAAAAATTATAGGCGAGAGTATTGCCCGCGGACGGAGCCACCCATGTATTATCGTTCGGATATCCGAATTCACCATATGCTGTGCTGTTTCCGGGCAACGCTTGCAGTGAAGTGAGCGTCGGGAACCAACGGACCAGCAAAAAATTCGCCGCGTAGGTAGACGAAACCGAGAGCGAGATCGAAGTCGTTCCTGTGTTGAGCCCGAGACCGGCGCTGCCGTCCAAGAGCCCCGAATAGATCACGACATCGTTGCCGCTTACGAAACTAGAGTCGGTTGGAGCCCCGAATAGAGCATCTGAAGAAGCGATAATCTTCACCAAGCTACCTTCCGGAACCGCTGTGCCATTAGCGCCGGACAAGACGCCTAAGCCAAAATCCATCGCGATAGTTTGCGCGCGACCAGCAACTGCGGAGACCGCGATAGCCAGAACGAGGAGGATCTTTTTCGAGTTTTGCATGATGTTTTTTTGAAAATTGCTAGATTCCTTAGATGCCTGTGGCGAAGTTCCACGTTCCGCTCGTGCCATTCGCCGCCTTACGGATGATGAAACCGCTACCGGCCTTCAAGACGGTGGAGCCGAAATTGAGGGACGCCGACGAGCCGCGTTTGCGCCACGCACCATTGTAGTAATAATAGGTGGCGCTGGACGCTACGTTGATTCCCGTCGCGGCCGGATCATACCACAATAGCTGGTCACTGATCGCCAGCGGAGACGAACTGGCCGCAAAAACCGTTCCGGCCAAGCCGACCTGATCCAATGTGACATCAATCGGGAAAGAGATCGAAACGAAATTGTCGTTCTGCGCGGAGGCGGTCGCTTCAATAACGCTTCCCAAGTATGCCGGCTGGACACGGCCAGTTTGAACCAAAGTTGTCGCGGCGGCTTTGTTGCGCTGGATCACGTAGCCATCAGGGAAGATCAGGGTCGAATCAAAGCTGGTGCCGGCAGAGGAGCCGACTTTACGCCACGCGCCGTTCAAAAAATAGTAGGTTCCGCTAGATGCACGATTGATGCCCGTCTGGGTCGCATCGTAGGTCAGAACTTCGGTCTGGCGGGCAAGGGCGGAGCTGGAGGCAACGAAAGCGGAGCCCGCTTGGCTAGCAGGGAAAAGCGTGCCGAGCGTCCAGAAGGGAACAACCTCGAAGGCGTCGCCTGCTGTGATGGTCGTCAGATTCAGACCAGCATTGTCGACGGTGAGCGTATCAGTCGTGCTTGCGGTGATGATGAAATACTGACCGCGCTGGGCACCGCTCAGCACACGCGCATAGTAAGTCGAAGCACCCGGTCCAAACGCGCTCGCCGTCCAGTTGGGCGTTCCTGCTGCTGTAAGTGTCGTCGCGCTCACGCTAGCAATCGTGCCGACCCATGCGGCATCTCTCGCGAGCACAGGAGAAATTCGAGTATCAGTGCTTGCCGCAGCAGCGTTTGTAAAACCGCCCACCGGCTTCGTATATGCCACGTCGGCGGCGAGAACGGGGGCGGTGCAGATCAGGGGCAGGGCGAAAGCCAGGAGTCTCATCGATTTCAGGGGCCGGTGCGGGATAGGAAGCCAGCGGGAGCTGTTCCGAGCAAGGAAATTGCGTGTGTTGTCCATAAAATTTACGACAAGGGTCGGGGCGTTTCCTAGAGCGTGGGATTGATTTGAATTCAGATGGATCGCCACGGTTCGCTGTGCGAACCTCGCGATGACAATCATGAAGGAGGTCACGAACGATGGTGTCAGGGGCGGTCCACTTTCAGACGGAAGAAGGCGTTTTGGCCGGCGGTGATCGTCAGGCGGCCGCGCCAGGTTTCGGTCGCGCCGGTGCTGACTCGCTCGTGCGTGATGCCGGTGGTCGTCCACGTCGAGAGGTTCGTCGAGGTTTCGACCGTGTAGGTGAGGTCGCTACGGTCGGCGGGGCGCGTGTAGGTGAACACCCATTCGCCGTTGCTGACGGTGATCGCCGGCAGACCGGAGGTCGAGGCGGCCTTCGGGTCGGTGCCGAGGGCGTATTCGGTCAGGTTGGCGACGCCGTCGTGATCCGGGTCGGCGGCGGGGCCGCTCACGTTCGCGTCGGAGAGTTCGCCGGAGGTGAAGTTCGTCGCCTGCCACGCGGCGAAACCGACTTGGTTCACGGTGAGCGTCGCGACGTCGCTCGTCACACTGCCGCCGGCGTTGGTGACGACCACGGTGTAGTCCGCGGCGTCGCCGAGCGTGAGCGGGTTGATCGTGTAGCTGGAACTCGTGGCGCCGTCGATGTCGCTGCTGCCTTTTTTCCACTGATATGTCGGCGACGGAGTGCCGCTGGCTGTGACGGTGAACGTGACGCTTTCGCCGACGTTCTTGGTCTGTGAAGCGGGCTGCGCCGAGATGCTCGGCGCGGTCGGTGCGGCGATCTGGATGCTGAGCGTGAACGCCGGGCCGGTGCCGACGGCGTTGTTGGCCGTGATGCTCACGGTCGAATTGCCAACGGCGCTCGGCGTGCCGGTGATTTGCTGCGTCTGCGTGGAATAGCTGAGCCCGCTCGGCAACGTGCCGACGGTGAAGCTCGTGGGCGAGTTCGTGGCGGTGAGCTGATAGGTGCCGATGGCGGCGCCGGCGTAGCCCGTGACGGTCGTGGCGCTGTTCACGATCGCAACGGGGCCGAGGATGAACGTGAGCGAGAAATTCGCGCTGGCGCCGTTGCCGTTGCTGGCGGTGAGCGTCGCGGTGCTGACGCCGGCGACCGTTGGCGTGCCGGAGATTTCGCCGGTCGAGGTGTTCAACGTCAGGCCGACGGGAAGATTGCTCGCGGTGAAGGAGGTCGGCGTGTTCGACGCGGTGATTTGGTAACTGAGCGACTGGTTCAGGTTCGCCGTGACGCTCGCGGCGCTATCGATCGTCGGCACCGGGCCGGACGGCGCGATGGTGACAACGAGCGTCACCGCCCCACCCGCGCCGGTCGCGTTGTTGGCGCTGAGCGAAACGTTGTAGGTGCCGGCGGTGGTCGGCGTGCCGGTGATCTGCGCGTTGGCGGAATCATACGACAGGCCGGCGGGCAAGGTGCCGACGTTGTAACTCGTGGGCGAGTTGCTCGCGGTGAGCGCGAAGGTAAACGGATCGCCGACGGCGCCGAGCGCGGTGAGCGCGTTCGTGATTTCGGGCGCGCCGAGCGCGGGTGCGATCGTGAGCGCGTAGGTGAAGTTGTTCGTCGCGCCGTTGTCGTTGATCGAGAGCGTGCCGGTGAAATCGCCGGCTTCGAGCGGCGTGCCGCTGATCGTGCCGCTCGAGGTGTTGATCGACATGCCGCTCGGCAGGCCGGTGGCGCCGTAGATCGTGCCGGCGCCGGCCGGCGGGTTCGTGGTGACCGTGTAGGGCGTGTAGGCGACGTTCACCTGGCCGGACGGCAGCGTGATGTCGACGCTGGCGAAGGCCGCGGCGGTGAACGCGACGAAGAGAGAAACAAAGCGCGCGAGTTTCATGCGAAGGGAAGAAGTTGAAGCGCGAAGAACGGGGAGCGCGCGGAGGACTGAATCCAGAAGGTCCACACGAAGAGAGCGAAGGTAGCGAAGAGCGGCGGGAGCTTCTGAACTTTGCTTCCTTTGCTGCCTTGGTGTGAAGATCGAGTTGGAGGAATTCTCACAGGAGGAAACGGAGAGAACGGAGGATTGTTTCTCGGTTCGTTCGGAACTCTCTGTTCCCTCAGTGGCCTCCTGTTCAAATTCTTCTCGAGGAGTTGAAACGCGGAGAGCGCGGAGGGCGGAATCTGGGTTCATCGGGAGAACGATCCGGTGTGAAGTGATCATGGCGTTGGGGCGATGACTGCGGATCAACCGCCGACGATCTGCACGCTGGGCGAGATGGTGACTTGGATGGTGATCGGCTGGCCCTGACCGTTGGCGTTCACGCCGCTGACGACGACGTTGAACGTGCCGGAGGCAGTCGGTGTGCCGCGGATCTGGCCGTTTGAGGTGTCGACCGTAAGCCCGGCGGGCAGGCCGCTGACGACATAACTCGTCGGCGTGAGCGACGCGGTGATGTCGTAGGAGAAGGCCTGGCCAACGCGGCCGCTGGCGCTGCGCGAGCTCGTCACGACCGGTGTGTTCGGCGCGGCGGCGATGGAGACGGTGACGTTCACCATCGTGCTCGAACCGCCGGCGTTGCTGGCGCCGACGCGGAGCGCGATCGTGCCCGGGCCGGGCGGCGTGCCCGAGAGCAGGCCGGTGCCAGTGTTGACGCTGAGCCACGCGGGCGCGTCGAGTGCCTCGAACGCGGTCGGGTTGTTCGTCGCGGTGATCTGATAAGAGAACACCGTGCCGGCTTGCGCGGACGCAGCGATCGGGCTGTTCACGACCGGCGCGTTGGGCGCGGGGCTGATCGTCAGCGTGAGCGTGCGCGGCAGGCCGGTGCCGTTGGCGTTGACGCCGACGAGCGACACGAGATAGGTGCCGGCGGCGCTCGGCGTGCCTTGGATGAGGCCGGTGGACGCGTTGACGGCGAGACCCGGCGGCAAGTTGACCGCATCGAGGAAGACCGACGGCGGGAACGGCGTCGTGTTGGGGACGTTGGTCGCGGTGATTTGATAAGTGAATGCGACGCTGACCATGCCGGTGGCGTTCGTCGGACTGGTGATCACGGGGGCGTTGTCGGCGGGCGCGATGCCGATGAGCAACGTCTGCGGCTGGCTCGTCCCGGCGGCGTTCATCGCGGTGAGCGTGACGGTGTAGAGGCCGGGGTTGTCGGCGGGGTTGCCGCTGATGAGGCCGGTCGTCGTGTTGATCGCGAGGCCCGCGGGCAACGTGCCGCTGAGGCCGTAGCTCGTGGGCGAGTTGGTCGCGACGATCTGGTAAGTGAAGACCGTGCCGACCTTGCCGTTCGCGGTCGCGTCACTCGTGATCGCGGGCGCGGTGAGCGGCGCGGCGAGATCGATCGTGAGCGTCGAGGCCTGACCGAGACCGGCGGCGTTGGCCGCGCGCAGTTGCACGCTGATCGTGCCGGAAACGGTCGGCGTGCCGGAGATGACACCGGTGCTCGAGTTGAGCGTCAAGCCGTCGGGCAACTGATCCGTCGTGAACGAGGTGGGCGACTCCGTCGCGGTGATCTGGTAGGTGAAGGCGTTGCCGACACGGCCGCCGATGGCGAGCGGGCTGGTGATCTTCGGCGTGGCCGGCGCGGGCGAGATGGAAATCGCGAGCGTCTTCGGCGCGCTGGTGCCGTCGGCGTTGCTCGCGGTGAGCGTGACTTCGAACGGCGTCGTCGTCTCCACGGTCGGCAATCCGGAGATGATGCCGGTGCTCGTGCTGAACGAGAGACCGTTCGGGAGCGCGGTGGCGGCGTAGGAGGTCGGCGCGTTCGTCGCGATGATCTGATACTGGAACGGCTGGCCAACCTGACCGGCAGCGGTGCCGTTGGAGGTGATCAGCGGCACGGTGAGCGCGCGGGCGATGTCGAAGAGCATCTCGACCGCAGGGCCGCGGCCGCCAGCGCCGTTCGACGCGGCGACCCAGACGCGGGTCTGACCGGCAGCGCTCGGCGTGCCGGTGATGGCGCCCGTCGAGGTGTTGAGCGAGAGGCCGGCGGGCAAGGTGCCGCTGACGACGGCGAAGCTCGTCGGCGAGTTGCTGCCGGTGAGCGTGAAGTTGAACACGCTGCCTGCGGTGCCGGTGGCGATCGGGCTGTTCGTGATGACGGGCGCGAGCGCGGACGAGTTGATCGTGATCATCAACGTCGCCGTCGAGGAACCGGCGCTGTTCGTGAGCGTGAGCGTGACGTTCGAGATGCCGGGATCGGTGGGCACGCCGGTGATCGCTCCGGTGGTGGCGTTCAGCGTGAGACCGCCGGGCAGCGTCGTGGAGGCGAAGCCGGTCGCGGCGGGATTCGTCGTGATCGTGAAGGTGAAAGCCGAGCCGACGGTGCCGACGGTCGAGCCGGTGCTCGTCACCGCTGGCGCGCTCGCGGCCGGGTTGATCGTGAAGGTGACGACCTGCGTCGTGCTGCCGTCGGCGTTGGTGGCGCGGATGGCGACCTTGAACGTGCCGGTCTGCGCGGTGTTGCCGGTGATGGCGCCGGTGCCGGTGTTGAACGAGAGGCCGGTCGGCAGCGTCGAGGGCGTGCCGTCAGGCAAGTTGACGAGCGCCCAGGCGGTGATGCCGCTGCCGAAGTTCGGCGTGAAGCTGAAGCTCGTGCCAGCCGTGCCGCTGACGTTCGATCCGCCGGTAAAGACCGGCGCGTTGAGCGGGGCAGCGATCTGGATGTTGATCGACTGCGTGGACGTGCCGGTCGCGTTCTGCGCGGAGACGCTCGCGGTGTAGAAGCCCGCGGCGGTGGGCGTTCCGGAAATCGTCGCGCCGCTAAGCGTGAGGCCCGGAGGCAGCGTCGCCGCGCCGTAACCGGTCGGCGAGTTGGTCGCAGTGATCGTGTAAGTGAACGACTGCCCCACCCTGCCCGAGGCGGACGCCGGACTCGTGATGATGGGCGCGGGCGGTTGCACGCTGAGGACGAGCGTCTGCTGGTCGGAGCCGGTGGCGTTCGTGGCGGTGAGTGCGACGTTGAACGTGCCGGTCTGCGTCGGCGTGCCTTCGATGACGCCGGTGGTTTGGTTGAGCGAGAGGCCGTTCGGCAGGCCGGTCGCGCCGAACTGAGCGAGCGTCTGGTTCGTGCCGATCTGGTAACGGAACGGCGCGTTCGCGACGGCGTTGGCCGAGAGCGGGCTCGTGATGACGGGCGCCAGCGGATTCACGGTGAGCAGCGCGCCGTTGCTGACGAGCGTGCCGCCGGCGTTCGTGACGGCGACCGTGATCGTGCCGTTATCGGCGAGGCGGAGGTTGTTCAGCGTGAGCGTCGACGTCGTCGCGCCGGAGATCGGTGCGCCGTTGAAGCGCCACTGGTAAGTCGGTGCGGGCACACCGGTGGCAGTGACGTTGAACGTCGCAGAGCCGCCGACGGTGGCGGTTTGCGGCGCGGGCTGCGCGGTGATGTGGAGGCTGACGTTCAGCGCGAGCGTGACGGGCGTGGCGCTCGTCGTGCTGCCGAAGGCGTTGGTCGCTTGCACGGTGTAAGCACCGGCGTCGCTGGCGGCGACGGCCGCAATGCGGAGCACGGGCGCGTTCGGGCCGGAGATCGGCTGCGCGTCCTTGAACCACGAGTAAGTGACCGGGAACGGCGAGTTGGAGATGGCGAACTTGATCGTCGCGGGCGCGCCTTCGTCGGCGTTGATCGTGCCGCCGCCCTGGACGACTGGCGTGTCGGCCGTGAGAACCGTGCCGAAACGGCCGACGCCGACGACTTGGCCGTTGAAGAGCACGGTGTCGTTGAGCTGATCGGCGGCGCCGGTGGTGCGGCCGGTCCAGGCGATGCCGTCGGTCGAGGTGTAGTAGTTGTTCGACGGCCCGGTGGCGACGAAGTGGCCGTTGAGATAAGTGACGCTGAGCAGGTTCAGCGTGCCGAGCGTCGTCGTGGTCCAGTTCGCGGCGTCGGTCGAGCGCGAGATCGTGCCGCCGGTGCCGACGGCGACGAAGGCGCCGCCGCCGTAGACGACGTCGTTGAACTGCGCCGTGGTGTTGCTCGTGCGGACGGTCCATGTGCCGGTCGGGTTCGACGCGGACACGATCGTGCCGTTGCCGCCGACGGCGACGGTCAGGCCGCCGCCGTGCGCGACGCGGCGCAGTTGCGCGGTCGTGCCGGAGGTTTGCTTCGTCCACGTGAACGGCGGCGTGGCGTCGGGCGCGGTGAAGATGTTGCCGCCGTTGCCGACGACGATCCACGTGCTGAAGCCGCCCGAGTAACGGAGGCCTTGCAGATTGGAGCTCGAAATCACGTTGCTCGTCGCTTGGAGCGACCAACTCGCGCCGTCGGTCGAGACGAGCACGCTGCCGCCGCCGCCGACGGCGACGAACTTGCCGGCCGCGAACGTGACGTCGACCAACTGCGCGGTCGTGCCGGAGCTGCGCGCGGTCCACGCCGCGCCGTCGCTCGAGGAGACGATCGCGCCGGCGTCGCCGACGGCGACTGCGACTGAGCCGGAGGCGGCCACGCCGTTGAGGTGCGTGCCTTGATACGGGCCCGCGGTAAGGATGTTCCAGTTTTCCGCGTCGGTGGACGTGAGGATGACGCGACCGCTCTGACCGGCGATGACGTAGCGGCCGGCGCCGAAGGCGGTGTTTTGGAGATTGCTCGTGTTGCCGGCGGCGCTGCGCGCGGTCCAGATGAGGCCGTCGGGCGACGTGAGGATCGTGCCGCCGACACCGACGGCGACGAAGCGGTTGTTCACGAAGTTGACGCCGAGGAACTGCGCCGTGGTGCCGGACGAAACCGGTGTCCAGCTCGTGCCGTTGGCGGAGACGACGATCTGGCCGTTCTCGCCGACAGCGACGAGGCGGCCGGCGCCGTAAGCGAGCGCTTGCAGCGAGGTGGCGCCGCTGGCGACGGACGACCACGTGACGCCGTCGGGGCTGGAGAACACTTTGCCCGTGCTGCCGCTGACACCGTAGAATTTGTTCAGCACGTAGGTGGCGCCGAAGAGCGTGTCGGTGACGCCGGTTCCGAGCGTGCCGGGCGTCCAGTTGAGGCCGTCGGTCGAGACGGCGGTGACGCCGCCGGTGCCGAACGCGACCACGCGCCCGCCGCCCGCGACCATGTCCTGGAGTTGGGTGAGGCCGCCGTTGATGCCCGTCGGGTGCGTCTCCCACGTGACGGCGTCGCGCGACGTGAACATGCCGTTGAGGCTGCCCATCGCGAGCAGACGGTCGCCGAGGGTGACGAGCTTGAAGATATTATTCTGCGCGGGGATCTGGCGCGTGGTCCAGGCGAGGCCGTCGTTCGACGCGAGCAACGTGCCGCGAATGCCGCTCATGAGGAACTGGCCGCCGATGAACGCGACGCGCGTGGAGCCGTTGCCGGTGGGCGTCGGGTTGCGCCAGCGCCAGCCGCCTTCGGGCGTCACGAAGAACGGCTCGGCCGGACTCGTGGCGTTGCCGAGGGAGTTCGTGATGCGGACGCTGTAGAGGCCTTCGTTGGACTTCTGCCAATCGGCGATGAAGTAGAACGGATCGGTGGCGCCAGGGATGTCGACGTTGTTGAACTGCCACTGATAACTGAGCGGAGCGGAGCCGCCCGCGGGCGTGACGCTCAGCGCGGCACTCGAACCGGCGGGCAGAACGCCGCCGGCGCCGGTGAACGAACTGAAGATATTGCCCGCCGCGAAGAACGCCGGCGCGCTCGGCGAGAGCGTGATGACGGCGGCGTCCGAGGTCGTCGTCGCGCCGTTTTGCGTGACGGTGACGGTGTAGCTGCCGGCGGCGGTGGCGTCGTAGAAATTATTCGTCGCATCGGCGATCGCGACGCCGTCCTTGAACCACTGATAAGTAATCGGGGCAGGACTGATGCTGCTCACGTTGACCGAGAGGCGGTTGATGCTGCCCTCGGCGAAAGCGCCGCCGGTCGGCTGCGCGGTGATCGCCGCCGCGGCGGGCGGCTCGACCACGTTGGCGAAGTCGTCCGCCCAGACCGCACCGGTCGGGACGAAGAGATTGCTCGAAAGGCCGCCGAGCGCGACGGTGACGAAGCCGGCGCGGTTGTTGCCCCAGGAACCGAGGAGATTCGTCGAGCCGACGGTCGCGAACGCGGCGCCCGTCGAGTAAGCGACGGTGGCGTTGCCCGTGGTCGAGTCGTAGCTGACGCGCACCAGGTAGGCGTTCGCCGCGAGATCCGCGATGCCGAGGATGGAGGGCATGCCGTTGTTCACCTGCGCTTGCGCGTAGCGTTCGGTGCGTGCGGTCGTCGTGCCGGCGTCGTTGACGAGACGGAAACCGGTGTCGAGGCGGTCGGCCGGATCGAGGAGGTTGACGATCGAGAGCTGCGCGCCGGCGAGGCGGAACGAACCGGAACCACCGGTGCCGGCGATGTTGCCACCTTGGAGGCCGAGGCGCGCAATGACGGTCCAGTTGCGATCGAGCGGGAGCGGCGCGACGCGAGTCGCGACGCGATAACCCCACGAGGTGGCGTAGGCCGTGCCGTAATTCAGGCGGCCGCGGGCGACGGCGAGTTCCGTGTCGCTCTCGGGCCACGAGGTTTCCTGCATGGCGTTCCAGCCGGTGTCGAGACCGGTGCCGCCGAAGAAGTCGGTCGCGGTGACGCTGCCGGCCGGCACGCTGAGCAACACGGCGGGGACGCTGCCGGTGTAGTCGGCGGGATTCGCGCCGACGACGAAGCCGGCGGAGTAAACGCCCGCGGTGCTCTGCGTGAGTGTGGCGGCGGTCGAGCCCGCGAGGTCGACGGTTTCGCGCGCCCATTGGACGCCGACGTTGTTGGCCGCATCGGGCTGGACGGTGAGCGAGGCGCCCTGCCCGACCGTCGCGATGGCGATCGCGGGCTCGGGCGTGGTGACGAGGCTGTAGTTGAGCACGATGTTGCCGCGCGTGCCGCCGTTGCTGCCGACGGCGACGTAGTAGGTCGTGCCGGCGGTGACGGGAATCGCGATGCGGCTCGCGGTGGACGTGGGCGCGTCGTTGTTCTGCGCGAGGAACGCGAGGCTCGCGAGCGAGTTGCCGGTGTAGACGGCCATCGCGGTGTCGATCGCGCTGCCGCCGGTGTCGAACGTCGCGACGCCGGTCGCGATCGGACGGTAACTATACCAGAGCGAGGACGAGACGCTGTTGGTATTCCAGTGCGTGGGCTCGCCCGCTTCGCTGGTGGCGGCGGCGTTGGAGGTCGCGGACGTCGTGCCGGAGAGACCGGCGAGTTGGAACGCGTTGGCGAAACTGTCGTTCGCGATCGGCTGGCTGACGGTGAGGTTCACACCGCTCAAATAGAGCGTGGTGTTGCCGGCCGAGAGACGCACGGAGTAGGTGCCGGAATCGGTCGTGGCGAGATTCGTGAGTGGGAGAGTCGCATTTGTGGCGCCGGAAATGTCGGTGCCGTTCTTCATCCACTGGTAGCTGATCGTGGCGGTCGAGTTCGCGACGACGCTGAGAGTGATGTTGGCGCCGACGAGCACGGTGCCTCCGATGGGTCCGCTGACGATCGACAGCGGCGTGCCGGCGTAGACGCGGCGGACGACACTGTTGTTGCGATCGGCGACGAAGATCGTGCCGTCGGGGGCGAAGGCGAAGCCGCTCGCGATGTCGAAGCGCGCGCTGCTGCCCTGGCCATCGACGTAGCCGGCGGTGAAGGAACCGCCCGCGATCATGGTCACGGTGCCGCTCGGCATGACGCGCAGGAGCGCGCCGCTGTTGCCGCCCGCGTAGAGATTGCCGTCGGGGCCGATCGCCAGCGACGTGAGACTCGGCAGACGCGAGAACGGAGCCGCGCCGTCGAGCTGCGAGCTGAAGTTGAGCAGACCGGCGACGGTCGTGACGTTGCCGGCGGTATCGATCTTGCGGATGATGCTGCCGGATTGGGCGAAGAAGATGTTGCCGGAGGAGTCGACCGCGATGCCTTGCGGGAAGTTCAGACGCACCGCGCTCGATGCGGCGCCGCCGGCGACGCTGCCGTCGACGGTGCCCGAGCTGCCGGCGAGGCCGGCGACGGTGGTGACGACGCCAGCGGTCGTGACCTTGCGGATGACGTGATTGTTCGTGTCGGTGACGTAGAGATCGCCGCTCGGTGCGAACGCGATGCCGGCGCCCGTGCTGAATTTCGCGACGTTGCCGGTGCCGTCGGCGTAGCCGGTCGTGAAGCTGTTGGAGCCAGCGAGGAGCGAGACGGAGCCGTCGGTGGCGACTTGGCGAATCGTGCCGTTGTCGAAGACGTAGAGGATGCCGGTCGTCGGATCGATCGTCAGCGAGCGCGGGAAGGCGAAGCGCGCGGTCGCGGCGGAGCCGTCGACGAACGAGCCGCCGGACTGCGAGACGACGCCGGAGAACAAGCTGACGACGCCGGCGGTCGTGACCTTGCGGATCACGTGATTGCCGGACTCGGCCACGTAGAGATTGCCGGAGGAGTCGCGCGCGATGCCTTCGGGGTTGAAGAAGCGCGCGGCGGTGCCCGTGCCGTCGGCGTAGCCCGGTGCGACGCCGGCGAGCGTGACCACGGAGCTGTCGGGCGTGACGGCGCGGATAGTGTTCGAGCCGCCGTCGACGACGCCGAGCGCGGAGCCCATCCAGCCCATGCCGCGAGGGTTGTTGAAGCGCGCGACGCTGCTGCCGCCGTCGGCGAAGCCGATCTGGAACGCGGTGCCGGCGATGGTGGTGACGGCGTAGTTATTGCCCGGCGTCAGGTCGACCTTGCGGATCGTTTGGCTGAAGTCGGCGACGTAGAGCGCGTTCGCGCCGTCGTAGAAGATATCTTGAGGGCTGCTGAAGCGCGCCGATGTGCCGATGGCGTTATCGATGTAGCTATTCGAGCCCGCGGAGCCGGCAATGGTGGTCACTGTGCCGTCCGTCGCGATGCGGCGGATGGTGTGATTGTTCGAGTCGGCGACGAAGAGCGTGCCGTCGGCGAGTGCGGCGAGGCCGCGCGGGCCGCTGAAGCGCGCTGCGGTGCCGACGCCGTCGGTGGAGCCGCTGGTGGCGGTCGTGCTGCCGGCGTAGGTCGTCACGACGCCCGCGGGCGTAACCTTGCGGATGCTGTGGTTGTTGGAGTCGGAAACGTAGACGTTCCCCGCTCCATCGACGGCGACGCGCGTCGGGAAGTTGAAGCGCGCGGCGGTGCCGGTGGCATCGACATTGCCGCTCGAGGACGAGCCGGCGAGCGTGGTGACGTTGCCGTTGGAGATTTTCCGAAGGAGATTGCCGCCGACGACGTAGAAGTTGCCGGAGGAGTCGAGCGCGATGCCTTGCGGATTCGAGAAGCGCGCGGTGGCGAGCGTGCCGTCGGTCGTGCCGGAGTTGCCCGGGCTGCCGGCAAAGGTCGTCACGACTCCCGCGGTCGTGATCTTGCGAATCGTGTGATTGTTGCTGTCGGCGACGTAGAGGTTGTCGACGCCGTCGCCGACGGCGCCGTTGATGTTCGAGAACCGAGCCGCGGAGCCGGTGCCGTCGGATATGCCGCGCGACGACGCGCCAGCGACGGTGTTGACCGCGAGCGGCGTGCCGCCCGTGAGCGTGGCGGTGTTGCTCGTGGTCTTGCCGCCGTTCGAGGCGGTGACGACCACGTAGTAGCTGTTCGAGGATCCGGTGTTCGGAGCGGAGACATTGATGCTCGAGTTGGTGGCGCCGTTCGCCGTGAACGTGCTGTAGAGCGAGTTGTTCTGATACCACTGATAGGTGGTGATCGTCGCGCCGCTCGGAGCGGTGACGGTGACGCCGAGCGTGACGCTGTAACCCGAGTAGACGGTCTGCGTGAGAGGTTGCTGCGCGATCGTCGGCGCGTCGGGCGCGGGCGGCGCGGCGTTGACGGTGAGCGTGGCCGTGGCGCTCTCGACGGACGTGGCGGCGTTCGTCACGACGACGGTGTAGTCGCCGGCGTCGGCGTTGGACGCGCTGGCAATCGTGTAGGAGTCGCCGGTCGCGCCGGAGATGTCGCTGCCGTTGTGTTTCCACTGATAGCTGAGCGCGGTGGCGCTGACGGCTTTGACCTTCAACGTGACGCTGGCGCCGGCGGTGACCGTCTGCGATTGCGGTGCGGCGACGATGAGCGGCGAGTTGGAGAACGTCAGGACGATGTCGGTGGTCTGCGCGGAACCGACGTTGTTGGTGACGGTGAGGCGATACGTGCCCGCGAGATCGCTTGTGACGGCGCCGAGGTTGAGGAACGGGCCGACGGCGCCGAGGACGGGCTGGCCGTCGTGCGTCCAGGCGTAAGTCGCGCCGTTGCCGCCGAAGGCACCGGCGAAGAGCTGGACGTTTTGTCCGCCGTAGATGGTGCGGCTGGTGGATTGGCCGACGATGACCGGAGTGACGTTCGCGATCGCGACGCGCTTGTAGCCGACAGGGCGGACGTCGCTCGGAGCGGCGACCGGGCCGAGGAGGTGCAGCCAGCCGCGGCCGGCGACGAGCTTCGTGCCTCTTGCGAGCGGATCGCGAATCTGGACGCCGGGCGACCACGCGGTGTCGAGCGAGCCGTCGGTGGCGAAACGGATGATGCCGGCGGCGGCGTTGCCGTTGGCCGTGTCGAAGCGGCCGGCGAGGTAGATGCGGCCGGAGTCGTCGAGACCGAGGGCGTTGGCGAAGGCGGAGAGGCCGAGCGGGGCGTTGTTGGCGAGCGCGACGTCGGGGACGTTGGCGTCGACGGTGCCGGCGGCGGTGAGGCGCGCGACGTTGCGGGCGGTGCCGCCGATGTTGAGCGTGCCGGCGACCCAGGCGCTGCCGTCGGGGAGGACACGGAAGACGATGTTCGCGCCGCCGAAGCTCGTGATCGTCGCTTGCACGTAGGAATTCACGACCGGGTCGAAATAGGAGGTCGAGAACCCGGCGGAGCTGGGCGCGTCGGCGATCGGCGTCGGTGTGTAGTTCGGATCAAGCGTGCCGTTGGAACGCAGTTTGTAGACCGTCATCTTGCCGTCGCGTCCGCCGAGCAGCACGAAGATCGAGCCGTCGCCGGCGACCTGCACGTCGGAGATCGTGGCGGTTTCGAAGACCGGGAAGTTGCTCGCGTCGCGTGTGGCGCTGACGAGTCCGCTGAGATCGGGCGCGAAGCTCGGATCGTAGGAACCGTCGGCGTTGTAGCGGCGCACCCAGTCGCTCGTGCCGAAGTAGGAGTATTGCGTGACGTCGAGCGTCGAGCGCCACGCGATCACGCCGCCGTCGGGCAGCGCGGCGTAGTTGTATCGCGTCGGATCGTCGGGGAAATGCCAGTTGCCGCGCGCGGAGCCGTCGGCGTTGTAGCGGACGAACGTCGGATCGGAGGAGCCGGCGCCGGTTTGTTGCTCGCCAAAATCGACGCGCACCACGCCGAACGAGCGGTCGGGCCACTGGAAGACGTAGGCGTAGGGATTCTGCAGGAGGACGCCGGGGTTGTGGAACGCGGTGGAGTCGCCCGCGAGCAGGCCGGTGGCGCCGAAGAGCGCGGTGCCGGGCTGGCGGAGATCGCCGAAATGATCGAACGTGCCCGCGGCGAGCACGCGACCGTCGTTGAGCAGGATCGCCGTGTCGGGCACGACCGTGCTGCCGAACCCGCCGGTGTTGAAGCCGTCGAGCGGTGCGCCGGATGAGGTGAGCGCCAGGATGTTGCCCGGGGTGTTGTTATCGAGGTCGGGCACGTAGAGATTGCCGGAGGTCGCACTGCGGCAAATCCAGAAGAGTTGACGATTGTTGTAGCCGGTGCCGTTGGTCGGCCAGGCGCCGTCGAGCGTGCCGTCGGCATTGAAGCGCAGGAGGCGCTCGACGGTGACGAGGAACTTGTCGTTCGCGTCGATCACGGCGTAGCGCGCATAGGCGCCGGACGAGCCGTCGACGGGGGTTTCGCTGCGCAGCGGCCGCGCGAAGGCGTCGTCGAACGTGCCGTCGGTGTTGAAGCGCACGGCAAGGATCGGGTTGCTGCTCGTGTTGCCGCGGGCGGTGTAGCCGAAACGGCCGACGATGACGGCGCGGCCGTCGCTCTGGAAGATCACGGCGCGGGCAACGGTGCCGTTGGACCAACCGGCCGGGAGTTGCGCGGAGTCGCCCATGCTGTCGAGCACGCCGCTCGAATTCACGCGCGCGATGGCGCGGCGGGCCGTGCCGTTCACGGCGCTGAAGTTGCCGACGACGTAGACGTTGCCGGCGGCGTCGGTGACGGGCGGGCAGAAGATCGTGCCGCCGTTCGTGAGCACGACGGGCGTGAAGGAGTTGTCGGAGCTGCCGTCGGTGTTGAGGCGGTAGATCGTCGGCTGCGCGACGTCGATGCTGCCGGCGGGGAGCAGCGCGTTGCCGTTGACGAGATCGGAGGCGGAGACGAGGAGCTTGCCGTCCGCTTGGCGATGGATGAAGCGGATCGAACGGCTGAAGCGCGGCGCGGTGTAGGTGTCGTCCCACGAGCCGTCGGCGTTCACGCGGACGACGGTCGCGCCTTCGCCGTAGGCGTGGTTGACGGCGACGAGGAGCTTGCCGTCGGGCTGGAAGGCGACGAACAGCGGCGAACCGAGCCGCTCGTCCCACACGAACGTCGGATCGATCGCGCCGGTCGCTTCGTCGAGGCGGAAGAGGCTGCCGACGCGGATGCCGGCGACGACGTCCTGCGCGCGGCTCACCACGTTCCACGTCATGAAGAGGCGGCCGTTGCCGTCGGAGAAGACGCGGCTCGGCGAATACATGTTCGCCTCGGTGTCGTCCCAGAACGCCGGCGCGGCGCCGACGGTGGAAACGGAGAGTTGCGCGTCGGAGCTGACGACGGTGCCGTAGGTGTTGGTGACTTCGACGCGGTAGCTGCCGGCGTCGTTCGCGGGGACGGCGTTGAACGCGAGGGTGGTCGACGTGGCGCCGTTCAGGGGGGTGTTGTTCTTGAACCACTGATAGGAAATCGGCCCCGAGCCGCTCGCAGCGACGCCGAACGTGAACGCCGTGCCTGCGGCCGCGACGCCGCCCGTGGGCTGCTGCGTGATGCTGGGCGGGCCGTTCACGACGAGGACGGTGACGTTGTTCGTCGCCGTGCCGCCGGTGGCGCGGCCGGTGGCGACAACGGTGTAGGTGCCGGCTTGGCCGTTGGTGAGATTGGCGAGGTCGAGCGTGGCGGAGGACGCGCCAGCGATCGCGGTGCCGTTGTAGAACCACTGGTAATTCAGCTCCTCGCTCGTCGCGAACGGCGCACCGAGACTGAGATTGCGGCCGATCTGGCCGACGAACGTCAGCGGCGTGCTGGCGACCGGGGCCGGACGCGCGAGCGGCTTGTTGGCGCGGTAGATGCCGCCGCCACCGCCGACATAGTAGAGGCGGTTGTTGAACTGCGTCGGCGCGCCGACGGGGAATTCCGACGACGGGAGTTCGGTGCGGACCCAGCCGTCGCTGTCGGGCTCGAAGGTGTAGACGAGGCTCGCACGCGATTCGTCGTTCGAGCGCTGGACGTGGGCGACGAACGGCGCGCCGAGGCGCGCGGCGCCGACGAGCGTGCCGAGGTTGCCGGCGATGCTTTCCCAACCCTGACTCGGGTTGGCGGAGAACGTGCGGAGCACGCGGCCGCTGGTGAGAAAATAATAGAACTGGCCCTGATCGAACACGATCGCGCGCACCGCGGTGGAGCTCAGTCCGGGCTGCTGGTCGATCACCCAGCGCGTCCAAGTGACGGTGTCGGTCGAGAAATAGATCGCCCCCTCGGTGTAGTTGTTTGTGGGAACGTTCACGCCGAACAAACCGACGACGTAGTAGCCGCCGCCGTAGGCGAGCGAGGCGACGCCGCCACCGTTCGGGAGAGCACGGCGCGTCCAGGCAGAGCCGTCCGACGAGGTGAGCACGACGCCGTTCGAGGCGCCGGCGAGGAGCAGGCCATTGAGCGAGGCAAGGCGGTTGATCGAGCCGATGGTGAGCGCGGAGTCGTTCGAGATGCGCGTCTCCCAGGTCGCGCCGTCGCTCGAAGCGACGATCGTCCCGACGGCGCCGCCAGCGTAGAGCACGCCGCCGTGGACCGCGAGCGTGGTGAGATTGTTGGTCGTCGAGGTCGGGCGCGCGGTGAACGTGTTGCCGTCGGCCGACTCGTAGACCATGCCGCCCGTGCCGGCGACGTAGAGTTTATTTTGGAAAACCACGGCGTCGTTCAGGTTCACGTTGCGCGCGAACTGCGTGGCGTTGCCGTCGAGCCGCGTGAAGCTGCCGTTCGTGGCGAAGCGATACAGGGCGCCCTGCGGACCGGGCAGATAGGTGAAACCGTCCGGTGCGGCGACGGCGTCGGCGAAGGAGATGCCGTTCTCCGGGTTCGACGCGAAAGTCCAATTCACTCCGTCGGACGACGTGCCGGTGCGGGCGCCGGAGACGACGAAGGTGTTGTTCGTGAAGGTGGAGCCGGCGAAGAAATCCGTCGAGACGCCGATGGGGACTTCGGCCCACGACACGCCGTTATTCGTCGAGTAGGCGACGCGGCCGCTGTTGCCGACGACGATCCACTTCCCCGCCCCGAAGGTCGCGGTGCGATAGAAGTTGGAAGTCGCACCGGTGAAGGCGAGCGTCCAACCCGTCCCGTTCGTGCTCGTGAAAATCGCCGAGCGCGTCCCGCCGTTCACGACGGTGGTGCCGGTGGCAACGAAGAGGCCGTTCGCGTAGTCGAGGCCGAAGATCGAGAGCGTGGCCGAAGCCGACGCGATGCGGTTGCCGCGTTTCCAAGTCAGGCCGAGGTCGGAGGAACTCCAGATGTAGCCGCTGGCCGTGATCGAGACGAAGCGCGTGCCGTCCCAGACCATGCCGAACTGCCCGCCCTCGTTGTCGGGCGCGCTGCCGCGCCAGGTCGTGTGCACGAGTTTCCACGTCGCGCCGTGATCGGCGGAGCGCCAGATCTGCGTGTTACCCTCGGCGACGAGCACGCCGGCGCCGTTGCTCGCGATCGAGAAAAGATCCTGCGAATTCGGGAGCTGCATGAAGGTCCAGTTCACGCCGTCGGCCGAGCGCCCGATCGTGCCGTTGATGCCGGTGACGACGTGATGCGTGCCGGAATAGGCGTATTTCGAGAGCGGACCGGAAACAGGATTGGGGTTGAGCCGGGTCCAGCCGAGATCGGCCGAATAGCCGGCCTCGACGAGCGCACGGGCAAAAAATTCGCGCGACGTGCCGAGCATGACGCCGCCGAGCGACGCGTCGGCGATCGCCAGCGGATCGAAGCGGCCGTTCGTCATCGCGGGCAGCGAGCCGCGGAGCGACCAGCCGGACGTGAACGTCGGGGCGAGCGAGACGTGCAGGTTGCCTTCGTTGAGTTCGACGTAGTCGGTCGCGGCTTTTTCCAACTCGGAGAGGTGCTGGCGGAATTCGGCCTCGTCGGAGAAATCCTGCTCGGTCTGGAGCATGAACATGCGATCGACTCCCGGCGCGCGCGAGCGGACGGCCGCCGAGGCGCGGCGGTAGAGCGTGACGAAATCGATCAGCGCCTGCTTCGCCGCCTGGCGATTCTCGAGCGGACCGGCCTTGAGCAGATCGGGATTTTCTTCGAGCGCCTGGCGGAGCGTAAGCACGTCCCCCTGCGCGAGCTTCATGAGGCGCGTGTAGTCGGCGTTGAAATTCTGGCCGAGGCCGGCGTTGACGAGCATCTCGAACGCGCGCAGGCCCGCCTGGATCACGAGGAGGTCGGCGCGATCGAGCGTCACCGAATGCGAAGCGCCGATCTCGGTCGGCGTCAGCGTGAGCACGAAGGCGTCGTCGGTCACCGCCGCGAAATCGGCGCGGACCGCGGCCGCCGTCGGCAGCACGGCGTCGCGCCAGAACGGTCGGGTGGATTCGAGATTATAGGCGTTCGGGAGCACGAGACGGTCGTCGGCGTCGTGCGCGATGTCGGTGTTCCAGTTGTAGACGTCGCGTCCGGTGATCGACACGCCGAGGCCGTTGAGCACGGCGTTGGCGGGAGCGTCGCCGATCATCGCGAACCAGCGCGTGAGGCCCGAGAGCGCCGCGGCGGTTTGGTTCGTCGAATCGGCCGTGCGGGCCTGCTGGAACTTGGCGCGCGCGGTGGCGAGATCGTGGGCGGCCAGTGCGGCGCGACCTTCGGCGATGCGATCGTCGACCGGAGCGGCTCGAAGGACGAGCGAGCTAACAACTAGAATCAGCGACGAGAAGACCAGTTTGGCTTTCATGGTGCAGCGCCGGAGCGGGATGAGGTTGAGTCGAGGAGAGGGGAAATTTGGAAACTGCCGGCCTGCGGGCCGCGCAGCGGGAGCACGACGCGGTGCGGCTCGCCGCCCGCCAGCACGGCACGCGGCAACACGAGTTCGCGCGCGGTGGTGAGTTCGGCGTCCGCCGCGGCGATGCGCGGCTCGTCGCCGGGGCGCAGGATCACAAGATCGTGGATGACGACACCGCCGGCGCCGCCCATTTTCTGGAACGCCTCGGCAAGTTGGTCGACGACGCTCGGCCACGCGATCGCGTTTTCGATCCGCAGTTCGACCCCGCTGAGCAGCGGTCGCGCTTTCCACGCCACGCGGAAGACACCGTGCTTGCCGTAGTCGAGGCGCACGTGCGCGACTTGGAGGCGCGCGATGCGCTGGCCGCTCTCGCGATCGAAGAAACCGTAGACGAGGTTGTCGGGGCCGTTGCTTTGGCCGATTTCGACGTAGAACGTCTCGGCCGGCTTCACGGTGTCGGCGCTCGCGGAGGACGCCGCGCCGCACAGCAGGATGAAGCAAAGCGCAACCATGCGACGAGCGCTGGGGCGAAGGGATGACATACGGGGATTGTTGTCGTGTGCGACGGGATGAAATCGCGCCTCGGGCCAGGAGGGGGTATGCGCAATCGCGGAGCCGTCGTGTGCGGAGCGAGAGTGTGTGTGCGTTAAATCGTCCTCCTGATAACGCGCCGGCGCGAGGCGAAATTTCAGGATAGTTTCCCAAGGTCGTTTCCAATTTGCCCTTCTACACCGCACCCGGCCGGGCGTTGTCCGACTCGCGCCGACATCGCCAGGACCGCCTTCACCACTCGGCCCGCCGATCGTCCCTGTCGGAGCGCGCCGTGGAATTGGTTTGAGCCGCTCCGCCGGTTTGGTGTGCTCACAAAAATGTGCGGCATCGCCGGAGTCATCAGCCCTGAACTGGACGTTCGACGCCGCGAGGACTCGGTTCGGCGCATGGTCGCGCGCCAGCGTCCCCGCGGTCCGGACGACGACGGCTATGTCGCCGACGGACCGGCGACGCTCGGAATGTGCCGGCTCGCGATCTTCGACCCCGCGCACGGTCACCAGCCGATGACGAGCGCCGACGGGCGGTTTCATCTGATCTTCAACGGGGCGATCTACAACTTCCGCGAGCTTCGCCGCCGGCTCGCCGGCCTCGGCGCGGTCTTCCACACCGAGTGCGACACGGAAGTGCTGCTGGCCGCCTACGCGGCATGGGGCGACGAGTGCGTGCAACAGCTCCGCGGCATGTTCGCGTTCGCCGTGTGGGATCGCACGACGCAACGCCTCTTCGCGGCGCGCGACTCGCTCGGCATCAAACCGCTCTACTACGCGCAGCGCGCGGACGACGTCTTCGTGTTCGCGTCGGAGCTGAACGCGCTGCTCGCGAGCGGACTCGTCGCGCGCGAGATCGATCCGGTCGCCGTCGGCGATTTTCTCGCGTGGTTCGCCGTGCCCGCGCCGCGCACGATCTACCGCGGCATCGCGAATCTCCCGCCGGGCCACTCGCTCTCCGTCGACTGTGAAGGCCGCTGTCGCGTCCAGAAATGGTGGCGGCTGCCCGCGGCCAGCCACGGCGTCGCGCCGCGCAAGGATTACCCGACCTTCATCCGCGAACTGCGCGCGCAACTCGAGGACACCATCCGCGCGCACCGTCTCGCCGACGTGCCCGTCGGCGCGTTTTTGTCCGGCGGACTCGACTCGACCGCGGTCGTCGCGCTCATGGCGCGCACCGGCGCGAGTCACCTGAAGACTTTTTCGCTGATCTTCAACGAAGCCGACTACTCCGAAGCGGAGCAGGCCCGCCTCGCCGCGAACGCGATCGGCGTCGAGCACCACGAGGAGATTCTCACCGGCGAACGCATCGCCGCGGACATGCCGCGCATCCTCGCGCAATTCGACCAACCGACCGGCGACGGCATCAACACCTACTACATCAGCCAGGCCGCGCGCGCCGGCGGCGTGAAGGTCGCGCTCTCCGGCCTCGGCGGCGACGAGATCTTCGGCGGTTACCCGTCGTTCACCGACATGCCGCGGCTCGCGCGCTGGATTCCCGCGTGGCGGCAGGTGCCCGGGCGGCTCCGCTTGCACGTCGTGAACATCCTGCGCCGGCGCAGCGCGCGCTCGCGCAAGCTCGCAGACTTCCTCAACTCCGCGCGCGATCTGCACGAGCTGTGTTCGCTGCGCCGCCGCGTCCTTTCGGAATCCGCCCGCATGGAACTGCTCGCGCCCGAAGCCCGCCGGCTCGCCGCGCGCCAGGGCTCCACGCATCCGATGCTGGACGATTTCGTGTTCGAGCTCCTCGGCGCCGATCCGATCCAGATCGTCAGCGCGTGGGAGATGCGCACCTACATGTCCGACGTGCTGCTGCGCGACAGCGACGTGTTCAGCATGGCGAACTCGCTCGAGCTGCGCGTGCCGTTCGTCGATCGCGCGCTGGTCGAATGGTGGTGGAACCAGCCGCGCGAGTTCCGGTTCGATCCGGCGCGTCCGAAATCGGCGCTCGCCGACGCCGTCGCCGATTGCGTGCCCGAGGAAATCCGCTCGCGCCGCAAGCGCGGCTTCACCCTGCCCTTCCCGCTCTGGATGCGCCGCGAGCTGCGGCCGTTTCTCGCCGAGACGTTTTCCGACACCTCGCTCGCGCGCTGCCCGTGGCTCGACACGGCGGCCTCGCAGCGCGAGTGGCTCCAATTCGACCGCGGCGGCGACGACCACAACTGGGGCCGCGTGTGGACGCTCGCGATCCTCATCGCCTTCGCCAACCGCCCGGAGGAACGCGCATGAAGACGCTTCTGATCTGCCCCGACCTCTTCAACGCCGAGGGCGGCATCGCGCGCATCATGCGGCTCTACCTGCGCGCGCTGTGCGAACAAGCCGGGCCCGGCGGCGAAGTCGGCTGCGTCGCGCAACTCGACAGCGGCGACACCTCCGCGCGACTCAAAATGCTGCTCGGCGAGCACCACGCGCGCATCGACAACTGCGAACGCAGCCGCGTGGGTTTCCTGTTCATCGTGCTGCTGCGCGGCTTCGGGGCGCACCGCATCGTGTGCGGCCATCTCCACCAGCTCATCATCGCGCGCCTCGCGAAGATGCTCAACCCGCGGCTCGACTACTACCTCGTCGCCCACGGCATCGAAGTGTGGCGCCCCTACACGTTGCTCGAACGCGCGGCGCTGCGCGGGACGCGGCGGATTTTCTGCGTCAGCGAATACACGCGCCGCCAGATGCTGCGTTTCGACAGTTCGCTCGCCCCCGGGCAACTCGTGGTGCTGCCGAACACGTTCGATCCCGTCTTCAAGGCCGGCAGTGTCCCGCCGCCATCCCCCGGCCGGCATCCGCGCATCCTCGTCGTCTCGCGTCTCGTCAACTCCGACCCCTACAAGGGCGTCGATCTGATGATCGAGGCGATGCCGGCCATCCTCCGCCAATTTCCCACCGCGCAACTCCGCGTCGTCGGCGGCGGCGACGCCCGCGCTTCGCTCGAGGCGCTGGCGCGCGAGCGGTCGCTGGGCGACGCCGTGCGGTTCCTCGGCCTCGTGGACGACGCCGTGCTGCGCGACGAGTATCAGAGCTGCGATCTCTTCGCGTTGCCGAGCCGGAAGGAGGGCTTCGGCCTCGTTTATCTCGAAGCCATGAGCTACGGCAAACCCTGTGTCGCCGCGCGCGCCGGCGGCGCCCCGGAGGTCGTCGACGATCACGTCGGGGCGCTGGTCGAATACGGCAACGTCGAACAAATCGCGCTCGCGGTCGCCGACCTCGTGCGCCACCCGCGCAACGCCAAAGCGATCGCCGCGCGCGTGGTGCAGTTCAGCTACGCGAATTTCTCGGCGAAACTCGCGGCACTGCTGGAAGCGGGCGGCGACGCCGACGAAAAGTAGCGCGGTGCTTCGGCCCGCGCCGGAGGATTTTCAGCGCGGGCTGAAGCACCGCGCTACCTCAAGCCCACGCGCGCGTGAACGGTAGGAGCGGTTTTACGCCGCGATTGCTGTGCGCGGTCGGCATCGCACAGGCAGGGCGGGACCGTTGGGCCCGCCGCGCAGGCGTTTCGGCGCGCCCAGCGGTCGCGTCCTACCTGCAGAAAGGAGCAACATTACTGGGCGATTGGGTATGCCCGCTGTGACCGGCTGCGCGCGCGGCTACACGTTCGCATCGCGGCGTAAAGCCGCTCCTACAACTACCCGGCCACTGGCGCGCCACCGTCGGCCTTACGCCAAATGAAAAAGCGACTTCAGCTCGCGCGACACGGGGCTGTTGTCCGGATGGCTCGGCATGATGTCGCGCATGTGCGCCCACCACTGGCGGCATTCGGGCGTCTGCGCGATCGCGGCCCAGCGCGCCTCGTCTTCGATCTCGACGTAGCCGAAGAGCTGGCGCGTCTCCGCATCGAGGAAGATCGAGTAGTTGTGCACGCCGTGCGCCTTCAGCACCGCTTCGAGCTCCGGCCAGATCGGCTGGTGGCGGCGGGCGTATTCCGCCTCCGCGCCCGCGTGCACGCTCATCAAAAACGCTTTTCGGATCATGGCGCGGAGCGAATCACGAACGCACCGCGACGGGCAACGCCCGATCGTGGAACGCACGCTGGAGAATTTCCTCGAGCCCCGGCGAACACAGCATCGGCTCGCCGCCGCCCTGGCGCGGGCGGCTCTCGACGCCGCCGGGCGCCGGGACGATCTCGCCGACCTCGTGCACGCTCGCGACGAGTTCCGTCTGACGCAGCGCGATCTCGGGCGTGCACACGAAGGCCGTCGGATCGCTCAGGCGGCGCATGACCGCCTTCATCATCTCCGTGCGCGTCACGCTCGTGTCGGGCAGGGCGATGCGCTCCGCCGCGCCGCTCGTCGGTGCGATCACACACTCGCGCTCGTGGCGCCAGACGATCTGACCGCACTCGCCCTCGATCACGATTTCCGGCTCGCGGTTCACGAGCGACGCGTGCGTGACGCCGAACCAGAGTTGCACGCCGTCGGTCGTGCCCGCGCGCACGACGCCGGTGTCGAAGCTCTCGATCGGATTCGTGCGCCAGAGCACCGCCTCGACGTTCTGCGCCTGCGCCGATGCGCCGAACTCGCGTCCGGCGAAAAACAGCCCGAGGTTCACGAAGTGCGCGAAGGCGTTGTTCAGCGGCGAATCGAGCACCAGCGCGCCGTCCGCGCGGAGGCGGCCTGCCCAGCCGTTGCGCGAAAAATAACTCGCCGGCCGCGGCCACAAGCCGAGCAACCGCACCGAGGTCACGCGCCCGATCGCGCCGTCGAGGATGCGGCGCTTCACCTGTTGCGCGGTGGAGGCGTAGATGTCCTGAAAACCCACCGCGACGAAGCGCCGCGCCGCCGCTGCGGCAACCTGCACCTCCTGCACTTCGGCCACGGAAGCCGCGAGCGGTTTCTCGACGAGCACGTTCATGCCCGCGCGCAGCGCCGCCAGCGTCATGCGCGTGTGCCAGGCGATGCCGGTCGGGATGAGGCAGAGGTCGATGCGGCCGGCCTCGACGCGCATCATCTCCTCGTAGTTCGAGTAGATCGTGCAGCCCGCGGCGCGGAGTTGCCGGAGGTTTTCCTGCTCCTCCTGCGGGTTGATGACGACCGCCGCCGCCAGCGCGAGGCCGTCGGGGGCTGCTTCGCGGGCGAGTCCGAGATGGATTCGTCCGTAACCGGAAATGCCGACAATCGCGGCGCGAAAACGAGTGGGAGCGCTCATCGAGCGGTGGTGAGATTAAGCAGAAAGACGAACAGCCCGATGATGCCGCCCGAGATCGCGCAGCAGACGGCGAAGCCGACGGCGTCCACGCGCGTCCAGCGCGCGAATTCCCAGTCGGTGCGCGGAAAGAGCTTCGTGCCGTCGAAGCGCGCGGGCTCGCGGCGCGTTTTTTCCATCTCCTCGGCGTCCGCCTCGGGCGTCTCGGCCACGGGCGTCTTCATCTTGCCGTAGAAGAGATCCGTGCGCGCTTTCTCGGTGCGGGGCGTGAAGTAGCTGACGAGCATCAGCAGCGCGAACGGGAACAGCCCGTCGAAGAAGAACTGCGCCGTCTCGCGGCCGTTCGGCGTGAAGCGCGCGGTGTGCACGCCGACGCGGTCGAGCAGCCAGCACTCGAAATTGAAACGGCCGCGCCCTTCGAGCGCGCTGTCCTCGCGCGCGGGATCGACGCGCACGAGTTGCCGCCAGTAGACCGCCACCGGCCGGCCATCGGCGCCCGCACTGGCGATCGTGAGCGATTTCGCCTGGCGAATCGCCGGCACGTAGTCGCCGACCAGCGGCACGACGAGAATCGCGAGCACGCTCACGATCACCGAAACCCACACCGCCTGCGCCGTGAGTCGCCGCCAGAAGAAAATCATGAACACCGCCGCGCCGAACGGCACGTTCACCGTCAACACGAGGACGACGATCGCCTGGACGTTGTCCATGAGGATCGCCGACACCACGCCGAGCGCGAGCACGGCGATGACGGCCATGCGCGCCGCCACGAGCGCCTGCTCCGCCGTCGCATCGGGACGGATATGCCGGTAGAAATTCCGCACCGTGAGCGACGAGATCGCGAGCGCCTTGGCGGCGAGCGTCGACATCGTGCCCGCGAGCACGCCGGCCAGCATCAAGCCGACGAGGCCGGGCCCGAGCAGTTGCTTCGACATCGTTCCCCACACCATGTCCGGATCGGACAACCCGCCCACGCCGAACAGCGCGATCGCGATCAGCCCCGTGAACGCCCACAGGATGATCATGAAACGCTTCAGATAATTGCCCGAGACGCCGAAACGCGCGGCGAACTCGTTTTTCGCCGAGCCGAAGATCGTCATGTTGTGACTCAGCGCGTGGATCTGGACGATGCTCACGAGCAGCACCGCCGCGATGAACCACAGCGAGTTGCCCTCGCCCGCGAACAAGTCCGCCATTTGCACCGGCACCTTGCTCGCGAACGCGCTCCATCCCCCCGCCGCCGCGATGCCCGTCGGGATCAGAATCACCGAGAACACGATGATCAGCACGCTTTGCAGGCCCTCGTTCACCGCCGCCGCCGACATCCCGCCGAGCACGATGTAGAGGCCGACGATCGCGGTGAACGCGATATAGAACGGCACCGGGCGGAGCAGCGTGATGAAATTGCGCAGCTCGCCGCGCGCATAGCGGTCCCGCAAGTCGGTGAGCTCGGCGCGCCGCTCCGGCGCGAGCTTGCCGGCAGCGTCGGCGCGCTCGAGCTGCTTGTATTTTCCGTAGTTTTCCACGGACGCGCGCTCGACGACCGTCATCTGCGCCTCGGCCTTCGTCACGAGCGACGAGGCGATCTTGTAGGCGACGAAATTCGCGAAACCCAAAAACACGCACGCGACCGCCACCTGGCTCAGCGTGTAGAGGCGGCTCAGGCCGCGGCTGCCGAAACGGTCCTCGAACAGATCGGCCGACGTCATCAACCGCACGCGCCGGAACCAGACGTTCATGAACCAGAAATACGGATTCATGAACACCGTCTGGAACGAGAACCACACGCCCGCCACGCCGCGCTGGTAGACGAGGCTCGCGGTGCTGACCGCGCCTTGCGGCTCGGTCGCGTTGCCGAACGACAGGAAGAACTGGTAGAGTTTCCCGAGCTTGCGACCGGCGAGGAAGAAACCCTCCTCGCTCTTCGTGGCCTTCGAGGCGCGCTGACCGATGTAGATGACCGCCGCGAAATACGCGACGACCACCGCAATATCCAACCAGTGCAGGCTGCCGAAAATCATCAGAGGAAGGGGAAGACGTCGTCGCGCGACCGGGACCAGGTCAACGAGTTGTTCAGTCGGGTTCGGGGCAACAGCGCGGTCACAAACTACGGGCACATCCCGCAGCGACCACGCCGCCGGAGCCTGACAGTCCGACCTCGCCCCGACCCGCGAGCGAAAAACCAAGCAAATGGAGGGCCCGCGTCCCCGCGGGCCGTGCAGCGTTGCCGCAGACCGCCACGATCGCGAACCCGCAGCTACTCGCGCCACGACTCCGCTCGACGCTCATCGCGGCCCGCAAAGGTCGCGGGCCCTTCTGCTTCTCTCGCGCGTGCGGCAGCGTCCGCCGCTTCCCGGTCCCTCCGTCCGCCCCGGCTCGCCTCGCCCGTCTAACTGTCAGTCGCGCGCGCGCCTCCTTTTCGCCACCGACCGCGTCACGCTTCCTCCGCCTTGCGACCTGCCTCGCCTTCGCCGAATCTCCCCACCCTCTCCGCTCCCATGTCCACTCAACGCATCGCGCTCGTCGGCACCGGCGGCCGCGCCCTGTCCTTTGTCGAACCGATCTTCGCGAAATACGCCGCGCACAACCAGCTCGTCGCCTTCCTCGATCCGAGTCCCACGCGCATGGCTTACTACAACGAGCTCATCGCCACGCGCTGGCACGCCGCGCCGGTGCCGACGTTCGCCCCCGCGCAATTCGACGAGATGCTCCGCGCCACGCGCCCGCAGACCGTGATCGTCTGCTCCGTCGACGCCACGCACCACGACTACATCGTCCGCGCGCTGCGCGCCGGCTGCGACGTCATCACCGAGAAACCGATGACGATCGACGCCGAAAAATGCGCCGCGATCCTCGCCGCGCAACGCGAGTCCGGCCGCCGCGTGCGCGTCGCCTTCAACTACCGCTGGGGCCCGTTCCGCACGAAAGTCCGCGAACTCCTCGCCGCCGGCACCATCGGCCGCGTGCAATCGGTGAACCTCGAGTATCTCCTCGATACCTCGCACGGCGCCGACTACTTCCGCCGCTGGCATTCGCACCTGGCGCAGTCCGGCGGCCTGCTCGTGCACAAGTCCACACATCACTTCGACCTCGTGAACTGGTGGCTTGACGCGATCCCCGCCCAAGTCTTCGCCCACGGCTCCCTCGTTTACTACGGGAAGGAAAACGCCCTCGCGCGCGGCGACGAGCGCTGGACGCGCTACCCGCGCTACACCGGCGCCGAGACCGGCGACGACCCGTTCAAACTCGACCTGCGCGAGAGCGAGAGTTTCCGCCGCCTCTACTTCGACGCCGAAAAAGACACCGGCTACCAGCGCGACCAAAACGTGTTTCGCGACGGCATCGACATCTACGACCAGATGTCCGCGCTCGTCCGCTACCGCACCGGCCAGGTGCTGAACTACTCGCTCATCGCCTACAGCCCGCGCGAAGGCATGCGCGTCACCTTCAACGGCGACCGCGGCCGCCTCGAGTATCACGAGTTCATCGGCTCGCACATGAACCGCGCCGTCGTCAGCTCCGAGTTCAAACTCGAGCAACACGGCAGCGCCGAAGCCGAAGGCGAGTGGATCCGCGTCTTCCCGCATTTCCAGCCGAGCTACGTCGTGGCGATGCCCGCCGCCACCGGCCCGCACGGCGGCGCCGACGAAGTGATGGTCGAACAACTTTTCTCCTCCGCCCCGCCCACCGACCCGTGGCAACGCAGCGCCGGCCACGAGCAAGGCGCCGCCTCCATCCTCGTCGGCATCGCCGCCAACCGCTCGATCCAAACCGGCTCCCCCGTCACGATCGCCGACCTCGTGCCGCTCCACCTCGGCGCACAACACCTCAGCGAACTGGTCTGACCACGCCCCCGATCGTCGTAGCAGCCGAGGTGACGAGGCTGCCATCCAAGCACCTTCCCCGATTCAAGAACCACAGAATACTCAGAACACACAGAAAACAGACCGCAGGCCCCCGCTATCCGCCAAACACCCCGCGACGCGTGAAGAATTTTCGCCACGAAGAAACATCAGATTTCACAAAAGAACCCTGTCTCTTTTCGCGCATTGTCGCGCCTCTTCGTGGCCAATCGCTCAGGGAATCGACTCCGGCCGCGTGATCTTTTTCTGTGTATTCCGTGTTTTCTGTGGTGATTAAACCGCCCTTCCCCATGCCCCGCCTCGCGACCGCACTCCTCTCCGCGCTTGTCCTCACTAGCTCCCTCGCCGCGGCGCCGGCCGCGCCGCGCGAATTCGACCTCACGCAACCCGCGGCACTCGCCGCCTTCACCCCCGCCAACGGCGCCGGCTTCGACCTCGGCACGCGCCCGCACGACAACGCGCCGTTCTACTTCTCCGTCGCTGTGCCCGAGGGCAACTACCGCGTCACCGTCGTGCTCGGCGACGCCGCCGCACCGTCCGCGACGCTCGTCCGCGCCGAATCGCGCCGGCTGATGCTCGAGACCGTGCGCACCGCCGCCGGCGAGTTCGCGACGCGCACCTTCATCGTCAACGTTCGGGACACCGCGCTTCCGCCGCCGCCCGCCAACGCCCCCGGCGCCAGCGCCGTCGCGCTCAAGCCGCGCGAGCGCGACTCGTTCACGTGGGATGAAAAACTCACGCTCGAGTTCAACGGCCCCGCGCCACGCGTGCGCTCGATCCGCATCGAGCCCGTCGACGTGCCGACCGTATTTCTCCTCGGCGACTCCACCGTCACCGACCAGCGCGCCGACCCCGCCGCGAGTTGGGGCCAGATGTTGCCGCGCTTTTTCCGCGCCGACATCGCCGTCGCGAACCACGCCGAGTCCGGCGAGACGATGAAATCCTTCCTCGCCGAGCACCGCCTCGCCAAGGTGCTCAGCCTCGCCCGCCCAGGCGACTGGGTGCTGATTCAGTTCGGCCACAACGACCAGAAATCCAACTGGCCGCAAACCTACGCCGAGGCGCACACCACGTTCCGCGCCTACCTGAAAGCCTTCGTCGCCGAAGCAAAACTCCGCGGCGTGGAACCGATCCTCGTCACCTCGCCCGAGCGCCGCACCTTCGCGTCCGACGGAAAAATCCGCAGCACCCACGGCGACTATCCCGCCGTCGTGCAGCAAGTCGCCACCGAGGAAAACATCCCCTGCCTCGATCTCCGCGCCGCCAGCGTCGCCTTCTACGAAGCACTTGGCCCGCAGCGTGCTCCCCTCGCCTTCAACGACGGCGGAAAAGACGCCACGCACCACAACTCCTACGGCGCCTACGTCCTCGCCGCGTGCATCGCCGACGCGATCAAGCGCGACGCCCCCGCCCTCGCCGCCCACCTCGCCGAAGACTTCGCGGGCCTCGATCCGCACCACCCACCCGCAATCGACTCCCTCGCCTTTCCCGCGAGCCCCACGCGCACCGACGAAACGATCGCGGGCAACTAGCGCGGTTTAAGGGAACTGTATTTCCCGTTACAAGTTCTCCGAACGTCCCCGACCCGCCGTCCTCAATCTTCCATCATCCGTCCATCGCGTCGGCGGGGCCGTTTACGCGACGATCCAGCGGCGAGCGCACGCCCAGCCCCGGCTTCCGCGTAAACAGGCTGCGGCCTGACGCGGCATCAGCCAATCTCACGTTTGCTGCGCTTTGGGTGCTTCGCGAAATTACCCGCTTGGTGCTGTGCGAGTCGTCGCCGCAGATCCGAACTGTAGCCAATGTAGAGACCATCGTCGGTCTGCGACTGAAGCACGTAAACGTAATACATATTTTTCGTTCAGCACGTTCTCGCGGCGGCGCAGCCATTTCTCATCGCGTCGGCGCAGCCGTTTACGCGATCTATCGCGTCGGCGCAGCCGTTTACGCGATCGCCTTTGCCGCCTTTCACGCGCACCTGCCGCCGCTCCAGGTCGAGGTGATGCACCCGCAGCCTGAGCAGCTCCATCAACCGCAGCCCCGCCCCATACGCCAACTCCGTCATCAAGCGCGGCGTCCCCTCCAACTGCGCAAACAACGCCCGACACTCCCCCGCGGTCAACACCATCGGCAGCCGCCGCTTCGGGAAAGCCCGCGTGAACTTCATCTCACCCAAATCGCGCGAGAGCACTTCCTGCATGAGAAATACCAGCGCATTCAACGCCTGCTTCTGCGCCGACGGGCTCGCCCGCCCATTTACCGCCAACGCCGAGAGAAACGCCGCGACATCCGTCCCATCGGCCGCATAGGGGCTCCGCGGAGCAATAAACCGCGCAAAGCGCACGGCCCACTCGCGGTAAGTCTGCTCCGTGCGCCACAGCATCCCGCGCTCGCGCAACACTCGCACGAGTTGCCGCTCCCACGGTTCCTCCCCGAGGTCCTCCGCCGCCAACCGCGGCGGCGCCGCACGCCCGCGACTCGCAACCGGCGCGCCGCTCCCGCCCCCCGGGATCGCAGACGGCTCCGTCGCTGCTGGCCGCTCGCGGTGGTCGCCGCCGTCCCCAGCGCAAATGCCCGCGCGCCGCGCTCGACGCTGTTCCTCGACACGGACTTCACGGCTAGCTTCGGATTACCCGGATCCGTTTTATCCGTCCCGATCCGTCTGATCTGTGGCCAAGTCTACGTCCGCCCGCGACAACGCGCCCACTCGCCGCTCGACCCCAGCTTTCAACACAGAGGACGCAGAGCACACAGAGACAGACCGCGCGGCGCGTCCCCCCGCGTCCTCTGCGTCCTCCGCGTTAAATTAATCTGCCAGCAATACGGCGTCGGACCCACGCCGCGCTCGGCGCTGTTTCTCGATCACGGATTTCACCGATCGCATGGATCACGCCATCGGGTTCATCCTAAATTCCGCAGAAGATTAACCACTGATGCACACTGATGAATGAGAAGGCCGAAAAACGCGGCGTGAGGTAGCTCACCTGACAGGTGGACGATCGCGGCGATGCAAGTCTGCTTCGATGAGTGCGCATCAGTGAAAATCAGTGGTTCAACTGCGCTTTCTAGGTTCATCCGTGTTATCCGCGTAATCCGTGGTCAAAAAACGCTGTTCGCTCGCGGTGCGTGCAGCACCGCGGCTCGGGAAAAACCGAACAGGGTCACGGGTTGACCCTCGACCGCAGCGGTGCGACGCCGAGGTCGCTCTCGCCCCACAGAGGGGAAAAGCGCGACGCCAGCGCGACTCCGATTCGAGCTGCGGCGAGCTAGACGCCGAGGATCGCGATGCCGTGGGCCTCGAGCGAAACCGGTTTCCCGGCGCGCCCGCCGGCCAGCGTCACGGTCGTCTGCTGCGGTTCGCCGGCGTTGTTGATGACGACGAGTTTTTTGGCCTTTGCGAAGTAGGTCGCTTCCGTCTTCACGTTGCTCGACTGCCACGCGCCCCACGCAGCGTCCTGCGACGCGGTCCAGAAGAGCGCGCGGTGCAACAGGCGCGTGTTCTCGAAGGAGAATTTGAAGCCGCTAAGGTAGACACCGCGGCCTTTGCCGAACGCGTGCGCGGTGAGGCGCGGCGAGTTGTCGCGCTCGGCGAGCACCTGCGTGTCGCCGTCGAAAACGTAGATGCCCTCGACGTCCTTGCCGAGGTCGAGCGGCGCGGTGACATCGGTCGTGATGAAGTGCGGCGCGACCGGTGACGCCGGGGCGGCATACTTGAACTTGCCGTTGGCGACGCGGTCGCCGGTGTCGCGATCGAGGCCGAGCACGCGCGCGAGCTTGAAGGTCTGGCCGGCGCGCGGGCGCGCGCTGGGTTCGCCGATGCCGACGAGGCCACCGCCCTTCTGGACGAATTGCGTGAGGATTTCCTCGACGCGCGGTTCATCCCAGTAGTGACCGCCGCTCCACGCGGAGCCGGCGCGGCCGCAGTTAACGATCGCCTTTACGCCGCGCGGCACGCCGTTTTTGACGAGATCGTCGAAACTGATGAACACCACGTCGAGCGCGAGGCCGGCGAGCGATTCGAGCACGTCGTAGAGCGCGACGCCGGGCGTGAAGTGCCCCGAGCAGGTCCACGCGCGGAGATCGCCCCATGCGGTGAGCACGGCGACCTTGAACGGCGCGGCCCAGGGCTTGTCGCCGGCGTGGAAGCTCTTCAGCACGCGAAACTCTTTCGCGAGTCCTTCGATGTAGTCCTGAAAATCCGGGAACGGCTCCACGAGCGACAGGTAGCCGCCGAGGCCGATGCGATCGATCGGCGCGCGCACGAGACCACGGCGCGCGTCGATCCAGAAATTCTTCGCGTCGAGCGTGGGATTGCCGCCGGCCTTGAAGGTCGGCTCGCCCTTGAGCCCCGTCGGAAACAGATACGGGTGCAGGCGCAGCTCGCGGGTCTTCGCGCCGGTGGAGTGCGCGCAGAGGCGGACTTCGAAGGCGTTGAACACGCACTTGATCAGGCCGTCGAAGCCGAACTCCTTGAAGCGCGGGCTGCTCGGCTCCACGCCGACCCAGTGGTCGTCGTAGAACACGTAGGCGAGCTTCTCGTAGCGGTGGACGAGATCGATGCACTTGCGACCGAACTCGATCACGAAGTCGTGCACGAAATCCATGTAGTCGCGGTAGCGGCGCGAGGGCGCGTTGTGCGTCGAGTTGTAGAGGCCGCCGTTGACGAAGTCCTCCGACGTGAGCCGGTAGCCGTATTTTTTCTCGAACAGCTTCAGCGCGCGCGGGCTGACGGTCATCTCGTAGTCGCCCCAGTCCGAGTAGATGTCGCGCAGCTTCGCGTGATCGGCGCCCCAGAACCACGAGAAGTTGTAGAACATCGACGTGAAGCGCACGACCTTCGTGTCCGGGTGCTCGCGCAGCCACTTGTCCAGAAACGCGAGCAGCACCTTCTGCGTCTCCGGCTGCATCGGATCGACGGCGGCGAGATGTTCGCGGTCACCCCAGTTGTTCGTGAGGTGGTTATACATCGAGATCTCCTCCCAAACGCGAAACGCGAGGAAGTTCACGGTGTATTGGTGGCCCGGCACGGTGCCTTCGATCGTGACGGTTCCTTTCTTCGCATTCGCCGACCACTTCGCCTTCGCGACTGGGTTGCCGGTCGTGCGATCGAAGACCTGCCACCACTGCTTCGGGCTGTCGCCGAAGTTCACCACGAACTGTTCCGTGTAGTAGCCGGCGAGCAGCGTGATCGTCGTGCGCGCTTTCTCGGCGACGACGGGGAAACTCATGAGGAAGTTTTGCTGGAGCTTGTCTCGATGGACGCACGCCCATGGCTGCACGGAGCGCACGAGGCAGACCGTCGAGTAGATCGCGTAGCCGGATTGGACGATCCCGGGCGAGAGCTGCGTGCCGTCGGAATCGCGGATCGTGTCGGCGCCCCATTTTTTCGCGAGGCGGAGCGTGAGCTGCTCGTAACCGGCTTCGCCGGGCAGCGTGAAATCACCGTGGGAGAGAGAGTCGTTGCTCATGGAGAGACTGCGGGAAGGAAAGAAGGCCCGAGCCTACGGCGCCGCGCAACCCTCCGAGAGCCCGCCGCAGTCGGACGGTCCGAGGGCCACGGTGGGGCGGCGATTCCCCTCGCCGGCACGGCGCGGAGCGGAGTTCGCGCCCTACCCTGCGTCCGATACAAACAGCCCCCGCACCCCGTCGACCGACACCTCGACCTCCGGCACGAACTGCTTGCTCGCCGCGTAGGCCAGCAAGCTCGCGCGGAGCTGACGCACGACGGGATTCGCCGCGCCACCGGCTTCCAGATCGACGCCGCACACCAGCAAGCGCCCCCGCCCCACGCACACCTCGAACACGAGCCCGAGTCGCCGCGCCGTATACCAGTCGTCGATCACCTCCACGATCGGACGCAACTCGCGCGGCAACGCGTCGAGGATCAGCGCGTCGGCCTCCCGGAGCGCGTGCCACCACTGCCAATTTGAGTGCGCTTCCGTCGGAAACTCCGCGAGCGCCGGGTGCGCCGGGTCGCACACAATGCCGAGCGTGTGCGGCGCCTGGCGTTGCGTGCAGGCGGTGTTCCAGAAGATCGGCGTGAAACCCAACTCGAAGCGCCCGCGCGCATCGCCGCGCGCCCGCCCGCGTCCGCCCCAGAGCACGACGCGGCCGCCATCGCGCAGCACGCGCTCCGCGTCGGCGTCGAACGTCCGCGCGAGGCGCACATCGACCGCCGACGCCAGCGCCACGCGCGCCGGATAAACCCACAGCTCCCAATCGTTCTCGATCGGCGTCCCCGCGAGACCGACGACGAGCCGCAGCTTGCGCGCCGTCGCATCGGCGCCGAGCGACACGCGGATTTCGCCCAACGACGTGCCGTTGCCCAGTGGCACGTCGCGCGGCGGCAATTCCCCGCGCGCGATCTCGCTGCCCGCGTCGGCTTCGAGTCGCCACTGCACGCGCGCGCCCACCATCGGTTGCGGACCGAAGTGCGCGATCTCGACTGCGGCCTGCAGCGTCTCGCGCGTCACGAAAACCCGTCGCGGCAAGCGCGCGAGCAGCACGGTCGGCCCGCAGAAACGGCGAAACTCGGCGGCGCTCGCGTAGCGCTTCGATTCCCAGAAATGGTCGAGCACGCCGACGGGCGCCGTGCCCTGCCCCGCGAAATCCTGCAAACCGAGCAGTTGAAATCCGCCGAGGCCTGGCGTGCGGAGCTGCGCCTCGATCTCTTCCTTGGAGCAGAGCACCTGAAGGCGACCTGCCGCGTGCGCGAACGCCTCGTAGCGCTCCGTCAGCCCGTGCTCGCGCAGCCAACGCTCGAAGATCTCGAGATTCGCCGCGCGCAAATGACCGGTGTGTTTCGCCGTCGTTTCGAGCGCGGGATACGAACACCATTGCCCAATCTCGTGGCTGATGAGCGGCGCCGACCGGCGCTCCACGCTCGCGCGATAATCCACCATCGTTGCCGGCGGCGTCGCGTTCAGCCGGCCGGCGAGACCGTCGCCCCACTGATGCGTGCGCGACTCGGGCAGCACGTGAAAGTCGTTTTCGACCAACTCCGGCCAGCCCGCAGCGCCGGTGTAGAGACGCCGCGAATCGATCGCACGCATCGCCTCGACCCAGCGCGCGAGATACTCGCGGTGATGCGGACCGCCGGGCTCGTTGCCAGCAGCGAAGAGCAGAAAGCACGGATGATTGCCGTAAGCGCGCAGGATGCGCTCGCCCTCCGCGAGCGCCCATGCGTCGACCGCGTCGCCGTCGCCGATGCCACGCGGCGAATTGAACGCGAGCACCGCCACCGCGTTCGGCCACGTCGCCGCCTCCACCTGGAAATACATCCCGAGTTCGTCACCGGCGACGAACGCCGCCTCCGGCGGACACCACGAGTGAAACCGCACGTGGTTCAGACCGTGGCTCTTGATCGTGCCGAGAATCCGCCGCCACTCAGCGACGTCCGTCGGCGGAAAACCCGTCCGCGGAAACAGCGCGCAATCGAGCGTGCCGCGGAGAAACAGCGGCCGGCCGTTCAGCAGCAGTCGCCGACCGTCACGGCGCACTTCGCGCAGCCCGAAGCGCACGCTGCGCTCCTCGCCGTTCGGCAGGCGCACCGTCAGCGTGTGCAATACCGGCGAAAACTCGTCCCAGAGTGCGGCGTCGGCACCGAGCGCGACCTCCGCGCCGAAGCGACCGTCCGCCGCGATCGGGTGGAGCGACTTGACCTCAAGCCGCTCCGAACGCGTTGAGGTCAACGCGTTCCACCCCAGTTGCGCCGCGATCTCGATCTGCTCTGGCGGCGAAGCATGCGCCGCGACTCGCACGCGTCCGCACACGCGCACCGCGCGCGCTGCGACGTTCGGGTAAACCGCGATTTCTTCGATCCACGCGCACTCCGTCGCGCGCAACTCGATCGCACCGACGACACCGTTCCAGTTGCCCTGCGTGTGATCGCTGACGCTGTGCGCGTTCTCGCCAACGTCCACGACGAGCCGATTGTCCACGCGCAACGTCAGACGGTGCAACCCCGCCGCCTCAAACACGCCCAGCTCGAACCCATGCGGCGTGCTCAGGCTGTCGCGCGCGCCGAGTTCGCGCTCGCCGAGCCAGGCACGCGTTTGCCAATGCGGTCGCTCGAGCGTGAGCACGACGCGCCGGCCGACCCACTCGGCGGGAATCTCGATCTCGCGCTGATACCATGCCGCGCCAACGAACACGTTGTCCGGCGTCAGCCAGAACGGCAGCTTCACCGGCGTTGGCGAACGAAACGGCGCGTATTCCGACGCGGAGAAATAGCTGCGGTCGAAAATCGTCCCGGTCCACGGCGTGTCCGCGCCGACCGGATCGCCGAGCCGCTGCTCAGCGAGCGAGCCCGGCAGGCGCACGCCGCGCCCGCCGGCGAGCGTGTGCGCGAACCAGCGCGCGGCCACGCCCGCATCCGCGCAGTCGAGCGCCAGTCGCCATTCGCCGTGAAGAGAGATCGCAGGCATCGGAAAATTCCCCGTCACGATGCGAGCCGATCACGCCGCGCGAAAGCCGAAACCGACGGCTAGATTGCAGGACTGTCCGGCGGACGCAGCGTCGCCGCCGGACACAGGAACGCTTGATTGAGACTTCCGGCCCACCCTCGCGATCATGTCTCACGTTTCCGTCCGCCCCCCCCTCTTTCGAGTGACGGGCCGACGGTTGCCTTCCCTCCGCTTCCGACGTTTCGTAGTCTCGTTTTCCCCATGACACCCCGTTGCCTCGCTGTTCCCTTCGCGTTCGCGCTCGCTGCGCCGGCCTTCGCCGCTCCGACTTCCGATCAATTCATCGATCCGCGCCCGCTCGCCGCGATCTATCACGAAGGCTGGATCGATCTGAACAAGAACGGCGTCAAAGATCCTTACGAGGACGCCGCCGTGCCGCTCGAGACGCGCGTCGCCGATCTGCTCGCGCGCATGACGCTCGAGGAGAAAACCGCGCAGATGGCCACGCTCTACGGCTACCCGCGCGTGTTGCAGGACGAGTTGCCCACCGAGGCGTGGTCGCGAGAGCTGTGGAAAGACGGCATCGGCAACATCGACGAGCAGTCGAACGGCAACCTCGGCTGGAAGAGCGATCTGCCGCAGCCGAAATACGATCTGCCGTGGGGCCAGCACACGCGGCAACTGAACGAGGTTCAGCGCTGGTTCGTCGAGCACACCCGCCTCGGCGTGCCGGTGGATTTCACGAACGAAGGCATCCGCGGCCTCCTGCACGCGAAGGCCACCAGCTTCCCCTCGCAACTCGGCGTCGCCGCGGCCTTCAACCCGGAACTCGTCCGCGAGATCGGCCGCATCACCGGCCGCGAGGCGCGCGCCCTCGGCTACAGCAACGTCTACTCGCCCATCCTCGACCTCGCGCGCGATCCGCGCTGGGGCCGCACGACCGAGACTTATGGCGAAGATCCGTTCCTCGTCGGCGAACTCGGCGTCGAGCAGGTCCGCGGGATTCAGGAGCAGAACGTCGTCTCCACGCTGAAACACTTCGCCGTCTACTCGATCCCCAAAGGCGGACGCGACGGCGAGGCGCGCACCGACCCCCACGCGACGTGGCGCGACGTCGAGACGATCTACCTCGAGCCGTTCCGCCGCGCCGTGCGCGAGGCACACGCGATGGGCGTGATGGCTTCCTACAACGATTACGAGGGCGTGCCCGTCGAAGCCTCGAAGAAATTCCTCACCGACATCCTGCGCCGCGAGTGGGGTTTCAACGGCTACGTCGTCTCCGACAGCGCCGCCGTCGAGTTCATCCACACGAAGCACCGCACCGCGCCGACCTACGCCGACGGCGTGCGGCAAGCCGTCGAAGCCGGCCTGAACATCCGCACGCATTTCACGAAGCCCGAAGTTTACGTCGAGCCGCTGCGCCAACAGGTGCGCGACGGGAAACTCGCGAGCGCCGTCGTCGACGAGCGAGTCCGCGAAATTCTCCGCGTGAAGCTCCGCCTCGGTCTCTTCGATGCGCCGTATCGCGATCCCGCCGCCGCCGAGCGCACCGTGCGCGCGCCCGCGCACCTCGCCGCCGCACACCTCGCCGCACGCCAGTCGATCGTGCTGCTGAAAAACGACGGCGCGCTGCTGCCGCTCGACGCGAAGAAGCTGAAGAAAATCCTCGTCACCGGTCCGCGCGCCGACGACCCGCACGGCTGGTGGTCGCGCTACGCTCCGCAGCAACTCGACTTCGTCACGCCCCTCGCCGGACTCCGCGCGAAGCTCGGCGCGAGTGTCGAAGTGCGTTACGCGAAGGGTGTCGAGTCGAAGGATGCGGCCTTTCCCGAGAGCGATCTCTTCAAAGAACCGGCGCCGGCCGACGTGCGCACCGGCATCGCCGAAGCCGTCGCCGCTGCCGCAGACGTGGACGCGATCATCGCCGTGCTCGGCGAGACCGACGACATCAGCCGCGAGTCGGCCAGTCGCGTGAGCCTCGACTTACCCGGCTATCAGGAGGACTTGCTGCGCGCGCTGCACGCCACCGGCAAGCCGCTCGTGCTCGTCCTGAGTAGCGGTCGTCCGCTGAGCGTCAACTGGGCGGCGAAGCACGTGCCCGCGATCGTCGAGCTCTGGTTCCCCGGCGAAGAGGCCGGCCACGCGCTCGCCGACGTGTTGCTCGGCGACGTCAACCCGAGCGGCCACCTGCCGATCACTTTCCCGCGCAGCGCCGGGCAGATTCCGTTTAACTTCCCAACGCACCCCGGCGCGCAGGATCGCGACTTCGGACAAGTCGCCGGACCGCTGTTCCCCTTCGGCCACGGCCTGAGCTACACGACGTTCAGCTACGCCAACCTCCGCATCACACCCGAGCGCGCACCGACCGACGCGACGATCACGGTCGCCTGCGACGTCACCAATACCGGCTCGCGCGCCGGCGACGACGTCGTGCAACTTTACCTGCGCGACGACTACAGCTCCGTCACGACCTACGACAAAGCGCTGCGCGGCTTCGCGCGCGTGAGCCTCGCGCCCGGCGAGACGAAGCCCGTGAGTTTCACGCTCTCGCGCCGACACGTCGAACTCTACAACGCCGACCGCCAGTGGGTCGTCGAGCCCGGCCGGTTCACGGTGATGCTCGGCGCGTCGTCGGAGGACATCCGCCTGCGCGGACACTTCACGCTGACCGCGCCCGACGGCTCGGCGCCGTTCGAGGAGCCGCTCGACGATGCTCCCGGAGCAAAAAAAGATCGCCCGTAACTGCTCTCCGCCTCGTAGCAGCCGAGGTGACGAGGCTGTCGCTCGCGGCCCCACTCAATCCCAGCCTCCTCACGTCGGCTGCTACGACTCGTTTCCGCTCGCGTCGCTCTTCGTTCACCTGGCACCTAACGGTCAAGCGCACGCGCAGTTGTGGCTGCCCGCTTTCCGGAAACCATTTTTCGCCATGACACCCCGACCCCTGTTTGCGTTCGCGGCGTTCGCGTTGATGGCCGCGTTTTCCAGTGTCCGCGCCGCCGACGCCACGCTCGTCCTCCGCGCCGACCAGCCCGGCCCGGTCATCAACCGGAACATCTACGGGCACTTTTCCGAGCACCTCGGCCATTGCATCTACGAAGGCATCTGGGTCGGCCCGGATTCGCCGATCCCGAACACGAAGGGCTACCGCAACGACGTGCTCGCGGCGTTGAAGGCGCTCAAGGTGCCCGTGCTGCGCTGGCCGGGCGGCTGCTTCGCCGACGAGTATCACTGGAAGGACGGCATCGGTCCGCGCGAGTCGCGCCCGTCGATGTTCAACTCGCACTGGGGCGGCGTCGTGGAGAACAACCATTTCGGCACGCACGAATTTCTCGATCTCTGCGAGATGCTCGGCATCGAGCCCTACGTGTGCCTCAACGTCGGCAGCGGCTCCGTGCAGGAAGCGATGGAGTGGGTCGAATACATGACGTCCCCCGCCAGTTCGCCGATGGCCAATCTCCGTCGCGCGCACGGCCGCGACAAGCCGTGGAAGGTCACCTACCTCGCCATCGGCAACGAGAGCTGGGGCTGCGGCGGCAACATGACGCCCGAGTTCTACGCCGACAATTACCGGCGCTATAACACCTTTGCCAAAAACTACACCGACAACCGCCTCTACCGCGTCGCCTGCGGCCCGAACTCCAACGACTACAACTGGACCGACGTGCTGATGAAGAACGCCGGCGGACACATGAACGGCCTCTCGCTGCACATGTATACGCTGCCGACCGGCGACTGGAAAAAGAAGGGCACGTCGACCGGCTTCGCCGAAGCGGAGTGGTTCTCCACGCTGCGCAACACGCTCGGCATGGACGAACTCGTGACGAAGCACTCCGCCATCATGGACAAATACGATCCCGCGAAAAAGGTCGCGCTGATCGTCGACGAATGGGGCACCTGGTATGACGTCGAGCCGGGCACCAATCCGGGCTTCCTCTTCCAGCAAAACTCGCTGCGCGACGCGATCGTCGCCGCGCTGAACTTCCACATCTTCCACAAGCACGCTGACCGCGTGACGATGGCCAACATCGCGCAGATCGTGAACGTCCTCCAATCGGTCATCCTCACCGACAAGGAGAAGATGGTGCTCACGCCGACCTACCACGCGTTCGAGATGTTCAAGGTCCACCAGGACGCCACATCGCTGCGCGTCGATCTCGTCACGCCCGACTACGCGTTCGGCAGTGAGAAGATTCCCGCCGTCAGCGCCTCCGCTTCCCGCGACACCGCCGGCAAAGTCCACCTCTCGCTCGTGAACACCGATCCGCACAACGCGATCACCGTCACGTGCGCGCTCGCCGGCGTCGAAGCCAAGTCGATCTCCGGCCGCATCCTCACCGCCGACGCGATGGACGCGCACAACACCTTCGCCGCGCCCGACGTGGTAAAGCCCGCCGCCTTCAGCGGCGCCAAGCTCGAGGCTGGCAAAGTGGTGGTCGCGCTTCCGGCCAAATCTGTCGTCGTCCTCGAACTCTGAGTAGCGCCGGTCTTCGACCGGCGTCTTCCTGTGGGCGGGATGAGAACACCCCGCCCACACAGAAATCTGCCGCAGTTCGCGTTAGTTGCTTGGGTCGGTCTTCGATCGACCCATTCTCAGCTCACCACGTTCCACGGCCAGTCGGAGACTGGCCCTACCCCAGCGCTCACCTCGCGCCGCTCACGCCATGAGACTTCTCCCCCTTGTCACGCTCGGCACCGCGTTCGCCGTCGTGTCGTCGTCGCCGGTCCACGCTGCCCAACCGGGCTGGCTCAACGCCCCGCTCGACGTCTCGCCGGATTTCGCCGACCCGAACAACACGTTCTTCGTCGCCAGCAGCGTCGCCTCGTTCGATCCGGCGACCGGTGCCGGCCAGCTCGGATGGAAACGCTCCGCACGCGGCATCGGCGTGTCGTTCAACAACGCGCGGCCCGGCATCAGCCCGACCAAGCCGAACGAGTGGCCGCCGCAGGAATACGCCGCCGACCCGACGCTGCCCTTTTCGCTCGAATTCGTTTCGCCCAACACGGTCCGCCTCCGCATCGCGACGACCGCCACGCCGCCGCCCGCTCGCGAGGAGCTGATGCTCGTCAAGCCGCCGGCGCGCGACAGCTCGTGGCAAAGCAAGCGCATCGACGGCGGCTGGGAATTCCGCGGCTCTTACGGCACGGTCGTCCTGCACGAGAAACCGTGGTTCGTGGAATTTCGCGACGCCTCCGGCCGCCTGCTCACGAGCACGCGGCCCCAACCGAGCGCGGCGCCCTTCTGTTTCATCCGACGCATGTCCGACTACACGCGCAGCGTGCAGCCGGTCTTCTCCCTCTCCCCCGGCGAAAAGCTCGTCGGTGGCGGCGAGTCGTTCAGTCGCCTCGACAAACGCGGCCAGAAGCTCGTGCTGTGCACGAGCGACGCGCTCGGCGTCGAAAACCCGGCGCAATACAAGCCGGTGCCGTTCTTCCTCAGCAGCCGCGGCTACGGCGTGTTCTTCCACACTTCCGCCCCGCTCACGGCCGATCTCGGCGCGACCCATTTTTCCCAAAGCACCGTCTCGCTCGGCGACGACGCAGTCGATCTGTTCGTATTTTTCGGCTCTCCGAAAGAAGTGCTCGCGTCCTACACCGACCTCGTCGGCCGGCCGCCGCTGCCGCCGTTGTGGTCGTTCGGCCTGTGGATGAGCCGCATCACCTACAGCTCCGAAGCCGAGGTGCGCGACGTCGCCGCGAAGCTCCGCGAACACCGCATCCCCTGCGACGTCATCCATCTCGACACCGGCTGGTTCGAAACCGACTGGCGCTGCGACTACGAGTTCGCCCCCTCTCGGTTCACCGATGCCGGCAAGATGATCACCGATCTGAAGCGCGACGGCTTTCACGTTTCGCTCTGGCAGCTCCCCTACTTCGTTCCGAAGAACAAACTCTTCCCCGAGATCATCGCGAAGGGCCTGCACGTGAAGGATGCCAAGGGCGGCACGCCGCGCGAGGACGCGGTGCTCGATTTCTCGAATCCCGCCACCGTCGCCTGGTATCAGGAAAAACTCGCCGGGCTGCTCAAGCTCGGGGTCGGCGCGATCAAAGTCGATTTCGGCGAAGCCGCGCCGCTCGACGGCCTCTACGCCTCCGGCTCGACCGGCTTCTACGAGCACAATCTCTATCCCGTGCGTTACCAGAAAGCCGTGATGGAAGTCACCGAGCGCACGAATCACGAATCGATCATCTGGGCGCGCGCGGCGTGGGCGGGCAGTCAACGCTACCCGCTGCACTGGGGCGGCGACTCGCACACGACGGACGGCGCGATGGCCGCGTCGTTGCGCGGCGGCCTGTCTTTCGGCGCGAGCGGTTTTTCCTTCTGGGGCCACGATATCGGCGGCTTCTTCGGCAAATCGCCCGAGGAACTCTACCGCCGCTGGTTGCCCTTCGGCATGTTCACCTCGCACAGCCGCTGTCACGGATCGCCGCCGAAGGAGCCCTGGCCCTACGGCGAGAATTTCACCGACGAATTCCGCCGCGCCGTGGAGCTGAAATACCGGCTCATGCCCTACGTCTACGCGCAGGCGAAAGACAGCGCCGATCGCGGCCTGCCGATGCTGCGCGCGCTCTTCTTCGAATTCCCCGACGACGCCGGCGCATGGACCGTCGACGACGAATACCTCTTCGGCTCGAGCCTGCTCGTCGCTCCCCTGTTCGAGGCGAACACGACCGCGCGCGACGTCTACCTGCCCGCCGGTCGCTGGATCGATTATCAAACCGGCCACGTCTACGCCGGCGGCTGGCATCGCATCAAAGCCGGCCCCGTTCCCATCGTGCTGCTCGTGCGCGACGGCACCGTGCTGCCGCACATCGGCCTCGCGCAATCGACGGCGCAACTGGATTGGTCGCAACTCGAACTCGTCGCCTACAGCACCGACGGCGCCGCCGCGCGCGGCCTCGTCTTCCGACCCGGCGACACCGCGTTGCAAACCGTCACGCTCAACCCCGCCGCCGACGGCCAGCGTCAGCTCGCGAACGATCCGTTCTCGGGGCAGGTGAAGTGGACGGTGCGCGCTGCCACCGCGCGCTAAACGAACGGTCGCGATGTTCCTGGCACGCATCAGTCGGCGAATCTTCCTGCTGGGAGGCTTCGTCGGCTCGATCGCGATCGTGCAAGCGGCATTCCCGCTCGTAGAAGCCGGCCGCGCAGCGCCGCTCATCGTCAGCGAAGGCGACGCCCGCGTCGTCCAACTCGCCACCGCGGATCTCGCGCGCGACATTGCGACAATCACCGGCGCCACGCCCGAAATCGTTCCCTGTAGGACGGGGTCTCCCGATGCCGCCTCTGCCGGCCCGCGCGTTCTCATCGGCACGCTCGGCTGCGCGCCCGCCATCGACGCGCTCGTCGCCTCGGGCAAGCTCGATGTCGGCCACCTGCGCGGCGCCTGGGAATCGTTTCTCATCGCTACGGTGGACGACGCGCTCTTGATCGTCGGCAGCGATCGCCGCGGCACCGCCTTCGGCGTCTACGAACTCTCGCAGCAGATCGGCATGTCGCCCTGGCATTGGTGGGCAGACTCCGTGCCGGAAAAGAAAAGTGAGCTGCTCATCCCGGACGGCACGCGGCGCTTCGGTCCGCCGTCGGTGCGGTATCGCGGCATTTTTCTCAACGACGAGGACTGGGGCCTGCAGCCGTGGGCCGCGACGAACTTCGAGCCGGAGAACGGCGGCATCGGCCCGAAGACCTACGCGAAGGTCTTCGAACTCCTGCTCCGCCTGAAGGCCAATACGCTCTGGCCCGCGATGCACGCGTGCACGAAGCCGTTCAACGCCGACCCACGCAACGCCGCGCTCGCCGACGACTACGCGATCGTCATGGGCTCCTCGCACGCCGAGCCAATGCTCCGCAACAACGTCGGCGAGTGGCCGCACGAGCGCGCCGTCGACTACAACTACGTCACCAACCGCGACGGCGTGCGCGCCTACTGGGAAGAGCGCGTGCGCACCAACGCCCGCTACGAAAACCTCTGGACGCTCGGCATGCGCGGCATCCACGACAGCGCCATCCAAGGCGCCAAAACCGACGCCGAACGCATCGCCGTGCTCGAACAGGTTTTCGCCGACCAGCGCGCGATGCTCGCTGCGCACGTCAACCCGGCCGTCGAACGCGTTCCTCAAATCTTCTGCGCCTACAAGGAAGTCCTCGACCTCTACCGCGCCGGCCTGCGCGTGCCCGACGACGTCACGATCGTCTGGCCCGACGACAATTTCGGTTACGTGCGCAACTACGCCTCGCCCGAGGAGCGCAAACGCAGCGGCGGCTTCGGCGTTTACTACCACATTTCCTACCTCGGCCGCCCACTCGCCTATCTCTGGCTCTGCACGACACCGCCCGCGCTCATCTGGGAGGAGATGACGAAGTCCTACGCGCACGGCGCCGATCGCGTCTGGATCGTGAACGTCGGCGACATGAAGCCCGCCGAGATCGGCACCGAGTTCTTCCTCCGCCTGGCGTGGGACGTGAAACAATGGGGCCCCGACGCGCAGCCGAAATTCCTCCACGAGTTCGCCGCACGCGAGTTCGGCGCAGAGCACGCTGAACGCAGCGCATCGATTCTCGACCGCTACTACACGCTCAACTTCGCGCGTAAACCGGAGCATCTCCAATGGTGGCTTCCCGGCCAGGCACCGCGCCCGAGCGACTGGATGGACAGCGACCTCGATGCACGTCGGTCAGCCTTCGATGATTTGCGGTCCGACGCCGACGGCTTGGTCGAAAGGATTCCGGTCACCAAGCGCGACGCGTTCTTCGAATTGGTCGCCTACCCGGTGAGAGGCGCCGCACTCGCCAACCGTCGCTACATTCTCGGAGAGCAAGGGCTTCACCTCGATGCCGCACACGCCGCCGACGCCGAACTGCGCGAGCTCACGCGACGCTTCAACGAGGACATCGCACATGGCAAGTGGCGCGGGCTGATGCGCCTCGAACCCGCCGATCAAAACTGGAAGAGCATGCGCGTGGAGCCGTGGCGACCGTTGGTTATTGCCCGGACCAAACCCACCGAAGTCGAAGGCCGCATTTCTGTCTCTGCGTTTCTCCCGCCTGAAGCCAAGGGTAGCAGCGCGGTCACCCACGGACTCGGACGCTCGGGCGGTGCGCGACGACTCACAACCGGTGCGCGCTTCACCTACGAATTCGACTCCGACGCGCGCGACTTCGATCTGAGCTTCGAGCTTCTCCCCACCCACCCGCTCCGCGGCGACGCGCTGCGTCTCGCCTTCGCGATCGACGACGACCCACTCCAAACGCTCGCCCTCCCCGTGCGCGACGGCGGCCCCGAGTGGGCGCAAGGCGTCCTCAACGGCTATCGCCCGCTCACCACGCGCATCCGCCTCGCGGAACCCGGCACACACAAACTCACCATCCGCGGTGTCGACGACGGCGTCGTCCTCGACCGCATCGTCCTCACTCCCGTGAAACCATGAAAAGAACCCTGTTCGCCGCACTTGCTGGCGTCGTGCTCGCGGTCGGCATCGCCGCGCATGCGTTAGCCCGCGCCGAGGCGGAGCCCGCCGCCAAACCGCTCTTCCGCGACCCGGTCTTCGACGGCGCGGCCGATCCGGTCGTCGTCTGGAACCCGCACGCGCGCGCCTGGTGGATGTTCTACACCAATCGCCGCGCGAACGTCCCCGGCCTCTCCGGCGTCGCGTGGGTGCACGGCACACCCATCGGCATCGCCGAGTCGCGTGACCGCGGCAAGACATGGTCCTACGTCGGCACCGCCCACATCGACCTCCCGCCCGAAGTCGCCGGCCCACCCGGCACCACCACCCTCTGGGCCCCCGAAATCGTCACCGCCGCCCAAGCCAAGTGTAACCTATTAGGTTACACTCCCGATACCACCCGAGCGAACCGGGACGCGCAAAGTAACCTATTAGGTTACAAGTCCCCAACGGCCCCGGTCGATGCGGACGTCACGCACCACATGTTCCTCACCGTCGTGCCGGGCGTGTTCGAGGATTGGAAGCACCCGCGCCGCATCGTTCACCTCACGAGCACGGACCTCCGCTCGTGGAAATACGTCGCGACGCTCGCACTCTCGTCCGACCGCGTCATCGACGCCAGCGTGCACCGTTTGCCGGACGGCACGTGGCGGCTCTGGTATAACAACGAGCGCGACCGAAAATCCATCTACTACGCGGACAGCCCCGACCTCTTCACCTGGTCCGACCGCGGCGAATGCACCGGCGTCGGCGAGCGTCCGGGCGAAGGTCCGTTCGTTTTCTCCTGGCGCGGACACCACTGGATGCTCGTCGATCTCTGGCGCGGGCTCGGCGTCTATCGCTCGGACGATTTCGCGCACTGGACCGCGCAAACCGATAATCTCCTCGCGCAACCCGGCCGCGGCACCGACGACGGCGTCATCGGCGGACACCCCGGAGTCGTCGTGAACGGCGATCGCGCGTTTCTGTTCTACTTCACGCATCCCGGCCGCACGCCCGACGCCGCGCACGCCAAACTCGACACGACCGAGCAGCGCCGCAGTTCGATCCAGGTTGTCGAGCTGCACGAACGCGACGGCGTGCTCTCCTGCGACCGCGACGCCCCGACGTTCGTCGATCTCGGCGAGCCGCCAGCCGCCCCCGCGCACTACGCGAACCCGCTGATCGAACAGCGCGCCGATCCGCACATTTTTCGCCACACCGACGGCTGGTATTATTTCATGGGCACCGTGCCCGAGTATGACCGCCTCGAACTGCGCCGCGCGCGCACGATCGAGGGCCTCGCCACCGCCGAGCCCAAAACGATCTGGCGCAAGCACGCCGCCGGACCGATGGGTGCGCACATCTGGGCGCCGGAGATCCATTTCATCGACGGCAAATGGTTCATCTACTTCGCCGCCGGCGAGGCGGAAAAAATCTGGAACATCCGCAACTACGTCCTCGAAAACTCCGCCGCCAACCCGCTCGACGGCGAGTGGATCGAGCGCGGCCAGATCGACACCGGCTGGCAATCCTTCGCGCTCGACGCGACGACGTTCGCGCACCGCGGGCGCCGCTACCTCGTGTGGGCGCAAAACGACCCCGCGATCAAGGGCAACACCAACCTCTACCTCGCGCCGCTGGCCTCGCCCACCCAACTCGCCGGCCCCGCCGTGCGGATTTCGCGTCCGGAGTTTCCGTGGGAGCAAGTGCGCTACTGGGTCAACGAAGGCCCCGCCGTCCTCGTGCGCCACGGCCGCATCTTCATCACCTACTCCGCCGCCGGCACGGGCGCGGAGTATTGCCTCGGCCTCCTCAGCGCCGACGAAAACGCCGACCTGCTCGACCCGCAATCCTGGCAAAAATCCCCGACGCCCGTCTTCACCACGAGCGAAGCCAACGGCATTTTCGGCCCCGGTCACAACTCGTTCACGACCGCGCCCGACGGCGCCGATCTGCTCGTCTATCACGCGCGCAACTATCGCGACATCCGCGGCGATCCGCTGCGCGATCCTAACCGCCACACCCGCGTGCAACCGATTTCGTGGCGCGCCGACGGCACGCCCGACTTCGGCGTGCCCGTGCCCGAAACCGCCGCGCCCTCTCCGCGATGAAACTCCGCTCGCTCCGCTCCGCCGCCACGCTCCTCGCCGCGCTCGCGCTCTCGTCCGCCGCGTTCGCGCGCGCCGCCGATCGCTGGGACGCCCCCGGCGCCGCCAATCCGATTCTCCCCGGCTATTTCGCCGACCCGTCGCTCGTGCCGCACGACGGCAAGTTCTACCTCTACGCCACGATCGACCCGTGGGGCGGCCGCACGCTCGGCTGTTGGGAATCGAGCGATTTCAAAAACTGGATCTTCCGCGAACTCAACTGGCCGACCAAGGAAGCGTGCACGAGCCCGACCTCGAAGAGCGCGATGGTCTGGGCGCCCTCCGTGATCCGCGCGCCCGACGGCCGTTTCATGATGTTCGTCTCCGTCGGCAGCGAGGTCTGGGTCGGCACCGCCGCCTCGCCGCTCGGCCCGTGGCGCGACGCCAACGGCGGCCGCCCGCTCATCCCCGCGACGTGGAACACGACCTACCACATGATCGACGCCGAAGCGTTCGTCGACGACGACGGCGCCGTCTACCTCTTCTGGGGTTCCGGCTGGGGCTGGAAAAACGGCCACTGCTTCGCCGCGAAACTTAACCCCGACCTCGTGAGCTTCGCCGGCGAGCCGCGCGACGTCACACCCGCGCACTACTTCGAAGGCCCCTTCCTCTTCAAACACGCCGGCCGCTACTACCTGACCTATTCGAACGGCAAAACCGTCACCGACACCTACCAAGTCCACTACGCCACCGGTCCCGGTCCGCTCGGACCTTTCACCGAAGCGCCCAACAGCCCGCTCCTCGTCACCGACGCCGCACACGACATCGTGAGCCCCGGCCACCACGCGATGTTTCACCGCGGCGCGCAGGCGTTCATCCTCTACCATCGTCATCGCCTGCCGTTCGTCACCGACACGGCGTTCCGCCAAACCTGCGTCGACGAACTCCATTTCACCGCCGACGGCCTGATCGAAAAAGTCCGCCCGACCCACGCCGGCCCCGCGCTGGTGCAAGGCCGCGCCGCCGCCCACCTCGCGGCCACTGCCACGGCGTCGTCCTCGCTCGACGCGTTGCATGACGCGGCGCGGGCGACCGACGACAACTACGCCACGCGCTGGGCCGCCGCGCCGACAGACCGCAACCCCACGCTCACTCTCGACCTCGGCCGCGCCACGCGCGTCGACCGGCTCGAGTTGCGCCCCGAGTTTGCCGCAAACGCCTGCGCGCTCGCGCTCGAAGTCTCCGCCGACGGCGAGCGCTGGCAAACGCTCGCCGACCACCGCGCGGCCGGCCTGCGCGGTTCGCCGCTCGTCCTGTCCGTCGCGCGGGAATGCCGCTACCTGCGTCTGACCTTTCCCGCCGCGGGCGAGACGCAGACGGCGTCGCTCTGGGAATGCGCGGCGTATTGAGCGCCGCGGTCCGCCCGACGCCGCGCGCTCACTCGCGCGGCATCTGATCGCCGACGAGCGCGAGGCACTGCATCGCGGCGAGGCCCCATTGCGCGGTGTCGTTCGTCGACACCCCCGCCGCCTCGTGCACGGCGCGCAACACGGCCGGTCCCGGCACCAGTTGCGCCTCGTTGCGCAGGCGATTGCGTCCGCGCCCCGGGGCCGGCGGGTTGAGAAACTCGCGCCACGCGCGAGCCGCGAGCGCGGCGTCGCCCGTCTGCTTCGCGGCGAAAGCCGTCAATCGCGAGTGCCCTTGCTCGAGGCCGATGCCCGACAGCGGCGCGCCGAAACGCGCGGCCTGCTCGTCCCGCGTCGCATTGTAGATCCGGCAGTAGTCGAGCCACGCGGTCTTGAACTCCGGCACCTCCGGCAACAGTTGCACGAGTTCCGCGCAAACCTCGACGAGCCCGAACACGGCGGAGAGGTGCGACACGTTCGGCTTTTTGAACGACGACTCCGCGAACGCGCCGCTCGCGAGTTCCATGCGCGCTCCGCCCGTAAAGAACCCCTGCGGCTGCGCCGCGATCGTCTTCATGCTCGCGACGAGACGCTCGCGCATCCGCGCGTCGCCGGTGCGTTCCCACTCGGTGAGCCACGCGCCCGCGAGCGAACCCCAGTCCGTGCCGAAGCCGACGTAGACTTCCTTCGCGTTCGGATCGGGCGCGGTGACGCGGTCCTTCGCGACCTTGCGGTTCGCCTGGATCGTCGTGAGCGCGCGCGCCGCCTCGATCTGCTCGCGCATCAAATCGCCCACGCGCTCGTCGCCCGTCAGGTAATAGTAGAAACGCCGGTTCACCGCCGTGCTGATGCGGAGCTGCTTCGCGCTGCAACCCCAGTGCAGCACGTTGTGCCGCGAGCCGAGCGGCGCGAATCGCCCGAGGTGGTGCACGTCGACTTCGCCCGTGTGGCGCGTCATCGCCTCGGCGAAACGAAACACGTCCGCCCGCCCCGTGCGCAGGAAGTAGAACCACAGCCACAAATCGGTCGACAACTCCGAGTTGTCCCACGCGTAGCCGCCCACGTCGTAGCGCCACTCGTGGCGGTCGGCATCGTAGGTGTGCATCACGTCGCCGTAATTCCAGAAACCATACCAGCGCCGCTCCTCGCGCTGTTGCTCGTAGAACTTGAACAGCCAATCGAGTCGGTCCTCGACCTGCGCCTTCGCCGGCGTGCTGCGATCGAGCGGCGACCACAAGCCGCCGAACACGCCGCAACGGTGCAGGTGCTCCGGCGTGGTCACGAGCAGCGCCGGCGCGCGGACCGCGCGCGCACACGCCGCGAGTTGCTCGCGCGACGGTGTGGCCGCGACGGGAAAGAGAAACAGTTCGCTCGTGCGCGCGACGCCCTCGGGTTTGTCGAAGCCCGGCTCGTAGTCCTCGTAGGTGATCTCGAGGCCTTGCAGTTGTTTCTCGTGCGTGTCCTGCCCGAGGCCGTCGTGGTAGCCGCGCAAATCCATCGCGGCCGCCTCGGGCGCCCACAGCCACGCGGTCAGCTCCGCCGCGTCGCTCGTCGCGCCGCGCACGTCGAGTTGCCCCGGGTAACTCTGCCAGAAATTCCGCACGCCGACCGCGAGCCCGCCGCCCGGCGTGCCGACGTAGGCGAGACCGCCGGCGCGTTGTCCGCGCGCCGCAGTCAGCCAGGTGCGGCCAGCCTTCGTGCGCTTGCGAATCTCGAAACCGTCCGCGCTCGACTGAAACAGCGTCCAGTCCGCGTAGGCTGCCACGTATTTCAGCAACTCCGGCACCGGCGCGCGCCACGCACTCACGGGCGGCGTCGCCGCGCCGGCGAGCTGCGCCTCGCGCACCTCCTTGCCCGGATCGCGCCGCAAGCCCGTGATCCCGCGCACGGCCTCGGCGAAGAGCCCGTCGCCCTGCCCCGAAAAACGCACGTGCCGGTCGTGCAACTCGCCGCGCAGCGGCACCTCGAAGCGCACGCCGAGACCGCGGATGAAATCCTGGTTCTCGTCGCCGTCGTGCACGATCGTGTGCAGCATCCGGATCGTCTCGCCGCCCGCGTAGAAATACAGCCGCACCACGAACGGCAGCCACGCGCGCGGCGACGCCCCCGCGCCCACGCGCGCGTGCCGGCCCTCGATCTTCACGACCGCGCGCACCGGCCCGGCTTGCTCGACCGTGACCTGGGCGATCGCGCTTTCGAAATCCTCGACGTGCGGCCGCTCCGGGTCCGCGCGATCCTCGCGCAAGCAAACCAGCCGGCCGCGCCGCGCCACTTCCACGCCGTCGCGCGTGATGCGCTCGACGAGCTGGCTGCCGCCCGTGCCGAGCCGGCAGACGATTGCGCCGGTGTCGACGGTCACGGCGTCCGCCGTCTGCTCGACGTGCAGCGCCTTGGCCGGAGTCGCCGGCGTTCCGGCAAAAACTTCGTAGCTCTTCGCCACCTTGCCCGGAGGCAGCGCATGGGCCGTCCATTTCAGCGAGCCGTCCGGCCACGTCGCGAGCGGCCAGCTTTGCACGGGCGCGGGCGAGCCGTCGTCGGCCCGGAGCGCGAACGTCGTCCCCGCCGCGTGCATGCCGCGCGGCCAGGCGACGCCCCACGTGCACCCGGGAAAATGTCCCGCACCATCGGCATCGAGCCAGCGCGATGGCGCCACGCCGGGCTTGAGCGGCGACGCGACCGGCGGCACGGCGTCGCTTTGCGCGCGCAGTTGCGACGCGAGTTGGAGCGCGGCGGCACCGAGCACGGTGCTCCGCACGAATTCCCTGCGAGTGAAGTGGGCCATGGGGTGAGGAGAAATTCCGCGGCGGGGGAACGCGGGGATGGGAGGTGACGCGCGCACTATGAACAAGGTTGCGGCCTTTGCCGGAGCTTAAAATTCGGACCGTCCGAGCTTTTTCGTTGAACCAGTCCGGTTGTGTGACTCCTTGAACGCTGCCGACCCCATGGCCACCCCAACCCTGCGCACTTTGGCCCGCGAACTGGGCCTTTCCCGCACCACGGTCTCCGATGCGCTGCGCGGCTCGCCGCGCGTGAAACCTGAGACCGTCGAACGCGTCCGCGCCGCCGCGAAGGCCGCCGGCTACGACCGCAATCCGCTCGCGGGCGCTGTGATGTCCTTCCTGCGCCGCTCGTGCGGACAGAAATTCCGCGGCGTGCTCGGTGTGCTCGAAATCGTCAGCGCCGAACAATCGCTCAACGCGCAACGCTACAACGACGCCGTCTTCGAGGGCGTTTCCGCGAAGGCCGAGCAACTCGGCTTCAAGGTCGACCGCTTCCAGATCGGCGCGACCGGCCTCAAGCTCAGCCGGCTCGACTCGATTCTCCAAACCCGCGGCATCAACGGCCTCATCGTGCTCCCTGCCGCCGGTTTTCCCGACCTGAGCGGCTTGAGCTGGACGCGCTACACCGCGGTCTACGTCGACTACTTCGTCGACAGCCCGCCGATGCACTGCGTGTGCTCCGACCACTATCGCTCGATGATCGGCCTGCTGCGCGAGTTGCACGCGCGCGGTTTCCGCCGCCCCGGGCTCTTCATCGAGACGTCGCTCGACGAGCGCCTGCACTTCCGCTGGGAAGGCGCGTTTCTCGCGCTGCAGCATTACGTGCCGGAGATTTCGAAGGTGCCGATCCTGCGACCAGCGCGAGTGACGCCGGAGGTTTTTCAGGAGTGGTTCGAGAAATATCAGCCGGACGTCGTGCTCGGCCATTTCCCGGACGCGGTCGCGTGGATGAAGCGTTGCGGCGCAAAGATTCCCCGCACCCACAGTTTCGTCTGCCTGAACTCGCTGCGCACCCAAGGCGAATGCGCCGCGCTCGATTTCCAAGCGCCCCAACTCGGTGCGCGCGCCACCGAACTCGTCACCGGTCACCTGATGCACAGCGAATTCGGCATTCCGTCGCAGCCGTCGCTCACGACGCTTCCCGCGCGCCTGCTCGAAGGCCCGACCCTGCGCGCATCCGGCGGAAAAGCCCCTCGCCCCGCCCGCCGCACGATGCCCGCAGCAGCCGTTTGAGCCGCTCACGCGGTCGCGCCACTCTGCCCGCGCTTGTGCTCTCCTTGTTCGCTACAGCGCGAGAGTCCGGAGCGCACGCGTCAGAATCCGCGGAGCGGCCTCGGATTCTGCTGGGCGCTCGACGCCGGAGAAGCGAGCGCCACGGCTCGGTCGCCGTGAGTTGTCCGGGAGCGTAGCCGAGAACGTGTAGGGTGGGCGCCGGAGTCGCCTTTCAGGTCGTTCGCGTCACTCCGGGGGTTGGCCCGCGCCGCGTGGAGTTCTACGGTGCCGTTCGGCTATGATGGATTTGGCCCCAGTGAATCGCAGTGCGCCGTCCGACGGGTTGTCGGTGATCGTGCCGGTATTCCGCAGCGCGCCGATCCTGCCCGAATTAGCGGCGAGGCTGTGCCCGGTGCTGCAATCGCTCGGCAGTCGCTATGAGCTGGTGCTCGTCGACGATGGAAGCCCGGACGATAGTTGGGCGACGATTCTGGGGTTGGCCGCGCAGCAACCGTGGATCCGCGGTGTGCGGATGATGCGAAATTACGGTCAGCACAACGCGCTGCTGGCGGGAGTGCGCGCGGCGCGCTTCGCCACGATCATGACGATGGATGACGATCTACAGCATCCGCCGGAGGAAATTCCGCGATTGCTGGCGGCGTTTGGCCCCGACGTAGACGTGCTCTACGCCACACCGCAGCGGCCGCAGCATGGTGTCGTTCGCGATCTCAGCTCCTGGGTCACAAAAATCGCGCTGCGAAGTGCGATGGGGGCGGAGACGGCGCGGCTGGTCAGCGCGTGGCGCCTGTTTCGGACGGATTTGCGCGTGGGGTTCGCCGAATACCAAAGCCCGTTCGTCAACCTCGATGTGCTGCTCACGTGGAGCGGAAGAAGATTCGGCAGCCTCCCGGTGCGCCACGCTCCGCGTCGGACGGGCGAGTCGAACTACACGCCCGGGAAACTGGTGCGGCATGCACTGAACATGATGACGGGGTTTTCTGTGATCCCATTGCAATTCGCGAGCGTCGTCGGCTTCTTGTTCACGTTGTTTGGCGTCGCCGTGTTGGTCTACGTTGTGGTCCGCTATCTTCTCTCTGGGAGCACGGTCGCCGGGTTTCCGTTTCTGGCGTCGATCATCGCAATTTTCTCCGGGGCACAGTTGTTCGCCCTGGGAATCATCGGCGAATACCTGGCGCGCATTCATTTTCGCACCATGAACCGGCCAGCTTACACGATCGCAGAAACGATCTCGTCCTGACCGCATGCACGCGCCTCCCATCGCTGCCGCGCCCGTTCGAGTTCTGCCGTGGGACTCGGCGTTCTTCGGTTTTAGAATCGGGTGCGTGACATCGTCGCGACTCACGCCCGAATTGCTCGAAGCGACGCTGGCCGCCGGTGAGACGGAGCGCCTGCGCTGTCTCTACTTTGCGGCCGATGTCGGTTGCAAGGCATCGAGCGCTCTTGCGCGCCAAGGAGGGTTCGAGCTGATCGAACAGCGCATCGATCTGGCGCGCCCCGCGCCGTCCGCCGCGCGGGAGTTGCCGACCGGTTTCCGCGCAGCGGTGAAAGAAGATTTGCCCACGTTCACCGCGTTGGCGCGCGAAGCGCACACTGGGACGCGTTTTTTCAAGGACGCGCGATTCCCGCGGGCGCGTGCGGCGGATCTTTATGCGACGTGGATCGAGCGGGATTTCCGCGAGCACGAGCTGTTCGCGCTCGGGATGGGAAAGCAGTGCGAACCGGTCGGCTACGTTTCCGTGCAGCGAGATTGCGCGAAGGGTATTGGCCGGATCGGCTTGATCGCGGTCGCGCCGCGACTGCGCGGCCACGGGTGCGGGCATAGGCTCGTGCAAGGAGCCGTCAGCCGGTGCGCCGAACTCGGATGCAGGGAAATTCGCGTGACCACGCACAGCGTCAACGCCACGGCGTTGAACCTCTACCGCGCGGAAGGATTTCGACCGATCGAAGTCCGCTCGATGTTTCACCGCTGGTTCTAGATGCACCCCATGGAGCCGGCCACCGTCCCATTCAATCACTCGACCGTCGTGGGGCGGGAGCACGACTACATCCTGCAAGCGGTGGCCTCCGGACAAATCGCGGGCGATCAGCAGTTCTCCCGCAAATGCCAGGGGCTGCTTGAAGAGACCCTGGGAGTGCGCCGGGCATTGGTGACGACATCGTGCACGCATGCCCTCGAGATGGCCGCGTTGTTGGTGGACGTGCGGCCGGGCGACGAGATCATTGTCCCGTCGTTCACGTTCGTTTCGACCGCAAATGCGTTTGCGTTGCGTGGCGCGCGGCTGGTGTTCTGTGACATTCGCCCCGATACGCTCAACCTAGATGAGAGCGCGCTCTCGAGGTTGATCACATCGCGCACCAAGGCCATCGTGCCGGTGCACTATGCGGGCGTCGCCTGCGAGATGGATGCGATTACCGCTCTCGCGCGCGAGCGGAACGTCGCGGTGATCGAGGACAACGCGCACGGTCTCTTCGGGAAATATCGCGGCCGTTGGCTCGGCACACTCGGTTCTCTGGCGACGCAGAGTTTTCACGAGACGAAAAACATCACCTGTGGCGAAGGCGGTGCGCTGTTGATCAACGACGGGCGTTTTGCAGAACGCGCGGAAATCATCCGCGAGAAAGGCACCAATCGCGCACGCTTCTTTCGAGGCCAGGTCGATAAATACTCCTGGGTCGACGTCGGCAGCAGCTATGTGATGAGCGACGTTCTGGCGGCATTCCTCCTCGGACAGCTCGAGGTTTGGCCGCAAATTCAGTCCCGTCGGCGCACGTTGTGGGCGCGGTATCAAGTGGCCTTGTCCGGCTGGGCTGAAGAACGCGGTATTCGCCTCCCGTTCGTGCCGACGCATTGCGACCAAGCATATCACATGTATTACCTGGTGCTTCCTTCGCTCGAACTGCGAACGGCCCTGATCGCGCATCTCAAGGCAGCGGGCGTCATGGCGGTTTTCCACTACCTGCCGCTGCATTTGTCGGAATTCGGGCGGAAATGGGGCGGAAAACCGGGAGACTGTCCGGTCACCGAATCGATCAGCGACCGCCTGCTTCGACTGCCGTTTTTCAACGCGATGGCTCTCGAGCAGCAGGATCGCGTGATTGAAACGTTGCTTCGATTCGCGCCTAGCGACCACCGGAGAGCGACGTCGCGACCAATTCGGGCGCAGTGTCGCTCGGCGCGTCCACGTCCCCGACGAAAGCTGGTGGAGCGGGCAGGACTCGAACTCAGCCGGTGAGCCACGCAGGGCTTCGCAACACGTCGCGTTGGAACGAGGCGGCGGCCAGCCGCTTTGCAGGCTAACGCACGACGCCAGCCCGCACGTTTTCTGCTCGGAATTGTCGGGAGCGAATCCCGACGTGCGAGCGGTCGCTCGAAGGCCCGACACTGCGCGCATCCGGCGAAAAAGCCCCTCGCGCGACCCGCCGCCGCACGCTCACCGTCGCCGGTTGATCGCCCCGCCGTTCGCCGCGCACGGCGTGCCCCGCGCGCCAGTCGTCGAGACTCGCTGAAGCGCGCGCGGGGTGCTCAGCGAAGCCGGCGTTCGTCACCGCGCCGGTCGGAACGCAGCGAGAGTCGAATCGCCCTCGACGATGCGTGCGAGCTCGTGCGCCACGATTGTGGCGTTCAGCTCCGCGCCGGCGCGGGTCGTGTGCGTGTGCTCGTCGGCGAAGAGGGCGTTCACGTCCGCCTCGCCGAGGGCGTCGTAGCGCGCGGCGACGAGCGTGTTCAGGTCGATGCAGCGCACGTTCTCCTGTTGCGCGATTTCCCGCGCCCAGGCGGCATAGCTGTCGGTCGCGCGGACGATTTTTCCGTCCTTCCACGTTTTCCGCGGCACGAGCGTGCAGACGATCGGCGTGGCGCCAGCGGCCTTCGTGTCGCGGATGTAGCGGCGCAGATACGAGCCGTAGGTGCCGACCGTCTCGCGTTCGTGCGTGAGCTGGTTGTCGATCGTTTCCGTCTCGCCGCCCACGCCGCGCAATGTGCCGCGCGCGCGTTTGTCGTCGTTCAGCGACGCGTTGTCGTTGTGGCCAAACTGCATCAGGACGACGTCGCCGCGTTTGATCAGCGTCAGCGCGCGCTCCCAGTGGCCCTGCGTGAGAAACGTGCGGCTGCTCAGTCCGCCGATGGCGCGGTTGACGAGATTGATCTTTGCGAGATCGAGATGCTCGCCGAGCAATTGTCCCCAGCCGAACTCGCCGTTGGCGCCGTCGCCGCGGCCGTTGCGGACGGTGGAGTCGCCGATGAGCACGAGGCTCGGCAGCTTCGGGTCGCGCGGCTCGGGTAGGTTCAGCCAGCCGATCGTGTCGGGCTTGATCGCGGCGCCGGCGGGCGAGAGCCAGCGCGCAAAGGCCACTTCCTTCAAACCGGCGAGGCCGGCCACGACCTGTTGCGCGGTGAAGTCCGCGCCGGCCTCGTTGGTGTGCGTGTGATCCTTCGGGAAGAACGCCGCGACTTTCTCCGCGCCGAGTTTCTGGTAGGCGTCCGCGAGAAGGCGACTCACGTCGACGAACGGGACTCCCTCGCGCTGCGCGATCTCGCGCGCCCAACCGCGGTGCTCGGCGCCACGGTTGATTTTTCCCTCGGCCCATTGGTTGCGGAGCGTCGGCGAAAGCAGGATCGGCGTTGCACCTTTGGCGCGCACGTCGCGGATCATCTGGCGCACGTAGCTCCCGAAGGTGCGCACGGTCTCGGGCTGCGTCGTCAGGACGTTGACGATGTCCTGCGTTTCGTCGCCGAGGCCGGGCAACGAGCCGCGCGAGCGCATTTTCTCGCGGGGCATGGACGGATCTTCGTTCACGGGGCTGCTGTCGTTGTGGCCGAACTGAATCAGCACCCAGTCGCCCGCCTTCACGTCGGCGAGGAGTTTTTCCCACCAGCCTTGCGTGATGAAAGTGCGCGAGCTGCGTCCGCCGAGGGCGCGGTTGGAGAGGTTGACCTTGGTCAGTTCGAGGTAGTTCGCGAACGGCACGGCCCAGCCTTGTTGCGGCGGCTTCGCGCGCGCGCCGGTCGAGTCGCCCGCGACGAAGATCGTCGGCAGCGCCGGATCGATCTTGCCGGGATTCTCGGGCGGATCGTCGGACAACGGCGCAGGCGGAGGCGTTTGGGCGATGGCGGTGAGAGCGCTCAAGGCGAGGAGGAGAACTTTGACGGATTTCATTTCGCGAGAACTTCGATTTCGGACGGTGTGAGTCCTTCGGACGTGGCGGCGATCTTGATCGCCCCGCCCGCTCCGGCGCGAGGTCGGACAACGATGAGCGCAACTCCGTTGAACGCGGCGCGCTCGGGACTCTGGAACGAGACGTGGCTCGTCGGGTCGCCGTTGTCGGTCGCGGCCAGGTCGGCCGGGCCGGTTACGAAAAATTTCAGCAGCGGCTTCGCGCGGGGCACGGCGAGACCTTGCGCGTCGACGACTTCCGCGGTCACGAACACCAGATCGCTGCCGTCCGCACGCAACGCGGTGCGGTCGGCGCGCAGGCGCACGGCCGCGGCGGGGCCGGTGGTGCGCACGACCGCGTCGGCCCAGTGCTGGCCGTGTTTGTAGGTGACGACCTTCAACGCGCCGGGCTGATACTTCACGTCGTCCCAGCGAAAGCGGTATTCGAGCGGACCGCGTTTTTTCCGTCCGAGCGACTGGCCGTTGAGAAACAACTCCGCCTCATCGCCCGAGGTGTAGACGTGCACCGGCGTCACCTGCCCCACCCGCTCCGGCCAATTCCAGTGCGGCAGGATGTGCGCCATCGGCAGGTCGGGCCGCCAGCGCGACTGGTAGAGGTAGAACCGGTCTTTCGGAAAACCGGCGAGATCGACGATGCCGAAATAACTGCTGCGCGACGGCACGCGGATCTTGCCGAGTTCGGCGAGTTCTTTCGCGGCGCGCTCGCGCGCAGCGGGATCGGCGAAGTTCAGCAGGTTGGTCGAGTCGGCGTTGAACGGCGTCGGCTCTCCGAGGTAGTCGAAGCCCGTCCAGACGAACTCGCCGAGCACCGGCGGATTCTCGTCGAGGCCTTTCCACTCGACGTCGGGCGGCAGCGCCCAGCGCGGCGCGTAGAGGTCGTAGCTGCTCACCTGGAAATCGGAGCGGCCCTCGGCTTTGTCGTTCGAGACCGGGAAGAAATACTCGCCGCGCGAGCTGACGGTCGACGCCGTCTCGGAGCCCATGAGGACGAGATGCGGGTAGCGCGCGCGGACCTTCGCGTAGTCGTCGGGCTTGTAGTTGTAGCCGACGACGTCGAGCACGTGCTGGAAACCCATGTAGGGCGCGTTGACGTTGTTCATGCCGGCGACGACAGGGCGGGTGCGGTCCTCCTCACGCACGATCGCGGCGAGGTGCGCGGCGAGCTTCCAGCCGTCGGCCTCGAAGAGTTCGCGCGTCTCGTTGCCGATGCTCCACTGGATGACGCACGGGTGATTGCGGTCGCGGCGCACCATCGCGCGCAGGTCCTTCTCGTGCCAGTCGTCGAAGACGCGGCTGTAGTCGTCGCGCTTCTTGCTGATGCGCCACGCATCGAACGCCTCGACCATCACGACGAAGCCCATGCGGTCGCACAGCTCGAGCAACTCGGGCGCGGGCGGATTGTGGCTCGTGCGGATCGCGTTGCAGCCCATCTCGCGGAGAATCTCGAGCTGCCGCTCGAGCGCGCGGACGTTGATCGCCGCGCCGAGCGCTCCGAGGTCGTGGTGATTGCAGACGCCGTTCAACGGCACGCGCTCGCCGTTCAGCAGGAAGCCCTGCTCGGCCGAGATCGCGATCGAGCGGATGCCGAAGGGCGTGCGCACCTCGTCGACGACCTTGCCGTCGCGCAGCACGCGCGTCTCGGCGACATAGCGGTGGCGCTCGCGCAAGCTCCAGAGTTTCGGCGACGCGACGGCGAGCGCGTGTGCGACGTTGGCTTGGCGGCCGGCGGGAATCTTCGCGGCCCGCGCACCGCTCTCGGCGATCGGCTCGCCGATCGCGCGGCCGTCCTCGTCGGCGGCGAAGAGGCGCACCGCCGCTTGGACTTCGACGGATTCGGTGGTGAGGTTGTCGAGCGTGACGGCGACATTCACGAGGGCGGAGGCAGCGCTCACTTGCGGCGTCGTGACCGCCACGCCCCAGCGCGCCACGGCGACGTTGCCGGTTTTCGTCAGCCAGACGTTGCGGTAGAGGCCCGCACCCGGATACCAGCGCGATGACTCGCGTGGGTTGTCGAGGCGGACGGCGAGCGTGTTTTCCGCGCCGGGCTTCACGAAGCGCGTGAGGTCGACGCGCCAGGATGTGTAGCCGTAGGGCCAGCCGCCGACGAACTCGCCGTTGCACCAAACGAGCGCGTAGGACATCGCGCCGTCGAACTCGAGGTGCACGCGCCGGCCCGCGTCGCTCGCGGGCAGCGTGAATTTCTTCCGATACCAGCCGACGCCGGCGTAGGGCAGCTTGCCGGTCTCGCCGGAGAGCGACTGGTCGAACGGTCCTTTGATCGCCCAGTCGTGCGGCAGCGTGAGCGCGCGCCACGCGCCGTCGTTGAAATCGGGGCGCGCGTAGGCGATCGGGCGGCCCCCCGGCGGCACGTCGGAGCGGGCGCGCGGCGCGGCGAGGTAGTTGAGCAACTCGTCGCCGGTCGGCAGCACCCAGAGGCGCACGCGCTCGTAGTCGAGCGACGCGCCGACGTCGGGATGATCGCCGCGCGCGAATTTCCAGCCATCGTTGAAAGAAAGCCGCTCGCGCGGCTCGGCGGCGGAGGCGCCGATCGCGAGCGCGGCAGCGAGAACGAGGGAGCTGAGGGATTTCATTTGGGGAAATACGATTGAAACGCGGAGAGGTTTACACGAAGCAAGCGAAGGGAGCGAAGGTCGGAACTCGGAGCTTTGCTGGCTTCGCTACCTTCGTGTGAAAGGAACCCGACCTCGTTCTGTGCACGATCGGTAAGAGTGTTGTTTTTCCTGCGTGCATCGTTGTTCGAGCCGAATTGAGAACCACTGATTCGCACTCTTCTTCACTGATTCCATCAGTGCTCATCAGTGTGCATCAGTGGTTCAAATCTTTCTCCCCTTTCGTGTTTTTCGTCTGTCTCGTGGCTTGATTGCTGCGGACGCCTCGTCGGCGGGGCGGCGCCAGGCGCTCCGTTCTCTCGGTTCTCTTCTGTTAAAATTCCTGCTCTTCAAAAACGATTCGCGTCGGCGCGGGCGAGCGCCTTCGCTGGCGGCATGATGAGGATTCGCGGGCTGGTTCTTCTGCTGTCGATCGTAGGCTGCGCGTGCGCGGGAGAGCGCGTCGTGCACGCGGAAGACTTTTCGCGCGGACTTGCGCACTGGTCCGTCGAGCAGATGCCGGGCGGGCGCGTGTTCGCGGAGAACGGCCGGCTCGTGATCGACGACGCGGGCGGTTGCACGGTGTGGTTCCGCGAAAAACTCCGCGCACCGGTCACGATCCGCTATCGCGCGCGCGTGAGTTCCGCCAGCCGTGTGTCGGACCTGAACTGTTTCTGGATGACGAGCGACCCGGCGCATCCCGACAAGTTGATCGCGAACGCCGCGGGCCGCACGGGAAAGTTCGAAGACTACGACCGGCTCGCGACCTACTACGTCGGCTGCGGCGGCAACGAGAACACGACGACGCGTTTCCGCCGCTACGACGGCACGGGCGCGAAGCCGCTGCGCCCGGAGCACGATTTGCGCGCGCGGCGTTTCCTGCTTGTCGGCGACCGCAGTTATCTGATCGAGATCACGGTGAGCGTCGACGGCCGCGTGCGTTGGGCGCGCGATGGCGAAGTGCTGTTCGACTTCGTCGATCCGCAGCCGCTGCGCGAGGGCTGGTTTGGATTTCGCACGGTGCATAGCCGGATCGAGATCGAGAGTTTCAAAGTTGCCGCGCCGACGGAAGCTGCCGCGACGCCGTGACGATTTCTCGCGGCACCGCGAACACAACACCGCGAGGCGGAAGGAGCGGTGCGCCTTCGTCGGGCGGGCGCAAATCGTTCGTCGCGCTTTTCCAAGGCTCGCGGTCGCGTGAGCGGAGTAAGCGTCGTCTCGGGTGCCTCGTAGCTACGAGAGCGACGAAGTGGTAGGATGTGGTCATGGTAACCAATACGACGGGAGCGACGGCGGAGACGGAGTGGGTCGACACCGGGGAGAAGCGTGATGCGTTGGGGCGGCGGCACACGCCGCGGGAGCGACGGGCGGAATTGCTGACGGCGTTCCGGGCCAGCGGGCTGACCCAGAGCGCGTTCGCGCGGCGGGAGGGGATCAATTACACGACGTTCTGTTCGTGGGCGCAGGCGGAGCGACAGGCCGGGCGGCTGGGGCCGGCGGGCAGGAAGCGACGGAGGGAGACGCGGGCGAGCGCCGCGCCGATGCGCTTCGCCGAGGTGGCGTTGCCGTCGAGCGTGAGCGGCCGCGGGCTGGAGGTGCGATTGGCGGACGGCACGGTGGTGCGCGGCGACAGCGCGAAGGAACTGGCGGAGCTGGTGCGGGCGCTGAGGGCGTGAGCGATGCTGGCGTTCCCCGCGGCGATCAAGCTCTACGTGGCGCTCGAGCCCGTGGACATGCGCAAGCAATACGACGGGCTGTGGGCGGCGGCGCAAACGCAGTTGGGCGAGGATCCGAAAAAAGGCGCGGTGTTCGTCTTCACGAACCGGGAGCGCACGCGGCTGAAGCTGCTGTATTGGGACGGCACGGGCGTGTGGGTGCTGGCGAAGCGGCTCGAACAGGGGCGCTTCTCGTGGCCGGCGCCGAGCGAGGCGAAGCGCAAGCTGGCGCTGGCGCCGGAGGCGTTCTCGCTGATCGTCAGCGGAGTGGACTTGAAAACAGCCACGCTCAAGCCGTGGTATGAGCGCGACGAAAAATAGCAGAACGGGTGCGGAACTTTTGGCGCGCGATCGGCACTCAACGCGGCGTCGTGAGCGCGGCCGCGATCAGTCTCGATGAAGTGCAACTCCTGCGTGAGGAGAACGCGTTGCTGCGCGTGCAGATCGCCTGGCTGACGCAGCAGCTCTTCGGGCCGGGCCGGAGCGAGAAGCTGGACCGCGCGCAACTGCTCTTGCAGATCGACGCGCTGGAGAAGCTCACGACCGCGGCCGAGCGCCCGGTCGAGACGATCACTTACGAGCGCGTCGCGGGCCCCGCGCCAAAGCGCACGCTGCCGGCGGAGTCGTTCGCGCACCTGCCGGTGAAGGAAACGCTCATCATCGAGCCCGAGGCGGTGCGCGCCGATCCCAGCCTCTACGAAAGAATCGCTGAAGAGCGCACCTTCGAGGTCGATGTGATTCCGCCGCAGTTGTTCAAGCGCGAGATCGTCCGCCCGAAGTATCGGCACCGCCTGGATCGCCACCGCGCGCCGCTGTTGGCGCCGGCGCCGAAGCGGATCGTCGCAGGCGGCTTCGCCTCGGCCGGCCTGATCGCGTGGGCGCTGACCGCGAAGTATGGCGATCACCTGCCGCTGTATCGCCAGGAGAAGATGCTCGCGCGCTGGTCGAACGCGAAGCCGGGACAAGCGCCGATCTCCCGGCAGAACCTGAGCGACTGGGTGGGGGCCGCCACCGCGCAGCTCGAAGCCTTGGTCAAAGCGATGAAGCGCGAGCTGCTCGCCACCGGTTACGTGCAGGTCGACGAGACCCCGATCCGCTGCAACGACCCGGACCTGCGCGACGGCCAAACCACCACCGGCTGGCTGTGGGCGCTCGCGCGGCCCGGCGGCGATGTCGTCTTCGCGTGGCGCCTGTCGCGCCGGCACGACGAGGCCGAAAAATTGCTCGGCAACTTTGCCGGCATCCTGCACTCGGACGGCTACGAAGCCTACGCCGCGTATGTGCGTGCGCACCCGCGCGTCGAATGGGCCGGTTGCTGGGCGCACGCCAGACGACGCTTCTTCGAATCAGCCGCGGAGCGGCCGCGGACCGCCGAGCGCGTCCTGTCCTTGATCGGCCAACTCTACGCGCTCGAAGCGCAGTGGGATGAGGAACAAGTCGGCGAGCGCCGCGCGGCGCTCCGGCAGGCACACTTCGCGCGCCCGCTCTTCCGGTTGCGCCGGCTCGTCTCGGCGTTGCAAAAGCGCGTGCGCCCCCGTTCCGGTCTCGGCCAGGCCAGCGCGTATCTGCTCGGCCAGTGGGAACCGCTCACCGCGCACCTGCGACACAGCCAGACCCGGCTCGACACCAACGCGGTCGAGAACGCCATCCGCCCGAGCAAGCTCGGTGCGAAAAACTGGCTCTTCGTCGGACATCCCGCCGCCGGCGACCGCGCGGCCGTCATCTACTCGCTGGTCGTCAGTTGCCAACGCCACGGCCACGATCCGCACGCCTACTTGAAGGACGTGCTCACCCGCCTGCCCGCGATGACCTCCCAAGACGACCTCACCCCGCTGCTGCCCGCCCACTGGAAAGCGTCGGCAAACTCGTAGCTCCCGTAGCTGCCGCTCCCGCTTCATCGTCGCTCCCGTAGTTACGTCCCAACCCAGTCCGTAGCTCTCGTAGTTACCATCCCGTCAAGAGGGCACCCGAAGCGTCGCTTACTGAGCGGATGACGCCGTGGTGTTTGTCCGTGTGCGCGTCGAAACAGAGTAGAAACCCGTCGCCGGCGCGCACCGCGGACGGACCTTTGCTCCGAGCTTCGCGGGCGAAGGAGGGTCGATGAATCTGCAACGCGCGCGTTTTGGGCGGAGACCGATCACGGCGATCCGAGACCGAAATTCAGGTTACCGCGCTCGGAGTCCGCGAGTCATGGTTTCCCGTTTTGGCTCGTGAAAAACAAAGTGCCCGAACGCACAACCGCAACGATCGCGCGTTCGGGCACTGGCAAAAGTTCAGAAATCGAAGGTCGTCGTCAGCGAGAACTGACGCGGATCGATGATGCGGTAGGAATACGGCGAACCATCAAGGTTGACCGCGACCGGTCGGAGACCGCCATTCTCGAAGACGTTGGCGACGTTGAGCTGGATCTTGGCGCCGACTTTGTTGTTCCAAGTCCGGAAGCGGTAGCTGGCAAAGACGTCGGTGTAGTAGTGGTCGCCGTCATACACCGGCTTCGTAACGTCCGAGTAGTCGAGTGTGGGCTGGCCGTTGTAGTAGTTGGTGGAGACACCGGTGGAGCGGCCAAGATAACCGATGACAGCCTTGTCTTCCCAGCGGACGCTGCCGCCGACGGTGAGGCCCTTGAGGCGGCCGGCTTGGAAGTTGTAGCTGGAGAGGAACGACCAGCGATACTTCCGCTGTCCCTGGACCGACTGGCCCTGGAGGTCGCGATCGAGAGCAAGCTGCGGTCCGACATCGCGATTATAGACGCCTTCGGGGCTACCGGGGCCGTTTTCCGGGAAGACGTTGCTGTTCCAGCCGAAGGAACTCCAGAAGTTGGTGAGATTCACGGCACGGCCGGTTCCATCGACCTTGGTGTTGTAGGTGGCGTAGCTTTGGTATTGCGGCAGCAGGTAGTCAGTCGCCTTCGCCGCTTTCCAGACCGCCGTGCGGTCGTCATTCCACGGCGTGAATTCCTTCAGCACGCTGGCGTATTTCGTGTCCTGCTTGCCGAAGGTGAACTTCAGGGTCCAGCTCCGCGTGGGGTTGTAGTTGAGTTCCGCTTCGACACCCTTCGCGACGGCATTCCGCGTGGCGCCGCGAGCGAACGTCTCGTAGTAGCCGTAAGGCAGCTTCCAGATTTTCTCTGCGGCGGCTTGGACTTCGGTTTCTTCCGCTGTGCTGAGACCGGAGCCGAAATTGGTCGAACCAATCGGATTATAGCGCGTGTCGTTCGGATGGCTCGCTTGCAGGTTGATCAGCGAAATCGTGCGCGCCCAGTTGCGGAAAAGGGTCTGGTCCATGATGCTGCTGAGGCGACTGAACACTGTCGGAGCGGAGATGTTCTCGTTTTCGTTCGAGGCCTCAAACCAAGTAACGCGAGCGAACAGCTTGTTGTCGAACAGGGCGAACTGAATGCCGTAGTCCTTGCCGTCACCCGTGGGCTTCGGCAGCGCTTTGCCGTAGAAGTCGTTCAGGGCTTGGGACGGCGGATTGAAATTGTCCGAAGTGTTGTAGCTGACGCCAAAATCGCGGACGAATTGCCAAAGCAGCGAACCGTCGTCGGCCTTGCGATCGATCGAGTTCCAATGCTGGAATGGGCGCAGAACGCCGCCGATCGTGCGGGTGCGTCCAGTGAGGCGCGTCCACCGGTCCCAGCGATTGAAGAGGAAATCGCGCTGATAGACACCGTTCACCCACTTTTGCGCATTGGTGATCGCCGGCGAGATAATCGTGGTTTTGTCCGCTTCTGTCAGGGCCGCGAGGCCGCTGTTGGTATTACGAGCGCGGTATTTATCCTGGCGGAAACCGACGGTCGCGACGAGGCGGTTATCCCAGAAATAGCTGGTCGTGCCGGCGCTGATCGAATCGATGATGCGCTGACTGCGGCCGCTGTTCGCATCGAAATCGGAGAACTGGGTCGTCATGTTCACCGGAATGAATTTCGATTGGTCGTAGTCGTAGACTTGGATGTCGCCGGTGAAGCTCATCGGATCCCAATAGCCAGCGGATTTGGTGACGACGCCGTTGGGATCGTTCGGCGAAGCGAGGTAGTAGGTGCGACGGAGCGAGGTGCTCTGGTAGTTCCAACCCGTGGGCGTGCCATCCGCATTGTTGTTCGGATTGTTCATGAACCGGTAGCGACCGGTGTCGCTCGTGCTGGACATATACTGCAAGCGCTGGCGCAGCGTGGTCGCCATGTATTCGTCGCGCGACCACAGGCCGAGAACCTGATGGCGACCGAGCCATTTCATCCAACCGTTGCGTCGGGTGAAATCGGGGGTCCATGCGATCATGGCACGGTAATGATCGTCGAGTTCCGCGTTATAGTAGCTGTCGGGATCGACGTCCTGGACATACGTCTTGCCAAAATAGGGATTCGCCGCGCCGGTGGGCAGATACTTGTTCGTATCCACGTAGAGCGTGGCGACATTCAGTTGAGCCACGGTGTAGTTGTTGCGAGACTTGTAATCCTGACGGAACCAACCGGCATTGACGTAAAGATCCCACGGCAGTTCCTGCTCGAACTCGACGTTGTAGTTCTTGTTGCTCGCGCTGCCGAAGTTCATCGAGTTAATGTTAATGTCGGTCCAGTCGTAGATCGACTTGTCGGTCACGCCCGGATACCGCCAGGCGGTGCCGAGGATGCCGTTGCCGGCTGCGGTCCAGCCGCCCGAGGCGGTATAGCTGCGCGTGTAGTAATCGGACCAGGTGGGATTCGCGTAGACGCCGGTCGCTCCGCTTGTGCTCGGATACAGCGTCGGGTTGGCCGCGGGGTTGGTAGAGGTGCCGAAACCGGTGAGGTATTGGTATTGGTAGGTGGTGCGATACCAGCCGAGGAGCTGGCCATCCGCGATCTGCATGAAGCTGCGGTTGAGGTGAACGTCGTTGCCGCCGGCGATGATGCCGGGAACATACAAGATGTTGGGCGAGGTCTGGCCCGCAACGTAGCCGGCACCCGCTGCCGTGCCTCCCGGCATCGCCATGTAGCCGGTCGCTTCCGTGAAGATGCTGTAGCCGTTGTAGGTCGTCTTCGCGGGATTCCACTTGGAGGCGTCGTAGCCGGGAAGCGTCGCGATGAAATCGCGCAGCGCATTGGCATAAGGCGAGGAGGCATTGTTCACGATCATGCCGAGCGCCTTGCCGGTCTTCAGGCTGGAGATTGTATGCGTCGTGGAGTCGTAGTAGGGTTGACCCGCAAGATTCCACTGAGTCACGTAGTCGCGCGGGGTGAGACTGTTCGGGCGATGGTTGTCGTTGTCGTATTTCTCGAAGTTCGCGCGAATCGTGGTCTTCGAGAACGGCTTGATCGTGATCGCGGCGTAGTAGCGCTCGGTCTTGTCATAGGACGGCTTGCGCTGGAAACGGCGGTCGTCGTAGAGCGCCGCACCGTAGATCGCGACTTTGTCGTGAATCAAACCTTGGTTGAAGTTAACCGAGCTGCGGAATGAGCCGTTTTGATCCGTGCGGAACGATATGCTGGCACTGTCTCGGTTGAGCAGTGCCCGAGCGGTGCTCTGGTTGGCAATACCGGCGGGGCTGCCGAGGCCGAAGAGCATCGAGTTCGGACCGCGGCTGATTTCGATCGACTGGGTGTTGTAGGCGTCGAACGGCACCGCGGAAATCGACGGATAGTAGTTCACCGCCGCGCTCGGCGATCCGAGACCACGCACACGATTGGCACCGGCGTTCGTGTAGGAGGAGAAATTGCCTTGGCTCGCGCCCGCGATCGAGTCGATCACGCCATCGTTGCGGGAACTCTGGATGTTGGGCGTGTAGGTGAGCGAGCCCTCGGTGTTCACCTCGTAGCGGAAGATGTCGTTGATGTCCGTCGAAGCAGTGTCGTCCATCTGCTGCTTCGTGATGACGGAGATCGACGCGCCGAGGTCGGCGAGATTCGTGTTCAGACGGCTGCCCGCGAGCGTGTTCGCCGCGAAATAGCCCTTGTCGTTCGACGTGGTGACGGTGAACGGCGACAAGACCACGGTGTCGTCTTTGGGCGCGGCAGCTTTCGTCGTCTCCACCGGGATCGTCTTAGGGTTATCCGGCTGCCGCTCGGCAGCAACGGGAGCCGCTTGCTGCGCCAAGCTCGTCTGGACGAGCAGGACGGCAAGCAGCGGAGCGAGGGAACGAACTCCATGACGGAGCCTGGAGGGTCGGTTCAGCATAAGGGTGCGGGGTCGGTTCGCTGGGGAAGCGAAGTGCTTGGGAGCGGCCCACGCGTGTTGGGAGGGGTGCGTAGGCGACGGAACTTTTCTGCACCCATCGCCGGGAACAGACAAATCACGTGCACCTCAGACAGTTCGATTTCCCCATTCTCGCATGCCCGGCGCGACGACTAGAAGCTCGCCGTCAACACGTGCACTGCCGCACGCTTCGCTCTCATCATCGCACGATGCCCTACTGCCCCACTCCACCGGACCTCGCGCCGCGCGAGAAACCGCAGCCCGTCGTCAACGGAGACGACTTCGTTTTCGCCGCCACGCACCTCGAGCACGGCCACATCTACGGCCAGTGCGAAGGACTCGTCGCCGCCGGCGCGCAGCTCAAGTGGATCTACGACCCCGACCCGCAAAAAGTCGCCGCGCTGCACGCGAAACACCCCACCGCGCGCGTCGCGCGTTCGCTCGATGAGATTCTCGACGATCCGGCAGTGCGCCTCGTCGCCGCCGCCGCCGTGCCGTGCGACCGCGGCCCGCTCGGCTGCCGCGTGATGCAGGCCGGCAAGGACTATTTCTGCGACAAAACTCCTTTCACCACGCTCGACCAACTCGCCGAGGCGCGCCGCGTCACCGCCGCGACCGGGCGCAAATACATGGTCTATTACAGCGAGCGCATCCACAACGAAGCCGCGATGCACGCCACCGATCTCATCGCGCAGGGTGCGATCGGCAAGGTTCTCCAGGTAATCGGCCTCGGCCCGCATCGCCTCGGCAAAGCGAGTCGTCCGGCATGGTTCTTCCAAAAAGAAAAATACGGCGGCATCCTCTGCGACATCGGCTCGCACCAATTCGAGCAATTCCTCACCTGGTCCGGCGCGCGCACCGTCGAAGTCACGCACGCCGCCGTCGCGAACCACGGCAATCCCGACACGCCCGAACTCGAGGACTACGGCGAGGCCTCGCTGCTCGCCGACAACGGCGCGACGAATTTCGTGCGCGTCGATTGGTTCACGCCCGACGGTCTCGGCATCTGGGGCGATGGCCGCAATTTCATCCTCGGCACGCGCGGCTACATCGAGCTGCGCAAATACATCGACGTCGCCCGCGACCCGCTCGGCAACCACGTCTACCTCGTCGACGAGCGCGGCGAACACCACATCCCCGTCGACGGACAGGTTGGCTATCGTTTCTTCGGCGAGCTGATCCTCGATTGCCTCAACCGCACCGAACACGCGATGACGCAGCAGCACGCCTTCCACGCCGCCGAACTCTGCCTCCGCGCCCAAGCCGCCGCGCGCCGCCTGCCGCCGCGCGGCTGAGCGGCCGAACGCGTCAGCGCGCGGCGCCCTCGTTCAGCGAACGTAGAAAGGCGAGCAGCGGCGCGACGTCGTCGTCCGCCAAGCTCATCGCGGCGAACTCCGGCGGCGCGTTGCGCATCGCGCCGTCGCGCGCGAGATCGCTCATTTGCCGATAAAGCCGGACAACGCTCTCGAGCGAACGCGTGCTGCCATCGTGTAGCAGCGGACCCTCGCCACCAAGATTGCGCACGCTCGGCGTCTTGAAACGCGCCAGCGTGAGCGCGAGCACCGCCTCGCGCGACAACACGCCCGTGCGATTGAGCTGTCTCTCGATCGCCGTCTGCGGCGCCTGCAGCGCGGGATTGGCGTAGATGTTCCATAAGCCGAGATCGACGCGCGCGGGATCGTCCCGCATCGGCGCCTCGCGCCACGGCCCGGCCGCGCGCGGATGCGCAACGCTCGGCGGGAGGTGACGCTCCGGCGCCGCGTTCCGCTCGGCCAATGCGGGGACTGCCGCCTTCGCGAAAGCGCCTTCCCCGTGCACCGCATCGTAGCGATCCTGCGTCGCGCCGGTGTTGTGAAAGCCGAAATCCGTAAAATGCGGCGGCACGTGACACTCAGCACAGTTCCCCGCACTCGCCGAGCGCACGTAACCCATCGCACCGCGAAAGAAAATCCGCATGCCGCGCAATTCCTCTTCGCCAAAACGAAACGGCTGATCGTGTCGCGCTAGCCGCCGAGTGGGATCGTCGATGAAGGTCGGTTTGCGCAATGCCGCCACCGCGTTGTGCAGCCGACGCGCGTATTCGTGCGGAGTCTCGCCGGGATTTGGCGCGCGCGGCAGGCGGTTGGCCGCGAGAAACGCGTCGTAGGGCGACCCGTTGTGCCGCCCTTCCCCATCCCGCGATAATCGAAGCGTGCGCACGAACTCGGCGACGAATCGCGCCGACGCATCGAAAATCTGCGCGTCGCTCGCCGCCGCAACGTCGAGCCCTCCCGCGCAATCGCGGAACAGTGCCGCGTAACTGACGCGCCCGGACGCCGCATCGCCGCCATCACAGCGAATCACTGCTGCGAAACGCGCGAGCGCGGCACTGTGTTCGTCCGGCAGCCAGCCGAAATTCCGTCCCGCGAACGTTGCCCTCACCAAGTCCTCCATCGAGGTGAATTCGCCGTCCCAATGCAGCAGTCCCCACCCGCCCTGCTCGGCGGACTCGATCAAAGTCGAGGCGTGGCGCGGCGTCAGTTCTCGACCGTCTTCCGATTGCGCCGGCACGGCGCTGCGCGCCGCCGCATCCGCGAAAGCGCGCCCGTGTGCACCGTCGGAGAGATGACACGTCGCACAACTCATCGCAGCTGGCGGGCGGGCGAACCGAATCTCGCGGAACAAACGCTCGCCGAGCGACGCATCGGGGCTCGAAGCGTGCGCAACCATCGCCACGCCACATACAGTGAGCAGGGCCGAAAGCCAGCGGAAGAACTCTCGGCGACTCATTGGCACGCAGCGAAGTCGCCAGTCGAAATTAGCCATACAAGCGCCGGGGTTACTAGGGCGTCCTTGAATTTCGCATCGCGACTTTCGCTCTCTGCTCCACACCGACCGACCAGCAGAAGACGCAGGCACCAGAACAACGGCCACAACAACGCAAGGACGACCAGCCAGGTCAGCATGGAGAAACGTGGAAACGAGTTTTGGCCCGCGCTGAAAATGCCTGCAGCCGCCGTGGTGCGCGATGCAAACTCTGCGAAACGTCCGTCAAATCAGGGCAGCCTCACCATACCCCCTTTTGCGGATCCCGAAGCTGATTAATACACTGCAAAATTCGTGGCACATCAACATCGGTAGCTCCGAGTTCCGGCAGGCGCTGCACGCATTGTTGCAGCGAATCCAAAAGCATGTTCTGCCGTCCGGTCGAATCGGCTGCTTTGAAGGCCGCGTGATCAATAGCGGGTCTGAACTCTGCCTCCTTTCGCCGTTTACTAAACTTGGCGACTTCGGGGTTAAGGCCCTGCGCGAGGGAGGTAATCATCGGAATGAACGCGAGCTCCTGAATTGATTCTCCCGCATCAATCGCTGCTAGGTGCACGGCGAAGTCGGATTCAATTTTCTGACGCAGACGTCTGTAATCATCAGCGATGTCCGCGTCGATTTCTCCAGAAATCCAAATTTTCATTGGTAATTAGTAGTCGCTTTTGTTCAGCGGCGGACGCTTCCCAAACTTACTCTTGTATTCAAGGATTCGTTGATGCTGCCAAGTGTGCATGTCCAGCTTAGATCCATGGCGTTCAAAGACCATTTCTGCATCGATCGCTTTGAGATATTTCTTGGAGTAGCGCTTCAATCCTCGCGTGGTTTCACCGAACTTTAGAATTTCGCCGGTCGACCTGTTGCGCAGGGTGTATCCGATCGCCGGTTTGGTTGTTTTCAGGCTATTTCCATGAACTTTTTGAACCTGAGGAAGAGCAACTTGGGACTCCGCTGTAAGGAGAATGGCTCCACCAGTGATACCCGCGTAGATGATCGCGTCAGATGACAGATCAATGAATGCCTGCGCCAGCAAATTGCCGCTGAAGTCGCCCTCGGTGAGGCCAAAATCATCCATTAGTTCCAGCGCATCCTCGTAATTACCTAGCGAGGTCACCGAAACCGGCGAGTAAGGATCTATGCCAATTTTTTCAAATACGCCCTCGAGCGCACCCCGAACCACGGGTTTCGCTATGGCATAAATCGTCGCGATAGCAGCAACGGTGACCGCGACCTCGACTAACGTGAAGTTGCCGGTGGGATCATTGAAGCGAACTGGAGAAGCATGCGCGTAAAGGTATTTGTGCAGGGACGTGGGATCCGCGGCTGAACCTTCGTAGGTGTCGTGATTCCAGAAGCGGCCGGTGGATTGGTTGTAGAAGCGGGCGCGGAGGTAATACTGGCCTAGGTCGGTGTCGAAGCGTTCGCCGCGGTAGAGGTGGTCGCTGACCGTTGAGCCGACGCGGTGGAGCAGGTTGCCGAAGGCGTCGTAGTCGTAGGCGTCGGTGATGCTGCCGCTCGCGTCGGTGAGTTCGCGGACGCTGGCGAGGCCGTCGTAGGTGTAGTAGTTGAGAGTTGAGGGTTGAGAGTTGAGAGAGGTCGACTGGCTGATGAGGTCGTTGCCGTAGGCGTAGAGCTTCACCGTGGTGCCACTGGCGGTGTTGATGCGCTCTTCCAACACTTGAGCGTAGCCGGTGGGATTTACCGCGTCGGTGAAGTAGCCGGTGGCGCTGACGAGCGTGGCGGCGGCGTTGAAGAGCGTTTTTTGCCGCAGGATGCCGTCGGCGTCGTAGCTGAGGTTCACCGTGGTGCCGTCGGGCTTGCGGCGGATGATCAGGCGGTCTTCGAAGTCGTAGACGTCCGCGTTCGGCACGTTCGAGAGCGTCGAGGTGAGCGTGTTGCCGTTGGCGTCGTAAGTGTCGGTGTTCAGCCAATCGCGCGCGTTGTAGCTCAGCCCAACTTGAGAGCTCAGATTTGAAATCTGAGACGTTCGGCTCTCGCGGTTTCCGACTTTGTCGAGGCCGTAGGTGACGGCGCCGTTGTTGCCGTGGCTGTCGCTGGCGACGGTTTCGCCGGTCAGGCGGTAGAGGTCGTCGTAGTCGAATGTCGTCGTGCGCGTGCCGTTCTCGACAATCTGGCGACGGTGGCCGGAGGCGCGCAGCTTGTATTCGTAGCTGTGGAGCGAGGTCGTGTCGCGGGCGACGTTCAGCGTGCGCAGGCGGTTGAGCGCGTCGTAGCCGTAGGTGTGCACGACGTTGTTCGGAGCCGTGATAGTTTCGAGGCTGCCGTTGGCGTTGTAGGTGTAGGAAGTAGTTGAGGGTTGAGAGTTGAGAGCTGAGAGAGCTGAAGTGTCGTCGACGTAGGCCAATCGGTTGGCGTCGTCGTAGCGGTAACCGAGTTTGATGCCGTCGCTGTTCGACGAGGTGATGCTCTCGAGCTGGCTGTTGGCGTAGTAGGCGTAGGTCAGCTTGCCGAGCGCGGTGTCCTTGTGAGCGCGGCGGTTGCGTTCATCGACGGGGGTGTCCTCGGCGTAGAGCATCGTGGTCCCCTTCTCCACCGTCGCGTCGGTGCGGTTGCCGGTGGCGTCGTAGCCGTAGGTGATCTTGTCCGGCGCGTGCGAGTAGATGAGCGACGGGTGCGAGGGATCGGCCTGCTTTTCGGTGAGGCGGTTGCGGACGTCGTAGAGGAACGTCGTGGTGTAGCCCTTGAAGTCGGTGCGTTTCCAGAGATTGCCCCACTCGTCGTATTGCAGGGACTCGAAGGCGACGTCGGGTAGCGTGCGCTTCACGCGGCGGCCGAGCGTGTCGTAGCGGTAACTGGTGGTGTGGCCGCGCGCGTCGGTCTGCGTGAGCTGGTTGCCGAGTTCGTCGTAAGCGAACCTCGTCGATACGAGGTTCGCAGTTGAAGGAGCCAAGTTGAAGTTGAAGTCGCCCGCCGCGAGCGATTGGTCGAGGTATTGGCGGACCTCGACGAGGCGGCCGAGGCCGTCGTAGCGATAGCGTGTGACTTTGCCTTCCTGGTCGGTGGCGGCGATGCGCTGGCCGAGTGCGTTGTAGGTGGTGACGGTTTGCGTGGACGGGTGCTCGTCGGTGGCCGGGTAAACGACGGTGCTCGCGCGGCCGTGATCGTCGTAGCGCGTTTCGACGGTGTTGCCGCGCGGATCGGTCACGAAGCGGACGTTCCCGGAGGCATCGTATGAATACGACGTGATGAGAGTTGAGGGCTGAGAGTTGAGAGTCAGATGCTGGATGCTCTGCTTCCGTCGCCCTGCGTCCGGAGTTCCGTCCGGGAAATAGACCACCGACGTGCGGTGACGGAGCTCGTCGTAGGTGTCGGTCACGTGACCGACGAGGTCGTAGACGGTCTCGGTGTAGGGATTGTCGGCGGTATTGGCCGGCGTGGCGTCGGGCTGGATCGTGAAGCGCAGGCGGCCAACGTCGTCGTATTGGAACGAGGTGCGGCGGCCGAGCGCGTCCTCGGTCCACTGGCGACGATTTTCGAGGTCGAAGCTGCTCGTCTCCGTTGCGCCGTCAGGATGCGTGACGGTGGTCTGGTTGCCGCGCGCGTCGTAACCGTAGCTCGTGATGCGAGCGAGCGAGTCGTTGCGCGACTGGTAATCGGCGACGCTGCGCCAGAGCAGCGACTTGTCGGTTTGGCCGAAGGACGTGTAGCGCGTCTCGGAAACTTTCTCGTCAGGCTGAATCGTGGCGACGAGGCGGTTTTCCGCATCGTAGACGTAGCGCGTCACGATGTCCTCGGTTCCGCCCTCGGGTAGCGTTCGGCGCGCGATGCTCGCGATCATGTTTTCCTGTGCATCGTAGAGCGAGCGCGTGGTGCGGAGGATGGTCGCAGAGGCGTTGGCCGGATCGGAACCGGCGGCGCCGGCGGGATCGGTGACAGTGACCGCGACTTCCTTCACTGCGCCCGGATAAGTGGCGTCGGAGAACGCGTAGTTGTAGGTGTGGCTGGTGACGTTGCCGAGGGCGTCGGTGATCGTGTCGAGCGTGCCGTCGGAGTTGTAGGTGTAGGTTGTGGTCGAGGGCGCGCTGCTACCCGCGGCGATCGTGTGCGTGAGCAGGTTGTTGGTCGTCGCGTCGTAGCTGAACGTCTGCACGCGGCCATCGGGGTCGGTGATCTGCGTGGGAGCGCTGCGGGCGTTGTAGATCGTCGACGTGGTGTGGCCGGTGGTCGGGTGCGCGGGATCGTCGCTCGCGCTGGCGCCGGTGGTTTCGACGACGACGTTGCCCTGCGCATCGTAAGCCATCGACTTCACGTTGCCGTAGTGATCGGTCTCGGTCTTCACGCGATCCGAGTCGGCGTAATAGCTGTAGCTCGTGCGTGCGCCGAGCGGGTCGATCTTGAGCGTAACGTTGCCGCGATCGTCGTAGTAAAACGTGGTCGCCTTGCCGAGGCGGTCAGTGACTTTCTCGAAGCGACCGGTGGTGTCGATGCCGCGGTCGAACACCGTCTCCTTGCCGTCGGCGTCGATCTGTTTCACGAGACGACCGTTCGCGTCGAACTCGGAGCGGAGCGCCGCGATGCCGCGCGGATCGATGATCTTCGTGAGGTAGAGCGGGAACGCGGTGTTCTCGTAGCGGAACTGCGTCGTGTTGCTCTCGCGATCGGTGAACGAGTCGAGGCGGCCTCGCGCGTCGTAGAGGTAGTCGAGATCGTGGCCCGCAGGGTCGCGGATGTAGTCGACTCGGCCGGAAGCATCTCGATGAATCGAGATGCTGGTTGAAGTTGAAGTGGAAGCTGAAGATTGAAGGGTGCTGACGATGCTGCTGATGCGGTTCTGCGCGTCGCGGTTCACGACAAGCGTGTTGCCGTTGAGGTCGCGGAGCTCGAGCAGTCCGAGACGTTCGTCGACCAGGTAGCGCGTGCCGTCTTTCGTGGTGAGGCGGAAGCGCGTCGGGTTGAACGGTGCGGCGAACGGATTGCTGACCGGATCTTCGGCGGTGATGTCCTGATCGCCGGTGCCAGCGATCCAGAAGTTGTCCGCGAGCGCTCCGGAGGCATCGAGCGGCTCGAGCGTAGAGGTGGTGTCACCGAGCGGGTAGAACCGGATTTGGCCGGTGCGGACGACGACGGCGAACGAGGCGTTGTCGGGATCGCCGGAGCGATTTTTCACGTAGGCGCCGGCACGGAAACGATGCGTTTCGCCGTCGGGCATCGTGACCGTGACGATGCGCTCGCGCACCGGTTCGACGTAGTAGAACTGGATGCCGTCGCCGGATTGTGGCGTCTGCCACCACCCCAGGCCGAGGTTGCGGTTCTTCTGCACGCGGACGTTCGCGACGGCGATGCGCCACGCCGGACCGAAGTCCCCCACCCGCGCGTCGCGTGAATCGTAGGTGCGCGTGATCGCGATCGGGATGCCGGACAGCGGGAGCTTGAGGTCTTCGAACGCGAGCGTGAATGCGCCGACTTTCATGTTGCCCTCGACCACGACGGTGAGCGGACCGGCGGTGAGCGTGGCGTTGGACGAGTCGATGACGCGGAGTTGGATTTCGTAGATGCCGTTGAGCAGAAGCGTCGGATCGAATGTCCCGAGTTCGCCCGGGATTGCCGCGTTCGACCCGTTCGCCGGCGTGCCCACGAGATTCGAGCCGGTGGCGAACTGCGTCCACGCCTCGGGCGTGTCGCCATCGGCGGCCTTGAGGCGATAATCGAGCGCCCACGATGTCAGCGCCGAGTGAGCTACCACGCCCGTGACTTTGACGGGGGCGGAGATTCGCGCATCTTCGTCGGGCGTGACGATGAGCGCCTCGGGCGCGCCGGTGTAGGTGCCCGCCTCGATGGCAACCGCAGCGGACGTCGCGGTCGCGCCCGTGGACGAGATCGCACGAGCGGCGAGCGTGTGCGAACCGGCCGCGAAACCAGCCGTCTGCGTGAACGTGAAGACGGAACCGCCGACGGCATCGGGCGCCGTGAGTTCGCCGAGTTTGGTCGAGCTGTCGAAGAATTCGACTTTCGCGATCGTGCCTTGCGCGACGGTGGCGCTGGCCTTCAACGCGAGCGGCACGGACGCGACAACGCTGCTGTTGTTCGCCGGACTGGTGAGCGCCACGACCGGCAGCACGACGGCAGCGGTGACGTTCACGGGCGCGGAGGTCGCGTAGACACTCGAGGACGCGTAGGCGCGCGCCGTGAGTCGGTGTGAACCGGCGCTGAGGCCGGAGGCGACAGTGAAAGCGAACGTGGTGGTCTGGCCCGCGACCGGCGTCGTGGTTTCGCCGAGCTTGGCTAGACCGTCGTAGAACTCGATTTTCGTGAGCGCGCCTTCGCTGTAGCTCGCCTCGGCGGTGAGCGTGAGCGACGCGCCGACGGCGAGGTTCGCGCCTTCGGTCGGCGCGGTGAGGCTCACGACAGGAAGCACGGGCACGACTTGGAGGGCAACTGCGCTCGAAGAAACGACAGCACCACCGTCATCGGTCGCACGCGCGGTGAGGGTGTGCGCGCCGAGTCCGAGACCGCCGGCAACTGAGAAGCTGAAGCGCGTGGGCTGACTGGCGTCGGGCGCGATGGTTTCGCCGAGTTTCGTCGCACCATCGAAGAACTCGACTTTGGCGATCGTGCCGTCGGTGTCGGTCGCGACCGCGCTGACCGTGAGCGACGTGTTGACCACGACGGATGATCCCGGACTCGGGGTGTCGAGCAGGACAGTCGGCGGAGTGTTCCGCGCTGGCGGGAGCTTGCCGGCCGCTCCGGCTGCGTAAATCGCCGAGATTTCCGCCGCGGCGAGCGGACGGGTGTAGAGCGTGAGTTCATCAAGCGTGCCACGGAAACGCGTGTCGCTCGGAACACCGCCGACGTAGAAATAGCCGTTGCTCGGAGTATCGGGAACGCCGGCTCCGAGTGCCGTCGCTGCACTCGCGGTCGCGCCGTCGACATAGAGCAGCGCATTTCGCGTTGTCGCATCGAAGGTCACGGCCAGGTGGTGCCAGACGTTCGCGGTGATTTGCCCGGTGTTGGAGGTAACCCACGCGTCTCCTCCGTTCGCGCCCATCGGGATGGCTACCCAGAATTGGTTACCGGCGTTGTTGAAAATTCCGCGCACCCGGTTGGTGCCGGTGCCGTTGCGCCACGTGAACAACGCCGAGTCAGTGATGCTGTCGCGCTTCACCCAGAACTCCACCGTGAAGCCCGCCGCGGATGCACCGATGTCGAAGTCGGCGTGCGCCGGCGTGCGCGCGAAGTTCCCCGCGGTGTTGAAACGGAAGCCCTGCGAAACTTCTGCGTCCGCGTAAGTCGCGCCGTTGATCAGTTCGAGATCGTGCCCGCCATGCACGAGTTCAACCGGGGTGTGATTGCCCGGCCACCAAGCGGCCAGCCCAGAGGACGGCGGCGTGGTCGCAGTTGCGACTCTCACCTCCATGTAGTCCGAAACGTCCGCGGAGTAGTGTTCTCTCGCGGTTAACTTCAGCAAATACGTGCCAGGCGCGCTGAACGTCGCGGTCGTCGCCGGCGCATTCGGGTTGGCAAATGTGACCGATCCCGGCCCGGCCTCCTGGGTCCAAAGAATCGTCGCCGCACCAAACGGCTTGTCGTCGTCGATGACCGTGCCGGCCAAGCTCGCCGTCCCCGCGAAGGTGCTCAGCACCACATCGGGCCCGGCCGAGACGACCGGCGGGAGATTGTCGTCCGGCGGTGTCTTGCCGTTGTTGCCCGCCGTGTAGATCGCGTTGACCTCGGTGGTGGAGAGCGGGCGCGAGTAGAGCGTGAACTCGTCGATCGTGCCCCGGAAC
>JACPIT010000008.1 GCA_016187945.1 Opitutia bacterium
ACGGTCACCGACGCCCGGTTTCCGACAGACTGTCAGCAGACTTCGTTCCGGTTTCAAGCGCTGGGGCGGCGCGAGGTGGTGGCGGACTTCACGGGCGGCACGTTGAGCAGTGACGGGGGCGTGCTGCTCTTGCGCGAGCTCGACCGCAGCCTCGGACTGACGCGGCGGATCGCCGGCTGCTTCGTCGATCGGCGCGATCCGGATCTGATCGCGCACAGCGTGGGCGAGTTGGTGGCGCAGCGCGTCCTCGGGCTGGCGCTCGGCTACGAGGATCTCAACGACCACGCGCAACTGCGCCGCGATCCGCTCTTGGCCGTCGCGGCGGGCAAACTCGATCCGAGCGACGCCTTGGGCTCGGCGCCGACGCTCAACCGTCTCGAGATCACCGCGGACCGGCCGGACAGCCGTTATCACAAGATCGCTCCGCAAACCGGCCGGCTCGAAGCGCTCCTGCTCCAACTCGGCGTGCGCACGCTGCGCCGACGTCAGCGCGAGGTCGTCCTCGACTTCGACGCCACGCACGATCCGCTCCACGGCCGCCAGGAGGGGCGGTTCTTCCACGGCTACTACGACTGCCATTGCTACCTGCCGTTGTATGCGTTCGTCGGCGACGCGTTGGTGTGGGCGCAACTGCGCACCGCCGATCGCGACGCGGCCGACGGCACCGTCGAGGCGCTGGAAAAAATCGTGCCCGCGATCCGTGCCCGCTGTCCGAAGGCGCGCATCGTCCTGCGCGCCGACAGCGGTTTTTGCCGCGAAGCGATCCTCGCTTGGTGCGAAAACAACCGGATCGACTACCTCGTCGGCCTGGCCCGCAACGAGCGCCTGCTCGCGCTCCTCGCCCCGGCGCTCGTCCGCGCCCGCGAACGCGCCGTGCTCGTCGGCGCCCCCACGCGCGAGTTCGCGGAGTTCAACTACCGCACGCGCGAGACGTGGAGCCGCGAGCGCCGCGTGATCGGCAAGGCCGAGCGACTCGGCGACAAGGACAACCCGCGCTTCATCGTCACCACACTCGCGGGCGCGGCCGATCGCCTTTACGAAAAAATCTACTGCGCGCGCGGCGAGATGGAGAATCGCATCAAGGAGCAACAAGGCGATCTGTTCGGCGAACGTCTCTCCAGCCACGGACTGGCCGCCAACCAGCTGCGGCTGTGGTTCACCGCCTTCGCGTATCACCTGATGGAGCGGCTGCGCACGGTGGCCTTGCGCGGCACCGCGCTCGCGCAAGCCACCGCCGCCACGATCCGCTGGCGCCTGTGCAAACTCGCCGCGCGCGTCGAACTGAGCGTGCGCCGCTTGCGTGTGCGCCTGGCCGAGTCGGCGCCGGTGCAAGCGCTCTTCGCGCACGCCTGGCAGCGGCTCTGCCCGGCCCCGTCCGGCTGAGCGCGGGCCGCTCCGATCCAACCCGACGCTCGCGATGGCGTCCGGCTCGCGCGAGCGCGCCCGCCCGCGACGAAAATCCCGCTCCGCCCGCCCGAGGGGCGCTGGCGCGCATGCCCAGCGTCTCGATTGCACCGCCCGCGCCGGTTCTGGCGCCCGCGCACCCCCATCCACGCCACTCGTTCAATCAATGGTGAAATATGCGGGTTAGTCGCCGGAATTTCGCCGCCCACGCGCGAAGAGCTGCGACGCGTCGCAGCGGAATCCGTCGGCCAGACCGCGCAGCGTGCCGCCGTAGCAGCCATCGTCAGACGGCTGTCGCAGCGGGCCGGCGCCCGCTGCGAATCGCGCGTCCCGCGCTATAACGCCGCGCCGCGCCGCTCGCGCCTGGTCTTGGCTGCTAATTTTTCCGCCGCACTTCCACCTCCGGCAAAAACGCCGTCAGCAGCCCGATGAGCGGAAACCACGCCGCGACGTCGAACACCGTCGCGATGCTCGTGCGATCCGCCAGCCGCCCGAGCGACGCCGAGCCGATGCCCGCGGCGCCAAACGCGAGCCCGAAGAACAGCCCCGCGACCAGCCCCACGTTACCCGGCACGAGCTCCTGCGCGTAGACGAGGATCGCCGAAAACGCCGACGCGAGGATCAGACCGATGATCACCGTCAGCACCACCGTCCCCGCGAGCCCCACGTGCGGCAGCGCCAGCGAGAACGGCGCCACACCGAGAATCGAAATCCAGATCACGCGCTTGCGTCCGATGCGATCGCCCACCGGCCCGCCGACGATCGTGCCGGCCGCCACCGCGAACAGGAACACGAACAGATAAACCTGCGACGCCTGCACCGAGACGTCGAATTTCCCGATCAGGTAGAACGTGTAATAGTTCGTCAGGCTGATCAGGTAGAAATATTTCGAGAAGATCAGCGCGACCAAGACCGCGAGCGCCCACGCCACTTTGCCGCGGCTCAGTTTCACCGGCGTGAAATCGCCGTGCGATACCGGCCGCGGTTTCAGCCGATGCATGTTCGCGCGATACCAGCCGCCAATCCGCGCCAGCAGAAAAATCCCCGCCAGCGCCGCGACCGTGAACCACAGGAGATGCGCCTGCCCGCGCGGGATGATCACCGCCGCCGCCAGCAACGGCCCGAGCGACGTGCCGAAATTTCCGCCCACCTGAAACAGCGACTGCGCAAAACCATGCCGCCCGCCCGAAGCCATGCGCGCCACGCGCGACGCCTCCGGGTGGAACACCGCCGAGCCCACGCCCATCATCCCCGCCGCCAGCGCGAGCAGCGAAAACGAGTGCGCCTGCGACAACAGTGCCAGCCCGCCGAGCGTGAACCCCATGCCCACCGGCAGCGAATACGGATGCGGCCGCCGATCCGTGTAGAAGCCGACGACCGGCTGCAGCAGCGAGCCCGTGAGTTGATACGTCAACGTGATGAGCCCGATCTGCGTGAACGTCAGCCGATACGAGTCCTTCAGCAGCGGATAAATCGCCGGCAGCATCGCCTGGAACGTGTCGTTGAGCAGATGCGCGATGCTCAACGCGAACAGGACATTCATGACGGTCGCGTGCGCGGCTGGCGCAGCGGCCGCCGCAGGCGCAGCGGTGCTCGGGCGTGGACTCATGCGCGGCCACTAGCCGCGAACTCGCACCGCGAGTCAAGAAACCCGCCCGTTCTAGCAGCACCGTATGCCACAATCATTAGCCCGGCGCCGCCACCATGCCATCCGTCACGCAGACAGCGCAGACTGAAAACAAAATGGTGCCCGGGACAGGACTTGAACCTGCACGTCTTTCGACACCAGATCCTAAGTCTGGCGTGTCTGCCAATTCCACCACCCGGGCGACGTGCGACAGATGGCTCGAATATCACCGGCAGGAAAGCCCAATCTCAAAGCCTGGCCAAATCGATGGAATAGATCGTCGCTGCCGCCGTTCTCTGCGTCACAGTCAGTCCCCACAGATCTTGGCAGTCCGACTTAATGCGCCGCGCCTGCTGCTCAACCGTCATGCTGTTTCGCACAAAAGCTTTGCCACCCGCGATTCCGATTCGCTGCCGGGCGACACACTGCACGACCTTTTCGGGCACGAGCTCCGCCGCGACGGCATGATCCATCGTTCGCAGCCACGCCTGGGCCACGCGGATCAAAGCGATGATCTCAGCGCACCCCGGGGCGAATATCCTGTGGGATGTGAAGTCGAGTTCGGCACCCGACAATTTACCGGACGCGAGCCAATGAGCGTTGAGTCGCGACCCAACGCTTTTGGTATGCGCCACGAAGCGCTCGGAGATGGTCTCGGCAGCATGTGCGTAATGATGCCGGCGAAGGCGGAGGTAGGTGAACGTTTCCCAGTGATGTCGATCGATCGCAGCATAGCCCGAATTCTTCCATGCTGCCTGAAATTTCGCTTCCGGAGACTTGCCTGCGGATTTTGAGGACCAGCCATGTCGGCCGCACTCAGCCAACAACGCCGGCACACTCACGAGGTAATCCAGAAAATTCTCGTAGATGTCGACCAGCACCAGGCGATGCAGCGCCGACTCCAATCTGGTTCCAAATTCTCCCATCTGTGCGACCGCGACATTGAATCGGGCGGCGAATGGGTTTCCGCCGAAGAAATCGCCGGTCATAAGATTGGCCGCTCGCGCGGAAAGTCGGCTTCGGGAAACGCCGAGTTCGTGCTGTGAGAACTGGTGGAACCAAACCAAGTCGTTCGACACAGCGATTTGCTTCTCCAACGGACGAATCAACGGAGTGCGCATACGAGATACTGTCATTGGTTGTCCGATATGGTCGACAAAACTCCGGCGCACAGTTGCTCGGCGTGTTGTGCGCGGACGAAAAGCGACGCCGCGAATCTCTGCAAGTCTAGCAACGTCTCCGAAAATTAGCCCGCCGCCACGCCGAGCCGCCCGCCCATCTTCGCGTAGACTTCGAGCTGGTTCGCGCTCTGCGCCACCAAATCGCGATCGAACGCGATCCGGCCCGGCCGGAAAATCGTCACGACGCACGAGCCGCCGAAGCGGAAGAGCCCCTTTTCCTCGCCCTTCTTCACCGCCCGGTCCGCCAGATAGGACTGGAAGATCGTGCCGACCATCGTCGCGCCGATCTCACACACGGCGACGCGTCCGAACGCCGGCGAATCGACGAGCGTGATCATGCGCTTGTTCTCCCACAGGTAGCCGAGATTGCGCCGCAGGGCGATCGGCGACACCGAATAGAGCCAGCCGTTGATCAGTCGCGCCTCGCCAGGCATGCCGCTCACCGGAAAATGAAAGCGGTGATAATCGACCGGGCACAGGCGCGAGATCAGCAGCGACCCGCCGGCAAATTGCTTCGTCAGCGCACGCTCCGCCTCGGGCAGGTGCGCCTCGCCGAGAAACGACGCGAGGTCGAACCGCTGGCCCTTCGCGTAGAAACCGGCCGCGGCGTCGACGTTCTGAAACGCCAGGTGGCGCCCGTCCGCCGGCAGCACCGCGATGCGCTCGTCGTCCGCGGCGGCGATCGGGCGCGCGCCTTCCTTCAGTGCGCGGTAGAAAAATTCGTTGAACGATTTGAAGACGAACGGGCTCTTCGCGAACTCGTCGACGTCGAGACCATACTGGATGATGAACGGCAGGATGCGCCGCGTGCTGTCCGCCATCGACATCCGCCAGCCGTAGTAGCGCGAGAGCCACGCGCGCTTGACGAGCAATTCGAGCGAGAGCCGGCCCGCGGTGTCGCCGTAGGTCCAGCGCAGCCATTTTTCGCCGTAGACGGTCTCTTTTTCGTGAACGTTCTTCTCACGATGGTAGTAATAAATGGGTTCCTCGGACATCGACGGCATGCGCCGCCAAGTTCACCCAAACCCGACGCGAGGCAAAGGAAGAAAGCGCCGGAGTGATTGAGGATTGCTTTCCGGGCCCATTCCCCGGCTAACCTCCCGGCATGAGTCTCTGCCCTTGTGGTTCCGGTCAAAACTTCGACGCCTGCTGCGGCCCGATCCTCGCCGGCGCGCCGGCGCCGACCGCCGAAGCGCTGATGCGCTCGCGCTACACCGCGCACGTGAAACACGACCTCGCGCACCTCGAGCGTTCGCTCAGCGCCGACCAGCGCAAGACCTTCGACGCCGCCGCGGCGAAGCGGTGGTCCGAGCAATCCGAGTGGATCGGCCTCACGATCGTGCACACGGAAAAAGGCGGCCCGGACGACGACATCGGCGCCGTGCAATTCACGGCCAAGTTCAAAATGGACGGCAACGAGCATGAGCACGTCGAGGCGGCGCTCTTCGGTCGCGAGGATGGCCGCTGGGTCTACACCGGCCAGGTCGACGGCCCCGGCACCACTTATCGTCGCGAGCAGCCGAAAGTCGGTCGCAACGACCCGTGCCCCTGCGGCAGCGGCAAGAAATACAAAAAGTGCTGCGGCGCCGCCGCGTGATTTGCCGCTGACGGCGGGTGTCGCGCGTGCTGTGCTGCGCGGATGGACACCTCCTTTGCGCGCCTCTGGCTCCGCCTCGAAGGCCTCGCGGCCCTCGCGCTCGCCGCGCTGCTCTACCGCCACTTCGGCCTGAGCTGGCTCTGGTTCGCCGTGCTCCTGCTCGCACCCGATTTGTCGCTGCTCGGCTATCTGGGCGGTGCGCGCGTCGGCGCCTGGTGCTACAACCTCGCGCATACCTACGCCATCGCCGGCCTCGTGCTCGCGGCGGGATTGCTCGCGCCGCTCGCCAGCGCGCCGCGCCCCGCGCTCGTCGGCATCGGCCTCATCTGGTGCGCGCACATCGGCCTCGATCGCGCGCTCGGTTACGGCCTGAAATCTCCCGCGGGATTCCGCTTCACCCACCTCGGAAAGATCGGCCGCGAGAACTGAACTTCACGCCGCCGCGCGCGCGGGCACCGGCCGGCTGCGCAACCGGAGCGCCTCGTAGATCGGCGTGTTGCCGAGCGCCTCGGCGACGCCGTAGGCCGTGAGGCACGCCACGAGCAGCGGCAGCATGAAACCGTAGACGCCGGTCAGCTCGATCATCAGCACAATGCCGGTCAGCGGCGCGCGGACGATCGCGGTGAACATCGCGCCCATTCCGAGCACGCAGAAGACCGCGGGCGTCAACTCGGTCGCGCTGTGCGGCATCACCGCATGCACCCCGACGCCGAACAGCAACCCGCCGAGCGCACCGAGACCGAGCAACGGCGCGAAAATCCCGCCCGCCGCACCCGAGCTGTAGCTCACCATCGTCAGGCAAAACCGCGCCACGATGAACAACGGCAGCACGCCGAGCGCGATCTGTCCCGCCAGCGCGCTTTGCACCAATGGCCCGCCGGATCCCTCCAATCCCGGAACCAGCCAGCCGGCGAGCCCCACGATCGCACCGACCGCCGCGCCGAGCGCCCACGCCGGCCAGAGCACCACGCGGTCGCGGAAATCGAGCGTCATCAGCAACGCCCGGTTGAAAAACACCCCGAATACGCCCGCGCACACACCGAGCAACGCAGCCCACGGCACCGTCGCCACGCCGGGTGCGATCATGCCGCTCAAATGAAACACTGGCAGCTCGTTCGTGAGCAGCCGCGCCACAACGTCGCCCGACACCGAAGCGAGGAACGCCGCCACGAACATCACCGGCGTGAAATTCCCGTGCAATTCCTCGAGCACGAACACCACGCCGGAGAGCGGCGCGTTGAACGCCGCCCCGAGCCCCGCGCCCGCACCTGCGCTCATCAACGCGCGCCGCTCGCCCTCGCCTTCGCGAATGCGGAATCACTCCGAAACCATGTGCCCGATGCCGCTGCCCATCTGCACCGTCGGACCTTCGCGTCCGAGCGCAAACCCGCCGCCGGTCGTCAGCAAGCCGCCGAAAAATTTTACCGGCAACAGGCGACGCCATTCCGGTTCAGATTCGCGGAGCAAAATCGATTTCAATTGCGGAATGCCGCTGCCGGACGCGTGGGGCGCGAACCGCCGCACCAGCCAGACACCGAGCGCGCCCATCAACACGCCGAGCCCGAGCGCGACGGGCAGCCCCCAATGTCCCGCGCGCGCCACCGCCGCCGCCCGGAGGTGCTCCGCGTGTTCGAGCGCGAGGCGGAACGCCGATGCCAGCACGCCCGCGACCGCACCGACGACGACCGCCTTCACCACGATGTGCCGGCGTTTCACTTCTCCAGCGCTCAGACCGGAACTGTCGTCAGGCGTGATCTGCATGGCGTCATGGAGCGCGGCCGCGCGCCCGTTTTCAAGGGCAACCTGCGTGCGAGCGCGTCAGCGGGGTTCGGGGTTTCGCCGGGGGCATGTGACGGTTTCGCCGTTTGCGTCCCCTGGGCTCCCGGCTACGCTCCGCGCCATGGAAAATTTCGTCTTTCAGAACCCCACTCGCATCCTCTTCGGCCGCGGACAAATCGCCGCGCTGGCCACCGAACTCCCCGCCGATGCCCGCGTGCTCCTCCTCGCCGGCGGCGGCAGCATCAAGGAAAACGGCGTCCACGCGCAGGTCGTGAAGGCGCTCGGCGCGCGCACGGTCCGCGAATTTTGGGGCGTCGAAGCCAACCCCGACTACGACACGCTCATGCGCGCCGTGGAAATCGTGAAGACCGAGAAGCTCGACTGGATTCTCCCGGTCGGCGGCGGCTCGGTGCTCGACGGCGCGAAATTCGTCGCCGCCGCCGCTCTCTACGATCGCGATCCATGGACGATCCTCACTACGCGCGCCGCGCACGTGACCGCCGCCCTGCCGATCGGCGCCGTGCTCACGCTGCCCGCCACCGGCTCCGAGGCCAACGGCGCGTCCGTCGTGTCCCGCCGCGCGATCAAAGAGAAACTCGCGTTCATCTCGCCGCACGTGTTCCCGCGCTTTTCCATCCTCGATCCGGAGACGACTTTCTCGCTCCCGACGCGCCAGGTCGCCAACGGCATCGGCGACGCGTTCTGCCACGTCATCGAGCAATACCTGACCTTCCCGGCCCATGCGCGCGTGCAGGACCGTTTTGCCGAAGGCATTCTCCGCACGCTCGTCGAGATCGGCCCGCGCACGCTCTCGCATCCGACCGACTACGACACGCGCGCCAACTTCGTCTGGGCCGCCACCACCGCGCTCAACGGCTGGATCTCCGTCGGCGTGCCGCAGGACTGGGCCACGCACATCATCGGTCACGAGCTCACCGCGCTGCACGGCATCGACCACGCGCGCACGCTCGCCATCGTGTTGCCCGAACTGCTCAATGCCGAACGCGTCGCCAAGCGCGCCAAGCTCCTCCAATACGCCGAGCGTGTCTGGGATCTGCGCGACGGCAGCGAAGACGCCCGCATCGACGCCGCGATCGCGAAGACGCGCGCGTTCTACGAATCGCTCGGCATCAAGACGCGCCTCGCCGACTACGACGTGCCCGTCGCCACCGCAGCGGAAGTCGCCCGCCGCCTCGCCGCGCGCGGCATGAGCGCCTTCGGCGACCGCGGTCTCATCACGCCCGCGAAGGTCGAGCATATCCTCCGCGCCGCGGCGTGAGGTGCCCGTTCCTCCTGTAGCGGCGGCCTATGACCGCCGAGCGAATGTCACGCCACGCTCGACTCGGCGGTCATAGACCGCCGCTACAGCCGATCGGTGGGATGGGCATCCCGCCCCGACGTTGAACGCGCGCCAGGCGTCGGGGCAACAGGCTCCATCCACCGCGCGACCGTGCCGCTCGGACGGCAGGGCGCGGACTCCGCTTCGCGCCGAGTTTCTCCGTTGGGCGCCGCAAGACTGCGCGCGTCCCACCGGCCGCCGCGTTTCGGCGGCGAAGGGACTCGCCGCCCTGCCTCGGCGGTCACCCTTCAACATCAAGCCGCTCCCACCAAGCGACCGCACGCGCCCCACTCGTCCTCACTCCCGATTCACCGCACACCCGGCCACGGCTTCTGCGACGATGCTCAATGAAAACGGTTTCGGCACGAGGCGCGCCACGCGCAGCTTCGTCGCTTCGATTTCCTCGGCCTCGGTGAAAAATCCGCTCGCCAGCAGCACCGGCTGCGTCGGGCGCAGAGTCTTTATGCGCGCCGTGAGTTGCAGACCGTTCATGCCGGGCATCGTGAGGTCGGTGAACACCGCGGCGAAATCCGCCGGGCGCGCCTCGAATTCCGCGAGCGCCATCTCCGCGCGCTCGAACGCGCAGGGGCGGTAGCCGAGTTGCGCGAGGATTTCGCGCGTCGTGCTCAGCACGACGTCGTCATCGTCGACCACGAGGACTTCCTGCCCGCGTCCGCGCGGCAGCTCAAAGGGCGATTTCGATTTCGTCGGCACATCGCTCGCCGCCGCGGGCAGGTAGACGTTGAACAGCGTGCCACGCCCCGGCTGGCTGTAGACGGTGACGGCGCCACCGTGCTGTTGGACGATGCCGTGCACGACCGACAAACCGAGACCGGTGCCCTCGCCCGGCGCCTTCGTCGTGAAAAACGGCTCGAACACTCGCGCGACCACCTCGGGCGCCATGCCGGGGCCGTCGTCCTGGATGCCGACGCGCACGTAGCGTCCGGGTGCGAGCGCGACGGGTTTCGGCGAGTCCGCGGCGGTCACCTCCAGCACGTCGACGAGGAAGATCACGTGCCCGCCGACGCCGCGCAGCGCCTGCACGGCGTTCGTGCCGATGTTCATGAACACCTGGTGCGCCTGCGCCGGGTCGGCAAAAATCGGTGGAGTCTCGCCCGTCAGCCGCATCTCGAACGCCACCGCGCCGCGCCCGAGCACGCGGAGGAATTCCGTCGTCTCCTTCAACAGCGGCGCGATCTCGACGGGTTGTCGCGCCGACTCCGCACGCCGGGAGAACGCGAGGATCTGCTGCACGAGCTGGCGCGCCCGCCGCGCTGCGCGCATCACCTGCTGGAGTCCGTCGTGTTCGGGGCGCGAGGTCGGAAGCGAAAGCAGGCTGAGCTCGGTGTGGCCGAGGATCGCCGTGAGGACGTTGTTGAAGTCGTGCGCGATGCCGCCGGCGAGCGTGCCGATCGCCTCGAGTTTCTGCGCCTGCATCAACCGCTGCTCCTGCTGGCGCAACTGCTGGCGCGCCCGCACCTGTTCGGTGATGTCGCCGAGCGAAACCAGCACCGACCGGCCGAGCGGCCCGACCGTCACGCGCCACCAGCCGGCCGCGTCCGCTTTTTCGTATTCGAAGCTGTGCACGCCGTTCGGCGCGGCCGCCTCGGCCAGCTTCGCCGCCAGCGCCGCCTCGGCGCCCAGCAGCGGCGTCAACGGCGCGCCCGGAGCCGGCAACGCGCGCAAGCCCAGCAGCCGCACGCCCGCCGGATTGATGCGGCGCACGCGAAGGTTTTCCGCACCGTCGCGGTCGAGCACCAGCAATCCGTCGTAGGCGCCGTCGAACACCGCGCGAATCTCCTCCGACTTCCGCACCAGTCGCGCCTGCATCCGCCGCAGCCGCCAGACCGCCCACAGTGCCACGAGCAGCGCCACCACGAGCCCGGCCGCCACCGCCATCATCACTGCGAGCGCACTGTAGCCGCTCGGCTCGAGGTGACCGAACCACTGGCGGTAAATTTCGCCGAACCGCCCCGTGCGCTCGAGAATCGCGAGGCCTTCGTTGATCCTCGCGAGCAACTCGCGGTCGCCCGACTGCACGGCGTAACAATACTGGACGCTGTAGCCCGGCACGTCGCCCTCGAGCACGCGCAGGTTCTTCACGCCGAGGTGATGCGCCAGCGCGAGTCCGCTCAGCCGGCTCACGAGCGTGGCGTCCGCCTCGCCGCGCGCGACGGCGCGCACGGCCTCCTCGACGGAGTCGACCGTGAAGATCGATTGGTCGAGCTTCGCGCGCCGCAGGATGGTTTCGCCGAGGCTGCCGCGATGCACGGCCACGCGTTTCCCGCGACAATCCTCCAGCGAAGCGATGCGCTTCTCCTCGGCGCGCACGAAGAGCGCCCCCGCCATCGTCATGTAGGGAATCGAGAAATCCACCTCGCGCTCCCGCTCGGGGAACCGCGCGTAGGCTTGCAGCACGTCGAGCTGTCGCGCCTTGAACTGCTCGTGCACTTCGCGCGTGCGGCCGGTGACGCGCTCGAAGCGCAGTCCCATCACCGCCTCGATCTCGCGCGTCAGATCGACCGCGAAGCCCGCCATCGTGCCGTCCGCCTGGCGAAACGAGAACGGGTAATTGTCGTCGAGCATCCCGACGCGGCTCGTCGGCGGAGCGACGGCAATGTCGGCGCGCACGAGGCAAAATCCCGCCAGAAGGGCCGTGAGCCAGACGAGTCTCCGCACGAGAGTCACCGCGGCACGCAAGCGGGAGACGTTGCGGATTTCAATCCGTCGTTTTGGCAACAACCCGCCGTCAGAAGGAAAGCTCCCGCGTCCTCACGCGTCGTAGCCGCCGACGTCAGTCGGCTGAAGCGTCCGGACGCTCGTTCGCCGTTCCCAGCCGACCGACGTCGGCTGCCACGAATGACGCGGCGACCGTGCCACCGACCACGCGGCCCGAGTCGCTACTTTGCCGTGCCGAACAGCGCCGTCGCTCCCGGCAGCATTTCGCCGCGCTCGTCGAACAGCGCGCAGGTGCCGCTTTCCCACGCGTAGTGACCCGGCAACGGGATCGACTCCGGGTGCCAATACCACACGCCGCGCCCGAGCCCGTGCGGGACACCGCGCACCGCTGCGACGACATCGCGAAGAAACTGCGCCTGCCCCGCCGGCGTGAGCGGCCAATCCATGTTGGCCTTCCCGGTCCACTTCTTCGAGGTCTTCCACGGATAACCGGCTTCGACGACTTGGATCGGTTTTTGAAATTCGTCCGCCAGCGCCGCGAGCGTGCGCCGGTAGTTCGCCAAGCCGCCGTGCCAATCCGGATAATAGCTCAGCCCGATGACGTCGTAGTCGAGCCCGGCGTCGCGCACATGGCGGAACCACCACAGGGACTTCGCAAGATTTCCGCCGCTCTCGATGTGCAAAATGATCCGCGGCTGCCCCGCTCCGCGCGGCACGGCCTCGATGCCGGCGCGCAGCAAGCGCGCGAGTCGCGACCACGCGGCCGCATCCTCGTCGGCCGGCGCGCCGAAATTCACGCGACCATCCGGCCACAGGGCGCCGTTGGTGATCTCGTTGCCGATCTGCACGAAATCCGGCCGCAAGCCCTCGCGCTCGAAACGCGCGAGCACGCCCCGCGTGTAGGCGCCGACGCGCGCGACGAGTTCGTCGAACGGCAGCGCGCTCCACGCCGCGGGTTTGATCTGTTTCTGCGGATCGGCCCACGTGTCGGAGTAGTGCAGGTCGAGCATGAACGCCGCGCCCGCCGCCTTCACGCGCCGCGCGAGCGCGACCGTGTAGTCGAGCGAGTTGTCGACGATGCCCTCCGGCTGCGGATTCACGAAGAGCCGCAAGCGCACGCCGTTCATCCCCTCGGCGCGGAAGAGCGCGAGCGCGTCGCCCGCCCGGCCGTTCTTGGAAAACTTCGCGCCGCGCTCCTCGTAGATAGGCAGCGCGGACAGATCGGCGCCGACGTAGAACGGCTCGGCGCCGAGCGCCGTCGCCCCGGCGACGAGAAGGAACGCCAACCTGCACCGCGTTTTCATAGGCCGACGAAACTAGGCGCGTGCACGAGCGAAGACAAACGTGCAGTCGTCGCGACCGCGCTCGGCCGCGGCAGCCGGTTCGTGGATTTCCGCTGGCAGCGCTCCTACGTGCGCCGGCGCGAGCGGCGCCAACCCATCGCAGCCATGAACGCGAGGGCGCCGAGGAGCGCGGCCATGGTCGCCGGCTCCGGCACAGAGGTGGCGAGCGTGATCGAGGTGAGATTCGAGAAACCGGCTGCGAACGTGCTCACCGTCCCGGCGGCAGTCGCCATGTAGATCGTCGTGCCCGACGTGAAATAGATGTTGTCCGAATCGTCGATCACGAGGTCGGTGATGTTGTAGCCCGTAAGAAACGTGCTCGCCGCACCGGCCGGTGTGATCTTCAGGATCGCTCCGTGCGCGTCGGAGACGAACGCGTTGCCCGCCCGGTCAAAATCGATGGCGGAAAAACTCGACGTGAAACTCACGGATGCGAACAACGACGGACTGCCGCCGCTCGAAACGCTGTAGACGACCATGGGATTGTAGCCGCCGGCGACGTAGAGCGCGCCCGCGTCGTTGAAGGCCGCGTCGTGCGGATAACTCATGCTCGTTCCCCACAGGCTCGCGCTGCCGCCCGGCAGCACCTTGTAGACGCCGATGCTCACGTCCGCCACGTAGAGATTGCCCGCCGCATCGAACGTCATGCCGAGCAGGTTCGAGTTCGTCGGAAAATTCGTCGCGTAGTCCGTCACGTTGCGCGACGGGTCGATGACGGACACTTTGTGCGCCGTCGTGCTCGAGACGTAGAGGCTGCCGCCCGGGTCCGCTGCGAGACCGTAGACGTGGGCGAACCCCGTGGCGTAGGTGCTGACGTTGCCGGCGAGATCGACGCGCTTGATCGTCCCGTCGCCGCTGTCGCCGACGTAGAACACCTGCGCGTGCGCGAAACCGGCTGCCACTGCGAGCAGCGCGACCCACCGACCAGCCCGGAGTCTCATGCCGCGATTCTACCCGAGGCGCGCGGGACGGGCTGCGCGGCGATTGCTATTTTCGGTTCCGGGCGGAATTTCCGATCTCCGCTTCGGGTGCGCGTTTTGCGGTGGCCAACCGCGGCACCCTTTCACGCCCGGCGAGTTCGATCGATTTGCGCGTCGGCTCGAAGGAGCGCGCCACGTCAGCACGCGCCCCTTCGGCGACCGCAAGCTTCGCGAATTGCGATCAGAACTCCAGCGAGGCCGAGAACCGGAAGCTCCGCGGCTCGCGCAGATAGACGCGACGCAAGTGAGTCAGGTCGCTCGTGTAGCGGCCGGGATCGACGACATTGCTGTTGCCCACGTTGTTGACGTTGAGCTGGAGCCGCAGCAGCGCCCGCGGTTTCGCCAGCCGGAAAGTTTTTCCGAGAAACAGATTCGCCTGGTAGACCGGCCGGCCGTAGCGCTCAAAACCGTCTTCGGACGCCTTGTGCAGCAGCGGAGCTCCCTGATAGAGGAATGCTCCGCCCACGAAGACGTCCTTCAGCGCGCCGTCGCCAAATCGATAGCGAGTCGTGGCGTTGGCCTTCCAAGCGCGACCGCCCTTGGAGTCGCCGAGTTGCGCCGCCTCGTTGTCGTCGAGATCCGCCATCAGGGACGCGATCTGACTCTCGATTGCCGCGACGTCCGTGGTATTGCCGGCGGCTTTCTCGCGCACGAACGCGAGCGATTGCGAGAGGTAGGGTTCGCGTTCCGTGAAGAAGTTGCTCCGCACCTGGTGCGTATACGACGCGCTGAGACGGAAGGTCCAGTTGGCGGTGGGATTGCCCACGAACTCGAGTTCCGCGCCCTTGCTGGCGACGTCGATCATCATCGCGGAAAACGCCACGTGCTGCGCGTCGTATTCGGTCTGAGTGATGCGCCCGCGGCCCAGCAGGTAATCGAGCATGCCATTGATCTCTTGCGGATAAAACCAGTTGGTGGTGCCGCCCGACCCGCCCGGCGCGATGGCGGCGTCGTTGGTCTGCGTGGTGTCGAAATAATTGAGCCGGGCGAAATAGCGGTTATCGCCCAGCAAATCGAACATCACGCCAGCATCGATGCCCCGGCCGCGCGAGGGCGGCGGGAGGTCGTTCGGGATCACCGTGCGATCAAATCGCGGCGTGCCGACGTTGGACGACTGGTTGACGAAAAGTGAAATGCGATCGGTGGCGTGAAAAACTCCGCCGAGCGTCCGGGTGTAGAATGTGCGATCCACGCGTGTCTCCGCGCCCGGGACGATCGCCCATTCGTTGGCAATCTTCTCGCCGGAGGCCACCCGCGCATCGGTGGCGCCGACGCGCGCCGTCACACCCTGATGGAAGACGATGTCGTCGATGCGGTATCCGAACGTCGTGACCAGGCGATCGCTGAACCAAAAATTCTGCATCGCGCCCATATACGAGCGAGTGTCGCGACTATCGAAGCCCTCGTCCGTTTGATTGAACGCGACATTGCGCACTCCGAACTGGCGCGAACCGATGGCGAGCGGCGGCAATGCGCCATCCGGCGTCGACGACAGATAGTAGGTGCGATAGTCGCCCTCGGTGACGTAGTTGCGCCGCCAAAGCCGGTTGGCCAGCCCTTCGGGCGCCGTGGCACTGCTGATCGGGACGCCGCTCTGGTCGACCAGGATCTGGACGTTGCGGTGACGTTCACGATCGAGCGTGCCGTCCTCGAACAAGCCGGCGAAGCGGTGCCGTCCCCACTTTTTTCCCAGGTCGAGTTCGTAGGCGGCAGTCAGACGCGCAACCTCGTTCGTGATCAGAGCCGACTCGGGCATCCAGGAGGTTTCCATGTAGAGTTTGCCGGCATGCGAGTTGGCCGTGGTGCCGCCAGCGAGGGCCGGCAGCGTCAGGTTCGGGTCGCCGAGGAGGTCCGCCATGTTGTTTGAGAGAAGATAATTGGTGGACCTGTTATCGGCCTCGTTCCGCTGCCAGGCCGCTTCGATCGAGAGGCGGTCGCTCAGCTTCTGCTCGACGCGGACGATCGTGTTATGGAAACGGGAGTCGTAGCGCGCGCCCGGTCCGGTGACGCTGTAGTCGATCGGCAGCACGTCGTCGGAAACCAATCCCTTGTTGGCGACCAAGGTGCTGACGGTGCCGCGCGAGGCGAGTTCGTTGCGCAGATTGAAAATCGTGCCGTCGTTCTCGAAGAGCGTGTAACGCGCGGTCGTCGCGACGACCGCGGTGCCGCGTCCCGCGAGATCGGCCGAGCCGTCATAGACCTGCGAACCCTGTTGGCGCCAGAGTGTGAGCTGATCGGCAGCACCCCACGGCGTCGTGATGTGGTGGGCGAGATTGCCACCGCCGTGTGAGACGGAAATCACCGTGCGCTCGAATGGCCGGATCGTGAGCGCTCCCGTGAGCCGGTGGTTGTCCTCGAAATCCCAGTAGCGCCAGCCGTGTCGGTCGCCGTAAACGCCGAAGAGCCGCAGCGCCAGCGTGTCTTTTTTCAGCACCTGGTTGAAATCGACCTCCGTGCGCCGGTAGTCCCACGACCCCAGCTCTCCGCGCACGACGCGAATGCTGCGGTTGGTTTGCGCGCGTTTGGTCGTCAGCGCGACGAGGCCGCCGGTCGCGCCCGTGCCGAACAAAATCGAATTGGGACCGCTGGACAGCTCGACGCGCTCGATGTCCGCCAGATCGACGGGCACGCCGGTCTCCGCGAGATCCATGGACACGCCGCCGGTTTGCCCGCGAACGCGAAACGGCGAGTTCGTCGTGTCGGCGCGGCCCGAGGACAACGCGTTGAACCCTTCGCCGTCGTTGAAGTCGGGCTCGAAGTTGTTCGCGAACGGAAGCATGTCGCCCAGCGTCCGCGCGCCGATGTCGTCGAGAAATTCTTTCGTGAAAGGCGTGATCGCGGCGGCGGTATCCTTCAGCGAGGTATTGAGCCGGGAGCCGGAGGTCGTGTTGGCGGCCTGGTAGCCCACGTCGTTCGTGGCTTGGACGACGAACACCGACAGCTTGACCGGCTCGTCGTCGCTGTGCGTCGGGGACGGCGCGACCGTCTGGGCGGAAAGCGAAGAAAGGAGGGCAACGGCGCAGAAGGACGTTGCGCGGATACGCAGGGCGCGAGGGTGGCTCATTGGTTTGGGGGTGGAGGATAAAGGGCCGCCCGCGCAGGAGCGGAGGCGATCGCGGCGGCCGCGGGGGAGTTGGGGTGGTTCGGGTGAGACCGGAGGCCTCGGCGGTGGATGACGAAAAGCCGGAGGCTGATGTCAATCATCTTTTGGCGATTGTTAACAAAGCACACGATGGCAGCTCGCGGCTTGCGCCCTGGTCGCAGGGAAAGCCGCCGGCGGCATTCGTTCGCGCATCGCGGAGGATCATTGGGTCGATAAAAACGCGACGCGGGCGCGATCAGGGGGCGTGCCGGCCGATCGGATGCGGCACGACGAATCTGGGAGGGAAATCCGCCGCCTTCGCGCCTCCCCGCGGGCCGAGACGCTTGTTGCTGCTCTGGCCGAGCGGCGCATTGAGCGGAAGCGACATGCCGCCGGTTTCCGCCAATTCCGCGTAGAGCGCCGCCTCCATCTGCGCCGCGACGCCCTGGAGTTTCGGATCGAAGATCAGATTACGACGCTCCTCCGGATCGTCCTTGAGGTCGTAAAGTTCGTCCACATCCCAGACGCCGTAATACGTGATGTATTTGTAGCGCTCTCCCCGCAGCGCAAACGTCGTCGGCGTCTGCGGGAAGTTTTTCTCCCAATAATAGACGTAGAGAAAGTGGCCGCGCCACTTCGTCGGTTTGCCCTGCGCGAGCGGTAGAAAGCTGCGGCCATCCATGTCCCCGGGCGCGACCAATCCGGCGGCCTCGAGGATCGTCGGAGCCACGTCGATGTTCGCGACGGCCTCGCCGACGACCCGTCCGCCCGGAAACAGGGCCGGGCATTGCATGATCATCGGCACGCGGATCGATTCCTCGTAAGCGGTGCGCTTGTCGATGAGTCCGTGCTCGCCGAACATGAAGCCGTTGTCGCCCATGTAGAGCACGAGCGTGTTGTCGAGCACGCCCATCTCCTTCAACTGCGCGAGCACGCGACCGACGCTCTCGTCGACCGCCAGCAGCGTCTCGCAATACCGTTTGTAGTATTCTTCGACATCGAGCGCGCTGTGATAGGGGAACTCGACTCCATGCCAGCTATTGCGCTGATCGCGCACCCACCGCGGCTTTTCCGCATTGTTTTCCGGGGTTTCGTTCTCGGAGAGCGGACGCGTCCACGTCGCGTCGCGGTAGCGCCCTGCGTGACGGGCCGCCGGAACGAAATCCTCGTGCACCGCCTTGTGCGAGAGGTAGAGGAAGAACGGCTTTTCCGACGGACGCTGCTGCTTCAGCCACTCGATGGCGTAGTCGGTGAGTTCATCGGTGATGTAACCTTTCTGCGGAACGTGGCGGCCGTCGACGTTGAGTCCCTTGGGATTCGGCAGGTAGGAGCCCTGTCCTTTGAAACTGATCCACCGATCGAAACCCGGGCGGGGATCGTCGCTCTCGCCGCCCATGTGCCATTTGCCGATGAACGCTGTCGCGTAGCCCGCGGCTTGGAGATACTCGGGAAAGAAACGCGTGCCCGGCGGGATGGCACGGTTGTTATCGATCACGCGATGTTTGTGCGTGTAGAGGCCGGTGAGGATCGAGGCGCGACTGGGTGAGCAAAGCGATGTCGTAACACACGCGTTCTTGAGATGGACTCCGTTCGCGGCGATCGAGTCGAGATGCGGCGTCTGGAGGAAGGGATGTGCCGCGAATCCCATCGCGTCGTAGCGGTGGTCGTCGCAAAGGATGAGCACGATGTTGCGCGGCCTGGCGCCGGGCAGGCGCGGCAACGCCGGCTTTTCCGCCGCCGTCGCCGTCACGCCGACGAGCACGCTCGCGGCAACCCACCGGAAGAGAACGCGTGGAGCCATGGCCTTGATCGTTCCGGAAAGCGGGCCGACCACGATGAGCGGCAAATTTATCCCGTTCAATCGAGGCGTCTCCACCTGGTATTCAACGGGGCTAACCGGCCGCGATTCGAGTTCGCCGTCGTCTGCGATTGCTCTAGGCGACGCCTTGGTGATCGTTGCGAGGCCCCGTTCCCCGCGCAGTCGCTCTCCATTCGCCCGCCTCGGGGCCGCCGCGAAACCGAGTCGGCCTCACATCGCGGAAAACCATTCTTTCGACGCCTGTCTTCCTGCTGCCATGAGTCTCCTTCGTCGCTCGTTTTTCACTCTCCTGTTTTTCGTGCCGGTGCTTGCGGCGCTAGCGGCGGCCGAAAAGACCGGGCCGCTGCCCGATAATCCCAACCTCATCGAACCGGGCCGCCGGCTCTACACCTACCTCTACGAGCTGAGCCGCTCCGATGCCACGACGGGCAAACTCATCTCCGGACACTGGTTTCAGTCGAGTTTCTCGCCCGGCAAAATCCACACGTTTCAGGTGGAAGAGGCGCTCGAAATTCGGCGGCACACCGGCAAATGGGTTGGCCTGCTCGACGGGTGGATTTGCCCGGATTTCGTCGCGGAATCGGAACCCGATCCGATCGCGGGCGCGATGTGGTATGACGACATGATCCCCGAATATGTCCTCTGGTGGCGCAACGGCGGCATCGTCCACGCCGACGCCACCTTCGCCGCTCCGCTCGCGGATCGCTACGCTCCGCGGCTCGAGAAAGGACTGAAGGTCGACGTCGCCTCGGTCCTCACGCCGGGCACGCCGGCCAATCGGCGCTGGCGCGCGATCTGCGATCGGATGAGCGTTTTCTTCAAAGGCCTCGAAGCGCAAAATGTTCCCGTGGTTTTCCGGCCGTTCACCGAGGCCTATCTCGCCCATTTCTGGTATTCGAATGCGCCCCGGAAACTCGGCAACGAAGGCTTCATCCGCCTCTACCGCGATCTACACGATTACCTCACGCTCGAGAAGAAGTGTAACAACATCCTCTGGGAATTTCAGGGCGGCAAAGCCGATCCGCACTATCCGGGCGATGCCTACGTCGACGTCTACGGCAGCCGGAGCGAGTATGTCGCGTGGAAGATCGGCCCGTTTCAAAAACAGGGCGACGACGACATTCCGCAAGGCAACGCCGAGCTGGGCGACTACGGCGTCAGCAAGCGTGCCGACCAGGCGGGCAAGCCGCGGATTTCCTGGCTCACCTGGGTCGAAACCATCAAACGGCAGTGCCCGCGACTGGCGTTCTACATCACCTGGAACAAGGAATGGGGCCCCACCAAACGCGTCGGCCCCGACGACACCTACTGCGACTACGACCGCGGCTACGACGCGCTGATCGCGCACGACTACGTGCTCACGCGCGATGAGATTTCCGTCACACCGAAACCTCCCGCACTCACCGATGGCGTCGCTGCGGATCGATGGATCGTGTCGCGCGGCCGCTGGTCGTTCGACGCCACCGCCGCGCAAGTCGACGCCGCGGACGAAGGTCGCGTGCTCTACGGCAACACCGACTGGACCGACTACGCCGTGCAGGCCACCGTCGCCGTGCCGGCGAACGGCGAGAGCGGCATCCTGGGCCGCTGCGCATCGACGAACATTTTCTACCACCTCGCCGTGTCGGTCGAAGGCGTTACGCTCTACCGTCGCCACAATCACAAACTCGATAAGCTCGGCACCTGGGCGCACACCTTCCGCGCCGGCGAGGACTGCACGCTCAAGCTCGATTTCCGCGGCGACCGGCTGGAAGGCTACGTCGATCTCGGTGCCGGCGCGGAGAAACGGATCAGCGTGAACGACGACCGCATTCCCTGCGGCTGCGTCGGCCTGCGCGCCGTCGGGACCGCCGCGAGCTTCACGAACATTCAGGTCGTTCCGTAACCGCGCGAGGCGTTGCGCGGCTCCACCGCGCAAAATCGATCGCGTCCGCGCGCCCCGCGTCGCTGTGTCGCCCTTTCTCTGCTGGCATGAAAATTCCACCGCCTCGCCCGTCCGTCCGGCTCCGCGCACTCGCCGCGTGGCTCGCGCTCACCACCGTCGCCTGCGCCGGCTCGGCGCCGCGACCGTTGAACGTCCTCTTCATCACGGCCGACGACATGAACGCCGACTCGCCCGGCTGGATGGGCAATCCCCTCAAGGCCACTCCGCGCCTCGATGCGTTTGCGGCGACCAGCCACCAGTTCGTGAACAATTTCGTCACCGCGCCGATCTGCCAGCCCTCGCGCTCCGCGCTGATGACCGGCCGCGTGCCGCATCGCAGCGGCGCACTGGGCTTCGATCCCGTGCGCGAGGACGTGCCGACGCTGGTCACGATTCTCCAAGCGCGCGGCTATTTCACGGCGGGCATGAACAAGCTCCCGCACATGCAACCCAAAGCGTGCTTCCCCTGGGATCTCGCGTTCATGGGCTCGGGCAAGAATCCCACCGCGCTGGCGAAGCAGGTCACGGCAGCGATCGCGGCCGCGAAGAAATCCGGCCGCCCGTTTTTCATCAACTGCAACATCGGCGATCCGCACCGCCCGTTTTTCGGCAGCGCCGATGTCGGCAAGAAAAAGCACAAGAAAGCGGCGGCCAAAGGCGAATTCGACGACGAGCCGGATGCGCCGGCCGCGCGCGAGGACACCATCGTGCCGTTCCAGCCCGACGAGGTGCCGGTGCCCGCGTTCCTCGAAGACGTGCCCGGCGTGCGGCGCGAGGTCGCGCAATATTACAGCAGCATCCGGCGCATGGACGTGAGCTTCGCGCGCGTGCTGCAGGCGCTCGACGATTCGGGCGAGGCGCCGCACACGGTGGTGATTTTCCTCGGCGACCACGGGATGTCGTTTCCGTTTTCCAAGGCCACGGTGTATTTCAACGGCACTTGGGCGCCGCTCCTCCTCCGCTGGCCGGAAATGGGGCCGCCGCAGCGCCGCACGGAAATGACCAGCAGCGTCGACCTGTTGCCAACGCTGCTCGATGTCCTCGGTGCGCCGGTGCCCGCCGGCGTCGACGGTCGCTCGTGGCTGCCGCTCCTGCGCGGTGAAACGCAACCGGACCGCGATCACGTCTTCACGCACGTCAACGACGTGAGCAGCGGCGCGGATTTCCCGCAGCGCTGCGTGCGCACGCGCACCAAGGCGCTGATTTTCGAGGCGTGGCCGGCGCGGGGCGTGCCGTTCAAGGTCGAGGCGATGTCCGGCCTGAGCTACGCCGCGATGGCCGAGGCTGCCGCCAGCGATCCGCACATCCAGGCGCGCGTCGACCAATACATCAAGGGCGTCACGTTCGCGTTCTACGATCTCGAGAAAGATCCGGCGGAGCGCCGCAACGAGATCGACAATCCCGCCTATCGCGCGGAGATCGAGCGGCTGACGCACTTGCTGCTGGGTCACATGGAGCGCACCGCCGACCCGCAATTGGAAAACTTCCGCGCTGCGCTCGCGGCTCGCAAGCGCTGAGCCGCGCCCGTGCTCACGCATCGCGCGATGCTCGCCGAGCTGAAGCGAGCGCGCGCGTCGGCTCGCGATTGAACGGGATAAACGCGAACCGCTTCGCGCGGTGCAGCGCGATCTCGTTCGTTTCGCCGCCCAGCGCGGGTCCGTGCGTGCAGCCGCGTCGTCGATCGGCGACGCGCCCGCATCCTCCTTCGCGCCGCGCTCCCGCACGCCGTCACCGTGCGGCTTCATCCCCCGTTATCCCCCATGAAAACTCCCCTGCTCCGCGCCGCTCTGGCGCTTTGTTTGTGTTCCTCCGTCGCTCAACTCGCCCGCGGCGCCGAGTATCTCACCGCCCCGAGTAATCCCAACGCCTCCGCGGCCACGCACGCGGTCTACGATTACCTCCGCACCCGTCGCGGCCAGCCGACGAACAGCATGATTGAGGGTCAGTTTCTCGGCATGATCAACCAAGTCCTCTACCCCGGGAAAAAATTCTACGGCTACTTCGACCTCACGCTGCACGAGATCGACGGAAAACTCCCCGCGATGGCCGGCAGCCGTTACGACGGCCTCGACAAGGAGACCGACGTTTACCGCCTGGACCCCGACATCTGCACACGCATCAACCAGAAGTTGATCGACGCCTGGGTGCTCGCGCAGCCGATCATTCACATCACCGCCAGTCCGCGGAACCCGTGGAATCAGCAACTGGGACGCAGCTACGACACACCGAACACCCAGAAAATCGGCAAGCTCCTCCGCGCGGCCACGCTGACGGACCAGGAGAAAATCGTCCGCGACCGTTTCTGGGCCGACATCGACACGATCGCAGGCGGGCTGCAGGAGCTGCAGGCCGCCGGCATACCGGTGCTCTTTCGACCGTTCGCCGAGTTCAACACGGCCGACAAATACTATTTCAACAAACAATCCGGCGCCGACTTCGTCGCGCTGTGGAAGGAAGTGTATCGCTACTACACCGACCCCGCACCGGCCGGCAAGGGCCTCAACAACCTGCTTTTCTGCTGGGAGGTCTGGGCGCTCAATCGCAACGCCGCCTCCGGCGCCGGCGTTTTCAACGCGTGGTATCCGGGCGACAGCTTCGTCGATGTCGTGGCGGGCGCCTACTATTTCCTCCCGTCCATCCAGTATCTCGAGGCCGACGGCAGCTTCACCCTCGCGCACGCCGACGCCGAGGATCAGCCCATCCTCGACTGGCTCACCAGCCGCAACCGTCCCTTCGGCGCCGCGCAGTTCGGCCTGAACCAAGGCACGAACGAGCCGGGCGACCACGACTTCACGCGAGCGTTCATGACCTACGTGCCCGACCTCTCGTTTGCCTTCTACTGGAATCAATACCAGGCGGTGCAAAACCAGGCGCACAAGGAGGACTTCGTCGCGGATCCGCGCGTGGCCACGCACGACGACCTTCCGCTCTTCGGAGAATTTGCCGGGACGGTCACGTTGGAAAATCTCAACCAGACCTACGACGGTTCGCCGCGCACCGTGAGCGTCAGCACCTTCCCTGCGGGCCTCGACACGGTCGTCACCTACGACGGCAGCACCACGCCACCGACCAGCGCGGGCGCCTACGACGTCGCCGCCATGATCGACCACACGTATTATCACGGCTCCGCCACCGGCACGCTCGTCGTCGCCAAGGCCAGTGCGACCGTCACGCTCGCGAATCTCCATCATATCTACGACGGCACCCCGAAGTCCGCCACGGCGACGACCAACCCGACCGGCCTTCGCCGCTGGTTCGCCTACGACGGCAGCACCACGCCGCCCACCGCCGTCGGCTCCTACACCGTCGTGTGCACCGTCAACGACCAGAACTACGCGGGTTCGGCCACCGGCACACTCTCGATCGTCGACGGCACTCCGCCCGCGCTCTCCCTCCCCAGCGATCTCGTCCTCGAAGCCACCTCCGCCGCCGGCGCGGTCGCGATCTTCAGCGCCACCGCCAACGACGACGTCGACGGCAGCGTTCCCGTCGCACTCTCGCCCGCTTCCGGCTCCGTGTTTCCGCTCGGCACCAGCACCGTGAACGCCACCGCCAGCGACGCCGCCGGCAACACCGCGAGCGGCTCCTTCCACATCACGGTCCAGGATTCCCTCGCGCCGCTCATCGCGAGCGTGACGCCCTCCGTCGCCGAACTCTGGCCAGCCAACAACACGATGGTTCCGGTTTCCTTCCGCGTCGAGGCGACCGACGCCGTCGGCGTGACCGCGCTCCAAATCGTCTCCATCACGAGCAACGAACCCGACAACGGAACGGGCGATGGCGACACCACCGGCGACATCGAGATCACCGGGCCGCTTTCGGCGAATCTCCGCGCCGAACGCGCGGGCACGGGCGACGGCCGCATCTACACCATCGTCGTCGAAGCACGCGACGCCGCCGGCAACGTCACGACCGCCACCACGCACGTCTCGGTGCCCAAGAGCCGCAGCGGCCGTTGAACCGCCGAACTCTGCTCCGTTTCGCTCCGCTCCGTCCCGTCGTCGCGCATGCCTCTCATCGTTCCGTCGCAGCTCCAACGCAACTACGACGTCATCGTCGTCGGCTCGGGCGCCGGCGGCGGCCAGACCGCCTACACCCTCACGCTGGAAGGCGTGAGGGTTCTCATGCTCGAGGCCGGACGAAACTACGTGCCGGAGACGGAAACCCCGATGTTCGAAACGCCGCACCAGGCCCCGCTGCGCGGCGCCGCCACGCCCGACAAGGCCTTCGGTTTCTACGACGCCACCGTCGACGGCGGCTGGAGCGTGCCGGGCGAGCCCTACACCAACGCATCTTCGGAAAAGGACCGCGAGTTCTGGTGGTGGCGCGCTCGCATGCTCGGCGGGCGCACGAATCATTGGAGCCGCTTCGCGTTGCGTAACGGTCCCTATGACTTCAAACCGCGCTCGCGCGACGGCCTCGGCGTCGACTGGCCCATCGGTTACGACGACCTCGCGCCGTATTACGACAAAGTCGAGATGCTCATCGGCGTATACGGCGAGAACGACGGCCTCGAAAACACGCCCGACTCCTCGCCCGGAGTCCTGCTGCCGCCGCCGAAGCCGCGCGTGAGCGAGCTGCTCGTGCAGAAACACGCGCGCTCGCTCGGCATTCCCGTCATCGCCGCGCACCGCGCGGTGCTCAGCCAGCGGTTGGATTTCGAGCGGCTGCCCGCCAAGCTTCACCCAGGCAATCCGCGCGCGCAGCGACTCGTGCGCGAAGCGATGGAAGGCCGCGCCGCCTGCTTCTGGGCCACCGACTGCGGACGCGGCTGCGCCATTCGCGCGACCTACCAATCCACCACCGTCCATCTGCCCCCCGCCATGGCCAGCGGCAACCTCGACCTCGTCACCAACGCGATGGTGCGCGAAGTCTCCGTCGACGCGCAGGGGCGCGCCACGGGCGTCGTCTTCATCGACAAGGCCACCGGCCTCGAACATCGCGCGGCCGCACGCGTCGTCGTGCTGGCCGCGAGCGCCGGCGAAACGGTGCGCCTGCTGCTCAATTCGAAGTCGCCGCGCTTCCCGCAAGGTCTCGCCAACTCGAGCGGACTCGTCGGAAAATTTTTCATGGACACCGTCGGCTCCGGCTTCGGCGGGCAGATCCCGGCACTCGAGAACCTGCCGCCGCATAACGAAGACGGCGCCGGCGGCGCGCACCTGTATGTCCCGTGGTGGCTCTACCGCGAGCAGCACGCCGGCCAGCTCGGTTTCGCGCGCGGCTACCACGTCGAGTTCACCGGCGGGCGGCGCATGCCGGCCCTCAACACCCTCGCCGGCCTCGAGTGGCTGACGCGCGGCAGCTACGGGCGTAAATTCAAGGAAGACGCCCGGCGCTACTACGGCTCGTTCGTCCACTTCTCCGGCCGCGGCGAAATGATTCCGAACGAAAACTGCTACTGCGAACTCGATCCCGACAAGAAGGACAAGTGGGGCATCCCGGTTCTCCGTTTTCATTGGCAGTGGTCCGATCACGAGCTGCGCCAGGTCGCGCACATGCAGCGCACTTTCGCCGAGATCGTCTCCGCGATGGGTGGGCGCGCGCGCAAATCGCCCGAAACCGACGGCGCGAGGGCCATCCAGCCCGGCGGCTTCATCATTCACGAGGTCGGCGGCGCCCGCATGGGCGAAAATCCGGCGCAGTCCGTCACCAACCGCTGGTCGCAAACCTGGGACGTGCCGAACCTCTTCCTCGCCGACGGCGCGACGTTCGCCAGCAACGCCGACAAGAATCCGACGCTCACTCTCATGGCCCTGGCCTGGCGTGCCGCCGACCGCATCGTCGATCAGTTGAAAAAACAAAACCTCTGAGCCGCCGCGTCCGCATCATGACCTCACCGTCCCGCATCGACCGCCGCACCGCTCTCAAATGGATGCTCCTCGCCTCCGCCTCGGCTGCCCTGGGCCCGCGTCTCGCGGTGGCGGGAGAACAGGTCACCGCGCCGCGCGGCTACGGCACCGATCTCGATCTCCACAAAATCCATCCTCCGGGCGAACTCTGGCCGCTCACGTTCACCGCGGAGCAGCGCCGCGTCGCCGCCGCGCTGAGCGACGTCATCATTCCCGCCGACGCCGACTCGCCTTCCGCGTCGTCCGTCGGCGTCGTCGATTTTCTCGATGAGTGGATCAGCGCGCCCTACCCGGATCAACGCAAGGACCGGCCGGTGATCATGGACGGCCTCGCCTGGCTCGAGACAGAAGCACGCCGGCGGTTCGACGGCCGGCCGTTCGTGGAACTCAACGCGGCGGAGCACACAAAAATCTGCGACGACATTTGCGACAACGCGCAAGCCGCGTCGGGCTTCGAGAGAGCCGCGCGATTCTTCGCGCGTTTTCGCAATCTCGTCGCCGCGGGCTACTACACGACGCCCGCCGGCATGAAGGCCCTCGGCTACGTCGGCAACACGCCCCTCGCCACGTTCGACGGACCTTCATCGGACGTGCTTCGCCGCGCCGGCCTGGCGTAAGCGCACCCCGTCGCGCCCGCTCCCAAACCGTGCCGGTTTAACGGGACCAACGGTCGAGCCATTGGGTGCGAGGCTCGGCGCGACATCCTGTCAATTTCGCTCGTATGCGCATCCTCTACCTCGACGTCGATTCCCTGCGACCCGACCACACCACGCCCTACGGCTACACGCGCGCGATCACGCCGAATCTGGAACGCGTCGCTCGCGACGCCGCGGTGTTCACGCGCTGCTACTGTTCCGATTCTCCCTGCCTGCCGTCGCGCGCGGCCCTGACGACGATGCGCTTCGGCATTCGCAACGGCGTCATCGGCCACCACCTCCATGACGGCAAGCTGCACGATGGCACCGGCGGTTCCCACGAGATGAGTCCGCCACTGTTCGGCCGGCACTTGGATCGCAACGGCACGACGACAGCCTCGATCTCGTGTTTCGCCGACCGACACCGGGCGTTTTTTTTCCTCGGCAATTTTCGCGAGTCGATTCGGCCTTCGCTTTCCACCGGCAACGACGAAGACGCCGGCACGGTGAACCGCGCCGCCTTTCGCTGGCTGCGCGAGCACGCGCAGGAGGAGAACTGGTTCCTCCATCTCAACTATTGGGATCCGCACACCGACTATGTGATGCCGCCCGAATGGGCCGCGCGGGCCGCAGCACTCGGGCCTCCGCCCGGCTGGCCCGACGAGGCGGCGATCGCGCAACATCAGGCCATCTACGGTCCACACAGCGCGACCGACCTGCATGCCAATCGCGGCGGCCGGACGCGTGTGCCGGCGACGATGCCCGACCAGATTCGGCAGCGCGCCGATTTCGAGAAACTCATCAACGGCTACGATGGCGCGATCCACTATTGGGACTACCATCTCGGCCAGTTGCTCGACGAGTTGGCCCGCCTCGGCATTCTCGACGAAACGGCCATCATCGTCTCGGCCGATCACGGCGAGTCCTTCGGCGAGAACGGCTCCTACGCCGAACACGGTCTCGCCAACGAACCCACTCACCGCATTCCGCTGATCGTGCGCTGGCCGGGACTGACCGACCGATTGCCCGCCGAACGCCGGCGGTGCGACGCGCTGCTCTACCATCTCGATCTCGGACCGAGCCTGTGCGAGTTGCTCGGCCTCCCCATGCCCGCGGGATGGGATGGAACCTCGTGGGCGCCCTTCCTCCGCGGCGAACCGATTCCGCACCGTTCCGCCCTCGTGCTCGGACACGGCGCGCACACGTATCAGCGCGCGGTTCGCACCGCGCACCATCTCTACATCCGCACGCTTCACCCCGGCTGTTTCCGCGCCGAGCCCGAGCAGCTTTTCAATGTTTCGGAAGATCCCTTCCTCACCCGTGACCTGCTCGAAGCGGAGCCGGAGCGCGTCGCCGAAATGCGCGAAACGCTCGCCCACTGGATAAAGTCCCGCACCGGAGAACGGAGCGACCCGATGCAGGCGTGCCTCCAACAGGGGCCCACCCTCTACTCGCAACCGGCGGCTTACATGGATTGGCTGCGATCCGTCGGTCGCTCCCGCGACGCCGACGATCTGGCGGCGCGGCTCCAACGCTGCGGCATCGTGCTGACCTCGGGAAAAAGTCCGGCAACGGCGTGAGCTGACGAGTCCGCTTCCTCCGCTCCGCGTATCGCATGATTCAAATTTCCGCCGCTCGATTGCTCGCCATCGGATAGCCTTGCCGACCGGAACGGGGCCTCACAGTTTCTCGTCGCCATGTCAGCTCCCACTCTGAAACAGGTCGCCGAGCTGGCCGGCGTGTCGAAAGCGACGGTGTCGCTGGCGCTGCGCAACGACGTGCGAATCACGCTGCCCGTGCGCGAAAAAGTCCAGGCGGCCGCGCGCAAGCTCGACTACCGGCCCAATCCGCTGCTCGCGGTGCACATGGCCCACCTGCGCACGGTTCAGCCGCCGCAGTGGCGGGCCACGATCGGTTTCTTGGCGCAGCTCGAAAAACGCCAATGGCACGAGGACCGTTATCGGCCCGCCAATCTCGCCTATGCCGGCGCCACGGAACGAGCCAACGCGCTCGGCTACACGCTCGAGATATTCTGGCTCGGCCAACCCGGCATGACCGGTGCGCGTATGAGCCGCATCCTGACGAGCCGCGGCGTGCCCGGCTTCGTCGTCGCACCGTGGCCGCGCCCCGGGCTCGGCGAGCGACTCGGGCTCGCGTGGGAGAACTTCGCCGCCGCCACCATCGGCTACACGCTCTGGGAGCCCGACATTCACCGCGCCTGCCACGACAACTTCTCGACGATGGGCCTGGCGTTCAGCGAACTGTTGCGTCGCGGCTACCGACGGATCGGGTTCGCGACCGCCGCGGAGGACGACGATCGCGTGAACCACCAATGGCTCGCCCGTTTTCTCGTTGGCCAGACATCGCTCCCGCCCAAAGGACGCGTGCCCCCGCTGCTCACCCGCGAGTGGAACGCCGAGATATTTCTGCGCTGGATGAAATCCGCGCGACCCGACGCCATCATCACCACCCGCGGCGCCATCGTCACCCAATGGCTCGGCAAAGCTCGCATCCGTGTTCCCGAAAAGGTCGGCGTCGTCACCGTCTACTGGCGGCCCGATGCGCCGCACTGCAGCGGATTCTATCAGAACTTCGAGCTGCTCGGCGCCGCCGCCATCGACCTCGTCGTCGCGCAACTTCACCGCAACGAGCGTGGACTCCCGGCGGTGCCCAAGGTCATGCTGATGCCCGGCGCGTGGCGCGAAGGCAGCACCCTCCGGCCGCCGCCAGCCGCGCCGCCCAAGACCGCTTAGGCCGGCCAAACGCGGACCTCGTTGAACGGGTTCACCGTTTGCCTGCTCCGTCTCGTTTTGCCGCCCGCGTATCACCGGAAACGCCATGATTTCGCCGCGCCTCCTCCTCCCCGCCTTTTTTCTGATGTCGTCCCTCGGCGCGCTCGCCCTGGCCGACGAAGCCAAGATCAAGCCGGTCGGAACGGCCACGGTTTACAAGACCGTCGCCGGCCGCGAGCTTCACGCTTACGTGTTGAACCCGCCCGACTGGAAAAGCTCCGATCATCGGCCCGCGATCGTCTTCTTTCACGGCGGCGGCTGGGAGATCGGTCACGGCGCGCCCACGCAATTCAACGCGCAGGGCGAGTATTTCTCCAGTCGCGGCGCAGTCTGCGTCCAGATCGAATACCGACTGATCGCCAGCAATCGCGAAGAAGCTCCCCTCGCCGCCTGCCAGGATGCGAAGTCCGCGATCCGCTGGGTGCGCAGTCACGCCGCCGATCTCGGCGTCGACCCCGAACGCATCGTCGCCTCCGGAGGCTCTGCCGGCGGTCAACTCGCGGCTTTCGTCGGCATGGTCGAGGGCACGGACGATCCTGCCGACGACCCGAAAGTTTCGAGCCGTCCCGCCGCGACCGTGATGTTCAATCCGGCCCTGCTCCAACCCAGCGCCGCCGACAGCAAAAATCTCCCGCCGGAACTGATCGAGCGCTACGCGTCGATTTCGCCCTACCTCCACGTCAGCAAGGACGACGCTCCCGGCCTCATCCTCGTCGGCTCCCGCGACCCGGTCCTGCCCGGCGCGGTGCTGCAATCGTTCCAGGAACGCTGCCGCGCGGCGGGTTTGAAGATGGAAGCCGTGGTCTATCCCGGCGAGGGCCACGGCTTCTTCGGCCTGAAACGGTCGGCCGATCGTTTTTTCGAGACCACTGTCGAGATGGACAAATTTCTCGGGTCGCTCGGCGTCCTCCAAGGCGCTCCCACGCTCACGCGCGAGCAGGTCCAGCAACTCGCCGCGCGGATTCCGCTCAATCCGAAATCGAAAAGCAAATCCCCCCAGTCGTGAAATCGCTCCTCGTTTCGCTCGCTCTCGCCAGCGCTGTCGACGCAATGGCCGCCGCGCCTTCGGCGCCCGCCGCGTCCTCCGCGCCCGCGCGCCCGAATTTCCTCATCATCCTCAGCGACGATCAGGGCTACGACGATCTGTCGTCGCACGGCAACCGATTCGCCGAAACCCCGCGCCTCGACCGGCTCGCCGCGCAGTCGCGGGAATTCACCCAGTTCTACGTCGAGCCCGCCTGCGCCCCGACCCGCGCTTCGCTCCTGACCGGCCGCTCATTCGTGCGCACCGGCGTGTGGAGCGTGCATTTCGGCGGCGATTACCTGCCGCTCGAAGAGACGACGTTCGCCGAACGCCTGCGCGATGCCGGCTACGCGACCGCGTGCATCGGCAAATGGCACAACGGCAAAATCCCCGGCTACCTCCCCGGCGATCGCGGTTTTCAAACCGTCACGATCGCGGACCTCTACATTCATCAAAACAACGGCTTTCACATCAGCAACGCGCCCAAGGTGCTGGCCGATGTCGCTCCCTATGCCGATCGCACGCGCTCGGGCGACACCGCGGATCGGCTCGCCGACGACGCGATCGCGTTCCTCCGGGAAAACAAAGACCGGCCGTTCTGCCTCTACTTGCCGCATATCGCCGTGCATTCGCCGTGGGAGGCGCCGCCGGAACTCATCGAGAAATACCGGAAGAAAGGCTGCTCGGAACGGCTCGCCGCACTCTACGCCCTGCTCGAACAGATGGACCACGCCATCGGCCGCGTGCTGGACGAACTCGACACGCTGCAACTCGCGCAGAACACCGTCGTGCTCTTCTTCAGCGACAACGGCGCCGTGCACACCACCGTGGGGACGCACGCGGGGCGGCTGACTCCGGCCGACATCGCCGTGCGCAACGTCAGCCAGCTTCGCGGCGCCAAGGCCTCGATTTTCGAGGGCGGCATTCGCTCGCCGCTGATGGTGCGCTGGCCCGGAAAAATCAGCCCGCGCAAAACCGACGTGATTGCCCACGTCACCGACGTGTTCCCGACGCTGATCGACCTCGCCGGCGCGCCACCGCCGCCGACCGGAGCGAAGCGACTCGACGGAATCAGCCTGAAGCCACTGCTGCTGGACGCGGGCACGCTGCCCGAGCGCACTCTTTTCGGTTCCGAACTCAACATTCCCGCGCCCACTCGGATGAAGTCCGCGCCCGGCCAAACCAAAGCCTCACCGGTCCGCGAAGGCCTCGACCTCGAGGCCGATCGCGCCGCGGCCAATTACGGCAATGCGCACCTCTACGCGCGCACCCAGCGATTCAAACTGGTCAAGCGCGGCGCCAAACGGGAACTTTTCGACATGGCGGCCGATCCCGCGGAGAAGACCGACGTCTCCGTGCAGTTTCCCGCCGAGGCGGCCGCACTCGGGGCGAGCCTCAAGCACTGGTATGAAGACATCCTCGCGCACGATCGGCCGTATCAGGCGCCGCTCCACTTGATCGGCCGCCCCGGCGCCCCCGGCGCAGTGATGCATTTCAACTGCGCGCGCCAGCTCACGGGCGATTTTGTCGGCAACGGCGAATGGGCACACAGCTTGCAGGCCTCGAAATCCGGTTCGACCGCGACGTTTGCCGTGCGCGTCGTGACGCCCGGCCGCTACCGCGTCGTGCTGGAAGCCACGGTGAAGGCCAATGGATTCCGCGGAGCGCTGACCTGCGGAGATCGCACGACATCGGCCGTGCTCGCGCCCGGAGAAGTGCACGAACTCGGCACAATCGACGTTCCGGCGAACGCCTCCGAAGCTGTCTTCACACTCGAACAAAACGGTCACGCGGATACGGCGGGCGTCGAGTTCTGGAACATCGTCCTGCTCACAGCCAGCAGTTCGAAGTCGTGAAGTGCGAGTAACGCGAGGACGCGTTGACAAGATTCCCACGCCGGCGGGCGGCATCAGACCGCGACGCTGCGAATAAAAAAGGCGCCCGGAAGTTCCGGGCGCCCGTGCGGTCAGCTCAGTTTCGTTCGTTCCGGATCACGGCGTGAGCACCTTGTAGTTCACGGTGAGTTGCGGGCGATTTTCGGGCACCGCCGCTTCGCCGGAATACCAGCCGATGTTGTCGCCGACTCCGTCGTTGTCGTCGTCGGTCGAGAAGTAGAGGCGGAACTGGGTCTTCCCGTTCTTCTTGATCGCGCTCAGTCCGTTGACGTCGAGCGCGCCGATGGCGGTCTCGCCGTCATTGGCGGGCACGGCGAGCGAGGCGACGTTGGCGTAGGTGTAGCCGGCCTCGAAGTCCCCGATTTCGAGGTCCGCCAAGGGGCCGAAACTGCCGGTCTTGATGTCCGCCTGCAGCGAGCCGAGCGTCGCGGTGGGATTGCCGGATTGCGACCCGCGCGTGAGCACGAGTGCGGCGCCGGTGATCGTGGCGTCGTCCGGCAGGGCGCTCGTATTGAACGAGAGGATCGACTTGAACTGCTGCTTCGACGCGTTGTCGCCCGTCTTCAGCGCCGAGTTGCCGGTCGCGGTCGCATCGAGCGAGCCGCCGGCATTCGAGGTTTCCGACGATTCGAGCACCCACCCGTCGGCAGTCGCGATCGAGGTGAAGGTCAGCGACGAAAATCCCGGCAGATCGTCGGCGGTCGCCACGCGGTGATCGTTCACGAACTCGGTTCCGTGGCTCTGGTTCTCCACCGCATACTGTTTCATCCAATAGTAGGCGAACGCCAGTTGCGGCGCGAAATCCATGAACTTCCGCGTGAAGTCGTGATCGCCGTAGCCGCCACCGCCGGTCGGGCTGTAGTTCAACCCCCACTGCGGCGCGCCGAACGGACGGTTCTGCGCGACCAGGAAATCGAAGATCCCCTGGTCCTCCGGATCGGAATTGGCGAAGCTGAATTCGCCCGTCACCGGATCGATATACTGGATGTCGGGCCGGAAGTAATAGGCGCCGCCGACGATGTCGACGTAGCCGTCGCCGGGATACCACGGCGCGATGTCGGCCGTGGCGGTGTTGCGGTTCAGCGCCCAGACTTCCCAGCAGAACAGAAGATTGTGGAGACCGCGGGTGTTAACGCAGTAGTCGCGGACATCCTTCCAGAGCTGGACAAAATCCGCTGCGTTCTGGTGCGCGTAGTAGTATTTGTTGGTCATGTTGAACTCCGCGAACGGACGGAAAATGACCGGAATTCCGGCATTCTGAAATTCCTCCAGCGCGTCGGCGATGATCGCCATGGAGTTCCAAAAACTGGTCCGGGCGTCAGACGTCGGCGCGCTCCAGAACAACTCCGAGATGTTGTCCGTGGTCCGGTAGGGATCGCGGCCAGACTGGAAATTCCAGGGATTGGGCGGAACCGCCGTGACATGGATGATCGCCTGGTGCTCGTTCCACGCGGCGATGAGTTTCTGATTGATCGCGGTGCAGACGGCGGGATCGAGGACGTAGAGGTTCTGCTCCTTGTCGACCGCATCGTAGCGCGAACCGACGAGGCCGGGGACTTTGCCGTCGATCACGTGGTCGTTGATGTCGAAGGTGCCGTAGATCGCGGGATACAGAACCTCGTTGATGCCGCCGAGGTGCTGTCCTTCGATCATCGTGTTGTCGGTTTGGCCGGCGCGGCTGGCGATGTGGTAGTAGAGGTTCTTGGTCGCGGCGGACGCCTGCGAATCACTCGGCTCAGGCAGGTAAGCCAGTGCCGACACGGCACTGGCGCAGGCGCCAAGGACCAGGCCGGCGCGTAGAAGGATGCTCTTCATGGGTATTTTGAGTTGGGGTTGATACGTGAAATGCCGGCGCCGGCGGCGCCGAAGCACCGCTGACGCCGGCGTCGACACACTAACCGGCAAGCGCCTCGCGCAGCGGCGCCTCGGCGTTGACCCCGTTGATTTCACCGCGAATCAGACCGGCTTTGTCGTTAGCCTCGTTGAACACCGCGCGCCGCCGGGCACCGGGCGACCAACGCCCTCGTGGCCACGAACCCGAGGATCGCAGGATCATTCGGCCGGCGAATGCGCAATGCCCGCTCTGTGGTTTTGTTGACTCTCTACAATCAGGCCGGCTACACACGAGGTGCATGCGAACCTCGCCCATCCTGGTCAGAACCATTCGCGAACAGATCGTCGATCACCTGCGGCAGGAGATCCTCTGCGGGAGCTACAAGGAAGGCGCCGCGCTCCGCGAACAATTGTTGGCCGCCAAGTATGGCGTCAGCCGCGGTCCGATCCGGGACGCGCTCCTGCAACTGACCAAGGAGGGCCTGCTGATGGCCGAACCGAATCGAGGCGTGAAGGTGCGTCCCAAGCCCTCGGAGAAAAGTCGCGCGCTCCTCGTCAAGATCCGCCGTGAAATCGAGGTCTACGCTCTGCGGGAAATCTTCCCGCAAATCGGACCGGGCGATCTCGCGGAATGGGAAGCCAACCTGGAGTCGTTCAAGACGGCGTGCAAAAACAACGACATGCCCGCGGTCATTCACCACGACATGGCTTTCCATCGCTCCATCCTCCAGAAGGCCGGCGACGAGGTGCTCGTCGCGATCTGGCTGCCGCTCATCACGCATCTCGTGCTGCCGTATTCGCGTCACCAGAAATTGATCGAAAGCTACGAGGAGCACTGCGACGTCTTCGAAGCGATCAAGGCCGGCAATCTCAAGAAGGCGATCACGGCGCTGGAAGCGAACATCCAGTAACGAGGCGAAAGACCGGCGACGCGCATTCCGCCAATCGTCGCACCGCCGGTCGCCGATCCCGGCGCGCCGCGCTCAAGCAGTGGCGGGCATCGGTCCGAAAATTCGCTCGATCAACTCCTGCGTGAGTTTCGGTTGGAAGCTTTGGATGTGCTGCTGGTCGGGCGGCAGCAGCGTTTGCCTGCCGTAATAATGCACGTGCGGCTGCTCGGCGTGAACGGTGTTGCCGGTGATCGTGGGTCGTTGGCCTCGAGCGAGAATCGCCTCGCCGGCGAGATAGTTGACGTTGTTGCCGACGTAGGTGTTGTCGGCGCAGGCCTCGTCTTCGCGAATGGCATGAGCCAGCGGAGGACAGACGTGCCAGTTGAAAATCGCATTTGCCGAGACCACGAGACCGCGGCTCTCCTCGAAAACCATGCCTTCGGTCGGCTTCGCGCGCGCGCCCACCTGCGCAAAAGTCATCGAGCAGTCCGGTGCGCCGGGATTGTGGCTGCCGGTGTCGATGATGTTGTTGCCCGTGATCGTGCCCCAACAGACTTTGCGCAGGCGCACGCCCACGCCTTCGTGCCAGCAGAAAATGTTTCCGGTGACATTGATCTCGTTCGACTCCTCGCTCACGTAGACATCGTCTCCGATTTGAAACGTGCGACAGCCGGAGATCAGCACGCTGTTGCTCATGTTGTAGAGGTGAAACGCCGTCCCGCGCGTCTGATAGACACTACAGCCGGTGACGTTCGCCACGATGCAGCGATCGAACTCGAAACCTTTGCCGCCGCCGTAGACGAGGCAGTTCTGCACCGCCAGAGGGATGAAATCGCCGTGGGCGCCGCGAAAGTTTTCCTTCAGGAGGAAACCGCAACGCGAGTTGCCCGCAGCGATGCAGCCGCGGGCTTGCGTCAGCGCGGAATTGTCCGCGATGAGAAATCCCGCTCCCGCCGTGCCGCCGACGGCCACCTCATCGAGGACGCATTGCGGACTACGCCGCACGACGACGCCGTTGGGCAGCGATTCGCCGACCAAACCTGAAATCGTCAATCGGCGCAGACCGACTGCACATGCATCCTCCGCGATCACTGCGGCCTCCCCGGAGAACCCTTTCGCCGCCCCGAGCACCGTGCCGTGGCCACGACCACTCAGCGTCGTCCGGAACGGCAGCCGGAGCGGACGTTCGAGGAGAAACGTCCCGCTGGCCAACTCGACGTTGCCACCGCACTGCGCCCCGGCGAGGTCGAGCGCACGCTGGATGACGGCCGCAGCGTCGGCGCCGGCGTGCAGTTCGGCGCGAGTGTTTTGATCGACGGCGCGATATTCGCCGTCGGAAAAATAGACGAGTGAGTCTCTGGTCATGGTCGTGATCTGGGAGGGGGGCGTAGAGTGCGGCAGTATTCCGGGAAGAGTTTCGCAAGCGGCGGAGGCGAACGCCTCGCCACGGAGGACGCAACGGTGCTTCTCGACCTGAAAATCCCGTCCGTGTCAATTGTATGATTGTTAACGTGCCATCGTTTCCGGTGTTTTCATTCTGAAATTCCGAAATCTCGCTCCGGATAGCTTGATTGTTGACAATCTACATGTTGCTGCCAAACCGCCCTGATCCGCCGCGATATCCGCGCGGTCCATCTGCTTCGCCCCGCGCCTCCGTGCCTTCTCCTTCCGTCGTCTCCAAGTTCATCACCGCCGCCGAAGCGGCCCGCCTCATTCCGTCGGGTGCCACGGTTGCGATCATGGGGGCCGGCGGCGGCCCGGGCGAACCCACACAACTCCTGAGAGCGCTCCGGGAGCGATTTCTCGCCGAAGCGGCGCCGTCGCGCCTCACGCTGCTTCACGCCACCGGCCTCGGCGACAAGGCCGGGATCGGCACCGATCTGCTGGCACTCGACGGACTCGTCGAGACCGACATCGCCGGCCATTTGGGGATGGCTCCATCGATGGCTCGGATGATTCAGGACGGTCGCATCGCCGGCTACAACCTGCCCCAAGGCGTGATCTCCCAGCTTTATCGCGCCACGGCGGCGCGGCAACCGGGAGTGCTGACCAAGGTCGGCCTCGGCACCTTCGTCGATCCCCGCATCGAAGGCGGACGCTTGAACTCGCGTGCGGTGCGCGAACTCGTTCACGTGGTCCATCTCGCCGGCGAGGAGTGGCTTTTCTATCCGCGCGCCAAAGTCGACGTCGCCCTCGTTCGTGGCACCACCAGCGACAGCAAGGGCAACATCACCGCCGAAGAAGAAGCCGCCATCTACGAAGGCATCTCAATCGCCCAAGCGGCAAAGGCCTCGGGCGGCATCGTGATCGCGCAGGTGAAATATCTCGCGGAAACCGGCACGCTCGATCCGCGCACCGTGGTAATCCCCGGCGTTTCGGTGGACTACGTCGTCGTCGACCCGGAGCAGCGACAAACCTGCCTGACGATTCACGACCCGTCGCTGTCAGGTGCCGTGCGTCGACCGGCGGCGCAACTGCCCCGGCTCGAACTGAGCGAGCGCAAGGTCGTCGCTCGCCGTGCCGCGCAGGAACTCTTTCCGAACGCCGTTATCAACGTCGGCGTGGGCATGCCCGACGGGATCGCCCAGGTCGCCGCCGAACAAGGCCGGCTCGGCGAACTCACCTTCACCATCGAACAAGGGCTCATCGGCGGCATGCCGGCCGGCGGCGTTATCTTCGGGGTCAGCCACAACCCCGAAGCGCGCATTCACCAAAGCCATCAATTCGATTTCTACGACGGCGGCGGACTCGACATTGCTTTCCTCGGTCTCGCCCAGATGGACATCGAGGGGAACGTCAACGTCAGCCGCGTCGGCCCGCTGCTCTCCGGCTGCGGCGGGTTCATCAACATTTCCCAGAACGCCAAGCGCGTCGTATTCTGCGGCACGTTCACCGCCAAGGGCGTCGATCTCGAAGTGGACGGCGGCCGTCTGGTCATCCTACGCGAGGGCACGGTCCGGAAATTCGTGCGCCAGGTGCAGCAGATCACCTTCAGCGGCCGCTATGCCCGTCAGCAAAAGCAGCCGGTCCTCGTCGTAACGGAGCGTGCCGTGTTCGAGCTCGGAACCGACGGTCTCGTGCTGAAAGAAATCGCGCCCGGCATCGATCTCCAGCGCGACGTGCTCGGTCAGATGGATTTCAAGCCTCTCGTCGCCTCCGATCTGCGCGTCATGAACCCCGACTATTTCCGCTCATGAGCGCCAGCATCGTCCTCGATTGCACCGGCGGGATCGCCACGCTCACCCTCGCGTCCGACAACCCGCGCCGACCGCCCACGTTGGACCTGCCCACTCTCGACCGACTCGACGAAGTCTGTGCGGAACTGGAAAGACGCGCCACCTCCCTGCGACTTCTCTGGGTGCGCAGCGCCTCGCCGAAATTCTTCTGCGTCGGCGCGGACATCAATGCCCTTGCCACAATCAACGCCGGGACGATCGCACCGTGGGTGCAGCGCGGTCATGAGGTGTTCAACCGCCTTGAGCGCCTTCCGCTGCCGACGGTCGCGCGAGTCGAAGGCTTCGCGCTGGGCGGCGGTCTCGAACTCGCGATGGCTTGCGACCTCATCTTCGCTGCCGACACCGCACAATTTGGACAAACCGAGGCGCGACTCGGTTTCGTCGCCGGCTGGGGCGGCTCCTATCGGCTGCCGCGCCGCGTCGGCGCCGCGAAAGCAAAGGAATTGTTCTTCACCGCGCGCCTGCTGTCTGCCGCGCAAGCCGCCGCGATCGGGCTCGTGGAGTTCGCAGGTTCCCCCGAAGCGCTCGAGCACTACTGCGTCCGCTTCGCCGAGGAGCTCGCCGCAACCAGCGCGACCTCGGCCGTCGGCCACAAACACCTGGTTTCGCGCGCGCCCGCCGCGCCGTTGGCGGACGTCGCCGCACTCGAAGCCGCCGCGTCGGTCGATTGTCTCTCTGCGGTGGACACGCAACAGCGTCTCGCCGAATTTTTGTCCCGCAAAAGATAACGGGAAACCGTCGCCGGGTTTCGGCGTCGTCTCATTCGCCCTCTCGCTCCCCCACCCCTCATGTTCACCGAACACTACGCGCATTGGATCGACGGACGTCCCTCGCCGATAAATCCCTCCGCTCGCATCGAGCGCCTCAGTCCCGCTCACGATGTCCTCGTGGCCACTTACGCGGCAGGCACGGTCGCCGAGACGGAAAAGGCCATCGCTGCCGCCCGCCGGGCGTTCGATCACGGCCCTTGGCCTTCGCTTCCCGGCGCCGATCGCGCCGCGGTGCTGCAGCGCACGGCGGCCCTGATCCGCGAAAACGCCGAGGCGCTCGCGCGCATCGAAACACTCGAAAGCGGCAAGCCGATCGGTCAGGCCCGCGATGAGATGGCGTGGGCCGCCGGCATCTGGGACTACGCCGCCGCCCTTGCTCGCACGCTCCACGGCGACTCCACCAACACGATCGGATCGAACCAGCTCGGCTTCACGCTCAAGGAGCCCGTCGGCGTGGTCGCCCTGATCACGCCTTGGAATTTCCCGCTCCTCATCGTTTCCCAAAAACTTCCCTTCGCGCTCGCCGCGGGCTGCACCTGCGTCGTGAAACCCAGCGAATTCACCAGCGGCACCACGCTGCGCCTGGCTCGGTTGCTCCAGGAGGCCGGACTTCCCGACGGCGTATGCAATGTGGTGACCGGCTACGGCGAACCGGTGGGCCGCGTGCTCGCCGAGCATCGGGAGGTCGACAAGGTTTCCTTCACCGGCTCGACCGCCGTCGGTCGCAAGATCGTCGCCGCGTCCCACGGCAACCTGAAACGCGTCGCCCTCGAACTCGGCGGCAAGAATCCGCAGGTGATTTTCCCCGACGCCGATCTCGATGCGGCCGCGGATGCCGTCGTATTCGGCATCTATTTCAACGCCGGCGAATGCTGCAACAGCGGCAGCCGCGTCCTGCTTCACCGCGCGATCGCCGATTCGTTTCTCGAACGCGTCGCGGCGCGAGCGCGCACACTGCCCGTCGGCGATCCGCTCGATGAACGCACCAAGATGGGCGCGATCGTCAACGAGGCTCAATTTGATCGCATCCTCGATTGCATCGCTTCCGGCACCCGCGAAGGCGCCCGGCTGCTCCTCGGCGGCAAACGACTTGGGAGCGGCCCTGGCCGTTTCATCGAGCCGACGATCTTCACCGACGTCACCGCGTCGATGCGGATCGCGCGCGAGGAGATCTTCGGCCCCGTGCTGTCGGCGCTGTGCTTCGACACGACGGACGAGGCGATCCGCCTCGCCAACTCGACGGCTTACGGCCTTTCGGCCGCCGTCTGGACGCGCGACGTCGATCGCATGCTGACCTGCGCGCGCGGCATCCGCGCCGGGACGATCTGGGGCAACACGATCATGGAAGGCGGCTGCGAGCTTCCCTTCGGCGGCTATGGCCAGAGCGGGATCGGCCGCGAACTCGGCCCCGACGCGCTCGAGCCGTTCACGGAGACCAAAACGGTCATGCTCCATCTCGGCCCGAGAAAAAATCTCTGGCACCAACCGCCGGACTCCGCCTCGTAACGGCGCCGGCCATCTCGTTTCCACGTCCTTCATCGTCGACCACCGATGCCGTCGAGCGCCGAACCGCAACACGACGGAGTGCCCTCTCCCGCGGGCTCCGCATCGTCGACCGCCACGCCCGCGGTCCATGCTCCGACCACGACGGCGCCGGAAGATCGCATTTCGATTCCTCAGCGCATCGCCTACGGACTCGGCGGCACCAGCTTTCAGCTCGGCAGCAACCTGCTCAACCAACTCGCGCAGCCGATCTACACGCTCACGCTCGGAGTCAATCCGGTCTGGATCGGCACGGTGCAGGCCTGCGCGCGATTGTGGGACGCCGGCATCGATCCCGCCGTCGGCACGTGGTCGGACAATTTCCGTTCCCGTTTCGGTCGCCGCCGTCCGTTCATCGTCGCCGGCGCGATCCTGACCGGACTTTTCTTTCCCCTGCTGTGGTGGGTTCCGCGGAGCTTCAGCAACGTCGCGGCCTTCATCTACTTTCTCGTCGCGAGCCTGATCTTCTACACGTTCTTCGCGCTCTACTCGGTCACCTACCAAACCCTCGGACTCGAACTCACGCCCGACTACCACGAGCGCACGCGCGTCATGGTCGTGCGCACGCTGCTCAACCAGATTGCCACGATGGGCATGCCGTGGATTTTCTGGCTGTGCCAATGGGACCGCTTTGGCGATACGCTTACCGGAGCGCGCGTGGTGTCACTGGGAGCGGGCCTGGCGATCGTCGGACTCGGCGTGCTGCCGGGCCTGCTGTTGAAGGAGCGATACTACAAGTTGTCGCAAAAGCAGCCGAAGCAGCGCCACGTCGACGCGTTGATCGAGCCGTTCAAGAACCGGCCCTTCCTGATCGTCGCCGGCATTGTCCTCCTCGTGGGCGCGGGGATCAGCACGGTCGAGTCGCTCGGCCTCTACATGAACGTCTACTACGTGGCCCAAGGTGACAAAAAATTCGGAGCGGCACTTCTCGCCCTGAACTTCGGCACCACCGTGGGTGTGCTGAGCATGGCTTCCACCTTCGGCTTCAACTTGCTGGCGGGGCGTGTTTCCAAGCTCACGATGCTGCGGGCCTGCATCGTGCTCGCCATGCTCGGCTCGTTGAGTAGCTGGTTCCTCTACACGCCGGCGATGCCGTATCTGCAGCTCCTCGTGCCGATCCTCACGGCACCCGCGATCAGCGGATTCTGGATCTACACCAACTCCATGAAAATGGATGTGACCGACTACGACGAATGGAAGTGCGGCAAACGTCGCGAAGGCATCTTCGGCGCCGCCTCAGCCTGGACTTACAAGGCCGGCGCATCCGTCACCTATCTGTTCACCGCCAACATCGTCATGTGGATCGGATTCGACTCCACCCCTGGCACGGCACAGACGGAGCACTTCGTGCAAATGGTGCGGCTCTCCTTTGCCGTCGTGCCGTTCCTCCTCTTTGCCGCCGCTCTTTATCTCACGCGCTATTTCGAAATCACCGAGTCCCTCGCCGGCAAAATCCGCCACGAACTCGAAAGCCGTCGCGAACGGGTCTGAGCGCCGGGCCACGCGAACCACCGGCCGCCCGCCCCACGTTTCCTCGTTTTGTCGCAACAAACTCCTTGTTCACCATGCGCCCGAAATCCGCTCTCCGCCCCACTCGCCTGCCGTTTCCGTGGTTCTCGCCGTTGGCGGCCGCCGCGATCGTCGTCGTCACCTCCGCCTGCGCCGGCGAGTCGAAGCCCAACATCGTTCTCATCGTCAGCGATGACCAAGGCTACGCGGATTATTCCTCACGCGGCACCGGGCAGGTCGACACGCCTCACCTCGACCGCCTCGAAACCCAATCTCGTGTTTTCAATTCGTTCTACGTCGAGCCCGCCTGCGCTCCGACTCGCGCCTCGCTTCTCACCGGCCGCTCGTTCATCCGCACGGGCGTCTGGAGCGTTCATTTCGGCGGCGACTACATCGGCTTGGGCGAAACGCTGTTGCCGCAAGTGCTCGCCTCCGCCGGCTACGTGACCGGGCACATCGGCAAATGGCACTCGGGCAAAACTCCGGGCTACCTGCCGCACGAACGCGGCTTCGGTTCCGCCGTGATAACCACGATGCACGACCACTGGCAAAACGCGATGGCCGTCAACGAAGCGCCCCGCCGTCTCGCTGACGCCGAATACTACGGGCCGCGGCCAGACGCCGGCTGGAACGTCGACCGCGTCAACACGGAAGCCGCCCGCTTCCTCGCCGAGCATCGCGACCGGCCGTTTTTCCTGCAGGTCGCCTACGTCGAGCCGCACGCCCCGTGGGAGGCCTCCGAGGAATTGCGCGCCAAATACAAAGCCCGCGGACAAAGCGACCGCTTCGCTTCGTTGAATGCACTGATCGAGCAAATGGACCGCTCCATCGGACGACTGCTCGCCGACCTCGATCGTCTCGGGCTGGCCGAAAACACGGTCGTGCTGTTCCTGAGCGACAATGGCTACGTGCACCACAACGTCGGTCGCTTCGCCGGCGAACTCGACGAGCACGAGATCGCCCAGCGCAATCCGCGTCACCTGCGCGGACAGAAGGGCACCATTTACGAAGGCGGAATTCTCTCTCCTCTTTACGTGCGCTGGCCGTCCCACATCAAACCGGGCGCGACCGGTTTTCTCAGCCATGTCACGGACCTGCTGCCGACGCTCGCCGATCTCGGCCGCGTGCCGGCGGCCAATTTGCCTGGGCGGCTCGACGGGCGCTCGCTGGTCCCGGCATTGCTCGATCCAGCCGCGACGCAGCCGGACCGTATCGTGTTTGGCTCGGCCATGCGCGTGCCCGCGCGCGGTCGCAAGCAATCACCCCCGCTCGCAGCGGGACGCGATCTCGATGCCGAGCGCACGCGCCTCGATTATCAGGAAGCCCACCTCTACGCGCGCGACCCGCGCTTCAAGCTCGTGAAAGGCGCCCGCAATCAACTCGAACTTTTCGACCTGCGGGACGATCCCTCGGAAAGCCACGACGTGTCGGCGCGATTCCCTGCGGATAAACAGCGGCTCGAAGTTGCGCTGCGTTCGTGGTTCGCTTCCGTGCTCGAGGAACCGCTGCCCTTCGCGAGTCCCACTTACCTGATCGGACGGTCACCCGCCGGCGTGTTGCTTTTCAACGGCGCTTGGAAACTCACCGGCGACTTCCGCGGCAACGAACTCTGGGCGCTGAGCTCTTCCGCCACTCAAGCGGGCTCATCCGTCGAGTGGCACGTGCGGGTCGAGCGGCCCGGCGCTTACACCGTCTGGCTGCAGGCGGACATCGCTGGCGCCGACCGCCGCGTGGCACTTCAAGCCGGCACACAGCGCATTGACGCCGCGCTTTCGCCGGGTTCGCTGCATCAGTTGGGCAGGATCGAGATCGGCGCCGACGTGCAACGCGTCACCTTCACGCTCGTGAATCCCGGCTCTGATTCGAAGCCGGGCATCGCCGATCTCTGGAACGTCGTGCTCGAGCCGGTGATGGATTCCCACTGAGAAAGCTCGCGCTGTGGCAACGGCGACTGCGGAACGCGCGGCAGGCGATGGCGTGCCGCGCCTTTCGCTCACCTGCTCTCCAGCGGAAATTGCGGGACGTAATCCGGCTGCTCGTTGTCGAGCACGAGATCGCTTTGCGCGTGCCGGAATTGATCGCGATCGTCGAGCTCCCGCCGGAGTCGCAACAACTCCGTCTTGAGTTGCTGCAAGAGCGGAGCGTGCGCGGGCGACGACGCCAGATTGTTCATCTCGTGCGGGTCGGCCTGCAAATCGTAGAGCTCGAATTCGGCGGTTTCCGGAAAATAGATCAGCTTGTGCCGGTCGGTGCGCACGCCGTAGTGCGGCGGATGCGCACCGCTGCGGTAGGATTCGCTGCCGTAGAAACGATAATAGAACGACGTCCGCCAGTCCGTCGGCGGAGTTTTCTGCCAAACCGGCAGCAAACTCCGTCCCTGCACGCCGTCGGGCACGGACACGCCGGCCGCGTCGAGCAGCGTCGGCATGAGGTCCGCATTGATCGCGAGCCGCTCGGTGCGGATTCCGGCGGGAATCCGCCCGGGCCAGCGCGCGAGTAACGGCACGCGGATCGACGGATCATACATCAGGCGCTTGTCGAACATCCCGTGATCGCCCAGGCACAGCCCGTGATCGGACGTGTAGAGCACGAGCGTCGAGTCCGCCAAACCGGTGCGATCCAGTTCGTCGAGAATGCGCCCCACACTCTCGTCGACCGCCGCAACGCAGCGCAGGTAGTCCTTCAGGTGATTCTGATACTGCCATTGACGCCGCTCCGTCTCGCTCAGCGTGCGCTTTGAGCCATCGGACAACGTCACCTCGCCGCGCGCCAGTTCCTCCGCGCGCTGTTTCTCTTCCGCCGAGTAGTAGTCTTGCCCGTGCGTGCGACGACGCTCAGTTTCCTCCCGCTGGCGGCGCTCCATCATGGCGCGGATTGCACGGCTCCGCCCAGCGAAGTCGTCGTCGAAAGACGGCGGATAAGGAAACTCGCGCTCGGCGAACCGCTCGCGCAAGTCGGAGCGCGGTGTGCTCGGATCGTGCGGCGCCTTGTGCTGCACGAAGAGGAGGAACGGACGATCCGCCGGACGACGACGCAGGACGCCGAGACTCAGGTCCGTCACAACATCGGTCACATATCCGGGCACCTGCCTCGTGCCTGCGGGACTCGCGAACCACGGGTCGTTGTATTCACCCTGAATCGGGAGGACATCCCAATGATCGAACATGCCGGCGGAGATACTCCCGAGATGCCACTTGCCCACGACGGCGGTGTAGTAGCCTGCCTGGCGCAACAAGCCCGGCACGGTCGGCTGTCCGCCGACGAGACTGTTGAAACGGGTGACGCCGTTGAGATGGGAGTATTTGCCGGTGAGCACGGTGGCCCGGCTCGGGCTGCAAATCGCGTTGGTGCAAAACGCCGCGTCAGACCGTGCTCCTTCGCGTGCCAGTCGATCGATCTGCGGCGTGGAAATCAACGACGAGTCGTAGGTGCTGATCGCACGCGGCGAGTGATCGTCGGTGAGAAAAACGAGAATGTTCGGACGAGTGCTCATCGGGCTGCTTCCACGGTTTCGACCTGGATGTTCGTGATCTCCGTTCCGGCGCCAACGGCACGGAAGCCGATCGCACCGCAGGGAATAAAGTCGTCGACGGTGCTCACGCGCGGCATCAGGCCGTCGCCGGTGTCGACGTGGCCTTCGATCCGATCCCCTCGCATGATCAGCTTCACGTTGTAATGCCGACCGGGTTCGAAGGCATGCGACCAGGTCGCCAGCGTTTCCAATCGTCGGTTGAAACGCCGGCTGAGTGTCAGCCCGCTGGGCTTGATCGCCAGGAGATAGTAGATGTCGCTCGACGCGCATCGTCCCAGAACGCCAACTTCGCCGGCCGTGTCGGCGCGAAGCGTGGCTTGAACCGAGTAGTCGGTCCAATCGGTGTTGCCCGCGATGATCCTCCCCTCGCCCTCGCGATCGGTCCGGACAATTCGCGCGCCGTCGACCTTCCATTTTCCGTTCACGGGAATCCACGCGTCGCGCTCCGGCAACGCCGGCGCCGCTGGCGGCCGCGAAAACCCGATCAATTCGTCGCGCGTCAACACGTAGGGGTTGGCGATCATTGCATCGTAGCCGGAATCGTAGTCACGGTAACGACCGTCCGCGCCCGCTCGTTTTACCGCACCCCACTCACGATCCCAACTCGTGAAGAACGCCAGGCGCGGCGCCTTTTCGCGAATCGCTTCCACCCAATCGTTCCACGCGATGCGCGACTTGCCTTTGGCATCGGCGCGGGCACTGGCGCCGTAGTCACCCAGCTCCGCGTTGCCCATCGGCAGATCGTCAGGCTCGAGGGTTTGAAAAGGAGCAACCTTCCAAGTGCGATATTCGCTCTTCGCGGTGTAGAGGTCGACGTAGGCATCGCCGGGATAATGCGGGGCTGCCTTCCCACCTTGGAAGTCCCAGACGATGTTGTGGCATCCTTTCACGCCGGTGAGGTAGTCGTGCAGATCGATCCAGAGGCGCTTCGCTCCTTCGTCACCGAGTCGCTGGCGCGAATACCAGAAGTGCGCCAGGTAGCCTTCGGTGAACGGCCGGAAGATCACCGGAACCTCGCGAGCCTCCAGAGCCTGAAAAAAAGTCGCCATCCGATCGAGCATCGCCCGCCAGCGTTGATTATCCGGCGTTCCCGGACGCAGAACCGCATCGAGATCGACCTTCGCGTCGGGATCGAGACGCTGACCGTAACGGTCGGCCAGCGGGGCGAAGAACGACGCCGCGACGTGCACGATCCCACCGTTGCGCCACCAAAGCGTGTAGTCGGCAATCATTTCGTCATACCACATGCAGTCCGCAATCGGATCGCGACTTCCTCCTTCCGGGAACTCGCCGGGACAGATCCACCCGTCGATCATGCCAATCCACTTGCCCGTGTGTCGCCGGATTTCGAGCGGCTCCTGTAGATTGAAGGGATAGGCTTTCCCGTCCCGAAACGACGCCCCGAGCCAGTGCCCGGCGATGAGCTTGTTCGAGCGCGCCTCGGAGCGACTGAGTTCGTAAAGAAAAGCGTGGAGCCGGCGCGCCGGCTCGATTGCGGCCGAGTCGTCCAGGCCGACGGCGGAGGACTCGGCGGGCCGGTCGGCAGCGGCCGAGCACGTCAGGGCGATGGCACAGAACGCAGCGAGGGAAAGCGAACGACGTCTCCGGTTCACGTCGTGGGCAGCGGGGAGAAGCATGATTGCTGATTGTTAACAATCCGTGGAGTTGGCAAATCCTTTCGTTCGCCGCTCCGAAAGGGCCGCGCATAGCTCCGGCTTTCAACGGGATTAATGCCAAAGGCGCGGCTATTGACCCGCCACCGAATCAAATCGTGGCGATGCTGAAACTCCCCGGAACCAGCGTCTGCCGCGCGAACCAGACGAGGCATCGCGGTCTCACGCTTTGTTCGCCCGCGCGCCCGCTCCGCCACCATCCGTTTCCACGATGACGACTCTCGCCGTTCAATTCCCCACGCCCTTGAGCCTCTTCCACTTCGCCGTGCTCGGATCCACTCTCCTGTTCAGTTCGGTCGCCAGCGACGCCGCCCCGCTCGAGGCCGGCCTCGGTCTGCAACTCTGGAGCTTGCGCGCGCCAGCGAAGGAAAATCCGTTCGCCGCGCTTGACCTTGCCCGCAGCTACGGCGTCACGAACGTCGAGACCGCCGGCACCTGGGGCTTGAGCGCTGACGCCTTCTCGGCCGCCCTCCGCGCGCGACGTCTAAACGTCGTCAGCGCTCACTACGGTTACGATCGACTGCAACAAGACCTCCGCGGCGTCATCGCAGAAGCGCGGGCGTTCGGCGCGGAGTATGTCGTCGTCCCCTGGCTGAAAAATCAGGACGGCGTATTTGACGCCGCTGCCGTCGCGCGCGATTTCGATCGCTGGGGCGCCAAGCTGCGCGCCGCCGGCCTGAAACTCGGCTACCACCCCCATGGTTTCGAGTTCCGCCCGCTGCCCGACGGAGGGACGCGATTCGACACCCTCGTCACCCAAACCAAACCCGAGAACGTCTGTTTCGAAATGGACGTATTCTGGGTCGTCCACGCCGGAGTCGATCCGGTGGCACTGTTGAACAAATACCCGGATCGCTGGCGCTTGATGCACCTCAAGGACCTGCGCCGCGGCGCCGACGTGGGGACACACACCGGTCGCGCTCCCGCCACCGATAATGTGCCGGTGGGCGAAGGCGTCATCGATTGGCCCGCCGTGCTCGCCGCCGCGCAAAAGGTCGGCGTCGTCCACTGCCTGATCGAGGACGAGACGACCGAACCGCTGAAAAGCATTCCCGCTTCGCTCGCGTATCTTCGCAACCTCGGCCTCGCACGCTGATGACCCGACCGGTCACTCTCTTCACCGGCCAGTGGGCCGACCTGCCGCTGGAGAAACTCGCCCCGCTTGCCCGCGCGATGGGCTACGACGGCCTCGAACTCGCTTGCTGGGGCGATCACTTCGATGTCGATGCGGTCGCGGGCTCCGCGAGACATCGCCGGGAAAAGTGGGAACTCCTGTCGGACCACGGCCTCACCTGCCACGCCGTGTCCAACCACCTCGTCGGGCAGGCGGTGTGCGATCTCGTCGATGAGCGGCACCGCGCGATCCTTCCCGCGGAGGTGTGGGGCGATGGAGAACCCGAGGGCGTGCGCCGCCGCGCCGCGAAGAAGCTCATCCACACCGCCCGTGCGGCTCGCGCGTTTTTCGATGCCCGCCCTAACACGACTGCGGCGGCGAGAGCACGACCAGCCGTCGTCAACGGATTCACCGGCTCTTCCATCTGGCACTCGCTCTATGCCTTCCCACCGACATCCGCCGAATACTGGGAACAGGGATTCAAAGACTTTGCCGGTCGCTTCGGTCCGATCCTCGCCGCGTTCGACGAGTTGAACGTCAACTTCGCCCTCGAAGTTCATCCCACCGAGATCGCATTCGACACCGCGACGGCGCAACGCGCGCTGCTCGCCGTGAAAAATCACCGCCGCTTCGGTTTCAACTACGACCCCTCGCATCTCGGTTACCAAGGGGTCGACTACGTCGGCTTCATCCGCGCGCTGGGCCCGCGCATTTTTCATGTGCACGTGAAGGACGTTTGGTGGGGCCACGGTGACGGCACCATCGGCGCGTTCGGCGGCCACGCCGCTTTCGGCGATGCACGACGCTATTGGGATTTCCGCTCGCCGGGCCGGGGCGACATCCGATTCGAAGACATCATCGTCGCGCTCAACGACGCCGGCTATACGGGCCCGCTTTCGGTCGAGTGGGAGGACGCCCGCATGGATCGCATTCACGGCGCCAAGGAGGCGGCGGCGTTCGTCCGGCAATTGGACTTCGCGCGCAACTCCGGCGCATTCGACGCCGCGTTCGCCCGGAAAAATCGATGAACCGAAAACTTCGTTTCGGCATGATCGGCGGCGGGCGCGGCGCGTTCATCGGCGCTGTGCATCGCATCGCCGCTCGCATGGATGGTCTCGCCGAACTCGTGGCTGGCGCCTTCTCGAGCGATGCCGCCCGCTCGCATGCCTCGGGTGCGGATCTGCAACTCGATCCTGCGCGAGTTTACGACTCCTACACCGAAATGGCCCGCGCCGAGGCCGCCCTGCTCGCCGAACGTCGGCTCGATTTCGTCGTCATCGTCACGCCGAACGACCAACACTTCGGTCCGGCCAAGTTGTTTCTCGAATCCGGCTTCAACGTCGTCTGCGACAAGCCCGTGACGTTCGATCTGGCCGAGGCGAAGAAACTCGAGGCGATCGTGCGCCGCACCAATAAAATTTTCATCCTCACCCACAACTACACCGGCAATGCCATGGTGAAGCAGGCCCGCGCGCTCGTTCGCGCCGGCCGGCTCGGTCGCCTCCGCAAAATCGTGATCGAATACCCGCAAGGCTGGCTCGCCACCGCGCTCGAACGCACCGGCCAGAAGCAGGCCGCCTGGCGCACCGATCCGCGGCGGAGTGGAGCAGCGGGAGCGCTCGGCGACATCGGCACGCACGCTTTCAATCTCGCGGGCTATGTCAGCGGTCTGCGCGTCGCCGAACTCTGCGCGGACCTGACGACTTTCGTTCCGGGCAGGAAACTGGACGACGATGGTTCGATCCTGCTCCGCTTCCACGGCGGTGCGAAAGGCATCCTGCACGCGTCCCAAATCGCGGTCGGCGAAGAGAACAACCTCCATCTTCGCGTCTGGGGCGAGAAGGCCGGGATCGAATGGCGTCAGGAACGTCCGGACGAACTTTGGGTGCGTTATCCCGACCGGCCCGCTGAACTCTGGCGGCGCGGCCATGCCTACAACGAAGCCGCCGCCCGCAATGCCACGCGCATTCCTCCAGGCCACCCCGAAGGTTATCTCGAAGCGTTCGGCAACATCTATCGCGAGGCTTTTCGCGCGATCGCCGACGAGGTCGGAGGCCGAAAGCCGCGCGGAGACTACGATTTTCCCACCATCGGCGATGGCGTCGCTGGCCTGCAGTTCATCGAAACGGCGGTCCGCAGCAGCCGGCGCGGCGCTCGCTGGGTCAAGTTTCCCGACGCGTAGCCGGCCGACGTTTCTCCATGAATCAAAACCCACCGCCGGCCGCTCCCTCCGCCCGTCTGTTCCGCGCCAGTTGCGTCGCCCTGATCGTAACCGCCATGAGTTTCGCCCTGCGCGGTGCCGCCGCCGGCGCGTGGGCCGACGAATTCCATCTCACTCACGAGCAGGTCGGCTGGATCAACTCGACGGCCTTCTGGGGTTTCACGCTCGCGATGGTGTTCGGTGGCCCGTTGTGCGACTCGCTCGGGCTCGGCCGAATCCTCGGGCTGGCCTTCGCGTGTCACGCCGCCGGCATTCTGCTGACGATTTTCGCGCGGGATTTCTGGAGCCTCTTCAGCGGCACGCTGCTCTTCGGAATCGCCAACGGCTCGGTCGAGGCCGCGTGCAATCCGCTCATCGCCACCCTTTATCCGCGCGACAAGACGACCAAGTTGAACCATTTCCACGTCTGGTTTCCCGGCGGCATCGTGATTGGCGGGCTCGTGTCGTTCGCCCTCGGCCAGCTCGGGTTCGGCTGGAAGGTGCAATTCGCCACGTTGCTCGCGCCGCTGGCCGTCTACGGAACGATGTTTTTTCGGCAGAGCTTCCCGCGCACCGAGCGGGTGCAGCAGGGCGTGTCGACCGCTGCGATGTTCGCCGCGTGCGCTCGTCCGGGCTTTTTGCTGATGGTCGTCTGCATGCTCATGACGGCGGCCACCGAACTCGGGCCCAGCCAATGGATCCCCAACATCCTGACCAGTGCCGGCGTGTCCGGCATTCTGGTGCTCGTGTGGATCACGGGACTGATGGCGCTCGGTCGCCAGTTTGCCGGGCCGTTCGTGCACCGGCTGTCGCCGATCGGCATGCTCGTGATGAGCGCGGGCTTCAGCGCACTCGGGCTGTTCGCGATGAGCCGGGCGAACGGCGCGATGCTTTTTGCCGCGGCGACGCTCTTCGCCTTCGGCGTGTGCTTCTTCTGGCCGACGATGCTTGGCTACGTGAGCGAGAATTTCCCGAGAACCGGCGCCCTCGGCCTGGCGATCATGGGCGGAGCCGGCATGCTCAGCGCGGGCTACATGGTGCCGCTGATCGGACAACTCTACGATCGCGGCATCGCCGCCCGCATTCCCGCCGGCGCCGAAGCGGCGACGGCGTCGATCGAAATCCAAGCCGCCGCCGGCCTCGAGACGCTCGGGCAGGTCGCCATCGTTCCGGTTGCACTCGCCGTGATTTTCGCGGCCCTTTTCGTCGCGCGCCGGCACCAAGCCGCGACCGTTTCGCTGCTCGAACGGCGATAAACCCGCATCGATTCTCTGCGACGCACGCCGACGCCACGCGGTTTTTATTGAGACTAGCGCAATAGACTGACGGCGACCTTGCGTCAGGTAGGGCGGAGCGGCTCGCTCCGCCGCGAAAGCGATTTCGCGTTCTCGGTGCACCGGGCCGGCGACGAGTGCGATGCCTCGGCGGTGCCCGAAACTCAATAGGTCGCCGCGATCGGGATCGCGACGACCTGTTCGAGGAGCGGCCGAGTTGTTGAGAGACGGCCCGCACGAATCGGCGCTTCTAGTTTCTGTAGGTCACGAGAAGCACCGGCCGACTAGCGGAAGCGGCGTCGCCAGAATACCAGTTGATGAAATCGTTCGACTGGTCGTCGTCATCATCGCTGTCGAAATACACGCGGAACTGAGTGTTCCCCGTTCGATTCACCTGGAGGACGCCTTTGGCGTTCAGAAAGCCGTCGGACCAATCGCCGTCGCTCAGCGGCTTCGGCATGCCGCCGGCCACCACCGCGACTTCGCTCGCGGGAGCGAGAGTGTTGCTGAAATCCTCGACGGCCAGCGCCTGCGCGCCGACGCCGGTCCCGAATTTGCCGTTCTTGATGTCGATTTGGCAGGCACCCAAGTCCTCGAACGGAGTGCCGACAACGGTGTTGCGGCGCAGGCTGAGGGTGGCGGAGACGACGTTCTTCGCGTCGGGCAGGCTGTAAGTGTTAAACGACACGATCGACTTGTATTGCTTTTCGATCGAGGTGCCGGTGTCGCCCGCCTTCAAGTTGCCGGCCGTATTATCGAGGAAATCCGCGGTGCCGGATGTCTCGTTTTGCTCCCGCAGGTAGCCGTCGTTCACCGCTTCGGAGACGAACGCCACCGTCGTGTAAGGCAGATCGTCGGCCGTCGCGACGCGATTGTCGGAGACGAACCGGGCGCATTCAACGGCGTCGCCCTGCCGTTCGACCTGCTGCGGATCGTCCCAGTAGTAGGCGGCGGCCATCGGATTCGGCCCGCTGATTTGCGAGCTATAGCTCATGAACGCCAGCGTGTCGTCGTGATGACCCGGATCGGGCGACTTGTTGTTCAATCCGTATTGGGAGGCGATGAACGGCCGGTCCCGGCTGACAAGATACTCGTAGATCGGCGCGTCATCCGGATCGTTCTGCGCGAAGGTGAAGTTGCCGTTGCCGTCGATGTAGTCCTGACCGGTTTTGAAATAGTAGGAGCCGCCGACGATGTCGACCTTGCCGGGCGGATAGTAGGCCGCGATCCCGTGGGTTTCGTCGATGTAGGCATTGATGCCGCCGCGGTTCAGCGCCCAGACTTCCCAGCAGAACAGCAGATTGTGAAGATCGCGATTCGGCACCGAGATGCCGCCCGGCGGAACGTTCGGCGTGCCCGCGCCGGTGTAGAAGTCGTGAACGTCGTTCCAAAGCGCGATGAAATCGGCGCTCGTCTGTTGTTCGCCCCAATACTTCGTTCCGTTGCCATTCTCGTCATGCCCCGTGTTCCATTCGGCAAAGGGCCGCAGGATGACCGGCACGCCGGCATCGCTGAGCTGTTTCAGCCCATCCGCGACGATTCCCATTTCGGTCCAGAATTTCGCGCGCGCAATCTCGTCGGCGCTCCCGGCCGTCAGCGGGACGGAACGGACGAGACGACCGATGGCTTGGTTGGCGGGATCGTCCGGGAGGCGGCCCAGGCTTTGATTCCAAGGATTGCGCGGCGAAGCGGTGAGTTGGACGATGGGGTGGTAAAGATTCCAGAGCTCAATGAGGTTGTCGTTCAGCACCTTGTTGAGCGCCGGCTCGAGCGTCTCGAACCGGTCGTTGTAGGCGAGCGCCTCGCCCGCGAGACTGTATTTCTGTTTGTCGTCGTATCGCACGCCGACGAATCCGGGATAGCGCGTCACGCCGCTCGGGTCTGCGATCCCGTGCACCTCGTAATCGAGTTTGCCGTCGGCGATGAGGCCGCCGTCTTTCAGAATGTCGTTGATGCCGCCGAGATGCTGGCCTTCGACCATCTTATTCGTGCCACCCGCCGCGTCGCGGCGCCCGATGAGGTAGAGATAGACATCCTTCGTGGTGGCGTTGATCTGCTGATCGGTCGGAACCGGATCGTAGGCAGTCGCGAAAGCTGAGCCGACGACCGAACTGACCCAAAGCGCCAATGCGGCGCGCGAGAGCACCTTTTTCATACAAGGAGGAGGGGTTGGAGTGGAGGCATTTCGTCGCGACTCCGAGAGGGGTGGAGGGATCGCGCGAATGCCCGTGGGGTGGAGAGAAGCCGAACGGCTCCGGCGCGAAGCAAGGTGCAACCCGCCCGCGTGTCAATTGCTGTTTGTTGTTTGTCTACAATCTCATCAAGCCTCAGACCCCGCCCGCCGACGTTCCGGCCTTCCCCCGCGCGCCGCTTTGATCGCCGTCTTGCTTGTCGTCGCGCGGTGCGCATTTTCCCGAGGTCATGACTCCGCCCAAGCGTGTCGCCATCATCGTCCGCACGCAGTTCGAGGTGAATCAGAGCGTCCTCCGCGGCATCGCCCAGTTTGAGCAGCGCCATGGTCCGTGGCTGGCATTCGTCGACGAGCAGGCCGTGAGCGTCCAGGAGCCCGACTGGTTGTTCGATCAGCGTTGGGACGGTGTGATCTGCGGACCGACGACCCTGGCCCTCGCGCGCCGTTGTCGCCGCTTGCGCATTCCGCTCGTCGACCTCCGCGATCACCCGGAAATTTTCGCCAACATCCCCAAGGTGCGTCCCGACAACATCGCGATCGGCCACCTCGGCGCGGAGCACCTGCTCGAGAAAGGCCATGCCCACTTCGGCTTCTGCGGTTTCGCCAACACATCGTGGGCCCGCGAACGACGCCGCGGTTTCGTCGAGGCCGTGAAACTGGCGGGCAAGCAATGCCATATCCTGGAAACCGACTACCCTGGCGCCATCGCGCCCGACTGGGACAACGCCCAGGAGAAAGCCATCCTCGGCTGGCTCCGCCACCTGCCCCGACCGTTGGCGGTGATGGCATGCAACGACCTGCGCGCGATCCAGGTAATCAACGCCTGCCAGCGCGCTGGCATCGTCGTGCCCGAGGAAATCGCCGTGCTCGGCGCCAACAACCAATCCGCGCGCTGCGAACTCTGCCATCCATCGCTCTCCAGCATCGCCGTCGACGCCATGCGGATCGGCTATCGCGCCGCCGAGTTGCTGCACGCCGCGATGAGTGCAGCGCCGCCCAAAGCCACCGAGGAACTCGTCGAGCCGCTTCACGTCGTGGCCCGCCGCTCGACCGACGCCCTCGCCATCGCCGATCCTAAAATCGCACGCGCGTTGCACTACATCAACGAGCACGCTTGTCAGGGTCTCACCGTCGACGATGTGGTGCGCGAGGTGCACGTATCGCGCAGCGTGCTCGAACGAAAGTTCCGCGACCACCTTCGTCGCTCGCCGCAAGCCGCGATCCGCTACGCCCAGGTCCAACGCGCCAAAGCGTTGCTGGCCGATACCGATGCCTCCGTGGCCGAGATCGCCGAAGCGACGAGCATCGAGCACCCGGAATACCTCTGCGTGGTTTTCAAGCGGATCACCGGTGAAACGCCGCGCAGCTATCGCGAACGAGCCCGCCACTGGAAAAAGCGCGCGTCTTGATCGGCGCGCAGTCGCGTCTGCATTGCGTCCCTTAACGACCTGCCGGCGCGCGCAGCAGACGGTTCGCCTCGAAGCGGGCGCGACGCTCATCAAGCTTTCAGCGATTTGCTCGGCGCCAGTTCGCCGTTGCGAACTTCAAAGCGCACCGCGGCGCCCTCCTCCACCTCGCCCGCAATGATCGCGCGCGCGAGACGGGTTTCGAGGTGGCGCTGGAGAAAACGTTTGAGCGGACGCGCGCCGAAGACCGGATCGTAGCCCTTCTCGGCCACCCACGCCTTCGCCTTCGCGTCGAGTGCGACCGTGATGCGGCGCTCCACGAGGCGCTTGTTGATGTCCGCGATTAGCAGGTCGACGATCTTCTCGGTCTCCTCGAGCGTGAGCGGCTTGAAGAGAATCGTCTCGTCGATGCGGTTCAGAAATTCCGGCCGGAACGAGCCGCGTAAATCCGCCATCACCGCTTCGCGGACGCTCTCCGGAATCTCGGCACCACTGACGCCTTCGAGCAAATGGCGGCTGCCGATATTCGAGGTCATGATGATGACCGCATTCTTGAAATCCACCGTGCGTCCCTGCGAGTCGGTGATGCGACCATCATCGAGCACTTGCAGCAGCACGTTGAACACGTCCGGGTGCGCCTTCTCGACTTCGTCGAAGAGCACGACGGCATACGGTTTGCGCCGCACCGCCTCGGTGAGCTGACCGCCCTCGTCGTAGCCGACGTAGCCCGGAGGCGCGCCGATCATGCGCGCAACGCTGTGCTTCTCCATGTATTCGGACATGTCGAGGCGGATCATGTTGGCCTCGGTGTCGAAGAGCTGCTCCGCGAGCGTCTTCGCCAGCTCCGTCTTGCCGACGCCGGTCGGGCCGAGGAACAGGAAGCTGCCGATCGGACGGCGCGGGTCTTTGATGCCGGCGCGCGCGCGCAAAATCGCTTCGCTCACGAGGCGCACGCCTTCGTCCTGGCCGATCACGCGCTGGTGCAACTCGTCCTCGAGGCGCAGCAGTTTCTCTTTCTCGCCTTCGAGCAGGCGCGTGACCGGGATGTGCGTCCACTTCGAGATGATCTCGGCGATTTCCTCCGCGGAAACTTCCTCCTTCACGAGCGTCGTCTTCGCCGTCGGCGACTTCTCGGCCTTCGCGAGTTCCTTTTCCAATTGCGGGATGCGGCCGTGTTTCAGCTCGGCGATCTTGTTCAGATCGTAGGCGCGTTCGGCCTTCGCCATCTCGAGGCGCGCGGCCTCGAGTTCCTGACGCACCTTCTGCACGCGCCCGAGCGACTCTTTCTCCTTTTGCCACGTCGCGCGGAGGGCGGTCGCCTGCTCCTTCGCGTCGGCGAGTTCTTTGCGCAACGCGTCGAGACGGCGCTTCGAGGCGTCGTCCTTCTCCTTCTGGAGCGCGGTCTCTTCGATCTCGAGCTGCATGACGCGGCGTTGGAGTTCGTCGAGTTCCGTCGGCAGCGAGTCGATCTCGGTGCGGATCATCGCGCACGCCTCGTCAACGAGGTCGATCGCCTTGTCGGGCAGGAAGCGGTCGGAAATATAGCGGTGCGAGAGCACGGCGGCGGACACGAGCGCGTTGTCCTGGATGCGCACGCCGTGGTGCAGCTCGTAGCGCTCGCGGAGGCCGCGGAGAATGGAGATGGCGTCCTCGACCGTGGGCTCCTCGACCAACACGGGCTGGAAGCGCCGCTCGAGCGCCGGGTCCTTCTCGATGTGCTTGCGGTATTCGTCGAGCGTCGTCGCGCCGATGCAATGCAACTCCCCGCGCGCGAGCATCGGCTTGAGCAGATTGCCGGCGTCCATCGCGCCCTCGGTCTTGCCGGCGCCGACGATGTTGTGGAGTTCGTCGATGAAAAGGACGATGCGGCCCGCGGCCTGTTTCACTTCGTTGAGCACGGCCTTCAGGCGCTCTTCGAACTCACCGCGGTATTTCGCGCCGGCGATGAGCGCGCCCATGTCGAGGGCGAAGACAGTCTTGTCCTTCAAGCCCTCGGGCACGTCGCCACGCAGGATGCGCTGGGCGAGGCCTTCGACGATCGCGGTCTTGCCGACGCCCGGCTCGCCGATGAGCACGGGGTTGTTCTTCGTCTTGCGCGAGAGGATGCGGATCGCGCGGCGAATCTCCGCATCGCGGCCGATCACCGGGTCGAGCTTGCCGCGGCGCGCCTGCGCCACGAGATCGACGCCGTATTTTTCGAGCGCGTTGTAGGTGGTCTCGGGGTTGTCGGACGTGACGCGCTGATTGCCACGCACCACCGCGAGTTCCTTGAGCACGCGCGCTCGGTCGAGATTGAAGCTCTTGAAATATTTTCTCAGTGCGTCGGGCTTGCCGACGTGGATGAGCGCGAGCAGCAGGTGCTCCACGCTCGTGAACTCGTCTTTGAGCGTGTCGCGCTCCTCCTCGGCGCGCGTGAGCACTTCGTTCAGCGCCTGCGTGACGTAGATCTTCGAAACGTCGACGGCGCCGCTGACCTTCGGCACGCGCTCCAACTCGCGCTCGGCGGCGAGCTGCATGGCGCTGACGGTGAGCCCGAGCTTCTCGACGAGCGCCGGCACGATGCCGCCTTCTTGCGCGAGGAGCGCGACGAGCAGGTGCCACGTGTCCACCTCGTTGTGCGAGCGGCGGCGCGCCTCGTTTTGCGCCTCCTGCACAGCTTGGCGGGACATGACAGTCATCTTTTGCGGGTCCATGATGCGTTCTCCTTTGCAGAGTTCGTTCCAACGACAACTTAGCCGCGCCCGAGCGAAACGCCATCCCGGCGATGGGCGCCGTGTGCCACAAAGCGCCGCCCGGGCGCCGCACCGCGGGACATTCTGCCCACCGCAATCTCAAAGGAGGGAACAGAGACTCGCGCCGCCGCTCCTCCGTTCTCTCTGTTTCCTCCTGTAAAATCAGTTCGGTGTTCTACTTTTTCTTCGGCCGATTTTTCGCGTCGAGCAACACCACCGTCGGCACGTGCGCCTCGGCTTCGGCCGGCTCGAACTCCGCGTAGGCCGCGATGATCACCTCGTCGCCGGGTTGCACGAGCCGCGCCGCCGCGCCGTTGAGCATGATCTCACCGCGTTTTTCGCTGCCGATCACGTAGGTCGCGAAGCGCTGGCCGTTCGTCACGTTGTAGATCTCGACGCGTTCGTGGAGCAGAAAGCCGGCGGCGCGCCGCAGCTCGGGCGCGATCGCGATCGAGCCTTCGTAATTCAAGTCCGCCGCCGTCACGCGCGCGCGGTGGAGTTTCGATTTCAGCAACGTCAGGCGCATGGGAGAATCATTTCGCTTCCGCGTTCAGTCGCACCGCGTGGCGCAGGCCGAGCAACACCAGCTCCGGCACGACTTCGTCGAAGAGCCGCTCCGCATCGAACATCCGCGCGAACCCGCCCGTGCCGACGACCAATGGCTTCGCGCCGCCAAACGCCTCCGCCGTCAATGCCGCCAGCATGTGTCGCACCGCGCCGGTGTGCCCGTGATAGAGCCCCGACTGAATGCTCTCGACCGACGTCCGTCCCAGCGCCGACTCCGGCCGATGGATTTCCACGGCGGGCAACTTCGCGGTGCGCGACGAAAGCACCTCCGCCGACAAGCCGACACCCGGCATGATCGCGCCGCCAAGATAGTCGCCGCTCGCCGTCACGACGTCGAACGTCGTCGCCGTGCCGCAATCGACCACAATCACATCGCGCCCCGGATGCCGCTGCGTTGCCGCGATGGCGTTGGCCACCCGATCCGCGCCGACCTCGGCTGGGTTGCGGTAGCGGATCTTCAAGCCGGTCTTCACGCCCGCCTGCAGCACGAACGGCTCCGTGCGAAAATACTTCACGCTCGCGCCGCGCAACGGATACGCCGCCGGCGGCACCACCGAGCACACCGCCACCTGCGTCACCGCGCGCGGATCGACGCCGTTCTCGCGCAGCACCGCGAGGAAGAACACGCCGAGTTCATCCGACGAGCCGAGCGGGTGCGTCGACTTGCGGAACTGGCACTTCAGCGCGTCGTCCGCAAAGACGCCGCCGTGGATCTGCGTGTTGCCGACATCAAGACAGAGAAGCATGGGGATTTTCGATTTTGGATTCTCGATTTTCGATTGGTTCCGGTGCGAGTGGCGGCTCGGCGACGAGCCACGCCTCGAGCGCGATCGCCAACTCCCCGCGCGTCGCGCAGGCGCGCACGACACCGCCCGGCAAATGCAGCGACGCGGGAAAATCGCCTTCGGCCGGGCCGCGCGCCGTGAGGTCGTTGTGCACGACAGCGTCGGCATGTGAGCGCGCGAAGATCGCACGCACCGCCGCGCTCGCCTCGGTGCCCGGCGCGCCGCACGTCAGCTTGAACGCCACCACGCGCAACGGCGCGATGGCGCGCGCCCGCAGCGTATCGAGCAGCTTCGGGTGCGACCGCAGCCGCAAGAGCGGCGGCGCGTCGGTGTCGAGCTTGCCCGCACCGGCCGGCTGCACCCGGCCCGCCGCATCGACAAGCTCGACACCGTAGTCGCTCACCGCCGCCGCGTGGATCACCGCGTCGAACGGCTCCGCCGCCAACCGTCGCGCGAGCGCGGCGTCGAGATCGGCGAACGTGAAAAAAGTTTCCTCGCGACATGCGACATCCGGCCGCTCCGCACTGCGCGCGCGCAGCAGCGTCACGTCGTGTCCGCAGCGGACAAAATGCTCCGCAAGCAGCGCCCCCGTCGCGCCCGTGCTCGTGTTCGTGAGCACGCGCACGCCATCGATCGGCTCCGCCGTGCCACCGCTCGTGATGAGCACGCGCAACCGCCGCGCCGGTCGCGCGACCGCGGCTTCGACCGCTGCGACGATCACCGGCGGCTCGGCGAGACGCCCCTCGCCCACTTCGCCGCACGCCGTGCGGCCCTCGGCCACCGGCAGAAAGCGCACGCCCCAACTCCGCAGCCGCTCCACCGCCGTGCGCGTCGCCGGGTGCGCCCACATCGCGGGATTCATCGCCGGCGCAATCAGCCAAGGCTTCGCGCGATCATGCGCGAGAAAAAGTGCGCCGGGCAAATCGTCCGCGAGTCCCGCGGCGAGGTGATTGATCGTGTTCGCCGTCGCGGGGCAAACGAGCACCGCGTCCGCCCAGCGCGTCAGCTCGATGTGTTCGAGCGCCGCGCCCGCCGCAAACATTTCGGCCATCGGCACGGCGCCGGTCAGCCCTTCGAGCGTCGCCGGTCCGACGAAGCGCAGCGCCGCCTCCGTCGCAACGCAGCGCACGCGATGTCCGCGCTGCACGAGGCGCGAGATTACATCGCACGCTTTCGCGGCCGCGATCGAGCCGGTGAGAACGACGAGGAGATTAGAGCCGGACATACGCGTCCCCTTTTTGCTGATTTTGTAGGAGCGGCTTTACGCCCCGACCCGAACGTGGCGGCCCCTGCAAGTCGCGGCGTAAAGCCGCTCCTACAAGTTGCGCCATCGACGGCTCGGAGTAGCGCGGTGCTTCAGCCCGCGCGGAGGACATCCAAGTCGGGCTAAAGCACCGCGCTAGTTTCGGCATTCGCCGCCCGAGGGATTGTTCAAACGCGCACATTGTCGATAAGTCTCACGCCGCCGATGTGCACCGCGCCGAGTCGCACGCCGTCGCGTTCCGCGATGTAGTCGACTTCGAAACCCGCTCCGCGCAACGCGCCCGCGGCGGCCTCGGGCGTGCCGGCGCGCAGCAGTTTCGGAAACGCCGCCGCGCGCGCCCGGTCGGCGGGAGCGAGACGACGGTTGCGCGAGCTCATCGCGAGCCCGTCGGCCTCGCGCACCGTCTGGCAAGCCACGATCTCGCACGGCAGGAACAGCGCTTCGACCATGCCACGCACGAGGTGGAGCTGCTGCCAGTCCTTCTCGCCGAAGTAGGCGCGCGTCGGCTGCACGAGGTTGAGCAGCTTCAGCACGACCGTGAGCACGCCGTCGAAATGCCCCGGGCGGTGCGCGCCCTCGAGTTCGCGGCTGAATTCCAGCTCCGTCACGCGATAACGGTAGCGGTCGGGATACATCGCCTCCGGCGAGGGCACGATCACGTCCGTCGCGAGGCCGGCCGCGAGCGCGACGTCTTCGTCGAGCGTGCGCGGGTATTTCGCGAGATCGGTTGGATCGTTGAACTGCGTCGGGTTGACGAAAATGCTGAGCACGACGCGCTCGTTCTCCGCGCGAGCGCGCTCGAGCAGCGCGCGGTGTCCGGCGTGCAACGCGCCCATCGTCGGCACGAAGCCGACGCTGCGCCCGGCGAAACGCTCGCTCGCGCGCTCGGCGCGCCACTCGGCGACGGAGGTGAACACGCGCGGCTTCATGCGAGAATTTCCTCCGCGGCCGGGAAGCCCGCGCGGCGCACGTCCTCCGCGTAGGCGCGCAGCGCTCCGCGCACGAGGCCGGCGCCGTCGAGGTAACGGCGCGCGAATTTCGGGCGGAACTTCGCGTCGAGGCCGAGCAGATCGGTGAGCACGAGAATCTGACCCGCCGTCTCGACGCCCGCGCCGATGCCGATGGTCGGCACAGCGAGTTCGCTGGTGATCGTGCGCGCCAGCTCCGCGGGCACGCACTCGAGCACGAGGGAAAACGCGCCGAGTTCGGCGAGCCGCGCGGCGTCGCGGCGGATTTTTTCCGCTTCGTCGATCGAGCGGCCTTGCAGGCGATAGCCGCCGATCAGGTTCACCGATTGCGGGGTGAGGCCGAGGTGGCCCATCACCGGAATGCCGCTGCCGACGAGATGCTCGATCGCGTCTTCGTGGCCAGCGACGCCCTCGAGTTTCACGGCCGTCGCGCCGGCTTGCAGGAGCGCGCCGGCAGCGTCGGTCGCGGCGGTTTTACCGCGTCGGTGCGCGAGGAACGGCAGATCGGCCACGACGACGAGATCCGGCGCGCCGCGACGCACGGCGGCGGTGTGCGCGCACATCATCTCGAGCGTGGCGTGGACGGTGGACGGAAAACCGTGGACGACCATCGCAACGCTGTCGCCAACGAGGAGTGCATCGATGTCGGCTTCCGCGGCGAGGCGCGCCATGAGCGCGTCGTAGGCCGTGGCCATGACGATCGGCCGGGCCTCGGCGCGGGCGGTGGAGAATTCGCGGATGCTCTTCACGGCGCTTCGACGGTTTTCCGACACCGGAAAACCCGCGAGCGCGGGAGCGAGGAGGACGGGAGTGCTTGTCGCATGGCGATCAGGCCTGGTGGTCCGAGGACGGGAGTGGGAGTTGGAAAAATGTCCGGTCACGCACGAGTTCGCGCCAGACTCGGCCAACGTTGCCGCGGCGACCGTGCGCGCAAACAAATTCTCTGTCCGCGCGCGTCACCTCGGGGCAAGCCGCGCGCAGCGTTGCGCAAGTCCGGCGCAGCCGGCCCGCCGGGCCCCCGGCATACTCGGCGGGTTAGTTACCCCAAGCCCCCGTCCCCCGCTCGCCGCCGATGAATCTCACGACGAACTATCTTGGGCTGCAGTTGAAACACCCCATCATGCCCGGAGCGTCGCCGTTGACGAACCGACTGGCGTGCATCCGCGAGCTCGAAGACGCCGGCGCGTCCGCCATCGTGCTCGCCTCGCTCTTCGAGGAGCAAGTGCGCCTCACCCAGACCGAACGCCTGCGGCTGGAAAACCGGCTCTCGGAAACCGACAACACGAACGACGCCTTCGCGTTCTTCGAGGGCAGCGATGCCTACGCCTTCGGCCCCGACGAATACCTCGAACACATCTACCGCGCGAAAGTCGCCGTCGACATCCCGATCATCGCGTCGCTCAACGCCCGCACGCCCACGACGTGGGTCGACTTCGCGCGCAGCGTGCAACAAGCCGGCGCCGACGCGATCGAACTCAACCTTTACTTCCTACCCACCGATCCCGACACCGACGGCGTCGCGATCGAGGATCGCATGCTGGAGATCGTCACGTCCGTGCGCCAGAATTCTAGCCTGCCGCTCGCGGTGAAACTCTCGCCGTTCTTCTCGTCGTTGCCGCATTTCGCCAATCGTCTCGCCGCCGCCGGCGTGAAGAGCATCGTCCTCTTCAACCGGTTTTATCAACCGGACATCAACGTGCGCTTCCGCGAAGTCGCGCCGAAGCTCGAGCTTTCCGATTCGTCCGAGCTTCTCCTGCGTCTCCGCTGGCTCGCAATTCTCAGCGGTCGCGTTCCCGTCGATCTGGCCGTCACCGGCGGCGCGCACACGCCGAACGACGTCATCAAATCGCTCCTCGCCGGCGCCGACACCGTGCAAGTGGTCTCAGCCCTTCTCCGCTACGGCCCGCAGCACCTGCGTTCGCTCGTGAACGGCCTCACCTCCTACCTGGAGGAGCACCGCTTCCGCTCGCTCGCCGAGCTCCGCGGCAAGCTCAACCTCGTCAACACCGCCAACCCGGAAGCCTACGAGCGCGCAAACTACGTGCACTCGCTCCTCTTCTGGGACCGGTAGGGCGAGTCGTCCCTGACGAGCCGATCTCGCTCGCTCCGCCGCCCGCGCGTTTGACTCCCGCCCGCACCGGCGCACGCTCTGCCTCACATGGCAGATTTCCTCACCGACCAGAAAAAGACCACGCGCGCGCTCCTCGTGGGCGTCCAGACCCACGACATGAAGTCCGGCGAAGGCGCCGAACTGCTCGGTGAACTCAAGGAACTCGTCGAAAACCTCGGCATCGTCGTCGCGCGCACCGTGCTCGTCACCATGCGCGCCGGCGAACAACCGAAATTTCTCATCGGCACCGGCAAGACCGCCGAGCTGATCGCCCTCGCGAAAGCCGACGAGTGCGACCTCATCGTGTTCGACAAGGAACTCTCGCCCGCGCAGCAGCGCAACTGGGAGGAAGAGTCCGGCCTCGCCGTCATCGACCGCCAGGAAGTCATTCTCGAAATCTTCGCCGACCGCGCCCAGACGCGCGAAGCCGTCCTCCAAGTTGCCCTCGCCCGCATGGAGTATTCGCTCCCGCGGCTCACCCGCGCGTGGACGCACTTGTCGCGCCAGCGCGGCAAAGGCGCCATGGGCGGCGAAGGCGAAACGCAGCTCGAGCAGGACCGTCGTCTCGTGCGCGACCGCATCTCGCACCTGAAGAGCGAACTCGCGCAGGTTCTCCAACAGCGCGAGGTCCAGCGCCGCCGCCGCATGCGCAAGCCCGTCCCCGGCGCCGCCATCGTCGGCTACACCAACGCCGGCAAATCCTCGCTCCTCAACAAACTCACCGGCGCGCACGTCCTCGCCGCCGACAAACTCTTCGCCACGCTCGACCCGACCACGCGCCAGCTCGCGTTGCCCGACGGCCGCACGCTGCTCATGACCGACACCGTCGGTTTCATCCGCCGCCTCCCGCACCGTCTCGTCGAAGCGTTCAAGGCCACGCTCGAGGAAGTCGTCGTGTCGGACTTCATCATCCACGTCCTCGACGTCGCCAACCCGAACGTCGAACACCATTTCGCGACGACGATGGAAGTCCTTGGCGAACTCGGCGCCGGCGAAAAGCCGATGATCATCGCGTTCAACAAAGTCGACGCCGCCGATCCACACGCGCTTACCGTGATGCGCGCGCGGCATCCTGAAGCGCTCTTCATCAGCGTTCACACCGGCGAAGGCCTCGACCGTCTCCTCGCGCGCTGCGCCGAACTCGCGATCGACGACCACCTCTCCGCCGAGCTGCTCATCCCGCACGACCGCTACGACGTCGTCGCGAAGCTCCACCAGATCGGCACCGTCGCCGAGCAGGACACGCGCGACGAAGGCGTCTTCGTCCGCGGCCGCTTCCCGATCAAGCAGCGCGCGCTCTTCGAACCCTTCGCCGCCCCAACCGCGCCCGCGCTCGCGCCGAAAAAGAAATCCGCGAAGCCCGCCACCGCCCGCGTGAAGTAGCGCCGGTCTTCGACCGGCGATTTCGCACCCGCCGCGTTCGCCATCGACGAACCACTCTCGACCCGGCCAGTCAAAGACTGGCCCTACTCCACGCATCGCGAGCAACTCCGTGCTTTCTGCATCGCGGTAGGGCGGGACCGCTGGGCCCGCCGCGGTCGCGACAACACATTCGCGGCGGGCCCAGCGGTCCCGCCCTACCCTGGCTCCGCGCCGTCACATGGCCGCGAACGGAATCTGACCAACCTCGTCGGACGTCACCTATGACCGCCGCCCCTCGCCCTCACCCTTTACTCCGCGCGCTCCGGCGGTCATAGACCGCCGCTACCACTCGCCGTGATCTCCGTCGACGCCGCCCTCCACGCCGTTCTCGCGCACGCCCGCCCGCTCGATGCGGTCGCGCTGCCGCTCGCACAGGCGCTCGGCCGCACGCTGCGCCGTGACGCGCGCGCCGATCTCGACTCACCGCCGTTCGACGCCTCCGCAATGGACGGCTACGCCGCCCGCCGCGCCGACCTCGCGCAAACGCTGCGCCTCATCGGAGAATCCTCCGCCGGCCGCGGCTTCGCCGGCGCGCTCGGCCCCGGCGAATGCGTGCGTATCCTCACCGGCGCGCCCGTGCCGGCCGGCGTGGACTGCGTCGTGAAACAAGAGGACACCGCTCGCGACGGCGACGCGGTCCGCGTCCTGCATCGCGATCCGGCGACCTTCATCCGCCGCCGCGGCGAAAACCGTCGCGCGGGTGACCTCGTTGTGCCGGCCGGCACGCGCCTCGGCCCGCCGGAGCTCGCCGCGCTCGCTTCTGCCGGCGTCGCGCTCCCCGAAGTGACGCGCGCGCCGCGTTGCGCGCACGTTGTCACCGGCGACGAACTCGTCGCGCCCGACCGCACGCCCGTCGGCGCGCAAATCCGCGACAGCAACTCCACGCTGATCGCCGCCCTGCTCGCACAACACGGTGCCGAACTCGTCGCGCAACGCGCGCTCCGCGACGATCTCGACGGCGCCGCCGCTGCGCTCGCCGAACTACCGCCGCACGACATGCTGCTGATCTCGGGTGGCGCGAGCGTCGGCGACCACGACATCGCACGGGCGCTCCTCGAACGCGCGGGCTACAAACTCCATTTCCACGGCGTCGATCTCCGCCCGGGCAAGCCGCTGCTCTTCGCGCAGCGCGGCGAAAGCCTCGCCTTCGCGCTGCCGGGCAACCCGGTTTCGCACTGGGTCGTGTTTCATCTCTTCCTCGCGCCGCTGCTGCGGTTTCTCGAGAGCGGAGTTGCCACGCCGCTGCCGCGCCTGACCGGCCGGCTCGGCGCGGGCGGCCGATTGCCGCCCACCGATCGCCGCCACACGTTCTGGCCGTGCCGCGCGACAATCGTCGACGGACACCCCGAACTCACGCCGCTCGCGCTCGCGAGTTCGGGCGACGCCGCCGGACTCGTCGGCGCCAACGCACTCTTGCCGCTGCCGCCGGCCGGGAGCAGCTTCGCGCCCGGTCAAACTGTCGCCTTCATCCCGTGTCCATGAGCAGCCCCGAATTCTCCCACCTCGACGCCGCGGGCCGCGCGCGGATGGTCGACGTCACTGCGAAAGCCGACTCTGTCCGCACCGCGGTCGCCGAAGGTCGCCTCACGTGCGCGCCGGAGACGATCACGCAGCTTCGAGCGCAAGCGCTGCCCAAAGGCGACGTCCTCACGGTCGCGAAGATCGCCGGCATCCAGGCCGCAAAGTCCACCGGCACGTTGATCCCGCTCTGTCACCCGCTCGCGCTCAGCGCGATCGACGTCGAGTTCGCGGTCGAGCCCGACGGCATCGCGATCCGCGCCACGGTGCGCACGACCGGCAAGACCGGCGTCGAGATGGAAGCGCTCACGGCGGTGTCCGTCGCCGCGCTCACGATCTACGACATGTGCAAGGCCGTCGACAAAGGCATGTCGATCGGCGGCATCAGCGTCGTCGAAAAACGAAAAGAATGAAAATCGCCCGCGTCACTCTCAGCGATCGCGCCGCCGCCGGCGTTTATGCGGACGCGAGCGGACCGGAGATCGAGCGCGTCGCGCAAACGTTCTTCGCCGAACCGCTCGAGTGGACTCGCGTGCTGCTGCCCGACGACCGCGCCGCGCTCGAAGCCGCGCTGCGCCGTCTCGCGGACGACGACGCGATTCCCCTCATCGTCACCACCGGCGGCACCGGACCCTCGCCGCGCGACATCACGCCCGAAGCGACGCGCGCCGTGCTCGAGAAGGAATTGCCCGGCTTCGGCGAGGTCATGCGGATGCACAGCTACGCGACGGTGAAGACCGCCATCCTCTCGCGCGCCACGGCCGGCGTGCGCGGCCGCTCGCTGATCGTCAATCTCCCCGGCCGTCCGAGCGCGATCGGCGAGTGCCTCCCGCTGCTCGCGCCCGCGATCGCCGAGGCGCTCGATCACATCGCCGGCTTTCGTCCGCGCCTCGCCTGAGCCAGAGCACCCTTGCTCCGCGCCCGCGCTGCCGCAATCTGGGCGCATGCCGCGCAAAACCACCCTGTCGATCGAGCCCCGCTACCGGATCAACTACGGTCGCAAATTCGCCTTCGGTCCCGGCAAGGCCGAGTTGCTCGATCATCTCGCGCGCACCGGCTCGATCACCGAAGCCGCGAAGGCGATGGAGATGTCCTACATGCGCGCGTGGCAAATGGTGAAGAGCCTCGAAAGCGGCTTCGCCGAACCGCTCGTGCGCCGGCTGCGCGGCGGCCATGCTCGCGGCGGCGCGGAAGTCACGCCCACCGGCCGCGAAGTGCTCCGCCTTTATCGCGAACTCGAAGACGCCGAAGCCGCGGCGACGAAGGAATCCCGCGCGCGCTTCGCCGCGTTCCTCCGCGACGCTTGATCCGACCAGCGGCGGGCGCAACTCAGCCGTCCGCCACCTGTAGCGGCGGTCTATGACCGCCAACGAATACGGCAAGGCTGGCGCTCGGCGGTCACAGACCGCCGCTACAGAAGTCACCTGCACCCCGGCGCTGCGTATGCCGTTATATTAGTTTGAATAGGACGGCCCATCCGGCCTCAGTGGCGGCGCGCCGTGTCCGCTCCGCTTTCCAGTCCCTCTCCCGCCGTGCCTGCCGCCTCGCCTGCCGTTGCGGCGCCTCGTGTGCGCTTCGACCGCAGCGAACTCGCGGGCGCGTTCGGCGACATCGGCACGTCGCTCCCGATCATCGTGGCACTGCTGGCCGCCACCGATCTCAACGCGGCCGGGGTGTTGATCGCGTTCGGCCTCGCGCAGATTTCGACCGGCTTGCTCTACGGTCTCCCGATGCCCGTCCAGCCGCTGAAGGCGATGGCCGTGATCGTGATCGCCGGGCAGGCCTCCGGCGGCCTGCTCCAACTCGCGGGCCTCCTGATCGGCGCGCTCATGCTCCTGCTCTCCGCGAGCGGCGCGCTTGACTGGTTGAGCCGCGCGATTCCTCCGTGCGTCGTCCGCGGCTTGCAGGCGGGGCTGGGCCTGATGCTCGGGCGCACCGCGCTTGCTCTCGCGGGACGCGAAGGCGGCGCGTGGGGCTGGGCTGCCGCGTGCGCGGCGGTCGCAACTTTGTTTCTCCTGCGGAAAAATCGACGGCTCCCTGGTGCGCTGCTCGTCATCGGCGTCGCGCTGCTCTGGACCGCGGCGTTCCGACTCGATTGGAGCACACTGGCCGGCGGCGTCGGCCTCGCCGTGCCGATCCCCGTCGCCTGGCCGCTCGATCAATGGCTGACTGCGCTGACGTTGCTCGTCCTGCCGCAGCTCCCGCTGTCGCTCGGCAATTCTGTGATCGCGACCCAGCAAACCGCGCGCGACCTGTTTCCGGCGCGCGGCTTCACGCTGCGCAAACTCGGCCTCACCTACGCGAGCATCAACCTGCTCGCCCCGTGGCTCGGCGGCATTCCGGTGTGCCACGGCTGCGGCGGCCTGGCCGGCAATCACGCGCTCGGCGCGCGCACGGGCGGCGCGGTCGTAATCTACGGCGCGCTTTTCGTGCTGGCGGGGCTGTTGTTCAGCGGCGTGTTCGTCACGCTCGTGCACGCCTTCCCCTCGCCGATCCTCGGCGCGGTGCTGTTCGTCGAAGCGTCCGTGCTGGTGCTGTTGCTGCGCGATTTGAAAAATTCGCCCGTGGCCGGCGCGCTCGCGCTCGGCGTGGCCGCGCTCTGCGTCTTCGCCCCGCAAGGCTACCTCACCGGCCTCGTCGCGGGCGTGGCCGCCTACTACGCGCTGCGTGCGGCCGGCACTCGCTTCGATCTGCGCGCAACTTCCCTCCCGTCGTCCTGACCGCCGCATGCCGCTCGACCAATACCGCCGCGACATCCACTACCTGCGCATCTCGCTCACGGATGCCTGCAACCTCCGCTGCGTCTACTGTATGCCGGAGCACATGACCTTTCGGCCGCGGCACGAATTGCTCAGCGACGACGAGCTGCGCCGCCTCATCACGTTGTTCGGCCGGCTCGGTTTCAAAAAAATCCGCTTCACCGGCGGCGAGCCGACGCTGCGGCCCGCGCTCGTCGACCTCGTGCGCCACGCCACGACGACCGCTGGCATCGCCAACGTCGGTCTCACGACGAACGGCGTGCTGCTCGACCAGCTCGCGCAACCGCTCCGCGACGCCGGCCTCACGTCGGTGAACATCTCGCTCGACAGCCTCGACGAGGCGAAATTCCGGCACCTCACGCGCTGGGGCAATCTGCGCGACGTGCAGGCCGGCCTCGCCGCCGCGGCGCGCGCCGGCTTGCGCGTGAAACTCAACGCCGTAGTCTGCCGCGGCGTGAACGACGGCGCCGACGTCGTCGAACTCGCACGCCTCACGCTCGAGCGCGACTGGCAGGTGCGTTTCATCGAGCAGATGCCGTTCGGCAACAACGCCGCGTTCCAGACGCGCGGCGTCGTGCACGAGACCGAGTTGCTCGGCGTGCTGCGCGCGGCGTTCGGCCCGCTCGAGCTGATCGACGGCGGCCGCCTCGACGGCGAGGCGCGCCTCTACCGCCTGCCCGGCGCGCGCGGCGCGATCGGTTTCATCAGCCCCGTGTCGCAGCCGTTCTGCGCCGACTGCAACCGCGTGCGCCTCACCGCCGACGGCGTCCTGCGCCTCTGCCTGCTGCGCGACAACGAGGTCAACCTGCTCACGCTGCTCCGCACCGGCGCAAGCGACGACGACCTCGAGGCCTGCGTCCGCGAAGCGATCCACCACAAACCGTGGGGCCACGGCCTCGCGCAACACGTCGTTCCCGCCTCGCGCGGCATGTCGGAGATCGGCGGCTGACCCTCGCATGAACACGCCCGGCCCCCGCCCGCTCCACGTCCGCTTCTTCGCCTTGCTGCGCGAGCAGGCCGGTTGCTCCGCCACGGAGATCGCGAGCGCCGCCGCGACACCCGTCGCACTCTACGCAGAACTCCAGCAGCGCCACGCCGGCCTCGTTTTCCCGGCGCACCTGCTGCGCGTCTCGATCAACGAACGCTACGCCGACATGACCGCGCCGCTCGCCGCCGGCGACCGCGTCGTGTTCATCCCGCCCGTCGCCGGAGGCTGAAGCTGAAACCAGTTGAGAGCCGAGCCAGGACCATCATCACGCCCTTCCGATCTCTCAACTCTCAGCTCTCAACTCTCAACTATTCCGCCCATGTTCGAGCTCACCGCGCAGTCGATCGATCCCGCCGTGCTGTCGGCGCGTCTGGCGCGTCCCGACGCGGGCGCGCTCGTCGTCTTCGAGGGCCGCGTGCGCAATCACCACCTCGGCCGCCCGGTCACGCACCTCGGATACGAGGCGTTCGACGAACTCGCGCGCGCCGAGGGCGACGCGATCGTCGCCGAGACGGAGCGGCTCCACCCCGGCGCGCACGTCCTCTGCGTGCACCGCACCGGCACGCTCGGCATCGGCGACATCGCCGTGTGGATCGGCGTCGCGTCGGCGCACCGCGACACCGGTTTCGCGGCGTGCCGCCACGTCATCGAGGAAATCAAACGCCGCCTGCCGATCTGGAAGAAAGAGCACCACCCGGACGGCGCCGCCGAGTGGGTCAACTGCACCGTCGAGCCCGCACGCTCGCGCCCGACAGCGGCCGACGATTTTCACGCGCGCCAAGTCGCACTCCCCGAAATCGGCGCCGCCGGACAAGCGCGCCTCGTCGCGGCACGTGTGCTCATCGTCGGCGTCGGCGGACTCGGTTGCCCCGCCGCGCTCTACCTCGCCGGCGCCGGCATCGGTCGGCTCACGCTCGTCGACGGCGGCAGGATCGAGCGCTCGAACCTGCATCGCCAGCTGCTGTTCACAGTCGCCGAGATCGGCGCACCCAAAGCGCTCGCGGCGGCGGCGCGATTGCGGCTGCACGCACCGGCGCTCGACGTCGTCGCGCACGAGACGAATCTCGACGCGCGCAACGCCCGAGCGCTCGTCGCCGGACACGACGTCGTGCTCGACTGCACGGACAATTTCGCGAGCCGCTTCATCCTCCACGACGCCTGCCACGCCCTCGGCGTGCCGCTCGTCTCCGCTGCGGTGCATCGCTTCGAGGGCACGCTCGACGTTTTCCGGCGCGGCGAAGGCGGTTGCGTGCACTGCCTCTGGCCCGCGCGGCGCGCCGACGAACTCGACGGCACCGGCAACTGCGCGGCCGGCCCGGTGTTCGCGCCCGCCGTCGGCGTGCTCGGCACGCTTCAGGCGAGCGAGGCGCTGAAACTCCTGCTCGGCCTCGACGCCGACGCCGCTCGCCGCACGACGCTCGTCAACCTGCTCGACAACTCCTTCCTCACGATCGCGCGGCCCGCACGCGCCGATTGCCCCGTGTGCGGCCAGCCGGAAACGGCAGCGCCCGCCTTCGCCGCCGACGACGCGGCGGCGTTGCTCGACTCCGAGACATTGGCCGCACTCGACCCGGCGCCGCGCGTCGTTTGCCTCGCGGAGCCGAACGAGACGCCGGGCGCGACCGAGGCGATTTCGCCGCACGACGTCGCGCGCCTGCGCGCGTTGGCCGCCGAGGGTCCGCTCGCGCTCACGTGTCGCAGCGGCGTGCGCAGCGCCGCCCTCGCGCGTCTGCTCCGCGCCGAAGGCCTGCGCAACGTTTACGCGCTGGCGCGCCGCTAGTGCGAGCGAGCCACCGCTATTTTCCGAACACGGCGTAGAACGCCATCCCGTAGCACTCGCGCAACGCGAGCTCGGTTTTCCCGAGCGAGCCGGCGTTCGGAATCCAGTCGAGATACGGGAGCGTGCGACTCGGCAGCGCGCGATAGTCGACCGGGAACGCCGTGATCTCCACGCCCGCGCTGCGAAAAAGTCGCATCGCCCGCGGCAGGTGCCACGCCGAGGTCACCAGCAGCACGCGCTTGAGGCCGTGTTGCGCGGCGTAACGGCGCAACTGCTCCGCTTCGTCGGCCGTGTTGCCGACGGCGCCGATGACGGCGGTGCGTTCGCGCGGCACGCCGCGCTCGATCGCCTCGCGTTGCAGCGCCGAGCCCTCGGAGCCGCGCGGATCGCCCGTGAAGAGCAGCATCCGCGCCTTGTCGCGTTGCACGATCTCCACGCCCGCCTCGAAACGCTCGACCGCCTCCGACCACTCGGTGACGAGGCCGACCTCCTTGCCCGGCGACATGACGCCGCCGAGCACGAGCACCGCGTCTGCTGCGGAAACGCTGGCGATGCTGCGCGCCGGATATGCATTCTCGAGTGGGCGCAGCAACAAATTCGCCACGACGCCGGTTGAACTCGCGAGCAGCACGAGCACCGCGACGATCGCCGCCCACCGCCATTTCTTCCAAGCGGCCAGCAACACCAGCAAAGTCACGATCCCGATCGGCAGCACGAAAACAGGCAGCAATTTATTGAAGAAAAGCACCGGCGGAGCCAAAACGCGTCACGTTGGCCAAGTCAATCGCCTCGTCTGGTCGCCTGCCGCGATCCTCGCCCTTGCTCCATCGACGCGCGAACTCGTCCGGTCACCGCCCGGCGCCCGGAGTCGAGCGGCTCGCGCGTCCGCCGCGCTCGCGCAAACACGTTGGCGGGTAACCTCCCCAAATGACCGCGCGTCTACGGACACCATGCGCCTCGCGCCGCCGTTCATCCTTCTCTTTCTCAGCCTGACCGCCGCCCGCGCGGCACCCACTCCGCCGCCGCAACCCGCCGCCGGACCGGGCGGAGCCGCCTACGTTTTCGAACACGTCGCCAGCCATTCCACCGGCCGCGACGGCGAAGCGATCACGGTTTTTTGGCCCGAGAAAGCCGCCGGCCAGGCGCTGCCCGTCATCGTTTTCGCCCACGGCTGGGGCGCGGTGAAGCCCGAGCATTACCTTGCGTGGATTCACCACCTCGTGCGGCGCGGCGCGGTGGTGCTCTACCCCAGTTACCAGAAAAACCTCCGCGCGCAGCCGACGACGTTCACGCCCAACGCCGTGGCCGGCGTGCGAAGCGGACTCGACTGGCTCGCACACCAAAAGGATCTGCCCCGCGCCGACCTCGCGCGCCTCGCCGCGGTCGGCCACTCCGCCGGCGGCGTTCTCGCCGCCAATCTCGCCGTCGCCCTCCCCGCCGCCGGTTTGCCAGCACCGAAGGCCGTCTTCTGCGTGGAACCCGCCGTGATCGAACGCGAGCAAGGTCCGCTCGTGCCGCTCGCCGATCTCGCGAAAGTTTCGCCCGCCACTCTGCTCCTCACGCTCTCCGGCGATCAGGACAAGCTCGTCGGCGACACTGGCGCGCGACGCATCTACGAAGCGACGACCGCGATCCCCGCCGCACAAAAAGACTGGCTCGAGTTGCGCTCCGACGACCACGGCTCGCCGGCGCTGGTGGCCACGCACCGCGCGCCCGCCGCGCCGTTGCCCGGCTATCAACTGCCGAAACGCGAGCCGCCGAAAGGTTTCCTGCGCAAGCGAATCGCCGAAAAGGCCAAGGAGCGCCTCGCCGAGCGCGGTCTCGATCTCGACGATTCCTCGCGCGAACCGCCCGTCACCGACGCGCTCGACTACTACGGCACATGGCGCTTGTTCGACGCGTTGTGCGCCGCCGCTTTCGACGGCCATACCCGCGAACTCGCGCTCGGCGGCAGCCCTACGCAACTCGACATGGGCAAATGGAGCGACGGCACGCCGGTGAAGCCGCTCCTGCGGCGCAGCCCCGCGACGCCGTGACGCGACGGCCGGCGCCGCGTGTTCGTCGCTGACGCCGCGCAATATCCGCCGCGCGACGAGCCGGGCGGTTGATCCGCGGGCGATTTCCGCCCTTGACCCGTCCCCGCGCGGGCTCTTCTTTCGGCCGCTCTACTTACTCACTGCCTGGTGGTGTAATGGTAGCACAGGCGACTTTGACTCGCCTAGTCATGGTTCGAATCCATGCCGGGCAGCCATCTCGGGAAAATCGAACTTTTCCCGAGTCAGGTCAAAATTGCGCTAAGTGATTGGAGCATGAGCAAAAACAGAAGCGGTCTTTTGACCTGACTTTTCCCGAGTTCGATTCTGCCATCTAGGAAAGGTGGCCATTTCTGTAAAATGTCGGCGCTACACCAAAACTAGGTCAAAGTTTTTGTGTTCATGTGACAGGCTCGATCGCTCGACTTGGCAGCGATTATTCTTCCGTGAAGCGGCCATGATGCGTCCGGCAAATACCTTGACGGCTGCGAGCACAATTGAGGGCTGGGCGCGCCGCTGATACTACTCGGAATAGTGCAGGACGAGGTAACCCACTATTAAGCCGGCCTTCGGCGCAAAGGCGTTTGCCCTCACTCTCGCGGTCCAATGTGATGGCGGTGATGGTGAATCCACCGAAGCAACCCGACGAAGACATAAATCCCTACGTCGCCGCGCAGGCAGCATGGGAGCAAGGGGACGATGTCCAATGCTGGCGCAGAATAGCCGCAATCATTGATAAGGATCTTGACCGGGTGGAGGCCTTCGAACTCGGCGTGCGTGCCTGCCTTCGACTTGCCCGGTCGAATAGACGTCCTGAAGCGGCGGAGGGGTTTTCGAAAATGATGGCCTTCGTGGCCCGGTATGAAGAGGGAGCCCGACCGCGCAGCCTCATGGAATATGTTTTCCGGTATGAGATGATCGAGCCTGATGCCATTCTCGTGTTGCTGGCGATCATCAGCGTTTTGCTTCAGCCGCATATTCGGAGTATCGAGCACCAAGCGAAACCTGGGGCCGGTTTTCGGCCCTCCGCCGCCGATGACGGGGCCCCAGAGAACGGGGTCGATCTGATAGAAATCCTCGAAAAGACAATGGGCAGCATCACACTTCCCACACTGATCGGCAGCACGGAATTAACGCCCGAAGTCCGGGCGGTCGCGCAACGCGGCCATATCCACGAAGTGCTGCGCGCGTTGATGTCCAGTGAGATGAGGGACCGCGGCTCAAGCGATGAAATCTATTTCGGCCAACGCGTCCTGCTGCATGTGCTCATCCGGCTTGGAATCCAATTTCATGACCCCTCGGCGGATTTTCTGGGCCTCCACTACATGATCGAATATTGGGCCGGTCGCGGTGAGCACCAGCGATGCCGTGATCTCGCCGAAACCGCCTGGATGAATCTGTCACGGCTCGACGATCACGGGGCCGATAGAGGCTACCGGCTGACTCTTGCCTGGCTATGCTGGGCGGAGGCATCGCATCGGGTCCATCAGCCGATCAATGCCGCGCAGATGTTGTGTTACGCTTTGGTGCTGCGCCCGCAACCAATGGCCCGCGACTGGGCGTTGCGCCTGCTGAGCCTTTGCTCGCGCGTGATGCGGGACCTGGGCGCACCACCCCTCGCGAAGGAGCTGCTAATGATCCGACGGCGAGTCCTCGAAGCGAAATTTGGCCGGCTGCCGAAGGCGGTGGAACTGGAGTGGGAAGTGACCATGCTTGGGGTCGAAGCAAAGATGACGGGCGGCGATCTCGCCGGAACCGAACGGGTGCTGTCGAAAGCGATGAAACTGTTGGCGCGTAGCAACGAGAAGGAGCGCGCCTCCATCGTTTCGGTCGCCGTGGGAGCCTGCGACCGCATCGAAACCGCGGGAGGAACGGTTGATCCCGCCGTGAAACAGCAGCTCGAATCCGCTCTGTCGAGCTTGCCGGAATCGCTTGAGACGTCATTTCGCACGCTGCTACGTGGCGGCGCCAACAGTGGGGAACTGCGGACCATTCTGCGGGCCTTGCCTCCGGCGAAGTATGCGATGGACGTGGTGGCCGCTCTCTTTCCGCATTTGCCGCTGGCGTTTGCGACTCTACGGCAGGCGGTCCGCAACGGGGACCGCGAACAATTTCTGCTCGCGGCCAACGTGTTGGGCCAGCCGGGGCTTTCGATGGGCAAATCATCGGTCCCCCGCGCGAACGCGTCCAACGACGGGATCGAATCGGGCGAAGTGCATTCGCTATCGGCGATTGCAGACGTCGCTTTGGAATATTTGCATAAAAGCCTGCGTAGTGAGGAGTCGTTCGGAATCCTCGCCTTGGACGAGGAGCACCGCCTCTACGTCATGACCGGTTCGGACAGGGCAACGGCATTGCCGGATAAGCCGGTCGCGAGCGTTTGGTCAGAGAAGGAGTATGATCGTTGGAAGGACGACGGGTATCCCGGTCGATATGGCGCGTGGATTCCGATTGAAGACCCATTTGGCCCGCCCGAATCGCCTTCCCCCGAAGAGGTGGATAGATCGTTGCGAGGATTGCGAAGCCCGCTGAATCCCGGCTACCAACCTGTGGCAGTAATCCCCACATCGCAGTTATTCGGTTTCCCATTTGCCCTGCTGTCTGACGTTGATGGGATCCCCCTGGGCAGGCAGCGGCCGTTTTCCGTCGTGCCGTCAGTCTCATGGCTGATCGATCGTCGTCGCACGCCAGCCGCTGGTGATGGGCGGCGTTGTGCTTGGCTCGGGTCCGGCCAAAGCACCGACTTGGCTCTTGCCATGTTGCGGGCGAAGCTCGAATCGAACTTCAGAACGCACGGCGTGGAATTGGTGACGGATGAAAGTCCGGCCCGGGTAGCGGGCAGTTCACTGGCCATCTTGGCCTCACACGGCGGAATGGATGAAACGGGTTACTTCACCACCGTAAGCGACCGGGAATCGGAAGCCAGTGCGGAGGGTTTCGCGCAGGGACTCAACGGATGCGCCTGCGTTCTCCTTTTGGTCTGTAGTGCCGGAAACATGAAACCCCGACGCAGCTCTTACGAATCTCACGGTTTGGCGGCGGCACTGCTTACAAAGGGAGTTGGTGCCGTGATCGCCTGTTCATGGCCATTGGCGACCGATGTCGCCTTGCAGTTCACCGGGCCGTTTCTTGAGGCATTGGCCAACGGGCATACGGTGGACACTGCCGTATGGTCGGCTAACCGCGTGATCCATGACCGCTATCCGAATCCTTGTGCCTATGCGGCGCTCCAGGTCTATGGCGACGGTGCTCATCGACTGCCTCCTTTGAAGGCTGTCTAGGATTTTGCCTGAGCCGGGCATCGCCACGTTTCACACCGGTGAACGGCGCATCACGTCGAACGTCACTCCGGCTTCAATCAGAGATAACTCCGGAGTCATCCCCTCCGGTTTCCAACGCCGGAAAGCCTCCAGATGGGACCGGTTGCCCAACCGCGCCACGCCCTCCGCGACAAATGTCCATTTGGCCGCCGTGCGGCCCCGGGCGAACCATTTTCCACACACGTTCCAGCCCCGTTCGCGGCTCCCCACCCGGTCTTCCACGCGTTCGAACCAGAATGGCAGCTCATACGCCCGGTCTTTCTTCCCGGCCATCTCGTCCAATTCAGCGATCAATTCATCGTCGCTGGGAAAACGCTCGCGACGGACATTCCTCCATTTTTTCTCGTCATCCTCCGTTCGGACCTTTTCGCGCCGTTCGCACTCTTCTCGAAACTCCCGCTGCACCCATTCGGTTTCGCCAAGCCGCAGCGCCGTGTGGATGAAATCGTCGAGATTCATGTCATCGAGATGACGGGCATAAGGTGCGAGCCGTCGGAGCAGCGGAAGGTCCACGCGTTCCGTCAAGCCGGTCGTTCGGAACCCAAACAGGGTGCCGCAGTGCTCAAACAACACATTCGGGGTCGGGCATGCTTCAATCGCCTTGGCGGCAAGCGCGACGAGTTCCGGCGTGCCGATATAGAGGGCGACCTGCACGAAAAGCGGCGAATAGCGCAGAAAATCCCAATGGCGCAAAAGCATCGGCTCGGCGATGGCCGGAGGAATGTCGCGCAACAGCTGGCTCAATGAATAGTGGCTGTCGCCATGTCCGCCCGAGTAGTCCGCTGGCGTGTATGCGTGCAACTTCATCAACTGTTCCTCGACGACCGTCTCGAAAGCCGGCGACCAGACATGATGAATAATCCTGATCCAGTGCGGCTTCTGCCGCACCGCCTCGACCGCCTCGGGAATCGTGGTGCGGTCGCCCTGTGTAGTCCGCTGCCACAGCGCCGACGAATACCACAGGTGAGTCGCCGGCACTTGCCGAAGTTCCCCGACATTGCCGACGGCGCGAACCCAGGTTCGCATCGCGGTCCGCACCACGGCCGGCTTGCTCCCGCTGGATTCCCAAAGCTGGCGCAAAGCGGCTCGCGCCGCCGCCGATAGTTTCCGGCCCCGGCTGTGGGTCGCATCCCACACATCCCGAAAGGTCATCTCCCAATGATGGAATCCCTTGTCGCTCTCCCCGGTCAGTTCGGCCAGCCCCTCAGTCACGAACACGAGGGCCACCGGATGATCGACTTCGTGCAGCAGCCAGACAAATTCGTGACGCATCGCCGCATCGGCTCGCCCGCAGGCCACAAGGTGTTCGATGATTTCTGGGGCAATTGTGCTCCAGTCCAACCGTCGGAAAGTGTCTCCGAATTCCTGACGCTCCGTGCCGTGGTGGGGCTTGTGCTCCGTGGAAAGGCCGCGCCATGCGGCGATGAAGGGGGCGAGATAACGCTCCGGATCTTCACCGCCACAGCGAAGCACTGACCAAAAGCCCCACGTCAGCGCATCGCGACTGCCTTCCCGTTGAAACGCCGCCACTACTTCGGGTGCACAGCTGTGGTCTCCCAGTAACGCCGCCAGCGAGAACGCCCCGAGGAGATGCAGACCGGTAAGTTTGGGATCGAGCAGGCAGCGACGAAGGGTCGCGACCATCGCCACCCCGTGCCGCTCTTTCGCCCGCTGGACATGGTTGGCCAGCCAAGGGACGCGGTGGCTGGGAAAAGCATGCATCCGGCGGACGATCCAGCGAAAGGAAACCGAGACATCGCCGTGGATGAGGCGCAACACTTCGACGCCGGGCTCGTCCTTCACGTCTTCGGTGATCGTCAGGACGTCATCGGTCTCGGCTCGTTCGAGGAACCGGACCGCGGCATTAATCTGCGCCCACGGAGCGCGGTATGCCTGCAACGCCTCCCGCAGCCATTCGCGAGTCGTGGCCACGACGGCCAGCTCACGATCACGATTGGCACCATTGAATTCGGCTACCGCGGCAAAGAGCGCAACCGGCGCATGCTCCCTCAGCCAGATCATCGCTGCTTCGGGATAGGACTTGCGGGCGAAAGCAGCGCCAAGATGTCCGACAAAATACGGCTCCGTCAGCACCGCCTCATGCCGCCCGGGTTCATCGAGATACCCGGCCAGCGCCAGCACCAGATGATAGGCCAGCAACCGATCGTGGCGGAATTCAAACCGCGACTCGCCCGACCTGTTGGCCACCCGGCAAAGCTGTCCCTGTTGAACCAACGCCCGCAAGGCAAACAAATGAGCGGCCAAACCCGAACCGGCGTCGGCCAGCTCGTCCCACTTGGGATAATACTGCCGGGAACCCAGCATCCACCGTGCGAGCGCCTCCAAAGCCTGGGCATATTCTTCCAACAGCCGCTCGCCGGAATGCGCCAGCTGCGCACAGGCGTCGTATACGTAGCCCCCGAGGATGTCTTCAATACCAACTATTCCGTCGATGGCCTTCGACGCGAATCGCCGGCCATACATCGACAAGAGGATTGGATCACGACCCAGCCGCTCGGCGACGCTCCGACACAGCGAAGTCGCCAGCATTCCGGCCGTCGCCCCCAAGGCTGCGCGCAAGCAGGCCTCCGCTTCATCCAGCGTAAAGGACGGAAGAGCGAGTTCGGCCAGCCATTCCACGCCGTTCAACCGATTCCGCGACGGCGCAAAGTGCTGGTCCCACACCGGGCAGACGATCCGATAGCGGCTGCCATGCACCTCCTCATTGCGCGGCCGCGCCCAGCCGACGAGCTTCTGCAGCAGCTTCGCCGGCTGCATGCCCCGATTGAGGTCATCAACCACGACAACCAAAGGCTTCTCCACCGAGAACATCTGCATGGCGGTTTCCCCCGCGCCCGCCTCCAACCCCGGTGCCATCCCCCGCAGCAGGATTCCGATCGCTTCGGTCATAGTGTGGGCCCGCTCCGCTACGTCGGCCGGCAGCCACAGCGCCGGCCGGCCATTTGCCCCGCAATGCTGCAACAACTGGTAGCAGGCGACGCTCTTGCCCGCACCGGAACGCCCGATAAGCAGCAGCAACTGTTCGGCGCCATCCATTACCTGCTCAACCAACTGGGTCCCCGCGCGGGTCGCAATGAAGTCCATCGGGGCGACCAACGGGAATTCGCCGGCGTAGTTCTTCAAATTTGCCAAGGCCAGTTCACACAACCATGACGGCGACAGCCGCTCAGCCGCGATCCCCAGCAGTGCCTGGCGCAGCCACTGTCCCTCGGGATTCTGGTCGAGCCAATCGCGTAGGTTCGACTGGCCGAGCAACCTGACCTCGATTGATAGCCGTTCCCCGTCGGCATACACTTGCGCCATGAACTCCGGATCGAGCCGCTGATTGCTGCACAGCCAAACGACGCACTGCGCACCCGGAAACTGCCCCCATAGCTTCCCGGCCAGCTGCGATGCCTTGATCAGGTCACCCGCCTCGTCCCCGTCCTTGGCCGGCCGGTGCAGCCATTTGCGCTCGAGCTTGTCCCGGGATGTCGTCGCAAACTGGTGCATGACGAACCGGGGCGGCGCACTGTTCGGCACGCGGTAAAACCCATCGACTGGATTTGCGATGGTCTTCCCCTGCGCATTGACCCCCGCGTGCTCGATCAACCGGCTATCCTCGTCCAGATGCCGCAAGGCCTGCGTGGCGAGGCGTTCAAACCTCCCCGCATCCGTGATTCCTTCGATGGCCTCCGCCGTGGTCATTTTTTAAAACATCCCCAGCAGACGCAGCCGCCGTGAGTTAGCATTCCTTTATCCCTAAAATCGGACTGCTGCTCTGTCCACCTGAGAAAACTTGCAGGTTAAACAGCACGTCGCATCTCTGAAGACCCCGAGTGCGATCTGGCATTTTCGGCTATCGACCAATCGGCAACATAGCAGCGCGTCTGCCGCTTGAGGAGCAGCGCGTGCAGCTCTCAGCGATGGTCTCGCAATATGAATCACGGCAACAGCGTGCCAATTCGAATCAGCGGATATCTGTGCGTCCATCAAGACTCCCTGTCGTTTAGCCGCACATTCCTGATGAAACTGATGAATCCATTCCCTGAATTGCGTCCGGGAAAGGACCGTGAACGCACTTCTTTTGACCGGAGTCGGGAAGTCCTGATGAATTCCCCTCTAAGGGAACTCATCAGGTTCGATTATCGCCAGACCGCCGGGCAGCCAACAGCAAGTAGCTGTGGCTGAATATATTTAGGCCGTTTATTCCGATTATGGAAATAGCCGCTTGCTATGACTTTTTAGCCAGCGGGCGAGCACGCAAAAGGCCCTTGGGCACCGGATTGGATTCTTCGATGACTGGTTCCGACAAGAAAAACTCACCGGACTCGACCGCCAGCACTCGCGCGAGCGCAGCGATCTCGACGTCCGTGACGCAGCGCACTCCGCACTCGATCTTGGCAACTTCCGTCGGCCCAAGTTCGAACCCGCTTTCGCAGCACTTCAAGGCAAGGGCAGCCTGAGTGAGCATGTGCTTCCGTCGAATGCGCTGAATTGCTGGGCCGATCAGGTTTTGTCTCGGGCCTGCTTTTTTCCATCGGCGACTGCGGCGCTGCCATGCCATTGCTTTCGATCTCCGTAAACGTCACGATCGCTCACGACTCGACCGTGAGGTTGATTCACTAATCTCCGTATGGCCGAGCGCTAGGCTCATCCAAGAATCGCGGGTGTGTTCATGGGGTAGCGCAGTAAGCGTCGTCTCGGATGCCTCGTGGTGGCGAGGGTTTCGCGCTGATAGAGTGACGGGATGGGAACTACGGTAACTACGGAGTTGGTGCATCACGGGGAGAGGCGGGACCGGGCGGGGCGGCAACACGTGCCGCGAGAGCGGCGCGAGCAGTTGTTGGCGGCGTTCCGGGAGAGCGGATTGACGCGACGGGCGTTCGCGCGGCGCGAGGGCATCCGCTACACGACGTTTTGCAATTGGACGCAGCGGGCGGCGAAGCGCGGTCTTGCCGCGCCCGCGGCGCTGCCGGTGCGCTTCGCAGAGGTGGCGTTGCCCGCGAGTTCGTCTCCGAGCGCGAGCGGCGGCGTGCTCGAAGTGCGATTGGCCGACGGCACGACGGTGCGCGGCGGGAGCGTCGAGGAACTCGTCGCGCTGGTGCGGGCGTAGCGGAGTTGAGACGGCGATGCTGGCGTTCCCTCATTCGGTGCGGATCTTCGTGGCGTTGGAGCCGGTGGACATGCGCAAGCAATACGACGGATTGTGGTCGGCAGCGCAGTCGCAGCTTGGCGAAGATCCGAAACAGGGCGCGGTGTTCTGCTTCACCAACCGCGAGCGCACGCGGCTGAAGCTGCTGTATTGGGACGGCACGGGCGTGTGGGTGCTGGCGAAGCGGCTCGAACAGGGGCGCTTCTCGTGGCCGGCGCCGAGCGAGGCGAAGCGCAAGCTGGCGCTCACTCCGGAGGCACTCTTGCTGATCGTCAGCGGAGTGGATTTGAAAACCGCCTCGCTCAGGCCGTGGTATGAGCGCGACGAAAAATAATCTGACTGGCGCGGAACTTTTGGCGTGGGGTCTGCACTCAACGCGCGCATGCCCGCCACCGCACCGCTCGACGAAGTCGCGCTCTTGAAGCAGGAGCTGGCCGAGTTGCGCGAGTTGGTGCCAACGCTGCGGGCGCAGATTGCCTGGCTGAAGCAGCAACTCTTCGGGCCGGGCAAGAGCGAGAAGCTCGACTGCGCGCAACTGCTCTTGCGGATCGACGCGCTGGAAAAAGCCGTGATCGCGGCCGAACGCCCAGTCGAGAAGATCACTTACGAGCGCGTGGCGGGCCCCGCACCGAAGCGCACGCTGCCGGCGGAGTCGTTCGCGCACCTGCCAGTGAAGGAAACGCTCATCATCGAGCCCGAGGCGGTGCGCGCCGATCCCAGCCTCTACGAAAAGATCGCCGAGGAGCGCACCTTCGAGGTGGACGTGGTCCCGCCGCAGTTGTTCAAGCGCGAGATTATCCGCCCGAAGTATCGGCACCGTTTGGATCGCAACCGCGTCCCGCTGTTGGCGCCGGCGCCGAAGCGGATCGTCGAGGGAGGCTTCGCCTCGGCCGGCCTGATCGCGTGGGCGTTGAGCGCAAAGTATGCCGATCACCTGCCGCTGTATCGCCAGGAGAAGATGCTCGCGCGTTGGTCGAACGCCCAGCCGGGCCAGACGCCGATCTCGCGCCAAAACCTGAGCGACTGGGTGGGCGCCGCCACCGCGCAGCTCGAGCCCTTGGTCAAGGCGATGAAGCGCGACCTGCTCGCCACCGGCTACGTCATCGCCGATGAGACTCCGATCCGCTGCAACGACCCGGACCTGCGCGACGGCAAAACGACCACCGGCTGGCTGTGGGCGCTCTCGCGCCCCGGAAGCGATGTCGTCTTCGAGTGGCGCTTGTCGCGCCGGCACGAGGAGGCGGAGAAGTTGCTCGGCGACTTTGCCGGCGTCCTGCACTCGGATGGCTACGAAGCCTACGCCGCGTATGTGCGCGCGCACCCGCGCGTCGAGTGGGCCGGTTGCTGGGCGCACGCCAGGCGACGCTTCCTCGACGCCGCGACCGAACGACCGCCGACGGCCGAGCGCGTCCTACGCTTGATCGGCGAACTCTACGCGCTCGAAGCGCAGTGGGACGAGCAACAGGTCGGCGAACGCCGCGCCGCGCTCCGTCAGGAACACTTCGCGCGCCCGCTGGCGCGATTGCACCGGCTCGTCTCGGCGTTGCAAGCGCGCGTGTTACCCAAGTCCGGTCTCGGTCAGGCCTGCGTCTATCTACTCGGTCAATGGCCGCAACTCACCACGCACCTGCGCCACAGCCAGACTCGGCTCGATACCAGCGCGGTCGAGAACGCCATCCGCCCGAGCAAACTTGGCGCGAAAAACTGGCTCTTCGTCGGACATCCCGACGCCGGTGATCGCGCCGCGGTCATCTACTCGCTCGTCGTCAGTTGCCAGCGCCACGGTCACGATCCGCACGCATACTTGAAGGATGTGCTCGCGCGCCTGCCTGCGATGACCACCAACGACGACCTGCGCCCGCTGCTCCCCGCCCACTGGAAACCGAGCACGGTGAACACCTCAGCATAGTTACCGTAATTACGGAGCACTCCACCGCATCGGAGTTACCGTATTTACGTCCCCGTCAAGAGGCACTCCGGGCGACGCTTACGCACATGCGGCCGCCCTGCCCGATCGCGCCTCTCTCCGTGATGCACCAACTCCGTAGTTACCGTAGTTCCCATCCCGCCACTCTATCAGCCCCCAACTCCCGCCACCACGAGGCATCCGAGACGACGCTTACTGCACTCCGATCGCGGCGCTCAGTTTGCCAGCGCCGCCTATCGCGCCGAACTCGCCCGCTATCAACTCGTCGCCTCCATGAGCCGCCAGGGCAACTGCTACGATAACGCCTACATCGAGTCGTTCTGGAGCAGTATGAAAATCGAGGCCATCTTCGGCCGACGCTTCCTCAAGCGCGACGAGGCACGCAGCGCGGTCTTCGACTACATCGAAGGCTTCTATAACCCACGTCGGCGCCACTCTGCGCTTGGCTATCTCAGTCCGATCAACTTCGAATCCCAACTGAACTAATCATCCTCGACTCCGTGTCCGAAATATCGGGGCAAGCCCACCATGACCCCTTCGGCTCGGCCCGGCCGGTCGCACCGAGCCGGCCCGAACTGGCTGAACTCAACGTCGCAGGGGCACGTTTGGAATAACCGGTAATCGAATTGATCGTTCATGGCCCCCTTCAACCAGCTGGCGAATGAATTCATCAGCAGCGCCTCCAAAGGCAATCATCGGTCCATCAAGCAAAAAGACTTCGGGAAAGGGACCAGAGCGGAGCGTTAACTTCGTGCATGATCCCAATCGCGTGATGGGCGTCTTCCCCCAACTCTTTTCAAGTCGCCCCAAGTCGAGAACTCCGTTTGCCGAGTAAGCAGAGAGGATTCTCTCACGATCAGAACTATCCAAGGAAGCGAAGCCGAGATTGGAAAAAAAGAGCAACTGGCCATCCACTTCCAATTCTCGCGTGATTGGCCGCACCGTCGGTGTGTTTACACATCCACTCCAAAGAATTGAACCTAGGATGGCCGCGACGAATCGAACCGACTTAAATGAATTCATTATCTTCCTCCGCGATAGAAAAACCATCTCGGCAAAGTGCGATCATACGAACCCTTGCCGATAGAGTAATGCCAATCGAAATCGCTCTCATAGGAAGCAAAATCGAAGGTCGCCCATCCGTCGGCTGAGAACCCAAATCGTCCGATTGGGATGCCGAGTAACGTCGGTGCCCCGGAAGCCTCACCGTAAACCCGAGCCCTCGGCCATTCCGCTGGCGCAGGTGTGTTCTGAATTGGTATCGAGAAGTCTTGGGTTAGGCCTCGGACAATTCCGTCGAACCGAGATCCGTCGGGTGAATTAGTGCCCAATCGCAGCCGCACATCTAGGCCTGAAGAATAGAGGCCCCATGCGCCGCCAATGAAAGCGCCCACTGCGGCGGACGTTGAATTTCTTCCGATTAAGTAGCCGACTCCGCCACCGATAGCTCCTCCGATCAGCGCTCCCACCGGTGTAAGCGAATTAGCTGCTGCGTAGGCTGGTAATATTTTAGCAAGAGCGTCGGCTTGGTCAGCTGTAAGCTGATGGCGTGCAACATACCTTGCCAATGCTTGTTTTCCTCGAGCATTCACCGCGGCGTTTTCACGCAACGTTTGCACGCTCTCGACAGCTCCACGGGCCGCACCATTTATCGCGGCACCACGAATAACGTTTTCTCCAAATTTTCCTCCGTATGCTGCAGTTTCAAGTGCCGCGGACGTTGCGCCAGCCGCTGCACCTTCGAGCGATTCGTAAGCAATTGAATTCTCGGTGATCTCGGAAGGAAGCCCTTGAACGAATTTCGCTCCGGCGTAGCCAGAAACCGCGCCAATTGCGGCACCGATTACGCCCGCTTTGAATGCGTCTCCGATGCTTCCTCCGTTGAGCAACGAACCAGCAAACCCCGATGCAAAGCCTCCGGCTATGCCTGCGCCTACAGCGCTATAGACCGCAGCAATCGATGCGTTAATCACTCCAATGCCTGCACCATAGACCGCATGTAATAGTCCGTTCGCAATCACCGGCCCCAAATACATTGCGGCGATTACTCCAACCACGATGACGGCAGCAATTTTCAGGGCGTCTTTCAGCTTGAAGTAGCCGCTTGGGTCCGTGGCGTTCATCGGGTTGTTGCCGACGTAGGAGTAGCGGTTGAAGCCTTGGGCGTCGGTGGCGTCGTCGACGTTCGGGTCGGCGGAGAGGAACCTCCCCAGCACGGGATCATAGACGCGGCCGTTCATGTGAATGAGGCCGAGGTCGTCGAGTTGTTCGTGGTCGGTGTAGCCGCGCGTGATGCCGCCGCTGGTGGCGCCGGTGATGACTCCGTTGGTGGACGCATTCACGCGCTTGCCCCATGCGTCGAAGGCGAAGCGTTGCACGAGCACGCCGGCGGCGTTGGTGACGCCGGTGATCGAGCCGAGGCCGTCGGTGTGGAACCAGTTTGTCTCGTGCTTCTGGTTCGAGCGCTGGACGTAGACGGCGACGCGACCGGTAGGCGCGTAGATGTAATGCTTGTCCTCGACGATCGCGTTGGGGCCGCTCGGGCGGAAGCGCTCGAAGAGCGAGCCGACGCAGGTCGTGGTGCCGAGGTGCGAGAGCTGGCGCACGCGTTCGTGGCCGGCGCCGAAGGCGAACTCGGAGAACTTCGTCGCGGCGCCGAGTTCGTTGAAGACCTCGATGCGGCGCACCTGGTTGAATGAGGTCCAGCTCTGCGCGCGCTCCACCGTGGTGCCAAACTTACGGTAGGTCTGATTGCCGACGCCGTCGTAGAGGAAGCTGCGGCCGGCGAGCGCATCGGTGCCGGTGATGGAGGTGACGGCGTGCGGCCCAGCGCTGGCGCCATAGGCATAGGTGCCGACGCCGGTCTTCGTGTCGATGTTGCCGTTCGCCGTGTAGGTCACGGTCGAACTGGCCGCGACAGCGCCGGAGAGCACGTGCGTGCGCAGGCGGTCGAGGCCATCGTAGGCGAACGACTCGGTGCGGTCGGTCGGACCGTCCGCGCGCGTAAGGACGTTGCCGATTTGATCGTAGCTGTATTGGAGATACTGGACTTGCTGACCGGTGGAGATGCCGACCCGCGACAAGCCCAGGCGGCCGGTAGCCTCGCTGTAGCCGTGCTGAACCTCGAGGCCGTTGCCGTAGGTCTCGTGCGTAACGCGGCCGGAGGCGTCGTAGGCGTCGGCGAGCCAATAGACCTCCTTGTTGGTCGTGTCCTCGCGACGGACGGCGCGGAGGTAGCCGTTGGCGTTGTAGTAGTTTTTGACTTGGAAGCTGGTCGGATAGGTGGTGACCGACGGTCGTCCGACCGAGTCGTAGGTCTGGCCGATGGAGAGCGGCGAGGATTCGCCGACGATGCCTCTGGAAACGGAGGAGAGGCGTCCCTGCTCGTCGTAAACGTAGGTCTCCGAGTAGGACTCCGCGGTAGCGGCGCCAGAGGTGTGGGTGTAGGAGACGGAAACGGTGTGGAGCTTGCCGATGCCTTTCCCTGCCGCGGTGTCGTAGGTCCACGTCGTCGTGCCCTCGGGCTCGGTGCGGCTCGTCATGCGGCCGAGCGCATCGTAGGCGAGCGTGACGACTTGGGCCTTGGCGTCCTTCTGCCAGATGAGTTCGCCGAAGACGTTGTAGCGGTAGTGCCACGTGCCCATGTCGGCGTCGGTCATGCTCGTCTTGCGGCCGCGCGCGTCGTAAGCGAGCGCGGTCACCGTGCCGGCAGCGTCGGTCTCGCGGAGATTGCCGACCGCATCGTATTTATAGGTGACGGTGGCTGCGGGCGCGTCGCCCTCGCCATCGAAGTTGCGGGTGTTGGTCGTCGTCCAGCCCTGGGTGTTTTTAACCGTCTTGCTGGTGTGGCCACGACCGTCGGTGGCGGCGGTGGTAAAGCCTGTGTAGCTAAGATTGGTCTCGGTGTAGGAGTGCCCCTGTCCGTCCACACCGGTCCGGGCGGTTGCATCGTCATCGGCAGGCGTGCGCAACTTCGTGGGACGATCGAGCAGGTCGAACTCCTCAGTGGTCGCGTAATAGACCGTGTGGTTGGCGAGGTAAGGATTGGACTTCGCGACCGTTCGGCTGCGGTTGTCGTAAACGGTGTTCTGGAAAACCGCGTTGCCGTCGCCGTTAACGGTCACGGAAACGAGCGCGCGACCAAACTTGTCGTAGTAGGCGCGTGCCGGCGGTGCACCGGTCGCAGTGGTCTCGACGTAGTAAGCCGGCGTCGGTGCGGTGTAGGGAGCAGTGAACGAGGCGCCAGCCGGAAGCGAAGCGGTCCAGCGCGTGACGACGTTGGTTTCGGTGGCGTCGGAACGCACCTCGCGCGTCTTGCGGCCGGCCGCGTCGTATTTCCAACGGGTTTCGAGGAGGTTGGCGCCGCGGAGTTTTTTGATGAGACCGAGCGTCTCGTCGTATTCGAGGTAATCCTCGCGGTGCCCGAGAGCATTGGTCATATAGCTCGGCAGGCGTCCGCGCGAATCGTAGTGCGTCTCACTCGCGCGGACGTCGAGTGTGCCGGCTGATGAGACCTCACCGGCACTGTTGACGGTGACTTTCAGGCCGCGAACGGTGACCTTCTGCTTGTTGCCGTAGCTATCGTATTCGTAGCTGGTGCGGAGAGTGTCGAGGCCGTAGCCCGCGACAGAGGTGGCGCTGGAGTCCAGTTGATCGCTCGACAGCACGGGTTCGACCGCCTCGTCGGTCAGGAGGCCGTTGTTGGCGTCGTAACGAAAAGCGGAAACGCGCGTGACATTGTCGACGTCGGGCGCTTCGGACACGACGGTGGACTTGGTGAGGCGACCGATGAACCATTTCGCGGTGTCGTCCTGATCGTAGCGGTTCGTGGTCGTCTTCTTGAAACCGCCGGTGGTCCCGACGGTCATGGACTTCACGTTGCCGTAGCTGTCCATGTCGGTGACCGAGGTCGTGCTGGCGCTCAGGAACGTGCCGTTGAGATCGTAGGAGTTCTCGATCGTTTGCGAGGCATAGGGCAGATGAATCTTGCCCGAACCGGAGGTCAGTTCCGCATACGTGACGGAAGAACTCGAAAGCGTGGTGCCGTTGTCGCGCTTCGTCGTCGATGACACTGGCATGCCGGTGAACGGAAAGGTCTGACGGAAATGTGTCTCGCTGACGACGCCTGTGCGTCCGTCGGTGACACGTTGCCATTCAAAACCCTGCGACCCGCGCTCGCGATGCGATCTCAGCCCGCCGTAACGATAGGTGATCTCATAGATGCCACCCGCACCGTCGTCGTGCTTGACCTTCGAGACAACCGCCATGGGGGCGATGACGTTGATCGTGTCGGGATTAGGCGTGGTGGTGCCCGGTTCGTAGACTACAAACGCCCCGGTGGTCGCGTCGCGTTGAGTGAGTAGCGCATACTCGAGCGAGGCTTCCACCTGCAGGCCGTTCTTTACCTTGGTGAGTCGGTCGGTGTGGCGGGACTTGTTGAACGCTGCCCCTCGGAGGTTGGCGGACGAGGCGCTCTCCTGATAGCCCCACACTTGATCGACGACGCCGTCCGCATCGATATCCACGAAATCGGAGCCGACATTTGGCAGGCGACCGTGCTTGAGTTGTCGAACCAGATGATAAGAAACCGTGTTCTCGTCATCTGCTTTCCATCCCTGGCCGGTGTTCGGGAAAACCTTTCGGGCTGATTCCTCGGTCGCTTGAACGAGGTCTGGTAGACCGTCGGCGGTGACATCGATAAATGCCGAGCCGCTCGGGATGTGGTCGGCGGCGAGAGCGATCGGCGGCGCGTAACCGGCAAGCTCGCTAGGTGCAAAGATCCAGCCGTTGCCCGTGTTGAACCAAACGCCATAGTGGTTGTTGCCCGCCGTATCGTTGCGGGTGATGAGATCGACCAAGCCGTCGCCGTTCATATCCACGATTTCCGCGCCGATGGCGGCGTTCTGGCCGTAATCCGGATCGGCCGTGTTGAGCAGGTCGGGAGGAGCAAAGCGCGCGCCGTTGTTGAAGTTAATGTTGTGGCTGGAATCGTTAGTCTGATCGCGGAAAACGATCGACCATCCCGCCCCGGTGTTCAGTGCCACGGCCTTGATTGTGACATCGTAGCCATACCAATGTTGAACTTGGTCGACGAGTCCGTCCCCGTTAACGTCCATGAACCGCGTGCCTTGCTCAAGATTGAGCGGCGGCATCCACTGCGTAGCGATCGACCAGCCGCTGCCAGTGTTCAGCCAAGCCGTTAGTTGATGAACCACCTGAACGGGCTGGATTTCGTAAGAATCCCGATAGGTGTAGAAAGCATCGGCAATCAAGTCGACGCGACCGTCGCCGTTCAGGTCGATGAACGAGACATGCTTCAGGTTTTCCAGAGTTGCCGGCTCAAATCCATCGGCAGGCGGCGGAAGCGGCAAGTCCCACGTCTCATCGTGCGACCAAACAGAACCATTGTGCCGATAGAATTCAAACGCCCCGGCGGCGCGGCCGAAAAAGTCGGGATGTCCGTCGCCGTTCACGTCAACGAAGCGCGAACCGGTGTCGTCGACACCGTCTTGCGCGAGCGGCGCGGGAAGCTTGAAATTCGGCACACCGGCCACGGAGCCATCCGCGGGCACCCACCCGAGGACCGGATCGTTGATCCACGCGGCAACATCGTTGGTGTTGGGACTCGCCGCCACCGGCGTCACCGTCGTGGTGGTGGACGATGATCCGCTACTGGAGCTCGCCTCGGTGTAGAGTTGCGAACTGGGAATGACCTCGCGAGTTTGTTGCGCACTTTCCCATTCCAAGCGGACGCTCGCCATGCCGACATTCTCAAAATATTCGAGTTCGATATCGTATTTTTGTCCGGCGGTAAGAGTGATTTGCCCGGTATGTTCGGTGGCGGCATGATCAATCCACTGATCGATCACCGTCTGCCCGTTGACCTTGAGTCTGACGCCGTCGTCCGAGGTGGTAATGAACGTGTAAGACTCGGTGTAGCGCGGCTGAATCCGCCCATTCCATCGAACGGTAAATGTCTCGTCCGGAACTGCAGGATCGGGAGAACCGGAACTCCAGTCGAAATCGACCATGGAGTCGACGCGGGTGAGCAACAGGGATCCGAAGCTTAGCCCCGAATAGTAGCGGCCTGTCAGTCCGGTGCCCACTCCGCCAGCGTCCGGATAGAGACACGACGTCGGTATGACTTCGCGTGACTGCTGCGAGCTCTCCCATTCCAGTCGAGCGTTGGCGCCGCCCAAATTTTCATAGTAAAGCATCTCGATCGGGTATTTCTGTCCTGCTTCGAGATAGATCGTGCCGGAATTGGCTGTGGCCCCGTGATCGTTCCAATCCGTGATTACGGTCTGTCCGTTCACCTTCAGGGATACACCGTCGTCCGTGGTCGTCGTGAAAGTGTAGTTTCCGGAATAGCGCGGTTTAATCATGCCGGTCCATCGCACGGAAAACTCATCCGCGTTGACGCCGGCGGCTGGAGAGGCCCCCCAACTCCAGTCAATCATTTCATCCACCCGACTCAGAATCTGGGTTTCGAAGTTCTTTCCATTGAAATAGGTGCCCGTCAGGCCCGCGCCCGGAGTATCGTCGGGCGTCAAGGTCGCTGGATACAAGCGCGCGGATGGGATGACTTCGCGCGCTTGGCTCGGGCTTTCCCATTCGAGCTTCGCCATCGCACCAGAGTCGTTCTCGAAGAACTCCATGACGATGTCATAGCGTTGTCCCGCCACGAGCGTGATACTGCCCGAGTGAGGGGTAGGCCCATGGTTGGTCCAATCGTGCGCAAACATCTGCTGGCCATTCACCCACAAGCGCACGCCATCGTCTGTGGTGGCAGTGAAAGTGTAGGTTTCGCTATAACGGGGCTCGATCTGCCCGCTCCAGCGCACCGAAAAACTGTCCGCATCAACGCCAAGTGCCGGTGAATCGGGCCAAACCATGTTGACGGTTTCATCAGTTCGCGTGACGACAGGAGTATCGAAATTTTGACCATTGAAATAAGCGCCGGTAAGACCAGTGCCCGTGCCCGCGGTGCTGCCACTAGCGACGAACAGTCGCGATGTCGGCACAACTTCGTGGGGCTGATACTCGAAATTCTCGGGATCAGTAGACTCGCTCTCCCACTCCAGAACGGCGACCATGCCCCCAATACCTTGGAAATACTCCATACGGAGATCATATTTCTGACCCGCGACGAGATAGATACTGCCAGCATTGGCGGTATTCCCGTGATAGCTCCAATTGCTCGCGAGCAGTTCCCCGTTCACCCAAAGCTTCACGCCGTCGTCGGACCAAGTGGTGAAAGTATAGTTGCCGGTGTAGAGCGGTTGGATTTGGCCAGTCCAGCGCACGGCGAAATTTGTCCCGTTTACTCCGTTCACCGGAGAGTCGCTTCCCCACATCTGTAGCGAATCAATGTTCGGATCGACGCGCGTAAGCACGGGGGCATTGGAAAACGGGTCGACCGGTGGGCTTCCGTCCGTCGGCGGAGTGAAATGATAGTAATTGGCCGTGAGACCGTTGGCGCCCTGGTTTTCCCACGGAGGAAGTGGCGTATCGGGGCCTTGGTGTCGGTGATATTTTACGAAGTCGGGGCGACCGTCCGCATTGAGATCGATGAAGCCGGTGCCGCGTGATGGGGCGTCCTTCTGCACGATAGGGAGCGGCGCTCCCCACTTGCTGTTGTTCGGCTGCTCCCAGCCTCCATCAACCGAATCCTCGTATTGGAAGGAAATTGGCTCGTAGGCTTCGCTGCCAACATGCTCGGTGAGTGATGTGAGCAAACTGCGTCCGGTTATCGATCGCGTCGTGTAACCGAGTTCATAATCCCGAGCGAGCGTCGTGCCGGTGCCGATCGTGTGGAAACACTTGACGTGTTGCAGCCGCTGCGTGCGTGCGATGCGCGAGCCAGCCGCGTATCCGTAGAATTTGTCCGCGCGGTCTTCGTAGACGAACTCGACGTAGGCATAAGGTGAAAGTCCGGCGACGTCATTTCCAGTGTAGTCGATGCGAGTCAGCCGATGTTCGCCGATCGAAGCATTCTCATCGTAGGAAAAATCCATGTAATTGCCCTTCGTGTCCGCGATGCGACGCACGGCCCACATGCTGATGGCATTGTCCGCGCGTCCAGCCGCTTCCACGACCGAATTGTCGGAGGTGCCGAACTCGATCACGAGACCCGCCTTTGTCCACACCTTGAACGAGTCGGGCCCCGGCCGAGAACTAGAGTTCGAACGATAGGAAATCACCTTCGAGATCGAATCGATCTCCGTGCGATACTCGGTGCCATCTTCGCCATCCGCTCCGCTCACCGCAATGAGCCGCTGTCCGTCGAGGTAGTAGCGATCTGCGCTGCTAAAATCGACGCCATGCACGAAATTGTCGATCGGCAGTGTAGCCGGTCCACGCGAGATCGCTGAAGCACCGCCAAGCGACCAACCGAAGCCGAGCCATCCTGCACCGCCTTGACTCGAATAATTGAGCGACAGTTGCGGCTGCATGCCGGCCGTCCCGGGCACAACCCAGAGCGGAACGGAGTAAGTCGCCGCGCCACTTTTGTCGACCTGGAGCGAACCGGAGGTCGTGCCGACGAGCGTGGTTGCTTCGGTCGACGACACCGAAGGCAGTCCGCCGGTGCCGGGGCTTCCATCGGCGGTGGGCGGGGCGCCGTTCAGGTTCGCAGCGGCTCCGTTGGCCCAAGCTGCGGTCGTGCTGGAAAATAGCAGCGCATCTCCTGCCGAAATCGGGTCGAGGTTGTGATCAACTTCCCAACCGTTCGTCATCCCGTCGCCATCAATATCGAGGTCGCGATTGCCCAGCGCCGGAATGAAGCTGAACAGGCGCTTCACCTGGCCGATGTTGGCCGGATGGAAAGAAGTGTCGTCCGCCGTCGTGCTCGTCCAAGGATACGCTTGGCCGGAGGCGAGCGGCGGCCCTTTGTATCCCGCCGCCGCAAGTCGGTCGTAGAATTTTTTCGCGAGTGCTTTGAGCTGGCCGTGAGTGATCGCAGCATAGTCGTTCCGTGCGACTCCCGCCGGCGGTGCCTGCTGCCAGGAGGCGACCAAGGCATTCAACTCCGCTCCGGCGCCTCCGGGCAGCTTGGCATTCATCTCGAGCACGGCCTTGGCAGCGAGGTTTTTCACCTGACCGAGATTGACGGCGGCGTAATCGTTTCGCGCCACGAGGGCCGCGCTGTTCGGGAACAAAGCGGCCGCGGGAATCACCTCCGCACTCTGACTCGCGCTGCTCCAACGCAAAACCAGTGTCGCCGTTCCTGTGTTCTGGTAGTAATCGACGCGGATGTCGTAACGTTGGTTCGCCGTCAATGCGACCGCTGCGCTGCTGCGGTCCGCTTCTTCATGCGTAATCCAGTGGTCGATTACCAACACCCCGTTGATCCAGACTCGCGCGCCATCGTTCGAGGTCGTGGAAAACGTGTAGGCCTCGCTGTAGCGCGGCTGAATCTGGCCGCTCCACTGCACAGAGTAGCTGCCGGGCGAGATGCTCGGATGCGGCGCGCCAGCGCCCCAATTGAAGTTCAGCGTGGCGTCGACGCGGGTCGCCGTCGGAGTCGTGACGGTTCCCGTTCCCGGTGGGGCGGTCGGCGACGTAAAGTCGACGTTGTCGAAGTATTGCCCTGTCAGGCCAGTGCCAGCCTGCGGGGCGACGGCGCCTTGCTCCCCCCACCAAGCCGGCGCCGTCGCTTGAAGATCGAGCCGAGCGAGCAAAGCAGTCGCTATGGCCAGGAAAAGTCTGGTCGAAGTGCGCATGGAGGAAGCGGCTGCCGTTACTGATTCGGCTCGGTGGTGAACTCGCCCATTTCCAGATCACCTTGCGGCGCGATCCGAACAGGGCCCTCAAAGCGAGTAGAACCGTTCACGTGCAGCTTGGCGGTGGGTGCGGTCGTGCCTATGCCAACGTTCTGATTCGCATCGATCCTCATTGCATCAGTAAGTGCGCCGCCGTCCTTCTTAGTTGAGAAAACCAGCAGAGAACCGCGGTTATTCGCAGAACTGCCGCTCAAAAATCCGCCGATTCTCGCTACAGCAGGGAGCCCCGATGTGGTGTTTCGATCCACAAATGCAAATTGGCCTAGCTGAGCCCAATCCGCATCCAGAGTCGCGGTGCTCACAGTGACCAAACCGCCGAAACTGGTGCCGCGAACGTCCAACGTGGTAAATCCGCTCACGGTCCAAGCGGGCGCGGTTGTCCCGATACCCACGTTGCCCGAATCATCTTCCTGGATGAAGCGCCTGCCGTTCTTGCTCTGCGTCGGATCCGTTGCCGCCGAATATAGATAGGAGTCATCTCCCATCCACATCCGCACATTGCTGATTCCCTGATTCTCCCAGAGAAGGCCAACCCGATCCTGATCCGCTCCGACAGCAAAATTGGAAATCAAGAGACGGCCCGCGCCTCCAGAAAACTCTGCCACCGGATTCCAAGTATCTGAACCCGTTCTTAAAACAGCCAATTTTGCGGTGGGGCTCGCCGTTCCAATGCCAAGATTGCCTCCCATAAAGTAGGAGCTTCCGTTGGCGTCCAACCGCGAGATCGTTCCGTCATCTCTCCACAATTCGAGGTATGCGTCGCCATTATTTTTGAGTCCCAAACCGCCACGGAAATTATCGCCAGAGTTCTCTCGCAAAATAAAACCCATCCGATTGTCGACGTCGGCACGCACGGCGCCCTCCACGTGCAATTTCTCTAGTGGCGCACTCGACCCGATCCCCACATTTCCACCGTTGAGGTAGCTGCTCCCGCCCGCAGTGATCGACACTTGTGTCGTGGTGCCGCCGGCGTCGCGCAGCATGAGTTTGCCATCACCTTCGGCGTCGGTGACGATTTCGACTTTGCGTCCGCCCGCATTGGCGATGAAGAGATCCTGGCTATTCGCCGTCGGTGCGCTGACTAAGATACTGCCTCCGGTCACGTCGAGCTTGGCCGCGGGCGCGCTCGTGCCGATGCCCACCTTGCCGTTGAGAACGGTGCTGCCCGTGCCGCTCGGCGTGACAGTGACATTCTGATTCGAACCGCCGGCAGCGAGGGTCAGGCCGGCTGACGTGCTGCCGGTAATCGTGCCGCCACTTGCTGTGTAGTTCGTAGCAGCAAACGTCCCACCGACGTTCAGGTTGCCTTCAATGCCGACGCCGCCTTCGACGACCAAGGCTCCCGTATCCTTATCCGTGGATACGGTGGTGTCGGCGATTGAGGTCTGGCCCGCTAGAAGATTCGCAGCGGTGCCATCGAGGTAGAGATTGTATTTGCCGGTGGCGGCACTCACCTGACCGCGGAAACCGGCGGCGACTCCGGAGCCTTTCACGAGATCCTGCGCTTGAAACACGGTAACCGTGGTCGCACTCGCGCGCCCGAACGTGCCGTTTTGAAACGCGGTCATGGCACCGGTCACATCACCTGTCGAGGTGAAGCCGCCGTTGTCCGCTTGGTAGCCCACCCATGCGGTCATGTTACCGGTGCCTATAATGTAAGGCGACGCGGAGTAAGCGGTAGCGCTGCCCGTGCCGGTGCTGGACAAATACGTCAGCATGCGAACACCGAGCATCGAAACGTTGCCCGCGGTATTTTGAGCGGTCGTAGCGAGGTCGAGAGTCCGAATCGACATGCTGTTCGCGCCCAGCGCGGCTACTTGAATGGAATTGGGACGCAAATCCGAGGTGCCCGAGGCATCCGCAGAGCCGGAAACGTAGATTGTATTCTGTCCGTTGGTTAGCCCTGCAGGCAGCATGCCCAAGCTATAAGACGTGTTCAGGTTGCGCGCATACATGGCGCCGGCAATACCAGCACCGCCAGCGACTTTCAGAGCACCAGTCGTGGTCGACGTGGAAGAGGTTGTAGCACCCAACGTCAAAGCGCCATCTGTGTTGGCAAACGCCGCCATAGTAACTCCGCGTGTGTAATCATGAAATCCGAATGAATTACCTCCTCCCCCTACACCGGGCCCGAACGCTACGATTCGCGAATTTGTGGCGTTAGTATTCTGCATCACGATCGGATTGTTCGGTGCAAAATCGCCTTTGATTGTCAGCAGCCCACTGTTAACCGGAGAAGTGCCCCCGATGGTCGCGGTGCCGAGTTGCGAGGTAGACCCGCCGACGTTCAAGTTGCCCGACACTCCGGCGCCCCCGACTACGACGAGCGCGCCATTACCAGACGACGTGCTAGCGGTCGAAGGCAGCACGGTAATTCCTGTCGATGCGATATCGACCCACGACTGATCGTAATTCACGCCCAGCCACAATTTGTTTAGCGTATGGTTGGTGCCCTGGCCGCCAAACCCGCCAAGGTAAGCGCCCGTGTCCCCGCGGATAAACCGATAGCCGCGGGACCAACCGCTCGCCGAGGGTGTTGTATAGGCGACGCCGTAGGCTGGAGCGCCGGCAGAAATCACCATCACCGACTCGCCGGTCTCGGAACCACCCACGCTCAAGAGGTCATCGATTCTCGCCTTTCCGGCCACATGCACTTTAGCCGAAGGGGTCGTGGTTCCCACACCCAGATTGCCATTAATGATCACATTCCCGCTTCCGCTCGGTGTCAGTGTGACATTTTGGTTCGTGCCGCCGGCGTTCAGGGTCAACCCATTGCTGGAGCCGCCCGTGATCGTGCCACTACTCGCCGTGTAGTTCGGCGCGGTGAACGCGCCCCCGACTGTAAGCGCGCCGTTGGTCGTGAGGCCCGTGCCGCTGGCCGTCAGCGTCGCGCTGCCGAGGGTGAGCGATTGTGCCGATGGATTCAGCGTAAGCGCGGCCGTGCCGCCGCTGTAGAGCGTGAGGTTATTCGAGGAATCGAGCCGCATCGAGGGCATGACCGTGCCACCATTTTCGACTTCCCACAGCCACGCCGATAAGCGGGTCAGTCGCCAGCGCGTGCCGTCTGCGCCCGAGGGCAGGTAGAACACCCCGACACCATAGTTGCCGGAGTTATTTCCGAGCGTGAGATTGTTGCCTTCGACGTCGAGATTCCCCCCGACACTCGCGTCTGTTGCGACCGTTGCCGAGCCCGTGACTGTGAGGTTTCCGGCGATCGTCTGATCGGCAATCGAACGGCTCGGGAGGGCGACTACAAAGAAGCTCAGTGCGCAAGCACCGCGACGGAAGAGGCCAGTTTGTTTCATAGCGCTTGAGAAAATTCCAATCGCACAGGCCCCGTAGTCGGAAGGTCCGGCTACGAAATTCCTACACAATCGGCACCGCAAGGTCTACAGCGGCCCAAGCTGAGATCTCCGGACGAGTTGAAGTTGCAATCAATTCAGCGCGAGAAGCGAAGAATTGCTCGCGAGTTTGTCTTACGTTCGTCCTACCCAAGTCAACTTTAGTTTGCCGTTGTCCGTTTTTTACCACGTATAATGGGACTCGACGCAAAACGTAGCTTTCAGTTCTGGTGTCTACAAGGGGCGAGCAGGGTCTGCGGCGTAATGTCGTCCGGGGAAATCAAGCGAGACTTTCGGCCCACTCAATGTCGCGAATGTTCCTGTGCCAAGGCCACGAAGCAAATGAATCAAATCAAGTTGCCCCCTAAATGCCCCTTGACCGTCCGATTTGCTTCAAGACTTTGCTCTCACATCTGCTTCCCCTCTTAGGAGACTATCCGCCCGAACCAAATGGTTGTAGGTCCGCGCCCATGCCGGGCAGCCAGTTTAGTTTGAAATGAGAACCAAATCGAGGTCAGGAAAACTTTTCCCGACTGCACGGAATCCGAGAGAGATACAAAATTTCGAGTTTTCCTGATCTCCCCGCTGGTTCTCGGTAGTAGTCGAACTCGAAGCCAAACTCAGAGCGTTCTGCTGCGCCGTAGCGCGCAGCGGGACGCTCTGAGTTCGGCTCGACCTTCACGTCAGCGCCGCGTGGCCCCCGCAGCGTCAGTTTGACGACCAAATTCTCGCCGCTGGGCTTCTGCTCGCGCACCTGCACGTTCGGCAGCGCTCGCCGGATTTTTTCCGCGATACGCCGTAACGCCGCGTCGATGCCGCGCAACGTGACCGCTCGCTCCTCCACCGGCAAATACACAAGGTCGATGTCCACGGACAGCCGCGGAAAATCACGCACGAAAAAGTTGATCGCCGTGCCGCCCTTGAGTGCAAAGCACTCCTCCGCGTGCACGAACGGCAGCGTTTGCACGAGAAGATCGGCCTGCGGATAGAAAACGCTCTCCTTCATGGTGCGTCCGCCGGTATCTCGGCGGCCGGTGTCGGCACCGTGATCAGGTATTTGGGATCGAGCCTGCCGCCGCGCACCAGCACGCGTTTGCCGCTGCCCAACGAAACCTTGCTCAGGTCCAACCGCTGGAACCAAGGATGGCGGTGCAGTTCGGCGAAATGCAGGAAGAGCCGCTTCACCTTCACCGACGTGCATTTTTCGAGCAGTGTCTGAACCAGTTCTGGCCGCAAGGTGCCAAGTCCCTCGAACAGCAGCCGCGCGTGCTCGTAGCCCGCCTCGTCGATCGTCTGATGAAACAGAAATTCCAAGATCGCTCGCTCGGGGACCGACACCCGCACGGCAAAGTTTCCCGCCGGGTGCTCGCGTAGTCCCAAATCCGCCGGCAGGAAATTGGTGCGGACATGCTCCACGCGTCCGGCCCACGGCAGGCGCGTGAACCATGTTGGCAGCCGTTCATTCGACCGGCCGAACAGATACACGGGAGCTTGGCCTCCGAGTGGGAGGAAGTGAGCCTGACTGGCGAGTTCCAGAGCGGTCCGGCCACCGGGATGCAGTGAATCCTCTCGCTGCTGCAATCCGAACACGGCACCCAGCCAGTCTGGGGTCTCTGCTCTCAAAGTGAACGCCCCTTCGCCGACTCGATGCAGCCAGCCGGAAGTCGCATAGTGATTGGCCAGTTTTTGCGAGATGCCTTGAGATTTCAGCCAAGCAAGCGTCAGCACGGCTCCGTCCGGCGCATTGAGGAGCCGCTGGTTTATCTTCTGTCCACTGTGGCTAGGCTGGCTGGTCATATCGTCAACAAAGTAAACCAACCCAAGCGGTCGGTTTATTCTGCGACATTTATGTCTAGCTAAGTTAGTCATAACTGCAACGAAATAAACTGCATCAAGCCGCTCGCATCCGAATACTTGGCACACGTGGCGTAATCTTTTCGACCAATTCGGCCCCAGTCGAACAGGCCGGCACTGTTTTCAGGACGAAGAGACGTGCCCCTGCGACCGCTCCCTTTACCTGCGCCCCGTGGCCGTAGGCCAGACTGTGCGCCAGCGTTGAACGCACGGGTCGGCCCGCCCACAGACGCTGATTCCGCAATTGGTCGAGATTCGGCACGAGTTCGGAGACCCGCAAATCGACACTGGAAACCGTGATCGCCTGTAGCGGAAACGCGAGTTTGGCGAACAGCTCCGCGTGTCCGGGGAAAAGCGAAAGCGAAACATATCCGCTTCGCGCTTGCAGCGAGTGCCGCCTCCTTGCGCTCGTGGGCAGCAACCCCAGCTCCCGCACAGGTAGTCTCGCATCGGTGACGTGATACAAACGGACCCACCCGCCGGGATTGGCGCGCAGCCAGCGGTCGAGCCGGCGCACCGCCTCCGGCGTCGGCGCGCGCGTGGTGATTTCGTGCAGAGGGCTGTCGCCGACGTCGATCATGCGCCGGCCTTAACCGAGTTCGACCAGTCCGGTTGCGCCTGTCGCTAAATCGATCAGGAGTTGAACAACGGCCCGCCTGCCGCATCCATCCAAGCGCACGAAGTCCTCCGTAAAATTGACCGGCGTGCCTTCGCGCAGGTTCTGCAAAATCTCCCATGCGGCACGTTCTCCCGACGATGCACCGGGATGATTGCGCGCCATCCGCGGCAAGGTGGTCAATGCGTCTGCGCTGGCCGGACTCATGGCGAGATTCCAACGCGCTGCGCGTTCACGGCAGGGGCCGTTTTAACCGTCACGGTTGGTGCTTGGCGCGGCGTTTCGCTTTCCGAAAGCGGCACCGATGCATTTGCCCGCTCCGGCCAAGACACGCCTGCAATCCGCGTCGCCGCCCATCGCGCACTATCATTTCTGAGTCGCAGCCATGCTCGGTTCGACGGGCTCGTGCTGCGACGAAAGCTCTCGCCCGCCGGCGTCGGCGCCTTCGGCGGCCTCGACCCGCAAGCGCGTTGCTCGAAACCGACACAGCGCTCAAGCGCGCGATCGAGGTCTGCGCGGCGGAGTTGCGACCCACGCCAGTCTCGCGGTCCATCCGCTGCGGCCGGCTACGGGAGCGCACGGTATTTCAGGTTCCGGAAACGCACTTCGCCCGAGCCGGTCGCGAGCAACGCGGGGCGGAGACTGAGGAAGCCGCCGGCGACGTTGTGGTTGTAGCCGGACACCTCGAACTGCATCCAGTGCTTCGTCCAGTGCTCGCCATCCGGGCTGTGCCAGACGGTGACGACGTGGTGGTTGTTGCGCAGTCGAAGGAAAAATCGACGGCCGATCGCAGCGGGTTTGTCGAACGCGGTGACTTCGCCTTTCGAGCACTCGAACATCTTCGTCGCGGAAAAACCGAAGCCGCCGAAAAGCCGCTCGCTGTAGAACAGCATCAGCCCGCCCGTCGCCGCCTCGTCGCGCTCGATCTCCACCTCGAGCTCGTAAGCTTGATCGCCGACGATGAACTGCAAGGGGCTCGCGTCCTTCGGCGACGTGCCCGAGGCCTTCAGCACGAGCGCGCCGTCCTCGTAGCGGTAGAGATCGGAAACGGGGCCGACCGGGTGGAAAAACGTCCACTGCGCGCCGATCTTGTTCGCGCGAAAATCGTCGGAGAGCGCGAGGCCGTGCGGCACCGCCGCGCCGCCGGCCGGCAGCGGCATCGGCCGCGCCACGTCGTAGCCGGACGCTTTCACCCAACCATCGGCGGTCCACTCCACCGGCTCGAGCAGCGTCTGGCGGCCGAGGTTGTAGTAGCCGTTTTCGTAGGCGTGGTAGACGAGATACCACTGCTTGCCGTCCGGACCTTCGACGAGCGTGGCGTGACCGCGCGACCACCATTTTTCGGCGGCGGTCTGCGTGCGCACGACCGGGTTGTAGGGCGAATTCTCCCACGGACCGTCGAGCGACTTCGAGCGCGCCATGATCACCATGTGGCTCGTCGCCGGGCCCGCGGTGCCGCCCTCGGCGAGCACCATGTAGTAATACTCGCCGTGCCGGAGAATCTTCGGCCCCTCCTGCGCGAAGGTCTCCACTTCCCAGTGTTCGGGATATTGCCAGCCATCGTAAATTTTCCTGGCCGGGCCGGCGACGCTCAGTCCGTCGTCGGCGAGCGGGGCCATGAAGCCGGCGCTGAAAAACAAGTAGCGCTTGCCGTCGGGACCGACGGCGTGGCCGGGATCGATGTTGCCGACGTTCAGGTCGACCGGATCGCTCCACGGTCCGCGGATGTCGTCGGCCCACACGACCATGTTCGTCAGACGATTTCCGCCGAGCGCGGGAAAATAGATGTAGAAACGGCCGTTGTGGTGCACGAGATCCGGCGCCCAGACGCTGCCCACGTGGCGATTGAGCGCGGGGCCGATCGGTTCCCAGTTCACCAGATCGCGCGAGTGCCAGATCAGCAGGCCGGGCACGCTCTCGAACGACGAGTGCACCACGTAGTAATCGCGGCCGAGTTTCAGCACCGACGGGTCCGGATGGTCGCCCGCGAGGACGGGGTTCAGAAAAGTGCCGTCGCCGAGATCGGCCTTGCGCTGGCCTTCAATGCCGCGCGCGAAGCCCGGCGCTGCCGCGGAAGCGAGGAGCGTCGGAGTCATCGCGGCAGCGAGGAGCAGGATCGCGGCGGCAGGAAGGGCGGACGAAAACGTCCGCAGAGGGTGTGTCATTTGGGTAAACGGAGAAAAGGAGTCGCGTCCGCCCGCACGCGCGAAAATCACGCATCGCGAACGCGCCGATCAGCGCATCCTTTCGCATCGCCGCGCGAGGCCGTCAACGTCGAGCGCCGCCACGGTGTAACAGGAATAGGGGACGTGCGCGCCGTTGTCGTTGGAGTATCATGGCGCTATTCTCCGAGCCCGACCTCATCGTGCGCGAAAATCGAACCGCCGACACCACGCGGTTCGGAACCGGCCGCGTCTCCGCCAGCGCTGGCGCCTGACCGCAGGCGGCACGACGCAGTGCACAGGATCGACGCTTGCGGACGCGTTTCGCCGTCCTACGGTTCCGTTCCACCCGACGTTTGACCCGAGTGTCGCGTGGTCCGGTTCGGATCCCATGCTCTCCCCTCTTCGCTCGATTGTCACCCTGCTGCTGGCTCCGCTCGCGCTGACGCCCGGAGCCGCGGCGACCACGACCCTCGCCGATGGTTACGCGATCCGCGTCTGGCAAACCGACGACGGCTTGCCGCAGAACCTGGTCCACGCCGCCGTGCAAACGCGCGACGGCTACCTGTGGTTTGGCACGCAAAGCGGTTTGGCGCGGTTCGACGGCGAACGGTTCACCGTCTTCGACCCGACCAACGCGCCCGGAATGCAGGATCGGCGCATCACGCGACTCTTTGCCGATGCGGAAGGCACGTTGTGGATCGGACATCAATCGGGCGGCGTCACTCGTTATCGCGAGGGCCGGTTCGAGACGCGCCTCATGCCCTCGGGGGATGTCAGCGGCAAAATCATCGGGCTCGGCAGCGACGAGCAGGGACGCCTCTGGGCGATGCACGAAAACGGCGCCGTCGACTCGCTCGATGGCCGCGCCAGCATCCCGTCGTTGCTCCCCGCTTCCGATCGACCGGCCGTCATGGGCTGGGCGAACGCCGCGCGCGGAAACCTCTGGGTCGTCGAAAACGGCACATCCGCCCAGCTCGTCGACGGCCGACTCGTCGCTCCCTCGCTCCCGCCGCCGCAAGGCAGCAACTACGTGCTCGGCCTGGCCGCCTCGAAGTCCGGCGGCGCCTGGATTCTCTGCGACAACCGCATTCGCCGGTGGGACCACGGCCGCTGGGTGGAGGATCTCGGCGAATTTCCGTGGGAGCGCGATGCCGGTGGCTCGTGCCTCGAATTGCGCGACGGCACGCTCGCCGTCGGCACGCTTAGGGCTGGGTTGTTTCTCGTTTTTCGCGACGGACGGCCCGCGATCCACTTCGATCACCGCAACGGCTTGCCGCAGGACTGGGTGCGTTTCCTCTACGAAGACCGCGAGGGCAACCTGTGGATCGGCGCCGATAGCGCGGGGCTCGTGTCGATTCATCCGACCGCGTTTTCGTTTCTCCAATTGTCCGAGCCGGCGCGCAACACCTCGGTCCTCTCCGTCGCCGCCGCCCCGAACGGCACGTTGTGGGTCGGCACGGATGGCACCGGACTACAACGCTACGCCGGTGGAAACTGGAAACACTTCGGACCGGAGCAGGGCCTCGCGAACTGGTATATCCCCGCCTTGGCGGTGAGCCCGCAGGGCGACGTGTGGGCGTGCGACTTCTGGTGGGGCGGCCCCTATCGGCTCGAGGGCGACCGCTTCGTCCGCCCACCCGGCCTGGAGGAAAATTCCAGCGCCAGCCACGCTCTCCTCGCCACCGGCGACGCCGGCGAAGTGCTCATCGGCAATCGCGACGGCTTGCGTCGCTGGCGAGACGGACGTTCGACCTGGCTCGTCAAATCGCCCGCGACCCCCGCGCCCGAAGTCTGCGCGATCGCGCGCGATCGCGAAGGCGCGATCTGGTGCGGCTTCGCCCAAGGCGGTTTGGCCCGCTCGGCCGCCGGTCAAACCTCGCGCTTCGGCCTCGCCGACGGTCTGGCGAGCGAAGCCGTGCAGGCCTTGTGCGTCGACCGCGAAGGCACGCTGTGGATCGGCACGGCCGATCACGGACTCAGCCGCTACAAGGACGGCCGCTTCGTCAACCTCGGCCGGGAACACGGCCTCGCCGACAACGCCGTCTGTGCCGTCCTCGACGACGGCATGGGTTTTCTCTGGCTCAGCACCCGGCACGGCATCCAGCGCATCGCGAAGGAAGACATCGAGCGCTGCGCCGACGGCAAGAGCCCCACTTTCTCCAGTCAAATCTACGATCGCAGCGACGGATTACCCATCGTGGAATTCACCGGCGGCTTTCAATCCGTCGCGTGCCGGGCTCCGGACGGGCGCCTGTGGTTCGCTTGCAGCAAAGGGCTCGTGAGCGTCGATCCGGCGCGCGTCGAGTCGAACCCGCTCCCGCCCCCCGTCGTCATCGACTCGCTCTGGGTCGATGGCAAAAACCGGACCATCCCGTCCGGCGCCCCCCAGGCGCGTTTGGCGCCGGATCACCAGCGCCTCGAGTTTCGCTTCGCCGGCTTGAGCTTCGTCTCGCCGGCGAAGGTTCAATTCAAATACCGCCTCGAAGGCATCGACGGCACGTGGATCGACGCCGGCGCCAAGCGGAACGCATTCTACAGCCGGCTGCCGGCCGGCACCTATCGTTTCCGCGTCATCGCCTGCAACAACGACCGGCTCTGGAATCTCGAAGGCGCGTCGATGACGTTCACCGTCGCGCCGTTTTTCTGGCAGACATGGTGGTTCCTGAGCGCCTGCCTGCTCGCCACCGTCGGCGCCGTAGCGTGGACCGTGCGCGCCATCACCCGCCGCCGCATGCAGCGTCAGATCGAGGCGATGGAACGCCAGCACGAGCTCGAACGCGAGCGCGCGCGCATCGCCCAGGACATCCACGACGACGTGGGCGCGAGCCTGTCGCGCATCGCGATGCTCAGCCAGCCCGCCCGCAGCGACCTCGCCGAGCCCGAGCGCGCCGCCGCCATGCTTTCGCGCATCTACAGCACCGCCCGTGAAGTCACGCGCTCGCTCGACGAAATCGTCTGGGCCATCGATCCGCGCCACGACACGCTCGACAGCCTCGTCGACTACATGGGCAAGTTCGCGCAAAATTTCCTCGCGCCCGCCCGCCTGCGCTGCCGTCTCGATCTGCCCGTCCAAGTCCCCGCGTGGCCGCTCACCGCCGAAGTGCGGCACAATCTCTTCCTCTCCTTCAAGGAAGCGCTCAACAACGCCGCGCGCCATGCCGCCGCCACCGAAGTGCGGATCTCGTTCCGCGTGCGCCCCGACTCGTTCACGCTCGAAGTGAAGGACAACGGCCAGGGCTTCTCGCCCGCGCGAACGTCCGCCAACGCCGACCGCGTCGCTTCCGGTCACGGCCTCACCAACATGAAGGCGCGCCTGGCGCGCATCGGCGGCCGCTGCGAAATTTCCGGTGAAACCGGACAGGGCACGAGCGTGTCGTTCATCATCGGCGTCGCGAGCCAGCCCGCCGTTCCGGCGTCCGATCCGGCTCAGGTCTGAGCCTCCGCCTCTCCCCGCTTTACCGAAATCGTGAAAACCGAAACTCTGAACGCCAACTCCGCACCGTCCGCCACGATCACCGCCATGGTGGTCGAGGACGACACTTCCATCCGCAACATCCTCACGACCTGGCTCGACGAGGCGGACGGTTTCTCTTTCGCGGGAGCGTTTCCCGACGTCGAGAGCGCCCTGCCCCAGATCGCCCGCGCCAAGCCCGACGTCGTGCTCGTCGACATCAACCTGCCCGGCCTCAGCGGCATCGAGTGCGTGCGCCAGTTGAAGCCGCACACTCCGGGCACGCAATTCGTGATGCTCACGGTCTACGAGGACTCGAACCACATCTTCGACGCCCTCTCGGCGGGCGCCACCGGCTACCTCGTCAAAACCACCTCGCGCGAGGCCCTCATCGGCGCGCTGCGCGAGGTGCACGCCGGCGGCTCGCCCATGAGCGGCAACATCGCGCGCAAGGTCGTGCAATCGCTCCAGCAACCGAAGCCCGCGCCGCGCATGACCGAGCAGCTCTCGAAGCGCGAAAACGAGGTGCTGGCGCTGCTCGCGCAAGGCTACCTCTACAAGGAAATCGCCGACGCGCTCGGCATCGGCCTCGAGACCGTGAACACCTACATCCGCCGCATCTACGAAAAGCTCCACGTGCACTCCCGGGCGCAAGCCGTGGCGCGCTATACCGATCTCAGCCGCTGACGCGCCCGCCGCCCCCGGCCGGGCGCGGCGAGCCGCTCCGAAATCGCCGGACGCCGCTGTCCCATTTTTGTCCCCAAAAAATCCGCGGCAGGAATCCTTGACGGCAGCCGCCGGGAAGCGTCGGTTTAAGGCTAAATCTCGTTTCGTCTGCAACCCCGCCACCCCAACCTCAACGTCCTCCTGCTGGCCGCCGTCGTTCTGACGGCGCACGCGGAGGAGAAACCCGAAACCGTTTCGCCCGACCGTGCGCGTGCGAACTTCGCCCGTCCCGTCGTGCTCGCACCGGACGACGTGCGCACGATTCCGGACGCGCCCGCCGGCTTCGATCAACCGCTCGCCGACGCGGCCGCGCGCGGTCGCGTCGATTTGTTCGACTACGATTCGACCGTCACCGGCACCAAGCGCCAGGCCTGCGTCTATCTCCCGCCCGGCTACTCGCCCGATAAAAAATATCCCGTGCTCTACCTGCTGCACGGCATCGCCGGCAATCAGCACGAGTGGACCGGCTACGTGCGCGCCGACGCGGTCCTCGACCACCTCATCGCCGACGGGAAAGCGCGGCCGATGATCGTCGTCATGCCCAACGGCCGCGCGCTCCCCGACGACCGCCCGCCGCCGCCGGACAAGGTTTTCACGCCCGAGAACGCCGCCGGCTTTGCCAAGTTCGAGCGCGACCTCCTCGACTGCCTCATTCCCGCAATCGACGCGAAATACCCGACGCTCGCCGATCGCGAACACCGCGCGCTCGCCGGCCTCTCGATGGGCGGTGGGCAGACGATCAACATCGGCCTCGCGCACCTCGACACCTTCGCGTGGCTCGCCGGGTTCTCCTCCGCCCCGAACGCGAAGCCGCTCTCCGAACTCATCCCCGATCCCACGGCCGCCCGCACGCAGTTGAAACTTTTCTACCTCTCCTGCGGCAACAAGGACGGCCTCATCAACGGCCCGCAATCCGTCCACCGCGCGCTCAAGGAATACGGCATCCCGCACCTCTGGAACGTCGACGACGCCGGCCACGACCGTCCCACCTGGGCCAACAACCTCCACCATTTCGCACAACTGCTCTTCCGTTGAGGAAGTCCGCTGCCGCCAAAATGCATCCGTTCCTTTCCCGCCATCTCTCGCTTCTCCTCGTCGCATCCGTGGCGCTTCGCGCTGGTGCACCCGACCCCGCTGCCGCCCGCACGCTCTGGTATCGCCAGCCGGCCGCCCAGTGGGTCGAAGCCCTGCCCGTCGGCAACGGCCGACTCGGCGCGATGATTTTCGGCGGCATCGAAACCGAGCGGCTGCAACTCAACGAGGACACGCTCTGGGGCGGCGGCCCCTACGATCCCGCCAATCCCGACGCTCGCGCCGCCTTGCCGGAAATCCGTCGCCTGCTCGCGGCCGGCGAATCCGCCGAGGCGCAGGCGCTCGCCCACGCGAAATTCATGGCGCGGCCGATGTGGGAGGCGCCCTACCAAACCGTCGGCGATCTGCTGATCTCGATGCCGTTCAGCGAAACCGCGCGAAACTACCGGCGCGAACTCAGCCTCGACACCGCCACCGCGCGCACCGAGTTCCAGGCCGGCGGCACTGTCTTCGTGCGCGAATGTTTTTCCACCGCGATCGATCAAGTGATCGTGCTCCGCCTGAGCGCCCACGAAGCCGGCGCGCCGCAGAAGCCCGCGCGACTCTCGACGACGCTCGCGATGAAAACGCCGCAGCACGCGCAGATCGCTCCCGAGGGGAAAAACGATCTCGTGCTGCGAGGGCGCAACACCGATTTCATCACCGTGAAGGGCGCGCTGACGTTCGAAGCCCGCGTGCGCGTCGCGGCGTGCGACGGCCAGGTGAGCACCGACGGCTCGCAGTTGCACATCGAGAACGCCAGCTCCGTCACCCTCCTCATCGCGGCCGCGACCAGCTATCGCCGCTTCGACGACGTGAGCGGCGACCCGACCGCCGCGAATCTCCGCGTCCTCGCCGGCGCGCAGGAGAAGACGTTCGACGCGCTGCGCGCCGCGCACGTGGCCGACTACCAGCGTCCGTTCGGACGCGTGCAGCTCGACCTCGGACACACCGACGCGGAGAAACTCCCCACCGACGAACGCGTCCGCGCCGACGCGCTCGAGCGCGATCCCGCCCTCGCCGCGCTGTATTTCGACTACGCCCGCTACCTGCTGATCAGTTGTTCGCGGCCCGGCGGTCAGCCCGCGAATTTGCAAGGCTTGTGGGCCGACGGCCTTTGGCCGCCGTGGGGCTCGAAATACACGATCAATATCAACACCGAGATGAATTACTGGCCGGCCGAGGTGACGAACCTCGCCGAGTGCACCGAGCCGCTTTTCTCGATGATCGAGGACCTGACGCACACCGGCGCGAAGATGGCGCGCGATCAATACGGCGCGAGCGGGTGGGTCGTGCACCACAACACCGACCTCTGGCGCGCCGCGGGGCCGATCGACGGCGCCCAATACGGTGTCTGGCCGACCGGCGGCGCGTGGCTTTGCCAGCATTTGTGGGAGCACTATCTGTTCTCCGGCGACGCGTCTTTTCTCTCCCGCGCTTATCCGCTCATGAAAGGCGCCGCGCAGTTCTTTCTCGATACGCTCGTCGCGGAGCCGCAGCACGGCTGGCTCGTCACAAGCCCGTCGCTCTCGCCGGAAAACGTGCATCGCGCCTGGCCGGCCACGAACGCTCCCGCCTGGCCCGGCCATCCGCCGCATGGCGTTTCGCTGACCATGGGGCCGACGATGGACGAGCAGATCGTCCGCGATCTCTTCAACCACTGCATCGATGCGGCGCGCATCCTCGGTCGCGACGCCGATTTCGCCGCGCAACTCGCCGCCACGCGCGATCGCCTCGCTCCGAACCAAATCGGCGCGCAAGGCCAGTTGCAGGAGTGGCTCGAGGACTGGGACGTGCAGGCACTCGAGCAACAACACCGTCACGTCTCGCACCTGTATGGATTTTTCCCCAGCAACCAGATCACGCTCCGCGGCACGCCGAAACTCGCCACCGCCGTCCGCAAGACGCTCGAGACGCGCGGCGACATTTCCACCGGCTGGGCCATCGCGTGGCGCCTGAACCTCTGGGCGCGCCAGCAGGACGGCGAACGCGCCTACCGCATTCTCGCCGCGCTGCTCGGACCCGAGCGCACCTACCCGAATCTCTTCGACGCTCACCCGCCCTTCCAGATCGACGGCAACTTCGGCGGCGCCTCCGGCATCGCGGAGATGTTGCTCCAGTCGCACACGAGCGAGATCGAACTGCTGCCCGCGCTGCCGAAGGCGTGGCCGACCGGCAGCGTGCGCGGCCTGCGCGCGCGCGGCGGCTTCACGGTCGACCTCGAGTGGAGCGACGGAAAATTGCAATCGGCGACAATCCACGGTGCGCCCGGCAAAACCGTCCGCCTGCGCCGTGGCGAGACGATCACCGAACTCACCGTGCCCGCTAGCGGCGAGTCCACCTGGAACGGCCAAGCGTCCGCCTCGCCTCAGTCATGATGCGCGTTTTGAAATTCGGGTGCGGATTGCTCGCAGCATCGCTCGTTGTCGCGAGCGCTGCACCAGCAGCCGCGCTGCGGCACGTCGAAAATTTCAATCGCGAGTGGACGTTCAAGCTCGGCGATCACGCGGGCGCGGAGGCGGCGACTTTCGACGACGCGTCGTGGGACCGCATCGGTCTGCCGCACTCGTTCAGCCGGCCGTATTTCGGCGCGACGAACGCCTTCTACGTCGGCTACGGCTGGTATCGGAAAACCTTCGAGGTGCCGGCAGTCTGGCAGGGCCGGCGGTTGTTTTTGGATTTCGACGGCGCGTTCCAGGACGCCGAGATTTTCCTCAACGGCAAAAAGGTCGGCGCCCACCAAGGCGGCTACACGGGCTTCGAGATCGAAATCACGGACGCCGCCGTGACCGGCCGCAATGTCGTCGCTGTCCGCCTGAACAATCGCTGGAACGCACGCCTCGCACCGCGCGCCGGCGAGCACCAGTTCAGCGGCGGCATCTACCGCAACGTCTGGCTCGTCGTCACCGATCCGCTGCACGTGACGTGGTTCGGCACGTCCGTCACCACGCCGCAGGTCTCGGCCGACGCCGGCGTCGTGAACGTGAAAACCGAGATCACGAACCAGTCGCCCGCGCCGAAAGACTGCACCGTGCGCACCGACGTCGTCGATCCGCACGGAGAGCTCGCCGTGTCGATCAGCTCGACCAAGCGCATTGCGCCCGGCCGCACCGAAACCTTCGACCAAACAAGCACGTCGATCGCGAACCCCGCGCTGTGGTCGCCCGAACAGCCGGCACTCTACACGGTGAAAACCACCGTGCTCGACGGCGAGCGGCCCGTGGACGACTTCGTGTCTCCGCTCGGCTTCCGCTGGTTCAAGTTCACCGCCGACCAAGGCTTTTTTCTCAACGGAGAGCATCGCTATTTCCGCGGCGCGAACGTCCATCAGGATCACGCGGGCTGGGGCGACGCGGTGCCCGAGAGCGGCGCGGAGCGCGACGTGCGGATGATCAAGGACGCAGGCTTCGATTTCATCCGCGGTTCGCATTATCCGCATGCGCCGGCGTTCTCGGCCGCGTGCGACCAACTCGGCATTTTGTTTTGGTCGGAAAATTGTTTCTGGGGCACCGGCGGTTTCGACAACCCGTGGGGCACGAGCGCCTATCCGACCGATCCGGCGGACGAGGCGGAATTCGAGGCCAGCGTGCGCGCGAGTTTGCGCGACATGATCCGCATCCATCGCAACCACCCGAGCATCGTCGTGTGGAGCATGTCGAACGAGCCGTTCTTCAGCGAAGCCATGGTCATGTCCAAAGTGCAGCGTTTCCTGCGCGAACTCGTGGCCTATTCGCACGAGCTAGACCCGACGCGTCCGGCTGCCATCGGCGGCGCGCAACGCGGCGACATCGACAAACTCGGCGACATCGCCGGCTACAACGGCGACGGCGCGCGTCTGTTCCCGAATCCCGGCGTGCCGAACGTCGTGTCCGAATACGGTTCGACGATGGTCGACCGTCCCGGTCTCTACGATCCCGGTTGGGGCGACCTGCCCTACACGCCCGGCGCCGATCCGGCGAAGCCGGGTTCGTGGCGCCTCCCGTGGCGCAGCGGCGAAGTGATCTGGTGCGGCTTCGATCACGGCAGCATCGCCGGGCGGACCTTCGGCGGCATGGGCATGGTGGATTATTTCCGTCTGCCGAAGCGGCAGTGGTATTGGTATCGCAACGAATACCGGCACATCCCGCCGCCCGCGTGGCCGCAGCCGGGCGTCGCCGCGGCGCTGCAACTCTCCGCCGACAAGACGACGCTGCGCGCCGTTGACGGCACCGACGACGCACAGATCGTCGTCACCGTCGTCGACAAGGACGGCACGCCGCTGAGCAACTGCCCGCCCGTCACGCTCACGATCGAGTCCGGCCCAGGCGAATTTCCCACCGGCCCGAGCATCACGTTCGCGGCCGACTCGGATATCACGATTCGCGACGGCGCGGCAGCGATCGAGTTTCGTTCCTATTTCGCGGGCGATACCGTCATTCGCGCCACGTCGCCCGGATTGAAGGATGCCGCGATCCGCATCGCGTCGCTCGGCGAACCGAAGTTCGTGCCCGGCGTGACGCCGCCGGTGCGGCCGCGTCCCTACCAACGTTTCTCCGCGGCGCCTTCGAGCGGCACGTGGGACAAGTTCGGCATCGAAAACCCCACCCGCGCCAGCAGCGAAGCGCCCAGCGAAACCGCCCGCGGCGCCAACGACGGCAACGCCCTCACCACCTGGCGCGCCGCGGCGGGCGATACGGCGCCGTGGCTGCGCATCGACCTCGAACGCGTGGTAACGATCCAGGCGGTGCGTCTCACTTTCCCCGTCGCCGGCGCGTGGCGCTGTCGCGTCGACGTTTCCCAAGACGGCGAGCGCGACTGGCGCGTGTTCGCCGACTCCGCGCCCATCGAAACGCCGAACATGTGGACGCCGCAGACGCTCACCGGCGCGCCGGTCGGCGGGCGTTACCTGCGCGTCACGCTCCTCGCGTGGCCCGAAGGCGTCACGCCTGGCATCGGCGACGTGACGGTCTCCGGCACGATCGCCCGCGACTGATTCGCACTCCTCCCCCGATTTTCCCCATGAAAAAGATACTGCACCCCCTGCTCGCGCTATCGGCCGCCGTTTCGGTTTCGACACTGGCGCGCGCGATTCCGAGCAACGCTACCCCGACCGTCATCGTCAGCACGAGCGCCGAGCCGATGGCTCCGGGCAAATTTGCGCCGACGTGGCCGTCGCTGCAGCAATATCAAGTGCCCGGGTGGTTCCGCGACGCGAAGTTCGGCATCTGGGCGCATTGGGGCCCGCAGTGCCAGCCCGAGCGCGGCGACTGGTATGCGCGCCATCTCTACCTCGAAAACGGTCCGCTGTGGGGTCCGAACGTCACCGCGTTTCACCGCGAGACCTACGGGCATCCGTCGAAGGCCGGCTTCAAGGACGTCATTCACCAGTGGAAGGCGGAGAAATGGGATCCGGAAAAACTCGTCGCCCTCTACAAGCGCGCGGGCGCGCAGTATTTTTTCGCCCTCGCGAATCACCACGACAACCTCGACCTCTGGGACTCGAAATACCAACCGTGGAACTCCACGCGCGTCGGTCCGCAGAAAAACCTCATTGCCGGCTGGGCCAAAGCCGCGCGCGCGAACGGCCTGAAGTTCGGCGTGAGCGTCCACGCCGCGCACGCCTGGAGCTGGTATGAACCGTCGCAAGGCGCGGACAAGAAAGGCCCGCTCGCCGGCGTGCCCTACGACGGCAAACTCACGAAGGCCGACGGCAAGGGCACGTGGTGGGACGGCCTCGACCCGCAGGATCTCTACGAGCAGCGTCACGCGCCGAGTCCGAACTTCGAGGATCCGAAGACCATCCACGAGCGCTGGGACTGGAACAACGGCGTGACGCCGCCCGACCAGGCCTACTGCGAGAAGTTCTACAACCGCACCATCGACCTCATCGAAAAATACCAGCCCGATCTCATCTACTTCGACGACACCTCGCTGCCGCTCTGGCCCGCCAGCGATGCCGGCCTGAAACTCGCCGCGCATTTCTACAACCGCAATAATCAGTGGCGCGGCAACGACGGCGTGCTCTTCGGCAAGGGGCTCACCGCCGATCAGAAGAAGTGCATGGCCCTCGACATCGAGCGCGGCCGCAGCCACGTGATCGAACCGCTCCCCTGGCAGACCGACACCTGCATCGGTAGCTGGCACTACGACCGCGGCATCTTCGAAGGCCACGCCTACAAATCCGCGCCGACCGTCGTGCACACGCTCATCGATGTCGTCAGCAAGAACGGCAACCTGCTCCTCAGCGTCCCGCTCCGCGGCGACGGCATGCCCGACGAAGAGGAAATCGCCGTCGTCGAAGGCATCGCCGGCTGGATGCAGATCAACCAGGACGCCATCCACGGCACGCGCCCGTGGAAAATCATGGGCGAAGGCCCGCAGATGGCCGCGACCGAGGCATCGAGCGGCGCGAATTTCAACGAGGACAAAGTGAAGCCCTTCACCGCCGAAGACATCCGCTTCACCACCAAGGGCGCGACGCTCTACGCGATCGTGATGGGCGCACCGAAGTCCGCCGTGGCCATCAAATCGCTCGGCACCGCCGCCAAGCTCCTCGACGGCGCCATCGGCAACATCACGCTGCTCGGCTCCGACGAGAAACTCACCTGGTCGCAAACCGCCGACGCGCTGACCATCGCCGCGCCGCGCCACATTCCCAACGACATCGCCGTCGTCTTCCAGATCACGCCGCGCCGATAATCCTAAAATCAGCAGTTGAAACCACGGATTTCGCGGATGGCACGGATAGTTCAAGACTTCGGCAGCGGAGCCGCTTCACCCAGCAGGTAAACGAAGATGGGGAGGAAGTTTTCCCGAGATAATTCCATCCGTGTAATCTGTGTAATCCGTGGTCAATTTTCCTGCGGAATTTAGGATAATGTCGTGAATCGTCCGCCGCCCGGTCCCTGCCAGCAAAGCCTCCCATGATGACGCCGATGAATCGGAGATCTGCGCTCAAAGCGCTCTCGCTCGGAGCCCTGGCCGCCTCGGTGAATCCGCGGCTGTCGGCGTCGCCGGAGTCACGCGAGGGAACGCGATTCGCCAACAGCGCGATCTATCGATTCCGGATCGGCAACCACGATGCGTTCGCGATTCAGTGCGGATCGTTGACGATCAAGCCGGAGTGGCCGTCTTTCGCGACGGAGCCGTCGGCGGACGAATTCGCCGCGGCCGTGCGCGAAACGATCCCGACGGGCACGTTGCGCATGCCGTTCAACGTGCTGCTGCTCGATTGGAATGGAACATACGTTTTGATCGACAGCGGCGAGCCGGGGCACGCCGGCGCGCCGCCGCCGGTGGTCGCGCTTCTTGGCGAGTTGGGCATCGCTCCGGATCGGATCGCTCACGTGGTTCTGACCCACGCTCATTTCGATCACCTCGGAGGGCTCGTCGATGGCGCGGAGCGACCCGTGTTTCCGAAAGCGCGGCATCACGCCTTCAAGGCCGAAGCGGATTTCTGGACCGCACCGCACCCCGATGTTTCGAAAGTGCGCCTGGACACGACCGACATGATCCGCGTGGCGCGGCGAGTGTTTGCGAGGATTGCGTTCGAGTTTCCCAACCCTGGTGCGGAAATCGTGCCCGGGATCACCGCCTTCTCGTCGCCCGGCCACACGCCCGGGCACATGACGCTCCGGCTCACTTCCGGCCCGTCGACCCTGTATCACATCAGCGACCTGTGCCATCATGCCCGTCTCTTGCTCGAGCACGCGTCGTGGAGCATTGCGTCCGATGTCGACCCGGTTCTCGCCGTGAAGACGCGCAAGGAGATTTTTCGGAACCTCTCCGAAACACGGGAACGTATCTTCGGTTTCCACATGCCGTTTCCCGGACTCGGCTATCTCGCCAAATCAGCAACCGGCTTCCGCTGGCTCCCGGAAGACTGGATTCCAGACAACGCTTAGCCGCACTCGTTCGTGAACCGCCGATCCCAATGAACCACCTCCTCCCCCGCTCTCCCGCCCTGCTCGGACTTGTGGTCGCGTCCGCGGTCAAGCTGGCAGCCGCGACATCTTCCGCGCCCGAACCGTTGTGGCCGCACGGCGCGCCCGATGCGCGCGGCAGCCAACCGCAGGACGTCCCGACCCTCGCGCGCTACGCGCCTGCCGAGGGCGAGGGCAACGGCGCCAGCGTGCTCGTCCTGCCCGGCGGCGCCTACGCCTTTCTCGCCGATCACGAAGGCAAGGGTTACGCGGAGTGGTTCGCCGCTCACGGCGTCACCGCCTACGTTCTCAACTACCGTGTCGGCACCGCCGGCTATCGTCATCCGACGATGCTCCACGACGCCGCTCGCGCACTACGCACGGTCCGCGCGCGGGCTCGCGCCGAAGGTCTCGACCCCGCACGCATCGCCATCATCGGCTCCTCCGCCGGCGGCCACCTCGCCTCGACGTTGCTCACGCACTTCGACGACGGCAAACCCGACGCCACCGATCCCATCGAGCGCGAAAGCTCACGACCCGACCTCGGTATTCTCTGCTACCCGGTCATCACGATGGGCGAGTTCACGCACACGGGCTCAAAACATAATCTGCTCGGCGAAAATCCGTCGCCCGAGCTCGTCCGTTTGCTCTCGAACGAAACCCAGGTGACGGCCGACACCCCGCCCTGCTTCCTCTGGCACACGGACGAGGACAAAGCCGTGCCGCTGGAGAACAGCCTGCAATTCGCCGCCGCCCTCCGCCGCGCCGGAGTGCCGCTCGAATTGCACGTCTACGAAAAAGGCGGTCACGGCGTCGGCCTCCCCGCACCGAACAACAACGCCCCCGCGTGGGACGCGGCCTGCCTCGCCTGGCTGAAGAGCCGCCGCTTTCTCGACGCACCGGCGCCGAGCACCGCCTACTGGCAAAACGCTCCGACTCCGCCGCTGGGCTGGAATAGCTGGGACAATTTCGGCACCGCGATCACCGAGCAACAGGCCCGCGCTCAGGCGGACGCCATGGCGGAATTCCTGAAGCCCGCTGGCTACGACGTCTTCACCGTCGACATCCAGTGGTATGAGCCGAACTCGCAAGGTCACGGCTACAAGGAAGGCGCGCCGCTCGAGCTGGACGGCTACGGCCGCCTGCTGCCAGCCGTGAAGAAATTTCCCTCGGCCGCGAACGGCGCGGGCTTCAAGCCGCTTGCCGACTACGTGCACGCGAAGGGCCTGCGCTTCGGCATTCACCTGATGCGCGGCATCCCGCGCCAGGCCGTGCGCGAAAATACACCCGTGCTCGGCACGGACGTGCGCGCCGCCGACATCGCGGAACCGAAGAGCATCTGCGCGTGGAATCCCGATATGTTTGGCGTCGATCTCCGCAAGCCCGGCGCGCAGGCCTACTACGATTCGCTCTTCACGCTCTACGCTTCATGGGGCGTGGACTTCGTGAAGGTCGACGACATCGCTCGGCCTTACGACGCGATCCAGCAGGCCGAGATCGAAGCCATCCGCCGCGCGATCGACAAAACCGGCCGCCGTATCGTCCTCAGCCTCTCGCCCGGCGACACGCCGCTCGAGCGCGGCGAACACGTGATGACCCACGCCAACCTGTGGCGCATCTCCGACGACTTCTGGGACCGTTGGGAGCCGCTCCACGGCATGTTCGGCCGGCTGGAAAAATGGACGAAGTTCCGCGCCGCCGGCGCGTGGCCCGACGCCGACATGCTGCCCTTCGGCATCGTCGAGCAGGGTCGGCCGACGCGTTTCACACGCGACGAACAGACGCTCTGCATGACGCTCTGGTGCATCGCGCGCTCGCCACTGATTTTCGGCGGCGACCTGACGCGCCTCGACGCGTTCACGCGCGAACTGCTCACGAATCCCGAAGTCCTCGCGGTGAACCAGCGCAGCGCCCACAATCGCCAACTCTCGCGCCATGGCGACCTGATCGTCTGGGCCGCCGACGTGCCCGGCAGCCGCGATCGCTACGTGGCGCTCTTCAACGCGCAAACCGCGCCCGACAAAGCCCGCGTCGCCGTCTCGTTCGCCGACCTCCGCATCGCAGGCGAAGCGACCGTGCGCGATCTCTGGCGACGCACCGATCTCGGCGTGTTTCGCGACGAGTTCAGCCTCGAGCTTCCCGCTCACGGCGCCGGCCTTTTCCGCCTCAGCCCAAAATGAAACACCGCCTTGCCCTCTCTCTCCTCGCCGCCTGCGCCGCGTTCTCTCTCGCGCAGGCGACCGAGGAATCCTTCACCTCACCCGACGGCCGCGTGGCCGTGACCGTGAGCGACACTGAAGGCCTGCATTACCGCGTCTCGCTCGACGGCCAGCCAGCGCTCGTCGAATCGCAACTCGGCCTGGATTTCAAGGGCGGCATCGCGCTCGGCCGCGCGGCGAAGATCACCGCCGCGACGCGCACCGAGCACGACGGCACGTGGGAAAATTCCTTCGGCCCGCGCCGCGTCGTGCTTGATCGCTATCGCGAGTTGAAACTCGAACTCGCGGAAAACTCCGACGCCTCGCGCCGCCTCAACCTGATCGTGCGCGCTTACGACAACGGCATCGCGCTCCGCTACGAGATTCCCGCGCAGCCCGGACTCGAGACGTTCACCATCACCGACGAACGCACGGAATTCGTTTTCCCCTCCGATCTGAAATGCTGGGCGGGCAATCCATCGGGCTGCGCCGAGAACCAATATCCCGAAAAGAAGCTCACCGAACTCACCACCAATGCCGGCTGGGCGCACGTGCTGCCGCTGCTCGTGCAAATGCCCAACGGCTACGCCGCCATCGCCGAGTCCGACCTGCTCGATTGGGCCGGCATGTTCGTCTCCGCCGCCGCGCCTCGCGCGGATGGCGCGCCGCGACCGGGCGCGAAAGTTTCCCTCGCCGCGCGTCACGACGGCAATGGCCGCGTCGTCGGCCGTGATCGCCGCGTCAGCCCGTGGCGTGTCGTCCTGCTCGCACGGACCGCCGCCGAGCTGCTGACCAACGACCTCGTCGCCACGCTCGCGACGCCTTCGCGGCTCGCGGACACGTCCTGGGTCAAGCCCGGCGTCTCGGCCTGGGACGCGTGGTGGACCGGCGTGAATCCCTCGCAGCCCAAAAACACCGGCGTCTATTCGCGCGGCGACACGCGCTCGCACCAGGAGTTCATCGATTTCGCCGCCGAGATGGGCTTCCGCTACCAGGTCATGGACTGGTTCTGGTATGACCGCATGACGCTGTGGGACAAGGGACTGAATTCGCCGCCGAACCAACCGTCGGGCGACTTCACGCGCGCGCTGCCGCATATCGATGTCCCCGCACTCGTTGCCTATGCGCGCGAGCGCGGCATCGGCCTGTGGATTTGGGCGCACTCGCTCGACATCAAAACCTTCGGGATGGAGCGCGCGCTCGACCACCTCGCGAAGCTCGGCGTCGTCGGCATCAAGGTGGATTTCTTCAACAGCGACTCGCAGGAAACCGTCCAATGGATCGAGCAACTGCTCGAGTGCGCGGCGCGCCACCGACTGATGGTCGACCTCCACGGCGTCTACAAGCCCACCGGCCTCGCCCGCACGTATCCGAATTTCCTCACGCAGGAGGGCGTGCTCGGCAACGAATACAACAAGCTCGACGGCAACCAGTGCGACACGCGCCACACGATCACGCTGCCGTTCACGCGCGGCCTGCTCGGCCCAGCGGACTTCACGCCGGGCGGTTTCCTCAATCGCACCGCTGCCGATTTCAAAGTCACGTCGCCCGCCCAAGTCATCGGCACGCGCGCGCGTCAGCTCGCCGAGACCGTCGTTTATTTCAGCCCGTTGCTCGTCCTCTGCGACAGCCCGACCAACTACCGCGGCCAGCCCGGCGTGGAGTTCTTCCGCGGCTTGCCGACCGTGTGGGACGAGACCGTCGTCCTCTCCGCCGAAGTCGCCGAGCACGTCGTCATCGCGCGCCGCTCCGGCTCGCGCTGGTATCTCGCCGCGATGAACGGCAACGCGCCGCTCACGCTGCGCGTGCCGCTGAAATTCCTCGGCGCCGGCGCGTGGCAACTGCGCGCGTTCGCCGACACCCCGGAGTCCGCCACGCGTCCCGAAACGATCGCGGAAACCACGCGCGCGATCGCCGCCACCGACACCCTCGAACTCACGCTCTCCCCCGCCGGCGGCTATGTCGCGGTGCTGACGCGCCTCTGAGCCGCGCGAATGTCACAGGAATACAGGACACGCCGTCGTCGAATAGTTCATGACGGAGCCGGGCGCGTTTGCGTTATTCTGAGCGATGCGGTCGCCGTCCGCGTGCCGCATTTGTCTTCCCCATGCGTTCCCCCGTTTTCCTTCGTCCGCTTCGTGCCGCTGCGCTGACGCCCGCCCTCGCTGCTTTCCTCCTGCCGTTCCTCTCGGCGAAGCCGACCGACACCACCGAGACGCAGCTTCTCAGCGGCAGCGGCTCCGACGACACGGTGCCGTGGGAGTTCAAAGTCAGCGGCGGCCGCCAGGCCGGCGAGTGGAAGACGATCCCCGTCCCGTCGAACTGGGAAATGCAGGGCTTCGGCACGCATCGCTTCTGGAGCGATTGGCAACCGGGCGCCGAGGTGCCGGATCGCACCGGCTGGTATCGCCACCGCTTCACCGTGCCGGCGGCGTGGCGCTCGCGCGTGGTCGACATCGTGATCGGCGCAGCGATGACCGACACCGAAGTCCGCCTCAACGGCCAGCTCGCCGGCCCCGTGCACCGCGGCGGGTTCTACGAATTCCGCTACGACATCACGCCGCTCCTGCGTTTCGGCGAAGAGAACCTGCTGGAAGTCACGGTGCACAAATTCTCCGCCGACGAATCGATCAACAAGGCCGAGCGCAAAGGCGACTACTGGCTCTTCGGCGGCATCTACCGGCCCGTGTGGCTCGAAGCGCGCCCGGAGCAACGCATCGTCCGCCTCGCCGTCGACGCGCGTCACACCGGCGAACTTTCCGCGCGCGTCCGGCTCGCGGGCTTGCGCGCCGCCGCGCGCCTCGTCGGACGCGTCGAAACGCTCGACGGCCAGCTCGTCGGCCAGCCGTTCGACGCCGCCGTGAGCGCCGGCCAGGAGCAGGCCGTGCTGTCGTCGAAGTTCTCCGACGTGAAACCGTGGTCCGCGGAAACGCCGCAACGCTACCGCTTGCGCGTCGCGCTCGAGTCGCCGGGCGGCTCGCTTCACCGCGTCGACGAAACGATCGGCTTCCGCACGGCCGAGCTGCGCCCCGGCGACGGCTTCTACGTCAACGGCCGCAAGGTCCGCCTCAAGGGCACGAACCGCCACAGCATCTGGCCGACGTCGGGCCGCACCACGAATCGCGCGCTCAGCGTGCAAGACATCCAGCTCATCCGCGGCATGAACATGAACGCGGTGCGCATGTCGCATTACCCGCCCGACCGCCACTTCCTCGAAGCGGCCGACGAACTCGGCCTCTACGTCATCGACGAAGTCGCCGGGTGGCAGGCCGCCTACAGCACCGAAACGGGCCGCCCGCTCGTCGAGGAAACCGTGCGGCGAGACGCGAACCACCCGTCGATCGTGATGTGGGCAAACGGCAACGAAGGCGGCAGCAACCCGGAACTCGTGCCGGTCTATCAGCACGAAGATCCGCAGCGGCGCCTCGTCATCCACCCGTGGCAAAATTTCAACGGCATCAACACCTCGCACTACGAGCGCTACGACGTCGGCCCCGGCTGGTTCTTCCACGGGCCCGACGTGTTCATGCCCACGGAATTTCTCCACGGCCTCTACGACGGCGGCAATGGCGCCGGACTCGACGACTGGTGGAATCTGATGCTGCGCAGTCCGCTCTCCGCCGGCGGCTTCCTCTGGTCGTTCGCCGACGAGGGCATCGTGCGCGCCGACGAGGGCGGACGCATCGACGTGGCCAACAACGCCGCGCCCGACGGCATCGTCGGTCCTTACCGCGAGAAGGAAGGCAGCTACTTCGCCGTCCGCGAGATTTGGTCGCCGGTCTACATCGAGGAAAGCGAACTGCCGCGCCTCGCGCCATCGTTCGCCGGCCGCCTGCGCGTCCACAACCGCTACGATTTCACCGACCTCGCCAACGTCCGCTTCCGCTGGCAGTTGGTCGATTTCCCCGCGCCGATGGCGCGCGACGGCGCCGAACGCGTCGCCGCCGAAGGCTCGATCGCCGGCCCGTCCGTCGCGCCAGGCTCCGCGGCCACGCTGGAAATTCCGCTGCCGGCCGGCTGGGGCGCGCATCACGCGTTGCGCCTCACCGCCATCGATCCGCGCGGCGCGGAGATTTTCACGTGGAGCTGGATGCTGGCCGACACGCGCACGCTCGCGCGGCAGTTCGTCGCTGCGCCCGCGCCAGCGAACGCCCGCGCGACCGCGACGGAAGAAGCCGACCGCATCACGCTCGCGGCCGGCGACACGTCGGTGACGATCGACCGCGCGACCGGCGAGCTACGCTCGGTCACGCGCGCGGGCCGGCCCTTCTCGCTCGCGGGCGGGCCGCGCCTCGTTTCCGGCGAAGCGCGCCTCAAGAGCATCCGCTCCGCGCAGGAAGGCGACAGCGCCGTCGTCACCGCGGAGTTCGAAGGCAATCTCCAGGGCGTCACCTGGCGCCTGCACCCGAGCGGCTGGCTCGAGCTCGGCTATCGCTACCATTTCCCGCCGCTCGCGGATCAGAAATACCTCGGCGTGAGCTTCGACTACCCGGAAAAATCCGTCACGGGCCTGCGCTGGCTCGGGCAAGGCCCGTATCGCGTCTGGAAAAACCGGCGCAAAGGCGTCGCGTTCGGCCTCTGGGAAAAAGCCTACAACGACACGATGACCGGCCTCTCGTGGGAATATCCGGAGTTCAAGGGATTTCACGCCCGCCCCTACTGGGCGAAACTCGCGACGACCGAGGGCCCGATCACGATGGTGGTCGACGCGGACGATTTGTTCCTGCGCGTCTTCACGCCCGCGCAGCCCACGGGGCCCGAACGCAACCCGTATTTCACCCGCGTGGAATTTCCGCGCGGCGACATTTCGTTCCTGCACGGCATCGCCGCGATCGGCACGAAGTTCGACGGCCCCGAAGCGCACGGCCCGGCCGGCGCGCCCAATCTCGTGCCGCGCCACGGTCGCACCTACGGCGCGACGATCTACTTCCGTTTCGGCGAGTGAACCCGCGCCGCCTCAGCCCTTTTCCCATGCCATTCCCCAGCCTCATCCGCTCCTTCGTCCCCGCTCTCCGCCTCGCTGCCGCTGGCGCCGCACTCGCCGGCGCCGTCGTCGGCCGCGCGCAAACCGCGACCGCGTCGCCGTCATCGCCTGCCGCCGCGAGCGCCGCGCTCGCACCGCGCTCGTGGGTGTCCACCGGCCCGCTGGTTTTCCCGACCGCCGACGCGGCGCACCCGATCGTCGCAGTCAAGGATCCGTCCGTCGTCTACCACGACGGCCGCTGGCATATCTTCGCCACGACCGCCGCGACGAACGGCGCGTGGGGCATGGCGTATTTCAATTTCGCCTCGTGGGACGAAGCGCCCCAAGCAAAACCGTTCTACCTCGACCAGAATCCCCACCTCGCCGGCTACAACTGCGCACCGCAGGTCTTCTATTTCCGTCCGCAGAAGAAATGGTATCTGATCTTCCAGTCGCCGCAGCCGCGCTTCTCGACGACCGACAATCTCGCCGATCCGATGTCGTGGAGCGCGCCGCAGGATTTCTTCGCCGGCACGCCGAAGAGCGTCGTCCAAGGCTGGCTCGATTACTGGATCATCTGCGACGACACGCACGCGTATCTCTTCTTCCCCGACGACCACGGCCGCTTCTACCGCAGCCGCACGCGCCTCGAGGATTTCCCGCGCGGCTTCAGTGAGCCGGTCGTCGTCGTGCAGGAAAAAAATCCGGGCGATCTCTTCGAGGGCTCGTGCGTGTATCGCCTGAAAGGCACGAACCAGTTCCTCGCCCTCGTCGAGTGCATGGACCACACCGACGGCACCCGCTACTATCGCGCGTTCACGGCGGACCGTCTCGACGGCAAATGGCAGCCGCTGCCCGCGGGCAGCTCCGAGACCGCGCCGTTCGCGGGCAACGCCAACGTGCGCACCGCCGACGGCGCTCCGCTCTGGACCAACGGCATCAGTCACGGCGAGCTGCTGCGCGAAGGCGCCGACGAAACGGCGACCGTCGATCCGCAGAACATCCGCTTCCTCTACCAAGGTCTGCCGCGCGGCACGAACGAGCCCAACTACATCCTGCTCCCCTACCGCCTCGCGCTGCTCCAGCCCGCCACCCCGCTTCGCTGATTCCATGAACTCCCTCCTGAAAACGATCCCCGTCCGTTCCTTCGTCCTCGGTCTCGCCGCCGCCGCGGGAATCGCCCGCGCCGACGTCGTGCCGGCGTCCTTGTTCTGCGATCACGCCGTGTTGCAGCAAGGCATGCCGATTCCCGTCTGGGGCGACGCCGACGAAGGCGAAAAAGTCACCGTCACACTCGCCGGCCAAACCGTCTCGACCGTCGCGCGCGGCGGCCGCTGGAGCGTGCGGCTCGCGGCGTTGCCCGCGGGCGGTCCGCACACGCTCACGATCGAGGGCAAAAACCGCATCGCGCTTTCCGACGTGCTCGTCGGCGAGGTCTGGGTCTGCAGCGGGCAATCCAACATGGAGCGTCAGCTCGGCCCGCGTCCCGGCCAGAAACCAATCAAGGACTGGGAGACGGAGGCCGCGACGGCGAATCTCCCGCAGATTCGCCACTTCGGCGTCGCGCAACATCTCGCGCTGACGCCGCAGGCGCGCGTCGGCGGCCAGTGGCTCGTCTGCACGCCGCAAACCGCGCCGGAGTTCACCGCCGTCGGATTTTTCTTCGGCCGCGCGCTGCACCTCGCCCGCGGCACGCCGATCGGCCTGATCCACAGCTCGTGGGGCGGCACGCCCGCCGAGGCGTGGACCAGCCGCGAAGGCATGGCGCAGGTGCCAGGTTATGCGGGGGCCGTCGCGCGCTTCGACCGAGTTCGCCACGATCCCGAGGGCGCACGCGCGGAGTTCGAACGCGATCTCGCGCGCTGGTTCGAGGTCAACGATCCCGGCTCCGCCGCCCATCCGGCTTGGAGCGCCGAAACGCTCGATGCTTCCGCGTGGTCGGCGATGCGTCTGCCCGCGTTCTGGGAGGGCAAGAGTCTGCCGCAGGATTTCGACGGCCTCGTCTGGTTCCGCCGCGAAGTCGAGATTCCCGCCGCGTGGTCCGGCCACGACGTCGAGCTCCACCTCGGCGCGATCGACGACGTCGACGCCACGTGGGTCAACGGCCACTTCGTCGGTAGCACGAAGGAGTGGACCGCTCCGCGCGTCTACCGTTTGCCGGCGGGCACGTTGAAAACCGGCCGCAACGTCATCGCCGTGCGTGTGCTCGACACCGGTGGCGGCGGCGGCCTCTGGGGCGGCAGCGACACGATGCGCCTCGCGCGCGTCGACGATCCCGCCCAGACCATCGCCGTCGACGGCGAGTGGCGTTACCGCGTTGCCGTGAACGCGCATAACGCTCCGCCCGCGCCCCTCGACCCGTCGATCAGCTCGGGCACTCCGACCGTGCTCTACAACGGCATGATCGCACCGCTCGTTCCCTATGCGATTCGCGGCGCGATTTGGTATCAAGGCGAAGCCAACGCCGGCCAAGCCCAGCTCTACCGCGAGCTCTTCCCGCGCATGGTCGCCGACTGGCGCCGCGTGTGGGGCCAGGGCAATTTCCCGTTCCTCTATGTGCAGATCGCGCCGTTCCGCGGCATGCCGCCGGAAATTCGCGAAGCGCAGCGCCTCTCGCTCGCGAAGATTCCGAACTCCGCGATGGTGGTGACGATCGACGTCGGCGACGCCAATGACATTCACCCGGCGAACAAGAAGCCCGTCGGCGAACGCCTCGCTCTCGCCGCGCGCGCCCTCGTCCATGGCGAAAAGCTCGAACACTCGGGCCCGCTCTTCGCGTCGCTCCAGATCGCCGGTCCGCGCGCCGTGCTGAAATTCACGCACCTCGGCGGCGGCCTCGTCGCGAAAGACGGCGAATTGAAAGGCTTCACGGTCGCCGGAGCCGACAAGGTTTTCCATCCCGCGCGCGCGAAAATCGTGGGCGAGGGCAATACCGTGGAAGTTTCCTCCGACGCGGTCGCCGCACCGGTGACGGTGCGTTACGGTTGGGCGGACGTCCCCGCGGGCAATCTCTTCAACCGCGCCGGCCTGCCCGCCTCGCCGTTCGCCACGGACTTCGAGCATTGATTCCACAGCCGCCTAGTTCAGCGCCGGCTGCGCACCGTGGCGCCTCACGAAAGCCTCACGGCTTCCGCTACACGACGCACGATGCCGCCTGACCCATCAAGCGCCGGCCCCGCGGAAGAAGACCTGTTTCTCCGCCCATCAAGACGGCTGCGCCGTTCGCGCTTCTTGCCGCCAGCCCGTTCAGCCGCTCGATCCGCCGAGAAAGTTTCTCTCGCGATAGCGCGACGGCGGCAGGCCCCACTCGCGCCGGAACGCCGTGCTGAACGCGAACGCGTCCGAGTATCCGAGCCGCGCGGCGAGCGCATCGAATTTCTCGTCGCTGTGGCGCAGGAAATCCGCCGCGGCGTGCATGCGCATCCGGGCGAGCTGCGCCATGGGCGCGCGTTTGAAGTGTTTCTGGCACAGCCGCCGCAAACTCTCCTCGCTCGACCCGGCTTCGCGCGCCATGCGCCGCAGCGTCCAGGTTCCGCCGATGTCCTGCCGCACCGCGAGCCACAGCCGGTCGAGTCGCGGGTCGCCCTGCTCCGCGTCGAGCATGCGCCACACCGCGTGGTCGACGAGCGCCGCCCACAGGCCCAGCACGCCCGGATCGGCGCGCGAGCCTTTCTCGTGGCAGTAGCCTTCCACGGCATGACGAAAACTCGTCGCCTCCACCGGCACGAGTCGCGACGGCGCGCCGGGCGGCAGCGAAGGCAGCAGGCATTCCTCGCCATAGATGCTCCAGTGCAACCGCCACGCGCCGCTGCCGGGCTTGATGTGATACGCACTCGTGACGCGCGGCGCCGTGAGGTAGGCGTAGCCGGCCGGGCACGTCCGCCACTCGCCGTCGACGAGCACCAGCCCCTCGCCGCTCTCGGTCACGAGCACCTGCGCGAAGCGCGGCGTCAGACGCCCGAAGCGATACCCGCGCCCCGCCACCGTGTAGCCTGTGAAGCGCGGGCATTTGCCGCCCGCGCTCGTGACGCGCTCGCCAGCCACCATCCACTCCTGCGTGCCCGGGCCCAGCTCGTGGATTTCGCAAATGTCTTTGACGCTTCCTCGCATGGTCGGAGCGAGAAAATTAGGATAATAAAAAGCCGCGGGCAAGCGCCCGCCCCAACGTTTGCGCCCTATGTCGTATTCCTCCGCTGATCTCCCCGTGTCGTTCTTCCGTTTCGCGTGCCTGGCCGCGCTGTGCCTCGCCAGTGCCGCACTCTCCTCCGCCAGGGAGGCATCGCCGAATCCGGCTCGCCCGCGTCGCATCTACTCGATCACGCGCCTCACCGGCGCCGCTCCCGCGATCGACGGCCACCTCGACGACGCCTGCTGGCAAGGCGCCGGCGAGTGGAGCGGCGGCTTCACGCAACTCACCCCGCGCTACGCCGCGCCGGCCTCTCGCGAGACGGAAATCAAAATCCTCCTCGACGACCGCAACGTCTACGTCGCGATGCGCGCGCACGACGACCCGGTCGCGCAACGCGCGCGCCAGATGGGCAACCGCGACGGATTCGCGGGCGACATCATGGGCGTGAACTTCGACAGCTACCACGACCGCCGCACCGGCTTCGAATTCGATCTCACCGCCGCCGGCCAGAAAATCGATCTCGTCCTCGCGAACAACGGTTGGGACACCACCTGGAACGCCGTGTGGGAAGGCAAGGTCGCGCATGAGACCGATTGCTGGACCGCCGAGTTTCTCATTCCGCTCAGTCAGCTCCGCTTCGACCCGCGCAACGGCGTCTGGGGCCTGCACGCGTGGCGCTGGATCGATCGCTACAAGGAGGAGTCCGACTGGAACCTCCTCGCGAACGACGACTCCGGTTTCGTGAAATCCTTCGGCGAGCTGCACGGCCTCACCGGCCTGCGCTCGGCGCGCCGCTGGGAATTGCTGCCGTTCGCCTCGGCGCGCGTCGAGACCGCGCCCGACCGCGCCACGCGCACGAAATTCCGCGGCGGCCTCGACGCGAAGGTCGGCCTGTCGAGCAACATCACACTCGACGCGTCCGTGCTGCCCGACTTCGGCCAGGTCGAAGCCGACCCGGCCGTGATGAACCTCACCGCGTTCGAGACGTTCCTCGAGGAGAAGCGCCCGCTCTTCCTCGAAGGCAAGGACATCTTCGCGTTCTCCTTCGGCGACGACACGCTCTTCTACTCGCGCCGCATCGGTCAGCCGCCGTCCTATTGGCCGAACCACCTCGCCTCCGAAATGCCCGACGCCAGCACGCTGCTCGGTGCGTTGAAAGTTTCCGGCAAAACCAACCGCGGCACCTCGCTCGGCGTCGTCGCCGCCGCGACCGATCGCGAAACCGTGCTCGTCGACGACGGCACGGGCGCGCGCAACGTCGATGTCGCGCCGCGCACCGGTTACCTGGTCGCGCGCGGCCAGCAGGATTTCCGCGCGGGCGACACCATCGTCGGCGGCATCGTCACGCACGTGCAGCGCGACCACCTCTCGTCGGACCTCGCCGCGCAGTTGCCCGAGCAGGCGACCGCGCTCGGCGCCGACGTGACGCACTACTGGCAAGAGCGCGAATACTTCGCGCGCGCCGTCGCCGTCGCGACGCGCGTGCGCGGCACGCCCGACGCGATCGCGCGTCTGCAAACCAGTTCGGCGCGCTACTTCCAGCGTCCGGTCGCGGGCGGCAGCCGCTTCGATCCGACGCTCGACGCGCTCTCCGGGGCCGCCCTCTGGCTGCAGGGCGGCAAAGCGAGCAAGGGCCACTGGCGCTGGACCGAGGACATTTTCCTCAAGAGCCCCGGCGTCGAGTTCAACGACCTCGGCTACCTCGCGCAGGCCGATCAGCATAAACTCAAGACCACCGTCGCCTACATCGAGAAAGACCCGGCCAAGTGGTATCGCTCCTACGATCTGAAGCTCCAACAGGAGAACACCTGGACCACGCGCGGCGAACACCTCGACACCGGCGTCAGCCTGCGCGCGGCCGGCGAACTCGCGAACAAATGGAGCTTCAACGGCACGCTCGGCGCGGCGCAGGCCGGCCGCGATCCCGTCGCGTTGCGCGGCGGGCCGTTGCTCGCCACGCCGGCGCGCTGGAGCTGGTCCGGCTACCTCGAGACCGACGGCACGAAACGACTTTGGGCGAGCGTCTTCGCCGACGGCACGCAGTCGGGCGACGACGTGTTCTCGTCCTCCTCTCACGGCGCGAAATTCTCGGTGCGCGCCACGGATTCCTTCTCCGTCTCGCTCCAAGCCCAGGCGACGACGTATTCCGACCGTCAGCAATACGCCGCAGCGGCTCCGACCGCGACCGGCACCGCGTGGCTCGTCACACATCTCGAAGGCGAGTCGCGCTCGCTCGCCCTGCGCGCCGAGTGGCATCTGCGTCCCGAGCTGAGCCTGCAATACTACGGCAATCCCTTCGGCGGCACCGTGCGCTACGGCGAGTTCCGCCAAGTCGCCGCGCCCGAAGCGAGCGCGTTTGCGCAACGCCTCGGCCCGATCCTCGCGCCGACGCTCGCAGACGGGCTCTACGCGTTCGACTTCAACGCCGACGGCTCGGCCGACACCACGCTCGACCGCCCCGATCGCAACGACGCGAGCTTCCACTCGAACCTCGTGCTCCGCTGGGAATATCGCCGCGGCTCCACGCTTTACCTCGCCTGGTCGCAGCAGCGCTACGGCGGCGGCGACGATCTGAGCGAGGACGCGTGGTCGTCGCTCTCGAGCCTGCGCCGCCAGCCGCCCCTCAATCAATTCATGCTCAAAGTGAGTTACTGGTTCTCTTCGTGAGCGAGTCCGCCCCACGTCCCGGTTCTCCGACTCGCTGGCGAGCGCTGCTGCTCGCGCTCGCCGCGTTTCTGGCGCCAGTCGTGCCGAGCGACGCCTGCACGATCTTCCTGCTCACCGACGGGCAGCAGGCGCTCTTCTGCAACAACGAGGACTGGGAAAACAAACCGATCTGCCTCTGGTTCGTGCCGGCGCGGCAGCAGTCCCGGATTTCGCAAAAGCGCTACGGCTGCGCCTTCGTCGGCTTCGGCAGCCGCTGGGGCCAGGGCGGCATGAACACCGAGGGCCTCGCCTACGATTGGGTCGCCGGCTACCAGGTCGCCTGGCGTCGCGCGCCGGAAATGAAATCCGTGAGCGGAAATCCCGCCGAGCGCATGCTCGAACAGTGCGCCACGGTCGAGGAGGCGATCGCGTTTTTCCAGACGCACTGGGAGCCGAGTTTCTCCTACGCGCGAATCCTGATCGCCGATCGCACCGGCGCCTCGGTCGTCATCGGCGCGGCGGACGGCCGCTTGGACGTCCAGCGTTCGACCGCCTCGCGCGGCTGCGGCTTCGGCGGCGCGATCCTCGACACCGCGCTCGCGCACGATCCCTCGCCGCAGCTCGCCAACGCGGCCGCGATCCTCGACACCACCCGCCAGTCCGGCCGCTACGCGACGCGCTACTCGAACATCTTCGACCTGAAAACCGGCACGATCTTCGTGTCCACCGACCGCCTCCATTTCGCACGGCTCGATCTGGCCGCCGAACTCGAACGCGGTCGTCACTCCTACGATCTGCGCACCCTCGCGAAACCGATCGAACTCCGCTCGGACGCGCCGGAACCCGCCCGCGCGTCGACCGCCGCGTCGACGCTCAACCTCTCTCCCGCTTCGAACAAACAGTCCTCATGAAACGCTCCCTCCAACTCCTCGTCCTCGTCGTCGCCGTCGCCGCCTTCCTCGCGACCGCGATCTTCGCCCGTGCCGCCGATTCCACCGCGCCGCGCGAGCGCGTGTCGCTCAACGCCGGCTGGCGTTTCTACAAGGGCGACCCGCAATGGATGTCGCCGCAGCTCGACTACTCCTCCGTCCGCGCGTGGCTCATCCCAAGCAGCGCGCCGCTGCTCGGCGCGGGCACGACCGCGCCCGCGCGTCCGGCCACCGGCAATCTGGGCAGCGACATCGCCTGCGTGCAACCGGGCTTCGACGACAGCGCGTGGCGCGCGCTCGACCTCCCGCACGACTGGGCCATCGAGGGCCCGTTCGACCAGAATCTGCCCGGCGACACCGGCAAGCTGCCCTTCGCCAGCCCCGGTTGGTATCGGAAACATTTTCCGCTGCCCGCCACTGACGCCGGTCGCCGCCTCGTGCTTGAAGTCGACGGCGCGATGTCGTGCCCGCTCGTCTGGCTCAACGGCCAATTCGTCGGCGGCTGGGCCTACGGCTACACGTCGTTCCAGCTCGACCTCACGCCCTACGCGAAGCCCGGCGCCGACAACGTCCTCGTCGTCCGCCTCGACAATCTCCCGGAGTCCTCGCGCTGGTATCCCGGCGCCGGCCTCTACCGCAACGTCTGGCTCACCAAGACCGGCGCGATCCACGTCGCCCAGTGGGGCACGTTCGTCACCACGCCGCGCGTGAGCGCCGACTCCGCGCTCGTGTCCATCGAAGTCCACACGATGAACGAGACCGCCGCCGCCGAGCAGCTCACACTCAACACCGAACTCTTCGCGCTCGACGCCGCCGGCGCGAAGTCCGCCGCCGCCATCGCGAGCGGCCAGCCGGTCGCGTTCCACGCGCCGTCGCGCCGCGAGTCGTCGATCACTCAGACGCTGAAAGTCGCCGCGCCGAAACTCTGGAGCGTCGCCACGCCGAACCGCTACGTCGCCGTCAGCACGATCAAGCGCGGCGATGCCGTGATCGACCGCGTCGAGACGCCGTTCGGCATCCGCACGATCGCCCTCGACGCCGAGCGCGGCCTGTTGCTCAACGGCGAGGTCGTCCGCATCCAGGGCGTCTGTCTGCACCACGATCTCGGCGCGCTCGGCACGGCGATCAACCCGCGAGCGATCGAGCGGCAGCTCGAGATTCTCCGCGCGATGGGCTGCAACGCCATCCGCACCTCGCACAACCCGCCCGCACCCGAGCTGCTCGACGCATGCGACCGCCTCGGCTTCCTCGTCTTCGACGAGGCGTTCGACTGCTGGGCGAAGGGCAAAGGCCGCAACGACTATCACCGCTTCTTCGCCGACTGGCACGAAGCCGACCTCCGCGCCCTCATCCGCCGCGACCGCAATCACCCGAGCGTCTTCATGTGGAGCATCGGCAACGAGGTCATCGAACAATGGGGCGACGACAGCCGGGAGACTTGGAAGCTCGCCGCGCACCTCGCCGGCATCGTCCGCGAAGAGGACCGCACCCGCCCGATCGCCAACGCCAACAACGGCGGCGACATGGGCTACAACGGCGTGCAGCACGTCGTCGACGCCATCGGCTACAACTACCGCATCGAAAGCTACGCCGCCTTCCGCGCCGCCAATCCCGCGATTCCGCTCTTCGGCAGCGAGACGGCGTCCACCATCAGCTCACGCGGCGAGTATTTCTTCCCGTTCAGCGACGACAAACTCGATCCGGCGATGCGCACGAATTTCCAGATCAGCTCCTACGATCTCACCGCCACCGAGTGGGCCACCACGCCGGAGAGCGAATGGCGCGCCGCCGACGCCGTGCCTGGCTACGCCGGCGAGTTCGTCTGGACCGGCTTCGACTATCTCGGCGAACCCACGCCCTACAACAGCGACGCCACCAACCTGCTCAACAGCTCCGATCCCGCCGCCAAGGAGCGCATGGCCAAACAGCTCGCCGAACTCGGCCGCATTCCCGTGCCGTCGCGCAGTTCCTATTTCGGCATCATCGACCTCGCCGGTCTGCCGAAGGACCGCTTCTTTCTCTATCAATCGCGCTGGAATCCCGCGCACCCGATGGCGCACCTGCTCCCGCACTGGACCTGGCCGGAACGCGAAGGCCTGATCACTCCGGTGCACGTCTACACGTCCGGCGACGAAGCCGAACTCTTCCTTAACGGTCGCTCGCTCGGTCGAAAGAAGAAGGCTCCGGGCGACTACCGCCTGCGCTGGGACGACGTCCGCTACACGCCCGGCGAAATCAAAGTGATCGCCTACAAAAACGGCCAGCGCTGGGCGGAAGACGTGCAACGCACCGCCGGCGCGCCCGCGAAGATCGCGCTCACGCCGGATCGCGCCACGTTCCGCGCCGATGGCACCGATCTGGTTTACGTGACGGTCGACCTCACCGACGCCGCCGGCGCGCTCGCGCCGCGCGCGAACAATCTGGTGCGCTTCTCGCTGCAAGGCCCGGGTGAAATCATCGCGACCGACAACGGCGACGCGACCAGCTTCGAGTCCTTCCAGGCACCGCAGCGCAAGGCCTTCAACGGTCGCGCGGTCGTCATCATCCGCAGCCGCGCCGGCCAAGCCGGCTCGCTCACGCTGCGCGCCGAATCCGACGGACTCGCCGCCACGGAGGTCACGCTCACCAGCCTTCCGTGCCGATGAGAACCTCGCTTTGGTTGGCGGTGTCCGTCAGCGCTTGGATCGGGTTCGCCGCGCCGCAGCTATGCGGCGCCGAATCTGGCCCGCGGGAAGCAACCGCGCCCCGGGTGCCCGTGCCGTTCAGCGAGTCTTTCCCTCTCCACTGCCAGAGCAACGACCGGGATTACGATCTGTATGTGCGCTATCCCGACAGTTACCACGAGGAGAAGAACAAGGATCGGCGTTATCCCGTCATCTACATCTGTGACGCCCAGTGGGATTTTTTTCTCATCAGCGGCATCTACCCCACCCTGCTCTTCGACCGAAAGGTCGAGGAAGCGATCCTGGTGGGGATGGCGTGGGGTGGCCGGACCAGCAACTACTGGATGTATCGCGGCATCGATTATACGCCCGCACCGATGGCAGGTCGCAATCCCGACGGCGGCGGCGCGGAGAAGACTCTGGCCGCGCTGAAGAGCGAAATCGTTCCGTGGGTCGAACACCATCTGCGCGCCGATCCTCATCGCCGCGTCCTGACCGGCAGTTCCTACGGTGGACTCTTCGTCATCTACGCGTTGCTCACCGAGCCGGACCTTTTCTCGGGCTACATCGCGCCCACTCCGGCTCTGCTCTATGCGGACAATTTCCTTCCGCGCATGGAAATCTCCTCGGCCGGCAAACGAAAGCCCGCGCGCGGACGCCTCTTCCTCACGGCCGGCGAACTCGAGAGCAACGAATGGCGCCAATCCATTCTCGATTTTGAACGCGCCCTCGCGTCGCGCAAAAACGACGGGCTTTTCATCCAAACGATGATCATCCCCGGCGCGGGACATTCCGGCCAGAAGGCCGAAGCCTTTACCCGTGGCCTCGTCTTCATCTTCGGAAACTAGCAACATGAACCAAACATTTTCGATCCGGGCCGCGCTCGTCAGCGTGTTATTTTTTGGAGCCTGCTCCATGCTCCGCGCCACCAGCGGGCTCGACGCTCAGGGGCAACTGCAGGTCGTCGCCGCCGGCAAAGAGGCGGCCTTCGCCTTTGCACGACTTGATCACGGTGTGCAGCTCCGCGTCGGCGGCATCGTCACGAACGTGCTCCTCTACGGCCCCGGCATCGTGCGCGTGAACGCTAACTTCGGTCGGACGCACACGACGCAGCCGAGTCTCGCCGTCGTCGCGTCTCCCGCCGCGGTGCCGTTCACCGTGGAGGAATCGGCTGACGCGTTGACGATCCGCTCCGAAAAACTTCGCGTCGTCGCCAGCAAGCGCACCGGCGCACTCGCGTTCTTCGACGCGAGCGGCAAGGAGCTCACGCGCGAGCGCGCGGAGAATCCGAGCGAAATCAAGGAGCTGACGATCAGCGGCGCGCCGACCTACGAGGTGCGCCACACGTTCACGCTCGCGCCGGACGAGTCACTCTACGGGCTCGGCCAATACAACCGGCCTTACATGGATTATCGCGGGCAGGACGTGCTGCTCGTGCAGACGAACATCGGCACCGTCGTGCCATTTCTCGTCTCGACGAAACGCTACGGCATCCTCTGGGACATCTACTCGAAGATGACGTTCAAGGACGACGCGAACGGCGCCACGCTTTGGGCCGAGAGCGCGCCAGCGGGCGTCGATTACTATTTCGTCGCAGGCGACACGATGGACGGCGTCATCGCCGGCTACCGCCGGCTCACGGGCGCCGCGCCGATGTTTCCGAAAGCCGCCTTCGGTCTATTCATGAGCAAGGAACGCTACCCGACGCAGGCGCGCCTGCTCGAAGTCGTGCGCAACTTCCGTCGCGAAGGCTTCCCCTTGGATTACATCGTGCAGGACTGGCAATACTGGGGCAGCGACAAGGACGGCACGTGGAGCGGGATGATTTGGAGCAAGGAGCGCTTCCCCGATCCCGTCGGCGCGATCAAGACGCTGCACGACGAACTGCACACGAAGCTGATGATCTCGATCTGGCCGTCGATCGGCAACGACACCGCGCTCGCGCACGAGCTGGACGCGAAGGGCCTGCGCTTCGCGCCGCTGCACTGGATTTCGAAGCGCGCGCGCGTCTACGACGCGTTCAGCGCCGAGGGGCGCGCGATCTATTTCAAGCATCTCAAAAGCGGCCTGCTCGACGCTGGGGTCGACGCGCTCTGGATGGACGGCACCGAGGTCGAAGTCGGCGGCGCGTGCCACGATCCCGCGGAAGTCGAACGCGACATCAAGAACCTCGGCCGAAACGCGCTCGGCGATTTCACGCGTTACCTCAATCCCTACAGCCTGCTGACGACGCGCGGCACCTACGAAGGCCAGCGCGCCATGAGCGACAAGCGTGTGCTCACCCTCACGCGCTCCGCGTGGGCGGGCCAGCAGCGCTACGCCGCGCTGCCGTGGTCGGGCGACACGACGGCGAGTTGGGAGACGTTCCGCAACCAGATCGCGGGCGGCATCAACATCGCGATGGCCGGCCTGCCCTACTGGACGCAGGACACGGGCGGATTTTTCGTCAACTCTCCCGAAGGCGAACGGAACCCGGAATACCAGGAGCTCTACGCGCGCTGGCACCAGTTCGCGATCTTCAACCCGATCTACCGCATCCACGGCACGAGCATCGAGCGCGAGCCGTATGTTTTCAAAACGCTCGCGCCGGAGATCTACGCGTCGTTGCTCGGCGCCGCGCGCCTGCGCTACGAGCTGCTGCCTTACACCTACTCGCTCGCGTGGCAGACGACGGCGAACAGCTACACGATGATGCGCGGGCTGCCTATGGATTTCCCCGACGACGCGCGGGTGCGCAAGACGGACGACGCGTTCATGTTCGGCCCGGCGTTCCTCGTGCATCCGGTCACGCGCGCGATGTTCCACGTGAGCGACCCGCCACCCGCGACGATCCCGGCGGCTGCGCTGCGGACACCCGACGGCCGGCCGGGACTGGCCGTGCAATATTTCTCCGGCGAGAACTTCGAGAAACCCGCCGGCACCGCGGTCGACGAAAAAGTGGAGCACGCCTGGCCCGGCCCGCCGCTGGCGAATCCCCCGCCGGGTCTGACCGACTTCGAGAATTTCTCCGCGCGTTGGGAGGGCAGCGTCACCGCGCCCGAGGACGGCGAATATGAGTTCGGCGCCGAATTCGACGACGGCGTGCGCCTCTACCTCGACGGTAAGTTGCTCGCCGAAGACTGGAGTAACGGCCCCAAGCGCTATCGCGGCGCGAAGATCCCGCTTGCGAAAGGCCAGCAGGTCGCGCTCAAGGTCGAGTTTCACCAAGGTGGCGGAGGCCGCTACTTCCGCCTCGGCTGGCGCACGCCGACGGAGATTCGCGCCCTCGCCGAAAGCAAAAAGGCAGTCGACCCGACTGCGCGCACGTATTTGCCGGCGGGAGCGGATTGGTTCGATTTCTGGACGAACGAGCGCTTCACCGGCGGCCAGGAAATCACGACGACCTGCACGCTCGAAACCTTCCCGCTCTACGTCCGCGCCGGCTCGATTGTCCCGATGGGACCGGCGATGCAGTATGCGACCGAGAAGCCCGACGCGCCCTATGAGATTCGCGTCTATCCTGGCACCGACGCGACGTTCACGCTCTACGAGGATGACAACGAGACCTACGCCTACGAAAAAGGTCAGCGCGCCACGATCCCGCTCCGTTGGGACGAGAAAGCGCGAACGCTGACGATCGGTGCGCGCGAGGGTTCGTTCCCGGGCATGATTGCGACGCGGACGTTCCGCGTCGTCTGGCCGCGCGCCGGAGCGTCCGCGCCGGAAGTTGTCGTCTCATACCGCGGCGAACCGCAAACTGTGATCCGCCCGCAGCCCTGAACGTTCCTTTTTCATGAAACAACCGCTCCTCTCCCTCCTCGCGCTCGGCCTGGGCGCGACCTTTCTCACCGCGCCGCTCGCGGTCGCCGACGAAAAGCCGATTCCCGAAAAGGAAACCCGCGTCGTCTCCGGCTATCTCCTGAACAACAATGTTTGGGGCAAAGAGAAGTCGCCTCAGGGTTGGCAGCTCGTCGACGTCATCAAGGCGGGCGAGAAACTCTCCTGGGCCATCCGCTACAACTGGCCGGTCGGCAGCGATCCCCACAGCGTGAAAGCTTATCCGAGCGTCGTGACCGGTTGGCAGTGGGGCGTGTGGTCGACCGACGGGCGTTTGCCGATCCAGGTTTCCGCGCTCGCGAAAGCCGTGAGCGGCGCGTCCGTGAAACTGGAAAATCCCGGCGTGCAAAACGTCGCCTACGATCTCTGGTTTCACGCGGCCGCTCCCGTGCGCAGCGAAGACAAGCCGTCCGACGAATTGATGATCTGGATGGCCCGTCACGGCGGCGCCGGTCCGCTCGGAAAGTTGCAGGGGAAAGTTCAGATCGACGGCGCGGAGTGGGAATTCTGGTTCGGAGACATCGGCTGGAAAGTCTTCTCCTTCGTCCGCGTGGAAAACACGACGTCGTGGCGCGTCGATGCGAAGGCGTTCATCGACCACCTGGTCGCGAAGGGCCTCATGCCCGCCACGAAGCAGCTCTCGAGCGTTCAGTTCGGCACGGAAGTTTTCCGCAGCCCCGGCGATGCCCGCCTCGCGGTCACGGACTACTTCGTGGAACTTGAGAAAACGTCACTGGGGACCGAGCGCAAGGACGCGCGCTGAGCGGGACTCATTCGATTTAACCTGAATTCCACAGAAGATTAACCACTGATGAACGCTCAGGCACACTGATGAATGAGAAGGCCGAAAAGCGCGGCGTGAGGTCGCTCACCTGCCAGGCGGGCGATCGCGGCGATCCAAGTCTACTTCGATGAGTGCTCATCAGTGAAAATCAGTGGTTCAATTGCGCTTTCCAGGTTGAATGACGACCTCCTCCTGAGGCTCTCAGACCAAGCGGTCCGTAGGGCTGGCGCTTGACGCCGGGCCGCGATGCGCTCGGGAATCGGCCCGCCGACAAGCGGCGGCCCTACAGCAACAGCATGACTCCGGCTGAGCGCAGGCACTCGCCGGCGCGTTCGCGCCGACAAGACGTAGCGCTTCCGCCCGGGAGAGCTACGTTTCGTTTCGCTCACTGCGCGGACGAGGCGTTCGAGGCGTTGCGCAACACCTGCCGGACTATCGGGCCGGCATCACGCAAGCGCGCAGCGCTTGGCCGCTCTGCGCGCCGCCGATGCGGCATCACGCGTGGGGCGCCCGCGTCCTTCGCAGGAGCGTCGCGAGCGCGATCGCGCCCAGGAACCACGCGCTCGGCGCGCCGCCGCCACCACCACCACCGCCGCCGCCGGAAGAAGATGGCGGCGGCGTGGGCGGCGGGGTGCTCGAAGTCGTGGCGCTGGCGGTGCTGGAGTAGGCGCTGGCGCCGACGCTGGACGATGCACGCACGCGGAAATAATACGTGGTCGCCGCGGCCAACCCTGTCGCCGACTGGCTGGTGGTGTTGGCCGCCAGCGCGGTCGTGACCAAGCCGGTGGTGAAAGTGGAGTTGGTCGCGCGATCGAGTTCGAAGCCGTCCTCGTTGGCGGCGTTATCGACCCAAGTGAGATTGACCTGACTGGTTGACGCTACTGAAGCGGCGAGGCCGCTCGGCGCTTGCGGGGCGGCACCGGGAGGCGGCAGCGCGGGGCCGCCGGTCAAGGCGTTGACGTTGTCCGGATCGATCATGGCCGCAGTGCTGCGGTCGAACAGCCACATGGTGTTGCTGCCCAAACCGCCGGCGTCCCACCAGATCGGCTTTAGGCCGAGAGCGTTCGCTTTGTCGGTAATCGTCTTGCTGAAGTAGGTGCGGGAGGCGAGGTGGCGGTTCAACTCCGTGCCCGTGAGGTCGGGGTAGCCGGTGCGCTTCATCGCGCCCCATTCGCCGATAATCACGGGCACGCCTTTGCTCACGAACTTCGCGGCCATTTTTCCGAATTGCTCGTCGGTGTAGGCTTCCTCGCCCCAGGTGGAGTTGCGATCGAGCATCGTGGGCGAGTGGTAGCCCTGCCCCCAGAAGTAGAACATTTTCCCCCACGACTCGTCCTTGCCCATGATCGTCCATTGGTAGGGATAGTGATGAATCTCGAAAACCAAACGGCCCGGCGTCGAATCGTCCGGCAAGGACGTGACCAGTTGGTCCGAGAGATCGATGTTGGTGTTGGGGCCTTGGACCACGAGCCAACGCGTGGCGTTGTTGCCGCCGGCGGCGCGGACGGCGCTGACGAACGTGTTGTAGTAACTCCGCAACGTCGCCCATTGCGCGGCGGTCTCGCAGCCGGGTTCGTTCGCGGCGGCGAAGAGCAGGTGTTGATCGTAGCTCGCGAAGGCGGTCGCGATCTGCGTCCAGTAGGTCCGCATCTTCGCGTCGATGGTCGGATCCACCGTGGCGGTGACATGATTCTCCAACCATCCTCCGTCCCAGTGACAGTTCACGATCACGGTGAGATTTTTGGCGTAACACCAATCGACCACTTGCTTGACGCGGGCCATCCACGCCGGATCGATCTGGTAGGTGGACTGGTTCGCGTGGCTGTCCCAAGCCACCGGGAGGCGGATCGTGTTGAACCCGGCATCGGCGACGGCGTTGATGAGTTTCTGGCTGGCCGCCGGGCCCCACGCGCCTTCGCCGGCGGGCGGCTCCAGCGTGTTGCCGAGATTCCAGCCGTAGGTCGGCGTGGGCAGTTGCGCGAACGAGAGCGCAGGCAGCAATAGGAGAACGGCGAGTGCCAGAAGCGGGGCACGGCGCGGTTGTCGATGGGAGCGGGTTGCTTTCAAATTTTTGCGGGAGCGGTGGACCGGCGTTCCGCAACGGAACGCGGGGGCGGGGGCGGCGTGTTCGCGTGAGTCGGCGTCATTTTGCGGCATCGCCGACGACCGCGGCGCGCGAACCGGAGAATTGGTATTTCACGGTGCGACCGCTGCGGAAATGGAACGTGAAGTCGATCGCTTTGCCGGCAGTCGTGGCGTCGAAAAATTTCTTCGTGATCGCCACCGTGCCCTTCGCGTAGTCGCACGTGAAGGCGGCGCCGTATTCCTTGAACGGGGTAAAATCGTTCGGACCGGCGTTGCCGCCGGTCGTGTAGACGGCCTCGATCGTCGCGAGCAGGTCGCCGTTGAAGGCGACGGGGATTTTCAGCGCACCGCCGCGACTGAGCTTGGCGGATCGTAGTTCAGGCGGCGCGACGTGGCGCACGCGGATTTTCCACGGCGAACCTGCCGAGAAGCGCGCCGTCAGCACGGTCTTCTCGCCGTAGGCGCCGCGCGCATGACGCGAGAGCGCGCCGGCCTTGATCGTGAGCTGGCTGCCGTCGAGCGTGTAGTCGGTGCCCGCGACGAGCGGCGTGGCGCCATCGTCGAGCGCGACGAAGGTGTTGCCGTTCAGATTGAGATCGAGCGTGACATCCGAGGCGGCGACGCCGCGCGGGAGGAAAATCAAATCCGTCGCGGCGGTGGAGGTGCGGCCCGTCAGGCTTTGTTTGACGACGCCAAAGAGTTCGGGATCGCGCCAGCGGCAGGTCGCGCGGTCGAAGTGCTGGCCGTTGTCCCACCACATGTGCGCGAACTTCTTCTCGCGAGCGTAGTGCGTGTAGAGCTCGAAGAACTTCAGCATCTCGCCGCGCTCGACCGCGCTCCCGGTGTCATCCTTGTCGAAACAGAGGAGGCCGTATTCGCCGATGATGACGGGGATCCCGCGCGCGACGAAGGCGGCGCAGGCGGCGTCGACGTGCGTCGTCAGATCGGCGATCGCTTTCGCATCGAACGTCGTGGTGCCGGCGACGTTCACGCTGAACGGCCAGTAGCCGTAGTAGTGGATCGTCGCGATGAGATTGGGATCGGCGAGGCGCGCGAACGTGGCGTTGAGCGAGTCGAGATACGGCTGATCGCCGCCCGCCTTCAGCGTCGTCAGCACGAGCGGACGCGTGGCGTTGGCGCCGCCGCTGCCGCGGACGAGGTGGACGAAGAGGACGTTCAGCTCGTCGAGCAGTGCGAGTTGCGTGGCCTCGTCGACGCCGTCGAAAGCGGGCTCGTTGATGCTCTCGAACGTCAACCGCTCCGAGCGATCGCGAAAGCGGGCAGCAATCTGCGTCCACAGTGCGCGGTAGCGCGCGAGGACCGCCGTGCGATTCGCCGGCATCGTGTTCGTCCAGTTCCGCGAGTCGTGATGGACATTGATCATCACGTAGAGCCCGGCTTCGAGCGACCAATCGACGATCTGCTGCACGCGTGCCATCCACGCGGGATCGACCGTGTAGCCGGGCGCCGCGCCGGTGTGGTGCGTCCAGGTGACGGGAATGCGGATGCTCCTAAAGCCCTCGGCGGCGATCTGCCGGATGAGTTTTCTCGTGACGGGCGGATTGCCCCACGAGGTCTCGCCCGGCATGGCGTCGAGCGAGTTGCCGAGATTCCAGCCGGGATGCATCGCGTCGACATACTCCTGCATGGGAGAGGCGGCGGCGCTGCGCACGGGCAATGGCAGCACGCTGCATAACAGCGCGCCGATCAGGATCAGAGAGCGAAGAGGAATCAGGTGCACAAAAAATCAGGGCGATCGGCGACGCATCACGGAGTCCGCGCCGCAGCCACTGCGGTCGCGGGCACGGCTTGCTCGACGCGGGGCGCCGCGCCGACCGAGGCGCGCGGAGCCAGCTCGACAGGAAACACGACGGCCTTGGGCTGCGCCGCGGACGCAGGCGACGCACGTCCGATGCGGGCGAGCAACAGCTCGACCGCACGCGCGCCCATTTCGCGCAGCGGCTGGCGGACGCTGGTGAGCTGCGGCACGACGGCGCGGGCGGCGAAAGAGTCGTCGAAGCCGGCGACGGAAATATCGGCCGGCACGCGCAGTCCGACTTCGGCGAGCGCCTCGGAGCAACCGATCGCGACGGCGTCGTTGGCGCAAAACACGGCGTGCGGCAGCGGCTCTCCCGCGTGCTTCTGCAGCCACGCGCGCATCGCTTCGCAGCCGAGCGCGGCGGTGTAGCCGGCGTGCACGAGCAGCTCCCGGTCGAGCGGGATGCGCGCGGCGGCCAGCGCGCGCTTGTAGCCGCTGATGCGCCGCTCGGCGCCGATGAGGCCGGCCGGACCGGCGAGGTGCATGATGCGCCAGTGGCCGCGCGCGATCAGGTGCTGCGTGAGCGCGAACGCGCCGGCTTCCTCGTCGCTCTCGATGTTCACGACGCCGGGGAGAGCGCTGTTGGCGTGGATCGAGACGAAGGGGATATGCGCGGGCAGTTGGACCTGCGCATGCGTGAAGGTCGGCGCCAGCAGGATCATCCCGTCGATGCGGCCGTCGCAAAAATCGCGGATGCGCTCCGCCGCCTGTTGCCAGTCGCGCAGCGTGAACGCGGTGGTGTTCTGTCCGCGCTGAGCGGCGGCAGTCACGATGCCGTTGAAAATTTCGAGGAAGTAGTGGCTGAGTTCGCCGCCATCGACCACCGCGGCCACGCCGACGGTTTGCATGCGGCGGCTGACGAGCGCGCGGGCCGCGAGATTGGGGCGATAACGGAGCGCGGCCGCCGCCACGCGGACGCGCTCGCGCGTCGCGGGCGTGATGTGCTTCGAGCTCCACGGTCGATTCAGCACGGTCGAGGCGGTGGCGATCGATACTCCGGCCGTGCGGGAAACGTCCGCCAGCGTGGCGACACCGCCGTTTTTCGTCTTCGCGATCATGCCCGAGCGTCCCTCGCGGCGCGGGTTTCCTCGGACGCACCGCGGCGTTCGATGTGAGCGCGGCGAAAGGCCAGGCGCCCGGCGTGGGGCGGCCCGAGGAGGGCGAAGCCGGCCGATGCGAGCGGCCGCGCGGCGGACCATGCCTCCGCGGGGCTCAGCGATCGGAGTTTTCCAGAAGAATTCAAAGTGAGAAAGAGAAGCCGCCATCGGCGGCGAAGAGGTGGCGCCGGCCATGCACACAGCACCGGCGCCACCCGGGTTCTTGCAGCCGAGGATCGCAACCTCGCTCGGCGTAACTTGAGCCGCGCGTCCGGGGGAACGAAAACGTGCGGCGAGAAATGCGGAGAGAACGGTCACGCGACGATGCCGATGCGAGTCGCGGTGCCGGGAAAAAGTGGGGCGCCGGTTCAACACTCCGGCGCCCCAACCCCTACAAGGATTCCCCTCACCCCGATGAAGAGCAGGGGAACCCCAACTTGAGGCGCAGACTCGCCGGGAAAATCCGGCAGAGTCGGCGCGTAATTGTCAGAACGTGAACTTCGTGCTCACCTCGAAGGTCTGGCCTTCCTGGATGCGAGACTGAGCAACGTCGCCGTTCGCCTGGAGCGTGATCGGAACCAGCTTACGGTTCTCGCCCACGTTGCGCACGTTGACCTGAATGCGCCAGTCGACGGCCTTCGTCAGCTTGTGGCCGTAGCCGGCCCAGAAGTCGAAGTGCTGGTCGGCCTTGCCGTAGAGCGGCTGGTTGACGTCGGCGATCCAGAGTTTCTGGCCTTCGCCGAGATCGGCGAGATGGATGCCATAGCCCAGGGTCGGCTTGTCTTCCCAACGGAAGGAGCCACCGACGTTGAGGCCCTTGGCGAAGCCGTGATCGAACGTGTAGTTCGTGACAGCGTTGAAGCGCCACTTCCGGATTTCCGGCTGATCGGCACCGGTCAGGGCTTTCTGAATGTTATACGGAGCCCAGAGGTTCTGCATGAACGACTGCTTCCAGGCGCCTTGGTCCGTATAACCGCCCCACATCGCGACTTTGCCGAACGCGCTGTCGATGTAGAGTTTCTTCATGCCTTCCAAGTGCTTCGTGACGGAGTCGCCCAGGGCGATCTGCGTCGCGTCGACTTTGGACACGTTGAACGTGACGTCCCAGTTTTTGACCGGGCGGGCGGTGACCTCGAGTTCGTAGCCCTTTGAGCGGACGTCCTGGTCGATGATCTCTTCCACGCCGTGCACGGAGGCACCGAAGCCCTTGATGGTCCACGGCAGCACCACGGTGGTGTCGTTGAGCACGTGGAGCCAGTCGCCGCGCTTGATGGCCGCGACGTCGACGTTGCTGCCGTAGCGATCCCAGAATTCCTGCGGGAACATCGCGGTGAAGTCGTTCTTAAACGCTTCGCCGATCTGCGTCATGAGCGTGGCGCGAGCGGGGTCGCGGGCCCAATTGTAGATCCAGGAGTTGTCTTTGATGCCCTGCGGCAGTTGGGCGTCCGTATAGGTGAACGCCTGCATCGCGGAGGCGGCCATCGTGAGCGACCAGGTGGGCGCCGCACCGAGGAACCAGCCGTTGGAGCCGAGCGGCGTGCCGTAGGAGGCCTGCGAGCCGTAGTTCGTGGTGACGAACCGCGTCAGGCGCACCGTCACGCGATCCTTGTAGTCGACCTGCACCGAGTAGTCGTCGGTCTCGCCGCGCTCGTTGGGGAGCTGCAGTCCGTCGACGCCGTAACGGACCTTCGGGGTCTCGTTGGAACCGTGGAAGTAGTAGAGGGAGACGTTGGTGCCTTCCGGGAGGTGCTTCTTGATCATCTTCGGCATGTGGATGGCCACGCCGTAGCTGGTCGAACGTGTCTTCGCGGAAACACCTTCGGGGTCGTCGATTTCGGTGATCTCCTTGAAGTAGCCCGTCGTGCTGTCCTCGAGAGCGGTGGTGCCGCGTTGGCGGGTCTTGTCCTCACGATAGCCAAAGGAAGGAATGACCGTGTCCTCGAAGAGGTGAGCCTGATACATGATGGCCTTGGAATCGATGCGTTGATCGCGCATGTTGCTGGAGGTGCGCAAATCGTCCATGGCGCTATCAGACGAGAGCACCGTCGCCGGAACCGTGGTGTAGCCGCGGTAGTTGGCGGGATTGTCCGCCTGCGTGCCGGTGACGGTTGAACCGTCCGGGCCGAAATGCGTCCAGGGAGCCGAGGGATCGACCGAATTGCCGGCCGTCCAAGTGCGGTCATAGACCCGCATCATGGTGCCGCTCGGCGTAATGGTCGTCGTCAGATTGCTGAGGTTGGACAGCGCCGGATGCGAACCGATCATCGACGGCCCGAGGTAGGCGAGCCAGTTGAGGGTGTTATCCTTGAGCTTGGCGGCTTTGGCCCAGGTGGACGCGTAGTTATGATCGATGGCATACATCTTGTAGCTCAGGTTGCTGTCGGTGGCGGTGGAGCGGCTGAGCAGCCCGGTGAGTTGGTGACGGCCAAGGATGGAGGCGAGACGGGAGCTTTTGACCTTATCGGTGAAGTCCAGATCGTAGGCGGCCGTGAGCTGGTAGTTGTCACGCTCGGTGCGCTGGCGTCGGCCATCGCCGTAGGCGCCATACACCAAGGGGCGACCGAGATTCGGGTTGGGCGTGCCACCCGTGATCCACGTCGGGTAGTCCAGGAGGTATTGATCGAGGTCCAAGATCAGGTTGGGATTCAGGATGCCTTCCTGACCACGCTTATAGTCCTCATGGGCGTAGACCGCCTGGAGCGTGAGCTGGTTGTTGAACAAGCTCTGGACGACATTCAAGTTGAGCGCGTTCCAGTCCTGCCACTCCCGCTTGTTGGGGCCATCGATGAGCTTGTTGTAGAAATCGAAGATGTAGCGGTCGGACAGGGTCTGATCGAAGTATCGGACCGAACCGGCGTTCGCGCCGGCGAATTCGCCGCCGTCGACGTTGCCGTGTTGGGCGAGATAAACCGCGTTCGCGTTCGACGCGTAGGTGCTGTAGCCGGTGGTATGAATGTGGTAACGGTTGACCGCCTCGCCGTAGCCGTTGCCACGCGGCGAGTCGAAGCCGGTCTGGCCGGCGTTGACCAAGGCGCCGCTCGCGGCATCCCAGTAATACTGGGGTCCATTGCCCCACTGATACTGATTGGCGAGCGAGCCGTAGGCGACCCAGTAGCTCTGATTCAGGTCCGTGCTGCCGCCGGCGCTGTTGGAAGACGGCGAATAGAGCCAGGGATTGTAGCCGGTCGCACTGGCCCGCGGATCCTTCAGGTAGCCGGTGATGTTGTCCATCGGCGGGAGCGTGCGCGGGTTGTTGGAGCGCACCTTGCCGCTTTCGAAGTTGGCCTGGATCTTCGTGCGCGCCGACGGGAATTTCAGGAACTCCGGATCGTAGCGCAGCGCCCCATAGACGCGCTCGGTGTTGTTATACGCCGGATCCTGACGATACTTCGAGTGATCGGTGACGGCGTCGAACCGCAACGCGAGCTGGTTGGGGATGATGATGCGGTTGATGTCGATCGACTCACGCGTCGAGCCGAAGCTACCGTAACGCGCCTCGACCGAGGCCCGGTTTTTGAAGTTAGCGTCGTTCGTCGTGACGTTCAAAATACCCGACGGGCTGCCGACGCCGAAGAGGAAGGAATTGGGACCGCGGGAAATATCGACGCGGCTGATGTTGTAGCCGTCCCACGGAATGCTGCTCAGGAGGTAATTGCGCGTGTTGTCCAGCGCCGCGAGGCCACGCGCACGGTTGATGCCGGCCGGATTGGCGAGTCGCTCGCCTTCCGCCGCACCCGAGATGCCTTGGCCGCGCGAGGTCATGCCCGAGAAGTTGCCGTAGAAACCGCCGGTTTCCGTGCTCGTCGTGTAACGCAGCAGATCCTCGGACTTCGTGATGCCGAGATCCTGGAGGAATTTCGGCGTGATGACGGACGTCGAGGACGGCGTGTCGATCAGCTTCGTGCGGATGCGGGCGCCGCCGAGCGTGTCGTCGGCCTGATAGCCTTCCTGCTCCGAAGTGACCGTAAACGGATCCAGCGTCACGATCTCGTTATCGAGCGCCGTCATTTGTTTGGCTTTCGGATCCGTGGCGCTGGAGTCCGGCTCCTTGGCAGGCGCAACGGCTTGCGCCCAGGCGGAGCCGGCTCCGAGTGATAGTGCTGATAAAAACGCCAGCACTGAGCGGGTAGATACTTTCTTCATGTTTGGGGGATGGGATTGCTTGGGATGGGCGTCCGTCTGGATGGTGTCTGAGGGGTTGGGAATTACATCGGTAGGGGGTAGCCGGACTGAAAAGGGGTCGTCGTATTTATCGCTAAACTAGCGGGACAAAAAAAGGGCGCGGGGCGGGATGGTCAGAGCGGGCGCAGTTCGACGAACCAGACGTCGTTCTCGCGTGTCGCGAACGGACGCTTGAACGCGCCGTCGCTGCCGACTTCGACGCGCTCGTCGAGCTCGGGCGTGCCCGCGGCAGCGTGCCGCAGCGTCTCGACCTGCGTGCGCGAGAGTTGCCCCGGCGAACCGAGGTCGCGCCACGCGGATTGCACGTCGTTGGCGCGGTAGCCGACCTTCGTCGCGAGCAACCGATAAGCGCCCGGAGCAAGACCGGTGAGCTTCAGGTCGGCGGCGCCCAGCGGCTTCGCGGGCTGGTCGGCCTTGTAGAACTCCTGATTGTTCATCTTCGCCTCGGAGTTGGTGATCGTGAAATCCCAGAACAACGCCTGCACGCCGCCGCGCGCATCGCGGCAAACGAGCGACGCGGGATCGGCGCACACGAGCTGCGTGTCGCCGAGCTGGTGCAGAAACTTGTAGGCGTAGAACGACGGCTTCGGCAGATCCTGGTAGTTGAGCATGCCGAACCCGCCGTGAAACGCAGTCGACCGCGGACCCGGTTCCTCGAAGATATCCGTGAACGTCCAATACGACATCGAGTCGGCGGCGCGATCGATGTTGCGCATCTTGTCGAGGATGAAGGCGGCACTGTGATAGCTGTCGTGGATCGGATCGGCCGGCGTGTAGGAGGCGCTCCACTCGGTGTAGTGCAGCTCGGCCTTCGGAAACGCGGAACGCGCGATCTTCGCGCGGACGTTGCGCACGCCGCTCGTGATCGCATTGCGATCGGGCGCGAAGATCGTTCCCGCGTTGCCGTATTCGTCGAGGAAACCGCTCATCGTCGCGTAGCTGTGCGTGCTCACGAAATCGATCGGCACTTTCTGCTCGGCGCAAAACGCGAGCGTCTCGTCGACCCAGCCTTCGCCTGCCGTGGCCGGGCCACCGACGCGATAGGCGGTATCGACGGACTTCACCGCCCGCGCCGTCGTGGCGTAGAGCTTGAGATACTCGGCGCGCGCGCCGACAGACCATTCCGGGTAAGGTTTCTTCTGCGGATTGCCCATCCAGAAGCCGTCGAGGTTGGGTTCGTTCCACACCTCGAAATACCACGAGCGCACCTCATCGCGGCCATAGCGCTCGGTGCAATGCTGCACGAACGCCGCAACGAAGGCCTCCCACTTCGCGTAATCGCGCGGCGGCGTCACATTGCCGCGCCACCAGAAAATCGTCTGCGAACCGCTCGCCAGCCCCGACGGCATGAAGCCGAGTTCGACGAACGGCTTCATCCCGATGCTTTGCAGAAAATCGAACAGCTCGTCGATGTAGGCCCAGCTATAGACCGGCTGGCCCTTCTCTTCGAAGTAGACGCCCATGTCGTCGCAAAACAGTCCGTGAAACCGGATGTAGCGGAAACCGCATTCGGCGCGCACGCGGCGCAACTGCCGCTGCCAATCGGCGCGCAGACCTTCGTTCGCGCGGCCGGCACCGACACAGAACTCCGGCATGCGGTTCGTCGGCCCGGACACCTGGCGCAGGTCCGCCGCGATGGTGCGAACGAGTGGAGCGTCCGACGCCAGCGACGTCGCAGCGGCGGAAGCAGCGAAAATCAGCGCCAGAAAAACGCTAAATGGAAACGTCGGACGACAATGCATGTTTAGTTTTGGGCCGCAGCTCGGCGTTGTTAGCGTCGCGAGCGACGCTCAGGGCTTCCACACGTGTCCGCCACGCCGCCGCGCCTCGCGAGGGCGGCGTCGTCGAAAAATTTCCGTAGGCAGGACATGAAAGAGCGACACGCGGGCACGTGTCGGGAGCTTTTTTCTGAGCGGGGGTTGAGAGGGGACTGCTCCGCAGGTGGGAGCGCAGCGCCCGGAGATTATCAGCAATGCGCCTGGAGCGCCTGTCCCGAAAACATGGGACAGGTCGGACACGCAAATGTGGTGACACGGCTCGCTTTTCTCGGCCCTTCTCGACGACGGTCGCACTGCTCCCCCCATCTCTCGATCGTTCGAGACAGCACGCGCACTCGGCGGCCCGCCGTAACACCCCCGGGCAATTTAACGCTTCGCTATGTTAGTCGCCACCGTGTCCCCCACCCCGTTGGTTCCGCTCGGTCCGATCGACCTGCTCGTCATCGTGATCTACTTCGCCTTCGTGCTCGGAATCGGGTTCTACCTGAAGCGCTTCGCGAAGAGCGGAGACGATTTCTTCATGGCCGGTCGCGACATGACCGCGTGGATCGCCGGCCTCGCGTTCGTCTCGGCGAATCTCGGCTCGCTCGAGCTGATGGGCTGGGCGGCCGCCTCCTACCAATACGGCATCCTCGCCGCGCACTGGTATTGGATCGGCGCGATTCCCGCGATGCTGTTCCTCGGCATCGTGATGATGCCGTTCTACTACATCTGCAAAACGCACTCGGTGCCCGGCTACCTCCAACTGCGCTTCGGCGGCGGCACGCGCGCGATCTCGGCGATTTCGTTCGGCTTCATGACCGTGCTCATGAGCGGCATCAACATGTATTCGATGGCGCTCGTCATGAAGGTCGTCCTCGGCTGGGACATCCACTTCAGCATCTGGGTCTCCTCGCTCACGGTCGGCGTCTACGTCGTGCTCGGCGGCTTGCTCTCGGCGATCTTCAACGAAGTGCTCCAGTTCGTCCTCATCTGGCTCGGCGCTCTGCTCATCCCGATCCTCGGCCTCATCGAGGCCGGCGGCTGGTCGAAGATGGTGGCCAAGATCCAGACCAACCTCGGCGGCCTCGACTACACGCATCTCTGGGCGAACCTCGGCAGCGCCGCCGATAATCCCATGGGCATTCACTGGACCGGCATCGTGTTCGGTCTCGGTGCGATCATCTCGATGGGTTACTGGACGACCGACTTCCTCGTCGTGCAACGCGTGCTCACCGCGAAGGACCTGCGCGCCGCCAAGATGGCTCCGATCATCGGCGCCGCGTTCAAGATGCTCGTGCCGTTCATCGTGATCCTGCCGGGCCTGCTCGCGCTCGCGCTGCTGCCGAAGGGTTTTCTCGTCGGCGAAAGCGAGGCCCTCGCCACCGGCGGCCACAGCTACAACGAAGTGCTCCCGATCATGCTCGCGCGCTACTGCGGCCCGGGCCTCCTCGGCCTCGGCATCACCGCGCTCATCGCCGGCTTCATGTCCGGCATGGCGGGCAACGTCAGCGCGTTCGCGACCGTGTGGACCTACGACATCTACCGCCCGATGATCAAAGCCGACGCGGACGACGCGCACTATGTGAAGGTCGGCCGCTGGAGCACGATCCTCGGCGTGCTCGTCAGCATCGGCACCGCGTATCTCGTCATGCAGTTCAAGAGCATCATGGATTACGTGCAAGCGCTCTTCAGCTTCTTCATCGCGCCGCTCTTCGGCACCGTCCTTCTCGGCATGCTCTGGAAACGCGCCACCAACGCCGGCGGTTTCTGGGGCCTGCTCACCGGCACCGTCTCCTCGATTGCGATGTGGGCCTGGGTGAAAGCCGATCCCGCCGCACTGCGCTACATCGCGCTCTCCGAACACGCGAAGGACATGGCCGAAAACATGTATCGCGCGCTCTGGTCCGGCCTCCTCTGCGCCGGCGTCACGATCGTCGTCAGCTTGCTGACGAAACCGAAACCCGACGCCGAACTTGTCGGCCTCGTGCGCGGCACCACCGCGATTCCCTCCGACGCCGGCCTGCCGCTGCTGCACCGCCCGATCTTCTGGGCCGGCGTCGTCTGCGCCGCGTTCGTCGCGCTCAACGTCGTGTTCTGGTAACCCACCGCGCCCTTCACCCCATGAAAGAACATTCCGTCTCCATCTGGTTCCTCATCGGCCTGCAGCTCTTTCTCTACGGTGTGCTCATCACCGGCGCCGGCATCTACCAGTTCTTCAACCCGCCCGCGCAACGCACCGTCCTCTTCGAACTGCACTCCGGCATCTGGTGGGGCGCGCTGATGCTCGCCGCCGGCATCGGCTACACCGTCGCGTTTCGCCCGGCGCAAAAACGCCCGACGTCGTGATCCAGCCGCGACACCTTTCACGCGCGGCGCTCGTCGTCGCCGCGCTCGCGATCCTTCATCGGCCGACGCTCGCCAGTTCGGCGGCATCGGCCGCGATCCCGTATTCGACCCTCCAGACGATTTCGCCGGAGGACTCGCCGGAGATCGCCGTCGAGAAAGCCGCCAAGGTGCTGCCGCGCCCGAATCAGACGGCGTGGATGCGACTCGAGCGGACGTTCTTCCTCCACTTCGGCCCGAACACGTTCCGCGGCGTTGAGTGGGGCGACGGCCGCGAGTCGCCCGCGATTTTCAACCCGACCGCGCTCGACGCCGACCAATGGGTCCGCGCGATGAAAGACGCCGGCGGCAAGATGCTCATCCTCGTCGCCAAGCACCACGACGGTCTCTGCTTCTGGCCGTCGCGCTACACCGCGCACTCGGTCGCTTCCAGTCCGTGGCGCGACGGCGAGGGCGACCTCGTGCGCGAAGTCGCCACCGCCGCCCGCAAGCACGGCCTGAAGCTCGGCCTCTATCTCTCGCCCGCCGACCTTTTCCAGCTCCGCACCAACCCGACGAACCCCGCCGGCTACTACGGCAACGGCAGCCCGAAACTTCGCTCGATCATCCCGACCGACCCGACACAGTTTCAAAAAAATCCCGCGCAAGGCCGCGCGCCTGCGTCCGGCTTTCCGACGTTCAGCTACGAAGTCGACGACTACAATCGCTACTTCCTCAACCAACTCTACGAGCTGCTCACCGAATACGGCCCGATCTCCGTTGCGTGGTTCGACGGCGCGAATCCCGACCCGAGCGTTCACCAAACCTACGACTACACGGCGTGGTATGAGCTGATCCGCAAACTGCAGCCCGGCGCCGTGATCTCCGTCAAAGGTCCCGACGTTCGCTGGGTCGGCAACGAAGGCGGCTACGGTCGCGCGACCGAGTGGAGCGTCATCCCGCTCCCCGAGTCGCCGGAAAAACACACCTGGCCCGACCGGCAGGCTCAGGATCTCGGCAGCCGCGCGCAACTGAAGTCCGGCTCGTATCTCTGGTGGTATCCCGCCGAGGTGAACACGCCGATTCTCAACGGCTGGTTCTGGTCCGCGGAAAAACGCGCCAAGAGTTCCGCCGAACTCGTCGACTACTTTTACCGCTCCGTCGGCCGCAACGGCGTGATGCTGCTCAACCTCTCGCCCGACACCCGCGGCCTGATCCCCGACGATCAGCTCGCCGCCCTCGGCAAGATGGCACAGGTCGTCAACGACACCTTCGCGCACGACCTCGCCGCCGGCGCGCAATTCTCCGCCGACACCGCGAGCCCCGCGCACGCCGCGGCGCTCGCCCACGACGGCAACCTCGACACGTGGTGGGAAGCCGCACCCGGCCACACGACCGCGACGTTCACGCTGACGCTGCCCGCCGCCGTCACGTTCGACGTCGTGTCGCTCCAGGAAGCCGTCACCCAACGCAGTCAGCGCATCGAGTTATTCGTCGTCGAAACGTGGAACGGCTCCGCGTGGCTCGCGTCCACCGCCGTCGAAGAGCAAACCACCGTCGGCTACAAGCGCCTCGTGCGCCTTGCCGCGCCCGTCACGACCGACCGCGTCCGCGTGCGCATCCTGAGCTCTCGCCTCGAGCCCACACTCGCCGAAGTCGGCTTGTTCAAGCAAGCGCTGCCCGCCGCGCCCGCGATCGCCGAGCGCAGTCGCGACGGTCTCGTCGCGATTACCCACGGCAACCCGCTTCCGATCATCTACACGCTCGACGGCACGGAGCCGGTCGCCACGTCGCCCGTCTATCGCGAGCCGATCGCGCTGCCGCGCGGCGGCACCGTGCACGCCGCGGTGCTCACGGCCGACGGTCGCCTCGGCCTCAGCACGAGCAAGACCTTCGTCGGCTTCGCGCCGACCGGGTGGAAGATCGTCGGTGGCAATGACACGAGCGCCGCCAACGCCATCGACGCCGACGCGAAAACGCTCTGGCGCACGCGCGCCGCCGACCGAGCTCTCACAGTCGACATGGGCCGCGCGCACCGCATCGGCGGCTTCGCTTACCTGCCGCGACAAGACTGGGTGTTCGAAGGCGTCGTCGACCGCTACCGCTTCGAAACGAGCCTCGACGGCAAACAGTGGACGACGCAGGTCGCCGCCGGCGCCTTCGGCAACATCCGCAACAACCCGATGCGGCAGGAAGTCGCCTTCGCGCCCGTCGACGCGCGTTATTTCCGCTTCACGCCGCTGCACGACACCGACGACACCGGTTGGGTCGGCGCCGCCGAGATCACGGTTTTGCCCGCTTCGTCCGAACCCCAAGCCCCCTAACCTCGCTCGTTTCTCCCATGAGAAAATTCTTCCGCGCTTCCGTCATCGGCGCGCTGTCGGCCGCTGCTCTCATCCTCCTCCCCGCCAACCTCGCCCACGGCGAGGAATGGACGGACACCCAAGGCAAAACCTTCAAGGGCACCGCGGTCGAAGCCTTGGGACCATTCGCGGTTTTCGCCGAACAACCGACCGTCGGACGATGCCTGCCCGTGCAGGCGCTGCCGCTCGCGGAGCTCGCGCGCTTCTCCGTCGCCGCGAAAAATCATCCGCCGCGCGCCGACGATTGGGCGGAGGCCAAATCCGCCCTCACCGCCGAGCTGCGTGGGCACCTCGAAAAAATGCAGCAGCAGAAGCTCGTGCCTTTCGCCGTCGACGGCCGGCCCGAGCCAGCGGTGGTGGTCATGGTGTTCCTGAACAAAGACGCCGGCGACACCTGGAAGCTGTTGTGGGGCTCGATGGAGCCCATCGGCAAACTCGCACAGCTTCCTCCCGGCTTCGTCGAGTGCATCGCCTACGGCAAAAATTATTCGCCCAGCGAGTGGCTCAGCGCGATCAAAGACGCCGGCGCGCCATGGTCGCTCGTGCGGATCGACGACGAGCCCGCGCTCACGACGCTCGGCGAGTTCGTTCCGCGCAAAGGCTACCGCGCGGTCGCCTTCAACCGCGACGGCGTGCCGCTGTTCGGCGCCTTCGATCCCGACGAGGACGCCGTGAAGGAATTCTGGAAAAAAGTCGCGGGGTTCGTCGCGATGCTGGAGCCCGCGAATCCATTTTCGTGGCGGTCGCGGGCCTATCTGCGCACGGCCGAAAAAATCGCCGCGCATCCCGGCGGTCGGGTCGAACCGGAATTGATCGGCCACGCGATCCGCCCGGGCTCGCTCGCCCGCACCAACATCCGCGCCTTCGACGCCACTCTGAAAGTTTCGGTCGATGGCATCGTGTCCGAAGTGGCCGGCCTCACCTCCGAAGCGAACATTTCGCCCAAGCTGCACGAAGCGATCGTCACTACGCTCAAGAAAGCCGTGTTCGTCCCCGCACTCGAAAACGGCCGGCCCGTCGCCAGCGAATTCGTCTATCGCTTCCGGGACGAGAAACCGACCGCGCCGTGATTCGCCCGGCCATGGCACCGCGATTTCCCACCTGACGAAAACGATCGCGCGGCACCGGCCTCCGTGCGTTTTCTTATGAGTTATTCGCTTTCCCGCCATCGTGCCTTCGTCGTGTGCATGTTGCTCGGGCTCGTGAGTGCGGCATGGGTCGCGAGCGCTTCCGACAACGTGCCGCGCGAACGGCTGTCGCTCGACCTCGGCTGGAAATCCCATCTCGGTGCCGATTGGCCGGGCGCGCTGCGGCTCGACAAGGCCGGCGTGAGCGCCGGGCCCGCTGCGCCCGACTTCGACGACCCGAGCTGGCGCGACATGCGCGTGCCGCACGATTGGGCGGTCGAGTTGCCGTTCGATCCCGCTGCCGAGCGCAATCACGGCTACAAGGTGCTCGGCGCAAAATACCCCACAAATAGCATCGGCTGGTATCGGAGCACTTTCGAGGTGCCGAAGTCAGACGAGGGCAAGCGCCTCTGGCTCACCTCCGACGGCATCTTCCGCGACGCGACGGTGTGGATCAACGGCTGGCTCGTGTGCCGCCACGAGAGCGGTTACTCGCCGCTCCGCGGGGATATCACCGATGTCCTGAACTACGGCGGCGCCAACACGATCGCCGTGCGCGTCGACGCGACGAAATTCGATGGCTGGTTCTATGAGGGCGCCGGCATTTACCGCCACGTCTCGCTCGAGAAAACCGCGCCGCTCGCGATCGCACCAATACCGCACACAAACATATGAAACGTATCGTCCCGTTCCTCGTGCTGGCCGCGCCCCTGGCAGCCCTCGCCGCCGAACCACTCGTGCCGGAACGCTACTGCAACCCGCTCCCGATCCCCGACTATCCGGTCGGCAAACTGGCGCGCGACATCACCAAGGGCGCGCCGAACGACGGCGGCCTGTGGATCGCCGAGCGCAAGGAGCAATACCGCGAACTCGCCGACCCGACCGCGCTGTGGTTCGAGGGCGCGTGGTATCTCTATCCGTCGTGCGACATGGCGTGGGTAAGCCACGACGAGGGGCGGACCTGGCAGCACCATCCGCTCAACGTGCGCGACGTCGGCTACGCGCCCACGGTCGTGCGGCATGCGGGACGGTTTCTCCTGCTGGGTTCGGGCTCGGAGATTTACGCCAGCGACTCCCCGCTCGGACCCTTTCGTCCGGTCGGGGCGCTCCCGATTCCGTTCGGGCAGGGCAAGCTCCCGGTGATGATCGATCCGATGTTGTTTTCCGACGACGGCCGCTTGTTTTTCTACTGGGGCTGCACCGCGAACGGCGGCATCTGGGGTGTGGAGCTGGACGCCACCCACGTGACCGTTCCCAAAGGGGAGCCGCACGAGCTGATCCGGTTTCAGCCCGACACGTTTCCCTGGGAGTCCTTGGGCAACCGCAACCAGAATCGCACCGTCGGCTGGATGGAGGGCGCCTGGATGCTCAAGCACGCCGGTCGTTACTACCTGACCTATTCCTCGGGCGGAACCCAGTATCGCACCTATGCGATGGGCTGTTACGTGAGCGACTCGCCGCTGGGGCCGTTTCGTCCGCAGGCGCGCAATCCGATCTTCCGCAACACGGAGGGCTTCATCACCGGCACGGGGCACGGCTGCATCGTGCGCGGTCCGGGTGACCGTCTGTGGACGTTCTACACGGTGCTGGCCGCGGTCGTGCATGGGTTCGAGCGGCGCATCGGGATGGACCCCGCCGCGTTCGACGCCGACGGCAATCTCTACGTGCCGGCGGCCACCTCGACGCCGCAGCCGGTTTCCGCCGGCGCTGACGCGACGCCGTGGGTGCCGCTCAACGACGGCGAACCCACCCTCGGCAGTTCTTGCGCGCCGAACAGCGCCGGGCGACTCGCCGCCGATAATTCGATGAAGACGTGGTGGCTCCCGGCCGCGGACGATGCGCAGCCCGTGCTTACGACCTCGTTTCCGGCGTCGGAAGTCCACGCCGTGCGCGTGATCTGGCGCGATGTCGGCCTCGACACGCCCAAGGGCGTGAAACCGGGGCCGTTTCGCTACCGCGTCGAGGCGGAGACCGCGCCCGGCCAGTGGACGACGATCGTCGACCGCAGTGAGAGCACGGATGATTTTCTCATCGATTATCGCGAGTGCGTCCCGACCTGGGCGGGCCGGGCGCGACTGGTGGTGCTGGGCCACCCCGAGGGCATCCAGCCGGCGGTGGCCGAGTTTACGGTGTTCGGCCCCGTGCGGTGAGAAACCGGCCGACCTGCTTTGGCCTTTTTTCCCCCTGACTTGAATTCCCATGATGATTACCCTCCTCCCTCCCGCCTCGTCGCGGCCCACCCTCCTCCGCGCCTCGCTCGCCACCGGCCTGCTGTTCCTCGTCGCTCAGCCCTCCGCCCGCGCCGAGGACATTCCGATCGGCGAGCTGACCGCGGTGTCGTCCACGGTGCACAACGGCTTTGAACGGGAAAAGCTGCCCGACGGATCGCTCAAGCCGGTCCGCTACATCTTTGGCGAAGGCGAACGCGATCCGGGCAGCATCGCCGACTCGTCGCTGGAGCGCCTGACGTTTCGCCAATTGGCCCCCGTGCTTTCCGCCTCGCTCGCGAAGAGGGGCTTCCTCCCCAGTCGGGACGTGAAGGAGATCGATCAGTTGATCGTGGTCCACTGGGGACGCACCACCGGATGGGACAGTGCGGGTTATGGCAACACCTACGGCACGCTCAACCAAACCTCCGCCGCGTTGAACGCCACCTTCCCGACCCTCACCCCGGACATGAAGCCAGACGCCAACGCGTCTCCCACGCGCGGACTCGCCGGCACGCCCGGCGCCGCCAACCAGTTGGATCAAATGATGCTCATGCTCCAAATCCAGGATGACGCCCGCGCCCGAGCGAACGGCCGGAACGCGTCGTTGCTCGGCTATCGCGAAACGCTCAGACGGACCCCGACCTACTGGGGCAACATGGTCAGCTCCGATCGCGAGGAGTTGATCGGAGAACTCGAGGACGATCGCTACTACGTCATCCTCGCCGCCTACGATTTCCGCTCGGCGATCAAGAGCCGGGATCGAAAAATTCTCTGGATCACCCGCTTCAGCCTGCCGGCGCACGGCAACGATTTCGATCGCGCCACCGACCGCATGGCGCAGGCCGCAGCCGCCTACTTCGGACGTGCGAGCAACGGTCTGCGCCGCGAGCGGATGCCCGAAGGTCGCGCCACTCCCGGCAAACTCGAGGTTCTCGATTATCAAGAGCTCACGAAATCCACGAAGTAGTCCGCCCCTCGTTCCACGGCGGGCGCGCAACGCGCCTGCCTCCGCACCGCCAACGAGCAAATCACCGCGTATCCCACCGGTCGCGTCGAGCCGCAGTTGATCGGCTGCTCTCCCGCACTGGTGGGCTCCCACCAATTCGCCGACGCCAAGCGAGTGAAAAACGGTTACGTGCACCCAAGTCGACGGCCGCCCGTTGGCCCGCCGTGAGTGATCGGTCACGATAAAACTCTATATTGCCGATGCTTGGGATCCCCGGGCGGTCCATGGCACGGCGCGTGCAAAACGGAAGGCCCCACTCGGTCCATCGGCCGAGCACTTCACCCTGTTACTCGATGAAAACTGCTCTCCACCCATCGCCATCGCTTCGGTTGCCTCGCCTCGCCCGCGTCTCGCTCACCGCTAGCCTGCTCCTCCTCGGACAGGCGCTCACTCGCGCCGCCACTGAACTTTCGGACAGCGAGCTGACCACGGTGTTCTCCACGGTGCACAACGGCTATCAGCGAGAAAAACTGCCGGACGGATCCCTCAAACCGGTCAGGTATGTTTTTGGCGAAGGCACTTTCGATCCAGGCAGCGCCCGCGATTCGTCTTTGGATCGCGTGAAGTTCGCTCAGTTGGCCAAATTGCTTGCTCCCGCGTTGGCCAAGCAGGGCTATCTGCCGGGCCGGGATAAGAACACGATCGATCAAGTAATCGTGGTTCACTGGGGCCGCACCGCGGGATGGCAAAGCGACGGCTACGGCGATGCCTATGGCACGCTCAAAACGACCTATGCCACCATGAGGAACGCGTTCCCCGATCTCCCCGATCCGGCAACCCTCACCGATGAACAAATTAAAGCTTTGGTGAGCGACGCCAGGACGCGCGGGCCCGGAGGGACTCCAGGAGCCGCCAACGAGATGGACAACATGCTCCTCATGCTCGAAATGCAGGCCGACGCCCGCGACCGGACCAACACTCGAAACGCCAAACTGCTCGGCTACCAGAGCACGCTAAGTCGCCTCCCCACCTTCCACGGCAATCTCGTCAGCCCGGATCGCGACGATTTGGTCCAGGAAATCGAGGACGATCGCTACTACGTCATTCTGGCGGCCTATGATTTTCAAGCGGGGTTGAAGAGCCGACAGCCCAAAATTCTCTGGATCACCCGTTTCAGCCTGGAGACCCACGGCAACAATTTCGACGGCAGCATCTCTCAAATGATCCAAGCAGCGTCAGCCCACTTCGGCCACCCGAGCGATCGACTCCGTCACGCGCGTCCGTCCGAGGGCCGTGCCGTGCCCGGCAAGCTCGAGGTGATCGATTACCAGGAGCCGAAAAAGTAACTCCGTCCCAAATTTTCGCCTCCCGAGCAGCACGGCCCTCCACCAGTCGCTTCGTAGCCTCTCCTGAAACTCCGCTTCGCTGCCCGCGTCACCGCTGCGCCGCGCACAAGCGCAGCCGACGCCGGCGGCCCTACGAATCACCACCTCGCGCGACCAACGGCTAATTTTCGTCGGCTTAACCACACCGCACATCCCCCAACAATGAACTGCCCCCTCGTCCGCTGTTTACCCGCCTCACGCCTCCTCATCGCCCTGCCGCTCACCCGGGCGGCGGACCTTCCGCTCGCCGAGCTGACCGTGGTGTCGTCCACCGTGCACAACGGCTACGAGCGGGAAAAATTGCCGGACGGCTCCTTCAAACCGATCCGTTACTCCTTCGGCGAAGGCACGTGCGACGTCGGCAAAGTCGCCGACACCTCGCTGGAGCGCCTGAATTTCCGCCGGTTGATCCGCGTGCTCTCCGCACCGCTCGCCGAGCAAGGCTTTCATCCCAGCCGCAACGCGAACGAGGTCGATCAACTGATCGTGGTCCATTGGGGTCGCACCGCGGGATGGGACGGTGGTGCGGGCTATGGCAACGCCTACGGCATACTGAACCGTGCCCACGCGGCGATGACAGCCGCCTTTCCGACGAATCCGACCGGGCCGGCTCCGAACGCGCCTCCCACCACCGCAAACGGAGGCACGCCCGGAGCCGCGGCCGATTTTGAGATGATGATGATCTCCCTCCGTATGGCGGACGACGCCCGCGCCCTCCTAAACGCCGAGAACGCCCAGATGCTCGGCTATTACGACACGCTGAAACGCCTCCCGGCCCACTGGGGCAACCTCGGCAACCCGGATCGCAACGACTTGATCGACGAAATCGAAGACGATCGCTACTATGTCATCCTCGCGGCCTACGATTTCCAAGTCGCGAAGAAGGAGCAGAAGCCAAAAGTTCTTTGGGTCACCCGCTTCAGCTTGCAGGCCCGCGGTGCCAATTTCGACGAGTCCGTCGATCGGATGGTGCGCGCCGCCGCCGGCTACTTCGGACGCCCGACCAACGGACTGCACCGCGAAGGCATGCGCGAAGCCCGCGCCATCCCCGGCAAGCTCGAGGTGATCGATTATCAGGAGCCCACCAAGTAGCGCCGCGCTCCACGGCTGCGCCAGACTCAAGCGCAGCCAACGCCGGCCCTGCTACGAAGCATCACCACGCGCGACCGACGACTGATTTCCGTCTGCTTAACTCCGCTGCACATCCCCCCACCCATGAACTGCCCCCTCGTCCGCTGTTTACCCGCCTCACTCCTCCTCATCGCCCTGCCGCTCACCCGGGCGGCGGACCTTCCGCTCTCCGAGCTGACCGTGGTATCGTCGACCGTGCACAACGGCTACGAGCGCGAAAAATTGCCCGACGGCACCGTCAAGCCGGTCCGTTACGCCTTCGGCGAGGGCACGTGCGACGCCGGCAGTGTCGCCGATGCCTCGTTGGATAAACTGAAGTTCCGCCAGGTGATCGCCGCGCTTTCCGCGCCGCTCGCCCAGCAGGGCTTTCATCCCAGCCGAAACGCGAACGAGGTCGAGCAACTGATCGTGGTCCATTGGGGTCGCACGACCGGCTGGGACGGTGGCGCCGGCTATGGCAACGTTTACGGCAATCTGAATCGGCTCCACAGCGCGATGGTGGCCACCTTCCCGACGTTGAACCCGGGCGATAAACCAGACCCCAACGCCACCCGGACCCGCGGGCTCGGAGGCACGCCTGGCGCCGCCAGCGAGATGGATCAGTTGATGCTCATGCTCCAAATGCAGGACGACGCACGCGCCCGCCAGAACGGCCGGAACTCCCGGCTGCTCGGCTATCACGACACGCTGAGACGCATCCCGACCTACTGGGGCAACATGGTCCGCTCCGAGCGCGAGGACTTGATCGGAGAACTCGAAGACGATCGCTACTACGTCATCCTTGCGGCCTACGATTTCCAGGTCGCGAAGAAGGAGCAGAAACCAAAAGTTCTCTGGGTCACCCGCTTCAGCCTGGTCGCGCATGGCAACGATTTCGACGATTCCATCGATCGCATGGTGGCGGCCGCTGCCGCCCACTTCGGACGCTCGACCCACGGACTGCACCGAGAGGGCATGCGCGAAGCCCGCGCCATTCCCGGCAAGCTCGAGGTGATCGATCACGAAGAACCGACGAGGTAGGCCGCCGATCGAGCCTGCGAAGGTCGGAAAGGTGGAGCGAGTTGACCCCAACGCGCTCTGAAACCTTCACTCGCGACGGAGTCGCTCGAACGCGTTGAGGTCAACGCGTTCCACCTCGCCAACAGAGCGCGCCGGTCGCGATCGGATCAGCGCCGCACCGCGAGCGACGCCGTGAGCGGCGCGCGATCGGACGCGGGGCCGGCGGAGAGACGCCAAGTTCCGGGGTCGACCACATAGCGGTCGGCGGAGTCGTCCCAACGGCGCAGGCGCTCGACCGGCACGTCGATTTCCACGAGGCGCGTCTCGCCCGCCTTGAGCGGCACGCGGGCGAAGCCGACGAGTTGGCGCAACGGCATCGGCACCGGCGGATTTTCGGCGGTCGCGTAAACTTGCACGACCTCGTCGCCGTCGCGCACGCCGGTGTTTTTCACCGTCACGGTCACGCGCACGGTTTCATCCGCGCGCGCCGATGAGGCGGAGAGCGCGAGCTTTTCGTAGACGAAAGTGGTGTAGCTCAGGCCGTGACCGAAAGCGTAGAGCGGCCGGCCGGTGTAGTAACGATAGGTGCGATTCCGCATGCTGTAATCGGCGAACGGCGGCAGGCCCGTCGTGTCGCGGTAAAACGTGACGGGCAGGCGGCCGGCGGGATTGGTCTCGCCGAGCAAGGCCTCGGCCACGGCGTCGGCGCCGCGCTGACCGTAATACCAGGCGAGCAGCACCGCGCCGGCTTGTGAGTCGTCGAGGCTGATCGAGCTGCCGCCGGTGAGCACGACGGCGACGGGCTTCTTCAACTCGGCCACCTTCGCGAGCAACTCGCGTTGCGGGGCGGGCAACGCGAGATCGAGGCGGTCGCCGCCCCGGAAGCCCGCGGCGTTGACGCTCATCTCCTCGCCTTCGAGATCGGGCGTGATGCCGAGCGTGAGCACGATGTGATCGGCTTCGCGGGCGGCGGCGAGCGCTCGCTCGAGTTCGTCGTTCCGGCTCGGCGTGATCCAGCCAAGCTGAACGCGGCCGGTGGGCGTGAGCTGCACGTAGTCGAGGCGCACCGCGTAGGCGCGGCCCGCTTCGAGTTGGACCGTGGCCTCGAGCGGGCGCTCGCGCTCGGGTTTCCACGAGTCGATCACGAGCCGATCGTCGAGGTGAAGTCGCACAGCGCCCTCCGCGATCACGCCGAGCCGGTATTCGCCCGAGAACGGCGGAACGAGCACACCCGTCCAACGGGCGCCGGCATCCTTGATCGGAATACCGGCGGCGGGCTGCGCCTCGTTCCAATAGAGGTTTACCTGGAGGTCGGTGCGCGTCGAGGAGTGCCGGCCTTCGACCTTGGGCGCGGCGGTGTCCTGCTGATCATGGGCGAAGATCTCGCCGCGCAGGCCGGGCGTGGCGCGGCTGGCGTCGGTGAACAGCACGCCTTGAGCGATCGCGTTGCCGCCTGGGTGAAGCGGACGGACGAGCGGCGCGCCGCGTTCGACGAGGACTTTCACGCCGCGCGATTCGAGCTTGGCGCGGATACCGTCGGCGAGCGTGACCTGGCGCAGCGGTGTGCCGCTGTAGTTGCCGAGCAGAGCGGAGACGTCGGAGGCGGTCGGGCCGATGATGGCGATGGTCTTCAGCTTGGCGGGATCGAAAGGCAGCGTGCCGTCGTTCTTGAGCAGCACGAGACTCTGGCGCGCGGCCTCGAGCGCGAGCTGGTCGTGGGCAGGAGCGTTATTGGCGGACGGCGGAATCGCGCGGTAAGGCACGCGCTCCGGCGGATCGAACTGGCCGAGACGGAAGCGCAGCGCGAGGAGCCGGCGGAGCGGCACATCGAGCTCGGCTTCGGTGATGAGGCCGCGCTTGAGCGCGTCGGGCAAATTCCAATACGTGCCGCCGCTGCACAGATCGTTGCCCGCGCGGATCGCCGTGGCGCTGGCGCTCGCGGCGTCGGGCGAGAAGCGATGACCGCCTTCGCGCCACATGTCGGAGACGTTGTCCACGTCGCCGACGACGGCGCCTTGGAAACCCCAGCGCTCGCGCAGGATTTTTTGCAGCAGCTCGACGTTCGCCGGCGCGGGGATGCCGTTGACGGCATTGTAGGCGCTCATGAGCGACAGCGCCCCACCCTCGCGAATGCCGGCTTCGAAAGCGGGCAGATAGGTTTCCCACAGATCGCGCGCAGAGACGACGGCGTCGAAGGCATGGCGCTCGGGCTCGGGGCCGCTGTGCACGGCGAAGTGTTTCACGGTCGCGACCGTTTTGAGGTAGCGCGGGTCGTCGCCTTGCAGGCCCTTGATGAAGGCGACGGCGAAACGCGCCGTGAGGAACGGATCCTCGCCGTAGGTCTCCTGACCGCGGCCCCAGCGCGGGTCGCGAAAGATGTTTATGTTGGGCGACCAGATCGTGAGGCTCTCGTAGATCTTCGTGTCACCGCCGGTGCGGGCGATGGTCTCGTTGTTTTTCGCGCGGGCTTCCGTGGAGATTACATCAGCGATCTGGCGGTGCAGCGCGGGATTCCAGGTAGCGGCGAGCGCGATGGCCTGTGGGAAAACGGTGGCGGTGCCGTTGCGCGCGACACCGTGGAGCGCCTCGTTCCACCAGCAGTATTCCGGGATGCCGAGACGCGGGATCGCGGGGTTGCCCATCATCAGCAGGGGAATTTTTTCCTGCACGGTGAGGCGCGAGATCAGGTCCTCCACGCGTTGTTCGACGGGAAGATCCGGATCGCGGAAGGGCGGAATGTTTTCGGCGGCCAGTCTGGCGATCGCGGCCAGGCAGAGCAGCCAGAGCAAACGAACGGCGGGTCGGGCGACACTTTTCATGGGGTGATCAACGGGTTTGCAGTTTCAAAATGACGACGCTCGTGGGCGGGAGCGTATAGGAGAAGGACGGGGCGACGCCTTCGAGTGTGCTCGTGACCGGCGCGACCTTCTTCGGCTCGCTGATCGAGTTGGTGTCCTCCGGCTTGCCCGAGAGCGTGATCACCGTGGCCGTCGATTTGAGCCCGGTGACATTCTTCAATGCGATCGGCAGCGTCTGGGCTGTCGCTTCGGAATTCACCAGCTTGATGATGATCGCTCCCGTCTTGCTGTCGCGCGTGGCGCAGCCTTGGACCAGCGTGTCCGACGATGCGACCCGCAGCAACTCATCGCCCAAATTCGTGCTGAACATCTGGAAGGCGTAGTAACTCGGCGAACCGTAAGCCGTGAGCGCATCGTAGCCGATCAGGTCGGGCCGCCACTGATGGCCGCCGGGATTCACGTTGGCCAGCAGCGGCGCGTAGCAGTGCATTTTGACGATGTCGCCATTGCGCTCCATCGCCGCCATGAACGCCGCGTCGCCGATGGCGGCCTTCATCGAGGGCGTGACCGGCAGTTTTTTCGCGGCTTCGTCCCACGGCCGCGCGGACGCGTCCTCGTGCGCCGCCCATTCGCCGACGAAAACCTCCGGCCCGTGGCGTTTGAGATCCGCGCCCCATGTCGGTGCCTTTTTCACGAACTCCTCGGCGGCGCTGTAGTCGTGCCAGTCCCCCGCGTCGGGCTTGCGCCCGTTGTGCTGCGCCCAGGGCATGCTCGAAATCAGTTTCAGGTGCGGATACTTGGCTTTGATCGCGTCGTGAAACTGCGCGTAGCGGCCGTCGTAGGTTTTCGCTTTGTCGAAGAAGTCCTCGTTGCCGATCTCGACGTAATGCAGATCGAAGGGCTCCGGATGACCGTCCTTGGCGCGGCGCGCACCCCACGTCGTGTTCGCGTCGCCGATGACATACTCGATCTCGTCGAGCGCCTCCTGCACGAATGGCTCCAGCTCGGGCCCCGCCTTGATGTAGTCGCCCTTGAGCGAGTAACCGGCAAAGACCGCGAGGACGGGCTCGGCCTTCATGTCTTCGCACCACTCGAGAAACTCCAGCAGGCCCAGGCCGTCGCTGGAGCGGTAGCCCCAACACCCGGCGTGCCCGGGTCGGTTTTCGATCGGGCCGAGCGTCTTCTGCCACGGGAAGCGATCCTCGATCCGGTCGCCTTCCAGATAGTTGCCGCCGGGGAAGCGCAGGAACTTCGGCTTCAGGTCCACCAGCATCTGCATGATGTCCCGGCGCAGCCCGTTCGGCCGATCGTTCCAAGTCGGCGGGAACAGCGAGACCAGGCTGAACCACGCGGTGCCCGGCCGGTCGAGGCAGACGACGTAGCGCGCGTGCGCGGTTGGTGCGATGTCGCCGGTTTTCAACACCACTTCCAAACGCTGCCAGTCCGCCGAGAGACGCTCGACGGCGGCGGAAGCATAGACGGTTTTCCCGTCATCGCTTTCGATCGAGAGCGTGACCCGGCCGGCGTAATCCGGAGCCTTCGCGTAGAACGAAGCGCGATACGTGGTGTTCGGCTGCACGGGAATGCCCCAGTAGCCGCCGTTCGCAAATCCGGCGCGTTGCTGTTGCGCAAGCTTGGTCACGTCGAAACGCAGGCTCAGCGGGATCGCCTCGTTCAGGGGTTGGCTCCTGTCGAGTGACATCGCGGCATCGGCCGTGCCGTCCTTCACGACGCTCCAGTTCACCGGCGTGTCGGGATGGTCGAGGAACGCGCGATTGCGCACGAGCTCGGCGTAGAGGCCGCCATCGTAGGAGTGGTTGATCTCCTCCGTCATGAGGCCGTAGAGCCGCGGACTCACGGGACCGGTGGGCTTGGCGGCGTCGACGGAGAGTTCGCCCGCGCGCGCCAGGATAGCGGCGGCGAGCAAAAGCGAGGCAAGGATTCGTTTCATGAAAAAGTTGGGGCGACTCGCACGCGACGGAGGCGTCGCGTCCAGCGCAAGGGGGGCGAGGGATTCGGGCGGCGCGAGTTTCGCTCGAAAACCGTCAATTTAGCAGAAGTCCGCCACGGCTGTCTGTCGCCAAAACATGTTATGCACTCCGCGGCGAACGGGATCGTCTCACGCCGCCAAATCGGCCCTCAATTTACCTCCCCGCCTCTCCCGCCCGCCGGCGGGAAGAGTGCCAGCGCCCCGTCGCTTCCTTTTATGAAAACATCACCCCTACCCCTTGGTGTCGCGTCCCGGCGCAACGTATTCATCGCCCTGCTCGGCCGTTTGCTCGCAGTCGCATGCGCGATGCTGAGCCTGCGCGCCGCCGCCGCCGAATCGCCGCGCCTCGTGCAATCGCTGGATGACGACTGGCGCTTTCATCTCGGCGAGTCTCCCGACGCGGTGCTCACCTCCTTCAACGACCAGAACTGGCGCCAAGTCGATGTGCCGCACGATTACGTGGTCGAAGGAACGTTCGCCGAAAAGGAGCCCCAGCCCCGCGCCGGCGGACCGGTGAGGCAGGATTGGTATTGGCTTCACGGCTTCCTCCCCGTCGGGCCCGCGGTTTACCGGAAAACGTTTTCGCTCCCGACGAGCGCAGAGGGAAAACGTCTCTGGCTGGAGTTCGACGGCGTGTGCAGCAACAGCCACACCTGGCTGAACGGACAATTGATCGGCGCTCAATACAGCGGCTACACGCATTCGCGTTTCGACGTCACGGCCGCAGCCAAGCCCGGTGGCGACAACATCCTCGTGGTGCAGGTCGACCCGCGTTACGATGGCTGGTGGTATGAGGGCGGCGGCATCTACCGCCATGTGCGGCTCATCACCGTCGATCCGGTGCACATCGCGCCGGACGGCGTCTTCGTGGCTCCGACCGTGAGCGGTCCCGGCGACGGCAACAAGGCCGACGCGGTCGTGGTCGCCCACGCCGACGTCACGAACACGAGTTCCGCCTCCGTGAGCACCACGGTCACGAGCGAAATCCTCGACGCGAACGACCAGGTCGTCGCCACCGCCTCGTCTGCCCACGAGCTCGGCATCAGCTCGAGCGTGAAGGTGGCGCAATCGCTCCCGCTGGCTCGAGCGACGCTCTGGTCGACGGAGAAACCAAATCTCTACCGGCTGCGCAGCACGGTCCGCGTGGCGAATCGCCTCGTCGATCAGGTGACGACGAATTTCGGCGTGCGGCACGTGCGCTTCGACGCCGCACACGGATTCTTTCTTAACGGCAAACATCTCGAACTCCAGGGCGTGAATTTGCACCAGGACCACGCGGGCGTCGGCGTCGCCGTGCCCGACCGACTCTTCACGTGGCGGCTCGAGCGGCTGAAGGAGGTCGGCTGCAACGCCATTCGCCTCTCCCACAATCCCGTCGCCCCCTTCCTCCTCGATGAATGCGATCGCCTCGGCTTCATCGTCGTCGCCGAGAATCGCCACCTGGGCGACACCTACGTCGACCAGGCGCCGAAGGAGACCCCCGCCGTCGAACACCGCGATCTCAGCGCGCTCGTGCGGCGCGACCGCAATCACCCGAGCATCGTCCTTTGGTCGCTCTGCAACGAGCAATGGATCCAGGGCACGCCGGAAGCCGCCGCCATGATCCGCGCCATGAAGCAGCGCGTCCACGAACTAGACCCCACGCGGCCCGTCACCGCGGCGATGAACGGCGGTTTCGACAGCGCCGTCGGCATGGGCGGCGTCCTCGACGTGATCGGCGTCAACTACAACCCGGGAGTCTACGATCCGATGCACAAACTTTTCCCGGCGACGCCGATGTTCGCCTCGGAAATCGCGAGCGAAATCAGCACGCGCGGCGTTTACGCGACGAACCACTGGGACGGTTATTACGGCGACCGCGAGCGCGGCTACGCTTCCGCCTACAGCATCACGGCCGGCCCCGGCGGACAAACCGTCGAGAACGCCTGGCCACCGGTCGCCGCGCGCGAATTTCTCAGCGGCGGTTTCGTCTGGGCCGGCTTCGACTACAAGGGCGAGCCGCGCCCATTCGGCTGGCCGGTCGTGAACTGCCACTACGGCTTCATGGACCTCTGCGGTTTCCCGAAAGACAGCTATTATTACTACAAGGCTTGGTGGACCGACGCGCCCGTGCTGCACCTCTTCCCACACTGGAACTGGACGGGCAAGGAAGGCCAGGAAATCCCCGTCTGGGTTCACAGCAATTGCGACGAAGTCGAGCTGTTCCTCAACGGCGCGTCGCTCGGCAAGCAGGCCGTCACGCCGCTTCATCACCTCGAGTGGAAAGTGAAATACGCGCCCGGCAAACTCGTCGCCAAGGGCACGCGCAAAGGCGCGCCGATCGAGGCCACGCGCGAAACCACCGGCGCGCCCGCCGCGCTCCGCCTCACCGCCGACCGCTCCACGCTCACCGCCGACAACGCCGACGTCGCCGTCGTGAACGTCGAAGTCGTCGACGCGCAAGGGCGCGTCGTGCCCACCGCGGGCAACAAGATCGCGTTCGCGCTCACCGGCGCCGCGAAACTCATCGGCGTCGGCAATGGCGACCCGAGTTGCCACGAGCCCGACAAGGCAAACAGCCGCTCTGCCTTCAACGGTCTCGCCCAAGCCATCGTGCAGACCACGCACACTGCCGGCGAAATCGTGCTCGAGGCGACGTCGCCCGACCTGAAATCCGCCCGCCTCACGCTGCACAGTCGTTAACGGCGCTTCCACTCTCTCCTCATGAAATCCTCCTCCGAACACTTCGCTGTTCCCGCCATCCGCTACGCAGGCCCGCGCTCCGACGCGCCGCTCGCGTTCAAGCACTACAACCCGTCCGAAGTCGTCGACGGCGTCACGCTGAAGGAGCACCTGCGCTTCTCCATCGCCTACTGGCACGCCTTCCGCGGCACCGGCTCCGATCCGTTCGGCCCCGGCACCATCGTGCGCCCGTGGGAAAGCGGCAAAGATCCCGTCTCCGTCGCGAAGACACGCATGGACGCCGCCTTCGAGTTCTTCGTCAAAATCGAGTCGCCGTTCTGGTGCTTCCACGACCGCGACATCGCGCCCGAGGGCCGCACGCTCGCCGAGTCGAACAAGAACCTCGACAAGATCGTCGCGCACGCCAAGCCGCTCCAAAAGGCCACCGGCGTGAAGCTGCTCTGGGGCACGGCCAACCTCTTCTCCAACCCGCGCTACATGTGCGGCGCCGCCACGAACCCCGACGCTCACGTCTTCGCCTACGCCGCGGCCCAGGTGAAGAAGGCCCTCGAGGTCACCAAGGCCCTCGGTGGCGAGAACTACGTCTTCTGGGGCGGACGCGAGGGCTACGAGACCCTGCTCAACACCAACCTCAAGCGCGAGCAGGACCACCTCGCCGCGTTCCTGCACATGGCCGTGGACTACGCGAAGTCCATCGGCTTCAAGGGCCAGTTCCTCATCGAGCCCAAGCCGAAGGAGCCGACCAAGCACCAGTACGACTTCGACGTCGCCAGCGGCATCGCCTTCCTGCGCACCTACAAGCTCGAGAAGTATTTCAAGTTCAACATCGAGACCAACCACGCCAC
>JACPIT010000011.1 GCA_016187945.1 Opitutia bacterium
CGCTTGAAACCGGAACGAAGTCTGCTGACAGTCTGTCGGAAACCGGGCGTCGGTGACCGTCGCAGGGGATTGTTTCATCACCAACCATTTCAGCAGTTATCGCGCCCGGTTTCTTTCCTCGCGGTGAAATATCCGGGCTAACGTTGCTCCCGGCGCGGCCGGCAGTCGCGCCCTACCTCACAGAAAAGGCCATTCCCTCCTCCGGCAACAGCGGCGACGGAGCCCGCAAATACTCGCGATCCGTAAGCGTCCGCAAAAACGCCACGAGCGCCGCCTGATCGTCGGCGCTCAACCCGAGCCCGCTCTTCGGATGCTTCGCGAGATTCGGATCGAGGTTCGCCGCACGCTGCATGCCGTGGTCGTAGTGCCCGACGACTTCCTCGAGCGTCTGAAAACGCCCGTCGTGCATGTAGGGCGCAGTGAGCGCGACGTTGCGCAGCGACGGCGTCTTGAAGCGCCCGCGGTCGTCGGCGCGACCCGTCGCGTTCTGCGCGCCGGCGTCGAGCGCCACGAGATCGAGCCCGTTGTTCTTCGCCGCGAAATCGCTGAAGAGCGGGCCGCCGTGGCAATGAAAACAGTCCGCGCCGTTCCGGCCGCGCGCGGGGTCGTATTCCATCATGAACAGCTCGAACCCGCGCTGCTCCTGAGTCGACAGCTTCGTCGTGCCCGCCCGCGCGGCGTCGAAGCGCGAGCGATTCGACACGAGCGTGAGCAGGAACTGCTCGAACGCCCGGCCGATGCGCTCGCCGGTGATTTCTTCGCTGCCGAACGCCGCGGCAAAATCCTCCCGCACGCGCGGATCGTCGCTGAGATCGACGACGACGTCGGCCACGCCCGCGTGCATCTCGATCGGATTCGTCATCGCGGCGAGCGCCTGCTCGCGGATGGTTTTCTTCGTGCCGTCCCACGCGTAGGCGGGATGCCACGCGAGATTGAAGAGCGGCATCGCGTTGCGCCGGCCGAGATCGCCTTCGCTGCCGCGGCTGAGCGCGACGCGGTCGCTGAATGCCGCGCGCGGATCGTGACAGCTCGCGCACGACTGCTCGCCGTTGCGCGAGAGGCGGCGGTCGAAAAACAGATGCTCGCCGAGCGCGACGCCTTCCTCGGTCAGAGGGTTGTCGGCGGGCAAGCTCGGTTGCGGAAATCCCGCCGGCACCGTGAATGCGAGCGGCGTGCCCGACGTCGCGCGCGTGGCCGGCTTTTCTTGCGCCGCCACGGCGCACGCGTCGGCCGTCCGCGCCTCGAGCCAGAAAAACGCGCGCTCCGTGCTGCGCGCCAGCGCGCCGGCCAGTGAGTCGCCGGCCGCCGAGTGCGTGGAGTCGCTGCCGTCGCTCGTCGCGAGCCGGCGGTCGCGAAACAGCGCAGCGACGTTCAGCGCGAGTTCGACCTGCGTCGCCGCATCGACTTTGAAATCCGCGAGGAAGCGCACGGTCATGAGCTGCGCGTCCTTCGCGAGATGATAGGAAAAACCGGCGGCATCGCCGCCGCCGGGCTCGCGCCAATACCCTTCAAGCGCGAGGAAAACATAACCGCCCGACCAGCTCCAGTGTAGCCCGTTGGTTTGTGGATTCAGAGCATGGCCGGGCGGCCAAATTCCAGGATCGGCGTGGTTCACCGCGTCGGGCACGCCGATGCGAACCTGCAAACCGCGGTAGTCGCCCGCCGGCACGTTCGCGAGCGCGACCTCCAGCCGTCCGCTCGCGGCGTCGACGAAGCCGTATTGCCCCTCGAGGCGCACGACCGAGCCGTCGGGCCGCAACAGTTGAAAATCCGACAACAGCGCCGCGAGCCGCGTCACGCGCACCGTCTGCCCCGCCGCCGTGGCGAACTCGCCCGCCGGCACCGCGAGCGGCGCATCGCCCCAGCGCGGCGCGATCCGCACGCTCAGCTCCGCCGCACCGAGAGCGACGGCGACGGAGGCAAACAGGCAGACGAGGCGGAGCATGTCGCGAGCATCGCGCGCGCGGGTTAAGTGCGTGTGCGCGCCGCGCCGCGAAATTGTTAAGCGCGGGTAAAGGTTGCGGCGCCGCGCCCGACGAGCACCATGCTGCCGCCATGGATTCCTCCGCGCCCGGCCGCACGCGGCTGCTGATGATCGACGACGACCGCAAACTCTGCCGCCTCGTCGCGACCTACCTCGAGCCGCTGGCGTTCGAGGTCGTCGCCGTGCACGACGGCCGCCTCGGTCTCGAACGCGCCACTGACGCGGCGGAGAAATGGCACGCCGTCATCCTCGACGTGATGCTGCCCGGGCTGGACGGCTTCGAGGTGCTGCGCGGCATCCGCCAGAAAAGCACCGTGCCGGTGCTGATGCTCACGGCGCGCGGCGACGAGACAGATCGCATCGTCGGCCTCGAAGTCGGCGCGGACGATTACCTGCCGAAGACTTTTTCGACGCGCGAACTCCTCGCGCGCCTCCGCGCCGTGCTGCGCCGCGCGGCGACCGCCACGACGCCAGCGAGCGCGGCGGCCGCGCCCGTCCAGGAACTCGTGGTCGGCGACCTGCGCGTGAATCTCGACGCCCGCAGCGCCGCGATGGGCGCGACGGCGTTGGTGCTGACGCCGGTCGAGTTCGACTTGCTGGCGAGTCTCGCGAAGGCGCGCGGCCGCGTGAAGACGCGCGAGGCGCTCCTCGACGAGTGTCGCGACCGCAACTACGACGTCTTCGACCGCTCGATCGACGTGCACATCTCGGCGCTACGGAGAAAGCTCGGCGACGACGCGAAGCAGCCGCGCTTCATCCGCACGCTGCGCTCTACGGGCTACATGCTCGTCGATCCGCGAGCGGAGTAGGGCCGGCCGGCACGGCTGCCTTGATGTAGGAGCGACTTTACGCCGCGACCGGTTACGGCGGTGGCAACACGTTCGCATCGCGGCGTAAAGCCGCTCCTACAGGTCACGCAATCAGAACGTGGCGCCTGCTCCGACGGGTGCGTCGCTGCGACGATCGGGGGTAGTGCGGTGCTTCAGCCCGCACTGCAAATTTTTCGGCGCGGGCTGAAGCACCGCGCTACTTTCCGAGCTTCCGGCCGCCGAGCCGCACCGCACGCGCGAACGCGATCAGCGAGAACGCCGCGAGGAACCAGCCGCTGGGCGCGCCCCCGCCTCCGCCGCCGGAGGACGCGCTCGCGGCGGCGGCGGGCGACGTGGTCGTCGTCGGGGTGGTTGTCGTGGTCGTGGTGGTCGAATTTGCCGGCGTGCTCGCGCCGTTGGTCGCGCCGGTGGCGGTGCTGCCGGTGCCGGTGTAGTGGGGCGTGGCCGTCGTGCCGACGGGGGTGCCGACGGTGGCGTTGGTGTCGTAGGTCGCGATCGCGGTGAGCGTGACGCGGAAGTAAGCCGCCGTCGCCGCGGTCGTGTAGCTCGTCGTCGCGCCGCCGCTCGTGATCGAGGAACTGAGCGTCGCGAACGTCGCGTTGTCGGACGACGACTCCAGTTTGTAGGTCGCGCCTTCGGCGGAGTTCCACTGGAGCGCGACGCCGCTGCCGGACGCGGTGCCGGTGAGCGTGAGGGCGGCGGCGGGGGCGCCGCGGTCGTATTCGGTGACGGTTTCGCTCACGCTCGTGACGGCGCCGCCGGTCGGATTGCCGTAGAACCAGCGGCCGATGAGGTGCGGGAATTTCGGCGTGCCGTCGGCTTCGATCGTGACGAAGTAGGCGTAGGTGCCGCTCGGGAATTCGGGCGTCACGCAGAAGCGGCCGTTGAATTGGTCGAGGTCGAAGTCGACGCCCTGCATCCGGCCGAGGTCGCCGAGGTAGTCGTAGTCCTCGAGGTAGTGGCCGAGCGCGTAGGTCGTCGAGACGGCGGGGCCGTATTGTGCCGCGGTGAGCGTCGTGCGGTTTTGCGCGCGCTGCGCCCACGCAGGCAGCGTCGTGCGGCCGGTGGCGCTGAGATTGGTCGTGCCGGTGCCGCCGTTGCGGAGGACGTAGCCGGACGTGAGACGGCGCACTTCGCTCGCGGCGCTGAGCGGCGACGAGTAGCCATAGGGGCCGTAGATCGGATAGCCGTCGGCCATCCAGCCGAGGATCGGCGAGTGCTTCGTGACGGCGGTCGCGCTCTCGCGGTAGCTGCGCGTGGTGGCGTCGTAATCGACGTGGTCGCCGACGAGGTGGCGGAGCGCGGGCGTGTTGGCATGGTAGTGGTATTGCGCGCCGGCCTGGTGCGCGTAGGCGGGATCGAAGGTCTGGCCTTCGTTCGCGTAGGCTTCGCGATTCCAGATGCCGTCGCCGCGCGCGGTGCTGCCGGGCTCGGCGTCGGTCCCGCTCGCGTTGGTGTAGGAATACGTGTCGCGGTTGTCGAAGAGCGCGACGCCGTCGATGCCGTAGCCGATCGCGCCGGCGCTCGTGAGCGTCTTCGTCGCGGGCACGGTCGGATTGCGCGGCAGGCGATAGAGCACGTTCGTGTTCGCGGGGAAATTCGGGAACGTCTGCGTGTGCGCGGCGTTGCCATACCACGGCCCCATCGTGTGGTAACCGAGGCCGGTCGAGCGCAGGTAGACCCAATCGCTCGAGTAGGAAACCTGCGTGACGCCCGCGTAGGCCGGCGAGGATTGCGTGCCGGAGCCGCGGCTCCACGTGGTCGAGGCGGTGCCGGCGGATTTCGCGGCGTCGCTCTGGTAGAGGCGCGCGTAGTTGCCGGCGGCGTCGGCGAGCCACGACGTGATGCGCGGATCGGTGACGTTTTGCGCGGCGAGCGGCGCAGCGAGAGAAACGAAAACAGCAAGGCGGGACCAGCGAAGCGGGTTCATGGGCGTGGAGGGTTGGCCGAGTGAACCGCGCGGCGGTTAAGCGCGGATGTGGCGCGCGGCGCTTTTTGTTAAGGCCGGGTAAATGGGCGGGATTTTTCGCGCGCGCCCGCTAGCTTCGGCGACGCTTGAAGCTCTCCCCGCCCCTCTGGATCAAAGTCTGGCTGCTGCTCGCCGTGAATTTCGCGCTGCTCGCGACGCTCGGCGCGGCGTGGTTCTTCGCGCGCAGCGAGCGCGGCTGGGAACGGATCGCGCTCGGGCCGCTCGGCGATCGCGTCGCAGCGATCGCGGACGACATCGCCGACCGTCTGTGGTCCGCGCCGCCGGAAGAAGCGGCAGCGGTGCTGGACGCCGAGGCGAGCGAGCGCGGAGTGGATTTCCTGTGGCTGCGCAACGACGGACTCGTGCTCGCGGGACCATCGCTGCCGCTGCCGGCGCCGGTGCGCGACGAGCTGCGGCGGCGCGGACCGCTCGACGCCGAGATGCGTGGCGGCCGACCGCCGGAGGACGACGTTCCGCGACCGCGCGGCGAACGCCTGCCGCCGGGGCAACTCCGCGGCGGGCCGGGACGGTTTTTGTTTCGCGTGGACGGCAGCTACTGGTTCGGCCTGCGTCTGCATCCCGCGCCGGAACAGGTGCGCGAAGACGACTTGCCGCCGCGCACGACGCTGGTGATCCGCGCGCGCTCGACGTGGAGTTTTGCCCGGCTGCTCGGGCTGCATTGGTGGGTCGGCGTCGCGGCGGGCGCGCTCGGGCTGTCGGTGCTGTTCTGGCTGCCGTTCGTGCGTTCGATCACGCGGCGGCTCGACGCGCTCACGGCGGCGACGGACCGGCTGGCCGAGGGGAAATTCGCCACGCGCGCGCCGGTCGGCGGCGCGGACGAGATCGGCCGGCTCGGCGGCGCGATCAACGGCATGGCGCAGCGCCTGGAGTCGCACGCGGAGGCGCAGAAACGTTTTCTCGGCGACGTCGCGCACGAACTCGGCTCGCCGCTCGGCCGCCTGCAAGTCGCCGTCGAACTCCTCGAGCAGCGCGCGCCCGGTCCGCTCCAGCCGGCGGTTGCGGACGTGCGCGAGGAAGTGCAGCAGATGGCGGAACTCGTGGGCGAACTGCTGGCGTTCACGCGCGCCGGATTGCAAGCGCCCGCGGCCGCGCGCGCGCCGGTGCCGCTGGCGCCGCTCGTCGCGGAGGCGCTCGCGCGCGAGAACGCGGACGGCCGCGTCGCGGTCGGCGTGCCCGCCGATCTCGTCGTGCTCGGCGACGCGGCGCTGCTGCGGCGCGCGATCGGCAATCTCGTGCGGAACGCGCTGCGCTACGGCGGCGGCGCGGTGCGCGTCGACGCGGAACGCGTCGCCGATCGCGTGCTCGTGCGCGTCGACGACGATGGCCCGGGCGTGCCGCCCGAGGCGTTGGCGCGGTTGGGCGAGCCGTTTTTCCGGCCGGAGAGCGCGCGGGCGCGCGACACCGGCGGCGTCGGACTTGGGCTCACGATCGTGCGCTCGAGCGCCGCGGCGTGCGGCGGCGAAGTGATTTTCGCGAACCGCGAGCCGCGCGGGTTTCGCGCGGAGTTGCGGCTGGCGGCGGCGGAGTAAGGCGGGGAGCGCGCTCGCCGTGGCTCGTTGAGGCGCGGCGCGGCTCGTTGAATTTTTCGAGAGTGCGGAGACGCGTGGCTGCCCGCGGCGACGGTTGCCAGCCGACTGACGTCGGCTGCTACGAAATGGCGGGGCGCTTACGCGAGCTTAACAAAAATCCCGCGCGGGCTTCATACGGCGGTTACGCGCGGAGAGTTTAATGGCGCCATGTTCCCCGCCATGAATTCCGCCGACAACTCCTCCGCTTCCGTTTCGTCCACCGCGACCGCGACGCCGGTCGTCGCCGTCCCGCAGATCAACGCTTTCAACTGGCTGCTCGTGCTCGGTTTTCCGGCCGAGGTCGCCGCCGCCGTCGTGCGCCCGGATACGTTCGCGCGCTGAAGCGCTTCGAGGTAGGGCGAGTCGTCCCGACGAGCCGCCGTCGGCGGCGCGGCGGGAAATCCCGGCGCGCGGCAACGCCCTCAGGCGACGAGCAGACGCCGGCGCGCGAACACCCCGAGGAGCGCCAAGGCGCCGAACGCCGCAGCGAGCGCGGCAGGCTCGGGCACGACGGTGAGGTTGACTGTCGTGCGAAGCTCGAACAGCGACGCGGAAAACGCCGAGCCGTAGACGGAGGCGGGATTCTGGATGTCGTCGTAGCTCGCCTCGATCGTGTAGCTTCCGGCGGCGAGCTGGCCCGCGCCGACGATGAACGCAGGCGGCGTCGAGGGATAGTTGGCGGCGGCGTTCGTCGTCGGATCCCAGTTGGCGAAGTCGTTCGCGCCGTCCATCGAGGTGGAGCCGTTGATGCGCGAGTCGAAGTGGAATCCGTCCGTGGCGCCGGGCGTGCCGGTGAAGACGGCGTTGAAAGTGACCGTGAGCATCGCGGTGTTGCTGATCACGTAGCTGCCGCCGACCCACGAGCCGCCGCTGAGCGTGAGCAACGGGATGTTGAGCAGCGACGCGGCGAAGCTGCCGACCGTGACGGTCGCGGTGCCGCTCGGCGTGCCGGTGGGCGTGAAGGTGTAGCCGCCGGTGCCGTAGGTGGCGTTGAGGTTGGCCATGCTCGTGGGAGTGGTGTCCTCGAACTGCCATTGCTTGTCGCCCGTGTTGAAGGTCATCGACGTCGCGCTGCCGCCGGGCGGCGTGACCGTCACCGCAGTCCACGGATTCGTCGCGGTGGTGCCACTGTCGCCTTCGACGGCGGCGCGAAAGCGGAACGGCGTCGTCGGATCGGCGCTGAGATCGGAGACCGTGGCGCCGGTCTGCACGTAGGCGGCTTGGCGGGTGACGCTGACGAACTGGATCGTCTGAGCGGAAGCGGCGGCGGCAAAACCGAGAAACGCCGCCGCGAAGGCGTGGATACGACGCGTGGACATGGCGCAGAGGTGTAAGAAAAACCGCCGCGCGCGCTACCTTGCAGTTTGGAATCGCCCGCCCGGCCAGCCGCCGCCGCGCGTCGGGCGGCGGCGACGCGCGGCCGCGCCGCTCACTCCGCGCGGCAGGCGCTGCGGCAGGTGCGGTAGAGCGCCACGATCGCGCCGACGAACACGACGCAACCGATCACGATGCCCGGTTTCTCGAAAGCGTCGCCGACGACCGCGAGCGGCGTGTCGGTGCCCGCGGCGGCCACGATGCCGGCGAACGCGACGCCGAAGAGACTCTCGCCGACGATGAGGCCCGTCGCCGCGAGCACGCCCATGCGTTTCACGAACTCGGCATTCGGGTGGCGGTCGGCCCATTTTTCCCAGTAGTGGCCGATCACGGCGCCGACGGGGATGAGCAACGTGAGCGCCATCGGCAGGTAGATGCCCATGCCGACGCAGAGCGGCGGGAGACGCATCTTCCCGGCTTTGCGCAGGATCTCGTCGAGGACGATCACGGCCACGCCCAACACGGCGCCCCCCCCGATGAGGCTCCAGTTGATGTCGCCGCCGAGCACGCCTTTCGCGAGTGCGGAGATGAGCGCGGCTTGCGGCGCCGCGAGCGCGTGGTCGCCCGCGCCCGGCGCGCCGGCGAAGCCGAAGGCTTTGTTGAGCAGATCGAGGACCGGCGGGATCACGAGCGAGCCGAAGATCACGCCGTAAACCAGCGCGAGCTGCTGCCGCCACGGCGTCGCGCCGACGAGCTGGCCGGTTTTCAAGTCCTGCAAGTTGTCGTTCGAGATCGTCGCGATGGAGAACACGATCGCCGTCGTGAACAGCGCGTAAGCGACCAGCGCCTGCGTCTGCGCCGCGTCGTGCGCGTGACCGTAGAAGAGCACGAGCAGCACCGACGCGCCGAGCACCGCGAGGATGCCGACGCCCGACACCGGGCTGTTCGACGCGCCGATCAAGCCGGCCATGTAGCCGCAGACCGACGCGATGATGACGCCGATCACGATCACGTAGACCAGCGAGCCCGCGATGACCGGAGCGATGCCCGAGGCGATCGCCGTGCCCGAGGTGAAATACCAGAGCAGTCCGGCGATCGGGAGGAGCAGCGCGACGATGCTGCCGCCCACGATGCCGATCGGCAGATCGCGCTCGACGAGCGGGAGCGCTTCGCCGGCCTGGCGCGCCTTTGCCGCGGCCATGGAGCCGCGAATGCCTTTCACGATCGGACCGAGAATGCGGAACAAGCTCCACAACGCCGCCACGCCGATCGTGCCCGCGCCGATGAAGCGCACTTCGCTGCGGAAGGTCGAGTTGACCAGCGCGGCGACATCGCCGGAGAGGCCGTGCCGCGCCGTGAGCCACGGCACGAGACCCACCCATGCGATCAGCATGCCGACGAGCATCGCCACGCCGACGGAGAGGCCGACGAGATGGCCGACGCCGATCAACGCCATCGAGAGGCTCGTCGAAACGGCCGTCGCCGCCGAGCCGACCGTGAACGCCTTTGCGACTTCCGCCGCGGCGAGGCGCATGGCGGCGAGCAGCGCGTAGCCGGCGGAGATCAGCGAGCCGACGACGATCATGCGCAGGCCTTTTTTGTTTTCGCGTTCACCCTCGGCCGAGCCGAAGCCGACCTTCAGCACCTCGGCCGCCGCGACGCCTTCCGGATACGGCAGATCGGAGCCGGTCACGAGCGCACGGCGCAGCGGCACGGAAAACATCACGCCGAGGATGCCGCCGATCGCGCACACCGCGACGGTTGTCCAGTAGGGGAAACCTTGCCACCAGCCGACCATGATGAGGCCGGGCAACACGAAGATGATTGCGGCGAGCGTGCCGGCGGCGGACGCGATGGTTTGAACGATGTTGTTCTCGAGAATGTTCGATTTCCCGACGAGGCGCAGCACCGCCATCGAGATGACGGCGGCGGGGATCGAGGTGGCGAACGTGAGGCCGACCTTGAGGCCGAGGTAGACGTTGGCGGCCGTGAACAGCAGCGTGATGACGCCGCCCAGGATGACGCTGCGAACCGTCAGTTCGCGCAAACCGTGGTCTTTGTGCATGGGCGAAGACGCTGTGGAGCCACCCGCGCCGCGGCAAGCCTGCGGAGGCGACGCAGGAAAGGTAGGGCGAGTCGTCCCGACGAGCCGGCGCCGCGCCGCGAGAACACGGCGGCTCGTCGGGGACGACTCGCCCTACCGATTGGTCGTTCTGCGCGCGCAGAAGACCGGAAAGGCGTCCCGTCCGGGTGGAGCGCGTTGACCTCAACGCGCTCGGAGCGGATTGAGGTCAATCCGCTCCACCTTCGCGGCGCCCACCGGTGCGCGAACGTCGCTGCGGCGGGGCCGGCTGAAGCCGGCCCTACTTCACCAGATCGTCACGCGCGCTTCGCCGGTGCGGCGCATCGGCGCGCCTTCGGGGATGTCGAACGCCGCCCAGAATTCCTCGAGGTTCGAGAGCGGGCCGTTCACGCGCCACACGCCGGGGGAGTGCGGGTCGACGTTCACGCGACGGCGTTGCTCCTCGGGGCGCTGGAGGTCGCGCCAGATGTTGGCGTAGCTGAGGAAGAATCTCTGCTCCGGCGTCCAACCGTCGATCTGCGCGCGCGGTTTGCCGTCGAGCGCTTTTTGGAGCGCGGCGAAGGCGACCTTGATGCCGCCGAGGTCGGCGATGTTTTCGCCCTGCGTGAGCTCGCCTTTCAGGTGCAGCGTGCCGTCGAGGACGGTGTAGCCGTTGAACTGCTCGACAACCTTTGCGGCGCGTTTGTTGAACTCGTCGCCGGACTCCTTCGACCACCAGTCGACGAGATTACCGGCGAAATCGTAGCGGCGGCCGGAGTCGTCGAAGCCGTGCGTCATCTCGTGGCCGATGACGGTGCCGATGCCGCCGTAGTTGGAGGCGTCGTCGGCCTTCGGATCGAAGAACGGCGGCTGGAGAATGCCTGCGGGGAACGTGATCGCGTTCGCGGACGGGCTGTAGGACGCGTTCACCGTCGGCGGCGTCATGCCCCACTCCGTTTTGTCGGTCGGCTGGCCGAGGCGGGCGGCGTTGCGCTTCTGCTCGTATTGCGCGATGCGAAGCTGGTTGAGCACGTAGGGGCCGCGGTCGAGTTTGAGCGCGCTGTAGTCCTGCCACTTGTCGGGGTAACCCATCTTGACGGAGAACGCGGCGAGTTTCGCCAGCGCCTTCTCCTTCGTGGGCGCGTCCATCCACTCGAGCGCGCGGATGCGGTCCCCGAGCGCGGCGCGAAGATCCTCGACGAGTTTGAGCACGCGCGTCTTCGCCTCGGGCGGGAAATACTCGGCGACGTAGAGCTGGCCGAGCGCCTCGCCGAGGCCGTTGTCGGTGGCGCTGACGATGCGGCGCCAGCGCGGCTTGCGCTCCTTCACGCCGGCGATGACGCCGCTGTAGAAACGGAAATTCTCCTCCTCGAACGGCGCGCTGAGGGACGGCGCGAGGCCGGACAGCACGCGCCAGCGCAGGTAAGCCTGCCAGTCGGCCGCGGGCGCCTCCGCTACCAGCTTCGCGAGACCGGCGTAGAATTTCGGGTGCGCGAGGTTCATCTCCTTGAACTCGCCGAGACCGACCGCGCGGAAGTAGCCGGCCCAGTCGAGGCCGGGCGCTTTCGTGGCGAGGTCGGCGACGGCGATCTTGTTGTAGCTCGCGTAGGGATTGCGCAGCGCGGCGCGCGGGAGCGAGGCGTCGGCGAGCGCGGTCTCGATGCGCATCGCGCCGGCGGCGCCGGCTTGCGCAGCGGCGGCGTCCCAGCCGGAGAGTTCGAGCATCTTCGCGATGTGCGCGACGTATTGCTCGCGGATTTTCACGGAGCGCTCGTCGGTGTTGAAATAGTAGTCGCGATCCGAGTCGCGGCCGCCGCCGGGGAGGCCGATGCCGCCCTGGCGGAGCTGGAAGATTTGCACGTTGCTGTCTTTCGCGTCGGGGCCGACGAAGCCGCCGAACGCCGGGCGCACGCCCTGCGCGTGCAGGTAGCCGATCGCGGCGAAAATTTCCGCGGGCGACTGCGCCGCGGCGATGCGGTCGAAGAGCGGGTGGAGCGGCGCGACGCCGGCGGCGTTGATCGCGGCCTCGTCCATGCCGCTCGCGTAGAAATCGCCGACGAGCTGCTCGATGGCGGTGCCGGATTTGCCCTTCGCGGCGGCGCGCTCGGCGATTTGGTGGAGCGCCTCCATGTTGCGCTCGGAGAGGATCGTGAACGTGTGCCAGCGCGCCTGGTCGGCGGGGATCGCGGTGTTCTTGAGCCAGGTGCCGTTGACGAAGCGGTAGAAGTCGTTCTGCGGCGAAACGGAGCGGTCGAAGTTCGCCGGGGTGATCTCGGCGTGCGCGACGAGACCGAGCGCGCCAGCGGCGACGGCGGCGAGCGAGAGGAACGAGCTGAGTTTCAGAAAACGCATGGCGCGCACGCTCGCCGGTATGACACGGCGGCGCAATGCGGAATCGATCAACGCGGAGGGGCGCGAAAATTCGTAGCAGCCGTCGTGAGACGGCTGGGGCGAAGCGGAAGGCAAGCCGTGCCGCGCGCCCAGCCGACTAACGTCGGCTGCTACGAGGACGAAATGAAGGCGGAGCCATCAGCCCCGCGCGGCACGTGCGTCGGAGCCGTGACGCGTGGCGGTCTTTGTAGGAGCGGCTTTATGCCGCGATTCGCTCGGACGCGGCATGCGCTGCGCAGCAATCGCGGCGTAAAGCCGCTCCTACAATTCACGCGAGCGACAGCTCGGGGTAGCGCGGTGCTTTAGCCCGCGTCCGAGAATCCTTCGGCGCGGGCTGAAGCACCGCGCTACTCCTCCCGCCCGCGTTCAGCGTTTCTTCTTCGTGTTCTTCCGCGCGGCGAGGCGGTGGCGGATCAGCCAGTAGAGCATCTCCATCCGCGGCACGGAGGCGCCGACGGACTTCGCGCGGCGCACGGGCTCGCCCCAGATTTCCTCGAGTTCGAGTTCCTTGCCATACTCGAAATCGATCAGGCTCGAGGGGCGATAGGCGTCCATCTTGGCGGTGCGCTCGAATTGCAGATCGATGAACGAGCGCGGGATGACGTGGCCGAATTTCGCGGCGGTCTCGACGACCTCCTCCATCAACCGGCGCGCAAGCGTGCGCAGGCCATCGTCGGCCATAATGACGTCGGTTGTCACGCCGCCGGCGGCGATGGCGAGGCCGTTGAAGGGGACGTTCCAGACGAGTTTGCGCCAGCGCATCTCCTCGAGGTTGTCCTGCGCTTCGCATTTCACGCCGGCCTTGGTGAACATCGACGCGACGGCGTGCGTGCGATCGCCGGCGGGTTTGCCGAACTTGCCGATCGTCATCACGCCGGGGAAGCGGCACTCGACCACGCCGGGCTCGCGGCGCTCGCAGGCGATGTAGCACAGCGCGCCCATCACGCGATCGGGCCCGGCGACTTCAGCCACGGGCTCCTCGACGCCGAGGCCGTTTTGCAGCGTGAGCAAGAGCGTCGACGGACCGAGCAGCGGCGGGAGAAGTTTTTTGAGCGCGTCGTTCGAGGTGGCTTTGAGGGCGACGAGCACGAGATCGCACGGGCCGATCTCCTCGGTCGATCCGTAGACCGGCACCTTCTTGAGCTGAAACTTTTCCGTCGGCGTCTTCACGCGGAGACCGCGCGCAAGCACGGCCGCGCGACCGGTGCGCACGAGGAAATGCACGTCGTGGCCCGCGCGCGCGAGGTAGGCGCCGTAGTAGATGCCGAGGGCGCCGGAGCCGACGATCGCGATGCGGGGTTTGGCGGGAAAGGGGGCGTTCACGACCGCAAAACACACCGGCGGCCGCGAAAACTCAACTCCGCTCTCCCGATCGTTCGCGGACGCTCCCGGTATGCGAATAGCGGGAATTCCTCACATCGCGCCAGCGCGGTCGCGAAGGCGAAGATTCCGCCGCCACTCGGGAGGCTGGCCGGGCCGTCTGGCCGGGTGCATCCGGAGGACGCCCTTGGCCGCGCTCCGAGGCTCGCGGCGCTGTTTTTCAGGCACTTGCACGGCATGCTCGCGCGCTTGCAGCGAGTTAGCTCACTCGGCGATTTTTTGCCATTGTCACAGCGCGGTCACAACCGCCGCCGGGTCACCACGACTCCGGGGAGCGCGTTCGAGTGGGTCCGCTCTCGGCGGAGCGGTCGATTCGCGCGGCTACCGACAAGTTATTCACAGCCCTGCCGAGGGGCGTTTTTCAGAGCGGCATGTTGTCCGTCAGGCGGACTTCATCGACCCAGAACGCGACCGCCATCAGCGACACGCCGGGCACGACTTCGCGCATCGGCTCCATCGTCTCGCGGTGCACGACGGCGATGTAGATCACGCGCAGGCGACGCTTCGCGGACATGATGTGCGTGGCCTCGGCGACGACGCGATCGGCACTGCGCACGCCGGCGTCGACCATCTCCTTCGCGCGCTTGAGCGCCTGGTGAACGGCGAGAGCCTCGTCGCGCTGGCCGGGCGTCAGGTAGCTGTTGCGCGCGCTGAGCGCGAGGCCGTCGGCGTCGCGCACGGTCGGCCCGGTGACGATCTCCACCGGCACGCCGAGGTCGGCGAGAGATTTGCGGACGACGGCGACTTGCTGGAAATCTTTCTCGCCCATCACGAGCGCGTGCGGCTGCACGACGTTGAGCAGCTTCAACCAGCACGTCAGCACGCCCTTGAACAACACCGGCCGCGACACGCCGCACAGCGGCTTGCTCACGCGGTCCTCGAGCACCGTCGTCGAAAAATGCTTCGGAAACATCTCCTCGACCGCCGGCGCGAAAAACACATCGACGCCCTCGCGCTCGCACAGCGCCGCGTCGGCGGCGGGACTGCGCGGGTATTTCGCGAGATCCTCGCTCGCGCCGAACTGCAGCGGGTTCACGAAGACCGACACCACGACCGCATCGCCGCGCTCGCGCGCGAGGCGGATCAGGCTGAGGTGGCCCGCGTGCAACGCGCCGAGCGTGGGAATGAGCGCAAGCCGGCGCCCCGAGGCGCGCAACTCCGCGGCGCTGGCCCGCATCGCCGTGAGAGAGTCGATTTTTTGCATGACCGGGAAGTGACTTGAACTAACCCGGAGCCAGCCGCTTTATCAAGCCTCCTCGCCTCGGCTCACCCGAGGACGAGCCCCACCGCCGCGCTCCGCGCACGGACGCGGGTTCGCCCGGAGGAAATTCATCCGCGCTTTACGCATGTCCACCACGCCCGATTTCGCCGCTCTCCGCTCGCAAACCGAGCAACTCTTCGCCGCCGGCCCCGCCGCTGACAAGGCCGCCGCTCGGGCCCTCTGGGCCGAAGTCCGCGCCGCGCTCAACGCCGGCGCCGTCCGCTCCGCCGAGCCCGACCCGACCTCGCCCACCGGTTGGAAGGTCAACACCTGGGTGAAGCAGGCAATCCTCCTCGGCCTCCGCCACGGCGACATGGCCGACGTCAGCGGCGCGTTTCCCTTCTACGACAAAGACACCCTGCCCGTCCGCCGCCCTGGCCTCGCCGCCGGCGTGCGCATCGTCCCCGGCGGCTCGTCGATCCGCGAAGGCGCCTACGTCGCCCGCGGCGTCATCTGCATGCCGCCGATGTATATCAACCTCGGCGCCTACGTCGACGAAGGCACGATGGTAGACTCGCACGCGCTCGTCGGCTCCTGCGCGCAGATCGGCAAACGCGTCCACCTCTCCGCCGCCGCGCAGATCGGCGGCGTCATCGAGCCCGTCGGCGCACTGCCCGTCATCATCGAGGACGACGTCCTCGTCGGCGGCAACACGGGCATCTACGAGGGCGCCATCGTGAAAACCCGCGCCGTCATCGGCGCCGGCGTCGTGCTCACCGGCTCCACCCCGATCTACGATCTCGTCAACAAGACCATCATCGCTCCCGCCGCCGGCCAGCCGGTCGTCGTGCCGCCCGGCGCAGTGGTCGTCCCCGGCGCGCGCACGGTGAAACGCGAGCCCGGCCCCGAGTGGGGCTTGTCCGTCGCCACGCCGGTCATCGTCAAATACCGCGACGACAAGACCGACTCCCGCACCGAACTCGAAAGCTGGATCCGATGAACCGCGCCATGCCGCCGAACTTTCCCTTCGCGCCCGACATCGCGCCCGCGAGGCGGAGCGCGTTGACCCCAACGCGCTGCACGATTCCCGCTCGCGAGAAGCGCGTTGAGGTCGACGCGCTCCACCCCCAACCGCCGCGACACCGCTAAACGATGCCCGCCCACCATTCTTTCGACGCCGTCGCGTTCGCGCGCGGCCTGATGGACATCGAGTCGACGACTGGCAAGGAAGCCGCGTGCGGCCAAAAACTCGCCGCCGACCTCCGCGCGCTCGGCTGGAACGTGCGCGAGCAACCGGTCGCCGGCGACCGCTTCAACATCCTCGCGACAGTCGGCGAGCCGCGCGTGACGTTCTCGACGCACTTCGACTGCGTGCCCCCGTTTTTTCCGAGCAGCCTCGCCGGCGACAAGCTCGTCGGCCGCGGCGCGTGCGACGCCAAAGGCATCCTCGCCGCCCAAGTCGCCGCCGCCGAGCGCCTCCGCGCCCGCGGCGAGACGCGCGTGGCGTTGCTCTTCGTCGTCGGCGAAGAGCGCGGCAGCGACGGCGCCAAGCTCGCCAACACCCTCCCGAATCAGTCGAAGTTTCTCATCAACGGCGAGCCCACCGACCTCCGCCTCGGCACGGCCACGCGCGGCGCGATCCGCCTGCGCCTGCACGCCGCCGGCAAGGCCGCGCACTCCGGTTACCCCGAGCTCGGCGAGTCCGCCACGGAGAAGCTGCTCGATTGCCTCGAAGTGCTCCGCCGCGCCGAGTGGCCCACCGACCCGGTGCTCGGCCGCACGTATTTCAACATCGGTCTGCTCAGCGGCGGTGTCGCGCCGAACGTCATCCCGCCGCACGCGCAAGCGGAGCTGTTCTTCCGCACCGTCGGCGACGCCGACATCATCCGCCAGCGCGTGCACGAGCTCGTCGGCGCACGCCTGCAAGTCGAGGAGACGGCGTTCGTGCCGCTCGTGCGCTTGCACACCGTCGCCGGTTTCGAGAAGGCGGTGTTCTCCTACGCGACTGACGTGCCGTTCCTGGACAACTGGGGCACGCCGCTGCTTTTCGGGCCGGGCTCGATCCACGTCGCACACACGGACCACGAGTTTCTCTCGGTCGCCGAACTCCACGGCGCCATCGACGGCAACGTCCGCCTCGCGACAGAGTTGCTGGCGACGGCGTAACGCCGAGGAACGCATTCGGTTTTCGTCGAGGAGCGGCGAAATAATATCGCCGTTCCGGAGCGGCGACGTCGCGACGCAAGGGCGCTTGCCGAAACTCGCCCCCCTTCGGCGAAGGGCCGGTCTGTGACCGGACCCATCGAATCAACGCTCGCAGATGACGAGCGCGACCGCAGCCGCAACCAGGCCAGTCACAGACTGGCCCCACTCAAACGCGTCGCCGCCGGCTCACTTCAGCAGCCGCTGATTGCTCACGTGCTCGTGCACCCAGAAACGGTGCACGGTGAGCGGGCCGAGGCGCAGGTCGTAGCCCCATTCGGTATCGACGATCGTCGGCGAGCCGAACGCGCCCGTCTCGCGGATGCGACTGCGCGTCTCGTTCGCGAGGCAGCGGGCGTTGTGGAACGCTTCCTCGACCGAGACGTAGGAACCCCAATTCGTCGAACGTTGCGTCGGCTGGCTGTCCGAGCCGGTTTCCAGCGAAAACTGGATCACCGTGAACGTGGAAGAAATTTCCCCCGGCTGGGCCATGGCGGAAGTGATAGCCAGCCGCGTGCCAGCGGCCAGCGCAAAGTGCGGTATGGCCCACGCGCGCGTCCCGCGTAGGTCCGGCTTCAGCCGGATCGAGACGATAACCACTCGGACGTGGCGACCGCGAAACACGACAGGCAAGGCCGGCTGAAGCCGGCCCTACTTTTGCGGCACGCTCGCGAGCACTTCGTCGGCAAGCGCCGCCACGGCGTCGCTCAAGCCGCGCGCGAGCTGGCCGTAGTCGTTGCGCCAGGCCGCCGCCGGCGCCGTGAACTCGCGGCGCACGACCAGCTCGGGCTTTTCGCCGACGCGGAGCAATTCGATCACCGCGACGAAGCGCACGCCGTTCGCCGCGCCCTCGGCGCTCAGCACGCGCACAGTCAGATCGTAATCGCGGGGCAGTTGCGCGGGGAAAGGATACGGCAGCACGCTCGCGTGCGCGGCCAGATTCTCGCGCAACACGCGCGCGATGCCGGCGTCGAGCGGCTCGGCCCAGAACGCGTCGTGCGCGTAGCGCACTTCGTTGTCGGCCACGCGCGTCGCGATCGCCTTGCCGCGCAGGTAGGTCGCCACCTCGATGGGGCGCAGCCCGAGTTTCACCGCGCCGGCGGACGGCGCGGAGGCGGCGGGCTTGGATTCGAGGACGTAGTGCCGCGCGCTCTCGGGGCGGGCTTCGGGGAGAAGGCTGCAGCCGGCGAGGAGGGCGGCGGCGGCGAAAACAAGCATCGCATGCGAGAGAGTTTTCACGGCGGACCTTGGGGTGGAGCAGGCGTCCCGCCTGCTCGGGGAGGCAGGCAAAACGCCTGCGCTGCTCGGACTGTGTTTCGCGTTCATGCCTTTAGCGCGGCGCGCCTTCGTTGTTGTGTTTGCGGCCGACGAGCAGCGCGTTCGGGTTGCGCTCGAGCATCTCCGCGAGGCGCTGGATCGCGGCGGCGGCTTCGGAAACCTGCTGCAGCGTGCGCGTGACGTCGTCGCCCAGGTAGCCCTGCGATTGCACGAAGCGCCGCGTCGTCGCCGCGGCGGCATCGATTTGCTTCAGGGCGGCCTGCGCGTCGGCGAGGGTCTTCTTGAGTTCGCCGCTGACGGGGTCGACCTGCGTGTCGAGTTTCGCGATCAGTGCCTGCGTGTCGGCGAGCGTCTTGTTGAGGCTGGCCATGACGGCCCTCGCGTCGGGCGAACTGGTGAATTTCTCGACGGAGTCCGCGGCGCGGCCGACGCGTTCGGAGAGCGCCTTCACGTCGAGCTCGGCGACTTTTTGGTTGGTCGTCGTCAGGAGCGTTTTCAGCTCTTTGCCGAGGCCGGCGAAGTCGACCTTTTTGATGTCGGCGACGATTTCGACGATGCTGCTCTGCACCTCGGCGATCGGCGATTTGATCGCGGGCACCGCCGGATACGGATCGGTGCCGGCGCGTTTCGCCATGGGATACTCGCGCGGATCCTCGAAGCTCAGCTCGACGAACAACAGGCCGGTGATGCCCTGGAGGTTCAGCTTCGCGCGCATGCCGCGCTCGATGAGGTTCTGCAGCTCGACGGGATTGGTCAGCTCGATGGTGTTGCCGTCGCGATCGGTCAGGACGTTGCGGTCGACTTCACAGATGGTCTGGACGAGGGCGCTGCGCGTGGCGGAGTCGTAGCGGACATTGATGGCGGCGACGCGGCCGATGCGCACGCCGTTCACCTTCACCGCCGCGCCGGGATCGAGGCCGCTGACGGACTCGTCGAAATAGACGACGAAGCGCGTGGGCTTGGAAAAGAAATTCGTCCCGCCGAACGAGATGAACGCCAGCATGGCGAGCAGCACGGCTCCGAGCACGAACATGCCGACGGCGGCAGGACTGAAACGGGATTTCACGACGTTGAGACTCCTTTTTGCCCGGTGGGCTCCATGCGTCTATTCAAAAACTCCCGCACGCGCGCGTCCTCGCTGCGGTCGCGCAGCTCGCGCGGGTCGCCCTCGGCGATCACGCCGCGCGTCTCGCGGTCGAGCATGACCACACGATCGGCGATGCCGTAGATGCTGGCGAGCTCGTGCGAAACGACGACGATCGTCGTGCCGAGCGTGTCGCGCAGTTGCAGGATCAACTCGTCGAGTTTCAGCGACGTCACCGGATCGAGGCCGGCCGACGGCTCGTCGAAGAACACGATGTCCGGATCGAGCGCGAGCGCGCGCGCGAGGCCGGCGCGTTTCTTCATGCCGCCGGAAAGTTCGGCCGGGTAATAGTCCTCGTAGCCCGCGAGGCCGACTTGGGCGAGTTTCAGACCCACGATGCCGGCGCGCTCGCGGCGCGAGAGATCGGTGTAGAGTTCGAGCGGCAGCGCGACGTTTTCGCCGACGGTCATCGAGCTCCACAGCGCGCCGCCTTGGTAGAGCACGCCGAACGAGCGCAGGAAGGCTTTGCGGTCGCTCACCGGCGCGTGCGTGAAATCTCGCCCGAAGTAGCGCACGCTGCCCTTCGGCGGGTGCTGCAGGCCGATCAGGTTGCGCAGCAGTGTGCTCTTGCCGCAACCGGAGCCGCCGATGACGAAGAACACTTCGCCGCGTTTCACGGCGAACGACACGCTCTCGAGGATCACGCGCTCGTCGTAACGCGCCTGCAGGCCCTCGACTTCGATGGCGAATTTTCCGGCGGGCGGCGGGGAGATTTTCGGGTCGTCGCTCATGTCACCAGCCGAGGATGTTGAAGATCACCGCGAACACCGCATCGAGCACGATGATCAGCAGAATGCCCGTCACCACCGCGCTCGTCGCCGCCGCGCCCACGCCGGCCGCGCTGCGCTCCGCCTGCAAACCGCGCAAGCAGCCTGACAGCCCGATGATGATGCCGAACACGCCCGCCTTGATCAGGCCGACGAACAAGTCCGAGAGGTCGACGATCGTTTTCGTTTCCGACCAGTAGAGACTCGCCGGGATGTCGAGGATGCCCGCCGAAATCACGAGGCCGCCGAGGATGCCGAGCACGTTCGAGTAGAGCGCGAGCAAAGGCATCATCAGGAACAGCGCCGTCATGCGCGGCATCACGAGGAAATCCACCGGCGACACGCCGAGCGTCTCGAGCGCGTCGATCTCTTCGTTCGCCTTCATGTTGCCGAGCGTCGCCGCGAACGCCGCGCCCGTGCGGCCCGCGAGCACGATGCCCGCCATCAGCGCGCCCATCTCGCGCACGACCGCCACGCCCACCATGTCCGCGACGTAGATGTCCGCGCCGAATTGCCGGAGTTGCACCGCGCCCTGATACGCGAGGATGATGCCGACGAGAAAACTGATCAGCCCCACGATCGGCAGCGCCATCGCGCCGCAGAGCTGCATTTCCGTGATGCAATCCCGCCACCGAAACTGCGCCTGCCCGCGCACGAACCGCCCGATGCTGAACACGCACTCGCCCACCAGCCGCGCGATGTCGCGCAATTCCCCGCCGAGCCCCGTCGCAAAAACGCCGACCGCGGTGAACACGTCCGGCAACGCCGGCTCCTCGTGCTTCGGCGCCGGTCGCGCCGCGAGCTGGTGCACGAGCTGGTCGACGCCGTGCGGCAAGTCCACCGTCTCGAACTGCGCGTGAATCGACTCCGCCCCGCGCATCGCCTCGCCGACGAAAAGCGGCAGCGAACTGTCCCAGCTCGTCACGTCGCGTCCTTGCACGCGGATCAGTCGCGGCGGCTCCTTCGTGCCGGCCGCGTGCATCGTTTTCTCCGCCAGATCGCGCCAGTCCGGCCGGTCGCCCACGATTTGCCAGCAACCGCCCACGACGACCGTCAACACGCCGCCCGCCAGGTGCGCTTCGGCTCGGGCGGTGACGGCGACATCGGACATCCCGCCACTTTCGCCGCCCCGACGCGCCGGCTCCAGAACTTTTTGTCGCGGCATGCTCGTCCCAGACCCCGCAAGCTTCGCCGCGGTGCCGTGCACGCTCGTCTTTTCGGTGTCGCGCCTCCGGAAAAATTCCCAGCCTCGATCCGATGAAACTGCCCCCGCTCGTCGTCCTCGTTCCCGCTCTCGCCTGCGCCGCCCTCTCGCTCCGCGGCGCGGAAAAGCCCCTCTCGCTGCACGACGCCGCCGCGCGCTTCCACGCCGCCACCGCCGAAAACCTGCCCGCCGCCTACCGCGCCGCGTTCGCCGACGACGGCATCCTGATGTTTCTCCATGCCCGCGGTCGCGCCGAACTCGACGCCGCGATCGCCCACCGCATGTCCCCGACCGCGAAATTCACCGCCACGCCCGCCGAGGAAATCGAAGCCGCGTCGCACGACCTCGGCTTCGTGCGCGGCGACTACCGCCTCGAGTTCACACGCAAAACCACCGGCGAGCACCTCACGACCAACGGCCGCTTCGTCGAACTCTGGAAAAAGAACGCCGCCGGCGAGTGGCAGCTCTGGCTGACGAGCTGGGCCGGGGGCCAAGCGCCCGATGCTAACGCGATGCCGCTCGACCTGCCCGACACGCCGCCCGAGTTGCGCGGGACACTCGCCGACGCCGAGCAGCATTTCCTGCAACAGGCCGCGACCGACGGCATTCGCCCGGCGTTCCTCGCCCACCTCGCGGAGGACGCGACGATCCTGTTCCTCGACGCCCACGGCCGCGAAGCGATCCGCCGCGCCGTGAACAAAATCCCCGCCGACGCGCACACATTCGGCGAAGCCGCCGTGCTCGTCGAATCCGCCGCGCACGACCTCGGCTGGGCGTGGGGCCCGTATCGCTTCGCCGCGACAGTCGACGGCAAACCCTTCGAGTCGCACGGCAAATTCATCACCGTCTGGAAACGCTCCCCCATCGACGGCTCCTGGCGCATCGCGCTCGACCACGGCGCGCAAGATCCGGCGCCGCCGACGCCGGCCCCCGCAGCCCCAAAAAAGAGCTGAGCCTTGGAGTGATGCCGCAGAGCGTCGTAGCAGCCGACGTAAGGAGGCTGGAAACCCCGTTGCGGGCAGATCGCGCACTCGCGCGTAACTTGTCCGCCCATCACCGCAAGCCACGACGCCCTCCGCTCCCGACACTCCTCGCCGACAGATTTCTCTCTCGCGCCGCGCGCCGCCCCGGCGAATGCTGCACGCTCCTCATGCGCCTGCGCACCGTCCTCTTCGACCTCGACGGCACTCTCGTCGACCAGTTCCAAGCGATCTACCGCTGCCACGTCTTCGCGATGCGGCAGATCGGCCTGCCGGAGCCGACCTTCGAGCAGGTGAAGCGCGCCATCGGCCGCGGACTCGACGACGCCATCCGCGACCTCGCCGGCCAGGAGAACGTCGCGCGCATCCTCCCGATCTACCTCGACCACTGGAACGCCACGAGTCTGCACGACGCCGGCCTTTTCCCGGGTTCGACCGAGCTGCTCGCCGCCCTGCGCGCCCGCGGCGTGCGATGCGCCGCGCTCACCAACAAGCGCGGCCAGGCCTCGCGGGAAGTGTGCGCACACCTCGGCCTCACGCCGTTGCTCGACGGCATCTTCGGCGCCGGCGACACGCGCTGGCTGAAACCGCAACGCGAGTTCGCCGAACACGCGCTCCGCACGCTTGACGCCACCGCCGCGGAGGCGGCCCTCGTCGGCGACTCGATCTACGACGTTGCCGCGGCGCTCAACGCCGACCTCGCCTTTTTCGGCGTCACGACCGGCACGCACGACGCCGCAGCGCTGCGCGCCGCCGGTGCAAAAGAAATTTTCCCTGACCTCGCCACTGCGACGCCCGCCATCCTCGCCCGCGTGCAGTAAGGTTCGCGCAATAGACTGACGCGCACGACGCGGAAGGTAGGGCGGACCGGCCCGCTCCGCCGCGAGAGTGCTGCCGCGATCCCGGCGCACCGGGCCGGCGACGAGTGCGATGCCTCGGCGGTGCGCTCTACCTGTCAGTCTGATATGCGAGGCACAGTAAAGAACCCGTGACCGCGTCCGCTGACCCACCGGCCAGCCCGCCCTCGCCAGTCGCCCCGCCCGTCGCGCCCGCCCTCCCACGCGCGCTCCCCCGCCACCGCGACGCCCGCAAAACCACCCGCCAAGCGCCCTTCGCCCCCAAACACGTTCGTAGTCTAATAGACTACAAACTCCCAGCGCCGGCTTCCCCTTTCCCGAGCGGAACGCCCGGCGCGTCTTGTAGTCTATCAGACTACAAACCGGCTCGGATGCGCCATCGACCCGGCCCGCACGGCGCAGCCCCGGCACCGCGCGTCGTCACTTCCCCTGGCGCGACCACGCGACTTCGGAATCGAGCGCGTGGAGCGAGAGCACGATGTCGCGCACGAAATAAACCAGCGACCCGAAGAGCAGTCCGATGCTTGCGACAAAAAATGCCAGCAGCAGCGCGTCGCCCTCAAAGCGTAACCGCGCCGTCGCGAAAATCGCCAGAATCAGCAGGCATGCCGACAGCATGCTGAGCACCGCCCACATCACCGACGAGCGAATCAGTCGCGTGCGGCGCGTGAGAATCGTGAGCTGCTCCTCGATGCGCGGGTTCGGCTCGCCGTGGTGTTCGCGCAGCTCCTTCGCCAGCGCGCGGGTGCGATCGACCGTGCGTCCGAGGCGGTTGGTGAGCGTCAGCAGCAACATGCCGGCGCCCGAAATCAAAATCACCGGCGTGATCGAAGCCTGAATCACCGGCAACATGCTCGAAGGAATTGCGTCCATGACTCGCACTTTACCGCCGCTCCCCCGGCGCGCAACGCCCGCATCCGTCACCGACGCGCACCGGTTGCCGAACCCAGCGCATGCCCTGCGTTGCCCGATGAATCACCGCGCCCGCTCCGGCGGCGCACCGCGTATCGGCCGTCCGCTCGACTCATCGCCGGTGCTGCGCCTTGGCGCGGTCGATCTGCAGCTTCAGCGCCTGCAACGCCATGAAGATGTCCCGCAGAAACTGCACGAGCGACGCCACGAGCAGCAGGATGCTCGCGCCAAACAACGCCAGCACCACCTCGCGCATCCGCCACTCGAGCAGCGCGCCGCAAAACAGCGCCACGATCAGCAAACACGACAGCAGCATGCTCAACCCCGCGGTCGTCACCGCGCGCCGGATGATCAGCGAGCGCTCCCACATGATGTCGAGCTGGTCGGCGAGATGTTGTCGCTCTTCGCCCTCGCACACCGGGATCGCCTCGGCGAGCTGCCGCGTGCGATCGACGATGCGCCCCATGCGATTCGTCAACACGATGAGCAACGCGCCCATGCCCGAGATCAAAATCACCGGCGTGATCGCGAGCTGGATGATCGGCAGGAGCGACGAAAGCGATTCCATGCGCGCGAGTGTGCGGGCGAGCGCGGTGCCGGCAATCCGGTTTCAGGTCACCGCGCCGCGAAGCTCAGCAACAGCGCCACCGCGCCCGGCAGGGCTTGGACGAAAAGAATTTTGCGGCTCGCCGTCGCGGCGCCGAAGACGCCCGCCACCATGACGCAACCGAGAAAAAATACGCGCACCGCGAAACCCAGTTCGCCTCCCGCCGCGAGCCCCCACCCGAGCCCCGCCGCGAGGAAGCCGTTATACAGCCCCTGATTCATCGCGAGCTTCCGGCTCGCCGCGGCGAACTCCGGCGTCAGCCCGAACGTGCGCCGCCCATACGGCGTGTTCCACAGGAATATCTCCAGCACGAGAAACCAAACGTGAAGCAGCGCGACGAGCGCCGTGAGCAGCGTGGCGGCGAGGGGCATGCCTCGTCTCAATCCGCCTTCGCCATCCGAGGCAAGCGCGGCGCCAAAATCCGCATCACCGACTTTGCCCGTCGCGGCCAACGCCGGATTGTGTTCGGCGCCGCTTTGCGCTTCAGTCCGGCTTCACGCGCTCGGGCCAGCGCGCTCCAACTCCCCCATGAAACACCTGAAAGTTCTCCTCTCCTCGCTCGCGCTCTCCAGCCTGGCGCTCGCGCAATCCAACGCGCCGCAAGCGGCTCCCGCCGCTCCGGCTCCGACCGTCGCCGCTCCTGCGGTCGATGCCGCCAAGCTCGCGCTCGCCCGCGAAGTCATCGCCGCCATGCAGGCCGACAAGATGCTCGATCGCATGACCGCGCAGATGAAACAAATGGCGATGCAGATGACGGCCTTGCCGTCGGACACGCCGCCCGCGAAGCGCGCGAAAGCCGAAGCGCTTTCCAACAAGATCATGGACCTCTCGATGGAAGCCGCGAAAGGCATGATCGCCAAAATGGACGCGCTCTACGCCGAGGTTTACAGCGAGGCCGAGCTGAAGGCCATGAAGGCGTTCTTCGCCTCGCCCGAAGGCCAATCGATGCTCGCGAAGCAGCCGCAAGTCATGCAGCGCGTCATGCCGCTCGCGCAGGCGATGCAGACCGAGCTGATGCCGAAAATCCAACAGCTCGTTCAACAAGCCCAGGCCGAGGAAGCCGCTGAAGCCGCCGCCGCGACCGAAACGCCCGCGGCCAAAGCCACCGAGCCCGCGAAGTAATCGCTCCGCCGCCAAGTGTAGCGCCGGCCGAAAAGCGGCACTACTCCGACCGACCCGCCGCCGATCGCGCGGCGGGTTTTTTCCTGGGCGGATACGGCACGACGCCCATCCGTCGCAGCCGCGCCTGCACGCACGCCTCCGGATCGCGCTTGGCCCGCCGCAACGCCGCGCTCACCCCGGCGCGAAATTCCGGGTGGCGCTGCGCCAGCAGCCACAGCGCGTTCAAGCTGCACACGCGCACCGTCGCCTTCGGGTCGCCCAATCCACGGCGCAGAAACGCGGCGACTTCCTCCACCGCCGTCTCCATCCGCTCCGGCTGCTCCACCCACAACTGGCAAAGCGTCAGTCGTGCGAGGTGCGAGCGCACGCCGTCCAAGCCATCGATCAGAATCGCCCAGGCCGCCGCGGTCGGCAGGCCGCCTTCTTTCAGCCAACGGCGCAACATCCATGCGCCCGCGAGTTCGAGCCGCGGCGAGCCGCTGACGATCGCCTCCGCCAGCGTGAGCGCGTAACGCGGATGCCCGCGGTTCCGCTCGTGCCAGCGACCCATCTGCGGCACGGAAAGCCTCGGATCCGACTCCAACTCGTCGAGCAACATGGAGCCTTTGTGACCAAATCCGCCGGCGAAAGCGACGCTGCGTGCAGTAGCGCCGGTCTCCGACCGGCGAAGCTCAGCGCGGCGCGCAAACTTCACCCGCGAGAGACCGTCAAACCCAGCCGGTCGAAGACCGGCTCTACTCCTCCCGCCACGCGCGAGCTTGCTCGCGCGTCCGCGCCCGCTAACCGTTCTCCGCGCGTGGCCGCACCTTCCGCTAACTCCCTCACCGGCGTCCTCGAGCGCATCATTTTCTTCAACGAGGAAAACCACTACACCATCGCGGAGCTGCGCCCGGAAACGGCGAAATCCGCGGACGACCGCGTCACCATCGTCGGTCCACTCCCGGGCGTGCAATGCGGCGAAACCCTCGAACTCACCGGCGAGTGGACGAAGCACGCGCAACACGGCGCGCAGTTCAAAGTCACCGGCTTTAAGAGCGAGCTGCCCTCCTCCGTCTACGGCATCCGCAAATACCTCGGCAGTGGCCTCGTCCCCGGCATCGGCAAAGTTTACGCCAACAAGATCGTCGACGCGTTCGGCACCGACACGTTCCGCGTGCTCAGCGAAGAGTCTGGCAAGCTCCGTAAAGTCCCCGGCATCGGCAAAGTCCGCGCCACCGCGATCAAAGCCGCGTGGGACGAGCAGAAAACGCTCCGCGAAGTCCACATCTACCTCCAGACCTATGGCGTCACGACTTCGCAGTGCGTGAAGATCGTGAACAAATTCGGCGTCGCCGCGCCGCAAGTCATCCGCGAGGAGCCGTATCGCATCGCGCGCGAGATCGACGGCATCGGTTTCAAGACCGCCGACCGCCTCGCGATCAACCTCGGCTTCGCCAACGACGCCGCACCGCGCCTCGACGCCGGCCTGATCTACGCGCTCGAGACGCTGCAGGAGGAAGGCCACACCGCCTACCCGCGCGAGGACCTCGTCACCTACACCGCCACGCTGCTCGAGACTTCCGCCGAACGCGTCGAGGCCCGCATCGACGCGCTCATCGCCCAGAAAGCCATCGTCGCGCACCTGCCGCCGGGATCGGGAGTAGGGCCGGCTTCAGCCGGCCCGATTCGTGTGGAGGGCGCCGCTCCGTCGGCGCCGGTAGGTCGAGTCGTCCCCGACGAGCCGAAACGTCGCGATGCCCCGCGGCTCACCGAGGACGGTTCGCCCTACCCGCAGGAAATCCCAAACCCCAAATCCCAAACCGGCCAGCGCGCAGCGCCTCCGCCCAATCCTCCGGCCATTCCGCAATCCGCATTCCGCAATCCGCAATCGTTCCTCCAGCTTCCCGTCAACTCCCGCGCCGAACAAAAAATCGCCGACACCGTGCGTCGTCTCGGCGTCGCGCCGAGCGGCCTGCCACCGATCAAAGTCGATGCGGCCGTCACATGGGCGCAGGAGAAGGCCGGCTTCGAGTTCCACGGCCTGCAATCCGCCGCGATCAAGAACGCGCTGCTCCACAAGTTTTCCATCCTCACCGGCGGACCCGGCACCGGCAAAACCACGATCCTCCGCGCGCTCGTCGATATTCTGAAGGCGAAGAAAGTCCGCGTGACGCTCGCCGCGCCCACCGGCCGCGCCGCGCAGCGCCTCGCCGAGACGACCGGCGGCTTCGCGTCGACGATTCACCGCCTGCTGAAGTTCGAGAACGGCGCGTTCACCGTGAACGAGTCGCACCCGCTCGCGACCGATTTTCTCATCGTCGACGAAGCCTCGATGCTCGACGTGCGCCTCGCCGCCGCGCTCCTCCAAGCCGTGCCGAACCGCGCGCATCTGCTCCTCGTCGGCGACATCGACCAGCTCCCCAGCGTCGGCGCCGGCAACGTGCTGAAGGATCTGATCGCGGTCAGCGGCGAACTGCTCTCCGCCCCTCAACTCTCAACCCTCAACTCTCAACTCACCGCGCCCGGCGCGGTGCTCCCCGTCACCCGCCTCTCCTTCGTTTATCGCCAGGGCAAGGAGAGCGCGATCGTCACGACCGCTCACGCGATCAACGAAGGCGTCGCTCAACCGCCGCCGGTGTTGAGCGAAGTCGAGAAGGCGCAGACGTGGAGCGACCTGAACTTCATCGCCGCGACCGACGCCGAGGATTGCCTCGCAAAGATCGTCGAGCTCACGACGCGTTTCATTCCGACGCATTTCCAGTGGTTTAACCCGATCACCGACGTGCAGGTGCTCGCGCCGATGCACAAGGGCACTGTCGGCGTCGGCAACCTCAACACGCGCCTGCAAGCCGCGCTCAACCCGCACCAGAAAGGCCTGCGCGCCGTGAGCGGCGAGTATCGGCCAGGCGACAAGCTCATCCAACTGCGCAACAATTACGACAAGGGCCTCTTCAACGGCGACATCGGCACCGTCGTCAGCACCGATCTCACGAAGGGCACGCTGATCGCCGATTTCGACGGCGACCAGCACGTGTTCGAGCGCGGCGAGTTCGGCGACGTCGCCCTTGCCTACTGCATCAGCATCCACAAGTCGCAAGGCAGCGAGTATCCTGTCGTCATCGTGCCGCTGTTGAAGGCGCACTTCATGATGCTCCAGCGCAACCTCGTCTACACGGCGATCACGCGCGGGAAGAAAAAGGTTTTCGTCGTCGGCGAACCGGCCGCCTATTCGATGGCTGTGCGCAACGCCGAATCGAAGCAGCGCTGCACGCATCTCAGAGAGAAGATTCTGGCCGGCTTCTGACCCGCGCCGCGCGAACCTGGCGCTCGCGGTGCAGGAGAGGATTTGCGCCGCAATCCCCGCGTGCTGCGTTCTTACTGTCCTCGCCACCCTCGCGACGTGAAGCGGCTCCTGCAATTTCGGCGAACGTGGGCTCGCAGTCGCGCGTCCACCGTTTGCGTTCGATGCCGAGTTGGGCAACGTCTGCGGTGGCCGCCGTTTCCTACCGCACGAGCCGCCACTCGTTCTCGATGCCGCAAGAACTCCACATCGACGAGACCCAACGCGTCGTCTGGACCCGCTGCTGGGGGACGTTGACCGACGCGGACATCACCTCGCAGCAAGCGGCGTTGCGCGCCGATCCGCGTTTTCGCGCGACGTTTTTCCAGCTCGTCGACACGACCGACGTCGTGGAAGTGGACGTCTCCGCCCGCACGATGCTCGCGCTGGGCCAGAGCCAGCTTTTCGCCACGACGGCGAAACGCGCCTACGTCGTGCAGCGCGACGTGATCTTCGGCCTCGTGCGCATGTATGGCCTCTATCAGGGGCTGCGCGGGCGCGCGGAGATTCAGGCCTTCCGCACACGCGCCGAGGCCGTCGAGTGGCTCGGCGTGACCGACCCGGACTCGCGCCCGGCCGAGACGAACGGCTGACGCAGAAGCGCCCGGATGCGCCAGAGTCGCGCAGAAGGCGGCTCGCCTTCAGTGAGTCGCGGGCCACCGCCAGGGGCGCGGCAAGACTGCGGCCCCGCCGCTCCCGGCCTCACTCCGCGCGCAGCGCGAGCGCGAGCGCTTTCCAAATCAGCGGCGGATGATTGGAAATGATGCCGTCCACTCCGAGATCGAGCATTTGCCGGGCAGTCGCGACGTCGTTGACGGTGTAGACCCAAACCTTGAGCCCGCGCGCGTGCGCCTCGCGCACGGAATCGTGCGTCACGTGGTCGCGGCTCCACGCCGCCACGCTCGCGCCGGCGGCGGCGAGGCGGTCGAGCTGCTGCGGGCTGAGTGCTTTTTCGGCATCGGTGAACGGCTGGCCCTTCGCGGGCGCGACGGGGCCGAGCGCGGCGAGCACCTGCTCCGGGGCGAGCGCGTGGAAGTCGCGCAGGTAATCCCAGTCGAAGCTTTGCACGACCACGCGGTTGATCCAGCCACGGTGGCGCAGCAACTCGACGCACGTGCGAGCATCGCCGGCCTTGCGCTCCACCAGAGTGACGGCGTGGGGCGTGATGAGCTCGATCGCCTCGGTGAGCAACGGCAGCCGCGTGCCAGCGAAGCGCCCGTCGAACCAGCGGCCGGCGTCGAGCGACTGCAGCTCGGCGAGCGTGTGCTCGCTCGCGCGAATTTTCTCGCCGCCCCAACGTTGGCGCGCGTCGGTGGTGCGATCGAGCGTGGCGTCGTGCAAGACGACGAGCGCGCCATCGCTCGTGTGGTGATAGTCGAGTTCGACCATGTCGGCGCCAGCGAGCGTGGCGGCGGCGAAGCTCGGCAGCGTGTTCTCCGGCGCCGCACCGGAATACCCGCGGTGCGCGATCACCAGCGGCCGCGTGATGCGCAAGAGCTCCGGCGCGGCGGGCGGCGGCGTATCGGCCGCGGCGAAGGAAGCACCGAACAGAATGACGTGGCAGAGCAGAAGCGACAGCGGGCGGATCAGCATGCGATGACGAAAACGCTCGGAGCGCGGCGGGACAATACGGTTTGGCGGGAAAAAGCCCCGGCCCGTCCACGTGTGGAAGCGGCAAAACAAGCCTGATCCCCACCGCTTCGGGCGACCGCGCGACCGTCTAAAGCGCGCGATCCGTGGACAGGCCGGGAAACGATTTCGTGGCGAGAGCGGTGTGATTTCACGCAGGTTGAGGTTCGCGCTGAAAGCGGGTGCGGGTGGAGCGCGTCGGCGCGCGCGTGGCGAGCAAGTCCCAGCCGGAGCGACGCAATCGCAGGTGGAGCGTGTCGACCGCAAGACGCGTTCCGCGAACGAACGTTTTTGAGCGAGTCGATGCGCTAAACTGGTTCATGGGTGCCACGGCGATTCGGCAGATGCAGGGCCGAGCTCCTGCGAGGCCGTTGGTATCCGAGGCAGGCATCGCGTTCGCGGCCTCGCGGGAGCTCGGCCCTCCACCGGGCGATAACCAGGAACGGCGGTTTGAAGACATGCCCTAGAACGTGATCGTGGCCGTCAGCGAGTAGGAGCGCGGTTGCAGGTAGACGAAAGTCGTCGGGACGGTCACGCGGTCCGGGCGCGTGACGTCGCCGTCGCGGGCGCGCAGGCCGGTGCTGATGTAGACGAGATCGGTGTTGTTGAGCGCGTTGCCGACGCGGAAATTCAGATCGAGCAGCATGCCGTGCGAGAGCTTCATCTGGTAACCGGCGGTGAGCGTCGCGGTGTAGTAGGCGTCGCGGTAGATGCGCGTGGTGGCGTCGACCGCCGGGTCGTCGATCGCGGCGAGCGGATTGGCGGGGTTGACGATCGTGTCGGCGCCGCGGTTGCCGATGGCGGTGCGGCCGATGTATTGCACGCCGCCGCCGACGCGGAGATTTTTCAGCAGACCGTGGTCGAAGCGGTAGTCGGTGTAGATGTTGGCGGTGATTTTGGGCAGGTCGTTCTCGGTGATGAGCGTCGGGCTGTTGGTGGCCTTGAAGGTCTGGATGCTGTTCCAGGCGGCGACGGCGGCGGAGACGTCGGGCGAGCGATTGCCGACAGGCACGGAGAGGTCCACGGTGGCGACGTTGGCAGAGTCGATCAGGCCGCCGGCGTCGAGCACGATCTGTTTGAGCGTGGCTTCGTTGGCGGCGAGGTAGGCGAACTCGTCCTTGCGCGCGTTCAGGCTGCGGGTTTTCGGCAGGCCGGCGTTGGCGGTGAGGCGGCAGTTGCGGGTGAGGTTGGCAGTGATGTCGATCTCGTAGCCCTCGCTTTCCTGATCGGAGAAATCGAAGGTGACGGTCGAGAGCGGCGCGAGACCGCGGGTGTTCATGCCGTTGGCGCTGAGGTCGCCGATCTTGTTCGCATCGACGATGGTGGCGTATTTGCGGGTGTTGCCGGTGTTGTCGAAAGCGCCGTCGAGCTGCTTGCCGGCGTATTTGCCGAAGGAGGCGTTGACGCGACCGTCGAGGAACGTGAATCGCAGGCCGGCGTCCCAGCCCTCGCCGGAGGAGACCGGCAGCGACTGGCCGGTGATCGTGATGCCGGCGCCGGGCGGACGAAAGGATTCGGCGTAGTTGGCGTAGGCGCTGATCCACGAAACCACGTGCGCGACGGCGCCGTAGGTGACGGTGGTGGCGCTGACGTCGACGGCGGGCGCGGAGTAGTCGTCGCGAAAGCGGTCGTTCGCGTATTGCGGGAGCGGCTTGAAGTTCGCGTCGCGCGGACGCGAGGCGGCGTCGAGGTAAGCGCCGGTCGTGAGGTTGCCGGCGGCGTCTTTCTGCTGATACTTCAGGTTGAAGTAGTCCGCGGGGCCGATCGGGCGGTAGTAGATCGTCTGGCCGTCCCAATCGGTCGGGTAGTCGGCCATCGAGTTGTTGGTGTTATTGCCGGAGTAGTTGAGCGCGTGCACGCGATCGCGGCGCACGCCGCCGACGAGATTCAGGTGGTCTTTGAAGAGTTTGGCCGTGAAAGCGGACTGAAGATAATCGAACGTCGTGTCGGACGCGCGCAGCGTGCCGATGCTGCGCAGGTCGATGACCTTGGAGACGTGATAGGTGTTGGTCGCGCCGGAGATCGGGTCGACGTAGCGAACGCTCTCGGGATAGAGATTCGCGATGTCGAGGCTGTCCCAGTAGAAGCGGTAGGTGAAGTTGTCGTCAACGGAGCGGCGGCGGATGTCGGGATTGCGGTCCATCACGGCCGTGTAGGCGAAGAGGTTGTTGCGGACGTTGCGGCTGCCGGCGATGACGTTGGCGCGGAAGTCGCCCCACTTCGTGTTGTCGAAGACGAGGGCGAGCGCGGCGCGGCCTTCGCCGATTTTGTTTTTGTAGTAGAACGACGAGGCGAGCGCCTCGCTGTAGACTTTGCCGAAGTTCGGGTTGGTCTGGCCGTTCGGGAGCGTCTGGTTCACGTCGATGGTGGCGTTGCCCATGCGCGATGCGGCGGTCTCGACGTGCTTCTTCGTGTCGGCGTAGTTGAAGGCCGCTTCGAGGAACACGTGCTGGCCTTGCTGGTGCTCGAGGAAGACCGCGCCGTTATGGAAACTGTATTCGAGCGTGGGCAGATCGGGCTGGATGACCGTGTCGCGCGTCGGGCGGCGAAAGGACGAGCCGGTTTCTGCGAGGCCGAAAAGCTGATCGGCCGAGTAGTAGCTGTCGATCATCAGGCCGCCGTTGACGTTCAGGTTTGCGGTGGAGAGGGCGAGCTTGCCGCCCACTGGCACGGCGGCGTTGGCGGCGCCGCCCTGCGTGCGCCAGGTGTTGGCCCAGTTCATCACCGTGCCGGCGTCGCTGGCGGGAATGTAGAGATTGAACGGCGTGGTGCTCGAGCCGAGGCGTGCGAGACCTTTCGCATCGGAGTTGGCGATCGCAGCGACGGGCGACGCGACCACGCTCACGCCATCCCAGCCGGAGATCGACTCCGACATGGATTCGCGTCCCATGATGGTGCTCTGCTTGTAGTGCTCGTATTCGGCGCGGAGCTGCGTGTGGCGCCACGGCCGATAGGTGCCGGCGAGGTGCACGCCCTGGCGGTTGTCGAACTCGAGGTCGCGCCACGTCTGTGCGTCTTGCAGCAGGAGGTTCGCGCGCACCGCGAATTTTTCGCCGATGCGGCGGTTGAGATCGACCGTCGTGCGCAACTTGCCCCACGAGCCGATTTGCACCGAGGCCTTGTAGATGTCGCTGTCGAGCCGGGCGCGCTTGGTCATGCCGCTGACAACGCCACCGAGGCCGCTCGTGCCGATGAGCAGGGCGTTCGGGCCGCGCGCGAAGTCGATGCGCTCCTGGCTGTAGGTGTCGGCGTTGAGGCCGAGCAGAAAAAAATTCCGCTGCGCCCCGTTCGTCCAGACGCCGCGCGAGACGACGCTCGATCCGCCCTCGTTGTCGTTGTAGCGATACGCGCTCAGCGCTGCGATCGGCATGTAGGAGCCGACGGACCAGGTGAGGGCGGCCTCCTGGTTATCCAAGCTGAGGGCATCGAGAAAATCGCGCGTGAGCACCGAGTAGGCCAGCGGCGTGTCGCGCAGCGGCATCGACATCCGCCCGCCGGCGAGCGAACTCGCGGCGACGAATCCGTCGTCGCGATCCGTCACGACCGTGAACGGCGAGAGCGTGAGCACCTTGCCGTCGTCGCCGTTGACCGGCGCCACCGCTTCGGAGGAACGCGGCGCGGGCGCGGGCTTCTCCGCGGGCGCGGGCGGCTTCGCGTCGCGCCGCACGGCAAACGCACCGGTCTTCGCGTCTTGCGTCGCGACGAGTCCGCTGTCGCTCAGCATCAGATCGAGCGCCTCGCGCGGCGTGAGTTCGCCTTTCACGGCGTTGGTCTTTTTTCCGGCCACAGCGGCCGGAGCGAACACGATCTCGCGGCCGGCCTGAGCCGCGAATTGCTTCAACGTCTGCGCGGCCTCGCCGGCCGGGACGTCGAACGGGTGCGTGCTGTCGGCGGCGAGAGCCGCGACCGCAAAGCAAATGGCAGGAAGCGCGAGCGCGAGGGCCCGGCGGAACGAAGAGCGGAGAAAACTCATCTGGGGTGAGCGGGGTTCGGAAGCTAGACCCGCGACGGCCGCACTTCCGTGAAAAAAACTTTTCGCGGCCCGCGGCTATTTCCGGCGCAGCGCGATTTCCATCTCGCCGCGCCACTCGGCCTGCATGCCGAAATCGGATTCCATCAGTCGCACGAAGCCTTCCACGTTGTCCGAGCGGAAGCTGGCCGTGAGACGCAGCGATTCGAGCGTGGGATCGGCGAGCACGAGGCGCACCGAATTGCGGCGGTTGAACTCGGCGACGATTTCCTCCAGCGGCTGATCCGTGAAATCGAGCAGCCGCGGCTGCCAGGCCAGGCGCCGGTCCAGTTCCGTCGGCCCGAGCTTGCTCACGAGCGCCGGCCCGGCGAGCCCGCCCAACTGCACGACCGCACGCTCGTTCGCGACGAGATAGGTCGGCGCCGGTTGCGCCTCCGCGCTGGCGACGGCGGAGTCCGACGGACGCTGCACGCCGACCTTGCCTTCGGTCACGACGACCTCCACCTCGGCGTGACCGAGCCGCACGTTGAAAACGGTGCCGACCGCGCGCACGTCGACGCCGCCGGCGTTCACGATGAACGGGCGCGCGGGATTCTTCGCCACGGTGAAATTCGCCTCGCCGCGGAGCAATCGCACGCGCCGCTCGGCGGCCGTGAACGCGGTTTCCAACACCGCGCCGCGATTCAGGGCGACGACGGAGCCGTCCTCGAGCAGACGCTCCTCGATCGGCGCCGCGAGCGCGTAGGACGGCGCGGGCACGCTCGGTTCCCGCGTCCCGCTTGCCGGCGGCCACCAAAACACCACGGCCACGGCGGCGGCCGCCGCCAATGTGACGACGTGCGGCAGAAAGCGTAGCCGGCGCCCGCGCACCGGCGGCGGCGGCGCGAGCAAATCCGGATCCGGCCGCGCGTGCACCGAATCCTGAATGCCCGCGAGCCGGTCGAACTCGTCCCAACCCCACCGGTGCTCGGCCAGAGCCTCGCGGTGCCGCGAGTCGGCGGCGAGCCATTGCGTGTAGGCATCCTGCTCGGCCGGCGTGAGCCCGCGATCGAGGCGCAGCACCCATTCGGCAGCGGCGCGCGCGACATCGGGCGAGTTTTCCGGAGCTGGATCGGAATGCTTCATGGGCGGGCGACGCGGGTGTGGCCCCGACGTCGGAAAAATTCGATGCACTTCCTCAGTCCGATCGCGCCCTGCGCTTCCACGGTGTTTTCCGAGATGCCGAGGCGTTCCGCGACTTCCTTTTGCGAAAGGCCGTAGATCTTGCGGAGGGTCACGACCTGGCGGCAGCGATCGGGCAGCGACTGGACGGCCTCGATGAGGAGCTGAAAATCTTCGCGATGCGCGAGCACCTCGGGCACGCCGAGCGCGTCGTCGACCACGCTCAACGGATCGATGTCCGCGCTCCCCGCGGGTCGCTCGTAGCCTTGGTGGCGCAGGCGGTTCAGCGCGAGATTGCGCACGGTGATGAAGAGAAACGCCTTCGGGTTGGCGATCGGCCCGGAGGCATGCGCGCCCAGCAACCGCGCGTAGGCGCTCTGCACGACATCGTCGAGATCGGCGACGGCCGGAAAACGTGCGCGCGCCCACGCCCGCAATTTGGGCTCATGCGGGAGCACCTCGTCGACGAACCAACGGGCTTGGGCGGTATTTTCCGGGGGCATGGGGCAACAGCAGCGCACGAGGCGCCAACTTCCGGAGACACGCGAGTCCGGCGGTTCCGTTAAGGCAATCGCCGAAAATCCGCTTTCCGCCCGCGCGGCGCGCGCCTCTCCCTTGATCGAGGTCGGCCGGTTGTCCACGCCCTGAAGGCAGCCGGCCGGCGGGCGAAGCTCAAAGCCCCAGCGCGCGCCGCACCTGCGCCTCGAGCGCCTCGCCGCGCGCTTCGGTGGACACCACCTTGCCGTCCTTGCCGATCAGGAAAACTGCGGGGATCGACTTGATCCCGAAGCGCTGGGCGAACTCGTTTTTCCAGCCCTCATTGGCGAAGTGCTGCGGCCACGGCATCTCCTCGCGCTTGAGGAACGCAAGGAAATCCTCGCGCGTCTTGACGCCGGATTTGATTCCTTTGGTGATACCGCCGCCGTCGAGTGAAATGCCCACGATCTCGAAGCCCTGGGCGTGAAACTTCGCGTAAACGGCTTTCACGTTCGGCATTTCGTTCATGCATGGGCCGCACCAGGTGGCCCAGAAATCCACCAGCACGACCTTGCCGCGCAGTGCCGCGAGATCGACCTCCGTCCCATCCGCCGCGGTGAACTTCATCTCCATCGTCTGGCCGACCAATCCGAGTTTGCGCACCCAGTCCTTCCCCACCTGGGCGAGCGGACCGGACGTCGCCGCCAAGCGCTCAGCGCGTTCGAGACCGAGCGCGCGATCGGACAGGGAGAGAACCGCGAAGAGCATCTGCTCGAGCCGGGCCCGGTTGCGAGAATCGGGGTAGGTCTCACCAAACTCATCGAGGCGCGCCGCGAGCGCGCGGCTGTCGACTGTATGGTCGTGAGTGAGTGCCGACCTGGCGGCATCGATCTCGACCGAGATCAATTGAGCCTGCGCTTGATCACGCAGTTCGATCGGCGCCTCGTTGCTGGTCGCGGTGCGGGCGAGCCAGTCGCGGTGCCGGGCCTGGCTGGCGGCGCGTGCGGCCTCGTCCGGCCATTGCAGCCAGCGGTCCATTGGCACCGTGCGCAGCATCACCTCCCACCTCCGGGCGTCCGCCGGGTGTGCGGCGAGGAATTGCTGGGCCAGCGCGTCGAGGTCGCCGGCTTTTCTGGTCCAGAACGCGTCCTGCGCGGCTCTGTCGCCCCGCGGCACGACGTCGCGCGGCGAGCGTTCGTAGACGGATTTCCACGCGGCGTAATCCGCGTCTGCGTCCGCCGCGAATGCGGGCAGAAATAAAACGGCCAAGGCGAGCGCGAGGGCGGCGAGGAAGCGTTTTTTCATCGGCGGGGAGGTCAGAGGGTTTTCTTCACTTCGAGGGAGATGTAGCGCATGCGCGGATCGGAGAAGCGGCTGTAGTAACCGCTGGAATACCACGGCGGCATGCGGTTGAAGGCGTTGTTCACCACCAGCCGCCACGCCGTGCCGGACAAGATGCCGCGCCAGCCGCGCTTCTGGTTGCCGTAGGCAACGCGGTAGCCGACCTGAAAATCCCACGTGAGATCGGAAGCGATGTGCGCACCATCGGCGCCGCTGGCGGTCGGATACTGCGTCGACGGAGCCGTGGTGCTGGTGTGGAACGAATCGATGTAGCGCGCGGTGACGCCAGCGCGCCAGGCGCCCTTTTCCCAAAACAGCGATGCCGTGCCGCGCCAGTTCAGCGCGCCCTCGTTGGTGCCGACGCGTTCGACGGGCCGCGCGGCGGGCGAGACGCGCGAGCGGACCTTGTCGGTGTAGGTGGCGCGGCTGCTGAACGTGATCTCGCCGAGCGCGCGCGTCTGCGCGCGATAGCTGGCGTTGAGGTCGTAGCCGTCGGTCTGGACCAGCGCCATGTTGATCATGCGCGTATCGAAAGCCGTGATCGGACCGGCCCAGCCGGCGGGATCATCGGGAATCGGGGCCGCGCGCGTGATGCGGTCGGGAAACTCGCCTTCGTTGAGCAACAGGTCCGAAAAACTCGGGGAACGGATCGCGTCGTGCTTCTTGATATCCCAATAATCGATGCTGAAACGCAGTCCGGTCAGCCAGCGCGGCGTGAAGATGATGCCGAAATTCGCTGCCTTGGATGTCTCCGGGCGCAGGCCGGGATTCGGGCCGGTGTTGACGTCGACGGTGTAGGTCTGGCTCGTGTTGCCGCGACGCGGATCGGTGACGGTGGTGGTCGACGTGAAGAAGGTCGAGAAACCGTAGTCCGACGTGAAGAGGCTGCCCTGCTCCGGCGGAAAAAAGCCTTCCGTATAGGAGGCGCGGAACGCGACATCGCGCGTCATCGCGAGTTTCGCCGCGACGGCGGTGGTGACGGCGGCCTTGGAATCGTCCGCGCTTTCGTGGCGCGCGCTGAAGTTGAGATCGAGGCTTTCGACGGGCAACGGGCGCCAGCGCTTGCTGATCACGGGCACGACGAGTTCGCCGAAGACGGCGTCGGTCCGGCGCGACTGCCGGCTGTAGGCGATGTCGCGCGGGAGGCTCGTGCCCATGATGTCCGCGAGCGTCTTCGGGTAGATGTAGGGACGCTTGCCCTCGTATTGCCACCAGTAGGCCTCGGCGCCGAGCGAGGTCTTCACCGTGCCGGCGCGCCAGTCGTAGACGTCGCCGGAGAAGCGCGCGATAAGGTTCGAGGCGTATTGCCAGTAGCGCTGCTGCGCGACGACGTTGAAGTAGTTCTCGTTCACGCTCGCCGCGACGGGATTGGCGCGGTGATCGGCCAAGGGCTGGTAGAGCGCCCAACGATCGGCGAACGTCGCGGGATTGGCGACGGCGCTGAAGAAGCTCGCGAGGTTGATGTTGTCCGCGCCGACCTGCGAATCGCCGCGGATCACGGCGACCTCGCTCGTGCCGTCGAGCGACCAGTCCCATTTTTCGCCGAGCTTGCCCTTGAGCCCGGCGACGGCGCGGTAAGTGTCGCGCTTCATCGCGGTCGTGCTCGGGCGGGCATCGACCATCAGGAGATTCACGGCGACGCTGCGACCGATGAAGCCAGGCGTCACGCCGGTGCGGAACGGATTGAAGGGATGCGTCGCGCTGAGCGTGAGCGTCGTGCCGGTGCCGTAGAACTTCGGGTTCTCGATGTCCTGGCGGTTGGCCGTGAAGATGAATTCACCGTAGGCCGTGAGGCAGTCGGGCACGAGCTGATGCTCGCCGCTGAAACTCGCCGTGAAGGCCTTGCTGGGTGTGTAGAGGTAATTGTTTTTGAACCGCTCGAAGGTCGGCGTGAATTTGCCGGCCGTGGCGACGAAATCGGCCGGCGTGAGCGCGTTGGCCTGCGCGAGCGTGAGACCCGCCGGCAACATCGCGTAGCGGATGCCGCTCCGGCCGGGAATGCCGAGATCGCCGGTGGCGGCGGTGACGCGGATCATGCCGGGCATGTCGGTGAACGCGCTGATCGCGCTCTCGGTGGCGAGGTGCGCGAGCGCGCGGTTCAACATGTCGGGCCGATCGGCGAAAGTCAGCGGACCGCGGTCGCGGTAGTTGAGCGTGAACGTGCCGGTCGTGCGGCCATCGTGCACGGAAAAGCCGTGCAGGTAGGTCGCGTTGAATTCCGTGCTGCCGCCCTCGGTGCTGGTGCCGAACTGCGTGGTGAGTTCGCGGCCGGAATAGTTTTTGCGCAGGATCACGTTCACGACGCCACCGATCGCGCCGCCGCCATACATCGCGGAGCCGGACATCGGCATGATCTCGATGCGTTCGATCGCGGAGAGCGGGATGCGCGAGAGGTCGCCGCTCGACGCGCCGACGAGATTCGGGAACTGCGAACGTGCGACACGCCGGCCGTTGATCAGCACGGTCGTCTGCTGCGAATCGAAGCCGCGCAGGCTCAGATTGGAGGACAGGCTGCTCGGACCGACGATCTGGACGACGGACGCCTCCTGGTTGGCCGAGCTGTAGCCGGTGAGTTCGGGCGTGTTGCGGATGACTTCCTCGACGTTCGTCGCCCCCATGCGCTCGATGTCGATGCGATCGATGACGTCGTGGTAGATCGGCGCATCCTCGTTCGTGGGAATCACGCCTTTGTTGATCAGGCCGTCGACGCGTGACGAGCGGACCTCGAAGTTGCCCAGCATCACCGGACCGTCCTTCGGCGCCGCCTTCGCGTCAGCGAGGCGGCTTGGGGCGTTTTTTGATTCAGCGGAGTATCCCCGTCGCACCGCGACCGCACCGGTCTTGGTGTCGATCGAGGAGATCAGACCGGTGCCCCCGAGCAGCGCCGCGAGGGCCTCCTGCGCGGTGAGTTCGCCCTTCACGGCGGACGTCTTCACGCCGCGAACCGTCTCGGCGGCAAAGAGCGTCTCGCGTCCGGAGAGGGCCGCGAAGCGCTTGAGCGCGACCACGGCATCGCCGGCCGGGATGTCGTAATTTTTCTTTTGTTCGTCCGCCGCGAAAACAACGGCGGTCAGGAAAGCGCCGAACACGAAGGCGCGCAGGAGGTGACGAAGGGTTCGCATGGGGTAGGTCGAGGTGTCGCCGGCGAGAGCCGGTTAGGTAACACGACGAAGTTTGGCCACAAACCCGTAACTTTTTCGGCGCGGCGACACGCGCTCAACGTGCGCGGCGCAATACGGTCCGGTTTTCACCGGCCGGCTCGGCGCGCACCGCAAACGCCGGATCCGCCACCAGCATCCGGATGAAGCCCTCGATGTTGTCCGGTCGGAACGTGCCGCCGATACGCAGCGCGCCGAGCGCGGGATCGCCGAACTCGATCTGGTGCCGGTTGAGGCGGTTGAACTCCGCCACCGCGTCCGCGAGCGGCGTCTCGTTGAACTCCAAACGCGGCGCCTGCCACGCGAGTTCGCGCGCGATATCCTCGGGCGTGACGAACGCGATCGTGGGAGACGCCGCCGTTTCGAGCGGCACCTTCGCCGTTTCTCCGACGGAAACGAATGCCGGAGGCGTCGCCGGGACCGCGGGCTGCTCGACCGTCACGCGGCCCTCGGTGACGAGCACCTGCACGTCGCGCGCGCCGAGTCGGACATTGAACGCCGTGCCGACCGCGCGCACCTCGACGCCGCTGGCCTCAACGACGAACGGACGCGCCTTGTCTTTCCAGACGGAAAAATGCGCCTCGCCGCCGGTCAGTTTCACGCGGCGCTCGGTTTCGGAATACTGAACGACGAGCTGCGTGCCATCCTTCAACTCAACGCGCGAGCCGTCGGGGAGCGCGAGGCGTTCGTTGACTCGCAGGTGGGACTTCGGAGCGGTCGCCAGGGCGTTGCTCTCCGCCGTCGGACGCGTGAATACGAACACGAACGCGATCGCGGCGGCGGCGGCGAGTCCAGCGTAAGCCCAGCGCCGCCCGGCACGACTGCGCGCGGGCGGCAGGGCGAACAAATCGGGGTTCGGCTCGGTGTCGTTCGCCGGCGTCCACTCGTAGAGCTGCATCATCCGCTCGAGCGCGGCGGCGTGCTGCTGGAGCGCTTCCGCGTGGCGCGGGTCGGCGCGCAGCCACTGCATATAGTCGTCCTGCTCGGCGGCGCTCAGGCCGCGGTCGCGGCGCGCGAGCCAGGCGGAAGCCGTCTCGAGGATTTCCGCGGGAATCGGTTGATGCGGGTCAGACATGACGCACCTCCTCGCCTTCAGCCCACTCCGCTCTCGACTTGGAAGGCGACGCTTCGTCGCCATTGCAAGCCACTACCGGCCAGTGCGCCGGCCCTTGGCCCCTGGCCGTTGGCCCTTGGCACTCCTCGTTCATCGCGCACCTCCGCGCGCGAAAAACGCGGCGCACTGGCGGATGCCGGCGGCCATCTGTTTTTCGACCGTGCTTTCGGAGACGCCGAGTTTTTCGGCGATCTGTTTCTGCGTAAGACCGTAAGCCGTGCGCAGCGTGAAAATCTGCCGCACGCGCTCGGGGAGCGCCTGAATGGCCTTGGTCAAGAGTTCGAGTTCCTGCTGTTTGGTGACGGAGGCGACGACATCCGCCGCATCGGTTAAGACGGTCGGATCGGTGTCGTCCGTAATCGGCTCGAATGCCACCACGCGCTGCCGGCGCACGGCATCGAGCGCGAGGTTGCGCGCCGTCGTGAACAACAGCGCCCGCGCCGAGCGAATCGGACTCACCTCCCTCGCCTGCACGAGGCGTGCGAGGCTCTCTTGCACGACATCATCGACATCGGGCAGGGTCGGGAAACGCGCCAGCAACCAAGCCCGCAACGCCGGACGGTGCGGCTGCACCTCCGTGGCGAACCAGCGGGTCACCTCAGGACTGGCATCGGGTGGCATGGGAACGGCTGCGACTATCAGCCGAACGCTCCAGAAATCCAGTCCCATGGCAGCAAGGGAGCGCCGGGGAAAAATTTCGTTACGGCATCGGACCGCTCGTTCGTCGTTGGCGCGTCCGTCGCACCCCTCCTGATTTCCGCGGAAGAATTAACCACGGATGGCGCGGATGGAGGTTTTTCAGGAAAATTTTCGCCGCCGGGGAACACACCCATCGAGTGAAGCCGCACCGGCGAGGATGCCGTGATTCATCCGTGCCAACCGTGATCCCGCCGGCGGAATTTAGGTTCATTCTGTTCCCCTCGAAAATGATCCCGCCGGCCGGATTGCTCCGGCCGGCGGGTAGCCGATGGCTCTGGTCCGCCTCCACGCCAGCGGTTGGCGAGCTCGGCTAAAGGGTCACGCCGTCCTTGAAGATCGCGATCTCGTGAAAACCATTCGCCTCGTTGTGCGTGCGCCGCCCGCTCGCGGTCACGAGCACGAGGTCGAGCAACTCCTCGGCCGCCGCCTCGAGCGACAGGCCGCCAATCACGCGGCCGGCGTCGAAGTCGATCCAGCCGGTCTTGCGCGCGGCGAGGTCGGAGTTCGATGCGATCTTCAACGTCGGCACCGGACCGCCGAGCGGCGTGCCGCGTCCGGTCGTGAAGAGCACGAGATGCGCGCCCGACGCGGCGAGGGCCGTAAGCGAGACGATGTCGTTGCCCGGCCCAGTGAGAAAATTCAGCCCGGTCTTCGCGAGGCGTCCGCCGTAGGGCAGCACCGCGACCACCTCGGACGTGCCGCCTTTTTGCAGGCAGCCGAGCGATTTCTCCTCGAGCGTGGTGATGCCGCCCTCCTTGTTGCCGGGCGACGGGTTCTCGTAGACGACCTGGTTGTAGCGCAGGAAGTATTCCTTGAAGCCGTTGATCATCGCCACGCAGTCGTCGAACACCGCGCGGCTCGCGCAGCGGTTGAGGAACAGCGCCTCGGCGCCGAACATCTCGGGCACCTCCGTCAGCACCGTCGTGCCGCCGGCGGCGACGAGTCGGTCGGAAAACGCGCCGACGACCGGGTTCGCCGTGAGGCCGGAGAAACCGTCCGAGCCACCGCACTTCAGGCCGACGCGCAGGCGCGCGAGCGGTTGCGGCGTGCGCTGGAACTGCGCGGCGTGGGCGGCGAGTTCGCCGAGGAGTTTCGCACCCTCGGCCATCTCGTCGGGCGATTCCTGCACGCTGAGAAAACGATAGCGGCCAGAGTCGGCGTCGGGCAGCAACGCGCGGAAACTCGCCATCGTGTTGTTCTCGCAACCGAGGCCGATCACGAGCACGGCGCCGGCGTTCGGGTGCATCGCGAGCCCCGCGAGGATTTGCTGCGTCGATTCGTGGTCGGTGCCGAGCTGCGAGCAGCCGTGCGGATGCGAGAACGCCTGCACGGCGTCGACGCCGGCCGGCAGTCCCGCGGCACGGAGATTGCGCGCGAGCGCTTGCGCGACCTCGTTCACGCAGCCGACGGTCGGGATGATCCAGAGTTCGTTGCGGATGCCGACCTCGCCGTTCGGGCGCGCGTAGCCGGCGAACGTGCACGGCGCGACCGCGGGCAACTTCGCCACCGGCTGCGGCGCGAACGTGTAGTCGAGCACGCCCTCGAGATTCGTGCGGACGTTCTGCGTGTGCACCCACGCGCCGGCGGCGATGTTCTCTTTCGCCGATCCGATCGGCTGGCCGAATTTCCGCACCGGCTCGCCGGCGCGGATCGCGACGCGCGCAAACTTGTGACCGCACGGAATGTCCGTCGCGAGCGTCACAGCGATGCCGCCGGCCTCGATGCGCGTGCCGGCGGCGAGGCGACGGAGCGCGATCGCGACGTTGTCGGCCGGATGAATGAGCAGCACGCCGGAGTTCATGGCGGTCAGGTGCAGCGCGGGGTGTCGACGACGAGTTTCTTGAGCGTCTCGCGCATGCCGAGACTGGCGATGCGCTCGAGCGCGATCGCGACCGTGAAGGTCAGACCGGGAATCTCGTTCAGGTCGCGGCCCCAGAACTGGGTTTGCGCGAGGGCGTTTTTCGTGAACTGGAAACGGTCGTCCGTCTCCTCGACCAGCGCCCACTCGCGCGCGAAGAAATCGAGCACCGCTTCGTCGTCGCGGATCGGATAACGCTCGTCGCCGCGCCGCCCGAACACGGTGCCTTCAGGCTCGCGATGGCCGCGGTAGAACCACAGCAGCGCCGCGAGAGAGAACGCCAGCAACGGCGTCACCGTGCGATTCGCCGCCACGGCGTCGAGCAGCGACGGCAGCACGCGCACTTTCCATTTCGAGACGGAGTTGAGCGAGATCGAGAGCAGCTCGTGCCGCACGAACGGATTGCGGAAACGCTCCAGCACCGCCTCGGCGTAGGCGTGGCGCTCCGCCTCCGGCAGCGCGAGGCGCGGCACGATTTCGTCGAACACGAGGCGATGCACGAACGCCTCCGTCAGCGGATCGTCCATCATCTCTTTCACGGTCGACGCGCCGGCGGCGAACGCCGCGAGCACGGAGCCGGTGTGCGCGCCGTTCAGCACGCGCACCTTGCGCGTGCGGTAAGGCGTGAGGTCGTCGGTCCACACGACGTTGAGTCCCGCGCGCGCGAACGGCAGTTCGGCCTCGATCTCCTTCGGCCCTTCGATCACCCAGAGATGAAAATGCTCCGAGGCGACGAGCAGGCGGTCCTCGTAACCGAGTTTCTTGGCCACCGCGGCGACCTCCGCCTTCGGGTAACCCGGCACGATGCGGTCGACGAGCGTGTTGAGAAAGACGTTGGCCTCGCTCACCCACTTTACGAACTCCGCCGGCAGCGCCCACGCCGCCGCGTGCTGCAACACGCACGCACGGAGCTGCGTGCCGTTCTTCTCGATCAACTCGCACGGCACAAACACCAGTCCGCGCTCCGGGTGACCGCGCACCGCTTGGAAGCGCGCGTAAAGCAGCGTCGCGATCTTCGCGGGAAACGATTCCGGGCAACGTGCGGCGTCGAACGGCTCCGGCGCGTAGGCGATGCCGGCCTCGGTCGTGTTGGAGACGACGAAGCGCAGATCGTTGCTCTCGAACGTCGCGACGAGTTCCGCCCAACTCGCGTAAGGATCGAGCGCGCGACGCACGGCGGTGACGACGCGTGGCGATTCGACGACCTTGCCGTTCTCGGTGCCGCGCACGAGCACCGTGTAGAGTCCGTCCTGCGCGTTGAGCTGCGCTGCGAGACCTTGGCGGATCGGTTGCACGACGAGCACCTGGCTCTGGAGGAGGCCGCGCGCGTTGAGTTCGTCGATCATCCAATCGGCGAAGGCGCGGAGAAAATTACCTTCGCCAAACTGCACGATGCGCTCGGGAAACGTGGCGAGCGGGCCGCAGGCGACGCCGGCGGGGAGCGCGGAGGTTTTCGTGAGAAAGGAGCGAGTGAGAGTGGTCATCGGAGCGAGCGCGCGAGCACCCGCACGCGGCACTACGACGAAACCCGCCGCGCGCGACGATGCCGCGCGCTGTCATGACGCATGGTTTCATTTCCGTGCTGATTTCGCGCGTCGTGCGCTACTGACTCGCGCCATGGCGAGCGATTCGCAAACGATGCAAAGCGCGCCGGGCCACATTCGCGCTACGCTGGATTCATTTCGCCGGACGAGACGCCGGGACAGTTTCCCGTCCTCGGTCATCCCCAAGCCGGTTTGTCATCCAATGGATGACAAACAACCGCCCGGTCGCTTACGCGGGCGGGAAGGCGACAACGTTCGCTGCCTCGGGGCGGGCGCGCGCCCTGCGAGTTCCGCTCAGCGGCGCTCCGGCTTCAGAGCAGCGAGGTCGATCTCGAAGATCACGGGGAAAAACGTCGGCGAGGAGAGCCAGCGGCGCGTGCCGCATTCGCCGATCGACCAGAGGCGATCCGCGCCCGCCTGCACCAAGCCCTCGATTCCCGCGGGCATCGCGTGACGCGCGAGCACGCGCCCGTCGTCGAGCGCGAGTTGGTAGAGCCATCCTTCCTTTTGCAGACTGGCGGAAACCCACAGCCGCCCGCGCCCGTCGAACGCGACGCCTTGCGCCAGCACCGGCAGCGGCAGACTGTGCGTCGCGTCGCGCGGATCGAGCGGCGGGAGATTTCGCGCGCCGAAAATCCGCTCGATGGGCACGCGGTAGAGTCGCGGCGCGGCGGCCGCCTCGCGCACGAAGCACCCGAACCACAACGCGTCCTCGTGGAATGTCACGAACGATGGACCCATCGGCTTCGCCACGGCGCGACGGCCAGTGATGACGGCGCGACCGGACGCGAGCGAACGCGCGAGATCGACGCGCAGCAGCGTGCCGAAGTTCACGACGTAGAGCGTCGCGCCGTCGCGCGCCAAACCGCCGGGGTGCGCGAATTCCTCCGGGAGCGCGAAGCTCGCGCTCACCGCGCCCGTCGACGGATCGACGGCGAACACGCGGCTCGGGCCGAAGGCGTTTTTCTCATCGGCGCTGCGATAGGCGACCACGAGTGCCCGATCGCCATCGAGCGCGATCCCCTGTGGCACAAAGCCGTCGTCGAGTCGCGGCGACCAGCAGCGCACGCGTAGCGCCGCGGCGTTGGGCACAGCGGAGAGCGTCTTGTCGGTGTAGCTCGGACGCGGGCCGGCAACGACCAGCTCGCCCGGCGTCGTGGCGACGGCGACGCTCGCGCAACCAAGCAGAAAAGCGAGGCAAAGGCGGATCGACGCAGTCGAAATGCGAGCAGCGTCGTAGCAGCCGAGGTGACGAGGCTGTGCCGCGACATTCACCTCCGGCTCAGCCTCCTCACGTCGGCTGCTACGTCCGGCAGTATTGTCACGGCCAAAGCACGCACTCATCGGGAGTATCCTTGCCGATACGCGCGCACGACGTCCGGCTGATCGGCGAAGATCCCGTCGACGCGCAATTCGCCGAACAGCAGCGAGAGCAGCGCGCGCGCGTCGGATGAGAATTTCGGCAGCGCGTCCGTGCGAAACGTGTAGGGGTGCACCACGAGCCCGAGCGCGTGGGCGCGGGCGACGACATCGTTCGGTTGCGCGTGACCGGTCGCGTCGACGGCCACGAGGTGCGCGAGCGACGGGCCGATGCCGTCGGCGTAGCGCGCGACTTCGGCGAGGCGCGCGGGCGCGAGCAGGTCGGAGTTGTCGCGCGCGTCGTCGGTCGCGGCTTGTTCATTTTCTCCGGCGCCGTAGCGGCCGACGAGTTGCACGATCTTGCCTTGGAAACCGAGCTCGCGGCGCAGGCGCTGCACCTCGGCGAAGTCGAAGCATTGCAGGTAGAAGTTGTCGGCCTTCGTGCGGTAGCCGTAGCGCGCGAGCACCTCCAGCACGATGGCCGAGATGTCGTGGCCCTGCGCGCGGTGCCACGCGGGCGCTTTGATCTCCGGGTAGATGCCGGTGTCGCGGCCGGTGCTGCGGTTGAGGCCTTGGATGAATTGCAGTTCCTCTTCGAGCGTCGGCACGGCGAACGTCGATTGTCCGATCGGAAAGCGGCGCGGGTAGACGGGCCGACCGGTCTTCGGATCGCAGCGTTCGTGCGCGCGGAGCTGGCGGATTTCTGCGAGCGTGAAGTCGATCGCGTAGAAATGCCCGTTGGCGCGCTGGCGGCCTGGAAAGCGCGTCGCGACGTCCGTCACGGTATCGATCTCGATGTCGTGCAGCACGAGCGGCACGCGGTCCTTGCTGAGGACGATGTCCTGCTCGAGATAGTCGGCGCCCAAGGCGTGCGCGTAGGCGACGGACGGCAGCGTGTGCTCCGGCAGATAGCCCGACGCGCCGCGGTGCGCGATGACGACGGGACTCGGCGCGGCGCCGGTCGCGAGCGCGCTCGTGGACAAGAGGAGGTGAAGCAGAAGAGTTTTCATCTGGAGAAATGCAGTTGAAGCGCGGAGGCCGCGGAGATCGCGGAGGACCGCTCAACGTCGGGATTTTCCTATTCTAGTCACAGAGACGGAAGGAGCTGCACAGAGACCACGGAGGAGAAGAAAAGTTTTTGATACTCTGTGGCTCTCTGGTTTTCTCTGTGTCGATACTCACTTCCGCGGTTGAATTCGTGCTTATTGGGCCGCGGAGGTTGTGCGGTGGCCGAGCGTGAGCGCGCTGAAGCCCATCGTGAGCACGCAGCAGACGATCATCGTGCCGAACACGCCGCTCCAGCCCCAGTGGTCCGCGATCCAGCCCACGCCGGTGCCGGCGATGGCGGAGCCGAACACGTAGCCGAAAAATCCGGTGAAGCCCGCCGCCGTGCCCGCGGCTTTCTTCGGCACAAGATCGAGCGCGTGCAGGCCGATGAGCATGATCGGACCGTAGACGAAGAAGCCGATCGCGATCAGCGAGACGATGTCGATCCAGAGCGGGCCGTGGCGGTTGAGGCCGTAGACGACCAGGGCCGCGAGCGTGAGCGCCATGAAGAGGATCGTCGCGGGCGCGCGCCGGCCCTTGAAGACCTTGTCCGAGACCCAGCCGCACAGGATCGTGCCGGGGATCGCGGCGTATTCGAACGCCGCCCAGGCCCAGCTCGATTGCTCGAACGAGAAACCCTTCGCGGTTTGCAGATACGTCGGAATCCAGTCCACGACGCCGTAGCGCACGAAGTAGACGAAGGCGTTGGCGACCGCGATGGCCCAGAGAAAGCGGTTGCGGAAGATGTGCTCGAAGAAAATCTCGCGGAACGTGAACGTCCGCTCGTGCGCCTCGGAGTAGTCGGGCGGGTAGTCGTTCTTGTAGCGTTCGATCGGCGGGAGCCCGCAGCTCTGCGGCGTGTCGCGCAGCAGCCACGCCACGATCAGCGCGCAACCGGCGGCGACGAGGGCGTTGAAATAAAACTTCGCGCCCCAGTCGTGGAACAGCGTCACACCGAGCAACGCGAGGCCCGCCACAAGACCGCCGCCGACGTTGTGCGCGACGTTCCAGAACGCGACGGTCACGCCGCGCTCTTTCGTGGAGAACCAGTGCACCATCGTCTTGCCGCACGGCGGCCAGCCCATGCCGTTGAACCAGCCGTTGAGGGTCTGCAGCACGACGATCAGCGTCAGCGAACCGTAGATCGCCGGCACGGCACCGAAGGCAAATGTCACCGCGCTGGTGAGCAGCAGACCGAGCGTCATGAACCACCGCGGATTGCTGCGATCCGACACGGAGCCCATGATGAATTTCGAGACGCCGTAGGCGATCGAGAGGCCGGTCATGGCGGAGCCGAGCGCGGCCTTCGTGTAGTGCGGGTAGTCGCGCAGGATGTCGGGAATCGCGAGCGCGAGGTTTTTTCGCACGAGATAAAACGCCGCGTAGCCGATGAAGATGCCCGCGAACACCTGGATGCGCAGCCGGCGATATTCGGGATCGATGCGCTCCGCCGGCAGCGGCGACGCTGGCGGACGGGGGCGGAGAAAGGAAATCATGTGCTCAAAATTTGCGAGAGAGGCTGCCCGAGGTGGAACGCGTCGACCTCAACGCGTCCGAGAATTTTCGCCGCGGACTGGATGCTCGAGCACATTGAGGTCAATGCGCTCCACCTTGGCGACCTCAGCCAGCTCGACCTCCGCGCGATACGCCGCGATCTCGTCGGCGCGCCGCGCTTCCGACCAGCCCGCGACGCGCGCCATCCATGTGGCGACCTCCTCGACGCGCCGCTCGGGGGCGCGCTCGTAGTAGTGCCAGCCAGCGCGGCGCACCATCACGTCGGCGAGGTGCGCAGCCCACTCGCGATCCACGTAGTGGCGCACGGCGTTTTCGGTGCACGGCGGCGGCGTGACGCCGCTGAACGCCGCGGCGTCCGGCCCTTCGAGCAACGTCTCGCGCGCCGTGCGGCAGCGTGGCAGTTCGCGCGCGAGGTGCCGCGCGATCGCGTCGACCGCCTGCTCGGCATGAGCCGGTAAGTGGTGAGCTTGCCTCCGGTGATGTCCCACCAGCCCGGTCGCGGGCTGCGGATTTCGTGCGCGCGAGAAATGTCGGATGGCGAACCGTCGGCGTTGGCGACGAGCGGGCGCAGGCCGGCCCACGCGCTCACGATGTCGGCAGCGACGAGCCTCGTGCGGGGGAAGAAGTTGTTCACGGTGCGCAGGACGTAGGCGACGTCGTCGGGTTCGACCGACACGTCTTCCGGCGCGCCGCGATAGTCCGTATCGGTCGTGCCGACGATCACTCGCTTGCCCCACGGCAGGACGAAGAGGATGCGCTTGCCCTCGGTGATCACGACGGCCGACGGCACGCGCAAGCGCGACGCGTCGACGACGAGGTGGATGCCTTTCGTGAGTCGCAGGCGCACCTCGCTGCCGGGCAGTTGATCGGACCACGGACCGGTGGCGTTGACGATCGTGTGAGCCCGCACGGTCAACCTGCCGCCTGCGACGCTGTCCTCGAGCGCGCAACGCCACGTCTCGCCGTCGCGGACCGGGTGCGCGAAACGCGTGTAGTTGAGCACGTGCGCTCCGTGTCGCTCGGCGGAGCGCAGCGTATCGAGAACGAGGCGCGCGTCGTTGGTCAGCGCATCGAAGTAGCGCACGGCGCCGGCGAGGCGCTCGGTGCGCAGATCCGGCAGCAGCGCGCGCGTGGCACCGAGGGCGAAGGCGCGCGACGGCTGGAAATTCCGGCCGGAGCAAAGCAGGTCGTAGAGCTTCACGCCGATGCGCAACTGCCAGAGCGGCGGACCTTCGCCGCGATAGGACGGAAAGATGAACCCGAGCGGCTGCGCGAGGTGCGGCGCAATCGCGGCCAGCGTCCGCTTTTCCAGACTCGCCTCGCGCACGAGGCCGAGGTGGCCCTGCGCGAGGTAACGCAGGCCGCCGTGCAACAGGCGGCTCGAGCGGCTGCTGGTGCCGAAGGCGAAATCGTGTTGCTCGACGAGGCCGACGCGGAGCCCGCGCATCGCGGCATCGCGCGCCACGCCGGCGCCGACGACGCCGCCACCGACGACGAGGACGTCGAGCGGGCCGGCGGCAAGTTGTGCGAGACGTTGATCGCGGGAAAAGAAAACGGAGTGGATCATCGAAAAAATGCGAACGCCACGGGGCTCAGAGCGAGACGCCGAAGAGGAACGGATAAAGGTCATCCCACGGCGCTGGGCTCGTGCGCTTCTGATAGTAACGGGCGCCAGACTCCGAAATCGTCCACGGCATCGTGCCGGCCATCGTCATGTCTTCGAGGCCGAAGGGGCCTTCGAAGACTTTGGTCGAACTCTGGGCGGCGGCGACGCCCTTCACGTAATGCACGCGGTAGATTTCGCTCGGGTTCGTGCTGTAGCTGGTGGCGATGTAGAAATCGAGTGTCGTGGCTCCAGCGGCGTAGCAGGTGACGCCCTGTGTTTTCAGGACCGGGAGCGTGAACGTGTAGCGCGGTGTGGCGGCGATGTTGCCGTTGGCGTCGATGGGGTAACCGAGGAGCTTGCGGTAGGTGCTGAGGTCGAAGTCGGCGACCCAGAAGATCGGCGTGCCGTCGGAGTCGGTCGCGATGTCCATGCACGAGATGTCCACGTTCGTGGAAATGTTCGGCGTGTAGGTCGCGTAGGCGGGCAACGGATTCTGGTCGCCGCGCGCATTGGCGAACGTCGCGGCGTTGAAGAGGTAGTTCGGCGCGGGCGCGTCCTGCAGGCGATAGCGGTAGATCGTGGTGCCTTCCTTCGTGTAGAGGCTGCCGTTGTGATACGCTAGGCCGCCGATGTGGCCGTCGTGCCACACAACCGGACTGACGCCCGAGGCGGACAACTGGAGTTGGAACGTCCGGCGCAGCGTCTTCGTCGCGGCGTCGATCTCGGCGACGATCGAGGGCGCGCCGTGCAGCGTGCCGGCTTCGTCTTTCCAGTAATAGCCGACGTAGAAGCGTCCGTTCGTCGCGTCGTAGGTGAGCCCTTGCGGAATGTAGTAATCGTTCGCGAACGGCCATTCCATCCGATCGACGACCTTGTTGCTCGTGCCATCGGGATCGACGTCGGGATAGAGTTTCACCGTGGCGTGGATACGAAAATCGGTGCTCGCGGTCGTGCTGAGGTAGTCGTGATACGACGGCGAGCCGAAGTAGCGACCGCCGTCGCGCACGACGGGGAGCTTCACGTAGTTGTTGAGATAGATGTCGTGGTTGCTGACGACGACGGCGTAGATCTGACCGTCGAAATAGTCGCCGCTCGCCGTGCCGCCGCTCGGCTCGGCGCCGACCATCGGGAGTTCGGTGCACTGGCGAACGCCGTTGTAGAGCGACGCGGTGTTGAGCGAACCGATCTTCACGCCGTCGAGGTAGAGGCGGAGTTCGTAGTAACTCGCCTGCTTGCGGCAGTGCAGCACGGCGTAATACCAGCGGCCGGTCGCGAGCGCGGGCGTGCCGGCGTCGGGATCGACGGTCACCGAGACGTAGGACGAGCCGTTGGCGAAGCGCACGAGGCCCTGCAACTGGCCGGCGTTGAGGCGCAGCGCGAAGCCGCGGTAGCTCTCGGTATTGGAGAAAATGCTGCGCAGCCCGGTCGTGCTGTCAGCTTTGAACCATGCCTCGACCGTGAACGAATCGTTGCCCGCGCTGTCGGTCGTGTCGAGCGCGGCGCTGCCTTGCACGAACTCCGTGCTGCCGTCGAAGTCGGTGACGATCGTGTCGTCGAAACCTGTGCCGCGCGCGATCGTCACGATGTCGGTCGAGCCGGCGGCGAAACTGATGCCGCCTGCCGAGGTGAGCGGCGACACGTAGCTCGGTCGCGTGCCGCTGAACGTGCGATAGCGGAAGATGACTTGGTGATTGTCCGGTTCGGTGATCTGAGCGGAGGCGACGGTGGCAAACGAGGTCGCGACGAGGAGCGAGCCGAGCATCTTCCGAGCGAACCGTGAGGCGGCGCCCGAGCAGCGTGGAGTTTTCATGGGGGTGACGGGAGGGAAAGCGCGCGCGAACACTGACGCGCGCTCGCGCGGGGAGCGGCGCGCGTCCGGTGCGGACGGGAACTCAGAACTTCCGGCTGAGTTCGATGCCGAACTGACGACCGCGGACGTTGGCGGTGCCGGCCATGTAGCCGAATTGCTCGTCGGCGAGCGGCGGAATCGTGTCGAAGACGTTGTTTACGGAGCTGCGCACGGTCACGTCGCGCAGCCAGCGCGGGCCGCGCTCGAAGCGATAGGAGAGCGAGGCGTTATGGTTGATGAACGGCTCGACTTTGTAGAGGTAGCGCGTGACGCCGTTGTCGTTGAAGACCGAGATGTAATCCGGCCGGCCGAGCGCCGTGTAGACGGCCTCGGTGGTCGCGGCGGAGGTGTCGACGAACGAACCAAAGTAGCTCGTGAACCAGCGCGCCGACCAGGGGCCGCGGCGCCAGCCGAAGCTCGCGTTCGCGCGCCATTTCGTGCGGCCGTTGCGGCCGAGTTCGTCGAGTTCCGCGGCGCCGGGCTCGGCTTGCGAGCGACGGAGAATGTAGTGCGTCGAATCGGCCTCGAGGGTGAATTGCCCGAGCGAACTTTTCGGCGAGCGCCACTCGAAGCCGAACTCGTAGCCCTGAATGTCGCGGCCGCTGAGATTGATGTAGTCGTCGACCACGCTGACGATCTCGCCGACGGGGGCGCGCTTCGTGGCGTTGGTCGGCTGGGCGGCGTTGTAGGTCGCGAAGGCCGCGCGGTCGGCGTCGCTCACGGGTTTGCGCGTGACTTTCGAGTAGCCGAGGTAGTTCGCGGTGCCCGAGCCGAGGTCGACGGTGTCGATCGACTTGCCGGAGGCGAGCGCGGCCTGGACGGCGAGGTCGAGCAGCAGTTCGTCGCGATCGATCACCGCCTGCGTGCCCATGTTTTCGATCACCTTGTTTTGGTTGATGCTGAAATAGTCGAACGTGAGCGAAAGGCCGCGGACCTTCGGCACGTCGAGGACGAAGCCGGCGGTCCACGTCTGCGCCTCTTCGGGCACCAGGTTCTGGTTGCCCTGCCGATAGCTCGTGCGCTGCGCGGTGCCGTCCGAGGCGAGCGCGGTGACGCCGAAGCGATACGGATCGTCGGCGGAGATTTGCCGACGCAGCGCGGTGACGTTGGTCTGCACGAGATTCGGCGCGCGGAACGACTCCGCGACCGACGCGCGGAACTTGAGCCAGCGGGCGGGATTCCAGAGCAGGCTGGCTTTGGGCTTCGTCGTCTGGCCGAAGATCGAGAAATGCTCGAAGCGGCCCGCGAGCGTCAACTCGAGCGCGTCGACGAGCGGCTTGCGGTTGGCGGAGGTGACGAATGGCAGCGCGACTTCCGCGTAGCCGGCGTAAACGGTCTGGTGCGCGCTGATCGGCACGTTCGAGCTGAGCGCGAGGAAGTCGTTATCGTTCTCGCGCAGGAAGGGGAACTGCGCGCCCGAGCCGGGCGGATTCAGGCCGGAGTAGGTCGAGCGTTTGTCGGCGTAGGTTTCGTAACGCACCTCGACGCCGCTCGCGACGCCGATCTCGCCGCCGCTGAAGAGGCGGCCGAGGCGACCGTTCACCTTCGCGTCCCAGAGGAAGAGATTCGTGCGACCGAAACGATCTTCGTCGTCGTAGAGCGGCTCGAGGACCGAGGCGGGATTCTCGTAGACCTTGTCGACGACGATCTGGTTGTTCGCGATTTTGAACGTGACGGGGAACGGATTGAACGCCGTGACCGGATCGGTGCGAGCGAGCGCCTCGCGCAGGCGCGACTCGCGGACTTGGAAGTGTTCGTATTCGTGCGTCTGCGCGCCCGAGGCGAGCAGGCCGCTCTCCCACTCCCAGGTCTGGCCGAACGTGCCGCGGAGGCCGGCGAGCGCGCGGTAAGAATAACTGAACACCTCCGTCTCGCGCGGGCGGAAGCCGTAGCCGGAGTTCTGACCGGGCGAGATGCCGGTCCACAGCGAGACGTCGGCGGGCGTGCCGACGAGGCGCGGCGTGCCGTCGGCGTTGGGCGCGCCTGTCGGGCTGTAGAAACGCGTGCCGAACGGGTTGAAGGGATTGCTCGCGGGCAGGTAGATGCCCTGGTCGTCGGTGTTCTTGAAATTCGTCGGCTCGCGACGCGTGACGGAGTGCGCCGCGTAGAAGAGCAGATCGCCGAAGAAGCGGATGCGCTCGTTGAGCGGGCGATCGACGAAGGTCGCGAACTGCAAGCGATCGGTGCGCGGCACGAGCGTCTTCCAGTTGTTCCAGTTGGAGAACGTGGCGTTTTCCGCGTTATCGATGTTCTTCGACGGAGCGGTCTGCTTGAAATTCACTGCGCCGTTCGCGCCCGGGATGAGGTAGAACATGCCGCTGCTCGCCATCGTCGCCACGCCGGCGGGCGGCGTCGTGCTGGTGGTGATGCCGACGTTGCCGGTCGGGCGCGAGCCGACGAACGTCAGATAATCGGGCTGGATGAAGCCGCGCTGCCACTGACCCCACTGGTTCACGCTGTTGGTGTTGGCGAAATCGTTATCGCGAACCGTCGCGCCGTTCGCATCGACGATCGGCTGACCGTTCCACGGCGCGGGCAGGTCGCGATTGACGCGCAGGTCGGCGTTCTTCGCCCAATCGCGGTCGCGCGCGGCGAGCAGGTCGCGATGAAACACATCGACCGAGACGGAGAGGTTCGTTTTGCCGGTGCGGAAGCTGTCGTAGAGCGTGGCGCCGACTTCGTTTGCGCCGCCGTGCTGCGTGACCGAAGCGGAGAACCGCGCGCCTCGTCCCTGTCCGGCGGGCGTGATGATGGTGTTGATCACGCCGGCCGCCGCGTCGGCGCCGTAGATGGCGGATGCGCCGTCGCGCAGGAGTTCGACGCGGGTGACGAGCGCGCGCGGCACGGAGTTGATGTTTGCGGCGAGCGACGGCACGCCGTTCTCGGCCATCGAAATCGGGTGCGGCGCCATGCGCCGGCCGTTGATGAGCGCGAGCGTGCTGCCGGAACCGATGCCGCGCAAGTCGACCGACGCCACGTCGCCGCGCGCGAGCTGCGGGCCGTTGTTCAACTCGCTGATCGCGGACGGCTCGGCGAAGCCGATCGTCTCGAACAACTCGGCCATCGTCGTCGCTCCGCGCGCGTCGAGGTCGTCGCGCGTGAGCTTCGTGACCGGCAGAGCCGTCTCGCCGTCGACGCGGCGGATATTCGAACCGGTGACGGTGAACGTCTCGAGCTTCAGCACCTGATCGCCGTCCTCACGCGCCGCCCCGGCTTTCTCGACGGGGCGGCTCGCGACGTTTTTTTCGGAAGGGGCCACGGGTTTCGGCACGCGCGTGATGCGGAGGACGCCGCTCGCGGCGTCGCGCACCGCCTGCAGCTCCGTGCCCGCTAGCAGACGCTCGATCGCCTCGCTCGGCGGCAGTTCGCCGCGCACCGCGTTGGTGCGCACGCCGCTCGCCGCCTCGGTCGAGAACAACAGCTCGACGCCCGACTGCGTGGAGAAGGCCTTCAGCGCGTTCTCCGCCGGCCCGGCAGGAATGTCGAACGCGCGCGCCGGCTCGGCGGCGTGCAACGCGCCGACGAGGAGCGCCGCCATGGCGAGCGAGCGGAGAAACCGGGGAACGCAAAACAAGGTGGAGAAGCGGCGTGAGCGCGCCAGAAGCGGTGGGGTCATTGAGGTGATGCGGATCGCGCGGCCGATTTGCCGGGCGTCTTGCCTTTGTTGGACGCCGCAACCGGCACGAAACCCCACAGAAAATTTTTGAACCGGACTGACCACAGAAAACACAGAACACACGGAAATCCACGAAGCGACGCCACAGCCGAGCAGCGACCGCCCAAAGTCGCCGCATCGGAGCGCAGCGACAACGTGGCCACGCGTGGCCGATTCTCGCTTTGCTCGGAAAACCTTTGGTTCAAGCGCGTATCCCGGACACCAGACACGGAAAGCCTTCTGTGTCTTCCGTCTGTTCTGTGGTTCTGCTCTGGGCAAATTCACCGCGGCCCGCGCGGTTACCCCCCCGCAGCTCAGCGCGCGGCATGCAGGACGATGCGTCCATCGCTGCGATCCGCGCGCACGCCGAAATCCGTCTCGACCATCGCGACGAGCGCCTCGACGCGATCGGCGCGCAAGCTGCCGCTCACGCGCAATCGGCCGAGCGGCGCGTCCGCGAGCACGAATTGCGTGCGATTGTGCCGGTTGAACAGAGCGATGACCTCGGCCAGCGGCGTGCCGGAAAATTCGAGGCGCGGCACGCGCCACGAAAGCCGGTCCGCGACCTCGGCGGCGGCGAGTTCGCGCACCTCGGTCGGCGCCGCGCCGACTTTTTCCACGACCACCCGATACCCGGCGGTGAGCGAGGCGAGCAAGCGCGGCGGTTCCGCCGGCGTCGGCGCGGATGCGGTGGCGGCAGCGGACGCGGGCGCCGGTTTTTCCACCGCGACCTTGCCCTCGGTGACCACGACTTCGACGGCGGACTGGCCGACCTGCACCGCGAAGGCGGTGCCGACCGCGCGCACCTCGACGCCGTCGGCGCGAACGATGAACGGCCGCGCCGGGTTCTTCGCGACGGCGAAATGCGCTTCGCCCCGCAGCAACGCGACGCGACGGAACTCGGGGCTGAAATCGATCTCGATCTGCGCGCCGTCGCGCAACTCCACCACCGAGCCGTCCGGCAGCGTGCGCCGTTCGGGCGCGTGCACGACGACGTCCGTCGCGGCGAGCGTCGTCTCGGGCGCGACCGGCGGAGTGAATTTCTGCGTCCACAGCAAACCGAGCGCGAGCACCGCCGCGAGCGCACCGGTCGCGGCGAGCCGTCGGTGGCGGCGACGACGCGCGCGCGACTCGAGTCCACGCAGGATCTCGTCGGTCGCGCCGGCGTGGCGCGGCCAGTCGAATTCGGTGCGCCCTTCCTCCGCGTCCGCGGAGCGGGAGCCGGGAATGAAATCAGGTTTCATCGTCGAAGAGACTCTGCACGCCGCGCTTCCGGAGAAATTCGCGGCAGCGCGCGAGCCCGCGGGTCAGTTGGATTTCCACGCCTTTCTCCGAGATGCCGAGGCGGAGCGCGACCTCGCGTTGCGGCACGAACTTGAGTTTGCGCAGCACCACGACCTCGCGGCACTTGGGCGGCAGGTCGTCGATGGCGGCGATGAGGAGCTGGATTTTTTCATTGCGACTGACCGTCGCCGGCACGGCGGGTCTTTCTTCTGAGACGTCCAACCGCGCCAAATCCCCCACAGTCTCGACGGGCGAGCGGCGGTCATGACGCAGATGGTCGATCGCGAGATGCCGCGCGACTTTGAAGAGGAATGCCCGCGCCGACTCGATCGGCTGCGCCGCCCTCGCCCGCCAGACGCGCAGGAAAGACTCCTGGACGACATCGTCCACGTCCCGCACGGCCGGAAACGAACCGTGCAGATACGAGCGCAGCGAAGTTTCGTGCGGATGCATTTCCTCGGCGAACCAGCGGGCGTGGTCCGTTTCGGGCGGCGGGGTCACGGGGTCAGCAGGGGGTGGAGGCGACGAGGACAAGACTCGCGTGAAGTCATGTCGGTGCGGTGTGAATGCGAACCAAAAGCCGGCGGCGCGAGCCGATTTCACTCATTCGTCGCAAAAAAAAGCTGTGGGGATTCCGCACGCTCGGGCGTCTGAACCCGATGCCCATTCCCCGTCCGCAAAACGGACCGGTCTGCGACGCCGATCCGGTTTGTAGTCTATTAGACTACAAACACGTTTGGGACGCTTGGCGCACGCGGTGGAGTGACGCGCCCCGACGCGCGTCGGTCATGCAAGCGGCCCGTCGATCCACACGCCGACGTCGTGGACGCGGTGAAAATCGGCGGACCACTCCGGAATCGGCGCGAGGTTCCAGCGCCACGTGCGATCGGGCGGGCGCAAGCCGAAGCGCGTGTAGAGCGTCTCGGTTTTCTGAATCGTCACGCCGTCCGGCGCGAGGTCGAGGCGCGCGGCATCGACGAGCAGCACGCGCACGGCGGTGCGCCGCTCGGCCAGCCAGTCGAGGTGGCGGCGCGCGGCGACTTTCGCGCAGCGATCCGGGAGGCCCTTGTCTTTCTCCGCCGCCGGGAGCGAGTGCGCCGGCACGAGACCGAGTTGCGAGAGGCAGTTGGCAGAGACGACGAAATCCGGCTCGCCGCCCGGCGGCGGACCAGGATCGGCTTCGGCAAAAAGCTTCGGCACGTCGGGCGCCGCGAGCGCGTCGCGTAAGACGGCGAGGCGCGCGAGCGCACCGGTGGCGTCCCACTGCACGCAACGCACGCGACCGGGAAAACGTTTCGCGAAATCCTTCGCGGTGGCGCTGACGACGATGTCCGCGAGCGTCACCTGCGCGAACTGCTCCGCGAGTTCCGCCACGGGCACGTCGAGGCAATCGCCCGCGCCGATCACGAGCGCGCGTTCGCGGCGCGCACAGCGCACGGCGGCCGCGAGAATCGCTTCGCGACTCGCGCGGAGGTGCGGCGCCCATTCGGCACGGACGCGCGCGTGGCGCGTCGCGATCGCAAAGTGCTCGCGCACGAGCCCGAGATTCCGCGCCCAGCGCGGCGAGTCGGTGCGGAGGCGACGAAGGAGTGCGGCGAACATCGTTTTAGAAACCAACCACAGTCAGACCGATTCACACCGACGAAGAAAAGGACTCACACGGCCATCGCGTGAAGCCGCGAAGCCCTTTGGGCGTAGGGCCGGGTTTCAACCGGCCCAAGGACGCTCGCGCGCGTTGGGGCCTCCGGTCGGACCGGCTAATTCGACGCTCCCGGATGACGCGCGCGATCATAGCCCCAACTGGGCCAGTCGAAGACTGGCCCTACCCTTGCAGCGCAGCGTGATCGTCATTCGCGTGAATTCGTGTCGATTCGCGGGAGGCGCTAGCCGGCCCTACCGTTCACTTCAAATACTCCGCCAGCCAGGCGAAGACTTCCTTGTGCCAGAGTTCGCTGTTCTGCGGCTTCAGCACCCAGTGGCCCTCGTCGGGGAACATGATGAGTTTCGACGGCACGCCTTTGCGCTGGAGCGTCGTGAAGAGTTCCATGCCCTGGTTGATCGGCACGCGAAAATCGCGCTCGTTGTGAATGATCAGATTCGGCGTCTTGAAGGCCGCGGCGAATTTGTTCGGCGAGAACTTGTCGGCGTCGGGCGTCTCCCACGGGATGCCGTGCTCCCACTCGTCGAACCAGACCTCCTCGGTTGTGCCATACATGCTCGAGAGGTTGAACACGCCGCAGTGCGTGATGAGCGTGCGGAAGCGGTCGGTGTGGCCTTGGAACCAGTTCATCATGTAACCGCCGTAGCTGGCGCCCGCGGCGGCGGCGCGCTTGGTGTCGATGAACGGCTGTTTATCCAGCCAGTCCATGCAGTTCATGAGGTCGGTGAAAACCTTGCCGCCCCAATCGTGCGAAATCTCGTCGGTGAACTTCTGGCCGAAACCGGTCGAACCGCGCGGATTCGGCATCGCGAGCACGTAGCCTTGCGCAGCCCATATCTGCGGGTTCCAGCGCGTGCTCCACGCGTCCATCCACGCGCCTTGCGGGCCGCCGTGCACCCAGAATACGAGCGGGTATTTTTTCGCAGGGTCGAAGCCCGGCGGTTTGAGCAACCACATCTGCACCGGCGTGCCGCCTGCTCCCGAAACAGTGACGGACTCGAGTTGGTTCATCTCGATGCCGGCGAGCAGCGCATCGTTCGCGTGACTGAGCGCGCGCGGCGCCGCGGCATCGGCGGCACCGACGACATTCATCGCGGCGACTTCGGGCGGGCGCGTGGAACTTGCCTGCGTGAAGGCCAGCACGCCGCCGTCAGCGGTGATGCTGAGGCTCCCGAACACACCGCCGCCGCGGGTGACGCGTGCGGGCACGGTGCCGGCGCCGGACGCATCAATCGCCCACACGGGCTCGATGCCGGCGTCCTGCGCGGTGAAGTAGAGTTTCTTGCCGTCGGGCGCCCACACGAACGCGTCGGCGGAGCGATCCCACTTCTGCGTGAGGCTGCGCGACTGGCCGGTGGCGAGGTCGAGCACCTTCAACTCCCAACGCTCGGCCTCGAAGCCGCTGCGCTCCTGCGCGCGATAGGCGAGCGTCTTGCCGTCCGGCGAGAAGCGCGGAAAGCCCTCTGCGCCCGGCGCGCTGGTGAGGCGGCGGCGCTCGAGCGTCTCGAGGTCGACGAGCCAGATGTCGTGGTTGGTGCTCCACGCCTGCTCGCGCGTCGGCAGTGGCGGCGCAGTGAACGCGAGCGATTTGCCGTCGGGCGAGAAGGTGAACTCGTCGCCCGCGCTGAACGTGTCGGACGTCGGCACGGCGTCGTTCTCGCCGGGCGTGACGTTGCGCGGCTCACCGACCGCGGCGCCGTCCTTCACGGCGACGACGAAGAGTTGCTGGCGCTTGTCTTCGACCCACGAATCCCAGTGGCGGTAGAGGAGCTGCGTGGCGACGTGCGCCTTCACCTTGCTCTTCTCGCGCGCCTCGAGCTTTTCCTTGTTCAACTTGTCCGCCTCGGCGAACGGCTTCGCGGAGAACTCGGCAAACACTTCCGACACGAACGCGATCTGGTCGCCTTGCGCCGACCACACGGGCGAGGTCGCGCCGGTCGAGAGCATCGTGATCGGCCGCGCCTCGCCGCCGTCGGTCGGCAGCACGAAAACCTGGTAGTCGTCGCCGGCGCGGTTCGACTCGAACGCGATCCATTTGCCGTCGGGCGACCAGCGCGGGTGACGCTCGTTTTTGGGTGTCGAGGTGAGCGCGCGGACGTTGCCGCCCGTCGTGTCGGCGATCCACAAGTCGGACTGCGTGCGGTTTTCCGCGAAGAGAACTTCGCTGACGACGTAGACGACATGCCGGCCGTCGGGCGAGATTTGCGGATCGGACACGCGCTTGAACTTGAACATGTCGTCCAGCGACAGCGGGCGTTTTTCGGCCGCGACGCCGACGAGCGCGACCGCGACGAACGAGAACCAGAGAGCGGCACAGCGGCCGCGAAGGAGGCGGGGAAGCATAGTTTCGCGGCAACGTAGCGAGCGCACGTCATAAGGAAAGCGCACGTTTTCGGGTAAACCTTAATTCCGCAGTTGAAACGCGGAGAGCGCGGAGGACGCGAAGTAGAACGCGGGAAAATCAGCCCCCCCCGAAGGTTCACCTGCCGGGTGAATGTCCGCGGAACAGAGTGATCGAAGTCTCTCCTCTGTGCTCTCCGCGTCCTCCACGTTTCAACGGCGTTCTTTGGGGCGACGCGACCGGCCTCGCCCGCCGTAGCGCCGGCTTCCAGCCGGCATCGAAGCGCGGAGCAGGCTGGAAGCCTGCGCTACTTTCCCGCAACGTGCCGCGCTCCGCTTGCCGTCCATCGTCCTCCGTCCTGAGTTTTCCGAACTCTGCTTTCCACCCATGCCCGCCGTCCTCTACACCGTTCGCGCCTCGTGCCAAGACCTCCAACAACGCGGCCGTTTCCTCTCGTGGCTGACGCCGAACCACGTCGCCGAAGTGATGACCGGCGGCGCGACGTCGGTGCGCATCGTGCTGCCCGACCGCGAGAGCGAAACGGCGCCGGCGGTGGTGGAGACGCAATACGTGTTCCCGTCGCGCAAGGCCTTCGACACCTACGTGCGCGACCACGCACCGCGCCTGCGCGCGGACGGCCTAAAGCATTTCCCGCCCGAGAGCGGCGTCACCTACGCGCGGCAAGTGGCCGAGATCGCAACGGAGCTGAGCGCCGAGTGAGTGAATCCTGCCGCCTCGCGTTGCGGCAGCCACCGGCCAGATCGAAGACGCAGACGGCAACACGACGGGACGCCGCTCGTCTCGAATCGCATCGGCATCCCGGCACGGCGCAGCATGGTCCGGCTGGTCGACGAATTCCCCCGTTCCGGTTCGCTTTCGGGCACGAACGTTGCTGAGCTTCGCAGCGCCATGCCACGCCCTTGGTTATTCGTAGGCTTCACCGGCCATCGAAAACTGGCAGACCCACCACGCACTGCCGCCGCGATCCGACAGGCGCTTGTGCTTCTCTCGCGGCGCACCGGGGCTCCACTCGCGGCGGTCTCTTCCGCTGCTGCCGGCGCTGACACGCTATTTGCGGAGGCAGCCGCCGAACTCGCCCTGCCGTGGACGCTCCTGTTGCCGGCTTCGCTGGAAAATTTCCGCGTCGACTTTACGCCCGCCGAGTGGGCCCGCACCGAACGGCTGCTTCCGCGCGCCATCCAAACACACGTAGAACCGCCCGGCGCCGCACGACGGATGGCCTTCCTGCAGTGTGGCATTCGAGTGGTTGAGGAGTGCGATGTCCTGGTCGCCTTCTGGAACGACGAGCGCGGCCCGACTCCCGGCGGCACCGGAGACGTGGTCGCTTATGCGCGCGCGCTTGGGAAGCCGCTGCTGTGGATTCACGCCGGCACCTTCGCGCTCCACGAAGAGAACCTCTCTGCGCTGCCGGTTTCTCTTCCGGCCGGCCAAGCCGCCGTAGCGGCCGGTGCGACCGGCATCGCCGCGGCCCGCCAGTTATTCGACCAATTCAGCACCCAAGCCAAGAAGCACCGCCCGCTCGCTCTCAACCTCAACCTTTCCCTCGTAGTTCTCCATCAACTGGCGACGCTCGTGGCCGTCGCCGCGCTTCTGTGGTCAGACTCCGCCCACCTTCACGAATGGGCTCCCCGGGTAAAAATCGCCGTGCTCCTGTTCGCGCTCGCCGTGCCGTGGCTGCTGCATCACGCGCATGCCACATGGCGCGACAGCCGGGCTCAAGCAGAGATATGCCGCTCCGCACTCGCGTTCTGGCCGGCGCCCGACGCTCCCGCGATCTTCACCGCGCTGCGTCTGCCGGTGTTTCTCACGCTGCAACGCCACCTCCAGCTCCTCCGCCTTCTCGCCCCCGGAGACGCGGCGTCGCTGGAGGATTTTCGCGCGCACTACGTCGAACGCCGCCTGCGGGCTCAGCGGGTCCACTACGAACGCCAGGCCGCAAGGGCGACCGCGCGGCGCCGGTGGTTGCGCCGGAGCGCCGCGCTCTGCACCGCCGGCGCGATCCTCGCAAGCGCCGCCGTGATGCTCCACCTGATTGACCCGTCCGGCTCCACCTATACGACCGTGAAATTTTTCGGCGTCGGCTTGCCGCTCGCCGCAGCCGCGCTCCTCGCAGCGGGCGCGGCCCTCGACGTCGAACGTCGTTGTTCCCGCTACCGTGAAATGGCCGCACAACTAGGCCACGCCGAGCAACGCGCCCTGCATGCCCCGACGGAGAACGGGCTGCGCGAGGTCGTAATCGACATCGAGCGCCGCCTGCTGCTTGAGGTCCTCGAGTGGCATGCCGTCACCCGCTACGCCGCGGCGCACTGAGGAAGCGATCCACGCCGCCATCGCGAAAATGAAACGCATCCTCGCACTTGATGGCGGCGGCATTCGCGGGGTGTTCAGCCTGACTGTCCTCGCCAAGATCGAAGCGATCTTCCGCGCAGAGCGCGGACGACGCACGCTGGTCTTGCGAGAGGAGTTCGATTTCTTCGCCGGCACCAGCACAGGCGCGATCATCGCCTCCTGTCTGGCGTGGGGCATGAGCGTCGATGAAATTCTCACGCTCTACCGCACGCGCGGTCGGGAAATGTTCACTAAGGCGGGCTGGATGGATCGCTATTGGACCGGCCTCTACGATCCGCGGGTGATCGCCCGCCTGTTCAAGGATCTGTTTTTCGACGACGAGACGCAAAAGCCCGCGCTGCTGGGCTGCCGCCGTCTCTGGGGCGCAACGCCCGCCGACCAAAAACACCTGCTCGTCGTCATGCGTAACGCCACGGCCGGCTCAGCCTGGCCGGTGTCCAACAATCCCTTTTCCAAATACAACGACCGGGCCCGTGCCGACTGCAATCTCGACCTACCGCTCTGGAAGCTTCTCCGCGCATCGACCGCCGCGCCGGTCTATTTCCCGCCCGAGGAGATCCGACTCGGTCCGCGCACCGACCTTTTCGTCGACGGTGGGATGACACCCTACAACAACCCCGCGCTCATCGCCGTGCTGATGGCCACGCTGCCCGCTTACGCCATCGGCTGGCCTGCGGGCCGCGACGTGCTCCAAGTCGTCTCTGTGGGCACCGGCACCACGCGCGCGCAGCTCACGAAGCAGGCCGCCCGCAACGTCAACAACACGGACGTCGCGCAATTCATCGTTCCGGCGCTCCTCGGCTCGGCCGGGAACCAGCAGGATCTGCTTTGTCGCGTCTTGGGCCACTGTGTCTTCGGAGCGCCCATCGACCGCGAACTCGGCGCGCTCGCGGGCGACGGCCTGCTCGCCGCAACCGAAAAGAAATTCACTTACCTCCGCTACAACCGCGCGCTCACCGCGGCCGAGATTGCGGAGTTTGAACGCTCGTCGGGCAAGAAATTCAGCTTGGATAACACTGAGCTCATCGAGGATCTCGCCGCCCTTGGTGCGGCCTACGCCGAAGCCAGCGTCTGCCGCGAACACTTCTTTCCGTCCGAGCCGCCCTGACCGCGCGCATGGGCTTGGAAAACGCTCTTCCGTTTCCAGTCCGCCTAATTTCCCCGCTCCGCTCTCGTATTTCCCGGCGTCTCCACCCCGCCACTTTTCCACGCACTCATGTTCTCTTGCTCCCAGTGCCGCCCACTCGGGTTTGTCTTGCTCGCGGCTATCTTTGGCCCGCTGCCCGCGGCACCCACTCTCGGCCGCCGCCCCTGTGGCGGAGAGGTGGAACGACCCGTCGGCGCCCACCGGCGCGCCGGCGGCGCGAACGGCTACGAGCGCTACGGCGCTTTATCCTCCACCAGGCTGAAGCTCGCCAGCCCCACCGGCCAAGAGCTCACCGTTGCCGATGTTTTCCTCCGCGCCGGCAGCCCGCCGTGACGAAGGAATTCGGCCGCACCTCGCCTTGCACCCTCCCTAGCCTCCAGCCCATGTCCGCTTCAAAACGCCCGCGCCTTCTCGCCCTTTTATTCCTCGCCACTGCGCTTGTCCGCGCTGCCGCACCCGCGGACTTGTTCACCGCCGCTAGCAACGACGACGTGGCCCGCATCGGCGAACTCGTCGCTGCCGGGGCCAATCTAGAGGCGACCGACTCGGTTCAGAACACGCCCCTCATGCTCGCCGCCCAGCAGGGCAATTTCGGAGCGCTCCGCGAACTGCTTCGCCTCGGCGCCGATCCCGCGCACGCCACGTCCGGCGGTCAAACCGCCCTCGCGCTGATCGACCCGGAGCATGAAGACGCTCGCGCCTGCCGGCTTCTGCTTCGCGCCTACGCCTATCTCTCGAAAAACGCCCGCCCGTCCACCACCCGCCCCAGCCGGCCCCACCTGGTCGTTCTCTTCGAGCCCACCGTCAATTACCTCCATCCCGCGCTCCGCTCCGCCTATTACGTCAACCCCGCCGAGCGCGACGGCCGCCCCGGCGTTGACGACGACCGGAACGGTTTTGTCGACGACGTCTACGGCTGGAACCTCGCCACCGATCGCCCTCACGAAATCAGTCCGCTACAGCTCCAGATCTATCTTCAAAGCCGCGACACCATTGGGCGTCTCTTCAAAGCCTACAACGAGTTCGAGCAAGGCCGCCTCGATCAAACCGACTACGACCAACTCCGCGCCGGTTTCGACAATCCTCTGGCCAAAATCTTCGGACGCCACGCCGGCTTCACCAACGGCGATTTCCTCGACCGTGCCATCGAACTCTCCCACGGCTCCCATGTCGCCGGAATCGTGCTCGAGCACAGTCGCGGCCAGGCGCTGCTGCACACGCTCTCTTGGGAATCCTTTGGCGACGCGCAGGCCTTTACCCGGCCGCCCGAACTCACCCAACTCGCCGGGGCGGCCTCCGACGTCGTCGATTTTCTCGCCCGCTATCGCGCCACGCTCCTCGACGAATCCCTCGCCGCCGGACGCCGTCTCAGCGACTACCTGCGCACCACCGGCGCAGGCGTGGTCAACCTGAGCATGACCGCCGACTACCACAGTTTCGCCCGCACCGCCGCGGACCTCGCCTCACGCTACCTCGAAGCCACCCATGCCACGGCGGAACAGATCGAGGCCGCGCGCGCCGCCCTCCCCGACCTCGCCTTCGATTGCTACGTCGCCCACTCAGTCCAATTCCTTCTCCCCATCTACGAAAATCCGGACGTCCTGTTCGTCATCGCCTCCGGCAACGACGGCACCGACAACGACGCCAACCTGCCCTCTCCGGCCTATCTCTCCCGCTTCATGCCCAATGCGGTGGCGGTCGCAGCCGTCGATGCCGAGGGCACGATCGCGGCGTTCAGCAATTACGGCGAACGCTCCGTCGATCTTGGTGCGCCAGGAGTGAAAATCAGTTCCACCGCGATCCCGGAAGCGTCGGTGCTCATGAACGGCACCTCGATGGCCGCTCCCGCTGTCGCCGGCGCCGCCGCCGGATTGCGTCACGCTCGCCCTGACCTCACCGCCGAGCAACTGAAGCTCTTTCTTCTCTACACCGCTCGCTATCACTCTTCCCTCGCCCATCGCACCACCACCGGCGGCAGCCTGAACGGCGACCTGCTTTTTCAACTCGCCGGCGACTCCTCCACCCGCGCGAAGGTTTGTGCCACCGCGGCGATTCACGCCGCCCAGGCTGATCAACACCGTTTGCCTGCCCATTTCATCGACGCCGACCGCCTGAGCCGCCTCGCCCTCGCCACCGACGACACCTGCGCCGAAGCCTGGCGCGCTCGCGCCGCCTACTTCGATCTGCGCGACGATCCCGCCGCAGCCGTTGAACCAATCGAGCGCGCGATCCAGCTCGATCCCACCAACTGGCACGTCTGGAACAGCTCCGGCATCATCCACGCTCACCTCAAACACCACGCCGAAGCCGCGACCGGCTACCGGTGCGCCGCCGAGCTCAGCGCTCACGATCCCAACGTCACTGCGCCAACCCGCGCCGCCATCTTCGTCCGCGCCGCCACGCAGTCCCTCGCCGCCGGCGATCGCGCCGACGCCTCCGCCGCGGTCCGCGCCGCCCGCGCGCTCCACTCCGACGTCTCGATCCCGGACGACCTCGCCGATCTCGAATTGGCCGCAACGGACGTGCCTCTCCTGATTCTGAAAAATCTCCGCCAACTCGCCGCCGCCGCGAACCAATATTACCGCGCGCAGAGCACCAACACCGCTCGCTTCGACGATCTGGTCGGCCCCGAGCCGGGAAAAACGGTTAAGCAGGTGATCAGCTACGCGGGCGAAGACTACCGCACCATCGTGTTCCAACAGGATCAGCCCATCGTCGTCCGCACCCGCGCCGGCGAAGAAATCCGCTATCAAAACTGACCGCTGCCGCCGCCCGTTCGCCCGCATCCACGCCCGCCCAAAGCCAACCGACTCTGTCCCGCCTCTCCCTCCGCCATGAGCACTCACTCAACCACCATCCCTCCGCCGGCGTTCTCCCTCGAACGGCTGCTCCCGATCCTGCGCGTCAATCCCCGCAATCTCTCGTTTCAACGCCGCATCCGCGGCGATGGCCTCGCGCTCTACCGCGATCGCATCGTCTTGTTTCGCGCTAAAAAATACGACGCCCCACTGCCCGGCGCGCTGCTCGCCGACGAGGGACATCAGGCGTTCGCCCGCCAGCCTGGCTTCAAGCTCCACGCCAGCCTGCCGCTCGACGCGATTCGCTCGGTGAAACTGCGGCCCTGGAAATCCAATGTAGTCCTTATCACCGTCGAAACAGTTAGCGACGAGACCTGGCATACCCACCAACTCGCCCGCGAGTGCGCTCATGTTGCCGATGCGCTCAAACTCATGCTCGGCGATCGCTTCCATCTTGAGGTCGATCCCGCCCAGCTCAGCCCCAAATGGACACAACCTGTCCGGCCTGCGCTGCTGACTCTCGGAGTGCTGCTCACGCTTGGCTTCTTGGCGGGTTCCATCTGGGCAGCGGTCGCTGGCGGAGATGTCAGCGGCCTGGCGCTTCCGCTCGGTGAACTCGGCGTGTTCGTGGGGTTCGCCGTTTTCTCCCACGTCGTCGAGACGCGACTGCTCCGCCGTCGTCGGCGCAAGGTTCTCGCCGGCGTGCCGCCATTTCGCTCCGCCGCTTTGGGTTGGGCTCTCAAGATCGTCGGGGTGCTCATCTTTCTCGTCGGCGTGTTCGTGCCGTGGCCGCTGCTTCGCCTGGGCCTGTTCGGCGCCGACGCCGCCATCTCCGAAACCGGCGATGAGATGAACGGTGTGATGATTCTTGCCACTTTTGTGCCGGCGATCGGCGCGTTCATGGTCTACTGGGGCTACCGTCTCGCGCTGCTTCCTGGTGGCCTCGTCTTGGGCGACGACCGTCGCGCGCCGGTGCTTTATCTGCGTTCCTTCCATGACGACGGTCGCAACGATCTGAATCCCCGCGGCGTGACCGCCTACCTGCTGGGCTTGCGCAATCTTCTCCACGACTATGTTCCGGCGATCGGCGCGCTCGGCAATCTCCATCCCCTGCGTGTAGTGCGCCTGTTCATCGGCCGGTCCTCCGACACGGCCGAGGAACAACTCGCCGGCTATTTTAACCGCCGCATCGGCCCGTTTGTCGCCATCGGCAAACCCGGCGAACATGTCGCGACCGCCGGTGCGGCGCGGCTCTACGTCGGCCAAGGCGAATGGCAGGCGAAAGTCCTCGAACTGCTCGAAAAATCCAGCGCGGTCGTCCTGCAGCCCGCCGAGACGGAGGGAGTCTGGTGGGAAATCGCCCGCTGCCTCGAGCACCTGCCGCCGCGCAAGCTTCTCATCTGCCTCGCAAGCTATCTCCAGTCGCGCCAAGGCTACGAAGAATTTCGCCTTCGGTTCGAGGATATCACCGGACACTCGCTTCCACGCGACCGCGACGATGCGCTTTTCATTCGCTTCGACGACAACTGGACGCCGGTGATGCTTCCGGCCCGTCGCGCCGCCGAGTGGCGTTGGCCGCTCTTCGGCCTCGGCATCGACCTCGAAAGCACGCTGGCCGCCTTCATCGACCGCACCGGCACGCTCGCTCAACCCGCGCGGGCCTGGCGCGCGCCGCGCTTCCCGCGCCTGCGCGCCACCGCCGCCGTCGCTTTGTGGGGCGTCATGCTCTGGGCGCTCGAGTATCAACTCTCAGTCTTCATGATTCTCCGGTCCGTGAGCGTGCAGATTGCGACCTCGAGTCAGCAGGTAATCTCCGGCGCCCACGCTTCCAGTTCGTGGCACGTGAGCAAACATTGGCAAACCCGTCTGATTGGCGGTGACCAGGACTACGTGCTGATTTCCCCGCGAGATCTCTTCGGCGTCTCGCTCGCCACCCAAGCCGAATCCGTGGATCTCAAAGCCTCCATCGCAGCGAAGAATGCGGCTTTTGAAAAACAGGGCAACCATCCGCGCGTGCTCTCGCAGAGCGACGTCGTGCGCCACAACCGCCGCTGGAGCCAAGCCGAATTCTCGCTCGTGATTACCGATCCGAATGGAGCGCCAACGGATTTCCGCTGGTTCCACCTTATCACCACTGGCCTGGACGGGACGTTTGCGATCAACTTTTGGACGAGCGAATCCATCTTCCGCAAATGCGCCGGACAACGCGACGCGTTGCTCGACGCGGTCACCCGGATTGAGACGCCGCCGCTGACCGGCGAACGTCTCGCCGCCTCACTGGTCACGACCGCCGCCGCCGCCCACGATCCCGGCTCCGTCGTCTGGACCGCAAACGACGCGATCGCCTACGAACTCGCGCTCAGTCCGGCCTGGTTGCCAATTATTCCCATTGGCGATCGCGCGTGGATTTTCCAAGCCGATAGGGGCACTGGCCTGTTTGTCTTCGCCGAGCCCGCAGAAACGAGTGAAACCGACCTGCTGGCTAAAATCGCCCAGCAATGTGTCGTGCCCGAAACGGCCACGTCGATCGCGTTGCCTCGCCCCCCCGGCGGGCTCGCGTGGGGCCATCGGCGCTGGAGCTACGCCGAAGGCGACCAGTCCTGGCAGGTGGATGCTTTCCTCCATCACAGCGCTCGCGGTCATTTCGCCCTCGTGTCCCGCCTGCGCGGCCCCGTCGCTGACGACGATCCGCGCGCTCGCCTGCTCGCCCGTGCGGCCGCCGACTTCAAGCCCATCGGTCGACCGCCAGCCCCGCCGACCGCCCGCCCTGACACGCGCGGGCAGGACGGCCTCACCACTTATGATGGCGGGCAGCGCCGCTGGTTCGCCCGGCTATCCGATGACTGGGCGCCCATGCCGATGAAAAACTCGCCCGTCGACCGCGCCTTTCTTCGCCGTGACGGCACACAGGCCTTCGGCGTGATTTTTGAAAACCCGCAATCTGGCACGACGACCGCGCAGATTGCAGAACTGGTGCTCTCCCGCTATCGAGCCATCGGGACCGAAACCAAGCTTCACCGACGCGAGGCGGCACGCCAATCCGGGCTCGACTGGGAGGAGTTCGTTCTCAGCGCCAAACTCGGCGATCAGAAATATCGCTATCTTTATCGCGTCACCTCATCCCCGGCAGGACTCATCCAGCTCTTCACCTGGGTCGCCGACGATGGCACGGATACCCACGACCCACAATTGAAGGAGGCCCTCGAAACGATAGTGATTTCGCCCGTGGCTCCGGAATCCTGACGCCCTGAGCCGGCCACAATCGACTCGAGCCCCGTGAGGAAAGGCGCGCACCCCTTCGGCTCGGGGAGTTGGTCGAAGGGCGCCTGGCCGCGCAGGGTCGCGAACCGCGGCTCGAGACGGGGCCTGAGTAGCGGTTGCTACGGGACGAGCGGCAAAGCAAATTGGCGACAACGGTCGATCAAGCGTCCACACGCTGTCGACAGCAGCGCGCCGTCGCCTCGAATGCCAAAGTCCGTAATACGGACTTTGGCTGGCGCGCTTCGCGTTCGCTCGACAGTCGCAGATCGCCGCTGCGGCTCGTCGGGACGACTCGCCCTACCAACCGGTGCGTTGCGACGGCGAGCGGAGTCGCCGCCCCGCCAGCGGCAGCCCGCTGCTTTCGAGCGGTCTCGCCCTGCAGCGCAAAGAAAAAGGGTTTGTCACCTATTAGGTGACAAACCCTCGGAGCATTCGCGGGGTGAGCGACCTCAGAAGCGATAGCTCGCGGTCACGCCGATCTGGCGCGGGTCGGCGCGGTCTTCGTAGCGGGTCTCGATGTAGTCGGGGTCTTCGTTGCCGAAGAAATAGACGCGCTTGTCGTAGGTTTCGTCGAAGAGGTTCTTCGCCCACAGCGTCACGGTCCACTCGCGCCAGGCGTAGCCGAGGCTGGCGTTGACGACGCGAAACGCGCGGCGCGACTCGTTCTGGTTGTTCGAGTCGAACTGCTGCGCGCGGCCGACGAGTTCGGCGCTGGCGAAGAAGCCGGTCGCGGCGCCGTAGCGCGTGCCGAGCGTGTAGCCGTAGTGCGGCGTGTTCGCGAGGTCGCGGCCGCCGCCGGTGTTGCCGTTGCGGAGCGTGAACGGGTTCAGCTCGGAGCGCATGAGCGCGAGCGAGCCGCGAACGGTCCAATCATGCGCGAGTGCGTAGCCGGCCGCCGCCTCGAGACCGGTGACGTGCGAGTTGTCGCCGTTGTCGGTGAAGAAACGGTAATTACCGCCGAAGCCGGCGGAGTCGCGCACCTGGGTGTTGCGGCGCGCGAGGTAGAAGGCCGTGAGTTCGCCCGTGAGTTTTTGCTCGAGCCAGTTGCCGCGGAAGCCGGCTTCGTAGTTCCAGAGCGTCTCGGTGTCGTAGGTGAGCGGGTCGGTGCCGACCGCGATGCGCGCGTCGACGTTGATGCCGCCGGCCTTGTAGCCGCGCGTGACCGAGGCGAACGCGAGCGTGTGCGCGTCGAGGTCGTGTTCGAGCGTGATCTTGCCGCCGAGGAGCGTGTCGCTGAACGACGGGCGGACCACGACCGGCGTGCGCCAGTTGCCGGACCATTTTTCGTAGCGCGTCTTCAGGCCGTCGCCGCTGAGTTTGATGCGCTCGGTGCGGAGCCCGACGATCAGGCGCGTGGCCGGCGAGAAATCGTGCTGCACCTGGCCGAAGAGCGCGGCGTTCTTGGCGTGGTAGGTGGTTTTGAGGCCGCGCAGGTCCCACGGATCTTCGTCGGTGTAGCGCGACCATTCACCGAGGTCGGAGTAGAACGCGCCGGCGGTCCAGCGGTCGATCCAGCTCAGCGCGTGGCCGGGTTCGGAATCGAGGCGCAGCTCCTGGTTAACGACCCAGCGCGAGCGGTGCAGGTCGGAGAAACCCATGTAGGACGCGGCGGTCCAGTCGTCGTCGTAGGCGTAGCGCGAGCGCGAGCGGGCGACGCTCGTGACCGTCGTGAAGCGCGCGGCGTCGATGCCGCGGTAGGTGCCGCGCAGGCTGCCGGCGAGCGAGCGTTGCTCGTCGCGGCCGGGCTGGTCGCTGTAGGTGAGCTTGCCGTTGTTGTTCAGCGCGAACTCGTCGTAGCCGTTGTCGAAATCGGCGGCGATGAACGCAGCGTCCCAGCGCCAGAGATCGCTCGGATTCCAGGTGAGGCGCAGGCGCGCGGTGGTCTCGTCGCGCGAGTTGGTGTCGCGGTTGAGCGTGACGTTGCGGCGGAAACCGTCCGCGCGCGTCTGCTGCACGGCGAGGCGCGCCATGAGCTCGTTCGGCCGGCTCGCGATGAGCGGACCGCCGACGGCGAAGGCGCCGCTGCGCAGGTCGTCGCCGCCGACGGTGGCTTCGGCGGAGCCGGTCCAGACGGGCGTGGGAGCGTTGGTCACGAGGCGGACGACGCCGCCCGCGGCGTTGGCGCCGAACGCGCCGGCTTGCGGGCCACGGAGCACTTCGACCTGTTGCACGTCGAACGTGCTGGCGACGGTGCCGAGGCCGGTGAAATCGAAATCGTCGACGAGGAAGCGCACGGTCGAGTCGGGTGTCTCGCCCTCGAATTGCGAATTCTCGCCGATGCCGCGGATCTGGAAATACCGCGGCCGCGACGTGCCGCCGGTGTAGGTGAGATTCGGGATTTGGTCGACGAGGTCGCCGAAGTGGCGGACGACGCCGGTGCGCAACGCGTCGGCATCGTAGACGGAGACGCTCGCGGGGATTTGCGCGAGGGGCGATTGCCAGAGGTCCGCGGTGACGCGGAGCGGCTCGAGTTTGACCGGCGATTCGGTGGGTAGCCCGGCCTCTCCGAGGACGGGTGGCTGACCCGCGCCCGGAGGTCGCGGGCTACCGGTCTGGGCCCGGGCGACGGCGAGGGCCGTCAGCGCGAGGGTGATGGAGGTGATTCGTGTCGGGATTTGCATCGGTGTTGATGCCCGGACCGAATCGGACTCCCGTTGAAGGGGCGCTGCGTCGGCGCCACTCGGCGCTTTCGCGGCGCCTGCTGTTTCCTTCGTCGGCATGATCCGTTCAGGTTCCAGGGTCGAGCAGCCGATCGTGCCGCAATCTCAGCCCTCCGCGGAGGACACCCCTACAGGCGAGCGCAACGAAACGCCGGTCACCGCGCCCGTCAACCGCGCAGTTTGTCACCGGGCGGTCCCTCGCGGCACGCGCGAGCGGACGATGGGCGTGGGTGTAGGAGCGGCTTTATGCCGCGATTCGAACGTCACGAGTGCCTCGCACCGGTCGCGGCATAAAGCCGCTCCTACAATTCACGCGAGCGCGCGGTGCTCGCAGCGAGATCGCTTCGGGGCTTTTGCGCGATGCCGGCGCGGCATGACGAGGAGAGGCAGGAAGCATTTCTCGCGGCGGCAGGCGGCGGCTAGAATCCCACCGTCATGAAACGCACCCAGTCCCTCGCCGCTCACGCCTTGCTCGCCATCGCGCGCCAACGCGCGGGCTTCGACGCCGAGCGGTGCCGTCTGGTGCTCGAGCATTTCGACACGTGCGCGATGCTGCACGCCGCCATCCACCGGACGCTCGCGCCGCACCGGCTCAGCGAACTGCAGTTCGGCGTGCTCGTGGTGCTGTTCTCGTTGGAGCCCGATCCGATCGGCGCCGCCGACCTCGCCGTGCACACGGCGGTCTCGCGCTCGGCCATCACCGAGGCCTTGGACAATTTGGAGGCGCAGAAACTCGTCACGCGCACCCGCGACACGCACGACCGGCGCGTGATCTACGTGCGCCTCTCCGCGGCCGGTCGCGCGCTCGCCGAGCCGGCGACGCTGGAGTTCCTGCGCACGGTGCAGGCCGTCACGCGCTTCCTCGACGACTCCGCCCAGCAGCAGGTGCTGGCCGGCTACGCGCGCCTGCAAGAGGGCGCGGCCAACTTCTCCGCCTGATCCCTTACCATGAAAAAACGCATCGTGCTCACCGCCCTCGTCGCGCTCGCCGTCTTCGCCGCGATCTTCGGCTACAAATTCTATTCCATCCGCCAGCAGATGGCCGCGCGCGCCGGCATGAAACTGCCGCCCGTCACCGTGAGCGCCGCCGTCGTGCGCGCGGAGACGTGGCCCAACACGATCCAGGCCGTCGGCGCGCTGAAAAGCTTCCGCGGCATCGTCGTGAAAACCGAACTCGAAGGCGTCGTGCGCGAGATCGCCGCCACGTCCGGCGCCGCCGTCGACGAGGGCGCGTTGCTCGTGCGACTCGACACCGCCGTCGAAGAAGCGCAGCTCGCCGGTCTCGAAGCGCAGGCGCGGCTCGCCGAAATCAACCTCGGCCGCGCGCGCGAACTCCGCACCAACGGCACCAACACGCCCAACGACCTCGACACCGCCGAGACCACGCTCGCCGCGACGCGTTCGTCCGTCGCGCAGCTCAAGGCCACGCTCGCGAAGAAGCGCATCGTTGCACCGTTCGCCGGCCGGCTCGGCATCGTGCAGGTTTACCCCGGGCAATTTCTCAACAAGGGCGACGCGCTCGTCGTGCTCGAAAGCATCGATCCGATCTACGTCGATTTCTCGCTGCCGCAGCAGGACATCGCCCGCCTCACGCTCGGCCAGACCGTGCGCCTCACCGTCGACGCGTATCCCGACCGGACATTCGAGGGCCAGATCACCGCACTCAGCCCGCGCGTGAACGACGCCACGCGCAACGTCGACCTTCGCGCCACGCTGCGCAATCCCGGCGAGGTGCTGCGCCCGGGCATGTTCGCCCGCGCCGAAGTCGTGCTGCCCGCGAGCGAGCACGCGCTCGTCATCCCGTCCGCCGCCGTCGTCTACAATCCCTACGGCGAAACCGTCTACGTGATCGCCGACGGCGTCGTGCAACAGCGCTTCATCAAGACCGGCGCGAGCCGCGGCGATCTCACGCAGGTGCGCAGCGGCCTCAAGCCCGGCGAACAGATCGTCACCTCCGGCCAGATCAAGCTGCGCAACGGCAGCGCCGTGAAAATCGACAACTCCGCCGCGCCCGACGCGAACCCGGCCCCGAAACCCGTCGAGAGCTGACCCGCTCCCCGCCCGAGAGTCTGCGACCGCGGCGCTCTCGCGACCGCGCTCCACTCTCCACTCTCAGCTCTCATCTCTCAACTTCCGACTTTTCGCTCTCAACTCCTCCGCGCCATGCGCTTCACCGATCTCTTCATCCGCCGTCCGATTCTGGCGACCGTCGTCAACCTCTTCCTGCTGCTCGGCGGCTGGCTCGCGTTCAAGGCGATGGTCATCCGCCAATACCCGCAGACCAACAACGCCGTCGTCAAAGTCACGACCGCCTATCCCGGTGCCAGCGCCGACCTCGTCCGCGGCTACATCACCACGCCGCTCGAGCGCGAAATCGCCTCGGCCGACGGTCTCGACTACGTCGAATCCGTCAGCGGCCCGAACGTCTCCGTCATCACTGCCAAGCTGCGGCTCAACTACGACCCGAACGACGCGCTCACGCAGATCACCTCCAAGGTGAACCGCGTCCGCAGCGAGCTACCCAGCGCGGCCGAAGATCCCGTCTTCGACGTCTCCGTCGGCGAGACGACCGCATCGATGTATCTGAGCTTCTCGAGCGACACGCTCGAGGCGAACCAGATCACCGACTACCTCGTGCGCGTCGTGCAGCCGAAGCTGTCCACGGTCGAGGGCGTGCAAAAAGTCGAAATCCTCGGCGGCCGCACGTTCGCCATGCGCATCTGGCTCAAGGACGACCGCATGGCCGCGCTCGGCCTCAGCGCCTCCGCCGTCCGCGCCAAGCTCGCCTCGCAAAATTACCTTTCCGCCATCGGCCAGACGAAGGGCGCGATGATCTCCGTCAACCTGACCGCGAAGACCGATCTGCACTCCGCGGAGGAATTTCGCCAGATCGTGATCGCCGAAAAAGACGGCCGCGTCGTGCGCCTCGGCGACATCGCCGACGTCGTGCTCGGCGCCGAGGACTACAGCTCCAACCTCACCTTCAACGGCCTGACCGCGACAGGCATGAGCATCAGCGTGCTGCCGACCGCGAACTCCATCGACGTCATCAAGCGCGTGCGCGCCGTCTGGCCCGACCTCGTCAGCCAGTTCCCCGCCGGACTCCAGGCCGCGATCCTCTACGACGCCACCGAGTTCATCAACTCGTCCATCACCGAGGTGCTGCACACGCTCGTCGAGGCGATGTTGATCGTCATCGTGGTGATCTATCTTTTCCTCGGGTCGTTCCGCTCGGTCGTCATCCCGATCGTCGCGATCCCGCTCTCGCTCGTCGGCTGCGGCATCCTGATGCTCGCGCTCGGTTTCTCGATCAACCTGCTGACGCTGCTCGCGATGGTGCTGGCGATCGGCCTCGTGGTCGACGACGCCATCGTCGTCGTCGAAAACATCCACCGCCACATCGAGGAGGGGCTCACGCCCTTCGACGCCGCGATCAAGGGCGCGCACGAACTCGTCGGCCCAGTCATCGCGATGACGATCACGCTCGCCGCCGTCTACGCGCCGATCGGTCTGCAATCCGGCGTCACCGGCGCGCTCTTCCGCGAGTTCGCGTTCACGCTCGCGGGCTCGGTGCTCGTGTCGGGCTTCGTCGCGCTCACGCTCTCGCCGATGCTCAGCGCGAAGCTGCTGCGGCATAACCCGAATCCGAAGGGCATCGAGCACTTCCTCGATGTCGCGTTCACGAAACTCCGCGAGCGCTACGAGCGCCTCCTCGACGGCGTGCTCAACACCCGGCCGGCGGTCGTGCTCGTCGCCGTGCTGATTTTCGCGAGCATCGTGCCGTTTTTCCTGATGACCAAAAAGGAACTCGCGCCCGCGGAAGACCGCGGCTTCGTGCTCGGCCTGATCAGCGGCGCGCCGAACGCCACCCTCGAGCAGACGCAGCGCTACACCGAGAAACTGAATCCGATGATCCAGCAAGCGGTGCCCGAGGCGAAAGTGCGGTTCATGATCCTCGGCTTCGATCCCGCCAGCGGCATGGCGAATCCTTCCGGCGGCATGATGGGCCTCGTGCTCGCGCCGTGGGAGCAACGCACGCGCGGTGCCGCCGCGATCGCCACGCACGCGGCCGCGCTCGGCGGCGAAGTTTCCGGCATCAACCTCGCCGCGGTGCTGCCGCCGTCGCTGCCCGGCGCGGGCGGCGGTTTGCCCGTGCAATTCGTCGTCAGCTCGACCGCCGACCACGCGCAAGTGCTCGAAGTCGCGAACGAACTCCTCCAGCGCGCGCTCGCCAGCGGCAAATTCGTCTATGCCGACAACAGCCTCAAATACGACATGCCGCAGGCCGACCTCGTGATCGACAAGGACAAGGCCGCGTTCCTCGGCATCGACATGTCGCAGCTCAGCGCCGATCTCGGCTCCATGCTCGGCGGCGGCTACGTGAACCGCTTCTCGATCCAGGGCCGCGCCTACAAGGTCACGCCGCAAGTCACCCGCGTCTCGCGCCTCACGCCGGAGCAGCTCGGCAGTTACTACATCTCCACCGGCAAAGGCGAACTCGTGCCGCTCTCAAGCATCGCCCGCATCGAGAAGTCGACGCAGCCGCGCAGCCTCGGGCGTTTCCAACAACTCAACTCGGCCACGCTCGGCCTCGTGCCGCGTCCCGGCGTCTCGCTCGGCGAAGCGCTCGACTGGCTCAACGCCGAAGCCAAACAGGTCTTCCCCGCCGGTTTCTCCTCCGACTACAAGGGCGAGCTGCGCCAATACGTGCAGGAAGGCAGTTCGCTCATGACCGCGTTCGCGCTGGCGATCGTCGTCATCTTCCTCGTCCTCGCCGCGCAATACGAGAGCTGGCGCGATCCGTTCATCATCATGATGGCCGTGCCGCTCTCGCTCGCCGGCGCGATGGTGTTCCTGTTTTTCGGCGCCGCGACGCTGAACATCTACACGCAGGTTGGCCTCATTACGCTCGTCGGCCTCATCACCAAACACGGCATCCTCATGGTCGAGTTCGCCAACGGCCTTCAGGAAAAAGGCTACGGCGTCCGCGAAGCGATCGAACACGCCGCCGGCATCCGGCTGCGCCCGATTCTCATGACGACCGCCGCGATGGTGCTCGGCGTGCTGCCGCTCGTCGTCGCGCGCGGCGCGGGCGCGGAAGCGCGTTTCAGCATGGGCCTCGTCATCGCCACCGGCATGTCGATCGGCACGCTCTTCACGCTCTTCGTCGTCCCGACGTTCTACACGCTCATCGCGAAAGACCGCAAAGCGACGAGCGCCGCCCCCGCGACGACGCTGCCTGCTCCCGCTCCCGACGCCGCACACTGAGCCGCCGCCCATCTTTCGCAGGTCGAATCCGCGCGCTGCGTCGAACGAGGCCGGTCGAAGACCGGCCCTACCCACGCTGCGCACCCGTCCTGCCAACCTTCCCTCCACAATGAAAACGCTTCGTCTCGCCCTCGTCCTTCCGCTGCTCGCGCTCGCCGCCGCCACCGCGCCGGCGCGCGCGGCCGACACTCCGCCCCCGTTGCCGCGCCCGCTCACGCTCGACGCCGCGCTCGCCTACGCGCTCGAGCATAACCCCGCGCTGCTCCGCACGCGCGAGCAGATCCGCGAGCAGGAAGGCGTCCTCGTCAGCGCGCGCGCCGCGCGCCTCCCCACCCTCGCCGCCAGCGGCAGCGCTTCGCGCGTCGACGACCGCCGCCTCGAGTCGCCGCTCGCCGAGGACCGCTCGTGGTCCGTCGACGTCACCGCGTCGCAAGTGCTCTACGCCGGCGGCTCGCTCCAAGCGCAGGAGCGCGGCCAGCGCGCCCAGCTCGAAGCCGCGCGCCTCGCGTTCAACGCCGCCGTGAACGACACGCTGCTGAGCGTGCGCCAGCAATTCTCCACCGTCCTCCTCTCGCGCGAGCTGATCGGCGTGCAGGAGGAGGCGTTGAACGTGCTGGAAAACGAACTCGCCTACGCGCGCAGCCGCCGCGACGCGGGCACCGGCTCCGACTTCGATCTGCTGCGCGCCGAGGTCGCCGTCGCCAACGCCCGCCCCGGCCTCATCCGCGCCCGCAACGCCTTCAAAATCGCGCAGGAAAAACTCCGCACCACGCTCGGCGCCGCCTCCACGTCCGCCAGCGACCTCGACGTCCAAGGCTCGCTCGCCGTGCCCGCGCGCGACATCGCGCTCGCCGACGCCGTCTCCGCCGCGCGCGCGCAGCGTCCGGAGTTGCTGCAACAGGAGCGCCTCGTCCAGGCCGCGGAGCAAGGCGTCGTCGGCGCGCGCAGCGGCTATCTCCCGACCGTGAGCCTCGCGGCCGGTTACGAGTGGACGCGCCCGTCGCCCGTCACGACGACGGCGGGCAACCTCCACGGCTGGTCCGCCGGCGTGCAGGCGAGTTGGAGCCTCTTCGACTCGAAGGCGACCGCGGGCAAAGTCACTCAAGCCCGCTCGCGCGCGCAGCAAGCCCGCCTCGCCCTCGAAGAGCGCCAGCTCGCGGTCGAACTCGAGGTGCGCACCGCGCACGCGAGCCTCGCCGAAGCCTCCGAGGTGCTGCGCGCCTCCGAACAGGTCGTCGCGCAGGCCCGCGAAAGCCTGCGGCTCGCGCAGACGCGTTACCAAGCCGGCCTCTCGACTCAGCTCGACGTGCTGTCGGCGCAGTCCTCGCTCACGCAAGCGCGCTCGAATCTCGCCCAAGCGCAGCACGACTACGCCGTCGCTCTCGCCAGCCTCGAACGCGCCACCGGCGCCGGCGGACGGTGATCCGAGCCGCGTTGCCGCCGCACAGGAACGCGTAGCAGCGCTCGTCAGAGCGCTGACGAACGCCCGCCGCTCTCAGTCGAAGTCATTCAGAAACCTCCCGCGAATTGCGCGAATGACCGCGAATTCAGAGCGAGAAGCCTTCCCTCATCCGCCGAAGCGACGGCCTCGGCGATCGCCGGTTTTCATTCGCGCGAATTCGCGCAATTCGCGGGCGACGGGGCATCGGTCCGCCTCCGCCGCCTCACGGCGGCTGCCACGAAATCGCATCGTCCGCACTTAACCGCTGCACGCCGGCCGCTTCTTGCCTTCGCGGCACGGCCCCGCCGCCTTGCGTCGGCGATACGCATTCCCCATCCTGCCCAACCGAAATGGAACTCCGCCACCTGCGCTACTTCAAGGCCGTCGCCGAGCTGCTGAATTTCAGCCGCGCCGCTGAACAGTTGCGCGTGGCCCAGCCCGCGCTCAGCCGTCAGGTTCGCGCGCTCGAGGAGGAACTCGGCGCGACACTCCTCGACCGGAATCACATGCGCGTCCGCCTCACCGACGCCGGCCGCGCCTACTACGTGCACACGTGCAAGATTCTCGCGCAGGTCGACATGGCCGCCGCCGCCGTGCGCGAGGTCACCGAGGGCAGCGCGGGCGAGTTGATCGTCTGCAACGACTGGCATCTCGGCGGCAGTATCGTGCCTGCGGCGCTGAACGAGTTTCGCCGCCTCCACCCGCGCACCGACGTCGTGCTGCACGACCGCCGCGTTCACGATCAGCTCGCGCTAATCGCCAACCGGCGCGTGCACGTCGGCTTCATGGTGCGCGAGCTGCTCGGCAACCGACGCGAGTTCGAGTGCCTCGACATCCTGCGCTCGCGCCTCGTGATCGTGGTGCCGTCCTCGCATCCCATCGCCGAGCGCACCGACGTGCGCCTCGCCGAACTGGCGAACGAAACCTGGATCACCGTCGACCGAAAGGAATCGCCCCAATTCATCGGCATCTTCACGCGACTCTGCCGCTGGAGCGGTTTCACGCCGAAGCTCGGGCCGACGGGCACGACGCTCGAGGGCATCGCCGGGCGCGTCGCGAGCGGCTACGGCATCTGCATCTTGCCGGAGCACATGGCGCTGACGATGGGGCCGGGCCTGCGGGCGGTGCCGAGCGATTGCGCTCCGGTGGAACTCTGCGCCGTCTGGCACCGCGAGGAAAAATCGAAACTCCTCGAACAATTTCTCGACGTCCTGCGCCGCCACGCCGTCGCGAGCGAGCCCGCCAAGGCCGCCGCTCCCGCCGCGAAACGCCGGAAGCGATAACTCCACGGCATGGCGCGGCGCACCGCGCAGGTATTTCCGCACCGCGGCGCGTTCGAGTATTCTGGCGGCCTTTGATCCAATGGTCGCCGCGATCGTCACTCTCGCTCTCCTTACCTTGCTCGTCGTCATCGACGGCGGCGACGGGGCGGCGTGAGCGATCGGCGGCTCGCGCGATCGGCTTTTTGTAGGAGCGGCTTTACGCCGCGATACGAACGCGGCATACGCTTCGCACCCATCGCGGCGTAAAGCCGCTCCTACACTTCACGCGAGCGAGGGTTCGGGGTGGCACGGTGCTTCAGCTCGCGCGGGAGAATTTTTTCGACGCGGGCTAAAGCACCGCGCTACTCCTCGATCACTGACGGCCGCCTTCGCCTGGCCCGTTTTTGTAGGAGCGGCTTTATGCCGCGATCCGAACGCGGCATGCGCTTCGCACCCATCGCGGCATAAAGCCGCTCCTACAGTTCACGCAAGCGAGGGTTCGGGGTGGCGCGGTGCTTCAGTTCGCGCGGGAGGATTTTTTCGACGCGGGCTAAAGCACCGCGCTACTTCTCGATCATCGCGGTGCTCTCAATAGCCCACGGCTGCATTCGTGCGGCGCGGGTCGGCGTAGCCGGTGTATGTGCCGTCGGCGTGACGCTCGATGACGTTGATGCCGCCGAAGCGGCGACCGGTGCCGGGCGCTTCGCTCAAATCCACTTTCCAACCGAGCGCGCGGAGCGCGACGGCTTCGGACTCCGGCAACGAACGCTCGGCCTCGACGGTATCGTCGTCGCCGCGACGCCAGTTGTTGTCCCAATGCACGCGCGTGTCGCCGATCGCGTCGGCGAACGGGCGGTCGAGCACGAGCCGATCGAGCAGCGCCTGCAACATCGCGGTCGGAATGCGCGCGGCGCCGGGAATGCCCATGGCGAAGATCGGCTTGCCGTCGCGGAACGCGATCAGCGGCGAGATCGTGCTGCGCGAGCGGCGGCCGGGCGCAAGGTAGTTCAGGCTGCGCGGCTCGCTGAAGGAGAAGTTGCTCATCGAGTCGTTCATGACGACGCCGGTGCCGGGCGGCACGACGCCCGCGCCGAAGTGCAGACTCTGCGATTGCGTGGCGCAGACGAAGTTCCCCTCGGCATCCGCGACCGCGAAGTGCGTCGTAGCCGCGGCGTAATCGGAGGAGAAACCGCCATCGTCGAGCCACGCGGCCGAAGGCGCAGGGGATGGGACGGACTTTACGCCGCGCCACGGCGCAGCCGAATCGTCGAGGCGAAAAATTTCTCCCGCCTGGGCGGCGCGAACTTCCAACCTCACGGCGCGGACTTGCACGCGGAGCGCGGCGATCGAGTCGGGCGCGACGAGTTTCTCGAAATTGAACCACGCCTGCGGTGCGTCGGCGATGTCGCGGTAGACGAGCGGCGAAACGACACGCCAGGTGCGACCGAGCAGATCGAGGTTGTCGGCGCGACGCAGCGGGCCGCCGCCGAAGGTTTCGTCCTCGAGCACTTTCATCATCGTCAGGAACAGCGCCGGTCCGCTCGCGGGCGGCGGCGCGGCGAGCAGGCGGTAGCCGCGGAAATCCATCGCGAGCGGCTCGCTGACGCGCGCCTCGTAGCGCGCGAGATCGTCGGGCGCGATCGCTCCCCCGCCCTGCTGCGACGCGGCGACGATCGCCGCCGCCACCGGGCCGCGGTAGAACCCGTCGCGACCGTGCGCGGCGAGCAGCTCGAGCGTGTGCGCGAGGTCGGCGTTGGCGAGGCGTGTGTCGACGGCGGGCAGTTCGCCGCCGGGCAGGTAGAGGCGCGCGATCTCGGCGTCGCCGCGGCGGAGTTTTTTCTCCTGCTCGGCAAAGAAGTCGCGCGTCTTCGGCAGGATCGTGAAGCCTCCGCGCGCCAGGCGGATCGAGGGCGCGACATCGTCGGCCCACTTCAACTTGCCCCATTTTTCGTGCGCGAGCGCGAGGCCGGCGGCGAGGCCGGGCACGCAGACGGAGCCATAGCCGTAGCTGCGGTCGGCTTCGGGGCGTTTCACGTAAGCGGCGACATGGACCGACGGCGCGGCGTCCATCGCGTCGATGGCAAAGGTGCGGCCGGTCTTCGCGTCGTGGTAGAGCAGCATCAACTTGCCGCCGAGGCCGGAGCCGTAGGGTTCGGCGACGCCGAGCGCGAGCGAGACGGCGATGGCGGCGTCGACCGCGTTGCCGCCGGCTTGCAGGATTTCGACGCCGGCTTGCGCGGCTTCGGGATGGCCGGCGACGACGATGCCGTGCGGCGCGGTGACGGGTTCGACGCGGACGGGTGTCGCTGCGCTCGCAGCCGCAAGCGCGGCCGAGGACAGAAGAGCGAGGACGTAGGACGGTAGACGGAGGCGAGACATGAGAGAGGAGACGTGGGTCAGCGCGCTTGCGCGCGCCGAAGAGCGCCCGCAAGCGGGCTGCCCACATGAGGAAATTCTAGCGGAGGACTTGGGAGGCGCTTTCGGCGTTAGCGTCGAAGGCGCGGTCCCACTTCGCGACGACGAGCGTGGCGACGGTGTTGCCGATGAAGTTCGTGATCGCGCGCGCCTCGGACATGAAGCGATCCACGCCGAGGATCAGCGCCATGCCGGCGACCGGCACGTGACCGGTGGCCGAGAGCGTCGCCGCCAGCGTGATGAAGCCGCTGCCGGTCACGCCCGCGGCGCCCTTCGAGGTGAGCAGCAGCACGCCGAGGAGACCGAGTTGGTGCCAGAGATCGAGCGGCGTGTCGGTCGCCTGCGCGATGTAGAGCGCCGCCATCGTCAGGTAGATGCAGGTGCCGTCGAGATTGAACGAGTAGCCGGACGGCACGACGATGCCGACGACCGACGGCTGGCAGCCGGCGCGCTCCATCTTCGTCATCAGGCCGGGCAGCGCCGCTTCGGACGACGACGTGCCGATGACGATCAGCAGTTCCTCGCGGATGAATTTCAGGATTTTCCAGAGCGAGAAGCCGCCCGCGCGCGCGATGAGGCCGAGCACGACGGCGATGAAGACGATGCACGTCAGGTAAACGCAGGCCATGAGGCCCGCGAGGGACTTGAGCGAACCGAGGCCGTATTTGCCGACGGTGAATGCCATGGCGCCGAACGCGGCGAGCGGGGCGAGTTTCGAGACGAGGTTCACCATCATGAAAAACGCCTTCGCGATCTCGTGCAGGCCGTCGACGAGCGGCTTCGCGTGCGCGCCCATCTTCGCGAGAGCGAAGCCGAAGAGGAGCGCGATCACGAGCACTTGCAGGATGTCGCCGTCGACGAAGGCGCCGACGAACGTATTCGGGATGAGGTGCATCGCCCAATCGACGAACGATGCCTCCTTCGCCGCTTTCGCGTATTGCGCGACGGCACTGGCATCGAGCGTGGCCGCGCTCGCGTGCACGCCGGCGCCGGGTTGGAAGACGTTCGCCACAGCGAGGCCGATGACGAGTGCGAGCGTGGTGACGACCTCGAAGTAGAGCAGGGCTTTCGCACCGACGCGCCCGACTTGTTTCAGATTGCCCATGCCGCCGATGCCCGAGACGACCGTGCAGAAGACGATCGGGCCGATCAGCATCTTGATGAGTTTGATGAACAGGTCGCCGAGCGGCTTCAGGTCGGCGCCGAGCGCCGGATAAAGATGCCCGAGCAGCACGCCCGCGACGATGGCGAGCAACACCTGCACGTAGAGGTGACGCAGAAATTTCATGGGGTAACGGGGTGGACGAGCGAACGGGGACGAACCGGAAGGCCGGAGACTGATTCACCGCGGAGAAACCAGAAGCGAAAAAAAACGGGCGGAGCCAGAGCGGCGCAGGTGGAGCGCGTCGATCTCAACGTCGATCGCGCAGGTCGCAGGGGCCGCTTTTTCCTAAATTCCGCCGAAAAATTCACCACGGATTACATCGATTACACGGATGGAACTATTTCAGGAAAACCTCCTCTCCATTTTCGCTCACCTGCTGGGTGAAGCGGCTCCGCTGCCGAGGTCTTGATCTATCCGTGCCGTCCGTGAAATCCGTGGTTTCAACTGCTGATTTTAGGTTTATCCCGCGACTCGTGCGCGGCGCCGCGTTCGGATCGCGGCGGAAAGCCGCTCCTGCAAAGACACGCGGGCGTCAGAGTTTCTTCGTGAGCTGCACGGACCACGAGAGGCCGCGCGCCATCAAGTTGTAGACGCTGGGATCGTAGCCGCGCGAATCGCTCGAGAGCGGTGGCACGCGATCGAAGAGATTCACGACGCCGAGGCGGAGGGTGGTGTCGTTGGTCCACTTGTTTTTCGTGCGCAGGCGATACGAGACGTAGGCGTTCGTCATGATCGCGTCGCGGACCTTGTAGCGGTAGGTCGTGGTGCCGTTGCTGAACACCGGCACGATGTAGCTCGGCGAGCCGAGCGATTCCCACGTGGTCTGCGTGGTCGTGGCGCCGGAGTCGGTGTAGGTGCCGGTGTAGTAGCCGGCGAGGCCGGCGCTCCACTGGCTGCGGCGCCAGGTGAGCGAGGCGTTGCCGCGCCACTTCGGCGAGGCGCCGCCGACCGCGGCGGAGTTGGTGTTGCGCAGATCGACGCGCGGGCCGCCATCCGAGTTGTAGGCGTGGAAATCGTTCAGGTAGGTCCACGTCGTGTTGAAGATGAAGTTGCCGATGGTCCACTTCGGGAAGCGATACGTCAGGTCGAAGTCGAAGCCGTTCACGAACTCCGACGACTTGTTGAAGTAGGTGGTGCGGAGAATATCGATCGCGCCGACCACCGCGCGCTGGTTGCCGGGCGCGCGCGAGGCGTTGTAGGTGGCGAAGAAATCGCGGTCGGTCTGCGTGACGGGCAGGCGGACGACCGCGGGATCGCCCTGGTAGGCGGCGGTGCCGGAGCCGAGATCGATCGAGCCGATGGCCTGGCCGCCGGCGAGCGCGGCTTGCGTGGCGGCGAGGAGCGCGGCGGTGTCGTCGGCGATCGAGCCGGAGGACGCGATGACGTTCGACTGGCGGATTTCCCAGTAGTCGACGCCGAGCGAGAGACCTTTCGCGAACGGCACGTCGACGACGACGCCGGCGGATTTGCCCTTCGCTTCCTCGGGCTGCAGATTCGGGTTGCCGGAGGCGATGCTGCGGCGGTTCGACGGGCCGTCGGTCGGCAGGCCGGTGACGGCGCTGCGGTAGGTGTCGGTGCTGCCGGTGACGGTGCGGATGAGCGTGCCGGTGAAGAGCTGCGCGAGGTTCGGCGCGTGGAAGCCTTCGTTGTAGGACGCGCGGACCATCGCCCAACGCACCGGCTGCCAGCTCAGGCCGAACTTCGGTTTCGTGGTGTTGCCGAAGTCGGTGTAGCGCTCGTGGCGCGCGGACGCGGTAAGCTCGAGCGACTCGACGAGCGGCAGCTTGAATTTCCGGCCGACGAGCGGAATCACGGTCTCGGCGTAGGCCGCGGTGACGTGGCGGTTGCCGTGCGTGTCGGAGTTCGGCGAGAACCCGAGGAAATCGTTCGCCGCCGGATCGAGGCCGGAGTCGGCGGGGTTGAGGCCGGCGTAGGGCGGGCGGAAGTCGTCGTAGACTTCGCGGCGATACTCGGCGCCGACGGCGAGGCCGACGGTGTTGCCGCCCCAGAGATCGAGGGCGTCGCCGCTGGCGCGCGCGTCCCAGCTCCCGAGTTTCGTGATGCCGTCGCGGATGAAGTGCGAGCGGAAGGTCTGCTGGACGCTCTCGGGATTCGCGTAATCGCCGGTGACGACGAGGGTGCCGTTTTGCACGGCGAAGGTGCGCGTGAAGGGATTGAACGCCTTGGCGAGGTCGGTCTGGTTGATGGCGGCGATGAGGAGGCTCTTGCGCGACGGGCCGGCTTCGTCGTCGGTGACGCGCGACTCGCCGTAGAGCAGGGCGGATTCCCAGGACCAGGAGCCGGCGAGTTTGCCGCGCAGGCCGGCGACGCCGCGGTAGACGGTGTTGTCGACGGTGGAGGTGCGCGTCGCGAGGTCGGTGAGGCGCTTGTTGCTGATGCGCACGGCCGCGGGTGTGCCGGTGAGACGGGGCGTGCCATCGGCGTTCGGCGCGCCGGTGGGCGACCAGAAGCGCGTGCCGAACGGATTAAAGGGATTCGTGGCGGGCACGATGATGTCGCCATCGGTGGACGCGGTGATGCCGTCGGGCTCGCGGTAGGTGACGGAGTGGGCGTGGTAGAAATTGAAGTCGGCGAACGCGGTCAGGTTTTCGCGAAGGTCGTATTCACCGGCCGCGAAAACGTTGGCGCGTTTCGACTCGGGCTGGAGGACGCGGTAGGCGTTGTTGTTCCAGTAGAAATCGTGCGTGACGCCCGCGCGGCTCGGCGTGCTGGTCTGGAAACCGACGCCGGTCGCGGTCGGCACGAGGTAGAACTGGCCGGAGCTGGCGACGAGAGCGGACGGAATGCCGGCAGTGCGGCCGGCGGTGAAAACGCCGCTGCTGTTGACCGTGCCGACGGTGAAGTTGCCGTATTCGGTCGTGGCCGAGCGGAGATTGAAGGTCGTGTTGGTGGAGACATCCCATGGCGCGGGTGCGCGGTAGCTGTTATCCGACTCGGCCATGAAGGCGCGATCGCGCGCGTAGGTCGCCTCGCGCCGGTAGAGATCGACGGTGACGAGGCCCCGACCTTTGCCGTTCGCGAAATCGAAGCCGTGCGTGAGCGCCGCGCGCGCCTCGGCGCCGTCGCCGTAACGGGTCTCGCCATAGCGGAGCTGCAGTTCGGTGCCGCGAAATTCGCGGCGCATGATGTAATTCACGACGCCGGCGACGGCGTCGGTGCCGTAGATCGACGAGGCGCCGTCGCGCAGGATGTCGACGCGTTCGATGCCGCGGTTCGGCAGAATGTTGACGTTGGTCGTGAGCGTGGGGACGCCGGCTTCGGACTGCGAGATCGGGTGCGGCGGGAGACGACGGCCGTTCAGGAGGATGAGCGTGTTGCTCGAGGGAATGCCGCGGAGCGACGCGGAGGAATTGTCGCCGCGCGCCGTCGCGCCGAGCGTGGCGGTTTCGTTACCGGGCAGGCCGGTGACCTGCGGCAGCGAACTGAGCAAATCGGCGGGCTGCGCGGCGTCGCGCACTTCCATCGCTTCGCGGTCGATCACGGTGACGGGGAGCGTCTTTTCCTGATCGAGGCGCTTCAGGTTGGAGCCGGTGACGACGTATTGGTCGAGCTTCACGGGCGCTTCGTCGCGCGGCGGCGGCGCGGCGGGCGCCGGCGCGGTTTGCGCGAACGAGAGCGAGGCGAGCGTCAGCAGCGCGGAGAGCGCGTAGAGGCGGCGGATGCGCGTGGTTTGGTTCATGTGCTTGGGGTTGGTTGGTCGGCTTGGGTCAGTGCGGAAACAGGAGACGCGCGGCGTAGGGCGCCATGCCTTTGTTGTTGTGCGCGACGTTCGGGACGACGGAGAGCATCCACTGAAACGGCGCGCCCAGTGCGGCGGCGGCGGCTTTGGCGTGATGGAAAAAATACTGGCCGCGCGCGAAACGGCAGAGCCCCTGCGCGTCGGCCTCGGGCGAGTGGCGCAGCGCGGGATGTTTCGCGTCGGTGTCGGCGTCGCCGAGCAGCACATCGAACGGAAACGCGAAGGCGCGGCGCAGCGCGACAGCATCGACCGGGGTGCCCTTGACGCCGTAGGGGAACGCGCGGTCGAGCTCCGGCAGCATATACCAGCCGGCGTTGGCCGCGACGGCGCGCGACACGCGGGCGTCCGGCACGAAGTAGAGGAAACGCTGCACGAACTGCGCGCCCGCCGAGTGACCGTAGAGGAAATAGTCGGCGCGCGTGCTGCCGAGCTTCGCGCGCACGGCGTCGAATGCCGGCTCGATCATGCTGAACGACCATGCGTCGCGCGGGAGCGGTTTGCCCGTCGCGTCGAAGAGATTGCCGGAGTTGAACGCTTCTTCGCCGGGAAATTCCTTTTTCGTGAACTCGGGGACGACGAGCAGGAACTTTTTCGCGTCGGCGAGTGCGATCCAGTCGTTGAGGTAGTCCTCGGCATTGCGACCCACGCCATGGATGACGAACAGCACCGGTGCATCCGCCCCGAGCGCGTCGGGGCGGTAGTGCCAGACCGGCAGTTCGTGTCCGCCGTGCCCGATCGTGAAATGCCCGCGCTCGCCCGCGCGCGCGAACAGCGCGGCGGCGAGTGCGCCGCACAGGAACAGGAAGCGAACGAGAGCAGTCAAGCGAGGCATCGGAACGGGAAATTGGGAAGCCAGCGGTGCGGACCGGTGTGGCGCAACGCGGGACTACGTCAGGGGTGGTCATAAATTACCGGGAAACTCCGCGCGCCACCAGCCGGGCCGTTGCGCCGCGGCGTGGCGTAGTTCTACGCCATGCGCGGCATGCTTGCAGTCTGCTATCAGTTGGGTGTGCTCACCTCCGAGATGCCGTCCACCGCCGCGCCCGTCGCCCTGCACTTCGTCCTCGTGGACGACACGGCGACGTTCCGCGGGCTGCTCAAAGCCTCGCTGCAACAGCGCTTTCAACCGCGCGTGTTTCAGGATTTCGCCCAAGGCGCCGACGCGCTCGCGGCGTGCCTCGCCAATCCGCCGGACTTGCTCATCGCCGATCTCTACCTGCGCGATCTCGACGGCCGCGACATCGTGCGGCGCCTGCGCGAACGCGGACTCGCGACGCGCGTCGTGATCCTCACGGCCCATCCCGAGGCGCAACTGCCCGCAGAACTCGTCTCGCTCGGCGTCGCCGGCTTCGTCGACAAGAACTCGCCGTTCGAACAGATCGACCGCGCCGTCCAGTGCGTGCTCGAAGGCGGCATGTTTTTCTCCGCGACGGTGCCGCCGCCGGTTCCGTCGTCGCTCGCGAGTCTGCCGGAATTGCCGCGCCTCGGCGCCGAGGCGCTGTCGGAGCGCGAACGCGAGGTCGTCCGCCTCGTCGCGCGCGGCCGGGTCTCGAAGGAGATCGGCGCGCAACTCGACCTGAGCACGCGCACGGTGGAGAAACATCGCGCGCGCATCCTCGCGAAACTCGGCCTGCACGACGTGCCGACGCTCGTGCGCTGGTGTTTGCGGAACGGACTGGGGTGAGTTGGACGGCAGCGCCGGCGTCCCGCCTGCCGCAACGTTCGTGGCAGGCGAGACGCCTGCGCTACTTTGCACGCGCCGCACTTTTGTATGTCATCGCGCGCTCCACGAGGCCGAGCGCCGCACGAACACACCCCGCCCGAGAGGGGAATCACGCCGCCAACGATCCGCTTTCGAGCCGGATGGATGCAGTCGAAATGCGCGCAGCGTCGTAGCAGCCGAGGTAACGAGGCTGTGCCGCGACGTTCACCTCAATCTCAGCCTCCTCACGTCGGCGGCTACGGCCGACCGCAACGTTCCTGCTGGAGAGGAGTGACGCGCAGCGCCGGGTGTGTCGTCGCGGAACGAGCATGCGCGCTACTTCACGGCGAGCGCGACCGGCAGCAGCACGCGGAAGACGGCGCCGCGGCCGGGCTGCGATTGCACTTCCAGCCGGCCGCCTTGAAGCGTGAGCAACTCGCGCGCGATGAAGAGGCCGAGGCCGGTCGAGTCCTCGCCTTCCCCGGTCGGTCGCGCGGAGAGCTTTTGGTAAGGCGCAAAAATTTTCGCGAAATCCGCCGGACCGAGCCCCGGGCCGCTGTCGCGCACTTCGGCGAACGCCCAGCCGGCCGCCTCGCCGAGCGCGACGGTAACGATCCCGCCGGGCGGGGAAAATTTCACGGCGTTGCCGACGAGGTTGTCGAAGACCTGCCGCAGCCGCTCCGGGTCGGCGAGCACGCGGGGCACGGCGGCGGACGCGGGGAGCAATTCGAGCCGCTGCTCCTTCTGCGCCGCCATGGGTTGCAGACTCTCGACGGCGCTGCGCGCGAGTTCGGCGAGGTCGACCTCGCTCGTGTGCAGTTGCAGATTGCCCTCCTCCATCGCGGAAGCGTCGAGGAAGTCGCGCACGAGCGTGCGCATGCGCGCGGTGTCGGCCTGGATGTTGGCCGCGAGCCGGCGAACGTTCGCTTCGTCACTCGGCGCGCGGGCGATCAGGCCGGCGGTGGCGTTGAGCGCGGTGAGCGGGACTTTGAGATCGTGCGACGCCATCTGGAGCAGGCGCGATTTCAACGCCTCCGCCGCCTCGGCCTGCGCGCGGGCGCGCTCGGTGGCGGCGCGCATTTTCCGCTCGGCGCGGAGGCGCACGAGCTGCACGACGATCACGGCGCCGAGCAGCGTCATGCCGCCGACAAGGCCGGCGGCGAGCGCGAGGTTTTGCGAGCGCCGCTGCTCGAGTTCGGCGGCTTTCACGTCCTGGTCGCGCCGGAGCAGGCGGATTTGGAGATCGCGCTGCTCCTCGCGGTAGCGCGCGCGGAGCTCGTCCATGCGGCGGCGATCTTCCTCGCGCTGAAGCTGCTCGGTGGCGGCGGCGAGTTTGCGGTGGCTGTCGAGCGCAGCGGCAAGTTCGCCGCGGGCTTCGTGGGTGAGCGCGAGCTCGCGGTGGATTTCCGCGAGCACTTCGGCACTCTCGAGCGTGCCGGCGACTTGGAGCGCCGTGAGCAAGTGCGCGAGCGCGTCGTCGAGCCGACCGGCGTGGCGCAGCACCATGCCGAGGCGGCGGTGCGTGTTGGCGATGTAGCGGCGGTATTTCAGCGCGTCGAAGGTCGCGAGCGCGCGATTGAGGTAGCTGAGCGCTTTGTCGGTGTCGCCCTGCGCGTCGGCGGCGAGGCCGAGATTCGTGAGCGACTCGGCGATGGCGCGACGGTTGCCGTAGCCTTCGCGCAAATGCAGCGCCTCCTCGTGAATCGCGATTGCGCGCGGGTAATCGCGGCGGCCGAGGTAGTAATTGCCGAGGCTGTTGAGCAGGCTGGCGCGCATGCGCTCGTCCTTCGCTTGCGCGGCGTAATCGAGGCCGCGGTTGAAATGCTGCAACGCATCCTCGTCGCGGCCGTAGCGCTGGCAGGTGAGGCCCAGACCGCCGTGGGTGCGCGCGAGCACGCCGGGATCGGCGAGCGATTCGGCCAGGTGCAATTCCTCGAGGTGACGCTCGAGCGAGCCGGGATAATCGCTGAGGTTCCAGTAGAGACGGCCGAGCAGGTAGAGAAAGTCGATTTGGAGGCGCGCGTCGCCGAGCGCGCGGGCGCGGGCGAGGCCGTCGCGCGCGCCGGCGATGCCGTCGGAATAGTCGCCGCGGCGACGCTGGAGGTTCACGACCGTCACGAGCGCGCGGAGGCGATCGGCTTCGCTGGCGGCTTGCGCGAGTGTTTGGCGGGCGGTTTCCCAGACTTCGTCGCCGTCGGGCGTCTCGGAATCGGTTGCGGTCGAGATCGGCGGACCGGCATCGCGCACGGTGCGCGGCGGCGGTTGCTCCGCTGCCAGCAGCGGCAGCGCGAAGACGAGCCAGAGCCAGCGTGAGGCGCGACGCACGCGCGGAGGTCGCCAGAAGGCACGCGAGCTTTCAACGCCAATCCCCGGCCTCGGAAAACATGAAGGGGCCACCTCTACAGGCGGCCCCTTCACGACCTAACACCAAGCAAACCGTAAGAACTATCGACACGAAAGACGCAGGGCGGACGAAAACGTTGAATCTTTTCCGAAGAATTTTTCGGCCCCTCGATTTTCACCCTGAAAGTCGCGCCGGCCACCAAGCCAGCATGCCCCGCGCGGGCCGGCGGGAAGCCGCCCCCACAAACATGAAGGGCGCCCCTTTCGAGGCGCCCTGCATGACCTAACACCAAGCAAACCGTAAGAACTACAAACAATGTTTCGTTATGAACGACGCACTGATGTCGTTCAGATAGACGCGAGCCGGCGCGAAACGTTGAAAGTTTTTCGGGAAATTTTGGCGGCGGCTTTTGTGAGTAACTTCTTCGAAATTCGGCTGGTGTTTCGCGTTGGCTAATCGTGAGTTGTGCGCCGGTTCGGTTCCGGTTTCAGGGCGCGGCAACGCGCCCCGCCTTGTCATAATCTCACGAAACCATGAACCCTCGCCCCCACCTGTTCGGCGTCCTCGCCGGGCTGTTTCTCGCAGCCGGCCTCGCCGTGTCGGCCGCCATCGTCGCTTCGACGCTCACGCGCCTGAACGACAGCTCCGCCATCAACGTCACCGGCTCCGCCCGCCGCAACGTCCGCTCCGATCTCATCATCTGGCGCGCAAATTTTTCTGCGGATGCCCCCACGCTGCTGGAAGCGCAGCGGCAGTTGCAGGCCGACTTGGCCAAAGTCTCCAGTTTTCTCCAACTCCACGGCATGACGAACGTCGCGCTCGCGCCCGTGCAAATCCGCGAGATCACCGCGAAACGCCGGGAGCGCAGCGACGACGATGACGCCGAGCCGCAAACCGTGCTCGTGCGCCTCGGCTATCGGCTCACGCAAGGCGTCGAGATCAGCTCGAGCGAAGTCGAACGCGTGCCGCGACTCGCGGCGGAGTCGGGCGTGTTGCTCGAGCAAGGCGTGGCGTTCGTATCCGAGGGCTTCCAGTTCATCTACACGAAAGCCGGCGAGGCGAAGGTCGAGATGATGGCCGAGGCCACGAAGGACGCCCGCGCCCGCGCCGAGCAGATCGCCGCGCAGGGCAACCGCCGCGTCGATGGCCTGCGCAACGCGAAGGTCGGCGTCGTTCAGATCAACCCGCTGCACTCGAGCGCGACGAGCTGGGACGGCAACAACGACACCACCTCACTCGACAAAACGATCATCGCCACGGTGAGCGCGTCGTTCGCGATGAAGTGAAGTAGGGCCGGTCTGCGACCGGCCAAAAAGTCCGCACGCCAAATCATCATCGAACCACTTCCGACCGGTGAGCGCCGCTGTCCCCAGCGGCGCCTTCCACGCCTTCATCTGCGCGCATCCTTGTCGTCGCCGAGACGGCGGCGACCACCTTGCCACCTTGCTGGGCTTGGCATCTAGCCGCCCAAACGTTTCGCGAGTTCCCCGGGGCCGGCTGAAGCCGGCCCTACCTCACAGATGCACTTCCGCCGGCAGCACTTTGCCGGCGTTTTCCTTTTCCGGGACCGGCGTGCTCTTCAACGGATAGTGGAATTTCTTCCCTTCGAAATTGTGGAAGACCACTTCGTCGTCGGTGATTTTTTCCACGTAGTCGGGATTCACCGGCACCTTGCCGCCGCCGCCGGGCGCATCGATCACGTATTGCGGCACCGCGTAGCCCGTCGTGTGACCGCGCAGCGCCTGGATGATCTCGAGACCTTTGCGGACATCGACTTTGAAGTGCGCGCCGCCGGTGATGAGATCCATCTGGTAAAGATAATACGGCCGCACGCGCATCCGCAGCAGGCGATGCACGAGCGCCTTCATGACTTCGACATCGTCGTTCACCCCGCGGAGCAGCACGCTCTGGTTGCCGAGCGGCACGCCGGCAAACGACAGGCGCTCGCACGCATCCTTCAATTCCTGCGTCGCTTCGCGCGGGTGATTCACGTGGATGCTCATCCAGATCGGGCCGTGCTTTTTGAAGACTTCGCACAGCTCCGGCGTGATGCGTTGCGGCAGGAACACCGGGATGCGCGAGCCGATGCGGATGAACTCCACGTGCTTGATCGCGCGCAGGCGGCCGAGCAGATGATCGAGTTTCTTGTCCGAGAGCAGCAGCGGATCGCCGCCCGAGAGGAGCACGTCGCGGATTTCCGGGTGCGCCTCGATGTAGCGGAGGCCTTGCTCGTATTCCGGATGGAAGTTGTAGTCCTGCGCGTTCGAAACGAGGCGGCTGCGCGTGCAATACCGGCAGTAGCTCGCGCAACGATCCGTCACGAGAAACAGCACGCGGTCCGGATAACGGTGCACGAGACCGGGCACGGGCGAGTGCTCGTCCTCGCCGAGCGAGTCGAGCATTTCCTCGTTCGACACGATACTCTCGTCGATGCGCGGGATGACCTGCTTGCGGATCGGGCAATTCGGGTCGTCGCGATCGATCAGGTTGAAAAAGTAAGGCGTGATCGCCAGTGCGAGCTTGTGGCTGGCGAAGAGGACGCCGGCCTTCTCCTCGGGCGTGAGCGTCATCAGCCGCTCGAGCTGCTCGACCGTGGTGATGCGGTTCTTGAGCTGCCACGTCCAGTCGCGCCAATCGGCTTCCGGGATGTGCTGCCACAGTCCTTGGCCCTCGAACCAGGCGGCGCGATCTTCTGAGTAAGGCATGATGCTGCAAAACGGCTATCCGGTTAGTCAGAGCTGTCAAACGGCGGTTTCGTCACCAGAACCGCACAGTTCCTCCCGAAAATTCCCGGTGTAGGACTCCGCTCCAACCGTCCGCGCCCCGCCGCCGCGCCTCGCCGGCAAACAGATCAGCCGACATGGAACCGATGCAGCGGAATTCAGCGGAAGTTTGCCGACGTAGCGAAATTCGTCAGAATTTCGCCGCCGCGATGCGCGAAAGCCTCACGGCTTCCGCTACGCCACATAGCGTCGCGTCTTAACGCTTTCTTAGCGCCCGCGCCCCCGGACTTAACTACCCGCGCCGCCCGCGCCCCGGTATCGTCCCGGCATGACCGCTGCCGACGTCACCTACCTCGCGCTCTTCGTCGCCCTGCTCGTCCTCGCCACGCCGCTTCTCGGCACCTGGCTCGCGGCCACGCTGCGCGGCGAGCCGCCCACCTGGCTCCGCTGGCTCGCACCGCTCGAACGCGCGATTTACCGCGTCGGCGGCGTCGACGCGTCCGCCGAGATGACGTGGTCGCGTTACGCCGCCGCGCTCGTCGTGTTCAACCTCCTCGGCGGCGCCGTCCTGCTCGCGCTGCAACTCGCGCAAGCTCACCTGCCGCTCAACCCGCAAAACTTCGCCGGCGTCCCGCTCGGCGTCGCGGTGAACACCGCCGTCTCCTTCCTCACCAACACCAACTGGCAGGCCTACTCCGGCGAAGCGTCGCTCAGTTACCTCACGCAACTGGCCGGCCTCGGCGTGCAAAACTTCCTCAGCGCCGCCACCGGCCTCGCCGTCATGGCCGCGCTCGCTCGCGGCTTCAGCCGCAAATCCGCCGCCGGCCTCGGCAACTTCTGGGCCGACCTCGTGCGCTCCACGCTCTACGTGCTCCTGCCGCTCTCGCTCGTCTTCGCCGTCGTGCTCGTCTCGCAAGGCGTCGTGCAATCCTTCGCGCCCTACCCGACCGCCACGACGCTCGCCGGCGCCGCGCAAGTCATCCCGCTCGGCCCGGCTGCCTCGCAGATCGCGATCAAACAGCTCGGCACGAACGGCGGCGGCTTCTTCGGCGTAAACTCCGCGCACCCCTTCGAGAACCCGACGCCGCTCGCCAATTTCCTCCAAACGCTCGCGCTCCTCCTCCTGCCCGCCGCCTGCGTCTACGCTTACGGCGTGCTCGTCGGCGCGAAGCGACACGCGCGGGTGCTGTTCGCCGTGATGCTCATCTTCTTCCTCGGCGCGCTCGGCCTCTCGCTCTGGAGCGAATACGCCGCGCCCGGCTCGGCCGCGCTCGCGCAGGAGGGCAAGGAAGTGCGCTTCGGCGTCACGCCCTCGATCCTCTGGGCCAACGCCACCACCGTCGCGTCGAACGGCTCCGTCAACGCCATGCACTCCTCGCTCTCGCCGCTCGCCGGCGGACTCGCGCTGTTCAACATTCTCCTCGGCGAAATCATCTTCGGCGGCATCGGCTCCGGCCTCTACGGCATGGTGATGATCGCGCTGCTCGCCGTGTTTCTCGCCGGCTTGATGGTCGGCCGCACGCCCGAATACCTCGGCAAAAAAATCGAGGCCTTCGAAGTCCGCATGGCCGTGCTCGCGATCTTGCTGCCGTGCGCCGGCGTGTTGCTCGGCTGCGCGGCGTCATTCGCCACCGAGGCCGGTCGCGCCGCCGTCGGCAACGCCGGCCCGCACGCGCTCACCGAAATCCTCTACGCGTGGGGCTCGATGGCCAACAACAACGGCTCCGCCTTCGGCAGCCTCGACGCCACGGGCGATCTCTACACCTGGGGCGGCGCGCTCGCGATGCTGCTCGGCCGCTTCGGCGTGATCGTCCCCGTGCTCGCCGCCGCCGGCCGCTTCGCCGCGAAGAAAACCGTTCCGCCCTCGAGCGGCACCTTCCCGACCGACGGCCCGCTCTTCGCCGTGCTGCTCAGCGCCGTGATCGTGCTCGTCGCCGCACTCACCTACTTCCCCGCCCTCACGCTCGGCCCCGTCCTCGAACACCTCCTCCTCGCCGCCGGCCGCACGTTCTGACGCCCGCCCCCCCCGAAAAGTGTAACCTAATAGGTTACAGTTTTCCGGGCCGCGCACTCCCTCACCTCGCTCTCTTCGCTCATGAAACCCACTCACGCCTCCGCCTGGGATGCCGCCCTGCTCCGCCGCGCCGCGATCGACGCCGTGCGCAAGCTCGACCCGCGCGAACTCTGGCGCAACCCCGTCATCTTCGTCACCGCGCTCGGCGCCGTCGCCGTCACCTTCGTCGCCGTGCACGATCTCTTCGCGGGCACGCTCACCAGCTTCACGACGCAGATCACCCTCTGGCTGTGGTTCACCGTGCTGTTCGCGACTTTTGCCGAAGCCATCGCCGAAGGCCGCGGCAAGGCCCAAGCCGACTCGCTGAAACGCGCCCGATCCCAAGTCTTCGCGCACCGCACGCGCCCCGACGCCACCGAAGAACGCGTCGCCGCCACCGATCTGCGCAAAGGCGACATCGTCATCTGCGAAGCGCGCGACGTCATCCCCGCCGACGGCGAAGTCATCGAAGGCATCGCCAGCGTCGACGAGTCCGCCATCACCGGCGAATCCGCCCCCGTCGTCCGCGAGAGCGGCGGCGACCGCAGCGCCGTCACCGGCGGCACCCGCGTGCTGAGCGACCGCATCGTCGTGCGCGTCACCGTCGAGCCGGGCTCCGGCTTCCTCGACCGCATGATCGGCCTCGTCGAAGGCGCCTCGCGCCAGCGCACGCCCAACGAGATCGCGCTCGGGATTTTGCTCGTCGCGCTCACGGCGATATTCCTCGGCGTCGTCGCCACGCTGCCGTTCTTCGCCAGCTTCAGCGAATCGCTCGCCGGTCAACCCGGCGCGATCGACACCTCGCTGCCCGTGCTCGTGTCGCTCTTCGTCTGCCTGATACCGACGACCATCGGCGGCCTGCTCAGCGCCATCGGCATCAGCGGCATCGACCGCCTCATCCGCCGCAACGTCATCGCGACCTCCGGCCGCGCCGTCGAAGCCGCGGGCGACATCGACGTGCTCCTGCTCGACAAGACCGGCACGATCACGCTCGGCAACCGCCAAGCCGTCGAATTTCTCCCCGCGCCCGGTGTCGCCGCCGAGCGCCTCGCCTCCGCCGCGCAACTCGCCTCGCTCGCCGACGAGACACCCGAGGGCCGCAGCATCGCCGTGCTCGCGAAGGAGAAGTTCAACCTCCGCGAACGCGAGGTCGCCGCGCCGCACGCGACCTTCGTGCCCTTCGCCGCGCAAACGCGCATGAGCGGCGTCGATCTCGCCGGCCGCTCGATCCGCAAAGGCGCCGCCGACAGCGTGCGCGCGTGGGTCGCCGCGCAAAGCGGCGCGTGGCCCGCCGAAGTCGCCGCCACCGTCGAGCGCATCGCCAAAGCTGGCGGCACGCCGCTCGTCGTCGCCGAGGACGCCGCCGTGCTGGGCGTCGTTTACCTCAAGGACGTCGTCAAAGGCGGCATCAAGGAACGTTTCGCCGAACTCCGCCGCATGGGCATTCGCACCGTCATGATCACTGGCGACAACCCGCTCACCGCCGCCGCCATCGCCGCCGAGGCGGGCGTGGACGATTTTCTCGCGCAAGCCACGCCCGAGATGAAACTCGCGCGCATCCGCGCCGAGCAAGCCGCCGGCCGCCTCGTTGCGATGACCGGCGACGGCACGAACGACGCCCCTGCGCTCGCCCAGGCCGACGTCGGCGTCGCCATGAACACCGGCACGCAGGCCGCGCGCGAAGCCGGCAACATGGTCGACCTCGACTCGAACCCGACGAAGCTCATCGAGATCGTCGAGATCGGCAAACAACTGCTCATGACGCGCGGCGCGCTCACGACCTTCTCCGTCGCCAACGACGTCGCGAAATACTTCGCGATCGTCCCCGCGATGTTCGCCGCGCTCTACGCCGTCTCCGGCGGCGCCGCCGGCCCGCTCGCCGCGTTGAACGTCATGGCGCTCCACTCGCCGCACAGCGCGATCCTCAGCGCCGTGATTTTCAACGCGCTCATCATCGTCGCGCTCGTGCCGCTCGCGCTGCGCGGCGTCGCCTACCGTGCGCTCCCCGCCGCCGACCTGCTGCGCCGCAATCTCGTCGTCTACGGCCTCGGCGGCCTCGTCGCGCCCTTCGTCGGCATCAAGCTCATCGACCTCCTCCTCGTCGCCGCGCACCTCGCGTGAAGCACGAATAAACCGATTCGATCTTGAACACAGAGGACACAGAGATCGCAGAGAAATGCTCCGATCTTCGGTATTCCAGCTCTCTGTGCCCTCCGCGTCCTCTGTGTTAAATCTTCCGTCCGATCATCTCTCATGAAAACCACTCTCGCCGCCCTGCGCCTCCTCGTCGCGCTCACGCTCCTCACCGGCCTCGCCTACCCGCTCGCCGTTTGGGCGCTCGGCCGCGCGTTCTTCCGCGACGCCGCCGAAGGCTCGCTCCTGCACCGCGACGGCCAACTCGTCGGCTCCGCGCTGCTCGCGCAAAAAACCACCGACCCGCGCTACTTCTGGCCGCGCCCGTCCGCCGCCGACTTCGCCACCGTCGCCTCCGGCGCGAGCAACCAGGCCTGGACGAGCGCCAGACTCCACGCGGACCTCGCCGCCCGCCGCACCGCCTACGCCGGCACGCCGGACGCCGCGAGCGCGATTCCGTCCGATCTGCTCACCGCCAGCGGCAGCGGCCTCGACCCCGAAATCTCGCTCGCCGCCGCGCAGTTTCAAATCGCCCGCATCGCCGCTGCGCGCCGCCTCACGGCCCCGCAACGAAATGCGCTCGCCGATCTCGTTGCGCAGCACGCCGAGGGCGGGCAACTTAGTCCGGCCCGCGTCAACGTCCTCCGCCTCAACCTCGCCCTCGACACCGCCTTCCCCGCTCCGTGACCGCTCCCGCCCGGCCCAATCCCGACGCCCTGCTCGCCTCGCTCCAGGCGAGCGAAGCGCGCGCGCGCCGCGGGCACTTGAAAATTTTCCTCGGGATGTGCCCGGGCGTGGGCAAGACCTACGCCATGCTCCGCGCCGGCCAGCGCGAGCGCGCCGCGGGCACGAACGTCGTCGTCGGCATCGTCGAGACGCACGGCCGCACCGAGACCGAAGCGTTGCTCAACGGCCTCGAAACGCTCCCGCGCCGCGCGATCGATTACCGCGGCGCGCAGCTCGGCGAACTCGATCTCGAAGCCGTCCGCGCGCGCGCGCCGCGCCTCGTGCTCGTCGACGAACTCGCGCACACCAACGCCCCCGGCTCGCGCCACGCCAAGCGCTGGCAGGACGTCGTCGAGTTGCTCGACGCCGGCATCGACGTGCTCACGACGCTGAACATCCAACACGTCGAGTCGCGCGCCGACGCCGTGCGCGAGATCACCGGCGCCGTGCAGCGCGAGACCGTGCCGGACTCCGTGCTCGACCTCGCCGACGAACTCGAGCTCGTCGACCTCACGCCCGAGGGCCTGCTCGAACGCTTGCAGGAGGGCAAAGTCTACCTCGGCGACCGCGCCGCCGCGGCCGCGCAGAATTTTTTCCAGGAATCGCACCTCGCCGCACTGCGCGAGCTCGCGCTCCGCTACACCGCCGAACGCGTCGACCGCCAGCTCCGCGAGTTGCGCGCCGGCGCCGCGAAGCAGACCGTCTGGCGCAGCGGCGAGCGTCTGCTCGTCGCCGTCGGCCCAAGTCCGTTTTCCACGCAACTCGTCCGCTGGACGCGCCGCCTCGCCGCCGCGCAGGGCGCCGCGTGGATCGCCGTGCACGTCGAAGCGCTCTCGCCGCTCCCGCCGGAGGACCAGCGGCTGGTCGACAAGAACCTCGCCCTCGCGCGCGAACTCGGCGCCGAAGTCGTCGTGACGCAGGACGCCGACATCGCCGCCGCGCTCGTGCGCACCGCGATCCAGCACAACGCCACGCAGATCGTCATCGGCAAACCGCGCGCGCGCCGCGTGCTCGACCTCGTGCGCGGCACGCTCGTCGACCGCCTGCTCCGCCTCGGCGGCAAGATCGACATCTACGTCGTCCCCGTGGAAAACCGCGCGCCGCTGGTCAATCTCGCGCACTTTGACCACGAGCTGCGCAGCGGCGCCAACGAATACGCGTTCGTCGCCGTCGTGCTCGCCGCCATCACGCTCGGCGGCGCGCTGCTGCCGACGAACTACTACCTCGGCACCGGCCTCGTCTATCTGCTCGCGACGATCCTGCTCAGCCTGCGCGTCGGCCGCGGCCCCGTGCTCGCCGCCGGCGTGCTCAGCGCGCTGGCGTGGAATTTTCTCTTCATCCCGCCGCGCTTCACGTTCCGCATCGAGAAGGTCGAGGACGGCCTGCTCTTCGGCACGTATTTCGTCGTCGCGCTCGTCGCCGGGCAACTCACCGCGCGCATCCGCGCCCAAGCCGTGGCCGAGCGCCGCCGCGAAGGCCGCGCCGTGGCGCTGTTCCAGCTCACGCGCGCGCTCGCCGCCGCGCGCACGCTCGACGAGGCGGTGTTCGCCGCGCTGCGCCAGGCGGATCAGCTCTTCGGCGCCAAGACCGCGTTGCTGCTCGGCGGCGCGCCCGAGTCGCTCGTGCCGCATTTCGCCGGCTCGCTCGCGCTCGACGAGAAGGAGCGCGGCGTCGCCGATTGGGTGCTGCTGCACCGGCGACCCGCGGGACGCTTCACCGACACGCTGCCGGCCGCGGCGGCGTTTTATCTGCCGCTCGTGCGCGAGGACCGCGCCATCGGCGTGCTCGGCGTCGCCGTGCCGCGCGAGCAGGAGCTGACGCTCGCGCAACGCGACCTGCTCGAAGCCTTCGCGCGCCAGCTCGCGCTCAGTGTCGAACAGGAGCAACTGCGCGAGGCCAGCGAGCGCGAGAAGCTGCTCGCCGAGTCGGAAAAACTCCACCGCGTGCTGCTCGACAGCGTGTCGCACGAGCTGCGCACGCCGCTGGCGGTCATCACCGGCTCGCTGGAAAATCTCGTCGACGCGCCCACCGATCTCCGCGCCGCGCTCGTCGAGGAAGCGCGCGCCGCCGCGCGGCGCTTGAACCGCCTCGTCGGCAACCTGCTCGACCAGACGCGTCTCGAGAGCGGCGCGCTGCGTCCGCGCCTCGACTGGTGCGACGCGCGCGACCTCGTGAACGCGGCGCTCGACGGCGTGCGCGACGAACTCGCCGGCCACCCGCTCGACATCGTGGTGCCGTCGGACTTGCCGCCGGTGCGCGCGGATTTCGCGCTGACGGAGCAGGCGCTCGCGAACTTGTTGCTCAACGCCGCGCGCCACACGCCGGAGACGACCCCGGTGTTCGTGACCGCCGGCACCGAACGCGGCGGGCAGCGGGTGTTTTTCACCGTTGCGGACCGCGGACCGGGATTCCCGCTCGAGATGCGCGAGCGGCTGTTTAAGAAATTCGAGCGCGGCGACGCCGCGAAAGCCGGCGGGCTCGGTCTTGGCTTGTCGCTCGTGCGCGGCTTCGTCGCGGCGCAGGGCGGCGAGATTGTCGTCGGCGAAAACCCCGGCGGCGGCGCGGTGTTCACGATCTACCTGCCGCACCAAACCGCGCAGCCGGAGCCGGCGGCGGAGTGACGCGGGCGTCTCCAAGTCAGCGAGCAGCGGCTGTCACAGGTAGGGCGGAGCGGCCCGCTCCGCCGCGTTCACGGCATTGCGATCCCGGCGGACCGGGCCGGTCCGCCCTACCTCCGAACTCCGTGGCGACTTGCGCGCGTCGGGATTCGTTCGCCGTCGACCCCTTTGTGTCTTTTTCTACCCGTCGCCCATGACCGCACCCGCCGCCAACGCCACGCTCCTCGTCATCGACGACGAGAAGCAGATCCGCCGGCTCCTGCGCGTGACGCTCGAGTCGGGCGGCTACGCGGTGCGCGAGGCGGAGAACGCCACGCTGGGCTTGCAGGAAGTCGCGCATCAGGCGCCGGACGGCATCGTGCTCGACCTCGGCTTGCCGGACCTCGACGGCGTCGAAGTCATCCGCCGCCTGCGCGAGTGGTCGCGCGTGCCCGTGCTCGTGCTCTCCGTGCGCGAGGGCGAGGAGGAGAAAATCGCCGCGCTCGACGCCGGCGCCGACGATTACCTGACGAAGCCCTTCGGGGGCCGCGAACTGCTCGCGCGCGTGCGCGCCATCCTGCGCCGCGCGCCCGGCGGGCAGGAAGCGGCGGTGGTGAAGTTCGGCGAGATCGAGATCGACCTCGCCGCGCGCCTCGTGCGCCGTGCCGGCACGGAGGTGCACCTGACGGCGAAGGAATACGCATTTCTCAAACTCCTCGTGCAGCACCGCGGCAAAGTCGTCACGCACCGCCAAATCCTCCGCGAAGTCTGGGGCCCAGCCGCCGAGGAGCGGACGGATTACCTGCGCGTGCACATGACGCACCTCCGCCAAAAGCTCGAGCCGACGCCCGCCACCCCGCGCCACCTGCGCACCGAGGCGGGCATCGGGTATCGGTTGGTGGAGTGACCAGCGACGCAGCGTGAGGTAGGGCGCGGACTCTCACGGACTCACCGGATGGGCAACACTTTCCCTTTCGCGCTGGCGGCGCGAAGCCCGCGGGCTTTCCGCGGCGAAGGGATTCGCCGCCCTACCTTTCCCGCGTCACTGATTCAGCGGCACGAAGCCCCACTGCGTCGCCGAAAACAACCCGCGGTCGCTCAGCTTCAGATCGGGGATCACGAGCAGCGCCATGAACGACAGCGTCATGAACGGCGCGTCGAGTTTCGAGCCGAGCTTTTTAGCTGCGCGATCGAGCTCCGTGTAGCGCTGCGCCACCCAGCGCCCGTCGCGGTTCGACATCAGCCCCGCGATCGGCAGCGGCAACACGCGGCCGCGCCCCGCGCGATCGACGACGCTCAGGCCGCCGCGATTTTTAATCACGAGATTCACCGCGCGCGCCAGCGCCTCATCGTCAGCGCCGACCGCGACGATGTTGTGCGAATCGTGCGCCACCGACGACGCCAGCGCACCCGCCTTCAGCCCAAACCCGCGGATGAACCCCACCGCCACGCGCACCCCGCCAAACTCCGTATTACGGAGTTTGGGCGGGTTCGCGTAGCGGTTCACGACGGCGATCTTCAGCAAGTCGCGCTTCGGGTCGGAAACGAACGCGCGCTCGCGCACCGTCGGCACCTCGCGCAGGTGGCGCGTGATGAGCTGGCCGTTGAGCGCCTCGATGACGTTCAGCTTCGCGCCGCCGGTCGGTCGCACGGCGAAATCCGCCGCGACGCGCGGCCGGGCGCGAAACTGGTTCGGCGTCTTCGTGCGCAGTCGCTTCAGGCGCGAGCGGCCGTTCGCGGCGACGAGCGTGCCGTCGATGTAGGTGCGCTGCACGCGGAAGTTTTTCCAGCCGTCGACGACGATGAAATCCGCCGGATCGCCCGCGCGCAGCAGGCCGACGTTCATCTTGTAGTGCTCGACCGGATTCACGCTCGCCGCGCGCAGCACGTCGAAGCGATCCGCACCGCTCGCGAGCGCGCGGCGCACGTGCGCGTCGAGGTGGTGCTGCACGAGCAGGTCCGGGTGCAGGTCGTCGCAGCAAAGCATCACGCGATCGGCATGCGTCTTCAGCAGCGGCGCGAGCGCAGCGAAGTTGCGCGCGGCCGAGCCTTCGCGGATGAGAACCTTCATCCCGGCAGCAAGTTTGTCCTGCGCTTCCTCGAGCGTGAAACACTCGTGGTCGGTCGACGGGCCGGCCTTCGCGTAGGCGCGCGCCTGCTCGCCGCGCAGGCCCGGCGCGTGGCCGTCGATCGGTTTGCCGAGCTTCTTCGCTGTCGCGATCATTTCGCGCAGCGCGGGATCGCCGGCGAGCACGCCGGGGAAATTCATCACTTCGGCGAGGTAGTGGACGTCGCGGCGCTTCAGCAGGCGCGCGACGGCTCTCGCGTCGAGCGCGGCGCCGGCGGACTCGAACGTCGTCGCCGGCACGCACGAGGGCGCGCCGAAGTGAAACTTCAGCGGCGTGCGCGCGCCGTCGCGGATCATGTAGTCGACGCCGCGCTCGCCGAGCACGTTGGCGATTTCGTGCGGATCGGAGATCGTCGCCACCGTGCCGTGCGCTACGGCCAGCCGCGCGAATTCCGAGGGCGGCAGCAGCGAACTCTCGATGTGGATGTGCGCATCGACGAAGCCCGGCAGAATCAGCCGCGACTCGCGCACAGCGTCGTCGCGCACGAGGCGCACGATGCACCCGTCGCGCCACTCGACCCGGCCCGCGTAGCAGGTTCGGGCGTGCAAATCCACGATCTGGCCGGGTAGGCGCTGCAAACGATCTTTCATCGCCGCCAGCCTGCGGGGCAGGCCGCCCGCTGGCAATCCCCGCCCAAAAACGACTCGCAAAACCGCTCCACCGGTGCACGGTTCAGAGCCATGTCCGCTCACACTCTCACCCGCGATTACCAGAACCCGATCACGCCGCGCCTGGACGACGACGATGACGACCGCGAGGACTCGACCGTCGGCAAAACCCCGACGCCCGTGGGCGCGCAAATCCAGCGCAAGTTCCTCGAACAGCGGAAAATTTTCCTCTGGGGCGCCGTCACCGACGAGTCCGCGAAAGACCTCACCGAGAAGCTGCTCTACCTCGAAGCCGTCGGCCCGGGCAAAGAAATCAACTTCTACATGAACACGCCCGGCGGCTCCATCACGGCCGGCATGGCGGTCTACGACACGATCAAGCTCATCACTTCGCCCGTGAACATCATCGTCACCGGCATGGCCGCCTCGATGGGTTCGATCCTGCTCAGCTCCGTGCAAAAAGGCCGGCGCTTCATCTTCCCGCACGCCCGCGTGCTCATCCACCAGCCGCTCATCACCGGCCGCATGGTCGGCCCCGCGTCGGACATCAACATTCAGGCGAAGGAAATGGAAAAACTCCGCGCCGAACTGAATCAGATCCTCGCCGAAGCCTCGGGCCAGCCGATCGAGAAAGTCGCGAAGGACTCCGACCGCGATTTCTACCTGAACGCGCAGGAAGCCATCGCCTACGGCCTCGCCGACAAGATCGTCACGAAGCTCTGAGCGACCGACGCAGGAGCCGTCTCCTGTCGGAGCGGCTTTACGCCACTATGGCCGCGAAGCGCCGTCCGTCCGCGAACGTTTCCCGTAGCCGCCGACGTCAGTCGGCTGTCCGGACGGGGCGGGCTTCGTCAGCCGACTCACGTCGGCTGCGACGACGGCTCTCGCCACTCGGCAAGTTTTGCGCGACCGCGCCCGCCACCGCCGCGCTCACTTCGTCGCCGTGGGCGCGACCGGCGGCGTGAAACTCGCCGCCTGGCGCGCGAACTCCAGCGAGCGCGCCAGGTCGCCCGCAGCGTCGGCCACGCGGCGCGCGTCGTTGAGCACGCGCAACTGCGCGTCGGCGTTCGGCGCGGTCGAGCGCACCAGCAAATCGAAGAACGGCAGCGCCTCGCGCGCCGTGCCGTGCGCGGCCACGAGTTCCGCGGCCAGTTTCACCAGCGGCCAATCGAGCGCGGACGCCGGCGGCAGCTTCGGCACGAAGCCGAGCGCGTCGATCGCTACTTTGGGGCGATTGTGCGCGATCTGGTAGCGCGCGACCGCCAGCGCCAGCGGCACACTGGGCAGTTCGCGCATGCCGCGCGTGAGCAAGCTGCGCGCTTCGTCGTCGAGTCCGAGCCGGTCGAGCACCGCGACGCGGCGGGAGATGGCGTAGCCGGCCAGCGTGTGCGGCAACTCGGAGAGGTGCCGGATCTGTTCGTCGAGCGAAACCTTGAACGGCCGGTAAAGCGGATCGCCGATCACGATCGTCTGCCAGCTCAGCGCGGGCGTGGCAAAATACGCGGCGTCGCCCAACGTCTTGCCCAGCGCGAGTTCCGCGAGGAGGAGCTGCGGACGGATGGTGAATTCGAGATACGGCTCGTAGACGTTGCCGAAGGTCGCCGTCACGCCGTGCGCGACGAGCGGGCCGCACCAGTTGTCTTTCTCGCTCCGCAGAGTGGCCGCCGAGTAGCTGTGGATGTGCAGCGCGATCGCGCCCGGCGGAAACCGAAATTCGGGGCGGACGAACGGTCCGTCGGCAGTGCCGGTATACCAGCCGAAATAGAGCACGGGCGCGTCGAAACGATCGGTCGCGCTGAAAGTGCCGCTGCCGTTTTGCACGTCTCCGAAGTAACCCAGGTCGGTGAGCTGGTCGCGCGTGGCTTCGAGCCAGCGGTCGCCGTTCGAGTGCGGCCCGCCGAGGTCGACATAATAGCGGCCGATCAGGCCTTGGTGCTCCGCTTCGAGCGCGGAGGTGACGAGGTTGCGCGCCGCCCGATCGCTCGGGCCGTCGAGCCGCGCCACTTTCACGACGAGTTCGCTGCTCACTTCCGACGTGCGCGGGGCGTTGAACAGCGGGTTGGGCAGCGGACCGAGGCTCGGCGGGTTGTTCTGCGCGAGCAGCGCGAGTTCCGAGTCGACGGACGCCGCGGTGGTGCGAAATTCCTTTTGCAGGCGAGCCGCCACGCGTTCGTCGAACGTCGTCGGATCGTGGTCGATGCGCAGCGGCGTGCCGCGACAAACGACGAGATACGCGAGCCTGTGGCCGGTGACGGCGGAGCGACGGCGACCGAGCGCGTCGAGTTTGTCGGAGAGAAATCCTTCGAGCCAGCCGCGGCGCAGAAGCTCGTCCTGGAGCGGCTGCCACACGTAGTCGACGAACGTGCGCCACGTGATCGTCTCCTCCGCCGGCAGCGGCAGCGCGACGAGATTGGTCGGCGGGATGCCGCGCTTCGCCGCGTAGAACTCGCCGAGCGCGACCGACTCCGGCTGGCGCGAGTTGACGAGGATCACGGTGCGCGCCGCGCGATCGTCCGGTGCGGCGCGCGCGACCGTCAGCAGAAACAGGAAAGCGAGGGGCAGGAGACGCACGGAGGAAAGCGGGGGAAACTTTGCGAGCGCGCCGGGTCGAGGCGAGGAGTTTCGCCGACTTGCCAAACGCGCACGCGTCCGCTTGGCTCGCCGCGGCGATGGATTCCGCCTTCCTGCGAGGGTAAACCGTCCCGCTCCGCGGGTCTGATGACTCCTGCCGTCCGCTCTCACTCCAGGCTTCATCATGCGTCTCTATGCTCTCATCGCCCTCGGCGGCGCGCTCGGCAGCGTGCTGCGCTTCTGGCTCTCGGGTCTCGTCGCCACGCACGTGGGCGAGACGTTTCCGTGGGGCACGCTGTTCGTCAACGTCACCGGCTCGTTCGTGATCGGATTTTTCGCCACGCTGGCCGGTCCCGACGGGCGCGCGTTCGTGAGCGCGGAAACGAGGCAATTCGCGATGACCGGCATTTGCGGCGGCTACACGACGTTTTCCTCGTTCAGTCTTCAAACCCTGACGCTCGCGCGCGGCGGCGAATGGCTGCGCGCTGGCGGCAACGTCACCGGCTCCGTGCTGCTGTGTCTCCTCGGCGTCTGGCTCGGCCACCTCGCCGCCGCTCAACTCAACGCCCTCCGCGGCGCCTGAATCATGCAACTGCCCACCGAATCCGTTTTGCTCCGCATCTTCATCGGCGAGTCGGACCGCTACGACGGCAAGCCGCTGCACGAAGCGATCGTGCTCGCCGCACGCGAACGTCATCTCGCCGGCGCCACCGTGCTGCGCGGCGGCATGGGCTTCGGCCCGAGCAGCCGCATCCATACCACGAAGATTCTCCGCCTCTCCACCGATCTGCCGATCGTGATCGAGATCGTCGACAGCGAGGAGAAGATCAACGGCTTCCTGCCCGAGCTGGACCGCATGATGGGCGGCGGCCTCGTGACGCTGGAAAAGGTGAAAGTGCTGCACTACCGCACGCCGCCGACGGCGTGAGCGGGATGCGGGGCGGCTGACGCGGCGTAGCAGCCGACGTGAGTCGGCTGGGAACGGCGGACGAAAATCCTTTAGCCGACTGGCGTCGGCTGCGACGAGGGCTCGTGGCCTTCGTCGCGGGGCGCAACGCGGCCGATCGCGGCGTAAAGCCGCTCCGACAGTTCACGCGGGCGAGGGCTTGGAGTAGCGCGGTGCTTCGGCCCGCGCTGAACGTCCGCCCGCGCGCGCGCCGTTACGGATTTTTCTTCGGCTCGGCGGTCGAGGCGGCGGGCGCCAGCGCCGGCGCGGGCGGATTCGCAGCGGCCGCGGCTTCCGCGGCGCGGGTTTGGCGACGCACGAGCGACTCGCGCAGATACGTGTCGACCGGCGCCGCTTTCCACGCCGTCACCCACAGGCGCGCCAGCATCTGTCCGCCCGCGAGGAAACGATCCTCGAAAAACGCGCGCGCCTCCGGCGTGACGGGCAGCTCGGGCTTGTTGCCGAGCAGGCCGCCCTTCTCGAGCGCGTAGAGCGGCTCCACGAGCGCGTGCGTCGTCATCACGTAATCCATCGCGGCCACGAACAGCGGATCGCGACCGTCCGCGCGCATCGGCAGCGGCAGCGGTTCGACCGGCGTGGCGCGCGTCTGCAAATCGGCCGCTTTGATGCCGGCCTTCGCGACGAAACCGCCGTCGACCCACGAGTGAAACTTCGGCCACGTGGTGTAGCCGTTCGGGTTGGCGCCGACCCAGCCGTTGTGATGCACGGTCGTGTGCAACGGTTGCGCGCAATCGGCGACGTAGTGCCCGAGCAGGCCCATCGCGAAGATCACGTCCGCCTGTGCGTTCGCGATCTCCGACGGCGTGCCGCCGAGTTCCTGATACGCCTTCAAGTAACCGAATGCGGAGCGCAGCTTGTGGAAATTTTCCGTGATGCCCCACGGTGCAAAACCAGGCCACTCGTTCGTGTGGCCGGCATTTTTCTCGGGATCGACGGCGGGAAATTTCTCCGCGTGCGCAATGCGCCCGGCGGCGAACATCAGCGCGAAATCGAGCCGCAGCGATGGCACGGTTTTCGGATCGAGGCCGGCGTCGGGCAACTGCTCGATGTCGAGGAAGTGATCCTCCCAACTGCCGCCGACCTGTTTGAGCGCGGGGTCGACGTTGCGCCAGCGGTCCGGCACGTTGGCCAGGTGCAGAATGCGATCCGTCGCGGCGGCGTCGCGCGCGAACGCGGGGAAATCGGCCGGCAGCGAGTAGAGCGCGACCTGGTTGACGATGCGGTGACCTTCGGCGTCCCAGGCGCGTGCGGCCGCGAGCGCGGCGAGCGCGACGAAACCGGCGCCGAGCGGGCGAAACAGTTTATGCATGGCGGAAACCTCGCGACGGACACGCGCGGAGGCCAGACTGATTTCGCGCGCACGGCAGCGGGCGCGAGCGGTGGAGCGCGTTGACCTCAACGCGCTCGCATGCCTTCCGCAGCGTGCGGCATTCCCGAGCGTCTTGAGGTCAAGCCGCTCCACCTCGACCAGCGCACGTCACCCGGCCCTACTTTTTCGGCTCGGGGCGGAGCTTTTCGAGCTGCTCGCTGTAGGCGACGACGCCGGCGGCGATCGACTCGGCGATCTGTTGGCGAAACTCCGGCTTCGCCACGCGCCGCGCTTCCTCGTCGTTGGAAAGGTAGGCGCATTCGACGAGCACGCCGGGGCAGGCGAGCGTCCGCAACACGGCCCAGCGCGCGCGCTTGTAGCCGCGATCGGGCGTCTCGAGTCCGCGCATCATCGCGCGGTGCACGGCGAAGCCGAGGAGCAGATTCGCGTGATCGTAGCGATTGCCGGGGAGGGCGCGCGGCGTGTCGTCGTCGGGCGCGGTGGACGCGGTCGAGAGCATGTGCTGCGGCGTGAGCGTGTAGGTCTCGACGCCCTTGATCGACTCGGGAGCGTTGTTGAAATGGATGCTGACGAAGAGATCGGCGAGCGCCTTGTTCGCGAAGGCGGCGCGCATCGGCAGGTCGACGCGGGGGTTGCCGGAGAAGCGCGTGTCCTTCTCGCGCGTCATCTTCACGCGATAGCCGCGGGCCTCGAGGAGCTTTCGCACGCGCAGGGCCACGTCGAGCGCGGCGGTCTTTTCGGAGATGCGGGCCTTGGCGTTTTCCGTGCCGGGATCGGTGCCGCCGTGACCGGGGTCGAGCACGATGAGACGCGGCGCGCCGACGGGAAGCTGCGCGGCGAGATCGGCGGGGCGGAAGAGCGGAAGGACGGTTTTCTCGGCGTCTTGCTTCGTGATCCAAAGGCTGTCGGCGCTGGCGACGACCGGCTTGCTCATGTGGACGCGGATGCCGTCGAGGTGGAAATCGCGTTCAATGTCCTCGAACACGCAGCGCGTGCCACCGGCATCGCTGAGCGTCGCCTTCCTGCCAGCGAGAGCGAATTTGAAACCGAGCTTCCTGGCCACCACGGCGAGGTCGACGTAATCGTCGCCGTAGAGGCGTGCGGTCGGCCACTCGATCTGACCGAAGACTGCGCCGGGGCGCGTGGGCGGGGCGCGCAATCCGGCGGGCGCCTGGCGGGCAAGCGCGCACGAACTCGCGGCGAGCAGCGCGAGCGCGGCGACGAGAACCCGGATCATGCTCGGCGGCGCCGCAGAGCGACGCGCGTCAGGCTTGCGGAGCCGGCGCCGAGGCCGTGCCGTGTTCCTGGCCGTGATTGGCCGGCGCGGATTCGCGCACGTGATACTTCGGCTTGCGCTTGTTCACCGGATTCGGCGTCAGCATGACGTTAATCTGCTTGCCGTTCAGTTTCGGCGGCGCGTCGGGGTGGCCCATGCCTTCGAGTTCGCTGAGGGCGCGCTTCATGACGTCGAAGCCCATCTCCGTGTGCGCCATTTCGCGGCCGCGGAATTTCAGGCGGAGTTTCACCTTGTTGCCCTCGTCGAGGAATTCCTCGGCGTGGCGGACCTTGGTCATGAAATCGTGCGCCTCGATGCGGACGGTGAACTCGATTTCCTTGAGCTTCGTGCCGGCCGGCTTCGAGTGGGCGTGCTTCTTCTGTTCCTCGTAGATGTATTTGCCGAAATCCATGATGCGGCAAACGGGCGGCACGGCGGCCGACGCGACTTCGACGAGGTCGAGATTGAACTGCTGCGCGAGGGCGAGCGCCTTCGGCGTATCGATGATGCCGAGCTGCCGGCCTTCGGGGCTGATGACGCGCACCTGGGGGGACTTGATGCGCGCGTTACGCTTGATGTGAGCGTAGGGGTCGTTGTTGCGGGGAGCGCCGCGATTATAGGGCTGGCGGGGGCCGCTGGAGGAGGAGGGAAGTGCCATTAAGTAGGTTTGCTGAACCGAGTAGGTCGGGCGTGTTTTTTGCCGTGAACCCGGGTGATGACAACCCCTTTTTGAGCAGGTTGCCCCGGGAAAACCCCGGCTGCGTCACACGCTGAAGCTTTCGCCGCAGGAGCAGGAGGCTTTGGCGTTGGGGTTGGCGAACTTGAAACCGCCGCCGACCATCTTGTGCGAGTAGTCGAGGAGGGTGCCTTTCAGGTAGAGGGCGGTCTTGGCGTCCACCACCACGGTGGCGCCGCCGGTGCGGACGACGATGTCGCCGCGTCGCGGCTCGGGGACGAAGCGGAGCTTGTAGCTGAGGCCGTTGCAGCCACCGCCGGTGATGGCGATGCGGAGGAACTCGCCCTGCTGCTCGCGCGCGACGAGCGCCGCGACCTTCGCGCCGGCGTCGGGCGTGAGGCGCACGAGTTTTTCGTTACCTTCGCGGACGCCTTCGGGCAAAGTGATTGGAGCGGCTGGGAGCACGCACAGAGTTATTGCCGGCCCCGGAGATTTATCAAGCGCCGCGCCACGGTCACGGCATTCGTGAAGCTCCGCGCGCTGGCTTTCCCCTGCCCTGCGATGCCGAAGGCCGTGCCGTGATCCGGACTTGTGCGCACGTGCGGCAGGCCGAGGGTGACGTTCACGGACTCGTCGAAGTCGATCACCTTGAGCGGCGCGAGGCCCTGGTCGTGGTAGAGCGCCACGACGACGTCGAACTCGCCGCGCAGCGCTCGGGCGAAAAGCGTGTCGCCTGGCTGGCAGAGCGACAGACCGGGAAACTCGCCGCGCATCTTTTCGAGCGCCGGGTTCAGAAAATCGCGCTCTTCCAAGCCGAGAACGCCGCCCTCGCCCGCGTGCGGGTTGAGGCCGCACACGCCGATGCGCGGCGCGACGACACCGTCGGCGCGCGCGAGCTGGTCGGCCGCGGCGACGGTGCGGTGCAGGAGTTGCGGACCGAGCGATTGCGGCACCTCGCAGAGCGGCACGTGCCAGGTCGCGAGCGCCACGCGGAGCTTGCCGCCGCAGAAACACATCACCGGCTCGCCGCCCCAGCGCGCGGCGAAAAATTCGGTTTGCCCGGGAAACTCGTAACCGATCGCGGCGAGGCGCTCCTTGCTGACCGGTCCGGTCACGACGCCGGAAAATTCGCCGGAAACGCAACCGGCCGCTGCCCGCTCCATCGCCGCCCACGCCACGAGTGCGCCGTCGCCGTCGGGTCGGCCGGGCGTGGCGGCGAAATCGTCGAGGCCGACGGCGACCTTCGCGCCGCAAGCGGGCAGCGTTTCGAGCCAGCGCGCGGGACCGATCACGGCGACGTCAGCCGCTTCAGTCGCGTGCGTCGCCAGCCACGTCGCGATGATTTCGGGACCGACGCCGGCCGGGTCGCCGCAGGTGAATGCGAGAGGAGCGTTCATATTTTCACACGAAGGACGCGAAGGAGGCGAAGTTCGCTGCAAGCCCGCAAGCGCCGCATCCGGGCTCTTCGCGATCTTGGCTGCCTTCGTGTAAGTTCATTTCGATCCTTGGGCTGGCCGCGAACTGAGAACGGGCGCCGCGTTTCAAGCCTCTGCGGTTTCGTCGCTGCTTTTGTGCGGTCGCGCGAAGCTGCGTTTGCCGCCGGCGAAGAATTCGAGGAAGCGCTTCGCTTCCGCACTCTGCACCCCAGCCGCAAGCTTCGCCGCTGCGAGCGGGCGCGGATCGCCGCCGGAGAACACGTGCGCGTAGCAGTCCTTGATCTCGAGAATCGCCGCGCGCGAGAAGCCGCGGCGTTTCAGGCCGACGAGATTGAAGCCCGGCACCTCGTCGCGCTCGGCCACCATGAGGAACGGCGCGACGTCCTTGGTGAGCCGCGTGAGGCCGCCGACCATCACGCCTTCGCCGATGCGCACGAACTGGTGAATGCCCGCGCCGCCGCCCACGAAAGTGAAACTGCCCACGCTGACGTGACCGGCGAGCATGACGTTGTTCGCGAGCACGACGTCGTCCGCCACCTCGCAATCGTGGCCGACGTGCGCGTTGGCCATCAGGAAACAGCGCGCGCCGATCACGGTGTTTTTGCCGGCGTAGATCGAGCGGTTGAGCGTGCAGTGTTCGCGGATGACCGTGCCCGCGCCGACCACGACGCCGCTCGCGGTCGCCGGATCGAACTTCAGGTATTGCGGATCGCCGCCGACGACGGCGAACGGGTGCACGACCACGCCGTCGCCGAGCACGGCGTGCTTCGTGACGATCGCGTGTGCGTGGATGGTGCAATTCGCGCCGAGTTGCGCGCCGGGTTCAATGAGAGCAGTGGGATGGATCACGAAAGTTTCGATTTTCGAACGGACCGAAGCGATGTGCGCGAGACGTGCCTCCGGCGCTCACTCCTTCTCGCGGCGGCTGGCGACGCGATCGGTGAGGAGATCGAGCTGCGGATCGCGCAGCAGGTCGTAGTTTTTCAGCACACGGATGAGTTGGAGCGTGTCGCTTTTGCCGTAGTTGCGGTTCAGCTCCACCTTGTCGATCAGGTCGAGCAGCATCGCGCGGAACGAGATCACGGCATCGACCCCCTTCTCCTTCAACATCGTGACCGCTTGCGAGCGATACGGCTCGGCGGTCGGCAGGCCGGGCAACACGAGAATTTTCAACAGGCCCGTGCCGTCCGGATCTTCGACCTCGGTCGGGAAGAGGCGCGACGCCTCCTTCAGCACGCTCTGCTCGAGAAAGCGGAAAATTTCCGGCTGGTTGCGCAGCGTGCTCGGCGTGAAGCGACCCGCGACGTGCCAGCCTTTGATCGAGATCACCGCGCGATGGACGAACGGCAGCTCGTTCGCGAAGAGGAAGAAATCGGGCCGGCGCGAGCCGCGCTGCCAAGTCGGGTTGAACACCACGAAGTCGATCACCTCGTCCGCCGCGCCCTTGCGGGCGGTCAGGGCGTATTTGCGCGCCTGGCGCACGAAGAAGCCGGCTTGCTCGAAGTATTCGCGAACGATGCCCTCGTCGATGGCAGACATGGAGGATTTTCGATTTTGGATGGCTGAGGCCCGTTGGGCTGAACTCGATTTGCGAACTCCCCGGAAAGGGAGACCGCGAAAATCGAACTCGGGAAAGACGTTCCTAAATCAAAAATCGAGAATCGAGAATCGAAAATTAGCAGGCTCCCACCGCGCACCAGACCCTCTCGACCGGCTCGACCGGCACGTCGCCGCGCGTGACCGCACGGCCGAGCGCCTCGAGGACCACGAAACGCAGCTTGCCGTCGCGGTTCTTCTTGTCGCGAGCCATCGCGGCGAAGAGCGCCGACAGCGGCAGCGGCTCGCGCAGACGCACCGGCAAATCGTGCGCCGCCACGACGCGTTCGACACGCGCGACCGCCGCGTCGTCGATGAGCCCGAGCTCGCGCGAGAGTCGCGCGGCCGCCGCGAGGCCGACCGCCACCGCCTCGCCGTGCAAATACGCGCCGTAGCCCGCGACGTTCTCGATCGCATGGCCGAACGTGTGTCCGAGGTTCAACAGCGCGCGCCCGCCCTCGGGCGCCGTCTCGCGCGGATCGGCTTGCACGACCTGCGCCTTGATTGCGCAACAGCGCCGCACGATCGCAAGCAGCTCCGGATGCGCGAGCGTGAGCGGCTTCGCCTCGAGCTGCGCGAAGAGCGCCTCGTCCGCGAGCAGACCGTATTTCACCACCTCCGCCGCGCCGGCCGCGAACTCGCGCGCCGGCAGCGTGCGCAGAAAATCGGCGAACGCATAGACCGCTTGCGGGTGATGAAACGCGCCCGCGAGATTCTTGCCGGCTTGGAGATTCAGCCCCGTCTTGCCGCCCACGGAGCTGTCGACCATGGCGAGCAGCGTTGTCGGCACCTGCACGTAATCGATGCCGCGCAGATAACTCGCCGCCGCGAAACCGGCCAGATCGCCCACGACACCGCCGCCGATCGCCCACAGCACGCCGCGCCGGTCGACGCGATTGCGCGCGAGAAATTCCCAGACTTCGACGAGCTGCGCGGCCGTCTTCGTCCCCTCGCCCACCGGCAACACCAGCGTCGGCACGTCGGCGACCGATCCGCCCGCCCCCACCCCCAAGACTTTTGCAACGGAGGCGTCGGTCACGACCGCCGCCGCGCGCCCCGCCCAAGCCACCTCCGCCATCGCCGCGGCCAAGGCCTGTTGCACGGCTCCGGTGCGAAGATGGATCGGATAACGGTGCTCAGAGAGCTGGACTTCAAGGGTTTCAGGCACGGTCTCCGTTAGAGCACAGTTACTTGCGACGGTCAAACCGCGTTTCGGTCATGCGCATTTAATGCGCTCCCTGCCTCGTTTTGAGACAAAATCTCAGTTTTTATTTGACGTGAGATTGGGTCACAAGTGCAGTGCGATCCGTTCTCAAGTGAATCAACGCCCGACTTTCTCCATGCACCTTCACGCCAACCGCCATTCCCGCCGCTTCGCCGCCGTCGCCGCGCTCGCCGGCCTCGCCGCCACGAGCGCCCTCCGCGCCGACGACGCCGGCGACACGCCGAGCTACCTGCCGCCGTCCAACGAAGTTCATCTCCTCGCCCAGTTCGAGGTGAACGGCCAGAAGGAGAAAAACGTCTACACCGTCCAGCGCAGCGCCACCGCGACCAAGACCGACACCGCCCTCGTCGACGTCCCGCAGTCCATCTCCGTCATCACGCGCGAGCTGATCGACGACCAGGCGATGCAGAACATCGGCGACGTCACCCGCTACGTGCCCGGCGTCGGCATCGCACAGGGCGAAGGCAACCGCGACACGCCCGTCCTCCGCGGCAACAGCACGACCGCCGACTTCTTCATCGATGGCGTGCGCGACGACGTCCAATACTTCCGCGACCTCTACAACGTCGACCGCGTCGAAGTCCTGAAAGGCCCCAACGCGATGATCTTCGGCCGCGGCGGCTCCGGCGGTCTCATCAACCGCGTCACGAAGCAGGCCAACGGCCGCGCCCACCGCGAAGCCACGCTCCAAATCGGCTCGTGGGAACAATACCGCGGCACGCTCGACTTCGGCGACAAACTCACCGACGCGTTCTCCTACCGCGTCACCGGCCTCTACGAAGACAGCAACAGTTACCGCGACGGGGTCACGCTCAAGCGCTACGGCACCAGCCCGACGTTCCGCTACGACCTCTCGCGCGCCACGACGCTGCGCTTCGGTTACGAATACTTCCACGACGAGCGCGTCGCCGACCGCGGCATCTCGTCCTACCAAGGCCGCCCGCTCGCGGTCGATCCGTCGACGTTCTTCGGCGACCCTGCGCAGAGCCACGTCGACGCGACCGTCCACACCGCGTTCGCGGCGATCGATCACCGCATCAACGCCGCCCTCACGCTGCGCAACCACACGCGCTTTTCCACCTACGACAAGTTCTACCAAAACGTCTTCCCCGGCGCCGTGAACGCCACCGGCACCACCGTCGCGATCCAAGGCTATAACAACGCCACGCAACGCGATAATCTCTTCAACCAAACCGACCTCGTCTGGGATCTCGACGCCGGCAGCTTGAAGCACCAGATCCTCACCGGCCTCGAACTCGGCCGCCAGGTCACCGACAATTTCCGCAACACCGCCTACTTCGACTCCGTCGCCCCCGGCACGACCTCGATCCAAGTCCCGCTCTCGAACCCGCGCACGACGATCCCGGCCGTCTTCCGTCAGAGCGCCACCGACGCCAACAACCACGGCGTCGCCCGCACCGCCGGCCTCTACGCGCAAGACCAGATCGAATTCACGCCGCACGTCCTCGGCATCGTCGGCCTCCGCTACGACCGTTTCGCCGTCGATTTCCGCAACAACCGCACCGCCGTCGAACTCGACTCGACCGACGAGATGCTCTCGCCGCGCGCCGGCCTCGTCATCAAGCCCGCCGCGAACCTCTCGCTCTACACGAGCTACAGCATGTCGTTCGTCCCCCGCGCCGGCGAACAGCTCTCCTCCCTCAGCCTCACCAACCGCAACCTCGATCCCGAGGAATTCAAAAACTACGAAGTCGGCCTGAAGTGGGACATCCGCCCCGAACTCTCCTTCACCGCCGCCGCCTACCGCCTCGACCGCACCAACGTCGCCGTCACCGACCCGACCGACTCCACCAAATCGATCCTCATCGATGGCCAGCGCGCCAAGGGCATCGAGCTCGGCATCACCGGCCGCGTCGCCCGCAACTGGAGCATCTCCGGCGGCTACGCCTACCAAGACGGTGAAATCCTCTCGACCCAGTCCGCCACCGTCAAAGCCGGCGCGCGCCTCGCCCAGCTCCCGCGCCACACGATCTCGCTCTGGAATCGCTACGATCTCAACCGCGATTGGGGCTTCGGCCTCGGCGCGATCTACCGCGGCGAGATTTTCGCCTCCACCGACAACACCGTGCGCATCCCGAGCTTCGTGCGCTTCGACGCCGCCGCGTTCTACCGCATCAACGACCGCATCCGCGCGCAGCTCAACGTCGAGAACGTCCTCGACCGCGACTACATCTCCACCGCGAACAGCAACACGAACATCACGCCCGGCTCCCCGCGCGCCTTCCGCGTGAGCGTCACCACGACGTTCTGATCGTTCCGATCCGAGACGATCAACGCCCCGACGGTCAGCCCGTCCAATCGGATGAACCACAAAGACACAGAGCCACAAAGGCCAAGTCGGGCGCGAACTCCGTTCCGCGTCGCGGCGGCGCAGGGCTTCGCCGCCGTCCCTCTCCAGTCACCCCTCAATTCAACCGCCCCGTGGTCCGACTTCGTGTCTTTGTGCCTCGGTGGTTCAAATTCATCGAGGCCCGCTCGCTGATGTGCGTCCTTCGCCGCACGCTCTTCTGGCTCCATCTCGCCGCCGGCCTGATCGCCGGCGTCGTGATCGGCATCATGTGCGTCACCGGCGCCGCGCTCGCGTGGCGCCGTTTCTTTCCGTGTCCCCGCGCAAACGCGTCCTGATTTCCGCTTCCATGCCGCCCGAACTCATGAACTCACCGCAACGCGCCGATCTCCGCTTCGTCCTCGGCCTGCTCGTCGCCGTCGCGCTGCTCGCGGCGTTCGTCGTGAGCCTCCATCTCGCGCGCTGAATTTCTCTTCCTGATTTCTTCTCCGCCGCCGTCGCGTTCCCTGGCGCCCCTCCTGGTTCGGATTGAATGGGTTTCCGAGGCAGGCGCCGGGCCGGCGGCGGAGAGAGCCTTTCACCTCTCGTCATGCTCAACCGCACTCCACGCACCCTCACCGCTCTCGCCTCCGCGCTCCTGCTCGCGGCCAGCCTCCGCGCGCAGACCGCGCCCGCCGAACCGGCGACCGACGAAGTCGTCAAACTCGGCGAGTTCAAAGTCACCACCGCCACGCGCACGGAAAAAGCGCTCGAGAAAATCCCCGGCGCGATCGAGGTCATCACGCGCCGCGATCTCGACACGCAGCTCCTGATCGCCGACGACCCGTCGCAAGCGCTCGCGACCTTCGTCCCGGGCTTCGCGCCGAGCCGCCAGAAGCTCACGCAAACCGGCGAGTCCCTCCGCGGCCGCCCGGTGCTCTATCTCTTCGACGGCATCCCGCAGTCGAATCCGCTGCGCGCCGGCATGCGCGAAGGCTACTTCGCCGACCCGCTCGTCATCGACCGCATCGAAGTCGTCAACGGCGCCAGCGCCACCCACGGCGCCGGCGCGACGGGCGGCATCATCAACTACATCACCAAGACCCCGCGCGCGAACGGCACGCACCAGGCGTTCACGACGCAGCTCGGCACGCAATTCCGCGACGACGATTTCGGCTGGAAGGCCGGCTACTCGTTCCAGCACAAACGCGACGCGTTCGACGTGCTGGCGTTCGCCGGCGTGCAGCGCCGCGGCATGGCCTACGACGGCAACGGCCGCCGCATCGGCGTCGATCCCGTGCAGGGCGACACGATGGACAGCTTCGGCTACGACCTCTTCGTGAAGGCCGGCTACGAACTGCCCAACTCGCAGCGCGTGCAGCTCTCCGCCAACCGCTATGACCTCAAAGGCGACGGCGACTACAAACTCGTCTCCGGCAACCGCGCCACCGGCCTCTCCACGAGTTCCACGCGCGGCACGTCGCCCGGCGAGCCCGCGCGCAATCTCGTTAAAAGCCTCAGCCTCGACTACACGCACCGCGCGCTCCTCGGCGGCGTGTTGTCCGCGCAGGTTTTCAAACAGGACTTCAGCTCGCTCTACGGCGCGACCAACGCCACGACGTTTCAGGACGCGACCCTCGCGCCCGTCGGCACGCTCTACGACCAGTCGGAAATCGTCGCCGACAAAAAGGGCGCGAAGCTCACCTACTCGCGCCCGGACACGTTCGTCCAAAATCTCGAACTCACCGGCGGCCTCGACTGGCTGAGCGACAACACCCGCCAGCGCCTCGCCGCGACGAACCGCACGTGGGTGCCGCCGCTCGACTACACCAGCGTCGCGCCGTTCGCGCAGGCCGAATACGAGTGGGGCCGCCTCACCGTCCGCGGCGGCGCGCGCCTCGAGAACGCCAAGCTGAACGTCGACACCTACCAGACCCTCGCGTTCTACGGCCGCCGCAACGTCCAGGGCGGCGAGCTGAGCTTCGAGGAGCCGGTCGTGAACCTCGGCGGCGTCGTCCGCCTCGGCGCGGGCTTCTCGGCGTTCCTCGCCTACACCGAGGGCTTCGGCCTGCCCGACGTCGGCCTGATCCTGCGCGCCGTGAACAAGGCCGACCAAAGCGTCGAGCGCCTGCTCGAACTCGTGCCCGTGCTCACGAAGAACAACGAAGCCGGCCTCACCTGGCGCAACGGCCGTGGCAGCGCGACGCTCACGGTCTACGAATCCGAGTCCGACCTCTCGAGCGTCGTTCGCATCGACAGCGCCGGCATCGGCCACGTCGACCGCGTGCCGACGCGCGTGCGCGGTGCCGAATTGAGCGCCGAGTTCCGCCCGATCCCCGCGCTCACGCTCAACGCCGCCGCCGCGCTCCTCGATGGCAAGACCGCCACCGCGGCCGGCCAGCCGATCGATCTCGATCTCGGCGCGCGCAACATCGGCCCCGACAAGCTCAACCTCGGCGCCACCTGGCGCGCGCGGCCAGACCTCAGCATCCGCCTGCAAAGCTCCACGCTCTTCGATCGCGACATCAACATCGGCCGCAACACGTCGTCCACGCGCTTCGAGGAACACTTCAAAGGCTACACGCTGTTCGATCTCGCGATCACGTGGCGCACGCGCGCCGGCACGCTCGGACTCGGCGTCGAGAACCTCCTCGATCGGCAATACTACGGCTACTACGCGCAAGCCGACGTGAACGCCGCGTTGAGCAACGACAGCTACTTCGCCGGCCGCGGCCGCACGTTCACCACGCGCTGGTCCTACGAATTCTGATCCGCACTCCGCTTTCCGCGAGCGCCGTCTCCTCCGGCGGCGCTCGCGTTTCTCCTCCGTGATTTTCGCTTCGCTCCCATTCCACTCCGCTGCCCGCACGCTGGCGTCCTTCACTGGACGGCGTGCGCGGCCGCCTCGCTCCGACTGCGCCGCCGTTTGCGCGCAGGGCGGTGAGCGCGCCGGCGCTTCGACCCTTTCCGAGCCACGACGTGTGCAGATCCCTGCACGCCATGTCCTCTCTCCACCGCTCAGGCGCCTCGTCTGATCGCTTCGTCTCGTCCCTGCATTTGAACGCCCGCGCGCTTCGCGCGGCTGGCGCCGCTCCGGCGCAGCCGCGGACCGCGCGCGCCCGCTGCCTTGGGGTGTGCTGACCCTTGCCCGTCCGTGCCGGAGCGCCGCTGTGCACATGTCGTGGCTCGGAAAATCCACGACCACGCCGGCGCCCGGTGCGGACGGGTCCACTTTGCCATTTTTTCGCCATGAAAATCCGTCCGTCCTGTAACGGCTCCTTGTTAGCCCTGGCCGCGCTGAGCGCCGCCACCTTGCTCCGCGCGCAATTCGTCACCGACGGCGACGTCGTGAAACTCGACGACTTCACGGTCGAGAGCGAACGCGGCGTCTCCTACGCTCCGCCCCCCACGAGCTTCGCCGGCAAAAGCGCCGTGCCGCTCGAGCAAAACCCGCAAAGCATCGCCATCGTGCCCGAGGCGCTGCTCGCCGACTGGCGTCCGCTCAAACTCGAAGACGCCCTCGTCGGCGTGGCCGGCGTCGCCGCCGGCGGCTACTACGACGACTGGGATTACCTCCGCATCCGCGGCTTCGACGTCACGCCGAACGACACCTACGTCGACGGCCTGCGCTCGGGCGCGGGCTGGGTCGCGATGAACATCGAGACGTTCGGCGTCGAGCGCATCGAAGTCCTCAAAGGCCCCGCCGCTCTCTACGGCTCGGGCTCGGTCGGCGGCCTCGTGAACCTCGTGAGCAAGCGCCCGCGCGCGGAAAAATTCACCGCGCTCGAACTCAGCGTCGGCTCCGAAGGCTTCGTCGAGAGCACGCTCGATTTCAACCGCCCGCTCGACGCGCAGCAGCACGTGCTCTTCCGCCTCGTCGCGCTCGCCCGCGATCGCAACTCGAACATCGATTACGTCGGCAGCCGCCGCGTGCACGTCGCGCCCTCGCTCTCCTGGCGCGCGAGCCCGCGCACGACCGTGACGCTGCTCGGCAGTTACCACGAAAGCCAGGGCACGCTCGCCTGGCCGCTGCCCGCGGAGGGCACCGTGCTGCCCAACCCGAACGGTCACCTCTCCTCCGATCTCAACATCGGCGCTCCCGACGCCAACGCCACCGTCGAGCGCACCAAGAAAGCCGGCTGGGAAATCACGCACGAGTTCAACGACCGCATCACGCTCACGCAGGCGCTGCGCTTCGAGGATTACTACAACCTCGGCGACCATTTCCTCTACCCCGGCTATCTCGACGCCGACAAACGCACGCTCTACCGCTACTGGTGGAGCTGGGACGAAACCGCCGAGGCCGTCGTCGCCGATACCCGACTCTCCGCCCGCTTCGGTCGCGCAGGTCTCCAGCACGACGTCACCGCCGGCGTCGACTACTACCGGCGCGAGCACCACGGCGATTTTTCCTACAATTGGACCGACGGCGTGCCGCTCGACCTCTTCGCGCCCGTCTACGGCGCCACGCTCCCGCCCGCGGCCGACGCTTACAGTTCCGACGAACGCACCCGCCTCACCGGCGTCTACGCGCAGGACCATCTCTCCCTCGCGCACGGCGTCACGCTCACCGTCGGCGGCCGCTACGACTTCGCGAAAGTCGACGCCGATCACGAGCAAGCCTTCACCGGCCGCGCCGGGGCGACGTGGGAATTCCGTCCGGGGCTGACCGCCTATGCGAGCTACAGCGAGGCGTTCAACGTTCAGGCGGGCGCCACGACCGCCGGCGATCCACTCGCACCCGAGACGGGCAACAACCTCGAAGCCGGCCTGCGCAGCCATTTCCTCGACGGCCGGCTCAACACCACGCTCGCCGTCTACGAGATCACGCGCCGCAACCTCGCCACCGCCGACCTCGCCCATCCCGGCTACTTCCTCACGACCGGCGAGCAACGCAGCCGCGGCGTCGAACTCGATGCGCGTTTCGTTCCTGTCAAAGGATGGGAGCTCCTCGGCGCCTACGCCTACACCGACACTGCCATCACCGCGGACAACTCGATCCCCGTCGGCGCGCGCATCGCCGGCGTGCCGCTGCACACCTTCAACGCGTGGACGAAGCACACGCTCCAAAGCGGGCGCCTCCGCGGCTTCGGCGTCGGGCTCGGCGCCAGCTACACCAGCGCGCAGGACGGCGACCGCACTTACACGGTGAACTTCCAACTGCCGGGCTACGTGCTGTGGCGCGCCGCGCTTTACTACGACCGCGGACCGTTCCGCGCCCAGTTGAACGTCACGAACCTCTTCGACCGCGAGCACTACGTCGGCGCCTACGACGCGCTCTACGTCGGCCCCGGCGCCCCGCGCACGCTGCGCCTAACGCTCGGCTGGAAATTCTGACGTCGCCTCGAGGTGGAGCGCGTTGACCCCAACGCGCTCGGGCGAGAACGCGTTGGGGTCAACGCGTTCCACCTCCGGCCGACCGCCTTCGTCACCTTCACTCTCACTTTCCTCCGCCCTCCGATGCGCAAACGCCTCTGGCAACTCCACTCCTGGCTCGGCCTCATCGCCGGGCTGGGCCTGCTCGTCATCGGCCTCACCGGCAGCGTGCTGGTCTTCCGCACCGAAGTGGAAGCGCTGGCGCATCCCGCGCTCACGCACGTCGCGCCCGCGCCGGCTGGCCGGCTCGCGTTCGACGCGTTGCTCGCCTCGGCGCAGCGCCAGCTCCCGCGCCACGAGATCGTCGGCTGGGTCGTCTCACCCAACGATCCGGCGCGGCCCGATCTGCTCTGGATGATCCCGCATGGCTCGACCAACTGGCATTTCGCGCCGCTCGATCCTTATCGCGGCGAGTTGCTCGGCGCGCCACGCGACGAGACCTCGACCGTCACCGGCTGGCTGCTCGAACTCCACACGGCGTTTTTCGCCGACCACGTCGGCCTCGTCGTCACCGGTGTGCTCGCCGTGATGCTGTGCTTGCTCGGCGTCAGCGGCGTGTGGATCTACCGCGAGTTTTGGAAACACATCTTCACACTGCGCTGGGGCCGCAGCGCACGGATGATGTTTTCCGATCTCCATAAATTTGTCGGCATCACGTCCGTCCTCTTCAACCTGCTCCTCGGCTTCACCGGCGCTTATTGGAACCTCACGCACGTGATCGGCGAGGAACTCGCCGGCGCGCCCGAGCCGCCGCCGATGACGCGCCGCCTCTACGGCGCGCGCCTCTCGCTCGACGCTCTCGTCGCCGACGCGCGCACGCGCGTCCCGGGTTTCCGCGCCAACTACATCAGCCTGCCGTGGGTGCCGGAGGGCGACGCCACGCTCTACGGCGCGCCGGCCGACGCCGGCCCGTTCCGCAGTCCCTACGGCAGCCACGTCGCCTACGATCCGCAAACCGGCGCGCACAAGACGACGCACGATCTCCGCGCCGCCGGCGTCTGGGCGCAAATCGTCGACGCGTTCACGCCGCTCCATTTCGGCAGTTTCGGCGGCCTGCCCGTGAAACTCCTCTGGTGCCTCGGCGGCCTCGCGCCCGGCGCGCTCGCGCTCACCGGCTTCGCGATCTGGTGGCAACGCCGCCCGCGACCGACTCCCGCCATCCGCGAGCGGACGGCAGAGCAGGCTGGCGTCGGAGCCGGACACCTTTAGCACGTCTGGCGTGTCCGCCGAGCCGATCCCTCTCGCTCCCGAAACACGCGTGCGCCGCTGGCACGCGTGGCTCGTCGTCTGGCGCGTGCACCGCTGGCTCGGCTTCCTCGCGGGCGCACTGACCGTCTTGCTGAGCGCGACGGGCTCGCTGCTCGTCGTGCATCACGAACTCGAGGCGCGGCTCGAACGCGACCGGCGATTCGCACCCGAAGACGCGACGCTCGCGTCCGCTCCGTTGCGCGATGTCGCCAGGCAAGTCGCCGCGCTCGCGCCGCCGGGTTATCGACTGCTGCGCCTCCTGCCCGCCGACGAACCGGACGCGGCGCATCAGTTCATTTTTGCGGGAGGGCCGGACAACCAGCGCTGGTCGGCGTTCGTCGCGCCCCGCTCGGGACGCGTCCTCTGGCACGGCGCCGATCAAGCGCTCTTCACGCCCTGGCTGCTCGGCCTGCACATGCAGCTCCACGCGGGCAAGGCCGGCTACGTCGCGACGGGGCTCGCCGGCATCGGGCTCACGCTGCTCGGGCTGAGCGGGCTCTACCTGCATCGCGAGCGCTGGCGCGGGCTGTGGCGCGCGCCGTTCCGTCCGAGCCGAGGCTGGCGCGTGGCGCTCGGCGACCTGCATCGCTGGATCGGGATTGCCGCGATCTATTTCCCGCTCGTGCTCGGCGTCACCGGCACGATCTACGCCGTGACGAGCCTGCGCGCGAAACCGCCCGTCGCCGCCGATCCGCCGTCCATCGCCACGCTCGCCGAATTCGAACCGATGCTCGCGACCGCGCGCGAACGTTTCCCCGACGCCGAGGTGCTGCGTCTTCAATTTCCCGCCGATCGCTCCGGCCCGGTCGTCGCGCTCGTGGTGCATCGGGGCAACCCGCCGTGGCAAAAGTTCTCGCGCCTCGAATTCGATGCGCGCACCGGTGCGTTGAAGCGCGTCCGCGCCGCCGAGGCGGCGACGCCGCGCGAGCAATTCGCCTCGATGCTCGCGCCGCTGCACTTCGGATTCTACGGCGCGACGTGGGTGAAATGGGCCTACTTCGTCGGCGGCCTCGCTCCGGCGCTGCTGGCGCTCACGGGCTGGGGCCTCGCGTGGATCCGCCGCCGCGGAGCTCCCGCTCGCGCGCGCTGAACAGGGCCGCTTGTCCTCGGCGGCGGGCCGAGGAATCAACCCCACACGCATCCGCTCGCCAACCGCGCGGCGGCGATCTTGAAGTTTCGCGTGCGGAAACTGGTGCGGCTCAGTGTCTGGTTATTTCTCGTCGGCGCGGCGTGGTCGACGCGTGTCAGCGCGGCGGAAGAGACGCGCGCGGCGTGGATTCGCGGCGTGTTCACGGGCAATTCGCCGCGCCCCCAACTCGTCGCGGAGTCCGAAGCCTGGCGGCGCGCCGAGGAGATCGTGAGCACGACGCCGGGGACGTTCACGCTCGTCGGCGGCGGCGAGTCGATGCAGCCGCTTTATCCGCCGGGCACGATCCTCGTGCTGCGCGAAGTCGATTTTGCCGAACTCCGCTCGGGCGAAACCGCGCTCTACCGCAACCGCGCGCAGCGCGCCGTCGCCCACGTGCTTGTCGCGAAATGCCGCGACGGCTGGCGCGTCCGCGGCCTGAACAACGCCACCCACGACCCCGAGCCCGTCGTGTCCGAAAACCTGATCGGCATCGTCTTCGCGGCGTTTACGCCGGCAAACTCCGCGGCTCAGACAGTCGCCGCAATTTGCCGGGCATCTCGTCCAGTAACGCACCCGCACCGAAGAAAAGGACGTTGCCGACCGAATCGAGCTAGCTACGTTCCCCGCATGACCAAGCTCGCGGCCATCCAATCGGCGATCCTGCAACTCGACCCGGCGGAGCGGGAAGAACTGCGGCACTGGCTCGACGAAACCGCCGAAGAGACACCGGAGATGCTCGCCGCCATCGACGCCGGTCTGCGCTCGCTCAAAGAGACCGGCACCATTCCCTTGGAGGACGTGCGCCGGGATATGTCCTCATGGACTACAAAGTCGGTCTGAGCGCCGAGGCGCGGAACGATCTCCGTGCGGCGGTGCGCTTCATCGCCATGGAGGGCAAAAGCCCCGACGCTGCCCTTCGACTCGGAAACGAACTGCTCGATGCGGCACTCTCGCTCGCGCTCTTTCCGCGGCGCGGCGCTCCGGTTCGGCGTCGACCGGGCATGCGCAAACTCTCGCATCGTCATTGGCTCGTATTTTATCAGGTGAACGAGGTCACGCATTGGGTCGAGATCGTGCGCATCTGGGACGGACGCAAGGATCCTGAGGCGTTGCGTTTCACTTAGCATCGCCACCGCCCGCGAGCGCCGCGATGGTCGTGGACTGTCCTCGTTCTGTCGCAGCCGACGCTACGATGCTCTGCTCAGCGGCGCGGAAACGCCCACTTCAGGAATACCGGCAGCGCTTCGGCCCAGGTGGATTCGTGGTGATGGCCGCCGGCGATCTCGTGGTAGGCCACATCGACGTCGCGGCGAAATTCCTTCGCGGTCAACTCGTCGATCAGCTCGGTCGTGTCCTGGATCGCGTCGATCACGCCGTTGCCGTCGCGATCGTCGGTCTCGTCGGCCGTGCCGGCTTCGAACCAGAGGCGCAGCGCGGGCTTCGCGGCGGTTTCGCGGACGATCCGGTGCGCCAAACGCGAGCGCTGCGCGACGCGCCAATCGCCGTCTTCGCCGCGCCACCAGAGCGAGCCGGAGAACACGCCGACCGTGCCGAACACGTCGGGGTGCGCCCAGGCGAGGTCGAACGCGCTGAGTCCGCCGAGCGACGCGCCCATGATCGCCGTGCGCGCCGGATCGGCGCGCAGGCCGTAGCGCTGGCGCACTTCGGGCACGATGAAATCGAGCACGCGCCGCTGGAACGCCGCGGCTTTCTTGCCCCGGCCCGCGTAGTCGAGCGTGCGCGCGAGGCCGTATTCCTCGATGCGGTCGGCGGTCGCGGAAATCGCGACGACGAGCGGCGGCGTGATTTCACCGGCGGCGGCGAGGCGCTCGAGCGTCGCGGCGAGCTTCCACGCCGTCATGTTCTGGCCGTCGAGCGCGACGAGCAGCGGCGTGTCGGCGCGGACGCCGCCGGGCGGCAGGAACACGCGCACTTCACCGGCCGGGAGTTCCTCGGGCGTTTGCACGGCGAGCGTTTCCTCGCGCGGCGGCGCGGCCACGGTCGCAGCGACGGCGGTTTCGGTGAGGCCGAGGCCGACGAGGATGCGGCCGAGCTTCGCGGCGAGTCTGCGGTCGTGGCTCAACGAGTAGGGCCGGTCTTCGACCGGCCGAAAGGGTAACGTTCGCTCTTAGGCCGGTCAAAGACCGGCCCTACCTCGGAGCGTGGCGCGGATCGGATTGGAAGGCCGTTCATGCGGGAGTGTTCAGGGCTGCATCGACCTGCGGGAGCCATTCTTGAAAGTCAGCTTTGAATTTCGTGTCGCAATCGCGCCGCGAGAGCAGGCGCCGTGCCCCGCGGGCCGCGAGGCGCTCGTCGATCAGCCGCCCGCCTGCGCAAAAATCGCGGTAGCTCGACGAGCCGAGGGCGAGGACGGCGTAGCGGAGCGATTCGAGGCGGATCGCCGGCGCGGCAAGTGCGGCGTAGAACGCGACGGCGTCGGGCGGCGGCTCGCCTTCGCCCCACGTGCTCGCGATCACGAGCGCCGCGTCGAACTCCCGCAGGCGCGCCGCGGGAAAATCGGCCGCGTTCTCCACGATGCACAAGCGGCCGCGGACGCACAGCGCCGCCGCCGCCGCGCGCGCGAGTTGCTCGGCGTTGCCGGAGACGGTGGCGTAGAGGATCAGGACGGGCGCGGTCACGGTGCGAGCGAAGCTAGATTCCGCAGACGGGTTGGCCACAAAAAGCGCCGGGCGAGAGACGGTGGACACACACGAAGGAAGCGAAGGGAGCAAAACCGGGCGACCTTCCCTGCCTTTGCTTCCTTCGGGTAACCCTCTTTTCCGTCCGTGGCTGCTACTCGGCGCAGTAGCAAGTTTGTCCGCTTCGGGTTGGTCCGAAATACCCCACCATCCCGGGCAAGGCGCGCTTGCGCTTTATGACTTGAACAGCCCTCATCGCCGCTCATGCAGAACCCCGCCTCTTCCCCGGCGCGCGACGAAAGCGGTCTCTTCGGTCACCCGCGCGGCCTCACGAATCTGTTCTTCACGGAACTCTGGGAGCGCTTCGGCTACTATGGCATGCGCGCGCTCCTGACGTTGTTCATGGTCGCGCCGCTCGCGAAGGGCGGCCTCGGCTTCGACAATCGCACGGCCGGCATCATCTACGGCACCTACACGATGAGCGTCTACATGCTCTCGATCCCGGGCGGCTACATCGCGGACAATTTCCTCGGTGCGCGCGCGACGGTGTTCTGGGGCGGCGTGATCATCGCGGCGGGTTATCTGTCGCTCGCGGTGCATTCGCCGACGTTTTTCTACCTCGGCCTCGTGCTCGTCGCCTGCGGCACGGGTCTGCTCAAGCCCAACATCAGCTCGATGGTCGGCTCGCTCTACACGAAGGACGATCCGCGGCGCGACTCGGGCTTCTCGATTTTTTACATGGGCATCAACACCGGCGCGCTCGTGGCGCCGTTGATTACGGGCTGGGTCGCGCAGAGCGACATGGCGAAGGAATTTCTCGCGAACCACGGCTTCGATCCGAACAAGAGCTGGCATTGGGCTTTCGCGATCTCGGGCATCGGCATGATCTTCGGTCTGATCACCTACGTGCTCCAACGCCACCGCCTCGCCGATGTCGGCCACGCACCCAGTGCGGACATTCCGCGTCCGTGGGGAAAACTGCTCGCCGTGCTCGCGGCTTCGGCGCTGGTCTTCTGGATCGTGCGGCTGTCCGACAGCGGTCTCAAAGTCGATTGGGGCGTCATGGGGAAAACGATAACCTTCGACTTGGCGTGGATCAGCTACAGCTACGTGATCGTCCCCGTGCTCGCGATCATCTGGTTCGGCACGCGGTCCGACCCGGCGCAGCGGCGCATGGCGGCGGTGTTCGTCTTTGCGCTGTGCTACCTGATTTTCTGCGCAATCTTCGAGCAGGCCGGGTCGACGATCTCGCTGTTCGCCGACCAGCTCACGCGCACCGAGATCGCGGGCTTCAAGTTCCCCTCGTCCTGGTTTCAATCGGTGAATTCGATCTTCGTCATCCTGCTCTCGCCGGTCTTCGCCTTCGTCTGGGTCAAGTGGGGCGATCGCATCCCGAGCCCGATCAAGTTCTCCTTCGGTCTCTTCTTTCTCGCACTGTCGTTCGTGCTGATGGTGCCTGCGGCAAAACTCACGATCGACGGCCGCATCAGCCCGATGTGGCTCGTCGGCCTGTTCTTCCTCCAGACAGTCGGCGAACTCGCCCTCAGCCCCGTCGGTCTGAGCACGATGACCAAGCTCGCCCCCGCCAACCTCGTCGGGCTCGTCATGGGCGTGTGGTTCCTCGCCGCCGCGCTCGGCAACAAACTCGCCGGCACCGTAGCGGGTGACTTCACCTCCACCGATCCGAACGCGCTCTCGAACTTTTTCCTCCACCAAGCCGGCTGGGTCGGCCTCGCGTTCGTCGCGTTGCTGGCGCTCGCGCCTTGGGTGAAGAAGCTGATGGGCGAGGTGAAATAATCCGCTCTCGCTTCCAACTTTTTGTTTCTCTGGCGCGGCTCTCGCAGCCGCGCCTTTTCTTTTGCCCCGAAAAAGAGTTGGGGTCCGCACGCGTCACGGGCCAGTGATCGCATGCGGACCCCGTTGGTCACCTCTCGCACCCGTTGCCGGGGCGAAAATCTGGGAGAAAAGATACCGTCCCGTCGGGAAAAATCGGACGGCAAAAACCACCTAAATTTAGGTGGTTGGAGCGGAAAGCGCCGCGATCGCTCAGATTCCCCGGCTCGGTTCGGCTCGCCCGGCCACGACGCCCTCGATCAACCAACGGCCGTCTTCGTTCACGAGCGTGTAGCGATAATCCTTCGCCGTGTCGGCCGCATCGTAGACCGTGAAAGTGACCTGCGCGTGCCGCTCACGGTCACCGCGGACGAGCCCCGCCTCGAATCGCCGGTGCTCCAGCAAGGCGGGATAGCCGCGTCGCAGCATCGCCGCGAACCCCGGCGCCGTGAACTGCCGCCGGATGCCGCTCGCCGCCAGCGCGTAGGCGGCATCGAACTTGCCCGCGCGCAGCGCCTGCAATTGCGCGGCCACGGTCGCGCGCACGGCGTCGCGCGTCTCGGCGGGACTCAGCCGCCACGACTCCGCGCGCTCCGGCGCTCCCGCGGTCGCCGTCGCCAGCCAGATTCCGAGGAAGGCGACGACCCACCCGCGCATGTCACTCGAGCCCGAAGACAGCCCGGCTGTAGTTTTCGATCGAAAACGGCTGCAAATCGTCCGGCTGCTCGCCGAGGCCGATGAAATAGATCGGGATTTTCAGTTGCCGCCAGATGCCCACGATCGCGCCGCCGCGACTCGTGCCGTCGAGCTTGGTCACGATCAGACCGGTGAGGCCGAAACTCTGGTGAAACACCTTTGCCTGCTCGATCGAGTTGCTGCCGAGCGACCCGTCGACGACGAGCCAGCGGTGCTGCGGCGCGCTCGCGTCGTTTTTCTGGAGCACGCGGCGGATCTTCGCGAGTTCCTCCATCAGGTTGCTCTTCGTGTGCAGGCGGCCCGCGGTGTCGACGATCAACCAGTCCGCTCCACGCGACTTCGCCGCCTGCCACGCGTCGAACGCCACCGCCGCCGCGTCCGCGCCGGTGTGGCTGGCGACGATGTCGATGTTCAAGCGCGTCGCCCAACTCCGGAGCTGCTCGACGGCCGCGGCGCGGAACGTGTCGCACGCCGCCACGATCACGGTCTGGCCATCGCCTTTCATCTTGTGCGCGAGCTTGGCGGTCGTGGTGGTTTTGCCGGAGCCGTTCACGCCAATCATGGCGATGACGGCCGGCTTCGCGGCGGGCGCCGCGAGCGTGCCCTCGGCGCCGGCGAGCACGCGCTTGAGCACGGCGGCGCCGATCTCGGCGGCCTGGCGGCCCTGCAACGTCGGGTCTTTCCGGTAAGCGGTTTTTATCTCCTCGAGAATCTCGCCGGTCGTCTCGACGCCGAAGTCGGCCGTGTAGAGCGCCTCCTCGAGTTCGTCGAGCGAGGCGACGTCGATCTTCCGCCCGCCGAAGAGCCCGTGCGTCTTCGCCGCGATGGCCGCGACCGTCTTGGTCAGGCCGTCTTTGAACTTCTTGAAGAGGGAAAACATGGAGAAGCCTCCCGCGAATCACGCGAATGAGCGCGAATGTCGGATTTCATTCGCGTGGAGTCGCGCCATTCGCGGGCCATTCACTCGGTCGTGGCTTTGCGCGCGTCGCGGCCGGCCTTGTCCTTCATGCGGTCGAGGATGCCGTTGATGAAACGCTTCGAGTCGGCCGTGGAGAAATTTTTCGAGAGATCGATCGCCTCGTTGATCGAGACGACCGGCGGAATGTCCTTGCGGAACAGCATCTCGAAAATCGCCAGCCGCAGGATCGCGAGGTCGATGCGCGCGATGCGGTCGAACTCCCAATTGTGCGCCAGCGTGCGGATGTGGCCGTCGATCTCAGCGACGTTCTTCAGCACGCCGTCGATCAGCTCCTCGGCGAACGCGTAGTGATCGCGCGGCTTCTCGAGGCTTTCGAAGAACAGGCGGAGATCGTCGGTGAGATTCGCGGGCTTGTTGATGCTCCACGAATAGAGGAACTGGAGCGCGGCGGCGCGGCTCTCGCGACGTTGGGAAAATTGGCTGCTCATGATTTTGGGCTCCTGCGGAAGGTGCGCCGGAGCGTGGCCATTTCAAGCCCCGCCCGCGCGAACTCGGCGCCGCGGTCGATCTTGCCGACGCAACGCGCGCGCGCCTGGGCCAGCGTGTCGGTGACGATCACGCCGTTGATCACCGGGACGCCGGTGCCGAGCGCGACCTGTTGCAACGCATGGGAAACGCTCTCGCCCACCATCTCGTGGTGGTTCGTGTCGCCGCCGATGAGCACGCCGAGCGCGATCACGCAATCGAAGCGCTTCGCCGCCGCGAGCTGCTGCGCGGCCCACGGAACCTCGTGCGAGCCCGGCACGCGGACCTCGACGATGTCCTTCTCGCCCACGCCCGCCGCGACGAGCACCGCACGCGCGCGCACGCGCAGGCCATCGACCAGTTCCGCGTTGAACCGCGCGGCGACGAGGCCGAAGCGCAGGCCGGCACCGCGGAGGTGGAGATCACTGGGAGCGTCGAAACTCATGGAACGGCCTATTGGCGGCACCCGCGCGGCATTGCGCAACCCGAAATCCGCGTCGCCAGCCGCCTTCGGCGGAAGCGCCAAGCCCCAACCTCCAAGCTCCAAAGAAGCACCAACGCCAAAAAACAAATATCGAATCGAAGTCACTCCCGCGAGGCCTGACTCCGACTTTGATGATTGGGAGTTTCTCTGGAATTTGGCGGTTGGAGCTTGGAGCTTTCCTCGCTCACACCGGCACGACCTCGACGATCTCCAAACCGTAGCCGTCCAGGCCGACGACGCGGCGGTTCGAGTGAGCCATCAGGCGAATCTTGCGGAGCCCGAGCGCCGTCAGGATCTGCGCGCCGGTGCCGTAATCTCGGAGATTCGTCCGGCCCGGCTGGTCGAGCGCGGCGATCGCTTCCTGCATGCGGCCGTTCTGCTCCATGTAGACAATCGCGCCGTGCTTCGTCTCCGCCACGCGCTGGAGCGAACTCATGAGCGAGCGATGACTGCCCATCTCGCGCGCATGAAAGACGTCGCTGAGCAAATTCTCCGTGTGCACGCGCACGAGCGTCGGCGACCCGTCGAGCTGCCCCATCGTGAACGCCAGGTGGTGCCGCCCGTCGATCTTGCTGCGGAACACGTGCAGCATGAACTCGCCATACTCCGACGAAAACGGCCGCGTGCTCACGCACTCGACGAGCTTCTCGCGGCGGTGACGGTATTCGATGAGCGAGGAAATCGAGATGAGCGGCAGGTTGTGGCGGCGCTTGAACTCCACCAGCTCCGGCACGCGCGCCATCGTGCCGTCCTCGTTCAACACCTCGCAAATCACCGCCGTCGGCCGCAACCCCGCCAGCGCCGCGAGATCGACCGCGGCCTCGGTGTGCCCCGCGCGCTCGAGCACGCCGCCGGGCCGGGCGCAGAGCGGAAAAATGTGCCCGGGCTGCACGAGTTCGTCGGGCCGCGTCGCGGGATTCGCGAGCAACTGCACCGTGCGCGCGCGATCGAACGCGCTGATGCCGGTCGTGATTCCCTCGGCCGCGTCGACCGACACCGTGAACGCCGTGCGCATCGCCTCGCGGTTCTGTTGCACCATCGGATTGATCCCGAGTCGCTTCAGCGCCGACTCCGTCATCGGCACGCAGATGAGCCCGCGCGCGTGACGGATCATCAGGTTCACCAGCTCCGGCGTGACTTTCTCCGCGGCGAAAACCAGGTCGCCCTCGTTCTCGCGCCCCTCGTCGTCGGTGACGATCACGACGCCGCCTGCGGCGATCGTTTGAATCGCGGTTTCGACGGAATCGAACGGCGAGTGGTCAGCGGAAGTGGTCATAGCGGAGGGGCGGCAGCATCCTCGTGCCCTTCGGCGCTGTCAAATCCGCGACGCGGTCAGCCGCCGGAAGTAGGGGCGGTTTCAACCGGCCTAGCTGAATGTTGTTCGCCAACGGCGCTCGCGCACAGATACTCACTCGGGCCGGCTGAAGCCGGCCCTACAGCGCAGCGCGGCGGCCCCTCACCTCACGCCCGAAAATCGACGACGTAACTCTCCGTCGCCTGCTCGCCGCTCTCGCTGCCGGGCGTCGACGCGGGCGCGAGGAGCGTCAGGTAGAGCTTGAACGCATACGGCGGACGCACCGGCTTCGTGCCAACGAGCGCTTTGCCGTCGGCGGACGGGTTGAGGACGACGCGCTCGCTGCCTTGCTTGTAGTTCGGGTTCCAGCGCGCGGCGGCGCGCATGACGTCGGGCCGCGCCGGTTTCTTCTTCTCGTCGTAGAACGACAGCTTGAACGTGCCGCCTTCGAGCGCGAGGCCGAGAAACTTGCCGTTCGGCCGCGCGATCGTGATGCCGTCGATCTTCGGTTCGGCGTCTTTCTTCGCGTCGGCCTTGCCGGGTGCGGCGGGCCTGGCCGTTTGCGCGGAGAGTTGAACGAAACCGAGAGCGAGAATCACGAGCAACAGAAGCCGCGTTTTCATGTGGGAAAGCTACCCACGCACACCGCTCCCGCAAGCCCGCGCGCGGCACGCCGTCGTTTTAGCAAAGGTTTCGCGGCACCAGCGCGAAAAAATCACCCGGCGTCGCGCCGTCGCCAGACCCGCGGCGCGCAGGCGAACGCCGCGCTGAACTGGCGGTTGAAACTCGACAGCGTGCTGTAGCCGACCGTCTGGCTGATTTCCAACACGCTCAGGTCCGTCGTGCGCAGCAGCGACGAGGCCATCCGCAGCCGCAGGTCGTGCCAGTAGGCGGCCGGGGAGCGGCTCATCGTGCGTCCGAACAGCCGGCGAAAATGCGGCTCGCTCAGACCGCAGCGCCGCGCCAGCGGACCGATCGCGATAGGGGCCGCGTAATTTTTCGCGATGAAGGCCAGCGCCGGCGCCAGCCGGCGATAATCGCCCAGCGGCGGAGCGGTCGCGGCGCCGAGTTCGGGCGCGTGCCGCTGCACCAGCACCATCAGCTCCCACACCAGCGCCCGCAGCGCCGGCGCGGCATCGGCTCGCCGCGCCCGCAATTCCTCGATCAGGCGCAGCACATTGCGCGCGATCGCGGGGAATCGGTCGCCGGGGATGAGATTGTTGAAACTCGCTCCGGCCAGCGTCGTGGGATCGAGCACCTTGGCCTCGCCCGCCGGCAAGGGCACCAACCGCAGCGGATCGAGGAACACCCACGCCCACTGGCTGCGCGAACCCGGCGTGCTCCGCGCCAGGTGCACTTCCGTCGGGTTGATGAACGACACATCGCCGGCCTTGAACGGCAGAATCTTCTCGCCGATCGCGAAGACCCCGCTGCCGGCGTAACAGTATCCGAGCTCCAGACACGGATGGAAATGGAGGTAGGTGATCGGATGGTCCGCCTGCTCGAACGGTTCGCCTCCGCAGATCGGCAACTGCGGATCGAGCGACACGGGCGCGAATTGGATTTCCAAGCCCTTTGAGCGTTTCTGCACGGCATTTGATTATTTCGCGGGGGAAGCCCGCCACTTCAACTGTTACTATCGCGCAAGCCTCTCCCCACCGCATGAAATCCCGCCTCACCGCCTTCGTCCTCCTCGCTTTCATCCCCATTCACCTCGCCACGGCGGCGAGTGCCGAACGGACTATTTCGCGCGCCGCGCTGCGCGATAAAATCCGCGGTGCCTGGGCCGGTCAGATGATCGGTGTCGCTTACGGCGCGCCGACGGAATTCAAATCGCTGGCCAAAATCCACGAAGCGCCCATCAAGCCCGAGACGATCGAGAACGCCATCGTGCAGGACGATCTCTATGTCGAGATGACCTTCGCCAAAGTCATGGACACGATCGGCCTCGACGCGACCTCCGCCGATTACGGCGAAGCCTTCCGCCGCTCGCGCTATCAGCTCTGGCACGGCAATGCGGGCGCGCGCCGCAACCTCATGCGCGGCCTCGCCGCGCCGCTCAGCGGCGACCCGCGCTACAACATCCACTGCGAAGACATCGATTTTCAGATCGAGTCCGATTTCATCGGCATCATGTGCCCCGGCCTTCCCCGCGAGGCGCAGCGCCTGGCCGATCGCGTCGGCCGCGTCATGGGCTACGGCGACGGCCTCTACGGCGGCATGTTCATCGCCGGCATGTATTCGGCCGCGTTCTTCGAGACCGATCCGCACCGCATCGTCGCCGCCGGCCTGGCCTGCCTCCCGCCCGAGAGCGCCTATGGCCGCATCATCCGCGACCTCATCGCCTGGCACGACGCCCATCCGCACGACTGGCGCAAAGTCTGGCAGCTCCTCGAGGACAAATGGGACCGCGACGATATGTGCCCCGACGGCGTGCAACGCGCCTTCAACATCGACGCCAAACTCAACGGCGCCTACCTCGCGCTCGGCCTGCTCGCCGGCGACGGCGACTGGCAGCGCACCATGGAAATCGCCACGCGCTGCGGCCAGGACTCCGACTGCAATCCCTCCAGCGCCTGCGGCGTGCTCGGCGCCCTCCTCGGCTTTGAACGCATCCCGGCCGAACATCGCGCCGCCGTCCTCTCGATCGCGCACCGCAAGTTCGACTTCACCGACTACTCCTTCGAAGACATCGTCGCCTCCACCGAACGCCGCGCCTTGCTCGCCATCGAGCGCGCCGGCGGCCGCGTCACCGAGCGCGAAGTGACGATCCCGGTGCAAACCCCGACTCCGCCGCCGCTCGAGACCTCCGGCTACGGCCGCCCGGTCGGCATCTTTTCGTCCGACACCGCGAATTGGACGTGGCACGGCGCGTGGATCTTGAAGGACGGCTTTGTGTGGTCCGACAAATACGTGGCCCACGAGGCCCAAGGCGCCGGCAGCGAAGCCGAATTTCGTTTTCACGGCACCGGCGTGGCCCTCATGGGCGACCTGGTGCACGACGGCGGCCGCGCCGAAGTGTTCATCGACGGCCAGAAAAGCGACCTGCTCGCGGATGCCTTTCTTCCGGAGGATGCCACCCATGACAACGACCTGTGGCGCGTCCGCGGCCTGCCCGACGGCGAGCACGTGCTGAAGCTCGTGACGCTCGACTCCGCCGATCCGCGCTCCACTGGCCGTCGCCTCGCAATCCTGCGCGCCGTCGTCTACCGCACGCCGTAACCGCCCGCGCGCGATCCGTGTAGCGGCGGTCTACGACCGCCGACCAGATCCGTCTTCATTCGAGCAGCGGCCATAGACCGCCGCTACACGTCCGACCTCACCCGCGCATCTGTCGGCGCATTTCTTTCCAGCGCGCGAGGCGGTCGGCGATCTTCGCTTCCATGCCGACCGACTTCGGCGTGTAGAGCGCGAGCGGTTTCTCGAGGTAGTTTTGTCCCGAGATGTTCTCGGGGAAATCGTGCGAGTAGAGATAGCCTTTGCCGTGACCAGCGCGCTTGCTGGCCGCACCGCCCTTGTCGCGTAGGTGCACCGGCACCGGTTGCACGGGCTGCTCCTTCAGCGCGCGGTGCGCCTCGCCGAGGGCGAGCGTGGCCGAGTTGCTCTTCGGCGCGGCGGCGATGTAAAGCGTCGCGTGCGCGAGCGTCAGCTCCGCCTCCGGCAAGCCGATGAAGTCGCACGCGTGGTGCGCCGCGACTGCGAGTGGCAGCGCCAGCGCGTCGGCGAGACCGACGTCTTCGCTCGCGAGGATGACGAGGCGCCGCGCGATGAAGCGCGGGTCTTCGCCGCCGGCGAGCATCTTGGCCAGCCAATACATCGCGGCGTCCGGATCGCTGCCGCGGCAGCTTTTGATGAACGCCGAAATCGTGTCGTAGTGCTCGTCCTCGTCCGCGTCGTAGCGGATGCGCCGCTCGCGCGCGAAGACTTCCAGCTCCTGCTCGGTGATCGGCGCTTTTTCCGGCAACGAGAGGGCGATGACTTCGAGCGAGTTCAGCGCGCGCCGCAGGTCGCCGTCGCAGAGCACGGCAAGGTCGGTGAGCACCTTGTCGTCCGCGGTGTGGCCGCGGGCGCCGAGGCCGCGTTCGGTGTCGGCGAGCGCCTTGCGGAGCACGCCGGCGACGGTCGCGGGCGTGTGCGGCTCAAGTCGGAAGAGGTGGCTGCGGCTGAGCAGCGGCGGGTTGACGTAGAAACCGGGATTGTGCGTCGTCGCGCCGATGAGCCGCACGCTGCCTTCCTCGACGTCGGGCAGCAGCAGGTCCTGCTGCGACTTGTTGAAGCGGTGCAGCTCGTCGATGAAGAGGATCGTGCGCGCCTCGGGGCGGCGGCGGGCGAGCGCGAGGATTTCGCGGAGCTCGGCCACGTTGCTCATCACGGCATTCACGCGCACGAAGCGGCTGCCGGTCTCGCGCGCGATCGCCTCGGCGATGCTCGTCTTGCCGCAGCCGGGCGGGCCGTAGAAAAGCAGGCTGCCGAAGCGGTTCGTCGCGATCAGTTGCGGGAGCAGGCTGCCTTTGCGCGTGATGTGATCCTGACCGACGACCTCCGCGAGCGAGCGCGGACGCATGCGCGCGGCGAGCGGCTGGTGCGCGGTGGCGGCGGGCGCGGGATTCGCGGGTTCGCCGAACGGCGCGGACGCGGCGGGTTCTTCGCCGAAGAGTGAGGCTTGGTCGTCGTCGCGTGCCATGGTTGCCGACACAGTGCGCGCGACGTTGCGCGAAACAAGTTTGAAGGCGCGCGGGCGGCTGCTTTGCTCGGACGCGCTCGCCCTGGGGCCGGGGTGCCGTCGATGACCACCGCCCTGCGCGCTCCCCTGCTCTGGCTGCTGCTGCCGTTCGGCGCGGGCATCGCCGCGGCCGACGCCGGGCTCGCGCCGGCGGGCGCGGCGCTCGCGGGGATCGGCGCTGCGTCCGCGTTCGCGGCGGCGCTCGGAGCGCGGCGCGACACTTGGCTCGGGCGGTGCGCGTGGGCAGTCGGGCTCGCGGTGGCGAGCGCGTGTTTCGGCGCCGGCTGGCTGCGGTGGCGCGCGCCGGAGCCGCTCGCGTGGACGGCGCCGCCGCGGGAAATCGGCGTCGTCTTGCGCGTCGAGCAGGTTTTCCCGCCCGCCCCGCAGCGGAAAACGGTCAACGGCATCGCGCGCGTCTTGAGCGGCGACGGCGCGGCGGCGGCGCTCGCGGGACAGCGGGTGTATTTTTCCGCCATCCGCAAAGTCAGCGTGCCGCCCGCGGCGTCGGGCGAGTATCGTTTCATGGGCGTGGTCGAGGCGCTGCCGGCGAACGAGGATGGCGCGCGCGGCTTCGCGGCGTATCTCGCGACGATGGGCGTGCGGACGCGCATCACGCGCGGACACCTCGAACGCGAGACGCGGCCCCCGACGCGCTTCCGCCGCTTTTGCGACGCAGCGCAGGACCGACTCGGAGCGATCCTGCGTCGCGGTCTCGAGAAGCATCCGGACGTCGTCTCGCTCTACCTCGCGATGCTGCTCGGCGAAAAAGCGGTTCTCTCCGCCGAGCAGCAAAACGCATTCATGCGCAGCGGCGTCTTCCATATTTTTTCCATCAGCGGGCTGCACGTCGGCGTGATCGCGATGGCGATCCAGAGCGCGCTGCAACTCCTGCGCGTGCCGCGGCGCGCGGCCGTCGTCGCGGGACTGACCGTGCTCTGGCTCTACGTGGAGGTGACCGGCGGGAGCGTGCCGGCGCGCCGGTCGTTTCTGATGATCGCGTTCCTGCTCGGTTCGCGCGTGTTTCGCCTGCCGGCGAATCCGTTGGCGGCGCTCGCGGCCGCGGCGGGCGCGACGTTGCTGCTCGATCCGCGACAGCTCTTTTCGACCGGTTTTCAAATGTCCTACTCGGTCGTGGTCGCGCTGCTCGTGATGGGCCTGCCGCTCGCCGAGCGCTGGCAGGCGGCGTGGCGGCCGTGGCGCGATTTGCCGGAGGTGAGTTGGAAACCCTGGCAACGCTGGACGCGAAACCGCGGACGCGAGATTCTCGGCGGACTCGCGATCACGTGGGCGGCGACGCTCGCGAGCACGCCGAGCAGCATCGGCTACTTCGGGTTGTTTTCGCCCGGCGCGCTCGTGGCGAACCTCGTCATCATCCCGCTGTCGTCGCTCGCGATCGTGAGCGGATTTCTCGCGATCCTGTGCGGATTGGCGCACGCGGACGCGCTCGTGAACCTGTTCAACCACGCCGCGGCGTTGCTGATCCGCGTGATGGACGCGCTCGTGCAACACGGCACGGATTGGCCCGGCGTGTATTTCAACGCGGAGTTTCGCGCCGCGTGGGTCGCGCCGGCGGCGCTCGTGTTCGTGCTCGCGACGATGTTCGTCGGCGCGAGCCTGCGCTGGCAGAAAGCGGCGGGCGGTTACTGGCTGCCGGTCGCGGCCGTGGCGCTGGTGGTGATTTTCGGCGTGAAGTTTGGCTGAAGGCGGCAATCTTGCTCGCCATGAAAAGCGCCTACGAACTCGCCATGGAACGCCTCGCCAAGTCCGACCCGTCGAGCAGCCCGCTCACGCCGGAAAAGAAGCAACGGCTGGCGGATATCGATCGCGTGTTCCAGGGCAAGATCGCCGAGCGCGAGATTTTTCTGAAGCAGCAACTCGACGCGGCGCTCGCGAAGCAGGAGTTCGACGAGGCCGACAAGCTGCGCAAGCAGATCGCCGGCGAGAAGGCGCGCCTCGAGGAAGAGCGCGAGGACGAGAAAGAGCGCGTGCGGCGCGGCAAGTAGCGCCGGCTTCCGGCCGGCCATGCTGGCGAGCGCGGCGCGTGCCGCGTTCGCGTGTCTTTCTTACCACGGATGGCACGGATTGACACGGACCACGCTGCGCAGGTCGCGCCGGACCATTCGTCGCTATCCACGCAATCCGTGGTCGAAGAAAACTGCCGAGCGCGGCGCGACGTGCTTTGTCGGCGCTACTCCACGAACTCGAACTCCGCGCTCAGCGTGTGGTGGTCGGAGGCGGGCGTGGGTTTCACTGCGTAGCTCGTCGGACGGAGCGGCGCGTTGTAGAAGAGATGGTCGAGCACGTAGGGGCGGCGACGCCAGGTGATCTCCTTGTCCTGCACCGTCCGGAAGCCGATCTCGCCGAACTGGCGCACGAGCGACTCGTGTTTGCTGACGTTGAAATCCCCGCCGAGCACCGTCGCAGCGCCGTTGGCGGCGCGCAGTTGCTCGGCGACGAGCCGGCGCTGCTCGTTGTGCACTTCGCTGCTCGAGCGGAGCATGAAGAGCGCGAGCAGGTGCGTGTTCAGGATGCGCAGGTCGCGACCGCCGATCGTCGTCGTCGCGCCGATGAGCAGGCGGTCGGTGGGCGTCTTTTTTTCGCCGAAGAAATCGAATTCGACCGGCGGCGACGGCAGGTCGAGGCGGAACGCGTCGCGCAGCGGCGTGCGCGAGAAGATCGCGAGGCCGATGCCGAAGGGCAGCTCGCGCGGGTCCTGGCGCGGGAACGAGAAATAGCTGTCGTAGCCCGCGAGCGCGGCCTTGAGGCGTGTGTAATTCGGTGGCACGGGCGGTTGCGTGCCGCCCGGTTCGGCGCGCTCGACTTCCTGGAGCAGGACGATGTCGGCGTCGTGGCTGAGAATCTCGTCGATCGTGAGACTGAGGCGGATGGGCGCGCGGTCGGGATCAGTGTCGCTCCACGTCTGGCCGAACTGCATGTTGAACTGCAGAATTTTGAAGCGCGCGGGCATCAGCGGTGAGTGCAGTCGGCCGAGCGCACGACGCGGCGCGGGAAAATCCCGGAGCGGGAGAGCGCGCGTGCGGGCATGCGTTGCGGCAAACCGCTGGGATGTTCCTCCGCTGCGCGGGAGCGGCAAGCCTATTTACCTCGGGCGGATTCCCGAGGTGTTTGTTGCTGCACCGATGCGTGCGGTTGGGCCGGCTGAAGCCGGTCCAGTTCGACCGAGTTCGCGAGCGAGATGTGCAAGTCCGGCTCTCTTTGGGCCGGCTGAAGCCGGCCCCACCGCGATCACTCGGGTTCGGCGGTGCCTTCGACGACCCAGGACTTTGCTTCGGGAACCTGCACGAAAAACTCGCGCAGCGCGGCGCTGAGGTGTTCGGCATAGCGGAAATGCGCGCCCATGCCGGTGCGCAGCTCGGCTTCGTAGATGAACTTGTCGGCGTGCGTGCTGTGCTCGAAGGGCGTCTGTGCGCCGAGCAGGAGCGAGTAAACGTAGGCCGGCGAACCGCGCTGCATCAGCTCGCGCGTGAGCGCGGCCTGCGCATCGAGCAGCGCCTGGTGCGCCACATGCGTGATCTCGGGCGGCAGATAAAATCCCGCCTGGACGAGCGGCGTGTAGCGGTGCCCCGTGCGGTGGCGGTTGAGGTCGCGCAGCTCGGCGATCGCGAGATTGTTCCAGGCGAACGTCACGCGGGCGCGGCGCGTGGCGGTGCCTTGGTAACCGTAGCGGTTCGCACGGTGGCGAAGCGCTTCGGCGAGCGGTTGCTCTTCGCGCAGCCACGGCGGCGTCTCGCGGTTGACCTTTACCCAAACCTTGTCGGCGAGCGGCGCGGTCGAGAGGCGCTCGAGGCCGAGGCGACACGAGGTCGCGAGCTCCTGCGTCGCCTGCTCGGAGTAGGATTTCTCGGCGGAGCTGTGACGCATCAGGCGCGGCGACATCTTGACGAGCACGTCGCGGATCGCGGCGGCGGCGGCGCGCGCTTCGGGTTGCCCGAGGGAATCGAGGTGCTTCACCGTCGTGGCCCACATGCGCGAGCTCTGGACGAGTCCGAGGTTGGTGCGCGTGGCGAGCGGGATGAAGTAGCGCGCGCGGTCGAGGGCGTAGTTTTTGCGGATGCGCGCGACGACGGCGGGCTTCGCGTTCGGCGGGAGGCGGATCAGTTCGGGTTTGTCCTGGCCGAGCTGGTCGAGGCGGGCGTATTCGGCGTTGTAGGCGGCGAACGCGCGGGCCATCACGCTCGTCCACTGGCCGGCGAGGTCGTCGGGCACGCCGAGTTCGGCGGGCGTCGGCAGGTTCGCGGCATCCATCGTGATGTAGCGCGTGCTCGATTCCTGGCCGTCGGCCATCTGGGCGAGCTCGAAAATTTTATACGCGAGCCACATCGAGACGCCGTCGAGCGCGATGGCGAGGCCGCCGGTGAGGCCGCCGATCGAGGCGTGGCCGTAGTCGACGAATTTCAGGATGCGGTCGATGGACTCGTCGGGGTGCGCGAGGTCGACTTTGGAGAGGATGTGCGCGAGGCCGTCGTTGCTGCGCGAGTAGCGGGCGAGCACGGACGCCAGCAACTCGGGCGTGACTTTCGGGAGATCGGCCGCGGTGGGCGGCGGGACGATGGCGATGCCAGTGACCTTCATGCGCGGCTCGACGAAACGCCGTCGCTGCGCGGAGGTGAAGAAAATTAGCGGAAAAGTTTCGGCGCTTGACGCGGCTTGGCATCGCCGCGTCTGACGCTAACGTCCCCGCCGCACCATGAAATTTGCCGCGCTCGCCGTCCTGTTCCTCGGGGTCAACGCGATCGCCGCTCCCGCCAACATGCCCGCCTTTCGCACCTACAGTTTGGACGGCGCTCCCGCGGTGGATGCGGCGCTACAGCGGCGTGTCGAAGAAATCGATGCCACGCTGCGCGCGCGTTGGGAAATCCCCGAGGCACAGACCTCGGTCGGGATCCTCGATCTCCGCACGCTACGCCTCGCTTGGGTGCGGCCGGACCGCATCGACTACGCGGCGAGCGTGCCGAAAGTCGCGATCCTGCTCGGGTGGTTCGCGGCGCACCCGAATCCGGCCGACCTCGACGCGTCGACGCGCCACGAACTCGGGCTGATGATCAAGCAGTCGGACAATGAGCTCGCGGCAAAATTCTCGCAGCAGCTCGGACTGAGCTTCATCCGCGGCGTGCTCGATCGCTACGCGCTCTACGACGCGAAGACGGGCGGCGGCCTCTGGCTCGGCAAGCACTATGGCCAGGGCGGCGAGCGCGTCGTCGATCCCGTCGGCGGCCACTCGCACGCGGCGACGGTGCGGCATCTGCTGCGGTTCTACCTGCTGCTCGAGCAGGAAAAGCTCGTTTCGCCCGAGGCCTCGGCGGCGATGCGGGAAATCTTCCGTTCGCCGGACATTCCGCACAAGGACGACAAGTTCGTCGCGGGACTCGCGGGGCGGGCCGGACTCGAGATTCGGCGCAAAGCCGGCTGGTGGGAGGACTGGCAGCTCGACACCGCGGTCGTCACCGGTCCGGAGCGGCACTACATTCTCGTCGCGATGACGCACCACGCGCACGGCGAGGAGTATTTGCGGGCGTTCGCGGCGGCGATGGACGATCTGCTGACGGGAAAAAAGTAGGGCCGGTCTGCGACCGGCCCTAGGGAAATTCTTATTCGCACATCGCGTCGGCGAATCACGTCGAACGCGGCCGGTCAGAGACCGGCCCTACCTTACCGGTTCATCAGCCAGCTCGTCAGCGGGGCTTGGAAGAAGCCGAGGGCGAGCGTGGCGAGGGCGAGGCTGGCGAGGATCGCGGTGTTGAGGACCGTCGGCTCCGTGGCGGGCACGGGCGCGGGCGTTTCGCCGTCGGGGCGCCAGGTTTCGAACCACGCGGCTTTGATCCAGCCGAAGTAGTAATAGATCGAGATCACGACGCAGACGATCGCGATGGCGAGCAGCGTGTAGAGCTTGGCTTCGAACGCGGCCATGAACACGAGCAGCTTGCCCATGAACCCCGCAAGCGGCGGGATGCCGGCGAGCGAGCCGACGCCGATCGCGAGCACCGCGGCGAGGAACGGGCGGTCTTTCGCGAGGCGGTCGTAGCCGTCGAGGTCCTGCGCGGTGTCGTCAGTGCCGGCGAGATGCGCCATGACGCCGAAGACGGCCATCGAGGCGAACATGTAGGTGAAAAGATAGAACCACACCGCGCTGCTCGCCCAGGGGACCGTGATCGAGGCCGTGACGCCGAGCAGCAGGAAGCCGGCGTGCGAGATGCCGGAGAGGCCCATGAGGCGCTTGGCGTTGCGCTGCGTGAGCGCGGAGAGATTGCCGAAGAGCAGCGTCGCGGCGGCGAGCGTCGAGAGCACGGGCACGAGCACGGCTTCGAGCGGCGCGAAGACGTTGTGCACGAGCGTCAGCAGCACGGCGAAGCCGGCGGCCTTCGAGCTGACGGCGAGGAATGCGGTCACGGGCGTCGGCGCGCCCTGATAGACGTCGGGAATCCAGATCTGGAACGGGAAGGCGCCGATCTTGAAGCCGACGCCGCCCAGCACGAGCAGCGCGCCGAGCAGCGCGAGGAAATTGTCCGGATTTTTCGCGAGAAACTCGGCGATGACGTCGAACTCGAAGCCGGTGTGCACGACGCCAGCCGTCTCGACGCGACCGACCGCGCCGTAGAGCAGCACGATGCCGAAGAGCATGATCGCCGAGCTGAGCGCGCCCGTGACGAGATACTTCAGGCCGGCTTCGAGCGTGAGCGCGTTGTCGCGGAAGTAGGAAACGAGGATGTAGAAACCGATCGTGATCGTCTCGAGGGCGACGAAGAACATCACGAAGTGGTTGCTCTGCACGAGCAGCATCATGGCCGCCGTGACGACGAGGACGATGTGGTAGAATTCCACGCGGGGCATCTTGCTGCGCGGGAGCACCACGCTGGCGATCGAGCACACGAGCAGGCTCGAGAGCGTGAAGAACAAGCGCGCGATCTGGCCGGGCATCGTGTGGTTAAGCAGACCGGCGAAGGTGCTTTCGCCGAGCCAGGCGGTGTCGAAATTGATCACCAAGCCCACGAGCACCGCGAACAGCGCCATGACGGCAGCGACGGGAATGAGGCGGTGCTGGCTTTTCGGCAGCACGATCTCGAGCGCGAGGAGGCCGAGCGCGGCACACGCGAGGATCAGCTCCGGGAAAATGGCGGCCCACTGATTCGAGTCGGCGGCAGCTTTGAGAAGTTCAGTCGACATGGGGGCGGAAAATCAGCGGGAGGAGACGTTGCGCACGACCGCAGGCGCGGGAGCGGTCAGCGCGGCGTTGGCGGCGGTGGAGATCGACTTCGGCCAGAAGCCGATCGCGAACAGCGCGACGAGGAGGATCAGCGCCGGCAGACGCTCGGTCCACGCGAGGTCGGCGGCCGGATGTTTCGCGAGGACGGTGTTCAGTTGCTCCGTCGAGGGACCGAAGAACACGCGCGCGGCGGCGCGCAGGCCGTAGATCGCGGAGATGATCACGCCAGCGATGGCGACGGCGGTGAGCGCCGGGGAGAATTTCCAGAGCGAGACGAAGACGGTGAGTTCGCCCCAGAAGTTGGCGAAGCCCGGCAGGCCGATGCTGGCGAGCGTGCCGGCGACGAAGAACGCGGCGAGCACGGGGGTCTTTTGCGCGAGGCCGCCCATCTCCGTCATGTCGAAGGTGTGCGTGCGGTGGTGGACGCTCGTGGCGAGGAGGAACAGCAGCGCGACCGACAGGCCGTGCGCCACCATCAGGAGCACCACGCCGCCGGAGCCGATCACGGAGAGCGTCGCGATGCCGAGGAAGCAGTAGCCCATGTGCATGACCGAGCTGTAACCGAGCATCTGCTTCAGGTCGCGCTGGGCGATGGTGACGAAGCCGATGACGAGCACGTTGCCGACGGCGGCGAGCACCGCGAGCGGCCAGGCCCAGGCTTGCGCGCCGGCGGGCAGCAGCGGCAGCGCGATCTGGATGAGGCCGTAGAGGCCGAACTTCTTGAGCACGCCGGCGTGCAGCATCGCGGCGGACGACGGCGCGGCGCCGTAACCGAGCGGCGCCCACGTGTGCAACGGCCAGAGGGAAACCAGCGTGCCGAAGCCGAACATCAGCAGGCCGAAGATGTATTTCTGCGCCGTCACCGTGAGCGGATTGGCGGCGAGTTCGGCGCGCAGCGTGACGAGGTCGAAGGACTCCGCGCCGCTCTGCGTGTAGATCGCGATCAGGCCGATCAGCGAGAGCATCGCGCCGACGGTGAGGTAGATCGTCATCTTCATCGCCGCGTAGTTGCGGTCACGTCCGCCCCAGATGCCGACCATGATGAACGTCGGAATGAGCGCGAGTTCGTGGAAGAAATAGAAGAAGAAGACGTCGACCGACGCGAACGTGCCGAGCAAGCCGCCCTGCATGACGAGCAGGAGCATCAGGTAGATTTTCAACCGCTCCGCGCCCGAGCGCAGCGCGTAGATGCCGGCGGCGAGGCCGACGATGGCGGCGAGCGCGAACATCGGCAGCGAGACGCCGTTGAGGCCGAGCTTGAGCGCGATGCCGAAGCCGGCGAGGCCGGTGTCGAGCTTGCTCAGGAACTGGTAGTCGCCGCCCGCGCCGGCCGGGAATTGTTTCCAGAGCCAGAGGGCGATGAGCGCGGGCCAGATGAAGGCGACGGCGGCGAGTTTCGTGGCGAAGCGCTTCGGCAGGCCGAGGCCGATGACCAGCGCGGCGAGGAGCGGCGTGGCAATCGCGAGCTGCAGGAGAAGGGCGTTGTCAGACATGAAAGGAGAGGAAGGGGAAACCACTAATGAACACTAATTGGACACTAATCGCCCGAGGGCGGAAGCGATGGCTTGGTCCGAGATTTTCATTAGTGAGAGATTAGTGTAAATCAGTGGTTCGCTCAGAACACTCCGGCGGCGAAGCCCCACATCAGGACGGCGCCGAGCAGGAACCAGTAGACGTAGGCGTGCAGGCTGCCGACGTGCAGCGCGCGGACGCCGAGACCGACGAGGCCGACCAGGCCCGCGCAACCGCGGATGATCAGACCGGCGAGGAAGATTTGCTCGAGGAAGTTCAGCAGCATCGCGAAGCGTTGCTGGATTTTCGCGACGTAGTAGTCGTAGGCGCTGTCGAAGGACTCCTTGAGCGTCACGAGGCCGCGGAACAGCCCGCCGGATTTCGATTCGAGGGCGTCTTCGCCCGACGTGCGGTAGAACAGCCACGCGGCGCCGGCGCCGAGGATCATGACCGCGAGCGAGGTGCCGAGGATGATCGGGTGCGCGGCGTGGTCGTTATGGGCGTCGGGCACGAGGCTCATCACGGAGCCGGCGAGCTTGCCGAAGATCGCCGGATAACCGCCGGAGATCGACAGGCCGGCGAGGAGCATCAGCGGGAGCGTCATGACGAGGCTGCTCTCGTGCGCATGCTTCGCGGACTCCGAGCGCGCTTCGCCGAAGAAGACGATCTTCCACATGCGGACCATGTAGAACGACGTGAGCACCGCGGTGCCGGCGAGCGCGATGAAGATCACGGTGTTCTTCTTGAACGCGAGGTAGAGGATCGCGTCCTTGGAGAAGAAACCGGCGAGGAACGGGAAGCCGACGATCGCGAGCACGCCGATGGTGAAGGTCAGGAAGGTGATCGGCATCGTCTTGCGCAGGCCGCCCATCTTGAAGATGTCCTGCTCGTGGTGGCAGCCGTGGATGACGGAGCCGGAACCGAGGAAGAGCAGCGCCTTGAAGAAGGCGTGCGTCGTCAGGTGGAACATCGCGGCGCCGACGCCGGCGGCGATGGCCGGGGCCACAGTCACAGCGTTATGGACGTCGTTCGCCCAACCAAGGACCGGTCCCGGAAGCGAGCCGAGGCCGAACGCCGCGACCATGTAGCCGAGTTGCGAGAGCGTGGAGTAAGCGAGGACCTTCTTGATGTCGCGTTGCACGACGGCGCAGAGCGCGGCGTAGACCGCCGTGACGGTGCCGATGGCGGCGATGACGTTCAGCGCCTCGGGCACCATCAGGAAATTGATCCGGCAAAGCATGTAGACGCCGGCGGCGACCATCGTCGCGGCGTGGATGAGCGCGGAGACGGGCGTCGGGCCTTCCATCGCGTCGGGGAGCCAGACGTGCAGCGGCATCTGCGCGGATTTGCCCATCGCGCCGCAGAAGAGCAGCAACGGGAGGGCGGCGGAGATGACCGTGCCGGCGGCGCCGGCCTTGAAGGCGAGTTCGTTCAGGTTCGTCGTGCCGAACGCCCAGTAGGTCCACACGATGCCGAGCAGGAAACCGAAGTCGCCAATGCGGTTGACGATGAAGGCCTTTTTCGCGGCGTCGGCGGCGGACTGTTTCTGGAGGTAGTGGCCGATCAGCAGGTAGGAGCTGAAGCCGACGAGTTCCCAGAAGATGAAGATCATGAACAGCGAGTCGGCGACGACGATGCCGAGCATCGAGAACATGAAGATCGACAAGCCGCCGAAGAAGCGCGCGCGCGCCGCGTCGTCGTGCATGTAACCCATCGAGAAGACGTGGATCAGGAAACCGACGAACCCGACGACGAACATCATGAGCCGCGCCAGCGCATCGATCTTGAAGCCGAGCGACACGGTGAAATTGCCGAAGCGCAGCCACTCGAGCGAGGCGTTCACGTCGGTGCCGTTGAAGACGAATTGGAGCGACAGCGCGCAGATGATCGCGGCCGCGGCGACCGAGATCCACTGGGCGAGCGCGCCCTGACGCCGCAGGAACAGCGCGATCAGCGTCGCGGACGCGAGCGGCGTGAGGAGCAGGAGGAGAGCGGACTGAACGGGAGACATTCGGAAAACCGGAGGGGAACCACTAATGGACACTAATGAACACTAATGCCTGAGAGTGATTGGCCGGTGTGCTCATGAGTGATGATTAGTGTGGATTAGTGGTTAGGAGGATCGGCTCAGTTTTTCAGCGCGGACAGTTCCTCCACTTGCACCGTGTGGCGCTTGCGGAAGAGGGCGACGATGATGGCGAGGCCGACGGCGACCTCGGCGGCCGCGATCGTGAGGATGAAGAAAACGAACACCGAGCCGTCGAGCGTGCCGTTGAAACGCGAGAACGCGACGAGCGCGAGGGTCGAGGCGAGCAGCATCAGCTCGAGGCACATGTAGATCACGAGCGTGTTCTTGCGGAGCAACACGCCGATGAAGCCGATGACGAACAGCAGCAGGCTGATCAGGATGTAGGCGTTGAGACCGATGGCGGCGTTCATTGGGCGTCCTCCACGGGGGCGAATTTCTTCGAGAGCACGATAACGCCAAGCATGGCGATCAGGAGCAGGAAGCCGACGACTTGCACCGGCAGAAGGTAGGTCGTGAAGAGCATTTCGGCGTAGTTCTTCAGCGTCGGCACGGCGGCAGTCGGCGCGCCCGACGGCAGCATGACGCGGTGCGAGAGCGAGTAGACGCCGAGGAGGAGCAGCGCACCGCCGACGGTGGCGGCGAGGACGCTGAGTTTCTTGAAGGGCTTCAACTGATCCGGCCGCGTATCGAGCAGCATGATGATGAAGAGGAACAGCGCCACGACCGCGCCCGCGTAGACGAGCAGGAGCACGAAGGCCAGCAGGGCGGCGTCGAGCATGACGAAGAGTCCGGCCATGCCGACGAGCGACAGCAGCAGGAACATCGCGCCATTCACCGGGTTCTTGTTCACCACGACGAGCGCCGCACAGACGACCGTCAGGAACGCGAAGATGTAAAAGAGGAGGTTGCTCATGGCTCTTAGCCGAGTCGGTGCAGGCGGGGGTGGAGCGCGTTGACCTCAACGCGCTTTGCTGGAGCGAGAATCCTGAAGCGCGTTGGGGTCAACGCGCTCCACCTGGCTTGCGCAACGTTTTGCTCGAAATGGAAATTCTGCTGCATGGATACGGCTTAGTGGTGGACGTTGCCGCGTTCTTCGGCGGACTTCTTTTTGTCCCACTTGAAATGCTGGTCGGGCAGCGTGCCGCCGAGTTCGTAGAGGCGTTCCTTGTTGTTCACCATCTCCTCGCGCGTGTAACCGGACATCGAGTATTGGTTCTGCAGCCAGATCGCTTCCTCGGGGCAGACTTCCTGGCACATGCCGCAATAGATGCAGCGGAGCATGTCGATGTCGAAGGCCTTGGGGCCTTTCTCGACGTGCGCGTTCGCGGCGTCGGGCGGGATCTCGCCCGGCGTGATGCGGATGGCCTTGGGCGGGCAGACGAATTCGCAGAGCTGGCACGAGACGCACTTCTCGCGACCGTTCGGGTCCTTCACGAGCGTGGGGACGCCGCGGTAGCCGGGCGGGATCGCGGGGCGCTGTTCCGGATATTCGAGCGTCACCTTCGGTTGGAAGAAGTGCCGGATCGTGGTCCTCATGCCCGCAAGGACCTGCGGGATGTAGAGGCGCTCGGAGAGCGAAAGGGGTTTGCGTTCGACGACGTAGGCCATGCGGCGTGGGAAGGTCAGAGGTTTTCCGCGGAGGGCGCGGAGGAGCGCGGATGGATCGGATGTAGGAGCGGCTTTACGCCGCGATCCGCTGCGGCCGTGACGTTCGGTCGCGGCGTAAAGCCGCTCCTACAGTCACGCTGCGCGAGATGAGTTGTGCGATCCTTGGTCATCCGGGGAATCCGTGGGCGGGTCAGAGGGCCGTTTGGGCTTGCGGGCGGAGGATGGCGAAGAGCGCCACGATCGTGCCGATGGCGAGCGCGACCCACGCCGCGACGCCGAGGTTGAGGTCGATGATGGCGATGGCCGCCGCGTAGAAGATCAGGTTGCCGATCGCGAGCGGGAGCAGCTTTTGCCAGCCGAGCTTCATCACCTGGTCGTAACGGAAGCGCGGCACGGTCCAGCGGACCCACATGAACACGAAGATGAAGAACAGCACCTTCGCGAGGAAGACGACGATCGAGGCGATGCCGAAAATGATCGGGTGATTGCCCGCGACGCCGAACCAGCCGAGCGCCTTCTCGAGCGGCAGCCACGGCAGCGGATTCCAGCCGCCGAGGAACAGCAGCACGAACAGACCGGAGCCAACGATCATGTGCGCGTATTCGGCGACGAAGAACAGGCCCCACTTGAACGCGCCGTATTCGGTGTGGAAGCCGCCGACGAGGTCGGCCTCGCCTTCGGCCATGTCGAACGGCAGGCGATTCGTTTCGGCGAAGAGCGAGACGAGGAACACGACCGCCGAGACCGGCATCAGGAAGAAGAACCATGTGCCGCCGAGGAAACCGGGCTGGCTCTGGAATTGGACGACGTTGAACAGGCTCAGCGAGCCGTTCGTGCCCGGGGCGTTGATCCACAGGAACACCGGCAGCACGGAGAGCGTCATCGAGAGTTCATACGAGATGAGCTGCGCCGAGGCGCGCACGCCGCCGAGGAAGGGATACTTCGAATTCGAGGCCCAGCCGGCGACGATCAGCGAGTAGACGCCGAGCGAGGAGACGGCGAACACCGCGAGGATGCCGACGTCGAGGTTGGCGAGGATGAGCGGGACGAGTTCGCCCTGGCCGTTCAGGTAGGTGCCGAACGGAACGGCGGTGACGGTCGTGAGCGCGGGGATCATCGCGATGATCGGCGCGAGAACGAAGTAGACCTTGTTCACGTGGCCGGGCAGCGCGTCTTCCTTAAAAAGCATCTTCAGTCCGTCGGCCATGAGGTGGAACACGCCGAGGCGTTGGAGGAACGGTCCGAGCACGGGCACCCAGCGGAACCAGATCGGGATGGCGCGGTTCGGGCCGGGGCGATTTTGGATCCAAGCGGAGATCTTGCGCTCCGCGAGCGAGCCGATGCCGCCGAGCGGGAAAATCACGAGCACCACCGCGATGCCCTTGAGGAAGAGCTGCACGGCCGGGTGGAGGTTTTGCCAGAATTCGATCACGGATTATTCGTTTTCTTTTGTCCCGTTCGTCTTGATGAGGCCGACAAGCTCGACCCAACCAATTTTGAAACCGTATGTCTTGTCCTTCTCGACCCAGACGACCGACCCATTCGACACCTTCAAGCGCCCAAGAAGATCCCCATCCCGACGAACCTTGAACTCCAAGTCAGCTTTACCGAGTTCACGTTCAGGAGCAGCAAATGTAACTGTGTGCTTAGCCATGTTAGTGGGGTCCTTTCAGTCTATTGGGTTTATCGAGGATTGGGTTTGAAGTGGAGGGTCTCGCCTTCGACGAAGGGGAGGCCGGCCCAGGCGGCGCTGTCGAGCAGCGTGCCGGTGGCGGGGAGCTTCGCGTAGGTGAGGCCGGCGAGCGCGGGAACTTCGGCGGCGAGCGTGGCCCAGACGCCGGTGAGATCGGACGGCAGCGCACCGGCGCCCGCCGCGGCGGCGAGATTGGCGAGCGTGACGAGATCGTCGGCGAGGCCTTCGGGGCCGGGGACGGCTTTGGCGAACTTCTGCAGGCGGAACTGCTGGTTCACGAACGTGCCGGACTTTTCGAAAACGGTGAGCGTCGGGAGGACGACCTTCGCGGCGGCGCTCGTGGCGTTCTTGTGCGTGCCGAGGTAGATCACGGAAACCTTCGCGAGCTGCGCGGCGGTGAGGCCGGCGGCGGTGAGGTCCTCGTTGAGCGCGACGACCGTCTTCACCTTGCCGGCGTCGATGTCGGCGGCGAGCGACGCGAGTCCGCCGAGGCGGATGGATGTAGCCGGGGTCGCGGACCCCGGCTGGCCGGGCTCAGCGAGCCCGGCTACAGGTGGTGGCGCGGAGATGAGGCCGGTGACGAGCGCGCCGCGGACGTTCGGGTTGCGATCGGCGGAGAGGAGGATGCCGTCACCCTTCCCCACCCGGCTGACGAGCGCGACCGGCGCCTTGAGCGCGACGGCGAGTTTCTTGGTGAGGAATTGTTCTTCGACGGAGCTGCGGCCGGAGCCGACGATGTAGATGCCGGGCTGGTAGGGCGCACCGGCTCGGTGCGCCGTGGACGCGGCATCATCTTCGCGGCGGACCGGGCCGGTCCGCCCTACCAAGAGGTCCGCGGCCGCCTTCAGCGCCATCTCGTAGGCGGTCGTGCCGCCGTTGATCGCGGGGACGAGCAGGCGGTCTTCGGCGCGGACTTGCTTGTAGAGCAGGCGGCCGGAGTCGGTCATCCAGGTGTCGTTCACGGCGTCGTTCTGGCGCGGCGTGATGCGGTAGAGGACGCCTTCGCGGGACCAGACGGTGGTGTTGGCGCCGACGGAGGACTCGGTGTCGATGCTCGGGGTCTCCTTGAGGAACCACACGCGCATCTTGAAGCGGAAGTCGGTCGAGGTGAGCGCGCCAACGGGGCAGATGTCGACGGTGTTGAGCGAGTAATTGTTCTCGAGCTTCTTGCCCGGGTAGCACGTGAGCGTGCTGTAGCTGCCGCGATCGATGAAGCCGAGGACGTCGTCCTTCGCGACTTCCTTCGAGAAGCGGATGCAGCGCGAGCAGAGGATGCAGCGTTCGTCGTCGAGCGTGACGCGCGGGCCGAGCTGCGTGCGCTTCGGCTTCACGTTTTTGTTTTCGACGAAGCGCGAGTAGCCGCGGCCGTAGGCGGTGGAGTGTTCCTGGAGCTTGCACTCGCCGGCCTGGTCGCAGATCGGGCAATCGAGCGGGTGATTGATGAGCAGGAACTCGGTCACGCCCTCGCGGCACTCCTTCACCATCGGGGAATTCGTGCGGATGTGCAGGCCGGGCATCGCGTTGGTCGCGCAACCGATCTGGGCGCGCGGCATCCAGTTGATGCGCTGCTTGCCGGTGGCGGCGTCCATCACGGGCGCCTTCGTCGCGGGATCGACGGCGGGGAGGCCCATTTCGATGAGGCACATGCGGCAATTGCCGACGACGCTCAGCTTCGGGTGGTAGCAGTAATGCGGGATCTCGATGCCGAGGAGCTTGGCAGCCTCGATGACGTTCGTGCCCTTCGGCACGGCGATGTCCTTGCCGTCGATGTTGACGGTGACGAGGTCGGCAGGTTTGGCGGGAGCGGAAGACATCTCGGGAAAATTCGGATTAGCCCACGAAACACACGAAATCACACGAAAGGGCGGTGACGTTCGGTGCAGCGGTTTTCATTTCGTGTGTTTCGTGGGCGAAAAATTCGGGAAAATCAGACGATCGGGAGCGCGTCGGCGGGCTTGGCTTTGCGGGCTTCCGGATACGCTTTGAATTCGTCGCTGAATTTCTGGACGAAGCTCTGCGTCGGCCACGAGCAGGCTTCGCCCATCGCGCAGATGGTGCGGCCGGCGATTTGGTCGGCGACGTTCTTGAGCAGTTCGCCGTCCTGCGTGCGGGCGTCGCCGTGGACCATGCGCGCGGTGATTTTCTTCATCCAGAGCGAGCCTTCGCGGCAGGGCGTGCACTGGCCGCAGCTCTCGTGGGCGTAGAAAGCGTTCAGGTTGCCGAGCGCTTCGACCATGTTGACGGAGTCGTCCATCACGATCACGCCGCCCGAGCCGCCCATCGTGCCGGCCGCCGCGAGTGTGTCGAAGTCGAGCGGGAGATCCTCGACGCTCAGCTCGAGCATCGAGCCGTCCTTCTGCTTCAGCTTAAACTTTTCGCCGAAGCGGAGCACCTTCGCCGACGAGCCGCCGGGGATGACGGCCTTGAATTTGCGACCGGGGAGCGGGCCGCCGCAGACCTCGTTGAGGAGCTGGCCCATCGTGATTTTGCCGGTCTCGAATTCGTAGTAACCGGGCCGTTGCACGTGGCCGGAGACGCAGAAGATGCGCGTGCCGGTATTGTTGGGCGTGCCGATCTTCGCGTAGGTGTCGCCGCCCATGTCCACGATGTGCTTCACGTGGCAGAGCGTCTCGACGTTGTTCACGATCGTCGGGCACTGGTAGAGGCCGAGGACCGCGGGGAAATACGGGGGCTTGATGCGCGGATACGGGCGCTTGCCTTCGAGCGACTCGATGAGGCCGGTCTCTTCGCCGCAGATGTAGGCGCCAGCGCCGCGGTGCACGAAGATGTCGCACGAGTAGCCGGTCCCGAGAATGTTTTTGCCGCAGAGGTTAGCGTCGCGCGCTTCTTGAATCGCCTTTTCGAGAATCCGCGCGCCGATCGGCATTTCGCCGCGGATGTAGATGTAGGCCTGCTTCACGTTGTTCGCGAAACAGGTGATCATGATGCCCTCGATCAACTGGTGCGGGTCCTGGTGAATGATGTAGCGGTCCTTGAACGTGCCGGGCTCGGACTCGTCGGCGTTCACGACGAGGTAGATGGGCTTGCCGCTCTTGCGGTCGACGAGCGTCCACTTCACGCCGCAGGGAAAACCGGCGCCGCCGCGACCGCGCAGGCCGGACTTCTTGACCTCGTCGATCAGCTCCGCGGCCGGTCGGGCGACAGCGCGTTTCAACGTCTCGTAGCCGCCGTGCTTCACGTAGCAGGCGAGGTCGTTGGTGTAGCCGGGCTCGTCGATGTGAGCGAAGATGATGCGGCGTTGTTGCGGAGCGGGCATTGGAAAGTGCGGAAGAAAAGAGGCGAAAAAATCAGTCGCGCAGCGGGCGAAAAACGCCGCCGGCGAGCGGCTTCAAGCCTTCGACGGAGCGGTTGTATTCGTAAACCCAGGCGCGGACCTTGCGGGATTTGCCGACGCGCACGAGGCGCTGGCGGCGGAGATATTCGGAGTCTTTCGGCGCCTCGAGATCGCAGTCTTCGTAGCGGTCGAGGCGCGCGAGCACGGCCTCGTCGTTCAGCTCGAAGAGTTCGCCTTTCACGCTGCCGCGGATTTTCGGGCTGCGCACGACGCCGGGGTGCTGGCCGACGATGTAGAGCGCGGCGTTGGGCAACTCGGCGGCGCCGACGAACTCGCCGTTCGCGCGGAGATAGCGCGCCATCTCGTGCTCACCGCCGGAGCGGAGGGTGCCGTAAACGAAAAGTTTGGGGCGGGTGTTGCTCATTTGTCGTCGACGATAATTTCGATGCCGCCGGTCCAGCGGGAGGCGAGGTTGTAGATCATGGCGAGCAGCACGCCGACGAGGAATCCGCCAATCAAGTGGATGATCGGCATGAAGAGCGCCGCGCCGCCGGCGAAGAGCCACGGAATGCCCATGAAGCGCGGCAGCAGGTTCGTGTCCCACGTCGCGGCCGCCCCGAGTGACAGCAGCAAGATCGGCGCGGTGATCATCCCGATGACTCCGTTGATGAGTCCGAGAACGATCCCGAAGCGGATCGGCGGCACGTGCATGAGGCGGATTTTTCTCATTGGCGCTGTTTGGCCTCGGCGCGGATTTGGTCAGCGAGTTGTTTAACCTTCGCGGCGTCGAGATTGGTGTGCAGTTCGTCGTCGATCATCGCGACGGGGGCGGTGCCGCAGCTGGCGAGACACTCGACGAACTCGACCGTGACTTCGCCGTCGGGCGATATCTCGCCGCGGTGCGTGTTGAATTCGTGCTCGAAGCGCTCGCAGACCTTGTAGCCACCCATAATGGCGCAGGAGAGCGTGCGGCAGACCTTGATGTGGCGGCGGCCGATCGGTTTCTGCCGGAACATCGGGTAGAACGTGACGACTTCGTAAACGTTGATCGGCTGCAGCTCGAGCTTGGCGGCGACCCACTCGATCGCCTCCTGCGAAATGTAGCCGGCGTCCTCCTGGATGAGATGCAGGAGCGGCAGCACGGCGCTGCGCTTCACCGGGTAATGGGTGATGACCTCGTCGATCTTGGAAAAAGTTTCGGGCTTGAGATTCATTAACTCAGAAGGGGTGGCCCACGAAACACACGAAATCACACGAAAGAGCGGTGACGTTCGGTGCGGCGGTTTTCATTTCGTGTCTTTTCGTGTGTTTCGTGGGCAAAAATTCACCGATCGCACTCGCCCATGACGAAGTCGAGCGAGCCGAGGATGGAGACGACGTCGGAGACGAGGCAGCCGACGCAGAGCTTCGGGAGGATGGAGAGGTTGTTGAAGGACGGGCCGCGGATCTTCAGGCGATACGGCACGCCGCCGCCCTTCGAGACGATGTAGAAGCCGAGGAGGCCCTTCGGATTCTCGTGCTCGAAGTAGACTTCGCCGGCCGGCATCTGCGGGCCTTCGGTCACGATCATGAAGTTGTTGATCAGCTCCTCCATCGAGGAGAGCACCTTGTCCTTGCGCGGGGCAAAAATGCGGCGCGCTTCCGGCGCGTAGTAGTCGCCGGCCGGGAATTTCTTGATGACCTGCTTGATGATGCGGATCGACTGCTTCATCTCCTCGCCGCGGACAAGGTAGCGGTCATAGCAGTCGCCCTTCGAGCCGATCGGCACGTCGAACTCGTATTGATCGTAGCCCCAATACGGACGGTCCTTGCGCAGGTCCATCGCGATGCCGGAGCCGCGGAGGTTCGGGCCACTGATGCCGTAGGCGATCGCGTCTTCCTTCGAGATCACGCCGATGCCGGCGGTGCGGTCGATGAAGATCTTGTTGCGCGAGAGCAGCGCGAGCACCTCGTCGAGGATCGGGAGAAACTGGTCGCAGAACGCGTCGACTTCCTCGAGCCAGCCCGGAGGGATGTCGCGCGCCACGCCGCCGATGCGGCTGTAGCTCGTGGTGAAGCGCGCGCCGGTGAGCTTCTCGAAGAGCGTGTAGAGTTTCTCGCGCTCCGTGAACGTATACATGAACACCGTCCACGCACCGACATCGATGCCGAACGCGCCGAGGCCGAGCAGGTGCGACGACACGCGCGCCATCTCGGAGGTGAGCACGCGGATGGCGTTGACGCGGTCGGGGACCTTGAGGCCGGCGAGTTGCTCAACGGCGTGCGCGAAGGTGTGGTTGTTCGCCAGCGGCGCGATGTAGTCCAACCGGTCCGTGTAGGGCACGAACTGGTTGTAAGTCATGTTCTCGGCCAGCTTCTCGTCGCCGCGGTGCAGGTAACCGATCACGGGCTCGGCCTTGGTGACGGTCTCGCCGTCGAGCTCGAACTGGATGCGGAGCACGCCGTGGGTGGACGGATGCGACGGTCCCATCGAGAGGGACATCTTTTCCGGATCGAATTCCTTGGGGAAATTCGTCGCGGCTTTCGCGGAGGCGTCGGGAAAAATTTGCGCGGTGGCCATCAGAATTGCGGAATGCGGAATGCGGAGTGCGGAATGCCCAAGCCGGATTTGACCACGGAAGACACAGAAAACACGGAAGGCTTTCGGTGTGAGGCGTTGAAATTCATTTCTGTGTGTTCCGTGTGTTCTGTGGTCACTCGGATCATTCGGGTTTAACGCGGCGCTCGTTCCAGGCTTCGTCTTTCGCGCGCGGTTCGGCGTCGCTCATCGGCTCGCCGGGCGTGGCGACGAAGGGGCCGCCGGCCATCGGCGCGGAGATCGCACCGACTTTGACCTCGGCGGCGATTTCGGCGTCGGGCAAATCCGTCGGCAGGCCGGCGAGCGGGAATTCCTTGCGCAGCGGGTGAAACGGATAGCCCTCCCACATCAGGATGCGGCGGAGATCGGGGTGACCGTCGAACTTCACGCCGAGGAGGTCGAACGTCTCGCGCTCCATCCAGTTGGCGCCGGCCCAGAGATGCGAGCAGGTCGGCATGGAGGGATTCGCGTCGTCGGCGCAATCCGCGGCGAGGCGCACCCAGACGTGCTGCGCCGGCGAGTAGAGGTGCCAGACGACAGTGAACCGCGGCGTCTTTTCCGCGCTCCAATCGATGGCGGTGACGTCGGTCAGATAGGTGTAGCCCTGCGTGTCGCGGAGGAACTGCAGCACCGTGATCGCGTCGGCGGCGGGCACGTTCAGCGCGGGATGGTCGGAGGTCGGGCGGGGCGTGGCGGCAGGGAATTTACCCTGAACCGCGGCGATAACGTCGGCGTTGGGAGCGGTCATGGCGGCGGGCGCGGTGCTCAAGCGCTGAGCAAGCGGGAGGCCGAACGCTCGCGTTTGACCTTGTTCTGGAGTTTCACGAGCGCGTCGAGCAGCGCCTCCGGGCGCGGCGGACAACCGCTGATATAGACGTCGACGGGGATGATGCGGTCCACGCCTTGCAGCGTCGCGTAGCTGCGATACATGCCGCCGGTCGAGGCGCAGGCGCCCATGGCGATGACCCATTTCGGCGCGGCCATCTGGTCGTAGATGCGGCGGACCTGCGGGGCCATCTTGTAGGTGACGGTGCCGGCCACGATCATGCAGTCGGCCTGGCGCGGGGAAAAGCGCATGACCTCCGCGCCGAAGCGCGCGATGTCGAACTTCGCGCCGCCCGACGCCATGAGTTCGATGGCGCAGCACGCGAGGCCCATGGGCATCGGCCACATGGAATTGTTGCGGATCCAATTGATAGCCGAGTCCAGCGTCGTCGGGACAACGTTGCCCTCGATTTTGCTGTCGAAACTCAGGTCTGTGTTGGGAGAAACCATGTCAGGTAGGCGCGTGGAAAAAATGCACCGCACCCTACCAACCGACCTTCGACGGGCAAGGCCCTTTTGGTAAATTTCCCTCTGAATAAGCGTGTCACAAGTCGCGGGCGACTCCCGCCTTCTTTCGAGAGGGTAACCGACCGAGCACGAGCGCTTCACCGGCATCCCATCCGCTCGCAAAACCGGGAAATTCCACCGCGATGGAATTTCCGTTGACCGCCGTCGCCGCACTCCGCTTAGTCCACCTTCCCTTGGTCACTGGAGAGGTGGCAGAGTGGTCGAATGCGCGCGCTTGGAAAGCGCGTATACCGCAAGGTATCGGGGGTTCGAATCCCCCCCTCTCCGCCAGTGGGCTATGCCGCCGTCGCTTTCGGCCATTCGCTGATGCGAGCCCATTTCTTCTCGAGCCAAGAGCGGTATTTCTCGGGCTTCGGCATCGATTCCACAACCCACGACGCCCCCAGCTTTTTATCGGGCCAAAGGTGAACTCGATCGCCGATTCCGAGTTCACGCGAAATCCGCACAACGGACTTAAGTGCGGCGAGAGAATAGTCGCGCCAACTCTCGCGGGTTGCGAACACTTCAGTTCGCAACTTGATGCCGAGTGCTTTGCCCTGGGCCGCGATCCGTTCGACATTGTCGGCTCGGATATTGATCGGCTCGTGGAAAATCGTGATCGGCTTGACCGCCCTGAGGGCGGAGAGCGTCGCCAATAGGTCGGCATCGTCGCACTCCGGGTAAGTTGGCGCCATCGCAACGTAGACGTTGAGACCGGCATCGGATGCTGCCTTCAGCGTCGCGAGGCGTTGAGACGGAGCCGGCGCCGCGGGTTCGTAGACGCGAGCAAGATCATGGCGCAATGTCGGCAGGCTCATTCCGAACACCAATCGGTGCCCAAACGTCTTGAACAGCTCGAAGTGCTGTCGCGCGAGCGGACTTCGGGTCATGATGCGCACGTTGAGCGTCGATCGATCTCGGATCAGCTCGAGAGCCCGCTGCACCATATTGAGCGACTGCTGCGTGAGTTCCTTTGCGCGAGCGAGGTCCGGATGCTTGAATACCTGATAAGGGTCGGTGGTTGTGCAAAGCATCACGGCACGATTCCCATCGGGGTTGAGAAGACGGCGAGGCGTGCGCTCTGCCGCTTCCAACGACGACAGGAACTTCGCCTCATCCCAAGGGCGCAACAGGACATAGCTGCCCCATTCGGCGTCAGGGTCGTTCACGCCGAACTCAGCCAGCCGATCAGCCTGCTTGTTCGTCGACGAACTAGGCACGTAACAGAAGCGACAGGCGTGACCGCACCCGATCGCGGTGTTCAGCGACCAGTTCGACAGACTTTTGTAGACGAAATTGTTCGCGGTGATCACCGCGGGGTGCGTCCAAAGCCCGATCGGTTCTCGGATACTCGAATGCATGTTCAACGGTAGCCCTTCATTATCGCGTTCGCAATCCGCGCACCGGTGTCGTTGTTCGACGCGAAGAAGAGGTAGTAGACCACCGCACCTATGGAGTTTTTCATCGGAACTGGATCGGGCACATACTTGAAACCCGCGACGTCTTTCAACCGCTTTTGAAAGGCCCCGGCAAACGAATCGTTGCCGACCTTCTCCAACTCCGGTCCTTCGCCACCTCCAAGCGCCGCGAAAAAATCTGCCTGCCGGCTTGGCGCGAACATCGCCGGGTGCCAGCTTTCGTCGCCCCAGAATTTCGTCATGTTCGTCCAGCTCTTTGGGTCCACATCCTCAATGCTTTTCCGTTTCGCGTTTCGGTTCATGTCGTGAATAGGGAAGTTGAGAAATATCTCGATCGAGCGCATGCGGCCAGCGGTCTCCATCACTTTCCAATCGAGCTGTAGGCAGTAAGGATCAAGGAAGCAAAGCGCTCGCCGATAGTCGTCATAGCGATACTTCGGCAGCACCGCCTTCAATAGCACATCGTTGCAGTCGCCTTGGTGCACGGAGACATTGCTCCACCGCTGGGCAAGGCGAATAAGTCTGCCAACCCGCTCGGGGTTTAGGTCGATGAATTCGTAGTGGTCGAACCGGTGCGGGAGTTCGAGCGCGATCAAGGGACTCCCCTTGACGATCGCGCCGCTCGTTTTGTGGACGTGCTCGCCGGCGCCGGCGAACGCATCGATGTAACCGGTGAAAAACTGCTTCGCACCACGTTGATTTCGCTGGTTCTGCAAAATCAGAGAGTAGCGTTCGGAGTAGTCTCGTAGGATGCGCAGTTTGTCGACGGACCAGTCACCGATCTCGTCAAGGCCAGCGAAGTCTTCAGCCATGTTGTGAAGTAGGTTCACGACTGGCCCTTGTCGCGATTGCAGCGTCATACGGCACGGCCCACTTACGCAAGCCCCGGATCGCCTCCGCGTCCTCATTTGCCATTCACGGTCTCCTTCACATCGTCTTCGCATCCCACGCGCATGGCTCGCACTCGCATCGTCATCATCGGCGGCGGCTTCGGCGGCGTGAAGTGCGCGCAGACGCTCCGTAAGCACCTCCGCGACGCCGACGCCGAGATCGTCCTCTTCAACCGCGAAAACCACCTCGTCTTCAGCCCGCTGCTCGCCGACGCCGTCGGCTCGTCGCTGAATTTGCAGGACGTGATCGTGCCGCTCCGCCAGCTCCTGCCGCGCGTCATCTGCCGCACCGAGGAAGTCCTCCACGTCGACCTCGCCGCCAACGAGGTCGAGTTCGTCGCGCACGACGGCTCACCGGCCCGCTACGGCTACGACCACGTCGTCATCGCCGCCGGCGCCGTCGCAAATCTCAACGTCGTGCCCGGCATGGCCGATCACGCGTTCGCGTTGAAGACCGTCGGCGACGCCGCCGTGCTCCGCACCCACGTGCTCCAGCAACTCGAGCGCGCCGAGGTCTGCGACGATCCGGAAAAACGCCGCTGGTATCTCTCGTTCATCATCGTCGGCGGCGGCTACAGCGGCGTCGAAGCCGCGGGCGAAATCAACGACCTCGTGCGCGGCAGCCTGCGTTTCTTTCACCACATCCGCGCCGGCGACGTCACCGTCACGCTCCTCCACTCGCGCGCCCAACTCCTCCCGGAAATCAGCCCGTCGCTCCGCGAATTCGCCTGCGAAAAAATGCGCGCCGCCGGTGTGACCGTCCAACTGAACTGCCGCGTCACACTCGCCACCGGCGAAGGCGTGGGCACCGGCGACGGCTTCGTGCGCGGCGGCACGATCGTGTGCACGATCGGCAGCACCGCCGCGCCGTTCGTCGAGCGCATGGACGCGCCAAAGGAAAAAGGACGCCTGCTCTCCGAACCCAACATGCGCCTGCGCGGCCGCGCCAACGCCTGGGCGGTCGGCGATTGCGCGCTGATCGTCAATGCCCGCGACGGCCAGCTCTCGCCGCCCACCGGCCAATTCGCCGAACGCCAGGGCCGCCAGTGCGCGCAAAACATCCTCCGCGTCCTCCACGGCTTGCCGACCGAGCCGTTCTCGTTTCGCCAGCTCGGCCAACTCTGCTCGATCGGCGGTCACCGCGCCGTCGCCGAGATGTTCGGCCTGCGCCTCAGCGGTTTCTGGGCGTGGTTCGCCTGGCGCGGCGTTTATCTGTTCAAGCTCCCCTCGTGGGGCCGTCGCATCCAAGTCGGCGCCGACTGGGCGTGGCTGCTGCTCTTCCCGCGCGACCTCGCCTACATCCGCACCGACCCGACGGAGCGCGTCACGCACGCGCACTACGAGCCCGGCGACTTCATCATAAAGCAAGGCGAGCCGCCCGCCGCGTTCTACGTGATCGAGACCGGCGAAGTCGAAGTCGTGCGCGCCACGCAGGAAAACCCCGACGGCGAAGTCATCGCTGTGCTCGGCCCCGGCAGCTTCTTCGGCGAGCAAGCGCTCATCAACAACCGCCCGCGCTCCGCCTCCATCCGCGCGCGCAGCGTCGTCGAAGTCGTCGTGATGGGCCGCAACGTCTTCACGACGATCTCGAAATCCCTCGCGCCCCTCCGCGCCGCTCTCACCGCCGCACTCACGCGCCGTTCCGGCACCTTCTGGCAGGAGCGTCCGCGCGCCGTCGCCACGCTGCGCTCGCTTGCGCTCGTCGAGTTCGTCGAACCCGCGCCGCAACCGTTCCTCTCACCCACGACGCCGCTGCGCGAGGCGACGCGCCTCTTCGCCGAGTCGACCAACGACCTCTTCCTCGTCGTGAGCGCCGGCGACCGCCTCGAAGGCATCGTCACCCTCACGGACATCCTGCGCGTGCAAGGCAACGGGGTTTCGCCCGAAACGCCCGCCGCCGAGTTCATGGTGAAAAATCCCGCCACGCTCGCCACGACCGACACCCCGCTCGTCGCCGCTTCGGCCTTTCGCGAGCACGGCGTGAAAACCCTTCCGGTGCTCGCCGATGCCACGACGCGTCGCATCGTCGGCCTCGTCCGCGCCCGCAAACTCATCGCTCGCCTCCTCCATGCGACGCCGACGCCCAAGTAGAGCCGGTCTGTGACCGGCCCACGTCAAGCCCCGCTCGCGGAGCACGGCCGCGAGCGGAATCCCAATTGGGCCGGTCACAGATCGGCCCAACTTTTGTGCCCCGCGTTCAAGCTCTCGCCGCGAACCGGCCCCTCTCCCACGCTTGCGAACGCGTCGCCGGCGTATTCTCTCGCACGATGCTCACCGTCGACGTCGTCTCGGATTTCGCCTGCCCGTGGTGCTTCATCGGCAGCCGCCGCCTCGCCGCGGTGCTCGATGCGCGAAGCGCGACCGGCGGCGGCGCACAGGTGCGCTATCACCCGTTCCAGCTCAACGCCGACACGCCGGCCGAAGGCGCCGACTTGCGCGACTACCTCCGCGAGCGCTACGGCGCCGAGCCGCAGGAGATGTTCGCGCGCGTCGAAGCCGCGGCGCGCGAGGCCGGCATCGCGCTGGATTTCGAAAAGGTTCGCCGCATGCCGAATACGCTTTCCGCGCACATCCTCGTCGCCGCCGTGCAGGATTCCGCGGCGCAACGCGCATTCGTCGACGCGATTTTCTCCGCGTATTTCCTCGCCGGACGCGACATCGGCGACCCGGCCGTGCTCGCCGAACTCGCCGCCCCGCACGGCCTGCGCGCGGAACAAGTCGGCGTGCTGCTCGCCAACGACGGTCTGCGCCAGCGCGTGCGCGAACTCGCCGAGTCGATGACCGCGCAGGGCATCACCGGCGTGCCGTTTTTCATCTTCGACCAGAAGCTCGCGCTCTCCGGGGCGCAGCCGGCGGAAGTTTTCCAGCGCGCGATCGCCGAAGCGGAAAAACCGGCCGAGTGAGCGGCGGCGCGCGATCGGATCGACGCGAGCAAACCCTCGCCACGTTTATACGCGCCGTTGCCGCTTTCACCAGCGGCGCCCACTCCCATAACCGGACGAACCTACACGAAGGCAGCAAAGATGGCAAAGGAACCGACGCGCCCCCCCTGCTGCGACTTCGCTTCCTTCGCCGCCTTCGTGTGAAAAACACGAACTCCCGTTTCTCTCCCGCTGCTCCGCGCGTCGGTTCGGAAACGTCCGAGTCCCCCATCGTAAGACCGTCGAGCGGCGCGGAGCGCGGCACCGGTGCGAGACATTTACCCCATCGCGCATACAGTCGCGCGTGCGCCGAGCCGGCACACGCGCGGCGACTGGTCATACCGCGGAAACTCTGTTTGCCAACCGGAGGCCCCGGACTAGCTTCGACAGTCCACTCGCCGGCCGTGAACGATCTCACCGACCTCTACCAATCCGTCATCCTCGACCATAACCGCCGCCCGCGGAACCGCGGCAAATTGCCCACCGCCAACCGCGTGGCCCACGGCGACAATCCGTCGTGCGGCGATCAGTGCAGCGTGTTCCTGCGCCTCGAGGGCGACCGCATCGCCGACATCTCGTTCGACGGCGCCGGCTGCGCGATCTCGCAGGCGAGCGCGTCGCTCATGACGACGCAGCTCAAAGGCAAAACCGCCGCCGAGGCGCAGGCACTCTACGACCAGTTTCACCACATCGTCACGACCGGAGAGCCGCCGGAGGAGATCAACGACATTGCCGCCTTCGCGGGCGTCCACTCCTTCCCCGCGCGCATCAAGTGCGCCACGCTCGGCTGGCACGCCGCCCTCAATGCGCTCAAAAACGATCCGACCGAGGCGACCACGGAGACGCACAAGGACTGAGCCAGCGCCCAATCTTTCCTCTTTCTCTTAATCCTTCTCTCTCTCTCTCCCGCACGATGCCGCCCGGAGAAGCAGACCGAGAGAAAGAGAAAGATTAAGAGGAAAGAGAAAGATTTCCGAAATGTCCCTCGACCCGCAAAAAATCCGCGCCGACTTTCCGATCCTCCACCAGCAGGTGAACGGCAAGCCGCTCGTCTACCTCGACAACGGCGCCACCTCGCAGAAACCGCGCGCGGTCATCGACGCTCTCGTCCGCTACTACGAACGCGACAACTCGAACGTCCACCGCGGCCTCCACGCGCTCTCGATGCGCGCGACCGACGGCTACGAGGGCGCCCGCGCGCGCGTGGCGAAGTTCATCAACGCCGCCGACCCCGCCGAAGTCATCTTCACGCGCGGCACGACCGAGAGCATCAACGTCGTCGCGCGCAGTTGGGGCCACGCGCATCTGAAGCCGGGCGATGTCGTGCTGACCACCGAGTTCGAGCACCACTCGAACCTGATCCCGTGGCAGCAAGCGGCGAGGGCCGCCGGCGCGACGTTGAAATTCGTGCCGCTCCTCGGCGTCGACGGTGAAGGCGGCCCCGATCTCGCGGCGCTCGACACGCTGCTCACGCCACAGGTGAAGCTCTTCGCGTTCACGCATGTCTCGAACACGCTCGGCACGATCAACCCGGTCGCCGAGTTCTGCCGCCGCGCGCGTGCGGTCGGCGCGGTCACCGTGATCGACGCCGCGCAATCGATCGGCCACATGCCGTTCGACGTGCAGCAGATCGGCTGCGATTTCGTCGCCTTCTCCGGCCACAAGATGTGCGGCCCCACCGGCATCGGCGTCCTCTACGGCCGCCGCGCGCTGCTCGAAAAACTCGCGCCTGACGAAACCGGCGGCGGCATCGTCGTCAGCGTCACTTATCAGGACGCCACCTGGAAACCCGCCCCCGAACGCTTCGAGGCCGGCACACCCAACGTCGCCGACGCCATCGCGCTCGGCACGGCGTGCGATTACCTCGACGCCGTCGGCCGCGAAGCCATCGCCGCGCACGACGACCAACTCGCGCGCTACGCGATGGACAAACTTTCTGCGCTCCCCGGCATCCGCATCATCGGCCCGCGCGCCGGCTCGCCGCGCAGCGGACTCGTGAGCTTCGCCTTCGAGCACGTGCACGCGCACGACGTCGTGACCTTCGCCAACGAGGACGGCATCGCGCTGCGCGGCGGCCACCACTGCAACCAGCCGCTCATGCGCAAGCTCGGCCTGGCCTCGACCTCGCGCGCGAGTTTCTACCTCTACAACACCGAGGAAGAGATCGACCGCCTCGCGAAGTCGCTCGAGCGCATCCTGAAGTTCTTCGCAGGCTGAGAGCTCGCGTGCGTTGTAGGAGCGGCTTTACGCCGCGATCCGAACGCGGCGCGCGCAACGCAGCCAATCGCGGCGTAAAGCCGTTCCTACAACAAGGCCGCGCCGCAGGGCGGATTACGACCACGTCGAACCGCCGGCTGAAGCCGGCCCTACTTCACGCAGCGTGGCGATTTTTGTCCGCTGCGCCGGCGCACCCGCTCACTCGCCCCGATACCGCACGAACGTGTTCTCCACGCTGCCGTCGTCGTAGAAATCCACGAGCGCGTAGGTGGGTCCGAACTCCTGGTGCTTGCCCTTCCACCAGCCGCCGCACACCGCGCCGTTGCAGAGATAGCGCACGCCGAGGTAGGTGACGTCGTCCTCCATGTGCAGGTGGCCGCTGAGGCAGACCTTCACGTTCGGGTGCTGGCGGAAAAGGTCTTTGATGCGGCGCGCGTCGATGTGCATCCACGCACCCGGCACCACCCAATCGGCGCCGCGTTCGCGCGGACCGTCGAAGAGCGCCGCTGCGCTGAAGATCGGGATGTGCGACAACACGCAGATCGGAGTCGCCGGTGCGGTGGCGGCCAGATCGTGCGCCAGCCAGGCGAACTGCGCTTCGTCGAGCCGCGCGATGTAGTGGTGGTCCGTCGCGTAGTCCGGCTGCATGCTGTCGAGCACGACGAAATGCCAGCCGCTTTGGTCGAAGGAATAGTAGAGGTCTTTCATCCCGAGTCGCTCGACGGCCAGCGTCTTGCCGTAGGCGGGATCGCGCTCCGCGGCCGCACGGTCCTTGTGCGCCCAGCCATAGATGTCGTGGTTGCCGAGGCAAAGTTTCGCGGGTGTTTTCACCTCCGTCGAAAACACGCGGTTCCACACGTCCCATTGCGCGAGCACTTCGTCCTTCGGCGTGTAGAGCGCGTCGCCGATGCAGTCGCCGCCGAAAAGCAGCAGGTCCGGTCGCTCGGCTTGGGCCTGCGCGTGACGGATCGCCTCCGCCATGCCGGCGGCCGGGTGCTGCAAATCCGGCTGATCCGGCCGCACGTGGATGTCCGTCAAATGCGCCGCGCGGAGCACGCGTTTACGCGCCGGATTCGCCGGCGGAGCGGCGAACGCGACAGGGCTGGCGATTCCCGCAGCCGCACCGAGAGCGAGCGCACTGCTTTGCTGGAGAAAACGGCGGCGATTCATCGCGCCATTTTCACGCGCGCGGGCGCACGGCGCAATCCTCGAGACCGCCTCCCTCTCACGTCGTCGTGTAGAACTCGATCGCGTTCTCCACGCTGCCGTCGTCGTAGAAATCGATCACCGCATACGCGCGATCGAAGTCCTGCCACTTGCCGGGCTTCCACCAATTTCCGCTCACGGCTCCGTTGCACAGATAACGCACGCCGTTGTAGGTGACGTCGTCGACCATGTGCAGGTGACCGCTGAGACAGACCTTCACGTTCGCGTGCTGGGCGAAGAGGTCTTTGATGCGCTTGGCGTCGACGTGCATCAGGAACCCCGGCACCTGCCACGTGCCGGTCGTGCTGTTCTCGGCAAAGAGGAATGCGGCCGCGCTCAGGATCGGGATGTGCGAGAGCACACAGATCGGCGTCGTCGCCGGCACCGCGGCGAGGTCGCCCGCCAGCCATTCGAACTGCTCGTCGTCGAGCCGCGCCAGGTAGCCCTGATTGATCGCATGCGTGAATTCCATGCTGTCGAGCACCACGAAATGCCAGCCGGCCTGGTCGAACGCGTAGTGGCGCGCCGCGAGCCCGAGCTTGTCCAACGCGAGCGCCTTGCCGTAGGCGGCGTCGCGCTTCACCGCGGCATCCTTGCGGTTGTTCCAGCCGAAGACGTCGTGGTTGCCGAGGCATGCGCGCGCCGGGGTCTTCAACTCCGCGGCGAGCACGCGTTGCCAGATGTCCCACTGCTCGATGACGCGCGGCTTCGCGGTGGCGAGCGAATCGAAGATGCAATCGCCCCCAAAGAGGAACAGCTCCGGCCGATCCCGCTGCGCCTGTGCGTGGCGGATCGCGGCGGCCATGCCGTCGGCCGAACCGTTTTCGTGGTTCACGTGGACGTCGGTCAGATGCGCGGCGCGGAGGACGCGTTTGCGCGCGGGATTGATCGGCGTGGCCGCGGCGGCCGGGGTGATCAGGCCGGCGGTGACGCCGAGGGCGAACGTCCCGCCCCGGTGGAGGAAGTGGCGGCGATTCATGGCGCGGGCAGCCAAGCGTCGCGCCCCGGCCGCCGCAACCTCCAACCCGGACCCGCAGGCGTGGACCGTCCGCTCCCGCCCAAAATTCGGCAAAGGATGCGCAGCCGCCCGCCGGTCGGTGGTTTACCCTCTGCGCACTATGGTGTCTCCACGCTACACCGTCCCCGCCGCCATCGAACCCGCGCTCGAGCTGGTCCGAAAATACAACATTCCCGGCCCGCGCTACACGTCGTATCCGACCGCGCCGCAATTCTCGGATCAGATCGACCGCTACGCGCTGCTCACGGAAATCCGCCGCGACAACGCCGACGCCAGCACGCCGCTTTCGCTGTATTTCCACCTGCCGTTTTGCGAATCGCTCTGCTGGTATTGCGGCTGCACGACGGTCATCACGATGCGCCGCGCCTCGGCGACGGAATACGTCGATCTCCTCATCAAGGAAATCGAGATGACTGCGCCGCTGCTCGATCTCCGCCGGCCCGTCACGCAGCTCCACTTCGGCGGCGGCACGCCGACCTTCCTGCCGCCGGCCGACATCGACCGCCTCGCCGCCGCGATCCACAAGTTTTTCAATTTCGCGCCCGACGCCGAAATCTCCGTCGAGATCGATCCGCGCCGCCTGACCAAGGAGCACGTCGACGCCTTCCGCCGCCTCGGCTGCAACCGCGCCTCGCTCGGCGTGCAGGACACGAACCCGCAAGTGCAGGTCGCCATCCATCGCTGGCAGCCGATCGCGATGACCCAGCAGGCGATCGAGTGGCTGCGCGCCGCCGGCTACCAGTCCGTCAGCGTCGATCTCATCTACGGCCTGCCGCTCCAGACGCCCGAGTCGTTCGCGAAGACGATCGACGAAGTCATCGCGCTCAACCCCGACCGCCTCGCGATCTTCAGCTACGCGCACGTGCCCTGGGTGAAGCCTTCGCAAAAAATCTTCGACCAGCGCCAGCAACTCCCGACGACCGAGGAGAAGCTCACGATGCTCATGACCGCGTCGCAGCGCCTCGTCGCGGCCGGCTACGCCACGATCGGCATGGATCACTTCGCGCGCCCCGAGGACGAACTCGCCGTCGCGTTCGCCAACGGCACGCTGCACCGCAATTTTCAGGGCTACACCACCCGCGCCGGCGCCTCGCTCTACGGCTTCGGCATGTCCTCGATTTCGCAGACCGACGGCTCGTTCCGCCAGAACTACAAGGATCTCCCCGACTACGAAACCGCGATCAAGGAAGGCCGCCTGCCCATCGAGCGCGGCTACCTGCTCAGCGACGACGACCGCCGCCGCCGCACGATCATCAGCGACATCATGTGCGCGCGCGGCCTCGATTTCGCGGCGCTGTCGAAGCGGCTGGGGCTCGACTTCGAGAAAACCTACGCCGCCGAACTCGCCACGCTCGACGATCTCGCCGCCGACGGTCTGATCGCGCGCGCTCCCGGCCGCATCGGCATCACGCAGCTCGGCCAGCTCTTCCTCCGCATCGTCGCCATGCGCTTCGACGCGCATCTCGAGAAGAAGCGCACCGGTTTCTCGAAGGTCGTGTGATCCTAGAAAGCGCGGTTGATTCACTGATTTTCACTGATGAGCACTCATCGAAGCAGACTTGCATTGCCGCGATCGCCCACATCGCGGGCGAGCCACCTCACGCCGCGCTTTTCGGTCTTCTCAGTCATCAGTGTGCATGAGTGTTCATCAGTGGTTAATCTTCCGCGGAATTTAGGGTGATGCGCGCGTCGATTCCGCATCTTCGTAGGGGCGCAGTCTTGCTGCGCCCGTCCGCGTCGACAGCCGTTCGGGCGCAGCAAGACTGCGCCCCTACCTTCGCTTTGCGTCGCTGACATCATGCCCTACCGCATCGCCAAATCCTTCGAGATCGAGACCGGCCACCTGCTCACCAAGCATCCGGAAAAATGCCGCTTCCCGCACGGCCACAGCCGCCGCGTCGAAGTCGTCCTCGCCGCCGACACGCTCGACGCGAACGACATGGTCTGCGACTTCAAGGCCGTGAAGCACGCGCTCGCGGATTTCCTCGCCCGCTGGGACCACGCCTTCGCGATCAACACCGCCGATCCGCAGTTCGCCTATTTCCAACAGGTCTACGGCGAGCGCGTCGTGCCGTTCACCGATACCGACCCCACGAGCGAGGTGATGGCAAAAGCGGTGTTCGACGAACTCACGCGCCGCCTCGCGGCCCGCACTCCGGTCGACGGCTACCTCATCGGCCAACACGTCCGCGTCGAGCGCGTCCGCATCACGGAAACAAGTTCGAGCTGGGCCGAGTATTCGCCGTGACGCACCCAGCGCGGTGGTAGGGCGAGTCGTCCCGACGAGCCGCTCCCGCGATCGAAGCGAGACGGCTCGTCGGGACGACTCGCCCTGCCCGCTCTACAACCGCCGGGCGTTGCCGCGGAAGAGCGAGAACAGGAACAGCACGAGGAAGATCACGAAGCAGATCTTCGCGATCGTAGCCGCGGTGCCGGCGACGACGCCGAAGCCGAGTGCGCCCGCGACGATGGCGATGATGAGAAACAGGATGGTGTAGCTGAGCATGGCGGAAAAGGGGTTGAGGCTGGACTACATCGATTTCGAGCCGCGCCCGGTGAAGAGGCCGAAAAGCCCGAGGATCGCCGCCACCGCCCCGCCGACCAGGAACCACACGGACTTGTCCGTCGGATTGCCGGTGAACGCGCGCGAAACGTCCGAGCTGACCGATTGCGACGCGTTGAAGCCGAACACCAGCAGCACCACGCCGACGACGAGAAGGGCGACTGACAGAGATTTGTTCATGGAAAGCTAACGACCGCGAGTCTGGCCCGGCGGTTGCGCGAGGACGGTCGGGAAAAGCCCGGGCCCTCCAACCGGGCAGATCGCACGCGCCGCCGCGGTGCCGTTCACCCCGGCGCCCGACCGGTCGCCACCTCCGGCATTGAGCGGCGGAGCGGTTCGGTGCATTGCGTCAGGCGTGAACCCCGCTCCGTCCGACTCCGCCATCCTCGCCCTCGAGCGTCCGCATGCGAACCTGCTGACCTACTACTTCCTGTCGCTGCTCGTGTTCCCGCCGCTGCTGCTCGTGCTCGGCCCGTATCTCTACTTTCGCTATCACACGATGCGCTACAAGTTCACCGCCGACGGCGTCTCGATGCGCTGGGGCATCCTGTTCCGCCGCGAGGTCATCGTCCAATACGCGCGCATCCAGGACATCCACCTGCAATCCAATCTCGTCGAACGCTGGCTCGGCCTCGCGCGCATCCTCGTGCAAACGGCGAGCGGCAGCGGCTCGGCCGAAATGACGATCGAGGGCCTGCGCGAATTCGAGGCAGTGCGCGATTTCCTCTATCACCAGATGCGCGGCGTAAAGGACCACGCGCCGCACGCCGCGCCCGCGCCCGTCGCGGCCGGCGCCGCCGACGACGAGGTCGCCGCCGCGCTCCGCGCCACCGCCGCGGAACTCCGCGCGCTGCGCGAGGAACTCGCCCGCCAACCGCGCGCCTGACCCGCCATGTATCGCCGCCTCACCTCGCTCGTGCTCCGTTGGCTCCGCGTCCCGCCCGAGCCGCAACCGCCCCACGGCGACCCGGCCTCGCTGCGCGTCTTCCGCGCCGGCCGCAATTTCTTCCGCCTGCGCCTCGCGCGCTGGGGCTTCGCGCAGATCGCCGCGTTGATCGGCATCGTTTTCTGGGTCGGCGTTTTTCTCGATATCGACGCCGAACTGCGCGCCCGCGCCCAGCGCCAGGAGGCCCCGGCGCGCATCAATCCGAAGGACGCGCGCAACTTCGAGGATTACCTCGACCGCATCGGCGCGACGCAGAAGCCGAAATCCGAAACGCCCGCCGCCTCGACCTCCACCGAAGCCCGCCCCCGCAAACGATCGCACGCGCAGATCGACGGCTGGTCGGGCTTCAAGCTCATGCTCCTCCAAGCCGCACTCTGGCTGCCGCCGTGGGCGTTCCCTCTGCTCTGGGTTTTGAAGATCGCCGGCATCCTCGCCTACCTCGCGCAGCTTCCGCTCACCTACATGGTCGCGCGCCTCGATTTCGAGATGCGCTGGTATATGGTCACGGACCGCAGCCTGCGCATCCGTCACGGCGTGTGGAAAGTGAACGAGTCGACGATGAGCTTCGCCAACATCCAGCAAGTCGTCGTTTCGCAAGGTCCGCTCCAGCGCCTCCTCGGCCTCGCCAACGTCCGCGTGCAATCGGCCGGCGGTGGCGGTGGCGAACGCGGCCATCAGCACGGCACGGAGGAGGACATGCATCACGGGCTCTTCCACGCCGTCACCAACGCCACCGAAATCCGCGACCTCATCCTCGAGCGCCTGCGCCGTTTCCGCGAGAGCGGCCTCGGCGATCCCGACGAAAAACACCCGACGCCGTCCGCCCCGACGATTGCAGTGCCGTCGCCCAACGCGACCGACTCCCTCGCCGCCGCGCACGAGCTCCTCGCCGAAGCCCGCGCTCTGCGCGCCACGCTGCGCTGAACGCCCATCGCGCCACTCATCCACCCAACCCTCGCGTCGCTGTAGGAGCGGCTTCACGCCGCGACCCGACCGCGGCATGCGCCGCGCAACCGGTCGCAGCGTTCATCCTTCGCCAAGGCTTCGGACGACAGGAAAGCCATTCCCACAGTCCACGCGAGCGCACGTCTGGCGGTAGCGCGGTGCTTCAGCCCGCGCTGAGGATTCTCAGTGCGGGCTAAAGCACCGCACTACCTGCCGCCTTCGCACCGCGCTACTCTCGTCTGCACCGACGTCGTTTGCCGGCTGGAAGCCGGCGCTACTTCGCGCCACCGATCCACGCGATCGTCTTATCCGCCAGCCGATCGAACGCCCGCACGCACAACTCCAGGTGCTCCTCCTTCGTGTCCTCGATCTTGTTGTGACTGATGCCATGCAGGCTCTGCACGAACATCATCACCGTCGGCACGCCCGCGCGCGCGACCTCCGCGGCGTCGTGCAGCGGCCCGGACGGCAACCGGTGTGACACCCCGCAGGTTTCTTCGATCGCCACGTCGCACGCGTCGATCAACTCCGGGTGAAACGGCATCGGCGCGATTTCCCAGAGCCGCTCCCAATTCACCTGCACGTTGCCTTCGCGTGCGAAACGCTCGCTCGCCGCGCGCGCGTCCGCGAGCATCGCCGCCAGCGCGGCGCCGTCGAGGTGGCGCTGATCGAGCGTGATCCGGCACTCTTCGACGACGCTCGTGACGATGCCGGGCTTCGTCGTGCACGAGCCGATCGTGCACACGCCGCCGTGTTTCTCCGCGATGCGATAGATTTCCTGCGCCATCTTCCCCGCCGCGAGGAACGCGTCGCGCCGCCGGTTCATCGGCGTGCTGCCCGAGTGCGCCGCCTGGCCCTTGAACACGATCGCGTGACGCTGCACGCCGAACGTCCCGAGCACCGCGCCCAGCGGCAGATCGAGGTCAAGCAGCACCGGCCCCTGCTCGATGTGCAACTCGAGGTAAGCCGCCGCGTGATTCAGCTCGACGCCGCTCTCCTTCGCGCGCTCGAACTCGATGCCCACCTCAAGCAGCGCGTCGGGCAGGCACACGCCCTGCTTGTCGCGCAGCGTGCGCGCTTCGTTCATATCGAGATTGCCCGAGCAGGCGGAGGAGCCGAACAGGCTTTTCCCGAAGCGAGCGCCTTCCTCGTCGGCCCAATCGACGAGCCGCACAGTCACCGGCGGGCGCCCGCGATACTGGTCGTTGAGCCGCCGCAAAATTTCGAGCCCCGCGAGCACGTTCAGGCAGCCGTCGAGCCAGCCGCCGTTCGGCACCGAGTCCATGTGCCCGCCGATCAGCAGCGCGCGCTCGCTCTCGCCGCGCAGGGTGGCCCAGAGATTGCCCGCGGCGTCGGTGTGCACCTCGACGGGCAGTGCCTCGAGCTTCTCGCGCAGCCACGCGCGCGTCCGCACCCACACCGGCGTGAACGCGACGCGTTGCGCGCCGTTCTCGTCGCCGGTCAGCGCGCGCAATTCCTTCAGTTCGTCGATCGTCCGGCGGGGATTCAGCGTCGTGGTCATGGGCGTGGCGGGATTTTTCCGCAGCCGCGCGACGGCGCTCCGCGGTGAATTACGGCTTGGAAACTAGAAACTCCTTCGCAGCATTCAACCCACTTTACCTCTAACTTCTCTGCGACCGCACTGCGGCCGGAGCAGTTGACCACGCAGGCCACCTCCGGCCGAGCACGCGAGCGCTCGACGAATCCACGCGTCATGCCTCTCCATCCCTTCCTCTCGCGGGAAGAACTCACGGCGAACTTTGCCGAGATCAAACCGCCGCTGCGCCCCCAGGAGGCGCTCGTCGAGGCGCAGCGCTGCCTCTACTGCTTCGACGCGCCGTGCATCATGGCGTGCCCCACGGGCATCGACGTCCCCGCGTTCATCAAAAAAATCGCCCACGGCCATCCCACCGCCGCCGCGAAGACGATCCTCACCGCCAACATCCTCGGCGCCTCGTGCGCCCGCGTCTGCCCCACGCAGGTGCTCTGCGAAGGCGCGTGCGTGCTCGACGACCGCGACGAACAACCGATCCAGATCGGCCGCCTCCAACGCTACGCGACCGACTACGTGAGCGAGCGCGGCCTCTCCGTCCTCGCGCCGCCGCCCGCGATGCAGTCCGGCAAACGCATCGCCGTCATCGGCGCCGGCCCGGCCGGACTCGGTTGCGCCGCCGAACTCGCGCGCCTCGGCCACGCCGTCACGATTTTCGAGAAACAAGACCAGCCCGGTGGCCTCAACACCTACGGCATCGCCTACTACAAGATGAAGCCGCGCGTGAGCCTCGACGAAGTCGAGCTGGTCAAATCCCTCGGCGTCGAGCTGCGCTGCGGCGTCGCCGTCGGCCGCGACGTCACCACGACGGAACTCGAACGCGATTTCGACACGATCTTCCTCGGCGTCGGCCTCGGCGCCGCCGCTCAGCTCGGCGTGCCGGGCGAGGACTTGCCCGAGGTGCGCGACGCCCTCGAGTTCATCGCCCACCTGCGCACGCATCCGCTCGAGACCGTGCCGGTCGGGCGCCGCGTCGCCGTCATCGGTTGCGGCAACACCGCCATCGACGCCGTCACGCAGGCGAAGCGCCTCGGCGCGGAAAAATCGTTCATCGTCTACCGCCGAGGCGAAGACGACATGTCCGCCTACGATTTCGAATACGAACACGCGAAGCACGACGGCGCGCATTTCCTCTTCCACGCCGCCCCGCTCGAGGTCGTCGGCGCCGACGGCCATGTCGCCGGACTCAAGCTCGCACGCACGCGCACCGTCGGCGGCCGCGTCGAGATCGTGCCCGGCTCCGAGTGGATCGAGCCCTGCGATCTCGTGCTCAAGGCGGTCGGTCAGGGAAAGCAGATCGAGTTCCTGCGCCACGCCTTCCCCGGCCTCACGATCGACTCGCGCGGCGTCATCGCGCGCAACCCGACCACGGGCCAGACGAACCTCGCGCACGTTTTCACCGGCGGCGACTGCGCCAACGGCGGCCGCGAAGTCGTGAACGCCGTCGGCGAAGGCAAGAAAGCCGCCTACGGCATCCATCATTTCCTCACCGGCGAACTCGCCGCCGCGCCCGTGCAGCCCTCGCGCCTCGGCGCGAAAACCGGGCCCGCCGGCTCTGGCCTGCTCGCCCCGATCCGCGCCCACGAACTCGAAGCCCAGCTCAAATTGTAGGAGCGGCTTTACGCCGCGACCGCCACGCCGCGCCTGCCGCGCGCGAATCGCGGCGTAAAGCCGCTCCTACAATAACCAGGCCATTCATCTCGCGCCCACGCTCCGCACCCGCCCTACGCGCTCCGCGCCCAATCGAAAATCGAGTTCAGCCCGACGGGCCTCATCCATCCAAAATCGAAAATCTCATGGCCGATCTCTCCTGCAACCTCGCCGGCATCAAATCCCCGAATCCCTTCTGGGTCGCGAGCGGCCCGCCGGCCAACACCGGCTACCAGGCGCACCGCGCGTTCGAGGCCGGCTGGGGCGGCGTCGTGTGGAAAACCATCGGCACGCCGATCGTCAACGTCGCCTCGCGTTACTCCGCGCTGAATCACGGCAAGGACCGCATGATCGGCCTGAACAACATCGAGCTGATCTCCGACCGCGCGCCGGAGACGAATTTCCGCGAAATCGCCGAGGTGAAAAAACGCTGGCCGCACCACGCCGTCATCGCGTCGTTGATGGTCGAGACGCGCGAAGAGTGGCACGAATTCGTCCAGCGCGCCGCCGACGCCGGCGCCGACGGCATCGAGCTGAACTACGGCTGCCCGCACGGCATGTGCGAACGCGGCATGGGCTCCGCCGTCGGCCAGCAGCCCGCCGTCGCCGAGAAGATCACGAGCTGGGTCATGGAGAAGGCGACGATCCCGGTGATCGTGAAGCTCACGCCGAACATCACCGACGTCACCGTCGCCGCGCGCGCCGCCCGTCGCGCCGGCGCGAACGCGATTTCGCTCATCAACACGATCAACTCGATCACCAACGTGAACCTCGACACCTTCGTGCCCGAGCCCACCGTCGCCGGCTTCAGTTCGCACGGCGGCTACTGCGGCCCGGCGGTGAAACCGATCGCGTTGAACATGGTGCAGGCCTGCGCGGCCGATCCCGAGGTCGGCCTGCCGATCTCCGGCATCGGCGGCATCGCCACGTGGCGCGACGCCGCGGAGTTCATCGCGCTCGGCGCGACCTCGCTCCAAGTCTGCACGGCAATCATGCATTACGGCTTCCGCATCGTCGAAGACATGACCGACGGCCTCAACGCCTACCTCGACCGCAAAGGCCTGAAGTCGCTCGACGAGTTGCGCGGTCGCGCCGTGAACAACGTCCGCCGCTGGGAGAACCTCGACCTGAAATTTCAGCGCGTCGCGCGCATCGACTACGGGAAATGCATCGGCTGCAATCTCTGCTACATTGCGTGCGAGGACGGCGCGCACCAGTGCATCGACCTGAAGTCGCCCGACGAACTCGGCCTCGACCTCGGCCCCGGCCGCGTCCCGCACAAACCCGTGCCGAAGGTCCGCGAGGAGGACTGCGTCGGCTGCAACCTCTGTTCGCTGGTCTGCCCGGTCGACGACTGTATCACGATGACGGTGACGAGCAACGGCCACGTCCCGATGAGCTGGGCCGATTACCAGGCCCGCGTCGCCGCCGGCGAGATGGCGCCGATCGCGCCGCATGCGTGAACGATGAAGCTCCAAGCTCCAACATCCAAGCTCCAGAGAAACTCCAAATCGGCCAAGCAGGTCGACGGAAGGAGCGGCGATTATCCCGAGCGCGAATTCATCCTCGGAGTTGTGAATGAGGACATGGCGAGCGAGCGGCATCCCTTCGATCTGGAGGAACGGACCGCGCTGTTTGGCGAGGGAATTATCCGTTTCCTCAAACAAGTCCCGCGCGGGCCGCACAACGACCGTTTGATCGATCAGCTCACGGGATGCGGCACGGCTATCGGAGCAAACTACTGCGAAGCCAACGAAGGGCTCTCGAAAAAAGACTTCCGCAACATCATCGGTCGGTGCCGCAAAGAGGCGAAGGAAGCGAAATTTTTCCTGCGCATGATCGCTGCCTCAGAGCCGGTGCTCGCGGCCGACGCACGAACGCTGTTCCGCGAAGCCAAAGAACTTCACCTCATTTTCTGCACCATCTACCGCAACGCCGCTCCATGAACCGCGCCCATTTGAAGCTTGGTGCTTCTCTGGAGCTTGGATGTTGGAGCTTGGAGCTTCCCCAACAATGACCTCCCCCCTCCTCCCCTGCCCTGACTTCATCGCTGGCGAATGGCTCGCTCGGGCCGGCGGCACGGCCGTCTTTAATCCCTCCACCGGCGACGTCATCGCCGAATGCCCCGCCGGCGGCGCCGCCGAAGTGAACGCCGCCGTCGAGGTCGCCGCCGCCGCATTCCCGGCGTGGCGCGACACCCCGCCGGTCGAGCGCGCGCGCGTGTTCTTCAAATACCGCCAGCTCGTCGAAGCGAACTTCGACCGACTCTGCCAAACCGTCTCGCGCGAGCACGGCAAGACCCACGCCGAAGCGCGCGGCTCGATCTTCCGCGGCCTCGAAAACATCGAATACGCCTGCGGCATCCCCACCCTGCTCTTTGGCGACTCCCTGCGGAACATCGCACGCGGCGTCGATTGCGACACCATCAATCTCCCACTCGGCGTCTGCGCCGGCATCACGCCGTTCAACTTCCCCGCGATGGTGCCGCTCTGGATGTTCCCCACGGCGATCGCGTGCGGCAACACCTTCGTCCTGAAACCGAGCGAGAAAGTCCCGCTCAGCGCCGTGCTGCTCGGAGAACTGCTCGAGCAGGCCGGCCTGCCGAAAGGCGTGTTCAACATCGTCCACGGCGGCCGCGCCACCGTCGACGCGCTGCTCACGCACCCGAAGGTGAAGGCGATTTCCTTCGTCGGCTCGACGCCGATCGCGAAATACATCTGGGAAACCGGCACGAAGCACGGCAAGCGCGTGCAGGCGAACGGCGGCGCGAAAAACTACATCGTCATCATGCCCGACGCCGACGTCGCGAAAACCGTCGAGAACGTCTCCGTCGCCGCGTTCGGCTGCGCCGGCGAGCGTTGCATGGCCGGCTCGACCGCGCTCGCCGTCGGCGCCGCCGCCGAGCGCGTGCTGCCCGAACTCGTGAAAGCCGCGAAGGCGATCAAGGTCGGCCGCACCGACGGCGCCGCGCCGCAGCCCGACATGGGCCCGGTCATCACGCAGCAGCATCTCGAGCGCGTCGAAAGCCTCGTCGCCCGCGGCGAGCAGGAAGGCGCAAAAGTCATCGCCGATGGCCGCGGCGTGCGCGTGGCCGACGCCCCGCGCGGTTTCTACCTCGGCGCCACGATCGTCGACGGCGTGCAAAACAACATGACGCTCGCACAGGAGGAAGTGTTCGGTCCGGTGCTGAACGTCATGCGCATGGACGACCTCGACGCCGCCATCGAGCAGGCGAACCGCTCCGCCTTCGGCAACGGCGCGGCGATCTTCACGCAAAACGGCCGCGCCGCGCGCGAGTTCACGCTGCGCGTGAAAGCCGGCATGGTCGGCGTGAACGTCGGCGTCCCCGCCACGATGGCGATGTTCCCCTTCACCGGCTGGGACGACTCCTTCTACGGCGACCTGCACATCCAGGGCAAAGAGAGCGTGCAGTTCTACACGCAGCAAAAAGTCGTGAGTTCCCGCTGGTTCGGCGGCGACGTCGCCGACGTGTGGAAGAAGTAGAAGCTCCAAGCCCGGCTTCGCCGAAGCTCCAAGCACCAAGATCCAAGCTCCAGAGAAACTTCAAAACCCAAACACCCAAGCCCTCCCGCGCCCCTTTGAAGCTTGGTGCTTCTCTGGAGCTTGGATGTTGGAGCTTGGAGCTTTCCCCGCTCATGAGCCTCCTAATAAAGAATGGCGAAATCGTCACCGCCGACTCCCGCTACGTCGCCGACATCTATTGCGAGGGCGAAACCATCACGCGCATCGACCGCGATCTCGCGGCACCGCCCGGCTGCGAAGTCGTCGACGCGCGCGGCAAGTTCGTCTTCCCGGGCTTCATCGACCCGCACGTGCACATCTACCTGCCGTTCATGGGCACGTTTTCCAAGGACACCTACGAGAGCGGCTCGCGCGCCGCGCTCGTCGGCGGCACCACGACGCTGATCGAGATGTGCTGCCCCGCGCGCAGCGACGACGCGCTGCAGAGCTTCGAACTCTGGATGAGCCAGGCGGTCGGCAAGAGCGCGTGCGATTTCACGTTCCACATGGGCGTGACGAAATTCAACGACGCCACCGAAGCGCAGCTCCGCGAAATCGTCCGGCGCGGCATCTCGTCCTTCAAAATCTTCCTCGCCTACAAGGGCGCGTTCGGCATCGACGACACCGAACTCTACCGGACGCTCAAGCTCGCCCGGGAACTCGGCGTCATCGTCACCGCCCACTGCGAAAACGAGACCCTCGTCGCCGAACGCTGCAAGGAACTGCTCGCCGCCGGCAAAACCGATCCCGCGCAACACCACGAAAGCCGCCCGCCCGCCGTCGAGGCCGAGGGCGTGCATCACCTGCTGACTTTCGCCGAACTCACCGGTGCCGCGACCTACATCGTCCACCTCAGTTGCAAGGAGGCGCTCGACCAAGCCGTCGCCGCCCGCCAGCGCGGCGTGCGCGTCGGCATCGAGACGCTCATCCAATACCTCACGCTCGACAAAACCTACGCCGAACGCCCGAACTTCGAGGGCGCGAAGTTCGTGATGTCGCCGCCGCTGCGCGATGCGCGCAACCAGGACGTGCTCTGGCACGGCTTGCGCGACGGCCTCATCCAAACCGTCGCGACCGACCACGCGCCGTTCGACTTCGAAAAACAAAAGCCGATGGGCCGGGAGGATTTCACGAAAATCCCCAACGGCATCCCGTCGCTCGAGGAGCGCATCAATCTCCTCTACACCCACGGCGTCGCGCGCGGCCGCATCGATCTGCACACTCTCGTGAACGTCGCCAGCACGCAGGTCGCGAAACTCTTCGATCTCTTCCCGCGCAAAGGCGCGATCCAGCCCGGCGCCGACGCCGACCTCGTGGTGTTCGATCCGCACTATCGCGGAAAAATCTCCGCCAAGACCCAGCACATGGCCGTCGACTACAGCGCATTCGAAGGCTGGCCGATCGAAGGCCGCCCGAGCGTCGTTACCGTCCGCGGACAAATCGCCGCGCGCGACGGCCAGTTCGTCGGAACCGTCGGGCGCGGACGTTTCCTGCGGCGCGCTCCGTCGCATTTTTGATCCGCGCCCGAAAGCACCAAGCACCAAACCCCAAGCACCAGAGAAACTCCAAGACACAAGAACCCAAACGCTCCGCAACTTCTCCTGAGTTTTGAAGCTTGGTGCTTCTCTGGAGCTTGGATGTTGGAGCTTGGAGCTTTTCTTCATGAACTCCGGCCTCACGCACAACGCCCCCGACGTCGAATTCGACCTCGCGCAGCTCCACTCCTCCTCGCTCTACAACGCCGACCTCGCGCCCGTCGGCGCCGCGCAGCGCAAGTGGGGCCTGCTCAGCTTCGCCGCGCTCTGGGTGTCGATGTCGGCGTGCATCCCGACCTACATGCTCGCCTCCTCGCTCATCGGCGGCGGCATGAATTGGTCGCAGGCGATCGGCACGATCTTCCTCGGCAACCTGATCGTCGTGCTGCCGATGATCCTCAACGCCCACGCCGGCACGAAATACGGCATCCCCTTCCCCGTGTTCTGCCGCGCCTCGTTCGGCACCGCGGGCGCCAACGTTCCCGCGATGCTGCGCGCGTTCGTGGCGTGCGGCTGGTTCGGCATCCAGACGTGGATCGGCGGCAACGCCATCTACAAAATCCTCGCCGTCTTCGTCCCGTCGCTCGCCAGCGGCTCGACCGACAATCTTCTCGGCATCACCGGCGCGCAGTTCGCCTGCTTCCTGTTTTTCTGGGCGATCAACATGGCGGTGATCTGGCGCGGCATCGACACCATCCGCGTGCTCCTGAACATCAAGGCGCCCCTCCTCATCGCCCTCGGCCTGCTGCTGCTCTGGTGGGCCTATCGCTCCGCCGGCGGCTTCGGCCCGATCCTCTCGCAACCGTCTGCCTTCGACGCCGGCCAGCCGAAGGCGGGACAATTCTGGGCGTTCTTCTTCCCCGCGCTCACCGGCATGGTCGGCTTCTGGGCGACGCTCTCGCTCAACATCCCCGATTTCTCCCGCTACGCCTACACGCAGCGCGACCAGGCGCTGGGCCAGCTCGTCGGCCTGCCCACCACGATGGCGCTCTACTCGTTCATCGGCGTCGCAGTCACGTCGGCCACCACCATCATCTACGGCACCACCATCTGGGATCCGGTCGACGTGCTCACGCGCTTCACGAATCCCGTGCTGCTCGTCGTCGCCATGCTCGCGCTCTGCATCGCCACCCTCGCGACCAACATCGCCGCCAACGTCGTCTCCCCCGCCAACGACTTCGCCCACCTCGCGCCGAAAAAAATCTCCTTCCGCACCGGCGGCCTCGTCACCGGCGTCATCGGCATCGCCATGATGCCGTGGAAACTCGTCGCCGATCCGAACGGTTACATCTTCGTCTGGCTGATCGCCTACAGCGCGCTGCTCGGCCCGATCGGCGGCGTGATGATCGCCGACTACTTCGTCGTGCGCCGCACGCAGCTCAGCGTCGCCGATCTCTACCGCACCGACGGCGCGTATCGCTACACCGGCGGCTTCAGCCTCGTCGCGCTCGCCGCACTCGTGCTCGGCATCGCGCCGAGCCTGCCGGGCTTCCTCGCCACGGTGAAACTGATCGACGGCACGCACGTGCCCGCCGCGCTGCTCTCGCTCTACAACTACGCGTGGTTCGTCGGCTTCGCCCTCGCGTTCGCCGCCTACGTCGCGCTCCGCAAACTCGCGCCGCGCGCGTGAGCGCGCGGCGAAGCTCCAAGCTCCAACATCCAAGCTCCAGAGAAACTTCAAAACCCAAACACCCACGCCCCCTTTGAAGTTTGGTGCTTCTCTGGAGCTTGGAGATTGGAGCTTGGAGCTTTCCCCCTCCCGACGCCCTAAAAATTCCCATGAAATCCATCCCGCTCCCGTCCACTTCCTTTTCGCCCGCGCCCTACTCCGGCCCGACCGCCGAGCAAATCCTCGCGCAGCGCCGCGAGTTTCTGAATCCCGGCATCATCACCTACTACAAGCAGCCGATCATGATCGTGCAGGGGAAAATGCAGTGGCTCTGGGATCACACCGGCAAGCGCTACCTCGACGCACTCGGCGGCATCGTGACCGTCAGCGTCGGACATTGCCACCCGCACGTCGTCGCCGCCGCCACGAAGCAAAACGAACTGCTCCAGCACGCCACCACGCTCTACCTGCACCCGAACATCGGCGCGTTCGCCGAGAAGCTCGCCTCCACTCTGCCCGGCGATCTCAAAGTCTGCTACTTCGTCAACTCCGGCTCCGAGGCCAACGACCTCGCGCTGCTCATGGCGCGACTCTACACGGGCAACTACGACGTCATCGCCCTGCGCAACGCCTACCACGGCGGCAACGCCGCCGGCATGGGCGTGACCGCGAACTCGAATTGGAAATTCAACGTGCCGCACTCGTTCGGCGTGCATCACGCGCAGACGCCGTATTCCTACCGCGGCGTCTTCGGCTACGACGATCCCGACGCCGGCCGCAAATACGCCGACGACGTGAAGCAGGTCATCGACTACACCACGCCGGGCAAAGTCGCCGCGTTCATCGCCGAGTCGATGCAAGGCGTGGGCGGCTTCGTCGAATTCCCCGACGGCTACCTCGCGCAAGCCTACGCGCACATCCGCGCCGCCGGCGGCGTGTGCATCGCCGACGAAGTGCAGACCGGCTTCGGCCGCACCGGCACGAACTTCTGGGGCTTCCAAAACCACGGCGTCGTGCCCGACATCGTCACGATGGCCAAAGGCATCGGCAACGGCGCGCCGCTCGGCGCGGTCGTCACGACGCCGAAGATCGCCGCGATGCTCACGCAGAAAACGCACTTCAACACCTTCGGCGGCAACCCCGTCGTCTGCGCCATCGGCACCGCCGTGCTCGAAGTCATCGAGCGCGAGCAGACGCAGAAGAACTGCCACGAACTCGGCCAGTTCCTCACCGCCGGCCTGAACAAATTGAAAGCGAAGCACGCGCTCATCGGCGACGTCCGCGGCAAAGGCCTGATGCAGGGATTGGAATTCGTGAAAGACCGGAAAACCAAGGAGCCGGCCAAGGAAGCGTGCCAGCAAGTCGTCGAAAATTGCCGCGAACTCGGCCTGCTCGTCGGCAAAGGCGGCCTCTGGGGCCAGACAATCCGTCTCGCCCCGCCGATGAACATCACGCGCGCCGACGCCGAGTTCATGCTCGCCGTGCTCGACGAAGCGATCGCGGCAGCGGCGGCGAGGTAACTTCCATCGCGGCCTAAAGCCGCTCCTACAGTTCGAGCCCAGTTGTAGGAGCGGCTTTACGCCGCGACCTCGCACGCAGCCCCCAATGGCCCACGACCCCAAGAGAGGTCACTCCGCTCTCCGTCGCGGCCGGTGGTCCACTCCCGGCGCGGAATACTTCCTCACGGTCTGCACGGACGATCAACCGTGCGGCCTGGGCGCCAGGGAAGTTACCGCCCCTTTGACCGAAGGCGCACTCCGGCTTGAGTCGGAAGGCGCGTGGCACGTTCGCACGATGAGCGTCATGCCCGATCATCTTCACTTCCTCGTCGTGCTCGGTGAAACGCTTCCGCTATCCGAAGTCGTCCGACGCTTCAAAGGTCGCCACGCATCGCTGTTGCAGTCGCAGCGCCTGCGTTGGGAGCGAGGCTGCTTCGATCACCGGCTCCGCGACGACGAGGATCGACTGCCTGTCTTTCTCTACATTTTCCTGAATCCGTATCGTGCGAACCTTCTGCCCCACAGCGAGCGCTGGCCCGGCTACTACTGCTGCCCGGAAGACTGGCGCTGGTTCGGGCCATTGACCGATCACGACTGCCCAATGCCGGAATGGCTACTGTAGGAGCGGCTTTACGCCGCGACCGGCCCGAAGCGCGCGCCGCGTCCGAATCGCGGCGTAAAGCCGCTCCTACAACTCACGCAGCCGTGCGACGTGGAGTGATGACCCTTCACCCCCGCCTCAACTTCAGCAACCGCTCGCCCGCCGCGTGCAGCGTGGCGTCTTTCTTCGCAAAGTTCAGGCGCACGTAGCGGTGCTCGGGCTCGTGGAAGAAAACCGAACCGGGCACACCGGCCACGCCGATGTCCTGCGCCATCCAGCGGGCGAACTCGACGTCGTTCGCATAACCGAACGGCGAGATGTCGAGCATCACGAAATACGCGCCCTGCGGCGTCGTGTAGCGCAGGCCGGTTTGATCGAGGTAGCCCAGCAGAATCTCGCGCCGCGCGGCGTATTCGGCCGCGAGCTGCGCGTAGTAGCTCGGCGGCATTTTCAACCCGGCGACGATCGCGTGCTGCAACGGCGCCGCCGCGCCGACGGTGAGGAAATCGTGCACCTTGCGACCCTGCGCGACGAATTCCGGCGACGCGAACACGTAGCCGAGTCGCCAGCCGGTGATCGCGAAGGTCTTCGAGAGCGAACTGCACATGATCGTGCGCTCGGCCATCCCCGGCAGCGCGGAGAGATACGTGTGCGCGTGCGGCGCGAAGACGATGTGCTCGTAGACTTCGTCGGTGATGATCCACACGTCGAACTCCTGCGCGAGCGCCGCGATCTGTTCGAGTTCGGCGCGCGTGAACACCTTGCCGGTCGGATTCGACGGATTGCAGAGCACGAAGGCCTTGATGCCACTCGCGAACACGCGGCGCAGTTCCGCGAGGTCGAACGTGTAGTCCGGCGGACGCAGCGTGGCGAAAACCGGCGTCACGCCCGAGAGAATCGCGTCCGCGCTGTAGTTTTCGTAGAACGGCGAGAAGAGCCCGATCTTGTCGCCCACGTCGGTGACGCTCATCACCGCCACCATCATCGCCTCGGTCGCGCCGCAAGTGACGATGAGATTTTTCTCCGGATCGCACGGCAGGCCGGTGCAGCGCGTGAGCTTCGCCGCGAGCGCCTCGCGCAGCGGCGGCGCGCCCCACGTGATGGCGTATTGATGGTGCTCGCCGTCCATCTCGGCCTTCGCGGCGACGAGAATCTCGGCGGGCGGGTTGAAATCTGGAAAACCCTGCGAGAGGTTCACCGCGCCGTGCCGCAGCGCGACTCGCGTCATCTCGCGAATCAACGACTCCGTGAAAACCGACGTGCGACGAGAAGTGCGAGGCATGGCGAGAAACTGGCGAGATCGCCGCGCGCTGTAAGCTCGAAAGTGCGCCATACGCGCTACCTCAATGCCCTCGCTACGTGAACTGTAGGAGCGGCTTTATGCCGCGATTCGAACGCGGCGCGCGCTACGAACCAGTCGCGGCGTAAAGCCGCTCCTACAATTCACGCGGACGCGGGCTGATGCACCGCGCTCCCCGAGCCGTTCATTGCGGGATCGCGAGCTGCATCCCGATGCGGATGTCGCCTTCGTTCTTCATCGCGCTGCGGTTCGCCTGGTAGATGTCGCGCCAGCGCGAGCGCGTGCCGTAGTAGCGCAGCGAAAGACTCATCAGCGTGTCGCCTTTCGTCACCGTGTGCGTGCGAGCGCCGCGGACCGATTGCGGGGACGACGTCGCCGGCGCCTGCTTCTGCGCGGGGCGCGTCGGCGTGCGGGTGGTCGGCGTCTGTGACGGCGTGGCAACGACTGGCTCCTGGCGCGCGGGTGTCGGACGCGTGCGCACGGTCGGGATGCTGTCGAGATTCAGGGCGAAACTGTTCGCGTTGCTCTCGCGCGCGGGCGTGGGCGCGCTCGGCGTCGGGTTGGCCGCGCGCTCGGGCGCGGGTTCGGTGGCTTCGGCGGAAGCGACGTTCACGCTGGGCGAGCGACCGGCTTGGAGGTCGGCGATCTGTTGCTTCAGCAGGTCGTTCTCGAGTTTCAATTTGTCCATCGCCGCGATCAGATCGACGCGTTGGAGCTGATTCTCGAGAGGCTGCGCCGGCAGCGTGCGGGAGAATTCTCGGATCGCCGCGTCGATGCGCTGCTTCACGAGCGGCGCTTGCGCGCTGTTCGGGCGCAGCGAGAGGTATTTTCGGAAATGGTAGATAGCCGCGATCGGGTCGCGGATGTGGTGCAGGTAGATGAGCCCCGCCTCGAGGTGCGACTCCGGCGCGTCGTCGCCGCGTTTTTCGATGACTTTGAGGTAGGCCGAGAGCGCCTCTTGCTGGCGATTCGAACGCTTCATCTGCTCCGCCTGGCGATAGTAGGGCTCGTCGACTTCGGTCGCGTAGGACTGCCGGCCGTCGTCGCCGCAACCGGCGAGGCTCAGCGCCAGCGCGGCCGCCGCGGCGAGCGGCAGCAGGCGGCGACGAAGCGTGACGCGAGCGATGAGCACGAGGGAAAGGGATTGAACGAGCAGAACCGACCCGTAGGTTTGCGCCCGGTTTCCCCCAATACAAGTTTAGATGCCACTCGACGCCGCCACGATCCTCGCCAAAGCCCGCCAATGTCTCGCGATCGAGCGCGAAGCTCTCGACGCCACCGCGGAGATCCTCAACGGCGACTTCGTCGAAGTCGTGCGCGCCGTCGAGACGATGATCGCCGCCGGGCGGAAACTGATTTTCTCCGGCATCGGCAAATCCGCGCACATCGCGCAGAAACTCACGGGCACCTTCAACAGCACCGGCGTGCCGTCGGCGTTTCTCGACCCGACGAACGCGTTGCACGGCGACCTCGGCCTGTGCGCGAGCGGCGACCTGGCGTTTCTGCTCAGCAACAGCGGCTCGACGCACGAGATGCTGCGCCTGCTGCCGCTCTTCGAAAAATTCGGCCTGAAAACCGTCGCGCTCACCGGCGCGCCCGAGAGCGAACTCGCCCGCGGCGCCGACTTCCGGCTCATCTACCGCGCCCCGCGCGAGGCCTGTCCGCTGGCGCTCGCGCCGACCGCGAGCACCACGGCCGCGCTCGGCCTCGGCGACGCGCTCGCGATGGTGCTGCTCGAGACGCGCGGCGTGACGCGCGAGGAGTTCGCGAAGTATCACCCGTCCGGCACGCTCGGCATGACGCTCCTGCTCCGCGTGAAAGACATCATGCGCAGCGGCGACGCCTGCCCCGTCGTGCCCGCCGCGAAGACGAGCGTGCAGGAGGCGATCCTCGCGATGACCGGAGCGAAGGCCGGCGCCGTGGCGTTGACGGACGCAGACGGAAAATTCGTCGGCATCTACACCGACGGCGATTTCCGCCGGACCGCGCTGAACGGCGGCCCCGACTTCCTCCGGCAACCCGTGGCGCAGTTCATGACGCGCGGCGGCAAGACGATCGGCGCAAACGTCCTCGCCGTCGAAGCGCTGAAGATCTTCCAGCAATTCAAAATCTCAGACCTCTTCGCCCTCGACGACGGCGGCCGGCCGGTCGGCTACATCGACGTGCAGGACGTGCCGAAGTTGAAGATGCTCTGAGGCGCGCGAATTCACCGCCCGCGAATTTCGCGAATTTGCGCGAATGAAGAGCTTCAATCGGCGGACCACAGAGCGGTGCGCTCGATCGAGCGGAAGACGCGGGATCTCTTCGACTGAATTCGCGGCAATTCGCGTCATTCGCGGGAGGTTTTCCGCCCGAGTCGGCCTAGGCGACGCGCGCCGCTCACTCGCGCACCGCGCGCGTCTGGCGACCGCCTTGGATCAAGAGCACTGCGGGAGCCGCGCCGCCAGACGCCGGCAGTTCGAACTTCAACTCGACCGGTGCGCGTCGGGAGAAAAACGTGTCGCTCGCGGCCGCGAAGAGACGATCGGCCGGCTGGCCGGTGGGCGTCACGAAGAGCGCGTTGTTCCGGCGCTCGCACACGAGCGTCATTTTCGCGTTCAGCCGAAACGTGCCGACGCAGCGGTCGATTTGCTCCGGCGTGAGCGCGACCTCGGGGCGCGTCGCGTTCGGCGTCGGTCGCGCCGGCCGGCCGCACGCCGCGCGGCAGATTTTTTCGGCGAGTTGCGTGCCGCTCGGATGAGAGCGATTGGAGAGCAGAACGGTCGCGATGGCGTTGGCACGGCTGACGAAGATCGCGGCGTGAAAGCCACCGGTCATGCCGTTGTGCCAGCGCGTTTCGCGATCGCCGGCGATCATCCAGCCCAAGGCTTGTCCGCCGGGGCTGACCGTGGCGGTGAGTTTCTGCGGCGCCCACGCGAGTTCGATCGCGTCGCGCAACGGCGTTTCCTCCGGTTTCAGCAGCGCGCGCGCAAAACGAATCATGTCCGGCAGCGTCGACCGAATCCCGCCCGCGCCGGCGAGGGCCTGAAAATCCCACGCGCTCCACGGTCGTCCGTCGGCCGTGAACGGCGGCGCGAGCCGGCGGCGCTGCTCGGCGTCGAGATCGACCGCGGTGCGGGTCATGCCGAGCGGGGCGAGGACGCGTTCGCGGAGCAACTGTTCGTAGGAGACGCCGGCGTGGCGCGCGAGCAGCGTGCCGAGGAGTCCGGCGGCGAGGTTGCTGTAGACGGCTTTCGCGCCGGGCTCGAAATCGAGGCGCACGCGGCGCAACGTCGCCCATAACTCGGCTTCGCCGTAGCGCGCGTAAGGATTCGTGTACTCGTCCGTCGGCAACTCCGCCGGGATGCGCGGCAGGCCCGACGTGTGGGTGGCGAGCATGCGCAGCGTGATCCGCTCGCCGGTGCCGTCCGGCAGCGCGACGTCCGGCGGCAGCAGCTTCGCGATCAGCGTGTCGAGCGTCACCTCGCCGCGCACGACGGCGTCCGCGAGCAACAGGCTGGTGAAGACTTTGCTGATCGAGCCGATCTCGTAAATCGTCTCGTCGTCGGGCGCGGCAGCGGCGTCCGGCGACAGTTGTCCGAAATGCGCCGCGATCGTCTCGTCCGGCCGAACGACGGCGATCGACGCCGCCTGGATCGACTTCTGCTCGAGCAGCGGCGCGACCTCGCGTTCGAGATCGGCACGCGAAAAAGCGGTGGCGTGGAGCGACACCGGGAAGAGCGGCAGCGAGAGCGCCGCGAGTCGGAGAAGGCGAAATGTCATGGCAAGCGAGGGACCGCGCGGTTCAGGTCGAAGCGGAGGAAACGAGTTCGCGCAAGCGCGCCTCGATCAGGCGACGCTCCGGCTGGAGCCGCCGGCGAAGCCGCAGCACGACGGCGCACAGCCCGGCGGCGAGTGCGACGCCGAACACGGCGGCCATCGACCACGCCTCGTGCGCGGACGCTTTGCCAGCCGCGTGCAGTTGGAAGACCGCGAGCGCGCTCACCGGCGTCATTGCGACCAACAGCCAGCCGATGACCGTCAACCGGTGTCGCTCGGCGGCGTTAGCTTGTTCGGCGTGGCGCAGCGCTTCGCCGAACGGTTCGCCGGCGTGGGGCGCAGCGGCGCCCTGACGGAGATGGCGGCGCAGAAAATAGAACGCCGCGAGCCACGGCAGTCCGAGCAGCGGCACGAGCGCCGCTCGCGGGCCGAGGTCGACCGTGCCGCGGAGGACTTGCGTGACCGCGAGCGCGGTTGCCGCGGTGAGCGCGAGGAACGTCCAGGCGAGCCACGCCGCCTGCCAGCGGCGACGGCGGCGCCACTGCGCGGCGAATTGCGCGGCGGCGGCGCGACCGGCGGAGGAATCGGGTTGGTTGGCGGGCGAGCACCAGAGGTCGTGCAGCGGATCGTGGTTCATGGGGAATCGGCGAGGTTGAGTTGTTGGGCGAGGCGTTGGCGGACTCGCGTCAGGCGCGCACCGACGTTCGACTCGGAAAGTCCGTGCAGCGCGGCGATCTCGCGGTAGCTGAGCCCGTCCAGCGACAGCAACACGAGCGAGCGGTCCAGCGGCGGCACGGTCTGCAGCGCCGCGTAGAGCGCTTCGAGTCGCGCGGGCGTGTCGGTGCGCGCGCGATCGATTTCGGGTGAGTTCATCCAGCCGATGTCCGGCGCGGCGGCGACGCGGCGACGGTGTCGGCGTTCGGTGCGGAGCCAGAGCAGCGCGGTGTTGTGCGCGACGCGGTAGACGAACGTCGACGGCGCGCTGCCTTCACGAAACGCGGGCGCCGACCGCCAGAGCTGGAGCAGTATCTCCTGGCGCAGGTCGTGGCGATCCTCCCCGCTGGCGAACGCGTGCACGACGTGGTGCACGATGGCGACGTGGTCGGTCAACCAGGTCGCGAAACGTTGCTGTTGGAGGGAGTCGGCCATGAAAAGCGTTACCCAGTTAGATACCGGCAGGCGCCGTTCCTTACAGGCCATTTGCGCGTGAGGCGCGGAAGGGGCGCTGAAGTTTCTCTCCCGGCGGCGCGCGGCGGCGTTATACGTGCGTCACGACACGCCGGCTGCTTGTGCTCGCGGGCCCCTTCCCTACGCTGCCCGCCATGGCTACGCCTGCGTTCACCTACTCGGACACTTTCGCTCACGGCCCCGACGATACCACGTATCGCCTGCTCACCCAAGAGGGCGTCTCGACGGCGACGTTTGAGGGCAAAGAGATTTTGAAAATCACGCCGGAGACGCTGGCCTACGTCGCGCGCGAGGCGTTGCACGACGCCAATTTCTTCCTCCGCCCGAAGCACGTCGAGCAGGTCGCCGCGATCCTCGCCGATCCCGAGGCGTCGAACAACGACCGCTACGTCGCGCTCACGCTCTTGAAGAACGCCGAGATCGCCGCCGGCGGCATCCTGCCGATGTGCCAGGACACCGGCACCGCGATCGTCTTCGGCAAGAAGGGCCAGCAAGTCTGGACCGGCGCCAACGACGCCGAGTGGCTCTCGCGCGGCATCTACGAGTGCTACACGAAGGAAAACCTCCGCTACTCGCAAACGGCCGCGCTCGACATGTTCAAGGAGACGAACACCGGCACGAACCTCCCGGCGCAAATCGATCTCTACGCGACCGAAGGCACGAAATACGAACTGCTCTTCGTCGCCAAAGGCGGCGGCTCGGCCAACAAGACTTACCTGTTCCAAGAGACGAAGGCGCTGCTCAACCCGAAGGGCCTCGAGAAATTCTTCACGGAAAAAATGCAGCTCCTCGGCACCGCCGCGTGCCCGCCGTATCACCTCGTGTTCGTCATCGGCGGCACGAGCGCCGAGACGTGCCTGAAGACCGTGAAGCTCGCCTCGACGAAATACTACGACACGCTCCCGACGACCGGCGACGCGCACGGCCGCGCCTTCCGCGACGTGGAGATGGAGGCGAAGGTGCTGAAGCTCGCGCAGCAAAGCGGTGTCGGCGCGCAGTTCGGCGGCAAGTATTTCGCCCTCGACGTGCGCATCGTCCGCCTGCCGCGCCACGGCGCGAGCTGCCCGGTCGGCATGGGCGTGTCGTGCAGCGCCGATCGCAACATCAAGGCAAAGATCACGAAGGACGGCGTCTTCCTCGAACAGATGGAGACGAACCCCGGCCGTTTCATCCCGGCGGAAATGCGGACGTTCAAAGACGACAGCGCCGTGCGCATCGACCTCAACCAGCCGATGGAGAAAATCCGCGCCGCGCTCTCGCAATTGCCCGTCACGACGCGCGTGCTGCTCAACGGCCCGATGATCGTCGCGCGCGACATCGCGCACGCGAAGCTCAAGGAGCGCGTCGACGCCGGCCAGGGCTTGCCGCAGTATTTCAAGGATCACCCGGTCTACTACGCCGGCCCGGCGAAGACGCCCGCCGGTTACGCCTCCGGCTCGTTCGGCCCGACGACAGCCGGGCGCATGGACAGCTACGTCGATCTCTTCCAATCGCTCGGCGGTTCGATGGTAATGCTCGCGAAGGGCAACCGCTCGAAGCAAGTCACCGACGCGTGCAAGAAGCATGGAGGTTTCTATCTCGGCAGCATCGGCGGCCCGGCGGCGATTCTCGCCAAGGACTCGATCAAGAAAGTCGAAGTGCACGAGTATCCCGAGCTCGGCATGGAGGCCGTGTGGAAGATCGAAGTGCAGGACTTCCCGGCCTTCGTGCTCGTCGACGACAAGGGCAACGACTTCTTCGTGCAGAACTGCGGCATCTGCGCGCCGCATTGAGCAAATGTTCGTCAGGTAGGGCGAGTCGTCCCTGACGAGCCGTTGCGCATTCGCGTTCGTGGCTCGTCGAGGACGACTTGCCCTACCCGCCGCCGTCGGAACGGCGGTGCCCACGCTACCCGCCCACGAAGGTCACGATGACGTGCCGCGTGTGCGGCGCGCGGCGGTGTTCCCAGAGGAACACGCCTTGCCACGTGCCGAGCAGCAACTGCCCCTCGGCGAACGGCACCTGCTCGCTCGTGCGCGTGAGCGCCATCTTGATGTGACTCGGCATGTCGTCCGCACCTTCGAGCGTGTGCGTGAAGTGCTTGTCGCCCTCCGGCACGAGCCGATTCAGCCACGCTTCGAGATCGCGGCGCGCAGACGGGTCGGCGTTCTCCATGATGACGAGGCTCGCGCTCGTGTGCTGGCAGAAAATCGTCGCGACGCCGCGTTGCAGACCGCTGCGCGAGAGTTCGCGTGCGACTTCGTCGGTGATCTCGTGCGTGCCCTGCCCGGGCGTGCGGATCGTGAGGGTGGCTTGGTGGATGGGCATCGTGCGAAATTGTAGGAGCGGCTTTATGCCGCGATACGAACGTGTTGCCAGCGTCGAACCAATCGCGGCGTAAAGCCGCTCCTACAGTTTTGCGCGGCGAAGGTTCGCAGTAGCGTGGTGCTTCAGCCCGCGCTGAAGATTCTGCGCGCGGGCTAAAGCACCGCGCTACTGCGATCACCCGCCGCCGGCGTCCGGCGAACTCGCACCGGGCTGCGTCATCGCGAGTGGGTCGAGCGCGCGGTCGAGCGTGGCGGCGTCGAGCAGTTTCTTCTCGAGCACGAGTTCGCGCAGCGTGCGGCCGGTGACGTAGGCCTCTTTCGCGAGCGCGGCGGCGGCATCGTAGCCGATGCGCGGATTGAGCGCGGTGACGAGCATCAGCGAACGGTCGACGAGTTCGCGGCAGCGCGCAGGGTCGGCTTCGAGACCAGCGACGCATTTTTCGGTGAACGTGCGCGTCGCGTTCGTGAGGCACGTGATCGCTTCGTGGAAACAGTGCGCCATAAGCGGCAGCGTGACGTTGAGCTCGAAATGTCCGTCGCGGCCGGCGAGTTGGATCGTTTGCGTGAGGCCCTGCGTGTAGAGGCAGACCTGCACGAGCATCTCGCTCATCACCGGATTCACCTTGCCGGGCATGATCGACGAGCCGGGCTGCGTCGCGGGGAGTTTGATCTCGGCGAAGCCGGCGCGCGGACCGGAGCCGAGCAGGCGGAGGTCGTTGGCGATTTTCGTCAGGGCCGCGGCGATGGCGGCGAGCTGGCCGGCGGCTTCGACGCAGTCGTCGCGCGCGCCCTGCGCTTCGAAATGGTTTTGCGCTTCGCGAAACGAGAGACCGGTGCGCTCGTTGAGCAGGCGCGCCACACGCGCGCCGAATTCGGCGTGCGTGTTGAGGCCGGTGCCGACGGCGGTGCCGCCGATGGCGAGTTCGCTGAGCACGAGCACGGCGCGGCGCGCGCGCTCGGCGGCCTTGTGCGCTTGCGTGGCGTAGCCGGAAAATTCCTGGCCGAGCGTGAGCGGCGTCGCGTCCATCAGGTGCGTGCGACCGATCTTCACGATGCTCTGCCACGCGGCGGCTTTGCGATCGAGTTCGGCGGCGAGTGCGTCGAGCGCGGGCGCGAGGTCGCGGTGGAGCGCGAGCGCGACGCTCACGTGCAGCGTCGTGGGGATAACGTCGTTGGATGACTGACCGAGATTGGCGTCGTCGTTCGGGTGGAGCGGCTTCTTCGCGCCGATGGGCTGGCCCGCGAGCTGGCTGGCGCGGTTGGCGATCACCTCGTTCGCGTTCATGTTCGTCGAGGTGGCGGAGCCGGTTTGGAAGACGTCGATCGGGAAGTGGGTCGTGTGGCGGCCGTCGGCGATTTCGAGCGCGACTTGCTCGATGGCGCGGGCCTTGGCGGGCGGAAGGAGGCCGAGGTCGGCGTTGGCGCGGGCGCAGGCCCATTTGACGAGACCGAGCGCGCGGATGAACGCCTCCGGCAGCGGACGGCCGCTGACGGGGAAGTTGAGCACGGCGCGCTGCGTGGAGGCGCCGTAGAGCGCGTCGTCCGGAACGGACATTTCACCCATCGAGTCGCGTTCGGTTCTCATCGAGCGGAAGCTAGGCGCGCGGGCGGCGTTCGCAAAAAGGATTTAACCTAAATTCCGCAGAAGATTAACCACTGATGAACACTCATGCACACTGATGAACGAGACGGCCGAAAAGCGCGGCGGGCGGTGGCTCACCTGCCAGGTGGGCGATCGCGGCTATGCCAGTCTGCTTCGATGAGTGCTCATCAGTGAAAGTCAGTGGTTCAACCGCGCTTTCTAGGTTTAGCAGGAGGAAACGGAGAGGCGGAAGATTTTCACAGGAGGGCGCGGACGGAGCAGAGAACTTCTCTGCGCTCTCTGCGTCCTCCTGTGAAATCCGATGGTATCGTCTCTCCGTTGCCTCGGTTTCCTTCTGTGAAAACAAAAAAGGCCGGTCGGAGACCGGCCCTACGTGGCAGGATGCGCTCGGCTCAGAATTTGAGCGAGACGCGGTCGGCTTTCAGGCCGACGCGAGTCCAGCCGTTGCCGTAATCGGTGTCGCCGAGGCGGCGCGCGAGGCGCTCGCGGACGACTTCGGGCGCGGAGGGATCCTGCGTGAACTGGCGGTCGGTCATCGCGGCGAGCAAGCGGTTGCGACGGGACGAGACGGCGGCGACACCGGCGAATTCAGCGGCGTGACTGGCGACTTCCTGCGCCTCGGATGGAGCGGAAGGAATGCGGCTGCCGGAGAGCAGCGCGTTCGCGAGGTCGGGTTCGCTTTCCTCGAAGCGCGCGAGGTTGGCGGCGATGGAGCGCGCGGAAGGTGTCTCTTGAGCGCGCGGGGCGCTCCACGGGGTGAGTTCGTTTTGCGCGGGCAGCGAGTCGGAAAGCTGCACCGGCGCGGCGACCTGCGGCGCTTCGGCGAGGGCGAGATTTTCGGCGCGCGGCTGGCTCGATTCGACCGAGGCGACGATGTCGCGACTCGGCTCGGAGACTGGCGAGGCGACGGCTTCGCTCGCTTGCTGGGCGGGTGCGATGTTCGCGACGGGAGTGGAGGCGTAGCGGAGCGAGACGACAGTGAAAGCGAGGACGGCCGTGGCGCCGACGGGCAGATAGACGCGACGACTCAGGAGAATCGGGAGGCTCTGCCACCACGGGCGGCGCTCGACGAGCGCGGCGAGCTGTTTCTGGCGCAGCTCGACTTCGAACTTGCTCCAAAACTCGGCATCCGGGCGTTCGGCGCGCTTGAGGCGCAGCAGATCCTCGACGGTGATTTTGGAATTTTGCGGGCGTTGCGACATGCGTGCGTTCAGCGGAGGTATTTGCTCAATTCGCCTTGGAGAAACTGTTTCGCGTAGTGAAGCCGCGAGCGCACGGTGCCTTCGGAGCAGTCCATGACTTCGGCAATCTCGGAGTGGCTGAGTCCATCGATCTCGAATAAGGTGATGACGGTGCGATGCTTGATAGACAGTTTTTGCAGCGCCTCGTTCAATTTTTCCTGAAGCTCCTTCAGATAAGCGTCGCGGTCGGCCCCGGAGGTGTCGGTCAACTGGTTCAGGATTTCCGCCGCGGCGCCGTCTTCCTGGACTTTTTCCAGGCTGAAAAATTGCCGCAACTTGTTCTTCCGGAGATGACTGAGCGTGGTGTTGACGGCGATCTTGTAGAGCCAGGTGAAGAACGACGACTGGCCCTGGAAGCGGTTGATCGACTGAAAGGCTTTGATGAAGGCGTCCTGCACGAGGTCGGCCGTGTCTTCGCGATTCGAGGTCAAGTTGTAGACGACGCCGAAGAGGCGCTCGCGGTATTTGCGGATGAGCACGTCGAACGCGGCCACGTCGCCGGCCTGCACGCGCTTCACGACGTCAAAATCCGCATCTGCCTCCTGCTGGCGCTCAGGGGAGGTCACGAGGGTCTTGGCGAAGACCTTCGAGAGGTTCATCGGGAGGTGTAAGGTCGGGTCTGGGCCGTCCGAGGGCAACGGCGAATTACGGCTTGGTCGGAGCCTGCATGGCGGCGATCTGGCCTTTCAACAAGCCGGATAATTGCCGCAGCAGAGGCACGGGAGCGAGGTTCCCGTAAGGCATAAGGACCGAGAGAGCACGCGCCAGTTCCTCCTCCACCGCGCCCACCACGCCGGCCGCGATGCCGAGCGCGCGCATGCGCTCCACGTTGGCCGTGAGCGGCAACGGCTGACCGGCTTGCATGGCGGCGATCACTTCGGCGCGTTCGGCGACGGGGAGTTTTTCGAGCAACAGCATCAGCGGCAGCGTGAGCTTCCCGCTCGCGAGATCGGTGCCGAGCGTTTTGCCGATGCGTTTTTCCTCACCGAGGAAATCCACGAGGTCGTCGTAAATCTGGTAGGCGATGCCGAGGTGCCGCCCGTAGTCGTTCGCCGCCTGCACGTAGCCGACCGGAAAACCCGCCAGCCGCGCGCCGAGGTGACACGACACGCGGAACAACTCCGCCGTCTTCAAATCGATCACGCGGTAGTAATCCGCCAGCGTCACGCCCATGTCGCGCCGGTGCAGCGTCTGCATGATCTCGCCCGAGCAAACCTTGCGCGTGGACTCCGAGACCGCGCGGCAAACGTCCGTCGTCGGAAACTGCGAGGCGATGTGCAGCGCCTGCGAGAACAGCGCATCGCCGAGCAACACTGCGGCGTCGGGACCGAACTTGCGCGACGCCGTCGGCCGGCTGCGGCGCACGTCGGCATGGTCCATGATGTCGTCGTGCACGAGCGTGGCGAGGTGCACCATTTCCACGACGCCGGCGGCGCGCACGAGGTCGCCGGTCACGACGCCATCGCCCTGCCAGCCGGAGAGGAACACCAGCGTGGGCCGCAGGCGCTTGCCGGAGGTCTCGAGGCAATACGCCGCCATGCCGCGAATCTCCGGCTCGAAGTTCGCCACCTGCTCCTCCATGAACACGTCGAGCGCGGCCATCTGCGGCGCGAGGCGCGCGAAGACGGCGGCGGGATCGTTTTCGGCGAAAACGGTGTGAGGGGCGGGACCGGACATGAAAGGTGGAGTGGACCGACTGCCCTGTCATCGCGAGGCACGCAGAGCGAGCCGGGGCGATCCAGAGGGATTGCTTCGTCGTCCCGCGCTGCGGGACTCCGCGCAATGGCAATCGGTAGGCGGACGGTAGGAAGGGATCGGGGAAAGGCTAACAAAAAGCTGCGTCAGTCTTGCCAGTGATGGCCGCAATCACGTTTCGTTCAAACATGGGTCAAGACAGCCCGCTGCTTCTCCTCGGTTTGCTCGCCGCCACCGGCTACATCGCGAAATTGTGGCTCGACGACTATCGCGCGACGCGCCGCGGCACGCCGCATCCGCGCGCGCTGCCCGGCGCCACGCCGGCGAGCAGCAACGCGATCGCGATCGCCGCGCTGGGCGCGCTCGGGCTGCTCGCGCTCGAAACCGCGGGCGAGAGCGCGCTGGGGCTGACGGAAAAGCAGAGCGACATGACCGTCCTCTTCGGCCTCTACACGCTCGCGGCGGCGTTCGGCGAGGAGCTGATCTTCCGCGGTTTCCTCGTGATCGAGCATCGCGGTCGCGGCGGGCTGATCGCGGGCGTCGTGGGCGCGTCGGTGTTGTTCGCGGCGCTGCATCCGTTCCTCTGGCAATGGCGCGACGGCGTGCTGCACGTGCATCTCGGCGCCAAGGCGTGGTTCAGCACGGCGCTGGTGTTTGCGAGTTCGCTTTGGTTCTACGCGGTGCGTTTCTGGAAACTGAACCCGTCGCGCTCGCTGCTGCCATGCATCGCGGCGCACCTGGCGAAGAACCTCGGCGTGTTCGTGATCAAATACGCGCAGGGGTTCGTGAGCGGGTGGTGGTGAGCGGAGCGAGCAGGTGGCCCGCGACCTCCGGGCGCGGGGCGGGCGCGGCAGGAGCAGGTGCGGCGTTACGCCGCGATTCGAGGGCGGCGCACGCATCGCAGCAGTCGCGGCGTAAAGCCGCTCCTACAGTTCACGCTGCGCGGCATCGACCTTCGGCGGCAATCGTGGGGCCGGCCCACCGGAAAACAAAAAGGCCGTCCTGCTGGCGCGGGACGGCCGGGAAATCTTTCGGCGCGACGGGCTATTTCTTCGGCGCGATGCCGCTCGCGGCGTTGGGCGTCTCGCCGGCGGCTTCGAGAGCGGAGGCGGCGAACACTTGCGCGGGATCGGCGCCATCGGCGGAAACCGTCTTCGCCGTGATGAAGATGAGCAGGTTCGTGGTGGCGTCGTTCACGTTCTTCGAGGAGAAGAGGCGGCCAAGCACGGGAATGCTGCCGAGCACGGGGACTTTCGTGCCGCCGTGGGCTTTGGTCTGCGAAATGAGGCCGCCGATGCCGGCAGTGTAGCCGTCCTTCAGCGAGATTTGGGTCTTCACCTTGCGCGTGTCGATGATCGGAATCGAAGCGCCGCCGGCGCCGCCGAAGGTCGTCTCGCGGCTGGAGCTGCTGATCTCGGGCTCGAGCACCATGCGGATCGTGCCCTGCGCGTTGACCTGCGGGGTGACCTTGAGGATCACGCCGATGGGCTTGTATTGGAAACCGGAGACCTCGAACGTGCCGCGCTCCGAGTTGTAGGTGTAGCTCGGGATCGGGTATTCGGAGCCGATGTTGATCGTCGCCTCGGTGTTGTTGAGCGTGACGATGGTCGGATTGGAAACGACCTTGGTGTTGTTCTGCGTCTTGAGCGCCGAGACGATGATGTTGAAGTCGGAGGCGGAGAAGACGGCGGTGGCGAGGCGGGAGGTGGAGCCGGTATTGGTGAGCCCGAGGAGGTTGTTGATGGCGCTACTGGCCGTGTTGGTGACCGCACTCGTAAGGTCGGTCGTTGCGGAATTTCCACTAGACGTGCTTGCGCCGCTCGACGTTCCGCTCGTGGAATTGGTCTGGCTCGATGGCGCCGTCACGGTGGTGGCAGTGCCGGTAGAATCGATGGGGGTAACCACATAGGTCGTGGTGCTAACGCCGGAAGCGTTTGTGGTTGTCTGCGGCGTGAGCTGACTGCCGGTGTTCGTCTGCGTCGTCACCGTGGTGAGTCCACCGGTGTTGGTTGTTGTCGTAGTGGCGGTCGTGCCGTTCGTGTTGGTCGAACCGTTGTTCGTGCTGCTTGAGCTGCCGTTCGTGCTGGTCGAGCCGGAGGTCGAACCGTTGCTGGTGTTGCTGCCCTGGCTGTAGTCCTGTCCACGGCCGCGGTTGAACGTCTGTCTGATGTTCCCCACTCCGAGCTGCATCCCTTGCAGCGAGGCCCAGTTGACGCCGATGTTGCGCACGTCGCTGTCGGAGACTTCGACGAACTTCGACTCGATCATCACCTGGTCGGTGGCCTTGTCGAGTTTCTCGATGATGGCGCGGATGCGCGTCATGCGCGAGGGCTGCGTGGTGATGACGAGGGCGTTGGAGCGGGCGTCGATGAGGATCTTGCCGCCCTGCGCGGCGTCGACGAGGCCGTCGACGGTGGGCTTGATGTCGATCGCCTTCGCGTTGTTGAGAATGAAGACCTCGGTGGCGACCGGCTCCTGCAGGAGCGAGTCGCGGCTGACGACTTTCACGATGTTGCCTTCCTCGACGTAGGTGTAGCCGGCGGGCGAGAGCACGGTCTCGAAAATCTGGCGCCAGGTGACGTCGCGGAGCTTGATGGAAGTCTTGCCGACGAGCGTGTCGGGCACGACGAGGTTGAGCTCGAAGAGGTCGGCGACGTTGCGGAGGATGGTCTTGATGTCCTCGTCGGGGAAATCGACGGAGAGCGTGTCCTTGTCGCGCGAGACGGAGTGCTGGGTGGGCTGCGCTCCGGCGACGGTGACCGCGGGTTGCGCGGGCGCGGCGGCGGGCGGCGGAGTGGCCGGCTGAGTCTGCGCGTTGACAGTGGCGAGCAGCGTGAGGGCGACGGCGGCGGAGGCGAGCGTGCGTGTGCGCATGGGGTGAGTCCTCATTTCTTATTAACGGGCCGGGTGTATTCTTCGTTGTTCAGGCGGAGCGTGAAGTTGGTGCGGTCGATGGCAGTGACCTCTAGGGTGTATTCCGCGCCTTCAAAGGTAATTGTCAGCGTGCCGCCGGGTTTGACCCGCTTTTGACCGAAGGAGAGCGACGGCTCGCCGCCCATGACGATGAAGCCGCTCGGGCGCAGCGCGTCGCCGATGGCTTGGAGCAGGTCGCGCGTGCTGCGCGGAGCGCCGGGGCGCGCGACGGCGGTGCCGGAGCCGCCGCCGGTCGCGGGCGCCTGATTGCCGGCGGCGACGGTGCCGCTGGTCGCCGCGGCGGCGGCGAACGCTTCGGAGTGGAACGGATCGGCGAGATCGGCGGGAGCGGCGGCTTCGCGGGCGGCGAGGAGTTTCTGCGCGGTGCCGAGGCTTTCGGTGCGCTTCGTCGGCGCGGTGACCGGCGCGACGTCGGCCGCGCACGCGATGGCGGCGAGCAAAGCGAGCGGTGCGGTGAGGCGGAGCGTCTTCATGGCGTGCCGAGGAGTTCGACGGTGAAAACGGCGTTCATCGATTCGCCCTCGGATTTGCTGAGGGAAAGCCGGTCGAAGCGTGCGAAGTGCGGGCCGGTCTCGAGCCGGCGGAAGAACGCCCAGATTTGCGCGTAGCTGCCGCGCATCGTCACGCTGAAGGAAACGGGGACGTAGAGGGCCTTCGGCGCGCCGGGCTTGGGGGCGGCGAGCGGGTTCTGGCGCGCGTCGATGAGCTTCACGCCGGTCTCGTTTTCGAGGCGGTAGAGGAACTGGAGATTGTTCGCCAGCTCGCCGGCGTGCAGGAGGCGCGACTCGATCTGCTTGCCGACGGCCTGCATCTCGGCGACTTGCTCGGCGAGGCCGGTGGTGTGGCGGGCGTTTTGCGAGACGGCCTTGGATTCCTTGTCCCGGGCCTCGAAGGCGGCGCGCGCTTCGTCGATCGCGTCCATGCGGAAATAAAACGCGACCGCGCAGAGCAAGCACACGATGCCGCACCCGAAGGCGATGGGCTGTTTCTTGATGAGAGCGAGGAGGTCGGCGCCGGTCATTTCTTCGGGCCCTTTCCTTTATAGCGGAGCTCGATTTCGAAGAGCAGCGCACCGGTGGCGGGGTCGGGATTGATGGCGTTGAGCTTCACGTTGTCGAACACCTCGGCGAGGCGCGGCTGGGTGCGGAGCGTCTCGACGTAGGCGGAGGCGGCGCCGCTGGCCTGATCCTTGGAGCCGGCGGCGAGGCCGCGCACGAGCACGCGCGGAGCAGCCGGGTCGCTGGGGCGCACGTCGAGCGCTTCGATCTGGATTTCCTTCGGCAAACTCGCGCCGAGCACGGAGAGCAACTCCGTCGGTTCGATCGGCACCTGCACGAACGTGGCGGCTTCGGCGAGTTTCCGGTCCTCGTCGGTGAAGAGTTTCGTGAGGCGCAGGCCCTCGTTGCTCTGCTTCTGGTTCTTGGCGATCTCGGCTTCGGCGGCGACGCGCTGGACGTCGAAGACGTGCGCTTGGTATTCGCGCCAGCCGACGAAGGCCAGCAGGAGCACGGCGGTGGCGATGGCGCCGACGTTGATGAAGAAGGTCGTGCGCACGACCTTCGTGTCCGGCAACCGTTCGAAGTTGCGGAAGTTCGGGTGCCACAGCGGCGCGGAGGGCGGGGCGGCGTCAGCCTTTTTGTTCAGCGACAGGGCCATGGTTGTAGGAAGCCATCAGGCCGAAGAGGCCGAGCCAGCGTTCGTCGGGCGCCGCGAGCGTGACGCCCGGCGCGAGGGTGAGACCGAGCGACTGCGTCCACGGGAGCAGTTCGGCTTTGAAGGGATTGACGCCGAGTGAGCCGGCGATCGTCGGGCTGAGCCAGGCGAGGCTCGGCGGGAGCTGCGTGCAGAGGACGGAGCCGATCGACTGGCCGGTCTGCACCTCGTAGAATCCGATCGAGGACTGGAGTTCCTTGAGGAGCTTCTTGATGAGCGTGCCGCCCATGCTCGTGAAATCGAAGGTGTTCGAGTAAAAGAGCTTTTTGGCCGACTCCTCGTCCTTCAGGCCGAGCTCCTTTTGCACGACGGGGATCATGCCGGCGATGCCGGAGGCGATCGGGCGCGAGATGTCGACGCCGTCGGCGGTGAGGATGAAACACTGTGTGGCCTCGTCGCCCATCTCAAGGAGCAGCAGCGGCGTCTTCGATTGCTTGAACTTCTGGTAGCTCACCAACGCGCCGAGCGTGGCGACGGTGCCGAGTTCGAGGCGCTCGGGATAGAGGCCGAACTCGAGCATCTTGTCCTGCCAGTGAACGATGTCGTCCGCGGGCACGCCGCAGAAGAGCGCTTCCTTCTGGTTGCCCTTCGCGAGGTCGTATTCCGAGCCGTCGGTCGGGTTGAGGATCAGCGTGGTGTATTTCTCGGCTTCGACGCGGAAGGTCTGTGCCAGCACCTCGGGCACGTAGGCGGGCTCCTTCACGCGCTTCAAATCCATCGTGTGACGGCGGATCAGCCGGCGCGCCGGGTAAACGCCGCAGCGGGCGTGCGCGTAGCCGGTGGGGCCCTTGCCCTCGGTGGTTTTCAAGTAGGCTTGGAGGCCCTCGGTGTCGGTCGCGGCGAATTCTTTCAGCTCTTCCACGACCAACGGCGGCTCTTCCTGCGACAAGCGCGCAAGCAGCACGGCTTGATCGCCGAAGTCGACGCAGAAGCCTTTGGTCTTTTTACCGAACATCATGCGGGTGAAGTGTGGAGGTGACAGGTCGGCGCGTCCAAAAGACAGGGTAAACCGCGCCCATGCGTTCTGAGGAAAACTAATCTGGCGGAGTGAGTGGGATAGGTCCGCCGCCTCGGCTACACAAGACCAAAACCCCTGATAGACCCATCAGGACCAAGGATTACGAGCAATTTACCCCAGCCCGAAAAAAACGAAAAACCCGCCGCGAAAAACGGCGGGCTCGGAAAGGCGAAACCGGCGGCGCGAGGCGCGCGCTTATTTCTGCCACGTGCGCTTCTTGTGGCGATTAGCCTTCAGGCGCTTGCGGCGCTTGTGCTTCGACATCTTCAGACGGCGCTTCTTCTTGAGATTTCCCATGGTGAAAAGGTGGTGTTTGAAGGGTCAACGTGCGGCCCGCGCACGCCCCTGTAAAGCCCGAAGTTGGCGGGCGCGCGACACGGCGCCGCTCGACCTTTTTGCCTCCTGTAGCGGCGGTCTATGACCGCCGGGCGCCTGCGTGATCGCACTCGTCGGCGGTCATAGACCGCCGCTACAGGAAACTCAGAGGCGCCACGCCCATCGGCGGCGCGCTGCACTCCGCCCCGTCGCTACACTGCGCGCCGCATCGCGAGCGCGGTGAAGACCAACTCCGCACCGACCGACCGCTCCGCCAAGCCCGTCAACCGCGCCACGACGCGCCGGTAGAGCTGCAACTGCGCTGCATGCCGCGCCACGGCGCGCTCCAGCTCGGCCGCGTCGCCGGTCAGCGCGTCGGTCTTGAAATCGAACACCGTCGCCGCACCCGCGCGCCCGCTCGCATCGCGCGCGATCACCACCCGATCGAACACACCCGTGACCCACACCCCGTCGAGCACGATCTCGAACGCCCGCTCGCGCCACACTTCCCCGCGCGCCGCGCCGTCGCCCGCCGGACGCCGCCACACTTCGCCCAGCGCCCGCGCGCGCAAGCACCCCACCGCCACATCGATCGCCCGCTCGCCCGCGCCCGCGGCCTGCCAGCCGCGCGCCAGCGCCTCGATCGCGCTCGCCTCGCCCCACTCCACCGCCGCCAGCAGCGCGTGCACCGCGCGCCCGAACTCGAGCGCGTCGCCCTCGCGCAACGCAAACAGCCGCGCCGCACTCGCCTCGCCGGCGCGCTCGCCCGACGGACGCCGCGCCACGCGCCGCGGCGCCGCGGGAGCGCCGACGATTGCGATTTCCTCCCGCGCCGGTTCGGCCGCCGGCGGCACGATGCGCGCGAACCATTCCGGATCGCCCGCGCTCCACGGTCCGGAAAATTCCCGCGCGCCCACACGCACCGACCGCGCCTCCGCGCCGAGCGTCTCCGCGAGCAACTTCGGAAAATTATTCGACGTCGACTTCGCGCCCGGCGGCTCGGTGATGACGAACAGCGCGCGCTTCGCGCGCGTCATCGCCACGTAGAGCAGCGACAGCGCCTCGTAGCACGCGTCGTTCTCCGCCGCCTCGACGTGCGCGCGCAAGGCCTCGTCCTCGCGCGCGAGCCAGCCCGGCGGCAGCTCCAGCACCCACTCGACTTCGTGCTGCGCGCTGCGATGCACCGCGAGCCCGTCGCGCGCGGCGTTGAGCTTGTTGCCCTGCAACTCCGGCACGACCACCACGTCGAAACCGAGCCCCTTCGACTTGTGCACCGTCATCACGCGCACCACCGCCGCGCTCTCCGGTTCGCGCAGTGTGTAGCGCGACATGAACTGGATGAACTCGTCCGGATCGCGACTGCCCGTCGCGTCGAACGCCGCCGCCGCGGCCGCGAACTGCCGCGCGCGCTCCGTCGCGAACTCGCCCGCCAGCGCCAGCCGCGCGATCCAGTGCTCCGCGAAGCGCTCAAATCCCTCCTCCGCGATCCGCGCCAGCACGCCGCGCGTGACCGCCTCGCGTGTCGCGACTCCGTCGCGCGTCAGCGCCGCCGCGAGCGGCGTCATCTGCACGTGCTCCCACGCCAGCGTGTCGCCCGGATGCGCCGCGGCCTGCACGAGCGCGAGCAACGCCGCGCCCAGCGGATTGTCGGTGCACACGCATAAATCCGACTCGGCGATCGCTGGAATCCCCCCCTCGCGTCGCAAAAAGTCCGCGAGCGCCGTCGCTTCGCCGTTGCGCCGCACGAGCACCGCGCACGTCAGCCCGCGCGCCAGCGGATCGATCTCCTGGAGGATCGCCAGCGTCTGCCGCGCGCGATCCTCGGCGTCCGTCGCGTGCAACAGCGCCGCCTGCCCCGCGCGCTCGCGGCGCTCGGTCGTGTGCGTGCGCCAGTTTTTCTTCCACTCGGCGCTCGCGCGTCCGGGGAACAATCCCGCGATCGCCTCGTGCGCACCGAACGTCGCGTTCACCATCTCGACGATCACCGGCCCCGAGCGCCACGACGCGTCGAGCGGTTCCGTCTCGATCGGCGCCGCGGCGGCATCGCCGCCGTTGTAGTGCCGCCGGATGTCGCCCATCAGCGTCGGATCGCCCTCGCGCCAGCCGTAGATCGACTGCTTCACGTCGCCCACGCAGAAAAACGTCCGCCGCGCTTCCGGATCCTGCACGACCTCGTCGATGAGATTTTGCAACACGCTCCACTGCCCGCGGCTCGTGTCCTGGAATTCATCGAGCAACCAGTGATCGATCGCCGCATCGAGCCGGTAGTCGAGCATCAGCCGCCCGTCCTCGCTCGCGCCGAACGACAACCGTCGCGCCTCACCGTTGGGCCGGAGCAGCCGCTCGACGTCCGCGAAGGTCAGCTTGCCCGCTCTCCGCACCAGCGCGTCGTAGATCGCATCGTAGCGCGCGAGCACCGCGTGCACGCCGCGCGTCGTTTCGATGCGCCGTCGCAATTCGCCGCCCGCGAGGTGCCGCACGATTTCGCCGAGAGCCGCGCACGCCTCGAGCGACAGCGTCTGCTTCTTCCGATCGAACTCCAACTCCGCCGCGCCTTCGCACAGCCGATGCCACTCGGCGAGCGCTTTCTCGAGCACGTAAGTCACCTCGCGCGCCAGCGGCGCGCCGGGCGCCCACAACTCCACCGCGGCGAGAAATTTTTCCCAACGCTCGCGCTGCTTGTCGCCGAGCCCGGCCTGTTCGATCCAGCGCCGCAGCGCGTTCTTCGCGCCCGCGAGATCGCGCGGCTCGGCCAGCCACGGCTGCGCGTCCGGCCAGATGCGTCGCGGGTTGCCCCACGCCTCCGCGTCCGGCGCGGCGAGGAACGTCTCGTAATGCTCGTCGAGGAAACCGTCCATGCGCCGCGCGAGCTGCTTTTCCTCGGTGCCGAACGTCGCGCGCTTGAACGCCTCGAGGAACTCGCGCTGCTCGTCCGCCAGATCGCCGCTGCGCGCGAAGAGCTGCTGCAGCACGCGCCGCCGCTCGACGCGCGCCGCGTGCGTCTCGAGCACCGCAAAGTCGCCGTCGAGCCCGAGCTCGAACGGAAACGCCCGCGCGATGTGCGCGAAAAAGCTGTCGAGCGTGCCGAGCCGCAACTGGTGCAGCGCCTCCGTCATCGCGCGCAGCAGCCGCAAAAAATCCTCCGCGCGCAACTCCGGCCGGCGAATCTCCGCCGCCAGCCGCGCCGCCTCGCGCTCGTCCGCCGCCGCCTCCGCGAGCTTGCCGAGGATGCCGTCGAAGAACTCGCCCGCCGCCTTGCGCGTGAACGTCAGCGCCACGATCCGCTCCGGCGCCGCGCCCGCCGCGAGCAGCGCGATGAAGCGATTCGTCAGCGCGAACGTCTTCCCCGACCCCGCCGACGCCAAAATCATCACGAGCCGCGGCGAGATCACGGCGCGTCCTCCGAGATAGCGCGGTGCTTTAGCCCGCGCGTCGTATTTCCCAACGCGGGCTGAAGCACCGCGCTACTTTTCGCGTCGCGCATCCGGTTCATGACGCGCCTCCCACCTCGAATCCAACCCCCTCCACACTCTCCGCCACGCCGCGGTGAAACAGTTCGGCGAACGCGTCGTTTTCCGTGCGGATTTTTTCGTTCGGCGGCCAGAACTCGCCCGCGCGCACCGCGGCCACGACGCCCGCGGCGCAGCGCAGCGCCGACTCGTGCAGCTCGATCGAATAGCCGTCCCACAGCGCGACGCTCGTCGAGGCGACCGCCTTCGGCAGGTTGAAATAGCCACACGCCGCGCGCTCCGTCGCCTCCGGCACGATCCGCGGCAGCGCCGCCAGATAGAGCGGCAATTGCAGGTCGGTCCATTGCCGCGGCTTGCCGTCGCTCGCCGCCAGCGTCCAATCGGGCGTGCCCTCGCGCGGCGGGCCGAGGTGCGCCTCGACCGGCAGTTTCGGCGCGTCGCTCGTCTTGTAGTCGATCACGCGCCACGCGCCGGATTCGTGCCGGTCGATGCGATCGATGCGGCCCTTGATCGTCAGCCCGCCGAGCTCGATCTGAAAACCCTGCTCGATCGCAAACACCGCCCAACCGTCCGCGCGTTGCTGCGCCTGCACTTTCGCCGCCGCGCGCAAGCGCTGCCGCCCGGACTCGAGTTGCGCGACGAGCGGCACCGCCGGCGTGTCGCCGAAACGCTCGCGCGCCACGCGATCGAACTCCTCGACCAACATCGCCGCCAGCAGCCGCTCGTCCGTGCAATCGCGCCACGGGGCCGCGGCGAATTTCTCCAGCGGTTTGTGGCAGAGCCGGCCGAAATCGAAGACGTCGAGCTCCGCCTTCTCCGCGTCGACCGCCTCCATCTTCAGCACGTGCTGGAGATAAAACCGGAACGGACACGCCAGATAGCTGCGGAACGCCGTCGGCGACAGCGGACCCGCCAGCGCCGCACGCCGCGGCCGAAGTTTCCACGGCCGCTCCCACGCCGGCAGCGCGGCGCCGGTCGCGAGCGGGCGGAACAAATGTCCCACGCGCCCCGGCAGTTCTTCGTCCGCGCATTGCAGGAGCAGCCGCGACGGCTTCAGCGGATCGCCCGCCGACGAGACTTTTCCGAGCAGCACGTCAACTCGCCCACCGGCACGCCGCGAGGCGACGAGCGCGTGCAGCAGATACGCGTCGCGTGCGAGTCGCGCGGCATTGGTTTTCAAACCGAGCGCACCGCGCAGACTCTCCGGCAGAAAAACGTCGCCGACGACCGATTCCGGCACGGCGCCCTCGTTGAAGCCGGCGACCAGCACGTGCGGCGCGTCCTCCCACGGCAATTCGAGCCAGCCCTGCAATTCGAGCGCGCCCGCCGGCTTGTCGGTCTCGCGCCGCGCCGCGCCGAACTGCTCCAGCGCGATCTCCCACCACTCGTCGCGCCGCACGTGCGGAAACGCCCGCGCCGCCTCCGCGCACGCGCGCACGATTTCGCCCCACGCCTGCGCCGCCTCCTCGAAGCGCCGATCCTCCGCGCGCGACCGGTCAAGCCGTTGTCCGGCGAAAACCCGGGCGAGCGCGGCGGCCGCTCCGCTCGCAAAATCGCCGCGGCGCAGCTCGTCGCGCAAATCGGCGAGCCGCGCCAGTCCGCGCGCCGCGGCCGGCCCCGCGTGAGTGCGCGCCTGGGCGAGCGTGGCCGGCAAGTGTTCGCGGTGCGCGTCGTCGAGTTCCTTCAGCCAGTGCGCCGCGCTGAAATCCCCGCCGAGCTCTTCCGCGAGCCAGCCGAGCGTCTCCGGCGTGCGCGCGAGAGCGAGCGTGTGCGCGAACGTCGGGTCGCGCCCGAACGCCGCCAGCGCCGCCAGAAACTGGAAGAGCGTGTGCGCGCGGTGCAGTTCGCCGGCGGGGTTGAACGCCGCGCGGCCCGCCCGCTCGAGGGCGTTCTCCGCCAGAGCGGCGATCTCCGCGTCCGCCACGCCGATGCCGAGCATGCCGTCGGGCGCCGGGTAGCGCGCCGCTGTCGCCGCGATGCGTTCCGCTTGCGCCGCGGCGTCGGCGAGCAGGTGCACACCGCTGCGGAAATCCGCGAACGGCGCCGCGCGCCGCGTCCACGCGTCCGCCAGCGGCCGGCCCCATGCGTCGAAATTTTCCGCCTCCGCTTCCGGCGCGAACACGACGACGTCGACCGGCAGCGCGCGCGCGTGAACGGCGAGCACGTCGAGCGCGAGCGGCAGCGGATCGGGCACGGCGAGCACGACGACGCGCTCGATCCCCTCGAGTGGCGCGGGCGCCCGCGCCGCGGCGAGGCGCGCGGCTTGCGGCTCGCGCCAGCCGCGTTCGGCGAGGACGGCGGCGTGCGCGCGCGAGAGTTCGCCGAGTTGTTGCCAGCGTTCGCGCTCGGGAAAGTCCGCCGGCGCGCGCAGGGCGACGTCGCCGAGCAGCAGGCCCGCTTCGCCGAGCGTCGCCTGCAAGCGCGTGAATTCGTGCGCGAGCCGCAGCGTCCACGCGAAGCCGCGAGCGGGCGGGTCGAGTGGAAACACCGCGCGAAAATCAGCGAGCGCGACGCGCGCGAGCACGTGCGTCCACGCCAGCGTCGTTTGCAGCGGCGCGGCCACGTCGCCGCCGCGCTCGGCGAGGGCGAGGAGTTGTTCCGGCGGCATGACGCGCGGCGGAAATGCCGCTTGCCCGCGCGCGGCGGCGTGTTCCGCCAGTCCGGCGCGCAGCCGGCGTCCGGCCTGGCGCGTCGGCACGACCACGAGCGCGCGCGACAGGTCGAGCGGACCGTCGCCGACCCAGTCGCGCGCGAGCCACGCCACCGCTTGCGGGAGCAGCGGCGCGTGCCACGGCAGGAAATGGCACCGCACGTTTTCGGGAACCTCGGCCACGCCAGCACTTCAGAGGCTGCCCCGCGCCAGCGCAACCCGCGATGCGCGGCGTTTCCGCGCCGGCCCGTTCGGCCGGACCGCAGCCCATGGTTTATGTCCTAACGGCCCTAATGGGTAAATTCAGTCGAAATACCGTCGTGCCCTCCGTATCGCGGTTGAACCGATCGCGCGGGGCGGTGGAAATTGCCCCCGCTCTAGGCCCGAATGTCCTCCTCATCCGCCCCCCATCTCCGCGCCCGTCCTTCCCAGAGCGTGCGCTGGCGTTTCATGACGGTGCTCGGCGGGCTGTGCGCGGCGTTTTTGGCGACGCTGTGGCTGTTGCACGGCGCGGAGCAGCGACAGCTCGCCGCGCAACGCCAGCAGCTCCGCGACGAGGACGCGCGCCAGCTCGGCCGCTGGCTGCAAATCGCCGACCGGCCGATGCAGGAGCTGCTGCTCGATCTCGCATCGTGGCCGGAGACGCGCGCGATGCTCGCGCGGCCCGATCCGGAGTGGCTGCGCGTGAACGTGAACGCCGCGCTCGCCGACCGTCAGTTCGACGCGGTGTGGTTGCTGCGCGCCGACGGCAAACTCGCGCACCTCGCGCGACGCGACACCGCGCTCGCGCCGCCGGCGTTGCCCGATGCGCAACAACTCGCCGCGGCCGAACGCGCGGGACGGCGCTTGAATTTCTTCGTCCAGGAAGACGGCGAACTCTGGCAACTCACCGCGGCGCCGCTCGGCGCGATCGACGACGTCGCCGGCTGGGCGGTGGTCGGCCGGCGTTGGACCGAGGCCTGGCTGCGGCATCTCGGCGGGCTCGCCGAAGCCGACGCGCGACTCGAAGCGCCGACGGTGGCCTTCAGCGACGGCGCGCCCGCGAGCGCGCTCCAGGTGCGCCGCCTGCTCACCGGACTCGACGGCCGCGCGGTGCGCCAGCTCGTGCTCGAGCGGCCGTGGCCCGGCGATGCGACCGACGACGGTGGCGCGTGGCAAACGGCGTTGCTCTTCGTCGCGTTCGGCGCGGCGCTGCTCGTGGCGCTCGGGCTCGCGGTGCGGCACTGGGTGCTGCACCCGCTCGCGTTGATCGGCGCCAGCCTCCGCGAAAAAGATCCCGCGGTCATCGCCCCGCTGCTCGGTCGCACGGACGAATTTTCCCCGGTCGCCCAGCTCGTCGAGACGGCGCACGCCGACCGCAACGCGCTGCAAGTCGAGATCGCCGAGCGCCAGCGCACCGAGGTCGCGCTGCGCGAGAGCCAGGAAAATCTGCGGCACTCGATCGAGCTGCGCGCGCGGCTCGCCCGCGATCTGCACGACCACGTCATCCAGTCGATCTATGCCGCCGGTCTCGGTCTCGAAGCCGTGCGCGGGCAGTTGAGCGCCGATCCGTTCGGCGCCGAAGGGCGCATCAAGCATTGCATGACGAATCTCAACGAAACGATTCGCACGGTGCGCAGCTACATCAGCGATCTCGAACCCGAGCCGCCGGAGAAGCGCCAGCGTTTCACCGACGCCGTGCGCGCGCTCACCGCGACGATGCACGAGCTCTGGCCGGTCGAGTTCACCCTCGAACTCGACGACGACGTCGCCGCGCAGCTCACGAACGTCGTGGAAATCCACGCGCTCCAAATCGTGCGCGAGAGCCTGAGCAACGCGCTGCGCCACGGCCGCGCCTCGCGCATCGTGATCCGCCTGCGCCCCGCGGATGGCGGCGGCGCGACGCTCGAGGTGATGGACAACGGCCGCGGCTTCGACCCGGTGCAACGCATGGGCACCGGCCGCGGCCTCGTGAACCTCACCACGCGCGCCCGCGAGATGGGCGCGACGCTGCGCATCGAATCCGAGGAAGGCGGCGGCACGAGCGTGCGCCTGCACCTGCCGCCGAAGGAGAGCGCGGTATGAAACGCGACGCACCGCTTGCGCGTGCCGAATTCGCGCCGCGTCGTAGCAGCCGACGTGAGGAGGCTGGCTCGACGCGCGCCGCGTGCTCCAACCTTCTCACGTCGGCTGCCACGCAGAGAGCCGGCTGCGTGCTGCGGGCAGGTTTGCGGCGCGCCTTCACGCTCGTCGAGGTCATGATCGCGTCGCTCGTGCTCGTCTTCGGCATCGTCAGCGCGATCAGCGCCATGCAGAGCGGCGTGCGCGCGATGGACCGCACGCGCAAACTCGCGCTCGCCACCCAGGTGTTGCAGACGGAAATGGAGCAGTTGCGCCTGAAAAGCTGGACGCAACTCGACGCGCTGTCGGGCACCGCGACCTTCACGCCCGACGCGACTGCGAGCGGCGCGAGCGCGTTCAACTGCACGCGCAGCATCACCTCGCCGAAGACCGACATGAAGGAGATCACGCTCACCGCCGAGTGGCGCGGCAGCGACGGCCGGCCGCAGTCGGCGAAGCTCATCACGCGCTACGGCAAAAACGGACTCAATGACTTCATCAGCACCACGCATTGAGGGGAGTGCCGCGGCGCGCTCCAACGCGATTGTAGGGCCGGCGCTCATCGCCGGGCCGGACCGTGCGCGCAAGTCGACGGCCCGGCCGCAAGGGCCGGCCCGACCGTCGGTGAAACGACGCGCGACCGATGTCGCGTTCGCTCACCGGCCGCGCTCCCGGGCCGCGTTCACCCTCGCCGAGGTGCTGATCGCAGCGACGTTGAGCGCGTTCGTGCTCACGGCGGTGATGAGCTCGTTCGTGTTCATCGGGCGCACCGGATTTCGCACGAGCAGCCTGAGCGAACTCGAAGCCGAAGTGCGGCGCGGACTCGAAATCTTCGCCGAGGAGGCGCGCCTCGCCCGCGACGTGCATTGGAACGACTCCCAGAGCGTCACGCTCACCCTGCCGAGCGGCTCGCCGGCGACGACTGTCACCTACGGCTACGACGCCGACGCGCGCAGCACGACCTATCGGGCGTTCTACCGCGTGGTCGGCGACGCGACCTCGACCCAGCCGCGCACGGCGCTGATCCGGAAACTCGCGGCGGACTTCACCTTCAAACGCTACAGGCTCGAGACGGCCGCCGGGGGCGACAACACCGCGGCGAACGACACCGAGACGAAGCAGCTCCAGATCGTCCTCCGCGCGGAGCGCACGAGCGGCTCGACCGCCGCCACGGATCAAACGATCGCCTCGACGCGCTACATCCTGCGCAACAAACGCGTCAGCAACTGATGGCCGCCCGCTTCCAGTTCCGCTCGCTGCCAGCGGCCCGCTCCGTCGTAGCAGCCGACGTGAGGAGGCTGTCGTCTGAGTTTCGTCGCGAACCCAGCCTCCTCACGTCGGCTGCTACGAAGAGCGACCCGCAGCGCGGCGCCATCCTGATCGTCACGCTCCTCATCATGGCGGTGCTCGCGCTGGCGCTCACCAGTTACGTGAGCCTCAACTTGAACTCCTCGCGCCTGGCGCAGCGCGGATTTCAACAAGCCGCCGCATTCAACCTCGCCGAGGCGGGTGCCGAGGAGGCGCTGTGGTCGTTCAACCAGGCCAACGCCGGCTCCGCCAGCGCGTGGAACGATTGGATGCTCGCGAGTGGCGCCGCGAAGCGCCAGTTCACCGGCTTCGCCCTCGGCAGCGCCACCGGCAGCGTGAAGGTCTACGTCGACAACTACGCGCCCACCGGCAGCGCACGGCCGAGCGTCGTCGCGCTCTCGACCGTCGAGGCGACCGGCGGCGCGTCCGTCACCAAGATGGTCGAGGTCACGCTGCGCCGCCGCTCGCGTTTCAGCGCGGGCCTGATGGCGAAGGACACGATCACGTTCAACGGCAACCGCGCGTCGGTCGACAGTTGGAACTCCGATCCCGACAACGATTCCTCCACCGCGCCCGTCGCCTACAGTTCCTCCACGCGCAACGACCGCGGCAGCGTCGCGAGCGTCGCCGTCGACACGCGCAAGGTGCTCGTCAACCAGGCCGACGTCTACGGCTACGTCTACACCGGCGGCGCGCCGCCGATCGTGGGCGAGGAAGGCTCGATCAAGGGCCGCGACACGCCTGCAGACACGCGCATCGATCCCGCGCGCGTCGCCACGGATTTTTCGGCCACATTTCCCGACGTCGCCGCGCCGCTCGACGGCACGGTGCTCACTGCGTTGCCCGCGACGCTCGGCACCGCCGGCACGGCGACGAAATGGCGTTGCCCGAACCTCTCCCTCAGCGGCAAGGAGACGCTCACGATCTACGGCGACGTCACGCTCGTGCTCACCGGCGGCACCGGCACCCACACGATCGACGTCACCGGTCAGGCCAGCATCGTCATCACCGCCGACTCCAGCCTCACGGTATACTCCGAAGGCGACATGCTCATCGGCGGCAACGGCCTCGCGAACAACAACACGCGCCCGAGCACGTGCCTGATCTACGGCACCAACACCGGCGCGAGCGGCCAGCGCATCCAGATCGTCGGCAACGGCGCGCTCAAAGCCGCGCTCTACGCGCCGAACGCGGACATCACGATCAACGGCAACGGCGACATCTACGGCGGCGCCGTCGGCAATACGATCACGCTCACCGGCCGCGCCGAGTTCCACTACGACGAATCGCTCGAGAACCTCGACAGCGGCATGCCGTTCGGCGTCGACGCGTGGCGCGAGATCACGACCGGCGACGCCCGCGCCGCACAACAGAGCAAGTTCACCGGCTGGTGACGCCGCGAAAATCCGTTGCTCCGCCCGCGACGAAGCGGTTGCCTCGGCCGCCGCGCCCCCATGCTTCTCGCCCGACGGATTCCGCTGCTCATCGTGCTGCTCGGCCTCGCCGTGCTCGCGACCTGGCAGGCGCTCCTGCATTTCGAGCAACGCGAACTCGAGCGCGTCTTCGCCCGCCTCGCCGCGAGCCGCGAGGAGCAGTTGCGCGAAGCCCTGGCCGCGCTCGACCAGCCGCTGCGACGCTGGGTCGATCATCTCGCCGCGCACCGCGACCTCGACACCCACGGTTCGCTGCGTCCCGATGACTGGGCCGGACTCTGGCGCATCGACGCCAGCGGCCACGTCGCTCTCGCCGAGCCCGCGCCCGGCGCCACGCTCCCGCCGGAGCCGGAAGCCGCCGAGCTGCACGCCGCCCTCGTCGGCGCCGACGCCGCGCACCGCCACTTTTTTCTCCGCCCCGCCGGTGGACCGCTCTACGAGGCGTTCGCCGCGCCGCTCGCCGACGGCGGCTGGATTTGCGGCTTCGAGATCTGGGGTTCGCAGCGCCTGCAATCGATCAGCCGGCTCGCCGGCACCTACAGCCGCCTCTCGTTGCTGCACGAGGAAGAGCTGATCAACGTCGAACTCAGCCGCGTGCACCTGCACCTGCCGCTCGTCGATTTCCGCGGGCGCACCGTGCAGCTCCTCGACGCCGACTACCGCGGCGACGAGCTGCAGGAAATCGGCGGCATGCACGGCCGGCTCGCGTGGTTCTTTCTCGCCGCGCTGGTCACGCTGCTCGTCACCGCCGGCTGGTGCCTGCGGCATTGGCTGGTGCGTCCGCTGTTCCAACTCGCCGCGAGCCTGCGGAGCGACGACCCCGCCGCGCTCGGGCCGTTGCTCCGCCGTCGCGACGAATTCGGCCAGCTCGCGCGCCTGCTGCGCGATGCGTTCGCCACCCGCGCGCAACTCCGCCAGACGCTCGACGAGCGCACGCGCCTCGCGCGCGATTTGCACGACGGCGTCATCCAGTCGATCTACGGCGCCGGCATGGGCCTGACCCGCGCGCGCGCCGCGTTGCCGGCCAATCCCGCCGAGGCGGCGCGCGTGATCGGCGCCACGCACGCGACCCTCAACGCCGCGATCGCGGACCTGCGCGAGTTCATCAAGCAAGCCGGCGCCAGCAACGCGACCGCCGCCGATTTCGCCGCCAACGCCGCGGAGCTCGTCCGTCAGCTCCAGCCCGGCGGCGGCGTCGAACTCGAACTCGACGTCGACCCCGCGCTCCCGCCGCGCCACTCGCCCGCCGCACAGGTCGAGCTGTATCAAATCGTCCGCGAAGGCGCGAGCAACGCCCTGCGGCACGGCCGCGCCACGCACCTGCGCTTGCGCTGGCAGGCGACGGACGACGGCTCGGTGTTCGAGCTCACCGACAACGGCGCCGGTTTCGTCCCAGCTTCCGCGACCGATGGCTCCGGCCTCGGCAATCTCGCGGAGCGCGCCGCGGCGCTGGGCGGCGCCGTGCAAATCGACAGCGCCCCCGGCCGCGGCACGACGTTGCGCGTGCGACTCCCCGCTGCCGCATGAACCCGAGTCCCGTGCTCTCCGCGTTTCAACTTCCTGTTTTGAAATGATCGTCCCCGTCGTCGCACCGATTCGCCTGCTATTGGTGGAGGACAGCCCGCTCGTCCGCCAAGGCATCCGCGCCGCTCTCGCCGACGCGATCGACGCCGCGCAGCTCGCGATCGTCGCCGAAGCCGCCACGTCCGCCGCCGCGATCGTCGCCGCGCGCGAGCTACGGCCGGACGTCGTGTTGCTCGACTTGCGCCTGCCCGACGCCTCCGGCGTGCAAACCTGCCGCACGATCCGCGCCGAGTTGCCGCGCACGCGCGTCGTCGTGCTCACCTCCGCGATCGACGATCACCTCGCCTACGAAACGGTCGCCGCCGGCGCGCACGGATTTCTCACGAAAGACATCGACCCCGAGCGGCTGCTCGAAGCCATCCGCGCCGCGCACGCCGGCCGCCCGGTGGTTTCGCAGCGGTTCGCCGAGAAGGTCGTCCGCCAAATCCAGCGCCACGCGCCCGAGAGTCCCGCGCTCTCGCCGCAGGAGCAGCGCGTCATGGCTCGCGTCGTCGTCGGACTCACGAACAAGGAGATCGCGCAGGAACTCGGGCTGAGCGAGAACACCGTGAAGAATTACCTCGGCAACGTGTTCGAAAAACTCGGCGTAAAACGCCGCACCCAAGCCGTCGCGCTCTACCTGGAGCGCACGTCGGGAAAAATCTGAGGCCCGCCCGCCCGCGCCCGACACGCGACCGGCCCGCCGGCCGCGTCGCCGTTCGGCGGACCGCCCCCGCTTCACTCGGCGCTCGCTCAGGCGTGCCCGAACGGCTCCGGTTGGCGGGAAGGCTTTCAGGCCTAGCGCACTCCACCCGTCTGTGGCAGACGGAGCCCCCTACTCCGCGAGGACGAACGGGAATAAAATCGGCGCCGTGCGAAAGACTCCTGAAACCGCGGCGCGCCCCGCCCCGGCCGCCCGCGTGCGCCGCAGCGCGCGCGCGTTCACGGTGTTGGAGGTCATGCTCGCGGCGTTCATTCTCGCGCTCGCGATCGCCACATCGATCACGACGCTGCAACGCGCGTTCCTGTCGATCGACACCGCGCGCAACATGACGCTCGCCGGTCAGATCATGCAGCACGAGCTGGAGAAAGTTCGCCTGAAGGACTGGGCCACGGTCAGCGCCTACACCAGCTCCGACAATCTCACCATCGACTCGCTGTTCACCTCGAACAGCTACATCGCGAACCTCATCGCCAACCGCGGTCTCCGGCTCTCGCGCGAGGTCTCCACGCCGGAAACCGATATCGTCCAGCTCACCTACACCGTCACGTGGCGCAACTACGACGGCCGCGAGCTCTCGCGCTCCTACGTCACCTACTACGCCCGCTACGGCATGTATGATTTCTTCTACAACAGTTCGTCCTGAGTCGTGAGCCGCCGCCGCTCCAGTCCCGTGCGCTCCGCCGCCGCGTTCACACTCGTGGAGGTGCTGATCTCGACCGCGCTCTCCGCGATGGTGCTCGCGGGCGTGCTTTCCGCTTTCCTGTTCCTCAGCCGCTCGGGCGCGCAGGCCAGTTACTACAACGACATGCAGCGCGACGTGCGCAACGCCCTCGAAAAATTCACCGGCGACCTCCGCATGACGAGCGCCATCGCCTGGAACGGCTCGCAATCCATCACGCTCACCGTCCCGAACAACTACACGAGCACGAGCAACCAGGTCACCTACGCCTACGACAGCTCCACCTCGGGCGCGACCGCCGGCTGCTTCTACTACGCGCCCGGCAACGCCGCCGCCAACGGCACGCGCACCGTCCTCGCGCGCCACGTCGTGTCGTTCGCCTTCGCGCGCTTCGACCGCCTCGACGCCGCGGCCACCACGAACAACACCACCAAGCGCGTCCAGGTCACCTTCACGCTCCGCTCGACGCGCGCGACTCTCGCCGGCGCGACCGACCAGACCGTCTCCTCGTCCACGATTCTCCGCAACAAACCCGTCAACTGAATCCGCCATGCCCGCCGTCGTCCGCCGCCTCCGCCGTCCGCAACCGCTCTCCTCCAGCGCCTCCGAGCGCGGCTCCGTTCTCCTCGTCGCGCTCCTCCTCGCCGCCGTCATCGGCCTCGCGCTCGCCAGCTACATCCGCCTCAGCAACACGAGCCTCAAGGTCTCGCAGCGCGCCTTTCTCCAGAACTCCGCGATGAACCTCGCCGAGATCGGCGTCGAGAAAGCGCTCGCGACCTTCAACCGCGCCTCGAATGGCGAGTCCGACGCGTGGACCGGCTGGGCCGTCTCGGGCAGCGAAGCCACGCGCACGCTCACCGGCTTCACGCCCGCTCCCGGCGCCACCGGCGTGATCAAAATCTACGTCCGCAACTACACCTCCGCCACCAGCTACACCAGCGCCTCCGGCTCCAGTTCGAGCAGCAGCTCGAGCGAATCCGACGATCACTCCGAAAGCGAATCCTCGGACGATCACTCCGACGACGATCACGCGGAGGACGATCACGCGGAGGACGATCACTCATCCGACGACCATTCCTCGGACGACCATGGTTCCGGCAGCTTCGCCGTCGCCGCCGCCGCGCTCACCCAGGCCGCGGACCTCAGCGCGAGCGCATTGCCGCCGCTCGTGCGCCATGCCGCCACGCCCGCGTTCATCACGCTGACGCACGGCATCCGCCCGCTCGCGAGCTTCGATCTCCCCATCGGCTTTCTCGCCTCCCTCGGTGGCTCAGACGACCATTCGTCGAGCGATCACTCTTCTGACGATCATTCCGATGACGACCATTCCGAGGACGATCATTCCGAAGACGACCACTCGAGCGACCACAGCGCCGACGACACGCCCTCCGAAGACGTCGACGTTCCCGCCAGCTCCACCAGCGCCACCGTCAGCTCCAGCTCCATCGTTATCGTCGCGAAGGCCATCGTCACGCCCGCGGACGGCTCCGGCGAACTCGTCAAAGTCCTCGAAGTCACGCTCCGGCGCCGCGCGCTCTGGGGCTTCGGTCTCGTCGGCCGCAGTTGGGTTCACCTGAACAGCCAGGCCAGCGTCGACAGTTGGAACTCCGACCCCGACAGCGACAGCAGCACCGCCGCGATCGCCTACTCCTCCGGCGTCCGCGCCGACCGCGGCACCGTCGGCTGCGTCAGCTCCGCCAACGGCGCCATCTCGCTCAACTCGAACGCCGAGATCTACGGCTCCGCCCACTCCGGCGGCGGCACCGTCACCACCAGCTCGAACGTCCGCATCCACAACTCCACCAGCCCGTCGGATCCGAAAGTCGATCCCGCCTGCGTGCGCACGGATTTCTCGTTCACCTTCCCCGCCATCACCGTCCCCTCGCCCACCGTGACGAACGCCATCGGCACCACGATCACCTCCGCCCGCACCTTCCCCCAGACCGGCGACACCGCGAATCCCGCCGACGGCAAATACTATTACCAATTCGGCGGCGGCGCGCGGATCGACATGGACAGCAACAAAAACCTCACCATCGCCGGCAACGTCGTCTGGCTTTTCCTGAGCCACACCGGCGTCACCTCGATCCGCACGAGCAGCAACGCCGACACGCTCTTCAGCGGCACCGCCAGCACCCTCGAAATCTACACCAACGGCAACATCTCCCTCGACTCGAACAACGACATCAACGCCACCGGCCAGCCGCAGCGCTGCCAGATTTGGGGCACCGCCTCGACGAGCCAGACCTTCACGCTCTCGAGCAACGTCAACCTCGGCGCCGTCATCTACGCGCCGAACGCCGCCTTCCAGATCGATTCGAACTGCGTGCTTCTCGGCTCCGTCGTCGGCGACACGATCCAGATGGATAGCAACTCGCGCTTCCACTACGACGAGGCGCTGGGAAATTACGGCGGCAGCAATCCGTTCCGCGTCTCGAGCTGGCGCGAGCTCCGCACCGCCGCCGAACGCGCCACCTACGCCAGCGCGCTGAACTTCTGATGCGCGTTCGCGGCTCGAAGGTGGTCGCCGCCGTCCTCGGCGGCGACGATTTCCGACCCGCGAGCATCAGCATCGCGAATCGCTCGCGCCGCGTTCGACAGTCTTCTTTCTCACGGATTCCACGGATAGAAACGGATTGCCACCGATACCGGTCGCGAAAACCCCAACGCCCCACGCCGCGACATCCGTGCCATCCGTCTCCATCCGTCCCATCCGTGGCTAAAGAAAACGCTCGTCCGCGGCACGCCTCATCGTTCGCGACTCTCCGCCTGTGCCGAGCGCTTCACCGCCGATCTCTTCACCGCCGACCGCGCCACCACAGCGCGCCGACCACGATCGCCCCCGCCGCCGGCGCCGCCCCGAGCAACGCGCGCCCCGCGAACACGCTGCCGAGCAGCGCCAGCACGAGGCCGACGAGGTAGCCGTTGTTCTCGTGCAGCAGCAGCGGTTTCACGCGCGCGAAACGCTCGCTCGCGTGCGGGAAAAACGCCCCCGCCAGCGCGCCGCCGAGCGCGATGCACAGCGCCACCACCGGCAGCACCGACCAGTCGAACGGCCGCGCCGCCATCGTCGCATACGCCGCATAGTAGCCGACCGGCGCCGCAACGATCAGCACCGGGAACGCCCGGCGCGACCGCACGTTCAAGCCGACGAGAAATCCCACCAGCCAGCAAAAGAGTGCCGCGAAAAACGACTCCGCGCGACTCGAGAGCCGCACCTCCAGCAGGAAAAAATACGCAAACTGCAGCAGCGCGAGCCACACGCCCGTCGCGAACGCCAGCGCCACGTCGCCCGCGCCGTGCTGGCGCGCGCCAACCGCGACGACCGCCGCGTCGCGCGCGTCGCCGTTGAGCGCCGCGTCCGTCTCCGCGGTCCGCGCCGCCGGCTCTCCGCCCGCTCGCGCGCGCTCACTCATAGATCAGGTCTCCCACGTTCGCCATCGTGATGATCTTCTCGCCGGCCACCATCGCCTCGATCTCCGCGCGCGTGTAGACGCGCACGCCGTCGCGCCCCGCCGCCGCGAGCAACCGTTGGATTTCCTCCGCGCCCGGCTCCCGCATCCCCGGACCGCCGCCGTAGAAATACGCCGAGTCGCGATGCACGAGCACGACGTAGTGCTCGAACACTTTTCCCAGCGTCGCGAGCATCCGCCGCCCGTAGGACGACCGCCCCGCCAGCGGCGTGAGCGACGAGATCGAAAAAATCCCGCCCGGCTCGAGCCGCGCCTTCGCCAGCCGGAAAAACTCCTCCGTGTAAGTCAGCGCCACCTGCCGCGAGCGCGCCGGCGGGATGTCGTGCAGGATCAACCCAAACTGCTCGCGCGCGTTCGCGATCCAGTGCTTCGCGTCGTCCGCCTCGAACGTCCAGTTGTGCAGCTCGTCGAGCCGGTTGTAGGCCGAAAAATATTTCCGCGCCGCGCCAAACACCTCCGGGTCGATGTCCACGATCCGCACCGTCGGCACGAAATCCCCAATGCGCCCGACCGTCGCCATCGAGCCGCAGCCGAGCACCGCTGTCTTCGGCGCGCCGAGCAGCCGCGCCGGCACCTCCGCGACGAAATACGCATACGTCCGCTGCGGGTCGCCGCCGAATTGCCGCTTGCCGTTCAAGAGCAGCCGGTAGTCCCGCCCGCTCCGCACGACCTCGATCTTGTGATACGGCGTGTAGCGCGCGAGCGCCACCTCGTCGATTTTCCAGCGATAAAACCGCGCGTCGAACCACGCCGCCGCCGCGCGATCCCACGCGCCGAACTGCACGACGAACACCGCCGCACCCGCCGCGATCGCGCCGACGATCCCGCGCCCCGCGCCCGCCGCCGCCGCGAGCCCCGCGTAGCTGACGAAATACGCCGCCAGCACGCACTCGTGCGCGATCGGCGCGAGCAGCGGCACCAGCGCGAGCCCGACCAGCGAACCGACGATCTCGAGCGAATAACACCGCCGCAACCCGCCGCCCGCCTCGACCACGCGCGGCAGAAAAATCGCGTGCACCGACGTCGCGAACGCCGCGATCAGCGCCAGCAGGACCCCGCCCGCCGCGAATTTCCCCGCCGCCACGCTCACCTGGTGAAATAGCGCCTGCGCGCCGACGAAGAGCGCCATCTGCACCGCGAGACACACCGGCAGCATCCAGCGGACGAAGCGCGCCGAGAGCCGGTCCGAAAATTGATACCCGAGCGACACGCCCAGAAAATACGCCAGGGAAAACCCGAGCATCGCGACCTCGTCGTGTCGGAACGCCACTGTCGTGTGCTGCACGAGCAGGAAGTTCAGCAGCATCAGGTTCGCGCCGGCCAGCACGAGCGTCCATTCGCCGCGCCCGCCCGGCCACCACGCGCGCTTGAGCGTGTCGGAGCTCGCGTTCATCCGGCTTGCTGGCCGCGAAGCCGATGCCGGCTGGTTCGGTGGAGGGCGCGCGTCCCCGCGCGCCGCGGCTCCCGAGGACGCGGGCCCTCCGAATCCCTGCCTTTGGTTGCCGCCGCAGGTCGCAGTGTGATTGATGATGCCGGCATCGGTGCGGACGTTTTCTAGAACGAATCGCCGCGCGTTGTCCGGCCCTATCTTCAACCGGGCCGAACGGCCCCGCGTTCGTTGACAGCGCCCAACCGGCCACGCACGCTCGCCGGCCAGATGCCCGAACCCACCGTGATCGCCGCCCCGCCCGCCGCTGCCGGCGCCGCGCGCGCGCCGTCGTCGCTGCGATCGTTCGCCATTCTGGGCATCGCCGGCGCCAACCTGACGCTCATCCAGTTCGTCGCGATGCGGGAGTTCGCCTCGCTGCTCGGCAGCAACGAGCTCGTCGCGCTGCTCGTCGCCGCCGGCTACTTTCTCGGCTTGTCGGCGGGCTACGTGTTCTCTGACCGGCTTTCGCGCGGCGCGCTCGTGGCGCTCGGCGGCGCGACGCTCGCACTGCACGTGACGCTGCCGTTCTCGGCGCGCTGGCTCGTGGGCTTCCTCGTCTCGCACGGCAGCGGGGCGTTCGTGCCGCCGTTCGTGTTCGTGCTGACGTTCGCAGGCATCACGCCGTTCTACGCGGTGTTCCTGCCGCGGCTCGTGGCGGAGTTTCCGACGGGCGACGGCACGGCGGCGCTCGTGCGCTGCTACGCCGCGGAGCTCGCGGGCGGCGCGCTCGGCCTCGCGCTCGTGCTCGTCGTCACGCCCGGGCGCATGGCGCTGCTGCTCACGCTGCATCTCGGCGGGCTGCTCGCGCTGCTGCTGATTTTCGCGCGCGCGCGGCCGACCGGCTGGCTGCTGTTCGTGTTGCCGCCGATGTATTTTGCCGCGTGGCCGGCGCTCGATCGCGCGAGTCTCGAGAGCTACTTCGCGCGCGTGCACCGCCTCCGCGACCCGGTCGTGCTCGCGTCGGAGTTCTCGCCCTACCAACGCGTCGACTTGCTGCGCGTCGAGACGGCGCGCGGTCCCGCGCCCTACCTCTATCTCAACGGCAACCTCCTCTACGGCACGCGCGCGCTGAATCAGCACAACCTCCTCGTCACGCTCCTGCCGCGCTTCGCCGCCGGCGCGGTGCACGGCGGCGCGCCGCTGCACACGCTCGTCGTCGCGGGCGGCTCGCTCGATTGCGCGCGCTACCTCGCGCCGCTGCCGGGCCGGTTGCACGTCGTCGAGATCGACGCGACCGTCACGCGTCTCACGCGCGCGCTGATCCAGGAGCCGCGCGGCGGTTTTCCGACGAACTGGGATCTGACGATCGACGACGGCAAACACTTCCTCGGCGCGTGGGCGGGCGAGCCGTTCGACGCGATCGCGGTCGACATCCCCGTCCCCACGCATCTGCAAACCGCGTTGCTGCACTCGGAGCGTTTCTTCGCGCTCGCGCGCTCGCGGCTGCGCGCGGGCGGCGTGTTCTCGGTCTCGCTCGCCGGGCGGCTGAGCGCGCAAGTGCCCGGCGACTCCGCGGTGAGCGGGCAACTGGCGCATCGCATCGTCGCAGGATTGCGCGCGACGTTTCCGCACGTGGCCGTCGTGCGCGGCGAGTTCGTCGATTTCGCGTGGGCGAGCGATCGTCCGCTCGACGCGCTCGTCGCCGCCGCGCCGGGGGAACTCGATCGCTTCCTCGCGGCCGACGAGACGCGCCCGCGGACGTTCGGCACGCCGCGCCGGCTGCAGTTTATCGCCGAGGACGTCGTGGCGCGCCGCGCGGACGGCTTCGCGCCGATCGGCGAGGCCGATCTGCAACTCGTGTTGCGACTGAGCTGGCGCAAGCTCCAGCGGCGCTTTTTCGCGACGGCGGAGGAAGAACCATGAAATCGTCGCGCGACTCCGTTTTTTCCCGGCTGGTGGTCGCGAACGTCGCGCTCACGGGCGTGTTTTTCGGACTGCTCCAGTGGAGCGCGTTTTTCCTGCTGCAATCGTTCCTCGCCTCCACGGCGCTCGTGTGGCTGCTGGCATCAAGCGTGTGGTTGCTCGGCAGTCTCGTCGGCCTCGCGCTGCCGGACCGGCGAGTGGCGGAGCCGTGGTGGCTGTTCGGCGCGGTCGCGGCCTACTACGCGCTGCTGTGGCTCGCCGTGCTGTTTCCGTATGAGCTAGGGAAACTCCCGTGGCTGCTCGCAGCGGTGGCCGTGATGGGGCTCTACGCGGGGCGATTTTTTCGCTTCAGGCGCGCAGCGCTCGGGTCGGCGAAATGGCTGTTTTTCGTCGAGAACACCGGCTTCGTCGCCGGGCTCGTGCTGACGGTCGCCGGGCTGTTCTGGTTCGGCGAGCGCGCGATGATTCTCGCGCCGGCAGCGGCCGGTGCGCTGTGTCTGGTGACGCTGCCGCGCGGCGCGGGCGAAGGCGCGGGCTCGGACTGAGCGGGCGCCGCGATGCAGCGGATAGTCGTAGCAGCCGACGTGAGGAGGCTGGGCGCGTGACGCGATGACCGAAGCGGACAGCCTCCTCACGTCGGTTGCTACGCACGTCGGCTGCTACGGGGCGGAGGCGCCGGCGCGGGAAAACAAAAACCCCGCCGCCTCTCGGCGCGCGGGGTTTCAGGAAATTCGTTCGCGTCAGCGGTCGCTTACTTCTTCGCGAAAATGTATTTCGCGACCTGCGACTTGTGATGCGAGGCGGTGTTGCGGTGGATGACGTGGCTCTTCACGGCCTTGTCGAGCGCCGAGCTGAAGGCGATAGAGGCGGCGCGCGCCTTCTCGGCGTCGTTAGCGGCAGCTTCCACGGCCTTCGCGAGGGTCTTCAGGCGGGTCTTGACGGCTTTGTTGCGCGCGGCGTTGCGGAGGGATTTGCGCGCAGCTTTGATAGCGGACTTGGTATTGGCCATGGCGGTTTGAAATTTGGAAACGCTGACAGACCCAAAATCGCTCCGGTGAGTCAAGAGCTTTCTCCCGCGCGCCGAGAATCGCCTACGCCACGCTGTTTGGTTGCTGGAACAGGTAAATCCCCCTAGTTCCTCGTTCGACCCATCCGGATGAACACCCAAACCCGCCTCGTCGCGCTCCTCGGCCTGCTGCTCGCGGTGTTTGCGTTGAGCATCGGGCTGTTGCGGCAGTTCCAAAAGCACGAGGCGGCCGAGTCTCTCGAACGCATCGCCGCGGAACGCAACGAACTCAACGACCACCTCCTCGACCTCACCGGTCGCTCGTTGCGCGATTTCGCCAACGACTACTCGATGTGGGGCGAGATGTATCAGTTCGTCGACAGCGCCGATCCGACCTGGGCGACGGTCAACATCGACGCAAGTCTGGTGACCTTCAGCTCGCACGCCGCCTGGGTGTTCGGCGTCGACGGGAAACTCATCTACGGCTCCGTGCGCAAGCTCGACGCCACGCTCAAGACGCCGCCGTTCGCGCCGGCCGAGCTCCTGCCTTATCTGCGGCGCGCGAAATTGGGGCACTTCTTCCTGCGCTCGCCCGCCGGCATCCTCGAAATCCGCACCGCGCCGATCCAGCCGTCCGAGGACATCGAGCGCACGACGCCCGCGCACGGCTGGTTCATCGTCGCGCGACTGTGGGACGACGAGTATCAGCACAGTCTGCAACAATTCCTCGAGAGCGACGTGTCGCTCGACGCGCCCCACAGCACGCCGCCCGCCCCGCGCGACAACATCGTGCTCACCGAGCGCCCGCTGCTCGATTGGACCGGCCGTCCCGTGGCGATGCTGCGCACCTTTTACCGCGTGCCCGGCGTCGAGGCCGTGAACCTCAGCAACCACTACGAGCTGTTTCTGTTTCTCGGCTTCGGCGTCGTCGTGATCGCTGCGGCGGTCGCCGGCGTGTCGCGCTGGGTCGTGCGTCCGCTGCTCCGGCTCGAACAAAGTCTCGCGGAAAACTCGCCCGCTCCGCTCGGCCGGCTCGCCGTGCAGCCGAACATCTTTGGCCGACTCGCGACGCTCGTCGCCGGCTCGTTCGAGCATCGCCAGGAACTCGAGCGCGAGATCGAGGAGCGCCGCCGCGCCGAGGCCGCGCTCCGCCAAAGCCGCGAGGAATTGCGACACTCCGCCGAGTTGAAGGCCCGGCTCGCGCGCGACCTGCACGACGGCGTCATCCAGTCGATCTACGCCGCCGGCCTCGGTCTCGAAGGCGTGCGCTCGACCTTGCGCGCCGAGCCCGAGGCGGCCGAACGCCGCCTCGACGCCACGCAGGCCTCGCTCAACCAAACCATCCGCGAGGTCCGCAGTTTCATTCAAGGGCTCGAGCCCGAAGGCGGCGACCGTCCCGAGTTCACGCCGGTGCTCCGCTCGCTCGTCGCGACGTTGCAGGCGTTGCATGCGGTGGAGTTTCAACTCGAGATCGGCCTCGATCCCGCCGCGCTTTCCGCGCGCGAGGAAGTGCACGCGCTCCAGATCATCCGCGAGTGCGTCAGCAACGCCCTGCGTCACGGCGAGGCGCGCCGCATCGTCATTTCCCTCGCCCACGACGCCGGCGCGCCCGTGCTCACCATCCGCGACGACGGCCGCGGCTTCGATCCCGCCAGCGCCCCGCGCGGCAGCGGCCTCGCCAACCTCGCCGCCCGCGCGAGCGAGATCGGCGCGACTTTTTCGATTCGGTCCACCCGAGGAAAAGGAACTGACATCGTCCTCCGCTTCACCCAAAGAAACCCAGCCCCATGACCAGCACCGCCACCAAGACCATCACGCTGCTCCTCGTCGATGACAGCGAACTCGTGCGCACCGGCCTGAAGACGCTTCTCGCGACGCGCGCCGACGGCTACCACCTGAACGTGGTGGGCGAAGCCTTCTCCGTCGCCACCGCCGTCGCGGAAACCGCCCGCCTCAAACCCGACGTCGTGCTGCTCGACATCCGCCTGCCCGACGGCAACGGCTTCGAGGCCTGCCGCCAGATCCTCGCCAAGCTCCCCGACACGCGCGTGCTCATCCTCACCTCCGTCATCGACGACAATCTCGTCTACGAAGCCATGAGCAGCGGCGCGCACGGCTACCTGTTGAAAGAGATCAACGCCCAGGCGCTCTGGCAGGCGATCGTCGACGTCGCCGCCGGGAAATTCATCCTCGATCCCGCGGTGACGACGCGCGTGCTCAACCTCGTGCGTCACGGCGCCCCGCAGAGCGAGCACGACAAACTCGCCCAACTCTCCGCGCAGGAGCGCCGCGTGCTCGCGCTCGTCGCCGACGGCAAGACCAACAAGGAAATCGCCGAGCAGATGGGCCTGAGCGACAAGACGGTGAAGAATTACCTCAGCAACATTTTCGAGAAGCTCCAGATCAGCCGCCGCTCGCAAGCCGCCGTGCTCTACGCCGAAAGCCGCACCTCGAAGCCGCCCGTTCGGCCCTAAACGCTAGGGCCGCTTTAGCGAGGCGAGCAGCCATGCCCGCCACGGCGCCCGAGCGCTAAGCTCGCGGCGTGAACTTCGGACCTTCGCTCCACTCCCGCGCCGCGCCCGCACCCGCGCACCCGCGCCGCCGCGCCCGCGCGTTCACGATCCTCGAGACGATGATGGCCACGTTCGTCATGGCTCTCGGCATCTCGACCTCGATCCTCGCGATGCAGCAGGGCTACAAATTCCTCGACGTCGCCCGCGGCACCACCATCGCCTCGCAGATCATCCAAAGCGAGATCGAGCGCATCCGTATGATGAGCTGGACCACGGTGGCTGCGATGACCACCGCGACCGACACCACCGCCCCGATACCCGCCGGCAGCCCGGCCGGCGTCGAGATGTTCGACGGCAACACTTACTTTTCCTCCGTCACCAGTCTGGCGGGCGACTTCATCATCACCCGCACGACCACACTCGACTCCACCCGCCCCTCGGACGTCGTCCTCATTACGATCTCCGTGCAATGGCGCACCTACGACGGCCGCAACCAGACGCGCAGCTTTCAGGCGAAATACATGAAGAACGGTCTCTATGACTACTACTACACTCTCGCGCGTCCCTGACGCCACCCTGCGCGCGTGCCGCTGCGGCTTCACTCTCGTCGAAGTTCTCATCAGTTCGAGCCTCGCCGCGTTCGTTCTTACCGGCGTGATGACGTGCTTCCTCTTCCTCGGCCGCAGCGGCGCGAATATCCAAAATTACAACGACATGGAAGGCCAGGCTCGCCGCGGCCTCGAGCAATTCGCCCAGGACGTGCGTCAGGCCAGCGAGATCACTTGGAACAGCGCCACCGACGTCACTCTCACGGTCGATGCAGCGTCAGTCCGCTGGGCCTACGATGCCGCCAGCGGCAAACTCTACCGCCGCACCTCCACCGCCACTCGTGAAATGATCACCGGCATCACCTCCTTCACTTACAAGGCTTACACCATCGCCGGCGTCGAGATCACCAGTTTCAGCAGCGCCAGTGCGCTCACGACCGCCGGGCAAACTACGAAACAACTGCAAATATCCCTCGAGGCCTCGCGCACGTCCACGACCGCCGCGCGCGCCACCAACCTCGTGCTCTCCGCCCGTTACGTCCTGCGCAACAAGCGCGTCACCGCCTGACTCCGGCCATGATCACTTCGCGTCCCCTCTCTTCCGAACGCGGCTCGCTGCTCATCGTCGCGATGCTGCTCTGCGCGATCATCGGCATCTCGCTCGTCAGCTACATCAACGTCGGCCGCTCGGCCCTCAGAACCTCCAACCGCTCCCTCTACAACAATGCCGCCATGAACCTCGCCGAGAACGGCCTGGAGGAGGCGATGTATTCCATCAACAAGCTCGTCAACGACTCCACCTACTCCTTCAGCGACGACGGCTGGACCCCCGTCGGCAGCGACGACATGAAACGCAAGTGGACCGGCACCACCTTCGACCAGAACGCAACTGGCGAAGTCCGCGTCTATATTTATAATTACGACGGAGCGGCGGCCCCGATCATCGTCGCCCGCTCCCTCGTCAGCGTCCAAGGCGACACCACCCAAGGCGCCGTCGAGAAATGGGTGAAGGTCCAGTTACGCAAGACCTCCAAGTTCGCCAACGGCCTCGTCGCCAAGCAGACGATCAATTTCAACGGCAGCCCGCAGATCGATAGCTGGAACTCCGACCCCGACAACAATTCCGCCACCGCACCCTACACCTATAACACCTCGCCTTACAACGCGACCACCAACCCGGGCGGCAAGCGCGACGCCGGCTCCGTCGGCTCCATCTCCGTCGGCGTGAACGCCGTCCTCGTCGACAACGCCGACATCTGGGGCTACGTCGGCACCGGCGGCTCCGCCCCCAGCGTCGGCGCCACGGGCACCATCGGCCCGTTCGGCACCTCCGCGGGCACCGTGGTCGCCTCGCACGTCTCCACGGATTTCTCCACCAGCTTCGACAACGTTTCCGCCCCCTCCACCTATAGCTACACCAACGCAGGCGCCCTCAGCAGTTCCACGACACTCCCGGATGACTTCCCCGCCGCGACGATGCAGGCCGACGGCAAATACTACGTCGAATGCACGAGCATGGGCGGTTCCAACAATGTCTTTACCATCGCGGCCGGCAAGAAGGTCGTCCTCAAAGTCACCGGCACCACCGGCTACTCCGTCGACATCAAGGGCGGCAGCGGCGCCCTCAACATCAGCTCAGGCGCAAGCCTCGAACTCTACACCGCCGGCGACATCAACATCGGCGGTAAAGGTGCCATGAACGGCGGCACCAGCACCGCGACCATGGGCCAGCCCGTGAATTTCCAAATCTACGGCACCAAGACCAGTGGCGTGCAGGACATCAACCTGAAGGGCAACGGTGTCTTCTCCGGTGTGCTCTACGCCCCGTTCGGCTCGGTTGACCTCGACGGCTCCGTCCAATCCTTCGGCTCCATCGTCGGCAACGACATCACTCTGAACGGCACCTCCGCGCAATTCCACTACGACGAGTCGCTCGGCAATTTCGGCGGCAACAATCCCTTCCGCGTCACGCGCTGGGACGAGCTCAACTCCGCCACCGACCGCTCCTTTTACTCGACCGTGATGACGTTTTAGCCGTCTTGTTTGCGCCCATTCAGATTGCCGCGGCCACGCCCGCGGTGGGGCGCAGACTCCGCTCCGCGCCGCAAGCCCTCGGCGGAGAGCAGAGTCACCGCCCTGCCTTCCGCCTCGGCAGCGGGCGCGAAATTGCCGCGTTTGCTGTCGCGCTTACGCTTGATTCCGCGCCGCCCAGCGCGCCCACGCCACACCGAGCGCCGTGCCGGCGAAATCCATCGCGATCTGTTCCCACTGCACCGCGCCACGTCGCGCCGTGACGTCGTCCTTCAAAAAATTCAGCGCCAGCTCCCAGTGCAGGCTGTATGCCTGCCACAGCGCCACCGGCAGCCACACGCGCCACGCCTGCGCCCGCGTCGCCATCCACGCCTCGAACGGCCGCAGTGCCACCAGCATCGCCGCGAGAAACACCGCCGCCGCGATCGCGCGCCCCTCGTCCGTCGCCGGCCGCAACCCTGGCCAGCACATCCACCACAGCAGCACCACGAGAAAACTGCCGACGCTCCACCCGTGATTTGCCACCACGCGCCAGACCGGAATCGCACGCGCCTGCATCGGCGCCTCGCGCGCGCCCAGCGTCAGCGTCACGACGAGCCCCGCTCCGCCGACCACGTGCGCCGCCAGCACGAGCGACTCGTAAGGGAGATGGCGATAAAGCCACAGCCCCATGTAGCCCGTCAGCCGCTGCGCCGTGAAGAGCACGACGCAAAACGCCGCGACCGCGAGATGCGTGTCGGCGCGCGTCCAAGACGCGCTCGTCAACCGCACCGGCAAATATCCGCGATTCCGCACGCCCGCGATGCAAGCGCGCACCCCGTGCGTTGTCCGCCCCGAAATCGCGAGAGATGACACCGGGCGCGCCGGCCTCGCCGCGCTCGAAACAGTTTGAGATCGACCCGTTTCAGCAAGACCGCGGCGACTGCGGCGAGCACCAGGGCGCCACGCACCATCCCGGAGGGCCCGCGTCCCTGCGGGCCGCGCTTTCGAACATCGGTCCGCTTTCCCGGCCCGCGAGGACGCGGGCCCTCCCGCTCCAGGCCGATTTCGTTTTTTCGCGGCCAGCATCTCAGCTCGGCTTCGTCCGCAAAATGGCGCGGGGCGTGCCGCTCGTCGCAGCACGCCCCGCATGGTTGATGAACTAGTTTCGGCGCCGTAAGCCGGATTCTGTGCAGCGCGCCGAAGCGCGCCTGACCTTCATTTCTCTCAAACCCCGCTGACGCGGGACTTGCCCCGCCGTAGCCCCGACAAGTCGGGACGTAGGCCGGATGCGGCATACCCGCGGCTATCGGACGGGCCGCCCAGCCGCCTATGTTGCCTTGCACCGGATTGGGTTTTTCGTGCCGCCGGCATTGCTGCACGGCGCGGTGGGCTCTTACCCCACCTTTTCACCCTTACCCCGCGGTTGCCCGCGTGGCGGTTTGTTCTCTGTGACACTGTCCATCGCGACGCCTTGACGCGCCGCGCCCGCGCTTTCGCGCGGAATCCTGCCCGATGGTGTCCGGACTTTCCTCTCCTGGTTCAAAGAACGCGGAGCGAAGGTCTGGCTCCGAAACTAGAGCCGCCAATGAACGATGCGGCCGCACTGATCGCAAGTGACAATATTCTCCGCCTTGCGCGCCTCGAATTCGATGTTCGAGGAAACCTTCATGTGGCAACCGCCGCATCGGCCGCCCTGCACGGGCACGCAGACCGGCATCCCGGGTTTTTTCGCCAGCCGGTCGTAGAGGCGCGTCTGCGGCTCCGGCACGTGCGCGCGCGCGGCGCCCGTTCCCGCGACGGCTTTTTCATGTTCGCCGCGCAACTCCTTCTCATGCGCACGGAGCGCCGCGATCTTCGCTTCGTGGCCGGAAATGTTCTGCTTCAACACCCGCTCGGCGTCGGCGAAGCGCTTCTTCGCTTCGTCGATCGCATACATCACCTTCAGCTCCTCTTCCTCGAAGCCGCCGATGGTCGTCTCCATCGTTTCGATCTCGTGGGTGAGCGCGCGATACTCGTCGTTCTTCCTCACTTCGAGCTGCTGCGTGCGGTATTTGGCGGCCTTTTCCTGCGCGGTTTTGATGTCGTTCTCGAGCGACTTCTTTTTCGCCTCGAGGCCATGCCACTCGGCTTTGGCGGTTTCGATGGCCTGCTTCTCGGCCGCGATCTTCGCTTCGACGGCGGCGACATCGCGCGGTGCCGCGGCGAGCTGCTGTTCGAGGTCCAGACGTTTCGTGTCCGCTGCCTGCAACGCGAGCAGGTTGTCCAATTTGATCGCAGCCATGGCGCGACACTGGCCGGCGCGCCGCAAGACCGTCAAACGAAACCTCCGGCACGCGCATTTTCGGCCAAATCTTGCGGCAAAACCCGATCAGCGAAAGCAGGGCCAAACGGCTCCCGGCCGCGGCTGACTGGAGGCGCGAAAAAGCAAGGCTCATTTTACGTTGTAAGTTGTTCATTTTCAAAAATCTGGGCGGCGTCAAAATTTCCCAAAAATCCCTTGTGCCATGCGCGGTTTTCCGAGACGTTTTTCCATTCCATTTTCCTGCTGAATGTCCGCACAAGACGACGCCTCCCACGCTCCTAAAACCCCCGCCTCCGGCGACACCTACGACGCCTCCAAACTGGGCAAACTCGAGGGCCTCGAAGCCGTCCGCAAGAAGCCCGGCATGTATATCGGCGGCACCGACGAACGCGCCTTGCACCACTGCGTTTCCGAGGTGTTGGACAACTCCGTCGACGAGCATCTCGCCGGCCACTGCAAACGCATCGAGGTCACGATCCACGTCGACGGCTCGATTTCCATCCGCGACGACGGCCGCGGCATCCCGGTCGACATCCACCCGCAATACAAGATTCCCGGCGTCGAGATGGTGCTCACCACGCTTCACTCCGGCGGCAAATACGGCCAGGGCGGCTACAAATTCTCCGGCGGCACGCACGGCGTCGGCGCCAAGTGCGTGAACGCGGTCTCCGAATGGTTCGAGGTCGAAGTCTCGCGCGGCGGCCAGGTCCACCACATGACCTTCGAGCGCGGCAAGACGACCAAGAAGCTCGAAGTCATCGGCAAAGCCAAGGGCACCGGCACGCTCATCACTTTCAAGCCCGACCCGGAAATCTTCAAGGAGACGACCGTCTTCAAGGCCGACAAGATCTCGCAGCGCCTGCGCGAGCTGGCGTTCCTCAACTCCGGCCTCGAAATCGTCTTCGTCGACGAGCGCCCCTCCGAGCCGAAGCCCGAGCGCTATTTCTACAAGGACGGCGTGGTCGAATTCGTGAAGCAGCTCAACCAAGGCAAGACCGCGCTGCACCCGCAGCCGGTCCGCTTCGCCAAGGAAGTCCACACCGCGATCGACGACAAGCCCGCCGAGGTGCACCTCGAAATCGTTTTCCAATACAACGATTCCTACAACGACCTCGTCCTCTGCTACACCAACACGATCCACAATCCCGACGGCGGCACGCACCTCTCCGGCTTCCGCTCGGCGCTCACGCGCGCGATCAACCAGTTCGCCAAGGCCAACAACCTCCTCAAGGACAAGGATCCGCAGATCACCGGTGACGACGTCCGCGAAGGCCTCGCCGCCGTCATCGCGATCAAGCACAGCGACCCGAAGTTCGAATCGCAGACCAAGGTGAAGCTGCTCTCGCCCGAAGTGGAGAGCATCGTCGGCTCCGCCACCTACGAAGGCCTGATGTTCGCCTTCGAGTCCACGCCGAGCATCGCCAAGCGCATCATCGACAAGTCCCTCATGGCCGCGCGCGCGCGCGAAGCCGCCCGCAAGGCCCGCGAGACGATCCGCAAAGGCGCCCTCTCCGGCGGTGGACTGCCCGGCAAACTCGCCGACTGCTCGGAAAAAGACCCGGCCGTGTGCGAACTCTACATCGTCGAGGGCGACTCGGCCGGCGGCTCCGCCAAGCAGGGCCGCGACCGCCGCTACCAAGCGATCCTCCCGCTCCGCGGCAAACTCATCAACTCCGAGAAAGCCCAACTCGACAAGGTGCTCTCGAACGAGGAAATCCGCACGCTCATCACCGCCATCGGCACGGGCATCGGCACCGGTGAGGACGACGCCTCCTTCAACGCCGACAAAGCCCGCTACCACCGCGTCATCATCATGACCGACGCCGACGTCGACGGCTCGCACATCCGCACGCTGCTCCTGACGTTCCTCTACCGTCAGATGAAGGGCATCATCGAGCGCGGCTACGTCTACATCGCCCAGCCGCCGCTCTACAAAATCAAGCGCAAGAAGCGCGAGCAATACGTCGACAACGACGAGCAACTCAACCGCATCCTCCTCGAACTCGGCTCCGAGGACATCGTGCTCGCCCGCGCATCCGACCAACACGTCTTCGCGCCCACGCAGATCGACCCGATCGTCGAGATGCTCGCCGCCCTCGAGAAACTCGGCCACGGCATCACGCGCCACGGCGCCAACCTCGCCGAATACCTCGATCAACACGACCTCGCGACGCACGAGCTGCCGCGCTACATCGCACGCATCCGCGAAGGCAACAAGGAGTCGCACGTCTTCCTCCGCACCGACAAGGAGCGCGCCGAATTCGACGCCAAGAACGAACCCGAAGCCAACGGCGCGCCCGGCTCTGAAATTTCAAATCCCAAATCTCAGATCGCCAACGGCCCCGTCCGCCGCGTCACGATCCACGAAATTTTCGAGGCGAACGAAATGACGAAGCTCCTCAAGGCGCTCGCCAAAGCCGGCGTCGACACGAAGTTCGCTCCGACCGAAGCACCGCGCTACGCCTTCACCGAAAACGCCGGCACGAAGAACGAGCTCAAAACCGATCTCCACTCCCCGCTCGAGATCATCGGCCAGATCCGCGCCAACGGACGCAAGGGCCTCTCCATCCAGCGCTACAAAGGTCTCGGTGAAATGAATCCGAAGCAGCTCTACGAAACGACGATGGACCCCGACAAGCGCCGCCTGCTCAAGGTGAACATCAACGACGCCGCCAAAGCCGACGCCCTCTTCACGCTCCTGATGGGCGAAGAAGTCGCCCCCCGCCGCCAGTTCATCGAAGACAACGCGCTCAACGTCCAATACCTCGACGTCTAAACCTCATCTTTCTCTTTCCTCTTTCTCTTAATCTTTCTCCCGCTCCGACGAGAAAGCACCGCCGAGAGAGAAAGAGAAAGATTAAGAATTAAGAGAAAGATTTCCCGCTAAGCCATGTATACGGCCAACGAAAAGCTCTCCACCGCCAACATCACCGACATCATGCAGACGGCCTACATCGATTACTCGATGTCGGTCATCATCTCGCGCGCCCTGCCCGACGCGCGCGACGGCCTGAAGCCTGTCCAGCGCCGCATCCTCTACGCGATGCTCCGCGAAGGCCTCCTCCACAACCGCGCCTTCGACAAGTGCGCCGGCGTCGTCGGTGAAGTGCTCAAGAACTACCACCCGCACGGCGACTCCTCCGTCTACGACACCCTCGTGCGCCTCGCCCAAAACTGGGTCATGCGCTACCAGCTCATCGATCCGCAGGGCAACTTCGGCTCCGTCGACGGCGACCCACCCGCCGCCTACCGCTACACCGAGTGCCGCCTCCGCGATATTTCCGAGGAACTCCTCAAGGACATCGAGGAAGAGACCGTGGACTTCGCCCCCAACTACAAGGAGTCGACCACCGAGCCCACCGTCCTCCCCGCCGCGCTGCCGAATCTCCTGATGAACGGCTCGACGGGCATCGCAGTCGGCATGACGACCAACATCCCGCCGCACAACCTCAGCGAGATCATCGACGCCACCTGCGTCGTCATCGACCGTCCGAACGTTTCCGTCGAAGAGCTCGTCACCTACATCCCCGGCCCCGACTTCCCGACCGGCGGCTACATCAACGGTCGCGCCGGCATCAAATCCTACCTCACGACCGGCAAAGGCATCGTCCGCATGCGCGGCAAAGCCCACACCGAGGAACTCAAGGGCGGCGGCGAGCAGATCGTCATCACCGAGATTCCTTACAACGTTAACCGCGCCTCGCTCGTGCTCCGCATCGCCGAGCTCGTCCGCGAGAAACAGATCGATGGTATCCGCGACCTGCGCGACGAGTCCGACGAGAACACGCGCATCGTCATCGAGCTGAAACGCGGCGAGCAGTCACAGGTCATCATCAATCAGCTTTACCAGAAGACCGCCCTCGAATCCTCCTTCGGCGTCATCCTGCTGGCCCTCGACAAGAAGCGGCCGAAGCAGATGAACATCAAGGAACTCATCGAGTGCTACGTCGACCACCGCCGCGACGTCGTCACTCGCCGCACGCAGTTCCGCCTCAACCGCGCCAAGGAACGCGCCCACATCCTCGAAGGCTACATCATCGCCCTCGATAACCTCGACGACTTCGTGAAGATCATCCGCGCGTCGAAGGACAAAGAGGAAGCCAAAGAGCGTTTGATGGCGAAGTATCCGCTCTCCGAGATCCAAACCAACGCCATCCTCGAACTCCGCCTCTACCAGCTCACCGGCCTCGAACGCGGCAAGATCGAAGCCGAATACCTCGAGCTGATGAAACTCATCGAGGAGCTCCAAGGCATCCTCGACGACGAGCACAAGCTCCTCGCCCTGATCAAGCAGGAGCTGATCGCCCTCCGCGACAAATACGCCTCGCCCCGTCGCACGCAGATCATCGACGACGCCGGCGAACTCCGCATGGAGGACGTCATCCCGAACGAAGGCGCCGTCATCACCGTCTCGCACCTCGGGTTCATCAAGCGCACCCCCGTCGCCGAATACCGCGCCCAGAAACGCGGCGGCAAAGGCGTCATCGGCGCCGAGACCTACGAGGACGACTTCGTCGAAAATCTCTTCACCGCGTCGACGCACGACTACGTGCTGTTCCTCACCAGCACCGGCCAATGCCACGCGAAGAAAGTCTACGAAATCCCCGAAGGCACGCGCACCGCGAAGGGCAAGTCCGTCGCGTCCTTCCTCCGCCTGACCAACGGCGAAAAACTCGCCGCGCTCCTCTGCGTGAAGGCATTCACGCCCGAGCACTTCGTCGTCATGGCCACCAAGAGCGGCGCGATCAAGAAGACCGCCCTCGCCGAATACGAAGGCGCCACCCGCGAAGGCGGCATCCGCGGCATGAAACTCTCCGACGGCGACGACATCATCGGCGCCGTCCTCACCAACGGCTCGAACGAGATCATGCTCGTCTCGCATCAAGGCCTCGCCGTGCGCTTCTACGAAGGCGCCGCCGAAACCGACGACGCCGCTGAAGGCAGCGAGGCGACCGCCGCCGCGACCGCCGCCGAAGGCGAAGAGGCCGAAGGCCCGAAGCTCGGCCTGCGCTCGCAAGGCCGCTTCACCGGCGGCGTCACCGGCATGCGGTTCAAGAAAAAGGGCGACTTCCTCCAAGTCATCGAAGTGTGCGATCACGAAGCCCGCCTGCTCGTCGCCCGCGAGGACGGCATCGGCAAGCGCACGCCCTTCGAGGATTACCGCATGATCCGCCGCGGCGGCACCGGCGTCATCGCCATCGACCTGCCCGAGGACGGCTCCGTCGCCGTCGCCGGCGCGCTCAGCGTCCGCGACACCGACGAAGTCATGCTGCTCACGGCCAAGGGCCAGAGCATCCGCACCCGCGTGAAGGAGATCCGCGAAACCGGCCGCGGCGCGAAAGGCGTGAAGCTCGTGAACCTCGAGGAAGGCGACAAACTCCTCGCCATCGCGAAAGTCATCGCCTCCGACGAAGAAACCGCCGCCGAAGCGCCCGCCGCGTCCTCCGAAGCTCCGTCCGCATAAAGGTGGAGCGCGTTGACCTCAACGCGCTCCGAACGGGTTGAGGTCAACCCGTTCCACCTCCAACTCAAGGCGCGCCACCCAGCGCACCTTTTTCTTTGCGCCCGTGGAGGCGGGGCTATCAGCCCCGCGGATTTCCCGCACCGAAACGTTCCTCGCGCGGGGCCGATGGCCCCGCCTCCACCCCGGACCGACGCCCAGCGCCTTCCTCGCCGCACCGTCCGGCCTCGCGCTACTTCAGCTTCACCGGCCGCACTTTCACGCGTTCGCGCACGCCTTCCACTTCGAGCCAATACGCGCCCATCATTCCGGGATAGATCTTCACCGTCGGCGCGCTCCGCTTGTCGTCGAAGCGCTCGCCCCCGCCGACCTGTTGCCAGACTTGGCCATTCTCCAGTTTGAAAACCGTCTTGCCGGTCCAGCCGTCGTAGTCGCCTGCGAGCCGCGTGACGATCGCCTCAGCCGCTTCCGGTTTCTCCGCGGTTTCCTGCAGCGTGACGAGCGCGCGCAACCAACCCGGCCCGCCCGCCTTTTCGCCTTTCGCCGCTGCCGCGCCCACGGCGGTCGTCGCGACGGCTTGCTCCCTCTCCGCGATCAGCTTCTCCAGCCGCGCGAGTTCCTCCGGCGTCAGCTTGTTCAAACCCGCCGCGGCAAATTGCTCGGCCGGCAGACGCTTCAGAAAACCCTCCGCGGCGCTCGCGGCACCCACCGCAACGCAGAACCCCAGCACGGCAATGAAAACGGACTTCATGCCGCGAAGCCTGCGCCGCCGCCGTAGCCCGCGCAACCGCCGCGCGACGACTCGTGCGTTATTCGAGTTTAACTGGCTTCACCCGCACACGAGGATTCACGCCGTCGACCTCCATCCAAAACGTCCCGAGTCGCCCCGGGATGATTCTCACCTTCGGCGAATCAACCGCGCGGTCCACGTAGCTGCTGTCGTCGTTCTGTTGCCAGATTTGTCCGTTCTCGAGGTGGAAAACCGTTTTGCCCGTCCAGCCCGTGAACGGTCCCGCGATGCGCGACTCCATCGCTTCCGCCGCCTCCGGTTTGTCGGCGATACGCTTCAGTGTCGTCAGCGCCGAGAGCCAGCCCGGGCCTTTTTTCCTCTCCGCCGCCACACCGGCTCCGGTCGCCGCCTTGCTCTCAGCCTCCTTCGCCTTCGCCTCGGCCACTGCCGCTTTTTGCTCCACCTCTTTGACCTTCGCCTCCGTCGCCGCCGCTTTCTGTTCCGCCGCCTGCACCTTCGCCTCGGTCGCCGCCACCTTTTGCTCCGCCTGTTCCTGCACGACCGCGACTGCCCCCGCCTTGTAGCGTTCGACGGCAGCCTTCAACTTCGCCAGCTCCGCGGGACTCAGCTTCTCCAGCCCCGCGGCCGCCTGTTCTTCCGCCGTCATCGTCCGCGTGAAGTCCTGCGCCTGCACCGCCACCGCCAGCACGAGCGCGCCCAGCCAGATCATCGGTTTTCGCATGCGGCCTTTCTGCGCGCAGCACTGGTTGCGGCAACGCCGAAAAAACCCGCGCGCCCGTGCGACTCCGACCACTCTCGCCTTGCCAACGCGCAACCCCGGGAGTCTTTTAGCCTTCCCCGCCCGCTCATGGCGACCCGACTTTCCAAGCTCCTCGATCCCGCCCGCATCACGCTCCACGTCCAGAGCACGAAGCGCACGAACGCCATCAACGAGGTGGCCAAGCTCCTCGAGACCCACCCCGACGTCGCGAACTTCCAGGGCTTCTACAACGAGTTGCTCGCCCGCGAGCGCCTCGACACCACCTGCCTCGGCAACGAGATCGCGCTGCCGCACGCGCGCACCGAGCACGTGAAGAAGATCGTGCTTGCCGTCGGCCGCAGCACCGAAGGCGTGCTCTTCGAAAACAGCAACCAGATGGTGAAGCTGATGTTCGTGCTCGGCACGCCGAAGAACAACCCGACCGATTACCTGATCCTCGTCGGCGCGCTCTGCCGCTTGATCAAGGACGCCGCTTCCCGCGAAGCCCTGATGGCCGCTCCGACGCCCGAAGCCTTCATCCAGACCGTCACCGAGCTGGAGAACAAGATCCTCGGACCGGAGAAGTAAGTAGCGCCAGTCTCCGACCGGCGACAGTTTCGCGCCACCCCGCTTCAGCTTCCAACTTCCCGGGCCACTTTCGCCGGTCAGAGACCGGCGCTACTTTATGGCCCACACGATTCGCTTCACGCGACGAAACCTCCCTCACTGGGAAGTCGAAAACGGCCGCTATTTCGTGACCGTGCGATGCGCCGACAGCCTGCCGCATGAAACCGTGCTCCGACTGGGCGAGCTACACGCCACGCTCGCGCATATCGAGCCGCGCTCGCCGGAATTCGTCGCGTTGAAACGGCAGATTTTCCACACGCTCGACAAACACCTCGACGCGAACTTCGGCGCATGCCCGCTACGGTATCCCGACGCAGCGGAAATCGTGGTGTCTGAGTTCGATTCGATCTCCACCGAATGGAATATCGCCGTGCCCCACTATACGGTGATGCCGAATCACTGGCACGCGCTGCTCGCGCCAGCGGCGGATTGTCCTCACTCGTTATCCGAGATCATGAAACGCCTGAAGGGCCGCACCGCCAAGCGCCTCCGCGCTCACCTCGGCGGTCGCGGCCCACTCTGGCAGCGCGAATGGTTCGACCGCTGGCTCCGCGACGACGCCGAGTGGGAACGCTGCGTCGCCTACATTCGGAACAACCCCGTCAAAGCCGGTCTCGTCACCGAATGGACGCAGCACGCGTGGACCAAGTAGCGCCGGTCTCCGACCGGCGACGTTGAACTTCCGCCCGCTCCTCAGATTCGCGCTTCGCGCTATCCCGCGCGACGGCGAGGCTCTCTGCCGCCGGTCAGAGACCGGCGCTACTCCACACCAGCAGACACAAAAAGAGCCGGCGATGGCCGGCTCTCGACTTCGCTAAGGCATCGCGCGCCTCGCGCACGCGCGCGTCACTTCTTCCCCAGCAACTCCTCCACCAGCGCGTCCGCGCCGTAGATCTTGCGCATCGCTTCGACAATGCCGCGCACGTCCACGCTCACGGAGCGGGCACGCGTGTCGCTGAACGCGTAGTTCCACACCAGCGTTTCGATCGTGCCGTCGAAGATGATGCCGATGAACTCGCCGTCCCGGTTGACCGTCGGGCTGCCGGAGTTGCCGCCGATGCTGTAACACGTGCTGATGAAGTTGAACGGGACGCTCGCATCGAGCTTCCCCTTCGCCGCGACCCAGCTCGCGGGCAAGTCGAACGGCGGCACGTTGCCGCGGTCGGCCGCGCGCTCGAACATCCCGCCGAGCGTCGTGTAGGGCGCCACCTTTGCGCCTCCGGCATCGATGCCTTTCACCGCGCCGTAAGAGAGGCGCAGCGTGAACGTGGCGTCGGGCGACACGCGGTCGCCGTCCTTCGCGTAGCGCACCTTCGCGATGCGGGCGTGCGCCTGCTGCTTTGCCTCGCTCTGCGCGTCGAGCGTCTTGCGCACGGCGCGCGCGGCAGGATCGAGCGCGAGCGCGAGCTGCACCATCGCGTCGTCGCTCTTCGCAAGCGCGTCGGGCGATTGGCCGTAGAGCGCCTTGCGGGCGGCGATGTCGAGGAGCTTCGTTCCGTTGACCAATTCCGCGGCGCGCACAGCCGGCGATTTGCCGCCGAGTGCGATTTTCACCGCCGGGTCGTTGGCGCCGAGCTCCATCGCCATCAACGTCAGGCAATGCTCGATCTTGAGCTGCTCGACTTCCGGGTGGATCGGCTTCGCCGAGAACAGCGCAAGCTCGAAGGTGTTCTTCGCGGAGTCGCGATACTCGGGGAGGCGCTCGCCGTTCGGCTTCTGCGTCTCGGCGGCGACGCGCGCGAGGTCACGCGCGATCTTGTAAAGCGAGGAATTGAGGTAGTAGCTCTCGAGGTAGTTGTAGCGCGCGGCGTTAGCGGCGATGACGTGCTGCGCGTCGGCAATCTTGTCCCACGCGTCGCCGGCACCCAGCTCGGGCTTGTCCTGCGCGAATTTCCTCAGCGCGTCTTCCTCGGCCTGCTTGGCCGCGACGAGCTGCGGATCGAGCAGCCCGCCGATGCGGCCGTCGTAGACCTTGCGGCTGTTTTCGATGCCGCGAATCTCGTCCTGCACCTGGCGCGCGTTCTCCGCGCCGCGCTTGGCGTAGCTGTTGAGCAGCACTTCGCGGCTCTTCATCCAGCGCAGCACGCCGGGCAACTGCACGTCGCGCGCATATTCGAGCTCGGCCATCGTGATGAGCCGCTGCGTCGAACCGGGATGGCCGGCGAGGAACACGAGATCGCCCTCCTTCGTGCCGGCGGGATTCCACTTCAGGTGATGCTCGATCTTGGCCGGCGCGCCGTTCTCGTAGGCGCGAAAGATCGAGATATCGAGGTTGTAGCGGGGATACTCGAAGTTATCCGGGTCGCCGCCGAAGAACGCCGCCTGCTCCTCCGGCGCGAAGACGAGGCGCACGTCCGTGTAGACCTTGTAGCGGTAGAGGTGGTATTGCGCGCCTTGGTAGAGCGTCACCACGTCGCTGCGCAGACCGGTCTTGTCGAACGACTCCTTCTCGATCGCGGCTTTCGCGGCGTTGCGCGCCGCGAGCACCTCGGCCGCGGACATCTCGGGCCGCACGCTCGCGTTCACCTTGGCGGTCACGTCTTCGATGGACTGCAGGACGTTGAGCTCGAGGTCGACGGCCTTGCGCTCCTCGGCGCGCGTCTTCGCGTAGAAGCCTTCCTTGAGCAAATTGTGCTCCTTCGTGCTCAGCTTGAAGATCGCATCGAAGCCGACGTGGTGGTTCGTGATGATGAGGCCGTCGGCCGAAGCGAACGAGCCGGAGCCGCCGTTGTTGAAACGCACCGCCGAGCGCTGCACGTGCTCGAGCCACGCCGGGGTCGGCTCGAAACCGTAGCGCTCCTTCAGTTGCGCCGCCGGAGGCGCGTTGAGCAGCCACATGCCGTCGTCGGCGCGCACGAGCGCCGCAGCAGCGAGGAGAAACGAGGGAACGATCAGCCTGGGGAAACGAATTCGCATGAGTTGACCAAGAAACCCGCCCAGGCGCGCGCCTCAACCCCGATTTGGCGAACGGCGGATTTCCGCGACGAACGCCGCCAGACGCGCGACGACAAAGCGCGCCTTTCCGCTCCTGCGCCAGCGGTCGATGCCCCAACGCCCGCCCGCCCCTCCGCTCCATAAACTTCAACCTTCAACTTCAACGGGCGCGCCACGCGCGCCGCCCCCGGGCTTGCCAGCGCTGCGTGCCCGCACACGATGGCGGCGCGCGCATGATTTCCTCCTTCATCTTCAGCGACGGCAAAGTGGCCGGCCGCGACCTCGAACTCGAAGCGCTGCGCCTCGTCCGCGCCGACAAGGGCCTCATCCTCTGGGTCGATCTCGACAATCCCACCGACGAGGAAATCAAAGCCATCCTCGAGGGCGTCTTCCAATTCCACCCGCTCGCCATCGAAGACTGCGTCGCGCCGAGCGACCTCCCGAAGATCGAGGACTACGAGGACTACGTCTTCATGGTCACGCATGCGGTCGACTTCAACCGCAAGGACAAGTTCGCCACGACCGAACTCGATATGTTCCTCGGCAAGGATTTCTTCGTGACGTTCCACCGCCAGCCACTGCGCTCGATCACGACGATGAAGGAGCGCGCCGCGAAAAACACCGCGCTCGCCCCGCGCGGCCCCGACCGCCTCGCGCACACCTGCCTCGACCTCATGATCGATCACTTCGCGCCCGTCCTCGACGAGCTGCGCAACGAGCTCGACGAGATCGAGGAGACGATGCTGCACAAGACCACCGCCGAGTCGTTCATGCAGGAGATGCTGCACGCGCGGAAGGACTTCGCGAAACTCCGCCAGATCGTCCGCCCGCAACGCGACGTCATCGAACGCCTCGCCCGCGGCGACTCGAAGATGATCCGCAACACCCTGCTCCCCTACTTCCGCGATCTGCGCGACAACCTCGTGCGCTTCGAGGACGCCGCGAACAGTTACCACGAGCGCCTCATGATGGCCTTCGACATCTACCTCAACAAAGCGCAATTCGAGGCGAACGAAGGCATCAAGTTCCTCACCGCGCTCACCGCCATCACGCTCCCCGCCGTGCTCGTCGGCGGCTGGTATGGCATGAACTTCGAGCACATGCCCGAGCTGAAATCGCCCCACGGCTACGTGTGGGCGGCCTGCCTGACGCTCGTCTCCACTTTCCTGATGTGGGTCTATCTGAAGAAAAAACGCTGGATGTGACCGGTCAGCCCGCGACTCCGCCCGCAGCGCCTCCGCGCAAAAAAAGACCCGCGCCCATCGCCCCGTAGCAGCCGAGGTGACGAGGCTGAGCCCTCCGGACGCACTCCGCACGCTCGCGCCACTCCGCCGCGCCGCCGACGTTTCGTAGCAACCGACGTGAGGAGGCTGAGAAAACCACCCGCTCGCCTCCCGATCCGCCGCCGGCTTCCGCGCTGTGCGCCCCGTCGCGCCCGCCCACTGTTCCGCCGCGCCGCACTCGCCGCTTGCGTGCCCACGCCACCGCGCAAATCTCCCGCGATGCGCCCGACCTCGCTTCTCGCCACCGCCGTGGTTGCGCTCGCCGCCACGCTCAGCGCCCAAGAAAAACCCGCCACGCCCGCGCTCGCCGCCGCGCCCGATCCCGACGCCCAGATGCTGCGCCGCATCTACGACGCCGCGCTCGTCGACAGCCCCGCCTACGAAAATCTCCGCGAACTCACCGCGCGTTTCCCCGGCCGCCTCGCCGGCACGCCCGCCTACCACGGCGCCGAAGCCTGGGCCGAAAACCTCCTCAAACAACTCGGCTGCGACCGCACCGAACTCCAGTCGACGCTCGTGCCGCACTGGGAACGCGGCGGCCCCGAGTCCGTGCGCCTCGTCCGCGCCAACAGCGCCTCCGCCGCCCTCTCCGCCGTCGCCCTTGGCGGCTCCGTGCCCACGCCCGCCGCCGGCCTCACCGCCCCCGTCGTCGAACTCCACTCGCTCGACGAACTCGCCACCGCCGACGTGCGCGGCAAAATCGTTTTCTTCAACGGCGCCATGAACCCGCGCTACGTCACCCCCGGCCAGGCCTACGGCGAATCCGGCAAGCAGCGCAACCAGGGCCCCGCCGAAGCCGCCAAGCACGGCGCCGTCGGCGTCCTCGTCCGCTCGCTCACGCACCGCCTCGACGACGTCCCGCACACCGGCAACACCACCTACCTGCCCGACGTCCCGCGCATCCCCGCCGCCGCGCTCAGCACCGTCGCCGCCGAGCAACTTAGCGCCGCGCTGAAAACCGACGCTGCGCTCCAAGTCTCGATGCAGATCAACTCCTCGTGGCACGACGACTGGCCCGCCGCCAACGTCATCGGCGAACTCCGCGGCTCCGAGTCGCCCGAGAAAATCCTCCTCATCGGCGGCCACCTCGATTGCTGGGACATCGCCCCCGGCGCGCACGACGACGGTGCCGGCGTCGTCCAGTCCATCGACGTCCTCCGCATCCTGAAATCCGTCGGCTACACGCCGAAGCACACGATCCGCGCCGTCCTCTTCGCCAACGAGGAAAACGGCCTCCGCGGCGCCACGCGCTACGCCGAAGTCGCCGGCGAAAAACACGAACTCCACCTCCTCGCGCTCGAGACCGACGGCGGCGGCTTCTCAGCCCGCGGCTTCAACATCGGCAACGCCGCCGGCGACGCCCACCTGAAAGCCGCGCGCTTCAAGCCGCTCTTCGAGCCCTACGGCGTGTTCATCTTCCAAGCCGGCCGCGGCGGCGCCGACGTCGGCCCGCTCATGGCGAAGGGAAACACCGTCGCCGGCCTGATTCCCGAGGCGCAGCGCTACTTCGACATCCACCACACGCGCGAAGACACGATCGACAAAGTGAACAAGCGCGAACTCGAACTCGGCGCCGCCGCCATGGCCGCCCTCATCTACGTCGTCGACCAGCACGGACTGTGAGTAGCGCCGGTCTCCGACCGGCGAAAACCGCCCCCGCCCGTCCGTCACCACCGTCACTCCCAACCAAGCTGGCCACAAAAAAACCCCAAAGGCCCACCCGCCGCCGCGACTCCCACCGCGCCCATAGGCGCGCGGAAGACATGAAAGCCGGCCGAACCCTTTTCGTGCCTCTTCGTGGCCACTCCTCCGTCCAATTTCGTCCGCCGCCGCCAGCTTGCTCCCAAGACGCTCGGAATCGTCACCCGCCGCGCGACCATTCGACCGCGTTGAAACCAACGCGGTCCGCCCGCCCGTCCTCCGCCGAATCACCCGCCTTCCTTTCTGTGCATTCTGCGTGTTCTGTGGTGCCCATCCACTGACGCCCCGATGAACGCCCTCCTGCGCGACCCGCGCGCCCAACGCCTCATCGCGGCCAACGCCACGTCGTCGATCGGCTCCGGCGTCACGATCATCGCCGTGCCGTGGCTGCTCGTGAACCGCCCCGGTGGCTCGCAAATCTACGGTTGGGCCACCGCGCTCACCACGCTCGCGATCTTCGCCTTCGCGCCCTACTACGGCGCGTGGGTCGACCGCCATTCGCGCAAGACGATGCTCCTGCTCGGCGAGCTCTTCGGCGCCACCGCCACGCTCGCGATGGCGCTCCTCGGCCTCTTCCGCGGCGAATACGCCACCTGGCAACTCGTCACCGTCTACTTCTGCGGCATGTTCTACTACACGCTGCACTTCCCGGCGAAGTTCGCGTTCATCCAGCAAATCTTCGGCCGCGCCCACTACCAGTCGCTCACCAGCGCGATGGAAATCCAGGGCCAGACCGCCTCGATGCTCGCCGGCGGACTCGCCTCGCTGCTCATCGACCACGTCAGCCTCACCACGATCCTGCTGCTCGACGCGTCGACTTACGCGATCAGCTTCGTCCTCCAGTCGACGATTCCCTACGAGCCGACGCATCAAACCGCCGAAATGAAAAACGCTCCCGCGCCCAACGCCTGGCGCGCCGTCGGCGATGCTTGGACCTGGCTGCGCGCCCGCCCCGCGCTCTCCACGTTCCTGCTGTGCTCGTTCACGCCGTTCCTCGGCATCATGGTCAGCAATTACCTGTTTCCGATCTACGTCGCGTCGACGCTGCACGAAACTCCCGCGGTCTACGGCCGCGGCGAAATGATCTTCGCCGTCGGCGCCATCACCGCCGGCGTGTGCGTGCCGTTCCTCACCGCGCGCTTCAACCATGCGCGCACCACCGTCGCGCTCGGCGCCGTGTTTCTCGTCGGTCTCGTCCTGCTCTCGTGGTGGCCGCGCACGCTGCCGTTCTACGCCGCGATGGTGTTTCTCGGCCTCGGCAACGCCGGCGTGCGCGTCGCGCGCAACGTGATCGTCCTCGAAGCCGTGCCCAACGCCATCATGGGCCGCATCCACGTCTTCTTCCTCGTGGCCGAGCGCTCGCTGCGGACGCTGCTCATCCTGCTGATGACGCTGCTGGTCGACGCGCACGGCGCGCCCTTCTGCTTCGCGATTCTGTTGGTGGTGAACCTCGCCGCCTTCGCCGGCATGTGGCGCAGCCGCCCCGCCGCCGAAGCCGCGCAAGCCCGGTAGGCCCGCTCTGCGTCCGGCCCTGCTCCGCCGTCCGACGCGACCGCCGGCGCGCAGCGAGCCCGGGAGCGGCGATATTATATCGCCGTTCCGCAATCGCGCGCGGACCGCCGCCGCACGGACGCTCGCGCCGCTCCGCTCCGCTCCGCCCGCACCGCGTGTTTGCCACGCGCCACCGCCTCGCCCACGCTCCGCCGCGTGACCCAGCCCCCGCGCTTCAACGTCCTCGGCGTCGGCGTGCACGCGCTCTCGCTCGCCGAAGCGCGCGATCGCCTCATCGCCGTGCATGGACGGAAACAGGCAGGCTGCGTCTTCGCCACCGGCGTGCACGGCGTCAGCGAGGCTCAACGCGACCCCGTCCTCCGTGACATCGTCAACCGCGCCTGGCTCAACTGCCCCGACGGCATGCCGCTCGTCTGGCTTGGGCGCTGGCACGGCCACCGTTCGATCACTCGCGTCTACGGTCCCGACCTGATGCTCGCCGTCTGCGATGTCGGCCGCGCCGTCGGCCTCACGCATTATTTCTACGGCGGCGCGCCCGGCGTCGCCGAGTCGCTTCGCGAGAAACTCGCCGCGCGTTTTCCGGGACTGGCGGTCGTCGGCACGTTCACGCCGCCATTCCGCGCGCCGACGCCCGAGGAATTCGCCGCATTGCAGGCCGACATCGCCGCAAAAAAACCGGACCTCGTCTGGATCGGCCTCAGCACGCCCAAACAGGAGCGCTTTGCCGCCGCGGTCGCGCCCCAGCTCGACGCCGGGGCGCTCGTCACCGTGGGCGCCGCGTTCGATTTTCACTCGGGGCGCGTGCGCCAGGCGCCGCGCTGGATGCAGCGCAGCGGTCTCGAATGGCTGCACCGTCTCGGCACCGAGCCGCGCCGCCTCGCTCGCCGTTACCTGGTTAACAATCCGCTGTTCGTCATCCGCACGTTCGCCCAGCTCACCGGCCTGCGCCGTTACCCGCTGGACTGAACCGCACCAACAACCAGTCCTCGTCCGCACGCGACGCCTTCACGCGCAACCGCTCGCGCGCCACCACTTCGCCGCGCCAGTGTTCCAGCCACGCTCGCATCGCCGCCGGCGTGCTCCAGCCCGCGTCGCCTCGCACCACCACCCATTCCAGCGCCGCGCCGTCCGCGTCGCGCGGCGCTTCGCCGGGGAATAGACGCGCGACCTTCCGCCGTCCGTAAGGCCGCCACAGCGACGTCTCGGCATCGTCGCCCGACGCCATGAAGCCCACGACCGCGACCGCTTCCGGCATGCTCGCACCGAGCGGGCCGAACAAATCTGCGCGCCGCTCATAAGCCGCATACACCGTCTCGACGCGCTCCGCCGTCGCGCTCGGATGTGCTCGCCGCCACGTGTCCGTCCATGCGCGCAATGGCAGTAACGGTCGCGCCGGCGCCACGATCACGATCGCCGCCGTGCTCGCCACCGTCGCCGCCACCAACCAGCTCCATGCGCGCGTCCGACACCACGCGGCCTGACCCGAAGCCAACAGCGCCGGCAGCACCAACACCGGATAATAGGGCGTCAGCAAACGCGCCGTCATGTCGCTGCCCATGCCCGCCGCGTAAGCCAGCACGGCCACCAAGCCCGCCGCACCGATCAACCATCCTCGCTTCGGCGACATAGCCCGCTCGTTTGCTTTCACCAGCCAGCCGCCCGCGAGGAGGACGACCAGCAGCAAACCGAGTCCCGCCCATTCCTCCTGGGGCATTTCGTTCAGCCGGAGCGTGAATCGCGGGAACTCGCCGGCGAAGGTCGCGCGGAACCACGGCTCGACCCACTCTGCGCTCCAGCGATTCCACGACCCCGCAGCCGGGAAAAACGGGGGCGCGAGATTCTGCACTGCGAACTGCGCGCCGTTGCCGAGCCATCCATGCCATGGCGCCGACAGGCGCACGCCGGTAAGATTGGCCGGATCGCCCGTCCAGTGCCCGGAATGAATTTCGTTCAACCACAGTGTCGGCGCCGCCGATACCGCGAGCGCCAACACCACACCGCCGCACCACCTCCGCCACCGCATCCGCAACACCGCACAAGCCGGCCACACGATGACCGCGTAAGGCAACAATAGCGGCAGGTTGGAGGTTTTCACGCCGGTCATCAGCGCCGCCGCCACGAGCGAAACCACGAGCCAACGCGCGCTTTCCCGGTCGATCGCGCGTCGCGCAAAATACGCCGCCGCGAGAAAATACCACGCGCCCGCGAGATCGTTGCCGATACCGCCCGTCTGTAGGACGAACGTCGGCGCCATCGGCAGCAGCCACATCCAGCGCCACGCGACGCGCCGGCGCACGCCGGTGCCATGGAGAAACGAGAAAACCAAACCCGGCAGCAGCAGCGATGGCAGCGCATTGAGGAGAAACAACGCGCGATCCGATCGCAATATCGCCAGCAGCGGCGCTATCTGCCACTCGGCCCCCGCCGCGCTGAAATTCAGCCGCCCGTCGTCGGTCGCGATCCAGTGCCAGCCTCCCGCGCTCATCCAATGCAACAGCCGTGGCAGCCGATACGTCAGCGCGTCGATGTTATTCGGCGCGTGCCACACGCCACCGGCGACCGCGAGCGTCCACACCGCCAGCCACGACAGCGCGAGCGGGTGCGTCAGCCGACGCGCCACGCGCCGCCACCACGCCGCACCGACTTCCCGCCACGCTGCCAACAACGCCACCACGCCTCCCAGGCTCAACACCGTTCCCACTACCGCGCAGTGCGTGAAATCCAGACGTCCGGTAGCTGACAATCCCCAACCCGAGAGCGAAGCAACACCGCTCCCGACAACCCAAAGCACCATCGCGGTCGTGCCGGGGCAGCGCTTCATCTCAGAACAAATCCCTCTGCTGCATCGCGCCGCGGCGCTCGGGGTCGAGCGTGCTCGTTTGCAGCAGCCACGGAATCGTCGCGCGCATGAATTCCGGCCGTCGCAGCAAATCGAGCAACAGCAGCGCGCCGGCCAGCGCGTCGTAGAGCGCCGCGTGGTAGCGGCGTCGATGCGGCGGACAATGCGTCGCGGCGAGCGCGGCGAGTTCGGTTTGCAGACCGACCGACACGACGAGGTTCACCAGCTTCGCCTCGGGAAATTGCGGAAAAATTTGCGGGTAGAGCCGACCGGTGTCGATCCACGGCCCCCACTCGTGCGCATCGCGTCCCTCGCGCACGAAATCCGGCGCGGTGCGCGGATACGGCCACACGGATTTCAGGAGCGAGTTTTCCGCGTTGGCGAAATGCGCCGCCAGCGGACCGCTCTCGCGCAAGGCGGCGAAATACTCCCACTCGTGCGCAAACGGCAGTTCGCCCTGCACGCTCTCGGCACGCAGGCCGTGCACCGCCGTGTCCTCCGCGGACACGCGACCCGTCGCGGCGCACGTCCGCGTGCGCGTCTCGGCGATGCTCCCGCCGCGCAACGTCACGACGCCGAACTCGAGGATGCCCGACGTGCGGTTGCCCTCGAAGTCGATGAAGTGAATCGGCGCCTCAGCCCAGTGCATGAACACCACAGAAGACACAGAACACGCAGAAATCGACCCCGGAAAGCCCGGCGCAGTTCAAGGAACAGTTTCCTCGGAGCAATCCGGCGCTGGCCACGAAACACACGAATCACACGAAAATTTTCGTGTCCTTTCGTGTGTTTCGTGGGCAACTCCTCTGCGTGGTCACGGCTGAACATCGCACCTTCCTCCTCGAACTCGCCCGCGCCAGCGGCGACTTCATCCGCCCGCTCTTCGGTCGGCACGACGTCGCCGTCGAACTCAAAGGCGACCTCACGCCCGTCACCGCCGCCGACCGCGGCGCCGAGGAATTGATGCGCCGGATGATCGCGGCGAAGTTTCCCGATCACGGCCTGCTCGGCGAGGAACTCGGCCCGGAGCGCACCGACGCAGAATTCGTCTGGGTGCTCGATCCGGTCGACGGCACGAAGTCGTTCGTCACCGGCGTGCCGCTCTTCGGCACGCTCATCGCGCTGCTCCACCGCGGCCAGCCCGTGCTCGGTTGCATTCACCAACCGATCCTCAACCAACTCGTCATCGGCGACGGCACCACGACCACGCTCAACGGCGCACCGGTGCGCTGCCGATCGACGCGCGTGCTCGCCGACTCCACGCTGCTCACCTGCGATTGGGTGAATCCCTCCGTCTACCAAAACGGTCCCGCCTTCGACCGTCTCTCGCGCTCCGTGAAACTCGCGCGCACCTGGGGCGATGCCTACGCCTACCTGCTGCTCGCCACCGGCTGGGCCGACGTCGTAGTCGACCCGATCATGAACCCCTGGGACATCGCCGCGCTCGTGCCCGTCATCCGCGGTGCCGGCGGCATCATCACCGATTGGCAAGGCGCCGCGCCCTGCCCGGCCACCTCGACGATCGCCGCCGCCACCCCCGAACTCCACGCCGCGACGATTGCCGCACTCCGCGTCTGACCCTGAAATCAGCAGTTGAAACCACGGATTTCACGGATGACACGGATAGTTCAAGACTTCGGCAGCGGCTCCGCTTCACCCAGCAGGTGAACGAAGAGGGAGAGGAAGTTTTTCCTGAGATAATTCCATCCGTGTAATCTGTGTAATCCGTGGTCAATTTTTCTGCGGAATTTAGGCTGACTGTAGGGCGGGATCGCCGAAGCCCGCCTTTTCGTCGACTGATTCGCGTTCGCGGCGGGGTTCGGCGACCCTGCGCTACAATTTCAGCGCGTTCAGCGCTTCTTTTTCGCGGGCCTGCTCTTCGCCGGCTTCCAGTCGGCGGTGATGCGCGAGCTGAAACCGCCGCGCGCCTTCCAGTCGGCGATGATCGTCAGGCTGCGCGGCTGGAGCGCCGCGCCGAGTTCGTCGCAAATCTTGTTCGTCGCCGCCTCGAAGAAAATGCCCTCGTTGCGGTAAGCGTGGAAGTAGAGCTTCAGCGACTTCAGCTCGACGCACTTCTCGTCCGCCACGTAGCGCACGGTGATGTTGGCGAAATCCGGATGGCCCGTCATCGGACACACCGAAGTGAATTCATGATGCGTGTGCTCGATGAGGAAATCGCGATGCGGAGCGGGATTCGGGAAAGTCTCGAGAATTTTCGGATCGGCCATGGGTGAAGAAAGGCGGAAGGACGGAACGGCTGGAAGGCTGAAAATCAAGCCGACGCGCCGGAGCTCAGACTCCGTATTTCGGAGTTTGCCCGCACGAGCGGCGCGCCCCCGGCCGGCGCCCGACTCAAATTCCCCGCCGCCGCGTTCGCCCCGGTCAGCTCTTTTTCAGCCCTTCGGCGTTTCAGTTTTCAACCCTTCGCCCTGAAACGCCGGCAGCGTCCCCGCCAGCACTTCGTCGATGCGCTTGAGCGCCGCCGCCTCGCCGTCGAGCGCGTGCGTCTGCATCAGCACGTAAGCCCAGCGATGCGCTTGCAAGGGCCGCACGCGATCGAGCGACGTGTAGAACACGCGCTCCCAATGCGACGCCACGATCCGGTCCGCGCCCACGAACCAGTAGACGAGCAGCGCCGGCAGCTTCGCCACCTCGCCGCGCGCATTCGTGACGTCGCGCTCGATGTGCAACACCGTCGCCGGCACGCGCACGCCGCCGGCCACAAACGTGTGCGCACTCTGCCCGCGGATCGTCCAGCCTTGGCCGACAAGGCAAATCTCCGGCCGATGAATCGACGTGCGATCACGCCCACTCAGCACGATCGACAGAAAAACGCTCTGCCTCCGATCCCGCAGCGAAACGTAATTTTTCCGCGAGTAACCCGTATCCGGCGGCAACGTCTCGCGCTCCACCGCTGTCACCGGCGCGCTCTGCCCGGCCCAGTCGATTCCGAGATAATTCGGCAGCGCGACCGGGTTCACGCCATCCGCCGCGAGTCGCACGCCCGTGCGTGCACTCACCTGCGCGCGATCGAGCGCCCGCGCCGCCAACGCGACTCCCGCCGCCGCGAGCACCACAGCGACGCCGATCGCCCAAGCTTGTTTGTAGTCTAGTAGACTACAAACCCGCTCGGCCCCGCTCGACGACGGCGGCGGCGACACTCCTGTCGCCGCGGCTCCTTCGCCTTCACGCTCCGCCTTTTTTCCCCTCTGCATCAGCCACACCGTCGCCTGCACCAGTCCGAGCACGATCACGAACACGAGGAACCCAAACCACTCGTGCACCACCGCGCCCGCGCGCTGACCGCGCCACTCCGCCGCCACGATGATCGCGAGGATGCGCACGACATTCCCGACGAACGCATACGGCAGTGCCAACGCGCCGATCAGCACCCGCGCCCACCGCGACCGAAAACTCAAATAGCCGAGCAACGTCGACAGCGCCGTCAGCGCCATCAGCGAGCGAATGCCCGAGCACGCCGCCGCGACGTCGTAAGAATAGCTGCCGTCGGGCGAGAGCAATTGAGTGCCATTGCGAATCACGTCGCACCCGAACGCCCGCGACACGTGGAATGCCACATCCGTCACGCCCACTCGTAGGAAAAACCCGACCGTATCGAGCACGTTCAGCGGCAACGCAAACAACATGAACCCGAGCGGAAACGCCGCCGCCCGCCCCCAACGCCGTCCACCACCCAGCGCCAGCACGCCCCACGTGAAAAGCAACAGCGCCGCGATCGAGATGCGCGCCTGTTGCATCGCGTAGCCGAGCAGATGCAACGCGAGCCCGCCCAGCATCGCCGCCCCGGCCGAAGCGCCGACCGCCGATTGCTGATCGTTGACTGCCGGCTGCTGCCGCAGGTTTCGCCACACCAGCCACCCGCTCACCGCGAGGATGAGCCAACCGTGTTCGCCCTCGGAGGCCGGATCGGTCCACTGAAATCCCCACCAATAAAAGAGCGACGAGCTGTCGATGTAGCCGCGCGTCGAGTTGCCGAAGAACTGAAACACCGCCCCAGCCGCGAGCGCGCACACCGCCGCGGCATACCAACGCGCACGCGCAGAGCGAAAATCGACGGCCACGGGACTTGCCATGCGCGTCACAAAAACAGGATAACCCGGCCATGCAAAGCAACTCGACGCCCCATCGCGCCCGTCGCGCTCGGCTGCTCGTCGTCGAGTTGTGGGGCCTCGGCGATCTCGCCCTAGCAGTGCCGTTCTTGCGCGAAGTGTCGCGCCATGCGCACGTCAGCTTGCTCGCGAAGCCGCATGCCGCGCCGCTGCTGCGCCGCTTCGCGCCCAACGTAGAACTCATTCCGCTCGTCGCGCCCTGGACGGCGTTTCGCAACAAATACGATCTCGCGAGCTGGCCGTGGGCGGCGATGCGCGAGGCGATTTCGACGCTGCGCGCGCGGCGCTTCGACGCCGCCGTCTCGGCGCGGCGCGATCCACGAGATCACGCATTGATGGCGCTGAGCGATGCCGCATTACGCGCTGGATTTCCGTGGTCGACCTCACGCGCGTTGCTCACCGACCCGATTGCTACACCCGCGCGCCCGCACCGCGCACGCCACTGGGAAGCACTCGCGACGCATTTCGGTTGGGAATTGTCCGCCCCACAGCCGGAGCCACGACGCGGGAATCACGTCGTCATCCACACCGGCGCCGGACAATCGGTGCGCGAGTGGCCGCGTGAGCGTTTCGAGGAGCTCGCCGCACGCCTGCGCACCGCGAGGTGGCGAGTAACGATAGTCGACGACACGTTGCGCGATCTCGACGTCTTGCTCGACACGCTCGCGAGCGCCGACCGCTTCATCGGCAACGATTCCGGTCCCGGCCACCTCGCCGCCGCGTTTGGAGTGCCGACATTCACGATTTTCGGTCCGCAGTTACCCGAGCTCTTCGCCCCGCAACACCCGCAAGCAACATGGATCGACGGCGCCGCGTGCGCCTACAAGCCGTGCTTCGACTCCTGTCGCTTCGGCTCGCCGCACTGCATTCGAGAATTGAGCACCCACCAAGTCGCGACCGCAGTCGACGCGTGGCTCACGAAGAGTTGAGCAATCGGCGGTAGAAGCGCTCATGCTCGGCGGCAACTCGACGTGCGGAGAAGAAGTCGAGCCCTTCATCATTGCGCCGCCAGCGCGCAAGCCGATCGCCGTGAGCCAACTCGCGCAGTTGGGTGACGAGATCGTGTTCGTCTTTAAACGTCCATCCACCCGTCGTCCGCGCAACGAGATCGGTCGTGCCGCTGGCGACATGAGCGAGCACGGGCACGCCAGCCGCAATCGCTTCGAGTGCCGCCATCGACGACGCCTCCCAAGGCGATACGACCACGAGGCAATCGACGCGGCCGTAAAACGACGCCAGGTCGGCAATTTCCCCGCTCCATTCCCAACGCGAATCGAGGCGCAACTCCTCCGCGAGCGCGCGCAGTGAGCGCGCGTAGGCCGCACTCGCGGCGGTGCCGTTTTCGGCGCCGGCGTGCCGCACCCGCAATGGCAGTTCGTCCGGCAACGCGGCCATCGCGCGCATCAACACTTCCCATTCCTTCACCGGCACGAGAGCGCCGACTGCGCCAAGCGTCACCGGTCGAGCGCGCGGCAAAGCCACCGGCCGACGAATCGCGTCGGCAGTGATCGCGTCCGGCCAGCAATTCGCCCAGTCGCATGGCGCGATGCCGTAGTGACGTTTCATCGCGGGCCCGAGCCAGCGCAGCCGGTCGCGCAAACGCGCATGTGCGAGACGATAAAGCCAACGTTGACGACCGAGGCAACGCACGGTCGAGACGACGCGATTTTTCCCCATCGCCTGCAGCCAGAGCGCGACCAACAAACCGGCGCGCGAGTGGCCGTGATAAATTCGGCCGGGCTTGGCGCGTAACCAAGCTTGTGCATCGGCAGCAACGCGTCGCGTCCGCCACAATGTCGCGGGCGAAATGCGCTCGGCGTCCAGTGGCACCGAACGCCAGAGAGGCAAACCGCGCGCCTCAGCGACCGGAAAATACGGATGCACGCCAAGCACCGAAGCAAACGAGGCTTCGGCGGCGAGCGCTCGCAAAGCGGAATTCACTCCGCCACCGCCGGAGACGTAGCCGGTGTAATGCAGCACTTCGAGATCAGCGGTCGCAGCGGACGGCGCAGGGGACACTCCCTCCGACTAAGCGAACGACACGGCGCTGCAAGCTTGGCCCCGCGCCATTTTGCGTGCCATGCTCGCGCGAATTGAAGGTATCCCGCCACGATTTCCACGCGCATTTGCTGCCGATTCTGCTCGGCCAAATTCTATCGCTCGGCGTTGGCGTGGCGGGCGTCCGTCTCGCGTCGAGCTTGGTAGCGCCGGCAGATTATGGCATCTACGGACTGTTCGTCAGTCTGACGCCGCTCGGGGCGGCGGTCATCTACGCCGGCTTGGTGAAATATGTGGCGCGACATTGGCATGAAACGACCGACCGACAGGCGCTGAAGAGCGCGACGCTCACCGCCGCAATGCGAAAAGCGCCTTGGCTCGTGATCGCAGCCGCGCTCACGGCAGCCGCGCTGCCCGGCCGTTGGCTGGGTTTGTTTCCAGCGCTGTTGGTCGCCGCGAGCGCGCTCGGGCTCCTCGCGTTCGTGCAGACCGCGTTGCAAGCCGACCGCGCCAACTGGCGCGACTTCGGGGTGTCGTTGACGGGTTCCTTGCTGCGCACGTTGCTGCCGCTGGCGCTTTACGCGTTGGTCGGCGGAAAACTTCAGTGGCTACTCGTCGGCTTCGCGCTCTACGCCGTGCTGACGGCAGCGATCGCGATGGGCGTCGGCGGATGGGGGAGCGCGTGGCGCACACCTCGAACGACCGAGGTGATCACCACCTATGACGGCCCGCGATTCGTGGTGCTCGCGGCCGTGGGCTGGGCGATGGGCGCGAGCGGGCGGGCCATCGTCGCCGGCTTTTTCGGCGCGGCCGAGGCGGGGTATTTCGTCCTGGCGGGAAATGTGGCGCTCGTGGTCGTGTCGACGCTCTACGCGGTGGTGCTCCAATTTTTCCAACCGCGGTTGTTCGCCTACGCGGAAGAAACATCCGGTGACATCAAGGTGCTGACCCAAATCACGGACCTCGTCGCGATCGGTTTCACGCTGCTCGGGGTGGCTGGCGTGGTGGTGCTGCGAGCGCTGATGCCGTGGCTGGTCGGAACGCTGATCGCACCGCAATACGCCGACGCGGCGAATTGGCTGCTGGCCGCCGGAAGCTTTCACTTGGCACTGCTCGTGCCGATGTTCTTCCACCTGCTCCTGATCGCGGCACGGCGCGAGTCGGCCTGCGGACCGGCCGAGATCGGCACAGCGATCGTGCTGCTGGCCGGCGGCGTGGGTGCCGCGGCGTTGAGCGCTGATACATTTCGATGGTTCGCCATGGCGAGTCCAGTCGTGGCTTGGCTCGTGGCGCGGCCCATCGCGATTTGGTCGCTGCATCGCTCGCGAAACCGACGAGCGGATTCCGCTGCGACGCCGCCGAGCGCGGATTTGCCGTTATGAATCCGCGACTGCGCTCTCTGCTCTACACCGTCGCGTGCGCACTCGTCGCCACGTGGCTCGGCTGGAGTGTCGCCGAAGGCGAATACATGTGGCCCGCGTTGTTCGCTGCGATCTGCCTGGCGGCAATCGCGGTGCGCGTGAGCGGACGGCGTTTGGACATCGTCGTGCTCGGCGCGCTGATCGTCGGCTACATCGTGGGCAATCGCGGTTTTGCGCAGTTGATGCCCGCTCCCGGTTTGCCGCTGCTGCCCGCGGAAGCCGGATTGTTGATTGCGGGCGGGTGGCTGATCGTTTCCTGCGCGCTGCAACGTCGATTGCCGCTCGAGCGAGATGCGCTGAATTACGCAGTTCTGCTCTGCATTTTGGTCGGGACGGCACGAGTGCTGTTCGATCTGAAGCCCTGGGGTTTGGTCGCGGTGCGCGACTTCGCGACGGTTTACTACGCGGGGTTTTTCTTCATCGCTCAAGCGGTCGCGCGCGATCCGGCCGCGCGCAGATTTTTGCTCGGGTCGCTGCTGGTCGGAGTGATCGTCCTGCTCCCGATGTATGCGCTCTCGCTGGTCGCGCCGGAATTTTTTCTGACGCAGCTCACCGTGCGCGGCGTGCCGCTCATTTTTTATAAGGGTGACCTAGTCTACACGTTTCTCATGGCCGGCAGCACTCTGCTGTTTCACTGGGCCGAAGGTCCGCGGCAATGGCATTGGCGGGCGTTGTCGGCTGTCTTGTTCATCGCGGTGGTTGCGAGCGACAGCCGTGCGTCACTCGCGGGCGGAATCGCGGCGCTCGGATTGCTGGGGCTGCGGCGGCGCTGGAATTTCGCGAGGCTTCAGCTTGCTGCGACTTTGGGCAGTTTACTGCTGCTGGTCGCGCTCGCCGTGCTCGTCCGAAACGACTGGGCCGAACGCAAGGTCGACTCGGCGGTCGATCGCGTGAGCTCGATGGTCGATGTGACGGGCCGCGCCCGTTACCGAAGCGATGACAGCTATTTCCGGAGCGACAACAATCGCTTCCGTCTCGTTTGGTGGACAAACGTCGTTCGAGAAACGTGGGCCGGAAACCCGGTGTTCGGGTTGGGATTCGGGCATGACCTCGCGAGTCGCTTCGTCCGCGAATACTACCCCGAAGCCAGTGAGGATTCTTCAACGCGCAGTCCCCACAATCTTCTGGTCACGGTCTTCGGTCGGATGGGCTTCGTCGGATTGATCGCGTGGTTGGCTCTGATGGCCGCGATGTTGCGCACGAGCCTGCAGGTGCTCGCCAACGAGCAATTGTCGCGAGCGTGGGGTTTGGCGGTCGCTCCGTGGGTGGTGTGGATCAGTGCGTGTTTCGGCGTTGTGCTGGAAGGACCGATGGCAGCCGTGCCGTTTTGGATCATGCTCGGGCTGCTCAACGCCGAGCGGCGCGCGCAGGAAGAATCTCAAGCCGATGGCGCGGCAACTGGCCGCAAGCCGTGAGCCCGCAACGGACCTGACCAAAATAGCCGGTTCAGAAACACCACAGCACGTGGTTCGGCTACGAGCGCTCGCCAGTGCGTTCGCAAGGCGCGGACGACGGTCCCGGCGCGCGGATCGGCCGCGATCCATTTGCGCGCGTGATAGCTCGCCAGCTCGGGCAATCCCTCGCGCAGGCTGAAAAGGGCGAACTCGCGGTAGATTTCAGCCGGTGACGGAGGCGCCTCAAACAGCGAACGCAAAACTTCGCGCGATTCCGCGAGCTGCTCCGGTCGCTTCAAACGTCGCCGGGCGCCCGCAACGCGCACCAGCGCGGCGTGCAGCGATTGTTTCGCTTCGAACTGCTGCGTGCCCTGGCCGGAGTGCACACGATAGCTGAGCAGCGGTTCCGGCAGAGCGGCCACGTGCCCGTGCTCGGTTACACGGGCGAGAAAATCAAAATCTTCCGCCAACTCGAATTCCGGTCGGTAAGGATGGCGCTCGAAGACGGCCCGTCGTCCAGTGTAGGACGGCGCAGTTGCCGGCATCGAATACCGCGAAAACGTTTTCTGCGCCGATGGACTGGTCAGCGTGAATTGCCAACCGACGCGCCGGCCGGTTTGGTCGATCGTGTCGGCATGGCTGCCGACCAAATCCAATGTCGGATCGGCGCGCAGCGCCGCGACTTGTCGGGTGAAACGATGCGTCCACGCAACGTCATCGTAGTCCAACAGAGCGATAAACTCGCCGCGCGCCGCCGCGACGCCCGCATTGCGCGCCACTGCTGCGCCGAAATTCCGCGGCAAAGAAACCACCCGCACGCGATCGTCGCGGCCGGCCGGCCCCAACGCGTCGCAGCCGGCGCCAGTGCCATTGTCCACCGCCACCAACTCCCAGTCGCCGAACGATTGATCGAGGACGCTTTGCGCCGCGATCGGCAGAAAGGGCGTCGCACGATGAAACGGAACGATGACGGAAACGGTCGGCACTGGTCCGAGGGTCGCAAAGTTCGCCGCCGGAGCAAGCGCCTGCGCAAATACCAACTATCACGACTGCGCCATTGCGCGCCGGCATCGCGGGCGTTTAATCGCGGCTCTTCCCTGTGAGAATCGCTCGCGGCATCGACCTCGCTCAGTTTTTCAAGCTCACGACGCGTGAGCGGTCGGATTGGATCAATCCGACGTGCATGGGCGTGCTCTCGACCTTCGGCGTGTTCTTCATCTACAGCGCGCAGGCGGCGACGGACGGCGATCAGTGGATCAAGCAGCTCGTCTATCTCGCGCTCGGCGCCGTCGTCTACGTCGCGACGTCGCTGCTGGATTACCGGCTGTGGCTGAAATACGCGCACTGGGTCTACTTCGCGGCGCTCGTGGCGCTGGCGCTCGTGCTCATCCCCGGCATCGGCACCACGCACGGCATGGGCGCGCGGCGTTGGATCGAGATTCCCGCACTGGGCGCGTTTCAGCCGTCGGAGGCGGGCAAGATCGCGGTGCTGTTCGTGACGGCGTCGATCCTCACCGGCAACCGTCTCGGCACCGTGCGCGACTCGTTGCAAGTGCTGATCAAGTTAGCCCTTGCGGTGGGTATACCCATGTTGTTCATAGTCGCAGAACCTGACTTGGGCAGCGCTCTTGCGATCGCGCCGATGGTCTTCGCCATGCTTTTCGTCTCCAATCTCTCGCTGCGTTTTTTTGCCGGGGCGTTGGCTGTGTTCGCGTTGCTGATCGGCGCCGTCGCGCTCGACGTGGGGAAATACGCGACGTTCATGGACGAGAACGGCCTGGATTTTAACAACGACAAGGGCGCCTACGAAAAATCCACCTGGGCGCGCCTGCCGCTGAAGGATTATCAGCGCAATCGCGTGCTGGCGTTCTGGAATCCCGACAAGGTCGACCGCACCGGCATCGGTTGGAACCAGATCCAGTCGCGCATCTCGGTCGGCTCGGGCGGGCTCACGGGCAAGGGCTGGACCGAGGGCACGCAGGCGAAGCTCGGCTACCTGCCGCGCGCGGTCGCGCATAACGATTTTATCTTCTCCGTCATCGCGGAGGAGAAAGGTTTCCTGGGAAGCATTGCCGTCATCGGCTTGTTCGGAGTGTTGCTGTGGAACGGGGTTCGCATTGCCGGCCTCGCCCGCGACCGCTTCGGGATGCTGCTCGTCATCGGCGTTACCGCGCTGCTGTGCGTGCACATCTTCGTGAACATCGCCATGACCGTCGGCCTCGTGCCGGTGAAAGGCATCCCGCTTCCCTTCATCAGCTACGGCGGCACCTTCGTGCTTAGCTGCTGCTTGCTGCAAGGACTGGTCCAAAGCGTCTATCGTTTCCGGAGGGACTTCTAAATGAAGCCCGCCTCCCGCGATACTGACCGTTTTGCCGGAATCTCCTGCGCGCAGCCGTCCTGCACCGAGGCGTCCGCCGACGTCAACACACCCCCACGGCACACGCCACACCATGAACGATCAGTCCACCCAATCGGGCGCCCCGGAATCTCCCCGGGACGCCGCGGCTCGCCATGAAGAGGAATTGCAGCAACCGCCTCCTCTGAAACACAGCGAACCGGTCACCGCCTCCCAACTTAACGCCGAAGCCAAGGAACGCTCCACCCAGCGCCCGCTCCTCCAAAAGATCCTCAGCATCTTCCAAAAGGAAAAAAGCACCTTCCGCGAACTCGTCATCAACTCCGAACCGCTCGAGAAGCGCGTCGCGCTCCTCGTCAACGGCGTCCTCGATCGCTTCGAGATCGAGCGCGAATCCGACAACCGGATGGTCGGCGGCATCTACAAAGGCCGCATCAAGAACCTCGACCCCGGCCTCAAGGCCGCGTTCGTCGACATCGGTTACTCCAAAAACGCGTTCCTCCACTACTGGGACATGCTCCCCGCCGCCGCCGACTCGTCCGTCGAAGTCGTGCGCGTGAACAAGAAGAAGAACGCCGAGCCGCGCAAAGCCGAGCCGACCGTGAAGGACATCCCGGGCATGTATCCTCCGGGCAGCGAGATCGTCATTCAGGTTACCAAAGGCCCCATCGGCACCAAGGGCCCGCGCACCACGACGAACCTCTCGATCCCCGGCCGCTACCTGATCCTCACGCCGTTCTCCGACGGCTGCGGCATCTCCCGCAAGATCGAGGACCAAGCCGAGCGCAAGCGCCTCAAGACCCTCATCAACGAGCTCACGATCCCCGAAGGCATGGGCGTCATCGTCCGCACCGCCGGCGAGGGCAAGAAAGCCCGCTACTTCGTCCGCGACCTCCACCTGCTTCTCAAGAAGTGGGAAGAGATCCAGCGCAAGATGGAGAGCGACCGCGCCCCGTCGTGCCTTTACCAGGAGCCCGACATCGTCGAGCGCACCGTCCGCGACTTCCTCACCGAGGACATCGACCGCGTGCTCATCGACAACGAAGCCGATTTCAAACGCACGCAGGACCTCGTCTCGCTCATCTCGTCGCGCTCGCGCGGCAAGATCGCTTACTACAAGGACAGCATCCCGGTCTTCGAGCGCTACAACATCGAGCGCCAGATCGAGCAGACCTTCCAGCGCCGCGTCACGCTGCCCTCCGGCGGCGAAATCGTCATCGACGAGACCGAGGCGCTCATCGCCATCGACGTGAACACCGGCTCCCACAAGTCGAAGCATGGCGACGAGAAGAACACGATCTTCCAGGTGAACATGGAAGCCGCCACCGAGATGGCGCGCCAGATCCGGCTCCGCAACATCGGCGGCCTGATCATCATGGACTTCATCGACATGAAGGAACGGCGCCACCGTCAATCCGTCTACGACCGCATGGTCGAGCTCATGTCGGAGGACAAAGCCAAGACGCACATCCTGCCCATCTCGCAGCTCGGCATCATGCAGATGACGCGCCAGCGCCAGCAGGAGTCGCTCTCGGCCAACATCTACACGAGCTGCCCCTATTGCCACGGCCGCGGCATCGTGAAGAGTGCCACGACGATGTCCGTTGAACTCCAACGCCGTCTCAGCTCCGTCGCGCGCCGCCTGCAAAACCGCAAAGACAGCAAGGAATACTCGCTGCGCGTGCACGTGCACCCGTCGATCCTGGAGCGCCTCCGCGCCGAAGACGCCGACCTGCTCGTGCGCATGGAGAAGCTCTTCGGCGTGAAGCTAGCCTTCCGCGCCGACCCGAACTACCACGTCGAGAACTTCAAAATCATCAACGCGCTGACGAACGAAGAGTATCGCTGAGAAGCAGCGATGCCCTACGAGAGTGACTTCGAGGCCCGACCGATACGGTCGGGCCTTTTATTTCGCCGGGGCCACGCGGAATTCTAACCGCGGCAGATCTTTTCGGCTGCGGTTAGCTCGAATTCGCAGCCTCATAGTCTTTTCGCCCACGTGCGAGGTTTGTCCGGAAAAGCCCTCCACCACCTTTCATCCGGACTCCGAGCGATACCTCCATCGCGGGCATCGCGTAACGGCTCATGTCATACTAACGTCCCCTAGCTTATGGACTTTAGACTGGAGCGCCAGAGTTTACCTGGGCCGCGAGCCAGTGGTGGATGAGGCCCGCCACTTTGGCCGGTGGAGTCCATTGCCGGGAGGCGGCGAAGAGGTGGTCTTCCAACCG
>JACPIT010000012.1 GCA_016187945.1 Opitutia bacterium
CGGTTGGAAGACCACCTCTTCGCCGCCTCCCGGCAATGGACTCCACCGGCCAAAGTGGCGGGCCTCATCCACCACTGGCTCGCGGCCCAGGTAAACTCTGGCGCTCCAGTCTAAAGTCCATAAGCTAGGGGACGTTAGTATAACGAGGTGCGTCCGCATCAGCGCTTGGGGCAGCGTTGTCCCGCGGAGTATTACCGGCCCGGCGCGCGCGTCTATCCGGCGTCGCTGGCCGGGTGGACTTACCCGCGAACGTGGGCCACGCTTTGCCCGGGCCGCAACGGACGGGCGTGGTGGGGCGGGCGACAACGCATGATCGGTCGCGCGTACGCCGGCGAACGCCTCGGCCTGCGTCCGCTTCGCGGCGGCGGGGTGGCGGTTTGCCTCGGCAAACTGCTCATCGGCTCACTGCACTTGTCCGATCGCGCCGGCCTGCGCCCCGCACGCTGGTCACGCTCGCGCCGCCGACACCTGTAAACAAGGTCTGCGCAAATGCCTCCCACCTGCGCTACACCGCCACTTCGAACGGCGCGCCGGTTTTCGCGCGGACTTCGTCGAGCGTCACGCCGGGGTGCAGCTCGATCAGGCGCAGGCCGCCGGACGCGCTGCCGCCCGGTCCGCCGGCGTTCGGTTTCACTTCGAAAACGCAGAGGTCGGTGATGATGAGGCTGACGACGCCTTTGCCGGTGAGCGGAAGCGTGCATTGTTTCAGGATCTTCGGACTGCCGTCTTTTGCGGTGTGCTCCATCACGGCGACGACGCGCTTCACGCCGGCGACGAGGTCCATCGCGCCGCCGGGGCCTTTCACCATTTTGCCCGGGACCATCCAGTTCGCGATGTCGCCGTTGTCGGCGACTTCGAGCGCGCCGAGGATCGAGAGGTCGATGTGTCCGCCGCGGATCATCGCGAACGAGTCGGCACTGGAGAAAAACGCGGATCCGGGAATCGTCGTGATCGTCTGCTTGCCGGCGTTGATGAGGTCGGGATCGACTTTGTCGTCAGCGGGAAACGGGCCGATGCCGAGCAGGCCGTTCTCCGACTGGAGCGTGACGTTCATGCCGGGCGGGATGAAGTTCGCGACGAGCGTGGGGATGCCGATGCCGAGGTTGACGTAGTAGCCGTCGCGCAACTCGCGCGCGGCACGGCGCGCCATGAGTTCGCGGATGGGCGTTTCCTTCTTCGAGGCGGCGGCGCCTTGCACCGTGCGAAACTCGATGCGCTTCTCGTAGCGCGGGCCTTGGACGATGCGGTCAACGTAGATGCCGGGCGTGTGGATTTGGTCGGGCTCAAGTTGGCCGACCTCGACGAGTTCCTCGACCTCCGCGACGCACACGGCGGCGCACGTGGCGATCATCGGGTTGAAGTTTCGCGCGGTTTTCCGGAAGACGAGGTTGCCGGACTTGTCGCCCTTCCACGCTTTCACGAGCGCGACGTCGGCGCGGATGCCGCGCTCGAGCACGTATTCCTTGCCGTCGAAAACTTTCGTCTCCTTGCCGTCGGCGAGCTTCGTGCCGAACGCGGTGCGCGTGTAGAAACCGGGGATGCCCGCGCCGCCCGCGCGCAGGCGCTCGGCGAGCGTGCCTTGCGGGATGAGCTCGAGTTCGAGTTCGCCGGCGAGCACCTGGCGCTCGAACTCTTTGTTTTCGCCGACGTAGGAGGCCATGACCTTGCGGATCTGGCGCGTCTTCAGGAGGAGGCCCATGCCGAAGTCGTCCACGCCGGCGTTGTTGCCGACGATGGTGATGCCTTTCACGCCGCTGTCGCGCAGCGCGAGGATGAGATTTTCCGGAATGCCGCAGAGGCCGAAGCCGCCGGCGGCGAGCGTCATGTTATCGTGGAGCAGGCCGTCGAGCGCGGCCGCGGCGGAGGGGTGGACTTTGCTCATGGCGTGGGGAACGGAGCGTTTGGGGTGGACGAGAAGAGTTGGGACACAGAGGAAAGGCAGGAGGTGGCACAGAGGTCACAGAGGCTTTTTCTGTCTCTGGTTTTTCTCTGTGGCTCTCCGTGTCCTCTGTGTCGTGGATCGGGCAAATGGGAGGGCCCGCGTCCTCGCGGGCCGCGGCTCGCGGGGACGCGAGCCCTCCAACGTCGAAAGCGGGCCAAGTGTTTTGCGCATCAGGATTTCGTCGTGACCGGCTACGACGTAGTCGCGCAAGCGGCCGACGACCTCGTAGCCGGCGCGGCGGTAGAGCCGCTGCGCGTCACGGTTGAACGACGAGACGCAGAGCAGGACGTTGCGGTGGGTTTTGAAAATGCGCGCCTCGGCCCAGCGAAGTGCGGCGCTGCCGACGCCGCATCCGCGCATCTCCGGCGCGACGCCGATGGTCTGGATGTAGCCGCCGAGCGGGCCGTTGAGGTCGAGCACGAGAAACCCCGCGCGTTCGCCGCCGGAGCGGACGATGAAGCACTGCTTGCGGCGATTGCGAAGGAGCTTGAGCGCGTCGGCGCGTCCGCGACGAAGCGTGAGCCAGGGCTCGGAACGCGCCATGATGTCGGCAGCCCATGCTCCATCGAGGGCACGCATCGACCGAATATCGATTTCGTCGGCTTCCGCACTCATCGCGTTTTCAGAGAGCTTTGAAAGACTCGCATAGAAACTCTGCTTTTCTGACCGGAAAACCCGGGCGAAACTTCAACAAGAGAGCAGGAGTAAAATCGGCAAAGATGGGTTCCTCCAATCGCATACTCCGAATTATCGAGTCGTCCGCGGCAAAGTCCCTCACCGCATCTCTCGCCGCCCGGAAATTCGGAGGCGGATTTAAGAACACAATGCCAGTCGCCGCTTCGGCATATTGCTCAGCAAAGAGAGTCGCGAGCCCCTCTTCGAAATTCGTGGGCCTTGCTGGATGCCGAGGTCCCAACAAATGGACGACTTCGTGCGCCGCTTGATGGATTTCGATCGGCTCGTTCCCTCGATATTTCTCTACGAGGTAGATTGTGGCCGCTCTCGCGTCGTGATCGATGTCGATCTGGGGGTGCTCCTCGTTCCAATACTCGTAACCTGAAAGCTCAAACGAGCCATGACGCCCACCATATCGGCTTTCCGCTTCCGCGAGCGCGTCAGCGATACGCGTGGAAAGTATCCACTCGCCTCTTCCGACTTCATCCGCAGTTCGTAGCCGAATAGCTTCCATACTTAGGTGGCATTCAACCTAATCACACTAGCTCCACGCACGCCGCCAAACCCTCGCCGCCGCCGATGCAGATGGCGGCGACGCCGCGTTTCAGGCCGCGCTCTTTCAGTGCGGCGATGAGCGTCACGAGGATGCGGGCGCCGGAACAGCCGATCGGGTGACCGAGCGAAATCGCGCCGCCGCGGACGTTGAGCTTGTCGTGCGGGATGCCGAGTTCCTGCGCGAAGGCCATCGGCACGACGGCGAAGGCTTCGTTCACTTCCCAGAGGTTCACGTCGCTGACTTTCCAGCCGGCGGCGGCGAGCGCGCTCTGCGTGGCGGGCACAGGCGCGGTCGTGAACCACACCGGGTCTTGCGCGTGGCCGCCGAAGGAGACGAGGCGCGCGATCGGTTTCAGGTTCTTCGCTTTCGCGTGATCGGCGGTCGTCACCACGAGCGCGGCGGCGCCGTCGTTGATCGTCGACGCGTTCGCGGCAGTGACAGTGCCGGCTTTGTCGAAGACGGGGCGCAGCGTCGGGATCTTGTCGTATTTCACCTTCGCCGGGCCTTCGTCGTGCTCGACGCGGGTGACGTTGCCTTTCGCGTCGGCAATTTCGACGGGCGTGATCTCGGCGGCGAAGCGACCGTCCTTCTGCGCGGCGTTGGCGCGCTTGAAACTCTCGATGGCGAACGCGTCCTGCTGCTCGCGCGTGAAGCTGTATTTCGCGGCGCACTTCTCGGCGCAGTTGCCCATGTGGATGTTGTTATACGGGTCCCACAGGCCATCGGAGATCATCGAGTCGATGAGCTGGCCGTGGCCCATGCGATAGCCGTCGCGCGCTTTCGGGAGGAGATACGGCGCCTGCGTCATGTTTTCCATGCCGCCGGCGACGAAGAGCGTGCCCATGCCCGCGCGGAGTGCGTGCGAGGCTTGCATCACGGCTTGGAGACCGGAGCCGCAGACTTTGTGGATCGTGACGGCGCGCGCGGATTGCGGCAGGCCGGCGTGGATCGCGGCTTGGCGCGCGGGGGCCTGGCCTTGGCCGGCTTGAAGGACGTTGCCCATCAGGACGTCGGTGACATCGGCGGGCGAGACGCCGGCTTGCGCGAGCGCGCCTTCGATGGCGGTGGCGCCGAGCTTGGCGGCGGGAACGGAAGCGAGCGCGCCTTGGAACGAGCCGAGCGGCGTGCGCGTGGCGGAGAGAATCACGATCTCTGGCATGGCGAAGAGCGGGGTTGGGGGTTGGAGGGAGACCAGGAAATCTTTCTCTTTCCTCTTTCTCTTAATCTTTCTCTCCCGAGTCGCATCGCAACCTCCGGAACGGGAGAAAGAGAAAGAGTAAGATTAAGAGAAAGACCTGCTGCATTGCCTTATGGGTTGGGAGCGATCGCCGGATGCGATGGGAACGTGGCGCGGTTTGTGGGCGGGGTGCCCTCACCCCGCGGTTTTTCGGATTCGAAACCGGCGCCTCGCACTCGGCGGGCCCAGCGGTCCCGCCCTACCCTCGGTGCGCACGCGGCGGCGAAGGATCTCGCAACGGACCGTGTCGAATGGAGGGCCGAGCTCCCGCGAGGCCGCGCGGGCGAATGCGGCATGACGTTCTCGGCCTCGCGGGAGCTCGGCCCTCCATTTGATGCGGCGACGGCGGCTACCCGCGCAGCGCCGAGCCGCCGGCGGGGCGCTCGATTTTGAAGACGTCGCCAGTGCGCATGTAGAGGTCGCCGCCGAGGCGGGCGACGAGGTCGAGCTTCTTCGGGTCGACTTTGCCATCGGCGCCGAGCACGGATTCGGCGACGTGCATCGCGACGACGCGGCCGATGACGATGTTGCCGGCACCGACACCGCTGCCGACATTCACGACGCGGTCGAGCGTGCACTCGATCGACACGGGCGCGGCGGCGACGCGCGGCGGACGCACCTTCGCCGACGGCGCGGGCGCGAGGCCGGCATGGGTAAACTCGCTCTCGCCGTAGGGCAGCGGAGCGGACGTGGAGTTCATCGCCTCGGCGAGCGCGAACGGCACGAGGTTCACGACGAATTCGGGCACGGCCTCGATGTTGCGCAGCGTGTCCTTCTTGCCGCCGTCGCGGTTGTTCGTCGGCACGAAGAGCAGCGAGGGCGGATTCGAGCAGACCCCTTGGAAAAACGAAAACGGCGCGAGGTTGGGCTTACCGTCGGGCGAGATGGTCGAGACCCACGCGATCGGGCGCGGCGTGATCGTCTGCGTCATCCACGCGTAGCCGTCGCGCGGAGCGAGTTTTTCGAAATCCAGAAGCATGAACAGGAGGTAACGGAGAGAGCGGAGGAAGGCAAAGGCGGGAAGAACTCGAACGTGCGAGACGTAGCGCCGGTCTGTGACCGGCGAACGGCAACGTGACTCGAAACGGACGACGCCGGTCGGAGACCGGCGCCACTCAACCCAGCCAGCTCAGCGGGTAGTTCGCGTCGTCCATCGCGAGGGCTTGCTCGGTGAGCTCGAGCGGGAATTGCGTGTCGAACATCACGGCGAGTTCCTCCGTGCGCGTGGCGTCGAAGCTCTTCAGCGTCGTGCCGGGGTGCGGGCCGTGCGGGATGCCTTGCGGGTGCAGCGTGAACGAGCCGGGCTCGACGCCCTTGCGCGAACCGAACTGGCCGCGCACGTAGAAAAGCACTTCGTCGGCCTCGGTGTTGTCGTGCGCCCACGGGACCTTGATCGCCTCGGGGTGGTGATCGAGCCAGCGCGGCGCGAACGTGCAGATGACGTAGCCTTTGATCTCGAAGGTCTGGTGGATCGGCGGCGGCAGGTGGACGGTGCCCGTGATGGGCTCAAAATCGTTCGCGTTGAACGTGAATGGATACAGCGCACCGTCCCAGCCCACAACGTCGAACGGATGCGACGCCATGATGTTGCGGGTGAAACGCGCGCCGCGATCCTTCACGAGGATCGCGTAGTCGCCGTCCTTGTCCTCGGCGATGATTTCGGTCGGGCCGTGGATGTCGCGCTCGCTGTAAGGCGCGCCGAGGCGCATCTGGCCTTCGGGGTGACGGTAGCGCTCGGGGATGCGGACCGGGTGCGTCGACTCGAGGATGAGGTAGTCTTCCTGCGCGATGTCGTCGGGCACGAGGCGGTAGATCGTGCCGCGCGGGATGACGATGTAGTCGTCCTGCTTGTAGCGCAGGCGGCCGAAGTTCGACTCGAGCCAGCCGCCGCCGGAGAAGACGAAGATCACATCGTCGTTCTGGCCGTTGCGGTAGAATTCGTAGCCGTCCTCCATCGTCTTCGCGGGCCGGCAGCGCGAGCAGGTGATGTCGGCATTGAACATCAGCGGCACGCGACCGGTGTAAGGATCGCCGGCGCGCGGCATCGTGGCGGACTTCAGGTGGTGGTGGCGCAGCGGCAGGTGCGCGGCGACTTTGGTCGGTTGCTCGCGGAAGAGTTCGACCTTCTTCACCATCGTCGGCGGGCGCAGGTGGTAGACGATCGAGTAGGCGCGATCGAAGCCTTCGGTCGTGATGATGTGCTCGTAGTGCAGGCCCTCGCCCTTGAAGCTCGTCGCCTTGTCGCGCGGGAACTTGAGGTGGTGCTTGCGGGGCATCGCCCCGAGGGTGCGGTAGAAGGGCATCGTGGGATTTTCGATTTGGGATTCTCGATTCTCGATTTTCGAGCCGATGTCTCGCGCGTCGGATTTCCAAAGGCAGATCCCGACCAATCGAAAATCGAGAATCGAAAATTCAGCAGAGGTCGTCGCAGGCGAGAGCCGAGGGTGTTGTGTGTGTTCTCTTGCTTGGGTTCGGGGTAGCTGCGACGGACGCGGCTCCCGCCTGCGACGAAAATTTCAGAGTGTGCCGCGCCTCATTTGCTCGCGCTCGATGGCTTCGAAGAGCGCGCGGAAATTGCCTTCGCCGAAGCCCATCGAGGTGCCTTTGCGCTGGATGACCTCGAAGAACAGCGTCGGACGCGCGAAGACGCACTTCGTGAAGAGCTGGAGCAGGTAACCGGTCTCGTTGTCGCGATCGACGAGGATGCGGAGCGGACGGAGCGTTTCCTTGTCTTCGTCGATCTTGCCGACGCGCTCCTCGAATTGCTCGTCGTAGTAGCTGTCCGGCACGTCGAGGAATTCCTGGCCCATGCGGCGCATCTCCTCGATCGTCGTGATGATGTTCGGCGTGAGCAGCGCGATGTGCTGCACGCCGGGGCCGTTGTATTGATCGAGGAATTCCTGGATCTGCGAATTGGCGGACGACGGCTCGTTGATCGGCATCTTGATCCAGCCGTCGGTCGAGCTGACGACCTTCGACATCAACGCGGAGCGACCGGTATTGATGTCGAAGTGCATGAACAGATCGAGGCCGAACACCTGCTCGTAGAACGTCACCCACTCGTCCATGCGCTCCACGTTGGCGACGATGTGGTCGATCATCGCGAAGTTGATGTCGCGATCGTCGATGCCGCCGGCGACGTTGCGCATACCCGGCAGGAAACCGCCCGGCTGCTTGCGCTCGATGAAGCTGTGGATCGTGTCGCCGTAGGCTGCGATCGCCGCGCCGACGACGCTGTCGTCTTCGAACAACTCCTTCGCGGGATGCGCGCCGCGCCGCTGCGCCTCGGCGAACGCGTGCTTCGCGTCCTTCACGCGGAACGCCACGTCGCGCACGCCGCAGCCGTGCTTCTCGAGGTGCGCGCGCACGGCGTCGGCCTCGGCGCCGCCGCCTTGCGACTCGACGACGAGAAAGTTCACGCGCCCCTGGCCGACGAGGTGCGCGCGGCGACCGCGCAAGCCGGTCGAGTTGTCGCCGTAGGCGCGCGGCACCATGCCGTATTTCTGCACGAAGAAATCGCGCCACTGGTCGGCGTTATCGACCCAGAATTCGATGTGATCGAATTGTTTCAGACCGAGCGGATTCGCGGCGGTTTTCCGCTCAACGGGTTTGTCGAAGAAAGTTCTGCTCATAGGAAACGACGATGAGGCAGGCGTGGAGGCTTGCGTGGGGGTGCCGTCACCATAGCCGCGAAGCCGCGCGCGGTCCATAGCCCGAACGGAGTAATCGCCCTTGCCGTCGTCCGCACTCTTAGCTGTAAGCTCTCAACTCTCAGCTCTTCCGTCCTCATGTCCTCCCCTGCTCCCGCGCTCCTCGATCACGTGCTCACGATGCTCGAAGACGTGCCCGTCGGCCTGCTGCTGCTCGACGCCGATTGCCAGCCGCTCTGGTTCAACGAAGAAGCCGCGCGCGCCTGCGCCGTGTGGAATCACGGCGAGCGCCACGCCGCCGCATTGCGCGCGCGCTCGGCGTTCAAGGTGCCGCCGGTGCTCGCCGAGGCCTGCGCGCAACTGCGCGACGACCCGACCGCCGAGCCGGTGAAAGTCGTCTCGGAAAACGCCCGCGGCCTCCACGCGCGCATCAAGCTCCAGCACGCCCGCACCACCGACGTCGGCCACGCCTTCCACATTCAGCTCGATTACCGCCGCCCGCGCGGCGACCGGCACCGCCCGCTTTCGCCGGGCGCCGTCGCGTTGCTCGCGCGCCTTTCCGAGCGCGAGCGCGAGGTCGCGATGCGGGTGCGCGAAGGCATGCGCACCGCCGAGATCGCCGCCGAGTTGCGCCGCAGCCCGCTCACGATCAAGACGCAGCTCGCCGCCATCTTCACCAAGCTCGGCGTCCGCGGCCGCACGCGCGTCGCCGCCCTGCTGAATCGCTGAGTGTGCGCGTCGGCGCGCGCCCATTCCCCGGAAAAACCTAGAGCGGCGACGGCCCGCCGGCGCCCGCCGCCGCGCGCTGCACCGCTAAAATAAACGCGCGCGCCTCGGCTTGCAGGCGACGCACCTCGTCGCGCGACGCCGCGGCGCCGAACACCAGGTGCGGCCGCGGCTGGCGATCGATAGTCTCGCCGACGAACAACGGCGAGAGCACGCGACGCTGCTCGGGATGCGCAACGAGCGCCCACGAAAAACCGCGCCGCTGCGCCTCGAGCGGCACGCGGATCGTCAAGCGCTCGCCGCGACGGTGGGTCTGCGCGATCAGCGCGGGCATCGTCGGCGGCGAGAGCAACGTCGGTTGCGCGCGCAACACCGGGCTCGCAAGCACGCGCTGCTGCGCGTCCGCGAGCGCGCGCTGGAGTTGAAGATACGCTTGCGCGCCGTTCGAGTCCGCCGGCGCATAGAGCGGCGCGCGCAGCTCGAGCGTGACGAGCACGTGAAAATTCGCGCGCCCCTTCTCCGGCGCCTCGACGAACTCGGCGCGCGCCGACGCCAGCGCGATCGACTGGCCGGGCGCCGCGTATTGCCGGAGCATCGCTGCGCCGACGCGCTCGGCTTCGGCGCTCAATCGCGCGTCGGCCGGCCGGTCGTTGGCGAGCGCCTGCACGAGTTCGAACGCGAACACGATCGCGATTACCGCCGCCAGGCCGATGCTCAACACGCGCAGGAGCGACACCGCGTCGTGCACGCGCCGCGCCTCCGTTTCCACTTCGGTCCGCTGTTGCGCGGCGGCATCGATCAGCTCCACGAGCGGCACTTCGTTCCAATCGATCTTCGTCGTCCCGCTCGCAACCTTCGGCTCCGCTTCCGCGGCCGGACTCGTCTCGGACGCCGGCACGGGCGTCGCCGGCGGCACGATCGGATTCGCCGCGCGCGGATGCGCCGCGCTCTTGCGCGCCGACGGCAGTGCCGCGCCCCCACGAGTGACGCGCATCTGCTCCACCCGCTCGCGCCCCTGCGCGGCGTAGTAGCGCTCCCACGGGTGGTTGATCTCTTCTTTGTCGCTCACGCTCGTTCGCGGCGAGCGGCTCGTAGCGTCGCTCGCCGCAAAAAGGTGGGACCGCGTCACCGCGCGAAGCGAGTGCGCGAGCGAAGTAAATCGTCCCTAGCGCTCCGGGGCGAACGGACCTAGCGCGCGAACTTTCTTTGAAAATCGTGTCGCCGCGCGCCGCTCGTTTGACGGTAACAGCGCATCGTGGTTCGCTTCACTCGCCGAAATGTTTTTTCCCGCTCACACCGATGACCGGCTGGCTGGCGCGCCGCGCTCAGGCTCGCGACGCGGGGCCACCATCGTCGAGGTCGTCATCGCGGCCACGCTGCTCTCGTTCATCATCCTCGGCGCGCTCGCGGCGATCTCGCGCGGCATGACGCTGATGAATCACGCGCGCATGATCACGCTTTCGAGCCAGGTGCTCCAATCCGCCGTCGAGGACTTGCGGCTGAAAAACTACGCCGTCATCGGCAACTACGCCGCCGCGACGCAGCCGGTCGATTTCACGTCCACGATCACGAGCGAGCTGCTCAGCAGCAGCTTCACGCGCACGATGACGCTCCAGGCGCGCTTCACCACGCTGCAGGCCTCCACCGCCACGCAGCTCGGCCTCGTCAGCGTCGAGCTCACGGTGTCGTGGCAGGAAGGCACGGTGCCGTTCTCGCGCACGTCGCGCACGTATTTCTCCGAGAAAGGGCTCTCGGACTACATCTATGTGGGTTTTTAGCGCACTTTCGGAAACCGCCCGATCGCAAGATCGGCCAGGGCGGGCGCGGACTCCGCTTCGCGCCGCAGCGGCGACGAGTGCGTCAGCCGCGGCGGCGACGAGTGCGCCAGCCTCGGCGGCAATGGGACTCGCCGCTCCACCCCGCCGCGATTCGCGCGCCGGCCTTTCGCTCGTCGAGGTGCTGGTGGCGACGACGTTGCTCGGCATCCTAATGACGGCGGTGATGTCGTCGTTCGTCTTCATGCTGCGCGGCCAGACTTCGCTCACGAACTACGCGTCGATGAACTCCGATTCGCGCGCGCTCCTCGAGTTGCTGAGCCGCGACGCGAAGAGCGCGACCGCCGTCACCAATTTCACCACCACGAGCCTCACGCTCTCCGTCCCGCAAAACACGAGCGGCACCACGCAGGACGTCACCTACGAATACGATGCGGCCGCCAAGAGCCTCGTGCGCGAGACCGGCGGCACGAGCACGACGCTCGTGAGCAGCGTCGACTCGTTTTCCTTCCGCTATTTCAACAGCAACAACGCCACCACGACGTCGCTCGCCGAGCTGAAACAGGTGCAGCTCTCGCTCCGCATCGTGCGCTCCATCGCATTCGCCTACTCGTCGCAATATGTCATCTCCGCGCAATACACGCTCCGCGCGAAGCCGACCGCGCACTGAGCCATGATCACGCCGACGAAATCCACGCAGCGACGTAGCAGCCGAGGTGACGAGGCTGCTGCCGCTTCGATCGCGAAACCGGCCCGGCCACCAACTCCGGCCTTACACCGCCAGATCGCTTCGGCCGAGCGCGGCTCGGCCATCGTCGCCGTCCTCCTCATCGCCGCGGTCGCCGCGATCGTGGCGTCGTATCTGCTCAGCAGCGCGATCAACGAGCAAAAGCTCGCCACGCGCTCCTATTACCAGAGCGCCGCGGCCAACCTCGCCGAAGCCGGCATCGAGGAGGCGATGTGGGCCGCCAACAATTCCTACTTCGACACCACGCACGGCTGGAGCGACGCCTCCGACGGCACCGGCGCAAAGACCCGCACCGTCCTCACCGGCCTCGCGCTCGCCCAAGGCTCCGGCGAAATCTACACCCGCGTCGACTCCGCCAGCACGACCAACCCGATCATCTACGCCCTCGGCGTCGTGCGTCTGCCGAGCCAGCCCGTCATCTTCAAACAACTCCGCGTCAAACTCGACCGCCGTTCGATCTACGCCAACGCCGTCGTCGCGAAAGGCACCATCACTTTCAACGGCAACACCATTTCGATCGACGCCTACGACTCGAGCCAGGGCAACTGGAACTCCTCCACCAACCGCCTCGACAAAGCCACCGTCTCGACCAACGCCACCTCCAACGCCGATCTCAGCGTCAACAACGCCGACATCTACGGCTCCGTCGCCACCGGCGGCGGCGAGCCCATCGTCGGCCCCAGCGGCAGCATCCTCGGCGCCACCTCGCCCAGCGGTCTGGCCAACAATATCGATCCTGCGAACGTCCGCCGCGATTTTTCCTACAACATCCCCGACATCACCACGCCCACCGCCACCGTCTCGCTCGGCGCGGTGTCCGACGACCTCTCGCTCCCGCGCTCCGGCGACACCCCCGACGCTTCCGGCCGCTACATCTACTCCGCCACCAGCCTCTCGCTGAACAACAAAACCCTCACCGTCACCGACAAGGTCAGCCTCGTCGTCAGCGGCGATGTTTCCATCGGCGGCGGCAGCGGCTCGATCGTCGTCACGAACGCCACCGACTCCGCCCTCTCGCTCTACGCCGCCGCCAACGTCTCCATTTCCGGCAACGGCGCGATCAACCAAACCTCCTCGCCGCCGAAGATGACGCTCTATGGCACCCGCTCGCAAACCGACGTCGCCACTCTCGGCAAACAGGAGTTCGATCTCCGCGGCGACGCGAGCTACTACGGCCTCGTCTACGCGCCCAACGCCGACGTCTCGCTCCGCGGCGGTGGCAGCAGCGGCACCTTCAACGGCGCCATCATCGGCAGCACCGTCACCTTCAACGGCAACTACAACTTTCATTACGACATCCAGCTCGGCTCGCTCCAGAGCGACCGCTATTTTCGTCCCGTGACCTGGATCGAACTCACCGCCCCCGCCGGCAGCGGCGCCGCCCTCGCCCGCGACAATCGCTCGCCCTTCAACGCGGTGCTGTGAAGTGAGCCGAACCGCGCGCCAATTGTAGGAGCGGCTTTACGCCGCGACCCGACGGCGGCGCGCGCTTCGCGAACCAATCGCGGCATAAAGCCGCTCCTGCAACTCACGCCGGCCACCTGCCTGGCGCGCCCCGTCCCTCGCGGCCCGCCGCCTCAGCGCACTGCCGGCATTGCAACCCGCCTCGATTCTGCCTTGCTCGCGCGCATGAGCGCCGCGCCCCACCCGTCCTCGCCATCCGCCCCGCCGACATTTCGTCAATGGCTGCGCCACGAAGCGATGCTCGAGCTGCGCCTCACCGCCGTGTTCCTCGTCGCCGGTCTCGTCGCCGTGTTCGCCGCCGACCGCCTCTCCCCGCGCTTCGGCCCCGCGTGGATGCGCCTCAATTACCAACTCACCAACACCGCGCTCGAACAGCATCCCACCGCCCTGCTCGACGCTTTCGCGACGCGCCTCTCGCACACGCAATACGGCTGGGGCTTCTTCTCCGTCACCGAGCCGTTCAACGTCACCGCCGCCCGCGAACGCCTGCACGCCGATTTTCCGGATTTCGCCGGCGTCGATAAAAACGGCCAGCCGGTTCACGTCCGCAGCTCGTCTCTGCACCGCAGCGAAGCCTCCGCACGCGACGCCCGCGCCGCCGCCTACCTCGCGCGTCACCGCGCGATCGAGTTGCGCCGCTTCGACCGTCTCTACACCGACGATTCGCCCTTCGAGGTTCCACCCGCGAGCGTGCGTCTCGGCCGCCTCGTCACCAAAATCCTCGGCCTGCCCGACGCCGCCCTGCATCTCTTCCGCCGCACTCTCGCCGCCGGCACGGTGAGCTTCCTGCTCTTCAGCGGCATGTTCGCGCTGTCGGCGGTCGCGTTGTTCACTTCGGCGCGTCCGGCGCGCCGCTGGTTGAAGGCGCTGCTGTGTCCGTTCCTCGCCAGCGCGCTCGCGTGGGTCGCGATTCTGTTCATGTCGATCTCCGCCGCGCTCTTCAGCGGGCTCACGCCCAACACATCCGCGCTCGCCGTCTTCGCCGGCGCGCCGCTGATCTATCTCGCCGCAAAAATCCCGCTGCGCTTCCTCCAGGAACTCCAGCTCAGGCCCAAGCCCTGGGACGGCGTCGAACGCCGCAAAACCCCGCGCCCGGTCTGACGAGCGGACGCCGTCGCACGCGCCGACCAGCTCACACGACGGCAGCAAAGAGAGCGAAGGTCGCATCGGCCTTGGCTATCTTCGCTTCCTTCGTGTGAGCCTGTCCCCCCAGCCGAACTCACGCCGAGGATCTCCCGCGAATGGCGCGAAGTGTCGCGAATTCAAAGTGAAGAATTCCCTCCCGTCCCCCCGATCGACGGCACCGATCAGCGGCCTCGGAGAGCGCGGTTTTCATCCCAAAAAACACAGTTAAAACGCAGAAGATGCGGAGAGCACAGAGGAGAAACGCCGATCGTTCCGCTCCGCAGCCCTCCACCTGGCAGGTGAGTTCTTCGGGGGCCGGATTTTCCCACGTTCTACTCCGCGTCCTCCGCGCTCTCCGCGTTTCAACTGCGGAATTTAGATTCATTCGCGCGAATTCGCGAAATTCGCGGGCGATTGCCTGAGTCCGTATCGATGTCCTCGTCTGCATCCGTGTCGAAGTGAGATCAACCGGCACGAACCACCGAGGCACAAAGGCACGGAGAAATACCCGCCTCGCCGTTTTCTCTGTGCCTTGGTGCCTCGGTGGTTTCCCGGTTTTCCCGCTTGGAGCTTCTCTGGAGCTTGGCGATTGGAGCTTGGAGCTTCCTCCCCTCTCGATCCCACTTTCCTCCTTTCGGCCTACCGCTTTCCGTTGGTGTCATAAGCGCCGTTGGATAAATCAGGGAGCAACCAAACTCCCCCATGACCCCAACGGCCTCCACGACCGACCACCCCGAAACTCCGACCCAAGACGGCAGCGATCCACGCTGCATCCCGCACAAGCTCGTCAAACCGCTCCCCATCGGCGCCGAGTGCAAATACCCGAACTATTCCGCCGAAGAGCAGGACGTCTGGCGCACGCTCTACGCGCGCATGGAGACGCTCCTCCCCGGCCGCGCCGCCGACGAGTATCTCACCGGCCTCCGCACGCTCGACCTCGAGCACGACCGCATCCCGGCGCTCGCCGATGTCTCGCGCAAACTCGAACGCACCACCGGCTGGCGCATCGCGCGCACGCCCGGTCTGCTCGACGCGCACGATTTTTTCACCGCGCTCGCGAACCGTGTCTTCCCGTCCACCGATTACATCCGCGCTCGCAGCGAACTCGACTACACGCCCGCGCCCGACTGTTTCCACGACATCTTCGGCCACACGCCGATGATCGTGCACCCGCGCTTCGCGGATTTTTATCAGAAGATCGGCCAGGCCGCCCTCGCCTGCAAAGACGCCGCCACCGAGGAAGGCCTCACGCGCATCTACTGGTTCACGGTCGAATTCGGCCTGATTAAAAACCCGTCCGGCCTCCGCGTCTACGGCAACGGCATCATCTCCTCCTCCGGCGAGACGCAGCACTGCCTCACCGACAAGGTGACCAAAATCCCCTACACGCCCGAGCGCCTCGCTGCGCAGCCCTACGACATCTGGCATTTCCAGAATCCGCTCTTCGTCATCGACTCCTTCGACCAACTCGAAACCGAATTCGTCCGCTGGTCGAAAGAGCGCGGCCTGCTCTGAGCCGACGCGCGCCGCGATCCACAGCACGCTGTCACCTCGTAGCAGCCGACGTGGGGAGGCTGGGAACCAGAACAGCCTCCTCACGTCGGCCGCTACGTCCGCCCGCGACGCGTCTGATCACGACGCGTGCGCCTTCGTCCGCCACGACCGCAGCTTCCCCGTCTTTTGCGCACTTCGCCGCAATCTGTGTCACGCGATTGCCGGCCGCGGATTTCGCGCGCTCCGTTTGACCCATCTCAAGGCGGACCGCTCCGCCGTCACGCATACTCCGCCGCATGTCCACGCCCACGCCCACAACCGCCACTGCCGCCGCGACCTCCTCCTTCCGCTCGCTCGTGCTGCCGCGCGAGCACGGCAGTTGGTCGCTCGCACTCGAACCCGTCGCGCTCGGCCTGCTCATCGCACCCTCGCGCGCCAGCCTCTTCCTCGCGCTCGCCGTCGTCGCCGGTTTCTTCACGCGCCGACCGCTGAAACTCGTCGCGATACTCTCGTCCGCCGACCCGCGCCGCGCCGCCGCGTTGCGTTGGACACTCGTCTTCGTCGCGATCGCTCTCGCGGCGCTTCTCGCCAGCGCGCTGCTCGGCAATGTTCCTATTAAGCAACAATCCTCCTTCGCTCCACTCTGGCCGCTCCTGCTCGCGGCGCCGTTCGGCGGCGCGTTCCTGTGGTTCGATCTGCGCGGCGAAATGCGCGAAGCCGAGGCCGAACTCGCGGGCAGCACCGCGTTCGCGCTCGTGCCGGCGACGTTCGCGACGCTCGCCGGCTGGTCCGCCGCGCCGGCGCTCGCCCTCGCGGCGCTGATGCTCGCCCGCAGCGCACCGACGGTGCTCACGGTCCGCGCCTACTTGCGCCTCGCGAAAAACAAACCCGCGCACCCGGCGTCCGCTCTCGCGAGCGCACTGCTCTCGTTCGTCGGCGTCGCCGCCCTCGCGGCTTCCGGACTCGCGCCGCTCACAGCCTGCGCGTTGGTCGCGGTGCTCGCGGCGCGCAGCGCGTGGCTGCTCTCGCCGTTGGCCCCAACGTGGAGCGCCCGTCACGCCGGCATGCTCGAGGCGGCGCTCGGACTCGTTTACCTCGGCGGACTCGCGCTCGCTTATCGCGCGTAGCGCGGGGGCGGATGCGCGCGGGGCTTGATGCGCGTCAAGGCACGCGCCCGCGATCGGCGTTATCCTTTCGGGAGAAACTCCCAGACAAAACTCACGCCATGAACCGCAAACCCCACGACGCCACCCGCCCCGCGCGCCGCTATGCTCCGGGCTCCACGATGAAAAATCCACGCCTCACCGTCCTCGCGACGGCCGGCCTCGCCTTGGCCGCCGCTCTCTTCACCGCCACGCTCGCCGGCGCCAACGAAGGCCCGACCGACGCGAAGGGCCCCGTCATCCTCCCGCCTGAAGTGCAGGCGATGCCCGTCGAGCAGGCCATCCTCACCGCGCCGCCGCACGTGCCGCCGCCGATCACCCGCAAGCACGCGGCGCGCGTCGTCGTGAATCTCGAGGTGCGCGAAGTCGTCGGCCGCCTCGCCGACGGCGTCGAATACACGTTCTGGACTTACGGCGGCAGCGTCCCCGGCTCGTTCATCCGCATCCGCGAGGGCGACGTCGTCGAGTTTCACCTGAATAACCACCCGTCCTCGAAGCTGCCGCACAACATCGATCTCCACGCCGTCACCGGCCCCGGCGGCGGCGCGGCGTCGACGTTCACCGCGCCGGGTCACAGCTCGCAGTTCACCTTCAAGGCGCTGAATCCCGGCCTCTACGTTTATCACTGCGCCACCGCGCCCGTCCCGATGCACATCGGCAACGGCATGTATGGCCTCATCCTCGTCGAGCCGAAGGACGGCCTCCCGCCCGTCGACAAGGAATACTACGTGATGCAGGGCGAGTTCTACACCACCGGCAAATACGGCGAGGAAGGGCTGCAATCCTTCGACATGGCCAAGGCCATCGACGAACGCCCGCCCTACATCGTGTTCAACGGCGCCGTCGGCTCGCTCGTCGGCGACAAGGCCATCACCGCCAAGGTCGGCGAACACGTCCGCATCTACTTCGGCGTCGGCGGCCCGAACGTCACGTCGTCGTTCCACATCATCGGCGAGATCTTCGACAAGGTTTACCCGGAGGCCGGCCTCAGCCTGCCCAACGCCAACGTCCAAACCACGCTCGTCCCCTCCGGCGGCGCCACCGTCGTCGAATTCAAGGTCGATGTCCCCGGCACGTTCGTGCTCGTCGACCACTCGCTCACGCGCGCCTTCAACAAAGGCGCCCTCGGCATGATCAAGGTCACCGGCCCCGAAGACCGCGTCATCTACTCCGGCAAGGAGATCGACGCCGTGTATTTCGGCGCCGCCGCCGACTCTGATTCCGGCAAGCGCGCCGCCGAACTCAAAGCCAAGATCGCCGCCGAGATCGCCAGCAACCCGACCATCGCCGGCCTCACGAAGGAGGCGCAGATCGAGAAGGGCAAACAGGTCTACATGGGCCTCTGCTTCGCCTGCCACCAACCCGACGGCAAAGGCATGCCCGCCGTCTTCCCGCCGCTCGCCGGCTCCGACTTCATGCTCGCGGACCGCGACCGCGCCGTCCGCATCGTGCTCAAAGGCCTCACCGGCCCCGTCACCGTCAACGGCCAGACGATCAACAGCGCGATGCCGCCGCAGGAAGCCGCGCTCACCGACCAGCAAATCGCGGACGTCCTCACCTACGTCTTCAACTCCTGGGGCAACACCGGCGACGCCTTCAAAGCCGACCACGTGAAAGCCATCCGCAACGAAGCCCGCAGCAACTAACCGCGACCGTCGTCGCGCGAGTTTCAGAGGTGGTCGCGGCCGACCCGGCGGCGACAAACACCCCCGAAACCCAACCGCCGAAGCGCCGTCCGCCAAGTTCCGCTCTTCCCTCGAAACCCTCGCCGCCGTGTCCACGAACATCACCCGTCCGCGCCGCAACACACCTGCCCTGGCCCCAGCCAGCGCGGGCGCGGCGACGCGCCGGGCGGACACGGCGGTCTCTTTTTGCATTCGGGAGAACCACGGCGTGCCACCCGCAGCGCAGCGCCGCAACCTCCCGCCCTCCCGCCCCATCGCACTCGCGGCCCCGTGGTTTTGTAACCTAATAGGTTACACTTTCCGCGCGCCCCCAGCGGCCGCTCGCGCGATTTGTAACCTATTAGGTTACAAGTCGCCTTTGGCCGTCATGGCACTCTACGCGTGCGCGACCAGCGCGTGCGCCGTCGAAGCGCTGTCTGGAAACCTCGCGGCCTCGCCGGCGTCACTCCGCACTCCGCACTCCGCGATTCGCAATTCCGCCGCGATCGCCGCCTCAATCCAAAATCCAAATTCCAAAATCCAAAATTCAACCGACGCCCCCGCGTCGGTCCTGATTCCCGCCGGCACCTACATCCCGCTCCAGCGCTCCGTCAAAGACCTCGCCGCCGTGCCCGTCGCCGCGTTCCGCCTCGACGTCGCGCCGGTCACCAACGCGCAATTCCTCGCCTTCGTCCGCGCGAATCCGAAGTGGCAGCGCTCCCACGTGAGTCCGCTCTTCGCCGACTCCTCCTATCTCGAAACCTGGGCCGGCGATCTCGAACTCGGCCCGCGCGCACCCGCCGACGCGCCCGTCGTCCGCGTCTCGTGGTTCGCCGCGCGCGCCTACGCCGCCTGGGTCGGCCAGCGCCTGCCCACCACCGCCGAGTGGGAACTCGCCGCCGCCGCCGGCTACACGCGCGCCGACGGCAAGAACGACGAGCAACTCAATCGCGACCTCTACGCCTGGCTTGCGCGCCCCGTGCCCGCCGTGCTCCCGGGCGTCGCGACCGCGCGCGCGAATTTCCACGGCGTCCGCGGCCTGCATGGCCTCGTCTGGGAATGGGTCAGCGATTTCAACACCGCGCTCGTCACCGGCGAATCGCGCGCCGACTCCGGCCTCGAACGCGATCTCTTCTGCGGCGCCGGCTCCGTCGGCGCCAAGGACACGACCGACTACGCGGCCTTCATGCGCCAGGCGCTCCGCTCCTCCCTCCGCGCCAACAACACCACCTCCTCGCTCGGCTTCCGCTGCGCGCGGGATCTCTAGGTCCTCTTTCTCTTTCCTCTTTCTCTTAATCTTTCTCCCGCACCGACCATGAAACCCACGCACCTCCTCCGTTCAGTCGCCCAATCCGTTTGTAGTCTATTAGACTACAAACTTCGCGCGACTCACTCGGAGCCCGATCCTGTTTGTAGTCCAATAGACTACAAACGCGCCGCCGGATTCGTGACCTTCTTGGCGGCCGTTCTGGCGCTCGCGGTGGCACCGGCAGTGGCGCACGCCGGCTCTTGCTGCAAACCCGAGCCGAAACCGGAGCCGAAAGACGCGTGTTGCGCTGCCGCCGAAATCGAGAATCGAGTTCAGCCCGAAGGGCCTCAGCCATCCAAAATCGAAAATCCTTTCACCCGCCTCTCGCTCTACCAAGCCGACGGCGTCTTCACCGACGACTCCGAAAAAACCTTCCGCCTCGCCGAGCTGCGCGGCCGGCCGGTCGTGGTGAATCTGTTCTTCGCCACCTGCGGCTACGCCTGCCCGCTCACCGTCACCGATCTGCTCGCCGTCCAGGCGCGCCTCTCGCCCGCGCTGCGCCGCGGCGCGGTGTTCGTGCTCGTCTCGTTCGATCTCGAGCGCGACACCGTCGCCGCACTCGCCAATTACCGCGCCGCGCGTCAGCTCGACGCCAATTGGATTCTCCTCCGCGGCGACGACGCCTCCGTCCGCGAACTCGCCGCGCTCCTCGGCGTGAAATACAAGCAGGAGGCCGACGGCTCTTTCGCGCACTCGAATCTCTTCACCATCCTCAACCGCGAAGGCGAAATCGTCCACCAGCGCACCGGCCTCTCCGGCGGCCTCGACGCCGCCCTCGCCGCGCTCGAAGCGACCGCCGCGAAATAACGGTGGAGCGCGTTGACCCCAACGCGCTCAAGCGTCCGTTCGCCAGCGGAGCTTCTAGAACGCGTTGAGGTCAACGCGTTCCACCTCGACGAGCGGCGTGCCCGGATTTTTCGCTCCGCCCACGGCGTCAGACGCCCCGCGCTAATCGCTCCCAGTGCCGCCCGTTATACGCCGCGCGGCTTGATCCAAATCAAGGTCCGCTCTCGCTCGCACCGGTAATCTTCCCGCGTCACGGCGTCCACGGGCCGAGTCAGTCCCTCCCCCGTTTCTCATGAAATCAGCCGCCGTGCTCACTCTCGCCTCTCTGCTCGCCACCGCCGCGATCGGAGCCGAACCCGCCTCGCTCGCCGACGCCGTCGCGCAAAGCAAGGTCTCGCTCAACGCGCGCCTCCGCTACGAAGGCGTCCAACAAACCGGCCTCCTCGACGCCAACGCGCTCACGCTCCGCACGCGCCTCGGCTTCACGACCGCGAAGTTCGCCGGCTGGCAGTTCTCCGCCGAGGGCGAGAACGTCGCCGCGTTCGACGGCGACGCCTTCAACCAGTCCGGCCTCAACCCCGCCGCCGCCCGCCGCGCCGTCGTCGCCGATCCCGAAACGACCGAGCTAAACCAGCTCTGGCTCGCCTACTCGCACGACAAAACCACCGCGACGCTCGGCCGCCAGAAGCTCATCCTCGACAACGCCCGCTTCGTCGGCGACGTCGGCTGGCGGCAAAATCAGCAGACGTTCGACGCGTTCGTCGTGCAGGACAAATCGCTGAAAAACACGACGCTCACCTACGCCTACCTCGACCAGATCAACCGCGTCTTCTCGCGCCGCCACGCGCAGGGCCGATGGGATTCCGAGTCACACGTCGTCAACGCCGCCTACACCGACGCCACGCTCGGCACCGTCACCGGCTACGCCTACCTGCTCGACTTCGCCAACTCCGCCGCGAATTCCTGCGCCACTTACGGCGTCAGCCTCGTCGGCGCGCAAAAACTCAGCGATGCCCTCAAGTTCACTTACCGCGCCGAGCTCGCCACGCAGGCCAACTACGGCTCGAGCACGCTGAACTACTCCGCGCTCTATAACTGCGTCGAAGCCGGCCTCGCCGGAAAGCCCGGCAGCGTCACGCTCGGCCACGAGCTGCTCGGCAGCGACAACAACGTCGGTTTCAAAACTCCGCTCGCCACGCTGCACGCGTTCAACGGCTGGGCCGATCTCTTCCTCGCCACGCCCGCCGCCGGCCTGCGCGATGTCTACGTGAAAGGCACCGCCGCGCTCCCGCAGGCCGTCGTGCTCACGGCGTTCCACCACTGGTTCGAAGCCGCGAAAGGCGGCGCGGACTTCGGCACCGAGACCGACGTGATGCTCTCGCGCAAGTTCGGCAAATATATCACCGCCACCGCCAAGTTCGCCGATTTCCGCCGCGACAGTCTCGCGTTTCCCGACGTCCGCAAAGTCTGGCTTCAAGTCGAGTTCGTCTACTAAGCTGCGCCGCGCGCCTCCCCCATGAACCTACCGACGCCGCGCCTCCGCTTCTGGCTCGCCCTCGCGCTCACCGGCGTGGTCGGGCTCTTCCTCGGGCTCGGCACCTACACGTTCACCTACGCCCACGGACTCTCGTATTTTTCCAACGACCCGAAGGCGTGCATGAACTGCCACGTGATGCGCGAGCACTTCGACGGCTGGCAAAAATCGCCGCACCACGCCGTCGCGACCTGCAACGACTGCCACACGCCGCACGACTTCATCCGGAAATACCTCACGAAGGCCGAAAACGGTTACTGGCACTCGAAGGGTTTCACGCTCCAGGACTTTCACGAGCCGATCATGATCCGTCCGAAGAACGTCGCCGTGCTCCAGGAAAACTGCGTCGGCTGCCACCAGCAGATCGTCGACGGCATCAACACCCACCCGGGCGATCCGCAAAAGATGCTCGATTGCCTCCATTGCCACCGCGACGTCGGCCACGGCCCCGTGCGGTAACGAATCCCGCTCCCCTCTTTCTCTTAATCCTTCTCGTCCCTCCCTCGTCATGAACTCCCGTCTCAACAGCCAACGCGGCCTCGCCATCGCCGGCTACCTCGGCCTCCTCGCCCTGTTCGCCGCCGCCACGTTTGGCGTGCTGCTCCTCTACCAAAACATCGTCGCCCGCAAAGCGGAGGCGACCAAGGACGTCTTTCGCGTCGTCGAAGTCAGCGACAAGACGATCGATCCCGCCGTCTGGGGAAAAAATTACCCGCGGCAATACGACAGCTACAAGCGCACCGTCGACACCGAGCGCACGACGCACGGCGGCAGCGAAGCGTTCCAGCACCTCGACGCCGATCCGGCCTGGCGGCGCATCTTCGCCGGCTACGCCTTCGGCATCGATTACCGCGAGGATCGCGGCCACGCCTACATGCTCAGCGACCAGCGCGAGACCGAACGCGTCACCAAGCGTCCGCAGCCCGGCGCGTGCCTCCAGTGCCACGCCTCCACGCTCAATCTCTACATCGACCAAGGCATCAAGGCCGGCGTCCCCGCCGACAAGGCGCATTGGGAAGAGCAAATCCAGAAGGGCTTCGAGATCGTCTGCAAGATGCCCTACGCTGAGGCCACGAAGCTCGTCGAGCATCCCGTCTCGTGCATCGATTGCCACGAAGCCGAGACGATGGCGCTGCGCGTGAACCGCCCCGGTTTCCTCAACGGCATCCGCGCGCTCGCGCGTTCCGATTACCCGACGCCGCACCTGCCGAGCATCGAGCGTTGGCGCAAGGACGGCCGCAAAGGCCAATACGAACCGAACAAGGACGCCACGCGTCAGGAAATGCGCTCGATGGTCTGCGCACAGTGCCACGTGGAGTATTACTTCAAGGGCGAGGGCAAGCTCGTCACCTACCCGTGGGACAAGGGCCTCAAGGTCGAGCAGATCGAGACCTACTACAACGACGTCGGCCACAAGGACTGGGTGCACAAGGAAACCGGCGCCGCCGTGCTCAAGGCGCAGCACCCCGAGTTCGAAATGTGGAGCCAGGGCATCCACGCGCGCAGCGGCGTCGCCTGCGCCGATTGCCACATGCCCTACGTCCGCGAAGGCGCGGTGAAGATCAGCAACCACCACGTCCGCTCGCCGCTGCTCAACGTCGCGCAAGCCTGCCAGACCTGCCACCGCGTCCCCGAGCAGGAAATCAAGGCCCGCGCCCTCACCGTGCAGGACCGCAACGCCGCACTCCTCACCCGCGGCGAAAAAGCCATCGTCGGTCTGATCGACGCCATCGTCGCCGCGCAAAAGACCGGCGCGACCGACGCCCAACTGAAAGCCGCGCGCGAACTCCAGCGCCAGGCGCAATGGCGCCTCGACTTCGTCTCCGCGGAAAACTCGATGGGCTTCCACGCGCCGCAGGAAGCCGCCCGCATCCTCGCCGAAGCGATCGACTACGCCCGCCAAGGCGAACTCGCCGTCGCCCGCGATACGAAGACCGCCGCGCCCGCTGCGGCAGCGGCGAGCAGCGCCGCCCCCACCGGCATACCGTGATCGATCACGACTGACGAGGTGGAACGCGTTGACCTCAACGCGTTCACGTCCGAGCGCGTTGGGGTCAACGCGCTCCACCCAAAGTCAGCATCTCCGCATCGCTAAGGCGCGGCTCTCCCCGAGCCGCGCCGTTTTCTTTCCGCACCGCGGCAGTCGCCGCTGTAGGGCCTGCTTGCAGGCGATCTGGTCCATGGCGAAACGCTCATCGCCTGCAAGCAGGCTCCTACACTTCGTTTCGGCAGACGCTTATTGAGTCTCGCCTATCAGACTGACCGGTAGGGCGCACCGGCCCGGTGCGCCGCGAAAACCACATCGCACTCGCGGCGGAGCGGGCCGCTCCGCCCTACCACCGACAAATTGCCCGTCGGTCTATTGGGCGAGCTTCAACAGACTGCGAAGTAGCCGCGTTGGAGCGCAGCGACAACGTGGCCAATCGCGCCCGCGCAAACCTTGACCCCCGTCAAGGCGTCGCGCGCGCGCTTCGGCTAAAACCGAGCCATGCCCCCGTCCACGGCCTCGCTCGTTCCCGCCTCCGCGCGCCCATCGCGTCCGGAGTCCGCCGCGCGCACCGACGCAAATTCCGTAATACGGAGTTTGGCCGACGCGACTTCTCCTGAACTCGGCGCGATCGCACGCGGGCTGACTGAAAACGCGCGCGCCGTCCGCGTCTCGATCGCACGCGGCTGGTTCCTCTTCGCCATCGGCAGCCTCGTGCTCGCGGGCCTGCTCTCGCTCCTGCTCGTCGTCGGGCGCCTGCCGTTCCTCGGCGCGGTGTTCACCGACCCGCTCTTCTTCAAGCGCGCCCTCGTCGTCCACGTCGATCTCGCGCTCGTCGTCTGGTTTCAGGCCGGCACGCTCGCGTTCCTCGCGCTCGCGCTTGGCGATCGCCTGCCGCGGCGCGTTGTCGGACTCGCCTTCGCGCTCTGCGGCGCCGGCATCGTGGGCCTGCTCGCCGGCGCGCTCATGCCCGGCGCGCAGCCGATCCTCTCCAATTACGTGCCGGTGATCGACCACCCGGTGTTCCTCACCGGACTCGCCGCGTGGTTCGCCGGCGCCGGGATTTTCTTCGCCACCGCGCTCGCCGCGCCCGCGCCGCGGCGTTCCGCTCTGCCCGACGATGCGCTCGTCGCGCTGCGTGTCGCCGCGCTGGGCAATTTGATCGCGCTCGCCACCTTCGTCGCGGCGTGGCGCACGACGCTGCCCGGCCTGCCGGCGATCGGTTACTACGAGCTGCTCATGTGGGGCGGCGGTCATGCGCTCCAAGCGGCCAACGTCGCCGCGATGCTCGGCCTGTGGCTCGCGCTGCTGCATCGCTGGTCCGGCGCGAGCGTGCTCTCGCCGGCCGCCAGCCGTTGGCTGCTGACCGCGCTCGTGCTGCCGCACGCGAGCCTGCCTTTCGTCGCGCTCCTCGGCACGTCGAACGGCGCCTACACCGAAATCGCCACGGCGCTCATGCGCTGGACGATTTTCCCCGTGCTGCTGATCGTGCTCGGTCTCGGTGTCCGGCACGTCGCGCAGCGGTGGAACTCGTTGACCCCAACGCGTTCTTCGCTCCCGCACGCGAGCGAGAATTCCGAGCGCGTTAAGGTCAACGCGCTCCACCTCGAGCCCTCTCGCCTCGACCGTCGCCTCGTCGGCCTCGCCGGCAGCGCGACGCTGGCGGTGCTCGGTCTCGTGCTCGGCGCGTTCATCCGCGGCTCGAACACGCTCGTGCCCGGCCACTATCACGCCGCCATCGGCGCCGTGACGCTCGCGCTGATGACCGCCGCCTACGATCTCGTCGACGCCGTCTCTCCACGCGCACCGTTCGCACTCGCGGCCGATCTCGCGCGGCGCGGCCGCGCGCAGTTGCTCACGTTCGGCGTCGGCCAGGCGACGTTCGCGCTCGGTTTCGCCATCGCCGGCGTGCACGGCCTCGGGCGCAAGCAATACGGCGTCGAGCAGCACGTGCGTTCGCTCGGCGAATACGTCGGGCTCGGCGTGATGGGCCTCGGCGGAATTTTGGCCGTGGCCGGCGGACTCCTTTTCCTCGCCGTGATGTTGCGCGCCGTCGGCTCGTGGCGTCGCGGCGCGATCGCAACCGCACCTTCGCACCCATGAAAAACGAAACCGAAAAACATCCCTGGCAGAAGCTCCTGGACAACCCGTGGCTCCTGCTCGCCCTCGGCGTCATCGTGCCGTTCCTCTCCTACACCGTCTGGGGCTGGATCGAGCTGCTCATGACCAAACCCGCGCTGCTGCCCTGAAATTTCCCTCCCATGAGCCTGCGTCCCCTCACCTCCCCTTGGTTCCACGCGCCCGCCGGCCACGAGAAACTCTGGCTCGGCGTCGCCATTCTCTGGTGCTTCGTGATGTCGCTGATGATGCCGTATTGGCATTTCCGCGGTAAACAAAACAGCCGCGGCGAAGCCTACACCGTCAAGCCCGCCGATTTCCTCGCGCGCACCGAGAAATTCGTCGAAGCCAACCGCGTCGGCACCTTCAAGAATCCCGTCGCGAACGCCTTCGCGCCCGAGCTGCCGATCGTCGAGCCCGCGCCGGGCGGCGACGCCTACCTCACCGCGCGCATGTGGCAGTGGTATCCCGCGCTGCGCCTCCGCGTCGGCGAGACCTACCGCCTGCACCTCTCGTCGCTCGACCTGCAGCACGGCTTCTCGCTCCAGCCGCTCAACATGAACTTCCAGGTTCTCCCCGGCTACGACCACACGCTGACGATCACACCGACCTCGAAGGGCGAGTTCACGATCGTCTGCAATGAATTCTGCGGCATCGGCCACCATGCCATGACCGGAAAAATCTTCGTCGAATAACCGCGCCGCTCCTCCCGCCCCTCCCGCCCGCCCCTCTCCGCCATGACCACCGCCACTTTCAACTCCGCGAGCGACTCGCATGCGCTCGCCGCGCCCGGCGTGCCGAAGCGCGTTTGCGGCACCACCGGCCTCAGCGTCTGCTTCGACGCGCAGCGCTTCATCAAGCTCAACGCCGTCGCCGCCGTCGTGTTTCTCCTCCTCGGCGGCATCGCCGCGCTGCTGCTCGCGCTCACCCGCTGGCAGACCGTGCACCTGCTGCCGACCGACTGGTTCTACCGCGTGCTGACCTTCCACGGCCTGAACATGCTGATCCACTGGATCCTGTTCTTCGAAATCGCCGTGCTCTACTTCGCCTGCACCACGCCGCTCAACGCCCGGCTCTTCTCCCGCAAGGTCGCGTGGACTTCGTTCGGCATGATGCTCACCGGCGCACTGATGGTGGACTACATCATCCTCGCCGGCAAAGCCGACGTGCTGATGACGTCCTACTTGCCGCTGCTCGCGCACCCGGCGTTCTACCTCGGCATCATCCTCGTCGCCGTCGGCACGCTGATCGGCGTGTTCAATTTCTTCGCCACGCTCTACGTCGCCAAACGCGACGGCGCCTACGAAGGCTCGATGCCGCTCGTGACGTTCGGCGCGCTCGCCGCCGCGATCATCGCCGTCATCACGCTGCTCCACGGCGCGATCGTGATGATCCCGACCTTCACCTACTCGATGGGCTGGACCCCGCAGCCCGACCCCGCGTGGTATCGCCTGATCTGGTGGGGCCTCGGCCACCAATCGCAGCAGGTCAACGTCTGCGCGATGGTCGCGATCTGGTATCTCATCGGCAACGTCACGCTCGGCGCCCGTCCGATCAACGAGGCCGTGTGCCGCACCGCCTTCGCGCTCTACGTGCTCTTCATCAACGTCGCCTCCGCGCACCACCTGCTTGTCGATCCAGGCGTCGGCTCCACTTGGAAAATCTGGAACACGTCCTACGCGATGTATCTCGCCGTGCTCGCATCGATGGTCCACGGCTTCACCGTGCCGGCCGGCGTCGAACTCGCGATGCGCGAGAAGGGCTACACGCGCGGCCTGTTCGGCTGGGTCACCGCGCTGCCGTGGAAAAACCCGGCGTTCGCCGCCGCCGCGCTCTCGGTCGGCATCTTCGGTTTCATCGGCGGCATCACCGGCGTCACCCTCGGCACGCAGCAGATCAATATCATTGCGCACAACACGCTGCGCATCCCCGGCCACTTCCACGCCACCGTGGTCGGCGGCACGTCGCTCGCGTTCATGGGCCTGACCTACTACGTCATCCCGCTGATCTTCCAGCGCGACTTCATCGGCCGCGGCTGGGCGCGCGTGCAACCGTATCTGTTCGCCGCCGGCATCACGATGCTCTCGTTCGGCATGTCGTTCGCCGGCTCGATGGGCGTCGCGCGCCGCTCGTGGGACATCGACACCCAAGGCATCTACAGCCCCGCCGCGCACCTCTGGCTCGGCCTCGTCGGCATCGGCGGCATCCTCGCGTTCACGAGCCTGCTGATCTTCGTGCTGCTCTGCGTCGGCACGCTGCTCTTCGGCAAAAAAATCCCGAACGGCCAGCCGATCTTCAACTGGGGCACGCCGCCCGTCCTCGCCGGCGCGAGGGAAGGCTCGCTCGCCGACAACCACACCGCGACGAAAGGCACCATCGTGCTGACGCTCGTGTTCCTCGCCTGCTTCGCGGTCTACTACTTCGCCAACTGGAAAGCGCTCGCCGACGTCTGGCCCGTGCGCTGACCGCCCGCCTTGTCCGTCAATGGGTCGCGGGGCGGTCGCAAGCGCGCCGCCCCGCTTTTTTCTAAAAACGAAGAGACTTCGCGCCCGCACCCGACGCAGGGCCGGCTTCAGCCGGCCCAAACGAAGCCTCGCTCGAAAGCCGAATCCGCGAACCACATCCGACGGGACCGGCTGAAGCCGGCCCTACCACCGCCCGCCCATGCTCGCCTCGCCTTCATCCATCGCCTCGCCGCCGGCCGCCCCGCAACCAGGCAGCCCGCGACCTCCGGGCGCGGGTGCTCCCTTCGCGTCCGCCGAACCCGTCCTCGGAGAGGTCGGGCTCCCAGAAGCGACGACCCGCGCCGCACGCGCGAGCCGCTTCTTCACCGGCGCAGGCCTGCTCGTGTTTCTCTTCACCGCGCTCGCCACCTACGAGGCGTTCCTGCTCTTCACGCTCCTGTGGCCGACCGACGCCGCGTGGCTCGGCGGCTTCGTCCGCGATTTCCAGCTCTGGTGCTACCGCGCCGATCCGCGCACCGGCGGGATGTCGTGGACCGCCGTGAGCATCATGCTGCTCGAACCGCTCTTCGTCGTCGGCGTCGCCACGATCCTCTGGCGCGGCACCGTCGTCCAACTGCGGCGCCTGTCGCTCTGGCGCGCCCACGCCAGCACCGCCGTCGTTGCCGCGCTCGCCGTCGCCGGCGCGATCGCCGGCCTCGTCGCCTACGCGTGCGCCGACGCCGCGCGCGCGGAAGCGCTGCCGCCGTTCCCCGGCGAATCGATCCGCGTCGCACTCGCGTTGCCCGACGTGCCGCTCGTCGACCAAAAGGGCGCGACGTTCCGCTTCGCCGATCTCCGCGGCCAGGTCGTCCTCGTCACCGGCGTCTACGCCGCGTGCTCCACCGCGTGCCCCGCGATCTTCGAGGAAGTTCACCAACTCCTCGGCGAATTCACGCCCGCCGAGCGCGCGTCGCTCCGCGTCGTCGCACTCTCGCTCAACCCCGAATACGAGACCCGCGAACTCATGGACGCCGTCGCGACCGCCCGCGGCTTCACGCACCCGGAGTTCCGCTACGTGAACGGCGAGAAACCCGCCGCGATGCTCGGTCTGCTCTCGCAACTGAACTTCGCCCGCGTGCGCAATCCCGAGACCGGCGTCATCGACCACGTGAACCTCTTCCTCGTCGTCGATCGCGCCGGCCGCATCGCCTACCGCTTCAATCTCGAGCCGCGCCACCGCCCCTGGCTCCGCGCCGCCCTCCGCTCCCTCCTCCAAGAAAATGCCACCGCAATCACTCGCGCCCACCCCTCTGGTTTGTAACCTAATAGGTTACAAGTCGTCCGCCCGCCCCTCTGAAGAGAATGCAATTTGTAACCTATTAGGTTACAAGTCGTCCGTGCGCGGGAGGGCTTGAGGATGGGTGCGCATTCTCATCCGGAGCCGGACTGCGAGGCGCTGGCGGAGACGCTGGGCGGCGGATCGGGCGTTGCAGCAGGTGCGGTTCTTCCGCCGGTGGCACCAACACGTTTGGCGCGCGCGCTCGCGGCGGGCGAGGGGGTCTTCGTGCGCGCGGACGCGTGGATCGAGCGGGCGTTGCCGCGGGAGTTCAACCCGCTCGCGCAACTCGGCACGCTCGCCAACGCCGCGCTCGTGCTCGCGACGCTCTCGGGCGTGCTGCTCCTCGTCTGGTATTCGCCGAGCGTGCAGTTCGCGTGGACCTCCCTCGCCGACCTCGGGCCGCGCTCGCCCGGCGGCGTCGTGCGCAGCGTGCACCGCTACGCGTCGGATCTCGCGATGCTGTTCATCGTGCTGCACGCACTGCGCACGTGGCTCGGCCGCAAGTTCGCCGGCGCACGTTGGCTCGCGTGGACGAGCGGCATCGCCCTGACCGCGCTCGTGTGGTTCATCGGCTGGACCGGCTATTGGCTCGTGTGGGACGTGCGCGCGCAAACGCTCGCGCTCGACAGCATGCGCGCCCTCGACGTGCTGCCGATCTTCGGCGAGCCGATGGGGCGACTCTTCACCGCGGACCACACGGTGCCGTCGCTGCTGTTCTTCGTCGTGTTTTTCCTGCACATGCTGCTGCCGCTCGCGATCGCGGGCGGGCTTGCCATGCACCTGGCGCGATTGAGCCGCTCGAAACTGCTGCCGACGCGCGCCGTGAGCGCGTGGCTCGTCGCCGCCGTGGTCGTCGCCGCGTTCGTATTGCCGGCAACGAACGCCGCGCCCGCGCACATGGCGGTGAAGCCGGAGGCGTTCACGATGGACTGGTGGTTTCTCTGGCCGCTGAACCTCTCCGCGCGTCTCTCCGGCGGCGGCGTGTGGCTCGCTGCGGCGCTCGTGTTGCTCGGCACGGCGACCGTGCCGTGGTGGCTCGGGCAGCGGCGTCCGCGCGAAAGTTATCAGGCGACCGTCAACACCTCGCGCTGCTTCTCGTGCACGCAGTGCTCGCAGGACTGCCCGTTCGGCGCGATCACGATGGTCCCGCGCACCGACGGGAAACCGTTTCCGTCGCAGGCGCAGGTCGATCCCGATCGCTGCATCGGCTGCGGCGTTTGCACCGGCTCGTGCGACACGCAGGCGATCGGCATGGCGTGGTTCGACGCCCGCAACGTCACGCGAGAACTCAACGATTTCGTCGTCGCCGCCGTCGGGCGCGGCGAATCGCCGGCGCTCGCGCTCGTGTGCGCGCAAGCCGACGGCGGCTGGGATTTTTTCCAACACGCCGCGTGGCGCGCCCGCTTGCCCGGCTACGAGGTGCGCCCCGTGCCGTCGTCCGGTTGGGTCGAGCCGAAGGTGCTCGAAAGTCTCGTCGCAAAAGGCGCGCGCGCCGTGCTCGTCGTCAGCACGGTGTCGGCCGATCCGTTTTGCCGCGAGGGCGACCGCTGGCTGCCACTGCGCCTGCGCGGCGAACGCGAGCCGAAGTTTCGCCCGAATCGAGCCGATCCGAAAAAGGTCGCGCACGTGCGCTACGATCCCACTCGGCCGCTCGAACTCACGCGCGCGGCGGGGCGGCTGCTTTGCGGCGACGCGCCGGTGCCGCGACGCGAGCGACGGCCGCTCGCGCGTTGGGGAGCGGGCCTCGCGCTCACGGCCGCGCTTCTCGCGCCCGTTCTCGCCGTCAGCGTCGCGCCTTTCCGCCACCCGACGGCGGCGCAACCGGAATTCGTGCTCACGTTCCGCGCGTTCGGCGACTGGCTCGATGCGACTACGGTTACCGCGGCGGCGCAGGACAATCGCCCCGTGCACATGCGCGCGGCCGGTGTGCACGTGAACCGCACGCGCGCGTCCGTCGTCGTGCGCCTCACCGTCGACGGCGCGACGCAGCAACACGTGTTTCGCCCCAAAGGCCTGAAATCCGACGGCGCCTCGATTGGCGAACTCCGCGTGCCGCTCGCGCCGGGCGCACATCGCGTGGCTGTCAGCGTCGCCACGCGCGAAGGCGATGACGCACCGCGCGTCGAGTGGAGCGAAGAGGTGCTCGCGCAGCGCGGCCGGTTGGCCGTGCTGACATTCGAGCCGGGCGTGGGGTTTCGCGTCGAGAAGTAGGGCCGGATTTATCCGGCCCGAAAGAGCCTTCTTCGCGGGTGACGAGTGCGAACGTGGCTTCGTTTGGGCCGGCTGAAGCCGGCCCAACTGTCGACTGCGGTCGCCCATTTCGTTTCGCAAATCCGGGGGGCGCATGATTTGCGTCAAGGCGCCGGCGCCGATGATGCGCTAAGGTGACACCACTTTCCCACGACTCTCATGAAACCGAAAACTTTCAAAGTCCTCGACGTTCGGCCGATCATCGCCGAGGGCACCGAGCCGTTCAGCGCGATTCGCGAGCGCATCGACGCGCTCACGCCCGGCCACGGCCTCACCGTCGTCGCTCCGTTTTTGCCGGCGCCGCTCATCGAATTGCTCAAGAGCGAGGGCTTCGAATCGACCATGGAGCGCCGATCCGACGGCGCTTGGACCGTGAACTTCTGGAGGGAAAATTCATGAAAGCTGTCCTCAACCACGACACCCCGGGCATCGCCCCGCTCGCATTGCCCGACCGCGCACCCGATCACGGCATCGTCTCGCAGGCGCTGCTCACCGCGCCCGGGCTGCGCGTGACGCTCTTTCGCTTCGCCGCGGGCCAGGAACTCTCGGAGCACACCAGTCCCGCGCGCGTGCTCGTGCAGGTGATGGCCGGCGAGTGCGAGTTCTCCGTCGCGGGCCAGCCGCGCACGATCCGACCGGGTGAATTGCTGCATCTGCCGCCGAGCGCGCCGCACGCGGTGAAGGCGGTGACGGAGCTGACGCTGATGGTGATCCAGGCGACGACGACGAAGCCGTAGCGCCGGTCTTTGACCGGCGGAAGACCGGCACGCACGCCGAACTCGCGCGCGAGGCTGCACGGGCCGCCGGTCGGAGACCGGCGCTACCTCAAACCTCCCGCGCGTGCTCGCGATAGACCGCGCGCAGGCCGCGCTCGCCGGCGCGGAAGGTCACGCCGTCGAGGAACGTCAGCCAGCCGGCGTCCTCGTGGCGCACGCCGACGAGGTGCTCGCGCAGGATGATGATGTTCCAATCGTGCGAGACGTGGAGGTCGAGCGAGCCGGGCGCGGCGGCGGCGAGTTGCGCGCGCACGAAATCGAGTTTTAGCGCCGCGAGTGCCGGAATGGGGTCGATCACGGCCGGCGGCACCCGGCCTTCGAACCACAGGCGCACGAAGTGTTCGCCGTGCTGCACGGTCAGGCGGCCGGCTTCCGCGAGATCGCGGATGTAGTCGATGCCGAGCGCCGGATGCGCGCCGACCAACTCGACGCTTCCGCCGGCAACCTGCACGCCGCGCGCGATGCACTCGGCCGTTTGCTGGCAGCGTTTCACCGGGCTGTGGAAGAGCCGCACGCGAGAAAAACTCCCGAGCTGCGCGCCGAACGCCTCGGCTGCCGCGCAGCCATCGGTCGTCAGCTCGGCGATTTCCGGGCGCTGCGGATCGGCGATCGGGTGGCGGGCGGCGTGACGCATCACGGCCGCCACCGGCCGGCCGGCGCGCGCCTCGGCGTGCAACGTTGCCAGAAGTTCTTCTCCACGCATCGCGTCAGTGAGCAGCGGCGGTGCGCGAAGCGTCAAGACAGGTTCTGAGGCGCGGCATCGTTCGCCGCGACCAGGTGGGTTGATTGCTGGCGGGCGGCTAGAGAATGCCCGGTCGCGAAAGCCGCGCAGCGGGCGCGCGACTGAATGGGTGCGCAAGCCGACAGCCTCCTCACGTCGGCTGCTACGAAGACAGCGTCTCGATCGGGTTTGCTCGCGGCGCGAGATCGCGCAGATTTGCGGCCGATGCCGACCACGACTCCACGCCCCGCCGACCTCAAGCTCACCGGCCTCATCGGCACGTTGCGCTGCGCGCAGTTGTTCAGCGGGCTGTCCGGCGAGGATCTGACGACGATCGCGAGTTTCACGCAGACCGTGACGCTCGCGAAAGACGATTATCTGTTTCACGAGGGCGAGCCCTCGCGCGGCTGCTACCTCGTGCAAAGCGGCGCGATCAACGTCCACCGCGTCAACGCCGCCGGCAAGGAGCAGGTCATCCACGTGTTTCGCCCCGGCGAATCGATGGCGGAGGCGTCACTCGCCTCGCCGACCGGCTATCCGGCGAACGCGCGCGCCGTCGAGCCGAGCGCGGTGCTCTTGATTCCCAAAGCGCCGCTGCTGGAGCTGATCGGGCGTCGACCGGACCTCGCGTTGCGCATGCTCGGTTCGATGAGCGTGCACCTGCGCGTGCTGGTCGGCATGCTCGACGACCTGACGCTCAAGGATGTGGAGACGCGCCTGCTGAACTGGCTGGTGAAACACGCGCGCGACGCGAAGGACGGTGTCATTCAGCTGCGCGGCACGAAGCGCGTGCTCGCCGCGGAACTCGGCACGAGCAGCGAAACGCTCTCGCGCACGCTCGCCCGCCTGCGCGACCAGCAGCTCATCACGGTCGAGGCGAAGAGCATCGCGGTGCACGACGCCGCGAAGCTGGCGGCGATGCTGCGGCACAATCTGGGCGAGGAGTAGCCGTTACTCGAACAATAGAAACCCGGCCGCCGCGACGCCTGAAAGCGCGCAGAGGATACCGAGAATCGAAATCGCACGACTCCACTTTGCGATCAGGGTCCGCTGTTCCTCGGTCTTTTCGCTGAGATCGCATCGACCGGTTCCGATTCTCCAGAGATACACTCCCAGAGTGACCGGGATCACGCTTTGAGTGACGAGAGCGATCCAAAAGGCGAGGGTCATATCGGCGCGACAGTGTCGGTTTTCATTCGTGAGTGAAGCGGAAAGGAACGGAACATGGAGGACTCGGCTCCAGCCGAGTCGCTCGACATTCGCGGCGTGATAACACGGGTGCGGCGCGGCAGGAGAGGTGCCCTCCAGAAAGGCGTTGCCGGCGGATTTTCACGGCCGGGTCGTCTTCTCGATGGGTTCGCTCTCGCAACGCGCGATGCGTGCGGTAGGGCCGGCTTCAGCGGGCCCGTCGAAATCCCAATCGCCCGCCGCATCCGCGAGCATCGCCGCACTTGGGCCGGCTGAAGCCGGCCCTACCGCGATCCGCACGCGGTGTCGCTTACGTCAACTCGCAAGCGCCGCCTGCGCAGGCGACGATCTCCTTCAACTTCGTCTCGTCGGTGTGCTCGATCAGCTCGGTGTAGTTCACCGGAGTGTAGCGGAGGCGGTTCCACTTCGCGACGTCGTCCTCGGTCGTCACCGCCTCGCGCGGGGCCTGCGGGTAGCGTTTGTCGCCGTCGTGGCCGAGCAGCGAGACGCCGGTGAAGTGCTCGCGGTGTTTCCAGATGAAGTCGGCAACCGCGCTCCACTCGTCGTTCTTCACCGTGCAGGTGTTGGAGACGTTGTGGTGCAGGCCGGGCGAACGCGAGAGCGGCGCCTCGCCGTTGAGCACCCAGTGTTGCTGCACGAGCTGGACGAAGTGCAGGAAGTCCACCGCGCCGATCTCGTCACGCAGGATGGCGTGCGCCGGCGCTTCGACGGCGAACGTGATCACGTCGTCTGTCTCGGGGCGATAGACCGACGATTCGGTCATGTGCGGATTGAGGTCGCGAAAATGCCGGTAGATCGGGTCCTTGCGGTTCGCCTGCACGCGGCGGAAGTAGTGCCGCGCGTGGTGCGGGTGGATGCCGGAAGCGGCACCGAGCAGGAGTGACGCCGTGCCTTCCGGTTTCACGCAGGTAACGCGCGCCGCCGGACGGATGCCGATGACTTTCGCGACGATCTGGTTCGCCGCGCGGCAAAGGCGGGCGCCGCGCTCGAGCACCTCGGGATTGAAGAGGATTTCCGGGTTGTCCATGAACCCGCAAATCGAGACGCCGAGCAGCGCGTCGCGCTCGTTGAGGTAGCGCGAGACGGGCCCGAGATACGGAATGTGCGTGTAGGAGGCCTGGAGCGTGCCGATGACCGCGGCTTGAATGCAGGCGACGAGGAAATCGTCGACCGTCTGCAGCGCGGCGCCGTTGATCGTGCTGAGATTGCACATCTGCCAGCCGGAGAGGCGCGTGCCGGGCTCGACGGAGCCGGTGTAGCCGAGAGCGCGGAGAGCAGCGACTTCGACCTCGTCGTCGAGTTCGCCCTTGATGACCGGATGCAGGCCGATTTCGCAGCAGGGATTGCAGCCGTAGTCGGGATGATCGGCGAAATAGAAGCCCGGCTCGCCAAATTCCTTTTGCGCAACGAAGAGGCGGCGGAAGAGCGTGTCGTCCTGCGCGAGGCGCGGGAGCACGGCGGAGTTGTTCGAGGCGGAACGCTGCGGGTGCTTCTCGAACCAGTTGCCGGTCTTCGCGGACATCATCTCCTCGTCGTCGGGGGAGAAGAGGCAGATCGTGGCCGAGCGGCGGATGCCGCCGCTGAGCACGGCGCGCGCGGTGAACATGCAGATGTCGTAGACCTCGATCGGGCGGAGCTTGCGGCCCGACGCGGCGGTGAGCACGGCATCGACGTCGATCAGCGCGGCCTTGAGCGGCAGATGGCCGGGGGCCTTGCCGCCAGCGGTGACGAGCGCCGCGCCGCGCGGACGGATTTTCGAGAAGTTGAACTCGGCCTTGAAGCGCTCGAAGTGGCTGCGCAGGAGGAAATGCAGCGCGTCCGACCAGCCTTCGATCGTGTCCTCGATCGTGAAATGTTCGACCGGCAGCTCCATCTCCTCGCCGCGCACGGACAAGGCCGGGAGCATGTCGACGTGGTGCTTTTGCACCGAGAAGCCGCAGCCGGTGCCCGCGAGGAGCAGGAAGAAGTATTCGCGGAAGAACTCGACGCGGTCGATCGGGCTGAACGAGCAATTGAAGAGGCGCGCGTGGTTCTTAAGGATCGCGTCGCCGCCGAACTGCAGCGAACGCATCGAGGGCAGCACGCGCTTCATGGCCACGGCGCCGAACGCACGGTGAATCGCATCCTGCAGCGTGCCGCCGGCGAGCCATTCGGCGAGGAAACGGCGGTCGCCGGGCGCGGCGGGGGAATCTTCGGTCGGCGCAGGGATCCTCTGCGTGAGCCGATCCTTGAAATGCTCGAGATGCATCGCCATCACGCGGCGCGCCGCTTCGGGGAACGACTCGCGACGGCCGAGATCGCGGCGGTAGCGGGCGTATTTCGCGGTGGCGATGTAATCGCTGAGGCCGTTCTCGGTGTAGTGATTGAGGCGGTTGGCGGATTTCTTCGCGCGGTAGATGATGTAGCTGCGCGCGACTTCCCACTCGCCGTCGGCGGCGATGGCCTTTTCGACGGTGTCCTGGACCTCCTCGATCGACGGATGGCGGCCCTGGCGGTAGACGAGTTCGATCATGCGGCCGACGCGCGCCGCAATCGCTGAGCAGCGCGCGAAAGTGTCGGCATCGAGTCCGTAGCGGGCGTCGACGTCGTTGCGCGCGGGATTTTCGACGGCGCCGTTCTTCACTTCGAAGAACGCGAGCGCGACGGCGCGGGTGACCTTGGCGAGATCCCAGGGCGAGGTGGTGCCGTCGCGTTTGACGACACGGCGATCGGCCGGAGCGATCGCGGACACGTGGTGACGAGCGGAAAAACGAGCCAGCAAAGTTGCAGCAGTCATAGCGGTGGAGCGGGGAAAGCTGCGGATAATATCGATGCGAACGCGCGCGCGCTAACCATCGGTTGCGAAATGTCGCGACTGACGCAGAAAAAATTCTTTCGCGCCGTTTGCGTCGAAAAATTTTGCAAAATTTTCGGCGGTCTGTTCGCCAAGTGAATTTTTCTCAGCTCTCAGCTCTCAGCTCTCAGCTCTCAGCTCTCAGCTCTCAGCTCTCAGCTCTCAGCTCTCAGCTCTCAGCTCTCAGCTCTCAGCTCTCAGCTCTCAGCTCTCAGCCATCTACGCCCAGCGCAACAGCACCGCTTGCACCGCGAGCGCGAGCACGACCGCGTAGCCGGCAACGAAGCCGAACGACACCGCATCCCAGCGCCCGAACCAATCGCGCACGCGAGCCGCGCGGAGCGCGCCATACCAACCGAGCCAGAAAACTCCCGCGGCCGGCGGCACCGCGAACGCGATCTGCGTTTCGAACGCCCGCCCGAGCAACACGAACGCCGCCGCAAACGCCACGGCGTGCCCCGCGCCCTCATGCGCACCGACGCGCCGCAGTGGCGGCGTGCGTGTGAGGGTGATGGTCTCGTCGTCCATGCGCGGGAGAATAGCGCGCGCCGCGAGCGCGAGCCATACGCAGGGCTGCGTAGGAGCGCGAACGAAAACCGTTCAACACAGAGAGCGCCGAGACAACGGACCTCGTAGTTCAGAGCGGTGCGGCCGCTTCGATCGACAGAATTCGCTTCACCTCGGCGTCGTAAACGACCGTGAAGGACAGTTTCCCGCCGCCGAACGGCTTCAAGCGCAGGTTCCCAGGACGCGCGTTTTCTTGCCGTAAATCCTCGAGGCTCTGTTGCGACAGGTGAGTTCCCTCACCGACGATCGTTCGGCGGCCATCAAGCACGGTCCCGTAATACCGCACGCCATATTCGGACAATTTCGCGCGCTCCATCCCGACTACACGCGAGTCCGTCGAGCCGATCAAACGCGCCATTTCTTTCTCCAAGCCTCGCACGTCCTCCTCAGTCGGTCGCCAGTAATTGGAGACGATCGCAAGCTCGCGATCTAGGATCACATGTCCCGCCGACGGTTGCAGTTTGATCGTGGAACAACCGGCAAGCGGAAGCCAAACTAGGAGCAAGCAACGCCACGGCGATCGCGCGAGATTCGTCATTCTAGGCAAAACATCGATTCGTCTCGGCGAAAACCTCGCCGCGGGTGGCCCGGCGGTGACGGAGCCAGAAACGGTTCAGCGGCTCAAGGCGGAACGCGGCGTGACGGTTCGAGGTGGGCGCCGGCGTCCCGACGGCACCTGCGAAGGTCGCGCGTGCTGCGCTCGAAGATTTATCTTTGCCACGGATGGCACGGATCGGGGCGGATTCCACGGATGCCGCATCGTTCACGATCCGTCATCCGGGCAATCCGTCTGCATCCGGGTAATCCGTGGTAAAAAACAAACTCTCACCGGCGGCGCGGCGAGCGCAGCAATCGCTGCGACTCGGCGTTGCTTCGCGAGCGGGAGTCTCGAGCGCGTTGGGGTCAACGCGCTCCACCTCGGCGAATCCGCCTTTCCGCCTCTGTCCTCTGTCCTCCGAAATCAGCTCGCGCGGCCGCTGCGGAGGTTTTGTGCGAGGCGCAGGATGTCGGCGAGCACGCCGGCTGCCGTCACGTCGCCACCGGCGCCGGCGCCGCGGACGACGAGCGGATATTGGCTGTAGCGCTCCGTGTGGAACGCCACGAACGCCTCCGCTCCACGCAGGCTGGCCGCCGGGTGCGAGGCGTCGACGCCGATGGGCGCGACCGTCACCTTTGCTCCCTCAGCAGCGGGTTCGATGCGCGCGAGGTAGCGGAGCAGTTTGCCCTCCGACTTCAGCTTCGCGATGCGCTCGACGAACGCCGCGTCGGCCGAGGTGAGTTTCTCGATGAACTTTTCCGGATCGTCCTCGCGCAGGTGTTCGGCGGGCACGAAGGGCTCGAGCCTCACGTCGGCGAGGTCGAGCGACAGGCCGAGTTCGCGCGCGAGGATCAGCGCCTTGCGGGCGACGTCGAGGCCGGAGAGGTCGTCGCGCGGGTGCGGCTCGGTGTAGCCGAGGTCCTTCGCCTTGCGGACGGCGGCGGAGAGCGGGATGCCTTGCGTGAGCTGTTCGCAGAGGAAACCGAGCGTGCCGGAGAACGCGCCTTCGATGCGCACGACGACGTCGCCGGTGCGCACGAGGTTTTTCAACGTCTCGATCACGGGCAGCGCGGCGCCGACGGTCGTCTCGTAGTGATAGGCGCGGAAATGCCGGCGGGCGGCGCCGTGCAGCGCCTCGCATTGCGGGCGCGGGAGCGCGAGCGGCTGCTTGTTGGCCGAGACGACGTTGATGCCGAGGTTGAACGCCTGCACGTAGAGCTGCTCCATGCCGGCGGAGGCGGAGCAGTCGACGAGCACGGGATTGGGCAGGCGCGCGAGTTCGGGCAACAGCTCGGCGACGGCGCGCGGCGATTTCGCTTCCGTGAGCGTCTTCGCCGCCGTCGCAGGCGGGAAACCGGCGGCGGAGAACATGCCGCCCTGGCTGCCGCCGAGGCCGACGAGGCGCACGTTCACGTCGTGCTGCGAGCGGAGGGCGTCGCCGTGCGCGGCGAGTTGTTTCAAGAGGCTGCCGCCAACGATGCCTTTGCCGAGGAGCAACACGTTCAGCTCGGCGTGCGCGAGGTTGAAGGCCGCATGCACGGTGCGGACGGCGAGCGCGGTGTCGGTGGCGTCGACGACGACCGAGATGCTGCGCGCCGAAGCGCCCTGCGCCATCGTGCGCACGGGCACGCCGACGGTGCCGATGGCGTGGAGCATACGGCCGGCGACGTTCGGGCGGCGGCCCATCGACTCGGCGACGAGCGTCACGAGCGACACCGGCGAGAGCACCGGGCCGAGCGTGAGATCGCCGCGCATCAGATCGGCGGCGAGCGTTTGCTGGAGAATTTCCTTCGCGCGCGCCTCGTCGGCGATCGGCACCACGACGGAGAACGTCTGGCCGAGCGTCGATTCGGTGCTGAGCCACACGCGCACGCCCTCGGCGTCGAGCGCGGCCACGGCGCGGCTGACGACCGGGCGGCCGATGCCGGTGCGACGCGATTGCACGCCGATGAGCGAAAGGTTTTCCAGGCTGGTGACGCAGGTCGGACGCGCGGGATCGGGATTGCCCGTGGCGTCGATGCGCGTGCCGGGCGCGTCGGGATGCGTGGTGCTGCGGATGACGAGCGCCGCGCCGCACTCGCGCAGCGGAATGATCGTCCGCGAGTGGAACATGCGCGTGCCAAAATAGGCCAGCTCGAGCGCCTCGTCGTAGGAGAGCCGGTCAACCGGCGACGCCTCGCGCACGAGGTTCGGGTCGGCGGTCATGACGCCGAGCACGTCGGTCCAAACGGTGACGGCCTCGGCCTTGAAGAGCGAGGCGAGCAGCGTCGCGGTGTAGTCGGAGCCGTTGCGGCCGAGCGTGGTCGTGTGACCGTCGCGCGTGCGACCGATGAAACCGGTGACGATCGGCGTCAGGCCGGCATACGACGGGAGCAGGGCGTTGAACTTGTCCGTCGTGGCGGCGCGGTCGACGGTGGCGGCGCCGAAGGTGGCGTCGGTGACGACGAAGTCGCGCGCGTCCACGGCCTTCGCCGGGCAGTTGCGCTCGCTGAGCGCGCGAGCGACGAGAGCGACGGAAATGCGTTCGCCGGCGCTGATGACGGCGTCGAGCGAACGCGGCGAGCATTCGCGGGTGAGTTCGATGCCGGAGAGCGTGCGCTCGACGGGCAGCAGGACCTCGTCGAGGTCGGCCTTGAAGGCGCGCAGGCCGTGCGACGTGAGCACGGGGCGCGCGATGGTGGCGGCGAGTTCGCGCACGCGGGCCAGTTCGCCGCGGGCTTGGGCGATTTCTCCGTCGGCGGCGGAGTGCGCAGCGAGGATGAGCCAATCCGTCGTGTCGCCCGGCGCGGAAACGACCACCGCGACCGGTTTCGGGGCGGCGGCGATCAGATCGAGCACGCGCGGCAGGCGGCCGGGCGTGCCGACCGAGGTGCCGCCGAATTTGTAGATCTGCCAGGAGGCGTTCATTCGTTGATGGATCAGATGGCCCGAAGCGCGCGGGCGCCTGGACGTAGCAGCGGCGGTAACGCCGCTGGCGCCAGCCGTCTCACGACGGCTGCTACGACGAAATCGGCGAAGCGGCCGGAGGCGTTCATGACGGGGAGAGAGCGAGCGCGCGGCGGAGGAGCTTGGTCAACTGTTCCCATTCGAGCAGGAACGCGTCGTGGCCGTGCGGGCTGCGCAGCGTGGCGCGCTCGACGCGGGTGCCGTTGGCGCGGAGGGCGGCCGCGAGCGCCTCGGATTGCGCGGGCTTGAAAAGCTGGTCGGTGTCGACGTCGACGACGAGCACCGGCGCCTTGATGCGCGCGAGCGCCGGGCCGCGCGTGCCGGGCAACGGCTCGGTGAGGTCGTGGTAATTCATCGCGTCGAGCTGCGATTCGTAGCAACCGGCCGTGAAACGTCCGTGCAATTTCTTGCCGTGGTGCTCGAGGTAGCTGCCGATCGTGCGCGCGGTCTGCTTTTGCCCGAGGCCGGGCTCGGCGCGGTAGGTGAGCATCGCGATCTGGCGCGCGACTTCGAGGCCGCGCGCGGCGTGGTGCGGGTAACCGGGATCGACGCGCAGCGCGGCGCGCGCGACGTGATTCCAGCCGACGGTCCACGCGGTCGCGGTGGCGCTCGTGGCGATCGGCATGATCGCGGCGAAGCGCTTCGGATCGCGCGCGGCGAGGGCGAGCACGACCATGCCGCCGAGCGAGCCGCCCGCGGCGAGTTGCACGCGTTTCAAGCCGAGGGCGTCGAGGCCTTGGAGAATGGCGCCGGCGAGGTCGACGCTGGTGAGCTGCGTCTTCTTCGACTTCGGCCACCCCGGCATGCCCGGCGCGCTGCTGCCGTAGAACGAGCCGAGGTTGTTGAAACAGAGAATGCGGTGCGTCGACGAATCGAGCGCGCGGCCGGGGCCGATCAGCGGCTCCCACCAACCGTCCTTGCCGCCCGCGAGCGCGCCGCCGGTGAGCGCGTGCACGAGGAGCACGGTCGGCACGTCGGCCAGCGGCTCGGCCGGCGTGTCGTCCGCGCGGCTCCACCACCACGCCGCGATGCGGTGCCGGCGCACGACTCCACCGCGCGCGAGCCGCAGATCCGGCAGCGCGAGGATGAAGTGCTGCGGGGCAGCGGGGGCACATCGGTCGACCATGACGTGAGAGCGCACCAAAGGCGACGCACGCTCACAAACTTCCTCCAAGTCATAGCTCGTGGGCCGGTCGGCCCATTCGCCATATGACATGGAAACCGAGCCGGTGACCGGCGCTCGTGTTGCTGTGCTGCGGCGCTTGCGCGCGAATCGCGGCATGTCCGTTTTTCGCCCTCTGCCGCTCGGCACGCCCATTCCCGGCTCGTTGCATTCCGTCTCGTGCAGCCTGCCGACGATGGCCGACGTGATCGGCTACGAGGAACGCGACGCGCGCGTCGTCGGCGCGATGCGCGCGGGCTATCCGCGCTTCGCGATCCATCCGCTCGTGCAGGAACTCATCCGCGCGCTCGCCGCAGAAATTGCACAGCCCGGCGAACAACTTTGGCCCGTTCTCTCCGCGCGCGCCGCCGCCGCGCTCGTGGCGCAACTCGGCGCCGCGCGCGCCCGCGCCACGGCGCACGCCGGCGTGGCGATCGTCATCCACGCGACTGACCCGCACCTCGCGCAGCTCGCGAAACTCTGGCTTCAGCACACCGGCGGGCTGCTCAGCTCGCGCGGCGCGGAGGATGCGCTCGTGCGTCTCGGCCAGCGCGCGACGGTGGCCGCCGAAACGACTTTCGCCGGCGACGCGCGCGCGGAAATCGAGCGCGTGCTGCTGCCGCTCTTCGCCGGCGCGTCGCGCGAAGACCTTTCGCTCGCCGGCAGCGGCATGGGCGCGATGCACGCGGCGTTTCGCGCCGTCACGCGCGTGCAGGCCGCGCGCGGCCGCACGGCGTGGGTGCAACTCGGCTGGCTCTACCTCGACACGATCGCGCTGCTGAAAAAATTCACGCCCGACCCGGCGCGCGATCACCTCGTGCTGCACGACGTCACGAATTTCGCCGCGCTGGAAAAACTCTTCGCCGAGCACGGCGCGCGCATCGCCGGCGTCATCACCGAGGCGCCCACGAATCCGCTGCTCCAGACCGGCGACCTTGCGGCGATCAAAGCCCTGGCGCACCGGCATGGCGCGCGCGTGATCGCCGATCCGGCGATCGCGTCGCCGTTCAACGTCGACGTGCTGCCGCACGCGGACATCGCAGCGTTCAGCCTCACGAAATACGCTTCGCACGAAGGCGACGTGATGATCGGCGCCGCGGTCGTGAATCCCGCCGGTCCCGACGCCGAGGCGCTGCGCGCCTCGATCGCCAGCGAACTCGACGCGCCCTACCCGCGCGACCTCGCGCGGCTGGCGGCGGAAATCCGCACGGCGCCGGATGTCGTGCGCCGCATCAATGCCACGACGCCGCTCGTCGTGTCGTTTCTCGAGCGATATCCGCGCGTGGAGCGCGTGTGGTGGTCGGGTCAGCGCGCGACGGCGGCGAACTACGCGCAGCTCGCGCGCACGCCGGAATCGGTTGGCGCGGTGGTGTCGTTCACGCTGCGCGGATCGCTGGCGAGTTTCTACGACCGGCTGACGCTGCCGAAGGGCCCGAGCTTCGGCATGGCGACGACGTTGATCTGCCCCTACGTCTACCTCGCACACTACGATCTGCTGCCGAACCGCAGCAGCGGCGCGGTGTTGCGCGAGGCGGGTTTGCCCGCGGAGCTGTTGCGACTCTCGGTCGGCACGGAGCCGGCGAGCGAAATCATCGCGGCGCTCGGGGCCGCGCTGGAAGGGTGAACGGCGCGCGACGGCGCGCAGTTTTGGGTGGCGTGGAGCGTTAGGAGTCTGTCGGACTTTTTTCCAACCGCTGTGATGCGCGGCACAGGGCGTGCAGCAGGGGGGGGTATGGCGCATCGTTTCAAGAACATCGACCGCAACACCCCCATGCTTCTGCCCCCGGACCTGCGCGACTGGGTGGCGGAGGACGATCTGGTGCACTTCGTCATCGCGGCCGTCGAGCGGTTGCCGCTCACGCAGTTTGCGGTGAACCACAAAGGCAGCGGCGACGAACAATATCCCCCGCACCTGCTGCTGGCGCTGTTGATCTACTGTTACGCCAACGGCCTGTTCAGCTCGCGCCGCATCCAGCGCGCCACCTACCGCGACATCGCCGTGCGCCACCTCTGTGCCGACACGCACCCCGACCACGACACCATCTGCACCTTCCGCCGCCAAAACCTCGCGGCCATCGCCGCGGCGTTCGTCGACACCCTCGAAC